>NZ_CP080525.1:3342500-6659189 GCF_024746815.1 Mesorhizobium sp. AR07
TCGCCGAAATGATCAGCCTTGCCAACAATGGCGATTCCGGCGAGGTGGCCAAGACGACAAGGCTGGTGGCGCCGCGCCAGATCGCCAAGGCCAAGGACCGCCGCCGCATGGAAGTGTCGATGGTCACCAAGGTCGGCGACCGCGACGTCATCCACACCATGCCTTTCGTGCAGATCAAGATGGCGCTCGCCGCCGGCCACACCACCAGTCGCGCCTACCCGCCCTTCGACCCGATGCAGGTGTTTGGCGACGACAGCGACGACAGTGCGGCGCAGCCGGCGACAGCCTCGGCCGCTTCCGGACAAATCTACGGCGCCAAGGTCGAAAGCGAGATGAGCCTGAAGACCGTCGATTTCCCGATCGAGACGGCCGCCTTCGACGAAAAGAGCGACCTGTCCGCCGACGAGGTGGAAAAGGTGGTGCGCGAAGCCGGCACCGGCCTCAGCGATGGCGCCGTGCAGGTCGCTTCACTCCATTATGTCGACCCGCAGCGTTTCGGCGAAGCCTTTGCCGAGAGCATGGCTGGCTCCTACGACGTCAAGATCGTGCCGGAAAACGTCTCGGTGGCTCCGCGCGCCGCCGCCGACGACCAGGCGCCGACTTTCGCCGAGGAAATCATCCCCTTCACCAAGGATCTCGACGTCACCGAAGCCCTTGCTGATTCGGGCTATACGGGCGAAGACGCCACCGGCATGGCCGAAGCGATCGCCAAGCTGTTGAACGCCACGGCGCTCAAGGCTGGAACCGTGCTGCGTGTCGGTCTCGAAGTCCACGGCGATGCCGCCAAGGTGGTTCGTACCAGCGTCTACGACAAGACCACGCATATCGTCACCATCGCGCTCGACGATCGCGGCCAGTATGTGCCGGCGCAGGAACCGGATCCCAATCCCGAATTGCTGACCGCCTTCGATGATTCGTCGGCCCCGGTGGTGGTGCGCGGCAACCTGCCCAACGTCTATGACGGCATCTACCGCGCCGCCTATTCCTACGGCATGTCCAAGGCGATGACCCAGCGGCTGATCAAGCTGCTGGCTTCCGACGTCGACTTCCAGTCCCGGCTCAACCCCGCCGACCGTATCGAAGTGCTGTTCTCGCAGCCCGATGGCGATGATCAGACCTCCGACAACTCGGAACTTCTGTTTGTCTCGGCGACGTTCGGCGGCACGACGCGCAACTTCTACCGCTTCCAGATGCAGGATGGCAGCACCGACTATTTCGATGAGGACGGCTCGAGCGCCCAGCAATTCCTGCTGCGCAACCCCCTGCCCGCCGGAAAATTCCGCTCCGGTTTCGGCGCCCGCAAACATCCGATCCTCGGCTATGTCCGCATGCACACCGGCGTCGACTGGGCCGCTCCCATCGGCACGCCGATCATTGCCGCCGGCAATGGCGTCGTCGAGAAGGTCGGCTGGGCCGGCGGCTACGGCAAGCAGATCATCATCCGTCATGCCAATGGCTACGAGACCTCATACAATCACCAGAGCGCCTTTGCCAAAGGCATCGAAGAGGGCGTGCGCGTGCGCCAGGGGCAGACCATCGGCTATCTCGGCCAGACCGGCCTCGCCACCGGCCCGCATCTTCACTATGAGCTGATCGTCAACGGCACCAAGGTTGATCCGATGCGTGTCCGCCTGCCGGTCGGCAAGGTGCTGAAGGGCGACGACCTCGTCGCCTTCAAGCGCGAACGCGAGCGCATCGACGACCTGTTGAAGCAGGAAGACAGCGATTCGCTGAAGGTTGCGAGCGCCAAGATCGACGGTTGATCCGTCGGTTTTCTAGCTTTGACTACGTTCTCAGCCTTGCTGATTTTCCGCACGCCACGGCCATGGCAGCCGCTGACCGGAAATGGTCGTCCACGCGATAACAGCCGACAGCAGGCAAAGCAGCGCCGTCACCGAAGACACGGCGGAAAACGCCGCGTCACTGGCGGCGAGCCTTGCCGCATCGAGTGCCGGCGCAAGTCCGGCTTGTAACGGTTCGCCGAAGCCAGGCACGCCGGTCGTTGCATTCCCATCCAGTGCATTGGCGTAGACCCAGGCGGCAAGCGAGCCCATCGCCGCCACCGCGATCAGGCCGCCGATGCGCGAGACGGCATTGTTTATGCCGGAGGCGGCACCGGTATCCTTGTCTTCCACCGCCGTCATGATCGCCGTCGACAGCGGCGACACGACAAGCGCCATGCCGAGCCCCATCAGCGCCATCAGCGGGAATGTTCCCGTCCAGAAATTGTGGATGCCGGCATGGGTGAGCATGGCAAGTCCGGCAAAGGCGAAAGCCACGACGAGGCTGCCGCAGGCGATCGGAAAGCGCGGCCCGATCCGGTCCGACAACTGGCCGACCGGTCCCGACAAAAGCGCGATCGATGCCGACAGGGGCAGGAAGATGAAGCCGACCTCCGCCGTGCTCAGTCCCCAGCCGGCGATCAGCAGCATCGGCAGATAGAAAAGATTGGCCGACAGCGCGAAATAGAGGAAGAACGTTGCGACATTGGCGCCGGCGAAAGCGCCGACGCGAAACAACGACAGGTCGATCATCGGCTCCCGCTGCCGGAGTTCGAAGACGATGAAGACAGCCAGCAACACGACGCCGGCGGCAATGCTCGGCCCCGACATGTGGCCCTCGCCGCTGGCGCTCATCGAGGTCAGTCCATAGGCGAGCGCGCCGAAGGCCAATGTCGCGAGCGCGGCACCGCCAAGATCCAGGCTGCGTTTCTCCGTTGGCGCGTCGGCTGGAATCTTCGCCAGCAGAAGATAGATCGAGATCAGGCCGAGCGGCAGGTTGATGGCGAAGATCGCCCGCCAGATGCCGTCGCCGAAAGCCGACAGCACGAAGCCGCCGAACACCGGGCCAAGTGCTGTCGTCAGCGCCGAAGCCGCCGCCCAGATGCCGATCGCCCGGCCGCGTTCCTTTTTCGGGTAGGCCTTGGCGATGATGGCGAGGCTGCCCGGCACCATGATCGCAGCACCAATGCCCTGGAGGGCACGAAATGCGATCAGCACCACCGCATTCGGTGCCAGCGCGCAGGCAAGCGAGGCGACAATGAACAGCGCAATGCCCGCCACGAAGGCGCGGCGCAGCCCGAACCGATCGCCGGCAGCACCTCCGGCAAGGATCAGCGCCGACAGCGTCAACGCATAGGCATTGGAAATCCACTGTGCCTCGGCAAGGCTGGCGCCAAGGTTGACGCGGATCGCCGGCATGGCAATGGCCAGGATCGAACCGTCGATGAAGCCAAGCGCGGAGGCCAGGATTGCCGCGATCAGCACGAATCGTCGCTGCGATTGCGGACAGAACGTCCCGTTCGTGACCGGGCTGGTCAGCGGGACGGCGGCGGCTTCGCTTGGTGAATGCATGGAGCCTTGCTTAGACCGCATACGCCTTGGCAACAACCGGCCAGTGGCTTGCCGTCATTGAAACCAGCCGCATGGCCAGGAGCACGCCTGTCCAGGTGCAAATAGCGGCAGTCATGCTAGGTTTTCTGGAAATTTCAGACGGGGAGAAACGATGAAGCGGCCACTCGAAGCATCGGCGGAGGGGCGCGGCCGTATCGTCGGCATCACTGACGGGGTGTTCGCCATCGCACTCACCCTGATCGTCCTCGAGATCAGGGTGCCGGCGCACGAGGCGATCCATTCGGAGCGCGATCTGCTTGCCGCGATCGCCGCACTGGCGCCACGCTTCCTGACCTATGCCTTGAGCTTTCTGACGCTGACCATCTTCTGGTTCGGCCAGCAGGCGCAACATGGGCTGATCGCCAGATCCGACCGGCGACTTGCCACGCTGAACCTCTGCTTTCTCGCTTTCATCGCCCTGCTGCCGTTCTCGACCGATTTTTTGGCCGACTTCCTCGAATTCAGAACAGCGGTCCTGGTCTACTGGCTCAACCTGCTGATGCTTGGCATCACGCTGTTCGCCAGCTGGCGTTACGCGGAGAAAAGCGGCTTCCTGGCAGAGGGCGTCGATGCGGGAACCAAACGCACGGTCTACCTGCGTATCGTCAAGGCGCAGATCCTATGGGCGATCGGTGCGGCACTGTGCCTGATCACCCCGTTGCTCAGCGTCGGATTCATTCTGGTGGTGCAACTGATCTACGCGGCAACCCCGAGCGCGAAGTGGGTGCGCAGGATCATCGGCTGACGCGTCTCGGGCGCGCCTACTCGACGAACTCAACGGTGACGCCCGGCGACACCAGCTTGGCCAGTTCCCGCGCATCCCAGTTGGTCAGGCGCACGCAGCCATGGCTTTCGGTCTTGCCGATCTTCGACGGTTCCGGGGTGCCATGGATGCCATAGGTCGGCTTGTCCAGGGCGATCCAGACCGAACCGACCGGGCCGTTCGGACCCGGCGGAATGGTCAGGACCTTGTCGTTTTGGCCCTGTTTGAAATTGATGTTTGGGTTGTAGGTGTAGTTCGGATCGAGCGCGACGCGCGTCACCGTGTGGATACCGGTTGGCGACGGCGTATCCGACGAACCGATTGTGGCCGGATAGGCAGCCACCAGCTTGCCGCCCGCATCATAGGCGAAAACCTCTTTCTTGCCCTTGTCGGCGACGATGCGGGCAACCGGCGTCGAGACGAGTTTGCCGAAATTGGCGACCTTGATGATCGTGCCGGGGCGATTGAAGTTGGCGTCCGGGTTGAGCGCCTTGAGATAGTTCTCGTCCATGTGGAAGCGCTCCGCCAGCGCTTCGGTCACCGAGGTATAGCCCATGCGATCGAGCTGCGCCTTCTGGCTGTAGTCTTCCGGAATCGAGGCGACATAGGGGCCGGCCGCATCTTCCGCTGTGATGGTGTAGTTGGCGAAGGCATCGCCGCCGGTTTGCGCAAGTGCTGCCTGGATGCCGACCGCATCGGTCGATCGCAGATTGCTGCCGGTGATCTGGTTGTAGGCGGCAAGTGCCTTGTCGACATTCGAACCGAATCGCCCGTCGATGACGCCGGGCGAAGCGCCGCCCCGGTCGAGCAGCACCTGCAGTGCCGCGACATCCTGGCGTGCTCCAAGCGAAAGCGACGGTGCTACGGTGGTCTTGCCGCCGGCCTTGGGCGGCAGTCCCGCCTGATCGGCGGGTGCTGCCTGTTCGGCGGGGAATGCCGGCTGGGCGGGTTCTATGGAAGCCTCGTTCAGCGGCTGGCGCTTGATGGTGCGCGGCTCTGCCGGCTGCGGCGCATCGGGATAATTGTTGTCGTAGCTGCCGTCGTCCTGCGGTGGCGGCGGATAGGCTTCCACGGAATTGTCACCGTAGGGATCGTATCCGTCCGCCGGCGGCGCGATGACCCGGCCTCCCTCTTCCAGCTGCTTACGGCGGAATCGCGCCATGTCTTGCGGATCGTCGAGATAGTAGCGATCATTGTTATCGGGCGCCCGGCCCAACTCGCGCAGCCTTGTCTCGCGGCGCAACGCGCGCCTGTCGAGCCGCGTCTGCGGCGGCTGGATGGCGATGACCTTGCCGGTATCGGCATCGACGATGACGCGATTGCCCCTGGCGTCGTAATAGATGTCGAGGTTGCCGTCCTGGGCGACAAGGACGCCACCAGTCGTGGCGGCGCGGACAACAATTGGTTCATTGTCCTGCGTCGGCGCGGCGAGCGCGCCAGAAGACACAAGCCCAGCGGCGAGCACCGAGAGGGTGAAGATCGTGCGGAACATGGTGGCCAAACTCTCCGGTCCGTAATTGCCGTCGCCCGGCAGTGTCCCTGTACGGCGAACCCCTTCGCCAGCAAACCATTCGCCCAGCATAAAGTTCCAACATGAACCGGGCATGAAGATGGCAGTTTTCCGGCGCCTCGATGAATATCAGCTAGCTCGCCGCAAGCCCCAATTCCTTGCGTGCCTGCTTGGTCAGCTTCAGGGCAACAAGGCGATGGCTCTCGCGCAGATAGTCCTTCAGCGCACCATCATCCATGCTCTGGCTTGTCTGACGCTGGATCCATGTCATTCCGCGCGAAGCAAGATAGGGTGCCGGCCGCAGGCCCGGCTGCTCCTTCAGCACATCATAAGCGATGTCGGAACATTTGAAGGTGACGAAAAGCTGCTGGCCCTGGTCCCAGCCGCCGATCGCGAAGACCTTGGCGCCGACCTTCCAGACATGGGCGCCACCCCACTGGACGACATGTGTCGTCGAAGGCAGCGAGGCGCAGAAGCCGTTGTAGTCGTCCAGCGTCATCCGCGCCCTCATCTGTGTGGAAACGCCGCGCGTCCGGGATGGACGCGCGGCGCTGGATCAGGCTGCCGCCTCGGCCGCGACGAGCGTCGGCTTCGAGCGGAAGTTCAGCCGGTCGGAACCGGCCGTCACCTTGACTGTCGAGCCGTCGAGGATGTCGCCGAGCAGGATCTTCTCCGCCAGCGGGTCCTGCAGTTCCTTCTGCATCACCCGCTTCAGCGGCCGCGCGCCATAGGCCGGGTCGTAACCCTTGGCCGCCAGCCAGTCGATCGCCTCCTGGTCCAGCGAAAGGGTGATCTTGCGATCGACAAGCAGGCTTTCCAGCCGCTTGAGCTGGATCTTGACGATGCGGCCCATATCCTGCCGGCGCAGCCGGTGGAACAGGATCACCTCGTCGACGCGGTTGAGGAACTCGGGCCGGAACGATGCCTTGACGACATTCATCACCTCGTCACGGACCTGGTCGACATCCTGGTCCTCGCCGAGATTGACGAGATATTCGGCGCCGAGGTTAGACGTCATGATGATCAGCGTGTTGCGGAAGTCGACGGTGCGGCCCTGACCATCGGTCAGGCGGCCGTCATCGAGCACCTGCAGCAGCACGTTGAACACGTCCGGATGCGCCTTCTCGATCTCGTCGAACAGGACGACCTGGTAGGGTCGGCGTCGCACCGCTTCGGTCAGCGCACCACCCTCCTCATAGCCGACATAGCCGGGAGGCGCGCCGATCAGCCGGGCGACGGAGTGCTTTTCCATGAACTCCGACATGTCTATGCGCACCATGGCGCTTTCGTCGTCGAACAGGAAGTTCGCCAGTGCCTTGGTCAGTTCGGTCTTGCCGACGCCTGTCGGCCCGAGGAACATGAACGAGCCGATCGGCCGGTTCGGGTCCTGCAAGCCGGCACGCGCCCGCCGCACGGCCTTTGAGACGGCTTGTACCGCCTCGCCCTGGCCGACGACGCGCTTGCCGATCTCGTCTTCCATGCGTAACAGCTTGTCGCGCTCGCCCTGCAGCATCTTGTCGACCGGAATGCCGGTCCAGCGCGAGACGATATGGGCGACATGGTCGGGGGTGACCACCTCTTCGACCATGCCGACCTTGCCGTCCTGGGCTTCGGCGTCCTTCAGCCTCTTTTCCAGTTCCGGAATCTTGCCATAGGCAAGCTCGCCGGCGCGCTGGAATTCACCCTTGCGCTGGGCAATGGCAAGCTCGTTGCGCGCCTCGTCGAGCTGCTTCTTCAGGTCGGCGGCCAGGCCGAGCTTCTGCTTCTCGGCCTGCCACTTGGTGGTGATCTCGGTCGATTCCTCCTCGAGGCCGACAAGTTCCTTTTCCAGGCGGGCGAGCCGGTCCTTCGACGCATCGTCCGTCTCGACCTTCAGCGCCTCGCGCTCGATCTTGAGCTGCATGATGCGGCGATCGATCTCGTCGAGTGCTTCGGGCTTGGAATCGACCTGCATGCGCAGCCGCGACGCGGCTTCGTCGACGAGGTCGATCGCCTTGTCGGGCAGGAACCGATCAGCGATGTAGCGGTTGGACAGCGTCGCCGCCGCCACCAGCGCCGAATCCGAGATGCGCACCTTGTGGTGCTGTTCGTATTTTTCCTTCAGGCCGCGCAGGATCGAGACGGTGTCTTCCACCGTCGGCTCATCGACGAAGACCGGCTGGAAACGCCGGGCAAGAGCTGCATCCTTCTCGACATGCTTGCGATATTCGTCGAGCGTGGTCGCACCGACGCAATGAAGCTCGCCGCGCGCCAGCGCCGGCTTCAACAGGTTCGACGCATCCATGGCGCCATCCGCCTTGCCGGCGCCGACCAGCGTGTGCATCTCATCGATGAACAGGATGATCCCGCCAGCAGCGGAGGTGACTTCCGAAAGGACGGCTTTCAGCCGCTCCTCGAACTCGCCACGGTATTTGGCGCCAGCGATCAGCGCGCCCATGTCGAGCGCCATCAATTGCTTGTCCTTCAGCGATTCCGGCACGTCGCCATTGACGATGCGCAGCGCTAGACCTTCGGCGATCGCCGTCTTGCCGACGCCCGGTTCGCCGATCAGCACCGGATTGTTCTTGGTGCGGCGCGACAGCACCTGGATGGTGCGGCGGATTTCGTCGTCGCGGCCGATGACCGGATCGAGCTTGCCGGCACGGGCATCGGCGGTCAGGTCGCGCGCATATTTCTTCAGCGCGTCGTAGCTCTGTTCGGCACTCGCCGAATCGGCGGTGCGACCCTTGCGGACATCGTTGATGACCTGGTTGAGCGCTTGTGCAGTGACGCCGGCCTTGGCCAGGATGTCGGCGGTCTTGGCCGATTTCTCCATGGCGAGCGCCTGCAGGAGCCGCTCGACGGTGACAAAGCTGTCGCCGGCCTTCTTGGCCAGCTCCTCAGCGGTCGAGAACACTTTGGCCAGCGGCTGCGCCAGATAGAGCTGGCCATTGCCGCCTTCGACCTTGGGCATCGCTTCGAGCGCCGTCTCGACGCCAAGCTTGACGTCGCGGACGTTGCCACCGGCGCGTTCGATCAGGGACGCGGCCAGGCCCTCGTCGTCATCGACGAGCACTTTGAGCATTTGTTCAGGGGTGAATTGCTGGTGGTTGCGGGAGAGCGCCATGGTCTGCGCGGACTGGATGAAGCCGCGCACGCGCTCGGAGTATTTCTCAAGGTTCATATCTGTCTCCTTCCATCACCGGCCCGCTTTGCGGCACCGGATCCGATTGCGGTGACGGACCCGCCCATTCGAGCCGGGTCCAGTTGAGGCTGATATGGTGCACAGGCCCCGAACCCTCAAGACGTCTCGACATCGGCAACCGCATAATATTGCACGGCCGCGCAAACGAAAACGGCGGAGATTTCTCTCCGCCGTCCAACGTCTCGAAATGTCGTTCGATCAGTTGTCGATATCGACCTTGACCGGTTCGGCATTGCCGCTGTCGACCGGGGCCGCGGCCACCTCGCCGGCACTGGCATCGGCGCTACCACCCTCGACCTGATCGGCACTGACGCGCGGACGGCGCGGACGCCTCGGGCGACGGGCAGCACCGCTTTCGGCGGCCGCCTCGTTGAGCTCGGCCTGGGCGGCAAGACCTGCCGGCGACAGGTTCTCGAACAGCGGAGCCGGTTCGGCTATCGCAACGGATTCGGCAGATTCGGTCGGCGAAGCGGCTTCGGCCTGGATCGCGGTCTCGTTGCGCTGGGGCTGGCCGCCCTGCTCGGCGGCCGAAGCAAAGTCGCGCTGGCCATTCTGGCCATAACCGCCATTGGGGCGACGATCGCGATTGCGTCCGCCATTGTTGTCGCGGCCGCCATTGTTGCGCCCGCCATTGTCACGCCCGCTATTGTTATCACGAGTGTCGCGGCCGTTTTCCCGGTTCAGCGCGACCTCGGCCGGCATGCCTTCGATGACCGGCTGCGGACCGGCGCCATGGTTGACCACCGGAACCTGGGTATCGGAAATTGTGTTGCTGTTGTTGCCGCCATTGTCGAAGTCGTCGCGATCCTCGTCGCCGTCATCGTCGAAATCATCGCGATTCTGCTGCGCGTTCTGGATCGGCATCTGCGCCTGCGCGGCCGCGATGATGCGATTGTAGTGTTCGGCGTGCTGGAGATAGTTCTCCGCCATGACCCGGTCGCCGGAGCTGTGCGCGTCACGGGCAAGGGTGGCGTATTTTTCGGCGATCTGCTGAGCCGAACCGCGGATTTTCACGTCCGGGCCGTTGCTCTCGTAATTGCGCGTCAGGGGGTTTGGCCCCTTGCGGTTGTTGTTGTTGCTATTGTTATTGTTGCCACCGCCGCCGCCATTGTTGTTGCGACCGCGCATGCGCCTGTTCTGCTGTTGTGGCCTCATCAAACTCTCTTCATTTTGAAATTTTCGAAAAACTCTTCACGAACGGAGGCGCTCATGCAGCCAGCCGTTTCGTTTCTTCACCGGCGTTCGCCCGCATCGATTGCGTTGGCGCCACGTGCCATCCTGTTCCGGTTACATCACTTGCCGGACGATTCCCGCACGAAGCTTGGGCATCGTTTGCGCAAGAAGGCAGCTATTTCCAAGGAAAACCGAATCGCTAAGAGCACTGCCTGCTTCGTCTCATCCGGTTAAGGCGACCCTAGCCGCATTCCCCGGCATTGCCAAGCGCTTTTTTTGCACTGCGTCAAGGCTTTGTGCTTTCAAAGACAACAACCCTGTCGTTTCCCCCAAGGTCACGAAAAGCACCGCCCGGCACGTAGCCGGCAGCCGTGAATATCTCCGAAACCTCGTTGTGCTGCGTGTGGCCGATCTCGACCGCAATCCTGCCTTCAGTTTCCAAAAACCTTGCCGCCTCCGCGGCGATGATCCTGTAGGGGTTCAGACCGTCCACGCCACCATCCAAGGCTAGGCGCGGGTCGAAATTGCGGACTTCGTCCTGCAGATTTCCAATGTCTTCGGACTGTATATAGGGAGGGTTTGCGGCAATTACATGGTAGCGGCCGGAAACTTTTTCGAACCAGTCTGACTGGAGCGCCGTGAACCGGCCGGCAAGGCCCAGTTGCCGGGCATTGCGGGTCGCCGTCGCCAGCGCGCCAGCGGACATATCGACGCCGGTGGCGATCGCCGTCGGCACGACGCTGAGCAGCGCCAGGGCGATGGCGCCGGTGCCGGTGCCCAGATCGAGGATACGACATTCGCCTTCCCGGACTGCCACTGCCCTGACGAAAGGCAGCATCGCCTCGACCAGCGTTTCGGTATCCGGCCGCGGCTCCAGCGTTTCCGGCGACAGCGACAGCCGCAAACCGTAGAAGTCACGATAGCCAAGGATGCGGTGCACCGGTTCGCCGCCGATGCGCCGTCTCAAGGCATCATCGATTGCCGCAATGGTGCTTGCGTCGATCTTGCGCTCCGGATCGGCAATCGCCTGGGTGCGGGTCGTGCCGGAAAAATGCTCGACGATCAGCCTTGCATCGAGCCCCGGATCATCGACAGCGGCGCCGGCAAGCCGGGCCTGTGCTTGCCGCAACAGTGGCCCCAGCGCTTCCGGCAGGCTAGCCATCGATGCCGATGTCGGCGAGCAGCTTCGACTGACGATCGGCGATCAGCGCATCGATCACTTCGTCGAGTTCGCCCATCATCACCCGGTCGAGCTTATAGAGCGTCAGGTTGATGCGGTGGTCGGTGACACGGCCTTGCGGGAAATTGTAGGTGCGGATGCGTTCCGAACGGTCGCCGGAGCCGACCTGCGACTTGCGCGATTCGGAGCGCTCCTCGTCGGCCCTGCTGCGCTCCAAATCATAGAGGCGGGCGCGCAGGATCTGCATCGCCTTCGCCCGGTTCTGATGCTGCGACTTTTCCGCCTGAACCACCATGATGCCGGTCGGCAAATGGGTGATGCGAACAGCCGAATCGGTGGTGTTGACGTGCTGGCCGCCCGAGCCCGAGGCGCGCATCGTATCGATGCGGATATCTTCGGCCCTGATGTCGATGTCGACCTCTTCGGCTTCCGGCAGGACGGCGACGGTGGCGGCCGAAGTGTGGATGCGCCCGCTCGCCTCGGTCGCCGGCACGCGCTGCACGCGGTGCACGCCGGATTCGAATTTCAGATGCGCAAAGACGCCCTTGCCCGAGATCGTGGCGATGATTTCCTTGTAGCCGCCGGCATCGCCATCGCTGGCCGACACCGTCTCGAACCGCCAGCCGCGGTCGGCAGCGTAGCGCTCATACATGCGAAACAGGTCGCCGGCGAAAAGGGCCGCCTCATCGCCGCCGGTGCCGGCGCGGATTTCGAGAATGGCGTTCTTGTCGTCGGCGGCATCCTTGGGCAGCAGCAGGATCTGGATGTCCTTCTGCAGCGTCTCGATGCGTTCCTCGACCTCCGGCAGGTCGGCCTCCGCCAGGGCCCGCATCTCGGCATCGGTGCCCTTGTCGGCGAGCATGGCTTCCAGGTCGGCCTGCTCATGCTCGGCCGAGCGCAGCGCCCTGACCTTGGCCACCATGTCCTGAATCTCTGCGTATTCCGACGCCATGCGCACATAGGCATCCGGTGCCGGGCCAGCCGACATCTGCGCTTCGAGCATCTCGAAACGCTTGACGACTTGATCCATACGATCGCGGGGCAAATTGACCATGATGAGGATGCTACAATGGGATCGAACGGTCGTCGGCAAAGGCCTGCAGCAGCGCCCGCATCGGCAGCCCCTGCGCCGGCGCCATCAGATTGTCGTCGAAGAACGCCTTCAACTCATCCAGCGGCAGTTCCGTCAGCATCGCCTTGACGGGGCCGATCGAGGCCGGCGACATCGAGATCGAGCGGAAGCCGAGACCGATCAGCGCCATCGCCGAGATCGGCTTGCCGGCGAGTTCGCCGCACAGCGTCACAGGCGTATGGTTGCGCACGCCGGCATCGGCGATCTGCTTCAGGACGCGCAGGAACGGCGCCGACAGCGTATCGAAGCGGTTGGCCAATTGCGTGTTGCCGCGGTCGACGGCCATGACGAACTGGAATAGATCGTTCGATCCGACCGAGACGAAGTCGACGGCTTTCATCAATTCGTCGAGCTGGAACAGAAGCGACGGCACTTCCAGCATCGCGCCCAGCTTGAGGCTGGTCGGCAAATGATGGGCAAAACGCGAAAGGTGCCGCACCTCACGGTCAATGATCTCGCGCGCCTGGGCGATCTCGCCAAGCTCGGTCACCATCGGCAGCATCAGCTTCAATTCGCGTCCGCCGCTGGCCTTGAGCAAGGCGCGGATCTGGGTGCGCAGCAGCCCCGGTCGGTCAAGCGTCAGGCGAATCGCCCGCCATCCGAGCGCCGGGTTCTCCTCCTGGATCGCACCCTTGAAATAGGGCAGCACCTTGTCGCCACCGATATCGATGGTGCGGAAGGTGACCGGCTTGCCGCGCGCCGCCTCGAGCACGTCGCGATAGAGCTTTTCCTGAGCTTCGGCACGCGGAAACGTCGAGGCGACCATGAACTGCAGTTCGGTGCGGAACAGGCCGATGCCGGCCGCGCCCGCCTCGGCAAGCTGCGGCAGGTCGACGGCAAGCCCGGCATTCATCAACAAATCGACCTGGACGCCATCCCTGGTCATCGACGGCTTCTTGCGCAGCTCGCGATAGACCTCTTGCCGGCGCGCCCGGAACCGCACCTTTTCGGCATAGGCGGCTTCAAGATCGGGCTGCGGCCGTAAATGGACCGCGCCCTCTTCGCCGTCGACGATGATGGCATCGCCGTTTTCCGCCATGGAAACGGCGCCCTTCATCTGGCCGGCGACAGGAATGCCCATGGCACGCGCGACGATGACGACGTGGCTGGTGGCCGCGCCATCCTCCAGCACCAGCCCGCGCAGCTTGTCCCGGGGATAGTCGAGCAGCTCTGCGGCACCCATCGAACGGGCGACGATGATGGCGTCCTTCGGCAGCGATGCGGCGACATCCTCCGGCCCGCGCCCCATCAGCTGGCGCAGCAACCGGTTGGCGAGGTCGTCGAAGTCGCTCATCCGCTCGCGCAGATAGGGATCGGTCATGTGCAGCATGCGGGCGCGCATGTCGCTCTGCACCTTTTCCACCGCTGCTTCCGCCGTGAGCCCGTTGCGGATCGCCTCTTCCAGGCGGCGCACCCAGCCGCGATCGTTGGCGAACATGCGATAGGCTTCCAGAACCTGGCGATGTTCGCCCTCGAAGGCGACGTCGCGGCGTTCCAGCATGTCGTCGATGGAGAGCCTGAGCGAGCCGAGCGAGGTCTCGAGCCGGCGGACCTCTTCCTCGCTATCCTCGTTGAACAAATTGGTGACGACGATGCGCGGCTCATGCAGCACGACATGGCCAAGTCCGACGCCGTCGTTGAAGGACAGGCCGGTGAAGCTGGCCGGACGGCGCAGGTCGAGTTCGAGGCCGGGCCGGGTCAGCCGCGCCAGATCGCCGGTGGCGATCATCTCGGCGATGACCATCGCGGTCGTTTCCAGCGCCTCGACCTCGTCGTCGCGGTAGTGGCGCATGGTCTTGTTCTGCACCACCAGCACGCCCAGCGTGCGCCCTGCCCTCAGCACCGGCACACCGAGGAAGGAGTTGTAGATCTCCTCCCCGGTCTCCGGCAGATAGGCGAAGGCCGGGTGTTCCTGGGCATTCGAGAGGTTGAGCGGCCGTGCGCTGGCGGCAATCGTGCCGACCAGGCCTTGCCCCAGCCTGAGCTGCGCCAGGTGGACGGCGTTCGGGTTCAAGCCTTCGGTGGCGTAGAGTTCGAGCACCGAATCGGCGCGCAGCACATAGAGCGAGCAAACTTCCGCGACCATGTTGGAGGCGATATCGCGCACGATCCGGTCAAGCCGCTCCTGCGGCTCCAGCGGCTCCTGCATGAGCTCGCGGAGCCGTTTCAGCAAAACGCGCGGGCCACTGGCCTGATCACGCATCGCGGCTTCTTCTCCAATGGGCATGTTGCCCGCCGCAGTTTCCACCGCGACCGGCGCGCACGCAACAACTCAAATCGTTCTCGCTACTGCTTATCCAGACCGTAGACGGAATGCAAAGTACGAACCGCAAGTTCGGTGTACGGACCGTCGATCAGTATCGAAATCTTGATCTCGGAGGTCGTGATGGCGCGGATGTTGATAGAACGGTCGGCCAGCGCCTTGAAAGCGGTGGCGGCGACGCCGGCATGGCTCCTCATGCCGATGCCGATGACCGAAACCTTCGACATGCCGGCTTCCGACTGCACGACATCGTAGCCGATCGAGGCTTTCAGGCGCTCGAGCACGGCCAGCGCCTTGTCGACATCGCCCGACGGCACGGTGAAGGTCAT
Source organism: Mesorhizobium sp. AR07 (assembly GCF_024746815.1). Classification (GTDB taxonomy): domain Bacteria; phylum Pseudomonadota; class Alphaproteobacteria; order Rhizobiales; family Rhizobiaceae; genus Mesorhizobium. The sequence goes on from NZ_CP080525.1 coordinate 3,357,427, forward strand.
GTCGGTGAACTTGCCGTCCTCGGAAATGTTCTGGACGATCATGTCGACATTGATGTTGGCCTCGGCCAGCGGCCCGAAGATGCCGGCGGCGACGCCCGGCCGGTCGCCGACACGGCGCAGCGATATCTGCGCTTCGTCCTTGGCATAGGCAATTCCGGTGACGACCTGCTGTTCCACGATCTCTTCCTCGTCGCAAATGAGCGTTCCGGGCGGATTGAGCAAATCCCCCATTCCGGGCGCATCGGGATCGTCGAAGGACGACCGCACGAAGGTACGCACCCTGTGCACCATGGCAAGCTCGACCGAACGCACCTGCAGAACCTTGGCGCCGAGCGAGGCCATTTCAAGCATTTCCTCGAACGAGATCTTGGCCAGCCGCCGCGCCTTGGGCTCGATGCGCGGATCGGTGGTGTAGACCCCGTCGACGTCGGTGTAGATGTCGCAACGATCGGCCTTGACCGCTGCAGCGATCGCGACCGCGCTGGTGTCGGAGCCGCCACGGCCAAGCGTGGCGATGCGATTGTCCGGGCCGATGCCCTGGAATCCGGCGATCACCGCCACCTGGCCCTCACCGAAACGCTTGATCAGGAACGCGCCGTCGATGTCCAGGATGCGCGCCGCGCCATGCGCGTTGTCGGTCTTGATCGGGATCTGCCAGCCCTGCCAGGAGCGGGCATGCACGCCCATGTTCTGCAAGGTGATTGCCAACAAGCCGGCCGTGACCTGTTCGCCGGAAGCGACGACCGCGTCATATTCGCGTGCATCATGCATCGGCGAGGCCTCGCGCGTCCAGCCGACCAGTTCATTGGTCTTGCCGGCCATCGCCGAAACCACGACGGCCACCTCATGGCCAGCATCGACCTCGCGTTTGACGTGACGCGCCACATTGCGGATGCGGGCGATGTCGGCGACGGAGGTTCCGCCGAATTTCATCACGATGCGCGCCATGGAAGCGAAATGCCTTTGACTGAAGCCGGACCCCAGCCCAAAAGCGGAATCCGGAAAAGCGGAAGGCCGGCTGACGCCGGCCGCTGAATGCGCGGCCTCCTTAGCCAAATGATGAAGCTTTCGCAAGGCTGGCGGCGGATTGCCGGCTTCAAGAAGACGGCATATTGCGTTCCGGGCCGCCGCCGCTTACCAAATGCTGCCCGCGGGGAAATCCTTTTGGTCCGGCATAACAGATGATTGCTCGTCTTCGACGCGCCATGCGATGGCAATCGCTCCCGCTTGTCATCGGCTTCGCGGTGTTGGCGCTGATCGTCGGCACGCGCGCCATGCTCGTCGAGAGCCAGAGGGCCAATCGTGCCGCCGCGCGCGCGACAATCGAGTATCAGGAACTGCTTTCCGGGCTGCTTTCATTGGCGCAGGATGCCGAGAGCGGTCAGCGCGGCTATCTGCTGACCGGGGAGAAGTCCTACCTCGAACCCTATCGGAAGGCCGTCGAGGCCATCCCGGGGCAACTTGCCCGCATCGACACCATGACAGCCTCGGACGATCAGCTCGCTCCGCAGGTCAGTCGCGTCAAGGACGCGCTTTCGCAAAAGCAGGCTGAGCTGGCCGAAACGATCGCTCTCTACGACAGAGGTGACGCGGCGAAAGCGCTGGAGCTGGTCCGCAGCGGCCAGGGCAAGGCCGCCATGGACGATATCCGGGCCAGTATGGATACGATCCGGCGCATCGGCGCCGCCGCCGTTGCTGCCCGCGACGAGCATACAGACCAGGTCGAGGCCTGGCTGCGCATCGGCTCGCTGGCAGCCCTGCTGGCGATCTTCCTGCTTGGCGCCTACGCCATCCGCGAATCCCGCCGCCGCTTCCGCGAGGTGGCCGTCGCCCAGGAAGCGCTGATGCGCAAGAACATCGCGCTCGGCAATGAGATCCAGACGCGCGAAAAGGCTGAATCGCAGATCCGCCAGATGCAGAAGATGGAGGCGGTCGGCCAGCTGACAGGCGGCATCGCCCACGACTTCAACAACATGCTGGCCGTGATCATCAGCGCCATGAACCTCACCCAGCGCAAGCTGGCGCGCGGCGAGCACGACATCGCAAAATTCATCGAATCGGCGATCGACGCGGCGACCCGTGCGGCCAATTTGACGGCTCGCCTGCTCGCCTTCTCGCGCCAGCAGCCGCTGGCGCCGCAGATCGTCGACACCAACCGTCTGCTGACCGGAATGTCGGACCTGCTGCGGCGGGCGCTCGGCGAAACCATCCGCATCGAAACCGTGCTGGCGGGAGGCTTGTGGAAGACCCATGCCGACCCGAGCCAGATCGAGAACGCAATTCTCAACCTCGCGGTCAACGCGCGCGATGCCATGGGCGACGACGGCAAGCTGACCATCGAGACCGCCAACAGCCACCTCGACGACAGTTATGCCGCCACCCATGCCGAGGTCGCGGCCGGCCAGTATGTGATGATCGCGGTCAGCGACACCGGTGAAGGCATGCCAGCGGATGTCATGGCCAAGGCGTTCGAACCGTTTTTCACCACCAAGCCGGTCAACAAGGGCACCGGCCTTGGGCTGAGCCAGGTGTTCGGCTTCGTCAAGCAGTCGGGTGGCCACGTCAAGATTTACTCGGAGCCCGGCGAAGGCACGACGATCAAGATCTATTTGCCGCGATTCTTCGGCTCGGAGGAGGCCGCCGTGCCCGCGGGGCGAGGCGGCAATCCCGCCGCTGCGGTCACGGAAACCATCCTCGTCGTCGAGGACGATGCCCGTGTGCGTGCGTCCACCACGGATGCCTTGCGCGAACTCGGCTACACCGTCCTCCATGCCGCTAGCGGCATGGAGGCGTTGCGGAAGCTGGCGGAAAACCCCGGCGTCGCGCTTCTGTTCACCGATATCGTCATGCCGGTGATGAACGGCCGCAAGCTCGCCGAGGAGGCGGCCGCGCGCATGCCGCGGCTGAAGGTGATCTTCACCACCGGCTTCACCAAAAACGCCGTGGTCCACAACGGCGTGCTCGACCACGACGTGCACTTCCTGGCCAAGCCCTTCACCATCGAGCAGCTGGCGGCGAAACTGCGCGACGTGCTGGACGGGAAGTAGGTCGGCCCCCCTCTGTCGGCCCAGTCCCTCTGGCAGCATTGAAAATTGCTGCCTTGACATTCGTGGCCTCACGCCCGACTTCCTAGCGCATGACCCCGAAATCGGTCTCGATTTCGGAAAGGATCATGTGCGGACTAAAAGTGCTACAGCGTCCTTTGCGCGTCCAAGGACGCGCGGCGCTGTAGTGTCGAGGAGACCAACCGATGCCAGAGCCCCGACGATCGACTATCGATGCTGGAGAAGTCGAACGCTTTTCCGCCCTTGCCGCCGAATGGTGGAACCCGAACGGCAAGTTCCGTCCGCTGCACAAGTTCAATCCGGTCCGGCTCTCCTATATCCGCGACCAGATAGCGGCGCGCTTCGGCCGTGACCCGCGCGCGGCGCGGCCTTTCGAGGGCCTGCGCATCCTCGACATCGGCTGCGGCGGCGGGCTTTTGTGCGAACCGATGGCGCGGCTTGGCGCCGAGGTGGTGGGAGCGGATGCCTCCGAGACGAACATCGAAGTGGCGAAGCTGCACGCGGCCGAGGGCAATGTGAGCGTCGACTATCGCGCCACGACGGCCGAGGACCTGGCAGACGCCGGCGAAAAATTCGACGTTATCCTCAACATGGAAGTGGTCGAGCATGTCGCCGACATCGACCTGTTCGTCGCTAAATGCGGCGAGATGGTCCGGCCCGGCGGCATCATGTTCGTGGCCACCATCAACCGCACCCTGAAGGCTCTCGGATTGGCCATCATCGGCGCCGAATATGTGCTGCGCTGGCTGCCGCGCGGCACCCACCAGTTCGGCAAGCTGGTGCGCCCGGAAGAGCTCGAAAAGGCGCTTGGCGGCGCCGGCCTGAGCATCATCGACCGCACCGGCGTCACCTATAATCCGCTTGCCGACCGCTGGGCGCGCTCCAAGGACATGGACGTCAACTACATGGTGCTGGCGGAAAAGGGCAGTGTCTGAAGGCTGACCTGGAGATTTGTCGGGCCATGGAAACTGTGAGAGCCCGACAATTGGCGCTTGAGTTTCCCGAAGCGGCCGAGAAATCGCATTTCGGCAAGGCCGACTTCCGGGTACGCAATCGCATTTTCATGTCGCTGCCCGAAAACGATCGCGCCGTCATAAAGCTCGACAGCGGCCAGCAAGAGATGATGACTGTGGCCGAACCTCTGGTTTTCAAGCCGGTACCCGGCGGATGGGGACCAAAGGGCTGGACGTCGATCAAGCTTGACGCTTGCGATGAACAGACATTCCGCAGCGCAATACGGATGTCATGGCGAAATGTTGCCCCGCCGGCCCTCAGGAAGATCTTTGACGCGAGCCCGATTTGACGGAACCGCAAAGCGGTTCTGGCGCCAAGCACTCAGCCCTTCTGGCTTTGTGCCTTGGTGGTGATGAAGACGCCGGCAGTGATGATGACCGCGCCAGCCCAGGTCAGCAGCTGATAGTGTTCGCCCAGGAAGATGGTGCCGGAAAATAGCCCGACCGCCGCCGCCACATAACCGATCTGGCTGAGATAGACCGGGCCGCCAACCGCCTGCAGCCGGAAGAAGAAGGCGAACATCGCCGACGCCGACGCGACCTGCGCGACGACCACCAGCGGCACGCCGCCGAGTGGAGCAAAAGCCTTGACGCCGAACAGAGCGAGAATGCCTGCAAACAGCATCGCAGCCGACGCCAGGTGGCTGCCGACGGCAAGCTCCATTGGGCCGGTGCCTTCCGGCCAGTCGACCGTGCGGTAGATGTTGCCGGCGGCAAGACTGACCGGGATCAGCAGCCCCATCGCCACCCAGAACAAATCGGCCGGCTGGCCGGCCTCGCCGCGCGTCACCGCCACCATGACGGCGCCGACGAAGCCGATGGCGATGCCGACAATGCCCAGCATGTTGGGACGCCGCACACGCAGCAGGATCGAGAACACCAGCGTGATGACCGGCGACAGCGTGAACATGATGCCGGTGTAGCCGGCGCCAAGATGCGGGATGGCCGAGAACATCAAGAGGTTGGGGACGGCATAGGACACCGCCGCGGTGACGAAGAAATAGCGCAATTTGTGCGCGGTGAGCCGGATGCGCTGACCGCGCAGCAGCAAGACGCACAACAGCACGCCGCCAGCGCCGAACGAGATGACGAAGGCCCACACCATGGCAGGCACGCCGGCCGCCGTCGCGAGCTTGCCGAACGGCAGCGTCAGGCCGAGCAGGCCGCCGGTGACGACCAGCAGGCCGAGCGCCGAATCCCAAAGAAATTTCATGATCAAACCCTGTCGCGCGGCCCCCTTGGCCAGCATTGAATCTTGCGATAAGATAACGGAAAGATTCTTAACGTCAAGATATATAGCGGTGAGACAGTGGACAGGGCGGCAGGAGCGATCGAGCAGTGGAAGCGGGAGCGGCCGGATCTGGATGTCTCGCCAATGGCAGTGCTTGGGCGGCTGAACGAGGCCTCCTCGCTGATCGCCCGCGAGCGCCTCGCGCCGCTGTTTGCCCGCTTCGGATTGCAGTCCGGGGAATTCGACGTGCTGGCAACGCTGCGCCGCTCGGGATCACCTTACGCGCTGACACCGACGGCGCTCTACGAAGCGACGATGGTGACGTCGGGCGCCATGACCAACCGGCTCGACCGGCTCGAAACATCCGGATTGATCCTGCGTGGCCCGCATCCCAACGATCGGCGCGGCATTGTCGTGCGGCTGACCGAAAAGGGTCTCGCCTTGATCGACGAGGCCGTCAGCGCCCATGTCGCCAACGAGCACGCGGTTCTTTCGGGCTTGACGCAGACGGAGCGGGAGACGCTTGCACACCTGCTCGCGAAACTGATCGGCAGTGTAAGCAACCTGTAGCCATGGCCGTCACGACCACGCATCAGCCCGGCGAAATGGTCAATTTGGCGGCTCTGAAGCGCGTCCGCCTTCCTCTCGTTTTACGCTCCCGCGCCGTCGCAGCCTCGCGACAAAGACGATGATGTCCGCAAACCAGCCTGGCGTGCCGAGATGGATCAGGGCATCCCGCGCTCCAGCAATCTCCCGCGTATTGAACGCTGTATTGGAATAGTCGACGGCACCCTTCTGCCGAGCCTCAACCCACAAGCGAATACTCGCCCCGTCCGGCAATTTGGCTGCGAAAGCCAGTTCACGCCCCATACAGACCGCCTCTACCCTGGCGCGCATTCCCTCTTCGTAGCCAATTCCGCACTGATCGAGACGCGCATGCGTGGCCTCATGCACGATGGCGCCAGCCACCTGCTCGATCGACGTATGTTCGCCCATCACGAATCGTTCATCGAGCTCGCAAGTCGATGTCGATCCCGCGAACTGCCCTGCGGCGCCGGCAATAGTTGTGATCCAGATTTGTTTGAGATCTCGGACCACCCGCCGATACCGAACAGCGTCGAAGTCTCGTATCAGATGCAGTGCGGCGGCAACCTTGTCTGCATCCTTGCCGCCCTTGTCGGCATCATAAATAATCAGCATCCCGCCGACCGTTCTCTTGTCGCTAGCCCTGACTGCCAGCAAGTCCAAAAGACTGCGAAACGGCATCGTCGCACCACGTCGCCGTTCGACCTTCCGAGACCGGCGCGATGTCATCATGGAACTCAGTTGCGGTCGTCCGGAAACACCGGGATCGGCATGAACTCGACGCCGTCCTCGGCCAGGCTCTTGGCCTCGTCCAGTGTCGCCTCGCCATAGATACCGCGCGCGTCGCTTTCGCCGAAATGGATCTTGCGGGCTTCCTCGGCAAACTTGTCGCCGACATAGTCGGCATTCTCGCGCACCTTCTCGGCCATCGCCTTGAGCTGCGCCAGGGCCTGCTTCTGCGCGTCGCCCATGGCGAGCGCAATGGTCTCCTGCTTGCGCGCCGTGGAGACGGCCGGCGCCATCAGCGCCTTCTGCACCTTGTGCGAGCCGCAAGTCGGGCAATCGACGAAGCCGCGCTTCTTCTGGCTGTCGAAATCATCATTGCTGCGAAACCAGCCTTCGAATTCGTGCTCGTGCTCGCAGATCAGGGAAAAGCGGATCAAGAGGCAGCACCCCTGAGACGCGGCGTCTCGGCCGAACCGGCGCTGACGGCGAAATCCCGCGCGTTCTTGAGATTGGGGATCTTCTTGCGCGCCGCGGCCGACTGCGCCGGATCGATCTCGGCGACGATCACCGCCGGCTCGTCATGGTTGGCTTCGGCAATGATGCGGCCCCACGGATCGACGATCAGCGAATGGCCATAGGTCTCGCGGCCGTCCTCATGCAGGCCGCCTTGCGCGGCGGCGACGACATAGGCGCCGTTCTCGATGGCGCGTGCCCTGAGCAGCACGTGCCAGTGGGCCTCGCCGGTCTGGCGGGTGAAGGCGGCAGGCACGGAAAGCAGGTCGGCGCCGGCCAGCGCCTCGGCGCGGAAGAGCTGCGGAAACCGCAAATCGTAGCAGACCGCGAAGCCCAGCCTTGCACCCTCGATCTCGGTGACGACAGCCTCGGTGCCCGGCTCATAGGCGGCGGATTCGCGCCAGCTCTCGCCATTGTCGAGGTCGACATCGAACATGTGGATCTTGTCATAGGTGGCGAGCGTGGCGCCGTCCGGGCCGAACAGCAGCGCCCGGTTGGCGAGCTTGCCGTCGGCGCGCAAAATGGCGGTCGAGCCGATATGCAGGAAGACGCCGAGTTCGCTTGCCAGTCTGCGCGCGGTCGCGACGACGATGTCCTTGTCCTCGGAGGTGAAGGAAGCGGCGCGCGCCTCCCTGTCGCGGATCAGCGCGCCTGTCATTTCAGGCGTCTGGATATAGGTCGCGCCCTGGCTTGCTGCTTCACGCACCAGCCGTTCGAGATCGACCGCGTTGCGCTCGGGGCTCTCGCCTGAGCGCATCTGGATCGCAGCAGCCTTGAAAACACCCATCGTCATATCCTCAAATCGCCGCGCCGTTGGCGAGCAGTTTGTCCAGGCGGCCTTCGGCCTCCAGCTCGTGCAGGTCGTCGCAGCCGCCGACATGCGTGTCGCCGATGAAAATCTGCGGAAAGGTCGAGCGGCCGTGAGCGCGGGAAATCATCTCCTGGCGCAGTTCCGGCGAGAAGGAGGCATCGCGCTCGGTGAAGGCGACGCCCTTGCGCTCGAGCAGCCGCTTGGCTGCCGTGCAGTAGCCGCACATCATGCGGGTGTAGATCGTGACATCGACCATGACGAATTTCCACTATCGTTGCCGACTTATATAGTCGCGGACTCGTCCGCCCGGAAGTCCCCCGGCAACACACGGGCGAAGGTCAGCACGTCGACGGCGCCGGCGCCACCCTTTTTCAGCGCCTTGGTGGCGGCGCGCACGGTGGCACCGGTGGTGTAGACATCATCGATCAAAAGCACCCTGCGGCCGGCGATCTCGATTTCCGCCTCGACCGGCACCCGAAAGGCCGCCCGCACATTCTCCTCGCGCTCGCTGCGCTCCAGCCCAACCTGCTGGCGGGTGAGCTTCACGCGCCGCACCGCAGAGGGCGCGAAGGGCAATTCGCTGAGCACCGAGACCGCCCGTGCCAATTCCGCCGACTGGTTGAAGCGACGCTTGAAAAAACGCCGCCAGTGCAGCGGCACCGGCACCACCACATCCGCGTCGGCGATAAGATCGGCGCCGGCGCGCACCATCCAGCGCGCCATCCACGGCGCGAGATCCGTGCGGTCCTGGTATTTCAGCCCTTGCACCATCTGGCGGGCGACGCCGGAATAGGCGACAGCCGCCCGCGCCCGCTCGAAGGGCGGCGGATCGGCGATCGCCTCGGCTGACAGAAAGCCCTCGCCCATATGGTGGGTGAACGGCGTACCCATCACCGGGCACCATGGCCGTTCCAGAAGCCGCAGGTTTGTCCAGCAGGCGCCACACAGCACGCCGGGCTGCGAGACATGCCGGCGACACCCGGCGCAGACCGGCGGAAACAGAATACGGGCTGGCCAGCCGAGGGCCGATCGGGCCAGGCTCCTGATCTCGATGGGCTTGATCTTGGGCATCGGATCGGCCACGTGGTTGGTCCTGCGCGCCACTATATCAGAGCGTGGACAAACAAGGATCTGCCAGTTGCAGCCGATAGTGGATATTTCTCTCTGGCTGGCGCACAAGCGGCGCGCGCTTGACACTCCGGTTGACGGCGCCGACTTCCTCATGCGCCGAGCCGCCGAGGATCTTGCCGACCGGCTGGGTGCCGTCGAGCGCCGGTTCGGCAAGGCGGCGGTGCTGTTTTGCCAGACATCGGCGGCAGCCGAAATACTCGCCGGGAGCGGCAAGGTCACCGACATTGTCCGCGTCGAGACGGACACGGCTTTCCTGACCGGTGGCGGCGCTGGCATGATCGCACCGCTCGAAACCGTTCCGTTCGAACCGGAAAGCCTCGATCTGGCGATCTCGCTTCTGTCGCTGCAGGCGATGAACGACATCCCCGGCATGCTGATCCAGATCCGCCGCGCGCTGCGGCCGGACGGGCTTTTCCTCGGCGCCTTTGCCGGCGCAGGCACGCTTTTCGAGTTGCGCGAAAGCCTGCTTGCGGCCGAGACCGAGCTTTACGGCGGCGCCAGCCCGCGTGTCATCCCGTTCACCGACGTGCGCGATGCCGGTGCGCTTCTGCAACGCGCCGGTTTCGCTCTGCCGGTCGCCGACGTCGAGACGGTGACGGTGCGCTATGCCAGCCTGCTCAGCCTGATGGCGGATCTGCGGGCCATGGGCGAAACCAGCCCACTCACCGATCGCAGCCGCCGGCCCGGCTCACGCAAGCTGTTTGCCCGTGCGGCGGAAATCTACGCCGAGCGGTTTTCCGACCGCGACGGCCGGGTGAGGGCAAGTTTCTCGATTGTCTGGATGTCCGGCTGGGCGCCCGACGCCTCGCAGCAGAAACCGCTGAAACCGGGTTCGGCCAAGGTCTCGCTGAAGACGATACTGGAGGCTCCAGACGGGCAATGATCGGGTCAGGCGCGGACAGCCCGTTCAGGGTGCGAAGGCGTTCGCAAGCCTGCTGCCGTTGTCGCTGAACAGCCAGGTGATGGAGTTGAAGACCTGATTGATGCCGCCGACGATGGCCAGCGACAGCACGGCGAGGATCAGCCCATATTCGACGGCCGTCGCGCCATTCTCGTCCTTCAGAAAACGCAGCAGCACTGCTTTCATGATCTCAACCCCTCTCGTTGGGACCTTACCGCCGATCTGTTAAGAAAGGTTAACGGCAAAAGCTTAACAGGCGGTGAAACCTCTGCTTTGCCGGAATCTCTTAACCATGTCAGCAGTCGCCGCTGCTTGTGCCGTTGGACCGGATAATGCAGACCGAACTAGGTTGCGGCTGCAGCACGCTGCGGCGCAGCGTATAGGTTTCGTGACGGCTGATCGAGCCTGTGGCCGTCATGTCGAGCCCGCCGGCAAGATCGTCGTGGGGAACCAGCGAGCGCGTCTGATTGTCGAGGAAAGGTGTCGCGACCAGCGCCAGCGCCACCGCGGCCGAACCGAACAAAAGTGTGATCCGCAATATGCCCATGCCCGCGTCGGCGGCGCTAAAGCTGCGCTCGGGCCGGATCGAGTCCCAATCCCTGTCTTGGCTCATTCTATCGCTCCCCAGCAAATCGGCGGCGCGGCCGCGAAACGACCTTGCTTCAATTTTTCACGGCAAGATAAATCTTCCATTAACGTTAGCTGATACGGAGCCTCGGCTGGCAACTAATGCATGCCGCGCAAAAGTCGCCCCGGTTTTGCGAGAACGACATGCCTGGAAACAAGAGCCAAAGCGCGTCGCCCGAATCCGTTCAAACGCGACGCGCTTCAGGCAGATGTCGGCCTCTCAAAGGAGATCGATGAGGAACGGGATCAGCGGCGCATCGGCCGGCGGCATCGGGTAGTCGCGCATCTGCTTTGGCCGCACCCATTTCAGCGCCTGCCCTTCCCTGGGCTGAGCGATGCCGCGGAAGCGGCGGCAGATGAACAGCGGCATCAGCAAGTGGAAATCATCGTAGGAATGACAGGCGAAGGTGAGCGGCGCCAGGCAGGGAATGTCGGTTTCGATGCCGATTTCCTCGTGCAGTTCGCGGATGATGCACTGTTCCGGCGTCTCGCCGGGCTCGACCTTGCCGCCGGGAAATTCCCACAGGCCGGCGAGTTGCTTGCCCTCGGGTCGCTGCGCCAGCAGCACGCGGCCGTCGGCATCGACCAGCGCGCAGGCGGCGACCAGAAGCAGGCGCTTGCCGGCGATCGTCACATCACTCATGCCCAACTTCACTCATGAACAGGCGGCCGGCGATAGTGATAGCGATAGACTTCGTCGAAGCCGAGCGAATGATAGAGCGCCAGTGCCGGTGCATTGCCGGCCTCGACCTGCAGCCAGGCCTCCCGCGCGCCGCGCAGCCGCGCCCATTTCAGCGCCGACAGGATCAGGTTGCGGCCGTGGCCCTTGTTGCGCGCCGACTTGTCGGTGGCAACCTCGAACAGGCCGGCGAGATCGCCGTCGTGCACGCAGATCAGCGTCGCCAGCGCCTCGGCTCCATCTTCGAGCGCGAACAGCCCGGCTTCGGGCTGGATGGCGCCGATGATCTCCGACAGGCCGGGCCGCAGCGACACGTCCGAACCACTGACCTTGAGCGACGCGCCGATGAAGCGGCTGATGTCCTTCAGCGGGATCTGGTCCATGGCGGCATCAAGCTGCGCATCGGCCAGCGGCAGCCGCATGACCAGCGATTCGTCGAATCGGCTCCAGCCCTCGCGGTCGAGATGGCTGGCCAGATCCGGGCCTGACAGCGGCGACATGCGGAAGGTCAGCGGCCTGCCATAGGCATCGAAACGGCGGCTGGCGCGACCGATGCGGTCGGCAATGTGCTGGATGTCGCCGGGGTCGAGCGGATTGACCGAGTTCAGCCGCTTGGCCGGATGGCCGGCGGTCAGCCGCACCACCCAGGTGCCGTCATAATGGACCGCGGCTGCCGGCCAGGCGCGAAAGCCGGCCGCCTCGTAGCGGCGCACGATCGCCAGCATGCTTGCCGGATGCCTGGAAGCCAAGACCATCAGCTCCGATAATCGCCATTGATGGCGACGTATTCCTGGGTGAGGTCGCAAGTCCACACCGTCGCCTTGCCGCGACCGATGCCGATATCGGCGCGGATGCTGATATCGTCGCGCTTCATGTAGGCCGATGTCGCTGCCTCGGAATAGCCGGGGTCGCGCTCGCCCTCATGCGCCAGCCTGTTGTCGCCGAACCAGATCGACAGCCGATCGCGATCGGCGGGCTCGCCGGCCTTGCCGACGGCCATGACGACGCGGCCCCAATTGGCATCCTCGCCGGCGACCGCCGTCTTGACCAGCGGCGAATTGGCGATCGACAGCGCGATTCGCTTGGCCGACCGGGCCGATTTCGCGCCGGTGACGGTGACTTCGACCTGCTTGCGGGCGCCCTCGCCGTCACGCACCACTTGCAGCGCCAGCGATTTCAGCATCTTGCCGAGCGCTCGCCGGAACGCGCCAAGGCGCGCATCCTTCGGGTCTGTTATCCCAGGCGCGCCGCGGTTGGCGGCCTTGCCGGTGGCGAAGAGCAGCAGCGTGTCGCTGGTCGAGGTATCGCTGTCGACGGTAACCGCGTTGAAGGTCTTGGCCGTGCCGCGTGACAACAGATCCTGCAGAACGGATGCGGCGATCGGCGCGTCGGTGGCGATGAAGGACAGCATCGTTGCCATGTCGGGCGCGATCATGCCGGCGCCCTTGGAGATGCCGTTGATGGTGACATCGGTGTCGCCCAGCTTGACTGTCGCGGTCGCCACTTTCGGATAGGTATCCGTGGTCATGATCGCCTTGGCCGCTTCCGTCCACAAATCAGGCTCGCCGTTGCTGACCAGCCCGGCCAGCAGATGGCTGAACTTGCCGGTGTCGAGCGGCTCGCCGATGACGCCTGTAGAGGCGAGGAAAACCTCGCTTGCCTTGCAGCCGGCCGCTTTCGCCGCCGCTTCGCCGATCAGTGCGGTGGACTCGCGGCCTTTCTTGCCGGTGAAGGCATTGGCGTTGCCGGAATTGACGACCAGCACCCGCGCCTTGCCGGCGGCAAGATTCTGGCGGCAGAAATCGACCGGCGCCGAAGGGCATTTCGATTTGGTGAACACGCCGGCGACTGCCGTGCCTTCATCGAACACCATGGTCAGCAGATCGGTGCGGTTCTTGTACTTTATCCCCGCCTCCGCGGTGGCGATGCGCACCCCCTCGATGGCCGGCATCTTGGGATATTTCTTCGGCGCAAGCGGCGAAATCGTCGTGGACATGGAGACCTCGGGCAGCAAAAAATCGTAAGGGGAAGGCCGGTTTGCCCGATACGACGCCCCGGCGCAAGGGCGTTTTCGCTCTTGCCAGGGGCTGGGACCCCTTGGGGATTAAGCTTGCATTTCAAATCCGTTGGCGTCGCCGGGACCTATGGCGCTATGATCTTCCCATGGGCAGACTTGCGATCCTCGCTTGGGCATTTCTGGGACTTCTGCTGCTGAGAGCTGACGCGCAGCCGGAGCGGCGCGTGGCGCTGGTCATCGGCAACGGCACCTACGCCGAGGCCGGTACGCTGGCCAATCCGGTCAACGACGCGCTCGACATCGCCGACAAGCTGCGCTCCATCGGCTTCGAGGTCATCGAAGGCAACGATCTCGGCAAACGCGAGCTTGAACGCAGCATTGGTGAGTTCTCCGATGCGCTCGAAGGCGCCGGCGTCGGGCTCTTCTACTATGCCGGTCACGGCCTGCAGGTCGAGGGGCGCAACTACATCGTGCCGGTCGACGCCAAGCTCGACATGCCGGTAAAACTCCAACTCGAGGCCGTGCCGATCGACGAAGTCCTCGACATCATGGAGCAGCAGACCAAGGTCAGCCTGGTGTTTCTCGATGCCTGCCGCAACAATCCGTTTGCCCGCGGCCTGAGCCGCACCGCCACCACCCGCTCGGCAACGGCGCTGGCCGGCCTGGCGCAGTTCGATTCGACGCGCGGCTCGTTCATCGCCTTCTCGACCGCGCCGGGCGCGGTCGCCATGGACGGAAGCGGGCGCAACTCGCCCTTCGCCGCCGCTCTGCTGCGCCACATCGCCGAACCCGGCCAGAGCATCAACGACATGATGATCGCGGTGCGCCGCGACGTGGTTTCACAAACGCGCGAGGCGCAGCGCCCCTGGGAACAGGGCTCGCTGCTCGAACGCTTCGAATTCGTCTCGGACGGACAGCCCGCCCGGCCCCAGAAGCCGGCCGCGGCTCCGGCATCCTCGACGGAAGTCGCCGCGCTTGAACGATCCGTCGGTGAAGATAAGGGATCGATCGAGAAATTCCTGCGCAATGACTATCTGGCGCCGGACATCAAGGCGATGAGCGAGACCGTCAAGCGGCTCTACGGCTCGTCGGCGACCATCTTCGGCACGCGCTACGACGCCGACGCCATCGTCAAGGTCAAGACCGACTGGTTCGCGCAATGGGCCTCCTGGTCGCTCGGCCTGGAGCCCGGCAGCCTTCAGGTCACCCCGCATGGCCAGGATCGCGCCGAGGCCGTCTTTGCGATGCGCTATGATTATGTGCCGAAGGACAAGTCGGCGGCCCGTCTGACCGGCAAGGCGCGCGTCACGCTTGGCCTGGTCAAGGCCGAAGAAGGATGGCGCATCGAGTCCGAGACATCGCAAGCGATACAATAGACATCGGCTGACGGCGAGGCGTGCGCCGCCACCAAAAGCTCAAAAACGGGCCGTTTCGTTTGATCGCCGGGTCAAGTACGATGCCGGCGAAATTGTTGGCGAGGACGACAGAGATGGCCGAAGACGCCGATCCGGCGCGCAAATCGATCGGCGCACGGCGCAACCCCGACAGCGCCGGCGCCATTCTCGAAGCCGCCGAGGCCGTGCTGGTCGAGGCCGGTTATGCCGGTTTCTCGATCGAGGCGGTGGCGCGCCGCGCCCGCGCCGGCAAGCCCACCATCTATCGCTGGTGGCCGAGCAAGGCCGCATTGCTGCTCGAAGTCTACCAGCGCCAGAAACGCGTCGATGTTCCCGACACCGGGCGCCTGGAGGAGGATCTCGTCGGTTTTCTGAAAAACCTGTTTTCACACTGGCGCGAGACATCGTCGGGCAGCGTGTTCCGGTCGCTGATCGCAGAGGCGCAGTCGGATGATACGGCGTCCGCGGCACTTGCCGACTATGCGCTGGGCCGACGGTCCCACACCGGCCAGATACTCGAACGCGCCAAGGCAAGGGGCGAGATCGCCGCCGACATCGATTCGGCGCTGGTCGCCGACCTGATCGCCTCCTTCGCCTGGAAGCATCTGTTGACCAACCGCCTCGACGAAGACGAAGCGACGATCCGCAAGGCCGTCGGTTACGTGATGCGAGGCATAGAAGCGCCCGACAGTTAAAGCCGCCCGACACCGGCCGATAAAACCCGACACCGGCCGATAAAAAAGGCGCGGCAACCCTTGGCTGCCGCGCCCCTTTCAAAATTCTTTCAGGCTTACTTGGCGCTTTCCAGCGTATCGACCGCCTTTTTCAGGTTGGCATCGGGGATCTCGACCTTGGCGCCGGCGCGCAGCGACTTGACCAGCGCGAAATACTTGTCGCGGATGACCGCCTGCTTGGCCTGGTCCTTGACGTCGTCGAAGGCCGGCGGCTGCTTGGCACGCTTGTCCTCGAGCTTGATGACATGCCAGCCGAACTGCGACTGCACCGGCTGCTCGGTGTATTTGCCGACCTCGAGCGCGAAGGCTGCCTTGTCGAACTCCGGCACCATCTGGCCAGGTCCGAACCAGCCGAGATCGCCGCCATTGGTCTTGCCTGAGGGATCGCTGGTGTGCTCGTTGGCGAGCTTCTGGAAATCGGCGCCGCCGTCGAGCTGCTTGATGATCGCCTCGGCCTCTTCCTTCGTCTTCACGAGGATGTGACGGGCATGCACCTCGTTGACCGGCGGCGTGTTGGCGATTTCCTGGTCGTAGCGGGCGCGAATCTCGGCGTCGGTGACCTTGTCGACGACGCCCTTCTCGACCATCTCGCCATGCAGGGCGCGCTGCTGCAGGAAGGCCATGCGACGCTGGAAGTCGGGATCCTTGTCGAGGCCGGTGGTGACCGCCTGGGCGGCCATGACGCGGATTTCGATGGCGGCCGAAAGCGCCGCGGCGCGGCGCTGCTCGGCCGGCAACTGGGCGAACTGCTGCGACAGCTCGCCTTCGGCGAGCACGAGGTCGGCTTCGGTCAAGGGCTGGCCGTTGATCGTGGCGACCACGGCATTCGGATCGACCGGCGCCGCGGCAGGTGCTGCCGCTGCCGCCGGGGCGGGCGCTGCTGCATCCGCCGGGGCGGCGGGAGCGGTCTCCTGCGCCATCAGCGGCGACAGGCAAAGGGCCGACAGGCCGAAGGCCAGACCGAGGCTGGCAAACGACGCGCGGCGGAACAACAAGGACATGAAGATGACTCCGGTGAGGGATTGTAAGGAGGGGTGGCTTCCCAGATCAGCCAGATTGTGGCGGAATTTGGCGCGACCGGCAGGGCCAGCGCGGCGTTGACATCAGTTGAGCCCCCTCTTATCTGTCCAACGACTTTGCGTCCAGAACCGTTTTCCGGGCGCTTTTTGTGTTTGCCCGTGTTCAGGCGGTGCGTTCACGTGGAATTGATGGGGCCGGCCGGCGCTCATCTCAAGATTGAGAATTCTATCGAAAGGACCATTGGATGGTCAGTCTCGGCGGTCTCGCCCGTAAGGTTTTCGGTTCCTCCAACGACCGTCGGGTCAAATCGACCCGGCCCCGCGTCGAGGCGATCAATGCCATGGAAAACGAGATGCGGGCGCTCTCCGACGAGGAGCTGGTCGGCCGCACCGCGAAATTCCGCCAGGACATCGCCAACGGCGCCACGCTCGATGACCTTCTGGTGCCGGCCTTTGCCACCGCCCGCGAGGCGGCGCGCCGCGTGCTCGGCATGCGCCCCTTCGACGTCCAGCTGATCGGCGGCATGGTGCTGCACAATGGCGGCATTGCCGAGATGCGCACCGGCGAAGGCAAGACCCTGGTCGCGACGCTGCCGGTCTACCTCAACGCGCTCGCCGGCAACGGCGTCCACGTCGTCACCGTCAACGACTATCTCGCCACCCGCGACTCCGAATGGATGGGCCGCGTCTACAAGTTCCTCGGCCTCTCGGTCGGCGTCATCGTCCATGGCCTGTCCGACGAAGAGCGTCGCGTCGCCTACGAGTCCGACGTCACCTACGCCACCAACAACGAACTCGGCTTCGACTATCTGCGCGACAACATGAAATACGAGCGCGCCCAGATGGTGCAGCGCGGTCACAATTACGCGATCGTCGACGAGGTCGATTCCATTCTGGTCGACGAAGCGCGCACGCCGCTGATCATTTCCGGCCCGCTCGAGGACCGTTCGGAAATGTACAACACCATCGACACCTTCATCATCCAGCTGCAGCCGCAGGATTATGAGATCGACGAGAAGCAGAAGACCTCGATCTTCACCGAGGAAGGCACCGAGAAGCTCGAGAACCTGCTGCGCGACGCCGACCTGCTCAAGGGCGAGTCGCTCTATGACGTCGAGAACGTCGCCATCGTCCACCATGTCAACAATGCGCTGAAGGCGCACCGGCTTTTCCAGAAGGACAAGGATTATATCGTCCGCAACGGCGAGATCGTCATCATCGACGAGTTCACCGGCCGCATGATGCCAGGCCGCCGCTATTCGGAAGGCCTGCACCAGGCGCTTGAAGCCAAGGAGCATGTGGCGATCCAGCCGGAGAACCAGACGCTCGCCTCCGTCACCTTCCAGAACTACTTCCGCCTCTACAAGAAGCTTTCCGGCATGACCGGTACGGCGCTGACCGAGGCCGAGGAGTTCGGCAACATCTACAATCTCGACGTCACCGAGATCCCGACCAATCTGCCGGTCATCCGCAAGGACGAGGACGATGAGGTCTACCGGACGGTCGAGGAGAAATACAAGGCGATCGTCAGGGAGATCCGCGAGGCCAGCGCCAAGGGCCAGCCGACGCTGGTCGGCACCACCTCCATCGAAAAATCCGAGCAGCTGGCCGAGCGCCTGCGCAAGGAAGGCTTCACCGATTTCGAGGTGCTGAACGCACGCCACCACGAGCGCGAGGCAGCAATCGTTGCCCAGGCCGGCAAGCCGGGCGCCATCACCATCGCCACCAACATGGCCGGCCGCGGCACCGATATCAAGCTCGGCGGCAATGCCGAGATGCGCATCGAAGATGAGCTTGGCGACATGCCGGCAGGCCCCGAGCGCGAGGCGCTGGAAAAGGCAATCCATGCCGACGTCGAGCGCCTGAAGGAAAAGGCGCTGGCCGCCGGCGGCCTCTACGTGCTGGCCACCGAGCGCCACGAATCGCGCCGCATCGACAACCAGCTCAGAGGCCGCTCCGGCCGCCAGGGTGACCCCGGCCGCTCGAAATTCTTCCTGTCGCTGCAGGATGACCTGATGCGCATCTTCGGCTCCGAGCGCATGGACGGCATGCTGCAGAAGCTCGGCCTCAAGGAAGACGAGGCGATCATCCATCCGTGGATCAACAAGGCGCTGGAAAAGGCGCAGAAGAAGGTCGAGGCGCGCAACTTCGACATCCGCAAGAACCTGTTGAAATACGACGACGTCTCCAACGACCAGCGCAAGGTGGTGTTCGAGCAGCGCATCGAACTGATGGACGGCGAAGGCCTGACCGAGATCGTCGCCGAGATGCGCGAGGGGGTCATCGACGAGATCGTCGCCAAGGCCATTCCCGAAAACGCCTATGCCGAGCAGTGGAATGTTGCCGGGCTGAAGGCCGATGTCGCCGAGTTCCTCAATCTCGACCTGCCGGTCGAGGAGTGGGCCAAGGAAGAGGGCATCGCCGAGGACGACATCCGCGAGCGCATCACGCAGGCCGCCGACGCCGCCGCCAAGGAGCGCTCCGAGCGTTTCGGCCCCGAGGTGATGACCTATGTTGAGCGCTCGGTGGTGCTGCAGACGCTCGACCATCTGTGGCGCGAGCACATCGTCAATCTCGACCATCTGCGTTCGGTCGTCGGCTTCCGCGGCTACGCCCAGCGCGATCCGCTGCAGGAGTACAAGGGCGAGGCGTTCGAGCTGTTCCAGGCGATGCTGGGCAATCTGCGCCAGGCCGTCACCGCGCAGCTGATGCGCGTCGAACTCGTCCGCCAGGCCGCCGAAGCACCGCCGCCCGAGGCGCCCGACATGTTCGGCACGCATATCGACGGCAGCACCGGCGAGAATGATTTCGAAGGCGGTGAGACCGCCCTCTTGGTCCGCCCGGAGCAGAACGCCATCGTCGCCCCTGAAGACCGCGACCCGAACAACCCGGCAAGCTGGGGCAAGGTCGGCCGTAACGAAGCCTGCCCCTGCGGCTCCGGCAAGAAGTACAAGCACTGCCACGGCGCATTCGCGTAGGGAATGCTTCCTTCTCCCCGTCACTATACGGGGAGAAGGTGCCGGCAGGCGGATGAGGGGCGGCGCCGACGCCGGCGATTAGCCGGCTAAAACCCCGCGAAGGCCGCCTCGTCCACCGTCACTTCCTCGACCATTTTCACCCGCACGCCGATCTTCTGATCCTTGAGCAGGTCGCATAGCCCATCACCATCGATCAGGTCGATAGCCGGCGCACCATCGCGCACGGCCTCGCGCCGAGCATCCGCAGTAAATGTTCCGGTGGTGATAACAAGACCCTTGTCGGCTCGGCCAATCATCGCACCGCGAAAATCGCGCACAACGCCTGCCCCGACCGAGCCTTTCCAGCGCTTGCACTGAAACAGCACGTGGAACGAAAGCAGGTTGACCCGCAAGACGCCGGCGCCGTCGATGCCACCATCGCCGCTCCGTCCAGTCACCTCGACTTTGATAAAGCCAGCCTCCCGGAGAAGCCTTTGGCACAATCGTTCGAAGGCCGCCGGATCAAGCGCCAGAAGAATGTCGAGAAGTTGCTCTCGCCAGTCCTTCAAGGCGATGTCCGCCGCTTCCGCTTCAGCCTCCACGCGCTCGGGGGCAGCGACAACTTTCGCTTTGCGTAATGCCGCATCGGCTCGCCTCACACGCCGTACGGTCTCTTCGGGATCAAGTGACAGCGATGTGCGGCCCTCCGCCGTGAGGGCCCACACGCCGCGCTCGCTGTTGTTCGTTAGGCCCGCATTCTTCAACCAGCTCCGCGCCCAGGCGCAGCGATAGTCGAATTTCGACCTTGGCCCGTCGCCAACCAGCACTGACCGCGCCGCATCGGAAATGTCCATCAACACAGCTGTCTTGTCGTCAATTTCCTCGATCGAAGCCGAGCCACCGAGCGCATCCAATGCTCGCAAGACTGGCACAAAGAACTCGGCAAAGGGTGGAACGAGCGCTTTCATCGGCAGCTCTTCTCCTCATATTGCTTGTTAAGGCCGTCATTCCACCGCATATGGCCCAAGAAAACGTGTGCCATTGAAATGGATAAGATGCGTAGGCGCATCCGCTACCCATACCTCAGTTTCCCAGGCAATTTCGGCGATGTAACGCGCAAGCACAGCCCGCGTTGGGAATGCTGTGACATAAACAAGACCCGCAGTCGAACTCGCGAACAATTGTATCAACTCTTCGTGCCGTTTTGGGTCGACTGGACCATGACTCGTGACTGATTCCACGAGTAAAAGCCAGCCACGATCAGCGTAGTGCAGGATGACGTCAGGCATCTTGCCATGACTATCAACAGTGACGCCAAGGGCGGCAAGTCGCATGTGGTCGAAATAACCCGTCTTGTCGCCGGTATCTCCGGCGTAGATCAGCACACTATCCGGCGCGAAGCGCGGCGCGAACTCTTCAATAATGGCACGGATAAGGCGACTATGTTTTCCTGGGCTCAAGTGGATACTGATCTCATCCGAAATACGAACAGGAACAAGATTCATTTCGCGTTCGCGAGCATAGCGGTCGGCTAGAGTTTTCCATCGCTCAAGATAACGGGCCAGAGCAATGCAATGTCCCACTCCGCTGTCGCGTACAATTGCATTAAAGCCAGAGCACTTGGTGCGATCTGATAAACAGTGTCCTTACTGTTTATCGGCCTATTGAGGTCATCAGGATTGCGAAGAACGAGTCCTGCATTAACAAACTGATGTATCGTCTGGCGACGAATAGATTCCCGAGTGTTCGGCTTATAGGTCTTGCCATAGCGCTCACGGAACCAATTCATTATTGGCGTTATGCCCATTAGGGGTGCAGCCGCAGCGTCCCATGTTTGGTTCGGATGCAAATTAAGAAGTGCGAGCAATGTTAATGAGGAGCGCTCGTTTCTCTGTCTGCGAGGAAAGCCAAGATCGGTCAGAATTTGCATGGCCGCATCAACGTGAGGATGTCTCATGCGAGTTCGGCCACCCGCGCATCTATAGTCTCCTGTGAGGGTTGCGGATGGCTCTTGGCCCATTTGCCAAGCAAGGCCAGTGCATCGCGGCTCGGGTACCTCATAGTCTTGAGATCGGTTGCGTTGACTTGGGTATGCCCATTGAAGCGCCGGAAACACTGGTCAACCACGGTGGAGTTCAGATAGGTGGCCATACCCCGTGCCATGTCTTCACTTAGCGGCTGCTTCCTGTCGTGAAACACGTTCAAATGATTTTCAAACCCAATCATTTTGGTCGGCAATGCCGTAGGCTCAACCACGTTGGCGATTATGCGGCGGCGCTCCTCCTTGGAGGAAAAGCGGCGCACGACCGTATAGAAGCCACACGGAAACAGCCATTTAGCTGTTTCCCGTGTTTCGCGGATGGCATTTGCTTTCTTAAAGCCGGGCTTTGGCCACGCGAAACCGTGGTGTGTGAAATGACTGGGGTAGAGCAATGGGACCGTGCCCGGTTCGTATTCGGCACGAAGATCATTTTTCATCCTAAAATCAACCACTGGACCGGTGGAAACAGACACACCTAACTCGTCAAGCCGATACTGGAAGGCTGAGCCTGTTAGTAGATCAGGTCCGTCGGCTGTCGGGATATGAATGAATTGCTCGGCGTCGCGGGCTAGAACAATGCTGTCGAAAGCATGAATGGTCTCACGATAATCTAAAAATGTGTCATCGGTCGACGTCGAAATTGTCACCTCACCCTGCTCTTCACCACGCGTTAGATGAATGATGATATTTTCTTGGAGTACGCCGTCCCCTTTAAAAGCTTTGTTGCGGGCGTCGAACAGATGAATCTGTCGAATAGACGCGTGGCGAAAAATAAACTGGCGGAATGGTTGGTAGTAGGGACCATTGCAGAAGCTGCGTGGAATAATAGCAACCAATTCACCACCTTCCTCCATCATCGCAATACCAAGGCCAACAAATCCAGCATATAGATTTACGGTTTCCAAGCCTATGGCACTCAGACATGCTCTGTGGTGCGATGCAGTGTTTATTTTCTTGTATGGCGGATTAAGAATGGCATGCGTAAATTTCCGAAATCTCCCTAGACGCAGCGCAGTAGACGCATGATCGATAAAATCTACGTTTCGCACTTCATGAGAAATATCCCTCCCAGATCCGCTCAATAGAGAAATGTTTTCTCTCAATATATTTGAGAATTCTTGATCAATTTCATAACAAGTTGTTTGGATAACTCCATCCGAACGAGAGGCCATCCAGTGATTTATAAATGCCGTTGTTAAGGCGCCTTTGCCTGCCCCAGCATCCAGCAGTCGAACATCCGAAGGGAGCGCCTTACCAAACAGCCCAGCCATAAATCCCGATATTGACTCGGGCGTCATGAACTGACCGAGCTGCGACGCTTTCGAACTTGGTGCCTTGACGACATGGGGGCTGGTCGAGGCGCGCAAACCCTCCTCTCCCAACGGAAACGGTATTTGACCGTTCAAAGCGCCTTCCGGCGGCGCAATCCATCCGTATGTGACCGCCCGATCAGCGCCCTCTTTTCCAATTCTGGATCTTAGAATTTCATATTCCGACACGGATCGATTCCAGATTCGATTCTGACAACGCCAAGTGGAATATGTATCGTTTAGACATCCAGTGAACAAGCGGTGAACATGACTTCTCCCGCCTTCCCTTTCACTACGCCTCCTCACCCAACCGTTTCTTAATGTGTTTTCGATACACCAAAGCCTGAAAAGAGGCGGAAAACGGAGAGTCATCGGGGTGCGCTTTTCCGCGGCCACGACAGCCGGGCGGTTCTTGCCGCAGCGTTTGGCGCTGCGCATGGGACCGCTGCTTGGCCGCATCGACACCGTGCTGTTCACCGCCGACGAGCGCGGCGAAGCCGGCCGCATGTCGGTCATCGCCTTCTCCATCCGCATCATCAGCGCCGTCATCGCCTTCGTCAGCCAGGTGCTGATGGCGCGCTGGATGGGCTCGTTCGAATACGGCATCTTCGTCCTCGTCTGGGTGACGATGGTCATCGTCGGCAACCTCGCCTGCCTCGGCTTCCATACGTCGGTCATCCGCTTCATTCCCGAATACCGCGAGCGCGGCATGCTGGCCGAACTGCGCGGCATCGTGCTGGCCAGCCGTCTGTTCGTGCTGATCGCCTCGACGATCATCGCCGGGCTCGGCGCGCTCGGCGTGTGGCTGGCCGCACCATGGATCGAAAACTACTATGTGATACCGTTCATCCTTGGCGTCATCTGCCTGCCGATGATCGCCATGTCCGACCTGCTGCAGGGGCTGGCGCGCGCCAATTCATGGGCGCTGTTCGCGCTGTCGCCGACCTATCTGATACGGCCGGTGCTGATCCTGCTGTTCATGGCGCTGATGCTGGTCGCCGGCTACGCGCCCGACGCCAGGACCGCGATCTTCGCTTCGATCGCCGCCACCTATGTCACCACGCTCGGTCAACTCATCGGCGTCACCCAGCGCATGGAAAAGCAGATCCCGGCAGGGCCGATGAAGGTCCATTTCGCGCAATGGTTCATCGTGTCGCTGCCGATCTTCCTGGTCGAAAGCTTCTTCTTCCTGCTCACCAACGCCGACGTGCTGATGGTCGGCGCCTATATGGATCCCAACGACGTCGCCGTCTATTTCGCCACGGTGAAGACGCTGGCGCTGGTGCATTTCGTCTACTTCGCCGTCAAGGCCGGCGTTGCCCAGCGCTACGCGCAGTTCACCCATGGCGAACCGCGAAAGCTCGCCGCCTTTGCCCGCGAGACGGTGTCGTGGACGTTCTGGCCCTCGCTGTTGATGGCGATGCTGGTGCTGGCGCTCGGCGAGCCGATGCTGGTGCTGTTCGGCCCTGAATTCACCCGCGGCTATCCCTTGTTGTTCGTGCTCGTTTTCGGCGTCGTGGCGCGCGCCGCCGTCGGTCCGTGCGAAAGCCTGCTGACGATGAGCGGCAACCAGAACATCTGCGCCGCCGTCTATGCCATGACGCTGGCCTTCAACATCGGCCTCAACGTGGTGCTGATTCCGCACTTCGGCCTGTGGGGCGCGGCGATGGCCACCGCCTTTGCCATGATCTTCGAGGCCTGCGCGCTGTCCTTCACGGTGTGGCGCAAGCTCGGCATCGTCATGCTCATCTTCGTGCCCGCCAAAGGAGCCGTGTGATGGCCGCCATCCCGTTGCTCGAGGAAACCAGCGGCGGCACGGCCGGCGCCATGGTGTCCGGCCTTGCCGGGCTGACCCGCGACGCCGATCCCGCCCATATCGAAATCCTCGCCAACAACCGGCCCGAGCGCAAACTCGCCATCTACCCGGCATCGGCCGGCTTCGACCTGGTCGAGGAACTGGATTATCTGTGCACCCGCCCGATCGAGCCGAACGTCTTCTTCAACCCGCGTTTCCTGGCGCCGGCCATGCCCCGGCTCGAGGATCGCGAGGTGCGGCTGGCGGTGATCCGCGACGGCGACGAATACCGCAACCGGTTGCGGCTGCTGGTGCCGTTCTCGGTGGAACGGCCGGGGATACCGCTCGGCGTGCCGGTCATGCGCACATGGTCGAGCCCGTTCGGTCCGCTCGGCACGCCGCTGGTCGACCGCGACGACCCGGTCGGCGTCGTCGAGGACTTCTTCTCGATGCTGTCGCGCCCGCACCTCAGGCTGCCGAAAGTCTTCGTCCTGCCGGATATCCGGCTCGATGGCCCGGTGGCGAGCCTGCTTGGCACCGTGGCCGAGACGCGCGGCCTGACGCTGGTCACCACCGGCCAGACGCAGCGCCCCGCGCTGGAGAGCGAAGCCGACGGCGACGCGTATCTGAAGGCCTCGCTGCGTTCGCACCACTATCGCGAGTTCCGCCGGCTGAAGCGGCGCCTCGGCGACCTCGGCAGGCTGGAGCATGTCGTGGCGCGTGGGCCCGAAGAGATCCGCCACGCCATCGAAAGCTTCCTGTCGCTTGAAGCAGCCGGCTGGAAAGGCCGCGAACGCACCGCCATGGCGATCGACCGCTACCGCGCCGCCTTCGCCCGCGAAGCCGTGCACCGGCTGGCCGAGCAGGACATGTGCCGCATCCATTCGCTGACGCTCGACGGCCGCACCATAGCCTGCCTGATCGTCTTCGTCGAAGCCGGCGTCGCCTACACCTGGAAGACGGCCTATGACGAGACGCTGGCCGCCTATTCGCCGGGATCGCTGCTGATGATCGAGGTGACCAGGCAGCATCTCGACGATCCCAACATCATGATGACCGATTCCTGCGCCGTCCCCGACCATCCGGTGATGAGCCGGCTATGGACCGAGCGCAAGCCGATGGGCACGCGGGTGATCGGCCTGACGCCGGACGCCGACCGCCTTACCCGCCAGGCCGCCTCGCAACTGCACCTCTACCGCGAGACCCGCAACATGGCCCGCCTGCTGCGCATCCGCATGAAGAGCTTGCTGGGGCGCCGGTAGATCATGATCTCCGTCTCGGATTTCACCGGCACACGGCTTTTACAATTCCGTAATATGACAGTCGGCAGGCGCATGTATACGCTCGGGCGGACGATGGTTTTGAGGTCGAAATGATCACGCGGCGCGGCGCCATCCTTGCAAGCACGGTTTTCGCCCTCTTGCCATTCCTGCTGTTGGTGGCGACCGCCGCCGCCAATGCGTCGGTTTTCCTTGAAGACCAGACCTGGACCGAGTTGCACGACCGCATCGGTGCCGGCACAACCACGATCATCGTCCCCATAGGCGGCACCGAGCAGAACGGCCCCGCAATGGCATTGGGCAAGCACAATGTGCGGGTCAAGTTCCTGGCTGAAAAGATAGCCGAGAAGCTCGGCAACGCGCTGGTCGCTCCGGTCATCGCCTATGTCCCGGAGGGAACCGTCGACCCGCCGACCGCCCATATGCGGTTTCCAGGCACGATCACGATCAGCGACAAGACGTTCGAGCAATTGCTCGAATCCACGGCCCGCAGCTTCAAGCTGCACGGCTTCAAGACCATCGTGCTAATCGGCGACCATGGCGGTTACCAGGCCGATGAAAGCCTTGTCGCCGATCGCCTGAATGCCGAATGGAAAAAGACGCCGGTGCGTGTTTTTGCAGCGCTGGAATACTACCGGATCACCCAGGACGCCTATGTCGAGAAACTCCTGGCCGCCGGAGCAAAGCGTTCCGAAATTGGAACCCATGCGGGGTTGGCCGATACTTCGCTCATGCTCGCCATCGATCCCTCCATGGTGCGCAAGGATCGCCTTGCGGCCGCTCCGAAACTCGATGCCCATGACGGCGTCTACAACGGCGACCCGACACGGTCTTCGGCCGAATTCGGCCAGCTCGGCGTCGACCTGATCGTCAATGGAACGACCGATGCGATCCGCGGCTTCATGGCAAAGCAGCCCAAATGATCGAGAATTTCTGGCGGTTGGCCGGCGCCTGCGCGCCGTTTCTGTTGTCGGTTGCCCTGTCGTCGAATATCGCTTCGGCCGGCTCCTGCCCGGAGGACTGCAGCGAGCCACCAGCCCGCTCTCCCGTCAATGTCTACAGCGAAACGACCATCGGTCACTTGAGCCCGGCCACGGCAGGCGCGCTGCCACGCGTCTATGTTCCGAACCGTTCATCCAACAGCGTATCGGTGATCGACACCACGACGCTCAAGGAGGTCGACAGGTTTCCGGTCGGACGTAAGCCGCAGCATGTCGTTCCATCCTGGGACCTGAAGACGCTGTGGGTCGCCAACAATGCCAGCGGCTCAACCAAGGGCAGTGTGACGCCCATCGATCCCAAGACCGGCAAGCCGGGCAAGGAAATTCCGGTCGAGGATCCCTACAACATGTATTTCATGCCGGATGGCGGTTCGGCGGTCATTGTCGACGAAGCCTACCGGCGGCTCGACTTTCGCGATCCGCAAACCATGGCGCTGAAATCGATCCTTCCAACACCGTCCTGCCCCGGCATCAATCACGCTGATTTTTCCGCCGACAGTCCTACGCCATCTTCACCTGCGAGTTTGGCGATGGCGGCCTCATCAAGATCGACCTGAAGAACCAGAAGATCCTGGGCAGTCTGGTTCTCTCGAAAATGGGCATGCCGCAGGACATCCGGCTTTCCCCCGACGGCAAGGTCTTCTATGTCGCCGACATGATGAACGACGGCGTCTTCCTGGTCGACGGCGACAGTTTCACCGAAATCGGCTTTATCGCCACCGGCATCGGAACGCACGGCTTCGTCGTCAGCCGCGACGGAACAAGGCTTTATGTTTCAAACCGCGGCTCGCACAAGATGGAACAGGGTCGTGCAAACGGGCCGGGCAGCGTAACCGTCATCGATTTCGCCACCCGTGCGGTTGTCGCGCAGTGGCCCATACCTGGCGGCGGCAGCCCGGACATGGGCAATGTCAGCGCCGACGGCAAGCAACTCTGGCTGTCAGGTCGCTTCGACAGCGAGGTCTATATGATCGACACCAGTTCGGGCGCGGTGGTGAAGATCCCCGTTGGCCTCGAACCCCACGGCCTGACGGTCTGGCCGCAGCCCGGCAGATATTCGCAAGGCCACACCGGCAACATGCGGTGAGTGTCGATCACTCGAAGGATGAGGTGGTGCGCCTTTCCGGCACATATCCGAACCCGCAGGGTTCGCAAGGGCGACTGCCCGTCGGCCGGTCAGGCCTTCCCATCGGAGCCGTGAGCGAAGCGAACCGGCGTGAGATCAGAAAAAATGGTGCCCCTAGCCGGAATCGAACCAGCACTCCTTGCGGAACTCGATTTTGAGAGGCCGGATATGCCCTATCCTAATCTTATCCGGCGGTATCCAATTGGACGATAACCGATTGTAGCCACTAGCTTTTTCGGCCCGTCCAACCATCCATACCTGACCGGACATACGCCACGGTTTGATTTCTGGCTGCACCTATTCTGCACCTGAAATCGACTTTAATGGAGGTTAGGAATGCCCAAAATCAAGCTCACCAAGACGATCGTCGATGCCGCAACGGCCGATCAGGAACCCTACGAACTTCGCGACACCATCATACCGGGGTTCTTGCTGAAGGTCACCCCGACCGGACGCAAGATATTCATGGTGGCCTACGTCGCCGCCAACGGCCAGCGGCGAAAGCCCGCCATCGGCCGCTTCGGCGAAATCACCGTGGAGCAGGCTCGAACGATTGCCCAGAACTGGCTCGCCGACGTCCGCAAGGGCAAGGACCCGAGCGCCGAACGCTCCGCCATGCGAAAGGCACTGACAGTCAAGGAACTCTTCGACCGGTTTATCGACGACTATTCGGAAAGCCGAAACAAGCCCTCGACCGTCAAATCCAACCGGGGCTACGGGAAGCTGTATATCGTGCCGCATCTCGGCCAGATGAAGGTGCCCGACGTCACGCGGGCCGACATCGCGAACCTCATGAAGAGAATGTCGAGGACCCCGACAAACGCGAACCGTGTTCTGGCTGCGGTGCGTAAGATGTTCAACATGGCCGAGGTCTGGGGAATGCGGCCCGACGGGTCCAACCCGTGCCGCCACATCCCGAAGTTTCCGGAACGGGGAAAGACCCGGCTGATCACCGATACGGAACTGAAGCTCCTCTACACCTACCTCGACAAGGCCGAAGCCGAGGGCCTGGAGCATCCCTTCATCCTCCTCGCAGTCCGGCTCCAATTCGAATTCGCCGCGCGCATGTCGGAGATCCGGCAGCTCGAATGGGCTTGGGTCGATCTCGACAACCGGCGCATCGAATGGCCCGATAGCAAGACCGGCGTTATGTCCAAGCCGATGAGCGCGGAGGCGGCCCGGCTGTTCGAAACGGCGCCGCGGCTCGAAGTCTCGCCCTTCGTCTGCCCGTCGATCTTCGATCCGAACCTCCCGATGTCGAAGCACACCTACTATCACGGCTGGAAGCGCATCCTCGAGCGGGCCGGTCTGCCGCACATCGGCACGCACGGCATCCGACACCGCTCGGCAACCGACATCGCCAACTCCGGCGTGCCGGTGAAGGTCGGCATGGCGCTCACCGCGCATAAGACCGTCACCATGTTCATGCGCTACGTCCACACCGAGGATGACCCAATAAGGGCGGCCGCCGAGGCCGTGGCGCAGAGGCGTCTGACCCTGATCGGTGGTGCGCCAGTAGTCCCAGCCCCAACGCTCGTTCCCGAGCCAATCGTCGCGCCGCCCACCATCGCCCCCGAGCCCGCTGAAACGCTGACCCAGGCGGCAGATCAGAAGCCGCTTGGTCTTGTCGACGGCAAATACTCCTCACGCACCAAGCTCGGAAATTACAGGCCGTTCCGCCACCGTAGCGGCCAGAACCGGGCAGTGCCTCCCGGGACCAGGCGCGCAAGCGGTGAGCAGGAGGCCTCCGATGTCCAATAAGCCGACGCAGCAGTGCTGGCCGGCGCCGGACATCCTCCTTCGCTACAATTCTTGGATGATGCAGGGCCGATCCGGTTCGTCGAAGCGGCTCGCTTCCGGTTCGATCTGTCCCAGTTGATGTTGAACCCATCTGACGCAATGCCGGCACCTTGTTGATAGGGTCGATGTCCAGTCCTTCGATGCGCTGTCCGTTGAGTCCCAGACAATGTCCGTTTCGATCAATGCGCGGACTCCTTTGTGATATATGCTGGCGATGGAGCGCTGGCCTAGTCTCCCACGATGGGCGTCGGCACCGCCCCATGCGGTTCACGGCATCGGCGAGCGCGGTACCGGCCAGGCTGCTCTCCGAACCAGGGCAGGCAGACACGAAAGAATGTGCTCTGGTCTGCATACCCCAGCAAAAAAGGCCGCGTCGGACAGGGACATCTGAGGATCGCCCAGATGATGATGCGTCAGTCGGCGACGCGTGGTGTCGACATCTCAAGGACAGCAAGGGCGGCAGTCTCCCGCGTCACATGCGGGCCAGTGAGAAGTGGAGCCTTCCGCCAGACTATCCAATGGTCGCACCGAACTACGCGGCTCAGCGGTCGGCACTGGCGAAATTCAGCGGGCTTGGACGGAAGCCTGCGGCTGAAAAGGCACCGAAGGCGACGCCAAAGCGAAAAGCGGCACGCGGCTGAGCGGGATGCGAAGGCAATCAGGACCCGTTGGTATGATCTGAAGTGCGCGTTCCGCGCTTCGGATGAACTTGAGCCATCTTCTGAAACGTTGGCCATGACGCTCCTTGGACAGGTCAGCTGGACGCGACGATTTAAGCGGCAAAATCGACACAGAGAAGAACCTAGCCTAACGACATGAGGAACCAAATACATGTCGAAAGACACGATTGTATTGCGGTATCCTCCTGAGTTGTCATCTTCACTATCGATATACAGAGGCCACAATGGATCCATCTTAAATCCTATCTAAGCGCGACAAACGATATAAATACCTGCCTCCACTCGTCTCTTCATTGTGTCTCTAGCTTTGAAGCTTTATTCCTGCAGCCCACATCCACCAGATGACGTCACACGATCACCTGCTCTTGAGCCGCGCAACAGCGGCGAGATAATTGCCGAGGATTCTTTCTTCGTCTGCATGGCGCCCTCCCTGGATCACCCAACGGCCCGCGACCATCACGTCACGGACCGGGTTACGGGTACCGCCCAGGATCCAGGCATCAAGCGCGGTCTGGGGACCGTGGCCCAGAAGCACCGGACTGTTTGGGTCGAGTATCACCAGATCGGCTCGCCGCCCTGCCACGAGCGCTCCCCCGCCTTGGGCTGAGCATTGCTCTCCTCCCGCCAGCGCGATGTCGAACAGCAGCCGGCCGCTATGGGTCTCACGCCCGTCGGCCTCGGACCGGGCGATCACGTTGCGCCTCCTCAATTCCAGGCGCTTCCCACATTCAAGGATGCGCAACTCTTCGGCAGTTGATGTAGAATAGTGGCTGTCGGTGCCGATGCCCCAGTTGCCGCCCGCGTCATGCCATTCGACTAGCGGGAAGAAGCCGTCGCCCATGGTCGCCTCGGTCAAAGGGCAGAGCCCGGCGACCGCGCCACTTGCTGCAGCACCGGCGATTTCAGAATCATCGAGATGGGTAGCATGAACCAGACACCATTCGGGCCCGAGGCCGATATTGTCGAGAAGCCACTGCACAGGTCGGGCACCGAGACCGGCTTGCACTTCATCCACCTCATGGGTGGTCTCGGAGACGTGGATGTGCAACCGGGCCTGCGGATCCATGGCGCGCATACCGGCTAAGGCCGCTTTCGCTTCGTCCGCCGCCACAGCACGCAGAGAATGTAGCGCCAGCCCCACTTGGAGGTTGCGATTGGCTGTCCGTCGTCCGCGAAGAGTGTCGAGCAACTTCAGATAATCGTCTACGGAGTGGACAAAACGCTTTTGCGTGTCCACCACCGGTTTGCCAATGCCGCCGTGTGCGTACAGCACGGGAAGGATGGTCATGCCCACGCCGGTGCGCGACGCAGCAGCGATCAGCCTATCCGACATCTCCGCCGCATTGGCGTAGCGCAGGCCACCCGGCTGATGGTGAACATAGTGGAACTCGCAGACTGCCGTCATTCCGAATTGCAGCATTTCCAGATAGACCAACGCGGCGATCGCCTCGTAATCCTCTGGCGTCAAACGATCAACCGTTCGATACATCTCCTTGCGCCAAGTCCATAGGTTGTCCTCAGCCCGAGCCGCTGTCACGAATTCGGTACGCCCGGCCAATACGCGCTGAAAAGCGTGTGAGTGAAGGTTCGACAGTCCCGGCACCCCGAAACCGGCCAGATGGTGCACAGGCCCACCCGGCCGGTCGGCGCGAACAGACAAGATCGTGCCGCCGGCGTCGACTTCCAGATAACCAGGGGAAAGCCAGCCGTCCGGCTGGTGCAGGTGTTCGACCTCGTAGATCGTCGTCATTGGGGATGTTCTCCTGTCGGTCACAGAGTTCAGTCGTACGCCATGCGCCGCGTGACGAGGGAAACGGGGAAAGAAGTGACGCCGTGAGGCTGACGGAGGATGACCGGCCTGTCGCCTGGAACGACCTTGAACAGACTCATGGCAGGTCCTGACGGTCGTCAAAAACGATCCGACCGGCCTTGATCACCAAACTCGCACGGCCGCGTCCAAGACGATAAGCCATGTCCTCATAGCGATCGTAGGGAAATATCCCGATGTCGGCCTGTTTGCCCGGTACAAGCGATCCGATCCGGTCGCCACGATCCAGTGCCATTGCCGCGTGGAGCGTGCCAGCCCGGATCGCCTCCGCCGGGCTAAACCTGTAAAGGCGGCAAGCAAGCTGGACCACAAAAGGCATAGACTCGAGCCAGCAACCGGGACACATGTCCGTTGCAAGCGCCAACGTCAGCCCTGCGTCCATCATGCTGCGAGCGTCGAACGGGCGCGAATGCCCTACGGCGAAGTCGAGCGCGGGCATGACCACGCAAACGACGCCGGCGTCGCGCAGGCCGGTGTATTCTCCAGCCGCGGTGTAATTCATATGGTCGGCCGACACCGCCCCCAACTCCGCTGCCAGTTTTGAACCGCCGATGTGGGAGTAGGCATCGGTGTGGATCTTGACCTTGAGCCCGTGATCGAGCCCACGCGAGAGGATCGTGCGAGACTCTCCCACGCTATAGTAGCCGTCGTCGCAATAGACGTCGTTAAACTCGGCCAGTCCGCGCCGGGCGACCTCAGGGATCATCTCCTCGAGTATCTCGGCGATATAGGACTCACGGCTGCGGTCTTCGGGAAATTCGTGCGCGCCGAGAAATGTCGAGACGACCTCAATGGGCTGCCGTGCCGCCACGGCGCGATTCACCTCGAGCATCTTGATCTCAGTCGCGGTGTTGAGACCGTAGCCGCTCTTGCTCTCAACCGTGGTGGTGCCGAAGGACAGCATGTGCGCCAGCCGCTCGGCGGCACTCTCAACAAGCTGGTCTTCAGTTGCCTCCCGCATCATCCGCGCCGTGGCGGCAATGCCCATGGGAATACCCATGGCCCTGATTTCGGCGGCGGCACGCCCCCTTACCTTCTGTGCGTACTCCTCGACGCGCGATTTGTGGAAGACGAGATGCGTGTGGCAATCAACGAAGCCAGGCATGACCAGTCCGCCGCCAGCATCGATCCGCTCGGCGTTGCTCAGGTCATAAGCGGCGGCGATCTCTGCCTTGGCTCCGACGGCGGCGATCTTGTCATCGCTGATCGCCACCATCGTGTTTGTTCGGGCGCCGACAAGGTCAGACGCATCGGCTGCACAGGTCAAAACCTGGCCTGCATTGTCGATGACCGCCGTGATCCGCGCCATTGCCGATTTCCTCTTTGTTACTTGGTCTTCTTCTGGGGCGCCTTGGCGTCATCCGGTCCGAATGTGGCGGTCGGCGTCCACCACAGCGGCACCTGCACACCGTCTTTGGCAAAGCGCTCCAGGGCCGTCTTGCGGGCAATGTCGTACCCGGCCTGCGCATGGCGGACCACGCCGATACCGCTATCGGTGGTCAGACAAGCAGCCAGTCGGACATCCGCCTCGGCCGAGCCGTCTGCAATCATTGTCACACCGGTGTGTACGGCTTCGCCCATGGAATAGTTCTCCTGGATCGCCACCAGGTCGGCGCCGGCGGCTACATTCAGCAGAGCGTTGAGATAGGGCCAGTCCGAGATCAGGTCGCTGCCGTCTTTCATCCGCTCCGATTCGAACGTGGGGTTCACGATCGACCCAGAGTCGAGGTTGTCACGTGAGAAGGCCACCGGCCCCTTGAGTTCGCCGGAGCGCACCAACTCGTTGACGCGCATGCCGAAGGCTTTGCGCTGGCCGAAGCCCAGGTAGCAAATGCGTGCCGGCAGACCCTCGATCGGGATATGCTTGCGGGCCAACTGGATCCAGTTCCGCACCAAATCGTCCTCAGCGAACATTTCCTCAACCACGTCGTCGAGCTTGGCGAGATCTGCCGGATCGCGTGATAGGCATATCCAGCGGAAAGGCCCGCGACCTTCGCAGAACAGAGGGCGGATATAGGCGGCCACAAAGCCAGGGATCTTCATTGCCTCGGCCACCGGCATGCCAGCATCGCGGCTTTCCTTGCGCAGGGAATTGCCATATTCGAAGACCTGAACGCCCTTGTCATAAAACTCATTCATGATCTGCAACTGCTCGATCATCGAGGTGCCGGCGAGCTTGAAATATTCGTCGCGACTGGATTTGCGGAGTTCGCGCGCCTCATCGACAGTCAGGCCCGCGGGGACGTACGATAGCGGGTCATGCGCCGGGGTCATGTCCGTAATGATGTCGGGCATGAAGCCGGCATCCCTGGCCTTCTTCAGCACGTCGACGGCATTGCCCATCAGCGCAATACCCAAGGGACGCTTTTCAGCCGCAGCTTCCTTGGCAAGTTTCACGGCTTCGTCAAAGTCTTGCACAATGACGTCACAGTAGCCGACCTCCAGCCGATGTTTGACCACCTTCTCGTCGACGTCGGCGCAGATGCAGACGCCACCCAGCATGGTCATCGCGCGCGGCTGGTTGCCGCCCATGCCCCCCATGCCGGCGGTCAGAAGGATGCGCCCCTTCAGGCTGCCGCCAAATTTCTGGTCACCGATCGCCACCAGTGTCTGGAACGTCCCCTGGATCACACCCTGTGTGCCGATATATTCCCACGGCGCGGCGGTATACTGCGCGTATATGGTCAGGTTCTTGTCCTGAAGGTCGTAGAAGATCGGCCAGGTTGCCTTCATGATGTTGGTGGTCGCCATCACGACGCGTGGTGCGAGCATGTTGGTTTTGAAGATCGCGACCGGCATGCCCGACTGGACCACCAGCGTCTCATCATTCTCCAAGTCCTGCAGCGACTGAACGATGGCGTGATAGCTCTCCCAATTTCGGGCGCACTTGCCGATGCCGCCGTAGATCACCAGTTCCTCGGGATGCTCGGCGTTCTCCATATTGTTCTCGAGCATGCGCAGGATGCCCTCCTGCTTCCAACCCTTGCAGCGAAGGTTGTTCCCGCCCATGGCGCGTACGGAATAAAGAATCTCGGGCTTTCCCATCGTGTCCTCCTTGGTGAATTCGGCCTGCTCATTCGGAGCATGATAAATACATATATACAACTCCATACATATCCTGAAATCGGTTTGTCAAGGGCCGCTTCCGAGGCGCGGCGACGTTTTGGTGTTGGTTATGAAAGGCGAGTTGTATAAATGTCTGAATCAGCTTGATTTGAGAGTGAACGGCAGGCATCGGCATGAGCAGGCGAACGGAAACCACTTCTCCCCGTGGTGATGCAGAGATAAACGGCATCGGCCAGTCCCGGGGGCAGCAGATACGCAGCCACGTGTTGTCGAAAATCAGCTCAGCAGAGTGGCCAGAAGGCTTTCGGATTCCGTCTGAGGCTCGCCTTTCCGGGGAATTTGCGGTGTCTCGCATGACCATCCATATGGCATTGCGAGACTTAGCTGCCGAAGGCGTGCTGGTGCGCAAGCAAGGCGCGGGTACTTTTGTCGCAGCCCGTCGCGCTCAGTCCACATTCCTAGAGATTCGTAATATTCATGCTGAGATTGAAGCACGCGGCAACGTCCATACGACAGATGTTATCGCCTTGGACGCTGTAAATTGCGACCTATCTCTTGCTACTGAAATGAATGTTACTCCTGGAACCGTCGTATTCCATTCAATTCTTGTTCACCGAGAGAATGGACGACCATTGCAGATAGAAGATAGATTTGTTAACCCTCGTTTCTCGCAGGACTATCTGGATCAAGATTTTTCGCGCATCACACCCTATGAGCATCTTATGGCCACAGGGCCTCTTGAGGAGGTTGAGCACGTCATACAGGCAATTCCCGTCGACGAGACAAGCCGCAAGCTTTTGGAGATGCAACCTGACGATCCACTCCTCCTTTTGCGTCGCCGCACATGGTCGGGCGGCCTCATAGCCTCGAGTGCCCGACTTCTTCACCCAGGCTCAAGGTTTAGTCTCGCTGGACGCATGACAGTCGCCCGATAGGATCTGGCCAGGTCGACGCAGCTGCGCGGCTCGATTGGCTCGATGTCAAGGAGGTTCGATAAAAGGGCGAATTTCATAAGACGTTGAAGTAGCATATACAACTTATCAACGGGATGGCGTATGCACCCTTTGGGCACCCGAGCCGTAGCTGTTCTGGAGGCCGGTGGCTTGGGTGCTAGAGAGCAATCCATTGCCCCGAACACGAGATGGACATCGCGCCTTTGGGAGCGGGCTGCTCAACGGAAGGAAAACATTGATGACCTCAGCCGCGCGCCTTCGCCGATGTGCAGATGTCGAGAGTTTTCGGGAAGCCGCCCACCGACGCCTGCCCCAGATTTTCTTCGACTATCTCGATGGCGGGGCTTCCGCCGAAACAACGCTCAGGGCAAATTGCGCCGACTTTGATCGCTTTCAGCTGCGCCCTTGTGTCCTACGCGATGTGTCGAGTTGCAAGCTGGATGCCGAGTTCTTAGGCGGACATCATGACTTGCCCGTCATGCTGGGTCCTATCGGGTCGCTCGGAGTATTCCGCGCCGATGGCGAGGCGGCATCCTTTCGTGCAGCCAAGTGTGCGGGTATCCCTGCCTGTCTATCATCCTTCACAGTAACACGTCCGGAGAGGCTGTCTGCCACGCTCGGGGCTGGAGCGGCATTCCAGCTCTATGCACTGAAAGACCGCGATCGGACAGAGGCTGTGCTTGATCGGGTTTCCGGTTGCGGGTTTGGGACGTTGTTCGTCACTGTCGACACCGCCGTGTCGGGCATCCGCGAACGGGACATTCGCAATGGCCTGCGGATGTTGTCGCAGCCGTCTCTGCGTATGGTTTTGGACCTACTCAGCCACCCGTCGTGGTTGGCGGATATTGCGCGCGCGCATCCGGTTCGAATGGCACTCGCGGAAGACTGGTCTGAGGCAGGGGAAGGCTATCTCGAGCAAGCCGCCTTCCTTGCACGCCAGATCGACCCTGCCTTCGATTGGCAGGGCCTGGCCTGGCTGCGGGCTCGCTGGCATGGCCGCCTCGTCGTCAAAGGCATTCTGACGGCCGACGACGCTCTACGCTGCGTCGACCAAGGCGTGGACGGCATAGTTGTCTCGAACCATGGTGGCCGCCAGCTTGATGGAGTGTCTTCGAGCATTACCGCCCTTGGCGATATAGCCGCCGCCGTCTCGGGCCGAACAGAAATCCTGCTCGATAGCGGAATCCGCCGCGGGGGCGACGTGGCCAAGGCGCTCGCGCTTGGCGCGTCTGCCTGCTTGCTAGGCCGAGCTTATGTCTACGGGTTGGTAGCCGCCGGCGAGGCGGGCATCGCGGCCGTTCTGTCATCGATACGAGCAGAGCTGGAAGTCACCCTGGCGCTTCTTGGGTTGCGTTCAATTCGCGAGCTGCGCGACGCAGGTCCCGGCATAGTACGGCAGATATCTGGACCGGACTGCTGAATGACTCGGGGGCGCCTCCGCCAAACCGCAATTTAGTGACTCACGGTTCGAATAAAATTGGTCAGACGCTCCGACTTGGGATTGCCGAAAATTTCGGACGGCGCGCCGGATTCCATCACGATACCGTCGCAGACAAAATGTATTGTATTTGCGAGTTTTTTGGCGAAACTCATCTCGTGGCTGACAACGATGAGTGTCATGCCTCGATCGGCCAGCGAACGGATGGTATCCAGTACCCCTGAGACAAGTTCTGGATCAAGCGCTGAGGTGGGCTCGTCGAACAGAATGAGTTTAGGGTTCATCGCCAGAGCGCGCGCGATGGCCACGCGCTGCTTCTGTCCACCCGACAACTGGTCTGGATAGTGATCGCGCTTTTCTGCTAGACCGACAAGTGCAAGCGTTTCCAATGCTGCATCCATGGCCTCTTTTCTTGGTCGGCGCTGAACGTGGATCGGGGCCTCGATGACGTTTTCCAAAGCGGTCCGGTGTGCAAACAGGTTGAAGTGCTGGAATACCATTGGCATTTCACTGCGCGCCCTGCGGAGCACCCGTTCGGGCGCAACTGCGAAACCACTGGCATCGCGATGGCACAGTTGCTGCCCATCAAACTGTATCGCCCCGTTATTTGGACGCGTCAGAAAGTTGATACATCGCAGAAGTGTGGATTTTCCACCGCCGCTAGGGCCGATGAGAAACGTCACGTCTCCCTGGTGCACGGTGAGGTCAACACCACTCAAGACAGTCTGAGCGCCGTAGGACTTTGCGAGGCCACTTACCTGGAGAATGGGCTCCTTTGTCATGCGCTTGCTCTTGCCTGGGCGTTTGCACGTTGGTGCACGGGAGTCAGGACCCGTTCCAGCCAAATGACGGCGCGCGATGCCGCAAAGCTCATGACAAAATAAATAATGGCGACCATCAGATAGATCTCCATGCTTCGGAACGTGTTGTTGATCAAGATCGAGCCGTGCCGCAGCAACTCGTTCACGGCAATGAAGGAAACGAGCGAGGAGTCTTTGAGAAGCGAAATAAAATAACCTCCTACAGTCGGAACCGCGATCCGCAAAGCCTGGGGCAGAACTACGCGCCCGTATATCATGATCCGCGACATGCCTATGGAAAGGCCGGCCTCGCGTTGCCCTGCATCGACTGACTGAATCGCGGCACGGAAGACTTCCGACAGATAGGCGCCCAGGTTCAAGCTTAAGCCAAGGATCCCAGCCCAAAACCCCGGAAGCACAATACCAATCTGCGGCAGTGTGAAATAAATGACGAGCAATTGGACGATTAGGGGGACGTCGCGCCAGACCTCTACATATGCCCGCAGCGGCCATACGAGCCACCATTTTTGAGACAAGCGTCCCAGCGCGACGATCAACCCGATTAGAATACCCAGGGTCATGCTAAGCAGCGACAATTCCAACGTCACCAATGCCCCCTGCAACAAGAACGGGAAGTGCTCTGGTATCAAGACGAAGAAAAATTCATACATCCAGGGCCGCTCCCCGTTCTCGGCGTGAGTTACTTGGTCATCTTGGACTGGTAATCGGCCCACATGCCGTATTTCTCAAGGATCGCTTTGCGGGTTCCGTCGGCTTCCATCGACGCCAAAGCCGTGTTGATTGCCGCAAGAAGATCTGGGCATTCGCGCTTCACCGCGACAGCTGATGACCCAAGGATGTAATGCGCCTTACCTTCGGCCTCGGCCCATTCCGGCTTGGGCTGGTAATAGATCGGCTCTCCGACGGTCCGCATATTGCCCAGCGCTTCCTGTTGGCCGGCAAACGTACCCTGATCGAGGATTACCGCATCGACCTGGCCGTTTTGCAGAGCAACGAATGGTTCCCCGAAGCTGTTGTAGTCGAGGACGCTCCCCGCTTTGCCCTCGGTGACCAGCCTATGCGCGTTCAGCGAATCGTTGGTGCCCATGGTCGTGCCAAGGATTTTGCCCTTGAGATCATCCATCGACTGAATGGCGGAGTCCTTCTTCACGATCACATGATCGATCAGCAAAAAGTATGGCGAACTAAACTCTACGCCGGCGTTCTTTATTCGCTCCTGCGTAGCCGACATGGCGGATAGGATGATGTCCCAGCGGTCAGCCTTCAGGCCTGGGATGAGCGTGCTCCATTCCGTGATTTCGTAATCGACTTTCGCGACACCCATGCGCTTGCCGATCTCTTGGAAAATGTCCCATTCGAAACCTTGATATGTGCCGTCCTCGTTCTTCCAAATGAACGGCTTCGTGCCCATCAGCCCATTTCCGGACAGAAGCACGCCCTTTGCTTTAATGTTGTCTAGACATTGGTCCGCCCAGCTCGATGTGGCTGTAACCATCATCGCAGCTGCTAGCACAAATCCAAAGCGATTCATTGCAAACTCCCCTTCATATGGACGTTAGAACATTGGTTCTACGTGATTTTCTTCACCCCTAGGCGATCGTTTCGCGCTCCTTGCCAGAGGCAGAGAGCTACGAAAGCGATGATCGATCTGGCCATTCACGGGCTTCATTCATCGACGCCAAATCAGCGTCTAACCCAATTGCATATATATGTATAGTCCACATATTTGCTTTCGTGCCGTCAATGCGCGCGGGTTGCGCAGGTCAAAGGGGATGCTGTGCCAGACTGGCCATTGACGCGTCTACGGCATCGCCAAGAGCATGGCGCCATTGGCAGCGGTGCTTGTCATGTCGCAAATTGCTATCAGGCAAAATGCACGCGGCGTCCCTGGGATTTCTCCCATGTCGCGACGCTAGCTCTTGAGGTTCTATTTCCGCATGAAACGAGCAGTTCGGTTCGCCAATCCAGCGACCAGTCTCGTGAACAATGAGCGTTCCCGAGGTTTTGTATCCCTGCTTTCACTTTTTGCCGACGATTCCCTTTTCGGGTTTCTTCTAAAGGCAGAACGTGCTGCGTTCGCGAGAATATCTTCGTGGCCAGATTTCATAAAAATCATTGCGAGATCCATTTGCGCTGCCGCATGCCCAATTGGGCTTTAAAACCCGAGATACATGTAAGTTCTATCGCTATGGAACCCGGAGTCGTATTTGTATCGTTCAACTGGATTGCTCAATACAGTATAAGCGTAGTGTAAGTTTTCTGCCATTCCGGTAACTTTAACGAGCCATCCACGAAATCCCGTCTTTGGCAACGACATCAATTTGGCCCGGTAGGCGTCTTCTATCTGACTAGGATGAGCTGCAGCATCGACTGAAAGGAAGTCGTAAAGGCTCATCCTGTTGTCCTTGGATGCGAGGCAGCTGCGATTGCGAGTTCAACTCGCAATGTTTCGCCAGTCTACGATCGGGCTCGCGGTAGGCAATTTTGATTTTTCGGCTTTCTGGTTCGAAAGAACCGATGCTGGGGCGGTATGAGCCGAACCGTTGCGGACATCCATGGAGCCTGCGACTGACCTCCTAGGAGCACGTCAGCACAACCTTCCCCATATTGGCGTTTTCATCCAGTAAGCGGTGTGCTTGCGCGGCTGCCGCCAGCGGGAAGGTTCTGAATGGGGGGCGTGACCGTGCCTCGCTCGACGAGTGGCCAGACGTGACGCTCTACACCGGCTTTGAGGATCGGAAAAAGCGGGATTAGTAGCCTTCTGCATCGGATAAACCGAGGGCCAGGCGGCACCTTCAGACCGGCATGGCCAGCTTCATGGGGTCTAGCAGCCTTGCCGCATCATCCGCGCTTACAAGGCCTCGTTCGATCGCGAGATCGGCTACCTTGCGATTAAGGCGGAGTGCATCCTTTGCGAGTTCGGCACTGGAGACGTAGCCGAGAATTGGGACCAAGGCAGTCACAGAGCCGACGCTTGAGTCCAGATGTTCAAGGCAGCGCTCCGGGTCCGCCTCAATCCCACGCACGCATTGCTCATCGAAAGTCCGGATCGCGGCCTCGATCAGCTGGATCGAGAAATGCAGGTTGAATGCAATCAACGGCTCCATGGCATTTAACTGCAACTGGCCGGCCTCCGCCGCCATCGTGATGGCAATGTCGTTGCCGATAATCTGAAAGCAGACCTGATTGACGACTTCCGGAATGACCGGGTTCACCTTTCCAGGCATTATGGAAGACCCCGGCTGCATCGGAGGCAGCCGAATTTCGCCGAACCCCCCACGGGGTCCGCTTGCCAGCAGTCGCAGGTCGTTCGCAATCTTGGAGAGCTTCGTCGCCAGCCGTTTCAGCATCGCAGAAAACAGAACGAAGGCACCCATGTCCCAGCTTGCCTCGACGAGGTTGGCAGCAGGGGTCAAAGTTTTGCCGCTGATGACCGAAAGCTCCCCCAACACGATCTCGGAATAGCCTTTTGGCGCGTTGAGTCTCGTGCCGATTGCGGTCCCGCCAAGATTGACCTCCGCAAGCAGCGGCAACATTTCGCGAAGCCTCATAACATCCTCTCGCAAGGCGGTTGCGAATGCTGAGAATTCTTGGCCCAAGGTCATAGGAACGGCATCCTGAAGCTGAGTTCGACCGAGCTTCACGACCGTTGCGAAGGCCGCGGCACGCTCCTCGAACGACGCAACCAAGGAGAGCAGCGCAACTTCCAGGCTTTCGTGCGCCAGGATGAGTGAAAGACGGACGGCGGTCGGATAGACGTCGTTCGTCGACTGTGAGCGATTAACGTCGTCGTTAGGATGCAATGGCCCATTACTGCCGCGAGTGTTTCCGAGCCACTCATTTGCGAGACTCGCGATCACCTCGTTGGCGTTCATGTTCATTGATGTCCCGGCGCCACCTTGGATAGGGTCGAGTGGAAAGGCGTCGTGGTGGCGCCCTGCGATAATCTCGTCACAGGCAGCGGAAATCGCCGCACGCTTTTCCTGTGAAAGAATACCCAGTTGTGCATTGGCGTTGGCGGCAGCCTGCTTCGTCATCGCCAGTGCAATGAGGATATGGGGGAAACGGCTGATTTTCATTCCGGAGATGCGGAAATTCTCGCGCGCACGCTGCGTCTGGGGACCCCACAATGCGTCCGTCGGAACTTCGACGAATCCAAGGCTGTCGTATTCGCGTCGAGACTGTCCGTTCATTGCGACATCTTCCGCCAATCATGCCTTGAAGGGGCCTGCCCACGCGCATCAGGTTAATGGCGTTGGCAGTGCCATTCCCAAATCCCTCGTCCTGCGAACGGCGAATACGATGTGAATGTCATAGTCGCCAGTGGCGGCAGCCCTCTTTTTCCCAATCCCGCGCTTCGAAAAATAAGATGATCCTGCGTGCTGCAAGCGAGCTAAACATGACCGATCGCAAATGAACCGAAGTCGAACAATGTCCATTCATCGAGCGGTTGAAATACTCGATCGCCTTATCGCTTTTGCCACCGTTAGCCGCGCCTCCAATCTCGACTTGATCCAATACGTGCGAGGGTTCTTGGGGCAGATCGGGATCGATTCCGAGCTCGTTCACAATGAAGAGGGCACGAAAGCCAACATCTATGCGACCTTGGGCAATCCCAATGCCTCAGGTGTCCTCCTTTCAGGCCACACTGACGTCGTACCCGTCGATGGTCAGGCATGGAGTAGCGATCCCTTCCGCATGACAAGTCGGGACGATCGCCTCTTCGGACGCGGAACCGCCGACATGAAGGGCTTCATAGCCTGTGTGCTCGCTCTGATCGAAGAAACCGCCGGACGAACTTTCCAACGCCCGCTGCATGTCGCCTTCAGCTACGACGAGGAGATCGGCTGTGTGGGCGTTAGACGCCTCATCGACATTCTGGCCAATAACTCGACTCGTCCGTCCATGTGCGTGATTGGCGAACCGACCAGCATGCAAACTGTTATCGCTCACAAGGGAAAGGTGGCTGGGCGAATTACCTGCACGGGCCGCGAGTGCCATTCCAGCCATGCCCCTGAGGGACTGAACGCAATCCACCTCGCAACGGACATGGTGTCGATGATACGCGAACTGCAGGACAGAATTGTCGCCGGCGAGGACCACGACCCTGGCTTCGTGGTTCCATTCACGACACTTCACGTTGGCACAATCAGTGGCGGAACGGCTCTGAACATCGTCCCCAACCATTGCAGTCTCGACTTCGAGATCCGCAATATTCCAACTGATAATCCGGAGCGTCTCCTTCAGCGCATCGCCGGCAAAGCGAGCGAACTGACGGAAGGATCACAGGCACGCTTTGCCAATACCGGCATCACTGTGGAAATCGTCAACACCTATCCGGGGCTGAACACGAATTCCGAAGCGGCCGTGGTACGGCACGTGCAGAAGCTCACCAATGGCAGCTCACTCGGAAAGATAGCATTCGGCACCGAGGGCGGGCTTTTTCATGAACGTCTCGGTATTCCGACAGTTATCTGTGGTCCAGGAGATATTCGCCAAGCGCACCAGCCTGACGAGTTCATCAGCCTCGATCAACTGTCGCAATGCATGACGATGTTGCGTAGGCTCGGCGATGAATTAACGGTGTAGACGAGCCGCTATCGCCAAGGCAACATGCCGGGCAACTCGCCAGTGGAGATCAGTGCCCGACAGTGATCTTCGAAACATTCCGTCGCCCGCGTCTTGCGCAATCCTTTTAGGCTAGCAATGCCTAGAACCATGGGAGGGTGGTTTCCGCCGAGACGGACATAAGCAAGCTTCTTCCCATTTACGGCATGCATGTTCATAGGCCTCGACGTCATTAGCGAATAGCCGAACCCGCAAGCGACGAAACTGCGCACAGTCTCAGGATATTCGGAACTGGCCACTGTGTTCGGCGTCAGCCCCTGCGTCATGAACAGCGAGAGGAAATATTCCTTGCTGAGTGGCATGTCCAACAGGATGAACGGCCTCTCGGCTAAATCGGACAGCTCAATCGAGTTCCGACCTGCAAATGGGTCATCGGCCGCCAGCAAAATATAGGTCGGCAGCTCGGCCAATGGCTCAAAGCTTATGTCATCTGTGAGATGTATGGCATAGGTCAGCGCCAAGTTGATTTCAGCGTGGCGCAGCTTGGCGATCAAAGCTGCTTCATCATCTTCGGAAACCCGTAGCTTGACTGCCGGATACTGCGCAAGAAACGCTTTGCACAATTCGGGTATGAGCATTGGGGCAAACGTTCGGAATGACCCGACATGCAGCGGGCCAGATACCGACTTGGCTACTTCGTCGGCAATGCCGTGGAGTTCTTCCGCTTGCAACAGCAGCGCCTTGGCTGCGTGCATCAGCCTCT
The DNA here is from genome assembly GCF_024746815.1 of Mesorhizobium sp. AR07. Taxonomy (GTDB): domain Bacteria; phylum Pseudomonadota; class Alphaproteobacteria; order Rhizobiales; family Rhizobiaceae; genus Mesorhizobium. The sequence continues at coordinate 3,402,300 of NZ_CP080525.1, forward strand.
GGCCCGCCGGCGTCAGCGACAAGCCCTGGGCGTGATGACGGACGAAAAGCTGTAGACCGAATTCAGACTCTAGCTGTGAAATCGCGGCGGAAATCGACGGCTGCGAGATATTGATGCGCTCCGACGCCAGGGTAACGCCCCCGACCTCGCCGGCAGCTACAAAATAAGAGAGCTGCCTAAGCGTAAAGCGCATCGAGAAACTACGCGGATCCAGGTCGTTCACGAGACCCTGCGCCAAGCTCAGATTCAAGCCAGTTCCTCGCCGCGTTCGGACGATTGTATCAGGAACCGCAGCAAACGATGGCTGCTGCACGATTCACTGTCAAGGTCTATTCGCCGGCTACTCGTCACCGGGTACGCCGTATGAGGGAGCGGCCGACGGGTTCAGCCCGCGCGCCACGTAGGCGTCCATTTGCGGCTCCCACAACTCCCACAGCCGCTCAAGCTCTCCTATCGGATCGGTTTCGCGCCAATCAACACGAAGGTCCGCCACCGGCCATGCCACGTCTCTAACCAGCAGCATGCCGACCGAATGGACCGGGCCCTCCTCGCCTCCTGCTGCCAGAGCAGCCTTCATCGCAGCGATCAGCCGGGCACCGAGCGGAGCACTGACCTCGGCCAAAAAAGCATCGACCATCCGCTCCGGCACGACCGGACTCGAGAGTAGATTCCCGGCGGCCACGACATCCTGCGCGATGACGGTTCGGTGCGTGCCGAGCGTGTTCTTGCCGGAAAACGTTGCTCCGTTGCCCTGCCTATCGACCAGAGCAAGCTGTCGATAGTCGAGGAACTTGGCCTCGGCTTTGATCTGCTCCAGGGCCCTGGCTGCGCTGAGACCTGAGGCCATCAGATCAAGGCCGCGCGGCCCAAGCGTCGGATCCGTGATGTTTTGGGTTGCTACCGCCCCGACGCCTGCGCGTGCGTGAGCGCAACGCGCCGCGACGCAAGGGCTGGAGGACGAAACTGCGATACCGAACATGCCGGTCTTTGCGCACCGGGCTGAAATCGAAAAGGTCAAGTTAGGTCTCCATTCACGCCGCGTCGGGGATCACAGCAGTCACCTCGATCTCGACGACCCATTCCGGCCGCGCCAGTGCCGGGACGACCAAGCCGGTAGAGCAAGGGTGAACGCCCTTCAGCCACTTGCCCATCTCCTGATAGACGGCTTCCCGATAGCGGATGTCCGTCAGGTAGACCACGATGCGGCAGATGTGGGCCATCTCACTGCCCGCTTCTTCGAGCAGCATCTTGATGTTCTGCATCGTCTTGGCAGTTTGTGCGCCGGCGTCGCCAACGTGAAGGCATTCCCGCGTATCGAGATCCTGCGATACCTGTCCGCGCAGAAAAACCATGGTGCCGCGTGCGACGACGCCTTGGGACAGATCGTTGTCGAGCTTCTGCTCGGGATAGGTCGTGCGCGTGTTGAAGGGGCGAAGGCGCTTGTGGATCATGATGACAACTCTTTTCGGGGAATAGAAAGGCTCGCACCAACTGAATGGGCAATCGGCGCGAGCGTGGGAGGAAAGCTAGCTGGCCGCTGCTGACAGTTTCGACGGCCCGTAGACACGATCCGACAGGTCTGCGGCCTCTTTGGTAAAGCGAAGCGGCTCGTTCCAGTCGAAATTGTTATAAACCGCCGCGAGATGGGCGAAGGGAGGCGCCTGGGCGAACAGTTGGAAGGTCAAACGGTGCCCGGCATAGTCAGAATTCAGCAGATCGCGCGCGAAGGCGAGCAACTTACGTCTGTCCTCCGCCTGCCAGTTATCGTTCAGGGTGTAGAACTTCTTCAGCCATGGTCCAGCCTCGGGATCGCGGAAACTTGCTGCATCGGGCGTGACGCAGATTTGGCCACCGCAGAGTTCCCTTGCGATATGCATCATGAGATGAAGTTGCGAGCAGGCTAGAACACGGCCAGTCATGAGGAACGACTGGTTCGGCATCATCAGTCCAGCAGGGCTCCGTTCCGCCTCCGCGATAGCGGCCGTCAGGTGGGCATTGATACCCTCTCGATAGCAAGCGAGCGTGGCCAGTTTCTCCTGTACCGCCTGCTGCTTCTCCAGGCCCGTCTGGCGGACGTTCCAAAGGGCGGCGCCAATCATCATGTCGGCAAGCTTCAAATTGCGCTGGACGAAGGCAAAGGCAGAATAACGGTGCAGGGTGGACCGGATGAACTGAGCGGCTTTCGTGTACTGATAAAACAGTACATTCTCCCAAGGGATCAGGACGTTGTCGTAGATAACCAGAGCGTCGATTTCGTCGACACGATTGGACAACGGATAGTCCTCCGCCGGCGCGCGTCCGGCAAAGCCGGTACGGGTGATGAAGCGGAGATCCGGTGAGGAGAAATCGCAGATGAAGCCGACGGCATAGTCGGACAGCTTCTCATCGCCCCAGTTGGCGATAGTGGGCTTTGTAAAAGCCTGGTTGGCATAGGCGGCAGCAGTTTCGTATTTAGCGCCGCGAACGATGATGCCGGCGTCCGTCTCTTTGACGACATGCAGCAGCATGTCTGGGTCTTGATCCTGCGGCCGCTTCGAACGATCCCCCTTGGGATCGGTGTTTGCCGATACGTGGAATGGATCATTCTTGAGGACTGTGTTGATGTGCCGCTCGATGTTGGCGCCAAAACGCGGATCCACCTCGTTTAGCATTTCCCGGCCGTCGAACAGCGACCACATTTCGCCGACGGTCTCGTCGCCGACTCGAGTGACAATGCCCTTCACATCTTCCAGCACAGCATCGGTCGAGCGACGTTTGTCATGCCAGTCCTGCTGCGTGTAGGGTAACTTCAGCCCGATTGCATAGCGCTCGCCGCCATCTTCATAGGTCATCGTCGCGCTATGCTGCGGCTCATGGGCCATGTCGTAGATGCGCGCCCTTACATCGACGATGGGCTTGAACATCGGATGAGTGGTGACGTCCTTGACACGCTCGCCATTGATCCACACCCGTCGACCATCACGGATGGACTCCCGATATTGGTTGCCGGTTCTGATCATTGAAATGCCTTCCTTTCAGGACTTCACGTCTGCGCGCTGGCAGTGCTAGTTGCTCGTTGGCAATGTGGCCGGGTGGCAATACGCCCGCCGACAATGCGCCAGTGGCGCTCTCTGGGTGGCGGTCACGTCCACCACACGGCCAACAAAAATGGTGTGGGTTCCGACGTCGTGACTGCTATGCACGACGCAGTCGAAGGTGCTTGCAGCGTCAGGCAGACGCGCGGCGCCAGTCGCGGCAGGTTCCCATTCCGCACAGCTGAAGTCGAAAGCCTGGCCCTCGCGTGGATGACCAGCAAACACATCGGAGATGCTATCTTGGTGGGCGGCGAGAAGATTGACGCAGAACACTCCGTTTGCGTCGATTGCCTCACGGGCAGGACTGCGACGATTGACACATACGAGTAGCATTGGCGGATCCGCTGAAACGGAAGCCATCGCGCTGACGGTCACACCGAACAAACCGGCCTGCCCATCGGTGGTAATGATGTTGACACTAGTCACCGCGCCACTCATCGCGGAAACAAAGGCCGTGCGATCGACGGTCGGAAATCTCGGCTCGACAGCCGTCAATGCCGGCGAAGGGGTATCCGATTTTTGAAGTGTCGACATTTTTTCGTCTTTCGACTTGCCTATCGAGAATGCTCAATGGGCAAAATATCGCGGCAAAAGCGTCATTTGTATAATAGAACTTAGATATCCGTTGGCTCGGTATTCCTGATCCAACGCGGCTGTCGAAAATCAGATTTCTTTGAAATGGCGTATGATCGCTTCAATCGCGAACTCGTATCCGGCAGGCCCCAAGCCTATCAGGCATCCGGAGATGACATGGGAAATAAAGGAATGGTGGCGGATCGGTTCACGCTTGAAGACGTTGCTTACATGGACCTGGAAGACAGGACCGCTAAACCCGACTAAGGCGTCCATCAAGCCGAGGGATGTATAGGAGAGGCTGCCGCCGTTGATGACCAAACCGTCAGCCTCCCTTCGCGCGTCGTGAATCCAATCGATAAGGGTGCCCTCGTTGCTCGACTGGCGAAAACGTAGGGACGCGCCACTCTGTTGCGCTCTGTCACGGCATAAGCGTTCAATGTCCGGAAGAGTAAGCCGGCCATACAACCCGGAGGGGTCCAACCCGTAGAGATTGGTGTTCGGGCCGTTCAGAACGTCAATCTTTAATGTGTCCGACATTCTTTCCCTCGAGTTGAAACATGGTCCCGATCACCGGCAACTTTGGCACGCCAGGGTCCCAGTGAGGCGCGACAGCGGCTGCAGTTGGCGAGGTGCCTCCGCGCCCCAACGGCACGCCCCATTTCAGTTCTAGGGTCCAGATATTCAACTGTCCGGCCTAAGCCGATCGTTCCGCGAACGTCGATCTTGGACACACGGTATCCACCGCCGCTATTTTCTCGAGCGGGCAAGAAAGTCGATGAACAAGGATGGCTGCGCCGCCGATGCCACGTGCAGTGGACTGTCAAGCGACAGCATCACCCTTCCCGGAGAATCAATAGTAATCCGGCCAGACAGCAACGGAATTGTCTCGCCAATTCGCCTCAACGCCACCTCGTAGCGGCCACGTTCGGGAATCAGTAAGGCTTCGGGCCATCGGGTTGTCCACTCGCCTGATTGGCGGATTGCCTCGGACGGTAAGTCGACCTCGAAACCCCAGTTGTAGCCGAGCATTTCGTTCGCATCCTCGATATTGCCCGCCAACAAAAGGTTGCGCACCAGCGTCGACGAACAACGCACATCACCCCATTCGATCTCGTCGACGGCGGTCACCGAAAACCCGCGGTTCTGCCCCATGCATCGCAACAGATTCACATCGCCGCGGCGGCGCGCGCCAAAACGAAAGTCGCGCCCGACAACCAGATGTGAAATGCCCAACCCGCAGACAAGAATGTCATCGACGAACTGTTCTGGTTGCTGGCTGGCGAATGAATGGTCGAAACGCGGGCTGTACAGGAAACTCATGCCGAAGCGCGAAAATGTCTCCATCTTGCTGGCCGGCGTGCTCAGTCGGAAGGCGCCGGCCTCCGGCGCGAACAATTGGCGCGGGTGGGGCTCCACCGACATGACGCCAATCGGTTTCAGTCCCGCCTGCTCTGTGGCTACATCCAACAGCGCCTGATGCCCACGATGGAACCCGTCGAAGTTGCCCAGAAGTATGACGCCTCCCTTCAGCGTATCCGGTGCGACGGCCGCGTCGGTCACCAGGTGCAAGGGACACCCGGACGTTTTGGTGTGAAAGGCATCGTCATCAGACAAGATGTCTTGCGAGCAATACGGTTGCCGCTGCGCATCGCATGAAGCGCCAGACCGCCACAGCTTGATTGGGTTCTGGGTTTCGATCATCTGTTCCATGGTTCGAAAAGCTAGTCTACTTTCAGGCCTCAGGAAAATATCAAACCAAAAGCATCAGCATCAGGATCGCCGATCTAGTCCCATCATCGATTGATTGCCGGGCTTCAAATTTCCGGCGCGAAAACGGCGATCAGACAGTCCCCACCGTCAGGCACTGCCACCTCCAATTGAGCGGCGTCGCGCGCCACCAGCGTCTGGCCGGGCCCCACACGGAGGGCTGCAACCCAACATGGGGCGCCAACAACGTGGACTGCGACAAGACCGCCTCGCGGCACGCACAGCGTCTCGTTCACGCTGCAGCGCAGCGTTCGGACTGTGCTGCTCCAACGCACGCGCCTCGTCATCACGTTCATAACCAGCGCGGAACCAGATGATAAGCGCGTCTTTGGCGAAAGCGCGCTATCAAACCGATAGGGTGCCAGATGATCCAACACCACCTCAGACCCATCGGCAAAGCTCAAGACGAGCGGATTCTCACTCAACCGGATGATCGTGCGGTCGATTCCTGGAAAGGAGGAAAATTGCGCGTCGTCGACAATAGGAGCACGGCTGATGCGAATATCGAAATCCGCGTGCGTGGCTTCCTCCGGCAGCAGAAGGACATCCTCGGTGACCCCCCTGCCGTTCTTCCAGGCAGTCCTGTGATAGGCGTCCTGCGACAGTAGTTGGAGCATCTGCAATTACCTTTGGATGGATTCACATGACCTCGCGTCTGTAATGGCCGGCTGTGTCCATTCGTTTCTTTCCATTATTAGGTTCGGGCATGCGACCCCGGGCTCGTTGCAACCGCGCACCTCGGCACCACATGCATGGCACCAGCACCACGCTTCCAAGTAGACAGACGAGGAATTGGATGGTGGGGCAGCCCAACGGCTTCCCCACCACGTTGCAGGTTCAATGATCGGTCCAAGCGCCGTCCTTGACTTCCTTGATCTCGATCTCGACCGGTATCTCGGTCTGGCCGCTGCTGTCGAAGCTAGTAGTGCCCAGAACGCCGTCATACTTGATGGCGCGGATCGCATCGGCAAGCGCCTTCTTGTCCTGGATGCCCTTGTCCTTGATTGCCGTCAGAAGGATGTTGGTCGCGTCGAAGGCGTATTTTGTATAAGGGCTTTCAGGATCAGCGAACTTGCGCGCCGCATAATCCTTGTCGAGCTGATCGATCTTGGGATTGCTCTGCGACTTGGGATAGCTCACCATCGTGCCGTTGGCGGCATCGCCGGCAATCTTGATAAACTCGGGATCATAAAAGCCAGAGATGCCGATCATCGGCACCTTCAAGCCGAGTTCGATCATCTGCTTTCGCAAGATGCCCGCTTCGGTAATTACGCCGCCGAAATACACTGCGTCGGGCGACAGGCCTTTAATGCGCGTCAGAATAGCGCGGAAATCCGTGGTACCGACCGGAGCTGCTTCAGAGGCGATGATTTCACCGCCCTTCTCCTTGTAGAATTCGGTAAACCACTTGGCGTTGCCCTGCCCGTAGTCAGTCGTGTCGGAGACGATCGCAATCTTCTTCGCCTTGAGATCGCCGGCTGCCCACACCGCAAGCGGTTTGTTTTCATTGACCAGCGTCGGCGTGACGCGGGTAACAAAGGGCAGGTTCATTTCGGTGATCTTGGGGCTGATCGCGCCCCAGACGATGAAGGGCATCTGATAGCGATCGAACTGTGGGATCGTCGCAAGCGCGACGGAACTGTTCCAGTGGCCGATGGCGCCGACGACTTGAGGGTCGTTGACGAGTTTCAGGGCAGCTGCGACGCCGGTCTGCGGATCGGCGGCATCGTCAAGCACTACAGGTTCCACATCAAAGGGGAATCCGTTTGCGTTGGCCTGCTCGATGGCGAGCAGGAATCCGTTTTCGGCGCCAATCCCTTGCGGGGCGTTGCCGCCGCTTATCGGGCCTAGAAACCCGAGTTTGATCGTGTCTTTTGCGCTGGCCGTCTGACCAAGCGACACGGTGATGGCGGCAGCTGCCGCGGTTGCTAAGCTCACGCGCCAGATTGTGGACAACGTGTCACAAAATCGATTCCCCATTGAGTGCTCCTTTTATCGCCTGCGAAAGCGCGGCGTCGTTAGCGCCTGCTTGTGCTGTGGGCGCTGAGGAAGATTGCACTGAGGCTAAGTCGCATAAAATTCGTTTTTCCTGATCTAGAGATGCGGAAATTGCGCGGCTCAGTACCCTTGCAATTGAGCGCGATAATCTGCGATCCGGATATAGTGGTAGTGCTTGGATGGTTTGGCTCGTCCGGGCGAAGAGCTAAACGGGGAGTGAGCCCATGGGCACCGAACTGCTGCAGCAGGGGTTAAACTGGATAACCTTAGGATGCATTTACACGTTGATCGCCGTTGGCTTCAGCTTACTGTTCGGCGTGTTGAAGGTAATCCACTTTTCTCACGGCGATGTTGCGCTCGTTGCGCCCTTCATTGCGCTGGCGACCCTACAGGCAATGTTGGGTTCGCTGTCGGGCAGCAGCGGTGGGCTCATCCTCTTTGTTGCGTGCGCAATCGCCGTTCTGGCTATCGGGCTCTTGGGGGTCTTTTTGGATTGGCTTGTAATAGGCCGCTTTCGCGACGCGCCGCCGATGATGGCATTGGTGGCTACCGTGGCCCTCGGTATCGTCTTACGTGAGTCCGTCCGGCATCTGTTTCCGAACGGAAGCAATCCTCAGCCTTTCCCGCTGCTCGTTGAGACCAGCGTTGCCTTACCTGGCGTTGGCACGATCCCAGGGTTCAACATCTTGGTGATCACGACCTCGGTAACCGTCATCGTTCTACTGTTCGTTCTCCTGCAGCGGACACCAGCCGGCATCCGTATTCGTGCAGTGTCGCAGGATCAACAGATAGCCCGGCTGATGGCTATAAATCCACGCCGCGTGTTTCGATCCACCTTCTTTATCGCGTCCGCAATCGGCGGCGTTGGCGGCCTGTTCTATTCCAGTTATGCCGGCGTGGCTCGCTTCGACTTTGGCATTCAAGCCGGGTTAATCGGCTTCTCCGCGGCGGTCGTCGGGGGCCTTGGAAGCATGCCCGGCGCTATTGTGGGGAGCATTCTGATCGCGGGGCTTGATACATTCGTCCAGGCAGTTGTCCCCAACGGGGCTGCTTTCCGGCTCGTATTCGCCTTTGCTCTTGTCATTGTCGTGCTCGTCTTCAAGCCATCCGGCTTGTTGGGTCGAACGCTTGTCGAAAAGGTGTGAAGCGATGAGTGCCACAGCTGTCTCGTCAAGAACCCAGTCCTTTCCAGTCCGAGATGTTCTCACTGTCGGGGTGGTCGAATTGTTGGGAGCTGCGGCGCTGCGACAATTTCTGCTTTCAGACGATTGGCGGATCGTAGCGGGACTGCTCGTCGCGTTTGGTGCCTGTCTCGCGATCCTTCAGAGGCGAGGTGACATCGAGGATCTGATCATCGGCAGTTTTGAGCGCTCGCGTCTTCTGGCGGCTTGTCTCGGGATTGCGGTCGTGACGCTGTTCCCGTTCCTGCTGGCCGGCAACACCTACGCGCTCCATTTGCTGATCGTGGGGCAGCTCTATGCCGTTCTAGCGCTGGCGCTCAATTTCCAACTCGGAAGCGCCAACATCCCGAATTTTGCTACGGGTGCCTCATATGGTATCGGCGCGTACGCATCTGCCCTGTTGGCAATCAATTTCGGTGTCAGCTTCTGGCTCGCGCTGCCTGCGGCCGCAGTTGTCGCGACGGCATTTGGCTTCCTTCTTGGCTTGCCCTCAATGCGTGCCAAAGAGAGTTACCTAGCGCTGGTCACGATCGCATTCGGGGTTGTCATTCAACAATTGCTGAATAACTTTGATTGGACGGGCGGTCCAAACGGCTTGGTCGGAATTCCGGTGCCGAGCCTGTTCGGACACTCCTTCGCATCGCCCATCACGATTTTCGGCTTTTCACTGCCCAGCCAGGCAAACTTCTACTACCTGTCGGCTGTCCTGGTGGGCATCAGCATCTTGTCGGCACAGCGCCTGCACGGATCGCGGGTGGGCCTGGCATGGAATGCCCTTCGAGCGGACGAGTTGGCTGCACGTTGCCAAGGCATCAATGTGACCTGGTACAAGGTCCTTGCTTTCGCGGTCGACGCATTCCTTGCTGCGTTCGCAGGTACGATCTATGCCTTTTATGTTGGCTTCATATCCCCCGACAATTTCACCTTCCTCGTGTCCGTCACCATCATGACGATGGTCATCGTCGGCGGCATGGACAATACCCTGGGTGTCATCGTCGGCGCCATGATGCTGACGTTGCTGCCCGAGAAACTACGCGCCTTTTCGGACTATCGCATCATGTTCTTCGGCATCGTGGTCATCTTGTTCCTGGTAATCCGTCCTCAAGGATTGTTCCCGCAGCGAATCCGCCGCTACGGAGGTGGATTATGAGCACTTCTGTATTGCGCGGCGAAGGCCTAACCATGCGTTTCGGCGGCCTCGTGGCTATCGATTCCGTCGATTTTTCGCTGCGTCCCGGAGAAATTCTCGGCATCATCGGTCCTAACGGTGCAGGCAAGTCGACTCTATTCAACGTCATTTCCGGGCTTTACAGGGCCAGCGCTGGCAAAGTGTTTCTTGGAGAGCGTCTGCTGAACGGCCAAGCCGCCCACAATGTCACCCGTTTTGGCATCGCCCGCACGTTCCAGTCTAGCCGGCTGTTTTCGGATCTAAGCGTCCTCGACAACGTCATCATCGGCATGCACACGCGCTTGCGAAGCGGCGTCCTCGATGCGCTGTTAAGACCATCGAGGGCTCGGGCAGAACTGCTCATGGCAGCGGGGCACGCGAGCGAACTCCTGGCGGCGGTCTCGACCGGGTTGCACGCTCAGCGGCATCGGCCGGCCTGCGAACTCGCGCAGGCTGACAGGCGACGGCTCGAGATTGCCCGCGCGCTTGCCTCCGACCCCAAGGTGCTCATGCTCGACGAACCATCGTCAGGCATGGACGATCGGGATACGGATGCTCTTATGAATGATATCCGCGCCATTTCGGCCCAGCGCCCGGATTTGTCGGTGATGATCATTGAGCACGATATGCGATTGGTGGCGGAATTGCCGCATCGTGTGATGGTGATCGACTACGGTCGAAAAATTGCCGATGGGCAGTTTGCCGACATTCGATCGATGCCGCGGGTGCAGGAAGCCTATCTAGGACGGAGGGCCAGCAATGCTTGAGCTTTGTTCGGTCAGCACGAACTACGGCGTTGTCGCCATGCTGCGGGATTTTTCGCTGCATGTTAAGCCCGGTGAGCTTGTCTGTGTTCTTGGTCCCAACGGCGCCGGCAAGACCACCACTTTCCTGGCTATTGCAGGGCTTCTGCCGTTGGCAAATGGCCGCATCGTTATCACTGGCCAGGACTTAGCAACAATGAAAACCGAGTCCCTTGCGGGGCGCGGCATCGGCTTCGTACCTGAAGGGCGTCGTCTGTTTCCGGAATTGACGGTCCGGGAGAACATCTGGCTTGGTTTCGATGCAGCACGCGGCGCAGGCAAGTTCGACGAGCGCCTTGAAGCGATGGCAACTCTGTTTCCCCGCATCAAGGAACGTCTGCGCCAGCCAGCGGGAACGCTTTCCGGCGGCGAGCAAGCTATGGTCGCCCTGGCCCGAGCTCTTGTTGCCGAACCGAAACTAGTCGTCATGGATGAACCGTCGCTGGGCTTGTCGCCCAAGCTGATCGACGAGTATTTTGATATTGTGGCAGAGATCAATCGCCGGGGCACAACGGTTCTGCTGATCGAGCAGAATGCCGAGAGGGCTTTGTCGATCGCCCATCGCGGCTATCTCCTGATCAAAGGCCGCATTTCGGCGAGCGGCACGGCCCAAGACCTCCTAGGCAACGACGTTGTGCGTAAACTTTATCTCTGAGTTGTCGGGACGCGGGAAGCTAGTAGTGGGTGATACTAGCCTTTCCCTGTGGTTCCCTTTGCAAAAAGGGGTAACTGAAAACTATGAGCCTCAGCGTGTGATCGTCATACGTCCAGCAAGACTGAAACGCGATCCCGGATGCAGAAGCCTTACGCTGGTCGCGATCATCCCCCGCGACCAAGTGCGCCTACGCAGCAGGAGAATCGGATCGCCCGGTTGCATTTCCAGAAGCGCCCGGGCTGTTTCGTCTCCAGGTATGGCCTGGATGATATGCTCGACTTCCTCCAGGGGCCCTGCAGCCATGAGATGTTCATTCGGCGTGACCAGCGAGAAATCCTGATCGAGGTAGTCCGGTGAAAATCGGGGATTCACGAACCGATCCTCGACTTGCAGGGGCCGACCATTTTCTCTGTGGACCAAGAGCGAATGAAACACAGTCGACCCGGGCGTCAGATTCAGTTCCGTAGCCACAGCAAGGTCGCTGTTTAGAGCTTCGAGCTTATGGACCTCCGTTGTGTGGTGGTTTCCTCGAGCCTCTATCTCGGCATGAATATTGCGCAGTTCCATAAAAGTGGACTGCCGACTCCGCGCCGCAACGAATGTTCCGGCACCTTGCTTACGGACCAAGACACCTTCGGCGGCGAGGTCGCGCAAGGCAATATAAACGGTCATTCGAGACATACCGAACTGCTCGACGAGTTGAGCTTCCGACGGTATCTGGAAGCCTTCCGGCCATTCGCCCGACTCGATCTTCCGCAGGACATGATTGCGGACCTGCTGGCCGAGCGACAGCCCAACTGCATCGGCTCCCGCCAGCGTCGAGTGGCGAGGGCGCATCCGCTTGTTCATATTCATGATTAGTTGTCCATTAGTGGGCGAACGCCACCTGTTTGTACTCACTATCATACATTCAGGACGGGAAATCAGATAGCAAGACCTTCGCCTGAGGCGTCCGCCGATTATCGCTCCGCCACAGTGGTCTCGACTACAATTTCAAAGTACCTTGGCTAAGAAGGCCTGCGTTTGTGGGTGCGATGGGTTTCCCAGCACGTCCCCCGGCCGACCTTGTTCCACGATCTCGCCGCCAGCCATAAAGACGACCCGGTCGGCGACTTCGCGAGCAAATGCGATCTCATGGGTCACGACGACCATGGTCATGCCGCTTTCGGCGAGATCTCGCATCACGTCCAAAACGTCGGAAACCAGTTCGGGATCGAGAGCACTCGTCGGCTCATCGAACAGGATCAGTTTGGGTCGCATCGCGAGCGCACGTGCAATTGCCACTCGCTGTTGTTGACCGCCTGACAACTGCCGGGGGTACGCAGCTACTTTCTCGGATAAGCCGACACGCTTCAGGATGGCATGCGCCCGCTCGCGCACTTCCTCCCGCTCCTCGCGCTTCACCCCGACCGGTCCTTCGATCACATTCTGCAAGACGGTCATATGCGGGAACAGATTGAAATGTTGAAACACCATGCCGATGTGAATGCGCTGACGGGCTATTTCATTTTCGTGCATCTCCTGGAGATGGGCACCGCAATCCTTGTATCCGATCAGTTCACCGTCGACTCGGATGCGACCAAAATCGATCCTCTCGAGGTGGTTGATACACCGAAGGAACGTGCTCTTGCCCGAACCCGACTGCCCAAGCAGGCACATCACCTCGCCTTGTGAAAGGGAGAGATCAATTCCCTTCAGAACTTCAAGGGCGCCGAACGACTTTCGCACGCCCGTCGCTTGCATCATGATCCTGGCCGATGGCTGTAGCGCGTGTACGGTCATGGCGCATTCCTCTTTTCTTCCGCTTTAGGCGCGCGCCCCCCCGCTATGCCAAAAAACTGCCGGATGCTTTGCAGAGGCGTCAACGGCAAGCTGCGGCTTCCACCACGGGCATAGTGGCGTTCAATATAATATTGGATCACGCTCAGCACCGAGACGATGGCCAGGTACCAGATCACCGCGATCAGAAGCAGCGGGATCGTTTCGAACGTGCGTGTGTAGATTGTCTGTGCCGCAAACAACAATTCGGGCACAGCGATGATGCTCACCAGGGCGGACATCTTGAGCATATTGATGGTGTCGTTACCGAGCGGCGGAATGATGACGCGCATCGCTTGAGGCAGCACCACGCGCCGCAGCAGCCGCGCACGCGACATCCCGATCGACTGGGCCGCTTCTGTCTGACCATGGTCGATCGAGATGATGCCGGCGCGGATGATCTCCGCACTATAGGCCGCCTCGTTCAGCCCGAGCCCGAGGATGGCCGCTGTGTAGGGTGTAATCAGCGCATTGGCGTCGAGTTCGATGAAATCGGGACCGATAAATGGGATGCCCAGCGTAATGTGCGGAAACAGCGCCGAGAGATTGTACCAAAGAAGCAATTGCACCAGCAGCGGTGACCCGCGGAAGAACCAGACGAAAAGCCAAGACGACCCCGACAGAACAGGGTTGGGCGATAGACGCATGACCGCGAGCATCACCCCCAGCGCCACCCCCATTACCATGGCGATGGTTGTCAGTTCGAGGGTGCGCCGCACCCCAAGCATGATTGTCTCCGAGGTGAAATACTCACCAACGACCGACCATTCGAAGCGCGGGTTGGTGAGAAGCGAATGTACCAGCATCGCCGCAAGAAGGGCTACGAAGGCAATGGCCACCCAGCGCCACGGGTGCCGGGCCGGCCTGATGACCAGGTTGACCGTCGGCTCGACGCTCATTCCCTTGGAACTGGTCTCGTTGATCGACATGGCAAACTCCCGAAATTGTGTCAGCTGGGTGGCGATTTCAGTGCCTCATTTGCCCTCGTTGATGGTGGCCTTGCTGACGGCGCCGACCTCTTGGCCCCACTTCGCTAGGATCTTGCCGTACGTGCCTTCATCGATCAGGGCCTGCAAAGCCCCCTGCATGGCCTTGGCCAGTTCGTCTGAGCCCTTGGGCAGAACCAGCCCGTAGGGGCGCGGCGCATAGGAGGTACCCGGCACCTCGAACTCGCCCTTGTGCTGCTGGGCAATATGGGCGCCGGCAGCGGTATCGATCATGGCAACGTCGGCGCGGTTGGACTGCAATGCCAGTACGATCTTGCTGGTGCCGGGAAGGACTGAGGCATTGACCTCCGGCTTGCCGGCTTTGACGCAGTCCTCAGAAGCCTTTTTGGCGTCCTCGATTTCCGTCGTGCCCTTGTCGATCGCTGTAGTGATGCCGCATAGATCGCCAAGGGTGTGAATGCCCTTGGGATTTCCCTGCTTGACGAGGAAGCCGCCGCCGGACGTGAAGTAATCCACGAAGTCGACCTTCTTTCGGCGTTCCTCGCTGTCGGTCATCGCCGACATCGCCATGTCGTAGCGGTTGGCGGCAAGGGCGGGAATAATGGCGTCAAAGCTCATGTTGGAGAATTCGAGCTTGATCGCCAGTTTCTGCCCAAGCGCCTCGGACAAATCCTTGTCGAGGCCGATGATCGTGGTGTTGTCCGAGTCGTAATATTCGAAGGGCGGGTATTCGACGTTACTTGCCACCCTGATCGTGCCGGCTTCCCTGAGTTTGCTTGGCAGCATTGCGTTCAAGCTTTTGTCGACAGTTGTCGTTATGGCGGAGTCGGCTTGCGCAGCACCCAGGCAGGGCCCCAAAAGCATTAGTGCGGCTGCAGCACCCGAGGCAAAACGAACTCGATAAAGACGTCCAATGCTCATGTCCTTGCTCCCATTAATGTCGCGATGGCGACGTTGATAAAGTCTTGAAAATGCACGCATCGCGCCTCGCCCATTTCGACGTTTTCGCGAGGCGGTTTTTGCTCTTGGATCCCTCTAAGAATCTCGGCCTGTCCGGCTCTGTCTGGCGCAGCTATTCCTGCGGACGATTCTGCGGGAATGCGCTACGCGAAATTTCTCCCCGGTTCCGCTGCGCACTTGCCAATAGCGCAACATACATACTCATATATACAACTTGGCAAATAAGATTTTGTCAAGCGTGATTTCACCCGCGATTGCCTAGGAATCATCTGAATCTCGAAACCTTCAGCCGCCGAGCATGTCCAACAGGAATTCAAACCCTTTTAGGATTTGCGCCCTTAAGAAGCTTGACAGGGCCTACGCTGGTGCGTGATGTTATCAGTCACATATACCAATTAATGCAAGTGAAGTTGGCAGCGAATGAAGACGGGCCAGTGAAGGGCGTCGGCACGTTAGGTGTGCAAGTCATTGATCGCGGCAAAAGACGGGCCATTGAGGGTCGTCTCCCAGTCTGCCCCTACCATTTGGAGTTTCTCCGTGGAGAAGAAGATGCAAATCGTTGCACTGGCGCCCAGCCGCAGGCTGCTCGGGGTACCGGGCTATGGTAAAGGACGGGCAGGCCAAGCGCAGTTTTTCAGGCATCGCCTGGGGTCGAACGAGGCGCCTGACGGGCCCAGTCTAGCGGTGCGGCTCGCTGCGGCGGAAGCGTTCGCCGACGCGCAGCACTACCCTGACTTGCGTGGGGAGACGCTCACCGCAGCTCTCGCGGAGCGTCATGGCGTCACGGCGGACATGATAGCCGTATCCGCAGGTTCTATCGTCCTGTTGGATCAGCTGATACGCGCGTGGTGCGATCCGGGTGACGAGGTGGTCGCGCCATGGCGCTCTTACGAAGCCTATCCGATTATCATTGGTGTTTCAGGCGCATCTCTGGTCGAGGTGCCGCTCGACATCGATCACAGGCTTTGCGCCGACAAGCTAGTGTGGGCGATAGGGCCGCGTTGTCGTGTTGTTCTGATCTGCAATCCGAATAACCCGACAAGCACCGAACTGCCACCTGAGGCGATCGACGAATTGATCGCAACCATCCCATCCCACGTATTGGTAGTCCTTGATGAGGCCTATGCCGACTATGCGGCGAACGCACAGACTGTGGCGGAATCGCCGCGCGGAAGATTGGAACGGCATCCAAATCTCGTGGTCCTACGAACCTTCTCCAAAGCTTGGGGGCTGGCTGGGATGCGGGTTGGCTACTGCGTTGCAGCAACACCGATTATTGCAGCCATCCAGTCCGTGGCCCCTCCATTCCCGCTGCCAGGTCCGGCACTGGCGGCAGCCCTCGCTACTCTAGCAGAACCGGAAATAGTAGCGGCGCGCGTGGCACGCAACGCCGCAGAACGCACTCGAATGTCTGAGGGATTAGCCGAAGCTGGGTTACCGACAGCGAAGTCGGCAGCGAATTTCGTTTGGCTGCCGGTTAAAGACCGGGCCGAAGCGCTGACCAAGCATCTGAGCACCGCTGCCATAGCAGTGCGTTGTTTCGCGGGCGAAGGCGTCCGCATCACCACTGGCACTGAGGCCGACACCGATGCGTTGCTTGAATCCGCGGCGGGTTGGCGACCCTCTTGATACAGCGTTGGCCCTCATATCACGGCACTCCGACTCTCCAAGGTTAAGGACACAAAATGGCTACGGCACTTGAACTAGGTTCCAATCCAATCAACCTGGAAGACCTACTAGCGGTCACGCGGCAACGCCGTCAGGTGACACTGTCGGACAGTGCTCGCGCTGCGATGCGGATCAGTGAAGACTGGGTAGCCGGTTTTTCCGCCCAAATGGATAGCGGTGAACCGACCGAGGCCGTCTATTCGATCAACACCGGCTTTGGTTCGCTGTCCGGGCGTCAGGCTTTCAAATCCTCGGCGCAGGCGCGCGATCTCTCGCGACGGCTGGTCATTTCGAATGCAGCCGGTGTCGGCCGCCATCTTGACGAAGAGGTGGTGCGCGCGGCCATGCTCATACGCGCTGTAAGTCTTACTAGAGGCTATTCCGCAACGCGCGCAGAGGTAGTCGAGACGATCTTTGCAATGCTGTCGCGAGGGGTGACGCCGGCGGTTCCGGAATATGGGTCGCTGGGGGCAAGCGGCGATCTAATTCCTCTGGCCCACATGGCCCTTGTCATGTCGCGCAATGAAGCCGGCGAGGCCGAAATCGACAGCGGCGAGGCCTACTTTGAGGGCAAGCTGATGTCTGGCGTCGCCGCAATGAAAGCGGCTGGCATCGAGCGCATTGTGCTCGGTCCGAAGGAAGGGCTTGCCCTGCTCAATGGCACGTCGTTTTCCACCGCCCAAACGGCATTGGCTTTGGCTGATGCGGAGAACCTTCTTGCCAGCGCCGAAGTGGCGGCCGCCATGTCGATCGAGGCGCTGATGGGATTCGGCGATGCTTTCATTCCCGAACTTCACGAGGCTCGAGGCCATGCTGGGCAAATTCGTTGCGCAGCCAATATCCGTTCACTTCTGAAGGGAAGCGGTTTGATCGATGGCGGCGTCGGATGCGATCCTAAACGCCAGCCGCCGCAGGACGCTTATTCGTTGCGCTGCGTGCCGCAGGTTCTCGGACCCGTGCGCGATACGCTGAAGTTTATCCGTGGCATCGTGGAAACAGAAATCAACGCTGCCACCGACAATCCGCTGATCTTTGCCGATCGCTTGCCGGGCCGCAAGTTGAAGGCAATTTCGGGGGGCAATTTCCACGCCGAATACGTCGCGTTCGCGGCCGATTTTCTTTCGATTGTTGTGACCGAAATCGGCAACATTGCCGAACGACGGCTGTTTCGCCTGAACGATGGCACGCTCAACCGAGGGCTTCCCGACATGCTGGTGGCCAGTGAACATGTCGGCATGGATTGCGGCTATATGCTGCCGCAATATCTTGCCGCGGCGCTCGTATCAGATTGCAAGACCCTGGCGCATCCGGACAGCGTGGATTCGATCCCAACCTGTTCAAACCAGGAAGATCACGTGTCGATGGCCAATAATGCCGGGCGGCATGCTCGCCAGATCGTCAAGAACATCGAAAATGTCGTCGGCATCGAAATTCTGATGGCTGCGCAGGCTCTGGAATTGAGGCTGTTCGAACAGAATGCCGGGCATCACGTTTTGGCGCCGGCGAGTCGAGCGGTGCTTCAGATGTTGCGTAGTCACGCCGCAACAGATGGACGCCCGATTGATCACCTGACTCAGGATGTCGTGCTTTACCCCCGCCTGCACGCAGCAACCGAACTCGTCCATTCCGGGGCGGTGCTAACCACCGCAACTCTAGCCATAAGATAGGGTCTCGCTGAAATGACAAGCAACGGTCTCCCCGAGACATTGGCTGATGCGCTGCAGACTCGATTTGCAGAGCGTTTCCAGACCGGAATGGCGATTTGCGCTCAACATGGGGCCACAACGACCTGGCTTGAGAACCAACCTCCAGATGCGGTGGTCTTTCCCCAGAGCACAGCGGAAGTCGCCGAGATCGTCGCCCTATGTTCCGCATCACAGGTGCCGATCATTCCGTTTGGCGCGGGCAGTTCATTAGAGGGGCAATTGAACGCGCCCTATGGCGGTGTTTCGGTCGACCTGACGCGGATGGATAGCATCTTGGCTGTGCATCCAGAGGATATGGATTGCGTGGTGCAGCCGGGCGTAATTCGAAGTCGACTCAATGAGCATCTGCGCGACACCGGGCTGTTCTTCCCGCTCGACCCCGGCGCCGATGCCACGCTAGGTGGAATGGCGGCAACGAGGGCATCCGGTACGATGGCTGTGCAGTACGGCACGATGAAGGACGTGGTCATGTCCGTCGAAGCAGTAATGGCAGATGGCCGCGTGATCCGTACGGGGCACCGAGCTCGCAAAAGCGCCGCCGGCTACGACCTGACACGTCTCCTCGTCGGCTCCGAAGGCACTCTCGCTATCATCACTGAATTGACACTTCGGCTTCAGGGGATTCCTGAAGGGATTGCCGCCGCAAGGTGCAGTTTTCAAAGTATCGAAGCGGCGAGCAAGGCCGTCATCGCAGTGTTACAAACCGGCTCGCGCGTTGCTCGGATTGAACTGCTAGACGCCTTGACAGTCAAAGCTGTCAATCGCTACTCCAAGCAATCTCTGCCTGAGATGCCGCTTCTTTTAGCTGAATTTCATGGCAGCCATGCTTCTGTTAAAGAGCAATCGCAAGCCTTCGCCGAAATCGCCAGCGAATTCGGGGCGGCAGATCTTGTCTGGACCGCCAATCACGAGGAACGCGCGCGCCTTTGGCAGGCACGTCACGACGTGTTCTGGGCGGTGCTGGGCCTGCGGCCGGGGGCGAAGGGCATCAGCACCGATGTCTGCGTACCAATCTCTCGTTTGGCTGAATGCATCGTGGCGGCGACCACGCATGCCGAAACCCTAGGCCTGATCGCTCCAATCGCGGGACATGTCGGGGATGGAAATTTTCACAACCTGATCTTGATCAATCCGGACAGCCCTGAGGAGGTTGCCGCCGCAAAAAGCTACATCGGGTGGCTGAACCAACTGGCACTTTCTATGGAAGGCACGTGCACCGGCGAGCACGGCGTAGGACAAGGCAAGCAGGCGTATCTTGTGGCCGAGTTAGGCCCAGCCTTGCATGACATGCTGGCAATCAAGAGAGCGCTTGATCCGAAAGGCATCATGAACCCTGGGAAGATGCTGTACGGCGAGATAGGTGGACATTGATTTCCCTCCCGGCGCGTCCCGGTTCAGCCCGACTGCCGCATGCAATCGATCGCGTTGCCCCTCCGCAGTTCGCCGCGCCGGAGGTGAACCGCGACAAGGTCGGGTTCCCAGACGCAACGGGTTCCGCGAGATCCGACCCCATCAGAAGCGTCGAGCGCCGACATCGGCGATCAAGGTAGCCAGCATGGACTCATTTCCGGAACCTCATGTGACCGTATGGCGTCCACGCAGCTTGGTGAACGTCGATACGCTGGGTTGATGATGGCTGAGGCCAGAAGATTGAGCGTTGTGATCGCTGAGCGAAATCCCCTTGTCGTGACGGCGCTTGGTGACATGATCAAACGCGACTGCCATTTCGAACTTGTTCAGAGTGTTCGGAGTGGGGCGGCCTTCATTGAGGCCGCGAGTGCTGACAAACCCGCCTTCGATGTTGCCGTTATCGGTTGGCGGCTGTTGGACATGGACGGTGCCGGGGTCCTCGCCGAACTTAGGAAGCGCGATCTCGATCCCCGCGTCGTGATTTTTGCCAACGACCACGACATTGGAATCTTGAAACAATGCGTGCGTTTGGGGGCGCGCGGCTTCTGCTACCAGTTCGACGATCCCCGCATCTTGCTTGACACAATGCTCGTCGTCGCAGGTGGGCGAATTTGTATTCCTTACATCGACGTTACGAAAATAAACGATTCGCCGCTTTCGACGCTCACGCCGCGAGAGCGTGAATTACTTGGAGTCTTGGCCGACGGTTGGACGAATCTGCAGATTGCCACTCGCACCGGAATTTCAGAGAACACCGTGAAGTATCATTTGAAAAACTTGTACGACAAACTCCACGCCAATAATCGCGCTATGGCAGTGGCACTCTACATAAAAGAAAGAGCTGCGATACGCATGTGATTTCTGCGCTGGAGATGTTCAGAACATATTTCGTTCCTCGCATTCGATCAACGACCAAGTGCATCTGCCAATCTTCTATTCTAAATGCGAGGGCCATATGGCGGAGTTGAAGAAAACGGAAGGGGATTATCCCCTTGACGCAAGTACGGCATTTTTGTATAAAGGGGCATGAAACAGAACCCCAGCAAGTCGCCAGCCTTTTCAGTCCGCGATTTCTTCGCCCGCTTCCCGGACGACGACGCTTGCCTGAACCACATCATGGAAGTTCGCCACGGTATGCGGCATCCATGCCGGCGTTGCTTTGAGATTTCAACTTTCCATCGCATGACGGAACGTCGGGCCTTTGCTTGCGCTCATTGCGGCGACCACGTTTACCCGACCGCTGGCACCGTCTTTGAAGATACCCGTACGCCCCTGCAATCGTGGCTCTATGCGATCTATCTGTTCGTCACGACACGTCACGGTGTTTCCGGAAAAGAGCTTCAGCGCCAGCTTGGTGTGACCTACAAGACGGCTTGGCGCATGGGCATGAAAATCCGTGAGCTTATCGGCTCGACGGAAGACTTCGGTATGCTGCAAGGCCATGTCGAGATGGACGAAACCTATGTGGGCGGCTATCGCCCCGGAAAGCGCGGTCGCGGCGCGGCTGGCAAAACCATCGTCATGGGCATGAAGGAACGCGGTGGCGACATTCGCACGGAAGTCATTCCGAATGTGAAGATGACCACACTTCGCGGCGTGACCCTGCGCAACGTTGAGAAGGGCTCTGTCGTGTCGACCGACGAACTCATGTCCTATGGGTTACTAACCGGCGACGGCTTCAAGCACGGCACTGTGACCCACTCGGAAAAGGATTGGTCGCATTACGATTACCGGACTGGCGAAACTCACTCGACAAATCATGTCGAAAGTTTTTGGAACCTGTTCAAGGCGTCGGTTCGCTCGACGCATATCCATGTCTCGGAAAAGTACATGGACCGCTACCTTGCGGAATTCACTTTCCGGTCGAACCACCGCGTGATGCAGAACGCGATGTTCGACCTGATTGTGGCTCGTGTTTGATGACTTTGGAAGCGGCTTTCAGGAAGGCCGATTCATCAATAGGGCCGACGCCCGCCGCCTCTTGCTGGCGGATAAACTCGTCTAATTTGTTAGCCTTGATAGCTTCTGCTAAAGACAGCAATCCGACCTCCGGATAAACGAAAGGGAGCCGCTAGGCCCCCTTCGCAAGTCACTCCCACAAGGGGAAACGGACACCCCTTCGGGGCCGCGAGTGGGTCTGATATAGACCCTGCATATTAACAAATCAACACCAAAATGGTTCCTGCTAGGTACCTCACAGGCACCTTGAGTCCTCTTGCCAACCTCTAAGCGCTTGGTTTTGGCAGCCATTTCAGCACCTTGGCTAGAATGTCGTTAAATTCGCCAATCGGTATCCTGGGGATCACCATAGCAGGCCCCAAACGCTTCGTAGAGAACGTATATAGATGATTACAGACTACCCAGCTATCCCGATGCCCATCGACCTTTATGGACAATTTGTGTGCCCACTCCGCGCTCTTTCCCTCTTGAGGGTCAGTCGAGACAGGCAAGACAGTCACATGGCCATGGAGCGTGTTCTTAAATGACAGGATGACGACTGGTCGGGGGAGCCGGCCCTCCTTCCCCATTTCCGGAACGATATAGTCCTCGGGAAAGGTGCACCAATAGATTTGACGGATAGACGGCGCGGCCTTGATCCGAAGCGTCAACGGGGCTCTAACTGAAACGATTTCGACCGTTTCAATCACCGTCGTAGAAGTGGTTATGACCTCAGTCACGGCATAACATCCATTTGCACACAAACGAGATTTCTGATATAAGCGTGCCCGCCGGAGCACCGCTGCTTCGCAACGTCAACCGGCGGGACTTTGTTAGTCCAATAACACCATAGGCTTCGAACGGCCCTTACCGTCTCCCTAGTTTGTGGTTCTGTGTCGCGACCGCCGGCAAGCTAACCGCGACACACTCGAAATCAGGAAGCGGGAGCATCTTTGGATGCTGCCGCTTTTTTCATTTTCCGCGCAGTCAGATATTGGACAAGAGACCAAATTGACTGCTTCACGTTGTCATCGATGTCGGGTTCCGTCATGAGATCGATGAGCTGATATTCAAGCGCCTTACCGTGTTCGACGCGAGTGTGAGCCTCATGAGCCGAACTCGTATTTTCTGCCTGTTCCTCTGGTTTGGATGATTTCCGCTTCTTACGCCCATTTCCAGATGCTGTCCGTGTGTATGTGCCCTTTTCCAATCGAGGGCCGATGACGATATCTGCCGCCTTTGCGGCGTGCAGGTAAAATGTCCGGCACTTCCTTAGAACGTCTTCCTTGGCGTTTGTTCCGCTCTGAAACGCTTCCGCGAACATCGAGGGAGTAGCCGTCTTCAGGTCCACCCTCTTCAGGAAGGGATAGGACGTGTCCAGCGTGCGGCGAAGCGCTACTGGAAAATCTGTTGAGCCGTAGCTATTCACCAATATTTCTAGGTCATCTATCGGGTTGCCATTTTCGTCCATCAGCCCTAGCGACCGAAGAGCAACAAGCAATTGCGAGCCAAGGCCGCCTGAAAACCTGCGCAAGACGGATCGGTCGATGCGAGGCGGCACGCCGGACGCTTTGAAATCCTCCAGAAGCGTCACAAACGACTTGAAGGACACGTAAGGCGGTGTCCGCCCGACGACCGTACTTTCCTGCTGCGTTCCGTTTTCCATGAGCGTGTCCTTTTGCCATCTTTGGCTGATCGTAAATATCCAAAGATGTTCCAAACCACAAGGGACAATTCTTAAGGACGGAATATGGGCCGGATAACGGGCCGGTATTTAGGCAATGTTCCATGGTTTTGATGGCGGCAAAAGGCTACCCTCTCTATAATCTGGCAGAAAGGAGACGGCGATGAAAAAGCGTTGTGTTGCAATGGCTTATGGGAAGCGCCCGCTCGACCGACTGGCGATCGAGGAGACGGATAGGGTAATTTATATCCAAAATCCACAGGTGATGGATGATAACGACGAAACAGCAAATGGGGCTGTAGGCTTCCCGAAGGAATTCGTCTTTGAACCGGACGATCAGTGGCTAGGCGAACTGATGGCGGCTTTTGAGGCGGGGGATTCGGCAAGGCTTGATTCGCTCTGGAGCAAGGGAAACCCGCTCTCCTTATAGGCGATTATTCGCACTTGCTTGAAGGGGATAATCCCCAAACGGAAAACAGCAACCAGACAGGTGCGACAGCAGCACAGGCGAAGAAAGTCGTGCAGGCGGCAGTCGCACCCATTCGTTCAATTCCGCACATGCAAGATCCTCACGCCGTTCGGGATGCCAGGGAGAAGGTGCTCGAGGTTGCAATAGGCCGCGAGGTTCGCGCCGTCCGTAAGAAGCTTGGCATTACGGTCGCGGATCTCGCAAGCACCACGCACCTCTCGCTCGGCATGTTGTCCAAGATCGAGAATGGGATAATATCGCCGTCGCTTACCACCCTTCGGACGTTGTCCGACGCTCTCGGCGTGCCGCTTACTGCATTTTTCCGCAAGTTCGAGGAGGAACGGAGGGCCGTGTTCGTCAAGGCGGGTGAAGGTCTCGACGTCGAACGGCGAGGCACCCGGGCCGGACATCAATATAGATTGCTAGGCCACATCGGCTCAAACACCAGCGGCATCGAGGTTGAGCCTTATCTCATCACGTTGTCAAAAGGCACCGATGTCTTTCCAATGTTTCAACATGACGGCATGGAGTTTCTCTTTATGCTCGAAGGAGAGGTCGTCTACCGCCACGGCTTCAACCTCTATCGGATGCTGCCGGGGGATTGCCTCTTCTTCGACGCCGATGCGCCCCATGGTCCAGAGGAGTTGACTGCGCTACCGATCCGCTACCTCGCGATTATCTCCTACCCGCAAACCGGCAGTCGTGATTAGATACCGGCTCTGCTGCTGTGTCGGTAAGTCTCGACAAATTTCGTTAAGAGTGGTGCGGGTGGTCGGGCTCGAACCGACACTCCTTTCGGAACTGGATTTTGAATCCAGCGCGTCTACCAGTTTCACCACACCCGCAAAGCACTAACTCATTGATCTCTAGCCGCTCTCATGCTGCACCTACGGGAAGCTCTACATCGTCCCGCATCTCGGCCAGATCAAGGTGCCCGATGTCACGCGGGCCGACATCGCGAACCTCATGAAGAAGATGTCGAAGACCCCGACAAACGCGAACCGTGTTCTGGCTGCGGTGCGTAAGATGTTCAACATGGCCGAGGTCTGGGGAATGCGGCCCGACGGGTCGAACCCATGCCGACATGTTCCTAAGTTCCCAGAACGGGGAAAGACAAGGCTGATCACGGACGCGGAGACGAAGCGCCTCTATCAGTACCTCGACAAGGCAGAGGCCGAGGGCCTGGAGCACCCCTTCATCCTCCTCGCGGTCCGGCTCCAATTCGAATTCGCCGCGCGCATGTCGGAGATCCGGCAGCTCGAATGGGCTTGGGTCGATCTCGACAACCGGCGCATCGAATGGCCCGATAGCAAGACCGGCGTTATGTCCAAGCCGATGAGCGCGGAGGCGGCCCGGCTGTTCGGGACGGCCCCGCACTTGGAGGCCTCGCCTTCGTCTGCCCATCAATCTTCGATCCAAACCTCCCGATGTCGAAGCACACCTACTATCACGGCTGGAAGCGCATCCTTGAGCGGGCCGGCCTGCCGCACATCGGCACGCACGGCATCCGACACCACTCGGCAACCGACATCGCCAACTCCGGCGTGCCGGTGAAGGTCGGCATGGCGCTCACCGCGCATAAGACCGTCACCATGTTCATGCGCTACGTCCACACTGAGGATGACCCAATAAGGGCGGCCGCCGAGGCCGTGGCGCAGAGGCGTCTGACCCTGATCGGTGGTGCGCCAGTAGTCCCAGCCCCAACGCTCGTTCCCGAGCCAATCGTCGCGCCGCCCACCATCGCCCCCGAGCCCGCTGAAACGCTGACCCAGGCGGCAGATCAGAAGCCGCTTGGTCTTGTCGACGGCAAATACTCCTCACGCACCAAGCTCGGAAATTACAGGCCGTTCCGCCACCGTAGCGGCCAGAACCGGGCAGTGCCTCCCGGGACCAGGCGCGCAGGCGGTGAGCAGGAGGCCTCCGATGTCCAATAAGCCGACGCAGCAGTGCTGGCCGGCGCGGGACATCCTCCTTCGCTACAATTCTTGGATGATGCAGGGCCGATCCGGTTCGTCGATACCGAAGCGGCCGCGCGTTACTTCGCCTTGGAGGCCCATACCCTTGAATGCTACCATCCCGCGCGATGTCGACCGGCTGCCGGCGGCCACCTTCGAGCTCCACGAGATATCTATTGCGGCTGCACCTGAAGACCCCGTCGACTGAAAATCAACCAACCCAGCCCTAATGCCAACGCGGCATTCAGCAGCGCCAGCCCGGAAAGCGTCGCCAGTGTGCCGTAGGCGCCGAAGCGCTCGAGCAGCAGTGCACCAAGCGAAGGCGCCGCCGCCTGAGCGATCAGGCTCGGCATGGCAAGACGGCCCATCAGCTGCGCGTAACCATTGGAGCCGAACAAGGCGAGCGGCAGAGTGCCACGCGCAATGGATTCCAGCCCGATGCCCGCGCCGTAGAACGCTAGTGCCAACGGGACGATCGGTATACCGACCCAGAGCGCCGAAACTCCGATAGCGACGAACGTAACCGACGCGAACTTGGTCCAGATCGGGTGATGAAAGCGCGCGATCATCATCTCTATCGTCCGGGCAGCCACCTGGGAGGGGCCGACGAGCGCCCCAAGCCCCGCTGCTGCGGCAAGGGTCATGCCGCTCCGTTGCAGGATCGTCAGCAAATGCACTGAGAGGGTCGAAGAGATCACGGCTGCAAGTGTGAGCGTCGCGGCGAGGACGACCATGATCGTGAGATTGGGGGCGATTTGCAGGGCAGGCGTCGCTGCCCCAGTCGGTCGGGCTTGGGCAGCCGGTTGAGGCACGCCGCGAGGCAGAACCACGAGGTAAAGCGGCAAAGCAAAGCAGAGCTGAACTGCGGCGTAGACAACACAGGTCCCGCGCCAGCCGATATCCCCCAGCAAAAAGGCTGAGATCGGCCAGCAAATCGTGCTCGCAAAGCCGCCAAACAGGGTGAGCGTCATGATGGCGGAGCGCGCCCCATGGCCGTAGAGCCGGCCAAGGGTCCCGAACGCGGCATCGTAGAGCCCCGCTCCCATCCCGAGGCCGATGACGAGCCAGGCGACGATATACGCGGCCAAGGTGGGAGCGACCGCCAGTCCGATCTGGCCGAGCCCGATGCATGCGGCGCTGAACGCCAGAACGGCGCGGCCGCCATGCCGTTCGATCGAAGATCCGACACGCGGCGAGATCACTCCCGCCGTGAGCAGCCCCAGAGACAGGCCCCCCACAACCCAGGCCAGAGGCCAACCCGTGTCTGCAGCGACTGCAGGAGCAATGACCGCGGGGAGATAGTACGACGATCCCCACGCCATGATCTGTGTCACACCGAGCGTCGTGATGATCGTACGGCGACTGCGCACGACGGCGGCCGAAGGCGGCAATTGGGTCATGCTGCGGCGCTGCAGCCGCAGCCAGCCTTTCCACTTTCCTTGGCTTGGACATCCGCGACACAGCAGGCATCAACGGCCACCGGCGCAGGACCACCGCAGCAGCCCTTGGCCGAAGTCCCGATGATAGACGCCGGAACGGTGCACACGCCCGTCTCCGGCAGCACCAGTTGCACCGCATCGGCAGCCGCCAGGTCGCCAGCGATCGCCGCAGCGACTGAGCGGACCTGCTCGTAGCCCGTCAGCAGGAGGAACGTCGGTGCACGGCCGTAGCTTTTGATGCCGACGGTGTAGAACCCGGGTTCAGGGTGGCTGAGTTCGCGATGGCCGTGCGGCGGGACGTCGCCGCAGGAGTGCTCATTGGGATCGATGAGCGGCCCCAGCGCCTTGACGCTTTCCAGCCACGGATCGAGATCCAGCCGAAGCTCTCTCGTCAAGGTGAGGTCCGGGCGCTGGCCGGCGGCCGCTACAATCCTGTCAACCGGCCCGATGGTTTGCGGGCCGTCTTTGGTTTCTCCGTCGACGACCAGGCGGCCGTCAACCACACGGATTGCGATTGTGGAAAAGCCGGTGACAAGTCGGACGCGGCCACTTTCTGCCAGCTCCCTGACCTCGGAGCCTAGTTCACCACGTGCCGGCAGCGCGTCAGCATCGCCGCCGCCGTAGATCCGGACCAGATCGGTGCTGCGCGTGACCCAGATTGCAGAAGTGCCCGCGGCGATCTCCGACAACCTTGCCAGTTCGAGCAAAGCATTGGCGGCGGAATGGCCGGCGCCGACCACCATTGTGGTACGGCCCGCATAAAGGTGGCGATCCCGGCCGAGGACGTCAGGGATGCCATAGGCGATCCGGTCGTTGTTCTCGACCTCGCCTTCGGCGGGGACACCGCCGGCGCCAAGCGGGTTCAGCGTTTGCCACGTGCCCGACGAATCGATGACAGCGCGCGCGGCATCGCGGCGCCTGCCGGTGGGGGTCTCAACCACCACCATAAAAGGCTTTTGCCCGCGACCTTTGCTGACAACCTTGTCAGCGCCCCAGCGGGATACAGCGACGACGCGGGCATTGGTCTCGATTGACGGCGCCAGTTCCGGAAGCTGCGCGAGTGGGATCATGTAGCGGTCTACGATCTCATCGGCGGTCGGAAATGCCTCGAGTTCGGGCATTGCCCATCCGTGGCCTTCGAGCAACTGCCGGGCGACCGCGTCGACGCAATAACGCCAGGGTGTGAAGACCCGCACATGGCCCCAATCCAGAAGATTCGAACCGGCTTGCGAGCCGGCCTCGTACACCTTCACCTTCAGTCCACGGCTGATCAGTTGAGCTGCGGCGGCCAAGCCGACGGGACCTGCCCCGATCACTGCCACCGGGAGAGACGCGATGTCGTTCATTTGTTCGATCCTTCCAGCATCTTCGAATTATAAGGGCAAAAAAAATCAGGCGACCGCTTTGCTGACCGATGGCGCGCATTTGGCGTCGGCACAGCACTCGTCAGCTAGATAGCCGATCAAGGCGTTCATCCCTGGATAGTTGGCGCGGCAGATCAGCGTCGTCGCTTGACGTTCCTGGGTTACACAAGTCCCGTATCGACCAGCCGCTTGAGATGATGCGACAGCGTCGACGACGGGATATCGAGCTTCTCCTGGATGCTGCCGACCGGAAGGCCATCGTCCCCTGCCCTCACCACGATGCGGTACAGCTGCAGGCGCGTCGGGTTGCCGAGAGATTCGAGCTGCGATGCTGCTTGTTCGAGTTTCATGGAATAAGCATACATCCAGCCGCTCGTGCCGTCAAGCCAATTTCGAATAATGTCGAAATATGCAGTCGCCCCTCTAGGCGGCCTGCAGATCAGGTTTCGTCGGCGCGTGGACGACCAGGCCGAGGCCAATCAGGATCACCGCCCCTCCGGCCAGCACATAAGCCCGACACAGCGGCAACGCGGCGGCGTCTGGTCGCGCCGCGCGGGTGCCGCCGTGCGGGGTCTGTTGCGGTTGCACCTGAAGGTTCCGTCGACTGACAAGCAGCCATCCCAAACCGCATGCCAAGGCGACGTCGATCAGCGCCAGGCCTGAAAGCATCGCCAGCGCGCCGTAGGCAATGCGCCAAGGGACGGCGCAGCCGCCTGGGCAATCAGGCTTGGCATGGCAAGGCGGCCCAGGGCGTGCCGATCTTCCGCGATGGCGATCTAGCACTCGTTCAGTTGATGGCCTTCGCGGGTCGACTGATGCCGATCATACCAACCCCGAATGATACGATCAGCCACCATGGCAACCAGTGCGATCGCCAAGCCCGATGTGAGACCGAGCCCGGCGCTTGCATTGCCTAGGGCGATGTAGACCTGTTGACCGAGATCCTTGGTCCCGACCAGGGCCGCGACCACCACCATAGACAAGGCGGCCATGATGGTCTGATTCAGGCCGAGCATCACGTTCGGCATGGCCAGCGGCAGCTTGACCTGGAACAGCAGTTGCGCTGGCGTGCAGCCGCATTGCCGGCCCGCCTCGATGCAATCGACACGCACGCTGCGGATGCCATGCTCGGTGTAACGGATCGGTGGCACGATCGCGTAGAGCATGATGGCGATCAGAGCTGTAAGTTCCCCCACCTTGAAGAACATCAAAACCGGAATGAGGAAGACGAACTGAGGTATCGTCTGCAGTGCATCTTGGACAGGTCGCAGCACCCGTGACACCGTGTCGCTGTGTGCCGCCCAGATGCCGAGAGCCCCACCGATCGCCAAACACAACAGGACCGCCAGGCCGCAGAGATAGGCCGACTGCATGAAGGGCTCCCAGAGTCCCGTCAACAGGATGAAGATGCAGCTCGAGAGCGCGAACAGCGCAACCGAGCAACCGGCGCATCGCCAGGCCAGGGTGACGATCAGCGCGATCGTGGCGGGCCAGGGGAAGGTGGAAAATCCGAAGAAGAAATAGAGCGCCGCGACGATTACAGCCAATGCCGGACGCCAGTCAAAGCGCAGCGCGAGGCCATAGGCGATGACGGCTACCGATGCCACGTAAATGGCGATCACCGTTGGGGTTAAGGCGATACCCCAGGAGAGCGGCGTTACGGCGCGGATCATGCCAATCCGGAGCGGCAGGATAAAGTAGTAGAGAACCCCGTTCTTGAAAGCCTCGATCGGGCCATCAAAGCGCGCAACGAGGCCCAGGACCCAATGATTGACGGCATCGGCGTCGATCAGGCCCGGTGTGGAGTCAAAGGGGAGCGTGACGGCGATGCCGCTCAGCCGGATGAGCCACGCGCCGACCAGTGCACTGGCGATGACGCTCCACATACGCCGGCTGGTGAGCCAGGCCGGGTGCTGCGAAGCACCGCCATGCCCGGCCAGTCCGAGCGTGATGCGGTCCATGACCATCGCGAGAAGTGCAATTGCGCCACCGGCCAGCAAGCTCTGGCCGAATGCGGCCGCGCGCATCGAAGACAGGACTTCCCAGCCGATATCCGCGAAGCCGCCGATGATCGAGGCGATGATCATGATGCTGAACGCGGCCATCGTCGTCTGGTTGATCCCGACCAGGAGCTGAGGTGCCGCCGTCGGCACATCCACCAGCCAGAAGCGCTGCCTTGGCGTGCAGCCGCTCATCATGCCAGCCTCGGCAATGTCGCTCGGGACACGCTCAAGACCGAGTATCGTATTCTTCACCATGAAAGGGATGGCATAGACGGCGCTAGCAATCAGCCCGACCACCGGGCCAAATCCGAACAACAGCAGCAGCGGGATGAGATAGGCGAAGGCGGGCATCGTCTGCATCACGTCGAGCGCGACGTTGATGGTTGCCCGCGCCTGCTTCACCTGAAAGGCGAGGACGCCAATGGCAAATCCCGCGAAGACGGAGATTGGAATGGCCAACAGGACGAGAGCCATGGTGTTCATGCTCTGGGGCCAGTATTTGGTCACCAGGAGATAGCCGAGTGTAAAGATCGAAAAGGCGGCGAGGCGATAGCCGCCGGCACGCATTGCGATAACGCCGACCACGAGCATCGTCATCGGCCAGGGAAGCCATTGCAGGCCAGTTTGCACACCCACCATCGGCCATTTGAGCAGCCAGGAGATGCCGCGAAACACCGGCCGAACCTGGTCGGTGACGACCGTGCTCCAGGCGTCCACCCATTGTGCTATTGGCACGACCCAATCGGGGGGATAGGTGGCGAGCCAAGGCAGGACGTCGCGTAGTGCCAGGCAAAGCACCGTAAAGAAGCCCACCGCCATCCAGACCGACAGGCCTGCATCCCAGTGCAAGCGCCGCGGTGCGGCTGTGTCGAGCTCACTCAATGCCGCCGTTCCCTGTCTCGCTCAAGGATCTGCAATACGGTTTGGCGATCGATCGTCCCGACAATGTTTTCGGCTGCGTTGACCACACGGAACCCGGTGACGCCGGTGGCGACCTTGGCCACGAGCTCCTCCACGTCCACCGTGTCCAGCACGGTCTCCATGCTCGAGCCGCAGTCGACGTCGCTCTGAACGGCGATATCGGCCGCATGGACCGCGCGAAGCAACGATATGTCTTCGACAAACTGCGCCACGTAGTCGTCGACCGGATTGCGCAGGATATCGCTTGGTTGACCGATCTGGATGATCTCGCCCTGGCGCATGATGGCGATCCGGTCCGCCAGGCGGAAGGCTTCCTGGATGTCGTGGGTGATGAAGACGATGGTTTTGCCGAGCTTCTTCTGGAGCCTCAGAAACTCGTCCTGCATCTGCCGCCGGATCAGCGGATCGAGCGCGGAAAACGGTTCGTCGAGGAACCAGAGCCCTGGCCCGACCGCCAGCGAGCGTGCAATACCCACGCGCTGCTGCTGGCCGCCGGAAAGCTGATGCGGAAAGGACGTCTCGCGACCTTCGAGGCCGACGAGCGCAATCATTTCCATCGCCCTCGTATACCGCTCGCCGACGGAACATCCCTGAACGCGGAGCGGAAAGGCCACATTGTCGAGGACGCTCAGATGCGGCAGCAACCCGAAATGCTGGAACACCATGCCCATGCTGCTGCGACGTAGCTCAATCAGCCGCCGCGGGCTGGCGGCGAGCAGGTCCTCGCCGTCCAGGAGCACCTGGCCATGGCTGGACTCAATCAGCCGTGAGAGACAGCGCAGCAGTGTCGATTTTCCCGAGCCCGACAGGCCCATGACGACGAAAATCTCGCCGACATGGACATCGAAGCTAGCGTCGATCACCGCCGGAATTTGCCCACCCTGTTTCAGCCGTTCACCCACGGCGCGCGGGTCGCCGGAGAAGAAATCCCGCTTTTGGACGAGGCGTTCGGCAGGGGCGCCGTAGACCTTCCACAGGCTTCGGCAGGACAGCTTTACAGGCCGGTCCGGTTCCGCCTTGGTCATGGCGCTGGCTCCCCCTCTTACGAGTGTCAGTGTTGGGGTCATTTGCCGATCGCCGGTCCCCGGGCGGCGGCGCCCCGATCTCGAGGTACCGCCGACATTGGGCGGCCGAGCGGTTCTCGCATCAGCGTGTTGCCTCCTGCACCCAGGGCTGCCAGACCGCCTGATGCTGGTCGATCCAGGCGTTGACGACCGTGTCGATGTTCTGGCCCTTTCTGTCGATCGCCAGGATCATCTGCTGCTGGGTGGCCGCGTCCTCCCGGAATGCCTTCAGGAATTCGTAGGCCGCCGGCCATTTGTCTTTGAAGCCCGACCATACCACCTTGTGGACCTCGGGAGGATTGATGCAGTGATCGTTGTCCTGCGACTTGCAGGGCGGCATCGTTACCCAGCCCATGTCGGCTTCCGCGAAGATGTAATGCGGTGCCCAGAACATCATGAGCAGAGGCTTCTTGGCCGCCACGGCGGATTCCAGCTCGGCTACCATCGCGCCCTCGGAGCCGCCCGGCACGGTGGTCAGGGGCAGGTTGTTGTCCTTGATGATCTGCGCGGAGCGGGAGCCCCAGTCGGCCGGGTAGTCGAGCAGACGGCCGTTCGGGAAAGTGTCCGGGCTCGTCAGCGCCTGGACGCAGCCGGGCTTGGTGAGCGCAGTCCAGTCCGGCAGGCCGGGGCAGACATCCGTCATGTATTTGGGATAGACCCAGCCCTCCTTTGTCTCGAGGCCGAGCTGGCCAATGTCTTCCACCTTCCCCTCCTTCAGCACCTTCGGGAAGATGTCGCCCACATTGTTCATCCAGATCTCGAGTGTCACGTCGAGCGTGCCGTCGGCGAGGCCGGTGAACTGCGGATAGCCACCCGCGGTCACATACTCGATCTTGTAGCCCATGCGTTGCAGAAGGGTCCCGACGATATGCGTGGTCACATGCTGGCCGGTCCACTCGGCCATTACCAGCTTGATCGGCTCGTCCTTGGCCCCCAGGTCGGCGGCCCGCGCCGCGCCGGATCCCATTGCGATGAGCATCGCCACGAGCGAGCCTGAGGTGAACCTGAAAAATCTCGACTTGGACATTTCTTTTCTCCCAGTTGTTGTCATTGTCCCCGTTCTTTTTCCGACCACGGGAGCCGATGTCAGTGCGACGTCAGCCCTCCGTCGATGTTGATCGACTGTCCGGTAACGCTCGGCGCCAGTGCCAGATAGATTGCGAGGCCGCCGATTTCCTCGGGCGTCTGCGGCCGGCCCTGCGGCACGAACTCCAGCACATGACGCTGCCAGGACTGCTCCGCCGTTTCCCCTTGCTCCCTGAGTTCGTCCGACAGCATGTCCCACATGTGCGTTTTTACGACACCGGGGCAGATCGCATTCACGGTGATGCCGTCGCGGGCGACCTCCTTGGCAAGCGAGTTGGTGAAGCCGAGCACCGCATATTTGGAGGCGCTGTAAAGAGCCAGCTTCGGATAGCCGTCCTTGCCGGAAACCGACGAGATGTTGATGATGCGCCCGAAGCCCTTACGCTTCATCGCGGGGACCGCCGCCTTGCAAGACAGGAACACACCCTTGGCGTTGATATCCATCACCCGGTTCCACTCCGCTTCCGCCACGTCCTCGACAGCGGCGACGCTGATGACCCCGGCGCAGTTGACGGCGATGTCAAGCTGGCCGAATTGCCGTTCGACATGCGCCACCAGAGCGACGAAGTCGTCCCATTTCCTGACATCGACGACACGCGACTCGGCCCGTCCGCCTGCTACGCGGATTTCAGCGGCAACGGTCTCCGCGGCGTCGGCGTCGATGTCGGTTACGACGACCACGGCGCCCTCGCTCGCCAGCGCCAGGGCAATGCCGCGCCCGATGCCGCGACTTGCTCCCGTCACATAGGCGGCGCGCCCCACCAGCCGACCGGTCATGCCGCCGCTCCCACATGCGCGCAGAGGATGGCGTTGACCTCTTTCATGGCCTCCAGCTGAGGCATGTGGCCGACGTTGGGGATCAGATAGGCCACAACCGACGCGGGCAGTTGCCCGAGCGGGTCAGGTGACAGGATGGCGTCCTCCTGTCCCCAGACGACAGTGACCGGGATCGTCGGATTCTCGGCGCTCCAGGCCGTGAAGGCCGACAGCAGCACCGTGCGCTGGTGCCCATCCGGGAAGCATGCCGCGACGATCTTCGCGAGTGCCGCCTCGGCGCCGTCCAGCCGCTTGTTGCGGGCGACCCGGTCGGCGAACTCCCGGCCCACCATCGCGGGGTCGGCAAACAGCCTGCCCAGGCAGCGCTGCAGGTCGCGCGTCTTCGTGGCGGCAAGAAACTCGGTCGGGAACGTTGGATCGATGCCCTCGGCAAGGCCGAGAGGCGCGATCAGGGCGAGCGAGGCGACGCGGCCTGGATGTGTCAGCGCCAATTGCAGGGCAGTGCCTGCCCCGAGCGAATGGCCCACCAGATGCACCCGCTCCAGCCCAAGCGCGTCCATGGCCTGCACGACGGTTTCGGCAAGCTCCGCGAGATCTCCGGTTCGTATCTCTTTCGTCGACTCGCCGTGCCCCGGCAGGTCGATCGCATAGACTGCCCGGTCGATGGCGAGCGACGCCTGGATCATCTGCCAGGCGTCGAGATCGCCGCCGAAGCCGTGGATCAGCAGGGCCGCCGTGCCACCCTCACCGACCCGCAGATAGCGGAGCCTGCGTCCATCCGGCAGATCGAGTTGCCTCGGCTCCGGCGCCTGCGCCGACGCCTTGCCGGCCGCGCTCTCGGCGAAACGGGCGATGAAGGCATCGACCTCGGCGTCCAGAACGGTCTCGTCGGCAAGGACGCCGATCAGGGCGCCGCAGGCCCGCGTCTCCCCCGCGGTGATGACATGCCGGCGCAGCACGCCGTCTTCCTGCGCTTCGAGCATGTTGGTGACCTTTGCCGTCTCGATTTCGGCAAGCTCCATGCCCGGCACGACGCGCGCACCTTCGGGCACGAGCCATTCGACCAGCGTTCCCTCCTCCATGGTGAGTCCCCAGGTCGGCATCGATATGGGTGTGATCTGCATCGTCATCGCTTTCGGTCGGCGTTATTTGTTGAGCAGTTGGCGGACGACGGCTTCGATCCGCTCAGCGTTCGGGATGTAGGCGGCCTCCAGCACTGGCGCGAAAGGGACCGGCGTGTGGGGCGCGGTCACGCGCCGGATCGGCGCCTTCAGCGCGGGGAAGGCCTTGTCCGCGACGAACGCCGCGATCTCGCTGGCCACGCTGCAGCGCGGATTGGCTTCGTCGACCACCACGAGGCGGCCGGTTTCCGTGACGCTCTCCAGGATGGTGTCCTCGTCGATCGGCGAGGTAGTGCGCGGATCGATGACCGTCGCGTGGATACCGGACGCCGCGAGCCGATCAGCGGCCTCCAGCGCGACATGCACCATCCGCGCCAGCGCGACGATCGTCACGTCGCCTCCCTCGCGAAGAACGTTGGCTTCTCCGAAAGGCACCGTATAGGCCTCGTCGGGCACCTGTCCCTCGATGTCGTAGAGCTTGGTGTGCTCAAGGAAGATGACCGGATCGTCGTCGCGGATGGCTTCGATGAGCAATCCCTTGGCGTCATAGGGCGTCGACGGGATGACGACCTTCAGGCCTGGAACATGGGTGAAGAAGGAATAGAGGCATTGCGAATGCTGCGCCCCGGCGCTGAAGCCGGCGCCGAACATCGCCCGGATGACCAGCGGCGTCTTCGCCTTTCCGCCGAACATATAGCGAAACTTGGCGGCCTGGTTGTATATCTGGTCGAAGCAGACGCCGATGAAGTCGACGAACATCAATTCGGCAACCGGCCGCAAGCCGGTGACGGCAGCGCCCGCCGCCATTCCCATGATGGCACTTTCGGTGATCGGCGTGTCGATGACGCGCTCGCGGCCGAAGGCACCGACCAGCCCGCGCGTTACTCCCATGACGCCGCCATAGGCATCGTCCACCCCAGTGCCGCCGGCGCCGCCGGCGACATCCTCCCCGATCACGACCACGCGCGGATCGCGCCGCATCTCGGCATGGAGAGCTTCGTTGATCGCCTGGCGGAAGGTCTTCTTTGACATGCGGTGCGTCCGATCAATAGCTGAGATAGACGTCGGCCAGCAGGGCGGAGGGCGACGGATCGGCCGCCGCCCTTGCCCTCACCACTGCTGCCGCGATTTGCTGTTCGACCTCGGCGTCGATGGTGTCGAGTTCGGCCGCCTCCAGAAGTGCCGACGTGCCGACACGAGCGCGGAAGCGGAGCAGCGGGTCCCCGTCCGCCCGCGCCGTCTGCAGCTCCTCCTTGGACCGGTAGCTCTGCGGATCGCCGCAATAGTGGCCGTGATGGCGCACGCAGCGCGCCTCGATGAAGCTCGGCCCTAAGCCACCGCGCGCTCGTGCGAGGGCTTCTGCCATCGCCGCATGGACGGCGAAGAAATCGAGCCCATCGATGCGCTCCGCCGGCATGCCGAAACCGGCGGCACGAGCGGCGATGTCCTTGCAGCCGACCGCGTAGTCGACGCCGGTTCCCTCTGCATAGCCATTGTTCTCGACAACGAAGACGACCGGCAGCCTGAGGACAACGGCCATGTTCATGGCCTCGAACATCGTCCCCTGGTTGGACCCGCCATCGCCGCTGAAGGCGACGGCGACACGGTCGGTTCCGAGCGTCTTGGCCGTCAGTGCGGCCCCGACCGCCAAGGGCGGGCTGCCGCCCACGATGGCATTGGCGCCAAGCATGCCACGCTCGATATCGGCGATGTGCATCGAGCCGCCCTTGCCGCCGCAGAGGCCGCCCGCCTTGCCGAAGATCTCCATCATCATGCCATCGATATCGCACCCCTTGGCGATGCAATGGCCGTGGCCGCGATGGGTCGAGCCGATGTAGTCGCGGTCATCGAGATGCATGCAGACACCGACGGCGCAGGCTTCCTGACCGCTATAGAGGTGAACGAAGCCCGGTATCTCGCCATTGGAGAAAGCGCGGTTCACCGCATCCTCGAAAGCGCGGATCGTCCGCATCTGGCGATAGGCGGCGCGCAATGTCTCCCGGCTCATCTGCATGAGTGGGTCCCCGGCCAGGTGCGCATCGAGCTTGGAACAGTGGCGGGCGCGACCATATCGGCCAACATTCCGCCGTCGACCGCAACCTCGTCTGCCGCGCCGCCTGAAATCAGCGCAACTCTGTCGTTGAGCCGGCCCATTCGCCTCTCCCTAAACCTCAATGCGATCAGAGCAGGTTGGCGTTGGGACAGGCTCTTGTCAACAAAAAGTTGACTAACAAGCCAATTTTTTGGCAGAGTGCCAATTTATAGGCTCATGGCATAATCTGCCTTGACTGTCGCCCCGGCCGCGTGCTGTCAGTGGCTAGAGCCCGTTCCATCCCGATGGAATCGGAATGAGGCTCTATCTCTTTGTTTGAGCATGATCTCTGGACAAACGGAGACCGTTTGTCCGAGAAAACCGGACTCCAATTTTCGGAATCATGCTCCAGAGGACTGGATGAAAACACGAATTCGCGACATACGCCGCAAGGACATGCAGGAGGTGGCGTTCGACATCCTTGCCGAGGAGGGTTTTCATGGCGTGACCCTGGCCAAGGTAGCCGAGCGCCTCGGCATGTCACGCGGCCTGGTCCACCACTACTTCACCAGCAAGGATGAATTGTTGGAAGCCGCCGTCCGCTTCGGCAATCGGCTGATCTCGGAACAGATCGCGGCGAGCCTGCGCCGCTGCAAGACGCCGCACGAACGTCTGGCCACGATCTGCAATGGCAATTTCGACGAGCGGATGTACATCGCCAGCCGGGCCCAATATTGGATTTCCTACTGCGCGCAGGCGACCTTCTCCGCACGCTTTGCAAGATTGCTTAATGTCCAGAACGCGCGCATGCGCAGCAACCTGCTGCACGAACTGCGCCAGCTCCTGCCCAAAGTGGCAGCCGAGAGCGCGGCGGAAATGATCGCCATGTTGATGGATGGCATCTGGGTTCGCATGGCTGTGACCAAAGCCGAACCCTCGCGAGAAGCCGCGCTGTCCATGTTGACCAGTTTGGTCGACAGTCTGTTGGGTTCAAGCAGTCCGCCGACATTCGGTC
Organism: Mesorhizobium sp. AR07; assembly: GCF_024746815.1. Taxonomy (GTDB): domain Bacteria; phylum Pseudomonadota; class Alphaproteobacteria; order Rhizobiales; family Rhizobiaceae; genus Mesorhizobium. The sequence continues at coordinate 3,440,899 of NZ_CP080525.1, forward strand.
GTCTGCCAAGATCCAAACGCCAGTAGGGCAGAAGAGATAGTGCGGGGAATTCCTATGTCAGTGCGCTGGCGAGCCACCCAGCTATAGCGTCAGAGCGAGTCGTAGACTACATCGATCAAGGCCTTTCTGCGTGGATCTATGTCGTCGAAGCCGAGCATGTTGTTCGTAACATAGCCGAAGCCGAGAGCAGCGCTCGGATCGGCAAACCCAACACTGCCGCCCCAGCCGGTGTGCCCGAATGTTTGCGGCGATGCGCGGCCGGCGTACACAGGATCTTCGATCTGATAGCCGGCGGCAAATGCGGCTGGCATCCCGAAGCTTTCATCCATGCCGCGGAAGCGAGGTCGCGCTGCTTCCTCGATTGCCCTGCGGCTGATCAGCGGCTTGCTCTGCCAGGCGCCACCGGCCGCCATCGTGCCGTAGATACGTGCCAGTGCATGTGCCGTCGACTGGCCATGCCGCCCGGCACCTTGGCGGCCCGCCATGCGCGGTCGTTGGGCGCCAGTGCCCTGGGTACAGGATTGTCGCAGGCGTGGGGAAAGGGAGAGGCGCACACGAAGTCGATCCAGTCCGAAGCCTTCGGTCCGGCGATCATCTCGGCGACCCTGTGGTCGTCCTGCTCCGGCAAGCCAATATGAAAGTCGGCCCCGATCGGACGTGCGATCTCATCTGCAATGAAGCGGCCGATGCTGCGCCCGTCGACACGACGCAGGACTTCACCAGCAAGGTGGCCGTAGGTCAGTGCGTGATAGATGCAGCGGCTGCCCGGCTCCCACAGCGGCGACATGGCGGCAAGCGCGTCGACATAAGGCACCCACGCGAGCAGGCCTGCCTCATCCGTGGGCATAGTCAGGCCATTCAACCCAGCCTGGTGCGACATCACCTGCTCTAGAGTGATGCGATCTTTGCCTCCGGCGGCAAATTCCGGCCAATAGCGTGAAATGGGCGCCGCATAGTCGAGCATGCCGCGGTCGACCAGCATCGCGACGGCCAGTGCAACTATCCCTTTGGTCGAGGACCAGGTATTGATCAGCGTGTCGTGGCGCCAAGGTTGGTTTTGTGCGGCATCCGCATAGCCTCCCCACAGATCGACGACCGTTCTGCCCTCGATCACAACCGACACGCCCGCGCCGCGATCTAATCCTTGTGCGAAATTTCCGGCAAACGCATCGCGCAATCTGGAAAAACGCGGGTCGCAACTACCCTCAATCATCATGACGGGTTCTCACCAAGTGACGTCGTTACAAGCAAGCCTCAACCGAGAGCCGTCAGTCGAGCGTGCCACCGGCGTTTGAGACGATTGCCCGCATGATGCGGTCGGAGATCATGGCGACGAGAGCAATGGACAGGCCAGCCACCAAGCCTTGGCCTGCGTCAGCTTTGCTGAGCGCGATATACACTTGCTGTCCGAGATCCTTTGTACCGACCAGCGCCGCCACCGGAAGCATGGACAGGGCCGCCATGATTGTCTGGTTTACGCCGAGCACGACAGCTGGCTTGGCAACCGGCACCTCGACATGAAGCAAGCGCTGCCAAGCGGTGCAGCCGATCTGCCGTGAGGTCTCTATAAGGTCTAGCGGGACGCTTCGAATGCCATACTCAACATAGCGAATTGGCGGCACGATTGCATATAACGCGATCGCAATCAGGCCAGTAAGTTCGCCCACTTGGAAGAACATCAAGGCGGGGATCAGGAAGATAAACTGTGGCATGGTCTGAAGCGCGTCGCATACTGGCTTCAGAACAGCTGAAAATCGGTCGCTTTTGGCCGCAGCGACCCCCAGCAGTCCGCCGAAACACATGCATATCAGCACGGCAAGAAGACAAAGATAGAGCGATTGACCGAGGGGGCCGTAAAGGCCGGTACCGACGATGAAGCACGTTCCGAAAGCGGCCAGGGCCGCTAGACGCGCGCCGCTGACCGACCAGGCCAGACCTGTGACAATGATGATAAATGCCGGCCACGGAAACCCGTTGAAGCCGACGAGCAGTAGGGTCGAGGCGATCAGCACGCCAACCCCGAGCTGCCATTTGCCTTTGAACCAGAGCCAGGCGGCCAGCACCAATGCCAGACTGCAATAGATGGCATTCACCTGGGCTGTCCAGTCGAAGCCCCAGGTGAAGGAAGTGACGGCGCCGACCAAGCCAATGCGGAGCGGCAACATGAAATGATACAGGACAAAAACTTTGAAGGCGTCCAGTGGCGCGGAAAAGTCATGCACAAGGCCAATGACAAAGCTGTTCAGTCCAGACGGGTCGATGACCCCGCCCACACTGTCGGCCCAAGCCATGCTGGAGGGCGAGCTGTTGAAAAGGACCGCTATAAGAAGGGGTAGCACCAATAGCACGGCCGTTCGTAACCCTTTGTGCCAGGTCGTCGGCGTCCTGTCGCGCGGCGGCTGGGCCATGCCGAAGGTGATACGATCAACGACCATCGCCAAGACCGCGATTACGAGGCCAGACAGGAGGCTTTGACCGAATTCCGCCTTCCGCATCGAGCTCAAAACTGCCCAGCCGACATCGTTTAAGCCGCCGATGATGGCCGCCATGATCACCATGCTGAAGGCCGCCATCGTGGTCTGGTTGATGCCCGTCAGGATCTCGCGCTTGGCTGTCGGCAAAATGACATTCCAGAACCGTTGCCGGCGCGTACAACCGGCCATGCTCCCAGCTTCCAGAAGGGATGGCGGGACGCGCTCCAGGCCAAGCATCGTGCAATGGACCATAGGCGCGATCGCGTAGACGAGACAGGCAATTAGCCCGACAATCGGCCCGAAACCGAACAGCAGCAAGAGCGGTATCAGAAACGCGAAGGCAGGTACCGTTTGCAACAGGTCTAGCAACACCAGGGTGATATTGCGGGCAGAGCGGGAAGAGTGCGCGGCGACGCCCAACAGGAAGCCGATGCCGACAGATAGCGGCACGGCCAGCACTACCAATGACAGGGTATTCATACCCTGTTCCCAGTACCCAGCCAAGACAACATAGCCCAGCGCGGCCACTGTAAACAGCGCGAGCTGCAAACCGCGCGCCAACCAGGCAAGCACTCCGAAAAAGACGATCATCGCGGGCCAGGGCATCCAGCGCAACGTGGCACTGCAGGCGTCCAAGGTCGCGCCCAGCACCGTAGCGAGGGCCGCGCAAAGTGGCGTCAGCAACGGAATGAGGATGGCGAATAGGCTGGATATCACCGACGCGACCGGCAGCAGCCAAGACGTAGGGTAAGTCACAAGCCAGGGCAGCGCCGAGCGCATCGCGACGCAAAGCGCGATACAAGCCAGAACGATGATCCAAAGCAACTGCCTGGATTTTATCGGCAAGCTCTCGTCTTGGACAACAAAAGCCTGTTCGGCGCTCATGTGGCGCCCCGCTGGATTGTGTCATTGGCGAGCACTTTGGCAATGACCTCGGATCGCAAGAGACCGACCCGGCCTTCCCCTTGACGGGTGATCACAAACGATCGCGCGCCGGCGATGCTTTGGGGCAAGAGTGCCTCGATCGGCACGTTGGCGTCGACTTCGTGGATGCCTTCACCGCCGTTCCAGTCGCTGGGGATCGCTTCCATGACCGAGCCCGCGGTCACCACCTTTGCGAGGGACACTTCTTCCGTAAAGCTCGCCACATAGGAGTCGATCGGGTGAAGCATGATCTCGGCCGGCGTTCCGATTTGGATGATACGGCCTTCGCGCATGATTGCGATTCGATCGGCCAGCCGGAAAGCTTCCTGGATATCGTGCGTGATGAACACAATCGTCTTTTGCAACAGGCGCTGCAGTCGCAAAAACTCGTCCTGCATCTGGCGGCGGATCAATGGATCAAGAGCCGAGAAGGGTTCGTCGAGAAACCATAGCTCCGGATTGACGGCGAGCGAGCGAGCAATGCCCACGCGCTGCTGTTGTCCGCCCGACAGTTCGTGCGGCATGCTGCGCTCGCGTCCCTGCAGGCCCACCAACGAGATCATTTCGCGGCCCGTCTTCAGGCGTTGCGAAAGGGGCATCCCCTGCATTCTGAGCGGGAACAACACATTGTCGAGCGCATTGAGATGCGGCAGCAGGCCGAAGCTTTGGAAGACCATGCCCATGACTTTGCGCCGAACCTCAACCAGTCGACGTTCGGTGGCCGTCAGCAGATTTTCCTGTCCAAGCCACACTTCGCCATGGGTTGGTTCGACGAGGCGCGATAGACACCTTATCAGGGTCGATTTGCCTGAGCCGGACAGACCCATGACAACGAAAATCTCGCCTTGTTGAACGTCAAAGCTGACATCCGCCAAGGCGAGGAAATTCCCGGCCGATTCCAGTCGCCGCTTGAGCGTTCCAACGGGCTCGGTCGACGAAAGAGCCATTTCCAGCGCTTTCGCAGGCCGAGGCCCGTAGATCTTCCAAAGATTGCGGGACCTGAGCTTGGCCATCGCCTTGCTCGCGGAGCCTGATTCACCATCGGGATTGGTCATGTCCAACATTTTCGTCAGCGTGTTCTAGAGCGGCGGTGAACGGATCCCAGCGTTCACCGCCGGCGACCGATCCAGGCTTGGATCAGTTCTGAGCTGCCTTGACCCATGCTTGCCAGTCGCTCTGATGCTGCTCCAACCAGCCGTCGACAGCCTGATCGAGGTTCTTGCCCTGCTTGTCCACGGCGTAGATCATCTTCTGCTGATCGTCGGCGTGGATCTGGAGCGATTTCATCAACTCATAGCCGGCTGGCCATTTCTCGTGGAAACCCGACCACACCACCTTGATCACAGGCGGGGCGACGATGCATTCGGCCAAGTTCTTTTCGTCACAGGGCGGCATTTTGAGCCATTCCACGGGCACCTCGGCCAGCACCCAATGCGGCGCCCAGAAACGCATCAGCAAAGGCTTGTGGGCCGCCACGGCCGCCTGCAACTCGGCGATCAGCGCGCCTTCGGACCCGGCAGGCACAGGCGTGAATGGGATTTCAGCATTCTTCAGTTCGGGCCCGCTCGCTGATCCCCAATCGGCCGGGTAATCCAGTAGGCGCCCGTTTGGAAATGTCTCCGGCGTTGCCAGCGCTTGCACACAGGCGGGATCTTTCAGTGCCGTCCAATCGGGCAACGTCGGACAGGCGATCTTGGTATCGGCGGTGAAAAGCCACCCGTCCTTGGTCTCGAGGCCGAGCTGGCCGATTTCCTCCAGCTTCCCTTCTGCCTTGGCCTTCGGATACACATCGCCAAGGTTGCTCGGCCAAACTTCAGGCGAGATCGACAGGCTGCCGCTCGCGATGCCGGTGAACTGCGGCAATGTACCAGCCGTTACATATTCGACCTTGTAGCCCAGTTTTTCGAGCAACTTGCCCGTGATATGCGCGGACAGGTTTTGGCCGGTCCATTCGTTGATGGCGATCTTGATCGAGGTGTTGGTATCCCCAAGCGGTTTCGCCTGCGCCGCAGGGGCGATGGCCAGACCTATGGCTATTGGCAGTGTCCATAACGCGAGCTTGCAACCAACCATGAACTCTTCCTCCCATTGTCGTCGTTCTTCTTGTCGAGATCAGGCTTCCAGCGCATCAGTTGGTGGCACGGGGCGCTGGGGCACTGATCGGTGCAAATATCCCTGCAAGCATACCGCCATCGACAGGCAGCTCAGCCCCGGTCACAAGTCGCGCTGCATCCGATGCCAGGAAGAGAATCGCCTCGGCGATGTCCAAGGGCACCGGAAGCTTGCGCATCGGCACCACGCTGCTCAAACCAGCCACAGCCGCTTCGCGGCCGCCCACCTCCTGGGCAAAACTGGCAAGCATCTCCGAGTCGACATAGGTTGGATGAACTGAATTGCAGCGCACCGGCAGCGAATTGGCCGCGCAATAGATCGCCACACCTTTGGTCAACAGCCGCACAGCTCCCTTACTGGCAGCGTAGGCAACGGCGTCATCGGCGGCGATGTTGCCGTAAATTGAGGAGATGTTGACGATCGATCCTGAATTGCTCCTTGCCTTCATCGCCGCGACGGCGGTGCGGCAGCCCAGGAAAGTCCCCGTGGCATTAATATCCATGGTGCGCTGCCATTCAGCGAGCGAGTAGCTGAGGAAATCGCCATCGCTCCAGATTCCAGCGGAATTGACCAGCACATCGAGCCTGCCGGCACGCTCCAGAACTGTGTCGACAGCACTTGACCACGATGCCTCTTTGGTCACGTCGAGCGGAACATAGGAAGCCGACGCGCCGATCTCAGCAGCTGCGGCCTCGCCGCGCTGGCGATCGATGTCGCCTAGGAAGACGGTGGCCCCTTCGCGCGCAAAAAGCCGAGCGGTCTCCCTGCCGATTCCTGAAGCCGCGCCGGTGATGAGGGTTACTTTGTCGCCCAGCCGCGCGGCCATGAGGTTGCTCCTTCCAGTGCAGGTCTCTCAAAGCCTATTCAGCCGTCGCCGGTGCAACAATGGTGCCAACGGTCACCATCCGGCGTTGCAAAGATGCGCCATCCAGCGTGACCTCAGCCCAGCCGACGGCCGGGGTCGGTTCGCGACAGATGCTCCTCCCAGGCAATGTGAGGAATGCGGTGAGCCAGGTAGTCGCTCACTTGCGCCAGCGCCTCGAGGGCTGAAATCTTGGCTGGCCGCAACCCAAGCCTCAACCAGAGGCCATCGATAATGGTCGTTATGCCAAGCGCGACTGTCCCACATTGCTCCGCTGGAACAAGGCCGGATAAGGCGCTCATCAAGTTCGAATGCATGCGGGCGTGGACGACACGCTGAATGCGGGCGAGCTGCGGCTCGCGGGGCACCTCGGCACAAAGCGCCAGCCATGCATGGCAGATTCCTGGCGTGAAGAATGCGGTGCTGAAATTGCCTGCAATAATCGCCCATAGGCGCTCGTCGGGACTGCGAGCCAATCGCATCTGCCGGATAACCTCATCGCGCAACAGGGAGTTCGAATGGCGCATCGTGTGCTCGAACAGCTCCTGCTTGGTTTTGAAGTAGTGGTGGACAATGCCTTTTGAGGCTCCTGCCTTCTGCGCAACCTTCTCAATCGTGGCTCCAGCCATACCTTCGCTTTGGAGCACCTCGAAGGCCGCATGGCGCAACTCGCGGCGTCGAATCTCACTGATTTTTGTCAGGCTCATGAGTCCATATTGACATGTTTGGCCAAAAGGATCAAGAATTGGCCAGTCGACCAACTTTTAGGCCGAAAGGCCAAGGAGCAGAGATGAACGTTCATTCTCCGATGAGCAGGCTTGTCCCTGATCCCGGTCAGATTCGGTTTGAAGTTCCGAACGGTATGGCGAGGCTTGAATTCTGCACCGCGATCGGACGCGCAAGTGCGGCAATCGGCGATGAAGCTTTCTATGACAGATTGCTGGAGGTCATGGCCTCTTTGGTCGAGGCCGATCAGCTTTCCTTGGTTCGGTATTCGACTTCCGGAGCGCCGGACCTTATCATCCCGCGTGAAATCCGTGCTGAGGTTGCCGCCCCTTACGCATCCGGTCTCTACACGCTCGACCCGTTTCACGATTATTGGCGCAACGTTGGACTGCCCGCCGTCTGCACGCTGCGTCGACTGGCGCCGGACGAAATGTGGAGGAGCCGTTATGCCCTGGAGTTCCTGCGCGCGGCCAGCATTAGTGACGAGATTGCAGTGTTTCTGCCGCCGTTAGGGGGGGCCAGTCCGACTCTGATTGTCGATCGCGCCGTCGGTGAATTCAGACCTTCGGAAGTCGCGACAATTGAGAATGCGTTCCCCTTGTTGGCCGGCCTGCACGATGCCCATTTGAAGGCCATCATCAGTCATGGCCTGGCAGCGGATGCCACTGAGAAGCCGCTACGCCTTCTTGACCGACGGGGCGACGAACTTGCTGCAAACAGTGCGTGGCGCAGGTTGGTGGCGGACCCAGGGGGCGGATTGGTGGAGGCGCTGGTTGAGCTCTCCGCCACGGGCAAGAGGACGGCATTGCTGCCTGACGGTCGGCTTGTGGTCAGATCGGCATTGGGCGTCGATTTTGGTGCGGCGCCAGGGGGCCAATGCGACCAGGTGGAGGTTTCTGCGATGCAGGCACCCCGTGCTGATCGCAATGGCTGGCTCTCAGTCCTTACCCACCGCGAACGGCAAATCGTTGAATTGACGCTCGAAGGCCATCCGATCGCGAGCATTGCAGACCGCCTCGGTGTCAAACGCGGAACAATCAAAAACCACCGCCTCCGCCTTTACCAGAAGCTCGACATCACCACGGAACGCGAGCTGTTTCTCACCTATGTCCAGTACTTACGAGCGACGGGCTCTTGACGGCGCCCTCACTCTGCCGCAGAGCGAAACTCCACATCAGCGACCCTGGGAACGGGCAGCTTGGTGCGGCCGAAGCCAAGGGAGCGGGCCCGCTTTCGGCCTCGCTTGAGCTCGCCTTCCAGCTCTGAGAAATAGATATCCTGATCGAGTTGCATCGTGTGCCGCGCCGATGCGTAGTAGCGGCTCATGTGCTTCTTCTCATCGGCAACAATGGTTCTCTTCTGCTCTTCCACGTCCGGCAGCGCATAATCGCCTGCCAGGTATGCCGCGATCCACTTTGCCTGCCGATCGGCGAGCGCGAAGAGCGTTATGCTCGGTTGAGCCAAGGCGATGAAGAAGAGGTTCGGGATCCCTGGCTTGAGGACCCGCTTGAACAGGGGAAGGCGGTTGCTCGGCGCCGAGATGAAGGTTGGGTCGAAGAAGGGAAAAGAGACCTTGTAGCCAGTGGCCCAAACGATGATGTCGATCTTCTCGCGGCGACCGTGTTCGAAGACCACGCTATCGCCGTCGAGCTCGCTGATGCCCGGCCGAATTTCGATATCGCCCGACGCGACCAGCGTTGGAAATGTGTCCGAGACCGAGACATGCGCTTCGAAAACGCGGTGGTCAGGCTTCGGCAACCCAAAATCTTCCATGTGACCGACCGCGAAATGGAAGATCCGGCGGCCAACCCAGCGCTGCAGAGAGAGTGGCAGCCACGGATAGAGTTTGCCCTTGTCGGCAGGCTTGCCAAGGAGGAAGCGGGGAAAGATATGCGCCCCGCGCCGCGTGCTTACAAAAAGCTTCTTTGTGATGTGGCGCGGGCTCAGTTCATTGGCGATATCCATCGCGGAATTGCCCATGCCGACGACAAGGACGCTTTTGCCCCGGAAATCAACCGGCGTAAAAGGGTCGCGATAGCCATGCGAGTGGAGTTGCATCCCGTCGAACTTGCCTGGATAGGCGGGGTCGGGCAGACGCGAATCCCAATGGTGCCCGTTGCAGACGAACAAGGCATCATATGAGCGCGTTTGGCCGTCGCCCAGGCGGATCTGCCAGGTGCCGTCGGCATCGCGGTCTGCCTTCTTCACCTCGGTGTTGAGTTTGACCTTACCGGTCAGGCCGAAGTGGTCCATGTAGGACTGCAGATACGCCAGCACCTGGGTGTGATGCAGGTAGTGGGGGGTATCGGCCGGCATCGGAAAGTCGGCGAGTTGCAACTGCAGCTTCGAGGTATCGATATGCAGCGAGCGATAGGCCGCCGACTTCCCATTCGGGTTCTCGAACGCCCACTGACCGCCAACACGGTCGCTCATTTCGAACCAATCGAAAGGAATGCCTCGCGCGGTAAGTGCTTTGGCTGTGACAATCCCGCTGCAGCCAGCTCCGATGATGCAGCATCTGGGAAGGGTATCTGGCTTCATGGCAATGGCTCCCGCAAGACAAATGTGATCGTGGCGGGAACCTAGTTCAGGCATTGAGACGCCAACAATGGTGCCGACGGTCACCATCCGGAAGGCTGGCCTTCGCAGGGATGCGCTCAATGGTGACCGTCGGCACCATTGGCGTGGCGGCGAGCGGTGAAATAGCCTTGGTCATTGACGAAATCACCTCGTTTGCCGGAGCCATCTTATGCCCCTCGACCACCCAGCGCCGGAGAGCACCGCCTCCCCGTTTCAGGTGCCACCGCTGCTTGCAGGTCGGCGCGCCGTTGTCACAGGCGCTGCTCGCGGGATAGGTAAGGCGATCGCCGACGCTTTTGAACAGGCCGGCGCGACTGTTTTCCGACTTGACATCAGATCATCTGAGACCGTGCGAGCTTGCGATATCGCGGATGAAGACTCGGTCAAACGTGCCTTGGCAGAGATAGCTGCCGAAGGCCCTATCGACGATGTCGTCCACGCCGCCGCCATCGGCGCCGTTGCATCTCTGGCTGATATGCCAGTGGCAGACTTTCGGCGCGTGCTAGACGTAAACGTCATAGGCGCCTTTCTTGTTGCGCGGGAGGGATCGCGGCATCTGCATCGCGGTGGCAACCTTGTCCTCATCGCATCACAGTATGGGCTAAGGGGGTGGCCTCTGTGGGGAGCGTATTGTGCGTCAAAGGCTGGTGTCCTGCGGCTGTCTGATGCGTTGGTGGGGGAGCTCGCGCCGCGGGGCATACGCGTCAATACGATTTCGCCTGGCAGTGTCGATACCGAGATGGTTGCGACAACGACTGCCAATGTTGCGCGCGAGGCCGGAACTGACCCGGCAACCATACGCGCCCGCTATGAAGCAGCCATCCCCATGGGCCGCTTTGCGCAACCGCGGGAGATTGCCTACGTCGCCGTGGCACTCTGCTCGGGGCTCTGCTCGTATGTGAATGGTTCCAACATTGTCGTGGACGGAGGCGAGCTTTCTCGCTGAGGAGCGCCCCTTGCTGCACGGCAGCAGTCACGCTAGACGCTTCTAGATTCGCAGACAGATTGGTTGCTTTTCGCACAGCCTGATGAGGTTGGCGCGGCCGATCAGAACACGACTAACGGGTATCGGTGATGCCATGTCGGGCAGCACCGGTCGTCCCGGCGCAGAAAGGGAGACGAAAATGACCCAGCGGGTGATGATCACGGCGGGAGCTTCGGGCATTGGCTGGGCTATCGCAAGGGCTTTCGCCGATAGCGGGGCCAAGGTCCATATTTGTGACGTCGACGAGCGCGCGTTGCGCACCGTTGCACAGACATACCCGCAGATCGTGGGCAGAAAAGTGGACCTGGGCAATGAGACGGCGGTCGACAAGTGGTTCGACGAAGCGCTTGGCGATCTCGGTGGGCTCGATGTTCTCATCAACAACGCTGGCACCAAAGGTCCGACCGGCCATGTCGAGGAACTCAAACTGCAAGACTGGCGAGATTGTCTGGGCATCTGTCTCGATGCGCAGTTTCTTTGCGCCAGGCGCGCCGCACCGGTCATGAAGGCTCAGTCTTCCGGCAGCATCGTCAACATTTCTTCGACCGCCGGCCTCTACGGCTATGGGCTGCGAACGCCCTATGCCGCAGCCAAATGGGCTGTCATCGGGTTCACAAAATCACTGGCTGTCGAGCTTGGTCCCCACAGCGTGCGCGCCAACACGATCTGCCCGGGCTCCGTCAATGGCGCGCGCATGCAGCAAGTTATCAAGGCCGAGGCCGAGAGCCGCGGGGTCGCGATCGAGCTCGTCCAGGAGGAATATGTCCAATCCCAGTCCATCAAACGCTTCGTGGAACCCGAGGAGATTGCGGATATGTGTCTCTTCCTGGCGTCACCGGCCGCAAAAATGGTGACGGGCCAGGCCATAGCGGTCGACGGCCACACCGAGACATTTCACATTTAGCGCAGCGCCAGGGCCAAAGGATAGACAATGCCGGTGGACACCGCTGATTGGAGAATCTGCACTTCAACGCGTGACCGTCTGGGTGAGAGTATTTTATGGCACCCGGTCGAGCAGTCGCTCTATTGGATCGACTTCTATGGCCCTACCGTTCATCGCCAAAGACGGGGTAGCGGCGTTGTCGAGAATTGGAAACTGGATTTCGCCGAGACGATGGGATCGCTTGTCCTGACGGACAAGGGCCTCCTTCTTGCGATGGATCACGGGCTTCATCTTCTCAACACAGATACTGGGAAGACAAGATTCTTTGCTGACCCCAAAAACGGCCAAATGAATCTCGTCTACAATGACGGTAAGGTTGACCGCGCGGGGCGCTACTGGATCGGGACCTATGACGTGTCTGAAAGAGATCCAAAGGCGCTCTTCTTTCGCAAGACCCCGGACGACGGCTGGGTCGTTGGCGACGAAGGCTTTGTGATATGCAATGGCCCTGCCTTCTCGCCAGACAATCGCAAGCTTTATTTCAGCGACACCGTCGCTCATCGCATCCTTTCCTATGACCTGGATGAGCATGGATCGATATCGGGCCGCCGCGTGTTCTTCACTTTTGCAACCAGGGACGGGATGCCCGACGGACTGGCCGTCGACAGCGCTGGCAACGTGTGGTGCGCACTCTATGGCGGCAGCAAGGTCGCGTGCATTGACGCTCGGGGGACGCTTCGAAGGTCGCTTTATTTGCCGGCCACTTTCGTTACAAGTCTCTGCTTCGGCGGGCCAGAATTGAAGACGCTGTATGTGACGACGGGTTGGAACAGCAGCACGACGGAAGCAAACAAGGCAGACGACGTCGGCGGCGCGGTCTTCATGCGGCCAGTCGATATTCCAGGTATGCCAGAGCCCATCATCACGCTTTAGGATGGGAAATGTAGATCATGCCGGGTTCGGACGACGGCTCGTGAGTTGTCATCGTCAGCATGTCGACACTTGCTGCCCCGGCCGACGATGTCCGTGGTCACACCTGGAAGTGTCAGTGGTGCCGATGGTCGGCGCAGTCTGAGACGTCAAACGTATCCAGATCGGGGGATTGGCGATAGCCGCCGGCAAAATGCGCCCCGATCGCAGGATATTCCCGAGTATCCTGGTAAAGGTGGGTGGGGGACACGATTCGAACGCTGGTGCGACAGTGAAATGATCGCCGTTCTCAAAGTTCGTTGGCCGATAGTTGGTGCGGGTGGTCGGGCTCGAACCGACACTCCTTTCGGAACTGGATTTTGAATCCAGCGCGTCTACCAGTTTCACCACACCCGCAAATACTAACTCATTGATCTCTCAACGCTCTCATGCTGCACCTAGGCAAAAGCCGAAAGAGCGAGAATTGAGAAGCGGCATACTCCTAACTTATGGAAACACATCGGTATTACGCTACGTGCGGAAGGTAGACGCAACCTGATTTTGAGTCGAGCGCGTCTACCAATTCCGCCATAGGGGCTCAGGCCAGGAGGCCTGGATGGGCGCGGACTATACGGTCGGAGGCCTGTTCGTCAACTGGCCAAAGCGACGACACCACGCTTTCCTGAAATTCGCTTTCCGATTTCGGCAGCAGCGCTGAACAGCCTGCGGGCAGACGAAACTGCTCGATGCCACTCCGCCGATCGATCAAGATGTTGGCGCTGAGGCCGCGGCAATGCCACCTCTGCCATTCTGGCGCCCAACCTTGAGACCGAAGACCAGACGCAGAACCGCGGAGCGCGCGGCGATTGCGGCGATCGCCAGGCTTGTTGCGAACGACAGGGTTGCCACCGTCGCATATTTGAGGAACGGCGCGTCGACCCAGCCTAGCAACCAGAAGCCGATGAGCACGATCACCGTCTGGTGGACGATGTAGAACGGCATGGCAATTGCGCCGAAGCGGGTGAGGAACGGCAGCGGCCGCCAGAGATAGGCGCTGCCATAGCCAATCAGAGCGACCAGGCACGTCCACTCCGCCACCGTCCGCAGGGCGAGGCCGGTGCCGAGCGGCGGCACGAAGGGCATCATTCCAAAGCGTAGGGCTAGCCAGCCAGCCGACAGGATGGCGCCCGCCAGCACCCATGTCCGGCGGTGGCATCGGGCGGCAACGGTCAGGTTGGGGCACGCCATGGCAAAGGCGCCAGCCAGCAACAACCACATATAGTGGAAATTGTTCGCCCAGTCGTCGATGAGAGCGTGAGTGCTTGGGAAAGAGGGGCGAAGCGTCAGCTCGATGAGCAGAAGCGGCAGCCCCAATGCCGCCAGCACCGCGCTCCCGGCGACAGGCGACAGCAGGATTCGCTGCCTTTGCATGGTCCAGCGCAGAAGCAGCAACGGCGGCAGGAGCAATATCGAGAATACGAAGAGATAGGCCAGGAACCAAAGATGGTGCCAGCTGAAATTTCCGTGGGGGTAGCAGCACGATGTGAAGAAGCTGGGATAGAAGGCTAGAAAGCTGCCGCTGAAATCGACAGGGCTGGTGCGCAGGGCAACGAGGGGCGAGATCCGCTCCACATAAACTTGCGGCGGTACGACGATGATCATGCCAAGAAGCAACGGCACGAACAGGCGCTGGAAACGCTCGCTCAGGAAGCGGCGCGCGCTTCGTGCGCCCAGGCTTGCATACGCGCTCATACCGGCCAGGAGGAACAAGAGCGGCATTCCAACGATGTTGAAAACGGCGACGAGCACATCGGCGGCAATGAAGGTCTGCGCATTCTTGATATGCCAGTCCTCGCTGTCGAACAGCCGGGCCGAGTGGAACAGGATGAGCGCAAGGACGACGAGCGCCCTCAGGTGGTCGATGAAGAGTTCGCGGTGCGGGTAAGCGCTTGACGCTGGAGACGACATCCTCTGTTCCCGTGATAGATTGGCGATGCGGTCGGTCTAGAGACGTCCGTGCCGCATTGCAGCCGCCATGTGACGAGCGGCGGATGGGTGGTGCAGGCGGCGACAAGCCGTGGCATCGGAGGGCCGATCGGCGGCGGTGGAGGACAAATGGCGGACATGCCGCGGGCGGATAAGGGGCAGGATCTGGAACGCCGCGTCCTGCGTCGCATCTTCTGGCCGGCTTCGGTCAGCCTCGCCGGCGTGGCCATGATCAACGTGATGACGCTGCTTACGGAGGCACAGCGCGCAGGGACTCCGCTCGATGCCGGCATTCCCCTGGTTCTGGAATTCTCCAGCGTATCGGTACTCTTGGTACTAATTCCTCTGATGAGCGTCTTCATGCGCATGGTGCCATTGCAGCCTTCGCGATGGCTCGTTGCTCTGCCGCTTTATCTGGGCATGAGCATTGCCTTCTCCGCTCTGCATGTGCTCGGCATGGTGACACTGCGCAAAGCACTCTTCTGGGTCTTCTGGGGCCGTTCCTACATCTTCTTCAGGGCGCCGTTGACCGATTTTCTCTATGAATACCGCAAGGACCTGCTGTCTTTCTCGGTCATCGTGGTGATCTGCCACCTGGTGCGGCGGCTTGAGGAAAAACGGCGCGAACCGACGGCCGCCGGGGTGCAGTCACATCCGGCGGGCCGTCTGGCGTTGAGGTCGGGCAGTCGCACCGTCTGGGTGGATGCCGCTACCTTCGAATGGGCCAGCGCTGCGGGCAACTATGTCGAATTCCATGGCGGCGGCTCACATCTCCTGCGCATGACACTTCTGGGGCTGGAGGATCTGCTCACACGGTCTGGAGTGGATGTGGTTCGGGTGCATCGCTCTCGCATCGTCAATCGCGCCAAGGTGCGTGAAGTGCTGCCCACGCGCGATGGCGACTTCGTGGTGCGTCTGCTGAGCGGCGCTGAAGTGCGCGGCTCCAGACGTTATCGCGAAATCCTGGCAGTCGACGCAAGCGGCGATAGTTGCCCCTAGAGCAATCCCAGGAAAGTGTGAAACGGTTTTCCCGGGGAAAAGCGCGTAGCGCTTCCCTTAGGGAATTGCGACAAAACAAAGAGATAGAGCGGTTCGGCGTTTCCGTGAAACGATGAACCGCTCCAGATGCGACAACGGGTCGGACCCTGTTCGTCAACTGGCCAATTGCCGACGGTCGCGGATGCGACCAAACTTCACCTTTCGATTTCGTGACGGCGCTGCCATTGTGCAGCGCGGAAAATCTTTCTAGACAGGCGGCGCATCAAAGTGCGGCGCGTCTGACGGGATGGATGGCGCGCTTTGGGTCTTGTTTGTGCATGCCATTGTCCCGAAACCGCTGCGCACTTTTGGGCGACACGCATTAGGAGTGCCGATGCTTCGCGGATTGTACAACTGGACCTTGTCGCTGGCGGCGAGCAAATCCGCCGAGTGGTGGCTCGCCTTCATCGCTTTCGTCGAAAGCTCGGTGTTTCTGGTGCCGGCCGACGTGCTCTATCTGCCGATGGCGCTGTCGCGGCCGGAGCGCGCCTACCGCTACGCGCTGATCGCCACCGTCGCTTCGGTGCTGGGCGGCATCGCCGGCTGGTTCATCGGCCACTATGCCTATGATGCGGTGGCGAGGCCGATCCTCGAATTCTACGGCAAGTATGACGAGTTCGAGAAGCTGCGCGCGGGGGCGGGCACGGGCTTCATCATCCTGATGCTGATCACCTCCGGTGCGGCCCATCTGCCCCCGATCAAGGTCGTGACCATCCTGTCCGGCGTTATCGGCGTCAATCTGGCGCTGTTCATCGTGCTGGCGATCGTCGCGCGCGGCGCCCGCTTCCTGCTCTTGGCCTGGCTGCTGCGCCGCTATGGCGAGCCGATCCGCGAGTTCATCGAAAAGCGCCTCGGACTGATCGCCGGTGCTGCGGCGGCTGCCCTGATTTTGCTCTATATCCTGGTCAAATACGCGCTCTAGTCCATGTCGCCCAAAAGTGCTCAGCGGTTTTGGGACAACGACATGGACGAAGGTATCGAGCGCGGCGAACGCAACGGATGAAAGACACGATGACAGCGACCATGAATGCCGACGCTGGACGCCAGCGGACCCGGGCGGCCTTGTTTCTCGCTGTTGCCATGGCCGCGACCGTCGGCTCGGCACTGGGCTTCCAGTATCTTGGCGGCTACATCCCTTGCCACCTCTGCCTGGAACAGCGCACGCCCTACTACATCGGCGTGCCGCTGATGCTGCTGGCGGTGATTGCATCCATGCTGCACGCGCCGGCATGGCTGACGCGCGGCCTGCTGGCCATTGGCGGCCTGCTGATGCTCTACGGCCTCTATCTCGGCGTCTATCACTCCGGCGTCGAATGGCAGTGGTGGGCCGGCCCGACCGATTGCACCGCCGGCGCCGGGCCGGTCGACACCGGCGGCAAGGGCGTGCTCGACGCGCTCGACAAATTCGTGCCGCCGTCCTGCGACAAGGCGGCGCTGCGCATCCTCGGCCTGTCGCTGGCCGGCTGGAACGCCATCGCCAGCCTGATCCTGGCCGCCGTCGCCTTCCGTGGCGCTCTCACCCGCGACTGAGCCAGGGCGAATGAGCGGCGCGACGCAGGGTTCGAGCAAAAATTCGGCAGGCTGAGTCGGATGGCGCGGCTTTCGAGAACCGGAGCGGAGCGTACTTAAGTACGTGAGCACCGGAAGCGCAGAAAGCCGCGCCAGGCGGCCAGCATGGCGGATTTGTGTCGAACTCTATGGTTCGAGTTCGACATCCCAGTACAGATAATCCATCCAGCTCTCATGCAGATGGTTGGGCGGGAACAGGCGGCCGTTGTTGTGCAAATCGTGCACCGTCGGCTGGTAGGGTTTCTGCAGCGGCCACATCTTGGCGTGCGACGGCATCATGCCGCCCTTCCTGAGATTGCAGGGCGAGCAGGCTGCAACGACATTCTCCCAGGTCGTGGCCCCTCCGCGATGGCGCGGGATGACGTGATCGAAAGTCAGATCCTCCGGCGTGCCGCAATACTGGCATTGGAAGCGGTCGCGCAGGAAGACGTTGAAGCGGGTGAAGGCCGGATGCCTGGACGGCTTCACATAGGCCTTCAGGCTAACGACACTCGGCAGCCTCATCGAGAAGGTCGGCGAGGAGACGGCGTGCTCATATTCGGCGACGATGTTCACCCGGTCGAGGAACACCGCCTTGATGGCATCCTGCCAGGACCAGAGCGACAAAGGGTAATAGCTGAGCGGACGGTAATCCGCATTCAGCACCAGTGCTGGAAGCCCATCCGGAGATACGGCAACCGTCACGTGTTTACCTCCTTGGTTCTAGACCCGAACGGCGCGGATACTGTAAGCCTGACATGACAGGGATGTGAAGCGGATTGTCGCGTCGCTGAAGCGCCAAAAATGAATGATTTTTATGCTTTTTCGCGGATTCAGGCCGGTGGCGCGGCGTCCCGCCCCCTGGTTTCGCGATAATACGACCAGAAAAGCCGCGATGCGACACCTCGCCACGGGCTCCATGATTCGGCCAAGGCGATCAGTGTTTTCTCCGGCGGACGCGGCTCGATGCCGAGCGCGTGGCCGACCGCGCTCTGCAAGGCGACGTCGCGCGCCGGAAAAATATCGGGGTGCCCGGCGGCAAACAACAGATACACTTCCGCCGTCCATGGGCCGATGCCAGACACCGCCGTCATCGCCGCGATCGCCTCCTGGGCATCGAGCGAACAGAGGTGATGAAGATCGAGCCCGTCGTCCACCGCCTGGGCAATGGCGATCAGGCCGCGCTGTTTCGGCCGCGACAGCCCAGCCTCGCGAAACATATCTTCGCCGGCAGCAAGGATCGCCTGCGGCGTCAGCGGATCGACGAGTTTGATCAGCCGGCCGAAGATCGCATCGGCGCTGGCGCGCGACACCTGCTGCGAGACGACGATCGAGGCCAGGCTCCGGAACCCCGGCTCGGAGAGCCGCAGCGGCACCTCGCCGGCCATGCCGCGCACCTTTTCGAGGCGCGGGTCGATCACGCAAAGCGCATCGAGCCCCCGGGCAATGTCGTCTGATGTGGCGATGCGCTGCATGCTTTCTTGTTCCTTGACCCCTGACAAGGTAGCAATTGGCGAAGCGCCGCAAAACAGGATTGCCGCCTGAGAGATGACACTCCTGACATTCCGCTTCGCGCCCAGCCCCAACGGCGAGCTGCATCTCGGCCATGCCTATTCGGCACTGCTCAATCAGCAATTGGCTGACGCCACCGGCGGTCGCCTGCTGCTGCGCATCGAGGACATCGACACGACGCGCTGCACGCCGCAATTCGAGGCCGGCCTGCTTGCCGATCTGAAATGGCTGGGACTTGGCTGGGACGTACCGGTGCGCCGCCAGTCCGAGCATTTCGCCGAGTACCGGGCGACACTTGACCGGCTGGTTCGGGACGAACTCGTCTATCCCGCCTTCATGAGCCGCGGCGAGATCCGCGCCTTCATCACCGACAGCGAAAAGCGCGGACGCGACTGGCCGCGCGATCCCGACGGCGTGCCGCTCTACCCCGCCGCCGACAAGGCGCTGCCCGTGAAGGAACGCAAGCGAAGGATCGCCGAGAACGCGCCCTTCGCCTGGCGGCTGGACGTCGATGCGGCCATGGCGCATGTCGGCAAGGACCTGTCATGGGCCGAATTCGTCGATGAGACGCTGTCGGCGACGCGCGCGATCGAAGCCCGCCCACAGGATTGGGGCGACGTGATCGTGGCGCGCCGCGACATCCCGACCAGCTACCACCTCGCCGTCGTCATGGACGATGCGCTGCAAGGCATCAGCCATGTCGTGCGCGGCCGTGATCTGTTTTCCGCCACCGGTGTGCAACGCCTGCTTCAGGAGATCCTTGGACTGCCGCAGCCGGCCTATTTTCATCATCGCCTCATCCTGGGGCCTGACGGACGAAAGCTGTCGAAGAGCCTCGGCGACACCGGCCTTGCCGCCTTGCGCCGTGCCGGTGCATCGCCGGACGACGTCAGGCGGATGGTCGGGTTTTGATCCCGGCGAGGCCAGGGGAACCGCGTGGCGAATTCGCCGACCGTTGAATTCCGGTGACGCATGGATCAATGGTTTCGTTTTGCGCGCCGGCTTGAACCGCATTAGAGCATCGCCACGGTCAACTCTCCTCAGCACGGCGGTCTCTTGAACATGCACAGCATCAAGCGGTTCATCCCCGCCACCTTCGTCGTCCTGTGGGCGACCGGCTTCATCGGTGCGCGCTACGCCATGCCATGGGCGGAGCCGTTCACCTTCCTCGCCGCGCGTTTCGTCCTGGCCGCCATCCTGCTCGCCGTCCTGATGCTCGTGCTGGGCTCGAAGAGAGCCACCCGCACTGAAGCGCTGCACGCCACCGGCGCCGGCATCCTGATGCACGGAGTCTATCTCGGCGCCGTCTTCTGGGCCATCCACCGGGGCATGCCGGCCGGATTTTCGGCCCTCATCGTCGGCTTGCAGCCGCTGATCACGGCCGTGCTTGCCGGCAAATTTCTCGGCGAGGCGATCCTGCCGCGCCACTGGGCAGGCCTTGGCATCGGCCTCATCGGCATCGTCATCGTGCTGTGGCCCAAGCTCCTCGCGCTCGGCGGCGGCGTGACGGCGGCGACGTTGACAGCCTCGCTGGTCTCTGTGCTCGGCATGAGCGCCGGCACCATCTGGCAGAAGCGCTTCGCCTCCGGCGGCGACCTCGTCGCGGCGACCATGTGGCAATATGTCGGCGGCGCATCGCTGATGATATTGGCCGCACTCGCCTTCGAAACGCACACGGTCGTCATCAACGGCGAATTGATCTTCGCCATGGCCTGGCTGGTGCTGGTGCTGTCGCTCGGCGCCATCTTCCTGCTGATGGTGATGATCCGCGACGGCGAGATGTCGAAAGTCGCCTCGTTGTTCTATCTGGTGCCGGCGGTGACGGCCATCATCGCCTGGGCCTTGTTCGACGAGCAGCTCAATGCGCTGCAGATCGCCGGCATGGTGATCGCGACATTTGGGGTTGGGCTGGCGACGGCTCGCCCGACCAAAGCATCGGGTCAGCCGACCCGGGCACGTGCCTCCAGGTAGCGGCTGATCGCGGCATTGAGCTCGCCGCCGAGGATGAAGATCGCCGAGACCATGTAGAGGAAGACCACGGCGATCATGATCGAGGCGAGGCCGGCATAGGTCGTCACATAGGACGAGAAATGATCGAGATAGGTGGCGAAAATCGTCGATCCGACAAGCCATGCCACCAGTGTGAAGATGATCCCCGGCACCAGCGAGACGAAGCGGCGCTTGCCCGCCGGCAGCCAGAAATGGACAGCAAACAATCCGCCGACGATGACCGCCGAGGCGATGACATAACGCCATAGCGTGATGGTGCCCATATAGGGCTTGATGCCTTCGATATGGGCTTCGGCGAGCCGCGCCAGCAGCGGCGCGAACACCAGGAGTACGCTGATCGCCAGGAAACCGGCCGTCGCGATCAGCACGAAGATGATGCTCTGCACGCGGCGATAGATGATGCCGCGCGTTTCCGAGACGCGATAGGCGCGGTTGAGCGACGTGCGCAGCGCCTCGATGCCGTTCGAGGCAAAATAGGCGGCAAGCACCACGCCATAGGTCAAAAGGTCGCTGCGGCGGACGGTGAGCACATTGAGCACTTCGCGCGCGATAGGCTTGGCAATCTGTTCGGGCCAGGTGTCGAACACCAGATGCACGGCCGTGTCCGAGAACGCCTGCGCGCCCAGGAAGCTCGCCAGCGTGGTGGCAAAGATCAGGAATGGGAACAGCGCCATCAGCGAGGTGATCGCCAGATGGCTGGCCATCGCCCAGCCGTCATCGGTGTTGAAGTGGCCAAGCGCGTCGTAGAGAACCCGCTTGAGGGCTACGATCTTCCGCATTGAGAACCGCGTCCCTCCAATTGTCTCCACGCCGCGAATATGGGAAGGGATTGCGGCAAATGGCAACCCTTGGCGAAACCACGAACAGTCCGGCGCAAGAGTTGCGCTCGATCATCGTCACCGGCGCATCTTCGGGAATAGGCGCCCATTGCGCCCGCGCGTTGCAGGCGGAAGGCTGGCGGGTGTTCGCAACGGCGCGCAAGCCGGAAGACATTGCCGCACTGGAAGCCGACGGCATCGAGGCTTTCTACCTCGACTACAGCGAACCGGACTCCATCGCGGCACTGGTGACGGCCGCGCTCGATCGCACCGGCGGCCGGCTCGATGCCCTGTTCAACAATGGCGCCTATGCGCAAGCCGGCGCCGTCGAGGATCTGCCGGTGGCGGCGCTCAGGGAGCAATTCGAGGCGAATTTCTTCGGTTGGCATGATCTGACCCGCCGTCTGATGCCGGTGATGCGCCGCCAGGGTCATGGCCGCATCGTCCACTGCTCGTCGATCCTCGGTCTTGCGCCGGTGCGCTTTCGCGGCGCCTATTCGGCATCGAAACACGCGTTGGAAGGTCTGATGCTGTGTCTGCATCAGGAGCTCAGGGGCAGCGGCATCCATGTCTCGCTGATCGAGCCGGGACCGGTAACGTCGAAAATCGCCAGCAACGCGCTTCCGTGGTTTCTAAAGAACATCGATCACGAGAATTCGGTCCACCGCCTCGACTATGAGGCGCAACTGGAAAGGCTGCGGGCCGGCGGCAGCACGTCGCGGCTGAAACCAGGCCCGGAAGTGGTGCATGCGGCGCTGCGCCATGCACTTCTGTCGCGGCGCCCGCGTCCGCACTATGTGGTAACAGTGCCGGCCAGGATCGGCGTCATGCTCAAACGCATCCTGCCGGCATCGATGCTCTACCGCTTCCTTGCCGAACGCGCCTGAACCAACCGAACTGGGAACACACCATGGGAACCGTCTTCAACATCCTCGCCATTCTGGTCATGGTCGCTGTGGTGATCGTGCTTGTTCGCGGCCTCATCAACATGATGCGCGGCGGTTCCGGCGTCACCTCGAACAAGCTGATGCAGGCGCGTGTTCTGCTGCAGGCCGTGGCGCTGGCGCTGATCCTGCTGGCGGTGTATTTCACCCGCAAGTGAGGGATATCGGCCGCTGGGGAGGCGACGTGGTCAAGCTCAACAAGATCTACACCCGCACCGGCGATGACGGCACCACGGGCCTCGGCACCGGCGAAAGGCGGCTGAAATCCGACTTGCGGGTGGACGCCTACGGCACGGTCGACGAAGCCAATGCCTGCATCGGCATCGCCCGGGTCCACACGGCGACAACCTACCCGGCAATCGACGCCATGCTTTCCCGCATCCAGAACGACCTTTTCGACCTCGGCGCCGACCTCGCCGTTCCCGATGACGGCAAGCCCCTCGGATATGAGCCGCTGCGCATCATCGCCACGCAGACTGACCGGATCGAAAAGGATATCGACCTGCTCAACAAGGATCTTCAGCCGCTCAAATCCTTCGTTCTGAACGGCGGCACGCCGGCCGCCGCCGCCTTGCACCTCGCCCGCACGGTGGCACGGCGGGCCGAGCGGCTGATGGTGGCGCTGGCCCAGGATCCGCGCGAGCACGTCAACCGCGACGGGCTGAAATACATCAACCGCGTCTCGGATTTCCTGTTTGCCGCCGCCCGGGCGGTCAATGACAATGGAAATGCCGACGTGCTATGGGTTCCCGGCAAGAACCGCTGATTGTCGAAAGCGGAAGAGGGCCTGGGGAATGTTCATCCCGCTTTACGACACCAACAGGCTGCGCCACATCAGGCTGCAATATGTGACGATCGGGCTGATCGTGGTCAACGCCCTGGTCTATTGCGCCACATCGCTCGGCGGGGAGAACTTCACCAATGCCGCGGTGCTTGGCCTAGGCTTCATCCCGTCGGTCGTTCACAACACCGCCGAGCTCGACCCTCGTTTTGTCGTCATCCCCGCGAGCCTGAGCTACCTCACCTATTCCTTCCTGCATGCCGACATCTTTCACCTCGGCGGCAACATGCTGTTTTTGTGGGTGTTCGGCGACAATGTCGAGGATGCGCTCGGTCACATCCGCTACCTCATCTTCTACCTGTTGTGCGCCGTCGCGGGAGCCGCCTTCCAGAGCTTCGTCGCCTGGGACTCGCAGGTGCCGCTGATCGGCGCGTCCGGCGCCATCGCCGGCGTGGTCGTCGCCTATCTGATCCTTTATCCCAGGGTGAAGGTCTGGGTGCTGGCCTTTGCCCGTATCCCTCTGCGCATTCCGGCCTTCATCCCGCTCATTCTGTGGGTACTCTTCCAGGTGGTGATGTTTGCCGCCGGCGGCGAGGACCAGATTTCCTGGGCCTGCCACATCGGCGGCATCATCGCCGGCGCCATTCTGGTGCTCGTCTTGCGCAGCCGTGGCGTGCCGCTGTTTGCTCCCGCTGACCAGGATGACGCCGCTGCTGCTCCCGAACAGCCTGCGGTTGCTGCTGAGCCGGTAAGGCCTCAGCCACCCGCCACGCCGACTCGCTGGGGGCGAGGAAACGCTTCCAATCCGGACTGAACCGATTTGAGCGGCTTGCTGCGTATTGACGTGCAGTGTTGCCGCAACTACGGAAACGTCTCCGTCTGAGCCCAAGGCGGGCAAAGACCAGAATTTCCATCCGGAATGTCGGCTTTCGACAACTCAGAAAGGGCGCGGACTGTTATAGCGCGCCCAACTATCTCAAGAGAGGTGACAGGCAAATGAAGATCCTTGTGCCCGTGAAGCGGGTTGTGGATGCGAACGTGAAGGTTCGCGTGAAGGCTGATGGTTCGGCGGTTGAGCTGGCCAATGTGAAGATGGCGATGAACCCGTTCGACGAGATCGCGGTCGAAGAAGCGATCCGGCTGAAGGAAGCCGGCAAGGCGGACGAAATCATCGTCGTTTCGATCGGCCCGCAGCAGGCGCAGGAAACCCTGCGCACCGCGCTCGCCATGGGCGCCGATCGCGCCATCCTGGTCAAGACCGACGAGCAGACCGAGCCGCTCGGCGTCGCCAAGGTGCTGAAGGGTGTCGTGGAGGCCGAACAGCCCGGCCTCGTCATCCTCGGCAAGCAGGCGATCGACGACGACAGCAACCAGACCGGCCAGATGCTGGCAGCACTCCTTGGCTGGGCGCAGGGCACTTTCGCCTCCAAGGTGGTGATCGATGGCGACAAGGCCAAGGTGACGCGCGAAGTCGACGGCGGCCTGCAGACGGTGGAGTTGAAGATGCCGGCGATCGTCACCGCCGACCTTCGCCTCAACCAGCCGCGCTATGCCTCTTTGCCCAACATCATGAAGGCCAAGAAGAAGCAGCTCGACGAGAAGAGCCCGGCCGACTACGGCGCCGACGTCAAGCCGCGGCTGAAGGTCATCAAGACCGAGGAGCCGAGCGGCCGCAAGGCAGGCGTCAAGGTTAAGAGCGTCGCCGAGCTGGTCGACAAGCTCAAGAATGAAGCCGGCGTGTTGTAAGGAATTCCGATGAGGCCGGCCTGCAAACGGTCGGCTTCTGCGCTTCCGGTGCTCACGTACAAGAGTACGCTCCGCTCCGGTTCTCGAAACCAACCGTTTTCGGCTCGGCCTGATCGGAATTCAGGGAGCCTCGAAGACGAAAGTCAGGGAAACCAAATCTAATGGCAATTCTCCTCATCGCCGAACATGACAACGCAACGCTTTCCGACCAGACCGCCAAGGCGCTGTCGGCGGCGCTGCAGATCGGCTCGGACGTGCATGTGCTGGTGGCCGGCAAGGGCGCCAAGGGTGCGGCCGATGCCGCCGCCAAGCTGAAGGGCGTCAGCAAGGTGCTGCTGGCCGAGGCCGACGAACTCGCCGAGCGCCTCGCCGAACCGATGGCGGCACTCGTGGTGTCGCTGGCGGGCGCTTACGACACCATCATCGCGCCGGCGACCTCGTCGGGCAAGAATGTCGCGCCGCGCGTTGCGGCCCTGCTCGATGTCGCGCAAGTGTCCGAGATCATCGAAGTGGTGTCATCAGATACGTTCAAGCGACCGATCTATGCCGGCAATGCCATCCAGACGGTGCAGTCGAGCGACGCCAAGAAGGTGATCACCGTGCGCACGGCCTCCTTCCAGGCAGCCCCCGAGGGTGGCTCGGCCGCGGTCGAGACCGTCAAGGCGGCAGCCAATCCCGGCCTCTCCAGCTTCGTCGAGAACAAGCTCTCCGACACCGACCGTCCGGAACTGACCTCGGCCAAGATCATCATCTCGGGTGGGCGCGCGCTGGGTTCGGCGGAAAAGTTCCAGGAGGTCATCCTGCCGGTCGCCGACAAGCTCGGTGCCGCTGTCGGCGCTTCGCGCGCTGCGGTCGACGCCGGCTATGCGCCCAACGACTGGCAGGTCGGCCAGACCGGCAAGGTCGTCGCCCCCGATCTCTACATCGCGGTCGGCATTTCCGGCGCCATCCAGCACCTGGCCGGCATGAAGGATTCGAAGGTCATCGTCGCCATCAACAAGGACGAGGAGGCACCGATTTTCCAGGTCGCCGACTACGGCCTCGTCGGCGATCTCTTCGTCATCTTGCCGGAACTGCAAAAGGCACTTTGACGCTTTCTGCCAAAGCGTATTAAATAGTGAAGGGTGGGGTAGACGAAGTCGCCCCGCCCTTTTAGTTTGCACCGCACAAAAAGCAGGCCGAGAAGGCCTTTTGACGGGATCGGTGTAATGAGCAAGATCGAGACGATCGGCATCATCGGCGCGGGCCAGATGGGCGGCGGCATCGCCCATGTCTCCGCGCTTTCAGGCTTCAAGGTGCTGATCTACGATATATCGCCCGACCGCATCGAGAAGGGCATCGCCACCATCAGCGGCAACATGGCCCGTCAGGTGGGGTCCGGCAAGCTCGACGAGAAGGTGCGCAACGAGGCAATGTCGCGCATTTCGTCCGCGCCGGCGATGGCCGATCTTGCCGGCGCCGATCTGGTGATCGAGGCGGCGACCGAGGACGAGACGGTCAAGCGCAAGATCTATGCCCAGCTCTGTCCGCAGCTCAATCCCGAAGCCATCCTGGCGACCAACACCTCGTCGATCTCGATCACGCGGCTTGCCGCGCAGACCGACCGGCCGGAGCGTTTCATCGGCATCCATTTCATGAATCCGGTGCCGCTGATGAAGCTGGTCGAGCTGGTGCGCGGCATCGCCACCGAGGACCAGACCTTCGAGGCGGCAAAGACCTATGTGAAGCAGCTCGACAAGACGATCACGGTTTCGGAGGATTTTCCGGCCTTCATCGTCAACCGCATCCTGCTGCCGATGATCAACGAGGCGATCTACACGCTCTATGAGGGTGTCGGCTCGGTCGACGCCATCGACACCGCCATGCGGCTCGGCGCCAACCATCCGATGGGGCCGCTGCAGCTGGCCGATTTCATCGGGCTGGATACCTGCCTGTCGATCATGCAGGTGCTGCATGACGGCCTGTCGGATTCGAAATATCGCCCCTGCCCGCTGCTGGTGAAATATGTCGAGGCCGGCTGGCTCGGCCGCAAGACCGGACGTGGTTTCTACGACTATCGCGGCGAGCATCCCGTCCCGACGCGGTAGAGCGGTTTGTTTTGACGCAATTCCCCAAGGGAAAACGCTATGCGCTTTTCCCGGGAAAACCGTTTCACACTTTTCCTGGAATTGCTCTGGTCAGTCCACTCAGCGAAAACTGCAGCTGGCTTTCGGGATCGCAAGCCATCGGCACCGGGATCAGGAGGCCGCGGCCAGCGGCTCGGGCGGTCCTGCCCTGTCGTCCACGCTCTCGCCGTCCGGCGCCACGGAAACGCAGCCACGACCGGCCGCCTTGGCCGCATAGCAAGCGGCGTCGGCCCTGGCGATGATCTCGTCGACTTCGCCGCAATTGGCGCCGATCGCGGCCAGCCCAATGCTGGCGCCGATCATGTGAGGACGGCCGTCCCAGGTGAAATCCAGGCCGCCTATCGCATCGATGATGGAGCGCGCCGCAATCTTGGCGCCGGCCGCCGAACCCGATTTCAGAACGACCGCGAATTCGTCGCCACCCAGACGCGCGACGATGTCTTCGGGACCAAAGACGCCGCGCACCGCCTCGGCAACCCGCTTGAGCAAGGCATCTCCCGCTGCGTGGCCGCCGGTGTCGTTGACCAGTTTGAAGTGGTCGAGGTCGATGAACATGAACTGATGTCCGCTGCCTCTGCCCGACGTGCCGTCCTTGCGCGCCTGATCGACCAGTTCCTCCATGGCGCGGATGAAACTCGAGCGATTGGCAAGGCCGGTCAGCGCATCATGCGCGGCGGCGTGCGCGAGCTGGCGCTGCAGCGCGCGCGCATCGGTGAAGTCCTGGAAGACGATGACCAGCCCGCAGAATTCGTTCCGCTCGTTGATGATCGGCGACACGACCTGGCGGATGCTGCAGCGCGTGTCGTCGCGCCGGATGAGAACGGCGCGGCTGTTCTGATCGGCGGGGGTCTGGCCGCCGATCGCCGGCCGGGTCACGCCGATCCGGTGCCCCGTCTCCTCGTCGGCCGCCCAGTAGACATGGCCAAGCATCTTGCCGAGGGCCTCGGCGCCGGCAATCCCGGTCAGCTTTTCGGCGACCGGATTCATGAAGGTAACGCGGTTTGCGGCATCGGTGCAGATGACGGCATCGCCGATCGACTGCAGCGTTACCCTCAGCCGCTCCTTCTCATCGGCCAGCATTGCCGCCGACACGGTGAGGCGAGCTTCGGCCTCCTTGCGCCGGGTGATGTCGGTCAGGCTGCCGATGGCCCTGACCAGGCGGCCTTCCTCGTCACGCTCGATGGCCTTGCCGCGGTCGAGGATCCATATCCAGTGGCCATCCTTGTGGCGCATCCTGAACTCGGCTTCGAAGAACGGCGTCTTGCCGTCGAGATGGGCGCGATCCGCCTCGGCGACGGTCTCGCGATCGTCGGGATGGATGAGCGTCAGCCAATGGTCGGGATTTCCGTCGAGTTCGCCATCCGTATAGCCCAGCATCTTGACCCAGGTCGAGGAATAGGTCGTGCCGCCCTTGCGCATGTCGAGGTCCCAGACGCCTTGGCCGGCGCCGGCCAGCGCGAAATTCCAGCGCGTTTCCGCTTCGGCTATGCGCGCCTCGGCCTGCTTGCGCGCGTCGATGTTCTCGATCTGCGAGACGAGATAGAGCGGACGGCCGCTGTTCTCGTCACGAATGACCGAGCCGGCAAGATGAGCCCAGACGGGCGTGCCGTCCTTCCTGAGGTAGCGCTTCTCGAAATGGAAGGAATTGACCGTGCCCGCTTTCAGACCGTCCATCGTTTCCCGGCCGACCTGCAGATCGTCGGGATGCGTAATCTGGAAAAAGGTCAGCGCCTCGATCTCCCCGCGGCTGTAGCCAAGCATGGCGGCGAAGGCCGGATTGGTCTCGAGAATGCGACCGTCGAGGCCGACAACGGCGATGCCGATCGCCGAATCCTCCATGGCGCGGCGGAAGCGCTGTTCGCTCTCCGCGATCTGCCGGCGATCCTCACTGACCCGGCGGTTGAACAGGACGGCGAGGAAAAGCGCGCCCACCGCCACCCCCACCGAGATCAGCAGGCAGAATGTCAGCGCCTCGGTGCCGGGATCCAGTCGCGACAGCACCAGCGAAGCCGCCACGACGCTGAGGCCGGCCACGAGCAACGCCAACCCTGCGTGCCCAAAGGATCTTCGGCCGGCCATTCCTCGCCACATCACGATACGTGCACCCCCGTGCGCAAGCGCATGCTCTCGCGCCAATCCTGACGGACCGATTTTAAGGAAAGGTTGCGCGCGGCATACCGGCGCCATCGCCAACCGACAAACAATTGCCGGCATGATTAAGGATCAGTGTGCAGGGGTCGCGGCTGAGCAATTCCAGGAAAAGTGTGAAACGGTTTTCCCGGGAAAAGCGCGTAGCGCTTTCCCTTAGGGAATTGCGCCAAACAAGGAGATGGAACGGTTCGGCGTTTCCGTGAAACGATGAACCGCTCCGGGCGGGGCGCTACCAGCGCACGAAAAACCGCCCGCCGAGCGCGCCAAGCAGCGCCAGCGCCGCGATCGCTATCGAGTACCAGGTGGCGACGAATAGCGGCGAATCGTCGAAGCAGTGCGCGGCATAGAAGGTCGCAGCCAGCCCGCCGGCGAGCAGGCCAGCGACCGCACCGGCAAGCACCGGCCGTGTCGGTGCGCCGTAGCGCAGCATCCACAGGAAGATCGCAAGCGGGCCTATCCCGATCAGCGGAATGAAGGTCATGCAGATCATCATATTGGTGCCAACCAGACGCGTCCCCCAGTCGGCCGAGGGCACGGCGAACAGTTCCAGCACCACGGCCACGGCCACAAGCAGCGGCGCGGCGATCATCCCCACGGCCGCCCGACCGGTGGAAGCGCCAGGGGTCGACAGCGCGCGGATCAGGACAAAGGCGCTGATTGCAAGCGCGCCCGTGAAGACGAATTTGGAGAGGAAACGCATCGTATGCGCGGCCGCCATGAAGTCCGGACGCGGACCGATCGTCAGCAGGAAAACGATTGCCGCGATCACGGCCGCCGCGCCGGCGGCCATCCACCAGGCCGAGCGCAACGGCATCGTCTTGCTGTGGGCATCGGCGTCGAGCGCCTTGATAAGATCGTCGGTCCTCATGTCATTCCCGCCCAAAACGCCCCTGGCCAAATCGCTTGGCAATCGCGGCGAGCCCGCGATGCAGCGACACGCGCACAGCCGTCTCGCTGATGCCGAACTTGGCCGCCGTCTCGCCGATGGAACGGCCTTCCACCGAGACGGCCGAAACCACCGAGCGCTGCGCCGGCGACAGGCTGTCCAGCGCCCGGTTGATGTCACGTTCGCTGGCGGTCTCCGTTTCCGGCTCGGCGAAGGTCTCTGCTATGTCGTCGACATCGATCTCGATGCGCCGCCCGCGCCGCCGGAATGCGTCGATGAGCTTGAAGCGGGCGATCGCATAGATCCACGGCAACACCGGCGCATCCTGGCGCCAGGTATGTCGTTTCACATGAATGGCCAGCAAGGTTTCCTGCACGACATCCTCGGGGTCGACTCCGCCCTGCACGATCTTGCGCCGGGCAAAGCCCCGAACGAGCATGGCAACCCGGTGCAGAAAGTCGGCGTAAGCCCTTTCATCTCCCGCGATCGCGGCCCGCATCAGCCGGGAAAGCTCGGCCTCGTCCTTGCCGCTCACAAGAGTTCACTCCCCGATTTTCGCGCCTCGGCACTGATTTGTTACGTGGCCGGCGAAATAATGTCCAAGCCAAACTAAGGGCAAATCACGAAAGTTTGCGAAAATGACACGCCGAAATTCCATGCCGGAATCCTTGGGCCTTTGGCCTGCCATGGCGCGGAACAGGGCGGTCAAGCTTTGGTTGACGTTAGGTAAGCTCTTCTGTAGCGTCAAAGGATCGGGGGGACGCCGACATGGATTTCATTGAACGTATCTTTGGATTTTCTCCCGACAACGGCTCGGGAACTTTCGAAGGCAGCATTGTCATCGCGGTCATAGTCGTTATCGCCGCCATCTATTTCTACAGAAGACAGAAATCGTCGAGAAAATGACATCATCGACATTGGTGGGGCTATGCCCCGCCAGACAGGCATCGCCGTTGCGTCCTCAGCGTGGGAAAACACGGTATGGTAGGATCTCTGGTCGACCACATTCGAATTGCGGCCCTGCTGTTGTTCACCGCGGATTTCTGGAAGCGTCTCGCCGCCGGCCTGAAGGCGCTGTTCGCCACGGTATGCATGTTGCTTTGCCGGTTGGCCAAGCGCCAGCGGTTGCCGAGCCCCGCACAGAACGATTGCTGTATTCAGCTGCCGCCCGATATCTATAAGCGCGCTGACCCGCTTCTCTATGCCCAGTACTATCTGATGGCGCAGGGGCTCGCCGTCACCTGGGACAATCCCGACATCGACATTTTCGACGGTGCCACACTGGTCACCGGCGCGCTTAAGCCCGCTCATCGATATCGCGTGCGCGTCCGCGTCTGGAACGGGTCCTATGACGCCCCAGCGGTCGGGGTGGGCGTGGCGCTGTCCTATCTGTCCTTCGGCGCACAAACCGTCTCTCATCCGATCGCCAGCACCGGCGTCAATCTCGGCGCCAAGGGCACGATCGATTGTCCCGCCTACGCCGAGTTCGGTTGGACCACACCTGCCATTGGTGGCCATTACTGCCTTCAGGCACAGCTTTCCTGGGGCGATGATGCCAACCCCGACAACAATCTTGGCCAGAAGAACGTCAACGTCGCCCAGTTGCAGTCACCGGCAAAATTCGCCTTCACCGTCCGCAACGAAGCCTCGGTCGCCCGCCGCTTCCAGATCGAGGCGGACAGCTACGGCCTGCCGAAACTGCGGCCATGTACCCCAGGTCGAGGAAGCGAGCGCGCGGACGCACCGGAATCGCGGCTTGCCGAGAGCAAGGCGCGCTGGGCAAGAGCCCTGGGCGAACAGGCTTACGGCCGTTTTCCCGTTCCGGAGGGCTGGTCGGTCAGAATCGTGCCGAACATTTTTTCGCTGCAGCCGCGCCAGGAGGCCGAGGTCGCTGTAGAGATCGAACCGAAGGACGCCGCCTTCAGCGGCTCAAAAACCTTCAACGTCCACGTCTTCACGATCAGCGAGAGCGGATTGCGCACCATGACCGGCGGCGTGACGCTGACCGCAACGAAAGGCTGAGGCGCTCCGATGGCTTACAAGCACTATACGAGCTGCTTTCTCTATCCGGCCGGAGGCAAGCCCTACAACGAGAACGACCGGCTGGCTTTCCTCGCCGGCCAGGCGCTCCAGATCATCGTGATCACGGGTCTTGCAGCCGCCTTCGGCTTCCTGCTCGGGCCGGTCGGCGCGGTGCTTGCCGCCGCCATCGCATTTCTGGCTTCCGCCACCGCGACGATCGACAAGGCGGCCGCGGAATGGCTTAACCATCGCCTGATCTGCCTGGACAAGGACAATCCGAAATGTGCCGTCGGCATCGTGTCCTACAATCCGTTCCGGAGCGATCTCGGCGCGTTCGACAACGATCAGTATTTCGACGTCATACTGATGCCGCATCCGACGACCGAAATCCTCAACGCCGAAACGAACGAGGCGGCGTTGGCGGCCGCCAATCGCTACAATGCCGATGGCACCGTCGTCACGGAATTCGCCGCGAAGATCTTGGCCCATCCGGCAAACGACATTCTCAATGACGGCTTCCAGGGCCATGAATTGCTGCTGCCGCGCGACGACCTGAATACCGATTTGGGCTACGCCACCGCCGATGACCATGCGCGCTGGGGCCTGCACTGCGAGGCCGAGGGCGACTTCTGGATCAAGATGCGCCAGTGGGCGCCGGCCATCGTCATCCTGCTGACGGCGGCGCTGGTCGTCACCGCGGCGTCGGCAGCGGCCGGCGCCAGTGTTGGAGCCACTGTCGGTTGCGCCATCGGATCGTTTTTCCTGGGTGCGCTGGGCTGCGCCATTGGCTCCTTCTTCGGAGGATTGCTCGGAGGAGCCATTGGTGGCGCCATCGGCGGAGCGGCATCCTACTACGGCGGAATCAAGCCGGTCCTGGGGGGACTTTTCAACTGGAACCCAGGCGATGTCGAGGACGCCAATGTCGGCGACAAGGCGCTCGGACCGATCCGGATGGGCGATCACGTCGCCGTCCTCGGCGAACATGTCTATGACGGCTACCACAAGGGCTGGCACGAGTTTCATCCGCTGATGGCGGTGGTCAAATTCCATGCCGCGGCGAGTGTCGATGCAAAACACTATCTGCAGTGGGATCCGGACTTTCCAGATGCGGGCACCGTCCCGCCAAAACCTCCGGGAGAAGCGACCGACCTCACCGCCCAGGACATGCGCGACGGGCTTGGCAGCGCGGCGTTCAGGACGCGCTGCGAGAATTTGCGCAAAACCTGGTGCGCCATGCTCAACGAGGCTTTCGATCCAGAGACCAAACGAACACGGCAGGGACTGGAACAGCGCTGGACCATTCATCCGATGATCGATGGCTGTATTCCGGAGGCGCAGCCACCTGTCCCGCATATCGGGTGATCCCGCCATCGATGTCTTGACGCTCGAAACCGTGATGAGCTGACTCTTTTTAAATCTTGACTAACATGTTCATGAATTGGTAATCGGGCGCATCCGCAGTGCGGACAACCCGAGGAGTCCCTGATGAAATCCACCCTTCTTGCCCTGGCCGGCGCCACCGCGCTCGCAATCAGCCTGATCGCGGGCCCGGCAATGGCCGAAGATGCCGGCATCGTCGTCTACAACGCCCAGCACGAGAGCCTGGCCAAGGCATGGGCCGAAGGCTTCACCAAGGAAACCGGCATCAAGGTCACCGTGCGCAACGGTGGCGACAGCGATTTCTCCAACCAGATCGTCGCCGAAGGTGCTGCCTCGCCCGCCGACGTGTTCCTGACGGAGAACTCGCCGGCCATGGCGCTGGTCGAGAGTGCCGGCCTGTTCGCGCCGGTCAACGCCGACACGCTGGCCCAGGTGCCGCAGGACTACCAGCCGGCCAGCGGCAAATGGGTGGGTGTGGCCGCACGCAGTACCGTCTTTGCCTACAACAAGACCAAGCTCAACGCCGACCAGCTGCCCAAGTCGATGCTCGATCTCGCCGATCCGAGCTGGAAAGGCCGCTGGGCCGCCTCGCCGTCGGGCGCCGATTTCCAGGCCATCATCAGCGCGTTGCTGCAGCTCAAGGGCGAGGCCGCCACGGCGGACTGGCTTAAGGCGATGAAAACCAATTTCACCGCCTACAAGGGCAACAGCACGGTGATGAAGGCGGTCAATGCCGGCGAGATCGAAGGCGGCGTGATCTACCACTATTACTACTTCGGCGATCAGGCCAAGACAGGCGAAAACAGCAAGAATGTCGACCTGCACTATTTCAAGAACCAGGATCCGGGCGCCTTCGTTTCGATCTCCGGCGGCGGCGTACTGGCCTCGAGCAAGCATGCGAAGGAAGCCCAGGCCTTCCTGAAATGGGTGACCGGCAAGGGCGGCCAGGAGATCTTGAAGACCGGCGATTCCTTCGAATATGCTGTCGGCAAGGGTGCGGAGTCCAATCCCAAGCTGGTGCCGCTGGCCGATCTGCAGGCGCCCAAGGTCGATCCGACGACGCTGAACTCCAAGAAGGTCACCGACCTGATGACGGCAGCCGGCTTGCTTTAGTTGCCATTCGTCCTAAAAGGACAGCCGACCACGCTCCCGCGGGAATTCGCTTTCCGCGGGAGTGATTTGTTTTTCGAGATGACATTCGTCGATGACGACACGCTGTGTTCCCGATCGCAATTGCGGTCCTTCAATTGCTGCCGCTGGACGGCAACGGCACGGCGTCTGACCTGATGCAGTCCGCGGTCGATCTCGCGCGCGCGGACCTGCCTTCGGGCAGAAGCCGGAGAACGCAGCGACGCGCAGCCCCTTGGCTGGTCATCGCCGCCATCTGCGTTTCGCTGCTGGCGCTGCTGCCGCTAGCCTTCATCATCTGGGTCGCGGTGCGGACCGGCTGGGAAACCGTCGCGGCGCTGGTCTTCCGGCCGCGTGTCGGCGAGCTTCTGGTCAACACCGGCCTGCTGGTCGTGCTGGCCGTGCCGATCACCATCGTGCTGTCGGTGACGCTGGCCTGGCTGACCGAGCGCAGCGACCTGCCCGGCGCCAGGCTCTGGGCATGGCTGTGCGTGGCGCCGCTTGCCATCCCGGCTTTCGTGCACAGCTATGCCTGGATCACCTTGGTGCCCGGACTGCACGGCCTGTGGGCCGGAGTGCTGGTGTCCGTCATCGCCTATTTTCCGTTCCTCTATCTGCCCGTATCGGCGGCGCTCCGCCGCCTCGATCCCGCCCTGGAGGACGCAGCAGCCGCACTCGGCCTCGGGCCATGGCGCGTGTTCTGGCGCGTCGTGCTGCCACAGCTCAGGCTCGCCATCTGCGGCGGTTCGCTGCTGGTCGGCCTGCATCTGCTGGCCGAGTACGGCCTCTATGTCTTTATCCGCTTCGACACCTTCACCACGGCGATCGTCGACCAGTTCCAGTCGACCTTCAACGGACCGGCCGCCAACATGCTGGCCGGCGTGCTGGTCAGCTGCTGTTTCGTGCTGCTCGGCCTCGAAGTGCTGGTGCGCGGCGAGGAACGCTATGCCCGTGTCGGCTCCGGCGCCGCACGGTACCAGCAGCGCACGAGCCTTGGACGCGCCACCATCCCGAGCCTGGCCTTGCTTGCCGTCACCACTCTGCTGGCGCTTGGCGTGCCGTTCGTCACCATCGGCGGCTGGCTGGTCGCCGGCGGCGCCGATGTCTGGCGCTTCGACGAGATTGGCCTGGCGCTCGGCCAGACGCTGTTCCTGGCGCTCGCCGGTGCGCTGCTGGCCACTGTCGCCGCCATGCCGATGGCCTGGATCTCGATCCGCGCACCGGGGCCGCTGCAGCGCCTGCTGGAGGGTTGCAACTACATCGTCGGCTCACTGCCCGGGGTCGTGATTGCGCTGGCGCTGGTCACCATCACCGTGCGCATCGCGCTGCCGCTCTACCAGACCCTGTTCACCATCCTGGTGGCCTATGCGCTGATGTTCCTGCCGCGCGCGCTGGTCAGTCTGCGCGCATCGATCGCCCAGGCGCCGGTCGAACTCGAACGCGCCGCCGCCAGTCTCGGCCGGCCGCCGTTGCGGGCGCTGTGGTCCACGACGATCCGTCTGTCGGCGCCCGGCGCCGCAGCCGGCATGGCGCTGGTGGCGCTCGGCATCATGAACGAACTGACCGCCACCCAGATGCTGGCGCCCAACGGCACCCGCACGCTGGCGATGGCGTTCTGGTCCTACAGCGGCGAGATCGACTATGCCTCGGCGGCGCCTTACGCCTTCATCATGGTGGCGATGTCGCTGCCCCTGACGTGGCTGCTCTACGTCCAGTCGAAACGGATGGCCGGACGATGAGCTTTCTCGAACTGAACGGAGTGCACAAGCGTTACGGCCCGGTCGCGGCCGTTGCCGGCGTCGATCTGAACGTCGTCAGCGGCAGCCGCACGGCGATCGTCGGTCCGTCCGGCTGCGGCAAGACGACCTTGCTGCGCCTGATCGCCGGCTTCGAAGCGCCGGACCAGGGCCGCATCGCGCTCGACGGCGAGGTGCTCGCCAAGGACGGCAGCGCCGTGCCGGCGCACCGCCGCGGCATCGGCGTGGTGGCGCAGGACGGCGCGCTGTTCCCGCACCTGACCATTGGCGACAACATCGGTTTCGGCATGGGTCGCGGCGAAGACAAGCGCGCCGAGCGTATCGTCGAACTCGCCTATATCGTCGGGCTGGACAAGGCGATCCTCAAGCGCCGCCCGCACGAGCTCTCCGGCGGCCAGCAGCAGCGTGTCGCGCTCGCCCGCGCCATGGCGATGAAGCCGCGGCTGATGCTTCTCGACGAGCCGTTCTCGGCCCTGGACACAGGCCTGCGCGCCTCGATGCGCAAGGCCGTGGCCGAGCTTCTGGAGGCGGCCGGCATCACCACCATCCTGGTGACGCACGACCAGGCCGAGGCGCTGTCCTTCGCCAGCCAGGTGGCGGTGATGCGCGATGGCAGGTTCTCGCAGGTCGGCACGCCGCGCGACCTCTATCTCAAGCCGAAGGACAGGATGATCGCCGAGTTCCTTGGCGACGCCATCATCCTGCCGGCAAAGGTCGCCGACGGCTTCGCCAGTTCACCGCTCGGCCGCATCGCCGTCGACACGAATGAGCGGCGCGATGTTGCCCGCATCATGCTGCGGCCGGAGCAGATCGCCTTGAAGAGAACGTCGCGCGAAGGCATGTCGGGCACCCCGGACATGCTTTTCGGCGAGGTGACCGAATCCGAATTCGCCGGCTCGATGTGCACGATCGCGGTGCGGCTTTTGAACAGCGCCGATCCGCCCGACGCCGCCGCGATCGGCAACACGCCGCTGGTCCTGCGCAAATCCGGCATGGACGCGCCGGCGGTCGGCGAGATCGTCCGGCTGACCGTATCGGGGAAAGCGCACGTGTTCGCCTGAGGCTTGCGATGAGCCTCAGGCAGTGATGCGTTCGCCGGTTTTGGCGGAATAGATCGGCCATTGTTCGAGAAAATCGCAGCCATGCACGACCACGCGCCCGGCCGCGCTGTCGGCGAGGATGACCGCGTAGGAAGGCGGCGCCTGCTCGACGATCTCGCTTGATCTGTCGAGCGCCAGCTCGAACCGGCAGTGCAGGCCGCGCTGCGCCGAGAACGGGATGCCGGCGACCGTGCCGGCGATGTCGCGATGAACATGGCCAAAGAAGATGTGGCGGACGTTGCCATGGCGCCGCAGCAGGCCAAGGAATTGTTCGGGCTGCGCAAGCGCCAGCGGGTCGAGTTGCGGCAGGCCGAGCGCGACCGGCGGATGGTGCATGAAGACATAGGCGGGCCTGCCGGCTGCTTCTTCGAGCCGGGCGTCGAGCCAGGCAAACCGCCTCTCGCACAATTCGCCTTCGATGCGCCCTTCCGCCAGGCTGTCGAGGAACAACAACACCTCGTCGGCCGTCTGATGGGTCGACTGCGCGAAGCCGTTCTCGTCGACAGCGCATTCGGGAAACGCCCCGGCAAGATTGGCCCGCCGGTCGTGATTCCCCGGCAGCAGCCGCCAGGGCACCGACAGTGCGCTCAACGCCGCCCTGAGGTCGGCATAGCTTTCGGACGCGCCGGTCTCGGTCAGGTCGCCGGTGAAGACGCAAAGAGCGGCATCACCGTGATGCGCGTTGATGTGCGCGATGCATGAGGCCAGTCGCTGATGCAGGTCGACGCCATAGCGGCGCTCGCCTTGCCGGCCGAGATGGACATCGGTGACCTGGATAATCTTCATCGCGTTTTTTCAACCTGCCGAGCACTCACCGCGCCAGCCATCATCCTGACGGTCGATTTCCGGGAGATCAGAGTGCCGGCTCCGGCACGGAAGCCTTGAAGACATCGAGACGGCTTCCCGTCTCCGACGAGAAGAAATGCATGTCCTCTGGTGAAATCTTCAAGCCGACCGCACTACCGGGCTCTGGATGGACCGCCTCCGACGTCATCACCGAGAACGGTGCGCCGTCGAGATCGAAATAGATCACCCGTCCCGCGCCCAGTTCCTCGACCAGATCGACAGTGGCATCGAGCGCGCCGGCCGTGCCCGGCGCCACCAGCCGGACGGCTTCCGGCCGGATGCCCATCGCGACCCGCGTGCCGACAGGCAGGCCGGCACGCGCGATGGCGAGGCGCCGGCTACCGCCGAGCAGCGACAACCCGTCGAGTTCTACCGTGCCCTCAAGCATGTTCATCGCCGGGGCGCCGACGAAGGTGGCCACGAAGCGACTGGCCGGCCGGGTGTAGATCTCACCGGGCGTGCCGACCTGTTCGACACGTCCGCCGTTCATCACCACCAGCCGGTCGGCCAGCGTCATCGCCTCGACCTGGTCATGCGTGACGAACACCGAGGTCGCGTTCAAACGGCGGTGCAGCTTGCGGATTTCCGAGCGCATCTGAACGCGCAGTTTGGCGTCGAGATTGGACAGCGGCTCGTCGAACAGGAACACCTTGGGTTCGCGGATCATGGCGCGGCCCATGGCGACACGCTGCCTCTGCCCGCCCGAGAGCGCCATCGGCTTGCGGTCGAGCAGATGCTCGAGCTCCAGCGTGCGGGCAACCGCCTGTATGCGCTGCGTGCGCTCGGCGGTCGGAACACCGGCCACCTTGAGCGAATAGCCGATGTTCTGCGCCACGCTCATATGCGGATAGAGCGCGTAATTCTGGAACACCATGGCGCAGCCGCGCTCGCGTGGCTCCAGTTTGTTGACGACGGCTCCGTCGATCGCGATCTCGCCGCCGGAAATCTCTTCCAGCCCGGCGATCATCCTGAGCAGCGTGGACTTGCCGCAGCCGGAAGGCCCGAGAATGACAACGAATTCGCCCGAGGCGATGTCGAGGTCGACGCCGTGGACGATCTGCAACTTGGCGTAGCTCTTCTTGACGTCGCGAATGGTGATGGAGGCCATCGGCTCTCTCCTTCTGAAGTCACTTCTCGGTGGCGATCAGGCCGCGCACGATCCAGCGCTGCATGGCGACGACGACGATCAGCGGCGGCAGCATGACGATGAGTGTGCCGGCCATGGCGATGTTCCATTCGGGAATGCCGCCGACGTTGGGGATGAGTTGCTTGAGTTCGGTGACCGCCATCGCATGGGATTGATCGGTAGTGATGAGCAACGGCCACAGATACTGGTTCCATGCATACAGAAACATGATGGTTCCAAGCGCCGCCATGTTGGTGCGCGACAGCGGCAGCAGAACATCGATGAAGAAGCGCAGTGCGCCGGCGCCGTCCATGCGCGCCGCCTCGGTCAATTCGTCCGGTATCGTCAGGAAGAACTGCCGATAAAGGAAGGTGCCGGTGGCCGTCGCGACCAGCGGCAGGATAAGCCCGGGATAAGAATTGAGCAGCCCTAGGTTCAGCGAGACCTGAACGCCCGAAACCTTTTCGATGAGCCAGCTTATGCCGGTCACGTCGAGGATCGCCTGGTAGGGCGTAAGCACATTGGCAACGACCGCGTAGGTCGGGACAATGCGCACTTCCAGCGGCAGCATCAGGGTGACGAAGATCAGCCAGAAGATGAAGGTGCGGCCGGGATAGCGGAAATAGACGATCGAAAAGGCGGTAAGCGCCGAAATGATCACCTTGCCCGCCGCGACCCCCGTGGCAACGATGAAACTGTTGAGCAGCTTGGGGCCGAGATCGGCCGTCGTCCACGCCGTCTTGATGTTGAGCCAGAAATCGCTGCCCGGCAGCAGGGACATCGGCACGTCGTTGACATCCTTCAGATTGTGCGACGAGGCAATCACCACGATCACGAAAGGCGCGATCGCCAGCAAAAACCCGATGAACAGCACGAGGTGCGTGACGAAGTTCAGGATGGGGTTGCGCTCTACCATGACCGTCTCACTGATAGTGCACGCGCCGCTCGATAAAGCGGAACTGGAAGATGGTAAGCACGATGATGAGCACCATCAGGATGATGCTCTGCGCGGCGGCGCCCGAAAAATCGAGGCCTTTGAAGCCGTCGGAATAGATCTTGTAGACCATCAGATTGGTCGCGTTGGCCGGCCCGCCCGAGGTCATGATGTCGACGATGCCGAAGGAATCCTGGAAGCTCTCGGTGATGTTGATGACCAGCAGGAAGAAGATCGTCGGCGTGATCAACGGAAACTGGATATCCCAGAAGCGTCTGACGACGCCGGAGCCGTCCATGGCCGCCGCCTCGATCAGCGAACGCGGGATGGCCTGGAACGCGGCGAGGAAGAAGATGAAGTTATAGCCGACATATTTCCAGGAAAAGGCGATGATGATCGAGGCCATGGCATTGGCGCCGTTAAGGCCGGGGTCCCAGAAGCCGGGCCAGGCCTGATTGACGACCGCCATGAAGCCGGCTTCCGGCGCCAGAATGAAGCGGAACGCCATTGCCAGCGCAGGCGCCGCGATGCCGTAAGGCCAGATCAGCACCACGCGATAGAAGCGCGAGCCGGCAAGCTGGCGGTCGGTCAGCGCCGCGAGTACGAGCGCGATGAACATCGCAAGCCCGGTGCTGATGGCGGCAAAGACCAGGCTGGCGGTGACCGAATTCCAGTAGTCGGCGTTGGACAGGATCGAGCGGAAATTGTCGAGCCCGACCCAGACATTGCCGCCACCCCAGGGCTGCTGCAGTGTCAGCGACCAGTACACGGCCTGACCGGCCGGCCAGTAGAAGAACGTGAAGATCAGGAGGAGCTGCGGCACCGCGAAAAGGATGCCGATCGTCCAACTGCTGAAGGTAATGCGTTTTTCCATCGGTCCGCCGCCGCTGATCAACAGCCAGTCTGGAGCAAAGGGAGATTAATATACGAAGCGGCCGCCCGTCGACCCAAGCATGATCCCGAAAAGTGGAAACCGGTTTTCGGAAAAGATCATGCTCGGACAAGACCGGCGGGCGGCCATGGATTTCGGCTATCAGGGCAGGGTCTTGCCCGGATAGGTCTGCTGGAAGCGGTCGAGAATGGCATTGCCATTCTTGACCAGCGTATCGAGGCCTTCCTGGACGCTGACCTTGTTGGCGAAGATCGCCTGCATCTGCGTGCCGAACTCGGCGCGGATCTGGGTGAAGTTGCCCAGCCGGACACCGCGGGTGATTTCGGTCGGCTCGGACGCGGTCAGGCTGGCGATCGCCACTTCACGGCCCTTGTAGGGCGCCTTGTCGTAGAAGCCGGTGGACTTCATGTAGTCGAAGCCCGACTTGGTCACCGGGATGTAGCCGGTGTTCGTCGACCAGAACAACGCGGTCTTGGGGTCGTGGATGAAGTTGAGGAACGCGGCCGCGCCCTTGTATTCCGCATCCGACTTGCCGGAGAGAACCCACAGCGAGGCACCGCCGACGAGCGAATTCTTGCGCTCGGTGCCGGCATAGGCCGGCAGTTCGGCGACATCCCAGCGCATGCCTTCCTTCTGGGTCTTGCCGACGGTGCCATGGTCGCCGACCGAGGTCAGGATGACCTGGCAGGTGCCCGAGGCGAAGGCCTGGACCATGTCCTGGCCGAGATCCTTGGACTTGATCTTGATCAGGCCGGCATCATACCACTTCTTGAGGTCGGTGACGTACTGGACGAACTTGGTCTTGTTGACTTCCAGACGCGCGTCGAGGCCGTCATAGCCATTGTTCTTAGTCGCCACCGGCTGGTTGTGGATGGCGGAGAACTGTTCCATCAGCTGCCAGCTTTCGTTGGCGGAGATGTTGATCGCCATCGGGCACTCGTAGCCGGCGCTCTTCATCGCCTGAAGGTCGGCGCCGACATCTTCCCAGGTCTTGGGCGCTTCGGTCTTGCCGATCTTGGCGAAGGCGTCCTTGTTCCAGTACATCAGCGCCGTCGAGGAATTGAACGGGAACGACAGCATCTCGCCCTTCGACGTCGCGTAGTAGCGCGCGATGCCGGGGAAATAATCGGCGTAGTCGATCTTGTAGCCGTTTTCTTCCATCAGCTTGTCGGCCGGCTTGTAGGCGCCGGAAAGCATCATGGTGGCGGTGCCGACATCATAGACCTGGACGACGGCGGGCTGCTTGCCGGCGCGGAAGGCAGCGATCGTGTTCTGCAGCGTGGCGTCGTAGTTGCCCTGGCTGGTGCAGACGACTTCATAGTCGGACTGCGAGGCGTTGAAGTTCTTGCACATCGTGTCGACCACGCGGGCGAGGTCGCCCGAAAGGCCGAACCAGAAATCGAATTTTACCGGCTCTGCGACGGCAGGCATCGCCAGCACCGTGCTGAGCGCGCCAACGGCAAGGGCAGCGAAGCCCCGCTTGATGATGGTCATGATTTCTTCCCTCTTGAATGGCTGTTGACAAGGGTCTTGCGCAAGTCCTTGCCCGCTCTCTTAGAGAAGGTATGTGACAGTTCTGCTGTGGCCTTCGGGCCAGTGGACAGCCCGTCTCTTCTCCCCTCGGCGTGTACCGGCACGAAAACGTCATGCCGGTGCTTTAGGTAGCTAGGGCAGCTGTCGATGACGTAAAGACTGAAGAGCGCCAATGATTATGCGGCTAAAGGGATGAGTGAAGATGCTTGTTCGGCAGCTGACACATGTACCCATCGCCGACCGCCACGCGATGCGCCAGGGACCGCGCGACAGCGCCACCCATCTGCGACATGCGACCACCATTCCGGCACTTGGCCAGATCGAGATCGGCGGCAAGGCCTCGCGTGAGTATGCCGGCGAGACGCTCACCGTCGTCGCCTGGAACGTCGAGCGGCTGCGTTACGGCGACGCCATCGCCGCGACGCTTGCCGGCCAGTCCCCGGATGTCGTGTTGCTGTCGGAGGTGGACGAAGGCATGGCGCGCTCGGGCAACGGTCATCCGCTGCGCGCGCTCGCCGACCGGCTCGGCCATGCCTTCGCCTACGGCGTCGAGTTCGTCGAGCTCGGCGGCGGCAACGAAGCGGAACGTGCGGCCACCGGCGACGCCACCAATGCCGAAGGCTTTCATGGCAACGCCGTCACCAGCGCCATCCCGCTGCTTCGGCCCTTCCTGGTGCGCCTCGACGCGACCGGCGGCTGGTTCCGGCCGGAACACGGCCAGCCGCGCATCGGCGGGCGCATGGCCATCGGCGGCCAGGTGCGGATCGGCAACCGCAGGGTGACGGTCGTCTCGGTGCATCTCGAAAACCGCACCGATCCCGCCGGCCGCGCCGTCCAGACACGCCACCTTCTCGATGCCATCGACAAATATGATCCGCAGGCACCGGTGCTGCTTGGCGGCGACTTCAACACGCTGACCGCCGGCCATGAGGAACGCCATGACGATCCCCAGGCCTGGGCGGCGCGCATCGCGGCCGAGCCCGACCGGCTGCTCAATGTCGAGCCACACGAACCGTTGTTTGCGATCCTCGCCGGGCGTGGCTACGACTGGAACGCCGCCAACACCCTCGACCTGCCCACCCAGCGACGCGAGGCCGGCACGCCGGTCGGCCGCATCGACTGGTTCTTCACCCGCGGCCTCGTTGCCAGCGATCCAGCGGTTCTTCCCGCTATGCTGCCGGACGGCGGCCCGAGTTCCGATCACGAGGCACTCATTGTGACGGTTCGCGTGGCATGATCCGATACTGGCTTACGAAGCTCATTGACAAGAAATAGGCCTCGACCGACGATGTCTGTCGCCGTCCCTGCCGCCGCTATTGCGCCGGCTGGCGGGCGGCAATTCGGGGCGACCACTTCGCATGAGCCGGATCGAACTAGTCGGAGGCCTGGTCGGCGTTGTTGTCGCCGTTCTGGGGCTGGTCGATTCGTTTCACAGCTTTCTCGCCGCGGGACTGGCCCTGAAACTCTTCGTGCTCGGAATTGCCGGTGTCATTTCGATAGCCTTGCTGACCTCGCGGCTGATGAGTGGACCCCGACCACGGAACATTCTTTCCGGCGCCGCCAAATTGCTGCTCGTTTGCGGCGTCTTTGTTGTGGTGGCGCTGCTGCTGGCGACGAGATCGCCGATCATGCTTCGGGAGGAGACCACCAATGGCAAGTCGGTGTCTACACTTGTCGCCGCCTATTCATCGGCCAATGCCGTCACCATCCAGCTTCCCCCACAAGTGACAGCCAATTGCATATGGTCCGATGCCGGGCCTGGAGGCTTTCCCCAGCTGGATGTCCAGATGGTCGACTGGGATTCTCCGGTTCCCAAACTCCACATCGATAACTTCGTCCATCCCCAGCGCGTGGCGGTTGAATGCAGCCCTCCGGCGCTGCTGCGCGACATCACAGTGGACCCACCGCTGACCGAAATGTTCCTGCGGCGACAAGCCGACCGCTGGTTG
The DNA here is from genome assembly GCF_024746815.1 of Mesorhizobium sp. AR07. Lineage (GTDB taxonomy): Bacteria > Pseudomonadota > Alphaproteobacteria > Rhizobiales > Rhizobiaceae > Mesorhizobium. The sequence continues at coordinate 3,485,567 of NZ_CP080525.1, forward strand.
AATTGGATCTTGAGTTTGGGAGGATTGACATGGCTGGCCGCTTGCTGCCGTCTTTGGGTCTCGTAGCGCTTGGCGTAGGACTCGGTATGTCCTTCGGCGCCTTTGGCGAGTCGACCACCTACGATCACCTCGGGCAGGTCATTGAATATCAGACCGGCCGGCCCGTTGAAGCCGCGATCAAGGCTTGGCCACAGTCGGTCCGCACGGGTCGCGACGGCGACTGCTCTCTCTATGGCGATACACCACTCGATTCCCGGAGATCTGAAGGCGATGGCCATTTCCAGCTCGATATTTCGAGCGAAAGCCATACCTACACCGTGACCTATTGTGCGTCCGGCTTCGTGCCTCGCGACGACCGCGATCTGCCGAACGACAAGCAGGGCGAGGTCCTACCGACACCGGCCAGGCTATGGCCGATCAAAATGAACGAGGGCGACGCCGTCGCTTTCAACCAGGCGGTCGGCAGCCGATTGATCTTTTCACTGAACGAGATCGCCTATCTGAGGAAAGTCGACACAAAGGCTTTCCAGCAAATCGTTGACCAGATTGCCGAGCGATCCCAGAATGGCGACACGATCCAGGCCCTGTCCCGTTTAGCGGGCCTCTGGGACAAGTAGACGCGGCGGCAAAACTGACGTGACGGGCCCCGGCCCTTGAATTCATAGATCTCAATCTTCGGCCGGATAACCGGTTACTGAAGCACATCCGGCCCATTGAACCCCGCGTCCATCCGGACAACGGCCTGATCTCGCAGTCGCCCTGCCCTGGAAAAGCACGCCAGGGTTGCAAGCTCCCTTAATCGATCCTTCAACGAGCAAGGGCTAGTCAATCACATTGCCTTGTTTGCTTCGAATAGATCAGGTTGGAGAAGATGCTGACGGTCTACAATTGTATCGTCAACGAACACGATCTGAGACTGGTCGCGCTTGCGGCATTGATCTGCGGAATATCTTCTTTCTCTGCAGTCAATTTGCTTCATCATGTCGGCAGATCGGCAAATCGAAACCGGCTTGCCTGGTTGATGATTGCGGCGACGTCGACCGGCTTCGGTATCTGGGCAACGCATTTCATCGCCATGCTTGCATTCACGCCGGGAATACCCAACGCATACAACCCGGAATTCTCCGTGCTCTCGCTTGCCGCCGCTGTCGTCCTGACAGCGGCCGGCATGTGGGTCGCCACCTTGCGCAACGGGCTCGACCACCATCTCGTCGGCGGCGCCATTCTGGGCGGTGGCATCGCCACCATGCACTATGTCGGCATGGCGGCATTCGAGGTGCAGGGCCGGATCGAATGGAACCTGCTGCTTGTGGCGGTCTCCTTGCTGGCGGGGGTGGCACTTGCGGCGCTGGCGCTTGTTGTTGTCCTGCGTCGCCCATCGCTGTCCGCGACACTGGGCGGCGCGGTGCTCCTGACACTGGCGATCTGCAGCTTGCATTTCATCGCCATGGCCGCGGTCTCGATCTTCCCGGACTCCTCGATAGAGATATCGCAATACACGATCGAGCCCACGTCGCAGGCCTTCGCCGTGGCGGCCGCCAGCCTGGTGATCCTTGTTCTTTCGGGCACGGCACTTTGGATAGATCTGCGCTTCCGCCGCCAGAGGATCGAGGTCGACCGCATGCACGGTCTAGCCAACGCCGCCGTGGAGGGTCTGATCGTCTGCGACGGCAGCCGCGTCATCAGCGCCAATGACAGCATGGCGAAGCTGACGGGCATCGCGACCGCGACGCTGAACGGGATGCTGCTTGGCGACCTCTTCGACGAGCGCACCGCGTCCGATATGTCCGGCTTCGGCGAGCAGCCTCGGGAGACCGAATTGAGGGGCCGCGATGGCACAGGCATTCCCGTCGAACTGATCGCCCGGAGCATCGACTATTGTGGCAAGCCTCACAACGTGATTGCGGTCCGCGACATTCGCGAGCGCAAGAAGGCGCAACAGGAGATCCTGCGCCTTGCCCATTTCGACCCATTGACCGGACTTGCCAATCGCCGCAGCTTTTCCAGCCGGCTCGATATGGAAATCGCCGCGATGGGCCAGGCCAGGAAAAGCGGCCACCTGGCGCTTCTGCTGCTCGATCTTGACCGGTTCAAGGAGGTCAACGACCTGTACGGGCACGGCGCTGGCGACGCCATGCTGCAGAAGGTTGCGCATTGCGTGACCGGCATCCTGCATCAAGGACAGATGGTCGCGCGACTGGGCGGCGACGAATTCGCCATCATCGCCCCGAACCTGACCGACCCGCTGGAGGCCGGCCGCATCGCCGACGCTGTGCTGACCGCGATGCGCGAGGAAAACAGGGGCTCGGTCGGCGGCGGCCTCGTGTCGGCCAGCATCGGCATCGCGCTCTATCCATCGGATGCCGAAAACCAGGCCAGCCTGATAAGCCACGCCGATACGGCACTCTACCGGGCCAAGACCGAAGGCAAGGACACATACCGCTATTTCGAGGCCGCGATGGGGGCCGAGGCCCGCGACAAGCGCGTGATGGAGCACGAACTGCGCCAGGCGGTCGCGCGCAACGAGTTCTACCTCGTCTACCAGCCGCAGAAGGAGATCAGCAGCGGCAAGATGCTCGGCTTCGAAGCTCTGATCCGTTGGCGGCATCCGGTGCGCGGCGATGTACCTCCGACCATATTCATCCCGGTGGCCGAAGACAGTGGAGCCATTGGCCAGATTGGCGAATGGGTGCTGACGGCGGCCTGCGAGGAAGCCGCCCGCTGGGAAAACCCGCTGGCGGTGGCCGTCAACGTCTCGGCGGTGCAGCTTCACAATCCGAATTTCAGCCGCAAGGTCCACGAAACGCTGCTGAATTCCGGTCTTGCACCGGGCAGGCTGGAACTCGAGATCACCGAAACGGCGCTTGTGAAGGACATGCCGCGCGCGCTGGCGACCTTGCGGCAGGTCAAGGCGCTGGGCGTGCGCGTGGCCATGGACGATTTCGGAACCGGCTATTCCTCGCTCTCCAACCTTCGCGCCTTTCCCTTCGACAAGATCAAGATCGATGGCTCCTTCATCAAATCCGTCGACAAGAACGGTCAGGTCGCGGCGATCGTGCGCGCCGTTCTCGGGCTTGGGCGCGGTCTCGGCCTGCCGGTTCTGGCGGAGGGCGTCGAGACGCTCGGCGAACTGAAATTCCTTGACGCGGAGGCCTGCGAGATCGGCCAGGGCTACTATATCGGCAGGCCAGGCCTCATCGAGGAATTCAGCGAACTGACAGGCGTCGACGCCTCTATGGTCGGCAAGGATGCCGCTGACCAGCGCAACAGAAGCGTCCTGGCCTTCGCGCCAGCGCCTGCACTTGGTCTGAACAGGGCCTGATGCATGTCGCTCAAAAGTGGCAAACGCAACGCGCTTAGAGGCTTTCGGGCTTGAGCGCCGTCTCGATCAGCCGCTTTGCGTCCGGCCCCGACCATTCGGCCGGGCCGTTCATGTGGGCGACCAGGCAGCCTTCGCCGTCGATCAGCAGGGTGACGGGAAGGCCGAGCGCAAGGCCGCGCGTCTTGAGGTCATTGAACAGCGCCATCGTCGAATCCCGGTAGTAGCCGAGCGTTGCCACGCCGGTGTCCTTGAGGAACTTCTTCGGCTTCACATCGTCGCCGGCATCGACATTGACGGCGACCACCTGAAAGGCGTCGCTGCCCTTTTCCTTCTGCAGCGCATCCAGCGCCGGCATTTCGGCCCGGCACGGCGCGCACCAAGTCGCCCACAGATTGAGCAGCACCGTCTTTCCGGCATGGTCGGCGAGCGTCATCGGCTTGCCGTCCGGGCCGTTGAAGGCAAGCGCCTTCAAGGATTGCGGCGGATCGGCCGGCAACAGTGCCGCGACCTCGCCGGTGGCGGCTGCAGCTATCTTCTTGGCGCGGTCGCTCTTGGCGGCGCAGGCGACATCGTCCTTGGTCTCGCCAATGGCCACTTGGCGCTCGGCGTTGTTGCCAGACCGGCTCTCGCTGACATATACCGCGACCGCGCCGGCCAGCACGCCCGCCACCAAAGCGGCGAGGATCAGGCGCGGGGCCGGGAAGAATCTATTACCGTCTGCCATTTTCTCAAAACTGCTCCGAAGCACGGGTTATAGCGATGAGCGACAAGAAGACCAGCAACCAGATGTGGGGCGGACGTTTTGCCTCGGGTCCGGCCGCGATCATGGAAGCGATCAACGCGTCGATCTCGTTCGACCGCAAACTCTATGCGCAAGACATCAAGGGCTCGATCGCCCATAGCGAGATGCTGGCGCAAACGGGCATTATTTCGGCGGCCGATCAAGAAAAAATCGCTCACGGGCTGAACACGATTCTGAAAGAGATCGAGGCCGGCACGTTCGAGTTTTCCACCCGGCTCGAAGACATCCACATGAATATCGAGGCTCGCCTCGCCGACCTCATCGGTCCGGCGGCCGGCCGGCTGCACACCGCCCGCTCGCGCAACGACCAGGTCGCGGTCGACTTGCGGTTGTGGGTCAAGGACGAATGCCTTCGCGTCGCCGAGGCGCTGAAAGGGCTGATCGAGGCGCTGCTGGCGCGGGCCGAGGAGCATGCGGCGACCGTGATGCCGGGCTTCACCCATATGCAGGCGGCGCAGCCGGTGACCTTCGGCCATCACTGCATGGCCTATGTCGAGATGTTTTCGCGTGACCTGTCGCGGGTCCGCGACGCGATCGAACGGATGGACGAAAGCCCGCTTGGTGCCGCAGCACTTGCCGGCACCAGCTTCCCGATCGACCGCCACAGAACCGCCAAGGCGCTCGGCTTCCGCGAGCCGATGCGCAATTCGCTGGACAGCGTTTCGGATCGCGATTTCGCGCTGGAGTTCCTCGGCATGGCCGCGATCTGCGCCACGCATCTGTCGCGGCTGGCCGAGGAGATCATCATCTGGTCGACGCCGCAATTCGGCTTCGTCAGACTGTCGGACAGCTTTTCCACCGGCTCGTCGATCATGCCGCAGAAGAAGAACCCAGACGCCGCCGAACTGGTGCGCGGCAAGACAGGCCGCGTCACCGGCCATCTGGTCGGCTTGCTGACGGTGATGAAGGGCATGCCGCTGACTTATGGCAAGGATATGCAGGAAGACAAGGAATCGGTGTTCGATGCCGCCGAGACCCTCGACCTGATGCTGGCGGCGATGACCGGCATGGTTTCGGACATGACGGTCAACGCGGCGGCGATGAAAAAGGCCGCCGGCTCCGGCCACGCGACCGCCACCGACCTCGCCGACTGGCTGGTGCGCACGCTCGGCCTGCCGTTCCGCGAGGCACATCACGTCACCGGCCGGGCGGTGGCGCTGGCCGAAGAAAAGAAAATGGGGCTGGAGAAGCTTTCGCTGGAGGATCTGCAGTCGATCAATCCCGGCATCACGGCGGATATATTCTCGGTGCTGGCGGTGCAGAACTCGGTCAAGAGCCGGACCAGTTTCGGCGGCACGGCGCCGTCGGAAGTCAGGAAGCAGATCCGCGGCTGGAAAAAGCGCATTGCAAAGGCGTGATCCCGGATATTGCGACCAGCAATATCCGGGGTGCAATACGCTGAGAACTCGGCTAAAAGCGGCGGCTGGCAAGAATTTCGGACGGATGGATCGATGACCGGAAGCAGGATTTTGGTGACGCTGACGCTGCTGGTGGCGATTGCGGCCGTCTCGGCCTGCGGCAGGAGGGGCGCTCTCGACACGCCCTATGAGGCGGCCGTCCAGGCGCGCAAGGATGCCTCGAAGGCGCGCCAGCCCGTGCCGCCGGAGCCGGAAAAACCGGTCAAGGACAAGAAGTTCTTCCTCGACCCGCTGATCTAGAGCCGATGAGCCGGGGGTAGTCTTCCTAAACCCGGTTTCTTCGTGCTCCAACTTTCCGGAACCACTCTCGTGAACCATTTCGACTACCGCGACGGCGTGCTGCATGCCGAGGACGTGGCGATACCCGATATCGCCGCACAGGTCGGCACGCCGTTCTACTGCTATTCGACAGCCACGCTGACCAGGCACTACCGGGTGTTTGCCCAGGCTTTTGCCGGGCTCGACACACTGGTCTGCTACGCTATGAAGGCCAATTCCAACCAGGCTGTGCTGCGAACGCTAGCCAGGCTCGGTGCCGGCGCCGACGTGGTGTCGGAAGGCGAATTGCGGCGGGCGCTGGCCGCCGGCATTCCGGCTGGCAAGATCCTGTTCTCGGGCGTCGGCAAGACCGCGCGCGAAATGGACTTTGCGCTGACCGCCGGCATCCTCTGCTTCAACGTCGAATCGGAGCCGGAACTCGAGCTGCTGTCGGCGCGAGCCGCGGCACTCGGCAAGGTGGCGCCGATTTCGCTGCGCATCAATCCCGATGTCGACGCCAAGACCCACAAGAAGATCTCCACCGGCAAGGCCGAGAACAAGTTCGGCATCCCATGGCAGCGGGCGCGTCAGGTCTATGCCCGCGCCGCTCAGCTTCCGGGCATCAGGATCACCGGCATCGACACCCATATCGGCAGTCAGATCACCGAGCTGCAGCCTTTCGACGACGCCTTCGCCCTGCTTGTCGATCTGGTCGGCACGCTGCGTGCCGATGGCCATGCCATCGAGCATGTCGATCTCGGCGGCGGCCTCGGCATCCCCTACCGCGTCGACAACAATCCGCCTCCGCTACCCGACGCCTATGCCCAGATCGTCAGGAAGCATGTCACTAGGCTCGGGCTGAAAGTGATGTTCGAGCCGGGCCGGCTGATCGTCGGCAATGCCGGCATCCTCGTCTCGGAAGTGATCTTCGTGAAGGAAGGCGACGCCAAGAATTTCCTGGTCGTCGACGCCGCCATGAACGACCTGATACGGCCGACGCTCTACGATGCCTTCCACGACATAAGGCCGGTGGTTCAGCCGCCGCCCGATACGCCGCGCATGATGGTCGATGTGGTTGGCCCGGTCTGCGAGACCGGCGATTATATCGGCCTCGACCGCGACTTGCCCAGGCTGAGGGCCGGCGACCTGATTGTCGTCTCCACCGCAGGCGCCTACGGCGCGGTGCAGGCCGGCACCTACAACACCCGCCTGCTGGTGCCGGAAGTGCTGGTCGACGGCGACCGTTTCCACATCGTGCGCCCGCGCCTGACCTATGACGACCTGATAGGGCTGGATTCGGTGCCCGACTGGCTAAGGTAGACCCGCTTCATCCCGTGTTGCCATCGGGGATGAACGGCAGCTTCTCACGTATTCCTTCGCAGAAACTCAAAGAGTTCGCGTTTGTCCGGTTGCGGTGCACGCAGTCGGCAGGACAGCGGCAGGCTTGACCTCGGTCTCCCTGGCGAAAGACTTGTGTTTATGCGTGCGGCGCAGCGGCCGCGAAACATGCCCAATATGTCCCACGCACTTTCGCGGCCAAGGCGGCGACGGTCACGCGGTCGCGAACCTGAAACTTTCCTGTATATACGGAAATGCTTGTGCCGAGCGCATTTTCTGTATATACAGTAAATGGCAGCGGGGGCTGGCGATGAAGTTTGAAGGGGATGACGAAAAGGCGAAAAAGAACAAGGCAAAACACGGCGTATCTTTCGAGCTTGCCGAGGCCTTCGACTACGACAACGCCATGATCTTCGAGGATGCAAGCGAAGATCATGGCGAGGAGAGGTTCGTCGGGATCGGCTTTATCGGCAACACGATCCATCAGATCGTTTACACACCGCGCGACGGCAACATCAGGGTCATCTCCCTTCGACGCGCCACCAGACAGGAGATCAGCGACTATGTCGAATACGTCGAAACCGGTTACTAGGAGCTCCACCCCACTGAGAAAAAGGCGAGCACCGGCAGTAGCGTTGATCGGCACAAATGAGCAGGAGAGAAGGAGCCTCTTGGAACGGGCCAAGGCGGCTCTTGAGAATATGACGGACGAAGAAGACGCCGTCATCACCGCCGCGGCTCGAACGGATCCCGACGCACAGCCGAACCTGATTGCTAGACGCGGGAGGCCGCGATTGGATCACGCCAAGGTCGCAATTTTGCTGAGGCTGGATCCGGACGTCGTTGAGAGCTTCAAGAAGAGTGGTTCAGGCTGGCAGACACGCATGAATGCGGCACTGCGCCAGGCGGCCAAGCTCGACTAAGCATAGATGGCACCGCGGCACGACCCACGTGTGGTCAGGGCAATCTCTCGACCGCTACAGCCGACTCTGGATGAGCGCTTTTGTTTCGGCGATCCTGTCCTCGTCGCGGCGATAGAACGTCCATTGCTTGATGCGCTTGGCCCGCAACAGGCCGGCCTGGGTCAGCACACGCATATGTTCGCTGAGCGTCGCCTGTGTGATGCCGAGCTTCTCGGCGATCAGCAGCGCGCAAACGCCGTCCTCGACCAGATCGCCATCGACTTGGCGTGGGAAATGCGCGCGCGGGTCCTTCAGCCAGTCGAGGATCTGCAACCTGCGTTCGTTGGCGATCGCCTTGAAGACATCAACCTCTTGCATTTAGCCATTTTGCCAAGTTACTAATTGCTGTCAATCCCGGGAGATGGTCATGACCAACGGCAACACGATCACACGCGAACGCATTGCCGCGATGGAGCCGCGCATCCGGCCCTATGTGCGCCACACACCGGTGCTGCGCGTCGACATGGCCGACTTCGACCGGCCGCCGCTGGCGGTCGACCTGAAGCTCGAATGCCTGCAGCATTCCGGCTCGTTCAAGGCGCGCGGTGCCTTCACCAATCTTTTGGAGCGACCTGTTCCCGAGGCCGGTGTCGTCGCCGCATCGGGTGGCAATCATGGCGCGGCGGTCGCCTATGCTGCTATGCGGCTTGGCCACAAGGCGACCATCTTCGTTCCCGAAGTGAGCCCGCCGGCCAAGCTGGAGCGGATCCGCAGCTACGGCGCCGAGCTCATTGTCGGCGGCGCCCGCTATGCTGAGGCGCTGGCCGCCAGCGAGCGTTTCGCCGAGGAAACCGGCGCCTTGCAGATCCATGCCTTCAACCAGGAGGAAACGCTGATCGGCCAGGGCACGCTCGGGTTGGAGATCCAGAGCGATCTGCCTCACCTCGACACGCTGCTGGTCGCCGTCGGCGGCGGAGGCCTGATCGGCGGCATCGCCGCCTGGTTTGCCGGCCGCATCCGCATCATCGCCATCGAGCCGGAAGGAGCGCCGACGCTGCATCGCGCCTTCGAGGCCGGACGCCCTGTCGACGCGCCGGCCGAGGGCATCGCCGCCGATTCGCTGGCGCCAAAGCGCGTCGGCGACATGATGTTCCCGATAGCGGAGGCCTTTGTCGAACGCTCGATCCTGGTCAGCGACGACGACATCATCGCCGCGCAGAAGGCGTTGTGGAACCGGGTGCGCATCATTTCCGAACCGGGTGGCGCGGCCGCCTTCGCGGCGGTCCTGTCCGGGCGCTACGCGCCGGCACCAAGCGAACGCATCGCCGTGCTGGTCTGCGGGGCGAATGCGAACCCGGCAACCTTCTGAGCGAACCTTCGCGGCGGCCTTCACGTTTTTTCGAACTGCCTCGCCTTTGCCGTGTTTGCTGGTATTCTTCTGACTCGTGAGGCTTGGGCTATCCCGCCCGCCCCATGGAAGGGCCGATGACGCAACGACCCATCTTCAACAGCGATCGCGGCCTGGCCGGACGCCTTGCCTTGAGCCGGCTGGCGACACGGGTCTCGATGATGGTCGAGCGTGGCTGGCCGTTGCTGCTGCCGCTCTTCATCATCGCCAGCCTTTTCCTCAGCGTCTCCTGGCTCGGCATCTTCTCGCGGCTGCCGGATATGGCGCGCATCGGCCTTGTCGCCGCATTCGGCGTGGCGGCGCTGGCCGCGCTCTATCCGTTGCGCTTCTTCCGCGTGCCTGACGCCACCGAAATCGACCGCCGGATCGAGGCGGCCAATGGCTTGTTGCACAGCCCCGTGCTGGTGCAGACCGACCGGCCAAGCGGCAGGGAAAGCAGCTTCTCGCAGGCGCTGTGGCGCGAACACCAGAAGCGCATGGCCGGAAAGCTCGGCAGCCTCGGTGCCGACCTGCCGCGCACGCGCGTGCCGGAGCGCGACCCCTGGGCGCTGCGCGCGGTGGCGGCGCTTCTGCTGGTTACCGCCTTTGCCTTCTCCTTCGGACCGACCGGCGGCCGGATGGCTGACGGGTTCAATGCCCATGGCGCGCACGATGCCGTGCCGCCGCGCATCGACGCCTGGGTGACGCCGCCGGCCTATACCGGCAAGCCGCCGATCTTCCTGACCGCCGACGCCAACCAGGCAACACCGGCCTTCACCGTTCCGGAAGGCAGCGACGTTTCGCTGCGCGTCACCGGCGGGTCGGGCAAGGAAACGCTTGCCTATACCAACAAGGACGGCAATTCCCGCGCCATCGACCCGGCCAGCCCGCAAGCCGCCGCTACGGCCAAGCCGACGGCAAGCCCGGCAACGCCATCCCCGACAACGCCATCAAAGGTGCGCCAGTTCACCGGCAAGCTGACCGGCGACGGCACGCTGACGCTGAAGTCGGGCGAGGATCAGCTCGGCCGCTGGGCCTTCGCCGTCGTGCCCGACAAGCCGCCGCAAATCCGCTTCGTCGGCGAACCGAAACGCGCCGCCAACGGTGCCCTCGAGCTCAACTACCAGATCGACGACGACTACGGCGCGGCCAGCGCCAAGGCGGTTTTCGCGCTCGCCGATCCGCAGGCACCCAATGCGCATCCGCTCTATGGTCCGCCTGAAATGGCGCTCTCGCTGCCGCGCCGTGGCGGCAAGTCGAACGCCGCCAGGACGTCGAAGGACCTGACCGAGCATGTCTGGGCCGGCAGCAGCATCAAGCTGACGCTGTTTGCCACCGACGATGCCGGACACACCGCATCGAGCGAGACCAAGACGTTGCCGATGCCGCAGCGGCCATTCGCCAATCCGCTGGCGCGGGCGGTGATCGAGCAACGCCGCCTGCTGGCACTCGATGCCAACGCCAAGCCGCGTGTGCTCGACCTGATGGACGCGATCACGCTGCGGCCCGAGGACACGTTCGACAACATGTCCCACTACCTCGCCATCATGAGCGCCCGCAGCCGGCTGAAGATGGCCGTCAGCGACGACCAGTTGCGCAACGAGGTGTCCTATCTCTGGGAAATCGCGCTCGGCATCGAGGAAGGCAACCTCTCGGCCGCGGAAAAGCGGCTGCGCCAGGCGCAGCAGGCACTGCAGGACGCCATCAAGAACGGCGCCAGCGACGCGGAAATCGAAAAGGCGATGAAGGAACTGCGCGAGGCGATGAACCAGTTCCTGCAGGAATTCGCGGAACGCGCCAAGCAGAATCCCAACGCGCCGCAGATGCAGCAGAACGGCCAAGAACTGCGCCAGAGCGACATCGACCGCATGATGAACCAGATCGAGAATCTGGCCAAGTCGGGCGATCGCGACAAGGCGCAGCAATTGCTGTCGCAACTGCAGGACATGATGAACAATCTGCAGGCCGGCCGTCAGCAGCAAGGCGGTCAGCAGGACAGCGAGATGCGCCAGCAGATGGACAAGCTCGGCGAGATCCTGCGGCGCCAGCAGGAGATGATGAACGACACCTTCCGTATGGATCAGATGCAGCGCGGCGAGCGCCAGCGCGGGCAGAACCGCGACGAGCAGCTCGGCCAGAACGGTCAGCAAGATCAATCGGGCGAAAACGGCAAGCCCGGCCAGGATGGCCAGCCGAAGCCGATGACGCCGCAGGAATTCGCCGACGCGCTGAAACAGCTGCAGCAAGGCCAGGGCCAGCTGAAAAGCGATCTCGAGCAGCTGAAGAAAGGGCTCGAAGGCATGGGCATGGAGCCCAATGAAGGATTTGGCGAGGCCGGCAAGTCGATGGGCAATGCCGAGCAGGCGCTCGGCGATGGCGAAGGCGATCAGGCCGTCGGCCACCAGGGCCGCGCGCTGGAAGCGCTGCGCAAGGGCGCCAAGGACATGATGAAGCAGATGCAAGCCATGCAGGGCGATCAGGGCGGCAGCCAGGAAGGCGGCCGCCAGCAGAACGCCGACCGTGACCCGCTCGGCCGGCCGCGCGCCAGCCAGGGCCCCGATTTCGGCGATTCGGTGAAGGTGCCCGACGAGATCGACGTGCAGCGCGCCCGCCAGATTCTGGAAGCGATCCGCAAGCGGCTCGGCAATGCGCTCAGCCCCGACATCGAACGCAGCTATCTGGAACGGTTGCTCGAGCTGAAATAGGGATTGCAGCCCCGCCTTCACCCCGCCCGAAAACCCTCTCGAACGGTGGCAACACCATGCCGAAACTTGGCGCCATAACGGCCATCCTGCGCATCTTCGACATTGCCAAGGCGCGCGAATTCTATGTCGGCTTCCTCGGTTTCGAGGTGCAATGGGAGCATCGCTTCGACGACAATGCGCCGCTTTACATGGCGGTCGGCCGCGACGGCTGCGTGCTGCATCTCAGCGAGCATCACGGCGATGGCGCACCTGGCATTGCCGTGCGCATCAAGGTCGAAGACATCGCGGCACTTCATCGCGAACTGATCGGCAAAAACTACCGCTTCGCCAGGCCGGGCCTGGAAGAGACGCCGTGGAAATCCCGCGAGGTATCGGTCGCCGATCCGTTCGGCAACCGGCTGCATTTCTACGAGGATGCCGCAGGCTGAGTCTTTGTTTTGTGCATGTCGTTATCCCAAGACCGCCGCACACTCTTGAGCGACACGCACTAAAGCGTGTCGCGATTAATTGGCCTCATATCCGGCAGCCTTGAAGAAGTTTCTGCATTCGGCTGGCTCGAACAGGTGGCAGATATCGCCGAGAGCGTCGCAGAGGGCATCGAAAGTTCTGGCCGCCTTCTTTCGCAGCCGCGCCTTGAGTTTTGAGTAGGCCATCTCGATCGGATTGAGATCGGGTGAGTATGGCGGCAGGAACAGGAGCCATGCGCCCCTTTGGCGAACCAGTTGGGCAGCGCGCTCGTTCTTGTGGAAGCCGACATTATCGAGAATGACGACATCGCCGGGCGACAGTTCGGGAGCGAGCTGCGTTTCGACGTAGCGTTCGAAGATGGCGGCATTCATCGGCGCGTTGACGATCCACGGCGCGACAAGACCGTGACATCGCAGCCCGGCGATGAAGGTCTGCGTCTGCCATTTGCCGAATGGCGCATGCGTCCTGAAGCGCTCGCCCTTCGGCGCCCAGCCGGTGCGTTTGGTCAGTTTGGTATTGGTCGACGTCTCATCGATGAAGATCAGCCGCGCCAAAGCCTTGTTGAAGAAGCGCTTTCGCCGCCCGATCCACAGTTCACGCGCCTGGCGCACGTCGGCCCGCTGCTGCTCGCTGGCCAGTAGAGTTTTTTTATGACTGAGCCCAAGGCGATTGAGCAGGCGACCGACATTGGAGCGGTGCACGCTCACCCCGCGCACCTCCAGCTCGACGCAAAGCTCATCTAGCGTCAGTTCGCCGGTCTCGGCCAACCGCGAGCGGACAAACTCGGCATGCGGCTCAAGCTTGCCGCCGCCCACATGGCCCTGCCGACGCGCTTCAAGCGAACCGGTCTGCCGCCGCAGGTTGATCAGATTGTTCACAAAGCGAGGCGAAACGCGGAAATGGCGCGCAGCCTCGCGGTGACCATGTCCCTCATCGACATACGCAACAACACGCCGACGCAACTCAAGCGGTAGCGGCTTGCCCATCGCGGTCTCCTTTCAGCCGCAATGAATCACGAACTCAAATCTATGGGAATCCTGAATCCCTTAAATCGCGACACGCTTTAGAGCAGTTCACCGTTTCACGGAAACGCCGAACCGTTCTATCTCTTTGTTTTGATGCAATTCCGGACGGAAAACCGTTTCACACTTTTCCTGGAATTGCTCTAAATCTGCCTGTTGACGAACGCCTCGCGGATCGCCTCTTGCATGCCGTCGATCGCCTCGCCGGAGGCATTCGGGTTGCGATGCATGACCACATTCGAGGAATCGATGTCGCCGAACCCGTCCGCGGACGTCAGTTCGCGACAGCCGGCCGGAATGTTGCTGCGCGAGATCGGCGCGATCGCCAGCCCCGAGGTGACGGCGAGCTTGAGACCGCCGGTGGTGTCGCTGGTATAGGCGACACGATAGGCGAGGCTGCGCTGCTCCAGCGATTTGACGGCAAAATCCTTGCACCAGCCGGCCCGGTTGTAGAGGGCGATCGGCACCGGCCGCTCCTCATGCATGTGATGCAGGGTCGATGTTACCCATACGGTCGGATCGTGCATCAGCACTTCGCCGCCGGCAGGGTCCTGCCATTCGAACACCACGCAGAGATCGAGTTCGCCGGCGGCGAGCGCTGCGATCTGCGCGCCTGAGTGCGCATAGCGCACGGTAACCTCGACCTGTGTGTGGCGCTTCGAAAAAGCGCCGAGTGCGCGCGACAGGATGGCGTGGCCATATTCCTCCGGAATGCCGATGCGCACCGGCCCGCCAAGCGGCGCTGCCGCCATCGAGGCCGCCGTCTCGTCGAGCAGTGAGACGATGCGGCGGGCGTTGACGATGAGTTCGTCGCCACGCCGCGTCAGCGCGACGCCGCGCGAACCGCGCTCGAACAGGCTGTCGCCGATCAGCTCCTCGAGCTTCTTCATCTGCATCGACACCGCCGACTGGGTGCGGCCGGCCTGCTCCGCCGCCCTGGTGAAATTGCCGGCCTCGGCAATCGCCACGAAGGTGCGCAGAAGATCGCTGTCGAGGGTCGGCCGCATAGGAATCCGCCATCAGGAAATTTGATTTCAGATATCATTCCAATTCGTTTGCAACATGTCAAATGCCGGACGATAGTCCCCTCACCCCATTGGATATGCGGCCGCGAAATCGGCCGCGGACCAATTCGAAGAGTCCTCACTCATGCCCGCTGCCCGAAACGGTGGCGGGTTCTTTTTCGCTTGCAGGGAGCCCGGAAGGCACATGCAGAACCGGATGGTGCTTGGCATCCTGAGCCTGTGCCTGGGCGTGCTGGTCTTTTCTCTGCAGGATCCGCTCGTCAAAGCCGTGTCGAGCGGCTACCCGGTGACCGAGGTGATGGCGATCCGCTCGATCGTCGCCTTGCCGATCCTGATCGTTCTGGTCCAAGCCGATGTCGGCTTGCCGGCGATCCTGTCGAAGCGATTCGGCATGCTGACGATACGCGCTTTCATTCAGTTCACCTCCTATACGGTGTATTACCTGGCCATCGCCGCCTTGCCGCTGGCCGACGCGGTGGCGCTCTATTTCATGGCGCCGCTGTTCATCATGATGCTGGCAGGGCCATATCTTGGCGAGCGTGTCTCCTGGCAGACGCTGGCGACCGTGCTGATCGGGCTGTTCGGCGTCGTCGTGATGCTGCGCCCCGGCGCCGGGCTGTTCGACTGGGCGGCGCTGCTGTCGCTGGGCTCGGCGGCGCTGTACGGTTTTTCGCAGCTGATGGCCCGCAAGATCGGCGATACCGAATCGTCCACCGTCATGGCCTTCTATCAGAACGGCGCCTATCTGGTCGGCGCCGCCGTGGTTGCCGGCGCGTTCCACCTGGCCGGGATCACCCACGCCGTCCACCCGAGCCTGGAATTCCTGGTGCGGCCCTGGCTTTGGCCGACGCTGCCCGATTTTCTCAAGATGGCGGCCTGCGGCTTCGTCGCCTCGGCCGGCATGATCCTGCTGTCGCAGGCCTACCGGATGGCACCGGCCAACCGCGTTGCCACATTCGAATACACCGGCATCCTGTGGTCGCCGCTGTGGGGCTTCCTGTTCTTCGCCGAGGTGCCGCGGACGACGACCGCGATCGGCGCGGCCCTGATCATCGGCGCCGGCCTGCTCGCACTCAACTCCGAACGCCGCAAGAGTGCTCCGCCCGTGCTTGCCGCCACCAGCGACACGGCATAAGGCCCGGTGTCAGCCTGAGAGAATTTCGATGAAGCGCTGGATGATTGGTCGGGTTGGCGAATTCGTCTTGTCCAGTTCCAGGAACTTCTTGTAGGCGGCGATCGCTTCGGGCTTGCGATCGCTGTCGCGGTAGCTGTCACCCAGCGCGCTGTAGATTTCCGCCTTGTCCGGCGCGAGCTTCACGGCCGCGTCCAGCGCCCCCAGCGCTTCTTTCTGCTTGCCTAGCGCCTGCAGGCAGTGGGCATATTCCAGCCAATAGGAAGCGTTGCCGGGCTCGATCGTCCTGGCACGATCGTATCGCTCGGCTGCGGCATCCCATTTGTGCAGCAGGGCAAGCAGATTGGCGTCCTGGGCCTGCGCATCGGCATTTGCCGGCGAATAATCGGCGGCGTCGCGGAAAACCTTCTCCGCCTCCTGGTAATTGCCGTCACCGACATACATCGACGCGAGATAAGCGAAGGCCACGATATAGCCGGGGTCGAGTTCCAGCGAACGGCGCAGCAGGCTGACGCCTTGGTCCTTGTTGCCGCGATCGAGTTCGATCTTGCCGGCCTTGGCGTAGTAGCGCGGATTTTCCGGATCGAGGTCGGCCGCCTCGATCAGAAATTTTATGGCGTCGTCGGGCTTTTTGCGAGCCATTGCTATGTCGGAGAAGCCTTCGACAGCGAGCGCGTTGTGGGCGTCGCGACTGTGGACCTCCTTGAATTCGGCCTGAGCCCCATCGAGATCGCCGGAGACGCGCAGCACATTTCCCAGATTGAGCCGCGCCGGCAAAAAACCGGCGTCGAGCGCTATGGCCGCCTGAAAATCCTCGATGGCTGCCGGCAGGTCGCTGGCATTGTAGCGGATGAGACCGACGAGATTGTAGGCCCATTTCGCATCCTTGTGGTGCGAGCGGATCAGCCGCCGCGCCAGTGTGGTCGCCCGCAGCGGCTCTTTCTCGGCATCCGCCGCGATGGCGACAAACGGATCAAGGCTCGCCATGATGCTGGAGGCTGCGTCGGCAAAGTATTGCCGTTCGGGTTCGTCGCCGATCGGCGGCAGATCGATGATCTCGACCGTGTCGCGAACAACCCGCAGCCGCAAGCGCAGGCCCGCGCGGGCACATTCTTTGTCGGAACAGACGAATTCTCCCGAAATACGCGTCTCATAGGCATTGAACAGCCGGCGCACGTGAAAGATCAGCGACTCGATCGAGAAGCCGGAATCCGGGAAGGAAAATTCGACGCGGCGCGACTGCGGGATAGCGCTTATGCTTGCCTTGCTGGTCTTGGCCTTGGCCGTTACGTCCTGAAGTCCGTCCCAGACGCGGCTTGCCGCGACATCAGCGGTCAGGCCTTCCTTGCTCAGCGCCTCGGGGACGGCGATCGGCTCGATGACCACCTCATCACGGCGAAACTGGCTGACCAGCACCGGAAACACGATGATGACGGCGACCAGGAAAAGCGCGTTCAGAAAGATGCTGCGGACCGTGGTCGACCACGTATCGAAACCGGCAAGCGAAAGCCGCTCGCGCAGACGGCGTGGCCGGACCTGTGGCGGCGTCGAAGTTTGCGCGCTTGCAGGCTGTTCTCCCGCCGTCGTTTCAACCTTGCGACGCTGACGCGCCATTCGCCCACCCCAAACTGCCCCAGGTCATATTAGGTGATACGAAGATAGATTGTCACGTGGCGGCTTTTTTTGTGGTGATGTGGTTAGCGAGCCCGCGCCAGGATCGGGCAGCAATCGATTCGGATATGCAAGACTTGCCTTAAGCGAAGCAGATCAGCGCCCGTTCGACGCGTGAGCGGATTTCGGCGAGCGTAAAAGGCTTCTGCACGACATCGAGAATGATGCCGTTCAACTCCTCGGCGCGCTCGCGCTGGTCGGCATAGCCGGTCATCAGCATGATCTTCATTGCCGGAAAAAGGGCTGCTGCCGCGATCGCCATCTCGATGCCGTCCATCTCCGGCATGCGGATGTCGGAGACAACGAGATCATAGCCGCCACGCGCTGCCTGGATCAGCGAAAGCCCTTGCGCGCCGTCCGCGGCGATATCGATTGCGTGCCCGGCGCGTTCAAGCGCGCGTGCTGCCAGGGTGCGGACGGACTCATCGTCCTCAACGATCAGAAGCTTTGCCATGGCCGGCATATTTGGCTGCGAAAAGTTGACTTTTCCTGAAGGCGCAGGGGTCAACAAACCTTTTTGGAAATCACTCACACATCGCCTTTCACGACGCCGACGAACGGCAATTCGCGAAAGGCGTGCGCGACGTCCATGCCATAGCCGACGACGAAATAGTCGGGGCAGTCGAAGCCGACATAATCGGCATTGAGCGCGGTCTGGCGGCGCATGCGCTTGTCGAGCAGCACGGCGATGGCGCAGCTCTTGGCGCCGCGCGACAGCATCAGTTCGCGGGCGAAGCTCAGCGTCTTGCCTGATTCGAGGATGTCGTCGATCAACAGCACGTCGCGGCCGGCAACCTCATTGTCGATGTCGCGCAGCACCCTCACCTCGCCGCTGGCGGTGCCGGCGCCGTAGCTGGAGATGAAGATGAATTCGACCTCCGGCGACAGGCCGACATCATGCATGGCGCGGATCAGGTCGGCGGCGAAGATGAACGAGCCCTTCAGCACCGAAATCACCAGCAGATCGTGGTAATCGTGGCCGGCGATCTCCTTGGCGAGTTCGAGATTGCGCCGTGCGATCGCCGATGCCGAAAACAGCACCTCGATGTCCTTGCCGCGTACGATGGGCATTGGTGATCTTCCCCCGGTGATCGCCTATTGGGCGAAAGTGACCAAAACGGTTCTTACGCCGTTTCTAGGCACGTCGAGCCGGCTGGCAAAGCCGAATCTCTCGCCAGACGCCAGCGCGCGGCCGGATGTCCCCAACGTATAGCGGGTTGTGCGCCCGTCATTGCCGGTCACCCGGATTTCGAGCGGCGGCAGCGGCGCCGGTTTCGCGCCGTCGTTGGCGGCCTCGCCATCGACGAACAGCACGGGGTTCGCTCCGGAGGCGTCGACGCGTGACGTGACACTTGTAATGCTCAGCGCCGACGCCTGCGCGCTGGGCAGGAACGGCGATTGACGCACCAATGCATGCCCGCCGGAGACCCAGAAGGCGGCTAAGGCGGCACCAATCCCGGCGATCCAGAAGATCGGACCGCCGCGCGAGGCCGGCGGCCGCTCCGCTGGGGCCTCGGGCTTGCGCAACATGTCCATGCCCTCGATGGACGGCGTGACGATTGCACGCGGCAGCGGCGAAACGTTTTCCACGGCGGGGACAAAACGCGGCATCACCACGTAGTCGGCATCGACGATATCGGTCGCTGGAGCGCGCATGAACCGATCCGCTGCGGCAATTGCCGCCGGATCGGTCATGATTTCGCCGGAAACCGGGCGCGCGGTTCTATCCTCAGCCATCATGGCCCCAGCATTGCAGCACGTGTTCGCTTTTCGTTTCTTTTGCGTAAACACAAATGGTTAACGCTTCCCCACCGGAGCCTTCGTGACGAGCCGAAAGAGCCCAGTAATTAACCGCCGGTTAACCATGCCGGCCGATGGTCTTTTCCCAGAACAGGCTGGCTCGCTGCCGCCGCGAATTTCAGGTCGTCGAAATTGATTCGCTTCGAAAATGTCGGCCTCCGCTATGGCATGGGTCCGGAAATCCTCCGCGACATTTCCCTGCACATCCCGGAGCGCTCCTTTCAGTTCTTGAGCGGACCTTCGGGCGCCGGCAAGACGACCTTGCTGCGCCTGCTGTTCATGTCGCTGAAGCCGACACGCGGGCTGATCACCATCTTCGGCAAGGACCGCTCGCGCATCTCGCGCACCGAACTGCCGCATCTCAGGCGTCGCATCGGCGTGGTCTTCCAGGATTTTCGCCTGCTCGACCACATGACCACCTATGAGAACGTCGCCCTGCCGCTGCGCGTGCGCGGGCGCGAGGAGGCAAGCTACCGCACCGATGTCACCGAACTGTTGAAGTGGGTTGGGCTCGGCGAGCGCATGCATGTGCTGCCGCCGGTTTTGTCCGGCGGCGAGAAGCAGCGCGCAGCGATCGCGCGGGCACTGATCGAGCAGCCGGAAATCCTGCTGGCCGACGAGCCGACCGGCAATGTCGACCCGCCGCTGGCGCGACGCCTGTTGCGGTTGTTCATCGAGCTCAACCGTCTCGGCACCGCCGTGGTGATCGCGACCCACGACCTTGGCCTGATGGAACAGGTCGACGCGCGCCGCATGATCCTGGCCGGCGGAAGGCTGGATATCTATGACTGAGATCTCCGCCGAACATGTTGCGGAACAGGACGCCGAGGTGGCGCAGGCAAGGCCCCGCGCCCAGCGCAAGATGGCCCCGATCGTGCCGGCGCAGAACATTGCCGGCCGCGCGCTGGTGCTGGTCATCGCCATCATGACATTCCTGTCCTGCCTGACCTTCGGCGCGGTGACGCTGGTGCGTGATACCGCCTCGGTCTGGGAGAACCAGATTTCGCGCGAGGCAACGATCCAGGTCAAGCCGGTCGACGGCCTCGACATGGAGGCAGCCCTTACGCAAGCCTCGCAGATCGCAGGCCAATTCCCTGGCGTGAAGGCGACCCGGATCATCGATCGTGAGGCGACAGCGCGGCTGCTGGAGCCGTGGCTAGGCTCTGGTCTCAACATCGACGAACTACCGGTGCCGCGCCTGATCATCGTCACCATCGACGAGAACAGCCCGCCCGACTTCGCCGCAATGCGCGCCGCGATCACGCCGAAATTGCCGAGCGCCTCGCTCGACGATCACCGCACCTGGGTCGACCGGCTGGTGGCCATGGCCCGCACCACGGTGACCATCGGCATCGCGGTGCTGGCGCTGATGCTGTCGGCGACGGTGCTGACCGTGGTGTTCGCCACGCGCGGCGCCATGGCCGGCAATGGTCACATCATCGAGGTGCTGCATTTCGTCGGCGCCGAGGCAAGCTTCATCGCGCGTGAATTCCGCCGGCATTTCCTGGTCACCGGGATGAAGGGTGCCGCCGCCGGCGGGGCCGCCGCGGTGCTCGTTTTCATCGTCTTTTCCTGGTGGTCGTCGCGCAACATGGCGACGCCGCAGGCCGACCAGGCGACCGCGCTGTTCGGCAATTTCGCCATCGGCTCGGCGGGCTATCTCGGTGTCGTGCTGATGGTGCTGGTGATCGGCGCGCTGACGGCGGCAACCTCGCATGCCACCGTCGTCGCCTATCTCAGCGACATCGATGTCCGCCAGCCGGATGCAGGGTGATGCATGTCGCCCAAAAGTGGGAACCGGGTTTGGGACAACGACATGGACAGAACAGGGTGATCACGGATGGAGAATTGCCGTAACGTAAAGTGCGTCTTTCACCTACCCAAGGCCGCATTTCAGGGTTAACCATATGGCGATGGACGCGCGGGATTCGACCGGGACGGCTGGACAGATGCCAGTGGTGGTTGCGCGTTTGCACGACCACGGCAAAGCCAGCCGTTTGAGGGCTGCGCTCCGCATATCCGCCTTCTCCCTGCTCTTGCTCGCAACACTGTTCGCTGGCGGCTTCGGCTGGTTCGCCAACAAGGTCAGCCATCTGACGACGCCCGCCAATCCGGCCAAGGCTGACGCGATCATCGTTTTGACCGGCGGCCAGTCCCGCCTTGATGCCGCCATGGATCTGCTGGCCTCCGGCAAGGGCGAGCGGCTGTTGATCAGCGGCGTACATCCTTCCGCCAGCCGCCGCCAGCTTCAGGCCGCCACCGGCGGCGACAAGAAGCTATTTTCCTGCTGCGTCGACATCGACAGGGCCGCGCTCGACACGATCGGCAACGCCGAGGAAAGCGCCAAATGGATCGAGAGCCATGCCTATGGCACGGTGATCCTCGTCACCAACAACTACCATATGCCGCGCAGCCTGCTCGAAATGGGCCGGCTCTTGCACCATGCCAGGCTTGAGCCCTATCCGGTGGTCAACGCCAATCTCGACAATGGCGGCTGGCTGACCAAGCCGGCGGCTCTGCGCGTGCTGTTCACCGAATACAACAAGTATCTGCTGGCGCTGGCGCGCGGCATCGTGCCGGTGAAGCCGACTCCCGACGGCATCGCGCTGGCCGAAACCGCGGCCGGCGGCTGAACCATCATTCCCGGGCGCCTGCCCCGGCGGCTGCGCTTCCCATCCCCTTGAGGCGTGCGATCTCCTGTTCAAGGCGCTCGATGCGCCTGTCCCGCTCGCCAAGCGCCGCTGCCACGTCAGCCGCCTCGAAGCGCTGCGGGATATGTTGCGGGCAATTGGCGTCCCAGGCCGAGACCGCGAACAGGATGACCTGCTCGGGGCGTGCCTTGTAGTCTCGCGGCATCAGTTTCGCCATCAGCTCGGCATCGTTCTCGACGACGCACGCCGTGCCCCAGAGCTTGATGCGCTGCCGGTGGGCATAGTCGATCAGGAACAGGAACGCCTGCGGATTGTCGGCCAGATTGCCCTGCGTGATGAACTGTCTGTTGCCGGCAAAATCGGCGAAACCGATCGTCTTTTCATCCAGCACCTTGAGAAAGCCCGCAGGCCCGCCGCGATGCTGGATGTAGGGCTGGCCATCACCATTGGCCGTCGACAGGAAGACGCTGGTCTGCATCTCGATCAAGGCGGCGAGATCCGATGTGATGACGGTTTGCCAGCCGCCGCGCTCCTCGACGCGAGCATAGGACTGGCGTGAGCCCTTGCGGGCCTGGATCGCCTTGACGGTCGGCGTGAAGGCGACGTCGCTGGTGAAAGCATGCGCGTTCATCGAAAGCCTCCTGCTCGGAAGGTGCTAAAGCCCGAGCGCCGAAAGCGACGGATGATCGTCCGGACGGCGGCCGAGCGGCCAGTGATATTTGCGGTCGGCCTCGCCGATCGGCAGGTCGTTGATGCTGGCGATGCGCAGGCGCATCAGCCCGTGTTCGTCGAATTCCCAGTTCTCGTTGCCATAGCTGCGGAACCACGAGCCGCTGTCGTCGTGCCATTCATAGGCGAAGCGCACGGCGATGCGGTTGGCGTGGAAGGCCCAGACCTCCTTGATCAGCCGGTAGTCGAGCTCGCGGCTCCATTTTCGCGTCAGAAAGGCCTGGATGGCATCGCGGCCTTGCAGGAATTCGGCGCGGTTGCGCCAGCGGCTGTCCGCTGTGTAGGCAAGCGCGACCCGGGCCGGATCGCGCGAGTTCCAGGCATCCTCGGCCATGCGCGCCTTTTGCGCGGCGGTCTCGGCTGTGAACGGCGGCAGCGGCGGCCGGCTTTCAGACATGGTGGCTCCTTGCTCGTCGAGGCCATGCTGCAGGCTGGCCAACACCTCTGATATAGAGCCTTCCATCCTTCAAATGCAGATGACATATTCGCAACCTATCCTTCCATTTTCCGGAAGAAGCTATGGATCGTCTCGAAGCCATGTCGCTCTTTGTCGCCGCGGTGGAGGCCGGCAGCCTTTCCGCGGCGGCCCGCCGCTTCGGCATTCCGCTTGCGACGGTCAGCCGCAAGGTTTCCGACCTGGAACGCCATCTGAACACACGCCTGTTGAACCGCTCGACGCGCCGGCTGACACCGACCGATGCCGGCCGGGCCTATCTTGCCGCCTGTCGTCGCATCCTTGACGACGTCGGCGAGGCCGAGCGCACGGCAGCCGGCGAATACAGCGCTCCGACCGGCGAACTGGCCATCACCGCGCCGGTCGTCTTTGGCCGCCCGCACGTGCTGCCGGTCGTCACCGGTTTTCTCGCTGCCTATCCCGACGTGAACATCCGCCTGACGCTGGCGGATCGGATAACCCAGTTGGTCGAGGACCATTTCGACCTCGCCATTCGCATCGGCCAGCTGCCCGATTCGAGCCTGGTCGCCATCGGCGTTGGCTCGATCCGCCGCGTCGTTTGCGCCAGCCCGGCCTATCTGCTCGAACACGGCACACCGACGACCCCGCAGGGGCTGGAAACGCACAGCTGCATCACCTTCGAGGGACTTGCCTCCGCCTCCACCTGGAGCTTCGCCAAAGGCAAGGCCGAAATCCCGGTTCAGGTCCGCTCGCGGCTGCAGGTCAACACCGCCGAAGCGGCCATCGACGCGGCGATTGCCGGCGTCGGGCTGACAAAAGTGCTTTCCTACCAGATCGAGGATGCGCTGCGATCGGGCACGCTGCGCGTCCTGCTGCGGGAGTTCGAACCGGAGCCATGGCCCGTAAGCCTGGTGCATGCGGGCCACGGCCTGCTGCCGGTCAAGCTGCGCGCATTTCTCGATTTTGCCGCCCCGCGCCTGAAGGAGCGGCTGGCGCGATTGATGTAGCGGAACCGGGCAGCCCGCCGATCGACGGATCGTTCTTCTTCGCCGGCCGGAGCGGCCCTGCGGCCATTTCCATTTTCCCCGCGCTTGGTGTAACCAACGCTCACCTCCTCACCGGGCCTCCCCAATGCTCTATGTCCGATCGCTGACGTTCAATTTCGTCTTCTACGTCAATCTGATCGTCCAGATGATCCTCTGGACCCCCTACTATTTCCTGTCGCCCCGGCACCGCGCCTGGTTCGTGCCGAAATTCTGGTCGCGCAGCTCGATGTGGCTCTATGACAAGATCGCCGGCACCAGCAACGACATCACCGGCCAGGAAAACCTGCCCGAAGGCTCCTTCATTCTGGCGCCCAAGCATCAGTCGTTCTGGGACGCCATCGCCTTTTTCCCCTTCCTCCAAGATCCGCTCTACATCCTCAAGCGCGAGCTGACCTGGATCCCGTTCTTCGGCTGGTACATCATGAAGATGCGGATGATCCCGGTTCACCGCGGCAGCCGCTCAAAAGCGCTGAAGGCAGTGGTCGCGGCGACAAAAGAGGAAATGGCGCGCAATCCCCGCCAGCTCATCATCTACCCAGAAGGCACCAGGCGCGCGCCGGGCGACGAGCCGGCATACAAATACGGCATCGTCGAAATCTATGCGCAGCTTGGCGTTCCGGTGGTGCCGGTCGCCCATGTCGCCGGCCTCTACTGGCCGCGCCGCAAATTCCTGCGCTATCCCGGCACCGTCAAGGCGCGTTTCCTGCCGCCGATCCCGCCTGGCTTGAGCAAGGACGAATTCATGGCGCGGCTGATCGGCGAGACCGAGGCGGCCTGCGATGAGCTTCTCATCGAGGCATCCCGCGCGCCCAACCCGCCGGCCTTGCCGCCAACCGCGGTGAAGCGGTTGCAGGAACTTGGCGCCAAAGCCTGAGCGAAGGCGCTCGGCAATTCAGCCGAACATGGCCAGCGCGGTGGTCAGCACCAGCGTCGCGGCAAAGACCAGATTGATGATCCGCGAGGCCGCGGGCCGACGCAGGAAGCGCGCGAACGCCGCCCCCGCGACAAGCCACAGAGCGTGGATGGCGACGATCATCAGCGCGAGAACGGCCAGCTTGAGCCATATGCCGATGTCGCCGCCTTGGCGCGATGAAGCGCCGGCGAACACGGCGGCGATCGCCACATAGGCTTTTGGATTGGCGACAGCCAGCAGAAACCCGGCCAGCCATGTAGGCCGCGAAGCCTCGCCGGAACGCGCCGCCAATGGCGGGGCCGTGGCGATCTTGAACGCGAGATAGAGGATGTAGGCGGCAGAGGCGACGACCAGCAACGGCGCCAGCTTCGGCATCGAGGCAAGCACCGCCACCACCCCGGTTGCCACCACCACAAGCACGGCGATCGTGCCCATGATGATCCCGCAGGCATAGCGCAGCGAGTGGCGCAGCCCGAAGGCCGCCCCGACGGCGGTGACGCTTATCGTAGCCGGCCCCGGACTGCCCATGACGACGGTGGCGGCAAGCACCAGCGCCAACAGCTGCCGCCAAAGGTCCGGCTGCGAAAGAAGCGGCTCAGTCATTTCACCCTCTGCCTTGCCCGTGCGAAGGACGGTATGACAGGACAGGAGGGGTGGGTCTTGGACGTTCGTGCGTGCGCGGCCGCCGGAAGCTTCAGCCGCTCGCTCTGTCGAGTTCGGCCATGTCGTTGGCGGTCAGCTTCAGCGACACCGCCTTGATCAGGCTGTCCATCTGGCTCGGCTTGGTGGCGCTGGCGATCGGCGCGGTGACGCCTGGCCGCGCGATAACCCAGGCAAGCGCCACCTCCGCCTGCTTCGCCGCATGCCTGGCCGACACGGCATCCAAAGCCGCGAGGATGCGCATGCCGCGCGCATTCAGATAGCTGCCGATATCTTCGCCGCGCTCGCTTTGGCCGAGATCGGCCTCACTGCGGTATTTGCCGCTGAGAAAACCCTTGGCCAGGCTGAAATAGGTGATGACGCCGATATCCTCGGCCACGCACAAATCGCGCAACGGCCCATCGAAGGAGGACCGATCGTAGAGATTGTATTCCGGCTGCAGCACCTCGTAGCGCGGCAGGCTGCGCAGGCTGGCCACATCGAGTGCGGCGCGTAATTGGCCGGCGTCGAGGTTCGAGCAGCCGGCATAGCGGATCTTGCCCTTGGCGAGCAGCTTCTCGTAGGCGCCAAGCGTTTCCTCATAGGGCGTGGCCGGCTCCGGCCAGTGCGACAGATAGAGATCGATGACGTCGGTCTGCAGCCGCTTCAGCGACGCATCGACCGCCTTTTCGATATAGGCGGCGGACAGGTCCTTGTGGCCCTGCCCCATATCCGAACCGACCTTGGTGACCACCACGACCTGATCGCGATTGCCACGCTCCTTCATCCACTTGCCGATGATGGTTTCCGATTCGCCGCCCTTGTGGCCGGGCACCCAGCGCGAATAGGCGTCCGCCGTATCGATGGCGTTGAGGCCGGCCCCGACGAAGCGGTCGAGCAGGTCGAAAGAGGTCTTCTCGTCGGCGGTCCAGCCGAAGACATTGCCGCCCAGAACCAGCGGCGCGATGGAAAGGTCGGTGCGACCGAGACGACGTTTCTGCAAGGCGGATCTCCGGGATGATTTGGGCGGGCGAATGCCGCCCACTGGCTGGGGTTCGGACCCTAACCTAGGTCTTACCTCATCGAGGTCAAAGGCCTGGCCGCCTTTTTCCGCAGAGCCAGCGCTTCACAAAGGCGCGACCCGCCTGGCCACATCCTCCAGCCAGTGGTCGCTTATCCCCAGCGCCTCGAGATGCTCCAGCGTGCTGAGCACATAGTCCTCGTTGTTGCCGGACTGGCCGACCGCGCCGCGCACCACGGCCGCCGCGTCCGCCGCGTCGAGCGCACCGGCATATTGCTCATGCTGGCGGTCGACGATGTAGGCCACGGCCTCGACCGTCCCGCCGCCGTCCACGCGAACCTTGAGCGTGCGTTCGAGATAGACATTGGTGACCAGCTCGCGCTCGCGCAGATAGGCGATGACCTCGTTGCGCAGTTCGCCGGGAACGCGGAACGCCAGGCCGACGCAGGAGCCGCCACGATCGAGGCCGAGCACCAGCCCCGGCCGCTGGCGCGTGCCGCGATGCACGAAGGAATAGACGCACAGCGAGCGGCGGTAACCATGCAGGCGGGCGCGTTGTGTCTCGACATGCGCGAAACCCGGCCGCCAGATCAGCGACCCATAGCCAAATACCCAAAAATCGCCCATATCGCCGTGCCTGATTGCAAAAGAGTGGCAACACCGCACCGAAGCCGGTGTTTTTTCCGTCCGTCTCCGTCTACCTATTGCTGCCGGAATCGAGAATCCGCCTACAACACCCATGCGTTAATGAGAGCCCAAGCATGACGTCAAGTGACGAACGCCAACCGAAGCGCCGCCGCCTGTCGTGGCTTGTGGCCTTCGTCGTCGTGCTGTTCGCCATCTACAGCGGCGGCTGGTTCTATCTGGCCGGGCGGGTCAAGAGCGAAGCCGACAAGGCGGTGGCCACGCTCAACAAGAATGGCGTCCAGGCCGGCTGCGCCAACCTCCAGGTCAGCGGCTACCCCCTGAGCTTTGCCGTCTCCTGCGACAACCTTGCTTATGAGGACGATGGGAGGAACATCGCCGCCTCGGCCGGCAGTTTCAATGCCGTCGCTCAGATCACCCAGCCCCTTTCGCCGGTCGCCGATCTGCGCGGTCCGCTCAGGACGTCCGTTCCGGGCATGGTGCCGCTGTGGATCGACTGGGACAATCTGCAGGCCAACGTCAAACTGTCATGGCCGCTGCCACGGCGGATTTCGCTCCAGGCCGATGGCCTGTCCGGCCAGACCGACCCGGCCGACGACACCGATCCGGTCCAACTGTTCAGTGCCGGCAAGGCGGCCGGCCAATTGCAACCGAACGGCGGGGATCTCGACTATCTCGGCAGTTTTGGCGATCTCGAGATCAATGCCGACGCGATCGGTGGGCGCGTGCTGCCGGCGCTCGATGCCAGCGGCGACGTAACGCTGAAGAACGGCATCGCCCTGATCGGCACGCAAATGAAGAGCCTGCGCGGCCAGGCGATCGAGATCCGCAACCTCGATCTGTCGTCGGGCACGGCGCGCGTCACCGTTTCCGGACCGCTGTCGGTCGATGCCGAAGGCCTGGTCGACGCCGACCTGATGATCAGGCTGAAGGACCCGAAGGCCGTGGCCGCCATCCTGGGCGCCGCCATACCCGAGCAGAAGAGCCAGATCGAGCAGGGCTTTGGTGCCTTGGCGCTGCTCGGCAGCGAACCGTCGATGCCGCTGAAGGTGGTCAAGGGCAAGGCATCGCTCGGCTTCATTCCGCTGGGCAAGATCAAGCCTGTGCAATAGCGCGTCGATGGCAAAGCCCGTAAAACTCCTGAGTGTCGGCGCGCTGACGCTGGACACCGTCCTGCGCGTCGAAACGCTGCCCGTGCACCAGGGTAAGTTCATCGCCTCCGACGGCGTCCAGATCGCCTCGGGCATGGCGGCGAGTGCTGCCTGCGCAGCACTTCGTCTGGGCGCCGAAATGTCGCTATGGGCGAGTGCGGGTGATGACCCTGTCGGCGATCAGCTGATTGCCGGGATAGAGGCGGAAGGCGTCGATTGCAGCTTCGTGCGCCGCGTCAGGGGCGCGCGCTCGGCGTTGGCGTCGATCCTGGTCGACGCGCATGGCGAGCGCATCATCGTGCCTTTCTACGACAGGCTCGCCCAGGCCGATCCGCAAGCTTTGCCGGTCGCCGACCTCTCCGCATTCGATGCCGTGCTGGTTGATGTGCGCTGGCCAGGTGCCGCGGCGCTGGCGCTTTCGGCAGCGCGCGCGATCGGCCGGCCGGCGATCCTCGACGCCGATACCGCGTCACGGGATGTGCTCGAGCGGCTGTTGCCGCTGGCGTCCCACATCGTCGCTTCGGAACCGGCGGCGCGCATTCTTTGCGGCGCGGAACTGGATCCGCGCCAGGCCTGCGAGGCACTTGCCCGGCGCAGCGATGCCTTTGTCGCGGTCACGGGCGGCGCGGCGGGAACCTGGTGGTTCGATCGCGCGACGGGATCATCGCGCCATGTCGCGGCGCCAAAAATCAAGGCGGTCGACACGCTGGCCGCCGGCGATGTCTTTCACGGCGCCTTCGCCGTCGCCATGGCCGAAGCCATGCCGGTCGAGCAGGCCTTGCGCTTTGCCAGTGCGGCCGCCGCGCTCAAATGCCTGCGCTTTGGCGGCAGGCTGGGCGCGCCGGACCGCGCCGAGACGCTGGCCATGGTCGCTGCGACCTGGCCAGTCTGAAAACAGACTTAGCTCTTCGCAGGGTGCTCGACCGCCTGACGGCCGAAATCGGGCACGTCGATGTCCTGGCCGGCCTCGATGATCGAACGGCGCACGGCCCGGGTGCGGGTGAAAAGGTCGAAAAGCTTTTCGCCATCGCCCCAGCGGATCGCCCGCTGCAGCGACGCCAGATCTTCAGAAAACCGCGCCAGCATTTCGAGGATGGCGTCCTTGTTGTGCAGGCAGACGTCACGCCACATCGTCGGATCGGAGGCGGCGAGACGGGTAAAATCGCGAAAACCCGAGGCCGAATATTTGATCACTTCGGACTTGGTCACCGACTGCAGATCGTCGGCGGTGCCGACGATGTTGTAGGCGATGATGTGCGGCAAATGCGAGACGATCGCCAGGGTCATGTCGTGGTGCTGCGGATCCATGGTGTCGATGTTGGCGCCGCAACGGCGCCAGAATTCCGAAAGCCGCTCCAGCGCATCCGGATCGGTGTCGGGCAGCGGCGTGAAGATGCACCAGCGATTGTCGAACAGATCGGCGAAACCGGCATCCGGGCCGGATTTTTCCGTGCCCGCCAACGGATGACCGGGAATAAAATGCACGCCATCGGGCACATAAGGCTGCATCTGCGCGATGACCGATGCCTTGGTCGAGCCGACATCGGTGAGGATCGCGCCCTTCTTCAGCGCCGGCGCGATTTCCTCGGCCACCGCGCCGGAGGAGCCGACCGGCACCGAGACGATGATCAGATCGGCGTCACGGACCGCTTCTTTCGCATCGGTGGTGTAGGAAGAGCCCAGCCCAAGCTCTTGCGCCCGCGCCAGCGTCGCGGCACTGCGGGTCGAGATGGCGACGTGGCGGGCGAGGCCCTCGCGGCGGATGACGCGGGCCAGCGACGAGCCGATCAGGCCGATGCCGACCAGCGCGATTTTTTCAAACATCGGTGAAGCCATGGTGTTCTAGCTTTTCAGGAATGTCGTGAGTGCGGCGACAACACCGCGATTGGCCTCTTCGGTGCCGACGGTCATACGCAATGCGTTGGGAAAGCCGTAGCCGGAAACGCGCCGCAGGATATAGCCGCGCGCGGTCAGATAATCGTCCGCCGCCGCCGCCGAATGTTTCTGGTCGTCGGGAAAATGGATGAGGATGAAATTGCCGACGCTGGGCGTCACGCGCAACCCGAGCCCCGTCATCTGTTCGCTCAACCAGGCCAGCCAGGTCTCGTTATGCGCCACACTGCGCTCGACATGGGCGCGGTCGCGGATCGCCGCGATGCCGGCCTCGATCGCCGTCGCGTTGACGTTGAAGGGCCCGCGCACGCGGTTGATCGCGTCGACGATATGCATCGGCGCGTACATCCAGCCGATCCGCGCGCCGCCCAGGCCGATCTTTGAGAAGGTCCGGGTCATCACCACATTCTCGGCGCTGCCGACCAGTTCGATGCCGGCTACATAATCATTGCGGCGGACATATTCGGCGTAGGCCGCGTCGAGCACCAGGAGCACATGCCTGGGCAGGCTTGCATGCAGGCGGCGCACCTCTTGGAACGGCACATAGGTGCCGGTCGGGTTGTTGGGATTGGCGAGGAACACGATCTTCGTACGCGACGTGACAGCGGCCAGAATGGCGTCTATGTCGGCGCGCTCGTCGGTCTCCTTGACCGCGACCGGAGTGGCTCCGGCCGATTGGATGTAGATCTTGTAGACCATGAAGGCGTGTTCGGTGAAAATTGCTTCATCGCCGGGCGCGAGATAGGTCTGTGCCAGAAGGCCCAGGATCTCGTCGGAACCGTTGGAGCAGATGATGTTCTGCGCGTTGAGGCCATGCACCTCGGCGATCGCTTCGCGCAGCCGCCTGGCGGTGCCGTCGGGATA
This sequence comes from Mesorhizobium sp. AR07, assembly GCF_024746815.1. GTDB lineage: Bacteria > Pseudomonadota > Alphaproteobacteria > Rhizobiales > Rhizobiaceae > Mesorhizobium. Next base: position 3,516,784 of record NZ_CP080525.1, read on the forward strand.
GACGTCGAGCTTCCCGGCAATCTCGCGTGCGGCCTCGATTGCCTTCGGCGACGGACCGAGCGGGTTCTCGTTCGACGACAGCTTGTAGACCTTGGCGACGCCGGCGGGCGCCGTGCTCTTGCCCGGCACATAGGCGTCGATGTCCATGATGCCCGCGCGCGGGGTTGGACGTGCCTTGTCCGGTGTCTGGCTCATGTCGCAAAATCCGTCGAGAACGCTTCCGCCGGGAAGCCGCAGCGGAAATACAAGTCATGGCCCGCAATGTCGAGAGGTGGCAGCCCGGGTGCCGCGTCAATCATCACGGCTGACGACCCGAGTTTTGCGCACCCGCTGGAGCTCCAAAATTCCACGACGTAGCTGATCGAACAAAGCTGGTGGAAGCATCCCATAGGCATAGCTGCCGTTGGAGCGCGGTCGAATATCATAGCCCGGCCAAAGGAAGCGGTTCAATTCGTCAAGACGCAACCAATGCTGGCCTTCATCGAGGCCAAGCGCGCGGCAAACCGCAATCGGAATCTCGATCGATGTTGCTTTGTTGGATGGTGGGCTATGAGTGATCGGGGCGACAATGGTACGGAAGTGGCCATCCGTGTCACGCGGCGTGGCAACAACGATCGCGCAAGGACGATCCTTTGCGCCTTCGATGTTGCCATCGGCGCGTTCGGCACTCCACAGAAGCTATAGCGAATGACCAGGCCCGGCTTCGGAACCGGGAGCCTCACCTCGGTTCCACGCCATATTCGGCAGCCTCGATGGAAGCTATGGTGTCGTCATCGAGTTCGCCCACGATCAGGACTTCACGTTCCCGACGCTTCAGCAATTCGTAATGCTCGAATTCGGCGGCAGAAAGGTACGCCCCAACAACCCGCCCATGATTGGTCACATTGATGACCTTCTTGGAGATGGCTTCATCCTGATACTTCGCAAAATTTCGGGCGAAATCGCTCGCCGGTATCGCGGTATTCCGTGGCACACCTGCCTCCATCCGATACAAGGGTCTCTGAAGCGGCTGAGATAAAATAGAGGGGACCTCAGGCGATCGTATGAATATGCGTAATTTACGCAAATTGCGCAAGATAGTCGAACAGGCGTCGTCGGGCAATTTCTCGGAACACCAAAGACGCGCGAACGCTCCCGTTGACGTTGATACCCCTCAGGCTTAGAAGAGGTACGAACTTCCGTGGTGATTTGGCCGGTCGGCTTGCAGCCACGTTAAACAAGTTGCTAAAGGGCCGTTTGCATCCTGTAACCGGCTTTGCGACTGCAATGCCGGTTTTTTGTTGTCCGCGCCGGCCGGACACCGCATCGGCATCGATTTTCGAGAAGCACGGTGCGTGGATTCAAACGTGTGAGATGGATGCAATGGCCGCTCTGCGCGCTGGAAAAACCAACAACGAGGCCGACCAGCCGTCGAGCCCGGTTTTGCGTTTTGGGCCCGACAAGCCGCTCAAGCTTGACGCCGGCACGCTGCTGTCGCCGTTCCAGATCGCCTACCAGACCTACGGCACGCTGAACGACGCCCGCTCCAATGCCATTCTCGTCTGCCATGCGCTGACCGGCGACCAGCATGTCGCTAGCACCAATCCGGTGACCGGCAAGCCTGGCTGGTGGGAAGTGCTGATCGGCCCCGGCAAGATCATCGACACCAACCGTTTCTTCGTCATCTGCTCCAACGTCATCGGCGGCTGCCTGGGCTCGACCGGCCCGGCCTCGACCAACCCCGCCACCGGCAAGCCCTACGGGCTCGACCTGCCTGTTATCACCATCCGCGACATGGTGCGCGCGCAGCAGATGCTGATCGACCATTTCGGCATCGAAAAGCTGTTTTGCGTGCTCGGCGGCTCGATGGGCGGCATGCAGGTGCTGGAATGGGCGTCGAGCTATCCGGAACGCGTCTTCTCGGCACTGCCGATCGCCACCGGCGCGCGCCACTCCTCGCAGAACATTGCCTTCCATGAGGTCGGCCGGCAGGCCGTGATGGCCGATCCGGACTGGCATGGCGGCAAGTATTTCGAGCACGGCAACCGCCCGGAAAAGGGGCTGGCGGTGGCGCGCATGGCCGCCCATATCACCTATCTGTCGGAAGCCGCCCTACACCGCAAGTTCGGCCGCAATCTGCAGGATCGCGAGGCGTTCACCTTCGGCTTCGACGCCGACTTCCAGATCGAGAGTTACCTGCGCCACCAGGGCATGACCTTCGTCGATCGTTTCGACGCCAACTCCTACCTCTACATGACGCGATCGATGGACTATTTCGACCTCGCGGCCGATCATGGCGGCCGGTTGGCCGACGCCTTTGCCGGCACCAAAACCCGCTTCTGCCTTGTGTCCTTCACCTCGGATTGGCTGTTTCCGACCGAAGAGAGCCGCTCGATCGTGCATGCGCTCAACGCCGCCGGCGCGTCGGTATCCTTCGTCGAGATCGAGACGGACCGAGGCCACGATGCCTTCCTGCTCGACGAACCGGAACTGTTTGCCGCCATCAACGGCTTCATCGGCTCGGCGGCACGGGCGAGAGGGCTCAGCGCATGACCCCGAAAAGTTGCAGACTTTTCGGATCAGGATCATGCGCCAGGCATCAGCGCTTGACCCCGAAAAGTTGCGGACTTTTCGGATCGGGATCATGCGCCAGGCAGGAGGCGAAATCATGAGCGTCAACCGCGACCACCGCGTCGATCTCGAGGTCGTCGCCAACCTCATCCCGCCACGGTCCCGTGTGCTCGATGTCGGCTCGGGCGATGGCTCGCTGCTCGAATTGCTGCAGGACAGCAAGCAGGTCGACGGTCGCGGACTTGAGCTGTCGCAGCGTGGCGTCAACGAATGCGTGGCGCGCGGCCTCTCGGTCATCCAGGGCGATGCCGACACGGATCTCGAATTCTATCCCGACAAAGGCTTCGATTTCGTCGTCCTGTCGCAGACCCTGCAGGCCACCCGCAATCCGAAGCTGGTGCTCGACGAGCTGCTCAGGATCGGCAATCGCGCCATCGTGTCCTTCCCCAATTTCGGCCATTGGCGGGTACGCCTGTCGCTGTTCGTCAACGGCCGCATGCCGGTGACGAAGGATTTGCCCTATTCCTGGTACGACACGCCCAACATCCACTTTTGCACCATCCGCGACTTCGTCAATTTGTGCGACGAGCTTGGCGCGACAGTGGAAAAGGCAACAGCACTCGACGACAACGGCCAGAAGATCGGCCTGTCGATGCCCTGGTGGTTCTGGAACTTCTTCGGCCAGCAGGCGGTGTTCCTGCTGAAACGATAGGAGCCGCTCGCCGCCCCTATTCCAGGACGTCCGTGGCCTTATGCGGATGCTCGACCCCATCGACGAAGATCACGTCGGATTCCGAGTTGTTGGTCCGCAACGTCAGTATCGCCTGATAGGCGGCTGAATAGTACCAGTTGCGCACTTGCTGCCTGTCGGGAAATTCGATGATGATCAGGTGGCCCGACCATTTGTTTTCGATCACCTCCACATTCCCGCCATGAACCAGAAAGCGGCCGCCGAACGGCTCCAGCGTGGCATCGATCTTGTGCAGATATTCGATAAGCTGCGGACCCATCCGGGCCTGGCGCATATGGGCAACGGCGTAAGCAGTCATGACTGTACTCCTCTGGAACGGAAGCCGACCAGCCGGCCTCGCGATGGGCAATCTGCCCAAACACCGGCCGCGATGCGATTATGTCAGACGTAATGGGATCCATGCGATCCGCCATCGATGGCGGTGTCGTCACGGGAGCGATTTGCAAGCAAATCCCGTCGCAATAGTGTTGCAGTTGAAGCGCTACACTTGGAATTCGTCATGTCCCGCGCATCGCGCAGCATCATGATGGGGTGACACGGGCGCCTGTTTTCTGTAGCGTCATGGCGAATACAGGGGATATGGAAGGGGGAGTCCGATCCATTTGACCGTCCTGAGGATCGAAAGACCTGGCAGGAGGCGCATTTTTGTGCTGGAAATGGCTGACGCAACATGACCGGGAAGACTGAGCAGGCTCCTCTCATCACAGTGATCACGCCGACCCACAACAGGCGGGAAGCGGTGTTGCGCGCCGTGGAAAGCGTACTTTCCCAGAGCATGTCGAGGTTCGAGCATATTGTCATCGACGATGGCTCGACGGACGGAACCGCGGCGGCGCTGGCCCGCATTCGCGATCCGCGACTGATCTATATCGGCGCGAAATGGCGAGGCGCCAATGCCGCCAGGAATGCGGGCATCGAGCGAGCGCGAGCACCCGTCGTGACGTTTCTCGATTCCGACGACGTCTATCTGCCGCACAGGCTTGAACGGACCCTGACCTGGTTCGATGCCGACCCGGGGCTCGAAGTGCTGATCAGCTCCTATATCTCCCTGAAGGGCGGACGCGCCACCAATTGCGTCAATCGCGATGCGTTCCTTAACTCGGCCACGCTCGAGCGAACGCTGGTCGCGGAGACGATCTTGATCGCAGGATCGGCGATAACAGCCCGCCGCGAGGCCTTGCTGGCCATCGGCGGCTACGACAGCGACATCGCCCGGATGCAAGATCGGGAATTGCTGCTGCGCCTTGCCCGGCGCTTCGGCGCGCAATTGTCCCAGAATATCGACTGGACGAAGCACAATTCGGAGAATTCGATTTCGCGACGTCGCCGCGGCTATGTCGAAGCCTATGCGAACCTGATGCGCAAACACCCGAATATTGCCCGCTCCTACCCGCACATTCCGCCCTACATGATCACACGGCAGATCGTTTCCGATATTCTGAAGTGCCGGATCCCGGAAGCCTTCTCAGGCTACATGGCCAACCGCTCGTCGAAAGACCTCGGCTATTCGCTGCCCGAGCTGATCAATGGCTATGTCTATGGCCGACGCTGGCGCCGCGACCTCCACGATGAGTTTCGGCAGAAGTTCGGCGCCCGGCCGGCCTGACACTGTGCTTATCGGTCGAGTTCCGGAAAATACGGGTCCGAAAGAAGCCGTCTGTCTCGCTCGCCTTGCAGGCAGTCGATAGGCGCGGCAGCGTCGACGGGGATGACCCTGGACTTATCCTGACTGCCGCTGACCTCCAGGATCAGCTTGCGGCGGATAGCCGTCGAAAATTCGGCGGCCCCATAAATCGGCAGCACGAAGGATCCAGGCCCTCCGGTCACGCACTGCGCATAGTACTGGTCGAGATGGCTGAAGGTTGGCGACGGGCTGATCAGGATCGGCAGGCCGTTGATAACGATGCCCTTGGCGATTGCCGCATCACGCGTCGCGGTGACCGGCGGCCCGATATTGTTGGGGCCATCGCCTGATATATCGATGACGCTGCGTTCGCCCTCGAAGGACGTGCGATCGAAAAGCCCGGCGCCGAAAACCAGCGCGCCGGAAATCGAGGTGCCGCGGAAGCTCCGGAACGGGCGCGCCGCGACCTTGTCGGCAAAGCTGTTGGCGCTCTCGGCGCTGTCGATGATTTGCCAGTCGATGACCCCGTCGTCGCGCACCGTGCCGGCCCATTCGAAATAGGCGAGCGCGATGCGGCCCGTATTGCCGGCACGGACAGCCTGGATGAAATCGGCATGCCGCAGTGCCTCGACATAGCCGGCGCGCTGCAGGGCGAACTCCTTCTCGTCCATCGACAGCGAGATGTCGACCGCCAGCACCAGCTTGACGTCCACGGCCAGCCCATCCCGTGGCGCGGCGATGGGAGCTGCCTGGGCGCAGGCAAGACAGGCAAGCAGGCGGAGCGCATCAAGCATGGCCGGCGCCAAGGTTGTTTCTTCGGGGCAAGCTTCCCTTGCGATCACGGCAAAATAAAGCTTGGCGCCCGTAACCCAGGAAGACAGCCTACTTTTTGCGGCGGGCGCCAGCTGGCGGCGGGTCGATCGCGCCGGCTCTGACGCGGGCAGGTTTCAGCGCCGGTGCGCCGGAATCCTTGACGATCGTCAACGCACGCGGAAAGAAATGATTGTTGTGCAGGCCGCGCCCGATGTTGAGGATCGCGGCCTCGGGCAAGCGCTTCTCCAGCATCGACAGCACGCGCCGCAGTGAGGGTCCGTCGAATGCGTCCATGGCTTCGTCGATGATCACCCATTTCGGCTGTCGCAAGGCGAGCCTGGCGAAGGCCAGCGAGCGCTGTTCGTCATCGCCCAGTTCATGCTCCCAGCGTCCGGCGCGGTCGAGCGACGAAGACAGCCGTTCAAGACCGACCTCGGCAAGCACCGCCGAAATGTCGGCATCACTCGCAGGTGCTGGTCCGTTCGGGTGATCGAGAACCTCGCGCAACGTACCCGCCGGGAAATACGGAACGCGCGGCACGAATATGGGGGTTTCTCCCGCCGGCAGGCCGATCCGCCCGCTTCCCCACGGCCACAGGCCGGCAATGGCGCGGAAGAACAACGTCTTGCCCGCGCCCGGGTCGCCGGTGATCATGACGCGCTCGCCGGGGCGGATTTCGACATGCTGGTCGCCGAGCCTAGTGCAGCCCTCCGGCGAGGCCACTTCCAGCTTCTCGAAAGTCAGGTTGCCATTGGCGTTGTCACCGAACTCGATGCGCCTTTCCTTGTCATGCAGTACATCGGTTTCATCGAGCGCGATGCGGAAGTCGGCGACGCGCATCAGCGTGGCGCGCCAATCGGCGATGCTGCCGATGTTGTTGATGAACCAACGCAGGGAAGAGTGGACCTGGTTGAAGGCGCCGACCGCCATCATCAGCCCGCCAAAGCTGATATCGCCTGAGAAATAGACCGGCGACGCGACCAGGATGGGCGCCACGACGGTGATCCAGCCATAGGTATCGGTCACCCAGGACAGGTTGATCTGGGCGGTGTAGATGCGCCGCATGGCGCCCAGCACCGTGTCCAGGTCGAGCCCGAGCCGTCGCCTGGCGTCGGCCTCGCCATGGTACAGCGCAATGGCATCGACATTCTCGTTGACGCGCACCATCGAAGAGCGCAGCTCCGCTTCCCGCGTGTAGCGGTCACTGTTGAGGCGGATGAGTGGCCGACCGACCAGCCAGCTCAGCCAGGAGGCGGTGCCGGCATAAAGGATGGCGGCCCAGACCATGTAGCCCGGTATGGCCAGCGAGGTGCCGCCAATGTGGAAGACGAAGCCCGCGGACAGTTCCCACAACACGCCGACGAAGGACACGAGCAGGATGCACGACTGCAGCAACCCGACGCCGAGATCGGTCGACAGGTCGCTAAGATGCGCGGCATCCTGCTGCATGCGCTGGTCGGGATTGACGCCGATGGCGCCGGCATTGGCCAGCCGGAAGGCGCGTGCCGGCCGCATCCACTGCTCGATCAAGTCCAGCGTCAACGCCTCGCGCAACTTCAGCCTGATCATCTGGTTGAGCCAGGTCTGGCCGATATTGAGCACCAGAAGCCCGCCTGCGATTGCCGCGAAGACGAGAAGCTGGTGCAGGAAGGCCGCCATGTCGCGGCGCGCAAGCGCATCGTAGAAAGGCTGGTTCCAGCGGTTGAGCAGGACCTGGCCGATCGACGTTGCGATGATCACGGCCATGATGCCGGCCGACATCCAGAGCAGTGTCTTGCGAACCGGAGATCCCGTCAGCGCCCGCCTGATCGTCGCCACCTGATCGCGCAGGCTGCTGGCCTCGACCGTCACGGCAACCGGCTGAGCGGTAGCGTCTTTGTCCAGCTGATCAGCCATGTCAGTGGTCCTTGCGTTCAGATTGCGTGCTGAAACCGGATGGAGAGAACTGACGGCATTGGTCTTTCAACGGGCCGCGAACGACAGATAGGTCGGGAAACGCCGCGCGTCGCAAATTTTCACCATGATCACGAAGGTGTCACCCGGCGAGCCAACGATGTCGCTGCCTCGGCCTCGGCCCGGCGGCCTAGCCGCGTGGCGCCGTGCGGCGACAGCACCGGCACGAAGACGCGGCGCGAGGCGCGCTGGGCGACCGGCACGCCTTGATAGAGCCGTTTCTGCGCTTCGACGACGATGACACCGGAAAAGATCGGCCACAGCCGCCGGCCGGCGCGTTCCAGCACATTGTGAAAGCGCATCATGAAACGCCGCCGCGACGGCGGGAAGAACAGCGCATCCGACCAGGACGCGGGCGTGAAATTCGCTTCGCGCAGCAGCTCGGTCAGCTGGCCGCGCGAGAAGGGCCGGCCATTGCCGAACGGCGTGTGCTCGAAGCGCGCCCAGACACCGCGCCGGTTGGGCACCACGATGACGACGCGCCCCGCCGGCGACAGCACCCGCCAGATCTCGTTCAGCGTTTCGCGCGGGTTTTCGACATGTTCGAGCGAATGGACGAGCAGCATGCGGTCGATGCAGGAATCGACCAGCGGCAGTTCCTCGTCGAAGACCAGTGCCGTCGCCGTCGGCCCCGTCGCTGGCCAGACCACCGCGCCTTGCGTTGCCGGCATGAAGGCGAAGACCCGCTCGGCGTCCGTGCCGAAGCGCTCCAGCCACGGCAAGGTGTAGCCGAGGCCGACCAGCCGCTCGTTGGGTACGGCTGCCCAGATCGACGACAACGCCATGGTGATCGAGCGCTCGGCGAACCGGCCGAGTGTTGTCGAATAGAAGGAGCGAAGATCGACGATGTCGGAATGCATGTCAGCGATGTAGCCGTGATATCGGCGGGTTTCAACAAAAGGCCTCGATGAGCCCGACATTCCAGAATGTCATTCGACATTCCCGAGGTGTCGTTGGACATTCCTGGGATGACATCGGCGCGCCGACGCTCTATGTCTGCGGCGACAATGGAGATAGATGCGATGCCGGTCGAAATCGAACAGTTCATGTGCCGCAGCGACAATTTCGGCGTGCTGGTGCATGACCCGAAAAGCGGTCAGACCGCGATCATCGACGCGCCCGAGGAAGCGCCGATCCTGGCCGCGCTCAAGCGCACCGGCTGGACGCCGACGATGATCCTGACCACGCATCATCATGTCGATCACATCGAAGCCAATCTGGCGCTGAAGGAGCGCTTCAAGCTGCGTATCGTCGGCCCGGAAGCGGAGAAGGCCAAGATCCCCGGCATCGACGAGACCGTCGAAGAGGGGTCCGTCATTCATCTCGGCGACGAGCGGATCGAGGTGATCGCCACGCCCGGCCACACCGCCGGCCACGTCTCCTACTACTTGCCTGCATCGAAAGTGGCGTTCACCGCCGACACGCTGTTTGCGCTGGGCTGCGGGCGACTGTTCGAATGCAAGCCGCCGGTCATGTATGACTCGTTGAAGAAGCTCGCAGCGCTTCCCGCCGCCACAACAATCTATTGCGGCCACGAATACACGCTCTCCAACGCCCGTTTCGCGCTGACTGTCGACCCGACCAATTCGGCGCTGAAGGAGCGTGCCGCCAAGATCGAGGCGCTGCGGGCCGACAACAAGGCGACGCTGCCGACGACGATCGGCGAGGAACTGTCGACCAATCCGTTCCTGCGCTGGCACGATCCGGCGATCCGCAAGCATCTTGGGCTGGAGAAAGCCTCGGACGCCGAGGTGTTCGCCGAAATCCGCAGGCGCAAGGACAATTTCTGAACGTTGGAACCCATGACCGCTGCTGCCGAAATCATCGCGATCCTCGGTCTGAAGCCGCATCCGGAAGGCGGCTGGTATGCGGAGACCTTTCGTGATGGCGCTGGCGGCGCGCGCGGCCATTCGACCGCGATCTATTTCCTGCTGGAACGGCATCAGGTTTCGGCCTGGCACCGGGTCAAGGACGCCACCGAGGTCTGGCATTTCCATGCCGGTGCCCCGCTGGCGCTGTCGATGAGCGAGGAAGATGGTGCCGTGGTCGAGCAGGTGCTCGGCACCGACCTTGCGGCGGGCGAGCGGCCGCAGATCGTCGTGCCGGCCGGCTGGTGGCAATCGGCGCGCAGCCTGGGCGAATGGACGCTGGTCGGCTGCACCGTCGCGCCGGGCTTTGAGTTTGCCGCGTTCGAGCTGGCTGAGCCGGGCTGGCAGCCTGGAACACCCTAACGCAGCAGGAACCCCAGGGTGATCGCCAGTTGGGCGGCGTAGTAGAGTACCCAGACGGCGAAGCGCATCCAGACGCGATGCGGCGAGATGGCGGCCACCAGGAATTTTTCCGCGGCGAGCAACCCGTCCGATGCCATGAACGACACGGCACCACTGATCACCCAAGCGTTGCTGGTGGTGAGCGCCGAGATTCCCATCGCCAGGATGGCCGCGACATAGACAACGATCGGAACACGCAAACCGGGACCGACGCGCCGCCTCAGCGCCGCCAGCATGACGATCGCGAACACGACCATGGCCAGGACGATCGCCCCGCGCCACGGTTCGGCGCCAAGCAGTGTCAACCCGCCACCGTTGCGCAGGAACAGCGCGACATAGACGATGTGGGCGACGAGAAAACTGGCCAGCCCGCCGAGAAACGCCTTTTCGCCATCGCGCGACAGGAAGGCGTCGCCGACGGCGCTGAGCGCGAGCGCAATGACCAGCAGCAGCGGGCCGCCCTGCAGCGCCGCCAGCACGGCAAGCATCGCCACGGCGAGCGTCTTTGCAGCCGAGCGGGCAAGCCTCGGCGGCATGCCTAGCGTGAAAGCATAGATCACCGCCGCCGCCAGCGAAAAGATCAGCGTCGCATTGGCGTTGGCGTCGATGCCGCCTGGGAACGGCATCGTCATGCCCCGGCTCCGTTTTCGGATGCCTTGGCTCCGCTCTCAGTCTCGGCCGGCTTGCGCTGGAACAGGGACTTTGCCGCAAGTGCCGCCCCGCCGGTGATCAGCACGCAGGCGGCGAGGATGCGCAGCGACGGCTCGGCGACACCGGCGGCGATCAGCACCAGCGTCGACAACAGCGGCGCCGCGTAGCTTGCAGCACCCAGCACCTGGATGTTGCCGCGCTTGACGCCGATGTCCCAGGCATAGAAGGCAGCACCGACCGGCATCAGGCCAAGGCCGAGCACGGCAAGCCACTGGCCGGCGCCGTCCGGCAGCACGGTCTGTTCCAGCGCCAGATGGCAGGCGAGCGACAGCACCGCTGTCGCGGCGCAGAACCAGGTGACGATGCTGGTCGGCACCGACGGGAAGCGTCGCGACAAAAGCGAATAGGACGACCACAGCACGGCGCAGACGGCGGCCATGGCATAGCCGAAGGCATACTGGGCGTCGAACGCCAGCCCGCCGCCCTTGGTGACGATCAGCACGGTACCGGCAAGGCCGAGCAGCGCGCCGACGACATGGTTCCAGGCCAGGCGCTCGCCCGGCATCAGCGCCCACCCCAGCACGATCAGCAGAGGCCACAGATAGGCGATCAGGCTCGCCTCCACCGCCGGCGCATTGCGCAGCGCGGTGAAGTAGAAGAAGTGGTAGCCGAACAGGCCGGCAATGCCGATCAGCCACACTTGCGGCGGTATCTTCTGGTTCTTGTCGGCGGCGGGCATGAACAGCCGTGCGACAAGCCCGACGCCGGTGCCGATCGAGAAGGTGATTGCCGACAACAGGAACGGCGGCACCTTGCCGGATGCATCCGTGAGCAACGCCAGCAGCGCCCACATGGCGACCGCCGAAAAGCCGATCAGTGTTGCGCGCCCCATTCTGTCTCCAGTGGCGCGCCCATTCTGTCTCCAGTAGCGCGCCTATTGTACCGCTTCGAAACGTCCGGCGCTGATGGTCAAGGTACCGATCTGCGTCTCGACCGTGGCGTGGATCGGCGCATATACGCCGGTTTGGCCGAGCGGCGCAAACGTCACCATCATGCGGCTGCGGTCCTTCAGATAATTGAGCGCCTTGCGACCTTTGCGGTAGCCCGACACCGGCTCGAAACCCATCCGGCAGGTGACGGTGTCGCCCTTGTAGCCCGGCACCGAGATCGTGCCTTTCGAGGCATAGGTCAGCGTCAGGTCGGCACGCATCTCGCCATCATAGAACTTCACCGTGCGGCCGCAGACCTGGTCGAGGCTGTCGGCATGGATGACGGTGGCGGCCATCGGGTCGAGCACCGACGACAGGTCGCTGGCGCCAAGCGGCACCCAGTCCTTGGGGTCGCGCTTGCCCGGCGCCGGGATGACCTGCGTCGAGGTGACCGTGCCATTGGTGAAGCGGATGTCGACCACCGAGGCCTTCTTGCCGGAGGTGTAATCGGCACGGAACGCCTGCGGCACCATTTTCTTGTCCGCAATCGTGCCTTTGGATGAGATCGTGCCGCGCGTATCGTCGAACAGCTTGGCAAGGCCCGCGGCCTTGACGCTGCCTTCGATCGCGTAGGCTCCGTTCTCATAGTGGCTGGAAAACGTTGATTTCGCTATTGAAAGACCGAAGAACGACACCGTGTACTCGCCCTTGAACGATTGCGGCGAGGCAGCTGTGGCGGCGGACGGCAAGGCAATGGCAAGCACGGCAACAAGGGCATGAGACGAACGAGGCATGGCGGGATCGGGTCCTTGTTTTTGGCCGGAGGCGGGCAACTCCGGGCTGGCATGTCCCTATCAGACCGCTTATAGGATGAAATCCGGCCTTAATATGAAATGCCGGGCGCGTCCGTGGGGAAGCCGGAGCTTGACGCCTCGGCGAAATGCAACTATGGAACGCCAACTTTTTCCATAAGGCCGCCTGACCAGAACCGCGCGCCACCCGGCGTGGGCTTGAATGTTTGGCAGACCCCGAGAACTGAAGGTTAGAACAATGTCCCGCACCTGCGAACTCACTGCCAAGGCAGTCATGTCCGGCAACAATGTGAGCCACGCCAACAACAAGACCAGGCGTCGCTTCCTGCCGAACCTCGTCAATGTGACGCTGATTTCGGAAGCGCTGAACCAGAATGTGCGCCTGCGCATTTCCGCCAACGCGCTGCGTTCGGTCGAACATCGCGGCGGTCTGGACGCTTTCCTGGCCAAGGCCGACGTCAAGGAATTGTCGCAGCGCGCGCGTCTCTTGAAGAAGCAGATTGCCAAGAAGCTCGCCGAACAGGTTGCAGCTTAACATCGTTTAAGGCGGGGGACGACCGCCCTGGGCATCGGATCGATCCGCAAGGTTCGGCAATCCGATGCTCAAAATACGAAGCGAGCACCGCCCGAAGGGGTGTGATGCTCCGCTGGTTCCATTACCCAGGATAAAAAAATGAATTCCTTCTCGCGATATCTGCCCTTCGTGGCCGCCATGGCGCTTGTCGTCGTGGCGTCGAACATTCTCGTGCAGTTCCCGATGCAAGGGCAGATCGGCGGCCTGTCGCTGGCCGACCTGCTGACCTGGGGCGCCTTCACCTATCCCTTCTCGTTCCTGGTCACCGATCTCGCCAACCGCCGCTACGGGCCTGCCGTGGCACGCAGGATCGTCTTTGTCGGCTTCATGACCGCGGTGGTCTGCTCGATCCTTGTCCCGCCCTTCCTGTTTCGTCACGGCCTGATCGAATTCGAGACCGCGGCCGACCGGCTGGTGCGCATCGCGGCGGCGTCCGGCGCGGCGTTCCTCTGCGCGCAGCTGCTTGACGTGACCGTGTTCAACCGGCTGCGCCGGCAAAGCTGGTGGCGGGCGCCGATCGTCGGCACGCTGGTCGGCTCGGTGTTCGACACCGCTGTGTTCTTTACCGTCGCCTTCTCTGCCGCCTTCGCCTTCGCTGGTCCCAACGACAGCTTTGCGCTCGAAACCGCGCCGCTGATGGGTGTGCTCCATGTCGACGCCATGCGCTGGGTTTCCTGGGCACTTGGCGACCTCAGCGTGAAGCTGATCATCGCAATTGTCGCGCTGATCCCCTACCGGTTGCTCGCCGCCCGCTGGAGCCAGCCGGCTATCGCGGCCTAGACCATGATCCTGAACCGAAGGACCGCGTCAGCGAAAAGTCGGATCCGGTTTTCGGAAAAGATCATGGTCGGACAAAGAGCATGATCCCCTGGGTCCAGCTCGATTCGGCAAAGACCCCGGATGGCGGACAAGAGCTTCGCCTCAAGCGGCGGGGCACCGAATTCTCGATCATGCTCGGCACCAACGAGCTGATGAACAGCCGCCTCAGCGGTTCGGAGGAAGCGCTGGCAAAACTGTCTTGCGACAGGATTGCCGGCCGCCAGCAGCCGAAGGTTCTGATCGGCGGTCTTGGTATGGGGTTCACGCTGCGCGCCGCTCTCGCCGAACTCGGCAATGATGCCAGCATCGTCGTCGCGGAACTGGTGCCCGCGGTCGTCGCCTGGGCACGTGGTCCGATGACCGACTTGTTTGGCGGCTGCCTCGACGATCCGCGCGTCACCGTTGCCGAAACCGATGTCGGCCGGCTGATACGATCGGAGCCCGCGGCCTGGGACGCCATCCTGCTCGATGTCGACAACGGCCCGGAAGGCATCGTCCACAAATCCAACGATGCGCTTTACAGTCTGCCGGGCCTGGGAGCCGCGCGCACCGCCCTCAAGCCGGGCGGTGTGCTGGCGGTGTGGTCGCAAGCCCACGACAGCGGCTTTGCGCGGCGGCTGAAGCAGACGGGTTTCGTGGTCGAGGAGGTCAACACGCGCGCCAACGGCAAGCGCGGCGCGCGCCATGTCATCTGGATCGCCACCAACAGCCCACGATCCTGACCGAAAGCCGGGCAGCGGATCGGTTTACTTCGACTTCTGGAGTTCCGCGGCAAGGGCTTCCAGCAGCCCACGGGTTCCTTCCTCGCGTCCCTTCGCGGAATCGACACCGTCGAAAAAGGCACCCTGCTCGGTATAGATCAGCCGCGTGCCATCGCCCGAGGGCGTCAACTCGACGGTGGTAAGCGACGCCGACATTGGCTGCGGCCCGATTGCCATCCGGTAGGAAAACACGATGCGCTGGTCGGGAACGATGTCCTGGAACTGCGCGTCGAGCCTGACCTCCGGACCATCGCCATAGCTGAAACGCGACACCTCGCCACCGCCGACGCGAAAGTCGAAGCTGAATTCGGCGATGGTAAAACCGTCGCCTTCCACGCGCCAGCGCCGCACCGTCGCCTTGTCGGCGAAGGCATGGAAGACGCGGGCGGGCGATTGCGGATAGGTCCGCTCGATGGTGAACGTGGAGTGGATGACGGAATGCTCGTCTTTCACGGGGGCGATCTGGTTCATGTCTGTTCGTCCTTTTCCTGATCTTGAGCTTTCGGGGGCGATTGGTCGGTCTCGGCCAGGATCTGGCCAAGACGGTCGAGGTGACGTTCCGCCGGTATGCGGCGTTGCGTGATCCAGTCGGCGAGCGGGGCAAGCCCGCCCGGTTCGATCCGGCAGGTGCGCACCCGGCCGATCTTTTCGCTGCGGATCAGCCCGCAGGCCTCCAGCGTCTGCAAATGTTGCAGCACGGCGGCGAACGTCATGCCGAACGGCTCCGCCAGCTGGCTGACCGTGGCCGGTCCGCGGCTCAACCGTTCCAGGATCTGCCGGCGTGTGGGCTCGACCAGAGCCCGCAAGATGCTGTCGATCTCGGAATAGTTAAGCATGGACTTGAGTATTGCGGGGTCAGGGTTAATTGTCAAGTCTAGGCTAAAGTATTTTGGCGAGCGCAAATCGAGTGATGAACAGTCGACCCCCACTCCGTCGAGCTTCGCTCGACACCTCTCCCCCGATCGACGGGGGAGAGGAAGGGCGTTTCCCCCTCGACGGGTAGAGGAAAGCACGCGTTCGCCAAACCAGACTCCCTTCCTCTTCCTCCGGAGGGGGAAAGGTGGCGCTGCGAAGCAGCGACGGAGTGGGGGAAGGCGTCCGACCAAATCGAACCGCCGTTGAAAACCCTCAACTTCAGGTTCGCGGTTGGAGCGTCGCTCAATCCTGGTGCAGGATGAATTCCAGATAGAGGTTGCGCTGCAGGATCGAGTGGTTGTCGTCGGAAATCAGCGACACCATCAGCGCGCCGTCGTCGCGGGTCCAGACGTCGAGCCCTTCCATATTGTCGATCTGGTAGCCCATGTCGGCCTCCAGCAGCACCGGCCCGTCGGCGACGGCGCCCTTCTCGACGCTTTCGCCATGGATGCGCCGCAGCCGCATCTTGACGCCGCTGGCCATCGAAAAGCTGCGCTCCAGCAACAACAGGTCACCATCCGGCAGGAAGGCGCCGTCGGTGATGTCGAAATCGCCGTTGCGCTTGACGGTGAAGACGCCCTTGTGCGGCCCTTCGATGATGGCGGCATAGATGTTGCCGGCCTTGTCGAGGCTCTTTTCAGACACCACCACCAGCCCGCTCTGATGCTGGCTGTTGGCATTGGCATGGGTGACGGTCTCGAAGCCGCGATTCTGGCGCAGCTCCCGGGCCGGCACCAGGAAGTCCAGCTGCCTCAACGGCGCCTTCATGTCGGCCGGGTCGATCTTGAACCGGGCGACGCGGTGGTTGCGCTCGAAGCCGACGGTGGCGATACCATCCTTGACCGCGAGGCCTTCGGCGTCGACTTCCCACTTCTTGTCGATCGCCTGGCCCGATGTGTCGACCATCTGCTGCATGCGGAAATTCCGGATGCCGGACGGCCGCTTGTCGGCGTCGCGCACCACCGTGCCGAAGAACCAGAAGCCGGTTTCGGCAACGCCGATGAAATCGCTGCCGCCTCTCAGAAAGCGGAAGGCCGACAAGGCACCGAAATCGCGTGTCCGCGACGTCATCTCCAGCCCGCCGACGAATTCGAGCGAGCCGAACTGCTTTTCGGCGCGACTGATCTGGAATTCGGTGATCGGGCGGGCCGAGACTTCGACCGGTTCCACCGAAGTCGAGCCGGCCGAACCGGCAGGCGCCGAGGCCATGCCGGCAAGCAGGGCGACGGCGGCGAAAAACGTCTGCCGGAAGCCGCCGCGCAAAAAAATCATCCGGCGCGCCGCATGCCGCCGCGTCGCGTGTCGCGGGCGCTTTCCTCGGCGAACAGCGAAGCCAATTGCTCGGTCATCGCGCCGGCCAGTTCCTCGGCATCGACGATGGTGACGGCGCGCCTGTAATAGCGGGTGACATCATGGCCGATGCCGATGGCCAGCAGTTCCACCGGCGAGCGCGTCTCGATCAATTCTATGACGGCGCGCAGATGGCGCTCGAGATAATTGCCCGGATTGACCGACAGCGTCGAATCGTCGACCGGGGCGCCATCCGAGATCATCATCAGGATCTTGCGCTGTTCCGGCCGGGCGATCAGGCGGTTGTGCGCCCACAGCAGCGCCTCGCCGTCGATGTTTTCCTTGAGCAGGCCCTCACGCATCATCAGGCCGAGATTGCGCCGTGCCCGCCGCCACGGATGATCGGCGGATTTGTAGATGATGTGGCGCAGATCGTTGAGGCGGCCGGGGTTCGGCGGCTTGCCGTCCTTCAGCCACTTCTCGCGCGCCTGCCCGCCCTTCCAGGCCCGCGTGGTGAAGCCGAGGATCTCGACCGAGACGCCGCAGCGTTCCAACGTGCGCGCCAGGATGTCGGCGCAGGTGGCGGCAACCGTGATCGGCCGGCCGCGCATCGAGCCGGAATTGTCGAGCACCAGCGTCACCACCGTGTCGCGGAACTTGGTGTCGCGCTCCTGCTTGAAGGACAGCGGCTGCATCGGATCGATGACGACGCGCACCAGCCGCGCCGGATCGAGATAACCTTCCTCGAGGTCGAAATCCCAGGACCGGTTCTGCTGCGCCATCAGCCGGCGCTGCAGCCGGTTGGCCAGCCGGCCGACGACGCCGGACAGATTGGCAAGCTGCTTGTCGAGGAAGGCGCGCAGCCGGTCGAGCTCTTCCTCTTCGCAAAGCTCCTCGGCGCCGACCGTCTCGTCGAAAGCCGTGGTGAAGACCTTGTAGTCGATCTCTTTCGGCAGATTGGTGAAGGGATTGTCGTTGCGGCGCGCCTCGCCGGGCGTCTCGGCATCCGCATCGTCATCGTCGGACAGATCGTCGGCGGTGGCGTCGGAGGCTTCCGTCTCGGCCGACTGCTCGTCGTCGGCGGAAGCCTCGGCATCCTCCGACTGCGACTGCTCGGAGCCGGAATCCTCTTCGCCGCCCTCCTCGCTCTGCTCCTCGCCTTGCGGCTGGTTGTCGTCATTGTCCTCGGAGTCTTCCGTCTCCTGGTCGTCACCGAGTTCCTCGGCCATTTCCATGGAGGCGAGCATATCGCGCACGACCCGGGCGAAGGCCTGCTGGTCGTCGAGCTTGGCCGAAAGACCGTCGAGATCGGCGCTGGCCTTTTCCTCGACCCACGGACGCCACAGTTCGACCAGCCGCTCGCCGCTCTTCGGGATCGGGCGGCCGGTCAGCTTCTCGCGCACCATCAGCGCCAGCGCTTCCTCGATCGGCGCGTCGGCCTTGTCCTTGACGTCGACGAGGTTGGCCTTGGCGTATTTGTCCTCCAGCATCGAGCCGATATTGTCGGCGACGCCTTGCATGGCGCGGCTGCCGATCGCTTCGACGCGGGCCTGCTCGACCGCGTCGTAGACGGCACGGGCCGCCTTGCCTTCCGGCGCCAGCTTGGTGTGGATACGCGCGTCGTGGCAGGCGCGCTTCAGCGCCATGGAATCGCCGAGGCCGCGGGTGATGGCGATGTCGGTCTTCGATGCCTTCTTCGGCAGTTCGGGCAGTCGCGCACGGCTGCCGGCGAGCGCCGGCCGATCCTTGGCGAAGCCGACTTCGAGTTCCTTGTCGCCGGCGATGGCGCGCATGCAGACGGTGACGGCGCGCTTGAAGCTGTCGGCTTCAGACCCCGTCTTCGACTTGTTGCGCGTGTTGTCGCCCGGACCCGCCATCGAGGCTCTGCTTAGCCCAGCACCACGTTGGCGGCGCTCTCGGGCAGATCCTCGCCAAAAGCGCGCTGGTAGAACTCGGCCACCACCGAGCGCTCGAGCTCGTCGCACTTGTTGAGGAAGGTCAGCCGGAATGCCATGCCGATATTGCCGAAAATCTCGGCATTCTCGGCCCAGGTGATGACGGTACGCGGGCTCATCACGGTCGACAGATCGCCATTGATGAAGGCCGAACGCGTCATGTCGGCGACGCGCACCATCTTGTTGACGATGTCCTTGCCCTTGGTGTCGCGATAGTGCTTGGCCTTGGCCAGCACGATGGCGACTTCATTGTCGTGCGGCAGATAGTTCAGCGTGGTGACGATCGACCAGCGGTCCATCTGCGCCTGGTTGATCTGCTGGGTGCCGTGATAGAGGCCAGTGGTGTCGCCGAGCCCAACCGTGTTGGCGGTCGAGAACAGCCGGAACGCCGGATGCGGGCGGATGACCCGGCTCTGGTCGAGCAGTGTCAGCCGGCCAGACGATTCCAGCACGCGCTGGATGACGAACATCACGTCCGGACGGCCGGCGTCATACTCGTCGAAGCACAGCGCGACATTGTGCTGGTAGGCCCAGGGCAGGATGCCGTCGCGGAATTCGGTGATCTGCAAGCCGTCCTTGACGACGATCGCATCCTTGCCGACGAGATCGATACGGCTGACATGGCTGTCGAGGTTGACGCGCACGCAAGGCCAGTTGAGGCGGGCGGCGACCTGCTCGATATGGGTCGACTTGCCAGTGCCATGATAGCCCGACACCATGACGCGGCGGTTGTAGGCAAAGCCGGCGAGGATCGCCATGGTCGTGTTCTTGTCGAACAGATAGTCCGGATCGATGTCGGGCACATGCTCGCTGGTGACCGAATAGGCCGGCACCACCATCTTGGACTCGAAGCCGAATTTTTCCTTCACCGACACCGTCGTGTCGGGCAAATTGGCGATGTCGCGATCGACCTTGTTCATATCTCTCAACGTCTCCACGGGCGAAAGCCTGATTTCGCCGGCAATCGATTTTGTCCGGGGGCGGTCTTAGAGCCTTTTCCAACCTTATGAAAGTTGGAAAACGACACGAACCGTATGGTCGCTCAGCACAGGCCCGCCTGTTTGAGCACGCGATAGGCCTGCAGCACATCGCGGAACCGGTCTTCCGAACCTCTGTCGCCGCCATTCGCATCCGGATGGTGACGCTTTACCAGTTCCTTATAGCGCGCCTTGATCTCCTTGCCAGTCGCCTTTGTATCAAGGCCAAGCGTTTCCAGCGCCTTGGCCTCAAGCGGCTTGGCCTTGCGCTCGCGCGCCTCGCGCGGATCCTTCGGCCCCTTGAACAGGTCGAACGGGTCGCGCATGCGGTTGTAGTAGCCGGCACGGCCGGAACGCATCTGAGCCATATCGGGCGACGATCGCGTCGAAGCGCCATTGACGCCCATCTTCCAGGTCGGCCGGTGGCCGGTCATCGCTTCCTTCTGGAAGCGCGCAACCTCGGTGTCCGGCACGCCGGAAAAATAATTGAAGCCCTTGTTGTACTCGCGCACATGGTCGAAGCAGAAGCGGAAATACTCGCCCTCCTTCATGCGCCCGACCGGCGCGCGATGGGTGCCCGCCTCCTTGCAGCCATCCCACTGACAGATCGGCGAGTGCGACTTCAGCTCCGCGTCCTTGTCGGGGCGGACGCGAATCTTCTCGAAATATTTGGGGTACGGCTTCATCTTACCCATTTATGGGGCGTTCGCAGATGCGAAACAAGAATTGACATTTTCGCGATGATCGCCCTAACCGCTGAATCGCGGCATAAAGCAGGCGAATGGCGGATTTTGTTGCGCGGCAGCAGCTTTTGCGGGAGCTGAAACCGGCTTGTCGGCTGATGCGCCAGCCACATGTGGTGAAGGGAGACGGCGATGTCCATACAGGCGACCATGGAAGACAAGCTCAACAGGGCATTTTCGCCGGACCGGCTGGTCATCATCAACGAAAGCCATCTCCATGCCGGCCATCACCATCAGGACTCCGACCATCACGGCACCTATGACGGCACCGGCGAGACGCATTTTCGCGTCCGCGTCGTCGCTTCCGCCTTTGCCGGCATGAGCCGCATAGACCGCCACCGCGCCGTTAACGAACTGCTTGCCGACGAACTGAAGGCCGGCGTGCACGCGCTGGCGATCGAACCGGCGGCTCCCGGTGAAAAGACACGCTGGTAGGTCAGTTCCGCTTCGCTGTGCTCAGAGCACCGCTTCGATGAGAAACGGTCCCGGGCGCGACAAGGCACTGTCCAGCAGCGTGTCGAAGCGCTCGCAGGTATCGGCACGAGCCGCCTCCACGCCCATGCCTTTGGCCAGCGAGACCCAGTCCAGCGACGGACGGTCGAGGTCGAGCATGCGCCTGGCGTTCTGGCCGATCGCCCCGACGCCGACATTGCGCATTTCGCCATGCAGGATCGCGTAGGTCCGGTTCGAAAAGACGATCGTCACCACGTCGAGCTTTTCCCTGGCCTGGGTCCACAGTCCCTGCACCGTGTACATGCCGCTGCCATCGGCCTCGAGATTGATCACTTTGCGGCCGGGACAGGCGATCGCCGCCCCGGTCGCCAGCGGAATGCCTCCACCGATCGATCCGCCCGTGCCCATCATGTAGTCGTGAGGCGCGGCAAAGGCCGACAGCGCGAAGAAACGCCGCGCCGAAGTCACCGCTTCGTCGCAGACGATCGCATCGGCGGGCAGCTTTCGCGCCACTGACAGCGCGATGGCATCTTCCGTTAGCTTGCCGCTCGGCGTTGCCTCGTCGGGGAAGGCGGTCGCGAACACCGTTTGCTGCGACGGCTTGACGCCGAGTTCGTCGCGAAGCGCTTCCAGCGCCGCGTGCAGGTCGTCGCCATGCGCTGCCAGCATCAGCACCTGGCAGCCCTCGCGAACAAGCCGCCCCGGCTTTCCCGGATAGGCGAAGAAGGCAACCGGCTCCTTCGCGCCGACCAGCACCAGGACGTCGATATCGCCAAGCAGCGCCGTCGCCGCATCGACGGGATAGGGGATGCGGGTCGGCGCGACACGTCCGCGCCCGCGTTGCATCCGGGCGATCAGGACCTCGCTGAACAAACGGACATCCCTGCCCGTCGATATCTGGCCGGCGACGGCAAGCGCATCGGCTCGTGCGGCCTGTCCGCGAACGATGATGCCGGCACGACCCGGCGCGGCACGGATCGCTGCGGCGATCTCGCGCACCGCGTCCATGTCGACGGCGGGCGGCCGCGCAAGCTTCACCTTGCCGGACGAGACCGCGCCGACCTCGCCCCAGGCGGCATCCGCCGGCAGGATCAGGGTCGCGATGCCCGGCGGCGTCAGAGAGGCACGAAAGGCGGCCTCCGCAGCGGGGCCGACATCGCTCGGACCATCGACACGGCGCACCCAGTTCGACATCGGCTTCGCAAGGCTCTCGATATCGCTGGTGAGCGGGGCGTCGAGCGCCAGATGGTAGGAGGCGTGGTCGCCGACAATGTTGATCATCGGGCTCAGTGCGCGCCGGGCATTGTGCATATTGGCCAGGCCGTTGGCCAAGCCCGGACCGGTGTGCAGCAGCGTCACGGCCGGCCGATCGGTCATCCGCGCATAGCCGTCGGCGGCACCCGTCACCACGCCCTCGAACAGGCCGAGCACGCAACGCATCTCGGGTTTGCGGTCAAGTGCGGCAACGAAGTGCATTTCGGATGTGCCGGGGTTGGCGAAACAGACCGTCACATTATTGGCCAGCAGCACGTCACACAGGACATCGGCGCCGTTCATGAAATTCTCTCCCGCTTGACGATCGAAGAGTGCAATTGCACTGGCAGGCGCCCGCCCGGCAATATCCCGCCAGCGCTTTTGGTCTGATCCAAGTCCTCTGACGCCTGTGCTTCGTCGGGGTCGGGGATCAGCCGACCGTCGATTTCAGGAACGCCAGCGCCGCCGCCGTCAGCGCGTCGCCATCCTCGCCGAAATCGCGATTGATCGACATGTGCGTATAGGCGCTGCCGTCGAACAGCGTAACCTGTGTGCCGGCGGCGCGCAGGCGCTCGGCAAAGGCCTTCGACTCCTCGCCGCGGCCCGAAGCGCCCGAATAGGCGATGAAGGTCGGCGGATGCTTGCGGCCATCGACATAGCTGGCCGGCGAAAGTGTTGCCCATTGCGAAGGATCGGAAAAGACACGCGCATAGGCCCGGACCATGCCGCCATCCTTGGCAAGCGCTGCAAGATCATAGGCCCTTGTATCATCAAGAAGCAGGGCAGCGACGCCAGGCAGCCCGCCGCGCATGCCGGTCAAGGCAATCAGATGGCAGCCCGCCGAATGGCCCATGCCGACAATGCGGTTCGGATCACCGCCATGCTGGGCGATGTTGGCGCGCACATAGGCATAGGCCTTTTCGACGTCGCCGGCCTGCGTGGCGACATCGGCCTCGGGCAACATGCGATAGTCGATGGAGACGAAGCAAAAGCCGTTGGCGAGCAGGAAGGCCGGCTTGGCGTCCACCTGGCTGCGCTTGCCGAACTGCCAGGTGCCGCCATGGACGAAAAAGACCACCGGCAAGCCGGTTGCGCCGTCGGGCGCATAGATGTCGAGCCTGGCCGGTCCGTAATCGAATGTTTTTGGCGCGGGTTGGCGCGGGCGCCGCGCGGCCGATGCTCCCAATGGCAGCATCGCCGCCACGGAGGCCAGAATGAGGCTTCGTCGATCGATCATCATGGTCTCCCGACCGTGTAGGCCAACAGTGCCCGCAGGCGCCACGAGCGTCCAGTTAAGGATTGGTAATACCCGGAGGTCCGCAGAGGAGGCCGGATCAACCGGGCCTCGTCGAACTCGCACCGGGTCGCAACTCTCGCAGCATCAGGCCGCATCAGATGCACGGCCTTTGCAGTTCAGTTCACGAAATCAATATCTGCCCCTTGACGGTCTCATCTGGTCATCACCACCTAAGTATTCAGGCAAGCATTCCAGTCACATGGGTGGCGTCCCGGGCTTCGATGCCAGATGCACGCGCTCTCCTTCATGTGAAGGGAACCACAATGCGTTCCGGCAGTTGAATATATGATGAGCCAGCTGACAGCCAGAACGGCTCTGAGGGCAAAGTATCATGCGCGAGAATCAGTCCGACGTCTTCGATCTGTTTTCGGAGATCTATGCGAACGCGGCCCAAGAGGAAATCAGCCTCCAGCAATATCTCCTTGCTTGCCGAGAGGACAAATCAATGTATGCCTCGGCGCCTGAACGGATGGTCGAGGCAATCGGTGAGCCGAACCTGGTCGACACCAGCAAGGACGAGCGGCTCGGCCGTATTTTCTCGAACCGCACCGTTAAGGTCTATCCCTCCTTCTTCGATTTCTACGGAATGGAGGAAACGATCGAGCGCATCGCCGGATATTTCCGCTATGCCTCCCAGGGACTCGAGGAGCGCAAACAGATCCTCTACCTCCTCGGCCCTGTCGGCGGCGGCAAATCCTCTCTGGCCGAACGGCTGAAGAAATTGATGGAGCAGCGCCCGATCTACACGCTGAAGATCGGCAACCAGATCAGTCCGGTTTTCGAATCGCCACTTGGCCTTTTCCATCCCGATCGCATGGGCGACCTGCTGGAGGACAAATACGGCATAGCCCGACGCCGTCTGAACGGGCTCATCTCACCATGGGCGGCCAAGCGCCTCGACGAACTGTCCGGCGACATTTCCAAATTCAGCGTTGTCAAGTTGATGCCTTCGCGGCTGCGCCAGGTCGGCATTGCCAAGACAGAGCCTGGCGACGAGAACAATCAGGATGTCTCGGCCCTGGTTGGCAAGGTCGACATCAGACAACTGGAAAATTTCAGCCAGTCCGATCCGGACGCCTATTCCTACAGCGGCGGACTGAACCGGACCACGCAAGGCCTGCTCGAATTCGTCGAGATGTTCAAGGCGCCTATCAAGGTCCTGCATCCGTTGCTGACGGCGACCCAGGAAGGCAGCTACAACGGTACCGAGAATTTCGGCGCCTTTCCCTATCAGGGCATCATCGTGGCCCATTCCAACGAATCGGAATGGCAGCAGTTCAAGAACAACAAGAACAACGAGGCCTTTCTCGACCGCATCCTCGTAGTCAAGGTGCCGTATTGCCTGCGGACCACCGAAGAAAGGCATATCTATGAGAAACTGTTACGCGAGAGCGAACTGGCGGGTAGCCCCTGCGCACCTGAAGTGCTGGACATTCTCAGTCGATTCACGGTCTCGACCCGCCTTGCCGAGCACGACAATTCGCCGCTCTACACCAAGATGCGCGCCTATGACGGCGAAAACCTCAAGGAAGTCGACCCCAAGGCGAAGTCGGTTCAGGAATATCGCGACGCCGCCGGCGTAGCCGAAGGCATGACCGGCGTAAGCACCCGCTTCGCCTTCAAGATCCTCTCGCAGACATTCAACTACGACACCAAGGAGGTGGCTGCCGATCCCGTGCATCTGATGTACATCCTGGAAGAGGCGATCAAGCGCGAGCAGTTTCCAAAGGAGACGGAAGCTGCCTATCTCGAGTTCATCAAGTCGGAACTGGCAACGCGCTATGCCGAGTTCATCGGCCACGAAATCCAGAAGGCCTATCTGGAATCATACAGCGAGTATGGCCAGAACCTTTTCGACCGTTACATCGCCTATGCCGATGCCTGGATTGAGGATCAGGATTACAAGGATCCCGATACCGGCCAGGTTCTCAATCGCGAGGTACTGGACAAGGAATTGTCGCAGGTCGAAAAACCGGCCGGCATCGCCAATCCCAAGGACTTCCGCAATGAAGTGGTCAAATTCACGCTGCGCGCCCGGGCGCGGAACCACGGCCGCAACCCGTCCTGGACAGGTTATGAAAAACTTCGCGAGGTCATCGAGAAGCGTATGTTCGGCCAGGTCGAAGACCTCTTGCCGGTGATCAGTTTCGGCTCCAAGCAGGACAGCGTCACGGAGAAGCGACACAATGAATTCGTGCAGCGCATGGTGGAACGCGGCTACACCGAGCGGCAGGTGCGCCGGCTTGTCGACTGGTACATGCGCGTGAACAGGGCGGGTTGAGAAAAACCCGAATGGTTCCATGCCGATCTTTATCGACCGCCGCCTGAATCCGAAGGACAAAAGCTTGGGCAATCGCCAGCGCTTCCTCAGGCGCGCGCGGGAAGAACTCAAGCGGAGCATACGCGATCAGATCCGCACCGGCAGGATCGCCGACGTGGACGCCGAGCACGCCGTGCCCATGCCTGAAACAGGAACGGCCGAGCCGAGCTTCAACAACGCCAGGAACAGCGGCAGGCGCCAGCACATCCTGCCGGGCAACAGGCATTTCTCCCCTGGGGACCTGATCCCCAAGCCCGGCCAAGGCGACCGCGCCGGCGCGTCGTCCCCAGGAAACACGGTGTCTGAAGATGCCTTTCGTTTCGTGCTGTCACGCGAAGAGGTGCTCGATCTCTTTTTCGAGGATCTCGAACTCCCAGATATGGTCAAGCTCAACCTAAAGGAGATCCTTGCCTTCAAGCCGCGCCGGGCTGGCTTCGCCGCCACTGGTTCACCGACCAATATCAATGTTGGGCGCACGATGCGTAACAGCCACGGCCGGCGCATTGCGCTGAGGCGCCCTAAGCAGCAGGAATTGGACGCCATCATCGAGGAAATCGCCACGCTTGAGGTGTTGCCATCCAGTGCAGCGGCGCGCCAGCGCGTTGCGGCATTGCGCGAGGAGCTTGACCGGCTGGAGCGGCGGCGCAGGCGAATTGCCTATGTCGATCCTGTCGACATCCGCTTCAACCGCTTCGATCCCCGACCTGTGCCGAACGCCAATGCCGTCATGTTCTGTCTGATGGATGTGTCCGGCTCGATGGGCGAGCGTGAAAAGGATCTGGCCAAGCGCTTCTTCGTGCTGCTGCACCTGTTCCTGAAACGGCGCTACGACCGCATCGAGATCGTCTTCATCCGTCACACCCACCTGGCCCAGGAGGTCGACGAGCAAACATTTTTCTACAACACGCAAAGCGGCGGCACTGTCGTTTCCACCGCGCTGGAGGAAATGCACCGCATTATTGACGAACGTTACCCCTCCCACGAATGGAACATTTACGCCGCCCAGGCCTCGGACGGCGACAATTTCGCCGGCGATTCCGAGCGATGCATGGCATTGCTCAACGGCAAGCTCATGCGGCTGTGCCAGTATTTTGCCTATGTCGAGATCATCGACGAGCGTGAAGCCCATATCTTCGGCACGACCGAAAACGGGACATCGCTATGGCGTGCCTATAGCGAAATCGACCTGAGATGGCCGAACTTCCAGATGAGCCGCATCGCCACGCCCGCCGATATCTACCCGGTCTTTCGCCAACTCTTCGGCAGACAGCCAGCTCCCCTTAAGAGAGCGTGAGGGGGTCCGATGGCCAGACAAGCCAGTAAATCCAGCCTTCTTTTTTCAGGGTCAGACTGGGATTTCAAGACATTGTCGCGGACCTATGACGCGATCGAGGCAATCGCGGTCGAAGAGCTTCATCTCGATACCTACCCCGTGCAAATGGAGATCATCTCCTCCCAACAGATGCTCGACGCCTATTCGTCGGTCGGCATGCCACTCATGTACCATCACTGGTCTTTCGGCAAACATTTCCTCCACCAGGATCTGCTCTATCGTAAAGGCGGGCGAGGGCTTGCCTATGAACTGGTCATCAATTCCAATCCCTGCATCGTCTATCTGATGGAGGAAAACACCATGGCCCTGCAGGCCTTGGTGACAGCCCATGCTGCGCTCGGGCACAACCATTTCTTTAAGAACAATCAGTTGTTCAAACAATGGACGGACGCTGGGGCGATCCTCAGTTACCTGGACTTCGCCAAAGGCTACATCGTCCGTTGCGAGGAGCGGCACGGCCTCGCCGCCGTCGAAACTGTTCTCGATTCCGCCCACGCGCTGATGGCGCAGGGCGTGTTCCGCTATCACCGGCCGCCGAAGCTGTCGTCGGAGCGGCAGCGCGAAGGGCTTCGCGAGCGCCTCGAATACGAAGAGCACTCCTATAATGATTTGTGGCGCACGCTGCCGCCGTCGCCGCAAAGGTCCCACGACAAGAGACAAGACCCGGAGCGGAAGAAATCGCTCAACCTTCCCGAGGAAAACCTGCTTTATTTCCTGGAAAAGAACAGCCTGGTTCTAGAGCCCTGGCAGCGGGAGATCATCAGGATCGTTCGTGTCATAGCACAATATTTTTATCCGCAACGGCAAACACAGGTGATGAACGAGGGCTGCGCCACTTTCGTCCACTATACTCTGATGAACATGCTGTTCGATCGCGGCCAGATCAGCGAAGGTGCCATGCTCGAAATCCTGCGGAATCATTCCAACGTGATCTTCCAGCCGGCGTTCGATGATCCACGCTTTTCCGGCATCAACCCCTACGCTCTCGGCCTCGATATGATGCAGGACATTCAGCGCATCTCGACCGAGCCGACGGCCGAGGACCGGGACTGGTTTCCGGACATCGCCGGCCACGGCAACTGGCGCGAGATCTTGCTCGACGCGTGGGCGGACCACCGTGACGAGTCCTTTATCCGCCAGTACCTCAGTCCGACTTTGATCCGGAAATGGCGGTTCTTTGTGCTCAGCGACGCTGCCGACCAACCGCATTGTCAGGTCGCCTCGATCCACAACGAACGCGGCTATGACAAGATACGCGCCGCGCTCGCTCACAGCTACGAGGTCGGCGCGAACCAACCGGACATCCAGGTGGTGGATGTCGACCTGCTCGGCGACCGGCATTTACGACTGCAGCACAAGGTCAATGACGGCATCCTTCTCGATGACGCCAGCCGCGACGCCACGCTTCGTCACATCCGCAGGCTTTGGGGTTACGAGGTCAGCTTGGCAGCTGTCGACGCTGAGACGGGCGTGACGATCCACGAACGCTCGACGAGCCAGATCTCAGAATGAGGCTCCGTAGTTGCGCTGATTCTCATGGCGTCCAAAAATGCGCAGCGGTCTCGGGCGACATGCATTGGGACAGGAGCTTGAAAGGACAGGGCTTGAAGCACGCCGCCTGAATTCGCTTCAACGCGACGCGCTTTAAGCGTCGCCGGCTGGCCTGATCCTGAGCCGGGCGATCCGGTTCTTGTCGCGCTTCATGACGATGAACCGTTTGCCGTGGAACGTGAAGGCTTGCTTCTCCTCGGGGATCGACTGCGTCTCGTGGATGACGAGGCCGGCAATAGTGGTCGCCTCCTCGTCCGGCAGGTTCCAGTCGAGCGCCCGGTTCAGGTCGCGGATCGGCACCGTGCCGTCGACGACGACGGAGCCGTCGGCCTCCTGCTTGACACCCTGGATGTCGACATCGTGCTCGTCGGCGATCTCGCCGACGATCTCCTCGATGATGTCCTCCAGCGTCACCAGCCCTTCGACCTCGCCATACTCGTCGACGACGACGGCAAAATGCGCCTTGCGGCGCAGGAAGGCGTTGAGCTGTTCCTGCAAGGTCGTGGTGTCGGGCACGAACCAGGGTTTCGAGGCGATCTTCATCACGTCGATCTTGGAAAAATCGTTGCCGACATCGTTCAAAGCCCGCAGCAGATCCTTGGCGTGCAGCACGCCGACGATGTTGTCGAGCGAGCCCTTCCACAGCGGCATGCGGGTGTGCGGGCTCTGCAGGATCTCGCGCACCACCGCCTCTGGCGCGTTATCGGCATTGACCGAGCGCATGTTGGTGCGGTGGACCATGATGTCGGATACTTCGAGTTCGGCGAGGTCGAACAGGCCGCCGACGCGGTCGCGATCCTCGCGCACCACCTGGCCGTCGCGGCGGAAATCGTCGACCGCGCCGCGCAATTCGGCCTCGCTCGACCGCTGCGGCTCGATGCGAGACAGTTCATAGCCGAACGCGGCAAGCAGGCGCGTGCGCAAGGCAACGGCCAGCAGGACGAGGGTGGCAAGGACGGCGACGACGATCCAGCCGGTCTCGTTGGTCATATCGGCCGGCTCTTCTGTTGGCCCGGCCGGCTCTTCTGTTGTTCCGGATGGTTCTCTTTCAGGAAGGACAGCACTTCCGAAGCCGGCACATCCTTGGCGATGAAGGCCTGGCCGATGCCGCGCGTCAGGATGAAGGTCAACGCGCCGCGCGACACTTTCTTGTCCTGCGCGATGAAGGCAAGCAGCGCCTCGGTATCCGGCAATTCGCCAGGAATATCGGCCATGCGCCAGGGCAGGCCGACGGCGCGCAGATGCGCCTCGACGCGCGCCGCGTCGTCGGGGCTGGCCAGATTGAGCCGCGACGAGAACCGGTGCGCCAGCGCCATACCGATGGCGACGCCCTCGCCATGCACGAGGCGGGTTCCGTCATACCTTGTGGCGGCTTCCAGCGCATGGCCGAATGTGTGGCCGAGATTAAGCAGCGCGCGGTCGCCGGTCTCGAATTCGTCGCGGGCGACAACGTCGGCCTTGGCACGGCAGGCTTCGGCAATCGCTTCAGCCCTCTCCGGGCCGCCGGCGAACACCTTTGACCAGTTCTCTTCCAGCCAGGCGAAAAATTCCGGCCGGTCGATGAGGCCGTATTTGGCGAGCTCGGCATAGCCGGCGCGGAATTCGCGGATCGGCAGCGAGTCGAGCACTTCGGTGTCGGCCAGCACCAGCTTCGGCTGATGGAAGACGCCGACAAGGTTCTTGCCGCGCGCACTGTTGATGCCGGTCTTGCCGCCGACCGAGGAATCGACCTGCGCAAGGAGCGAAGTCGGGATCTGCACGAAATTCATGCCGCGCCGCACAATGCCGGCGGCAAAGCCGGCAAGGTCGCCGATGACGCCGCCGCCGAAGGCGATGACGATGTCGCCGCGTTCCAGCCTGGCGGCCAGCACGCCGTCGACCACCTCTTCAAGATGGGCAAAGCTCTTGGTCTTCTCGCCGGGCGGCAGCGTGATGATTGCGGGCTGGATGCCGCTCTTTTCGAGGCCGGCCTTCAGTGCATCGAGATGCGCCGCCGCGACATTGTCGTCGGTGATGACAGCGGCGCGTGTGCCCGGCAGGCGGTGTGAAATCTCCGCCCCGGCGCGCGCCAGCAGCCCGGAGCCGATCAGAATGTCGTAGGTCCGGTCGCCAAGGCCGACCTCGACGGTGACTGGTTGATCCGCACTCACGATCCCACCTCGCCTGTCGCGGCAATCTCATCAATGCCGAAATGCCGGCACAGCGCCCCCACCACCTCGGCGGCGATGACTTCCTTGCGATCGTCGCGGGTCGGCACGGTGACATCGGATGTTGCGTAGACCGGGTAGCGTTCGTCCATCAGCCGTTCCAGCACGGCGCGCGGATCGGCGCTTTTCAGGAGCGGCCGGTTCTGCTTCTTGGAGACGCGTTCCATCAAAAGGTCGAGTTCGGCCTTCAGCCACACCGACACGCCATGGGCAGCGACGGCCTCGCGCGTCTGCGCATTCATGAAGGCGCCGCCGCCGGTCGACAGCACCTGCGGGCCGTTTTCCAGCACGCGCAGGATGACACGCTGCTCCAGAGCCCTGAACTCGGTCTCGCCATAGCGCTCGAACAGCTCCGGAACGGTCATGCGCGAGACGCTTTCGATCTCCTGGTCGCTGTCGATGAAGGGCAGCGCCAGCATCGTCGCCACCTTGCGGCCGATCGCCGTCTTGCCGGCGCCCATCAAACCGACAAAGACGATGGAACTGCTGCCCAGCCGGCCAAGCAGCGCGGCATGGTTCTCGCCTGGAGGATTTGCTGGCAGCGCGTTCATCGGATGTTTCGAGGGCCCTCTTTGCCGGCGTATCGACATGAAAAGCCGGTTTGCGTCAAGCGTGGCGAGCACCCAGAGCCTGATATGGGCTGGCCGGGACCTGCATCAGAAGTTGCTAACAGGCCTGAGCTTCTTCCTTGAATTGGCCGGATTGGCGTCCCATAAGGGCACAGGGTTTGGAAACACAGAACAAGAAGACGGGCGAAAATTGATGCCGACACTGTTTCGCTTTGTCGTGATCCTCGCGATTCTGGCCGGCATTGCCTATGGTACGATGTTCGCGCTGGTGATGTTCGTCGAGCCGAAGAAAGCGGAAATGAACGTGCGCATTCCTCCCGAAAAGCTCAATCCCAAGAAAAGCTAACTCAAGAAAAGCTGATCCCTGCCCGGAAACGTCCTGCCAGGAAAGCCTGCCAAGAAACCCCCGAATGAACAGCGCCGCCCGCATCGAAGCCTTCCTGGAAATGATGAGCGCCGAGCGCGGGGCCGCCGAAAACACGCTGTCCTCCTACCGCCGCGACCTCGAAGACGCGTCAAGCGCGATCGCTGGAGGGCTCGCCGGTGCCGGCGCCGCCGATATCCGCGCCTATCTCGACGACATCGCCGCGCGTGGCTTTGCGCCGACGTCGCAGGCGCGCAAGCTGTCGGCGATCCGTCAGTTCTTCAAATTCCTCTACGCCGAAGGCCTGCGCGCAGACGACCCGACCGGCACGCTGGACAGCCCGAAAAAGGGCCGGCCGCTGCCGAAGACGATGAGCGAGGCCGACACCGGCCGGCTCATCGACCGCGCAGCACTTGAGGCGGCGAATGCCTCGCTTGGCGACGGCGATAGTCTGGCTTCACTGCGCCTGCACGCGCTGGTCGAGGTGCTTTACGCCACCGGCTTGCGCGTTTCCGAACTGGTCGGCCTGCCGGTGACGGTGGCGCAGCGCGACGACCGGTTCTTCATGGTGCGCGGCAAGGGCGACAAGGAGCGCGTGGTGCCGCTCTCAGTCAAGGCGCGCACGGCGATGCGGAGCTGGCTTGCCGCCCGCGCCAGGGTGCCGGGCTTCGCCGACAGCCCGTTTCTGTTTCCGGCCGCGTCCGACAGCGGCTATCTCTCGCGCCAGGTCTTTGCCCGCGACCTCAAAGGGCTGGCGGCAAGGGCCGGCATCGCCTCGGCGAAGATCTCACCGCACGTGCTGCGCCACGCTTTCGCCAGCCATCTCTTGCAGAACGGCGCCGATCTCAGGGCGGTGCAGCAACTGCTCGGCCATGCCGACATATCGACGACACAGATTTACACCCATGTGCTGGAGGAGCGGCTGGTGCGGCTGGTCAACGATCATCATCCGCTTGCCGACTAGGCCTCATATCGCTATGTGAGGACGACATTTCACCGCCCGGAGCCATGGATTCAAGGGTTCCGTCAGCCATCGCCTTCCGACGTATCGGTCCGCTCACCCATGTACAATTACCTCGATTTCGAAAAGCCGGTGCAGGACCTTGAACTCAAGATCCTCGAGTTGAAGAAGCTTGCCGAGAATGGCGAAGCGGTCGACGTCGGCGACGAGATCAGCCGTCTCGAGAAGCGCGTGCGCGACGCGCTGCGCGACATCTACAAGGCGCTGACGCCGTGGCAGAAGGTGCAGGTGGCGCGCCATTCGGACAGGCCGCATTGCATCGACTACATCAAGGGCCTGTTCAGCGATTTCACGCCGCTCGCCGGCGACCGCAATTTCGGCGAGGACCAGGCGATTGTCGGCGGTTTCGCCCGTTTTCGCGGCGAGCCGGTGGCGATCATCGGCCAGGAAAAGGGTTCCGACACGACGAGCCGCCTGAAGCACAATTTCGGCTCGGTGCGGCCGGAGGGCTACCGCAAGGCGGTGCGACTGATGGAGCTCGCCGACCGCTTCAAAATCCCGTTGCTGACGCTCGTCGACACCGCTGGCGCCTATCCAGGCGTCGGTGCCGAGGAGCGCGGCCAGGCGGAAGCCATTGCCCGCTCGACCTCGGCCTGCCTTGGCCTGAAAGTGCCGTCGATCTCGGTGGTCATCGGCGAAGGCGGCTCCGGCGGCGCCATTGCGATCGCCACCGCCAACCGGGTCTACATGCTCGAACACGCCATCTATTCGGTGATCTCGCCGGAGGGCGCCGCCTCGATCCTGTGGCGCGACACGACGCGCTCGAAGGACGCGGCCACCAACATGAAGATCACCGCGCAGGATCTTCTGGAGCTGAAGATCATCGACGCCATCATCCCCGAGCCGCTCGGCGGCGCCCAACGCGGCCCGGAAACGGTGATCGCCGCGACCGGCGATCTCATCGCCAGGACGATGAAGGAATTCTCCGGCGCCAACACCGACTTCCGCGAGCAGCGCCGCGAGAAATACCTGGCAATGGGTCGTAGTCTTTAAACCGCTGTCCGGTCCTGCCCGCCACAATGTGGCGGCGCGGAGCATTTTTGCCACAAAAATGCCGCTGCTTTCGGCTCAATGAGACTGCCCGAGGGGACGCGTCGACACTTGCGGTAAGGAATTTATTAGGGTTAACGGGCTTAGGGTCCGTCCACGTTCAGTGCAGTAGCCGTGGCATGTA
The DNA here is from genome assembly GCF_024746815.1 of Mesorhizobium sp. AR07. Taxonomy (GTDB): domain Bacteria; phylum Pseudomonadota; class Alphaproteobacteria; order Rhizobiales; family Rhizobiaceae; genus Mesorhizobium. The sequence goes on from NZ_CP080525.1 coordinate 3,550,714, forward strand.
TCGCCTTGGCGCCAGAGAAAAAGACGATATCCGCAGCCATGTTCGCCAAGCTTGCCCGCACCGGAATCCTGATCGCAGCCCTCGGCGTTGCCGGCTGCAACGATTCGTCGATGAAGGATTTTGCCCCGGAGGCCAACAAGCCGCTGCCTGACAAGATCCTCGCCGACATGAGGGCCAAGGGCATGATCCGCACCTCGTCGGTGATGGCCCGCATCTTCAAGGAAGAGGGCAAGCTCGAAATCTGGAAGGCCAAGACCAACGGCCGCTACGACATGGTCGCCAGCTACGACATCTGCAAATGGTCGGGCAAGCTCGGGCCGAAATACACCGAAGGCGACCGCCAGGCGCCGGAAGGTTTTTATACGGTGCGTCCGGCGCAGATGAACCCGCGCTCGAACTATCATCTGTCCTTCAACATCGGCTTTCCCAACGCCTATGACCGCGCCAATGGCCGCACCGGCGCCAATCTGATGGTGCATGGCGCCTGTTCGTCGTCAGGCTGCTATTCGATGACCGATGCGCAGATCGAACAGATCTATGCCTTTGGCCGTGACGCCTTCCAGGGCGGCCAGACAGAATTCCAGATACAGGCGTTTCCGTTCCGCATGACCGCCGCCAACATGGCGCGCTATCGCAACGACCCGAATTACGAATTCTGGAAGATGCTGAAGGTCGGCTACGACAATTTCGAGGTCACCAAGGTGCCGCCGAAGGTCGACGTCTGCGAGAAGCGCTATGTCTTCAACCAGGTTGCCGCCGACGGCCAGACCTTCAACCCGACCGGCGCCTGCCCGGCGACCACGCAGCCGGATTCGCTGAAGAGCGCCTACAACGCCTATCAGAGCACCTACGACGCGGCGTTCAACGGCGCACTCAAGGCCAGCGTGCCGCCGCCGAAGCCGACCATCGCCGGCGTCAAGGAAGCCAGCATCGTCTCCGACTGGTCCAAGCGCCGGGCGCGCGGCGAACGCGTGCCGATCGACCCGCCGTCGCTCAATTCCGATGGCTCGCTGACCGAGACGGCGCGCATGGGCCGCATCGATTCGCCTGCCGGCCGCAAGATGGCGGCACTCGACGCCGAAAAGGCCGCCAAGCAGAAGGCCGAGGAACAGAGGCTTGCCGCCATAGAAGCTGCCAAGCAGGCCAAGGAAGCCGCCAAGGCACAAGCCCTGGCCGAGAAGGAAGCGGCCAAAGCCGAAAAATTGGCGGCCAAGGCCGCCAAGGAGGCACCTGTCGCCACCGCCACCATCGCGGCCCCCACCGACGCCGCGCCTGAGGCCGAAACGCAGGCAGCGAGCGCCGATGAGAGCCGGGTGACAAGGCTGAAGAACAAGCTGCTCGGCATGTTCGGCGGCTGAGGTTTTTTCGCCTTGGCCAAACGTGCGAGCGTCTACGATCTCAAGGGGCTGAACTGCCCCTTGCCTGTGCTCAAGGCAAAAAAGCGCCTCGCCGGAATGCAGCCAGGCAGCCGGCTCTGGCTCGAAACCACCGACCCGCTCGCCGTCATCGACATACCCGCCTTTTGCTCTGATGCCGGCCATCAGTTGATTGAAACGGCATCGGTGTCCGGTGGCCATCGGTTTCTGGTCGAGCGCGGCGAGCCACGGTCGTAGAGTTTAACGCCCGGCAATCGCCAGCGGATTGTTTTCAAGCGCCGCGCGGTCGGGCGTGTCGATCGACGGCCGGTTGGTGAAGGCGGCGAACAGCCGGCGAATATAGTCTTCGGGCATGTCGAGCGTGATCAGCACCAGCCGCGTGCCGCGCTGGCCGTCCGGCCAGGACGGCAGTTGCACCGGCGGATGCAGGATCTTCTGCACGCCATGGATCACCAATGGCCGCGACGGGTCTTCCCTGAGTTCGATGACGCCCTTCATGCGAAGCAGATGCTCGCCATGCGTCGAACGCAGCAGGTCGAGGAACATCTCGATCGCCGAAAACGGCACCGGACCGTCATGGACCAGCGAATAGGAACGCACGCGCTGATCGTGGCTATGGCCGTGGTCATGGCTGTGCGCGTGATCATGACCGTCGTCATGATGATGATCATGCGCCGCCTCCTCACCCAGCCAGCGCCGCACGTCGGCGGATTTGGTCGCCGGGTTGTATAGGCCGCAGTCAAACAGCGCCGCCACACCTGTCTTCGTGTCGCCGGCATCGAACAGCTCGGCACCCGGATTGATCTGCCGCAAGCGCGCCCGCAATGCTTCCAGTTCATGCGGGTCGGCGATCAGATCGGCTTTGCTGAGCACGATGCGGTCGGCAACCGCTACCTGCTTGACCGCCTCGACATGCGCATCGAGCGTGGCGCCGCCGTTGACCGCATCGACCAGCGTGATCACGCCGTCGAGCCGGAAGGCCTGGACCAGCGCTGGATGCGCCATGATCGACTGCAGCACCGGCGCCGGATCGGCAAGACCGGTGGTTTCGACGATGACGCGGGCGAGCCGGGCGATGCGGCCGGTCTGCAGCCGGTCGACCAAATCGGCCAGCGTATCGACCAGTTCGCCGCGCACCGTGCAGCACAGGCAGCCGTCCGAAAGCTGGATGATGCCGTCGGAGGCCTGTTCGACCAGCAGATGGTCGATCGCCACCTCGCCGAACTCGTTGATGATGACCGCCGTGTCGGCCAGCGCCGGATCCTTCAACAGCCGGTTGAGCAACGTCGTCTTGCCGGCGCCGAGGAAGCCGGTCAGCACCGAGACTGGAATGGGAAAGCCGCTCATCAGGCTCTAGCCGTTTGTTTGAGCATGACCTTATCCGAAAACCGGATTCCATTTTTCGGGATCATGCTCTAATTCGCGACCTTGACCGGCTGGTCGCCCTGGGCAGCCGAACCCGCTAGCGTCGGCTCCGTGCCGGTCGGTGCCGGCCTGTCGGGCCGCCAGCTCGGGATCGGCACGTCGGCATATTCCTGGCCGCCCTGGGCGAGCATCGCCTTCGGCGCCGGGCCGCTGGCGCCGCCAAGGCCGACAGCAACCAGCGTCGGCACATGGTCGAGCTTTTCCTGATAGGGTGATTTCGGCACATCTTTGGCGGCGACCGGCGGTGCCTCGGACTGTTCCTCCGGTGCCTTCTTCTTGCAGATCTCGTCATGCATGTCGTTGGGCGAGACGGTGTCGCCGTAGGGCGCCAGCGTGGCGATGGTGGCCGAACCGGCGGCCGGCGCGTCAAAACCCTGGTCGAGCAGTTTCGCCGCGGTCTCGGCCCGGGTGACTGCCGACTTCTCGCCAAGCACGACCGCGACCAGCGTGCGCCCATTGCGGGTCGCCGAGCCGATCATGTTGAAGCCGGAGGGGCAGACGAAGCCCGTCTTCATGCCGTCGGCGCCGGGATAGCGTCCGATCAGCAGATTGTAGTTCGGGATCGCTTTCTTGCCGACGGCAAGACCCTCGATCGAGAACCACGGCGCATATTGGGGAAACTCGCGCCGGATCGCCATCACCAGCACGGCGAGGTCGCGCGCCGTCGTGTACTGGTCCGGCGAATAGAGCCCGTTCGGATTGACGAAATGCGTGCCGTTCATGCCGAGCCGGGTCGCCTCGGCGTTCATCCGTTCGGCGAAGGCTACCTGCGAGCCGCCGACATTCTCGCCGACGGCCATGGCGATGTCGTTGGCCGACTTGACCAGCATCATCTTCAGCGCGTTGTCGAGCCGCATCACCGAGCCGGGCTTGAAGCCCATCTTGCTCGGCGGTTCGGCGGCGGAATGCTTGGTCACCTTGATCGGCGAATCAAGCTGGACTTCGCCGGCCGCAATCGCGCGGAAAGTGACATAGGCGGTCATCAGCTTGCTCAACGACGCCGGATACCAGCGCTTGAACGCATCCTGATGCTGCAGGATCTTGCCGCTGTTGAGGTCGAACAGAACCACCGGATTGGCCAGCGCCGGCCCGGCCAGAACCGACAGCACGATTGCGCCAGCCGAGAATAGTTTGAGGAAATGCCTGTGCCGCATGATCAAATCCGAAATCGCCTCTTGCCGTAGTCACCCCTGGCTCCGTAAGATTTCGTTACGCGATCGCCAGCATAATGGGTCCGACCCTCAAAACCCGGACCGCATCGTTGCGGTGCTATTTACCCTATGTGACGCCAACATGGCAAAGTGCCTGACGATCACAATTAGAAGGCAGCGGGGAAAACCCGCCTGTCCCAACAGCGAGATGGAACCATCATGCCAATCCTGAACCGTGCCGCCGAAATGCAGGACGAGGTTGCCGGCTGGCGCCAGCATCTGCACCAGACGCCAGAACTGAACTTCGACGTCTTCAAGACCGCCGCCTTCGTCACCGAGAAGCTGAAAGCCTTCGGTTGCGACGACGTGGTCACCGGCCTCGGCAAGACCGGCGTCGTCGGCATCATCCGCGGCCGCCAGGGCGAAGGCCCCACCATCGGCCTGCGCGCCGACATGGACGCGCTGCCGCTCAACGAAATCAGCGGCAAGCCCTACGCCTCGACCGTTCCCGGCAAGATGCATGCCTGCGGCCATGACGGCCACACGGCGATGCTTCTGGGCGCCGCCAAGTACCTCGCCGAGACACGCAACTTCACCGGTTCGGTGGCGGTGATCTTCCAGCCGGCAGAGGAAGGTGGCGGCGGCGGCAACGAGATGGTCAAGGACGGCATGATGGAGCGCTTCGACATCTCCAAGGTGTTCGGCATGCACAACATGCCGGGCCTGCCTGTCGGGCAGTTCGCCATTCGCCCAGGTCCGATCATGGCGGCGACGGCCGAATTCACCATCACCGTGCGCGGCAAGGGCGGCCATGCGGCCATGCCGCACGGCACGATCGACCCGATCGTCATCACCAGCCAGCTGGTCGGCGCCTTGCAGACGATCGCCTCGCGCAGCACCGACCCGGTCGAGGCCGTGGTGGTGTCGGTCACCATGTTCCACGCCGGCGATGCCTACAACATCATCCCGGAGACGGCCGAAATCGCCGGCACCGTGCGCACCTTGCGCAAGGAAATCGCCAAGAAATCAGAAGAGCGCATCCGCACCATCTGCGAAGGACTGGCAACCGCGTTCGGCGCCAGGATCGAGGTCGATTATCAGGCAAATTACCCCGTCACCTTCAACCACGCGGAAGAGACGGTGTTTGCCAGCGACGTCGCGGCAGGTGTCGCCGGCGACGCCCAAGTGCACCGCGGCATCCAGCCGGTGATGGGCGGCGAGGACTTCTCCTACATGCTCGAAGCCCGCCCCGGCGCCTTCATCTTCATCGGCAATGGCGACACCGCCGGCCTCCACCATCCGGCCTACGACTTCAACGACGAGGTCATCCCGCACGGCATGAGCTATTGGGTCAAGCTGGCGGAAACCGCACTCGCTGCCTGACCATCAGCTCCAAGGGCCGGTCGAATTGCGTTCGGCCGGCCTCTTGGCGAAACGATCCGAAGCGGCTATGTGTCGGGCCGCGTGGTCCCGTAGCTCAGTAGGATAGAGCGGCAGATTCCTAATCTGTAGGTCACAGGTTCGATTCCTGTCGGGATCACCATGCTTTTCAATGACTTATACAGCATTTTGCCGTGCTTTTTTGCGAACTACCGGAAGCAAATAGTACGGCGAATTTCGTAGACCTACAGACTTTTGGCACACATATTCAAGGACGAAGCGGCCAAGCACTGCGATGCGCAAATTGAGGTAGGGCATCGAGTGTTACCAATCACGTCTGCCGGTTTTTCGACGTACCGAAACTGCGGACGGAAGCCGCAACCGCCCCTCAGCATGGACGTCTCCTGGCCGCCGCAGGTTCAAATCACTGCCCAGCAACCAACGATTTTTGTGTTTAGTGGGATGCACTCTGCTTGCTTGTTATGGCGGCGGGATCGATCGTCGGGACTTTCATCGGCGTAGCGGGCTACTTATAGAACCAGCGATTGCCACTAGACCCACTGGGGTTGAGGGTGAGACCAAGCAGCAGACCCATTGCAGCGCCGAGAATGAAGGCGGTTGACACTGTACCCGGGTTGTCTTGGACGGCTCCGGAAACAGATTGCGCCCCGGTCCGAAGCGCCTGAGCTGTACGGCCCGCCTGATCGGCAGCGCTATAATACCATCCTGTGGCTTCCTCGCCGACCTCTGCTGCGCGCTCAGCAAGCGTTCGATTGATCTTGTTGATCTCGCGCTTCAACTGAGCAACCTGCTTCTCCAAGGCTTCCTGAGCTTCGCGCTGCGTCAGCCTCGGTGTCGTGGCGTCATTTGGGTCATCAGCCATCTTCAGACTCCTTGATTGTGAACCCTCAACGGCCAACGGCTGCGTAAGGTTCCTAAGAGAGAAAATGCCCGCACTGCAGGGGACTGGCGTCCGGTTCAGCCGGCGCCTTTCTGGCAGCCTCAGCGGGCGGCGCCGGCTTTTTCCTCGACCGTCTCAGTATTCCGGTCGACTTTGCCGCAGGGCTCGTAAACGACAATTGTCGTTTACGTTAGCTCGCTCATGGATGCGGTTGGCTGCTTGGCGCCATCCACCCGCAGCCGGTCCGGGGTACGGAACCGTCGCCCTGCCGCGTTGATTACATCGCCGTCGGTCAGGGAGATCAAACAAATGACTGTCATACGGACTATCCAACCAACGGAGCCGTATGCGATTGCTGCGCGGCATGGCCGAGCGATCCTAAATGATGACTATGAGCTAGTGGCAGAAAGAAGTCGTTTTGGCTAAAAGATCGCCGTCAGCAAGCTCGCCATAACCTAAGCCAGACCGCGGCTAGGCGAACGGCAAGCGGCAGGAAGTAGAATTGAGCGATCAGATCAGCAGTATAGACGAATGCCGACCAGCGCCCCCGCAGGGCGCGGCGATTCAGATTTGGTGGTTACTCAGCAACCTTGCCAAGAGTATCGGCAACCACGGCCCCTCGCTGACCCATCGGCAGTGGCGGCCCAGTGGTTGAATCGCGCGATGTCTGATGTTCCATTTCAGCGTTGATCGCGGCGCCGACAATGAGAATGACGACCGAAATCCAGGTCCACATCATTAAGCCGACCACGGCGCCTAATGATCCGTATGTTACGTTGTAATTGGCGAAATGCTGCAGATAGAAAGAGAACAGCCACGACGCGACCAACCAGACCAGCGTTGCCATCACGGCACCCCAACTCAGCCAGCGCCATTTGGCTTTCGCCCGGCTCGGGCCGAACCGATAAATGAGCGATATCCCGGTGAGTACGGCCAGCATGAGAATCGGCCACCGCCCTAAAACGAAGAGCACTTCTGCCCATTTGTCGAGATGCAGGTACGACAAGACGACGGGAACCACCCCGACGGCAAGGAGCAAAACGATGCCGATCATTAAGGCACCCATGGTGAAGCCGATCGACATGATGTTTAGTCTGAGAAAGCTGCGTTTTTCAGTCTCCGCGTAGGCGATGTTCATGGCGTCGAAAAGCGCTTTGATACCGCTGTTGGCGCTCCACAATGCAATAGACAGGCCGACGAAAAACCCTACGCCAAGAGCGCTGGTGTTCTGATGTGCCAACGCTTGCAGTTGCTGACGAATGAGATCGAGTCCGGTCGAAGGAAGCAAGCCGGCGAGATAGGAAACGTGATCGGCTACGGTTACTGGATCGGCTACAAACCCGTATAAAGACATAAAGGCCGCTAAAGCGGGAAACAGAGCAAGCAGCATGTAGAAAGTGGCACCAGCGGCCACGAGCAGCATGCGATCCTTGTTGAATTCCTCCCACACGCGCCAAGCGATATCCTTCCAACCTAGAGCAGGAATCTGGGATGGCCATTCAGCCTCCCTGCCTCGCTCTTGCCCGACCTCACCTGCAGTCGTTAAGCGAGCCTTGGACGAATTTGCCGCGTGGCGTTCCGCCTCCCTGTCAATAAGAGATTTGCCTTCTGTGTGCTTAGGTGGTTTTGCTGGCATTTCGAACAGTTCGCATCGTCCATTAATCGGAGTTTGATCTTCGACATTGCACCGGCCTTAGCGCAGATGGCGCGGTGACCGAATGGGAGGCTGCTAGGGTGTCCTGAATAATTTCCACTACGATGTAACGCGTCAAAATCCACCGAAGTTCCAGGAATGAGACGTGGGTTCGTACCTTGATAGGATGGAATGTGCCGCCAAGGCGGACGATAACCTAAACCTAACTGGTCGAACGCATGGAGTGTCGCGCTTCTGGTAGCCACAGCAAGAAAATCCGAAATCGATCGCCGCGTTATCCCGGGCTTACGACTTCTCTGACTGGGATGGTGTGGAGTGCGAACGAGCTTTGGAACATTAGTGGTTTTGGACTGTTGAGGTAGTTCTTCGGGTGCCGCTTCTTGGCGTAGGAAGCGGGGCAAAGGAATCCATTGGCCCGCCGTGCCATCGGTCCTCATTTGGCGGGCTCGCTGAGCAGAAAGGGAGAGATGATGAATCGTATTATTTGGGTTGTTGGCGCGATCGTAATTGTCCTTTTTATCTTAGGCTTCCTAGGACTGCGATAACCCTGCAGGATACGCCGTCCGCGGCAGCGCGGTCACGCTGCACTTGACTTGCACCTCCTGCCAACGTCGCCTTTGGGGAGGGCAAGCAGCTTTGTGCTTTCAAAGTCGCTGGCGTCTTCGGATTATTGGATCCTCACCTTGGCGCAGCACCTGACGCTCCGGCGAGTCTCAATTACCAATCCAGATGCCCATCCGCCCATACGACGCATATTTGCTTCGGACGCAGCCGCAACCGTTGGCTTATCCGCATCAGATCACCGTGTCCGTCCAGCGCACGATATCCTTCGCCGCCTCGCCGAAGGCGCTGTCCAGCGCGTTGACATAGGCCGGATTGCCACTGCCCGAGACAGGGGCCGAAGCGGTAAAACTCTTCGAGGCGCGCACCTCGCCGTTGCGGTCGTTCAGAATGCGTACGGACAAATTGACCTCGGCATGCTCGCCGCCATTGACGCGGACTTCGAAGGAGCGGATCTCGACGATCACCTGATAATCGATCGCCAGCCCCTCGCCCGGCTTGCCGACGCCGGCAAAGCTGCCGGAGCGCTGAAAAGTCTCGGCCAGTCGCGCCTGCACGATCAGCGGCAGCCGGTCGGCCCATTGCGCGCCCTTGAGATACCGGATCGAGCGATCAGACGGCTTGATGACGATGTTCTGGCTGTCCAGCGCCTTGAGCGCGGAAGGCTGGGCGATCAGAATCTGGCGGCGGCTGTGGCCATGCGCATCGATCGAGGGGGCGGACAGATCGAACGTGTCCAGCGGCGCGGGTTTGCCTCCCAACGCCGCGCAACCGGCGAGCGCAAGCGCAAGCAACGCCAAACTAGCTTTCAGGGCGTCCGATTTCACCCCAAGCGATTTCACACGCAATCACCCTTATTCCCAATATTTCTAAACCTGACAAACCGGAACAAAGCAACACAGCCCGCGTTTTTTCTGCCTACTGCGATTACATTCCGACGGACAAGTCCCGCAGCGTTGGCGGAGTTAGGAACGAGAGTGCTCTTTCGACGCCGGAACCCTGATGGTTTCTTCGAGCGCTTACGCACCTATATGTGGCCGCGCAGTTCCTTCTCGCGCTCGCTCCAGTACTTTTCAAAGCGCATCCTGCGGCTGAACGCCACTCCACACGCCGTGGCGGCTGGGGTCGCAGCGGGGGTCTTCGCCTCATTCTTCCCGGTTGGTTTCCATTTCGCCATTGCCGCCGTCCTGTGCTGGCTGATCGCAGGAAACCTGGCGGCGGCCGCACTTGGCGCAGTTGTGTTCGGCAATCCGTTGACGTTTCCCCTGTTGTGGGGTGCCTCCTGGGAGACCGGCAAGGTCATTTTGCACGACCGTGTGCCAAGTCACGGCCCGCCTGCGCATCTGAGCGAGATGTTGCATACCCTTTCGTTTTCGCAATTGTGGGGACCGGTGCTCAAGCCGATGCTGATCGGCGCGGTGCCGCTTGGGTTGATCTTTGGCCTGTTGTTCTATGGCATCACGCGCTGGGGCATGACTGCTTTCCGCGAACAGAGGCGCAAACGGCTGTCCGAAAAGGCGAGTCGGCTTCTTCAGCAAGAAGACAACGCAATACTCCCCACTCTCCCTAGGCCGCCTGAAAGGCTATGATGGAAGAGGCCCGCGCCGGCTTGATGCAGGAAAGCCGCGACGAGGCCCTTGCTAAGGCGCATGACGATTTCTGCGAGATGACCAGACCGCTCGTGCCTCGCGAGAGTTCGCGAAGACTGGCTTTGGTCTTAAACCCTATCGAAGGTGAAGGATGTCAGAAGCGTAGTGACGAAATTACTGGCCTTTTCCTTGACGAGCAGCTCAGTCCATTCGTCCGTGCCTCGGAGCATGAGGCCAGTGTAGATGCTGTCCACCGCAGCCTCTTCTATGCGCTTGATATGCGACTTGAACACCGTTTCGTCGCCCGTCCTGTAAATATCCCGCACGACCATTCGCAGGATTTCCTGGATGGCGATCTGCCATGCGGTATTGATAGTCTGAAGCTCGCTCGTTGTTTCGGTCATCCAGATCTCCTTGATCTTGACGGCCATCGACAAGAGGCGGCATACACGCGCAAATTAGTGGGTCGGTTGGCCGGACATAGAAAAGGTCAGGCAAACTTTGCCTGACCTCGCTTGGTCTCATGCTTTCAACAGTGCCAGTACATCCGTGGTCAAAGGAAAGCTGAACCGATCAGACGGCCTGCAGGTTGCAGGCCGACATTTTGCCCGACTTATTGTCGCGCTCCATTTCATAGCCGATCTTCTGACCTTCGACGATTTCGCGCATTCCAGCGCGTTCGACGGCAGAGATGTGAACGAAAGGCGTCGGCGCCGCCGTTGTCAGGCCGAATGAAGCCGAAGCCCTTGGTGGAATTGAACCATTTAACTGTGCCAGTGGTCATGATGAACCCTTTCATAGCAATATTCGACGACGGCAACGCAAGAGCGCTGCCGATTGTGACGATGACGATTTTGAAGGGAAGGTTCGTTCAGGGCGCGGTGCCAAACGCGCGATAACCAAAGCTCAGCACGCAATATCGACAGGGTTATTCATGTCCTACCTCAATGGCGGCGTCAACTTTTGGTTTCGGAAATTGTGCCCTCAACTTTTTGTTGCTCTCTTCGAGAATGCAATCGGCCTCCCAGCCTCAGGACAGCGACTGGGTAGAGAACGGCGTCTGGATCCACACGGCAGCCATGCAAAATTGTGCATTGCACAATGCCTCGCATCACTCGATGTTACCCGGGTCGGCCATCTACTCCTCCCAGATGCGATGCCGATGCAAAGTGAGCCACACCTCCTCCCGTGGTAAGCTTGATATAGAAACCCGCTGCCACCTCCTCCCGGCAGCGGGTTTTTCATGCCATAAGGACGGCCCGACTAGGCAATTGCGCTCTCGAGAGCCAATGCCCAAATCCGGATCATATTCCCCGATTTCGTAACTGCTGGAGGGCTTTAAACGCTCCGCAGCTGTTCGTGACCGCCGCCTATCAGGAGTGGACGTCGGGCGGTGACGGATCTTCTGGAGCGCGGCCTGGACTGTCCAAAGCCGCATGATCACGCTGCGCTCGCCGGATCTTTGTGCGACCTTCTCTCAACCAAAGCGCAATAGTAATCAGCGCTCGGGTATGGATAAGCTCGACGTAGCGTCGCTCGACAATTACGAGGTGCATCTCTCCGACAAGGTGCAGTTCCTGCTCGACGCTATGGTTGGATTAATCGGCATTGCACAAAACGACATCTTCAAAATCCTCACCATCGTCTCGATCGTCGGCATTCCTCCAACCTTGATGGCGAGCATCTACGGCATGAATTTCAAGAGCATGCCCGAATACGACTGGGCTTTCGGCTATCCCTATGGTTTGCGGATGATCGCTCTCAGCGCAGTTATTCCGCTGGCGTGGTTCAAATGGCGGGGTTGGTTCTAGGGCCCCTTTGGTGCGGAGGGAGAGCCCAAGGCTCGGTCCGCAGGGCGACATGGATTCTCGTTGAGGATCTCGCCTGCGGCCCACATGACACGGTTCAGCAGCAAGTTTCCGGTCATCAATCGTCGTAAGCTGGAACCAAAAGGCCTGCGCGATCTGCACATCCGGCGAGCCACTTGGTGGCGCGTCTCGCCGTGCTTCGAAAGTGAACGACCGCAACGGGAGTGGGTAGCGGTCGCAATCGGTGACCATGTTATCGACCGTCCTATTGGTTGGGTCGCCGCGCGGCGGTCGCGTCGAACCACAGACGCGCTTTGGCTTTCGTGGGGATAGAGGATCGGCTATGGAACTAGTCGCTGGTGGTAGACACGAATCGCGCTGCGAAAACCAGGGCCCGGAGGATCACCATGCATCTGACCAACGAGAGCATCATAGTCATATTGGTAGTCGGCCTTATTGCCGGATGGTTGGCCGGAAAGATCGTGCGGGGCTCCGGCTTTGGTCTAATCGGGGACATCGCGATCGGACTCATCGGCGCGTTCATCGGGGACTGGCTGCTACCCCGCTTTGGCATCCATCTCGGGAGCGGAACGATCAGCTTGATCGTTAATGCCACCCTCGGCGCGATTGTACTTCTCCTAATCATCCGGTTGGTTGCTGGTGGCGGTCGTCTCGGGGGCGGATGGAGGGGTCGATCTGGTCGGTGGCGGTAGCCCGGGGTTCGAGGCCATCGTCTCAAAGGACGGCCGCAACCGGATTTTGCACGGCCTCAGTTGAAGGCTGCATTTAGCCGGCGGGTCAATACGACGCTCAACGTTCCACAGATCCAACGAATGGGCGGCCGACACAAGCGCGCTGACATAGGCCTGATTGCCGCCTCCCGAGACAGGCGCGGAAGCGGTGAAGCAGGTCGAGGCAAGCACCTCGCCCTTGCGGTCGTTCAGGATGCGTACGAACAGCTCGACCTCGGCATGGTCGCCGCCGTCGACGCGCACTTCGAATGAACGGATCTCGACGATCACCTGATAGTCGATCGCCAAGCCTTCGCCCGGGTTGCCGACGCCGGCAAAGCTGCCCGAACGCTGGAACGTCTCGGCCAGCCGCACCTGCACAATCAAGGCAGCCGGTCGGCCCACTGCGACGCTATACGGCCGATATAGACAGTGCGCCATCACCACAGACGTGGAACGCAGCGGTATCGTTGTTATCTTAAATCAAAATTTCGCTTGACGACCGACCTGACCGCTCCAGAGTCACATTCATGGCGTGGGACATAGAGATCGGTGATGAGATTACGTTGACAGCCACCATCATAAAGGTGCTGCCAAGCGGCCGCGCCAGCGTCAGTATTCCGACCTATAACTTCCCCTTCGCGATCGATGCTCCCAAGAAGAAAAGGTCCGGCGACAATGTTAGTCTCGTCGGATATGTCATCCGCGTCGATGACCAAGATGGCAAGGTGACCGTGAAGGTTGGCGGTCTGGTCACGGTCGACATCGCCTCGATAATCGCGCACGGAAAGAGGCGAAAGTCAAAATCCCCACCGTCGAGAGATTGGCCCGACTAATCGCTTTTGCCGGGATGACGGAAAGTCCTCCGCACTCCCACGAACGACGGCCACTGGAGTCGTACGAACCATCGACGGAACGACTGTTGTGGAACGAATTGCCACGAACCGCATTTAGGTCGGTTAAGGAGCGATCGGGGACTCGGATGAAGGAAGTAACGCAGGCGAACGTTGTCGCCTTCAAGAGTCCGGAACTGTCCGGTGAGGATAGTAGGGCCTTCGACTACCAGGATTTCTTCAAGAACGGGGCCGTCGCGCTCCATCTGGTAAGCGCGGATGGTGTCATCCTTCACGCAAATCAGGCTGAGCTTGACCTTCTCGGGTTTAGTGCAGAAAATTATGTCGGCCGCCACATTGCCGAATTCTATCCCGACCGGGACGTGATCGACGACATTCTGGAACGGCTGACCCGTGGCGAGAAGATCACGCGATATCCGGCGCGATTGAGAGCCTGTAACGGATCGATCAAACATGTCGAAATCACGTCGAGCGGCCATTTTCGGACGGCAAGCTGATCAACACAAGGTGCTTTACGGTCGATGTTACCGACCTGGAGCGGACTCGCATGGAGTTGAGGCAGCAGGGCAGCACCTATCACCAAATTCTCGACGCCCTTCCGGTTGCCACCTATACGACCGACCAGCACGGGACGATCACCTACTACAACCGCGCCGCCGCCGACCTTGCGGGCACGGAGCCAAAAGTCGGCAAGGACAAATGGTGTGTCACGTTCAAGCTTTTCACTCCCGAGGGCAAGGAATTGCCGCATGACGAGTGCCCGATGGCCATCGCGCTCAAGGAAAACCGGCCGGTCCGCAACCAGGAAGCCATAGCACGCCGTCCGGACGGATCCTTTTTTCCGTTCCTGCCCTACCCCACACCGCTGCGGGATGAGCATGGCAATCTGATTGGTGCCGTGAACATGCTGCTGGACCTGACCGACCGCCAACGTGCCGAAGAGGTCAGGCAGCATCTGTCAGAGATTGTGGAATCCTCGTTCGACGCAATTGTCAGCAAGGATCTGAATGCGATCATCAAGAGCTGGAATCACGGGGCCGAACGGCTGTTCGGCTACACCGCCGACGAAGCGATAGGCAGGCCGGTGACCATGTTGATTCCGGATAATCTCCAGGACGAGGAACCTCGCATCCTCGAACGCATTCGCCGTGGTGAGCGGGTCGAAACGTACGAAACAATAAGTCAGCGCAAGGATGGCAGCCTGGTTCCGGTCTCGCTTACCGTATCGCCTATGCGTAACGCCACCGGGCGGATCATCGGCGCGTCGAAGATTGCCCGGGACATTACGTCGGCAAGGGAAAACGAGCACCGTATCCGCATGCTGATGCGCGAGGTCAACCACCGGGTTAAAAACCAATACTCTGTCATCCTGTCGATGATCCGGGAGACCAACAAACGATCGGAGACACCAAGTCAGTTTGAATCCCAGGTGCGTGAGCGCATCATGGCGCTGTCGCGATCCCACGACCTGTTGGTATCCGCCGACTGGAAGGGCGCCACCATCAATGAACTCTGGGCGGCCCAGGCCAGGCCTTTCCCACGGGGTGACGTCATCGACATGTCGGGACCATCGTTGGTCCTCAGTCCCAATTCGGTGCAGTATCTCGGAATCGCCTTCCACGAACTCGCCACGAACTCCGCCAAGTACGGAGTGCTCTCAGGGGATAAAGGCCAGATTGCGGTCACATGGTCCGTCTCCGGCTCCCGTGCTTCGAGGACCTTTCACCTGACGTGGGCCGAAACCGACGGGCCGATGGTTCAGACCATTGGACATGGCGGTTTCGGAACCGTGGTGCTGAAGCGGGTTGCGCCCGCAGCGGTTAGCGGGCAGGGCAATCTCGAGTACGGCCCGCATGGCATCACCTGGAGCTTGGAAGCGCCGCTGGCTGCCGTGGAAGCCTCTGTTGCCAATCGAGCTTAGAAACCGCAGGCCGCGTTCTACAATACCGAGTTCGGCGAACGGTGACCACGGCGCCGGTGTCACTGTCGTGGATGGCAGAAGGAACGCGCCTTCGGCTCCCTCGAAATTGATTTGGCCAAGCAAACGCTTGAAACGCCGCTACGGCATCTCGATTGCGGCTACCATTTCACGCTCAACCCAGTTTATCGCTTAAGGATGGCTGTCGCCGAAATCCTTGAGACTCGCCCGTAGCGGTCATCCGTCCAGCTCAGCGAGCCACCAAGGTCGCCGCAGCCGACAGCCCACAGCGCCTGCACCTACACATTCGCTCTGAGGACCAATGGACAGGACGACCTTCTCGAGAGCGCCGCTGCTTGCAACCGGTAAAGACCCTGAACGTGCTACGTTATTCAGCCGATCGGAAGATCGAGGTGATCTCGTCTTGTGCTCACATACCCGGGATTGTCAGATCGCACAGCATACACGATCGAAAAAAACGTGGCCCGCGCCTAAACAGCGCGGGCCACGTTGGGGTCTACTGGCCAACAATGATCCGCTGTTTGTCGCGATTCTGCGCGTAGGTGCCCTTGTCATAGGCGGTCTGCGCCTCAAGCTGAGCCTTGGTGAAGTTGGTGTAGAGATACCGGTTGCCGTCCTTGTCCGACATGAACTTCAGTTTCTCCAGGCCCATGGCCACCTGTTTTTCGCCCATGCCAAGGAAACCGCCCACGTTGACGATGACGGCATCGACCTTCTTGTCGCCGGTCATAACCACGTCGCCGATCTCACCGACTTTTGCATCGTCGGCGCCATAGACGTTCGTGCCGATGAAGTCCTTGGTGCTGATTTTATCCATCGGCATCTCGGTCAGCGAAGACTTGTCGATTGCCGCGGTGGTCGTCTTGTCTGTCGTCGCCGCGGCCGGCTGGTTTTTCGCGGTAGCGGCAACATTGTTGCTGTTGGACGCCGATGCCGTGTCGTAGACCTTCAGGTCAAAATCCTTTTGCGCTTGAAGGTCTTCCTTGGTGGTCTTCGCGACCAACCAGCGATCACCCTTCTTCTCGACCCACTCGGCCTTGCTGAAATCGTAGGCGACGTTCTTTTCCCCTAGGCCCAAGAATCCGCCTACGCCGATGATAATGTACTTGGCTTTGCCGTCCTTGGTGAGAACGATGTCTTTGACATCGCCGATCTTCTGGGCATTGTCTGCGGCGCTATCATAGACGTCGGCGCCTATGATCTTGGTGACGAGGCTGCCGTCTGCAATAGCCGCCGGCGCCGTCGCCGCAGTGGTCGTAGCGGTGGCAGGTTTGGTGGCATCTTCAGCGGCGGCCCCTGATACCCACAGGCCAGACGACAGCAGGGTTGCTATTGCGGTGGTAGCCAAAAGTTTGCCGATCATGGTACGTTTCCTTGTGCGTTAGTGTTGATGCACGCCGCGTTCGGCCGAACCATTGCAGGGAGGCTGAACGCGGCACAGTTTGCGACGGCACAACGGGCCGCACGATGCGAAGTTCCCTTTGGAATTCGGAAGTGGCCTGAGATGGCTGGGGGGCTCGCGTTAACCGCAGCGGAGTTGTCGGCATCCGAACCACATAAGATTCCCTGCTGCGACTCGCATTTTTCTGAGCGTATACGGCACCTGTATCGCGGGAACTTGTTGGCCCCTGAACGTTCCCCTGCCGAAGCAATTTGCGGTTCGAGGAAAGGGAAACCTATGCAGAATCGTGGCTCGGCTGGCTGGCAGCGATCATCATCGGCGGTATCGCGGGAAGGGTCGCCGAGATGTCATGAAGAGCAACATGGGCGTGCTCATGAACATCATTTTGGGGATCGTGGGGTGCCATTGTCGCCAACCTCATCCTGAGCGTGATTGGCATATCGCTGGCCGGCTGGCTGGGCTATTTGGTCGCCGGCTTCATCGGCGCGTGTATCTTGATCGCGGTGGGGCGAGCGATAAAAACGCGCGGTCGCGCTCAATCTGAGGCCTTCGCCCGACGAATGGCTCAGTGTCCCTCAGCCTATGCAGTCCGCCTTGGAGCGAAGACGAGCTGTTCCATGAAGGCGACAGGGCCATGGATCGAAAAACCCCTTGGCGCATTTATTCTCCGGCCAATTAAGGCTTCAGGAGAGGACCCATGAAAAAGACACTGCTCATTTTGAGCCTGCTAATCCCGCTCGTAGCGTGTTCCCGTACCGAACAAGGCGCTGCCGTCGGTGGCTTGGGAGGTGCCGCGATCGGTGCCGCGGTGGCCGGCGATCCGGTACAAGGTGCTGTCGTTGGTGGTGCAGTCGGTGCGCTGGCCGGTGCGGTGATCGGGCATGCCAGTGAGGCAGGTCAATGCCGTTATCGGGATCGTCATGGCCGGGTTTACATTGCCCGGTGCCCGGACGGCTACTGATACCTAAGGCGCGTGATCTGTGCGATCACGCGCCGTCACCAAGGTAGGACAATTGGATGGCCTATAAAGTCAAAACACTGCTCGGTGTCTGGTTCGTCCTTCTAAGCGCTGCCGCGATCAACGTCGGCCTTATGCCCGCGCTTTCGGCCGCACCAATCGCAGCGCAGACGATCGCCGATCACTTCTCATCGGTAAAATCCATGTCCGGCGACTTTGTTCAGTCGGGCCCGAAGGGAGAAAAGACCAGTGGCAGGTTTTTTCTCAAGCGCCCGGGCAAGATCCGATTTAATTTTGCCGGCCAATCAGGGGTCACCGTAATAGCCGATGGAAAATCGGTGGTCGTCTATAATAAAAAACTTAAGACATCGCGGCTCTATTCGCTCTCGAAGACGCCGCTCAAGCTGCTACTCGACAACAAGGTAGACTTTTCTGGCAGACACCTCAAAAGCATCAAAGAAGAAAGCGACCTGATAATTATCAAGCTGGTTGACCGATCAGCCTATGGTAATTCAAACATTTCGATGATGTTTGACAGGAAATCACTCGATTTACGAAAATGGAGCCTTACCGACGAGAAGGGACTAACCACAACGGTGAATATCTTCAATGTAAAACTGGGTGTTCCACTTACCGAAGGAACCTTCACTATCGATTACGCGGCAAACCGGGAGTACAACACCGCCAAGTCGCGGTGAAGTCGGTGATCGAATTCTCTGGGGCAATGCCGCCCCGGAGAGACAGCGGACGAATCGCATCGCTTTGCCGCCCCAGAATCGTAGCACCAGTTAGCCGGGAGAAAGCCCGCCTGCGGGCTGCAACTTGAGCAAGGGGTTAAGCAAACGCCAAATGGTATGACCACGCCCTTCCTTCGCAAATCATCAAGAACGGAACCTTCTCGATCATTCAAAGGTAGTCGTCCGTCGAGTGTTCGTTCACCCAGACTGGAAACGACGAACAGCCCGTCTCGGCCCCCTCCGAGGCGGGCTATTTGCATTGAAGCCGGACCTGTATGGGGAAATAATATAACATCTTCAAACGCCGTTGAGCCAAACTGCAAATCTGGAAAAGCCCGCGCCTCTGGCGGAGAGCGCGGGCTCCGATCGAGTGCGGACCCGATCTCCAGCAGATACCGAGGGGTCGTTATCTGCTGCCCAGTACGAACCCTTAGCGGCGGCTAATGTTCCAAAAGCTCTCGCGATCGGGTAGAGCGGCGCGTAGATGGCCGATACCGTTAAACAAGTACCGGCTCTGGGGACGCCATCGCCCCGCCACCGCCTCGTCTTGGGACGATTGCACGGTAGGCCGGACAGGGCGGAGGATCATCGTCGTCATCGCGCCGGCGACGATGCGGCCAAGGCGCCCCCTTATTCTGACGTCGTCGAGCATACGGCGCTCCCCAAAGCGTGCGATTCCGATTTTGACGGTTGTCATCCGACACGCCGTCCAGGGTCTCCAAAGCGCGCAGGATGTCGTCGATCATGGCTATCGTTCCATCCTCCAGCTGACGCAGCAGAGGTATTCCGGGAACCGAGCACGCGTCGGACGCCCAGGAAGCCAAAATCGCCCGCTTCTCGGCAGCACTCAGGTCTGGAAGGCCGACAACGTCGTCAGGATGTGTGATCCCTTGTTGAGCCGTCCTGCATTTCCGGTTTGCCAAAAATTCGAATCCGGTTGTCATCTCCATTCTCCGCAATCTGTGCCTCCCGGCTGGGCCGGGAGGCGGGACCGCAGTCTTGCGTTAATTCGGGGAATTAGGCGACTTGGCGCCGTCGCTCCGTATCCTGGCTGATCTGCTGTTGCTGAGTGGGGGCTGCGGCGCTCGACGAAACAAGACCGATGCGACGCGGCTTCAATTCCTCGGGGATCTCGCGAACGAGGTCCACCGAAAGCAGACCGTTGTCCAGCGTGGCCTTCGCAACTTTCACATAGTCCGCCAATTTGAAGACTTGCTTGAAGTTGCGGGTCGCCATGCCGCGGTGCAGGATCTGGCGATCGCTCTCTTCGGGCTGCTTCTGGCCGATCACGACCAGTTCCGGCCCGTGCTGGGTCAACTCAACTTCGTCGGGGCTGAACCCGGCGATGGCCATTGTTATCCGGTAATCGTGGTCTCCGGTCTTCTCGATGTTGTAAGGCGGCCAGTCCGAGCGCACGCTGTTGTCGAGCATGTCGAAGAGACGGTCGAAGCCGACCGTAGTGCGATAGAGTGGGGCGTAATCAAAGCTTCTCATAGCCATATCCTCCGTAAAGCAACATGGGTTACAAGCAGCGTCACTGCGACGCCTGTTTCGTCGAGCCTAAGCCTCGACGGCAAACGATTTGGGAATGGCCAAGAAATCGTTCAAGAGCCAGAACGGATTTTTTTCACTCGGCTTTTTCGATACCTTAACTTCGAACAAAAGCTCGATCAAACCTCGGCTTGGGATTGCCGGAGCAACCAGTCTGCAACGTGGTAGGCACAACCGGGATGCTATTTCCAGTTCTTGGAGGTGGCGGTTGTACCGGCGCTATCGACGCTGCCGGCTAATCGCCGCGTGCGCGCGCGGATTGTCGCTACATAGGCTGGTGATCCTGGTGACAATGATCGCTTGAAGCCGGGCGTCCCCTGCCGGCTAGGCCACGTCATCACCACCGAGTCATCGAGCGAGTTCGAATCTGCAGAAGGTAATGGTATCAGGTCCGGCCAATCTGGCCGGACCTGCGCCATTTCAATGAGCGCTCGAGTTCTACAGTTCTCGCAGCCGATAGGTACTTAACGCAGGTGGTCCGCCTGATCGCGGCGACGTTTCGGCTCGGGCGGCCTGCCGTTTTTCAGGCGGACATGACGCTGCTTTTCTCGTCAACAACTCTGCCCTTTGCCAGCTTTGCGGGCGGTGTCCATGCTTAATGAACTCCGGACGACCAAGCTCCGCGCGCACCACGCAGCCAGGCGGGCACATTCTGGGGGAAGTTCAAATGCCGCTTCAACCACCAGCGCGCGGGCGGCCACCCAGGCCCGGCATTTTGATAAGAGCCGGCGGCTTGTGCCTGAGGCAGGTACCCGTCGCTCTTAGGTGGACTAAGAGCGACGGGCGGTGTTGCCTGAAAATGCGGAACTGCTACTTTAGCCGCAAACGAGATGCTAACGGCTGCACGGTAAATGAAGTCTTAAAAGCCCCGTCGGGGTTTGAAAGACAAGCATCTTCCGTCATCGGAGCAGGCCGGCCATTGGTCCCTGGGCTGGCAAGTGTCTCGCGATTCGGCGAGCTTTACCGAATCGCGAGATGTCTTGGTCAGTTGGCGCTGGCGACGGGCGCCACAAGCGGCGTGATGCGGCGAATAGCGACGCGGCGGTTCTGCCGTTCCGGTCCCGTCGTGTTCACCTTGAGATAACGTTTGCCGTAGCCTTGGGTCGTCAGGTTTTCCGGCGGGATGCCGAAGGCGCTGGTCAAGGCCTCGGCGACTGCCTCGGCTCGCCTGTCGGACAAGGCCAGGTTAGCGTTCTCGCTACCGACTGCATCGGTGTGGCCTTCGATGAGGAACGTTTCTGCCGGGTTCTTCTTCAGCAACCTGTTCATTGCATCCGCCACCCCTTGCAGCTTCTTGACTTCGCTGTCGGAGATCGAAGCCGAACCGGATTCGAAATTCAACGTATCTAGATCGACACGACGTGCGATATCGCGAACACGGGCCGAACGCTTGACCTCGACGACCGAGTAGAGCCGTTGGACCTTTTCCACCGGCGGCTGTTCGAGGAAGGTATAATAGTCTCCCTGATCCTGGACCGACTCTGAGTCCAGTATGTATTGGTCGCTGGGGATGGTCAGCTGCATGGGCGGCAAGTCATCTCCAGGATCGCGCCAGTCGTGCACGTCCTGATAGTAGTGCTCGTCAACATAGCTTAACACGTATTCGCGACCATCGGGCGTGATGCGCGAACGTTGGATGACGTCGCCATTGCTGTTGCGGATGGTGACGATCTGGTTGCCGTTGTCGCGCACGATGGTTTCGCGCGTACGGCCGCGCGGCAACTCCTCATAGTAGACATCCTTGGCGCCCCGGTCCAAACGTGGAGTTTCGTTGCTTTCAACAATAGTTTGGTTGTTGAACTGGATGATCAGGCGATCGCCTTCCGTCTGCACGTCTGCGCCTTGCGGGCGTTCCTTCGCAAGGACGTCAGGCGCCTTGTCAAGGCGCTTGCCTTTTTCGTCGGTAACCGGAACGATCTTTTCCGGCTTGATCGCCTCCTGCGCTGCCTTGTCGTCGGCAGGTGGTGGCCCTTTGGCAACTGCGGCGGGCGCGGGAGCGGCACCCTGGTCACTGCCGCCTTGCTGGGCAGGCTGTTTGCCGTCCTTGCCAGGGCGTTTCGCATCCTTCTGACTGTCAAGGATCGGTGCGGCGTTCGGATCAGTCGGTGCCTCGCCCTGGACCGGCTTTTCGCCTTGGGCGGGCGCCGCCGGCTCACCAACGGCCGGTTTTCCGCTGGCGGGGGGCTGCTCGGTTGAAGGTTGGGCTTTTGTCACGGGCTGCTTTGATGCAGGCGCCTCGGCGGCAGGCTGCGAGGTGGCAGGTTTCTTTTCTGACTTGCTCGTAGGTTCCGCCGGCTGTTCGCCCTGGGCAGGCGCAGGCTGATTGGTCGGAGCGGGCGCCTGGGGAGCCGGGGTGGGCAAAGGCGCCTTGTCTGCGGGCGGCTGGACTTGCTTTCCTGGAGCCGATTTGTCGGGAGCCTTGTTGGGCGCAGGCTCGGCTGGCGGCGCAGGCGCAGGCTCGGCCGTTGGAGCGGGCTGTTTCTTCGTGGACGGTTCAGCCGGTGGCGTGGATTCTGGAACGGGAGCTGCCTCAGACGCCGGAGCTGCCTCTTTTGGCTGAGCCTGCGGTTTTGGAGTAGGCTGTGGTTCGGTCGCTGGAAGTGGAGCAGCGTTTTCGGACGGAGCCTGTTGCCTTAGCGCGCAGGCTTCGGCGGACTCGCCCTCCTTACATTTCAACTTGATAAAAATCGGCGGTGCGGATGCGACGAACCGCGCCGCGCCGAATGCTGCGCTGCTGAGCGGGGCCCCCAACGGCGCTGAGGCGATAAGCAACCCGAGTGCGGTGCTGGCCAAAATCTTTGGTCGGCGTGTCATCTAAATTCTCCGTGTCATGTCCCGTCGCTATCCAAACTGGGCACTGCCACATTGGTTCCCCGTCAAGATCGAATGGCGCGCTTGTCAGCAGACACGATAGGCGGATCAATCGCTACTCCCTCTCATTGGCACTCATTGTTGCTATTTTTATGTGGTGATTAGCGATACCCGCCGGGCCGCCTCACAAGATCCGCGTAAGCCCACCTGAACCCTTCTGGCGCAATCCCGCTTTGGCATAATAAGCAGCAATCTCGAATCCGAAGGCACGCGCGGCTTTCAAGCTAGAGCGTTTCACGTTTTGACGGAAGCGTAGCCGGCGTTTTCGAAGTAGTTCTTGCATTCTGCTGCCTCGATGGTTTCGACAAGGTGGCCGATGTGGCGCCATGTGTCCTGGACGGTGCGCTTCTGGGCTTGGCGCATCCAGTGTTTGATCTTGGCGAAGGCCTGCTCGATCGGGTTGAGATCCGGCGAGTAGGGCGGCAGATACCAGAGCCTGGCGCCGGCAGCCTTGATCATCTGCCTGACGGCTGTCGACTTATGACTTCCGAGATTATCCATGACGACGATATCGCCGGGCTTCAGCACGGTGATTAGCTGCTGCTCGACATAAGCGCGGAAGCATTGGCCGTTGATCGGGCCGTCGAAGACGCAAGGCGCCGCGAGCCGATCCCAGCGCAACGCGCCGAGGAAGGTCAGCGTGCGCCAATGGCCATGCGGAGCCAGGCCGCGCAGCCGCTTGCCCTTCGGCCCCCAGCCTCGCAGCGGAGCCATGTTGGTCTTGATCCAGGTCTCATCAATGAAGACCAGGCACTGCGGATCGAGACCGCTCTGCCAAGAGCGCCATCGCCGGCGCCTGCGGGCAATATCAGCGCGCGCCTGTTCAAGGGCGAACAGCGTTTTTTTTGAAGCTCAGGCCCTCGCGGCGTAGGAACAGCCACACCGTATTGTGCGAGACCTTGACCCCGCGAGCATCCAACTCTTCCTTCAGCCGATGCAGCGTCAGTTCAGAGGTCTGATTGATCCGCTCCACGATGAAGGCCCGATGCGGCTCCAGAACGCGCTTGCGGTGTCCGCCCATCTTGCCCAGCGCCACCGAGCCGGTCGCACGGTAACGCTGCGACCACTTCACCACAGAGGAAACTGCAACGCCAAAGCGCGATGCCACCGAACGGCAGTTCTCACCCGCTCCAACTGCCTCAACAACACGCTCACGAAGATCGTTTGAAAGGGCTCGCGTCATCAGATGCTGGCCTCCAATCCAGCCAGCATCTTGAATCACAAACCTCCTTCTTTGGGAATCCTACGATTCTCTCAAGATAGGAAACGCTCTAGCAGGCTGTGGAAAAAGGATCGGAGATACCCGTTTTGAATCTGATTTGTACTCGGTCTGATTCCGATACGTTCCGTGAACAAAACAGTTTTTCAACAGCCTGCTAGTGGTGTGCGAATGCGCCTCCACCGGCTCTGAGGCTGGTCGCTACCTGGTCGTGATCAAGATCGCTGAGACCGCGCGGCTCACCGTCCATAAATGTCGGCCCGCGTCGGCGGCAGGCCACTTGGACCCCGCGCGCGCTTGGTCACGACAGTCTGGAAAATCTGTGCCGAGGCGCGCTCGAAGGTGATCGAGCAGCCGGTGAGATAAAGCAACCAGAGGCGCGCCTTGGCCTCACCCACCTCGGCAATCGCTTCGTCGAACCGTGCATGCAGGCGCTCCGCCCACAGCCTGCAGGTGCGAGCATAATGCTCGCGCAAATTCTCGACATCGTAGACGAGGAAGCCATGCGCCTCGAGATTGCCGAGCGTCATCCCGATCGTGTCGAGTTCGCCGCCAGGGAAGATGTATTTGATCAGCGCTTTGAATTCCGGGCCCTTGCGCAGGGTCTTTTTCATGTCTCCCTTGCTGCGACGGGTGATGGCGTGATGCAGATAGATGCCTCCAGGCTTCAGCAGACGATGGATGGTCGAGAAATAGGTGGCGTGATTGGCAAGCCCGAGATGCTCGAACATGCCGATCGACGATATCTTGTCGAACGAGCCGGAGAGTTCGGCGTAGGATTTTATCTCGATGGTGATGCGATCCTCCAGTCCTTCGGCTCGAATGCGCTCGCGGGCGAGTTTGGTCTGCGCCTCCGACAACGAGACGCCATGGCCGACAACGCCATAATTTTTCGCGGCATGGATGAGCATCGCGCCCCAGCCGCAACCTATGTCGAGCAATCTTTCGCCGGGCTTCAGCCTGAGCTTGCGGCAGATGTGATCGAGCTTGTCGACTTGCGCTTGGTCGATGCTGTTGGCGAAATCCTTGAAGTAGCCGCAGCTGTAGACCATGCGCTCGTCGAGGAAGAGCCGGTAGAAGGCATTCGAAATGTCGTAGTGGTGCTGGATCGCCTCCTGGCTCGAACCGCTGACGAAGGGATTGCGCCCGGAAAGATCAGTCCGCGCCGTCATCTGTTTTCTCGAAAACAGCACGGCGGGCAGGTCTCGCAAGATCGCCAGTTTCGGCAATGACTTGAGCTTCGTCCGCAGCTTGCCTTGCGACGGCAAGGCATAGAAATCGAACAGGGTCCCGTCTTCGACGTCGACGGTCTTGGAAATCCACATCTCAATCAGCGTCGAGAAAGAGGGCTGGCGGACCATCTGCCAGACGATGTCCTGATCGTTGATGGTGAGCACGGGGCCGGTGGCGGGACCGATCCGCTCACCGGTCCATAGCCTGACCGCAAAACCCGGCTTCAGAGTCTCAATCACCGTCCGGACGATGCGTGCGGCTCTGTCGGCGGCGTCCTTTGGCATTTCCTCGTCCTGTCGCAATGCTACGATGCTAACACGATGCCTCCGAAAGTGTGACGTCCATCAAAAGGCAGTCCATAATCTAGAGTCTCAGCCAGACTCAGCAAGTCCCGACGGAACGCGCGTGTGCCATGGCAACGGCTAAGCCGCACTTAAGGCGCGCCAATCCCTGATCCGCATGGCGGCGGCATTTTCCAAATCGACCAGAAAAGGAACCTTCTCGGTCATTCAAAGGTAGTCCTCCGCCGCGTGTCCTTTCAACTGTACTGGAAACGACGACCAGCCGCCCGACCGCAAATCTGAAAAAGCCAGCGCCTCTGGCCGAGAGCGCGGGCTCCGACCGAGTTGGCGGACCCAATCGTGAAGCAGGTACCGAGGGTCGCCAATACGCACCGTTAGAGTGCGTGCAACAAACGCGTCGCATGCGTGTTGGGCATCATCGGATGCAAGAAGGAACGAGATGGGGGACGACAAGACCAAACGAGATATTCATGACCGCGACCGCGTGCCGGGGGATGAGGAATAAGAGGTGGGCTACCTCGCCAACAAATTTTCCGAGGCTCGGGATCTCCAAGAAAAGCATGGCAATGAGCGTGAGCCTGTGAGGCGCGAGGCAAAGGCCCGCGGCAGCCGATGAATGACGTTCCAAATATCGGGCCTCCAATTGAAGGGAAGCACCACGGCGACCTTGCCGACGAGAGGAGGTATTTCTACTACTGCCGGACCTGTGGCAAGCCGGTAGACATGCGCGACCGTCGCTAGGTCATATTGCATGAGACGCTAGGGCACAGTCTGGCTCGACGGCGATTGTCGCGACGATCCAGAAGCTGAAGGCGGCAGGGCGGCAGCCAGCGAGGCCGGGCGTTAGTCAGATCGCCGCCTCATATATTAGCAATCCCTTGACGAACAGCTGCGCTGCTCCAGAATTCTATGCATGGCACGGGAAATCAATATCGGTGACAAGGTGGCGATTATCGCCACGGTTGGCGAGCGCATCGAGGATCGCGTGTCGCTGCATATTCCGACGGCTCTGCACCCCTATTCGACCGTCGATCCCGGAGCGAAGCCTGGCGACAGGATAAGGTTCGAAGGGGAAGTTGTGCACGTCGACGAGGATCTAAACAGGGTCACAGTGCAGGTGCTGGGGCGCCTCACGGTCGATACTAGCACGGTCAAGTTGGTGAGAAGATATCGGCGGCCGACCCGCAACGAGCCGCTGCGTGAAACGGTGGCAAAGCGTTAGAGGTCCTGTCAAGCGCGTCGCGTCCTGCGGGGGGCCGTGCGTTTCGAGTTCGCGGGCGGCTTCCTCGCTACTTGTGCGGGAGGCGCTTGCCGGCGAAGTAGCGTTGGTGGTAAATATCGGCACTGGCTTTTTGTTCGAGCTCCGTGTGGGATTTGATCCGATGCGGGTTTGCATGCTCCAGTCCCCACCACGTCGTTTCGCGTTTCTGCCAGCGCGATAATTAGCTCATCGAGCTTGGTGTGATGGCGGCGGTGTCGCGATAGCCCTGGATCGGCACGACAGCGAGTCGCACCCCTGCTTGCGGCAAGTTCACCGTGGGCCACCCTTGAACGTCAATGTAGCGTTCGGTGCGATGACATACCGAGTTCGCATCGGCATATACCGTATTCGGCCTCGACGACCTTCATCGTGGTCACCTTGCCGAGGATATCCGCCCAGCATGCTGCTGTAGCCGGCGGCCAGGTGCTGCACAAACCAGTTCGCAAGGGCCTTCCTGTTTCGGCGCGTCAAATGGGCGGTCTGCTGTGCAAAGGCGCCCGCTGGCCGGGAGCCAGCGGGCGACGGACCTTGCGGCCCTATTGACCGCCTGGAGGGGACCGGCGGGCAAATGGGATGACTTTCAGCGCTCCAATCTGAACTACAGGCAGACGATTTTCGGTCAGTTTCAAATAATCGATCTGATTCAACGATTCGGTTGGATTGCGAACCGGAACCTGCTCCTTCGGACGTTCATTGGGCTTGTTCGAAGGCGCGGATGCCTCGGATAGGCTACCATGGTTCAGATGCGTGCAGTGCTCATAACCATGGTCACGCGCACCGCAGCGAGAACAGCTCATCGAGATTTGGCCTAACAGCATTCACTAAAATGCGCGACTTGGATTTTGGTTGCCAAGGCTGGAAGCAAACATCCCGGTGCTGAAGACCCTCAAGAGGCCCCACACCCTACGAACACATCTGCAAAACCTGGGCAAAAGAGCCCGAGCACTTCATCCTAAATCCGATCCAGCAAATGCCGGGACTGAACACCGAGTGGCCCACCGTCCATCCCGTCGATGACACCGTTCGTTCCCACCCCATTTCGAGCCTCCCCGCCACCTCGCGCGGCTGTGTCGCCCTGATTTGCCTTTCTGCGCTCCTACTTGCCGCAGGCCGGCTCGCCTGGATGCCCGCAGGACGGCTTCTTACCTGGCGGCTGCTGCGGCTTGGGCGGCGGCGGCAGGCGCTGTTCTTGGATCTGGGGCTTCGGCTGGGCACGGAACTCCGGCTTGGGCTGCGGTGGCAGACGTCGCTCTTGGATCTTGGGCTTCGGCTGGGCGTGGAATTCCTGCTTCGGCTGCGCATGAAACGTCGGCTTCTGCGGCTTGGAGAACACGTGCACGTTCGGCTTTTCCTGCAGCTTGAGCTGGCGCTGTGGTTTCCGCTGCACGTTGATTTCCGGGCCGGCGGAACCTCCACCGCTGTTCTGCAGCTTGCGGATTTTCTTGTTCCCGTTGCCCGGGACCTGATCGCTCGGTACGACAACGGCCTGGCCAGCGGACAGGTCCTTGCGCGTCAGCTTCTTCGGCTTGCCGGTGTCCTGGTCGGACAACGCGTTCGGAGTGTTCTTCCTGAACTTCTGCTGAGCGTTGAGATCTTGCCCGGCCGGTGCACCGCTGACGGTCGGCGGCTTGCGGAACTTGCCATTCTTGCCCTGCCCATTGCCGGCTCCGTTCTGCTGGCCAGCGCCCTGCCCTGTCGTCACAGCGGCGCCTGTATTCCCTGTAGCCTGCGGGTTCCCGCTTATCGTACCCTGCTTGCGCAGGTTCCTGGACTTGTCGTTGGGTAAGGTCTGGCTGTTGAGCACCGGCTTGCCGTTGACGAGTGGCAGCGTCTTGCCGTTGGCGCCGGGCAAGGCGTGATCAGTCGAAAGTTTGCCGCCAGGTAGCGTCTTCGACATCGGCGTGGTGCCGCCTGGTTGACGACCTTGCGCCGCACCCTGCCCGAGCTTCGCCGGCAGGCCGCTCGGATTCTGCTTGACCAGCGCGGCCCTTTTCTGCAGCTGCGGCGGCAGCGCAACCTTGGCCGCGAGCGCGGCCGCGCCCAGGCCTGCGGCGGCGCCGAGCTTCTGGCCGGTGGTGAGACCGCCCGGCGCATTGCCATTGCTCTGCCTGGCCTGATTATTGGTCTCGTTGTTGATCGTCGTGTTGTTGATGATCGTGGTGTTGTGGATGTTGTTGAAGACGACGTCGTCGGGCGGAAATGTTTCCCAGACAGTGCGAACCAATCTCGCGCGGCTTTGCGGTTGAATTTCGTCCAAAAAATAGCGGTTTTGGGTATCCCGACGCGATGCGATCCGCAGCGGGCCGGGTCGGGGCACCGCCTGCATGTGGACGTTGCTATCGGCGATCCGGCACGGAGACGGCAGGAGACGTCCTGAGCATAAACTGGCACCGAAATAACGGGGCAGGGCTTTGTTGCAATTAGGCTGCTGCCAGATAGAGGCCCGCCCAGAGCTACCTAAGGGCTACCAACATCCAAGCAGGGCATGCAGGACTCATCATTCAGAGCCTGCTAAACTTCCGCGCATATTGGAGGGATGTCATGCTCAACCCGTCGCAACAGATCATGAGGCTAGGATTCGGATTCGCCGTGTCACAGGCACTGCGCGTCATTATCGAACTCGGCATCCCCGATCTCCTGGCTGCCAGCGAACAGTCGGTGGATGAACTAGCGGCTGCCACTCAGTCAGATGCTGACGCGCTTTATCGTGTAATGCGACTTCTCGCGCCCGAAGGGGTCGTTAGGGAAGTGCTGCCCCGCCATTTTGAGTTGACGGAGGTTGGCGCCGTGCTGCGCTCCGATCAGCCTGGCCCCCGTGACTTCGTTCGTATGATCAACAGCGAGGCCTATCTTGCCTTCGAGCAGCTCATGCATTCTGTCCGCACCGGAAAGCCAGCCTTCGACAAGGTGTTCGGCAGCCCAAGGTTTGACTGGCTGTCGGCACACCCCGAGCAGGCTGCCTTGTTTCAGCGTGCCATGGTCGCCTTGAGCCAAGGCAGCAACGAGGCCGTTGCCGAAGCTTGTGACTTCAAGCCGTTCACGCGGGTCGTCGACGTTGGCGGGGGACATGGCCAGCTTCTCTCGGTGATCCTGGCTCGCAATCCCCATTTGGACGGCGTGCTTTTCGATCTGCCTTCGGGCGTCGCGGCAGCACGCCAGGGTGCCGGAGGCGACCTGCCGCGCACCGAATTTGTTGCCGGTGATTTCTTTGAAAGCGTTCCCACCGGTGATGTCTACGTCATCAAGAAGGTCATTCACGATTGGGACGACAGGCGTGCCGCGGTGATCCTGCAAAATTGCCGCAAGGCAATGCTGCCGAACGGCAAGGTGTTCGTGGCCGAAACGCTCGTGCCGCCGGGTGACGAGCCGAACCAGATCAAGGGTATCGACGTGGTCATGCTCGCCGTCACTGGCGGCCTGGAGAGAACGCAGACCCAATATGCAAGCTTGTTCGGCGCCGCAGGGCTGCGCCTTGAACGAGTGATTCAGACCCGAGGACCCATTTCCATCCTTGAGGCCTGCCCAGCCTAACGCGGCATGGTCGACGTCGCGGCACTGAACCGAACACTAGAAGCCGTCCCTCCGAGTTTTGATTAAGGGAGCGAAACCATGAATGCTCTGTCTGCACTTTCTCCATCCTGATTTCCTCGCCGCATTCCTGGCGGCTTGCTCACAGGCCGACAAAGGTCTCCGGCGGACATAGGCCGGATGGGCCGAATACCCGACTGATCTCCCGGTAGCCGTTTTCAGGGACTGACATCCTGCGCGTGTTCTGAAGCGCGGCGGCATCCAGGTTCCTGTCCAATTTCGCAGGTTTCGTACCGCTCGCCCTTCCCGCCGACGGGTCGAGGAATCAGTCATGATCGCAGTGCCCCGCAGAAGAACGCCCACTGGTCCGCCGCAGGCTTCGCAGCGGCACAATTTTGCGATGTTCCGGACCAACGTGTCGGAGTTGGTCGCAGTTGCGCAGGCGGATTGGATCGGCGGGTGCTGAGGGTCAGGCGCGGTTTTGAAGCGCCAGCTCTCTCGTTGCCGGTCTCGACGATATCGCATTGATGGGTCAGGCGATCGCGCCGTGGTCATTCTTGACATCACCGAAAACGGGAGGCCATTCCCCAAAGGTCTGGTGGTGGTGACGCTGACTGAGGTCTGCTCGTTGAGGCGGTCAGGCGGCCGAGATAGTCGGCCATGCGTCCCTGCCGTTCGGTCCGGGTCTCGGCCTCGGGCTTGTTGACCAGATCCACGACATTCAAACCCGACGGGTGAACGCTCGCGTCTTGGGGTTCGAAATCTCTGAGCAGGCGCCAAACCCAAGACCTCGCTCAGGCCTCCACAATGAGGAGGTCATCCGCCATCATTCGGTCACGGTGTCGCCATGACGGTGGACGACTCTCCACTGGCCGTCCTCCCGGCGATAGACCTGAGTGACGCGCAACGTGTATGTACGCCGTTTGCCGTCGACCGAGACGGACGTGCGCTCCAGTCCAGCTGTGTAGGCCATGTCGCCGATCACGTCGTACGCCTGCACCTCGACGACGAAGGACGTGCAGTTCGAGAAGCTCTTTCCCAGATAGACGAAGAGGTCATCAACCTCGGCTTGACCGTTGGCGTTGCGCCACGCACCGAGAACGCTGACCGGCTCACGAGGGGACCAGAGCGCCCGGCGAGGCGCCGGGTCACCATTGTGGAGGGCAAGCTCGGCTTGGTACAGCGAGGTCTTCACCCACGCCAGGAAGTCTTCACGGTCCTTCATCTTCCTCGCGTCCTCCCTATGCAGCGCCTTGTCACAATCCGGTAGATTGAATTTCGAAGCTTTTGGCGTTCAGCATGATCGAGCCGCTATCAAGGATGTTCGACTTATCCGAAGGCTCAAATCATCAATCTGTAAAATGATTTTAAAAACCGCCTACAGGCTGGTGCAGACGCGACGCCGATCGAGATCAGGTCTTCCTGAGCGCGACCGACCTCCCGACGAAGAAGGGGCCGATCGAGAGCCCAGTGCCGGCAATGACACGATGGTCAAGCCGCAAATCTATGAATCGGTGTCGAGCGGACGTCAGAAGAAATCAGCCTGACATGATGATGGCGGGACATAGCCCGCCACCATACCGTTAGCGAAAGCCGTGGCTTATTTGGAACCGCCGAGTGCCTTCAATTTCTCGCAGAACTGGGCGTGAGGCTTGCTCATCGCTGCGTCGTTGCATTCCTTCATCATCTTGTCCTGATCGGCCTTAGCCATGCCAGCCCAAGCCTTTTTCATATCGGCGTCCGGCTTCATCGTCTTCATGCTCGCGTCGGTGAAGAACGGCGCCATCATCTTGGGTTCGTCGAGTGCGCCGGCAAGCGCCGCGCCGCCGACAATGGTGAACGCAAGTGCACCGAAACAGACAGTTTTGAAGCTCATGAAATTATCCTTCCCTACTCTTTTGCCCCGACCGTCGTTTGCGATCAGGTGCGGTTTTTAGCGCAATATAAGCGGCATCTAAAAAATGGCGAATGTTAGGATGCCGCTTCACAAATCGATACATCCTTGAAATGGCATAGCTACAAAAGGCACTTTCCCGGCAAAATTTTGCAGGCATGCTCGGCATATTCGAGCGCTAATCGCTCCTGCTGGAAGGCGTATGAGGCGGACGAAAATCTCGTCTCAAAGCTATCACCCCCGTTCGTGTACTTTCCGAGCGCCTTATCAGGCGCACCTTCATGCTTCATGTTGGATATCGAGGAGGCCCTCTTGAGGTCGGCGCTGAACGGTCACCGCCGAGCGAAACGATGGCGACGAGCAGTGAACATCTCGGAGTCAGGCCTCCATCGGTCTTCTTTGCCCGCTACCAGCCGTAGCTGAAGGTGGCGCCGCCGCCGCCATCGCCGTTCTGAACAACATTCGCGTCGGTGTTTCTTCCGAACTGGAAAATGCCGTAGGCGTTGTCATTGCCGTTCTGCTGCAGGGTGGCGGAATGGCCGTTGCCCCCCTGCTGGATGATGCCGAGATTGCCGCCGCCGTTTTGTCCGATGCCGGCGGCGTTGCCGTGTCCCAACTGGCGGATGCTGGCGCCGTGCAGGCCGCGATACAACGAATAGACGTGCAGGCCAGTCGCCAGCGCGCCAGCGTCGCGAGCGTTGCCGGGAGCAAATGTCACCGAAACCCAGCCGCCCGCGTAAGCCGGTGCAGACAGCGCCGCCTGGCCGAAGCTGCCGGCAACGAGAGCGGCGGTAAGGGTCTTGAACATATTCAGGGTCATCTTGGTCTCCATTTTCCGGCTGCCTCAGCCTATGGCCAACCTTCTCATCTCGTGGCTGAACCCTGCCGGAATTGGTCGTTCAGCTGCCGTTCAGTCATCTTCTTCCCCGGCCTGACGCACATAGAAAGGGCGCCGAATGCCGACGCCCTTTTTGTAAATCTAGCGATGCGATCAGGTCGCGCCGCCGACCCGCTCGGTGCAGCCCACGCTCTTGCCATCGACCGTGACCTCCAACTTGGCGTCGTAGACGGCGGCCTTCGCGTCGAGCGTAACAGCGCTGAGCGTGGCAGGCTTGCCGGGCGCCGCGCTGAAGGCGCCGCCCTGCTCGATATTGGTGCCGCCGGACCGGCCCGTGCTTTCGACATGGAAGGAATAGGTGCCGCTCAGGTTTCGATTTGCATGGGCGAGCGCCTCCAGGGAAACCATGCCGCTTTCCGGCGTGGCGCGGATCTCGCAGCGCACCGGTTCGACTGAGTGGTCGGCGGTGGCCATAGCCGCCAGCGCGCCGGCCGGGATCAGAACCAGGGCGAGTGCGGCCATGACGCGGCGGGGATGCTTGACGATGTGTGGCATGTTCGTCTCCTTGGCGTTCGTTGGCCGCGGCCGTGGACTCTTTCCACGGCCGCCGGCGTTGCCGCGTTTATGGGCAGGCCTGGACGAAAGCGGCGACGTTGCCGCTGCCGCCCTGGCTGACGTTGGCATCGCAGCCGTGGCCGACCTGCACGCCGGCGGCGATGTTGCCGTTGCCGTCCTGGGTCAGGATGGTGGTGTGGTTGGAGCCGAACTGGGCGACGCCGGCCACATTGCGGTTGCCGTTCTGGTAGGTGGCGCCGTAGTTGCCGACCCCTTCCTGGCCGATGGCCGAAAGGTTGTGGCGGCCGCGCTGCTGGCCGATCACCGTGTTGAAGCGGCCGTCCTGGTAGACCCGGATACGGTTCTTGAAGCCGTTCTGGGCGCCGCCGGCCGAGTTCGACCAGCCATATTGCTCAATGCTCAGGTCGTTGGCCATGGCCGGGGCGGCGGCGGTAATACCAACAAGAGCGGCGAGCGCGGTTGCGATGAAAGAAATGCGGATCATGAGAGCGTCTCCTTTGGCGGACGGGACCGCGAGTTGAACGGCTTCTTTTTAGGAGATGCCGTTCGAACCGATGCTGAAGACGGTGTTCAGATGGAGTTCAGGAAGGACTAATGGATCGCGCCATTGAGACTTTAGAGAGGATTTCCGCCATTCGGGCCGAAACATCCACCGGAGCGGGGCCGGTGGTGAATTAGGCTTCACTCGACTACTTGTCAAAACCTGGCAGCCATGCCCTTCCATCATCTGTTCAAAGGGGGCGGCCATACCATTCATACTAATTTGTAAGGTAGGCGCACGGAACCGAACCGGGAGTTTGCAGCTTCCTGGCGTTCAACAAAGGATGCATAAGGCGAGCCTAATGTTCAGTGACAAAGAAACACGATTCTTAGAGGCAGGGCTGTTCGTCGCTGTGCCGCTCTCAATCCTTGTCGCGGTGTTGATGGTTAGCCTTACGTTCGGCTGGTTTGGATGAGCGCGAATGGGATCAACTTTCTTGAGGCCAGCGGAATGCTGGTGTCGCCGCTTCACAACATCGTCTTCCTGGTCGGTGCGGGCGGCTCTCATTTTTTCGGTAGATATTACTACCGCCGATCTTAGATCGGGACCTTTAGCAATCCGCTGACGGATTTTTACATTGGGCGGGGTTTAATCGTGGACGCAAATGCAGCAAACCCGGTTGTCGGGCCATCCAAGCCGCGACTGCTTGGCATCCTTGGACCGGGCCTGATCACGGGAGCCTCTGATGACGATCCAAGCGGCATTGCGACCTATTCCCAGGTCGGTGCCCAGTTCGGCTACGGCATGGGCTGGGTCATGTTGTTCAGCTGGCCCCTGATGTGCGCGATCCAGGAGATCAGCGCCAGGATCGGCCGTGTCACCGGTCGAGGTATCGCGGGCAATCTGCGAAAGCACTATCCGGCCAGCGTTGGAATTTCCATCGTCTCGTTGCTCATGGTCGCCAATATCATCAACATAGGCGCCGACCTGGGAGCAATGGGAGCTGCGCTAAAGCTAATTATTGGCGGGCCGCAGCTGCTTTACGTTGCCGCGTTTGGCATCGTGACCGTCCTGCTTGAAATCTTCTCGCGTTACGCGCGCTATGTGTCCGTGCTGAAGTGGCTCACACTGTCACTTCTGGCCTATGTCGCCGTGGCCTTCGTGGCAAAGGTCCCCTGGGCGACGGTCGGTTACAATCTAGTTGTTCCGCACATCAGCTTTGACCGCCAATATATCACTTCTGTCGTGGCTATTCTTGGGACGACGATCAGCCCCTATCTTTTCTTCTGGCAGGCTGGACAGGAGGTGGAGGAGGTTAAGGAGCGCGATGAGGCCTCGCCGCTCAAAGTCGCTCCCGAACAGGCCCCAGAAGAACTGACACGTATCCGCATCGATACCTATTTTGGCATGGCCATTTCCAACGCCGTTGCCCTCTTTATTATCGTGACAACGGCGGCCACGCTCAATGCCAACGGTGTGACCGACATTCAGACTTCATCGCAGGCGGCCGAAGCGCTTCGTCCGATCGCCGGCCCGTTTGCGTTCTTCGTCTTTGCGCTTGGAATTATTGGCACAGGGTTGCTGGCATTGCCTGTGCTCGCCGGCTCCTCCGCCTATGCGTTGGGAGAGACGCTCGGCTGGAACGTGGGATTAGCCAAAAAACCGCACCGGGCTAAAGCCTTCTACAGCGCGATCGCTGTGGCGACCCTGGTCGGGGTCGCCCTTAATTTCACCCCGATCGATCCGATTAAGGCTCTGTTTTGGAGCGCGGTTATCAATGGCGTCGTGGCTGTGCCAGTCATGGGTATGATGATGCATCTGTCGGGCAAGCGCGCGGCCATGGGAGACTTTCAGCTGCCTACAGGGCTCAAAATTGTCGGCTGGCTTGCCACTGCGGTCATGGCCGTGGCTGCGGTGGGCCTCTTTGCGACGTGGTAATATGGGCCCCGCCTCGCTGTGCGAGGTCTTGCGCGCGTTGCGGGGCCATTTCTTCAACTTTGTTAAGCGGAATCAACACCTCTGTGCCGCCCTGCTGGCAGTTGCGGTCCTCGCACTCGTTTCATTGGTCGTCATGGTTCTATTCCTTTCCCATTACATGCCGAAGGCATGCCCCCCGGCATGCCTTCCAGGGGCGCGTGAGCGCGCGGCAGAGAGGCGGGCGAATGCCGGCGAGCGGAGATGGGCTGCGCCTCGAGCGGGGCGGATGGGATCAGCTTGCGAACGGGCGGCCCCACTCTGACGCAGGCGGCAATCGGGGAGAGAGAAGGTCGCCCCAGCACAACTATTCGTCATGTCCGGCGTCGGTTCGCCGACGCCGCAGGCGATAAAAAATTGGTGAACTCTGAAGATCCCGATGTGCTGTAACGGCCAGCAGAACGACGAACAACAAAACCAGCGCAAACGCTACCCCAAACACCCAGCCCATCGCGATCTCTCCTTAGAACCCACAGAACGCTCTGCCGGTCGTAAGGTTCATCTTGAAAGAGCGCCTCGCCTGTTTACTTCGTGAAGGATTTCTGCGCCACGTATTCGGCGGAGGCGCCATTTCATGGCACTGAGCAAGCGTTTCCAGCATGCTGCCAAGCTCACGGGGATTGGCTCGACGCCCACTGCCAACGCATCTACCAGATGGACATCGCACCGCAGAGCGGCTGGTAAGCTGTGTTTAGTCCAGTGAATGGTTGATAGGCATTCATTTCAACTGCGTGAAGTCGTAGTGCCGCGGGTCGCCGAGTGTTCTACGTCCATGAAGGCGTTCACGCGTTTCTAGCGGCGAAGTTGCAAGAGCCTGGCAGACTCTTCATGGCTGGCAGGTCGTTGATGCGTCGTCATTCCAATTCACCGACGTCGCCTCTTTGAAACAGCACCTTCTTCGTGGTTCCTCCGGCAGGTTTGCTCCACGCAATCACACCGGCGTGCTTGCCAGCAAGTGCGGATGCCAAAGCGATCGCGTCCTTTTCGCTTTCAGGCTGTGCGGGCTTATAGGAGGGGATCAGAACTCCGCACTCGTTCAGATCAAACGCCGTGACGACGAAGATTTGATCGACTGGATTCGACACTACTTATCCCCTGGGTAGCCGTGCGTTTCTCACGGAACGAGTCGATGCGGGTTATGTTCCAGGCGATGCCAACTGGTGTCGGGCTCGCCCAGGGCGAGCAGTAGCCGACTGAATGTTCGGATGCCGTTTTCTTTTGGATAGCGGTGGCTTCTCACGAGCGAAGCGCACTTGCCAAAGCTCGTCGTGTCACCGGCGTTGTCGTCCATTGGCTTCAATGCTGCCGCCACGGCCACGCCGGTTCCTAACGGGTTGATCGCCACAAGCATAGCCCTTGCGAGCGCGACACCGAAACTCTTACCTCATGGGCAAGAAAGGCACGCCATGTTGGCTGGACTTTCATCAATGCTATCGAGACGTGGCAACTATGGCAAGCGGTCCCGGGATGCCACCGCGGCCCACAAGGCTGCTGCCAACTACGCTGGCGGGCCAAGCCCGGACCATGCTCGCTTGAAGCATTTGCGCGGCGAGGCACGCAACGGCGCGCTCTGCCGCGGCATATTCGACCAGAAGCGATCCGTTACGTCTGATGGGACTACTTCTTCACGATATTGCCGTGGTTCAGGTCGAAGGCCTGCGTGTCTCCGGCCTGCTTGTGAAAATCATCCTGCAGTTCTCCCCATTCCCCGAGATACGCGCCACACTGGCTGCAATGAATGGCCGTGTGCTCCTCCGCGTTGTTCGGGATGTCCAACAGGATCGTCCCGCACGCTTTGCAGTCCAGTTTGTGGTCGAGCCGCTTGCTGTCCATCGGTGCTGTATATCCTGTCGGTCAACAGCATTTTATCCGCAGGCTCGCATACCGTCCAGCCGTTCCAGGAGTATTGGCCCATGTCCCCGAGACAGCCGAAAGTGCGCGGCGCATAAGAGGCGTAAAACGCCTAAGCCTAGCGACACTCTTCCGTCTCAAGCGCCGCCCACAGTTCGTCCAGACTATTCGCGCCGTTCGTATATGCTGACATGATCAGCCAAGCGGCATCGTCACGGCCTTGCACGTCCGAAATACCATGGGTGAGGCAATACTCCTCCAACGCCTGGCCAAGCATGCTAAGCTGTTCCGGTTCCGCTATTCCCGTGATGGCATGGCCAACTCCCCTTTTGCGCTAGGGCGAAAGCGATCGACTCTTTCAATCGCCCCTATGCCGTTCGAAAGCAGGCGACGGTTCAGTAGACAAAATCGGCCAGACGCGTCTATTAACAAAGACATATGAACCGACCCCTTGTGGTAGGGCCACCCGATGGCTGACGAACCCGATTCGCAGGGACGGCCCGGTAGTTCACGGTCTTGTCAAAGAAGCAGGCATCACTGAAGCGGAAGCTCGCGAGCTTGTCAGCTGTTTGGGCAGCGCCAATTGGCCGTCGTTCATGCGGGAAGCCCGGCTGTTAATTCGCAAAGCCCTGAATTTCAAACTGACCAGTACGGGAAGGCCGCCATTGTTGACTCCGCCTATGCCAAACGCGTAAGTCCCGGTTCGCGCATCACGTCCAGGGCGCAGCTTTTCAACTTTGAAGGTATCAAAATGGACGATAAATACGCCAATGCGCGAGAGCACTTTTTCGCGGCAATTCGCACGCTAGCAGCCTCTGCCGACGCCATACAAACGCGATTGATCGACGCAAATGTGAACATTTTGCACGTCACTATCGATGAATTTGCTGGGGACCGGGAGCTCAAGTTCAAGTTTGCAAAGATACTGGATCTTCTGGCAATCGATCAGGACGATATGGAGGCCGTGGCTGTTGAGACAGCCGCGCACATGACTGACTTTGAAGCCGTCAAAGTCGCGGATTTGATTTGCGATTTTTACTACGAGCTCACGTAATAGTCGGCGCGGCAGCCCGTCTTCCCACTAGCGAGGCGCCGGATCTTGGCCAACCAAACACGCTAGGAGCGGCTGAGATCAATCCGACTGATCACAATGGTTTTGCCGGTTGCCGGGTCTTTATCGATCGTCGTCAATCGCATCCCATTGTCGCCAACTTTTTCGAGCCTTAGCTGGGCGGCACGGTCGCCATTGACTTCTTTTGCCCAATGGATGCCGAGGACCAGTGCGTTGCCTGAGCGACTGCCACTGAGGCCGGCCGGGCCAGTGCTCGATCCGGTGTATATGCCCGTATAGGTTTTGCCATTCGTCTTCACGTCGGCGCCGATCGCCCGCGAGAAGACCACGTAACCTGTACACTTGCCGTTAAGCGCCAAAGAGCTTTCCGTCGCGTCAGATGCAAATTTGCAGTTGATTTTGATGGGTTGGGAATCGGCGTCGACTTTGACCGTGCCCTTGCCAACCCAGTTGCCGGCAAACGATTTCAGAAAGGCGCCGTCAGCGGCCTGAGCAGGCGCTCCAATGCAAAGCACTGCTGCGGCCAGCCATCCAATGGATTTTGTCATGATAAAGTCCTTCAATTCGGCGCAGGCGCGAAGACGATCATAGCGCAGGCGCGATGCAGATTTGAGTTCCTGTCGACGATGCGCCTAGGCGCTGGCAACTGCCTTCTCTATCTCCTGGGCCGAATGGCCCGTGAGATCCTTGGCGATTTCGCCAATCAGAACGTCCGATAATTTCTGATGATAGTGCTTGCGCAGTTCGCCAAGCGTTCGCGGAGCGGCGATGATGATCAGGTTGGCGATTTGCCCGCCGAGGACCTGTCGGTTGAGCAGATCGGCGGTTCCGGCGGCGAAACTGTCCTCCTCGATCTGGCTGTTGTCCGGATTGGCGGAGCTGCTCTGATGACGCGCACCGGATCCCTTGTTCTCGTTTGCCACGTCTTCAACAACCGAGGCCGTCAGTTTTGGATTGGCTTCGTCTCCTGAATTGCGGAACAGATTGAGCCTCTCGCCATCGGCCACTGCAACGGTCGCGCCTTTAGGAATATCCATGTGTAATGTTCTCCGAGATTGCGCCAGCCCTTGGCTAATCGGTTTGGGGGGCCTGCTGACGTCACTCTTAACGCCCCAAGCCGCCAATGGATGCTTGGATCTGAGCCTTTCGTCGACGCCCGACCGCCTGGGGGCCGCGCCGACCGGCCGCCCCCCCCAAATAGCACGGGGCTTCATTGTGATCCGGCATCAGCTGCCTGATGTTGGACGGATAGGCCGCATTATATGTCGCGCTGGAACGAATGTCGTCGCGCCCCGTTCGCTGAGAGATGGTGGGTACAGGGATGACGCGATGCACGATGCTTTTTTCAGGGTTCCAGTGACGGTTGAGTTGCCAAATGGAGAACTTCGCAGGTTGTCTAGTGCATCCGAGGCTGCGATCTTGCTGATGGAGAAGTGGCCTGAAGAGCATGGCTCAAGATACCGGGACGCGCTGCGGGCTTGCACAGGCTCACTGACTTCAGAGGAGGAGGTGGAAAATGCCCGGCAGGCGTTTTTGGCGGCTGCGGAGGAGGCAGGGCTGACCGTGCAAGGCGTGCATCACAACGAGGACGCTCCATCGCCGCGTTCGATAGAACAGCCAAAATCGTCATATATCGCCGACGAGAAACGACGGGATCGTGGGCACAGGGAGGAGCAAGAAGACTTTCTCATCCGTTTCCTAGCGCGCGAAACCGGGATTACGGAAGCCCAGGCGCGCGAGCTGATCGATATGGTCGGTACTGATCGTGGATCCCTGCTGCGAGAGGCCAGAATATTGACGGCGCAGCGCTGAGGCGCCGGAATCTGGCAATGTTCCGGAAGGAGTGCGCCGCCTAGGCTGACGGTGAGGACCCCGGGCTAGGCCCACAATCTCGGTAGGTTGGCGTTCAGTGCCTGATGCCGTCGCCGTGCGGCCTCATAGCCGTTTGATTGTTGAATGCAGAGGCCTCTTCGGCCGTGTCGAAACGCGTTGCGATCGCAGTTCCGTCAGGTGCCAGAACGACCGCCAGGTATGGGAAGCCGTTCATTGGCGGATGGTAGACTACATATACAGGTTGTGAATTTTTCATCGCCCTTTGT
This sequence comes from Mesorhizobium sp. AR07, assembly GCF_024746815.1. Taxonomy (GTDB): domain Bacteria; phylum Pseudomonadota; class Alphaproteobacteria; order Rhizobiales; family Rhizobiaceae; genus Mesorhizobium. The sequence continues at coordinate 3,591,930 of NZ_CP080525.1, forward strand.
AGAAGGCGCGCAGGCTTTCGCCAAGGAGGCTTGCCCAAGGCCCACATAGCCACTCCTGCGCTAGGATTGGTTGATTTGGAACTGAGGGTGAAACAGCCGTGCCTCAAGTATGGTCAGGGGCGATAAAACTCGCGGCATGATCTGCGGTTTTTTCTCATATGCCGGATGAATTGGGCTAATAGAACCGCCAGCCGCTTGTTTATGACGTCACAACCGTTCCTTTTTCGACATCCTTGCGAGTTTCCATGACGACAACCGCGGAAAATCTAAAGCCCCTCCTTTGGGAACCCAAGAACCTGGTCCGAGCCATCGAAGCCGCAGGGGTCGCCCTGTGGTCATGGAACGTGGATAGCGACGCGTTGGCCATGGATGACCGCGCCTATGACCTTTGGGGCATCCCGCGCACGACAGACGTCAAGTTTGAAGACCTTTCCGCGCACATCCATCCTGCGGATCGCGACCGAGTGCGGGCGGCCTTCAACGCCACGCGAGCGATTGTCGGCCCCTATGAGATCGACTTCCGGATGATGATCGGCGACGAACTCAAATGGATTTCCGCGCGTGGTCAAGGCGACGACGAAGGGATCGTCCAGCGGCTGATGTTCGGCATCTTCATTGATGTGACCGGCCGCAAACAGGCGGAAGAAAGCCGTGAGCTGCTGGCTGGCGAAATGAGCCATCGCGTCAAGAACCTGCTCACCATAGCCTCCGGCCTTACTGCCATTACCTCGCGTTCGACGAACACCACCAACGATATGGCGCGCGAGCTTACTCAGCGGCTGACTGCCTTGGGGCGAGCCCATGATCTGGTGCGGCCGGTGCCCGGGCAGACCGAGGCCGCCTCGGCCCTGCTTGGCGATCTGCTTACGGTACTGCTCGCGCCTTATGACGATCTGGGAGCGTTCAGCGGCCGCATCAGGGTGTCGGTACCAAGGATGAGCGTCGGTGAATCCTCGGCAACTATCCTCGCGCTTATCATCCATGAACTTGCAACCAACTCGCTCAAATACGGTGCCCTGTCGGCCGAGGCAGGGACGCTGGATGTTTCGTGCTCGGCGCACGATGACGCCGTCACGATCGTCTGGACAGAAAGTGGTGGACCCCTCGTTGAGACACCTGCGGGCCCGCCCGGCTACGGAAGCAGATTGGTCGAGCGCAGCGTAACCGGGCATCTGCGTGGCTCGATCGCTTATGACTGGTCAAAGCAGGGCCTGGTCGTCACGCTGAAGGTCCAGCCGGAACGGCTCGCACAATAACCCCGCGCTGGCCTTCAGAGGCCTAAGCTGGTGATCGAGAAACGACCTGCCCAAGCCATAGAGGCGGAGGACTAGCCGGCTGGCATGTCAAGTTGAGACCAGGTCGCGTAGACTTGTTGCGATGGCTGCGTTGTCGTACGGCTTAGCATAAAACAGGCTGCCTTTCGGAAGGTCCGTTACCGACACCGCACGGTGGCCTGATGTCGCCACGATCCTGACGGGTGGCCAGCGGTCGCGAACAGCAGCGGAAAGCTTTATGCCATCCATGCTCCCCGGCATGTCGATGTCGGTGAACATGATCTGGATCTGGGCATTGGCTTCGAGCAAGTCGATTGCCTCATCGGCATTGGCAGCCTCCAATAACCTCGAAACCCTCGCCGAAGAGGAAATCCACGATGTCCATGCGGATTAGCGGCTCGTCCTCGACAACCAACACGCAGATGCTAGGCGCCAATGGACCCTCCTGCCAAAATGATGCTGGCGGTCCATAACTCTCTTGTGCCCAGATCGCTCCACAAAAACATGCAATACAAGCATTCAGCGCCAAAACGCCGAAGCTCATGGATATTAGCGTCGACGGGCACGAAGATTGCGACTCCGCTGACGGAGAGAACCAAGCAATGTTCCCGCCATGAGTCCAAGTCGAAGGTCTAACGGCCAAGATTGTCGTCGCCGCTCACAGGAACTGGACTGGCACGCCGCGACTGAGAAGCTTGCCAAGTCCCTGGGCATCCCAATTCGTCAGGCGAACACAGCCATGCGAGCCGGTCTTGTCGATACGGGCGGGCTCAGGGGTGCCGTGGATACCGAAGCTCGGTTCGGAGAGTTCAATCCAAACCGTTCCGACGGGACCATTAGGGCCGGGGGGAAGGGTCAGTACCTTGTCGTTGTTACCCTGTTTGAAATTGAGCTTGGGATTGTAGGTGTAGGTCGGGTTCGAGACCACCGCCCTAACCGTATATGTTCCGGACGGGGATGGGGTCTCCTCGCTGCCAATGGTAGCGGGATAGGCCGCCAGAAGAGAGCGGTCTTCGGCATAGGCGCGAACCTGGCCCTCTGCCTTGTCCACTTCCAGCCTGACAGCTTTCCCGCGCTTGCCTGAGCCAAGATCGGCCACGGAAATAGTTTCGCCCTCGGCGAAGGTCGCGCTCGGATTGAGTGACTTTAGAAAATCCTCGTCCATGTGGAAGCGCTCGGCCAGGGCCTCGCTTGCACGAGCATAGCCGAGATACTTCATCTCGGCCATTTTGGCATAGTCCTTCGGAATGGCGCCCACCACCGTCGAAAGGTCTTCGGCCGTGACGACATAGCTGCCGATCACCTGTTTGTCCGCGTCTATGGCGCCGATGACCTGCGGCCCGACCTTCCCGTCGACCGGAAGGCCACGCATCGTCTCAAAGGCTGCGATGGCGTGCCGTAGGTTGCCGCCGTCGAGCCCGTCAATAACTCCCGGCGACGCTCCCGCCCGGTCGAGCAATACCTGCAACCGGACAATAGAGGGTGAGGGTGTGCCGCCAATGTGGGGTGGGGTAAACTCGGTGGAAGGGCCGGCGAAGCCGACCTTGAAGGTACTGCTGGTCGTCAACGGGTCGACCTGCGAAGACGGAGGCTCATAGGTCGGCGGGATTGCGTCCAGTGGTGCTGCGTTGATGGCCTCGGGAGTAAGCAATGATGAGGCTGTCGCCGATGACATGACGAACGTCGCCGGGAAAAGGCCGAGCGCCGTGCTGGCGGCAAAGGTGAGTGCAGGTAAGCTGAGGCCGCGACGCATAGGGAGTGCTCCTGACAGCGGACGAAAAGAGGCCGCAAGCGACATTCTTCCGGATTGGTTACCGCTTTCTTAACATCCGCGTTCTAACGACAAATCAGATCAGAACTCCCTCGCCTTCATCTAGCGTCGCCTCATCAGACCTGCGGTCGGCGCGGCGCTCATTTTCTCAAATGCTTGGGCTTTGCAATGATCCGCCGTGTGCCGATGCTTCCGGTGTGAAAAGCGCGAACAGTGACCCAGGCACCGGAACGCTCAAGTATCTGATCCATCTCCCCATTTCTAGGATTTCGAGGGTCACGACAGTCCCGGTCCGGGACTCCTACCGTCACCAATTTTCGCAATGAAATCGCATAATATTCGACGCAGTCTCTTCCCAGGTCGGCGCGAACGGTTTTTGCACGATGGTGGGCGACGCCTTGCTATCACCAGCTCGCAAAGCTCGCGTGTGTGTGTCGTGGCGGGCAACGATGTCGACGGCGTCAAGCCGGTCGATGGCAAGCATGGTTGCGACGTCCGTATAGAACGGAGCGCTCAGAGCACGGTCGTTTCCGCCTTGGTGGGATCGACGTCGCAGACAGCGGCAAGCACTGCGCCTTCGCTCGCAAGACCTTCCTACCCATGCAAATGGTTTTGCGCGTAGAAGCCGCAGCCGATGACTCCAATGCGGATTGCCCCCGTTTCCATGTCTATCCAGCGACGATCGGTGCTGAAGATGGTGGCCTTCATGAAATTGGCGGGTTGACGCCGCAACGAGATTTGTCAGCACCCGGCTTGACCCGCTGCCATGCCGCCTCATTCCGAAAGTTGCATGCCAGGCTGCCGCTCGCTCCGTCGGTTCCCCAGCTGCGAAGAAACGAAAGTTGCACGTCAGCTTAATATGCCTGATCATGGCGGTTGGCACGGCGGAGATATCAATTGGCAGCCAATCCTCGAAACGGCATGCATCCGTCGGCTCCCGGACTGGCGGGCATTCTTTCCGCAGCCACCGCCCACCCGCGCACGTCCTTGCCCACTGTCGCAACTGTCGTGACGACGGTAGCCGCCCTGTACTTTGGGCGCGAGGTTTTCCTGCCGATTGCAATCGCGCTGCTTTTGACCTTCGCGCTTGTCCCGGTGGTTTCCGCGCTCAAACGAGCCGGCATACCCCGCCTTCCTGCTGTCATTGTGAGCGTGCTCAGCGCATTCGCGGCGCTCGCCCTATTCTCCTTCATTGCCGCGTCGCAGGTCAGCGAACTGGCGCAGAACATCCCAGTCTACCAAACAAACATCCTGACCAAGATCCGCTCGCTCAAGGAAACTGGCGTCGGCGGAGGTATCATTGCCAGATTGAGCGGGGTGATCGAGCGCGTCGGCCAGGAGATCGATCAGCAGGGGCCGTCGGCGCCTCCCGCGGCGAGCGACAAGCCGCAGCGTGAACCGATGCCTGTCGAGATCGTCTCGCGGGAAAAGCCGATCGAAGTCCTGCAGAACATCATCGGCCCGCTGATCAGCCCGCTGGCGTCGGCCGGGCTGATCGTAATCGTCGTCATCTTCATGCTGCTTGAGCGGGAGGATCTGCGCGATCGTTTCATCCGCCTTGTCGGTTACGGCGACCTCCACCGAACCACCCAGGCGCTTCAGGATGCCGGCAAGCGGGTCGGTCAATATCTGCTCATGCAGTTGGTGGTGAACACCGTCTACGCCATACCGATTGCGGCCGGGCTCTGGGTCTTGGGCATTCCCAATGCACTGCTGTGGGGGCTGCTGGCGCTGGCCCTGCGCTTCGTTCCCTATATTGGCCCGGTCATTGGTGCGCTGCTGCCGCTATTCTTGGCGCTGGCCGTGGCGCCCGGCTGGTCGCTCGTCCTGTGGACGGCCGCCCTGTTCGTGGTGATGGAGTTGGTCACCGGCAACGTCGTCGAACCCTGGCTTTACGGCTCGAGGACGGGGCTCTCGCCACTAGCTATCATTGTCGCGGCGATCTTCTGGACCTGGCTGTGGGGTCCGCTCGGTCTGGTTCTGTCGACGCCGCTCACCGTCTGTCTCGTCGTGCTCGGCAGGCACGTGCCGCAGTTCGAATTCCTCGACGTGCTGTTCGGCAACCAGCCGGTGCTCGAACCTCATGCCCGGCTCTACCAGCGACTGCTGGCTGGCGATCCCGACGAAGCCACCGACCACGCCGAGGAGATGCTGGAGGAGAAGTATTTGATCGAATTCTACGACAAGGTCGCCATTCCCGCCTTGCTGCTCGGTGAGCGGGACCGCGTGCGCGGCGTGATGGGCGACCAGCAAAGGCGGCAAGTGGCGGCCAGTGCTCTGACGCTGGTGGCAAACCTCGACGACAACGCACAGGAGGAAGCAGAGGAAGATGACCCGGAGGTGGCCGAGGACGCAAGGGCGAATGCGGGAAAAGAGGCAGCCGGAGAGGGCAAGGATGCCGAGGGCGACGACGACACCGAGCTGCCGGATGGCACCGACATGTCGGTGCTTTGTGCCGGCGGGCGCGGCGAACTCGACGATGCCGCCGCCGCAATGTTGGCGCAGGTGCTCGAAGTCCAGGGCGCGACCGTGTCGAAGGCGGGCTTTGCCGATATGGAGCCGGCAAGCATTCGCCGCCTCGAACTCGACGCGGTCGACACCGTCGTGGTCGGTTTCCTGAACCACGATTCCGTCAAGCACGCTCGATTTCTGGTGCGCCGTCTGAAGCGCGCCAAGCCGGCGTTGCGGGTAGGCATCGTGTTCTGGTCGGAGACCGGGGACGACAACACGGAAGCAGCCGCTGGGCTGGCCAGCGACATCAATGCCGATTTCGTTGCGCATAGCATGGCCGACGCCGTGCTGGGTGCGTTGTCAAACGATCCGCCGGTCGTGCTCAAGCTCGCTGTCAAACGCCGCATACGCCGCCGACCGCCAGCCCGCAAGAAAGTGTCGCTTGCAGCGGCAAACTGAGTCCCGGCAATCGAGTAGTGAGCCCCCGAGATTTGCTAATTTAACAAAACCGCAATTTGACACTCCCGCTGGGGACGACCGAGTAACTCCCCCGGGCCTAGCCCAGGATCAGGCAAGGCGACGCGGCCCCTGGCTCGGCCACGCCGGGCAGCCTGCGCGTGCCCCGCAGCCGGTTGCGGAGGTCTCCTTTTTTGTAGTCTTTCCAACGGTTTGGTGTTCAATCCAGTTCAGGATCGTGCCGAGTTCCCCATATAGCATGGCGTCAATCTCGCCTCGGTTCGCACCGGGACGCGATATAATCTTCTCGATCAGCGGCGTAGGGTCTCAGCAGCCTCTGCCCGCCCATCTGGGGGGTTCGGCGCCTCCTTCAACCGGGCAGCAGCCTCATTCGTGTACATGGCGCTCGGCAACAGGACCGGTACATCCTCCGACACGTCGCCGAGGAGGCGGACTGCGTGTTTCACTAATTCCGGGACAGTCTCGGGCGTGGATTTAAAGGTCGATTTTCGCAAGCGCCGTTCTGGCAATTTGCCCCTCATCATCGGTTGAGAGGGGCGATGCCAAGACGGAAGCAAGCGAGACGAACGACAGTGAAAGACATTCGATCGATACTGCGGCTGACGCATGAGCAGGGCCTTTCGGTTCGCGCTGTTTCGGAACGTCTGAAGATCAGCAAAAAACCTCGGTGCCGACTTATTTGTTGCGAGCGAAGGAGACCGGACTTTCGGTCTGGCCGTTGCCTGCGGGTCTCGACGACGATGCCGCGCTGGAGCGGTATCCGGCGCGTTGGCCGACCGCCACAGGGACCTGGTCGAGCCGGATTGGCGATCCGTTTCCGCCTCGCTGACGGGATGACGATGAGTAAACCGTTAAGAGGGAACCACCACGATCCGTATTGACGAATGCTCCTGAGCTATCATGCTCGCGCGCCGAAACACAGTGCTCCGCCATGAAGACGCATACGGCCACCCATTGCGCGACCTGTGTTGCTGGATCAGTTCACTCGTCTGTATGAAGGCTGGATGGGCAAATGCGACCTCTACGTAAATATCTCGCGGCGCAGACTGCCGCCGTCGTCACTTTGAAATTTGATGCCGTTGAAAAGATTGTCAGCTTCCGCCAGCGGCGAGAAGCAATGGACCTTGGTGGCCACAGAAGGACGATCGTGCATGTGCAATGCAAGTCGGGGCAATCTGCTGGATACACAGCTAATGCCAAAATGCACCAAGGCGAAATAAGCATTCCCAGGAAGTAGGTCTGCCAAGCTGCGAGAACTTTCGCCCGAATGCACCTGCACCTCTGCGGGCCGGCGGTGCGACGCAAGTCCTGTCTTAGCTTGAGAGGTCACGCTTCCGTGATCGCGTAACATTCGGCCAAAATTTGCGAACTCTAAAAGGGCAATTGTGCCCCTATGGGAGTAAGCAAATGAACGCGATCAAGCTCGTTGCTCTTGTCGGCCTTGTCGGGTTTTCCGCCTCACATGCCTTTGCCGAAGACACGATGGGTAAAATGACGATGATGAAGGGTGGAGAAGTCACGGCAATTATGCCGGATGGGCACATGGGAACGATGATTCCCGACGCAAAGATGAGTGCCGAAATGATGAAAATGGCGAAGCCGATCAAACATTGCATGATGATGATGACAGACGCCAAAGGCAAGGCGTACATGATCGACACGTCAACTAAGAAGGCCCAGGCCGAATGTGAAAAAATGGCGATGTAAGCGGCTGACAAACTCCCCGCCGGCATGCGCGTCGGCGGGACATCTCGCGCTTCGGTGTTGCTGGGTCCTCAACAATGTCGCGGCTCAGGTCGCGCCGGTTTGTCGACTTGAGGCGCCCGCGATGTCAGGATCGACGATCCGAACCGTCTCGTCCGCGACGTCGGGAACCACAGCGAAACGACCGCTGGGGTCAGAATCAATGGCTGATCACAAGCGACACAGCGCGCAACAGAATGAGATCAGCCTATCCTGTTACGCCCCAGGAGTTATAATCTCAGTGCAGAGGTACCTGGGCTAACCAAGCTCATGCCGAAGCATTTGAACGATTGGCTCGCCGGCGCGTTGATGCCCATGGGAATAGAACCTGTCTTCGTAGTTGGCACGTCAGAGGGTGGCGTGACAGCCTTGCAGCAGTTGCTTTCCGCTCTTCCTGAGGATTTTCCAAGGGCCGTGCTAGTCGTCCTCCACGTTGGAGCCCACAGGAGCAATCTCCCTTGGCTGCTGAACCAACGCGGACCTCTTCAGGCTGTTCATCCCAACGACGGCGACGCAATCACCGCCGGGCACATCTACATCGCTCCCCCCGACCATCATATGATTGTTGAACGTGGCATTATTCATTTAACCAAAGGGCCGCGGGAGAACTGGGCCCGCCCGGCGATCGATCCGCTGTTCCGAAGCGCAGCCAAAGCGTACGGTCCCAATGTCGTCGGGGTAATCCTGACGGGAGGGCTCAATGACGGCACCGCTGGATTGTATGAGATTAAGGAACGCGGTGGCACCAGCGTCGTGCAAAGCCCGGACGATGCCGCCAATCCCAGCATGCCGCAAAGCGCTATCGACCACGTGACCATCGATCACTGCACATCGTTGGCGGAGATGCCGAAGCTCCTGATGCGCCTGGCAGGGGCCAAGGTTCACGAAGTCATCGGATATGGTGAGGATGGGGATAAGGAGATGACTGCGGAGTTCACCCAAAATCATCCTGTCGCGATCACCTGCCCAGATTGCGGCGGGGCACTGCGGAAGACTGAATTGGGATCGCTGTCTCAATTCAGGTGTCATATTGGCCACGTCTACACCGCAGAAGTGATGTTGGCCGCGCAGTTCCTGGCACTTGAACGGGCGCTTGAAACGGCGATGCGATCACTGGGCGAGCGTGCCGAACTCTGCCGGCAGATGGCCGAAAAGACCAACGACCGGGGTACGGTCGCAAATTGGGAGACGGCCATGCATGAGGCGACAGATCAAAGGTTGCCGATCGAAACACTTTTGACGCGGCAATGGATTCATCCACATTTTGGACGTACAGATAGATAGATAGAGGCCGCGGGCGAGTTGGGAGCTCGAACAGGCGGGGCATGTAACTCAGCGAAGGCGACACTATCGACAAGCAATTGCCTAGCCCCGGCAGGAAGACGCCGCCCGACTTGGGTTTGATCGTCGGAATTGGCGCATCCGCTGGCGGCCTCAGCGCCTTTACGAGCTTCTTTGCAAACATGCCAACCGACGGCGGCATGGCGTTTGTCCTTGTCCAGCACCTGGCACCCGACCATCGAAGCATGCTGGCGGATATCCTCGGCAAGGTGACCGCGATGAAGGTGGTCGAGGCTGAAGACGGTATGCCGGTGGCCGCGAACGCGGTTTATGTCATTCCGCCGAACGCTACATTGACGTTCAAGGCTGGGCGCCTTCGGGTTTCGCGTCCGGCGCCGCCGCGCGAACATCGAAGGCCTATCGACACGTTCTTCTTTTCTCTGGCGCAAGACCAGGGTGAAAACGCCGTCTGCATCATTCTCGCCGGCACCGGCAGCGACGGCACGCTCGGATTGAAGGCTATCAAGGAAAATGGCGGGCTGACGTTAGCCCAAGCCGAATACGACCACATGGCAATGAGCGGCATGCCGCACAGTGCCGCAGCGACAGGGCTTGTGGATGCAGTGATGGCGGTCGAAGACATGCCTGCCAAACTTCTGTCCTACAAAGGCCATCTGCTTGTGGTCGCACCAGTCAAGGGCGAGGATGGGACGCGCCAGGATATGGCCGCCCATCTTAAAACGATCAGCAAGCTCCTGCACACAAGGATCGGGCACGACTTCAGTATGTACAAGGAGAACACCCTTATCCGGCGCATTCAGCGCCGGATGCAGGTTTTGCAGATCGACAAGGTTCCCGCTTACATAACACTCCTCAAGAAAGAGCCGGATCAGCTCGAATTGCTGTTTCGTGAATTCCTCATTGGTGTCACGCATTTCTTCCGCGATCCGCAAGCCTTCGAAGCGTTGGAGCGGATAGCCATCCCGAAATTGTTGGAAGACAAGGGCGCCAGCGACGCGATCCGCATCTGGGTGCCGGGTTGCTCGACGGGAGAAGAAGTCTATTCGATCGCGATTCTGGCAAAGGAGGAGGCGGAACGGCGAGGCATCGCTTCGAGGATACAGATATTCGCAACCGACATTGACGACCGAGCGGTCGCCATCGCCAGGGCAGGGCGTTATCAAAAGGTCTCCGGCGTTTCTGAAGAACGCCTCAACCGTTGGTTCACCAAGGACGGCGACGAGCATTGTCCGTTGAAGGAAATCCGCGAGCTATGCGTTTTCTCGCCCCATAGCGTCGTCAAGGATCCGCCATTTTCGAAGCTCGACCTGATCTCGTGCCGAAACATGTTGATCTATATGAACGCCGATCTGCAGGATCGTGTGCTGCGCAGCTTCCACTACGCCCTCAAGCCAAACGGCATTCTATTTCTTGGGCCATCGGAAGGAGCGACAAGGCTCAACTCGGCATTTAAAACCCTCGACAAGAAGCACCGTGTCTTTGAGCGCGTTGATGCAAAGGTGATACTACCCGAGCTTTCGATCTCTGCCGATAGACCGCCACGGCACCCTTCGACCGCAGCCGGATTTTCGCCCGGTGAGGATCGAATTGAGAGGAATGCGAGACGCGCTCTTGAGCAATATTCGCCTGTCTATGTGGTGGTCGACGAGCAACACGACATTGTGCGCTTCTCCGGCGGGGAAGTGGGCCATTATCTTGAGCCATCGTCAGGGACAGCTAGCCTGAACCTGTTCGGGCTTCTTAGGAAGGCGCTGCGGCCATCCGTCCGCGCCGCCATTCAAACCATGCTCACCACTAAACGTGCCGTCGTAAATGAGAATGTTGCCCTCAGGATAGACGGCAAGAGCCGAGCCGTGACCGTGATCGTCACGCCAATCGCCGGCGGGTTCTGCGTGGTCGCCTTTCAAGGCTCGCGTGTTGCAAGCATGGGCAACGCCGCCGTCACGCCTGGCGTACATCCGAACGCCGGCACGGAGGCGCTGGAACACGAGCTGCGGACCACAAAAACTCAGCTGCAATCCACCATCGACGAACTGGAAACCACCGCGGAAGAGATGAAGTCCGCAGCCGAGGAATATCAGTCGGTGAATGAGGAATTGCAGTCGTCCAACGAAGAACTGGAAACCGCTAAGGAGGAGATGCAGTCGGTCAACGAAGAGCTCCATACCGTCAATGCTGAAATGACCGCCAAGAACGAGACGATGACGCTGCTGAACAGCGACCTCAAGAACCTCCTCGACAGCACCGACATTGCAACGATCTTTCTCCACAACGATCTTCGCATCAAAAGCTTTACGTCCGGCATGACTGATATCTTCCATTTGCGCGACGCCGATCGTGGCCGCCCGGTGACAGAGATTGTCACGCTGCTGAACTACTCCGAGTTGCAGGACGACGTGCGCAAGGTGCTGCGCGACCTGGCCGTGCTTGAGAAAGAGGTCCGCGTCGGCGAGGAGGGCATGACGTTCATCATGCGCATTCACCCCTACCGCACGGTCGACAACGTGATCGATGGCGTCGTGATAACGTTCGTCGATATCAGCGAACGCAAGAAAGCCGAAGAGCATACGGCGCTTTTGATGGGCGAGCTTGACCATCGGGTAAAAAACATCCTGAGCATCGTTTCTGCCGTCGTCAAACAGACATTGAAAACGAGCACGTCGCCGGAATCCTTCATGATCAGTATGGAGGGACGTGTCGCTGCAATATCGCGAGCCCACGGGGTCCTGACAAGGAACGGCGGACAGGATGAGGCGCTGCTGCATGATCTGATCACCACCGAATTGGCCCCTTACGATCGCCGGGGGAACAACCTGGAGGTCACCGGACCCGATATCGCGCTTACTCCGAAGGCCAGCCTGGCGATAGCCATGGCAGTCCATGAGCTTTGCAGCAACGCAGCCAAATACGGAGCGCTTTCTACGAGTTCCGGCCGTCTCACAGTCAGATGGGAGATCATCGGAGGCGCTTCCGCATGGACACTAAAGCTGGTCTGGACGGAAGCCGGGGGGCCAACGGTGGCGGAGCCGACAAGACAGGGGTTCGGGACGACCCTGATTGAACGCGGCCTGGCCCACGAATTCGATGCTACCGTAACCCGGGAATTCCTTGCCTTAGGGCTGAGGTGTACGATCGACATTCCCCTCACTGCGGAAGTCGGTCATGCGCGACTTCCACGAGAAAGAAGCGACGCTTGACGACAACCGGTGAAATGGCGGGGTTTCGGGTTCTTGTAGTTGAAGACGAGATGCTCATCGCAATCGAAATCGAAGACACGTTGAAGGATTTCGGATGTGAAGTTGTTGGCCCGACTGGGAAGCTTGAAACCGCGCTTCAACTGGCTACCGACGAAATGATCGATGCGGCGATCCTCGACGTGACCATTCGCGGCGGAGAGGTGTTTCCCGTTGCAGAAAAGCTGCTGGAGCGCGGCATTCCATTCATTCTTGCCAGCGGTTACGGCGAATGGGCGCTGCCAGACAAAATGCGCGATCGGCCGCGCTTGACCAAGCCGTTTACATCCGAGGAACTGCACGTCCAAATACGAGCGCTCGGCAAGGAAGCGGCTGACCGCAAGAGGCTTGGTTAGCGTTCTTGTTCTAAAGGGGGGCCAAGACGGTGGTGAATAACATTCATCCTTCCGCCGAGGTGATCACAAAGAATTGAGGTAGCGAGCTTTTGCTGCCTTTCTCTCCGTCCAACCACTCGGAAGTTGATGATGCGCCTTTGGCGTCTCCGTAATTGTCGTCTCCAGCTCACTTCGCCGAGCTAAGGAGGTGAGTAACCAGTGCGCGAGTACAGCAAGCGCAAGAAGCTACTCCAGGAGCAGCAAACTTTACCCGCCCAGCCATCGATCAAAAGACAGACAGCTCAACAAGGCTTGGCCAGTAAACGCCTGCAATGGAAAGGGATTAATGGATCGTCCTTTGTATTTTTTTTGGCAGAATTTTTCTCAAGACCGCCGGGCTTCTACGTAATGCTCGGGCAGCCTCACTTGCGCGGCGATCGCCAGTTCGTCCGTTGGAAGTTACATCCTGTCCATATCAGCCATGGCGTTGACCGGCGTCGTCCTTATCCAGAACAACCGTGATACCCGTGCGATGCCGGCCAAATTGAACGAAATTATTGTGGCGCTGGACAATGCGCGAAACGAGGTGGTTGGTCTCGAACATGCTTCGCACGCGGAAATTACCGCTGAGATCGAGAAAATCGAGCAGAACGCTGCCCTTTCGAACAAGGGTGAGACCTCAAAAGAGAAACTATCGCGTTGACGAAATGGAAGACGACATCGTGCGCAAGACACATGCAATCAAAGCGCCGACGCCGTTCGAAGCTGCGGGAAAGATTAGCCAAACTGTGAAGCTGACCAAGCAGCCTGAAGGCGATTGGGTGAGGGTCACTGACGAAGAGAAGGGGCTGGTTTTCGGCTACATTCCGACGTCGTGATACGATGCACGCGTGGCATGACCGAGACGGGCGGATCAATATACCTTTAGACGAGGAAAGCGATGCGGACGGCACCGCATAGGGGCGGGCTTCCGCGATCACGAATTGGTGGTCTTGGCTGAAGAGGCGAACGACCCCCGTCGAATGCGCCTGAACCAGTTCAGCGCTATCAGCCCAACGATAGAGGCGACGACGAAGATAGCGGCGAATGAACCCAGGTAGAACAAGGAGTTTCTCATGGCTTCGACGACAGCAGCGTTAGTCTGGTATTTGGTAATCGACCAGCCCAGGGAACGCATGGTCGTGCTGCCCAGCACATTCGACAAGCGTGAACAATGTACCGCAGCCATCGCCGAATATCAGAAGCATCCAACGCCGGCCGGCTGGACGCTGCAGTGCGTGCCGAGCGCCTCGCCTTTCACTGACAATAGCCCCGCGCAGTAAATCCGCCTCCGTTGAGAGACTTCCTATTACGCGAGCGAAATGCTGGCCCGTATCGTTTAAAAGCCCGCGCCCCTGGCGGAGAACGCGGGCCGATCAGGGTTTCCCCGATCTTCAGCAGGGCATGGTTTCAGTCTCCCTGTCGTCTTCAAGCGCACTACCTGCCGCGATGCACAATTAGAGATGGCTAATACTCCGTTAAGTCGGTTTTGGTCGTCGAATGAAAGTCGGCTTCCATTCGCGGTTCCGCTTCCGCTGCTGGCCTTCGTAGTCGGGAATGGCACGGCCGGCGGCCTGCAACACGAAGCAACCGAAGCGCCCGACAGGTATACAAATGTCCCTACGGCTTGCTCGCATATGGCGCCTACAGTTGTATGACCGTTGAGTTCGTGAAAAGAAGACCCTCAAGTTTCAAGTGTCAGGCCGTTTTCGACGCGAGATCGCTGCTTGGGTGACTACCGTGCTCTATCGAATAGGCTCGGGTAACTCAGCTCCGAGCAGAAAGATCAGGGAGGAATAGTAAACCCACAAAAGGATGATGATCAGGGCACTTGCCGCCCTGAACGATGACCCGACAGCGCTGCTGCCGATATGCCAACCGATGAGGCTCTTTGCCAGCCGTGAACAGCCCGGCTGTGTCGAAAGCCCCGACCCAGACGTCGCGCCATTCCAGATCCCGGTCAGGAGGACCTTGTAAATGGCTGCAATAGTAGCGCGATCAGCAGATAAGACATCGGCGCGTTGACAAGGGCGATAAGCGGGGCGCCGAACGGCAGCACATGATTGATGCTGGCGCTCAAAGCTGCGCTTGCCGCGCTGGCTACAAGGGAAACCATCAGGAGGAAGCTTAATGCAATCACTAAGCCGAGACTGACGGTCCGGCCCGAATAGGCGTGACAAAGACGCGCCCTGGGGTTTGGTCTTCCAGATGACAACGACTGTCGCTATTATGCCCGATGAGGGGTTTGGGAACTTTGGAGAGCGCCTTGCAGCACCTCCGGCGCCTTAACGGCATCGGGCCAAAAACCAAGCCGGCTAATGGCAACGATTAGCAGCAATATTGGGCTAGCAACGTCACGGCGAAGAACGCCATCGCAGCCGCATGGGTGAGAGCATTGTCTTCTATAAACCCCGATAGCTTTCTCTCAACCGCCAAGCTTCTTTCAGCATGTGCGTTGCCTGAGCTGGCCTAAGAGCCTGACTCGAAACTCGGTTAGGCACGACGCGGAGCTGCCATGCGGCGAAGCATGAGGCGGATCGACGCGATGAAGATCCACGCCTCGGCGCTGGCGATGGTCGCCTCGAAGTCCTTGGCGAGCCGGCGACAACGTCCCAGCCAGGCGAAAGTTCGCTCGACGACCCATCGTCGCGGCAGCACCTCAAAGCCCTTGGCCGTGTCGGAGCGCTTGATGATTTCGATGGTCCATGTGCCGAGATTGACCAGAGCCTGCGTCAGTTTTTCTCCGGCATAGCCGCCGTCGGCGAACAGATGGCGCAACCAGGGGTAAAGCCGTCGAATGGAGGCGATGACGCCGACTGCCCCATCCCTGTCCTGGATGTCGGCCGTATGCACCGTCAGCCCGACCAAGTGCCCCTCGGTGTCGGTAATGATATGGCGCTTGCGGCCTTTGAGCTTCTTGCCGGCGTCGTAACCACGCAAACCGGCAACGTCCGTGGTCTTTGCCGATTGGCTGTCGATGACGCCGGCGCTCGGGCTCGCCTCGCGACCGAGGGCGAGGCGTGCCGCAGCCACCAAGTGGAAGTTGATGGTCTTCCACAGCCCGTTGTCCCGCCAGGCATAGAAATAGCGTTGAACCGTTGAAACCGGCGGGAACCGGTCCGGCAATGCCCGCCACTGGCAGCCGGTCCAGGCGATGTAGAGGAGCGCGTCCACGACCGCCCGAAGTTCTGTCGTCCGCGGTCGTCCCGTCGCCTTCGTTCCCGGCAGGAACGGCTCGATCAACTCCCATTCCTTGTCCGTCAACGCGTTTGCATCCCGCTGCCCCGCGCGGCAATATCGCCGGGTGGTCTCCGTCCAACCCATGTCGTGATCCCGTTCAAGTCTAGACAACTCAAGCGAATCACAACGGACGGGGCCACTCAACTGCTTCCACGCCCAATCCCGAGTTTCGGGTCAGGCTCTAAGGCAGAATAGAGAAATGGTAGGCAAAGACAGTTCCCTCAAGCTTCAGGATTTTGCCGATGAGCCTTCACCGCTAGCTCCTTGATGCATTCCACATTCTCACCGCAACGATCCATGATTTCGCGCGCTTTGAAAACCGAGATACCATACTGGGTCGCGATTTGCGCTGCCTCGGAATCAACAGGCTCGTCGGTGTCGTCTTGGGACGTATTCATAGTTCGATGTCCTTGACCCCGTGGGTCGGTCAAAATCCCCCGGGTATGGTCACTTGAAACTCCCCCACCTGATGGTCACCGGCAGCGCTACTGAACAGCGGTAGCCGGTAAGACAGGACGTTTATTTTCATCCCCTTTCATACAGCGAGGGGACCGGGAGTTGAACGTCTTGAAGGCACATCTGCAAAGCACCGTACTAACATTACTTGATCGCAACACCAGCCAGCGCGAGATCCAAAGGCTGACGGGTGTCGATCGCAAGACGATTCGGCGTTACCGAGCGCAGCGGGCTGGTGGGGAGGCAAAATCCCCCGGGGAAGTGACCACCGGCTCGGCAAGCGCGGAGGACCAAATTCCTCCACCCCGACCACCGGCTTTTGGGGTGTCGGGAGCGACGGTCACCAGCAGCCTGGCCCGCTCAGCCTGCGAACCGCATCGGGCATGGATCGAAGAACAGGTCCGCCTGAAGCGAAATGCGCAGGCGATTTACCAGGACTTGGTCGATCAGTTTGGCTTTCCGTCCAGCTACCAAAGCGTCAAGCGGTTTGTGCGCACGTTGCGACAAAGCGATCCCAAGCAGTTTGATCGTCTTGAGTTCCTCCCCGGCGAGGAGGCTCAGGTCGACTATGGCGAGGGCGCGCTGACGATCGATCCCAAGAGCGGCCGGTACCGTCGTCCCCGCCTGTTCGTGATGACGCTGCGCTATTCGCGGCGCAGCTTCCGGCGGGTGGTCTGGCAATCCAGCCAGCAAGTCTGGGCTCAGCTTCACGAAGAGGCGTTTCGCTATTTTGGCGGGGTGGCCAGCTATGTGGTGCTCGACAACCTGAAGGAAGGCGTCCTCAAGCCCGATCTGTACGAGCCCGAGCTCAATCCGATCTACAGTGCGATGCTGGCTCATTACGGCGTCGTCGCCGATCCGGCCCGCGTGGCGGACCCCAATCGGAAGGGCAGCGTCGAGAATGCGATTCAACATACCCAGGGGACCGCGCTGGCCGGACGGCGTTTCGAGACGCTGGAAGCCCAGAACGAGTTCTTGAGGCACTGGGAGGAGAACTGGGCTTCCAAGCGGATCCACGGCAGTACTCGCCGTCAGGTCGAGGCCATGTTCCAGGAAGAGAAGCCACACCTGCGGCCGCTGCCCGTCGCACCCTTCCGCATCTTCACGGAAGTCGTTCGGACCGTCTGCGACGACACCACCGTCCGCGTCGACAGCAGCTATTACGCCGCGCGGCCCGCGGCCATCGGCAGTCAGGTCGTCGTGCGCATCTACACTTCCACGATCGAGATCCGTGATCGCCACACCCATGCGCTGCTGCGGATTCATCCCCGGATGACGCACCCCGGTTCTGTCGCCTTGCCGACGAACGAACGGCCGTTCAATCCGTCGCGGCAAACCGCCGTGCTGCTGGCGAACGCCGGTCGCATCGGCCCCCAAACCAAGGCCCTGTGTCAACACATGTTCGATGCCGAGGGACGCCCCGGACAGCGCGCGATGTGGGGCATTGTCGGGCTGAGCCGGAAGTATCCGACACGGCTGGTCGAGCAGGCCTGTGCTCATGCCATCAGCAACCGCATCTACCGTTACAAGCACGTACGCGCGACTGTCGAGCAGCTGTTTGAGCAGGCGCTGCAACAGGTTGAAGAAGCCCCACAGCCGGTATCGCAGCTCACCCAGGATCATCCACTGATCCGCGCCCCCGCGGAATATGGCGACCTCTTCAGCCATGCTGTGCGACACGATGCCGGCAACAATGGCCGGCAGGCTGGGGCTGACGACGACCGCGCCTCTCCACCCCGCGCTCGTGGCGCCTGCGCAACCCCGACCAGCTTCGCCGCCACGAGCGCTCCCGCTACCCCTTCTCACCTCAAACTGGAGATCCAACCCCATGATGACCATACCCGAAATTGAACGTTGCCTGCGACAGCTGCGCCTGTCGGGCGTCCGCGACACGCTGCAGACGCGCGTGCTGCAGGCGCAGGGCGCAAACCAACCCTTCCTCGAGACCTTCTCCTTGATCCTGCAGGATGAACTGGATCGTCGCCAATCCCGCCTTATCGAGCGGCGATATCAGCAATCCGGGCTCGATGAAAAACTGACGCTCGCCGAATTCGACTGGTCCTTCAATCCCAAATTGCCCCGCCAAACTTGCTTCCAGCTCCACACCCTGGCGTTCATTGCCGCCGGCGAGAACGCGATGCTGATCGGCAAACCGGGCACCGGGAAATCCCACATCGCCAAGGCGATTGCCTATCAGGCGATCCTGCACAGCCACAAGGTCCAGTATCTCGAGACCGATGACTTCTTCCACCGCCACGCTCTGAACGCCCCCGCGCAACGCGAGGCCCGGATGCGAACAATCATCGACTGCGATCTCCTCGTGCTGGACGATCTGTTCCTCGCACGCGCCATCCCCGACGACGCCGGCGCATGGCTGCAAACCCTGATCCATCAGCGCTACAAACTACGCCGCAGCGTCATCGTCACCTCCAATCGGGTCGTGCAGGACTGGGGGACATATCTGCGAGACAACACCATGAGCACGACGATACTCGATCGGCTGATGCATCATTGCCATCTGCTTGAGTTCGATGGACGCAGCTATCGCCTCAAAGAGGCCGCTGAAGCCCTTGCTCGGGAAACAAAGTCAAACTAACAAATCCACCTCTGTCCTGTCTTGCGGGTGGGGGAGTTTGACTGACCCTACCCGGGGGAATTTGAAGTGACCCGCGGGGCCTTGAAGGCTAAATGTCCTGAACAACAAACATCAAGGCTGACCAAAGGTTCCCACAACACGCTCTGATCGCACCGGCGGCGGTTGCGAAGAGAGCCTTCGTCGGCAGCCAGAACTGGTCCACCAATGGTGGTACGTCCTTGCTGGTCTGCACGTATGGTGCCAATTTACAGGAATGAAAACCGAACGCTTCCAAATGAGCGCAAACCCGGACTTCCTAAAGCTCGTCGACAATTGGCGCCGGTCGCAGCCGGACATTCCCGCGAGGGCAGAGGCCATACGACGCATCGTCGCAAACGCGCTTGATACTACCGAAGCACCGAGCCTGTCGGCGTTAGTCCGCGACTGGTTTGCCTCGAACCCCACCAGGCTTGCTCTCTTTGGATTTGACGGATCAGTCACCGTGGAACAAGCCGTCGACGCGCTGCTAAAAGACAGATATCAATCGCCCGTCATACCCGCCAAGCTGATGCTTGAGGCATTTCAACATGAGGCCGACCCGATCGCCAAGCAAATCGTAGCGCTGCTTCAACGCCTCGCCTGACAGAAAATCGCTGGCCGAATTGTGGCACCGGGCTTACGAGTTCGGGGCGACCGCGTTCAATTGCGTTGGGGAACAGGCGTGGAACTTCGACACCACGCCGCGAACTGGAAACGAACGCCCTATCTGCCAGTTCGGATGGTGGACCAGGACAGCGAAACAGACGCGAGCACATAGCGTTTGCCCGCGCCCGTATTGGAAACAGCCCGCTGCCAAGGTCGATTGGAGCGAGGCAGCGGGCTGTGGGTGTGGACCCGGAGCAGCGAAGGGAAATGTTTCGCTGCTCCGGTTTGGCCTATGAAGGGACGGCACATGACAATGCGAGAAGGCGGGTATATAGTCCGCCTTCAACGTTTGGGCCTAGATTCAGCCGCCCATCTTCTTTGCCATCGCGCAGAAATCTGCATGCGACTTGCTAGTCGTAGCATCGCCGCAGTCTTTCAGCAGCGCCTTCTGTTCCTCGGGTTTCATGGCCGTCCATGCAGTCTTGAAATCCGCTTCCGACCTCAAAGTTTTCATGCCGGCATCGGTGAAGAATGGCGACATCGTTGCCGGATCGTCGAGCGCTGATGTGTTCCCAGCGGAGAGTGCTGACCCAGTCATCATTGCGAGCGCCATCGCGGCCATGCTGAGCATCTTGATGTTCATGAATATTTCTCCTTTAGGGTCATTCAAAAAACTAACCCGTAGGAGGAACGTCCACTTATTGATCCGGTCCGCAGCGCCCTACCCGCTTCTTCTCCTTAAGCCGTAGTGGCTTGCGGCGGCCAAAGTTCGCGCACGCCTTTTGGTTCCAATAAGCATTTATTATTTTAGCGGAACCTAATCTATATGGCCGGATTAGAATGGGCATGAGCGAGCACCAGCGTCACGCCATTCCAGAGTTGGCCGTTTTAGATCAGCTATACGATGATCCGGTGATCGCCACGCATCTTGCCTACAAGATGTTACAAGCATCAGAAAACTTCAATTTCAATTTCGTCAGCCGGGAACTAGAAGCCGACCCTTTCTAGTGGATGGAATCTAACACTTGGTGCCCACGTTTGACGGCAGCAATGATTTTGTCGGGATCGGCGGTCCAAGTGAAGGGTTTGGGTTGCTGGTTGTGCTCTGCCACGAAGCGGTTGATTGCCGCCTGGAGGTCGACGACGGAGTGGAAGACGCCTCGCTTGAGACGACGCGTGGAGAGTTTGGCGAAGAAGCCCTCGACGGCATTGAGCCACGAGCATGAGGTCGGCGTGAAGTGGAAGGTGAAGCGCTGATGGCGGTCGAGCCAGGCACGCACCTTGGGGTGCTTGTGAGCGGCGTAGTTGTCGAGGATGACATGGACCGCCTTGCCGGCCGGCGCCTCGGTGTCGATGGCGTTGAGGAAGCGGATGAACTCCTGGTGGCGGTGACGCTGCATGTTGCGGCCGATGACGGCGCCGTCGAGCACGTTGAGAGCGGCAAACAGCGTGGTGGTGCCGTGCCGCTTATAATCGTGCGTCATGGTGCCGAGCCTTCCCTTCTTCATGGGCAGGCCGGGCTGGGTGCGGTCCAGTGCCTGGATCTGGCTCTTCTCGTCGACCGACAGCACGATGGCGTGGGCCGGCGGATCGACATAGAGGCCGACGACGTCGCGCAACTTGTCGATGAATTTCGGATCGTTGGAGAGCTTGAACTGCCGCCAGCGGTTTGGCTGCAGCCCGTGCGCCTTCCAGATGCGGCGCACCGCGCTGGCGCTGATGCCGGCGGCCCTGGCCATCATGTCGGCGGTCCAGTGCGTCGTTTCCCCTGGCGGGTCGTCGAGCGCCAGCGCCACGACCCGCTCAGCGATCTCAGGCCCGAGCGGCGCAATGCGCGAGGGACGCGTCTTGTCGCGCAGCAGCCCCTCGAAGCCTTCCGTGGCGAAGCGCTCCTGCCAGCGCCACACGCAGGTCTTGGATTTGCCGGTCCGCCCCATGATTTCGATCGTGCCGGCGCCGGTGGCGCTCAACAGCACGATCTCGGCGCGCCACACATGCTTCTGCGGGCTGTTACGATCTTTGACCAGGGCAACCAAACGCCGATGGTCAGAAGGCGAGACGGTGAGAGATATTCCTGTGCGCATACCGCAGACTCGCACGCGCTCAGCCAAAAGGGAATCCCGATCCGGACTCTTATGTCAGGCGGAAACCACTAGGAAGCCGACCCTTTCTACATGGAAGAGCCGCAAAAGGGCGTCAAAGCATCAATCTTATTCGACAATACCGACCCCCTGCTCCTCGGTCTTTTTGCCGCCTATTTCTTGATAGTGACGGGGATCACTGTGTTCGTGTTGCTGCACTGGGGTCATGTTCCTTGGGCACGCTTTTCCGAGCTCCCGTCGTCGCCCTTCGTTCCCCTGCAAACTTTCGGAGAAAATGCGGGATGCCCCTATCTGACAAACTTCGCGACGTAGCGATCGAGTTTCGATGTCCCGCCTGTTCACGTGCCATGGTGAGAACGGGATCCTGGCTGAAAACGATCGCCAGTTTCAAATGCGATAGATGCAACGCTAAAGTGCGGATCGGCTACGAAGAGAAGCTGGGAATTTTCGAGCGCTACCTTAGAAGGCGCCAGCAGGACGGCGGAATTACCGCACGGCTGAAGAAGTCAGGCGAAAAATCGCAGCTGAAGCCAGGTATCGATCTTCTGTCGGTCGCGACGAGCAAAATGGATCGAACTCACCCAATCAGCCTGAAAGCTTCCACCGGATCGAGTACGGTTACTCCAAATTGGCAACCTGCCTCGTCGACCGCCGATTCTCTCCGGCCGCTGACCGACGCCGTCAAGCGGGAAGACATCAAATCCCCGTAGCCAGGCCTCCGCCCGTTCCTGACAGTGGCTTGGCCATAAGGGCGAAAGGCGGACTTGCCTGCCTCGCGTTCGACGCCCAGCAGGTCAAATTCGGCGATCGCATAACTCTTGATCTTCAGCCAGTTTGTGACGACCGCTACGGTATTTGCTAACGCGGCGCTTCGAGACCATGCCCTCGTTATCGCCTTGGGGTCGCCCGGCAGGGGCCGGCTGAATTGGAAGTGGCTGTCCGCAAACGCAAAATCCCTCCGACTGGAGCACAGCCATGCCGATGTTCCTAGGAAGCATTTTCGGCCTAAGAAGGAATGGCCCGCGCCTGTTGCACAGAGCGCGGGCCGACCAATGAGGGACGTTGGCCAACGGCCTTTATCCGGGGAGATGCGCGCCGCTATTCAGCAAACAAGCAAGCGCCGCCAACGTTCCCGCCGTTGAATAAAAAGTTTTGGCAGCAGACCCTCGCAGCCGGACACGCGAAGCCTTTGCGCTAAAATGGCTCCCGAACTGAAAACGGCCCCAAACCCGGATGAAAACCAGCCCCGCGAAGTACACAGAGAAAGCCCGCCGCTCGGAGGGGTACGGGGGCGACGGGCCTTTCTTGTGACGGATGTGCTATAGCGAAGCCGCCGCGCGATAATAATGAATGGGCGCCGGTAAATGTCGGATCAACAGTCGGATCTATCGTCCTTCGCCTTGGCGTATCCGTTTGGCATCGTATTGGCCAGCGAGTGGATGACGGCGCCTTTGCGCCCGCATCGATCGCATTTGAGGGATGCAGATATCCGCCTCTCGCCGACCATCTCATAGTCGGTCCCAAATCGCTCTATCAGCATGTCCATGTCCAGCGGCTTGCCGTGGCCGCAATTCGGGCCAGCGCAATTTGCCATCAATCCCATGCCCGATGCTTTGATTTCGGAGAGCGTCGTCATGTGGCGACGATAAGCCGCGCGCGGACAAACGAAAAGCCCGCCCCGGGGTGAACCGGAATGGACTCTTGATAATTTCTGCCTTGTTAAGCGACGGGCTTGGAACTCTGCACTGCTGCGGTGACGGCGGAAAGCTTCTCGCGCTTCACCAAAGTCGGCCGCTCGTATGTCTTCTTCAGGAATCCCCTGTTTCACCCTCAAGCGCCAAATTGGGTAGCGTCTCAGTTTGAAATTTGACCGCGTCCTTGTCGCGTCCGTTCCCGGTCTCCTATATGCTTAGCAGCATGGGAGCAGGGCAGTGAGTTATTCCATAAAACTTGGTAACGAGCCAAACGTCCTGGTGATCAACGACTTGTCCAGCAGGCAGGTCGTAAGCCAAGCGCGCGAACTCAAAGCGGGGAATATCAAATTCCGCATCTATGCCAGCGACGGCACATCGATCGAACTGTATGATCTTGAGCGTGCCGTGGAGGGCGACGACACATGAAGCCCTTCACAACCGTTACCGTCGTCCTCCTGGTTTTGATAGCCATAATGCATGCGCTACGGCTCTGGTTAGGCTGGGAGGTCACTGTAAATGGTCTCACTATCCCCATGTGGGCGAGTACGGCAGGCTTCTTTGTCGCGGCGGGACTGGCGATAGGGCTCTGGCGCGAAAGGCACATGTAGACTTCGGTCGAAATCGTTGCTTCAATCTCGATCAAATTTCAAACTGAGACACTACCCAACGGGCTGATGCTCTTCGTGACCTATCTGGGGAACTGGCAGGTCGTCAGCGGGCGCCATCTTGCTGACCCTCTACAAGGAAGCCGCCGGCTAAGAAGCAATACGATAATCGCTGCGGCCGTCGCGGCAATCGGCGTTGTTGTCTTGAGCCGTCAAAAGACCGGAGGCGCTGTCGGGTGGATTGTGAACCCTTGGCTAGACCACCTCCATGAAATCTCGACGGTACTGCCGTCCGTTTGAACCGCGCGCTCAGTTGTAGGCGAAGCCGGCCGCGATCAGCCCAAACCCGCCCAACGCGAGCGACCCAATCCACGGCCAACGCTTGCCGTGCATGATGATGGACAGCGTCGCGACGGCGATCGAAATGTGCAGAAGCGTTACTGCGAATGTCAGGACGTGATGTCGATGCGCCCGGACATCGCTGTCGTGCAGTTTTCCATCGACTTGCTTTTCAAAATCGACCGCTTTGGCCTGAGCGGCATGGCCTTCGACCTGTCGTCACCGCATGGGCGGATGCTAGCGACCTTCCTCTCCGGCATCGCGGAGTTCGAACGCGACCTGATCAGCGAACGGGTCAAATCCGGCCTCGCCGCAGCAAAAGCACGCGGCAAAAAACTCGGCCGCCAAGCTGGCGACCGACCTAAATCAGATCCCCTTGCGCCAAAGGTCATCGCGTTGAGCGCAGAAGGGCGAAGCTACCGTTGGATCGCGCGAGATCTCGGCATCAGCAAGAACACCGTCGCTGACATCTTCAATCACGATAGGCTTTCCTCAGCCAAAGGGGAGATCACGTCATGACAAGGCGATCAGGGCGTCCCCCAAGGGAGGCGGTTTAGGGGGGGTAGACTCGCGATGAACTGGAACTTCGAACCGGCTTGACGGACCATTAGCCATATCTAAAGTTTGTGCCTGCGGCAGGTGCCCTCTATCGCCTGCTGAAGATCGGGCGATGGCCTGATCGGCCCGCGTTCTCCGCCAGAGGCGCGGGCTTTTTACTGACCGAAGGGAAGAGATGACAGATAAGCCCGTTACTACCTACGTCGTCAGCGTTTTCGAGAAGCCGCATTGGCGCACGGTGCTGACCACGGACGACAAGGCCAAGGCACTGGGCTGGGCGAAAGAGATCGGCGACAGCGTCCGAGTCGAGGAGATCACGCCGAAGCCGGAGCGGCGCTGACCCCACCTTGGCCGATATCAATCGCTTGGCGACAGAGATGGACATCAGACCGTTCATCGACGGAACAGAGGATGAAACCGTACGTTCTGTGTTGACCCAAGGGAGCGAAAAAATGATACGCAAAATCGCAATCACTACGGCGCTTCTCAGTCAATTTACTGTGTCGGCCATTGGGGCCACCGAACAGTGGTGGGTGGCGAAAGACGCGGTCTCTAAGCAGTGCGAGGTGGTCACGAAGAAGCCTGACGGAACCCTGGTTATTGACCTCGCGAAGACCACATACAAAAGCGAGGCGGAAGCGAACGCTGCAATGAAGAAAATGCCAAGCTGCAAGAAGGCTACCGAACAGCGTTAGTTACCATCCTTGTCCGACACGAAGGCCTTATAGCGAAGCCATCCTTCGCGCTCGCCGCTGCGCAAGGTCGCGATAGATTTTCTCCCGGTCGCCATCGTGTTTCTCGATGAGAGCGAGTACCTCCTGTCGGTCCAAGCTCCCGATCTTCATCAAAAATTCGAATTCGTGCTTAGGGATGGACGTGGCGAATCGGTCGAGTTTCGATCGTTCGGTTTCATGGGCCATGGTCTGCTTCCTAGATAAGCTTAATCGGCAACCAGAGCGCCGCAGGACAGGCTTACGAATAGTCAATGTCAGCGGCTTACGATGTCGGATGCTGCAGACCGGGCGGGACAGATGGTATTGCCATTCCTTAGCCAGGATATGAAACCGGGAAAACCATCCTGTTCACCGTACCGCCAAGCCCGGTTGACGCGGTCCGCAGCAGTCAAGGAACTCCGTTTCTAACAATCGTTCCCGACGAGAAATGCGCGACCGGCTCGGAACCACGTGGCGCCCGGAGACTTATTGTCCGATGGAGCCATGGATTTGTGTGATGGCCGAAGAAACGAAACGGCCCGAAATGACGCCCGAAGGTGTGCGCGCTCTGGCACGCGAAGCGGAGGTCACTGAGGAACAAATACGCGAAATCATATCGATGGTCGGCCTCGATCGTTCCTCGATCCTTAAAGAAGCAAGGGTAATCAGCCAGGCCAAACCTCAAGGATTTCCGAATTGTCCTCCACGGTGACGGGCGATGACGGACGTGAAGCTAGCTGCTACGGCTGGGCAGCAGTCTAGCCGTGACGCTGCTGCTCATAGCGCCGATTGCGATCTGAAACCCGTAAAGGCCGGACTTCAATTCCTCAGCGCTAGTCGCGCCGTTATTGAACAGTGACATGACCAGCACCGCGACCATTTCCCGTTCCGATTCATCCGAGATACCAAAGGCTAAGCAATGGTCATTCAAAGCCTTGGTGAGGATCGCCATTTGTTCCGAATCGGCAATGCCATTCAAAAGCATGTGCTCTCTCCCTCCAGAGGGGCGAAAGCGTGATCGGCTCTTTCAAGCGCCAGCGCCCGCTAAAGTGGCCAGCGACAATTGGATTCTACGCTTGCGACAATCGGTTAGCGAATCATTCCGTGTGACGTGATTGTCAAATCGATAATCACTCGCCGCGCAGAAGACAGCCCAGCGAGAATGCCGCTATTTCGCTGTGAGAGTGCCCTTCATCGAGCTGTGGATCGCACAATGGAACGGGTGTGCGCCGGCCGCTGATATCTTGACCTTGGCACTCTTGCCGGTGGCGAGACGGCCGGTGTCGAAGGAGCCATCGAGCGCTGTGGCGGTGTGCGTCATCGAGTCGGCATTGGTGAAAGTGATGGTATCGCCAACGGCGACCGAGATTTTCGCCGGGTTGAATTTCATGCCCTTGATCTGGACCGCATGGTTGGCGGCGTAGGCGGGCATGGCAAAGGCGAGCAGAGCAAGAACGAGCATGGTGCGCATGATGGATTTCCTCCTGAGCGCGAACCCTCATCCTGCACTAACGCTGGCGCATAGGCTTTCATGCCACGAAGCCGATCTTTTTATGGGTACCGTCTGGCTTTCCTCATCGATTGCCTGCACCGGCAGATAGTCGTTGGCCCCAGGCCTTGCGCTTGCGTCGTGACACCCCTTGGGTTCCCAACTCGTTCAGAAAGGATGCGATCCGTCAGGGAGGAGCCAGAAGGCTCTCATCCGTTTCCTTACGCGCGAACCCGGATTACCGAAGCCCGGACGCGAGAGCTGATCAACATGGGCGGTACCGATCGTGGATCACGCTGCGAGAGGCCCCGACTATAAGGCGCAGCGGAATTCTTGACGTTACAGAAGCAAGACGCCGTTGGGCTACAGGCCAGGGCAAAGGTCTGCTAAGCCCCACGGTCTCGATAGGTTGGCGTTCAGTGCATGATGCCGCCGCCGTGCTGCGTCTTAGCCCGTTGAGGCTTCGGCCAAGGCGCAGGGTTGGGGGACCGAAAATCTCATTCTAAACCTGACCAAGATGCGGACGATTACTTGGGGCCTGCTTGGCTGAATACAACCGTGCCGTCGTCCTTGCGAACCTCGACCGCTACAATACCGTCCATGTTTCGAGCGGAAAAGGTCGCCAGCGCGTGATCCCGTGCAGCTTTCTCGGCCTCGAACGACGCTTTCTCAACGATGCCCTGCTTGCCGTACCAAATCACCGTGTAAGCCAACGTTTCGGCGTCCTTTTGTGCCTTAGTTTTCTTCGCGCGCGCTCGCAAGGGTGTCGAAAGGGACCAGTTGAGACATTACGCCTTGGGCAGGATATTACAAATCCAGGCATCAGACGTATCTCGGCGGGGAAGTTCGAACCGAGAGGTGAGCAGGTTTGAGGCATCGCGTGTCCCCCTCTCCATGGACCTTTATGCCCTGCTGCGAGTCCTGGCCCATTGACAGCGACATTGTAGAAGCTGGGCGATCGCAAGGCCATCGGACTATCGTGGCCAGTTTTTGGCCGCTTTGAGTTGTTAGGCGTTGCGTCTCTCCGCGCCCGAGGCCACTCGATCGTCCGGGAGAAACCGGTGTGTGTATGCAGAAGGCATTAAACGACGTCATGCCTATTTTTTCAGTGAGGCACTCGACCGTCTATCGTTACAGCCGACCTGTAAGGTTTGGCGAACACCGGCTGATATTCAGACCGCGCGACAGCTTCGACCAGAGACTTCTAGACCACGCCATGGTCATTGATCCCGAGCCGAATGAGCTCCGGTGGATCCACGACGTTTTTGGAAACTGCGTTGCGGTGCTCGATTTCAAGGCGGCGGCTAAAGCGCTGCACTTCGAAACAGCCATTCGGCTTGATCATACACCTCAGCACGCCCCCGATTTCCGCATCGACGAAGCAGCACTCAGCTATCCGTTCTCCTACGAATCTGACGAGGCAGCCGACCTTTCCCAAACGATCGAGCGTCATCATCCCGACGAAGGCGACGAGATTGGAAAATGGGCACGACAATTCTTGAGCGCCGGTGGCCAGACAGAGACGGGCACACTGTTGATGACACTCTGCTATGCCATCCACGAAAGCTTTGTATATTCCCGTCGAACGGAACCCGGGACGCAACCCCCTCTTGTCACGCTACATCTGCGGCGAGGCACATGCCGTGACTTCGCACTCTTCATGATGGAAGCTGTTCGATCGCTTGGTTTCGCTGCGCGTTTCGTGACCGGATATATCTACGTCCCAACCCGAGACAAGTTGGAGGTACGAGGGGGAGGATCGACGCATGCCTGGTGCCAGGTCTATTTGCCTGGAGCCGGTTGGGTCGAGTTCGATCCGACCAATGGCATTGTCGGTAATCGCGAACTGATCAGGGTGGCAGTCGCTCGACACCCACGACAGGCGATCCCTCTTTCCGGCAGCTATTCGGGAAGCGCTTCGAGTTTTTTGGGCATGGATGTCGAGGTGAAAGTTACCAAGGAATAGAGCAGACTAGATCCTCGCCGTTGATTTCGTGGAACCGATTGGTCAAGACGGAGTTGGTCGTCTCCTCAATCAAGAATATTTGGAGCCACGATGCGGATACGCGCAGGGTACAATCTCACCTACGAGTGTCCGAAGCCAACGCCGATGCTGCTGGTCCTGGAAATCCACCCGTCACGTCGGGTCGACCTTCTGACGGAACAGGTGATCGGTTTTGATCGGCCGATCGAAGCGAGGGGCTACATCGACAGTTTCGGCAATGCCTGCACGAGGATCGAGGCTCCTGCTGGACTGACGACGATTTCAACCACCTTTGAAATCTACGACAGCGGCAAACCGGACGTCGTCGCCCCCGAGGCCATACAACACGATATAAAAGACCTGCCGGATGAAGTGCTAACTTTTCTTCTAGGAAGCCGATACTGCGATACCGATCGTCTTGGAGATTTCGCCTGGGCGACCTTTGGCGACACAAAGCCTGGATGGTCTCGTGTCCAGGCGATCTGCGATTTCGTTCACAACCACATAGCGTTCAACTATCAGAACGCCGACGCGCTGCGCACTGCCCATGGTGGCTTCATCGATCGAACCGGTGTTTGCCGTGACTTTGCCCATCTGGCCATTACATTGTGCCGCTGTATGAACATCCCGGCGCGCTACTGTACCGGCTATCTCGGGGATATCGGAATCCCGCCGGTGCCAGATCCCATGGATTTTAGTGCCTGGTTCCAAGCCTATCTCAGTGGTCATTGGTTCACCTTCGACGCACGGCACAACCACCCCCGCATCGGAAGAATCCTGATGGCGACGGGAAGGGATGCCACCGACGTTGCCCTCTCGACCAGCTTTGGGTCGTCCAGACTGGCCCACTTCGAAGTTATTGCCGAAGAGGTCGGCACTTAGCGTCGATCGCGCATAGCCCGATTCCAAATTTAGACCTGCGTCGGCGGACGCAAGGCTATGGTCCCCCGCTTCTTCGCCCGCTTAGTTGCTACAATCCCATGTCCTTGCCCGTTTCGTGGCCATACTTCGTCGCCGCGTTGACCAATGGGCGCCCGCATTGTCGATTGCACCGCGATAGCTCCGCGAACCGGATGGCCGGCCGCGTTGCTGGTTGCAGCTTGGCCGTCGAGGCGCGGGCTGAGGAGATGTCGAAACAGTGGCCTACATGGTGACCTGTGCGGGAACGGGGGCATCGCTGAGAAGATGCCCTTTGATGCGGAAAAGCCGCACGGAACCACGCACTCGAGACTTTTGCCGATCGAAAATGACGGGATCGCCACTGTGGAAGTTCGCAAATCCGACGGGAACGGTTGCATTCAGCAAGGCGGCAGCAAAGCGAAGCCACCGCTGCCGCCATGCTTTCGCCTCCAGAACGCGTTTATTAATTGACTCGCCCACTGGATCTGGGGGCAACACAAGGAATGACCCGTGACTCCAACCGCAGTGTTGATCTGGTATCTTGTAATCGCCGGTCCGCAAGGCGGCATTGTCGTGTTACCGAGCACGTTCGATAAGCGCGAACAGTGCACCGCCGCTATAGCAGAATATCAGAAACAGCCGACGCCGGCCGGCTGGTCGCTGCAATGTATACCCAGCGCCTCCCCACTTACCGACAACGGGTCGGCAGAGTAGGGTCAGGCATCGGTGCGGCGGCTTGTTTTCTCGGCGGGGCATAATCCACCGTGTCAGGCTGCTGCGATCAAATCTTTGCATACCAGTCGGTGGCCGCCGTCCTCACAGCCAGCCCCTCGGTCAGGCCCGGTTTACCCTATCCGCGGCCGTGCCCGCCATCCACTCTGAGGAGGTGGCGGCACCTTATTTCTGGTGAGTCGCATGGCGGCTGGCGAGATGATCGCGAATGTCTTGACCGCCAGCCTTCTAGTTTGCCTGCTGGCGATCATACTATTTCTAAGCGGGTGCCGGATGGTTTGGCCAGAACATAAAGCTCCCATTGGTCATCCTTCTGCCGGTCGACGCACGCCCAAGGGATCAGTAACGACCCGCATTTGCCAGAGACTTTTGATGTCAATCTTGCTGCGCCCCAGGCCGAATGGGAGTTAGGCCCGAGCCCGGAAAAAAGGCCCGTCCTTGTGGAACGGGCTTAGTCTACGGGGACGCCGGTAAAAGGGTTGAGCTACCGGCTGGCTAGGCAACGATGCCGTGGAGCCTTCGTTCCCACGATTTTATTCAACCCCCCATCTTCTTGGCCATGGCGCAGAAATCCGCATGCGACTTGTTAATTGTGGTATCGCCGCAGTCTTTCAACACAGCCTTCTGTTCATCGGGTTTCATGGCCATCCATGCGGTCTTGAAATCCGCTTCCGACCTCAACGTTTTCATCCCGGCATCGGTGAAGAACGGCGACATCTTCGCCGGATCGTCCAAAGCGGAGGTGCCATTGGCAGCCGCAAACGCCGAGCCAGTCATGATTGTAAGCGCCATTGCGCCCATCGTCAGCATCTTGATGTTCATTTGAATTTCCTCCTTTAGGTCATTCAACACGAGTGACCTAAAGGAGAACGTCCACTTCTGAACTGTGTTCCCACTGCGCTGCCCCGTCTTCGGCCAATCTTCTCGATCCGCCCATTACCGCCAAGCTCCCGCACCATATGGAAGGCCAATTCCGGTCGGCCGTTCACCAAGTCAGGAAGGTCCACCACTCAGCCATCAGCGCCGGCAGCAGCGGCCTCGACTTGCCTCGCGTGCTCTTCTGCGATTTTAAGCAGAGCTACAGCCGTTTCCTGGGCCGTCCACCCCTGAGCCTCTGACGCAGTCACCAAGGCAGCGAATGCCGCTTCTAGTGCGACTTCACAGTTAACCTCGCGATCTGGGCTATCTTCTGGAAGTATCGGTGGTTCAACGGATTGGGACATGCGTGGATCTCGTACAAAAACAGAAAAGCCGCGTACGGGCCCGATCGGAGGACCGATCTTCACCGCAAGGACAAACTTTTAGAGGCGTCTAATGTTCCGTGAGATTTGCCCCGTCAGTTGGTACGTGCAGTGAAGGCTTTCATACCCTTCCTGATCGCTTTTAGAGCGTTCGGCGCCCCCTGCCAGCCCTTGAACTTGATGGTTTTGCCGGTGCCAAGCACCGATGAGAGAAAGAACTGCTCAATTTCCCGCCTGAGGTGCTCGGGCACTTGGTCCGCAGTCTCGTTCTCTGCATCCTCTTTATGAGGGCAGAAAATAAAACGATCATTGCGCAGGGCCTCGCCGTCCTGGTCCTTCTGCTTGACACGCAAAGCACCCAGCAACTGGCATTTGATAACCACCCCTGGGGCGGTAGCAGCCTGGTGAATGACGAGGCCATCGAGGGGATCACCATCCTCGCCCAGCGTCGAAGGGATGAAACTCCAGTCGTAGGGGTAACTCATTCCAACCGGCAGGGGCCGGACATAGCTAAAGACCCGGGACGCTGGATCGTAGGCTAATTTGGCCTCAGCACCACGAGGGGTTTCAACCACCACCCTGATCAGGCCACCCGTTGTCGTTGGCAGCTTTAGAAAGTCGCGCATTAAAAGGCCTCGCAAATGTAACCGGCTTTGGAACTTCGGGTCGTTGATAATGTTCCGAAGTCCTGCGCTAAGGAGATTTGCGGCATGACAAAAGCTCCTCTACATACACTCAAGGGCGTGGGCTATTTGATGTCAACGGTCAGCGTTATCCTGCTCGCCATCGTCAGTTGGAAAAGCGCTTCAGAAAGCCCGCTGCTGATGGGCTGCCTACTCGTCGGAGCCGTAGCATCGATTGCTGGCATGGTGTGTCGTTGGCTCACGTACGAAATCGAAAAGCGTCGGGAAGAGAAATAGGCGGCACAGGCGTGCTGGCGTCAGCGCCGTCTAGCGACGCCCTGGTCTTCGAATGGCTGGTGAAGCCAAGGTTTCTGTCGCCTCGTCCGCTTCCTGGCATGGCATACAGGACAGTACCATACTCAGATCCCGATGCATGCAGCCGTTCTCTTCACCTCGGCGATCAACCAGCATCTGGACGTCCAGTCGCGCTTGGCGCCGGCAGGTCATGCAGCAGACCGAAAGCCCCGATCCAATCGGCCGCTTTTGCCGAGCGTGTCTTCGACAAACGGTTGTTTCATTGTCATCGCCGGCCGCTGCTTCCGCGACCCCTCTTCTCCGGGTGCCAGACGATTTTGCCGTCCAGCTTGATGTGCTTGTCGATCATTGGGCGCTTTGGCAGGTGTTCCAGGTGAACCTCCAGCAGCGTAATTTTCACCTGTGGCTTGCAGCGGCTGCAGTCGAATTTCAGTGACAGGGATCAACTCCCACCACTGTGGACCATCATCACGTCGGCCGATCGGCAGTAGGCGGTCTCGCGCTGGTCGAATGCCGCGGCTCCCTGAAAGGGATGACATTTGAACGAGTTTCACCATTTGAGATGAGGCACCTGCAACTAGGTCCAAGGTCGGGCGTTAAAGCTTAGATGTCAGCCCGGAGGAAACATCATGGCAAACACACCCACTCCAAATGAACCATTCAACCCGATTCCACCCCTGGACACGAGTTCGGGCGTTGACCGGACAACAAATGTCAGGTCAAGAAGCGGCGGCGCTGGATGGCTTGCTGTATTGATTATTATTGTTCTCGCTATGGTCGCCTATTACTCCTTCAGCAGAACCCGCGATCATGCAGTCCCGGTCGCCGAGACGCCGGCAGCGAGCACACCCGCTCCGGCGTCTGTCACCCCAGCAAAGCCCGCCGAGCCAGCACCCGCTCTCGCCCCTGCCCCCAGCCCTGCAAAGACGGCCCCTGCACCGGCCGCGCCTGCCAACTAGTCGAGTCTGCTGTAATTAGACGGCCCGTTGAAGACGGGCCGTTGTTGGTGGTGATGGGAGCGGAGAGGCCGCACCTAACCGTGGAAGGCCTGATGCGTATGTCCTGAAATGAGCCCACTGTTACCCAAACCGATGTCGGCCAAGTCGCGTCACGCCAGCGCTCTGCACGGGTTCCGAAAATCGCTCTCGATCTGTGCATGAGAGGCAGCGGGCTTGGGTTCGCCAACGTGGCGAACGCTCAGAAATGGCCGTGCCAGCGCTGGCCCTCCTGCGGCACGTTCGGGTCATTGGGACCAGACTACCGTTTCGCCGTAGTCGTCCGAACGCGCCTCCGCGTCGTGTTGCTCTTCAAGGTCGCAATTCTCTTGTTCGCAGTCAGCGGTGCTGCGACTTCACCACGGCCAGCCACGGCGCCGCGCCGAAGGCGAGCGACATCTTTAGGAGTGCGTGATGCCGAAGAAGCCAAAAGACACGATGTTGCCCGGTGACTTCCTCGTCGATCTCTTCCCATTTGATGCCGACCGATTTTGCGTCGGCGAAACGCTTGTGCGTGACTTCGTCGATCGAGACGACATCGGCCGCCGCCGTCTCAGGGACGTCGTTGCCCAGCCATTGGTAGAGGAAGTCGAGCCGCGCGTGCTCACACCCCACCCCGCTTTCAGTTCCAACCAAGTCAACCTCAATTACTTTACGCGTCTTTTTCTTAGCCCGAGGCTACCCACAGCGCAGAGCGGCGTCGTTGAGGGTTCGAATAAAAGGCGCTGCTCACGTAACCTTGTTGATTTCGCTTCGCGCTCGGTACGCTCTGCCTCGACGATCGCGCGGTACTCGCGATCGGCTCGCTCCAGCCTTTCCTTGTCAAATCGGCGCTGGGTCAAGAAAGCTCACCATAGGAAGAATACGAACGCAGTCGCTCCCAGCACAACGAGCGTATAGACGAACAGGAGCAAGTGGATGGGGAAAAAGTCATCGTCGTAGACGCTGCGGATTTGAAAGATCAGTCTGCGTTTGAGCACGTCAAGCACAAGAGGGGTGCCATTCACAAGCCTGTCCTCTCGCGACCTCCCGAGACCAGGAAATCTAGCAGTGCGGCGCGTGCCCATCAGAATCAATCGCGCTGATGGCTACAGGTTCCACCCTGCTATTAGGTTTTTTCGCCAAAGCTTGAGAGAGCAAGGGTGAGCCGCCTACGGGCAAGCAACAGCCTGCCCGGTGTTAGCCCGAGTCGGGCTATCTGAAAACCGAGGGGTCAGCCTTCGTGTTTCACAAGAGGGAGCACTTGGCCGAGATAGATCATCTTCGATAGGCGCTGACGGTTCGGACGGCAAAGCCTTTACGCCGCATTCAGCGACAAGTGGCAGCTTTATTGCGCGGCGGTGCGTCGCTACGGGTTGGGCGAGTGTGCGGCGCATTTCGGTGCGCTGCGAAGCGGCGCGCGGGGGATCGATGAGATCGATGCGATGCTGCATCGCGTCGTCGAGACCGCTGATCAGCCGTGCCTTGGCGTCAGTTCGACCTATGAATTCGGCGCGTCCCACCCGACCTTGAGGAGATCCACACGCTCCTAGGCAAAAGCCTGCGCGGAGCCATCGTAGCCCGCGTTCACGATGCGCAACGCGAAGGCGATATCGCCCCGAGCCTGGACGCGGAAGCAATCGCCGAATTTCTGATCACCAACATCGCCGGCATCCGGGTCGCGGGACGCGGCGGCGCCGACCGCCCGACGCTGGCCAGCCTGGCCGAGATGGCGCTGAGGGCGCTGCGGTAGCCGCCCTTTTATTTTACTAATTATGGAACGATCATTCAAGAAAGGAGCACCCTCAATTAGAGCGTGTGGCAGGAAAACGGTCCCCTTACGCCCAATGGCGAAGAAGAACGCTTCTCCGTTCACCATGCGCGAACAAGGCGTTCAATCGCCCGATGCCACTCGCTCGTTGCATCCGAGGGCAACCAGAGCCGATTCAGTCATAGGGGTGGGCAGGTTCCGTCGAGAGTGCCAGCTTTCAGCTCTCGATGAAGATGATTGGCGCTCGGCATGGATTTGCGAAAGGAGATCTGCCGCGTAGACGACGGAAACCGTATGTTCGCCGTACTCGCAGCCGATTCTCCCCAGATGCTCTACGACGGACAGGATCTTGTGAGGCCAGACCAGTATTCCGTGGCTCTCGTGGAGAACACGTACAATCGCAACTTCCAGAGATTCCATCATATGGACAACTCCTCCCGGGAGACCCCATTTGATCAATTCAGAGTCTTGGCTGCGCTTCGTCAGTAGTACTCTGCCGTTTGCATCACTTATCACAGCTTCGCAAAGCAAGACCGGCGTCGCCTTGGCGGTAATGATCGAATCGCGAAAGATATTCATCTGGATACTCCGCAAGTATTCCGTGAATCATATGATAAATTCTATAGGTGGCGCTAAGCGCATAAATTGTTCATACAATACTATGGCAATCTAATCGGCCGACGACGCGGGCATTCCGGGATGCCTTGTCGCGCCGCCGGCCTAACGCCGATACTGGGAAGCACGGTATTTTGGGAACACAGAGCTTCAGCACGGCGTATGCTTCAAACCAGTAAGTAGACCACGACGCTCCTGATCGACTTGCCCTCGTGCGTCAGTCAAAGCCCTTGTTGTCCCTCGAGCTTCTGCGTGTGGGTGATCATCGGATCGATCAGAATCTTGCCGTCCATGTACCAGCCAAAGATCTTCGGCACGTCGGTGCGGCCACGCGCGCCGCCAAAGGCGGTGCCCATCCAGGTGCGACCAGCTGGAACGGCCGCGTCGAGATTTCCTGACCGGCGCCGGCAACGCCGATGACAACCGACTTGCCCGAGTGCGTTGCCTGTGAATACGCCGCCGCCGTGGCGCGCGTTCGGGATAGGTTATTCGCGGAAGCCGGGAACGTGGATGGATCGAACGGCGGTTCATCCGAACTCAGGGCCTCAGCCA
Source organism: Mesorhizobium sp. AR07 (assembly GCF_024746815.1). GTDB lineage: Bacteria > Pseudomonadota > Alphaproteobacteria > Rhizobiales > Rhizobiaceae > Mesorhizobium. The sequence goes on from NZ_CP080525.1 coordinate 3,628,678, forward strand.
GAAGGCGATCGCAATCGCCAGGACGAGAACGGCACCGATGCCAAGCACCGCCAGGATGATTTCGGGATCACGACGCAGCGGAATTCCGCGCGACTCGGCCCTCGCAAGGAACTGTTTCAGGTCCGCGTCGCGATCGAACTCGACGCGATGCGAGCCGCCGTCGACATTGATATCGACAATGGACCGGCCCCGCTGCCAGCCGATTACGCAGGCCTCTGCTCGTATAAGAAACCCGTCGATGCGGGAAGCGGTTGCCGGCTCGTAGCGGAGTGACGGCGCGGCGAGGAGCAAATGCTGGCAGTCAAGGTCCATCTCGTTCACCACTCCCATCAGATACCGCGCGCGATGCATGCGATCATGCTATTCCACCGCTCCCTGTGTCCCCTGCCAGCGACGGACGATGCCGGGGTCGAGGTCGAACAGGTCGAGCACGCGGCCGACGGTGTGATCCACCATGTCGGCGAGGCTTTTCGGCTTGGCATAGAAGGCGGGGACAGGCGGATAGATGATACCGCCGATTTCCGTGACCTGCGCCATGTTGCGGATATGGCCGAGATGCAGCGGCGTCTCGCGCAGCATCAGCACGAGGCGGCGGCGCTCCTTGAGCACAACGTCTGCGGCGCGGGAGAGGAGGTTATCTGTCGTGCCGGTCGCGATTTCCGCCAAGGTCTTCACCGAGCAGGGGGCGACGATCATGCCGAGCGTCTTGTAAGAGCCGGACGAACAGACGGCGCCGATATCCTTGTTGGAATGGACGGTCGTTGCGAGCGCCTCGAGGTCCTGCTTGGTAAAATCCGACTCGGCCGAGAGGGTGATACAGGCGGCTCGCGACATGATCAGGTGCGTCTCTATATCAAGGTCGCGCAGCACTTCGAGGATACGCTTTCCGTAGATCACACCGGAAGCGCCCGAAATGCCGACGATCATGCGTCTTGGCCGCGTCGTCATCTAGCCCACGCTTTCAAGAAGCGCCGCCGCCCGCGCGGCGGCCTCGTCGCTGATCCGGGCGCGCACGCCGTGGAAGTTCGGGCCGCGCGTCGCGTCGAGACCCATGCGCGAGGTCGTGCCGATGCCGCTCGCCGACGGGTCGAGCGCATTGCCCGGCAGACCCTCGATGATGACGACGTCCTTGTGCGGTTGGAAATGGGTGGCGAGCGCCCAGAGCACTTCGCTGTCGCGGGTGATATCCACGTCCGCGTCCACGACGACGACGGTCTTGAGATACTGGTCCCAGCCGAGAAGCCCCAGCATGACCTGCCGAGCCTCGCCCTCGCGCATCTGGTTCATGCCAACATAGGCGTGGAAATGGGTGCCCGAGGACGGGTAGTGCACGGCGGTGATCGAGGGGAAGCGGGCCTTCAGCTTCTCCACCACCTCCGCCTCGCGCGGCACGCGACCGAGGTTGAGATGTTCGGCCGAATTGCCGCCAGCGACGCTGACCAGAATGGCATCGCGCCGGCGCATCACGGTTTCGACGGTGAAGAGGTTGTTGGTAGAGCGGTCGGAGGAATAGCCGGTGAACTCGCCGAATGGTCCCTCCTCCACATGGGCCTCGGGGTCCAGCACGCCCTCCAGGACGAGCTCGGCATGGGCTGGAACGCGAATGCCGTATTTCGGCGTGCGCACGACCTGCAAGGGCTCGCCCATCAGGCCGCCGGCAACATCCCGCTCGTCCTCGCCGAAGGCAAGGCGCGCGGAGGCGGCGAGCATGAAGAGCGGGTGGCCGCCGACAACCATGGCGACCGGCATCGGCTTGCCCTTCTCCTTCGCCATGTTCATCAGGCGCCAGAGATGGCCGCGGGAATGCAGCGAGGTCGCGAGCGAATTCTTCGAATGGATCATCGCGCGGTGATAGCTGAGATTGCCGGCCCCGGTTTGCGGATGCTCGCCGATGATGATGCCGCTGGTGATGTATTTCGCGCGGTCGGTGTCGAAATGTTTCAGCATGGGCAGCGCGTGGAGATCGACGGCTTCACCGGAAATGACCTCCTCGGTGATCGGGCCGCTTTCCAGAAGCTCGGGCGTGAACGGCCGGTTGGCGCGGGCCTGGTAGGCCTCGTGCAGGTTTTCGGCGGTTGAGCCGAGCAGGCGCCCGATGCGATCGCGCGAGGCAAAGATGTTGCACAGGACTTCGCTGCCGATGCCCCTGACATCGGTGAGGTACAGCATCGGATGCTGGCCCTTCTCGGCGAGATTCCAGATCAGCGCCGTCGCGTCCTGATCGTCCGAGACCGGACGATCGATGGTGATGACGTCCTCGGGATGTTTTTCCCGGTAGTCGGCCAGGAAGCGGCGAACGTCTTGCTTGTGGTACAGGGTCATGTCACGGCCTTGATGCTGCGGGAGACGGCAGCGCCCCGAAGAGCGCCGCCGTCGTCAAATCAAGCGAACTCCAGATGCCTGCCGGTGGCGCGATCGACGCCGGCGTAAGAATCCTTCAGGCGCGCCTCAGCGTCCTTCAGGTCGCGCGGCGGCGGCGACGGGTCGACGCCGACGAGCTTGGCGATGTTGTTGCCGAGATAGCCTTCCAGATCGTCCTCGGAGAGGTTGATGCCGTGCGGCGGATCCTTGCAGAGCACTTCCAGCTCGCGCAGCCACATGCCCGGATCGTTCGGCGGGCTGTCCGTGCCGAAGACAATCTTGTTCTTCGGCAGTTGCTGGGCGAACTCGACGATGCGCGACTGGAAGCACCAGCCGGATTCGCAATAGACATTGGGCGTGTCCATCGCCATCCAGAAGGATTCGAACGAGTAGTTGCCGCCCGTCTGGATGCCGAAATGGCCGATGATGAAGTTGACCATCGGGAATTCGCGGATGATTGGGTAGAACATCGTCGGGATCGTGTACGGGCCGTCGCCGGTGTGGATCAGCACGACCACGCCGAGTTCTGCGCACTTCTTCATCGCCGGACGCAGCCAGTCGAGCGCGCGGTCGGGACGATAGCCGTGCATGTTGGCGTGCAGCTTCAGCATCTTGAAGCCGTATTCCTTGACGTGGAATTCCAGTTCCGCCGCGCCGTTTTCAGGCCCCCAGCGCGGATTGTAGTTGAAGTTGCCGATAAAGCGGTCCGGGTATGTCTGGCAAAGCTCGGCACAATAGGCCATGTAGTCGCGAATGCCGTCGCGGCCCTTGCGGTTGCCGTCACGGTAGCCGGTATTGCCCGGTGGCGGCTGGATGAAGCCCATGTCGATCCGGCGCGGCTTGCCGTTGATCATATAGGGGCCGTCCATCAGCTTGAGCATGCGCTCACCTGTGAAAGGCGAGCCCGTATGACGCCATGCCTCGTCGACGAGGTTGGTCGGGTGAAGATGGGTATCGATGATCATAGTTCACTCCGTTCAATTTTACGCGGCGAGCGCGACGCCGAGCTGGCGCAGATACGCTTCGGCTTCCTCGACGGTCGCCGGTGGCTTGGTCGGCTCGAGGCCGATCATGCGGGCGGTGTTGTTGCCGAGGTAATCTTCCAGCGTATCCTCATCGAGGTTGAGGCCCTGCGGGGGCTCGTGGCAGAGGACTTCCAGAAGGTTGATCCACATGCCCGGCTCGTTCGGCGGCGTATCGGAGCCGAAGAGGATCTTGTGCTTGGGCAGGACCTTGGCGAACTCGACGATGCGCGACTGCAGGCACCAGCCGGATTCGACGTAGACGCTCGGCGTGTCGAGCGCCATCTGCATCGGCTCGAACACGTAGACGCCGCCGGTCTGCACGCCGAAATGCGCCAGGATGAAGTTCACTTCCGGGAACTCGCGGATAATCGGGTAGAACTCGGTGGGGATCGAGTACGGACCGTCGCCGGTGTGCACCTTCACAATCAGGCCGAGCTCGGCGCACTTCTTCATGGCCGGACGCAGCCAGTCGAGCGCGCGGTCGGGGCGGTAGGCGTGCATGTTCGCCTGCAGCTGCACCATCTTGAAATCGAATTCCTTGGCGTAGCGTTCGATCTCTTCGGCGCCATTTTGCGTGCCGTAGCGCGGGTTGTAGACGAAACATCCGAGGAAGCGATCCGGATGCTGCGTCACCATTTTTTCCGTATATGCCATGTACTGGCGGATGGCGGCCTTGCCTTCCAGGTCCATGACCTCGTGGGTGTAGATGGTGTTGCCTTGCGGCGGCTGGATGAAGGCTTTGTCGATGCGGCGCGGTTTGCCGTTCACGTAGTAGGGGCCGTCCATCATTTTCAGCAGCTTGTCGCCGGTGAACGGCGGCCCGTCGTGGCGCCAAGCCAGGTCCACCAGATCGGTGGGGTAGCAGCTTAAGTCAATTATCATAGGGTTCTCCTGTCGTAGAGGGTCCGGTCGAGGGGCCGCGCGTTGAACGCCATGCCGGCCGAAGCCGGGCGTGGTCCGCGATCCTAGGAAATGCCGATGACGGAGAAGAACGGCCGGTGCGGAGGACCCGACATGGGCACAAACCGACAGGTGTTCGTTTCGTAGTCAGCATCGACATCGCGGCCTCATCTTCCAAGAGACGGTGAGCAATTGTCGGTGCTTCTACTCGCCCGTGAAGGAACCATAACGAGAACGCTGCGTCAATAGGAAACTCAGTCTAACGTATTATTTTTAAAAGGTTTTCTGGAAAAACTGCAAGGACAGCCGGCGCGCTGGGAGCGCGCTCGGGTGGGTCAGACGGAGGACTTATGCAGGCGTCCTGCAACGACGGGAGCGCCGCTAGGCCGCCAAGCACGCGCGCAACTTTCTGTCTATGCTGTCACGGTCGAGATTGCGGCCGATGAAGACGAACTTCGACTTCCGCGTGTCCTCACCCCAGCTGTGATCCGGGCGGAAATCGACCAGCTTGTGCACCGCCTGGAGCACGAAGAAGCGCTCGTCATTGGCGACGGAGACGATCCCCTTGGTGCGGAAAATGTCATCGCCGCGCTCGCCGAGATAATCCTTCAGGAAGGTGGCGAGCTTCTCGCCGTCGAAGGATTTCGGATAGACGAAGGAGTGAGATTTCACCGTCGCGTCGTGCTGGTGTGGCCGGCGGGCCGGCTCCTGGGCGTGACCATGCTCATGGCCATGGTGGTGATGCGCATGGTCCGGGTGGTCGCAGGTCGCGTCGTGGCAATGATGCGCGTCGTGGTCGTCGTCCATGTCGATGTCGAGGATTTCCGCCCGCTCGCGCACGTAGGACGGCCGGAAGCCGTTGACGCCGAGGATGTTGGAGAGGTCGACGACGCCGTAGCTGGACCGCAGGATCGGCGCGGTCTGGTTGAGCTTGCGCAGCGAGCTCTCCAGCGAGCCTAGCGCCTCCTCGCCGGCAAGGTCGATCTTGTTGATGATGATGCGGTCGGCGGCGACGATCTGGTTGACCGCCTGGTTGTCGCTGCCGTCCAGCACCGGGTCGTAGAGGTGCTGGTCGATGTGCTTGGCGTCCACCAGCGTCACGACGGCGTCCAGTTCGACCTGGTCGGCGACGCTGCGGTCCACGAAGAAGGCGGTGGCGACGGGCGTCGGGTCCGCAAGGCCGGAAGTCTCGACGATGATGTGGTCGAACTTGTCCTTGTGGCTCAAGAGCTTCTTCATCACGTCGATGAGGTCGTTGCGCACGTCGACGAAGCAGCAGATGCAACCGTTCTGCATCTGGAAGATCTCCTCGTCCGAGGCGAGCACGAGATCGCTGTCGACGTCCACCTCGCCGAACTCGTTCTCGATCACCGCGATCCGGTGGCCGTGGCGTTCGGTAAGGATGTAGTTGAGCAGAGTGGTCTTTCCCGATCCGAGGAACCCCGTGAGGATCGTGATCGGGAGTTTCTGGCTCACAGGTTCGATATGCATGTTCATGCGCCCTTCTCTCTCAAGGCTTTCAGGATGTCTTCCGGTGTGATCGGATAGTGGCGGAAACGCACGCCGATGGCGTCGTGGATGGCGTTTGCGATGGCCGGGCCGATGGCGATGATCGGATCCTCGCCGACGCCCTTCGCGCCCCAGGGGCCGCCCGGATCGGGTGCGGCTTCGAGGATGATCGTCTCGATCTCCGGCATGTCCATCGACAGCGGCATCTTGTAGTCGACAAGGCCGGCATTCAGCGACCGGCCGGTCGTCTTGTCGATCAGATAATCCTCGGTCAGCGTGTGGCCGATGCCTTGCTGGATGCCGCCTTCTATCTGCCCTTGTGCGGCGATCGGGTGGATGACCCGCCCGACATCATGCACCGGTATGACGCGCTTGACCTCGACGATGCCGGTTTCCGTATCGACATGCACCTCGGCGAAATGTGCGGCGAAGGAATAGGATTTCGTCGGCTCGTAGGTGCCGTTCGCGACGATGTTAGCGGCGGGAATGCCGCGCGAAGGCCCCATCGCCTCGGCGACCGTCATGAAGCGGCCTGGTTCGGCGATGACGAAGGCCTTGCCTTCGCTGAGATCCACATCGGCGGGCGAGACTTGCAGCTTCATCGCCGCCCGTTCGAGAACGGCGGCGCGGACTTTGCCGGCGGCAATCTTGGCGGCAGTGCCGACGAGATAGGTCGTGTGGCTGGCGAAGGCGCCGATGTCCCACGGCACCACGTCCGTATCGCCATGGATGGTGCCGACATCCTCAAAGCGCACGCCGAGTTCTTCCGCGACAATCTGCGCCAGCGCGGTGTGCGCGCCGGTGCCGAGGCCGGCAGCGCCGGTGAGCAGCGTCACCGTGCCGTCCTCGTTGACCTTCACGGTGGCATTGCCCTGCTCCTTGATGCCCGGATAGGCGGACGAGCCATGCATTTCGCAGCCGATGCCCCAGCCGTTGCGGATATGCGGTCGCTTGGGGTCCGGCGTGCGGTCACGGTTGCGCAGCGCCTTCCAGCCGATCGTCTCAACGCCGTGCTGGATGCAGATTTCCAGCCCGTGCCCGAGGATCGGATGGCCCGACGGCGCGATATCGCCCGCGCGGACCGCGTTCTTCAGCTTCAGCTCCGCCGGGTCCATGCCCAGTCGTTCGGCCGCCTCGTCCATCTGGATGTCAAGCGCATAATAGCTCTGCACCACGCCATAACCGCGGAAGGCACCGTTGATCGGCGTGTTGGTATAGACGCAGCGCCCCTCCAGCCGCACGTTCTCGCAACGGTAGAGCGAGGTGGCGGCATTGGTGCCGACGATCGTCACCCCCGGACCGTGCGAGCCGTATGCGCCGGAATCGTAGACGAGCTTCATGTCGCGCGCGACGAGGGTGCCGTCATTGCGGAAACCCTGTTTCAGCCAGATCTTACAGGGGTGGCGCGAGCGGCCGGCAACGAAGGTCTCGTGGCGGGTGAATTCCATCTTCAGCGGCCGGCGCGTCTCCTTTGCGAGCAGCGCGCAGAGGAATTCGTGTTGGAACAGATCCTGCTTAGCGCCGAAGCCGCCGCCCATGTGGTCGACGAGCACGCGCACCTTGGTAAGCGGCAGGCCCAGCACCTCGGCAAGGATGCCGCGCACCATGAAGGAGGTCTGGGTGGAGGTCCAGAAGGTGAGCTTGTTCGAGCCGTCCCAGTCCGCGATGCAGACATTCGGCTCCATATAGGCCGGATGCGGCCGCCCGCCGGAAAATTCGCCTTCGAGCACGAAATCCGCCTGGGCAAAGCCGACTTCCACATCGCCGCGATTGACCCGCACCGGATCGAGCACCAGGTTGCCGCCCGGCCCGACGTCGTGGATCAGCGGCGCACCCGGCCGGGCCGCGTCTTCGGGCTCGAAGACGGCCGGCAAGGGCTCGTATTCCACCTCGATGAGATCCAGCGCCTCGTCGGCGATCTCATCGCTGATCGCGGCAACGGCGGCAACGCCCTCGCCCCAGAACCGCACGCGGTCGTCGAGGATATACTGGTCCTTCGTGCAGGAGGCCGAGCGCGGATGCGGCGAGCCGTAATGCAGCACGCGCGGCACATTCTCGTGCGTCAGGATCGCCTTGACGCCGGGATAGGCGAGCGCCTTGCTGACGTCGATGCTCTTGATGCGCGCATGGGCAATGGCCGCGCGCTTGATCTTGCCGTGCAGCATGCCGGGCAACTTGACGTCGCCGGTATACTGCGCCTCGCCGGTCACCTTTTCAAGCACATCGTCGCGCCTAACGCTCTTGCCGACGATCTTGAAGTCGCGCTTCTCGATAGGGGTCGTCATGTTCATGATCTTGCTGCCTCCATCTCGCGCGCGGCGGATTTGATCGCGTCGAAAATCTTGGTGTAGCCGGTGCAGCGGCAGATATTGCCGCTGAGCCCGAAGCGGATTTCCTCGTCGCTCGGGCGCGGATTGTCGTCGAGCAGCTTCTTGGCCATCATCAGGATGCCCGGCGTGCAGAAACCGCATTGCGAAGCCCCATGCCGCATGAAGGCATCCTGCAAGGGATGCAGCGTGTCGACGCCCGGCTGAAGCCCCTCGACGGTCTCGACCGAGCAGCCTTCCGCCTCGACGGCTAGCATCAGGCAGGCATTGATCGGCTCGCCATCGACAAGCACGGTGCAGGCGCCGCAATCGCCGACGTCGCAGCCCTTCTTGGTGCCTGTGAGGCCAACGTCGTCGCGCAGCGCGTCGAGCAGCGAGCGGCAGCCATCGACCGCCATCTCGCGCGCCTCGCCGTTGACGGTGAATTCGACGATCCGTTTCATGCGAAAGCCTCCAATGCCTGTCTGATGGCGCGGCCCGTCAGCACGCCGACCATGTCGCGGCGATAGTCGGCGCTGGCGCGCACGTTGCTGATCGGCGAGCACTCCTCCATCGCCTTGTTCGCTGCGTTTTTGACCGTTGCCGCATCGAGCACCGTGCCGCGCAACATGTTTTCCGCTTCTGGGGCACGCAGCACGGTCGCGCCCACGGCGCCGAGCGCAATACGGATGTCGTTGCACACGCCGTCCTCCATCGTGAGGCTGACGGCGACGCCGACCGTGGAGAGTTCCATCGCCTTGCGGCGGCCATGTTTCAGATAGGCCTTGCCGCTGTTTTCGAGCGCCGGCGGCACGGTGATGCCAGTAACGATCTCGCCCTTTGCGAGCACGCTCTTGCCAGGGCCAGTGAAGAATTCCGACAGCGCGATGACCCGCATGTTGGTGCGGCTGTAGATGTGCACCAAGGCGCCGTCCGCGATCAGCGGTGGGATCGTGTCCGCCGAGGGCGAGGCGCGACAGATATTGCCGACGACGGTGGCGCGGTTGCGAACCTGGATGGAGCCGAGCGAAGCGAGCGCGGCTCGAAGGTTCGGATAGCGCGAGCGCACCAGCGGCAGACGTTCCAGGCGGCCGGCCGTCACCAGGGCACCGAAGCAAAGACCACGGGCTTCGTCATAGGTAATATCGGCAAGGCCGCGAATGTGCTTGATGTCGACAACATTGCGCACGCGGCGCAGCCGCTCCCTGATCTCAACCAGAAGGTCTGTGCCGCCGGCGAACAGAAAGCTGTCGTCGCCAAGCTCGGTAAGAAGGCGGGAGGCATGCTCCAACGTTTCGGCCCGATGGTATTCAAAGCGCCTCATGTCGTTCCTCTTTGTTCGGGGATCCGGCAACGCCACGCCGCCGGACTATGTCGGTCGTTTGTTCAGGCGGCGTCGACCGCAGGCGCGCCGTCCTTGAGTTCGCAGTCCACGGGCTCTTTGGCTGGTACGCCGTTGAAGAGAACGTTGAGAAGCGCTGCCGCGAAGGTGCCGACGAGCACGCCGCTGTGCAGGAATTTTCCCGCTGCCGCGGGAAGCTGGTCGAAGATGTTGTCCGCGACGATGGGCACCATGGCGAGGCCGACGCTAACCGCCACGATGTACAGATTGCGCCGGTTCACGGCGAAATCCACGCTCGACAGGATCTTGACGCCTGTCGCCGAAACCATGCCGAACATCACGATGGCCGCGCCGCCGACCACATAGCTCGGGATCGATGCGCTGACGAAGGCGACCTTCGGCAGAGAACCGAGCAGGATCAGGATGCCGCCGCCCGTTGCCACCACCCAACGGCTGAGCACGCCGGTGATCTGGAGCAGGCCGACATTCTGCGCAAAGGTTGTGTAGGTGAAGGTGTTGAGCAGGCCGCCAATGATGTTGCCTATACCGTCGGTACGAAGGCCGCGGGCAAGATCGGCTTGAGAAATCTTGCGTCCCGCCATGTCGCCGACCGCAAGGAACTGCCCGGTCGATTCGATCATCATGACCGTCATGACAGCACAGAGCGAGAGGATCGACCAGAACTCGAAGACCGGCCAACCGAACGCAAGGGGATGCATGATGCGCACCCAGTCGGCATCTGCCACGCCGTGGAAATCGACCTTGCCGGCGGCAATCGCGATTGCAAAGCCGATGCCGATCCCCATTAGCACCGCGAGATTGGACTGGAAGCCCTTCAGGACGCGTGTGAGCAGCAGGATCGACAGGAGCACGATCGCCGCGACCGCGAGCGCGAAGGGCGCTCCGTAGGCCGGGTTCGGGATCATTCCGTCCGGGCCTTTGATCATCGGCTGGCCTCCGGCCGCCCAGTTTACGCCGACGCGCATGAGCGACAGGCCAATGACCAGCATGACCGTGCCGGTGACGACCGGCGGGAAGAACCGCACCCAGCGCCCGAAAAAAGGCGCGGCCAGCATAGTGAAAACCCCTGAGGCTATGACGGCCCCGATAACGCCGGGCATGCCCAGTTCCGGATTGGAGCCTGTCGCGATGATCGACGGCACGGCGGTAAAGGAGATGCCCATCATGATCGGCAGCCGGATGCCGACATTCCAGATGCCGACCGCCTGGATGATGGTCACAAGACCACAACAGAACAGGTCCGCGCTGACAAGCATCGCGATCTGTTCCTTCGGCAGGTGCAGGGCGCTGCCGACGATGAGCGGCACGGCGACCGCGCCGGCATACATGACGAGAACGTGTTGCAGGCCCAGAGCCAGAAGGCTCGCGAGGGGATAGATCTTTTCGACAGGATCCGTCGTTGCAGGATTGGGCATTCGCTTTCCTCCCAGCGAATAGTTCCGGCGCGGTAAGGCTTCGTGGCCTCGTGGTTTTGTCACCGCACGCCTTATGAGGGAGATCATGCGGCTGGCCAAATCAGCAAACAATCGGCATAATCATATTTATTCATCTAATAACTGAATGAATGAGCCGCATGGATATCACGCTGAAGCAGCTTCGGGCGTTCGTCACCGTGGCTAATCTGGGGCAGTTCACATTGGCCGCCGACAAACTTGGCTCGTCGCAATCGGCGGTAAGCACGCTTGTGCGGCAACTGGAAACGAACCTCAATCTCCGCCTCTTCGACCGGCATACGCGGCTCCTGCGCCTCACCCAGGCGGGCATGGACATCTTGCCGGTCGCGGCGCGTGCCGTCGCTGATATCGAGGGCCTGGTGGAAAGCTCGCGGGAGCTGAACGCGCTCCGCCGCGGCAAGGTCTCGGTTGCGGCCGGCACGGTGCAGGCCGCACTCCTTCTCCCGCTGCTGGTCAATGCATTCAACAAGCTGCATCCCGAAATCACGGTCGCCCTGCACGACGTGGCCGAGAAAGTGGTGCTGGACTATGTCGCCAACGGAACGGCCGATCTCGGCGTCGGCACAGTGCCGGAGGAAGACAATGAACTCATCGGCACCCGGCTGACGACCGACGAATTCCTGGTGGTGCTGCATGCCGACGACCCTCTGGTGAGGCTTCCCGAACTTCGCTGGACCGATCTCGCCGACCGCAAACTGATCGGCCCGCAGCGCGGCAATCCCATTCGCGACCGGCTGGAAAACGAACTGGCGCGCAACGGCATCGTGCTGCCGCTCGACAAGACGATGCAGGAGGTGGCTCTGCCGTTGACGATCATCGGCATGGTCGAAGCCGGCCTCGGCGTCGCCATCATGACCTCGGCGGTCGTGCGGCTCGCGACTTCGATGGGGCTCGTCGTGCGCACGCCAACCGAGCCGCACATCAAGCGCGAGGTCAGCCTAATTCAGAAACGGGCCCGCTCCCTTTCCCCGGCAGCTCGGCGTTTTCGCGATTTCCTGCTGAAATCCGTCCATTGACCCGGCAAAAAGTTCGGCGCTATCTGATGGCGCTGCTGGACCGCGCGAGGCGCGGGCAGGCAGGGCGCAGGAAGGCCGTCTGGCTTTTGCTGTGCGCGGCCGGCCGGTGCCCACGCGCTGCCCGGCTAGCCGCCGCTCCCAGCCACATCAGACCAGGAGCACCCATGGCCCACTCCCTGAATGACCGTGCCCGCCGTTCGCATGATTCCGCCCGGCCCAACCGTCCCGACCTTTTCACCGATGCCATCCGGATCGCAAGGGAAGACCTTGCCGCCTGCTTCCGCATGGCAGCGCGCAACGGCTTCGAGGAAGGCATCTGCAATCACTTTTCCGCGGTCGAGCCCGGACATGACGATCTCTTCATCGTCAACCCTTACGGCCATGCTTTCCGCGAACTGACAGCCTCCAGGCTCCTCATCTGCGATTTTCAACGGCGGCGTCGTCGAGGGCGATGGCGAGCCGGGGGCGACAGCCTTCCACATCCATGCCGAAATCCACCGCCGCCTACCGCGCGCCAAGGTCGCCTTCCACACGCATATGCCTTATGCGACCGCGCTCTCCATGACCGACGGACCGCCGCTGATCTGGGCCGGGCAGACCGCACTGAAATTCTACGGCCGCACCGTCGTCGACGAGAACTACAACGGGCTTGCGCTTGATCGCAGTGAGGGCGCGCGCATCGCTGGGACGGTGGGCGATGCGAATATCCTGTTCATGAAACATCATGGCGTGCTGGTGCTGGCGCCCACCATCGCCGAGGCCTGGGACGACCTCTACTACCTCGAACGGGCCGCCCAGGTGCAGGTCCTCGCCATGTCTACGGGCCGCAACGTTTCGCCGGTCGATCCAGCCGTCGCGGAAGCCGCCTACCGGCAGATGCGCGAGGGCGACGCCGACTCCGCCAGGGCCCATCTCGCCGCTATCCGGCGACAGCTCGATGCGGAAGAACCGCAATATCGGCACTGAGCGTCATAGGGTCGACGCCGCATCGCTATCGGAACGACGCCGCCTTGGCGACGGCGTAATTCGTTGATTGGACTTATTTTTCTAAATTGGCGTTTGCGCATCATTATTGCGAATTATTTATCAAACAATTGAAATAATGAATTTGTTTAAATTAACTGCGCGTGCTTAGTTTTCCGCCATAGCAAGAAAGTGGGAACGAATGGTGGGTGGTAGTCTAACTGCGTCGCTCGCAAATCTGGTCCGCGGTCAGTCCTTCGCGCTCAGTGGCGGAACCGTGATCAATTCGGACGGCTCACAAGCGGTCAGCGATATCATCGTTGGGGCGGACGGACGCTTCCTCGCCGTCGAACCGTTCCTCGATGGCACATCCTGCGGCGCCTGCGTCGATATCAGCGGCATGCTCGTTTCACCGGGCTTTGTCGATGCGCATCAACATCTCGACAAGACCGGCGTGCTGCGCTTCACGCCCAATCCCTCCGGCACGCTACAAGGCGCCCGGGAGGCCTTCGCCAAATATGCCCGTACCGCCGGCCCCGATGACATTCACAAGCGCGCCACGCGCACGATCGAGCGATGTCTCTCGCGCGGCACGACAGCTATCCGCAGCCATATCAACGTCGACAAGGATGCCGGCTTCCATGGCATAGCGACGCTGGCCGGCATCCGCGACGGCGCGAAGGATCGCATCACGCTCCAACTCGTCGCCTTCATGACGCCTCATCCCGGCCAGGACTTCGACTGGTTGGGCAAGAACATCGACGGCGCGGTGGCGCTCGCCGATGTCGTCGGTGGAACGCCCGCCGTTTCGGAAGACCCGCCGCGCTACCTCGACATGCTGTTCTCCGCCGCGGTGAAGGCGGGAAAACCCGTCGACCTGCATCTCGACGAGCACCTCAATGCCGGCGTGCACCTCTTGGACGCTGCCCTCGAACGGGTCGAACGCTTCGGCATGCAGGGGCGCACCGTGTTCAGTCACGTTTCCGTGCTGAGCGCTCTGCCTCGCCGGGACTTCCAGCGCATCGCCGAGCGGATTCTTGCCCTCGATGTCGGTGTCGTGACGCTGCCGGCGGCCAACCTCTACCTGCAAGGCCGCGACTGCGAGATGCTGCCGCCGCGCGGCCTGACGCGCGTTGCCGAGTTGCACAGGGCCGGCGTCACCATCGCCACGGCCTCCGACAACATCCAGGACCCGTTCGTGCCGACCGGTTCGGGTGACATGCTGGAGATCGCGCGCTGGACGCTGCTTGCCGGGCACCTGCGCGGCGACGAGCTTGCCGCCGCCTACGGCATGATCACCACGGCCCCGGCCCGCCTGATGGGCCTTGGCAAGGATTATGGCCTCCAGGCCGGCGCCCACGCCGACTTCGTCGTCACCGACTGCATCGACACCGATACTCTGGTTGCTGGCGGACCGGATCGCGCCTTTGTCTTCTCGAAGGGACGCCTCGTCTCGGAAACGACGACCGCGCTGATGCGCGACGAAAACAGCCCGCTGAAGGAGGACGCGTAACCGATCGGCGACTCCGGGGGGATTGAAACGACAATCAAATGGGAGGAATGAAATGAAGAAAACTGCAATTTCACGTCGCTCGCTGCTTGCGTCCGTCCTCGGATTGGCCCTCGCCGGAATGACCTGGCAAGGCGTTGCGTATGCCGACGACTTCAAGATGGGCCTTCTCGTGCCCGGCAGCGTTTCGGAAGAGGGGTGGAACCGGATCGGCTACAACGCACTGAAAGGCGTGGAGACCCAGCTCGGAGCCAAGATCAGCTACGTCGAGCTGCAACAGAACCCGGCCTCCTTCGAAAAAGCCTTTCGCGACTACGCCAGCCAAGGCTACAAAATCATCCTCGGCCATGGCTTCGAATTCCAGGACGCCGCGCTCGAAGTCGCGCCCGACTACCCGGACACCTATTTCCTGATCTCATCGAGCGCCATTCATGAGGGCAACGTCATCGGTCTCAACACCGATACGAGCCAGCCCTTCTACCTGATGGGCGTCATCGCCGCGAAGATGGGCAAGAAGGCCGGGCTCGTCGGCGGCATGGAAATCCCCCCGATCCAGCAGGCCTTCGCCGGCTTCAAAAACGGCGCCAGGAGCGTCGATCCCAACTTCCCGATCAGCGAGGTCTATATCGGCAACTTCACCGATACGACGGCCACCAAGGAAGCGGCACTGAGCATGATCTCGCAGGGCGCCGATTTCGTCGTGCCGAACGCCTCGGGCGCCACCGTCGGCGGCTACCAGGCCATCGCCGAATCCGGACCGAACGTGCGCTCCTTCTCAATCTTCAGTGACTTCACCCAGGTCGCCCCAAAGAACATTCTAGGCCTCTATGTCGCCGACTATGCGCAGGGCGTGGTTGAGGTCGTGCGCTCGATCCGCGCGGGCAACCCTCCGAAGGAAAACGTCATCTTTGGCCTGAAGGATCCAAAAGTCATCTCCTTCACCTTCCGCGACGACGGGCCGGTATCCGTGACGGCAGACATTCGCGCCGAGGTCAAGGCGATCAGCGACAAGATCGCCGCCGGCGAGATCAAGACCGACGGCCAGTGACCGGCGTGCGCCGCGGCCGGATGAGCCAGCCGCAGCGCACCAATCCGCGCAACTCCAGTATCCGGACCGACCCCATGGAACAGGTAAACCAGGGAGTGCGTGAGAACGTATATCCCCAAGCCGCCCAACCCCTCTATCGGACGTTGTCGCAAATCGCGATCAGCGCCGTTATCCCCATCGCGGCGGTCCTCGTCGCCCTTGCCTTCGGCGCCGCTCTCCTGTGGCTCAACGGCTTCAACGGAAGTGACATAGTCACCGTGATGGTCTTCGGCTCGTTCCAGGACATGCGCTCGGTCGGCGAAATCCTCTTGAAGGCGACCCCTCTCATCCTGATCGGCGCCGGACTCTGCGTCGCCTTCCGGTGCAGCATCTGGAACATCGGCGCGGAGGGGCAGTTCTACATCGGAGCGATTGCCGCCACCCTAGTCGGCACCAGAATCGACGGGCTTTCCGTCTGGGTCCATGCACCGCTTGTCATGCTGGCCGGGGCGCTTGCGGGCGCCGTCTGGGCGGGCATTGCCGGCTATCTAAAGGTGCGTTTCCAAGCTAGTGAGATCGTCACAACGATCATGCTTAACTACATCGCCATCATCATGACGAGCTATCTCGTCACCGGTCCGATGCGCGATGCCAGCGCCGCCTATCCGCAATCGGCCCGGCTCGTGCACGAGGCCTGGACGCCCCGCATCGTCTCGGACATGCGCCTCCATATCGGCATTCTCATCGCTCTGGGGCTAGCGGTCGCACTCTATATCTTCCTGCAAAGGAGCAGCCGGGGCTTTGCTCTGCGCGTTGTCGGTCTCAACCCGCATGGGGCGCGCTATGCGGGCATGGACGTGCGCCGCAACGTAATGATCGCCATCTGTATCAGCGGCGCGATGGCGGGGCTTGCCGGCGCCTTCGAGGTGGCGGGCGTCACGCACCGGCTCTACCAGAACATTTCGCCCGGCTATGGCTTCGAGGGCATCGCGGTCGCGTTGCTCGCCAACAACAATCCGCTGGCGGCGATCCTGTCGGGCGGGCTGTTCGCGACGCTTCGATCCGGTTCGGAAGTCCTGCAGATCACATCACAGGTGCCGCAGGTCCTCGTGCTCGTCATCCAGGGCATCGTCATCCTCTCGGTCGTCGCCTTCGCCAAGTTCCGCGAAGTCCTCAGGATGGTGGCTTGAAGGAATGGAACCTCTCGCAAAGCACCAGAGCCTTTGCGTGAAAACAGTAATTTAGACGACCTCCCGAAGGGGCTGTTCAATGGACGACATGATGTCTCTCGCCTTCCTCGCGACGCTGATGGGTGCCGCTTGGCGGCTCGCCACGCCGCTGATCTTCACCTCGATCGGCGAAGTCTTTTCCGAACGAGCGGGCGTGCTCAACATCGGGTTGGAAGGAACGATGCTCGTCGGCGCTTTCTGCGGCTTCGCTACGGCGTTTGCGACGGGAAGCATCCCGCTCGGGCTTCTTGCCGGGATCGGCGGCGGCATGCTGTTCGGGCTGGTCTTCGCCTTCTTCACCATCACAATCAAGGCAGACCAGATCGTCGTCGGTGCGGCTCTCAACCTGCTCGGACTGGGCCTCACGGCCTTCCTGTTTCGCACCTATTACGTCTCGACCGGCAAGGGCATCGAGATCGCCCAGCCGGTCCATATTCCCTGGCTCAGCGACTTGCCCTTCCTCGGCGAGGCTTTCTTCCGCCAGAACCTCATCGTCTACAGCACCATCCTCGTCGCCATCCTTGCCACGCTCGTGCTCTACCACACCTCCTTCGGGCTGACGCTGCGCGCGGTCGGCGAACATCCAAAAGCCGTTGACGTCGCCGGCCGCAACGTCGCCGCCTATCGCTACGCGGCGGTCATGGTTGGCACGGGGCTTACGGGGCTCGGCGGCGCGTTCCTGACTCTCGGCCATTCCAACCAGTTCGTCGAGGGCATCACGTCGGGGCGTGGCTTCATCGCGCTTGCCGTGGTCGTCTTCGCAAGGTGGTCGCCCGCCGGGGCCTTTTTCGTCTCGCTGCTCTTCGGCCTCTTCTATGCCTTGCAGTTGATGCTCCAGGCGCAGGCGTCTGTCGTCGTACCCTATCAGGTCCTGCAAGCACTTCCCTACATCATGACGATCATCACGCTCGTCGTGGTCCGCGGCAAAGGTGCAGCGCCGAGCAAGCTCGGCCAGCCTTACGATATGAGGTAAGGATATGTCCCCAAAACCCTTCCTGCGGATTGAAAATATCCGCAAGCGCTTCGGCCCCATCATCGCCAGCGACGGCGTGACACTGGAAATCGACGAGGGCGAGATTCATTCGCTGCTCGGCGAGAACGGCGCAGGCAAGAGCGTGCTTATGAACATGATCTGCGGCATGGTGCGGCCCGACGAGGGCGAAATCGTCTACAAGGGCCAGTCCGTGCGCTTCAACAGCCCGCGCGAGGCGATCCGCCAGCGCATCGGCATGGTGCACCAGCATTTCATGCTCGTGCCAAACCTCACCGTTGCGGAAAACTATATTCTCGGCCGGGGGACGGCCCTAAGGGTCATCAACGACATGGACGAGGTTCATGCGAAGATTCGCGAGCTTAGCGACCGCTATGCCCTCGACGTGCGGCCCGACGCAGTTGTTGAAGATCTCTCCGTCGGCGAGCAACAGCGTGTCGAAATCCTGAAAACCCTGTTCCATGGCATCGACCTCTTGATCCTTGACGAGCCGACGGCCGTGTTGACACCGCAGGAAACCGACCGATTGCTCGCCCTCATGAGCGACCTCGTTTCCGATGGAAAGACGGTTGTCTTCATTTCGCACAAGCTCGACGAGGTGATGCGCGTCAGCAACCGCATCAGTGTCATGCGCGACGGGCGGGTGGTGCACACCGTTAAGGCCGCCGACACGGATGCGCGGGAGCTTGCCCGCATGATGGTGGGTCGCGACGTCGGCATGGAGCTGCCCCGCAGCACCGCCGCTCCCGGCCCGATCGTGCTGTCGGTCGAAAACCTCACCTGTCGCAGCGAAACCGGGCTTCCGGCCGTGCGCGGCGTCAGCCTCGATGTTCGGGCCGGCGAGATCGTCGGCATCGCTGGCGTTTCGGGCAACGGCCAGACCGAATTGTCGCTGGCGCTGTCCGGCCTCCTGCCGGTCGAATCCGGCCGCGTCGTGCTCAACGGCAAGGACATCATCGGCCTCGACCCCGCCCGCATCAATGCCAGCGGCTTTTCCCACATCCCGGAAGATCGGCACAAGCACGGGATCGTGCTCTCGCTCTCGCTCGGCGAGAACACCATCCTCCAGCGCTACGACCAGCCGCCCTTTGCCACCCGCGGCATGCTGAACCGACGCGCGATCGGCGCGCATACCCGCGATCTCATAAGGCGTTTTGGCATCAAATCCCGCGACGAAGACCAGCCGATCGGTGACCTTTCCGGCGGCAACCAGCAGAAGCTGGTGGTGGCGCGGGAGCTGGCGCGCAATCCGGATTTCATCCTCGTCAACCAGCTTACCCGTGGCATCGATATCGGCGCGACGGAATTTGTCATGGAGGAGATGCTGAAGCAGCGCGACAGCGGTCGAGCCATCCTGCTGATCTCGACAGAACTCGAAGAACTCTTTGCGATCTGCGACCGGATCCTGGTGATGTGCCACGGCGAAATCCTCGGCGAACTGCCACCAGACCGTACCCGGCTCGACGAACTGGGGCTGCTCATGGCGGGTAAAATGGCGAATCCGATAGGGCGCCAGGAGCATGCGGGCTAGACAGGAGCGCTGGCGCCAGCGTTTGATGTCATCTGCATTACTGGCACGTTCGAGGAAAGGGGCAGTTCGCCTATGAACATAAACCTGCGGCAACTGCGGGCATTCATCGCAGTCGCCGAGCTCGGTCAATTCAACCTCGCCGCAAGAAGCCTCCATCTCACGCAGTCAGCGGTCAGCATCCTAATCCGGGATCTGGAATCGGAAATCGGCGTGCGCCTTTTCGACCGCCACACGCGGATGGTGTCGCTGACGCTCGTCGGGCAGGAGTTCCTGCCGCAGGCCAACAAGATATTGAAGGACCTGGAACTTGCGGTCGGCAACGTCAGGGACAATGCATCGCTCAAGCGCGGTCAAGTGACCATCGCCGCCGCGATCGTGCTGGCGGCAACGATTGTGCCGCCAATCATCGGGCGGTTCCTGCGCATGTATCCCGAAATCTCCGTGAACATCCGCGACATGCCAGAAGAGGCGATCAGCCCGGCGCTCAAGCGCAACGAGGTGGATATCGCGGTCGGCACGTTGTCTGAAGAGGACCCTGAAATCACCGCCACGCCCCTGCTGCGCGACAAGCTGATGTTCGTCTGCCGCGAGGATCATCGATTCGCCAAGCGAAAATCCGTGCGCTGGGTGGAGCTAAAGGGCGAAATCCTCATCACGCTTGCCGCAGCCAACCCGCTGCGGAACATTGTCGAGCACAACCTCATCCGCGTCGTGCCGAGTTTACGGCCGAAATACGAAGTGCGCTTCTCGACCACTGCCATTAGCATGATCGCCGCAGGCATGGGCGTCGCCGTGCTGCCTGAAAATTCGAGCCAACTCGCCTCGGCCGTGCGGGTGACGACCGTCGATCTCGTCGAACCGCGCGTCATGCGCGACGTCTCGCTACTGCAGCGCCGCCAGCATAGCCTTTCGCCCGCCGCTGAGCATCTAAAGGGCGTGTTCGTCGCATGGGCCGCCGATCGAACCGGGTTCTCTGCCCTCGACTGAAAGGGTGTTTCGACGTTCACCAATGGCGGCTGAACCTTTGGCAAGCACCACCGATTGCGGTTGCCACGGTTTTTGGGCAGGTCGGCGAAGGTCATGCCGTTGTCGGTGAGCACGGCGTGGCTCTTGCAAGGAAAGGCTGCAATCACATTTCTGAGGAAGACCGTGCTTTCCATCTTGCTGGCGCAGTTATGGAAGTCAACTTCGAACGCCGTCGATCGCCAGGAACATGACCAGCTTGCCTTCGGCATGCGGCCCGGCGGGGGCGGCGCCGGCGCACGTTGGTAAGGCGAAGGGTTTCAGCGCGATCAAGTTCAAGTTTGCGTAGTCGATGTGCTTGTAGCGCTTGACGACGTAGGGCAATGGCGAATTCGTATTTCTCGGCTTCGTCGATCCCTGGGAACCCAACAGGATTCGGCCCTGTGGCCTTGGCTTTCGGAGGGTGACGCTCTATCTAGCTGAGCTACGGGCGCATTTTTCTGCCGTAGTGTTCGTGCGGAATTTCCGCAACCGTAAGGGCCGGAACAGAGCTCTTAACTAATTGATATTACAAGATATTTCACCCTAAGTTCGCCACTTGTCTGCTTGACACGAGCCTTCTGAGGGCAAGTGTTCCGTTTCGTTGAAGCCGCTAATCCTTGCCGCTCATCAGATCAAAAAGCAGACGCCTGCTTGGAATTGCACGCCATGCACAAGCGCGAGACTTCGATTCCTTCTGTCGCGACCGACCCGCATCGAGCATCCGACGTGAGATGGCCTCTTGCTGCTCGCGCAGGTGATCGCTCAGCAGCTTGTTGCGTGTGATGTAGCCAGCATTAACGCCTGGGATCGAGTGGTTCATCAGAAGGTGAACATCAAGCTCCGCAACACCCGCGGCCTGGGCGATTGTACGGAAAGTCTGCCGCAGATCATTCCCCCATTTCGACAGATCGCTGCGCTTCTCTTTGTGTTCAATGATGTGACCGCTTTCGCTCTCGGCTGGGAATAGCCATTCACGCGATTGCTCACCATAGAGAGCCCGACCAATGCGCATCACTCGAACCAGACAGCGGATCATGGCGTTCGAAAGCGGTATGTCGAAGGCCTTGACCTCACCACCCTTCGGCCTGGGTATGTGCAGGACACGCGCGCGAAAGTCGACATGCTCGACCCGCGCCGTCCTGATCGCTTCAGGGCGATGACCTGAGAGCAACATGAACAGATGCAATTCGCGCCGAATAGGATTCTTCAATGCCGCGAGTTGGGTGAACCATGCCTCGAGATCCGAAAGCCCCAGCGCGGTGTTGCGCCGATGCTCGGCATTCCAGTCTATGGCTGAGACGGGGTTGTCCGCAGGGAGCGTGCGGGCGGCCTTGCGAGCATGGTTGTAGACGGCGCGCAGCGTTCGCATGCACCCGTTGGCGATGTAGGCGCCATTCTCCTTGGTGAGTTTCTCGTGCCGCGCGGTCACGAGGGAAGGATCATTGCCTCGCTTGGAAAGCGGATCATCAAGCCAGTCGGCCAACAGCCGCTCGACGTGATCGCGATAGTTGTTGATCGTTCCATCGCTTCGGCCTTTGTTTTTCATATGCCCGTCACGATAGCGTTCCCAGGCAATGCGCAGCGTGGGGTTCGCAATCGATGGCAAATCAACCTCGGCAGTATTGCCGTCCGGCTTGCGAGGCGACGTGCGAGGATCAACGCCGCTGGCGATCTTGCCGAGAATGTCCTTCGCCTTCGCCCGCGCCGCGCGGGTCGTCAGTTCTCCAACTTCGGCAACCTTCATCCGGACGGAAAGCCGCTGGCCTGCTTTCTTCCGCTCACCCTGGACAACGAATGTCTTTTGCCGTTTGCCCACAAGCACCATGAAACCCGGCAGATCGGTATCTCGAGCAAAATATTGGCCCGAAGACGCCGGCTGGAGGCTTGCAATGGCGCGGTCTGTGAGGGAGAGACGAAGGTCTGTCATGACAATTAGTACGGCATTAGTACGGCGATTGCATCGGGTTTGATTTGTCGGTTTGCCTACGCTATCATAGTCGCGCAGTACGAAAATAGCAACAACTTGAATACGTTAGAACCGACGCAATCGTACAACGACGGGCATTGGGAAACAACAGGAAAGGCCGTCTGACAAATTCCTAATCTGTAGGTCACAGGTTCGATTCCTGTCGGGATCACCATGCTTTTCAAGCATTTGGCGAAGAACCGCCGTACTTTCTTGCGAAATCAGGTCGTCGGAGAGGACGAAAACATTCCACCTCGCGCGCATTTGATAACTGTCGGGCCTCGGAGGTGAGAGAGAATCCTCACCTGCGCTGGCATTTCGGCATTCGTCTGCTGCATTGGCTGACCGTGATCGCGCTCGTGGCGCAACTAGCCATTGCCTTCGGACCGATGAACGAGCCGGGGATGGCGGCGATGAACTGGCTGCCGCTCCATATGTCGGTCGGCGTGACGATCCTTGCCATCATCGTCCTCAGGCTTTGCTGGCGCAGCTTCACCCAGCCCCCTGCTAGGCACACCTCACGGTTCGTGCGATTTGCGACCGCATTCTTCCACATGTTTCTCTACGTTATTATTCTTGCCGTCCTGATAACGGGATGGCTGGGCTACCGGCCAATGCCTTTCATGCCTCCCGCACGGTTTTTCGGAAACTTGCCTGTCCCGTTGGCGCCATCTGTCGACGCGCTGTCGGCAAGGGCTTTCGCGTTCGTCCATGCAAAGCTGGTCTGGATCATGCTTGGATTTGTCGGCGTTCACATCCTGGCTGCCCTTGTGCATGTCGTGCTGCTTCGCGATGGTGTCATGCGCAGCATGTTGTTTGGACGGGCGCACTTCGCTTCGCGGGAAGAGAACGCTCAGCTTGCGGTCGACGATGAAGCCGGCAGCTCACGCAATCGCCCATAATCCTCCCGCAACGACGGCCGCGTATCGCGCCGCCTTGCCCAAGGCGACGAGAGTAACAAACACGCCGAGATTCATGCGTGCCGCGCCTGCCGCAATAGTGAAGGCATCTCCGACAACCGGCAGCCAGGCAAACAGCAGCGTCCATTCGCCAAAGCGTCGGAACGTCCGGCTTGCCTGCTCATAGCGCTCGGGACTTACAGGAAACCAGCGCCGGGTCCGGAGCGAATCGATGCCACGTCCCAGAATCCAGTTCACCACGGAGCCGAGCGTGTTGCCGATCGTGGCGACTGCCAGAAGCAATGCTGGATCACCCCGACCCAAGACGATGAGGCCGGCGAGCACCACCTCCGATGAGACCGGCAAGATGGTCGCGGCGAGGAACGCGCTGATGAACAGCGCGCCGTAGAGCGTCGCCACGTCGACAATACCCATCATGCGGAGCAGCTCGTGCTTCAGGATGTGGCAATGTTCGAGGTAAGTCCGATCGACAACAAGGCGAGGTGGCGCCCGGGCATGCCTGTCATTGCTCGCACTGAATATCTGCCAGGGGCGCCGACCATCAGCGACCTACGCGAACTGCCGCCCTCAGCCGCCTCAGCCGACCCTGACGACAAAATGCTTCGTCACCGGCTCGATGATCTTCCAGGTTCCCTTGAAATCGGCTTCCACCACGAAGGCATCGCCGGGGCCGACCTCGACCGGTGCGCCGCCGTCGGGGGTGATGATGATGCGGCCGGCGATCATGTGCACGAACTCGTAGTCGGTGTAGGTCGCGTGATAGGTGCCGGGCGTCGCCCGCCATGTCCCCGACATCACCTTGCCGTCCTCGGTCGTGTGCTGAACGGCGGTCTGCATGGTCGGCTTGCCCTCAACCACGACCCAGCCGGCCAGATCGCCGGCCTCCGCGTTTTCGACGGCGCCGAATTTGAGGATTGTCTTGTTTGTCATGGGCTCGGGCTCCGGGTGATGGTCGTCGGTGAGGCATCAGTTGCCTAGGTGATCAGATAGCGGATGCCCTTATGCCCGGCAACCGTCGCGGCCTCATGACGCTTGTGCCGCGTGCGCCTCGATCATGCGCCGCGCGCTTTCCTCGTCGGTGATCAGGATCGTCGGCGCGATCAGGGTCATGGCGCCGAGCAGCGCCTCGGTCTTTTCCGCACCGCCGGAGGTGAGGATGCGGATCGGCGCCTTGCGCAGACGGTCGACATCCACCGACATCACGTGGCTGTTGACGGGATGGTCGACCAGATCGCCATTGCGGTCGAAGAAATGGAAAAGGAGGTCGCCAACGGCGCCACGCGCAAGCAGCGCCTCACGATCCGCTTCCTTGAGAAAGCCGCCGCGAGAGAAGGTGGTGGCCGAGGCGATGCCGCCAACGCTCAGCAGAACGGCATCGAGCACGTTGGCCATTTCAAAAACCTCCTGCAGGCCGCAGCGCTCGACCAGCGCGATCTTGGTCTCGACGCTGTCGACGACGGCCGGCGTCGGGATCAGATAGCCGTCGCCCTGGAAGATTTGGGCGAAGCGCCAGGCGAACTCAGCCGGGTTGAATCGACGCACGACGCCGACGCCGCCCAGCAGCGAAATGACCTTGAAGTCGGTGAGCGACTTGGCGCTGATGAAGGGCAGGCTCGAGAACAGCGTCCTGCCCCAGCCGACGCCGACGCGCATGCCGGATTTCATCGTGTCGGACAGGAAGCTGCCGGTCTTGGCGCTGATCGCCGGTATCGGGTCGGCATTGGGCGCGGAAAGCGGCGCCACCAGCGCCTGCTGCAGCCCGAAGGTCTTTTCCAGCGCGCGTTCCAGCCGCACGATTTCCGACAATTCGCTTTCGATGCTGATCTTCACCTCGTTGCGCGAACGGGCGTCGGCCAGCATGCGCACGATGGTGACGCGGCCGACGCCGAGCACATCGGCGATCTCGTTCTGCGTCATCTGCTCGACGAAATACATCCAGGCGGCGCGAATCCTGAGGCGATCCGTCCGGCTTTCGCCGGCGACCTGCTCGGTTGCCTCGGCTCCGCCTCGACCGTCGGCGGTTTCGCTCTGTCGTCGCCTGCCCAAATCATCCCTCCCCGCGGCGATGGACGAGCCGCCGTCGCCGATTCTGCCTGCTGGTCTAGTATCGCCTATTGATCTACCACTCGATAGGAACAATGTAGAGGTGGCGGCCGGGTCCCTGCTGGCGGCCGTCTGCAGCAATTTCGAGGCGATTGGCGATGCTCCGACAAATCTCCGAAGACGTCCGCGTCAACCTGAAGGACCGGCTGCGGGAAGTCCGCGAAATCATCCGCCAGAGCCGCCATGACGGCAGCGGCGACGCCAGTGCCTTGCGCGAAGCAACCAGCCATCTGCCGCCGTTTCCGGGCAAGGGCATCGAAGGCCTGCTCAGCCATGCCGCAAGCGCTGTCGACGAGGCGCTGTCGATCGCCGAATCGTTTGTCCCGCACGAGCGCCCGATAAAGGTCGACGGAACGACCGTCAAAGGCCTTGGCACCTATTTCCCGGCCGGAAACGAGGAGCGCCAGCTGAGCGCGGAGCGCCTGTTCCGGCGCGACATGTATTATCTCACCAAGGCGGTGCTTGCCGGCCTGGGCATCGACAATGCCCGCATCCACGAGGCCGATTTTGCCGCCGTCCATGCCACGATGCGCAAGCGGCACGGCGATCTGCTGGCCGCCTTGGCCGCGCCCGGCGCGGGACTGCAGGCGATCGCGTCCATTTGTTCGGCGCTGCTGGTCGAGTCCCTCGGCCAGCGTCCCGTCCGCTTTACGGAAGCCGCATCGGAAACGCCGGCGGCGATCGCGCACCGGACACTCGACATAAGCTGCCTGGCGCCGGTCGTTCTGGCCTGCGGCCTGGCAACCACCGGCAGGGACGGTTTGCCGGAGCCGGATATGCTGGAGATCGCCATTCTGGCAGCCGATATCCGTCACGACCGGATCGTTCAGGCTTGCGCCAAGGCGAGCCCGATCGATGAACTGACTCCCGTCTTCGCCGCCTTGCTCGCGCATTTGCCGTAACTGCTCGGAATTCGGCTATGCGGCACCTTCGGCCGCCATGGCCATGATGGCCTTCTTGGCGCGCTGGATCGAGGCCGGGCTCATCGAGAGTTCGGTCAGCCCCATTTTCACGAATGTCGCAATAAGATCGGGGCGGCCGGCCGCCTCCCCGCACATGCCGACCATGATGCCGGCGGCAACGCCGGCTTTTGCCGTCATTTCGATCGCCGACATCACGGCCGGATTGGTGACATCGTTGAGCTTGGCCACGGTCGGGTTGAGCCGGTCGGCTGCCATGATGTACTGGGTCAGGTCGTTGGTGCCGATCGAGAAGAAAGCCACCTCCTTGGCCAGCGCCGGTGCGATCAGCACCGCGGCCGGTGTCTCGATCATCACGCCGAGGTCGAACGCCGCATGCGGCACGCCTTCGGCTTTCAGCTCGGCGGCGCATTCGGCGACAAGAACCCGCGTCTGTCTCACCTCGCCAATGTCGGAGACCATCGGCAGCATCACCTTGATGTTGCCGTGCACGGCCGCCCGCAGCAGCGCCCTGAGCTGGCGCTTGAAGATATCGGGCCGGTCGAGGCACATGCGGATGCCGCGCCAGCCGAGGAAGGGGTTTTCTTCGTCGGGAAACTCGATGCC
Source organism: Mesorhizobium sp. AR07 (assembly GCF_024746815.1). Lineage (GTDB taxonomy): Bacteria > Pseudomonadota > Alphaproteobacteria > Rhizobiales > Rhizobiaceae > Mesorhizobium. The sequence goes on from NZ_CP080525.1 coordinate 3,655,383, forward strand.
GGCGATCGGCTTGTCGCCACCGATGTCGAGCGTGCGCACGATGACCGGGTAGGGCGCAAAGGCCTTGGCCAGCGCCGCATAGGTCTCCGCCTGCATGTCTTCCGAGGGAAGATGCATATGGCGCATGAACAGAAGCTCGGTGCGAAATAGGCCGACGCCCATCGCACCGGCCTCCTGAGCCGCCTCGATCTCCTCCAGCGAGCCTATATTGGCCGCGACCTCAATCACCCTGCCGTCCGCAAGTTTCGGCGTCACCGTCTTGAAGACGGTCAGGCCGGCGCGTTCCTTCGCCGCCGCTTCGACGCGGTTGGCGAAATCGGCGCGGGTCGCTGCATCGGGGTCGACGATCACACGGCCGCTGTTGCCATCGAGTGCCACTTCGTGGGCCGTGCGCAAGGCGTTGACCTGGCCGCCAAGGCCGAGCACGGCTGGAATGCCGTGCGAGCGCGCGATGATGGCGATGTGCGAGGTGGCGCCGCCATGGCCGCACACCACGCCGCCGATGCGCTTCAGCGGCGCGCGCGCCAGATCCCAGGCGCCGATATCGTCGGCGATGAGAATGGCGCCTTCGGGGATGTTTTCGAGGCTGAAATCGTCCTGCCCGAGCAGCACCAGGCAGATCTGTCGTCCAACCGCATGCACATCGTCCGCCCGCGCATTGAGATAGTGATCGTCGACGGCGCTGAAATCGGCGGCGATGGTGGAAGCGGCGGTGATGACGGCTGAGACCGCATCGTTGCCGCCCTTGATCAGGCCCTCGGCCTCGCCGGTCAGGCTATCGTCGGCGGCGATGTCCCTGAGTGCGGCGACGATGCCGCGGTCGCCAGCCGACAGACTGTCCTGCGCCAATGCCCGGTCCATGCGCGCCTGGACAGCACTGACGGCGGCGCGGAACCTGTCGACCTCGCCGGCGATCTCTTCGGCCTGCAACATGCGGCCTTGTCCGGCGATATCGGGCGGGAAATGCGCGAAGGCCGGCCCGATGGCGAAACCTTCGCTCGCCGCGACGCCGCGCAAACCGTTTGCTTCACCGGATGCCGTCGGCTCCGATTCAGGCATCGGCCCGGCTCCCATCGCCGACCCGGTGTCGCCTGTTGGCTTGTGATCCTCCTCGTCGTCCAGGCCGGCTTTGGGATTCTCGAGATAGCCGATCAGCGCCTCGATCGCCTCGATGGCATCGGCGCCGTTCGCCCGGACGGTGACTTTCTGGTTCTCCTTGACCGCCAGCAGCATCAGCTTGACCGAGCTCTTGGCGCTGACCGCCTTGCCGTCCTTGACCAGCTCGACATCGGATTCGAAGCCCTTGGCGAGCTTGACGAACCGCGTCGCGGGACGGGCGTGCAACCCTTCGTGCACTCTGACGATGGTCGAGCGTTCCATGGCAAATACTCTGGTCTTGAGCGCCGCCCCCAACATAGGCCGCGGCGCGAATGCTGTCAGGCGGCTATGGTGATGATCGCGCCCGTCTTCAGGGCGGCCACAAGCGCGTCTGTGTCGACTTGCGATGCGCAGATCTCGCCCGGCCTCTCGGCCTCGGTGGCGCCGTTGAACGAGATGACGACATGGCCCATTTCCAGCACCTTGCTCCAGGCGCTGGAGCCGACCGCCGTTATGGTCGCGGCAACCGGACCAAAGGTGATCGACGCGCCCTTTTGCGGCGCGCCGTCGCTGGGTCCGTGCTCCGTCTTGTGAAGCACGGAAACCTCGGCAAGCTCCGGCGGCGAGCCATCCGCAAACAGGATCACCACGCCCCCTTCGGCAAGGTCCGCCACTTCGGGTCCGATGGCAGTGACCCGTGTTCTCAGCAGAACCGTCATATGGCGAACCTCATTTGCTATTTTTCCCAAGAGCGGTTCACCGTTTCACGGAAACGGTGAACCGCTCTATCTCCTTGTTTTGACGCAATTCCCCAGGGAAAGCGCTACGCGATTTTCCCGGGAAAACCGTTTCACGCTTTTCCTGGAATTGCTTCAGAACACGATCAGGCTGACGACCCAGGCGATCAGCACCGAGACCGGGCCCATGATCTGGCGGCTGATGAGCACCGCCGGAACACCGATTTCGATCGTCTTCGGCTTGGCTTCGCCGAGGGCCAGGCCGACGGGGACGAAGTCGCAGCCCACCTGGGTATTGTAGGCAAACAGCGCCGGCAGTGCCATCGCCGGCGAGATCGTTCCGTTGGCGATCTGCGGACCGATGATGGCGACGCCGATGACCTGCGCGATGACCGCGCCTGGCCCGAGGATGGGCGACAGGAACGGCAGGCCGCAGATCGCCGAGATAACCAGCAGGCCGACGATGTTGTTGGCCAGCGGACCCATCGGCTGTGCCAGCACGTCACCGATGCCGGTGTAGAGGATCAGACCGATGAGCATGGTCACGAAGGCCATGAACGGCAGCACGTTGCGGATGACCTGATCGATGGTGCGGCGGCCGGCATTGAAGAAGATGCCGACCACACGACCCATGACGCGGCCGATCGAGCTGATCAGGCCTATGACGCCGCCCTCGCTTGGCAGCGGCTGCGGTGCGGCAGCCGCATTGTTATTGCCTGAACTCATCGATGCTGCTCCCCCGGCAGTGGTGACCGCTTCGGAGCCGTCCGCCATTGTGACGTTGGCCGGCTTCACGCCCGAAACGTAGATGTCCTCGGTGATGAACTGGGCAAGCGGCCCAGACTGGCCGACCGGCGTCAGATTGACGGTCGGGATGCGCTTGCGCGGATAGACGCCGCATCGTGCGGTGCCGCCGCAATCGACGACGACGACCGCCATCTCGCTTTCGATCGGCGGTGCCTTGAAGCCGTCGACGGCTTCGGCGCCGGTCATATCGGCGATCAGCTGTGCCACCGGGTGAATGCCCCCGCCGGTGACGGAAACAACCTTGCTGCGCTGCTCGGTCGGCTCGATGACCAGCGGCCCACCCCAACCGGTGTTGCCCCGGGAAATCCTTACGGCTTTGTATGTCTTGACCATGATGTCCTCCCCGCCCTTACAGCTCGACGCCCTGGCGGCGTGCCATGATGGCGGTGATGCGTTCGGTCAGCATGCCCTTGAGCAGGATGACGACGAGGCCGACGATGGCGTACCAGATCGCCACCTTGACGTGATAACCGGCGACGACAACGCCCTTCTTCTCCAGCTCCAGCAGCGCGACGAGAATGCCTCCCCAGACGAAATATTCGCCGGGATTGATGTGCGGGAACAGGCCGAGCGGCGGGTGCACATAGGACACGGCCGCGTCATAGAAGGCAGGCTTGTGCTTTTCTTCCAGGAACGATCCGAACGTATAAGCCATCGGATTGGTGAGGAAGAACACCGCCAGCAGCGGCAGCAGCGTGTAGCGGGTCAGCGCGATCCTGCCGGCGCCGCGCGCCAGACCGTGGACGCGCTCTTCGCCAACCAGTTCGGTGACGGCGTAGAAGGCCGTCATCAGCACCACCAGCGTCGGAATGATGCCGGTGACGAAGCCGGCGAAAACCTCGCCGCCCTTCTGGAAGATGCCGATGAAGAACTTGCCGATGGCGGTCAGCCAGCCGAGCTGCTCTTCCTGCTGGACTTCCTTCAGCTTTTCCTTGAACTGATCGACGGTGATCGGTCCGCTGTCCGCCTGTGCGAGGACAACGAGATGGTCGGAGGCATGCTCGACCGCGAGCTTGCCATGCAATGCAGCATCCGAGACCATGGCACCTGCGACATGCAAATTGTGCACGGCCATGTCGGCATGCTGCGCCAACAACGAAAATACAGACATTTCTCCTCCTTATGCCGCCCGCCGGTTGATCCCAGTCGGTGCGCGGCGTCCTCTCTCTAAGCCCTTGCTACGTTCAGACCGGACAGACCCGGCTTCTTCCCCGGCTCCGACCGTGTTTTGTCGATCTGTTCGATCGCCCGCTTCACGGCCTCGGCCACACCGGGTTCCCCCTCTCCCATGATTGCAGGATTGGACCGGACTCGATCGAGGGGAACGCCCTCGAATTCTTCATGTCTCTTGAATTTGGTGAAGACGGAACGGCCGCTCATCACCATCAGGCGGCGCACGACCAGGTCGGGCGTCACCACGATGAGCGCGATGGTCCCCTTGGCCAATCGGCCGCGAAAATTGCCGGCTCCGACGAAGCCATCCTTGTACTGGTCGGTGACGCCCTTGAAGACATCGGAATAGTGCCGCATCTGCAGCCAGACGCCGAGCGACTGCAGCGCCCACACAACAACCAGCAGAAGCAGTCCCCACTGCCAAATCGCCATTCGGTTCTCCTCCCGAAGCCTATGTTGAACCGCACCTTGGACCGACGCGCGACAACAGCAAAGTGAGAACATTTGTTTCCGCGAATGTCAATATGTATGATATTGGCCTTTGCAGCCGTCATCCACAGGACGCTGACAGATTTCGGCGGCGGTGCCGTTGTGCTACCCTCATCGGGAAACAGGATACGAGACCATGGATCTGCCCTTCAGGGACGAACTGGCGCTGATGCCGGACCTTCGCCACCGGTTGCGGCAGTTGCGCTGGTTCCGCGCCACCTTTCGCGGCAGCGCCAAGGTGGTCTCGGACACATTCGGCGTGCGCTTTGAAATCGACGAGGCAAAGCTCACCAGGGCGTTTCTCGACTGGGTCGAGATCATGGAGGCACAGAAGGGCTTCGCCGCGATCGACCGCGCCGACTTCATCGTCTTTGCCGCCGGCCTCGTTTTGCGTGAACTGATAAGACAGGCGCCGGCCAGGGAGATCTCCGGCCTCAGCCAGCTGATCGAGACGGACAAGAACGCCGGCACGCTGGAAATCGTCCGTTTCTGGCCGGAAGGGTTCCTCTACACCAACTACTGCGTCTCGGTGATTTCGGCGATCCACGAGCAGGAATTCGGCAGCGCGCCGAGCATCGACAAATGCGCCGACGACTTGAGGACTTGGTGGTCCTACCGCGAGAACGTGACCGAGATGCCTGCCTATGCGGTGGCGTTCCTCGACCGCTTTCTCGGTGCCGAACCGAACTGGATCACGCCAGATCGCGCGCAGTCCCGGCAAGCCATGCAACGGGCGCTTGGATCCTCGCGTGCGAGCGATGCCATCCGCCAGCTTTGAACACCGCGACCGGATGGCGGCGCTGGCCGGACGTTCGCGCGTCAACACGCGCTATTGAACATTTGACTTTTTGCCGATAGCGATGTGCCAAATCGACTCGGGGAGAGAAGCGCGTGGCGCGATCAAGGCCTATCATTTTCGATTGCGACGGCGTTCTTGTCGACAGCGAGCCCCTGGCTGCCCGGGCCTATGAACGCGTCTACGACAAGCATGGCATGCCTGGCGTCAACACCGGCATCATCGCCCAATGCATCGGCATGAAGCAGTCCGATATCATCGCCCGGATCAAGGATTTGACCGGCCACCAGTTCCCGGCGACGGCCGACGGCGACATCTGGGCCGAGACCAAGGTCCTGTTTTCGCAAGAGTTGAAGCCGACACCCGGCATCACCGCGTTTCTGGAGACGCTTGGCGGAGACCGCTGCGTCGCCTCGTCATCCTCCGTCGAGCGCATAAACCACAGCCTGGCCGTGACCGGATTGGCGCGGTTCTTCGGCGATGCGATCTACAGCTCCTCGATGGTCAAGAACGGCAAGCCGGCGCCGGACATCTTCCTGTTTGCCGCCGACAAGATGGGCGCCAACCCGGCCGACTGCATCGTCATCGAGGATTCGCCCTTCGGCATCCAGGGCGCTGTTGCCGCCGGCATGACGGCGATCGGCTACATCGGTGGCGGCCACACCTATCCGGAACACGGCGCGCGACTGGCAGGGGCCGGCGCCAATTTCGTCTGCGCCGACTGGCAGGAAGTTAGCCGGCAACTTGCCGGGCTCGGCGTGCCGGCCTAATTTAGTGGATACCGAGTTAGTCCAAGTCGCGTCCATTCGTCAAGCGGTATCAGTGGCCCCACACGGAAGTTGAAGGACAGGACCCTCGTCGCATCGGTGTCAACCTCGCACCGAAAATTCAGACTGTACCACGTGGTTCTCGTGCTGAAGGCGGCCTGCGGAGGATTAAGAACATTGCCTGTTTTCAGCGGAATAGTCGGCACCCATTTGGGCGAATAATCGGCACTCTGCAATTCCTGATTCAAAACGTTGCCGCAAAGGTTGGCAACGCGCTGATCGCGCGGAACGTTCTCCATAGAGCTTGTGGCGAGCGCGTTGCCGGTCGCGCCCTGCGAGTAAAGCTTTCTAACACCCGGAAGGCCGGAATAGATCGGCGATCCAACCTCGGTGTTGGCGGGATTTGACTTCCCTGCGTTCCCGCTTGGGGCTTTAAAGGCTTTTGCGGATTTGAAATTCATCGCCTTTGCAGGTTTGGGCTTTGTCTTTTCGGCAGAGGATGGAGGTGCTGGCTTGCCGCCGGCCTCGGCCGCCAATGACTTTGGCGTCACGATCGATTGCTTTTCGGCGGTTTGCGGCGCCGCCTCCTGTTTGGCCGGCTGCTGTTTGTCAGTATCCTCTGTCGCCTGCTTCTCCTCGCTTTGCGCGGGCTTGGCGTCCGGCGAGGCGGTTACCTTACTGGAATCTGCCTGTTGCTCGGGACTTGCAGGCGGAGCGGGCGCGAGCTTCGGTTCGACTGGCGGCTTCGTAGCCTCATCCTTGGCCGGCGACGGCGCATTGGCTTGAGCGCTACCTCCGTCTAGAGATTTCTGAGGCTCGGTATCCTTCTCGCCATACTGGAAAACGGGCTTCAGAGCCGGGATGTCCACCGGCTTACGCGGCTGCTCGGGTGGTTTTTCAACCTTTGGTGCCGGTGGCTTTTCAACCTTGGGTTCCGGCGGCTTTTCGGCTTTGGCTTCCTTTGGCGGTGCGGGAGCAGGTTTCGGCTTTGGCTGATCGGGCGCAGGCACGAGCGCGACATTGACCGGCTGCTCCTCCTGCGGCTGTTGGGGAGGCATGGGTAGGCTATAGATCAGAAGCGCCGCGACAAGCGCATGCAGGATCAGCGATGCGGGCAAGGCCCACAGCAAGGTCCGACGCCGCTGACGTATCTCGTCCTCCATCTGGACCGATGTGGAATGAAATAGCGGCGGCTTCAAGCACAGACGCTGGATTGGCGCAATTTAGCCGCTGACAGGTTGGTGATCTCGATAACCACGGCTGGCTAGTATCATGTCGATGCGGCGCCCGCGGCTGGGATGAGCCAGCCGGACCTTATGCGCAGACGCGCCTGCGCGCCGCTCTCCAGCACCACAGGGTCGGGCTGTTCGAAATGCAAGGTGAGATCCGGACCGGCGGAAGGCGTGAATTCGACGCGCGCCGCGCCACCTTGGTAGATCACCCGCTTGACCAGGCCATCGAAGCCGGGGCCGTTCGGCGACACGTCGAGATCGGCTGCCCGGCAGCAGATCTTGGCGCCGGTCCTCGGCCGCTCGCCGGCCCGGCAGCGGACAACCAGCTCGGCTCCCAGAACCCGGACCTTGCAACGACCGGCCTCCTCGGCGCTCAGCACGTCGGCGGGGAGCAAAATTCCTTGCGAAACGAAGGACGCCACCATTTCATTTGCCGGCTCATGATATAGCTGGCGCGGCGTCGCGAGCTGCGCCAGGCGTCCATGATCCATCACCGCGATGCGGTCGGCCAGCGCCATTGCTTCCGCCTGGTCGTGGGTGATGTAGACGATGGTCGTGCCCGTGCGTTTGTGGAAGGCGGCGAACTCATCCTCCATCGAGGCTCTCAGATGCACATCCAGATTGGCGAGCGGCTCGTCGAACAACACCAGCGACGGCGCCGCGACAAGGCAGCGCGCGAGCGCCACGCGCTGGCGCTGGCCGCCTGACAGATTGGCCGGTCGGCGGTCGCCCAATCCCTGCAGATTGACCAGGGTGAGCGCGTCTTCGACCTTCTGGCGCGCGACGGCCTTGTCGAGCTTCGCCACCTTCAGCGAATAGCCGATGTTCTCGGCGACCGTCATGTGCGGCCACAGCGCGTAGTTCTGGAAGACGATGCCGATGCGCCGCCTTTCCGGCGCAACGCTGCCGCCCTTGCCCGACACCACCTCGCTGCCGATGCGGATTTCGCCCGAGGTGACTTTCTCGAACCCGGCGACGAGCCGCAGCAACGTCGTCTTGCCGCAACCGGAGGGCCCGAGCACCGCCAGGAACTCGCCGTCGCCGACATCGATCGACACATCCTTGACCGCATCGAAATCGGCAAAACTCTTGGTCACCTTGTCCAGGGTCAATCGCGCCATGGCAGCACTCCGCCGGGAAGGTGAGGAGCAAGCAGATTGGTCACCAGCATCAGCACGAAGGTGAGCGCCACCGTGATGACGGACATCGCCGCCGCATAGTTGGAATCGCCGCCCTGCTCGAAGGAAAACATGACGACGCCGATCGTTTCCGACCCCGACGACCACAGCAGCACCGACACGGTGAGCTCGCTCAGCGCCGTCATGAAGATCAGCAGGCCACCAGCGATCGCCGCCGGTGCGACGAGCGGAAAGATGATCGTGCGCATGCGCGTGAACAGCCCGGCACCGGCCATCTGGGCTGCCTCCTCCAGCGCCCGGTCGATCTGGTGATAGCCGCTGATGGTCGGCCGCAGCGCCAGCACCAGGAAGCGGGCAAGGTAGGCGTAAAGAATGATCCAGACGGTGTTGTAGAGCTGGATGCCGGTGAGCGGGATCGGCCGCAGGAACAGCAGCAGCGAGGCGATCGCCAGCACCACGCCGGGCAAGGCATAGGGCAGTTCGACCGACAAATTGAGCAGCCGCACCCAGCGCTGCTTGCCCCAGGCAATCAGGTAGCCGATCGGCACGGCGACCAGGACCGCGAAGAAGGCGGCCGCGATCGACAGCCAGAAGCTGTTGAAGAAGGCGCGGCTGGCCGCGTCATGCTCGAACAGCACGAAGCGATAATTGTCGAGCGTTGCCGTCCTGGCGGTAAGAGCAATGCCATAGCCCGGCACCAGCGATGTCAGCGCCAGCCCGAACAGTGGCAGGAACAGCACCGCCACGATGAGCAGCCACATACCGGCCTGAACGGCAGGTCGCCAGCGGCCGAGTTCGTAGGGCTCGGCCGGCAGCGACGTCGAGCTGATGCGGTAGTCGCGGCGGCGGCTCATGACCTCCTGGGCGAAAATACCAGCCATGGCGATGACGCCGATCAGCAGCGACAGAAACGCGGTTTCGCCAAGCACCGCCGGGCCGCCAGCGGCCAGCCGCTGATAGATCAGCGTCGGCAGCACGAGATAATTGGCGGGAATGCCGAGAAAGGCGGGAATGCCGAAATTGCCGACGCAGGACACGAAAGCGAGTGCCGCCGCTGCCATGATCGACGGCGTCATCAGCGGCAGCACGATGGTGACCAGCACGGTGAACCAGCCGGCGCCGCCGGCCCGCGCCGCCTCGACCAGTTCGCGCGGCAGCTTGCGCAGGCCGGCGCGCACCAGCAGGAAAACCAGCGGGCCGTACTGCACGCCGAGCAGCAGGACAATGCCCGAGGTGGAATAGAGCGGGTTCTTGGTGCCTAGCGGGGGTGCCGCCCCAAACAGCTTGAGGAACGGGCTTGCCGGACCGAACAATTGCAGCCAGGCCAGCGCCGTCACCTGCGGTGCGATCATCAATGGCATGACATAGCAAAGCACCAGGGCGCCGCGGCCACGGATGTCTGTCAGCGTGACGAGGACGGCCACCAGCGTTCCCGACAGCACCGCAAGCAAGGTGCCGCCGATGCCGACGACCAGCGTGTGCCAGGTCGCGATCCAGATTGCCGGATTTCTCAATCCGGCCTCTATCGCCATATCGGACAAGATGCCGCCGGGTGCCACGATCTCCTTGATGAGGCGCAGCATCGGCAGCACGGAGAGCAGGACGATGACGACGACCACCATCGCCGTCAGGGCCATTTCCTGGCCCCGACTTTCCCTGATCCGTGTTGACATGATTGCGTTTCCTGAGATCGTTCAGCGGTCAGGGATGCCGTCGGGACGGCATCCCGCCGCGATTGTCGGGCTCAGCCGCCGAACAGTTCCGAGAACTTCGCCTTGTCGGCGTCGGTCGTGGCCACGATTGCCTTGGTGTCGAATGGCATCACCTTGACCTTGACGCCTTCCGGCATCCATTCTGGGCGGCCGACCGAGGCGCGCGCCGGCAGATAGCCCATCGAAAGCGCCAGCTTCTGGCCTTCGTCGGAAAGAATGAAGTCGACGAACTTCTTAGCGCCATCGACATTCCTAGCGGTCTTCATGATCGCGACCGGTTCGGTCACCGCCGGCACGCCTTCGCTGGGGAACACGAACTCGACCGGCGAGCCCTTCTTCTTGGCATTCATCGCCATGAAGTCGACGAGGATGCCATAAGGCTTCTCGCCTGATGCCACCGACTTCAGCACGGCGCCGTTGCCGCGCACGCTCACCGTGTTGTTGGTCTTCAGCTTCTGGAAGAAATCCCAGCCATAATTGGTGTCGCCGACAAAGCCCGAAAGCAGATAGGCGGCCGCACCCGAATAGAGCGGGCTCGGCATGACCAGGCCGTCGGCATAGGCCGGCTTGGCGAGATCGGCCCAATGCTGCGGCTTCTCGGTCGCCGCCGTGTTGTAGACGATGCCGGTGGTGATCAGCTTGCTGCCGAAATAGGTCTTGTCGGCGTCATAGGCATCCGCCTCGATGCCGTCGAGCTTGGCCTCGGGATAAGGTAGCAGCCGGTCGTCCTTCTTTAACAGCTCCATGCTCACCGCATCGGCGATCAAAAGCACGTCGGGCTGCGGGCTGCCGGCGGCGAATTCGGCCGCCATCTTGGTCAGGATGTCGCTCGTTCCCGAGCGATAGATGGTCACGTCGATGCCGGGCTGCGCCTTCTTGAAGGCATCCACGGTCTTGGCCGCATCGGCTTCCGGCTGGGATGTGTAGAGCGTCAGTGTTTCGGCGCCGGCCACGCCGGCAAACAAAGTTGCCGCGAGCGCAAGCTGGCTGGCCAGCAGCTTGATGAATAGCGTCTTCATGAGACCTCCTGTCTTGTCTGTGCATGAGCGGTCCGGCGTTGTGGCCGGTTCCCGTCTCCCCTCCCTGCACGGCGCATATGACTGGTGGATGACAGTGCGCATACCCGACCCGATCAGGCAACAGCTTCGCGCGAAATGCTCTCACGGCACAACAATACGAACCCGCGGAACTGGCGTTCCACGAGCCTCATGGCCGCCCTTGGCCTGGCGCCTCTCCCTTCCTAGACCAGCATGCCCATCGGGTTCTCGATCAGCCGCTTGAAGGCGACCAGCAGTTCGGCACCGAGTGCGCCATCGACGGCGCGATGATCGGTCGACAGCGTCACCGACATCACGGTGGCAATCTTGATCTCGCCATTCTTGACCACCGCCCGCTCCTCGCCGGCGCCGACCGCCAGGATCGTCGCATGCGGCGGGTTGATGACGGCGGCAAAGTCCTTGATGCCGAACATGCCGAGGTTCGACACCGCCGTGGTGCCGCCCTGATACTCTTCCGGCTTCAGCTTGCGGCTGCGGGCGCGGCTGGCCAGATCCTTCATCTCGTTGGAGATGGTGGAAAGCGTCTTTTCGTCCGCATGCCGAATGATCGGCGTGATCAGGCCACCCGGGATCGACACGGCGACGCCGACATCGGCGTGCTTGTGCTTGACCATGGCGCTTTCGGTCCATGAGGCATTGGCATCCGGCACCGCCTTCAGCGCCATGGCAAAAGCCTTGATCACCATGTCGTTGACCGACAGCTTGTAGGCAGGAGCGTCACCCTTGTCAGTTTTTTTCATCGGTGCTGTGGCATTGATCTGCGTGCGCAGCGCCAGCAGCGCATCGAGCTCGCAGTCGAGCGTCAGGTAGAAATGCGGGATGGTGGTCTTGGCCTCGACCAGGCGGCGCGCGATCGTCTTGCGCATGTTGTCATGCGGGGTCAGTTCGTAGGAGCCTTGTTCGAACAGTTTCAGCACCTGCTCGTCCGACATCGCCTTCACCGGCGCGGCAGGAGCAGCGGCCGGAGCCACCGGTGCGCCTGCGGGCGCTGCCTTGGTGGCAGGCTTGGCGCCGCCACCGGCAATCGCCGCATCGACATCGGCCTTCACCACGCGGCCGTGAGGACCGGTGCCTGATACGGCTGAAAGGTCGAGGCCGGCTTCGCGGGCCAAACGGCGAGCGAGTGGTGTTGCGCGCGCAACCGATGGCGATTGGCCGATCTCCCCCCTTGAGGGGGAGATGCCCGGCAGGGCAGAGGGGGGCGTGACAGGCTGAGACGCAGGCGGGACAGCGCCCCCCTCTGTCGGCTTCGCCGACATCTCCCCCTCTAGGGGGGAGATTGGCGCCTTCTCCTGCTCCAAACCAGCCCCATACGCCTCACCATCGGCATAGATCCACGCCACCGCCGCACCGACCGCGATATCCACACCCTGCTTGCCGGTGACGTCGCGCAGGACGCCACTGGCTGGCGCGTCGATCTCCATCGCCGCCTTGTCGGTCTCGATCTCGAACAGCACATCGCCCTTCTTGACCCTGGCGCCCTCTTCGGCGAACCAGCGCGAGATCTGTCCGGTCACCATGTCCATGTCGACCTTGGGAAGAATGACTTCGGTCGGCATGGGCTAGCGGATCCCCTTCACGAGGTCGCGCGCGGCGGCAATGATGTCGGGAACCTGCGGCACAGCAGCCTTTTCCAACTCCGGATTGTAGGGGATCGGCGTCTCGGCGCCGCCCAGCCGCACGATCGGCGCGTCGAGGTAATCGAACGCCTCGCTCTCGGCGATCATGGCACTGACCTCGGCGCCGATGCCCAGCGTCTTGACCGCTTCGTAGACGCACATCAGCCGCGACGTCTTCTTGACGCTGTCGATGACGGTCTGCTTGTCCATCGGCCGGATCGTCCGGAGATCGATGACTTCGATGTCGATGCCTTCGGCTTCCAGCGCTGCCGCGGCGTCGAGCGCCTTGTGCACCATGATCGAGGTGGCGACGATGGTCAGGTCGCCTCCCTCGCGGCGGATGTCGGCCTTGCCGATCGGCACCGTGAAATAGCCTTCGGGCACCGGACCCTTCATCTTGTAGAGCAGCTTGTGCTCGAAGATCATCACCGGATCGGGATCGGCGACCGCCGCCAGCAGCATGCCCTTGGCGTCATGCGGCGTCGCCGGCTGGATCACTTTCAGGCCTGGCACATGGCCGAGCCAGGCCTCGAGGCTCTGGCTGTGCTGCGCTGCCGCACCCGTGCCGGAACCGGCGGGAAAGCGCATCACCAAGGGAACCGAAACCTCGCCGCCGAGCATGAAGCGCATCTTGGCCGCCTGGTTGACGATCTGTTCCATGGCGAGCGTGGCGAAGTCGGAAAACTGGAACTCGAAGATCGGCCGCATGCCGGTGAGGGCGGCGCCGACCGCCACGCCCGCCCCACCCAGTTCCGAAATCGGCGTGTCGATCACCCGCTCCGTGCCGAAGCGATCGACCAGATCGCCGGTGACTTGGAAGGCGCCGCCATAGACGCCGATATCCTCGCCCATCAGGAAGACGCGTTCGTCCATGTCCATGGCGATCGCCATGGCCTCCTGGATCGCCTGGGCGTAGCTCAGTTCACGCACCATCGCGTCCATCACGCCTGCTCCGTATAGACATAGTTGCCGGTGTCGCGGACATCGGGAGACGGGCTCGTCTTGGCGAACTCGATGCCGTCGGCAATCTCCTGCGCCACGGCGCCGCGGATGGCCTCGATGCCGTTGTCGTCGATGAAGCCGAAGTCGCGCAGCTCGCTCTCGAACAGGGTGATCGGATCGCGGTTCGACATCCAGTCCTCGATCTCCTCCTTGCTGCGGTAGCGGTTGCGGTCGCTCTTGGAATGGCCGCGATGGCGATAGGTCTTGGATTCGATCAGTGTCGGCCCCTCGCCGGCGCGTGCCCGCGCCACCGCCTGGTGCGATGCCTCGGCGACTTCGGAGAAGATGTTGCCGTTGACGATGACGCCCGGCATCGAATAGGCGGCGCCGCGCTCGGCGATGTTCTTGACGGCGGTCGAGCGGGCCGTCGATGTCGACATGCCATAGCCGTTGTTCTCGCAGACGAAGATCACCGGCAGTTTCCAGACCGCCGCCATGTTCAGCGCCTCGTGGAAGGCGCCTTCATTGTTGGCGCCGTCGCCGAAGAACGACACCACGACCTTGCCGGTCTTCATCATCTTGGAGGACAGTGCCGCCCCGACAGCGATCGGGATGCCGCCGCCGACGATGCCGTTGGCGCCGAGATTGCCCTTGCCGACATCGGCAATATGCATCGAACCGCCGCGGCCCTTGCAGTAGCCTGACGTCTTGCCGAAGAACTCGGCGAACATGCGCTTGACCTCGGCGCCCTTGGCGATGCAGTGGCCATGGCCTCGATGCGTCGAGGTGATCTGATCATCCTCGGCAAGCGGCATGCAGATGCCCATGGCGCTGGCTTCCTGGCCGATCGACAGATGCATGGTGCCGTGGATGAGGCCGCGCGTGTAACACTCCTCCGCGCCCTCCTCGAAGCGGCGGATGAGGTACATCTTGTAGAGCACCTCCCTGAGCTGCTCGGCGCTGTACTGGCGATAGACGAAGGGCAGGTTGGCGCGACTGTCGGCGACGGCTTTGCTGGCTCCGGCCATGGTCAGGCTCCCACGGACCCGTAGACGAGCTTGTCCTGGCGGGCGCGCAGTTCGGCGATCTTGGAGCCCGGTGCGGGAGCGGCGTTCGCATAGGTGATGAGCTCACCCTTCTTGATCGGCGCGGTCACCGAGCCGCCTTGCAGCAGGCCGCAGGGAATGGCCTTGGCGGCGCGCGCTTCCGGCGCGGTCATGATCCAGGCGCGGTAGCAATATTCGCCGATCGCATCGAGCTTCTCGCCCGGCTTCATGTCCTTCTTGGCCACCGAGCAGACCTCGGCGGTCGGCTTGGCCAGCGGCACCATGTCCGCCTTGCCGTACAGCACGACGCGGGCGCAGGTCAGCGGCACTTCGAGCGAGGTCAAATGATAGGGACGGTGGAAGGTGAAATACGGGCCCTTGCCCATCTTCAGATCTTCCATGCGCTCCGAAATGCGCGGATGCGACATGTCGGCGACGACGAAGACGCCGGGCGCGACACCCTTGCCGATCGAGTAGTCGACGACGCCGACCTTCGACAGCACGCCGCCATCCTTTTGCGGCACCAGCACCTTGGACAGTTCGCCGAGCGTCGCCGCCGGGCCATGCATGCCGGGCTTGTCGGGAACCAGACCGGTGGCGTTGGCGATCGCGGCCATCTCGACCATGGTCTTGGAGCCATCGACGAATTCGACCAGCATGCGCACATTCATGTGCCGGCGCTTGGCCTCCTCCTCATAGTCGGGAGGGGTGGCATCGATGTTGAGCGGATTGTTCTTGCCCTTGCCGGCGGCGACGATCGGATGGCCCATCGCCGAGACGAATTCAATGAGCTCCATGCAGGAGGACGGCTCATCGCCGGCGCCCAGCGAATAGGTGACGCCGAGCCGGTCGGCCTCGCTTTTCAGATAGGCGCCGATGGTGACGTCGGCTTCGACATTCATCATCACCAGATGCTTGCCATGCTCCATGGCGCGCAGCCCAATCTCGGCGCCGACGGCCGGAACGCCGGTGGCGTCGATGACGACGTCGATGAGATCATTGTTGATGACCAGGCTGGCATCGTTGGTCACCGCGATCTTGCCGGCCTCCATCGCCGCCGTCATTGCCGATGCGTTCGACACTTCGCGCGCGTGCCCGGTTTCCTGGAAGGCGATGTCGGCGGCCTTGCTGGCGGCGGGCAGGTTCAGTTCGGAGATGGCGCCGATCTCGATGCCGGACATATGCGCGACGCGGGTGACGATATCGGTTCCCATCTCGCCCGAGCCGATCAGGCCGATGCGGATAGGCTTGCCGGACTTGGCGCGTTCCTCGAGATCGCGGGCAAGGCCCGTCAATGAAACATTGGAAGCCATACCGCTAGTTCCTCCCATAATGCAGGCTGTTCAATTGCCTTGACGGGTATTGAACATATGTATTTCTGTCAAGACTAATGTCCAGGTTAGGCGCTTTTTGGCAGTCTTTGCGGAGGCAAGGCAAGAACCACAAAAAGCCCCGTGAAGCGACTGCGGCCGCACGGAAAGTTGCGCGTGAACGCACACCGTGACGACCACGTCGTCGCCAGTCGATCGTTTCGGCTGCGGAGAAAGCTTCGGAAAGCGATCAGGCGTCGCCCGCACCCAAGAAATCGTGGAAATGAACAATCACGCCGTCCGCGTCGATCAGAATGATGGCATAGGCCGGCGGCTCGTGGCCCAGGCGCCAGCTCTGCGAGAAATCGAGCGCGGTCTGATGATTGGTGCTGCGCAGCGTGCTGACGGGAATGCCGCGCCAGCTGCCGGCGATCAGCCGGTGGACGTGTCCGGCGAAGATGTGGCGGACTTTGCCATGGCGCAGCAAAACTTCATGCAAGGCGTCAGTGTCGGCGAGCCGGACTCGGTCGAGCTCGGGGATGTGAATCCGGAACGGCGGATGATGCATGAAGAGGAAGACCGGCTTACCACGCGCCTCTTGCAGCCGCTCATCGAGCCAGTCGAGACGCGCGGCGCATAGCTTGCCCTCGACATGTCCGCTGTCCAGCGTGTCGAGCAGGATCAGGCGGCCCTCGCGGCTGTCGACGACGCTCTGGACAAAACCCCGCTCGGCAGCCGCTTCCGGGAACATCTCGAGAAACAGTGCCCGGTCGTCATGGTTGCCGAGCATCAGCCGGCAGGGCGGACCGAACCCTGCCAGTCTTTCCCCGAGCGCCGCATAGGCGGCGCGCTCGCCGTCATTGGTCAGGTCGCCGGAAATCACCACCAGATCGGCGTCGGCGTGGTTGCTGCCGATGTCGGCAAGGCAGGCTTCCAACCTGGAGAGCGGATTGGAGCCGTACAGAAGACCGCCCGGCGCAAGCAAATGAGGATCCGAGATCTGGATGATTTTCATGGTGTCGACCTGTGGTTGCGAATTTCACGGCGATTGACTCGGGATGTCGTTTTGCGTCACGCGGATGGAACAAAACTGCCGCGCACGACAAGCGGCACGCCGAGCCGCTCGCGGATCGGCGCCAGATCCGGTTGCTGCTGGCGCAGGTCGAGCAATGCGACGGCCTTGGCAGCCATCGTCTCCGGATCCTGGCGGAAGGTGGTCAGCCGATAGGCCAGCCAGCCGGCTTCGGGAACGTCGTCGAAGCCGATTACCGAGAGATCGCCGGGGATGGTGAGCCCGGCCTGGCGTGCATGATCCATGACGCCGAAGGCGATGAGATCGTTGACGCAGAAGATCGCCTGCGGCCTGTCCCGTCGATCGATAAGGGCGCGTCCTGCCTGCAAGCCGCCCGCATAGTCCGTGTCGCTTCCCCGCGCGACCGCCATCTCGGCGCCAAGACGGCTGGCCTCGGCGCAGAACGCATCCTCGCGCTCGGTGATGGTGGGAGTGCCCGACAGCGAGCCTGCCAGGCCGAGCCTCATCATCCCCCGCGCGACGAACATGGCCGCCGCCAGCCTGGCTGCCGCGGCGCCGTCTGTCTGGATGTGGTCGGCCTCCGGTTCGGAACGGCCAATCACCACAAGCGGCTGGCCGTTGCGCCGAGCCAACTCGAAGAAGGAGGACGGCGGCGAGCCGGACAGGATGATCGTCGCCTCGGCGCGGTGGCCGAGCAGCGTCTTCTGGGCCGCGATCAGTTCCTGTTCGGTCTGGCCGGTGTTGATCATCACCGGAACATTGCCACGATGGATCAATGCTTTGGTCAAGGCAGCTGCCAGATGGGCGCGGAAACCGACTTCCGGCTTCGTCACCACCAATCCGACCAGCCGACTTTGATTGGCGAGCAGGCCGCGCGCCAGGTCGTTGACCTGGTAGCCGAGTTCCTCAGCGGCGCGCATGATCTTTTCGCGCGTCTCAGTGGCGACACTGGCGCCGGGCGTGAAGGCGCGCGACACCGCCGACCGCGAGACGCCGGCCTGGCGCGCGACATGCAGGGCGCTGACGGAGCGAAGCTTGTCGGAGGTCTTGTCCTTGTCTTTCGTCGTGGTCGCGTCGTCGGTCATGCTCTTGCGCTCTTCAATGGCCGACCCGCGAAAGCACGTCCGCTTTCAGGAACCGCTCGACGATAAGCATAAAGCCGATCGACGGGATGAGCAGCAGAAGTGCCGTGATCGAGGCGATCTGGTAGTTGCCGCCGGCGCCCGCCGAATAGAGCAGCAGCGGCAGCATATTCACATCCGGCGCGCCGACGAAATAGCTGCCTGTGAATTCATCGAGCGATTCGAGAAAGACGAAGATGGCGCTGGCCATCAGGCCCGGCATGGCGAGCGGCAAGGTGACATCGCGAAAGGCGCGGAACGGTCCGGCGCCAATCGAACGGGCAGCTTGCTCCAGTTCGACATCGACGGCGGAAAAGGCCGCCGTGGCAATCCACACGGCATAGACGAGACCATGCACCGCATGCACCAGAACCACGCCGGTGATCGTGCCGTTGAGGCCGATCTGGTAGAACAGGCGGGCGATGTTGACATAGACCGGCAGGTTCGGAAACGCCTGCGGAATGAGGAAGGCGAGCAGGATCAGGCTGCGCAGCGGCAGCTTCAGCCGAGCCAGCGCATAGCCCGCCGGGATGGCCAGCGCCAGCGAGACGATGACCGTCAGCACCGCGACCAGAATGCTGTTCTTCAGCGAATCCATCGCATTGCCACGCGGCGAGAACACCCGCGCCCAGACGCTGAAGCCATAGTCGAGCGGCAGGACGTGCGGGAAATACCATCGCTCCGCCACCGTCCACAGCAGCAGATTGAGCAGCGGACCGAAGATGATGAAAGCAAGCAGCCCCAGAAGTGCGGCCCTGGGCAGCCACCAGTGGTCGACGCGCAGATTCTGCCGAATGGAGGGCACAGCGAGGCTCATGCGCGCTCCTTCATGGTGTGGCGCAGATAGATCCAGGCGACGCCCGAGGTGACGACAAGCGAGATCAGGCCCAGCGCATTGGCCACGCCATAATCGCCATAGGCGTTGATGCGGAAAGCAATGTCGGCCGTGAGCATGGTCGGCGACTGTGCGTTGATCATCAGCGGCACCGACAGCACCGACATCATGGTCACGAATGACAGGATGAGGCCGACCAGCAGCGTGGTGGCGATTTGCGGCACGACGATCTCGATCAGGATGCGCAGCCGCGAGGCGCCGAGATTGCGCGCGGCTTCAATGGTGCCGCGGTCGATAGACGCCATGGCGCCGGCAACCAGCAGCGCGACGAAGGGCACCTGTTTCCAGACGAAGGCGATGACGATGCCGCGCCAGTCGAGAAAGGCGGTGGCCTGCATTGGGGTGATGACGCCGGCGCCGATCAGCAAATTGTTCATCAGGCCGTTCTTGGCGAGAAAGGTGCGCAGGATCTGGCCGACGACAATGAACGGGATGAACATCGGCCAGCGATAGAGCCAGCGCAGGATCGCCACCGCGCGCGGATTTTCCCCCAACGTCAGGTAACCGCCGATGGCAATTGAAAACAGCCCGATGAGCAGCGTCGACAGGCTGACGATCAGAACGGTGAAGATCGTGTCGTTGCGGTAGAGCTCGAACGCCTTGACGAAATTGCCCAAGCCATAGGAGCCGCCCACTTCGAACGCGCCGACAACCGAAGCGGCAAGTGGGACGAGGAACAGCAGCACGATGACCGCCAGCGCGGGCAGGACGAGCAGCAGGCCGAAAAGGCGCTTCGACATGGTTGGACTTTCGCTCGATGGCAGGCAGCCGAAAACCGCCCGGCGGTGCCGGGCGGTTCGGGTTCAGATATCAGTCGGCGAGATCAATTCGCGGTCTGCCGCTCATAGGCTTCGAGAATGGCGTTGTTGTAGGGAGCGATCGGGAAAGGCTTGCCGTACTTGGCCAAATCCTCGGGCGAGATGTCGACGAACAGCTTGTTCCAGGTCGCCTCGTCGAGCTTCGGCTTGACGAAATCGGCATCGATGCCCGGATACCAGTTGAACTTCTTGACGATGCCGTCGGCCTGCACTTCCGGGCTGGTCGCCAGCGCCACGAACTTCTCGGCCAGCGCCTCGTTCGGGCTCTTGGCAGGGATCACGTAGTGCATCGGCTGGCCGGGCATGCCGGGTGCCGGCAGCACCAGTTTCAGGTCGGGCGGCAGCCGGCCGTCCGCCTGCCAGGAGTAGAACATGTCGACCCAGACCGGTCCCATGGCGATCTCGCCACGCGACAGCATGTCGAGCGTGCCGGCATTGCCTGGCGTCAGCGTGGCGTTGGCGGTGAACTCCTTCAGGCTGGCGAAGGCCTTGTCCCACTTCTTGGTTTCGGCTTCCTCGAAGGGGCCGTTCATCAGCTTGTTGGCATCGCCTTCGCCGAACGCGTAGATCCAGCTCATGACGAAGCTGACGCCGGAAGCGCCGCCCTTGATGCCGTTATAGCCGAACTGCTTGGGATGCTCCTTGGCCCAGGCGACCAGCTCGTCGTAACTCTTCGGCGGATTGGGCACCATGGCCGGATTGTAGGCGATCGCCGTCTGGCTGTTGAACATCGGCATGACGTAGCCGCTGACATTGCTGCCCAGCGCTATGTCGGCATTGGCACGCGTCACCATCTTGCCGGTGTCGATCTTCGGGCGATAGGCTTCGAGGTAGCCGGCGGTCACCATCGGACCGGCGAATTTTTCGTGCACGACGGCAACATCGGTATCCCATTTTGCCGAACCGGCATCGGCCTGTGCCTTGAAGCGCTCGGTGATCTTTTGCGATCCGGCGTCACCCGGACCGGTGCCGACGACACGCACGGTGTCGCCGGGATTCTGCTTCTCGAACAGCGGCCCGAGATAGTCGTTGATGTAATCGACCATGTTCTGGTCGCCGGCGGTGAGAACGGTGAGCTCGGCGGCGGTCGCGGGCGATGCCACCAGGCCGAGAGCCAGTGCAGCTTGCAGGATTGTCTTCACGAAAAGTCTCCAGTTGGATGAAGAGGGTCAAGCTTCGGATGTTTCCAGGGCGCGGCTTTTGGCACCGCCGGACCGGGAACGGATTGGCGCGAGCGGCGAAATTGCCGGCGCGCTGAACAGGAAAAGTACCTCGGGCGGGATACGGATCTTGACCGCCTCGCCCGCCGCGAAGGCCTTGTGCGCATCGACCAGGATCGTGTCGTCGCCGACCCGCACCGCATGGCGCCAGAAGCCGCCGGGGTAGCTGACGGTTTCGACGCGGCCCGACAGTTCGAGCGTTCCGGCAGGCACGGCATCCGCGGCACTGCCAGGAACAAGCTGCGCCGCTTCGGCACGAAAACGTGCCTCGACAAAGCCGCGCGCCAGCGCACGCCCATCCAGCGGCACCGCGCAGGCGGCGTTTGCCGGTCCGGCTTCGATCTCGAAACGACCCGACGATGGCTGACCCCACAGCTCGACCGTATTCTCCGCACCCATGAAGGCGGCGACAAAGGCGGAAGGCGGGCGGTTGTAGACGGCCTCGGGCGTCCCCTGTTGCGCGACGTGTCCCGCATCGAGGATGACGATGCGGTCGGCCATCACCATGGCTTCCTCGCGGTCATGCGTCACATGCACGGCGGTGATGCCGAGCCGTTTCTGCAAAGCGCGGATCTCGTGGCGCACGGTCAGCCTTATGCGCGCGTCGAGATTGGACAGCGGTTCGTCGAGAAGCAGGATTTCTGGATCGATGGCCAGTGCCCGGCCGAGCGCGACGCGCTGGCGTTGCCCACCCGAAAGCTGTGCCGGCTTACGATCGCCAAGACCATCGAGACCGAGCAGTTTCTCCATCTCGCCGACGCGCCGTGCAATCTCGCTGCGCGCATGCCGCTTGAGCTTCAACCCGTAGCCGATGTTCTGCGCCACCGTCATATGCGGCCAAAGCGCGTAGGATTGAAACACCAGCGCCATGCCGCGCTTGTCTGGCGGCAGACGGGTAACATCGCGGCCGGCCACCTTGATCGCGCCCGCGCTTGGCGAAACAAAGCCGGCTATGGCACGCAGAAGCGTGGTCTTGCCGCAGCCGGAGGCACCGAGCAGCGCGACGAACTCTCCTTTGGCGATTGCCAGGTCTATCCCGTTCAGAACCGGCGACGCACCATATCCGGCACTGATACCACCGAGCTCAAGAAAGCCGTCTTTCGTCATTTATCACCTGTTGCACAGCTGTGCATCGCAAGATGCCAACTGCCCGCACATGGGTTCCCAATAGGAGGTCTGGATAACATCTTGATGACGGTTGGCGGGGAAAGCTCCTCTCTTCCCCTTCATCCGCCGATCTTCGATCCGGCGAGTGGCTGGCGAAGAACCTCCCAGTTTTTCCGCTGCCGACGCCACGATACAATCATCTGGCGGCGATTGGGAAAGCTTTTTTGATCGAAGGTCGGCGAAAGCGAAACGGCCGGCTGGGCGCGTTATTGCGCCGTCCAGCCGCCGTCCATCGGCAACGTCGTGCCGGTGATCTGCCTGGCGGAATCCGAGCACAGGAACAGCGTCAGCGCCGCCAGTTCGTCGACAGTCACGAATTCCTTCGTCGGCTGTGCCGCCAGCAGCACGTCGTGCTTGACCTGTTCCTCGGTCATGCCGCGCGCCTTCATCGTGTCGGGAATCTGCTTTTCGACCAGAGGCGTCCAGACATAGCCCGGCGCGATCGCGTTGACGGTGACGCCGTCAAGCGCGGCCTCGAGAGCCACCGTCTTGGTCAGGCCCGCAATGCCGTGCTTGGCCGACACATAGGCTGACTTGAACGGCGAAGCGACCAGCGCATGCGCGGAAGCCGTGTTGATGATGCGGCCCCATTTGCGCGCCTTCATGCCGGGCAGCGCCGCCTTGATCGCATAGAAGGCGGCAAGCAGATTGATGCGGATGATGGCTTCCCATTTGTCATCCGGGAATTCCTCGATCGGCGCGACATGCTGGATGCCGGCATTGTTGACCAGGATATCGAGACTGCCGAACGCGGCCTCTGCCTCGTGCACCATGGCGCTCACCGCCGCACCGTCCATCATGTTGGCATCGGAGTAGCGGCATTTGACGCCGAAATCCTTCTCGATGCCGGCCCGCTCCTGCTCGATGTCAGCGGCATCGCCCAGACCGTTGATGGTGACGTTGGCGCCTTCGGCGGCGAAGGCGCGGGCGATCGCCAGGCCGATACCGCTGGTCGAACCGGTGACGAGCGCGTTCTTCGAGGACAGGGAAGCCATGATGATCTCGCAAGAAGTGGGAGGGAACGAACGAGGCGGCTTTGTGCGCCGCAACATGACAATGCCACAGCCATATGTCGGCTCGATTACAGGGGTGCGACCGTGTCGACGCCCCGGTTGGAAGGGCCCGTCAGGCGGCCGACACGGCACTGTCATGGTGCCGTGCAACATAAACCGAAGCGCACTCGCGCAGTCCTTCCTGAACCGAATGGGGCTACAGCCTTGCAGATCGCCGATGTCGTGAAGCGCGCCTATGCGATGCCGCTGACCAACCCGTCTTTCCCGCCCGGGCCATATCGTTTCTTCAACCGCGAATACGTCATCATCACCTATCGCACGACGCGCGAGGCCCTGGAGGCTGTCGTGCCGGAGCCCCTGGAGATCGACGAGCCGCTGGTCAAGTACGAGTTCATCCGCATGCCTGATTCGACCGGCTTCGGCGACTACACCGAAACCGGCCAGGTCATCCCGGTTCGCTACAAAGGCGAGCACGGCGCCTACGTCCATTCGATGTATCTCGATGATGACGCGCCGATCGCCGGCGGGCGTGAGCTGTGGGGCTTTCCGAAAAAGCTGGCCAGCCCGAAGATCGTCCATGAGGGCGAGGTGATCGTCGGCACGCTGCACTATGGCAGCGTTCTGTGCGCCACCGGCACCATGGGCTACAAGCACAAGGCCGCCGATCATGGTCCGGTCCTTGCCTCGCTGGCGGCGCCCAATTTCCTGATCAAGATCATTCCGCATGTCGACGGCACGCCGCGCATCTGCGAACTGGTCCGCTACCACCTCACCGACATCACGCTGAAGGAAGCCTGGACGGCGCCCGCGGCACTTGACCTGCGGCCCCACGTCATGGCCGACGTGGCGCGGCTGCCGGTGCTCGACGTCGTCTCGGCCGTCCACTTCACCGCCGATCTGACGCTTGGGTTGGGCGAGGTGGTGCACGACTATCTCGCCGACCGCGCCTGATCGCATCCGCCAATCAGAGCCCAAACGAAAGTCGGAGAAAAACCGTGCTCGAACGCAATCGCAAGAAGGAGGCCACCGCCACCATCGAGGAGAT
Source organism: Mesorhizobium sp. AR07 (assembly GCF_024746815.1). Lineage (GTDB taxonomy): Bacteria > Pseudomonadota > Alphaproteobacteria > Rhizobiales > Rhizobiaceae > Mesorhizobium. The sequence goes on from NZ_CP080525.1 coordinate 3,679,620, forward strand.
CTCGGCGCAGTATGACCGCATCGCGCTGGTGTTTCAGGGTGGCGGCGCGCTCGGCGCCTATCAGGCCGGGGTCTATCAGGCGCTGGCCGACGCCGGCTGCGAACCGAGCTGGTTTTCGGGTGTGTCGATCGGCGCCATCAACGCGGCGATCATCGCCGGCAATGAATCAAGCCGCCGCCTGCAGCGGCTCGAGCAATTCTGGCAGACGATCTCGGGCCGCAAGATCTGGGCCTACACGCCGGAAGGCGACATCTACCGCGACATCCGCAACCGCACCAGTTCGTGGATGACGATGACCATGGGCCAGCCCGGCTTCTTCAAGCCGCGCAATCCCAATCCGTGGTTCGAACAGCCCGGCGCCGAGGGCGCCACCAGCTTCTACGACACGGCCGAGTTGAAGGAGACGCTGCAGAGCCTGATCGACTTCGATATCCTCAACGACGGCAAGAAGCGGCTGAGCGTCGGCGCGGTCAATGTCAGGACCGGCAACTTCGTCTATTTCGACACCGAGAAGGTGCGCATCGAACCGGAGCACATCATGGCCAGTGGCGCGCTGCCGCCGGCCTTCCCGTCGATCCGCATCGAAGGCGAATATTACTGGGACGGCGGCATCGTCTCCAACACGCCGTTGCAATATCTGCTCGACCAGGAAGAGGATCGCTCGTCGCTGGTGTTCCAGGTCGACCTGTTCAGCGCGCGCGGGGTGCTCCCACGCAGCATGCCGGACGTTCTGTCCCGTCACAAGGACATCATGTATTCGAGCCGCACGCGGCAGAACACTGACAATTTCCAGCGCATCCATGCGCTGAAGATGAAGCTGCTCGAAGCGCTGAAGCGTGTGCCCGCCGAATTGCTGATGGATGGCGAAAAGGAGCTGATCGCCGACTATTCGAAGGCCGGCGTGGTCAACATCGTTCACCTGATCTACCAGCACAAAGGCTATGAGGGCCACGCCAAGGACTACGAATTCTCCGGCACCTCGATGCGCGAGCACTGGGAGATGGGGCTGGAAGACACGCAACGCACGTTGCGCCATCGCCAATGGCTGACCTTGCCGACCAATGTCGAGGGCGTCGCCATCCACGATCTGCACCGCGAGGATCCGACCTGAGATCTTCGCCGGCGCCCTCGTCTGACGAGGGCATTGGCTTCAATGGCGTGTGGCGAACCCAACCCAGAACGAGCCTATGCCATCCCAGACGAAAACGGCGCCGAAACCGGCGCCGTTTCCATTTCAATACGCGGCTGTTCGCTCAGAACACCTGGCGGAAGACGATGAACAGCACGAAGGCGAGCGTGATCGAGCACGGCAAGGTCAGCACCCAGGCAAGCAGCAGATTGCGCACCGTCGACCACTGCAGCCCCGAACCGTTGGCGGCCATCGTTCCGGCGACGCCCGACGACAGCACGTGGGTCGTCGACACCGGCAGTCCGAGCCGGTCGGCCATGCCGATGGTCACCATCGCGACAAGCTCCGCGGCGGCGCCCTGGCCATAGGTCAAATGGCTTTTGCCGATCTTCTCGCCGACGGTGACGACGATGCGCTTCCAGCCGACCATGGTGCCTAAGCCCAGCGCCAGGGCGACGGCGACCTTCACCCAGATCGGGATGAACTTCGTCGCGTTGTCGACGGCCTTGTGGTAGTCGGTGACCGCCTTGAGATCGGCGGCCTCCATCGGCAGCAACTGTTTCTTGTCGATCAGCTTGAGCGCCTCGCCGATCAGATAGATGTCGTTGCGGGCATTGCTGACCAGGTCGGTCGGCACGTTGTCGACCGAGGCATAGGGCTGCAGGCCCGCTGTCGTGTTGTGGATGTAGGTCTGCAGCGCAACCGTCGTCTGGTCGTTCCAGGTCCGGGTGCGCACGGCGTCCTGCACAGCGGCCTTGGCGTCGGCGACGGTGATGCCGGGCTTCACATATTTGCCCAGCGCTTGCTCGACACTGACGGAAGCCGACTTGTAGGCCTCGAGATAATTGATGTCGGGCGTCCGGTTCAGCGCAAAGGCCGTCGGCACGACACCGATCAGGATCAGCATGATCAAGCCCATGCCTTTCTGTCCATCGTTGGAGCCGTGCGCGAAGCTGACGCCGGTGCAGGTGAAGATCAGCAGCGCGCGAATCCACCATGGCGGCGGCGCGTTGCCTTTCGGTGCTTCGTAGAGCGCCGGATTGCGCACGAGCAGCTTCATCGCATAGAGCAGGATCGCCGCGGCGAAGAAGCCGATGATCGGCGACACCAGCAAGGTCACGCCGACATTGGTCGCCTGCGACCAGTCCACGCCGCTGGTGGCGCTGCCGGCCGGCGCCATGAACTGGTTGGCGAGGCCGACGCCGATAATCGAGCCGACCATCGTGTGCGAACTCGACGCCGGCAGGCCGAGGAACCAGGTACCGAGATTCCACAGGATGGCGGCAACGAGCAGCGCGAACACCATGGCAAAGCCGGAGGAGGAGCCGACCTGCAGGATCAACTCGACCGGCAGCAGCGACAGGATGCCGAAGGCCACGGCGCCGCTCGAGGTGAGAACCCCGAGGAAATTGAAGGCGCCAGACCATATGACGGCAAACTCGGCCGGCAGGGAGCGTGTGTAGATGACCGTCGCCACCGCGTTGGCGGTATCGTGGAAGCCGTTGACGAACTCGAAGCCGAGCGCGATCAGCAACGCAATGCCGAGCAGGATCCAGGGCACGGTCTTGGCCTCTGCCAGATCCCGGCTGAGCGCGTAACCGACGTAGACAATGCCGATGAGCACCAGCACGCCAAAGGCCGGCAGGAACCACTTCGCGCTACCCGAACTGTCCAGCGGATGATCCGGTCTCGGAATGCCCGCTTCACTAGAAACCACATCCACCATGTCCCACTCCTGTTGCATTGCAGCAAAGAACCGGGAGAACGCTATGGCCGCCCAATGAACCCTGTGTGACGATTTCGAACACAACCTTGGCGGATGTCTCAGGCGAAAAGCCTGGCGGTCGGCGCTTTCAAGCGCCGCGGGATCGCGTCTTCAAGATCGCCGAGAACAGCGGATCGAAGGCGTGGCTGATAGGCGCCGCCGCGGCGCCGAGCGCGATCGACCAGGGATCGGTCGTGCCGAGCTGCAGGCGCGGCAAATTCCGCCCTGGCCGGTCGGCGATCGACGGCAGCAGCGGATGCATCGCTTCGACCAGCCGGCGGGCCAGCGCTTCCGGCGCCCCGCTGGTCAGGATGACGGTCTGCGGATCGAAGATCGTTTCGATGAGATGCACGCTCCAGCGCAGATCATGCGCGGCACCTTCGATCCAGGCCATCATCTTGCGATCCTCGGCGATGACCAGGGCGTTCATCTGTTCGTAGATATCGTTGTCGGCCGGGTTGAGATCGAGATGCTGATAAAGCGAAGCCAGCGACGCGCGATGTTCGAGTGGCGTCGAGCCGGGGCCAGCCGGCGACAGCAGTGCCATGCCGATCTCGCCGGCATTGCCATGCCCGCCGCTGTAGAGTTCGCCATTGAGGATCAATCCGGCGCCGATGCCGTAACCGACATAAAGGCAGACCGCGTGATCGACGCCATGTGCCGCGCCGACGATGCGTTCCGCCGTGGCACAAGCGGCGGAATCGTTCTGCAGGCCGACATTCAGGCCCGTGCCTTCGGCCAGCGTCTCCAACAGCGGGAATTTCTGCCAGGCCGGCATCATCCATTTGTCGTCCGAATTCTTCAGCCCGAAAGGGCCTGGCATGGCGACGCCGAGGCCGACGAGCCTCTCTTCGGATTGGGCGGAGATTTCGGAAAGTTCACGCCGGACGCCGCTGATCAGGCCGAGGATGATTTCGACGCCCTTCGATGGCTCATCGAACGGCAAATTGGCCTCGGCGCGCGCCAGCACGCTGCCGACCAGGTCGACGGCGACCGCCCGTGTCAGGTGGCGATCGATCTGCAGCCCGATGGCAAAGGCGCCTTCGGGAACGAGCCTGTAAGGGGTCGATGGCTGCCCCCTGCCCTTGCGCACCGCATCCAGCGCAACGACAAGGCCGTCGCGTTCCAGATCCTCGATGATGTTGGAGACGGCCTGCTTGGTGAGCTGCGTCGCCCGCGCCAGGTCGGCGCGCGACAAGGCGCCGTTGAGACGCAGCGCCTCGATCATGACACGGCGGTTGTGTGCGCTCGTGCCTTCCTGATTGGTACCGCTTTTGGCGCGGATCGGGCTGATATCGTCCACCGGCGTTTCCCCTCTTGACTCCATTAGGATATTGATCGACTAATTAAGTCAAGCGAATTGACTTAATGGTGGAGCCGACACAAAAAGACGGAAAGGGCTTTGTGCCTGTCGCCGCCGACCGGTCGGGAAAACACTTAAGTCACGCGACATCAGTCCGGGAAGGCAGCATGGACCGCCGACCCGTCAACATCGGAAATGGGAGAAGAAGATGCTGAAATCGATCGCCAAGACCCTCTTGGGTGCAGTCTTTGTCGGGGGGCTGTTCGTTCCCCACGCCTTCGCCGAAACGACGCTCAACGCGCTTTTCATGGCACAGGCCGCCTACAGCGAAGCGGATGTGCGCGCCATGACGGAGGCCTTCTCCAAGGCCAATCCGGACGTGAAGGTCAACCTCGAATTCGTCCCCTATGAGGGCCTGCACGACAAGACCGTGCTCGCGCAGGGCTCGGGTGGTGGCTACGATGTCGTGCTGTTCGACGTCATCTGGCCGGCCGAATACGCCACCAACAAGGTGCTGGTCGACGTATCGTCGAAGATCACCGACGACATGAAGAAGGGCGTGCTACCCGGCGCCTGGACCACGGTCCAATATAACGGCAAATCCTATGGCATGCCGTGGATCCTCGACACCAAATACCTGTTCTACAACAAGGAAATCCTGGAAAAGGCCGGCATCAAGACGCCGCCGAAGACCTGGGAAGAACTCGGCGAACAGGCCAAGATCATCAAGGACAAGGGCCTGCTGAAGACACCGATCGCCTGGAGCTGGTCGCAGGCCGAAGCCGCGATCTGCGACTACACCACGCTGGTCAGCGCCTATGGCGGCGACTTCCTCAAGGACGGCAAGCCGGACTTCCAGAATGGCGGCGGCGTCGCGGCGCTGAAGTACATGGTCGACAGCTACAAGTCGGGCCTCACCAATCCCAATTCCAAGGAATTCCTCGAAGAGGACGTGCGCAAGGTCTTCGAAAACGGTGACGCCGCCTTCGCCCTGAACTGGACCTACATGTACAACATGGCCAACGATCCGAAGGACAGCAAGGTGGCGGGCAAGGTCGGCGTTGTGCCGGCGCCAGGCGTTGCCGGCACCAGCGAAGTGTCGGCCGTCAACGGCTCGATGGGCCTTGGCGTCACGGCGGTCTCGAAGCATCCGGACGAAGCGTGGAAGTACATCACCTTCATGACCTCGCAGGCGACGCAGAACCAGTATGCCAAGCTCTCGCTGCCGATCTGGGCTTCGTCCTATGACGACCCGGCGGTCACCAAGGGCCAGGAAGAGCTGATCGCCGCCGCCAAGCTCGGTCTGGCCGCCATGTATCCGCGCCCGACCACGCCGAAATACCAGGAGCTGTCGACCGCGTTGCAGCAGGCGATTCAGGAATCGCTGCTGGGCCAATCTTCGCCGGAAGACGCCTTGAAAACCGCTGCCAAAAACAGCGGCCTCTGAACACTGTTCTCCAATCACGGGCGGCACTACAGCGCCGCCCGTCCCCTTGGACGGGCAAAGGACGCTGTAGCACTTTCTGATCTTGCGCATGATCCTTTCCGGAAATCGGTTTCCGATTTCCGGGGTCATGCGCCAGTGCCGCCCGTGCTATGTCTGAAATCACGCTGGACTAGAGAGAGGCTGCTCCGATGTCGGGCACCTGGATGACAACCCGTGCGTGGCTGCTGATGTTGCCGCTGCTCGTGGTCACGGTCGCCGTCATTGGCTGGCCGCTGGTCGATACGGTCGGGCTTTCCTTCACCGACGCCAAGCTGGTCGGCACGGGCGGTAATTTCGTCGGCCTCGACAACTACACGAGCATGCTGTCCAGCTCGAATTTTTCGCGCACGCTGGTCACCACGACACTCTTCGCGGTGATTTCGGTCGCCGCCGAAATGGTGATCGGGGTTCTCGCCGCACTGCTGCTCAATCAGCAGTTTCGCGGCCGCGCCATCCTGCGCGCCTTGATGATCCTGCCCTGGGCGCTGCCGACCGTGGTCAACGCCACGCTGTGGCGGCTCATCTACAACCCCGAATATGGCGCGCTGAACGCGGCCCTGACGCAGCTGAATCTTCTCGACGCCTACCGTTCCTGGCTCGGCGAGCCGGGCACCGCGCTGGCGGCGCTGATCGTCGCCGACTGTTGGAAGAATTTTCCGCTGGTGGCACTGATCGCGCTGGCGGCATTGCAGGCAGTGCCGCGTGACATCACCGCCGCCTCGCTCGTCGACGGTGCCGGGCCTTTCAACCGCTTCCGCTTCGTCATCCTGCCCTATCTCGCCGGCCCGCTGATGGTGGCGCTGGTGCTGCGCACCATCGAGGCCTTCAAGGTCTTCGACATCATCTGGGTGATGACCCGCGGCGGCCCGGCCAACAGCACCCGAACGCTGTCGATCCTCGTCTACCAGGAAGCCTTTTCCTTCCAGCGTGCCGGCTCCGGCGCGTCGCTGGCGCTGATCGTCACCTTGCTCGTCACCGTGCTGGCCGTCGCCTATGCGGCACTTGTCAGGAAGACCGCCGGGAGTGCCGCCTGATGGAACGCCAGAGCCCTGCCTTCACCATCTTCATCCATGCCTCTGCGCTTCTGCTTGCCGCAATCATCCTAGCGCCCATCGCCTGGCTGTTCATCATGAGCATATCGCCAGCCGCCGACCTTGCCGCCAAGCCGCTGCGCTGGTGGCCGCAGAGCGCCGACTTCTCGCGCTACCAGCAATTGCTGTCGACGGCCGAAAACAGCGCCGGCGCCGCCTTCACCTCATCGCTGCGAAACAGTCTCGAGATTGCCGGCATGGCGACCATTGCGGCCTTGGCTCTGGCGATCCCCGCCGGCTGGGCCGTCTCGCGCACGCCGTCGATCGGCTGGTCGCTGTCGATGGTCATCGCCACCTACATGCTGCCGCCGGTCGCGCTCGCGGTGCCGCTCTATATGGGCCTGTCGCATCTCGGCCTGCTCAACAATGTCTTCGGCCTGGCACTGGTCTACCTGACCATACTGGCACCCTTCACCACCTGGCTGATGAAGTCGGGTTTCGATTCCATCCCGCGCGAAATCGAAGCGGCGGCGATGATCGACGGCGCCGGCCTGTTCCAGACGTTGCGCATCATCACGCTGCCGCTGGCCGCCCCCGTAATGGCGACATCGGCACTGTTTGCCGTGCTGCTCGCCTGGGACGAATTCTTCTATGCGCTGCTGTTCACCTCGGACCAGCGCGCCAAGACCTTGACCGTCGCCATCGCCGATTTGGCCGGCGGCCGGGTTTCCGATTACGGATTGATCGCCACGGCCGGGGTCCTGGCCGCCTTGCCGCCAGTGCTGATCGGCCTGGTCATGCAGCGCGCGCTGATCTCGGGCCTGACCAGCGGCGGTGTGAAAGGATGACGATGACTGCAGCAAAACCTCGGCCGGCCGGACTGCTGGCGATAGACCGCGAAATGGCGCGCCAGCGTGCGGATGCGATCGCCTCGTTCGGGCACAACACGGCCATCGCGGCAAAGGTCGCCGCCTCGATCCGCCAGACCGGCCGTCTGCTTCTGCTCGGCATGGGCGGCTCGCACGCCGTCGGTCGCGCCGTCGAACCGCTCTACCGCGCGCATGGCATCGATGCCTTGGCGCTGCCGCTCTCCGAACAACTCGGCCAGCCGCTGCCGCTGACGGACAGAACGGTGCTCGTCACTTCGCAGTCCGGCGAGAGCGCCGAGGTCGTCAGATGGTTCTCGGAGGCTGGCAGCACTTCCGATGTTTTCGGCCTGACGCTCGAAGGCGCCTCGTTCCTCGCCGGCACGGTGCCTTGCCTGGTCGGCGCCGGGGGGACCGAGCTGGCCTTCGCCGCGACCCGCAGCCTCACCGTCACCTTCGCCTTGCATCTGGCCATCCTCGCCGCACTGGGCGAGGACGCAAGCCCCGCACTTGGCGCACTGGATCAACCGCAAGACAACGACATCCGCCAAGCGCTCGGAGCTCTCGGCAAGGTGACCACCATCGTTACATCAGGCCGTCGCCTGCAAGGTCTGGCCGAAGCTTTGGCGCTCGGCCTTACCGAACTGTCGCGCCTGCCGTGTTTTTCTCTCGAGGGCGGCCAGTTGCGACATGGGCCGATGGAAATGCTCGGCCCGCACATCGGCGTCATCCTGTTTCGCGGCAACGACTCGACATCGGAACTGGTGACCGCCATGGCCATTTCAGTGGTCGAGGCCGGCGCGCCGCTGGTCATCTTCGATTCGTCCGGGCAAGCGCCTGTCACGGGCGCCATCACGCTTTCGTTCAAGCCAGCTTCGGGCCTCGCCGCGATCTTCGCCATGCTGCCGGTCGCGCAGCGCCTGATGATCGCCTTCGCCGATGCCCGCATCGACAATGCCGGCACGCCCGTCCGCTCCACCAAGATCACCAGGAGCGAATGATGCGTCCGCTTGCAGTGATCGGCAACGTCAATGTCGACCTGATTGTCGGCCCGGTCGCGCCATGGCCAAAGGCGGGAACGGAGACTGTCGTCGATCATGACGAATTGCGTGTCGGCGGCCAGGCCGGCAACAGCGCGCTGGCCTGGGAAGCGTTGGGCGTCGATTTCGCCGTTGCCGCCAATGTCGGCGACGACAAGTTCGGCCGCTGGCTTCGCGAAGCGTTCGGCCGTCGCGCCGAGAAATGGCCGGTCCGTCCCGAAGGCACGACGCTGTCCGTCGGCATGACCCATCCCGACGGCGAGCGGACCTTCTTCACCACGCGCGGCCACCTGCCGCGCTTCAGCCTTGCCGACGTATTTTCCGTTCTCGACGGCAGCGCGCTTTCCGGCGGCTACGCGCTGTTGTGCGGTTCCTTCCTGACCGACGATCTGACGCGCAACTACGACGCGTTTTTCGACTGGGCGGACAGCCACCACATCGCCGTGGCGCTCGACACCGGCTGGCCGATCGATGGCTGGACCGAGGCCAACTGCGCCGCCACGCGCGCGTGGCTGTCGCGCTGCGAACTGGCGCTGTTCAACGAGGTCGAGACCGTGACCCTGGCCGGAACGCAAAGCCCGGTCGAGGCCGCGCGCGAGATCCGCTCCAGCATGAGGCCAGGCGCGACCTTTGTCGTCAAGCGCGGACCGCAAGGCGCCATCGCCATCGGCCCGGATGGAGCACTCGTCGAAGCCGTCGCGCCCGATGTCCGGGTTGTCGACACGATCGGCGCCGGCGATGTCTTTAACGCCGCCTTCCTCGCCGCCCTTGCCCAGGAGCAGCCGCTGTCGGCCAGTCTCTCCGCCGCGACGCATGTCGCCTCGCGCGCGATTTCCACCTTGCCCCGCAACTATGGCGGGCCGATGCAGTCTAGGGAATCCATGCATGAGCGCGCTTGAAATCCGCGACATCCGCAAGAGCTACGGCAGTGTCGAAACGCTGAAAGGCATCGACATCGCGCTGCAGAACGGCGAATTCCTGGTGCTGCTCGGCTCGTCGGGCTGCGGAAAGTCGACGCTGCTCAACATCATCGCGGGGCTGGCCGAAGCGACAAGCGGCGACGTGCTGATCGGCGGCCGCTCCATCCTGGACGTTCATCCCAAGAACCGCGACATCGCGATGGTCTTCCAGTCCTACGCTCTCTATCCGAACCTGACCGTCCGCCGCAACATCGGCTTCGGCCTGGAGATGCGCGGCGTTGCCGCCGACGAGCGCGACAAGGCCGTGCGCGAGGCGGCCAGATTGCTGCAGATCGAGACCTTGCTCGACCGCAAGCCGAGCCAGCTTTCGGGCGGCCAGCGCCAGCGCGTTGCCATTGGCAGGGCGCTGGTGCGCAAGCCGCAGGTCTTTCTCTTCGACGAGCCGCTGTCCAATCTCGACGCCAAGCTGCGCCTTGAAATGCGCACCGAGCTGAAGCGGCTGCACCAGATGCTGCAGACCACCGTCGTCTATGTCACCCACGACCAGATCGAGGCGATGACGCTGGCGACCAGGATTGCGGTGATGCGCGACGGCAGGATCGAGCAACTCGGCACGCCCGAGGAGATCTACGACCAGCCGGCGACGCTCTATGTCGCGGGTTTCGTCGGCGCGCCATCGATGAACATGCTGCAGGCTGTATTCGTGGATGGAAAGTTGGCCATTGCGGATTCCGACGTGCGGATATCCGTGCCCGCACGCTATGCGAACTCGGTCCGTGACGGCGCACAGGTGGTCGTTGGCATCAGGCCCGAAGCGCTTCGCGTGGCGACCGGCGCGGCGACGGACTTGTCATTGCCCGTGGAGATCGAGGTCGTCGAACTGACGGGCCCCGAACTGGTCACCACGGCCCGCATCGGCGCGCAGCGGCTGACGGCTTGCCTGCCGCCAAGGACCCGGCTTGCCAAGGGCGAAACATGCAGCTTCGCCTTCGACGAGACAGCACTTCGCCTGTTTGACCCGGAGACCGGCAAGGCTCTCCAGGCGACAGTTTGAAAACAAGGCCGCGCGCATCCACCAGACGCGCGCGGCCCCGATGTCAGCGCGCCGGTGGCGCGTACATCAGGCCGCCGGCGTTCCACAACGCATTGATGCCGCGCGCTATTTTCAACTGGCTGGACTGGCCGAGATTGCGCTCGAACATCTCGCCATAATTGCCGACCTTGGCGACGATGTTGTAGGCGAACGCAGGGTCGAGCCCAAGCTGCTGGCCATTGTCGCCGTCGACGCCGAGGAACCGGCGGGTCGTCGGATTCTGCGACTTCAGCGAGGCTTCCACGTTGGCCTGGGTGACGCCTTCCTCTTCCGCTTCAATCAGCGAGAACAGCGTCCAGCGCACGATGTCGAACCATTTGTCGTCGCCCTTGCGAACGGCCGGGCCGAGCGGTTCCTTCGAGATGAACTCGGGCAGTACGGTGAAGGCCGCGGGATCGGTCAGCTTCAGGCGCTGCGCATAGAGCGCCGAGGCGTCCGTGGTGTAGACGTCGCAGCGGCCACTGTCGAATGCCTTGATGATGCTGTCGGCGGAATCGATGACGACCGCCTCGTATTTCATCTTGTTGGCGGTGAAGTAGTCGGCGACGTTCTGTTCGGTGGTCGTGCCCTGTTCCGCACAGACAGTGGCTCCCGAGAGCTTCAGCGCGCTGTCCACGGCAAGGTTCTTGCGCACCATGAAACCCTGTCCGTCATAATAGGCAGCGCCGACGAAATGGATGCCCATGCCGGTGTCGCGTGACAACGTCCAGGTCGACTGGCGCGACAGGATGTCGACGGTGCCCGCCTGCAGCGCGGTGAAGCGCTCCTTGGTCGACAGCGGCACGTAGCTGACCTTGTCGGGTTCGCCGAAAACAGCGGCCGAAACCGCGCGGCAGAAATCAATGTCGAAGCCGCTCCATTTTCCCTGGTCGTCGGGCGACGAAAACCCCGCCACGCCCTGGCTGACGCCGCAAAGGATCGAGCCCCTTTGCTTGACGATGTCGAATGTGTCCGCCCTCGCCGACGCGGCCATCGTGGCCGATGCGAGCAAGAGCGCGGTGACGATTGCATGTTTCATGGTTTCCTCCCTTGATGAGGCAAAGCCTCTCCTGCCGCCGGCACATGGAGCGCCGGAAGTTCGTGAAATCGCTGTTCGTAAAGTCTGTCCGCGCCGCCGGGACGGTGCCGGGATCTGTGCTAAGCCCCTTCCGCCAGAACCGCCGCGATCGTCTCGTCGAGAACGCCGACCAGATGATCGGCATTGGCCCGGCTGAAGATCATCGGCGGTCGCATCTTCAGCACATTGTCATGCGGTCCCTCGGTGCCGATCAGCACGCCGCGTGCCCTGACACCATCATTGACGCGGCGGGCAAGGACTGTCGCCGGTGCCTTGCTCTTGCGGTCCTCGACCAGTTCGATGCCGAGGAAAAGCCCCTTGCCGCGCACATCGCCGATAATGTCGTAGCGGTCCTGCAATGCCTTGAACCGCGAGACCAGATAGTCACCGATGTCCAGCGCATTGCGCCTGAGGCCATCCCGCTCGATCACGTCGAGCACCGCAAGCCCGGCCGCGCAGGACACCGGATTGCCGCCAAAAGTGTTGAAATACTCCATGCCGTTGTTGAACGAGGCAGCAATCTCGGAGGTCGTCACCAGGGCTGCCATCGGGTGGCCGTTGCCGATCGGCTTTCCCATCGTGACGATGTCGGGCGTCACCCCCTGTAGCTCGAACGCCCACCAATGGCTGCCGACACGGCCAAAGCCGACCTGCACCTCGTCGGCCGCACAGATGCCGCCGGCGGCCCGCACCATCGCGTAGACTTCGGCGAGATAGCCATCCGGCAGGAACACCTGGCCGGCGACGCTGGGGATCGATTCCGCCAGGAACAGAGCTGGCGCGCGGCCCTGTTTCGCCATCGTTGCGATCTGCTCGGCGACGCTTTCGGCGAAGCGCTTCGCATGTTCGCCCGACGGCCATTCGGCGGGGGCATGATAGCTGTCGGGAATGGTTGCCTCGAAGACATGCGGCGGGCGTCCCTTGCCGCCCTTGCGCTTGTATTTGTAGGGGCTGAGGTCGATCAGTTCCTGCGTCGTGCCGTGATAGCCCCAGTCGAGCACGATCGCCTCGCTGCGGCCTGTATGCGCTCGTGCCATGCGCAGCATCAGGCTGTTGGCCTCGCTGCCCGAACAGGCGAAGGACGCCACCGACAGGCCGGTCGGCAGCGTCGCCGTCAGCCGTTCGGCATAGGTGACGATGGCGTCGTGCAGATAGCGCGTGTTGGTGTTGAGCTTTGCGGCCTGGCTGGCGATCGCCTCGACCACGTCGGGGTGGGCATGGCCGAGATGGCAGACATTGTTGAAACAGTCGAGATAGGCGCGGCCGCGATCGTCGATCAGCCAGACGCCTTCTCCACGCACGAACTTGATCGGCTCAAAATAGGAGATGGAGAGATTGGGCAGCAGCGACGCCTTGCGCGCCGCCACGATCTCCGGCCGCGAACGGCCGGTCTGCTGGAAGGTTTCGGGCGGAATGCCGGCGAGTTCGGCGGCGTCTGGAAACAGTTCCCTCCAGACAGGAAGATAGCGCTCCTCGCCGACGCCGAGGATGTCGCGCGCGGTGAGGCTCGTGTCTGTCGATATCTGGAAATGCAGGTGCGGCGCCCAGCCGCCATTTTCGTCAGGCGTGCCCATCTCCCCGACAAGCGCGCCCGCTTCCAGTCGGTCTCCGGCCTTCAGCCGCCGCCCTGCTTTATGCGCCATATGCCCCCACAGGGTGACGAAGGGCGGGCATCCCGGCGGCGCATGCTCCAGCGCCACGAGGCAACCATAGCCGAGCGGATCTTCCTCGATCTCGACACTTCTGACCGTGGCGGCCAGCGGTGTGTAGAGCCGCGTGCCCGCCGGCATGAACAGATCGAGGCCGAGATGGTTGGCGCGCCGCGCGCCTTCGACGAAACGCGACCGGAAGATATCGCTTGTGTAAACCGTGCGTGCCTCGCCCCAGGGGCCGATGCCGAGTGCGATGCCATGCTCGGCGCAATAGGCATCCCACCATGCGGTCGCCTTGTCCGGCTGCTGCGCGGCCGATGTCACCGTCATCGGATTTTGCGCATCGCCGTAAGGCACGAGCGCCTTGGCAAGCGTCGCGGGGTGGCGGTCGAGAAGGGGCGCAAGCTGCGCGCGGTTCGCCGCGATCCAGCCGGTGATGGCGCGCGCTCCGGAAGCGGCTTCGAAGCCGCACGCCTGACGCAGGATCGCCGTCGCGAAGCGTCGGTTCATCCTGTCCATGCGACGCAGCAGGCGCCAAGCCGGAGCTTCCGAGATCGAAAGATAGGGATTGTCGGCGGTCCGCTCCTTGCGGGCAGCCGACAGCGTCACGGAGGTGACGAGACGCATCGCAATGAGATCGAAGAGCAGGTCGAGTTCTTCTTCCCGCAGTGGATACTCGGCATGGAACCCGGCGGCCAGGCGTGCCGCCGCGCCGATCGGATCCTCGGCATCGAGGATGGCATAGGCACAGGCGACCGCGACTTCGGCGATCAGCACGCTGTGCAAGGCATCGCCGAAGTCGATCAGTCCGGCGACACGGTCAGGCATCGCCGGGTCGACGAGCACATTCCAGTCATTGGCGTCATTGTGGATCACCTGCGCCCGCAACGCTGGCAGCCGGGGCGCCACCACGGCATCGAAATGACCGAGGAAACGCTCCAGCAAGGCGCGATCCTGTCTGTCGTCGATGTGGTGAAGGCGTTCCCGTGCGGCACCTGCCCGGCGAATGTCCCAGTCGAACGAACGCAGCGCGCCGGGGTGGATGAAGCCTTGCAGGGCGCGGTCCAGCCGGCCGAGCGCGCCACCGAGGTTTTCAAGCAGTGCCGGAGTGGACTGGCTCTCGGCCAGCGGCCGGCCGGGGAGCCACGACACCAGGCGCACGGCATGGCCTTCACCGCCGACGCCGGTAGCATGGGCGAGCGAGGCTCCGTGCGCCGTCTTCCTGAGACGCGGCACGGCGAGATCCGGGCTGTTGCGCTCGAGGTGGTCGAACAATGCCGTCTGGAATTCGCTCTCGGCCAGCGGCTCGCTGGCATTGACGATCTTGAGGATCCACAGCGAACGGTCGGGGGCGGTCAGCTTGAAATTCTGGTCGCGCTCGCTGTCGAGTGGCGTGACGCTGCCGGCAACGCCGAAGTGTCGCGCCGCCATATCCATGGCCTCGCTTTGCGAGAAGTGGGGCGCTGGATGGGAGACATCGGTCATCGGGAATCCGGATCTGCTTTCTCAAAGCTTGGCACGGGCATGAAAATCGGGCATCCGGCAAAGCGTCGGTTGCGCCGGCACAATGACTGCATTGACCGGCACATTAACGGAACCGCGTGGAGCATGATGCAATGAAGGAACTGGACGCCAAGGACCGGGACATTCTCGGCATCCTGTCGAAGGAGGCCCGCATCCCGTTGAAGGCGCTTGCGGGGCGCATCGGCCTGTCGCGCAGCGCGACGAGCGAGCGGGTGGCCTCACTGGAGAGAAGCGGCGTGATCCGCGGCTACCGCGCCGATATCGGTCAGATGGACAAGGGGCTGGTCTGCGCTTTTCTGCTGGTCACGCTGATACGCACGCCGTCAATCGGCATCCTCGACCAGCTGGCGCGCTATCCGGAGGTCCGCCGGGTATCGTCGGTCAGTGGCCAGCTCGATCTGATCGTCGAGGTCGAGGTGCCGTCCATCGACAGGCTGAACACGCTGCGCGATCTCATCGCCAGCCACGGCGGCGTCGAGGATTTGACCACCGCGATCGTCCTGCGCCGGGATATCGAGCGCGCCGTGGATTGAATACCCCCGCGACAGCGGTCGCGCTTCGCGCTGGCTTTCGCCTCGCCCGGCACGCCTACTTGGCGATCTCCAGCAGGGACGATACGAGCAGCTGGCGCTCGTCCTTCGACAGCACATCGGAATCGAACAGGTTCATGCTGCGCAGCCCCTCGATGGCGAGATAGCAGATCAGAAGCGACTTCAGATCCGGCGTCTCCCCCTTCAGCCGTTCGAAAAGCTGCCGCTTGAACGTCTTTATCGGCGTCATGAAATCGGGATCCTCGGCGATCGCCGAAAATATCCAGGATGCCGACGGTTGCGTATCCTCGCAGTCCTTGGCCGATAGCCTGATATAGACTGCGAGCGGATTGTCGCCATTGTCGTTGGTCCGGGCGGATTCCAGCGCCTGCCCGAACTCGCGCAGGTAGCCTTCGACCAGCCCCTGCATCAGTTTGGCCTTGGTCGGGAAATTGTAGAGGAGCCCGCCCTTCGATACGCCGGCGCGGCTGGCGACTGCGTCCAGCGACAGGCTTCCAGGCCCGGATTCCCGGGCAACATCGGCCGCCGCGGCGAGAATTTTCTCGCGCGAATTCGTTCGTTGTGGTCTCATGGCGCCTCCCTTCGCAAGCTTAGGCCCAATTGACAAGACCGTCCAGACGGTACAGTAAAGCCGCCATCATTTGAAATCGGGACCCGCCGTCGATATGTGTCCCGATGTCCGCGCTTCGCGCCGGATTCCGACCGAGGGGACTTTCTTGTTCAAGCGCATACTCCGTATCGTCATCATCCTCCTGGTTCTGCTCGTCCTCGTTGTCGTGGTCGGCGGCATCGTCGGCTTCAACTTCCTGCGCGACAACGGGATCAAGCAGTATTTCGCCTCGATGAAGCCGCCGGCGGCAACCGTGTCGACGACCATCGCCAAGCCGTCGACCTGGACACCGGGCGTCCAGGCGATCGGCACGGTCAGCGCGGTGCGTGGCGTCGACCTGACCGTCGAAGTCACCGGCATCGTCAAGGACATCCTTTTCCACGCCAACCAGAAGGTGGCCGCCGACGCGGTTCTTCTCCAGCTCGACGACGCTGTCGAGCGTGCCGACCTTGCCGCGACCAAGGCACAGGCCGTATCCGATCAGACGGCGCTGGAGCGCGCGGTCGAGCTGCAGCGGCGCGGCGTCGGAACCGATGCCACGCTTGACACCGCAAGGGCAGCAGCATCGAGCTCCGCTTCGCAGGTGGTCAAATTGCAGGCGGTGCTCGACCAGAAGCAGTTGACGGCGCCGTTTGCAGGCACGGTCGGCATTCCGAAAATCGACCTCGGCCAGTACCTGGCACCGGGCACCGCCGTGGTGACGCTGCAGGATCTCGACACGATGCGGGTCGATTTCACGGTGCCGGAACAACAGCTGCCTTCGCTCAAGATCGGCCAGACGGTGCGGCTGGGCATCGGCGGCGCAGAGATGCCCTATGCCGGCATCGTTCGCGGTATCGACCCGAAAATCGACCCCTCGAGCCGGCTGGTAACCGTGCGGGCCGAGGTCGCCAACACCGAAGGCAAATTGACTCCCGGCCAGTTCGTGCAGGTGCGTGTCGAACTACCCGAGGAGCAGAACGTGCTGACGCTGCCGCAGACGGCACTGACCACCAGCCTCTATGGCGACTATATATTCGTGGTGCAGCCGGCGAAGCCCGCCGAAGCGCCCCCGGCGCAGACCGCCAAGCCGGAAGAAAAGCCCGCCGCCGCGGCAGTCGACAAACCGGCGGACGCCAAACCCGCAGATGCCAAGCCGGCCGACGCCATGAAGCCTGCCGCCGATGCCATGAAACCGGCCACTGAAGCGACCAAGC
The DNA here is from genome assembly GCF_024746815.1 of Mesorhizobium sp. AR07. GTDB lineage: Bacteria > Pseudomonadota > Alphaproteobacteria > Rhizobiales > Rhizobiaceae > Mesorhizobium. The sequence goes on from NZ_CP080525.1 coordinate 3,696,843, forward strand.
CGGCGGACAAGGCGGCTCCTGACACCACGAAGCCAGCTTCTGCCGATCCGGCCAAGCCGGCGGCGGCAGGCGACAAGCCTGCGCTGGTGCTGTCGCAGGTCTTCGTCAAGCCCGGCCGCCGCAATCAAGGCATGGTCGAGATCGTCGAGGGGCTGAAGGCTGGCGACGAGGTCGTCACCGCCGGTCAGAACCGGCTCTTCAATGGCATGTCCGTGGCTGTCGACAACACGATCGACCCGACCAAATCGGCGAACAAGCAGGCCGGCCAGCAATGAGCTTTTCCGATCTCTTCATTCGCCGGCCTGTCCTTTCGACGGTCCTTGCCTGCATGATCCTGCTCCTGGGTTTCCAGGGCATCTTCAACCTGTCGATCCGGCAGTACCCAAAGGTCGACGAAACCGCGATCACCATCACGACGGCCTATCCGGGCGCCAGCGCCGACCTGATCCAGGGCTTCATTTCCGCCCCGATCGCCCGCGCCGTCGCCTCGACGGAAAACATCGACTACGTGACGTCGTCGAGCCGCCCTTCCTCCAGCACCGTGACGGTGCAGATGAAGCTTGGCTCCAACCCCGACGTCGCGCTGACTGAAGTGCTGTCCAAGGTCCAGGGCGTGCGCGGCACCTTGCCGACTGCCTCCAAGGACCCTGTGATCGTCAAGGGCACCGGGCAGCAGTTCGCGATGATGTACATCTCGATGCAGAACCCGAACATGACGAAGGAGCAGCTGACGGAGTATATCGAGCGCGTCATCCGCCCGCGCATGTCGACGGTCGAAGGCGTCTCCGACGTGCAGATCTTCGGCGCCCAGCAATATTCGATGCGCGTCTGGATCGACCCGATCAAGCTTGCCGCGCGCGGCGTGACGGCATCCGAAGTGCTGACGGCGATCAACAACTCAAATTTCCTGTCGGCGCCCGGCAACACCCAGAACGAGTATGTCGTCTCCTCGATCACCGTACGCTCGACGCTGCAGACGCCGGAGGCATTCGCCGAGTTGCCGCTGCGCTCGACCGGCGGCAATGTGGTGCGGCTGCGCGATGTCGCTCGCGTTGAACTCGCCGCCGCGAACACCGACACCAGGGTGAGCTTCAACGGCAAGCCCGGCACCTTCCTTGCCATCTTCCCGACCCCGGCGGCCAACCCGCTGACCACGGCGGCAGCGCTCACCAAGCTGGTGCCGCAGATTCAGGAGACGCTGCCGAAAGGCATGACGATCGAGGTCGTCTACGACGCAACCGGGCAGATCAGCGCCTCGATCTACGAGGTGTTCAAGACCATCGGCGAGGCGGTCGCCATCGTCGTCGTCGTCATTCTTTTGTTCCTTGGCTCGTTCCGTTCGGTGATGATGCCGATCATCACCATCCCGCTGTCCCTGATCGGCGTCTGCTTCCTGTTGTTTGCGGTCGGCTATTCGATCAACCTTCTGTCCCTGCTGGCCATGGTGCTGGCGATCGGCCTTGTCGTCGACGATGCCATCGTGGTGGTGGAGAACATCCATCGCCATATGGAAGAAGACCACATGTCGCCAATGCAGGCGGCGTTCAGCGGCATGCGCGAAATCGCCTCTGCCATCGTCGCCATGACGATGACGCTGGCCGCCGTGTTCGCGCCGCTGGCCTTCACCGGCGGCCTGACCGGCGCGCTGTTCCGTGAATTCGCGGTCACGCTCGCCGGCTCGGTGGTGCTCTCGGGCATCATCGCCATCACCATCACCCCGATGATGTCGGCACGCCTCTTGAAGTCCGGCACGCCGGGCCGTTTCCAGCGCATTGTCGACGGCGCTTTCGCAAGGGTAGAGCACGTCTACGAGAGGGCCGTCACCGGTTCGCTGAACTATCGCCCGCTGACGCTGATCATCGTGCTTGCCCTCGTCGGTGTGACCGGCTTCATGTTCACCAAGACCTCGGGCGAACTGGCGCCGGAAGAGGACCAGGGCTTTCTGCTCTCGCTTGTGACGGGGCCACGTTATGCGACGTCCGACTACACCGAGACATACGTCAACCAGATTCTCGGTCTGGTGAAGGATATTCCCGAAACTCGGGCGCAGTTCTCGGCCGTGGCCTTCGGCGGTGCGACGAACAGCGCCTTCGTCGGCTTTGCCTTCAAGGACTGGGCCGAGCGCAAGCGCAATTCGAAGCAGTTGCAGGCCGACATTACGGCTCGTATCGCCAAAGTGGCGGGTGTCCAGGCCTTCGTCTTTGCGCCGCCGACATTGCCGGGCTCCGGCGGCGGCCTGCCGATCTCCATGGTGGTGCGCTCGACCGGCGATTCCTCGGAAGTGTATGAGGCGGCCGAGCAGATCAAGAACAAGGCGCAGGCCTCCGGCCGCTTCATCGTCGTGCAGAATTCGATGGCCTATGACGCACCGCAGGTGACGGTCACCATCGATCGCGACCGCGCCGCGGCGCTCAACCTGCCGATCGCCGATATCGGCCGGACGCTGACGCTGCTGGTCGGCGGCGCCGAAGTGGCGCAGTTCGACCGCGACTCCAACAGCTACGACATCATCCCGCAGGTGCCGCAGGAATTCCGCGACAACCCCGAAAAGCTCGGACAATATTTCGTGCGCAGCGTGACGGGCGAGATGGTGCCGCTGTCGGCGGTGGTGAAGATTTCGACCAACGCGTCGCCGGCCGCCATCGAGCAGTTCAATCAGCTGAATTCGTCGACGATTTCAGCCCTTCCATTGCCCGGCGTCACCACAGGCGACGGATTGAAAGTCATCGAGGACATCGCCAAGGAGAGCCTGCCCAGCACCTTCTTCATCGACTACTCCGGCCAGTCCAGGCAGGAAAAGGAACAGGGCAACACCATCCTGATCGCCTTTGCGGCGGCCGTCATCGTCATTTACCTGGTACTGGCGGCACAGTTCGAAAGCTTCCGCGACCCGCTGATCATCATGATGGCGGTGCCGCTGTCCATCTTCGGCGCCATCGTGCCGCTCAATCTGGGCCTCGGCACGCTCAACATCTATACGCAGGTCGGCCTGATCACGCTGATCGGCCTGATCACCAAGCACGGCATCCTTCTGGTCGAGTTCGCCAACCAGCAGCGTGAAATCCATGGCATGCGGCGGCGTGACGCCATCATCGCCTCGGCCAAGGTGCGCCTGCGGCCGATCCTGATGACGACGGCGGCAATGGCGCTTGGTGTCGTGCCGCTGATCACCTCCAGCGGCGCTGGTGCCGCCGCTCGTTATTCGATGGGCCTGGTCATCTTCACCGGCATCCTGGTCGGCACCATGTTCACGCTCTTCGTCGTGCCCATGTTCTACACCTTCATCGCCAGCAAGGACCTGCCGCACCTGGCCGAGAAGCCGGATCCCAAGCTGATGCCGGCATTGCCGGACTGAAGCAATTCCAGGAAAGGTGCGAAACGGTTTTCCCTCCGAATTGCGCAAGACAGATGATTGCAAAAAAAGAGGCCGGAGAATTTCCGGCCTCTTTTCTTGGGCTAGGCTCAGTACCGCCGGTTTGAGCTATGATCAATACCGCCGGACGCCTTCCGGCGGGAGCCTTGAACAGGGCGCGGCATCAGGCCTCCCCATTGTACAGCCTGCTACTTGACGATGACGATGCTGGTGTTGGTCGGCCCGAAGGTTTCGACAAGCTGATAGAAATCGGCGGCGTTGTCGGGGTGCAGCCGCACGCAGCCATGCGACGCCGGCTGGCCGAGACGCTTGATCGCATTGGTGGCGTGCACCGCATAGCCGCCGCTGAAAAAGACCGAGTGCGGCATCGGTGCGTTGTCGTACTTCTTCGAATACCACATCTCATGCATGCGCGTCGGCTTGAACGAGCCGGTCGGCGTCACATGGGCCCGGTCGCCGGTGGAAACCTTCCAGGCAAAGGTCGGCCGGCCATCGACCGAGACTTCCATGATCTGCTGTGAAAGCGAAACGCGCGCCACGATCTTGTTGGCGGCGTGAGCGGCGCCCGAGCCGGCGCCGAGCAGAAGTGCGGCACCGGTCAGGGCGGCGGCGGTGATGTTGATGAGCTTGGCGGAAATGGCGGTATGCATGGTGGTGTCCCCTCTCTCTGCCGGTCTGGCCGGCTCCAATTCGATGGCCGCTTATCCCAACGTCATGTTTCGAGGAGATTTCGCAAAGTGCTCGTTTGTGTTTCGAATCTGTTTCCTCTGGTTAACAAACGGAGTCATCCACGGAGCCGAAAAGGGGACGGAATGCCGCGAGCCGAAGAGGCCGAGGTCAGGAACATAGGTATCAGTCTCTAAACGAAAGTGCGAATTCCCAATATATGAAAGAAAGACCCTCAATCTCGAAACAGAACTGAAACAAAACGCGGCTTTGTGCGGCATGATCCGGATACGGGCCGCAAGCAAAGTTGACGCAACGAAAACAGCCGGTAACGAAACATGGGAACGAAATCGAAAGCGCTGTCCTGGCTCCTCGGGATCAGCATCGCGGCAGCGGTCATTGGCGGCGTCGGCACGGTTGCCGGCAACCCGCTGACAAGTCTCGGCGCGATGACTTCAGGCGAGATTTCGACGCTGCATGCCGCACTGTTTTTCGCCACGGTCTGGATGGTTTCCAGCCTGCGCATCACTCGGCTCAAGGCCCTCTGGCGGGTCGGCCTTAAGCTGACGAGAATGCGCGGCCCCTCCGGCAACTTGCTGCCGAGAGGACCGAAGGCCCGCGCCGCGACGGGGGGCTCCGCACGCGGCGCGGGTGCTTCGGGGGTGTCCTGAAGCATCCTGCAAACGTTCATTTTTGGGGAACCGGTACGATGAAAACGAAATTTGCCGCTTCAGTGCTTTCGGCACTGCTTTACGCACAGGGCCTGCTCGGCTTTGCCGGCGTCGCCACCGTGCTGCTCAGGGACCGCGCGCATGCGGGCGAACTCACCATCGGCAATGACATGCCATCGGGCCCATCGCTGCTGGTGGTACGCTGAGCGTCGGGAGCATCGGACCCAAAGTGGAAAATCCGATGCTCAAACGAAGCGATAGCCTCGGCGTCCGGCCGTCAATCGGCGAATTGCAGCGGCGGATCGAACCGGTAGCCGGCGCCGCGTATGGTGGTGATGGTGTCGGTGTCGAGCTTGCGGCGCAGTCGCACGATGCGCGAATCGATCGAGCGATCGAAGGCGTCGACGTTTTCGGCCGGTGCCGCGGCAATGATGTCGTCGCGCGTCAGCACCTTGCGCGGACTGGCCAGGAACAGCCTGAGCAGCGCCACCTGACCCGGCGAAAGCTGCTCTTCCGTGCCGGAGCGATGCATGACCATGGCCGACCTCAGATCGACGGTCGCGTTCTCCAGCACAATCAGTTCCTGGGTGCCTCTGCCGCGCCGCGAAAGCAGGCCGCCGACACGGGCGGCCAGTTCCCTGACGTTGAGCGGGCTCTCGACGACGTCGGCCGCACCAAGCTCGAGCGCCAGCACCTTGTCGACGAGATCGGCCGGCCGGCAGATCAGGATGAAATCCGGTCCGCCCTCGCCGCCATGGCGGCGCAGCAGATCCCGCCCCTCCGCCTGGCTGAGACTGTCGCCGACGACGACGATGTCGATGCCCTTCCCCGACAGCAACGATTCGGCCTCCCACGGCTGGCGCGCCTGCCGCACATCGTGGCCTCGCCGCCCGAGATGGTCGGCGAGTTCGGTCGCGACCACTTCGGCGACGGAAACGAGCGCAATGACGGATCGTGCGACCATGTTTTCCAACCGTTCCCTGGCAACCGGATATGAGTGCTGGACATCATGTTTATACCCAATCTACTTTCCACTGAAAGTGGCAGCGAGGGCATCGTGAGGGCAAGAATTGTCATCGTCGAGGATGAGCCCGACCTCAGGGATGCGGTCGCCGAATATCTTGGCGCCGCCGGCTATGACACGGTCACCGCTGAAAGCGCGGCCGCCGCGCGCGGCCTCCTTGAAACGCAGTCGTTCCATCTCGCCATCCTCGACATCGCCATGCCGGGCGAGGACGGCCTGTCGCTCGGCCGCTGGCTGCGCTCGCGGCTGCCGATCGGCATCATCTACGCCACCGCCGCCGGCACCGCGCTCGACCGCATCGTCGGGCTGGAGCTTGGCGCCGACGACTACATCGTCAAACCCTACGAATTGCGCGAAGTGCTGGCGAGGGTCCGCAGCGTGCTGCGCCGCGTCCCGCAGCCAACCGGGCTGCAGGACAAGAAAGCCGCGTCGGACCGCCGCTCGGTTGCTTTCGGCCCCTTCCAGGCCGATCTCGACGGCAGGCTGGTCACCGGCGCCAATGGCGCGGTGATCGACATGGCCAAGAGCGAGTTCGACGTGCTGGAAGTTTTCCTGACCCGCGCCAACCGGCTGCTAACCCGCGCCGCGATCTCGGAGGCGATCGGCTTCACCGAAGACCCGGAATCGTCGCGCGCGGTCGACATCCGCATCATGCGGCTGCGCAAGAAGATCGAGACGGATCCGGCCAATCCGAAATTCCTGCGTACAGTACGCGGCGAAGGCTATATCTTCTCGCTGCCGACCGGCGACGGCAACTGAGCATCGAGGCCAGAGGGTTCGGATTCGCAGCCGTTGCTCGCCGATCGAATTGGCCCTGGAGTGACGGCAGACAATGACAGCTGAAGCAGCAAGCTCGGAGATGCAAGGGTTCAGGCAGGGTGCCGCGATGGCGGCCGTGCGCGTCGTTCGCCAGCTGCGCGAGGCCGGCGACTGGCAGCGCGAGATGGAAGGCGTCCTGGAGACGCTCTGTCGCGCCATGGAGTGCCAGCGCGGCATCCTCTTCCGCTTGCGCGAACTGCCCGGCCAGGGCTTCGCGCAGTCGGTCGCCGCGTATTGGATCGACGACCGGTTTGGCGGCGAACTGGCGTCGCCGACCGTCATCATGCAGTCGATCATCAATTCCGACCCGCTGCTGGAGCGGCTGGCCGAGGACGAACGCCAAGGCAAGATCTTCGCCGGCCATACGCGCGACCTCGAAGGCTTTCTGAGAACCGATTTCGAAAAGCAGAGCATCAAGTCGTTCCTGTCGGTGTCGGTCTTCGCGCATGGCCATCTGTGGGGCACGCTGGCGGTCAATGATTGCGTCGATGAGCGCGAGTGGACCGACGAGGAAGAGGCGACGCTGCACATCATCGCGCTGGCCATCGGCGACGCCATCGAACGGTCGCCCTCCGACGCTCATGCCAGCGAGGTCATTCGCCGCACCATGCTGCAGGCCTCGCTCGATGCCATCATCGTCATCGACGAGACCGGCTCGATCATCGAGTTCAACCCGGCCGCCGAAAAGATGTTCGGCTTCCTGCGCAGCGACATCCTCGGCAAGGACCTGCTCGACACCGTCGTGCCGGAATACTACCGCAAGGGCTATACGTCGGGGGCCGAATACATGTCCGGGCGCGGCGCGCCGATGGTCGGCCAACGGCTCGAGACGGTAACCCAGAACGCCGCCGGCGAGGTGTTCCCGATCGAGCTGACGGCAACCGAGATGCGGGTCGCCGAACGTCGCCTGATCTTCGGCTCCATCCGCGACCTGCGCGACAAATTGCGCGCCGAGGAAGAGATCGGTCGCCAGCGTGAGAAGCTGCACCAGAACGAGAAGATGGCGGCGATGGGCTCGTTGCTGGCCGGCGTCTCGCACGAGCTCAACAACCCGCTGGCCGTGGTGGTGGCGCAATCGACGCTGCTGCATGAATTCGCCTCCGACCCGCAGACCAAGGTGCGTGCCGAGAAAGTGCGCGCAGCCGCCGAGCGTTGCGGCCGCATCGTCAAGAGCTTCCTGTCGATGGTCCGCCTTCATCCCGCGGCCCATGCCGAGACCGACCTCAACCAGGTGGTCCGCGCGGCTCTCGAGGTGACCGCCTATGGCGCGCGATCAAGCGGCATCATCATCGACACCGATTTCGCCGCCGGTCCGCTGCTGGCCATGGCCGACGCCGACCATGTGACGCAGGTGGCGGCCAACTTCCTCATCAACAGCCAGCATGCGCTGGCCGGCGTTGCCGGCGACCGGCTGATCAAGGTGCGCACGTTCCGCGGCGACCTGGGCAAACCCGGCTTCTCGGTCGAGGACAATGGACCGGGCGTGCCGGAAGCGATCCGCGCCCGCATCTTCGAATCCTATTTCACCACCAAGCCGGTCGGCGTCGGCACCGGCATCGGCCTGTCGATCTCGAAATCGATCATCGAGCGGCACAATGGCAATGTCTGGTTCGAGGAAGCGCTGCCGAGAGGGGCGCGTTTTGTCGTCCATCTGCCGGCCATCGCGGCCGGCGCCGCCAGCGCCGGCGAGAACCAGCCGCGATCGAGCGGCTTGCGCCATGCCTTGATCATCGATGACGAGCCGGATGTCGCCGGCTCGCTCTCCGACATTCTCGAATTGATGGGCATCAAGTCGCGGATCGCGCCTGTCTGGGAATCGGGCGCCGCCACCTTGGGCGGCCACATGCCGCCGGACATCGTCTTTTCGGACCTGCGCATGCCCGGCATCAGCGGCATATCGATCTATCACGAGCTGCTTGCCGAAAGGCCCGACCTGGCGCGGCGTTTCGTGCTGGTCACCGGCGACCTGATCGGCGCGAAAGCCGAAATCGAGGCCCTGCCGGCGCAGCAGCGGCCACAGATCCTGGAAAAGCCGTTCAGCACCCTGGATGTGCGTAGCGTGCTGTCCGCCATTGCCGAACAGGCGACGGCAAAGGGGTAAGCATCGGTAAGGCGAAAAAAGGCTCCCGACCGGGTTGCGGCGGGAGCCAGGGGAGCGCTGGAGGAAGCGCTCGGGGAGGTCAGAGCATGATCCCAAGGTGGGAACCGGTTTCGGGATCATGCGTCGACGGAAATCAGAAGATGTTCGGCGTATTGGTCAGCGGCGCGGCATTGGCGATCATGCGGATCGCGCGCGCCTTGTGCGTCCCCGACTGCTCGGCGATGGCGCGCAGGCAATCCACGCTCTCGGCACCCCAGGACTGCCCCTTGCAGGCGAAGTCGGTCGCCGACATCGGCAGGCGCGCGGTCCTGGTCGTCGTCTGTGCGCCATCGACGAGGTTGGCTGGCGGCTTCAACGAAGCGAAGGCCGGCCCGACCGTCGGCGCGAACGCCATGCCGATGAAGGCGCAAGCAGCCAGCACCATGAACATTGCCATGGGGTGATCGCTGGCGCGCTGGCGCAGCGCCAGTTTCGGGCGGCGGTCACCGCGCACTGGAGCCTCAAGGCGGCGCTCGTTGCTATTCGTCTGGATTTTCGTATGCATCGCCGTTCCCTTCGTTGATTTTCTTTTTGTGATGAAATGAACTTAGTCGCGCTTTGTAACAGCGTTAAGGTGGCGCAAGGCCGACAATGTAACCGACTTGAAACATGAATTCGGGCAAAATCGGGCAGAATCGGTCATAGCATACTGCCTGCCGGCGAACAGGTCTCGGTCGACCCAACCACTCAGGCTCGAACGCCTGCCGACGACCGATGGCGGCGCTGTCCTTGCCCTCTGGAAGGTACTTGTTCTCCAGTCCGCACGCTTGGCGAAGCCGAGCCGGGACAGCAAGCCTGAAACCGTGACTAACACCCGGATTCTCCGGGATTTTTCGGGTCGACAGCCGGGCGGATTTCAGCTCCGGGCGACGCGCGGATTCCGTCCGGAAAATCGTCTGATTTTCACAACCCATTGCATTTCAATGAAAAATATGATTTTATTGAACGAGTATTCAATAAAAAGAAGAGACGTTTATGAACCCGCACCTCCGCGACGTGGCGATCCCCAACGATTGGGACCGGCGGGGGCTACCGGGCTGGAGTTACCATTCCGATGCCCTTCTCGAGCTCGAGAAGGAGCACGTCTTTCGCAACCACTGGCAGATCGTCGGTCATGTCTCCGATATCCCGGATGCCGGCGACTATCTGACCATGGACGTGGTCGGCGAACGCGCTTTGATCGTGCGTGGCAAGGATGGCGTCGTGCGCGGCTTCAACAATATGTGCCGCCACCGCGGCAGCCGCGTCGTCGCCGACAGCCAGGGCAATTGCAAGAACGCGCTGGTCTGCCCGTTCCATGGCTGGGTCTACAATCTCGACGGCACGCTGCGCGGCGCCGCACGTCCGCGCTCCTTCCCCGATCTCGACAAGACCGAGTTCGGCTTGATGCCGCTCGATCTCGAAGTCTGGATGGGCCTCATCTTCATCCGCTTCCGCAATGGCGGGCCGCAGCCCTCGGTCGCCGAGCTGATGAAGCCGATCGAGCCCGAATTCGCGCATTACAACGCCGCCGACATGGTGCCCTCCTGGGGCATCTGGAACCAGAAGACCCCGGTCAACTGGAAGTCGGTGCGCGATGTCGACAATGAGGGCTATCACGTCGCCATGGCGCATCCAGCCCTTCAGGATCTCTATGGCGCCACCTATTTCGACGAGCCCTTCATCAACGGCGTGTCGCGGTCGTTTGCCACCTACAACCCGCATGCCGGCCGCCGCTGGAGCGTCAAGAACTATGTCAAGATCGCGCCCGAGCCGACGCATCTGCCCGACTATCTGAAGAAGGCCTGGGTCTATTACGGCATCTTCCCCAATGCGGTCATTTCGGTGATGCCGGAATCGGTGCAGTTCTATCAGGAGTTCCCGCTGTCGACCGGGGAGACCCTGCTGCGCGGCGCCATCTACCGCTACCGCGACGAAAGCCGCGCGCAGGCCGCCGCCCGCTACCTCTCCTTCCGCATCGACCGCGACACCATGTCGGAAGACGTGCAGCTGTCGGTGTGGTCGAACGAATCCATGCTATCCGAGGCCTTCGAGGGCTTTTATCTCTCGGACCTCGAATACGGCGTGCGCACCCATCACGATCATCTGCGCAAGATGCTCCCGGTGCTGGGCCTGGAGACCGCACCCGAAGAGAAGGACATGTGGAATCTGAACGACGCGCTCAGGTCGCGGTCTTAGGACCAACGGCGGAGCTGCCGATCTCCCCCCTCGTGGGGGAGATGTCCGGCAGGACAGAGGGGGGCGTGAAGGATCGCTACCTTCGAGTCAATTTGATCGCTGAAAGCTGCACCGGCACCCAATATAGTCGATTGAGATGCTGGCGGGACAGCGCCCCCCTCTGCCCTGCCGGGCATCTCCCCCACAAGGGGGGAGATTAGCCTTCACCCCCGCCACACACCTTCCTTGCGCAAATCATCCATCGTGCGTGAAATGCCCTCGCGCAAGATGCCGACCATGTCGTCGATCTGCTCGCGCGTGATGATCAGCGGCGGCGACATCACGCACATGTTGATCAGCGGCCGGACAAGCAGGCCGAGCTCATGACAATGGGCATCGATGCGCTTGCCGACATCCTTGTCGAGCTGCAGCGGATCCTTGCTGTCGCGGTCGGCCACGCATTCGACGCAACCCATCAATCCCACGCCACGCACCTCGCCGACCAGCGGCAGCTCTTCCAGGGTCTTCAGCTGCGCCTGGAAATAGGGCGCGACCTCCTGCGTGTGGGCAAGCACACCCTCTTCCAGCAGATCGAGGTTTTTCAGCGCCACGGCGCAGCCGACGGGATGGCTGGTGTAGGTCAGGCCATGGCCGAACAAGGCGTCCGGATGGTTCGAGCGCCGCAACTCTTCCAGCAGCCGCTCCGAGATGATGACGCCGCCAAGCGGGAAATAGCCTGAAGTGACACCCTTGGCGAATGTGATCATGTCGGGATCGATACCGAACACGTCACCTGACGCAAAGACATGGCCAAGCCGGCCGAAGGCCGTCACCACCTCGTCGGAAACATAGAGGATGTCGTTGTCGCGGCAGATCTCGCGAATGCGCTTGAGATAGCCGTCGGGCGGCACGACGACGCCGCCGGATGCCTGCACCGGCTCACCGACGAAGGCGCCGATCTTGTCGGCGCCGACACGAGCGACCATGTCGCGGAACTGGTCGACGAGGAAATCGGTGAAGGCGGCAAGGCTCATGCCGTGCGGGCGACGGAACGGATCGGGCGAACACAGCTTGATCACCAGCTCGTCGGCACCGTCCATCCAGTCGCGGTCGCGCGGGCGGCCGTTGAGCGAGGCCGACAGATAGGTCGAGCCGTGATAGGCGCCGCCCCGGCTCAGGATCAGCTTCTTCTCCGGCCGGCCGCGCACATTGTTGTAGAACTGCATGAAACGCAGTGCCGTCTCGACGGCCGAGGACCCACCGGTGGTGTAGAATACATGGCTGAGATCGCCTGGCGCATGGCCGGCAATGCGCATGGCCAGTTCCGCCGACGGCGCATTCATCGTGTACCACGGCGTGTTGTAGGACAGCGCCATCGCCTGGTCGTACATCACCTTGGCGAGTTCCTCGCGGCGGTGGCCGACATTGACGCACCACATGCCGGCAGGCCCGTCGATCAGCCGCTTGCCGGTGCTGTCGGTGATGTAGATGCCGTCGCCCTCGCCGATCAGCGCGCGCGCCTCGGCACCGACAGAACCGGCGTAGGGCCAGGGCTGGATGAGATGGCGCCTGGCCAGTTCGACGGCATCGCCGACGACTTCAGCCGTTTCGGTCGCTCTCAGATCTCTCGCAGCAGCCACAATCGCCTCCACATCATCTCGTCGAATTTTTCTCGGGCACGGAACTCAGCGTCAAACGCCGAAAATGTCGGCTTTCTTCACTTCATTTTGAATGCCCGTTCAATCAATATTGCAGAAATAGCGCTTGATTTCAATCCGCGGATGCGCGCATGATGAAAGAAAGCCGGCAAGGGGAAGAAACAGCTGGCGCCACCACAATGGGATGCCGCATGGCGGGACAGTCCAGGTCAGCAACCGAGATCACACCCGGAGCCCTGCAATGACGGCGGCTGCCGAAGGGTCGCCCCCGTTGCGCATGACGCGGGCCAGACGAAATGCCCTTCTGCAGTCCGAACCCGTACAGGGCCTTGCCCTGATCAGCCCGACCTTTCTCTACGCGCTCATCCTTCTGGTCCTGCCCATCCTGGTGGTTATCGCCCACTCCTTCTGGACGCAGCATTACCTGACCATCGATCGCACCTTCACGCTGGAAAACTACCGCATCGCGCTGACCGAGCCGATCTACCGGGATCTCCTGTGGCGCTCGCTCTACATCTCGCTGACAGTCAGCCTGCTTACTGTCCTATTGGCCTATCCGATCGCCTACTTCATTTCGTTCCATGGCGGCCGCCACAAGAGCCTGTGGCTGTTCCTCATCACCATCCCGTTCTGGACCAGCTATCTCTTGCGCGTCATGTCGTGGAAGGTCATCCTCGGCTACAACGGCGTCTTGAATTCCGGCCTGATGGGCCTCGGCATCATCGACGAGCCGTCGACGGCACTGCTTTACAATTCGAGCGCCGTCATCATCACGCTGACCCATGCCTGGGCTGCCTTCGCCATCCTGCCGATCTTTGTGTCCTTGGAAAAAGTCGACCGCACGCTGGTCGAAGCTGCCACCGATCTCGGCGACGGTCCGCTACGTTCGTTCCTGCGCGTGACCTTGCCGCTGTCGGCGCCCGGCGTCATCTCGGCGGCACTGATCGTCATGATCCCGACCGTCGGGGACTATGTCACGCCGAAGCTGGTCGGCGGCAAGGACGGCGTCATGATCGCCAATGCCATCCAGGCGCAGTTCGGCAAGGCCTCCAACTGGCCGCTGGGCGCGGCCCTTTCCGTCACCACCATGGTCATCGTGACGCTGATGGCGGGCGCCACGGTGCTGATCATTCGCGCCATCCAGAGGCTGGCGCGATGACGGCGGTGCGGCGCTTCCTGTCCGGCGGCTGGCTGCCGGTCTACGCGTTCCTCTACGTCGTGTTTCTCTATCTGCCGGTGATCTTCCTGCCGATCTTCTCGATCAACACGGCGGCGACACCGAAGTTTCCGCTCTCCGGCTTCACCCTGCATTGGTACGCTGACCTGCCCAATACGCCGGCTCTGCTCGACGCCGCCTGGAACAGCCTGATCGTCGGTGTCTCGGCGGCGATCCTGTCCACCGTGCTCGGCATCCTCGCCGCCCGCTCGATCACCCGCTACCGCTACCCCGGCCGCCGCACCATCAACGGGTTGATCATGGCGCCGCTGGTGCTACCGGAAGTGATCGTCGCCATCTCGATGCTGCTGGTGATGCTGCAGCTCGGCTTGAGCCTGTCGCTGTTCACCGTCGTGCTCGGCCATGTCCTGGTCTGCATCCCCTATTCGATGACGGTGCTGACCTCCGGCTTCGAAGGCTTCGACCACAGCCTGGAAGAGGCTTCCGTCGATCTCGGCGAGAGCGCCTTCGGCACCTTCCAGCGAGTGACGCTACCGATGGTGGCGCCGGCGATCATCTCCAGCCTGCTGGTCTGCTTCACCATTTCGCTCGACGAGTTCATCATTGCCTTCTTCCTCACCGGCACCGAGGCGACGCTGCCGATCTACATCTGGGGCCAGTTGCGCTTCGCGGCGAAACTGCCCGGTGTGCTGGCGCTGGGCACGCTGTTGCTGGTTGCCTCTTTCCTGCTGATGACCGTCGCCGAAATCCTGCGTCGCCGCGCGGCCAGACGCACCCAGAACGAGGGAGGCCTCTATGCCTGAGCAGCCGCAAGTCGACCAGCCCACCGTCGGGCGCCTCCAGGAGGACGGGTCCAGGCCTGAACGAGCGATGATCGAGATCCGCAACGTCACCCGCAGCTACGGGGCGTTCAAGGCGCTCGACGATGCCTCGCTGACCATCAGGGAGGGCGAGTTCTTCTCGCTGCTCGGACCATCCGGCTGCGGCAAGACCACGCTGCTGCGGATGATCGCCGGTTTCGACAACCCGACCAGCGGTTCGATCTCGGTCGGCGGCCAGCCGATGGAAGGCATCCCGGCCAATCGCCGGCCGACCAACATGGTCTTCCAGAGCTATGCGATCTTTCCGCATCTCAATGTCGAGCAGAACGTTGCCTACGGATTGAAGCGGCTGAAGCTGCAGGGCGGCGAAGAAAAGCGCCGCGTCGAGGAGGCGCTGGCGCAGGTGTCGCTGACCGGCTTGGGCAAGCGCCTGGCGACAGAACTTTCCGGCGGCCAGCGGCAGCGCGTAGCGCTCGCCCGTGCGCTGGTGATGCGGCCCAAGGTGCTGCTGCTCGACGAACCGCTGTCGGCGCTCGACAAGAAGCTGCGCGAGCAGATGCAGGTCGAGCTGCGCCGCCTGCAGCAGGCGGTCGGCATCACCTTCGTGCTGGTCACCCACGACCAGTATGAGGCGCTCGCAATGTCCGACCGCATCGCCGTGATGTTCGGCGGAAAAATCGCGCAGGTCGCCTCGCCCAAGGAAATCTACCAGCGGCCGGTCAACCGCCAGGTCGCCGACTTCCTCGGCGGCATGAATTTCGTCAAGGCTGAGATCGTCGAGGAGAACGGCGCGTCGCTGGTTGTCGACACGCTGGGCTTCGGCCGCGTCAAGACCGACAAGCCCAAGGCTTTTATCCGCAACGGTGGCGCGGCCACGCTTGGCATCCGGCCGGAACGCCTGCGCGTGCTGTGGGACAACGCGACGGCCAAGTTCGAGGTTGCCGGCAAGGTGATCGAACGCCATTATTTCGGCGAGATCACCCATCTGATCGTCGAGATACCGGGGCTGGAAAAGCCGCTATCGGTGACCGAGACCAACGATTTCGGCGCCGACGACATCCCGGTCGGCACCTCGATCCGCCTCGCCTACGATCCCGAGGCGCTGGTGGCGATGGCCGACTAAAGCCCGGCCATGATCTTGCGCGCCGCGATGCGCCCGGCAACGATGGCGCCCTCGATATAGCCCGGAAATGACGGCGACAGTTCTGAACTGGCGAAATGCACCGGCGGCGTGCCGGCAAGGAGCCTGCGCTCGGCGTCGGTTGCCGTCACATCGATGATGAGATCGCTGTAGGCGCCGCCGCTCCAACGATCATCCGTCCAGTCGCGATAGCTGAGATCGAGCACGCCAGCCGCTTGTTGGCCAAGCGCTTCCACCAGCCTCGCCGTCACTTCGGCGCGCAGTGCCACATCGCCGAGGTCGCGCCAGCGCAAGGCGAGCGGCCCACCGACGAAGACGACCAGCGCCGCATGATCGTCGTCCTTGCTGGCATCACAGGCAAAAAGCCCCGGTAGGTCACGCCACATCACCATGCCGCTCAGGCCATGCTCACGCCAGAAGGCAGCGGGATAGCGTACCAGCACCTTGATCACCGCGCCGCTTTGCCAGACCGCCAGCGATCTTTGCAGGCCAGCCGGCAATGGCGGCGCAAAATCCAGTTTCGCGGCCGTCGCCGGCGGCACGGCAATCAACACCGCCCGTGCCTCGATGGTGCCCGTCGCCGCGACAATGCGAACCCTTCCCGGCCCATGTTCGATCGCCTTGACCGCGGTATTCAACCGCAGCCGGTCGCCGAGATCACGAGCCAGATCGTCGGCCAGCGAATGCATGGTTTCGCGCACGAAATACTGCAGCTCCGACACCTCGTTGGTGATGCGCCGGTCATTGTCGATCAGGTGCCACAACGGTATCTTTTCCAGTGCCTGGCACCACAGGCCCTCGATCATCGAACGGAACGCCGCCTTGGCGTCGTCGGGATCATTCTGGCTGGCGAGCCATGTGGCGACGGAGAGCCCAGCAATCGCGGGATCATCCGGGTCGATCCTGTTCATGCGGTCGCGGATGGCCATCGAGGCGAGATAGGTTCGCTCGGCTTCCGCCTCGCTCATCGCCGGCTGAGCGACAAACTCGCCGTCGACATAGGCCTCGACCAGAGCCTTGCCGCGCGTCTCGACCAGGGCCATCAGCTCCGGCATGTCCTCGCACAGGAACTGGCCGCCGCTGTCGACACGCTCGCCAAGTCCGTTCTCGGTGGACTCCACGCGTCCGCCGACGCGGTCGCGTGCTTCCAGCAACAGGAAGTCGATGCCGGCTGCCTTCAGCTCAAGCGCCGCCGACAAGCCGGTGAAGCCGGCGCCGATGATGACGACATCGGTTCTTTCCGGTCCGCTCTTCAATAGCCGGCCTTGATCTTCTCGAACTCGGCCACCATGCGCTGCTTGAGATCAGGCGCCACCGGCTGCTGGAACAGCGTCTTGTCGAGGAATTTGTCGAGATTGTCGAAGCCGCGGTCAGTTAGAACCTTGTGGTCGATCGCCGCCATGCCGGCGCCGTTGCCGTGGCCGTAGCCGAAGGTCTTGACCATATAGTCCGACACCGGGGGTGCGTTGACGGCGCTGAGGAATTCATAGGCTTCATCGAGCTTGCCCGGCGCGTCCTTCATCAGCACATAGCCGCACACCCAGGTCGAAATGCCTTCCTTGGTGTCGCGGTTCATGGCGATCGGCATGCCTTGCCCCTTGAGGGTCACGAAGGTTTCGTTCCAGCCCCAGACGAGGTCGACCTCATTGCCGATAAAGGCCTGGTTGAGGTCGGTGTCGTCGGTCCAGTAGAAGCGGATGTTCTTGTGCACATCGCGCAGGAAGGCGGACGCCTCCTGGAACTGCGCATCGGTCATCCTGGTCCAGTCCTTGAGGCCGATGACGAGACTTGCCAGCGCATAGGCATCGTCGACATTGTCGCCGATGGTGACGCGGCCCTTGAACTTGGGATCGGCGAAGATCCTGAGCGACTGCGCCTGGTCCGCCGTGACCTTGTCCGTGCGGTAGAGCAGTGAGGTGTTGCCCCAGTCGAACGGCATGAACCAGGCCTTGCCGTCGGCGGTGGTGGCGAGGTCCTTCATCGCCAGGATGCCGGGATTGAGATCCTTCCAGCCGGCGATCCTCGAAGTGTCCAGCGGCTGCAGCACGCCGGCCTCGCGCCACTTGACCACGCTTTGCGAGCAGGGGTGGGCGATATCGGCCTTGAAGCCGGCCCGCATCTTCTCGAAGGCTTCGTCCTCGTCGCCGAAGAAAGCGAAGGTCGGCTCGGCGCCGTATTTGGCGGTGTAGGCGGGGTGCAGCAACGGATCCTCATAGCCCGACCAGTCGAACACGACGAGGTCGCCGCCGCCTTCCGCCAAGGCATAGACCGCGCCAGCACCAATCAGACACGCGGCGGCAAGGGCAAGGCGGCGTAGCACTGATTTCATGGCGCGAAATTCCCCCATCGCGAACAAGGCTGCTGCGAGGTTAGGAGAATTCGGCTCACTTGGCGAGCCCGTCTGCCGCCCGATCGGCGCGCAGACGGGACACCCAGAACAGGGATCAATAGCCGGCTTTGATCTTCTCGAATTCGGCGATCATCTTGAGCTTGAGGTCGGACGGCACCGGCGACTGGAACAGCGTCTTGTCGACGAATTTCTGCACGTCGTCATAGCCCTTTTCCTTCAGGATCGCCTGGTCGACGCCGGCCATGCCCTTGGCGTTGGCCTGGCCATAGCCCCAGTCCTTGACCAGCACCTTGGCGGTCTCGGGATCGTTGACGGCGTTCAGATAGTCATAGGCCTTGTCGATGTTGCCAGGCGCATCCTTGAACAGCACGTAGCCGCAGACCCAGGTCGAGATGCCCTCGTTGGTATCCTTCTTCGACTTGATCGGCACGCCGGCAGCCACCGACTGCACCGTGGCATCATTCCATGCCCAGGCGAGGTCGACCTCGCCGCCGCTCAGCAGTTGGACAACGTCGGTGGTGTCGGTCCAGTAGGAGCGCACATTCTTGTGCACTTGGCGCAGGAAGTCGGACGCCTGCTTGAACTGGTCGTCGGTCATCTTGGTCCAGTCCTTGAGGCCGATGGCGAGGCTCGCCAGCGCATAGGCGTCGTCGACATTGTCGCCGATCGACACACGGCCCTTGAACTTTGGATCGGCGAACGCCTTCAGCGATTGCACATCCTTGGCGTCGATCTTGGAGGAGTTGTAGGTGAGCTGCGTGTTGCCCCAGTCCCACGGCATGAACCAGGCCTTGCCGTCCGATGTCGTGGCAAGATCCTTCATCGCCATGATGCCGGGATTGAGGTCTTTCCAGCCTGTGATCTTCGAGGTGTCGAGCGGCTGGAGCAAGCCCGCCTCGCGCCATTTCACCACGCTTTGCGAGCAGGGATGGCCGAGATCGGCCTTGAAGCCGGAACGGACCTTCTCGAACGCCTCATCCTCGTCGCCGAAGAAGGCGAAGGTCGGCGAATCGCCGTTCTTCTCGACATATTTCGGGTGGAAGCCCGGGGCTTCGTAGCCGGACCAGTCGAACACGATCAGGTCCTTGTCGGCGGCGATCGCCAGTGCCGCGACTGATGCCGCCAGCGTTCCAGCCAGTGCCAGGGTCAATGTCAGGCGTCGAGTGAATGTCTTCATTGCTGTTCCATCCTCTATCTTGTTCTGATTTTCTTATGATTTCGCCGTCTCGGCGGCCTTCCACGGGTAGTGTTTCGGGAATGCCGCCGACAGAAATTCATTGGCCGCCTGCAAGGCGGTCTCGCGGGTGGTGTCCTCGGTCCCCATCATCAACCGCAGCCACAAACCCTCGGTCATGGCGCTGAGTGCCAGGGCCATGACCTGCGGCTCGTAGGCATAGGAGCCGCTCTGCTTGAGAGCCGCGCACAGGTCGATGAAGATGTTTTGATAGACGGCATCGCGGGCGCTGCTCAGGGCCTGATAGGTCGGCCGCGACTTGGCCTCGCCCCAGAAGGCGCACCAGGCAGCCAGCTTGCGCTTGTTGCAGATCGAGCGGTCGAAATCGGCGGCGACCAGGGCCTGAAGCTGATGGGCGGGATCGTCACCTGCCTTCTGCAGGGCATGGCGCCAATGCGCCGAGTACTCGTCATACATGTGCTGCAAGGTTGCGATGAGCAGCTTTTCCTTGCTCTCGAAATGGAAGTTGACGATGCCGCGCGACAGACCCGCGCCGTCGGCGACATCGGCCATCGTCGTCTCCGAATAGCCGCGCTTGGCCAATGAATCGATCGTCGCCTCGATGAGCTGAAGCTGCCTGACCTCCTTCGAGGCCTTGCGTCCGCGCTTTTCGGAGTCACCTTTTCGCGCCGGTTCAAGGAGGGCGTCCCTGGCATCTGCCGTCTTCATGCGTGTGATGGTCTCCAGCATCGCCGGCTATCCAATCGCATCCGGCTTCCACCCGCGAAGATGAGTGGGACGGTGTTCGCCACTGTCAAGCACCTTCTGCATGGCTTCCCAGGTTCGTATGTTCTTGTCGACATAGGCAGCGCCGACCACGGCGGCCACGCTCGGATAGAGCGGTCCTTTGAGCCTTTCCAGTTCGCCGCGCGCGACGTCGCGATACCAGGGATTGCGGTCCCTGACGGTGACATCGGCGAAGCCGGCCCGGCGCATCGCCTGCGCATAGCGCGACGGCGACGCCATGGCGAAGGACAGTCCCTCGGCGGCGATATAGGCCTTCATCTCCGGCGACGGTTCGCCGTCATGCGAGATCATCCAGTTGGAGGCGGCAAAGACGCCGCCCGGCTTCAGCACGCGAAAAATCTCGGCGAACAGGCTGTCCTTGTCAGGCACATGCAGCAGCGCATCCTTGGAGAAGACGACATCGAAGGAATGGTCGGCGAAAGGCAGTGGTCCCGGTGGCGCCTGAACGAAGCTGGCGCGGTCCGCGAGCCCGCGCGCGGCAGCGCGCTTCATCGCCGTCTCGATCACCGGTCGTTCGACATCGAAGCCGGTGGCGTGCGCAGCGCCATGGCGCTCGACCAGATGCAGTGTGATACCGCCCGAACCGCAGCCGATGTCGAGGATCGTCTTGCCCTTGAACGAAAGCCCTTCGACCACCCGGTCGACCTCGTCTGGCCCGCCCGGCGACAGGTAACCGTCGCCCCACAGCGCTTCGAGGAAGCGGATGGCGGTGTCGTCATACTCCGGCTCGGCATCTGCCGTTTCGATCATCAGCCCTCGATCCCCAATCGACGAATGCTCATTTCGAACGCCGGCAAAGAGTAGCGCATACAAGGAAAAATGCAACACCATTTGTTGAACATTCATTCAATATGGCTGGACAAAATGGCGGCCGCCGTGTCAAATTCCGCGCATTCGGGAACAGATCACGCAAAAATGAAGAGCGGGTCGGAATGAAGACTGGGCCAAAATGAAAGCTTGGGATGCGATTGTCATCGGCGGCGGACACAACGGCTTGGTCAATGCCTGTTATCTGCAGCGCGCCGGCCTCGACGTGCTGGTGGTCGAGAAGAACGACTGGGTCGGCGGTGCCGCCACCAGCCGCGAATTGACGGCGGGCTTTCTCTATTCCAACTGCTCCTATGTCTGCTCGCTGTTCCGCCCCGAGATCACGCGCGACCTCGAACTGCCGCGCTTCGGCCTGCAGGTCATCTCCTATGAGGGCGGCGCGGTGTTCACGCGCGACGGCGACTACCTCGCCAACTATCGCGACCACGATGCCCACCGGCGCGAGTTCGCCCGCTTCTCGAAGCACGATGCCGAAGCCTATGACCGCTATTCCCGCGACGTGACGCGGCAGTGCCGCTTTATTCAGCCGCTGTTGATGCGCACCGCGCCGGACCCGACCAGCCTGCGGCCGCGCGACCTCGGCGAGCTTCTCTACCTCGGCAAGAAATTCGCCGGCCTGTCGGCGCAGGAAATGGCGCTGACGCTGCGCTTCTGGACCATGTCGATCTCGGAGTTCCTCGACGAGTATTTCGAGACCGACGTCATCAAGGCGAACTTCGCTCTGTCCGGCATCATCGGGACTGCACTGGGCCCGATGTCGCCCGGCACCGCCTACGTGCTGCTGCACCACTATATGGGCGAGGTCGACGGCTCGGTCGGCGCCTGGGGCTATGCGCGCGGCGGCATGGGCGCCGTGACCAAGGCGCTGGCCGCGTCGTTCAAGGCATCGGGCGGCACCATCCGCACCGGCGCCGAGGTCGACCATGTGCTGGTTGCCAGAGGCAAGGCCAAGGGCGTGGTGCTGGCCGGCGGCGAGGAGATTTACGGCAAGCTCGTCGTCTCCAATGCCGACGTGAAGCGCACCTTCCTGAAGCTGGTCGAGGAAAAGGAACTGCCCGACATCTTCCTGCGCCGGGTCAGGAACTTCAAGATCCGCGGCTCCTCCGGCAAGGTCAACATCGCGCTCGATTCGTTGCCGGAATTCCCGGCGCTGCCGAAGGATTCGCCGGTCTATCGCGGTGACATGCATTTCACCGATTCGATGGAGCGCATGGAGCGCGCCTATGACGACTGGAAGGCCGGGCGCTGGTCGGCCGATCCGTTCCTCGACATGGTTATTCCGACGACCCTCGACCCGACCATGGCGCCGCCCGGCAAGCATTTCATGAGCTGCTTCGTGCAATACGCGCCGCCCAAGATCGCGGGGGCAGAGTGGACAGACGCCGACCGCGACGGCTTCGCCGAAAGCGTGATTTCGCAAATCGCCGAATACTCGCCCGGTTTCCGCGACCGCATCGTCCACATGGAAGTGCGCACACCGCGCGAGATCGAGGCCGAGGTCGGCCTCACCGAAGGCAACATCTTCCAGGGCGAACTGACCTTCGACCAGCTTCTGTTCAACCGGCCGGTGCCGGGCTACGCGCAGTACCGCTCGCCGGTCGGTGGCCTCTATATGTGCGGCTCCTCGACCCATCCCGGCGGCGGCGTCATGGGCGCGCCCGGCCGCAATGCCGCGGCCGAAATCCTGCGCGATCTTGCCAAGTCCACCACGCATATGAGCCCGGCCCATGACGTCATTTGATGCCATCATCATCGGCGGCGGCCATAACGGCCTGGTCGCCGCGGCCACGTTGGCGAAGGCCGGCCGCAAGGTGCTGGTGCTGGAAGCCGGAAGCCACGTCGGTGGCGCCGCGCGCACCGAGGAATTCGCGCCGGGCTTTCGCGTCTCCTCAGTCGCCCATCTGCTGAACCGGCTGCATCCCGAAATGGTGAAGACGCTGGAGCTGGAGAAGCACGGGCTAAAAGTCGCGCGCGCCGACTTCATGCCGTCGGTTGCGCTGTCCAGGGATGGACCACCGCTTGTCCTGCACGGCGCCTATGGCGAGATGCTGACCGGCGCCAGTCCGACCGAGCATTCGGCCTGGAAGGAACTGCGCGCGCAATTGCTGCGCTACGCCGGCATATTGAAGCCGTTCCTCTCCCGCCGCCCACCCGATCTCGCCGGCATGTCGCTACTCGAGACCGCTTCGCTTGGCCAGACCGCGCTGGCGCTGAAAAAACTCGGCAAGGAAGACATGCGCGACTTCCTGCGCATTCTGCTGATGAACGTCGCCGACCTGCTCGACGAGCAACTTGCCGATATCAGGCTGAAGGGACTGCTCGCCTTCGATGCGACGCTCGGCAGCCACCTTGGTCCACGCTCGCCGACCTCATTGCTCGGCCTCTATTACCGGCTGGCCGGCGAGACCGGTGGCGCGACCGGCGCGCAGACAGTGCCGCAAGGCGGCATGGGCGCGGTTATCGCCGCCATCCGCGCCGCGGCGGAAAAGGCTGGCGTCGTCATCCGCACGTCAGCGCCGGTGGCAAAGATCATCGTCGAGAACGGTCGCGCCGTCGGTGTGACGCTCGACAATGGCGAGGTGCTGCGCGCCAGGACGATCGTCTCCGCCATCAATCCGGCGACCACGTTCCTCGACCTTGTCGGGCCGTGCGAGATCGACACGGGGTTTATGCGCAAGGTGAAAAACATCCGTATGAAGGGCGATGCGGCCAAGCTCAATCTGGCACTCGACCGGCCGCCGCAATTCACCGGTGTCGATGCCGCCGGCCACAAGGGCCGGCTGGTCATCGCCCCCTCGCCGGATCACGTCGAGCGCGCCTTCAACCCATCCAAATATGGCGAGTTCTCGCACGAGCCGGTGATGGAGATCACCCTGCCCAGCCTTGCCGACCCGTCGCTCGCGCCGAGCGGCGCCTGCGTGCTGTCGGCGGTCGTGCAATACGCGCCCTACGCGCTGAAAGAGGGCTGGGCCGCCGGCAAGCCGAAATTCCTGGCGGCGATCATGGCGCAACTCGAAGCCTATGCGCCTGATATCGGCAAGTCCGTGATTCACGCCGAGCTGCTGACACCGGCCGACATCGAAACACGCTACCGCATGCCGGGCGGCCACTGGCATCACGGCGAATTGCAGGCCGACCAGATGCTGGTCTCGCGGCCTGTCTCGGGCTGGTCGGGCTACGACACGCCGATCGACGGGCTGTTCCTGGCCGGCGCGGGCTCGCATCCCGGTGGCGGTGTCTCCGGCGCTCCTGGTCTCAACGCCGCGCGACGCATCATTGCGATGAGGGGGTGACCGTGATGTCGCTACTGGCCAAAGTTGCGCGCTACGGCGAAGGATCGCCGTCATGACCAGCCAGCTCAACACCACAGCCCGCATCGCCGCCCAGAACCATTTCCGCACGCTACGCCTCGGCACGCCATTCCAGCCGCGCATCGACGCACTGGCCAAAACCCAGGACTGGTACAATTGGGCCGGCTACCGCGCCCCGCATTCGCTGTGGGACGAGGAACTCGAATACTTCGCCATCCGCAGCCAGGCGGCGCTGTTCGACATTTCGCCGATGACCAAGTACCGGATCGAGGGGCCGGACGCCGAAGCCTTGCTCAACCGTGTCACCTTGCGCGATGTCACCAAACTAAAACCCGGCCGCGTCCACTACACCGCATGGTGCGACGACGAGGGCTTTGTCCTCGATGACGGCACGCTGTTCCGGCTGTCGCCGACGCGCTTCCGGCTATGTTCGCAGGAGCGGCATCTCCCATGGCTGCTCGACAGCGCCATTGGCTTCGCCGTAACGGTCGAGGAAGAGACCGAAGCCGTTGCCGGCCTCGCCTTGCAAGGCCCAACCTCCTTTGCCGTGTTGCGCGATGCCGGCTTCGCCGGTGTCGAGAAGCTGAAAATCTTCGACCTCGCCGACTTCCCGCACGATGGCGGCACCGTCAGCATTTCGCGCACCGGCTTCACCGGCGATCTCGGCTACGAACTGTTCGTGCCAGCCGACAAGGCGCTGAGCCTGTGGGACCGGCTGATGACATCGGGCGAGCTACGCGGCATCCGCGCCATCGGCTACACCGCGCTCAACCGCGCCCGGCTCGAGGCAGGGCTGATCGTCGCCAATGCCGACTTCACCACCGCCGAACACGCCATCCGCGCCGATCGCTTGCGCATGCCCGACGAGATCGGTCTAGGCTTCATGATCGATCTCGAAAAAGGCCATTTCAACGGCCGCCGCGCCATCCTCGAGGCTCGCGCCAAACGCAAGCTGCGCCATGTCCTGGTCGGGCTGGAGATCGAAGGCAACATCCCGGCCGAACACGCCATCGTCTATTACAAGAAAAGCCAGGAGGTCGGGCTGGTCAGCGCCGCCATGTGGTCGCCGATGGCCAAGCGCAACATCGCCATCGCCTCGCTGGCGCGGCCGTACGGTGATACTGTTGTCGAGGACCTGTGGGTCGAGATCTACGCCATGCGCGAGCTGCAGTACCAGAAGCTGATGAAACGGGCCAAGGTGGTGCAGCGCCCCTTCATCAAGCTCGACCGCCGCAGCGCCAACCCGCCGGCGGATTTCTGACCATGACGGACGAAGCCGACCTCGAGGCAGACGAACAGTGGGATCTGATCAACACGCCGCTCGGCGAAAAATGGTCGGGCCGCACGCGCTATGCCGCCGCCATGTTCTTCTACAAGCGGGACGAGATGAGCGCCGAGACGCTCGAAGTCTACCGCATCTGCGCGCGGCTCGATTCGGAAAATCCACTGCCTATCATCCGTGATCGCGGCGTCGGCAAGGACTGGCTGAAGCGCATGGGCTTCGAATAGGGTGCGCTATAAGGACGGTTGCGCTTGCACACCACGGCTTACAGCGGCGAGTTTGTTGCCATCCGGATCGCGCACATAAGCTGCGTAAAAGTCCGGGCTGTAGTGCAATCGAAGGCCGGGAGCACCTTCGCAACTGCCGCCATTGGCAAGAGCCGCAGAATGAAAATCGTCCACTTCTTTCCATGATCGCGCTCTGAAAGCGACCATGCTGCCATTGCCTGTTGTCGCTGTCTGCTTGTCGAACGGCGTTCCGACCCAGAACGCAAGTTCGCGCAAGCCGCCATTCTCGTAGATCCCCCAACCTGCCGAAGTGCTATCCCAATCCGGATCACCGGTGATGCAACGTTCCATGCCAAGCGGCGCCAAAGCCGCGTCATAGAACGTCGTAGCGCGTTTCAAATCGTTGGTACCGAAGTAAACGTAGGTAAGCATGGCGCACCATTATCGGCATAAGCGTGAGAAGACATTTTCGAAATACTGAAGTCAGCCTGCATCACCCTATCGTCCTATCCAGCATGCTGAGCCAGTTGCGATAGGCGATCTTTTCGATCAGCGCTCGCCCGAAGCCACGCGCGGCCAGCGCATCGATCAGCTTCGGGAGGCCGGCGACGTCGCCGATGATGGCCGGGATCATGGCGCCATCGAAATCCGAGCCGAGGCCGACACCGTCTTCGCCCAGCGCCTGCAGCAGGGAATCGACATGGCGCACCATGATGTCGAGGCTGGTGTCGGCATTCATGCGGCCATCCTCGCGCAGAAAACCGGTGGCGAAGTTCAGCCCGACCATGCCGCCGGACTCGCGGATCGCGCCGAGCTGCCAGTCGGTGAGATTGCGCGAATGGCCGCAGATCGCGTGCACGTTGGAATGGGTGGCGACCAGCGGTGCATCGCTGAGGGATGCGACATCGCGAAAGCCCTTCTCGTTGAGATGCGAGAGGTCGATCATGATCTTCAACTGGTTGCAGGCCTTGACCAGCGCCTTGCCGGCATCGGTCAGCCCGGGGCCGGTGTCGGGCGAGGACGGAAAGCGGAATGGCACGCCGTGGCCGAAGGCGTTCGGCCGGCTCCAGACGATGCCGAGCGAGCGCAGGCCGGCAGCGTGCAGCACGTCGAGCATGGTGAGCTCGGGATCGATCGCCTCGACCCCTTCGATGTGGAAGACCGCCGCGATCGAGCCTTGCGCCATGGCGTTGCGCACGTCGCCGGCACTGCGGCAGACGGTGAGCGCTCCGGCCCGTTCCAGCCTGAACAGGATCGAGGCCATCGCGATCGTCGAGGTCAGTGCATCGGCGCGCGGAACCTCGGGTGGCAGCGGCTCGGCATCGCTCGGCGCCATGGGTACGGCGCTGCGCCGGGATTTCTCGACAGGCGGCGGAAAGATGGCGAACATGCCGCCGGCAAAGCCGCCGGCCTTCGCGCGCGGCAGATCGATATGGCCGCCCGATTTCCCTTCGATGAACAGCTTTTCGACATCCGTGTCTTTCGACTGGTAGAGTCTGAGCAGCGTATCGTTGTGGCCGTCGAAGACGGGAACGAGATCGGTTTCGGTCATAGGGGGATCATTCGGTTCGTTTGTCGGCGCGGTGCGATATATCATATCTACTTAGGCAAGATGCGCCACCCGCGCAAATGCCAAAGCCGTGCCTATAAGAGCGACGGCCGGTTGTCCGTCGCTCTCGATCGATGACGTGCCTGCGCGATCCTACTGCTTCAGCACGTCGGCCCATTCCTGGTGGCGGCGGAATTGGGCGTTGGCGAACGGGCAGAGCGGGATGATCTTCTTGCCCGCCGCACGCGCATCCTCGACGGCGCGGGTGACGAGCCGAAGCCCGGCACCCTGACCGCGAAACGCGTCCGGCACTTCGGTATGGTCGATGATGATCTGGTGCTCACCGATCTTGGTGAAGGTCATCTCGGCCTCGGCCCCACCGGGGCCGCGCAGGACATAGCGACCCTTGGAGCCGCGATCTTCCAGTTCGATCTCAGGCAGTTGCTCAGGCATCGCTATACTCCTTGGATGGCAGCGGCAAAGAGCAGCCGGGCCGCCTCGATCTCGTTTGGCCGCACCTCGTGCCCGCCGTCATGCCACTCCACTGTGACATCGGCGCCGTCGGCACGCAAATAGGCTTCGAGCCGCGTGGTCAGGTTCGGCGGGCAGATTGGATCGCGCCTGCCGGCGGTCACCAGAATATGACGGCCGGCGAGACTGCCCTTGATCTCCGGTTCGAACGGGATCAGCGGATGCATCAGCACCGTGGCATCGAACACCGCCGGCGCGGCGAACACCACCGAGGCCAGGACGTTGGCGCCGTTGGAGTAGCCAAGGCCAAGCACGGCCGACGGTTTTGCCGCGTCGATATGGGCCTTGACGAAGCCGGCCATCTTGTCCGTCGCCCGCGCCAGGTCGTCCATGTCGTAGACGCCCTCGCCGGTGCGGCGGAAGAAGCGCGCCGCGCCATGTTCGGAAACATCGCCGCGCGGCGAGATGATGGTTGCCTGGGGCGCGAGATCGCGCCCCAGCGACAGAAGCTGGTTCTCATCGGCCCCCGTACCGTGGAAGACGAAGAGCAGCGGACCACCCGGCGAACCGGGCAGCAGCTTGTGGATGTAAGCGTCCTTGCTCATGAGCTCAGCCTTCCAGTTTCTGCAGATGTTGCTCGAGATAGGGTCTGAGATGCTGGTGCTGCGTCGGCAGCTTCAGCGCCTCCCCGAGATGAGCGCTGTCCTCATCCCTGTCGAAACCCGGCTCGTTGGTGGCGACTTCGAACAGCACGCCGCCTGGCGTGCGGAAATAGATAGCCCAGAAATAGTCGCGGTCGATCACCGGTGTCACCTGATAGCCGGTATCCATCAACGCCTTGCGCACTTCGAGCTGCTTGGCGCGGTTCTCGACGGCGAAGGCGACATGGTGGACGGAGCCCGCGCCGAGATCGGCAAAGGCAACACCAGGCAGCGATTCGATGTCGACGACATCGGCGCCGTTGCCGTTCTTCACCGCCAGTCGCCTGATGGTGCTGGACTTGTCGATCTCCTCGTAGCCCATGAATTTCAGCAACTCCTCGGTGGCGCCGCCGTCCTTCAGCCTGAGCGATACGGAATGAAATCCGCGGATCGCTTCGTCAGCAGGAATGCCGCCTTTCGCCCATGGCTTTCTGGCGTCGGCCTTGTCCTCGACCAGCGCGAAACCGTCGCCGTCCGGTCCGGCAAAGGCCAGACGTTTTTCGCCGAATGTCTCGTTGCGCGAGAGGCCGGAGACGCCCTCATCGGCGAAACGCTTTTCCCAATAGTCGAGCGTGCCTTCCGGTACCGAATAGACCGTGGTGCCGACTTCGCCGACGCCATGACGGCCCTTGCCGATGTTGGGAAACGGGAAATAGGTCATCACCGAACCCGGCGTGCCGGCCTCGTCGCCATAGTAGAGATGGTAGACGTCGGGCGCGTCGAAATTGACCGTCTTCTTGACCCGGCGCTGGCCGAGTTTTCGGGTGAAGAAATCATTGTTCCGCCGCGCATCGCTGGCCATCGAGGTGACGTGATGCAGGCCCTTGATCTGGTCGAGCATTGTCTTGCTCCTTCCCTTTTTGCTTGTGCGGCCCTCGCCGCTGTCCACGCCAATATGAGGACACCACCGCTCAAGGCAAAGGCGGCAAACACAGAATGGACTGTGCTGTAAAAGTGAACAATCAGAAGAAGTTTGTTCACAAATTGACGAGCAGGTCGGACTTGCGCCATCGCCAGAATTGGGTTCCATGAGCGGCGTTTGACCAAGCAGGGACAAGGGTATCGCGAGTGACCGGAAAAGCCAGGCGACCGAACATTCTCCTGATCACATGCGACCAGTGGCGCGGTGATTGCCTGTCGGCTGCCGGCCATCCGGTTGTGAAGACGCCGAATGCCGACGCGCTGGCCACTGAGGGTGTGTTGTTCAAGCGGCATTACGGCGGCGCGGCGCCCTGCTCGCCGGCCCGCGCCTGCCTCTACACCGGCCTCTACCAGATGAACAACCGCGTCTGCCGCAACGGCACGCCGCTCGACGCCCGTCACGGCAACATCGCGCTGCATGCCCGCGGCCTCGGCTATGATCCGACGCTGTTCGGCTACACCGACGTGTCGCTCGATCCACGCCTGCTGGCGCCGGGAGACCCACGGCTGCATAGCTATGAGGGCGTGCTGCCGGGATTCACCGTGCGCCAGTTGCTGCCCGAACATCAGAAGCAGTGGCTGTCCTGGCTCAGGCAGAGGGGCATCGACACCAGCGCCGAATCTTACGATATCCATCGCCCGGTCAACGACGGCAGTAACGCCGGCGCCACCGTCAGTAACGCCCCGCCCGTCTATTCCAGAGATGAGACGCCGGCCGCCTTCCTGACCAGCGAATTCACGCGCTGGCTCGGCGAACAGGAGGTCGCCGAGCCGTGGTTCGCGCATCTCTCCTTCATCAGCCCGCACCCGCCCTTCATCGTGCCAGAGCCGTACAACGCCCTGTACGATCCAGCCGACGGTCCCAATTTTCGGCGTGCGGAAAAGTGGCAGACCGAGGCGGAAAGCCATCCCTATCTCGCCTATGATCTTGCCCGGCAGAAGCAGGCCAGGTTCCGTCCCGGCTCCGATGGCAATGTGTACGACTGGAGCGATGACGACTTCCGCCGCATCCGCGCGATCTATTACGGCATGATCTCCGAGGTCGACGCGCAGCTTGGACGCATCTGGCAAGCGGTCAAGGCGGCAGGCGCGTGGGACGACACCATCATCGTGCTGACCTCCGACCATGCCGAGATGATGGGCGACCATTTCATGCTGGGCAAGGGCGGCTACTTCGACGGCAGCTACCACATTCCGCTGATCATCCGCGACCCGCGCCACGGCACGGCGGCCGGCAGCAGCGTCGATCGCTTCACCGAAGCGGTGGACATTTTGCCGACGCTTCTCGACCTGCTCGGCGAGGATGCCACGCCACATCTCGACGGGCAGTCGCTAAAACCGTTCATCGAGGGCGAGCGGCCGGCAGGCTGGCGCGATGCCGCGCATTGGGAGTTCGATTTCCGCTCGATTGCCGGGGGTGAGGCCGAACGCCATTTCGGCATCACGTCCCGCCAGTGCAATCTCGCCGTCATCCGCACGGAAAAATTCAAATACGTGCATTTCGGCGGCGGCCTGCCGCCGCTGCTGTTCGACCCGGAAAGCGATCCGGGGGAGTTGAACAACCTCGCCGCCGATCCAACTTATCTGGCCGTGCGGCTGGAGTTCGCCGAAAGGCTACTTGCCTGGCGAGCCGAACATCTCGACCAGTCGCTGGCATTATCCGAACTGACCGAGCATGGCGTTGTGGGGCATGTGAATAGGCAGTAGGGGAATAGGGCAGTAAGGCAGTAGGGAAATTGGAGCCTATCCGTGTCGACGCCCCAACCCTACTGCCCTACTGCCGACGGAACCTTTCCCGTTTTGCCGCGTTTCAGCCTGCGGCTGGGTCTGTCCCGGCCCATATCGCGGTTGAATGACGGAGCGGGGCATGAAGTTTGCAGCGGTGCTGAACCGGGACGGCGGCACCTTGCGCAACACCGACATTGCCGCTTTCTCCGACAGGATGCGCCAGACCCTGGAGACGGCAGGTCACTCTCTCAGCATCGATGTCGTTGCCGGCAAGGACGTGGTGGCGACGCTCGACGGCGCTGCTTCGCGCCGCTCCGTCGATGTCGTGCTGGCGGGCGGCGGCGACGGAACCATTTCTGCCGCGGCGGCCCGGCTGATGGGCACGAAGAAGGCGCTTGCCATATTGCCGGCCGGCACCATGAACCTGTTCGCGCGCGGGCTGGGCATTCCGCAGTCCCTTGATGCCGCGCTGGAATCTTTCGCCGACGGCGAAATCATCACCGTCGACATGGCCACGGCCAACGGCCGGCCGTTCGTTCACCAGTTCTCGATCGGCATGCATGCGAAGATGGTGCAACTGCGCCAGAAAATGGAGTTCGGTTCGCGCCTTGGAAAGATCGGCGCCTCGGCCAAGGCAGCCTGGGCGACGATCAACAATCCACCGGCGATGAACGTGACGCTCGGCATCGGCGAAGCCGAGATGACGGCGCGCATTACCGGCATCGGCATCACCAACAATCTGTTCGGCGAAGGCCATTTGCCCTACGCCGACAACCCGGCAGGCGGCGTGCTTGGCGTCTATGTCACGGTCGCGCAGCAGCGTGCCGAACTGGTCAAATTCATCTTCAACGTGGCACGCGGCAAGTGGCGCGACAACGAGCATGTCGAGATCCATCAGGCTGACAGAACGGTCCTGAAAATCCATTCGGGGAGCAGCAAGTTTCGCGCCGTCATGGATGGCGAATTGGTCAAGCTCGATCGCGAAACGACGATCGAAATCCAGCCCGGCGCGCTGAATGTCCTGGTGCCGGCCAGAATCGCAGAGGCAAAGGCTGCCTAATGCGATCGGAACCCATTGCGTCAGACAGTCTAGCCGCCGGGAACATTGCCCTGTTCGGTCGTATCCTTCTTGATCATCTCGCCATAGATTTCGACGCCGCCCCACGCAACAAAGGCCAGCAGCAACGCAGCGATCAGAATGCGCAGGCCGTGCCGGCCCCAACCTCCCTGCCGGGCTTTGTCCTTGGGAACGATCTTGGTCATGGGCGGCCCTTGTCTCGTCTTGCGCCAGCTGGCGCGTCTGGCAAAACACAGTCGGGTAACGGTTCCTCGCTAGGATGGTTCCGGGCAAGACGGCTGGTTCTGGCCCGGCTGGCTCTGCAACGGCAAGCCGGCGAAGCGACGGCGAAGGCCAAGACGGGGCATTGGGGACCTGGGTGAACAACAAGGCGGAAAGAGTGCCGGATCTGCCGGCCGAGATTGCACGCGCGGTCAATGACGAGGACCGGCTGGCCGTGTTGCACGGGCTGGAGATGCTGGATACGGCGGCCGATCCGGATTTCGACCGCATAAGCAGCCTTGCCGCGGCGGTCATGCAGGTGCCGATCGCCTTGGTGACGCTCGTCGACCACAAGCGGCAATGGTTCAAATCCTGTATCGGTCTGGACGAGACCGAAACCGCGACCGACATCTCCTTCTGCGCCCATGCGATCGCCGCCGGCGACGAGCCGATGGTGGTGGCGGATGCAACCATGGACCCACGCTTCAAGGCCAACCCGCTGGTCACCGGCAACCACCACGTCCGCTTCTATGCCGGTGCACCGATGATCGTGGCTGGCGTCCGGATCGGCACGCTATGCGTGCTCGACCGCAAGCCGCATGGCTTTCCGTCCCGCGCCAAGCTCGACCAGTTGAAGGCGCTGGCCGGCCTTGCCGGCAGCCTGTTCACCTTGAAGGATGCGACCCGCAGCGGCGCCATCGCCCAGGCAGCGCTGGTGCGTGAGGAGAAGCGGCGCGCCATCGCGCTCGATGCGGCCTCGCTCGCCAGCTGGGCATGGGACATCCGCACCGACATCATCGAATGCGACACCTTGCTGTCGGAACTGTTCAACCTGCCGCGCTCGAACCGGCTGCGGGCGCGCGACATCCTCACCGCCATCGATCCACGCGACGTCTACCAGACCGAAACCCGGTTTCGCGATGCCTTGAGCGGCAGCGACGACTATTTCGGTGAATACCGGGTGAAAGGCTTTCATCCACCGCGCTGGATCGCCACGCGCGGCCGGGTCATCGAGCGTGACGGCGACGGCAAGCCGACGCTGATCTTCGGCGTCAATTACGACATCACCGAGCGCAAGCTTGGCGACGAGCGGCAAAGGCTGCTGCTGCGCGAGCTCAACCACCGCGTCAAGAACACGCTGGCGACCGTCCAGGCGCTGGCGACGCAGACCGTGCGCCATGCCCGCCAGCCGAGCGAGTTCCTCGAAGCCTTTGGCGCCCGGCTTCAGGCTCTAGGCATCGCCCACAATCTGTTGTCCGACCGCGAATGGCGCGGCATCGGCATCCGCGAACTCGTCCAGATCGAGGTCAAGCCTTTCGACACCGCCGACCAGCCGCGCATGACGATCTCTGGCGACGATCTGCTGCTGTCGCCCGACCAGGCCGTCGGGCTTGGCCTGATCCTGCATGAGCTGGCCAGCAATGCGCTGCAATATGGATCGCTGTCGGTGGCGTCCGGCAAGGTTGATCTCGACTGGAAGACACAAGGCAGGAAGGGGGCCCGACGCCTTGTGCTGACGTGGCGCGAAAGCGGCGGCCCGCAAGTCGCCCCACCCGAGCGGCAGGGCTTCGGCTCGATCCTCATCCGCCGCAGCCTTGCCAAGGTCATTTCAAGCGAAGTAACCCATGAATTCCGACCGGAAGGCGTGTTCGCGGAAATATCCATGCCGCTGGAAGATTTGTCGAAGTGACCTTCCAATAACCTTATTTCCGCTCGCCTTCATCCGGTCCGTCGGGTTTCACGTTTTCGCGATAGATGGCGTAAGCGGCGAGCGCCACGGCCGGGCCCAGAATGACGCCAAGACCACCTTTACCCCTAAGCAGCGCCGGCAGCACGGCAAGCGCGGCCGCGATGCCGATCGCCTTCATGTCGGCATTGCGTCGTTGCGCCCGACGCCGGGCGCGCGAGCCTGCGGATATCTGGTAAATCAGCAGGATCAGCCCGGCCAAGACCAGGAAACCTGCGCCGAAGCTCAGCGCGGCGGCAAACGACCCATAGCGAAGCGCCACCCAGATATAGGCCGCGCCGATCAGGAAGCCGAGACCACAGAGCGCTGCGATCCCGGCGAGTGCATAGACGATGGCCGCCGTGCGCGCGCGACGGATGGCGGCGACTGTTTCACCCGAGGCGAAACCCGAGATCAGGGATGCGAGCATTCCCATCTGGTATGCGACTAGCGACGCGCGAGAAGCGCGAAGAGGAAGCCGACGCCGGCAGCGATCGCCAGGGACGTCACCGGCTTTTCACGCACGCTCGCCATCATCTGCGCCTCGATGTCCTTGGCGTTGCTGCGCAGGCTGTCAAAGGCGGCTTCGCCCTGCGCGCGCAACTGCTCGACCCCTTCGGTGGCCGCACGCCGCGCGGTGCCATAGCCGTGCTCGCCGGTTTTGGCCAGCTGCTTGGTGAGCTTGTCGATATCGGCCTTCAATTGCCTGATGTCGGCTTCGAGGTCTGCGTTCGCCCGGCCTTCGTTTGCGGTTTTTCCTGCGGCAGTTGCCATAGCTTAACTCCTTGTGATTGCTTGATTTCAAACGCACCGCATGTCTCAAGGTTCCGAGACCGGGACAAACTACCTGAAAACGCGTGCGCGCGCACCCGGTCCGCCGGCCCTGGCCAAAAGGCGCTTCGTCAGATCAGCGGCCGGCGCGCCTCGCCCAGCCCTTCCCAGCCAGCAAGTTGCTTGAGCCCTTCATTGTCGATGACCTCGCAACCGCCGTCGCGCCAGACAATCAGCTTGCGATCCATCAGCTTGCGGATGGTCTTGTTGGTGTGGACCAGCGACAGGCCGAGCGTGTCGGCGATGTGCTGTTGGGTGACCGGTATCTGGATGGCTTGCTTGCCGTTCAGCCCGACGACCTTGGCCCGGCTGCCGATGAAGGCGATAAGATAGGCGGCACGCTCGATCGCGCTGCGACGTCCGATGCTGAGCAGATTCTCGTCCAGCATGCGCTCCTCGCGCGATGCGATCCAGGTGATGTCGTAGGCGAGGCCGGGATGATTGCGGTAGAGTTCATGCAAAGACTCGCGTTCGAAAACGCAAAGCAGCATCGGCGACAGGGCCTCCACGGAATGCTGCATCTCGCCCATCACGGTGCCTTGCAGGCCGATCAGATCGCCGGGCAAGAGATAGTTGAGGATCTGGCGGCGACCGTCCCGCAAAAGCTTGTAGCGGAACGCCCAGCCGGAGAGCACTGTATAGAGATGGGCGCTGTGGCTACCTTCCACAAGCACCGTGGCGCCCTTGTCGACGGCGAGCTCGCCCTTCTTGAATTTGCTGATGAAGGCCAGTTCCTGTTTTTCGAACTCGCGGAAAATCGGCAACGGCCGCAACGGGCAGTTCTCGCAAGGATATTGGCGGCTGGAGAAAGCGCGACCGTTCTGGCCTGACATTTCGACCCCTCTTCGAAAGCCCGCTGTTCAGAAGGCTGCGGTTCAAACGCGTTGCAAGGATCGAGGTTCCGGGTCGGGCACATGTCTTTTTTAAATGACAGCCCATAAAATAACGATCATGACTCCGTCCGTTTCAAGGAGTCCTTGCCTGTGCCCCCTTTGCTTGATGGATTGCGGATTCTGGTCCTGGAGGATGAGTTTCTCATCGCCATGGATGTCGAGCAGCTTTGCCGCGACCACGGCGCCGGCGAGGTGGTGATCGCCCGTGATCTGGACGAGGTCGATGGCCGGCAGGTTGCCACGCACTTCGACGCCGCCATTGTCGACCTGATGCTGGGCGGCGCCTCGACACTCGATTTCGCCTCGGGGCTGCGCGCGGCAGGCGTGCCTTTCGTATTTGCCTCGGGCTATTCGGATGCCGATGAAATCAAGGCGTCCTTTCCGGGCATCAGGCTGGTCGGCAAACCCTATTCGGGTGAAGACCTCGTGCAAGCGGTGGCGGCGGCCTGCGGGCGCGCTTCGGCCGGTTGAGATCCGATCCCGACCCTGCGGATCGCGCCTTGCGATCACAGGTCAGCTGGCCCGTGTTCCCGTCACCTGGGTAGAAATCGCATCCGGACCATACTCGTCTTCGCCGGAGATCTTCAGGATCTCCTGCAGTCGTGCGCGGGCCCGGCTGACGCGGCTCTTGATCGTCCCCACCGCGCAACCGCAAATCTCGGCGGCCTCCTCGTAGGAGAAGCCCGACGCACCGATGAGGATGATGGCTTCGCGCTGGTCCTCCGGCAATTGCTCGAGGGCGCCGCGAAAATCCTTGAGGTCGAGCTGACCGTGCTGGGCCGGATGAACGGCAAGCCTGGCCGTCATGATGCCGTCGCTGTCCTGCACCTCGCGTCCGCGCTTGCGCATCTGCGAATAGAATTCATTGCGCAGGATGGTGAAAAGCCAGGCCTTGAGATTGGTGCCCGGCTGGAAGCTCTCATGCTTGTCCCAAGCCTTGACCAACGTTTCCTGGACCAGGTCGTCGGCCTTGTCGGCATTCTGCGTCAGCGACACGGCAAAGGCGCGCAAGCTCGGGATTGCCCCAAGCAGATCGGTCTTGAAGCCTTGTGAGACCGCTGCCATGCCTCAGTCCTTCTTCTGTGCGGGTTCGGCCTGTTCCAGCTGGCTGAGCAACTGGGAGAAGCGATCCGGCACATCGTCGGAGACCAGCTCGTCATAATATTGTTTGAGTTTGCGTCCGATTTCGGAGTTCGGCCCGAGGGCGTCACCGGAGCCGTCCCGGCGCCTGCCTGCGACGCCAGCCAGAATATCTTTCGTCATGTCCTTCATTTTGCCCTTATATTCCCAGCACCCAAGCCGCTCATAACATACTCGACACAACGCAAGCGGCACCCTCTTCTGGTTGCCCATCCCGACCTCAAACGCAGTCCCTCCACATTAGTTCCGCGCAGGCCGGAACTTTTTCGCGGGACCCGCGTTGGTTTGCCGGGGCTTGCAATCAGCCTGACCTGCTATCTATGCAATCACGTCATTCTGAGGGAGACGTCTTACCATGAGTTTATCAGCCACCATCGCGCCGAATCTGCCGTTCCTGCGCCGCTTCTCGCGTGCCGTTTCCGGATCGCAGGAGAGCGGCGATGCGCTGGTCGCCGCGATGCTCGAAGCTATCATTGCCGATGTCGAGATCTTCCCCGAGGCATCCACCGATCGCATCGCGCTGTACAAGGTTTTCGCCAAGCTGTTCACTTCGGTCGCCATCCGCGTTCCGCAGGAGCACGCGCAATCGGCATGGGAACAGCGCGCCGCCGCCAATCTGAATGCGATAGCGCCGCGTCCCCGCCAGGCCTTCCTGCTCGTCGCCGTCGAAGGGTTCAGCGAGGATGAGGCGGCCGAGATCCTCGATGTCGGCGACCAGGAGTTTTCCGAACTGCTTGCCCAGGCGAGCAACGAGATTTCCCGACAGGTGGCAACCGACGTGCTGATCATCGAGGACGAACCGTTGATCGCCATGGACATAGAAGAGATGGTGGAGAGCCTCGGTCATCGCGTCGTCGGAACGGCGCGTACCCATGCCGAGGCGGTGACGATGTTCGGCAAGACGCGGCCGAAAATGGTGCTGGCCGACATCCAGCTGGCCGACGGCAGTTCAGGCATCGAGGCTGTCAACGAGATCCTGTCGTCGACATCGGTGCCGGTCATCTTCATCACCGCCTTCCCCGAGCGTCTGTTGACCGGCGAACGCCCCGAGCCAGCCTTCCTGGTCACCAAGCCGTTCAATCCCGACATGGTCAAGGCGCTGATCAGCCAGGCGCTGTTCTTCGACCGCCAGGCGAAAGCCGCCGCATAATTCCCAGCACGTCCCGACGGCACGACAAAGGGCCGCTCGATGCATAGCATCGGGCGGCCCTTTGGCATGACCGGGCCGTCATCCGAGAATTTCCCGCACGCCCTGCCTGGAACGATTTGCAAGCATCGTCTTTTTCGGCAAAGGGTGGAACAAACCGCATCTACCCACGTTTTCATCGCACCATTCGAAGGAGATGGATCATGCTTTACTGGGCGCTCGTATTTCTCGTCGTGGCTATCATAGCCGGCGCGCTTGGTTTCGGCGGCATCGCCGGCACGTCCGCCGGCATCGCGCAGATACTGTTTTTCATCTTTCTCGCTTTCCTGGTCATTTCGCTTCTTGCTGGCCTGTTCAAACGGGCGTGAGGACGAAACGATCATCCGAGCGAACACTGGAAGCCGCACCCCTCAAACGGTTTCCAGCCACCGCCGGGCGGTATCCTGCAAGGGACGCCGTCCGGCGGACCGCTTTTGCAGGCTGGTTTTCGGCAAGCCTCTTTTGGGAACCCATTTGACGGTGAGCCGTTCAGCCTGAGTTGGGTGGACAGATTGACCGATGCGTTCCAGAACCGGAGATGGGCAAGACGACGCGCCGAGCGATGAAGTCATCGCCCTGCATCCCGCCGAAAGTGGCATGCAGCTTGGCCGGGCCCTTCTCCACGCGCTGCACAATGCCGGCATTTCCGTTCTCTATCAGGACCGCGAGATGAAGACCGTATGGGCGCGCAACATGCGCGCCCCTTGGGTATCCGACAGCGCTGACGGCAATGGCATCCTGCCAGCGGCGCAGGCCGACCGCATCGGCGCGGCCAAGCGTGACGTCATCGCGTCCGGCAAGCCGCAGCGCCTCGAGATCAGCGTTCCCGTCGAAGAGGGCATCCGCTGGTTTCAGGTCTGGATCGATGCCGACCACGGCGATGGCGGCTCGGTGCAAGGTGTCGTTACCACCATGGTCGAAACGACCGAGCAGAAACGCCGCGAGCAGACGCTGACGACGCTGCTGCGCGAAGTCAGTCATCGCTCGAAGAACCTCCTGGCGATCATTCAGAGCATAGCAACCCAGACCGGACGCTATTCCGACAACATCGGCGATTTCCTGACACGCTTTCGCGGCCGGCTGCAATCGCTGGCTTCGTCCCAGGATCTCGTGACCTCGTCCAACTGGCGGGGTGCTGCACTTCGTGAACTGGTGTCGGGCCAGGTTGGCCGCTACGGCGCGGATCCGGTGCGCAGCCTGCGTTTTCAGGGAGCAAACCCATATCTCAATCCCAACGCCGCTTTGCATATCGGCCTCGCCATGCATGAACTGGCCGTCAATTCGGTGAGCTATGGCGCCCTGTCGCGGCCCGATGGATTCGTCGAGGTTACAGCCAACCTGACCGCCGCTGATGCCGGGACCTCTCTGTCCCTGACATGGGTCGAGGCGATCGGAGCCAATGACAACCAGCGCAGCCGTAAGCGCTTCGGCAGTGTCGCGCTCGAGCGGGTCGTGCCGGCATCCCTGAACGGAACCGCGACGCTTGAGATAATGCCCGGCCGCCTCGAATACCGTCTTGTCGTCCCGCACGGCAATTTCGAGACGGAATGAGCGCCCCTCGCCTTCGCCAGCCTATCCTTAACCGGCTATTCACCATAAAAGCGGATACTGTTTTTCCCAGATACCGTTGGAACCTGCCGCACCGCCGGACATTGCCGTGGCAGGACTTGCAGCATGGTGCGGGAGGAATGCCTTGACGGTTGCCGACATGAACAGACTGGAGCAGGCCGCCCGCATTTCGATGGGCGAGTTTGAGGACTCCGATGCATCCGCGCCAGCGCTGCCTCCCGCTCCGCGCGCTTCATTGCGCCTTGCCGCCCTGGGTCTGGCCGCGGTGATCGTCGCCATCGCCCTGGTCCAGCTGATCACCTGACACCGACCACGCCAGTCGTAGCCGGAATTGCCCGTCGCGGCATGATAATTCGCTGGTTGAGGGGTCGGCACAGGAACTTTGGCGAGCATGGACCGTTGCTATGGCGAGAGGGCATATCGCCATGGAACACATCGCTGCATTGTTGCTGGTCATCGGTTGCTCGAACACGATGGCTGAATGCCGTGAATTGCCGGTCCCGGTCAGTGTTTTCGCAACGGCCGACGAGTGCACCGCCGAACGTCCCTTCGCCATGGGTGATGTACAGGGCCAGGCACAGCATATCGTTGCCAAATGCCTCGCCGTCGATCCGGCGCTGGAAGACGACTATGATCAGATCGTCTGGAAGGTGCGTCCGGATGGCAGCCTCGACGCCTCGCTGGCGATTTCCAGCATCGTCATCGCGTCAAACACGCTACGCCCAGAAAAAGACTATCTTAGCCAACAATAAATTCGAGCAGCAAAGGCCGTCATTTCGTGCTAAATGGCTGCTGGAGCTTACCAAAGTGTGGACACAAAGTGAGGAGTGACTCTATGCGGAAGATGATTATTGCCATGATTGCGGTGGCTGCCCTCAGCGGCTGCACCAGCACCGAACAGGATGTGGTTGGCGGCGGCTTGATCGGCGCCGGTATCGGCGGCTTGGTCGGTGGTGGCAAGGGCGCGCTGATCGGCGCGGCCGTGGGCGCCGGATCCGGCCTGCTGGTTCGCAGGCTGCAGAACGGCTATTGCCAGTATCGCGATCATCGCGGCCGGATCTACACGGCCCGCTGCAACTAATTCGGCGATAATCGAAACGTCGATCCGGAGGCCGGAATTCCAGCCTCCGGATTTGCATGGCTGGGCACTATGGCTGTCCCGGCTCGCCGACAGGCTTTCAGCCCGTCAGCGGAATCCTGATTTCCACTCTCAGACCACTGGCCTGATAATCGCGGTTGATCGCGCCGCGCAATTCGCGCGTGACGTTGAGGTCGATCAACTTGGTGCCGAAGCCGGTCTTGGCAGGCGCTTCGAGTTTTTTCTGCCCGGTTTCCCGCCAGTTGAGAGCCAGGGTCCTGTCGGCCCCGCGTCCTTCGACCGACCAGTCGACCTTGAGGGCCCAATCCCCCTTGAGTGAGTTGGCCGAATTGCCGGCTTCGCCATATTTCAGCGCATTCGTCGCCAGTT
The DNA here is from genome assembly GCF_024746815.1 of Mesorhizobium sp. AR07. Classification (GTDB taxonomy): domain Bacteria; phylum Pseudomonadota; class Alphaproteobacteria; order Rhizobiales; family Rhizobiaceae; genus Mesorhizobium. Next base: position 3,737,931 of record NZ_CP080525.1, read on the forward strand.
CGTGGAAGGTCAGGCCGAGCGCCTGCGTCGTGGTTTCGTCGAGCAGCACCTCCGGCCCTGACAAAAGCCCTTCGGGCAGCTCCTTGCCGAACACCTGGCCAAGCTCGATGCGCAAGAGATCGCCGAGATCGGCCTTCTGCCAGCGCGAGCGCGTCAGCATGTCCTGAGACGCCGCCATCGCCTGCAGCCTGGCCGAGAAGGATGCAGAAAACTCGTTGACGTCGGTGGCCCGCGAAGCCGTCTGGCGCGCGATCGCCAGCACGCGGGTGATCGAATTCTTGATGCGATGCTTCATCTCCTGCAGCATCAGGTCTTTTTCGATCAGGCTCTTTTCCGTCGTCTCGTGCAAGCGCGACGCCGCTTCATAGGCCCGCTCCTGATAGCGCGCCACCAGCGCGATGGCGCCCGCCAGCAGCAGGCCGAACAACCCCAGCATCACCGGAATGGCGCGCGACGACGGCTGCGAGAAGGCGCTTGTCGGCCGGAACAGGACCGTCCATGACCGGCCCGCCACCATGATCTTGCGGGTGACCAGCAACCTTTCCCCTAGGGATGACGCCGGTGGCGTCTCCGATCGGAACAACAGATTGTCGCCGTTCACCGCGCCGTCATAGATTTCGGTGTTGACCGGCAGCAGCGGCGACCGGCTGAGCGCTATCTGGAACAGGTCGCGCGCCCGAAACGCCGCGTAGAGGAAGCCGGACGTCGAGGATCTGGATGCATTGATGACATCGGGCGCGGTTTCGACATTCAGCCGCACGAAGACGAAGAAGCCGGTGAAGGTCTGCGCGGCACCCGTGCCCTGACCCAGTTGCACCAACCCGCTGGCGTGCTGCTGGTCGTCCGACATTGCCTGTTCGATCGCCGCGCGGCGTACCGGTTCGCTGAACATGTCGTAGCCGATGCTGGCCTGGTTGGACGGGTCCAGCGGCTCGAACAGCACGATGGGGGCTCGCCAGGGCTGCGTGCTGTCCGGATAGATCGGATGGCTGACGCCCTGGTCGCGCAGCATATCGCGTTCGACGGCGGCCTCGTCGCCGGCCTTCGCCAGCCTGAGAAAGCCGATACCGCGCAAGCCGGCGAAATTGTTGTCGACATCGAGCGCGTTGAAGAACGCCTTGAACTCGTTTTGGGAAATATCGCCGTTGCGGGCATCGAACAGGGCCTGCGTCGACCGCAGCAGCGACAGATGCAGGTCGATGCGGCTCTCGATCCGGTTGAGCGCGTCGTCGGCCGTTGCTTCGAACTTGATGCGGGCGGCTTCCTGGGTCGCGAAATAGGCAAACCCCGCCATCGTCATGCTGATCAGCGCAACGGCGATGAACGCGACGATTGGAAAAAGCTTCTTCAACGGATGATGCGGTCCCTAGGCAATGTCGGACCTTTATGGGCAAGTCGCCGTGCCAACACAATGGCAAGGCCAAGCCATCCTGACGGCTGGCACATCACATGACCGACAACCCAGCAGCCGGCAGGACGATACTGCCTTGTGCCGGCAAGACCTCAGGCGGCGATCTTCAGCGCGCCCGGACCGGGGATGGCGCCAGGCGGGCATTTGCCCAGGATGATCATGCCGAGCACCTCGTCCTGCGTCACGTCAGTGGTGCGGGCGGTGCCGACGACCTGGCCATTCTTCATGACGCAGACCCGGTCGGCAAGCTCGAACACATCGTGGATGTCGTGACTGATCAGGAAGATGCCGATGCCGTCGGACTTGAGCTGCTTGACCAGTTCGCCGACCTGCGCCGTTTCCTGCGGACCAAGTGCCGCCGTCGGCTCGTCCATGATCAGGATGCGCGCATTGAACAGGATCGCGCGCGCGATCGCCACCGATTGCCGCTGGCCGCCCGACAGTTTGATCACCGGCTCCTTGAAGCGCTGGAAGCGCGGATTGAGCCGGCCCATCACCTTGCGCGCTTCGGCCTCCATCGCGACATCGTCGAGCGTGCCCCAGGCGGTCATCAGCTCGCGGCCGAGGAACAGATTGGCGGCGGCGTCGACATTGTCGGCCAGCGCCAGCGTCTGATAGATCGTCTCGACGCCGTATCTCTTGGCGTCGCGCGGGTTGGAGATCGACGCCTCCTCGCCGTTGACGAAGATCTGGCCTGCATCGCGCTTGTAGGCGCCAGAGAGGACCTTGATCAGTGTCGACTTGCCGGCGCCGTTGTGGCCGAGCAGCGCCACGACCTCACCGGGGAAAAGATCGATCGAGGCGTCGTCGACGGCGCGGATGCCGCCAAAGGCGATCGAGATGTTGCGCATGTCGATCAGCGGCGTGCCGGTGGGAGCGGTTTTGTCCATATCGCTTCTCCTTTCCTACAGTCGTTGCATGAGCATGATCTTATCCGAAAACCGGCATCCACTTTTCGGGATCATGCTCAGACGCGCTTGCGATAGACGGTGTCGAGCCAGACGGCGATGACCAGCACGGCGCCGACGACGATGCTCTGCAGCGGCGAGTCGACGCCAAGCAGCACCATGCCGGACTGCAGCGATTGCATCAGAAGCGCGCCGAGCATGGCCCCGATGATCGTTCCTGAGCCGCCGGCCAGCGACGTGCCGCCAATGACGGCGGCGGCGATGACGAGAAGCTCATCGAGCGTCCCAAGCACGTTGGTCGACGAATTCTGCCGGGCCGAGGAGATCGCGGCGGCGATCGTCGCCAGCACGCCCATGATCATGAACACCTTCATGGTGATCCAGCGCGTGTTGATGCCGGCGAGGTTGGCGGCCTCCGGATTGCCGCCGATGGCAAACACATAGCGGCCGAAACGGGTACGGTTGGTGATGAAGGTCATGATCAGGCCGACGGCGATCGCCATCAGCACCGGGATGGCGATGCCGTGGGCGATGAACAGGCCGCCTTCGGGAACGGTGATGTTGTTGGCGGCCGCGTATCTGTTCACGATGCCGATCGGCCACGGATAGGAATTGGCCAGCCACACAGCGCCCATGATGACGGCGCAGGTGACCACGCCGAGCAGCGTCTCGGCCCAGATCGGCCGCAGCGGAAAGCGAAAACGCTTGCGCTGCACGCGCCCGTTGAACAGTGCAAACACCACGGCAAGACAGGCGACGACACCGACGACCCAGCTCCATGTCGCCCCGATCGAACCCGCCGGCCCGCCACCCATCAGCTGGAAGGTGGCATCGAGCGGCGCCACGGTCTGGCCGCTGGTGACCCACCAGGCGGCACCGCGCCAGACCAGCAGGCCGCCGAGCGTGACGATGAAGGCCGGCACTTCGAGATAGGCGATGACGAACCCCTGGAAGGCCCCGATCAGCAGGCCGAGCGCCAGGCCGATGACCAGCGCCAGAACCCAGATCCACGGGTTGCCGAGTTCGAGCCCGACGAACCGCACCAGGAAATGCACTTGCGCAAAGCCCATCACCATGCCGATCAGGCCCTCGGCGGAGCCGACGGACAGGTCGATGTTGCGCATGACGATGACCAGCACCATGCCACAGGCCATGATGGCGACCGCTGACGTCTGCACCGACAGGTTCCACAGATTGCGTGGCGTCAAGAAAGTGCGGCTGTCGAAATCGAGCGGATTGACGCCGAGGCGCAGGCTGGAAATGACGTGCAGCCCGATCCAGATGATCAGCAGCGCGCCGACCATGCCGAGCATGCGGGTATCGATCTCGGTTGCCTTCAGGAACCGGGCGACCACGCCGAGCTCGGATGCGCGCGCGGTGTCAGCCTGCGGGTTGGACGTCGTGTCGGTCATGCTTTCCTCCCACCGGCTTGCCGTCTGACGCGGATGCCGAAACCCAGCCTAGAAGCTATCCGCATGATACGGAAACACAAATCTTTTTGAGAAAACGCCGCGGCTTGGAAGCAATTCCAGGAAAAGTGCACTGCGATTTTCCGTCCGGAATTGCGGAAAACAAAGAACTGGAGCGGTTCAGCGGTTCCACAGAACACTGAACCGCTCCAGGCCGCGGCGTTGATATCGAGCAAGAGTCTGCCAGCCTTTAGTTGCAGGCCGCGACACTGCCGGCGGCGACGCCCGCGCAGACTTCTTCCTTCTTGATCCAGCCGGCGTCGATGACGAGCTTGAGGTTGTCCTTGGTGATGGGAACCGGGGTCAGGAACAGCGACTTGACGGTGTTGCCGCCAGGCGTCGTGAAGTCCTTGGCGCCGGCGATGTCGCCCGTCTTCTTGCCGTCGGCGAGCTGCGAGGCGATCTCGGCGGCGTTCTTGCCGAGTTCGCGCGCATCCTTCCACACCGACACGGTCTGCGTGCCGAGCGCGATGCGGTTCAGCGCGGCGTGGTCGCCGTCCTGACCCGAGACCGGCACGGTGCCGGCAAGGCCCTGCGCCGTCAGCGCCGCGACGACGCCGCCGGCGGTGCCATCATTGGCAGCGACCACGGCGTCGACCTTGTTGTCGTTGGCGGTAAGGAACTGTTCCATGTTCTTCTGGGCGTTGGCGGGCAGCCAGCCGTCCGTATAGGCCTCGCCGACATTCTTGATCTTGCCGCTGTCGATGGCCGCCTTGAGCACTTCCATCGAGCCCGAGAACAGGAAGTCGGCATTCGGATCGGCACCCGAGCCCTTGATGAAGACGTAGTTGCCTTCCGGCTTGACCTTGAACACTTCGCGGGCCTGCATGCGGCCGACTTCCTTGTTGTCGAAGGTCAGATAGAAGACGTCCTTGTTCTCGATCAGCCGGTCATAGCCGACGACCGGAATGCCTTCGTCCAGCGCCTTCTGCACCGCCGGGCCGATGGCCGAGGCATCCTGCGCCAGGATGATCAGCGCGTTGGCGCCCTGCGAGATCAGGCTCTCGACATCGGTGAGCTGCTTGCCGGGATTGGACTGCGCGTCGGCGGAGATGTATTTGTCGCCGGCGGCCTCGATCGCCTTCTTCATGGCGGCCTCGTCGGTCTTCCAGCGCTCTTCCTGGAAGTTCGACCACGAAACGCCGACGACCTTGCCCTTCGCCTGCGCGACCGACGCGAGCGTCAGCGACATGGCGACACCCGCCAGGATGGCGGCTGTGAATCTTTTCATATTATCCTCCCTGCGCCGCGTATGGCGCGACCAAACTGGCCCGAAGGCCGGCACAGAGGCTCTATTTTTTCGAGCCTCGAAAAAACACTGATCCAACACCGGAACGCTGTCAACATCGATTCTGATGGATTCTGATGTGCTCGCGAATTTTTTTCGAGCTCCGGAATAAATAATGACAGGATGGTAGGCTTCTGCCAGAATTTGGCTGGCGCAAGTCGTCCAAAGGTGCGCAGCAGTTTTGGGACGACGACAGGCGCGCAAACAAGGGCCTGAAGTGCGTCGCGCTTCGGGTTTCGCTGACGGCCTTCGGGGGGCACGAAAGGCCGCAGCGACCGGGAGGATGTAAAAGAGCATGTCGGTCGGAATCCGCCACGACGATCTGCGCCGCCGCAACCGGGCGATGGTGATTGCGGCCGTGCGCCGGGCCGGACAACCGTCACGCACGGAAATCGCGGCGACCACCGGGCTCAGCCACTCGACCATATCGGCGATCTCCGCCGACCTGATCGGCGAAGGCATCCTGGCTGAAAGCAAGCCGAGCGAAGCCGGCTCGCTCAAACGCGGCCGGCCGCAGGTCGGCCTCAGCCTCAATCCGGAAGCGGCGGCGGTGATGACCGTGGTGCTGTCGCTGAATTTTCTTTCGGTCGCCGTTATCGACTATGCCGGCCAGGTGATCGCCGAGGAACAGCGCAGGCTGGACACGCTGACCATGTCGCGCGAGGCGCTGATCGGCGAATGCGTCGCCATCGTGCGGCGCCGCCTCGAGGACCCCGATCTCGACGTCCGCAATGTCGCCCGCATCGCGCTGGCTATCCAGGGCATTACCGATACCCATGCCCGCGCCATGCTGTGGTCGCCGATCACGCCGCACACCGATGTCGCCTTCGCCGACATACTCGAAGACGAGTTCGGTATCCCCGCCACCATGGAGAACGACTGCAACATGATGGCGGTGGCGCTGCGCTGGCGCGATCCCCAGCGCTACCGCGACGACTTCATCGCCATCCTGCTGTCGCACGGCATCGGCATGGGCCTGGTGCTGAAGGGCGAGCTGTTCACCGGCACCCATTCCTCCGGCGGCGAGTTCGGCCACATGATCCATCGGCCGAACGGCGCGCTGTGCCGCTGCGGACGGCGCGGCTGCGTCGAGGCCTATGCCGGCAACTATGCCATCTGGCGCAACGCAAAACAGATGAGCGAGGATGCAGAGCCGGTCGCCGATGTCAGCGACGCCGACATGCGGGCCTTGGCAACCTCGGCCCGCGAACGGGACGGGCCCGAGCGCGAGGCCTATCGCAAGGCGGGCGAGGCGCTCGGCTTCGGTCTCGGCAGTCTGTTCGCGCTGATCGATCCGGCGCCCGTCGCCATGGTCGGCGTCAGTGCCGCCGCCTTCGACCTGATCGAGCCGGCACTGCGTGAGGCGATTGCCCAGACCGCCGGCGGCCAGCACTCGAAATCGATTTCCTTCGACACCGAGCCGAACGAACTGCCGCTGATCCGAGAAGGCTGCGCCATGCGGGCGTTGACCTTCGTCGACCAGGAGATTTTCGCACCTGGCGCGCAGACAAAATCCGGCCTCGTCGGCAAGAACGTCGCCTGAATTTGCGCGTAGAGCGCGGACGTTGGGATGTGCTGAGATTCAGGTCAGGCCGCGCCGAGAATGGTGGATTCCGAGAACCGGAACAGAGTGGACATTTGGGTCCATGAGTACCGGAAGCGCAGGAAACCGCCATTCGCAGGCCGGCATCACCTGAATATCAGCGCATCCCTAATCTTCGCGGATCGCGTAGCCGGCCCCACGGATGGTTCGGATGACATCGGGCATGCGGCCATTGTTGACCGCCTTGCGCAGCCGGCCGACATGCACGTCCACGGTGCGCTCGTCGATATAGATCGTCTCGCCCCAGACATTGTCGAGCAGCTGGCTGCGCGAAAACACGCGGCCGGGATGGCGCATCATGAATTCGAGCAGGCGGAATTCGGTCGGTCCGAGCCGGATCTCGCTCTTCTTGCGATAGACCCGGTGCGATTCACGATCGAGCACGATGTCGCCGACCTTGAGCACGCTGGACAGCACTTCCGGCTTGGCGCGGCGCAGCAGAGCCTTGACCCTGGCCATGAACTCCGGTGTCGAGAACGGCTTGACCAGATAATCGTCGGCGCCGGTCGAGAGGCCGCGCACACGATCGCTCTCCTCGCCGCGCGCGGTCAGCATGATGATCGGCAGCCGCTCGGTCTCCGGACGCATCCTTAGCCGGCGACAGAGTTCGATGCCGGAAACCGCCGGCACCATCCAGTCGAGCACCAGAAGGTCGGGGACGTTCTCCTGCAGCCGGATCTCGGCTTCGTCGCCGCGCGTCACCACCTCGACCTGGTAGCCCTCGGACTCCAGATTGTAGCGGAGCAGCACGCCTAGCGGCTCCTCGTCCTCCACCACCATGATGCGTGGCGCGATCATCGACTGGTCACCCCTGTCGTCATGCTGCCGGCACGGACATCGCCGTCTCGTCCTGCTTCGGGCGATTGGCGGGCAGTTGCGTGCCGGTCAAAACATAATACGCATTTTCCGCGATATTGGTGACGTGATCGCCGATGCGCTCGAGGTTCTTGGCGCAGAATAAAAGATGCGTGCAGGCGGTGATGTTGCGCGGGTCTTCCATCATGTAGGTCAAGAGTTCGCGGAACACGGAGGTGTATTTGACGTCGATGCGCTCGTCGTCGGCGCGCAGTTTCGCCAGGGCTTCGGCGTCGCGCGCCGCATATTCCTCGATGACGCCCTGCACCTGGATCAGCACCAGCTGCGCCATTGCGTCGATGGAGTGCGACAGGTCGCGCGGCGTGACGCTGAGGCCGACGGTGCCGACGCGCTTGGCGATGTTCTTGGCAAGGTCGCCGATGCGTTCGAGATCACCGGCCATGCGGATCGAACCGACGACATGGCGCAGATCGTCGGCCATCGGTTGACGCTTGGCGATCAGCGTGATGGCGCGGTCGTCAAGCTCGCGCTGGCGCGCGTCCATGATGGCGTCGTCGGAGACGACGCGCTGTGCCAGTGCGTTGTCGGAATTCAGCAGCGCCTTGGTGGCACCACCGACCATCGAGCCGGCGAGATCGCCCATGTCGCTGATCAGCTTGCTGATCTGTCCGAGATCCTCGTCGAAAGAAGCGACTGTGTGTTCGCCCATGATCCTAGTCCCTCGTATGCCTGAGCTCAGCCGAAGCGGCCGGTGATGTAGTCCTGCGTGCGCTTCTCGCGGGGCGACGTGAAGATCTTCTCGGTGCGGTCGAACTCGACCAGCTCGCCCAGATACATGAAAGCGGTCTGCTTCGACACGCGCGCCGCCTGCTGCATGTTGTGGGTGACGATGACGATCGTGTAGTCGGCTTGCAACTCGTCGATCAGCTCTTCGATCTTGGCCGTCGACAGCGGATCGAGCGCCGAGGCGGGCTCGTCGAGCAGGATGACTTCCGGCTTCACCGCCACGGTGCGGGCGATGCAAAGCCTCTGCTGCTGGCCGCCCGAAAGGCTGAGGCCGCTGGCATTCAGCTTGTCCTTGACCTCGGTCCACAGTGCCGCGCGCTTCAGCGCCTGCTCGACACGGCCGTCCATCTCGGACTTGCTCAGCTTCTCATAGAGCCTGACGCCGAAAGCGATGTTTTCGTAGATCGACATCGGGAACGGCGTCGGCTTCTGGAACACCATGCCGATCTTGGTCCGCAGCAGGTTGAGATCCTGCGAGCGGTCGAGAACGTTCTGGCCGTCGAGCAGCACCTGACCCTCGGCGGTCTGCTTTGGATAGAGCTCGTAGATGCGGTTGAAGACGCGCAGCAGCGTCGATTTTCCGCAGCCCGAAGGCCCGATGAAGGCCGTGACGCTGCGCTCGGGCAAGGACAGCGTGATGTCCTTCAGCGCTTTGCTCTGGCCGTAGTAGAAGTTGAGGTTCTTCACCTCGATCTTGGCCTTGGCGGTTGCCTCGGCGGCGATCGTCATGTCTGGAGACAACATCTGGCTCATTTGTCCTCTCTGCGTCCGGTCAGGCTGCGAGCAACGATGCTGAGCGCGAGAACCGTCAATGTGATGATGAGTGCACCGGTCCAGGCCAGTTGCTGCCATTCCTCGTAAGGGCTGAGAGCGAACTGGAAGATCGTCACGGGCAGGCTGGCCATCGGCGCGTTGAGATTGCTCGACCAGAACTGGTTGTTGAGCGCCGTGAAGAGCAGCGGTGCCGTCTCGCCGGAGATACGGGCGATCGACAGCAATATGCCGGTGACGATGCCGGAAAGGGCGGCGCGGTAGGCGACCGACTTGATGACAACCCAGCGCGGCGCGCCGATCGCGGTGCCGGCTTCGCGCAACGCGTTCGGCACCAGGTTGAGCATGTCTTCGGTGGTGCGCACGACGACCGGGATGACCAGGATGGCCAGCGCGACAGAACCTGCAAGTGCCGAGAAATGCCCCATCGGCCGCACCAGCAGCTCGTAGACGAACAGGCCGATGATGATCGACGGCGCCGACAGCAGGATGTCGTTGATGAAGCGCACCACGGTGGTGAGCTTCGAAAAGCGGCCGTACTCGGCCATGTAGGTGCCGGCCAGCACGCCGATCGGCGTGCCGACGATGACGGCGATGACCGTCATCACCACGCTGCCATAGATGGCGTTGAGCAGGCCGCCGGCGTCGCCGGGCGGCGGCGTCATCTGCGTGAACACGTCAAGCGACAGGCCGGCGGTGCCCTTGTAGACCAGCGCGCCGAGGATCAGCGCCAGCCAGGCAAGTCCGATGCCCGCCGCAGTGACGCACAGCGTCATCATCACGGCGTTCTTTCTCTTGCGGCTCTGATGAAGCGATGTGGCGGTCGACATCGGTCAGGCTCCCGTGCGGGCGTCAATGCGCATCAGCATATAGCGTGCGATGGCGAGGATCAGGAAGGTGATGACGAACAGGATCAGGCCGAGCGCCACCAGCGAGGATGTGTAGAGATCGCCGACGGCTTCGGTGAATTCATTGGCGATGGTCGCGGAGATCGTCGTTGCCGGCGCGAACAGCGAGGTTGAGATGCGATGCGCGTTGCCGATGACGAAGGTCACCGCCATGGTTTCGCCGAGCGCGCGGCCGAGCCCGAGCATGACGCCGCCCATGATGCCGATCCTTGTGTAGGGAATGACCACGCGGCGGGTCACTTCCCAGGTCGTGCAGCCAATGCCGTAAGCCGATTCCTTCAGCACCGGCGGCACCGTGTCGAAGACGTCCTTGGTGATCGAGGTGATGAACGGCAGCACCATGATGGCAAGGATCAGCGACGACGTCAAAAGGCCGATGCCGTAAGGCGGCCCGGCAAACAGGCTGTTGAGGCCGGGAATGCCGTGGAACGCGCCGATGATGAAGGGCTGTACGGTCGTCTGCAGGAACGGCGCCAGCACGAACAGGCCCCAGATGCCGTAGATGATCGAGGGGATGCCGGCAAGCAGCTCCACCGCCATGCCGATCGGGCGCCGCAGCGGGCGCGGGCAAAGCTCGGTGAGAAAGATGGCGATGCCGATGCCGAGCGGCACGGCAATCAGGATGGCGATGGCGGAGGTGATGATGGTGCCATAGATCGGCGCCAATGCGCCGAATTTCTCCGTCACCGGATTCCAGCTTTCGCTGGTCAGGAAGGAGAAGCCGAAGGTCGACAGGGCTTGCCAGGAGCCGGCAAACAGCGAGATCGCAACACCGCCGAGCAGGACCAGCACCAATATGGCGGCGGCACGGGTCATCCCATGGAAGATCGAGTCGGTCAGCGCGAACCGTCTGACAGTCGCGTCGCGCGAACCTCGAATGGCTGGCAAGGCTTCCTGGACAGCGCTCATGTGAAGCTCGGCTCTTTGTGTTTGGGGAGAAAAGGAGCGCCGCGGCGCGGCGCTCCTTCAAAGGATGTTATTCGCCGGCGTAGACGGGCTTGCCGCCGGCCTGGATGTCGGCCTTCCACGAAGCCTTGATCAGGTCGACGACGCTGTCGGGGATCGAGACGTAGTCGAGCGCCTTGGCGGTTTCCTTGCCGTCCTTGTAGGCCCAGGCAAAGAACTTCAGCGCTTCGCCGGTCGCGGCGGCATCATCGGGGGTCTTGTGGATCAGCACCCAGGTCGAAGCAGCGATCGGCCAAGTGGCATCGCCGGGTTCGTTGGTGATGATGACGTTGAAGTTCTTCGCGCCCTTGAAATCGGCATTCGAAGCAGCCGCGCCGAAGGATTCGAGCGACGGCTCGACGACCTTGCCGGCGGCGTTCAACATCTTCGAGTAGGACAGCTTGTTCTGCTTGGCGTAGGCATACTCGACATAGCCGATGCCGCCGTCGGTCTGCTTGACGGTGTTGGCAACGCCTTCGCTGCCCTTGGCGCCCACGCCGACCGGCCATTCGACCGCCGTGTCCGAACCGACCTTGCTCTTCCAGTCGGGGGACAGCTTGACCAGATAGTCGGTGAAGTTGAAGGTCGTGCCCGAGCCGTCCGAGCGATGCACGACGGCGATTGCCGTCGACGGCAGGGTCAGGGTCGGGTTCAGCGCCTTGATCGCGGCGTCGTCCCAGGTGGTGATGGCGCCGAGGTAGATCTGCGCGATCGTCTTGCCATCGAGGATAAGTTCGCCCGGCTTGACGCCGGTCAGGTTGACGATCGGCACGATGCCGCCCATCACCATCGGGAACTGCACGAGGCCGTTCTTTTCCAGGTCCGCGTCGGACATCGGCTTGTCGGTGGCGCCGAAGGTCACGGTCTTGGCGATGACCTGCTTGATGCCGCCGCCCGAACCGATCGACTGGTAGTTGAGGCCGATGCCGGTGTCTTTCTTGTAGGTGTCGGCCCATTTGGCGAACACCGGATAGATGAAGGTCGAGCCGGCGCCGGAAAGATCAGCTGCCATTGCCGCGGAAAGGGTGAAGGTAGACGCTGTAGCCATTGCGATCGCAACGGCCGCCGAGCGGATGAAATGTCTCATGTGGCCTGCTCCTGTTCGGAAGATGGTCTCTCGGCGCCATTCCTCTCGGCGCCCGCTGAGGCCAATAGCCTTCGATTATTACAGTCGCATGACAGTTTCATGTCACCCCGGTAACGCGTCGCCGGGGCGAGGAAAACACCGGCCGGCCAGCGCTCGCGACGGAGCCCGGCTTTACTCCGGGAATCAGGCACTTGCGCTGTTTCAGACCGAGACCGGCCTAGCGTTTCGGGATCGGCGCTTCGACAAAGAAAATCCGGGCGGGAGCGCGTTGCTCTCGGCCAGATGTTATGGCCGGGCCATCGCCGAAAACAGGTCCGTTGGGGTAGGGTGACGCTGTCTCATGCCGGCGGTCGCTGCTCCCGCCCGTAACTGGAAAAGCGGAATTCGAATGTGGCCATTGTCTCGGCTGGACGCCGCCTTTGATATGGTGCGATCGCGCCATAGTCTTGCGGCAGCAGGGGTCGCGAATCCCAGAGCGCGTCGCGTCGAACGGATTCGGGCGCCGCGCTTTAAGTCTTTGTTTTTATGCATGTCGTCGCCCCAAAACCGGGCCACTTTTGGACGACATGCATTACCGGATGCGGCGCCGGCTTTTATCCGGCGTTGCGCTGAGCCTGGCGGCTGGCGCCGACCCAGCGCTCGACCTTCTCGAGCAAGGCCCTGGGGCTGATCGGCTTGGGCAGATAGTCGTCCATGCCGGCCTCCAGGCAGCGTTCGCGATCGCCCTTCAGCGCATGCGCGGTGACGCCGACGATCGGCACATGCGTGCCGGTTTCCTCCTCCAGCCGGCGAATGGCGGCGGTCGCCTCCAACCCGTTCATCTCCGGCATCGAGACATCCATCAGGATCATGCACGGATTGAGCCGGCCGAAGGCGTCGAGCGCCTTGCGGCCATTGCCGACGATCTCGAAACCATAACCGGTCTCGCCGAGAATCTGGGTGAAGACCATCTGGTTCACCTCATTGTCCTCGGCCACCAGGATATCCAGCCTGTCGCCGCCGCCCGTCGCGGGTAGCCGGGGGCGAACCGAAGGCGGCTGCAGCAGTGCCCGTTGTTCCGACGGCGCCGGCGGCTGTGGCCGCGCAACGCTGCTTGCAGGGGCGTCGGCCGCGAGTGGCTGGACGTCGGTCATGTTGTGGCGATGCCGCTGGATGGTGGCGACGAGCGTTTCCAGCAGCACCGATGACCGCGCCGGCTTGATCAGCTGGGCATCGATGCCGAGATCGCGATAGCTGGTGTTGGCGAGTGATTGGTCGACCGAGGTCAGCATGATGATCGGCGTGCCGGCAAGGCCGGCGGTGTTGCGCACGATCCGGGCCATCTCGGCGCCGCTCATGGCCGGCATCTGGTAGTCGAGCACGACGCAATCGACCGGCACGCCGTAGGCGGCGGCGGCGATCAGCACCTTGAGACCCTCGGCGCCGCTTTCGGCCGCGCAGGAATCGAATGTCCACGATGTCATCTGCTCGGTCAGGATGGCCCGGTTGACGGCGTTGTCGTCGACGATCAGCACGCGCGCGCCGGTCACGTCGACGGGCATGATGCGTTGTCCATTCTGCTGCCCGGCCCTCGGCAGCGTGATCGAGAACCAGAAGGTCGAGCCCTTGCCCTCGGCGCTCTCGACGCCGATGTCGCCGCCCATCAGCTCTACGAGCCGTGAGGTGATGGCAAGGCCGAGGCCGGTTCCCTCGTGCCGCCTTGTCGACGAAGTGTCGACCTGGCTGAATTTTTCAAACACCAGTTTCAGTTTTTCCTCGGGGATACCGATGCCGGTATCGGTGACCGAGATCGTCAGTTTCGTTCCGGTCGGCACCCTTTCGCCGGTGACGTCGACGAGCACATGGCCTTCATCGGTGAATTTCACCGCGTTGCCGAGCAGGTTGGTGACGATCTGCCTGATGCGGCCGACATCGCCGAGAAACAGGCTCTCGAGACGAGGCTCGATGCGCACGATGAGCTCGAGGTCCTTTTCCTTGGCGCGTGTCGACACCAGCGTCGCCACATCCTCGATCGCCTCGGCAAGGTTGAAGGGCGTCGGATCAAGCACCAGCTGACCCGCGTCGATCTTGGAGAAGTCGAGGATGTCGTTGATGATCGTGAGCAGCGCATTGCCCGATTTCACGATGATGTCGGTAAACGTCTTCTGTTTCGGGTGGAGGTCCGATTTGGCCAGCAGTTCGGCCATGCCGAGCACGCCGTTCATCGGCGTGCGGATCTCGTGGCTCATATTGGCGAGGAATTCCGACTTGGCGCGGTCGGCAAGCACCGCGCGCTGCCGCGCCTCGCGCAGCTCGCCCTCGCGCGTCTTCAGCTCGGTGATGTCGGTGGTCGAGCCGATCAGGTAGAGCGACCCATCCGAGGCGATCATCGCCCCCTTGCGGGCAAACTGATGCCGCACGCTGCCGTCGGCGGCCGTCACGGTCTCTTCGACCTCCTGGGTTTCACCAGTGCGCAGTACAGCAAGGTCGCTGTCGACGAAGGCCTCGCCTTCCGGTCCGAAGATCTCGATGTCGGTCTTGCCGATCGCCTCTTCCTTGCTGAAGCCGGTGAGATCGCACCAGCCCTTGTTGACGTAGAACTGCCTGAGGTCGGAGCGCTTGGCGTAGATCGACACCGGCACGTTGTCGATCAGGCTGCGGAACACCTCGTTCTCGCGCATGCTCTCTTCCAGCGCGCGCTCGCGCGCCTTGACGTCGGTGATGTCGGTGCTCGAACCGACCAGATGCACCGATCCGTCCAGCGCCACCAGGCGGCTCTTGCGCGTCATCAACTGCCGTACCGTGCCGTCGCGATGGGTGACGGGTTCCTCGACCTCCTTGACTGCGCCGGTCACGGCGACCTCGGTGTCGTCGTGGCTGTAGCTGTCGGCGTCCTGCGCACCGAACAGCTGGCGGTCGGTACAGCCCAGCACATCCTCCTTGGCGAGGCCCGTCATCGCGCACCAGGCCTTGTTGACGAACTCGATGCTCAGGTCCTGCGCCTTGATGAAGGCGGCCACCGGCAGTTCGTCCAGCACGTGCCGGAACAGGTCGATCTGGCGCATCGAGTCGCGCAGCGCCGCCTCGCGGCTCTTGATTTCGGAGATGTCGACGCGAACGCCGATGAACGTGCCATCGTCGGTCCGCATGTCGTAGACCTGATACCAGCGGCCGTCGGGATTGTGACGCTCGAAGGAGGAGTTGGGCAAGCGGTAGCGGGCGAGGATGGCGTCCAGCCAGCGCTCGGGGTCGCTGTCGTAGAGTGTGTCGACTTGCGGATCGCCGCTTGAGCGGAAATAGCCATTCGAATGGCCAAGCGAGAGCGCCTCGCGCAATGTACGGCCGGGCTGCCATACCGGCCTCAGGGCCGGCAGCGTATCCTGGATCTTGCGGTTGGCGAAGATGAACTTGTCGTCGCGATCGTAGATGACCACGGCAGCCGGCAAGGATTCCAGCACGCTGGCGAGATGCTTGCGCGCATCCTCGGCCTCGGTCTCGCGGCGCTTCATGTCGGAAATGTCGAACAGGAAACCGGCGACATAGTTGCGGCCGCTGGCCATGCCGACGCGGCTCTTCCTGACGATGCGCGAGCGGCTGGCGCCATCGGCCTCGAAATTTTCCTCCACTTCGTAAGCGCGCCCGCTGGCAAGCACGTCCCGTTCGCTCTGCTCGAAAAGAGCGACATCGCTCTGCGAGAGGAAATCGCCGCCGGGCTTGCCGAGCATGGCTTGCGGCGTCTGGCCAAACAAGGCGGCGAACGCCTCGTTGACGAAGACGAAGCGCAAATGATCGTCCTTGACGAAGATCGGGTCCTTGACGGCGTTGATGACCGCTTCCGCCAGCCGCGCTTTCTCCAGCGCCTCGGCAAGTTCGGCCTCGCGGTCTTTCATGTCGGTGACGTCGACATAGGAGATCAGCCGCTTGCCGCCGGCCAGCCTCGCCGTCGAGCAGATGAGCGTGCGGCCATCGGTGCGCGGCAGCTGCCGCGACCCGGTCACCCCTGACCTGATTTCGGCCTCGCGCTCAGCGACATGGCGCTGCCATGCAGCGTCGTCCGAACCAAAGGGGTCGATGTCGCGGCTGGCTTCCATCAGGTCGCGGAACGCGCAGCCGACGCCGGCACGCCGCGCATCGACCTCCCAGAAATCGTAGAAGGCGCTGTTGATGATTTCCGTGCGCAATTCCTCGTCGACGACGACAACGCCGATCGGCATCGAATCGACCATGGTGCGGAGGTTGGCGAAGGTCTCGGCGGTCCTGGCGTTGGCGGTCTCGATCTCGGCATCGCGACGCTTGAGCTCGGTGACCTCATAGTAGGTCAACAGCCGCTTGCCCCCGGACAACGCGGTCACCGAGAACATCATCGTCCGGCCGTCGGCATGGCGAAACTCGCGTGGCGCAAGGGAGCCGGCGCGAATCTCTTCGATGCGGACGGCGAGGTAGCGCTGCCATTGCCGCTCGTCGATGTCGCCATAGATGCCGTTGCGGCGGTTGAGTTCCATCAACAGGCTGAACGGAGCACCGACGGTCACGGCGCCGTCCGGAATCCTCGAGAGGTCGCGATAGGCCTTGTTGACGATCAGTGTTTCGAGCTTGGCGTCGAGAAGCACGACGCCCATGTGCATGGCGTCCATCGTCCGCTCGAGGTCGGCAAGATACTGGGCGGATTCACCGCCAGCCGATGGTCTCTGCTCCGGGGTTTCGAAGGCGCTTGCCAGCGCCGTGACGTTGCGACCGATGCCGCGATAGCCGGCGAATCTTCCCTCGCCATCGAACCTTGGAAAGCCGGTGGTTAAGATCCAGCGGCAATCGGCACTGCCGCCCTTCAGTTCATAGACGAAGTCGCGAAACGGCCGGTGTGCCTGCAGATCCTCCAGATGCGCGGCGCCACTGCGGTCGCCGTTAAGAACCTGGTTGAGGAAATCGAAACGGAACCGGCCAAGCACGTTTGCCGGATCGATGCCGGTGGCTGCCTGGTAGCTTTGCGAAAGCCAGGAGAATCGCAGCTCGGCGTCGGTCTCCCAGATCCAGTCCGAACCGGCTTCGACCAGTTGGCGAAGCGTATCGGTCGAATCCATGTCGGCGGCGCACGATGATGCACCGTCGCCATGCGCTGTCGATCTGCGAGGCCCGCGCTTGCCGCGCGCGCCGATTGTTTCGTCCGCTTCCGCCATGCCGCCCCCACCCCGAAAACCAAGGTCGAACCCTCCTCCGCGGTTCGTCGGCGGAATGTGCCCGAGAAGCATTAACGATCCGCTAACCTTAACGGCCGGCTAGATATATCGTCCGACGCGGCCTGCGCCATTGCGCCGGGTTGTCGGCGGGATCGTAGCCGCTATATAGGTCCCAAGGGATATTGCGGATGTTTGGACGGATCTTGCCTTTTTTCATGGGATTGACGCTGCTTTTCGGCAGCGGCTGTTCGCGCAGCTATGACGGTACCGTCGTTATCCCGAGGCCGCTCGATGTCCGGCGTTTCTGGGATCGGCCACCACCGCGTGTCGAATACGGGCCGGTCGAGGACGGCGCCTTTCCGGTGGCGCCGCAGGAGCCGCGGCGATTTTCCGAGCGCAGGGTGACGCATGCCGCGCCAAGACGACACAGGACGAGAGTCTCGACACCGCCCTCCCTGTCAGGACCGGCGAAGCAGCTGACATGCAGAAATGTCAGCGAGCCCGGCAAGAGAGCTCGCATGGTCTGCGATTAAAGCGGGTCGCCCAGAACTGGCCGGGTTTGGGGCAACGACATGCAAAAACAAAGACTTAAAGCGCGTCACGTCTGCCTTACAGCGAGGCAGCACCCTTTTTGGGCTCTTTCGCACCGAGCTTGTCGAGCGCAAGACGCACTTGGCGCAGATCGTCCTGCCAGCCGTCATCGTCGCCCATCGAGCTCTCCGACGCAGCCCGCTGCAGCCCGCGCGCCTCGGATTCGATCTCGCGCAGTCCAGCGATTTTCTGTTCGGTGCTCAGGGAGCCGTCTTCGACGATCTCCAGCACCCTCATTTCCCTGAACGTGGCCATGGCGTTTCTCCTGGCTGATGTCGATCACAACGCCGCGAGCGCCCCTCTGTTCCAGACCATCTCGCTATGGTCAATCGGCCGGGAAGAAGGCGGGGCCGACCACCCGCACCTGCCGCTTGCTGGCCTCGACCGACTGGTGCTGGGCGGCGCCCGGGGTTTCGGCAACGGCCGCAACGGTGCCGAGATCGGGCTTTGGCATCGGCAGCGGAATGATGGCGTTGCTCATGTCGGTGGGCGTCACCGTCCTGGCCCGCAGCTCGGTGACCCGCTGATAATAGCGCTTGACGTCGCACGCCTTGAAACTCGCGTCATCGCGGTATTTGAAGGCAGCCGGCAGATCGGTATAGGGCTTGCGCGTATCGAGCGCGACCATGTTGTCGGTCTCGAGGCTGGCGTCGCTCAGCGTATAGAGGTCGACGCCGGGGTCATCGCAGATGTAACGGCACTGATCGGCCGTGTCCTTCAGGTCGTCGCCTCCGGCGAATTGCGACTTTGGCGCCGGGAAGAAGTACCCGTCCGACCGGCGTACGCAAAACAGCATCGCATTGCCGCCGAGCGCTGCCCCTGCCGATTGGGAGCTGGCGCGCGACCGCTCCCTCGAAGACGCGCAGCCAAGCGCAACGAAGCGCGCCTGCAGGCCAGAAGTATCGCCACCCGAATTCGCCGCGATAGCGATCCGGCGCAGCACATCCGTGCGGCTCCTGGCAAGGTCGGCGCAAGCGTTGAAGAGGCCACCGAGCGAACTTTTCGCAGAACACTGGCGCTGTCTCTCGATGTTCTGGATGGCGGCAAGTTGTCGGCGCAGCTGGGCAAGCTCCGGGCTGGCCCCACCGCCGCGGCCGGCGGAAAGCAACTGGCTTCGGATCGCGCCGCAGCTGTCCGCATGGGACGAAAGCGTGCCCAGCAAAATCGTCGCCATCGATATCAGCGCGATCATTGGGAGAGACCAGGAGCGAGTCATCGGGACGACTTTGTCCTTGTTGCCGGAAACCATCTCTCGACTTCTGTAAGATTTGGCTAAATGAGTATTTCCTAATCCGACAAAGCTTTTCATCTCATGGAGAGCGGCTCCCTGAGGTAATAGATCGCCGGCTGTGAATTCGATATTACATTTTTATTTCAAGATTGAGACGAACTGCAAAGCGATGCGCCATGCCGAAGGCCAGCGGGGCTTGCGGCGCAATGGATCGCGATCAATCCCCCGTTACCGGCCGCCGCTTTTGAAACCTTTCCCCGACCTTCGGCGTTGAAAGCCAAAGGAGAACACAGATGTCGATCCATTTCACGGTCTCGGACCTGACAAGGAACCTGTTTCACTCGCTTGGGCTGGATCACGAACGCGCGCCAAGGCCCCTCAACGCCGAGCAAAGCCTGTTGCTGGAATGCTATCTGGCTGGCCATGTCCCGGAATCGGCCTGGAACGACTATGTTTTCGAGACGCCTGACCTTGCGCGGCATGCCGAGGCAAGGCGCAGCCACCACTGAGCCAGCTCGGGCATGATCCCGAAAAGTGGGAACCGGTTTTCGGAAAAGATCATACCCAAACAACAAGATGGAGCCCCATCCCGACTCCATCGGGATGGGACGAGCGCCAGGGCCATGCGCCGCCGTGGTAGGGCGGCTCGGTCTACTTGGGCGAGGCGAATTGCAACGTGAAGACGTTGCCGGCGATCCCTTGCGCCAGCTTCGGCGAGAGGGTCAGGGCAGACAATTCCGCAAGGCCGTGGTCGCGGCGTCGACAAATGATTTCTTTGCCTTGGCATCGCCGTTCACCTTGATGGCTGTCGGCCTCGGTGGGCCGATCAGCGTACCGTCACGCTTGAAGCTGAAGCTCAAGGTGACGCTGGCGGTTCCGACATCCGCCGGCGGCGTCCAGCATGCCTGGATCGCGGCACCGACATCGTCCATGGTTTTGAGTTCAGCGGCATTTGAAGGGTGAATGGCGCTGGCCAGCATGACGCCCGCAATCGCAACCAGCCTCGCAACGCTTTTCATCGCCAACCCTCGTCTTGTTCCTGACCGACAATCCCTGCCGGACTGCCGAAATGGATGGTAGGGCCAAAGCCGGCGATGACAATATCACGCCGCAAAAAGTTGATGCCGGAAGCCGGTTCCAGGGATGATTGCACGGCCTGATCGCAGCCTCACTCTGTCTCGGCGACAGCGCGAAAAAGCAAAAAGGCCGGCATTGCGCCGACCTTTCCTTTCACCTCGACATTGAGCGCCAGTACATCCGTGGTCGCGCGCCGAAAGCGAATTGGCTCCAGTAGATAGGCTATTGGTAAACGAAACCTTAACGAGCACGCAATCACAGCGCGCTAGTCGAGAAATCTGATTTTCGTGAAGGACATCATCTCTCCCATCACGTTTCCGCTGTCGTCCACCTGCTGTCCTTGCCCGACCATGACCGTCACGCGTTTTCCCTTGTAGCGGGACGGCATTACGGTTTGCTCGTTCCAGCTTTCGCACACGGGTGCGGCACACAGGCCGACTTGCTCGGTCTTTTTGCGGTCGACAATGGTCAGATAACAATTGTCGCCGCATTCGAAGCCGCGAATTGTGCCGGTGATCTTCCTGTCCTTGGAAAAGGACGGGCCGCACTGTGCGAACAGAGCGGCGGAGACCACGAGGGCCAAGGCGAAATAGCGCGACTGTTGTTTCATGCAGTCAACTTGCTGCAACATGCCATGCCGCGCAAGCCGAAGATCTGAAAAGAATTCCTTGGTACGCCCAAGGGGAATCGAACCCCTGTTCCCGCCGTGAGAGGGCGGTGTCCTGACCGCTAGACGATGGGCGCGTTCAAGAACCGGCGATATAGGCTGACGGCTGGGAAAAAGCAACTGGGGTTCGACCGGTTTACCGCATAGAGAGAAAGGCGGCCCCGGGGCTACCGTTTCGGCTCGATCAGGTCCCAGAGATTGCCGTGCAGATCGGCGAAAACCGCAACCGTGCCATAGGGCTCGAAGCGCGGCGCCTCACGGAATTCGACGCCCTTTTCCAGCATCGTCGCATGGTCGCGGGCAAAATCGTCGGTCTCGAGGAACAGGAAGACCCGGCCGCCGGTCTGGTTGCCGATGCTTTTGCCTTGGGCCTCGTCGGACGCTTCGGCCAGAAGCAGCCTGGCGCCTTGCCCGTTGGCCGGCGCGACCGTGACCCAGCGCTTGCCGCCGCCGAGATCGACATCCTCGATGAGCAGGAAGCCGAGCCGCTCGACGTACCAGGCAATCGCCTCGTCATAACTGGCGACCACCAGAGCAACAGTCGCCACGCGACGGTGTTCGGCAAATCCGCTCATTTGTTGCGAATTGCAAAACGGCCGATCAGGCGGCGCTCGGCTATATCGTAGATGAAGATCGTGCGGCTGCCATCGGCAAGCTCGGCGTCGATCGAGACGAGGTTGCCGGACAGCGACTGGCTGACCACCTTGGCGCCGACCGGCAGCACGATGTCGCCGCTGATCGGCTCGCCGGCGGGCACCTGGATGTCGCCGGACAGCGGCGGGTTCGCCGGCGGCGCGTTGCGCGCTTTGTAGACAAGGGCGCCGATCACCACCATAAGGGCGAGAAACAGCAGGCCGAGATTGATCACGATGAACCGGACGAGTTTCCTGCGCACCTTTTCGACCTCGGGGTCGAGCGGCTTTTCTTCATCTTCGTCGGCAACAGGCCGGGCCATGGCAAACATTCCGGAACGGGTTTTCAATGAGCGCTCATAGCGAAGAGGTCCCTGAATTGATAGGGGATCAATTCATAGCGGCAGCACCCACCGTTCTGGTGGCGGGCGCGGATGCCGCCGGTCAGCGCCTCGACCAGTGGCTGGCGGCGAGCCTTGGCCCCGACATGTCGCGCAGCCGTGTGCAGATGCTGATCAGGCAGGGCGCGGTAAGCATCGACGGCAAGCCCGTGAACGAAACCAAACGCAAGATGACGGCAGGCGAAAGCGTGTCGCTGGCCATGCCGGAGCCGGAGCCGGCGGAGCCACAGGGCGAGAACATCGCGCTTGATGTGCTTTATGAGGACGACGACCTGATCGTCATCAACAAGCCGGCAGGGCTTGTCGTGCATCCCGGCGCCGGCAACTGGACCGGCACGCTGGTCAACGCGCTGATCCATCATTGCGGCGACAGCCTTTCCGGCATTGGCGGCGTGCGCCGGCCGGGCATCGTCCACCGCCTCGACAAGGAGACCAGCGGCGTCATGGTGGTCGCCAAGACCGACCGCGCTCACAAGTCGCTGTCCGAAGCCTTTGCCGATCACGGCCTGACCGGCGACCTCGAACGCGCCTATCTGGCTTTGGTCTGGGGCATACCGCAGCGGCCGACGGGAAAGGTCGACGCGCCGCTCGGCCGCGCCGCCGACCGCGTGCGCCGCGCCGTGGTGCCGGAAGGGCGCGACGACGCCCGCCATGCCGTCACCCACTTTGCGTTGCGGGAACGCTTCGGCGAGAACCAGGAGGAGTTCGCCAACGCAAGCCTGGTCGAATGCCGGCTCGAGACCGGCCGCACCCACCAGATCCGCGTCCACATGGCGCATATCGGCCATCCGGTGATTGGCGACCCCGATTACGGCCAGGCCTTCCGCACCAAGGCCAACCGGCTGCCCGAGCCGCTGAAAAGCCAGGTCAAGGCATTTTCCCGCCAAGCTTTGCATGCCTGGCTCCTTGCATTTCGACACCCCACTACCCATCTAGCGATGAGGTTCGAGGCGCCGTTGCCGGGGGACATGGAGGAACTCGTCGGCGGCTTTCGCAAGCTCTGAACCGATCACCAACAGGCTTCAAACTGGCCATCAAAAAACCTGACTGGCATTGTTCACTTCAGCGTGACACACTGTTTCGTGTTGAACAAACGCCTGTCTTTTCTGGTTTTGTTCCTGTATAACAATCGATGTCGCGGGCGAGCCTTTTGGTGCTCGCGTCACATGCCCGCCGCGTTTCGGGGGCATCACTCCAATAGAGAGGGGGCGCTATCATGGCCCAGTCATTACCCAGTATCGTTTCCGGCGAAGGCGGCCTCAGCCGCTACCTGGAAGAAATCCGTCGCTTTCCCATGCTGCAGCCGCAGGAAGAGTACATGCTCGCCAAGCGTTATGCCGAGCATGAGGACACCACGGCCGCGCACAAGCTCGTCACCAGCCACCTTCGGCTCGTCGCCAAGATCGCCATGGGCTATCGCGGCTACGGCCTGCCGATCGGCGAGGTGATCTCGGAAGGCAATGTCGGCCTGATGCAGGCCGTCAAGAAATTCGAACCGGAGCGCGGCTTCCGCCTCGCCACCTATGCCATGTGGTGGATCAAGGCCTCGATCCAGGAGTACATCCTGCGCTCGTGGAGCCTGGTCAAGATGGGCACGACCGCCAACCAGAAGCGTCTGTTCTTCAACCTGCGCAAGGTGAAGGGCAAGATCCAGGCGCTCGACGACGGCGACCTCAAGCCCGATCAGATCACCGAGATCGCCACGAGGCTCAACGTTTCCGAAGCCGAAGTGGTGTCGATGAACCGCCGCCTGTCGGGCGACGCCTCGCTCAACGCCCCGATCCGGGCGAGCGAAGGCGAGTCCGGCGAATGGCAGGACTGGCTGGTCGACGACCACGAAAGCCAGGAAGACATGCTGATCGAGCAGGACGAGCTGGAAAACCGGCGCGGCATGCTGTCGGGCGCTCTTGCCGTCCTCAACGAGCGCGAGCGGCGCATCTTCGAGGCCCGTCGCCTCGCCGAGGAGCCGCTGACCCTGGAAGAGCTGTCGGCCGAGTTCGACATCAGCCGCGAGCGCGTGCGCCAGATCGAGGTGCGCGCCTTCGAGAAGGTGCAGGACGCGGTCAAGGCCGCCGCCAAGCGCCAGACCCAGGCGCTGCGCACCATCGAGGCGCAGCCGGCGGCGTAAAGCCAGCTTCGGCAGAACACAAAGGCGGCGTCAGGAAACTGACGCCGCCATTTTTTGTGTTTAACGGTTGCGCCGGCGGTTTGGTGAAAGGGGTGACATCCAATCAGATCAGGACAATCGCCTATGGCGCTCCCCCACTCCGTCTCGGCTTCGCCGAGCCACCTCTCCCCCATGATGGGGGAGAGGAAACGCCAATCCCCGAGGTTGCAGCTTCGAGAAGCTTGGGTTTCCTCTCCCTCACAAAGTGGGGGAGAGGTGGCTCGGCAAAGCCGAGACGGAGTGGGGGCTGGCGCTGCCATAGGCGATTGCCCCCTTGAGGCTGATATCGACAGTTTCCTCAAAGCCCATCCAGCGGAAACTTCAGATACCGGCGGCCATTGGCTTCCGGTTCCGGTAGCCGTCCGCCATTCATGTTGACCTGCAGCGCATGCAGGATCAGCCTCGGCATCGGCAGTGTCCTGTCGCGAGCCTCGCGCAAGGCGGCGAAATCGGCCTCGTTGCGCGCGGCAACGAGGTGGATATTGCCAGCCTTCTGCGCCGCGACCGTGCTTTCCCACAACGGCTCGCGGCCGCCGGCCTGATAGTCGTGGCCGACGAAAACGCGCGTCTCGCCAGGCAGCGCCAGAATGTCCTGGATCGAGTGCCAGAGACGCGCGGCACTGCCGCCGGGAAAGTCCGTCCTGGCCGTGCCGCTGTCGGGCATGAACAGCGTATCGTGGACGAAGGCGGCATCGCCGATCACATAGGTGATCGAGGCCAGCGTGTGCCCGGGTGAGAACAGCACCTTGACCGGCATGGTCCCGACCCGGAAGGTTTCGCCTTCCCCAAACAGCCTGTCCCACTGCGAGCCGTCGGCGGGAAAATCCGGCCAGTTGTAGATCGCCTTCCACAGGGTCTGGACCTCGACGATCCTGTCGCCGATGGCGGTGGGCGCCCCGGTCCTCTGCTTCAAATAGTGTGCAGCCGAGAAATGATCGGCGTGCGGATGGGTGTCGAGGATCCACTCGACGCTCAGCCCGCGCTCGCTGATGAAGTCGAGCAAGGCATCGGCATTCTTCGCCGCTGTCGCGCCGGACTTCTCGTCGAAGTCGAGGATCGGATCGATGATGGCGCATCGCTTCGTCGCCTGGTCGGCGACGACATACTGGATGGCCCCCGTCGGCTTGTCGTAGAAGCCGCTGACCTGCGGCCTGGCCAAAGCTGCGTCCAAGTTCGGCTTCCTCAACCCCTAGCCGGCAGGAATTATTTTCTCCGCCGGCGCGCGAGAGGAGCATGGTTGTCCACCTGGATGCCTCAGTCAAGTATCCCTTGCCCTACAAGGGCAAGAAAGGCAAAAACCGTTCCGAAGCCCCGCTCAGGCCGATGGCTGCTTGGTCTTCCTGAGATAGGGCAGGATGGTCTCATAGGCGCCAAAGCGCTTGATCGCATCCTCGTTGGAAACGGCGGCGGTGATGATGACGTCCTCGCCCTGCTTCCAGTTCGCCGGCGTCGCCACCTGGTGCTTGGCGGTCAGCTGCATGGAGTCGACCGCGCGCAGGATCTCGTCGAAGTTGCGGCCCGTGGTCATCGGATAGGTGAGCACCAGCTTGATCTTCTTGTCCGGTCCGATGACGTAGACCGAGCGCACCGTGGCGTTGTCGGCGGGGGTGCGGCCCTCGGACGTCTCGCCGGCGCCGCCCGGCAGCATGTCATAGAGCTTGGCGACCTTGAGGTCCTTGTCGCCGATCAGCGGATAGTTCACCGAATGGCCGGTCGCCGTCTTGATGTCGTCCTGCCATTTGCCGTGGCTTTCGACCGGATCGACCGAAATGCCGATGATCTTGACGTTGCGCTTCTTGAATTCGCCTTCCAGCCCGGCCATCGTGCCAAGCTCGGTGGTGCAGACCGGGGTAAAGTTCTTCGGGTGGCTGAACAGGATCGCCCAGCCGTCGCCGATCCAGTCATGGAACTTGATGGTTCCTTGCGTGGTCTCGGCGGTGAAGTCCGGCGCGATGTCGTTGATACGAACGCTCATGGCATAGTTCCCCTGTAACAAATCTCGCCAGCAGAGAGGGCAGCGGGCGGCAAATCATGCCGCCGCCATGGCACCACGCTCCGGCACAGCTGCACCTTAGCGCAAAAATCGCGACCGCGAGATAATATGAAACTCTTGTCGGCGGCAGAACGAGCATTTTTGTGCTGCCGAGGGCACTGCTAACGCATGAGAGCTTTTGAGCTTGAGGCTCCGCGCCTTAAAGCGCGTCGCGTTGAAACGGATTCAGTCGACGCGCTTTAAGTCGACGCGCTTTAAGTTTTTTGTTTTATGCATGTCGTTGTCCCAAAACCGCTGCACACTTTTGGGCGACATGCATCAGGCCTTGCTGACCACCAGCGTGGTTGCCAGATCTTCCATACGCTGTGCCAGCCCGCCAAGCGCGTCGGTCAGCATGTTGTCGCTCTTGTCGGCCTTGGTCAGCGCATCGTCGCGCGTCTTGCGCAAGGTTACCACTTCGCTCTCCATGCCCTTGACGCGCTTCTGCAGCTCGGAAAGTTCGTCCATCACCATGATGCCGGCCATCACGGTCAGCCGCTGGTCGCCGATCTCGCCAAAGGAGTCCTTCAGATGCAAGACATAGCGGTCGAAGCGTTCGGCAAGGTCGATCAGATGCTCTTCCTGGCCTTCGTCGCAGGCCATCCGATACTGCTTGCCGTCAATGGAAACCGTGACCTGTGCCATTGGCCTACCTTGTCCAGCCCCTATCTGTCCAACACGGCGCGGATGGTTTCCATGGCGGTCACCAGCCGTCGCGACACTTCCTTGTTGGCGTCTTCCAGACGCTCGGCGCGCGCTTCGGAATTGTCGAGTTCCTGCGCCAGCCGGGAGCGGTCGGCGTTCATCCGCTGCACCTCGGCCTCTGCTTCCGAGTAATCGCGCTCGTGCTCGAGCTTGGCCGCAACGGCATTTTCCAGCCCTTCGATGGCCTTACCCAGCCGGGCGATGACTTCCTTGAGTGTGGTTTCCCCGGTCATGGCTTCGTCCTGTGCCCTGCCCATCACCGAATCGTTCGCGTTCAGAACGCGTTATCCCGGAAACATTAGGCACCGGGTGAAGGCAACGTCAACAAAGCTCTCGCGACTGTCCCCTGCTAACGCTAATGTAGGCCCGCCACCGGCATCACAAGAC
The DNA here is from genome assembly GCF_024746815.1 of Mesorhizobium sp. AR07. Lineage (GTDB taxonomy): Bacteria > Pseudomonadota > Alphaproteobacteria > Rhizobiales > Rhizobiaceae > Mesorhizobium. The sequence continues at coordinate 3,764,966 of NZ_CP080525.1, forward strand.
CGGCAAATGCGCACCGATTTGTTGACTAAAAACCCGCGCCTGCTATGTGTCGCGCACCCTTTTCAAGGGCTCGCCCAAGCCCCAAACCCCCATTTCTGGAGGAACCATGACGTCGCGTGAACAACATGACCGGATGGCCAATGCGATCCGCTTTCTCTCCATGGACGCCGTCGAAAAGGCCCAGTCGGGCCATCCGGGCCTGCCTATGGGCTGCGCCGACATCGCCACGGTGCTGTTCACGCGCTTCCTGAAATATGACCCCAAGGCGCCGCACTGGCCCGATCGCGACCGCTTCATCCTGTCGGCCGGCCACGGTTCGATGCTGCTCTATTCGCTGCTGCATCTGACCGGTTATGAAGACATGACTATCGACCAGATCAAGCATTTCCGCCAGCTGGGCTCGAAGACCGCCGGCCACCCCGAATACGGCCATGCCACCGGCATCGAGACGACGACCGGCCCGCTCGGCCAGGGTCTCGCCAATTCGGTCGGCTTCGCGCTCGGCGAGCGCATCATGAACGCCGCCTTCGGCAACGACCTGGTCGACCACTACACCTATGTGCTGTCCGGCGACGGCTGCCTGATGGAAGGCGTCAGCCAGGAAGCCATCGCGCTGGCCGGACACCTCAAGCTCAACAAGCTGATCGTCTTCTGGGACAACAACAATATCTCGATCGACGGTCCGGTGTCGCTCGCCGACAACACCGACCAGGTCGCCCGCTTCCAGGCCTCCGGCTGGAACGCCAGCCACATCGACGGCACGGATCCCGAAGCCATCGCCTATGCCATCGAAGCCGCCCGCCATTCCGACAAGCCGACGCTGATCGCCTGCAAGACGACCATCGGCTTCGGCGCGCCGACCAAGGCCGGCACCAACAAGGCGCACGGCTCGCCGCTCGGCGCCGACGAGATCGCCGGCGCGCGCAAGTTCTTCAACTGGGAGTCGCCGCCCTTCGAGATTCCAGCCGACATCCTCGACGCCTGGCGCGCCGCCGGCAAGACCGGCGTCAAGGCGCGCACCGACTGGGAAGGCCGCCTTGCCAAGGCCGACGCCAAGCTGAAGGCCGAGTTCGAGCGCCGCATCGCCGGCAAGCTGCCGTCCAACTTCGACGCCGTCATCGCCGACTACAAGAAGAAGCTCTCGGTCGACAAGCCGAAGGTCGCCACCCGCAAATCGTCCGAGATGGCGCTGGAAATCATCAACGGCGCCGTGCCCGAGACCATCGGCGGTTCGGCCGACCTGACCGGCTCCAACAACACCAAGACCAGCCAGACCAAGAACATCACGCCCGACGACTATGGCCAGCGCTATGTCCACTATGGCATCCGCGAGCATGGCATGGCCGCCGCGATCAACGGCCTGACGCTGCATGGCGGCCTCATCGCCTATGGCGGCACCTTCATGTGCTTCTCCGACTATGCCCGTCCGTCGATGCGGCTTTCCTCGCTGATGGGCATCCGCTCGATCTTCGTCATGACCCATGATTCCATCGGTCTGGGCGAAGACGGCCCGACCCACCAGCCGGTCGAGCATCTGGCGGCACTGCGCGCCATCCCGAACCACAATGTCTTCCGCCCGGCCGACGCGGTGGAAACCGCCGAATGCTGGCAGATCGCGATCGAGTCGGAAAAGACGCCTTCGACGCTGGCGCTGACCCGCCAGAACCTGCCGACGGTGCGCACCGAGTTCTCGGCCAAGAACCTGAGCAGCCAGGGCGGTTACGAGCTGGCCGCCGCCAGCGGCAAGGCCGCGGTGACGATCTTCGCCACCGGCTCCGAGGTCGAGATCGCGCTCGCCGCCCGCGACTTGCTGGAAAAGCACGGCCATCCGACCCGCGTCGTGTCGATGCCTTGCTTCGAACTGTTCGACAAGCAGAGCGACGACTATCGCAAGACAACGATCGGCAACGCGCCGATCAAGATGGCGATCGAGGCCGGCATCCGCCAGGGCTGGGATCATCTCATCGGCTCCGACGGCATCTTCATCGGCATGACCGGCTTCGGCGCCTCGGGCACCATCGAGCAGCTCTATCCGCATTTCGGCATCACCGCCGAAGCAGCCGCCAAGGCAGCGGAAGCCCGCCTGCACGGCAAGTAAGGCCTTGCCTGTCGCCCAAAAGCGTATCGCGGTTTTGGGACAACGGCAGGCGTGAAACAAAAATGCTCCGGCGAAACCGCGCAAAGCGATTTCGCCGGACTGGCCCAACCTAATCGATTTAAATCCACGTCGCTGCGGCTGGATTCTTTCCGCTTCCGCCGCTATGAAGCTGCGGACCCTTCGTCTGCCCTCCAGCTCCCCGGGAGAGAAAAATGACCGTCAGAGTTGCCATCAACGGATTCGGCCGCATCGGCCGCAACATCCTGCGCGCCATCCATGAATCCGGCCGCAAGGACATCGACGTCGTCGCCGTCAACGACCTCGGCCCGGTCGAGACCAACGCACATCTGCTGCGCTTTGACAGCGTGCATGGCCGTTTCCCGCACGAAGTCTCGGTTTCCGGCGACCAGATCACCGTCGGCAAGGAAAAGTTCAAGGTCACCGCGATCAAGGACCCGACCCAGCTGCCGTGGAAGGAACTGGGCGTCGACATCGCGCTCGAATGCACCGGCATCTTCACCGCCCGCGACAAGGCCGCCGCGCACCTGACCGCCGGCGCCAAGCGCGTGCTGGTCTCCGCACCCGCGGAAGGCGCCGACCTCACCGTCGTCTACGGCATCAACCACGACAAGCTGACCAAGGATCACATCGTCATCTCGAACGCGTCGTGCACCACCAATTGCCTGGCGCCGCTGGCCGCCGTGCTGCACGAGACGGTCGGCATCGAAAAGGGCATGATGACGACGATCCATTCCTACACCGGCGACCAGCCGACGCTGGACACCATGCACAAGGATCTCTACCGCGCCCGCGCCGCCGCCCTGTCGCAGATCCCGACCTCGACCGGTGCCGCCAAGGCGATCGGCCTCGTCCTGCCCGACCTCAAGGGCAAGCTCGACGGCATCTCGATCCGCGTGCCGACGCCGAACGTCTCGGTCGTCGATTTCAAGTTCATCGCCAAGCGGCCGACCACCGTCCAGGAGATCAACGAGGCGGTCATCGCCGCTTCCAACGGCAGGCTGAAGGGCATTCTCGGCGTCACCCATCACCCGAACGTGTCGATCGACTTCAACCACGATCCGCGCTCCTCGATCATGGCGCTCGACCAGACCAAGGTGATGGACGGCAATTTCGTTTCGGTGCTGTCCTGGTACGACAATGAATGGGGTTTCTCCAACCGCATGTCCGACACCGCGGTCGCCTTCGGCAAGACCATCGCCTGATCGCAAGGCTTTCTTTTCGAGACCTGAAACGCCCGGCTTTGTCCGGGCGTTTTTCATGCGAGCGGCGCGCGCCTTCCGAATTTGTGGCTTGAGCGCCAAAACGCTCAGAAATCAGCGGCATAGGTCAAAAAGCCACCCTGCCGCCTTGCACTGGTCACGTCTTCGCCCCACTCTACCGTAAACCAGGAGACAGACGAATTTGAGGGGCTGATTTCAGGATGGAGCATGCGATCTATCTCTTCACGCTGGTCGGCACAGCACTGGTCGTCGCCGCCGCGTTTTCGAGCCTGATTGCCTTCCGCTTCGGCGCTCCCCTGCTCTTGTTGTTCCTCTGCATCGGCCTCGCCACCGGCACCGACGGCCTCGGCATCGAATTCGACAATGCGCGGGTGGCTTATTTTGCCGGCTCACTGGCGCTGGCCGTCATCCTGTTCGATTCCGGTTTCGGCACGCCGCTCAACGCCTTGCGGCAGGCGGCAGGCCCGGCGTTGTCGCTGGCAACCTTGGGCGTGCTGCTGACCACTGGTCTGTTCGGCGCCGCTGCCCACTATCTGCTTGACCTCAGCTGGCTGGAATCCTTCCTGCTCGGCGCCGCCGTCGCCTCCACCGACGCCGCGGCGGTGTTCTTCCTGCTGCGCGCCGGCGAGATCAATCTGCGCGAACGGGTGCGTTCGACCCTCGAGGTGGAATCCGGCACCAACGACCCGATCGCCATTTTCCTCACCATCACGCTGGTCGAGATCATCGCCGCCCACGCCAACCCCGAGGCCAATGTGCTGGTCACCAGCCTGATCCTCGGCTTCCTCCTCAATATGGGCCTCGGTGCCGTCGTCGGCGTGCTCGGCGGCCTCGCCATCGTGCGCCTCGTCGATCGGCTCAATCTCGACCATGGCCTGCTGCCGATCTTCGTGCTGACCCTGTCGCTGATGGTCTTCGCCGCCGCCGGCGCCATCGGCGGCTCCGGTTTCCTGGCGGTCTATATCGCCGGTCTCATTGCGGGCAATTCCGACATCCGCGCCGTCACCATCCTCAAGCGTTTCCAGGACGGCATGTCGTGGCTGGCGCAGATCATCATGTTCCTGATCCTCGGCCTGTTCGCGACGCCGTCGCAGTTTCCGGCGATCATGGTGCCGGCGGTGCTGCTCGGCCTGTTCCTGATGTTTATCGCCCGCCCGATCGCGGTCTGGCTCTGCCTGATCCCGTTCCGCTTGCCGCGTCCCGAAGTCGCCTTCGTCTCCTGGGTCGGCCTGCGTGGCGCGGTGTCGATCCTGCTCGCCATCACCCCGCTGCTCGGCGGCCTGGAAAACGGCCGTGTCATCTTCAACACCGCCTTCATCATCGTGCTGGTGTCGCTGGTCATCCAGGGCTGGACGGTCGGGCCGCTGGCACGTCGCCTCGGCCTGATCGTTCCGGCACGCCTCGGGCCTCTGGACAAGGTCGAGCTGGAACTGCCGGGCTCGGCCCACCACGAACTGCTCGCCTATCGCGTCGCACCCGGCAGTCCGGTGGCGCGCGGCGAGCGCATCCCGCGCTGGGCGCGGCCCTCGCTGGTGCTGCGCGACGGCCGCTCGATGCGCTTCCAGGACATGGGCCGGCTCGCCGCCGGCGACCATGTCTATATCTTCGTGCCGGATCGTTACCCGCGCCTGCTCGACAAGCTGTTCGCCAGCCGCGCCGTGGTCGATCCCGAGGATGCGGATTTCTTCGGTGCCTTCGCCGTCGACCCGGCACGCTCCGCCGCCGAACTGGAAGCGGCCTATGCGCCTAGCCTGACCGAAGCCGAGCAAAAGCTCACCGTCGGCGCGCTGGTGACAGGGCGGCTCGGCGGTCATGCCGAATATGCCGACCGCGTGCTGCTCGGTCCGATCGAGCTGATCGTCCGCGACGTCGACGACAAGGGCAAGATCATAGGCCTTGGCCTTTCCTTCGAGCCGACCGCTCCGGTGGCGCGGGTGCCGGTGTTCCTGAGCGCCGGCGAAATCGGCGACCGTATCTCCGCCTTCATCCGCAACTGGCGCAAGCCGACCGAGACGCAGATGGAGGAGGGGCGGGTCGACGAAAAGCCGGCGCCGGAAACGCCTGCGGAGAAGGCAACGACCGAGAGTTGACACGGCGATCGTTTACGCCGCCCCTTATCCGCCACCACCACAGGCTTCGCACCGATCTCAAAATTTCGTTCCCGCCGCAGCCTAAGCCTTGCATCGTCGTTGGCGCGGGGTATGGTCCCCCGATTTTTCGCGAAAGGAACCCGCATGGCCGCCTTCAAGACCCTGGACGACATCGGCAACATCAGCGGCAAGCGCGTGCTGGTGCGCGTCGACCTCAACGTTCCCGTCACTGAGGGCAAGGTCACCGACGCCACCCGCATCGAACGCATCGCCCCGACCATCGCCGAACTGTCCGGCAAGGGCGCCAAGGTCATCCTGCTGGCGCATTTCGGCCGCCCCAAGGATGGCCCTTCGCCCGAATTCTCGCTGGAGCCGATCGCCAGGGCAACGGCTGAGGTGCTTGGCCGCCCCGTCGGCTTCGCCAGCGACTGTGTCGGCGACACGGCCGGAAGCGCCATCGCCGCCATGAACAAGGGCGACGTGCTGCTGCTCGAAAATACCCGCTTCTACAAGGCCGAGGAGAAGAACGACCCGGCCTTCACCGAAAGGCTCGCCGCCTGTGGCGACATCTTCGTCAACGACGCCTTTTCCGCGGCGCACCGCGCCCACGCCTCGACGGAGGGGCTGGCGCGCCTGTTGCCTGCCTTCGCCGGCCGCACCATGCAGGCCGAACTCGAGGCACTGGAGAAAGGTCTGGGAAACCCGGTCCGTCCGGTGGTCGCCATTGTCGGCGGCGCCAAGGTCTCGACCAAGATCGACCTCTTGATGAACCTGGTGAAGAAGGTCGACGCGCTGGTCATCGGCGGCGGCATGGCCAACACCTTCCTCGCCGCGCGCGGCACCGATGTCGGCAAATCGCTGTGCGAGCATGATCTCGCCAGCACCGCCAAACAGATCATGATCGAGGCGGCCGAGGCCGGCTGCGCCATCATCCTGCCGGTCGACGGCGTCGTCGCCAAGGAATTCAAGGCGGGCGCGGCCTGCGAGACCGTCGCCATCTCGGACGTGCCGGCCGACGGCATGATCCTTGATGTCGGCGCCAAAACGGTGAAGACCATTGGCGAATGGATCGACCGCGCCGCGACGCTGGTCTGGAATGGCCCGCTCGGCGCCTTCGAGATCGCGCCCTTCGACCACGCGACGGTGGCGGCGGCGAAGCATGCGGCAGCGCGTACCAAGGCCGGCAAGCTGGTCTCGGTTGCCGGCGGCGGCGATACGGTGGCGGCGCTCAACCATGCCGGCGTCGCCGACGATTTTACTTACGTCTCGACAGCCGGCGGCGCCTTCCTGGAATGGATGGAAGGCAAGCCGCTGCCCGGCGTCGACGTGTTAAAGAAATAGGCCCGGCGAGATCGACGGTGCGGCTGGCGGCGCCAGAGGCTTTCAATCGATTCGAGCTTTCCGATGCCATTCCTTTGGCGCTAGACTTCCGTTAAGCGCGGAACAACCGTTTCAGGAGAAGCAGAATGAGCGAACGTCTCGAAGACATTGCCGCCGCGATCGTGGCTGATGGCAAGGGCCTGCTGGCCGCCGACGAAAGTTCCGGCACCATCAAGAAGCGCTTCGACGTCATCGGCGTCGAATCGACAGCCGACAGCCGCCGCGATTACCGCGAGATGATGTTCCGCGCCAGGGAGGCGATGACCCGGTACATTTCCGGCGTCATCCTCTACGACGAGACGATCCGCCAGAAGGCGGCCGACGGCACGCCGCTGGTCGATATCATCAAGGCGGCCGGCGCCATCCCTGGCATCAAGGTCGATGCCGGCGCCAAGCCGCTGGCCGGTTTTCCCGGCGACACCATCACCGAGGGCCTTGACGGCCTGCGCGAGCGCCTTGCCGATTACTACAAGCTCGGCGCCCGCTTCGCCAAATGGCGCGCGGTGATCGACATCGACACCGGCAAGGGCGTGCCTTCGGCCAATTCGATCGGTTCGAACACCCATGCGCTCGCCCGCTATGCGGCACTTTGCCAGGAGGCCGGCATCGTGCCCATCGTCGAGCCGGAAGTGTTGATGGACGGCGCCCACGACATCGACACCTGCTATGAGATTTCGAAGGCGACGCTGATGAAGCTCTACGACGAGCTCTACGCGGCGCGCGTTGTGCTCGAAGGCACGATCCTGAAGCCGAACATGGTCATCGCAGGCAAGAAATCCGGCAAGACGAACAGTCCGGAGGAAATCGCAGAAAAGACCATAAAACTGTTCCGCGAGACCGTGCCGACAGCGGTGCCGGGCATCGCCTTCCTCTCCGGTGGCCAGGAGGACGAGGAAGCGACCGCCAACCTCAACGCCATCAACGCCATCGGGCCGCACCCGTGGAAGCTGACCTTCTCCTATGGCCGTGCACTGCAGGCCGCGCCGCAGAAAGCCTGGAGCGGCAAGGCAGCCAATGTCGCCGCCGGCCAGGCCGCCTTCACCCATCGCGCCCATATGAACCATCTGGCGGCACTCGGAAAATGGAAGGCGAGCCTGGAACAGGCCGCCTGACCACAGGTTCTCTCTCCTTGAAACCCGGGCCGACGCGCCCGGGTTTTTTGTTTGTGCGACTTGCCGGGCTTGGGACGAGACGTCTGCGTCCTTATTTCCTCTCCGGCGCTGAAGCATGATCCCGAAAGTGGAAATCCGGTTTTCGGAGAAGATCATGATCGAACAAACAGCCGGCGATGTCGGTTTTCGCCCGTCCCGAACGTCCTTGGGATGACAGACAGGAGAGGTTCATGCATCGCAACAAGGTCGTTTCGCGTGAAGACTGGTTCCAGGCGCACAAGCAGCATCTGGCCCGCGAGAAGGAACTGACGCGGCTTCGCGAGCGCATCGCGGCCGAGCGGCGCGAACTGCCCTGGCTGAAAATCCGCAAGGATTACGTCTTCGAGACCGCGCAAGGGCCGAAAAGACTGGCCGACCTGTTTGCCGGCAACAGCCAGTTGATCGTCTACCACTTCATGTTCGGGCCGGGGTGCAACCATCATTGCGAGGGCTGCTCTTTCCTTGCCGACCATATCGACGGCGCCAACCAGCATCTCAGACATCACGACGTGTCGCTAGTGGTGATTTCGCGCGCACCGCTGGCCGAATTGCTGCCCTACAAGCAGCGCATGGGTTGGAAGTTCGACTGGGTGTCGTCCTACGCTTCGGATTTCAACTTCGACATGCAGGTCTCCTTCACCGACAAGCAGATCGCCGCCGGCGATACCACCTACAATTTCGAGACCCGTCCGCGGACGTCGAAGGAGCTTCCCGGCACCAGCGTTTTCTACAGGGACGGGACCGGCGACATCTTCCTCACCTTCCTATCGCGCGCCCGCGGCGGCGAGGCACTCATCGGCACCTATGATTATCTCGACATGACGCCGAAGGGCCGCAACGAAACAGGCCCCTATCACGGCCTGATGGACTGGGTACGCTTGCACGATGAATATGGCGACCGGTCTGGAACTCGGGAGACCTGTTGCGATTAGCGCGACAGGCAGCCGCCGGTCGTTCACGTCAGCCGCAACATGCGCTAAAGGTGCGGCATGCAGCGCCTTCTCGCCCTTCTCACCTGGCTGGCCTACCCTGTCTATGTCTGGCAGGGCCTTGGCGTGCGCCGCCGCACCACGCGCATGCTGCCGGCGCAGGGGCCGGTCATGCACGATCTCCCGGGCAAGGCGCCGCCAATCTCGCTTCTGGTGCTGGGGGATTCCTCGGCCGCTTCGGTCGGCATAGGCAATTCCGAAGACGGGCTTGCCGCGCAACTTGCCATGCTGATCGCGCAAGGCACCGGCCACGCCGTGCGCTGGCGGGCGGCCGGCTTCAATTCGGCAACGTCGGGCCAGATTCGCGACCATGTCCTGCCCAATCTGTCGGCGGATCCGTGGACGCATATCGTGCTCGCCATCGGCACCAACGACACCAAGAACTTTCACTCGGTGCCGCGCTTCAAGAAGGAGTTCGGCGGCCTGCTTTATGCGCTACGCGCCAAATGGCCGGAGGCGCGCGTGGTGTGGTCGCCGGTGCTGGAGTTCACGCGAGCGCCGGCGATGCCGCCGCTGCTCGGAAAGATCCTCGAGGTGCGCGCCACCGAGATGAACCGGATGGGCGAACGCCTTTGCCTGGAACGCGGTGCGGTGCCGGCGCCACGCCTGCCGATCACAAATCCTGAAGAGGGTTTTGCCTCCGACGGTTTTCATGCTTCGGAAGCCGGCTACCGCGCCTGGGCCGAGCATCTCGTCGGCCCGGTGCTTGCCTCTTGAACGACCGGCAGGAGTGGCGTTGCCCTGCGCGCAGGCTTATGTCCAATGCCCGAGCACGGCCGTTATGGAAATCGCCGCCATCGCCAGCAGCGCGAGCTTCCAGAAGTCGCTGCGTCGCTTCAGCCCCGGCCAGCCGAGCGGCTTGATCAGCTGGATGGCCATGATGCCAACAATGACGAGCGCGAGGAGTTTCGACATGCCGCCTTTGACCAGCAACGCGGCCGGCTGTCAAAGCGCCTCATTCCTTCCCTGAGAAAGAATAGGCGCCGCGATCCGAACCGGAACGCGGCGCCCGTCTTTGGTCTGGGCGATCTACTTGAGCGGCTTGAGACCGGCCTCGATCGAGGCGCGCTTCGGTTCGAGGAAAGGCGGCAGAGCCAACTTTTCACCCAGCGTTTCCAGCGGCTCGTCGGCGGTGAACCCCGGGCCATCGGTGGCGATCTCGAACAGGATGCCGTTCGGCTCGCGGAAATAAAGCGAACGGAAGTAATAGCGTTCGACCTCGCCGCTCGACGGCAACCGGAATTCGGCCAGACGGGCGGTCCATTGATGCAGCGTCTCCTGGTCCGGCGCCCTGAAGGCGACATGGTGAACCGCACCGGCGCCTTGCCGTGCCGGCGCGAGGCCTGGCTGCACCAGGACGTGAAGCTCCGCCGCCGGCCCGCCGTCACCCATTTCGAAGACGTGAACCTGACCTTCCGGCGAGGCATAGTCGCGGGCCTTGCGCATGTTCATCACTTGCGTCACCACCGCCTCGGTGTTGGTGATGTCGGGAACGCTGATGACGATCGGCCCGAGCCCGCGGATCTGGTGCTCGGCCGGCACCGGACTTTGCGCCCAGGCATGGCTGTCGCCCTTGCCGCCATCGCTGACGAGGCGCAGGCGCTGGCCCTCTGGGTCTTCGAAATCCAGGCAGGGGTAGCCGCCGATGTCGGCGATCTCACTTGTCGCGATGTTTTCGCCGGCCAAGTGCTGCTTCCACCAGGCAAGGCTTTCCTGGCTGCCGACCCTGAGGCTGGTCCGCACGATGCTGTGCGTGCCACGCCGCTCGCGGCCAACCGGCCAGTCGAAGAAGGTGAGATCCGTGCCTGGTGTCGCTTCGCCGTCGGCATAGAAGAGGTGGTAGGCCGAGGTGTCGTCCTGGTTCACCGTCTTCTTGACCAGCCGCAGGCCCAGCACCTTCGTATAGAAATGAAGGTTGCCCGGTGCATTGGCGGTGACGGCGGTCAGATGATGGATTCCTGTCAGTTGCAGGCTCATGGTCGTCTCCCTGTTTTTGGGGTAGAATTTTCTCCTTTCATATCAGAACTGCGGCCGCATCGCTGAAGGCCGCGTATCCTGACAGTCCGTCGCCGCAGGATGAACAGTGGAGCCTCGATCGGTATCCCCACGGTGAACAATGTCAGCCCTGAAAGCCTGCTGAGGGCCGCGGTCCGATGCCGGGAAAACGGTGCCTTCCCCCGGCATACGCACCAATCGCAACTATCGTCGCGCGCCTGCCACCCTCCTGACAGACTGCTGTCAGGAGGGGTATGCGATAGTGTCTCCATTCAGAGAGAGGAGACTAGCTATGAACGGTTTTACCCTTCTGCGCGGCATGCAGCACTATGTCGGCAAGATCCGGACGATGCGCAATGAAATCCGCACCCAGCGGTTCTTGAACTCGCTGCCGGCGGACATTCGCAAGGATATCGGCTGGCCGGACATGTATGCCGAGCGTCGCCTTCGCGGCAATTGAGACGAATTTTTCGACACAGCGGTTGGATGTGGGCGCCCCAACGCCCAGATAATAGGCCAGATAGCAGGTTTGGCGCGCGAGGGATGGAGCGAGCTTATGCCCGAACAGAAGACAATCGGCTTTCTTTTCATCGAAGACTTTGCCGACTGGGAATATGGCCTGCTGGCGGCATCGGCGGTCGAATGGTTCGGCGCCCGCGCGGTTTCGCTGACATCAGACGGCAAGCCAGTCACCGGGATCAGCGGTTTTCGACTGACGCCCGATCGCTCGGCCAGGGTCGATGAGAATACCGATCTCGACGCCATCGCCGTTATCGGCTCAGACCAATGGGCAGGCAAGGCGCCGCCGGACGCGGCGGTACTGCTCACCGCCGTTGCGTCGCGTGGCGGCGTGGTCGGCGGTATTTGCGCCGGCACATTGGCGCTGGCCCGGGCCGGCCTGTTCGAGAACGCCAGGCACACCAGCAATGGCCGCGACTGGATCAACGGCCATGAAGCAGCCTATGCCGGCGACGACAACTATCAGGATGTGCCGCATGCCGTTGCCGACGGCAAAGTCATTTCCGCGCCGGGTTCGGCGCCGGGCACTTTCGCGCTTGCCTTTCTGAAGACGCTCTATCCCGAAAGAGACAGCGATCTCGCGCGGATGCGGACGCTGTTCGCCAAGGAGTATGCTGAAGCCTCCTGACAGTATGCTGTCAGGATGGACGTGCAATAGGTGTCGCCACCAAACTTACTTCGGGAGAAACGCATGGTTTTCATTCCTGCAAAAGCCTCGGTCTGGTTCGAGATACCTGTTACCGACATGGACAGAGCGAGGGCCTTCTATGCGTCGGTGCTGCAGAACGACCTGCATCTCGAGGAGAGCGGGCCAAATCCGACCGCGATGTTTGCGGCACAGGACCGGATGGCTGCCGGCCATGTCTATCCCGGCAAGCCTGCGGCGCCCGGAACCGGACCGACCATTCACCTGTCTGTTGCCGCCCCGATCGAGGACGCCATGGAACGGGTGACACGCAATGGCGGCCAGGTCGTCTCGCCGGCCATCTCCATCCCTGCCGGCACATTCGCCTATTGCCTCGACCCTGATGGCAACAGTTTCGGACTCTTTGTCTGAGGAGGGACGGCGCGGAATGGTGAAGAGCTGGAACGACAGGTTGAACACGCCCGGCATCAACGGGGTGAAACCGACGCCGCGTACGATGGCCGATGTTATCGAGGGCCAGCCGATGCTGGTGCCGACCGCTCGCCAGGTCGATGATTTCATCCGTTCGATCCCCGAAGGCGTCGAGATGGATGTCCGAGCGCTGCGTACGGCACTTGCCCTCGAGCATGGCGCTGAAGTGACATGCCCGGTCACCATCGGCTATCATCTGCGCACCGTCGCCGAGGCAGCCAACGAGGATCTCGAACGCGGCATGACGCTGAGCGACATTGCGCCCTTCTGGCGCGTGCTCGATGCGAAGACTCCGACCACCGGAAAACTGTCCTTCGGCGCGGCATTCGTCGCCGCGCAGCGCAAGCGCGAAGGGCTGAAACCATGATGCATGCCGCCCAAAAGTGTTTTGCGGTTTTGGGATAACGGCATGCGCAAGAACATGACACATGCCGCCCAAAAGTGTTCTGCGGTTTTGGGCGACATGCATAGAAACAACGCCGAGGGACCATACGATGCGACGCGCCGACAGGCTCTTCCAGATCGTGCAGCATCTGCGCGGTGGCCGCTTGGTCACCGCCCAGAAGCTTGGCACGTGGCTCGAGGTTTCCGAGCGAACCATCTACCGCGATATCGCAGACCTGCAGTCGACCGGCGTGCCGATCGACGGCGAGGCCGGCGTTGGTTACATGATGAGGGAGGGTTTCGACCTTCCGCCGCTGATGTTCACGCGTGACGAGATCGTGGCGCTGGTTGCCGGCGCCCGCATGGTGCGCGCCTTTGGCGGCGCGGCCATGGCGAGGGCCGCCGACGAGGCGCTGGTCAAGATCGGTGCGGTGCTGCCGGATGCCGAAAAGGACCGTATCGCCCGCACCGAGATCCACACCCCGATGTGGGTGGTGAGCGACGCCGCCCGCGAGGCGATCGACCTGATCGAGCGCGCGGTCGAAAAGCGCCAGGTGCTGACCATCGACTATTGCGACGAAGCCGGCCGCGGCACCGCGCGCGATATCCGTCCGCTCGGCTTGTGGTTCTGGGGTAAGGTGTGGACGCTGGTTGCCTGGTGCGAGATGCGCGACGATTTTCGCGCCTTCCGCATCGATCGCATCGCCTCGGTGATCATCGCCGGCCGCATCTTCAAGCCGGAGCGCGGCAAGCAGCTTGCCGACTTCTACCGGGCGGTCGAGCGCAGTGAGGATTACGGCATGGCGCCGGACCGCTCTGCGCGAAGCTGAGGTTCAGGTCTTCCCTTCTCCTCTTGTGGGAGAAGGGAAGTGAGCTGTGCCTCACTCGTCGTCGTTATCGGTATTCTTCGACTTCAAAGCCGAGAGCTTGGCGAAAACGGCGTTGGCGTCGAGTTCTGCGTCCTCGTCCTTGGGCTTCTCGGGGGCCGGCACCAGACGCTCGGTCAAGGCCGCCGGCAGCAGCGTGTCGCCGACCGGCTGCGCTTGCTCGCGACCACGCGAAGCGCGGTTGACTTCCATGTCGAGGTCGATCTGCGAGGCGAGGCCCAGCGTCACCGGGTCCATCGGCTGCAGATTGGCCGAGTTCCAGTGCTTGCGCTCGCGGATCTGTTCGATCGTCGACTTGGTGGTGCCGACGAGGCGCGAAATCTGCGCGTCCTTGAGTTCGGGATGGTTGCGCACCAGCCACAGAATGGCATTCGGCCGGTCCTGACGCTTCGACAGCGGCGTGTAGCGTGGCCCCTTGCGCTTCGATTCCGGCACGCGGACCTTGGGGTCCGAAAGCTTCAGGCGCTGGTTCGGGTCCTTCTCGGCACGCGCGATCTCGTCACGGGTCAGCTGGCCGGTCATGATCGGGTCCATGCCCTTGATGCCTTGCGCCGATTCGCCGTCGGCGATCGCCTTGACCTCGAGCGGATGCAGCCCGCAGAACTGCGCGATCTGCTCGAAGGAAAGCGCGGTGTTGTCGACCAGCCAGACAGCGGTCGCCTTGGGCATCAGCAGCGTATTGGCCATTTCAAAAAATCCTTCTCGTTCGCCCGCGTTCCCGCGCGGGCGGTGGTTTAGAGCCACCAAAATGGGAAATTCGCGGTCTGTATAACCGCTCTCGGGCCGTTTCGCAACGTTTTTGGAAGCAGCGACCGGGCCGCGCTCATGCCATCGAGCGGAGCGAATTCAAAACCGACATGGCGATGATCTCAAGGGGGCATCTCCAGGCAATCGTCAGACCGCCAAGGGCGCAAAGCTGAGATCGACCGCTGATTGCTGTCGGGCGGCATTCGGCTGGTGTCGACCCCAAAACGACAAAACCCGCCGGACTGGGTCCAGCGGGCTTGGAACCGCGACGGAAAATCCGTCTGGTGCGGCTCTGGCTTGCAAGGCGCGACCTTTGCAGGTCACGCTTTACGTCAGATCGCTTTGCGGGCGATCTTTTCGATGTCGGCGCGATTGATGCCGAGATCGCTGAGTTGACGTGCGTTGAGGCGGTTCAGTTCGCGCACGGTCTCGGTGTACATGCGCCAGTTACGGAAAGCGCGGATCGGGTTCATGGTAGTCCTCCAGTGATTTGTTCGTTTCGGTGATGCTCAAATAGTCATCATCGATCAGGACTTGAACGGCCGATTTTGCATAGCAATGATGCAAATGCTGCATTGCACCATTAAGCCTTTGTTCATCTTGTAGGCAGGGAAGACACACGCCCCAGGACATGTCGAGATTCAGGTCAGGCCGTATCGAAGTAAGTAGGCACCGGAGGCGCAGGTATCAGCCATTTGCAGGCCGGCTGAATCTCGATACGTCCTAGCCGACGTCGAGCACGATCTTGCCGATATGCTCGCCGTCCTCCATGCGCTCATGCGCCCGCCAGGCTTCGCTGAGCGGGAAGATCATGTCCATGACCGGAGCCACCTTGCGCGTGCCGAGCAACGGCCACACCTGCGCCTCCAGCACTGCTGCGATCGCCGCCTTGAACTCGACGGTCCGTGGCCGCAGCGTCGAACCCGTGTGAGTCAACCGCTTGACCATGATCTTGGAAAAGTCGGCGCTCGCCACGGCGCCAGCCTGCACGGCGATCTGGACAATGCGGCCCTCGACCGCAGCGGCCTCGTAATTGCGCGCCACATAGTCGCCGCCGACCATATCGAGGATGACGTTGGCGCCCTTGCCCCCGGTCGCCTCCTTGACCGCGGCGACGAAATCCTCCTCGCGATAATTGATCGCCCAGTCGGCGCCGAGCTGCAGGCAGGCGTCGCATTTCTCCTTGTTGCCGGCTGTGGTGATGACATAGGCGCCGAATGCCGAGGCAAGCTGGATTGCCGTTGTGCCGATGCCGGACGAGCCGCCATGGACAAGCAATGTCTCGCCGCTCTTCAGGCCGCCGCGTTCGAACACATTGTGCCAGACGGTAAAATAGTTTTCCGGCACCGCCGCCGCTTCGGTGTGGGTAAAGCCGGCCGGCAGCGGCAGCACGCTGCCGGCATGGACCTTGACATATTCGGCATAGCCGCCGCCCGGCGTCAGAGCGCAAACGCGGTCGCCGATGCGCCAGCGCGATATGTCGTCGCCAAGGGCGGCCACTTCGCCCGAGGCTTCGAGGCCCGGCAAGTCGGATGCACCGGGCGGCGGCGGATAAGCGCCCTTACGCTGCTGGACATCGGGCCGGTTGACGCCGGCGGCATGCACCTTGATCAGGATCTCGCCGGGGCCGGGCTGCGGCACGTCGCGCGTTTCCGGTTTCAGCACTCGGGGGCCACCGGGTTCGGAGATCGCAATGGCCGTCATTCTTGCCGGAATTTTCTGTCCGCTCGCCATGGATTTTCCCGTCTCCGTAATGCCGGTCTTTCGGCAGCGTTTGCATCCGTGCCCTTGCCCTATGTATGCTCATTGCCAAATCACGCAAATGGTCAATCAGGGAGGAGCGACGATGGCGATCTTCGACGACGAACCCAAGAAGAAAGCACGCCCGCACGAGATCGGGCAGGACCTGTCGCTGCTTTCCGTCAGTGACTTGACCGAGCGCATCGGCATCCTGCGCGGCGAGATCGCCCGATTGGAAGCCGAGCTCAAGGCCAAGGACACCACCAAATCGGCCGCCGAGGCGCTGTTCCGCCGCGGATAGACGCGCCGGCGCGAAGGTCCGCCGCCGAAAAGCCCGAATGCGACTGTCTTCAGACCCAGCGCCCCTGTGAAACTCGAGCCGGATCAAACAATGTTCGCAACCTACAGGCCGATCCTCTCGCTGCTTCGCGGCACCGCATTCCTGCTCGCGGCGTCTGGATTGCACGGGCTGCTGTTGCCCCTGCGCGGCCAACTGGAAGGCTTCTCGACCGCATCGCTCGGCCTGATGGGCACGGCCTGGGCCGGCGGCTTCGTCACCGGCTGCTTCTTTGCCCCGCGCCTCGTGCGGCGCGCCGGCCATGTGCGCGCCTTCGGCGCCTTTGCCGCGTCGGGCGCCATCGTGGCGCTGCTCACCGGGCTGATCATCGATGAATATGTCTGGATCCTGCTGCGCGCCTTCACCGGCTTCACCATGGCCGGCGCCTTCATGGTCATCGAGAGCTGGCTGAACGAGAAGGCCACCAACGAGAACCGCGGCACCGTCTTCGGCCTCTACATGATGGTCACCTATGCCTCGATCATGGGCGGGCAGATGATCGTCGCCGGTGGCGACGTGAGGTCGGCGTCGCTGTTCATGATCACCGGCATCCTGTTCTGCCTGTCGCTGATCCCGACAGCGGTCTCGACCGCCTCCCACCCCAAGCCGCTGCAGGATGTCTCGCTCGACGTCAAAGGCCTTTATGCCAATTCGCCGGTATCGGCTGTCGCTTGCCTTCTGATCGGCATCGCCAATGGTGCCTGGGGTACGCTTGGCGCCGTCTATGGCGCCCGCATCGGCATCTCCACGGCCGAGATCGCCCTGATGATGAGCCTGGTGGTGGTCGCCGGTGCGGCCATGCAGCTTCCGGCCGGACGTCTCTCCGACAAGACCGACCGGCGTTTCGTGCTGGCGGGCGCTGCCTTCGGCGCAGCCTTGTTCGCGCTTGCGATCTTCCTGTTCGAGCCACGCTCCGCCGTGTTCGTCATCGTCTGCACCGCCGCCTACGGTGCCTTCGCCTACACGCTCTATTCGATCGCAGTGGCGCATGCCAACGACCACGCCCGCTCCGAGGATTTCGTCAAGGTATCGGGCGGCCTGCTGCTGCTCTATGGCTTCGGCACGATGATAGGGCCCTTGCTGGCGGCCGCCTTGATGGGCTGGATGCGCCCGGAAGGCCTGTTCCTGGCGACCGCCTTCGCCCATCTCAGCCTGGCGGGCTATACGCTGCTGCGCATCAGCCGCCGCGCTCCGGTGCCGATCGGCGACCGCGACGCCTTCAAGACGCAGCCGGCCGACCGTTCGGTGACGCCGGAAGCATTGCGACTTGATCCACGCAGAAAAGCTGAAACCACCGGTTGAGATTCGAAAGACTTTGCCTCACTAATAGGGCATGTTGTTTTCCGACGCCTTCATGGCGATTGCCGACCCCAACCGGCGTTATCTCTTGGAAGAGCTCCGCCGCGGCCCGAAGACTGTCAATCAACTGGCAGCGGGTTTGCCTGTATCGCGCCCGGCTGTGTCGCAACATTTGAAGGTGCTGCTCGATGCCGGGCTGGTCAACGCCAAGGCCGAAGGCACTAGGCGCGTCTATACTGTAAGCAATGCCGGCTTCCTGAAACTCAACATCTGGCTCGATCAGTTCTGGGAAGCGTGACCACTCGAGTCGCCCGACAGATCATCCCATTTCAGTCCTTCGTGCCCAGGAAGGCGCCAAGCGCATCGAGCAACAGCCTGGTCCCGTGCTCGCGTGTCTCCGACTTGTCATGGCCGTCCAGGAAAGCGCCTTGCTCTGTCAGCACCAACCGCGTCCCCTCGCCTTCCGCAAGGAGTTCGATCGTGGCCAGCGACACCGAAATGCGGGTTTCGCCAAACAGCATCTCGTAGCTGTAGACGATGCGCTGGTCCGGCACGATGTCCTGATAGATAGCGTTGTAGACGTGGACCGGCCCATCCTTCGGCCCACCGGCATTGACCTCCTTGCCGCCGACGCGGAAATCCATCTCGTGCCTGTGGGTCATCGGATTGTCGGGGTCGGCGAACCAGCGTTTCTTGGCGGCCGGATTGCTGAGCGCAAAATAGACCTTCGCGGGCGACGCCGGATAGAAGCGCTCGATGACGAAGGTGGAGTGGACGACGGAATGTCCGGTCACGGGTTTCTCCTCTGTGGTTGATCGAACTGGCCAGTTATGGCTGCGGAACGAAAACGCCATCCTTCCAGGCGGCGCCGAAATAGACCTCCACGCTGCGCAGCTGGTCGTCGCGGAACGAATGGAGTTCGGTGTTGCGGAAGGTCTTGCCGTCCGATGTTTCGCAGCGGTAGAGAACGAAAACCGCATCGCCGTCCTCGCAGATTCTGTCGACGGTGATGGACCTGATGAGCTTGTTGTTCGGCCAGCAGCGCACGAAATAGGTCGCGCGGTCGATGGCATCGTCATAGGGGCTGGTGAAGGTGAAATCGTCGGTCAGTGCCGCCTCCATAATCGCGCGGTCGTTTGCCCGATAGGCCGCGAAATAGCTGCGCACCAAGTCCGATCTGCTTTTGCCATGCATGATGATTGCTCCTCTGGTTTCAGCGGCGCCCGTTCCGATCGATCGCTGCTTGTCAGGCGCCGACGGTCGTGGACAAGAATTCGACAGCCAGATTGTCCAATGCCGCGCTGAATCCAGCCTCGCTGCCGGCGACCATGTCCTTGCCGCCGAAGGCGGCGATCTGATCGGTCAGCACCAGCCGCGTCGACGCACCGACCGGCTGAAGCTCAACCGTGATCAACGAGGCGGAAAGCCGGTTCCAGCCCTCGCGGACCAGCTCGGTCGAGACGATGCGCTGCTCGGGTTCGATGTCGATGTAGCGGGTTTCGACCCGGTAGATCAGACTGCCACGCGGTCCGCAGCGGCTGATATCCAGTCCGCCGACACGGAAGTCGGCCTTGTCGTAGATCAGTTCGACATTTTTCGATGGGGTCCCCCAGCGGACGCGCGCCCGCGGGTCGGCAAGCGCCTGGAACACGCGCGCCGGCGAGGCCTCGTAGATGCGCTCCAGCACGATCGTCGCGTGGGTCACGGATGCTTCCGTCATCATCGCCTCCTTCAGCTTTCGTCCTTGGTTTCGGCGAGAAAATCGCCGAGCCGGTCCAGCCGGCGCTCCCAGGCGAGGCGCCGTTCATTGATCCAGTGTTCCGCCGCTCTCAACGCCTTCGGCTCGATCTGGCAGGTGCGCACACGTCCCAGCTTTTCCGAGCGCACCAGGCCGCTTGCCTCCAGCACATTGAGGTGTTGGACGACGGCCGACAGCGACATCGCCAGCGGCTCGGCCAACTGGCTGACCGACGCGGGCCCGCGCGACAGCCGGTCGACCATCTGCCGCCGCGCCGGATCGGCGAGCGCCTGGAACATCAGATCGAGCTGGGCAGGATCGTGCAGCATCGCGATCAGCCGTTGTTGTACGGGAAGAACTTGAAGTAGGGCTGCGCCTCCTCGATCACGCGGGTGAAAGCGGGGCGCAGCATCAAGCGGTCATGATAGCGTTTTACGGCCGGGTATTTGTCGCCGAACGGCTCGACCTTGTTGGCATAGAACAGCGCCGGAGACGCCGCGCAATCGGCCATGGTGAAGGCGTCACCCATCGCCCAGTCTTTCGACAGCATGTCCTGCTCGATGATGGCGTAGGAGTTGCGCAACTGGGCGCGGGCCTGCTCGACACCAAACGGATCGGTCTTGTCTTGCGGCCGCAACCGGTCGCCGACGATTTTCTGCATCGGCTCCTGCACATAGAAATCATAGAAACGATCGGCCTGCCGGACGGCGAGCGCCAGGTCGATGTCGGCGGGAACGAGGTCGACCGGCCCCGGATAATGCGCGGCCAGATATTCGACGACGATGGTCGATTCCAGCACCGTGCGGTCGCGCGCATCGTCGCGCAGCGCCGGCATCTTGCCGCTCGGCGAAATCTTCAGGAAGGCCGCGCGCGACTGCTCGTCGCCAAGATCGACGATATCAGGCGTAAAAGGGATGCCGTTCTCATACAGCGCGATCAGCGGCTTCCAGCAGAAGGAGGCCAGTGGATGGCAATGAAGCGTCAGGGACATTTTTTTGCTCGTCTGTTTCATGGTTCGTCGGTGGCCGCGCGGCGCTGCTGGCCGAATTAACACTGAAGCATTTGCTTAACTATCGCGATGGACCTCGCTCGTCAAGACCCGCTTTGCCGCCTTGGTTCGCTCGGGTATGGGTGACGATGGCATCAGTCATCACCG
Source organism: Mesorhizobium sp. AR07 (assembly GCF_024746815.1). GTDB lineage: Bacteria > Pseudomonadota > Alphaproteobacteria > Rhizobiales > Rhizobiaceae > Mesorhizobium. Next base: position 3,785,834 of record NZ_CP080525.1, read on the forward strand.
TCCAGTCGTCGGGAGGCAGCTCATGACCGCCGCCTTCGATCCGAAGAATTGTCGCACCGGCGACCGCCTCGGCCAGCGCCTCGCCATGTTCGACCGGAAAGATCGGATCCGCCGTGCCATGGATGACCAGCAGCGGCGCCGCCAAGTCGCGCAGGCGGCCATTCCAATCGTCGCCGCCCTTGACCATGAAGTGGTTGGTCGCGCTCAGCAAACCACCGGAGCGATCGTAATCCTGTTCGACGAAGGCCCGCATCCGGGCCTCATCGAATGGATGCGCGATGCTGGCAATGGCGCGCGTGTCCTTGATCATGAAATCGATCACCTGGCCGCGATCCGACCAATCGACTTTGGCGCCCTCGGCCGAATGCTTGGCATAGGCGTCGCTCGTCTGCGGCAGATGCGCGGTGTCGATCCCCAGCGGCGAACTGCTGATGACGGTCAGCGATGTGACGCGGGACGGGTGCTTGAGAGCCACAAGCTGTGCGATCATGCCGCCCATCGACATGCCGACGACATGCGCCTTGCCGACGCCGTGGTCGTCAAGGACACGCATGGCATCGTCCGCCATGTCGTCGAATGTGTAAGGCGGCTCTCCCGGCGGATATTTGGCCGAGCGGCCGGTATCGCGATTGTCGTAGCGGATGACGAACAGGCCCGCGTCGGCCAGTTTCCGGCACAGCGCCTCCGGCCACCAGAGCATCGAGGCCATCGCTCCCATGATCAGCAACAGCGGCGGGTTTGCCGGATCGCCAAAGGCTTCGGATATGATTTGGGGGCGTTCGATCGTCGTCATGGCGCAGTCTCCCGCTCCGCAATACTGATTGCATTTTGCAATCAGTTGCACGATAATAGAACTGATACGATAATGCAACTGGTTTCTTGGAGAAAATATCATGAGCATGGATCGCCGGTCCGGATGCCCAATCAACCTGTCGCTCGAAGTGTTCGGCGACCGCTGGAGCCTGATCATCCTTCGCGACATGATTTTCGGCGGCAGGCGCCACTTTCGCGAACTGCTCAACGGATCGATGGAAGGCATTGCCTCCAACATCCTCGCCGACCGGCTGAAACGGCTGATGGTGCTGGGCATGCTGACCAAGGCCGACGACCCCAGCCACAAGCAGAAGGCGATCTACAGCCTGACCGAGATGGCCATCACACTGGTGCCGATCCTGGCCCATCTCGGTGCCTGGGGCCGCGTCTGGCTGCCGGTCAGCGAAGAACTCTCGATCCGCGCCGAGCTTCTGGAGAAGGGCGGACAGCCGATGTGGGACAAGTTCATGGACGAATTGCGCCACGAGCATCTCGGCATGCCACTCGATACACCAGCGGACGCCACCGTTCGTGCGACCTTGCGGGCCGCCTATGAGGCCGTGGTCGCCAGCAAGGCCCTCGCCGCCAGCACCGCTGCGTGACCAACTTATTTTCCCGTTTGGGGGCCGGCTCTGCTAGAAGGTACGGAAATCACAATTCACGGGATTGGATAAGGTCTTGGTTGAGAACTCTCGGGATGCCGCCCGCGCGCGCGCCGACCTGCGTTTCAAGAAGCAGGAAGAGGCGGCCACCGTCCGCCAGAAGGCAATGGCCGAATACGTCGCCGAGAGCGACGCCCGCCAGGCCAAGACCAACAAGCTGCGGGCGCTGCGTCTCGCCAAGGAAGCGGAAGACCTTGCCAACGCGCCTGCGGCCCCCGCCAAGAAGACGGCGCGCGCCAAGAAGAAATAGCGCGACCGGCAGGTATGCTCGACCGCGGGTGCGAAAGCACGCAAGCGGCAATGCCGCATCGGTGCTGCTTTCCATTCCGCCTCTTCATGCGAAGCAATTTCAACCGAAACCGGGATTTTGCCGTGCCCGTCGACGGTCGATGATCGGCGCGTTTTCAAACAGGAGATTGCCATGACCGCACTGCCGCTCGAAAAAGCCAGGCAAATCATCGATGCCGCCTTTGCCAAGGGCGCCGATCTCAAGCTCAAGCCGCTCGGCGTCTCCGTGCTCGACGCCGGCGGACACCTGGTCGCCTTCCAGCGTCAGGACGGCGCCTCGTTCCTGCGCCCGCAAATGTCGGCCGGCAAGGCCTATGGCGCGCTCGCCATCGGCATGGGCTCGCGTCGGGTCGAGGCCTTCGCCAAGGAGCGCCCGCACCTCGTCGCCGGCATCTCCGACGTGTCGGGCGGTCGCGTGCTGCCTGTCGTCGGCGGTGTACTGATCCGCGACAAGGCCGGCGCCATCATCGGCGCCGTCGGCATTTCCGGCGATACCTCGGACAATGACGAGGCCGCGGCAATCGCCGGCATCGAGGCCGCCGGCTTCACCGCCGATCCGGGCTGAGCCGTTGGAAGCCTTCCGACTTCGTCATCCCAGGGCGAAGCAGGAGCGAAGCTCCGTCGCGGAGACCCTGGGACCCATGCCGGGACCTTTGCCGGAGAGTGCAGCGGAGCAGAATTCTGCACCGCTGCAGCGCTCTGAAGTCGCGGCATGGATCCCGGGGTCTGCGCTGCGTCGCTTCGCTCCTTGCTCCGCCCCAGGATGACCAAGGCAAACGTCGGCGCCAAAAGCTTAATTCAGATTGATATCCCGGCTTGCCGACCGCATCGACACCGCGAAACCGGCCAGCACATCGAACAGCGCGATGACCATCAGCGTGAAGAACACGGAATGCGCCGCGCCCTTCACCAGCAGGAACTCGACCAGGAAGGCGACGAAGACCAGTGTCGACAGAAGATGGTCCATGATCGAAGCATTGGTCGTGCGCACCGACTTCGCTATTTCGAGGAAAAGGAAGATTAGCCCGAGCAGCACCATCAGGTCGCCCAGCGTCATCGAGAACACGCCGCCCGACATCATGCTGAACGAGAAGATTTCGCTCGCCCACGGGTCGTCACCGCTGCCGAATATTCCCAGAAGCCCGAGATTGTAGAGCACGAAAGGCACGATCAGCAGCGGAATGGCACCGAACATCTGGCGTCTCCATGTGGGGGCAATCCTTTGTAGAATGCGCCACTGGCACGCCGTCAAGATTTTTCGGTGGCAGCGCTGAACACGGTCGAAGACCGCATGCAACAACCGTGTCAGCCGGTTGACCGGCTGACACGGAGCAATTCCAGGAAAGTGCGGAACGGTTGTCCGCCCGCAATTACCTCAAACGAAAGGACGGAAGGCTCAGCGCTTGAATTGACCCGCGCGCACGGCCGCACCGATGACGTTGAGGATGATGTGGCCGGCGGTCATCGAGGTGATCTCGTTGATGTCGCGGGCAGGCGCGATCTCGACGATGTCCATGCCAACGACCTTTCCCTTGGCGAACAGCCCCTTGATCAGCTCGATCGTCTGGCGATAGGTGACACCGCCGGGCTGCGGTCCCTCGACCGCCGGCATCACAGCCGGATCAAGGCCATCGGCGTCGATGGTCAGATAGTAACGGCCGCCATCCGGTATGCGCTTGAGCAAAGCCGCCGTGCCGATATCCTGCCATTCATTGGTGGTGATGATGTTGGCGCCGTACGCGTGGGCGGCTGCCACCTCCTCGGCGCGGGCACTGCCCTGGCCGCGAATGCCGACCTGGAAGATGTCCTTGATATGCGCCATCTCGGACGCCCGGCGGATGGTGCTGGAATAACCTTCCTTGACGCCGTTGACGTTGTCGCGCCAGTCGAGATGGGCGTCGAGCTGCACCAGCGTGATCGGGCCTTCGCCGTCGAGTGCCCGGAAGATCGGGATCGGAATGCCGTGATCGCCCCCGATGGTGATCGGCAGCGTGCCGGCCGCGCGGATCTTGCGGATCGCCGCCTCGGCTCTGCTGTAGTGCCCGACATGATCGGCCGCAGCGCCGGGCACGTCGCCGACATCGACAACCCTGATGTCCTGGCCGTCGAAGACCGGCCCGCCAATGTCGAAATCATAGCGGTCGAGCGCCTGGCTGATGCGCTGCGAGGCGCGCCGCACCGCGGTCGGCGCTTTGGTCTGGTCGTTGATCAGCTCGTCGATCGTATAGGGATCGCCATAGGGCATGCCGATGATGGCGACATCGGCCTTCAGCGTGTCGAGGTCCTCGACCAGCGGGAAGTTCATGAATGTCTGGAAGACATCGCGCGGCGCAATGGTGAGTTTGGACATGGGGTCTCCTCTGTGTTGAAGGCTTTTTGAATCAGGCGCCACGGCGGGCTGCGAGATGGGGCTGCAGCCTGTGCTCCAGGCTGCGCGAGATCGCCGCCACAAGGGCGGTCAGCCCCCAGTACAGCAATGCGATGGCGGTGAAGATCTCCACCGGCGAGAAGGTGCGGCCGATGATGTTCTGGGCCATGTAGGTGAGTTCCGGCACGGTGATCGCCGACAGGATCGCCGATTCCTTGATCAGCGTGATGGTGAGGTTGGTGGCCGCGGGCAGGATGTAGCCGACCACTTGCGGCACCAGGACCTTGCGGAAGATCGTGAAGTAGCGCAGCCCCAGCGCATAGCCTGCCTCGACCTGCCCAGACGGGATGGACTGGATCGCCCCTCTGATGATTTCGGCGGAATAAGCGCTGGCATAGGCCGACAGCGCGCCGATCGAAACGACCACTGGCGACAGCCGGATGCCGAACATCGGCAAGGCGTAGAACAACAGGAAGATCTGGATCAGGAACGGGATGTTGCGGAAGATTTCGACATAGGCCGAGACGATTCCCGCCGGCAGCCGCCCGCCGCGCAGCCTGACCAGCGCCAGCACGATGCCGAGCGCGAAGCCGAGCGGCAGCGAGACGCCGCACATCAGCACCGTATTGCCGAACCCCTTGGCGAGTATCTGCCAATTGTCCAGGATGACGGAAAAGTCGAAGCTCATGCGCGCGCTCCCTCCGCCTTGCGTTCCAGATGCCTGGTCAGCAGGCTGCAGGAGAACAGCACGATGAAATACAGCACCGCCGCGATGCAGAAGGCTTCGACCGGCCGGTAGGTGACGTTCATGATGTTCTGCGCCGTGCGGGTCAGCTCGACCACGGCGATCACCGACAGGATGGATGACGCCTTCACCAGCATGGTGAACTCGTTGACCATCGGCGGTATGATGGCGCGAAACAGCTGCGGCATGATGATCTTGAACCAGGTCACCACCGGCTTCAGGCCAAGCGCCTTGGCCGCCTCATACTGGCCGGCGGGAATGCGCGTCAGCCCGGCGCGCAGGATCTCGGCGACGAAGGCGGCGCTGTTGAAGCTGAGCGCCAGCACGCCCGCCAGCAGCGGCGGCAGGTCGATGCCGACCAGGCCCGGCAGCACATAATACACCACGAAGATCTGCACGATCAGCGGCGTGCCGCGAATGAAGCTGGTGTAGAGCGCGCCGATCCAGCGAACCACGCGCCAGCGCGACCGGCCGCAGGCGAGCAGGCCGAAGCCGATCACCGTTCCGACCAGGAACCCCAGCGCCGAGACACCGAGCGTGATGCCGGCGCCGGTCAGGAATTGCGGCAGGAAGGTCAGCGTTTTTGAAAAATGGAACATTTTTCAGCTCGGACGGAGGGACGCTGTCTGGCGCCGGCACAAGCGATGACGGCGACCATCGCTTGCGCCGCGCCAGACATGTTCAAGGATGGAACCGGTTAGAGCGCGCCTGCCGGCAGATAGCCTTCGGCAGGCGTCTTCATCTCGAAACCGAACCATTTGAGCTGAAGTTCCTTCAGCTTGCCGCTATCCTTCAACTCGCCGATCTTGGCGTTGATGAATTCGCGCAGATCCTTGTCCTCCGGCCGCACGACCCAGGACAGATAGGAGAACTCGCCGATCGAGCCGACGACCTTGTAGGTATCGGGAACGTTCTTCATCAGCACGGCCGCCGAAGGCGAGGCGATGACGATGGCGTCGACCTGACCGGAGGCGAGAGCGACATGGGTTTCGGGGAAGGAGGTGAACAGCTTCAGTTCGCCGACCCCCTTGCCGCCCTTGTCCTTGAGCTCCTTGTCATAGGCCTCGATGATCGGCTGCACGGAAGAGGCGAGCTGCGTTGCCACCACCATGCCGTTGATGTCCTCCGGCTTCTTGATGCGCTCCTCGTCGGCGCGCACGACGATGACGTTCTCGAACGAGCCTGTCGGCCGCGTATAGGCGTATTTCGCCGCCCGCTCGGCATTGATGCCGGTCGAGGTCGCCATCAGGTCGAACTTCTTGGCCAGCAGGCCCGGCAGCAGCCCCTGGAAAGGCAGGTTCAGCTGGTCGAGCTTCACGCCAAGCTGGCTGACGACATAGTCGAGAATGTCCTTGTTGTAGCCGACGATCTGGCCGTCGCGCACGAATTCGAACGGCTCGAAGGCGGCCTCGGTGCCGACGACGATGGTGCCGCGCTGCTTGATCTGGTCGATCAGGCCATCGGCATGGGAAGCTGCCGTAAATGACAGGAAAAGCGGCGCGGCGGCGAGCAGGGACAGGACGCGGCGGCGCGATGTGGAGAAGAACTCAATCATTGTTACCCTCTTTTTTTTCTTCGGTTTTGCTGCGCTGGTAGGCCCGGCCTGAGTGCTTGAACACGCGGCCGATCATGTAGCTCTCGGAATCCTTGATCCCGGGAACATTGGACAGTTCGCTGACCAGGAAGTCGTGCAGGCTGGTCGTTGATGGCAAGGTGAGCTGGATGATGATGTCGAACGGCCCGGTCATGGCGTAGACGCTGTCGACGAACGAATACTCCGACAGCTTCCTGGCAACGCTGATGATGTGCTCGCGGTCGACGTCGAGCCCGACGATGGCAGCGATGCCGACATCGCTGCGCAGCGGCCGCACGACAGCCTGGATGCAGATATCCGGATCCTCGAGCACACGGGCCATTTTGCGCCGCACGGTCGCTTCGGTGACGCCGATGCGCTTGGCGATGTCGACGCTCGACATCCGCCCGTCGACCTTGAGCTGGGAAAGCACCGCCTGTTCGGTGTCGTCGAGATCACTCGTGCTGACGAAATCCCACATCAAAATCCCCATCTGTGTCGATTTACGACTATAAAATAGAAATTTACATAAGAAATCGTCCCATGCAATCCCATGCGCGCCGAAAAACATCGAGCGCTGCCATCTCCGATGGCAGCGGCTCCCCGGATCGCTGGTTGGTTTTGGAGAAGTCGCCTGGGCGAGCGCCAGGCAGCAATGACCCCACCTCGCCAGATATCCGTCCGGACATGGCTGGCGATGCCCGCGCGCTGAACAGCGCCAGGACAGATCAGGGATCAAAACCTGGAGGATGCTGGCGGTTGCCGCCCGCGTTTCGCGATGCGGGCCAGAGCAATTCCAGGAAAAGCGCGTAGCGCTTTCCTTAGGGAATTGCGTCAAAATAGGGGGCCACCGCGACCACCGAACGCAAAAAGACCGGCCAGTGGCCGGTCTTTCGGTAACTCAAAGCTTCAGGAAAGCTGGTCTCAGCTTTCCTTGGGCGTCAACACCTGACGGCCGCGATACATGCCGGTCTTCAGGTCGATGTGGTGCGGGCGGCGCATTTCGCCGGAATTCTTGTCCTCGACATAGGTCGGGGCCTTGAGGGCGTCGGCCGAGCGGCGCATGCCGCGCTTGGACGGAGAGGTTTTTCGTTTCGGAACGGCCATGGATATGCTCCACTACATGGTCAAAAAGCCCCGCCCGCCCTCGTGAAAGGGCCGTTTCAGGGGCCGGAATCTGAGAAAGTCGGGTGCCTATACACGCCCTGCGCCGTTTTGGCCAGCACTGCGGCGAATTTTTTTGAGCTGGCTACTGCAGACAGCCGACATAGGCGCCGGAGCGGCCGGCCCGCCGCTCGATCAGATTGGCGAGCCGTCTGAGGCCAGGCCCGGGCTTCGCCGGATTGCGGGCGATCGGATTGGGCAAGGAGACGGCGAGCAGCGCGGCCTGCCGCCGCGACAATTGTTTTGCCGGAATGCCGAAATGGTGCTGCGCCGCGGCTTCGATGCCATAGATGCCCGGCCCCCACTCGGCGATGTTGAGATAGATCTCCATGATGCGCCGTTTCGACATCACCGCGTCGAAATAGACGGCCAGCGGCAGTTCGACGACCTTGCGCACCGAGCCCAGCGGCCGCGACCAGAGAAACAGGTTCTTCACCGTCTGCATGGTGATGGTCGAGGCGCCGCGCGTCGCTTCGCCGGCCAGCGCGTCGTCGACAACGCCCCTCAGCTCGCCGAGATCGACGCCGCGGTGAAAGCAGAATTGCCCATCCTCCGACATGATGACCGAATTCGCCAGCACCGGCGCCACGTCGTCGATCGACACCCAGCGGCGGTCGTAGCCGGAAAACGTCGCCAAATCCTTCAGCATCAGCGTCGAGACCGGGTGCACGAAGGACGGCAGATAGAGAAACGTCAGCACCGTTGGGATGAGCGCCAGCACCGCGGCCACGACGATGCCGCGCCGGACCCAGCGCCTGAGACCGCGGCGGTTCACGCCCCGCGATCTCTTCGCCATGTCCAGCTTTTCGGTCTCATGATCGACGATCGGTTCCGCCAAGCCGCCCAACCCGTGCATCTGCCTGCTCCGGCATAATGGCGCTTGGCTTCTTGCGCAACGTCTGAGTGTCGGCTACCGGTCCCGGCCATGACGAATGACGACGAAATGGCGTTCGAAATGGCGCTTATCAGACGGGCAGCCGCCGTCGAGGTGCTGCTGCGGCGGCTGCTCGACGACCGCGCGCTTTCGGGCGAGATCGCGCGGCCCGACCGTCTGATGGCGGCGATGCGCCACGGCGTGCTGAACGGCGGCAAGCGCCTGCGCCCCTTCCTGGTCATGGAAAGTGCCGCCCTCTTTTCCGCCGACGGCGAGGCGGCACTGCGTATAGCGGCCGCACTCGAATGCGTGCATTGCTATTCGCTGATCCACGATGACCTGCCCGCCATGGACGACGACGATCTGCGCCGTGGCCAGCCGACCGTGCACAAGGCTTTCGACGAGGCGACCGCCATCCTGGCCGGCGATGCCTTGCTGACGCTGGCCTTCGACATCATTGCCGGCGAGGCGACCGTGCTGCCGGCGGAGCGGCGGGCAGCCCTGGTGCTGGCGCTTGCCCGCGCGGCCGGACCCGGCGGCATGGTCGGCGGCCAGAAGCTCGACCTCGAAGCCGAACAGACCCCGCCGGACGAGGCCGGCATCATCCGGCTGCAGGCGATGAAGACCGGCGCGCTGATCCGCTTCGCCTGCGAGGCCGGCGCGCTGATCGCCGGCGCTCCCACCGAAGACCGTGAACGGCTGGCCGAATTCGGCTCTGCGATCGGCCTTGCCTTCCAGCTCGCCGACGACCTGCTCGATTTGACCGCCGATGCCAGCCAGATGGGCAAGGCCACCGGCAAGGACGCCGCCGCCGGCAAGGCGACGCTGGTGGCGCTGCACGGAGCGAATTGGGCACGCGGCCAGTTGAATGGGCTCGTCGAGCAGGCGCATGAATTGCTGGAACCTTATGGCGAGCAAGCGGCGCTGCTGAAGGAGGCGGCAACGTTCGTGGCAGCGCGCAACAGCTGAGTCAGGCCAACGAGGACGTCGGCCAGATCGGATTGCGAAATCAGTCTGCTTCGCGCCAGGAGCGGACGCTTGGCATCAAGGCCCTGAACGTCTCCATAGGGGCGGATGCGGATGGTCCGTTTTCGGGTGGGGCGTCACCCGCCGATGACGATCCACAGGTCTAGATCATTGCTCGATGATGAGCGCCGCCAAGCCGCAAGATCCCGGACCTGTCGCCCAAACGACGAAACCCCACGATCGGCTGTCTCGCCCCGTGGAGTTCGAGAACGCAGCTATGCTAGCCTACGTGTCCATCGAGCCGCCTGAAGCTCGGGCCTGAGGGGCAAGTCATGTTGGATCAATGGAGTAATTTCTTCGTCATGGTGGGCGGCGGCGCGGCAGGGCTTGCCGGGTTGATCTTCGTCGCGATCTCAATCAATCCTGAACGCATTGTCCGCAACACGACGCACAAGAACCGGGCAATCAACATGCTGTCGGGCTTCAGCGCGATTTTCATGGCATGCAGCCTTGCGCTTCTGGGAGGTCAATATCTTCCGGCACTCGGCTTCGAATGGCTTTTCCTCTGGCTCATAGCAACATTCATCTTTGTCAGAGGGTATGTCGTCGCCATCATGGCGGGCATGAGTTCCATCGGGCTGACCCCGCCCCGGCTCGCGGGCGGCACGGTGTGTTACCTTGCCGAAGTCACAGGCGCGATTTTCCTTATTCTCGGACGCGGCATAGGACTTTACATCGCGGCCCTTGGAACCATCGTTTTGTTCGCCTTCCTCATTTCGGGCGCATGGCTCCTTATCATCGGCATCTACGAAGAGCCGACCAAGGGATGAATTGCACGCCCGGCGCTTCTGCCCATCGACGTGTATAGGCCGGTGTCAAGGCCAAGCAGCGTTATCCCGGAACGCCTGTCGAGGCCTTCATCAATACCGACGACCGGACTTTCCTCGAGTAATTCGCGCGGCCGATGCTGGATTCGTTCACGCGGGCGCGCCGACGAAACGGTAGGCGCGCCAAGCCGCAAGATATCCCGGACCGTACCGATCGCCGATGTCGGCTCGGGAACGAGCCCTATCCACTTCTGGCCGACAGCGGACGATCCGGTTTCAACCAACTTCTGCGGTAAGCTGTCGTTCCGAAACCGACCCACAATGGGTCGTCGCATTTGTCAAAGCCGCGTCCCGCGCGAGAGCCGACCTCATCGTTGGCGAGTGGCCCAGTGTCAGATCTTCAAAAATCGAAAGGCGAAGCGATCGGTCTCGCCTTTGATCGAGGGATCGAAGACCTTGATCGAGTGCGCATCATCCTTGTTCGCGAGGATGATGCTTTCTGCGTCCAGTACGAAGCCGGCTGCCTCCACCTCCTCGCGGACGGAAGCAGGGTCGATCCGATGCAGCGACTGGGTGTCGCTCGTGCCCGACCCAGCGGCGGCGGCGTGGTCTACGATGACGTAGGACCCACCGGGCTTAAGCCGCTCGTGGACGGCTCGATTGAAGTCGGCCGCCGTCGCACCCTTCTTCTGGATCAGCGCGGTGTGGAGATCATGGTAGAACAGGTGCAGCCATAGGACATCCGCTGGCTGCGTGACCTGCGGCATCGCGACGAGGTCCGCCGAGACCGCTTCGACGTTCTCTCGGCCCGGCTCCTTCGCAAGCGTCCGCATGCGGCCGACCGGATCGTTCTTGAAGTCGGCGACTTCGGCCGGCACGAAGCTGTAGACCCGTCCTTTGGGTCCCGCGATGTCGGAGAAGAGACGGGTCCAGTCGCCGTCGCCCGGGTAAACGTCGATGACGGTGGAGCCCGCATCAACTCGTGCGAACCGGATCAATTCGGATAGCTTGGATTGGTCGTACATTGGAATCTCCTTTAGGTTGAGCATTCGACTAGCCTGCGGCGTGCGAGGGGGCGATCCACGGCTGATCCACCGTCTACCCCGAGCCGACGGCTGCAGAGGGCCGGCGCTATGCAGGCCCGGCCGCGCCCATCTGCGCGGCGCGCGCCAGTGCTTGTGTGTCGACGTATTCCCGGATGTTGGTCAGTCTGCCGTCCCGGACCGTGATGGCGAAGATCCAGTTGTCCTCGAACGTCTTGTTCGTGGCTTTGATCTTTCCCGTCGCAAAGCCGACGACGAGGACCCGGTCTCCTTGCGCCACGAACTCCCGGGGTTCCGTGGACGTTTCTATCGACTTGGATGCCGTCTCAAGCAAATCCGCCAGCCCGGCGTGTCCGTGGCGCGTTCCAGCCAGTGGCCAGTCTTTGCCCGGGATGATCCACTCGATGTCTTCGGCGGCCAGCGCCAGCAGGCCATCCCTGTCGCCGCTGCCGATCGCGGCGAAGAAGTCCTTCACGGTCTGGATGTTCTTCTCAATGCTCATGGGAATTTCTCCATTTCGCTTGGATCGCATCGTGCCCGATCCGATCCGTGCATCGTGGCCCTGCCGGTGGGCACGTCGTGTTCATCAATCGAACTTGACCAGGTCCTTAAAGATCAGATGACCCCAGCTATTTCCGCGCGCCTGGACCAGCAGCCCACCTTCCGACAGCCCGCCAAGTTTGATCGGCGAGAAACCGAGATTTTCCGCGAGCGCACCAATCTCCGCTGCGGCGGCGTCATCGTCGCTCGCCAGGAACACGACTCTTCTGCCACCATGCACGGCCGGGTCTTGGTCAAGGACGGCAGCGACCAGATGGTTGAAGCCCTTGACTAGTTTTGCACCAGAGAAAGCATGCGCGATGAACTTGGAAGAAGGCTGTCCCCCCAGTTTTTCAGGAGGCACGCCGTAGGCATTGGTCACATCGACGATGGTCTTTCCCTGCCAGCTGGCGAGCGCCTTCGCGACCTCTGGGTGCGACTCGAAACGGACAGCCAAAAAGATGATGTCCGCCTTGAGGGCGTCCGCCAATTTTTTGGGAATGATCGTGGGTCCGATCGCGGCCGCATCGGCTGCAAAGCTTTCCGGGTCGCGTGTGGTTGCAACGGATACTTTGATGCCGTTGCGGGCAAACGCCTTGGCCAATGCCTGGCCGATATTGCCGAATCCTATAATTGAATAGCTCATAATGCCTCTCCGATCTTGTTTTAACGCCGGGGTCAGACCTGCGCCATGCCTCCGTCGACGGCGAGATCCACGCCAGTGATGAAAGAACTTTCATCGGAGGCGAGGAACGTGACGGCAGCCGCGATTTCCTCTGGTTTGCCCCTGCGACCCATTGGGATCTGTGACGCAAACTGGGCGGCCGCTTGCTCGGCTTGCTCAGGGGTAAGGCCAGTCGTTGTCTCTAAGGCCGGCGTCTCGATTGCTCCGGGACTCATTGCATTGACGCGGATTTTGCGGTCTTTGAGCTCCAGTGTCCAAGCGCGCGCGAAGTTGCGTACAGCCGCCTTACTCGCGGCGTAGGTACTAAACCCTGGAAGCCCCAACACGTTCGACACTGAAGAGTTCAGGATGATCGAACCGCCGTCTTTGAACAGGGGAAGGGCCTTCTGCACCGTAAAGAACAGACCCTTCACGTTCACATCGAAGGTCTGATCAAAATGTGCCTCAGTGGCGACCGCGAGCGGTGCGATTGTCCCCGCGCCCGCGTTCGCGAAGAGAATGTCGATGTGACCATGTTTCTCCTTCACGACGGCATAGAGCCGGTCCAGATCTTCCAAGCGTGACACGTCGCCCACGACCGTCGTAATATTACTCTTGATGAAGGCTGCGGCCTCCTTCAGCTCTTTCTCTCGTCGCCCGGTGATGACGACGTGTGCACCTTCTTCTACAAAGCGCTTGGCCGTCGCCAAGCCAATCCCGCTGCTTCCGCCTGTGATGACTGCAACCTTGCCTTCGAGTTTTTTCATAATCTTTGTCTTTCTTTGCGCGCGGGCCAGACACGAACCGCGCTGGGGTCAAAGTTGCGCCAGGCCGCCGTCGACGGCGACCTCGCTGGCGGTCATGAAGCTGCTGTCCGACGACGCGAGAAAGGCAGCCACCGCTGCGATCTCCGCGGGATCGGCCATGCGCTGGAGCGGAGTCATCGCGCCGTAGGCCTTCTGGCCCTCCTCGCCCAGCGCTTCCTTCGCGAGTTCGGTCGCCGTCGCCCCGGGCGACAGAACGTTGACCCGGATGCCGGTGCCCTTCAGGTCCTCCGCCCAGGTCCGCGCGAGATTGCGCACGGCCGCCTTGCTCGCGCTGTAGGCAGTGAATCCCGGGGCGCCCGTGGTGCCGGCGCTCGATCCGGTCAGGATGATCGAACCGCCCGAGCCCATGAGTGGCAACGCCTTCTGGACCGTGAAAATCGTACCCTTCACATTGGTGTCGAAGGTTTCGTCAATGTGCTCGGCGGTGATCTGGCCGAGCGGAAGCGGGCCTCCGGCCCCGGCATTGGCGAAGACGATGTCGAGGCTACCGCGCTCGGCCTTCACCGCAGCGTAGAGCCGGTCGAGGTCGGCCTCATCCGAGACCGAGCCTTTCACCGCGCGTGCATTGGGCCCGAGGTCCGCCACAGCGGCGTCGAGCGCTTCCTGTCGGCGGCCGAAGATGAAGACGAAGGCGCCCTCCTCGACGAATCGCTTTGCTGCGGCGCGGCCAATGCCGGTGGCGCCGCCGGTGATGACGGCGGTCTTTCCATTCAGTCTGGTCATGACGTGCATTCCTTCCAGCCTTCCGCCTTGCTCATTCGGGGACGCCCCCGAGACCCTCAAGATGGGTCCGCCGAGGTCAGGCGTTGAGTGAGGAAGCACGCACATCGGTGGTGCGAAATCGATCCGATCCGGCTGTTAACGGCAGCCGCGACGATAAGGTTCCGCCGTTTGGAATTGAGCGCCGCTGGTGGACAAGTGTTATCATGGCCGCCCTGTACTGTTGTAGGATAAGTTAGGGCTTTGGAAGGCGCACCGCGCGGTGCGAGATTGCACCATGATCGACTGGGATGACGTTCGCTACTTTCTTGCCGTCGCGCGCGGAGGCTCGGTGCGGGCCGCCGCCAAGAGCCTCGGTGTGAACCACGCGACCGTGCTGCGGCGCATCGCCCAGCTCGAGGAACGCCTCGGGGCGCACATGTTCGAAAAGCTGCCTTCGGGCTACCGCCTGACGGCTGCGGGCGAGGAGGTCCTCGAGCTCGCGGAGCAGATGGAAGCGTCGTCGCACCAGCTGGAAACGCGCGTCTTGGGGCGCGACCAGAGTGTGCGCGGGCTTCTGCGCGTGACGCTGGCACCGACCCTCGCGACACACCTGCTCATGCCGGACTTCGCCGATTTCGCGCGTCTGCATCCGGACATCGAGATAGAAATCCTGTCGTCCGGCGAGCTGGCAAATCTGACCAACCGAGACGCCGACGTGGCGATCCGCGTCGTCTACGACCGCAAAACCCTACCGCTCAATCTTCACGGCCTGAAGGGACCGGAGCTGTTCGGAGGCGTCTACATGTCCCGGGATCGACTAGCCGCATGGCGTGCGGGCGCGCCTGATCCCATCCGGTGGATCGTCATAAGCATTCATGGAATTCCGGAATGGGCCAGTGAGGGTGAGGTTCGCACCGCCGAAGTTCCGTTCAGGGTCACGGACGGCGAGGCGCAGATCGTCGCGGTGCGGCAGGGGCTCGGGATGACGACGCTGCCATGCTTCATTGGCGATGCCGACCCCCTGCTGGCGAGGGTGCCAGGCACCGACCTGCACATGTACGGCACGGTATGGCTTCTCACACAGGGCGAGACACGCAAGACGAAGCGCGTGCGGCTCTTCACCGAGTTCGTATCCCGCAGGCTCGCCGCCTACGCGCCGCTTCTCGCGGGACTGTCCGTATCGCGCGAGGCGACGATGCAGCCGTCGCCGGCCAGATGACCGAATGGCGGCTTTTAGGAGTAACGAAACTTTGGCACGAATGACCGAATGGAGGCGCAAAGCTGCCATTCAAGATTCAACCAACGAAGGTCGGCTTCGGATCAAACCCATCACCCATCGGTTGGCTCCGCCTCCCACACACGAAATTTTAATGTAAATGAAGCGTAATCCCGGTCATTAAAATGATGCGTATGTGTTGGGGTTGCGCATGCCGGAATATTCGTCCTTCATCCGGTCCGTCCGGATCCGCTATATTTCAGGGTTGCTGATCTTCGCGCTGGCCTCCGCGGCAATCGTGATTGCGCTCGATCGGGTCAATTCCTTTCGCCACCAGATCGATGCGCTGAACAGCAACCTTGTCGTCTTCACCCGCGACCTGCGCAACGCGACCAGCTTTGCCGAGACGACCGGTACCGCCTGGCGGGCGGAGACCCGCGAAGCGCTGACCACATCGGCACGCGGCCATTCGGAGCGGCTGACCGGCGAGATCGAGACGCTGACCGCGCAGCTTGCCGCGATCAAGCCGCGTCTTTCGGTGAACACCATCAACGAGATCGAATCGGCTTCCGTCAACGGCGACCTGTTCTGGTCGCCGCGCGACATGGTGCGCAACTTCAACCTGATGTCGGTGGCGCAGAAGGTCGATGAATGGAGCTATCGCGAGATCCGCAACCAGAACGACCTGTTTGCCCAGCCCATGCTGGTCCGCGTCCGCACCGCCATGGACGAAGAGCGCCATCTGGCCGATGCTTCGAGTGACAGGCTGCTGCTGTGGGCGAGCGGCATCCTGTTCGCCGCCCTTGCCATCGTCGCCTTCTGGATCTTCCGCCCGATGGAAGTGGCTATCCGCCGCGCCTTTGCCGAATCCGCCGAATCCCTGTTCAAGGCCGAGGCCGCCGACCGCGCCAAGTCGGAATTCCTGGCCAATATGAGCCACGAGATCCGCACGCCGATGAACGGCGTGCTCGGCATGGCCGAGTTGCTGGCCAAGACCGACCTGACCCCGCGCCAGAAGACGTTCACCGACGTCATCGTGAAATCCGGCAACGCGCTGCTCACCATCATCAACGACATCCTCGATTTCTCGAAGATCAATGCCGGCCAGCTCACCCTCGACCCTGCTCCCTTCCGTCTCTCCGAGGCGGTCGAGGACGTGGCGACGCTGGTCTCGGCGCGCGTCGCCGAAAAGAACCTCGAACTGATCGTGCGTGTCGACCCGCGCCTGCCGGCCCATGTCATCGGCGACGCCGGGCGGTTCCGGCAGATCGTCACCAATCTGCTCGGCAACGCGGTCAAGTTCACCGAAAAGGGTCACGTGCTGATCGATGTCGGTGGCGAGATCGTCAATGACGTGGTCCAGCTCAAGGTTCGCGTCGAGGATACCGGCATCGGCATCCCGGCCGAAAAGCTGCAGAACGTGTTCGAGAAATTCGCCCAGGTCGACGGCTCGTCGACACGCCGCCACGAAGGCACCGGCCTAGGCCTCGCCATCGCCGCCCGCCTCGTCGACCTGATGGCAGGCAAGATCGGCGTCGAGAGCGAGATCGGCCGCGGCTCGGTGTTCTGGTTCGCCGTGCCGCTGCCCGCGCATCACGCCGCGGCGCGCGACGAGATCATTCCGGTCGACGTCACCGGCGCGCGCGTGCTGGTCATCGACGACAACCCGGTCAACCGCGAGATCCTGCTCGAGCAGCTCAGAAGCTGGAGCTTCGACTGTGCCGCCGCCGAAAGCGGCGCCGTGGGCCTGGCCTTCCTCGACCGCGCCTGCCAGCTGGGAGCCGCTGTCGACTGCATCATCCTCGACTACCAGATGCCGGGCATGAACGGCGCCGACGTCGCCAGGGCCATCGCTTCCGACAGCCGGCTGTCCGCCATTCCGGTGGTGTTGCTGACCTCGGTCGACCAGGTCGATTTCGGCAAGATGATCATCGACTTCGGCATCGCCGCGCACCTGACCAAGCCGGCGCGCTCGGCGGTCCTGCTCGGCACCGTCATCTCGGTCGTCCAGAAGGCCCGCTCGCAGATGGGCAAGGCGCGGTTCGTCCGCGAACCGATCGTGCCGGCCGCCCCGCCAGCGCCGCCCGCTTTCACCGTCATCCGCGGCCCGTCGATGCCGGCCTCGGCAGTGCCGGAATCGACGGCCACGCCGAACGGCCCGATCGATATCCTCATTGCCGAGGACAACGACGTCAACCAGCTGGTGTTCGGCCAGATCCTCAATGGCCTCGGCCTCAGCTACCGCATCGCCGGCAACGGCCGCACGGCGGTCGAGATGTACCGGGCGCTGCGCCCGAAGCTGATCCTGATGGACGTCTCGATGCCGGAGATGAACGGCTACGAAGCGACCCGCGCCATAAGGGCCATGGAGGTCTCGTCGGGCACGCACATCCCGATCATCGGCGTCACCGCGCACGCGCTGAAGGGCGATCGCGACAAGTGCATCGAGGCCGGCATGGACGACTATCTGCCCAAGCCGGTTTCGCCCGACCGCCTCGGCACCAAGATCGGCACCTGGCTCAGCGAGACGGTGGTGGCGAAGACGGCGTAAGCCTGGCTGCTGGTCTGGCGTATCAGCGCAGCCGGCCGATCGGGATGATTTCCGGAGAGGTGGCGACATAAGGCTCGCCATCCCAGTCGCCGAGCCATTGCTCCGCCAGCAGGCCGGCCTCATCCAGCATCCCGGCGAGATCCTCCTTCTCCGGGAAAGCTATTTTCGATTCGGCGCCCAGAACCGATCTGCCGCCTGGAATTTCATAGAAAGTCGAACAGGTGACGACGCCAGTGGCGGCATCGTGTTCGACATCATTCCAGGCCTTGACTGTGCCGAGACTGGGATGCGCCACCATCCGTTCGGAGCGCTGCGGCGTCCACTCCAGCCACGTCTCCACAGCGGGATTTCGCGTGTCGAAGATGAAGCGCCCAGAGGGAGCGAGATGTTCAGCGATGGTGCGCAACACCGCCCGCTGATCCTCTTCCGTCAGGAAAACCTGGAACGCGTGCCCGGTCAGCAGCACCAGATCGAAGCGTCGTTCGAGACGAACGGTTCGCGCATCGGCCTCCACCCAGTCGACCTTGCGCCCGCCGGTCCTGCGCCGCGCGACGTCGAGCATCGCCGATGCTGGGTCAACGCCGGTGACACTATGCCGGTCGGACAGTTCGGCAGCCAGTTGCCCGGTGCCACAGCCGAGATCGAGAACCGAACCGCCATGTCTGGCAAGACTTGTGCAGTAGTCAAAATCGGTACGGCTCTGGTTCTCGATATCGTAGAACTGGACGAAGTCGGGATTATTGTAGATGGGATCGGTCATACTGCTGCCTTCAATCGAAATGCTCGCGTGTGCGACAGGCGCATTCCATACCTTCGCTGATGGCATCTACCTTGCTCGGCATACCCCGCGATGCGTCAGACGGCTACGTCCAGATGATAGCGGCGCATCCAGTCAAGGCTCGTCTCGTCGGAGAGCTTTGCAACGCCGGGTCTTACGTCATCGGCGTTCGGCGCTTGAACTCCCAGGGCTTCGCAGATGGACACCAATGTCGCCGCCGGATTGCTTGAAAGCCGCTCATAGCCAACGCGCAGCGGAATTATGCCTTGTTCTGCGAACCAGATGTTCCAGGCCGCATCATAGGTCTCGAGGTCGGCGACCTCTCGTTTGATCCGCTGGAAATCATACCGAGGTTCCTTTGGAGATCCCACCCTTTCGATCTCGGTTCCATCAGGGGCGATGTGCCAGAGACCGGTTTGCTCCGCCTTGATCAGGGAGACGGCCTGCGCAAGCTTGTTCTCCCGCGAGAGATGTATGTAGAGAACATGGCCGAATGCTTTCTCAAGACGCGCTCTGTCCGAGGGAAGTTTTGGGAAAATCCGGTCGAGGATCGCCGAGAGCTCACCCAGGTTTTCTCGCATCAGACGAAGGCCGAAGATGCCTGTCCCACCCTTGCCGGCGGTGATCGCCGCATTGAGATAGGCGGCATTGAATTCGAGTTCGCTCATCATGCCGCGGTCGGGCAGATTCCACTCTTCGGCCCACTCCGACACGTCCTGCCGCCGATAGAATGAGTGAGGGTCGCCGGCTGTCTTCGTGGACGCCAGAAGCTTGCACAGCAGAGTGCTTCCGGTTCTCGGCGTGCCGCAGAGAATGTATCCGTCAAACATGTAACGCCATGCTGCTCGTCGGTGGTCGGGCGTGTGCCCCTGGCAAATGATGGCCGCCGCTATAGCCGAAATCTTTGCTGTATGCGACGGGCGCATTCGAGCGGCGTAAGAACGCTGGTGTCGATTTCCAAGTCGTAGTCCATGCCCTGGTGCACGCGGCCATATTGCCCGCGCGCCAGGCCCGGCAGCCTGTCCGCCCGCTGGGCTTCGCGTGCCTCCAGCACCTCCAGCGGCGCCATCACGCCGACCAGATGCAGATCGAAAGCCGACAGCAGTTCGAGATAGTCTGATATTTCGCCGTTGCAGAGCACGTCGTCGACGATGAGATTGTTGCCTTGCCCGGCCATGGCGGCGATGGCGTGCCGCATGCCGCGCAGGGTTCGTGCGCCCACCGGCCCGGTCCTGATCACGACCGAAGGCTTGCCGTCCCGCCGGATGGTTTCATAGAAAAACCCATCCGTATGGTCCTGCAAGGCGTCGGGCAGCATCTCGATGAAAGTGTCCATCTGGACATGCAGGAAGGACGCGGCGGTAATCTGCTGCAGCGCCCTGGCGATCGAGCTTTTGCCGGCACTGCCGACGCCGTTGAGCAGAACGATGCTGGCTTTCACTTCAAGCGCCTCTTTCAGACAAGAACATCGGCCGCGTGTCTCGCTACCGGTTGCGCACCACCACGCACGCCCCGCCGACGCTTTGCAATTTCTGGCAGATGACATTGGCGGCGGCGCGGTCGTCGACACCGATCCTGACCGCGTAGATGCCGCGCCGGCCGATTGGCGTGCGCACCCGGCTGACCACCGGATCATGGCCGCTGAGCAGCGCCGGAAACCGGCTCCTCACCCGCAGCCACTGGCTGATCGCGGCACTGCGGCGGAAATTGCCGGCCACCTGGATGCCCCATGGTTTTATGTTGGTCGAGGCCATCGCCACGGTCTGCGACATGATCACCGGCAGCCTGCGGCAAGCAACGGCAAAATCTGCCTTTGCGTCGAGCGGCTCGACCTTTCCGGCATAGGCCCGGTCGGTGAACTTGTCGACCGGCTCGCCCATGATGTCGAAAACATAGCTCTCGGTCTCCATCGGCAGGAACCCGCCGGAACCCAGCCAGCGCGACACCCGGCTTTCGCCGGCATTGTAGGCGGCGGCCGCCAAACCGAGATTGCCGTAGCTGGTTTTCATTTCGGCGAGATATTGCGCCGAGGCCGTGATCGCCTGGCTGATGTCGAAGGAATTGGCGAGCCCACGCATCTTGGCGGTGCCCGGCATGAACTGGGCGATGCCTTCGGCGCCAACCGGACTGACAGCGTTGGGATCGAAGCGGCTTTCCTTCCAGATCAGCCGGGCGAAGAAATCCCTGGGCAGGCCGTTCTGGTCGGCATGGGCCTGGATCAAATTGCAGACCTTGTAGATGAGCCTCTGCTTGGCGGATTGCGGCGGATCGGCCTGAACTGATGTCGACAACCCCAGCCCGCCCAGCAAGATCAGCGCCGCCCAGAAGAAACGCGGCATTTTGGTCTACTCTGCCGCGGCTTTGCCGCGGCCAAACCGTTGCTCGATATAGTCGGCGACCATTTTCTCGAAATCCGCCGCGATCGACGGCCCGCGCAGCGTCGCCGCCTTCTTGCCGTCGACGAAGACAGGCGCCGTCGGCGTCTCGCCGGTGCCGGGCAGTGAAATGCCTATATCGGCGTGCTTGGACTCGCCCGGGCCGTTGACGATGCAGCCCATCACCGCGACCTTGAGGTTCTCGACGCCGGGATATTTTTCGCGCCACACCGGCATGTTTTTCCGCAGATCCGCCTGGATGTTCTGGGCCAGTTCCTGGAACACGGTGGACGTGGTGCGGCCGCAGCCGGGGCAAGCGGCGACGATCGGCACGAACTGCCTGAACCCCATGGTCTGCAGCAGTTCCTGCGACACCTGCACCTCACGCGTGCGGTCGCCATTCGGCTCCGGCGTCAGCGAGATGCGGATGGTGTCGCCAATGCCTTGCTGGAGCAGGATGCCCATCGCGGCGGACGACGCGACGATGCCTTTCGAGCCCATGCCGGCCTCGGTCAAGCCGAGATGCAGCGCATGGTTGGAGCGGGTGGCGAGTTCGGTATAGACGGCGATCAGATCCTGCACGCCGCTGACCTTGGCCGACAGGATGATCTTCTCGCGGCCAAGGCCGATTTCTTCCGCCATTTCGGCCGACAGGATCGCCGACTGCACGATCGCCTCGCGCGTCACTTCCTGCGCCGTAAGCGGAAAGCCCTGGCGCTGGTTGTCGTCCATCAGCCGGGTCAAAAGCTCCTGGTCGAGCGAGCCCCAGTTGACGCCGATGCGAACCGGCTTGTCGTATTTGATCGCCATCTCGACGATCGCCGCGAACTGCCGGTCCTTCTTGTCCTTGAAGCCGACATTGCCCGGATTGATGCGGTATTTGGCCAGCGCCTCGGCGCAGGCCGGATGATCGGCCAAAAGCTTGTGGCCGATATAGTGGAAATCGCCGACCAGCGGCACGTTGACGCCGAGCCGCTGTAGCCGCTCATGAATGCGTGGCACGGCAGCGGCACTCTCGTCGCGATCGACGGTGATGCGCACGATCTCGGAGCCGGCGCGGTGCAGCGCCGCAACTTGCGCAACCGTCTGGTCGATGTCGGCCGTATCGGTGTTGGTCATCGACTGCACGACGACGGGCGCGCCGCCTCCGACGACCACGCCGCCGACATCGACGCCGACCGAGGTGCGGCGGGGGAAGGGAGAGGAAAAATATCCGGTCATGCCGGCAGCCCTTTTGTCTCGGGAGCGCCATTACGTCCACATGGACGCACAAAGCGCGCTCCGGGCGATGCGCTGAAGTCCGGGCATGAGGTGGAGGAGCAAAGATGGCTTGTCAATGGCGACAGGTCGCCACTGACCGCAATTGGCCCGCCGCCGGGACCAGAAACGATCCATGATCCGCCGACGGCCGAAGCGGAAATTGACCCGAATGGAAATCCAGGCTTGGCTGACAGCTCGGCTGGAAGTCAAAACCCACCATCCCGGCGGCGGGTGCCGCCGGAAAAAGAGGCCGAGAAGCGTAAGCTTCTATGTCAGGAGAGCATCAATGCGTGGTCGGTTGCGCTCTCAGTTTTTCAATCTCGTCCTTGAGTGCCAGCTTGCGTCGCTTGAGATTCACGATTTCGAGGCCGTCGACCGACGGATGGTTCATCGCGTCATCGATCTCGCGCTCGATGTCGCCGTGTTTCCGCTGCAACTCATCAAGATGGGATGCAAGAGACATGATTGGTTCTCCCTTTCATGGTTTCCTCGATTGCAGCCGTCACGGCGCGTCCACCGCAGGTTCGCTCTGTGACGGCACAATGACACTGTGCCACCATCCGGCGACGATGTCGAATGCTGCGTGGTAGCATTCCACGACAATGTGAAATGTGATATGGGCTGCGCGCCGGTGATAAAAGACCCCGGCCCCGCCCAATCAGGCCCAGTTTTGGGCGCCGCAGACGTGCAGACGGTAGAGAATGTCCGATCAGGAACAGGCCGATATTCGCCTTGAATTTTCCCGGCTGAAGCAGGAACACGCCGATTTCGATGCGGCGATCAATGCGATGATCGCCACGAATTGCGACCCGCTGCAGATCCAGCGCATGAAAAAGAAGAAGCTGTTCCTCAAGGACCGGCTGATGGCGCTGGAAGACAAGATCATTCCCGACATCATTGCCTGATCGCGCATGGCGCTGACGGCGTAATCTCTCCCGCTTTGCCGGGCAGGTTGCCATCACGCGACCGTGAACGACCGGACCGGCACCCACCGGGAATAAACCGGCGCCATCCCTGGTCTCCTCTGCATACGCCACTCCGGGCGTAGAGGAGACCGACATGACCCATCACCACGATGACGATAATGGGCGCGACGGCATCAGCCGCCGCCACGCGCTGGAATGCATGATCTGGGCCGGCACCGGCGTGCTGTGGACGATTTCAGGCGGCATACCGGTGTCGCTCAACCTGCTTGGCGCCGCAAAGGCGGCCGAGGCCATGGCGAGCGGCTTCACCTTCCTGCAGATATCCGACAGCCATATCGGCTTCGACAAGGCGGCCAACCCGCATGCCATCGACACGCTGAAGGAGGCGATGGGCAAGATCCAGGCGCTGCCGCAAAAGCCCGCCTTCATGATCCACACCGGCGACATCACCCATCTTTCCAAGGCGGCACAATTCGACAATGCGGCTCAGATCATCGGCGGTGCCGGTTTCGACGTGCACTACGTGCCGGGCGAGCACGACCTGATCGACGACGGCAATGGCAAGGCCTATCTCGACCGCTATGGCAAGGGCACCAAGGGCGCCGGCTGGTATTCGTTCGACCAGAACGGCGTGCATTTCGTGGCACTGGTCAATGTCGTCAACCTAAAGGCCGGCGGGCTCGGCAATCTCGGAGGTGAGCAGCTGGCATGGCTGGCCGACGATCTGAAGGCGGTCAGCGCCTCGACGCCGATCGTCGTCTTCGCCCATATTCCGCTATGGGCCATCTATCCCGAATGGGGCTGGGGCACCGACGACGCGGCACAGGCGCTCGGCCTGCTCAAGGGCTTTGGCTCGGTCACCGTGCTCAACGGCCACATCCACCAGATCATGCAGAAGGTGGAAGGCAACGTCACCTTCCACACCGCGCGCTCGACCGCCTTCCCGCAGCCGGCCCCCGGTACTGCTCAGTCGCCCGGGCCCATGACTGTGCCGGCAGGCCAGTTGCGCGGCCTGCTGGGCACCAGCAGCGTCTCCGTGAAGCAAGGCGGGCAGGACCTTGCCATCATCGACTCGACATTGGCCTGAGAGGACATCCCGTGATCCGTTTTCCGACCCGACCCTTTGTCGGTCCTGTTGCCGCGCTCGGTTTTGCCGGCCTTGCCCTCCTGGCGCCCGCGCCGCTGCGGGCAGCCGATGCGCCGATGGTCAAAATCGAGAATTTCGCCTTCACGCCGCCAGTGCTGACGGTCAAGCCCGGCACCACCGTGACCTTCAGAAACGACGACGACATCCCGCATCTGGTCGTCGCCAACGATTCCTCCTTCCGCTCCAAGGCGCTTGACACCGGTGACACATATGAATTCACCTTCACCAAAGCAGGCGACTTTGCCTATTTCTGCGGGCTTCACCCGCACATGCAGGGCAAGATCACCGTCGCTCCTTGACGGGGCGTGGCAGGACCTGCCCGGAGTGCTGGAACATGCTGCGGTGTTGAGCGAAAAGGCCCAGGCCGAGCGCTTCAGCGAGGTGGTGCTGCCCCATCTCGGCGACGCGCTTGCGCTCGCCCGCTGGCTGACCGGCAACGCCGCCGATGCCGAGGATGTCGTGCAGGATGCCTGCCTGAAGGCGCATGCCGGCATCGCCGGCTATGCCGGCGGCAATGCCCGCGCCTGGCTGCTGACCATCGTGCGCAACACCGCCTACACCTGGATGTCGCGCAACCGGCCGCGCGCCGTGCTCGCCGTCGGCGACCTCGGCGATCTCGACGAGATGGCGGCGGCGCATGGCACCAGCCTGCCAGCCGAAGACGGCCCGGAGGCAAGCCTGATCGCCAAGACCGATACGGCGGCGCTGGAGGCGGCGATATCAGCGCTGCCGCAGCCGTTTCGCGAGACGCTGGTGCTGCGCGACATCAATGGGCTCAGCTACCGCGAGATAGCGGCCATGCTCGGCGTACCGATGGGCACGGTGATGTCGCGGCTGGCGCGGGCGCGGAACCTGCTTATGTCTGAACTTGGGAGTGCGCCATGAGCGACGACGGACTGCCCAATGACGCGGAAGGGATCAAGCTGATGATCCACGCTTTGATCGACGGCGAACTCGACGCGGCAGCGGCGCTGGCACTGGAGCGGCGCATCGCCGCCGACCCGCGGCTGGCCGCCGAACACGCGCGCATCCTCGCCTTGCAGGGCGCGGTCAGCCGCTTGCCGCGCCCCGATGTCAGCGACGCCTTTCGGGCGCGCATCGCGGCGCTCGGCATGACAGGTACGTCACAACAGGCGCAAGACGAGGCGCCGCAGCCGGGCACGCCGTCGGCGCAGCCGGGATTGAGTGCACCGATCGGGGGAGGCCAGAGGCGTAACGCCGGGACACGCCTATCGCAGCGGGTCCTGCCAAGGGCACGCCGCTTCGGCTCGTTCGACTGGCGTGCTCTTGCCGCGTCGATCGTGGTCAGCGCGGTGCTGGCCAGCGGGGCGACGCAATGGGTGATGGTCAACAGCGCATCCGACAGCTTTGCCGCGGCGGTCGCCAGCGGCCATCGCCGCAGCCTGCTTGCGGCGAGCCCGATCGACATCGTCTCGTCCGACCGCCACACGGTCAAGCCATGGCTCGATGCCCGGATCGGCGTGTCGCCGCCGGCGCCGGACCTGGCGCAGGACGGCTACGCGCTGATCGGCGGCCGGGTCGAGGTGATCGCCGACCGGCCGGTGCCGGCGTTGGTCTACCGCCACCGCGAGCACCTGATCACGCTGGTCGCCGAGCCGCGGCAGGGCGGTGGCACTGTCGCGCCCGAAGATCTCTCGTCGGGCGGCTTCTCGCTGGTGCACTGGAGCGACGGCGCCTTCTCCTACTGGGCGATCTCCGACATGGAGCGGCCCGAACTCGACGACTTTGTCGCCCGCTTCCGCAAGGCGGCGGTGTAATGCGTGTCGACCAAAAGTGGCCCCGGTTTTGGGGGAACGACATGCATAAAAAGCGCGTCGCCTGAATCCGTGCAAACGCGAAGCGCTTTAGGCTGATTTCCGCCTTGTCAGACGACGGCGATTCGATGCCCCCGAGGACTTGGGTTCGGGCTGTCGCCTTTGGGCAAGAGCCATCTTGTCGGCAAGAAGCGGCGCGCGCGGGCAAGCAAGCCCCAGGCGGACACCAATTCCATCCGCGTTATCCATCTGTCGCAGAAAAAGCAGAAGAAGGACTGCTGATGATCTACAGTCGTTTAAATCAAACGGCAGTAGGAGGGAATGACGGACATGCCTGCATTAGGACGAGCGAATGCAACGGGATAGACTTTGGCCTGTCGCGATCGTCTGTTTCTCCGGTGTTCTCTGCGTCCCTGGCGTCGCATTGGCTGATGACCCCATGCTGTTGCTCGACAGCAATGGGCTTGTGATCAGGGCACATCTTCAGGCAGGCCTGAATGTCGTGGCTGAACACAATCTGTTCTGGAACTATGCCGACACGTTCGCACCATCCGCCGGTTTCAATGCGAACACGACCTGGCTCGAAGGCTAAGTCAAACCCGGCCTGAGTTTCTCCAAGGAGCTCACCTCGGTCGTGTCGGCATACGGCATGATCTCGCTGGTGGCGTCAGGCACGGTTGGCATCGACGCCTATGACACCGGCAATACTGGTCGCATAACCCTCGAGGAGGGTTATCTCGGCCTGCGCTCCACCAACCAGGAAGGACCTACATTCGACATTTCGGTCGGACCGCGCGAATTCAAGGCGGGCACCGGCATGCTGCTCGCCAATGGCGGTTCCAGCGGCTTCGATCGCGGCGCGCTCAAGCTCGGACCACGCAAGGCTTGGGAACAGGCCGCGATCGGGCGGTTTGGCGTCGACGGCTTTACTGGTACTGCCTTCTATCTTGACGCCAATGAGCTGTCCGACACCGACAGCAACACCAGGATCGCCGGCACCGACCTTCGCTATGACGCGGGGCCGGAGAACTTTGCCGGCGCAACATTCGGCCACGTGCTGGACTCCGACGCCCCCTATCCAAAAGCCGCGCCTAACGGCATCGGTGCGCCGAGCATCCTGCCCGGCGGGCGCAACGGCCTGAATTTCGTCAACCTCTATGGCGTCAGCCCTTCGCAAGGGAGCTTCGAGAACTTCTTTGTTGGCGGCGATTTCGCCTATGAATGGAATAACCGCATCGACATGGCGGCGTGGGCCGGTCGAGCCCAGGTCGGCTACACCTTCGCCGAATATTCATGGGCGCCGACCATCTCTTATTCGTACCAGACTTTTTCAGGTGACAATCCATCGACCTCGAAGCTCGAACGCTTCGATCCGCTCTTCTACGAGGGCAGCCCGAGTTCCTGGTCGACCGGATCGAAATCGTCGATGCTCTTCATCAACACCAACGTCAACGCCCACCAGATCAGCCTGCGCGTGACGCCGACAGACCGTGACACCTTCACCCTTCGCTACGCCTATATCAACGCCAACGAGCTGCGCAGTCCGCTCCAGTTCGGCCAAGCGACGCGTGTCGACTCTTCGGAAGGCGTGCCGAACGCGATCACCGGCGCCACGGCCAGGCATCTCGCGGACGACATCTTCCTCGAATACAACCGTGTCTTGACCCCCAATATCTATCTTACCGCCGGCTTCAGTGTTTCCTTTCCCGGGCCCGGAGCGGCCTCGCTCGTCAACGGCAATCTGCCAGTCTGGACAGGAGGTTTCGTCAATGTCGTCGCCAATTATGGATGCCAGGAGGAAATCCCGTTTTGCCGCCGCACTGTTCTTCACCGCGGCGCTTGGCGCGGCGGTCGTGCCGACGATTTCTCATGCCAAGGAGACAACCTCCATTTCAGCCGAAGCGTCCGATCCCGGCAAACTCGGATGGATGGTCGGTTCGCCTCCGCCCGATGACAAGATCATCCGTTTTTCCGACCCCGACTATTTCAGCTTCCCCAAGCTGCGCTGGACCGCCTGCCACTTCCGCCAGCTGATGCCGACGGTCGGTGTCAGCCGCGGCATCGGTGCGCCTGTGCCCCTCGAACGCAGGATCGACCCGACGATCGACACGATCGAATTCACCCCGTTGGGCGGCGACAAGCCGATGAGTTGGGAGGAGTCGCTGGCGGCCAACTACACCGACGGCATCGTCGTGCTGCATGACGGCATCGTGGTCTATGAACGCTACTCTGGCTGCCTGAACGAGACCGGCCAGCACGGGGCGATGTCGGTGACGAAGTCCCTCACCGGGCTTCTGGGCGAGATGCTGGTGGCCGAGGGCAAACTGGATCCGGGCGCCAAGGTCGGCACCGTCGTGCCGGAGCTTGCCGGGAGCGCCTTCGGCGACGCGACCGTTCGGCAGGTTCTGGATATGACAACCGGTCTTCACTACAGCGAGGACTATGCCGATCCCGATGCCGATGTCTGGGTCTATTCGGCGGCGGGCAATCCGCTGCCGAAGCCGGCAGACTATACCGGTCCGCGCAGCTATTTCGAATACCTCCAGACCGTGCGCAAGGAAGGCGAGCACGGCAGCGCCTTCGGCTACAAGACCATCAACACCGATGCGCTGGGCTGGATCATTGCCCGCGTCACCGGCAAATCCGTCGCCGACCTGTTGTCGGAGCGGATCTGGAGCAAGATGGGCGCCGAACAGGACGGCTACTATACTGTCGATTCCATCGGCACGCCCTTCGCCGGCGGCGGCCTCAATGCCGGCCTGACATGGCGCGGATCGGGCAATTGCTCCTCGACGACGGCGTGATCGACGGCCGGCGTCTCGTGCCGGAAGCGGCGATTGCCGACATCCGCGCCGGCGGCGACAAGGCCGCCTTCGCAAAGGCGGGATATTCCCTGCTGAAAGGCTGGAGCTACCGTGGAATGTGGTGGATCTCCAACAACGACCATGGCGCGTTCATGGCCCGCGGCGTCCACGGACAAGCCATCTATGTCGATCCGAAGGCTCGCATGGTCATCGCGCGCTTTGCCTCCAACCCGGTCGCCGGCAATGCCGCGAACGATCCGACATCGCTGCCCGCCTACGAAGCTCTCGCCAGACATCTCATAAAATAACTGCCGGCCGCGACATCGGCCGCGCGGCACGCTCATATCCTGCAACTGGGCCACGGCCCAGCGGCAACCGAAACAACAACTCCCCCCGCATCCTTGCCGTGGCAGCCAAATTCCGCTAAGGCGCGCCTTTGTCGCCGGGGAGCAGGAACTTGGACGATCAACGCGCCGACGTCGCCGTCATCATGGGCAGCCAGTCCGACTGGGCAACCATGCGCCACGCCGCCGAAACGCTGGAGGCACTGGGCATCCCGCACAAGCGCCTGATCGTCTCGGCGCATCGCACACCCGACCGGCTCTATGATTTCGCCAAGGGCGCCAAGGCTGCCGGCTACAAGGTGATCATCGCCGGCGCCGGCGGTGCCGCGCACCTGCCCGGCATGACGGCGGCGCTGACGCCGCTGCCGGTGTTCGGCGTGCCGGTGGAATCGAAGGCGCTCTCCGGGCAGGATTCGCTGCTGTCCATCGTGCAGATGCCGGCCGGCATCCCCGTCGGAACGCTGGCCATCGGCAAGGCTGGCGCCGCCAATGCAGCCCTTCTGGCTGCCGCCGTGCTGGCGCTCTACGACGACAAGCTTGCCGCGCGGCTGGATGCCTGGCGCGCCGCGCAGACCGCCAAGGTGGCGACCGAACCCACGGATACACCGTGAGCCTGCCCGCCGGATCGACCATTGGCATCATTGGCGGCGGCCAGCTCGGCCGCATGCTGGCGATGGCCGCGGCCCGCCTCGGCTACCGCACGGTCGTGCTGGAGCCGCAAGCGGATTGCCCGGCGGCACAGGTCGCCAACCGACAGATAACAGCCGCCTATGACGACCCGGCCGCTCTTGTCGAGCTGGCAGCGTCGAGTTCCGTCGTCACCTACGAGTTCGAGAACGTGCCGGTCGCGGCGGCAACCGCGCTTGCCGCCAAGGTTCCGGTCCATCCGCCGGCGCGTGCGCTTGACGTGGCGCAGGACCGGGTGGGCGAAAAAACATTCCTCAATGGCATCGGCATTGCCACAGCGGATTTCCGCCCGGTCGACAATGACGACCAGCTGACGGCGGCGCTGAAGGCATTCGGCGGCAGCGGCATATTGAAGACGCGGCGCATGGGCTATGACGGCAAGGGCCAGCGCGTCTTCCGCAACATGGAAGCGGGCGGCTTTGCCGGCGCCTGCGAAGCGATGGGCAATGTACCGCTGATCCTGGAAAGCTTCGTGCCGTTCGAGCGCGAGATTTCTGTGATCGCGGCACGAGGGCTGGACGGCACTGTTGCCGCCTACGATCCGGCCGAGAATGTCCACCGCAACGGCATTCTGCACACATCGACCTTGCCGGCCGCCATTATGCCCGAAACGGCGGAAGCGGCGCGGGCAGCCGCATCGAAGATACTTGCGGCGCTCGACTATGTCGGCGTCATCGGCGTCGAGTTCTTCGTGCTGGCCGATGGCTCCCTGCTGGCCAACGAGATCGCGCCGCGCGTCCACAATTCCGGCCATTGGACGGAAGCCGCCTGCATCGTTTCGCAGTTCGAACAGCACATCCGCGCCGTCGCCGGCCTGCCGCTGGGAGACCCTAATCGTCACTCCAACTGCGTGATGGAGAACCTGATCGGCGACGATGTGCTGCGCGTTCCAGCCTTGCTCGCCGAGCCCGATCTGATGCTGCATCTCTACGGCAAGGCCGAGGCCCGCCTAGGCCGCAAGATGGGCCACTTTACCCGGGTCAACCGTCGCGCCTGAGTGCGGAACGCGGTCTACTGGACGTCGCCCTCGTCGCCCGGACTGGCGCAGCTCGCATCGCCTTCCTGGCAATTGGCCGCCGCCGCGAGTTGCCTGATGCGATCATTGGTCAGCCTGGTCAGGCATTGCGAAACCTCCATCGCGTGGATCGAGCCGCCGCTGCTGGCTGCGGTGGAGTGGGTGCATTCGGCGTCGCGGAAGGCGATCCAGGCGCGTTGCGCCGCCTGCAGCAATCTCTTGTCATCGGCATCATCGGAGTTGATGAGGTCCTGATAGGCCGTGTTGAGCCTGTCGTCGGCGGCCTGGTAATCCTCGCCGGCGCAGATGTTCATCATCTGCTGGCTGTCGTCGTTGCGGTCGCACTCCTGCGCGCGGGCAGCCGAGGCTCCCGCCAGCAAGACAAGGCAGGCGGACAGGAAAATTAGGCGCATGGTCATCCCCAAATCAGTTCGCAAAGACCTTATCATCCCAGCCGGCCAAAGGCCGCGCAATGCCGCCAGGCCGACATGGCGGATATTTGATGATATGGAGAGGTGGAGCACGCTTGCGGTTGACAGGGACGAGGCTCCTCGTTTATGAGCCACCCACAGTTCAAAGGCGCGTCTTCTGGCGCGCCTTAAAATTTCGACCCGGACCGGGTCCACACCGACAGGCAAGACCATGAAGATCAAGAATTCGCTCAAGGCGCTCAAGGCGCGTCACCGCGACAACCAGTTGGTTCGCCGCAAGGGCCGCGTCTACATCATCAACAAGACCGCCCCGCGCTACAAGGCACGCCAGGGCTGAGTTTCGGCCGGAGGCGTGTTGCCTCCGCCCAATTGATGCTTGTCGCCGGCCTGCCGGCCCCTTCACGCCAAATTCAGTTTGACGTTCCGCAGACCGGGACTAGAGTCCCGCGATGCGGATTCTCTTTGCATTTTTGACAAGTCTGCTTCTTTCCGGCACGATTTCCTTGCCGGCTCGGGGGGATGACGCTGTCGCGCCACCCGCCGCTGCGGATACACCGCCGGTGGCAACGACGAAGCAGGCCCGTCTCGACCAGCTGTTCAGCGACCTGAAGCGCGAGCGCAACGAAAAGGCCGCCGAACGCATAGCCGGCAACATCTGGAACGAGTGGCTCCAGTCCGGCAGCGCCTCGATCGACCTGATGATGCTGTGGTCGCAAAGGGCTATCGAAGGCCAGAAATTCGCCGTCGCGCTCGACTTCCTCGACCAGGTCGTGACCTTGCAGCCGACCTATGCCGAAGGCTGGAACCGGCGCGCCACCGTGCATTTCATGATGAAGAACTACGGCAAGTCGATGTCCGACATCGACCACACGCTGCAGCTCGAGCCGCGCCATTTCGGCGCGCTGTCCGGCCTGGCGCAGATCATGGCCCTAACCGGCCACAAGCAATCGGCGCTCGAAGCCTGGCAGAAGGTGCTGGCCATCTATCCGATGATGCGCAGCGCCCAGGACCAGGTCGCCACGATTTCCGAAGAGCTCGCCGGCGAGGGCATTTGATGTCTTTAAGGGAGTAGGGGAATAGGGGGGTAGGGCAGTAGGGGGCAGTGTAAACTGCCCTGTGGAATAGATACCCCTACTCCCCTACTCCCCTACTCCCCTACTCCAGAACTAATTCCGCTCCGGCCCGTATCTCCCCGCATGAACCTGATCTATGCCCTGCTCGCCTTCCTGATGGCGCTCGTCTTAAGCCTTGTCGGTGTCACCCGCGTCGGCTCATGGCTGATCGAGCGGCGCAATCCGCCGATCGGTGAATTCGCCGACATCAATGGCGCCCGCATCCATTATGTCCATGTGCCGGCACCTGCGAACGCCGATCTGCCGCCGATCGTCTTCATCCATGGCGCCAGCGCCAATCTCAGGGATCAGATGCTGCCGCTGCGGCCGCGGCTCGAAGGTCGCGCCGAAATGCTGTTCTTCGACCGGCCGGGTTTTGGCTGGTCGGGGCGCGGCCCCGGCAACAATGAAACCCCGTCGGCGCAAGCCAACACCATCGCCGCCCTGATGGACCGTCTCGGCATGAAAAAGGCGGTCATCGTCGGCCATTCCTTTGGCGGCGCTGTGACCACGGCCTTTGGTCGCGAGCATTCCGACAAGACGCTTGGGCTGGTCTTCCTGTCGCCGGCCAGCCACCCCTGGCCGGGCGGCGCGACCTCCTGGTACTATGATGCGACGACCATTCCGGTCCTCGGCTGGCTGTTTTCCGAGACGCTGACCTATCCGGCGGGAACGCTGCAGATGGCTGACGCGACGACCTGCGTCTTCTCGCCCAACAAGGCGCCGGACAATTATCTCAGCATGGCCTCGATCCGGCTGGTGCTGCGGCCGTCGGCCTTTCGCGCCAACGCCACCGACGTCGCCGGGCTCTATCGCTATGCCCTTGGCGCCGCACCGCACTACAACGAGATCGAGGCGCCGACCGTGGTGATTTCGGGCGACCGTGACAAGGTGGTCTACGCGCATATCCACTCGGTCGGCCTGGTGCGCGACATTGCCGGCGCCGAACTCGTCTGGGTGCACAATCTCGGCCACAAGCCGGACTGGATCGCGCCCGACCTCGTCGTCGGCGCCATCGAGAAGGTCGCCGGCAAGGACATCGACCTGCAGGCACTGGCAAAGACCGTGGAGGCGCGCATCGCCGGCGACGCTTATGGCACCGACAGATGCGCCGACATCAAGGTGCCGCAGGCGGAGCTCGCGCCGACCTGATCACGCCTGGCGCAATTCCAGGAAAAGTGTGAAACGGTTTTCCCGGGAAAAGCGCGCAGCGCTTTCCCTTAGGGAATTGCGTCAAGATAAAGAGGTGAGCGGTCCTGCGTTTCCGTGAAACGATGAACCGCTCTGGTGGTTCAGGCGATCTACCGGTTGCCCTGCACGTCGGACCCGATATAGGCGATGCGCAGCATGTTGGTCGAACCCGGTGTCCGCAGCGGCACGCCGGCGGTGATGATGACGCGATCGCCCGGCTTGCCGAAGCCCTCGTCGAAGGCGATGCGGCAGGCGCGGTTGACCATGTCGTCGAGGTCGCTGGCATCGGGAGAGACGACGCAATGCGTGCCCCACAGCAGCGACAGCCGCCGCGCGGTGTTGAGGATCGGCGACAGCGCGATGA
Organism: Mesorhizobium sp. AR07; assembly: GCF_024746815.1. Lineage (GTDB taxonomy): Bacteria > Pseudomonadota > Alphaproteobacteria > Rhizobiales > Rhizobiaceae > Mesorhizobium. The sequence goes on from NZ_CP080525.1 coordinate 3,819,866, forward strand.
TCGGCACCTGCGGGCGCTCGCGGGCGGCGCGCAGGCCGGTGGTGCCGGACGCGGTGTAGGTGATGATGGCCGACAGTTTCAGCGTCTCGGCGATCTCGCGGGCGGCGAGCGAAATGGCGTCGGCGCCTGTCGCCTCCGGCTCGGAGCGCTGGGCGTTGATGATGCCGGCATAGGTCGGATCGGTTTCGACCTTGGTGGCGATACGGTCCATCATCGCCACCGCTTCGACCGGATAGGCGCCGGCGGCGGATTCCGCCGACAGCATGATGGCGTCGGCGCCTTCGAAGACGGCGATCGAGACATCGGACACCTCGGCGCGGGTCGGCACGGGTGCCGTGATCATCGATTCCAGCATCTGCGTCGCCACCACCACCGGCTTGCCGGCACGGCGCGCCGCGCGCGTGATCTGCTTCTGGATGCCGGGCACCGCCTCGAGCGGCATTTCGACACCGAGATCGCCACGCGCGACCATCAGCGCATCGGACAGTTCGATGATCTCGGCCAGCCGGGCAACGGCCTGCGGCTTTTCGATCTTGGCCATGATCAGCGCCCGGCCGCGTGCGATCTTGCGCGCTTCCGCCAGATCCTCCGGCCGCTGCACGAAGGACAGCGCGACCCAGTCGACGCCGGTCGCCAGCACGGCATCGAGGTCCTTGCGGTCCTTCTCTGTCAGCGCGCCGACAGGCAGGTCGGTGTCGGGCAGGCTGACGCCTTTCTTGTCGGAAATCGTGGTGCCGGCAATGACGGTGCAGACGATTGACTTGCCGTCGCTTCTCACCGCCTTCAGCTCAAGCTTGCCGTCATCGATCAGCAGGCGATGACCAGCCTCGACCGAACTCAGGATCTCCGGATGCGGCAGGTAGACCCTGGTCGACGTGCCGGGTTCGGGATTGTCGTCGAGCGTGAAGGTCTGGCCGACGGTCAGCACTTCCTTGCCATTGGCGAACTTGCCGACACGCAGCTTGGGGCCTTGCAGGTCGGCCAGGATGCCGATCGGCCGGCCAACCGCTTCCTCGACGGCGCGGATGCGTCCGACCAGCGTGCGCATCAGCTCGTGGTCGGTATGGCTCATATTGATGCGGAACACGTCGGCGCCCGCTTCGAACAACTTCTTCAGCATCTCTTCCGACGAGGAGGCCGGACCGATGGTGGCGAGGATCTTGACCTTGCGGCTACGTCTCATTGACTGTTCGTTCCCGGGGCGGCTGGAGCGCCTCCCGTTGCGGGCTCATCGGTCAGCTGGACCATCCAGCTTGCCTGTTCGCCCGTGTCATATTCCTGGAATCCGGCGCGCTGAAAGCCCCGGGCGACGCAATCGGTTACGCCGGCGATCTTGAACTCTTTTTCGGCCACGCACATGTTGATCGGGCCGTCCCAGCGTCCACCGCGCTCGGCGTCTTCTGCATAAAGATAGTAAAACCTTGATGACAGCGGCCCTTCGATCAGCGTCTTGCAGCTCGATCCTTCGATGTGCCACCAGCCCTCGGTGATCCAGCCGGCCTTGGCGCGATAGCCGATGCCGACCCCAACCAGGTTCTGCGTGGCGTTGCAGACGCGGAAATCGGCACGCGCCGGCGAGGCCATGACCATCGCCGACAGGCCAATGGCAAGGATCAGGAGCGGCATGGCAAAGGCAGAGCGCATGCGCTGCCTGCCGGCGGAACCCATCCGAAAACCCCTCAAGAACCACATCAGCATCTCTCTGCGCCCCTTTTCGGAAAAGTCCGGGCGCATGTCAACGCACCGTTTTGTCCAATTCCAATCGATTTAGAAAGGCTCCGGCGCACAATTCGCCGACTTCTGCCAGATTTCCTGGGAAACCTTGGCCAAACAACGGCATTGCGCAAGCGTCGTCTTCGTGGAATGACGATAGCACCCTCCCCGGAAGCCAGCGAACAGACCATTTCCCGCCAATGACCCGATCCACAGTTTTCGCGCCTTTCGATGTCATCGAAGGCGACCGCAAGCGAGGCATCGTGCTGCTGGGCGACCATGCCCGCCGCGACCTGCCGGAGGACTATGGCAGTCTCGGCCTGCCGGCGGCGGAGTTCGACCGTCACATCGCCTATGACATCGGCGTCGAGGCGGTGACGCGCGAACTGGCTGCCTCGCTCGGCGTGCCGGCGGTGCTGGCCAATTTTTCGCGGCTGCTGATCGATCCCAATCGCGCGGAAGACGATCCGACGCTCATTCGCCAGCTTTATGACGGCACCGTCGTGCCCGGGAATTACCCCCTCGCTCCCGAGGAACGCGAAAGGCGGCTCGACCGCCTCTACAGGCCCTATCACGACGCCGTCGGCGCCATGATTGCCTCGGTCTCGCAGGCCTCGGCGCAGGCGCCCTTCATCTTCTCGGTGCATTCCTTCACCCCGATGATGCAAGGCGTTTCACGTCCGTGGCATGTCGGCATATTATGGGATCTCGATGACCGGGTGGCGCGGCCGCTGATCGACATGCTGGCCGCCGACAAGAGCCTCGTCGTCGGCGACAATGAGCCCTATGACGGCGCGCTGCGCGGCGACACCATGTACAAGCACGCCATCGTCAACGGCTTCGCACATGCGCTGATCGAGATCCGCCAGGACCTGATCGCTGACCTGAAAGGCGCGCTTGCGTGGGCGCAGCGGCTGGCGCCGATCGTTGACGCGATCGACCGCCGTCCCGATATACATGTGGTCAAGCAATTCGGCTCCCGCACCGGGCCGCTGTAGGCCGCAAGGAGGTTTCGATGACCGAGCTCAGCGACGAACAGAAGCGCGATTTCGAGGCGGCAGCCTTTCGCCGGCTGGTCGAGCATCTGCGTGAGCGCAACGACGTGCAGAACATCGACCTGATGAACCTCGCCGGCTTCTGCCGCAACTGCCTGTCGAACTGGTATCGCGAAGCAGCCAATGCCGACGGCGTCGATCTCAGCAAGGACCAGTCACGCGAGATCGTCTACGGCATGCCCTATGCCGAGTGGCAGGCGCTCAACCAGACCGAAGCCTCCGACGCCAAGAAAGCCGAGTTCGAGGCAAGGCGGCCCAAGGATCACTGAGTCCAATCGCCGACATCATTCTATCGCCTTCAAGCCTGTGCTTTGGCCCAAGCGCTTTCGCCGAACAGTGCTTGACTGAAAATTGAATCGATCTAATTTGCCGCCCGAAGCCATTTTTGGACCGGATTCGCCTTATGAATGCGCAAAACGCCATGCAGACTGCCATTCGCGGACGATGGGCCGTCGCGGCCATTTTCCTCGCCAACGGCTTCCTGACCGGCAGCTGGGCGCCGCAGATCCCGGTGTTCCTGACCCGGCTGGACATTTCAAAGTTCACGCTCGGCCTGCTGATCCTGCTGTTCGGCGTCGGTGCGGTGACCGCCATGACCTGGTGCGGCCACCTGATCTCGAAACATGGCTCGCGCACCGTGCTGCGCTGGTTCGCCCTTTGCGGCAGCCTCGGCCTGCTGGTCGTGGCGCTGGCGCCCAACGTGCCGCTGGCGGCGATTGCCATGGTCATCTTCGGCGGCTCGATCGGCGGCATGGACGTCGCCATGAATGCCAATGCGGTGGTGGTGGAACGGCGGCTCTCCCGCGCCATCATGTCGTCCTCGCACGGCTTCTGGAGTCTTGGCGGCTTCGCTGGCGGCGGCCTCGGCGGCTTTGCCATCCAGCATTACGGCCACCTCGCCCACGCGGCGGTGGTCACGGTGCTTGCCTTCGCGGTGATCGTGGTGGCGGTTCGCCATCTGGTCGCCGAGGACAGGCCGCAGGCGACCGAGCATCATAAATTCGTGCTGCCGGCAAACCCGCTGGTCTATCTCGTGGGGCTGATGGCGCTGCTGACCATGATTTCCGAAGGCGCGGTGCTCGACTGGGCGGCACTGTATTTGCGGCAGGAACTCGGCGCCGACCTCGCTGTCGCCGGGCTTGCCTATGCCGCCTTCTCCGGTGTCATGGCGATCATGCGGTTCTTCGGCGACGGCGTGCGCAACCGCCTCGGCGCGGTGATGACGCTGCGCGCGTCGGCGCTCGTCGCCGCCACGGGCATGCTGATCGCCGGGCTGTCACCCTCGCCCTGGCTTGCGATCGCGGCCTTTGCCCTTTGCGGCTTCGGCATCGCCAACATGGTGCCGATCATCTTTTCGGCCGGCGGCAACCAGGAAGGCATGTCGTCGGGCACCGGTGTGAGCGTGGTCACCACCATGGGTTACTCGGGCATTCTGGTGGCACCGTCGGCGATCGGTTTCGTTGCAGAGCATTTCAGCTTCGGCCCGATCTTCGTCGCCATGTCGGGGCTGCTGATCGTCGTGCTGCTGATGGCCGGGCTCGCTCACCGCGCCGAATTCGCTCCCGACGCCACGCCGGCCGAATAGCGTTTGAGTTCCTCGTAAAGGAAATCCGCCACGCGGCGGATGCGCACGCTGGTGCGGACGTCGCGATGCATCGCCAGCCACACCGGGAGATCAGGCAGTGGCAGGCCAGGAAGCACCTTCTCCACCGATGGATCACGGTCGGCCAGCGGCTCCTGGCCAAGGCCAATGCCGTTTCCCGCCCGCACCGCCTCCCACAAAACAATCTGGTTGTCAGCCCTGAAGCGGAAGCTGTTTCGGGTGACCGGGATGCCATACTGGGTAAAGCCCCTGATTATCTCGTCGCTGCGGTCGAAACCGATCAAGGCATGGCCGACAAGGTCGCCAGGTTCCAGCGGACGACCGCGCCTGTCGAGATAGGATCTGGCGGCGCAGGCGCAGAGCTTGATATCGCAGACCTTGCGCGCCATCAGCTCATTTTGCTCCGGCTTGACCATGCGGATGGCGATGTCGGCATCCCTGCGCAACAGGTTCTCGACCTGGTTGGAAGCGACGATCTCGACCTCGATGCCGGGCTCCTCGATGCTGAGCCGCGCCGTCATCTCCGGCAGCACATAGGCCGCCACCACCTCGCTGGCAGCAATGCGCACCGTGCCTTCGATTGCCTCGACCGAACCCAGCGCCAGCAGTGAAAAGGCGCTCGCCTGCTCGCTGACCGCCTTGCCGCGCTCGAACAGCGTGCTGCCGGCTTCCGTCAGTTCATAGCCGCGCCGCCCGCGCCGGAACAGCGTGATATCAAGCGCCTGTTCGAGCTCACCGATGTGACGGCCGAGCGTCGGCTGGCTCGCGGATAGCTTTCGCGCGGCTGCCGACAGGCTGCCGGTTTCCGCCACGGTGACGAAGCTCTTGATCAGGTTCCAGTCGAGTTCATTCATTCATTCATGAATATCAAAACCCCATTCATAGTCAATTTCCATTCGCATACGAGGGGGCCATATTCGGGTTGCAAACACCAACACGGAGACGAAAAATGACCAAGATCGCAATTCTCGGTGCCAACGGCCGGCTCGGCCGCGTGGTCGCCAAGGCCTTCATCGATGCCGGCTATGATGTCCGCGCAATCACTCGAAGCGGCAAGGTGCCGGCCGAACTCAAGGGCGCCACGGCCGCTGCCGGCGACGCACTCGACCGCGAAGCCCTCATCCGCGCCACGCAAGGTGTCGACATCATCTTCAACGGCCTCAACCCGATCTACACCGACTGGGGCAAGTGCCTGCCGATGGCCGAGAACGTCATGGCCGCCTGCCATGCGAACGGCACGCTGCATCTCTTCCCCGGCACCGTCTACAATTACGGCTCGCCGATGCCGGCGGTGATCACCGAGGACACGCCCTTCCACCCGACCACGGAAAAGGGCCGCATCCGCACCGCGATGGAAGACCTGTTTCGCCGTGAGGCCGACGCGGGCCGCGTCCGCACCATTCTCCTACGCGCCGGCGACTTCTTCGGCGGCACCGGCAGCGGCTCATGGTTCGATCTGGTCGTTGCCGCCAAGATGAACAAGGGCACCTATACCGCGCCCGGCCCAGTCGATCTGGTGCATGAATGGGCCTACCTGCCGGACTTCGCCAAGGCCTTCGTCGGCCTGACCGGGAATCTCGACAAACTCGGCGCCTATGAATCCTTGAACTTCCCGGGGCATCCCGTCACCGATCTGCAAATCAAGGCGGCTTCCGAGAAGGCGCTTGGTCGCTCGCTCAAGATGACCTGGATGCCCTGGTGGGTGCTGCGTGCCGGCAGCCCGTTCGTGGCGATGTGGCGCGAGATCGTCTCGATGTCCTATCTGCGCTTCGAGCCGCATCAACTGGCTTCGGCAAGGCTGGAAGGCATCATCGGTACGATCCCGCACACGCCGCTGGATCAGGCGGTCGCGGAGGCTCTTAGGGATATCGGCATCGCCACTGTGCATGGCGCATCGAAAGCGGCCTGACAGGCGCAATTCCGGGCGGAAAACCGTTTCACACCTTTCCTGAAATTGCTCAGAGCCGCCCCATCAACAGCAACACCAGAAGCACCACCAGCACCACGCCGACAATACCCAACGGACCATAGCCCCAGGAGCGCGAATGCGGCCAGGCCGGCACCGCGCCAATGAGGACAAGGATCAGGACGATGATGACAATGGTGGTGATCGGCATGAAGAACTCCCCGCGCTGATGTTTTGCTCCGGGACAACGCTGCGCGTTGCCCTTGGGGAGACAATGCAAAAGGCCGCCCGGTTGTTCCGGGCGGCCTTCGTCGGTCAAATCGGCAGTCGGTCTATTCGGCGGCTTTCGGAAAGGCGATCGCCGGTTCTGTTCCGGCATCCTGTCCCGGCGCATCGGTGAACGGGATCTCGTCCTTGCCGCGCCGGAACAGCCGGCTGAACCAGCCGCGCCGCGCACCTGGCTTGACCTTGGCGCGGGTGAACACCATCAGCATCGACGGCGTCACCACCAGCGTCAGCACCGTGGCGAAGGACAGGCCGAAGACGATCGCCGAGGACAGCGAAATCCACCATTGCGTCGACGGCGCGTTGATCGTCGTCTCGTGATGGAAGATTTCAAGACCAAGGCCAAAGGCGATCGGCAGCACACCGAGAATTGCCGACACCGCCGTCAGCACCACCGGGCGGGCGCGTTCGCGACAAGTCTGCAGCACCGCTTCGACCTTGTCCCAACCCTCTTCGCGCAGCCGGTCATAGGTGTCGATCAGCACGATGTTGTTGTTCACCACCACACCGGCCAGCGCGATGACGCCGATGCCCGACATGACGATGCCGAACGTCTCGCCTGTTATCAGCAACCCCAGGAACACACCGATCGTCGCCATGACCACGCAAGACAGCACCAGCCAGACGCTGGTGAACTTGTTGAACTGCGCCAAGAGCACCAGGAAGATCAGGAAGATCGCGGCACCGAAGGCCTTGCTCAGGAAGGCGCTGGCCTCGGCGCTATCCTCGTTCGAGCCGGCCAGCTTCCAGCGGATGCCGCCGCCGAGATTCATGTCGGTGACAGCCTGGGTAACCTCCTGCTGCACGGCGGCGACCTGGGCGCCGGCGGCAACGTTGGCCTGCACCACCACGGTGCGCGCGCCGTCGATGCGGTTGAGGATGCCGACGCTCGGTTTCGCCTTGCGGACGACGAAGTTCGAGATCGGTACCGACCCTTGCGAGGTCTGCACCCGAAGCTCGTCGAGCGTCGACAGCGTGCGCCGGTCCTCCGGCAAGCGCAGCCGGATGTCGACCGCCTTGTCGGCGCCCGCCGGCCGGTATTCTGAGAGCTTCAAACCGTTGGTGACGAGCTGCACCACCGTTCCAACCGAGGTCGGGCTGATGCCGTATTGGGCAGCCTTGGCGCGGTCGACCTCGAGCGCCCAGTCAACGCCGGGCGGCGGCAGACCGTCGGAAATGTCGATGACGCCGGGCACCTTGGCAATGCGCGCCGCGACGGCGCGCGCCTTCTCGTCCAACCCCTTGGGGTCGATGGCCGAAAGCCTTATCTGGATCGGCTTGCCGGTCGGCGGGCCGGCTTCCGGTACGCGAACCTCGACATCGACGCCGGGAATGCCGGCCATGACGCCGCGCAGATCGCTCAGGATCTGGTTCGCCGACTTGCGCTCGCGCCAGTCGATGAATTCGTACTGGATGACGCCGACGACGTCTTCGGGGACATCCTGGCCGCCGCCGTCGGACTTGCCGACGCGGGTATAGACCGATTTCAACCCCGGCCAGCCGAGCAGCCTGTTTTCGGCAATCTTGGTCGCCGTGTCCATTTCGGCCAACGAAAGGTTGCCGCGTGCATGCACATAGAGCAGGCCGTAGTCGGGCTCGACACTCGGGAAGAACTCGACGCCGGCGCCGTATTTCGAATAGGCAAAGCCGACACCGAACAGCAGCGCAACAGTCAGCACCAGCACGGTGACAGGGAAGCGCACCGCTTGCTTGACAACAGCCATGTACCAGCCGTCGCGATTGTCGTCCGCGTGATGCTGTGGCGCCTTGGCGAAGATCGCGCCCAGGGTCGGCGCGAAGACCAGCGCATAGAGCATCGAGGCCGACAGCGTGACGATCAGGGTGATCGGCATGTATTTCATGAAGTCGCCGATGATGCCCGGCCAGAACAGCAGCGGCGAGAAGGCGGCGATACGCGTCATCGTCGCGGCAATGACCGGACCGGCCATGCGCTTGGCGGCAAGCGCGAAGGCTTCCTCCTTGGGCATGCCTTCGCTCATCCGCCGTTCGGCGAATTCGGTGACGATGATGGCGTCGTCGACCAGCATGCCGACCGCCAGGATGAGGCTGAACAGCACGATCATGTTGATCGTGTAGCCCATCATCGCCAAGAGCAGGATGCCGATCAGGAAGGATGACGGAATGGCCAGGCCGATCAGCAGCGAAGCACGGCCGGACAGCGCATAGAGAATGACGATGAACACCAGGATGACGGCGATCATCACGTGGTTCTGCAGGTCGCCGAGCAGCTGGTTGACGAAGACAGACTTGTCCTGCGTATAGGTGACGTTCAGGCCCTCGGGCATCGTCTTGACGAACGCGTCGGACACCGCCCTGACCTTGGTGAGCGTGTCGATCAGATTGGCGCCGATGCGCTTCTTGACCTCGATGGCGATGGCCGGCTTGCCGTTGAGGCGAGTGATCGTCGTGGCATCGGCGAAGGTCGAGCGGATCGTCGCGATGTCCCTGGCATGCACCACGGCGTTGGGGCCGGCGACAACCGGCAGGTTGGCGACATCTTCCGGCGTCTCGATCAGCGACGGTACCTTGACCGCGTATTTGCCCTGCGAACCTTCGAGGTTGCCGGCGGCGACCAGGCTGTTGGAGGCACCGACGGCACCGATCAGCTGGTCGAGCCGCAAGCCGTAGGAAGACAGTTTCATCGGATCGATGACGACTTCGACGAGGTCGTCGCGCGAGCCTTGCAGCGAGCCTTCGAGAACACCGGGCACTTCCTCGATGCGGTCGCGCAACTCGCGCGCCGCGGCGGCCAGCACGCGCTCGGGCAATTCACCCGACAGCGTGACGACGAGCACCGGAAACTCGGAAATGTTGACTTCGGTGACGACAGGCTCCTCGGCCGCCTGCGGCAGGTCGGCCTTGCCGTCCTGCACCTTGCTGCGTGTATCCTGCAGCGCCGTTGCCAGGTTGGTCTGCGGCTGGAACTCGACCAGCACATAGCCGCCGCCCTGGAAAGCGGCCGAGCGCATCTCCTTGAGGCCTTTCAGGCTTTTCAGCTTGCTTTCCATCGGCCGCAGCAGAAGGCGCTCCGAATCCTCCGGCGAAATGCCTTGATAGATCAGGCTGACATACATCATCGGAATCGGAACGTCGGGCTCCGCTTCCTTCGGCGTCGACTGATAGGCGACCCAGCCTGCAATCAGAAGGAAGACCAGGACCGAAATGGTCAGGCGGGCATTGTTGATTGCGAGTCTGACGATATCCATGGCTAACGCCTGTTCTTGAATTTCAGGAGCTGCGTCGCAGCCGATTGTCCCCGCCTAGGGCTAGTCCGTCGCGATCGGATGCTACTGCGTGCCCGCAGTAGCCTCGCCCAGCAGCTTCTTGATGGTCGCCTGGTCGGCATCGACCGGCTTGACCTCATCGCCTTCCTTCACCAGTTCCTGGCCGGCGACGATGATGCGCGCGTCGGCCGGGATGCCGCCGAGCACGAGGCCGATCGGCGTGTCGTCGACGAGGTCGATCGGGAAGAACGCCACCTTGTTGTCCTTCCCGACGGCACGGATGCCGAGGTCGCCCTTGTCGCCGAGCGTCACCACCGAGCGCGGCAGCAGAACCGCGTCGGTCGGCAGCGCGCTGAGCGCGATTTCCGCCGTCATGCCCGCCGGCACGGAGCCATCGGCATTAGGGATGGCCACCTCGACGCGGAAGGTGCGGGTCGCCGACGACGCGTCGCGGCTGATATAGCGCACGGTGCCTTCGACCGTCTGGCCGCTGACCAGCCGCACATTGGCCTTGTCGCCGAGCTTGAGATAGCCGAGATCGCGCTCGCTGATTTCGCCGCGGGCGATCACCGGATCGAGCTTGAGGATGGTTGCCACCTCGCCGCCTTGCATGATGGAACTGCCGAGTTCCACCGGCACCCGGTCGATGACGCCGTCGAAAGGCGCCTTCACCTCGTTGCGGTCGAGCTCAGCCTGCGCCGTCTCCAGCAGCGACTGCGCCGAGGTCAGGTTCGAGCGTGCGGTGTCGAGCTGCAGCTTGGGCAAATTGCCGGTCTTCATCAGCCGCAGGGATGCGTCCAACTCGGCCTGACGCTGCGCCACCAGTTGCTTGGCGTTGTCGACCATCGAGATCTTTTCCTCGGCGGCAAGCATCATCACCAGATCGCCGGTCTTGACGTGCTGGCCTTGGCTGACCGGCAGTTTGTCGATGACGCCGGCGACGCGCGTCGCCAGCACGGCCCGCTTGTCGGCTTCCGTCAGTCCGGAAATACGAATGGCGCGTGCGTAGGTCTTGCGCGGCGGTGTCACCACCGCGACGGTGCGCAACGGCGCCTTCGGCTCGGCTTCCGCCGCCTTGGGCTTGTTTGCGTCCGGCGCCTTGCCCTGCTCGACTTCAGCCGCCTTGGCCTTGTTGGCCGCTACGCTGCCGACGGACGAGAATTCGCCTGTCGCCATCCACGCCGCGAAACCAATGAGCACAACAATGGCTGCAAGCTTGTGAAACCTGATTCTGGGCATCGTCGTTTTTTTCCACTGCGGGTTCGGCCAGCACCGCGTCCTCAAAACGCGGGCGCGTCGCCGATATGGGTGCGCGCCTGACCGTGTTCAATTTGCCGTGATCGGCGAAGGGCGCTTCTACATCAAAGTTGCACCGCAATACAGTCTGAAAGTTACGGGATCATTGCGGCGCCGGACAAGGTGCACCCATCGCCGTCCAGTTTTCGATCTCTTGATAAGTTGCCTCGGCCGAGCCCGGAGCCGGCTCACGATCCGACCCAGGCGCCCAGCCCCAGGCGACCAGTCTGTCGTCGCGAACATGCAGCGCTATATCCTTCAAACTGCGGCCGCCATTGCGCGCCGGGTCCTTGATCTGGGCGCAGATTTCGGCCGAGGATTTGCCGAACCAGGCCATCTCGACCGGCGCCAAATGCCAGTTCTCGGCGCCGGGCGGTCCGTGCAATGCATTGGAATTGCTGGCGAAATGGCAAGTCGTGCAGCGCAGACCCGGATTGCCGAAACCCGATCCGTCCGCGCCGCGCTGGACATTGAAGGCGTGAACGCGCGTGCCGCCATAATGCGCACCGGACCAGCGCGGCCGGTCATCGGCGACATGACAGTCGGCGCAACGCGGATGCGAGAACACCGCATGGATCTTGTCCCATTCGGACAGACCTTTGGCCGTGTCGACCGTCGCCGTCGCCGGCGTCTGGCTGTCTTGTGCGACTGCGAACGGCGTCGCGAGCACGAGCATGGCAGCAGGCGTCAGCATGATGAGGAGCGTCTTCATGCGAAGGCCACCGTTTTCGACAGCGGCAGCGTGCGGATGCGCTTGCCGGTGAGCGCGAAGATGGCGTTGGCCAGCGCCGGTGCCGCCGGCGGTGTGCCGACCTCGCCGACGCCGCCCATCTTGTGGAAATTCTCCAGGATGGCGACTTCGAAGACCGGGCACTGGAATATCCGCATGGCATCGAAATCGTGGAAGTTCGACTGTTCGACCATGCCGTCGGCGAAGGTGATTTCCTGTCCCATTGCCGCCGAAAGACCGAAAATGGCGGCGGAAATCAGCTGCGCCTCGATGATGCCGGGATCGAGCGCGGTGCCGACATCGGCGGCGATCCACACCTTCTCGATGCGGATGCCGGCCGGCGTGTCCGCCACCTGGACGATCTCGCCGACCCAACTGCCGAAGGACAGGGTGAAGGCCATGCCCTTGGCCTTGCCGGCGGGCAGCGCCTCGCCCCATTTCGCCATCGCGGCGACCTTCTCCACCACCTTCACCGCCGAGGGATAGGCGGCCATCAGCTTCTTGCGCATCTCGACCGGATCGACTTTCCCGGCCGCGGCGATCTCGTCCATGAACCCTTCGTGGAAGAAGCCGTTGATCGAACTGCCGACCGATCGCCAGGAGCCGACGGGAATGGAGACGGACGCCGCGATACCGCTCACCCGATAGTTCGGGATGGTGTAGGGCTGGTCATAGGCGCCGTCGACAATGCTCTTGTCGGGTCCAAGCGGCGATATCGAGGGGAACAGCCGGCGCAAGGTGCTGGCTATCATGGATGGCGAGGCGATCTTCATGTCGACGGCGAGCGGCATGCCGTCGTCGCCGAGCCGCGCCTGGAACTTGCCGACCGCGGCCGGCCGGTAGGCGTCGTGACGCATGTCTTCTTCACGTGTCCAGGTCACCTTGACCGGACGCCCGCCTGTCTCCTTTGCCATCAGCGCGGCGCACAGCGCGTAATCCATCTCGACGCGGCGGCCGAACCCACCGCCCATGAAGGTGGTGTGGACGGTGACCTTGTCCTGTTCGATGCCGACCAAATTGGCGCAAAGCTGCCGCACCAGGGTCGGCGCCTGGTTGCCGCACCAGATGTCGAGGGCACCATCGCTGAACCGCGCCGTGGCGTTCATCGGCTCCATCGTCGCATGCGCCAGATAGGGCACGGCATAGTCTGCCTCGACGATCCTTTCGCGCGGCGCGTCGGCGAAGGCGGTATCGACATCGCCATTGTCGCGCATCGCCGAGCCCTTGGTGCCGAGCGCCTGTTCGAGCACGCCTGATATTGCGGCGCTGCTGAGTGGATATTCGGGATCCGCCCATTGGGCGTCGATGGCGTCGGCCGCCTTGAACGCCGCCCAGGTATTTTCCGCGATGATGCCGAAGCCGTGGCCATAGTTCGTTTCGAGCGGCACGATCTTGATCACACCGGGTATCTTTTCGGCCTTGGCGAGGTCCGCCTTGACCGGCTTGGCCCAGAAGCGCGGGCTCATCTTGACCGTGCCGTAGAGCATGCCGGGCAGCCTGACATCGATCCCGAAGATCGGCGCCCCGGTGACCTTGGCCAGCATGTCGATGCGCTTCTGCGGTTTTCCCAGCAGTTTCCAGTCGGCTTTGTCCTTGAGCCTGACTTCGGCCGGCGGCGCAATCGCGGCAGCGGCGGCGGCGACCGCGCCATAGGTCAGCGACTTGCCCGACGCCTTGTGCAGGATCGAGCCATTGGCCGTTTCCAGATCGGCGGCGGCAACGCTGAGTTTCTGCGCCGCCGCCACGATCAGCAACTGCCGGGCGGTGGCGCCCGCCTGGCGCATCTTGTCGAAACCGTCGCGCGCCGAAGCCGAGCCGCCGGTGGCCTGGAGAGCGAGGAACTTGCCGACCACGCCGAGACCCGAGCGCACCGCCTGCGCGGTCATGCTCTCGTCGAAGAAGGCGAACGGGCCGCCCTCTTCGAGGATCGCGGCGTTGTAATAGGCATAGGAGGCCGGGCCGTGCTCGACCTTGACCTGATCGAGACCGACATCGAGTTCTTCGGCGACCATGACGGCGAGCGTCGTCGAGATGCCTTGTCCCATCTCGGCGCGCGGCGCGACGATGGTGATGGTGTTGTCGGCGCCGATCTTCACATAGGGGTTGAACGTCGCTTCGCCCTTGCCGAGATCGGCCTCGAGCGGGTTCGGAAACGGTCTGCGATAATAGTAATAGCCGACGGCAACGCCGCCCGCGACAGCGGCCGCGCCAATCAGAAACGTGCGGCGGGCGATCTTTCCGACACTGGCCATGGTCAGAGCCCCGCCGTCTTGAGCGCCGCAGCCTTCTTGATGGCCGAGCGGATCTTCGGATAGGTGCCGCAGCGGCAGAGATTGCCGCCCATGGCGTTGTCGATGTCGGCGTCGCTCGGGTCAGCGACCTCGTCGAGCAGCGCCACCGCGCTCATGATCTGCCCGGCCTGGCAGTAGCCGCATTGCGCCACCTGTTCCTCCAGCCATGCCTGCTGCACCGGATGCAGTCTGTCCGCGGTGCCGATGCCTTCGATGGTGGTAACAGCGCCGCTGACCTGGCCAACCGGCAGCGAGCAGGAGCGCACCGGCTGACCGTCGACATGCACGGTACAGGCACCGCAGGCGGCGATGCCGCAGCCGAATTTCGGTCCGGTCTTGCCAATGATATCGCGCAGCGCCCATAGCAGCGGCATCTCCGGATCGGCGTCGATGTCGAATGACTGCCCGTCGACGGTGAGGCGCATGGGGATACCCTTTGTTGTCGTCCACAGCCCGAGGGCGAAGCGTCCTTCTTAGGTCGCTTCGTCCCGATACAGATTGACAAATTACGTCATTTTGTCAATTGATATTTTGCAGGATAATGTCGCCCCATGAATCAGACCGAAGACATCGCCGCCACCGACCCCAAACGCGTCCGCATCTTGGACGGCGCGATGAAGGTGTTTTTGGCCTACGGCTTCTCCCGCACCACCATGGACGACATCGCCCGCGCCGCCGAGATGTCACGCCCGGCGCTCTACCTTCTGTTCAAAAACAAGACCGACATTTTCCGGGCCATCGCCATGATGGTGCTGTCGCGCTCGGTCGAGGCGGCAAAAATGGCTCTGGCCGGCGATGGCGCTTTCACCGAGCGCATGATGCGGGCCATCGACGAGGCATTCATCTCGATGATGAGCTCGATCGTTGCCTCGCCCCACGGCGCCGAATTGGTCGACATGAAATCGAGTCTTGCCGATCTGGTCGGCTGCTGGCGTGGAGGGCTTGGCGAACATATCGCTGCCGCGATCAAGGGCGAGGCAGCCAGGAGCGGCGCCGATCTGGCGGCCAAGGGCCTGTCGGCGCAACTGCTTGCCGACATGCTGCTCGACGGGCTGGAAGGCATGAAGGCACGGATCAGCGATCCCGAGGGGCAGCGGCAGGCGGCCGCCGCCCTGATCAGGGTGATCGACCTGGCGCTGAAATCTGGATGAGGCCAAGAAGCCAAGCTGTGCTGAGTCAGGCCGAGCCGGAGTCGAAGACGGGCGCGAAGCGACCAAACAAGATGACTTCCGAGAACCGGAACGGAGCGTACTTTTGGGTACGTGAGTACCGGAAGCGCAGGAAACCGCCATTTGCAGGCCGGCATCACCTGAATATCGACATAGCTCAGGCTCGACGGCGCTCTGCCTCGGGTTTCTTGCGCGCCGCGAGGAATTCCTTGACCCGCCGGCCAGGTGCGGGACCACGCACTGGCTTGAAGCCGTCGTCGAGTTCGCCGGAGAGATCGAGAGTCGGCCGCTTGCCGACGGCATCGTAATTCTCCTCCAGCCAGTCGCTGGCGGCGGTGCGGCCGAGATCGCGCAGATAGGTCAGGAAAGCCCATTCGGCATTGACCTTCGAGGATGCCGATAAGTCCTTGAACGCCTCGTCGGCGTCGATGCGATGCATGCGGATGTCGCGGTATTCGCCATGTGGCAGACGGCCGGCGGCGATCAGTTCCTTGACGAAGGCGATCGAGCGGAATTCGCGCAGCAGCCCGGCGTTGAAGGTGATCTCGTCGATGCGGTTCTGGATCTCGTTGGCGCTCCTTGGCGTTCCTTCCCGCACCACCGGATTGATCTGCACCAGAAGCACGTCCTCGGTCGCCGCCGTCTTGAAGAAAGGATAGAGCGCCGGGTTGCCGCCATAGCCGCCGTCCCAATAGGGCACGCCCTTGATCTCGACGGCGCGGAACAGTTGCGGCAGGCAGGCCGAGGCCATCACCGTGTCGAGGTCGATCTCGCCGTCGGAAAACACCCACAGCTGGCCGGTTTCGACATTGGTCGCCGAAATGAACAGCTCCATCGACTTGCAGGCACGCACATTCCTGAAATCGATCTCGCGCGCGACCACGTCGCGCAGCGGATTGAGGCCGAGCGGGTTGGCGACATAGGGCGAGAACACGCGCGACATGGTGTCGAAGAAGACATAGCCCGGCGAGTTCTCGATCGACCAGTTGCCCCAGGCGACATCCCACGGCATGCGCTGCACCGGGCTGAAGCGGCCCTTCGCCGCCACAGCGCGCCAGAAATCGTCGAGCTTTTGCCGCGCGCCTTCGACGCCGCCACGGACGAACCCGTCGGCCAGCGCCACCGCATTCATGGCACCGGCGCTGGTGCCGGACACAGCCGCGATCTCCAGCCGTCCGTCCTCCAGCAGCCGGTCGAGCACGCCCCAGGAAAAGGCGCCGTGCGAGCCGCCGCCCTGAAGCGCGATGTTGATTTTTTTCGTCTCCTCCGCCTTGCCGTTTTTCGTCATGGCGTCGTCCTTTATGTGTCGAGCTGATTTGCTTCGAGCCGCTCGTCGCTTGTTTCACGAATGGAATTGATTGGAAGAAATCTCCGGCCTCACGCGGCGGTCCAGCCGCCATCGACCGAGAGATGCGTGCCGTTGACCTGTGCCGCCGCGTCCGAACAGAGGAAGACCGCCGCCGCCGCGATCTGCTCGACCGTGACGAATTCCTTGGTCGGCTGCTTGTCGAGCATCACCTCGCGGATGACGGTTTCGCGGTCCATCTTGTGGGTTTTCATCTGGTCGGGGATTTGCGCCTCGACCAGCGGCGTCAGCACATAGCCGGGGCAGATGGCGTTGCAGGTGATCTTTTCGCGCGCCAACTCGAGCGCAACGGTCTTGGTCAATCCCAGGATGCCGTGCTTAGCCGAGACATAGGCCGACTTGAAGGGCGACGCGACCAGGCCATGCGCCGAGGCGATGTTGACGATCCGGCCGCCACCCGCCTGCTTCATCAATGGGATGGCGGCCGCGATGGTGTGGAATGCCGACGACAGGTTGATGGCGATGATGGCGTCCCACTTCTCGATCGGGAACTCTTCAACCGGCGCGACATGCTGGATGCCGGCATTGTTGACGAGAATATCAACCGAACCGAAAGTTTCCGCCGCCTTGGCGATCAATGCCCGACACTCAGCCGGTTTCGACATGTCGGCCTTGACGTAGGCGGTCTTCACGCCGTGCTGTTTGGCGATCGCATCGGCAATGGCGTGGTCGGCAGCCGTGTCGGAGAAGGAGTTGACGACGATCGCGTGGCCTTCGGCTGCCAGGGCATGGGCGATGGCCAGGCCAATGCCCGATGTGGAGCCGGTGATAACAGCGGTTTTTCTGGCGGCCAAGGGCGGAATCCTCTGGTTGCGGCAAGAGCGGGCTTATGTTGCAGTGCAGCATATATGCTCAATACGACGCAATAACAGCGGTGCCGCTGGGAGAGGGTATGAAATTTTCGCCATGCGCGGGCTGCCGGCAAGCGGCGGCTCAACCGATGCACGGCGGATCTCGGGCTTTCAGCCCTTGGAACAAAACCTCAGGCAACCAGGTCCGGCACCGGCCCGACATAGCGCGACTGCGGCCGGATCAGCCGGCCTGTCGCCTGCTGCTCGCGGGCGTGCGCAATCCAGCCGGCGACACGCCCGGCGGCGAAGACGTTGCTGAACGCCTCCTTGGGGAAGCCCGCCGCCTCCAACAGGAGTGCGGTGTAGAACTCGACATTGGTCTGCAGCGAGCGTGACGGCTTGGCGACCCGCAGCACGTCGAGCGCCGCTTGCTCCACCTTCTCCGCAAAGGCCAGCCGGCGACCGGTTTCACCCTCGCCGCCGAGTTGCCGCACGACCGCCTTCAGCACGTCGGCGCGCGGATCGCGCACGCGGTAGATGCGATGGCCGAAGCCCATGATGCGCTCGCCATGCGCGACCTCGTCGCGCAGCCAGCCGGCGGCATCGCCATGCGCCTCGATCGCATCCAGCATCTCGATCACCGGGCCTGGCGCGCCGCCATGCAGCGGCCCCTTGAGCGCGCCGAGCCCGGCCAGCACCGCCGACGTCAGGCCAGCCTGCGTCGAGGCGACCACGCGGGTGGCAAAGGTTGACGCATTGAGGCCATGGTCGCAAACGGTCACCAGATAGGTGTCTAGCGCCTTCACCAGCGCCGGCGAGGCGGCGATGCCATTCAGCATCCTCAGCATGTCGGCGGCATGACCGGCCCGGCTGTCCGGCGCGACGGGCTCCTCGCCGTGTCGCAGACGCAGCAAGGCCGGCGTCAACACGGCGGGCGCCGCGATCAGCAGCAAGGCATCCGTCAAGGTCTCGCCGTCCGGCAGCAGCGCCATGCCGGCACGCATGGCGCTGTAGACATCCAGAGAGGCCAGCGAAGGCAGGAAAGGCAAAAGCCGCTCGAACACTTCTGCTCGCGCCTGGCCCAGCGCTCGCGCCAGTTCCGCGTCGCCGGGAAGATCATCGAAAAAGCCGTCGAGCAGCAGGCGAACCACCCGCGCATAATTCCAGCGACCGGCCAGTTCCGGCAGGCAATGACCGCGGATCGTCAGATGGCCGCCAAGACCATCCACGTCGGAGAGGACGGTTTCCGCCACCACCACGTCATCGAGCCCATTCGCCATAGCCTGTCTCCTTGAACCGTTTTCGGATCGCAGATAAGGCTGGGCAACACACGCATCAATCTTGATCAACTGAATCAATATCAGAGTTCGGTATGTCCGAGTGGTTGTCGCGGGAAGAGGCGCTGGAAAAGCTCAAGGTGCGGCCGCAGACGCTCTACGCCTATGTCAGCCGTGGGCGCATCGGCATGCGGCCTGACCGCGCCGACCCGCGCCGCAGCCAGTATCGCGCCGACGACATAGCGGCACTGGCAACGCGAAGGGTGCGCGGACGCAGCCCATCGGCCATCGCCGAAAGCGCCATTGCCTGGGGCGAACCGTCGATCGCCACGGCGATTTCGACCGTCTTGCACGGGCATCTTGTCTATCGTGGCCAGGACGCCGTTGCGCTCTCCGGGCGCGCCACGCTGGAAGAAACCGCCGCGGTGCTCTGGGCTCTGCCCGAACCGGTGGCTTTCGAAGCGCCGTTGCCGGATGCGCCCCATCAAGCCGGTCGAGCCTCGGCCTTTGCGCAGCTTGCGCTGCTTGCCGGCCGAGGGCGGCCATCGCTCGGGCGCAGCGCCGCCTCGCAGCATGCCGATGCCGCGCACGCGGTCGGCGTGCTGGCCGGCGCCTTAGGCGCATCGGCGGGACCGGATCCAGTCCATCGACGGCTGGCGCGGCACTGGTCGGTGGACGCAACGGGAGCGGAAGCGATCCGCCGCGCGCTTGTCCTGCTTGCCGATCATGAACTCAACGCATCGACTTTCGCCGCCCGTGTCGCGGCCTCGACCGGGGCGTCGCTTGCGGCATGTCTTCTGGCGGGGCTGGCGACGCTGCAGGGGCCACGCCATGGCGGCGCCGGCGAAGCGGTGATGCAACTGGCCGAGGATGCGGCGCGGCACAACGCCGATGCGGCGATCCGGCGCTGGCTCAGCCATGACCGACCGTTGCCGGGGTTCGGCCATCCGCTCTATCCCGACGGCGATCCCCGGGCGGCGGCATTGCTTGGTGTGATCGACATCGATGATCTCTCGCGATCGCTGCGCGACGCTGCCCTTGCCGCGACCGGCGCGCGCCCGAACATCGACTTCGCCTTGGCCGTGCTGACGCGCGGCCTTGGCTTGCCGCGCGATGCACCGTTCCGCCTGTTCGCACTCGCACGCAGCGTCGGGTGGGCCGCGCACACGGTCGAACAGATAACAAGCGGAAGTCTCATCAGGCCGCGCGGCCGCTATGAGGGAGTGCTGCCGTAGCGTCGCGATAGCACTATGCGGTAGCTACCGGATCTTTCGATCCGAAACGCTCACGACATCGTGTCGAGCTTGCGCTGCATGGCGGCGATCTGGTCCTTCAGTTCCTGAAGGTCGTCGGGCTTTTCCGGCGTTTCCTTCCTGGCCGGCTCGGCCGGAGCCGCGGCTGGCGCGGAACCCGCCGGCGGGAACGGCGTGAACAGCCGCATCGCATTCTGGAACATTTCCATGTTGCGGCGCGTCTGCTCCTCCAGCGCCTTGATCGGCGTGGTGATCTTCATCATGTCGAGCGGCGACTTGCCGATGGCGCCCTTCATCTGCTCGCGAAAGCGTTCCTGCTCCTTGGAGAAGGCGAGCATGGACTGCTCGAGGAAGCTCGGCACGATCATCTGCATCTGGTCGCCATAATAGGCGATCAGCTGGCGCAGGAACGGGATCGGCAGCATGTTCTGCCCATCCTTGTTTTCCAGCTCGAAGATGATCTGTGTCAGCACCGGATGCGTAATGTCGTCGCCGGTCTTGGCGTCCTGGACGGTGAACTCCTCGCCCTTCTTGACCATCTCGGCGAGGTCCTCGAGCGTCACATAGGTGCTGGTGCCGGTGTTGTAGAGGCGGCGATTGGCGTATTTCTTGATGATGATCGGATCGTCTTTCGCGGCCATCTGCATCCTCCCAGGGACACCGGCGCGCCCAGAGTAAGCCGCCGGTAACGATTGTGCCTTTTTTGAGGATATGCGCAAAAGCCTCATAATTCCAAGCAGTTTGTGCAGTGCGGGATCACTAAATGCTGCATAGCAGGCAAAATATGCTGCGCAGCAATGGACAGACTGCCGCCATGGCAAGGCGCGACCTGCTTGCCGCGCATGGGCGCCATGCCTATTTCCGGTTTGACTTGGGTTCTGGAAAGGGCAAGAAAAGTCCTCAACGACAGAACAACACCTTGAAGTCTGGAGAAGAAAATGTCCGCTTCCATCGTCATTGCCAGTGCCGCGCGCACGCCGGTCGGCTCCTTCAACGGCGCCTTTGCCGCCACGCCGGCGCATGAACTCGGCGCCGTTGTCATCAAGGAATTGCTGTCGCGTGCCGGTGTCGAGCCAGGCGAGGTCGACGAGGTCATCCTCGGCCAGGTGCTGACCGCCGCTCAGGGTCAGAATCCGGCCCGCCAGGCATCGATCAATGCCGGCCTGCCCAAGGAAACCACGGCTTGGGGCCTCAATCAGGTGTGCGGCTCGGGTCTGCGCGCCATTGCGCTCGGCATGCAGCAGATCGCCACCGGCGATGCCAAGGTGATCATCGCCGGTGGACAGGAATCGATGTCGCTTTCGGCGCATGCCCAGCACCTGCGCGCCGGCGTCAAGATGGGCGACTTCAAGCTGATCGACACCATGATCAAGGACGGGCTGTGGGATGCCTTCAACGGCTATCACATGGGCAACACCGCCGAAAACGTCGCCCGCCAGTTCCAGATCACCCGCGACGACCAGGACCAGTTCGCACTCGCCTCGCAGAATAAGGCCGAGGCCGCGCAGAAGGCCGGCAAGTTCAAGGACGAGATCGTCGCCGTCACCATCAAGGGCAAGAAGGGCGACACCATTGTCGACCAGGACGAGTACATCCGCCACGGCGCCACGATCGACGCCATGACCAAGCTGAAGCCGGCTTTCGACAAGGACGGCACGGTGACCGCCGCCAATGCCTCCGGCATCAACGATGGCGCCGCGGGTGCTGTGCTGATGAGCGAAGCGGAAGCGGTGCGGCGCGGCATCACCCCGCTGGCGCGCATCGTGTCCTGGGCGACCGCCGGCGTCGATCCGCAGATCATGGGCACCGGACCCATTCCGGCTTCCCGCAAGGCGCTGGAAAAGGCTGGCTGGTCGGTCGGCGATCTCGACCTGATCGAGGCCAACGAGGCCTTTGCCGCCCAGGCCTGCGCCGTCAACAAGGACATGGGCTGGGATCCCTCGATCGTCAACGTCAATGGCGGCGCCATCGCCATCGGCCATCCGATCGGCGCTTCGGGTGCCCGCATCTTCAACACGCTGGTCTTCGAGATGCGCCGGCGCGGCGCCAAGAAAGGCCTCGCCACTCTGTGCATCGGCGGCGGCATGGGCGTCGCCATGTGCGTGGAAGCGCTCTAAAAGAGAGAAGTGAATAGGGAGTAGCGAATAGGGGAGAATGGCGTCAGCGCGACGGGACATCTGATCCCTACTCGCTATTCGCCACTCCCTATTCGCTCGCCCGACCAAGGGGAGGAACGCATGAGCAAGGTAGCAATCGTCACAGGCGGATCGCGCGGCATCGGCGCGGCGATCTCGATCGCATTGAAGAACGCCGGCTATTCGGTTGCCGCGAACTACGCCGGCAATGACGACGCGGCGGCGAAATTCAAAGCCGAGACCGGCATCCCGGTCTACAAATGGTCGGTCGCCGACTACGAGTCCTGCGCCGCCGGCGTCAAACAGGTCGAGGCCGATCTCGGTCCGGTCTCGGTGCTGGTCAACAATGCCGGCATCACCCGTGACGCCATGTTCCACAAGATCACGCGCGAGCAGTGGAAAGAGGTCATCGACACCAATTTGTCGGGCGTCTTCAACATGACGCATCCGCTGTGGAGCGGCATGCGCGACCGCAAGTTCGGCCGCGTCATCACCATCTCCTCGATCAACGGCCAGAAGGGCCAGGCCGGCCAGGTCAACTATTCCGCCGCCAAGGCCGGCGACATCGGCTTCAGCAAAGCTCTCGCTCAAGAGGGGGCTCGCGCGGGCATCACCGTCAATGTCATCTGCCCCGGCTACATCGCCACCGAAATGGTCAAGGCAATCGACGAGAAGGTGCTCAACGAGCGCATCATCCCGCAAATCCCCGTCGGCCGCCTCGGCGAACCGGAAGAGATCGCGCGCTGCGTCGTCTTCCTCGCTTCCGAAGATGCTGGCTTCATCACCGGCTCGACCATCACCGCCAATGGCGGCCAATATTTCGCCTGAGGTTTCGGCGTACGCGGCAAGATCGACGGGCCGGGAAACCGGTCCGTTTTTCGTTGGTCGCGTTGTGCTTTCGTCGGCCCCTGACCCAATCCGGCACGCAGAGATTAACAGCGGCCGCCTGCCCTGTGCGAAAGCTGCTTTGCAACCTGTGGATTCTCGGTGGATAAGCTGTTCATAACACAAGATGTTGGGGTGAACAAAACAAGAAAATCTTGGCATCGCTGATTCGTCGCCGATTCGTTCCGGCTTTGAGCGGAACGTTAACGATGGCAGCCGGAATCGCCTGCCAAATCCTTAACGCAGATTAGGAAAGATCAACAATTTCATAACCTTGGATAAGGCATGCCAAGCCATCGTGATCGTTCATCGGCAAAGGTTAACGGCAAAGCTCGCCCTGCATGAAACGGGCCAGTTCTGTGATTCAGCATGTGGTGAGTTCAGCGGCCGCAAAAACCACATGTAGCCGTGAACAAAAGCTGAATCTGATCGAGTCACTGATTCGTCGCCGATTCGTTCCAGACTCGTTCCAACTGTTAATCCGCAACCGATCTGGAGCTTGACACGGACGACTTCGGGCCGCCGGCGGAACATTCCGCTTTCGCTTCGCGCTCGAAATCCCTATGTGTCGCCTGTCATACGCGCCACTCAAGGCACGCTCCCGACAACCAGAGGCCAGAAAGCCTTATTTCCAGGTCGATGAACATCCAGCCCAAACCCACCGAGCCGCTGATCCTGTCGGGGCCGCGACGTGACCGCCGTGCTTGGGCCGACCAACACCGGCAAAACCCATCTCGCCATCGAGCGCATGGTGGCGCACGAGAGCGGCATCATCGGCCTGCCGCTTAGGCTGCTGGCGCGGGAAGTCTACGCCCGCGTCTGCGAAAAGGTCGGCGCCCACAAGGTGGCGCTGATCACCGGCGAGGAAAAGATCCAGCCGGCAGGGGCAAAATATTCGGTCTGCACCGTCGAGGCCATGCCGCGCGAGACCGATGCCGCCTTCGTCGCCATCGACGAGGTGCAGCTTGCCGGCGACCTCGAGCGCGGCCACATCTTCACTGACCGCATCCTGCATCTGCGCGGCCGCCAGGAAACGCTGCTGCTCGGCGCGGCCACCATGCACGGCATCCTCCAGCGCCTGTTGAAGGGCGTCTCGGTGGTTACGCGTCCAAGGCTATCGCATCTCGCCTATGCCGGCTCCAAGAAGCTGACCCGCCTGCCGCGGCGCACGGCGATCGTCGCCTTCTCCGCCGACGAGGTCTACGCCATCGCCGAGCTGATCCGCCGCCAGCAGGGTGGTGCCGCCGTCGTGCTCGGCGCATTGTCGCCGCGCACCCGCAACGCGCAGGTGGCGCTGTTCCAGGCTGGCGATGTCGACTATCTCATTGCCACCGACGCCATCGGCATGGGTCTCAACCTCGACCTCGACCATGTTGCCTTCGCCCAGAACCGCAAGTTCGACGGCTATCAGTATCGCAACCTGACGGCGGCCGAGCTTGGCCAGATCGCCGGCCGTGCCGGCCGGCATCTGCGCGACGGCACCTTTGGCGTCACCGGCCAGGTCGATCCACTTGACGAGGATCTGGTCAAGAAGATCGAGAGCCACGATTTCGATCCGGTGAAGGTGCTGCAGTGGCGCACCGCGCATTTCGACTTTGCCAGCCTCGACGCGCTGAAGCGCTCGATCGAGACCAATGCCCCGGTCGAGGGGCTGACGCGCGCTCTGCCGGCAGTGGACGCGCAGGCGCTCGAGCACCTGTCGCGCGACGAGGATATCCGCGCGCTCGCCACCAATGCCAAACGCGTGGCACTGCTGTGGGAGGCCTGCGCGCTGCCGGATTACCGCAAGATCGCGCCGGCCCAGCATGCCGACCTCATCGCCTCGATCTATACGGACCTCGCCCGGCATGGCCATGTCGACGAAAACTACATGGCCGAGCAGGTGCGCCGCGCCGACACCACCGAGGGTGATATCGACACGCTGTCGCACCGCATTGCCCAGATCCGCACCTGGACATTCGTGTCGAACCGGCCGGGCTGGCTGGCCGATCAGGCACACTGGCAGGAAAAGACGCGCGAAATCGAAGACAGATTGTCGGATGCGCTGCATGAGCGGTTGACGAAACGCTTCGTAGACCGCAGGACTTCCGTCCTCATGCGGCGCCTTAGAGAAAATACCATGCCTGAAGCCGAAATTAGTCCTACCGGAACCGTCCTTGTCGAAGGCCACCATGTCGGCGAGCTGCAGGGGTTCCGCTTCACCGCCGACCAGACCGCCGGCGGCGAAGACGCCAAGGCGGTGCGCACTGCCGCCCAGAAGGCGCTGGCTGCCGAATTCGAGGCGCGCGCCGAACGCTTCGGCGCCTCAGCCAACGGCGACATCGCGCTCGGTTCGGATGGCACGCTGCGCTGGATCGGCGCGCCGATCGGCACCCTGGTTTCAGGCGAAGACGCGCTGAAGCCGCGCCTTGTGCTGCTGGCCGACGAACAACTGACCGGCCCGGCCCGCGACAAGGTCGCGGCGCGTGCCGAGCGTTTCGTCAATTTCCAGATCGAGTCGCTGCTGAAGCCGCTGGTCGACCTGAAGAACGCTGACCAGATCGCCGGCATCGGCCGCGGCATCGCCTTCCAGCTGGTCGAGAATTTCGGCCTCATCAACCGCCGCGACATCGCCGAGGAGATGAAGTCGCTCGACCAGGAGGGCCGCGCAGCCCTTCGCCGGCTTGGCGTGCGCTTCGGCGCCTACCATGTCTTCGTGCCGGCGCTGATCAAGCCGGCACCGGCCGGACTGGTGACGCTGCTGTGGGCGCTGAAGAACGACGGCAAGGACAAGCCGGGCTTCGGCGACGTGGTCCATGCGCTCGCCTCCGGCCGCACCTCGGTGGTCATCGATCCGACCTTCGACAAGGCCTTCTACAAACTGGCCGGCTACCGCAATCTCGGCCGCCGCGCCGTGCGCATCGACATTCTGGAGCGGTTGGCGGATCTGATCCGCCCGGCGACCAACTGGAAGCCTGGCCTCGGCCAGCGCCCGGACGGCGCCTATGACGGCCACTCCTTCATGGTGACGCCGCCGATGATGTCGATCCTCGGCGCCACCGCCGACGACATGGAAGAGATCCTGAAAGGCCTCGGCTACCGTGCCGAGCCGAAGCCGGCCGTCGAGGTCAAGGCCCGGCTCGAGGCGCAGGACAATGCCGCGCGCGAAGCGGCGGCGGCGAAGGCTGCGGCTGAAGAGGCTGCAAAAGCCGAGCAGGCCAAGGCGACGGAAGCCGCGGCAGCGGATGCAGCCGCGGAGACATCGGTAGAAGGCGCTGAGCCGGCTGTCGCAGGTGAGACTGTCGCCGAAATTTCCGCAGAGCCCGTCGCGGAAGCGGCAGCAGAGCCTGTCGCGGAAGAGCAACCCGAAGCGTCGGCCGAGGCCACTGAAGAAGTTCCGCAAGTAGTAGAGGCTGCTGCGGCGGTGCTTGAGCCGGCCGAAAGCGCCGACGCTCTCACCTCCCCCTCGATGGGGGAGGTCGCGGCGCGAAGCGACGCGGATGGGGGTGATGGCGCCAACCATGCAGTTGCAACCACCGACGCTCCCACCACCCCGGCGCTGCGCGCCGACCCTCCCCACGAGGGGGAAGGTGAAACCGGCGAGCCCGCCCCAGAGGCCGAGGCGCCAAAGCCGATCCTGTTGTGGCGTCAGGGCCGTTTCGAGCAGCGCCCGCGTCATCGCGAAGGCCGCAACAATCGCCCGCGCAACGGACAGGCGACGCGCGGCCGAAGCGATGCACCGGCCGATGCCGCCGGCGTGCAGGCGGCAGCCACGCCAGGAGAACGTCCGGCCCACGAGGGACGGCGCGACGGCACCGGCAAGCCGCGCTTCGACCGCTCGAAGTTCAAGCCCAAGCCGCAGGCCGAAGGCGAACAGCGGCGTGAAGGCCGGCCGCAAGGCGAGCGTCCCGACCGCCGCGAAGGCCGGCCTGATTGGAAGGGTGGCAGGCCGGAAGGCAAAGGTGGCCCGCAAGGCGGAAAGCCCGCTTTCCAGCCGAAGCCGCGCGAGGAGCGCCCGGTGCGCTTCGATCCGGACTCGCCCTTCGCCAAGCTCGCCGCCTTGCGCGACCAGCTGAAGAAGTAGGCTTGGGCTCGCTTCGATGGTTGCCCCAATGGCCGCCAGGGACCGTCAGCGCATCGACAAATGGCTGTTCTTCTCGCGTGCCGTGAAATCGCGCTCGCTGGCGGCGAAGCTGGTGATCGCCGGTCGGGTTCGCATCAATCGCGACAAAGCAGCGCAGGCCTCCGATCTGGTCAAGCCAGGCGACGTGCTGACCATCACGCTCGAGCGGCGCATCTTCGTCTGGAAGGTGCTGAACGCCGGTGTGCGGCGCGGCCCGGCCGAAGAGGCCCGCACGCTTTATGAGGATATCTCGCCGCCGCCGGCGCCGAAGGGTGAAGCCCCGCCCGATGCAATTCCGGCGCTGCGCGAGGCCGGCAGCGGCCGCCCGACGAAGAAGGAACGCCGCCAGACCGACCGCTTGCTTGGCGAGGACTGATGCCCCGTCGCTCAAAAATGCGCTGTGGTTTTGCGACAACGACACACGCGAGACAAAAACTGAGCCCCGCAAACAACGCGCTCTGCGGGACATAACTGGCTTGTGCCGGACCTGCCGTCTGGAATTCCATTCCGGAAACACCGGCACCGCCCGCAACGGCTGCCCTTGCAAGCCGCGGCCAAAGGCGTTACCTCACGCAAAAAGCCCAACAAAAGTGGGACGTCCCGGAGCCGACCGATGACCTATGTCGTGACCGACAATTGCATCAAATGCAAATATATGGACTGCATCGAGGTCTGTCCGGTCGACTGTTTCTACGAAGGCGAGAACATGCTCGTCATCCATCCCGACGAGTGCATCGACTGCGGCGTCTGCGAGCCGGAATGCCCGGCTGACGCAATCAAGCCCGACACCGAGTCCGGCCTCGACAAATGGCTGCAGATCAACACCGAATACGCCGAGAAATGGCCTAACATCACCGCCAAGAAGGAACCCCCGGCAGACGCCAAATCCTTCGATGGCGAGGCCGGCAAGTTCGAGAAATATTTCTCGGCCGAGCCCGGCGAAGGCGATTGACAACAGGGCCGCAAAGGCCGGTATTACGCTGGGTAAGAGGCACGTCACATTAACCGCCTTGACAGGCGGCGTTGACCTGTGGCCTTCGCGAATGCAGCAAAACCTTGATTCTTCCGACTTTTTGTGTTACATCAGCGAAACATGCCGGTGACACAACGTCGATTTATGGCGCAGACGCCCCAAATCACTGAAAGGTGAAAATCCCATTCCGGACCAGAGCGATCTGGGCCAGGCGGTCGCACTATTGCGGTTTGCCGGTCCCGGCTTTTTCCGATGGGTCATCTGTTGTGCGGCTAACGATCGGTTCCCCGATCGCGCGAGTTCGGGCCGGCAGGACGCCGGCACCACAACGAAGGAGTTCAGGGCGTAATGGCAACGATCACCCCGCAGAAGAAGTCCACAGCTGCACGTCACGGTTTCAAGACCGGCGAGTACATCGTCTATCCGGCGCATGGCGTCGGCCAGATCGTCTCGATCGACGAGCAGGAAGTGGCTGGGCACAAGCTGGAACTGTTCGTCATCGACTTCCAGAAGGACAAGATGCGCCTGAAGGTGCCGGTCGCCAAGGCGACCTCCATCGGCATGCGCAAGCTGTCGGAAGAGGATTATGTCGAGCGCGCGCTGAAGGTCGTGCAGGGCCGTGCCCGCGTCAAGCGCACCATGTGGTCGCGCCGTGCGCAGGAATATGATGCGAAGATCAATTCAGGCGACCTGATCTCGATCTCGGAAGTGGTGCGCGACCTTTACCGCGCCGACAACCAGCCGGAGCAGTCCTATTCCGAACGTCAGCTCTACGAGGCGGCGCTCGACCGCATGGCCCGCGAGATCGCGGCCGTCAACCGCATGTCGGAAACCGAAGCCGTGCGCCTGATCGAGGTCAACCTCAATAAGGGCCCCAAGCGCGGCGCCAAGGCCGACAATGAGGAAGCCGAGCAGGAAGAAGCTGCCTGAGCTTTTTTCGCTTCTGAAGTCATGAAAAACCCGGCCTCGCGCCGGGTTTTTTGTTGGTTGGCTCGATAGCTTGGACGCAGATGCCGGGCAAACTCGATTTGCCTTGCCCATTTAAATCAGAACGGCCGCGCTGCCCCTCATCCGCCTGCCGGTGTCCAGCCGATAGATGGGTAACACTTTGAACCGGATACATGGGTTACAGTTCTCCCCCTGTATTGTCCGTTGCAGCGCCAAGCGGTTTGGTTGGCGCGGCGCTGCGGCGGACAAGCTTCATGCGCCTGGTGTCGATGATGCCGAGCGGATGGGCATGGAAGGAGAGTGCCCATTCGCCGCCCTCGGTTTCGGTGGCGGCGACCGCTTCGCCGACCAGCGCCTTTGAGATGTAGATGAAGCCGCCATTCCACCTGATTTCGCCATTGTGGCGCACATGGCGCACCGCCGCCTCGTCCGGATAATCGGGCTCGGGTGCTGTTTTTGGCATGGCGCGCTGTGACGGGCGGTAATGCTGGGCTGGAGTGTCCATGGCGAGCGCCTCATGCGGACGCTCCTCATTGTAGCTACGCCGGAAGGCCTCGAAGGCCTGGCCCTGAGCCGTTCTGTCGGCCTCCGGCGTCTCAGCCAATGGCAGCATGGTCAGATGAAAGCGCTCGTGGCGTCCATTCTGCTGCGGCTTGCCAGGCGCGATCCGCTCCAGGATGATCCCGAGCTTGATGAAGCGCACCGCAAGCGGCGTCAGCCCAGTGACGCCGGCCGATGCAAACGGTGAACCGTTGTCGCTTCTGAACCGATCCGGCAGGCCATGCTCCTCAAACAACCGCTCGAACACCGGCCAGGCCTCGCTCTCTGCTGTTGACCCCGTCGCTTCCAGCGCCAGCAAGTAGCGGCTCGACGCATCCATCACCGTCAAGGGCTCGCAACGCCACCCGTCAACAGTCCGGAACCAACCCTTGTGATCACCCGTCCAGACTGCGTTCGGCCCCTCTGGCTCCGGCCACGGACCATTGCCGCAGGCCCGCAGGTGCGGCCGCTTGCGAGTGCCGACAAGTCCATGCCGCGCAAGGATCGCGCCCACCGTCGAGGCTGAAGGCCAGACCAGCTCGGGCGCCGTGCGCTTGAGCCGCGCAACGATCTTCTTAGGCCCCCACAGCGGGTGCGTCTCCTTCGCCGCGACGATCCGCTCCACCAAGTCAAGCGCCGTCGCCCGGCCATGATTGAGCGGTGCTCGCGGCAGATCGTGCAAACCTTCCGGGCCAAACGCGCGATAGCGACCAAGCCATTTGTAGCCGCTCTTACGCGAGATGCCGTACGCCGCACAAAGCGCGCTCATCGTCTCCTCGCCTGCCAGACAATCCACAACAAACCGAAGTCGTTCGTCCATGATGCCAGTCTCTCGCCAAACCATCGCCGGTCCTCCCGGCGGACAAGAAAACTGTCACCCATGCTATCGGTCCATTCTGTTACCTATCTATCCGGTTCGGACACCGGCACCTTCTCCCCGTATAGTGACGGGGAGAAGCCCGCTTAGCCGCAAACTCGGCATTCTTTCTTGCAGCGCTGACAATTGGCGAAACCGTCAATGACGTCGACCTTTCTCCCCGTCACTATACGGGGAGAAATGCCCGGCAGGGCAATGAGGGGCAGCGCAAACCCACGAGGCATTAAGCGCCCCCACCTTCCCTCTCTGCCTCCTGCTTCAGCGTCGCGATGAACCGTTTCGTCCGCTGCTGCTCCGGATTGCCGAACAGCGCGGCGGCCGGGCCTTTCTCGACGATGACGCCGGCATCGAGGAACACCACTTCCCGCGCGATCTTGGAGGCGAGGCGCAGATCATGCGTCGCCATCACCATGGTCGTGCCTTCGCTGGCGAGCTTGCCAAGCACGTCGACCACCTCCTGCGCCAGTTCGGGGTCGAGCGCCGAGGTCGGCTCGTCGCACAGCAGCACTTTCGGCGACGGAGCGAGCGCGCGGGCGATCGCCACGCGCTGCTGCTGACCGCCCGACAGCGTCGACGGCCAGGCGTCGGCCTTGTGCGCCATGCCGACCTTCTCCAGCAGAGCGAGCGCCCGCTCGCGCGCCCGCTCCGTCGGCCATTTCAGCACCGTCACCAGCCCCTCCATGACATTCTCGATCGCGGTGCGATGCGGGAACAGCTGGAAGTTCTGGAACACCATGCCGGTCTGCAGGCGCAGGCGCTGGATGTCCCTGGCGGGGACCTTGCCGCCCGGGCGGAATTCGAGCGTCTCGTCGCCGATGCGCACCGTGCCTGAGGTCGGCATCTCGAGCAGGTTGATGCAGCGCAGCAGCGTGCTCTTGCCGCCCCCCGAAGGGCCGACCAGCGCGGTGACGCTGCCTTCGGCGATGGCGACCGTCACGCCCTTCAGCACGAGATTGTCACCGAAGCGCTTTTCGATGTTGATGAGGCCGATCATGAGCGCGCCTCCAGGAAGCCGCCATAGCGGTTGAGCCGCCCTTCCAGCCGCGTCTGCAGGGCCGACAGCACCGAACTCAGCGCCAGATAAAGGATCGCCGCCTCGACATAGAGGATCAGCGGCTCATAGGTGGTGGCGACGATGCGCTGCGCCGCCTGGAACATCTCCGGCACGGTGATGGCGGCGGCCAGCGACGTGTCCTTGACCAGCGAGATGAAGGTGTTGGAGAGCGGCGGCACCGCGACCCGGCCGGCTTGCGGCAGGATGGTGCGCCGCATCGCCTGGCTCCAGGTCATGCCGATCGAATAGGCTGCTTCCCACTGGCCTTTCGGCACCGAGCCTATCGCCGCGCGGATGATTTCCGACGTGTAGGCGCCGATGTTGAGCGTGAAGCCGATCAACGCCGCCGGAAAGGCGTCGAGCAGGATGCCGACCGACGGCAGGCCGTAGAAGATCAGGAACAGCTGCACCAAAAGCGGCGTGCCGCGGAAGATCCAGACATAGAAGCGGACAAGCGCGACCAGCGGCTTCGGGCCGAACAGCCGGGCAAGTGCTGCCCCCAGGCCGACCGTCAGGCCAAGGACGAAGGACAGCAGCGTCAGCGGCACGGTGAAGATCAGCGCCGCCCACAAGAGCGACGGCAGCGACTCCAGCATCAATTGCAGCCAATGCGGCACGAAAGGCCCTCCAGATGGTCAAGAGCAATTCCAGGAAAAGTGTGAAGCGGTTTTCCGTCCGGAATTGCGTCAAAACAAGAGATATAGCGGTTCGGCGTTTCCGTGAAACGGTGAACCGCTATAGGCGGCTTCGACGAAACGCGAATGCAAGCGCCATATCACGACAAAAGCGGCGGGCCGTCAAAGACGGCTCGCCGCTTGATATGTCTCATGGCCGGAGACCGGCCACACCTCATACAATTACTTCGAAACGTCCTGGCCGAAATAGGTGTCGGCGATCTTCTGATAGGTGCCGTCGGCCTTGATGTCGGCCAGCGCCTTGTTGATCGCGGCCACCAGCTCCGGATCGCCCTTGCGCACGATGACGCCGGAATAGTCGGCGTTTTCCTCTTGCGCGGCGATCTTCACATTGGCCTCGGGCTTGTGCTTCTTGAAGTCGAGGAACGACAGGCTGTCATTGATGGTGGCATCGGCGCGTCCGGTCAAAAGCAGCTGGATCGACTGGTCAAAGCCATCGGTGCCGACGAGTTCGGCGCCGTTCGTCTCAGCCAGCTTGCCGAAGTTCGAGGTCAGCGACTGCGCCGACTTCTTGCCCTTGAGATCGGCGAAGCTCTTGATGTCGGTGTTGTCGCCGCGCACGATCAGCACCGCCTTGGAGGCAATGTAGGGATCGGAGAAATCGTACTTGGCCTTGCGGGCGTCGGTGATGCCGACTTCGTTGATGACGGCGTCATAGCGATTGGCGTCGAGGCCGGCGATCAGCCCGTCCCACTTGCCTTCGAGGAACTGCGCCTTGACGCCAAGCTTGTCGGCGATCGCCTTGGCGATCTCGACGTCGAAGCCGACCAGCACGCCGGAAGCGTCATGATAGGTGAACGGCGCATAGGTGCCTTCCGTGCCGACCTTGATGGCCCCCGCCTGCTTGATCTGGTCGAGATTGGCGCCGGCATGGCCAGCGGTGACAGCCAGGGCCTGCAGCGTTCCAGCGATGATGAGCGACTTGAGCCATTTCATTTTTCTGTGATCCCGTCCTTGGCCGGCTGGCCGGCATGTTGTGAGCGCTGGAAACTGACAGATGCAAGTCGGAAAAATAAGGAACAGGATTTCAAAAACAACCGTCTTCTGAAATCAGATTCTCGAATTGTCATTGTTCGGCGGCAATGGCGGCCATTGTGCATCATCGCCGACATCTCGCAGGCGACACAATCCGGCCGCCAACGGCCACGGAACCATTCTCGGACATGGCACGTTTTGGCTGTTCTAGGGCACGACGCCGCCATTTCAACCCGGGCGTCAGCTAAGTTCGCAAAGTCATCCGCATCGCCTGAGCCAGGGAGCGCCTCATGATGGAAGACACGGCAGGACGGATCATGGTCCGCGCGGCCATGAAGGCTCCCTACCTCGAACGTGACGAGGAGCATCGGCTGGCGTTGCTCTGGAAAGAGGACAACGACCAGAACGCCCTGCACAGCATCACCGTCGCCCATATGCGGCTGGTTATTTCCATGGCCTCCAAATTCCGCCACTACGGCCTGCCGCTCGGCGACCTGATCCAGGAAGGTCACGTCGGCCTGCTTGAAGCCGCCGCCCGCTTCGAGCCGGAGCGTGAGGTGCGGTTTTCGACCTATGCGACGTGGTGGATCCGCGCCTCGATGCAGGACTATATCCTGCGCAACTGGTCGATCGTGCGCGGCGGCACCAGTTCGGCGCAGAAGGCGCTGTTCTTCAACCTGCGACGTCTGCGCGCGCGGCTGGCCAACGGCACCGAGCCGCTGTCCAACGCCACGCTCTATCGCGAAGTGTCGGTGGCACTCGGGGTCTCCGAAGCCGACGTCGCCATGATGGATTCGCGGCTGTCGGCACCGGATTCGTCGCTCAACATGCCGATTGCCGACGATGCGGGTTCGACCGAGCGGATGGATTTTCTGGTCTCGGACGATCCTTTGCCCGACGAGATCGTCGGCGACAAGATCGATGTCGCACGACGCTCGCTCTGGCTGCGCGAGGCGCTTCGCGCGCTCAACGCGCGTGAGTTGAGGATTATCGAGGAACGTCGGCTGAATGACGAAGGCGCAACCCTCGAAGCGCTCGGCGAGACGCTCGGCATTTCCAAGGAACGTGTCCGCCAGATCGAGGCGCGAGCCATGGAAAAGCTCAAACTGGCGCTGGTGAAGCAGAACCCTGAATTTCTGGCGACTGCCGCTTGAGAACCTGATGCCCGGAAAGCCGCGTCGGACCTCCGGCGGATAGCAACGGATACTTACTTGTCGGTGACGATCTTGACCTTGTCGCCGGCCGAAACCGCCGCACCCGGCGACAGCGCATTGAGCACGCGGAACAGGTCCAGCTTGCGGTCGACACCAACCATCTGAGCGGACAGCGAACCCATCGTCTGGCCGGGCTGAACGGTGACGACGCGGATATGCAGCGGCTTCAGGGCTGCCTTTTCGGCAGCGCTGAGGATACGGAACGATCCGCTGACCGAACGCGCCACGGTGTCCAGCGACGTGCTGGCCGACGGGGCCGCGGTCAGCAGCCGATAGACTTGGCCGCCAGCACGGATCACCGCGATGTCGAACTGCCAGCCGTCGGCGCCGGCATGCGCGGTCGCCGCCTCGTTGCCGTTGATCGTCTCCTGCTTGACGGTGCTGGCGTCGAGACCAGCCACCCAGCCGCTGCGGACATAGTCGGTCAGCGCGCGGTTTTTGTCGATGGAGACGCCGTCGAAGCGGATCGCCATGTCGCCCGGCCCGGTTGCCGTCACGGCCGCCGCCGAATTGTCGATGATGAAGCCTTGTGGCACCGAGAAGGACACGCCGAGGCCCGGATGCAGGAAGGTTTCGCCGCGCACATAGCCTTCTTCCGGCGTGTCGCCATAGAGCAGGCCATCTACGCCGGCGAGGAAGGAATCGCGATCGCGCGTGCCGACGCCGGGCGCACCGAACTGGCGGGCATGGCGCTGCGCCAGATCGATGCGCTGCGGCGTGTTGGGGTGCGTGGCCAGGAAGTCGAGGCTGGCATCGGTGGCGCCGCTGATCGAGCGAAAGTCGGTATAGGCCGACATCGACTGCAGGAAGCGGCCGGCGGCAAAAGGATCGTAGCCGGCTTCGCCGATCGACTTGATGCCGATGGCGTCGGCCTCCAGTTCCTGGTTGCGCGAGAATTGCGCCAGCCTAAGCTTGCCGCGGATCAGCGCTGCCTTGGCGGTCGGGCTGTCGCCGAGTACGTCCGAGACAACCTTGGTCGCCAGGCCTTCCTCGGCCTCCAGCTGCTGGCGCTGCAAGCCATGGTTGGCGGTGACGTGGCCCATCTCATGCGCGATGACCGCGGCAAGCTCGGCCGAATCGTTGGCCAGCGCCAGCAGGCCGCGCGTGATGTAGAGATAACCGCCCGGCAGCGCGAAGGCGTTGACGTTGGGGGAATTCAGGATGGTGATGCGATAGGTCTGCGTCGGGTTAGCCGACACCACGGTCAAATTGCCGACCACCTTGGCGACCATGCGCTCGAGCTTGGGATCGGAATATTCGCCGCCATAGGTCGCCAGGATGCGCGGATGCTGCGCCTTGGCCAGTTCGGCGAGCTTGCTGTTGGCGGCGACATTGTCGACCGTGATCGGCTTGTCGGAAGGCTGGAAGCCGGATTCCTGAACCGCTGGCGGGGTGAACATCTGGCAGCTCGCCAGCGCCACGGCAAAGCCGGCCAGCGCGAGGAAGCGCGCCAGCGGATTCATTCGTAATCTGTCAACGCCGATCGCCAGAACGGCTTCCTTTCGGGTCCCGGGCGCATCACCACGAAAATCGGGGGCGATTTTCGGACCATGCCATGCGCCATATCTCAAACTGCTACAGCATTCGCCGCGCGTCCCTCGGGCGGGCGGCGAATGCTGTTGGCAAATCACGGCCTGTGCCGGACCAGTAGGGCCGACCTAGCCACACTCCTCCAGTCATGGCAAGCAAGCGCCACATCGCCTGAGGCCGGTTTGACCGTAAATTATGTCCGCTTCCGGGCAATATCTCGTGATACCGCACCGATGACGCTGGCACCGATATAGCGCCGGAACGCTTCCGGACCAGTCCCGGTGAAGAAATCATCCGCCTTGCCCGTTGCGGCCACCACGCCATTGTCGAGAAACACCACCTGCTCGCCGATACGGCGGGCATCTTCGGGCTGATGGGTGACGAACAGCACCGTCATGCCCCGCTCGGCATGCACGGCGGCGACCAGATCCAGCATGTCGTCACGCAGCGCGGGCCCAAGCGAAGCAAAGGGTTCGTCGAGCAGGAGCACCGGCCGGTCGCGCACCAGGACACGGGCCAGGGCGACGCGCTGGCGCTCACCGCCGGAGAGTTCGCGCGGCAGGCGCTTTTCCTTGCCGGCAAGGCCGGTGCGTTCGAGCGCCTCGGCGACCGCGGCGCGATCCGCTTCGGTCAACCGCAGCGACGGCGAGCGGCCGAGCCTGACATTCTGCTCAACGCAGAGATGGGCAAACAGGTTGTTTTCCTGGAACACCATCGATACCGGCCGCGCCGAAGGCGGCTCGGCGCTGACGTCGGCCCCGCCGATCAGCACGCGGCCCGACTGTGGTGCCTCGAAACCCGCCACCAGATTGAGCAGCGTCGACTTGCCCGAGCCGCTCGGCCCCATGATAGCGGTGATTTTCGAAATGGCGAAATCGACATCGAAGACCAGCGGCGCCTCGCCGTAGCTGAACGACACCTTGTCCAGCCGCACCGCGGCGCCTTTTCCAAGCCTGCCAGCCGCCCCATCAGGCATCACGGTTCGTCTCCCTTCCCAGCCAGTCCGCCGCCAGGACCAATGCGAGGCAGACGAGACCGAGCAGCAGCGCCAGGCCGGCGGCGTCCTGCGTGCGGTAGCTGCCCATGCGCGCCAACAGAAGGTAGGGCAAGGTCTGCACGGAATCACTGCCGAACAGTGCGATGACGCCGAGATCGCCGAGCGACAGCGCCATGGCGAAGGCAAAGCCGGTGGCGAGCGGCCGCCGCAGCGACGGCCAGTCGACCTGAACGAGCCGAGTCCAGCCCGCAATGCCGAGCTGCGCACAGAGCCGTTCGTGACGCTCGCTCGCCGCATCATAGGCGGGACGGACGGCGCGCAGTGCGAATGGCATCGCCATCACCGCGTTGACGGTGACGACCATGACCGGAGCGATGGCGAAGACATCGCCGACATGACGCAGAGCCAGAAACCAGCCGGCGCCGATAACGATCGGCGGCACGACCAGGACAAAGCCGGCGCCGGTATCCGTGGCATGTTCAAGCATTGTCCTTGCGCCGATGCGGCGGTTCAACGCCAGCGCCCGGCGCGCCATGGTCAGCGCCAGCGACAGCATCACCGAAAGCAGCGCCGACAGGAAGGCCAGCACCGCACTGGTCAGCGTCGCCTGTCGCACGGCGCCCTCGCCGGCCAGCCGGCCGAGATCGGCGCCGAGCCCGGCCATCACCGTCGCCGCCATCGGCCCGGCAACGAACAGCAGCGCAAGCGCGATCAGCACAACGTTCAGCGTGGTCTCGGCGCCATTGACCGAGAGGTAGCGGCGCGGCGCGACCGGCAGATTGGTGTCGCCGACTACGTTGGCGCCAAGCCGCGTCAGCGCCAGCACCACGACAAACGTCAAGGCGATCTGCAGAAATGTCAGCGTGACCGCTCGCGCCGGATCGAAATCGAAGCGCAGCGCCTGGTAGATGCCGACCTCCAGCGTCGTCGCGGCCGGCCCGCCGCCGAGCGTCAGCACGATCGTGAACGAGGTGATGCAGAGCATGAAGACAAGCCCGCCGACACCAGGCAGGCTAGCACGCAAAGTTGGCCATTCGATCAGCCGGAACGCCGGCCCCGCGCCCATGCCGAGCTGGCTGGCCAGCCGCCACTGATCGGCGGGGATGGTCTGCAGCGCCTCGAGAAACAGCCTTGTCGCCAACGGCAGATTGAAGAAGACATGCGCGACGAGAATGCCCGACAGACCATAGATGCCCGGCCAGCTTCCACCGCCGACCACCGTGAACAGGCCCGCGAAATAGCCGGCACGGCCATAGAGCGCAAGAATGCCGAGGGCAGCAACGATGGCCGGCAGCGCCAACGGCACGGCAAAGAGCTGCAGGATCAAGGCACGGCCGAAAAAGCGTGGATGCCGCGACAGCGCGCGCGCCACGAACAGTGCCGGGCCGACGGAAAGCAGTGTTGAGAGGGCAGCCTGCCAGAGCGTGAAGTGGACAACGCGCAGGAGATAGGGATCGAAGGCTGCCCAGGCGCCGGAGAAATCGTGAGCGCCCTCGACGAGCAAGCCGGCAAACGCACCGCCGATCAAAAGCGCGACTGCGGTGAGCGCGATGATGCCGGCGGTGGTGCGGGGGTCGATTGAATGGCGCGTAGGCATGTCGCGCTACCCAACACTGTGATGGGTGTTGATTGATTGAAATGCTTGGCTAAGGTCGAGTTCCCGCCCACCCCCCTCTGTCCTAGCGGACATCTCCCCCGCAAGGGGGGAGATTGCAGGCTTCACCGCCCAGGCCAATTTCCAAAATGGCAGGAATGAACGAGGCGACAGAGCTGCCAATCTCAATCTCCCTCCTTGCGGGGGAGATGGCCGGCAGGCCAGAGGGGGGTGACTTGATGCAAACATCTAGCGAAGCTTGAATCCTACTTGCTCATCACCGCCAGCCATTCATCGACCCAGGCCTTGCGGTTGGCGGCAACTTCCTCGGGGCTGAACAGCAGGGTCTTGGTCGGCTTGACCAGCTTGTCGAAGGCTGGATTGAGCGGCTTGTCGGTCTTGCCGGCCGGGAACATCCAGTTGGTCTCGGGGATAGCATCCTGGAATTTCGGTCCGGTCATGAAGGCCATGAATTTTTCCGCCAGCGGATTTTTCGCCCCTGTCGTCGTGATGCCCGCTACCTCGATCTGCAAATACTCGCCCTCCTCGAACGAGGCCGCCTGGTAGCGCTGCGTGTTCTCGGCGACCATGTGATAGGCCGGCGACGTGGTGTAGGACAGCACCATCGGCGCCTCGCCCTTGGTGAACAGGCCGTAGGCCTCGCTCCAGCCCGGCGTCACGGTCAGCACCTTCGGCTTGAGCTTGGCCCAGGCTTCCGGCGCCTTGTCGCCATAGACCGACTTGACCCACAACAGCAGGCCGAGGCCCGGCGTCGAGGTGCGCGGGTCCTGGATGACGATCTTGTCGTCGGCACTGCCTTCGACCAGGTCCTTCAGGCTCTTGGGCGGTGTCTTCAGCTTCTCGGTGTCGTAGACAACGGCGAAATAGCCGTAGTCGAACGGCACGAAGGTGTCGTCGCTCCAGCCGCCCGGCACATTGACATCGGACACCGCGCCATGCGGCGCAAACAGGCCGGTGGCCTTGGCATCGGCCGTGAGATTGGTGTCGAGGCCAAGCACGATGTCGGCCTTGGTCGATGCCCCTTCCAGCCTGACGCGGTTGAGCAACGCGACGCCGTCGGCGACCGAGACGAAGTCGATCTCGCAGCCGCATTCGGCCTCGAATTCCTTCTTCACCACGGGGCCAGGACCCCAGTCGGCGGTGAAGCTCTCATAGGTGTAGACGGTGAGTTTGTCCTTGGCCAAGGCTGGCCCGGAAAGAACCACCGCGATGACTGAGGTAAGGGAGTATAAAAACGTGCGCATCGGCGCCTCCTTCGTTCGAATTGAAAGGAATTGAGGCGCCGGACTGTCCGAAACGTCTAATCCCTCCGCCGGTACAAACCGGATCAGGTTCAGCGGGTTGGCGAGTTTGCCTCTCAGCCGGTCCGCGAAGATCGCGTCCGGCACCCCGTTAGAGCGTTTCGACACATAGGCCCGGCCGATCCCTCACGCAAGTGGCAGTTTGCCGGCCTTCCGTTTCCCGTGCCGGGCTGGTAAGGGCCACACGATATGAGCACATTCACCATCCTGCTTGGCGGCGATCTCATCCGCACGCCACGGCTCGACCGCCAGGTCGAAGGCTCCCGCGTCATCGCCGCCGACGCCGGCATCGGCCATGCGCGGCTGCTGGGCCTTGTCCCGGAACTGTGGGTGGGTGATTTCGATTCGGTGCCGGCCAACCTGCCCGATGACCTCGCCGCCGTGCCCCGCCGGACCTTCCCGGCGGAGAAGGACATGACCGATGGCGAATTGGCCATCGCCGCCGCACTGGAGCGCGGCGCGACCAGCCTGGTGCTTGCCGGCGCCTTCGGCGGCAAGCGCGCCGACCACGCCTTCCTGCATCTGGCGCTTGGCCTGCGGTTGGCCGAGGCCGGGACGGAGGTGCTTTTGAGCAGCGGCGCCCAGGAAGGCGCGCCCCTGCTGCCCCGCAAAGCCGGCTTCGACTATGCCGACGGCACGCTGTTTTCGGTGCTCGGCTTTTCCGATCTTTCCGGCCTGACCGTCACCGGCGCCAAATGGCCGCTCGATCACGTCAAGGTGGCGTTCGGCTCGTCACTGACCATCTCCAACGAGGTCAAGGGCCACCTCGAAATCGCGCTGGGCCATGGCCGCGCGCTGTTGCTTGCTCACCCTTATCCCTTACCTGAAAGCTGACATGGCCCCGCCCCTTCTCAATCTCGACGGGATAAAGCTGACCTTCGGTGGCACGCCGCTGCTCGATGGCGCCGCCTTGACCGCTTCTGCCGGCGACAAGATCGCGCTGGTCGGCCGCAACGGCTCCGGCAAGTCGACGCTGCTGAAGATCGCCGCCGGCCTGATCGAGCCGCAGGATGGCGAGGTGTTCCGCCAGCCTTCGGCGACCGTCCGCTATTTGCCGCAGATGCCTGACATGGAGGGTTTTGCGACGGTCCGCGCCTATGTCGAGGCGGGGCTTGGCCCCGCCGACGATCCGTACCGCGCCAGCTATCTGATGGAGCATCTCGGCCTCTCCGGCGAGGAGCGGCCGAACGACCTTTCCGGCGGCGAGGCGAGGCGCGCCGCCCTCGCCCGCGTCATGGCGCCGGAGCCAGATATCCTGCTGCTCGATGAGCCGACCAACCACCTCGATCTGTCTGTCATCGAATGGCTGGAAGAGGAGCTTAGCCGCACCTCTTCGGCGCTCGTCGTCATATCGCACGACCGCCGCTTTCTCGAACGCGTGTCGCGCGCCACCATCTGGCTCGATCGCGGCCAGACCCGCAGGCTGGACAAGGGCTTTGGCCATTTCGAGGAATGGCGCGACCTCGTGCTGGAAGAGGAAGAGCGCGAGCAGCACAAGCTCGGCCGCCAGATCGTGCGCGAGGAGCACTGGCTGCGCTATGGCGTGACGGCGCGGCGCAAGCGCAACATGCGGCGTCTCGGCGAGTTGCAGACCATGCGCCAGCGTTTCCGTGGCCATCGCGGCGCCGAAGGCTCGGCAACCATGGTGGCGAGCGACGCCGCCGAATCCGGCAAGCTGGTGATCGAAGCCAAGAACATCGAGAAGCGTTTTGGCGATCTCACCGTGGTCCAGGGCTTCTCGACCCGCATTCAGCGTGGCGATCGCATCGGCCTTGTCGGCCCCAATGGTGCCGGCAAGACGACGCTGCTGAAAATGCTGACCGGCGAGATGAAGCCCGACGCCGGTTCGGTGCGGCT
The DNA here is from genome assembly GCF_024746815.1 of Mesorhizobium sp. AR07. Taxonomy (GTDB): domain Bacteria; phylum Pseudomonadota; class Alphaproteobacteria; order Rhizobiales; family Rhizobiaceae; genus Mesorhizobium. The sequence continues at coordinate 3,861,544 of NZ_CP080525.1, forward strand.
CGGCACCAATCTGGAAATCGCCACGCTCGACCAGAAGCGCGAGGCGGTCGATCCGCAAGAGACGCTGGCGCAATATCTCACTGACGGACGCGGCGAGAACCTCGTCATCAATGGCGAGCAGCGCCATGTCGTCTCCTACATGAAGGATTTCCTGTTCAAGCCGGAGCAGGCACGCACGCCGGTGCGCGAGCTGTCCGGCGGCGAACGGGCACGGCTCTTGCTGGCGCGCGTGCTGGCGCGCCCGGCAAACCTTCTGGTGCTCGATGAGCCGACCAACGATCTCGACATGGAGACGCTGGAACTGCTGCAGGAACTGGTCGCCGGCTTTGCCGGCACCGTCATCCTGGTCAGCCACGACCGCGATTTCCTCGATCGGACCGTCACCAGTATCATCGCGCCCGACGGCGCTGGCCGCTGGATCGAATATGCCGGCGGCTATTCGGACATGCTGGCACAGCGCGGCGGCACCAGGCTCGACGACCGCAAGGCACGGGCGAAGGCCGAAACCGGCGAAGCCCCAGTGACGGCCAAAAGTGAAGCCACTGCGCCAAAGGGGCCGGCGAAGAAACTTTCGTTCAAGCAGAAATTCGCGCTGGAATCCCTGCCCAAGAAAATCGAAGCCGTGATGGCTTCAATCTCTAGGCTGGAGAACAACATCGCCGATCCGGCCTACTACGAGCGCGATCCAGCCTCGTTCCAGAAGACCATCGCCGCCCTCGACAAGGAGCGCGCAACGCTGGCCGCGCTCGAGGAAGAGTGGCTGGAACTCGAGATGCTGCGCGAAGAGATGGAAGGGTGAGGAGCGTTCGACTGTAGGCCGATCAATCGACATCGGTTTATCGATTGAAGTGACGAACGCCCGGAGCCATCGCCAAGGGCCGGACATTCCGCGTTTGATCATTGCCCCGAGGCGGAAATGCGCATACATTATGCGCATGTTGCGGAGGCTACTATGCGCAAGATTGCCTTGAATGCGATCCGTCAGCCAGCAAATCTGTCGATCGATTCGAACCTCATGCGGGAAGCCAAGGGCCTTGACGTGAATGTCTCGCGCGCCGCGGAAGCTGGCATCGCGGAAGCGGTGGCGGCCGAAAAAACACGGCTTTGGAAACTTGAGAATCGCGCCACCATGGATGCATGGAACGACTATGTCGAAAAACACGGCATCCCGCTGGAAGACTCGCGGCAGTTCTGATGGCACGTTTCGATGTCTTCGCGGGGCGCATCGAAGGCAGCTATTTGCTCGACGTTCAATCCGACCTACTCGACAATTTCAAAACACGAGTGGTGGTTCCGCTTCTGCCGGTCGCAACGGCGCCGCCGCCGATGCGAAAGCTCCATCCCACCTTTGAAATCAACGGGCGAAAACTGGTCATGGCCACCCATCTGATCGCAACCGTGGCTGCCAGCGACTTGGGTGATAGTCGACTGAACATGGCGAAGCAGCACGATGTCATCGTCGCTGCACTCGATATGCTGTTCCAGGGCTTCTGAACGACGGCGGCAGTTACGGCCTTTTTCTCAGCCCGCCGTCTTCGCCTGCCAGGCCTTGATCGCCTCGTCGAACACCTTCTCGCCGGGAATGCCCTTTTCCATGGTCAGCAGCGCCCGCCGTCCGGTCTTGTAGACGACCGGCACGTCGATCCAATCCTGGCCGCGCAGCAAGGTCAGGTTGGCGTCTTCGTCCGCCTTGGTGTCGTTGAGCGCGACGAGGAAGAAACCGTCGGCGATCTTGGCCGGGATACCGATCAGCGGACTGCCGGCATCCTGTTCCGAACTCTTCATGGCGACGCGCAGGATGTTGTCGACACCGCCGCCTTCGAAGCCGTCGGGCGTCAGGAAGATCATCTCGATGATGTGGCTGGCCGGCAATGTCTTGTCGGTGTTGCGGCGGATGGTCATGCGCAGCTGGATGTCTTTGCCGGGAATGGTCGCCTCGGCGCGGATCGCCGGCTCCGGCGGCAGGTCGCCGCCGGGCGATTCCTGCACCAAGGACCAGACGATGTTGCCCGGCTCCGCCGAACCCTGCGCGGTGCTGGTGCGCTCCTCATAGAAGATCGCCTTCTGGCCGACCGGCAGAGCGGTCTGCGCTGGTGCGGCTGCCGGTGCCGCAGGCGCAGCGCCCGCCGGTGCTGGCGGAGTGGCGGCGGCAGCCGGTGCCGCGGGCGCGGCCCCAGTGGCAGGTGGCGTCGCGGGTGCCGTACCCGGTGCCGGCGTTGTGGCGGGTGCGGCCGCGGCGGGCGTGCCGGCGGCCGGTGCGGGAACCGCCGGTGCTGAAATGGCCGGTGCGTTCGTCGCCGTTGGCGGCGTGGTCAGCGCGGCGACCGATTCGCCTTCGCCGATGCCGCTTTGTCCGCCGGCCGGGCCGGGATCGGTTTCGCTACCCTGTGGCGTCAGCCGCTGGGTGAATTTCGTGCCTTCGGCTTCCGTGCCAGCGGCCGCAGGCGCCGGCGGCGTTGCCGCGGAATTGGTAGCCGGCTTGGCCGGCGCCGGCTTGGCCGGCGCCGGCTTCACCGGTTCGGTCTTCGCGACCTTGGTGCCGTCAAGCCCGAGCATCTTGCTGAAGGCGTCCTTGTTCAGCCAGATGCCGTAGCCGCCGCCGGCAACGACCAGCAGGGCGACGACGGCGGCGATCAGCCCGCCATAGCTGCGCTTGCGCTCGGCGGGACGCAGGCGCTGGAAAGTGTCCGATACCGGCTCTTCGTTGCTGGAAAAGACATCGACGTCGTCATCGGCCTCCTCCGCGTCCATGCCTGGAAGCACCGTATCTGCATCTGCCCGAGCCGGCACGGCCGGCGCCGGTGTCGGCTTTGGCCAGCTTGGCTCGACCTTGGCGGCAGGCGGTGGCGCCGGTCGATAAGGTTCAGGCTTGGCGGCCGCCGGTGCCGGCCAGGTCGGTTCAGCCTTCGCCGGTTGCCGTGCATGACTCGGCTGGTTCTTGTTGCGGTCGATGGAAGAAAAGATGTTTTCCAGCTCCGCGAGCGGGTCGGACTCCGGCACGCTCTTGGCATAGTCCTGCTCGACACTCACGATGGCGTCTTCCAGGGACCGCTTATGCTTGGCAATGGCCTCGGCAGACAGCGGCGGCGTATACTCCGCAAGTTTCTTTTCGAGCGCGGAACGAGCCCCATCATAGGTCCGCGTGCGCGTTTCCGGCGTCGGCTCGCCGTACTTGTCGAGCGCCTTTTTCAGAACAGCAACGAAATCTGCCATGCTTCAGTCGACCTGTATTTTGTTTCCGCGCCGGCCCCCGCAAATCGGCCGCGATGCCCGGAAAGGCTTCAGAAACTAGTCTTGAAACGGATCGGTCACAAGTATCGTATCGTCCCGTTCCGGGCTGGTGGAAAGGAGCGCGACCGGGGCGCCGATCAGCTCCTCGATGTAGCGGACATATTTGACGGCCTGGGCCGGCAGATCGTTCCAGCTGCGCGCTCCGGCGGTGGTGCCTTTCCAGCCCTCCAGCGTCTCGTAGACCGGTTCGACGCGGGCCTGAGCGCCCTGGCTGGCGGGCAGATAGTCGATCATCTCGCCGTCGAGACGGTAGCCGGTGCAGACCTTGATCTCGTCCAGCCCGTCGAGCACGTCGAGCTTGGTCAGCGCGATGCCCTTGATGCCGTTGACAGCGACGGCCTGGCGCACCAGCACCGCGTCGAACCAGCCGCAGCGGCGCTTGCGGCCGGTGACGACGCCGAACTCGTGGCCGCGCGTGCCGAGGAACTCGCCGATCTCGTTCTTCTGCTCGGTCGGGAACGGACCTTCGCCGACACGCGTCGTATAGGCCTTGGTGATGCCGAGCACATAGCCGATGGCGCTTGGGCCGACACCGGAGCCGGCAGCCGCCTGCCCGGCAACCGTGTTGGACGAGGTGACGAACGGATAGGTGCCGTGGTCGATATCGAGCAGCGTGCCTTGCGCGCCCTCGAACAGGATGCGCTCGCCGGCACGACGCTTGTCGTCGAGGATTTTCCAGACCCGGTCCATATAGGGCAAGATCTCATCCGCGACCGAGGTCAGCTCATGCATGATCGCGTCGTGCGTGACTTCGGCATGGCCAAGCCCGCGACGCAGCGCATTGTGGTGCGTCAGCAGCCTGTCGACCTTCAAGGGCAGCGTTTCCAAATCCGCCAAATCCATCACCCTGACCGCGCGCCGGCCCACCTTGTCTTCATAGGCGGGGCCGATGCCGCGGCGGGTCGTGCCAATCTTCGTTCCGGAATTGGAGGCGGCGTCCTCGCGGAATCCGTCCAGCTCCCGATGCAGGGACAGGATAAGCGCTGTGTTTTCGGCTATTTTCAGGCGATCCGGCGTCACGTCGACGCCTTGTGCCTTGAGCTTCGCCACTTCGGCGACGAAGGCATGCGGGTCGAAGACGACGCCATTGCCGATGATGGACAGCTTGCCCTGACGCACGACGCCGGACGGAAGCAACGACAGTTTGTAGACCTTGCCGTCGACGACCAGCGTGTGACCGGCATTGTGGCCACCCTGGAAGCGCACCACGACATCGGCACGCTCCGACAGCCAGTCGACGATCTTGCCCTTGCCCTCGTCGCCCCACTGCGAGCCGACGACCACCACATTGGCCATGTTTCTTTTCCCTTGAAACGCCGCGCGGCGGCTGGAAGACTGTTCAAAACGACAGGCCTCTATAACGTCAAGACCTCGCGAGCGCGACCTTTCTTTGCCGTCGAAAATACGCTGAGGCACAACAATTTTCGGCTTTGACATCATTTACTTGGGTGGACGAGGGCAATAGGCCGGCAAACGCCGCAGCTTGTCCTTGAAGCGCGTCGCGACGCGCTTTGGGGTTTTTTGTTTCCATGCATGTCGTTGTTCCAAAACCGCTGCCCACTTTTGGGCGACATGCAATAGTGTCCGGAATCCCGCCATGCATCGAAGCGCCTACATATTCCTGCTGCTCACCACCTTGCTGTGGGGCGGCAATTCGGTGGCCGGCAAGCTGGCGGTCGACCATGTCTCGCCGATGACGCTCGTCTTCCTGCGCTGGGTGCTGGCCGTGCTGATCATGCTGCCGATCGGCTTTCAGACGATACGCAAGGACTGGCCCGTGGTGCGCAAGCACTGGCTCGTGCTGGCGGCCCTTGGCGCCAGTGGTTTCACTCTGTTCAACACCATCTTCTACACGGCGCTCAACTACACGACGGCGATCAACGTCTCGATCGAACAGGCGGCGATGCCGATCCTGATCATGACAGCCAATTTCGTCTTCTTCCGCTTGCGCGTGAACTGGGCGCAGATTGCAGGTGTCGTGCTGACAATCCTCGGTGTGATCCTGACCGCCTGCCACGGCGACCCGCGCCGGCTGTTGACGCTGGAGCTCAATTTCGGCGACGCGATCATGCTGGTCGCGGTGTTTCTCTACAGCGGCTATTCGGTCGGACTGCGGCTGAAACCGGCGATGCACTGGCAGAGCCTGATGCTGGCCCTGTCGGTCGCCGCATTGGTTACCTCGCTGCCCTTCTTCTTGTGGGAGGTCGCCGCCGGCAAGGTCATCGTGCCCGACGCGCGCGGCTGGGCGGTCATCGTCTATACCGCGATCGGCGCCTCGGTCATTTCGCAGATTTTCTATATCAGGGGCAACGAGCTGATCGGCGCCAACCGCGCCGGCCTGTTCATCAACCTGGTGCCGATCTTCGGCACCTTGCTGTCGGTTCTGATCGTCGGCGAGACGTTCCAGCTCTATCAGGCGCTGGCGCTGGTGCTCGTGCTGGGCGGCATCGCACTTGCCGAATACAGCGGACGCAAGCTGGCCAACCTGCCTTCAGCCAGCACACGCTGAACAAAAAAGGCACGGGCCAGGCCGCGCCTTTTCGATCTTTCATGACAGGTCAGGGTCACATCGCGTTGACGTCGAACTGCAGCCGCTTGGCCGAGTCGATCGACTTGTGCGCCTTGACCTGCTCCAGCACCTTCTCCGGGAACGGTGCATCGAGATAGAGCAGCGCGATGGCATCGCCACCCGGCCGGTTGCGGCCAAGCTGGAAGTTGGCGATGTTGACGCCGTTCTCGCCGCACACCGTGCCGAGCAGGCCAATGATGCCCGGCGCGTCGGCATTGGTGGTGTAGAGCATGTGCTGGCCGACCTCGGCGTCGAGGTTGATGCCCTTGATCTGGATGAAGCGCGGCTTGCCGTCCGAGAAGCAAGTGCCCGCGATCGACCGCGTCTTGTGCTCGGTCTTGACCGTCAGCTTGATGTAGCCGTCGAACACGCCGGATTTGTCGCGCTTGACCTCGGCGACGATGATGCCGCGCTCCTTCACCATGATCGGCGCCGACACCATGTTGACGTCGGAGACCTGCGGCCGGATCAGCCCGGCAAGCGTGGCGCTGATCAGCGCGCGCGTGTTCATCGTCGCGGTCGAGCCGTCGAACAGGATCTCGACCTCCTTGATCGGGTCCTCGGTAACCTGCCCGACGAAGGCGCCGAGCACTTCGGCGAGCTTGACGAAGGGCTTCAGCCGCGGCGCTTCCTCGGCGGTGATCGACGGCATGTTGATGGCGTTGGAGACGGCGCCCTTGATCAGGTAATCGGCCATCTGCTCGGCGACCTGCAGCGCGACATTCTCTTGCGCCTCCGCCGTCGAGGCGCCGAGATGCGGCGTCGCCACCACGTTTTCCATGCCGAACAGGGCATTCTGTTCGGCCGGTTCGACCTCGAACACGTCGACACCGGCGCCCGCCACCTTGCCGCTCTTCAGCGCCGCGACCAGGTCGGCCTCGACGATCAGCCCGCCGCGCGCGCAGTTGATGATCCGCACGCCGTTCTTCATCTTGGCGATCGCCGCGGCATCGATGATGTTGCGCGTCTTGTCGGTCAACGGCGTGTGCAGCGTGATGAAGTCGGCGCGGGCGAACAGCTCGTCCAGCTCGACCTTGTCGACGCCGAGCTCCTCGGCGCGCTTGTCCGACAGGAACGGGTCGAAGGCGATGACATGCATCTTGAGGCCGACACCGCGCGTGGCGACGATCGAGCCGATGTTGCCGCAGCCGATGACGCCCAGCGTCTTGCCGGTGATCTCGACGCCCATGAAACGGTTCTTTTCCCATTTGCCGGCATGGGTCGAGGTGTTGGCTTCCGGGATCTGGCGCGCCAGCGCGAAGATCATGGCGACCGCATGTTCGGCGGTGGTGATCGAATTGCCGAAGGGCGTGTTCATCACGATGATGCCCCTGCGGCTTGCCGCCGGGATATCGACATTGTCGACGCCGATGCCGGCGCGGCCGATAACCCTGAGATTGGTGGCCGCGCTGATCAGCTTTTCGGTGACCTTGGTCGCCGAGCGGATGGCGAGGCCATCATACCGGCCGATCACTTCGGCGAGCTTTTCCTTGTCCTTGCCGAGGTCGGGCAGATAGTCGACCTCGACGCCGCGATCCTTGAATATCTGCACGGCGGTGGGAGAAAGTTTGTCTGAGACGAGAACGCGGGGCATGGATTTGATCCTTTGCGATTGGCGTCCCTCCCGCTTGAGGGGAGGGTCGGCGCGAAGCGCCGGGGTGAGGTCCTTGCGGCCGGATGCGGCCGGATCTTCTGGATGATGGATCGTTGAGCTGGGCGGAAGCGAACCCACCCGGCCCTTCGCAATCAGGCCGCGGCCTTGAGCGACGCCTTCTGCGCGGCGAAGGCCCAGTCGAGCCAAGGCAGCAGCGCTTCGAGATCCGACGTCTCGACCGTCGCGCCGCACCAGATGCGCAGGCCGGGCGGTGCGTCCCGATAGGCGCCGATGTCGTAGGCGACAGCCTCCTTGTCGAGCACCGAGACCAGCCCTTTGGCGAAAGCCGCTTGTCCGTCGGCGTCGAGCGCGGACACGTCTGGGTCGGTGAAGGACAGGCAGACGGAGGTGTTCGAGCGCGTCGCCGGCAGGACGGCGAGATGACCGAGCCATGCGGACTTGCCGACAAAGCCGTCGAGGACGGCGGCATTGGCATCCGCCCTGGCGATCAGCGCCTCAAGGCCGCCGATCGACTTCGCCCAGTTGAGCGCGTCGAGATAGTCCTCGACGCACAGCATCGACGGCGTGTTGATGGTCTCGCCCTTGAAGATGCCCTCGATCAGCTTGCCGCCCGAGGTCAGGCGGAAGATTTTTGGCAGCGGCCAGGCCGGCTTGTAGGTTTCCAGCCGCTCGACGGCGCGGGGCGACAGGATCAGCATGCCGTGCGCGCCCTCGCCGCCCAGCACCTTCTGCCAGGAGAAGGTGACGACATCGAGTTTTTCGAAATCGAGCCTCTGCGCGAAGGCCGCTGAAGTCGCGTCGCAGATGGTCAGGCCCTTGCGATCGGCAGGAATGAAATCGCCGTTCGGGACCCGCACACCCGACGTGGTGCCGTTCCAGGTGAAGACCACATCGCGGTCGAAGTCGATCTTCGCCAGATCCGGCAATTGACCATAGTCGGCCTCGATCTTGCGAACGTCGGCGAGCTTCAGCTGCTTGACCACATCGGTGACCCAGCCGGAGCCAAAACTCTCCCAGGCGACCATGTCGACGCCGCGCTCGCCGAGCAGCGACCACAGCGCCATCTCGACCGCGCCGGTGTCCGACGCCGGCACGATGCCGATGCGGTAGTCCGCCGGGACCTGGAGGATTTCCCGCGTCAGCCCGATCGCTTGTTCGAGCTTGGTCTTGCCGATCTTGGCGCGGTGGGAACGGCCGAGCGCGGCAGCCTTCAGCGCCTCGACCGACCAGCCGGGGCGTTTTGCGCAGGGACCTGAGGAAAAATTGGGATTTGCCGGACGGAGTCCGGGCTTCGTATGCGTCGTCATCGTGGTCTATCCTTCCAGATAGTGGCCCCTCGTTGGGGAGGGGTGGCCCACGGACGGCGATATGCGTTCAGGCTTCGGGCGTCAAGAGGAAAGTTTTTGTCGCTGTCGGGATACTGGCGATCTGCGATCAGGATGTCGTGACTTCAAACGCAAACGGCGGACCGAAGAGATCCGCCGTATATGTTTCGCATGTGCCAAGCCTTGCCGTGTGGGTCAGGCCTACCAGAGGTCGTAGCGCAACCCGAGTTTGACCTGATGGTTGCTGATCCCCTTGTGGACCGGAAAGGAGGTCAGGCTCTCGGCGGTCACATACTCGGCGTCCGGCGCAGAGAAGTACTGGTAGCCGAGATCGACGGAAACGTTCTTGGAAACCTGATAGGCAAGGCCCGCATTCAACGTATAAGCCAAGGAGTACTTTGTCTTGTCGTCTTGCTGGATGAGATTGTTGGTGGGATCATTGTTATCGATGTAGCTCGCCGAAAGCTTGCGCGTGCTACGAACAATTCCGACGCCAGCGCCGAGATAGGGCGTGATCCCGACATAGGTACCAAGGTCGACATAGCCATTGAGGATGCCCGAGAAGGCGTAGTTTTTCAGGGATGCCGATGCCACGGTCGACAGCGTCGGAGGCGTCACGATCAATGAATCGTCGTAGCCAAGGCCGATTTTGTTGCCGGGCAGATAGCCGAGATTGAGATCGGCGCGCAGATAGTCGTTGAAATGGTAGCCGAAGCCGATGCTGGCGAAAACGGGATTTTCCTTGTCATCGAAGCTTGCCGGCGTGAAGGCGAAGTCCTCATTGTTGAAGCTCTTCTTCACCAGATACGAGACATCGCCGCGCAGATACCAGCCCGAGCCGACTTCCACAGGCTTGTAGTCCGGCGCCTGGTCGACATAGATCGGCGGATCGTAATCGGCCGCGACCGCGGGCGTAAGCGGTACAAAGGCAAGTGCAGTAAGCGCCAGCGCCATACGCGATGTGAGTTTCATGGTCCGCGACTCCCGAATTTGGCGCCACCAGCAATTGCAACGGCAGCCATCGTTTCAAGGAGCATTGTTAACCATAGTGGTTAAGTGCCGGTTAAGGCTAACAGAGCGTTAGCGAATTCATTTCTGGCGGACAGTTTCACTGCAGGTGACCCAAACGAAAACCGCCCGGCTGATGCCGGGCGGTTCGCGAACTTTCAAGCAATGCAAGTGTTACTTGGTGTAGACTGGCTCGGGTTCGGGCTGATAGGCCGCCACGGGAGCGGCGCAACCGTTGCTGCCACCGAACTGGTAGCGCAGGCCACCGCGCACCTCGTGTGTGCTGATGCCACCGTCAAAGCCCGGCCCGGCGCTGCTCGCGTCCCATTCGAACATGCGGCCGCCCTGGATGTGGCTGTAGCGATAGCCCGCATCGAGGATGATCTTGTCGGTCAGGCAGTAGGAAGCGCCCGCCATCAGAGCGTAAGCGAAACGCCAGTTGGCCGCCCCGGGGTTGAACTCGGTGGTGTTCGGATCCCTGAGATCATCCCATTGGACGCGCGCGCCGCCGATACCGGCGCCGACGTAAGGCGTGATGCCGTGATAGGTGCCGAGATCGACATAGGCATTGGCAAGCAGCAGCAAGGCACTCATCTTCGACACTTCGGTCGAGGTCGACACGGCATCCGAGGTCCCGCCATCGAAGTTCGACTTGAACCAGTAATCGGCGGTCAGATCCGTACGAAAGTGCTCGTTGATCTTGTAGCCGACGCCGGCTCCAAGCGAGAAACCGCCCTTGAGCTTGCCGAAATCGAAACTCTTGCTGCCGGGGATGATGTTACAATTGCAGGGATCGAGGGTGTAGGTCATATAGTCGATACCGCGCACAGTCGACTTGTGATAGTCGATGTCGCCGCGAATATACCAGCCGCCGACATCGGCCGGCTGCTCATAGACCGGCGGCGGAGCCTCTTCGACCACCGGCTCGGGGAGGTCGGCCGCGAACACCGGCCAGGCCAGGCCTGTGAACAGAGCGGCGAACAGGGCCTTTCTTGCTGTATTGAACATGCTTGTCACCCCTAGGAAGTCGGAACGGCGATCGCGTCCGAATGCGATTTGCTTTCAGTCGTGGATAATGAATTGCAAAGGTTAAAAGGCGTTTAACCCTGTTGCTTAACCACGAATCTCCAAACGTCGAAGGGATCAAGACGCGTCTTCGAGACCCGGGATCGGCCGCCCGGTCACAAAAAAGCCCGCCGGAAAGGCGGGCTTTGAGCGGGTGGAGATAGCTGCGGCACGACACCCTTACGGGCGCGCTGGGGATCAGGCGGCGCTGCGCGTTTCCGAGATGATATCGACGATATCATTGACGACGGCCTCGACCAGCTGCGGATCGTCACCCTCGGCCATGACGCGGATCAGCGGCTCGGTGCCCGAGGGTCGAATGACCAGGCGCCCGGCCTTGCCGAGGCGGTTACGCGCGTCTTCGATGGCCGCCTTGACCGGCGCTTCCTCGAGCGGCTTGCCGCCGGAAATATGGACGTTCTTCAAAAGCTGCGGCACCGGCTGGAATTTCTTAGACAGTTCGCTGACCGGCCGGCCCTGCCGTTTGATGCAAGCCAGCACCTGCAGCGCCGAGACGAGGCCGTCGCCGGTGGTCGAGAAATCCGACAGCACGATATGGCCCGACTGTTCGCCGCCGACATTCAGCCCGTGCGCGCGCATATGCTCCACGACATAGCGGTCGCCGACCTTGGTGCGGTGCAATTGCAGCTTCATGTCGCCGAGGAAGCGCTCGAGGCCGAGATTGGACATCACGGTCGAAACGACGCCGCCGCCGGCGAGCCGCCCGCTCTGGTGCCAGGATTCGGCGATCAGCGCCATGATCTGGTCGCCATCGACGATCGCGCCGTTCTCATCGACGATGACGACGCGGTCGGCATCGCCATCGAGCGCGATGCCGATGTCGGCGCGCACTTCGTGCACCTTCTTCTGCAGGCCGGCGGGATGGGTCGAGCCGCATTCCTTGTTGATGTTGAAACCGTTGGGTTCGACATTGATGGCGACGACTTCGGCGCCGAGTTCCCAAAGCGCCTCGGGCGCCACCTTGTAGGCCGCGCCATTGGCGCAATCGACAACGATCCTGAGGCCGGAAAGCGACATCGAGCGCGGCAAGGTGCGTTTGGCGAATTCGATGTAGCGGTCATGCACGCCGTCGACGCGCTTGGCGCGGCCAAGCCCGTCGGAATCGGCGAGTGCCAGCTCGATATCCTTGTCGAGCATGCTCTCGATGCGTTCTTCGATCTCGTCGGAGAGCTTGTAGCCGTCTGGACCGAACAGCTTGATGCCGTTGTCGTAATAGGGATTGTGCGAAGCCGAGATCATCACGCCGATATCGGCGCGCAGCGAACGCACCAGCATGGCGACCGCAGGCGTCGGAATCGGGCCGAGCAGGAACACGTCCATGCCGGCTGCGCAAAGGCCGGCCACCATCGCGTTCTCGATCATATAGCCGGAAAGCCTGGTGTCCTTGCCGAGCACGACACGATGGCGATGACTGCCGCGCTGGAAGGAAAGGCCGGCGGCCATGCCGACCCGCATCGCGATTTCCGCGGTCATCGGAAACTTGTTGGCGCGCCCGCGAATGCCGTCCGTGCCGAAGTAATTCCCTGCCATGCTTGTTAAAGTCCTTGACGGTTTCGCCGCGCGCACGTCATGCCACACTTAGCCGACGTGCTATGATCACATTGTGTGATTATATGTTACGAATCCTTAGAAAATCATTGTTGTGCACTGCACACAACATGGCTCCCTCCCAACATGCCGGGACCGCCACGCTGCAATATACCAGTCATGCGAGCCTTTCCGCGCGGATGCACCTGGAAAATCTTGCTCTGAAGCCTGGCAACAGGCAACAATTTCATCACCTTATCGGGAAAAACCGGCTTTCGGCGATATATACGCCACTTAGCATCTGGCGCAACCGACCGTTGAGCGTTATTGATTTGCAGGGACGTACTATGGGCTGCTGCAACGGAGAAACGCTATGCTCATCCACCGACTTGCCACTTTGACCGGCCTCGCCGTCGCGACATTATTCCTGGCTGCGCCAGCCAACGCGCTGACGATGGCCGAGTGCAGCACGAAGTACAACGCCGCCAAGGACGCCGGGACACTCGCCGGGGCGACCTGGAACCAGTTCCGCAAGGCGCAGTGCGGCACCGACGCCGCGGCCACCACCGACACCAAGCCGGCAGCAGCCACCAAGGCGGCCGAAACGAAGCCGGCCAAGGCGGCCACCGCCGCTGCGGCCGACAGCACGGCCAAGAGCCTGACGGCGAAGGAATGCAGCGCCAAGTACCAGGCGGCGAAGACCGCCGGTACGCTGAACGGCATGAAGTGGAACGACTTCCGCAAGTCCGAATGCGCCGCCGGCGCATCCGCCGCCGCCGCCACCAAGCCGGCAACCAAGGCCGCCGCGACCACCACGGCCGCCGCCGCCAGCGGCGGCAAAGGGCTGAGCATGGCCGAATGCAGCACCAAGTATAAGGCTGCCAAGACGGCCAACACGCTGAAAGGCATGAAGTGGAACGACTTCCGCAAGACCGAATGCGGCGCCGGTGCATCGGACGACGAGACGGTGCCGGCCGCCGACGAGGCGAACTACAAGGCTGAGCCGGAGAAGCCCTCGACGGTTGCGCCCAGCGGCGTGACCTTCCCGAAGGCGATCGCAGCGAAATACGCCAGCGAGACCCCCGGCAAGGGCCGCATGCACACCTGCCTCGACCAGTACTATGCCAACAAGGACGCGAACGCGCTTGGCGGCCTCAAGTGGATCCAGAAGGGCGGCGGCTTCTACAGCCTCTGCAACGCCAAGCTGAAGGGCTGAGCGACAACAGCATCTGAAGAAAAGCAAAGCCCGCGAACCGCAAGGTTCGCGGGCTTTTTTCATTGCCCGCGGAGGGCAGTCCTGCGGTCGCCAGCGGCGACGCTGCCGATCTCCCTTTGCGGGGAGATGTCCGGCAGGACGGAGGGGGAAGGATCGCCTGCCTTCCATTGTCGCGCTCCATACGGAATCGGTGCGAGGAGCGTGGCTCCTCCAATTGGCTGACAGGTCGGCGGGATAGCACCCCTCTTCCCTGCCGGGCATCTCCCCCCGCAAGCAGCGCAATCACATATGGATTTTTGCGAAGATGAACCCCCACCCTAACCCTCCCCACAAGGGGGAGGGGATGCTGCCGCGTGCTCTTATTCATCTTTGGCGTCGAGACATCGACAGTTTGCCGAGATCAGCGCCTGCGGAAGTCTCCCTCCCCCTTGTGGGGAGGGGCTAGGGGTGGGGGTGTTCGTAGAGCGAAAACCTCAGCGTCTCAAATGCGATTGCCCTACCCCCGCAAGGAGGGGAGATCAAGCTGTCGCACCGTTTCGCAATCTCCTCCGATACAAAGGAATCGGCGAAACTGCCGATCTCTGTGCGGAGAAATCCCCGACAGGCGACGGACTTTCCCACTGTCGGCTAACTTGCAAACAAAAACGCCGCGGGTTTGAAGCCGCGGCGTTTCCTTGAAATCAGCGGTCTTTGTCAGCTTGACGGCTGCGGTTCCATGCCGCCTTCGGGCTCGGGGCCTTTCTTGCGGCGGCCGCCGGACTTCGGCACGGCCGAGCCACGGCTCGGCGGCGTATCGTCGCCAAGATCGCGCGCCGGCTTGTGGCCGGCGATCAGCTGCTTGATCTCCTCGCCGGACAGCGTCTCGTATTCCAGCAGGCCTTGCGCCAGAGCGATCCATTCCTTCTTTTTCTTGGTTAGGATGGACCTCGCCGACGAATAAGCCTCGTCGATCAGGCGGCGCACTTCTGCGTCGATGATCTGCGCCGTCTCTTCCGAGACGTTCTGTGTCCGGGCAACCGAGTGGCCGAGGAAGACTTCTTCCTGATTGTCGCCATAGGCGACATGGCCAAGCTTGTCGGAGAAGCCCCAGCGCGTGACCATGGCGCGCGCCAGCTTGGTTGCCTGCTCGATGTCCGAAGAGGCGCCGGAGGTGATGTTCTCCTTGCCGAACTTGAACTCTTCGGCGACGCGGCCACCCATCATGATGGCGAGGCGCGAGATCATGTATTTGTAGCTCATCGAATAGCGGTCGCCTTCCGGCAACTGCATGACCATGCCGAGCGCCCGGCCACGCGGGATGATGGTGGCCTTGTGCAGCGGATCGGCCGACGGCACGTTGAGCGCCATGATCGCGTGGCCTGCCTCGTGATAGGCGGTGAGTTCCTTCTCGGCCTGTGTCATGGCAGACGAGCGGCGCTCGGCGCCCATCATGATCTTGTCCTTGGCGTCCTCGAACTCCGCCATCGTCACCAGGCGCTTGTTGCGCCGTGCGGCCATCAGGGCCGATTCGTTGACAAGATTCATCAGGTCGGCGCCGGAGAAGCCCGGCGTGCCGCGCGCGATAACCTTGAGGTCGACATTGGGCGCCAGCGGAACGTTGCGCACATGCACCTTGAGGATCTTCTCGCGGCCGACGATGTCGGGATTCGGCACCACCACCTGGCGGTCGAAGCGGCCCGGCCTGAGCAGCGCCGGGTCGAGCACGTCGGGCCGATTGGTGGCGGCGATCAGGATGATGCTTTCATTGGACTCGAAGCCGTCCATCTCGACAAGCAACTGGTTCAGCGTCTGCTCGCGCTCGTCATTGCCGCCGCCGAGACCGGCGCCGCGATGGCGGCCGACGGCATCGATTTCGTCGATGAAGATGATGCAGGGCGCATTCTTCTTGGCCTGGTCGAACATGTCGCGGACGCGGCTGGCGCCGACGCCGACGAACATCTCGACGAAGTCCGAACCGGAAATGGTGAAGAACGGCACATTGGCTTCGCCGGCGACCGAACGGGCGAGCAGCGTCTTGCCGGTTCCCGGAGGGCCGACGAGCAGCACGCCGCGCGGAATCTTGCCGCCGAGCCGCTGGAACTTCTGCGGATCGCGCAGGAACTCGACGATCTCTTCCAGATCTTCCTTGGCTTCATCGACGCCGGCAACGTCCTGGAAGGTGACTCGGCCATGCGCCTCGGTCAAAAGCTTGGCCTTCGACTTGCCAAAGCCCATGGCGCGTCCGGAGCCGGACTGCATCTGGCGCATGAAGAATATCCAGACGCCGAGGATGAGGATCATCGGCAGCCACGAGATCAGATAGCCGAACAGCGAATTGGAGCCGTCGGTCTCAGGCCGCGCGTTGATGGTGACGTTCTTGTCCTGCAGCCGCTGGACCAGCGACGGATCGCCGGGCGAATAGGTCTGGAAGCCGCTGGTATTGTCGGTGTAGGTGCCGGTGATGCGTTCGCCCGCGATGATCACCGTCTTGACCCGGCCGGCCGCGACATCCTGCAGGAACTGCGAATAAGGCACATCGCTCGAGGCCCCAC
Source organism: Mesorhizobium sp. AR07 (assembly GCF_024746815.1). Lineage (GTDB taxonomy): Bacteria > Pseudomonadota > Alphaproteobacteria > Rhizobiales > Rhizobiaceae > Mesorhizobium. The sequence continues at coordinate 3,877,712 of NZ_CP080525.1, forward strand.
GCGTCTGCGGTGTCTGGAACAGATTGAACAGGGCGATGAGCAGGACCGCTATGATCGCCCAGAGCGCGAGGTTGCGATAGTTCGGATTCATCAATTGTCCCGTTGGGGTCCGCAGGGCGGACACGCGTCATGAGAGGAAACTTGCGCCTAACATAGGGAGGGCGTCCCCCCTTGCCAAGCAGAACAGCACGTCTGGGTTAAGCTTTCGCCCATCATCGACCGGCACTGTGGCCGCTGAAAGGCAGAGCGGGAACCGGGGCCGCGCCAATCAGCCCGGCGACGGCCCGCGCCGGCGCCAGATCGAAGGACGGCAGAAAGTGGGCAAAGGGCGCAACGACCGGCCGCGCTTCGGCCATATCAGGCGCCTGGCTATCCTCCGGCAAACCAAGGCATTCAACGGCTTGCCATAGCGCCGGCTCGGCGGCGAGCGCGGCGCGCATCAGGCTCGGCGGGGTTTTTCCTTCGCCGATCGCCTGCCGCTTGGCTGCTGCCCCGAACGGGGCGATCAACAATGCGCCGCTGCTGTCGTTCAATGTGATGCCCCGGCGGCCATCCCAGAGGATATCGCCGCTGGCTACGGCGGCGGGCGGCAGACCGCGCGCCTCGCGGCGCAGGAAGATGCCGGCGCGCCTGGAATCGACCACCGTCCGCGACAATGTGGCGCAAAGAAATCCGGCCTTCAGCCGGGCAAACAGCGCCTCGCTGCGGGCCCGATCCGGCAGCAGGGCAATCCCGCCGGTCGTGGCCAGCAGGATGCGCAATGCATAGACGGCCGCCCGCTCGTCGCCGGCGTTCAAAAAACCCGGGTCAAGACGAATGAGCCCGACGGCCGGCTGGGTCGCCAGATCGCGGATCAGGTCCGCGGCGGCCAGGCCGAGCTGCCGGCGCGCATTGCCCTCATGCGCGGCCAGCGCCAGCGCATCGTCGACGCGCCGCACGCCGTTGCGGTCGGCAAGGGCTGCCCGCATGCGCGGCCGCTCGAAAGCCTCGTCGGCATTGGTCGGGTCATCGACCCAGCCGACATTTTGACGTCGCAGGACGTCGCGCAGTGCCGCGCGCCGCATCCCGAGAAGTGGTCGCACAATCCAGTTTCGCCAGTCATAAAGAGTGGCCGGCGCCATGCCGGCAAGTCCTCGGCCTGCCATCTCGGCATGGCCTCGGCCTGCCGTCTCGGCGTGGCCTCGGTCCGCATCACGCGCCAATCTCTCCGTGCGCACTTGCCGCATCAGCACCGTTTCAGCCTGGTCGTCGGCGGTGTGGCCGGTCAGGATCAGGCCGATGCCTTGCGCCTGCGCTGCCTCGGCCAGCAGTCGGTAGCGCGCCTCCCGTGCGGCGGCGGGCAGACCGGTCGACGGCTTGTGCCCCGACCATGTCAGCGTGCGGTGCTCAATGGCATGCGTGGCGCACAGCTGCGCGACCGCTTGCGCTTCCGCGGCCGAACCGGACCGCAGACCGTGGTCGATCGTTACCGCCAGCAGCTTCGTTGCCGGCGCCGTGCGGTCGAGATGTTGTTTGAGAAGAAGGAGCAGGGCGGTCGAGTCGCTGCCGCCGGACACGGCCGCAACGGCGCCGTTGGTAAAATCGATATGCGAAAAAAGGCGTTTCGAAAGGTCAGGCTCGGTGTCGAGCATCAGTGCATGTCGCCCAAAAGTGGTGCCGTTCTTGTGGCAACGCTAGGCATGGGAGGATCAGCACGCCGCCAGCGCCCTTTCCTGCTTGACGCGTTCCTTGAGCGCACCGGAGATGTCGGGGTAGCGCTTGCCGATCTCGCTGAAGGTGGCGCAGGCCACATCATGCTGCTTGAGGCCGACCAGCGACACACCGAGCTTCAGCAACATGTCGGGAGCCTTCTTGGCCTTGGGGTAATCCTTGCTGGCGGCGAGGAAAGTCTCGGCCGCATCGCGGTATTTCTGCTGGCCGAGCAAGGACTCGCCCAGCCAGTAATGCGCATCCGCCGTCTTCGCATCCTTGGGGAAGCGAGCGATATGGTCGCGGAATCCCTGCTCGGCGGTGCTGTAGTCGCCCGAGAGGATGAACTGATAGGAGTTGCGGTAAAGTTCCTCCGGGTCGTTGGTGGCGGGCAATGCCGCGACCACAGTGCCGCCGGACTTGCCGGCCTTGGCCGGGGCGCCGGTGACTGGCGCGGTGTCTTGCACCGGCGCCGTCGCCTGGGTGTTGCCGCCGGCATCGATGACATTGCCGTTCTTGTCGACGGTGATGGTGCCGAACGTCTTGGCCGGCGTGCCGGGCACCACCGTGCCCGGATCGCCATTGGGCGATTCGACGATGACGTCCTCGACGCTCTGGCCGCCGGCGGGCGCGGTGCCTGCAACGGCCGGCGCTTGTTTTGCCGGGGCAGCCGCCACATTGGTGTTGGTATCGGTGGTGGTGGCGTCCGACTTCTTCTGTGCCGGCGGCTGCCGGCCCTGCGTGCCGCCTTCGAGCTGCTGGAAGCGGAACTCGTTGTCTTCCTGCTGCTTTCGGATCTGCTCCTGCATCTGCAGGACCTGGAAATTGAGCTCCTCGATCTTGCCATTCATCTGCCGCAACTGGTCCTCCAGCGCGGTCACGCCGGTGCCGTTCGATTGCTGCGCGAGCTGCTGAGCCTGATCCGGTTTCTTCTTTTCGCCGAAAATGCTGGGCAACTCTATGCTGGGCAGATGGAAGGAAAAGCCGCTGTCGGTTGATTGCCCTGTGCCGCTCGCCCCCAAGCCGCTAGCCAAGGCGGTGACGCCTGATAGGAGCAGCAGCGCAAGCGTGCCGCTCAGAACCGATCTCAAATGCATGTGCCTCTCGCCGTGATTTCGTTAGCTTGTTCGCGCCTTCCAATCAGAGTGGGACCAGCCAAGCGCCCTCGGCTCATAGCAGGACCCGAGACTTCGGCCAAATTTTGTTTGGGACATGCGGATATGAAAAAGGCGGCCCAGGGCCGCCTTTCGTAAGGGTGTGTTGCATTTTTGCCGCCAGACCGCCGCGTTCTCTATGACGCGCCGGTCGGCCGCATGACGCCTCAGGAACCGGCGCCGCTGAGCGTGGTGACCGCACGGCGGTTCTGCGACCAGCAGGAGATGTCGTCGCACACCGCGACCGGACGCTCCTTGCCGTAGGAAATCGTCTTCAGGCGGCTGGCCGAGACACCCTTGGCGACGAGGAAGTCGCGGGTGGCGGCAGCACGGCGGGCACCGAGCGCCAGATTGTATTCGCGCGTGCCGCGTTCGTCGGCATGGCCTTCGACGACGATGGCATATTGCTTGTACTGGTTCAGCCACTGCGCCTGGCGCGCCAGCGTCGTCTGCGCGTCGGCACGGATCGCGGTCGAGTCCGTGTCGAAGAAGATGCGGTCGCCGATGTTGACGGTGAAGTCCTTCGCCGAACCGGGCGTTGCCGCGCCAGCGCCGTTGAGGCCGAGGTCGGCGGCATTGTTCATCTTCTTCGAGGCGCAACCGGCGATGGCGAGCATCGCCACCAGCGCGATCATGACCGGGTTTCTGGTAAGTGCTGCGATACGGCCCATGCCGCCTCTCCTTCGCATTTCGAGTGATTTCGTTGATCACCCAGTAACCACGTTTGGGTTAACCGGCATTCAAGAAACACGGTTAAAATTTGGTTTAGGCTGCCCGTCCGCAGCCGTTTGGCCTGAAGCCACATTTCACGCGGACCCTAGGCGTAAATACGGCCAAAACGCGACCAAGACGTGGAAAAGAACGAATTGAAGAGTTGAGGAATCGAAGAACTGAAGAGAGAAATCACTTGTTTCTCCATCTCTTCAATTCTTCATTTCTCCAATTCGTCTCTTACTCCAGCAACGGCGACCAGGCCGGGTCGGAGGCGAAGTTCGTCGTCGGGATCGATTGTTCGTTGCGGCCGGTGAGGTCGACCGAGACCAGCTTCGGTCCCCCGGCGGAATCGCGGAAGAACATCAGCACGCGGCCGTTCGGGGCCCATGTCGGCCCTTCCTGCTGGAAGCCGGACGACAGGATGCGCTCACCCGAGCCATCGGTCTTCATGACGCCGATCTGGAATTCGCCACCGGTCTGCTTGGTGAAGGCGATGAGGTCGCCCCGCGGCGACCAGACCGGCGTCGAATAGACGCCGTCGCCAAAGGAGATACGGTTCTGGCCCGAGCCGTCGGCGCCCATCACGTAGATCTGCGCGCGGCCGCCACGGTCGGAAGTGAACACCACCTTGCTGCCGTCGGGCGAATAGGACGGCGAGGTATCGATGGCGGTCGAATTGGTCAGCCGCGTCGTCGAGCGGCTCCGCAAGTCCATGGCGAAAATGTTGGAATTGCCGTCGTCGCGCAGCAGGCTCATGATCACCTTCTGGCCGTCGGGCGAAAAGCGCGGCGCAAAGGTCATGCCGGGGAAATTGCCGACCAGTTCGCGCTGGCCGGTCTCGATCTGCAGCAGGTAGACCCGCGGCTGACCGCTTTCATAGGACATGTAGGTGATTTCCTGCCGGTTCGGCGAGAACCGCGGCGTCAGCACGATCGACTTGCCGTCCGAGAGATAGCGCACGTTGGCGCCGTCCTGGTCCATGATGGCGAGGCGCTTCTTGCGCGCGTTCTTGGCGCCGGATTCGTCGATGAAGACGACGCGGGTGTCGAAATAGCCTTTTTCGCCCGTCAGCCGTTCGTAGATGGCGTCGGCGATGATGTGGGCGACGCGCCGTTGATTGGCGTCGTTGGCGAAGAACTGCTCGCCGGCCATCTGCTGGCCGGCAAAGGTATCCCAAAGCCGGTACTGGGCGCGGATACGTCCGTCGGCTTCCTTGCTGACGCTGCCGGTGACCAGCGCCTGCGCGTTGATGACCTTCCAATCGTCGAAACGGGGAGCCGCATCCGGATTGGCGATCTTCTCGATGAAGGCATTCTTGTCGATCGGCGCGAACAGCCCTGAGCGCTTCAGGTCGGCGGTGACGATCTGCGAAATCTGGGCGCCAAGCGCGTCGCCGCCCTGAAAATCCGTAATGGCGATCGGCAGCGGCTCGACATTGCCCTTGTTGACGTTGATCTCGACGAGTGCCCATGCCGGCATGACGGCGCCAACCATCGAGCCCAGCGCTATCGTTGCGACCATCAGGAGCGGCTTGAGGATGAATTTCATGTCTTCTCGCTTCTCTTCGCTGATTCTGGGAAGCCGGCCCTAGAGGCCGAGCATCTCCCTCGGATCGAAAGTGACCCGGACCTGGGCCCAGATGTCCTGCTTGCCAGCCGGAACCTGGAGGCCAGCCATGTTGCATTTCTGAACCGCGCGCACGGCACTCTCGTCGAACTGGCGGTTTCCACTCGATTTTTCGACGGTCGGCCGGCCATCCAGCTTGCCGGAGGCATCCAGGTTGAACAGGACCACGGCGACGAAATTCTCCGAGCCCTCGAGCCCAACTGGAAGTGTCCAGCAACCACCAAGTTGATCCGACAAGGCGCCCATCTCGGTCCTCGACAGCTTCTGGCCCTGATCCTTGGCCCCGCCGAGCGACGACTGCTGGGTCGAGCGTTTGGCGCCGCCGCCGGACGGCTTCTGCTTATCCAGCAGAGCGGAAATCTCGTCGGCGTTGAACTGCTTGTCGTCGGACTTCGGCTTCGACGAGGCGTCCTTGACCGGCTTCTCGGCATCCTTACGGTCCGGCGCCTTGGCGCTTTCGGCCTGCGCCGGCTGCGGCTTCGGCCGCGCTTCCGGTGCGGGCGCCAAGTTCGGCAGTTGCGTCTCTTCGGTGGGCGGATCCTTGGCTATGGCTTCGGCGACGGCATCCGGCTTGACCACGGGCGTCGGATCGATCGCAGCGGTCTTGTCCTGCGGCGGCGGTGTCGGCGCCGGCTTGGCCGGTGTCGGCTTGGGGTCCGTCTGCTTGACCGGCTCGGGCTTGACCTCCGCCTTGGGCTGCGGCTCCGGCGCCACTTCCGTCGCCGGAATGGGCTTGGGCTTTTCCTGCGGCTTCGGCACGTCCTCGGGCTTCGGCTTTTCGATCGGCGTCGGCGCGGGCGGCGGCGCCGATGTCGTGTCGACGGGCTTCGGCTTGGCTTCCGGCGTTATCGGCTTTTCGGTGTCGACGCTGTTCTCGCCCACCCTCCGAGCATCCGGAACGACGTCCGGGCGCTGGGTCGGCAGCGGCGCCGGCTTTTCATGCATCACGGACTTCTTGTCGCCCTGCAGTGTCTGCGCGATGGCTTCCATCGGCACGATATCGACCGCCACCGACTCGACATCGGCGGCCGGCAGTGCGGCCGGCGCCGACAACGTGAACAGGCCGAAGGCCAGCACCGCCGCATGCAAGATCACCGATGTGGTGAGGCCGGTCTTCATCTTCTTGTCTATTGACCTTGTTCCTGCAGTGAAACGAGGCCGATGTTCTTGTAGCCAGCGGCCGAAATGCGGGCCATCACCTTCATGGCGGTGCCATAATCGGTGGATTTGTCACCACGAATGAAGATGCGCTCTTCATAGCCGGTCTTCGAGATCGCCTGCAGCTTGGCCACCAGTTCCTCGATCGGGATCTCGGTTTCCTGGAGATAGATCTGGCCGGCGGCGTTGATCGAGACGGTGATTGGCTGCGTGTCTGCGTTCAGGGCCTTGGCCTGCGTGTCCGGCAGGTCGATCGGCACGCCGACCGTCAGCATGGGTGCCGCGACCATGAAGATGATCAGCAGCACCAGCATCACGTCGACCATCGGCGTGACGTTGATTTCCGACATCAGCGCATGGTGGCGGCCGCGCCGCCTGTGGCCGCGCCCACCGCGTCCTCCCATGCCTACGGACATACCCATTCTGTTGCTCCTCAGGCCTTGGGGGCCACTTTTTCATCGATTTGGCGCGAGAGTATGGCGGAGAACTCGTCGGAGAACCCTTCCATGCGCACTGCTATCTTGCTCGCATCAGACGACAGTTTGTTGTAGGCGATGACGGCGGGGATGGCGGCGAGCAGGCCGATGGCGGTCGCCAGCAGCGCTTCGGCAATGCCGGGCGCGACCACCGCGAGACTGGTGTTCTTGGAGCCGGCGATCGCCTGGAACGAGGTCATGATGCCGATGACGGTGCCAAACAGGCCGATGAAGGGAGCCGCAGAGCCGGTGGTGGCGAGGAAGCCGAGACGGCCCTCGAGTTTTTCCATTTCGCGGGTCAGCGCCAGGTCCATCGCCTTGTCGATGCGGGTCTGCAGCCCGAGCGGCGTCTTGGCGCCCTTTTCGAAGCTCTTCTTCCACTCGCGCATCGCGGCGACGAAAATCGCGCCCATGCCGGTGGTCTTGCGGTCGGCGAGCGTCCGGTAGAGCTCCTCCAGCGACTGCCCCGACCAGAACACCTGTTCGAAACGGTTGAGTGACAGCCGCATGCGGGCATAGGAAACCAGCTTGTCGACAATGATAGCCCAGGTCCAGACCGAGGCGCAGAGCAAGCCGATCATGACCAGCTTGACCACCCAGCTGGCCGAAATGAACAGCGCCCAAATCGACAATTGCGCGCCCGGTTCGGCGAGTGCGATATTTTCCATCGTTACGTCCTTAAGATTTTCCGGGCAAAGCTGGCGGCTGGCCCCTGGCATCCTTTGTGGTCGGTTCGCACGAAGCTACCGGAACAACCCCAAACCGCGCCGTTGGTGGCCTTTTCGGGGCAAATATTGGTGAAAGGAAGGCGCTTGATCGCGCCAATCTTCACCAATCTCTTCATGAACCGTTATGGTTAAGGATGGGTTAGGACATAAGGCGCGGCGCATTGCCACGCCAGCGGTGTCGCAATGCCGTCAATTCATTGGCCGCCCAGGGTGTGCTGAGATTCAGGTCAGACCGAGCCGTTTGCAGGCCGGTATCACCTGAATATCAGCACACCCGCGGCATGAATGCCGCCACCCATTCCTTCGGAAAGCGTCTTGGCCGGCCATTCTCGCCGATGATCGCCGCCTCGACCTTGGCCTCGACCAGCACCTCACCGCCGCGTTTGAGCTGCTGCGCCATGAAGATGCGCGCGCCGGAAATGTCCTCGGTGCGGGTGTCGACCGTCAGGATGTCGTCGATGCGGGCGGGGCCGCGAAAGTCGATCTCCATGCGACGCACCACCCAGACGATCTTCTCGCCATGCTTGCCATCGGCAAGCTCGGTGTGATGCACGCCGGTCAGCCTGAGATAATCGGAGCGGCCGCGTTCGAAGAATTCGAGATAGCGCGCATGGTAGACGACGCCGGAGAAATCGGTGTCGGCGTAATAGACCCGCGCCATCAGCCGGTGGCCGAACTCCGTCAGCGCCCCGGAAAGCCCCGACAGCAACGCCGCCGATTCATCATGATCGTCCATTGCGCTTCCTTTTTCACTCCCGACAAGGCAGGTATTTTTCGGCGCATGAACCCGATGGCACTGTTGACGGCGATGATCAAGACCTGGATGGCGGCACTGCTTGTGCTCGTGGCTCTGGCCTGGCCCGGCCAGGCGGCGACCTTCTCGATGAAGCGCGGCCTCAACCTCGACCAGTGGACGACATGGCCGGGCGAGGACCAGTGGGGCGACGCCAAGGCCATCCTGCCCTATCCGGAATGGCGCAAGTTCCTCAGGGAAGATGACCTCAAGGCGCTGAGGGAAGCGGGTTTTGATTTCCTGCGCGTGCCGGTCGATCCGTCGCCCTTCCTGTCCGGCCAGACCGTGGCCTTGCGCGACGACCTCTATGCCAGCGTGTTGGACTCGGTGCGCATGATCAACCGCGCCGGCCTGAAGGTCATCGTCGACATGCACCTGATCCCGGCCGGCGGCAGCCGCAAGATCGGCATGGCCGAGGTGATGGATAACCCGCAAACCTTCGACGCCTATGTCGACATGGTGCGCAAGATGGCGCGCACGCTGGCCGGCGAAGATCCCAAAACGGTCGCATTGGAGTTGATGAACGAACCGATCGTCGACTGCGACAGCGACGGCACTAGCCTGTGGCCGGACCGCCAGCAAAAACTGTTCGCGGCGACGCGATCCTCGGCGACCAAACTGACCCTGGTGCTGACCGGCGCCTGCTATTCGGCGGCTGCGTCCCTGGAGAAGATCGATCCGAAGACGATCTTGGACGACAATGTCATCTGGACGTTCCACTCCTACGATCCGTTCCTGCTCACCCATCAGGGCGCGACCTGGGCCGGCGACTTCATTCCTTACGTGACCGGCCTGCCCTATCCGCTGACCGCCGTACCAAAAGAACAGCTCGGGGTGACGCTCGACACCATCCGCGCCAGGATCAAGGCCGAGGCACCGTGGACACGGCAGAGCGGCCTGCTTGCCTATCTCGACGAACAGGTCGCCAGCATGGACAGTCCCGACAAGCTGCTCGGCCTGATGGATGCGCCGTTCAAGAAGGTCGAGGCGTGGGCGAAGGCCAATGGCATCAAGCCGCAAAACATCACGCTGGGCGAATTCGGCATGATCCGCCAGGAATACGGCAACGCCTATGTGATGCCGGCTGCGTACCGGGCCGCCTATGTCCGGGACATGATCGCGCGCGCCGAAACGCACGGCTTCTCATGGTCGGTGTGGAGTTATGGCGGCGCCTTCGGCATCGTCGACGCCTTCAACGGCGACAAGGCCGAGCCCGATGTGATGAACGTGGTCCGTTCTCTTCACTGAAGGGCGGTTGAGATTCAGGTCAGGCCGAGTCGAAAATGGCTGATACCGAGAACCGGAACGGAGCGGACATTTGGGTCCGTGAGTACCGGAAGCGCAGGTATTGGCCATTTGCAGACCGGCATCACCTGAATATCAACCGCCCTAGCCAAGGTCGATCGACAGGATTTCAGGGCGCATCCCAAAACGCACCGGCACGATGCTGAAGCCAAGCCCGCCCGAGACGATCAGATTGCGATCATTCTCGACGACATGGCCATAGGCATAGCGATTGCCGAAACGCGACGGCACGACAGGCGAATAGCCGAACAGCCGAATTTGTCCGCCATGGGTGTGGCCGGACAGGGTCAGCGACACCCGCCACGGCACGGTCGGAAAGATATCGGGCTCATGGGCGAGCAGGATGACCGGCGAACTATCGCTGACCTTGGCCAGCGTGCCGTCGAGGTCGTCCAGCCCCTTCCAGCCGGTGCGGTCCCTGGTCGGCAGCAGGGCCAGCTGGTCGGCGAGCCCGGCGATCCAGACGCCATGCCCGTCCTTTTCCAGGCGCACGACATCGTTCTCCAGGACAGGGATGCCGACCTTCTCCAATGCCTTGCGCGCTATGGTCGGGCCGGCGCCTGCCCGCTGCGCGAAGCCATCGCTCCACCAGTCATGGTTGCCAAGGATCGACAGCACGCCGAGCGGCGCCTTGAGACCCGACAGCGCGGACGCCCATTGCGATGGCGTCACCGGCCCTGTCACGAAAGGCATGCCGGCGATGTAGTCGCCAAGCAGGACAATCAGGTCCGCTTGCTGAGTATTCGCGTCTTCGACAAGCGAAGCGATCCGCTCCGGCGTCATCCATGGCCGGCTGGCATGGATGTCGGCGAGCGCGACGACGCGCAGCTTCAATCCCGCCGGCCAATGCGGTGGCGTCAACGCGTAGCGCTTCACATGCGTCAGCAGCATCAGCTCGATGCCGACCGCATAGGCGCTGAACGCGGCGACCGACAGGAAGGAACCGCCGACGAAGCGCAGAAACCCGCGTCTGGTTATCATGGATTGGCTCCGGCCCTCGGATCGCAGCGGTGTGCCGCAAGCCTCCGATAAAATCCACGATTGCGCCGGCAAACCGACAAAGCTGAGGAGATTTTGCGCAAGGGCGTTCACGTCTCCTTGATCCCGCGCCCAATCGCCGGGCAGCTACTCTTCCTGGAACAGGTTGATCTGCTGCTGCGCCAGATCCTTTGGCGCGTCGAGGCCGAGATGCCGCCAGGCGTTGGCCGTCAGCACCCGGCCACGCGGCGTGCGCTGGATGAAACCCTGCTGGATCAGATAGGGCTCGATGATGTCCTCGATGGCGTCGCGCGGCTCGGACAGGCCGGCCGCGATGGTCTCGATGCCGACCGGGCCGCCGCCGAAATTGCGGGCGATCATCGACAGATAGCGGCGGTCGAGCGCGTCGAGGCCGAGCGCGTCGACCTCCAGCCGGGTCAAAGCCTCGTCGGCGATCTGGCGGTTGACGTGGCCATCGCCGGCGACCGAGGCGAAATCGCGCACGCGGCGCAGCAGCCTTCCGGCAATGCGTGGCGTGCCGCGCGCGCGCCGCGCGATCTCCAGCGCACCATCGTCGCCGAGCGGCATTTGCAGGATGCGGGCGCCGCGCCGCACGATCTGCTCCAGCTCCTCGACGGAGTAGAAATTGAGCCGCACCGGGATACCGAAACGATCGCGCAGCGGATTGGTGAGCAGGCCAAGCCGCGTGGTGGCGGCGACCAGCGTGAAACGGGCAAGGTCGATCTTGACCGAGCGCGCCGCCGGTCCCTCGCCGATGATCAGGTCGAGCTGGAAATCCTCCATCGCCGGATAGAGGATTTCCTCCACCGCCGGGCTCAGCCGGTGGATCTCGTCGATGAACAGCACGTCGCCTTCCTCGAGATTGGTCAGCAGCGCGGCGAGATCGCCGGCCTTGGCGATGACCGGGCCTGAGGTCGAGCGGAAATTGACACCGAGCTCGCGCGCCATGATCTGCGCCAGCGTCGTCTTGCCGAGACCAGGCGGCCCGACGAACAGCACATGGTCGAGCGCCTCGTTGCGGCCCTTGGCGGCCTCGATGAACACTTTGAGATTGGCCCGCACCGCCGCCTGGCCGACGAAATCGTCAAGCGTCTGCGGCCGCAAGGTCTGCTCGGCATCCTCGCCGCGCTTCTCGGGGGCAATGAGACGGGGCGACAGGCTCATGTTGACACCCCGAAGCCCTCTCGTCCGTGGTGTTTCGTATCGCCAACAACATGGCGACCCACAGCGTCCCTCACTGCAGCGTCGATTTCCTCCAACATCGCGAGACCGCCAGAGGGATCGCCTAGAAACCCCGCAAGATCGGCAAAATCGAGGGTACGCGGCGTCCCGATCAGGCGGCCGTCCACAACCGTCCAGGCGATCGTGTCACCTGCCTTGATCGACAACTGATCTCTGACATCCTTTGGGATTGTAAGTCGTCCCTTCGAGGTCAAACTCGCATATCCGCCCATTTTACCGCGCCAGTTCCTTCAGCCCGAAGCGGATCAGCTTCGGCGCATCGGCATCCTCGCCCGCTGTCTTCAGCGCCGCCGCCACCGCATTGGCGGCGGTGTCGCGTGAATAGCCGAGATTGACCAGCGCCGAGACGGCGTCGGTGATCGGCGCCGGTGCAACGCCTTCGCCGAGTTCCTGCTTCAGGCCGATCGTGCCCGAGGCGGTGCCCGCATAGGCCGGCGCCTTGTTCTTCAGCTCGGTGACGATGCGCTCGGCCACCTTCTTGCCGACGCCAGGCGCGCGGGAAACCATGGCGATATCGCGCAGCGCGATCGCATTGGCGAGATCGGCCGGCGCCAGTGTCGACAGGATGGCCAGCGCCACCTTGGCGCCGACGCCCGGCACATTGTTCATCAGCAGCCGGAACCATTCGCGCTCCAACTGCGACTGGAAACCGTAGAGCCGCAGCATGTCCTCGCGCACATAGGTTTCGATGAACAGCACCACCGCTTCGCCCGGCGAAGGCAGCGCGGCCAGCGTGCGCGCCGAGCAATAGGCGACATAGCCGACGCCATGGATATCGACGAGGCAATGGTCCTCGTCGATCTCGTCGAGCATGCCCTTGAGTTTGCCGATCAAGTGAGTTTTCCGATCATGCCAGATCTTTCATGGAAGATGGGGCCTTCATGGGTGCGTTTCAGGAGAGATGATGTCGATATCCGGGAAATAACTGCGGTAGCGAGCAGCGTCGCGGGTCAGCAGGCGATGTCCGGCAACCATCGCATGGGCGCCAATGAAAAAGTCTGGCAACGTCCGCTCACGAACCCCACCGGCCCGGCGATAGCGGGAATGCGTGACGCCCGCAAGGAATGCCGCGTCCCAGGGCAGAAACTCGCGATCCATCTCGAGCATGTCGACCGCTTTTTTAAGCGCCGTCTCCGTCGCTATCAGCGGCGCAAGCTCGGACCAGACGATCGTGTTGACCACCAAGGCTCCGTCGCGACGGCAGGAAGCAATCGCCGACGCCGACCATTTTGTCAGCGGTCCGGCCGGTCCCCAGACGTCGATCAGGACATTCGTGTCAATCAACGTCGAGATCTTCACGCGGCCCCCTTAACCACTCCATGTACTCGTCGGTCGTCATGCCACCCAAATCCAGGGTTCCCTCCATCCGGTCAAGGACATCGCTGAACCTGCGGGCTGCCTCCTCCTCGGACAGGTTTTCGTTGACGGCGACAAGCCGAGCGCCCTCTTCGGTCGCCACGAACTCCACCTCCGAGCCCGGACCGATACCAAGATGGTCCCGTATCTGCTTGGGGATTGTGACTTGCCCTTTGGTGGTCACGCGCATGGTAATACCTCTGCGGTATTACTTACTGGTATACCGTGAACAAGTCAAGAACAGACTTAACCGGCCAGCGCCATCCGGTAGGCCACGCTCTGCCGGTGATGCGCGTGGCAGATGGCGATGGCCAGCGCGTCGGCGGCATGTTCGGTATCGAAAGTGGCTTTTGGCAGCAGCACTTTCACCATCATGTGGATCTGCTTCTTGTCGCCATGGCCGACGCCGATCACCGCCTTCTTGACGGCGTTGGGCGCATATTCGGCGACGACAAGGCCGGCGCGCGCCGGCACCAGCATGGCGATGCCGCGCGCCTGGCCGAGCTTCAGCGTCGCCACCGCGTCCTTGTTGACGAAGGTCTGTTCGACCGCCGCCTCGTGCGGCATGGCGGTGTGCAGGATTTCGGCGAGCCCGTCATGCAATTGGCACAGCCGCGTCGCCAGGGCCGCCTTGTCGTCGGAACGCACGGTGCCGGAGGCGACGAAGCGCAAGGAATTGCCGAGGCTCTCGACGATGCCCCAGCCGGTGCGCCGAAGTCCCGGATCGATACCGATGATGCGAATCGCTTCCCCCATCCCGCCAGTCTACCTCCGGCGGACAGCGATGCCAGCGAAATGTGAACAAACCGGAAACGAACGGACGGGCCGAGGTTCAGCCCCGGGCGAAGGCCGTGTTGAGCAGGCTGATCTGGTCGGAAACCGGATTGAGGCGGCGAGCCATCGGTTGCATGTCGACCACGGCGCCGGAGCCGTAGATCTCCTCGTCCATGCGGCGCACCAGCGCCTGCAGGCGCAGCGAGCGGGTGACGAGGTCGAGGAAATCGTTGGGCAGTTCGGCCCAGCCGGCGGCTTCGTCATGGGCGGAAGCGGTGTCGAGACGCACCTTGGACTTTTCCGACGCAACCTGGTCGCGGGTCATCTCGCCGGAATTCGCGGCGCGCTGCAAGAGCAGCCAGGAGGCGACCTGCATCAGCCTGGTGGTCAGACGCATCGATTCAGCGGCATAAAGCGTTGCCGCCAGTCGCGACAGTTTCTTCGCTTCGGCGCGGCCCTTGCCGTCGAGATATTCGGCGGCCTGTTCGACCAGACCCATGCCTTCCTGGTAGAGCGGCTTGAAGGATTGCGTGAAAACCCGGCGCTCCGCCAGCTTGACGGTTTTCGCACTGCCCTTCGAAGGCTCGTTCATTGATACGCCCCTGCACTACAGCCGGCCGATTCGGCTCACTGCCGATACACCCAGCACCCTATGTGACTGAAGCTTGAAAATGCGCTTCGTCACCGGTGAAGGCAAGCACATGTTTAACAGAAGGTTAACGGCGAGCCGATGTCGGGTGCCCCCGAATGCGGACAAAAAAAGAGCCGCGGATAAGGCGGCTCTCAGGAGTTTAACAGGGAGGCGTCAAACAAAGTGGCTCCAACCACTCGGTAAGAATCCAGATCACTGGATGGACATAGTAAACACCTGTAAAGCTTAATGAAGCCTTAACGGCGCTATGGTTTTTTGAGCAATCGCGGCCGTTCTGTGCCGGAACAGCACATCGGCGAAGGCTTGTTCGGGCTCGGCTCAGGCCTTCTTCCAGACCACTGGCAAGGCGATGAAGGCAAACAGCAGCATGCCTGCATAGAAACCCATCGAGGCGATCCCCAGCACCGGTTCTATCGCGGCGTTACCGGCAAGCAGAATGTAAAGGCCGATCATGAGCCCGATGCCGCTGATTGCCGTCAGCCAGAAATGAACCATGGCGAGCGTCTTTTGCCCAACGGCCGGAAACAGGTGATAGAAGAAGGCGAAGACCGCCGACATCAGCCATCCGGCGACCATGATGTGGGCGTGGGTCGGCATCTGGCCATGGTCCTGGCTGATCGCCATGTGAATGCCGAGAGCCATGCCGCATAGCGAATAGATGATGGCCAGCGTAAAGAAATTCCGTGCTACCCCTTGCATAATGTTCCCCTCGAATTGCCTCTTCCCGTTCCGGGAATGGGTTGATCGTCAGGCGATTTTTCGCCACCGGGTTCCCGGCGTCGGCGCACTAGCATCGGCACTGTTTCAGGACGATGTCGCGCCGACCCCTCCCGGCGCGCTCACGATACCAGAAAATGAATCCGCGCATCGGTGCTTGTTGGACGCCGCGCTGGCCTGAAACCGCCGAAACAGAATCGGTCTTTTCGCGACATCGTTCCGAAACACACGCCAGGCTAAACGCCCGCTCCTCGTCGGCTGGCGCAAATTCGCTCCGCCGCAATTCCCAAAAACCCTCAGGGAGTAAGCCATGGACTGGTACTCGATCGTCAAATTCCTCCACGTCGTCTCGGCCATTTTGTGGGTCGGGGGCGGTTTCGTGCTGTTTCTGCTCGGCGTGCTTGCCGAGCGCGCGGGCAACGTCGAGGAAAAGTTGCAGGCGATGCTTGCCAGCGGGCAGTTGGGTGGCCGTTTCTTCGCGCCGATGTCGATGCTGACCCTGATCTTCGGTCTCATCATGTGCAGCTTCTGGGTCGGCTTCTCGGATCTGTGGATCATCATCGGTCTCGTCGGCTACGCCACGACCTTTTCGATCGGCATGTTCATCTTCAAGCCAACCGGCGAGCGCATGGGGGCGATGATCGCCAAGGAAGGCGTCACGCCGGCTGCTCTCGCCATCGGCCAGCGTATGATGAGCGCCGCGCGCTTCGACTATGCGGTGATGCTGGTGATCATCGCCGACATGGTGTTCAAGCCGACCACGCAGGACGTCGGCATCCTTGCCGGCATGGCGTTGGTCGTAGCAGCAGGCGCCGCATTGGCATTTGGCGGCACCCGCCGCCTCGTGCCGAGCGCCGCCTGACACCGCCGTAGTGGTGAGGGCTTCTGCACAGCCTTTTACATAAGGCCGGCGATGCCATCCCACAGCAGCTTCAGCGCCACGACCGCCACGGTTGCATAGGTGAAGGGATAGAAGGTTTCCGGCCGCATCCGCCGTACCAGCCACGCACCGGCGATGGTCGAGAGCGGCGCCAGCGGCATTAGCACCGCCGATGCCGTCAGATTGGCGGTGTCGAACTGGCCGAGCGCGAAATAGGGCACCAGCTTCAGCGCATTGGTTGCGGCAAAGAAGATCGCCGCGGTGCCCGACAGCACCATCGGATCGAGCCGGATCGGCAAGGCATAGACCTGGAAAGGCGGGCCGCCGACATGGGCGACGAAGCTGGTGAAGCCGGCGACCGTTCCCCAGATGGCCGCGGCCAAGCGGTTGGGCGCGACGGCGTGGTCGGAGCCATGGCGAAACTGCAGATAGAGCCAGCGCAGAACGAAGACGATGGCGACGGCGCCGACGATCAGCCGCACCGCCTCTTCGGTGACGAGTGCGGCCGTCAGCCAGCCGAGACCGATGCCGATGACGGCGCCCGGCATCATGTCGACCAGCATCTTGCGGTCGTAGACACCCCACCATGTCCATACCGACACGATGTCCATCAGGCACAGGATCGGCAGCAGGATGGCGGCCGCCTGCACCGGCGGCATGGTCAAGGCCATCAGCGGCACGCCGACGAAACCGACGGCGCCGCCAAACCCGCCCTTGGACAGGCCGACCAGAATGACCGCCGGAATGGCGGCCGCATAGAACCAAGGATCGAGAAGCAGGCCTGACATGGGAGGGGACTGTCTGGAGGGAAGCGTATCGACGCTTGAATAGCCTAGAATTTCGGGCGCAGCGACAGCAAAGATAGGCATGGCCACACGCGCCTGGCCGATCGCGGGCTGTGCCCTACCGGCGGGCCGAGACCAGCAGGAACATCGGCCGCTCGAGCTCTTCCTCCAGTTCGGGCCTGGCTGCGATCTGCGCGTCCGTCGGACGGAACTCCTCGACGTGGTCGATGGTGAAACCGGAGCCGATGAGAGTGTTGAGCGTGGTGCCGATGGTGCGATGATGTTTCACCACGCCCTTGGCCAGCCAGTCGGTCCTGCGCGGTCCCTCCACCAGATATTGGTCGACGGGCCATGTCTTGCGGCCTTCTGCATCAACCACCCAGCCGGGTCTGGTCGGCGCCATGAAGATTGGGTGCTCCGTCGAGAAGACGAAATGCCCGCCGGGCGACAGCGCCTGATGCACGGTCCTGAACAGGCGCAAGACGTCCTCGACATAGTGCAGGGCGAGCGAGCTGTAGGCGAGATCGAAACCGGCTTGCGGCAGGCTGAGCCGATCGAGATCGGCCCGCTCATAGATGATGCCAGTGTCCGGGCCGGCGGCCCTTGCCCGCGCCAGCATCTTTTCGGACAGATCCAGGCCAAGCACCTCCTTGGCCCCATGCTCGCGTGCCCAGCGGCAGAACCAGCCGAAGCCGCAGCCGAGATCGACGACCCGCAAGCCGCTCACATCGGGCAGCATAGCGCGAAGCGCTGGCCACTCGGCGGCGCCATCCAGGCCTTCGACGGAACGGCCAAGCTGGCTGTAGCCTGCGAAGAAATCCTCCCGGTCGTATATGTTCTGCGCCATGATGGTCCTGGTCTCGTTTGGACGGCACCCTAGCCAACCGGCCGCCGGCTTTCCACCCAATGATCAGCCCTGAAGACCAGGGCGTGGCCGCCGCAGTCTTGCTCAAGATATCTGGTTCAGGACGCCTGCAAAACCTTTGCCCTGTCACGAGGGGCGGTTGCATCGAGCGGTGGCGGCCGGCGCCGGATCGGCTGCGCCTTGATGATCGCGGTGCTTGTCTCGGCCTTGTCGGCGATGCGGTCGAGGATCCCGTCCAGGTCACCGATCGAGCGCACGAACAGCCGGGCGACGAAGCAGTCATCGCCCGTCACTTTGTCGCATTCGCCAAATTCGGGGATCTCCTCGATCAGCTTCTGGACGATGTGCAGTTTGCCCGGCAGAGGCCGGATGCGCACGATGGCCTGCAGGGTATAGCCGAGCGCCAGCGGATCGATCTCGACGGTGAACGCCCGGATGACGCCCCGCTCCTCGAGCCGTCGGAGCCGTTCCGAAACGCTTGGCGACGACAGCCCGACCTGGCTGGCCAGATCCTTCAAAGACGTCCGCGCGTCCTTGACCAGGATTTCGAGAAGGCGCCGGTCGAGATCATCAAGCATTTTATATTTCTCGCAGTTTCAAAGCTTTGGCCTGATATAATTAGGCATCGTAGCCATACTACCTTTCTTATATAATGGAAAGCGCCATCGCGGCATGAGATTATATCGGCTCAACTGATGCGGAGGCTCGTTGTGAACGATACAGTACGCGGCACGGTCGAAATGTCGGCCGCAATGGCGATCCTGGGAACGATCGGATGGTTCGTCGTCC
This sequence comes from Mesorhizobium sp. AR07, assembly GCF_024746815.1. Classification (GTDB taxonomy): domain Bacteria; phylum Pseudomonadota; class Alphaproteobacteria; order Rhizobiales; family Rhizobiaceae; genus Mesorhizobium. Next base: position 3,896,414 of record NZ_CP080525.1, read on the forward strand.
TGTCCGGCCAGCCGATCATGGATGTGGTGTTCTGGCGTTGCGCATTCGGCGCCGTGACGCTGCTTGTCATCTGCGCCGGGCTGGGCTTGCTGCGCAACCGGCTGTCGCCGCGCATCATCGCCATCGCCGCGCTCGGCGGCGTCGCCATCGTCGTCAACTGGCTGTTGCTCTTTAGTGCTTTCTCCCGCGCCTCGATCTCGATCGCCACCACTGTCTACAACACCCAGCCCTTCATGCTGGTCGGCTTCGGCGCGCTGTTCTTCGCCGAGCGGCTGACCCTGACAAAGCTGACCTGGCTGGCCATCGCCTTCATAGGCATGGTGCTGATCGTGCAGGCCGCCCCTGATGCCGGCCCCAATGCCGACATGGTCGGCACGGATTACTTTACCGGCATCGTCATGGCATTGGGCGCAGCCTTCTTCTGGGCCGTCGCCGCCATCGTCACCAAGAAACTCAAGGGCACGCCGCCACACCTGATCGCGCTCATTCAGGTCTGCGTCGGTGTCGTCATGCTGGCGCCCTTCGCCGATCTTGCCCAGCTTCCCGCCGATGCGTGGAGCTGGGCCATGCTGGCGACGATTGGCATCGTCCATACCGGCCTGATGTACATCCTGATGTACGGCGCCATCCAGAAATTGCCGACCCATCTGCAGGGGTCGCTGTCCTTCATCTATCCCGTCGTGGCGATCCTGGTCGATGTCGTGGCCTTCGGCCATCGGCTGCATCTGACCCAGATCGTCGGCGCCGCTGCTATCCTGGTGGCCGCCGCCGGCATGAACCTTGGCTGGACGCTGTGGAAGTCGAAACCGCCCGTCGCGAGCCCGCACCCGATCAAGTGACACGGGCCGCCGGCTGCACGGCGGGCCGAAATCGCGATCCCGGCCCGCCTGTTCAAAGCGGGCGCTTTGCTCTATGCCGCAATCCAACCATCTTCGCCCGGCATAGGCGAAACGCGGGATCGAAGAACCATGAATGACGCAACGCCCCCCAACCGCTGTCGCATCGTGCTGATCGCGCCGCCCGGCGTGCAGGCGGCCCGTATCGCCGCGGCATTCGAAGGCGGCGACGTCGCTTCGCTGATCCTGCCGGAGAACGGCATGGACGAGGCCTCCTTCCAGGCTTTCGCCGAACAGATCGTGCCGGCAGCCCAGGCCGCGGGCGTCGCTGTCGTCATCGCCGGTGACACCCGCATAGCGGGTCGCGTCCAGGCCGACGGTATCCATGTCGAGGTCTCCAAGGCCGAACTCGCCGAGACGATCGAGCATGTCCAGGCAAGGATGATGGTCGGCGCCGGCGGCGCGAAGACGCGTGACGACGCGCTTGAGCTTGGCGAGACCCGGCCCGACTACATCTTCTTCGGCCGCTTCGGCTACGACAACAAGCCCGAACCGCATCCGCGCAACCTGTCGCTCGGCAAATGGTGGGCCGATATGATCCAGATTCCTTGCATCGTCATGGCCGGATCCGACATCGCCTCGGTGGAAGCAGTGGGCGCCACTGGCGCCGAATTCGTGGCGCTGTCGAGCGCCGTGTTCGCCGACGGCACCGATCCCAAGACAGCGGTCGCCAGCGCCAACGCGCTGCTCGACGAGACCGCGCCGCGCTTCGAGGACTGACGTGTCCTCGACGAGGCTTTCCCTCCAGGCCCTGCTTGCGGTGCTCATGGTCCAGGCAGCGGCCGCGGAGACCATCCCGCTGCCGCAGCCCAAGCCGGAAGTCGGCGTGCATACGGACAAGCCGATCGACAAGCCGCTGCCGCAGCCTGCCACCACGGCCGAGCCCGCGCCGCTGCCATCGGCCGACGCCATCAATCCCGACCGCTTCGGGGCCAAGCCTGCCGACCCTGCCTATGGCGCCTTCCAGCGCGGGCTCTACAAGACGGCCTACAATCTCGCGCTGGTGCGCGCGCAAAACGGTGACCCGGCGGCGCAGACGCTGGTGGCCGAGATCCTGTCGCGCGGGCTGGGTGTGCCGCTCAATGCGGCGCAAGCGGCGAAATGGTATGCGCTTGCCGCCGAGCAGGGCGTGCCGGAATCGCAGTTCCAATATGCGCTGATGCTGCTCGATGGCCGCTACGTCAAGAAGGACGAGAAGGGGGCCTATGCGCTGATGCAGGCCGCCGCCGAAGCGGGCAACCGGCTGGCGCAGTTCAATTTCGCGCAGATGCTGGTCCAACAGGACCCCGGCGACGCCGGCCTCGCCAAGGCGGTTTCCTACTATGAGCGCGCCGCCGCCACCGGCCTCGCCGACGCGCAGTATGCAATGTCGCAGATCTATGCCAACGGCGTCGGCGGCAAGCCGCGCGACGACGCGCAGGCAAGGCGCCTGCTGGCGCAGGCAGCGCGGCAGAACTACGACACCGCGCAGATCGATCTCGCCGCTTGGATGATCGAAGGTCGCGGCGGCGCGCGCGACCTGAAATCCGCCTTCGGCTGGATGAGGCAAGCGGCCGAGGGCGGCAATGTCGCCGCCCAGAACCGCCTGGCAAAACTCTATATGCAAGGCATCGGCACCGATCCGGACCTTGTCCTCGCCGGCGCCTGGTACATCGTCGCCCGCCGTGCCGGTCTCATCGACCCGCAGATGGACGATTTCCTGCAAGGCCTGGGCGACGACCAGACCAAGCAGGCTCTGCAGAAGGCGAACCGGCTGCCGTAGCGGCAAAGCCTGGGCGACCTCGGGCTGGTGCCATGCCGAGGACGTCATGCCCGACTTTTCGCAGGACAAGACCGCGCAACGTGGCAACATTCCACGCTTCGACTGATCCAGAGGCTCGGCCTCGCCAACGTGCCGCTCCCTTGCCTCTTCGGGTGTTTTGTGGTCTTGGGAGCCCGAAATCGCTTTCCCAGCGAACATCCCATACCAACGGCCTGGCCGTTGGTAGCATCCCGGATTGCATCATCATGGCCAAGATCAATGGCAACGAAATCCGTCCCGGCTACGTCATCGAGCACGATGGCGGCCTGTGGGTGGCGGTCAGGACGAACACCGTCAAGCCCGGCAAGGGCGGCGCCTACAACCAGGTCGAACTGAAGAACCTCATCAACGGCACCAAGCTCAACGAACGCTTCCGCTCGGCCGAGACCGTCGAGCAGATCCGGCTCGATCTGAAGGATTTTTCCTTCCTTTACGCGCAGGAAGACACGCTGGTGTTCATGGACACCCAAAGCTACGAGCAGCTCGAATTGAACAAGGACTTCGTCGGCGATCGCGCCGCCTTCCTGCAGGACGGCATGATGGTGACGGTCCAGCTCTATGAAGACAGGCCGATCGGCATTTCGCTGCCCGATTATGTGACGTTGACCATCACCGAGGCGGATCCTGTGGTGAAGGGCCAGACGGCCGCGTCCTCCTACAAGCCGGCGGTCCTGGAGAACGGCATCCGCGTGCTGGTGCCGCCCTTCATCGGCGCCGGCGAGCGCATCATCGTCGACACCAACGAAATCACTTACGTGCGCCGCGCGGACTGATGCATATCGCCCAAAAGTGGCCCCGGTTTTGGGTCACCGACATGCATCAAGACAGTGCTTAAAGCGCAGCACCAGGAAGAAGCACGATGGCACGCTCAGCCCTTCTCAACGTCATGGTCCAGGCCGCAATGAAAGCCGGCCGCTCGCTGTCGCGCGACTTCGGCGAGGTGCAGAACCTGCAGGTCTCGATGAAAGGCCCTGGCGACTATGTCAGCCAGGCCGACCGCAAGGCCGAGGACATCGTCTTTGCGGAACTGTCGAAGGCACGACCGGGCTACGCCTTCCTGATGGAAGAGCGCGGCGCGGTGGAGGGTGACGACGGCCAGCATCGCTGGATCGTCGACCCGCTCGACGGCACCACCAATTTCCTGCACGGCATCCCTCTCTTCGCCGTTTCGATCGCGCTGGAACGCCAGGGCCAGATCGTTGCCGGCGTCATCTACAATCCGGCGATGGACGAACTCTATACCGCCGAACGCGGCGGCGGCGCCTTCATGAACGACCGCCGCTTGCGCGTCGCCGGCCGCATCAAGCTCACCGACACGGTGATCGGCTGCGGCGTGCCGCATCTCGGTCGCGGCCATCATGGCAATTTCCTCGTCGAACTGCGCAACGTCATGGCCGAAGTCTCCGGCGTGCGTCGCATGGGCGCCGCCTCGCTCGACCTCGCCTATGTTGCCGCCGGCCGCATGGACGGCTTCTGGGAAACCGGCCTATCGGCCTGGGACATCGCCGCCGGCCTGCTTATGATCCGCGAGGCGGGCGGCTTCGTTTCGGACATGGATGGCGGCCAGGACATGCTCGACAACGGCTCGGTCGTCGCCGGCAACGAGGTCATCCAGCGCGCTTTGTTGAAGGCCGTGAAGAAACCGCTCTCGGCGCGTTGAGAGGCACGCCGCGCTGATGCGCCGCAGTCGTAAAATCGCAACGGAAGCTTGAAATACTGCCCGGCGAGCGCCCAGATTGGAGTGCGCGGCGCAGGAACCCGGCAGTGAAAGTCAACCAAACCCATCCCGACATCCCGTTCATCGGACGCTGGCACTATTCGCGCGCCGAGATGATCGCCGACGGCATCGTCCATGCGGTCGGCATCGTGCTGGCAATATCGGCGGGTTCGGCACTGCTGGCGCTGGCGGCCTTTCGCGTCGGGCCGGGCGAATACATCGCCGCCGCCTTCTATGTGGTTTCGCTGCTCACCGTGCTGTCGGTGTCGCTGACCTACAATCTGTGGCCGGTGTCGTCGCCGGTGAAATGGATCTTGCGGCGCTTCGACCACGCCGCGATCTATCTGCTGATCGCCGCTACCTACACGCCCTTTCTGGCGCAGCTCGAAGCCTCGCCGCTGGCGCGCTGGATGATCGTCCTCGTCTGGACTGCGGCAGTGTTGGGCATCGCCATCAAGGTGTTTTTCCCCGGCCGTTTCGACCGGCTGGCGATCGTCTTCTATCTCGCCATCGGCTGGAGCGGCATCATCCTGGTGAAGCCGCTTGTCCAGACGCTGCCGACGACATCGATCGCGCTCATCGTCGCCGGCGGTATCGTCTACTCCTGCGGCGTCATCTTCTTCGCCTGGAAGGGGCTGCGCTTCCACAATGCGCTGTGGCACGGTTTCGTCGTCACCGGCGCCGGCCTGCATCTGGCCGCCATGGTCGACTGTCTGGTCATCAATCGCCTCTGACACAGACTATCGACGCGGCAATATTGCCAAGCGCCATTCAATTTGGTCACAATTCCGTTTAGAGTCGCGGTCTACGTGATCGGCGGTGGCATCGGAAACGGGGCACGGATGGCTTTTCTCAAATCCTTCGGCATGGGCAGGCGTTCTGATGTCCTGATCTACGACCCGCACAAACTGTCGAGCCCGCAGGTCTTTCTGCTGACCATGGTGATCTTCCTGGTCATCGTCGCCTTCATCGCCGCCATCCTGACCCGCCAGATCTCGACCGCCTTTGGCAGCAATCCCGGCCTCAATGGCCTGATCGTCGGCGTGCTGGTGGTCGGCATCCTTTTGGCCTTCGCCCAAGTCGGGCGGCTGTTTCGCGAAGTGCGCTGGGTCAACTCCTTCCGTGCCGGCTCGGAAACCACCGAACCGGTTCTGCTGGCGCCGATGAAGGCGATGATCGGCCGCTCCTCGGCGACGGCCTTCTCGACCAGTTCGATGCGCACCATGCTCGATTCCATCGCCACACGCCTGGACGAAAGCCGCGACACCTCGCGCTATCTCGTCGGCCTGCTGGTGTTCCTCGGCCTGCTCGGCACCTTCTGGGGCCTCTTGAACACCATCGGCTCGATCCGCGAGACCATCGAATCGCTCGATCCGGGCACCGGTGACGCCGCCGCGGTGCTCGATTCTCTCAAGCAAGGGCTTTCGGCGCCACTGGCCGGCATGGGCACGGCCTTCTCGTCCTCGCTGTTCGGCCTGTCCGGCTCGCTGGTGCTCGGTTTCCTAGACCTGCAGGCAGGCCGCGCCCAGACGCGCTTCTACACCGAGCTGGAAAACTGGTTGTCCTCGGTCACCGATCTGTCGTCCGACATCGTCGTCTCCGACCCGGCCAAGACCGAATCCTCCGACGAGATCCGGGTGCTGTCCGAACGGCTGCGCAGCATGCAGGAGAATGGCGGCGGCTCCAATCCGCGCGTCGCCACCGCCATGGCCAATCTCGCCGACGGCATTTCCGGGCTGGTCAAGAACATGCGCTCGGAGCAGCAGATCATGCGCGATTGGGTCGAGGCCCAGTCCGACGAGCAGAAGGCGATGCGCAACACGCTGGAAAAGATCGCCGACGCCCTGAAGAAGCCCGGGGTGCATTGACGTGGCACTGGCGCGTGGGCGACGCACGGATCGCCGCATCGATTACTGGCCGGGCTTCGTCGACGCGCTGTCGACATTGCTTCTGGCGATCATGTTCCTGCTCACCGTCTTCGTGCTGGCGCAGTTCCTGCTCGGCCGCGAAATCTCCGGCAAGGACACGGCGCTCTCACGCCTCAACTCGCAGATCAATGAACTGACCCAGTTGCTGGCACTGGAGCGTTCGACGGCGCAGGACAAGGAAGATTCGCTTGCCAATCTGCAGGCATCGCTGTCGGCCGCGCAAGCGGAGAAGAGCCGGCTCGAACAATTGCTGGCGCAAGGCGCCGGCGCCGGCGACGCGGCCAGCCAGCGCGCCGTGGCGCTGACCGGCGAACTCGACAGCCAGCGCCAGATCAGTCAGCAGGCGCTGAGCCAGGTCGAAATCCTCAACCAGCAGATCGCGGCACTGCGCAAGCAGATCGGCGCGCTCGAGGATGCGCTCAACGTCTCCGAAACCCGCGACCGTGATTCCAACACCAAGATCGCCGATCTCGGCCGCCGCCTGAACGTAGCCCTTGCGCAACGCGTGCAGGAGCTGAACCGCTACCGTTCAGACTTCTTCGGCCGCTTGCGCGAAATCCTCGCCGACCGCGAGAACATCCGCATCGTCGGCGACCGCTTCGTCTTCCAGTCCGAAGTGCTGTTCCCGACCGGCTCCGAAGTGATCAACGATGCCGGCAAGGTCGAGATGAAGAAACTCGCCGACGCCATCATCGAGCTGCAGAAGGAAATCCCGCCGGAGATCAACTGGGTGCTGCGCGTCGACGGCCATACCGACAACAAGCCGCTCTCCGGCACCGGCCGCTACCGCGACAATTGGGAGCTGTCGACAGCGCGTTCGACCTCGGTGGTGAAGTACCTGATCGAGAACGGCGTGCCGGCCAACCGGCTGGTCGCCGCCGGCTTCGGCGAGTTCCAGCCGCTCGACCCCGCCGACACCGAAGAGGCGCGCAACAAGAACCGCCGTATTGAACTGAAGCTCACCGAACGGTGATCCATCATCACGCTGTATCACGCGAATTTGTTCGCCGGCTCAACTCTAGGGCGTAGATCGAGGCCGGCAAGGCCTGAAAAGATTATCTTTTTTTAATTACACATCGTCGCAGCGCGGTCCTAGCTTCCCCCTGGGCCGAGAACCGCCGGCGATGAATCCCCCTCCTCGCGACGCGACGGAACCGGACGGCCCGCGGCCGGAAGGCAGGCGAAACAGCCGCCTTCTTCTTCAAGAGGAGACGCGTGATGCGCTCTTTTACTCCCAGGACCTCGCTTAGAACCGCAACACTCACGGCGCTCCTCATCGCCATCCCCCTCGCTGGCGCCTATGCGGCGGGCGATCATAGCAAGGGCGCTCTCGACGCAGCCAACCCGACCGACTTTACCGGCCCGCGCATCGAGGGTCTCATGCAGCAGGTTCAAGGCGTCCGTCAGGGCATAGTGAACGCAAGACAAGCCAACACCATCACGCCGGCGGTGGCCGAACGTCTGGAAATGCGGACGGCCCAAATCGGTCGGGCGGCCGAGAAAATAGCGGCATCGGATCACGGCAGGATACCGGCCGCGCAATACCACGACCTGCTGCGCCGTCTCGACAATGTCGACCAGCGGCTGATGGTCGATACCGGCAGCGGCTTCATGATCGGCGACGGCGCGGACGGCGGAAACTATCCGAACGGCTGAGATCGCGTTCCTCGATATTGCGCATGATTCATGCCGAAATCGGTTTCGATTTTCGGACCATGCGCCAGGAAGGGACCACCTGGCGCCTTCGGGACCCCAATCCCGCAGGCGTCCTTTTTCCCTACAGCCCAGTTTCCTGCCAGCCCAGTTTTCTACCAGGCAAGCCAGACCGCAATCAGGGCAACCACCGCCGGCACGGTCTGGATGAACAGGATCTTGCGGCCAACCGTCGCCGCGCCATAGAGGCCGGCGATGGCCACGCATAACAGGAAGAAAACCTTGACCTGGAACCCGGCGGCGCCGAGGTAGAGCCCCCAGATCAGGCCGGCGGCAAGGAAGCCATTGTAGAGCCCCTGATTGGCGGCGAGCACCTTCGAGGCGCTGGCGAATTCGGGCGTCAGGTTGAATGCCTTGTGTCCTCGCGGCGTGTCCCACAGCACCATCTCCAGATAGACGATGTAGACATGGATCAAGGCCACCAGCCCAACCAGGATGTTGCCGATCATTGTTTTCCCCCTTCACGTGTCGCCGCCAGCATTTCATGCGCGACCTCACCTGCGCAAGGCACATCCTCCGCACAGTACCCGAGGGTTGCAAACGCCTTTGCGTTGGTATCTTTTCGCGCCGTCCTCAATCACGGAAGCCGCCATGTCCTTTCAGAAACTCGATGACCTCGGCCACAAGCTCGAAGCGCTTGAGCACGCTCTGGCCATCCTCGGTGCCGACGAGGCCACTCATATGGCCGTCGGCGGTGGCGAGAAGCGCGCCGAGGCGATGTCGGCACTGGCCGGCATGTATCACACCAGGGCAACGGCGCCGGAGATCGCCGACTGGATCGCGGCGGCCGAACAGGAAGCTTTGAGCGAAGAGCAACGGGCGACCGTCACGGAATTGCGGCGACAGTACACCAACCTGACCTGCCTGCCGGTCGAATTCGTCGAACGTCAGACCACCGCGCGCATGCGCTGCGAGCAACTGTGGCGCGGCCTGCGCGCCAAGAACGACTGGGCGGGCTTCCTGCCGGCGCTGGAGGGCGTGGTGGCGCTGGTGCGCGAGGAGGCGGCGCTGCGTGCCGACGTGCTCGGCCTCGCCCCCTATGACGCGCTGATGGAGCAATACGACCCCGGCAACCGCACCGCCGACATCACGCCTGTCTTCACCGACCTCAAAGCCTTCCTCAAGGGGTTCGTGCCGGAGGCGCTAGCGATACAGGAAGCGCGGCTGCGCAAGCGCCCGCTGAAACCGCTTTCGGGCACCTATGCGATCGACCGGCAACGCGAACTCGGCCTTGCCATGATGGCGGCAGTCGGCTTCGACCTGACGCACGGGTCGCTGTCGGTGTCGCACCATCCGTTCTGCGGCGGCGTCCCGAGCGACGTGCGCATCACCACCCGCTACAAGACATCTGACTTCCTGTCGGCGTTGATGGGCGTACTGCACGAGACCGGTCATGCGCTGTACGAACAGAATCTGCCCAAGGCATGGTCGCACTGGCCGTTCGGCAAGGCGCGCGGCATGGCGGTACACGAAAGCCAGAGCCTGTTCGTCGAAAAGCAGCTCGGCCGCAACCCGGCCTTCTGGCGCTGGGCGCTGCCGGTGGCCGAAAGGCATCTCGGCGAAGCCTGGTCGCTCGACGACGTCCTGCCGCATGTGCATCGCGTCGAACGCGGCCTGATCCGTGTCGATGCCGACGAGGTGACCTACCCGCTGCATGTCATCCTGCGCTACGAGCTTGAGCAGGAACTCGTATCGGGGCGGCTGGAGGTGGCCGATCTGCCCGAAGCCTGGGACGCCAAGATGCGCGACTATCTCGGCCTCTCCACCATTGACAATCCCGCCGACGGGCCGATGCAGGACGTGCATTGGCCGGGTGCCGCCTTCGGCTACTTCCCCTCCTACACGCTGGGCGCGATGATGGCGGCACAGCAATGGGCGGCGCTGACGCGCGAGCACCCTGCAGCCGACGACGATCTTGCCAAAGGCAATTTCGAGGCGATCAACGACTGGCGCCGCGAAAAGATCTGGTCGCAGGGGTCGCGCTGGTCGACGCCGGACCTGCTCGAACGCGCCACCGGCGAAAAGCTCAACGCGGCACACTTTACCGACCATTTGCGCAAGCGGTATGGGGGCTGAAAGAGCACAATAGAGCGAACATCGCGTTTCATACCCTCAAAGCGTATATTTCAGTATGAGGATTTGGGAGAACGCACCGTGGGAATTTCCACTCCGAAGGAACGCGCCACCTTTTCCATCGCCGCTGAAATAAAGAGCCGGCTTGAGGACGAAGTGCCGAAAAGTGAGAGATCGCGCTTCGCGGAAAAGGCAATCGCCCAGGCGTTACGGGCAGTCGCAGTCAAGCGCCTCAAAAAAATGCTGGATGAATTACCGCGTGGAGCCAGCGCGAAAGGCGAAAGCGCCACCGATTTTCTGCGCCTCCAGCGAATGAAGTGGACGGCCGCCCGTTTGACGTTGTCGAACGTACGAAGGAGTGAAAATCGTGATGCTCCCGTGTTCGTGAAGCTTCGGCATTGACGCTACTCCGCCGCGCCCCTGAAGGCGCTGGCGCCTGTTTCGAACTGCAGCTTGGCCAGCCGCGCATAGATGCCGCCCTTGGCGACCAGGCTCTGGTGGGTGCCTTCCTCGACGATGCGGCCGCCATCCATGACGAGGATCCTGTCGGCCTTCAGCACCGTCGCCAGCCGGTGGGCGATGACGATGGTGGTGCGGCCTTGCATCAGCCGCTCCAGCGCCGTCTGCACCAGCGTCTCGCTTTCGGCATCGAGCGCCGAAGTGGCTTCGTCGAGCAGCAGGATCGGCGCGTCGCGCAGGATGGCGCGAGCGATCGCCACCCGCTGGCGCTGGCCGCCGGACAGCGTCACGCCGCGCTCGCCGACCTGGCTGTCATAGCCTTTTTCGAGCTTGAGGATGAATTCGTCGGCCAGCGCGTCCTTCGCCGCCACCTCGATCTCGGCCTCGCTGGCGCCTGGCCGGCCAAAGCCGATATTGTCGCGCGCGCTCGCCGCGAAGATGGTGACATCCTGCGGCACGATGGCGATGCGCTCGCGCACCGAGACCGGATCGGCTTCGCGCACGTCGACGCCATCGATCAGGATCTTGCCAGTTTCGGGATCGTAGAAGCGCAGGATGAGGGAGAAGACCGTGCTCTTGCCGGCGCCTGACGGGCCGACGATCGCCACCGTCTCGCCGGGCATGACCTGGAAGCTCAGGCCGTGGACGGCGGCGCGGTCTGGCCTGGCGGGATAGGAGAAGGACACATCGTCGAAGACGATCGCGCCCTTGGCGACCGCCGGCAGCGGCTTCGGATCGGCCGGCGCCTGGATCGCCGGTTTCTCGGCCAGGATCTCGGTCAGCCGTTCGGCCGCACCCGCCGCCTGCGCAAGCTCGCCCCAGACTTCCGACAGCGCGCCGAGCGCGCCGGCGGCGAACACCGAATAGAGCAGGAACTGGCCGAGCGTGCCTGGCGATATCGCGCCATCGAGCACGTCGCGCGAGCCGAACCACAGCACGGCCACGACCGATGAGAAGATCGTGAAAATGGCAAAGAAGGTGAGGAAGGAGCGCGCGAAGATCGAGGCGCGTGCCGCCTCGAACGCGGCTTCCACCGCACCGGAGAAATGCCCGGTGACCAGCTTCTCGTTGGTGAAGGCCTGCAAGGTGCGCACCGCGCCGATCTGCTCGCTGGCATAGGCGGTGGCGTCGGCGAGCGTATCCTGCGCCTGCCGGGACTTGGCGCGCACCGAGCGGCCGAAGGCGACCAGCGGCAGCACGATGACCGGAATGGCTGCTATGACCAGGCCGGAAAGTTTCGGGCTGGTGACGACCATCATCCCCAGCGCACCGAGGCCGAGGATGACGTTGCGCAGCGCCACCGAGGCAGTCGCCCCGACCGCCGACTTGACTTGCGTCGTGTCGGCGGCGAGCCGGGATACGATCTCGCCCGACTGGGCGGTGTCGAAGAAGGCAGGCGACAGCGTCGTCACATGGGCAAAGACATCGCGGCGGATGTCGGCGACGACGCGCTCGCCGAGCGTGATGACGAAATAGTAGCGGCCGGCCGAGGCCGCCGCCAGCACGGCGGCCATCGCCACCAAGGCGGCGAAATACTCGGCGATGAAGGTGGTGCTCGACGACGAGAAGCCATGATCGATCATGCGCCGTACCGCCAGCGGCAGCGCCAGTGTCGTTGCCGCGGCGATGACCAGCGAGATGAGGGCGCCGATCACCAGCGTGCGGTAGTGCGTGATATAGGGGAACAGGCGCCTGAGCGGCTTGAGCGAGCGCCGGCGCTCGTCTGCGCTGCTGGATTGCGCCATTCCTGCGTTTCCTCTAGCCGCCTTTGGGGTATGCGCCTCAATATGCGCTTGCCGCGGCCTTGTGATTCAATTCCGGCTGATGTATAGGCTCGCCGACCGTTTTAGAAGCCGTGGCTCCTCAATAGCTGCGGCTTCGAGTTTTAAAAAGGGGCGCATCGACGCAGGCTTCATGCCCGTCGGCAGCGCCGGCAAGCCAGGAACCGAACCATGAAGACCGACATCCATCCCGATTACCACACCATCAAGGTCGTCATGACCGACGGCACCGAATACATGACCCGTTCGACCTGGGGCAAGGAAGGCGATACGATGAACCTCGATATCGACCCGACCACCCACCCGGCCTGGACCGGTGGCCAGCAGACCCTGCTCGACCGCGGCGGCCGCCTGTCGAAGTTCAAGAAGCGTTTCGAAGGTTTCGGCCTCTAAGCCCGACGACCTTTTCGCAGATCAGAAACCCGCTTTCGAGGCGGGTTTTTTGTTGCAACGGGATGGGTCGCCTCAAACTGGCGCTCGCCCCTACCTCCCCCTTGTGGGGAGGTCGGACCGAAGGTCCGGGTGGGGTCTGGCGCCGCCCCGCACCCCGCTGCTTCGCAGCGACTTGCCGGGGCGAGCCACGGTCTCGCCCGTCCTTCGGACCCCACGAGGGGGAGGGGGTGGGGACCATCCTACTCGGCCAACAGTTCCCGCAATGCCATGCGCTTGTAAGCAGCGACCAGCCTGTCGCCCTCTTGCCGCTCGACCGAAATCGCCAGCCGCATGGCGGCCTCGCCCATCTGCCAGACCAGAAAAGCCGTGGTTTCCAGCGCCGCCGGATCGGCCGCCGGCCGCAGCCGTTTCAGCACCGCGGTGAGGAATTCGGCGTTGGCCCGGCTGTCGGCGAGTTCGAGTTGGCGCAGGGCCTTGTCGGCCTGCGTGCCCGACCAGATGTCGCGCATCACCGGCTCGGCCAGGAACAGCCCATAGTAGATATCGACCAGCTCCGAAAATGCTTGGCCTAGGCCTTCGGCGTCGCCGACGCCGGCGAGTGCCGCCGAGATACAGGCCTGGCTCTCGACGGTGTGGCGCTCGGCCAGCGCCCAGATGATCGCCCGCTTGTCCGGAAAGAACTGGTAGAGCGAACCGATCGACACCCCTGCCCGTTCCGCCACCTCACCCATGCGCATGGCGTCGCTGCCTTGCTCGGCAATCAGCGCCGAGGCGGCGGCGAGCATGCGCTCGACCCGTTCGCGGCTGCGCTGCTGGCTCGGCGCCCGGCGCGGCGAAGCAATCTGCTCCTGGGGGGAAACCGGCGCGGCGGTGTCTTCCATGACTGTCTCCAATGCCAACAAATTCGCTTGACTCGCAAAATACGAGGGTTTATCACGTTTTGCAAATGTGAGGATTATTCATATTCTAAAACAGAGGAAACCGCTATGAACGACACGACACCAAAACCCATCCTGATCCTCGGTGGTACCGGCAAGACCGGCCGCCGCCTCGCCGAACGGCTGACCGCGCATGGCCTGCCGGTGCGCATCGGCTCGCGCTCGGGCACCCCGTGCTTCGACTGGGACAGTCCGGCGACCTGGGGTGCGGCAATGCAAGGCGTCAGTGCCGTCTACATCAGCTATTATCCAGATATCGCCGTGCCGGGTGCGGCCGAGGCGGTCGACGCCTTCGCCAGGCTTGCCGTACAAAACGGCATCACCCGGCTCGTGCTGCTGTCGGGACGCGGCGAGACGGAAGCCCAGCGCGCCGAAGAGATGCTGAAGGCCTCCGGCGCCGACTGGACGATCCTGCGTTGCGCCTGGTTCTCGCAGAACTTCAGCGAAGGCTTCCTGATCGACCCGCTCCTTGCCGGCGAAGTGGCGCTGCCGGTCGGCACTGTCGGCGAACCCTTTGTCGATGCCGACGACATCGCCGACGCCGCCTTTGCCGTGCTGACTGACCCAGGGCACATCGGCCAGCTCTATGAACTCACCGGCCCGCGGCTGCTGAGCTTCGCCGACGCGGTCGCCGAGATCGGCAAGGCCGCCGGCCGCGACATCCGCTTTGTCAGGATCTCGCACGACGAATTCACCGCCGCTGTCGCGGCGCATGAACTGCCGCTCGAATTGGTCTGGTTGCTTAACGAGCTGTTCACGCAAGTGCTCGACGGCCGCAACGAGACGCTGACCGATGGCGTCCAGCGCGTGCTCGGCCGCCCGCCGAGAGACTTTTCCGCCTACGCAACCGAAACCGCCGCGACTGGCGTCTGGAGCAATTGAGATGATCGCGAAGCTTCTTCCCACCCTCACCTTCATCGCCGCGATCGGCTCGGGCGTCGTCGGCGGCGTGTTCTTCGCCTTTTCCAACTTCGTCATGCCGGCGCTCGCCCGCCTGCCGGCGGCGGGCGGCATCGCCGCGATGAATTCGATCAGCATCACCGTCATCACACCGACATTCATGACCGCGCTCTTCGGCACCGGGTTGATCTGCCTTGTCCTCATCGCCGGTGCGATGATCGGCTGGAGCCAGCCGGGCTCGTTCTGGCTTCTCGCCGGCGCCCTGATCTACCTCGTCGGCAACCCGATCGTGACCATGATCTTCAATGTGCCGCTCAACGACGCGTTGGCGGCCGTCGACCCGGCGAGCAGCAATGGCGCCGCCATGTGGGCCACCTATCTCAGGGACTGGGTGATGTGGAACCACGTGCGCACCGTCACCGGCATCGTCGCGCTGGGCTGCTTCATCATGGCGCTGCAGTGAAGTACGTTTTCAACGAATCCCGGAGGAACA
This sequence comes from Mesorhizobium sp. AR07, assembly GCF_024746815.1. Lineage (GTDB taxonomy): Bacteria > Pseudomonadota > Alphaproteobacteria > Rhizobiales > Rhizobiaceae > Mesorhizobium. Next base: position 3,911,506 of record NZ_CP080525.1, read on the forward strand.
ACCACCCTCCGGGATCGATTACTTCGACCATGGGGGCAAGGAAGGACGATCAAAAATGGCCGATTTCAAAATAGAGGCAGTATCGACCCTGACGCCATGGCTGGCGCGTTCCATGATTGCATTGATCCCTCAGCTGTCGTCATCCGCTTCGGAGCCACGCCACGAGGACCTGGAATTTGTCATCAAATCGCCGGCGACAACCCTTCTCGTCGCAACGACAGGCCAAACGCTACAAGGGATGCTGACGCTCGCCATTTTCCGCGTGCCGACAGGGGTGCGCTCGATCATCGAAGATGTAATCGTCGATGACCGCCACAGAGGTCAAGGCATCGCATCAGCCCTGGTTCGTGAAGCACTGGCGTTTGCGAAGACTGCCGGCGCCAGAACGGTAGACCTCACTTCGCGTCCGTCAAGGGAGGCAGCGAACCGCCTGTATCTGAAACTGGGATTCGAGCAACGGCAAACGAATGTCTACCGCTTCGCTTTCGAAGCGGCCTGATCAGGCTGGATCTTTTGACTTGTGGCCCTTGCGATCGGAGTGGCCGAGGTCGCGATCCGGATCGATCACGTCGCGGACCAGTTGCTTCAGTTTGGCCGCTTCCGGAAAGCCGCCATCGCGCTTGCGGTCCCAGACCAGCACGTCATTGCAGGAAATGGTGAAGACGCCGCCGGTGCCGGGCACCAGCGTGACCTCGCCCAGATCGGTGCCGAAGGTCGACAGCAACTCCTGCGCCATCCAGCCGGCACGCAGCAGCCACTGGCACTGCGTGCAGTAGGTGATACGGATGGAAGGCAGCTGAGCTTTGCTCATGCCGCGCTGAGCTTGGCCATGGTCTCGTCATCGACTTCGAAGTTGGCGTAGACGCTTTGAACGTCATCGTCATCCTCGAGCGTGGCGACCAGCTTCATCAGCGACTGTGCCCGGTCCTCGTCGACCGGAACACTGTTCTGCGGCTTCCAGATCGGCTTCACCGATTCAGCTTCGCCCAGCGAGGCTTCCAGCGCCCTCGACACTTCGCCGAGATTCTCGAAAGCGCAGTAGATCGTGTGGCCTTCCTCATCTGATTCCACATCATCGGCGCCGGCTTCGATCGCCGCATCCATGACCTTGTCGGCGCTGCCGGCCGATGCCGGATAATAGATCTCGCCTGCACGATCCCACATGAACGACACCGAGCCGGTTTCGCCCATCGCCCCGCCGGCCTTGGTGAAGGCGGCGCGCACGTTCGACGCCGAGCGGTTGCGGTTGTCGGTCAGGGCTTCGACGATGACGGCGACGCCGCCGGGCCCATAGCCCTCATAACGGACGGCTTCGTAGTTTTCGGCGTCGCCCATCGATGCCTTGTTGATGGCGCGCTGGATGTTGTCCTTCGGCATCGACACCGCCTTGGCGTTCTGCACGGCTAGGCGCAGGCGCGGATTCATCGATGGATCGGGCGTCCCGCTCTTGGCGGCAACGGTGATTTCGCGCGCCAGCTTGGAAAACATTTTCGACCGCACCGCATCCTGGCGGCCCTTGCGGTGCATGATGTTCTTGAACTGTGAATGGCCAGCCATGGCACCCCTGTCGTCTTCTCGGCTAGAGCATTCCGAAGCGAGGTGATCTCACCTCGTCTTCTGCAATGCTCGACTTCAAAATTTCAGAGCATCCCGGGTGCAACTCGCGGAAGCACGGCGTTCTCTGTCGGAATGGCCGGCTTATAGATAAATCGGCTCAATTCGTCCAGCCGCACCGCGCGCGGGACGCAACGACACGGGCTTCTACAAGAGCTTACGCCTCCAGGTCGGATTTCAACCGGTCGATGATGGCGAGCGCATGGCCGGCATACTGGCTGATCCAGCGGTCGTGTATCTGCTTGATCGGCAGCGCGTTGAGATGATTCCAGCGCTCGCGCCCGTCACGCCGCGCGACGATCAGGTCGGCCTCCTCAAGCACCTTGAGATGCAGCATGACGGTGCAGCGATCGATGTCGGGAAAGGCATCGCACAGCATGCCGGTGGTCTTCGGCACGTCCTTCAGCTGATCCAGCATTTCGCGCCGGCGCGGATGCGCCAGCGCCTTGAAAACATTGTCGTCCTGCGATCGACTTGACATGTTATCTTTTTATAACATATCGTTGAGCCGATCAAGCAAGGAGCTGTGGATATGTCACTTGGATTCAGGGTCTCCGGCCGCATCGGCAGGCCGGTCGCCGACGTCTTCGACGCGGTCGTCAATCCGAACAAGCTCAGTGGTTATTTCACCACCATCGGCGGCGCCAGCGCGCCCTTGGTGGCGGGAGCCGGTGTCGTCTGGTGGGGCAAGGTGCCGGTCGAGGTTGATGAAGTGGTCAAGGACAGCCGCATCGTGCTGCGCTGGGATGCCACCGATGCCGATGGCGAACCCGCCTACAAGACCCGCATCGAGATGAATTTCGAGCCGCTGGACGATGGCGGCACCTTCGTCACCATCGCCGAAAGCGGCTGGCAGGAAGGCGCGGTCGGGCTGAAGAAATCCTATCTCAATTGCGAGGGCTGGTCGCAGATGCTGGCCTGCATGAAGGCCTATGTCGAATACGGCATCAACCTGCGCGACGGCTACTACCGCAGCGAGATGAAGGGCGAACCCGCCAACGAGACCAATGTCTGAGCCGGGAAGACGGAGGCCCGCGATGAAGAAAGTAACGCCGTTCCTGATGTTCGAGGGCAAGGCCGAAGAGGCAATGACCCTCTATTGCGAGACCGTTCCCGACAGCAGCGTCCTTGACGTCACCCGCTACGGCGCCGGCGAAGATGGCCCGGAAGTGGCGGTCAAGCTGGCGCGCGTCTCCATAGCTGGCCTGGAAGTGATGGTCTACAACAGCCCGGTCCACCATGGCTTCACGTTCACGCCGTCGGTCTCGCTGTATGTGGATTGCTCCACGGAGGCCGAGTTGAACGGCATTGTCGAGACCCTGGCAAAGGGCGGCGGATTCTTGATGCCGCCCGACAATTATGGCTTCAGCAGCCGTTTCGCATGGCTGAACGACAGGTTCGGGGTCTCCTGGCAGGTCAATCTGGCATAGCGAGATGCCGGCGACGCGGCCAACGACCACAACGTCCCAACGCAGCATAGTGGAGTCAGCAAATGACCGCGAACATCACCGGTGGCATCAACATCGCCATGAAGGTGCCGACGCACCAGTATGAAGCGACGATCGCCTTCTACCGCGACGTTGTTGGCCTGAAACCGTTCACCGCCAAGGCGCCGGCAATCGGCTTCGAACTCGGCCCCAACCGCCTGTGGATCGATGAGGCGCCCATGATGAGCCAGGCCGAGGTGTGGCTGGAGCTGTTCACCGACGATTTCCCGATGGCCGCGGATCATCTCGCCAAGGCCGGGGTCGTGCGTTGCGACGCCATCGAGCCCTTGGGCGAAGGCTTTCGCGGCGGCTGGATCACCAACCCGGCCGGTATCATTCACATGCTGCGCGAGCCCGACGCCTGGTTAGAACTCAGCAACGAATTAGAGCAATCTACTCTTAGGACCAGCCTTGTCCCGACCACGGCGAGCATGAAGCCAGCTCTCGGCCGGAGCTTCCGGAACGTCCGAAGTATCGATCTCGCTGTCAGGCAAATCAGCCAGCTTGGCCAACTGATGGCGCTGATCCTGGTTAAGGTCCTTGCCAGTCATAGTTCAATGCCCGCCGCTGGACTTCGCTTTCCTGCGCCGCCGGGCCAGCATGTTGAGCCCTTCGACCAGGGCCGAAAAACCCATCGCCGCGTAGATGTAGCCCTTGGGCACGTGATAGCCCATGCCGTCGGCGATCAGCGTCATGCCGATCATCAGCAGGAAGCCCAGCGCCAGCATGACGATGCTCGGGTTCCTGGCGATGAAGTCCGCCAGCGGCCCGGCCGCCAGCATCATCACGCTGACCGCGACGATCACGGCGATGTACATGATGGCGATCTCGTCGGTCATGCCGACGGCGGTGATGATCGAATCGATCGAGAAGACGAGGTCGAGCAGCAGGATCTGGAAGATCGCGCCGGCAAGGCTGATCTGCAATGTCCCGCCCAGCATCGTGTCCTGGTGGTCGTCGGGATCGACCGTGTGATGGATCTCCTTGGTCGCCTTCCAGACCAGGAACAGGCCGCCGGCGATCAGGATCAGGTCGCGCCAGGAGAAGCCGTGGCCGAAGGCCGTGAACACCGGCGTCGTCAGCTGGACGATGATCGAAATGGTGGCCAGCAGCACCAGCCGCATGATCAGCGCCGCCGAGATGCCGAGGCGGCGGGCGCGGGCCCTTTGCGCTACCGGCAGCTTGTTGGTCAGGATCGAGATGAAGATCAGATTGTCGATGCCGAGCACGATCTCCAGCACCACCAATGTCAGCAGCGCGACCCAGGCGGTTGGATCGGACACGAAGTGAAAGTGCGGCGCCAGGAATTCGATGAGCTGCATGGAGGTCGTCCCCTCTACGATCTAGAGCAGTGTCGCCGGCAGTTAGGTACTGCTTGTGTCCATATCAATGTCACGACCAGAAGGACGGCGCGGTTTCCTCCAGCCGCGGCCCGCGACGAAACGGCGCGATCCTCTCGGTCAGCCCCGTGCGGTCGGAAATATCGACGCCGACACCGCACAATGTCGCCGGTCCGGTGGCTGCCTCGAAGCGCCCTTTCGGCACTTTCGACAGGAACCGGTTGAGCGGTTCCTCCTTGTCCATGCCGAGCGAGGAATCATAATCGCCGCACATGCCGGCGTCGGAAATGTAGCCGGTGCCGCCATTGAGGATCTGGTGGTCGCCGGTCGGCTGATGCGTGTGGGTGCCGACGACGAGACTGGCGCGGCCATCGACGAAATGCGCGAAGCACATTTTTTCCGAGGTCGCCTCGGCGTGGAAGTCGATGATGACGGCATCGGCCTGCTCGCCGAGCGGACAGGCGGCCAGCTCCCGTTCGCCGGCCTGGAATGGATCGTCGAGTTCGGGATGCATGAACACCCGGCCCATGATGTTGGCGACCAGCACGCGCGCGCCGCTCCTGGCGATGTAGACGCCGGAGCCGCGCCCGGGCGTGCCCTTGGGAAAATTGGAGGGGCGCAGAAAACGCTCTTCGCGCGGCGCGAAGGCCAGCGCGTCGCGCTGGTCCCAGACATGGTTGCCGGTGGTGACGACATCGGCGCCGGCTGCGATCGTCTCGCGAAAGATCTCTTCGGTGATGCCAAAACCGCCGGCGGCATTCTCGCCGTTGACGATGACGAAATCGAGTTTGAAATCGGAGATCAGCCCCGGCAGTTGTTCCCACACCGCCGTGCGTCCCGTTTTTCCCACCATGTCACCGAGGAAGAGAAGTCTCATATGATCCCGCACCGAAGGTCAGCGAAGCAAAAGCTGCATGACATCTGTGAAAAGATCATGCGTCCATTGTGCTTATCTACAATTTTGGCGCGAAGCGGCGCAACCCGCTCTCGGTGAGTATTTCCGAGATGATGACGTCGTGGTCCTCATCCGGCACCAGCGCCACCTCCTGGCAGTCGAAGGCGATGCCGATCAATCGGGGTGGCTGCCCCTTGTCGATCAGCTTGGCGATGGCGCGGTCGTAATAGCCGGCGCCGTAGCCGATGCGATGGCCGCGCGCGTCGAAGGCGGCGAGCGGCACCAGCATCACCGAGGGGTCGAGCACCTCGGCTTCTTCATGCGGCCCGACCGTGCCGAAACCCATCTCGACCATCGGCGCGCCGCGCACCAACTCGCGAAAGACGATGGTGGTCTTGTCGAGAATGGCAGGCAAGCAGAGCCTGGCTCCCTTCTCACGCAAGGCGAACATCAGTGGCCGGACGTCGACTTCCGAACGCATCGGCCAGAAGCCGGAAACGATCTGGCCCGGCTCGACAGCGAGGTGATCGCGTGCCGTCTCGGCCATTTCGAGAGCGATCTCCACCCGCCAGAATTCATCGAGCGCATCGCGGCGCCCGAGTGCCTCGCGGCGGAGCTGCTTTTTCAGGTCTTTTGAGGATGTCATGCGCAGACGATAGAAAAGGTCAGATTTGGGTGGAGTTTTAGGAGCGACGTTTTGGAGGAGCGGAGCGAACTTTTCGTTCGTCAGCACCGCACAAGACGGCGCGACGACAAAATCCGCCAAATATGGCCTTTTCGATAGGTGACGATCCACACAACCGGTGGAGAGAGCGATCCCGGGAACCTACAAAGTAGGTGGGCGCCGTGTGAGAAAACCCACGGGTCTTCCCAGGGACAGCTCCCTAAGGATCGTTAAGGCCCCGGGGAAAATGTTCTCCTGCCGGGAAGCACAGACCGTCACGCCCAATATAGGCTGCTGGTCGGCTAAGCGCCAGTGAGACGGCCGCTCTCGGCGGCTTTATTCGCAACACGCCCCTGCCACAAGACCAGCGCCGGCACAGCCAGCAGTTCGACTGACAGGCCTGCGATGTGCCCCAACGATGGCGCGCCGACCGTGAGCAGCGAGAAAAGCCGCGCCAGCCCGCCGGCAAACGTGCAGGCGGCAAGCAGCCGGAACCGCTCGGTCCTGGTCTCGATGGCGGGAATGCAGCTGTACCAGGCGAGGCCGACAGCAAGGAAGAACCCGGACAGGAAGCGGAAATGGCTGTCGAGATCGACCGGCCACGGTGCCGTGACATGCAGGAATTCCGGTCCCGACAAAATGCCTTCGAGGCCGACCAGCACCGGCGTCGCCGCCAGCACCGCGACGACGATCTGGAGTGAAGTCTTGCCGAATGTCTGTGTTTTCAAGCTGCCACCCCTTCAGCCCGCTGGCCTTGTGATAGAAACGGACGGTTCCTTCCAGGGTTTCAAGCGCCTTCGGCGCACCCTTGCACAGGCACGCCGGCCTCCTTACGGTCGCGGTGACCAACCAGGGAGCAAAAATGCGTTTCGAAGGCACGGCGGCCTATGTCGCCGACAAGGATCTGATGGTGGCCGTCAACGCGGCGATCGCGCTGGAACGGCCCTTGCTGGTCAAGGGCGAGCCCGGCACCGGCAAGACGGAACTCGCCCGCCAGGTGGCGGCCGCGCTCGGCCTCGACCTGATCGAATGGCACGTCAAGTCGACGACACGCGCGCAGCAGGGTCTTTACGAGTACGACGCCGTCTCGCGGCTGCGCGACAGCCAGCTCGGCGATATCAGGTTCAACGACATCAGGAACTACATCAGGCGCGGCAAGCTGTGGGAGGCGTTCGCGGCGGGCAAGAAGGTCGTGCTGTTGATCGACGAGATCGACAAGGCCGACATCGAATTCCCCAACGATTTGCTGCAGGAACTCGATCGGATGGAGTTCTTCGTCTACGAGACCGGCGAGACGATCCGCGCCGCGGTCAGGCCGATCGTCATCATCACCTCCAACAATGAGAAGGAACTGCCGGACGCCTTCCTGCGCCGCTGCTTCTTCCACTACATCCGCTTTCCCGACGTCGACACGCTGCACAGAATTGTCGACGTGCACTATCCCGGCATCAAGCAGAACCTAGTCCGGGCAGCGCTGACCCAGTTCTACGAGATCCGCGAGGTGCCTGGGCTGAAGAAAAAGCCGTCGACCTCCGAGGCGCTCGACTGGATAAGGCTTCTGGTCGCCGACGACATCGCGCCGGAAGACCTGCGCGCCGACCCGAAGAACGCCCTGCCCAAGCTGCATGGCGCGCTGCTGAAGAACGAGCAGGACGTGCATCTGTTCGAGCGGCTGGCCTTCATGGCGAGAAGGCAAGGCTAGAACGTGCAAGTGTCGGAGGCCGCGGCTACGAGCAGGCCTCGCCAGCGGTCTGAGCGGAAGCATGTCCTCTTCCCTCCCGCGGCGCTATAGTCTTCGCGCCGAAGATGACGAAGCTGATGACGGCAAGGGCAAGAACGCCGATCCCGCAATACAGCATGACCCAACCAAAACCGTTGACCAGGGCGGCATGCACGACGGCGCCGGATGGGTCGAGGGTCGCGAGCTTGGGTTGCGCGAGGCTGCCGAGGTTTCCGGTGGCGATCCTTTCCGCCAGCGCATGCAATTCATTCGGGACGAGAGCCGTGCCAAAGGCGTCCCGCAGATAAGAAACAATCCCCCGCGTCAGCAACAGGCCCAGCACCGCGATGTTGATGGCGAGCGTGATCAGGCGCGCGCTGATATCGATGCCCGATGCCATGCCGGCACGATCCGGCGACACCGAGCCGGTCGTCGTGTTGGTGGTCGGTGAATTGGTCAGGCCGATGCCGATGCCGGCGATCAGCGTACCGGGCAGCATGCTCACCCAATTGGCTCCCTCCAGCCCGGAACCTATCCGCATGGCGATAAAACCGATCCCCAATGTCAACAGGCCGAGCGGGATCGCAATCCGCGCCTGATAGCGCGCGCGCAGGCGCTCGGCGGTCGAGGACATCAGCATCAGGGGAAGCGTGTAGACGAGCAGCAACAGGCCGGTCGTCGTGCTGTTGTAACCGAGAACGCCCGAAAAATAGATCGGCAGATAGATGATGAACGGCCAGTAGCTGAAATTCATGCCAATGCCGCCCATGATCGCGCCTGAAAATTGGCGGATGCGGAAGACGGAGAAATCGAACATCGGATAGGGATTGACCTTCTCGGCAACAAGAAACCCGATGAAGGCCGCCACCGACGCGACAATCACGCCGATGCGGGCGCCTCCCCCGAGATCGGCGCCTTGCGTGATCAGATAGGAGAAGCCGAACACCGCGAGCGAGAGCGTCAGGATGCCGGCCCGATCAAGCTTCTGGGCGTTGTGATCGCGAGATTCCGTGACACCGGCAACGATGAAGACCAGGGCAAGGATCGCGAGTGGTACATGGATGAGGAACACCCATTGCCAGCTCGAGAACGTTACGATCAATCCGCCGATGGCGGGACCGAAACCGAGCCCGATGCCCGAGACGACGCTCCAGGCCACGAAGGCCTTGCCGCGTTCACCGCCATCCTGAAATTGATGCGACAGCACGGCCACGCTGCAGGTAAACATCGCTCCGCCCGCGAGCCCTTGCAGAAAGCGCGCGACAATCAGAATTGGAGCGCTCGGCGCGAAGCCGCACAGCAGCGAGGCAAAGCCGAAGGCGATGGTGGTGATCACCATCACCCGTTTGCGGCCGAAACGGTCGGCCAGTGTCCCCGTCGCCATCAACACCGTGGTGCAGGCAATGGTGTAGGCATTCATGATCCACTGCAGATCCTTAAAATCGGCGGCGAGCACGCTTTCCAGTTTCGGAAGGATCACCGGTACGCTGGAGATTTCGAGGCCGAACAGCAGCGAGGCAAGGCAGGCGCCCGCAAGCGCAACGGTGTTTCGGTCAATTTGAAGCATATCAATCACTTTCCATCGAAGCATTCGCAGGTGAGCCGCGCTTTTCAAACTGCGATGGAGGTGACATAGACGACGCCTGACCATGAAAAAAGGCTATGTGTCTCTATTTCAGAGATGACAAAAAGGAATGATCGCGATGGCCAGCCTTGATGTCGACGCCGTGCGGACCTTCGTGATGGTGGCCGATCTGCAGAGCTTCACCCGGGCGGCTGCCGCGCTGGGGAGTACCCAGGCGACGATCAGCGTCAAGCTGCGCCGGCTCGAAGAAAAGCTCGGCGCGCGTTTGATCGAACGAACCCCGCGCCGCGTCGCCCTGTCGGCAAGGGGAGCGGTTTTTCTCCCGGCGGCCCGCGAATTCCTTGCCGCCCATGAACGCGCCATCACAGAGTTTTCCGAGGCGCCCTGTCGGCTTGCTCTCGGCTTTGTCGACCATGTCGCGGGACCTGAGCTTGCCATACTGATCGCTCAGCTTCATGCCCACGATCCCTCGCTTGCGCTCAATATCAGGATCGATACCAGCTCTCTGCTGGAGGAAGCTTTCGATCGGGGCGAACTCGATGCGGTCATCGTGCACCGGGAAAGCGGCAGTCGCCGGGGCGAAGCTTTGTCGCGCACCCATTATGGCTGGTTCGCGGCCCCCGCCTTCGAATGGCGACCCGGGACGCCCTTGCGCCTGGCTCTCTTAAGCACGGTATGCAACTGCCCGGACCGTCTGAGAGCGGTCGAGGCGCTGGATAGAGCAGGCATCGCCTGGAACGAGGCTTTCGTCGGCGGCGGCGGCGCGGCCGTCAACATCGCGGTATCGGCCGGCTTTGCCCTTTCCGCCCTCGCCCACCGTGTCGTGCCCCCCGGCCTGATCGAGGTGGGCCGCAAACTCGGCCTGCCGCCAATTCCCCCCTCCGAGATTGTCTTGCATTCGCACGCTTTGGCGCCGCGGGCACGAGAGGCACTGCACATGCTCGCGACGGCTTTTCGCGAGTATAATTTGCCGGCCGGATAGGCAAAGATAGTCCTGATCCCGATTCTGTTGGGATGGATCGGATTCCAGACTTCAAAGGGAAATGAAATGACCGAGATCACTGTTCGCCCGCTCGCGCAGGCCGACCACACCGACTGGCGCCGCCTGTGGACCGACTACCTGACCTTCTACGAAACCAAGCTGCCGGAAGAAGTCTATGCCGTCACCTGGAAGCGGCTGTTCACGCAAGGCGAGTTCGAGCCGAAGGGCTTCATCGCCACCCTCGACGGCAAGGCTGTCGGCCTCACCCACTATCTCTATCATCGCTCCGGCTGGTCTGAGAAAAACAACTGCTATCTGCAGGATCTGTTCGCCGACCCGGACGTGCGCGGCAAGGGCGTGGGTGCTGCGCTGATCAAGGCTGTGAAGCAGGAAGCCGCAAAAATCGGCGTCAAGAACGTCTACTGGATGACGCACGAGACCAACGCCACCGCACGCAAGCTCTACGACCATGTCGCGCGCAGAACCGGCTTCATCGAGTATGATCTGCTATAGATAGACGATGTTCATCCCCTTCTTCCTCGAACTGAAGGCAGCACGCGTTCCCGTTTCGCTGCGGGAATATCTATCGCTGCTGGAGGGGCTGGAAGCCGGGCTGGTCGACTACGACGTCGAGGGTTTTTATTACCTCGCCCGCACGGCACTGGTGAAGGACGAGCGCCATATCGACCGTTTCGACCAGGTGTTTGCGCATGTCTTCAAAGGCATCGAGGCGCTTGGCGGGCCAGATGCCATGGACGTCGCGAACATTCCGGAAGAGTGGCTGCGCCGCCTTGCCGAAAAGCATCTGACCGACGAAGAGAAGAAACTGGTCGAGGCGCTCGGCGGTTTCGACAAGCTGATGGAGATCTTGAAGCAGCGGCTCGAGGAGCAGAAGGGCCGCCATCAGGGCGGCTCGAAATGGATCGGCACTGGCGGCACCTCGCCCTTCGGCGCCTATGGCTACAATCCCGAAGGCGTGCGCATCGGCCAGCACGAAAGCCGCAACCGTCGCGCGGTGAAGGTGTGGGACAAGCGCGAGTTCAGGAATTTCGACGATGCCGTCGAGCTCGGCACCCGCAACATCAAGATCGCGCTGAAGCGGTTGCGCCGCTGGGTACGCGAGGGCGCCGAGGAGGAATTCGACCTGCCCGGCACCATCCACGCCACCGCCGAACATGGCTATCTCGACGTGCGGACCCGGCCCGAACGCCGCAATGCGGTGAAGCTCTTGATGTTCTTCGATGTCGGCGGCTCGATGGATGACCACATCAAGAGCGTCGAGGAATTGTTTTCGGCGGCGCGTGCCGAATTCCGCCAGCTCGAATATTTTTATTTCCACAACTGCCTCTATGAAGGCGTGTGGAAGAACAACCGCCGCCGCCATGCCGAGACGATCCCGACCTTCGACCTCATCCACAAATATGGGCCGGACTACAAGGTGATCGTCGTCGGCGATGCCTCGATGAGCCCTCACGAGATTGCGCATCCCGGCGGCTCGGTCGAGCACTGGAATCCGGAAGCAGGCAGCGTCTGGCTCGGCCGCCTGCTGCAGCAATGGCCGAACGCGGTATGGCTGAATCCCGAGAACCAGAAGAACTGGGGTTTTACCCACTCGATCGCGATGATCCGTGACATCTTTGGCGGCCGCATGTTCCCGCTGACGCTGGCCGGGCTCGAAGGCGCGACGAAGCAGCTTTCAAGAAAGCATTGAGCTCGAGCATTCTTGGAACTGGGCAGGGGTGTAACAAATGCCTATCTTCATGCGAATATGAGCTTGCAATCAACAACGAGCCGGCAAGGCTGAGGAGATCAAATGGACACCCACACCTACCCTGTCACCCGCACCGACGCCGAATGGCGTGCACGGCTGACGCCGGAGCAATATGCCGTCATGCGCAGCCACGGCACCGAGCGGCCGGGAAGCTGCGCCCTGCTCTACGAGAAGCGCGCCGGCACCTTTTCCTGCGTCGGCTGCGACCAGCCCTTGTTTGAATCCAAGCTGAAGTTCGAGAGCGGCACCGGCTGGCCGAGCTTCAACGACCCGGTGCCGGGTTCGGTCGAGAACACTGTCGACCGCAGCTACGGCATGGTTCGCACCGAATGCCATTGCGCCCGCTGCGGCAGCCATCTCGGCCATGTCTTCGAGGACGGCCCGCCGCCGACCGGCCTGCGCTACTGCATCAACGGCGTGGCACTGAAATTCGAACCTGCGGCCTGAGCGGCAAACCAAGTGGCAGATTTTTGGAAAGGCGGCTTCGGCCGCCTTTTTCATTGACGAAATCGGGAACCCTGATCAGACCACGATCATTTCGCCCAGCGTCATCATCCAGGCTTTGGCACCAGGATATTGTTCGGCAGTTCGCCACACGGCCAGCGTCAGAAACAGACTGTAGGGCATCGGTGCAAAATGAACCGCGAGCACGAGGCCAAGCGGCATCTTCAACCCGAGCAGGATGAGCGCCAGCGCTGACGAGGCAATGCTGATCGCGGTGCCGACAAAGACAAGGTCGCGCCAGAACAGCCGATCAAGCGGCACCTGGCCTTGCCAGCGGGAGCGGAAGAAGGATCTCATGACTTCCGCGGACACCGGCGACCTATCCCTGCCCGAGGACTTCGGTCACCGCCCGCTCGATGCGCGAGGCTTCCGTCACCAGCCAGTCGGCCATGGCCGGCCAATTGTCCTCGGCAAAGCAGTTCACCCGCCACATCGAATTGATGCCAAGGCCCTCGCAACTCTGTTCCGGCCTGAGCTTCAGCCTGTCTTCGATCGCCTGCTGGAACGGCTTCAACCGCGACCAGGCTTGCGTGGCGCCGAACTTCTCATTGCGGCCGAAGAAGACGCCGACATGGTTCTGCGCCGGCGCGACATACATGGAGAGAACCAATGCGAAGTCCGGCAGCCCGCGCTGCCAGAACCAGGGTCCGCGCCTCGCCAGCCGTATTCTCTCCTCCGGATGCCGCTCGTCGAACAGCGTCCAGAAGCCGCGCTGGCGGAATTCAGAAGCGCGGCGGGCGCCGAAGTCGAATTCGCTCATGGTCAGAACCGTATCTCCGGCAACCGCGTCGGGTGCCGGGCCGGTTAGTCTTACACCATGCCGAGCGCGGCCTTATAGAGATCGAGGATGGTTTCCTCTTCCTGCCGCTCGGCCTGATCCTTCTTGCGCAGCCGGATGATCGTGCGCATCGCCTTGGTGTCGAAACCGGTGCCCTTGGCTTCGGCGAACACTTCCTTGATGTCGTCGGAAATGGTCTTTTTCTCTTCCTCGAGCCGCTCTATGCGTTCGATGAAGGCACGCAGCTGGCCGGCGGCAACAGTCTGGCTGGTATCGGTGATATCGTCGGCCATGTTTTTCTCCACATCGTTTCCGCGCCGCGACTCGGGCGACGACGGCGGCAAATTTGAGCCGGTTCGATGCCCGACCGGCGGCGGCGGGTCAAGCCGTTATCGAACAGGCCACAAGGGCATGTTCCCGAAAAGTGGGCACAGGTTTTCGCTGGAGATCGTGCCCAAGCACAGGGATGGAGTCCCATCCCGATTCCATCGGGATGGAACAGGCTCGAGGGCCGCCGACAGAAGCCGACAGCCCGCCCGTTCTCTGCGGCTCTTAAGTGAACGCGATCAGCAGATCCTTGGCATCGATCTGATCACCGGCCTTGACCAGCACCTCGGCGACCGTCCCGTCGCGCTCGGCATGCAGTGCCGTTTCCATCTTCATCGCTTCGATCGAAAGCAGCACGTCACCAGCCTTCACAGCCTGACCGGCGGCAACCGAAAGCGCCGAGACGACGCCCGGCATCGGCGCGCCGACATGCGCTTCGTTGCCCGGCTCGGCCTTGCGGCGGGCCTTGGCGGCGGACGCTCCATGCGCCCTGTCGGGCACCTTGACGCGGCGCGGCTGGCCGTTGAGCTCGAAGAACACTGTGACCATGCCCTTCTCGTCGACATCGCCGATGGCGAGACAGCGCACCACCAGCGTCTTGCCCTTCTCGATGTCGACAAAAATCTCGTCCTCCGGCTTCATGCCGTAGAAATAGGTCGGCGTCGGCAGCACGCTGACCGGCCCGTAGGTCTCCTGCGCACCGGCGAAGTCGGAGAACACTTTCGGGTACATCAGCCACGAGGCGAATTCGAATTCCGAGAGCTTGCGCTCGAGCTTCTCCTCGATCTCCTTGCGGCTGGCCTTGAGATCGGCTGCCTTCAACAGCGAACCGGGTCGCACCGTGATCGGTCTGTCGCCCTTCAGCGCCTTCTTCTGCAGCGCCTCCGGCCAGCCGCCGGGCGACTGGCCGAGATCGCCGCGCAGCATCGAGACGACCGAGTCCGGGAAGGCGATATCCTTGTCCGGATTTTCGACATCGGCGACGGTCAGATCCTGGCTGACCATCATCAATGCCATGTCGCCGACGACCTTGGACGACGGCGTCACCTTGACGATGTCGCCGAACATGAGGTTGACGTCGTGATAGGTCTGCGCCACCTCGTGCCAGCGCGTCTCCAGGCCGAGCGAGCGCGCCTGTTCCTTGAGATTGGTGAACTGTCCGCCCGGCATTTCGTGCAGATAGACTTCCGACGCCGGTCCCTTGAGATCGCTTTCGAAGGCGGCGTACTGGTTGCGCACCGCCTCCCAGTAGAACGAGATGTTGCGGATCCATTGCGGGTCGAGGCCCGGGTCGCGTTCGGTGCCCTTCAGCGCTTCGACGATCGAGCCCAGGCAGGGCTGCGAGGTGTTGCCCGACAGAGAATCCATCGCCGCGTCGATGGCATCGACGCCACTGTCGACCGCCGCCAGCACCGTCGCCGCCGACAGGCCCGACGTGTCGTGCGTATGGAAATGGATCGGCAGGTCGGTCGCCTCGCGCAACGCCTTGAACAGCACGCGCGCGGCGGAAGGCTTCAACAGGCCCGCCATGTCCTTGACGGCGATGATGTGGGCGCCGGCCGCCTGCAACTCCGTGGCCAGGCCGACATAGTATTTGAGATCGTACTTGGCCCGCGCCGGATCGAGTATGTCGCCGGTGTAGCAGATCGCCGCCTCGATCAGCTTGCCCTCGGCGCCGACCGCGTCCATGGCGACACGCATGTTCTCGACCCAGTTCAGGCAGTCGAACACGCGGAACAGGTCGATGCCGCCGCTTGCCGCCTGCTTGACGAAATGCTGCACGACATTGTCGGGGTAATTGGTGTAGCCGACGCCATTGGCGCCGCGCAGAAGCATCTGCAGCAACAGATTGGGTGCCGCCTCGCGCACCAGCGACAGCCGCTCCCATGGATCCTCGGTGAGGAAGCGCATGGCGACGTCGAAGGTGGCACCGCCCCAGCATTCGAGCGACAGAAGCTGCGGCAGGGCACGCGCATAGGTGCCGGCAATGCCGGCAATGTCATGCGTGCGCACGCGGGTGGCGAGCAGCGACTGGTGGCCGTCGCGCATCGTCGTGTCGGTGACCAGAACCTCCTTGCGCTCGCGCATCCAGGCGGCGAATTTTTGTGGGCCTAGCACGTCCAGCTTCTGTTTGCTGCCGCCCGGCACATTGCCGTTGAGGTAGGGCACTATCGGCGGCGCCGCGTAGGCCTTCGGCTGCGGCCGGCCGCGCGTCTCGGGATGGCCGTTGACCGACACGTCGGCCAGATAGTTGATCAGCTTGGTGGCGCGGTCCTGGCGCTTGACCTGCTGGAACAGCTCCGGCGTCGTGTCGATGAACTTGGTCGTGTAGGAATTGTCGGCGAAGCTCGGGTGGTTGATGATCGCTTCGAGGAAGGTGAGGTTGGTTGCGACGCCGCGGATGCGGAACTCGCGCAGCGCCCGGTTCATACGGGCGATGGTCTCGGCCGGCGTCGGCGCCCAGGCCGTCACCTTTTCCAGCAGCGGGTCGTAGAAGCGGGTGATGACCGCGCCGGAATAGGCGGTGCCGCCGTCGAGGCGGATGCCGAAGCCGGTCGCGCCGCGATAGGCGGTGATGCGGCCGTAGTCCGGGATGAAATTGTGCTCGGGGTCTTCGGTGGTGATGCGGCACTGCAGTGCGTGGCCGTTCAGCCGAATGTCCGCCTGCGCCGGCACGCCCGATTCCGGCGTGCCGATGGCGAAGCCGTCGAGGATGTGGATCTGCGCCTTGACGATGTCGATGCCGGTCACCTGCTCGGTGACGGTATGCTCGACCTGAATGCGCGGATTGACCTCGATGAAATAAAACTTGGCCGTATCGGCATCCTGCAGGAACTCGACCGTGCCGGCGCCGATATAGCTGGTCTCGCGCGCGATATTCAGCGCGTAGCCGCAAAGCTCCTCGCGCTGCGACATTTCGAGATACGGCGCCGGCGCCCGCTCCACGACCTTCTGGTTGCGGCGCTGGATCGAGCAGTCGCGCTCGAACAGATGCACGGCATTGCCATGCGTGTCGCCCAGCACCTGCACCTCGACATGGCGGGCGCGCTCGATCAGCTTTTCGAGATAGACCTCGTCCTTGCCGAAGGCGGCTTTCGCCTCGCGCTTGCCTTCCATCACCTCGCGGGCAAGATCGGCCTCGGAGCGGATGGCGCGCATGCCACGTCCGCCGCCACCCCACGATGCCTTCAGCATCACCGGATAGCCGATCTGCTTGGCCAGGTTCTTGACCGCTTCCATGTCGTCCGGCAACGGATCCGTGGCGGGGATCACCGGCACGCCGACCTCGATGGCGAGATTGCGCGCGGCAACCTTGTTGCCGAGCCGGCGCATTGTGTCCGGCTTGGGGCCGATGAAGGTGATGCCGGCGACGGCACAGGCTTCGGCGAATTCGGGGCTTTCCGACAAAAGCCCGTAGCCGGGATGGATGGCATCGGCGCCCGAAAGCCTGGCGACACGGATCACCTCCTCGATCGACAGATAGCTTTCGATCGGACCCATATCCTTGGTCAGATGCGGCCCGCGCCCGACCTGATAGCTCTCGTCGGCCTTGAAGCGGTGCAGCGAATACTTGTCCTCCTCGGCCCAGATCGCCACGGTTTTGAGGCCAAGCTCGTTGGCCGCGCGAAAGACGCGAATGGCGATTTCGGACCGGTTGGCGACGAGGATCTTCGTGATGGCCAAGGACGAACTCCGGACAGTGTCGGGGAAGAAACTGGCGTCATGATTAGCGCGAAAATGCTGCAGTGCAAACAAAATTGACGCCGATTTAAACCGATTTAAATCGAATCTTTGCACCAAAGCCGGCTGCATCCGTCCGAATGCGCAAGAAAGTGCCGGCGTTACTGTTCAAGGCATGATCATTTTCCGGCTAAAGGCCGGCTGTATCGGCTTGCCGGACTCATCTCAAAAGGGAGCATGCTCAAAAGAAAAATGCCCGGCGCGAGGCGCCGGGCATTCGTAAGAATCGAGACTGAAGGCTTACTTCTTCTGGATGTAAGTGTACTTGCCGTCGTCGCCCTTCTTCCATTCGTACATGACGTAGCCGGGCAGCGTCGGATCGCCCTTGGCGTCATAGGACAGGTCGCCGAGCACGGTCTTGAACGGGCCGTTCGCATGCATCGCCTTGGCAACCGCCTGCGGGTCGTTCGACTTGGCAGCGGTCGCTGCTTCGGCGATCGCCTGCACGGCGGCGTAGGAGTAGAGCGTGTAGGCTTCCGGCTCGAAGCCCTGCGCGCGGAACTTCTCGACCAGTTCCTTGTTGGCGGGGATCAGGCGCGGATCCGGGCCGAACGTGTTGAGCGTGCCCGCAACCGCGTCGCCCGCGATCGAAGCCAGCTCGTTCGACACGATGCCGTCGCCGGAAACCAGCGTCGCCTTGAGGCCTTGGTCGGCCGCCTGGCGGATGATCAGGCCGGCTTCGGTGTGCAGGCCGCCCCAGTAGATGATGGAAACGCCGGCTTCCTTCATCTTGGCGATCAGCGCCGAGAAGTCCTTGTCGCCGACATTGATGCCTTCATACATGACTTCCTTCACGCCCTTGGCGTTCATCGCCTTCTTGGTTTCGTCGGCAAGGCCCTGACCGTAGGTGGTCTTGTCGTGCACGACGGCGATCTTGGCGTCCTTGAAGTTCGCGGCGAGATAAGCGCCGGCAATGCTACCCTGCTGGTCATCGCGTCCGCAGGTGCGGAACACGTTCCACAGGCCGCGCTCGGTGAACTGCGGGTTGGTCGCGGCCGGCGTCACTTCGACGATGTTGTTTTCCGCATAGACTTCCGATGCCGGGATCGAGACGCCCGAGTTGAAGTGGCCGACCACGAACTTGACGCCGTCGCCGACGAACTTGTTGGCGACCGAGATGCCCTGCTTCGGATCGGAGACGTCGTCGCCAACCTCGAGCTTGATCTGCTCGCCGTTGATGCCGCCCTTGGCGTTGATGTCGGCGACAGCCGCTTCCGCACCCTTCTGAAGCTGTGCGCCGAAGGCTGCGTTCGGACCGGTGATCGGGCCGGCGACGCCGACCAGGACGTCAGCCCACGCGGCGCCGCCAAACGCGACGAGCGCGCCCAGGGCGACAGCGGACAATAGTGATTTTCTCATGTAAAACGCTCCCATTTACGGAGTGGGCGTGGATGAAGCTTTCATGCGATGCCCACTCTTATCGCAGAAAGCATAGTTTGCCGATTTTCAGGCACTTGTCACGCCGATTCATCCCCGAAGCGGCGTTAATGATGAACGTCAACCTTTCGGTTTCCAGCTCAGGATTGAAGCTCTTTCATAGAGCCAGTTATACTGTGTCACCATCTGGTTTGTTCGCGTGTATTGATAGCCGACGAAGCCGAGGATCATCAGCACGATGGTATCGACGATGTAATAGTGCAGCGAGAACATCGTGCCGCCGAACAGCGCGTGATGGATGAAGCGGATGCCGATGCCGAGGCCCAGCATATAGGCGAACAGCTGGATGAAGCTGCGCCATGTCTGGGCGCTGGCCTTGCCCGTCATCCAGGCCGCCCAGCCGCCGAGCAGGCAGGTGACGAAGAAGAACTGCCAGATCGACGGCTCCTCGTAGAGAATGCCCTGCATGGTGAAGTCTCCTTAGCATGATCCCGAAAAGTTGCAGACTTTTCGGACAAGGATCATGCGACAAACAAACAATTTGGAGCGGAATACCGGATGCACACATTCCGCTCCAAACTCAGTGGTGTCCGCCTTCGAGATAGGCGGCGCGCACTTCCGGATTGGCGAGCAGTTCCTTGCCGGTGCCGCTCATCGTCACATTGCCGTTGACCATGACATAGCCGCGCGTGGCCAGCTTGAGCGCGCCGAAGGCGTTCTGCTCGACCAGGAACACGGTCAGCCCCTGCGTGCGGTTCAGCTCGCGGATGGCATCGAAGATCTGCTTGACGATCAGCGGCGCCAGGCCGAGCGACGGCTCGTCGAGCAGAAGCAGCTTCGGCCGCGCCATCAGCGCGCGCCCGATCGACAGCATCTGCTGCTCGCCGCCCGACAGCGTGCCGCCGCGCTGGGCGATGCGCTCCTTCAGCCGCGGAAACAGCGTGAACACCTTCTCGACATCCTCGTCATAGTGCTTGAGGTTGTCGAGGCTGGCGCCCATCTGCAGGTTTTCCATGACCGTCATGCGCGGGAAGATGCGCCGGCCCTCCGGCGACTGGGCAATGCGCATGCGGGCGATCTCGTGCGTCGGCATCTGGGTGATGTCGGTGCCGGCGAAGGTGATGCTGCCGGCGCGGGCGCGGGGCGAGCCGAAGATGGTCATCATCAGCGTCGACTTGCCGGCACCATTGGCGCCGATCAGCGCCACGATCTCACCCTGGTTGACATGGACATCGACGCCGTTCAGCGCCCGGATGTTGCCGTAGTAGGTCTGCACGCCCTTGACATCGAGCAGCGTTGTCCCGGCCATCATTTACGCCCTCCACGCTTGCCCGCCACAGGCTTGGCAGCGGTCTTTCCAGAAGCCGCGCCAGCGGTCTTTCCGGAAGCATGGCTGGTCGCCACCTTGCCCGCATCGACGCGGCGCGAGAATTCCGTGTCCTTGCCCTGGCTAAGCAGCTTGGCCTGCTTGACCCATTCCTCACGCGCGATGCGCCCGTCAAAGGCGAGATAGGCTTCGGCGGCCTCGACATCGGCCTTTTTCCAGGCGCCGATCTGGTCGAAATGGAAGATGCCGTGATCGTTGAGCTTCTTCTCGTTGACCGTGCCGATCCCCTTGATGCGGGTCAGATTGTCGGCCTTGCCGTCGCGAGGCGCTGCCAGCCGGTTGGAGATTTCCCCAGCCTTCGCCGCTGGAGCCTTCGCCGCTGGCGCCTTGGCTGCTGGTTTGGCCGCTGCGGTTGACTTCACCGCCGTCTCGGTTGCCGCCTTTGATGCCGCGTTCGGAGCAGGTTTTGCCTTCGCCGCGGGAGCCGGCTTTGCAGCCGGTATCGCCGCCAGAGAAGCTGCCTTGTTTGCCGCGGCCAGCGACCTGGCATCGACCTGACCGGCCTTTGATGCGCCCTTCGCCACCGTAACCCGCTCGCCCGAACTGTGGCCGACCGTGTCGGTCACCGGCCCGGCGAGATACGACGACGACGTCCCCGGTCCATGCGCGGCATCCGGCCCCGTATCGAGCTGTTCGATGACGTCTTCGTCGCCGACTTCGGTGAGGACCTGCTCGACTTCCTCGTCGTCGACGCCGAGATAGGCGGCGATGACGCGCGGATCGGTGCGCACCGATTGCGGACTGCCGTCGGAGATCTTGCGGCCGTATTCCAGCACCACGACATGGTCGGAGATCTGCATCACCACCGACATGTCGTGCTCGATGAGCAGGATCGAGGTGCCCGACGTGTTCTTGATGTCGATCAGCAGTTCGTTGAGCGCCGCCGATTCCTTCGGATTGAGCCCGGCCGCCGGCTCGTCGAGGCACAGAAGCTCCGGCCCCGTGCACATGGCGCGGGCGATCTCGAGGCGCCGCTGCGCGCCATAGGGCAGGTCGCCGGCCGGATCGTCGGCACGGTCGACGAGATCGGCCTTCTCCAGCCAGTGCCGGGCCAGTTCGACCGAGTCGGCCGAGGCCTTGCGGTAGCCGCTGAAGCCGAACAGGCCCAGCACCGTATAGCCCGATGCCTTCATCAGCTTGTTGTGCTGGGCAACCAGCAGGTTCTCCAGCAGCGTCATGCCCGAGAACAGGCGGATGTTCTGGAAGGTGCGCGCCACCTTGGCGCGCGCCGGGATCTCATGATTGGGCAGCCGCTCGAGCAGGAAGCTCGAACCGTCAGCCCGGTTGAGCGTGATCATGCCTTCCGACGGCTTGTAGAACCCGGTGATGCAGTTGAACACGGTGGTCTTGCCGGCACCGTTGGGGCCGATCAGCGCGGTGATCTCACCGCGCCTGGCGGCGAAGGACAGGTCGCCGATGGCGACCAGGCCGCCGAACTTCATCGACAGATGCTCGACCCGCAGGATGGCGTCGTTCATTTGTGTGCTCGCATTCATCAGCCGTGCCCTTCCTTGGTGAAGGAGCTGGAGACCGCCCTTCGCTCCTTGAGGAAGGCGGTCGGTTCACGACTGCCGACGAAGCCGCGCGGCTTCCACAGCATGACGATGACCATGGCCATGCCGAACAGAAGCATGCGGTAGAGTTCCGGGGTGAAGTCCGGCCCGAAGATCTGCTTGAGGAAGTCGAGTTCGCGCAGCGCCTCGGTGCCGCCGATCATCACCATGGCGGCAACGGCAATGCCGACCAGCGAGCCCATGCCGCCGAGCACGACGATGGCCAGGATGATGGCCGATTCCAGGAAGACGAAGGATTCCGGGCTGACGAAGCCTTGCCGGGCGGCGAAGAACGAGCCGGCGAAGCCGCCGAACATGGCGCCGGTGGCAAAGGCGGTCAGCTTGGTGGTGGTGGTGTTGATGCCGAGCGAGCGGCAGGCGATCTCGTCCTCGCGCAGCGCTTCCCAGGCGCGGCCGACCGGCAGGCGGCGCAGCCTGATGGTGACGAAGGCGGTGAGCAGGCACAGGCCCAGGATCAGGTAGTAGAGGAAGATCTTGTAATACGCGCCGGACTGGGCAATGCCCAGCACCTTGGCGATGTAGTTCGGGTCTGACACGTTGAACGACATCAGGCCGAAGAAGCTGACCTTGGGAATGCCGGAAATGCCGGCCGATCCGTTGGTGACCTCGCGCCAGTTGATCAGCACCAGGCGGATGATCTCGCCGAAAGCCAGCGTCACGATCGCCAGATAGTCGCCGCGCAGGCGCAGCACCGGGAAGCCGAGCAGCACGCCCCACAGCGCCGCCATGGCGCCGGCGGCCGGCAGCAGGATCCAGAACGACAGGCCGAAATGCGTGGCGAGCAACGCATAGGCATAGGCGCCAAGCGCATAGAAGGCGACGTAGCCGAGATCGAGCAGGCCGGCGAGGCCGACGACGATGTTCAGCCCCCAGGCCAGCATCACATAGATCAGGATCTGGATGCCGAAATTGTCGACCCATTTCAGCGAACCCTGCAGTCCGCCGGCAATCGACCAGGCGTTCAGCGACAGCACCGCGACCACCAGGATCGGATACAGCACCAATGCTGCGATGCCCAATTTGGTGAAGTTGGCATGGATGAAGGCGCGGAAGTAGTAGATCACGCAAGCCAGCACATAGATGATCGCCAGGGCGCGCAGGAATTGCAGATAGCCGGCCGGTTCCGTGCCCACCCATCCGGCGAGAGAGTTGTTGAATACGAACAGCAGCACCGCGGCGACGGCTGCCACGATGAATGCCGGCAGTTGGAAGAACCGCGATGCCACGCTGCCCGGCAACAGGCCGGTGGCGACGTCTGCGATCTTCTGGTTGGCCATGAAGGGCTGGCCATAGGCGACATAGAGGAAGCGTCCGACAGCCGTGGCGATCACCACGGCGGCAAGCAGGCCCCAGCGCGTCGTTACGACCAGTTCATTGGAAATGTTCTGGCCGGTCTTCAGGCCGATGAACAGCACGAACAGACCAAGCGAAATGGCGCCTGCGTAGAACGCCTCGCGCAACGCGCGCTGCACGGGGGTGGCGACGATGTCGCGCTCTGGAGATACGGTGACGGCCATGGTCTCAGACCTTTTCGACTTCTGGCCGGCCCAATATGCCGGAAGGCAGGAAGATCAGCACGATCGCCAGGATCGAGAACGCCGCGACGTCCTTGTAGTCGATCGAGAAATACGCCGACCACATGCTCTCGATGAAGCCGATCATCAGCCCGCCGAGCACCGCACCCGGCAGCGAACCGATGCCGCCCAGCACCGCCGCCGTGAAGGCTTTCACCCCCGGCGTGAAGCCGTCCGAGAAGGCAATGACGCCGTAATACATCAGGAACAGCGTGCCGGCGACGTGCGGCCAGCGCCGCGCCCATGATGAAGGTGATCGAGATGGTGCGGTCGACATCGATGCCGAGCAGTGCCGCCATCTTGCGGTCCTGCTCGCAGGCCCGCTGTGCCCGCCCAAGCGAGGTCCTGTTGACCAGGTACCAGAACAGCGCCAGGAGTGCGGCCGTGACGAGGACGATGATGATCTGCTTCAGCGACACGCTGATGCCGTTGATGTTGTAGACTTGGCTGACCATCGGCGGGATCGGCTTGTTGCGCGGCCCTTGCGTCACCTGGACGAAGTTCGACAGCGCGATCGACATGCCGATCGCGGTGATCAGCGGCGCCAGCCGGAACGACCCGCGCAGCGGCCGGTAGGCGACCTTCTCGATCGTCCAGTTGTAGAGGCTGGTGAGCAGCATCGCCACGATCATCATGACCAGCAGCGCGATGACAACGGGCACCGAATAGAACAGCGCGCCGAGCACCAGGAAGACGATCAGCGCCGTGAAGGCGCCCACCATGAAGATGTCGCCATGGGCGAAGTTGATCATGCCGATGATGCCGTAGACCATCGTGTAGCCGATCGCGATCAGCCCATAGATGGACCCCAGCGTCAGCCCGTTGATAAGCTGCTGGACAAAGTACTGCATGTGTACATGGCTCCCCTGGAATGTCGCCCATGCAGACGCATTCCTTTTCGTATTTCCCCTAGTCGTAAAGTTTCGAGCCCGGATTGCAACGTCATTTTTCAATCGTCATGCGTGTTTTGCCGGCACGCCGTCCGATTGCCCGTTTTTTCCCATCCGGCCCCTGGACCACTGCGGACCCTACCATTGGCATAACGCAATGTCTTTGACGATTCGGCCGCATCATGCGCCCCATTTCGAAGAAATCGCCGTCAAAATTAGGTGATTAGAAGAATCGTTGCGTTGCCGACACGGTCCGTTTTTCGTTCTGTTCCTTTCCCCTGGGTGAGAATTCCCGTTACTTGACGACAAAACCATGCGCGAACGGATCGCGGTCGTCGATGAAGATGGTGTTCAAGCCGGTCATCCGCGCCCAGCCGCCGATCGAGGGAATGATCGCCGGTTTGCCGGCGACGGTGACGTCCTTTTCGACCTTGCCCTTGAACAGCGAACCGATAATCGATTCATGAACGAAGCTGTCGCCGGCCTTGAGCTTGCCCTTGGCATGAAGCTGCGCCATGCGCGCCGAGGTGCCGGTGCCGCACGGTGAGCGGTCGATCGCCTTGTCGCCGTAGAAGACGGCATTGCGCGCATCGGCGCCCTCCACAGTCGGCTTGCCGGTCCACAGCATGTGCGACAGCCGGTTGATGCCCGGGTTCTCCGGATGCACGAAGGAATACTTTTCGTTCAGCCGCTGCCGCACCACCGGGCTCCAGGCAATGAAGTCGCCGGCCGAATAGTCGGCCATGTCGCGATAGTTCTTCTGCGGCTCGACGATGGCGTAGAAATTGCCGCCATAGGCGACATCGACGGTGATCTCGCCGAGCTGCGGACATTCGACCGTAAGCCCCTCAGCATGGAGGAAGGACGGCACGTTGGTGATGCGCACCTCCTCGACATAGTCGCCGACCTGTTTGTATTCGGCGATGACCAGGCCGGCCGGCGTGTCGAGCCGGAGCACGCCCGGCGTCTTCGGCTTGATCAGCCCGTGCTCGATGGCCATCGTTACCGTGCCGATGGTGCCATGGCCGCACATCGGCAGGCAGCCGGAGGTTTCGATGAACAGGATGGCGATGTCGCAATCATCGCGCGTCGGCGGATAGAGGATCGAGCCGGACATCACGTCGTGGCCGCGCGGCTCGAACATCAGCCCGGTGCGGATCCAGTCATATTCGGCCAGGAAATGCGCCCGCCGTTCCATCATCGTCGCGCCCTGCAGCAGAGGGCCGCCGCCGGCGACCAGACGCACCGGGTTGCCGCAAGTGTGGCCGTCTATGCAGAAGAAGGATTTCTTGGCCATGACGCTCCTCGAAAAATCAAAATCCGAAAAATCAAAATCGTTGCGGACTGAAGGGGGCCAGATCGATCGGCGGAGTCTGCCCCAGGACGAGATCGCGGATCAACCGTCCTGTGGCCGCCGCCTGGGTCAGGCCGAGATGGCCATGGCCGAAGGCATAGACCACCGGCCGGTTTCCCGGCGCACGGCCTATGACCGGCAGCGAATCCGGCAGCGAGGGACGGAACCCCATCCATTCGCGCCCGCCGGCCGCATCGAGCCCCGGCAGGAATTTCTGCGCCTTCCGCAGCAGCGCCTTCGAGCGGGCATAATTGGGCGGCCGCTCGATACCGCCGAGTTCGACCGCGCCACCGACGCGAAGGCCCGTTTCGAGCGGCGTGATGACGAAGCCGTGGCCGGAGAAGATCAGCATCCGCTTCACGTCGAAGGCGCTCTTCGGCAGCGTCGTGTTGTAGCCGCGCTCGGTCTCCAGCGGAATGCGATCGCCGAGTTGACTGGCCAGCAGATGTGACCACGCACCGGCGGCAACAACAAGGTGCCTGGCATGCCTGGTCGTGCCGTCGGCCAGTGTCAGCGTCGCACCGTCCTGGTCCGCCGCGATGCGCTCAATCCGTGCCTTTTCAAAGCGGGCGCCCTTGCTCTGCGCATAGGCCCACACCGCCTTGCCGAGCAGTTTCGGATCCGCGACCGTCTTCCATCCCGGCACAAAGGTGCCCCTGACGAAGCGCGGCGACAGCCCCGGCTGCAGCCGTGCCAGCTCCTCACCCTCGACATGGCGAAAACCGATGCCGAAGCGCTCGCGCGCCGCCCAACCCGGCAGCGAGACACGGAACTCGGCCTCGCTTTCGTAGAGTTCCAGCGAGCCATCCTCGCGTAGCATCTGCCTTGTGCCGGAGCGATCGAGCAAAGCCATCCACTCCGCCTCGGCGAGCTTCATCATATCCGCCTGGGCGGCTAGGCCCGCTTCGTATTTCTCTGGCGCGCCGGCGCGCCAGAATCGGATCAGCCAAGGCAGAAGTTTCGGCAGATAGGTTGGCGGAATGCTGAGCGGGCCGAGCGGATCGGCAAGCCATTTCGGCAGCTGCCGGATCATGCCCTTATGGGCCATCGGCAGCACGTCGGAAAAGGCGAACGCAGCGGCATTGCCGGAGCTCGTTTCCTCGCAGATGCCGGTCCGATCGAAGATCGTGACGTTTCGTCCCGCCTCGGCAAGACAGGCAGCGGCGCAAATGCCGATGATGCCGCCGCCGACTATGGCGATGTCTTCCCCTTCTCCCCGTTCACGGGGAGAAGGTGCCCGAAGGGCGGATGAGGGGCGGCTCCCTGCTTCTGTCAACTTGGAATTTCCTGACACCTAGGCGCTGCCCCTCATCTGGCTGCCGCCATCTTCTCCCGGCGAACGGGGAGAAGAAAGCCCTTAGAACTGCGGCAGTGTCGGCCGAACCGCCAGTGCGTCCTTGACGATCTTTTCGACGGCCTTGCGGCGCTCGCCCGACAGCGGTTGGCGCGGCATGCGCACGCGGTCGTTGGTGTTGATGGCGAACACTTCGGCAAGCTTGATGTTCTGCACCAGATAGGTCGAGACGTCGAGATCGAGCAGCGGCCGGAACCAGCGGTAGATGGCGAGCGCCTCTTCGCGGCGGCCCTGCTTCATCAGCTGGTAGATGGCGACGGTCTCGCGCGGGAACGCCGTGACCAGTCCGGCCACCCAGCCGATGGCGCCGACCGACAGCGCCTCGAAGGCCAGATTGTCGACGCCGGTGAACAGGTCGTAGCGGGTGCCCAGCCGATTGATGATCTCGGTCGAACGGCGGATATCGTCGGAGGATTCCTTGATGGCGACGAAGCGCTTGTCCGCCGACAGTTCCTCCATCTGGTCGACGGTGACGTCGACGCGGTAGGCAAGCCGGTTGGAATAGATCATGACCGGCAGGTCGCCGGCTTCAGCGACGGCCCGCAGCGCCGCGACCGTCTCTTCCGCATTGGTGTGATAGATCGGGCTCGGCACCACCATCAGGCCGTTGGCACCTTCTTTCGCGGCGCGGCGCGCAATGCTGGCGGCCTCGCGGGTGCCGGCTTCGTTGACCGTCATCAGCACCGGCTTCTTGCCAGCGACCTTCTGCGCGGTCTTCAGCACCTCGATCTTCTCGTCAGGCGACAGCATCGGCCCTTCGCCGAGCGAACCGCAGACGACGATGCCGTCGCAGCCGGCATCCATCTGCAAGCCGAAGCAGCGCTCCATCTCGGCATGGTCGAGGCGGTCGTCTGCGGTGAATTTCGTCGTAACGGCGGGGAAAACTCCAGTCCACATTGCGGTCTCTCCATCTGATATATCAGTCGTATATCTATTAAGAAACCACCTGTCAATACGGATTCTCCTATGATATATCCTGAATATATCAGGAGATCGCCTTTGATATCCATGGAATCAACGACTGCATCCGAGCCGGCGGCGGCCAAAGCCTACCGCGTGCTCGAGCACATGATCGTCACGCTCGAACTGGCGCCAGCGAGTTTTGTCACCGAGGGCGCCCTGATCGAAAGGCTGGCGCTCGGCCGCACGCCGGTGCGCGAGGCGATCCAGCGGCTGGCCTGGGAAGGACTGCTCGACGTGCGGCCGCGCGCCGGCATTGCGATTGCTCCGCTGCATCCCGGCGACTGGCTGCGCGTGCTTGACGCCAGGCGTGGCGTCGAGGTGGTGCTGGCCCGCTCGGCCGCCCGCTTCGTCACCCGCGAGGCCGCCGACATGTTTCACGAAGCAGCCCTTGCCATGCAGAAGGCAGTGATCGCGGGCAATGTGCTTGCCTTCATCCAGGCCGACAAGGCGCTCGACGACGCGCTGGCGCTGGCCGCCGACAATCCGTTCGCCGCCCGGCTGGCAGCCCCGCTGCAGACCCACAGTCGCCGCTTCTGGTTCCGCTACAAGGCCGATACCGGGCTGGCTGAATCGGCCGAACACCATGTCGCACTGATCCGCTCGATCCTCGACGGCGACGAAGAGGCCGCCGCCAAGGACGCCAAGCGGCTGATGGCGCTGCTGCGCGGCCATGCCGAGACGGCGGCGACACGCTGATCGGGTGGTCAGATCCCATGCGCCATTGCGGTCACCGCGAGGGTATCCTCCCAGCCCTCACCGGTCGCGAGGATGCAGCTTCGGCCTTTCACGTCGGTTACCAGCATGGTCCATGTCCCACTTGCCGAAACATAGATCTCGACAATGGCAGCTTGCCCGACCACACCGTAGCCGACCTGCTTTTGGTGAAAGGCCTGCGCCAGGCCCGCGACAAGATCGCCGTGGCCGCCGCAGACGAATTGCGCCTGTGCGGATAGCGTCGACAGCGCAAGCGCGGCGCCGATCGCGGCTATCTTGATCCATCGAAACGAAAATTTGTGTGCCATTTGGCACCTCCTTCGCCTTCACGTTCCGGCAAAGGGAGGCACATAGGCAGCCTCAATATGCCGGGGCGTTCCAGGCCGGGCCCGACGTCTTCATCACGTCACTCCTTCTGGTTTCCGGTCTGTCGTCTGGGAATTTTATCGCATTCCCTGGATTCGATATGGTGAGGTCCCGATCCGAAAACAAGCACCATGTCCGCCCTCGCGGTGGGCTGCGAGGCGACGATCCGCGTCAGCCTTCCACAGGTTCGCGAAGCGCCGCCCATTTCAGCAGGGCGTCGAGAGCCGGGCATAACGCTTGGCCCCAATCGGTCAGGCAGTACTCGACTTTCGGCGGCACTTGATGATGGACGATGCGGCGCACGATCCCGTCACCCTCCATCTGCCTCAGCTGCTGGATCAGCATCTTCTGCGAGATCGCCGGGATCGCACGTTCGAGATCAGAGAAGCGCAGCACCTTGCCGCCGAACAGGTGAAACAGGATCACCAGCTTCCAGCGGCCTTCGAGGATGCGCAGCACATTCTCGACGCCGCTCGCCGCGGACAATGGCGTCATTGCTTCAACCTTGCTTTCAGGCCTAACCTTACTTTCAGGTAGGTACCTTACCTTTTCGTCGGTTCTTGTCATTTTTTCAGCCTATCTCATTTTAGGAGCCAGACAAGGGCCGCGGACTTCAAGTCGACGGCAGAAACTGGAATCGGAGACGAACCATGACCGCAAAACTTCCGCAGCCGCTGACAGACTATTTTGCCGCCAAGAACAGGCACGACATCGACGCTATGCTCATCCCCTTCTCGTCGGATGCCACGGTCAAGGACGAAGGCGAAACCCATCGGGGTGTGGCCGCTATCCGCGGCTGGATGGAAGCAACGACACGCAAATATCGGGTGACAGTTGAAGTCGCCGACGCGGCCGTCAATGGCCATGCATGGCGGGTCGCCGGCATCGTGTCGGGCAATTTCCCCGGCAGCCCGGCGAGGCTTCATTACAACTTCACGCTGCATGACGACCGGATCGCAAGACTGGAGATCGGTGCATGACCATCCCTGGGAAATTCGCGGTCGACGATCAGGAATTTGCCGGCAAGCGCGTTCTGGTCACCGGCGGCACCAAGGGTGCCGGCGAAGCGATCGTGAACCGGCTTGCGACGGCGGGCGCGATGGTTGTCACCACGGCCCGCTCGGCGACCGAAGCATCATCGCCGAAGCTGTTCGTGCAGGCTGACATCAGCACTCTGGCAGGCGCCGAAAAAGTGGCGGCAGCCACTATGGAAAGTCTCGGCGGCGTCGACATCATCGTGCACAGCGTCGGCGGCTCGAAAAGCCCCGGTGGAGGGTTCGCTGCGCTGATCGACCGGCTCTGGCAGGATGAGCTGAGCCTCAACCTGCTGGCGGCGGTGCGGCTCGATCGCCTGCTGATTCCCAAGATGATCGAGCAAGGATCCG
This sequence comes from Mesorhizobium sp. AR07, assembly GCF_024746815.1. Lineage (GTDB taxonomy): Bacteria > Pseudomonadota > Alphaproteobacteria > Rhizobiales > Rhizobiaceae > Mesorhizobium. Next base: position 3,941,852 of record NZ_CP080525.1, read on the forward strand.
GCGCGATCGTCCACATATCGTCGATCCAGCGCCGCCTACCGCTGCACGAATCCACCATCGCATATGCGGCGGCGAAGGCGGCACTTTCAACCTACAGCAAGGCGCTGTCCAAGGAGCTCGGCCCGAAAGGCATCCGCGTCAACACCGTGGCACCGGGCTGGATCCACACCACCGCATCGAAAGCGATGGTGGAGCGACTGGCTGCTCATTCCGGCTCTGATGAGGAAACCGCCCGCCAGGGCATCATGGATGCGCTCGGCGGCATCCCGATCGGCCGGCCGGCATGGCCGCAAGAGGTAGCGGAACTGGTGGCGTTCCTTGTTTCGGACCGTGCGGCGTCGATCCACGGCGCCGAATACGTCATCGACGGTGGCACGATACCGACGGTATGATAGCGCGCAAAAAAAGGGCGCGACAAAGCCGCGCCCTTAACTCGGTGAAATGACAAATCTCAGTTCAGCGTCGGGATGACGAACCCGGCGCCGTCCTTGATGCCTGCCCGCGCGCCCGCAGCCGAAGGCGAGGACGCGCAAACAGGAAATCGTCGCCCTCAGTTCATCGTCGGAATGACGAACTCAGCACCGTCCTTGATGCCGGACGGCCAGCGCGACGTGACCGTCTTGGTCTTGGTGTAGAAGCGGAACGCGTCCGGGCCGTGCTGGTTGAGGTCGCCGAAGGATGACGCCTTCCAGCCGCCGAACGTGTAATAGGCGATCGGCACCGGGATCGGCACGTTGACGCCGACCATGCCGACCTGGACGCGCGAGGCGAAGTCGCGCGCGGCATCGCCGTCACGGGTGAAGATGGCGACGCCATTGCCCATCTCGTGGTCGTTGGCGAGCTTGATCGCGCTCTCATAAGTCGGCGCGCGCACCACCGAGAGCACCGGCCCAAAGATCTCTTCCTTGTAGATGCGCATGTCTGATGTCACGTTGTCGAACAGGCAGCCGCCCATATAGTAGCCGTCCTCATAGCCCTGCATGGAGAAGCCACGGCCGTCGACGACCAGCTTGGCGCCTTCCTTGACGCCGGTGTCGACGTAACCCTTGACCCGTTCAAGCGCCTGCGCCGTCACCAGCGGGCCGAAATCGGCGGAAGAATCCGTCGAAGGCCCGACCTTCAGGCTTTCGACACGCGGAACCAGCTTTTCCATCAGCCGGTTGGCGGTGTCCTCGCCGACCGGAACGGCAACCGAAATCGCCATGCAGCGCTCGCCGGCCGAGCCGTAGCCGGCGCCGATCAGCGCGTCGACGGTCTGGTCCATGTCGGCGTCCGGCATGATGATCATGTGGTTCTTGGCGCCGCCGAAGCACTGCACGCGCTTGCCGGCGGCGGTGCCGCGCGAATAGATGTAGTGGGCGATCGGCGTCGAGCCGACAAAGCCGATCGCCTTGATGTCGGGATCGTCGAGGATGGCGTCGACGACGCCCTTGTCGCCATTGACGACGTTGAGGATGCCCGCCGGCAGGCCGGCTTCGATGAACAGTTCGGCGATGCGCATCGGCACGCCCGGGTCACGCTCCGACGGCTTCAGGATGAAGGCATTGCCGCAGGCGATGGCAGGCGCGATCTTCCACAGCGGGATCATCGCCGGAAAATTGAACGGCGTGATGCCGGCGACGACGCCGAGCGGCTGGCGCATCGAATAGACGTCGATGCCGGGACCGGCGCCGTCGGTGAATTCGCCCTTCATCATATGCGGCGCACCGATGCAGACCTCGACCACTTCGAGGCCGCGCTGAATGTCGCCCTTGGCGTCGGCGATCGTCTTGCCATGCTCGCGGGCCAGGATATCGGCCAGCTCGTCATAGTCGCGGGCGACCAGTTCGAGGAATTTCATCAGCACGCGCACGCGGCGCTGCGGGTTGGTCGCCGCCCATTTGGGCTGCGCCGCCTTGGCATTCTCGACAGCCGCGCGCAGTTCAGCCGGCGAAGCCAGCGCCACCGTGCCGCGCACGGAGCCGTCCATCGGCTGCATGACATCCTGCTTGCGGCCGCTGGTCCCGACGACATGCTTGCCGCCGATGAAATGACCGTAGTCGATCATGATTTCTCTCCCCTTGTTTGTGATGCCGCATTGTCCGCCTTTGGCCGGCCGATGGCAACGCGAGTGAGAACGCAACCGTTGTGCGGAAAATAGATAGCGGTTGACGGCGGAGCATCAATTCCCGCAAATGACCAGGTGTTTTGGTTTGCTACCTCAAGGACGACAGATTGAGTTCCTTCGCACCCCCCTCTGTCCTGCCGGACATCTCCCCCTCTAGGGGGGAGATTGCGCGGTCATCTCCGCTTTCGCCAATTGTCGAGGCCGTTAGGGGAGAGCCGTCAGCACAACAGCCGATCTCCCCCCTAGAGGGGGAGATGTCCGGCAGGACAGAGGGGGGCGCGAAGAAACGCGACCTTGACCACCACCATGCGGACCATTCCCATGAACTGGGATGACGTCCGCATCTTCCTGGCCGTGGCGCGCGCCGGACAGATCCTGGGCGCCGCCAAACGGCTGGAGCTCAACCACGCCACCGTCTCGCGCCGCATCGCCGCACTCGAGGATGCGTTGCGGACAAAGCTGTTTCGCCGGCTGACCACCGGCAGCGAGCTGACGCCTGCCGGCGAGCGCTTTCTCGACATCGCCGAGCGCATGGAGGGCGACATGATCGCCGCGCGTTCGACCGTCGCCGGCGAGGGCGACGACGTCTCCGGCACGGTGCGCATCGGCGCGCCCGACGGTTTTGGCGTCGCCTTCCTGGCCAAGCGTCTCGGCGAATTGACCGCGCTGCACCGCGAGCTGACCATTCAGCTGGTGCCGGTGCCGCGCTCCTTCTCGTTGTCCCGCCGCGAGGCGGACATCGCCATCACTGTCGAGCGGCCGACCGAAGGCCGGCTGGTGGCAGGAAAGCTGGTCGACTACACGCTCGGCCTGTTTGCCTCGCGCGCCTATGCGCAAGCGCATGGCTTGCCCCAGACCGCAGCCGAACTCGGCCAGCACACCCTCATCGGCTACGTGCCGGACCTGATTGTCAGCCCCTCTCTCGACTACGCCGCCGAATTCAGCCCGGACTGGCGAACCAGCTTCGCCATCTCCTCGGCGCTCGGCCAGGCCGAAGCGGTGCGGTCGGGCGCCGGCATCGGCATCCTGCACATCTTCGTCGCCCGTTCGATGCCGGAACTGGTGTCGGTCGATGTGGTCGCGCCCATCCGCCGTGCCTACTGGCTGGTCTATCACGAATCGGTCCGGCCACTGCGCCGCGTCCAGATCGTCGCCAGCTTCATCACCAAGGCGGTGGAACGGGAAAAAGGTCTCTTCCTGTAGATGCGCTGTCAGGGCCTATGACGATAACACGGCCGGAACCGCGCACGCCGCCCTTTCCTTGCCACAAGACCGGCCAGTGTGGCATCAGGTGTGCGGTCGCCGGTCACGGGGTGGGTCGCCGGGTGGGGAAATCTTTCAGAAAGCTGGCGCGGATAGACATGCGAGCCGTTCTTGCCATCCTGCCGCTGCTTTGCGTTTCGGCTTGCGCCAATCCGTGGACCAAGGTGCCGGAGGCCGAACTGCCCAAGCCGATCCGCTATGCCATGGCCCGCCCTTCGCCTTTCGTCATCGGCAATTATTGCGGCCCCGGCACCCGCACCGGCGATCTGTCGGCCCGGCCGGTCGACCGCCTCGATGCGGTCTGTCAGACGCATGACGCCTGCTACATCGCCCGTCACAACCATTGCGACTGCGACGGCGCGCTCGTCGCCTCGGCCAAGGTGATCCGCGACGACAAGACAGCACCGCGCAAGATGCGTGGCGAGGCGGAACTGCTGATCGCCACCTTCGCCATTCCCATCTGCAAGGTGTTCCCGCAAGGTTTCATGCCGCCGCGCGACCCGGCACAATTGCGCGCCCTGAAGGCCGGAGCGACCGGGTGAACGGCCGGGTATTCCTTGCGCTGGTCCTGTTCGGGCTGGCGCTTGGCGGCTGCGCCGGTCCGTCCGGCCGCGGATCCTGCGATTTCCTGCCCGACGAGAGTGCCTGCGCTCGCCCTTCGCTGTCAGCCGAAGCGCCGGGACCGAAGATCGCAGCCGCGCGGTTTTTCGGCGATGCCGCGGCAAGCGACTACGAAAAGCGGTTCCTGGCGCTGCTCGCCCATCACGAGCTCGGCGCCATGGATCGCGACAACGGCACCGGCCCTTTCGGTCGTGATCGCCATGAGATCCGCAACAGCGATTTCCAGGCGACCTACCGGACGCTGCAACAGCTGGCCGGTCCGGTTGCCGAAACGCTGCCGCCACCCGCCGGCGACGGCAGCGGCGACGGCCATTTCGATCGCCGCTGGCGGGTATCACGGCAGACGCTCTACATCGATGCGGCAGCCCGGCCTTCGGCGCCCAAGATTTTCGACTTTTCCGGCCTGCAGGCGCGCAGCGTCGAGATCGTGCTGCGCCAGGCGGGTGATCAGCCGGCCGATATCGAGGGCACATGCGACGGCGCGCTGGCGATCCATGGCGGCGCCGGTTCACGCACAGTCGCCACGGGCACGGCATTCCGCATTCGCCTGTCGGGTGAAGACGACACGGTCAGCCTGTTCCCGAGTGACAGCCTCAACCGCTGCGCTGTAAAAATCCGCTCCAGCCTTGCCCCGGCCGGCGCACCGCTCACCATACGGCGCGAAGAGGTCGCCGACCCGGCGCTCGCGGCCTTCGACAGCCTCTACCAGCGCTGTCCGACGCCCGGCGCCACCGGCCTCGACCGCTTGAGCCGCGTCTTCTACGCCAGCCGCTGGTTGTCGCAGACCTGCGCCTTGCCGATCGGACAACCGCGCCTGCTGCGCAAGTCGCGCGACGGCTTCAACGCCAAGGTCGAGGCGCTGATGGGCGCGCCGCTGCCCGACAGCGCCATCGGCAAGGGCGACCCGGACCTGCCTCTCGACTTCTCGAGGGCACCGAGGTTGAGGCTGATCTATCTGTCGTCGCTCGAATTCAAGGCGGACTTTTCCGGCCGCATCATCGAACGCCTGATTCGCCACCATGCGGCGCTGGGCACCAAGGTGCGCATCATGGTCACCGACGTGCTGGAACGCGACAAGGACGACGCGCTGCTGCACCGGCTGGCGGCCGAATTCCCCAATGTCCAGCTGCAGGAATACCGCTGGCGGGCGGACCAGGGCGCGCCGATCGACGAGCAGATTTCACAGCTGCACAAGACCCACCACATCAAGATGCTGGCGACGCTGGCTGAAGACCCTGGGCGCTCGCGCGTCATCATCGGCGGCCGCAACATCCATGACGGCTTCCTGTTCCACCAGCCGATCGACCTGTCGCGTTATCCGGACCTGCAGCAATACGGCAGGACCGACGGGTTTTCGCTGAACTACTATTCGAACTGGAGCGATTTTGACATCGAGTTAGCCGACCGGGCCACGGTCGAGACGCTCGCCGCGCATCTTTCGACAGTGTGGCTGCGCGACGCCGACACCAATTTGGCGCGGCCATTCTCCATCCCGGTCCGCTCCGACGGCCGCCGCCCATCAGCCACGGCGCGGCACTTCATTTCCGTACCCTACGAGGATGGCCATGCGCTGGAGAACTATTTCGTCGAGCTGGTCGACGCCGCCCAGCACCATATCCAGATCGTCAACCCCTACCTCAACCTGACGCCGAAGCTCGCCCAAGCCTTCGACCGGGCGCTCGCCCGCGGCATCAGGATCGACATTGTCGGCCGCATCGATCTCAAGGGCGATATGGGCGGCAGGTTCCTCACCGCGCTCAACAAGCTGTTCGTCGAGAAATACGGCGACCGCATCAACATTCGCGAGTTCAAGGCGCCGGATGTCGTGCTGCACTCCAAGATCATGATGATCGATGACAGGCTGGTGGCCATCTCGTCGGTCAATCTCAACAACCGCAGCTTCTTCCACGACTCGGAGAACGGCATGATGGTGCTCGACCCGGCCTTCTACACCAGGATGAAGCCGGTCTATGACGACTATCTCGCCCACTCCAATCCGGTCGCCACCAACGTGACGATCGGGTTGGCCTATCGGCTGCTGTTCGACGAGGACTGGGTCAGGCAGGCGTTCTGATCCCCTATCGCAGATAGCGCTCCTGCGCGAGGTCGCGGACATCGATGTCCGGCACCCGGCTGGAGATGATGTCGGCCAAGACCCTGGCCGAGCCGCAGGCCATGGTCCAGCCAAGCGTGCCGTGTCCGGTGTTGAGATAGAGATTGGAGAGCTCGGTACGGCCGATCAGCGGCGGACCATCCGGCGTCATCGGCCGCAGCCCACACCAGAACGTTGCGTCCCGCATGGCACCGGCGCCCGGAAAGAGATCGCCGACAGAGTGCTCCAGCGTGCGGCGGCGCGATTCGTGCAGCCTGAGGTCGAAGCCGGAAATCTCGGCCGTGCCGCCGACGCGGATGCGGTTCCCGAGCCGGGTGATCGCCACCTTGTAGGTCTCGTCCATCACCGTCGACACTGGTGCCGCGGCCGCATCCTGGATCGGCACGGTGATCGAATAACCCTTGACCGGATAGACGGGGATCGGCCGCTTCACCCGGCGCATGAACGCCGCCGAGTAGCTGCCCAGCGCCATGACATAGGCGTCGGCGGCCTTCCAGCCCTTGCTGGTGCTGAGATTGGCGATGCGGTTGCGGCTGCGGATGACGCGCCATATCGTCACGTCGTATTCGAATTTCACGCCGCGGGCCACGCACAGCTCTGCCATCCTGTCGGTGAACATCTTGCAGTCGCCGGTCTCGTCGCGCGGCAGCCTGAGGCCGCCGACGAACTTTTCGCGCACTCCGGCCAGGCCCGGCTCTGCGGCGATGCAGCCGTCCTGGTCGAGGATCTCGTAGGGCACGCCATATGTCTTCAGCACCTCGACATCGCCACCGGTACCGTCGAGCTGCTTTTGCGTGCGGAACAACTGGAGCGTGCCCTGGGTACGCTCGTCATAGGCGATGCCGGTCGCCTCGCGCAGCGCCTTCAGCGTGTCGCGGCTGTATTCGGCCAGCGGCACCATGCGCGCCTTGTTGATCGCATAGCGCTCGGCCGTGCAATTGCGCAGCATCTTGATCAGCCATGTCCACATATGCGGGTCGAAGGCGGGCCGCACGACCAGCGGGCCATGCTTCATCAGCAGCCATTTGATCGCCTTCAGCGGAATGCCGGGGCCGGCCCAGGGCGAGGCATAGCCGGGCGAGATCTCGCCGGCATTGGCGAAGCTTGTTTCCAGCGCCGGGCCTTTCTGGCGGTCGATCACCGTCACCTCGTGGCCGGCCTCGGCGAGATAATACGCCGTGGTCACCCCGATGACACCACCGCCCAGCACCATGATTTTCATCGTTCACTCCTTGCCGCGCCGCGCGTCCTCCAGGACGCCCACGGACACCCACGGACACCGCCGCATTTCCGATTTGCGCATGATCCTTTCCGAAAATCGATTCCGATTTTCGAGGCCATGCGCCGTGGCCCGTTCACGCCGCCGAGGGACCGGGGTCGTCGTCTTCTGTCTGCCGCATTCCAGCCTTCTCGCCAAGAGGCCGCCAGTCGGCCGCGGCGCTGTAGACCAGAGTGAGCCCATGCGGTCGCCTGGCTTGGGATTTCTCCTTGACCGCGCGCCGCGCGGCTTCCGGCTGGTAGAGCACGGTCTCGATCAGGATCGACTCTCGCCTGCCATCGGCCCGTTCGATCATCGCCGTCTGGCCTTGCGCCATTGCCAAGCATGCAAAGCCCGCGCCTCGTTGCGATCGACAGGCTGGAGCCGACCGGTCCGCGCATATCGTTTTGCACCAGGGTTCGCGTCTCGGCAGGGCCGGCATCGATGCGAAACACCACTCTGCTGTTCAGCGTCACGACATCGGGTTCGACCCGATCGATCGGGACGAGATCGGCGTTTGAAAGCTTGTGTTCAAGCATATCCGCCACCGGATCGGCGAATGCCCGCCGACGCTCCAGCATGACTTCGAGGACGGCAAAGTCCTTCGTCGTCAAGCGACAATTCGTGCCTGTCATCACCGCCTCCACGATCAGGGCCGCTGCTGGCCGGAGGCGGGTGTCTCGACGGCTTCGACGGTCACCGACAACTCCCGGCCACCGCGGCCGCTCCAGCGCACCGCCTGTCCCCTGCTCGCACCGATGAGCGCCGTCCCCATCGGCGTCAGCACCGAGATCCTGTTTTCAGTGATGTTGGCATCGCCGGGATAGACCAGCGTGATGCGCTGGGTGTCCCCGCTTTCGCCACGGATTGTCACCGTCGACCCCATTCGCACCACGTCGGCCGGCATAGCCGCCGCTTTCGTGACGACCGCTCTGTCCATTTCCGAAAGCAGCTCTTCGGCCGTCTCAGGCGTGCGGTCGAGCGACGCCCTCGCCAGGCCTGTCAGTCTGTCATGGTCCGCATCGCTGACCATGAGCTGGCTCGGAGGACGCAGTCCTGTTGCATGTTGCATGGCAAACCTCATGAATTGGCGCATTGAATGGATGCGCGCTTGCCGCCGTACCAACGGGCGGCTTGATGAAAAGCCGGCAGCCGCGAGGGCTGTCTGACTAGATGGCGATGTTGGATGTATGGACGCCCCGGTTCGGACGGACGCCAAAAGGCGGCCGCGCCGGGGCTACGATCCCGCGATCGGGCAGACCCTGAACAAGGTTCTGATATGGGCGAGGTTGCTCATGCGCGGACCCTTGCCGACAGGCGTCCGCTTGTCAAGCGTGGCCAAATCGCTCAACCCAAACCGCTCAACCCCGAATCGCTCAACCGATGACATGACGCCGATGAAAGCGATGGCCGAGACTGGTCAGGATCTCATAGCCGATGGTGCCGGCATGGCCGGCCGCGTCGTCAACGCTTTGCGAGAGGCCAAGCAGTTCGACGAGATCACCTTCGCGGAGCTTGCCGGACGGCAAGGCGGAAATGTCGAGAATGATCGAATCCATCGACACCCGCCCGAGGAAGGGCAGGCGCACGCCCTCGAACCAGGCCGCGGACGCGGCGCGCCGATGCCAACCATCGGCATAGCCGAGCGAAATCGTCGCCGCCGCGAGCGGAGCCGTCGTGTGGAAAATGTGGCCATAGCCGACACCGACGCCGGCCTCCAGCATGCGTGTCTGGACAACCTTGGCCTGCAGCCGCACCGCCGGCAGCATCGGGTTCGGCCCGGCCGGTGTCGGATTGATGCCGTAGAGCGCCGCACCCGGCCTTGCGAGATCGTAATGAAAGCGCTGCCCAAGAAAGATGCCGGACGAATTGGTGAGCGAGGCCGGCGCCTGAGGCAACATCGCGCGCAACCGCTCGAACGCAAGTCGTTGCCGCTCATTGGCCGGATGCTCCGGCTCGTCGGCGCAGGCCAGATGGCTCATGACGAAACGGACGTCGATGCCGTCGAAGGCACCGGGGTCGGCCGCAACGCGCTCGACATCCTGTGGCGCCATGCCAAGCCGCGACATGCCGCTGTCGACCTGGATCGCCGCAGGCAGTTTCCGGCCGGCGCGGCGGGCGGCCGCACGCCAGGCCGCCAGTTGTTCCTGGCTGTTGATGACAGCGGAAAGGTCTGCCGCCACGGCGTCCTTCTCGGCACCGGGCGAAACGCCGTTCAACACGAAAATGGCGGAACCCGGCCCAAGCGAGCGGCGCAAGGCGATGCCTTCGCCCAGCAGCGCGACGAAGAAGATATCGCAACCTTCGCGCAGCAGCGCCGCCGCCACCTGGCTCGCGCCAAGCCCGTAGCCATCGGCCTTGACCACGCCGGCGCAGCGCACGCCATCCAGTTGCACTTTCAGCCGCCGGTAGTTTTCACGGATCGCGCCAAGGTCGATGGTGAGGATGGCGCCAGCCACCGCTTCGCTTGTGGCGGTAACGTCCTCGGGCAGCGGCTTCTTGGGGGCGTCGTTCATGGCGACCCTTCTCTTGGCTGATAATGGATGTCGCCAAAAGTGGCCCGGTTTTGGGGCAGCGACATGCATTAAAACAAAGACTTGAAGCGCGGCGCCTGACTCCGTTTCAACGCGGCGCGCTTTGGACATCAATAGGACCGCTGGGCCGGCGCGGCAACTGCGGTCGTTTCGCGTCGAGGCTATGACACCAGATGCCGGAACGCCGCCACCACATCCTCATAGACGTGGCGCTTGAACGGCACAATCAGGTCGGGCAAGTCCTGCATCGGCCGCCATGACCATTCGTCAAATTCGGCGGTGTGGCCACCCGGCGGCGGATTGATCTGGATCTCGCTGACATCGCCGTCGAAGCGGAAGGCGAACCATTTCTGCGTCTGGCCGCGATACCTGCCCTTGAAGGCGATGCCGACGAGGTGGTCCGGCAAATCATAGTTGATCCAGTCCGGCGCCTCGGCGAGCAGCGAGACGCTGCGCATGCCGGTCTCCTCATGGAGCTCGCGCTCGGCGGCCTGCAGCGGCTCCTCGCCATTGTCGATGCCGCCTTGCGGCATCTGCCAGAGCTGCGTCGTGCCGGCAAACTCGCTGTCCGGTTCGGCAATACGATGCCCGACCCAGACCAGGCCCTCGGCATTGAGGATCATCAGCCCGACACAGGGACGATACGGCAGCGTTTCGCGATCGATCTTTTTTGTCTTTGGCATCAGTCAGTCTTTCCAGCCGGTTGCCGATCTAGCTGTTTGTTTTAGCGTGATCTTTTCCGAAAACCGGATCCACTTCTCGGGATCATGCTCTGATGCATGTCGCCCAAAAGCGGCCCCGGTTTTGGGCGAACGACATGCAAAAAGGCGCGTCGCCAGAATCCGTTTCAACGCGACGCGCTTTAGCCTTTTTGCGGATCGATGGCCACCGCCGAAATCGGCACGATCTCGATGCCGCGCTTCTTGGCCTCGACCACCCAGGACGACACAGTGTCGACCGTCACGTCGAAGGCCGAGCCGATGCCGACGGCAAAGCCCTTGGCGCGCGCGGTCGCTTCCAGCCCGTCGAGTTTCTTCAGGATGGCGCCACGATCCTGCACCGCATCGATGGCCGTATCGCCGGAAACGAAGGGCACGCCGTCCTTCAACGCCAGGTCCGATGCCAGGCTGCGTGCCGACGAGCCATCGTCGATATAGGCCAGCCCACGTTTGCCGAGCTCGGCCATGAACGGCTCCATCGCCGCCGCGTCGGCGGAGAAGCGCGCGCCCATGTAATTCATGACGCCGGTGTAGTTGGTCGTCCGCGACAGCGCCCAGTGCAGGTTCTTCAAATTCTCGTCGGCGCTCGCCGCCACTGTCAGCGTGTTTCGACCGGGGTTGATATTCGGGTAGTCGAACGGTTCAAGCGGCACCTGCATGACGATCTCGTGGCCGCTCTGCCGCGCCGCCTGCATCCAGCGGCCGATGCTGTTGCCTTGCGGCGCGAAGGCCAGCGTCACTTCAGCCGGCAGCTTGGCGATGGCCGCCTGGGTACCGGTCTGCGAAACCGAAAGTCCACCGATGACGATCGCCACCCGCGCGCCGCGCGCGCCGGACCAGGGCCGCGCATAGACATCGAACGGCCGCCGGCCATCGGCGGCGCGCACAGGCAAGGGCCCGGTCTCGCTGGTCTCGATAAGCGCCTTGTCGGGAATATGCGCGACCTTCAAATTCTGGCCGAGGGTCGACGGGTCGCGGATGACGATCGCCTTGGGCGGCCCATCGCCCTCTTCCGTCTGCACATGGATGATCTGCGGCCCGCCTGCCTTGGCCGGCGCTTCCGGTTTTGCTGCCGGGGCCAATGCGGCAGGCGCGGCGGCGGGCTCGGCCGCCGCCGCCACTTTCGGCGTCGAAACGGCGACCTCTTGCGGCTTTCGAAACGGTTTTTCCCTAAGCGCGATCGCGCCGGAGACGCCGACCACGGCCAGAACGACCACGGTTGCCGCGATTGCACCGGCACCGGGCTTGCCGGCGGCGCGCGGCGACTGGACGGTCTGTCCGAGCGGGCGTTCGATGTCCTTGCCTATGTCAGCCAAGCCGCATCCCCGGGCGCATGACTTCGAAGACGAAGCCCTTCGAAAAGACATGCGCGCATTCATCAATCCCGGCGCACCCTTGGCGCCGCATCTCAGGGCTTCGCCTTGCCCCGAATCAAACTGCCGGAACCTTTCGGTCCCGGCAGCATCGCATTGCTTCCGTCAGGCGGCCAGACCTGTTGTCGGCCGCCTGGCATCGGACCCAAACGTGGAATTCGGTTTTGGGAAAATCCGATGCCCAAAGAAAAACTGGAGCGGCGCGTGCGCCGCTCCAGACCTTTACTGGTTGAGAACGGCCTTTTCCGGATTGGGCGGGAAGGACGGATCGGTCTTCTGGCCGCGCAGCAGCTGCTCGGCAAAGATGAGTTGCAGATCGTCCTTCGGATCCGGCGGCACATAGGCCGCCGAGCCCGAACCGGTCGAGCTCTCGTCGGCGCCCTTGATATGGCCCTTGAGGTCGGATTCGCCGCGCGTCAGGTCTCTGCCTTGCAGTTCCGGCGGCAGCGGCTGGTCGACCTTGATGTCGGGCGTGATGCCCTTGCCCTGGATCGACTTGCCCGACGGCGTGTAATAGAGCGCCGTCGTCAGCCGAAGCGCACCATTTTCGCCAAGCGGAATGATGGTCTGCACCGAACCCTTGCCGAAGGACTGCGTGCCGACCACCGTGACGCGACGCAGGTCCTGCAGCGCGCCGGCGACGATTTCCGACGCACTGGCCGAGCCGCCATTGACGAGCACGATCATCGGCTTGCCGTTGATGTCGTCGACCTGCTTGGCCTTGGCGTCGAAACGGGTGACATCCTTCGGATCGCGGCCGCGCGTCGAGACGATTTCGCCACGCGTCAGGAAGGCGTCGGACACGCTCACCGCCTGGTCGAGCAGACCGCCCGGATTGAGGCGCAGGTCGAGCACGTAGCCCTTGAGCTTGTCGTTCGGCACCTGCTTCTTGATGGTCTCGATGGCGTTCTCGAGATCGTCATAGGTCTTTTCGGTGAAAGAGGTGATCTTCATGTAGCCGATGTCGTTCTCGACCCTGAACTTGACCGCCTTGACCTTGATGATGTCGCGCACGACCGTCAGCTCGATCGGCTTGTCGGCGCCCTGGCGCAGGATGGTGAGCTTGATCGGCGTGTTGACCAGGCCGCGCATCTTCTCGACGGCGTCGTTGAGCGTCAGGCCACGAACCTCCTGGCCATCGATCTTGGCGATATAATCGCCCGCAAGCACGCCCGCCTTGGCGGCCGGCGTGTCGTCGATCGGCGTGATCACCTTGACCAGGTCGTTTTCCATCGTGACCTCGATGCCGAGGCCGCCGAACTCACCCTTGGTCTGGACGCGCATGTCCTGCGCCTGCTCGGCGTTCATGTAGGAGGAGTGCGGGTCGAGCGAGGCAAGCATGCCGTTGATGGCGTTCTCGACCAGTGACTTGTCGTCGGGCGGTGTCACATACTGTGCCCGCACCCGCTCGAAGATATCGCCGAAGATCGCCAATTGCTTGTAGGTCTCCGACCCTGCAGCGTTCGCCGCCGAGCCGGGTGTGCCATAGACAAGGCTCATGGCGGACGCGCCCATCAGCGCACCGGCAAACAGAAGCGACAGTTTCCGCATTATTCACGTCCTTCCAGAAAAACGGTCCGCCCACCATGGGGCCGGATCGACGGGTTTTCCATCCTTGCGAAACTCGACATAAAGTTCCGGCGTGGCATTTCCATTCTTCGAAACCGAGGTGCTCGCCACCCGGGCCTCTCCCATCGCGCCGACCGGCTCTCCTGCGAGCACTGACTGGCCAGTCGCGACGCTGATTCTACTCATCCCCGCCAAAACGACATGATAACCGTCGCCAGCGTTCAGGATCAAGAGTTGACCATAAGAGCGAAACGGCCCCGCATAAAGCACATTCCCATCCGCCGGCGCCGTGACGATGGCTCCCGATTGTGTCGCAACCATGTCGCCAAGCATCACCGCGCCGTTACCGTCGTCGGCGCCGAATCGCCGTTTGATGCGGCCGGTGACCGGCAGCGCGATCTGCCCCTGCAGTGCCGAAAAGGGTGCTGCGGCGGCAAGTTGGTTGCCTTCCGGTACAGGTAGGGCCGCCAATTCCGCTGGGGCCTCCGCCGGCGCCAATGTCTTGTCGCCGTCCGCCGTCTTTTGCTCGGCGGCCTTGGCCGCATTCGCCGCCTTGCGGCTCTTGTCGGCTTCGAGCGAGGCGATCAATTCCTTCAAGCTGCCGGCTTTGGCGGCCAGCGCTTCGGATCGCTGCTTCTCGGCGGCCATTTCCGTTTGCGTGTCGGCTTCGAGCTTCTGCTTGGCTTCCAGCAGCATGCCGAGCCGCTTCTTTTCCGCCGCCTGGTCGCCGACCGCCGCCGTCAGCCGCGCTCGTTCGGCCTCGATCGAGGCCGTAACCCGCGACTGCTCCTTGAGATCGGCCAGCAGGCTGTCGGTCTGCTGGCGCAGTTCCGGCACCACGGCGCCGAGCAGGATGGCGCTGCGCACCGACGACAATGCGTCCTCGGGCTTGACCAGGATCGCCGGCGGCGGGTTGAGCCCCATGCGCTGCAGAGCGCCCAGCACTTCGGCCAGCACGTCGCGTCGTGCCATCAGCGAGGCACGGATTTTCTGTTCCTGGCCCTTCAGCCCTTCCAGCTTGGCGCCGATGTCCTCGATGTCCTGGCCGAGCTTCTGTTCGGTCATCGCCGACTGGATCAGCGCCGCGGTGATCGAGGCATGGTCCTTCTTGATCGTCGCTATGTCGGCCGAGAGCTTGGCCAGGCGATCGGCCGACAGCGTGATCTCCTTCGAGACCTGTTCGTATTCGGCGCGGCTCTGGTCCGGATCGGGGGCAAGGTCGAGCGTGTTCTCGGCCCGCGTCGCATGCAGCGACAGCACGATCACCGCCACCGCGATGCCGCAGCGCGCGCGCCATGAGCTCGTTCCTGATTTCCAGTCTTCAGACATTGAAGCCCGACTCTATGCGCGGCTTCGTTAACGAACAATCAACCATGTTCGAAAGCGCCCCTAAACCATGTTCGAGAGCCCAATTGGCACAGTCTGGCCATGCATTGGGGCGGAAATCCGTGTGGGTCGCGCCAATCACCGGTTTACGAGCGATGGTAGGGATGTCCCGAAAGGATGGTGGCCGCCCGATAAAGCTGCTCCCCCAGCATCACGCGCACCAGCTGGTGCGGCCAGGTCAGCATTCCGAATGACATCACCAGTTCGGCCTGGTCGCGCAGCGACTGATCGTGCCCGTCGGCGCCGCCGATGGCGATGACCAGCGCCTTGCGGCCGCCATCGCGCAGCTGACCGATGCGCCTGGCGAAGTCTTCCGAGGAAAAGCCTTTGCCGCGTTCGTCGAGCAGGATCAGCGCGGCGCCGGGCGACAGCTGCGCCTGCAGCTTCTGGCCTTCCTCGCGCCGACGCTCGTTGGCGGTCTGGGCGCGCCCTTCGGCGATCTCGGCCACGCCGGCAAATTCGAGCCCCACCGCTGGACCACTTTTGGCAAAGCGCTCGAAATAGCGGTCGGCGAGCTGCTTCTCGGGGCCGGCTTTCATCCGGCCCACGGCATGAACTGATATCTTCATCCTCGCCCCTGTAAGCCGCTAATGCATGTCACCCAAAAGTGGGAACCGGTTTTGGGGCGATGACATGCATCAAAACAAGGCGACTTAGTGGAGGGTTTCTTCCTCGAGATCCGGCGCCTGCCACATCTTTTCGAGATTGTAGAAGTCGCGGACTTCGGGACGGAAGACATGGACGATGATGTCACCCGAATCGATCAGGACCCAGTCGGCGCCTGCCAGCCCCTCGACGCGCGCGGTGCCGAGACCGGCATCCTTGATCGCTTTGAGAAGATGATCGGCGACAGCCGCGACATGGCGATGCGATCGGCCCGACGCGATGACCATGTAGTCACCGAGGCTCGATTTCCCCTGAATGTCGATTGAGACGATGTTTTCGGCCTTGGAGTCTTCCAGACTGGCAAGGACTGTCTTGATGGCGCGGGACACGGCGTCGTTTACGCTGATCCCGGCCGGCGAAGGCATGATATCGGCCTTCTTCCGCAGTGCTGTTCTCAGTGTATTTCCTTTCGCAGCAAGAACAACCAAATCACCCCCAAAAGCAGGTGACGCCACTTAGATAGGCAGAGTTCCGTTGCAGTTTCAAGACGGCGCCTTGTCACGCACGAACGTATTGTCGGTCCAGCGGTTCCGCCGCATGCCGGAAAAGATCGGAACCGTCGCGGCCCGCGTGGGTTATCGGCTCACCGACCAACCGGAATTTTGCCATGCCGATCGACCCTCAAAATGCCCTTCTCACTGCCCAGGCCGGCCTCGCGCAACTGAGCACGCTGATCGTTTCCTATTCCTTCTCGGCCATCGGTGCCGTCATCCTGCTGGTTGTCGGCTATATCGTCGCCGGCCTTGCCGAACGCTCGATTTTCGCCGGCCTCGGCCATATCCATGGCTTCGACGCGACGTTGCGGCATTTCTTCTCCAAGATCGTCCGCTACGCCATCCTGATCCTCGTCACAATCATGGTGCTCGGCCAGTTTGGCGTGCAGACGGCGTCAATCATTGCCGCCATCGGCGCCATCGGTCTCGCCATCGGCCTGGCGTTGCAAGGCACGCTGCAGAATATCGCTGCCGGCATCATGCTTCTGGCGCTACGGCCGTTCCGCATCGGCGAGTCCGTCGAGGTCGGTCCCGTTGCCGGCTCGATCGAGGAGATCGGCCTCTTCGCCACCAGATTGCGGACCGCCGATGGCGTCTACATCCTTGCACCCAATTCGACGCTGTGGAACCAGCCGGTGCGCAACTTCTCGCGCAATGGTGTGCGCCGCAGCGACATCACGCTCTCGATCGGTTCCTGGAACGACATCGACCGCGCCCAGAAGACACTGCTTGCCATTGCCGTCGCCGAGTGCCGGGTCAAGCGCGATCCGGCGCCGGTCGCTTTCGTGGCGACATTGGGCGAGAGCACGGCTTCGATTGCCTTGCGCTACTGGACATCGTCGGCGGATTTCTTCGCCACCCAGACCGATCTCACCAAGCGCGCCAAGCAGGAATTCGACGCGGAAGGCATTTCGATCCCGTTGCCGCCGCCGGAAGCCTCGCCACCGCAAGCCCGCCGACAATAGTCAATTGCCTCGGTGCCGATCCTGCTCGTCCGGTCCGAAGGCCAGTTCGACCGGCAGCGGCGCCTGCGCCGTCATCGGCGCGAAATTGCCGGTTTCATGGGCCGGAACCGGCCGTGTGGTGAACACGCGCAACAGCACGAACAGGCAGAAGGCCGCGGCGATGAGGATCGCCACATAGATGAAGGCCTGTGTTCCAAAGACGGCCGAAAGCGCCGTGACGATGCCGGGCACGATGAAACCGGACAGCGACCAGGCAAACAAAAGCGAGCTGGACAGCGCCACCATGTCCTCCTTGCCGGCACGGTCGGAGGCGTGCGCGCTGGAGAGCGAATAGATCGATTCCGACGCACCGTCCCAGACGATGTAGATCACCACCAGCGCCGTCAGCGCGCCGCCATCGAACCCCAGCGCGAACAGGCCGGCGAGCGTGGCGAGCGCGGATGCCGCGATCAGCACATAGCGGCGGTCGGTGCGGTCGGAAATCCAGCCGAGCGGGATCTGCAGGATCAGCGTGCCGACAGGCATCGCCGAAAGCAGCAGCGCGACGTCCGCCTGGCTGTAGCCCTTGGCCGTGGCATGGATCGGCGCGAAACCGGCGATTGCCATCGACAGGCCGCCGACCGCAAGCATGCCGGCGACACCGACCGGCGAAATCCGCCAGGCTCGGCCAAGCGCCACCGAGGCTGCTTGCGGCGCCGGCGGCTGGGCCAGCCGCGTCAATCCGACCGGCAGGATCGACAGCGCCGTGAAGACGATGCCGATCAGCGGCGCATCCGCGGTTCTGATGTCGACAAGAGCCAGCGTCGCATAGCCGACGCCGAGCCCGGCGACATAGGCGACGTAGAAAAACGCCATCACCCGGCCGCGAATGGCGTTGGCGACGGCATCGTTCAGCCAGCTTTGGGCGACGATGAACAGGCCGCATATGGCAAAGCCGTATAGCGCGCGGGCCGCGATCCACAGCAACGGATGTGGGCCGGCGCCGACAGCGGCGTTGGCCAGCGCGATCAGCGCCGACAGCACCATGAAGGCGCGGGCATGGCCAACCCTGCGCACCAGCGGTCCGGTCAGGATACAACCGGCTAGGCCGCCTGCCGAAAGACCGGTGATGATCAGCCCGGCCCAGGTCGGATCGAAGCCTTCGGCGCCGAGCCGGACCGGGATATAGGCAAACATCAGCCCATTGCCGACGGCGATCAGCGCCATCGACGCGATGACGCTGGCAATCGCGATCAGCGGCGTGGGCTCGGCCCCCTGCTCGGCTTCGCTGCGGTGTTTTTCGTGAATCGACATGCCCGCTCAGGATTGCCCAAGAAACGGGCAAAGGGAGCGATAAAAGCGACATAGCCGATCTTCCCTTCTCCCCGCGTGGAGAAGGGAAATCCGCGCGGACGCTACCCCTTCGCCAGCTTGCGGATCGCGCTCGACGACAGCGACGAGCGCGGGCCGTGGATGAAAGTCCAGGCCGGCGCCTTCATGCGGGCGAGCCTTGGCGCATCGCCTTCGTCGACGCGGGCATAGTCGAAGGTCTTGGCGACGACCGACGACAGGAACGACAGTGTCGCACCCGGACGGTCGATGACGGCGATCGGGAAGGTCATGACGATCTCGCGCCAGCGCTGCCAACGATGGAAGTCGCGCAAGCTATCGGCGCCCATGATCCAGACGAAGTCGACGCCAGGATTGCGCGCCTTGACCAGCGCCAGCGTGTCGGCGGTGTAGCGCACATGGCGCGCCGCCTCGAAGGCGGTGACCTTGATCTTCGGGTTCTTGGCAATCTGCTCCGAGCGTTGCAATCGTTCGCCGAGCGGTGCCAATTCCCTGGTGCTCTTCAGCGGATTGCCTGGCGTGACCATCCACCACAACTGGTCGAGTGCCAGCCGTCTGAGCGCGATCTCGGCGACCAGCGCATGGCCGGCATGCGGCGGGTTGAACGAGCCGCCGAACAGGCCAACGGCCAGCCCCTTTTCGGCATGCGGCATCTTGAGATAGCGGGAGGAGATGGCGGGCTGGGGCGATGACAGCATGGCGCTAGTCGCCCCCCTCTGGCAGCTTCATGGACAGCGCAAATCCTGCAAGGCCGGCAATTGGCGAATTCATACATGACAGCCAATCTCCCCCCTTGAGGGGGAGATGTCCGGCAGGACAGAGGGGGGTGGCTTGGCGCAAGGGCCTCAGGCTCTAACGACGAAAAGCTTCAAGGCCTCACCTGTCCCGACCCGCGCACGCGGTATTTGAACGAGGTCAGTTGCTCGACGCCGACCGGCCCGCGCGCATGCATCTTGCCGGTGGCGATGCCGATCTCGGCGCCCATGCCGAACTCGCCGCCATCGGCGAACTGCGTCGAGGCATTGTGCAGCAGGATCGCCGAATCGATCTCGTTGAAGAATTTTTCGACCGCCTGCGCATCCTCGGCGACGATCGCTTCGGTGTGATGCGAAGAGAATTTCTCGATGTGGTCGATCGCACCGGCCACGCCATCGACCAGCTTCACCGCGATGATGGCATCGAGATATTCGGTCACCCAGTCGAGATCGGTGGCCGGCTTCGCGTCGGAAAATACCTTAAGCACCTCGGCATCGGCATGGATCTCGCAGCCGGCGGCGCGAAGTGCGTCGAGGATCGGCACCAGATGGGTGGAGGCAACCGCCCGGTCGACCAGCAATGTCTCGGCGGCACCGCAGACGCCGGTGCGCCGCATCTTGGCGTTGACGGCGATCCGCACCGCCATGTCGGGCTTGGCCGAGCGGTCGATGTAGAGATGGCAGATGCCTTCGAGATGAGCGAAGACCGGCACCCGCGCCTCGGTCTGCACCCGCCCGACAAGGCTCTTTCCGCCACGCGGAATGATGACGTCGAGCGTGCCGTCGAGCCCTTTCAGGATCTCGCCGACGGCGGCGCGGTCGGTGGTCGGCACCAGCTGGATGGCGTCCTCCGGCAGGCCGGCGGCCTTCAGGCCCTCGACCAGGCAGGCATGGATGGCGGCCGACGAATTGAGCGAATCCGAGCCGCCGCGCAGGATCACCGGATTGCCGGCCTTGAGGCAAAGAGCGCCGGCATCCGCCGTGACGTTCGGCCGGCTCTCATAGATGACGCCGACGACGCCGAGCGGCGTGCGCACGCGCTCGATATGCAGGCCGTTCGGCCGGTCCCACGCGGCGATAACGTTGCCGACCGGATCGCGCAGTGCCGCGATTTCCCTGATACCGTCAGCCATGGCACGGATGCGCGCTGGGTTAAGCTTCAGCCGGTCCATGAAGGAGGCGGAGAGCCCGGACTCCTCGCCATTCGAGACATCGATGGCGTTGGCGTCGAGAATATCCTGTTCCCGGGCGACGATCGCTTCGGCCATGGCGACAAGTGCTGCGTTTTTGGCGGCGGTGGTGGTGATGGCCAGCGGTCGGGCGGCAGCGCGGGCGCGGCGGCCGATATCGGCCATCAGCGCCACGGTGTCTTCCCCGGATTTTTCATACAGCTTCAGCATGGCTCATCCTCCGCTGGTTACTTGGTCGTCCGCTCGTACTTGGTCACCAGAATGGCTCACCACAAGGTCGTCGCGGTGGATCATCGCCGAACGCGCCTCGTAACCGAGCACCGTTTCGATCTCGGCCGTCTTCAGGCCTGCGATCCTTACGGCATCGGCGGCATCATAGGCAACCAGCCCGCGCGCGATCTCGCGGCCCTCGGGCGACAGGATCGCCACCGTGTCGCCGCGCGAGAAATTGCCGCTGACCAGCTTGACGCCGGCCGGCAGCAGCGACTTGCCCGACAGCAGGGCGCCGATGGCGCCGGCATCGACCGTCAGCCGGCCGGCAGGTTCGAGCTGGCCGGCGATCCAGGTCTTGTAGCCCTTGACCGGATTGGCGCTTGGCCGGAAGAAGGTGGCGCGTTCGCCGCGCTCGATCGCCATCAGCGGCGACAGCCGCGTGCCCGACGTGATGATCATCGCCGTGCCGGCGGCAGTGGCGATCTTGCCGGCATCGAGCTTTGTCCGCATGCCGCCGCGCGACAGCTCGGACGCGGCGGCTCCAGCCATCGCTTCTATGTCTGGCGTGATCCGGTCGACGACCGGAATGAACTTTGCACTAGGGTCGCGCGCCGGCGGCGCGGTGTAGAGGCCGTCAATGTCGGAAAGCAGCACCAGGAGGTCGGCGCCCATCATGGTGGCCACGCGGGCGGCCAGCCTATCATTGTCGCCATAGCGGATTTCGGAGGTGGCCACCGTGTCATTCTCGTTGATGACCGGCACCGCCTTCATCTTGAGCAGCGTGGAGATCGTCGCCCGCGCGTTGAGATAGCGGCGGCGCTCCTCGGTGTCGCCGAGCGTCAGCAGGATCTGGCCCGACTTGAGCGCGCCCTTGCCGAGCGCATCCGACCAGGCGCCGGCCAGCGCGATCTGTCCGACGGCGGCCGCCGCCTGGCTCTCCTCGAGCTTCAAGGCCCGCTTGCCAAGGCCCAGAATGGTGCGGCCAAGCGCGATGGCGCCGGACGACACGACGAGGATTTCAGCGCCGCCATGGGCCAGCGCGGCAATGTCGTCGGCGAGCGAAGCCAGCCAGTCGCGCTTCAGGCCGGTCGTGCGGTCGACCAGCAGTGCCGAGCCGATCTTCACGGTGATGCGCCGGTATGTCTTCAGCGACTGCATCGTCCTATCTGTCCCAGCGCGTCTCGACCGGGGCCGCGATTTGCGCCCGCGCCTCGGCCACCACCGCCATCAGCGCCCGCAGCACCGCTTCGACGCCCTCGCCGGTGACGGCCGACAACAGCATTGGCGCCCGACCGGCGGCGCGCTTCAGCGAGGCGACCTTCTTCTTGCGCGCATCGGCGTCGAGCGTGTCGACCTGGGAAAGCGCCACGATCTCGACCTTGTCGGTCAGGCCGTTGCCATAGGCGTCGAGTTCGGCGCGTACGGTCTTGTAGGCCTTGCCCGGGTTTTCCTCTTGCGCCGAGACCAGGTGCAGCAGCACGCGCGTGCGCTCGACATGGCCAAGAAAACGGTCGCCGATGCCGACGCCCTCATGCGCGCCTTCGATCAGCCCCGGAATGTCGGCGATGACGAATTCGCGCGCATCGATGCGGGCGACGCCAAGACCGGGATGCAGCGTCGTGAACGGATAGTCGGCGATCTTCGGCTTGGCCGCCGTGACGGCGGCCAGGAAGGTCGACTTGCCGGCATTGGGCAGCCCGACCAGTCCGGCATCGGCGATCAGCTTCAGCCGCAGCCAGATGTTGAGCTCCTCGCCCGGCAGGCCGGGATTGGCGCGGCGCGGCGCCTGGTTGGTCGAGGTCTTGAAATGCTGGTTGCCGAAGCCGCCATTGCCGCCCTTGGCCAGCAGGAATCGCTGGCCGACCACGGTCAGGTCGCAGATCAGCGTCTCGTTGTCTTCCTCGAACACCTGCGTTCCCGCCGGCACTTTCAGCGTGACGTCGGCACCCTTGGCACCGGTCATGTTGCGGCCCATGCCGTGGATGCCGGTCTTGGCCTTGAAATGCTGCTGGTAGCGATAGTCGATCAGCGTGTTCAGCCCGTTGACCGCCTCCAGCCAGACATCGCCGCCACGACCGCCATCGCCGCCGTCCGGCCCGCCGAACTCGATGAATTTTTCGCGCCGGAACGACACCGAGCCGGCGCCGCCGTCACCGGAGCGTATGTAGACTTTGGCTTGATCGAGAAATTTCATGGGATTGTGCAGTTTCTGCTAGTGGCTTTAAGGCATTGCTCTAAATCTACGGCCTTGCTCTAAACCAAGGCGCGGCGAAGGGCGAGGCCGTTTTGTGACAATGGCCGCGAGGGACCGGCCGGAGAGATGTCGGAATGAAGCTTGTAACCTACAACATCCAGTACGGCATCGGCCTTGATGGGCAGTACAATGTCGAGCGCATCGCTGATGCCGTGCGCGGCGCCGACGTGATCGCGCTGCAGGAGGTGACCCGCAACAATCCCAGGAATGGCGGGCGCGACATGGTCGCCGAGATCGGCGAAGCGCTGCCCGACTATTTCGCCGTCTATGGCAGCAATTTCGAGGCCAATATTGGCTCCCGCATCGACAATGGCCGCGCCATCACCACGACCTTCCAGCTCGGCAACATGGTTCTGTCGAAGACCCCCATTCATCTTTCGCGCAACCTGCTTTTGCCACGCAGCCGCAGCTTCGAGATGATGAATTTCCAGCGCGGCGCGCTGGAAGCGCTGATCGAGACGCCGTTGGGTTTCATCCGCTTCTATTCCATCCATCTCGATCACCGCAGCCCGGTCGAACGCGCCAGCCAGATCCAGTTCCTGCGCCAGCGCATGCTGAATTATGCGCTCGAAGGCGGCGCGCTGTCTGGCGTCGCCGAGATCGGCCTGCCGGAATTGCCGCATCCCGAAGCCTTTGTCGGCATGGGCGATTTCAACATGCTGGCCGGCTCACCCGAATATGTCGAACTCGCCGGCCGGCCGGACCACGAATTCGGCATGCCGCTGACCGCCGACTTTGCCGTCGATGCCGCCTTGCGCCTGAACGTCACGGGCGACGATCTCGTCAGCTGGGTCGACCCCGATCAGCCCACCAATACCAGCCGCCACAAGCGCATCGACTATGTCTTCACCAGCGCTTCGCTGGCCAAATCCCTGAAGCGTCTGTGGGTCGACCGGCAAGCGATCGGTTCGGACCACCTGCCGGTGTGGGTCGAACTGGGCTGACCTTAATCTGGTCCCGCAACCGACGATCCTTCCCAGACCCTTGGTTTCGACGCCATGCGCCGAGGTGTGTCGAGATTCAGGTCAGGCCGCGCCGAGAAGGGGCTTCCGAGAACCGGAGCGGAACGTACTTTTCGTACGTGAGCACCGGAAGCGCAGGAAACCGCCATTCGCAGGCCGGCCTCACCTGAATCTCGACACACCTAAAAGTGCACCCAGTTACGCAGGCTGGTCCAGGTCTTCCTGTCGAGCCGGTAGCGCTCGACCGGCACCTGGCCGGCAACGATCGAGTTCAGCATGCCCTGGCCGGCATACTGGAACCCGCACTTGTGGATGACCCGGCGCGAAGCCGGATTGATGACCCGCGTAGAAGCGTGCAGCACCTGGATCGACGTCTTCTGGAAGGCGAGGTCGACCAGCGCGTGGGCTGCCTCCGTCGCATAGCCCTTCTTCCAGTAAGGCTCGCCGATCCAGTAGCCGAGTTCCAGCCCGCGATCGGTGGTGTTGAGACCGGCGCAGCCGACGAAGGTTTCGGTGCCGGCCAGCGTCAAGGCATAGGCGATGCCGGCACGGCGCGACTTGGTCATGGCAAGGAAGGCGCGTCCCTCGGCCTCGCCATAAGGGTGCGGCATGCGGGCCAGCATTTCGGCGACATGGCGGTTGTCCGCGAGTTCGACCAGTTGCGGAATATCGGCTTCGCGGGGCGCCCGCATCACCAGCCGCTCGGTAACCAGCACCGGGCAGTCTATCGCGTAACTTTCGTCGTCGGTGTCTTCCGCTTCGGCAACCATGTGAAAGTCCTCCAGGCCAAGAAAAAGGGGAGATGGAAACCCATCTCCCCTGATCCTTTTCCTGGCTTTGCCAGACACCGGTTCCCGAGATGGGCGCCGGTGTTCTAGTGCGGAACCGGCTACTCCGCGGCTTTGGTAATCGGGTTGACCGATACGTAGGTTCGGCCGTTGGCTTTTTTGTTGAACGTCACGGCGCCGCTTTCGAGCGCAAAAAGGGTGTGGTCCGTGCCGATGCCGACATTGACGCCGGGATGCCACGTGGTGCCGCGTTGACGAATGATGATGTTGCCCGGGATGACGGCTTCGCCGCCGAACTTCTTCACGCCCAGACGCTTAGAATGCGAGTCGCGACCGTTGCGCGACGAGCCGCCAGCTTTCTTGTGTGCCATCTAACTAACTCCGTTGCGCCGCAAGGCGCCTAAAAGGCCTTATGAACGCGTTCGCGTTCCGTTTCAAGTCCGATCCGGCGACCTGATCGCCAGAAAATTACTTCGCCGCCAATTCCTTGGCCTGCTCGCGCCAGTCCTTGATCTGGTCGGCGCTGAAGGGCATGTGCTCGTCGATCTTGGCGACATCCTTGTCGGTCAGCTTGGCGAGCTGGGCGAAGGTGATGATGCCCTGCTCGGCGAGATCCTTGGCAGCGACCGGGCCGATGCCCTTGATCACGGTCAGGTCGTCCGGCTCGCCCTTCGGCGCCTTGAACAGCGGTGCTGCCGCGGTCTCGGCGGCCTTGGCTTCCTTCTTCGGCGCGGCTTCCGCCTTCGCTTCGGTCGCGGCCTCTGCCTTGGCTTCCTTCTTGGGCGCCTTGACCGCTGCCGTCTTCGTCGGCTTGGCGCCACCCAGCAGGATCTCGGAGATCCGCACGGTGGTCAAAAGCTGGCGATGGCCGATCTTGCGGCGCGAGTTCTGCCGGCGGCGCTTCTTGAAAGCAATGACGGTGCGGTTCTTGCCCTGCTCGACGACTTCGGCGGTGACAACCGCGCCATCGACGAACGGCGCGCCGAACGTGACATTCTCGCCCTCGCCATGCGCGAGCACGTGGCCGATCTCGACCATATCGCCGACATTGGCTTCGACTTTTTCGATCTTCAGGAGATCGTTGGCGGCAACGCGATACTGCTTGCCACCCGTTTTAATGACTGCGAACATTTTTTGCCTTTCGCTGTTCGGTCGGCCTTGATGAACCGCCTCTGGCGGTTCGGCCGTCTTTTTGTCAGTCTGCGGGTTCAAAAAACAAGCGGCGCGGAAGAAACCTCCACGCCGATTGCGCGCTGTCCCTAACCGAAGGCTGGGTGCGAGTCAAGGCGAAGGCCGGTGCCGAGACTGTTATTGGCGGGCAAGCATCCAGCCGTGTCGACATGACCGCATGGCGTTGCTGCCATCTGGAGGCGAGGATGCGTGGGTGGTCCGGCTTCTGCCTAATCCCCTCTGCACCTGAACCGGCATGAATCCATGGCTTGTCCGGGAAGCCAAATAACTCACGGATTGGCCTTGTAACCTGCCCGTTCAGCCGTTATCTAGTGCGCCGCGCCGGCAACGGCCGACCATGACCGCGGAGAGGTGGCAGAGTGGTCGAATGCACCGCACTCGAAATGCGGCATGGGTGCAAGCCCATCGGGGGTTCGAATCCCTCCCTCTCCGCCATCGGCCCCCTAAGCAGCTGAAATCGCTCAACCCGTTGGTAACTGATCCGTTCCCGTCAGGCGGCGACACGGATTCGCTCCCGCCAGCTGTGATCAGCTCGAAACCACCCCTGTCCGAACTACAAGAGTCGTCTACACCAAGAACCAATTGCTAGGTTCATGGCGCAGGGTCCAATTGCGAGGAAGCGCAATTCAACTAACACCTTCAAGTCACCCATTTGGATGAAGCGGCATCGATTGTCTCATGCTCTTTCCATTTGACCGTACGCTCTGACTGCGAGGCGGGCAATCTATCGGGAGAGTGAGAAAATGAAGCGCTACATCATTTTGCTTGCGGGAGCCGCGATGCTCTCGGGCTGCAATCAGACACTCAAATCGGAACCCAGCCCCGGCACATTGACCTTCGGTACGAAGCTGCTGGTCGATGACGGGACATGTCCGGCTGGCCAGATCAAGCAGATTACCGGCGGACACGGCAGCAAGGTGCGGCGCCAACGCAAATGCATAGCCAAGCCCTGACACTTCTGAGATCACGAAGCCCTCTTCCAGCGAACTGGAAGAGGGCTTTCCAGTCCATGCCTCTCAGCGGCACGAGTCGTTTTCGTCGCGACTGTGGTCTGACAACCGCGGATATTGCGTTGGCGCAGGCTGGCGCGACACGGCGGCCGCGCCAACAATCCGTTTCACTTTAGCCGTGTCTTGCCTGCCTGATCGCGATGTTCGTCCTTGTTCCAACGATTCAATCGGCTTATTTTCCAGAAACGAAAATCATGCCATGCGGCGCCTGCATGTTGGTGGTGACCGGCAGCAGGGCGCCGCTGTTGACGTCGAGAAGGCCGACATAGCCCGGGATCGCCGGGGCGACTTTCGTCGCATCGACACCGCTCATCGCTGAATAGGCTGTGCCTACCCCCCAATTCGCCGCTTCGATCTTGTAGACGATATTGGCGGGCGTATCGGCCACCAGCAGAAAGCCGTGCTTGGCGCCGACAAAGGTGGTGTCGTCGACCTTGACGCCTCCCATGAGATGGAGAACCTTGCCCTCGCCGCCACTCGTTGAGGTCTTGTGGACAAAAAGCAACTCGCTATCATCCTGACTGGTCATCACCAAATCGCCGGAGGGGGCGATCGTAAGCGAGTCTGGATCCGTGAGGTTGAGGGTTTCCTTGTCGCCGGTGGCGATGTCAGTGACGTTCGGCGCACCTGCAAAGGCGGCCGCCACGACGACCTTGTGATCCGCAGTCAACTTGGCTGTGACAATGGAGGGGCCGGGATTGGTCTTGCCGCCATCGACCTGCGGGGCGGAGGCTGAAATGAAGGCCTCGCCATTTTTGAACGCGACATCGTCATAGCCACCACCATGCTTGCCGGCCTCGAAAGTGTAATTTTCCATCGCTCCGCTCACGGGATCGATGACGACGAGGTTGGCGTCGCCGTCCTCGTTTTGCAGCGCCCAGATCTTCTTTGTCGCTGGATTGAGCTTCAGGCCGTCATTGTGGCCTTTGACCGACAGGGTTCTCAACACCTTGCCGTCGAGCGAATATTGGACGATCTGGCTCATGCCGCCATCGGAACCATCGGGCTTGCCGCCATTTGCATAGCCGATCCAGACATTGCCGTCGATCAAGGCCAGCGAGTCCGGCTTTGATGAGCCGGCGGGCGGGGTGACGAAGGTTGAAAGGGTGAAGCCCGGAGATACCCCGGGAGCCCCGTCGGCACGCGCGACGAGACTACCAGTGGCGACAAGAGCCGCTGCGCCAACGAGGCTGAAGGCAAGCTTGGAAAGGTGCAGGGACGAAACTGGATGACGCATGGGGGAGTCTCCTGGGTGCGAGGGGGACCCTTCCCTACGCACCGAAGACAACAGCGTCATGACACCAGGCCTCGCAACGCGTCAGAGTGCTCGCCGGCTGCTGTCGATTGTAGGATTCGTTTGAGGCAGCTCGGACTGACCGTCCGAGTTCTGGCATTTCCCGCCGCGGCGCCGCAAGAAGTTTAGGAGACGAGCCACCACGTCCGCAGCGGGCAATCCCAGATGGCGTTGCCTTTCAACTGGCCGTTTCCTGGATCGCGGATAGCAGCCATGGTTGCCCAGTCTCACGCGTGAAGGTCCACAGCTCCGTTGTCTCGACAGGATTGTTGAGGTCGCCCTGTTCGACGGCGCCTGTTTGACGGTTGCGCATGACGTCGATAGCGGACCATTGCATTGCCACCGTCGCGTAGTCGCGCGTGCCCTCACGCCACGCTTCGGAGACCTCACCGTTCAAGAACTGAAGATTTGATACCTCGTTCTTCAAGCCCTTGGTGGCGTTGTCCGCCAACTCCTCGGAAAGGTAGGAAACCATTTCCGGCGTTGTCAGCCGGCGTAGCCCTTGGTGGTCTTCGCGGGCGAACGCTGCTTGCATGTCCGAGAGAATGCGTTCGAACGCGGAACGATCCGCATCGGTAATCCCGATTTCGTCCGCACCGGTTGCGCCGCTTGTCCCTGTCCCGGTGGCCGCAGGCGGGCTGTAAGCTGGCGCGCCGGTTCCAAAACCCTGCCGGCCAAATGGAGGCGCGAAACCTCCAGCCTCGGTCGCAGCGGTATTGTTGCGGCTGAAGAACCGCATTGCCAACATGACGACACCGCCGATCAGCAACAACTGGAGTATGAAGCTGAGGCCGCCACCGATGCCGCCAAATCCGTGGCCAAACATCATGCCAAAGATTCCATTGAAGAGCAGTCCGCCGACCAGCCCGCCAACCAGCCCACCGCCAAAGCCGCTCCAAAAACTTGGACGCGGCTGAGCAAGCGACGGCTGCGACGGTGACGCCGGTTGGACGGTATTGGGCGTCATCGAGCGCTTCACGGGCGCGGTATAGGGGGCAGTTGTCGTCGGAGCGGGGGCCTGGAAAGTCCGGCTGCCGCGACTGCCGAAACTGCCGCCTCTGCGGGCTTCTGCCGGGTTGAGCGATACGCTCCCAAGTGCCGTCGACAGTATCAACAATATCGACGCCACTTGGATCAGCCGTGACTTGGGCATTCTAAAAATCCTTCGGTAGGTATCGTTATTCGCCGTGCGCGAAGCCCTGTATATGGTGACTGGACCGAGGCAGGTTTAGGTCCTCGGAGGCTCGCCCATGCGCCGGCCTGGACGATTCTCGCAAGATCCATGGCTAAGCGTCGGCCTTTGCTGTGATTCTCTTCGGCCTTACAAATCGGTAAGCCTTCGCACTCTGGCCGATCACCCGGCCTCGCATGCGCTGATCGCAAAGATCGATGACGCCAGACTGCAGGGCATTTCCGAGCCCCGCCTCTGTCCTTGAGAATTCAAGTTCTCCGCCCTATATGATGCGTGATGTTTGATGCGCACCAAGAGGGCGATATGAGAACGACACTGGCAATCGATGACGACGTGCTCCTCGCGGCAAAGGCAATGGCGCGGCAGCAGGAGCGCAGCCTGGGCGAGGTCATCTCCGATCTCGCCCGCCGCTCCTTGCGTAGGCCATTCTCCGGCAACGAGCGAAACGGGATACCTTTGCTGTCACCCAGGCAAGACACGCCTTCGGTCACGCTTGAGATCGTCAACACCTTGCGCGATGAACTGCCGTGACCTTTCTGCTCGACATCAATGTGGTGATCGCGCTGATTGATCCAGGCCACGTCGCGCATGACGACGCGCATCGCTGGTTTGAGGCGCTCGGCAGTGTCTCCTGGGCCACCTGTCCCATCACCGAAAACGGCGTGATCCGGATTGTCGGCAACCCCAAATATCCCAATAACCCGGGTTCTCCCGCAATCGTCGCGGAGATTGTAGGCAAATTGCGCGCACTTCCAGGGCACAGCTTTTGGTCCGATGATGTCAGCCTGGTGGGATCAGACGATATCGATGCGACAAAAATCCTGACATCGGCACAAGTCACCGATACTTATCTGCTTGCGCTCGCCAAGACGCATGGCGGCCAACTGGCGACGTTCGACCGGAAGCTGTCGGTGGCGGCCGTGAAGAACGGGAAAGCCGACTTGCATCTGATCTCCGGCAACTAGATCGCTGAATGACTGGCAACTCCCTTGGTCCAACATGACGCTGGCGACGGCTTGGCAGCGATCAGATCGAAGATCGCAAACAACTGCTCTGCACTCCATCCTCGGCAACAACGATAATGTCTTCTTCCGCCGCTAGAGAAAGGCGAAACCCCACTGGCGCATCGGCCCGCGCCAGTGCCGCCTATGGCCTAGGTCCTTCTCGACCTCCGCCATTTGCTGCCAACCCGTGCCTGAAACTTCGGAGAGTGAACGAGGCCGAGTGAACAGACAGCGAGAAATCGCCAGCCCGGGTCTGCAGCACAGGAATTTGTTGGCCACCCCAGATCGGCTGTTGAAAGTCAAAAGGCCTGGCGTAGATTTGGCGAAGGTTAACGATCGAGGTTCCCATGAAGAAGGAAGAGGCGGAAAAACTCCTGGGCAACGGCCAGCCCGACTTCGATCTCGGTCCGATCGAAGATCAATTGTACGCCGTGGCTACCGAGCGGCAATTGCCGGATGTCGCCATTGGGCTCTGCACCATCAGGATCGAAGAATCCGGTCCCGCATTGCGCGCGGTTCTCGCAAAGGCAGCCGATGGGATAGCTCTGTCGGACGACGAGGAGATGCTGCTCTTCAGGGGCCTGTATATCCTGGGCGGCGCCCGCGACAGTCAGGCATGCCAACTCTTGCTGCGCCTGTTGCGTCGCCCCGCGAAGGAAGTCGATCGCCTGCTTGGCGATGCCCTTACCGAAACCATGTCGAGCATTGCCGCCGGCGTGTTCGACGGCGATGTCGACGCCCTGTTCGGAATCATCGCCGATCGCTCCGTCGACGAATTTGCCCGCGATGCACTCTTCGGCGCGGCGACTTTTCTGGCCTGGGATGGCCGCATCGAGCGCGACCGGATGCGGCATTTTCTCGAACGCTTCCACAAGGAAAGGCTGGCTGCCGACGGCGATTTTGCCTGGATCGGCTGGCTCGAGGCAATCGCCCTGCTTGGACTGCGCGACATGGCAGGACTCGCTCACGGTGCCTGGGACGAGGGCCGAATACCGCCGGGCGTGCTTGATCGCGGCCATTTCGAAAACAACCTCCGGAGCGCCGAGCAAAGGCCGGACGACGTCGACCGGTTCAAGCGCGTCAATCTCGGCTACATCGAAGATGTGCTTGCGGCGCTGGACTGGACCCGCGGCATTGGTCTCGACGAGGGCAGTGGTCTTGGCGAGGAAGATTGGCAATCGCCTTGGCCAGACCGAGATTGGTCCGACATGACACCAGCCACCAACCCCTTGCGCGATGTCGGACGCAACGATCCATGCCCTTGTGGAAGCGGCAAGAAATTCAAAAAATGCTGTCTCACGAACTGACGATCATGGCGACAACCGACGGTCATGGTTGCCGTCAGGCCGTCCCATCGGATTGATGCCCGGCGATTGCACTCAGGAAAATCTTGCCGAACTCCTTGAGCTTGGCGGCGCCGACGCCATTCACCTCGGCGAAGGCATCGAGGTCGTGCGGGCGGCGCTCGGCCATGTCGATCAGGGTGCGGTCGGAGAACACCACATAGGCCGGCACCTGGCGCTCCTTGGCCAGC
This sequence comes from Mesorhizobium sp. AR07, assembly GCF_024746815.1. GTDB lineage: Bacteria > Pseudomonadota > Alphaproteobacteria > Rhizobiales > Rhizobiaceae > Mesorhizobium. The sequence continues at coordinate 3,973,636 of NZ_CP080525.1, forward strand.
CGCAGCCGCAGCGCCTTGAGTGTGGCCAGCAGTGAAGCATCCACGCCTTCCCCATTCGTGGCGGAACCCTGGGCGGAACGCATCTTGCCGCGCAAGGCGCGGCTGCGCACCTCGACGCGGTAGTGGAACGGCACTTCGCCACGGCCAAGCGCATGGCCCTTTTCCGCGATGGCGAGGCCGCCATGGCCGCCCGGATCCGGCGCCAGGAACCCGCCCGCGACCAGCTGCCGGATCAGCGACAGCCAGAAATCCTTCTTGTGTGCCACGCCGCTGCCGAAGCTGGCGAGCCTCTGGTGGCCCCTGGCCAGCAGCTTCTCGGTCTCATGGCCGAGCAGGATGTCGATGACATGGCCGGCACCGAAACGTTCGCCGCTCTGCGCCATGGCCGCCAGGATGATCCGCGCCTCCGCCCCGCCATCCGCGCGCGGCGCCTGGTCGAGGCAGTTGTCGCAATTGCCGCAAGGCGACGCCTCCTCGCCGAAATAGCCAAGCAGCACCTGGCGGCGGCACTGCGCCGTCTCGCAATAGCCGATCAACGTATCGAGCCGGCCATGCGAACGCCTCTTGTGCTCGGCCGGCGCGTCCTCGTCGTCGATGAACATCCGCCGCATGCGGATATCGCCAAGGCCAAACAGCATATGCGCCTCGGCCTCCCGCCCGTCGCGGCCGGCGCGGCCGATCTCCTGATAGTAGGCCTCCAGGCTGCCCGGCATATCGGTGTGGAAGACATAGGCGACATCAGGCTTGTCGATGCCCATGCCGAAGGCGATGGTCGCCACCATGACGACGCCAGACAGGGTCATGAAGCTGTTCTGGTTGGCGTCGCGCGCCTCCTTGCTCATGCCAGCATGATAGGCGAGCGCGGTGACGCCGTTCTTTTCCAAGAACGCCGCCATCTCTTCCGTCTTCTTGCGCGACAGGCAGTAGACGATGCCGCTGCGGCCGGCGTGACGTTCGATGAAACTCAGCAACTGCCGCTTGCCGTCCTGCTTGGCCGCGATGGCAAGCTTGATGTTCGGCCGGTCGAAGCCCAGCACCAGGGTTTCGACACGCTCGGCGAACAGCCGTGCTTCGATGTCGGTGCGTGTGCCCTCGTCCGCCGTCGCCGTCAGCGCGATGATCGGCACCGGGGAAGATGCCGCGCAGCCGCGACAAATCCTCATATTCGCGTCGGAACGCCGGACCCCATTGCGAGATGCAATGCGCCTCGTCGACAGCGATCAGGCTGATGTCGAGCCTGGCCAGCGCCTCGAGCATCCGCTCGGTCATCAGCCGCTCCGGCGCGAGATAGAGCAGGCGCGTCTGGCCCGCCGCGACGCGACGCCAGGCGGCGACATTGGCCTCGCGGTCGATCGAGGAATTGATCGTATCGGCGGCCACGCCGGCAAGGCGCAGCGCCGCGACCTGATCCTGCATCAGCGCCACCAGCGGCGAAACGACGATGGTCAACCCGCCCAGAACCAGCGCCGGCACCTGGTAGCAGAGCGATTTGCCAGCACCGGTCGGCATGACAGCCAGTACATGACGCCCCGCCAGCAGCGCATCCATGACATCGGCCTGGCCGGGACGAAAATCGTCAAAGCCGAACACGTCCTTCAGGACGCGCCGCTTGGGATCCTCGGCCCGAATGCTCGCTGCCTGCGCCTGCATCAGCCGGACACCGGACTGGAACCGATTTTTCGGGAATTGGAGAGGATGTGGAAACCGATCAAAGCGACTCTCCGCGTGACGCTTTGGAGTAACGCAGCAATCAACCAACCACAACGCCCCTTTGCAGGAACCCGATGATCGTATGCCCCCAGCCAGGCGGCGCATCAGCTTCACTCCCTATGGGCTAGAGGCTGTCCCTTCCCTTGCGATATCAGCACCCCCGCTGGATTCCCTCACGCCGTGCGATGTAAGCTTGGCCTTCAGGCCAGGGAGGGCGCGGTGCTGCAGACCAAACAGGATGTTCTCGGCGAGCGGTTCGAGTTACAGCGCGCGGCCTTCGAGGCGCAGCCCTTTCCGGACATTGGCGTCCGCAAGGACCGCTTGAAGCGCCTGCTGGCATTGACCGAGCGGCATGAGGCAGACATCTGCGCGGCGATCGACGCCGACTTTGGTGGCCGCTCGGCGCACGAGACGCGCCTTGCCGAACTGTTCGTCGTGCGCGCCGGCATCCGCCATACCATGTCCCATCTGAAAAGCTGGATGCGCGAACGGCGCGTTGCCACCACCCTGCCGTTCCTGCCCGGCAGAAATCGCCTCGTCGCGCAGCCGCTCGGTGTCGTCGGCATCGTGTCGCCGTGGAACTACCCCTTCCAGCTCGCCGTCGCGCCGGTCACCGCGGCGCTTGCCGCCGGCAATCGCGTGCTCGTCAAGCCGTCCGAACTGACGCCGGCCTTTTCCGCCTTGCTGGCGCAACTGGCCGGCGAGCATTTCGCGCCCGATGAGCTCAGCGTCATCACCGGCGACGCCGAAATGGGCAAGGCCTTCGTGTCGATGCCTTTCGATCACCTGCTGTTCACCGGCTCGACGGCGGTCGGCCGCCAGGTGGCGATGGCCGCGGCCACCAACCTGACCCCGGTCACGCTCGAGCTCGGCGGCAAGTCGCCGGCAATCTTCGATCCATCCTGCGACCTCGATGCGGCGGCAGCCAGCATCGCCTATGGCAAGCTGTTGAACGCCGGGCAGACCTGCATCGCGCCGGACTATCTCTTGGTGCCGAAGGGACAGGCAGGCGCTGTCGTCGCGAAACTTGCAACGGCTGTGGGGCGGCTCTACCCGACCCTGCGCGATAACCCCGACTATACCGCCATCATCAGCGGCCGGCATCACCAACGCCTGCGAGACATGATCACCGAAGCCCGCGATGCCGGCGCCGATGTCACCGAAATCAATCCGGCCGGCGAGGAGCTCGGTGCCACCAGCCGGAAGTTGCTGCCGACCCTGGTCCGCAATGCCGGCTCAAACCTGCGGCTGATGCGCGAGGAGATTTTCGGGCCGGTGCTGCCGATCGTCGAATATGCCGGGATAGACGAGGCGATCGACCATGTGAACCGGGCGGACCGGCCGCTGGCGCTCTACTGGTTCGGGCGCGACAGCGCCAACCGTCAACGCATCCTGCACGAGACCGTCGCCGGCGGCGTCACCATCAACGACTGCATGCTGCATCTGGTGCAGGAGAACCAGCCTTTCGGCGGTGTCGGTGCCAGCGGTATGGGCGCCTATCACGGCGAATGGGGTTTCCGCACCTTCAGCAAGGAGAAGCCGGTTTTCCTGCAGTCGCGGCTGAGCGCGGGGGGCTTGCTGCGCCCGCCCTACGGCAAGACGTTCGAGCGGATTTTCAGCCTGCTCCGGCACATCACCTGACCCGACGCAGCCGCCAGCCATCGTGACCACGCGACACCGGCGCATTAAGACTATCTTCACCACGATGCTGCAGGCTCCACATCCTGCGGTGATGTCTTGAGTACCGCGGCGCCACAAGCGCCCAGGCAACAGACCCGCGCTTCTTTTGGGGCGCGGGTCATTCCGTGCTCGATCTCCCTTAGGGAGCAGGCAATCGCATATGGATTCTTGCGAAGATGGACCCCCACCCTAACCCTCCCCACAAGGGGGAGGGAACGCTACCGCGTGCTCTTATTCATCTTTGGCGTCGAGACATCGACAGTTTGCCGAGATCAGCGCCTGCGGAAGTTTCCCTCCCCCTTGTGGGTGTTTGGACCGGAGACATCGCGAACAGGTGTGCGAGGACATCGCGAACAGTTTTGCATGCTATCGAGCCATGGCATTGAGGTCGATGGTTTCTATTTTCTGGTGTCTGAACCAGGCGTCGAAGAGGCCGTCTGTTGCGGTCGGACGGAAGGCAACGGATTTTCCGGCGAAGGCTTTGCAGAGGCGCATTTTGCGGCCGAGAATAGAGACGAAGCCATGCTGCTGAACGCGGCGGATGAGATCGTCCTTGGCGTATTCGAACGGCTCGACAATTTCGCGATACTGGCGCTGCGAGGCCCGGTAGCGGTCGAGCGGCACGGCGCCGTCCAGCGCGTCGTGGGGACGCTGGGCGTTGTAGACATGGCGCCACTGGTCGAAGGCGTGCTGAGCCTTGGCGAGATCGGCAAAGGGTGGTCCCTGCAGCGCCTCGGCCTTGAGCGTTCGGTGGAAGCGCTCGTCCTTGCCGAGTGTCTGCGGGTGGCAAGGCCTGGAGTGGCTGACGGCGACGCTGGCCTCGATCAACCAGACCGTGAGCAGCGTGAAGTTGTTGCGGCCGCCATCGCCCCAGGGCGGGCCATTGTCGGTGGCGATGCGCCACGGCAGGCCATAGCGACGGAAGGCCTCGATCAGGCGCGTTTGCACGGTTTGGGTGGTCTGATCGGAGCAGGCCGACAGCACGATCGAGAAGCGCGAATGGTCGTCGAGCACGGTGAGCGGATGCAGCCGGCCGGTGCGCAGGGCGACATGGCCCTTGAAGTCCATCTGCCACAGATCGTTGGGGGCTTCGTGCTCGAAGCGGATGAAAGGCTGCGCCCCGCCGCCCTGCAATCCGAGCTCGATCCCGTTGCGGCGCAGGATGCCGGTCACCGTCGAGGGCGAAGGGGTGCCGATACCCTCGCGAGCGAGCACACGCGCGATCTTGCGCCCACCCCAGGCCGGATGCGCCGCACGCACCCAAAGGGCTGCCGCTTCGACCTCAGGGGCGCTGCGCCGTGGGCTCAAATGGGGCTGCCGCGAACGCTCCAAAAGCCCCGCATCGCCTTGCGCTCGATAGCGAGCGATCAGCTTGTGGGCCAACGTCCGGCCGATTCCGAAGCGCCGACACAACGCGCTCACATTCGCACCCGCCGCGCTCGCCAACCTGACGAATTCCAATTTCTGTTTCATCGCGCTGTTGTCCCCGAATGGCATCCCGAACCCCCTCGCGCAAAACGCGCAAAACTGTTCGCGATGTCTTCGCACACCTGTTCGCGATGTCTCCGGTCCAAACAGTGGGGAGGGGTTAGGGGTGGGGGTATGTCGTAGAGCGAAAGCGTCGGCTTCCCATATGCAATTGCCCTGCTTAGGGGAGGGAGACGATGGCGCCACTGGTTCGACCAATATCGTCAAAGCTTGTCACCAGGCAGGGCTGCTGCAAGATTTCCTCCCCCTTGTGGACGTTTGGACTGGGGTGGGGGTGCGTGCCGGACAAACATGGCGCTCTGAGCAGGTAGAATTTCGCCGGCGCGGCCTTATCCGTCGAGGCTAATGATACGTCCTTGGTGGCCCATACCGAGATAGAGCATGTCGCGCCCCATCGCCGCAGCGGCGACGAAGTGTAGCCGGTATGGCTCTGGCTCATTGCTGTCCCGACTTGAGATGGGTCATTCGCCAGCAGCGGCCTTGACCGTGTCGGTATAAAAAACCTGCCTTGCGTGCAGGCGCTTGCGGTAGCGCTGCTGGCTGGCAGTGAGGTGTGTGCGCATCGCCTCGCGCGCGGCTTCGGCATCGCCTGATGTAATCGCGTTGAGGATCACCAGATGCTCGCGCTGCAGCCCGCGCTGGTATGTGTCGGACTGCACCAGTTCGGCCGACCGGGGTAAGGTGACGTCGCACGGAATGGCGCGCCGGCCGAGCACGTCGAGCATGTCGACATAGAACGGGTTGCTGGTGGCAGTGGCGATGGCGCGATGGAAGGCGAGGTCGGCCAGGCCGGTCGGCTCGCTGGCGAGCAGCAGCCGTTCGAATTCGAAGAACGCTTCCTGGATCGCCGCCTCCTGCGCGGCATTGCGGCGGATGGCGGCGAGCCCAGCCGATTCGATCTCGATCGCCAGCCGCACCTCGAGCACGTTTAGGGCGATCGAATCCTTGCTGCTCATGTCGGCGGCCAGCGCGCCGAACATCGTCGAGACGTGCTCGGTGACGAACACGCCGGCGCCCTGGCGCGGCTCGACCAGGCCGTCGGCGGCGAGCTTCGCCAGCGCCTCGCGGATAACGGTGCGGCTGACGCCGAAGGTCTCGGTCAGCTGGCCTTCGGTCGGCAGTTTATGGCCGGGCAGGATCTCGCCCGCCTGCAGCTGCTTGCGAATCGTCGCGACGACCGTCTCCGACAGCTTGGGTTTTCTCTCGACCCTGAGGTTGGTTGCGGTGTCCGATGCCATGTCGCCCCCTATTTGAACACGCTCGGCAACCAGTGCGAGATGGCCGGACTATAGGTCACAGAGAAGCGCACCGGTTCAGAGCCGGTAGGCCTTTTTCGCAAGCGTGTAGGCAAGCTCCCGCGCCAGCTCGTGCGCCTCGTCCTCGCGCAGCCGGTGTTCGGCGACGAGACGCGCCAGGAACGCGCAGTCGACGCGGCGCGCAACATCGTGACGCGCCGGTATGGATGGAAAGGCGCGGGTGTCGTCGTTGAAGCCGACGGTGTTGTAGAAGCCAGCCGTCTCGGTGGTCATCTCGCGGTAGCGGCGCATGCCTTCCGGACTGTCGTGGAACCACCAGGCCGGGCCGAGCTTCAGCGCCGGGTAGGTGCCGGCCAGCGGCGCCAGTTCGCGCGCATAGCTGGTCTCGTCGAGGGTGAAGAGGATGATCGTGAGATCTCGTTCCAGGCCGACGCAGTCGAGCAGCGGCTTCAGCGCCGTCACATAATCGATCCTTGTCGGGATATCGAAGCCCTTGTCGCGGCCAAATTTCTGAAAGATGGAGGGCGAATGGTTGCGCGAGGAACCGGGATGGATCTGCAGCACCAGCCCGTCATCCCTGCTCATCTTGGCCATCTCGGTCAGCATCTGGGCGCGGAACAGTTTTCGCTCGCGCTCGTCATCCGAGCCGCGACGGACACGATTGAACAGCTCCTCGGCCGCCGCATCCGAAAGATTGGCGGTCTCGGCCGTCGGATGACCGTGATCGGATGAAGTCGCGCCAAAGCCTTTGAAGAAGGCGCGCCGCTGGCGGTGCGCATCGAGATAGCCGGCCCAGCTGCCGGTATCGCAGCCGGTGATCTCGCCGAGCTTGTCGAGATTGGCCGAAAACCCCTCGAAATCGGGATCGACGACGGCGTCCGGCCGATAGGTGGTGATGACCTTGCCCTCCCAGCCGCTGTCTCGGATCATCTTGTGCCATCTGAGATCGTCGAGCGCGCCTTCCGTCGTTGCGATGACCTCGATGTTGAAGCGCTCAAACAGCGCTCGCGGGCGGAAATTCTCCCACTGCAGCACCGTTGCGATGGTGTCGTAGTGACGGTCGGCGGTCGCCGCGTTCAGCGGTTCGTCGATGCTGAACAGATGCGCCAGCACATGGTCGAACCACAGCCGGGTCGGCGTGCCGCGAAACAGATGATAGTGCTCGGCGAAACACCGCCAGATCGTCCTGCCGTCGGTCTCGACAGGTGCGCCGTCCAAGGTCGCCACGCCGAGATCCTCGAGGCGGATACCCTGGCTGAACAGCATGCGGAAAATATAGTGGTCGGGCACGATGAGCAGTTGCGCCGGATCCGGGAACGGCTCGTTGAGCGCATACCAGCGCGGGTCGGTGTGACCGTGCGGGCTGACGATGGGCAGGTCCTTGATCCCGGCATAGAGATCGCGAGCGATCGAGCGCGGATGCCCCTCGGCGGGAAACAGCAAATCCGCATCGGTCAGTGCCACGACGTTCCTCCCAGGCCCGTTTATCGGTAGGGTCGGCTGGAAACAGTGTCAACATACAAAAATTGGATTGTTGTATGATGATTTTTCCAGCCATTGTGTGGCGGGAAGTCGGATGTTACGCCGCTTGCCGATCCATCCCGAGGCGATTTCATGCCATCCGACCAGCCCAGCCGCGCCACGACGACCGAACGCCTTTCCGACGGCACTGTGCAAGCATTGCCGGCCTCGGTCGCGGCGCCCTTGTATGATCGCGGCCGGGTCGTCCCGGGCATCGTGCAGCTCGGCGTCGGCGCCTTCCATCGCGCCCATCAAGCCGCCTATGTCGACGATTGCCTGGCGGCTGGCGACACCGGCTGGGGCATCGTTGGCGTCTCGCTGCGCAGCGCCGACACGCGCGATGCGCTGGCGCCACAGGACGGGCTCTACACGCTGGCGATCAGGAGCAGCGGCGAGGAAAAGCTTCGTGTCATCGGCTCCATCGGCTCGCTGCTGGTGGCGCCCGAAGATCCGGGCGCCGTGCTGGCCGCGCTGACCGATCCCCGCACCCGCATCGTGACGCTGACGATCACTGAAAAGGCCTATCTGCGGGCAGCCGACGGCAGCCTCGACGACTCCCATCCCGACATTCTCCACGATCTAGAAAATCCGCAGGCGCCCAGAACCGCGCATGGTTTTCTCGCCGAGGCGCTTGCGCGACGACAGGCCAACGGCACGCCGCCTTTCACCGTGCTATGCTGCGACAACCTGCCGGCCAACGGCGCCACGCTGCACCGCCTTATGATAGAGTTCGCCGGATTGCGTGACGCCAGGCTCGCCACGAAGGGCGATACCGGTCTTGCCAGTCATATCGCCGATGGAGTCGCTTTCCCCTCCAGCATGGTCGATCGCATCGTGCCGGCAACCACCGACGCCGACCGCGCGCGGATCGCTGTCGAGCTCGGGCTCAACGACGCATGGCCGGTCATGACCGAGCCGTTCTGCCAATGGGTGATCGAAGACAATTTCCCAGGAGGCCGGCCAGCCTGGGAAAAATTCGGCGTCACCATGGTCGGCGATGTCGGCCCCTTCGAGGACATGAAGCTCAGGCTGCTCAACGGCGCGCATTCGGCCATCGCCTATCTCGGACTGCTCAGCGGTCACGCCACCGTCGACCGCGCCTTCGCCGATCCGGCGATCCGGCAGTTCGTCGACGGGCTATGGGCCGAGGCCATTTTGACACTGCCGGAGGATGCCGGGCTCGACACCAGCGCCTATACGGCCGAACTTGCAAAGCGTTTTTCCAACACAGCACTTGCCCATCGCACGGCGCAGATCGCCAATGACGGCAGCCAGAAATTGCCGCAGCGCATCATCGCCTCAGCCATCGAGCGGACCGAAGCCGGCTTGCTGCCCGAGCATCTGACGCTCGTGATCGCCGCCTGGATCGCGACCTGCGCGGGCGGCAAGACCTTGCCGGAGAACCATTTCACCGATCCGCTCGACGCGGCACTTGCCGCGCTTCTTGGCCGGAACCTGCCAATGGAAGAGATGGTGGCGGCCGTATTTGACCTCGCCGGCTTCGCCAAGGACCACGCCGAACGTCAGACGCTGATCGAGTTTGTGGCCACCCACCTCGTCCATCTCAAGCAGGGCGGGCCGGTACTTGCCTTCGCCGCGCTTGGCATAAGGACCGGAAAAGAATGAGGCAGACCTAGCGCTGGTTCGATCCAGACGATCCGTCGCACTGGCGCATGTCCGCCGATACCCGCGCTCCACTCGCCGCTTGCCCATCACCTTGTCCATCACCGGCCAACGGACTGACGCTGTGCTCCGGTTCTCATAGTGCAGGCCGGCAAGACGACCTGCCGGCAATGACCAGGGAGTTCGCCAACGACATCCATTTCGCCCCTCTGCGCAACACCTCGCGGCAAGATGCGCTCCGACTATGGCATGGCCATGCCATAGTCGCATCCATGGCGTCATGCGGGCGGTGGACGCCCTGCCCCGCTAAGCTCCGCGTACACGGCAGGGCAATCGCTTCAGCTCAACGAAAGTTTCCGACTTGTGGCGGAGCGACCAATTTTCGAAGTTGGCGCCGCCCCTCATCGCCCTGCAGGTGAGGGGCGGCGCCAGCGCTTGGAAAGGGTGACGGGGTTAATTCGAAACCTGAGGCGATTGTCCTGCGTATCTTGGCATTGCAGATGTTCACTATTTGTTCTAATATCGCGATATGCAACTGGCCCTGCAGCTCGGTATCCGCGCCGATCTCGATTATATGATGGAGCGCCTGAGGCCGGCATTCTCGGCGCTGCAGCCATTCCCCGTGCTGGATCCGATGGCGCAGCTGGTGAAATCGCTGATCAGCAGCCGCACCAAGGACGAAGTCTCATGGCCGAGTTTCTGGAAACTGGTCGAGCTTTATCCGAACTGGCGGCTCATGGCGGAGGCGCCCGTTGGCGAAATCGAGTCGGCAATTGTCGAGGTCAAATTTGCCAAGGACAAGGCGGCTAACCTTCTGCTCACCTTGCGCAAGGTGGCAGCGGAGCATCCCGACTTCAACCTGGGCTTCCTGGGCGACATGTCGGTGCCCGACGCCCACGGATGGCTCGAACGTCTCGATGGCGTTGGCGTGAAGGTAGCTGCCTCGACCCTGAACTTCAGCACTCTGAACAGACCATCCTTCGTCATAGACTCGCATGTGCTAAGGATTCTGCAGCGATATGGCGCGGTCGTGCATTCGGCCGACAGCGACAAGGCTTATCGGGCTGTGATGGGTTCCGTTCCCGACTGGAGCCCAAGGCGATTGGTCGAGCTTCACCGCCTGATGAAGCGGCTTGGACAAAGCTGGTGCCAGAAACTAGATGTGGACTGCAACGGATGCCCGCTCGCGCAGCGATGCGCCAAGCGTATCGGATAAAATTCTACGCTCGACTTCAAACAAAAAAGCGAGGCAAGGCCCCGCTTTTCGTCAAGTCATCTGAAGCGGACGTCAGGCCGGCAGGATGGCGCCTTCCAGCGTGGTGAGCTGGCTAAGGAACTGCTCCGCCTTGCTGCGTGACTGGTCGTCCTTGGCATCAGTGGCGTCTTCCCTGGCTTCCTTGATGCGGCGCGCGAGATCGGCGCGGTCGACATCCTTGACCGCCACAGCCGATTCCGCCAGCAGCGTGCAGCCTGAAGGAACGATGTCGGCGAAGCCGCCGAACACGACATAGCGCTCTTCACCGCCCGAAGCTGCCTTCACCGTGACGACGCCCGGCTTGATCGTGGTCATGACCGGCGCGTGATGCGCCATGACGGTCATCTCGCCCTCGGCGCCCGGGATGACGACGGATTCGACCTGCGTGGAAACCAGCAGGCGCTCCGGCGAGACCAGTTCGAACTTGAAAGCTTCAGCCATGATTACTTAGCGAACAGCGAATAGCGAGTAGCGAATAGTCAGAAGAATTCGCCGGCCCTATTCCCTATTCGCTACTCCCTATTCGCTATTCGCTTCTTATGTCGCTTCAGCCGCCAGGCGCTGTGCCTTCTCGACCGCTTCCTCGATGCCGCCAACCATGTAGAAGGCAGCTTCCGGAAGGTGGTCGTAGTCGCCGTTGCAGAGGCCCTTGAAGCCCTTGATGGTGTCGGCGAGGTCGACCAGCTTGCCCGGTGCGCCGGTGAACACTTCGGCGACGAAGAAGGGCTGCGACAGGAAGCGCTCGATCTTGCGGGCGCGGGCCACCGTCTGCTTGTCCTCTTCCGACAGTTCGTCCATGCCCAGGATGGCGATGATGTCCTGCAGCGACTTGTAGCGCTGAAGGATCGACTGCACCTGGCGCGCGACGCCGTAGTGCTCGTCGCCGACGACCAGCGGGTCGAGCATGCGCGAGGTCGAATCCAGCGGATCGACAGCCGGATAGATGCCCTTCTCGGCGATGGCGCGGTTGAGCGTCGTCGTCGCGTCGAGGTGGGCGAACGAGGTTGCCGGGGCCGGGTCGGTCAGATCGTCGGCCGGCACGTAGATGGCCTGCACCGAGGTAATCGAACCCTTGGTGGTGGTGGTGATGCGTTCCTGCAGCGCGCCCATGTCGGTGGCGAGCGTCGGCTGATAGCCGACGGCCGACGGGATGCGGCCGAGCAGAGCCGACACTTCCGAACCTGCCTGCGTGAAGCGGAAGATGTTGTCGACGAAGAACAGCACGTCCTGGCCCTGGTCGCGGAAATATTCCGCAACCGTCAGGCCGGTCAGGCCGACGCGGGCGCGCGCGCCCGGCGGCTCGTTCATCTGGCCATAGACCAGTGCCGCCTTGGAGCCTTCGCCGCCGCCCTTCTTGTTGACGCCGGATTCGATGAACTCGTGATAGAGGTCATTGCCTTCGCGGGTGCGCTCGCCGACGCCGGCGAACACCGAATAGCCGCCATGCGCCTTGGCGATGTTGTTGATCAGTTCCTGGATCAGCACGGTCTTGCCGACGCCGGCGCCACCGAACAGGCCGATCTTGCCGCCCTTGGCGTAGGGCGCCAGCAGGTCGAGCACCTTGATGCCGGTGATCAGGATCTGTGCTTCCGTCGACTGCTCGACATAAGTCGGAGCCGGCTGATGGATGGAGCGCATCTCGGTCGCGTCGACCGGGCCTTCTTCGTCGACCGGCTCGCCGATGACGTTGATGATGCGGCCGAGCATGCCCGGGCCGACCGGCACGGTGATCGGCGCGCCGGTGTCGCGCACTTCCTGGCCGCGAACCAGACCTTCGGTCGAGTCCATGGCGATGCAGCGCACGGTGTTTTCGCCCAGATGCTGGGCAACTTCGAGCACCAGGCGGTTGCCGACATTGGTCGTCTCGAGCGCGTTCAGGATCGCCGGCAGGTGTTCGCCGAACTGCACGTCGACAACAGCGCCGATGACCTGGCGGACCTTGCCGACAACGCCCGTTGCCTTGGTGGCCACTGCCGATGTCTTGGCCGCGGCGGCCTTTGCCGGTGCTGCCGCAATCTTGGCCGGAGCTGCCTTCGCGGCTGCTGCGGGAGCCTTTGCCGCCTTCGCGGGGGCTGCGGTCTTCGCGGCTGCCGTCTTGGGGGTTACCTTCTGGGGGGTCGCTGCTTTCGCCATCGTCTTTACCCTTTTTCGTCCTTTGTTTCTCACGCGGTCCGCTCGCGGGTCGATGACCCGCAAACCGCGCCTAGAGCGCCTCGGCGCCCGAAATGATTTCGATCAGTTCCTTGGTGATCTGCGCCTGCCGCTGGCGGTTGTAGGTGATCGACAGCTTGTTGATCATCTCGCCGGCGTTGCGCGTCGCATTGTCCATGGCGCTCATCTTGGCGCCCATTTCGCCGGCCGCGTTTTCGAGCAGCGCCCGGAAAACCTGCACGGAGATGTTGCGCGGAATGAGATCGGAGAGGATTTCGCCCGGCTCCGGTTCGTACTCGTAGACGGCATTGCCACCGGCCGTCGCCTCGGCCGGCGCAGAAGCCACACCGGCCGGAATGATCTGCTGCGCGGTCGGGATCTGGCTGATCACCGACTTGAACTGCGAATAGAACAGCGTGCAGATGTCGAAGCCGCCCTCATTGAAGAGGTGGATGACCTTCTTGGCGATCGCGTCGGCATTGACGAAACGGAGGGTCTTGACCTCACGCAGGTCGACACGGTCGAGGATCATCGATGCATAGTCGCGGCGCAGGATATCGAAACCCTTCTTGCCGACGCAGATGATCTTGACCTGCTTGCCGTCGGCCAGCAGCCGGCGGATGTGGTCGCGGGCGAGACGGGCGATCTGCGAATTGAAGCCACCGCACAGGCCGCGCTCGGCGGTGCAGACGACGAGCAGATGCACGTTGTCCTTGCCGGTGCCGGTCATCAGCGCCGGGGCATCGCCGCCGCCGCCGATCGCCTGGGTGATGTTGGCCAGCACCGAACCCATGCGCTCCGAATAGGGGCGCGCGGCTTCCGCCGCCTCTTGCGCGCGGCGCAGCTTCGCCGCGGCGACCATCTGCATCGCCTTGGTGATCTTCTGCGTCGCCTTGACCGAGGCGATACGGTTACGAAGGTCTTTTAATGAAGGCATGCTTCAAACCTGATCCCGTCTTGGCACTTCGCTCAGGCGAAGGTCTTGGCGAAAGCGTCGATCTCGGCCTTCAGTTTGGCGCGCAGATCGTCCGACAGCGCCTTTTCCTTGCGGATGGCGTCGAGAACGTCCTTGCCGGCCGCACGCATGTGGCTGAGCAGGCCATGCTCGAACTTGCCGACCTGGTTGACCGGCAGCTTGTCGAGATAGCCGTTGACGCCGGCGAAGATCACCGCGACCTGCTCTTCCGTCTTCAGCGGCGAGAACTGCGGCTGCTTCAGGAGTTCGGTCAGACGCGCCCCGCGGTTGAGCAGGCGCTGCGTGGCGGCGTCGAGATCCGAGCCGAACTGCGCGAAGGCCGCCATTTCGCGGTACTGCGCGAGCTCGCCCTTGATCGAGCCGGCAACCTGCTTCATCGCCTTGATCTGCGCGGCCGAACCGACGCGGCTGACCGACAGGCCGACGTTCACCGCAGGACGAATACCCTGGAAGAACAGGTTGGTTTCGAGGAAGATCTGGCCGTCGGTGATCGAGATCACGTTGGTCGGAATATAGGCCGACACGTCGTTGGCCTGCGTTTCGATGATCGGCAGCGCGGTCAGCGATCCACCGCCCAGATCGTCGTTGAGCTTGGCGGCGCGCTCGAGCAGGCGCGAGTGCAGGTAGAAGACGTCGCCCGGATAGGCTTCGCGGCCCGGCGGACGGCGCAAGAGCAGCGACATCTGGCGATAGGCGACGGCCTGCTTCGACAGATCGTCATAGCTGATCAGCGCGTGCATGCCGTTGTCGCGGAAATATTCGCCCATGGTGGCGCCGGCGAACGGCGCCAGGAACTGCATCGGCGCCGGATCGGATGCGGTGGCGGCGACGATGATCGAATATTCGAGCGCGCCGCGCTCTTCCAGCACCTTGACGAACTGAGCCACGGTCGAGCGCTTCTGGCCGACGGCGACGTAGACGCAGTAGAGCTTTTCCTTCTCGGGGCCGTTGTCGTGCACCGACTTCTGGTTGAGCATCGTGTCGAGGATGATGGCGGTCTTGCCGGTCTGGCGGTCGCCGATGACCAGCTCGCGCTGGCCGCGGCCAACCGGGATCAGCGCATCGATGGCCTTGAGTCCGGTCGACATCGGCTCGTTCACCGACTTGCGCGGGATGATGCCGGGCGCCTTGACGTCGACGCGCTTGCGCTCGACTGCCTTGATGGGACCCTTGCCGTCGATCGGATTGCCGAGCGCGTCGACGACGCGGCCGAGCAGGCCCGGACCAACCGGAACGTCGACGATGGCGCCGGTACGCTTGACGATGTCGCCTTCCTTGATGTCGCGGTCGGCGCCGAAGATGACGACGCCGACATTGTCGGCTTCGAGGTTGAGCGCCATGCCGCGGATGCCGCCCGGGAATTCGACCATCTCGCCGGCCTGGACATTGTCGAGGCCGTAGACGCGGGCGATACCGTCACCGACGGACAGCACCTGCCCGACTTCGGAGACCTCGGCCTCCTTGCCGAAATTCTTGATCTGGTCTTTCAGAATTGCGGAAATTTCCGCGGCGCGGATGTCCATCAGCCGACCTCTTTCAGTGCAAGCTTGAGCGAATTGAGTTTGGTTTTGAGCGACGTATCGATCTGGCGCGAGCCCATCTTGACCACCAGCCCGCCAAGCAGCGACGGATCGACGGTGACGGAGACGGCCACGTCCTTGCCGGCAACGCTCTTCAGCGCCGCCTTGAGTTCTGTCTGCTGGGCAGCGGTCAGCTCGTGCGCCGACGTCACTTCAGCAGCGGTTTCACCACGGTGTTCGGCGGCGATCTGCCGGAACGCCCTGATCATGCCGGGAATGGCGAACAGCCGGCGATTCTGGGCGACGACGCGCAGGAAATTGCCGGTGAGGCCCGTGATCCCTGCCTTGTCGGCGATCGCCGCGATGGCCTTGGCCTGGTCCTCGCTGGAAAACACCGGGCTGTTGATCAGCCGGGTCAGATCGGCGCTGCCCGCGAGCATCGCTTCGAAACTGTTGAGGTCGGCCTCGACCTTGGCCACGGAATTTGCCTGCAGGGCGAGTTCGAACAGCGAACCCGCATAGCGTTCTGCGACACCTGAGATTGGCGATGACGATTGGGCCACGGACCGTCTTTTCTCTTGTCTGACAGGCCGCAGATTGTTGGCGCGAGCAAAAACTCTGGCTAAATCTTTGACCTTACTGCATTTTTTCGAGCACGGAGGCGCGGCTTCCGCTATCCCCGGCCGAAAGTCGATTGCCGTCTAGCACAGGCATTTTAAGACCGCAATGCGTCGTTACCGCATGGTTTTCAGGCACTATTGTCGCATCCGGCGAAAGAACTCTGTCTTCCGCCCTGGAAACCCTAAGGATTCAAGGCAGAAAGCCGAAGGCGAAGGCGAGCGGCAACGCCGCCAGCACCAATTCCACCACAATGGAAACCCAATTGAAAGGCGTATTGGCGCCGTCCGACATCATCGACAGCAGCCGGCCGAAGGCGGTGAACAGCCAGGAGAAGCCGAGCGCCATGTAGATCAGCGGCTGCGCCAGGAGGATGCAGCACAGGCCGACGCCCAGATAGAAGCCCGACATTCTGCCGCGCCCTTCGGCGATCGCCGCCGCTTTCTCAGGCCTTGCCTGCAAGCGCAGGATACGGAAGGCAAGGCCTGGCGCCAGAAAAAACAGCAGGCCGAGCAGCGTGGTGAAGACGGCGCTCGACCACGCCAGCCATTCGCCCTGGCTCGCCGGCCATGGAAGCGCAAAATCCATCTTGTCCCCTCGAAATGTCTGTTTTGAAATTGCCGGCATTCTAGCCCAGGTGGAGACATGCGCCAGATAGGGTGGGCGATTTTCGAATGGAAGCCTGTCAGCCCAATGCGAATTCGACCGCCGCTTCGACATGGATGCGCGTCGTGTCGAAGACAGGAATGTCGAAGTCCGGCTGGCCGATGAGCATGGTGATCTCGGTGCAGCCCATGATGACGCTGTCGGCGGCCTCGTCGCGACGCAGGCGTTCGGTTTCGGCGATATAGGCGGCCTTGGAGGCTTCGGTGACGACGCCCTGGCACAGTTCCTCGTAGATGACGCGATGGACCATGTCGCGGCCGGCGGCGTCGGGCACAACGGGGTGCAGACCATGTTTGTCGACGAGCCGCCCTTTGTAGAAATCCTGCTCCATGGTGAAGCGCGTCGCCAGCAGCGCCGGGCGCTGCATGCCGGCGCGCTTGACGGCAATCGCGGTGGCATCGGCAATGTGGATCAGCGGGATCGACACCGACGCCTGCACCTGGTCGGCCAGTTTGTGCATGGTGTTGGTGCACAGAAGCAAGCCTTCCGCGCCGCCCGCCTCGAGCTTGCGCGCGGCGTCAGCCAGAAGCACGCCGGCACCGTCCCAGTCGCCATGATGTTGCCGCTCGGCGATCTCGGCGAAGTCGAACGACCACAGCAGCAGTTTCGCCGAATGCAGCCCACCAAGCCGCTCGCGCACGATCTCGTTGAGCAGGCGATAGTAGATGGCGGTCGATTCCCAGCTCATGCCGCCCAGAAGGCCAAGGGTTTTCATGTGATCTTCCGTATCTTGCTGGCTTGAGACAGCCTATCGTTGAAATCGCGACCTTACAAAAAGCTCTGCGGATCGATATCCACCTGCACCCTGACCGAGCCACGCTGTTTCGGCCCATTGGCCAGCATGGTGCGAATGAACCCTTGCATGTCGGCGCGCCTTTCGCCCTGGATCAGCAGGCGAAAACGGTGGCGGCCGCCGAGCAATGACAGCGGCGCCTCGGCCGGGCCCAGCACGAACAGGTCGGTGGCTTCGGGCGCGGCGCGGCGCAGGCCGCGCGCATGGCCCTCGGCCTCCGCCCGCGTCACCGCGCTGACAATGACGCCGGCGAGCCGACCGAAAGGCGGCAGTGCCGCCCGTTCGCGCTCAGTGATCTCGCGCTCGTAAAAAGCCTCGGCATCGCCGGAGACGATCGCCCGCATTACCGGATGGTCGGGCTGAAAAGTCTGCAGCAGGCCGAGGCTCTTCTTGCCGGTGCGGCCGGCGCGGCCGGTCACCTGGCTGAGCAACTGGAAGGTGCGCTCGGCGGCGCGCGGATCGCCATTGGCGAGACCGAGATCGGCGTCGACGACACCAACCAAAGTCATGTTGGGGAAGTTGTGGCCCTTGGCGACAAGCTGCGTGCCGATGACGATATCGGCCTCGCCCTTGGCGATCGCCTCCAGCTCCAGCCGCAGCCGCCGCACGCCGCCCATCAGGTCCGAGGACAAGACGATGGTGCGCGCGTCGGGGAAATGCGCGACGACCTCCTCGGCGATGCGCTCGACGCCTGGCCCGCAGGCGACGAGATGGTCGAGCGTGCCGCATTCCGGACAGGCTTCCGGCCGGCGCTCATTGTGCCCGCAATGATGGCAGACCAGCTGACCACGGAACCGATGCTCGACCAGCCAGGCCGAGCAGACCGGACAGCCGAAACGGTGGCCGCAGACCCGGCACAGCGTCAGCGGCGCATAGCCGCGCCGGTTGAGGAACAGCAGCGATTGCTCCTGCCTCTCCAGCGTCTGGCGCATGTGGTCGAGCAGCACCGGCGACAGGAAGCCGCCGCGTGCCGGCGGCGCGCGCCGCATGTCGACCGTCTTGAGATGGGGAAGAGCCGCCTCGGCAAAACGGGCGGAGAGAACCGCCCTGTCGTAGCGACCCTGCTGGGCATTGACCCGGCTTTCAACCGATGGCGTCGCCGACGCCAGCACTATGGGAAAGCTGCCGATATGGCCGCGCACCACCGCCATGTCGCGCGCATTGTAGAAGACGCGGTCTTCCTGCTTGTAGGCCGGGTCGTGCTCCTCGTCGACGACGATCAGGCCAAGCTCCTTGAACGGCAGGAACAGCGCCGAGCGCGCGCCGGCGACGACGCGCACGCCGCCCTCCGCCACTTGCCGCCAGACCCGTTCCCGCATTTTTGGCGGCAGGTCCGAATGCCATTCGCCCGGCTTGGCGCCGAAGCGCTGCTGGAAGCGCTCGAGAAAGGCATGGGTCAGCGCGATTTCCGGCAGCAGGATCAGCACCTGCTTGCCCTGGTCGAGCGCGGCCGCCACCGCTTCGAAATAGACTTCCGTCTTGCCCGAACCGGTGACGCCGTCGAGCAGCGCGACATTGAACACGCCGGCCGCGACATTGGCGCGCAGCATCAGCGCCGCGTCGTTCTGGTCCGGCATCAGGTCCGGTATGGCGTAGCTGGTGTCGGGCGCGGCCACCACCGGCCGTGGCGGGATCATCACCGTTTCGAACACGCCTTGCGCCCTCAACCCGTCGATCACCGTCGATGAAACGCCGGCCGCATGTGCCAGGCCGGACCGCGTCCAGGCAAGTCCGCCTTCGGCCGTCTCCAGCACACGCTCTCGCGCACCCGTCATCCGGTCGGGAGCGACCAGCGTGCGTTGCAGCCCCTCGATCCACGGTTCGGGATCGAATGCTTCCGGCGCCCTGAGCAGCATGCGCGCCACCATGCCGGGCGGCGACAGCGTGTATTGCGCCACCCAGTCGACGAAGCGGCGCATCGCGCGGTCGATCGGCGGGCAATCGAAGACCTGCTCGATGGGGCGCAGCTTTTTCGCGTCGACCTTCTCGACCGCGCCATCCCAGACGATGCCGGCGACCTGGCGCGGGCCGAGCGGCACGCGCACGATCGAGCCCGGCACCACGCGCATGCCGGCGGGCACGGCATAGGTGTAGGGGCGTTCGGCAGGCATCGGCACCAGCACCGGTGCGGCCGCGACAAAGGGCGAATCTTCAATCATGAAGCGTGACCTTGCCCCGACTTTGGTCTAGATCAAAGAGCAACGCTGAACGTGCGCTAGCCAGCACGGCGAAATCGTCAGGAGACCCGCCATGAAATTTTTTGTCGACACCGCCGACGTCAAGGATATCCGCGAGCTCAACGATCTGGGGCTGCTCGACGGCGTCACCACCAACCCGTCGCTGATCCTGAAATCGGGCGGCAAGATCGCCGAGGTCACCAAGCAGATCTGCGATATCGTCAAGGGCCCGGTCTCGGCCGAAGTCACCGCAACCGAATATTCGGAGATGATGCAGCAGGCCAAGGTCCTGGCCAAGATCGCCGACAATGTCTGCATCAAGGTGCCGCTGACGCTGGACGGCCTCAAGGCTTGCAAGACGATCCGCACCGAGATGAACCGCCTGGTCAACGTCACGCTGTGCTTCTCGGCCAACCAGGCGCTGCTTGCCGCCAAGGCCGGCGCATCCTTCATCTCGCCCTTCGTCGGCCGCATCGACGACATCGGCGGCGACGGCATGGAGCTGATCCAGGAGATCCGGCAGATCTACGACAATTACGATTTCCAGACCGAGATCCTCGTCGCTTCGGTCCGCACCGTGAACCACGTCAAGCAGGCAGCACTCATCGGCGCCGATGTTGTTACCGCGCCGCCGGCGACGCTGAAGGCACTCGTCAAGCATCCGCTGACCGACAAAGGCCTGGAACAGTTCCTCGCCGACTGGGCAAAGACCGGCCAATCTATCGGCTGAGATGGCGATCAGCTGAGGCCAATACCGTTTCAATGAAAAAGGCCGGGCAACCGGCCTTTTTTGTTGATGGTGCGGATTCCGAGGAGTCTAGCCAGCCGTCTTGCCGTGCTTGACGAGATCCTGGGCTATCGACAGCTGCAGCGCTTCCGCCAGCTCGCGCGCGGCACGGTTCTCGGCGTCGATCTGCGCCCGGTATGAGGCGAATTCCTGACGCGGCCTGTCGAAGGACGAGGTGATCGCGCGCGTCCCGGACGCGATCTTCGCGCCGGTCTTCGCATCGCTCAAAATATAGTTGGCGGTCAGCGTCACGGAGCCGGCGGTCGGCTCGTCCTGGTCGGTTCCGACCTGCACGACTGCCGCGGAATCGACGGCTTCGCCGACGCCGATATAGAGCGAATAGACGGGCGAAGCCGGCTCGCCGGCACCCCGTCCAAACCCGAAGATCAAATTGTTGCGCACCTGCTGCCCGAAGCGCGTGTTGACCGGCTTGATGGCGATCGACGCCAGTTCGGCATTGGCGCTGACGGTCGAGCCGGTCGACAGCGGCGCGTTCGAGTAAAGCGGCCGCACCGTACAGGCCGAGGCCAACGCGAGCGAGCCGATCAAGCCGGCAAGCGCGATGCGGCGCGGCAAACGGCTCAGCTCTGTCTTTTTCGGATCAGGCGACGACATTGACGATCCTCTGCGGCACGATGATCACCTTGCGCGGAGCCTTACCTTCGAGCGCTTTCTGCACGAAGTCGAGAGCCAATACCGCTTTTTCGACCGCACCTTGGTCCGCGTCGCGGGCAATTGTCAAATCCCCCCGCTTCTTGCCGTTGACCTGCACCGGATAGGTGACTTCGTTGTCGACGACCAGCGCCGGATCGAAGACCGGCCACGGCCGCTCGGCAACGAGATCGGTCCCGCCGAGCGTCTCCCAGCACTCCTCGGCCAAGTGCGGCATGACCGGCGCGATCAGATGCACGAGTATCTCCACGGCCTGCCGGCAGGCGCCTTTCAGCGCCGCATCGGCCTTGCCTTCCGCCACCTCGTTGAGCGGCGTGGTCAGCGCATTGGCCAGTTCGTAGATGCGGGCAATGGCGCGGTTGAAGGCGAGCTTCTCGATATCCTCGCCGACCGCCTTCAGGATCTTGTGCGCCGCCTTGGAGACCGTTCCCGCCTCGCCGGCGCCAGCCGCCGCCGGGCTCACGCCTGCCAGCGTCTCGGCCCCCGTCGACACCAGGCGCCAGATGCGCTGTATGAAACGATGCGCGCCGGCGGCACCATCGTCTGTCCATTCGACGTCGCGCTCGGGCGGCGAGTCCGACAGCATGAACCAGCGCGCCGTGTCGGCGCCGTAGCCGTCGGTGATGTCTTCCGGGCTCACCGTATTCTTCTTCGACTTCGACATCTTTTCGAGCGGGCCGATCGTCACCGCCTCGCCGGTGGCGATGTCGATGGCGCGGCGCTTGCCGTCGACGTCCTCCAACCTGACCTCGGTGGGCGCCAGCCAGCGGCCATTCGAAGCCGAACCGACGCGATAGGTTTCGTGCACCACCATGCCTTGCGTGAACAGGCCCTTGAACGGCTCGGCCAGATCGACATGGCCGGTCTCGCGCATGGCACGGGTAAAGAAGCGCGAATAGAGCAGATGCAGGATCGCGTGCTCGATGCCGCCAATATACTGGTCGACCGGCAGCCATTCATTGGCCGCCTTGGGATCGGTCGGCTCATGCGCCCAGGGTGCCGTGAAGCGGGCGAAATACCAGGACGAATCGACGAAGGTATCCATCGTGTCGGTTTCGCGACGCGCATCCTTGCCGCATTGCGGGCATTTGACGTGCCGCCAGGTCGGATGGCGGTCGAGCGGATTGCCGGGCCGGTCGAAATCGACATCGTGGGGCAGCTTGACCGGCAGGTCGGCCTTCGGCACCGGCACCACGCCGCAATCCTCGCAATGGATCATCGGGATCGGGCAGCCCCAGTAGCGCTGGCGCGAAATGCCCCAGTCGCGCAGGCGGAAATTCACCTTGCGCTCGGCCATCGGCCGGTTGCCGATGGTCTTCTGCTCCAGCAGTTTTGCCACCTCGTCGAAGGCCCGATCCGGCTTCATGCCGTCCAGGAAGCGCGAATTGATCATCACGCCGTCGCCGACATAGGCTTCGTCGATGATCTGGAAGCGCGCCGGATCCTCGCCTTCCGGCATCACCACCGGGATCACCGGCAGGCCGTATTTGTTGGCGAAGTCGAGGTCGCGCTGGTCGCCGGACGGACAGCCGAAGATGGCGCCGGTACCGTATTCCATAAGCACGAAATTGGCGACGTAGACAGGCAGCGTCCAGCTGTCGTCAAACGGATGAACGACGCGGATGCCGGTGTCGAAACCCTTCTTCTCGGCCGTCTCCAGCGCCGCCACCGAAGTGCCCATATGGCGGACCTCGTCGATGAACTTGGCCAGCGCCGGATTGCTCTCGGCAGCCTTCCTGGCCAGCGGATGATCGGCGGCGACAGCCATGAAGGACGCGCCGAAGATGGTGTCGGGCCGCGTCGTGTAGACTTCCAGTTCGTGCTCGCCACCAGAAGCGGTGGCCAGTGGCCAGCGGATCAGCAGGCCTTCGGAGCGGCCGATCCAGTTCTGCTGCATCAGCTTCACTTTTTCCGGCCATTCATCGAGGCCGTCGAGCGAATCCAGCAGGTCCTGCGCGAAGTCGGTGATCTTGAAGAACCACTGCGTCAGTTCGCGCTGTTCGACCAGCGCGCCCGAGCGCCAGCCACGCCCGTCGATGACCTGCTCGTTGGCGAGCACGGTCATGTCCTCCGGGTCCCAGTTCACCTTGGAGGATTTGCGCGTCACCAGCCCCTTCTCGACGAAATCGAGGAACAGCATCTGCTGGCGGTGGTAATAGTCGACGTCGCAGGTGGCGAATTCGCGCGCCCAGTCCAGCGACAGGCCCATGACCTTGAGCTGCTCGCGCATGGTGGCGATGTTCTGGTAGGTCCATTCCTTGGGATGGACCTTGTTTTGCATCGCCGCGTTCTCTGCCGGCATGCCGAAGGCGTCCCAGCCCATCGGGTGCAGCACGTTGAAGCCCTTGGCCCGCTTGTAGCGCGCCACCACGTCGCCCATCGTGTAGTTGCGGGTATGGCCGATATGGATGCGCCCCGACGGATAGGGGAACATTTCCAGCACGTAGTATTTCGCACGCGGATCGTCATTATGCGCTTCGAAAAGCTTCTTGGCGTCCCAGGCCTTCTGCCATTTGGGCTCTGACGCGCGCGGATTGTATCGTTCGGTTGCCATGAGACGTTTTTCACTTAAAAGCATGCGGACTGCCGGCGACAGCTCGGCAGTTCATTGGATATGGTCCGGGTGTTCACCATGGTTTGGCAAACCCGTCAACCATATGGGTCCCGCGTCTGACAAAAACGCGGATCAAAACAGCGGGATTTGCATATGCGCGACGCCGTTCAGCAGTTTTTCGCGGTCAAGGCGAAGATCGCCGCCGCCGAGCGCGACGCCGGCGCGGTGACGCTGGTCGCGGTTTCCAAGACCTTTGACGCCGCCGATATAGGCCCGGTCATCGAGGCCGGCCAGCGCGTCTTCGGCGAAAACCGCGTGCAGGAGGCGCAAGGCAAATGGCCGGCGCTGAAGGAGGATTTTGCCGACATCGAATTGCATCTGATCGGCCCGCTGCAGTCGAACAAGGCGAAAGAGGCGGTGGCGCTGTTCGACGTCATCGAGACGGTCGATCGCGACAAGATCGCGGCCGAACTCGCCAGGGAGATCGCCAGGCAGGGCCGCGCGCTGAAACTCTATGTCCAGGTCAACACCGGCTCCGAGCCGCAAAAGGCCGGCATCGAGCCTCGCGACGCTGTCGCCTTCGTCGCCCGCTGCCGCGACGTCCATGGCCTCGCCATCGAAGGCCTGATGTGCATTCCGCCGGCGGATGAGAATCCCGGTCCGCATTTTGCCCTGCTGGAGAAACTTGGCCGCGAAGCCGGCGTCGCCAAACTGTCGATGGGCATGTCCGGCGACTACGAGACGGCCATCGCCTTCGGCGCCACCAGCGTCAGGGTCGGTTCGGCGATCTTCGGCAGCCGCTGACAGGCCACGGCCCTTGGGCCAGTTTGGTAGGCTCGTTGCTCCAAGACTAGAAACGAAACGTACCGTTCCTATTTGATTCGTGTCATCACAAGTCTCCTGGAGCCACCACCCATGCGTTACAACCAGCTTGGAAATACGGGGATGTTCGTCTCCGAACTTTGCCTCGGCACCATGACCTTCGGCGCCGCCGGCGAGAATGCCCAATGGGGCCTTATCGCCAGCCTCGACCAGAAGGGCGTCAACGAGATCGTCGCCCGCTCGCTCGCCGCCGGCGTCAACTTCTTCGATACGGCCGACGTCTACTCCTTCGGCGAGTCCGAGCGGCTGCTCGGCCAGTCGCTCAGGGATCTCGGCGTCGACAGACAGAAAGTGGTCATTGCCACGAAAGTGCACGGCGCCATGGGCGACGGCCCCAACCAGCGCGGCTCGTCACGCGGCCACATCATGGATTCGGTCGATGCCAGCCTCGAGCGGCTGCAACTCGATCACATCGATCTCTATCAGCTGCATGGCACCGACACGGTGACGCCGATCGACGAGACGCTGCGGGCGCTGGACGATCTCGTCGCCAGCGGCAAGGTGCGCTATGTCGGCGTTTCCAACTGGCAGGCCTGGCGCATCGCCAAGGCGCTCGGCATCGCCGACCGCAAGGGCTTCGCTCGCTTCGAGACCATCCAGTCCTACTATTCGATCGCCGGCCGCGATCTCGAGCGCGAAATCGTACCGCTCATCAACGAGGAAAAGTTTGGCCTGATGGTGTGGTCGCCAATGGCCGGCGGTCTGCTGTCCGGCAAATACGGCCCTGGCGCGCCCGGCAATGGCGAGGGCCGCCGCGCGAGCTTCAACTTCCCGCCGGTCAACGAGGAGCGCGCCTGGGCGGCCGTTGCCGTCATGCGCGAGATCGCCAAAAAACACGATGTGAGCGTTGCCACCGTGGCGCTCGGCTATGTTCTGGCCAAGCCTTTCGTGATGAGCGTCATCATCGGCGCCAGCCGCATGGAGCAGCTGGAGCAGAACCTTGCCGCCACCCAGCTGAAGCTCGACACCGACGATCTCGTCCGCCTCGACGAGGTCAGCGCCCTGCCGGCCGAATATCCCGGCTGGATGCTGGAGCGCCAGGGTGCCGGACGGCGTCCGGCGCCGTTCACACCGAAATCATAACCGCTGCCAGCGTTAACGTCTCGGGAGCCATCGGCTCCCGAGCGCCTTCTCGCCTCAGGTCAGCCGGACAGTTTCAGCCAGAAAATCGAGAAAGGCGCGCACCCGCGCCGGCAGATGCCGGCCCTGTCCGACATAGACGGCATGGGTGGCCTCCTCGTCGCCGGGATTGAAGTCGTCGAGCAGCGACACCAGCCGACCCGCCGAAATATCGGCGGCGACGTGCCAGCGTGCCAGCCGGGCGATGCCGGCGCCCGCCAGCGCCATCAGCCGCATCGCCTCGCCATCGCTGACCAGCGTGTTGCCGGTGATCGGAACCATGATGGCGCGGCCTTCCGTGTCGAGGAACGGCCAGCCGTCGACATGCCGCACAAAACCGAAACCCATGCGGTTGTGCCTGTCGAGATCGGCCGGTGTCAGCGGCGTGCCATGTGTGGTGAGGTAGGAGGGCGCGGCAACGACCACGACCGGGCTTTGCCCGAGCTTGCGCGCCACCAGCCGCGATTCGCCGAGCGGCCCGGCGCGGATGGCGACATCGGCGCGTTCCGCCATCAGGTCGATGACGCTGTCGGTCAGCACCAGATCGACCGAGATTTCGGGGTAGCGTTCGAGGAAGCGCGGCATCAGCGGGATCAGCCGGTGCACGCCGAACGGAACATAGCTGTTGACCCGCACCCGTCCGCGCGGCGCCGCACCCGCCGCTGCCTCCCGTTCGGCAGCCGCCATGTCGGCCAGGATGCGCAGGCCGCTGTCGTAGAACGCGGTGCCTTCCGGCGTCAGTTGCAGCTTGCGCGTCGAGCGGCTGACCAGCCGCGCGCCGAGCCGCGCCTCCAGCCGCGCGATCAGCTTGCTGACCGCCGACGGCGTCATGCGCAACGCGCGTGCCGCAGAAGAGAAACTACCTTCCTCGACGACGCGCACGAAGACTTCGATCTCGCCGGAACGATTGATATCGGGCCTGGCCATCTGTGAGTCTATTTCACAGAAAATGTGCCCAAGGCAAGTCTGGTTCACAATGCATGGCGACACGATCTTTCGGGTCGGGGCGCGGGACGGCGCTCGTCGCCATCGAAATGGAAATCGCCATGCCTCTTGCTCTTTACGCCCTCGCCGCCGGTGCCTTCGGCATTGGCGTCACCGAATTCGTCATCATGGGTCTGCTGCTCGATGTCAGCAAGGATCTCGGCGTCTCGATCTCGGCCGCCGGCCAGCTCATTTCTGGCTATGCGCTCGGCGTTGTCATCGGCGCGCCCTTGCTGACCATCGCCACCGGCAACTGGCCGCGCAAGACCGTGCTTCTGGCGCTGATGGCGATCTTCACGCTGGGCAATCTCGCCTGTGCGCTGGCGCCCGACTACTGGACGCTGATGGGCGCCCGCATCATCACTGCCTTTGCCCATGGCACCTTCTTCGGCGTCGGCTCTGTCGTCGCCACCGGGCTGGTCGCGCCCAACAAGAAGGCCTCGGCGATCGCGCTGATGTTCACCGGCCTGACCATCGCCAACATCCTCGGCGTACCCTTCGGCACCTGGCTTGGCCAGGCCTTCGGCTGGCGCGCGACCTTCTGGGCGGTAACCGCGGTCGGCCTGGCGGCCTTCGCCGTCATCCTGGCTCTGGTGCCACGCAGCCAGACGGCGCCCGAAAAGAGCGACCTGCGTGCCGATCTCGCCGTGCTGCGCCGCACGCCCGTGCTGCTCGGCCTTGCCACCACCGTGCTCGGCTATGCCGGCGTCTTCGCCGTCTTCACCTACATCGCCCCGCTGCTGACCGAGATCAGCGGCTTCAAGGAGACAGCCGTGTCGCCGATCCTGCTCATTTTTGGCGGCGGTCTCATCGCCGGCAATCTCGCCGGCGGCAAGGTCGCCGATCGCTGGCTGGTGCCGGCCGTGCTGGGCAGCCTCGTGGTGCTGGCCCTGGTGCTCGCCACCATGACCTTCGCCGTCCACAGCCAGGTGATGGCCGTCATCTATGTCGGCCTTCTGGGAGCCGCCGCCTTCGCCACCGTGGCGCCGCTGCAGATGTGGGTGCTGGAAAAGGCGCAAGGTGCCGGCCAGAGCCTGGCCTCGTCCTTCAACATCGCCGCCTTCAACCTCGGCAATGCCGCCGGCGCCTGGCTGGGTGGCGCGGTCATTGCCCATGGCCTGGGCCTCGGTGCGCTCACCTGGGTCGCTGCCCTGCTGCCGCTCGCCGCCCTCGCCGTGGCGTTGCTGGCCTTGCGTCTCGATCGCACCACCCCGCTCGGCGTGCCGGCCTCCGTCCGGTCGTGACATCAGCCGGCAAACCGGATCGGTTTTCGACTTCCTTCTTTCCACACCATCAGGAGCCAAGAAAATGGACTATCGACGTCTCGGTGCATCGGGCCCGAAAGTGCCCGCACTCTCATTCGGCGCGGGAACCTTTGGCGGCTCCGGCCCGCTGTTCGGCGCCTGGGGCAACAGCGACGCCAAAGAGGCACGGCGGCTGATCGACATCTGCCTCGAGGCCGGCGTCAACCTGTTCGACACCGCGGATGTCTATTCGAACGGCGCGTCGGAAGACGTGCTTGGCGAAGCGATAAAAGGCCGCCGCGATGCCGTGCTGATCTCGACCAAGACCTCGCTGCCGATGGGCGACGGCCCGGCCGATTACGGTTCGTCGCGTTCGCGGCTGATCAAATCCGTGGACGATGCGCTGAGGCGCCTCGGCACCGACTACATCGACCTTTTGCAGTTGCATGCTTTCGACGCCGGCACGCCGATCGAGGAGGTTCTGTCGACGCTGGACGAACTCGTGCGTGCCGGCAAGCTGCGCTATGTCGGCGTCTCCAACTTCTCCGGCTGGCAAGTGATGAAGTCGCTGGCACAAGCCGACAGGCACGGCTATCCGCGCTATGTCGCGCATCAGGTCTACTATTCGCTGGTCGGCCGCGACTATGAGTGGGAGCTGATGCCGCTCGGCCTCGACCAGGGCGTCGGCGCACTGGTGTGGAGCCCGCTCGGCTGGGGCCGCCTGACCGGCAAGATCCGCCGCGGTCAACCTTTGCCGGATAAGAGCCGGTTGCACGACACCGCAAGCTTCGGCCCGCCGGTCGAAGACGAGCATCTTTACCGCGTCATGGATGCCCTTGACGCCGTGGCCGGGGAAACCGGCAAGACCGTGCCGCAGATCGCCATCAATTGGCTGCTGCAGCGCCCGACCGTCTCATCGGTCATCATCGGCGCCCGCAACGAAGAACAGCTGCGCCAGAACCTCGGCGCCATCGGCTGGACCTTGACGCCGGAGCAGATCAAGACGCTCGACGCGGCAAGCGAAGTCACCGCGCCCTACCCCTATTTCCCCTATCGTCGCCAGGAAGGTTTCGCCCGCCTCAACCCGCCGGCGGTCTGACGACTGAAGGCCTTCCGGTTTCGTAACCGGAAGGGCGCTACCCCCAGATCGGCCAAAGCGCCGCCTGGCCGCTGCCGATCAGGGCAATGACGATCAGGCAGACGATCCACAGCGCCGGATATTCCCAGCCACCGCCCGCATTGGTGAACCAGAAACCGTTCTTGCCGTGAACGAGCACGATGGTGCCCAGCATCAGGGGAATGAGCAGGATGGCCGCCAGCCGCGTGGCGACGCCGAAGATCAGGCCAAGACCGCCAGCCGTTTCGGCGGCGATGGCGATCAAGCCGAAATAGCCGGGAACGCCGAGCGATTGGAAATAATCGGTTGTGCCCTTGGGTGTGAAGACGGCGTATTTCAGATAGGCATGGGCAAGAAACAGGCCGCCGACGCTGACACGAAGCAGCAGTGCGGCATAGTCGAAAGCGGTCATGTCCGTTCTCCCGATCGGGTACGCCGCATGAGGCACTCTGCCTAGCGGCGCCACCTACCATCATAGCCGGCAGTCACTTTGCTGTCGCCGGACGAGAATGGAAACAGACCGTCTGCGGCAGCGTCAGTGCAGCACGAACTCGCCATCGACCTTGCGCCACTCGTTCGGCGCGATCAGCTTCTGGTGCGTGTAGCTGACGGAGTGCAGCGGGCCGTCGAGCCTGGCCTTCCAGAATTCGATGAACCGGATCAGCACCGGAAATTTCGGCGCCAGATCGTAGTCCTGCCAGATGAAGCTCTGCAGCAGATGCGGATGGTCGGGGAAATGATAAAGGATCTTGGCCGTGGTCAAGCCGTAGCCTTTGAGCATCAGGTCCATTTCGGAATGGTCGTGCATTGCAGCCCCCCTTAGGCGGTCCCTAGTTAAGTCTCCTCTCCTCCTAACGTCAGAGTGTGCGCTTCGTTGCTTAACCGTCTATTGATTTCTTCGTGATCGCCATCGTATTTCGCGATCAAAAACATGGTGTTAGCAGCGATGAGGCCTGAGTGCTGACAGCGGCGACGGGGCCGCCTGCGGCATCCCGCCACGCGAATCCAACGTCTAATATTGCCGTCACCGCGGAACTGGTAATAATGCCGCCGAATTCGCGGCTGCTTCGCCGCGATCCCCGCCGGCGTTTCAAGCCGGCGGATTGGTTCTGGAGGAAAGTGAAGAATGTCCGAGGTTCATGTCTATCGCGTCCAGCCGGCGTGGAAGAAAAACGCGCTGATCGACAATGACACCTACCTGAAATGGTATGCCGACAGCGTCAAGAACCCGGACAAGTTCTGGGGCAAGCACGGCAAGCGCATCGACTGGTTCAAGCCCTTCAGCAAGGTCAAGAACACCTCCTTCGACGGCAAGGTCTCGATCAAATGGTTCGAGGACGGGCTGACCAACGTCTCGTACAATTGCATCGACCGGCACCTGAAGAAGCGCGGCGACCAAACCGCCATCATCTGGGAAGGCGACAACCCCTATGACGACAGGAAGATCACCTACAACGAGCTTTACGAGCATGTCTGCCGGCTCGCCAATGTGATGAAGAAGCACGGCGTCAAGAAGGGCGACCGCGTCACCATCTACATGCCGATGATCCCGGAAGCCGCCTATGCGATGCTCGCCTGCACTCGGCTAGGCGCCATCCACTCGATCGTCTTTGGCGGCTTCTCGCCGGACGCACTGGCCGGTCGCATCGACGACTGCAAGTCGACCTTCGTCATCACCGCCGATGAGGGCCTGCGCGGCGGCAAGCCGATCCCGCTGAAGGACAACACCGACAAGGCGATCGAGATCGCCGCCAAGGCCGGAACGAAAGTCGACAAGGTGGTGGTCGTGCGCCGCACCGGCGGCAAGACCGGCTGGGTGGCCGGACGCGACGTCTGGTACCATGACGAGGTCGCGACGGTAAAGGCCGAATGCAAGCCGGAGAAGATGAAGGCCGAGGACCCGCTGTTCATCCTCTACACTTCGGGCTCGACCGGCAAGCCGAAGGGCGTGCTGCACACCACCGCCGGCTATCTCGTCTATGCCTCGATGACGCACCAATATGTCTTCGACTACCATGACGGCGACATCTACTGGTGCACCGCCGATGTCGGCTGGGTCACCGGCCACAGCTACATCGTCTACGGGCCTCTCGCCAACGGCGCCACCACGCTGATGTTCGAAGGCGTGCCCAACTATCCGTCGCAGTCGCGCTTCTGGGAAGTCATCGACAAGCACAAGGTCAACATCTTCTACACCGCGCCGACGGCGCTGCGTGCGCTGATGGGCGCCGGCGATGCGCATGTGAAGAAGACATCCCGCAAGTCGCTACGCGTGCTCGGTTCGGTCGGCGAGCCGATCAATCCGGAAGCCTGGGAGTGGTATTTCAACGTCGTCGGCAACGGCAAGGTGCCGATCGTCGACACCTGGTGGCAGACCGAGACCGGCGGCATCCTGATCACGCCGCTGCCGGGCGCCACCGACCTCAAGGCGGGTTCGGCGACGCGGCCGTTCTTCGGCATAAAGCCGCAGCTGGTCGACGGCGAAGGCAAGGTGCTGGAGGGTGCCGCCGACGGCAATCTGTGCATTACCGATTCGTGGCCCGGCCAGATGCGCACCGTCTATGGCGACCATGACCGCTTCGTGCAGACCTATTTCTCGACCTACAAGGGCAAGTACTTCACCGGCGACGGTTGCCGCCGCGACGCCGACGGCTATTACTGGATCACCGGCCGCGTCGACGACGTCATCAACGTCTCCGGCCATCGCATGGGCACGGCCGAGGTCGAATCGGCGCTGGTCAGCCACGACAAGGTTTCGGAAGCCGCCGTCGTCGGCTATCCGCACGACATCAAGGGCCAGGGCATCTATTGCTACGTCACGCTGATGGCCGGCGAGCAGCCGAGCGAGGAATTGCGCAAGGAACTCATCGCCCATGTGCGCAAGGAGATCGGCGCCATCGCTTCGCCCGACAAGATCCAGTTCGCGCCCGGCCTGCCGAAGACGCGCTCCGGCAAGATCATGCGCCGCATCCTGCGCAAGATCGCCGAGGACGATTTTGGCGCGCTCGGCGACACCTCGACGCTGGCCGATCCGGCCGTCGTCGAGGACCTGATCGCCAACCGGCAGAACAAGAAAAGCTGATGCAATCGACAGTCGCGGTGGGTTCGGTCACCGAGCTTTGGCGCTATCCGGCGAGTTCGCTCGCCGGCGAACGCCTGGACGCGATCTCGGTGGATCGGGAAAGCATCGACGGCGACCGCATGTTCGGTCTCGTCGATGTCTCCGACAACGAAATCGCGCGGCCCGACCGCGACGCGAAATGGCACAAGGTGCCGCGCATCAAGACCCGGTTGTCGCCAGCCCGCGACCTGGAGGTTGCCACTCCGGACGGCGACTGGCTGGCCGCACCTGGGGCCGAAAGCGACCGCGCCGTTTCCGCCTATCTCGGCTTCGCGGCCTCGATCCGGCCGTTTCGGAGGGAAACCGTGGCGCCCGGCTATTCGGGACCATTGACCGCCGAGCGTTATCGCAAGGCTCCGATCCACCTGCTGACCACGGCGTCGCTGGCACGGCTGAAGGCATTGCACCCCGAAGGAGCGCCTGACCCGCGCCGCTTCCGCCCCAACATCATTGTCGACATGGCGCCGATCGAAGGCTCGTTCCCGGAGACGGAATGGATCGGCCGCAAGCTGGCGATAGGCGATCTGCTCCTGACCATCTCCGAACCGTGCCGCCGCTGCGGCTTCACCATCATCGCCCAGGATGGTTTCGATCACGACCCGGCCATCCTGCGCAATCTGGTTCGTCACAACGCGCACAATCTGGGCGTCTACTGCACGGTCGACCAGCCCGCCCGCGTCGAAATCGGCGCAGCGATGCGATTCGTGTAGGATTACGAAGGCGCGGGGACATCGGTCTCGAAGCTTCGCGGTAACGACAGCCTCCGATCCTCATTCCCGATACAGATCCGCCCGCGTCGGCGGCAGGCCGCTCGGGCCGCGTGCCCGCTTGGTGACGACGGTCTGGAAAATCTGCGCCGAGGCGCGTTCGAAGGTGATCGAGCAGCCGGTGAGATAAAGCAGCCACAGCCGTGCCTTGGCTTCGCCGACCTCGGCGATCGCCTCGTCGAAGCGGGCGTGCAGACGCTCGGCCCACAGCCTGCAGGTGCGGGCATAGTGCTCGCGCAGATTCTCGACATCGTGGACGAGAAAGCCATGCGCCTCGAGATTGCCGAGCGTCATGCCGATCGTGTCGACCTCGCCGCCGGGGAAGATGTATTTGATCAGCGCCTTGTATTCCGCGCCCTTGCGCAGCGTCTTCTTCGCGCTGCCCTTGCCGCGCCGGGTGATGGCATGGTGCAGGTAGATGCCGTCGGGCTTGAGCAAGCGATGGATGGTCGAGAAATAGGTGGCGTGGTTGGCAAGACCGACGGCCTCGAACATGCCGATCGAAGAGATCTTGTCGTAGCTGCCGCTGAGTTCCGTGTAGGATTTTATGTCGATGGTGACCCGATCCTCGAGGCCCTCGGCGCGGATGCGCTCGCGCGCCAGCAGGGTCTGCTCTTCCGACAGCGACACACCGTGGCCGATGGCGCCATAATGCTTGGCGGCATGGATCAGCATCGCACCCCAGCCGCAGCCGATGTCGAGCAACCGGTCGCCAGGCTTCAGCCTCAGCTTGCGGCAGATATGGTCGAGCTTGTCTTGCTGCGCCTGGTCGATGCCGTTGGCGAAATCGGTGAAATAGGCGCAGGTATAGACCATGCGCTCATCCAGGAAGAGCCCGTAAAACGCGTTCGAAATGTCGTAATGATGCTCGATCGCCTGCTTGTTGGAACCGCTGACGAAGGGGTTGCGGCCGGCAAGATCGGCCCGCTGCGTCATCTGCTTTCGCGAAAACAGGACGGCGGGCAGATCGCGCAGGATCGCCAGCTTCGGCAACGCCTTGAATCTGAGCTTGCCCTTCGAAGGCAAGGCGTAGAGGTCGAACAGCGACCCGTCCTCCACGTCGATCGTCTTGGAAATCCACATCTCGAGCAGCGTCGAAAAATTTGGCCGGCGGGCCAATTGCCAGACGATATCCTGATCGTTGATGGCCAGCACCGGACCGCCGGCGGGACCGATCCGTTCGCCGGTCCACAGCCTGACCGCAAAACCCGGCTTCAGCGCCTCGATCACCGTTCGAACGATGCGCGCGGCCTTGTCGGTGGCGTCCATGCTTCCTCCCCAAAGCCAGAGCAACAATGTTGTCTGTTTGCTCCTGGACTGCAAGCCGCCCCTTCTGGCCGGCCGGTCCTGAAAGACACACCACCGGCTTTTTGGGAGTGATGCCTTGCCATTTGCCAAATCAGACCCCATCATCTCCGCGTGTTCAACAAATCGAAAGGAGGTGATCCGATGTCGAGTGATTTCGTTTTCCAGAACGTGGCCTCAGCGGATTGCACTTTCGGGAAGCAGTCTTCCCGTTAAGGCGCGAAATGCGCGGCGGGTGACCTCAAGGGGTCGCCGCCATTGGCCGCGCCACGGACGGAAACACGGAAGGCCGCCGGCTTCGCAAGAAGCGGCGGCCTTTTCCTTTTTTGGCCTATTGCATGTCGCCCAAAAGTGGCCCCGGTTTTGGGGCAACGACATGCATAAAAATAAGGACCTAAAGCGCGTCGCCGAAATTCGATCAAACGCGACGCGCTTCAGGACCTACTTGGTCAGCGCCAGGGTTTCGATGTTGCGGGCAATCGTCTGAAAGGCGTTGTTGAGTTCGGCACCGGTGGCGGCCTGATAGAAATGCTTGATCGAACCGCTGTCGGTGCTGGCACAGTCCTTCAGGGTCGCTTCGGCATTGGGCTCGTTCAGATTGAAGCCGATCGTGAAGATTTCGATGCCTTTGGCTCGCATGGCGGCACAAAGCGTCTTTGCTGCCGTGCGGGTCGGCTCCTTGCCGGCATTGTTGTAGACCTTGTCGACGCTGTTAGCGTCGAAATAGGACAGGTTGAATTCGCCATCGGTCATCAGGATCGCATATTTGGCGACTTTCTTCGGATCCATCCTAGCCGGCCGCTCCGAGGCCTTCATCACGCTACCCCAATTCTCCGAGAGCATGTACCAGGTCCATTGCACGCCGATATGGCCGGCCGTGCCGCCCGATGCGACAAAATCGTCGATGACGTTCTTGAGTGCGTCGGCGTTGGCCGTCAACGGCACGACCGCTGCGACCGGGCAAGTTGCGGTCCCCCCACCTTGAGGACTACGGACGAACAACGACAACAGATAGTCGCGATTGACCATGCTGGAGTCCGGACCGGCGTCCGAATATTGATCGGCACCCTTGCGTTCGGTGGCGCAATTGTCCGGGCGCGCCGACGCCGAAACAGGCTGCGCACTGGTGTTGCCGGGCGCCTGCTTGCGCTGGCTGGCCTCGGTTTCGACATAGACGCTGCTGGCGGCAAGCGATCCCGTATTGACCGAATTGGCGTAGGGCACGATGGAGACGCGCACCCTTGGCTCGGACGGATCCCGGTTGTTGCCCAGGAAACTATCGACCGCGTTGCTGGCGGCCGCCTTCAGATCCTCGATCTTCTGACCTGCCATCGACCCGGTCACATCGAGCATCATCGCCACTTCGATGGTCCTGTCCGAATAGAGCGCCGTCGTGGAAGCGGCGACGCGTTTCATGTTCTCCATGCCGAAAATCGGGAAATACAGGCCGACATCGACATGGACGTCCGCCTGGACCGTCTTGGCGGTCCTGTTGACAGTCAGCCTGTCCATGACGATCTGGTCGGCCTGCAGGATGCCCGCCTGGCTGTTGGCATCGAGAAACGCCTGCACCGATGCGTTCGCATCGGCTTCCTTGATGACCCCGATCGTCAGGTCGCGTGCCGTCGACGTCACCGCGGCGTCGACCACACCCTGCAGGCTCGACCTGGCGCTGTAGAGCTGTGATATGTTGACGGAAAAGCCAACAGCTAGCGCCAAGACCGAGGCGGCAAGACTGAACAGGACCGCGAAATTTCCACCGCGATGTCTGGCAAAGACGCCGACCGCGTGAACAAGACCCCCGTAATTCCGCATCCTACAGCCCCCACTCGCCTCGGCCTCGTCGCCGCAGGAAGGACAATGCAGGATTCCAGCCGGGTGACGGCGCTACGTGGCAGAAGATCGGCCCTTCACCAACAACTTATTGTTTTTGTTTGGTTTCGACGTTTGCAAAGGTGAACGGCTGGTAAACGGAAAAGCGCCGCCGCGGCTTCGTTTACGAGCCGCTTACCATCATCGGAACCGAGGAATCGCGAAATGCCCGATGACGTCCTGTTGCGGCACAGCGCTTCTGTGCCGAAGCGGGCCAGCTGTCCCAAAACCGCAGGATGCGAAGCGGTCGGATTACACGCCCCAGCGGCCGTAAGACTAGGCCAGCATCTGTGCGCTGACGGTCCGATCGACGCCGTGATAGGGCGGGTTGAACAGATTGCCCTCCTGTTCGTAAGTCCACACCTTGAACAGGCTGAGCCGGTGCGGGCCGAAGCTGTGCAGCAGCGGCACGTCGGTCGCGTCGCGGCCGCGCGCGATGACGACGCGGCCGGTCCTCGGCGTGTTGTGGCGGGCATCGAACGTGTACCATTTGCCGTCGAGGAACACTTCCAGCCAGGCCGAAAAATCCATCGGCGCCGGATCGACCGGCACGCCGATGTCGCCGAGATAGCCATTCACATAGCGCGCCGGAATGTTCATGCAGCGGCACAGCGTGATCGCCAGATGGGCGAAATCGCGGCAGACGCCGACCCGTTCCTCATGCGCCTGCGCCGCGGTGCGCGTCGAGCGGGCATAGCCATAGCCGAACGACAGGCGGTTGTGGACATAGTCGACGATCGCCTGCACCCGCGCCCAGCCCGAGGGGACATGACCGAAAAGCTGCCAGGCCAGACCGCTCAGATGATCCGTCTCGCAATAGCGGCTGCCGAGGAGATAACCGAGGACCTCGTCCGGCAGCTCCGCCACCGGCACTTCCCGGGCCAGCGTGTTGACCGCATCGGTCTCGCCGCTGTCCTCGACAACCGCGTCATAAAGGATGCGAAAGCCGCCCGCCGGCGCCGTGAAGCGGCGGCAGGCATTGCCATGCAGATCGTGGTAAAGCCGTGTCGGCACGGCGGGCGAGGTCAGCACCCGCGTCTGCCGCTTGATGTCGGCCTGGCGGTCCTTGTGGATCTCGAGCAGCGAGATCACCGGAGTGGCCTCGGTGCATTCGATGGCGATTTCGTAGCCGAGCCGGATCAGCATCGCAGTCCCCTTCGATTATCGCGGAAAACAGTTTTGCTCAAACGCGAAAGGCAGGGCCGTGGTTCCCTGGGACCATCGAAAAGATGGCCCCCGCGCCTTCCCACAGGGACGCCGCGACGTTAGGTTCGGCAACCGCCGCAAGCGCTCCCTCGGGCTCAAGGAAAACCATGTTCGCAGGCAAGAAATTCGCAGCCTTCCTCTTCGATATGGACGGCACGCTGCTCAACTCGATCGCCGCCGCGGAGCGGGTCTGGAGCGCCTGGGCGACCCGGCACGGCCTGGATGTGGCGGCTTTCCTGCCGACGATGCATGGCATCAGGGCGATCGAGACCGTCCGCCGGCTGGCACTCCCAGGTGTCGATCCCCAGCATGAGGCGGACGAGATCTCGCGAGCCGAGATCGCTGACGTCGAAGGAATTCATGCCATCGCCGGCGCGGCGGCTTTCCTGGCCTCGTTGCCGCCACAGCGCTGGGCGATCGTCACCTCATCGCCGCGCGCGCTTGCGCTGCGGCGGATCGAGGCGGCGGGCCTTCCGCTTCCCGCCACCCTGGTCACGGGCGAAGACGTGTCGCACGGCAAGCCGGCGCCCGACTGCTTCCGGCTGGGGGCCGAGCGGCTCGGCTTCGACCCACGCGACTGCCTGGTTTTCGAGGACGCAGTGCCCGGCATCCAGGCGGCCGAGGCCGCCGGCGCCACGGTGGTCGTCGTCACCGCGACACATCAGCACAAGATGGAAACGCCGCACGCCACCATCTTCGACTATGGCAACCTGACGGCAGTCACCGACTCTCAGGGCCGGCTTGGTCTGGAGCGAATGCAAAGTGCCGCGGCGGCGTCCTGATGCGTGTCGCCCAAAAGTGCGCAGCGGTTTTGGGATAACGACAGGCATAAAAACAAAAGCTGGCAACGCCTAAAAATCGCTGGTCAGGCCCTTGACCTCCCAGTCGCCATAGCGGCCGGGCTCCTTGCCGCCACGGCCGCCGATTTCCTTCGGCACAGCGGCTTCCTTCTCCAGATATTTCACGCGCCTTGCTTCGGCCTCCGCCAGCGCACGTCGGGCTTCCGGCGTCAGCGCCTTCGGCTGGACGTCATGGCCAAGGTCGGCATCGGTTTTACTGCTTTCATCGTTCATGCGATATTTCCGGCGGATTGAAACGGGAACTGGCATTTCCCATCATATAGCGATGAGCTTACAGGGTTCGACCCCCTTTCACAGGAACAGGAGCAGACGATGAACACACTTCGCACCGCCATGCTTCTTGCCGCGATGACGGCGCTGTTCATGGGCGTCGGCTTTTTGATCGGCGGAACCGGCGGCATGATGATCGCGCTGGTCATCGCCGCCGGCACCAATCTGTTCAGCTACTGGAACGCCGACAAGATGGTGCTGTCGATGAACCGCGCCGTCGAGGTCGACGAAAGGAACGCGCCCGAATATTACGCCATCGTTCAATCATTGGCCCAGCAGGCCGGCCTGCCGATGCCGAAGACCTACCTGATCGACAATCCGCAGCCGAACGCCTTCGCCACCGGCCGCAACCCGCAGAACGCCGCCGTCGCCGCCTCCACCGGCCTGTTGCAGGCACTGACCCATGAAGAGGTCGCCGCTGTGATGGCGCATGAGCTCGCCCATGTGCAGCATCGCGACACTCTGACCATGACGATCGTCGCCACCTTTGCCGGCGCCATCTCGATGCTCGGCAATTTCGCCTTCTTCCTCGGCGGCAATCGCAACAACAACAATTCGTTCGGCTTTGTCGGCGTGCTGGCGGCGATGATCGTGGCGCCCTTTGCCGCCATGATCGTGCAGATGGCGGTCAGCCGTACCCGGGAATACGAGGCCGACCGGCGCGGCGCCGAAATCTGTGGACACCCGCTCTGGCTGGCGTCGGCACTTGACAAGATCGCCCGTGGCGCCGAACGCATTCCCAACCCCGATGCCGAGCGCAATCCGGCAATGGCCCATCTCTTCATCATCAATCCTCTTTCCGGCGAGCGCATGGACAGTCTGTTTTCCACCCACCCGAGCACCGACAACCGCATCGCCGCCTTGCAGGCGATGGCGCGCGAGATGGAAGGCGGCAACGCCAAGGCCGCCCCGCGCCAGGCCCCGGCGCCCCGGCAGGCGGACGAACAGCGGCCATCAGGCCCGTGGGACCAGGCAGCACGGCCCGAGCAGCCGGCGGAACCTGCCGAGCCGAAGCGCAATCCATGGGGGCGTAACCCGACCGGGCCCAA
Organism: Mesorhizobium sp. AR07; assembly: GCF_024746815.1. Classification (GTDB taxonomy): domain Bacteria; phylum Pseudomonadota; class Alphaproteobacteria; order Rhizobiales; family Rhizobiaceae; genus Mesorhizobium. Next base: position 4,012,879 of record NZ_CP080525.1, read on the forward strand.
AGGCCGGTGGTCGTGAGCGTGGCGGACAAAGCACCTCGACGCACCGTTTCAGGCGATCAGGAACACAGGGACAGCGGCGACTTCGTTGCCGGTCTTGCCGCCCGCAAGGCGGCGGCGCGCCTGCTTGCCGCCGTCATCGACGCCAGGACGCCGCTCGACGGGCTGACCGACCACGAGAACGGCCATCCGCAATACAAGGCGCTCGACCTGCGCGACCGTGGCCTGGTCCGCGCCATTCTGGTCACCGCGCTGCGCTATCGCATGACGATCACCGGGCTGCTGGCGCGGCGCCTGGAGAAGCCGCTGCCGCCCAACGCCACCGCGCTGTCGCACATATTGCATGTCGCGGCCGCACAGATCCTGTTCCTCGACATCCCCGACAGCGCTGCCGTCGACCTGGCCGTCACCCACGCCAAGTCCGATCCGCGCACGGTGCGCTTTTCCGGCCTGGTCAACGGCGTGCTGCGCACGCTGGCGCGGGCCAAGGAAACGGAATTGCCTGCCGCCCTTGCCGCCACCGACGAGGCGCCAAAATGGTTTTCCGACCGCCTGAAGGCCGCCTATGGCAACGAGAAGGCCGGGCGGATTCTCGCCGCGCATCGGCACGAAGCGCCGGTCGATTTCTCGGTCAAGGCCGATCCCGAACTGTGGGCCGAAAAGCTCGGCGGCATTGTCCTGCCGACCGGTACGGTGCGGATCGAGAAGCTTGCCAATGCCGTCACCGAATTGCCCGGCTTCACCGAGGGTGCCTGGTGGGTTCAGGACGCCGCGGCCAGCCTGCCGGCGCGGCTGTTCGGCGATGTCAGGGGCTTGCGCGTCGCCGATCTCTGCGCCGCCCCCGGTGGCAAGACGGCGCAGCTGATCCTTGCTGGCGCCGTGGTCACCGCCGTCGACACGTCGAAGAACCGGCTGGCGCGGCTGGCGCAGAATCTCGACCGTCTCGGCCTGGCGGCCGACATCGTCCAGGCCGACCTCACCCAATACGAGCCGAAGGAATTGTTCGACGCCGTGCTCCTCGACGCGCCCTGCTCGTCGACCGGCACGGTGCGGCGGCATCCCGACGTGCCATGGACCAAGACGGCGGCCGATGTCGAAAAGCTCGCCGACCTGCAGCGCAGGCTGCTCGCCCGCGCCGTCACGCTGGTAAAACCCGGCGGCAGGATCGTCTTTTCCAACTGCTCGCTCGACCCGCTCGAGGGCGAGGACCTGCATCGTGCTTTTCTCAAGGGGGCGGCGGTCGTTGACGATCCCCTGCAGCAAGGTGAGATCGCCGGAATCGATCCTTTCCTGACACCGCAGGGCACGCTGCGCACCACGCCCGCTGACCTCAACCTTGGCACGCCGGAACGCTCCGGCCTGGATGGCTTCTTCGCCGCCCGCATGCGTCGAGCCTAAGGTGTGTTGAGATTCAGGTCAGGCCGAGCCGAAAACGATGGCTTTCGAGAACCGGAGCGGAGCGGACATTCGAGTCCGTGAGCACCGGAAGCGCAGAAAGCCATCGTTTGCAGGCCGGCATCACCTGGATATCGACACACCTTAGAGCATGTCGTCCAAGCTCCAGTGATTGCTCCAACGGGCATCGATTTCGTCGTCGACATTCTGGTAGCGGATGTCGGTCGACAACCGGATTCGCCCGCTCGTGCTCTGGTTGGTCGTCGAGGCATGGATCATGTAGGGCGAGTGAAGAACGACGTCGCCCGCCTCGAAATCCGCGATCAGCCAGCGCGTGTCGAACCGTTCCGCCATATCAGGCAAATCCTTCGACACCCAGCCACCTTCGGTCATGTTGCGGTTGTAGGCACTGATGCGCTCCTCGGCATCCAGGCCAGCATTGTCCCTGTTGAACCGGGCTTCCATATCGACGCCGATCGCGTGCGATCCTTCGAGATAGACGAGACCGCCCATATCAACCGGCGTGTCGCCAAGCGGTATCCACGCCGTCACGACGCGGCTGGTGCCGCCGCGCAGATAGACAAGATCGTAATGCGCCGGCGTCGCCGCGGTTGTTCCGGGCAAGGTGAACCGCATGATCTTGCGCTTGTGCAGATAGGATAACCCACGCACGAACTTGTCCATGAGATGGGACAGGCGCGGTTGCGCGCAAAAACCTTCGAAGGCGGTTGACCGGACCAGCGACATCAGCCGGCGATCGGCGAGCTGGCGATCGAATCCACCTTCGGAAGCAATGCCCAGCGACGGATCGCTGCCGGGCTTCAGAAGTCCGCTATCCACCAGCCGCGAAAGCACCCAGCTCCGAAAGTCGATCACGTCGTCGGGCGGCAGCAGGCCTTTGAGCCAGACATAGCCTTGCATCCCGTAGAGACGGCGAATGGTCTCGATGCCGACGGAGGGATCGGTCGGGGTGAGATATCCCAACCGGTTCGGTGCCGTCGACAGCACTTTGCCGTTGGTCTTCTGCGATACTAGCTTTGCGGGCGAAATAGACATTTCAATCATCCATGGCTTCCGGCCTGGGCGGACAATGCCTTATTGTCGTGGCCAGTGCCCATGAACAGAAGAAGCAACCTGGACTTTTCGCTCATGCCTGATCAGCAACTGGCATTGTACCAATCGCCGCCCGCAGCCATGGGCGGCCTGTCGGTGACAGGGGCCGGCCGCCAGCGTGTCAAGCAGGCCATTGTAGGGCGAAGACTGCCGGACTTCGCGGTGGTGCTGGTGGAGGGAGGGCAGGGCTGGCTGGAAACAAGGGCCGCGGGCAAGCAGGCAATCGTAGCGCCCAGCCTGTTCTGGCTATTCCCGGGCAAGGTGCATTCTTATGGACCGGACCAGTCGGGATGGACCGAGCGCTGGGCACTCTTCGAAGGTGCCTTGACGCGCGATTTCACGCGCATGCGGCTGATCGTCGAAGAAGCGCCGATCGTTCGTTTATCGAACCTCGGCGACATGCAACGACTGTTTGATCGACTGTATGCTGAGCTGTCCCTGGATACAGCGCTAAGTCAGGCGGAAGCCGCCGCCACATTGCATCGATTGGTGGTGCGGGCCACCCGGCAAGCGGTTGGCTGGGGCAGCGGCAAAGCCTATCCCGATTTTCAGCACGCCATCGATGACCTGCGCCATCGCGCGGTCGAACCGCTCGACTTCAAAGCTTTCGCCGAGAAATTCAGCATGTCGCCGGCGACCCTGCGCCGCAAGTTTGCATTGCACACCGGACTTTCGCCCAAGGCATTCCAACTGCGTATCCGGCTCGACCTCGCCAAGCAATTGCTGGTGGCCACCGATTCACCCGTTGAAACGGTGGCCGCGGCGGTTGGCATACACGATGCCTTCTACTTTTCCCGGCTCTTTCGGGATCGCGAGAAGTGTTCGCCCAGCGAGTTCCGACGCCGCCACACGAGGAAATGAGCGGCAAGGCAACCGGCGATATGATCCCGGAAGGCTTGACTTTTTTGGGGTCGATGATGCCACGCCGGGGTGAACGCCTTCACTTCGGCGGAATCCGCCTTCGCATAAGTTCTTGAATCATATACAGTTGCGCCGGGGTTAGAGGACGATCAGGAGGGTATTTGGCACTCGTTGCCAGCAGCACGACGCGTCTATGGACGCTTGTCGCGAAGGAGTTCTGGCGCAAGACGCGCCGGCGCCTCCGTGCCGGGCCAGTCTATCGCTGGCGCTATTCCGGCCGCACGCCGGAACGTGTGCTGATCGCACCGCCGGACCTGCGCCTGGCCGACCCGCAGATTGCGCTCGAGATCTACTACGGCCGCTATCCCCTGTCGGGGCATCTGGTCGAGACCTGCGGCAAGTCGCCTTTCCAGATCAATGTGCCCAACCATGGCTGGCAAAAGACGCTGCACGGCTTTCGCTGGCTGCGTCACATGCGCGCCGCCGGCACCGAGCTCGCCGCCGCCAACGCCCGCGCCCTGGTCTCCGACTGGATCGCCATCCATGGCAGCCATATTTCCGGCATCGCCTGGGAGCCCGGCACGACAGCCAAGCGCATCATCGCCTGGCTGCAGCACTCCTCCGTCGTGCTGCAGGGCGCGGAGTTCCCCTTCTACCGCGCCTTCCTGAAATCGCTTGCGATGCAGATCCGCTATCTCAGGTCGATGGCGCGCGAAATGCCGGATGGCAAGGACAGGCTGCGCGCCCGCATCGCGCTGGCCTTCGCCGCTCTTTCACTGCCGGCGCCGGCATCGGCTCTGCGCGGTGCGACCCGCAACCTCGCCGAGGAACTCGACCGCCAGATCCTTGCCGACGGCGGCCATATTTCGCGCAATCCGATGGCCGTCCTGGAGATCCTCGCTGATCTCCTGCCGCTGCGCCAGACCTATGCCAACCAGGCCGAAACGCCGCCGCAGGCCCTGATCGGCGCCATCGACCGCATGCTGCCGGCGCTGCGATTCTTCCGCCATCAGGATGGCAGCCTCGCCCGCTTCAACGGCATGGGCGCCACCATCCACGACCGCATCGCCACCATCCTGCGTCACGACGATACCGCCGGCGCGCCGCTGCTGCATGCGCCGCATTCCGGCTATGAGCGCCTGTCGATGGGCGGCGCGACGGTCATCGCCGATACCGGCCTGCCGCCGCCGCTCGACGTGTCCAACGCCGCGCACGCCGGCTGCCTCGCCTTCGAACTGTCGTCCGGCCGCCAGCACTACATCGTCAATGCCGGCATCGACACCTATGGCGCCGCCGAGTTCCGGCCGCTGGCGCGCGCCACCGCCGCGCACTCGACAGCCACCATCAACGACACCTCGTCGGCACGCTTCAGCCATTCGCTGCGCGTCAACGACCTGCTCGGCTCGCCGCTGATCGGCGGCCCGCAGCAGGTGCAGTGCAAGCGCATCGACCAGAAGGGTGTGCAGGGTTTCATGGCCCGCCATGACGGCTATGTCCCGCGCTTCGGTTTCCTGCACGAGCGCGAGCTGAAACTGTCGTCGAACGGCAATGTGCTGGCCGGCAGGGACCGCTTCCAACGGCCCGGCAATGCCGCGATCCGCAACAACGGCCGCGACTTCGTCACCATCCGCTTCCACGTCCACCCCGATGTCAACCTGCTGCAGGACGAGCACGACCGCCTGGTCCTGGCCGGCGATCAGGCCGACACCTGGGTGTTCACATCAAGCGAAGTGGTGCCTGAGGTCGAGGAATCGATCTATTTCGCCGGTCTCGGCGGCCCGCGCCGCAGCCGGCAGATCGTGCTTGCCTTCAAGGCCTCGGAAGTCGCCGAAGTCCACTGGCAGCTGACGCGCACCAGCGTCGCCGGTTATCCCGAGAACAACTGAGCTGACGCGCGATAACAGTCGGCTTGCTCAAGCCTGTTGCGAAATGCCGAAGGCGTCGTAGGTGCTCAGCGATGGCGGGCCGGCGAAGGCGAAGCGGATTTTGTCGACCATCGCCGCCGCCTGGCCGCTGCGGTCATAGCGCTCCGCGTCCTCGGCCCTGCTCCAGACGGTGATTGCCATGAATGTGTCGGGGGCTTGATGCTGCTGCAACAGCACGGCGCTGATGTTGCCGTTTGCAGCGCGGATGGCGGGGATCGCCTCGGTTTCGTAGATCGCCCGCAATTGCTCCGTCGTATCCGGCAACGCTTTGAACTGGCCAATACGGACAAATGCCATCGGTTTTCCTCCATCACCAGCAGATGAGCCTATATCCAAGGCTGGCAAATTGCGTATGAAACCGTTGAATGACGCGCGACGCTTGATTTCCGGGCCTCATGTGCTACGGCGCGGGCATCCATCACACCAGAGCGGAATGCGTTCAAGTTGAAACGCGAAATTCCGCTCTGGCTTTTTGTTTTGTCGCATGATGTTTATCCGAAAAGTCTGCAACTTTTCGGCATCATGCTTAGCCGTGAAAGGCCGCCAGCCCATGGCCGTCGCCGCCAAGAATATTCCCGCACCTGACCTCGTTCCCGTGCGCCGCGCCCTGCTCTCCGTTTTCGACAAGACCGGCCTGATCGATTTTGCCAGGGCGCTGGCGGCGGCGGGCGTCGAGCTGGTCTCGACCGGCGGCACGGCAAAGGCGATCGCCGAGGCAGGCCTAGCGGTGCGCGACGTCTCCGAGCTCACCGGTTTTCCCGAAATCATGGACGGCCGCGTCAAGACCTTGCACCCGTCGGTGCATGGCGCGCTGCTCGGCGTGCGCGACGACCCGGAGCATGCGGCTGCGATGCGCAAATACGGCATCGAGCCGATCGATCTCGTCGTCTCCAATCTCTATCCGTTCGAGGAGGTCCGCCGCTCCGGCGCCGACTATGCCGCGATTGTCGAGAACATCGACATTGGCGGCCCGGCGATGATCCGCGCCTCGGCCAAGAACCACGCCTATGTCGCCATCGTCACCGATCCCGGCGACTACGCCTCGGTGCTGAACGCACTGGAGATGAACATCGGCTCGCTGTCGCTGGATTTCCGCAAGAAGCTGGCGGCCAAGGCGTTTGCCCGGACCGCCACCTATGACGCGGCGATCTCCGGCTGGTTCGCCGAGGCGCTCGAGATCGAGCATCCGACATGGCGCGCCTTTGGCGGCAGGCTGGTCGAGGTGATGCGCTATGGCGAGAATCCGCACCAGAGCGCCGGCTTCTATGTCAACGGCGACAAGCGGCCGGGCGTCGCCACGGCGCGCCAGCTGCAGGGCAAGCAGCTGTCCTACAACAACATCAACGACACCGACGCCGCCTTCGAACTGGCCGGCGAATTCGATCCGGCGCGCTCCGCCGCCGTCGCCATCATCAAGCACGCCAACCCGTGCGGCGTCGCTGAAGGCGCCTCGCTGAAGGCCGCCTACGTCAAGGCGCTCGCCTGCGATCCGGTCTCGGCCTTCGGCGGCATCGTCGCTGTGAACCGCACCCTCGACGCCGAGGCGGCGGAAGAGATCGTGAAAACCTTCACCGAAGTGATCATCGCGCCCGATGCGACCGAGGAGGCTGCGGCGATCGTCGCGGCCAAGAAGAACCTGCGCCTGCTGGTCACCGGCGGCTTGCCGGACCCGCGCACGCCTGGCACGACGGTCAAATCCGTCGCCGGCGGCATGCTCGTCCAGGGCAGGGACAATGCCGTGGTCGACGACCTCGAGCTGAAGGTGGTGACCAGGCGCGCGCCGACGCCGGCCGAAATGGCCGACCTGAAATTCGCCTTCCGCGTCGCCAAGCACGTCAAGTCCAATGCCATCGTCTACGTCAGGGATGGCGCTACCGTCGGCATCGGCGCAGGTCAGATGAGCCGGGTCGATTCCTCGCGCATCGCCGCAAGGAAGGCGCTCGACGCGGCCGAGGCCGCGGGCCTTGCCGAACCGCTGACCAAGGGCTCGGTCGTCGCTTCCGACGCCTTCTTCCCCTTCGCCGACGGATTGCTGTCAGCCATCGAAGCCGGCGCCACCGCCGTCATCCAGCCGGGCGGCTCGATGCGCGACGACGACGTCATCGCCGCCGCCGACGAACACGGCATCGCCATGGTGTTTACCGGCGTGAGGCATTTCAGACATTGAGCTGATTTTCTGAAGGTCGGCGCTGCCCCTCATCCGCCTGCCGGCACCTTCTCCCCGTATAGCGAAGGGGAGAAGGGAAACGCTCCAACGCTGGCGACCCCCTCTCCCCGTTCTTCACGGGGAGAGGGTAAGGGTGAGGGGCAGCGCCGACGCCGGACTATTCCGCCGGCCGGTCCGCCGGATAGGGCGTCTTGATCAGGATCGCCATGCCGATGGCCAGGAACAGGATGATCACCGCCATGCCGAGCCGAGCCGAGCCGCTGACGGCGGTGATCGTCGCCACCAGGAACGGCGCCAGGAAGCTGGTTGCACGCCCGGCCAGAGCATAGATGCCGAAATAGCGGCCGGATTCTGCCGCCGTGACGCTGCGTGCCATGTAGGAGCGCGACGACGCCTGCACCGGCCCGAAGGCCAGGCCGATCAGCAGGCCGTAGGCGATGTAGGCCTTTTCGGCCGCCGTGCTGAACAGGCCGCCCGAATCGGCAGTCGAGAACTGTATCAGGCCGAGCAGCGTGAAGCCCGGACCAGTCGAGACGACGCCGATCGTGGCGATCGACAGCATGACCAGCGCAATCACCACCACCGCCTTGGAGCCGAGTGCGGTATCAAGGCGCGCCGCGACCCAGCAGCCGAGGATGGCGACGACATTGAGGATGATGCCGAACAGGCCGATCTCGGTGATCGACCAGTGGAACATCGCCGCCGCGAAGGTGCCGCCCAACGCCAGCAGCGCATTGACGCCGTCCTGGTAGATCATGCGGGCGACGAGGAAGCGGAAGATGCCGCCGCGCTGGCGCACCTCGGCCAGCGTCGACTTCAGCTCCGACAAGCCTTCGCGCACCGCCGGTCCGATCGGTATGCCCTTGATGGCGTCCGGCGTGAAGAAGAACATCGGCAGGATGAACAGGAAGTACCAGCCGGCTGACAACGGCCCGGTAGCCCGCGCATCCTCGCCGAGCTTCGGATCAAGCCCGAACAGCGGGTCGATGCCAATGATCGTCTTGCCGGTCTCGAGCGAGCCGGCCAGGCAGGTGACGACGAAGATCAGCGCGATCATGCCGCCGAGATAACCGAGACCCCAGGCGATGTTGGAGATGCGGCCGATTTCGCTCTTCGGCACCAGGCGCGGCATCATCGAATCGTTGAACACGGTCGAGAATTCAGCCGCCACCGAAGCCAGCGAGAACAGCGCCACGATCAGGAACAGGTTGGAGCCGGGGGCAGCAAACCAGAGCAGGCAAAGGCTGGTGATCTTGATCGCGGCGAAGAAGGCGATCCACGGCTTGCGCGGTCCGGTCTGGTCGGCGATCGAGCCGAGGATCGGCGACAGCACGGCGATGACCAGTCCGGCCGCGGCGATGCCGTAGCCCCAGACCGCCTGGCCGGTGGTCGGATCGCTCGCCATGCGCGAAACGAAATAGGGGCCGAAGATGAAGGTGGTGACGACGGTGAAGAACGGTTGCGCCGCCCAGTCGAAGAACATCCACCCCCAGATGCCGCGCCCGGACGCGCGCTGCACTGCTACTTCGGCCATATCCCCTCCTCAGCATCCGCTCCGCGCATCACGCGCCATGTCTGCATGTTTTTTCATGATGGTGCAAACGAACAAGCATAGCGCCGCCCTCATTGCCCTTGGGTTCCTCGCCCGCTCTGGCGGGGCGGTCGCCTATAGGGTTGCGAAGAAGGACCCCCACCCTAACCCTCCCCACAAGGGGGAGGGAACGCTGCCGCGCGCCTTTATCCATCATGCCTGGCGTCGAACTTGGCCAATTTGCCGAGATCGGCGTCTACGAAAGTCTCCCTCCCCCTTGTGGGGAGGGGTTAGGGGTGGGGGTATTCGTAGGGCGAAAACCTCGGCTTCCGATATGCGATTGCCCTGCCAGCTCTGGCGGGGGCGAGGAACCCACGCTTGCGGAGCCTCACATCCCCGTCAGATCGCTCATCAATCCGGACGCAACCGACAGCCGCGACACGGTGATGTCGCCGCCTTCGGTCAGTGCCTGCAGCCGCTCGCGGATGCGCGCCACCCGCTCGCCGCCGGCTTCCAGCCAGGCCGCCACCGGATCCGGTGCCGTCGCGTGGCCGGTGAGTGCGGCAACGGCAATGCCGCGCCGTGCCGCGCCGATCGTGTCGGTGGCACGCGAAAGCGCCAGCTGATCGTAGTAGTCCGAGGGCGTGATCGAGCGCGCCGCGTCCTCGACGCGCGGAATGCGGAAGGCATCGCTGACCGCGAAGAACGCCTTGGCCGCAGCGACGATGTCGGCACCGGCGGTGCGGGCCGTGAGAGCAATGTCGGGGATGAGTTCCGCCACCTCGCTCAGCGCCAGTTGCTCGGCCAGCCTTTCCGGCGCGCCGCTCTTGAACAGTCCGTGCCGCTTCTCCTCGATCCGCTCGCGCGAAAAGGCCGGCAGCAGCGAAACGAGCTTGGGTTCCAGTGCCTTGCGTGCTTCCTGCAGTTCGGCGATGCGCAGGCCGAGCGGTGCCGTGCCGGCGTCGTTCTTCAGATACCAACCGCTGGTGACATAGATCAGTCGGCTGACCATCTGGTAGAGATCGAGCTGCACCTGGCCGTCGACAAGATTGTCGAGCGCGTCGATCTCGCGATAGAGCGCCGGCAGCGCAAAACCGTCGCGTACGACGGCGAAGGTGCGCACCACGTCGCCGGCGGTGCGCCCCGTGGCTTCCTGCAGCCGGTTGACGAAGGACGGGCCGCCGCGATTGACCAGGTCGTTGGCGACGACGCGGGCAATGATCTCGCGGCGCAGCCGGTGGCCGTGGATTTCGGCGGCGTATTTCTTCGCCATCCGGTCCGGGAAATAGCCCATCAAGTCGCGGTCGAAATGCGCGTCGTCAGGCACGTCGCTGGCGACGATGTCGGAAAACAGCACGATCTTGGCATAGGCGAGCAGCACGCCGAGCTCGGCCCTGGTCAGCGGTTCGCCGCGCGCTTCGCGCTCGGCAAGCGCTGCCGGCGACGGCAGTGTTTCGACCACGCGATCGAGCAGGCCGCGTGCCTCCAGTGCCGTCATGAAGCGGCTTTGATGCGCGATGTCGGCAAGGCCACGCTTGCGGGCGATCGAAAGCGCCAGCGTCTGCTGGTAGTTGTTGGACAGCACGAGCGAGCCGACCTCGTCGGTCATTTCGGCCAGCAGCTTGTTGCGCGCCGCACGCGTCAGCGATCCCTTGCGCATGGCCGACGCCAGCGCGATCTTGATGTTGACCTCGACGTCGGAGCAGTTGACGCCGCCCGAATTGTCGATGGCGTCGGAATTGCAGCGGCCGCCATTCATGCCGAACTCGATGCGCGCCCGCTGCGTGACGCCGAGATTGGCGCCCTCGCCAATCACCTTGGCGCGCACGTCGAGCGCGGTGATGCGGATGGCATCATTGGCGCGGTCGCCGACCTCGGCGTTGGTTTCGCTGGATGCCCTCAGATATGTACCGATGCCGCCGAACCACAGAAGATCGACCGGCGCCTTGAGGATCGCGGTCATGATCTCGACCGGCGTGGCGGTCGTCTTGGCCAGGCCGATCGCCGCTGCGGCTGCCGCCGGCAAGGTGATCGACTTCTGGTTGCGCGACACGATGATGCCGCCTTCCGACAGTTTCGTCTTGTCGTAGTCCTGCCAGCTCGAACGCGGCAGGGCAAACATGCGCTCGCGCTCGGCCATCGACGCCGCCATGTCCGGATCGGGATCGATGAAGATGTCGCGATGGTCGAAGGCGGCGATCAGGCGGGTCTTCGGCGACAACAGCATGCCGTTGCCGAACACGTCGCCCGACATGTCGCCGACACCAGCGACGGTGAAGGGCGAGGTCTGGATGTCGCGGTTGATCTCGCGGAAATGCCGCTTGACCGCTTCCCAGGCGCCCTTGGCGGTGATGCCCATCTTCTTGTGGTCGTAGCCGGCGGAACCGCCGCTGGCGAAGGCATCGTCGAGCCAGAAGCCATGCTTCTCGCTGATGGCATTGGCCGTGTCGGAGAAGGTCGCCGTACCCTTGTCGGCGGCAACGACGAAATACGGATCGTCCGGGTCGCGGCGCACGACTCCGACCGGCGGGATGACCCCGTCGAGGCCGATATTGTCGGTGATCGACAGCAGGCTGGAGACGAAGTTCTTGTAGGCCGAGGTGCCGGCCTCGAAGATCGCGTCACGGCTGCCGCCCACCGGCAGACGCTTGGGGAAGAAGCCGCCCTTGGCGCCAACCGGCACGATGACGGCGTTCTTGACCTGCTGCGCCTTGACTAGGCCGAGCACCTCGGTGCGGTAGTCCTGGGCGCGGTCCGACCAGCGCAGGCCGCCACGCGCCACCGGGCCGAAGCGCAGATGCAGCCCCTCGACCTCGGAGCCGTAGACGAAGATCTCCCGCCACGGCCGCGGCGCCGGCAATCCCTCGACCGCATGCGAATCGAGCTTGATCGCCAGTGACTGGCCTTTCTCTTTCGTATCGGCAACGAAATGATTGGTGCGCAGCGAGGCTTCGATCAGATTGAGGTAGCGGCGGATGATGGTGTCGTCGTCGATGTTCGGCACATCTTCCAGCGCATCCCTGATCTTGGCCTTGAGGTGCTTTGCCGCCACCACGCCTTCGGTCTCGGCTGTCGGGCCGAGCCGGGCGATGAACAGCGCGTGCAGGCCACGCGCGATATCGGGATAGCGGTTGAGCGCGGCGGCGATGAAATCCTGGCTTTGCGGAATGCCGACCTGCTGCAGATAGCGGCCATAGGCGCGCAGGATGGTGATCTCGCCCGACCACAGGCCGGCGGTCTGGGCAAGGCCGTTATAGCCGTCATTGTCGACGTCGCCGCGCCAGACGGACAGGAACGCGTCCTCGAACAGCGCACCGCCATCGCCAAGGTCGATCGGCTTGCCGTAGCTGTTCTCCAGCTCCATGTCGTGGATGAAGACCAGGCCGGACTGGTCGCCGCCGACCTCGAAAGTGCGCTCGCTGATGACGCGGAAGCCGATGTTCTCCAGCACCGGCACGCGCCGCGACAGTGCCACCGGGCTGCCGTGGTGATAGATCTTCAACGCCGCCTGGTGTGGCTTCTGCTCGGCATGGCGATAATAGTCGATAGCGATCGGATTGCTGGCGCTGATCTTGGCGATGCGCCCGGCATCGGCCAGCGCCACCGCCGCGCTGAACGAATCGCGGTAGCTTTCCGGGAGCCGGCCGGCGATGGCCTTCAATGCCTGGTCGCCGCCATTGGCGTCCGCCGCATCGGAAAGGGCATCCTCCCAGGTGCGCACGATGTCGCGGATCGCCGCCTCGATCGTCGCTTGCTCGACCTTCGGCGTCTTGCCACCGGAACGGCCGATGATGAAGTGCACGCGCGCCAGCCCGCCTTCGGGGAAGGCCGGGTAATAGGCCGACAGCCGGCCTTCGAACACCGTCTTGAGATAGCTGCCGATCTTCTCGCGCACCACGCTGTCGTAGCGGTCGCGCGGCACGAAGACGAGGATCGAGACGAAGCGGTCGAACTGGTCGGCGCGCACCAGCGCCCGAACGCGCGGCCGCTCGACCAGGCCGAGAATGGCGGCGGCGTGCTTCCTCAGGATCGGCACCGGCACCTGGAACAATTCGTCGCGCGGATAGCTCTCCAGCACGTTGATCAGCGCCTTGCCGGAGTGGTCGTGCCGGTCGAAGCCGGACTTGGCGATGATGGTTTCGGCCTTTGACCTGAGATACGGGATCTTCATCACCGAGCGGGTGTAGGCGGTCGAGGTGAACAGGCCGACGATGCGCAGTTCGCCTGCCAGCGTGCCCTTGGACGTGTAGGTCTTGACGCCGATGTAATCGAGATAGATGCGACGATGCACCGAAGACTTGGCATTGGCCTTGGTGACGATCAGCGGTTCCGGCCCATGCAGGAAGGCGCGGATTTCCGGCGTTGTCGTCACCGCTTCGGTGCCGCGCCTGAGCACCAGCACGTCGGGATCGGACAGGATGCCGAGGCCGGGCTTGTCGGCGCGCTCCAGCGTGCCGCTTTCCTCGCCGCCGGTGTATTTGAACTCGCGCATGCCGAGGAAGGTGAAATTGTCGTCGCGCAGCCACTCCAGGAAGGCGATCGCCTCGGCAACGCTCTTCTTGTCGAGCGGCACCGCCGAATAGCGGAACTCCGAGATCGCCTGGTCGAGCCGAGCCAGCATCGGCCTCCAGTCGTGCACGGCGGCATGAACCTGGCCGAGCATCTTGCGCAGCCGCTCTGCCAACGCGTTCGCCTGCTCGGCGGTCAGCCGCGGGATGTGGACATGGATGACGCTCAGCCGGTCGTGATTGCCGTCGTCCTTGGCGAAATTGCCGTCGCCGAGGATTTCTTCCACACCGCCTTTGCCGTGGCGAACCGTAATGACCGGGTGAGTGACCAGGGTCGGTTCGCCGGCAGTCTCGGTGACCTCGCCGAGGATGGAATCGAACAGGAACGGCATGTTGTCGTTGACGACCGTGATCACCGTCACCGGACGGCCCTCGCGGGCAACGCCCGAACCGGCATCGACGGCGACGACGCACTCGCCCTTTTTGTGGCCGGCGACCGCCTGGCCGGCGAGATCGGCGGCGCGTTCGAGGTCGGCCGCTTCATAGGTGGCGATGTCTTCCGCCGGCGCGCGGGCGAGCAGATAGTCGGCAAGCCTGGCTGGCCTTTCCTCCGCCTTCGCCGCTGCCGTGGCTTTTTTCTTCGGCTTGCTCGCGGATTTCACGCTGGCCATGACGCTATTTCCTCCCGTCGAATGCTTTTACGACTATCGTAGCAGATGACCGCTGTTTGGCGACAAAGGTTTGACGGCTTGCCAAGAATTATCGGAGCTCTGCGGCAATCCGTCGCCCACCGAGGAGGAATGACCCATGACCGGCAAAATCACCGCGCTTGACCTTGGCTTAGAAGAGCCGAGCGAGGCGACAAAAGCCTATTTCGCCAAATGCGAGGAGAAGCTCGGCCTCGTTCCCAACGTGCTGCGCGCCTATGCCTTCGACGACAAGAAGCTGCGCGCCTTCACCGACATGTACACCGACCTGATGCTGGGTGAATCAGGCCTGTCGAAGCTGGAGCGCGAGATGATCGCGGTCGCCGTCTCCTCGATCAACCAATGCTATTATTGCCTGACCGCGCATGGCGCGGCGGTGCGCCAGTTGTCCGGCGATCCGGCGCTCGGCGAGATGATGGTGATGAACTTCCGCGCCGCCGACCTTTCGCCAAAGCAGGCCGCAATGCTCGAATTCGCCGTCAAGCTCACCGAAGGGCCGGCAAAGATCGTCGAGGCCGACCGGGCCGCGCTGCGCCAGGCCGGCTTCACCGACCGCGACATCTGGGACATCGCCTCGACCGCCGCCTTCTTCAACATGTCGAACCGGGTGGCGGCGGCAATCGACATGCGGCCGAACGACGAATACCACGCGATGGCGCGGTGAGGCGCGGCGGCTGGAATCCAAACCGCCCATTATATTAGCTGTTTCGCATTCTCGTTGCTTGTTTGCCGGTTTGGTCCGATGATCGGCAGGCGGCATGACCGCATGCCGGTTCGATGCCGCTGACCAAGGGAGGAGAACATGGCGAAATTTCTCTACGTCTATCACGGCTCCGGCAAGATGCCGACGACCGAGGCCGACCGCAAAGCAATGGTCGACGCCTGGGCAGGCTGGTTTGGAAAGCTGGGCGCGGCCGTTGTCGACCGCGGCAATCCGGTCGGCATGTCGAAGACCGTCCTGCCCAGTGGCAAGATCGAGAACAATGGCGGCAGCAACCCGACCGGCGGCTATTCGATCATCGAAGCCAAAGACATCGACGACGCCGCCAGCAAAGCCAAGGGCTGTCCAATCCTGATGGAGCCCAACTGCAACGTCGAGATCGCGCCGGTCATCAATATGATGGGCTGACGCGTCGGCTCAGGATCGCGCCGCGATCGCCGCCGCGGCACCTGCCATCGTCGTGGCGCTGACACGGTTGGCGATCTTCATGGCGCGCTTGCTCTTCAGGAGCTTGCGCGCCTGCGAGGCGGCGAGCACCCAGGCGAGATCGATGGCGACCAGAACCACCGCCATGGTCGCCGTCAGTTCGACCCAGCCGACAATGCTGACCGAGGCGAGATCGATGATGGTCGGCAACAGCGCCAGGTAGAACATCATGATCTTGGGGTTGCCGAGCGTCACCGCCATGCCGGCAAAGAACAGTTTTGCGGGCGAATCCTCGCGCGGCATCTCGCCCTCTTTCGCGTCGACCGGCGCGGTCCACATCTTGAAAGCAAGATAAGCAAGATAGGCGACGCCGGCCCATTTCACGACCACGAAGGCGAAGTGAAAACTCTGCGCCACGACAGCCAGCCCGAACACCGCCAGCGACAGCCAGATGGCCTCGCCGATCCACATGGCGAGCAGGAACGGGAACACGTCGCGAAAGCCTTTCGAGATGACGCGGGCGACGAGTGCGGCGATCGACGGCCCGGGCGAGCCGGCGGCAACGAACAACGCGGCGGCGAAGATCAGCAGCGAGGTGATGTGCATCTGAGGGTGTCCCTGCTTAGGGTTCGATCGGCCACATTAACCGAACTGATTCCACAGTGATAGCGGAGGCCAGGGCCGGATAAATTTTTGAGGTCAGCGCCGCCCCTCACCTGTCTGCCGGCATCCTCTCCCCGTGAACGGGGCGAGAGACGCTCTCATATTGATTTCGCCAATCACCCACGTTGCAAGAAGGGAGCCGGCATTACGGCCAGCGTCTTTCGCCCCGTTTACGGGGAGAAATGCCCGGCAGGGCAATGAGGGGCAGCGCGACGCCCCCAGTAGGCCCATGTCGTCTCGTATCGAGCATGCATTGCCAGCCGAAGGGGAGGCTTGCCTGTCTGGCATCTCGCGGCTAGAAGAGCCGCCGCGAAACAATTGTGAGCTTCACTTTGCCTCAGTAACCGCCGGTCTCGTCAACTCCCCCGACACACTGCATGGCGCGGCATTCGCGGTGCCTGGTTTTATTTTCATGTGTTCCTCTGGGCGGCGGTTCGAGACCGGTTTGGCACTGCTGAACCGCTGTCGCGCGCTTTGCCCGTGACGCCTGATTTTTCCATTGCCGCAGTTTCTCGCCACGCCGTGCCCGCATGGGCATCTCAACATCGCCGGCCTGATGAACTTCCCGACGGGAAGGACGTATCGCCATGTCTGGCTCCTTGCGTATCCGCTGGGCGATCGCGCCCAGGACCGCACCTCGACCGCTCATCAACTGCAACCGCTGCGGCACCGTGAAGGCCTATTGCAGCAGCGGAAAATTCCGCGTCAACGCCAACGGCAAGCGCATCGACGTCTGGCTGATCTACCGCTGCATCGACTGCGACAATTCCTGGAATTTCGACATATTGGAGCGCTGCAACCGCCGCGACATCGAACCGGCACGGCTGGCAGCGCTCGAAAGCAACGATCCGGCGCTGGCCCGGCGCCATGCTTTCGATGTCGTTGCGTTGCGCAGCCGCGTGGGACGTATCGAGGAATTTCCCGATGTCGCCGTCCACAAGCAGAGGCTTGGCGGCAACAGGGAAAGCGCAACCGGGTTGGAGCTCCAGCTTGGGTTGGAAATGCCGACATCCTTGCGGCTCGACCGGCTGCTCGCCAACGAGCTCGGCATCTCGCGATCGAGGCTTCAGGCGCTGGAAGAGCGGCAGCTGCTTATCGTGGACCCAGACGGGGCCAAAGCCTTGCGCAAACCGGCCCGCGAGGGAGTGACGATCCGCGTCGATCTGGCTGACGAACCCGATCGGCAGGCCATCATCTCGGCTGCCGGCGGATAAATGAAGAGAGGGGCGAAGCCCATATGTGCTCCGCCCCTCTCAACTGTCGGAAAATAGAGAAGATTACGCCGCGCCGACCGCCTTGGCCGACTTCTCGAAACGCTTGCGCTCGTTCGGGTCGAGATAGAGCTTGCGCAGGCGGATCGTCTTCGGCGTCACCTCGACCAGTTCGTCGTCCTGGATCCAGGCCAGAGCCTTCTCCAGCGTCATGCGGATCGGCGGGGTGAGCTTCACCGCCTCATCCTTGCCGGCGGCGCGGATGTTGGTCAGCTTCTTGCCCTTCAGCACGTTGACTTCGAGGTCGTTGTCCCTGCTGTGGATGCCGATGATCATGCCCTGATAGACCTTGACGCCGGGATCGATGACCATTGGGCCGCGGTCTTCCAGGTTCCACATGGCGTAGGCCACCGCCTCGCCCTGCTCGTTGGAGATCAGCACGCCATTGGTACGGCCCGGCAATTCGCCCTTGTAGGGCTCATAGGCATGGAACAGCCGGTTCATCACGGCGGTGCCGCGCGTGTCGGTCAACAGTTCCGACTGATAGCCGATCAGGCCGCGCGTCGGCGCGTGGAAGACGATGCGCTGGCGGTTGCCGCCCGACGGGCGCAGCTCGACCATCTCGGCCTTGCGCTCCGACATCTTCTGCACGACGATGCCGGCGTGCTCCTCGTCGACGTCGATAACGACTTCCTCGACCGGCTCCAGCAATTCGCCGTTTTCGCCCTTCTGCATGACGACGCGCGGACGCGACACGGCGATCTCGAAACCCTCGCGGCGCATCGTCTCGATCAGCACGGCCAGCTGCAATTCGCCGCGGCCGGAGACGAAGAACGAATCCTTGTCGGGCGATTCCTCGATCTTCAGCGCGACATTGCCTTCGGCTTCGCGCAGCAAACGGTCGCGGATGACGCGGCTGGTCACCTTGTCGCCTTCGGTGCCGGCCAGCGGTGAATCGTTGACGAGGAAGGACATGGTCACGGTCGGCGGATCGATCGGCTGCGCATGCAGCGGCTCGGTCACGGACGGGTCGCAGAACGTGTCGGCGACGGTGCCCTTCGACAGGCCGGCAATGGCGACGATATCACCCGCCTGGGCTTCCTCGATCGGCTGGCGCTCGAGCCCGCGGAAGGCGAGAATCTTGGAAATACGGCCGGTTTCGACCAGCGTACCATCATGGTGCAGCACCTTGACCGGCTGGTTGGACTTCAGCGTGCCGGACTCGATGCGGCCGGTGATGATGCGGCCGAGGAAGGGATTGGCTTCCAGGATGGTGCCGATCATGCGGAACGGGCCGGGATGCACGGTCGGCGCCGGCACATGCTTGATGACCAGGTCGAACAGCGGCGCCAGGCCCTGGTCCTTGGGGCCTTCCGGATTTTCCGAGACCCAGCCATCGCGACCCGAGCCGTAGAGGATCGGGAAGTCGAGCTGCTCGTCGGTGGCGTCGAGTGCCGCGAACAGGTCGAACACCTCATTGACCACCTCGACATGGCGCGCGTCCGGACGGTCGATCTTGTTGATGACGACGATCGGCTTCAGGCCGACCTTGAGGGCCTTGCCGACGACGAACTTGGTCTGCGGCATCGGCCCCTCGGCGGCATCGACCAGCACGATGGCCGAATCCACCATCGACAGGATGCGCTCGACCTCGCCGCCGAAATCGGCGTGGCCGGGCGTGTCGACGATGTTGATGCGGGTGTCCTTCCAGTCGACCGAGGTCGCCTTGGCCAGGATGGTGATGCCGCGTTCCTTTTCGAGGTCGTTGGAATCCATGGCGCGCTCGGCGACGCGCTGATTGTCGCGGAAGGAGCCGGATTGCCGCAGCAATTGATCGACAAGGGTGGTTTTTCCATGGTCGACGTGCGCGATGATCGCGATATTACGGATTTTCATGTTCTGGTCTCGGAAGCGTTGCAGGCAGCAGGCCAAAAGGCGCTGCCTCTTTCGGTTGCGCGGCTCATACAGGGTTTTTCGCAGTTGCGAAAGAGGAGGCGCGACACCAAATACTCATCAAATCTTAAGCATCTGCGTGTGAGATGATTTTGTTAACCAAGGCGGGAACCTTTCGGGGCCCGGGCAGTTCGAACGTCATGACCGATAAACTCAACCGATTCTGGCCGCTCATCGCGTCCGTTGCCTTTGCCGTCCTGCTGGCGGCCAACGCCGCGCAGTCGGCTGCGACGCAGAAGGAGGCACGGCCTGCCTTGTCGTCCGATGCGCCATCGGCTGAACAGGTCTTCGCCGACGCGCCCGACGGCGTCGACCCGATGGTGACCGGCCCGGTCAGCACCGCCTTCAAGCAAAGGCAGGACGCCGCCAACTGCGACACCGCCGTCTGGCCGAATATCCCGATGGTCTGCTACCCGGACTGATCGCGCTTACCCTCCCCCTTGTGGGGAGGGTCGATCCGCGAAGCGGAGCGGGGTGGGGGTCTCCCCACGCCGGCGCCTCACCCCCACCCCGTCTCGCCAGCTTCGCTTTGCGAAGCCGCCTCGCCGACCCTCCCCACAAGGGGGAGGGTGAACGGGCCTCAGCCCCTTACGCCGGCCGCACCGGGTCGAGCGTGACCTTGTAGAGTTCATTGTCGTCGCGATCCATCAGCCGCACCGTCATTTGCTCGCTGGCGCCGCTGATATCGACCAAACCGAAGAATTGCAGGCCGGCCGACGGCGGCAGGTTCTGGCCTTGCTCGGCGGTCGGCGCCTTGATGAATTTCAGCTCCGGACCGAAGGTCATGTCGAAATCGTTCGGGCCGAACGTACCGGCATGGATCGGACCCGAGACGAATTCCCAGAACGGATTGAAATCCTGGAACTGCGCCTTGTCGGGATTGTAGTGGTGCGCGGCGGTGTAATGCACGTCGGCGGTCAGCCAGACGGTGTTGCTGACGCCGGCATTCTTGATGAAGCGCAGCAGATCGGCGATCTCGAGCTCGCGCCCCTTGGCCGGGCCGTTGTCGCCGTTGCTGACCGCTTCCGCGCCCGCCTTCTTGGCCGCGTCGTCCCAGACGACGAGGCCGAGCGGCATATCGGCGGCGATGATCTTCCAGGTCGCCTTGGAGTTGGCCAGCTCCCGCTTCAGCCATTTCGTCTGCTGTTCGCCGAGCATGCGCGATTGCGGCGTCATCTCGTCCTGCATGTCCGGACCATTGGGGCCGCGATAGGACCGCATGTCGAGGAAGAACACGTCGAGCAGCGGCCCGTAGGCGATTTTCCGATAGACGCGGCCGGGCTCGGACGGTTCGTAACGGATCGTCGTCATCTCATGGAAGGCGCGCGCCGCGCGGGCCGCCAGCACATGGATGGATTTTTCCGTGTAGCGGTTGTCGGCGCTCAGATCCTTCGAATCCGACCAGTTGTTCAGCACCTCGTGGTCGTCCCACTGGTAGAAGGTCGGGCAGATGGCGCTCAAGCCGAGCACGTGTCTGTCCATCATGTTGTATTTCCACTGGTCGCGGTATTCGTCCAGCGTTTCGGCGACCTTGCGCTTGCCGTCGATCAGCACGACGTTCTTCCACTTGCCGCCACCGGGCAGGTCGACCTCGTCCTTCATGGCGCCGTCGGCATAGATGGTGTCGCCCGAATGCAGGAAGAAATCGGGCGTGTGCTTGCCGATCGTGGCGTAGGTCTTCATGCCGGTCTCGTCGATGCCCCAGCCCTGGCCGGCGGTGTCACCCGACCAGGCGAACTTGATGTCGCGCCTGGAAGCGGGCGCGGTGCGGAAGCGGCCGGTGATCGGCTCGGAAACGGCGTTGATGTCGGCCAGATCGGCTGCCGTCATGCGATAGAAGATATCCTGGTCGGAGGCGAGATCGGTGAGCAGCCGCTTGACCGTATAGTCGCTGGCCGGCGAGGTATCGAGCGGCGCCAGACGGACAGCGTTGGCGAAATTCTCCGTCGACGACACTTCGAACATGACGCGCGACGGACGGTCGGTACGCGTCCACACCATGCCGCTGGTGGCGTCGACATCGCCTGACTGGACGCCATGGGTGAAGGCCGGCCGCTGACTGGCGCGGGAGTAATAGGGCAGCGCCAAGCCTGAGGCGCCGAGGAGACCGGCTGCACTGGCGGAGGTGACGAAGGCGCGGCGGGTCACGGAAAGCTTGTTCATGGCTGTCTCCTGGGTGGCTTGAACGGTGCCACCAAGGTCCAGCGTCAATGTTTCAGGCGCATCTCGAAACCATGAAGTTTTGATAACAACCACCCTCTTCCTTCTCCCCTTGAGGGAGAAGGAAGATCGGCGCGATAGCGCCGAGACGGTTGAGGGGTGCTGGACGGAATGAGGCGTTTGCGTTCCCTGGAACACCCCTCATCCGACCGAGCTTCGCTCGGTCACCTTCTCCCGCAAGAGGAGAAGGAGAGCAGCGCCTCTTCTTACGCCGCCTGAGGCTCCGGATCGAACGCCGGCCGGCTGGTGTTGATCAGCAGCGAGATGCAGGCAGCGGCGATTGCCGTCATGCCGGCGATCAGGAAGGCCAGCTCATAATTGCCCTGCAGCTCGCGCATGGTGCCGCCGAAGGCCGCGGCGGTGGCTGCGCCGATCTGATGGCCGGCGACGATCCAGCCGAACACTATCGGGCCGCTGCGGTCGCCGAATGCCTCGTTGGCGAGCCGCAGCGTCGGCGGCACGGTGGCGATCCAGTCGAGACCGTAGAGCACGGCGAAGATGATCAGGCTGGTCGCCGAGAAGCCTGAATAGGGCAGATAGATCAGCGACAGGCCGCGGATGCCGTAGTAGACGCCGAGCAGCTTGCGCGGGTCGTAGCGGTCGGTGAGCCAGCCCGACAGCGTCGTGCCGATCAGGTCGAAGATGCCCATCATCGACAGCAGGCCGGCGGCCTGCACCTCGCCGATGCCCATGTCGCCGCAAAACGCGATCAGATGCGTGCCGACCAGCCCGTTGGTGGTGAAGCCGCAGACGAAGAAGGTGGCGAACAGGTACCAGAACACCCGCGTGCGGGCGGCACGGCGCAGCGTCGAGAACGTATGCGCGAGAAAATTGCCCTGTGATGCGGGCGGAGCCGGCGGCACGTCGTCGGCCTCGGCGCCATAGCGCACCATCCCGATCGAAGCTGGCCGCTCCGGCACCAGCAGCCAGACCAGCGGTATCAGGGCCGCGGTGGCGATCGCGACAGCGATGACAACCGGCTTCCAGCCACCCGACTGCGCCAACGCAGCGATCAGCGGCAGAAACACCAGCATGCCGGAAGCGCTGGACGCCGACATTAGCCCCATGACAAGGCCGCGATTGGTCTTGAACCAGCGGTTGACGATGGTGGCGCCGAGCACGCTGGCGACGGCGCCGGACCCAATGCCCGAGAACACGCCCCAAGTGATGAACAGATGCCAGGGCTTGGTCATCAGCAGGCTGAGGGCTGTCGAGCCCGACATCACCACCAGCGAGGCAAGCAGCGTGCGACGAAGCCCGATCCGCTCCATCAAGGCCGCGGCAAAAGGACCAGTCAGGCCATAGAGCAAGATGCCGATGCCGGCAGCCAGCGAGATGACGTCGCGCCGCCAGCCGAAACTGTTCTCGAGCGGCAGCATCATGACGGCCGGCGCGGAACGCAGGCCGGCCGCAACGAGCAGGCAGAGAAAGATGACGCCGACCACGACGAAAGCGTAGCGCTGGCCAAACGGACGGGATTGAGCTATCATGTTACTGACCGGTACGTTGCAGATGCGGCAGGTATACGTACCGATCGGTAACATTGTCAATCGAGTTACACATGCCAACGGACAAAAATATTGAACTGACCATCAGCGACGGTCATGCTTCGGCGCCGCCGAAGGCCGCGAAGAAAATCCTCGATGTGGCATACGACCTGTTCTACCGGCGCGGCATCCGGGCGATCGGCGTCGACGAAATCGTCAAACGCGCCGGTGTCACCAAGCCCAGCCTCTATCGCAGCTTTCCGTCTAAGGACGAGTTGGCAGCTTCCTATCTCAGGCAATACGACCTGGAATACTGGGAGCGTTTCGACGAGGCGGTCGCCGCCCATCCCGGCGATCCGCGCGCGCAGATCAAGGCGTTCCTGACCCGCATCGGCAAGCGCACGCAAGTGGCGGACTATCGCGGCTGCGGCATGACCAATGCGGCGGTGGAATATCCCGAACACAGTCACCCGGCGCGCGTGGTCAGCGAGGCCAACAAGCAGGAGCTGCGCCGCCGGCTGCGCGCCATGGCGGTTGCCATGGGCGCGCACGATGCCGATACGTTGGGCGACGGCCTGCTGCTCCTGATCGAGGGCGCCTATATCAGCGGCCAGCTGTTCGGGCTCGGCGGCCCGGCGCAGTCGGTCGCCCGCAACGCCGACCTGCTGATCGAAGCGAGCTTGAAGAAATAGCGTTTGGCGCTACGCTGCGATGGCCTGCAACGGAGCTGATCGCCATGCGTGCCATTCTGATCCCGCTTGCCCTTGCCGGCCTGTGTCAAGCGGCCCATGCCGACGGCATCTCAAGCGCCTATAGCGATCTCGACTGGAAGAAGGACTGCGTGACCTACGCGCAGGCTGAGGAAGGCGACGGCGACTGGGCCGATCTCACATGTTCGGGCTATCGCGGCTATCCCGTGCTGGTCGCCTATGACGACGCCCGTGAATCGCTGTTCTATGGCTTTCCGCCCGGCGGCGACATGACTTCGGCCTGGGAGAGTTTTTCAAGCTTCAATTCGTCCGGAGCCAAGATCGAATGGCGCATCGAAACCAAGGGCGACAGGGCCGTGCCCTTTGCCGTCATCCACCGCCGCTCGATCAGCAATCCCGACGACCAGAACAAGCCGACAGAGGTGCTGCTCGTCGCCAAGGTCGGCCAGATGGACGGCCGCGACGGCTGCACGATCGGCCTGGTGCTGGCCACCGGCAATCCCACCGCCAACGATCAGGCGCGAAAACTCGCCGACGAGAAAGCACGGACGTTCGCCTGCGGGAAGGACAAGCACACCGTCATCGGCAACGTGCCGGCTTTCGGCCGGGTTGATAACTGAGGGCGAATCGTTGGCTAACGATCGTCGGCCCGCGCTGCCCCTCATTGCCCTGCCGGGCATTTCTCCCCGTATAGTGACGGGGAGAAAGATGCCGTCATCGCGGCTTTCGCCAATTACATACGCTACAGGAAGGGGAGCCAAGGCTGAGGCTACTCCCTTCTCCCCGTCACTATACGGGGAGAAGGTGCCGGCAGGCGGATGAGGGGCGGCGCTACGTGGGAGTTCGCTCGCAAACTCCGTATGGCGGCTTACTTGCTCTTCTTCGCCCGCTCGATCGCGTCGACGATCATCTTCTTGGCATATTTGGAATCGTGCCAGCCCTCGATCTTGACCCATTTGCCGGGCTCGAGATCCTTGTAGTGCTCGAAGAAGTGCTGCACCTGCTGGCGCGTGATGTCGGGCAGATGCGTGTATTCGGTGACGTTCTCGTAGCGCAGCGTCAGCTTCGGTGACGGCACGGCGATCACCTTCTCGTCCTGGCCGGCATTGTCTTCCATCACCAGCACGCCGATCGGCCGCACATTGATGACGCAGCCCGGCACCAAGGCACGGGTGTTGCAGACCAGCACGTCGATCGGATCGCCGTCGCCCGACAGCGTGTGCGGCACGAAGCCGTAATTGCCGGGATAGCGCATCGAAGTGTGCAGGAAGCGGTCGACGAACAGCGTGCCGGCTTCCTTGTCCATCTCGTACTTGATCGGCTCGCCGCCGATCGGCACCTCGATGATGACGTTGATGTCCTCAGGCGGATTCTTTCCGATGGCTATGGCTTCAATGCGCATGGCTTTGTCCCTCTTTCGATAGAAGATCGATAGCGGGCGCTGCGGCGCGGCGCAATGCGGCGAATGGCGCTGGGCACGATCGGAAGATGCAATGACAGAAATGCCGGGCTGTCACTCCCAGACGAAGGCAACCTTTTTCAGCGCCTTCTGCTCGAAGATCTCGACGCCCTCGGCGACGTCGCGGCCACCGGCGCCGGCATAGAAGGCGAGCGCGTTCTGGTTGTCCTCCAGCGCCCACACCACCATGCCCTTCAGCCCGTGATCGGCCAGCCGCGCCCTGGCTGCCGCGAACAGGCGGCTGCCGAGCCCGATGCCCTGATATTCCGGGCGCAGGTACAATTCGTAGATTTCGCCTTGCTGCCGCAACTCGCGGGCGCGGTTCTTGCCGATCGTCGCATAGCCGGCGATCTTGCCGCCGATCTCGACGACCAGCACGGTGGCGGCCCGGCGAATGGCATTCGCCCACCAGTCGGCGCCCCGGCGGTTGATCATCGATGTCAGCGTGCGATGCGGAATGATGCCGGAATAGGCGCCGCGCCAGGCCTGCAGATGCACCTCGGCGATGGCACCAGCGTCGCGTGGTTCGGCCTTGCGGATGTCGATCGTCAGCGTATTCATGATTTGTTAACCATAAACCCGCATCGGACGATTGCAAGAGTCGGCGCGGCCCGCCGTCCGCTTTCTCACAGACGATCATGGCACCGGTGATGTGCCTTCGAATTCTCCGGAAGCTCAGATCTCGACGAGATGGTCGTCCAGCTCGTTGGTGTCGCCCGGCGTGACCGGGAAATGCTCGGCCAGCACCGCCCCCGCCGCCTCGATCGCCTTGACGAAGCCGTCGGCCAGACGATCGTCGCCGGCATGCGCGGTCAAGTCGCGCACGACGCCATCCCAGACATGCTGGCCGACCTTGGCGTCGATGCCTGAGTCGGCGACCACCTCGGCGTAACGCTCGGCGATCGAGACGAAGACCAGCACGCCGGTGCGCGCCGTGGTGCGATGGACATTGCGGGCGAGGAACTGCTTGACCGCATTGGCGTGCGCCGCCTGATAGCGCATCCGCCTCGGCACCAGATGGATGCGCAGGCCGGGCAGCGCCCACAACAAGGCCAGCACACAGGCCAGCGCCAGCAGCTGGGCGATGACGAAATGCGGCAGCCGGATCGACAGCCACCAGGCCTCCAGCCCATAGCCGACGGCGAGGCTGACGATCAGCATGCCTGCCGTCGCCATGAAGGCGGCCGGGAAGAAATAGCCGGCGCTGGCATGCGCCACGACGCAGTAGATCTCGCCATCGGTTTTTGATTCGGCGGTTCGGATCGCGGCGGCGATGCGCTCATGATCTTGCGGGCTGATCGGTCGTGTTGCCATGATCTTCTCTCACCAGCTTCCTGAAGAACCGCCGCCACCGGACGAACCGCCGCCGCCGGAAAACCCGCCGCCGCTGCTCGAACCGGACGACCAGCCGCTGCCCGACGACGAACCCGTTGTCCAGCCTCTGCCCGAGGATCCGCTCGGCCCTTGGCCATAGCGAAACGTCATGCCCAGCCATTTGTACACGCCCGGCGACAGCTTTGTGCCGACCATCGGCGGCAGGAACGCCATCGCCATCCCGCCGAAGAATATCGTCGCCCACAGGATCAGGAACACCGCGACGATTGGGTCGATGGCAGCGGCATGGGGCTGGTTGCGCTCGCTCCGCGCCACCAGCTCCTGCGGATTGCCTTCCAGCACCATGACCATGTCGTCGACGGCCTTGGCTATGCCGCCAGAGAAATCGCCGGCGCGGAACGCCGGCACCATGTCGTTTTCGATGATCAGCTTGGTGTGCAGGTCGGTCAGCGTGCCTTCCAGCCCGTAGCCGACCTCGATGCGCATCTTGTGGTCGTTCCTGGCCACCAGCAAAAGCACGCCATTGTCCTCGCCGGCATGGCCGAGCTTCCAGAAGCGGAACAGCCGGTTGGCGTAAGGCTCGATCTCCTCGCCATCGAGGCTATCGATGGTGGCGACGACGATCTGATCTGAGCCCTTTGTCTCGAAATCAGCGAGTTTTTGCGTCAGCGCCGCCTTGGTGGCGGGGTCGATGATGCCGGCATTGTCGACGACACGGCCGGTCAGGGCGGGCAGGTCGGCGGCGAAGGCGGTGAAACAGGAGAGAAGTGCCGCCAGAGCGATCAGGGCAAGCCGGGTCGCTGGGGCGATGCGGCCCGGTCTCACCAGGCTGATGGTGCGTCTCGTCATGTCGTCACCAGCCTCCCGAAGAGCCGCCGCCGCCGGACGAACCGCCGCCGCCGGAAAAGCCGCCACCGCCGCCACCCGAAGACCAGCCGCCGCCAGAACTTCCCGATGACCAGCCGCCGCCGGAGGACCGCCGACTTGGCTCGAAGGTCATGCCAAGCCAGCGATAGCGGCCGGGACCGAGCTTCTGGCCGAAGATCGGCGGCAGGACGGACACTGCGATGCTGCCGAAGAAGATGATCGCCCAGATGCCGATGAAGACGGCGAAGAACAGATTGTCGGTGTTGACAGGCGGCTGCTGGTTGCGCTCGCCCCGCGCCACCAGCTCCTCCGGATTGCCTTCCAGCACCATGACCATGTCGTCGACGGCCTTGGCTATGCCGCCGGAGAAATCGCCGGCACGGAACGCCGGCACCATGTCGTTTTCGATGATCAGCCTGGTGTGCAGGTCGGTCAGCGTGCCTTCCAGCCCATAGCCGACCTCGATGCGCATCTTGTGGTCGTTCTTGGCCACCAGCAGCAGGACGCCGTTGTTTTCCTTCGCCTGGCCGAGTTTCCAGAAGCGGAACAGCCGGTTGGCATAGGGCTCGATCTCCTCGCCATCGAGGCTGGGAATCGTGGCGACGACGATCTGGTCGGAACCTTTTGTCTCGAAGTCGGCGAGTTTTTGCGTCAGCGCTGCCTTGGCGGCGGGGTCGATGATGCCGGCATTGTCGACGACACGGCCCGTCAGGGCGGGCAGGTCGGCGGCGAAGGCGGTGAGAGGGAGGAAGAGAAAGCTTAGGATGGCATACAGTAAGGCCAGGCTGGCGATCTTTCGCGCCCCCCTCTGTCCTGCCGGACATCTCCCCCTCAAGTGGGGAGATTGGCAGTTTCGTTGACCGCGCCATCTATCCAACAGGGATTGGCGAGGCCGTTGCCGACAGCCGATCTCCCCCCTTGAGGGGGAGATGTCCGGTAGGACAGAGGGGGGTGGGGACACGCCTGCGGTCCGTCTTGTCGCAAAGAACAGCTTAGCCGAATTTCGCCGCTCACCCGCCCTGCTTGGCGCCGAAATCGACCTTCGGCGTCTGCAGCTTGTCGTCGTCGATGGTGAAGTTTGCGAAGGGCTGATTGCCGCGGAACCAGAAGGTCGCCCACAGCACCGACGGGAAGGTCTTCAGCGTCAGATTGTAGTCCCGCACCGCCTGGATGTAGTCGCGCCGCGCCACCGCGATGCGGTTTTCGGTGCCTTCGAGCTGCGCCTGCAGCGCCAGAAAATTCTGGTTGGCCTTGAGGTCCGGGTAATTCTCGACCACGGCCAGGAGCCGCGACAATGCGCTGGTCAGGCCGGCCTGGCTGTCCTGGAACTTCTTGAAGGCCTCGGGGTCGTTCAGCGTTTCCGGCGTCACGGTTATCTGCGTTGCCTTGGCGCGCGCCTCGACCACCGCGTCGAGCGTGTCCTTCTCGTGCGAGGCATAGCCCTTGACCGTCGCGACCAGGTTGGGGATCAGGTCGGCGCGGCGCTGATACTGGTTCAGCACCTCGCTCCATGCCGCCTTGGCGTTTTCCTCCGCCGTCGGGATGGTGTTGTAGCCGCAGCCGGCAAGCAGCGGCAGCACGATCGCCATCATCAGGAAGGCAGGCAGCGTGCGGAACATGGACGGTGGAGCAAGGCGCTGGGCAAACATGATGGGATCCCTCGGTAGAAGTTGCATGCGAAGCATTACCACAATCAGCGCGCAAGAAAATGATCCCACCGGTGGGACTTGCCTGGCACGCTCGGTGCCGTTGCAAGGCCCTGTGATTGGCTGCGCGAACGCGATAAGATCCGATCGAAACGGGACATCATCATGGCGGAACGCCACGACAGCGACAGCGAATCGCGCCGCATCCTCGAACGCATCGCGCGCGAGACGGACCCTGCGGGCAATTCGTTCGTGGCGCGGAGCGCCAAAGGCGTGCGCGACCACGTCACCGCGGCCGATGCCGATCGTGCGGACCCGATCGAAATCTGGGGCACCCGCATCGGCCGCACACTCGGCCTGCTGCTGACGCTGGGCCTGATGGTCTGGCTCGTGCTTTACATCATCCGGGGCAGTTAGGAATCAAGGAACAATGAGCGCCGAACAAACTGACGCGCCGCGTGCGGTCATCGTCATTTCCAGCCATGTCGCGCGCGGTTCGGTCGGCAACCGTGCCGCTGTCTTCGCGCTGGAGACGCTGGGCTTTCCGGTGTGGGCGGTGCCCACGGTCATCCTGCCCTGGCATCCAGGCCATGGGCGAGCGACGCGCATCGTGCCGCCGCTCGACCAGTTCAAGGCGCTGATGGCCGATCTCGAGCGCGCGCCATGGCTGGGTGAGGTCGGCGCCGTGCTGTCGGGCTATCTCGGCGAGGCCGGCCAGGCCGAGGCCGTCGCCTCGCTGGTCGCTGCGGTGAAAGTCAGGACGCCTGATGCTGTCTATATCTGCGATCCGGTGATGGGTGATTCGGGTGGCCTCTATGTGCCCGAGCCGACCGCCGCCGCCATGCGCGACCGGCTGATGCCGATCGCCGACATCGCCACTCCCAACCGCTACGAACTGGAATGGATGGCCGGCGCGCCGTTGCCCGACCTCAAATCGGTGATCGCGGCGGCTCTCCATGCCGGCCCATCGACCATGCTGGTGACCTCGGCGCCCTCGATGATGACCGGCGGCACCGGCAATCTGCTGCTCGACGGCAACCAGGTGCTGCTGGCCGAGCACCGCCTGATCGACAAGCCGCCGAATGGTCTGGGCGACCTGACGGCAGCCATCTACCTGGCGCGCATCCTGTCCGGCCAGCCGGCGATCAAGGCGCTGCAATCGACCACGGCGGCGGTCTACGAGATCCTGGCGCGCACGGCCAAGCGCGGCGGCGACGAGTTACAGCTCGAAACCGATGCGCAAAGCCTGTCGCACCCAATGGCGATGGTGCAGCTTCGCCACCTCACGCATCCGGGGCGGGACCGCCGGGCGTGACCTCGGCCAACTTGGTGCTTGTCGGCGCCGATGGCTGCAAGGCCGGCTGGGTCGCCGTTCGGCGCGCTCACTGCTCGGCGCCTTCGGTTGATGTCTTCGCCAGCTTCGGCGCATTGCTTGCGGCCAATCCCGATGATGCGGTCATCGCCGTCGACATGCCGATCGGCCTGCCCGAGTTTTCGCAAAAGGGCGGGCGCGGACCGGAGGCGTTGGTGCGGCCACTGCTCGGAGCACGCCAATCCAGCGTCTTTTCGATCCCTTCCCGCGCCGCGCTCTATGCCGATACGGGTGACTTCACCACCATCGAGGCCTGGTACGCCGCGCATCGCCGGGCAAGCGAGGTGGCCAAGACCACATCCGACCCGCCGCGCGGCGTTTCGATCCAGGCATTTGGCATTTTTTCGAAGATCCGCGAGATCGACGCGCTGCTGATCGCGCATCCCGAATTGCGCGGCGGCGTCTTCGAATCGCATCCGGAAGTCGCTTTCTGCCGGCTGAATGGCGACCAGGCCATGCAACTGCCGAAGAAGATCAAGGGCGGCATCAATCCGGCCGGCATGGCGGAACGCAAGGCGCTGCTCTGCCGGCATGGCTATGAAATGGACTTTCTCGATCGGGCACCGCCGCGCGGTGCCGCCGCCGATGATTTTCTCGACGCAGCAGCGATGATGCTGATCGCCGGTCGCATCGCCGGCGGTGAGGCGCGGCCCTTTCCCGACCCGCCGGGCCGTGACGGTTTTGGCATCCCCGTCGCCATCTGGGCATAATCTGAAAGCTCGAGCCATGCATCTTGCATGGCGATTGCCGGGCAGCCATCTGCAATTCGTCATTGCCCGCGACCGGCTTTTGCCGTTAGAGGCTCTTTAGACCGCAACGAGCTGCCGCATCCAACCCGGAAAGGCTCCAGATGCCGCCCATGCCCCATCTCCCCGAACACCTTCTCGCCGGCTACCGCAATTTCATGAACGGCCGCTATCTCACCGAGAGCGGGCGCTATCGCGAACTCGCCCGCGAAGGCCAGGCGCCGGAGACGATGATCGTCGCCTGCTGCGACTCCCGCGCGGCACCCGAAGCGATCTTCGACGCCGGACCGGGCGAGCTCTTCGTGCTGCGCAATGTCGGCAATCTGGTGCCGCCCTACGCGCCGGACGGCGAATTCCATTCGACCTCGGCCGCACTCGAATTCGCCGTGCAAAGCCTCAAGGTCAAGAACATCGTCGTCATGGGCCATGGCCGCTGCGGCGGCATCCGCGCCGCACTCGACCCGGCGGCCGTACCGCTGTCGCCCGGCGACTTCATCGGCAAATGGATGAGCCTGATCGCTCCCGCCGCCGAAACCGTGTCCTCCAGCACCTTCATGACCGCGACGGAGCGCCAGACCGCGCTGGAGCGCATCTCGATCCGCTATTCCATCGCCAATCTGAGAACCTTTCCGTGCGTCTCGATCCTCGAGGGCAAGGGGCGGCTGTCGCTGCACGGCGCCTGGTTCGACATCTCCACCGGCGAACTCTGGGTGATGAACAAGGAGACCGGCGATTTCGAACGGCCGGAGATCGCGTAGAGCATGACCCGGAGAGAACGGTTTCCGAGCAGGATCATGGTCAGGCAACAGGATGGAGGCAGCACTTGGTGGGAGATTGCCGTTCGGTCGCTTTCATTGCGGCAGCATTGCTGTTTTCGATCATTCCTGTCCGTGCCGACGACAGCGCCATCATCAGCCGCTGGTATTCGGCGCTGCTGGTGGCTGACCGCACCGAACTGTCCGACCTTCTCGCCGACGACGTCCGCATAAAACTGGAGGACCTCGGCATCGTGCAGAGCAAGCAGGAATTCATCGCCTCGATCGATGAATGGCAAGGCGCCGTCGCCGGTGCTGCGATCCGGCACCGGATCGAGAAGAGCGAAGGCGGCGTCATCACCGTGACCGCCTGCTATGATTTTCCCGACAATGACATGCTGATGCAGGAAACCTTCGCGGTGACCGACAATCGCATCACCGCCAGCTCGCAAGCGGCAATCGCCGAAAACTGCGACGGCTACTGACGAAAACCTGACCGGAGCCGCTGTTGCGTGCGGCAAACCAGCGCCCTACATCGGTACCAACCCACTCTGCCTGCCTTCACCTGCGCCCTGCCTGCCTTCGCTAGAGAAAGACTGTCCATGCCTTCCACAACAACCGTCGACCTCGCCACCCATCCGCTGACCGCGTGGCAAGGGCCGCTCAGCCTGCCCGATTTTGCCCATATCGGCGACGACGACTTCTCTGCGGTCTTCGACGCGGCATTGAAGGCGCATGACGCCGAAATCGAAGCGATCGCCGGCAACAAGGATGCGCCGACCATCGAAAACACGCTTCAGGCGCTGGAGCTCGCCGGCGAAGCGCTCGACCGTGTCTCCTCGATCTTCTGGTGCCGCGCCGGCGCCCACACCAACGAGGCGATCCAGGCTCTGGAGCGCGACATCTCGCCGAAGATGTCCAGGCATTTCTCGGCGATCTCGATGAACGAAAAACTGTTTGCCCGCATCGATGACCTCTACCAGCGCCGCGAGAGCCTGGGGCTCGACGCCGAAACCCTGCGGGTGCTGGAGAAGACCTGGAAGGGCTTCGTCCGTTCCGGCGCCAAGCTCGATGCCGACGGCAAGAAGCGGCTGGCAAAGATCAGCGAGGACCTCTCCTCGCTCGGCACCAGCTTCGGCCAGAACGTGCTTGCCGACGAGCGCGACTGGGCGCTTTTCCTAGACGAGGCCGACCTTGCCGGCCTGCCGGATTTTTTGAAGAGCTCGATGGCCGAGGCCGCCGAAATGCGCGGCCAGAAGGGGCGCTATGCGGTGACGCTGTCGCGTTCGATCTATGAGCCGTTCTCGACCTTCTCCGAACGCCGCGACCTGCGCGAGATCGCCTTCCGCGCCTTTACCATGCGCGGCCAGAATGGCGGCGCCACCGACAACACATCCGTGGTGCGCGACATGCTGAAGCTGCGCGCCGAAAAG
Source organism: Mesorhizobium sp. AR07 (assembly GCF_024746815.1). Taxonomy (GTDB): domain Bacteria; phylum Pseudomonadota; class Alphaproteobacteria; order Rhizobiales; family Rhizobiaceae; genus Mesorhizobium. The sequence goes on from NZ_CP080525.1 coordinate 4,046,087, forward strand.
GCAAGGCTGCTCGGCTACGGCTCCTTCGCCGCGCTGAAGCTCGACGACACCATGGCCAAGACGCCGAAGGCGGTGCATGCACTGCTCGATCCGGTCTGGGAAAAGGCGCTGGAGAAGGCAGCAAGCGACCAGAGCGAGCTGCAGCGGCTGGCGACGGAATCCGGCAGCAACGAAAAATTCGCCGCCTGGGACTGGCGCTTCTACCAGGAGAAGCTGCGCGCGGAAAAATTCGCCTTCGACGAGGCCGAGCTGAAGCCTTACCTGCAACTGGACCGGATCATCGAAGCCTGCTTCGACGTGGCAACCAAACTGTTCGGCATCACCTTCGAAGAGAAAAACGGCATTGCCGCCTGGCACCCCGACGCGCGCGTATTCGCCGTGAAAAATGCCGACGGCAGCGAGCGCGGCCTGTTCCTCGCCGATTACTTCGCGCGACCGTCAAAGCGCTCCGGCGCCTGGATGAGTGCGCTGCAATCCGGCTATCATCTCGGCCACGGCTCGAAACCGGTGATCTACAACGTCATGAACTTCGCCAAGCCGCCGGCGGGCGAGCCGGCGCTGCTGTCCGTCGACGAGGCGAAAACGCTGTTCCACGAGTTCGGCCATGCCTTGCACGGCATGCTGACCGACGTCACCTGGCCGTCCGTCGCCGGCACCTCGGTCAGCCGCGATTTCGTCGAATTGCCCTCGCAGCTCTACGAACACTGGCTGACCGTGCCGGCGGTGCTGGAAAAGCACGCGCTGCATGTCAAGACCGGCAAGCCGATGCCGAAGGCGCTGCTCGACAAAATGCTGGCCGCGCGGACTTTTGGCGCAGGCTTTGCAACGGTCGAATTCACTGCCTCTGCCCTGATCGACATGGCCTATCACGCGCGGCCAGACGCGCCTGAAGCGCCGCTTCGTTTCGAAGCCGAAACGCTTGAGAAACTGCATATGCCGGACACCATCGCTATGCGCCATCGCACCCCGCATTTCGGCCATGTGTTCTCCGGCGACGGCTATTCGGCCGGCTATTACTCCTACATGTGGTCGGAAGTGCTCGACGCCGACGCCTTCGCCGCCTTCGAGGAGACCGGCGACCCCTTCAACCCGGCGCTGGCCGAGCGGCTGCGCAAGAACATCTACGCCGCCGGCGGCTCGAAGGATCCCGAAGAGCTCTACACGGCGTTTCGCGGCAAGATGCCGTCGCCCGAAGCGATGATGGTGAAGCGCGGCCTGGTATGATTCAGCCGATCTCCCCCCTCGTGGGCAGGGCTATCGCATATGAGTAAAGAGCTGGAAGAAGAAGTCTTTGTTCCATCTGGCTCTGCGCATTTTGCTTGCGATGGGTTTGTCGAGAGGATGGGCTTGCAAGATGTTTTGCGCGAGGCGTCTGATGACGGCGAGGTTTTGCGGGGCGTTGTCCTTGCGGGAGCGAGCGTCGTCCTCATGGAAGACGACGTCGAGGCTCCAATGCAACTGGTTCTCGATTGTCCAATGTGCTCTGAGCGTCTCGGCCAGTCTTTTGGGGGTAAGCACTTTGGAGAGCGCGACATAGCGCACGGAGGTACTGGATTTGCCGCCTGCCACGCTGCGAGAGGCCTCAATGCGTCCGATCGCCTTGAGGCCGGGAAAGCCCGGCAGGTCGAGCAGCCGCTTGAGCGGCAGGACCGAAGCCCTTCGCGTCTCGGTGCGGCCATGCGCGCTGTCGCTGGTCTCAAAGAACGCGATCTCGCCGGCTTGGGCGAAGCTTCGTTCGGCCGCGGCAAACAGCTTGGGACGATTGGGCTTCAGCCCCAGCGCATAATGCGCCTTCTTGCCGATCAGCGCCTTGGCGGTGTCGGGGCGGCAGTGCAGCGCATCGGCCGTCACTGTACAGCCCTTCAAATCCAAGCTCTTCAGAAGATCCAGCGTGGCTTTGACCTCGTCGCCCTCAGGCGCGCGGGCAGCGGCAATCGACAGCCTCGTCTCGGCGTCCCACACGCTCACCATCAAAGGTGGCATGAAAGCCCGCCCCTTCGCATAGCCGCGCCGCAACGCCTTGCCGTCGACGGCCACCACGCCGCGTGGCGGCGAAAGTCCGAGCGTTTGGCGCAGCGCCGCCATGAAGCTGGCAAAGCTGCGCGCAAGCTCATCGGCATCGAGAAGTCGAAACACCCGGCTGAACGTGTCGTGGCTCGGACAGCCATGCTCCAGCACCACGATCTCTTTCAGCTCTTCTTCCTGACCCTCGACGAAATCGGCAATATCCACGCAGCTTTTGGCGCCGCACAACGTCGCAGCCAAGGCCAAAAACAGAAGCTCCGCCAGATCATGACGCGCGTTGACGTCACGCGGGTCTTGTACTTCCCGCAAAATCGAAAGCAGCAATGGCATTGGGCCTCTCCTTCAAAGACAAAGCCCCTAAAGAATCAACCTTTCCACAGTCCGCAAGACCTACTTTTACTCAAATGCGATTCCCCTGCCCTCGTGGGGGAGATTGGCAGCGTCGCCGTCCGCAGTCTTCCACGGATCAGCCACCCGCGGCCAGATTGGCCGCGTCAGCTTGATGTAATTGGTCACCGCCGGATTGCTGGGATACGAACTCGGCGCCGAGACATAGATGATCTCGGCAGCGATCGGCTCGAAGCCGGCATAGAAATGATTGGTCGACTTGATCAGCAGGATGTCCTTGGCCAGCGGATCGACGCCGAGATTGACGAAGATATCCGGTTCGAAGGTCTGGGTGCGATTGGTGTTGAGGATGATGTCGACCTCGGTGCCTTCGATACGGACCAGCGCTGTCGGCCCGAGCGTCACCCGGCTTGGCCCGAAACTTTGCCAGCCCTCTGGAACCGCTTTCAGCACCCGCACCCGCGCGTCGATCGGCTCGCCGGCCTGCGGCCCGGCCTTGCCGCCGAAGCGCAGGTCGATGACGGCGCCTTCCCCTGCCGCCAGGCAGAAGGTCACCGCGATCGGATCCCAGATCGTCGCCACGCCGATAGAGTTCAAGCCGCGCGCCAGCATCTGGCGCAGCACGATGGTGCCGTCGCCGGGCACACCACCGCCCGGATTGTCCCAGATATCGGCAATGACCACCGGCTTGCCCGGATTTTCAGCGCGCACCGCAAGCGCCCGATCGATGCCGTCGGCGGCGCTCAGCATCGTCATCGCCGTCTTTTCGCGCAGCGCGTAGAGTTCGCGTCCCAGCCGCTCCGCCAGTGCGTCGCCCCTGGCCTTGTCATTGTCGGTGACGACCAGGATGCGCGTGCCCATTTCGGCCACGTCGGCGGCCATGAAGCCGTGGATGACGGAGACCGACAGCACGCCGTCCTTGCCGTGCAGCGCCTTGATGCGGTCGACGAAGGAGCGCATCGGCTCGCGGCTGGTCGGCAGCACCTGGATCATGCGGCAGTCGAAAGTCGAGATGACCGGCTTGATCTCGCCGCGCGCGGCGGCAAGGCCAAGCTCGACGACATGTTCGCCGCGCTCGTAGAAATCGGTGTGCGGGAATTCGAGGAAGAAAGCGAGAATGTCGGACGCCGCGACGCGCTTCGGTGTCAAATGGCTGTGCGGGTCGAGCTCCACCGCGATCACCACTTCCGGTCCCACCATGTTGCGGACGCGTTCGAGCAGATCGCCTTCGCAATCGTCATAGCCTTGCGCCACCATGGCGCCATGCAGGCCGAGAATGACGGCATCGACCGGCAGCGCCTCTTTGAGCTGGCCCAGAATCTCGTCGCGCAGCGCCTCGTAGGTCTGCCGCTGCACCAGGCCGCCCGGCTCGGCCCAGGTGGCCGTGCCCTCGATGACGGTCAGCCCTTCGGCGGCCGCGCGCCGGCGCAGGGCGACCATCGGCGATGAGCACAGCGTCGGCGTCTCCGGATGCTTACCCGGCCCGGCATAGAAGGCCATCTCGAATGAGGCCCGGTCGGTCGGCACCGGCGAGAAGGTGTTGGTTTCCGTCGCCAGCGAGGCGGTGAAGATACGCATTTGAGGAGTTCCGCTTCGCTCTGATCAGATCCAGACCATTTGGGTCGGGCGTTTAGACGAATTCGCCGGGCCTGACGACTGCGGCACAAGCGACAGGCCGGACACATGTTTGTGCGACATCAAAAACTCCGTCTGGCCTCAGCTCGGCCAGCTATTTGACCGCCCCGAGCGCCAGCCCTCTGACGAGGTAGCGCTGCAGCCAGATGAACAGGATGGCCACCGGCAAGGTCGCCAGCAGCGTGGCGGCCATGACGTGGTGCCATTCGATAGTGTAGCGGCCGGCGACCAGCGAAAACACCTGGATCGGCAAGGTGTAGCTCTCCTGGCTGCGCAGCATGGTCAGCGCCACGACGAATTCGTTCCAGGCATTGATGAAGGTGAAGATCGCCGTCACTGCGATCGCCGGCAGGCAGAGCGGCAGGAACACCTTGCGCAAGGTCAGCCAGCGGCCGGCACCTTCCATCCAGGCCGCCTCCTCGAGGTCGCGCGGAATGGTGTCGAAATAGCTTTGCAGCATCCACACGGTGAAGGCGACATTGAAGGCCATGTAGATGAAGCCGAGCGCTGTCGTGCTCTCGACCAGGCCCCAGGCCGCCATCAGCCGGAACAGGCCGAGCACCAGCACGATTGGCGAGATCATCTGCGAGATCAGCAGGAACTGCCGCAAGGCGCCGTAGCCGGCAAAGCGGAAGCGCGACATCGCATAGGCCGCCGGAACCGAGATCAGGATGGCGCCGACGGTGGCGATAACAGACACGTAGAGCGAATTGAGCAGCGCCTGGCCGAAGCCGGTCGCCACCCACATATCGGAAAAATTCGACCAGCGGAACTCGCTCGGCCACCAAGTTGGCGACAGCACCTCCTGCCGTGGCTTGACGGCGGTCAGGAACATCACGGCGAAGGGAAAGATCGTCACCACGATCAGCGGCGCCAGCAGCAGCCAGGCAATGATCGAACGCTTCAGCTTGCCCGTCATGAGCCTATTTGTCATGCGCGCTGCTCCCGCATCGCCAGCCGCACATAGATCATGGTGAAGACCAGCAATATGGCGAACATCACCAGCGACACCGCCGATGCCTCGCCCAGTTTGCCGATGCGGAAGGCCAGCTTGTAGAGATGGGTGACCAGGATGTCGGTCGAGTTGGCCGGCCCGCCCTGCGTCATCACCCAGATGATCGGGAAGGAATTGAAGACGTAGATGGTGTTGAGCACGATGGCGATGTTGATGAACGGCTTCAGCAGCGGAAAGGTGATCTCGCGGAACTGCTGCAGCGGTGTCGCTCCTTCGAGCGCCGCCGCCTCGTAGAGGTCGTCCGGGATCGACGACAGGCCGCCAAGGAAGATCGTCGTCGTGAACGGCACTGTCACCAGGATGCCGATCAGCACCTGCATCGGAAAGGCGGTCTCGGCGCTCGCCAGCCACTGGATGTTGTGGTCGATGAGGCCGAGGCCGATCAGCGCCGAGTTCAGCATGCCGCTTTCGCCGCTCAATGCCCAGCGCCAGACCACCGCGGTCATGGTCAGCGACACCGCCCAGGGCAGCATGATGATGACACGGGCGATGCCGCGGCCGTAGAAATCGGTGTTGAGGATCATCGCCACCGGGATTGACAGCAGCAGCGCGCCGCCGACGACCAGCACCGTCCACTGGCCGGTGCGCCAGAGTGCGGCCGTGAAATCGGGATCAGCAAGAAGTGCCGCGAAATTGGCGAAGTCGTTGAATTCGCGAAGCTGGCCGAAGCGGTTCACCTCATGCGTCGAAATCTGGATCAGGTCCCAGACCGGCCAGAAGATGACGACAGCCGCCAGGAACAGGCTGGGCAAGGTCAGGAGATAGGGCAAGAAGCGATTTTGCATCGGCTAGGCTGTACCGTGTTTGCGGTGGACATCAGTGGTGCTGGCTTGCCAGCTTAGCTCTCGCCTCGTTCTTTCCCAGGACATAGCTTCAGGATTTGAACTTCCTGCGGCGTTTGCGTTGCCCCTCACCTGCCTGCCGGCATCCTCTCCCCGTATAGTGACGGGGAGAGGGCTCGCTCTCATTGACGCTTTCGCAAGTCTCCAAAGTGGCAAGAAATGTGCGAGGTTGCGGCCAGCCCCTTTCTCCCCGTCGCTATACGGGGAGAAATGCCCGGCAGGGCAATGAGGGGCGGCGCTGACATCGACGATCTGTCCTTTGTCTGAGGTGATGTCCTGTGGTTCTTCCGCAACTTCGGACGGAAAACCACTACGCACTTTCTGGAACTTACGAAGACCGGGAAAAGTGTGGCGCGCCCCGCCTGAGTGGGGCGCGCCACGGGCGCAGGGAGATACGCCCTATTTCTTCAGCACTGCATTGGCCTTGGCCGCCGCATCCTTCAACCCTGCCTCGGGGTCGCCGCCGAGGTAGATCTTCTGCATCGCGTCGGAGGTGATCTGGGCGACCTCCTCCCAACCCGGAATGACCGGCGCGAAGCGGGCGTCGGGCAGCAGCGCGGTGAACGCTGCCAGGTCGGCATTGTTGACGTAGTAGTCCATCTTGGCTTCTTCCTTGTTCACCGGCAGGAAACCTTCGCCCTGCGTGAACTTGGCGCGCTGCTCCTTGGTGAACAGGAAATCGAGCAGCTTCCAGGCCTCGTCCTTGTTCTTGGAATTCTTGAACATGATCATGGAATCGGTCACGCCATAGGTGCCGCGCGCGCCGGTCGGTCCGGCCGGAATGGCCGCCACGCCATATTTCAGCTTCGGCGCCTCGTCCTTGATCTGGTTGGACAGGAAGGGTGCGGTGATCATCATGCCGACCTTGCCCTGCTTGAACAGGTTCTGCACGTCCTCGCGGTTGTTGGAAGTGACGCCCGGCTCGGTCAGGCCTTCGTCGATCATCGACTTGTAGAGCTTGGCCGCTTCAAGTGCGCCCGGCGTGCCAAGGCCGGAGGTGCCGTCCTTGTTGAGGATCTCGGTGCCTTGGGACCACATCGCATAATAGTAATAAACGTCGGTCTCGATCTCCTTGCCCTGCAAGCCGAAACCGAAAGTGCCGGAACCGAGTGCCTTGATCTTGCGCGCGTCTTCCTGCAGCTCGGTCCAGGTTGCCGGAGGCTTGGCGATACCGGCTTTCTCGAACAGCTCCTTGTTGTAATACATGGCGCGCGCCGAGGCGGCGATCGGCAGGCCGTAGGTCTTGCCGTTCATGATCGACGGCGACAGGAAGGTGTCGATGAAGCGGCCCTTGAAGTCAGGCGTGATGTAGCTGTCGAGCGGCTGGGCGACATCCTGCTGGACGAAGTCGATCAACCAGCGCGTGCCGATGATCGACAGGTCGGCATTGGTGCCGGCGGTGATGTCGGTGGTCAGCTTCTGCAACAGCACATCCCATGGCACTACCTCGAACTTGACGGTGATGCCGGGATTGGCCGCCTCGAATTCCTTCTTGACGTCGGCGAAATAGGGGGCAGTCTTGGCGCTGTACTCGGCAACGGTGACGCGCACCTCGCCCGCATTCGCCTGTGCCGCAAATGCCAGCATGCTCATTCCGGCCATCAGGCCGACTGTCCATTTTCCAAGGCTCATTTGATTGTCTCCCATTTTGATTTTGCGCCAGCGCGCCTCTTCGCTGCTGGAGCAGAAGATTTATGTGACTTTCCTACATTATCGATCATTTGAAGGCTTGCAAGCAGATTATTCTGTTGCTTAATTACATTTCGTGGACTAGGCCTGACACGACCCGTCCAAGCTTCCGGAGGATGACGCACGGTGGTTTCGCAAGCCAAGTTCGAAGGCAGGGCCAAGTTCGAAGGCAGGCCCGAGTTCGAAGGCAAGACTGTCGTGGTGACGGGTGCTGGCGGCGGCCTCGGCACAGCCATCGTGGCGCTGATGGCGCAAAGGGGCGCCAGGGTCGTGGGCTGCGACCAGTCCAGCGAGGCGCTGAACAGCCCGCACCTTGCCTCCCGCCATGTCTTCGATCTTGTCGACCGCGCTGCGATCGAAGCGGCGATCGCCGCGATCCTCGACAGGGACGGCGTGCCCGACATTCTCATCAACAATGCCGGCTGGACGCGCGCCGAGACGCTTTCCGCGCTCAACCCCGACAGGATAGAGCAGGAACTCGACCTCAACCTGACCGGCGTGATGATGTTCGCCGATCCGCTGGTCAAGGCGATGGCCGACCGCGGCTCCGGCAGCATGGTTTTCATCTCCTCGGTCAATGCCATCGCCCATTTCGGCAACCCAGCCTATGCGGCTGCCAAGGCCGGCATCAACGCCTATGCCAAGGCGATCGCCGTCGAACTCGGCCGCAGCGGCTTGCGCGCCAATGTCGTCTGCCCCGGATCGATCCGGACCGCCGCCTGGGACCATCGCCTTGCCAAGGATCCCGAAATCCTCGGCAAGCTGCAGCGGCTCTATCCGCTCGGCCGCATCGTCAACGCCTCGGAGGTCGCGGAAGCGGTGGCCTTCCTTGCCTCCGATCGCGCATCGGGCATAACAGGCGTGGTGATGCCGGTGGACGCGGGGCTGACGGCCGGCTGCCTGCCATTCATCGACGACATATTGGGAGCCTGACCATGACCGACGTCGAGTTTCGCGACCTGTCGAAATCGTTCGGGCAGCACAAGATCCTCGAGAACATCAGCCTCGACATCAAGAGCGGCGAGTTCGTCGTGCTGGTCGGGCCGTCCGGCTGCGGCAAGTCGACCTTGCTGCGCATGCTGGCCGGGCTGGAGACGATCACCGCAGGCGACCTGTTGATCGGCGGCGTGCGCGCCAATGAATTGCCGCCGCAGCAGCGCAACATCGCCATGGTGTTCCAGTCCTATGCGCTGTTCCCCCATCTGAAGGCGTCGGACAATATCGGCTTTGGCCCGAAGATCCGCGGCGAGGCGCGCGCCACGGTCGACGCGAAGGTCAAGAAAGCGTCAGGCGTCCTCAACCTCTTCTCCTATCTCGACCGCTACCCCCGCCAGTTGTCGGGCGGCCAGCGCCAGCGCGTCGCCATGGGCCGCGCCATCGTGCGCGAGCCGTCGGTGTTCCTGTTCGACGAGCCCTTGTCCAACCTCGACGCGCAATTGCGCGTGCAGATGCGCGTCGAGATCAAGGCGCTGCACCAGCGGCTGAAATCGACGATCGTCTATGTCACCCACGACCAGATCGAGGCCATGACCATGGCCGACCGCATCGTGGTGATGAACCTGGGCAAGATCCAGCAGGTCGGCGCGCCGCTGGAGCTCTATGACCGGCCGGCCAACAAGTTCGTCGCCAGCTTCCTCGGCTCCCCGTCGATGAGTTTTGTTTCCGGTTCCCTCAAGACATCGCCTGAGAAAACCTGGTTCGAGTCTGCCGGCGGCGGGCGGCTTGCGCTTGCCGGCAGGACGGCGCCGGCTGGCAGTGCGGTGGAAGCCGGCATCCGGCCCGAACATTTTGTCATCGGCGAAGCAGCCGACGCAATGGCGATCAAGGTGGATGTCGTCGAGCCGACCGGCTCCGAAACCCATGTCTATGGCGCCATCGGCACCGATATTGTGCGCGCCGTGTTCCGCGACAGGGTGCCGGTCAGGCCGGGCGACGTGCTGCCGGTGAGCGTCGATCCCGGCAACATCCACCTGTTCGACAAGGCGACGGGCCTGCCCGTATGAAGACACGGACATGAAGACCCCGGCCGACATCATCACGCGCCTGCAACTGATGTCGCAGGACGGCACCAAGTCGGATCGCAAGCTGGCCGGCTTCGTGCTTGCCGACCTCGATTTCGTCTCCAAGGCGGCGATCTCGGAAATTGCCGCGCGCGTCGGCGTCAGCGAGCCGACGGTGACGCGGTTCTGCCGCAACCTCGGTTGCGAGGGCCTGCGCGACTTCAAATTCTATCTGGCGCAGGCCATCGCCATCGGTGGCCAATATCTATCGCCCGAGCCGTTGAGTCGCGACGCCCGCGAGCAGCGCATCGCGTCCGCCATCACCGAAGCGGCGATATCAGCCATCCAGCGCGCCAGCGAAAACCTCGACATGACGACGCTGGTCGCCGTCGCCGCAAGGATCGCCGTTTCCGGCAACGTGCTGTGCATCGGCTCGGGCGGCATTTCGTCGATGATGGCGACCGAAATGCAGAACCGGCTGTTCAGGCTGGGCGTGTCGGTGCTGGCACAGATCGACGGACAGCTGCAGCGCATGTACGCCGCCGTCGCCACCACAGACACCACGCTGATCGCCTTTTCAGTGTCCGGCTATGCGCGATCGGTCATCGATGCGGTGCAAGTCGCCCAGCAATATGGCGCCACCACCATCGCCATCACCCCGCCGGACTCGGCGCTCGCCAAGGTCGCCGACACGGTCATCCATTTCCAGTCGCTGGAAGACGGCAACATCTACAAGCCGACCTCGTCGCGCTATGCGCTGCTGTCGATCGTCGACATGATCGTCACATCGGTCGCCGAGACGCGCGGACCAAGGGTTCTGGAAAACCTGCGCCGCATCAAGCAGAGCGTCAACACGTTGAAAGTCGACGATCCGCGTTTGCCGCTGGGGGATTGAAAGCCCGAGTTGGCTTGCGCCGCTCCAATGGTGCCGTCCGCGGCTGGGGTGGCGATCCTTCGCGCCCCCCTCTGCCCTACCGGGCATCTCCCCCACGAGGGGCAGAGCAATCGCATATGGGAAGCCAAGGCTTTCGTTCTACGATTACCCCCACCCCTAACCCTCCCCACAAGGGGGAGGGAGACTTCCGTAGGCGCTGATCTCGGCAAACTACCCAAGTTCGACGCTGAGTATGATGGACAAAGGCGCGCGGCAGCATTCCCTCCCCCTTGTGGCAGGGGAATCGCATTTGAGTAAAAGTAGGTCTTGCGGACTGTGGAAAGGTTGATTCTTTAGGGGCTTTGTCTTTGAAGGAGAGGCCCAATGCCATTGCTGCTTTCGATTTTGCGGGAAGTACAAGACCCGCGTGACGTCAACGCGCGTCATGATCTGGCGGAGCTTCTGTTTTTGGCCTTGGCTGCGACGTTGTGCGGCGCCAAAAGCTGCGTGGATATTGCCGATTTCGTCGAGGGTCAGGAAGAAGAGCTGAAAGAGATCGTGGTGCTGGAGCATGGCTGTCCGAGCCACGACACGTTCAGCCGGGTGTTTCGACTTCTCGATGCCGATGAGCTTGCGCGCAGCTTTGCCGGCTTCATGGCGGCGCTGCGCCAAACGCTCGGACTTTCGCCGCCACGCGGCGTGGTGGCAGTCGACGGCAAGGCGTTGCGGCGCGGCTATGCGAAGGGGCGGGCTTTCATGCCACCTTTGGTGGTGAGCGTGTGGGACGCCGAGACGAGGCTGTCGATTGCCGCTGCCCGCGCGCCTGAGGGCGACGAGGTCAAAGCCACGCTGGATCTTCTGAAGAGCTTGGATTTGAAGGGCTGTACAGTGACGGCCGATGCGCTGCACTGCCGCCCCGACACCGCCAAGGCGCTGATCGGCAAGAAGGCGCATTATGCGCTGGGGCTGAAGCCCAATCGTCCCAAGCTGTTTGCCGCGGCCGAACGAAGCTTCGCCCAAGCCGGCGAGATCGCGTTCTTTGAGACCAGCGACAGCGCGCATGGCCGCACCGAGACGCGAAGGGCTTCGGTCCTGCCGCTCAAGCGGCTGCTCGACCTGCCGGGCTTTCCCGGCCTCAAGGCGATCGGACGCATTGAGGCCTCTCGCAGCGTGGCAGGCGGCAAATCCAGTACCTCCGTGCGCTATGTCGCGCTCTCCAAAGTGCTTACCCCTAAAAGACTGGCCGAGACGCTCAGAGCACATTGGACAATCGAGAACCAGTTGCATTGGAGCCTCGACGTCGTCTTCCATGAGGACGACGCTCGCTCCCGCAAGGACAACGCCCCGCAAAACCTCGCCGTCATCAGACGCCTCGCGCAAAACATCTTGCAAGCCCATCCTCTCGACAAACCCATCGCAAGCAAAATGCGCAGAGCCAGATGGAACAAAGACTTCTTCTTCCAGCTCTTTACTCATATGCGATAGCCCTGCCCCTTGTGGGGAGGGTTAGGGTGGGGGTCCTTCTTCGCAAGAACCCATATGCGATAGCCCTGCCCTCGTGGGGGAGATGTCCGGCAGCACAGAGGGGGGCGCTGTCCCGCCAACATCTCGAGATTCTATACGACCGCAGCGCGCCAGATTCTCGACTTAGCCGTAGAGCGCCTCAATGCTTTTGACCAAAATCGCCGGATCGCCTGAAATGCGCACAGTCTTCAGCCGGGCGGTGCCGCCGGCGACGATCGAAACGGCGGACGCTGGCACGCCCAGCGCCTTGGCCAGCAAACGTTCGAGCGCCTGATTGGCGGCGCCGTTTTCCGGCACGGCCCGGACGCGGGCCTTCAGGTGGCTTCGCCCGTCTGCCGAGGATTCGACGCCTTCGAGCCTGTCCAACGCAGCCTTTGGCGTCAGCCGCACGAACAAATCAATGCCGTTTTCGCGCAGGCGAAACGGCGTGCTCACGGAGATTACCGGCTCAGACGACCAGCGACAGCACGGTGGTAAGCAGGAACTGCCGCAGGAAGAACAGGATCAAAAGCAGGATGATCGGCGAGATGTCGATGCCGCCAAGGTCCGGCATGAAGCGGCGGATCGGCCGCAACGCCGGCTCGGTCAGCCGATACAGCATGTTGCCGATGCTGCCGACGAACTGATTGCGCGAGTTGACGACGTTGAAGGCGTAGAGCCAGGAAAAGATCGCCGAGGCGATGATGACCCACCAATAGAGGTCAAGCGCCATGACGATTGTTTGAATGAGGGCGATCATGCCGGTCTCCAATTGTTGCCGACATGTAGCCATTGCACGCGAAACCGGCAAGGGCCGCCTTCCGCGATGCGCCGGATCGACGCCCGGCGGCTGCGGATTTCGGCAAGACGCCGCCTTGACAGGAAAGCGCGGCGCCCGATAAATGCGCCATCCGCTGGACGGGGCTGTAGCTCAGCTGGGAGAGCGCGTCGTTCGCAATGACGAGGTCAGGAGTTCGATCCTCCTCAGCTCCACCAGCGGAATAATCGATTTTTTTGCTCTCCCCGAGAAGAGCAATGCACCAGGCCGGCCTTGGTTCGCCGGCCGGCGATAATTGTTGTGCCAGCGCGCCTTCGAAGGCCGCGGCGCAATACTGCGCCGTCGCCTCGCGATATCCGATAAAACTGTTGTCAATTGGACTTATGGCCGAAGCCGTCCGTTAATTGTTATCGTTTTTTTTGGAAGCCGCCCCGTTAGATTGGCCTTACCAAATCAGTTTTTCTGTGCGTTGTGGCAAGGCGTTTCGGCGGGGGCGACCGAAGGCGCTATATGGATTTCGAGTCGAAATGAAGAATCCCCCCGCGGAAGCAAAGACGTGTCAATTCGCGAGAATATCGCTGCAAATCTTAGACGACTCTGCAAGGACCATGCCTCCGTAAGCGCGGTGTGCCGTGAGCTGGGCATCAACCGCACGCAGTTCGAACGCTACCTGCAAGGACAGACCGTTCCCAACAAGGCCACCGCCAAGCTGATATGCGACTACTTCCGGATCGATGAAGCCGAGCTGTACCGGGATCCCGGTGTGCCCGAACCCAGGGTCCCCGGCTTGCCGCCGGTTTCCGAGAGCCTGTTCAACCAGATGATCCGCCCTCCCAGCCCATCGATCGCGGGCGGCACCTATTTTACCTATTTTTCGATCCCGGCCCGCCCCGACCTGTTGATGCGGTCGGTGACCTTCGTACGACGCGAAGCCGAGCTGGTCACCTTCAGAAGGGTTACCGGATGGTCGGAACGCCGGGGATCGACATGGGCGCGGGCGCGCGGCAACCACTACGGGGTGGCGATCTCGCGTCTGAACTGGATCTATTTCAGCGGCATCAATCGCCGCCAGACCGGCGAACCGTCACTGATCTCCGTGCAGTGGGCTCCCATCTCCGAACCGGTGCTGACGGGCAAGGCCATGCTTCTGACGGAGGTCGGGCCGGCATTCGTGTCCGTCATCATGCGGCGCGACATCGCCAATATCCGCCCGAGGGATGCCATCAGCATGGCACATGTCATCAGGCTCGACGATCCGAGCGTCGACCAACTGGTCGTCAGCCTGACCCGGGACGGGGTGGGCTAACCCGCTCGCTCGCCGCGACTTACGCTAAATGAGAATAAGAATACACCGAAAAAGCGTATGCCGCCGATTGTCTACTCTGCATTTGAATAAAATCGATATTTTACACTTTGTCGACAAGAAAAGATAATTCGGCCGGCGAGCTTTGTAGCGGCGTTTTACTGCGATTTTAACAAACCATTAACCCTTTCGACCTTACCTTTCTTGCTGTGGATCCCGGTTTTTGGGGTCTTTCAACAGATCCCAGTGGGGGTCAAGAGAGGGATGAAAATGGCCAAGAAAGTGAATACCGCTCCGAAGCTGACGATTGCCGCTGGCACGCAGACCGTCTTCTTTTCGCAGGGCATGCACTACAACAAGCGCTGAAATCGTTCGGCGCCGGCGAGCGATTCTGCTTGCCGGCGCTTCAGCTCGGCAGGTGGCATTCAGCATCATGAAAATGCGCTCTTCGAAAACGCTGGTTTTCTATCCCGGACCGAACAAGGTCACGGCATGCAATTTCCTGACCAGAAGCGTGTTTGAATGCAGCCCCGAGATGATCGGTCTTCTTTCATCATGGGACCAGTGGGCATCGACGGCGGATATCGCCCGCGCTCACGGATGGTCGAAATCCGAGCTGATGGCCGTCGTGCCCCGGTTGCTCGATTTTTCCGCCCTGGTTACCGCCGGATCGCTGCTGGCCGAACAGGAGGAACGGTTCTCCGGGCAATGGAGCTGGGGCCTTCCGACCGCGCTGATGCATTTCTGTGTCCAGGACAGCGAGTTCATGACCATCGAGCAAGCGGAAGAGCGGCAGATCGAACGCGCCGGCCACACGCCGCAGCCTGACCTCATGCTCAAGAACTCTCCCGGCGCCATCCGGTTGCCGAACCCACTGGACGGCAATCAACTTCTCGCCCTGATGGCACGGCGCCGCACCAACCGCACGACGGCCACGCCCACCATCACGGCCAAGCAGCTTTTCGACTGCCTGTTCGCGGGCATGGGCATTACCGGCGAGACCAGCAACTGCGTCGGTGCCCTGCCGCTTGGCATGACCCCTTCCGGCGGTGCGAGAAATCCCTACGAGGCCTATGTGGTCGCGCTTGGCGTCGATGGCCTCGAGCCCGGCGTCTATCACTATTCCGCCGCCGATCACGACCTTGGCCGGATTTCCGCAAACCACCTGCCGAAGATCTCCGAACTGGTCGGCGGGCAGGAGTGGGCGGACGCCATGCCGTGCCTGGTCCTGCTTTGTGCGAAGCTTGATCGCACGATGTGGAAGTATGAGGACGCCAACGCCTATCGTGTGGTGCTGATCGAAGCCGGCCATATCGGCCAGAACATCATGCTGGCGGCGACCAATCATGGCCTGTCGGCATGCCCCACCGCCGCGCTCAGCCATTCGGCGATCAAGTGCCTGTTCGGTCTCGATCGCCTCACCGACGCACCCATCTATGCCTTGACCCTCTCTACCCGCAGACATGCCCGCCTGCAACGGGCCAAACGATCAATTAGCCGACCAAGCATGTTCTCAATGGCCAGTAACGCGTTCTTTGAGTTCTACCAGATGACAGGAGCAGCACGTGTCAAATCAGTCCTTACGCCAGTCTGAGATCGATAGCCTTCAATACATCTCGTCGATGACCAACGAGCTGGTGCAGATGGCCGAAGCAAGCCGTTTTCCCATGATCTCCTATCTGCTGGGCATGGCCTATGCCGAAGCCTTCGACGTTCTTCGCGGCGCACGGCCGGCCAGGCATGCGCAGATCAGCCGCAATCCGCTGCACCCCAAGGCGCAGGCAAGAGACAGTCGTGCCCAGCCAAGGAGAGCGTAGCGACATGCAATCGTCAGCCGCATGCGCGACGGCAGGCTCGACTTCCCTGCCGAACCGGTGGGAAACGCTGTGCGCGCTGCAAAGCCTGCTGCCGCTGCTGAAGAAAGCCGCCACGGATCTTGGCCGTGACGACATGGTCTACTGGTTCGAGCAGACCGATGCCGAGGTCGCCAACGTCATCAGGGGCCGGCCACCCGATGCCGCCGTGATCCCGGCCTTGCTCGCATCCAGCCCGCGGAACCGGCATCCGGCGGCGTGGACCTAGGCGGATCAGAACCCC
This sequence comes from Mesorhizobium sp. AR07, assembly GCF_024746815.1. GTDB lineage: Bacteria > Pseudomonadota > Alphaproteobacteria > Rhizobiales > Rhizobiaceae > Mesorhizobium. The sequence goes on from NZ_CP080525.1 coordinate 4,062,196, forward strand.
TGAACTCGCTCTAACCATTTGTTTTTTGCGCAAAATGCTAGCGGAAAGCCACTGCCGCCATTCCAAGAATTGCTCCTGGGGGACCTCGCACCATGAACATGATTGCCAATATCAAGAGCGTCGACACCAGGGACAGCATTTTCAGCCGGCTTGACACCTTGATCGGCAGGCGCCCGCCATCGCCAGATGCCGCGCGGGTCGAAGCGCGACAGCTCGTCGCAATGGCAATTGCGACGAGCTGCCAGGCCGACAGCCTCTGGGGGGCGGTGGACGCCTTTCACGCCCACTTTGACTTCATGATGCAGACCATCGAGATCAACGGCGCCGACGACCCCAACCTCGGCATCCTGCGCTCGAAATGCCGCTTCTATCTCGAACAGGTCGAGGCCCTCTGCATGTCGCTGAGCTACTGAGGAACCGGGTCTGCTCCAAGGTCAGTTGAGATTCAGGTCAGGCTGAGCCGAAAATGGTGATTTCCGAGAACCGGAACGGAGCGTACTTTTGGGTACGTGAGTACCGGAAGCGCAGGAAACCGCCATTTGCAGGCCGGCCTCACCTGAATATCGGCAGAGCTTAGTTGCGCAGGCTGAACACGAACGGCGCCGTGCGGCTTTGGCGCGCGCCGAGTTCCGGCGGCGGTGCCGGCACCGTGGCGCCTTGCAGCACGGCGAGTGCCGCTCGATCGAGATCGGCATCGCCTGAGGAGCGCGTGAGCCTGGCAGACAGGACCCGGCCGGACGAGTCGACCGTGAAGGCGACATAGGGCCTGCCTTCCACGCGTCGGGCCCTGGCCGAACTGGGATAGCGCGTGTGCCGCTTGATCCAGGCGCCGAGACGGGAGTCCCATTTGCTGGAATCGCCGGATCGCGACGCTTCCGAAGACTTCGGCGCGGCTGTCCTGGTCGCTGGCTTCGCATCGGCACTGGCGACGCTTGCCGTCTTGGGTGGCGCCGCCTTCTCCTTCATCAGTCGCGGCCTGGGCTTGTCGACAGGCTTCCTGGCCTTGACCTCGACCGGTTTCTTGTCCCTAGGCGTCTCCAGCGGTTTGGGTTGCGGCAATGGAATGACCGCGTCGGGTGCCACAGCCTCTGCAATATCCGGGACGACCTCATCCGGCGGCGGCTGGTTGACCTGTTCAGCCGCCTCGGTCCGGGTGGGTTCGATCTCGTCGGGCGGGACCGCTTCCGGCTGCTCGACGACCAGCTCCGCCTTCTCGACCGGTTCTTCGGGCGTTGGCCCGGTCGTCGGCGTCGGCTCGGCCTGATCTGATGTCACCGCGTCCAGCGCGGCAATTTGTTCCTCGACGGCCGGCATAGCCACCATCGGCGCCATCTCGATCATCTGGGCCGGTGGCGGGCCGCCGTCTGCTTCGTCGATCATGCTGAAGTTCTGCACGGCATAGGCGACCGCGACATGGGCTCCAAGGACCAGCGCGGCCGCACCCGCCCACAAGCCGAGGTCGCGCCAGCGCAAGCGCGCCAACTCGACCGAGGGCAAGGCCGCCGCTTGCATCATGGCGCCGACTCTCCGCTGGCGGCTGGCGCTGGTGCCTCTGCCGCCGGAGCCGTCTCCAGCCCGACCAGCGCGATCTTCAGATAGCCGGCACCGCGCAGCAGGTTCATCGCCTCCATCAGGTCGCCATAGGCGACCGCCCTGTCGGCGCGCAGGAAGATGCGCGTCTGCTTGTCGCCCTTTGTCCTGCTGTCCAGCATGGCGGCGAAAGCCGGGCGTGGCACGCCGTCATTGCCGATCGTCAGCGTCAGATCGTCCTTCAGTGTCAGGAACAGCGGCGTTTCCGGCCGCGGCGCGGGCGTTGCGGTCGAGCCGGGCAGATCGACATTGACATCCACCGTCGCCAGCGGCGCCGCGACCATGAAGATGATCAGCAGCACCAGGATGACATCGATGAACGGGGTGACGTTGATCTCGTGGCTTTCCTCGAGATCGTCGTCCATGGTCTGCCGGATTCTGCTTGCCATGGCCTTGCTCCGCTAGTCCGCCATCATTCCGCCGCCAGCGCCTTTGCCGGCGCGACGGTGCGAAAGTCGAGGTCGCGGCTGACCAGCCGTTCGACGCCCGCCGAGGCATCGGCAAGGATCTGCCGGTAGCCGGCTATCGAGCGCGCGAAGACGTTGTAGATGACGACGGCCGGTATCGCGGCGACGAGGCCCATCGCCGTGGCCAGCAGGGCTTCGGCGATGCCCGGTGCGACGACGGCGAGATTGGTGGTCTGCGCCTGCGAGATGCCGATGAAGGCGTTCATGATACCCCAAACGGTGCCGAACAGGCCGACGAAGGGCGCGGTCGAGCCGATCGTCGCCAGCACGCCGGTGCCGCGCGAGATGCGCCGCGACGCCGCCGCCTCGATGCGCGACAGCCGCGAGGTGACCCGTTCCTTCAGCCCGTCCCCGCAGACATGATCGAGCGCACCGGCCGAAAGTGTCGTCTCCTCCTCGGCCGCCCGCACCAGAAGCGCGCCGGGGCCGCCGCCGCGGTCGAGCGCGCGGCTAGCCTGCTTCAATGTGGCGGCATCGCCGATCGCCCGCACGGCGCGGCGGATGCGCAGCTTGCCGCCAAAAATCTCCAGCGATTTGGCCAGCCATATCGTCCAGGTGACGAGGGAGGCAAAGGCCAGTCCGATCATCACCGCCTTGACGATGACATCGGCCGCCATGAACATGCCCCATGGCGACAGATCATGCGGCAAGGTCAGCTCCATCGCCGTTGAAGGTCCGGCCTGTGTGTTCGGCTGGGCGCGTACCGGTGCGGCCGGCGTTGGCGCGGTGGGAGCAGCGGGCGCCTCGATCGCGGGCGCGGTACCGGCCGGTTGCTCCTGGGCCGTCGCACTGCCGGCCGACAGGATCACGGATGCGACCAACGCCGCCAACAAACCATTTCTCGACAACAGCCCCTTCCTACAGCGGAAGGCCGTCTGGGCATCAACTCCAGCCACGGTCATGGCTCTTCTCCAGTGCGGCCGCCCGCATTTCCAGATTCCGGCTTTGGGCAAGCCGATGCCCGGTTGACTATGAAACATGACATTACTAGTCAACATTGAAGACGACTGCAACGCTCAACAAATCGTCGCGGCCGTCAACAGGCGCGAAATTCGAAACAGATGGTGCACCGGATGATCGCTGGACATGGACCATTGCGGCAGGATGGGCCGCTGGAGATCATGTTCAAACACTGAGCCACCCGGTTCCACCGGGACGGAACAGACTCTAATGTCTGTTGTCTGTGCAAGGCAGGGAGCCAGGGATGATCACGGCAACACCTTTCGACTTCCCCTATGACGGCAGGCTGATCGCTGAAAACACCGCGCTCGTCGTCATCGACCTGCAGCAGGATTTCCTGTCGACGACAGGCTATTTTGCAAGACAGGGATATGACCCTTCCCCGCTAAGGGCGATCCTGCCGACCGTAAGCCGGCTGATCACGGCCGCCCGCAAGGCGGGCATCAGGATCGTCCATACGAGGCAGGGCTATCGGGCTGACATGGCCGACATGACGCCTTACGAGAAATGGCGCCGCAAGCGCGCCGGTCTCGAAGGCACCGAAATCCTGCTTCGCTCAGGCCCGGGTTTCCAGATCGTTCCGGAGATCGATGTCGCGCCGCAGGACATCATCGTCGACAAGACCTGCAACAGCGCCTTCACCTATACGGATTTCGAGCTTGTCCTGCGCGCTCAAGGCATCACGCATCTGCTGTTTTCCGGATGCACGACGGATGTCTGCGTCCACACCACGCTGCGCGAGGCCTGCGACCGCAACTTTCAGTGCCTGACGATCTCCGATGCCTGTGCCAGCGGCGACCAAAAGGCCCACGAGGCGGCGCTTCACATGGTGACGGTCGAGGACGGCGTTTTCGGCGCGTTGGCGGAGTCGAGCGCCGTTATCGCGGCGCTGTCACGGCTGAGTGGCGCGAAAGGTTGATTCCAGGACACCTTTTCAGCCCGCGGCGCGCGTCTCCGGGCGAGACGCATACGCCCCAGGCTGAAATGCGTCGGTTTCCCGACGCGCCAGGGAGTTGCGCAGCAGGGCGATCGTTTCACGGCCGACGGTCGCGATCTCGCGCGGCGTGTCGACGCCGACAATCATGAATTCATCGATCCCGAGAGCAGCATAGGCAAGCAGCGACAAAGCGGCCTGGGCCGGCGGCCCGGCAACGTCAACCGCCTTGTGACCGGTAGCGGTAACACCGTGGTGAATCCTGACCGGAAGAGCAAAGCGCAGCTTGCCGGCGCGGCCGTGTTCGGCGGCGGCGCCGCGCACCCGTTCCATCAGCTGCCGGACCTCGTCGATCGAACCCGGCGCCAATTCGAAGACATCGGCATGCCGGCCGGCCACCTTGAGCAGCCGTTCCGGACTGCCCGCCCATGCGGATGGCTAGGTCGGCGCCGTGCGGACCCTTGCGCGGCACATAGCCGCCCTTGATGCTGTAGAACGCGCCTTCATGATCAAACGGCCGGTCGTTCGACCACAGCCGCTTCAGCAGCACCAGATACTCGTCGATGCGCTGCCAGATGACCGTGTGCCCGACTGGCCGCGTTTCGGCATCGTCATCGTTCAGCGGTTCGCTGATCATCCTGAGCGCCAGCCGTCCACCGCTTTTCCTGTCGATCGACGCCAGCTGGCGGGCCGCCACCGTCGGCTCGACCACGCCCGCCCAGTGGGTGAGCACCACTTCCAGCGACGAGGTGCGGTCCAGCACCTGGGCGGCGAGATCCATGTTGGTCAGCAGCCCGGCCGTATCGTCGACGACGATCTTCCGGAAGCCGCCGTCCTCGATCAGTCCAAGCTTGGTCGCGGTCTCGGCAAAATCGTAGAAGAAGGGAACAGCGGCACCGGCGGGATGGGTCTTTCCGGGAACATGCGTGAACTCGATCGGCATTGCCATCTCCTCCATCACTGGAATCATTGATGCGGCGAACCACCAGCCGCGCGCAAGCGCACCGGGGATCCGGTTCATTCAACTCCGATTGCCTGAAAGGGCAGCTAACCCCGGTCGATCCGGCGACTCAGGGAATAAGACCCAGGACAACTGCCCCGGTGAACACAAACGCAAGGGCAAAGACGAGATAGGCGAAGGCACCGGCATAGGCCGGGCGAAAGGCTTGGGCATTGGCCAGCCTCTGGCCATCGCGATCCGTCTGAGCGTTCTGGATATAGGACATATCGACCTCCGTCTCGCCGGTTAATCTATAAAACTTGTAGACTTTGTCGATTGCTATTTTTGGGCGATAGGCAGAACAATTTTCTCATGACTGACCGAAAATTGGCAACAACTTGCTGAGACGGCGTGTTTTGGCCGCCGAGTGACATGGCCTGCTTGCACCGCTCCAGACCTTGAATGGACCTATGGCCTTGTCCTTGCTGCACCCACTTCATGCATTGGCCGCCTGAAGCGCGCAGGATAGCATCGCCCGACCAGCACAAGCGAAATCGTCCAACAGGGAGCGGAAAAATGGGCACGAGACTGGCCGGCAAGGTCGCCATCATTTCGGGTGGCGCGACGGGAATGGGCGGTGCGGCCTCGGAGCTGTTCGCCGCGGAAGGCGCCAAGGTGGCGATCATCGACCGCAATGGCGAGGCGGCCGCCGCCACCGCGGCGACGATCCGCGCGCGGGGGCATATAGCCGAACATTGGGTGGCCGACGTTTCCGACGAAGCGCAGGTCGAGGCCGCCGTGAAGGGCGCGACTGAAAAATTCGGTCCCGTCACCGTCCTGTTCAACCATGCCGGCACCATCGTGATAAAGCCGTTCCTGGAGACGACGGTGCAGGAATGGGACTGGCTGCATGCCGTCAATGTGCGCTCGATGTTCCTGATGACGCGCGCCGTGCTGCCCAGCATGATATCAGCCGGCGGCGGCTCGATCGTCTGCACCTCGTCGATCTCGGCGGTGGCGGCGACGCCGATGGAGGTGCTCTACGACACCACGAAGGGCGCCTGCCACATGTTCGCGCGCGCCATCGCCGTCGAGTTCCGCGACCGCAACATCCGTTGCAACGCGGTCTGCCCCGGGTTCATCCGCACGCCGCACGGCCTGCGCGAGGTTGCCGACCTCGGCCGGCTCGGCGTCGATGTCTCCGACGCGGCATTGGCGGCGCAGCAGGGCCGGATCGGCGAGCCGGAAGAGGTGGCCAAGGCGGCACTCTACCTGGCCAGCGACGAGGCCAGCTTCGTCAACGGCACGCATCTGTTCGTCGACAACGGCTTTACCGCGATGTGAGGCTTTCCGGCGAAGCCGGCGACGCATTGGACCGCAGGCCCGGGTGGCATACTGGCGCCTGCCTTGAAGGATGCGGGTTCCTCGCCCCCACGGAAGTGGGGGAGAGGTGGCTCGGCGAAGCCGAGACGGAGAGGGGGAAAGGCTCGGCCTTCCGTTCGGAGGGAACTCACCAGCGTGGCGGCCCCCTCTCCGACCGCTTCGCGGCCACCTCTCCCCCGTTTCACGGGGGCGAGGAACTCAAGCCGAGCCGCGCCTATCGCTCTTCCCGGCGGAACGGCTTGAGCAGCGCCGATGGCGCCACCGCGTTGCGCGACATCACCGCCATCGCAACGATGGTGAAGATGAAGGGCAGCATCAGGAACGCCTCGTAGGGGATGTGCCCGAGCCCGCTCGCCTGCATGCGCAATTGCAAGGCATCGACAAAGGCGAACAGCAGCGCCGCGCCCGCCGAGCGCCATGGATCCCAACGGCCGAAGACGACCAGCGCGATCGCCACCCAGCCGCGGCCGGACACCACGCCGAAGGTGAAGGCGTTGAACTGCGCCATCGACAGGAAGGCGCCGGCCAGCCCCATCAGCGCACCGCCGAGAATGACCGCCTGGAAGCGCGTCGCGATGACGCTGACGCCGGCCGAGTCGGCGGCGCGCGGGTTTTCGCCGACCATGCGCACCGACAGGCCCCAGGGCGTGCGGTAGAGCACGAAGGCGGCCAGCGGAATGGCAAGGATCGCCATGTAGACCAGCGCAAACTGATTGAACACCGCCGGCCCGAGCACCGGAATGCTGGAGAGGACCGGGATAGGCAGCGTTTCGAACCCCTTGATAGCAGGCGGCACCGACTGCTGGCCGAAGATCAGCCGGTAGAGGAAATAGGCAAGGCCCGACGAGAACAGGGTGACACCAATGCCGCAGACATGCTGGCTGAGGCCGAGTGCCACCGTGAACAGCGCATGCAGCGCGCCCATCAGCATGCCGGTCAGCACGGCCGCCAGAACCCCAAGCCACAAGCTGCCGCTGAGGCTGGTGGCGGTGAAGCCGGTCATCGCCGAGAGCAGCATGATGCCCTCGATACCGAGATTGAGCACGCCGGCGCGCTCGGAGAACATTTCGCCGAGCGTCGCGAAAGCCAAAGGCGTGGCGATGCGGATGATGGCGGCGAGGAAGCCAACCTGAAAGATCTGTTCGAACACGGCGCTCATCGGATGGCTCCGACACGGCGGATGCGATAGGCGGTGAACAGCAGCGCCACCAGCATGGCGAGCAGCGCGGTGCCCTGGATGACATCGCTGAGGAAGGCCGGCACGCCGGTGGCGCGCGACATCGCCTCGGCGCCGGTCATCACCGCGGCGAGGAAGATCGCGGCTGGCACGACGCCGAGCGGGTTCAGCCGCGCCAGCATGGCAACGACGATGCCGGAATAGCCATAGCCCGGCGAGATGTCGCTCATCACCTGGAAATGCACGCCGCCGACCTCGCCGACCCCGGCCAGGCCGGCCAGCGCGCCGGACAGCAGCGCGGTCGAGATCAGCACGCGCTCGACATGGATGCCGCCATAGCGCGCGGCTTCGGGATTCTCGCCGGTGACCCTGATCCGGAAGCCGAGCGTCGTGCGCACGATCAGGAACCAGATCAATGGTGCCGCGATCAGCGCCACGACGACGCCGAGATGCAGCCGCGTGCCTTCGAGCAGCACCGGGAAGTTGGCCGAATCCTCGATCGGCGGCGAGATCGGATAGCCGCTGAAACTGTCCTTCCACGGCCCTTCGATCAGCGCCATCAGCGCATAGTAGATGACCGAGTTGAGCAGCAGCGAGCTGACCACGTCATCGACCTTGAATTTCACCCGCAGCGTCGCCGGCACCAGGGCAACGGCAGCTCCGGCGGCGGCCCCAGCCACCGCCATCAAGAACATGGCGAGTGGCCCCGGCATCGGGATCGCGCCGACAAAGCAGCTGGCCACCGCGCCGGCCAGCAACTGCCCCTCGGCGCCGATGTTCCAGAACTTTGCCCGGAAGGCGACGGCCACCGCCAGCCCGGTGAAGATCATCGGCGCGGCGCGCACCATCGTTTCGGTGATCGCATAGCTGTCGCCGAGCGAGGCCGTGAACATCACGCCATAGGCCTCGAGGACGCCGGCGCCGGCCAGCGCGATGAGGCCGCTGCACAGGACAAGCGTCGCCCCGATCGCCAGCAGCGGCAAGGCGAGATTGAACCAGGCGGGCGTCGAGGTGCGGACTTCCAGGCGAAACATCAGCTGTGACCCACGCTACCGAGCCCATAGCATAACGTTTCTTGCGAAGAAGGACCCCAACCCCTAACCCCTCCCCACAGGGGGGAGGGGGACTCCCGTAGGCGCGGACCACAGCAGATAGCAGACGTCTCGGCACTAAGGATGAGCAAAGGCGCGCGGCAGCGTTCCCCTCCCCCCTGTGGGGAGGGGTTAGGGGTGGGGGTCAGCCTTACCAAAAAGTCCATCTGCTCTAGGCCCTCCCCTCCGCCCCGGTCATCATCAGGCCGAGCCGTGCCACCGTCGCATCGGCGCTGACGAGCGTGCCGACGATGCGGCCCTCATACATCACCGCGATGCAGTCGCAGAGCACCAGCAGCTCTTCGAGATCCTCGCCGATGACGACGATGCCGCAGCCCTTGGCACGCATGTCGAGGAACTTTTCGTGGATGAAACGGGCAGCGCCGATGTCGAGGCCGCGCGTCGGCTGCGACACGATCAGCACCTTCGGATCGAAGGCGAGCTCGCGCGCCAGCAGCGCCTTCTGGAGATTGCCGCCGGACAGCGCCCCGGCTCGGGTCATCGGTCCGGGGCAGCGTATGTCATAGGCCTTGATCTGCGCCTCGGCGAAGGCGCGGATCGCCTCCGGCTTGAGCAGGCCCTTGCTGCTGAAGGCATCGGTGCCGATGCGCGGCAGCACCATCGAATCGGCGAGCGGCAGGTTGGTGACGAGCCCCGTCGTCATGCGGTCTTCCGGGATGCGGCCGAGACCCAGCGCCTGCACCTCGCGCGGCGAAAACCGCGACACTTTCTGGCCGGCGATCGTCATCTGGCCGGCATCGGGCACGCGCACGCCGGAAATCACTTCCGCCAGGGCGCGCTGGCCATTGCCCGAGACGCCGGCAATGCCGAGGATCTCGCCGGCGCGGACGGCAAGCGATACGTCGCGCAGTGGTGTGCCGGAATGCTGCGATGTCGAGATGCCGTCGAGCGTCAGCACCGCCGCGCCGGGCGTCGAGGGCCCCCTCGCCGGCGGCACGATCTCGTGGCCGCACATCAACTCTGCCATCGCGGCCGATGTCGTGTTGGCGGGATCGTCAACCCGGCCGGCGACGCGGCCGTGCCGCAGCACCGTGCAGCGATGGGTCAGCGCCCGCACTTCGTTGAGCTTATGCGAGATGAAGATGATGCCGAGGCCCTGCGCCGCCATCGACCGCAACGCCGAAAACAGCCCGTCGACCTCTGTTGGCGCCAGCACCGCCGTCGGCTCATCGAGGATCAAGAGCCTGGCGCCGCGAAACAGCGCCTTGACGATTTCAAGCCGCTGCTGCTCGCCGACCGACAGCGCCGAGACCGGCAGGTCGGGATCGAGCGTCAGCCCATGCTGGCGGCCGATCTCCGCCAGCCGCGCCAGCCCGCCGGCGCGGTCGATCCGTCCCGATCTGCCGGGAATGCCGATCAAAAGGTTTTCCAGCACCGTCAGCCTTGGCGCCAGATGGAAATGCTGGTGCACCATGCCGATACCGGCGGCCAGCGCATCGGCCGAACTGGTGATCCGCACCGGCTTGCCCTGGATGAGGATTTCGCCGGCGTCGGGCGCATAGGCGCCGAACAGCACGTTCATCAGCGTCGTCTTGCCGGCGCCGTTCTCGCCCAGTAGCCCGAGGATTTCGCCGGGTGCTACGCTGAGATCAACGGCCTCGTTCGCCTTGACAGTGCCAAAGCTCTTGGTGATGCCGCGCATTTCGATGAGTGGGGCGGGCGTCGGCAAGGATGCTCCTGATCGGGATTGGCTTTACGATTCGGCTTTGACCGATAGGGATGCGCTGCACCCCCCTCTGGCCTGCCGGCCATCTCCCCCTCAAGGGGGGAGATTAGCCTTCACTTATGTCGGTACTTTTCCTGCCAGCTTAGAGATTTTCGACGGTAGAGATGACAGCCAATCTCCCTCCTTGAGGGGGAGATGTCCGGCAGGACAGAGGGGGGTGTTCAAGCACCAGCCCCCCAAAAACAAGTTATCAATCCGAAACCGGCGTGTTCTCGTCGACGTCGACGCGGAAATTGCCTTCGAGGATTTCGGCCTTCTTCTTCTCGACCAGATCCTTGACGTCGGCGGGCAGCGTCTTGTCGAACTTGTGGTAGGGCGCGAGATGCGAGCCGCCCTTGGCCATGCGCGAAAAATCGCCATAGTCCTGCGCGGTGAAGACGCCGGCCTTGACCAGCTTGATCGCCTGCTCGACCGTCGGATACATGTCCCAGACCGGGCCGGTGATGACCGTGTCGGGGCCGAGGCTCGACTGGTCGGACATGTTGGAGATGGCGAAGATCTTCTTGTCCACCGCCGCTTCGATGACGCCGAAACGCTCGGCGTAGATGACGTCGACACCGGCGTCGATCTGCGCGACGGCCGCTTCCTTCGCCTTGGGCGGATCGAAGAACGAACCGATGAAGGCGACCTTCTTCTTGATGTTGGGATTGACCTCCTTGGCGCCGGCGAAGAAGGCGTTGACCAGCCGGTTCACTTCCGGAATGCCCATCGCCGCGACGGCGCCGACCGTGCCCGACTTCGACATCTTGCCTGCGATCATGCCGGAGAGATAGGCCGGCTCGTGGATCCAGTTGTCGAAGACGCCGAAATTGGGTTCCGCCGGTCCGGCGCCGGAGCCGAACAGGAAGGCTGTCTCCGGAAACTGCTTGGCGGTGCGGCGCGATTCACGCTCGGCGGCGAAGGCATCGCCCAGCACGAGCTGGTAGCCGCCTTGCGCATATTCGCGCATGACGCGGCTGAAATCGGCGGTCTGCACCTTTTCCGACCATTTGTATTCGATGCCGAGTTCCTTCTCGGCCTTCTGCAGAGCGACATGGATCTGGTTGTCCCATGGCTCCTCGATCGGCGTGGCGAAGATCGCCGCCACCTTCAGCTTCTTGTCCTTGGCCAGGGCGGCACCCGGCAGCATCGCCGCAGCCAGGCCAAGCGCGCCCAGCTCCAGCACATTGCGTCGCGAAAGCCCTTCGTACGTTGAACGGGATTTGTTCTTCCGGCTATCCATTACATGCCCCTCTGTTTGACAGCCGTGTCGAGCCGGCTGTTCCAAAAATCAGCCTACAGCGCCGCGCGTCCCTCGGACGCGCAAAGGACGCTGTAGCATCTTAGTTCTGCGCATGATCCTTTCCGAAAATCGATCTCGATTTTCGGGGGTCATGCACTGGGAACTATGGAACGGGTCCGGACTTTTGTCCACATGGTCAAATTTGATCAGCCGCCTGATCCACCACGATCTTGCCGGCCAGGAGAGGCTGCCGGTCAGGCCCGTTCGAGCGCGAGCGCGATGCCCTGGCCGACGCCGATGCACATGGTGGCCAGCGCGTAGCGGCCGCCGCGTTCGCGAAGCTCCAGCGCCGCCGTGCCGGAAATGCGGGCGCCCGACATGCCGAGCGGATGACCAAGCGCGATGGCGCCGCCATTCGGGTTGACATGCTCCGCATCCTCGGCAATGCCGAGCTGGCGCAGCACGGCGATGCCTTGCGAGGCAAAGGCTTCGTTGAGCTCGATGACATCGAACTGTTTGGGTGTGAGGCCGAGCCGCGCGCACAGTTTCTGCGTCGCCGGCGCCGGGCCGATGCCCATGATGCGCGGCGCCACACCGGCGGCAGCACCACCAAGGATACGGGCGATCGGCGTCAGGCCGTATGTCTTCACCGCCGCCTCCGAGGCAACGATCAGTGCTGCCGCCCCGTCATTGACGCCGGAGGCATTGCCGGCCGTCACCGTGCCGCCTTGCCGGAACGGCGTCGGCAATTTGGCCAGCGCCTCGACTGTGGTGCCGGCGCGGGGATGCTCGTCCTTTGAGACGACAACCGCATCGCCCTTGCGCTGCGGAATGGTCACTGGGGTGATTTCCCTGGCCAGCCGGCCATTGGCTTGCGCGGCGACAGCCTTGTCCTGGCTGCGCACGGCAAAGGCATCCTGGTCGGCGCGCGACACCGAAAAATCCTCGGCAACGTTCTCGCCGGTTTCCGGCATCGAATCGACGCCATACTGCTTCTTCATCAGCGGGTTGACGAAACGCCAGCCGATGGTGGTGTCGTAAATCTCGGCATTGCGCGAAAACGCCGTGTCGGCCTTGGGCATGACGAAGGGCGCGCGGCTCATCGATTCGACGCCGCCGGCGATCATCAGCTCCGCTTCCCCTGCCTTGATGGCGCGCGCGGCGATGGTCAGCGCATCCATGCCCGAGCCGCACAGGCGATTGACGGTCGAGCCCGGAATCTCCGTGGGCAGGCCGGCCAGCAGCAGCGCCATGCGCGCCACATTGCGGTTGTCCTCGCCGGCCTGGTTGGCGCAGCCATAGACGACATCGTCAACCGCTTGCCAGTCGACGCCGGGGTTGCGCTCGACCAGCGCCCTCAGGGGTATCGCGCCGAGATCATCGGCACGCACCGAGGACAGCGAACCGCCGAAACGGCCGATCGGCGTGCGGATGTAGTCGCAGATATAGGCCTCGGCCATGTCATGCAGCCTTTGCTTTTCCGGTTCCCTCATGCGCCGCCTTGGTGCGGGCCTGCAGGTCGCGCAATGTCGTCAGTTCGAGTTCGCTTGGCGCCGGTGTTTCGTCAAGCGCCTCCGCGAACTTTACCACCCAGCCACAGGTCTCCTGCACCTGCTGGCGCGTGACGCCGGGATGCAAGGACACGACCGTGAATTCCTTGCTCACCGGATCCGGCTTCCAGATGGCGAGGTCGGTGATCAGCAGCGTCGGCCCAGCCGTATCGATGCCAAGCCGCTGGCGATGGTCGCCACCCTCGCCATGGCCGAAGGAGGTGAAGAAGTCGATCTTCTCGACCATGCCGCGCTTGGTCTGCGCCATGGTGATGTAGATCTCCTTCGACGATGCCGCGATCTCCGGCGCGCCGCCGCCGCCGGGCAACCTTGTTTTGGGATGAAAATAATCGCCGATGACCGTGGTGTTGATGTTGCCGAACTTGTCGAGCTGCGCCGCGCCGAGGAAGCCGATCGAGATTCGGCCGCCCTGCAGCCAGTAGCGGAACATCTCCGGCACCGCAACGGTGGTGACGGCGGTTTCGCACAATTCGCCATCGCCGATCGACAGCGGCAGCACATCAGGTGCGGTGCCGATCGTGCCGCTCTCATAGATCAAGGTAATATCGGGCGCATGCGTCAGCCGTGCGACGTTGCAGGCGGCCGACGGCGCGCCGATGCCGACGAAGCAGACATCGTTGTTCCGCAGCGCGCGGCTGGCGGCGATCGTCATCATCTCGTTGGGGATGAAGCCCAGATCGTCGCTCATGCCGCTTCCCTCAGATGTTCGACACGGGCCGCGAAATCGCCGGCACTCTTTTCAAGGACGTTCGCCTGCATCCAAGCCTGGAATTTTCCGCGGTCGGCTGCGATCTCGTCCCATTCCAGATAGGCCGCATTGTCACGCGCATAATAGCCATGCGCGTAGGACGGATGCGATCCGCCGGGCACGACCGATATCGCCGCGATCGTCCAGCGCGGCAGCACGGTCAGGTTGGGGTGCAGATCGTCGAAATTGTCGACCACCTCCTCCACCGTCACCACCGCTCGGCGAGCCGCCAGCACCGCTTCCTTCTGGATGCCGATGATGCCCTCGACCAGTACATTGCCTTTGCGGTCCGCCTTCTGCGCATGGATGAAGGTGACATCAGGCCGGATCGAGGGAACGGCCGCCAGCACCTCGCCGGTGAACGGGCAAGTGACCGACTTGATGTTCGGATTGACAGCCGCCAGCCCGGCGCCACGATAGCCGCGAAACACCGCGCAAGGCAGGCCGGCAGCGCCCGCCTCGTAGGCATTGGCCATGCCGGCATGGCTGTGTTCCTCGATCTCGATCGAGCGCGGAAAGCCGTTTTCGATCGCATCGCGAGCACGTCGCAACAGCCCGACGCCAGGATTGCCGACATAGGAGAAGACGATCTTCTTCGCCATGCCCATGCCGATCATCTGGTCGTAGATCAGGTCCGGCGTCATGCGGATCAGGGTCAGGTCGCGAAACCCCTGGCGGATCGCCTCATGCGCCGCCGCCGTCGGGATCAGATGGGTAAAACCCTCGAAGGCGACGGCGTCGCCATTGTTCAGGTTCTCCGCAACAGCCTGTCTGAGCGGCAGGAACTTGACCATCGCATCGGCTCCAGGTTCAAAAAGTTCGTATTGCGAACATTTGTTCTGTATGTGATACTTCTTATGCTGAATGAAGGCGTTGAGTCAATCCTGGCGACGATGCCGCTGCACGGAGATGAGATGGACGAAGAGGCCGCTTCCCGTGATCATGTCGGCTCGCTCGAGCGCGGCCTTGCCGTGATGGAGATCCTGGCCCGGCATCCCTCGGGCATGACGCTGACCGAAATGGCGGAGGAAGCGGGACTGACCCGCGCCGGTGCCCGCCGCTTCCTGCTGACGCTGACCGCCACCGGCTACGCCACCCAGGCCGGCCGCGTGTTCTCGCTCTCGCCGCGCCTGCTGACTGTCACCCGCACTTGGCTCGGCGGCGCCTCGCTGTGGAGCTTCGCCGCCCCCATCATGCGCGAGGTCGCGGCGCGGTTGAACGAGGCCTGCTCGGCGGCGATCCTGTCGGGCGAGGATGTCGTCTACGTCGCCCGTATTCCCGGCCGTCGCATCCTCAGCGTGTCGCTCGACATCGGCACCAGGCTGCCGGCCCATTGCACCTCGATGGGGCGTATCCTGCTTGCCGGCCTGACACCCCGGGAATTGGACGCATTTCTCGGCCAGGCAACGATCGAGAGGCGATCACCGAAGACGATCACCGACAAGCGTTTGCTGGCCGATGCCATCGGCAAGGCGAAGGCGGACGGCTTTGCCATCGTCGACGAGGAACTGGAACTCGGCCTGCGCTCGATCGCCGTGCCGATCCGCGACAAAGCGGACCGCACCGTCGCGGCCATCAACGTCTCGACCCAATCCGCCCGCTTCACCGTCGCCGAGATGGAACGGGAAATCCTGCCGGCGCTGCTCGAGGCCAAGCGGCGCATCGAGGATTTCTTTGTGGTGTAGAGGGCCTCGTCGAACTTTCCCAACGTCGGCGGGACAGCGCCCCCCTCTGCCCTACCGGGCATCTCCCCCTCAAGGGGGGAGATCGGCTGTCACCTCGACTGTCGCCAATTTTCGGCACTGTAAGAAAAGGCGGCGAGACCGAAGCTGCCGATCTCCCCCCTTGAGTACCCACAAGGGGGAGATGTCCGGCAGGACAGAGGGGGGCGTGAAGGATCGCCAGCGCTTCGTCGCCGCGCTGAAGCTCCCTCAATGCTTGATGCGGTCGCGCATCGCGTACCACAGCATGCCGAGCACATAGAGCGGGCCGCGCAGCGCCGTGCCGCCGGGGAAGGGCATGGGCGTGAGTGTCGAGAACAGGTCGAGCCGCGCACTGTCGCCGGTGATCGCTTCGGCCAGCAGCTTGCCCGACAGCGTCGACAGGATGACGCCCTTGCCGGAATAGCCATGCGCGAAATAGACCTCGCCATAGTGCCCGACATGCGGCAGCCGCGACGTCGTCACCGACACCAGCCCGCCCCAGGCATGATCGATGCGGCAGCCCTGAAGTTGCGGAAAGGTCTTTTCCATGTGCGGCCGCACGAAGCCGGCAATGTCGGCCGGCGGCGACGGCGTGTAGCGCTCGCCGCCGCCGAACAGCAGGCGCCCATCCGCCGACATCCGGTAATAGTTGACGACGAAGCGGGTGTCGGACACCGCGACATTGGCTGGGATGACATTGCGCTTGCCCTCCAGCGGCTCGGTGGCAACGATGTAGTTGCCGACCGGCATGATGCGGCTGTTGACGCGCGGCTCGAGCCCATGGAGCAGCGCGTCGCCCGCCAGCACGACATGTTTTGCGCGGACCGACCCCTTGGCCGTCGAGACCCGGATGAAAGGTTCGCGCTCCAGCCGCATGGCCACCGAATTCTCGTGGATGGTGACGCCGGCAGCTGTCGCGGCGCGGGCAAGGCCGAGCGTGTAGTTGAGCGGATGCATGTGGCCGCCAAGCGGCTCGTACATCGCGCCGTGATAGGCGGTGTCGACCTTGCCGCGCGCGTCCGCCGCCGACAGGATTTCGGCGTGCGGGAACTTCATCACAGTCGCCAGGCACTCGGCCTCTTCCTCGAGGTCTCTGAGATCGGAGCCGTTGACCGCGCCGACCAGATGACCGGTCAGCCTGAGGTCGCAGTCAATGGCGTGGCGCTCGATGATGTCGAGCACCAGCCCGCGCGCCTCGAAGGCGAGATCGAACAGCGCCTTTGCCCGCTCGGGCCCGTAGAGCTTGAGCAGGCCCTTGGCGCCCTTGCGCAGGCCGGGGATTATCTGGCCGCCATTGCGGCCCGATGCGCCCCAGCCGATCTTGCCGCCTTCGAGCAGCACCACCTTCAACCCACGCTCGGCGGCGTGAAGGGCGGCGGACAGGCCGGTGCAGCCGCCGCCGACCACAACCAGGTCGGCGTCGACATCGCCCTGCAAAGCAGGATGGTCCGGCGACGGATTTGCCGTCGCGACATAGTAGGATTTGCCGATATCCAAACCGGAATTGAAGGCCATCATCACACCTTCAGCAACAAATGGTCGCGTTCCCAGCTCGTCACCACGCCCTGGAACAGGTCGAGTTCGACGCTCTTGACGCGCAGATAGGTCTGGAAGAAGTCCTCGCCGAGCAGCGCCCGCACCGGATCGCAAGCGGTGAAACGATCCAGCGCCTCCTCCATGGTTCTCGGCAGCGTGCTCTTGATCCTGTAGGCATTGCCGGACGCCTCGGCCGACCGCGCCAGCTTCTGTTCGACGCCGAGATAGCCTGCCAGAAGCGAGCCGGCGATCGCCAGATAGGGATTGGAATCAGCGCCGGGCAAGCGGTTCTCGACCCGCCGCGCGGCGCGGCCGCCGGCCGGCACGCGCAGGCCGCAGGAGCGGTTGTCGTGCGACCATTCGATGTTGGCCGGCGCGCTGTGGTTCGGCCGGATGCGGCGGAACGAGTTTACGTTGGGCGCAAACAGCGGCATGATCTCGGGGACATATTTCTGCAGCCCGCCGATGAAATGGCCGAACATCTCGGTGTCGGCATCATCGCTGCCGGCAAACAGCGTCTTGCCGGCCTCGTCGACGACCGACATGTGCAGATGCATCGAGCTTCCGGCCTGTGCCGCGATCGGCTTGGCCATGAAGGTGGCGTGCATGCCGCTCTGCTGCGCGGCCTGGCGCGTCAACCGCTTGAACAGCAGCACCTTGTCGGCCAGCGGCAGCGCATCGCCATGCAGGAAATTGATCTCCAGCTGCGCCGTGCCCGATTCATGGATCAGCGTGTCGAGTGGCAGCCCGGACGCCGCCGCATAATCATAGATGCGGCGGATCACCGGCTCGAATTCCTCGAGTGCGGCCATGTCATAGGGATGCTGCACAGTTTCAGTGCGGCCATTGCCGCCGACCGGTGCGGTCAGCGGCCGGTCGGGATCGGGATTGGGTGCGGTCAGATAGAATTCGAGCTCCGGCGCCACCACCGCCCGCCAGCCGCGCTGGCGGTAGAGATCGAGCACCGCCCGCAAGACATGGCGCGGCGAGGCCATCCATGGCCGGCCGTCCATGTGGTATGCATCGGCGAAGACATAGGCCTTGCCCGCGCCGGCGCCGGGCGCCAGGCAGAGCGTCGAAACATCCGGCACCATGCGCATGTCCGGGTCCGCATAGGCAAAACCCTCGTCGATCGAGCCGGTATAGCGGCCGTCGATGCTGACCAGGAAAGCGCTGCTCGGCAGATAGAGCGCGCGGTCTTCCAGCGCCTTGAGGAACTTGGCCGCCGGCAAGGCCTTGCCGCGCAGCACGCCGTTCATGTCGGGCACCAGGCACTCGACCTCGTTGATGCCGTGCTGCGCCAGCCAGGCCCTGGGATCGCTGTTGTCGAGGAGCGGAGTGTTCGTGTTCTTGTCAGTCATTTCGTTCATGTCCGTATCAGAGAAAGTATGGCTTGCGCGGCCACGTCCGTTCCAGGCGTCAGCGCCATTTGGGCTGCATTGTCCCTGAGGCGGGCGTGCATGGCGTCATCGGCCAGCAGGCCGAGAATGGCTCTCTCCAATACTCCTTCGGTCCAGGCGTCGCGGCCGATATGGTTGCCGACGCCGGTCTCCTCGGCGCGTCGTGCATTGTCATGTCCGTCCCAGCAATAGGGCATGATCAGCGACGGCACGCCGAAGCGCAGCGCTTCGCAAAAGCTGTTGTTGCCGCCGTGGTGGATGAACAGGTCGGACTTCGCCACCACCGAGGGCTGCGGAAACCAGGCATCGAGATAGACATTGTCCGGCACCGCGCGATAGGCGTCGCGCAAGCCGCCGGCATTGACGATGAACCGCGCCGGCAGCCTGTCGAACACGGAGAGCATGCGCTCGATCAGCCCGACATCCATGGCGCCGAGACTGCCGAAGCTGAGATAGACCAGCGGTCCGTCATTGCGCGGGAACACCGGCACCTCGAACGGCCCTTCCGAACGCACGCAGCCTTCGAGATAGACGAAGCGGGCCGGGTCGAGCGGCTCGGCGCGCTCGCGGCGCACGATCGTCGGCGTCAGCAGCAAATTGAGGTCGGGCGAGGTCTCGAGGAACAGGCCTTTCGGCAGCGGCGCCAGGCCGGCATCCACCCGGAAGCGGTTGAAGCGGTCATGCGCCGGAGCCGAGGCCCTGACATAGCGGGCCTCGAACGCCGCGCGTTGCGGGTCGTCAGTGCCAAGCCCCGACAAATAGGGCGGCACTTGCGCGTCCGGAAGCTCGGTCTCGGCGCAGGAGACGACGCGCACCCACGGACAGCCGGCGGCAGCCACGGCCGGAAACATGATGACATTGTCGAGCACCACCGCATCCGGCTTCAACCGCGCCAGCAATTGGCGCAGCGGCGCCTCGGCATTGACGGCGGTGTCGACGATGGCTTGCCAGGTCGGCGCGACATAGGTTTCAAGCTGGTCGATCGGGCTCAGCCTGAAATGCGGCAAGTGGCGGCGCACGAAGGCCTGCCAGTAGCTCTGCCGCTCGCTGTCGGTCAGCGGCTCGTCGGTCGGCAGCTGGTATTCCTGAAAACCATAGTCGGCAAAGACGCCGGAAAAGCCGGCATGGCAGATGAAGACGGGCCGGGCGCCTTTCGCGCGCAACGCCTGCGCGATGCCGACGCAATTCAACGCCGCGCCGAAACTCGCTTCGGGAAACAGCGCGATGGTCGGGCTGGCTTTACGCGTCAATTAATCCTCGTCATTCCGGCCGGCTGATCATGCCGAACAGGGCGGGGGCCCCGCGACTGGCCGCCTGCGGTCGCTGGCTGCGGGAGAGTCGCAAGTGAACGCGAAGCAGATCGGCCGCCACCTCATACTGCCGGCTTTCAAGATGGTCGAGTATAACAAGGTGTTCGCGCAGCGATTGCTTCAGCCGGAAGACGTTGACGCCGGCATAGATGCCGGGCAGCCGGCGCAGCCTGAGGTGATCGGCCAGTGCATCGGCAATGAAGCGGTTGGCGCAACCCTCGGCCAGCATGCCGTGGAAATCGATGTCGATCCGCTGGAACTCGCGCGTGTCGAAGGCGGCGTCCGGCAGCGCCGACAGCGCTTCCATGCTCTGGCGCAAGGTCGCGGCGCGCGCGCCGTCTAGCCGGAAGCCAGACGTCAGGATGGCGGCGGGCTCGAGCAGCAGGCGATACTCATAGCTTTCACCTTGCGCCTCAGGGTCGTCAGGCGCGCGGCGGAACAGCCAGGATTGCCCCGGCGCGCGGTCCAGCAGATTCTCTTCCGTCAGTTTGTTAAGCGCTTTTAGTACCGTCTTACGATCAGCACTGTACCGCCGCATCAGTCCCGCGGCGGTCACCGTCTGGTCCAGCCGTCGCGCCGACCGGTCGCGCAGGATCGCTTCGGCCAGTTCATCCTCCTCGGTTACGGGCAGTTCCGTGGCAACGGTCGCCTGCGCGGTGAGGTCGATGGCCAGGTGATAGCCCGATGCCGCCTCCCAGCGCACGACGCCCTGTTCCGCGAGCAGGCTGAGCGCCGCCCGCACCGGCGTGCGTGAAACATTGCACAGCGAGGCGATCTGCTGCTCGGGCAGGCGCGCGCCGGGCTCGAAGCCGCGCTGCCGCGCCACATCCAGGATGCGCTGCGCCAGGTCGAGGTGGTTGGTGCGAGGTCGTCGGGCTGCGGCTTGCATGACCAATCTCGTGAGCGGACGTGACCGCATTGATTTGACCGATCGCCAGCGCGGACGCAATCGGCCAGATTCCTCGGTCGTTTGGCAAATTATGGATTGACGTACTTTTTTCCGCAATAGTACTGTCAGGACAATCGGCAACAAAAGACCGAGGGAACAGGATCGGGGCGGCGGCATGGGTCGCGGCCGGCGAATGAATTCGACGATCAACCAGAATGGGAACCCTGTCATGACCGCCACGACCTTCCTGCGGCACCGCTGCCTGAAGATGCCGTCAATCGCACTCGGCCTGGCTTTGGCGCTGGCCGCACCGGCGGCCGCCGCCGACCTCGTCATTTCCAACTGGGACGGCTACATGGCGCCCGACGCCATGGCCGCCTTCAAGACCGCGACCGGCGTTTCCGGCGAAGTGGTGGTGCACGCCACCAATGAAGAGATCATGGGCAAGCTGATCGCCGCCGGCGGCAAGGGCTATGACGTGGTCTTCGTCTCCTCGCCCTTCGCCGAAGTGCTGAGCAAGCTCGGCCTGACCGAGCCGATCGACCATGCCAAGATCCCCAATCTCGCCAACCTCTACCCGGAAGCGACCAAGCTGCCGCACGATGTCGGCAACACTTTCTCCGTGCCCTACACCTGGGGCACGACAGGCCTCTGCTACCGCTCCGACCTGATGAAGGCGGCACCGACGAGCTGGAGCGATCTGCTCAGTCCCTCCGATGACCTGAAGGGCAAGACCACCATGCTGGCGACCGATCGCTGGCTGCTGGCCGCCGGCCAGCTCGACAAGGGTTTTTCGGTCAACGAGACCGACCCGGCCAAGATGGCCGAGGTTAAGGACCTGCTGATCTCGGCCAAGAAAACCCTGCTCGCCTATGACGACACCACTTTCTATTCGAAGCTGGTTTCCGGCGAGGCGCTGATGGTGCAGGCATGGGACGGCTGGTGCAATTACGGCATCGCCGAAAAGCCCGAGATCAAATACGTCATCCCGCGGGAAGGCTCGGACCTGTGGGTCGACACGATGGTGGTGATGAAGGCTTCCGCCAGCAAGGACGCCGCCTTCCAGTTCATCAACTTCATGCTCGACGCCAAGAACCATGCCTGGGCGGCGCAGAACATCGACTACAAGGTGCCGAACAAGCCGGCCATGGACAGCCTGCCGGCCGATTTCCTGGCCAAATTCCCCAACATGGCGATGCCGGTGGCAGACCTCGTCAAGTTCGAGCAACTGCGCGACGTCGGCGACGCCCAGCGCGACTATTCGAAGATCGTCAGCGAAATCAAGGCGGCGCAGTAAGCGGCAGTTCCGGAATCTTGGAATCAAGCTTGCGTTCCGTCGCGCCCCCCTCTGGCCTGCCGGCCATCTCCCCCTCAAGGGAGGAGATTGGACGTTGCACCGCGTTCGCCAATCTCCAACGCTCGAGGGCGAGCGGGACATTGGAACTGCCGATCTCCCCCCTTGAGGGGGGCGAGGAGTGGTCCGCGCAGCGGACGGGAAGCCAATTGCTTGGCTTTCCGAACGAAGAGCGCCCGGAGCGAAAGCGAAGGGCCGGGTCCGGCAGGCCAGAGGGGGGTGCGACGTGACGCTTCCCACGCCCTCCCGCTCCTCCTTGCTAATGGCCCCGGCGCTGGTCTGGCTCGCGGCCTTGATGGTGGTGCCATGCGCGCTGGTGCTGGCGCTCGCCTTCTTCCGGCGCGGCATCTATGGCGGCATAGAATACACCTTCACGCTGGAGAATTTCGGGCTGGTGTTCGACCCGCTCTATGCCGGCATCTTCCTCAATTCGGCGCGCATCGCCGGCACGGCAACGCTGATCGCGGTGGTGATCGGCTATGCCGCCGCCTATGCGATCGCAGCCGCGCCCCGCCGGCTGCAGCCGGTGTTCCTGTTCTTCGCCGTGCTGCCGTTCTGGTCCAACTACCTGATCCGCACCTATGCCTGGATCGTGCTGCTCAACCGCGAGGGCCTGATCACCCAGCTCTTGCGCTGGTTCGGTTACACCGGCGAGCCGCCGTCGATGCTCTATACCGAAGGCGCGGTCATCGCCGGCCTGGTCTACAACTATCTGCCCTTCGTCATCCTCGCCTGCTACGCGCCGCTGTCGCGGCTCAACCCGGAACTCGCCGAAGCCTCGCGCGACCTCGGCGCGTCGGCCATCACCACCTTTCGCCGTGTCATCCTGCCGCTGACCGTGCCCGGCATCGCCGCCGGCGCGGTCTTCGTCTTCGTGCTGTCGATCGGCAATTTCGTCACCCCGGCACTGCTTGGCGGCGGCCGCTTCCAGATGATCGGCAATCTCGTCTACGACCAATTCCTGACCGCCAATGACTGGCCTTTCGGCGCAGCGCTCGCCATGGCACTGATCGCCATCATGCTGCTGGTGCTGATGGCGCAAGCGCTCGCCGCCGACCGCGCCTCGGGCCGTGCGGCTCAATCAAGGGGTGACGCGAATGGCTGAGGGCGGCGCGATCCTTCCCTTCTCCCCGTTTACGGGGAGAAGGTGCCCCGAAGGGGCGGATAAGGGGCGGTGCCAGCTTCTGCAATGTTTGGCGCTGCCCCTCATCTGCCTGCCGGCATCTTCTCCCCGTTTACTGCAGGGCAATCGCATATGGATTCTTGCGAAGAAGGACCCCCACCCTAACCCTCCCCACAAGGGGGAGGGAATGCTGCCGCGCGCCTTTGTCCACCATACTTGGCGTCGAACTTCGGCAGTTTGCCGAGATCAGCGCCTACGCGAGTCTCCCTCCCCCTTGTGGGGAGGGGTTAGGGGTGGGGGTATTCGTAGGGCGACAACCTCGGCCTCACACATGCGATCGCAGCGCCGTGAACGGGGAGAAAGACGCTGTTCGCCCGCCTTGCCCCAAATTGTCGGAGGGCAGTCATGACTCCGTCACCTGCCCGCACTTTCGGTATGCGGACGATCCTCGTCCTCGTCTTCGCCTTTCTCTACATCCCGATCGCCGTGCTGGTGGCGCTGTCCTTCAACGAAGGCGGCCTGCCGACGGCATGGTCGGGCTTTTCGCTGAAATGGTATGTCTCGCTGGCCGGCAATTCCGCCATCCTCTCCGCTGGGCTGAACACGCTGATCGTGGCGCTGGTCTCGACGGCCATCGCCACGCTGCTCGGCACGCTGCTGGCGATCGGCATCGAGATGCGCCGGCAGTATGGCAAGGGCCTCGAAGCGCTGATCTTCGCGCCGATGATCATTCCCGACATCGTGCTGGCGATCGCGCTGCTGTCGTTCTTCTCCATGCTCAACCTGACGATGGGGCTGCACACCATCATCCTCGCCCATGTCGTCTTCAACCTCGCCTTCGTCTGTTCGGTGGTGCGTGCCAGGCTGAAGAGCTTCGACTGGTCGATCGTCGAGGCTTCCACCGATCTGGGCGCCTCCGCGCTCACCACCTTCCGGCGGGTGACATTGCCGGTCATTCTGCCGGCGGTCATCGCCGGCGCGCTGCTTGCCTTCACGCTGTCGGTCGACGAGTTCATCATCGCCTTCTTCACATCAGGCGCCGGCCGCGCCTCGACCACGCTGCCGATGCAGATCTATGCGATGATCCGCTTCGGCATCACGCCGGAGATCAATGCCCTGGCAACCATCGTCATGGCGGTCTCGATCACCGCGCTGACCCTGTCGCAGCGGCTCAATCGTGGGATCATCGGCCAATGAGCGAACCGCGCACGCTGCTGGCCATCGATCATGTGTCGAAGAATTTTGGCCGCGTCACCGCGGTCGACGGCATCTCTCTCGACATCAGGGAGAATGAGTTTTTCGCTCTGCTCGGGCCCTCCGGCTGCGGCAAGACCACGCTGCTGCGCATGCTGGCCGGCTTCGAGACGCCAAGCGACGGCCGCATCCTGCTCGACGGCCACGACATCGCCAGGACGCCGCCCAACAAGCGGCCGGTCAATTTGATGTTCCAGTCCTACGCACTGTTTCCGCATATGAGCGTCCGGGCCAACGTGTCCTATGGTCTTGAAATGGAGCGTTTGCCGGCTCGTGAAATCCGCTCCCGCGTCGACGCCATCCTGGCGACAACCGAACTCGTTCCCTTCGCCGACCGCAAGCCGGAGCAATTGTCGGGCGGCCAGAAGCAGCGCGTCGCGCTCGCCCGGGCGCTGGTCAAGCGGCCCCGGCTGCTCCTGCTCGACGAGCCGCTCGGCGCGCTCGACAAGAAATTGCGCGGCGCCATGCAGCTGGAGCTGAAGCGCCTGCAGCACGAAGTCGGCATCACCTTCGTCATCGTTACCCACGATCAGGAAGAATCGCTTGTGATGGCCGACCGCATGGCGGTGCTCAAGGACGGCAGGCTGCTGCAATGCGACACGCCGCATGCGATCTATGAGCATCCAGCCGACCGTTTCGTCGCCGACTTCATCGGCGTGATGAATTTTGTCCCCGGCAAGGCCACCGCCGATGGCGTGCTCGCGGCCAATGGCACGCGGATCGCCGGCAAGGTTCCCGCCACGCTGACATCAGGCACATCGGCGGTGGCCTCGGTGCGGCCTGAGCGCATCCGGCTGTTCCCGTCGCAAGAGACGGCCAATCGGACCACCGGCACGATCGAGGCATTGGCCTATCAGGGGCTCGACCTGCAGCTGCATGTCCGCACGCCCCTGTCGCCCAAACCGTTCCTGGTGCGTGTCACCGCCGATGCCGCCGACCGGCGGCCGGTCTCGACAGGCGACCAGGTCGAACTCGGCTGGGACGCCGCCGATGTCAGAATTTTCGCAGAGTGAAGGAGAAGCCTGATGGCGCAGAAGACGATCGCGTTTTTTCCCGAAGCCGCCTACGGCCCGGCACTCAATTCCGTCGGCATCGCCCAGGCGGTCGAGTCGCGCGGCCACAGAGCGGTGTTCCTCTCCGATCCCGGCTTCGTCGATGTCTACAAGGGCTATGGCTTCGAGGCGCATCCGGTGAACCTCTCCGAACCGATGCCGCCCGAGCAGATGGCGAAATTCTGGGAGGATTTCATCAACGGCCACATCCCGAACTTCCGCAAATCGCCCTACGATCAGGTCGACAACTATGTGAAGGACTGCTGGACGGCGATCGTCGACAGCGCCAAATGGGCGCAGAAGGATCTGCCGCGCGTTCTCGCTGCCATCAAGCCGGACGTGATCTGCGTCGACAACGTCATCCTGTTTCCGGCGATCAAGCAGTTCGGCAAGCCGTGGGTGCGCGTCATCTCCTGCTCGGAAAACGAGATCGAGGACGAGGATATCCCGCCGCATCTCTCCGGCTGCGGCGAGAACGACCATGCCGGCCACCAGCGCTACCGCGACCATTTCAACGCAGTGATCGAGCCGATCCATGACGACTTCAACGCCTTCCTCACCGCCAACAAGGAGGCGCCCTATCCGGTCGGCCAGTTCTTCGAGGCCTCGCCGCATCTCAACCTGCTGCTCTATCCCGAGGCGGCAAAGTTCAAGCGCCGCCATCCCCTCGATCCGGCAAAGTTCCAGTATCTCGAAGGCTGCGTGCGCCAGGAAAAGCCCTACACGGTGCCGACTTTCGCTGAGAATAATGACGGCCCGCTGCTCTATGTTTCCTTCGGCAGCCTGGGCGCCGGCGATGTCGATCTCCTGAAGCGCATCATCGCGACATTGGGCAAGACCCGCTACCGGGCGCTGGTCAATGTCGGCGGCTACAAGGACCAGTACACGGACGTGCCCGCCAACGTCATCATCGAGAGCTGGTTCCCGCAGCCTTCGGTCATCCCGCAGGTCGATGCTGTCATCCACCATGGCGGCAACAACTCGTTCACCGAGTGCCTCTATTTCGGCAAGCCGGCCATCATCATGCCCTATGTCTGGGACGGCCACGACAACGCCACCCGCGTCGAGGAAACCGGCCACGGCTTCGGCATGCCACGTTACGACTGGAGCGATGCCGAGCTGGTGGCGAAGATCGAGGCCTGCCTGACTGAGCCGAAGATGAAGGCGAAGCTGGGCAAGACATCGGCGCAGATGCAGGGGCAGAACGGGCCGGAGAAGGCGGCTGGGTTGCTGGAGGCGCTGCTGTGAATGAAATGATCGAAATGCCGAGCCAAGGCACCCCCCTCTGGCCTGCCGGCCATCTCCCCCTCAAGGGGGGAGATTGGCAGCTTTGGCTTCGGCGCTCCTTCTTCAGCGCTGAAAATTGGCGAAAGCAGTCGCGAAATCTAATCTCCCCCCTTGAGGGGGAGATGGCCGGCAGGCCAGAGGGGGGCGCCGTAGAGCGCAGCCTCGACACGTGCAGAGGAGCCTCCGCATGACCTCCTCCGCACCACATCTCCACCAGGCCTCGACCCGCACCGACCTCGTCGACTGGGGCGCCCAGCCGGATGCGCTGGACGGCGCCTCGCATTCCACCGGCAGGCTGGTGCACAAGGGGCCGAACAACCAGCCGGAATCCGGCATCTGGGTCTGCACGCCCGGGCGCTGGCGCCTGGCGATCCCGCGTGACGAGTTGTGCCATTTCGTCACCGGCCGCGCGACCTACCGGTCGGATGTCGGCGAAGTGATAGAAGTCTCTGCCGGGACCGTGGTGATGTTCCCGGCCGGCTGGGCCGGCGAATGCACCGTGCATGAGACGATGCGCAACGTCTACATGCTGGCCTGACCCACGGAGTTTGAAGACATGCCGACACCGCACTGGCCGAACGCCTCGACCGTGAACTTGGAGGATTGGGGCGCGGGCAGCAACACGCTTGCCGGCGCGCCGCATGCATCCGGCAAGATCCTGTCGCAGAACCCCGATGGATCGAGCGAATGCGGACTCTGGTCGTGCACATCGGGCACGCGAAAAGTCACCTTCCAGGCCGACGAGTTCTGCCATTTCCTGGCGGGGCGCGGCAGCTATGTCCATGAGAACGGCGAGCAGACTCCGGTCGAGGCCAGCACGCTGGTGTTCTTCCCTGCCGGCTGGACCGGCATCTCCATCATCACCGAAACGCTGACCAAGGCCTTCATGTGCCGGTGAGCACCCATTCCGAGGAAATCGATATGACCACGCCGATCATGAAATCCCCGCTCAGCATCACCGACCTCGTCGACTGGGGCGTCATCCCGACGATGATCGAGGGGCAATCCCGCACCTCGGGCAAGCTGCTGCACAAGGGGCCGGAAGGCCGCTCGGAATGCGGCCTGTGGGTTTGCACGCCAGGCAAATGGCACTGCCACGTAACCCGCGACGAGTTCTGCCACTTCCTCGAAGGACGCTGCACCTATGTGCATGAATCCGGCGAAGTCATCGAAATCGAGCCGGACACGGCGGCCTTTTTTCCGCAGGACTGGAAAGGCGTCTGCACCGTCCATGAGACGATCAAGAAGGTCTACATGATCCGCTGAGCGGATCTGAGAGGATGTCCATGCATTTCTCCCCTGACCGGCCGGCGTTCTTCGTCAATCCGGACTACCGGCCGATGGCCGGCGCGACGAAACCGGTGATCGATCCGGCGACGCTGGAAACGGTCGGCGCGATCGCCGCAGCAAGTGACAGTGAGATCGGCGCCGTGCTGACCGCCGCCACCAAGGCGCAGGCCGGCTGGAAAAAGCTCGACGCCAAGAGCCGGGCAAAACATCTGCATGCGGTCGCCAACGCCATAGAGGCGGCCGACTTCACGCGCTGCGCCGAGCTGATGGTGCGCGAGATGGGCAAGCCCTATCCGGAAGCCATCGGCGAGATCGCCAATTGCGCGCCGATCTTCCGCTACTACGCCGAGATGGCGCGCGACGATGCCGGCAAGATCGCCGGCACGACACAGGCCGGTTCGTTCCAATATGCGCGCTACGAGCCCTATGGCGTGTCGGTGCACATCATGCCTTACAACTTTCCGATCCTGCTGATGTGCTGGACTGTCGCCGCCTCGCTTGCCGCCGGCAATGCCTGCATCATCAAGCCGGCCGAGGCGACGACGCTGTCGACATCAGACTACATGACCGTGTTCCGCTCCTTGCCGGAAGGGCTGGTCTCGTGCCTGCCCGGTGGGGCGGCCACAGCGCAAGCGCTGATCGCCTCGAAGCGCACCCATGCCGTCGCCTTCACCGGCTCGGTCGCCGCCGGCAAGGCGGTGGCGGTGGCCTGCGCCGAACGCATGAAGCCGTGCGTCATCGAGGCCGGCGGCAGCGATCCGCTGATCATCAGCGAACACGCCCCGCTCGACATCGCCGCAGCCGGCAGCGTCACCGCTGCGTTCCATCTCACCGGCCAGGTCTGCACCTCGGCCGAGCGCTTCTTTGTCGTCGACGCCGTGTATGACCGCTTCGTCGAACTGTTTGCGCAAAGGACGCGCGCGATGCGCATCGGCAACGGGCTCGATAAGACCGAGATCGGCCCGCTGGTCAGCGAAGGCGCACGGGCCAAGGTCATGCGCCTGGTGGACGATGCCATCGCGCACGGCGCCAGAGCCGTCACCGGCGGGCGCATTCCACCGGCGCACACCATCGGCTGGTTCTATGAACCGACGATCCTCACCGGCGTCACGCCTGACATGGCCATCGTGCGCGAAGAGTGCTTTGGCCCGGTCGCCGCGATCTGCCGCGTCAAGGATTTCGACGAGGCGATCCGGCTTGCCAATGACAGCCCGTTCGGGCTCGGCGCCTCGGTGTTCACCACCGACCTCGCCGAAGCGCATGAGGCGGCCGAGAGGCTCGAGGCCGGCATGGTCTGGGTCAACAATCCGTTGATCGACAATGACGCCCTGCCCTTCGGCGGCTGGAAGGCTTCGGGCCTCGGCCGCGAGCTTGGACGTCAGGGGCTGGACGCCTTCCGCCGCTCGAAGATGGTCATCATCGACCACAAACCGGCGATCCAGGAATGGTGGTATCCCTACCCCGACAGCTGGTTCCGCGAAACCGGCGGCCGCAAGCATGTCTGAAGCACAGAGACGACTCGCCTCAACCGATGCTTTCGCCGCCGTCGATCACCAACGCCTGGCCGGTCATGAAGGATGAGCGGTCGGAAACCAGGAACAGGATTGCCTCGGCGATCTCTTCGGCGCTGGCCCAGCGCCCCATCGGGATCTTGGTGCGGACATAGTTTTCGATCGCCTCGCGGCCGCCCATCTGGGCGATGAACGGTTCGTTGAATGGCGTGTCGACCCAGCCCGGGCAGAGCGCGTTGACGCGGACATTGTGCCGGGCATAGTCGAGCGACATCTGCCGCGTCATCGCCACGACGGCATGTTTGGAGGTGGCATAGGCGATCATCTCGCGGTCGTAGAACACGCCCGAATTGGAGGCGGTGTTGAGGATGACGCCGCCGCCCTGTGCAACCATCGACGGCATGACCAGCCTGGCCGCCAGGAACTGCGCCCGCACATTGACCCGCCAAGAGGCATCCATGCCACCGACTTCGACTTCGGTCAGCGTGCCGCCGACCTGGATGCCGGCGTGATTGTGCAGGATGTCGATACGCCCGTGCCTGTCGAGCGTGCCGGCAATGAGTTGCTCGACCGCCGCGTCATCCGCGACATCGGTGGCGATCGCCTCGGCCTGCCCGCCCGCCGCGCGGATGTTGCATGCCGTTGTCTCGCCGCTGGCCTGGTCCCTGTCGGCGATGACGACCACCGCGCCTTCCCTGGCCATGATCATGGCGCCGGCGCGGCCGATGCCGGAGCCGGCGCCCGTCACCACGGCGATGCGGTCTTGGAGGATCATGATTATGACTTTCAGTTTGACGGCTTGCGTTGGCGCAGCTGCCATTGGGCAAGCACCACAAGCAGGATGGAGGCGACGAGCACGATCGTCGCGATGGCATTGATTTCCGGCGTCACGCCACGCCGGATCGACGCGAAGACATAGATCGGCAGCGTCGTCTGCGCGCCGGCGACGAAGAAGGCGACGATGAAATCGTCGAACGAGAAGGTGAAGGCGAGCAGGAATCCGGCAACCACCGCCGGCATGATCTGCGGCAGCACGATGCTGCGGAACGTCGTCAGCGGCGTGGCGTAGAGATCGCTCGAGGCTTCGACCAGATTGCGGTCGAGGCTGCCGAGACGCGTGCCGACGATCATCGTCACCAGCGCCATTGAGAAAAGGCCGTGCGCCGCGATGATCGACCCATAGCCGAGCGACAGGCGCGGCGGCTGGTCGTCGGGCCAGATCGAGGCGAGGAACGGGTTGACGACGGCGAACAACTGGACGAGCGCGACCAGCGTCGAGATGCCGATGACGACGCCCGGAACGACGATCGCGGCACCCAGGAGCGCATCGAAAACCGCTCGGGTCCGAACGCTCACACGCGCCAGGCCTAGCGCGGCCGCGGTGCCGCACAGCGCCGCCAGCAGCGCGCTGGTTGTGGCGATGAACAGGCTGTTCTTCAGCGCTTCGACCAGGAACGGGTTCGCCAGCGCCTTGCCGTACCATTGCACCGAGAAGCCGGTGAACTCGCTCGCATGGTGGCCGGCGTTGAAGGAGAACAGCACCACCAGCGCGATCGGCAGATAGAGGAAGACGAAGACGGCAATCACGAAGGCGCGCATCAGATCAGATCCACCCGGCGGGCGCCCGAAACCCGGGTCGAAATGCGGTTGGCGGCAATCAGCACCACCACCGAGACCAGCACCAGCGTGATCGCGATGGCCGACCCGAACGGCCAGTTGCGCGACTGCAGGAACAGGTCGACCAGCGCATTGCCGATGAAGAACACCTTGCCGCCGCCGAGCAGCGTCGGGATCAGATATTCTCCGAGCAGCAGGATCATCACCAGCGAGAAGCCGGTCATCACGCCCGGCAGCGACAGTTTCAGCGTCACCCCCAGGAAGGTGGAAAGCGGTGTCGCGCCGAGATCGGCGGAGGCTTCCAGCAGCCGGCGGTCGAGCCGCTCGAGGCTGACATAGATCGGCAGGATCATCAGCGGCAGATAGCCATAGACAATGCCGAGCAGGACCGCGCCCGGCGTGTTGATCAGCCTGACATCCTCGAAGCCGATAGCGGCGAGCAGGGCCGGAATGCCGCGACCGCCCAGCACATACATCCAGGCATAAGTCCGCATCAGAAGACTGGTCCAGAACGGAATGACGACGAGCGCAAGCAGGATCAGCCGCCAGCGCTGCGGCGCGCGCAGGGCGAGGTAGTAGGCAACCGGATAGGCGACGAGAAGACAGGCCAGCGCCCCCACCGGCGCCAGCACCATCGTGTTCCAGAAGGCGGTCGCCCGCGCCGGAAGATTGGCATATTGCGCCAAGGTGAAGGCCGCCTGGTAGCCGCCTTCCGGCGCCCGCTCGCCGACGCTGAACACAGCGATGGCAATGAACGGCAGCACCAGGAAGACCACCAGCCACGCGGCCGCCGGACCAAGCAGCAAGGCGGTCAGGAGATTGTGACGAAATTTATTGCCGCGCATTGAAACCGCCCCGGTGCCGGCGGACAAACGCCCGCCGGTCAATTGTCCGCGTCAGACCGGCCGCTCAGGCCGACTTGAACCGGGCCATCAGTTCGGCTCGGCCGGGATCGGTCAGCGTTGCCGCTGCGCCGAATTCAAGCGGCGTCAAAAGGTCGGCCGCCGGATAGAGGATCGGGTTGTCGAGCACCTCCTTGGGCAGCAGCTTGTTGACCCGTGCATCGGTCGACGGCGCGCCATTGGCCAGGTGTTCCTTGACCGCGACCTGCGGGTTCATCAGGTAGTTGAGCAAGGCATAGCCGGCGGGCTTGTTCGGCGCGTCCTTCGGGATGGCGTAGAAGTCGGTCCAGATCTCGCCGCCTTCCTTGCCCAGCACATAGGCGATCTCGGGAATGTCGCGATGCAGCTGCGCACCGTCATTGGTCCAGCACATGGTCATCCAGGCGTCACCGGCGCGCATCCCCGGCTGGTAGTCGGAGGAGACCGCGAACAGATGCGGCTTGACCTTCAGCAGCAATTCCTCGGCCTTGGCGAGTTCGTCCTGTTTCAGCGAGTTGAAGGAGTAGCCGTAATATTTCAGCGCATTGCCGATCGTGGTCAGCTGATAATCATGCACCATGGTGCGGCCGTCACCCTCGGCCATGGCGGTGTCCCAGAACTCCTTCCACCTCGTCATCGGCTTGGTCAGCTTCTTGGTGTTGACGGCAAAGCCGGTGGTGCCCCAGTTCTTCGGCACGGCATAAATCACCTTGTCGATCGTGCCTTCCGAGGTGAAGCGCGGGTCTTCCTGCGAGCCGTCGAAATTCGGCAGCTTCGCCATCTCCAGCGGCTCGATGATGCCGAGCTTCTTGTAGGTCGAGATCGTATAATTGGTCGGCACGAAAAGGCTCCAGCCGGAGGCGCCGGCCTGCAGCTTGGCCAGCATCTCCTCGTTGGAGCCGAACACGTTGACCTCGACGGCGACGCCCGTATCCTTCTTGAAATTCTCGAACGTCGCCGGGTCATGATAGTTCGGCCAGGTGGCGATCGACATGCGGTCGCCGAGGTTTTCGGCGGCAAAGGCCGGCGTCGGCATGATGCCGATCTCGCGCGCCATCACCGCCGTTGCGATGCCAAGGCCGGTGAGGCCGAGAAAGTCGCGGCGGCCGATCGAGCCGCGCTTGAGGCGCATCAGCTGGTCGACAAAGTTCTCAGGGCTTGTCGGCAGTCCATCACGATATGATTTCGACATGTTTGTTTACCCTCTGGTTGGTCCCGTTGTTCTTGGGGTCCGGAAACGCCAGCGGCGTTCCGGCGGCAAAGCCGATGGCGACGGGTTCACCCGGCTTGAAGAGATTGCCGTGACCGATCAGGTGATCGGCCTTGGCGAGCAGCGTTCCGATGCCCTGGACCTCGATCGCGTATTCCGCGGTCGAGCCCAGGAAAATCCGGTTGCGGACAATGCCCTTGAACCGGCTGCTCTCCGGAGCGCCGAGACTGAGCGATTCAGGACGCAGGCTGACCGAAACAACCTCGCCCTGCTGCAAGGCGGTCCGCTTGCGTGCCGCAATGACGGTGCCGTCGGCCAGCGCTATGTCCACCAGCTCGCCCGAATGCCCGGCGACGGTGCCGCTCAAGAGATTGGTCTTGCCGACGAAATCGGCGACGAACAGGTCGGCCGGCTCGTCGTAGATCTCGCTTGGCTGTCCGAGCTGGACGATGCGGCCGCCATTCATGACGCAGACGAAATCGCTCATCGACAGCGCTTCCTCCTGGTCGTGGGTGACCAGCACGAAGGTGATGCCGATCTCGCGCTGCAGGTTCTGCAGCTCGATCTGCATGTCGGTGCGCAGCTTCTTGTCGAGTGCCGCCAGCGGCTCGTCGAGCAACAGCACGGCCGGCTTGTTGACCAGGGCGCGGGCGAGAGCGACGCGCTGCTGCTGGCCGCCGGACAGTTCGTGGATCTTGCGGCGGCCATAGCCGGCGAGCCGCACCATGGCGAGCGCCTCGCCTGCCCTCAAAGCGATCTCACGCGACGACAGACGTGGCCGCGCCTGGCGCAGCCCGTAGGCGACGTTGTCCTCGACATCGAGATGCGGAAACAGCGCGTATTGCTGGAACACCATGTTGACCGGCCGCCGGTAGGGCGGCGTGCCGGCCATGTCCTGGCCGCGAATGAACACCTGGCCTTCGCTCGGCTGTTCGAAGCCGCCGATCATGCGCAGGCAGGTCGTCTTGCCGCAGCCGGATGGTCCCAGCAGGGCGACAAAGGCGGAGGGCGGGACTGAAAGATCGATGCCGCTGACCGCGGTCACTGCGCCATAGCGCTTGGTGACGCCGCGAAACTCGATGTCGGGCACTGCGGTCAAGGCTGCTGGCTCCAGCGACAGGGCAATTCCAGGACGCTACCAGAGCCAATGGCGACTAGTATATACCTCGCAGGTGGTATATCTGATCTATTTTCTCGTTTAAAGGGGTATGGATTGTCCCGCAGCGACGAATACAGCCAGCTTGCCGCGCTCATCGCGGCGACCCGGGAGACGGGCGGCGACCTCTTCGGCAAGGCGATGGTCGACTGGCTGCGCCAGCATGTCAGCTTCGATCACTGCGTGATTTTCGGCTATCGCGGCGCTTCACGCCCACCGCTGCTGTTCGAGACCTTCTCGCCGACTGAGAGCCATGTCTTCGTCGCGCTCTATCAGGAGGGGCCCTATCTGCTCGACCCGTTCCATCACGCGGCGGTCGAGCGCAAGGAAGGGTTTTGGCGCATGCGCGAACTCGCGCCGGACCGGTTCTACGCCAGCGAATATTTTCGCTCCTATTACAGCCAGACCAGACTGGCCGAGGAGGTCGGCTTCTTCGTGCCGCTGCCGGGCAAGGATGCGCTGGTGCTGTCGCTGATGCGACTGCGCGCGTCGGGCCCTTTCGGAACCGCCGATGCCAGATTGCTGCGCGACATGGCGCCGGCGGTGATCAGCTTCGCCAGGCTGCGCTGGCCCGCCCTTCCGACCGACGAACCGGCCGAGGCAAAGCCGGACGAAACGGTAGCGCCGGTCAACGAGTTCGATCGCGCCCATATCTGGCAGAGCCTGTCGCTGACGCCCCGCGAAAAGCATGTCGTCGACCTGGTGCTGCAGGGGCATTCGACGGAATCGATCGCGAGAGCCATGCGCATCGTGCCGGGAACCGTAAAGGTTCATCGCCGCAACATCTACCGCAAGCTGAAGATCAAGTCGCAGGCCGGCCTGTTCGCGCGCTTCGTCGAGATCATCGATGCGCGGGTTCGATAGGTTCTTCCAGGCGCTGAAGTTTGCCGGGGCGGAAGTGCGTGCGTTGACGGATGGCATGCCTTGGCGATTGGCGAAAACGCCCATCGCTTCGTCATCCTAGGGCGGAGCAAGGAGCGAAGCGACGCAGCGCAGACCCTAGGATGACGAAGTTGGGGAGGCGATCTTCCAACAACATTAAACCCCTGCGTCGAGAAATTACGCACCCCAGACCACCGCTTGCTCGTGGCGCTTGATCAGGTGTTTGAGATTGTCGAAACCCAGCCGGATGTGCTTGGCGAAGGCGTCGACGGCCGGTGCGCGCGGCGTATCGACGAGCCGCAGCAGCCCGAGGGCGCGCTCGGGATGCGGGATCGCCACCGGCAGCGCCGTGATCGCCTTGTCCTTGCGAAAGGCAAAGACCACGCTGTGCGGCAGCACGGTCAGCGCGTCGGTTTCCTTCATGTAATTGACGGCGCTGGTCAGCGAGCCGCCGGAATAGCGGATCTTTATCTCCGTGGCGCCGAGTGACAGAAGCAGGCTGCGCAGATCGTCCAGCAGCGGACTGCCGGGCGGCGGCGCGATCCAGGGATAGTCGAGCAGGTCGCTTGTCCTGAGCTTGCGCCGCAGCAGCAAAGGATGCGTGGCGCGGCAAGCGACGACATTGCGCCCTGGCAGGATCTCGCGGAACTCCATGCCCGACCCTTCTTCGAGAATGTCGATCGGGCAGACGGCAAGGTCGATGCGGTCGGCGTTGATGGCCGCGCGCAGGTCCGCGAGATAGCCATAGCTCTGGTCAACGCGCACATCCGGATAGGCGTTCTGGAAATCAGCGATCATGCCGGAGATCAGCGCGTCCATGAAGAATGGCGTGCCG
This sequence comes from Mesorhizobium sp. AR07, assembly GCF_024746815.1. GTDB lineage: Bacteria > Pseudomonadota > Alphaproteobacteria > Rhizobiales > Rhizobiaceae > Mesorhizobium. The sequence goes on from NZ_CP080525.1 coordinate 4,098,316, forward strand.
CCGACCCGCACTACGCCGGAACGGCCCTGGCTGAAATTGGCGACGATGTCGGACGCTTTCCGCGACGCCGCCAGCATCACCTGGCCATGATCGGCGAGCGCCCGGCCAAGCGGCGTCGGCTGCAACGGCCGGCGCCCCCTGAGGAACAGCGGCTCGCCCAGCCGTTTCTCCAGCATCGACAGCGTCCGCGAGACGGCGGGCTGCGACAGGCCGACGAGTGCGGCGCCCTCGGTGACGCCGCCGGCCTGCACCACGGCCGCCAGCTGGATGAGATGCCTTTCGTCGAGCTTCATACCAATATGGTATATTAAATCGAGCAGAAATCATCATCCTTGTGCCCGGCCTGCGCTAATATTCCTTGGTGAGATGAAACCGGGGAGGAGCATGTCACAGGCCGGCACACCGTCGTTCAACGAGGCCAACTCCGCCGAGATGGTCGCCCAGCGCCTGTTGAAGGCCAACGCCGGGCCGTTGCCGCGATTCCTCGCCACCGTCGTCGATCATCTCCACCAGATCGTCAGGGAAACCCGCCCGACAGCGGCGGAATGGCGCCAGGCGATCGCCTTCCTCACCGAAATCGGTCACGCCAGCGACGACAAGAGGCAGGAATGGGTGCTGCTGTCGGACCTGCTCGGCGTCACCGCGCTGGTCGAGGACATCAACTCCCGCCGCCCGAACGGCGCCACGCCCAACACGGGACGCGGCCCGTTCTATCGCACTGATGCGCCAAGACTGCCGCTCGGCGCCGACATTTCGCTCGATGGCGTCGGTGCGCCACTCACCGTGTCGGGGCGGGTCACCGATCTCGACGGCACGCCGATAGCAGGCGCGATGGTCGAAACCTGGCAAGCGAACGCACAAGGTTTTTACGAGAACCAGCAGCCCGACTTGCAGCCGGAATTCAATCTGCGCGGCGTCTTCACCACCGATAGTGACGGCCGCTTCCACTACCGTACTGTCAAGCCCGCCGGCTACGGCGTGCCGGATGACGGGCCGGTCGGCCAGATGCTTGGCCGGCTAAATTACCCGTTGAGCCGGCCGGCACATCTGCATTTTCTCATCCGCGCCGACAATTTCGAGACGCTGACCACGCAAGTGTTCGATCGCGGCGACCCGCGCCTCGACGAGGACGCGCTGTTCGGCGTCAAGTCGGAACTGGTCGGCGACTTCAAGCGCTTGAGCGATGGCGACCGCTGGTCGCTCGACTTCAGCTTCGTCATGGCGATGGCGCGCAAGGGGAGCCGGGCGGCATGACGAGGCAATTCACCTATTCCGGCAGCCCGGCGCATATCGTCTTCGGCAACGGCTCTTCTTCGCAGGTCGCAGTGTGGATCGAAAGGCTCGGCTGCAGACGCGCGCTTGTGCTGTCGACGCCGCACCAGGCGGGCGATGGCGAGGCGCTGGCGAAAAAGCTCGGGGCGCTGGCGGTTGGCACTTTTGCCGGTGCGGCCATGCACACGCCGGTCGAGGTGACCGAGACAGCGCTGGCCAAGGTGCGTGATGTCAATGCCGACTGTGTCGTCGCCCTCGGCGGCGGCTCGACCACCGGCCTGGGCAAGGCGATTGCCTATCGCACCGACCTGCCGCAGATCGTCATCCCGACCACCTATGCCGGCTCGGAAGTGACGCCGATCCTTGGCCAGACCGAGACCGGCGTGAAAACCACCGTGCGCGATGCAAAGATCCTGCCGGAAGTTGTGATCTACGATCCGGAACTGACCGTTGGACTGCCGGTGGCGATGAGCATCACCTCTGGTCTCAATGCCATGGCGCATGCCGCGGAAGCGCTTTATGCGCAGGACCGCAACCCGGTCTCGACGCTGATGGCCGCCGAGGGGCTCCGCGCCCTGAAACAGGCGCTTCCCGTTTTGATCGAGGAGCCGAAAAATCTCGCCGCACGCGGCGATGCGCTCTATGGCGCATGGCTGTGCGGCACAGTGCTCGGCACTGTCGGCATGGCGCTGCACCACAAGATCTGCCACACGCTGGGCGGCTCCTTCGACATGCCGCATGCCGAGACCCACGCGGTGATGCTGCCGCACACGATCGCCTTCAACGCCGTCGCCGTGCCCGAATTGCTCAAGCCGGTTGTCGACATTTTCGGTGGCAGCGCCGGTGGTGGCCTCCACGATTTCGCCAAGTCAGTCGGCGCGCCACTGACCCTGAAAGAACTCGGCCTCAAGCAGACCGATCTCGACCGTGCCGCCGAACTCGCGACCAAAAATCCATACTGGAATCCGCGGCCTTTCGACCGCGCCGCGATCCGCGCCCTGTTGCAGGACGCGTGGGAGGGAAGACGTCCACAGCACTGACGGCAACAAAGGGAGGAACAACAATGATCACCAGACGCGAATTCATCCGCAACACCGCCGCCACCGGCCTGCTTGCCGGCACATCGGGTCTCGCCATGCCGGCCATCGCCCAGAACGCGCCGATCAAGCTCGGCTATGTCAGCCCGCAATCGGGCCCACTGGCGGCTTTCGCCGAGGCCGACAAGTTCATCATCGACGGATTCCTGGCCGCCACCAAGGCCGCCGGCCTCAACTACCAGGTGGTGGTCAAGGACAGCCAGTCCAACCCCAACCGGGCGGCGGAAGTCGCCAAGGAGCTGATCGTCAACGACAAGGTCAATCTGATGCTTGTCGCCTCGACGCCGGAGACCACCAACCCGGTCGCCACCACCTGCGAGGCGGAAGAAGTACCCTGCCTGTCGACGGTGGCGCCATGGCAGCCCTGGTTCATCGGCCAGCAAGGCAATCCCGGCGACCCGGCCTCGTGGAAGCCGTTCAACTACGCCTATCATTTCTTCTGGGGGCTGGAGGACGTCATTGCCGTGTTCACCAACATGTGGGCGCAGGTCGAGACCAACAAGAAGGTCGGCGGCCTGTTCCCCAATGACGGCGACGGCAACGCCTGGGGCGACGGCACGGTCGGCTTCCCGCCGGTGCTGGCCAAGGGCGGCTACGGGCTGACCGACACCGGCCGCTACCAGAACCTGACCGACGATTTCTCGGCGCAGATCAACGCCTTCAAGGCTGCATCATGCGAAATCATCACCGGCGTGATGATCCCGCCCGACTTCACCACCTTCTGGAACCAGGCCAAGCAGCAGGGTTTCACCCCCAAGGTGGCGTCGATCGGCAAGGCGCTGCTGTTTCCGCAATCGGTCGAGGCACTCGGCAAATCCGGCCACAATCTGTCGTCGGAAGTCTGGTGGACGCCCAACCACCCGTTCAAATCCTCGCTGACCGGCGAAAGCTCGGCGCAGGTCGCCGAGGGCTTCACCAAGGCCACGGGCCGGCAATGGACGCAGCCGATCGGCTTTGTCCACGCGCTGTTCGAGATCGCCGTCGATGTCATGAAGCGAGCCGGCGAAGCCGGCAACGGCGACAAGGTGGCGGCGGCAATCGCCGCGACGAAGCTCGACACGCTGGTCGGGCCGATCGCCTGGGACGGCGCCAAGCTGCCGCCCTTCGCCGCCAAGAACATCGCCAAGACGCCGCTGGTCGGTGGCCAGTGGCGGCTGAAGGACAGCGGCGGCTACGATCTCGTCATCACCGACAACAAGACCGCGCCGAACATCCCGACCGGCGGCAAGATGGAAGCCATCGGATGAGCGCGGCGGAACCGACAGCGCCCTTCTCCCCGTTCACGGGGAGAAGATGCCGGCAGGCAGATGAGGGGCGGAGCCAGCCTCGCAGAAGTCCGCGCAGCCCCTCATCCGGCCCTTCGGGCCACCTTCTCCCCGTAAACAGGGAGAAGGGACCACAGGCTTGCTAGCCATGCCCATCCTTGCGCTCTCCAACGTCTCGAAACGCTTCGGCGCCCTGACCGTCGCCGACGCGGTGTCGTTCGAGCTGCGGCAAGGCGAGGCGCTTGGCATCATCGGCCCGAACGGCGCCGGCAAATCGACATTGTTCAACTTGATCACCGGCAACATCGCCGTCGACGCCGGCACCATCGTCTTCGATGGCCGGGACGTGACACGGCTGCCGCCGATGCAGCGTTGCTTTGCCGGCGTCGGACGCTCGTTCCAGATCCCGCAACCGTTCGAGAAACTGACCGTGTTCGAAAACCTGCTGGTCGCCGGCGCCTTCGGGGCTTGCAAGACGGAAGCCGAGGTCGGCGACCGCTGCGCCGAAATCCTGGTCGAGACCGAACTGATCGACCGCGCCAACCACCCGGCCGGCGGCTTGAGCCTGCTGCAGCGCAAGCGGCTGGAGCTCGCCCGCGCCCTGGCGACCGAACCCAGGCTGCTGCTGCTGGACGAAATCGCCGGCGGCCTGACCGAGGGCGAATGCGGCATGCTGGTCGACACCATCCGCGCCATCCACAGAGGCGGCATGTCGATCATCTGGATCGAGCATGTGCTGCATGCGCTGAACTCCGTGGTCGAGCGGCTGCTGGTGCTCAATTTCGGCAAGGTCATCGGCATGGGCGCGCCCGACGCCGTCATGGCATCGCGCGAGGTCCGCGAAATCTATCTCGGGATCGAAGTCTGATGGCACTGCTCGAGACAAAGGGCCTGACCGCTCGCTATGGCGATTTCCAGGCGCTGTTTGGCGTCGACATCGCGCTGGATGAGGGCGAGACCATCGCCATCATCGGCGCCAATGGCGCCGGCAAGACGACCCTGATGCGCTCCATCTCGGGCATATTGCCCAACCAGCCGGACGCGGTGCTGTTCGATGGCGAGAAGATCGGTACCTTGCCGGCTCCCGACATCGTCGCCCGCGGCATCGCCATGGTGCCCGAAGGGCGGAAGCTGTTCCCGTCGCTCAGCGTCGAGGAGAACCTGCTGATCGGCCGCTACTGTCGCGCCGTTGCCGGGCACTGGAGCCTCGAAACCGTCTACCAACTGTTCCCGATCCTGAAGGAACGGCGCACCAATCCGGGCACGGCGCTGTCCGGCGGCCAGCAGCAGATGGTGGCGATCGGCCGCGCGCTGATGTCCAACCCGCGCGTGCTTCTGTGCGACGAGATCAGCCTTGGCCTGGCGCCTGTCGTCATCAGGGATATCTACGCCGCCTTTCCGCGCATCCTCGCCGCAGGCGCCTCGATTGTCATGGTCGAGCAGGACATCGGCCAGGCGCTGAGGGTCAGTGATCGCGTCTATTGCATGATGGAAGGCCGCATCACGCTGTCTGGGGTGCCATCGGATTTGACTCGTGAGACGATTCACGCCGCGTATTTCGGGCATTGAGGGATGGCGATGCGAGAGAATCTGCTCAGGTCGCGCCCAGCCACCCCCCTCTGGCCTGCCGGACCCGGCAGGCCAGAGGGGGGTGGGCGGGAACGCGACGCTGCCAACCAGCCATCGGGGTGGCGCCCATGACCAGCGTGCTCGACACCATCATCCAGGGCATCCTTCTCGGCGGCCTCTATGCCCTGTTCGCGGCAGGCCTGAGCCTCGTCTTCGGCATCATGCGGCTGGTCAATCTGGCGCATGGCGACCTCATCGTGCTTGCCGCCTTCCTGATCCTGATGCTGGTTACCGCGCTTGGCCTCAACCCGTTCGTCGCGGCGCTGGTCGCGATGCCGCTGATGTTCGCCGTCGGCTGGGCGCTGCAATTCTTCCTGCTCAACCGCACGTTGGGCGCCGATATACTGCCGCCGCTGCTGGTCACTTTCGGCCTGTCGATCGTCATCCAGAATGGGCTGCTCGAAGGCTTTTCCGCCGACAGCCGGCGCATCTCGGTCGGCGGGCTGGAATCCGCATCGCTGGCGCTTGGGCCGATCAATGTCGGTGTCATGCCGCTGCTGACCTTGGCCTCCGCCATCGCGGTGATCGTCGGCCTCAACCAGCTGTTCTACCGCACATCGCTCGGCCGCGCCTTTCGCGCCACCTCGGACGACCCGGTCACCGCCGGACTGATGGGCATCCAGCCGAAGCGGATTTTTGCCACCGCGACAGGCATCGCCATGGTGGTGGTGACGATCGCCGCGCTCTACCTCGGCACCCGTGCAAACTTCGATCCGACCATCGGACCGGCGCGGCTGATCTACGCCTTCGAGGCGGTCATCATCGGCGGCCTCGGCTCGCTGTGGGGAACGCTCGCCGGCGGCATCGTCATCGGCGTCGCGCAGACCTTTGGCGCCGCGATCAATCCGGAATGGCAGATCCTGGCCGGACACCTGGCCTTCCTGGTGGTGCTGCTGGTCAGGCCGCGCGGGCTGTTTCCGCGCGCGGTGGATTAACTGCCATGGTCGAACTCTACGGCGCCCCCCTCTGGCCTGCCGGCCATCTCCCCCACGAGGGGGGAGATCGGCTGGCACCGGCCTCGGCGCCTCTTCTGCTACGCCTGCGATTGGCGAAAGCGGCGATGATGGCCAATCTCCCCCCGTGTGGGGGAGATGTCCGGCAGGACAGAGGGGGGCGCGACAGAACGCGACCGCGTCCATGACAGACATCTCCACGACACCCTGGAAAGTCGAAACCCGAACCAAGGCATCGGCGACCTTCGCCATCGTCGCCGCACTCGTCATCCTGCTCGCCTTCACCGCGCCTCTCTTCGTCTCGCGCAGCGTGCTGCAAGACCTGTTCTTCATCCTCACCATGCTGGTGCTGGCGCAGAACTGGAACCTCTTGGCCGGCTATGCCGGGCTGGTCTCGGTCGGCCAGCAGGCCTTTGTCGGCTTCGGCGCCTACGCCATGTTCGCCTTGGTGATCCTTGGCGGGCTCGACCCGCTGGCCGCGATCCTGCTTGCCGGCATCGCCAGCGCCCTGCTCGCCATCCCGACCGCCTTCTTCCTGTTTCGCTTGCAGGGCGCCTATTTCGCCATTGGCAGCTGGGTCATCGCCGAAGTGGTGCGGCTGGTGCTGGCGCAATGGAAGATGCTGGGCGGCGGCACCGGCACCTCGCTGCCGCGCGAGGCGACCCGCGACATGCCGGCGCTGAAGCTGGTCGGCGAACTGTTCGGCGTCAAATCGTCTGAAGCCGGCGACATCCTGACCTACTGGCTGGCGCTGCTCTTGGCCATCGCCACGATTGGCCTCGTCTACCGCCTGCTGCGCTCGAAGCAGGGGCTGGGGCTCGCCGCCGTGCGCGACAACCAGGAGGCGGCACGCTCGGTCGGCGTCGACGCGCGGCGCATGAAGACACTGGTCTATCTGGCTGCTGCCTTCGGCGCCGGGCTGGCCGGTGCGCTGATCTATGTGCAGAAGGCCCGCATCTCGCCGGACGCCGCCTTCTCCGTCGTCGACTGGACCGCCTATGTCATCTTCATCGTCGTCATCGGCGGCATCGGCACCATCGAGGGCCCGATCGTCGGCGTCATCGTCTTCTACATCCTGCAGAATCTGCTTGCCGATTACGGCTCCTGGTATCTCCTGGTGCTCGGGCTGATCGGCATCGCCATCATGCTGTTTGCGCCGCGGGGCCTGTGGGGCCTGTTTGCCGAGCGCACCGGTATCCAGCTTTTCCCCGTCCGTCGCCGGCTGACCGGCGGACCTGTACCATCAAGCAAAAAGGGAGGGCCGCATGGCTGACATCACCACCGACGTGCTGACCATCGGCACCGGGCCCGCGGGCTCGGCGACCGCAGCGCTGCTTTCGACCTACGGCGTCGAGAATATGGTCATCAACCGCTATCGCTGGCTGGCCGCGACGCCGCGCGCCCACATCACCAACCAGCGCACGATGGAAGTGCTGCGCGACCTCGGCAAGGACGTCGAGGCGGAAGCCTACATGCACGCCACCGAACAGGATCTGATGGGCGAAAACGTGTTCTGCACCTCGCTCGCCGGCGAGGAGATCGGTCGCATGCGCAGCTGGGGCAAGCATCCGCTTTCCCGCGCCGAACATCTTCTGTCCTCGCCCTCGCACATGAACGACTTGCCGCAGACCTTCATGGAGCCTCTGCTGTTCAAGACCGCCTGTTCGCGCGGCACGCAATCGCGGATGTCGACTGAGTACCTTTCCCACGTACAGGACGGCGACGGCGTCACCACAACCTGCCGCGACCGGCTGACCGGCAAGGACATCACCATCCGCTCGAAATATCTGGTCGGCGCCGATGGTGGCAATTCGCTGGTCGCCGAGCATGCCGGTCTGCCCTTCGAAGGCAAGATGGGCGTCGGCGGCTCGATGAACATCCTGTTCAAGGCCGACCTGTCGAAATACGTCGCCCACCGACCGTCGGTGCTCTACTGGGTGGTGCAGCCGGGCGCCGATGTCGGCGGCATCGGCATGGGCCTGGTGCGCATGATCCGGCCGTGGAACGAGTGGCTGATCGTCTGGGGCTACGACATCAACCAGCCGGCGCCCAAGGTCGACGACGCCTTCGCCAGGAAGGTGGCGCGCGATCTCGTCGGCGACCCCGAGCTGGAGATCGACATCCAGTCGGTATCGACCTGGACCGTCAACAACATGTACGCCACGCAAACCTCCAAGGGCCGCGTGTTCTGCATGGGCGACGCCATCCATCGCCACCCGCCGTCGAACGGGCTCGGTTCCAACACCTCGATCCAGGACGGCTTCAACCTCGCCTGGAAGCTCGCCTATGTCATCAAGGGCAAGGCCGGCCCGAAACTCCTCGACAGCTATTCGCAGGAGCGCGCGCCGGTCGCCAGGCAGATCGTCACCCGCGCCAACAAGTCGATCGAGGAATTCGGCCCGATCTTCAAGGCGCTCGGCCTGCTCGATTCCATCGACCCGGTGAAGATGCAATCGAACATGGATGCCCGCTGCGACGACACGCCGGGAGCCGAGGCGCAGCGAGCAAAAATCCGCGAGACGATCGCCTCAAAGGTCTATGAGTTCGACGCCCATGGCGTCGAGATGAACCAGCGCTACAAGTCGAAGGCCATCGTCGCCGACGGTCAGAAGGAACCGGCCTTCACCAGGGATGCCGAGCTGCACTACCAGCCGACCTCCTGGCCGGGCGCCCGGCTGCCGCATGTCTGGGTGCATTCAGAGCGCGGCGACAAGGTCTCCACGCTCGACTTGACCGGCCATGGCAAGTTTACCGTGCTGACCGGCATTGGCGGCCAGGGCTGGCTCGACGCGGCCAAGGCGGTCGGCAAGGAACTCGGCATCGACATTGCTGGCCATCTGATCGGGCCGCGCCAGCCCTGGCAGGACTTTTCCGGCGACTGGGCGCGCGCCCGCGAAGTGCGCGACAGCGGCGTCCTGCTGGTACGCCCGGACCAGCATGTCGGCTGGCGCGCGGACGCGATAGGCAGCGATCCGGCAGCGGACCTGCGCCGCGCCCTGACGTCAATTCTGGACAAGTGAGGACGCACGATGGAAGCGCACGAAAAGGGCTTCTTCACCGAGGAGAATTCGGTCGAGGTCGTCACCGGCCGCAACCGCAACGCCAAAAGCGAACGGCTGAAGACGGTGATGGAGGTCATCACCCGCAAGCTGCACGAGGCGGTCAAGGAGATCGACCCGACGCAGGAGGAATGGTTCGAGGCGATCCTGTTCCTGACCAGGACCGGCCAGCTGTCGACCGAATGGCGGCAGGAGTTCATCCTTTTGTCGGATGTGCTCGGCGTGTCGATGCTGGTCGACGCCATCAACAACCGCAAACCCTCGGGCGCCTCGGAATCGACGGTGCTCGGCCCCTTCCACATCGCCGATGCGCCGGAACTGCCGATGGGCGCCAACATCTGCCTCGACCAGAAGGGCGAGGACATGTTCATCCATGGCCGCATCCTCGACACCCAGGGCAAGCCGATCGCCGGTGCCGTGCTCGATGTCTGGCAGGCCAATGACGAGGGTTTCTATGACGTGCAGCAGAAGGGCATCCTGCCCGACTTCAATTTGCGCGGTGTCTTCCGCACCGGCGCCGATGGCCGCTACTGGTTCCGCGCGGTGAAGCCGAAATTCTACCCGATCCCCGACGACGGCACGGTCGGCAAGCTGCTGCATGCGCTTGGCCGCCATCCCTATCGCCCGGCGCATCTGCACTACATCCTGAAAGCCGACGGCTTCGAGACGCTGACCACCCACATCTTCGACCCCGACGACCCCTACATCAACTCGGACGCGGTGTTCGGGGTGAAGGAGAGCCTGCTGGCCGAGTTCACGCGCGTCGACGATCCGGCGCGCGCCAAGGGCCTCGAATTCGCCAACCCATTCTGGGAGGTCGAGCACGATTTCGTGCTGGCGAGAGACCCAGGGCAATCGCATATGGGAAGCTGAGGTTTTCGCCCTACGAATACCCCCACCCCTACCCTCCCCACAAGGGGGAGGGAGTCTCCTATAGGCGCTGATCTCGGCAAATTGCTGAAGTTCGACGCTGAGTATGATGAACAAGGGCGCGCGGCAGCATTCCCTCCCCCTTGTGGGGGTCCGAAGGACGGGCGAGACCCGTGGCTCGCCCCGGTTGGTTAGGGTGGGGGTCCTTCTTCGCAAGAATCCATATGCGATTGCCCTGGCGAGAGATCAGGTAGCCGGTGTCTCCCCGCTGGGACGGCGCGATCAGGCTGTCGCGCCGGCTTCCCAGGAACCGGTCTCGGCCATCCGCCGGAGCAGCGGACCCACCTTGAACACGTCCTTGCCGGTCCGCTCATGCCAGTATTCGAGCCGTTCGATGATCTTGACCGCCCCTTCAAGTCCGGCCCAGAACATCGGGCCGCCCTTGCCGACGGGAAAACCATAGCCGTTGACCCAGACGACATCGATGTCGGAGGCGCGGGCCGCGATCCCTTCCTCCAGAATCTTGGCGCCCTCGTTGACCAGCGGATAGAGCGTGCGCTCGATGATTTCTTCCGCGCCGATGGCGCGCGGCGCGATGCCCATCTGTGCCGCCTTGTCGCGGATCAGCGCCTCGACTTGCGGGTCGGGAACCGGCGTGCGCGCGCCGGCCTCGTAGAGATAGAAGCCACGGCCGGTCTTCTGGCCGAAATGCCCTTGCTCGCACAGCGTGTCGGCGATGACGGCCGTCTGGCCGCGCGCCTTGCGGTTGCGCCAGCTGATGTCGAGACCGGCGAGATCGCCCATCTGGAACGGCCCCATCGGCCAGCCGAAATCGGTGAACGCCTGGTCGATCTGGCGCGGCGTGGCGCCTTCCAGCAGAAGCGCTTCGGATTCGGCGCCACGCGCGGCCAGCATTCGGTTGCCGACAAAGCCGTGGCAGACGCCGACGACGACAGCCACCTTGCCGATCCGCCGCGCCAGGTCGACGACGCTCGCCAGCGCGTCGGGCGCGGTCTTCTGCGCCCGCACGATCTCCAGCAGCTTCATGACATTGGCTGGCGAAAAGAAATGCAGGCCAAGCACATCTTGCGGCCGCGAGGTCGAGGCGGCGATTTCATTGATGTCGAGATAGGAGGTGTTGGTGGCAAGGATGGCGCCCGGCTTGGCCACCGCGTCGAGCCTGGCGAAAACCTCCTTCTTGACCGCCATGTCCTCGAACACCGCTTCGACGATCAGGTCGCAATCGGCGAGATCGGCATAGCCGGTGGAGCCCTTGAACTGGCCAAGCCGCTCGCGCTTGGCATCTTCGGTCAATGAGCCGCGCGTGACGGAAACGGCGTAGTTCTTGTCGATTGTCGCCAGCCCGCGCTGCAGCGCCTCATGGCTGGTTTCCAGCAAGGTGACGGGATAGCCGCCATTGGCGAAGGCCATGGCGATGCCGCCGCCCATGGTCCCGGCACCGATGACGCCGACTCGGGCGATCCTGCGCTTGCCAACATCTTTGCCGGAAATCTTTGCCGCTTCACGTTCGGCGAAAAACAGATGCCGCTGCGCCCGCGACTGGTCGCTGGCGACGAGCTTCACGAACAGCGCTCGCTCCGCTGTCAGCGCCTCGTCGAACGGGAGCGTAACGGCGTTGCGCACTGCCTGCGCGCAGGCGATCGGCGCCTCGAGGCCGCGTGCCTTCTTGGCAAGGCTCGCCGCCTCGGCGTCGAAGGCCGCAAGGTCGGTTTCCCCAAGCCTTTCATCGCGATCGCGCACAGCCGTGAAGGGAGCACCCTTGCGGGCTATTTCCCTGGCGAAATTCACGGCATGCGTGGTCAGATCGCCTTCGAAAACGGCATCGACCACACCGGCGGCATGCGCCTCTTCAGCACCGATCGGCGCCCCGGAAACGATCATCCGCAGCGCCTTCAGCGCGCCGACCAGGCGCGGCAGCCGCACCGTGCCGCCGCCGCCCGGCAACAGGCCGAGCTTGACCTCGGGAAGGCCGAGCTTGGCGCTGGCATCGGCGACGCGGAAATGGCAGCCGAGCGCCAGTTCCAGGCCGCCGCCGAGCGCGGTGCCGTGAATGGCGGCGATTGTCGGCTTGGCGATGGTTTCCAACGTCGCCACGATGGCGCGCAGATCGGGCTGCTGGACCGGCTTGCCGAATTCGGTGATGTCGGCGCCCGCGACAAAGGTCCGCCCGGCGCAGGCAATGACGATAGCGGCGACCGATGGCTCGTCGCGCAGCTCAACCAGCGCCTGCATCAGTGGCTCGCGGACATGGAAGCTCAGCGCGTTGACGGGCGGATTGTCGATGGTGATGACCGCAACGTCGCCGTCGCGGCTGACCTTCAGGAAATCGGACACGCAAAACCTCCCAGCAATTGGTGAGCGGCTTGGGGCCGCGCGGACGGGATTTACAGCGCCATGACACGGATGGGAACCGCCTGGCACAATGACTAGCGCTGGCCGGCGGTTTCTGCAGCCATCACCTCCGGCATCGTGACGCCGGCACCGCGACCGCCACGCCAGGAGGCGAAGGCCGCGACAAGGTAGAGAATGGCCGAGAAGGTGAAGGCGAAGACGAGGCCATGCTTAAACGGTCCCGACATCAGCTCGGGGAAGAAGGCATGGCCGGTCAGCGTGTCGATGCTCTGCTGCGGCAATGCGTGCAGCACATCGCCCGGGATCAGCTCGCCCATCGGGTTGTAGCCGACGAAGGCAGCGAAAAGGCTGGCGACCGGCGGCATGTTGGCGATCTGATGCGCAACCGCTTCCGGCACGTGCTGCGCCAGCAGGCCGGCCTCCATGCTCTGCGGCAGGCTGACGGCGAGGCCAAGAATCATCAGGCTACTCGACCTGCCCGGCGACGACGGCTGGCGGCGCAAGATGCGGGCGCGCCGGCGTGACCAGATCGCCGCGCTGTTCGCACAGGCCGAACCACCGCTGCCTTCAGGCCAGGCCGAGCGGCTGGCTGTCATCGTGCCGCAACTGATGCGCATTCCTCTGGCGCTGGTTGGCGAGAAAAGACTGCGCGACGGCGTGCTGGAAGAACTGCGGCTGATGCTGGCGCGGCATCTGCAGGCCGTAACCTCGTCGTCCTAGGGCGGAGCAAGGAGCGCAGCGACGCGGCGCAGACCCGAGGATGACGAAGGTGCGGATCACCGCAGCGCCTTCTGCCCGCCCGCCGCCGTGATCACCCCAACGATAATCAGCCCTGTCAGCAACAACCGCACCCCGGCGCTGACGCCGAACGTGTTGAGCATGGTCAAAAGCAGCACCAGGAACAGCGCCGCGCCCCAGACGCCTGGGACATTGGCCTTGCCGCCGGCCACCGAGGTGCCGCCGATGACGACGACGGCGATCGAGGCGAGCAGATACTCATTGCCGATGTCGACATTGGCGCCGCGGAAATAGCCGGCGAGCAGCGCGCCGTCGATGCCGCCAAGCGCCCCCGACAGTGTGTAGGTGAGGAAGCGGATGCGGCCGACATTGACGCCGGCGAGCCACGCGGCACGGATATTCTGGCCGATCGCCAGCACCGAGCGGCCATAGATCATGCGCTGCAGCGCGATGGCAGCACCGATCGTGAACAGCACGGCAAGGATCGCCAGCGCCGGAATGCCCAGGATCTGCCAGTTGGCGAAATCGGCGAAACCGGGCGGCGGCTTGATCTGCAACCCGCGTCCATAGCTGATATCGATCGACTGGATGATGAAGCTGGCCGACAGCGTGGCGATGATCGGCGGAATGCGCAGCGCCCAGATCAGCAGATAGTTGACCGCGCCGACCGCCATGCCGCAGGCGAGCGCCGCCAAAAGCCCGACCGCGATCATGGAGTCGTTACCGTCCATCACCTTCATGGCGACGGCGCTGGCAAGGCCGATATTGGCCGGCAGCGACAGATCGACATTGCCCGGCCCGAGCGTGATGACGAACATCTGGCCGACGCCGACGATAACCGTGAACACCGCGAGCGACAGCGCCGCCGTGACCATGCCGCCGGCGCCATAGCCGCCGGTGAAGGCGATCGTCGCCAGCCACACCAGCAGCGCGCCGAGGAACGACCAGATCCAGGGCTTGGCAAGCAGTGGTTTCAACACCGCCATGGCTACCTCTCCCTGCGGCTGATCAGGACGCGTGCCGCCAGCACGATGATCAGGATGGCGCCGTTGGCGGCGACCTGCCAGTCGGGCGGAATGTGCATGAAGGTGAGCAGCGGCGAGGCGGCCAGCGCCAGCGTCAGCGCGCCGATCACAGCACCAATCGGCGACACCCGGCCACCGACGAATTCGCCGCCGCCGAGGATGACGCCGGCAATCGCCAGCAGCGTATAGCCATTGCCGATATTGGCGTCGGCCGAAGTGGTGATGCCGATCAGCGCCATACCGGACAGCACGCCGAACAGGCCGGCCAGCGAAAACAGCACGATCTTGGTCTTGAGCAGCGACCAGCCGGCGCGGCCGAGCGCCGCCGGATTGCCGCCGGAGCCACGCAGGATCACGCCATAGGAGGTGCGCATCAGCCCGAAATGAACGACCAGCCCGATCAGCAGCGCGGCGATGATCGGGAACGGCACGAAAGGCGGCTTGAACGCCATGGTCGCCAGCAGCCAGTCCGGCGCCTTGCCGCCCGGTTTGGGCAGGACGAGAATGGCCAACCCCTGCCAGACGAAGCTCATGCCCAGCGTCACCACGATCGAGGGCAGGTTGCGCAGATGGATCAGCGCGCCGAGCAGCGCGTAGACGCCGACCGACCCGAGCAGGATGGCGACGCCGATGAGCGGCGCGTCCTTCAGCCAGGTCGCCGTGACGCAGCCGACGAAGCCGACAAAGGTGCCGATCGACAGGTCGAGCTCGTTGCCTGATATGACGAACATCTGCGCGATCGTCGCCAGCGCGATCGGGATCGCCAGGTTCAGCATCAGGCTGAAGCCGAAATAGCTGATGGCGCGCGGGTTGAGCCAGGCGATGGCGATCAGCACCAGCGCCAGCGACAGCGCCGGCAGCAGCCCGCGCAGCAGGCGGGCAGGCGCCAGCGCGCCACGCTCGGCGGAGCTCCTGGCAGCGGGGTTGAGGCTGGCGGCCGTCATCTCAGGCCGCATCGCCGAACGAGGACTGGATGATCTTCTCTTCGGTCAGTTCGTCGCGGTGCAGATTGGCGACGATGCGGCCGTTCTTGAAGACATAGATGTGGTCGCAATTGTCGAGCTCTTCGGTTTCCGTCGTGTACCAGAGGAAGGTGCGGCCGCGGCTGGCCTCTTCGCGCACGAGTTCGTAGACCTCTAGCTTGGTGCCGATATCGACGCCGCGCATCGGATCGTCCATCAGCACGATCCCGGCGTCCGAGCCGAGCGCCCGGGCAAACAGCGCCTTCTGCTGGTTGCCGCCCGACAGCGAGAAGATGTTGTTGTTCATGTCCGGCGTGCGGATGCCGATCTTCTTTTGCCAAAACTGGGCAAGCTCGGCCTCGCGCTGCGGCGAGATCAAAAGCCCGTTGCGCAGGCGTGCCAGCGAGCGGATGCCGATGTTCTGCGCAATCGACCATTGCGGAAAAATGCCATCCGACTGACGATCGCCGGCCACCAGCGCCACCGGCGCGGTCACCTCGATACTGGCCCGGGCGCGCGATGCCGCGCTAAAGATCGCCAGCAGCAGGTCGGTCTGGCCGTGGCCCGCCAGCCCGGCAAGGCCGATGACCTCGCCGGCGCAGGCGACAAGGTCGGTGCCGTCCTTCTGCCCGGCAGGCCGCGCCCGCACCCGCAGCGGACTGGCGCCGGGCTTGGCGGCGGCGGCTTGCGCCGTGATCTTCTGGCGGGCTTCCGCCCCGCCCATCGCCGTCACCAGCCGGTCGCGGTCGAAGGCGCTTGCCGCGTCAGCGACAACCATCTTGCCGTCGCGCATCACCACGATGCGGTCGGCGTTGCGCAGCACTTCGCCCAGCACATGTGAGATCAGGATGCAGCTTTTGCCGCCGGCGACGAAACGGCGCACGAAGGCCAGCAGCTGGCCGGCCGTATGCGCGTCCAGCGACGATGTCGGCTCGTCGAGGATGACGAGGTCGAGCCTATCCTGGGTGACGGTGAAGGCGCGTGCCACCTCGACCATCTGGCGCCGGCCGATCGACAGATCGCCGACGATGTCGGCCGCGGAGATGCTGTGGCCGGGAAAAATCTCGTCGAGCTTGGCGGCGATCAGATCCGCCGCCTTGCGCCGCCAGCCGAGCCCGCGCAGCGACGCGTGGTTGATGCGCGTGTTCTCGGCGACGCTGAGATTGGGGCACAACGACAGTTCCTGGAAGACGCAGCGTATGCCGAGCTGCTGCGCCCGCGACACCGAGTGCTTGTCCTCGATGCCGCCATGCACGACGATCTGGCCGCTGTCGGGCAACAGCGTGCCCGCCACCATATGCATCAGCGTCGACTTGCCGGCACCATTGTGGCCGACAAGGCCGACGCATTCGCCGGGGCCGACATGAAAATCCACCCCGCCCAGAGCGCGAACGGCGCCGAAATGCTTTTCGGCGCCGTTCAGTCTGATGATGTCAGCGTTCCCTTCAGGCATGCTCAACGATATCCGCTCGGCGATACGGACGGCAACGCTTCTTCGACACTCACTTGATGTTGGCTTTGATGGCCGCGATCGCATCTTCCTGCGTGTATTCGTGGCTGGCGACGCCGCCCTTGACGATCTTCGGCAGCTCGGTTTCGAAATCGTCCTGCGTGAAGGCCAGGTACGGCACCAGCAGATCGTGCGGAATATCCTTGCGGCCGTCGAGCACCTGCTGCGCCACCCAGAAGGCGAGCGACGACACGCCCGGCGCGATCGACGCCGACCAGGTCTTGTAGCCGTCCTTGTCCTTCTGTTCCTTCCACCATTGCAACTCGTCCTGCCGATTGCCCATGATGATGGTCGGACGCGGCTTGCCGGCGGCGGCGAAGGCCTGCGCCGCGCCGTAGCCGTCACCGCCCTGGTCGACGATGCCGACGATGTCGGGCAGCGACGGCAGGATGGTCGCGACCGCCTTCTGCGCCGTCGTCTGGTCCCAGTCGCCGGTCACCGAGCCGACGATCTTGAACTCGGGATGGGCGGCCACACCTTCGAGGATGCCGGCATGGATGGCATCGTCGATCGAGGTGCCGGCAAGGCCACGGATCTCCAGCAGATTGCCGCCCTTGGGCTGGAACTTGGCCATCTGCTCGACTTCCTGCTTGCCCATGTCCTTGAAGTCGACGACGACGCGATAGGCGCAAGGTTCGGTGACGGTGCCGTCGAAGGAGACGACCGTGATGCCGGCGTCGCAGGCCTGCTTGATGGCGCCGTTGAGCGCGTCCGGCGAGGCGGCGTTGATGACGATGGCGTCATAGCCCTGCAGGATCAGGTTCTGCACCTGCGCGGCCTGTGTCGGCACCTCCTTGTCGGCGGTGGTGAAGATATCGGCCGCGCCGACGACCTTGTCGGCGACCGCCTTCCTGGTGACGATGCCATAGCTGTCGAGCATCGCCTGCCGCCACGAATTGCCGGCATAGTTGTTGGAAAAGGCGATCTTCTTGCCACTGGTGTCAGCGAGTGCGGTGCCCGAGGCGAGCATCGCCGCCAAAGCGCCCAAGACAAACAATTTCTTCATGTCGTAATCCTCCCAGATGTTGACTGCTGCAGTTTTCGCCGGTTTTGACCCCAGCCTCATTCCCACTCTGAATTCCTCACTCCCATTCTGATTTGAGCACGGATGGTCCCGCTCTCAAAACAGTCTCAATCCCGGCACACGCACCCGGAGCCGGTACAGCGACGTCGACGCGGCGATGTAGAGGCTGCTGAGATCGTCGTCGCCGAACGTAAAATTCGCGCAGCCTTCCGGCGTCCGGATGACACCCAGAATGGACCCTGAAGCGTCGAAGACATGGATGCCGCCGGGACCGGTGCAGTAGACATTGCCGCGGCTGTCGATCTTCATGCCGTCTGGCGCTCCCGGCTCCTCGCCCTCGGTCACCGCCCACACCGCGCCGCCGTTGAGGTCACCGTTGGCCTCGACGCCGAACACCCTGATGTGTCCTCGCTCGGTATCGTTGATGAACAGCCGCGACTCGTCCAGCGAGAAGCAAAGCCCATTCGGCTGGGCGAAATCGTCGGCCAGCAATGTCAGCCGGGCGCCTTCGCCATCGATGCGGTAGACGCCCTGGAACGGCAGCTCCTGGCGACGTGGCACGCCATAGAACTCCACCCTGCCATAGGCCGGATCGGTGAAGTAGATCGATCCGCCAGTGGCAACGACGATGTCGTTCGGGCTGTTGAGCTGCTTGTCCTTGTGGTGCGTGGCAAGCACCGTCACGCTGCCGTTGGGCTCGGTGCGGGTCACCCGGCTCGTCGCGTGCTCGCAGGTGACCAGCCGTCCCTGACGATCCAGCGTGTTGCCATTGGCCTTGTGACTGGGCTCGCGGAACAGTTCGATCTCGCCCGCGGCACTGCGGCGGTACATGCGGCTTTCCGGAATGTCGGAGAAGACCAGCCATTTCTCGTAGGGATGCCACACCGGCCCTTCGAGGAAGCCGAAACCGCTCGCCAGCGTTTCGATCGTCGCATCGCCGACGACGTCGTCGAAGCCGGACTGGCGGGCGCGCGCCGACACCGACATCACTGGCTCCCGGCGGCGCGAACAGCCGTGCGAATCCGCACGGTGACGAATGGCATGAGCGCTTCCCCGATATTCTTTTTATGGGGTCGAGCGTAGTTGCGGTGCCGACGTTGCGATACGGGTCAAAGCGCACCGCCGACTGTGCATTTGCACAGTCGCGTGGGCTGGGATCAATGCATGTCGCCCAAAAGTGTGCAGCGGTTTTGGGACAACGACATGCACAAAAAGCAAGACCTGAAGCGCGTCGACTGGACGCGCTTCAGTGCTCCGGCGGCGCCTGGGCCAGCCAGGCGTCGAGCCGGTCCTGCTCGCGGCGCAGCGCATCGATGTTGATCAGGCCCCGCGCCATGGCCAGATAGATCGCCCGCGTCCGCGAGTTGAACACCGAGGCATCGCTGGCGCCATCCTCCGCCGGCACGATGCCGAGCTTGTCGTAGACATGCTTGATGCGGCTTTGCGCGCCACGGATCGACAGGCCGCGGCGTGCCGCGATGGCCCGGTCGGTCAGGCCGAGCGCGATGTCGATCAGGCTTTCATACTCGCCATCGGTGATGCCCTCGAACTTGTCCTGGACGCGGTGCTGGATGCCGCGTATCTCGCGGTCGATGATGCAGTGGCCCTCGCGGAAAACGCCGCGCAGGGCCGAGCGCATGCCTTCCTCCGTCGCCGATTTGAGCACATAGCCATAGACCGAACCTGGCGGCACGATACGCGCCACGCCGCGCACATAGGCCTCGTCGGCGAAATTCGACCAGAACAGGATGTGCGTGCCGGCGCGGCGGTTCCAGATCGCCCTGGCAACCTCGATCCCCGTTGCCTTAGGCATTTGCAGGTCGAGCACGACATGCGGCGGCTCGCGCTCGGCCGCCAGGTTGATGGCGTCCTCGCCGTCGCTCGCCTCGATCACCTCGACGTCGCCGGGCCACAATTGCTCGACGGTACGCCGCGCGAATGTGCGATGCAGCCCGTCATTTTCGGCGATCATCACAAGCATCACATGGCCTCCGATACGGCCAACTGGCCTGGCAGCGTTGCAGCCGCCGCAACAGCCGATTCCCGAGCCGGTTGGCGGTCGATCTCGACGACGACACGGGTGCCGCCGCTCCTGCGGCCGGCTTGCCCGATGCGCAACCGCGCGCCGATAAGGGCTGCCCGCGTGTGCATATGGCCAATGCCGCCGTGCGCCGCCGGATCGACAGTGCCGCAGCCATGGCCGTCATCGGTGACAACAACCCGCAGCACGCTCGCGGTCGACGCCAGCAGCACATCGATGCGGCGCGGCGCGGCGTGGCGAACCGCATTGTTGATCGCTTCCTGGACGATCCGGTAGAGCGCGGTGCGGACAGGCTCCGGCAGGCTGTCGGCGCCGCCGTCGCTGGTGTCGGCGATGCGCACGGCGATCGGCGGTTTGGCTCTGGCGACGCTGCGGTTGAGATGCGCCTCGACCGCGTCACGCAGGCCGAACAGTTCGAGCACGCTCGGCCGCATGTCGTCGACGATGTGGCGCAGTTCCGTCAGGCAGCCGGCGACCTCCTGCTCGAGGTCGGCAAGCTGCGCCGCACGCGCCACGCCCTGGCCGCGCAAGGCCGAAAGCTGGCGCGCGATGCGGGCGAGGTCGGCAAGCGTCTGGTCGTGCAAATCCATGGCCATGCGCCGGCGTTCGCGCTCCATGCCTTCGGTCAGTTGCGAGGCGCCGACGCGCAGCAGTTCGACGCGGTTGCGCGCCTCGCTCTCGGCAAGCATGGCCCGGCGCGCCTCCTCGGTCTGGATCAGCGCGAAGATATAGGGGGCGATCAGATCGGCGCATTGCTGGGCAACCGCGACATCGTCAAGCGTGTAGCAACCGACCTCGTGCCGGCTGATGTTCAGCGCCCCGATGATGCCGCCGCGTGCCCTGAGCGGCACGACGATGCGGCTGCGCAGCTTGGCGGCGAAGATCGGCCCGTCGATGGCCGTGGCGAAGTGGAAGCGCTGGTCGCGCAATGCGTCGTCGGCAAGCAGATAGGGCACCTCGCCCCAGAGCACCGAGCGGATCGGGCTGACTTCGGTTGGCAGCGGATGCTGGGCGAGCTCGCTCCAGCTGGTGTGGAAGCCGGCTTCATAACAGGCGTGCCTGCGCCCGTCATGCGACAGCACCGCCAGATCCATGTGATCGTGCGGGATCAGCGTGCCGATCTCGATGGCTGTCGCGCGGAACGCCGTGCCGGGATCGATATGGCCGGCAAGCGCCCGCGAGATCGCCAGCAACCGGTCGATCAGGACCAGGGACACCTCCGGCATGGCTTTCGCGATCCTCCCGTGCCGGGAATAGTGGACGCTGCGCGGCGCCGCTGTCAACGACGGCTCCATTGGCGGCGGCGATCAACTTGCGGTGCAGTGATTGAAAAGGGTTCGCGTCCTGGTCTAGGGAAGGGGCCAGGAGAACGCAACAGAATGCCAGTGACGCCAATCGTTGCTCCGGGCGCCCCGGGAATTCCGGCCCGCTGGACGTCAAGCGCCAAGAGTGGCGTCGGAACGTCCCTTTCGCCGGCCGGCCAGATCTGGTTCACGATCAGCCATGGCATCCTCAACGAGATCTACTATCCGCGCGTCGACAGCGCCTGCACACGCGACCTCGGCCTGATCGTCACCGGCCCCGACGGCTATTTCTCCGAAGAAAAACGCGACGCCGTGCACGCCATCGAGCCCTTCGAGGACGGCGTGCCCGCCTACAGACTGATCAATACCGCCGCCGACGGCGCCTACCGGATCGAAAAGCGCATCGTTGCCGACCCGGCGCGGCCCGCTTTGCTGCAGGAGATCACCTTCACGCCGCTGAAGGGTGCGCCCAGTGACTACCGCGTCTACGCCTTGCTGGCGCCGCATCTGGTCAATGCCGGCATGGGCAACACCGCCTTGGTCGGCGACCACAAGGGAAAGCCCGTGCTGTTTGCCTCGGGGCGCGGCACCTGCCTGGCTCTGGCCTCATCGCTGCCCTGGCGAACCGGCTCGGCCGGCTATGTCGGCGTCTCCGACGGCTGGCAGCAACTCCACAACACAGGCCAGCTTGATGCGGCTTGCCAACGGGCCGAGGACGGCAATGTCGCGCTGACCGGCGAGATCGGCTTTACATCCGCCAAGACAAAGGCATTGCTGGCGCTGGGTTTTGGCGCGACTCCCGACGAGGCTGCGGAAAATGCCTTCGCCAGCTTGAAGCGAGGCTTTGAGCCAGCCGCGAAATCCTATGTCGAGACATGGCGCAAGTGGCAAAAGGGCCTGCTGCCGCTGGACCGGCATGGCGAATCCGGGATCAATTTCTATCGCGTTTCGACCGCGGTCCTGGCGACGCACCGGTCGATCGCCGTGCCGGGCGCGGCGGTCGCAAGTCTCTCGATTCCATGGGGCTTCAACAAGGGCGATGACGACCTCGGCGGCTACCATCTGGTCTGGCCGCGCGATCTGGTCGAAACGGCCGGCGGCTTTCTCGCCGCCGGCGACGCCGCCTCGGCCCTGCAAATCCTCGACTATCTCCGCTCCATCCAGCAGCCGGACGGCCACTGGCCGCAGAACGCCTGGCTCGACGGATCCGCCTATTGGCCCGGCATCCAGATGGACGAATGCGCCTTTCCGCTGCTGCTGGCCGATGCTTTGCGGCGCGCCGGCCATCTGTCGCGAGCCAGGCTCGCGACCTTCCTGTCGATGATCGAGCGTGCCGCCAGCTATGTCGTGCGCAACGGACCCGTCACCGGCGAGGACCGCTGGGAGGAGGATGCGGGCTACAGCCCGTTCACGCTGGCCGTCGAGATCGCCGCGCTGCTTGCCGCGGCCGACCTGCTCGACGCCTGCGGCAAGCAGGACGCGGCGGCCTATCTGCGCGAGACCGCCGATGTCTGGAACGACCAGGTCGAGCGCTGGACTTATGTCAGCGGCACGGCGCTCTGCCGGCAAGCCGGCGTGGAAGGTCATTACGTCCGCATCGCACCGCCCGACAGCGCCGAGGCCGGCTCGCCGAAGGACGGCTACGTTCCGATCAAGAACCGGCCGCCCGGCGATACCAACCGGCCGGCCGAGGCGATCGTCAGCCCGGATGCGCTGGCGCTCGTCCGCTTCGGCCTGAGGGCTGCCGACGATCCGCGCATCATCGGCACCGTCAAGGTCATCGATGCGCAATTGCGCTGCGACCTGCCGCAAGGGTCGCTCTGGTATCGCTACAATGGCGACGGTTATGGCGAGCACGAGGATGGTGCGCCGTTCGACGGCACCGGTCAGGGTCGGCCCTGGCCACTGCTGGCCGGCGAACGAGCCCATTACGAGCTGGCGGCGGGGCGCAAGGACAAGGCGGTAAATCTGCTGGCGGCGCTGGAAGGCTCGGGCGGGCCGGGCGGCCTGCTGCCCGAGCAGGTCTGGGACGGCGCCGACCTGACTGAGCGCGAACTGCTGCACGGTCGCCCCTCGGGCAGCGCCATGCCGCTGGTCTGGGCGCATTCGGAACATATCAAGCTGTTGCGCTCGCTGCGCGACGGCGCGGTCTTCGACATGCCGCCGCAAGGCGTCAAGCGCTACATCGAGGACAAGACCACATCGCCGTTCAGGACATGGCGCTTCAACAACAAGATCCGCGCGCTGCCGGCCGGCAAGACGCTGCGCATCGAGCTGCTGGCTGCGGCGACCGTTCGCTGGAGCACCGACAACTGGGTGACCGCCCGCGACAGCCAGACGATTGAGAACGCTTTCGGCATCCATCTCGCCGATCTGCCCACGGCAAGCCTCCCCAAGGGAAGCACGCTGATCTTCACTTTTTTCTGGCCCGGGACCGGCGATTGGGAGAATGTCGACTTCTCCGTCATATCAGGCGATCAGGATAGCCAGTAGATCCTTCCTCGACAAACCCAGCAAATCTCCAGGAAACAGGGACGAAGCCATGCAGATCGGAATGATGGGACTGGGCCGGATGGGCGCCAACATGGTCCGGCGCCTGATGCGCGATGGCCACCAATGCGTCGTCTACGACATCAACCCCGCCAGCGTCGCCGCTTTGGTGACCGACGGCGCCTTGGGGGCGGCATCCCTTGCGGAATTCGTCGGCAAGCTGGCCAAGCCGCGCTGTGTGTGGCTGATGCTGCCAGCGGCGATCACCGGCAAGATCGTCGACCAGGTGGCGGCCATGATGGAACCCGGCGACATCATCATCGACGGCGGCAATTCCTACTACCATGACGACGTCGACCGGGCGGCCAAGCTCAGGGACAAGGGCATCAGTTATGTCGATGTCGGCACCAGCGGCGGCGTCTGGGGCCTCGACCGCGGTTACTGCCTGATGATCGGCGGACCCGACGAGGCGGTCCAGCATCTCGATTCGATCTTCGCCACGCTGGCGCCCGGCGCCGATGCCGGCGCACCTGCGCCCGACAAGGCGGCCGGCACGGCGCCCTTCGGCTATCTGCATTGCGGTCCGAGTGGTGCCGGCCATTTCGTCAAGATGATCCACAACGGCATCGAATACGGCGTCATGGCCGCCTATGCCGAGGGCATGAACATCCTGAAGGCCGGCAATTCCGGCAAGGTCAAGCGCGCCGCCGACGCCGAGACCAGCCCGCTGCAGAACCCCGAATACTACCAGTTCGACATCGATCTCGCCAATGTCGCCGAGGTCTGGCGGCATGGCAGCGTCATCGGCTCCTGGCTGCTCGACCTGACCGCCGGCGCGCTCAAATCCGACGCCTCGCTGGCGAATTTCGGCGGCCGGGTTTCGGATTCCGGCGAAGGACGCTGGACGCTGAAGGCGGCGATCGACACTGGCGTGCCGGCGCCGGTGCTGTCGTCGGCGCTGTTCGACCGCTTCTCCTCGCAAGGCGAATCCGAATTCGCCGACAAGCTTCTGTCCGCCATGCGTTATGCCTTTGGCGGCCATGTCGAGAAGCCGAAGGACGGCAAGTGACGGCGACAGGGGAGACACGCTCATGAGCCAGGAACGGTCCGATACGCTGGTGCTCTTCGGAGCCACCGGCGACCTCGCCCACAAGAAGATATTTCCGGCCCTTTATCAGATGGTCGCCAAGGGCACGCTCACCGAACCGGTGATCGGCGTCGCGTTCGACGCCTGGGACCTCAAGCAATTGCAGGCGCGCGCCCGCGACGGCATCGTCAATACGCTCGGCAAGATCGACGAAAAAGTGTTCGCCAAGTTCGCCTCCCTGCTGCGCTACGTCAGCGGCGACTATCGCGATCCGGCGACGTTCGAGAAACTGAAAAGCGCGCTCGGCACGGCACAGCGGCCGCTGCACTACATGGCGGTGCCGCCGACCATGTTCGAGACCGTCGTCCAGGGATTGGAGCAATCCGGCACCGCGCACGGCGCGCGGCTGATGGTGGAAAAGCCTTTTGGTCACGATCTGCAATCGGCGCGCTGGCTGAACCGGGTGCTGCACCTGGTGTTCGACGAACAGTCGATCTTCCGCATCGACCACTATCTCGGCAAGGAAGCGATCCAGAACCTGCTCTATTTCCGCTTCGCCAATTCCTTCCTGGAGCCGATCTGGAACCGCAACTTCGTCGAGAGCGTGCAGATCACCATGGCCGAGGATTTCGGTGTCGAAGGCCGTGGCCGCTTCTATGACGATGTCGGCTGCATCAGGGACGTCATCGAGAACCATCTGCTGAACATTCTCCTGCTGCTCGCCATGGAGCCGCCCGTCGGCCGCTCGGCCGACGATTTGATCGACGAGAAGGTGCAGGTGCTGCGCGCGATCAGGACGCTGACCAAGGACGATGTCGTGCGCGGCCAGTTCAAAGGCTATCTCGCCGAACCGGGCGTGGCGCCGAACTCACCGGTCGAGACCTTCGCGGCGGCGCGCTTCTTCGTCGACACCTGGCGCTGGCAGGACGTGCCGTTCTTCATCCGCGCCGGCAAGAACATGCCTGTGCATGTCACAGAGGTGGTGGTGCGGCTGAAGCGGCCGCCGCTCGACGTCTTCGACCCGATCAAGCCCGCCGACCAGAATTACGTCCGCTTCCGCATCGATCCGCAAGTGATGATCGCAATCGGCGCCCAGCGCAAGGCGCCGGGCGACGACATGATTGGCGAGCAGGTCGAGTTGACGGCACTCGACGACAGCAAGAGCGATATGCCGCCCTATGAGCGGCTGATCGGCGATGCCATGAACGGCAACGGCCAGCTGTTCACCCGCCAGGATGCCAGCGAACTGGCATGGCGCATCGTCGGCCCGGTGCTCGGCGACACCACGCCGCCGCACCTCTACGAGCCGCTCACATGGGGACCCGCCGATGTCATGGCCGGGTTCGGACCGCCCAATGGCTGGATTGATCCGGTAAAATGAATGGAGATGACGCGATGGCCAAGGCGGTGAAGCAACCAGCATCGGACGGCGAAAAGATCGTGCTTTCGATCGATATCGGCGGCTCGCATGTCAAGATCCTCACGAGCGCCGGCGGCGCGGAGCGCCGCGTCGATTCCGGGCCCGGCCTGACGCCGCAACAGATGACCGATGCGGTGAAGAAGCTCGCCGAGGGCCTGTCCTACGACGTCATCTCGATGGGTTATCCTGGTCCGGTCAACCACAACAGGCCGCTCACCGACCCTGCCAATCTCGGCAAGGGTTGGGTTGGCTACGATTTCGCCGCGCAATTCGGCAAGCCGGTGAAGATGGTCAACGACGCGCTGATGCAGGCCATCGGCAGCTATGAGGGCGGCCGCATGCTGTTCGTCGGGCTGGGAACCGGCCTCGGTGCCGCGATGATCGTCGACAATGTCGCCCAACCGATGGAACTCGCCCACCTTCCCTACAAGAAGGGCAAGAGTTTCGAGGACTATGTCGGCGAACGCGGCCTGGAAAAGCGCGGCAAGAAGAAATGGCGCAAATATGTTTTCGACGTCGTCGACCGGCTTCGTGCCGCCATGCAGCCGGACTATGTCGTCATTGGCGGCGGCAATGTCGACAAGCTCGATGACTTGCCCGCCGACACCAGGCGCGGCGACAACACACGCGCCTTCGAAGGCGGATTTCGTTTGTGGCGCGACAAGGCGCTGATAGTCTGATATTGTTATTGTTCAATATAGTTGTTCAAAATAACGTGTGACGCGACGCCAAGTCATTGCATTGCGCAGATTTGCCGACTAGGAATTTCGCGCTACAACAACGCCGCCCGTCCTGTGGATGCACAAAGGACGCCGTAGCATTTTGATTTCGCGCATGATCCTTTCCGGAAATCGAATCCGATTTTCAGGTCATTCGCTTTAGACGGAGAAATAGATTGACCGACGATAACGACAGCGCCCGTAAAGACATCGACCTGCTCGAGCTGACCGCTCACATCGTGTCCGCTTACGTCGAGAAGAACCGCTTGCCCGTTTCTGGTCTCGCCGACCTGATCGCCAGCGTCAGCGCGTCGATAAGCGGGCTTGGCCAGCCGGTGGTGCCGGTGGCGGCGCCGCTGGTCCCGGCGGTCAACCCCAAGAAGTCGGTGACGCCGGACTTCATCATCTGCCTCGAAGACGGCAAGAAGTTCAAATCCCTGAAGCGTCATCTCGGCGTGCATTTCAACCTGACGCCGGACGCCTACCGCGCCAAATGGGGCTTGGCATCGGACTATCCGATGGTCGCCCCCAATTATGCCGCTTCGCGTTCGCTGCTGGCGAAGTCGATCGGCCTCGGCCGCAAGGCTGCCCCCGTGAAGGCACCCGTCAAGGGCAGGAAGGCGAAGGCTTCGGCCTGAGGCAGGTCGCCCCAAAGTGCCTTCCTGAAACAAAGACCTAAATTTGGCGCTGAGCCAATGGATTGATTGAAGCCTGCCGGCGAAACCGCCTTGGCAGGCTTCATGTTTTTGTGGCTTGGATAAACCGGATAGGTTCTTTGAGGGGGGAAGCCATGAACTACACCAGGATGGTGATCGAGAAAGAGGCGCCGGAAGAGTACGGCTACGACCGTATCCGCTTCAATCTTTCCGAAAGTTCGATCGCCGACCAGAAACTCTCCGACATCGGCCTGTCTTTGCCCGATCTTACGCTTTTCTATGGCGAGCATCGCGGCGACAAGGAGTTGCGCGCGCTGATCGCGGCGCAGGACGTCGGCGTTTCGCCCGACGATGTCCTGGTCACCGCCGGTGCCGCCGGTGCCTTGTTCATCATCTCGACCTCGCTTTTGTCGGCGGACGATCATCTGGTCGTCATCAGGCCCAACTATGCCACAAACATCGAGACCCCAAGGGCGATCGGCTGCGCCATCAGCTTTGTCGACCTGGCCTTCGAGAACGGCTTCGCCATCGATGTCAGCCAAGTCGCCGCGGCGATCCGGCCGAACACCAGGCTGATCAACGTCACCTGCCCGCACAACCCGACCGGCACGATGATGAACCGGGCCGAACTCGATGCGCTGGTCGCGCTCGCCGAGCGCAGCAATTGTCATCTGCTGGTCGACGAAACCTATCGCGACCTCTCCTATGGCAAGCACCTGCCGTCGGCGGCCTCGCTGAGCCGGAAGGCGATCAGCGTCTCGTCGCTGTCCAAGGCCTTCGGCATTCCCGGTATCCGCATCGGCTGGCTGATCACCAGGGATGTGGCGTTGCAGGAAAAATTCCTCGCCGCCAAGGAGCAGATCGGCATCTGCGGCAGCGTCATCGACGAAGGCATTGCGCGCGGCATGCTTGAGCGCCGGGACGCGTTCCTGGCGACGCTGCTGCCCGAAATGGCCAGGCGCCGCGACATCGTCCAGGCCTGGATCGACCGCGAGCCGCTGGTCGACTGGGTGCGGCCCGAAGGCGGCGTCGTCGGTTTCCCGCGCCTGAATGTCGATCCCGGCTTCAACCTCGACCGGTTCTACGTCAACCTGCTGGAAAACCACGGCACCTATGTCGGACCCGGCCACTGGTTCGAAATGGAGAAGCGCTTCTTCCGCATTGGTTTCGGCTGGCCGACAGAAGCCGAATTGAGGGGCGGCTTGGACGCCATCTCCGCCGCGCTGAGGGAATAACGTCCTCGTTCGATCAACGGAACAGGCTGAAAATTCCTTGATCCAGTGCTGATTTTGGCGCACATCGCGCAGCGAACTTTGTTAGAAGTTCCCTTGGCCGGAACAGCGCCCATCCGGGAAGTGCCCCGCCGGCCGATGCCATCGCAGCGGGGCCATATCCATGACATCCCAAGCCCAACTATCACCCGACCAGCGCTATGCCGCGTTCCGCCACCGCTCCTTCCTGAGCTATTGGGCGGCGCGTTTCCTCACCACATTCGCCACCATGATCGTGTCCGTCGCGGTCGGCTGGCAGATGTACGACCTGACCCGCGACCCGCTCGATCTCGGCCTGGTCGGCATCGTCCAGTTCCTGCCGTCGCTGCTGCTGGTGCTGGTCACCGGCGTCGTCGCCGACCGCTTCGGCCGCCGCCTGATCATGGCGCTGGCGGTGGTGGTGGAGGCGATCTGCGCGCTGGCGCTGCTGTTTCTGACGCTGCGCGGCATCAGCGGACCGCTGCCGATCTTCGCCGTGCTCGCCATGTTCGGCGTCGCCCGCGCCTTCTTCGGCCCGGCCTCCGCCTCGCTGTTCGCCAACCTCGTACCACCTGAGGATTTCGCCAACGCCATCGCCTGGAATTCGTCGGCCTGGCAGACGGCGACCATCGTCGGGCCGGTCGCCGGCGGCCTGCTCTATGGCGTGTCGGCGGAAGTGGCCTACGGCACCGCCGCCGTGCTGATGCTGGCCGCCGGGCTGCTGATCTTCACCATCCCGAAGCCCTCGCAGCACACCGAGACCGAAAAACCGACGCTGCAGAACCTGTTCGGTGGGTTCAGCTACATCTGGAGCGAGAAGATC
Source organism: Mesorhizobium sp. AR07 (assembly GCF_024746815.1). Classification (GTDB taxonomy): domain Bacteria; phylum Pseudomonadota; class Alphaproteobacteria; order Rhizobiales; family Rhizobiaceae; genus Mesorhizobium. Next base: position 4,127,883 of record NZ_CP080525.1, read on the forward strand.
GTGCTTGGCGCCATCTCGCTCGATCTGTTCGCCGTGCTGCTGTCGGGCGCCTCAGCCTTGCTGCCGATCTACGCCCGCGACATTCTCCATCTCGGTCCCTGGGGTCTCGGCCTGCTGCGCTCGGCGCCGAGTGTCGGCGCCATCTGCGTCGCCGTCTGGCTGGCCGGCCATCCGCTTCGCAACCACGCTGGCATGATCATGCTCTGCTCTGCCGCGGCATTCGGCGCCTGCACCGTGCTGTTTGGCCTGTCGACCGTCACCTGGCTGTCGATCGCAGCGCTTGCCTGCCTCGGCGCCACCGACATGTTCAGCGTCTACATCAGGGAGACCCTGATCCAGCTGTGGACGCCCGACCATGTGCGTGGCCGCGTCAACGCCGTCAACCAGGTGTTTGTCGGTGCTTCCAACGAATTGGGCGAATTCCGCGCCGGCACCATGGCGGCGCTGATCGGCACGGTTCCGGCCGTCGTGGTCGGCGGCGTCGGCGCGGCTGTCGTGGTGGGACTGTGGATGGTGCTGTTTCCGCAGCTGCGCAAGGTGCGCCACCTCGATGGGCGGAACTGACGTTTACCGCACTACCGGCTTGCCGAAAATCATCCGCAGGAATTCGTCCAGCCAGCGCTTGAGGTGCATGTCCCAGATCAGCCGGCCGCCGAGATGATCGCGGCCGGGCTGCGCGCCCGGCAATTCGAAACGCTGGGCGCCGCGCACCACCCAGCGCTGCATCATCACCCTGGTCAGTTCGCCATGGAACTGGATGCCCCAGGCATTGTCGCCGTAGCGGAAGGCCTGGTTGGGATAGGTTTCCGCCGTCGCCAGCAGCGTCGCGTCCCTCGGCAGCGAAAAGCCCTCACGGTGGAACTGATAGACCATCTCCGGCCAGTGCATCAGTTTCTTGCCGGCGTCTGTCGCCTTCAGCGGATACCAGCCGATCTCGACCAGCCCTTCGCCATGACCCTCGACCTTGCCGCCGAGATGGTTGACCAGCATTTGCGCACCAAGGCAGATGCCGAGGAACGGCCGGTTCTCCCTGAGCGGAATTTCCAGCCAGGCGGTCTCGCGGCGGACGAACTCGTCCTCGTCATTGGCGCTCATCGGGCCGCCGAACACCACCGTGCCGGCGTGGCCGTCCAGTGTTTCCGGCAAGGCATCGCCAAGCGGCGGCCGGCGAATGTCGAGCTCGAAACCTTCTTCCAAAAGCATGTGGCCGACGCGTCCGGAGCTCGAATTCTCCTGATGCAGCACGATCAGGATCTTTGGCTTCGAACTTGTTTGGCGCGGCATGGGCAGGCGAAATCCCGTCTATTCGTCGCTCGATGTCCCGGTCGCGCCGGGTGCTTGCGCCGCCGCCTTGCGGCGCGCCTCGACGCGGTCGCGGCGTTCGACGCCGATCAGTTCGGCGACGCGCCAGACCGTGTTGTCCTCCAACTCGTGCAACTCGCCATCGGCATAGACGATCTCCCACATCAAGCCGATGAAAGCTTTGCGCGCATCGGCATCGAGGTGACGCTTGAGCACACTGGTGAAGGCATAGAGATCGATCGCTTCGTTATCGGCCCGCTCGCCGGCGGCGGCGAGCGCTTCGAGTTCGGCGCCGCTGATCGAATAGCTCTCGGCCAGCACCGCCTTGAACCGCTCCCACTCGACGTCCTGGCGCACACCATCGGCATTCATGACGTGATAGAGCAGCGCCGAAGCCGCAACGCGCGGATCGTCGGTGCCGGCATGCGTGCCGGCACCGGCCGGCAAATCCCTGAGAAATGACAGAACGCGTTCAAACATAAGTCCATTCCCCAACGGCCTGACGGCCGGCCCAATTCAAAACAGCCTAAACCGACGCCGCGACTTTTCCGCTTCCTCGTCCGGGTCGACGCCGGGATCGTCCGGCAGCCGCGCAAGCTCCTCGGCCGGCTCGACGGCCTCGGCATCGGTCGGCACCGTGGCGAAGGCGGCCGCCGTGATCGGCCTGACATGATCTTCTTCGCGGCTTTCAGCTTGCTTGCCCGCCGACGTCTCGCCACCGGCGTCATCGATTACCTCGACCGGCCTTTCGCCGGCCGGCTTTGCCAGCGCTTCGATGGCCGGCACGGAGGCGGCTGGTGCATCGTCATGGCTGTCGATCAGATGGCCGAGCCGCTCCATCGGTGCGCGCCATTCGAAGGCGTCGAGCCGGCCGGTGACCGGCGATGCCGGCGCCCAGCGCTCGGAAACGACGCCATCGGCGACCCAGGCCGGATCGCGCGGCGCCCGCAGCGCCCTCGACAGCAGCTGCCGCACCTTGCCCTGGTCGCCGGTTTCGGCCTCCTCGATGTCGGCCAGGAGCAGATAAGCACCCTCGCGGCGGTCCATCCGGATCGCGGCTTCGGCCTCGCGGCGGGCGGTCGAAAAATCCTGCGCGTCGAGTGCGGCGCGCGCCACCGTCATCGACGACTCGGCGTGGTTCTTCTTCATCTCCTGCAGCTTCTTCGCCCGGTTGAGGCGGTCGAGCACGGCATCGCCCGGCCGTGCATGGGTATAGAGTTCTGATATCTCCGGATGCGGCTCGGCCTTCCACGCCGCCTCGAGAATTTTCGAGCCCTTGCGCACATCGTTCTGCTTGAACAGCGCGGCGGCTGCGGCAACGGCGGCGGGGGCGAAGTCCGGCCGCAGCCGGTTGGCCTCGATCGCCGCGGTTCTGGCCGCGGTGGGATCGCTGTCGGCAAGCGCCTGTGCCTTGGCCGTCAGCAGCACGGCGCGGCGGCGGTTGGCGGCATCGCGCTCGATCTGCCGTGTCGACTTCTGCGCGTCGACCAGTTTCAAGGCACCGTCCCAGTCGCCGCGCGCGGTGAGTTCTTCCAAGGTCGATTCGGCCGCCCAGGCCAGTTGCGGCGCCATCACGGCGGCACGGCCGGCATAGTGCCGCGCGGCGTTGCGGTCGCCGAGCCGTTCGGCTTCGAGATAAAGCCCGCGCAGGCCGAGCAGCCGCATTTCGGGATCGTCGAGCATGCTTTCGAACTTCTGCCGCGCGCCTTCATGATCGCCTTCGAGCAGCGATGCCTGCGCCTCGAGCAGATGGATCAGCGGCTCCTGGTCGGAGCGGATCAGCTTGGCGGCTTCCTTGGTCTTCTTGCGGGCCAGCGCGCCGTCACCGGCGCCGGCCGCGATCATGCCGGTCGACAGCGCCTGATAGCCGCGGTCGCGGCGGCGCACGCGGAAATAGCGCGAGATGGTGTAGGGGCTGGTCCACAGCGACTTGACCAGCCACCACAGGATCATCACCCCGGCAACGACGGCAACCACCGCCACCGCCGCGACCATCAGGCTGACCTGGTATTGGTAGCCGTTGAAGGTGGCGACCATGTCGCCCGGCCGGTCGGCCAGCCAGGCAAAGCCGAGCCCGAGCGCGAAAACGACGATGAGGAAGGCTAGCAGGCGGATCATGGTGTTGCCCTCATGCCTTCATCGCGCCGGAGATCAGCGCGTCGACCTGCGTTTCAACCTCGATGCGCGCCTTCAATTTGCCGGCAAAGTCGGCACCGGCGGCCTTCGCGGCTTCGGGCAATTTTTCATACTCGCTGAGCGCCTTGGCATAGTCGCCCTGGTTGACCGCCACCTCCATGCGCGCGACGGTTTCCGGCGCACCGGCACCTTCGACGGCGCCGATCGGCCGGACCTTGACCAGCGATTCGGCGCTCGACAAAAGGTTCTGCAGGAAGCCGGCATTCTGATCGACAGGCGTTGCGGCGGCGACCATGGCACTGGCGGCGGCATCGGCTTGCGATGCGATCTCGGCATGAGTGGGCACGCCTTTCTCGGCATAGGGGCGCAGCGTTGCAAGCTGCGGCGCGTCCGGCGCAATCGCGGCAAAGGTTTCGAGTTCGGCCGAGAACGGCGTGCCACGGTCGAGTGCTGCCTTCAGCGCCGACGCGGCGATGGCCAGCGCGATCTTCGGCTGTCCTGCCGCAGCCTCGACCTTGCCGGAAAGCTGCGACACCGACTGCTCGAGTGCGGTGAGCCGGCCATCCTGCGCCGTCGTCGCCTCGCCGGCGGATTTCACCAGCGCATCGAGACCAGCCAGCTTTTCGTTGAGCGGGCCGAGATCGACCGGCGCCGCACCGCCGGCCTTGCCAAGGGCGGCGACCGCCGTTTCGATCTGCTTGACCTTGTCGCCCAGCGTGGCCACCCCGGCAGCGTCACCGGCGCCGCCATGCTCGACCGCCGATTTCAGAGCCGCGACATCGCTCTTGACCTGATCCAGCGCGGACGACAGGCCGTTGACCTTGGCAGACGTGTCGCCATTGCCGCCGGTGTCCTTGAGGCCGGCCATTTCGCTCTTCAGCGCGGCGATCTGGCTGTTGACGCCGTCGAGCGAGGCGACGGAACCCGGCGCGCCGAGCAGGCCGGCAAATTGCAGCCCGCCGGCGCCGACGAGTGCAATGACACCACCGATGATGCCAGCGGCGATGCCGTTGATGCCGCCGCGCTTCGGCTGCACTGCCATGGTTTCACTCCTTGCCTCGGCATTGCTCGCCGCCTGTTTGGTCTCGCTGGTTTTGGCGGATGCATCTTCAAAGCTGTAGTCAAAAGCCTTGGCGCGATTGGGCGGCTCATCCGAGCCAGCCGGATAGGGCAGCTCCGGTTCGGTGGTCTTGGCCCCGGCATCTGTCGGTGCCTCCGGCTCGGCCGGTCCTGCGGCGTCGGCATGCTCCCAGGGTTCGAGATCGGTCTGGTCGGCATGCACCGGCTCTTCGGGGACCTCGGCTTGGGAGGCGGCCTCCACTGGGGCTGCTTCGGCGCCGGCCTGGGGCTTGGCCGCGTCCTCGTCGACGATGCGCGAGACGGCGCCGGGCTCGAGATCGATGGTCACCGGCTCGCGGCGGCTTTTCGAGTGTCGCATCTTCGGCGTCTTGACCATACCTGGGCTCCGCACAATTCGCTTCGTCTCAACGCCTGGCGGCGCATGATGGTTCAGAAAGGGTCTAGCACATCACCAAGCGGTGAAAAGGGGCGGTGTGATGACGCGGGTCAGCTCACGCTCCGCAAAAGCGCCAGCAGCGCGTCCTCGTCGGGCCGCGCGGCAATGTGGATTCTTTCGCTGGCGGTATCGCCGAAGGCGGTGGCGATGCGCGCCGAAAGAGCGAAAAACCTTGTTTTTTCAAAGAATTCTTGCAGAGCAGGCCGGCTGGCCAGTATCTGCACCGCGACGGCGGCCTTGGCCGAATAGAGCAGCACCACATCGGCGGGTTGGCTAGACAGACGCTCAAGGATGGCCTCGTCCGAATAGTCCACCGCCAGCGTGTCATATGTCTCGATGGCGCGGACCCGAACGCCCGCCATCTTCAGCTCTTGTTCGAGTGCCGGAAACCGCAGGCGCCCGCAGAGATAGACGATGGTCTTCCCCGAGAAATCACCAGCAAGACCGTCGGCAAGCGCTTCGGCATTGCCTTGGCCTTCGCTGACCGACAGAAACCCCGCTTTGCGCGCGGCTTCCGCCGTCCTTGTTCCCACGGCATGGCAAGGCAAGGCCGCGATCGATGCGATGAGCGCCTTGGAAGCATGGCGCACGGCATTGGCGCTGGTGACGGCAACGGCGATGGCATCGCCTAGAACGAGCCCGGCATCGTCAGGAACGAGCCCGGCATCGACCGGCAGCGCCACGGTTTCGGTCAAGGGCAGAAGGATCGGCTGAAAACCGACCTCCCGCAGCCGGTGCGCCGTGCGCGAGGCGCCCGGTTCAGGTCTCGTCACCAGGACGCGACGCATTTCAGAGCCAGCCGTCGAAGAACTTTTCGCCGGCCTTGGCCCGCACTGTCCGGGCGGCTTCCTGGCCGATGCGGGCGGCGTCCTGCGCCGGCCCTTGCAGCTCGACCGCGTGCGACTGCGTGCCGTCAGGCGAGATGATCAGCCCGGCAAAGGAGAGCTCTCCGGCCTCGATCGAGGCATAACCGGCGATCGGCGTGCGGCAGGAACCGTCAAGCGCCGCCAGGAAGGCGCGCTCGCAGGCCAATGCCTGTCCGGTCGGCAGATCATGGATGGCCACCAGCATCTTTTCGACATCGCCATCGCCGATGCGGCTTTCGATGCAGATCGCGCCTTGTCCCGGTGCCGGCGGGAAGATGTCGAGCGGCATCAGGTCGGTGACGACATGCTCGAGTCCCAGCCGTTTCAGCCCGGCATAGGCTAGAATGGTGCCGGCGGCGACCCCTTCCTCGAGCTTGCGCAGGCGTGTCTGCACGTTGCCGCGGAACATCACCACGTCGAGATCCGGCCGCATCCTGCGGATCAGCGCCTGCCGCCGCAGCGACGATGAGCCGACCTTCGCCCCGCGCGGCAGCTCGGCGATCGTCTTCGCCGCTTTGCCGACAAAGGCATCGCGCGCGTCCTCGCGCGGCAGGAAGGCGCTGAGTTCCAGACCGTCTGGCAGTTGTGTCGGCATGTCCTTCGACGAATGCACGGCGATGTCGATCCGGCCCGCCAGCAGCGCCTCCTCGATCTCCTTGGTGAACAGCCCCTTGCCGCCGGCTTCCGACAGCGACCGGTCCTGGATGCGGTCGCCGCTGGTCGAGATGGCGACGATCTCGAATGCCTCCGCCGGCATGCCGTGCGCCGCGATCAGCCGCGCCTGCGTTTCCTGCGCCTGTGCCAGCGCCAGCGGGCTGCCGCGCGTTCCGATTCTCAAGATTGTTTGCATGGCATGCAGTCCGTGATAACCCCCGGCCAGCGAGGTTTTCCGGGCTTTGTCCTAAAGCGGAAAGCCCGGACATACAATCTATTGGGACAGCGACGAATTGATCCGCGTTCTGGGCATTGAGACGAGTTGTGACGAGACCGCGGCAAGCGTCGTGGCGCTGGACGGCGATGCTGCGCCGAAAATCCTGTCCAACATCGTGCTCAGCCAGATCGAGGAGCATGCCGCCTTCGGCGGCGTCGTGCCGGAGATCGCCGCGCGCGCCCATGTCGAAGCGCTGGACGGCATCATTGAGGCAGCGCTTGCTGATTCGGGCACGGCACTTGCCGATATCGATGCCATTGCCGCCACCGCCGGCCCCGGCCTGGTCGGCGGGCTGATTGTCGGGCTGATGACCGCCAAGGCCATCGCCGCAGCAGCGAACAAGCCATTGATCGCCATCAACCACCTCGAAGGCCATGCCTTGACTGCACGATTGACCGACGGGCTCGATTTTCCCTATCTGCTGCTGCTGGTCTCCGGCGGTCATACGCAGATCCTCGCCGTGCGCGGCGTCGGCGACTATCAGCGCTGGGCAACCACCATAGACGACGCGCTCGGCGAAGCCTTCGACAAGACGGCCAAGATGCTCGCGCTGCCCTATCCCGGTGGACCGAATGTCGAGAAGGCGGCACAGGCTGGTGATGCAGCACGCTTTGCCTTTCCGCGTCCGATGAAGGGCTCGGCACAGCCCGACTTTTCCTTCTCCGGTTTGAAGACGGCCGTGCGCCAGGCGGCGACCGCCATTGCTCCGTTGAGCGACCAGGATGTCGCCGATATCTGCGCCTCGTTCCAGGCGGCGGTCGCCGATGCGCTGGCCGACCGTGTCGCGCGCGCGCTACGCCGGTTCCGCGAGACGTTTCCCGCCACCAAACACCCGGCGCTGGTCGTTGCCGGCGGCGTCGCCGCCAACCGCACGATCAAGGCGACACTGGAACGGCAGTGCAACGAGGCCGGTTTCACCTTCGTCGCACCGCCGCTGAAACTGTGCACCGACAATGCGGCGATGATCGCCTGGGCCGGCATCGAACGGCTGCGCCAAGGTATGGCGCAGGAAAACGGCTTCGACTTCGTGCCGCGTTCGCGTTGGCCGCTGGACAGCATTTCGACGCCGATGGTCGGCTCCGGTCGGCGCGGAGCCAAGGCATGACTGGTCCAGGCGCGAACAGTCAAGATATGGCCAGGTCGGGCAAAAGCGGCTGGCGTGTCAGCGTGCTGGGCGGCGGCGCCTGGGGCACGGCGCTGGCGCTGGCCATGCTGCGCGCCGGCCACTCGGTGCGGCTGTTCGCGCGCGACCCGGACACCGTCGCCTCGATCGGCCAAGGCGAGAACCCGCGCTATCTGCCCGGCATCGCCATCGCGCCCGGCATCGCGGCGACGAGCGACATCAAGACAGCGCTTACTGGCGCCGATTGCGTGCTGGCGGTGACACCGGCGCAATCGCTGCGGGCAACGCTGGCGGCCGCGAAAGACCATATGCCGGCCGATATCCCGCTCGTTCTCTGCGCCAAGGGCATCGAGCGCGACACTGGCGCCTTGCTGTCGGCGATTGCCGAGGAGATCCTGCCGCGAAATCCGGTCGCCGCTCTGTCCGGCCCGAGCTTCGCCACCGATGTCGCCAGGGGCCTGCCGACGGCCGTGGTGGTCGCCGCCCGCGATGCGGCTCTGGCCGCGGACCTCGCCGCCCGCTTTTCGGCGGAGAATCTGCGCTGCTATTCGAGCGACGACCTCATCGGCGTCGAGATCGGCGGCGCCCTGAAGAACGTCTTCGCCATCGCCGCCGGTGCGGTCACCGGCGCCGGGCTCGGTGCCAGCGCCCAGGCCGCCATGGTGACGCGCGGCTTCGTCGAATTGCGGCGCATCGGTGCCGCTTTCGACGCCCGGCCCGAGACGCTGATGGGACTTTCCGGCCTCGGTGACCTGCTGCTCACCTGCTCGTCGGCCCAGTCGCGCAACTTCGCCTATGGGCTGGCGCTCGGGCAAGGCAAACCGCTTGCCGGACTGCCACTGGCCGAAGGCGTGCCGACGGCGGCGATCGCCGCCCGCATCGCCATCGAGCGCAACATCGACGCACCGATCATCGCTGCGGTCGCCGCCATACTGGACGGCACCATCACCATCCGGCAGGCTGTGACGGCGTTGATGACCCGGCCACTAAAGACCGAAACCAACGATTGATCCCCAAGACAGTGATTCCAAGACCAGGAGAAAGACCATGCTGTTTGCTTTGATTTGCAAGGACAAGCCCGCAAGCCTGCAGGTGCGCCTCGACACCCGGCCCGTGCATGTTGCCTTTCTCGAAGGGCTGAACGCCGAGAAGAAATTGGCTTTTGCCGGTCCATTCCTCGATGCCGAAGGCAAGCCCAACGGCAGCCTCGTGGTCGTCGAGGCGCCGGATCTGGCCGGTGCACAGGCCTTGTCCGCCGCCGACCCGTACGCCAAGGCCGGGCTGTTCGAAAGCGTCGAAATCCGCCAGTGGAACTGGACGTTCAACAAGCCGGCGGCTAGTTAATCCCGGTCGCTGGCGGATGACCCGCAAGGAGGAGCAAAAGAAATGAACTACTGGCTGTTCAAATCCGAACCCTCGGTCTTCTCCTTCGAGGCACTGAAGGCCAAGGGCAAGGCCGGCACGCAATGGGACGGCGTGCGCAACTATGCCGCGCGCAACAACATGAAGGCGATGCAGATCGGCGATCTCGGCTTCTTCTACCATTCCAATGAGGGGCTGAACGTGGTCGGCATCGCCGAGGTCTGCGCGCTGGCCCATCCCGACAGCACGACCGACGATCCGCGCTGGGAATGCGTCGACATCCGCGCCTTCAAGGACGTGCCGAACCCGCCGACATTGGAACAGGTCAAGGCCAATCCGAAGCTTGCCGAGATGGCGCTGGTGCGGCTCGGGCGGCTTTCCGTGCAGCCGGTGACGCCGGCCGAGTGGAAGGAAGTCTGCCGCATGGGCGGCTTGACACCGGCTCCGTGACGGCGCTCACGCCCGACAGCGCGAAGCAATTCATCCTCGACAACACGGCGCTGATGGCGGCGCCGCACGTGCCGGAAATCCTGCTTCATCTTGCCGATGAAGCGCATGATTTGTGGCAGCGGACCGAGGACGAACTGGTCGAGATCGGCCTGCCGCCGCCCTTCTGGGCCTTCGCCTGGGCCGGCGGCCAGGGCCTGGCTCGCCATATCATCGACAATCCGGCCATGGTGCGGGGCAAGCGCGTGCTCGATTTTGCTTCCGGCTCCGGCCTTGTCGCCATTGCCGCCGCCAAGGCCGGTGCTGCCAAGGTGATCGCAACCGACATCGATCCGTTCTGTGCGACCGCGATCCGCCTCAATGCGCAAGCCAACGCTGTCGGGATCGACTTTCTCGGCACGGATTGCATCGGCACCGATGCGGGCTGGGACGTAGTCCTGGCCGGCGATGTTTTCTACGACAAAACCTTCGCCGACCGGCTGATGCCGTGGTTCGCAACGCTGAAGGCGCGCGGCGGCGAGATCCTCGTCGGCGATCCCGGCCGGTCGTATATGCCGAAGGCAGGGCTGGAGCCGCTTGCGGTCTATGAAGTGGCCGTCACCCGGGCCTTGGAGGATTCGCTGGTCAAGCGCACCACGGTCTGGCGGTTTGCTTGACGCCATCGCCGAACAGGCGTTTCCATAAGATACAAATCGGAGGGGGAACTCATGGATTTTTCAGCAGTGAACTGGCTGGCGGTGATTGCCGCCGCCGTCGTGGCATGGTTGTTCGGCGCCGTCTGGTACATGGGCCTGAGCAAGCCGTGGCTGAAGGCCGCCAAGCTCGATCCGGCCGCGATGAAGAAATCACCGCTGCCCTTCGTAATCAGCTTCATCGCCGAACTGGTCATGGCCTACATCATGGCCCTGGTTGTCGGGGCGATGACCGGCGGCGAGCCGACATTGCTCGCCGGACTTGTCTTCGGCTTCGTGCTTTGGCTGGGGTTCGTCGCCACGACGCTCTCGGCCAACCATCGCTATCAGAATTTCGGCTGGGACCTGACCCTTATCGACGGCGGCCACTGGCTCGGCGTGCTGCTGATCATCGGCGCGGTGATCGGTTGGCTTGGCGCGGCGGCGACGGGCTGAACGCCCCAGTCACGAAAACGATAGACGCCGCCGGCCAGCGGGAGGCTGCCTGAAGGCGCATTCAGGCGACGCGCCTTGAGTCTTTGTTTGATGCATGTCGTTCTCACAAAACCGCGGCCACTTTTGCGCGACATGCATCAAAGCTCATCCCAGCTTCGACGTGTAGGGTCTGGCTGCGGGTTGTGGACTTCGTTCAGGATCCAGTCCTTGAAGGCGATGATCCGGGCGTCGTCAGCGGATCCGACGGGATAGACGACGTGATAGGCGAAGTCGGGCTTTACCTTGATGCCCAGTTCAAACGGTTGCACCAGCCTGCCCTCGGAAAGATCGTGCGCCACCATGAAGAAATCGGCCAGCGCGACGGCATTGCCGTCGAGCGCCGCCTGCACGGCATCCGAGGAATTGACGAAAACGATCGTCCGGCTGTCGTCGAAATCGTCGACCCCGGCCGCCGCCATCCACATGCGCCAGTTCGGCCATATGATGCCGAGGCGGGACCACTCGATATGGGCAAGCGTGTGATGGAACAGGTCGCGCGGTTCCTTCAGCGGCAACCCCCCCCGCAGCAAGGCCGGGCTGCAGACAGGAATGATGACGTTGTCGAACAGCCGGTGGGCGCAAAGGCCCGGATATTTGCCCGCGCCGAAACGGATGCCGACATCGACGTCGTCCAGGTCGAAGTCGCGCAATTCATAGGTAATGTCGAAGCGCAGGTCGATGCCTGGCTGATGCTTGCGAAAGTCATCGACGCGCCGCATCAGCCATTTTGTCGCGAACTGTGCATCCAGCGTCACTTTCAGCAGCGCCGTGCCGCGCGTCATCTTTTGCGCTCGCGAGACGGCCCGGCCAAGCAGGTCGAGCGCATCGATCGAAGCCTCGAACAGCATCGTGCCCGCCGCCGTCAGCCGAATGGTGCGGCTGGTGCGCGTGAACAGCACGATGCCGAGCTGATCCTCGATTTCCTTGATCTGATGGCTGACCGCGGCTGGCGTCAGGCCGAGCTCGTCGGCGGCACGGGTGAAGTTGAGGTGCCGGGCGGCGGCTTCCAGCGTCCTCAGCGCTCGGGTTCCAGGCAGCGGGCGAGCCATCAGAATGAAGCAACCATGACCTTCTGATCCTCAAAGAAAACTTGATGATAGGGAAAGAACTACTCGTTTCCTGCTTGGATTTCAATCGGGCATGATGTGTGTATCGAAACACCATCAAACTGGATTTGATATCCAGTGAACGGATCATGTCATGTCGCACATCGCTCTCAACTCTGTTCATGTCCGGCCAGCCTGGCTGACCGCGACCCTTGACTGGTTGCGTCACGCCAGGGTCGCGATCAATCTTGCGCACCAGAACGTCGAGGACCTTTCGGATCGCCAGTTGCGCGACATCGGCGCCGGGCGCAAGGACATCGCGCGCGCAATGGACCGGGAGATGGGCCGGCTGGGCCTTCTCGACATCGGCTGGCAGCGGCCACGCAGGAAGGGAATAGGGGAGTAAGGGAGTAAGGGAGTAAGGGAGTAAGTCAGTAGGGGAATAGGAAAATTAAGGCTGCGCTGACGCCTCTACCTACACCCCTACACCCCTACTCCCCTACTCCCCTACTCCCCTACCTAACCACCCTCATCACCGTCCTGTCCGACAGCAGCGGCAGCAGCCGCGCCATCGTGCGCGCCGTCACCGCCACGCAGCCTTGGGTCGGCGTGAAGCCGGGACGCGCCAGATGGAAGAAGATGGCGCTGCCGCGCCCGCGCCGGCGGGGCGCCAGATTCCAGTCGAGCACCAGGCAGGCGTCATAGAGCCGGTCGTCGCGCCGCATGCGTTCGTGGCTGGCGCCATAGGGAATCTTGACCGGCCTGTTATAGTTGCGGTCATCAGGCACTTCGCACCAGCCGAGATCAGGCCCGATCGGCGTCATCGCCAAACGGGTCTTGCGGCCGCTGGAGAACTGGTCGCCCCGGAAATACCCCGACAGGATTCGCATCGGGCCAAGCGGCGTCGCGCCGTCGCCTTCGCGCTTGTCGGCCGAGATGCCGCCCCGCCCCAGCGCACACGCAAACACCGTTGGGCCGGCCTGCAGCAGACCCTGGCTTGGGTTGCCGGGCCTGGCCCGCACGGTCAGCACGCGCAGTCCTTTTCGCAAAATTGCGCCGGCTGCATTGCGATCGCGTTTTTTCTTGTATGATCGTGCCACGGAACAAATCACTGTGATCGGCTGTTGTGCCGGTCAGCTTCCGCATAAACAGGCAGCGGTCAACTGAATATTCTTTTCAAAACAACGGATTGATCCATGACTTCACGCACCATTCTGATCGTCGACGACGATGACGACCTGCGCGGCACGCTGGTCGAGCAATTGTCCCTCTACGAGGAATTCGACGTGCTGCAGGAATCGACTGCGGCAAAAGGCGTCACCGCGGCACGCGGCGGCCTCATCGATCTGCTGATCATGGATGTCGGGCTACCCGACATGGATGGCCGCGAAGCGGTGAAGATCCTGCGCAAGGGCGGCTACAAGGCGCCCATCATCATGCTGACCGGCCACGACACCGATTCCGATACGATCCTTGGTCTCGAAGCCGGCGCCAACGATTATGTGACGAAGCCGTTCCGCTTCGCCGTGCTGCTGGCGCGCATCCGTGCGCAACTGCGCCAGCATGAACAGAGCGAGGACGCCACCTTCTCGGTCGGGCCCTACACCTTCAAGCCCAGCCAGAAACTGCTGATCGACCCACGCGGCGGCAAGGTGCGGCTGACGGAGAAGGAGGCCTCGATCATCAAATATCTCTATCGCGCCGACCAGAAGGTGGTGACGCGCGACGTGCTGCTCGAGGAGGTGTGGGGCTACAATTCCGGCGTCACCACGCACACGCTGGAAACCCACGTCTACCGGCTGCGCCAGAAGATCGAGCGCGATCCTTCCAATGCGGAAATTCTTGTGACAGAAAGCGGCGGCTACAAGCTGGTTCCTTAAACTTTTCATTATCCAATGAGCGATCGGGCGGGCCGCTTTCGGGTACGATCCAGTTGGAGGGGGTTTTGGATCGTACCGCAGAGGAGGGATTGGACTGACCGTTCGGGGACACAGCTAGATGGCGCTGGATGACGACATCCGCATCCTGTCCGCCGTGAGGCTCTTCGAGGGCTTCACGCAGGAACAATTGCGCCTGCTCGCCTTCGGCGCCGAAAACACGTTGCTGCTTGCCAACCACAAGCTTTACCGCGAGGACGACGAGGCCGATTGCGCCTATGTCGTGGTCAGCGGGCGCATCGTGCTCTATCGAGAGCAGAGTGGCGAACGTATTCCGATAGGCACGGCCGGCCCCGGCGCGATCCTGAGCGAACTGGCATTGATCGCCGACAGCAACCGGCTGACCAGCGCGTCGGCCGAAATTGATTCGGAAGTGATACGGCTCAGCCGCAAGATGTTCCGCCGCATCCTGGAGGAGTATCCAGACATCGCGGTGAAGCTGCACCAGCGCATTTCCGAGGAATTTCAGGCGATGATCCGGCGTATCGAGGAACTGGCGCCACGCTTCGCCGGCTGACGCATATCGCCCAAGAGGGCGCAGCGGTTTTGGGACAACGACATGCATAAAACAAAGACTAAAGCGCGCCGGTTGAATCCGTTTTCAACGCGACGCGCTTTGGACGAGAGGCGCACATAACCTTTCAGCTTGTTCGCGCGACCGAAGATGACCTGCCGTTCATCATGGAAACTGAGCGGCGCGAAGGCTATGACGCCTTTGTCGGGCGCTGGGATGAGCCAAGTCATCGCGAAGCCTTTTTCGGCGACAGTCATGCCTATTTTGTCGGTGTCGACGGTTCAGGATCGATCGGCTTCGTGATCCTTCGCCAATGGGCATCGGCCGAGCGCGTGACACTGGTCAAGCGTATCGCCGTCGTCACGCCAGGACAGGGCCACGGCAGGATGCTCCTGGCGGCGGCGGTTGATCGGGTTTTCGTCGAAACCGACGCCTATCGGCTCTGCATTGGCCTTTTCCCGGACAATCATCGCGCGCGGCGCGCCTACGAAGCAGTCGGCTTCGCCGCCGAAGGCATTGCACGAGGCAGTGCGTTCTTCAATGGCGCGCATCGCGACGAGCTGGTCATGGCACAACTGCGGCCAGAATGGGAAACCCGCCGATCTGGATAGCCAATCTAATCAAGATCGAACCGCGCGATGACAGGCACATGGTCTGACGGACGCTCCCAGCCGCGCGCCAGGCGCAGGATCTCGTAGCCGGCAAAATCAGGCACCAGATTGGGCGACGACCAGACATGGTCGAGCCGCCGGCCGCGGTCAGATGCTTCCCAGTCCTGTGCGCGATAACTCCACCATGTGTAGAGCTTCTGCTCATGCGGCACGTTGAGCCGCATCAGGTCGATCCAGTTGCCAGCCAGCCGCATCGCCTCGAAGCTTTCGGTCTCGACCGGCGTGTGGCTGACCACCTTGAGCAGTTGCTTGTGCGACCAGACATCGTGCTCGAGCGGCGCGATGTTGAGGTCGCCGACCAGGACGGAGCCGGACACCTCGTCATGCTCAGCCCGGATGGCGTTCATCTCGGCGACGAAATCGAGCTTGTGCTTGAACTTCCTGTTGATTTCAGGATCCGGTTCGTCGCCGCCCGCCGGAACGTAGAAATTGTGCAGCAGGATCGCCTTGCCGCCGGCCCGCACCGTCACCGACAGGTGGCGGCTGTCCTCGATCTCGCAGAAGCGGCGCTTCTCGACCACCTCGATCGGCCGCCGCGCGACCGTCGCGACGCCGTGATAGCCCTTCTGGCCATGGAAGGCGATGTGCTCGTAGCCGAGCTTGCGGAACGCCTTCTCGGGAAACAGCTCGTCGGGAACCTTGGTTTCCTGGAGGCACAGCACGTCAGGCGCATGCTCGACAAGCAGGCGCTCGACGATCGGCATGCGCAGGCGAACCGAGTTGATGTTCCAGGTGGCGATGGAAAAGGGCATTGGCAATCCAGGGCAGCGTGCGGCCAGCCAGAACCGATAGGCCCTGACGGGGAAGACGCCTTTTGACGGAGTCAGTCCGGGAAACTGCCAGCCGCAAGCCGCAAAGACAAGCCACGTCGCGCCCGGCGAGGCGCGACCCAGTGCTTTCCACAACTGTTGAAGCGATTGGTCCTAGCGCGACTTGCCGTTTGTGTTGAGTTCGCGATTCGCAGTGTAGTCGATGGCGAAGGTGTCGGGGGCGAAGCTGACGCCTTCCTTGACGTTGAAGATCATCACCGTCGTGTCCTTGCCCTGTGCGTCGGTGATCGTCCACTGGCGCAGCTCGTAGGATTTGGGATCGAACATCATCGTGATCTTCGAATTGCCGAACACCGATTTGTCGGCGAGCTGGATGGTGGTGAGGTCATCCTCTTGCTTGACGCTTTTGACGCGGTCGCCGGAGAGGTCGATCTTGGTGTCGAGCAGCAGCTTCAGCGGTGTCTTGGACAGCGGATAGAGATCGGACGTGTTGAGTTTCTTGTTCAGGATGACCACCGACTGGCCGTCCGAGATCACCTTGAAATTCGAGGCCCCGTCATAGTTGAAGCGGATCTTGCCCGGCCGTTCGAGGAAGAACTTGCCGCCGGTCTGCTCGCCCTTGGGGCCGAACTGCACGAATTCGCCGCTCATCGATTTGACCGAGGAGAAATGGTCGGCGATCTTCTGTGCGGCCGGCGGTACGGCCGCCTGCGCCGAAGCCAGCAGTTGGAAGCCAGGCATCACGTTGAAGGCTGCCGCGCCTGCTACCACCAGACCAAGGCCGAGCAACCGGCGCCGGGTGGGAGCAAAATCGCTGATCGCTGAAGGATCGTTTTTCATGTCGGTCACTCTCATCTGATTCCTGAGTCGTTCTCGTGCTTGGACCCCCAGTTGGGCTGAAGTTTGGCGGATCGAGCGCCCCTCATTCCCTTCAACGCCTTGAACGGCCCAAGGTTGCCAGCCAGGAGGATGTCACAAGAGCCAGGCCTCCCGCTTAGAACTTGTCCTCTTCGGTCGGTACCAGGATCTCGCGCTTGCCGGCATGGTTGGCCGGTCCGACGATACCTTCCTTCTCCATCTTCTCGATGATCGAGGCGGCGCGGTTGTAGCCGATGCCCAGACGGCGCTGGATATAGCTGGTTGAAGCCTTGCCGTCGCGCAGCACCACGGAAACCGCCTGGTCGTAAGGGTCGTCGGAATCCTCGAAATTGCCGTTGCCGCCACCGCCGCCGGAACCGCCCTTGCCCGAAGGTTCGTCGTCATCGTCGCCGTCATCCTCGGTGATGGCGTCGAGGTATTCCGGCACACCCTGCAGTTTCAGATGCGCGACGATCTTTTCGACCTCTTCATCGGCGACGAACGGACCGTGCACGCGCTGGATACGGCCACCGCCGGCCATGTAGAGCATGTCGCCCATGCCGAGCAGCTGCTCGGCGCCCTGCTCGCCCAGAATGGTGCGGCTGTCGATCTTCGACGTCACCTGGAAGGAGATGCGGGTCGGGAAATTGGCTTTGATGGTGCCGGTGATGACGTCGACCGACGGGCGCTGCGTCGCCATGATGACATGGATGCCGGCGGCGCGCGCCATCTGCGCCAGGCGTTGCACCGCCCCCTCGATATCCTTGCCGGCGACCATCATCAGGTCGGCCATCTCGTCGATGATGACGACGATATAGGGCATCGGCTCGAGATCGAGGTTCTCGGTCTCGTAGATCGCCTCGCCGGTCTGGCGGTCGAAGCCGGTCTGCACGGTGCGCGAGATCTTTTCGCCCTTCTTGTCCGCCTGGCTGACGCGGGCATTGAAACCGTCGATGTTGCGCACGCCGACCTTCGACATCTTGCGGTAGCGGTCCTCCATCTCGCGCACGGTCCATTTCAGCGCCACCACCGCTTTCTTCGGATCGGTGACCACCGGCGTGAGCAGATGCGGGATGCCGTCATAGACCGACAGTTCCAGCATCTTCGGATCGATCATGATCAGCCGGCAATCCTGCGGCGTCAGCCGGTAGAGCAGCGACAGGATCATGGTGTTGATGGCGACCGACTTGCCCGAGCCGGTGGTGCCGGCGACCAGCACGTGCGGCATCTTGGCGATGTCGACGATGACCGCCTCGCCATTGATGGTCTTGCCCAGCGCCAGCGCCAGCTTGGCTTTGGTGGTCTCGAAGTCGCGGCTGGCCAGGATTTCTCGCAGATAGACGGTTTCGCGCTTGGCGTTCGGCAGTTCGATGCCGATGGCGTTGCGGCCGGGCACCACGGCGACGCGGCAGGCGATGGCGCTCATCGAGCGCGCGATGTCGTCGGACAGGCCGATGACCCGCGACGATTTGATACCGGGCGCCGGTTCGAGCTCATAGAGGGTGACGACAGGACCTGGACGGACGGCGATGATCTCGCCCTTGACGCCGAAATCCTCCAGCACGCCCTCGAGCAGCCGGGCATTCTGCTCCAGCGCATCCTTGGACAGGCTGGCGTCGCGCACCACGTTCTTGGGTTCGGAGAGGAAATGCAGCGACGGCATTTCGAACCTTTCCGAGCCGATCAGCGACGTCTGCGCCTCGCGCTGGACGCGGGCGCCAGGTGCCGGACGCGGCGCCGGCGCCTCGACGCGGGTGGCGGCATCGGAGCGGAACTGCTGGACCCTGGCGGTCGGCGCCGCGCGGCGTTGCACGACAGGCTCATCGTCGAGATCGGCATCCTCGCCGCCATTGTCGAATCGATTGTCGAAGACGTCGTCATCGTCCGGATCGACGGAAACGTTGCGGTCGTTGACCATGGCGGCGAAGAACTCAGGCTCGACGCGGGCGCGGCCATCCTGGCTCATCCGCGATTCGGCGAACTCAGCCGATTCGACCCGTTCGGCGGCCCGCCGCCAGGCAGTGGAGCGTTGCTCCACCTCCGGCTCATACTCCTCGCGCTCCTGCCTGCGGCGCACGGCGCGGCGGTGCATCCAGGCGCGCAGCGACAGCCACCAGTGGGTGATGGCGCCAAGCGCCAGGATGCCCTCGTCGCCCTCGTCCTCGTCATTGTCGAACAAAAGCTCGTCCTCGCGCGGATCGGCGGCAGGCTCATCCTCGACGACGGCGAAGCCGTTCTTGCGCCCGATCAGCGCCGAGCCATGCGCGAAAAGCCACAGCGCGGGTGCGGCTAGCACTATGGCGATAATGCTGGCGAACAGCCCGGTCGGATAGCCGCCGACGACAACGCCGGGGATTTTCAGCACCATGTCGCCGAACACGCCACCGAGGCCTGTCGGCAGTGGCCAGGTCTTGGGCGGCACCACGCAGCCGGCCATTGCCGCGGCCAGCAGGGCGAAGCCGAACCAGGACAGCCCGCGCCTGGGCAGCTTGTCGACGCCGCGCGCGGAAAACAGCAGGAAGCCCCAGATCACGGTCGGAACCAGGGCGGCAACGGCGGCGAGGCCGAAGAACTGCATGGCAAGGTCGGAAAACACAGCACCCGCATAGCCCATGGCGTTGGTGACGGTGTTGTTCGTCGCATGCGAGAAGCTCGGATCGGCGACGTTCCAGGTCGCAAGGCCGGCGACGCCGAAGGCGGCCAGCGCGAACAGTCCGGCACCCACCAGCCGCCCGACCTGACGCCGCGCGAACGCCTGGATGCCGTGCCCGGTATCGGCCAGCGCGAGCGGTGCTGAAGCCCCTGAACGCATGCTCTTCCCCGTCTGTCATTGCTTCGTGCGGGTGCGTGGCGCACTCCGGCAGATTCGGGTCTCAGACTATCGGCGGGAAGGTTAAGGGCGCATTAACTATAAGAAGTTGAGACGATCAAACCTCGTTACCGCCGGTTGAGCCGCCAGAGCAATTCCAGGAAAAGTGTGAAGCGGTTTTCCGTCCGGAATTGCGTTAAACTCCAGGCGCCAGAGGACAGCGACCCTTGACCGCGGACGTCACGACACCGCAGAACCACCAACGTGGATAAAGGCATGCAATCTGTTGTCCTTCGTGTGACGGTCCTGGCCTGGGCAGGGCTCAGTCTCCTGCTCGCCCTGCACTGGTTTGTCGAGCTCGGCATGGTGGGCTTCCCGGATGGCTACGTGACGCCCTTTGCCCGGGCGACTGGCCCGCTCCTGCACGTCCTCGCCGCGGCCTGTTTGGCACAAGGCCTGTACTTTCTGTGCAGGGGTCTTTTCGGCAAGGGATTCGGGGTACCGGGTCTTGCCCTGCGGATTCTGATCGCGGCCGTCCTGACGGTGGCGCCTGTGCTGGTTGTCAGGAATTGCCCCCATTCCCAGACGTGCAGCAGGGCCTATGAGGCGCTGACAAACACCATGATGGATGACGGCGCCGGCGGATAGACCTGCCGTCGGAACGATGTGCCCGAGGCGCTTGATCCGAGATGGCAGGCTCCGCGAGCGCCTGCCTGCCAAGTGAAACGATGGCGGGCGCACAGGCCTGCCATCGTTCTGTTTGACAACAAAAATCGGGCCACGGCCCGATCGCGGCAGATCACTTGCTGGCGCCGCCCAGCATCATCACGTTGGCGCAGAATTCGGCGTGCGGCTTGCTCATCGCCGCATCCTGGCATTCCTTTTTCATCGCTTCCTGCTTTTCCATCGGCATGGCCATGAATGCCGTCTTGAATTCCGCCATTGGCTTCATGGTTTTCATGCCGGAATCCGTGAAGAACGGCGCCATGTTGTCGGGTTCATCGAGAGCGCCGGCAAATGCCACGCCGCTGACCATCGAAAGAGCAAGCGCTCCAAGGCAGATAGTCTTGAGGTTCATGAGAAAATTCCTTCCCTGTTGTTTGAACGAGCGCCGGAACGACGATCGTCCCCACAGTTCGGGGCCAGAACGGTCTATGTTTCCTCGAAAATCTTCATCACACGAACGTGATCGCAGGGATACCGGCATTGCTGGAACATTTTGCCAAAAAAAGAGGCCCGGACGTGATCCGGGCCTCAATGCGTGAACTCCTTTCGGGAGCGTCACGACGGGATTTTTTTCGAAGCAATTCCAGGAAAAATGTGCAGCGGTTTTCCGCATGGAATTGCCTGGAAGGGATAGGGGGGCCGGCGGGAGGAGGGTTCCGCCGGCCCCGTTGGCCAAGCTGGGCCTTACGGCACCACTTCGCCATGCTGGGAGATGTCGAGGCCCTCGACCTCTTCCTGGGTCGTCGGACGCAGGCCAACCAGCGCCTTGACGATGTAGAGGATCACGAAGGTGGCGATCGCCGTCCACAGGATGGTGAAGACGATGCCGTAGAGCTGGATGGCGACCGAACCGCCCTTGCCCAGCGCATTGATCGCCGGATCGGCAAGCGCACCAGTCAGCAACGCACCGACCACACCGCCTACGCCATGCACGCCGAAGGCATCGAGCGAGTCGTCATAGCCGAATATGTGCTTCACCTTGACCGCCGAGATGTAGCAGACGACGCCGGCGACGATGCCGATAATGAAGGCGCCGGTCGGGTTGACGAAACCGGAGGCCGGCGTCACCGCGACGAGGCCGGCGACGGCACCCGAGATGATGCCGAGCACGGAGGGCTTCTTGGCGACGATCCATTCGGCGAACATCCAGGCAAGTGCGGCCGCGGCAGTGGCAACCTGAGTGTTCATCATCGCGGCGCCGGCAAGACCATCGGCCGCCAGTTCCGAACCGGCGTTGAAGCCGAACCAGCCGACCCACAGCAGCGAAGCACCGATCACCGAGTAGACCAGGTTGTGCGGCGCCATGTTGGTGGTGCCGTAGCCTTCACGCTTGCCGAGGACCAGCGCGCAGACCAGACCGGCGACACCGGCGTTGATGTGGACGACCGTGCCGCCGGCGAAGTCGAGAACGCCCGCCGTGCCGAGGAAGCCACCACCCCACACCCAGTGCGCGATCGGCGCATAGACGAACAGCAGCCACAGCGCCATGAAGAGGAGCAGCGCCGAGAACTTCATGCGTTCGGCAAAGGCGCCGGCAATCAGCGCGGGCGTGATGATGGCGAAGGTCATCTGGAACATCGAGAAGACGAATTCAGGAATGTTCGAGACCCCCGGCAACCAGAGTGTCGAGACCGTGATGCCGTGGTGGAAGAATTTCGAGACGCCGCCGATATAGGCATTCATGCCGCCGCCGTCGGAAAAGGCCAGCGAATAGCCGAACATGAACCACAGCACCGTCACCAGGCAGGTGATGGCAAAGCTCTGCATGATGGTGGCGAGCACGTTCTTCTTGCGCACCATACCGCCGTAGAACAGCGCCAGACCCGGGATGGTCATCATCAGCACCAGCGCCGTCGAGGTCAGCATCCAGGCGGTGTTGCCTGTGTCGAGCACCGGGGCGGGGGCGGCGGCCGGTGCGGCCGCTGCGGCAGCAGGAGCCGCCTGCTGCGCGAAGGCGGCGACCGTGCCCAATGCTGCGAGAGCGAGCGAGCCCAAAAGGGCGGCGCGTCCCGTCGTCTTCAAGGTGGAAGGAATATTCATTGAACTCTCCATTGGAATACGTGATCGCCGCTCAGAGCGCGTCGGTGTCTGTTTCGCCGGTGCGGATGCGCACCGCCTGATCGATGCCGAAAACGAAGATCTTGCCGTCGCCGATCTGGCCGGTCTTGGCGGCCGCGGTGATGGCCTCGACGGCCTTGTCGACCATGTCGGCACTGACCGCGACTTCGATCTTGATCTTCGGCAGGAAACTGACCGCGTATTCCGCCCCGCGATAGATTTCCGTATGCCCCTTCTGACGCCCGTAGCCTTTGACTTCGGTGACGGTCAGGCCCTGGATGCCGACGGCGGTAAGCGCTTCGCGTACCTCGTCGAGCTTGAACGGCTTGATGATTGCCATCACGATTTTCATAAGGTTTCACCCTTTGCTGTTGCGGTCCCCCGCGTTTGCACGACTTCACCGATCCCAAGGAGCCGGAGAGTGCTCACGAGGATTCAAGCTCCGTGCCAAGTGCGGAAGCAGGGTGTTAACCCACTGTAAACAAAGCGATTGGGGCGCGTTCGGACGCCGCCTGCCCACGAGCGCGGCGGTGCATCTGATTAAAAAACAGGCAATTTTTCCGAAATGCCTATTCCGCAGGCGATCGTTTCAGGCGGATCAGCCCTTCCTGCGCGACCGAGGCGATCAGCGTCCCGTCGCGGGCAAACAGCGACCCGCGCGTAAAGCCGCGCGACCCCTGCGTCGACGGGCTGTCTTGCGTGTAGAGCATCCAGTCGTCGAGTGCATGGCTGCGATGGAACCACATGGCGTGATCGAGGCTCGCCGCCTGGATATCGCGATCGAAAATGGCGCGGCCATGCGCGAAGGTCGAGGTGTCGAGCAGCGTCATGTCGGAGAGATAAGCGAGCACCGCCGCCTGAATGGCGCGATCGGCCGGTACCGGACCGGTCGTGCGGATCCAGATGTTCTGCTTCGGCTCCAGCTTTTCCCGACTGGTGTAGTGCTTCAGCATCACCGGCTTCATCTCGATCGGCCGGTCGCGCTCCCAATAGCGCTTGATGCCTTCGGGCACCGCCTCTGCGAACTTGCCCAGCAATTCGCGCTGCGACAGCAGCGTATCGGGCCCCGGAACGTCCTGCGGCATCGGCACCTGGTGCTCGAGGCCGACCTCATCCTGCTGGAACGAGGCTTCCAGCGAAAAGATCGCCTGGCCATGCTGGATCGCCACAACGCGGCGTGTGGTGAAGGAGCCGCCGTCGCGGATCCGGTCGACCTCGTAGACGATCGGCACCTTGGTGTCGCCGGGCCGCATGAAATAGCCGTGCAGCGAATGCACGTGCCGATCGGGGTCGACGGTTCGCTGTGCTGCCACCAGCGCCTGGGCGATGGTCTGGCCGCCGAAGACGCGCTGCCAGTCGAGCAGGGGGCTGCGACCACGATACAGATTGTGTTCCAGCTTCTCGAGGTCGAGAATGCCGAGAAGCTCGTCCATGGCAGCCGTCATATTTTCGCACCCTTGCCGCGGAAGTGTTAAGGCGGTTTCCGACAGGACGGACAGCCAGTCAAGGGCGCAAGACCCGATCGGCGCGCAAGGAGCAAAGAAGATGCAACGCAAGGCGGACGCGACAACCAGATCCGGGCTCGATGTCCTCGTCGCCGGCGCCGGCTATGTCGGCCTTGCCACGGCCGTCTCGCTGAAGCGGGCGCGCCCTAGCCTTGCCGTTGCGCTGGTCGATGCCGCGCCGGCTGGCGCCTGGCAAAGGGATGGCCGCGCATCGGCCATCGCCGCCGCCGCCTGCCGCATGCTTGACCAGCTCGGCGTGTGGGACGAGATCGCGCCTCAGGCCCAGGCGATCACCGAGATGGTCATCACCGATTCGCGCACCTCCGATCCGGTGCGCCCGGTCTTCCTGACCTTCGACGGTGAGGTGGCGCCGGGCGAACCTTTCGCGCATATGGTGGCCAACCGGGTGCTGAACGGCGCCTTGCGGGCCAGCGCCGAAAAGCTCGGCATCGACATCATCGAAGGCGTCGCGGTGCAGGGTTTCGAGACCAACGGCGCCGGCATCACCGTGCATCTCGGCGACGGCGCGACGCTGAAGGCCCGGCTGTTGGTTGCCGCCGACGGCGTCAACTCGAAGCTGCGCGACATGGCCGGCATCAAGACGGTGAAGTGGGAATACGGCCAGTCCGGCATCGTCTGCACGGTGGCGCATGAACGCCCGCACAATGGCCGGGCGGAGGAGCATTTCCTGCCCGCCGGCCCGTTCGCCACGCTGCCGCTGAAGCCCGGCGACGACGGCACCAACCGCTCGTCGATCGTCTGGGTAGAGCGCACGCCCGATGCCGAGAAGCTGGTGGCCGGCGACGACCTCGTCTTCGAGCACGAACTCGAACAGCGCTTTGGCCTGAAGCTCGGTGAGATCCGCGTCGCTGACAAGCCGCGCGCCTGGCCGCTCGGCCTGACCATCGCGCGCGCCTTCGTCGCGCCGCGCATCGCGCTCGCCGGCGATGCCGCCCACGGCATCCACCCGATCGCCGGCCAGGGCCTCAATCTCGGCTTCAAGGATGTCGCCGCTTTGGCCGAAGTGATCGTCGAGGCCGACCGGCTTGGCCAGGACATCGGCGCACTCGACGTACTCGAACGCTACCAGCAGTGGCGGCGCTTCGACACCGTGCAGATGGGCATCACCACGGATGTGCTGAACCGGCTGTTTTCCAACGACATCGGCCCGCTGCGCGCTGTCCGCGACATTGGCCTCGGCCTCGTCGAACGGATGCCGCGACTGAAGGAATTCTTCATCCGCCAGGCGTCGGGATTGTCCGCCGGCACGCCAAGACTGTTGAAAGGCGAAGCGATCTGAGCGCCTCGCGGCATACCCACTTCGTCATCCTTGGGCGAAGCGACGCGAAGCGGAGCGAAGACCCAAGGATCCACGCCGTTACCTCAGCCGAAGGTGCAGCGGAGCAGAATTCTGCACCGCTGCAAAGCTTTGATGTCGCGGCATGGATCCCGGGGTCTGCGCCGCGTCGCTTCGCTTCGTTGCTACGCCCTGGGATGACGACGCGATGAGCGTTTGCGTCAATCGCCAAGGTATGCGGTCCGGCAACGCGGGCACACCCAACCCGTCAAATCCTCGGTACAGCGCGTACTCAGTTCACTTCGAAGCCGAGCTTCTGCCGCAGCCGCAATATCCTCTGGTCGGATATCTCAAGGCGTTTCTCGCCGCCTTGGGCAGCGCGATTGACCATCTGCAGCAGATCGTTTCGCTCGGCGACATCGAGACGCTCGCGCAGGAACGGCGCCAGCTTGTCGATGACAACAGTCGTGTCGTCGATCTGCGACGCGGCCCATTTGGCGTAGATCACCGCTTCGTCGGTCTTCTTCTTGTCGGCGATCTCGGAGATCACCGCGCGAATGACGGCCTCGCGCCGCGGCAGCACAGGCCCATCCTCGGAGACCAGGGCGGTGATCAGCGTCGCGGCCGCCACCACCGGATCGTCGATCGCCGTCAGCGGCGACAGGGCCGCCTGCTTGCGCAGCTTCTTGCGGCGCACCGAGCCCTGCACCCGACCGATGACATCGGCGACGTCACGCGCGGCCTCGTTCATGGCCTTCATCCGGTACCACCAGAACGCCGCCGCGCCCAACACGCCAAGGATAGCAATCAGGAAAGGCATGCCGAATCCCCCAGATTCCGGCGACGATAGGAGAACTCTTGCATTGCTTCAACACGCAAGAGTTGCGCATGAAATGAACCCAGGACGTTCGCTCGACCGAACGCCCTGGTTTCCAAGTGGCCGCAACGCATGGCGGACGCCTATGACCCCGGTATGTCGTAGATGGCCCGGACCTCGATCGTGCCGAGTTCGGCCAGCGGAATGCCGGCGGCGATGTCCAGCGCCTCTTCGAGATTTTTCGCCTCGATCATGACGAAGCCGAGCAATTGCTCCTTGGTCTCGGCGAAGGGGCCGTCGGTGACCAGCCGCTTGCCCTTGCGCCGCCGTACGGTTTTGGCTGATGTCACCGATTGCAGCGCCTGGGCGACGATCAGCAGGCCTTGCTCCTCCAGGGATCGGTCATAGGCCAGCGAATCGGCGTCGAGCTTGGCCGACCCTGCCGGGGTCAGCGCGTGAAGATCCTTTTCCTCACCATAAACCAGGCAAACATATTTCATTTCCAGCTCCCTTGCTGCGACGAACCATAGGATGCGGCAACGAGAGTGTCAGCGTTGCCCTCGACCGCCGCCGCCGCATGGTCGAGGAGGCATGCCGCGATCCCGATGATGGCAATCGCCACCAGAAGCCGGCCAAAACCGGACGCCGGCGGATGCAGCCAAAACTCTTCTCGTCGTCCGGCCTTGTGGCCTGGGTCCTTCCATAATGCGAAAAGCAGATTGTCCATGTGAACCTCCATCCGGCCACGAATCCCATGGCCACCCGCAGGACGCGTGAGGGAGATCGAAGTCGACATTTTTGCACGCGCATTTTTTCAGAAAATTCGAGATCGCCGCAGCCCGCACCGCGCAATGGTCCAAAGAGCGCAGTGGCCTTCGCGTCCGCGCGCGCTATAGTTGACAGGACGCCGGGCCCAACAGCCCCGACAGCCAGCCACGACAACCAAGGAGGAATTCATGGACCGCACCGCAAACGCCGTCTGGAAGGGCAATCTGAAAGAGGGCAAAGGCACGATCGATACCCAGAGCGGGACCCTCAAGGCCACGCCCTATTCGTTCAAGGCGCGCTTCGAGGACGAGAGCGGCAAATCCGGCACCAATCCCGAAGAGCTGATCGCCGCAGCGCATGCCGGCTGCTACGCCATGCAGCTGTCGCATTTCCTGGCCGAGAACGGCACGCCCGCCACCGAACTCAACGCCAAGGCGGTGGTCACGCTGGTGCCCGGCACCGGCATCACCGGCAGCGCCATCACGCTGGTCGGCAAGGTGCCGGGCATCGATGCGGCGAAATTCAAGGAATTGGCTGAAAAGGCCAAGGCCGAATGCCCGGTCTCGAAGGCACTCGGCGCGATCAAGGTGTCGCTCGATGCCAGGCTTGGTTGAGAGGCTGAAGCTGCCGATCTCCCCCCAAGAGGGGGAGATGTCCGGCAGGACAGAGGGGGGCGCTGTCCCGCCGACGTTTCAAACGATATCAGCCGCCTGCGCCGCTCAGCGCCTCGATGCGAGCACGCAGTCTCGCGACTTCTTCCTCAAGCGCGCCGATGCGCTCTTCGAGGCCTGAGACCGATGAGGTTGCCGACGGCGCCTGATGCATGGCGATCGCCGCGATCTGCGGCGTCCCGCTCAGCAGATGCACAAAACGCTCCTCGCGCTGGCCAGGCCCGCGCTCGATCAGCATCACCAGCGGCGGCCTGCGGCCGATCAACAGGTCGAGGTCGGTGCGCAGCGCGTCGATCGATGAGAACCGCGCCATGCGCTCGGCCCGTGCCAGCAATTCGTGCGCCGTCTGCGCACCGCGCAGCAGCATCAGGCCGATCAGCGCGATCTGCGCCGAGGTGAGCGAGAAACGCTGCGCCACCAGATGCTCGTAGCGCTCGACGCGCGACGCGAAGACCTGCCGGACCAGGCCCTTCTGCTCCAGCTGGCTCAGCGCCCGCCTGACCTCGACAAGCTCGACCGCCATCACCGGTTCGCGCGCCGTCTTCTGGTTGGCGGCGGCATGGGCGCCGTTGAGCGTCAGCGGATAGACATCAGGCGTCAGCTCCTTCTTCTCGATCAGGCAGCCGAGCACGCGCGCTTCGATCGGCGAGAGGATGGGAAGGTCGGTATCGGTCATTGGATTGGCAATTTTCTACTGATTCTTTGGCACTATGATTTTGACAGACATCATAGCGCTGCGACAGGGCAGAACGTCTTGAAGTCGGCAGGACAGCGCCCCCCTCTGTCCTGCCGGACATCTCCCCCACTTGGGGGGAGATCAGCAGCCTCAGCCCCCGGTTCTATTCTGAAGCGTTGAAGTTCTTCTGCAATGCTGGTGATTTGGCGAAGACGGCGATGAAGGCCAATCTCCCCCCAAGTGGGGGAGATGCCCGGCAGGGCAGAGGGGGGCGCGAAGGATCACCACAGATGAGGGCGATCTCCCGCCGAAATTACACCCTTCTCTCCACCATCATCTTCTTGATCTCGGCGATCGCCTTGGCCGGGTTGAGGCCCTTGGGGCAGGTCTGCGCGCAGTTCATGATGGTGTGGCAGCGGTAGAGCCGGAACGGGTCTTCGAGATTGTCGAGCCGCTCGCCCTTGGCCTCGTCGCGGGAATCGATCAGCCAGCGATAGGCCTGCAAGAGCGTTGCCGGGCCAAGATAGCGGTCGCCGTTCCACCAGTAGCTCGGGCACGAGGTCGAGCAGCAGGCGCACAGGATGCATTCGTAGAGCCCGTCGAGCTTCTCGCGGTCCTCATGGCTCTGCAGCCATTCCTTGGCCGGCTGCGGCGACACCGTCTTCAGCCACGGCTCGATCGAGGCGTGCTGGGCGTAGAAATTGGTCAGGTCGGGCACCAGGTCCTTGACCACCTGCATATGCGGCAGCGGATAGACCTTGACGGCGCCGGAAATGTCGTCGCAGCCCTTGGTGCAGGCCAGCGTGTTGGAGCCGTCGATGTTCATGGCGCAGGAGCCGCAAATGCCTTCGCGGCAGGAGCGACGCAAGGTCAGCGTCGGGTCAATCTTGTTCTTGATCCAGAGCAGTGCGTCGAGCACCATCGGCCCGCAATCGTCCATGTCGACGAAATAGGTGTCGATGCGCGGGTTCTCGTCATCGTCCGGCGACCAGCGGTAGATACGGTACTCGCGCAGATTGGTCGCGCCTTCCGGCTTCGGCCAGGTCTTGCCCTGCTGGATCTTCGAGTTCTTGGGGAGCGTCAGTTCGACCATTACCTGCGGTCCTTTCGGATGACGAGCTTCAGCCCGGACCAGATTTCATTCACTGCGGCGACTTTCACATCGACCAGGTCGAGCTTCAGCGCCTCGGCGCGAACCACGCCCTCGGTGACATCGGTCGGCACGTTCGATGCCTTTTTCGGCCAGGACACCCAGACCATGCCGTCGCGCTTGATCGCCGCCTCGACATCGCCGAGGCGATCCTCGATCTCGGCGCGCTGCCGGGTGAAGGCATGGACGGCGTCGTATTTCAGGGTCGTTCCAGAAATACCGGACCAATCGGCCAGCCGGTCGACATCGGCAAAGGCCACGGCCCCAGCCAGGTCGTCGAGTTCCGACGGCAGCGCGATGAAGGCGGCAGTCATGCCGTCCTTCAGGCCGAGCTTGGCCGGAAGGGGCGTGCCGGAATATCCCGAAGCCGCCGGCGCCATCGCTAGTACACCCTGGCCTTCGGCGCGATCTTGGCGAGGCTGATGCCGCCGTCCTTTTCGGCCAGCAGCGGCTCGGTGTGCACCGGCCGGTAGGACAGCGTCACCTTGCCGTCCTCGCCGAGGCGCGCCAGCGTATGCTTGCGCCAGTTGGTGTCGTCGCGGGCCGAAAAGTCTTCCCGCGCATGCGCGCCGCGGCTCTCCTTGCGCGCCTCGGCGCTGTAGACCGTGGTGATGGCGTTGGCCATCAGGTTTTCCAGCTCCAGCGTCTCGACCAGATCCGAGTTCCAGATCATCGAGCGGTCGAATACCTTGACATCCCTGAGTTCGGTCCAGATTTCCGAAATGCGCTTGCAGCCATTCTCCAGCGATTCCTGCGTGCGGAACACCGCCGCGTCTTCCTGCATCGCCCGCTGCATCTTTTCGCGCAGGCTTGCCGTCGGCGTCGAGCCGTTGGCGTGACGCAGCCGGTCGAAACGGTCCATGATCTTTTCGACGGAGGCTTCATTGGGGGCAGGGATCGCCGCCTTGCGGTCGATGACCTGGCCGGCCCGGATCGCGGCCGCGCGGCCGAACACCACCAGGTCGATCAGCGAGTTCGAACCGAGCCGATTGGCGCCGTGCACGGAGGCGCAGCCGGCCTCGCCGGCCGCCATCAGTCCGGGCGACACCTTGTCCGGGCTCCTCGACGTCGGGTTGAGCACCTCGCCCCAGTAATTGGTCGGCACGCCGCCCATATTGTAGTGGACGGTCGGCAGCACCGGGATCGGCTCCTTGGTCAGGTCGACGCCGGCAAAGATCTTCGCCGATTCCGAAATGCCCGGCAGCCTCTCATGCAGCACGGCCGGATCGAGATGGTCGAGGTGCAGGAAGATATGGTCCTTCTTGGGGCCGACGCCGCGGCCCTCGCGGATTTCCAGCGTCATGCAGCGCGAGACGACGTCGCGCGAAGCAAGGTCCTTGGCCGACGGCGCGTAGCGCTCCATGAAGCGTTCACCCTCGGAGTTGACGAGATAGCCGCCCTCGCCGCGCGCGCCTTCGGTGATCAGGCAACCGGCACCATAGATGCCGGTCGGGTGGAACTGCACGAACTCCATGTCCTGCAGCGGAAAGCCGGCACGCGCGGCCATGCCGCCGCCGTCGCCGGTGCAGGTGTGCGCCGAAGTCGCCGAGAAATAGGCGCGGCCATAGCCGCCGGTCGCCAGCACCACCATCTTGGCCGAGAAGCGGTGGATGGTGCCGTCATCGAGGTTCCAGGCGACGACGCCGGTGCAGGTGCCGTCCGGCTCCATGATCAGGTCGAGCGCGAAATACTCGATGAAGAACTGCGCGTTGTTCTTCAGCGACTGGCCGTAGAGCGTGTGCAGGATGGCGTGGCCGGTGCGGTCGGCGGCGGCACAGGTGCGCTGCACCGGCGGACCGTCGCCGTAGTTCATCATGTGGCCACCGAATGGCCGCTGGTAGATCTTGCCCTCTTCGGTGCGCGAGAACGGCACGCCGTAATGTTCGAGCTCGTAGACGGCCGCCGGCGCTTCGCGCACCAGATATTCCATGGCGTCGACATCGCCCAGCCAGTCCGAGCCCTTGACGGTATCGTACATGTGCCACTGCCAGGAATCGGGGCCCATATTGGACAGCGAGGCGGCAATGCCGCCTTGCGCCGCCACCGTGTGCGAGCGGGTCGGGAACACCTTGGTGATGCAGGCGGTGCGCAAGCCCTGTTCGGCCATGCCGAGCGTGGCGCGCAGGCCGGCGCCGCCGGCACCGACGACCACCACGTCGAATTTGTGGTCGACATAGGTATAGCCGGAACCGGTGTTGGTTCCTTTTGCGTCCTTGGCCAACTCAGCCTCCGAATGCCAGCTTGAGCAGGGCGAAGATCGAGGCGACGCCGACCGCTATGGTGAAAAAAGTATTGAGCGCGATCAGCGCCAGCTTCATGCCTTCGCCATGCACATAATCCTCGATGATCACCTGCATGCCGAGCCGCATATGGATAAGCCCGGAGACCAGCACCAGGGCCAGCACCAACGCCACGAACGGATTGGCGAGCGCTGCCCGCACGTCCGTATAGCCGGCGCCGTTGAGCGCAACCAGGAACCCGACGAAGAACAGCATCAGCGGGATGTTGGCGATGGCGGTGAGGCGCTGGCGCCAGAAATGGCCGGTGCCCTCGCGGGCGGAACCGAGGCCGCGGACTTTCGCCAGCGGCGTGCGCATGTCGGTCTTTCCAGTGCTCATGATCAGGCTCCCCGCGCCATATAGCCGGCGATCCAGATCAACAATGTGAGCAGGATCGAGCCGGCCAGCGTCGCCCAGGCGATCTTCGAAGCCGTATGCTTCTCGAGGCCGGCGCCGGTATCCCACACCAGATGGCGCACGCCACCCAGCATGTGGTGCATCAGCGCCCAGGTGTAGCCGAACAGGATCAGCCGGCCGAGCCAGGTGCCGAAGGCCCAGTTGACCCAGTCGAACGTCGCTTGCGAGCTTGCCGCCGCCATCAGCCACAGTGCGACCAGCAGCGTACCGAAATACAGTGCCCCGCCGGTGATGCGATGGATGATCGACATCGTCATCGTGATCGGCGGCCGGTACACGCTCAGATGCGGCGAAAGTGGCCGATCACGTCTGGCAGATGCGCGGGTGGCTGGTGATTTGCTCATGGCTCCCCCAGGTCGGCGTCCCTTGGCCTCAGGTGGAAATGCGGCATTGCCGCTTCCGGTTGCGACTTCGGACAGCCGGTTTCTAATGCTCTTTTTGCACCGCGTCAAAGCCAGAAAATCGTTTCGAAAACGTAATTTAGTCTGACTAAAAGGCAGGCTCGGGCTTCAATCGATTAGGAGCTGGAAGCCAGAAGCCGGCTCGATATCGCTGCAGTGCAACATGTAGTCTGGCCAAGAGCGCAGGTGCATTGAGATTCAGGTCAGGACGAGCCGAAAATGGTGGTTTCCGAGAACCGGAGCGGAGCGTACTCAAAGTACGTGAGCACCGGAAGCGCAGGAAGCCGCCATTTGCAGGCCGGCCTCACCTGAATATCAATGCACCTGATTAGCGCTTGCAGGTCACCGGCGTCGACCCCGCCTTCATGACCAACGCTTCGCGGCCATCGATCACAATCGCGTCATGCGCCTGCTCGTAACGGCTGTTCTGGTTGGCCGGCGAGGCCAGCAGATCCTCGCTGGTGCCGTCGGAGCCGAGAACGCGCACGGAGGTGCCGAGATTCTCGATCGTCATCCTGCCGCCGTCCGCGCAACTGTATGTGGCGGTACGCGGCTGCGGCGTGGTCACGTCGGTGACGGCGCCGCCCGTCGAGATGGCGGGCGCCGATAAACCCGACGCGGCGGTCTTGTTGCCGGCCTTCGGCTCATTGTTCTGCGGCACGCAGGCCATGGCGACCAAAAGCGGCGAAAGGGCAAGCGTCACCCGAAACGTCCGGCGTAACGCCATATGCTGTCCTCCCGCGCGGCAGACTAGCCGCGATGCTTTGCCAAGATCAAGATCGTCAGACGCCGAGCTGGACGCCGGCCGCGATGGTGCGGCCAAGCATGGCCGAAAGATGGCCACCGGGTTTTCCGCCCGGTCGATATTAACCATGTTTATCGAGACATCGCCGCGAAACGCGCCAGCCTCTTAACAAAGGTTAAGAAAAGGTTAATTTCTGATTCGAGGAGGCTTTCCTCTAAACAAGGAGGACGCCATGCGTTCGAAATCGGGAAGAATACGCCTTGCGGCGCTCATCGTGACGGCTTCGGTCGTCGGCCTGGCTGCGCCGGCGCTTGCCGGAGCGCGTCATCAGGACCGCGTCTACGCCGATTCGTTCGGCAATCTCGTCATCGACAGCGCCGCCGGCTACAAGCGCATCCTGGTTGGCGAAGGCAAACTGGCCAAGCAGCTGTCCGACTACACCAGCGCCGGCCAACCCAAGGTGATCTACCAGAACGAAGCCGACGAGATATCGGGATACAGAGATTGCTACCGGCCGCCGGTGTTCGTGAAGGGCCGCAGCTACATGTACGGGCTTTCCGACGGCGAGATGCCCGAGCTCAGCCCCTGCCGCTAGATGAGATACTGATCCCGGCGGACGACCGTGCGCCGGCCGGCCCGGCCGAAACACGCACGCAATCGCGCCCGGCATTCTTCGCCAGATAGAGCGCCTGGTCGGCGCGCCGCATCAGATCGGCAAAATCCTCGCTCGGATGAAGCTCGGCGACGCCGAAGCTCGCGGTGCAGCGATTGTCCGCCGGCAGTCCGTCGATGGGAAGCGCGCCGAAAGCGCTGCGTGTGCCCTCGGCGAACAGCCGGGCAGCGGCAAGATTGGTTCCCGGCAGGATGATGGCGAACTCCTCGCCGCCGATGCGGCCCGCGACATGATGGCCGGCGGCAGCATCGCGCAGAAAGCCGGCGAAGGTCTCGATCACCCGGTCGCCGGATGCATGGCCGAAACTGTCGTTAACGCTCTTGAAATGATCGAGGTCGGCGATGACCAGCGCGACCGGCACGCCTTGCCGCACCGCGCCAACCACCGCCAGCTCGGCGT
This sequence comes from Mesorhizobium sp. AR07, assembly GCF_024746815.1. Classification (GTDB taxonomy): domain Bacteria; phylum Pseudomonadota; class Alphaproteobacteria; order Rhizobiales; family Rhizobiaceae; genus Mesorhizobium. The sequence goes on from NZ_CP080525.1 coordinate 4,161,919, forward strand.
GGCGGGCGAAGCCGCCGCGGTTGAGCAGGCGCGACAGCGTGTCCATCTCCGACTTCGACGTCACCTCGGCGAGCACGTCGCGAACCAGGATGGCCAGCATCAGCAGCGCCAGCGCCAGGCCGAAGACGGTGCCGAGCGACTGCGAGACCAGCGCGTAGCTGCTTTGCAGATAGGCCTGCGGATTGGCGCCCCAGCCGCCCAGCGCATGCGCGATAAACGGCTTTGAGGCAAACTGCAGGCCGCTGGCCGCCAGCACCGCCATCAGGATGCGGTCGAGACGGGCGAGCCTTTGCCTGGACGACCAGACGATGGCGAGACCAATGAACTGCATGACCGCATAGGGAAGCTGGTAGGCCATCATGCGGGTCAGCGACTGGCGCGGCAGGTCCTGCACGAAATACACCGCGACGGTGGTGGCGAGCAGGAAGAACAGCATCGGCGCCCACGGTGGCGCCACACCATATTTGTGCGCAAGCCCACCATTGAAGGCGATGGTGGCGCCAAGGAAGACGGCGAAAGCGGTGACCACCACCGGCCGCGCATCGTCGAAGGCGGGAATGCTGAATTCGACCGCGAAATAGGCCATGCCCAGGAGATAGGCTGATGCCAGCCAGCGCGGCGACGCACGGCCGGCCTCATGCAACGCGATCGCCATGAAGGACGCCGCCAGCAGGCCGGCAACCGACAAATTGATCAACAGGATGAAGTTGGCGCCACTCATAAGTCTTCTCGCACCCGCCCGACAGCTAGCATCGACGGGCGAAGAAGCCGTTAATTTTTGCTCGGCCGGACCGGATCAGCCCATCTTGAGCGGCTCCGCCACGAACACCGTTTCCGGCCGCTCGTAGGACAGGCGCACACTGTCGCGACCGTTCTTCTTGGCCTTGTAGAGCGCGTCGTCGGCACGCCGCATCAGCGGCTCCAGTGCCTCGTCGCCGCTGCGGGCCGCCACGCCGAAGCTGGCGGTCACCTTGGTGCCGGCAGGCAGCCCGTCGACGTGGCCAGCCGAATAGAGCGTGCGCACGGCCTCGGCGAACAGCCGCGCGGCAGCGAGATCGCTCAAGGGAAGCAGCACGGCGAACTCCTCGCCGCCGATACGCCCGGCAATGCCGCGCGCCCCGGCCGCCGACCGAAGCTTGGCGGCGAAGTCGGCGATCACGCGATCGCCCGCCGCATGCCCGTGCACGTCGTTGAGCGCCTTGAAATGATCGAGATCGGCCAGCACCAGCGCGACCGGAAACCGGGCCGTGGCGCAGTGCCGCAGCAGCAGCATGCCTCGCTCCTCGAAGCCGCGGCGATTGAGCAGACCCGAAAGCGGATCGGTATAGGTCTCCGTCTTCAGCGCTTTCATCACGTCGAGCGCCGCGGCGGAGAACAGGCAGAGCGCAATGAGCAGCGACAGCAGTGCGTGCGACAGAAGGGCCGTCGTCCAGTAGGACGAGCCATAGAATCCGTCATAGCTGGTGAAGGGTCCATGCGCGATGACGACGACAAGGGTGCGCACGAAGAAGTTCAGGCTCGACAGCAGCGACAGCACGAAGAGGATGTTCTCGGTCGGGCCGTTGCGGCGCACCGGGCGCAGTTCAGCGGCGACCAGAAGACTGATCCCGCCGAAAGCGAAATTCATCGCCAGGATGCGCCAGGTGAGATCCGGCGCGACGAACAGGAACCAGCACAACGACGCCAGGCCGCCGCCGGCCAGCACGCCGATCCCCACATAGGGCACCTTGCGGCCATAGCGGTGGACGATGGCGCTGGACAGGCAGCAGCCGGCAAGTGTGAAGCAGATGTTCGACGCCAGCTTGGTCAGCTGCATGCCGATGGGCAAGGTGAAATACTGGAGCAGGAAGCCGACCGCAGAGACACTGTAACTGATCGCCAGCACGGCGAGATAGGGGCGGTGGCGTTGATAGGACCATAGCACGAGGAAGGCCGCGCCGAGTGCCAGCGCGATCGTCGGATTGAGCAGCGCTATCAACAGGCCGGTGTCCAAAGGACTGTGACTTCCCCTCGCTTACGTCAGGGAAGAGCTTAGAGGGCAAGCCCCAACAAGCGGTTAAGCGAAAGCGAATATGCGGCCGGATGAATGAAAAAACCCCGGAGCCGCAAAGCTCCGGGGTCTGGCAAGCTTTCGAAGCCGCGGGCTCCGGCGTTACTTCCACTCGCGGATGTCGACGAAGTGGCCGGCGATCGCCGCCGCCGCCGCCATTGCCGGCGACACCAGATGGGTGCGGCCCTTGAAGCCTTGCCGGCCCTCGAAATTGCGGTTCGAGGTCGAGGCGCAGCGTTCATGCGGCTTCAGCCGGTCGTCATTCATGGCAAGGCACATCGAGCAGCCCGGCTCGCGCCAGTCGAAGCCGGCGGCCACGAAGATCTTGTCGAGGCCTTCGGCTTCCGCCTGTTCCTTGACCAGGCCGGAGCCCGGCACGATCATCGCATCGATATGCGGGCTGACCGTCTTGCCTTCGACCACCTTGGCCACTGCGCGCAGATCCTCGATGCGGCCATTGGTGCAGGAGCCGATGAAGACGCGGTCGAGCGTGATATCGGTGATCCTGGTCCCCGGCGTCAGCCCCATATAGTCGAGCGCGCGCTGCTTGGAGGTGCGCTTGTTTTCATCGGTGATGTCGTCCGGATTCGGCACGATGCCTTGCACCGACACGACATCCTCGGGCGACGAGCCCCAGGAGACGATCGGCGGCAACTTGGCCGCGTCGAGCACGATCACCTTGTCGAAATGCGCGCCCTCGTCGGACTGCAGCGTTTTCCAGTATTCGAGCGCCGCATCCCAGGCCGCGCCCTTCGGCGCGCGCGGCTTGTCCTTGACATAGGCGAAGGTCGTCTCGTCGGCGGCGATCAGGCCGGCGCGCGCGCCGCCCTCGATCGACATGTTGCAGATCGTCATGCGGCCTTCCATCGACAGCGCGCGGATCGCCTCGCCGGCATATTCGATGACATAGCCGGTGCCGCCGGCGGTGCCGATCTCGCCGATGATGGCGAGGATGATGTCCTTGGCGGTGACGCCTTGCGGCAGCACGCCGTCGACGCGCACCAGCATGTTCTTGGCCTTGCGCTGGATCAGCGTCTGCGTCGCCAGCACATGCTCGACCTCAGACGTGCCGATGCCGTGCGCCAGCGCGCCGAAGGCGCCATGGGTCGAGGTGTGGCTGTCACCGCAGACGATGGTCATGCCGGGCAGCGTAAAACCCTGTTCCGGGCCGATGATGTGGACGATGCCCTGGCGGATATCGTTCTCGGAATAATATTCGACGCCGAAATCCTTGGCGTTCCTGGCCAGCGCTTCGACCTGGATGCGGCTTTCCTCGTTCTTGATGCCGAACTTGCGCTCGGGCGAGGTCGAGACATTGTGATCGACCACGGCCAGCGTCTTTTCCGGATGCCGGACCTTGCGGCCGCTCAGGCGCAGGCCTTCGAAGGCCTGCGGGCTGGTCACCTCATGGACGAGGTGGCGGTCGATGTAGAGCAGGCAGGTGCCGTCGTCCTGGCGATCGACGATGTGGTCGTCGAAAATCTTGTCGTAGAGGGTGCGCGGTGCGCTCATGTGCGTAAATCCGTCGATATGAGAATGGGAAAGAGCAGATGCCGGATCATCAGTCCGGCGAAACGACCTGGACAGGTCGGCCTAGGGTAGTCGGCTGGTCAGTGCGCCGGACACGCGCGCGGAGAAACGCGACGGCAGGCGTTTTCTGTCCTGCAGCACGAACCCCTTGTAAGCCGGATCGCCAAAAAGCTCTTCCATGGCGTGGCTCATACCAATGTTTTGGCTTTTCGGCAATTGCGGCGTGTCTTCGCAGAACTTGGGTTCCTCGCCCACGAAGTGGGGAGAGGAACTGGCGCCACGCTTGCCACTCAGATTATCTCGAACACAAACGTCTTCACCAAGGCATCAGGCTCGGCGATCGCGTAGCAGCGGAACCACGGGCTCTGCTCGACCGGCCGCCATTTTTTCGCCTGCTCCAGTTCATCGAAAACAGTCTGAAACCCGCCGCTTTCGAACACCTGGTCGCGCACGGTGAAGATGGCGTGCCCGCCCTTCTTCGTGATGCGCACCAGTTCGTGCAGGCCCGATGCCGGCGCATGGCTGATGGTGAACACACCGGTTGAGAAGAAAGCGCGAAAGTGGCCGTCCGGCCATGGCAGCGGCCCGCCCAGCATCGCCTGCTTCAGGTCGCTGTAGGCATTGCGGCTACCGGCGATCTTCAGCATGTCGTCGGAGAGGTCGAGCCCGGCAATGGCGCCGTAGCCCAGCGCCTTCAGCGACGGCCCCGACAGGCCGGTGCCGCAGCCGGCATCGAGCAGCGGCCCGTCGCCCGCCGGCACGTGGCGCGCCACCCAGGCGGTGATCAGGAACGGCAGGAGATAACCGAGCGAAGCGGTCTCGCTGTCATAGGTCGCGGCCCATGCGGCATAGGCCTCGGCCAGCGCTTCCGGCGTGTCGGCCGTGTAGACGGAATCCAGCGCTGCATTGGCTTTGTCGACGATCATCGGTCGTGCTCCACTGGCCAATGCATGTCGCCCAAAAGTGCGCCGCGGTTTTGGGGCAACGACATGCATAAACCCAAGATAACGCTGTCGTCGCGAAAAAACTATTCCTCGTGCTGGCGGCGCAACCGCCGTTCCAGCGCCCGGAGCGCCAGCGACAGGCCGACGGTCAGGATGAGATAGACATAAGCGACGATCGAATAGGTCTCGAAGAAACGGAACGAGCCGGCAGCATAGACCTTACCCATCTGCGTGATGTCGGCGACGCCGAGCACCGAGACCAGCGAGGAATCCTTGACCAGGGCAACGAAGTCGTTGCCAAGCGGCGGCAGGATGGTGCGGATGGCCTGCGGAAACACGATCAGCCGGAAACGCTGCGCCCGCGTCAGGCCGAGCGCCTTGGCCGCCTCGATCTGGCCCTTCTCGACCGCCTGGATGCCGGCGCGAAAAACCTCCGAGATGAAGGCCGAATAGCCGATGGTCAGTGCCATGATGGCGCGCCACAGGAGCGACACGTCGCGCACCAGCAGCTCGCCGAGCAGGCCGGAACTCTGCAGCGGCGCCGTCAGCGCGTTCCAGCCCGCGACGAAGGCCGGTGCGCCGACGAAGGCGATCCAGAAGAGCAGCACCAGGATCGGCACGCCGCGGATGATCTCGACATAGAAGCGGGCGACCTGGCGCAGCCAGCGCGAGCCCGACAGTCCCATCAGTGCGATGCCCAGCCCGATCGCCGAAGCCAGCACGAAGGCGATCACCGTGACGAAGACGGTGATGCCGATGCCCTTGGCGACGGTGGCGAAAACCTGGGTGTAGAGGTTGCTGGTGGCAACGAAGACGGCCACCGCGATGGCGATGGCCACGGCCACGACGAGCCACCAGGGGAAGTCGGATTTTGAGGCGGAAGGGGCCTGCATCAGGCGATGCCGGCAAGGCAGATATCGCGAAGGCAGCGCTCCACGATACCCCCCTCTGCCCTGCCGGGTATCTCCCCCTCAAGGGGGGAGATCGCTTGCCGCAATCGCTTTCGCCAATCTGCAACGCTGAACAGGAAGCGCCATCGTGAGAGCTGCCAATCTCCCCCCTTGAGGGCAGGGCTATCGCATATGAGTGATAAGGCTGATGAGGTCTTGATCGGCCCACTGTGCTTTGAGTCGTTTGTGGCTGAGCGGGATGTTTTCCGGGTCGGCTCTAAGGATGTTGAGAGTAAGGCGCCGAAGTATGGCGTGGTTTGCCGGCGCGTTGTTCTTGCGACCCCTGATGCGATCTTCGCAGAGCAGGACGTCGAGTTGCCAGTGCAGCTCATTCTCTATGCTCCAGTGGCGGCGGACGGAGGCGATCAGTTCTTTGGCCGGCATTGTGCGCGACAACGCATAGCAGCGGACCTTGTGGGTGGTCTTGCCATCGACGGTGCGCCAGCTTTCGACACGGCCGACGGCGCAAAGGTCGACGAGCGCGTTCTGGCCCGGCGTCTGGGCGAAGGGGACGACGAAAGCACGGCGCACCTCGTGGCGGCCATGGGCATCCTCGTCGACCTGATGGAACCTGGTTCTTTTGCTCGCAGCTGCCGCGTCGAGGGCGGCATTGGCCTGTACTGCCAGTTTCGACTGGTTGCCCTTGATGGCCAGCACATAGTTGCCGCCACCTTCGCGGATGGTCTTGGTCATGCGGCGATGGCAGTGCAAGGCATCGCCGGTGACGGTCAACCCCTTGAGCGACAACAGCTTGAGCGCCTCGATCGCAGCCTCGACCTCGCCACCCTTGTGTGCCACGACCTGAGCCAGGCTCATGAAGGTGTCGCAGGCAAAGACTGTAACCACCAGCGGCGGCATGTGGGCGCAGCCCTTGGCGTAGGCGCGCCTGAGGCTCTTGCCGTCGACGGCGACTTGGCCTTTCGGCACATCGATGTGCGCCTGTGTGCCGAAGGCGGCCATGAAGCGCATGAAGGCGGCGTTGAAGGCCACCGGATCGAGTGCGGCCAGCACCCGGCTGAAGGTGTCGTGGCTGGGCACGCCGTGCTTGAGGGGGATGAACTGCCGCAACAGATCGAGCCGCGACTTGGCAAACAGCACCATCTCCGTGCAGTGCGTCGCTCCGCAAAGCACCGCCGCCAGCGCCACGAACAAAATCTCTGGCAATTCGTGCTGGGCCGTGAAGTCTCGAGGGTCCGGAACCTCGTCGAATATATCCACAAACACCATCATGACCTCCTGTCTTCAAGAGGTCCGTCAGAATCAATTTCTCTCCACCACGCAAGTGACCCGATCTACTCATGTGCGATTCCCCTGCCCTTGAGGGGGGTGAGGCGTGGTCCGCGCAGCGGACGGAAAGCCAATTGCTTGGCTTTCCGAACAACGAACGCCCGGAGCGATAGCGAAGGCCCGGGGCCGGCAGGACAGAGGGGGGTGTTCAAGCGCAGAGTCAGCGCGAGATCATTGTGTAGTGTTCTCAACAAGAGGGGTTACTGCCCCATCTTGTAATCGAGAAACCACTTCTTGTTCAGCGCATCGAGCGTCCCATCGGCCTTCAGCGCCGCGATTGCCGCGTTGACCGGCTTCACCAGATCGGAACCCTTCGGGAAGATGAAGCCGAAATCCTCGGTGCCGAGCGGTCCGCCGATCAGCTTCAGCTTGCCGTCCGAGGCGTCGACATAGCCCTTTCCGGCTGTGCCGTCGGTCAGCACGACATCGACGTCGCCGGACTTCAGCGCCTGCACCGTGGCGCCAAAAGTCTCGAACAGTTTGATGCGCGGGTTCTGTTCATTGCCGTCGAGGACACTGTAGACGGCGGTGTAGAACGGTGTCGTGCCGGCCTGGGCGCCGACCAGCCCGTCCTTGAAGGCGCCGAAGGTCTTGGCGTCGGTGAAACGGCTTTCGTTACCGCGCACCAGCATGAACTGTTCCGAGCGCATATAGGGGTCGGAGAAATCGACCTTCGCCTTGCGGTCGTCCTTGATGGTGATGCCGGTCATGCCGATGTTGTACTGGTTGTCGGAAACCGCCTGGATCATCGCGTCCCAGGAGGTGTTCTGGTATTCGACGGCAAAATTCAGCCGCTTGGCGATCTCGTTCATCGCATCATATTCCCAGCCGATCTGTTTTCCGGTCTTGGCGTCGATGAACTGCAGCGGCGGATAGGCGTTTTCGGTCACCACCACCACCTTCTTGCCGCCGAGATCGGGCAGCGCCTGGGCGAAGGCGGCGACGGGCGCAAGCATGAGGGCAAGCAGGCCGGCCAGCAGCAGTTTCGATTTGGTCATGACACACTCCCCGGAATTGAAAGCGCCCGGTCATGGGCCGGGCTTGCAGGAAAATCCGGAGCCGACTTTAGCTTTCCGCAAGCGTCATGCAAGACGGTCCGCTGCGGCAACTCAGACGAAAACGGATTCCAGTGCCTTCAATCCCGGGATTTCGGAACGATCCTTGCGATCTCTCGTCAATCGCGGTCCGCGGCTTTGGCGCCCGCTTCGCGCAGACCGTCGATCAGCCGCGTCAGGCTGTGATGCAGGGATTTCAATTCGGCGCCATCGAGCGGCGAATGGCAGCGCATCGCGGCCGACACCGCCTTGGCGCCCTCGCGCAGCGCCCGGCCCTGCCGTGTCGGTTCGACCAGCACCCGGCGTTCGTCGGCGGGATCGCGCCGGCGCGTCACCAGGCCGTTCGCTTCGAGGCGTTTGAGCAGCGGCGTCAGCGTCGCCGAATCGAGCCCCAGCGTTTCACCGAGTTCGCCGACCGTGCGCGGCGCATGCTCCCACAGCGCCAGCATGGTCAGATATTGCGGGTAGGTCAGGCCGAGCGGCTCGAGCAGCGGCCGGTAGAGCCGCGTCATCAGCCCGCTGGCCGAATAGAGCGCGAAGCAGAGGTGTTGTTCGAGCTTGGGTATCCCGGCGAAATCCGCCGGGACGTCCAGGGGCGAAGCTGTGGCCTTAGTGGTCATGCTGCCTTTGCCGGAAGCGCCGTTACCGAAAGCGCCACGTCGATGTTGCCCTTGATGGCGTTGGAATAGGGGCAGACCTGATGCGCCGCCGATACAAGCGCGTCCGCCGCCGCCTGATCAAGACCTTTCGTCTCGGCCGCCAGGGAAACACCAAGTACAAATCCACCCTGCGCGTTGGTATGCAGGCTGACATTGGCGGTCACCGAGGCATCCTGCAGCGGCAGTTTCTGCTTGCCGGCGATGAAGCGCATGGCGCTTTCGAAGCAGGCGGCATAACCGGCCGCGAACAGCTGCTCGGGATTGGTGGCGCCGCCCTTGCCGCCCAGTTCCTTCGGCATGGCAAGGTCGAGGCTGAGCAGGCCATCGCCGCTCTGGACATGGCCGGCGCGGCCGCCGACGGCACGGGCCTGGGTGGAATACAATGCGGGCATCACGATTCTCCATTTACTTTGTGCACGATTATTTAGTGCACGATATAAATGGAGTCAACCGACCTTCGAGAAAAGGCTGCCGCGATGCTCCAATCCCCGAAACGAAAAAAGGCGGCCGAAGCCGCCTTTTTGAACTGCTTGCCGAAAACCTTATTCGGCGGGGGTCGCTTCAGCGGCCTTGGCTGCTTCGTCGGCGGCCTTCTTCTCGGCGGCTTCCTTGGCGGCCGTCTCGGCGGCCAGCGCCTGGACAGCAGCGACCTTCTCGGCCTCGATGCGGGCCTTCTCGGCGTTCAGCGCATCGCGCTCCTCATCGTTCAGCTTGCGGGCGCGCACGCCGGTGTTTTCCGAGATACGGGCCGACTTGCCGCGACGATCGCGCAGGTAATAGAGCTTGGCGCGACGCACTTTGCCGCGGCGAACGATCTCGACGCCTTCGACCATCGGCGAGTAGACCGGGAACACGCGCTCCACGCCTTCGCCATAGGAGATCTTGCGGACGGTGAAATTTTCCTGGAAGCCGGAGCCGGCACGGGCGATGACGACGCCCTCGTAGGCCTGGACGCGGGTGCGGGTGCCTTCGGTCACGCGGACCTGGACGCGCACGGTGTCGCCGGGCTGGAATTCGGGAAGCTTGCGCTTGGCTTCGATCTTGGCGGCCTGTTCGGCCTCGAGCTGACGGAGAATATCCATCTCAAAAATCCACTTCTTGTTCTTCCGACAGTCAGAGCGTCCGACACTCGCCTTGCAGTTCCAATGACCGCTCGGCTATGCCCTCTGTTTGAAAACATCGGGCAGGGGCGACTACACCGTCATTGTTGACGGGTCCGGTAGATTGTTCTTCCGGTACGGGCGGGCACATACAGCTATTTCAGCGCTTTGTCACGCCTGGCCTCGAGTCTTTTTTGCTCGCCTGGCACCATCGCAGTCTTCCGGTGCCGGGTTGCGCCCGCGTGCCAAGCTTCCTAAGCCTGAAACAACACAGTTTTACGCGGCGCCATTCCATGTCTGTCTTCGACGCCATCCTGCTTTTCCTGGCGGGCTTTCTGTCAGGCGCCGCCAATGCGGTCGCCGGTGGCGGCACCTTCATCACCTTCGGTGCCATGACACTGGTCGGCCTGCCGCCGATCGTCGCCAACGCCACCTCCTCGGTCACGCAATTTCCCGGCTACATCACCTCGACGCTCGCCTACCGGGATGACATCCGGCATTTCTGGCGCGGCGCACTGCTGCTGTGCCTGATCTCGGCGGTCGGCGCGCTGGCCGGCGCGCTGATCCTGCTGGCACTCGATAATCCGTCCTTCCGCGTCCTGGTGCCGTGGCTGCTGCTGGGCGCGACGGCCCTGTTTGCCGCCGGGCCGTGGCTGAAGCCGGCGCCCAAGCCGGGGCACGAAGCGGCGGTGGGCTCGCTGACCGGTTCGTTTGCGCAGTTCATCACCGCCGTCTATGGCGGCTTCTTCGGCGCCGGCATGGGCGTGATGATGCTGGCGACGCTCGGCCTGACGCAAGCCGGCGACTACCACCGGCTGAACGCGCTGAAGAACATGCTGGCCATTGTCATCGCCGCGGTGGCGATCGTCGTCTTCGTCTCGGGCGGCGTTGTCGCCTGGCCGCAGGCGATCGTCATGATCCCGGGCGGCGCGCTGGGAGGCTATGCCGGTGTCTGGATCGCCAAGCGCGTGCCGCAGAACGTCGTGCGCGGCTTCGTCATCGCGGTCGGCCTGTTTCTCGCCTTCTACTACTTTAGGAAAGGCTGAGGGGCGTTTTCCAACAGATCCGGCCGCCGCTCTTTCGTCAGCGCCTCCGACTGCGCGCGCCGCCATGCGGCGATCTTCTTGTGATTGCCTGAGATCAGCACGTCGGGTATCTCGCGCCCCTCGAACGCCTGCGGCCGCGTGTAATGCGGATGCTCGAGCAGGCCGTTCTCGAAACTCTCCTCCTCGCCCGACACCGAATTGCCCATCACACCGGGCAACAGCCGCACCACCGCATCCAGCAGCACGAGTGCTGCCGGCTCGCCACCCGAGAGGATGAAATCGCCGATCGAAACCTCTTCCAGGTTCCGCGCTTCGATCAGCCGCTGGTCGACACCTTCGAAGCGTCCGCACAGGATGACCGCGCCCGGCCCGGCGGCCAGCGCGCGCACCCGCTCCTGCGTCAGCGGTTTGCCGCGCGGGCTCATCAGCAGTCGTGGCCGTAAATCGCCTTCCGGTGAAGCATGGTCGATGGCTTTCGCCAGAACATCGGCGCGCATCACCATGCCGGCGCCGCCGCCGGCCGGCGTGTCGTCGACGGTGCGGTGGCGGTCGGTGGCGAAGTCGCGGATCTGGATCGCTTCAAGCGACCATGTGCCGGCCTCCAGTGCCCGGCCGGCCAGCGACAGGCCGAGCGCACCCGGGAACATCTCGGGATAGAGCGTCAGCACCGAGGCTTTGAACGTCACCGGTTGCCCCCGGCGTCGCTCGGTCCGCGCGGCCTTCCCTTCGGGTCGAAGTCTTCTTCGCGGGGGCCATCCCCGTCTTCGTCCTCGACAAGCCCGGCCGCCGCCGGATCGACGCGGACAAAGCCCTCGGCGATTGAAACTTGCGGCACGGCGGCTTGCGTGAACGGGATCAGCACGCCCTTGCGCCCGCCAAGCGTCACATCGAGAATGTCGCCGCCGCCGAAATTGTGCACCGCGACGACCTTGCCGATGGCGGCACCGGTATCGTCCCGAACCTCGAGCCCGACGAGGTCGGCATGGTAGAACTCGTCCTCTTCGCCATCGTCGGGCAGCATCGAACGGTCGACGAACAGCTCGGTGCCGGCCAGCGCTTCGGCGGCGTTGCGGTCAGCGACACCCTTGAACCGGACAACGACGACGGTGTTGGCGGGCCTGATGTCGATAATCTGGAAGGCGCGGCCGTCCCTGGCGTAGAGCGGACCGTAATCGGCCAGCGCCAGTGGCTCACCGGTGAAGGTTTTCACCCGCAATTCGCCCTTGATGCCATGGGCGGCGCCGATCACGGCCATCTGGACGGGGTTCTGGGGCTTGCTCATGGTACGATATCCTTTGGCTTTGCTCTAACGCTCCCCGATTGTCATTTCAATGACATGGCTCTTCACCGCTTCCTAACCCGGCTGCCGGAAAATGGCCGGGAACTGGAAACAAATCATGCAGGAATTCCTCATCCCGGCAAAACCCGATCTCCAGGCGGCGCGTGAAGGCTGGCTGAAGATGCTGGCGCGCGAGCGCCGGCTGTCGCCCGAGACCGTCGAAGCCTATGAGCGCGACACGCGCCAGTTCCTGCATTTCCTCACCGGCCATTGCGGCGGCTCGCCCGGCATCTCGGAGATCGCCAATCTGCGACCGGCCGATCTGCGCGGCTTCCTCGCCGCCCGCCGCAACGCCGGTGCCGGCGCCCGCACGCTCGGCCGCGGGCTGGCCGGCATCCGCTCGCTGCTGCGGTTCCTCGAACGGCGCGGCCTCGCCAATGCGGCGGGGGCGGCAGCCTTGCGTGCGCCGCGCCAGCCCAAATCGCTGCCCAAGCCGCTGACGGCGAGCGATGCCAAGCATGTCGTTTCCGTCGAAGGCCAACTGGCGGAAGAGCCGTGGATCGCCGCCCGCAACGCTGCCGTGCTGACGCTGCTCTACGGCTCCGGCCTGCGCATTTCCGAGGCGCTCGGCCTCGCCGGTGCCGATCTGGCATCGACGGCCGACACCGTGCTGCGCGTCACCGGCAAGGGCGGCAAGACGCGGCTGGTGCCGGTGCTGCCGGTGGCGCTGCGGGCGATTGCCGAATACCGGCGGCTGTGCCCCTATCACCTCGACCCGAAGGGCCTTTTGTTTCGCGGCGCGCGCGGCGGCCCGCTCAATCCGGCCATCGTCCAGCGCGACATGGCCAAGCTGCGCTCGGTGCTCAACCTGCCCGACACCGCGACGCCGCATGCGCTGCGCCATTCCTTCGCCACGCATCTGCTCGGCCGCGGCGGCGATTTACGCACCATACAAGAGCTGCTCGGCCACGCCAGCCTGTCGACGACGCAGATCTACACCGGCGTCGACACGGCAAGACTGCTCGAAATCTATGAGTCGGCGCACCCAAGGGCGTGATCACTTCGTCATCCACGGGCGGAGCGGGAGCGAAGCGGACGCGGAGACCCGAGGATGACGAAGCGAGGGGCGTTTTTGCCAATCGCCAAGGCATGCAGTTCGGCCAACGCAAGCCACCCGTCAAACCTTCTGCGCCGATAAACTCGAACCGGTCGAAGACAATTTCACAGCGCCGGTTAACCGTTTCGCCGCTTTTTGATCCTAAGGAAAAAGCCATGAAACGCGTCATCGCCATCGCCGACCGTGCAACGTCCGCATCGCTTAAGCTGCTTGTTGCGCTCAACGTGCTGTTTTTCCTGTCGTTCCTCGCCGTCTTGCTGTTCGCGGCCGGCAGGGCGCACGCGGAAATCCCGACCTGCACCGGCGCCGACATGCTCTCCGCCTTGCAGAAGAGCGATCCGGCCACCTACCGGAAGATCGAAGCAGAAGCCGCCGCCACGCCGAACGGCAAAGGCCTGTTGTGGAAGCTGGAGAAGCCGGGCGAAAAACCGTCCTTCCTGTTCGGCACCATGCATATGACCGACCCGCGCGTCACCACGCTGCCGCCTGCGGCGCAGAAGGCCTATGATGCCGCCGGCACCCTCGTCATCGAAACCACCGACGTGCTCGACAAGCAGCAGATGATGGCGGCGATGCTGAAGGAGCCGGACCTGATGATGTTCACCGACTCCACGACGCTGTCGTCGTTGCTGTCGCCCGACGATGCGGCGGCGGTGAACAAGGCGCTCGACGCGCGCGGCATCCCGCCGGCAACCGTTGCCAAGATGAAACCGTGGATGCTGTCGGCCATGGTGGCACTTCCAGCCTGTGAACTCGCCCGCCAGTCCGGCGGCGCCCCGGTGCTCGACGTCAAGCTGGCCGAGGACGCCAAGGCTGCCGGCAAGCCGGTGGAAGGATTGGAAACGGCTGTCAGCCAGCTGCGCGCCATGGCCTCGCTGCCGCTGACCTTTCACATGAAGGGGCTGGTCGATACGCTGAAGCTCGGCGACAAGGTCAACGACATCAACGAAACCATGATCGTTCTCTACCAGCGCGGCGACACCGGCATGTTCTGGCCGCTGTTCCGCGCCGCCATGCCTGACGAGCAGAACGACCCCGCCGGCTACGCGGCGTTCGAGGAAACCATGATCACCAGCCGCAACAAGGTGATGGTCGAGCATGCCGAACCGATCCTTGCCAGGGGCAATGCCTTCATGGCGGTCGGCGCCCTGCACCTTCCCGGTCCGGAAGGGCTGGTCGAGGATTTTCGCAAAGCCGGTTACACCGTCACGCCCGTCGGGCTTTAGCTTGACTTGACTAGGATTTGAGCCAGCATCGCCGGAGCGACGATCCGGTGAAAAGGCATGATGATCGCTAGATAGATCCGTCCGAGCCGATTGTGCGTTTTGACGATCGTCGACAAAGCCACTTCCTGCCGGCCCATGCCAAGCTCCCTGACCTCGACCAGGACACGAAAATCGAGATGCCGGTCGTCCAGACCAAGGACGACCTTGCCGGGAAACTGGCTGATGAGCGGAAATATCCCGATCCGGCCGTACGGCAACACAGCAGGTTCCAGGCCCGTCTTCAGCCGAAATGGTCTGACCGCAAAATTGCGCAGCGCCGTAAGCCAGCTGACCCATCGCGGTGTCCGTCCCAAGGCGCGCTCGGCCGCGCCGAGCGCTGTCAATGAAAGGCCGTCCGTGACCAGCAAAAAGCGGTCGGCGAACTGGGCTCCGGCAAGAGCGTCTTGGGGGTTCGGGACGGTCTGCGCTGTGGAGTTCATCGCGGCAAAAATCCTCTGAACCGATCATAGCAGGCACAAACGTATCGCGTGGCGTGGCGAAACGCCGCCATTCCCTGACTGGGAGCGGGGAATTGCCCTGTTTTTGGCGTTTTCCAACCTTAGCGTGAAACCTGTTCAACGATTGCGCGTTGAGTGGGGTTGATTGATATTTTTCATCCACGGAGGACACTTTTATGGCGAACACACCGAATCCAAACGACCCGTTCAATTCGTCCACCAACGCCCCGCCCCCGACCAGCGGCGGCGGTGGCGGCAGCACTTGGCTGATTGCCCTGGTCGTCGTTATTCTGGCGGTTGTCGCGTATTATGTTTTCGGAAGAAGCGGTGAGCATCCGGCACCCGCCGAGCCACCAGCGGCCAGCACACCGGCGCCCGCGCCGGCTCCTGCGGAACCGATGAAGCCTGCGGCTCCGGCGGCGCCTGCCCCTGCAGCGCCGGCCCCAGCAACGCCTGCCCCGGCGCCCGCTCCGGCCCCAGCGCCTGCGCCGGCTCCTGCCGCACCGGCCAACTGATCGCTTCCTATCAAATACGGACGGCCCGCTGAAAAGCGGGCCGTTTTGCTTTTTGGGGAGCCCGTCAACGTCCGCGCTGCCCCTCATCGCCCTGCCGGGCACTTCTCCCCGTATAGTGACGGGGAGAAGTGGGCTGGCCGCAACCTCAGCGCCTACATTGCAACGCTGGCTATTGGCGAAACGGTCGATGAGAGCGCCCCTCTCCCCGTCACTATACGGGGAGAGGATGCCGGCAGGCAGGTGAGCAACTGTGTTTGTCAGGGTCGGGCTGGGTTCCACGGTTCGTTGTTTCGGATCATGGCACTGAGGATGGTCAGTATCTTTCGCGCGACGGCGATGAGAGCGACTTTCGGCGCCTTGCCGTTTGCAATGAGGCGCTGATGGAAAGCCTTGAGCACAGGATTGGAGCGACTGGCGGTGAGTGCTGCCATGTAGACCACCCTGCGCACGTCATGACGGCCACCCCAGATGCTGCGCTTGCCTCGGAAAGTGCCGGTGTCGAAGTCGTAGGGCGCGAGGCCGGCAAGGGCTGCGATCTCTCGTCGCGAGGCCTCACCAATCTCGGGAGCCAGAGCAAGCACGGTGTGGCTGAACACTGGGCCGGCACCGCAGAAGGACTGGATCAGGCGATCCCTGGCCGCGAGCGCTGGCTGGCTGGCGACGAGTTCGGCCATCCGTTTGGCAAGCAGAGCGATATCGAGCTCGATGCGCCGCAGCCGCCGGGTGAACATGCGCTTGACCGTCGGCTCGCGTATCTGCTCGAGCTGGTTGGCGAGGCTGACCTTGTCGTCGCTGAGCTGCCTGCGGGCAACGACCAGATCGGCGAGTTGCTCGGCGATTGGGTCACAGCGCACCGGCCGGGTCGGCAGTTCGGCGGTGTAGCGCGCAATCAGCAGCGCATCGATGCGATCGTTCTTGGCCAGCCGGCCAAGGGCGCGGGCATAGTGGCGCAGCTTGTGCGGATTGACGTTCCTGGCCGGCAGGTTCGCCTTGCGCAGCGCCTTGGCCACACCGCGCTCATAGCCGCCGCTCGGCTCCATGCCGATGGCGCGCACATTGCGACCCGTCAGCCACTTGATCAGCTCGGCCCAGCCGTCCTTGTCGTTGTCGAAACGGGCTCGTTCTAGCGTCTGAAACACCGACACATCGAGCCACCACTTGGCGACGTCAATACCGACGTCCTGAACCGTCTCTTCAGCCATCTCCTCAATCCCTTCCTTGTGTGCGGGGGCTTGCCCCTTGCAACTGTTCGGGTTCACAAAGAAGGCGGTCGGGCCCCAGCTCACCTACGGTTTAGGCCACCTGAGGGGCGACGGGCTCTCGACCGCCGCCACGAACCGGAACATCCACCGGTTCGTGGCACCCTCCATTATGCATATTCCAAACACACAAGGGGCGGCGCGGCGTTGAAAGTCTTCTTCTCGCAGCAAAAGGGTATGCGAAGGCGTCGATCCGAGGGTTGCGTTCGCTAAATATGGATCGGCTTGAAGAAGGTGGCCAGCGCTGCTTCCTTCACCGCTTCCGACATCGTCGGATGCGCATGGCAGGTGCGAGCGAGATCTTCCGAGGAGCCGCCGAACTCCATCAGCACCGCCGCCTCGTGGATCATCTCGCCGGCGCCGAAGCCGACGATATGGACGCCGAGCACGCGGTCGCTTGCCTTGTCGGCCAGAATCTTGACGAAGCCGTCGGTGTGCAGCATGGCGCGCGCCCGGCCATTGGCGCTGAACGGGAATTTTCCCACCTTGTAATCGATGCCGGCCTTCTTCAGCTCTTCCTCGGTCTTGCCGACCGAAGCGATTTCCGGGCTGGTGTAGACGACGCTCGGAATGACGTCGTAGTTCACATGGCCGGCCTGGCCGGCAATGGTTTCCGCCACCGCCACGCCCTCGTCCTCGGCCTTGTGCGCCAGCATCGGCCCGGCGATGACATCGCCGATGGCATAGATGCCGGGTACGTTGGTCCGCAGATGCCCGTCGGTCTTGACCCGGCCGCGCTCGTCGACCTCGACCCCAGCCTCCTTCAGCCCAAGACTGTCCGAATAGGCGCGGCGTCCGGTGGCGATCAGCACCGCGTCGGCCTCGATGGTCTCGGCGGCACCGCCCTTGACCGGCTCGAAGGTGACGGTCGCCCCTTTCTTCGCCTTGGCGACGCCGGTGACCTTGGCGCCGAGCTTGAACTCGAAACCCTGCTTCGACAACAGCCGCTGGAACTGCTTGGAGACCTCGCCGTCCATGCCGCCGAGAATGGTGTCGAGGAATTCGACCACGGTGACCTTGGCGCCGAGCCGTGCCCACACCGAGCCGAGTTCGAGCCCGATGACACCGCCGCCGACCACCACCAGATGGCCAGGCACTTTTTCCAATGACAGCGCGCCGGTCGACGACACGATCACCTTCTCGTCGATGTCCACCTTGACGCCGGGAATGCCGGCAACGTCCGAACCGGTGGCGATGACGATGTTTTTGGTCTCGATCTCCTCGACCTTGCCGTCCTCGCCGGTCACCGACACCTTGCCGGCTGCGACCACCTTGCCGGTGCCACGGAAGCTGTCGATCTTGTTCTTCTTGAACAGGAAGGCGACGCCGTTGACGTTCGACGAAACCGTCGCGTCCTTGTGCGCCATCATCTTCTTCAAATTCAGCTTCGGCGCTGATATCTCGACGCCGAGCGTGTCGAAGGAATGGCCCGCCTCGGCGAACATCTCGGAGGCATGGAGCAGCGCCTTGGACGGGATGCAGCCGATGTTGAGGCAGGTGCCGCCGAAGGTCGCGTTCTTCTCGACCACCGCCGTCTTCAGCCCGAGCTGTGCTGCCTTGATGGCGCAGACATAGCCGCCCGGTCCCGATCCGATGATAACGACGTCATAAGCCATGATACTGTCCTTCTTCACTGGGGCTCAGCGGCCGCCGCTTACATTCAGGATGGCGCCCGTCGTATAGGACGCCGCGTCGGATAGAAGATAGAGAACCGCGCCAGCGACTTCATCAGCTGTGCCGGCTCTTTTCATCGGAAGCGTGTCCTGCAGCAGCGCCACCCGGTCCGGCTGTCCGCCGGACGCATGGATGTCCGTGTCGATAATGCCCGGCCGCACTGCGTTGACGCGGATGCCTTCCGTTGCCACCTCGCGAGCGAGCCCGATGGTGAGCGTGTCGATGGCGCCCTTTGATGCAGCGTAATCGACATAATTGTCCGGCGCGCCCAGCACCGCCGCCGCCGATGAGATGTTGACGATCGATCCGCCCGCCCCGCCGTGACGGGTCGACATGCGCTTCACCGCCTCGCGTGCGCAGAGAATGGAACCGACGACATTGATGCGCATCATGCGCTCCAGCCGCGCGACATCCATCTCGTCGACCCGCGCCTTGGCGTCGACGATGCCGGCATTGTTGACGAAGGCATCGAGCCGGCCATAGGTGCGGTCGACGGCGCCGAACATGGCAACGATATCCGCCTCGCTGCCGACATCGCCCCTGACGGCAAAAGCGTCGCCGCCGGCAGCCTTGATCTCAGTGACCAGGGCGTCGGCGGCGTCCTGATTCGCAGTGTAGTTGACCACGACGCGGTAGCCGGCCTTCGCGCCGAGCCGGCAGATCGCGGCGCCGATGCCGCGGCTGCCGCCGGTGACCAGCAGTACCTTTTGCATCCCGCTCATTCCTGGCATCCCTTCAAGGCAAACACATCCCACGGCACTTTCGAAAACCCGCTGCCGCCATAGGCTGAGGATTGACGCAATGACGGGCCAAGGTCCGGCAGGATCAGCGTCTTCGGCGCATCGACGCCTTCGGCCGGCAACAGCCCGATGCTGCCCTTGTCATCCGACGTGTAGATGACACCGTGCCAGGGCGTACAGGCGGCAAGCTCCTCGCCGGTGACGTCGCCCTCGGGGCACTTGTACATCAGCGCACCGTTCGGCCGCGACACGCCGTCGTTCCACATGACGATGCCGTTCAGCACCACATTGTTGTCGAGGATCATCCGGAGCGTGTTGGTGACGGTCGCCGAGGTGCCGGTCGGGGTAAAGTCGATCTCGCTGCCGCTCTGGGCCTCGCCATAGACGGCAAGCTCGATCGGGCAGGCGGCAAACGCCGCCGAGCCCATGGCCAACAATCCGGCTACAGATGTGATGATGGGCGACAGGGCGCTTAGCATCACCGCGGCCTACTTGCTCTCGCGGCCATCGGCGTTTTCCAGCACGCCAAAATCGGTCATCAGCAGCAGCGGTTCGCCAGCCGCGTCCAATCCCCAGAACGATGGATAAAATCCGTCACCCCAGCCGCTCCAGAACATGGCGATGTTGAGAGGGTTGCCGGCCACCGGGTGATGCAGCACGAACCTGTCCTGGTTGGGCGCGAATTCGGCGGCTAGGACGTCGTCATAGTAATTCTGCTCGGCTTTGAGCTTGTCCTGCTGCTCCGACATCAGCGCCATGGCCGTCTTGTCCATGAACGAGCCAAGGCCGGCATCGACGGGATAGCCGAACATCTCATCGTCCTTCAGGGTCGACACGTCCTGGCCGGGCACGGTTGCCAATTCCCAGCGAACCGGCTTGCCAGGCCGGAAGCGCAGGATCGCGGCAGCTACACGGCCTTGCGCCTCAAGCAGCGAAACCGGGTAGTGCCCGGGTTTGATGGTGCGGCTCAACGCCGGCCAGTCAGTTCCGGTGGTCAGCGGGTCACAAGCGATGATCTGGCCCGTTGGCAACTCGAGCTCGCCGATCGGAGTGACGGTGATCTTCCGCTCAGCCAGTTCGGCATCGCTCAGAGCGAAGACGCCGAGGTTGCTGCTTACCTTGTTTGCATCCCAGTCGGCGGCCAGCGCTACCTGCGGCAAAGCGGAGAGAATGCCAAGCCCGACGAGGCCAGGTCGAAACCATCGCCGCATAGCAGTCAACCAGCCGGCCATGGCGGGATTGGCTTGGCTCACAGATCGAGCACCAGCCGTTCCGGATCCTCCAGGCTTTCCTTGACGCGCACGAGGAAGGTCACCGCTTCCTTGCCGTCGACGATGCGGTGATCGTAGCTGAGTGCCAGATACATCATCGGCCGGATCACGATCTGGCCGCCGACCACGACAGGCCGGTCCTGGATCTTGTGCATGCCCAGGATGCCCGACTGCGGCGCGTTGAGGATCGGCGTCGACATCAGCGACCCGTAAACGCCACCGTTGGAAATCGTAAACGTGCCGCCTTGCATATCCGCGACCGACAGCTTGCCGTCGCGCGCGGCGATACCCAGGCGACCGATATCCTTTTCGATCTCGGCGATCGACATCTGGTCGGCATTGCGCACCACCGGCACGACGAGGCCCTTCTCGGTGCCGACGGCGACGCCGATATGGGCGTAGTTCTTGAAGATGATGTCGGTGCCGTCGATCTCGGCATTGACCGAGGGGATTTCCTTCAAGGCATGGGTGACGGCTTTGGTGAAGAAGCCCATGAAGCCGAGCTTCACGCCGTGCTTCTTCTCGAACACGTCCTTGTATTTGGTCCTCAGCGCCATCACAGCGCTCATGTCGACCTCGTTGAAGGTGGTCAGCATGGCGGCGGTCGACTGCGCTTCCTTGAGCCGGCGCGCGATGGTCTGGCGCAGCTTGGTCATGCGCACGCGCTCCTCGCGCGACGCGTCGTCGCCCGAGGACGGCGCACGCACCGCAACAGGTGCTGGTGCTGGTGCTGCCTTCGGCGTCTCGGCCGGCTGCGACGGCGCACCCTTGGAGATCGCGTCGAGCACGTCGCCCTTCAGCACCTGGCCGCGCTTGCCGGAACCCGAGAGCTGGTCGACCGCCAGATTGTTCTCGGCGATCAGCTTTGCGGCTGCAGGGGCCGGCGGCATGCTGCGCGGCTCGACCGCGCCGGCGTCGCCAGCGATCTTGGCGGTCTCGGCCGCGGCCTGCTTGCCCGTCGATGCCGCATCTGGCGACGAGGCCTGCGACACCGCCTGCGGCTTGGTCGCCGGGGCCGCGCCGCCCGCCGAAATCGAGCCCAGCAAGGCGCCGACGCCGACCGTTTCACCTTCCTTGACCGCGATCTCCGAAAGGATGCCGGCCGCCGCTGCTGGCACCTCCACTGTCACCTTGTCGGTTTCGAGTTCGACCAGCGGCTCGTCGGCGGCAATGGCGTCGCCGACCTTCTTGAACCATTTGCCTATGGTCGCTTCGGTGACGGATTCGCCAAGAGTGGGAACGCGGATTTCGGTAGCCATTGTGCCTGTCCGTTTCTTTCGGTTCTGTTTTGTCAGCCCAGATCTGTACTATTCGCCCAAATCTTTTCTATTCACCGAGCGCGTCTTCGAGCAGGGCGGCGAGCTGGGCAAGGTGCTTCGACATCAGTCCGGTCGCCGGCGAGGCGGCCGCCGGGCGGCCGGTGTAGCGCACCCGCTGATGCTTGGCGTCGATATGCGCCAGCACCCATTCCAGATACGGGTCGATGAACGACCAGGCGCCCATGTTCTTGGGCTCCTCCTGGCACCACACCATCTCCGCATTGCGGAAGCGCGACAGTTCGGTGATCAGCGCCTTGGCGGGGAACGGGTAGAGCTGCTCGACGCGCAGCAAATAGATGTCGTTGATGCCACGCTTCTCGCGCTCCTCGTAGAGGTCGTAATAGACCTTGCCCGAGCACAGCACGACGCGGCGGATCTTCGAATCCTTGGTGAGCTTGATCGCCTGGTTGGGCAGCAGCTGGGCATCGTCCCACAAAAGCCGGTGGAACGAGCTTTCGCCGGAGATTTCCGGCAGCGTCGACACCGCCCGCTTGTGGCGCAGCAGCGACTTCGGCGTCATCAGGATCAGCGGCTTGCGGAAGTCGCGCTTCAGCTGCCGGCGCAATATGTGGAAGTAGTTGGCCGGTGTCGTGCAGTTGGCCACTTGCATGTTGTCTTCGGCGCAAAGCTGCAGGAAGCGTTCGAGCCGGGCCGAGGAATGTTCCGGACCCTGGCCTTCATAGCCATGCGGCAAGAGACACACGAGGCCCGACATTCTGAGCCATTTGCGCTCGCCCGACGAGATGAACTGGTCGAACACCACCTGGGCGCCGTTGGCGAAGTCGCCGAACTGCGCTTCCCACAGCGTCAGCGCCTTCGGTTCGGCAAGGCTGTAGCCATATTCGAAGCCCAGCACCGCCTCTTCCGACAGCATCGAGTTGATGACTTCGTAGCCGGCCTGTGCCGCCGACAGATTGTTGAGCGGGATGTAGCGGGTCTCGTCGCGCTGGTCGTAGAGCACGGAATGGCGCTGCGAGAAGGTGCCGCGTTCGGAATCCTGCCCCGACAGGCGGATCGGATTGCCGTCGAGCAGGATGGCGCCGAAGGCCAGCGCCTCGGCGGTCGACCAGTCGATGCCTTCGCCGGACTCGATCGCCTGACGGCGGTTCTCGAGGAAACGGATGATCGTCTTGTGCGCCTCGAAATCCTTCGGCACCTCGGTCAGCTTCTTGCCGATTTCCTTCAGCGTCTTGACCGGCACGGCGGTCTTGCCGCGCCGCTGTTCGTCCTGGTTGTCGGCGGTACGCAGGCCCGACCAGGCGCCGTCCAGCCAGTCGGCCTTGTTGGGCTTGTAGTGCTGGCCGACTTCCCACTCGGATTCCAGATGCGCCCGCCAGTCGGCCTTCAGCTTGTCGAGCTCGGCCTGGGTGATGTGGCCCTCGGCGATCAGCCGCTCGCCGTAGATCTGCACCGTCGTCTTGTGGGTGCGGATGTTGCGGTACATGATCGGCTGGGTGAAGGCCGGTTCGTCGCCTTCATTGTGGCCGAAGCGGCGGTAGCAGAACATGTCGACCACAACAGGCTTGTGGAACTTCATGCGGAATTCGATCGCCACCTTGGTGGCATGGACCACGGCTTCCGGGTCGTCGCCATTGACGTGGAAGATCGGCGCCTCGATCATCTTGGCGACGTCGGACGGAT
The DNA here is from genome assembly GCF_024746815.1 of Mesorhizobium sp. AR07. Lineage (GTDB taxonomy): Bacteria > Pseudomonadota > Alphaproteobacteria > Rhizobiales > Rhizobiaceae > Mesorhizobium. The sequence continues at coordinate 4,185,078 of NZ_CP080525.1, forward strand.
AGGGCGACGAGCGCGAGAAGCGCGGATTGGTGGTGAAGCCGATCTGGTTGTTGATGATGAAATGCAGCGTGCCGGCGACGCGGTGGCCGCGCAGTCCCGACAGGCCGAGGATTTCGGCGATCACGCCCTGGCCGGCGAAGGCGGCGTCGCCGTGCAGCAGCAGCGGCAGCACCTTGGCGCGCTCTTCCAGCGGCACGATCTCCTCGCGGCTGCGGCCGAACAGATAGTCCTGCTTGGCGCGCGCCTTGCCCATCACCACCGGATCGACGATTTCCAGATGCGAGGGATTGGCGGTCAGCGACAGATGCACCTTGTTGCCGTCGAACTCGCGGTCCGACGAGGCGCCGAGATGGTACTTGACGTCGCCCGAGCCCTCGACCTCGTCGGGTGCGGCCGAACCGCCCTTGAACTCGTGGAAGATGGCGCGGTGCGGCTTGGCCATCACCTGGGAGAGCACGTTCAGCCGGCCGCGATGCGCCATGCCGAGCACGATCTCCTTCATGCCGAGCTGGCCGCCGCGCTTGACGATCTGCTCCAGCGCCGGGATCAGCGCTTCGCTGCCATCGAGGCCGAAGCGCTTGGTGCCCTTGTACTTGACGTCGATGAACTGCTCGAAGCCTTCCGCCTCGACCAGCTTCTGCAGGATCGCCTTCTTGCCGGTGGCGGTGAAGGTGATCTCCTTGTCGGCGCCCTCGATGCGCGCCTGGATCCAGGCCTTTTCCTCAGGATCGGAAATATGCATGAACTCGACGCCGAGCGTCGAGCAATAGGTGCGCGTCAGGATCTCCAGCATCTGCCGGATGCTGCCGAATTCGAGCCCCAGCACATTGTCGAGGAAGATCGGCCGGTCGTAATCGGCTGATGTGAAGCCGTAATTCTCCGGCGACAACTCGTTGTAGTCCTCGAGCGGCTTGGCGATGCCGAGCGGGTCGAGATTGGCGTGCAGATGGCCGCGCATGCGGTAGGCGCGGATCATCATGATGGCGCGCACGGAATCGCGCGTCGCCTGGTGCACATCGGCATCGGAAAGAACGATGCCGTTGGTGACCGCTCTGTCCTTGACCTTCTTCTCGATGGTCTTCTCGACGATGCCCCAGTTGCCGTCGAGCGCCGACACCAGTTCGCCATTGGCTTGCAGCGGCCAGGAGGGCTTCGCCCATGAGGCGCCCTTGGCGTTCTTGCGCACATCGCCGGCGTCGTCCTTCAGCCCGGCGAAGAACTCCTGCCATTCGGGATTGACCGAGGCTGGATCGTCCTCATAGGCGGCATAGAGCGCGTCGATATAATCTGCGTTGCCGCCATAGAGGAAAGAGGTGAGCGAAAATTGGTCGTTGGCCTGATCTTGTCTTGCCATTTTTGTCCGCGGAGCCTGGCTCCGTCTCCTTGTCAGAGCGAATAGTGAGTAGCGAATAGCGAGTAGGGATTTGCCCAAGTCGCACCGTTACTCTGTTCATCCCTATTCGCTATTCACTACTCGCTACTCACTTAACCCTTGATCGCCTCGACCAGCGTCGTGCCGAGTCGGGCCGGCGACGGCGAAACTTTTATCCCGGCCGATTCCATCGCCGCGATCTTGTCCTCGGCGCCGCCCTTGCCGCCGGAGATGACCGCGCCCGCGTGGCCCATGGTGCGGCCGGCCGGCGCCGTGCGCCCGGCGATGAAGCCGGCCATCGGCTTGCTTCGGCCACGCTTGGCTTCGTCCTTGAGGAACTGCGCGGCGTCTTCCTCGGCCGAACCGCCGATCTCGCCGATCATGATGATCGACTTGGTCTCGTCATCGGCGAGGAACATCTCGAGCACGTCGATGAATTCGGTGCCCTTGACGGGGTCGCCGCCAATCCCGACGGCGGTGGTCTGGCCGAGGCCGACATTGGTGGTCTGGAACACCGCCTCATAGGTAAGCGTTCCCGAGCGCGAAACAACGCCGACCGAGCCCTTGCGGAAGATGTTTCCGGGCATGATGCCGATCTTGCATTCGTTGGGGGTGAGCACGCCCGGGCAGTTCGGCCCGATCAGCCGAGAGGTCGAGCGATCGAGCCTGGCCTTGACCTTGATCATGTCCATCACCGGTATGCCTTCGGTGATACAGATGATCAGCGGGATCTCGGCCTCGATCGCTTCGAGGATCGCTTCGGCGGCGCCCGCCGGCGGCACATAAACGACGGAGGCGTTGGCGCCGGTCTTTTCCTTGCCCTCGGCGACGGTGGCGAAGATCGGCAGGCTCTCGCCCTTCGAGCCGGTCCAGGTCTCGCCGCCCTTCTTGGGGTGGATGCCGCCCACCATCTTGGTGCCGTGATAGGCCAGCGCCTGTTCGGTGTGGAACGTGCCGGTCTTGCCGGTCAGGCCCTGCACCAGCACCTTGGTGTTCTTGTCGACGAGAATGGACATTTTTTTTACCGACCTGATCAATGAGTGCGGAAAGGGTTGATGGCGACCACGGAGCCATAAGCCTGCCCGTGATTGAGGTCTTCGGTGTAAAGGGTCTTGACGCCAAGTCTCTCGGCGGCGGCGATGATTGCGCCATCCCAGTAGGAAATCTGGTAGCGCTGCGCGTTCTCGATGCCGCGCATGACAACCGCGCTGTCCAAATCCTGGCAGGGCTTCATGGAGATCGTGGCGACCCATTCAGCCGCCTTCACCGGTGCCAGTGTGACATCGGCTCGTTTGGTTACGTTCACATAGAACTCCTGCAGCACCTGTGCGGAGGTCGAATAGTCTTCCTTGGCGATCAACTCCACGGCACGCTCGTACTTCGCGCGCTCGGATTTGTGTCCGATCGCGGCATAGACGAGAATGTTCGTGTCGAGGAAGCATTCAGCGATCATAGAGAGCTTCCCGGTTCCACTTCTTGCTGCCCATGTCTCCAGCCGCCTCGCGGGCAAGCCGCAGAAGCGCTTCTCGTGCTTCGTCCTTGGCATGCCGCTTCGCTGCGACTGCTGCGAAAAACTCCCGCACCATCCCGTTGACGGTGGTTCGCTGTTCAGCGGCTGTCAGCTTGACCTGCTCAAGGATCTCATCCTCGACCGCCAGCGTGATGTTCTTCATGTCTCTTTCTCCTGCAAATTCCACACAGTATATGTGTAACTGTGTGGAATTTACAAAGTCCTACAGCCGCTTCAGGTCAGCGACCGTGAGGTCGCTCTTGGCGTTGCCGGTGTTGAGCGTCGTTGCCGGCTCGAACATCAGCACCACCGGTTCTTTGCTGAGCGAGCGCGGCCGGTGCTCGACGCCGTGCGGCACGACGATGAAGTCGCCCTCGCCAAGCTCGACCGGACCGTCGCGAAAATCGATGGCAATGCGGCCGCGCAGCACAAGGAAGGCTTCATCCTCATTGTCATGCGCGTGCCAGTCGAAGACCTCGCCGAATTTGGCGACCTTCGCCTGGCTGTCGTTCACGTCTCCGGCGATATGCGGATCGAAGACTTTCTTGATCTTCTGATCCGCCGCTTCGACCAGGTTTATCTTGTGCGGAGGCACAGCTTCATTCCTTCTCCGTCAACGGGCATCTGCAGCATGCTGTTCATCGATCTCGTCACGCAAGAAACGATCGGGGGTATGTCCGAGAACATTCTCTTTGCCATACATCCAACGCCTCATTTTCATCGCAGGTTCGAGCGGGCTCTTTCCTGCTCCGACGACAACGTACCATTCACGTCCAGTCTCATCTGACACCTGATAGAGCCAGAAACGCCGCTCATTCTCGGTTCGCTCCGCGACTACGCCCTGCACTTTGTAATGCATCGGCTTTTCGTCCAGCATCCAATGATAGTGGCACCGCCAAAGGTACTGTTCGATTTCTTCGACCGAAAAGGGGCAGTGGTCAGGCAACTGATCAAGACTCTGAACCTCTTCTTCCCAGTGGAGGGGGAAGCTAGACAACCTCCTGATCCCTCAGCCCTTCACCGCCGCCACGATCTTCTTGGCCGCATCGTCGAGATCGTCTGCCGACACCACGTTCAGGCCGCTGTCGTTGATGATCTTCTTGCCAAGCTCGGCATTGGTGCCTTCCAGGCGCACCACCAGCGGCACCTTCAGTCCGACTTCCTTGACCGCGGCGATCACGCCCTCGGCGATGATGTCGCACTTCATGATGCCGCCGAAGATGTTGATCAGGATGCCCTTGACCGCCGGATCCTTGGTGATGATCTTGAACGCCGCCGTCACTTTCTCCTTCGACGCGCCACCGCCGACATCGAGAAAGTTGGCGGGTTCGGCGCCATAGAGCTTGATGATGTCCATCGTCGCCATGGCGAGGCCGGCGCCGTTGACCATGCAGCCGATATTGCCATCGAGCGCGACATAGGCGAGGTCGTATTTCGACGCCTCGATCTCCTTCTCGTCTTCTTCGGTGGTGTCGCGCAATTCCAGCACGTCGGGATGACGAAACAGCGCGTTGTTGTCGAACGACACCTTTGCGTCGAGCACGCGCAGCCGGCCGTTCTTCATGACGATCAGCGGATTGACCTCAAGCAGGCTCATGTCCTTCTCGACGAAGGCCTTGTAGAGGATCGGGAACAGCGTATCGCCGTCCTTGGCGGCGTCGCCGTCGAGCTTCAGCGCGCCGTTGAGCGCCTTCAGATCGGCTGGTGTGACGCCCTTTTCCGGGTCGATGGCAACGGTGATAATCTTTTCCGGCGTGTCATGCGCGACCGCTTCGATGTCCATGCCGCCTTCGGTCGAGACGACGAAGGCAACGCGGCCGACCGAGCGGTCGACCAGGATCGACAGATAGAGCTCGCGCTCGATGTCGGCGCCGTCCTCGATATAGAGGCGGTTGACCTGCTTGCCGGCCGGGCCGGTCTGCTTGGTGACCAGCGTGTGGCCGAGCATCTCGTTGGCGTTGGCGACGACCTCGGCAACCGACTTCGACAGCCTGACGCCACCCTTGGCGTCGGGGCCTAACTCCTTGAACTTGCCCTTGCCGCGGCCGCCGGCATGGATCTGGCTCTTCACCACATAGAGCGGGCCGGGCAGCGCCTTGGCGGCGGCTTCCGCCTCGCTCGCCTTGAACACCGGCACGCCTTCGGCCACCGGCGCGCCGAACGTCTTCAGCAGCGCCTTGCCTTGATATTCATGGATGTTCATCTGGATCGTCTCCGGTTCACTTGCTCGCGAGCGGCGGCGCGATCTTGACGCAGGCCTCGGTCAGGCCCTGCACCGTCGCCACCGAAGCGTCGAACATCTTCTGCTCGCTCTTGTTGAGGTCGATCTCGATGATGCGCTCGACGCCGCCGGCGCCGATCACCACGGGAACGCCGACATAGGTGTTCTTGACGCCGTACTGGCCGGAAAGGTGCGCCGCACATGGCAGCACACGCTTCTTGTCCTTGAGATAGGCTTCCGCCATCGAGATCGCCGAGGCGGCCGGCGCATAATAGGCCGAGCCGGTCTTGAGCAGGCCGACGATCTCGGCACCGCCGTCGCGGGTGCGCTGCACGATCTGGTCAAGCTTTTCCTTCGAGGTCCAGCCCATCTTAATCAGGTCGGGCAGCGGGATGCCGGCGACCGTCGAATAGCGGATCATCGGCACCATGGAATCGCCGTGGCCGCCGAGCACGAAGGCGGTGACGTCCTCGACCGAGACCTTGAACTCCTCGGCCAGGAAATAGCGGAAGCGCGAACTGTCGAGCACGCCGGCCATGCCGACGACATGGCTCTTGGGCAGGCCGGAAAACTTCTGCAGCGCCCAGACCATGGCGTCGAGCGGGTTGGTGATGCAGATGACGAATGCCTTCGGCGCGTATTTCTTCAGGCCGGCACCGACCTGTTCCATGACCTTCAGATTGATGCCGAGCAGGTCGTCGCGGCTCATGCCCGGCTTGCGCGGCACGCCGGCGGTGACGATGCAGACGTCGGCGCCCTCGATGCCGGCATAGTCGTTGACGCCGGTGAGACGGCTGTCGAACCCATCGACCGGCGACGACTGCGCGATATCGAGCCCCTTGCCTTGCGGAATGCCCTCGGCGATATCGAACAGCACGACGTCGCCGAGATCCTTGAGGCCGATCATGTGGGCGAGCGTGCCGCCGATCATGCCAGAGCCGATAAGCGCTATCTTGTTGCGTGCCATGTCAGGATGTTTTCCCTTTGTCAGTGACGGCGCCCAAATCTTTGGTGACTTGGTTGACGGCGTCGAGGAAGAGGCCGGAATGCTGCGGGGAACCGCGAATTTTCGCCGCACCCAATAGCCCCGGCGCAAGATAAATTCAAACGATTATTTTGAGCCTAGCATTTTCAATCGGTTAGAGTGATTGGGACTTACGTAAACGTCAAAGTTTATAAGCCGACTTGGGTGAATTTACACAATGAACGTGGAAATCAGAAGGCTGTTCCCGGGTGATGACGCCCTTGTGATGCGGGCCGCCGAGGATGTGTTCGAGGCCGTAGTAACCTTGTCGGGCCGGCGTTGATTGCTCAGGCGTAAGGCGTGCCTGCCATTGCAGCTTTCAGGCCGATGCTTCCCTTGTCGACAACAGCGAGGAAGGCGGCTTTCGCCTGTTCTGTATCCCGGCTCTGTCGGAAGGTCCGGTGCGCCTGAAGGAAGGCCACGGTCCACATCGCCAACAGCAGGCCGGCCGCCAGCTCGGCGTCGCGATCGGTCGGTTCGCGCCCGGCGCTTTCGCAAAGGGCCACCGTCAGCACTTGCGCGAGCTCGTCACGTATCGCCCTCGCCCGAGCCTTCAGGGTCTCGCTGCCCTCGATCGTCCTTATCAGGCCTTGCTGGCTCCGAGCCGAGAATTCGACGACGGGGCTCCGTTCCGCAACCAGCCGATGAGCGAGCCGGCGTAGCGCCTCGATCGGAGCAACGCCGGGGTCGCGTCGCCGAAGGGCTTCGCGCAGCAGCTCGCGGCCCTCTTCGTCGCGATCGAAGAACATGTCCTCCTTGCGGGGAAAGTGGTTGAACACCGTCATCCGTCCGACGTCGGCGGCTTCGGCGATCTCGTCCACCGTCACATGATCGAAGCCCCGCTCGGAGAAAAGGCGCGTGGCGGCATCGGAAATGCCCTGCCGCGTGGCGAGGCGCTTACGGGATCTGCGGTCGGATGGCATCGGCATGTGCTCCCGATACCACGCTTTGTGTACTGAGTACATATTTGTATTGACACATCGCGGCTGATCGCTCACATAGTGTACTAAGTACATATTGGAATGCAGTACATTAAACACTGAAGCGTGAAGGCTCGGTCGGACCGGACCTTCATCCAGCTGACATCTGGTGGCGTGCGCGTTCCCCTGGAGCCGACAATCATGAACAGACCCCTTATCGTTATCTTCGCCGCGATCTGCCTCGATGCCGTCGGCATAGGCCTCATCTTTCCTATCCTCCCGCGACTCCTCGAGGAGGTGACGCACAGCCAGAACATCACGCCCTACATCGGCATAATGACCGCGCTCTATGCGGTCACGCAGTTCGTCTTCGCACCCGCGCTCGGCGCTTTGAGCGACACTCTCGGCAGGCGTCCCGTGCTGCTCATTTCGCTCGGCGGAGCGGCGATCAACTATGTCGTCATGGCGTTCGCGCCGCAGCTTTGGATGCTGTTTCTCGGCCGCGCCATCGCTGGGCTGACCAGCGCCAATGTTTCCGTGGCAATGGCCTACATCACCGACATTTCGCCGCCGGACAAGCGAGCCCGTCGCTTCGGCCTGTTCAACGCCATGTTTGGCGCCGGCTTCATTATCGGGCCTGTTCTCGGTGGGCTGCTGGGCGACCACTGGCTGCGGCTGCCTTTCATCGCCGCCGCCGTGCTGAACGCCTGCAATCTCCTGCTGGCTTTGTTCATCCTGCCGGAGTCTCGTACACCGACCCGCCGGAAGATCGATCTGGCCGCGCTCAACCCGCTTCGACCCCTGCGTTGGGCGTTCTCGATGCAGGGGCTCGCGCCCATCATCCTCGTGTTTTTCATCCTCGGCGCCACCGGAGAGGCCTATGGCACCTGCTGGGCGTTGTGGGGCATCGACACGTTCCGGTGGAATGGCCTCTGGATCGGCCTGTCGCTGGGCGCTTTCGGTGTCTGCCAGACGCTGGTGCAGGCCCTCTTGCCCGGCCCCGCCACCAAGCTGCTCGGTGAACGCTGGGCCGTTGTCGCAGGCATCGCCTGTGCCTGCATCGCTCTTGTCGCCATGGCGTTCGCCAACCAGGGCTGGATGGTGTTCGCCATCATGCCGATCTTCGCCCTCGCCGGCATCGGCGCACCTGCATTCCAGGCCTTCGTCACCCGGCAGGTCGATCCGGCCAGCCAGGGCCAGCTCCAAGGCGTGCTGGCATCGGCTGTCAGCCTGGCCTCCATCGTCGCGCCGCTGGCTTTCTCGACAGTCTATTTTGTCGTCCAGAAACGGTGGCCCGGAGCCATCTGGCTCTCGGTGATCGTCATCTATGCAATCGCGGTTCCGCTGGTTTTTCTCAGCACCCGGACCGCCCGCTCCACGCAGCCCGCGAGCCCATAGTGCAAAGCCTCGAGGGATACGAGATTCGGTGGCCAAGCCGTTCGTGGTGTATGTTTACAAGCTCTCGACCACGGCCGGTGGGTACCCGCTTTGCGGCCAGGAGAACAAGGAGTTAGCCATGACCGAAACAGAACCGCTCATCCTGCGTCGCTGGTCGTCCGTCATCCGCACACAGGATCGCGCTGCCTATGCCGCCTATGTCGCGAGGACAGGGGGCCTTGACTACGCGGCCACTGCCGGCAACCGCGGCTTCCAGATGCTTATGCGCGATCGTGGCGACGGATCGACGGAGATCGTCACGCTGAGCTGGTGGACATCGATGGACGCCGTGCGAGGCTTTGCCGGCGATGCACCGGAACTGGCCCGCTACTATCCGGAAGACGATCGCTACCTGCTGGAGAAATCCGAATTCGTCGATCACTACACGGTTGTTGCCGGAACTTTGCCATCCGCTTGAGACTCAGGCCGTAGCGACAGGAGGCTCGCCGTGCCGGCCTTCCGGCTTCTTTGTCTGATCCTTGACCTTCTGCCGTTCCGCCCAGTCCTCCAGCCAGTCGCGGCTTTGCATCTCGATCAGCCGTGATGCCGTGCGCTCGAATTCGAAGACCTCGACGCCGCGCTTGGCCACATAAAGCTGCGGCGGCGCGGCTTCGGCGCTGACCACCAGCCGCACATGATGATCGTAGAGCGTGTCGATCAGCAGAATGAAGCGCTTGGCCTCGTTGCGCTTGCCTTCGCCGAGCACCGGGATGTGATCGATGAAGACGGTCGAGAAGTGGCGGGCTATCGCCAGGAAATCGCGGGCCCCGAGCGGCTTTTCGCAGAGATCGGCAAAGGAAAACCGCGCCGCGTCGCCGGCAGCGGCCGGCACGAGCACTTGCCGGCCCTTCAGCGTCAGCGAGGTCTCCACCGTCGGCGCACCGCGCGTCATGGCCTGCCACGCCCCGTCGAGCATCTGGTCGGCCGCCGCATCGGCCGGCGTAACATAGACGGGCGTGCGGGCGAGCTTTTCCAGCCGGTAGTCCTTGTCGGCGTCGAGCGCCAGCACCCGCGTCTGCCGCTCGAGGATGCCGATGAACGGCAGGAAAAGCTGGCGGTTCAGGCCCTCGCCATAGAGATTTTCCGGCGCCACGTTCGAGGTGGCGACCAGCGCCACACCGCTGGCGAACAGCGCCGAAAACAGCCGCGACAGGATCATCGCATCGGCGATATCGGTGACCGAGAATTCGTCGAAGCACAGCACCCAGGCCTGTTCGGCCAAGGCCTTGGCCACCGGCGGGATCGGGTCGTCCTCCTTGACCGTACCGTCCTTGCGCGCCTGCCGGTGCTTCTGGATACGGTCCTGCACGTCGGCCATGAAATCGTTGAAATGGACGCGACGCTTGCGCCGCACCGGCAGCAATTCGAAGAACATGTCCATCAGCATGGTCTTGCCGCGGCCGACTCCGCCATGGATGTAAAGGCCCTTGACCGCCTCATGCGTCTCGCGCTTGCGGGCAAACAGCCAGCCCAGCGCGCTGGACTTGTGTGCCAGCCGCTTGGCCGAGATCTCGTCGGTCAGCCGGTCGAGCGCGGCGGCGGTCCGTTCCTGCGCCGGATCGCGTTCGATCGCGCCGGTTTCCACCAGATGGTCGTAGCGCTGCCTGACGGTCGCATGGGTCTGGAGGCCGTCACGCAGATGCATCGGTCACGTCGTTCTGGAGCAATTCCAGGAAAAGTGTGTAGCGGTTTTCCCTAGGAATTGCGTAAAAAACAAATAAGGGGCGGGTCAGCCTATCTTGTAAGCGAAATCGGCTGGCCGTTGGAAGTCTGGCCGTCGAATTTCGAGCCGCTCGATGAATAGAGCCGCGCCAGCGTGCCGCCATTCTCGTCATAGAGCGTCAGTTGCTTGCCGGCGACGTTCCACGACTTGATGCCGTCGATCGGCGCCGGGCAGTGCAGCGGTCCGGCACGGAAGCCGGCGCCGAATTTGGTTTGCGGCGTCGCCACCTTGCAGCTCTGGCCCGAAACACTGGCGTTCCAGACACCGGCGACGCTGGCCGCGGTCAGATCGGCAGCACCTGCCGGCGCCGAGCCGTCTGACGGTGGTGCCGAAGCGACCTGCGTATTCGCGGGCGCGGTCGGGAATTGCGACGGGTCGGCGGCGCCCGGTGCTGCCGGCGGCGGCAGCTGGTTGGCGGTCACCTTGCCGGCCGGGGCCGGCTGCAGCGGCGCCGGCTGCTGGTCATCCATCGACGAGAACCGTGAGGTCGAACAGCCGCTCGCAACGAGCACCGCCAGCGATACGGCCACCAGGCCGCTTTTCGAAAAAGTCATTCCAACCTCCGTCGGATTCGGCTGGGGGGAAGCCGTCCGCGCAATCTCACCTCCACCAAGATGGAGAAGGTGGCGAAATTTCAACCCGATATGGTTAAAATACGGTTTGCGGCAACATTTGTTGCAAATTTATCGCAATCACGACGCACGGCCACCTGCCGTTTGATCCTCGGCAATCCGATCGGCCGCTTCCTTGACATTTGGCCGGCAAACGCTTGCGCCGGCCGGCACAGAGCCTATGTCTGGGAAACGTGACCTGCTGGAGCGCAAGAATTTGGCCGCGAGAAGGAAAGCCGCCAATCGATACTACAGTGGCCCGCCCAGCGATCATTTCGACGGCACATTGTTCTTCAACCCCGACGGCCAGCCACCTGGCCGCTTCGCCGACCTGCTGAAATGGCGGTTGAGCGGCAAGCGCTCGAAATGGCCGGCAACCAATCCGAGCCCTTTCCCGCCGGCAAAACCGGCGACAGGGGTCGAAGGCGCCGCGCTGACGGTGACCATGGTCGGCCATTCCACCTTGCTGATCCAGACGGCCGGCCTCAACATCCTCACCGATCCGGTCTGGTCGCAGCGCGCCTCGCCGCTCCCCTTTGTCGGGCCAAAACGCGTCAACCCGCCGGGCATTGCCTTCGCCGACCTGCCACCGATCGACCTCGTGCTGGTCAGCCACAATCATTACGACCATCTCGACCTCGCCACGCTGAAGCGGCTGAAGGCCAGCCACGACCCGCTGGTGATCACCCCGCTGGGCAATGATGTGCTCATTGGCGATGCCGTTCCCGGCCTGCTTCTGTCGGCGCATGACTGGGGCGACAGGGTCGACATCGGCAACGGCGTCGCCGTCCATGTCGAGCCGGTGCATCATTGGTCGGCGCGCGGCGCCGGCGACCGGCGCATGGCGCTGTGGGCCGGCTTCGTCATCGAGACGCCGGGCGGCAAACTCTACTTCGCCGGTGACACCGGCTTCCACGGCGGCACCAACTACCGGCTGATGGCTGAAAAGCATGGCGGCTTCCGCTTCGCCATCCTGCCGATCGGCGCCTACGAGCCGCGCTGGTTCATGGCGCCGCAGCACCAGAACCCGGAGGAAGCCGTGCAAGGCATGAAACTGTGCAACGCCGCCTATGCGGCCGGCTGCCACTGGGGCACCTTTCAGCTCACCGACGAGCCGATTGACGAGCCGGTCCGCAAATTGTCCGAGGCGCTTGACGATCAAGGCATCCCAAGAGAGCGCTTTCGCGCCTTGCGGCCCGGCGAGGTCTGGGACATACGCTGAGGCGAGCCGTGGACCGTCGATTGCCCCGCAGCGGTTTTCGCCCAATATGGCGTTTCAAGGAAACGGAGTCGCGTCTTATGAAATCAATCCTGGCAGTCCTGCTCGCTATGGGTATCTCCACGTCGGCCGCCTTTGCCGGAGACGTCGCCGATCGCGCGGCGGAGGCGGAAAAGCTGCTGCAGTCGGGCGACGGCGCCGGCGCGCTGGACAAGTTCCGCAGCGCCGAGGAAGCCTTTTGGCAAGCGATGCCGCTTGCCGTCCAGAACGTCAAGCAGGTCGACACGGCCACCGGCTTCGGCATTTACAAAGAGCGTGCCAATCACATCTACAAGCCCGGCGAGAAGGTCGCGCTCTACATGGAGCCGGTCGGCTATGGCTATGGCTCGGACGGCCTCGGCAATAGCCAGATCGCGCTTTCCGTCGACCTCACCGTGCTTTCCGACTCGGGCGACGCCCTGGGCACATTCGAGAAGATTGGCAGCGTTCAAGTCGCCTCCCGCTCGCACAACCGCGAACTGTTCTTCAAGCTCGACTTGTCGCTCGATGGCCTGCCGCCCGGCAAATACCGCTGCAACTTCCTCATGCATGACCAGAATTCGACCAAGACGGCACCCTTCACCACCGATATCGAGATCGCCGGCTAGATCCAGTTATCAGCCTCGTAAGGGGGCTGCGCACTGGTAATTCCTGCCCGTTTCCGCCATATAGCGGCAAACGGACACGGAATTTCCGGAGCAATGGCCAGCACTGCCCCTTTCGCCAAGATGAACGGCATCGGCAACGAGATCATCGTTGCCGACATGCGCAGCCGTGCCGATCGGGTGACGCCGGCGGCGGCAATCGCCCTCAACGCCGATGCCGCGACCAGCTTCGACCAGATCATGGCGATCCACGACGCCAGGACGCCGGGCACCGCCTTTTTCATCGACATCTTGAATTCCGACGGCTCCAAGGCGCAGGCCTGCGGCAACGGCATGCGCTGCGTCGTTCAGGCGCTGGCCGCCGAGACCGGCCAGAAGACCTTCACCTTCGAGACCGTCGCCGGCATTCTCAACGCGCGCGAACATGCCGACGGGTCGATTTCCGTCGACATGGGCATGCCGCGTTTCGGCTGGCAGGACATTCCGCTGGCCGAGGAATTCCACGATACCCGGATGATTGAATTGCAGATCGGACCGATCGACGCGCCGGTGCTGCACTCGCCCTCGGTCGTCTCGATGGGCAACCCGCACGCCATCTTCTGGGTCGACCGCGACGTCTGGTCCTACGAGCTCGACCGCTTCGGCCCGCTGCTCGAAAACCACCCGATGTTTCCCGAACGTGCCAACATCACCCTTGCCCAGGTCACTTCGCCGCAGACCATGGTCATCCGCACCTGGGAGCGCGGCGCCGGCCTGACCAAGGCCTGCGGCTCGGCCGCATGCGCATCGGTGGTGGCAGCGGCCCGCACCAACCGGACCGGCCGCAGCGTCAGCCTGATGACACCCGGCGGCGGCACGCTGCATGTCGAATGGCTGGATAACGACCACGTCATCCTCACCGGTGCCGCCGAATGGGAATTTTCCGGCAGCTTCGATCCGTCGACCGGCATTTGGGCCCGCGACACCGAAAGCGCGGCCTGATGGCGTCCCAGGGTATCGATGTCGTCACCTTCGGCTGCCGGCTGAACACCTATGAGTCCGAAGTGATGCGGCGCGAGGCGGAAAACGCCGGCCTCGGCGCGCTGGAAGGCGGCGCCGTGATCTTCAACACCTGCGCCGTCACCGGCGAGGCGGTGCGTCAGGCGAAGCAGGCGATCCGCAAGGCGCGCCGCGACAACCCACTGGCCCGCATCATCGTCACCGGCTGCGCCGCGCAGACCGAGCCACAGAACTTCGCCGCGATGGACGAGGTCGATCTCGTGCTCGGCAATGAGGAGAAGCTGAAGGCGAACTCCTATCGCGCGCTGCCGGATTTCGGCGTCAACGACACCGAAAAGGCGCGCGTCAACGACATTTTTTCGGTGCGCGAGACCGCCGGCCACATGGTCGATACCATCGAGGGCCGGGCGCGCGCTTTCGTCCAGGTGCAGAACGGCTGCGACCACCGCTGCACCTTCTGCATCATCCCTTACGGTCGCGGCAATTCGCGCTCGGTGCCGATGGGCGCCGTCGTCGAGCAGGTCAGGCGGCTTGCCGGAAACGGCTATGCCGAGATCGTGCTGACCGGCGTCGACATGACCAGTTTCGGCGCCGACCTGCCGGCCGCCCCGAAGCTCGGCAAGCTTGTAAAGACCATCCTCAGGCAGGTGCCCGATGTGAAGCGCCTGCGGCTGTCGTCGATCGATTCGATCGAGGCCGATGACGATCTGCTCGACGCCATCGCCACCGAGCCGCGGCTGATGCCGCATCTGCATCTGTCGCTGCAATCGGGCGACGACATGATCCTGAAGCGGATGAAGCGCCGGCATCTGCGCGATCAGTCGATCCGCTTCTGCGAGGACGTGCGCAAATTGCGCCCCGGCATCGTCTTCGGCGCCGACATCATCGCCGGCTTCCCGACCGAGACCGACGAAATGTTCGAGAATTCCGAAAAGATCGTCGAGGAGTGCGGGCTGACCCATCTTCATGTCTTTCCGTTCAGCCCACGTGAAGGCACGCCCGCCGCGCGCATGCCGCAGGTCCGGCACGAGCTGGTCAAGCAGCGCGCCGCCAGGCTGCGCGCCGCCGGCGAGGCTGCGTACCGGCGCCATCTGTCGTCGCTCTCGGGCACACGTCAGTCGATCCTGATCGAGCGCGACGGTTTTGGCCGCACCGAAGGTTTCACGCTTGCCGCACTCGGCGCGGGCGTGCCGGGTGAGATCGTCGAAGCTGATATCACCGGCCACGATGGTATCAGGCTGATCGCGGCGCCCTTTGCCGCCTGCGCGGCCTGAGAAACCCAAAGCATGGCTGGTTTTTTCAAGAAGATATTTTCGTTCGGCAAGAAAGAGGTGGTCGAGGAGCGCATCGACGAGACCGCCCCGCTGCCGCCGATCAAATGGGAAGCGCTCGATGCGCTGAAACCGGCGGCCGAACAGGTCGTTCCGGAATTTCTGAAGCGCGATGAGCCGCGGCCCGAGGCGGAAATTGTACCTGCGCCGGCAGTAGCGCCGGAACTGGCGCCGACGCCCCACCCTCCCCTTGATGGGGAGGGTCGACGCGAAGCGGCGGGGTGGGGTGACAGCGCCAGCGCCAGTCACCCCCACCCCCGAGCTGCGCTCGGGACCTCCCCCATCGAGGGGGAGGTAAAGTCTGCGCCAGAGGCGCCGAGGCCACAGCCAACGCCTTCGATTCCGCCCGCACCGGAGCCGACCGTCCCTGCCGAGCCGGAAATTCAGCCTGAACCCGCCCCTGTCGAAGAGCCGCGGCCGGTTGAACCGGCAGCGCCTGTTGAGGAGCCGACGCCCGAGGAAGTCCCGGCTGCGCCTGTAGTGCCAGAGCCTGCGCCGCAGGAAATTCCTGAGCCGGGGCGGCCGGAGGTCGTCCCGGCTCAGCCGGAGAAGCAGCCTGAACCGGCCCCCGTTGAAGTTCCGGCGCCGCCGGTAGAGGCTCCGTCGACAATTCCGACTGCTACCAAGCTTCCCTCCTCGGAGGTTGGTGCCGCCCCTCATCCGCCTGCCGGCACCTTCTCCCCGTATAGGGACGGGGAGAAGGGAGCCGATCACGACGCCGCGCCTCCTCTTGCAGACATCGAAGAAGAAGCCGCAACGCTGACGCCCCCCTCTCCCCGTCCCCTACGGGGGTCCGAAGGACGGGCGAGACCCGTGGCTCGCCCCGGAACGGGTAAGGGTGAGGGGCAGCGCGAGCCTGCGCAAGATTCAGCACCATCGGCCGAAGTCACGCCAGCGCCCCACCCTCCTATCGAGGGGGAGGGTGGCCACGGAGTGGCGGGGCGGGGTGGCAGCGCCGGCGCTGGTCACCCCCACCCCCGAGCTGCGCTCGGGACCTCCCCCATCGAGGGGGAGGTAAGGCCAGCCCCCGGCAAGGTGACCGTCACCAAGAAAGTCGAGCAGAAGGCCGAACCGGTGAAAGCGCCGGAGCCGGCGCCTCGACGCTCCTGGTTCCAGCGCATGAGGGACGGGCTTGCCCGTTCGTCGCGCGAACTCACCGGCAACATTGCCGGCGTCTTCACCAAGCGTAAGCTCGACGAGGAGACCCTCCAGGATCTGGAAGACGTGCTGATCCGCGCCGATCTCGGCATGGAAACCGCCCTGCGCGTCACCGATGCGCTGGCTTCCAGCCGTTACGGCAAGGATGTCTCCGACGCGGAAGTGCGCGCCATCATGGCGGCCGAGGTGGAGAAGGTGCTCAGCCACGTCGCCATGCCGCTGGAGCTCGATCTCTCTCACAAGCCGCATGTCATCCTGGTGGTCGGCGTCAACGGCACCGGCAAGACCACCACCATCGGCAAGCTGGCGGCCAAGCTGACCGATGGCGGCCTGTCGGTGATGTTAGCTGCCGGCGACACGTTCCGCGCCGCGGCCATCGAGCAATTGAAGATCTGGGGCGAGCGGACGAAATCGCCCGTCATCGCCTCCAAGATCGGCGCCGATGCCGCAGGCCTCGCCTATGACGCCTTCGAGAAGGCCAAGGAAGCCGGCTCCGACGTGCTGATCATCGACACCGCCGGGCGCCTGCAGAACAAGACCGAACTGATGGCCGAGCTCGAGAAGATCGTCCGCGTGCTCGGCAAGCTCGACCCGGAGGCGCCGCACACCGTGCTGCAGACGGTCGACGCCACCACCGGCCAGAACGCGCTCAACCAGGTAGAGATCTTCCGCAATGTCGCCGGCGTCAACGGCCTGGTGATGACCAAGCTGGACGGCACGGCGCGCGGCGGTATTCTGGTGGCGATCGCGGCAAAGCACAAATTGCCGGTCTATTTCATCGGCGTCGGCGAACAGGTCGACGACCTCGAACCTTTTTCAGCAAGCGAATTCGCCAGGGCGATCGCTGGAGTTGCCTAGCAAGCATATCCCAAAAAGCTGCAGACTTTTTGGATCAGCCTATGCGTAAGAAAGAAAGTCCATGAACCCACCCATTCTCGAACGCGATCCGTCCGACCCGCAAAAAGAGAAGAAAGAAAGCGTCAATCCGCTGCTCAAACTGGTGCTGGAGCTGGGGCCGTTGATGGTGTTCTTCTTCGCCAATGCGCGCGGCGAGTGGCTGGTGCGGAAATTCCCCGTTCTGGCCGAATTCGGCGGCCCGATCTTCGTCGCCACCGGCCTGTTCATGGCCGCCACCGCCATCGCGCTGATCGCCTCATGGCTGCTGATGCGCACCTTGCCGATCATGCCGATGGTATCGGGCGTCGTCGTCTTCATCTTCGGCGCGCTGACGCTCTATCTGCAGGACGACATCTTCATCAAGATGAAGCCGACCATCGTCAACACGCTGTTCGGCGGCGTGCTGCTCGGCGGCCTCTATTTCGGCAGGTCGCTGCTCGGCTATGTCTTCGATTCCGCCTTCAGCCTCGACGCCGAAGGCTGGCGCAAGCTGACCTTCCGCTGGGGCCTGTTCTTCCTGTTCCTGGCCCTTGCCAACGAAGTTGTGTGGCGGAATTTTTCCACCGACGCCTGGGTTACCTTCAAGGTCTGGGGCATCATGCCGATCACGCTTCTGTTCACCTTCAGCCAGATGCCGCTGATCCTGCGCCATTCGCTCGACGACAAGACCGGGAAAGAAGAGAAGGCCGGGAAATAGGGAGAGGGCCATGCAATTCGTCACCACGCGCGACGAACTGAGGACGATCTACAAGACGCCGCGCCCGACCGACGGCTCGATCCGCAAGGAATTGAAGGCGCTCGACGGCCACTGCCGCTCCTTCATCGGCAAGAGCCCATTCGTGCTGATCGGCTCGTCCGATGGCGCCGGCAATGCCGACGTGACGCCAAAGGGCGACAAGCCCGGCTTCGCCGCCGTGCTCGACGACAGCACCATCGCCATCCCCGACCGGCCCGGCAACAACCGGCTCGATACGCTGGAGAACATCCTCGTAAATCCCTCGGTCGGCCTGCTGTTCCTCATTCCCGGCATGAACGAGACGCTGCGCGTCAATGGCGACGCCCGCATCACCGTCGACGCGACCTTGCGCGAACGGCTCGCCGTCGACGGCAAGGAACCGCAAAGCGTCGTCGTGGTCACCGTCAAGGCCGCCTACATGCATTGCGCCAAAGCCTTCATGCGCTCGGATCTGTGGAAGCCGGACACCTGGTACGACCGCGCGACGCTGCCGACGCTCGGCCAGATCCTGCGCGACCAGCTGGCGCTCGCCGATTCGGTCGAGGCAACCGACCGCTGGCTGGACGACGGCTACAAGCAGACCATGTGGTAGGCTTTCGGGACCACGATTCGTCCCGACTGGTTCCATGCCTTGCTGAACATCCTTGCCATCTCCGGCAGCCTGCGCGCCGCCTCCACCAATTCCGCGCTGATCGCTGCATTGGCGCGCAACGCCCCACCCGGCTGTCGCGTCGCTGTCCATGACCGGCTTGGCCGCCTGCCGATCTTCAATCCTGACGACGAGGGCGAGCGGACGCCGCAGGAAGCCTCCACGCTGATCGACGCCGTCACTCAAGCCGACGGCGTCATCATCTCCTGTCCGGAATATGCCCATGGCGTGCCGGGCGGGCTGAAGAACGCGCTCGACTGGCTTGTCTCGCGCGACGCCGCCGTCGCGAAGCCCGCCATGCTGGTGCACGCCTCGCCGCGCTCGCTGTTTGCCCGCGCCGCATTGGTCGAGATCATGCGCACCATGTCGTTCGCGCTTTGCGAAGATGTGCTGGAGATCGCGCTGCTCGGCAAGAAACCGCCGGAGGTGGAGACCATCCTGGCTGAGCCGGAGAGCCAGTTGGCGATGTGCGGCGCGCTGTCCGCCTTCGCGGACTTCATTCGCTTGCGTTGAGCGGCGGCCACTATGCCTTCGTCGGCCAAGGGCAGGGCGCCGGCGGTCCTTCGCGCCCCCCCTGTCCTGCCGGACATCTCCCCCACAAGGAGGGAGATTGGCTGTCACCCCCGCCTTCGCCAATCTGCAACGTTGAAAGAAAAAGGCCGGACGGCGAAGCTGCCGATCTCCCCCCAAGTGGGGGAGATGCCCGGCAGGGCAGAGGGGGGCGCTGTCCCGCCAACCTGGGTCGAGGAACTACCTCTTGCTTCTCAGCGTCTCGACATCGGTCTTGCCGACATACCAGTCGCGGGCGTTGACCTCCTCGAAAACCACCCAGACGTCGTCATTGCCCAGTCCGGTGGCGTCCATGATGGCCGCCGTGACTTTCTTGGCGATGTCCGCCTTCTTGCCCGCCGGATCGGCGGCGATCACTTCCTTGACGATGCGAATGTTGACGAACGGCATTTTATCCTCCCAGGTTTTTCACGCTCGCGACCGCTTTGACGAAACTGTCTGACAGCCGCCAGCGCTCAAGTCGCAGCCAGTCTCTCAATAAGTCTTGGCGCCATTCACCATCAGCCGCACCATGTAGAGCGACGTGGTGCCGGCGATGTAGAGGCAATTCAGCTTGTTGCCGCCGAACACGCAATTGGCGGTCACTTCCGGCACCTTGACCTTGCCGATCAGCGTCCCGTCCGGATCGTAGCAGTGGATGCCGTCGGCCGCACTGGTCCAGATGCGGCCGTCCTCGTCGAGCCTGAAGCCGTCGAACAGGCCGGCCGTGCAGTCGGCGAAGACTTTTTCGCCCGAAACCTTCTTGCCGCCCTTGCCGACATTGAACACCCGCATATGGGCAGGATCTTGCGCGCCATGCGTGCGGCCGGTGTCGACGACATAGAGCTTGCTCTCGTCGAGCGAGAAGGCAAGGCCGTTGGGCCTGACCATGTCAGTGATGACGGCTTCGACCTCGCCGGTGCCGGGATCGACCCGGTAGACATGACAGGCGCCGATCTCGCTTTCGGCCTTGTCGCCCTCATAGTCGTTGTCGATGCCATAGGAGGGATCGGTGAACCAGATCGAGCCATCCGACTTGACCACCGCATCGTTGGGCGAATTCAGCCGCTTGCCACGCCATTTCGCGGCGATGGTGGTGATCGAGCCGTCATGCTCGGTGCGGCTGACGCGGCGGCCCGAATGCTCGCAGGTGACCAGCCGGCCTTGCCTGTCGACGGTGTTGCCGTTGGAATTGCCCGATGGCTGACGGAAGACGCTGACACGGCCGTCGGTCTCGTCGAAGCGCAGCATGCGGTTGTTGGGGATGTCCGACCAGACGAGATAGCGGCCGGCGGCAAACCAGGCCGGGCCTTCCGCCCATTGGCAGCCGGTGAAGAGCTTGTTCACATGCGCATTCGTGCCGACCAGGCGCGCGAAGCGCGGATCGAGAATTTCGTAGTCTGCGGCGGCCATGGCTTCCCTCCCGGATCAATCAACGCGGCACCGGATCAAGCCAGCCAGCGATCAAGAAGGCAAGATCGATCATGAAATAGCCTGCGGCCTCCAGCAGACGTGATGCCGGTTAAGCCTTCTTAACCCGGGTTAAGCGGGCTTAACCGGCTATGCGCTGCACGCAATGGTGCATTGCAACATCTTCTTTTTGCAATGCACCATTCCTATGTCATGCTTCGTATTGATCAAGGGAGGAATAACCGCCGCGGAAATGCGGCGCCAAAAGGAACCTTGCTATGATCTTCAACGATCTCATGACCCGCGCTCGCACCAGCATAGCCAAGCGCAAGCACTACAACCGTCTCGTCGCCGAAATCGACAGCTTCTCCAGCCGTGACCTGGCCGACATGCGCGCCGACCGCTCGGAAATGCTCTACCAGGTCCACAAGCAGATCTACGGCTGAGCCGAACAGCGTTCGTCATCCTCGGGCCTGACCCGAGGATCCATGCCGCGACATCGAAGCGTCACGGCGGTGGGGAATTCTGATCTGTTCGCCATCCAGCGGTCAGCTATCCTGATCCGCCGCATTCTTTGGCTGATGCCACGGCATGGATCCTAGGGTCTGCGCTCCGCTTCGCGTCGCTACGCCCTAGGATGACGAAGCGCGCTTATTGGCGCGTCTTCGAGTCAGTCGGCGCCGCCAGTGCTTTCTCGATCTGTGGCAACAACAGGCTCTCAACCGACTCGGCCGTCAACGGGCCGACATGCTTGTAGGCGATCTTGCCGTCCTTGCCGATGACGAAGGTTTCCGGCACGCCATAGACACCCCAGTCGATCGCCGTGCGGCCGGCCTCGTCGACACCGATGGCCTGGAACGGATTGCCGAGATCGCCGAGGAAACGCCGGGCGTTTTCGGGCCGGTCCTTGTAGTTCAGCGCCGCCATGGTGAAGCGCTTGTCCTGCGCCAGCGCCAGCAGCACCGGGTGCTCTTCGCGACACGGGGCACACCACGACGCAAAGACGTTGACCAGCGTGACCTTGCCGGCGAAAGCTTTCGAATCGAGCCCCGGCAAATTGCTGCCCTCCAGCGCCGGCAGGTTGGTCTGCGGCGCCGGCAGGCCGATCAAGGCCGACGGCACCTCCGAAACATCGCGCCCCGACAGCAGCTGCGACAGGAACAGTCCAGCCAGGCCGAGGAAGATCAGCAGCGGCAAAAGCACGAACAGGCGGCGAGAGGGTGGTGTCGGCGTTTCCGTCTCTGTGTTCATGGCTTGGCGCCCTTGTCGGAACGACGCCGTACGCCGGCCGCCTCCAGTTCGGCGAGTTCGCGCTTGCGGGCCCGCTGGTCGAGCAGGATCCAGCCGACCAGCCCGGCCAGCACGACGGCGGTGATGCCATAGGCAGCCGCGACGTAAAGGGCGTGCGCGCTCATGCGGCAGGCCCCGCCAAAGTGCCGCTCGCCAAACCGATCATGTCGCCCAATTCGAACATGCCTTCCCTTAGCCTCGCGCCACCGGCTTCGCAATCGGTCGCCGCGCCGCAGCCTTTGACGTCATGCAACAGGGCACCGGCGTCGCTCAATCCGTGCCGTGACGCAGCGCCAGCGCCGCCGCCACCGGCCCCAGCACCGCAAGAAACAAGGTCAGCGCGGCGAGAATGAGGAAGGGTTGCAGGAACGGATCGGGATTGGCCGTCGCGCCATAGCTCGCCGAAACGCCGAAGATCAGCACTGGAATGGTCAGGGGCAGCACCAGCACCGAGATCAGCAGCCCGCCACGCGGCAGCGCCACCGCCACCGCCGCGCCCGCAGCCCCGATGAAGGTGATTGCCGGCGTGCCGACCAGCAGCGTCAGCGCCGTGGCGCCGATGCTGAGCGGCTCCATGTTCATGAACAGGCCGAGCAAGGGGGCCGCGACCACCAGCGGCAGCACGCTTCCCGCCCAGTGCGCCAGGCATTTCGTCAGCACCGTCAGGGCCAGCATATGGCGGTCATTGCCAAGCACCAGCAGGTCGAGCGAGCCGTCCTCGCGATCCGCCTGGAACAGCCGGTCGAGCCCGAGCAGGCAAGACAGCAGCGCACCGATCCACAGGATCGCCGGCCCGATGCGGGCAAGCAGCTTCAGGTCCGGCCCGACGCCGAACGGGATAGTGGCGATGACGGCGAGGAAGAAGATGACGCCAGTCAACGCCCCGCCGCCGGCCCGGATGTTGAGGCGGATGTCGCGCGCGAAGAGGGCTAGCATGGGCGAGGCGCCACAGTAGGTCGAACACCTTCTTTCCGAGGATAGCGTTCCGTCCCACCCCCCTCTGTCCTGCCGGACATCTCCCCCGCAAGGGGGGAGATCCGATGTCACCCCGGGTTTCGCCAATCTTCAAAGTCGCAAGAAAGGCGAATGCAGCGAAACTGCCGATCTCCCCCCTTGCGGGGGAGATGTCCGGCAGGACAGAGGGGGGTGGGCGGGAACGCCGACATTAGCCGATCTCCCCCATCCTCAACTCTTCCGCCCCATCCAACCCCAGCGGCAGATGCGTCGCCGCGACAATGATCCCGCCCTCCCCACAATGCTTCCCCATCAGCCCGGCGAACCTACCCTCCGAAGCCTTGTCCAGCCCCGCCGTCGGCTCATCCAGCAGCCACAATGGCCGATAGCTGACCAAAAGTTTCGCGATCGCCGCCCGGCGGCGTTGCCCGGTCGAGAGATAGCCGAACGGCAAATGGCCGATGCCGCCGAGCCCGACGGTCTCCAGCGCCTCTTCGACGCCGACATGTCCATCGCCGTTGAAGTCGCGCCAGAAGCGCAAATTTTCCGCCACGCTGAGCGCCGGCTTCATCGCGTTCTGATGGCCGAGATAATGACAGGCCGACGCGATCGACGGAAACGCCTCGCCCCCGTCTTCAATCTTCATAACGCCTTCGATCCGCACGCTGCCTTCCGCCACCGGCAGCAGCCCGGCGATGATCCTGAGCAAGGTCGACTTGCCGGCGCCATTCGGCCCGGTGACGACCAGCGCCTGGCCGTCCTGCAGCACAAAGCCGATGCCGGAAAACACCCTGTCACCGCCGCGTTCGCCGCCCAGATTCTCGGCGATCAGCCGCATCCCTCGCCTGCCCTGAAAACCATGTGTCGCGACAGCTGCCGCATCGCACAAATTTGCTTTGCAACTGTCTAGAACTATTCCAGAAAATTCTCTATATGCGGTGCATCCGTGCCAGCGGTCGGCGCGGGATCAGAATTAGCGCCGAACCAGCGCACGCGCCGCCTTGAACGGCTCGGGTTGCTTGGGAACGGACAGCGGAAATGGCCGTACCCGCACCTTTGCGCGTGATTGCATGCCATCGGCGTCCGTTCCCTTTCAGGCTGAACAGACAAGGATCGCACGTGTCAAAATCCCTCGATAGTTTCAATTGCCGCCGCACACTGACCGCGGGTGGCGCCGAGTATGCCTATTTCGATCTCATCGAGGCCGAGAAGAACGGCCTTACCGGCATCGCCCAGCTGCCCTATTCGATGAAAGTGCTGCTGGAGAACCTGCTGCGCAACGAGGACGGCCGCTCCGTCACCAAGGAATCGATCCAGGCGGTTGCCGGCTGGCTGACCGACAAGGGCACCGCCGGCGTCGAGATCGCCTATCGCCCGGCCCGCGTCCTGATGCAGGATTTCACCGGCGTTCCGGCGGTGGTCGACCTCGCAGCGATGCGCGACGCCATGGCCTCGCTCGGCGGCGACCCGCAGAAGATCAATCCCCTGGTGCCGGTTGACCTCGTCATCGACCATTCGGTCATCGTCGACGAGTTCGGCACGCCGATGGCCTTCGCCCGCAATGTCGAGCTCGAATATGAGCGCAACGAGGAACGCTACAAATTCCTCAAATGGGGCCAGCAGGCGTTCCGCAACTTCCGCGTCGTGCCGCCCGGCACCGGCATCTGCCACCAGGTCAATCTCGAATATCTCGGCCAGGTGGTGTGGACCAACACCGAGGACGGCGAAACCACCGCCTATCCCGACACCTGTGTCGGCACCGATTCGCATACCACCATGATCAACGGCCTTGGCGTTCTCGGCTGGGGCGTCGGCGGCATCGAGGCCGAGGCGGCCATGCTCGGCCAGCCCGTCTCCATGCTGTTGCCCGAGGTCATCGGCTTCCGTCTCACCGGCAGGCTGAAGGAAGGCGTCACCGCCACCGACCTGGTGCTCACCGTCACCCAGATGCTGCGCAAGAAGGGCGTCGTCGGCAAGTTCGTCGAATTCTTCGGCCCGGGTCTCTCCAACATGACGCTGGCAGACCGCGCCACCATCGGCAACATGGCGCCCGAATATGGCGCCACCTGCGGCTTCTTCCCGGTCGACAGCGAGACCATCCGCTACCTCACAATGTCCGGCCGCAGCGAGGATCGCATCGCTCTGGTCGAGGCCTATTCCAAGGCGCAAGGCCTGTGGCGCGACACCGGCTCGGCCGACCCGGTGTTCACCGACCTGCTCGAACTCGAGCTCGGCAGCGTCGTGCCGTCGATGGCCGGCCCCAAGCGGCCTGAAGGCCGCGTCGCGCTCGAAGGCATTCCGGAAGGCTTCGCCAAGGCGATGGAGACCGAATACAAGAAGGCCGCCGAGATCCACAAGCGCTATCCCGTAGAAGGCACCAGCCACGATCTCGGCCATGGCGATGTCGTCATCGCCGCCATCACCTCCTGCACCAACACCTCGAACCCGAGCGTGCTGATCGGCGCCGGCCTCTTGGCCCGCAACGCCAACCGCCTCGGTTTGAAGCAGAAGCCGTGGGTCAAGACCTCGCTGGCGCCCGGCAGTCAGGTGGTAGCCGAGTATCTGGAGAAATCCGGCCTGCAGAAGGAGCTCGACCAGATCGGCTTCAACCTGGTCGGCTTCGGCTGCACCACCTGCATCGGCAATTCCGGCCCGCTGCCGGCGCCGATCTCGAAGACCATCAACGACAAGGGTTTGATCGCCGCCGCGGTCCTGTCGGGCAACCGCAACTTCGAAGGCCGCGTCTCGCCCGACGTGCAGGCGAATTATCTGGCGTCACCGCCGCTGGTCGTCGCCCACGCCCTGGCCGGCACCGTCACCAAGGACCTCACGTCGGAGCCACTTGGCGAGGACAAGAACGGCAACCCGGTCTACCTCAGGGATATCTGGCCGAGCTCGGCCGAGATCCAGGAGTTCATCGAGAAGAACGTCACGCGCGAGCTGTTCGCCCGCAAATATGCCGACGTCTTCAAGGGTGACGAACACTGGCAGAAGGTCCAGGCGCCGGAAGGCCAGACCTATGCCTGGGACGACAACTCGACCTATGTGCAGAACCCGCCCTATTTCGCCGGCATGACCACTGGTTTCGGCAAGATCGGCGACATCAAGGGCGCCCGCGTGCTCGGCCTGTTCGGCGACAAGATCACCACCGACCACATCTCGCCGGCGGGTTCGATCAAGGCGGCCTCACCGGCCGGCAAATACCTCACCGATCACGGCGTCGGCGTCGCCGACTTCAACCAGTATGGCACGCGTCGCGGCAACCATGAGGTGATGATGCGCGGCACCTTCGCCAACATCCGCATCCGCAACCACATGCTGGGCGAGAATGGTCGCGAGGGCGGCTACACCATCCACTACCCGTCGAAGGAAGAGGAATCGATCTACGACGCGGCCATGCAATACAAGAAGGAAGGCGTGCCGCTGGTCATCTTCGCCGGCGTCGAATACGGCAACGGCTCGTCGCGCGACTGGGCGGCCAAGGGCACCAATCTGCTCGGCGTCCGCGCCGTCATCGCCCAGTCCTTCGAGCGCATCCATCGCTCGAACCTGGTCGGTATGGGCGTCATCCCCTTCGTCTTCGAGGACGGCACCTCATGGGCCACGCTCAATCTCAGAGGTGACGAGCTGGTCGAGATCGACGGTTTGAGCACCATCAAGCCGCGCCAGACGATGACCGCCAAGGTCACCTATGGCGATGGCACGGTGAAGAACGTGCCGATCATCTGTCGCATCGATACGCTGGACGAGCTCGATTACTTCAAGAACGGCGGCATTTTGCAGTACGTGCTGCGCGATTTGGCGGCATAGGGGGAAGGGAATAGGGGAGTAAGGCAGTAAGGGAGTAGGGGAAGTAAGCATCCTACTGCCCTACTGCCCTACTGCCCTACTGCCCTACTGCCCTACTGCCCTACTGCCCTACTGCCCTACTGCCCTACGCTGCGGCGCGCCGTAGCGCGCTGCGGCGGCCAGAAGCACGGCAAGCATCAGCCCGTTGAAGATGTGCCAGAGGAAGTGCGTGCCAAGCGGAAAGCTGCCGCAGACCATCGGATCGATCATCCGGCAGATGACGGACACGACGAAGATCGCCGAGCCCGCCAGATTGTACCAGCCGGCACGGTTGCCGCTGGCCGTCACCAGAGCGCCGAAGAAAGCCAGCGCCAGGAAAGGCGGCAGGTAGCCCGTCGTGCCGTTCGATGCCTGGCGCAGCCAGTCCGGCACGGCCAAGGTTATCGCCCCGGCAACCGCGTAGAAGACAACGAAGATGGCGATGGCCTTGCCCCACTCCATACCGAGGAAGCGGCGCAGGTTGAACAGCGTATAGGCCAGCGTGAAGCCGGCAATCGGCAGCACATCGGCCCAGATCGTGCCCTTGGTGGCAAAGGTGTGGAAGATCGTCGAGCCGATGCCGATCGCCACCACCCACCAGGCCAGCACCTCGGCAAAGGTGCCGGTGCCCAGCCTTCGCACCTCGCGCACACCCCACAGGCCGGCAGCGATGAAGGCGAGGTTCGTCAGCGCATTGACTGGCTCGGACCAGAATCCCGGCCCGATCCGCTCGCAATAGAGGTCGACCGGCGCCAGAAAAGTTTGCCACATCGCGATTGCCGCCCGAATCGGTTTCTACCCTGAAGCGCAAGCCTTCTCGTAGAGCAATTCCAGGAAAAGTGTGAAACGGTTTTCCCGGGAAAAGCGTGTAGCGCTTTCCCTTGGGGGAATTGCGTCAAAGCAGAGACATAGGGGTTTCGGCGTTTCCGTGAAACGATGAACCGCTCTATTGCGCAGGTGCGGCCGGTTGCAATGGCAAAAATTTCACCGCAACGTGACTTCCCGTTGACTTAGGGTTCTGCCACATATTTCGGCAATCACAATAAAGCCGGCGTCACCGGCGGGAATCGGATGACCATGGCCTCGCGAAAATTATTGTGGCTGGCAGCCCTTGCGCTGGCCTTTTTGGGGTTTGCCGGCGCCGGGCAAACCGCCGAGCCCGACAAGCCGCAGTCCGACAAACCCTTGGGCGTGGTGGAGCTGTTCACCAGCCAGGGCTGCAATTCCTGCCCGCCGGCCGATGCTTTGTTTGCCGAGCTTGCCGCAAAGCAAGACCTCGTCGCGCTCGCCTACCACGTCGACTACTGGGATTATCTCGGCTGGCAGGACACGCTGAGCCGCAAGGAGAACACCGAGCGGCAATATGACTATATGCGCGCCTTCGGCAGCCGCTCGGTCTACACACCGCAGGCCGTCATCAACGGCCGCGTCCATGTCAACGGCGCAAGCCGCGGCGAGGTCAATGGCGCGCTCGCCCGCATGGCGAGGAGCGGCGAAGGCATGCGTGTCTCCGTCAAGGTCAGCCGCACCAGCGATCGCGTCATGATCGATGCCGGCGATGCCGGCGGCGGCCCCAGCGATGCCCATGTCATCATCGTCTATTTCGACCCGCCGCAGACCATCAAGATCGGCCAGGGCGAGAACACCGGCCGCAAGATGACTTACTGGAATGCCGTCACCAGCATCCAGACTGCCGGCATGTGGCACGGCAAGGCGCAACGCTACGAATTGCCGATGAGCGAGATTTCCAAGAAGGGCGGCTGCGCCGTGCTGTTGCAGTCGGTCGGCAAGGACGGTCTGCCCGGCCCCATCCTCGGCGCCGCCTTTATTCACAAGCCTTAGAGGCCGTCAGATCTCGATTGAAGCGCCGATGGCGAGGCGAGGTTGCCCAGACGCCGCAGCGGTGCACAATTTTGATGTCGGCGGGACAGCACCCCCCTCTGGCCTGCCGGCCATCTCCCCCGCAAGGAGGGAGATTGGCAGCTTCGTCTTATTCGCCATCCTGTTCGACGTTTGAGATTGGCGAAAGCAGAAGTGAGATCCGATCTCCCCCCTTGCGGGGGAGATGTCCGGCAGGACAGAGGGGGGTGGGAAGGATCGCCACAGAACGAGATCTGTGTTCTGCCTCGCAGCATTCACCATCACCTCCACCCAGCCAATAAAAAACCGACGTCAGCTTGCTTCTGACGTCGGTCATTTAGGTTTTGGGATCGTCGCACCCGGTTTCTCCAAGGAAAAACCGAGGTTGGTTCGATCCGACGCAGACCCGTGGGCGGGGGGCTTGGGGTTTACGAGCCGGTGCCGGACCGAACCGTCTCAGGCAACGCCGGTAAATTCGTCGGACATTGGGGCATGAGCGCGGATAAAAAAAGGCGAGAATGTGGCGAAGCATCACCAATTCCAACAGGGCGTTTCATAAAAGTGACTGGACGTTGCAGAAACAGCGCGGCGCTGCGCTCGCTTTGCCGGGTCTTGCAATTCAGCCGCGAACGCGCCAACTTTGGTTGGCAAAGATTCATTTTGAAGGATCGGGGCATGACCGATGACGGCAGTGGGATGGGGGATGCGGACGCATCCGCAACATTGATCCCGCTGCACGAGGCGCGACGCGAGCGCCTCGATCAGCCGGTACGCTTCGACCGGCGTGAACTGGACCAGATCCTCAGGCTCTACGGACGCATGGTCGCCGCCAATGAATGGCGCGACTATGCCATCGATCATCTTACTGACCGGGCTGTGTTTTCCGTGTTCCGCCGGGCTAGCGAAGTGCCGCTGTTCCAGATCGTCAAGGATCCGAAACTGGCCCGCAAGCAGGGTGCCTTTGCCGTCATCGCCGCCGGTGGCCGCATCTTGAAGCGTGGCCAGGAGCTCGGCCGCGTGCTTGGGGTGTTCGACGGCAAGCTGAAGCTGGTACAGGCTTAAGCCCTTATTTCTGCTTACGAAACTTCTGCTCCGGCAGCGACTCCGGGTCGGGCGGCACCGACGCCCCGCCATTCAGCGATAGCTGCATGAACACCGTGTCCAGCCAGCGCCCGTGCTTGTAGCCGGAGCCCTCGAGGCGGCCCGAATGGCGGAAGCCGAGCTTCTCGTGCAGCCGCACCGAAGCGCTGTCGGGACGGCCATCGCCGATCACCGCGACGATCTGGCGGAAGCCCGTCGCCTCGACGGCTTCGATCAGGCGTTGCATCAGCAACAGGCCAACCCCCTGGCCCTTGGCCTCGGGCGCGACATAGACCGAATCCTCGACGATGAAGCGGTAGGCCGGGCGCGGCCGGAAGGCGCCGGCATAGGCGTAGCCGAGCACGGCGCCGTCCTTTGCCGCCACCAGATAGGGAAAGCCTCCCGCCGTCAAACTGTCGAAGCGCGCGCCCATCTCGGCGCGGTCGGGCGGCTCCAGCTCATAGCTCGCCGTGCCCTGAGTGACCGCATCGGCATAGATTTCTGTGATTCGGTCGAGGTCGGCCACAATTGCGGGCCGTATCGCGATATTGCTCATTTTTTATGCATGCCATTGCCTTGCCCGCAATAACAGCAAAACCCGGCACAAAAGAAAAGGGCGGCCGTTGGGCCGCCCCTTCCAAACTCGATGGTCCAGCGCTGCTGATTAGCGGCGGTCGCCCATGAACTGCAGCAGGAACATGAACAGGTTGATGAAGTCGAGGTAGAGTGTCAGGGCGCCCATGATCGCCTTGCGGCCGGCGACGTCCGAAGTGTCGCCCTCGAAATACATCTCCTTGATCTTCTGCGTGTCATAGGCGGTGAGGCCCGAGAAGATCAGCACGCCAAGCGCCGAGACGGCGAAGGAAAGCGCCGACGACTGCAGGAAGATGTTGATCACCGACGCGATGATGATGCCGAACACGCCCATGATCAGGAACGAGCCGAGGGCGGTCAGGTCGCGCTTGGTGGTGTAGCCGTAGAGCGACAGCGCGCCAAAGGCGGCGGCGGTGGCGAAGAAGGTCTGCGATATGCTGGCCGTGGTGTAGACCAGGAAGATCGACGACAGCGACAGGCCAACGAGGCCGGCATAGACCCAGAACGTCGTCTGCGCCGCCGAAACGCTCATCGACTGGACGCGGAACGACAGGAACAGCACGGCGGCCAGCGGTGCCAGCATCACCACCCAGCGCAGCGGCGAGCCGAAGATCGCGTAACCGAACGAGGTCAGCATCTCGCCGCTTGGCAGCGTCGCGACGGCCGAGGCCGGATCGGTGGTGGTGGCCAGCATGATCGTGCCGACCGCGGCAAGACCGGTGATGAGGAGGCCAAGCCCCATCAGATTGTAGACCTTGATCATATAGGCGCGCAGGCCCTGATCGATGCCCGCATCAACGCCGGCGCCGGGCACGGCGCGCGTCTGATAGTTGCGAATGGGTTCAGCCATGGGAGTCCTCTATTGCTTCTGCCCCGTCCGGTGTCAGGTCCATCACGACCCAGGCGCCGCTGGCGGGGCTCCAGCATGCCTATGGCGAAATATGATGGTTATTCGCGTCAAGAACAAGACCGTAACCGGGTGTAATGCTTCGTGAGACACACACCGTGCGGTTTTTCCGGCGTTTGGCGGCGCAACATTACTCCGATTTAACCAAATACCGGCCGATTCAGAGGTTGCGCAGCACCGGCGCGGCCTTGTGGCCGAGCACCCGCCAGGTGCCGGCGAGACCAATGCCGACCGTGACCACCAGCGAAAACAGAATGGTCGCCACCGCCACCTCCGGCATGAAATGCGATGGCAATGTCATGATGCGGGCAACGACGAACCACGCGGCGGCACCGCCCGCCGCCAGCGCAAAGATCGCGGTGGCGAGCCCGATCAGCATGTATTCGAGCGAGAAAGCGGCAATCAGGGTCGCGCGTGTCGCGCCCAGCGTCTTCAGCACCACCGCATCATGGATGCGCGCCCGGTTGCCGGCGGCAAGCGCGCCGGCCAGCACCAACACCGAAGCGATCAGCGCCACGCCGGCCGCGGCCCGGATCGCCGTGCCGAGCTGCCCGACCAGCCGGTTGACGACATCGAGCGCGTCCTTGACCCGGACCGTCGTCACCGCCGGGAAGGCGCGGGTGACGGCATTGAGGACGCGCGCGTCGTCGGCCGCCGTGGCGTTCTTTTCGGTCAGCGTCGCCATCCAGCCATGCGGCGCGCCGGCAAATGTGTTGGGCGAGAACACCATGACGAAATTGATGCCCATGGTCTCCCACTCGACCTGGCGGAAATTGGCGATCCTGGCCGTCACGTTGCGGCCGAGCACGTTGACCGTGATGGTGTCGCCGAGCTTCAGCCCGATCTCCCTGCCCTCCACGGCCGAGAACGAGACCAGCGGCTCGCCGGCATAATTGTCCGGCCACCAGCGGCCCTCGGTCAGCGTCGTATTGTCCGGCTGCCTGGCGTCATAGGTCAGGCCGCGATCGCCTTTCAGCACCCAGGCGCCTTCCGCCGGCACCTTGACCTTGTCGACATCGACGCCGTTGAGCGCCATCACCCGGCCGCGCAGCATCGGCACCTTGGCCAGCGTTCCCTGTGGCGCTTGCTTGCCGACCAGTGCGGAAAACGCATCGACATCGCTGCTCTGGATATCGACGAAGAAGAAGTTCGGCGCCCGCTCCGGCAGGCTGCCGGAGACCTGCCGCCGCAGATTGCCGTCGATCAGCGCCAGCGTCACCAGCAGCGTCAGGCCGAGGCCGAGCGACAGCACCACCGACGGCGTCAAGGCGCCGGGCCGGTGGATATTGCCGACGGCGAGCCGCAGCGCCACGAAGCGCACACGCGGGCTCTTCTTCGCCGCCCATTGCACCAGCGCGCCGACCAGGCGCAGCACCAGGAAGGCAAAGATGGTGGCGCCGACGAAGATCGAGGCGATGCGCCGGTCGCCGGAAGATAGGATTGCCAGCGCCGCCAGCAGCAGCGCGATGCCGACAGCCGCCGCGACATAAACAGGGCGCGGCAAGCCGCGGCCTTCGAGCCCCATCTCGCGAAACAGCGCGGTTGCCGGCACGTCGCGGGCGCGGCCAAGCGGCAAAAGCGCGAAGGCCAGCGTCACCAGCAGGCCGAACAGCGCCGCCATGCCGAGCGCGCCGGGGTAGAAACCGCCCTCCGCCGGCACCGGAATGACGGACTGAAGCGCGGCACTGGCCACGAACGGCATCAGCGCCCCGAGCACGAGGCCGAGCAGAATGCCAAGCGCGGCGATGATCAGAATCTGCACCAGATAGACGGCAAAGACGAAGCCGCCCGAAGCGCCCAGGCTCTTGAAGGTGGCGATGACGCCGCGCTTGCCGTCGAGATAGGCGCGCACCGCATTGGCGACGCCGACGCCGCCGACCACCAGCGCCGTCAGCCCGACCAGCGTCAGGAACTGCGAGAAGCGTTCGATGTTGGACGACAACGCCGGTGCGGCATTGTCGCGCGTGCGGATCGACCAGCCGGCCTGCGGAAAGTCTTTGGCCGCCTGGTCCTGGATGGCCTTGAGCCGCGCCTCGTCGGCGTCGGCGGGGAGCCGGACCTTGTAGGCATTTTCAACCAGGCTTCCCGGCTGGACCAGTCCTGTGGCCGCCAGCCCGTCGGTCGAGATCATCAGCCGCGGCGCGAAGCCGAAACCGTCGGACACCGCATCGGGTTCGGTGACCAGCCTGGCGCGCAGCTCGAATGTGGCGGTGCCGAGCTTCAGCCGGTCGCCGATTCTGAGATGCAGCCGTTCGAACAGCAGATCGGGGGCCGCGGCGCCGAAAACGCCGAACTCTTCGCCGAACAGTTCCTGCTTCGACAGGGTCGGTTCGGTCTCCAGTGCGCCATAGAGCGGATAGGCGTGATCGACCGCCTTGGCCTCGACCAGCGCCTGGTCGGTTCCGTCGGCGAGACGCGCCATCGAGCGCATGCTGGCGGTGCGCGAAACGACGCCCAGCCCGTCAAGGAAGCCATTTTCGGCCTGGCTGGCGTCGCGCTGGTTGATCTGGAAGCGGAGATCGCCGCCGAGCAGCGTCTGGCCCTGATTGGCGACGCCGGCAGTGATGGCGCGCGCCACCGAATTGACGCCGCCGATGGCCGCGACGCCGAGCGCGATGCAGGCAAGGAAGATCAGGAAGCCGGACAGGCCGCCGCGCATCTCGCGCAGTGAGAAGCGGACGGCAAGCCTTAGCGTCTGCGACAACGGCATCAGGCCGTCACTTTGAAAGGCGCCGGCGCCTCGATCCGGCCCGACCGCATCGAAACCTGGCGCGAACAGCGCGCCGCCAGTGCCGGATCATGGGTGACCAGCACCAGCGTCATGCCGCGCTCGGCCGCCTTGGCGAACAGCAGATCGGCGACCTGCCGCCCCGTCGCCTGGTCGAGATTGCCGGTCGGCTCGTCGGCGATGAGGATGCGCGGTGACGGCGCCAGCGCCCGGGCGATCGCGACACGCTGCTGCTCGCCGCCCGACAATTCGCCGGGATAATGGGTGACGCGGTCGCTCAGGCCCACGGCCGCCAGTTCCCGCGCCGCCACCGAAAACGGGTCGGCATGACCGGCCAGTTCCAGCGGCACCGCGACATTTTCGAGCGCCGTCATATTGGGGATGAGGTGGAAGGATTGGAACACGATGCCAATGTTTCGGCCACGAAACGAAGCAATCTGGTCCTCGCTTCTGCCGTTGAGCAGCTCGCCGGCGATTCGGACCGTACCCGAATCGACCCTTTCCAGGCCTGCCAGCACCATCAGCAATGTCGACTTGCCCGAGCCCGAAGGACCAACGATGCCGGTCGCCTCGCCGGCCGCCACTTCGAGGCTGACGCCTTTCAGCACATGAACCGACGACGCCCCTTCGCCAAGTGTCAGCGATACGTCCTTCAGCGCGATGACGGCTTCTGTCAAAATGAAAGTGTCCTATATCAGGGGATGAAGGCTCCGCTTGCAGAGCCGGACGAATTCCTTTGTCATATGGGGCCTGCCGCATGTCTTTCAAACGCCTGATAGAAGCAGGCTTCATCGTTTTCCTCGCCATTTGCGGCGCCATTTCGTCGGCGCGGGCCGAGCCATTCAAGATCGTCGGCTTCGGTGACAGCCTGATGGCGGGCTTTGGCCTCGGGCCGGGCGAGGGCTTTACCGACAAGCTCCAGGCGGCGCTGCGCGCCAAGGGGCACGATGTGACCGTCGCCAATGCCGGCGTTTCGGGCGACACGACGAGCGGCGGCCTGGCGCGGCTCGACTGGTCGGTGCCTGACGGCACGCAGCTGGTCATTCTCGAACTCGGCGCCAACGACATGTTGCGCGGCGTCTCGCCAGAGATTCCCAGGAAGAACCTGGATGACATGCTGGGCAAGCTGAAAGAGCGCAAGATTGCCGTGCTGCTGGCCGGCATGCGCGCCGCGCCCAATCTCGGCGCCGACTACCAGGCCGCCTTCGACGCGATCTACCCGGCGCTGTCGGAGAAATACGGCGTGCCGCTCTATCCGTTCTTTCTCGACGGCGTCGCTGGCCAACCGGGGATGCAGCTCGAGGACGGCCTGCATCCCAGCGCCCGGGGCGTCGACCAGATGGTCGAACGCATCTTGCCGGCGGTCGAGAAGGCCATCGCGGCGGTGCCGGGAGGTTCGTGAGATCAGACTGGTCGCCTGCCGTTGGGGAAGCTTTTAGCAAAGCCTGTGACCAACAAACCTCTTGCTCTGTTTGATTATCGATGATTCGCTAGGGCTAATGTTTCGATTCGAGGAAGGGAGGCTCTTCATGCCGCGTCTTTTCACCGCCCTCGAAATACCGCGTGACGCCGCCCTTTCGCTGTCCCTGCTGCGGGGCGGCCTGCCCGGGGCCCGTTGGATCGACGTCGAGAACTACCATCTGACGCTGCGCTTCATCGGCGATGTCCCAGGCCATGTCGCCGATGAAATCGCCAACGCGCTCGACCGTGTCCACCGGCCCTCCTTCCCGCTGACCCTGTCCGGCGTCGGCGCCTTCGGCCAGAAAAAGCCGCATGCGGTGTGGGCAGGCGCCTCCGCCTCATCAGATCTTGCCGCCCTTCAGGGCGAGATCGACCGCATCTGCCAGCGACTCGGCATTCCCGCCGACCCGCGCAAATTCATGCCGCATGTGACGCTGGCGCGCTTGCGCAATTCAGCTCCGCTCGACGTCGCCCAGTATCTGTCGGCACGTGGCAATTTCGCGACGCTGCCGTTCCGCATCGGTCGTTTCGTGCTGATGTCGTCGCGCGATTCGGTCGGCGGCGGCCCCTACATCGTCGAGGAAGCCTGGCCGCTGTCGGGCACGGATGCCCGCGCCGCCAGCCTTGCCGCCAGCGCCTCCGACGCCTCGCGGACCATGCGGTAGACAAACGCGAAGGCATCCGCCCCGTCATAATAGGGATCCGGCACGTCGCGCGGCTTTCCCTCGGCGAATTCCAAGAACAGATGGATGCGGTCGCGCATCGCCGCCGGCGCCAATGCCTTGAGGTCGGCTACATTCGAGCGGTCCATGCCGAGGATCAGGTCGAAACGGGAAAAATCCTGCGGCAGCACCTTGCGCGCCCTTTGCCCGGAAATGTCGACACCATGGCTGGCGGCCACTGTGATCGAGCGCCGGTCCGGCGCCTCGCCGGCATGCCAGCCGCCCGTCCCGGCCGAATCGAGCAGAAAATCCTGATCCCGCCCGCGCTCTGCCAGCACGGCGCGAAAGATACCTTCCGCCAGTGGCGACCGGCAAATGTTGCCGAGGCAGACGAAAAGAATGGAATTTATGGGCTTCGCGCTCATCGATCCGGAATTGTTTTTGTGCATGTCGTTATCCCAAAACCGCAACGCACTTTTGGGCGACATGCATTATGGTGAGGGTCATTCTTCGAATAGCATGGGAACCCGATATGACGAGAGAGAAACTGGGCAAGGACGCAATCGCCGCGGCGTTGACCGGGCTTGATGGCTGGGCACCGGCCGCGGACGGCGCCTCCATCAAGCGCACATTCACCTTCGCGAATTTCTCCGAGGCCTTCGCCTTCATGACCCGCGTCGCGCTTGCCGCCGAGAAGATGGACCATCACCCCGACTGGTCGAACGTCTACAAGACCGTTGACGTGACGCTGAACACCCACGATGCCGGCGGCGTCACCGCGCTCGACATCGATCTGGCGAAGAAGATGAACCGCTTTTTTGGTTAGGGTTATCTAGGGTGCGGCAACCCCAGCTTCGTCATCAACGGGCGGAGCGGGAGCGAAGCGACGCGCAGACCCGAGGATCCATGCCGCGACGTTGGTGGAGGGGTGCAGCGGAGCAGAATTCAGCACCGCTGCGGCGCTCTTAAGTCGCGGCATGGCAACTGTGTTCATGCGAAAGCTTTTTTATCTCGAATGATGGCGTTGAGGACGACGAGGAGCTTCCTTGCGACGGCGATGATAGTCAGCTTCTTTGACCCTGAGCGGGCTGCGATGGCGCTGTAGAAAGTTCTGAAGCGCTCACAAGCTCGGATGGCGCCCAGCGCTGCCATGTAGAGGGCACGGCGCACGCGCGATCGGCCCCCCTGGATCTGGCTCCTGCGATTGAGCTTGCCGCTCTTGTTGTCGAAAGGGGCAAGGCCGGCGAGTGCTGCGATCGACTTGGGTGAACGCAGGCCGAGCTCGGGCAGGTGCGCCAGCAGAGAGAACGCGGTGATCTTGGAGACGCCGGGCACGGAGACCATCAGCGCGTTGTCGCGGGCAGTATCCTCGGCTTGGCGAATGGCTTCGGCGATCCGCCCCCTCGAGCACCTTGATGCGTGTGTTGAAGTTGGCGATCAGCTCTTCGAGCTCGGCGATGACGATCT
This sequence comes from Mesorhizobium sp. AR07, assembly GCF_024746815.1. Taxonomy (GTDB): domain Bacteria; phylum Pseudomonadota; class Alphaproteobacteria; order Rhizobiales; family Rhizobiaceae; genus Mesorhizobium. The sequence continues at coordinate 4,222,319 of NZ_CP080525.1, forward strand.
CGTCGAAGGCTTCGCCAAGATGCTTCTTCAACCTTGCCCTGATCTCGACGAGATGGTCGCGGTGGCGGGCAAGCGATTGAAGCCGTTCGCCTTCCTCGCGCGGCGCCGGCTCGGCTTCAGGGTGATAGCGGCGGCCATAGCCGCTCAACATCCTGGCGTCGAGACGATCGGTCTTGGCGCGCCGCGCCGTCGACTTCGCATAATGGTGGGTATGCGCCGGATTGTGCCGCGAAAACGCAACGCCTGCCTTGGCCAGCGCATGGCGCAGCAGCCGGTCATGGACCCCTGTCGCCTCCATGACCACAAAATCGCGGCCGGGGCAAAGGCCGGCCACATAGGTTGTTATGGCATCGGCTTGGTTGTCGATGCGCTGGTAACGGCTGCTTGCCTCATCAAAAAAATCGAGCCACTGCTTGGAGATGTCGCAGCCGACATAATTCTGCATTATCATGTCCACGCCTCTTCCTGTGGTGCGGGGTCTGCTTGTGACAGCCCCGTGCAACTGTTCAGGTTGATGGTTCACCGGTGGGAAGGGACCGAGCCATGCCACGGCCTGTCCTCGAAAGGACGACCAGGATCCTCTCGGTCTCCTTCCCACTTCAACCATAGCACCGGAACAACACACAGGATCCTAGGGTCTGCGCCGCGTCGCTTCGCTCCTTGCTTCGCCCTAGGATGACGACGGGAGGGACGTTACCGCAAACCTCCAAGGGGGCAATTGCCAGTCGAGCCATCCGCCATTTGTGGGCCGAGCTCTTGTAGCGGACTGGCGCTTTCACCACATCTTCGCTCGCGGGCATGCGCTGGGATGCGCACGGTCCTGCCAGGAGATACTGATGGTGCAACAATCCGGTTTTGATTTCTTCGGTTTTGGCGACAGGCTGGGCGACGAGAGCGAAGTGCGCGAGAAATTCTGGCGCACTGCGAAGAAGGCCGCGCGGCAGATCCCCTTCATGGAAGAGGTCGTGGCCGCCTATTACTGCGCCATGGACAAGAACACGCCGCTGCGCGCCAAGGGCATTCTGCTGGCCGCGCTCGGCTATTTCGTCTTGCCGGTGGACGTCATCCCCGACTTCATCTTCGGGCTTGGCTTCACCGACGACATCGCCGTGCTTACCGCCGCGATCACCGCCGTCGGCGCCCACATCACGCCGGCGCACCGGCAGGCCGCCAAGGACGCCATCGCCGACAAGGGCTGAGCAGGCGGTCGCGCGCGCAAAATGCCTTTGAAGCAGGCATTTGGCGGCAAAGCAAAAAGTCAAACTCTTGCCGCTTTCATGGCTTCCAAGTCGCCAAAGGGACGTCGCGCCACCCGCTCGCAAGGCGGCGGCGCGGGAATGGCGGCGGTTTCCTGGGGTGAGGGTCCTTTTCTCAAAGGAAATTCACCGTTTGGTAACCCAGATTAAATCAAAATGAAGCGACGGGCAGGACGCCAAGCCGGCCTGCCTCCGCACCATTTGGAATACGGGAAAAACGATGCGCGGATTGATTGCTATAGTTTCGAGCCTGGTCCTGGTGGCCGTGGCGGCGCCGGCACTGGCGCAGTCGGCGACCAAGATCGGCCAGCACAATGCCTGGGGCACCTACAGCTACCAGGCATCGGGCGGCAAGGTCTGCTACGTCCTGACCGTGCCGACCGACAAGCAGCCGCCGACGCTCGACCATGGCGACATGTTCTTCTTCGTCAGCCAGCGCCCGGGACAGCAGGTGTCCTATGAGCCGCAATTCATCGCCGGCTACACCTTCCAGGAAGGCTCCAAGGCGACCGTCACCATCGACAAGAAGTCGTTCTCGATGTTCACGCGCGGCAAATCGGCCTGGGTCGAGAACGCCGCCGAGGAGCCGGTGCTGATCGCTGCGATGAAGACCGGCACCGACATGAAGGTGACGGCGAAGTCCGGCCGCGGCAATCCCACATCCTATGTCTTCTCGCTGAAGGGCATTTCGGCGGCGCTGTCGTCGATCGCCAAGTGCAAATAGGCTTCGTTTGGCCGAAACTTCCTTTTGCATGACAGGCCGGGCCTAAAGCCCGGCCTTATTGCTGCAAGCATTGAGGCCCGGCGCCGGCCGTATCACTTGTTCGTGTTGAGGTAACTTAACTCCGGGGATTCGCGAACTCGAAGAGGGGCAGCTTTGCTCCGCTCAACCAGGAGTACGCGGATGAACACGATCAAGCTCATAGCCATTGCCGGCCTCATGGGTCTTTCCGCCTCGCAGGCTTTTGCCGAGGATGCGATGGGCACAATGACGATGATGAAGGGCGGCGAAGTCACGGCGATCATGCCCGACGGGCATATGGGGACCATGATGCCGGATGCGAAGATGAGCGCCGAGATGATGAAAAAGGCAAAACCAATCAAGCATTGCATGATGATGATGACCGACGCCCAGGGCAAGGCATACATGATCGACACGTCGTCCAAGAAGGCCCAGGCCGAATGTGAAAAAATGGCGATGTAGGCAGCAGAAATCGCCGCGACTTGATCCGCCGGACGCAGCCGGCAGATCAGGAATCGGCGGTTGCCCGCCGCCGCCGGATCGCTTCGGCGATGAAGACGCGCGACAGCGCGTGATAGAGCGGTTCGTGCGAGATCATGCGCGCCGTGCCGTAGCCCAGCATCGAGGCCAGCATCAGCGCGATGACATTGTCGTGATTGCCGGTCATCTCCAGGATGATGACGAAGGCCGTCATCGGCGCCTGCACCACGCCGGCGAAATAGCCGGCCATGCCAAGCAGCGCCGCCGCCCCCGTGCTGGCGCCGAAGATGAGGCCGAGCGAACTGCCGATGCCGGCGCCGACCGCCAGCGAGGGCGCGAAAATGCCGCCCGGAATGCCCGAGATCATCGACAGCAGTCCGGCCAGGAATTTTTCTGCAAAGAAGATTGGGGGCAGCGGCGTGCCTTCGACGGCACCACGCGCCTGCACATAGCCGGTGCCGAAGGTCAGGCCGCCCGACGCGATGCCGATCATCGCCACCAGCAACCCGCAGACTGCTGCAACCAGCAAAGCGCGCCGCAGCGGCGCTTGTGTATGCCAGCGCCGGATCCGCCGCGTCGCCTTCAAGGCCAGCAGCGAGAACAGCGCGCCAAAGCCGCCGCCAACGACGCCGCAGGCCAGCACCAGCGGCCACTCGGCGGCAAACGAGATGGTGTCCTTGGCGACGCCGAAATAGGTGTAATTGCCGAGCAGGCCGAGCGAGGCGAGACCGGCCAGGATCACCGCCGTCAGCACCAGTCCGTTGGTGCGTGCCTCGTAGGTGCGGCCCATCTCCTCGATGGCAAAGACGATGCCGGCCAGCGGCGTGTTGAAGGCGGCGGCGATACCGGCCGCCGAACCGGCCAGGATCAGGCCGCGCGCCTGCGCCATGCCGCCCCAGCGCGCCGCCTGCAGCATCAGCGACGCGCCGACCTGCACGGTGGGACCCTCGCGGCCGATCGAGGCGCCGCAAAACAGGCCGACAATGGTCAGCGCGATCTTGCCCACGACGAGCCGCAGCGACAGGATATGGCTGCGGTCCTCGTCGTCGCGCAAATGCCGGGCGGCGATGGCTTGCGGAATGCCGCTGCCTTGCGAACCGGGAAAGACGCTATGCGCCAGCCAGGCGCACAGCACGAAACCGAGCGGCGTGACGATGAGCGGCAGATAGAAACGCCAGTTGCCCTCGGTGCCGATCATCGCATGGAACAGGCCTTGAGCCCTGTCGGCCAGTACCGCGAACAGCACGCTGATCACACCGATGCCGACCGCGCCGGCCCAGAACACCAGGCGCGGCTGCCAGACGCGCCGCGAGCCCAACATCGCGCGCGAACGCCGCAGCATAGGGTATTTTCGCGACGTGCCGGCCATGTCTGTCCTCCGGAAGGGAGGTTCCGGCCTAGCACAGTGGCAGCGGTTGGGACCAGCCTGCGAAACGTTGGCGCCGGCCTCTTTCTCCCCGTTTACGGCCGGGCAATCGCATATGGATTTTTGCGAGATGGACCCCCACCCTAACCCTCCCCACAAGGGGGAGGGAACGCTGCCGCGCGCCTTTATCCATCATACCCGGCGTGAATTTGTCCAGTTTGCCGAGATCAGCGCCAATGGAAGTCTCCCTCCCCCTTGTGGGGAGGGACTAAGGGTGGGGGTATTCGTAGAGCGAAACCTTCTCGTATGCGATTGCTCTGCCGTTTGTTTTACGGGAGAAATGCCCGGCAGGGCAATGAGGGGCGGCGCCGACCTTCCAAGTCAGGTGGCATGACTCCGCGCTCAACCTGTGCTATGCGCCGCGCTTCATGTCCGGCACGATGGATGACATCGGCCGCAAACCGCTTATATCAGTGCAACCATGACCCTTTCATTCGATCTCACCACCGAGGGTGCCCGTGACGCGTTGCGCGCCCGCGCGGCGCTGCCGGAAAAACCGTCGCTGATCGGCCTGACGCGGGCCGAGCTCGGCGAGGCACTGGTGGCCTCGGGCACCGTGCCGGAGCGCCAGGCCAAGATGCGCGCCCAGCAGCTCTGGCACTGGATGTATGTGCGCGGCGTTTCCGACTTTGCCGGCATGTTCAACATCTCCAAGGATCTGCGCGCCGAACTCGACAAGCATTTCACCATCGCCAGGCCGGAGATCGTCGAGGAGCAGATCTCCTCCGACGGCACCCGCAAATGGCTGTTCCGCTTTCCGCCGCGCGGCGCCGGCCGGCCGGTCGAGATCGAGACCGTCTATATCCCCGAGGAAGGCCGTGGCACGCTCTGCATCTCCTCGCAGGTCGGCTGCACGCTGACCTGCTCGTTCTGCCACACTGGCACGCAGAAGCTGGTGCGCAACCTGACGGCAGAGGAAATCCTCGCCCAGCTTTTGACTGCCCGCGACCGGCTCGGCGACTTCCCTGACCGCGACACACCGGACGGCGCCATCGTGCCGGCCGAGGGCCGCAAAGTGTCCAACGTCGTCATGATGGGAATGGGCGAGCCGCTCTACAATTTCGAAGCGGTGAAGAAGGCGCTGCTGATCGCCTCCGATGGCGATGGTCTGTCGCTGTCCAAGCGCCGCATTACGCTCTCGACCTCCGGCGTGGTTCCCGAAATCTTCCGCACCGGCGAGGAGATCGGCGTCATGCTGGCGATCTCGTTGCACGCCACCAATGACGATCTGCGCGACCTGCTTGTGCCGATCAACAAGAAGTATCCGCTCAACGAGCTGATGGCCGCCTGCCGCGCCTATCCCGGCCTGTCCAACGCCAAGCGCATCACCTTCGAATATGTGATGCTGAAGGACGTCAACGATTCCATCGAGGACGCCAAGGGTTTGATCAAATTGCTCAAGGGCATTCCGGCCAAGATCAATCTGATCCCGTTCAACCCGTGGCCGGGCACCAACTACCAGTGCTCGGACTGGGAGACGATCGAGAAATTCGCCGACTACATCAACAATGCCGGCTATGCCTCGCCGATCCGCACGCCGCGCGGCCGCGACATCCTCGCCGCCTGCGGCCAGCTGAAGTCGGACTCCGAGCGCATGCGCAAGGTCGACCGGCTGGCGCTGGAGGCCATGATGATCGCGGGGCACGGCGAGGCGTGAGCCGCCTCTTCGCCTGGCTCAGGCGCCTCGCCATGATCGCAGTCGGTTATATCGCCGCTGTGCTGACCTCGATCCTGGTCCCCGTGCTGCTGATCGCTCTCCTGGAAGGCATAGAAGGCGGCAACTGGTCGATCATCTTCGCATTCGATTGGCTGGGCTCCTTCCCGCTCGCCGTGCTGACCGTGATGGTCGGTGCGCTGTTGATCGCCGGCCCGGTAATCCTTGTCGCCGAACGCCTGTCGCTTCGAGGATGGTTCTACTTTGCACTCACCGGTGCGATCACGTCCATCGCCTTTGGCGTTTCCATCCCGCGCTCGGCCGGCGGGTTTATTTTCAATCCGGGCTATCTCGGATTCCTGGCCACGGCCGGCACGGCCGCCGGTTCGGTCTACTGGCTTCTGGCTGGGCGCAAGTCCGGCATACGCCGAGATCTGGGATGAGCCGCCTCATCGGTTACCTCATCCGTTTCGCCGTCATCCTGTTCGGCTACGCGGTCGCCTCGCTGGCGGCAAGCGCCTTCCTCAACATCCTGTTCCTGGCCTCGCTCGGCTACACGCCGGAGCATGCGCACCCGGCAACCGCTTCCTTGTATTTTTCAATTCCCTTCGTCGCCCTGTTCGTCGCCAATTTCGCCTTCATGCCGGCTTGCGTCGTCATCCTGATTGCCGAAATCCTCGGCCGGCGCGACTGGCTGTTTTATGCCCTGGCCGGCGCGGTGGTCGCGGCCGTTTTCCTAGGCTTGGTCGACCATGCCGGTGACGCCACCTTCGCGGCCAGGAACACCAGCGCCATCCTGGCGGTGATTGGCGGCGGCATGGTTGGCGGCATCTTCTACTGGCTCAGCGCCGGGCGCTGGGCCGGAAGCTGGTGGCAAAGCGGATCATGATCCCGCACCGAAGGTCCGCGCCAGCCAAAAAGGGACCCGGTTTTCGGAAAAGATCATGGTCAAACAGGAAGATAGAGCCCTGGCTCGAAAGCAGATGGCCGAGATGGGTGGAAGGCCGACACTCACAGTCGAGGCGGGAAAGTAACGACCACCTTCCCTTTGGCGCGACCGCTTTCAACGTAATCGAGGGCCTCGACGATTTCGGCGAAGGGGTAAGTCTTGTCGATGATGACCCGAAGTCTTTCCTGCTCGATCAGGCCCGCGAGTAGAGCCAGGTCTTTCCCGCTCGGATGCATGAACAGATATCTGTAGCCAACGCCCGCGCGCCGCGCGCGCTGTCTGACGCCGTAGCTGATCACCCAGAAGACCGCGGCCAGGATTTTGCGGCCGCCGAGATCCAGCAGCGCCGTCTGCGGCTCCGGAACGGCGGCGACCGAAACGATCTTGGCCCCAGGCTTCATGATCTTGAACATCTTGTCCAAGGTCTCGCCGCCGATCAGATCAAGGCCTGCGTCAAAATCCTTCTCGATTCTGGAGAAATCATCCGTCGTGTAGTCGATGATCTCGTCGGCGCCGAGCGCGCGTACCAACGCCTCTCCCCTGTTCGAAGCTGTCGTCGTCACATGGGCGCCCAGCCATTTGGCGATCTGGATGGCGAATGTGCCGACGCCGCCAGCGCCGCCCGAAATGAAGATTTTCTGCTCCGGCTTCAGACCAAGTTCGTCCCTCAACGCCTGGAGGGCGGTCAGCGCCGCAAGAGGCACGGCCGCCGCGGACTCGAAATCCAGCTTCGGCGGCATATGGGCGGCGCAGTCTTCATCGACGGCCACCTGTTCCGCGAAGGCGCCAAGCCGATCCTTCTCGACCCGGGCGAACACCCGGTCGCCTGCGGAGAACCGTTTTACCGCACCGCCAACGGCAACCACTTCGCCAGCGAACTCGTTGCCGAGCACGAGCGGAAGCCTCGGCCGATGAATGGCGCGTAACTTCCCTTGCCGGAATTTGAAGTCCACCGGGTTCAGCCCCGCCGCACGCACATCGACCAGAATGTCGCGCGGCCGCGGCCGCGGCGCCGGGACCTCCGTCAACAACGCGCCTTCGCGGCGGCCGTAGCGCCTGAGAACATATGCAAGCATGCCTACTTCGCCTGCGCCGTCAGGATCTTGAGCGCAAAAGCCGAAAATACCCCGGCAAAGAGATAGTCGACCACCCGCGTGACGCGCGGGCTGGCCTTCATCGCCGCCGAGAATTTTTCCGCCGCCAGCACCATCGGCACGGTCACCGGGATCGACAGCACGATGAACATCGAGCCGAGGAAGAACAGCTTTCCCGGCGCGTTCGGGTCATGCGCGGAGACGAACTGCGGCAGGAAGGTCATGAAGAACAGGATGATCTTCGGGTTGAGCAGATTGACGCCGAGCCCTGCCGCCCAGCTGCGCAGCAGCGAAATCTCGGGCCCCGTCTTCTTCTCCGGCGAAAAGGCTGATCCCTTCGCGATCGCTTGCCAGGCCAGGAAGACGAGATAGCCGGCGCCAAAAATCTTCAGCACGAAGAAGGCCATCGGCGAGGCGACGATCAGCGCCGAGACGCCGACCACCACCAGCGTGGTGTGGATCAGCGTGCCGCACAGCGCGCCGGCCATCGAGGCAAAACCGGTGGCGCGGCCCTGGCTCAGCGTGCGCGAGACGAACAAGGTCATGTCCGGCCCGGGCGTGATCGCCAGGATCACGGTGGCGATGGCGAACTGGATCAGCGTGGTGGTGTCGGGAATGAAGGACATGGACGGCCCCAGGGGAATGGAAGGGCCTATACAGGATACGCAGCGCTGGTGCCAGAAGCAGCGACGATGCGTGGTGACGGCACCGGCGTGCCGGCGCCCGCCGTAACGCTATGCCTGCCTGGCCAGACGCATCCTGGCGGGTTTCACCGCAGCGGGCTGGTCGTTCGGGACACCTGTCGAACCGGGAAGCAGGATCTGATCGATCGGCTTCGGCCGGCCAAGGAAATAGCCTTGCGCCTCGTTGCAGCCTTCGACCTGCAGGATGGTGAGCTGGACATGCGTCTCGACGCCCTCGGCGAGCACCGGAATGTCGAGGCTGCGCCCCAGCGTCAGCACTGCCCGGATGATCGCCTTGGCCTGCGGGCTTCGCTCGACATCGGCCATGAACGAGCGGTCGAGCTTGATCTTGTCGAAGGGAAACGAGCGCAGCGTGTCGAGCGACGAATAGCCGGTGCCGAAATCGTCGATCGCGATGGTCACGCCCAGCGCCTTGATCTGGCGCAGGACATGCAGCGTCCGCACCTTGTCGGCGACGATCGTCGATTCGGTCAGCTCGAGCTCCAGCCGTTTCGGCGACAGCCCGGTCTCGATCAGGATCTGGTGAACGAGCTTGGCCAGATCGGCATGGGCGAACTGCACCGGCGACAGGTTGACGGCGATCTTGTGGCCATTGTCCCACGAGGCCGCCTGGCGGCATGCGGTGCGCAGCACCCATTCGCCGATCGCCATGATGGAGCCGTTCTCCTCGGCGATCGGAATGAATTCGACTGGCGGGATCATGCCATGCACCGGATGCGCCCAGCGCAGCAGCGCCTCGTAGCCGCAGGTGGCGCCGGTCGGCACCGAGGTCTGCACCTGATAATGGAGCGAAAGCTCGCCCCGATCGATCGCCTGCCGAAGATCGGTGGCCAGCGCACGCCGCGCCCGCGCCGTCTCGTCCATGGCGGATTCGTAGAAACAGACCGCCCGCGTCACGTCGTTCTTTGCCCGGTACATTGCGAGGTCGGCATTGCTGACCAGCCGCTCGCGGTCGGCCCCGTCGCGTGGATAGACGGCGACGCCGATGCTGGCGCCGGCGGCGATTTCGAAATCGTCGAGCAGCAAGGGCAGGAACAGCGACTTCTCCAGCCGTGAAACCAGGCCGAGCAGGTCGTTCTGATCCTTGAAGCGCTTGATCGCGGCGAACTCGTCACCGCCGAGCCGTGCGACGAATTCGCCGTCGCCGATGAGTTTCGCCAGCCTGCGGGCGACGATCCTGAGGGCCTGGTCGCCAGCGGCGTGTCCCCTGAGATCGTTGATCTCCTTGAAGCGGTCGAGATCGATGACGATGACCGCCGTCATCGTTTCCTCGTCCTCCCGCGCCCGATCGATCTCATGGTCGAGACGGTCGGTGAAGGAGACCCGGTTGGGAAGACCGGTCAGGGCGTCGTTGAGGGCGAGATGCTGAAGCCGCTCGAAGCTTTCCAGGCGGCCGCGTTCGTCGATCAGATAGCTGGCGAAGCCGGTGGCCGCGACGATCAGGCCGACGACGGCAACGGCAACCGCCATCGCCACGAGAATGTCGGGATTGGTGCCGGTGGTGATGAAGGACAGAGGCGTCACCGCGACCGCCGCCATCGCCGTGAAATGCAGGCCGACGATCGCCAGCACCAGCAGCCCGATGCTGAGATATCGCGACCAGCGATATGGCCGGCGCACGGCATGGCCGACGGCCACCGCGGAGAACGCTGACGAAATGACCAGCGAGGCGACGACGTAGGGTCCGTCCCACTCGACGATGCCGGCAACGTGATAGGCCATCATGCCAGTGTAGTGCATGGCCGAGATCGCCAGCCCGACGACGCCTCCGCCCCACTCAGGGGCGAAACGCCGGCTTTTGTCGGATGCAAGGATGAAGCCCACCCCGGTGCCGACGATGGCGATGACCAGCGATACCATGGTCAGGACCGGATCGAAGGTGATCGGCGCGCCGGGCTGATAGGCCAGCATGGCGATGAAATGCGTGCACCAGATCGAGGAGCCGGCGGCGACCGCGGTCAGGAACAGCCAGCCCCGCATCTGCAGGCCGGCGGTTTTCCTGGCGCGGTCGAGGAGGCCGATCGTCACCCAGCAGCCGGTGACGCACATCAGCGCCGCCAGCAGGACGAGCCACAGATTATGCTCCGTGACGATACATGATATAACGCGCATCAAGAACGGCCCGAGCCCGAGGGTTCCCGCGACGAAGCGGGCAAGGCCGTCTCGGCAGGTCGCCAACACAGCTTTGTCGTCATTGGTAGCGGCGGGGCGTGAAAACTTGATTAAATGCCGCGTGTAAATGCAGCCCATGATTGCAGCAGGTTGTTTTCCCGGAGGCATCAACGTCCCCTAGGCCCACAAGAGGTTCGCTGAGCTGGCGCCGCCCCTCACCTGCCTGCCGGCATCCTCTCCCCGTATAGTAACGGGGAGAGGGGCGCTCTCATCGCCGGTTTCGCCAATCATCAGCGTCGCAAGAAGGGCGCCGAGGTTGCGGTCAGTCCCCTTCTCCCCGTCACTATACGGGGAGAAGTGCCCGGTGTCCGAACCGGATAGATAGGTAACAGAATGGACCGATAGCATGGGTGACAGTTTTCTTGTCCGCCGGGAGGACCGGCGATGGTTTGGCGAGAGACTGGCATCATGGACGAACGACTTCGGTTTGTTGTGGATTGTCTGGCAGGCGAGGAGACGATGAGCGCGCTTTGTGCGGCGTACGGCATCTCGCGTAAGAGCGGCTACAAGTGGTTTGGTCGCTATCGCGCGTTTGGCCCGGAAGGTTTGCACGATCTGCCGCGAGCACCGCTCAATCATGGCCGGGCGACGGCGCTTGACTTGGTGGAGCGGATCGTCGCGGCGAAGGAGACGCACCCGCTGTGGGGGCCTAAGAAGATCGTTGCGCGGCTCAAGCGCACGGCGCCCGAGCTGGTCTGGCCTTCAGCCTCGACGGTGGGCGCGATCCTTGCGCGGCATGGACTTGTCGGCGCCCGCAAGCGGCCGCACCTGCGGGCCTGCGGCAATGGTCCGTGGCCGGAGCCAGAGGGGCCGAACGCAGTCTGGACGGGTGATCACAAGGGTTGGTTCCGGACTGTTGACGGGTGGCGTTGCGAGCCCTTGACGGTGATGGATGCGTCGAGCCGCTACTTGCTGGCGCTGGAAGCGACGGGGTCAACAGCAGAGAGCGAGGCCTGGCCGGTGTTCGAGCGGTTGTTTGAGGAGCATGGCCTGCCGGATCGGTTCAGAAGCGACAACGGTTCACCGTTTGCATCGGCCGGCGTCACCGGTCTGACGCCGCTTGCGGTGCGCTTCATCAAGCTCGGGATCATCCTGGAGCGGATCGCGCCTGGCAAGCCGCAGCAGAATGGACGCCACGAGCGCTTTCATCTGACCATGCTGCCATTGGCTGAGACGCCGGAGGCCGACAGAACGGCTCAGGGCCAGGCCTTCGAGGCCTTCCGGCGTAGCTACAATGAGGAGCGTCCGCATGAGGCGCTCGCCATGGACACTCCAGCCCAGCATTACCGCCCGTCACAGCGCGCCATGCCAAAAACAGCACCCGAGCCCGATTATCCGGACGAGGCGGCGGTGCGCCATGTGCGCCACAATGGCGAAATCAGGTGGAATGGCGGCTTCATCTACATCTCAAAGGCGCTGGTCGGCGAAGCGGTCGCCGCCACCGAAACCGAGGGCGGCGAATGGGCACTCTCCTTCCATGCCCATCCGCTCGGCATCATCGACACCAGGCGCATGAAGCTTGTCCGCCGCAGCGCCGCGCCAACCAAACCGCTTGGCGCTGCAACGGACAATACAGGGGGAGAACTGTAACCCATGTATCCGGTTCAAAGTGTTACCCATCTATCGGCTGGACACCGGCAGGGCGATGAGGGGCGGCGCTGGCTTCGACAATTGGCGGTCTCCGCCACAAATTGGAAACTGTCGTTGGCCTGAAGCGATTGCCCTGCTGGCTGGACGCACCTGCTTGCTCGCTCTGCCGTTCCTGCTAAAAGGCCATCCGACAATCCGTGACGCCTCGGCTGTGGCGTCCGCCATCGACGGAGTGAAAATGTCCAAGGCCAAAGACGTCAAGAAAGTCGTGCTCGCCTATTCCGGCGGCCTCGACACATCCATCATCCTGAAATGGCTGCAGACCGAACTCGGCGCCGAAGTCGTCACCTTCACCGCCGATCTCGGCCAGGGCGGCGAACTCGAGCCGGCCCGCCGCAAGGCCGAGATGATGGGCATCAAGGACATCCGCGTCGTCGACGTGCGCGAGGAGTTCGTCTCCGACTTCGTCTTCCCGATGTTCCGCGCCAACACCGTCTATGAAGGCACCTATCTGCTCGGCACCTCGATCGCGCGGCCGCTGATCTCCAAGCATCTGGTCGAGATCGCCAGGGAGACCGGCGCCGACGCGATCGCCCACGGCGCCACCGGCAAGGGCAACGACCAGGTTCGCTTCGAGCTTTCCGCCTATGCGCTGAACCCCGACATCAAGGTCATCGCGCCATGGCGCGACTGGTCGTTCAAGTCGCGCACCGACCTGATGAACTTCGCCGAACAGCATCAGATTCCGGTGCCGAAGGACAAGAAGGGCGACGCGCCGTTCTCGGTCGACGCCAACCTGCTGCACTCGTCCTCCGAGGGCAAGGTGCTGGAGGATCCGTGGGTGGAGCCGCCGGAATTTGTCCATCAGCGCACCGTTTCGCCGATGGATGCACCGGACAAGGTCACCGAGATCGAGATCGAATTCCTCAAGGGCGATCCGATCGCGCTCAACGGCAAGAAGCTGTCGCCGGCGACGATGCTGGCGGCACTCAACGATCTTGGCCGCGACAACGGCATCGGCCGGCTCGACCTGGTCGAGAACCGCTTCGTCGGCATGAAATCGCGCGGCGTCTACGAGACGCCCGGCGGCACCATCCTCATCGCAGCCCACCGCGCCATCGAATCGATCACGCTCGACCGCGGTGCCGCCCACCTCAAGGACGAGTTCATGCCGCGCTATGCCGAGCTTATCTACAACGGCTTCTGGTTCGCGCCGGAGCGGCTGATGCTGCAGGCGATGATCGACAAGAGCCAGGAAGATGTCGAAGGCACGGTGCGGCTGAAGCTCTACAAGGGCAACGTCATGGTCACCGGCCGCAAGTCGAAGAAGACGCTTTATTCCGATGCGCTCGTCACCTTCGAGGACGACCGTGGCGCCTACGACCAGAAGGACGCCGCCGGCTTCATCCGCCTCAACGCATTGCGGCTGCGCACACTCGCCGCGCGCAACCGCAACAAGTAAGCCCGATGCATGTCGCCCAAAAGTGCAGCGGCTTTGGGACAACGACATGCATAAAAACAAGAACTTAAAGTGCGGCCTCGGTCGATATCTGGTGCCGCTGGCCCTCCTGGCGACGCCGGCGGACAGCCAGGAGTTCGACCCGACCTCTGTCGACGTGACCAAGCTGATCGAGTGCAAGGCAAGCGTCTCTACTTACAACAATTTCGCCTTCTGGATCAGCGACGGCCCAGTTGCGCTGGAAACGCTCGGCTGGAAGGAAGCCGCGTCCAACAACCTGTTTCTCAAGCAGTACGACTTGCCGGAGCCGGTTCGCGCCTTCGGGCGCCAGACAAGGTCGATCGTCTTCACCGCCACCGGGCCGATGGCGGTCCTTGACGGGATTTCGGCGCCGGATCTGGCGCATGAATTGGGAATGGTTCCAACGGTGTCGACACCCGAAAAATTCCTGGGCGAGAAAATCATCGTCGAAAGCACCGAGGATGCCAAAGGCATGAAGATCGAAACGCGCATAGCGCTCAACGTCTCGACTGTCGACTCGCATCCGGGCAAGACACTTGCCGGCTGCTCCTACGTTCTCAATGTGAAATAGAAAGCCCGGCACATGGCCGGGCTTTCCGTCGAATAGAGATTCCAGCTCTCAGTCGCCATCGATCGCCGTGGCGATGCGGGCGATGGCCTGTTGGTAGACGCTGGCGGAATTCCAGCCGGCAATGGCGCCGATATTCGACTGCGCGCTGGCACCAGCCCGCCAACCATGACCCTTGAGGAAGTTGGCGGTGGAAGCCAACGCAGTGGCCTTGTCGCGCAGGTTCCCGCTGCCGACGCCATACTTCAAGACATTTCCGGGCAGGAACTGCGTGTGGCCGATCTCGCCATGCGCGGCGCCGACCGACGAGGAACTCAACGCTCCGCGATCGACCAGCTTCAGGGCTGCAATGGCATGCGGATGAAAGAACTCCGGTCGGCGGCAATCATAGGCAAGCGTCAAGATGGCGGAGACCGTATTCTGGTTGCCCATGGCCGAACCGAAGCCAGTTTCCATGCCCCAGATGGCGAGCAACACACCCGGCGACACGCCGTAGGTCCCTTCGATATTGTCGAACAGCGCCGCGTTCGACTTCTTCAGCGAACGGCCCTTGGAAATGATCGCCGACGCGCCACGGCGTTTCATGAAATCTTCCACCGAGCCGCTGAAGGCCTTGTGAATGCCGCGGTCGACGGAAATCGTCTTGGTTGCGTAGGTGGCGCCAGCCAGAGCGGCCAGACCTTTCGGGCCGACACCTTCGGATTTGGCCTCCGCGGCGAACTCCGGCTTCCAGGCTTCGAAGCCGGCGCCGGTCTTGCCACAGCTGGCTGCGGCCTGCGCGCCCGTCGCCAGCGCAAGCACCGACACCACCGCGGCCACAAAAATCTTTCCCTTGGCAAGCAATGCCATGCTTTTCTCTCCTGATTGCCTGAATCACGTCCCGGTTGCGAATTTGCCAGCGAAACCCGCACTTGTCACTGTCTCTGCTGCAACGCAGGCGCATGCCGGGGAATTTGCCTACGATCAAGTGATTAGTGTGGCGAGGTCGAAATAGCCATGAAGACGTTGAAGTCGGCGGCCCGCTTTGGCCGTTCGGACGCGCGCGCCGCGCTGATGCGGCCGGTGGCCAGACAGATCGCCGGCCAGTTTGCGGCGAAATAGGACATGAACCCGAGCCGCAGGACCGCGCCAGCGAAAAATGGGCAACCGGTTATTCGGAAAAGATCATGTTCAAACAAACAGTCTCGATCGAATGCGGAACGCAGACCGGCGATTGGCGTTGGGCACCTGCCGCCGCGCACCTATATGCTGGCTCTGAGGGTTCGAGACCGACATGAAACTCTTCGACTGCCCGCATTGCGGCCACCGTCTCTATTTCGAGAACGCCCAGTGCCTGAACTGCTCGAGCCTCGTGCTCTACGATCCCGAGCATGCCCGCTTTGCCTTGTCGGGTGTCGACGGCATCTTCCAATGCACCAATGCCGACGAATGCGCCTGCAACTGGATGGCCGAGCCGGGACACGCTTTTTGCCGCGCCTGCGTGCTGAACCAGCTGATCCCCGATCTCTCCGTCGACGGCAATCGCCGCCGCTGGATCCGCGTCGAGGCGGCGAAGAAACGCGCCATCTATTCGCTGCTCGCCTTCGGCCTGCCGGTGGCGCCCAAGCAGAACCCTGCCGACGAGGTCGGGCTGGCCTTCGACTTCCTCGCCGACCCGATCGGCGGCGGTCCCGGTGGCGAGCGCATCCTGACCGGCCACGACAATGGCCTGATCACGCTCAACGTCGCCGAGGCCGACTCGGCCGAGCGCGAAAAGCGGCGCGTCGAGATGGGCGAGAACTATCGCACGCTGCTTGGCCATTTCCGCCACGAACTCGGCCACTACTATTGGGACCGCCTGATCCGCGACGACCGGCAAAGGCTGGAGGCTTTCCGCGCGCTGTTCGGCGACGACCGCGCCGACTACGAACAGGCGCTGAAGACCTATTATGCCAACGGCGCGCCGCCCGACTGGCAGCAAAGCCACATCTCAGCCTATGCCACCTCGCATCCATTGGAGGACTGGGCCGAAACCTGGGCCCACCACCTGCACATCACCGACACGCTGGAAATGGTCCACGCGCTGAACTTCCCGCTCGGCCGGCTGGAGACGGTGCAGGCCAACGACCTGCCGCAAGGCGACACCGGCGGCGGACTGCAGGCGGCACCATCGGAACCGGCCGCCGCACCGGAGCCTTTCGAAAAGATCCTCGCCCGCTGGCTGGTGCTGTCGGAAGCCTCCAATTCGATCAACCGCTGCATGGGCCTGCCCGACCTCTACCCCTTCGTCATTTCGGACGTCACCGCCGGCAAGCTCGCCTTCGTGCACGATCTGTTGACCGGACCGGCGTAATCATGCCGGCAGGTTGCGCCGCCCCTCACCTGCCTGCCGGCATCCTATCCCCGTATAGTGACGGGGAGAGGGGCGCTGTCATCGGCGGTTTCGCCAATCATCTGCGTCGCAAGATGGGTGTCGAGGCTGCGGCCAGCCCCTTCTCCTCGTCACTATACGGGGAGTTGAGGAGTGGTCCGCGTAGCGGACGAAAAGCCAATTGCTTGGCTTTTCGAATGACGAACGCCCGGCAGGGCGATGAGGGGCAGCGCCAACTTTGGCGATTGGTGATCTTCGTCAAAAGCCGTAGACTGGCGGGGGTCTGAGGCGATTGCCCGGCCCCGGACCTTGACTCCGCGGCCAATTTCCTGTCTACACGCCCCGAAATCCGCGACGAGTATCCCTCCGAGCAAGCCGACTAGGACGCCGAAACCTCTTTGAGGTGAAGTGCTGTAAACCGATCCTGGAGGCCAACACCCGGCAGCGCTGAGCGCCCCCGGGTGCTTTTTGGTTTTGGCTTTTGCTTGGACACTTGGCGCGAACACATTACCTCTCGGGTCGAATGAACCGAGATCGAAGGACGCAGAATGTTTGAATCGCTTCAGGAGCGTCTTGGCTCCATCCTGAACGGCCTGACTGGCCGCGGCGCGCTGTCGGAGGCGGATGTCTCGGCGGCGTTGCGCGAGGTGCGCCGTGCGCTGCTCGAGGCCGACGTGGCGCTGGAAGTGGTGCGCTCGTTCACCGACAAGGTGCGCGAGAAGGCCGTCGGCGCCGCCGTGGTCAAGTCGATCAAGCCCGGCCAGATGGTCGTCAAGATCGTCCATGACGAGCTGGTCGACATGCTCGGCGCCGAGGGCGTCGCCATCGATCTCAATGCGCCGGCGCCTGTCGTCATCATGATGGTCGGCCTGCAGGGCTCCGGCAAGACGACGACTTCGGCCAAGATCGCCAAGCGCCTTTCCGAGCGGCAGAACAAAAAGGTTCTGATGGCCTCGCTCGACACGCGGCGTCCCGCCGCGCAGGAGCAGCTCCGCCAGCTCGGCGAGCAGGTCAAGGTCGCCACGCTGCCGATCATCGACGGCCAGTCGCCGGTCGATATCGCCCGTCGCGCCGTGCAGGCGGCCAAGCTCGGCGGCCATGACGTCGTCATCCTCGACACCGCCGGCCGCACCCATATCGACGAGCCGCTGATGGTCGAGATGGCCGACATCAAGAAGGTGTCGAGCCCGCACGAAATCCTGCTGGTCGCCGACTCGCTGACCGGCCAGGACGCCGTCAACCTGGCCAAAAGCTTCGACGAGCGCGTCGGCATCACCGGCCTGGTGCTGACCCGCATGGACGGCGACGGCCGCGGCGGTGCGGCCCTTTCCATGCGTGCCGTCACCGGCAAGCCGATCAAGCTGATCGGCACCGGCGAAAAGATGGACGGGCTGGAGGAATTCCACCCCAAGCGCATCGCCGACCGCATCCTCGGCATGGGCGACATCGTCAGCCTGGTCGAAAAGGCCGCCGAGAACATCGACGCCGAGCAGGCGGCTGCGATGGCCAAGAAGATGCAGTCGGGCAAGTTCGATTTGAACGACCTTGCCGGCCAGCTTCAGCAGATGTCGAAGATGGGCGGCATGGGCGGCATCATGGGCATGATGCCCGGCATGGGCAAGATGAAGGACCAGATGGCGGCCGCCGGTCTCGACGACAAGATGTTCGGCCGCCAGCTCGCCATCATCTCGTCGATGACCAAGGCTGAGCGCGCCAATCCGGACTTGCTGAAGCACTCGCGCAAGAAGCGCATCGCCGCCGGTTCCGGCACCGACGCCGCCGAGATCAACAAGCTGTTGAAGATGCATCGCGGCATGGCCGACATGATGAAGGCGATGGGCGGCAAGGGCAAAGGCGGCGGCCTGATGCGCGGCATGATGGGCGGCCTCGCCTCCAAGATGGGCCTCGGCGGCATGATGCCGGGCATGGGCGGCATGGGCGGCGGCATGCCCGACCTGTCGAAGATGGACCCCAAGCAGCTCGAAGCCCTACAGAAGCAGGCGCAGGCATCGGGCCTCGGCGGCATGAAGGGCCTACCCGGCGGCGGTGGCCTGCCCGGGCTGCCCAATGGCATGCCCGGTTTGCCTGGCGGCATGAAACTCCCTGGCCTGCCCGGAATGGGCGGCGGGCTGCCTGGCCTTGGCAAGAAGAAGTGAGGGCGCGATGAACGAAGAAAAAGACATGGCCGATGCCCGCACCATCCTGGCCGACTATCGCGCCTCGATCGACAACATCGACGCAGCACTCATCCACATGCTGGCCGAGCGCTTCCGTTGCACCAAGGCGGTTGGCGTGCTGAAGGCGACGCATGGGCTGCCGCCGGCCGACCCGGCGCGCGAGCAGCAGCAGATCGCCCGCCTTCGCCAGCTGGCGAAGGATGCGCATCTCGACCCGGATTTCGCGGAGAAATTCCTCAACTTCGTCGTCCGCGAAGTGATCCGCCACCACGAACAGATCGCCGCCTCCAACGGCGTGATGAAAGCCGGCTGAGAAACCAGCCACCAACCAACGAAATCAGAGTTTTTAGGAGAAAAGAAATGCCCTTGAAGATCCGACTGGCCCGTGCGGGCTCGAAGAAGCGTCCTTACTACCACGTCGTCGTCGCCGACGCCCGCTCGCCGCGCGATGGCCGTTTCATCGAGTCGCTCGGCTCGTGGAACCCGCTGCTGCCCAAGGACGGCGAGCGCGTCAAGGTCGACGCCGACCGCGTCAAGCACTGGCTGTCGCACGGCGCCCAGCCGACCGACCGCGTGCTGCGCTTCCTCGACGAAGCCGGCCTTGCCAAGCGCGACGCCCGCTCCAACCCGAAGAAGGCCGAGCCGGGCAAGAAGGCGCAGGAACGCGCTTCCCTGTTGAAGAAGGCGCAGGAAGATGCCGCCGCCGCTGTCGCGGCCGCAGCAGCCGCACCGGCCGAGGCGGAAGCCGCCACCGCCGAATAAGCTTTGCCTTATCGCATCCGAGAAAACGGCGGGCCTGTGCCCGCCGTTTTGCTATTTCGACATGACTTGAAGCTGCGCGATCAATAGCCGCGCGGGCAGCGGTCGGTGTAGACGCGGCCATGACGATCCCGGTAGCGGCATTGGCCACGCTCGCTCGCCCGGCCGATCAGCGCACCGGCTATCGCGCCGGCAGCGCCGCCGACGACAGCACCTTGAACAGGATTTCCGGCCACGGCCGCGCCAATCGCAGCACCGCCAAGGCCGCCGACGGCCGCGCCTTTTTCCGTTTGCGAGCAGGCGGCGAGCGGTACCAGCAGGGCCATCAAAAGCATCATTTTCTTCATTGTTGTTCCACTCCAGTAGGAAACGCCTCCGCCGCCAAGCGAGTCTCTAACTCGCAACTCGGCGATTTGATCCGACGACACGCAAGAGGATTGTCGGCCTAAGCGTCATGCCGCGTGTCGCAGGGCCAGGGGTGCTTCTCCCTAAAGGGTGTGGACGTTAGGATGGATATCTGTATACTCGTATACGAGATTCGCTGGAGCGTTCGAATTCCATGGCAAGATTGTCTCGCCCCACTCAAGCAGGATTGCCGACCGAAGCGATCGTCATCGGCGGCGGAATCGCCGGATGCACCCTCGCCTACGAACTGGCGTCCAACGGTATCAAGACAATCGTCGTCGAGCAAAACGTCATTGCGGCGGAGTCTTCGGGGCGCAACACCGGAACGCTGCTCAGCGGCCCCCAAGCCGAGGTCGTCCAGATGCTGGATGCCTGCGTCTCGATCTACGAAGAGCTGGCCGAGGGTCCTGTTCCCTTTGAATTCGAAAGGATCGGGCATCTGCTGATCGCCGAGGATGACGAGACGTTGGAGAAAGCCGAGGCCACCGCGCTCCGCTATCGGCAGGCCGGCGTCGGCATGGAGCGGGTCACCGGGGCCGATCTGGCCAACGACAACAGGGCATTGGGGTTCAACGTTGCGGGTGGCTATTTCGTCGAGCGGGCATGGACCCTGGAGCCGATGGGAGCCACTCACGCCTTCGCCCACGCCGCGCGCCAGGCCGGCGCGGTGTTTCAGACCGGCACGCGCGTCGCCCAGATCCACGCACGCAACGGAAAAGTCCAGGGCGTGTTGACGGACCAAGGCATTCTGGCCTCGGACATGGTGTTCATCGCCAACGGACTGTGGGCCAATGACGTACTGCGCAGGACCGTTGGCGACGATCCTCCGCCAGGCCTTCCCCTCTCCGCGGGCCGCGGATGGCTCATTCAACTCGGCGCCCTTGGCTTCAGGATTCCATGGATCGTCGAGGAATTCACCTGGCCCGATCAGGAAGAGCTTGGGAAACGCATGTCACTGCGGGGCCTGGAAGATCTAGCCCGCCAACGCGACGACCAGATTGCGGTCGAAGCCATCTGCCTCAATCCGATGAAGGGAGGCGACGCCCGCCTTGGCGCCACTGTCCAGCCGGCGTTCCGGGACCTGGTGCGCAACACCGACATAGCGAGCCGGATGGCGGCGCGAACGCTTCGCATGATCGCGGGCCTCGCGGCTCCCACCATCAAGAACGTGTATCCGGGCAATCGGCCGATGTTGCCGGACGGATTGCCGGTGGCCGGGCCAACACGCATCGAAGGGCTTTTCGTGCATGGCGGGATGGGATCGATAGGCATGCATGCGGCTCCGGCCACGGCGCGTTGGCTGGTCGATGCCGTGCTGAACAAGGACGGTCAAATCACCAGGCCGTGGCTGAGCCCAAATCGCTTTGCTGGATGGGACAGCTGATGTCACGCTGCTTCCACTGGCGCTGCAAAATCTGACAGGGCTCATGCACGTCACTTTTCGCTGAGGCTTTTCAGATTGGCGAGACCGGCCTCGAAATCCTTGCCGATCAAGGTATCGAAATTCATGAACAGGCCCATCAGCTTGGCGATGAAGGGCCGGCTGCCGCGCATCGCCCAGGTGACCACCGTGTTGTCGCCAGCCGGCGTCAAGGTAAAGTCGACGCTGTTGTTGGCCCTGAACGGCTTCTCGAAATCGAGCTTGAGCGACACCAGCGAGGCCGGCACCGAATTGACGATCTCCATGCGTCCCTTGCCGGCCTTGCCATTGCTGTCCCAGGCATAGGCGGCGCCCTTGCCGCCTTCGGCGCCGGAGAGCGTGCGCTTCATCTGCGGGTCGAGCTTTTCGTAAGGCGACCATGTCTGCCAGCGGTTGAAATCGTTGATCAGCGGAAAGATCGCTTCGGGTGGCGCCTTGATGCTGGCCGAGCGGGTGGTGACGAAATCATCAGGCCGTGTCGCGGCATAGATGAGCACGGCGGCGATGATGACGACCAGGACAATGAGGATGGTGCTGAACATTTTTCTCTCCGTCGTGCTTATCGGTTGAAAGGGATCAGCGCGCGCAGCCGGGGGTCGCGCAGGTACAGGCCGCCCCACAGGATGACACCGAGATAGACGCCGAACAGCGTGTGCGAGAACAGCGGGCTGTCGAGGCGCACTTTCGTCGCGATGGCGCCGCCCATATAGGCCGTGAGCAGGATAGCGCCGAGCACCGAGGTGCGTGGCAAGACGTAGAGCGCGGTCGAGATCAGACCGATGACGCCGAGCATGCGCGCGACATTGGGATCAGCCGGCCAGCCGAGTTGCACCATCGTTTGCGTGACGATATCGAGCGGCGGCAGCTTGATGACACCGTCGAAAATCATGAACAGCACAATGACGCCGCTGAGCACACGGCCGGTCCACAGGGCGCCCCGCGAAACAGGCGCGGTTTGAGAAATGGTCATTGGTCTTCCCTCTGTGTTTCGGTTTTGACGCCGGCCTTCTTGATGAAGGTCGATCCAAGGACGCGCCGCGGGTCGATGATCCGACACGCCACGGATTCTTTTTGATGCCCGGCACCGCAGCCCATGCCGCTGTGCCGGGACCGATATCAGTTCAAAGCGTACGCAGATAAATCTCGAGGCGTGCGTAGCTCGCCATGACCATCTGGCCGAAGCCCATCTTCACCGCCATGTCGCGCGCGCCGATTGAGCTGGCGCGGATGGTCGCCACGATCCGCGTCTTGCCGCCGACATCCTCGAACAGGATGGTCGTCACCATATTGGGCGGAGGCAGGCTGTCCTGCCATTGGCTGCGATCGAGCGGCGCATCGCGATAGACGATCCGTTCCGGCGGAGCGATTTCGAGATAGACGCTGTTGGTCGGATATTCGCTGCCGTCGGCAAAACGCATGGTCAGGCGCCATTCGCCGCCCGGCCGCACATCCATCTCGCAGACCGGATAACTCGATCCTTCCGGCCCCCAGAATCGCACCAGATGGTATGGATCGGTGAACAGCTTGAACATCAGCGCGCGCGGCGCATCGAACGCCCTGGTGATGATGATCGCCGGGTCGTCGGATGGAAGTTCTATCGACTGATCTGTCATTGTCTTGCCCCTCTTTGAATCACCCTGCCTGCTTCAGTTATGGCTGCCGTCGGGATCTCCCTTCTGCAGAGCCTGCAGATAGGTTTCGAGCCGGTCGAACCGGGCGTCCCACAACGCGCGATAGGATTCCAACCACTCGTCGATCTCACGCAATGGCTCTGGCTGCAGGCGGCGCGGCCGAAACTGCGCGTCGCGGCCGCGCGCCACCAGACCCGCGCGCTCCAGCACCTTGAGATGCTTCGACACCGCCGGAAAGCTCATGGCGAAAGGCTCAGCCAGTTCGGTCACCGAAGCCTCGCCGAGCGACAGCCGCGCCAGAATGGCGCGCCGCGTCGGATCGGCAAGCGCGGCCAGGGTCAGGCTGAGGCTGTCGGTTGTCATTACTTATCAAACCAAATGGTTACGTAACCTTATGGTTTAATACTGAACATGAAACAGCGCGTCAAGCCCCCTATGGGATTGGGAATGTCCTGCGCGACACGCCGGTCCGAACGCCAACCGGACCAATGCATGTCGCGCAAAAGTGGCCCCCGGTTTTGTGAGAACGACATGCATGGAAACAAAGATCCAAAGCGCGTCGCCTGAATCCGTTCAAACGCGACGCGCTTTGGGACCTGCCTATGAGAAATAAAACTTTTCGGCTGGCAGCATTTTCGGTGGCGTCTCGCCCAGCGCTTCGAACACCGAGATTTCGCAGACACGGCAGAGACCATCGAGGGCGAGGTCGTTGGCTTCGGTGCCGAACGGGTCCTCGAGCTCTTCCGAAAGCGCGTCGAGGCCGAAGAAGGTGTAGGCGATCAGCGCCGTGAACAGAGGCGTCGCCCAACCGGTGCTCGAGATCAGGCCGATGGGCAGGAGCAGGCAGACGATGTAGGCCGTACGATGCACCAAAAGCGTATAGGCGAAGGGCAAGGGCGTGCCGGCGATGCGCTCGCAGCCGGCCTGGATGGCGGTGATCGACGCCAGCCTTTCATCGAGAATGCGAAAGCCGATCGGATCGACCTCGCCGGCCCGGCGCTGCGCGTTGGCGCGCCGGCCCATGCGCCTGACCATCTCGTCCGCCGGGTTGGCGAAGGTGGCGGCCGTATCCGCCTCGGCCTCGATGAAGGCGCGGGCGTCTTTCACGCTGTCGATCTTGCGCAACTGGCCGCGCAGGAAATGACAGAAGGCCAGCGCCTCCATCAGCAAGGCACGCTGTTCGGCCGGATCGGCAATCAGGCTGGTGGTGGCACGCGCCAGATTGCGGATTTCGAAGACCAGCGTGCCCCACAGCTTGCGCGCCTCCCACCAGCGGTCGTAGGCGGCGTTGTTGCGGAAGGAGAGATAGATCGACAATGTCACGCCGACCAGACCGAAAGGCGTGATGTTGAAGACGCTGAAATCGAGATGGAACCGGCGCGCCACGGCAAGGATGACCGCCGAATAAAGCGCAAAACCCAGGATCTG
The DNA here is from genome assembly GCF_024746815.1 of Mesorhizobium sp. AR07. GTDB lineage: Bacteria > Pseudomonadota > Alphaproteobacteria > Rhizobiales > Rhizobiaceae > Mesorhizobium. The sequence continues at coordinate 4,246,604 of NZ_CP080525.1, forward strand.
CGGCAGGATGCGTGGCACCACCGAACCGCGCATGACGAAGAACAGCTGCAGGAAGGTGGGGCGCGGGCGAACGATCATCGAAAAGCCTCTCACGGACCGCACTGGTCCTCAGCCTCTCTAATGTGCGATGCGACAGGCCGGCAAGCCCAGCCGTCAGCGACATCGCCATGTCGTGCGTGCAGCGCGTGCTGGCTATCTCGCCGGTCGCGGATATCCTGGAGCTTGCGGGCAATGGCCCATTCTGGACGAGAGAAATAAATGACGGGCGAGACCGATCTGAAGACTCTGCTGGCGACGATGACGCCGGAATTGCTGGCCGGCACCTATGTCTTCGTCACACTGGCGCCTGGCGTGCCTGTTGCCGAGAATCTCGAACCGGTGATGATCTTTCGCGAGCGCGAAGGCGTGACACTGATCGTGACCGAGGATGCGGCAAGGGAAGCGGGGCTGACCGCTTCATTTCGTTGCCGGATGGTGACGCTGAACATCCATTCGTCGCTGGAAGCCGTCGGCTTCCTCGCCGCGATCACCACGCGCCTGGCCACCGCCGGCATGGGCGTCAACCCGGTCTCGGCTTTTTATCACGACCATCTGTTCGTCCCCGCCGAGCGGGCAGAGGAAGCGCTGGAGCTGCTGCGCCGGCTGGCGACGGACAGCGCCGGCTGAATCAGCGCCTGCGGACATAGAGGATGTCAGGCAGGCCTTCCTCGTTGCTGGTGCCGTCGCCAAAACCCTCGGCAATGAATCCATGGCGCTCGTAGAAGCGCCGTGCGCCGGTGTTGGCCTGGAAGCAATGCAGCTTGACCACCGGCAAGATCGCGGTCGCGTCAATCAGCAATCGACTGCCGATGCCTTGTCCCGTCCAGGCCGGATCGAGATAGAGCTGCTCCACCCATTCGCCGCTGACGGCAATGAAGCCGATAATCTTCTGGCCAGCCTCGGTGACCGTCACCTGCTGCCGTGGCAGTACGATGTCGCGGATGAAGGCAAGGTCCTCGTCCGGCGTATGGATGACTGGCATCCAGTCGAACGAGCCAAGCGCCGCCCGCATCATCCTTGCGATGGCACCTGCATCCGAACCGATGGCCGGACGCAACGCAACCTCGGCGCTATCGCTCATAAACGTTCCTTAACAGAGACCGGCGCCGCCCCTCATCCCCCTGCCGGGACCTTCTCCCCTTGAACGGGGAGAAGAGAGCTAGCGGCCAAGGGCCGAGCCCGCGACCGCGGGCCGCCGGTCGTCCGGCGCCCCCCGCGGAGGGCCCGCCGCGGCAGCGGCGATACGGCCCGTGAGCGAAACTCAAATCGGCCGAAGGCCGAGCCCGTGAGCGAAAACTATGCCGCCTTCTTCTTCGGCTGGATCAGGCCGCGCTCGACCAGCAGCTCTGCGATCTGCACCGCGTTGAGCGCCGCGCCCTTGCGCAGATTGTCGGAGACGATCCACATCGACAGGCCGTTGTCGATGGTCGAATCCTCGCGGATGCGCGAGATGAAGGTGGCGTCCTCGCCGGCCGATTCCAGTGGCGTGATGTAGCCGCCGTCCTCGCGCTTGTCCAAGACCTGGCAGCCCGGCGCCTCGCGCAGGATGTCGCGCGCCTCGTCGGCGGTGATCGGCTTTTCGAACTCGATGTTGACCGCTTCCGAATGGCCGATGAACACCGGTACGCGCACGCAGGTCGCCGTCAGCTTGATCTTGGGGTCGAGCATCTTCTTGGTCTCGGCGACCATCTTCCACTCTTCCTTGGTCGAGCCGTCGTCGAGGAAGACGTCGATATGCGGAATGACGTTGAAGGCGATGCGCTTGGTGAACTTCTTGACCTCGACGCCATCGGCGACGAACACGGCCCGCGTCTGCGTGAACAGCTCGTCCATGCCTTCCTTGCCGGCGCCCGACACCGACTGGTAGGTGGCGACGACCACGCGCTTGATGGTGGCGAAATCGTGCAGCGGCTTCAGCGCCACCACCAGCTGCGCCGTCGAGCAGTTCGGGTTGGCGATGATGTTCTTGCGCGTGAACAGCGAGATCGCATCCGGGTTCACTTCCGGCACGATCAGCGGCACATCCTGATCGTAGCGGAAGGCCGACGAATTATCGATGACGACGCAGCCCTGCTTGCCGATCTTCGGCGACCATTCCTTGGAGACATTGCCGCCGGCCGACATGATGCAGATGTCGGTGTCGGAAAAATCATACTGGTCGAGCGTCCTGACCTTCAGCGTGCGGTCGCCGAACGACACTTCGGTGCCCTGGCTGCGCCGCGAGGCCAGTGCCACCACTTCGCTCACCGGAAAGCCGCGCTCTTCGAGTATGTTAAGCATTTCCCGGCCCACATTGCCCGTGGCGCCGACGATCGCAATCTTGAAACTCATCAGAAATCTCCTGTCCCTCTCCGCTCGGTTTTTGGAGAAAACCCGCCGGCCGATGCGGGTTTCAACCCCCGGGCCGGACCCGGGAGAGGGTGGTTAGGCCAAGGGAATCAGACCGTTTTGGTGGTCGTTTTGCCAGTTTTGGCCAAGAACATGGTTTTGCTGGAACGAGGAGACGCGACGACGCGCCCGGCCCAATGATTTGCATCGTGGCCAGGGAAATCGAATGCAAGAACCGCCATCAAAAGGCCGCGCATCGAAACTGTCCTGTTCGGTGCCGGCTTTTACGCGGTTTGCGTCAAGAGTCAATTGCCGCGCCGTGGGCCGATCGCTTGAAGTTGAGTTTGCTGGCTGCCAGTTCTGGAGCGCCGCACTGCCCCTCACCTGCCTGCCGGCATCCTCTCCCCGTATAGTGACGGGGAGAGGGACGCGGTCGTCAGCGGTTTCGCCAATTGTCTGCGTTGCGGAAAAGATGCCGGCGTTGCAACTGCCCCCTTCTCCCCGTCACTATACGGGGAGAAGTGCCCGGCAGGGCGATGAGGGGCGGCGCCCAGTTCAACGATTGGCTGGCCTCGGCGAGCCGCTTGCCCTGTACAATAGCGGCCGCAAGAAGTACGAACGGCCAAGATTGTTTGGCTGGCGCGGAGTCAGCCCCGGCACGTGCTTCATGACGAGCGCAGACCCCGAATTCCGAAAGAGTAAGATGTCCAACTTCGAAGCTATTGTTCCAGCGCTTGCCAGGGCGCTGGAAAAACGCGGCTATTCCGAACTGACGCCGGTGCAGAAGGCGGTTCTGGCCCCCGAACTCGGGCAGGCCGATGCGCTGGTGTCGGCGCAGACCGGCTCCGGCAAGACGGTGGCCTTCGGTCTCGCCTTGGCGCCGACCCTGCTGGGCGAGGCGGAGCGCTTCGGCCACGCCGCGGCGCCGCTGGCGCTGGCGGTGGCGCCGACGCGCGAACTGGCGCTGCAGGTGACGCGCGAGCTGGAATGGCTCTACGAGCTGACCGGCGCCACGGTGGCGTCCTGCGTCGGCGGCATGGACATGCGCAGCGAGCGGCGTGTGCTGGAGCGCGGCGCCCACATCGTTGTCGGCACGCCCGGCCGGCTGCGCGACCACATCACGCGGCATTCGCTCGACATGTCGGCGCTCAAGGCCGTGGTGCTGGACGAGGCCGACGAGATGCTCGATCTCGGTTTTCGCGAGGACCTCGAATTCATCCTCGACGCCGCACCGGCCGAGCGCCGCACGCTGATGTTCTCGGCCACCGTGCCGCGCTCCATCGCCACGCTCGCCCAGGGCTATCAGCACAATGCCGTGCGCATCTCGGCCGCCGGCGAGGAAAAGCAGCATCTCGACATCGAATACCGGGCGCTGAGCGTGACCCAGGCCGATCGCGAAAACGCCATCATCAACGTGCTGCGTTTCTATGAGGCCAAGAACGCGCTGGTGTTCTGCAACACCCGCGCCGCCGTCAACCATCTGACCGCGCGCTTCAACAACCGCAATTTCTCGGTCGTCGCACTGTCGGGCGAACTCAGCCAGAACGAACGCAGCCATGCTTTGCAGGCGATGCGCGATGGCCGCGCCAAGGTGTGTATCGCCACCGACGTGGCGGCGCGCGGCATCGACCTGCCCAATCTCGAGCTGGTGATCCATGCCGACCTGCCGACCAATCCGGAGACGCTGCTGCACCGCAGCGGCCGCACCGGCCGCGCCGGCCGCAAGGGCGTCAGCGCGCTGATCGTGCCCAACAGCGCCCGCAAGCGCACCGAGCGGCTGTTGCAGAACGCCGGGCTCAAGGCGACATGGGCAAGCCCGCCTTCGGCTGACGACGTGCTGCGCCGCGACGACGAGCGCGTCCTGGCCGACCCCGCCTTCAGCGAGCCGGTGAAGGACGAGGAGCGCGGCTTCATCGGAGAGCTTCTCGACAAGCATGGCGCCGAACAGGTGGCCGCCGCCTTCGTGCGCCTGTGCCGGTCCAGCCGCTCGGCGCCCGAGGATCTCATGGAAATCGCGCCGTTCACGCCATCGCGTGAAAAACCGGCGGGCGAAAATTTTACGCGCCGGGATGAAGCGCCCAGCCGCCGCGACGATTTCGGCGCCAGCGTCTGGTTCTCGCTGTCGGTCGGACGCCGGCAGAATGCCGAGCCGCGCTGGCTGATCCCGATGCTGTGCCGCGCCGGCAGCATCAGCAAGCGCGAGATCGGCGCCATCAAGATGCAGCCGGAAGAGACCTTCGTGCAGATCGCGGCGGACTGGGCCGACCGCTTCGTGGCGGCGATCGGTCCCGACCGCAAAGTGCAAAACAACATCGTCGTGAAGCGGCTCGACGGCACGCCCGATTTGTCGCGGGCCGGCTATCAGCCGCCAAGCCCGGACAAGAAGCCGCATCGCGGCAAGGCGCCGTTCGACCCCAACACGCCAAAGCCGAAATTCGAGAAGCGTGCACCGGCGGCATCCGACCAGCGCCCGCCGGCCGCGCATGAGGCAAAACCGTGGGCCAAAAAGCCGGGCAAGCCGAAATTCGACAACACCGGCGCGCCGAAGCACAAGAAGGCGAAGAAGCGGCCAGCCTAGTTCCGCAGTGAGCGTCGGCAGGCCTTTCGGCGGCAGATCGCAAACCTAAAGGATTTGTTCTGTAGCGATCCTTCCCACCCCCCTCTGTCCTGCCGGACATCTCCCCCGCAAGGGGGGAGATTGGATGTCACGACTGCTTTCGCCTATCCTCAACGTCGAAGAAAAAGCGCCATCAGAGCAAACTGCTAATCTCCCCACTTGCGGGGGAGATGTCCGGCAGGACAGAGGGGGGTGCTGTCCCGCCGACATCACATAAACTTCTGCACCGCCGCAGCGTTCCAAATATCTCGGATTCCAGGATCTCCGCGCGCCGCTTCGCGTTCGCTCCGCCCGGGATGACGAAGGATATGGCCACCGCATTTTCGCGGGTGCCCCTTGCGATCTGCCGGAACTTTGAACAGTCTGGGTCGGGCGCGAATGACAGGCGGGGGCAGGATATGCGCGGCGAAGTGCTTCACTATGACGAGGACCAAGGCTTCGGCTTCATCACCGGAGCCGACGGCAATCGCTACACCTTCACCCGCGAGAACCTGCGCCGGGTGACCGCCATGCCCAAGGGCACGGCCGTCGAGTTCCAGGCGGGCGGCGGCCAGGCGCGCGATGTCTTTTCGATCGCCGCCCAGACGGCCACCCCGGCCGCCGACGCCAGCGCGAACGCCGCACCGGCTCAGGCCAGCAATGCCGTGGGCGCAACCCAGGCGCAGCATTTCGGCCGTTCTCCCGAGCCGGCCGAACCCACCGATTTGTGGGGTTATTTCTGGCGCGCCCTGACGCGGAACTACTTCAATTTCGCCGGCCGCGCCCGGCGCAAGGAATATTGGGGCTATTTCCTGTTCTGGGTGGTCTCGCTGCTGATCATCGGCGGCATCGGCCTGTTCGCCGACAGCGAAATGGGCAATTTCGACAGCAGCGTGTCGGCGGCGGTGACCGTTGGCCTGTGCGGCGCCTTCCTGCTGGCGACCCTCCTGCCCAGCCTCGGCATGACCGTCCGCCGCATCCACGACATCGGCTTGTCGGGCTGGCTTTACTTGCTGGTCTTCATCCCGACCATCGGCAGCCTGATCATCCTGGTGTTCGCGCTGATCCCGACGCAGGCCAGGGAAAACCAGTGGGGACCGGTGCCGGCAGGCGTCAAGGTGTAACTAAGACGTGCGTATTGCAATCGTGAGCAACCCTGAGTAGTATTTGCGCGACGCAATGTGAAAGGGCAGGGCATGCGCGGCACGGTGTTCCACTACGACCAGGATCAGGACTACGGTTACATCAACGGAATCGACGGCAAGCGCTATATCTTTGCCGGTAGCGATCTGACCCAGGAAGTGACCCTCGTCAGGGGCACTCTTGTCGAGTTCCAACCAGGCGACGGCACAGCGCATGGCATAGTCGCCGCCCCAGCCGCGCCATCGTCAAGCGCCGGTCGGCCACGGCAGCCTGGCGGTATTGCCGAAAACCGGCCTGCCCGTTCCACAGGACTGTGGGCCTACTTCTGCCGCGCGGTGATCGCGGACTATTGCAATTTCAACGGACGCGCCCGCCGCAAGGAATTTTGGGCGTTCTGGCTATTCTCCACCCTCGGGATAGTCGCGCTTTTCGGCTTCGGAGTACTCGTTGACCTGGCTATCAACGGCTTCGGCGTCAACGCGGACAGGACACAGATAGGGTTCCTACCCGTCTTGATTTTCGTTTTGGGATTAATCCTGCCATGGATTGCGCTTATCGTGCGGCGTATTCACGACGCCGGCCGGAGCGGCTGGTTTGCGCTACTCTGCTTCACCCCAGCCACCGGTGCCGTGGCCTTTCTGATCTTCGGGCTCATCCCGTCTCAGGTGGGCGAAAACCGCTGGGGACCTATGCCGGCAGGAGTCAGGATTTAGACTAGCCCAGGAACTTGGCGATGATCGCATCGCCCATCTCGACGGTGCCGACCTCGGTCATGCCCTCGGACAGGATGTCCTTTGTCCGCAGGCCTTCGTCGAGCACGGCGGCGATCGCGGCTTCCACACGGTCGGCTTCATCAACCATGCCGAAGGAATAGCGCAGGCACATGGCGAAGGAGGCGATCATGGCGATCGGGTTGGCGATGCCCTTGCCGGCGATATCAGGCGCCGAGCCGTGCACGGGTTCATAGAGCGCCTTGCGCTTCTTGGTCTTCGCGTCCGGTGCGCCGAGCGAGGCCGAGGGCAGCATGCCGATCGAGCCGGTCAGCATGGCGGCGATGTCGGACAGCATGTCGCCGAACAGATTGTCGGTGACGATGACGTCGAACTGTTTTGGCCAGCGCACCAGCTGCATGCCGCCGGCATCGGCCAGCATGTGGTCGAGCTTGACGTCGGAATAGCGCGCCTTGTGGGTCTGGGTGACGACCTCGTTCCACAGCACGCCCGACTTCATGACGTTGCGCTTTTCCATCGAGGTGACGTGGTTCTTGCGTGTGCGCGCCAGCTCGAACGCGACGCCCGAGATGCGCTCGATCTCGAACGTGTCGTAGACCTGGGTGTCGATGCCGCGCTTCTGGCCGTTGCCGAGATCGATGATCTGCTTGGGCTCGCCGAAATAGACGCCGCCGGTCAGCTCGCGCACGATCAGGATGTCGAGGCCTTCGACCACTTCCTGCTTGAGCGAGGACGATGCCGCGAGCGCCGGATAGCAGATGGCGGGGCGCAGATTGGCGAACAGCTCCATGTCTTTGCGCAGCCGCAGCAGGCCGGCCTCCGGGCGCACCTCGTAAGGCACGGCATCCCATTTCGGCCCGCCGACGGCGCCGAACAGCACCGCGTCGGCGGCCATCGCCTTTTCCATGTCGGCATCGGAAATCGCCGCGCCATGCGCATCGTAGGCGCAGCCGCCGACCAGGCCGTCCTCGGTGGCAAAGCCGCTGCCGAGCTTGTCGTTCATGGCTGATATCAGCTTCTTGACCTCGGCCATCGCCTCCGGACCGATGCCGTCGCCGGCGAGCAGGAAAAGATGCTTCGTTGCCATGGAAAACCGTCCCGGAAAGATTTGAACCGCGGCCTTGCTAAACGCCAAGCGCCCGGCGCGCAAGGGGAGAGCGCTGCGACGCCGAACAAGCGCAGCTTCTCGGCGCTTTGCAACGCCCTCCTCCGGCTTGCCGGCCTCTCAAGACTTGGCTTCCTCGCCCCCACGAAGTGGGGGAGAGGTGTCCGCGAAGCGGGCGGAGAGGGGGCTTTCGTAGGGCGCAGTCCCCTCTCCGTCTCGGCTTCACCGAGCCACCTCTCCCCACTTTCGTGGGGCGAGGAACCCAAGCCTGGGATAGCGCTGCGATCCTTCGCACCAGCGTCGCCGCCCCTGCGGCGCCTCGCCAGAAACCGTCACCGATGCGAGAGAATGTTGACCAGCCTGCCGAACGGATCGCGCACATAGAAGCGCCGCACGCCCCAGGGCTCGTCAGCTGGGCCATACTCGATGGCGAAGCCGGCCGCCTTCATGCCTTCGAGCGCCGCGTCAACGTCGTCGACCTCGATCGACAGATCAGGCACCGGCGTGCCCGAGCCGCCCTCGGCGGCAAAGCTGATCTGGACGGTCATTTCTTCTTGCGAGCCGTAGGTCGCGATCCAGCCATGATCCATCAGCACGTCGAGGCCAAGCACGTCCTGGTAGAAGCGCTTCGCCGCCGCGATGTCCGATGTCTCGATGTTGGCAACGATACGCCGGACTTTCATCGCCTACCCGCCTTCATGCCGTGCGCCGCAGCGCCGTCACTTCGATCTCGATCTTCATTTCAGGCTTGTTGAGCTGGCAGACGATCATCGTCGCCGCCGGCCTGATGTCGCCGAACGTCTCGCCCAGGATCGGGAACACCACGTCCACGAAGGCCTGGTCGGTGATGTAGTAATGCGCCCGCACCACGTCGGCCATCGCGAAGCCGCCGTCGTGCAATGCCTTGCCGATCGTCGCCAGGCAGTTGCGCGTCTGCGCCTCGACCGTCTCCGGCATCGTCATTGTCGCATAGTCGTAGCCGGTCGTTCCGGATACGAAACACCAGTCGCCCTGCACCACCGCGCGCGAATAGCCAGCGGTCTTTTCGAACGGCGAGTCGGTGGAGATCAGTTTTCGCATGGGTGTCCTCACTGATATGGCGACCATTTTGCCGGGAAGACGCTGATCCGGCCATGGGCCAACACGGATGGATTGGCGGTGCAAATCTTTTTGAGGTCAGCGGGACAGCACCCCCCTCTGGCCTGCCGGACAGAGGGGGGTGGGAAGGATCGCAACGGAACAGCTTTATTCCCCGCCGCCGCATTGCTTGGCCAAGGTTGCGGCATGGATCCTCGGGTCAAGCCCGAGGATGACGAAAGCGTGGTGGTTGCCGCGCAGAATCCCTAATTCGCCGACCCCAGCGCCTTGTCCAGAGCCTCCTTCACATCGGCCGGCCACGTCGCCACCGCCGGCCAGGCGTCCGGCTCGGGCTTGTCGCCGCGACGGGCGAAATAGAGTTTGTGCTTGGCCGGATCGACCGCCATGAAACCGTCATTGCCGCCGCAGGCGTGCGGAACGCAGCCGCTGGCGTAGAAGGCGCCTGACGCCGTCTTTTCCGTGCCGCCGCCGACCAGCAGGCTGGTCGCCATGTCGGGCATGTCCTTGCCAAGCAGCCTTTGCGCTTCCTTGTAGACGGCCTCGTTGTGGAAGGCGTCGATGATGTTCTGGTATTTTGCCGGATCGATGTCTTTCCAGTCGGTGCCGGGTTCGGGCATGTAGGTCAAATTGCCTGAAATCGTCAGCCCGTCGGTCGGCGACCATTGCAAGGCCGGCTTCTCATCCCCCGGCAACAGATAGGGCACGAAATAGATGGCGTTGTCCGACACCGCCGAGGGCGGCGCGCCGCAGTCGTCCTGTTCTACCTTCGTGCTCTGGATGGTGCCGCCTTCCGGCTTCCACACGATCACCGTTGCCGGGCCGCATTGATTGCCGCCATCGCCGACATCGAACAGCGCCACTTTGACGCCGCCGACCTCGACAATTTTGTCGAAGAAGACGTCGTAGTTGCTGGCCAGTTGCTGGCCGTCATAGGCAAGCACCTTCTCGCCATACTGTTCCTTCTGGGTGATGGTCAGCTGGCCACCCTCGAACGGCACAGGTGCCTGCTTGTCGTCGTCGGCAGCATCGGCGGCACCCGTCCCCTGGTCCGTGGCCGGTTTCTCGGCCGCCGGCGCCAGCTGCGCGGCGGGCGTCTGCGTCTGCGCATAAGCGCTCGTCACCGGCAGTAGGAAAACGGCCAGCCCGTAAGCGCCGGCAAGAAGCGAACGTATCATGGTGGTCCTCCGTTTCGTCGGATCAAAGCCGGCGGGAAACGAAATGCCAGTCCGCGCCACCGCGCTGGAGCGCCGGCGGAACAGGAATCACAGCTCGGAGATTGGCCGAAGCCTTCGCGTTTTCGTCATCCTGGGGCGAAGCAAGGAGCAAAGCGACGCGGCGCAGACCCCAGGATCCATGCCATGACATATGAGCGCTGCCGCAGTGCAGATTTCCGGTCCGCCGCATGCCCTCGGCTGAGGTCGCGGCATGGATCCTCGGGTCAAGCCCGAGGATGACGAAGCCGCCGTGGGCGCAGCGAAGCCCATCGGCGACCCAACCGCTTTGTCCAGCGCCGCCTTGACGTTGGCGGACCAGGTCTCCGGTGCCGTTCAGGCCGCGACTTTCAGGCCCACGGGCGCTGTTCGGCGTTCTTCTTTTCGAACGAAGCGATGGCGCCGGCCTTCTCCATCGTCAGGCCGATATCGTCGAGCCCGTTGAGCATGCAATGCCGCTTGAAATCGTCGAGGTCGAACGCGACCACGCCGCCGTCAGGACCACGGATCTCCTTGGCCTCGAGGTCGATCGACAGGGTGGCGTTGGAGCCGCGCGAGGCGTCGTCCATCAGCTTCTCGAGATCCTCGGGGCTGACGGTGATCGGCAGCACGCCGTTCTTGAAGCAGTTGTTGTAAAAGATGTCGGCGAACGAGGTCGAGATGACGCAGCGAATGCCGAAGTCGAGCAGCGCCCATGGCGCGTGTTCGCGCGATGAGCCGCAGCCGAAATTGTCGCCTGCGACCAGGATCTGCGCCTTGCGGTAGGCCGGCTTGTTGAGCACGAAATCCGGATTCTCCGAACCGTCCTCATTGTAGCGCATTTCGGCGAACAGGCCGGTGCCAAGCCCGGTGCGCTTGATCGTCTTGAGATAATCCTTCGGGATGATCATGTCGGTGTCGACATTGACGATCGGCATCGGAGCGGCGACGCCGGTGAGCTTGGTGAATTTTTCCATGGCTTTTGCCCGTGTCTTCGTTGCGGGGGGATTTGCTGACGCCGGTTTACACAAAGCCGCGGGCAAATAAAAGGCGGCTGTGTGCGGTGGCACAAGCCATAGGCGCAAAAGCGGCTTCGAATTCGCCGTCCGATGGTGCAGTCTGGCCGCCATGGCGCAAAACTCCCACGTCCTCTATGCCCGCGAACCCGCGCTCGACAGTGCCGAATTCCGCCGTGTGCTGGTGGAATCCGGCCTCGGCGAGACACGGCCCGTCGATGACGACGCCCGCCTGCAGGCGATGCTGTCAGGCGCCAATCTGGTTCTGACGGCGCGTCTCGATGTCGAGGGCAAGCCGCTGATCGGCGTTATCAGGGCCGTTACCGACTTCTCCTGGGTCTGCTACATCTCGGAACTCGCCGTTTCCCAATCGGCGCAGGGCCTCGGCATCGGCAAGGGCCTGATGGACGAGGCGCGCCGGCAACTCGGGCCATCCGTCGCCATCAGCCTGATCTCCATGCCCGACGCCGTCGGCTTCTACGAGCGCATCGGCATGAAGCGCTTGCCCGACGCCTTCTGGTTCTCCCGCAAGGGCTGACGTTTTTTCCCCTGTGACCGCATCCAGCCGCCAAAGGCATGAGATGTTGCCACTTGACATGCAACCAAATGGTTGCATATTAAAGCCATGAGCATGGATGCCGTCTTTCGCGCCCTGGCCGACCCGACCCGCCGGCAATTGCTGGACAGTCTCCATGTCAGGAACGGGCAGACGCTGAACGCGCTGTGCGCGGAGATGGACATGACGCGCCAGGCGGTGACCAAGCACCTGGCGATCCTGGAGGAAGCCAACCTCGTCACCACCATCCGCAAGGGGCGCGAGAAGGAACATTACCTCAACCCCGTTCCCATCAACGAGATCGCCGACCGCTGGATCGGCAAATTCGAGCGCGGGCGGCTGAACGCGCTCGGCGATCTGAAGAAACGCCTCGAAAGGGAAGACCGATGAGCAACGCTTTCGTTTACGTGACCTACATCCGCACCACGCCCGAAAAACTCTGGGAAGCGCTGACCGAGCCGGAATTCCACCAGCGTTATTTCCTCGGCGCCCAGATGCAGAGCGACTGGAAGCAAGGGTCGGCATGGAAGATGGTCTATGCCGACGGCCGCGTCACCGACAGCGGCGAAATCCTGGAGATCGATCCGCCAAGGCGCGTCGTGATCAAATGGCGCAATGAATTCATGCCGGAGGTGAAGGCCGACGGCTACACCATTTGCACCTTCGTCATCGAGCAGGAGGGCGACATGATGAAGCTTGCCGTCACCCACGCGGCGGACGGTCCGCACAAACTGCTCGAGCATGTCGGCAAGGGCTGGCCGCTGGTCCTGTCGAGCCTCAAGAGCCTGCTCGAAACCGGCAAGGGCCTGTCGCGTCCGGCGTCAAAAGGTTGAGGTCATCGTTTCGATAGCGAAACAATCCTGTTGGAGGCCGCTATGATACATGTCCCTGTCGTGCACAGCATGACCAATGGCGAGACCATTCTGGCAAGCGCCGACATCGGCGCGGCTGCGGAGCGCATCTTCCGCGCCCTGGTCACGAACGAGGTCGAGCACTGGTGGGGGTCAGCCGAGACCTACCGGATGGTCGATTGGTCGGCCGATCTTCGTGTCGGCGGCCGCTGGACGGTCACCGTCAGAACGGCAGACGGCAAGGACCTGCCTGCCAGCGGCGAGTTCCTCGACATCGAGGCGCCGCGCCGGATCGTGCAGACGCGAGCCTATGCGTGGGACCATCCCACGCTTGGCCGGCGACAGACGACGGTCGCCTGGCTGCTCGAGCCGATCGCCGACGGTACGCGCGTCACCATCTGCCATGGCGGCTTTGCCGGGTTGAGCGACGCGGCGACTGAACATGCCGAGGGTTGGGGACGGGTGCTGAGCTGGCTGCAGTCCTATTTGGGTACGGGAAGCCGAACGGTGGCTTAGCCGATTGGCGGCGGTGCAAAAATGGGAAGTCGTTCCGTAGCGATCCTTCGCGCCCCCCTCTGGCCTGCCGGCCATCTCCCCCACTTGGGGGGAGATTGGCAGCTTTGCCGGTGGCGCGCTTCTTGCGGCGTTGGGAATTGGCTAAAGCCGAAATGACAGCTGATCTCCCCCATGGGGACCCCATGAGGGGAGATGTCCGGCAGGACAGAGGGGGGCGCTGTCCTGCCGACGTCAAAGATAACCGCTGCCCAAGCACCGTCATGCCTTGACCTGCGCCTCATCTTGTCCACATCCCCAGCATGGAGAAGCAGGGATGTTTCATAGGCACGGCCGGCTGGAGCATCTCGGCGCGGCACAAGGATGATTTTCCGCAATCCGGTTCGCATCTCGAACGCTACGCCAGACGCCTTCCGATCGTCGAGATCGACACCTCCTTCTACAGGCCGCATCGCCGCGAGACCTACGAACGCTGGGCACGCTCCGTGCCGGAGCACTTCCGCTTCGCCGTCAAGACGCCCAGGACCATGACCCATGAGCATCGTCTCGTCGGTTGCGAAACGCTTGCTGAGCTCTTTCTCCGGCAGGCTGAAGGTCTCGGCGAAAAGCTGAGCGTGCTTTTGGTACAGCTGCCGAGCTTGCCGTTCGATCCGGACGTCGCAAGCGGTTTCTTCGACATGTTGGGAAGGCGGACCCAAGCCAGGCTGGCATGCGAGCCGCGCCACCCGAGCTGGTTCGATGCGGAGGCGGAGACGCTTCTGGCCGGTCGCCAGGTTGCGCGTGTTGGCGCCGATCCGGCTCCGGTCCCCGCCGCGTCGGTGCCGGGCGGCTGGCACGGCCTTGCCTATTTCCGCTGGCACGGCGCGCCGCGCATCTATTACTCGGACTATGATGCCGAAAGCCTCGACCGGATCAGGCAGCAAGTGGAAACAGCAGCCGCTTCGGGCGCGGACGTCTGGTGCGTTTTCGACAACACGGCCGAGGGTCACGCGCTTGGCAATGCCCTCACCGTCGATGCCATGATTGACTCTTAAGTCAATTGGCCGGCGCAACCCCCAAAATACAGCACCGCCTGTCCTTTTATGCGCGCAAGAGACGCTGTAGTACTTTGTTCCCGCGCGGGATTGTTTCCAGACCAAGATCAGCGCGGCAAGAACAGCCCCGGCTTTCGGGGTCTGACAGGGGCGGCCCGAGCGGCTCGCGGGAGAAGGGACGGACGATGGCAGGTGCAAGGACGGAATTGGCAAGCGATGCGATGCCGTTGTTCTATTCGAGGCCCGAGGCGCTCAACCCAGCGCGGCACGGCTCGCTTGGCCTGACCGCGCGCAGCGACTTCGCCTTTGCCCGCTCGGCCCATGCGATTCCGGTGGTGGCGTCAGAAATGCCGGCGGCGATGCGCTCCTACCCGATCGTCTTCATCGGCGAGGCCAAGGCGCCGGTGATCATCACCGGCGTGCGCAAGGACGAGAACCTGTTCGTCGACGCCGACGGCAAATGGACCGGGCCGCACTACATCCCCGCCTATGTCCGCCGCTATCCCTTCATCCTGGCCGAAGATCCGAAGTCGCCCGGCCGGCTGACGCTGTGCGTCGACCGCGCAAGCGAGCGCATCGTCGACCAGTTGCTGGCGCCCTTCCGTGACGAAAAGATTCTGCCGTTCTTCATTGGCAACGAGCCGACCGAAGCGACCAAGCAGGCGCTCGCCTTCTGCAATCAGTTCCAGATCGATTTCAACGCCACCCGCGCGATGGTCGAAAGGATCGACGCGCACGGCCTGTTCGCGCCGCGCCAGAGCCAGGTGACGCTCGAGGGCGGCGAGGTGCTCAACCTCACCGACTTCCAGGTGATCGACGAGCCGGCCTTCAACAAACTGAGCGACGAGGCGTTTCTCGATCTCAGGAAATCAGGCGCACTCGGCCTGCTCTACTGCCACCTCGCCTCGACCAACAGCTGGACCTCGCTGGTGCATCAGGCGTCGCTGCGGAAGGCGGACGGGGCGAAGAACGGCTGAGGGCGCAAGGCCAACGAGGCCAAGCGTGAACCGTTCTCGCTGTGACTTTATGTGATTTCTGGAAGATGATGCGCAAGATTTCCGCCAAAGCGCCCCGTCCAGCGCACACCCCTGAAAACGAAAAAGCCGCGGCGGACCGCGGCTTTTCGATGCTTGATTCCCTTTGAGGAAACTGGAGCGGGTGAAGCGATTCGAACGCTCGACCCCAACCTTGGCAAGGTTGTGCTCTACCCCTGAGCTACACCCGCTCGCACGGCGTCTTGGCCGCAAGCCGGGCCTATATGGCTGAAGAGCGCGGCGATTGCAACAGGGAAATAGTACGCTTTTTGCAACGCGGCAGGCGATACCGGCAAGGCACCGGCACTGTGCGGCGGGCGCGGTCGCCGCGATGTCGCATGACGGTCTTGTGTCGGCCGCCCGATTGGCCGTAAACGGCTTGGCAGAAAACGGGACGAAGACGAAAACCGATGCCGAAGACCGAAGCCGAGCTGATGACCTTTCTTGCCGAACTCGACATTGCCGCCTCGACGCGGCGCCATCCGCCGCTGTTCACGGTTGCCGATTCGCAGGCGCTGCGTGGCGAAATCGCCGGCGGGCACACGAAAAACCTGTTCCTGAAGGACAAGAAGGACAATTTCTTCCTGGTCACCGTCGGCGAGGACGCGGTCGTCGACCTGAAGCAGATCCACCAGCTGATCGGCGCCGCCAGCCGCGTCTCCTTCGGCAGGCCGGAGATGCTGATGGAGCTGCTCGGCGTGACGCCGGGCGCGGTCACGGTCCTTGGGCTGATCAACGACACCGCGGGCCGGGTCAAGGTCGTTCTCGATCAAGCACTGATGCAGCATGCGGTGATCAACGCCCATCCACTGACCAATGAGGCGACGACGTCGATCGCGGCGGGCGACCTGATCAAATTCGTCGAGGCAACAGGGCACGATGCTGCTATCTTGAAAGTCTCCGCGTGATCGCCACATGGATGGCTTGAATCCGATTGTCTGAAGGATATGGCGCCTGGCCGCCGGCCGGCCGCGTCACGGAAGGGTAAAGAGATGAGCGACAACAATCCGTTTGGCGGCCCCTTTGGCGGCAATGGCGGCCAATATGCCACCACAGTGCAGTATGGCGGAACCGAAGCCCCGCGCGCCAAGGTCGCGCCTGGCGATGCGGCGTTAGCCCCCACTGGCGCCCCCGCCGGCGATGTCATCAAGGACACGACGACCGCCGCCTTTGCCGCCGACGTCATCCAGGAATCGCGCCGCCAGCCGGTGCTGGTCGATTTCTGGGCGCCGTGGTGCGGGCCCTGCAAGCAGCTGACGCCGCAGCTGGAAAAGGCCGTCAAGGCCGCCGGCGGCAGGGTCAAGCTGGTCAAGATGAACATCGACGATCATCCCTCGATCGCCGGCCAGCTCGGCATCCAGTCGATCCCGGCGGTCATCGCCTTCAAGGACGGCCAGCCGGTCGACGGCTTCATGGGTGCCATCCCCGAGAGCCAGATCGCCGAATTCATCACCAAGGTCGGCGGCAAGGGCAATGGCGCGCCGCCGGTGGCCGAGGCATTGGCCGCGGCCACCGAGGCGCGCGACGCCGGCGACATGCAGACGGCGGCGGATATCTACGACGCCGTCCTGGCACAGGCGCCGGAGACGATCGAGGCGATTGCCGGGCTGGGCGAACTGTTGTTCGAGGCCGGCGACACAGCGGGCGCCGAGGCTCTGCTGGCAACCGCGCCGGAGGCCAAGAAGGATGCGCCACCGCTGGCCGCATTGCGCGCCAAGATGGCGCTTGCAGCGCAAGCCGCCGCGCTTGGCAATCCGGCCGAGTTCGAGCGCCGCCTGGCAGAAGATCCCAAAGACCATCAAGCGCGTTTCGATCTGGCCATGATCCAGAACGCCAGCGGCGATCGCACGGCGGCGGCCGACAATCTGCTGGCCATCATCAAGGCCGACCGGACGTGGAACGAGGACGGCGCCAGGACGCAATTGCTGCAGCTGTTCGAGGCCTGGGGCATGACCGACGCGGCGACGCTTGCCGCGCGCCGCAAATTGTCGGCGTTGCTGTTTTCCTGAGCCGGGTTGCGTTTGTTTTGCCGCACGGGCTTGCGGCCGGCGGCCGAAGCGCCAGATAGGACTAGAGCAATTCCAGGAAAAGTGTGAAACGGTTTTCCGTCCGGAATTGCGTCAAAACAAAGAGATAGAGTGGTTCGCCGTTTCACGGAAACGGCGAACAGCTCCAGGCCCGGGCGGGATTGACGCTTTTCGACGAAGCGATCGGAGGAATGAGGTGCAAGCGGGAAACGCGCATTACCGGCTCGCCAAGGATTTGCCGTCGACGATCCCGATCTTTCCGCTCGAGGGTGCGCTCTTGCTGCCGGGGGGGCGCATGCCGCTCAACGTCTTCGAGCCGCGCTACCTGCAGATGGTGGACGAGGCCATCACCGGCTCGCGGCTCATCGGCATCATCCAACCCCGCCTTGATGGCGCCTTGCGCGACGACGGCGAGCCGGAGCTCTGCAATGTCGGCTGCGCCGGCCGCATCATCGCCCTTTCCGAGACCGGTGACGGCCGCTACCTGATTTCGCTGCAGGGCGTGTGCCGGTTCCGCATCACCCACGAGCTCACGGTCAAGACGCCGTTTCGCCAGTGCAAGCTGGCGCCGTTCCTCACCGATCTGGACGAGGGTCAGGCCGCGAACGAGATCGACCGGCCATCGCTGCTCAGGGCATTCCGCGCCTATTTGCAGGCCAACGACCTCGAAGCCGACTGGGAGAGCGTCAGCCGGGCCGAAAACGCCATGCTGGTCAACGCGCTGTCGATGATGGCGCCCTACGGGCCAGCCGAGAAGCAGGCGCTGCTCGAAGCGGCGGATTTGAAGACGCGGGCCGAGACGCTGATCGCCATCACCGAAATGGCGCTGGCGCGCGAGAATGAGGATTTTGGTTCAAGCCTGCAGTAGGGGCGGGGAGAAGGGTGACCACATGGCGGCGGATGGGCGTGACGGAAAGAAAATCAATGTCGACCCCAAGCTGCTGGAGCTGCTGGCCTGCCCGCTGACCAAAGGCCCGCTGACCTGGGATCCGGAGCGCGGCGAACTGATCTCGAGGGTCGCCAAGCTCGCTTATCCGGTGCGCGACGGCATCCCGATCATGCTGCCTTCGGAAGCGCGGACGCTCTCCGTGGAGGACGTGCTGTCTCCGCCGCGCTTGAGCGGGCCTTCGTGAGGAGCTCGTTCTTGTATCCGCCAATTTGCCGGAGGCTGGCGGGACAGCGCCCCCCTCTGCCCTACCGGGCATCTCCCCCTCAAGGGGGGAGATCGGCCCTCACCTCGGCTTTCGCCAATTTTCAGCATTGTAAGAATCAGCATTGTAAGAAAAGGCGGCGAGACCGAAGCTGCCAATCTCCCCCCACGAGGGGGACATGTCCGGCAGGACAGAGGGGGGCGCGAAGGATCGCGGCGCTTCCTCGGATGGCGAAAGTATGCACCGCGCCTACTGAAAATTGCGTCCCTTGGGCATGACACTTTCCGCCTCTTCCGACAGCGTTGCGAGATCCTGTCCGCTCGACGCATTGCGGAGCGCGGGGCGGCTGTCGCGATCTGGAGCCCTGGCGACCGGCAGGCTGGCCGCGCCAACCTTCTCAAGAAGCACGGTCAGCCACGGCGTCAGATCCTCGATCCTGTCGGCAACGATATGGACGACATCCGATTCCGACTGCAATTTTCCGGTGACGCGAATGAACCTGGCGCCCATGATGACAGGGCGAAAGCGGTCGAAAATCCTTGGCCAGATGATGACGTTGGCGACGGCCTTGTCGTCCTCCAGCGTCAGGAAGATCGCGTTGCCCTTGCCGGGGCGCTGCCGCACCAGCACGAGGCCGGCGACCGAGACACGCCTGCCATCGCGCACGGAGGACAATCTGGCATTGGGCGTGACGCCGGCCCGGTCGAGCCGCTCGCGCAGGAAGGCGACCGGATGCGCCTTCAGCGACAGGCCGAGCGAGCGGTAGTCATGGATGACATGCTCGCCGAGCGGCATTTTGGGCAGCTTCGTCTCGGGCTCCAGTTCGCGCAGGCGAAGCGCCGGCTGATCGAACAGCGGCAGCTTCTCGGTAGCCCTCTTGCCGTCGAGCGCGCGCACCGCCCACAAGGCTTCACGACGATCAAGGCCGAGCGAACGGAAAGCGTCGGCCTGCGCCAGCCTTTCGATCTCGTCGACATCGAGGCCGGAGCGCAGCCAGACATCCCTGACCGACTCGTAGCCGTCGCCGCGCCGTTCGACGAACAGGTCCATGCGCTCCTTGGAAAGTCCCTTGATCTGGCGGAAGCCGAGCCGCAGCGCATGATTTGTCTGGATGACAGCGCGCATTTCGGCGTGGCGCGGCAGGATGCGGGCCGGATCGAAAGGCGCTTCTTCCAAAGTGCAGTCCCAGACGGAGAAACTGACGTCGACGTCGCGGATCTCGACGCCATGGTCGCGCGCGTCGCGCACGAGCTGCGCCGGCTGGTAAAAACCCATCGGCTGCGAATTCAGGATCGCGGCGCAGAACACGTCGGGATAGAAGGTCTTGAACCAGCAGGAGGCATAGACAAGCAGCGCGAAGGAGGCGGCATGGCTTTCGGGAAAGCCGTATTCGCCAAAACCCTCGATCTGCTTGAAGCAGCGCTCGGCGAAGTCCTTCTCGTAACCCCTACCGACCATGCCGTCGACCATGCGCTGGCGGTAATTGCCGATCGTGCCGGTACGCTTGAAGGTGGCCATGGCGCGGCGCAATTCGTCGGCCTCACCCGGCCTGAAGCCGCCGGCGACGATGGCGATCTTCATCGCCTGTTCCTGGAACAGCGGAACGCCCAGCGTCTTGCCGAGAATCTCCTCCAGCTCCGGCTTGGGATATACGGCTTTTTCCTTGCCTTGCCGGCGGCGCAGATAGGGGTGGACCATGTCACCCTGGATCGGGCCCGGCCGCACGATCGCCACCTCGATGACGAGGTCATAAAAGGTTTCCGGCCTCAGGCGCGGCAGCATCGACATCTGGGCGCGCGATTCAATCTGGAAGACGCCGAGCGTGTCGGCGCGGCAGATCATTTTGTAGACCTGCTTTTTTTCCGGCGGCAAGGTGGCCAGCACATAGGGTCGGCCATAGTCATCCCGCGCATCAGGATAGTGCTTTTCAAGCAGGGTGAAGGCGCGCTTCAGGCAGGTCAGCATGCCGAGCGCCAGCACATCCACTTTCAGGATCTTCACCGCGTCGAGATCGTCCTTGTCCCATTCGACCATCTTGCGCTGGTCCATCGCCGTCTTGACGATGGGCACGATCTCGTCGAGCCGGTCCCTGGTGATGACGAAGCCGCCGACATGCTGCGACAGATGGCGGGGAAAGCCCATGATCTCATTGGCGCGCTCGATCACGTGCCGCGACACCGGGTCGGTGCGGTCGAGGCCGCCGGCGCGGGCTTCCTTCTCGCCGAGCTCCGAGGTCGACCAGCCCCAGATCGAACCGGACAGCGATCCCCTGACGTCTTCCGACAGGCCCATGGCCTTCGACACTTCGCGCAGCGCCGAGCGGCCGCGATAGCTGATGACGGCGGCGGCCAGCGCGGTGCGCTTGGCGCTGTATTTCGTGTAGATGTACTGCATGACGATTTCGCGCTTTTCGTGCTCGAAGTCGACGTCGATGTCGGGCGGCTCGTTCCTCTCCTCGGAAATGAAGCGCTCGAACAGCGTATCGATCCTGTCCGGCCCCACTTCGGTGATGCCGATGCAGAAGCAGACGATCGAATTGGCGGCCGAGCCACGTCCCTGACAGAGAATGTCCTGGCTGCGGGCGTATTGGACGATGTCGTAGACGGTCAGGAAATAACGGGCGTAATTCAGGCGTTCGATGAGGGCGAGTTCCTCCGCGATGCGCTTGGTCACGGATTCAGGCACACCGGCCGGATAGCGGTCGGCCGCTCCCTCCCGCGCCAGTCTTTCCAGCTCGGCCTGCGGTCCCAGGCCCGATTGCGTCGGCTCGTCGGGGTAGTTGTACTGGAGATCGCTCAGCGAAAAAGTCAGCTCCTGGGCAAAGCGCAAGGTCTCGGCCAGCGCCTGCGGATGTCGGCGGAACAGGCGCGCCATCTCCATTGGCGGCTTCAAATGGCGTTCGGCATTGGCGGCGAGTTGCAGCCCGACCTCGGCGACGGGCGTGTTGAGGCGGATCGCGGTCAGCACGTCCTGCAACGGGCGTCGCTCAGCCGTGTGGTAGAGAACGTCGTTGGTCGCCATCAGCGGAATGCCGGCACTCTGCGCCACCGCCGCTGCCTGCTCGATCCGGAAACGGTCATTGCCCGCATAGTCGGGCGAAACGGCCAGACGGAGATTTCTTCCGAAACGATCCTTGAGCTGGCGCAGCATAGCGAGACTGTCGTCTGCCCCCGCCGTCAGATCGGGCAGGACCGCCAGCGACATCAGATCACCCCATTCGAAGAGGTCGCTGCGTTGGAGAAGGGTAGCGCCCTTTTCGTTCTCGTCACGCAGATTGGCTTGCGTCAGCATCCGGCACAGATGCCCCCAGCCCTTGCGGTCCTGCGGATAGGCGAGAATGTCCGGCGTGCCGTCGCCAAAAACCAGCCGGCATCCGGGGTGATAGGCGAATGTCTCCGCCTTGGCCTGCTGCCAGGCGCGCACCACGCCGGCCACCGTGTTGCGGTCGGCAAGCCCGATTGCCGAAAAGCCCATGAGCTTGGCGGCGACCACCAGCTCCTCCGGCTTGGAGGCGCCGCGCAGGAAAGAGAAATTCGACTGGATGCCAAATTCGGCATAGTGAATGATGGTCAGCGCGTTCATGCGAAAACCCCATGCAGGAACCAGCGCGGCGGAATTTTAGCGCCGCCATTTTGGGCGCTGCCATAAAGGCCTTGCCGGTAGAGCCAGTAGCGGCGGCCGGCGGCATCCTCGATGCGGTAATAGTCGCGCGTCGACGCCGCCTCGTCGCTTGGCGACTCGCGCCACCATTCGGCCGCGATGCGCTCCGGCCCCTCGGCACGCGTCACCCGATAGAGCGCGCGCCGCCAGCGGAAGTTCAGGGGCGGGCCCTCCGGCATTTCGGTGGCCGGCACCTCGATGGGTTCAGGCGCGCGGAACAGGCGAATCGGCCGTTCCGGCGGGAAGATGGTCGTCGGCGCCTGCATCCTGCCCCGCTTCTTCGGCGGCGTGGTCCGGCGCGGGGCTTCGGTGAAGGGGATGGTGGCGACGGCGCGCTCCGGCAAATGGCTTTCGACGACAACCGGTTGCAGGACCGCGCCCTCGCCGAGCCGGGCGCGGATGCGGTCGGCGAACAGCGCGATATCGGCGCCGTCGTCGGTCACCTCGCCGGCAAGATCGGCCTGCTGCATGTCGAAAGCAGCGGCCGACAGCACCGAAAGGCGCACGAGATCGAAGCCATAGCCGGCATCGATATCCTGTTCGAGGGCGGCCAGCCTTTCATGGAACAATTTCTGGATCAGCGGCGGTTCGCGCATCGGCCGCGAGGTGCCGATGGCGATGCGGCTGACGGCGCCGTCGACGCGAAACAAAAGCAGCGCCAGCATTCTGGCGCCCTCGCCGCGACGCTCGAGATCGGTCTTCAAGGCCGCCGCCAGCATGCCCACCAGCCGTTCGATGTCCTCGGTCAGGGTGACGGGCTCGCTGAGATGACGTTCGACCGAAAGCGGCGCGACCGGAAGGCGCGGCGAGACGGCCTCGTCGAGGCGGCCAAGCGCCTGGTCGAGGCGCAAAAGCAGCGAGCCGCCGAAGCGGCGGGCGAGCGGCGCGCGCGGTGCCGCCATGACGGCGCCCGCCGTGCGCAGGCCGACACTTTCCAGGCTGGTGCGGATCGCGGGTTCGATGCGCAATGCCGCCAGCGGCAGGGGCGCGAGCAGCGCCTCCTCCTCGCCGCCAGCGACGATGCGGTCGCCACAAAAGCGCGCCGCCGCCCAGGCCGCACCTGGCGTCGCGGCAAGCCCGGCACGGACATCCAAACCCTGATGGAAGAAGCGCGACAGGATGTCGTCCAGCATGGCGCGCTCGCCGCCGAAAAGATGGGTGCAGCCGGTGACGTCGAGAAACAGGCCGTCTGTTGCATCCAGTGCGACCAGCGGGGTGTAGCGGTCGCACCAGTCGGCAAGGCCTTCGAGCAGGCGGCGGTCGGCCTGCGGATTGGCCTCGACGATGTCGATCGAGGGATGCATGGCGCGCGCATCGGCAATGCCCATGTCGCGCTTCAGGTGCAGCGCCTCAGCCCGCTCGTCGAGGGCCGAGATGCGTTGCGCGTTGCCTTTGCGATGGCTGATTACCAACGGCAGGTGATCCGACGGCCGGGAACGCCAGGATCGCCCCAGACGCTGCCGCAGGATCCTTTCCACTGCCAGATAGGGAAACCACAGCGACAGGATTCTTTGCTCTTTCCTCGCCCCATCTTTCGTCGCCCCTTCTTTCATCGAATACGCGTTCATCGGGGTTCCACTCCAGTGTGAATTGTCCAGGCAGGGCCGTGCGGCTCTTGCCGATGGTGATTGTGAAGGCCGGGCGGCCG
Organism: Mesorhizobium sp. AR07; assembly: GCF_024746815.1. Taxonomy (GTDB): domain Bacteria; phylum Pseudomonadota; class Alphaproteobacteria; order Rhizobiales; family Rhizobiaceae; genus Mesorhizobium. Next base: position 4,270,324 of record NZ_CP080525.1, read on the forward strand.
ATCGAGCCGGCAAGCGGCCCGGCGATCGTTTCGCGCGGCACCGCCGGCGCCGACGCGACGATGAGACGAACAGGGGCCGCCGTCGGCTCGGGCTCGGCCGCCTGCCGCAGCAGGAACACCGGCCGGCCGGCACCCTGCGCCCTTGCATGCAGCCGGCGCGTCGCGGTCAGGTCGAGCCGCTGCGGGTTGCCGCGTATTTCGAGGATGACGGCCGCGAGCGCCGTCATCTTTGCGGCCTCCTCGGCGACCCACAGCGCATCGACAAGCCTTGGCGCCTCGGAAAACAGCAAGTGCTCCGGCTCGATGCCGAACGAGGCATGCAGCCCCCTGGCATAGGGAAAGCCTGCCTCGCGAAAAATCTCCGTTGTGCCGATCCACAGCACCGGCAGCCCTTGCGTCTGCTTGAGGATCAGGCTTGTCAGCGACAGAGCAAAGCCGGCGACGGCTCCGGCATCGCGGGTTTCAATGCCATGGATTTCGCTCAAGGCGGCTTTCGGCAGACCGCCGCTCAGGGCGGCATCGAGCCGCTCGACGCCGGTGGGCAGGAATGCATCCGGCAACGTCGCGGCAACGCCGCGCCGGACGATTGTGACATTGGTGTTTGGCGTGAGACCGGTGTTGACGTCAGCATCAGAGGTCGCGCCGGCCGACGCCTGCAGGCGCTCGGGCAGCGTTCCCTCGATTTTCGCGATCTGGCGGCGCAGGGCAAAAACAGTTTCCCGCGCCACGGCGGTCATCGCCATGACGGTCAGTGTCCACTCACAATTGTTCCTGTTATGTTCCTATAGATTCCAGAGGGCGTCCCAAGAGTCAAGCAGAGTCATGAGGAATTTATTCCTGTCGTGTTGACTTGTCCGAGGCGCGTGGTCGTCCTGCATTTGCCGATTCCGGTGCGAAAGCCTATATGCCGGGATCAAAGGACAAAGCATGGCCCGCATCTACAAGACCCGCACCTGGCACGACGAACTTTCGCCCTCGATGGAGGAAATGGAGTTCCTGGCGCTGGAGGCCTACGCCCATCTGCCGGAGGATTTTCGCAAGCTGACCGGCGAGATCGTCATCCAGATCACCGAATTCCCGACCGACGAGATCATGGACGATTTGTCGCTGGAAACACCGTTCGATCTGCTCGGCCTGTTCGAGGGACGCGGCATCGCCGAGCGCTGGAACCCGCAGACCGGCGAAGGCCCGAACCGCATCACGCTCTACCGCCGCGCCATCCTCGATTACTGGTCCGAGAATGAAGAGACGCTGGGCGACATCGTCACCCACGTGCTGATCCACGAGATCGGCCATCATTTCGGCCTGTCGGACGACGATATGGAAAAGATCGAAGAGGCGGCGGAATGATCGGCTGCTGAGCCTGCGCACGTGCGCAACCGGCGCCTCGTTCCTTCGCGCCCCCCTCTGTCCTGCCGGCGTCTATGCTTCGCTTGGCGCTCGACTATCTTACCAATCGCTCAGCTTCGTATCCGGCCCATACTCCTGACCGTCGATATCCTTGACCACGGCCTGGCCGCAGCGCATCGTCTTGGCCTTCTTGTCATAGGCATAGGTCGGCGAGCCGAACAGGTGCCAGCCCTTGTTTAGCGCCGCCGTCACCTTGTGGCAGAAGCTGGCGTCGTCCGGGGCGGTCAGAAAGCGATAGAGTTTCATCGGGTTGTTCCTGTCGTGAGTGCCCATGCCCGTGAGCACAGGCTGATATCATGCGCCGATGGCGGCCGCCTTCGCCAGCAGTTTTTCAGCCTGCGCCAGGTGCAGCCGCTCGACCATCCTGCCGTTCAGCGCGATCACGCCCTTGCCGGCGTTCTCGGCAAGCGCAAAGGCATCTTTCACCAGGCGCGCCCCGGCTATGGTTTCAGTGGACGGTACAAAGGCGCGGTTCGCCGCTTCGATCTGGGCAGGATGGATGAGGGTCTTGCCATCGAACCCCATGGCGGCCGCTTCCGTGCATTCACGGGCCAAGGCTTCGAGATCGCGAAAATCGTTGAAGACGCCGTCGAGCATGTCGAGGCCACCCGCCCGCGCCGCCAGCACCATCTGCATCAGCCACGGCACGAGATAGCGCCGGTCCGGCGTCGCCAGCACGCCGGTGTCGTTGGCCAGGTCGTTCGTTCCGGCAACGAAACAAGTCAAACGCGAGGCGGGATCGCGGCCAAGTTCGGCAATGGCGCCGATGTTGAGCAGTGCCTTGGGCGTCTCGATCATCGCCCATAGTTTCACGCTGTCGGGGGCAAAATTGTCGTCGAGCACATCGCCGGCCTCGAGCAGGTCGCGCGGCGTGTCGACCTTGGGCAAAAGGATGCCGTCCGGCTCGCAATTCGCCGCTGCCAGCAGGTCGTCGGCGCCCCATTCGCTGGCCAGCGCATTGATGCGCACCACCATCTCGCAATGGTGGCCAAAGTGGTTGGCAACTGGGCGGTTGGCGACAATGCCGGCCAGTTTTTGGCGTGCCGCAACCTTGTCGGCCGGAGCGACGGCGTCCTCCAGGTCGACGATGATTGCGTCGCAGGAAAGCTGCGCGATCTTGGCCAGCGCCTTGTCGCTGGAGGCCGGGACGTAGAGCACCGAGCGGCGCGGGCGATAGGGTTCCATGGCTGATCTATGCCGCCTGTGGGTGGTCGAGGCAAGCGTGCAGGCGGCTGCTTTTGAGTCCACCAATTGCCATGTTGGCGCCGCCCCTCATTGCCCTGCCGGGCATTTCTCCCCGTAAACGGGGGAGAAAGAAGCTGTCGGCAACGCCGACGCCTTTCTTGCAACGCTCACAATTGGCGAAGCCATCGATGACAGCGTCCCTCGCCCCGTTTACGGGGAGAGGATGCCGGCAGGCAGGTGAGCAACTGTGTTTGTCAGGGTCGGGCTGGGTTCCACGGTTCGTTGTTTCGGATCATGGCACTGAGGATGGTCAGTATCTTTCGCGCGACGGCGATGAGAGCGACTTTCGGCGCCTTGCCGTTTGCAATGAGGCGCTGATGGAAAGCCTTGAGCACAGGATTGGAGCGACTGGCGGTGAGTGCTGCCATGTAGACCACCCTGCGCACGTCATGACGGCCACCCCAGATGCTGCGCTTGCCTCGGAAAGTGCCGGTGTCGAAGTCGTAGGGCGCGAGGCCGGCAAGGGCTGCGATCTCTCGTCGCGAGGCCTCACCAATCTCGGGAGCCAGAGCAAGCACGGTGTGGCTGAACACTGGGCCGGCACCGCAGAAGGACTGGATCAGGCGATCCCTGGCCGCGAGCGCTGGCTGGCTGGCGACGAGTTCGGCCATCCGTTTGGCAAGCAGAGCGATATCGAGCTCGATGCGCCGCAGCCGCCGGGTGAACATGCGCTTGACCGTCGGCTCGCGTATCTGCTCGAGCTGGTTGGCGAGGCTGACCTTGTCGTCGCTGAGCTGCCTGCGGGCAACGACCAGATCGGCGAGTTGCTCGGCGATTGGGTCACAGCGCACCGGCCGGGTCGGCAGTTCGGCGGTGTAGCGCGCAATCAGCAGCGCATCGATGCGATCGTTCTTGGCCAGCCGGCCAAGGGCGCGGGCATAGTGGCGCAGCTTGTGCGGATTGACGTTCCTGGCCGGCAGGTTCGCCTTGCGCAGCGCCTTGGCCACACCGCGCTCATAGCCGCCGCTCGGCTCCATGCCGATGGCGCGCACATTGCGACCCGTCAGCCACTTGATCAGCTCGGCCCAGCCGTCCTTGTCGTTGTCGAAACGGGCTCGTTCTAGCGTCTGAAACACCGACACATCGAGCCACCACTTGGCGACGTCAATACCGACGTCCTGAACCGTCTCTTCAGCCATCTCCTCAATCCCTTCCTTGTGTGCGGGGGCTTGCCCCTTGCAACTGTTCGGGTTCACAAAGAAGGCGGTCGGGCCCCAGCTCACCTACGGTTTAGGCCACCTGAGGGGCGACGGGCTCTCGACCGCCGCCACGAACCGGAACATCCACCGGTTCGTGGCACCCTCCATTATGCATATTCCAAACACACAAGGGGCAGCGCCGACCTACAGCGATTGCCCTGCACGAAAACTGCACGCACTTGCCGAAAACCTCCTCGGATCCGCCCCGCCGTCTCCCTGCCGGCCTGCGAGACAGGCGGCATGCGAAAACGAGCAAAACCCCGTCTGCCTTACCGGCTGCGCAGCGAAGGCTGGTGGCTGGTCGATCCGCCGCGCGCGAATCCCGTGGTCATCCCCTTTGCCCGCAGAAATCCGGCGACGGTTCGGCTGAAAGCCATCAGGAAAGCCCGGTCATGACAGTGTTGTTCTCTGCCGCACCGGGCTATTGCGCCCGCTTCGGTGTTGCCGTGTTGCTGGTCGTGCTGGCGGATTTTTTCTTCTACGGCCAGCCCGCCGGCATCACGGTGTTCCTGTTCGCCATCCTGATTGCCGCCGCGGTCGTCGCCGTGCATCCGACCGCCTTCAGCGATAGCAGGCTCTGGCTCAAGCCCCTCGCTCTGCTTGTGGCGCTGCTGCCACTTGCCGAGAATGTCAGCGCCCTGTCCGTCTCGATCGCGCTTGTGGCCTTGGCCGTCTTCGCGCTTTCGCGGAGCGGGCGCCTGCGCCATCGCATCGCTCGCATTGCCGGCCAGATCGCGCTGTTCGGGCTGGCGGCGCCGTTCCGGTTCGCAAGCGATTTCATCCGCTGGCGCAGGACGGCGCACCGGTTCGGCGGTCGCCGCGTCCGGCTGGCGGCGATCGCCGTCTGGGTGATGCCGATGACGCTCGGCGCGGTCTTCCTGGCCCTGTTCGGCGCCGCCAACCCGGTCATCGATTACTGGTTGTCGCTGATCGACCTGCTGAAGCTGCTCGATCTCATCCAGCTCACACGCATTGCCTTCTGGCTGTTCGTGCTCGCCGGTGTCTGGGCCTTTCTGCGGCCACGCCTGCCGCGCGTGTCGCGCCGCATTCCGTGCGCAATGCCGCCGCCGGCGGTCAGCGCCCAATCCGGGAAAACCGTCACCACCGTCGAGGATATTCTGTTCGGCAAACCGGCCATCCTGCGCGCGCTTGTTATCTTCAACATCCTGTTTGCGCTGCAGACCGGGCTCGACGCCACCTATCTGTGGGGCGGGGCAGCACTTCCAGACGGGCTCAGCTACGCCGCCTATGCGCATCGCGGCGCCTATCCCTTGATCGTCACCGCGCTGCTTGCCGCCGGCTTCGTGCTGGCAGCGCTGCGGCCCGGCGGCGCGACATCGGCCGAGACCTACTGGCGTGTCGCCGCTTTCGTCTGGATGGGACTGGTGGCGGCCGGCCTTGCCCTGATCGTCGCCCACATCGCGCTTGGAAAATCCAATGAATGGCTGTTGTCCGCCAATCTTCTGACGTTATCGGCGACGCTTTATGCCGGCTGTTTCATCAACTTCGCCGCACTGATCGCCAATTACAATGTCGACCACTCCCTCGAAATGACCGGCCAGGGCATTTCCCTCGACGCCTGGTATCTGCGCTCGCTCGGTCCGGGCGCGTTTCCGGCGCTGGATCGCTTCCTCGATCATCAGAGCCGCACGGCCGCCGCCAACGATCCCGTCTTTCGCCAACTGGCGGGCGTGCGCGGCAGCGACGAAGGCTGGTATCGCACCCTCCAGCAGAACTGGCGCGCGTGGAGCTTTCGCGACTGGCGGTTGCTTGCCTATCTCGACACGAGGGGCCTGTCGTGGTTCCTCAGGGTACTGAACCTATGCCGGGCCGCTGATCATGCCGCATCACATCCTCGTCGCCGACGATGATCCGCATATCCGCGAGGTGATCTGCTTCGCGCTGGAAAAGGCCGGCATGAAGACGGCTGCCGTTTCCGATGGCGCTGCCGCGCTGCGCGCGATCGAACGGCGCACACCCGATCTGGTCGTGCTCGACATCGGCATGCCGGAGATGGACGGGCTGGAGGTCTGCCGGCGGCTGCGGCACACATCCGATGTGCCGGTGCTGTTCCTGTCCGCGCGAGATGAAGAAATTGATCGGGTGCTGGGTCTCGAAATGGGCGGCGACGACTATGTGACCAAACCGTTCAGCCCGCGTGAGCTGGTCGCCCGCGTCAACGTCATCCTGCGGCGCGCCCGCCCGGTGCCGCCCGAACCGGTGGACGAGCGGCAGTTCGCGCATGGCAAGCTCGCTCTGGCGCCGGCCAGCCATGCCGCCAGTTTCGACGGCAAGCCGCTTGCCCTGACGGGTATCGAGTTCTCGATCCTGAAGGGGTTTCTGGCGCGGCCGACGCATGTGCTCGACCGCGACGCGGTGATGGCCAATGCCTATGCCGCCAACATCCATGTCGCCGGCCGCACCGTCGACAGCCATATCCGCAACATCCGCGCCAAGCTGGCAGCAGTGGGTTGCCAGGATGCCATCGCGACCGTGCATGGCGTCGGCTTCCGGCTCGGCCGATGCGGCTGACCCGCAAATGGATTGGCCGCAAATGGCGGCCGCGCCTTGCCACGGTCGTCGTCGCCATCCTGATCCTGGTGATGGCCTTGCCGCTGGTCGGCCTGTTCTTCTTCCGGCTCTACGAAAACCAGCTGATCCGCCAGACCGAAGCGGAGCTGATCGCGCAAGGGGCGGTCATCGCCGCCATCTATGCGCAGGATGTGCGCGACGCCGGCATTCCGCTGGACAAACTCGGCGCGCCGATGCCGTCGGCGAACGGGAATGCGAGCCGAAGCGCCGATCCGGATCCTTTGTACAGGCCGATCGAGCCGCGTCTCGATCTCGCCTCCGATTATGTGCTGCCGACGCGGCCAGCGGCGATATCAGCCACCCTCGATCCGGCCTTCGCGGCGATCGGCGCGCGCCTGTCTGATATTCTCGATGCCACGCAGAAAACCACGCTGGCCGGCTTCCGGCTGCTCGACCCCAAAGGCGTCGTCATTGCCGGGCGCGGCGAGGTCGGGCAGTCGCTTGGCGAGGTCGAAGAGGTGCGAGAAGCCCTTGCCGGCCGCTATGCCAGTGCGCTCAGGCTGCGCATCCTCGACCAGCCGACGCCACCACTCTATTCGGTCAGCCGCGGCACCAAGGTGCGTGTCTTCGTCGCCATGCCGGTGGCCGTCGCGGGCCAGGTCGCCGGCGTGGTCTATGTGTCGCGGACACCCAACAACATCGTCAAGCATCTCTATGGCGAGCGCGGCAAGGTCACCCTGGCGGCGATCGCCATCCTCGGCGGCACGCTGCTCATCGGCCTGGTCTTCCTTCGCACGGTCAGCCGGCCGATCTATGCGCTGATCGACCGCACAGAGCGTATCGCCGCCGGCGATCGCGCCGCGATCCGGCCACTCGAGCATCACGGCACCTACGAGATGGCCGAGCTGTCCGCCGCCTTCCTCGACATGGCCGAAAAACTGCAGGCGCGCTCGGACAGCATCCAGACCTTTGCCACCCATGTTTCGCACGAGCTCAAATCGCCGCTGACGGCGATCCAGGGCGCGGCCGAGCTGCTGCGCGATTCCGGGTCGGCGATGGACGATGCCGAGCGGCGGCGATTCTCCAACAATATCGTCACCGATGCGGGACGGCTTAACCTGCTGGTCCGCCGGTTGCTCGACCTGGCGCGGGCCGAAAACCTTGCCCCGAGCGGCGAAAGCGCCTCGATTGGTGCCGCACTGGCGCTGCTGCCCGTCGACGACAGGCTGGCGGTTCGCGTCGAGGCCGGCGGCGATGTCGGCCTGCGCATATCGGCCGAGAACGCGGCAATCGTGCTTGCCAATCTCATCGACAATTCGGCCAGGCACGGCGCGACGCTGGTTTCGATCGCCGCGACAAGCGCTGGCGGCAAGGCGACGGTGCTGGTCAGCGACGACGGCGCCGGCATTTCGCCGAGCAACCGGGCGCGCATCTTCGAGCCATTCTTCACCACGCGGCGCGATTCCGGCGGCACCGGCATGGGGCTCGGCATCGTGCTGGCCCTCCTGAAAGCGCATGATGGTATGATCCGGCTGGTTGACTCCGAACGCGGCACGCGCTTCGAGATCATTCTGCCAACCGCGTGACTCCAATCAGCGGCTCGAATCGGAAAGGGCATAAAGCGTGCGCTACGACATCGTCATCATCGGCGGGGCCATCGTCGGGTCCTCGATCGCCTATTATCTGCGCGAGGAGGGGTTTTCGGGCTCGATCGCGCTCATCGAGCGCGATCCGCAATTCGCCCATGCGGCAACGACCCTGTCCTGCGCCTCCATCCGCCAGCAGTTCTCCATTCCGGAAAACATCCGCCTGTCGCAGTTCACGCTAAAGCTGTTCCGGCGGCTGAAGGAAGAGTTCGGCGCTGATGCCGATATCGGTTTTCGCGAGGGTGGTTATCTCATCCTGGCCGGCGAGAACGGGCTGCCGATCCTGAAAGCCAATCACGAGGCGCAGATGGCCGAGGGCGCCGACATCGTGCTCGAGGACGCGGAGGCGCTCGTCCGTCGGTTTGCCTGGCTGTCGGCCGAAGGCATCACCGCCGGCGCCTATGGCCGGACAGGCGAGGGCTGGTTCGATGCGCATGCGATGCTGATGCTGTTCCGCAAGGCGTTGCGGGGCAAGAAGATCGATTTCATCACCGCCGATGTCACCGGCATCGAGCGGCAGGGCGACCGCGTCACCGGCGTCAGCCTCGACAATGGCGAGACGCTTCAAGCCGGCACCGTGATCAACGCCGCCGGGCCGAATGCCGGCAATGTGGCTGGCATGGCCGGGCTGGCACTGCCGGTCGAGCCGCGCAAGCGCAACGTCTTCGTCTTCGAGGCGCGCGAAAAATATGCCGACATGCCGCTGCTGGTCGACCCCTCGGGCATCTATGTCAGGCCGGAAGGTTCGGTCTACATCACCGGCGGCGCCGAGCCGGAGGAGGGCGACGGGCCCGCCGATCCCCAGGATTTCGAGCCGGACTGGCCGCTGTTCGAAGAGGTCATCTGGCCGGTGCTGGCCACCCGCATTCCCGCCTTCGAGGCGATCAAGCCGACACGCGCCTGGGCCGGCCACTACGATTACAACACGCTCGACCAGAACGCGGTGATCGGCCCGCATCCGCGGGTGACGAATTTCCTGTTCGCCAATGGCTTTTCCGGCCACGGCCTGCAGCAGGCGCCGGCGGTGGGCAAGGCGCTGGCCGAACTCATCGTGCATGGCGGCTACCGCACGCTGGACTGCTCGGCCTTCGGCTACAGCCGGGTCGCCGAGGGGCGTGCATTCCGCGAATTGAACGTGATTTGAAGGGCAGAGACGACCTTCAGGGATTTGCCAAGGCGCCTGCTCCTTCGTCATTCCAGGGCGAAGCAGGAGCGAAGCGACGTCGCAGGGACCCTGGAATCCATGCCGCGACTGCGGCCGGAGGGCGTCAGCGGTGCAGAAGTTTGTTTGATGTCAGCGGGAAAGCACCCCTCTGTCCTGCCGGACATCTCCCCCTCAAGGGCAGAGCTATCGCATATGGATTCTTGCGAAGAAGGACCCCCACCCTAACCCTCCCCACAAGGGCAGGGCTATCGCATATGAGTGATAAGGCTGATGAGGTCTTGATCGGCCCATCGTGCTTTGAGTCGTTTGTGGCTGAGCGGGATGTTTTCCGGGTCGGCTCTAAGGATGTTGAGAGTAAGGCGCCGAAGTATGGCGTGGTTTGCCGGCGCGTTGTTCTTGCGACCCCTGATGCGATCTTCGCAGAGCAGGACGTCGAGTTGCCAGTGCAGCTCATTCTCTATGCTCCAGTGGCGGCGAACGGAGGCGATCAGTTCTTTGGCCGGCATTGTGCGCGACAACGCATAGCAGCGGACCTTGTGGGTGGTCTTGCCATCGACGGTGCGCCAGCTTTCGACACGGCCGACGGCGCAAAGGTCGACGAGCGCGTTCTGGCCCGGCGTCTGGGCGAAGGGGACGACGAAAGCACGGCGCACCTCGTGGCGGCCATGGGCATCCTCGTCGACCTGATGGAACCTGGTTCTTTTGCTCGCAGCTGCCGCGTCGAGGGCGGCATTGGCCTGTACTGCCAGTTTCGACTGGTTGCCCTTGATGGCCAGCACATAGTTGCCGCCACCTTCGCGGATGGTCTTGGTCATGCGGCGATGGCAGTGCAAGGCATCGCCGGTGACGGTCAACCCCTTGAGCGACAACAGCTTGAGCGCCTCGATCGCAGCCTCGACCTCGCCACCCTTGTGTGCCACGACCTGAGCCAGGCTCATGAAGGTGTCGCAGGCAAAGACTGTAACCACCAGCGGCGGCATGTGGGCGCAGCCCTTGGCGTAGGCGCGCCTGAGGCTCTTGCCGTCGACGGCGACTTGGCCTTTCGGCACATCGATGTGCGCCTGTGTGCCGAAGGCGGCCATGAAGCGCATGAAGGCGGCGTTGAAGGCCACCGGATCGAGTGCGGCCAGCACCCGGCTGAAGGTGTCGTGGCTGGGCACGCCGTGCTTGAGGGGGATGAACTGCCGCAACAGATCGAGCCGCGACTTGGCAAACAGCACCATCTCCGTGCAGTGCGTCGCTCCGCAAAGCACCGCCGCCAGCGCCACGAACAAAATCTCTGGCAATTCGTGCTGGGCCGTGAAGTCTCGAGGGTCCGGAACCTCGTCGAATATATCCACAAACACCATCATGACCTCCTGTCTTCAAGAGGTCCGTCAGAATCAATTTCTCTCCACCACGCAAGTGACCCGATCTACTCATGTGCGATTCCCCTGCCCACAAGGGGGAGGGAATGCCGCCGCGCTCTTGATCTTTGGCGTCAAAACGTCGGCAATTTGCCGAGACGGAATCTCCCTCCCCCTTGTGGGGTGGGGACAGGGGTGGGGGTAAATCGTAGAGCGATGGTATCAACGATGATTTGCCGGCTAACGCCGATGAGGTCTCTCAATAGCGCCGTGCCGTAGCCCTTGCGGCGGTGATCGGGCAAGAAGGTAAGGGACAGGTGCTGCTGTATCTTAGGGTTTGCGCCGAATTGTCTTGCCTCTGGACAGCTTGCCATGAAGCGGCGAAAGTGCCACCCGGCAGCGGACATATTGAGGCGAATGGGATGGCGTCGGCATCGGATTTCGAACAGGCGGTCGGGTCGGTTTTCACTGCCGCGATTGGCGGCAGGCCGGTTTCCCTCGAACTGACCGCGGTCCGCCAGATCGCCGCCAGCCCGCGCCCCGACGGCGGCTTCACGCTTTTGTTCAGGGGGCCGCGCGACATAGCGCTGCCGCAGGCCATCTACCACCTCACCGGCGATGCTATTACCGACGACATCTTCATCGTGCCGATTTCAGCCGACGCGACCGGCTATCTCTACGAGGCCGTGTTCAACTGATTTTGGCGGTCCGGCCAGTCGGGCGGCGGCCAGACCACAGGGCGGTTCGGAGGGGCGGCTCGACATATGATCGACCATATCCAGATCGCTGATGTGCTTGACGAAGCTGCGTGCAGCGCGCTGTGCGCGGAAATTCGGGCGGCGAGCGGCCGCCCGGCCGGCCTGATGGGGCGTGCCGACCAAAAGCCGGCTTGGCCTGAGGTGCGCAGGACCACGCGCGCCGAGGTCTCGCCGGCCACCGAGACGCTGGTGAATACGCTTCTGACCGCGCAGAAGGCGGCTCTGGAGCGGCATTTCGGCCTTGCGCTCGGCCGTGCCGAAAAACCTCAGTTTCTTCACTATCGCGAGGGCGATTTCTTCGTGCCGCACCAGGATGGCAACACGCCGCTCATTCACGACGAGTCGCGGTTCAGAAAAATCTCGGCGGTGATCTTTCTCAACCGCCAATCGGACGATCCTTCGCCCGAAACCTATTCAGGCGGCTCACTGGTCCTGCATGGGCCTTACAGCGGTCCGGACCTGCGCGTCGCCATGCCGGCAGTGCCGGGCTCTCTCGTCGCATTTCGTTCGGAGACAACGCACGAGGTCACCCCGGTCACGCGCAACGAGCGTTTCACCATCGTCTCGTGGTATCGCGGCGCGTGACGACGGGTGAGGCTGTCACGGCCGCTTGGCAATCCAGGAACACCGTTTCACACTTGCCCGAATGCATGTCGCGTTGAACCGGATCAGGACACGCCTTAAGCGTAAGCGCTGCCCCTCACCTGCCTGCCGGCATCCTCTCCCCGTATAGTGACGGGGAGAGGGGTGCTGTCATCGATGGTTTCGCCAATTGTCAGCGTTGCAAGAAAGGCGCCGCGTCGCGGCCAGCCCCTTTCTCCCCGTCACTATACGGGAGAAATGTCCGGCAGGACAATGAGGGGCGGCGCGGACCAACGATCCTTAATCAGCGCGTTTGCGCGAGGTTTTCACGCAACGCGCTTTAGCTAGCGCGGCCGGCACACCATCAGATCATAGACGCCCTTGTCCTCGGCGACGGTGAAGCCCAACCGCACATAGAGTTGCATGGCCGGATTGTTCTTCTCGACGTGAATCGACACCGATTTGCCGGCTAACCATGCCTCGTCGATGAGGTCGCGCAGCAGTGTCGCGCCGAACCCTTTGCGGCGATGCGCCGGCAGGAAGGCGATGTCGATGATGCGGTGCTGGCTCGGCCAGCGCTCGATATAGAGACGGCCGATGTCGTCTCCGGCGTGCGTGATCACCAGCCAGTCGGCCTCGGGATAGTGCTTGATATAATGCGCGTGCTGGGCCTGGAACTGCATGGCCAGGAATGCCGCTTTCTGCTCGTCGGTCCACGACGTGACCGCAAGCTCCTCGGCTCGGGTCGAGGCGTAGAGCCGCGACAGGAACGGCATATCGGCATCCGTGGCTGGGCGAAACATCAGCCCGGCGCCAGCCGCCCGCACCCAGCCGGTCGACATCGCTTCAAACACCTGCAAACCGGTTCATCGACAAGATCAGGGGCGTGCCGGGAAGATTCCTTGCAACGCGATGCAGAAGTTGAGTGTCAGATACGGCATCAAGTTGTTGTGCGGCAGGTCGCCGCCCGTTGGTTGCACCGCATTGTCGCTCAGCGGTGTCAAATTCGCGTTGCTTGTTTGATAAACCGCGCCGCCCGCCGACCGCGCCAGCGCCGTCGCTGGCGATGGTGCGAACAGCAGCGCGGGAGGAACGGCAGCCCTAAGCGAATGCGTATGTTGCGGCATCTCGGTCTGGAGCAGGAGTACCGTCGTCGACCCGCCGGTTTCCCCCAGGAAGTGTTCCTGTCCGCCAGCAGCCTGGCCGGGCTGCATCGGCGCATTGCCTTGCATGTCCGGCAAGGCGAAGGTCGACTTGCCATCGCCGCCATAGGTTGTGCCCAGCAGCGAGAACAAAGCCGTGTTTTGCGAGATCGGCAAGAGCTGGCCGTCACAGGTGGCCCAACCCCTCGGCGCGAAGTTGAACGGGAAAATTCGGATTTCTGCGACGAATTGGTCCGACATGGTCCTGTCCTATGTTTGGCTCGGAAAAATGCCGAACAGCGAGATGATGAAATTGACGCAAAGGTAAGGCTGCAGGTTGCTGTGCGGTTGGCTGCCGCCGGCAGCGGTCATCGAGGACGGCCCGAGCGACACGCTGGGATTGACGGCGGAATAGACTTTCAGCGTCGACGACTGGGCGAGCACGTTGTTGCCCGGGGCGCTGGCGCCGCCGATGTTGGTTGTCGCCATGAACGGGTGCGAGTGCGAGGCAATCTGTTGCGTCGTGAGCAGAACCTCCTCCGCACCCGCCATCTGTCCGATCAGGTACCCGCTGCCTTGATGCAGCGGCAGCCGGCCCGACAGGTTCGGCAGATTGAAAGTCTCTTGCCCATCACCGCCATAGGTGGTGCCGATGAGCTGAAACAGGGTTTCATACTCGGAGATGGCTAATGTCTGGCCTTGGCAGAACATCCAGCCATTCGGATTGAAATTGCCGGCGAACATGCGAATCTCGCCCACATAGCCTGTCATCGTTGGATCTCCTTCAATTTCGCGAGGGAAAGATGCCGACAAGGGCGATGCAGAAGTTCAAGGTCAGATATGGCTGCATGTTTTCGTGCGGCAGGCTGCCGCCGACGCTGCTGACTTCCGTCGGGATCATCGTCGTCAGGTTCGCCGGCGCGCCGTAGAGCTGATTGCCCGGCCCGAGATAATTGTTGGTGGCGATCACCTGGTCACCGTCCACCGTCGAGGCGCTGGCCCCATGCACATGGGACGGCAATTCCTGGGTGCTGAGCGTATGCGACGGCTCACCGCCGGCCTGACCGAGGAAAAATCCTTCGCCGCCCATATGCGTCGGCACCCGGCCCTGCAGATTTGGCAGCGCAAAATTAGTTTGCCCATCGCCACCGTAAGTCGTTCCCAAAAGAGAAAACAACGCCTGGTTCTGATTTATAGGCAGCAACTGCCCATTGCAGAACGCCCAACCCTTGGGAGGGAAGTTGAACGACATCAGTCTTATCTCCGATAGATACGGCTCTGACATATATGCCCCCTCCAGTTTCTATTCGGCACCGTCAACATGACAGATCGGATCGAAAAGTCGATATGAATCTTGTGTATGCGCGACAGCATTACTGTCGCGCAACAGAATTACGGCAGCGGCGGTACCGTGTTGACGAGGTTGATCGTTCCGGACGTCACCACGGTTGTCGTGGCCGGATTGAGGTTGTCGTCCGTGACGACCTGCTCGGCCGTTGGGGCCCCGGACCCACCCCGCGACAGGTTGAACGTCGAGGTGCCGGGCGAGCTCTGCTGCAGGAAGACATCGCTGCCATCCGCCGGATCGCCGTTGGAAAAATCGTTCCGCTGGGCCCCGGAACCGCCGACCAGCAGGTTGATGACGCCATTGTCGCCGGCAAGGCCCACGCCGGCGACAACATAGAGGCCGGTGAAGGCGTTCGCATCGCCGTTGCTCGTAATATTGCCCTGCACCGTGGCATTGATCGTGCTGGTGCCAGGACCCTGCGTAATTTGTATGCCCGCAGTGTCGTAATGCGTGAGCGTGTTGTTCAGGATGGCGATGGTGAACGTGCCGGCGTCCTGACTGTTGATGTCGATATCGTTGGAGCCGAGGCCGCTGCCCGAATGGGCGACACCGGCGACACCGATCGTGTTGCCCGAAATCGTGCCGTCGAACGTCGAATTGCCGCTGCCGCTGCCTTTGTTGACTTCGATGACGCTGGTCTTGATGCCGGTGCCGCCTTGTGCGGCATGCATGTCGAAGGTGTTGTTGGAGATGTCGAAGGTCACATTGCCGAGGCTGGCGATATCGACACCGAGACCGCCGCCGGCGACAATCAACGGGTGATTGTTCGTTACCGTATTGTTGTCGAACTTGATGTCCTGGTGGGTCCCTGCCGCGCCGGTCGCCGCGAGAATAGCAGCCCGTGCCGTCGTCAACGTGCTGTTGCTGACAGTCAGGTTCATCGCCGTGCTGCCGGCGTCGGCCTGGAAGTTGATGGCGTCGTTCATACCGGTGCCGTTGTTGGTCCGGCCGCCGATGGTGGAGTGGTCGATCGTCAGCCGGTTCAGCGTGCCGGTGTTGTTCTCGACCATGATCGTGTTGGTGTAGCCACCGCTGATGTTCGAATTGGTGATCGCACCGCTGCCCAGCAGGTTGGTCAGCCGGATGGCATCCTCGCCGACATTGGCGAAGGCCGCCAGCGCGTCGGCAAAGCTGTTGCTGGTGCCGTTGTTGCCGTTGATCACACTGTGGTCGAGCGTGAAGCCGGTGACGTTGTTGCCGCGGATCGCAAAGTTGCCGAAATCGTTCAGCTGCAGGCCGTTGAGCTGCACGTCCTTCGTGCCGTTGAGGAAGATACCGGTGCCTTGCGTGGTGCTGCCGTCGGCGCCGGTCTTGTTGGCGATGACACCGCCTCCGGTCGCGCCAACATTGGCGCCATTCCCCGTCACATGCAGGCCGCCATTGCCTGCTGCCGTGCCGGTATTGACCAGGATGATGCCGTTGGCCGACCCACCATTCGACGAAATGCTCTGGAACACCAGATTGCCGCCGCCGATCGACGTGTTCTCGACATCGAGCGCCGTGCCTGTGGTTGATGTGATCGTGTTGCCGGTGCCCTGCACCGTCACCGTGCCGCCACCGGTGGCGTTGAAGCCGGTGCCGCTGGTGGTGTTGATCGCCAGGCCGCCGCCCGTGAAGTTGACCGTCGCAGTACCATTGTTGGTCAGGTTGACGGCGGTGAAGGTTCCGGTGCTCAACGTGCTGTTGGCGCCGGAGAAGGTGATCGTGCCGCTGGTGTTGTTGCTGACATCGATGCCGTTGTTGAGACTGGTACCGGCACTCAGGGTTCCGCTGAAAGTAACGGTTCCACCGGTGCGGCCGCTGACCTGGACGACATTGTTGACGGGGGAGGTGGCGGTGGTCTTCGTCACGGTCGCGGCGATGGTGACGTTGCCCGAACCGCCATTGATGTCGACGCCGACGCCGGTCGGGTCATTCGTCGCGCCGATCGAGCCACCGTTCACGTTGACCGCATTGGTGTTGTTGTCGATCCTCATGCCGGCCTGACCCGTGTCGTTGATCGTCACCGTCGAGAAGGTCACCGCGCCGTTGGCGCCACTGAGGAAAATGCCGTTGTCGGCGGTCGCCGCGATCGTCGCCGAGGTGAAGTTGAATGCCGCGCTGGAGCCGTTGATCTCGATTCCGTCGCCGCTGGTCGTGGTGCCGGCAACGCTCAACGCGCCGCCGTTGAAGGTACCGCCGCTGACCCCGGTCAGATTGATCGCGTCAAGGCCCGTAATCGAGGCGGTCGACTGCAGCGTGGCGAAAGTGACGCCACTGCCGCCGATGGCCACGCCGTTCCAGTTCAGGATCTGGCCGCCCGCTGTCGTTTGCACGGTATTGCCGCTGCCCGTCACGTTGACCGTGCCACCACCAGTTGCATTGAAGCCGATGCCTGAGGTGGTGTTGATCGCCAGGCCACCATTGGTGAAGTTGATCGTGGCGCCGGTGTTGGTCACCAGATTGACCGCCGTAAAGGCACCCGTGGTCAGCGTCTTGGTGCCGCCGTTGAAATTGAAGGTGCCGCCCGTGTTGGCATGGACGAAGATGCCGTTGTCGAAACCGCCAGTGGCAGTGAGATTGCCGGCCAACGTGATCGTGCCGCCGGTGACCCCGGATATATCGACGATCTTGCCTGCCGCCAGGGTTTTGCTGATCGTGCCGTTGTAAGTGACGTTTGAAGTACCGCCGGCGACAAGGAAGCCGACGCCGGTCGGGTTTGTGATCGAGGCATTGCTGCCGAAGGTGAAGGTGCCGCCCGAGCCGTTGAGGATGTCGACGCCGGCATCGCCGCCATTGAGCGTCGTCGTGCCGTTGAAATTGTAGGTGCCGTCGGCATTGTCGAACTGCAGGCCGGTGCCGTTGGTCGCCGACAGCGTGCCGGTCTGGAAAGTGATCGTGCCAGTGGCGTGGCCGCCCGAAACGCTGACCAGGGCCGCGTTGTTCGCCTGGGCGATGTTGCCACTGTAGGTGACACTTGCCGTGCCGCCAACCACATTGAACGCGGTGCCGGTCGGGCTGGTGATCGAGGTGCCGGTGCCGAAGCTGAACGTGCCGCCCGACCCGTTGAGGATATCGATGCCGGCATCGCCGCCATTCAGCATCGTCGTACCATTGAAATTGTAGATGCCATCGGCATTGTCGAACTGCAGGCCGGTGCCGCTGCCCGCGAAAAGTATGCCGGCTTGGAAGGTGATCGTGCCGGTGGCGTGGCCGCCCGAAATGCTGACCATGGCCTGACCGGGCGTGCCTTGCGTGATGTTGCCGCTGTAGGTGACGGCGGCGGTGCCGCCGACCACGTTGAAAGCCGTGCCGCTGGGGCTGGTGATCGAGACGCCGGGGCCGAAGCTGAAGGTGCCGCCCGATCCGTTGAGGATGTCGATGCCGGCATCGCCGCCAGTCAGCGTCGTCGCGCCGTTGACCGTATTGAAATTGTAGCTGCCATCGGCATTGTCGAATTGCAGGCCGGTGCCATTGGTCGCCAACAAATTGCCGGTGTTGAAGGTCAGCGAGCCGGTGTTGCCGCTGGAAACGCTGACCAAGGCGGCGTTGTTCGCCTGGGTGATGTTGCCGGCATAGGTGACGGTGGCCGTGCCGCCGACGACATTGAACGACGCGCCCGTGGCACCGCTCAGTGCGCCGGAGCCGAGGCCGACCGTGCCGGTGACATTGGTCAGGCTGACATTGTTGGTGCCGCCGCCCGACGAGGTCGTATCGAGCGCGATGGTGGCGGCAACGCCCGAGAGATTGATCGCCTGGCCGCCGGTCGAATTGACCGTCTCGGCGGCAGCGGAGGCAGTGATGCCCATCGTGCCACCGGTTCCGACAATTCCGGTGCCGCTGGTGGTGTCGATGGTCAGGCCGTTGACGAAGCTGGTCGTGCCGCCGCTCTGCGAGAGACCGATGCCGGCAGCCGTATCGATGTTGGCGAGGCCGGTGACGTTGAGCGTACCGGTTGCGACACGGATGCCGCCGCCGGTCGTCAGGTGGTTGTCGATCGTCATCGTGTTGAAATTGAAGGTGCCGGTGTTGGTGTTGATGGCATCGATGCCGAAGGCCGACGTACCGGTAATCGTCGTCGCGCCCGTGACGGTGAAGGTGCCGGCAACGCCGTCGAAGATGATGCCGCTGGCGCCGCCGCTGGCGGTGACGCTCGCAAATGTCATGTTGACGGCAAGCGGATCGAGATTGAATGCCGTGCCCGCCGTGGTGTCGACCACACCGCCGGTGTTGTTCAGCGCGAAGGTCGTGCCCGCGCCCTTGGTGTTGACCACCAGGCCGGTGCCGTTGTTGTTGGCGATGTCGAGCGTGGTGAAGTTCAAGGTGCCGGTCGGGTTGATGAAGCTCAGGCCGTCGCCCTGGACGCGTGTGCTGGGTGTGCTGGGCGTTCCGACCGTCAGCGTGCCGCCCGCCGCGTTGCCGAAATTGACATTGCTGAACAGGATACCGCCGCCGGTGCCATTGCCGGTCACCGTGTTGCCGGCAAACGAATTGACCAGGATGGAATTCGTGGTCGAGGACAGGTTCTGGCCGCTGAGCGAGACGGCCACCCCGGCGCTGGTGCGCTGGAAGATGTTGCCGTCGATGCCAAGCTGCAGCATGTCGACCGTGCCGCCCGTCGTGCCGAGGCTGAGCGCCGCGCCGCCTGCGGTGATGTCGTTGTTCCTCAGCACGAAACTGGAGGCCAGCCCGGCATTGACGAAAATGCCGGCGCCGCTGCCGCTGTTGATGGCCGTGACGTTCTGGACGCCGGCGGTGATGGTGCCGGTTCCGGTCGTCGGCAGGTTGATCGTCGCGCCGGCGCCGTTGCTGGCCAGGATCGGCCGTGAATTGTCGAGGCCGCCGGGGTTCGAAACGACCGTCGATGCCTGGATGGTGGTGAAGTGGAAGGAGGCCGGCGCGCCGAGGCCGCCACCGACGCCGAGCTGCGCGACGTCGATCCCCGAATCGCCGCTCTTGAACGAGATCACCGCTTGCCCGTCCTTGAGGTCGAGCGAGCTGTTGCCGATGTTGATGGTCGCCTGGTTCGTGTCGACGTTCTTGTCGATCAGCACGAAGACATTGGCGGTGGACAGTTCCGCATTCGCGACGCTGCCCGGATTGGCGAAGCTGCCGTCGCCAGTTCCGACGGCGTCGATGTAGTAGACCCTGATCGCCTGCAGGTTCGACGTGTCGCCGGTGAAATTGACGTCGTTGAAATTGTAGCTGCCGTTGGTCGGCAAACTGTCGGTAGCATGGATGACCTGGCCGCCGCCGAAGGTCGCGATCGACGATTCGGCCGGAGCCTGGCCGTCGCCGAACACCAGCTGGGCATTGGTGGTGCTGGAGAACTGGACGCCCTGCGCGACATTGCTGATGGTCGAGGTCTGGCCTCCCGGACCGGGATTGTTGTTGACGAGGTCGCCGAGCTGGATCGTGCCCACGCCCGTCGTGCCGGCCATGTCGATGCCGAGCGTGCCGGCAAAACCGCCGCCGGCGACATCGAAATCGCTGGCCGAGATAAGGCTTGTGCCGAGAGCCGCTCCATTGAGATCGAGGCCGATGGCGTTCTGGGCGCCCAGCCCGATGTTGAGGCGGACGGCGCTCAGCGACGTACCCAACGTGCCGGAAATGTCGACGCCACGCGAGGTAATGCCCAGCAGGTCGACGACGCCGAGATTGATGACGCCGCCACCGCCGACATTGTTGAGCGCGATGCCGGTCGCCGCGCCATTGACGGAGACCGAGCTGAAGTTGAGGCCGCCCGCACCGATCGTCGCGCCGTCGAGCTTGAGCGCGGTTCCGGTCGTCGTGGCGATGGTGTTGTTGAGGCCGGTGATGCTGACCGTGCCGGCGCCGAAGGTGCTGGCGGTGAAGCCGGCGCCGCTGGTGGTGGTGATGCCGAGGCCACCGCCGGTGAAAGACAGTGTGCCGGTGCCGATGCCGGCGGCCTTGAAGACACCATTGTTGGCGAAGGTGCTGAACGTCTTCGACGTGCCGGAGAAGGTGATCGTGCCATCCGAGAAGCCGTCGACCGCGACGCCGGCGCCGCCACTATGCGCAATGGTGCTCGAAATCGTGTACGTCCCATCGGCTCCGGCGAAGTCGAAGGCCGTCGAGGTCGTGGTCGACGTGACCGAGCCGCCGAGATTGAGGGTGGCCAGGTCGGAGAAGGTGACGCCCACCACGCTGCCGGCGAACGCACTGCCGCCGCTGACGTTGATCGAGCCGTTGTAGTTGAGCGTACCACCGGTGTTGCCGTCGAGCGCAATGGCCCGGTCGATGGTGCTTGTCGTCGCACCGATGCTGGCACTGCCGGTGTTGCCGCCAATGTTGACGGACCCACCCATCACGCCATTGAACGAAATCCCGGTCGAGCCGCCGTCGATGGTCAGGCTGGAGCCGGCGACATTGGCGATGTTCACCGTGCCGAGCTGGCCACTGAAATTAAGACCAATCCCGGTAACGTCGATATTGGTCGTTCCGGTGAAGTTGACGGACTTGCCCACGGCGTTGGTCACGCCGAACACCGTGACGCCCATTGCGCCCGTATTGGTCAGGCCGCCGATGTTCACATTGCCGGCGAGGTCGACGCTGTTCAGCACCACACCGCCGCCACCACCGGTGGCTACCGACGTGATGCTGTCGAAGGCGATGCCGCCAGCGCCGATGTTGGTAACAGCCGCCAGCAGTCCGTCACCGCCGGAAGCGATAGTGTTGCTGGTGCCGGTTACAGTGAGGCTGCCGTTACCGATGCCAAGGCCGTTGCCGACGGTGAGCGCGACGAAGCCCGCCCCGGTCGTCGTCGTGATGTCGAGGCCGCCACCGCTGAAGTCGATCTTGCCATCCGGATTGCCGGTCAGGCTGACGGCATCGGTCGCGCCTGACTTGATCTGCTTGCTGCTGCCGGAGAAGGTGACCGTTGCCGCGGTGCCGTTGTCGATGCTGGCAACGACGATGTTGCCGCCAGCCGTGGCATTGCCGTCGGTCAGATTGCCCGACAGCGTCACCGAACCGCCGGTGAGTTCCTGGATCGAAACCGCCGCACCGGTGCCGTTGCTGGCGATGGTGCCACCATAGGAGATGACCGCGTTGCCGCCGCTCAAATTGGTGGCCGAGCCGACATTGAAGGCGGCGCCCGCGCCGGTGTTGGTCAGCGTGCCGGTGCCAAGGTCGAGCGTGCCGGTCAGGTTCTGCAGATTGATGCCGCTGCCGGCGGCGAAGCTGGCGCTGACCGACGTGAAGCCGCCGCTGACGCTGGCGTTGCTGATGCTGACGCCGGTGCCGTTGGTGGTGGTGACATTGTTGACGCCGGTGAGCGCCACCGCGCCGCGGTCGGCGGAGAAGCCGGTGCCGCCGCTGTTCTGGATCGAGAGGCCGCCAGAGAAGGTCAGCGTGTCGGTGCTGCCGGCCGCGCGCTGCCATATGACGCCGCCGCCGGTGGCATTGGTGATCGAGACCGCGCCGGCAAAAGTCACCGATGTCGCGACGAGGCTGCCGTTTTGGATCTGGATGGCGTTGGACGTCGTGCCGTCGATGGTCACCTTGCCGTTGAACAGCAGCGTCGGTGAAGTGGCCATGTTGGAGAGATAAATGCCGTTCTGGCCGCCGCCGCTCGAATTGATGGCGCCGAACTGCGCCGAGCCGCCCGAGCCGTTTTCAATCCTTGTGTTGGCAAACGAGATCGCCGGCTGGCCGGTGGTCGTCACCGTGTTGCCGGCCGCGCCGAAGAACAGCGTGCCGAGGAAATCGGAGTGCAGGCCTTCGGCCTGGACGGTGTTGACGGTGACGACGCCGGAGAAGCCGGCGCGGTTGCCCGTGCCGATCTGCGCGAGCAGAGCATCGCTGCGGCTCGCGAGCGCGCCGGTGCCGTCGATGTTGAGCGTGGCCGTGCCGAAGTCGACGCTGCTGTTGGCCGCGCCGCTGACATAGAGACCAACCGCGGTAGCGGTGCCCCCCGGATCAAATGTCGAATTGGTTGCGGTCTTGACCGCGACATTGGTTGTGTCGAATTTGAGATCGCCGGCAGCAGCGCCCAGGACCAGGCCATAGCCGCCGACGCGGTTCGTCGATGTGCCGGCGATAAAGGTGCCGCCGTCGACCTGGTCGATGCCGGGGGTGGCCGCATTGGCGTCGAAAACGACGGTCTGCAGCGAGAAGCCGCCGACTTCGCCCTTGTTGCCCAGAAGCGTGATGTCGGAGAAGGCGCTAACCTTCAGGGTGCCGGTGCCGGCCGTGCCGTTGACCGAAGCGATGGCGCCGCCTGTGGCCGAGAGGACCAGATTGGACAGCGCGACCTCGCTGTTGGCCACGCCGTCAACGAGCGACAGCGCACCGCCGCCGCCACCGGCGATCGTCGCCCGGTTGAGCACGACTTCGGTGATGGCGGTGCCGGACACGCCGATGCCGGTGCCGGTATTGCTGATGATGACGTTGTCGATGCTGGCGCGGCCGGTGAAGTCGACCGTGTTGCCGCTCGCCGTCGTCAGCGTCGGCAGCACGCTGTCGACACCGGCCGGCGCGTCGATGATGCTCGACGAATTGATGTTGCTGAATTTGAAGTTGCCGCCGAGCACGCCGCCAACGCCGCCATAGGGCGCGGTGTCGATGGAATCGCCGGCCTTGAGGCCGATCAGGATCTGGCCGTCGGCGAGGTTGAGCGTCTTGTTGCCGGCGCCGGTCTGCTGCGCCAGCATCATGTTGATCAAATTGCTGGTGCCGTTCACCGACGTGTCGATCAGCGCAATGATCTTGGCGCCCGACGCTTCGGCGCCGGCGATCGAGCCTGGATTGTCGGCCGTGCCGTCGCCGGTGCCGTTCTGGTCGACATAATAGATGGTCGATCCCTGCGCTTCGGAGATGTCGCCGATGAAGCCGCCATGGGCGCCGTCGACATCTTTGAAATTGTAGGTGCCGGCCGTCGGGAAGCCGCCGGTCGAATTCAGGATGTCGACCGCCTTGATCGTCGACAGCTTGTCGGCCACGCCTTCGCCGTCGCCATAGATGAAATTGACCGCGGTCGTGCTGCTGAACTGGAAGCCGATGCCGGGGCCATTGCCGCTGCCGCCGATGGTGGACGAGACCCCAGTGGCGGGGTTACCGGGATCGCCGAGCTGGATGGTGCCGGTGCCGGTGGTGTTGGACAGGTTGACCGCCGTCGTGCCGGTCGAGCTGTCGCTGGTCAGGTCGAAACCGCGCGCGGTGATGGTGCCGTTGACCACGGCATTGGCGAAGCTGATGCCGGTCGTGTTGTCCGCTGAAAGCGCTATGTCGAGATCGGCGAAACTGACCGTGCCGGACGTGGTGCCCGAGAAAAGGATAGCCGAACCGCCGCTGGCGTTCACCAATGTCGAGCCATTGAACGCGACCGTGCCGGACGTATTCGTCAACTCCACGATTGTCGGGCTGGAGCCCTCGATGATCACGTTGCCGCCAAAGGTGGCATGGCCGGCGATGTTGGAGAGCAGCAGGCCGCCAAATATGCCGTCTGTAACGTAAAGCGGTTCGTTGACGTTGAGGGTTGCCGCCGCGCCAAGTCCGTTGACGATTGCGCTACCGCCGCCCGTCGCGCTCAGGGCACTGTTCGAGAAGGTGATTGTGCCGCCGGTCGGCGCCGCGTTTGTGCCGATCTCAAACAGATTGCCTGTACCGGTCGAGTTGACGTTGCCCGTGAAAGTCACGGAGCCACCGGTGATGCCGTCGATAATGACGGCTGTACCGGGGTCGTTTGCCGAGCTGGAAATATCGGCCGAGATGGTGATGGCCGCGTTCCCGCCGGAGATGACGACGCCGTTGCCTGTGCCGGAATTGTCGACGGTGCCGCCAATGCCGATCGTGCCGGTGTTGCCGGTCAGACTGACATCGGTGCCGTCCACAGCGGTCGTCACCAGATTGGCGATGGCGAAATTCGCCGACGAAGCGTTGATCGCAAGGCCGCCGATGCCGGCAGCAGTGCCGTTGACCCTGACATCGCCGGCGGAGAACGTGCCGCCCGAGACGATGTTGAAATTCAGCGCCGTGTTAGTCGTGACGCCGGTGGAGATGCTGTCGAACGACACGCCACCGGAGCCGATGGTGACGCCGTCGAGGTTGATCGCCTGGCCGGTGCCGGTAGTAATCGACTCGGTACCCGCGGCCGCGACATTGACCGTGCCGCCGCCGCTGGCGTTGAAGCCGATGCCGGTCGTCGTGGTGAGGTTGAGCCCGCCGTTGAAGCTGATCGTGCTGCCGGTGTTGTTTGTCAGGTTGATCGCGGTGGCAGCACCTGTGCTGGCGGTGATCGCGCCGCCGAACGTGGCGCTGCCGCCGTTCAGGAAGGAGACCCTCACCGCGCTTGCCTGGCTGGTCTGGTTGATGGTGCCGTTGTAGGTGACGTTGGCCGATGAATTGGCGATGGAGAAGGCGCTGCTGCCGGTGTTGGCGATCGAACTCCCGGCCCCGAAGGTGAAGGTTCCGCTCGAGCCGGTGACGACGGAGACGCCAAGGCTGGCGCCGGTGATGTCGAGATCGTCGAAAGTGGCCGTGCCGTCAAAATTGTTGGCGAGCAGCGCGACATTGGCGGCGCCGGTAATCTTCGTGTTGCCGGTGAAATTGACGGTCGCACTTGAATCGACAAGCGCGATGCCGGTTTGGCTCGCGCTCTGGATGGTCAGGTTGTTGACGTTGACGATGCCGGTGGTGCTGTCAAGCAAAAGGCCGACCGTGGCAGCGCTGATCGTCACGCCGCCGATAGTCGCGCCGCTGCTGCCCGTTCCGTCGATCGCAAAGCCGGAGCTGCTGACCGTCAGGTTCTTGACGAGGTTGCCGTTGGCAAGATCGACGGTGTTGCCCGCGGTGTTGCTGAGCGTTGCGCCGCCGAAGCCGAACGGATCGGCCTGCGTCGTGCCGGTCACAATGTTGGTGCCGGTGACATTGGCGGGCGGCGCGCCCAGCGTGACGGTGCCGCCATTGGCGAAGGAAACGATCGACTGGCCGTTGGCCAGCGTGAAGCCGTCGGCGTCGGTGTCGGTGGTCTGGACGCTCGCCGTCTTGACCAGAACGAAAATCGTGCTGGCAGCGGTGGTCAGCTTGTCCGCCGCCGCCGCATTGATCAGATTGTTGGCGCTGGAGCCATCGCCGAGGCCCGTGCTGGTCGCGCCGACATAGATGACATTGGCGACGTCGTAGAGCTGCGGCCCGTTCAGCACCGTGCCGTTGAAGGCATAGGTGCCGCTGCCCGGGTTCAGGCCGCGCATGTCGAGCGAAGCCGTCGTCCCGGTGATCGACGCGCCGCCGGCCGCGCCGAACGAGAAGGCGGTGTTCGCGCTGGTTGCGGCCGCGCCATTGCTGCCCATCTGCACGCCGGTGCCGGCCGAGATGGTGCCGGTGCCGATCGTCACCGAGCCGCCGGTGGTGCCGGAAAGATCGATGCCGGTCGAACTGCCGGCGCCGGCGATGTCGAGCGAGGTGGCGGTGAAGGTCGAGCGGCTACCCGAAAGGTCGAGCCCGGTTCTGCCGGTGGGCAGGCCGGTGATGTCGATGTTGCCGAAGCCGATCGTGCCGTTGATACCCGAAACGTCGATGCCGTTCAGGCCCGGCTGGCCGATACTCACATCGCCGAACGTTACGGCGCCGGAATTGCCATTCAGCGCGATGCCGTTGCCGCCAGGGGACGTGATGGTGACCGTGCCGCCGAAATGCTCCGTCGCCGCGCTGGCGCTGATCGAGAGTCCGTCAGCCGTGGTGTTGGCGATCGTCGTCGCGCCGGAAACGGTGAAGGTGCCGCTGACGCCGGAAAGGCTGATACCGGTCGTGCCGCCGGTCTGGCTGAGGCTCGCCAGCGTGACGCCAAGCTGGATGTTGGTTGCCGAGAAGGCCGAGGTACCGTCGCCGGAAATCGTCCCGCCCGTCGTCGACAGTTTGCCGGCACCCGTCGAGGTAGCGCTGACGCCATTGCCGCCATTGCCGGTCGCGTTGAGCGTCCCGAAACCGTAGGTTCCATTGCCGTTGATCAGCAGGCCGTTGCCGGTGTTGTTCGACAGCGTCGTCGTACCGGTGAAATTGTAGGTGCCGCCGCCCTGGATCGACAGGCCGGCGCCACCATTGTTGCTGGAATTGAGGTTGCTGGCGGTGACGCTGTTGGTGCCGTCGAACAGCAGGCCATCGAGACCGGCGCCCGCAACACTCAGGCCGGAGATCGTGACATTGCTGACACCGCTGCCGTGGACGCCGTTGGCGCTGCCGCCGGCGATGTTGAAATCGAGCAGTGAGCTGTTGTTGGCCAGGGTGACGACATCGCCGCTGCCAGAATCGGTCAGCGTCGCCGCGCCGCCCGCATCCGAGATGGCGCTGGTGTGCGAAATATTGTCGCCGGTCACATTGACCGGGATGCCGCCGAGCGAGAATGTCCGCCCGTTGCCGAACGAGGCCAGTGTCTGCCCGGCGCTCAGCGAGAAGCCGCCGGCGGCGTCGATGGCCGTGCCGCGATTGACCAGCACGAAGATCGCGTCGGCAGCGGTGTTGGCATCGGCCGTCGCGATCGAGGCCAGGTCCAGCAGCGAGGAGCCGTTGCCCGAGCCGGTCGCGGAGGCGCCGACGAAGATCACATTCTGCGTGTCGAACAGCTGCGGGCCGGTGAACGTGGTCGCGCCGAACGCGTAGTGGCCGAGCGTCTGGTTGAGCCCGCGCGCATCGAGCGACGCGCTGATGCCGGCAATGGAACCGCCGCCGAAGGTAAACGCGGCATTGGCCGAATTGGCCAGCGAGCCGGCAACGCCGAAGCGCACGCCGGTGTCGACGCCTGCGATCGCACCGCCATTGGTGATGACGATCGTCGCCCCGCCCGCGCTCGGCGCTGAGAGATCGATGCCGATCGAGCCGGCGGCACCGGTGCCGGTGATGTTGAGCGACTGCGCGGTGAAATTGGTCTGGCTGCCGGAGAAGTCGAGGCCGGTGCCGACGCCGAGGCCCGAGATGACGATGTTGCCGGCGACCACCGCCGCATTGACGCCGGCAAACGAGATGCCGTCGCCGACGGGTGCCGAGATGGCGATATCGCCGAAGCGGATCGCCGCCGGCGAATCGGAAATGGCGATCGCCGGTCCGCTCGTGTTCGAGATCGTCGTCGCACCGTTGACGGTGAAGCTGCCCGAGACATGATCGAGCACGACGCCCGATGTGCCGCCGGCCTGGGTGATCGAATCCAGCACCACATGCGCGGTGATCGGATCGATGAAGACGGCGGTGCCGCCATTGCCCGACACGGTGCCGCCGGTGGTGGTGAAGCTGCCCGATGTCGAGGTGCCCTGCACGGTTATGCCGCGGTCGGCATTGTCCTTGGCGTTGAGCGTCGCGAATGTGTAGGTGCCATGGCCGGTGGCATCGAGCCCGTCGTCGCCATTGCCCTGCAACAGCGTCGTGCCGGTGAAATTGTAGGTGCCGTCGCCTTCGATGTGCAGGCCGTCGAGGCCGTTGCCGGTCGAGGTGAAATTGGAGCCGGTGATGCCGGTCGAGGTGCCTGTGAAGTCGGCGCCATTGCCACCGGCTCCCGTCACCGTGACATTGGTCAGCGTGGCACCGGTGATGTTGTTGCCGAAAATGCCGTCGGCGCCACCGGTGATGGTGATGCCGCTCAGCGTGTTGCCATTGCCGAGCGTGATGACGTTGTTGGCCGGATTGGTGTCCTGGATCGTGCCGTTGCTGCCGCCCAGGTTGAAGGTGCCGGTACTGCCGTTGAACAGCCTCGCGGTGACGCTTCCGCCACCGCCGATGATGGTCTGGCCATTGGCAAGCGTCACGCCGCCGGTGGTGATGTTGCCACTGCCGCCAAGCGCGACGATAAAGCCTTTGGCGCCGGCACTGGTCACCGCATTGTCCAGCGTCGTCGGGTCGCCGAGCGCTCCGGTGCCGAGCGGGTTGTTGTGGCCATCGGTGAAATAGAACTTGCCGAAGGCCGCGTTGGTGGCGGCGTTGATGGCGACGCGCGTCGTCGAGCCGCCGCTCACGTCCTGCGACTGAATCCTGACGCCGACATCGCCGCGCACGCGTTCGTTGACGCGTTTGCGCAGGCCTTCGCTGACAGGATAGACCGGCTCCGGTCCGCCGTCGGCCCCATTGTCGGCATTGTCCGAACCATGGCCGGGATTGAACGGGATGTTCAGCCGGACGCTGCCGGCAAACTGGGTGTGGTCGCGATTGTCGTCGCGGACCTCGCCGGCGAAGACCAGCGAGGTGTTGCTGCCGAAGACGTCGCCGATCGTATATTCGAACCCGGCCTTGGCGCCGGTGACGCTGTGGTCGTCGCCGTGCGGATCCTCGAAGTGATAGGCGCCGATATCCACCCGCAGCGAATGCTTGTCGGGCAGGTTGATCGGCACCTGCGCGCCGACCTCGCCCTCGATGCCCCACGCCGCGTATTGGCGATGATCGAGCACCGAGACCTGCTCGAGCAGCTGGTTTCCGACCATCGACAGGGTCGAGCTGGTCGAGCGATCGCTGTAGTCGCCCTTGATCGGCAGATAGACGTTCACATGCGCGTCGAAATGCGGCGTGATCGCCTCGGCGCCGAGCGTGGCTGATGTGAACTGGTTGCTGTTGAAGTTCTCGACATTGAGATAGGCGTAGCCGCCGATCATCAGGTCGGGGTTGACGATGCGGCGAATGCCGAGGCCGACGTCCTGGCCGAAACCGTCCTTGAAATCGTGCTTGGCCCGGACATCCAGGAACAGCACTGATTCGGCCGTCTGCTTGAGCGGGATGAACCCTTCCAGCGCTGCATTGCCGCCATTGTTGTCGGCACCGATGATGGCGCGCACCTGCGGCTGCCACAGCCCGTTCGGGTCGGCATGGGCAGCCATGCCCGAAAGGCCGAGCGCCAGCGTCGTCAGCGCCGTCGTCTTCCAAAGCTGTCTGGCAATTTGCGAACGGCGATAGCCGGCGCGCACGCGGAAATCCTCCCCACGCGCCATCGTCCCACCACCCAGCCGAGTGCCCTCGGTTTTTCCCATCCCTGGCGAGTCCCTTGGGACTGCACGTCCCGCGTGTGAATTGTTACGCGAATTGTATTGTTTAGCGAGCCCTGATTCTTTTGAGGTCTGCGATTCTTCGCCAAAATTCTTTGTTGTGGCAGGAAAGTCACAACAACTTTCCCGGCTTGCTTAGCCGGTGCGCAGCTTCCTGACGAGCCTCGAGTATTGTATCAAGGCCTTGCCGGAAACGGCTTTCGAGGCGCGAGGAAGACATGCAGGATAAGGACCACAACGCATTTGCTTCAGCCCGCGACGTCGGGTTTCGGCGGATCATCCGGCTCGGCATGCTGGCGTTGGTCCTGTCGGCTGCTGGACCGGCCCTTGCCGAAGATGCCAAGCCGGCACAGCCAAAGCCTGCCGATGCCAATCCGTGGGCGGTGAACTGCTCCAGCGGCTCGGCGAACGCCGAGCTTCAATGCCAGGTGTCGCAGAACCTGACCGAATCCAAGTCCGGACAGCGCGTGCTGACGGTGACCGTGCGGCGCGACAGCGGCAATGGCGGCCTGGCCATGCTGCTTGCCCTGCCGCACGGGCTGTTCCTGCCGTCCGGCGCCTCCTTCCAGATCGACCAGGGCCAGAAGACGACCCTTGCCATCCAGACCAGCGACCAGAACGGCGCCTATGCCGCCACGCCGCTGTCGGCGGACCTCATCAAGGCCATGAAGTCGGGAACCAATCTGAACATCGGCATGGAATCGGTCACCCGCAAGCCGGTCACCATTCCGGTGTCGCTGGCCGGTTTCAAGGCGGCCGTCGCCAAGCTGGAATCGATCAAGTAGCGGGTTCGTTCGCTGTTTCTTGCAGCCAGGGCAATCACCTCAGACCATCAACGACAGTTTCCTGGTTGTAGCGGAGACAATCGCCGAAGTCGGCACCGCCCCTCATCGCCCTGCCGGGCACTTCTCCCCGTATAGTGACGGGGAGAAGGGGCTGACCGCAACGACGGCGCCTTTTCTACAGCGCTGACAATTGGCGAAATCATCTATGAGAGCGCCCTCTCCCCGTCCCTATACGGGGAGAGGATGCCGGCAGGCAGGTGAGGGGCAGCGCCAACGTCCGGATGCACACCCCGCAGCCGCCGCTTGCCCGGCATCTTGCCGCTTGATTGTCGACACCCGGAATGCTCCGTTGCCACCTCTGATATCCGGAGACCATCAATGACAGGCTTTGTCGACCGCGAGCGTGCGACGCAACTGATGGACCGCGCCGGCATCGCGGCGCTGGTGCTCAGCGCGCCCGAAGCGTTCCACTATGCGACCGGTGCCTGGATCGGCCCGGCGGGACTGTTCCGGCGGGCGGGCGCCGGCTTTGTCGTCATCCCGGCTGGCCAAGACCTGCCGCTCGGCATCGTGGTGGCGGATTTCAACATGGCACAGCTGCAGGCGGCAATGCCGGACGCCATGGTCCGCAGCCATCCGATCTGGATCGAATCCGCGACGCTCGATGCCTCGACATCCGCCCATGCGCTGGCGCAGCGCATAGAGGCAGGCCTGACTTCGTCCGGTCGAGCGCCTGATTTTTCCCGGCCGGCGACGTTCGAGCTGGCCAATTCCGTCCGTGAGCTGAAGCATATCCTCGCCGGGTTTGGGCTCGACCATGCGACGATCGGCGTCGATCTCGATTTCATTGCCGCCGCCGATTTTTCCATCATGCAGGCGATGCTGCCGGGCTGTTCGATGGTCGACGGCGCGCCGCTTTTGGACAGGCTGCGGGCGGTGAAATCGCAACGCGAAATCGACCTGCTCCAGCAGGGCATCATCCTGTCGGAGGCCGGGCTGGAGCGGCTGCAGGTCGATGCCATGGCCGGCATGCGCCAGGCCGATCTCGTTACCCTCTACCGGGACAGCGTTGCCACGGCAGCTGCGGGCCTGTCGCATGCGGTCACAACCGCCGAATATGTGACGCTGGGCGCCCGGGCCAAAGGCGCCGATGCGAAGGCGGTTCCCGGCGATCCGCTGAAGTGCGACATGGTCTGCACCGTCGGCGGCTACGCCTCCGACATGTCGCGCAACTTCACCTTCGGGCCGCCATCCCCCGAGCAGGCCGAGCTGCATGCGATCGCCGAGCAGGCCTTCGAGGATGGGCTGGCCGAGCTCGTCCCCGGCACCTCGCTGGCCCAAGTGCATCGCGTCGCCACCGACAGCCTGGCCCGGCAAGGGCTGCGCTCCTATCGCCGCGGCCATTTCGGCCATGGCGCCGGCCAGTCGGTGTTCTCAGAGCAATGGCCGTTCATCGCGGCCGGCAGCGAAGTTTTGATCGAAGCCGGCATGGTGCTGGCCTTCGAGATCCCGCTCTACATTGACGGTCTCGCCAGCTTCAACCTCGAGGATCAGTTCCTGATCACAAGGGATGGGCCAGTGGCGATGAATCGGTTGCCTAGGCGGCTGGAGAGGATTGGATAGCGAGGGGGCTGTTCCCCTGCAGGGGTAGCGCTCTACGGCGCGCGAGGGCGGATGCTTGGCTCTTCTCCGCTCCGCCCTTCCCTTGCCATGCCCCTAACCACTCACCGGCGGCCGCCTATCCTTCCACGGCATCTCCTGCTCGAGCTGCGCAGATGCGGCCAGCACGGTCGCCTCGTCGCCATAGCGGCCGACCAGCTGCACGCCGATCGGCACGCCGCCTTTCGACCAGCCGAGCGGCAGCGAGATCGCCGGCTGCCCCGAAATGTTGAAGGGAAAGGCAAACACCGAATCCGCCCACTTGGCGTTGTAGCGGTCGATATCCGTTTCCGACATGTCGTAATAGCCGAACGGGCGCGGCAGCTGTGTCAGTGTCGGCGTTATGAAGAGATCGTAGGCGTTGAGGTCGCCGACAATGTCGCGGCCGGCCTGCCGCAACTGTTCGACGTCGGAGATGTGCCTGATACCGCCGGTCGCGCGGCCGCGTTCGATGATCGCCCAGGTCACCGGCTCGACATCGCCAAGCGTTACCGGCCGGCCGATCACTGTCTGGAGATAGTCGAACGTTGCCGCCGTCTGCACGCAGGTCATGTTGGTGTAGGTCTTCCACACCGCATCGGCGTCGAGCGGCATGTCGTGTTCCTCGATATGGTGCCCGAGCCGCTCGAGCGCCGCGACGGTCGCCAGCACCGCCGCCTTGACCTCCGGGTCGATGGCCGTGCCGTTGGGCGGCGTGACGGAGAAGCCGATGCGCAGCTTTTTCGGCGCCCGCGCCGACAGGCTGAGCCAGGAACCATTCGGGGCCGGCGGCGTATAGGGATCGCCGGGCAGCGCGCCGGCCACCGCGTCGAGATAGGCCGCGGTGTCGCGCACGGTGCGCGAGCAGCACAGGAAATAGGCGCCGCCATACCAATAGTCGCCGAACGGCGCGAGGCTGACGCGGCCGCGCGACGGTTTCAGCCCGACGATGCCGCAGCAGGAGGCCGGGATGCGGATCGAGCCGGCGCCATCGCTGGCCTCGGCGATCGGCACCATGCGCGAGGCGATGGCAGCGGCGGCACCGCCGCTCGAGCCGCCGGGCGTGATGCCTTCCTTCCACGGGTTCTTGGTCACGCCGTAGAGTTTTGGCTCGGTCGTGATCGACCAGCCATTTTCAGGCGCGTTCGACTTGCCGACCAGCACCAGCCCCGCCGCCTTCATGCGGCGAACCACTTCGGTGTCGAAGTCGGCGACGACGTCTTTCAGGTAGAAGCAGGAATTGGTGTTCGGCGCCCCGGTCCAGGACGAGGCCAGCTCCTTGAGCAGGAACGGCACGCCGGCGAAAGGCGCTGACTTGTCGACCGTCCCGGCCTGGGCGCGCGCCATGTCGTAGAGGCGATGGATCACCGCGTTGAGCGCCGGGTTGAACCGCTCGACCAGCGTGATCGCCGCCTCGACAAGCTCGGCCGGCGAGACCGCGCCGCTGTGCACGAGGCCGGCCAGGTCGAGTGCGTCGGACTCGGCATAGGTTTTCAGCAGACTGTCGGTGACCATGTCTCTCTCCTGATTTTCAATGTTCTCAACGTCGCCCATTGAGGGCCAGGGGCTATCGCTTCGGGCCAACGTTGGCGCCGCCCCTCATCCACCTGCCGGCACCTTCTCCCATATAGGGACCAGAGCACTGGGGAAGCCGAGGTTTTCGCCCTACGAATACCCCCACCCCTAACCCCTCCCCACAAGGGGGAGGGAGACTCTCGTAGACGCTGACACCGGCAAACTACCGAAGTTCGACGCTGAGTATGATGAACAAAGGCGCGGCAGCATTCCCTCCCCCTTGTGGGGAGGGTTAGGGTGGGGGTGCGTGCCGGGCAAACATCTCACAATTTCCATCTGCGGTAGTCTTGTACAGGGCGGCGATAGGGAGGCGCTCCAACGCTGGCTCCCCTCCTGCTGTGCCGCCCGCCTCCAGCGCCAGCGGCGGATCGCGTCAGGCCAGGTCCACCGTCCGTCCCAGCGCGATGCTCTGCTCGGCCGCCAGCACGATGCGCAGGCTGTTGACCGCCGCATCCATCTGCGAGGACAAATCGAGATCCTCGCGGATGGCGCGCAGGAAGAAGGCCTGCTCGCGGTCGCACAGTTCCTGGTGGCCGGGCTCGTCCTCCATGCTGACGATCTCGTCTGGCTTCGAGAAATTCTTGTCGCCGTCGACCTGGGCGTAATGGATCTTCAGCGCATCGGTCTTGGTATGCCGGTCGATGTCGGCGGAGTTCGAGACGTCGGCCGTACCAGCCGCGCTGCTCGCCTGCTGGCCGGCGACGATCGACACCGCGCCCTTGGGGCCGACCACGTCCTTCACGAAATAGGCCGTCTCGCTCATCATCGGGCCCCAGCCGGCCTCGTACCAGCCGACCGAACCGTCATCGAAGGTGACGTGCAGATGGCCGTAATTCTGCTTGTCGGCTTCAGCCCACAATTTGGCGCCGATGCCATGCACGCGCACCGGCTTGGCGCCGGTCAGCTGGCACATGACGTCGACATAGTGCACGCCGCAATCGACGATCGGGATCAGCGAATCGATCAGGTTCTTGTGCCAGTGCCAGGCGCTGCCGCTGCTCTGCTGGTTGAGGTTGAGGCGCATCACCAGCGGCTTGCCCAGCGTCTTGCCGACCTCGATGAACTTGATCCACGACGGATGCACGCGCAGGATATAGCCGAGCACCAGCTTGCGGTTTTTTGCCCGCGCCGCGGCGACCACCTTTTCGGCGTCCTCGTTGTTGGTCGCCAACGGCTTTTCCATGAACACATGGCAATTGGCGGCGATTGCCTTCAGCGCGTATTCGGCATGGGTGTTGGGCCAGCTGTTGATCGACACGGCGTCCGGCCTGGTTTCGTTCAGCGCCTGGTCGAAATCCTCGTAGAGCGGATAGCCGGCCAGCTCCGCCGGGATTTTTGTGTTGCTCTTGATCGAACGGCTCATGATGCCGACGATCTCGAAGCCATCGAGCCGGTGATACGCGCTCGCATGCGACGCACCCATATTGCCGAGACCAACCACCAGCACTTTTACTTTTTCGGACACCGCCATCTCCCAATTATTGATTGATTCGTGCGCGGCGATCGATCGCCGCTCGTATGTCTATCCGGGACAAGTCAGCGCCGCCGCTCATTGCCCGGCCCCTTCCTCTTCCCCGTCGATCGGGGGAGAGGTGTCGAGCGGAGCTCGACGGAGTGGGGGTCGACCTTCGCCGCCCGCCTGAGGTTCCTTGCTCGCCTGATTGTGCCTGTCTTGGGTCGACTGCTCGTTTGGCGAATGCCTTCCCCCACTCCGTCGCCGCTTCGCGGCGCCACCTCTCCCCCCTCCGGAGGGAGAGGAAAGGAGCCAAGGCAGGGCAATGAGGGGCGGCGCCGACATAGCCCCGTTTGCACCCTACTTGATCGCCGAATCGAACAGATGCGCCTTGATCTTCTCGACATCGAGCGCGGCAAAGCCTTCCGACAGCTTGACACCGTCGGCATCGGCCTTGACCTTGGCCTTGTCGAAGGTGTTGGCCGGGCCGATCAGCTCGTTGGTGCAGACGTCCTCGGCCTTCACCGGAGCGGTGATCTGGCCGATCTTGTGGATCTCGTCGAAGAAGCCCTGCCAGCTCGCCATGTCGTGCGAACCCCAGCCGCCGCGCTTGTCCATGTCGCCACGGAAGACGTTGATCTGCTGCAGGATCGAAGTGGTGCCGAGCTCGGGCCTGAGATTCTTGGCCAGAGTCGGGAACTGTTCGAACACCGCTTCGACGGCCGCGCGAGGATTTTGATAGCCAAACTCCAGGCCCATCGCCCAGCCGCGCAGATACTTTTCCAGGAACGCCTTGCGGTCGGGATCTTCCAGATCGGCGGCGCGCACGACGAAAGTGTTGGCCGGCAGCTTCGAATGCTGCACACCGAGCCAGTATTCGAAGTCGAGCCCCTTGGCGATCCACTCGGCGCGCAGGCCTTCCCACGACAGAGCGGCGTCGCCCTGGCCACCGGCAAGTGCCGTGCCCCAGGTCGGCCAGCCGGCCTCGACATACTTCACCTTCTTGATGTCGACGCCTTGCGCGGCCAGCAGCGGGTCGGTGATCGACTGCCAGGCGGCGGAACCGAGCAGGATGGTCTTGCCTTCGAGCTTTTTCAGATCGTTCGACCCCTCGCCCTTGCGGAAGGCGAAGCTGAACGTGTCGCGCGCGCCCATATGGAACACCGACTTCAGCTTCATGCCGTTCTGGATGGCGAAGGAGAACACGCCGGGCGAGGGAAAGCCCATGTCGGCCTGGCCGACATCGACGAACTTCACCGTCGCCGTGCCGTCCGACGGCCCCGGCTGCATGTCGGTGTCCAGCCCGTCGAAATATCCGGCCTTCTTGGCCGCCCAATAGGGATAGTCGTCTAGCACTTCGAGCGTGCCGCGCGGCGAGATCCAGGTGAATTTGCCATAGGCCTCGGCCCTGGCCTTGAGGCCCGTGGCGCCGAGCGCCGTGGCGGTCACCAGGCCGGCGCCGGTCACCTGCAGGAAGTAGCGGCGGCTCATTCCCGCCGGGTGGATTGAATTGTCTTTGGTCATCGCATTCCCCTTTTGTTTGATGTCAGTCTTGCCCTGCCGCCCGCCTCCCGGGCGTCGTAATCGCCTCTGTGCTTATGCCTCCCAGCTCGCCCATTTCTTGCCGATCAGGAAGAACAGCACGTAGATCAGGATGCCGAGCGTCGACAGGATCAGCACCACCGCGAAGAACTGCGGCATCTGGATCATCGACGAATAGGTGGTCAGCCGGTTGCCGAGGCCGAAGCCGCCGCCGACCATTTCGGCGCCGACCGCCGTCAGCAGGCCGAAGATCGCGCCGATCATCAGCCCGACCAGGATCATCGGCAGCGCCATCGGCGCGCGGATCTTCCAGAAGATCTGCAAGGTGCTGGCGCCATAGGAGCGCGCCAGTGCGATCTTGGCGCTGTCGACGCGGCGAAAGCCGGTGGCCGCGTTGATCATCACCATCGGCCCGGCGGCCAGCGCCACCGCGATGATGCGCGGCGTGTAGCCGAAGCCGAAGCGCAGGATCAGAAGCGGCACCAGCGCCAGCATCGGTGTGGTGACGAGCAGCAGGATATACGGCGCGACGATCTTCTCGGCGAACGGGAACTGGGTGATGACGGCGGCCAGCACCAGGCCAATGATGGCGCCGATGGTGAAGCCGGACACCAGCTCGACCAGCGTGTAGCCGAGATGCGGCGCGATCAGCGGAAACTCGTCGAACAGCGCATAGGCGATCGAGCTCGGCGGCGGCATGATGTAGAGCGGCACGTGGAACAGCCGCAGCGCCAGTTCGATGCCGCCGATGATGATCACCGCGACGCCGAGGATGGCCGCCACCTCCTTGCCCGATTTGATACCGGGACCGCTGGCGAAGGCCGACAGATTGGTCAGGCTGACCTCGTGGCCGTCGCCGGGCTTGGACCCGGCCTTGGACTTGGAGAATTCCGGAATGGCGTCGCTCACGGTCTGATCCTCACGATCTCGGCGCTCGGGCGTTCAGCCGCCTTCGGCCGCGTGCGCTCGCCGACAATGTCCATCTTGATCCGGTTGGTGAGGTCGAAGACCTCCTTGGTCGCCATGATCTCCAGCGAGCGCGGCCGCGCAAACGGCACGCGATATTCCTTGGCGACGCGCCCCGGCCGGGCGCTCAGCACCACCACGCGATCGGAGAGGAAGATCGCCTCCTCGATGCTGTGGGTGATGAAGACGATGGTGGTCTTGGTGTCGAGCCAGATCTCCTCGACCAGCCGGTTCATCTCCTCGCGGGTAAAACTGTCGAGCGCGCCGAACGGCTCGTCCATCAGCAGCACCGAGGGTTTCAGCGCCAGCGCCCGCACGATCGCCGCGCGCTGCTGCATGCCGCCCGAAAGCTCGCGCGGAAACTTGCCGCCGAAGCCGTCGAGACCGACGCGGTTGAGCAGATGCGCGATCCACGCCCGGTCCGGCATCTGCCCCTTGATCTCGAAGGGGAAGCGGATGTTGGCGTCGAGATTGCGCCATGGCAAGAGATTCGCTTCCTGGAAGACGATGCCGATATCGGGATGCGGACCGGTGATCTTGATACCGTCGAGCCGGATCTCGCCGCTGGTCAGGCCGTGCAGGCCCGACATCGACCACAAGAGCGTGGTCTTGCCGCAGCCCGAAGGGCCGACGATCGAGACGATTTCATTGGCGCTGACATCGAGGCTGCAGCGATCCAGCGCCAGCAGGTCGCCGGAGGCCGTGTGATAGATCTTGGTCGCTGCCTGCACGCCAAGTTTTGGGTTTTTTACATCGCCCGTGTTCATCTGCCCCCCGGGAAGATTGCGCGATGATCCATTGGCTCATCCGGCCGCGAAAATCAGTCTGTAACTATCCTACTTTCCTGTCAAGCGCGAGTGCTGGTACCCGTATCACGAAAGTCCTGGCTTGGAGCTACACGTTTGTTTCTGCATCGTTTTCTTCGCCTTGAAATCCATGTTGCTTTCCTACATACTTCTGAACTCGCACGAACTGGAAAGGAAACGGCGAAGGTGAGGCTTCCCCAACGACACGCACCGGCTGCGAAGCGGTCAGGCGCGTGGAGCCAAGGCACGCAAACATGCTAAGACGTCAGCCTTGCAACCCAGGGAAAGACTAGGACTTCATGACCGAAGCTGGCAGCCAGGAAGAGCCTGTTCCAAGCCACGATGCGGAGGGCCGCGAGCCTGTCCGGCGCATCCCCGACATCATCTCGCTGGTCAAGGATTCCTACGGCGAATTGCGCCCGGCCGAACGCCGTGTCGCCGATGTCGTGCTCGACGATGTCAAATACGCGGTCGACGCCTCCAACGCCGCCCTTGCGCAGCGCGCCGGGGTTAGCGAGCCGACGGTGACCCGGTTCTGCCGGGCCATTGGCTGCGAGGGCGTGCGCGACTTCAAGCTGAAACTGGCCCAGAGCCTCGTCGTCGGCGCGCTCTATCTGAGCAAGCCGCCACAAACCAGCGGCGACAATGGCATGCCGTTCTGGAACGCGGTGTTCGGCGAGGCGCGCCGGGCGCTGCAGGAGGCCGAGCGGCAGCTCGATCCGGCGCAGTTGCAGAAGGCAGCCGAGCTGATCGCCAAGGCGCGCCAGGTCACCGTGTTCGGCCTCGGCGGCAGCTCGTCGGCGCTGGCGCAGGAAACCCAGTACCGGCTGTTTCGCTACGGCATATCAGTCAGCGCCCAATGCGACCCCTATCTGATGCGCATGACCGCCTCGACCTTGAAACCGGGCGACCTGGTGATCGCCATTTCGGCGACGGGACGCACGCGCGAGGTGATCGAGGCCGTCGAGCTCGCCAAACACTACCGTGCCAATGCGATCGCCGTGACAGCGCCCGACACCGAGCTCGCACGCGCCTGCGACGTCAGGCTGACGGTCGCGGTGCCGGAATATCCCGACACGCTGAAGCCGACCGCATCGCGCTTCGCCTTCCTGGCCGCGATCGACCTGCTGGCGGTTGCTTCCGCCTACAGGCTCGACGGCTCGGCCCGCGAGACGGTTCGGCGCATCAAGTACAACGCCCAGATCCACCGCACCGGCAAGGAGATGGAGCCGCTCGGGGATTGATGTCTGATTTGTGGGGCGTTTGCGCTGCCCCTCACCCTTACCCTCTCCCCGTGAAGAACGGGGAGAGGGGGTCGCCAACGTTGGCGCGCTTCCCTTCTCCCCGTCCCTTACGGGGAGAAGGTGCCGGCAGGCGGATGAGGGGCGGCGCCGAGTTTGACAATTGACGGTCTCAATACGGATTGGGCGCTTGGCAGAAGAGGAAACAAATGCTCGACATGGCACCATCGAAACAGGCAGCCGCATGGCTTGGATCTTTTGCGCGAGCGCTCGGAGCGGGCGATGTGGCGGCGGCAAGCAACCTGTTCGTCGACGACTGCTACTGGCGAGACCTTCTGACCTTCACCTGGAACATTACGACCATGGAAGGCCGTGAAGCCATCCATGACATGCTTCAAGCGACGCTGGCGGCGACAAAGCCGACGGCTTGGCACCTTTCCGGCGAGGCGACCTCGGACGAAGGCACCATCGAGGCCTGGTTCAGTTTTGAGACCGCATCGGCGCGTGGCGAAGGCGTCATGCGCTTGCGCGACGGCCGCTGCCGCACCCTGTTCACCGCGATGACCGACCTGAAAGGGTTCGAGGAGCGCAAGGGACCGGCGCGGCCGCTTGGCGTGCGCCACAAGGCCGATCCCGACCGAGAGACTTGGGGCGAGGCGCGGGCGCGCGAGACGCGCGAACTTGGCGCCGAAGAACAACCCTACTGCCTGGTCATCGGCGGCGGCCAGGGCGGCATCATGCTGGGCGCGCGGCTCAGGCAGCTGGGCGTGCCCACCATCGTCATCGAGAAGAATGCGCGACCTGGCGATTCCTGGCGCAACCGCTACCGCTCGCTCGTGCTGCACGACCCGGTCTGGTACGACCATCTGCCCTACATTCCGTTCCCGGAAAACTGGCCGGTGTTCACGCCCAAGGACAAGATGGGCGACTGGCTGGAAATGTATACGCGCGTCATGGAGCTCAACTACTGGGTCGCCACCAAATGCCTCAGTGCGTCCTATGATGAGGCCGAGAAGGTCTGGACCGTCGTCGTCGATCGCGTCGGCCGGCACATCACGCTGAAGCCGAAGCACATCGTCTTCGCCACCGGCGCCTATGGTCCGCCGCGGCGGATCGAGCTCGCCGGCGCCGACACGTTCAAGGGCGAATTGCTGCACTCCAGCCAATATTCCAGCGGCGACAAATTCCGCGGCAAAAAAGTTGCCGTCATCGGCGCGGCAAGCTCGGGGCATGATGTCAGCGTCGATCTCTGGGAGAGCGGCGCCGACGTGACCATGATCCAGCGCTCGCCGACGACCGTGGTCAAGTCGGACACGCTGATGGAAGTCGGCTTCGAGATCTTTTCGGAAGACGCACTGGCGCGCGGCATCACCACCGAAAAAGCCGACATGATCGTCGCCTCGACGCCCTTCGCGCTGGTGCCCAAGGGCCAGCGGGCGCTCTACGAGGTGATTAAGGCACGCGACGCCGCCTTCTACGACCGCCTGCGCGCCGCCGGCTTCGCCATCGATTTCGGCGATGACGAGACCGGCCTGTTGATGAAGGCCTACCGCACCGGCTCCGGCTACTACATCGATGTCGGCGCTTCCGAGCTGATCATCGACGGCAAGATCGGCGTCCGCAGCGGCGTCGCCATCAAGTCGCTGACGCCGACCGGCATTCTCTTCGAGGATGGCACCGAACTCGCCGCCGACGCGATCATTTCCTGCACCGGCTATCAGTCGATGAACGAGACGGTGGCCGCGATCGTTTCGCGCGAGGTCGCCGACAAGGTCGGCCCGTGCTGGGGGCTCGGCTCGGGCGTCAAGGGCGACCCCGGCCCATGGCAAGGCGAGCTGCGCAATATGTGGAAGCCGACGGCGCAGGACGCGCTGTGGTTCCACGGCGGCAACCTGGCGCTGTCGCGCTTCTACTCGAAATACGTGGCGCTGCAGATCAAGGCACGGATGGAAGGGATAGAGACGCCGGTTTACGGGGCGGTCAGCAACGCTGGGCGGTGAGGGTAATCTCCCCCGGGGGGAGATGTCGCCAAAGGCGACAGAGGGGGTCGCCGCACATGGAACGCCAACCTCCATCTGCCGCAGGGAGTTGGCGTCCAGTCGAACCGCCCCCCTCTGGCCTGCGAGCACGAAAACTCAGTCAAGCGGCAATCAGGCGGAAGCATTGCTTCGGTGAAAGGTCGACCCCCACTCCGTCGAGCTTCGCTCGCCACCTCTCCCCCGATCGACGGGGGAGAGGAAAGGCGCGGGTTCGTCAACCTTGGCGCCCTTCCTCTCCCTCCGGAGGGGGGAGAGGTGGCGCTGCGAGGCAGCGACGGAGTGGGGGACGCCATTCGCCAACGCGCAGCCGCCGCAAGACAGGCACCCTGCTGAGATCAGCTAATCATGCCCGTGCCCAAAATGCCTGGCGGCCACCTCGACATGCGTATGCGAGGCATGCGCCTCGAAGCGCTCCGTCTCGTTGTGGTCAGGCGCCTCGTTCGGCCACCAGGCGCCGCCGATGGCGATGCCTTCGCAGACCAGCCTCTGGTCGGCGACCAGCGAGGCACCGACCGCGTCGACGAAGGTGAAGCGGCCCGGGCGCTGGCGGAGCACGGCGACGTCGCCGACGGTGCCGACGGCCAGCGTGCCGAGGTCGGGCCTTGCGATCGCTTGCGCCGGGTTTTGCGTCGCGGCGCGCAGAACCTCGACCAGCGGCATGCCGAGCGCCAGGAGCTTCGACATGCAGACCAGGATGTCGAAGGCCGGTCCGTCGACGCAGTAGAGATGCACGTCGCTGCTGATCACGTCGGGCGCCAGCCCTTCTTCGAGCATGGCCCGCGCCACCGCGAAATCGAACGAGCCCATGCCATGGCCGAGGTCGAAGATGACGCCGCGCTCGCGCGCCAGCCGCATGTCCGGCCGCACCGCGCCCGAGGCGAACACCGGCGCGTTGGGAAACGGCCGGAAGCAGTGGGTGAGGATATCGCCCTTGCGCAGGCGCGGCAGCACTTCCGAGCGACCGGGCGGCGGCTCGTCAATATGCGCCATCAGCGGCAGCCCGGCCTGGTCGGCCGCCTCCAGCGCGAGATCAACCGGGGCGATGCCGCTGGTGCCACCGGCGTTGCGGCCGGAGCGAACTTTGACGCCGACGACGACATCGCGGTGTTCGCGCGCCGCAGCTATCACCTCGCGCGGCTCGCAGAGCCTCAGGTCGCTGCACTCGCCGACCGACACCGTCTGCGAGAAACCGAAGATGCCGGCAAAGGAAATGTTGACATAGGCCAGGATGCGGACTTTCGAGCGCTCGATGACATGGCGGCGGAAGCCGAGGAAATTGCCGGCGCCGGCACTGCCCGCATCGATGAAGGTGGTGGTGCCGCTCTTGGCGGCGAGCCGGTCGGCATCGACGCCGAGCGAGGTGCCGCCCCAATAGACGTGGCTGTGCAGGTCGACGAGGCCCGGCGTGACGATGCAGCCGCCGGCATCGACGATTTGCGCGGCGCGGTCGGCCGGAATGTCGGCATCGACCGCAGCAATGCGGCCATTGGCAATGGCGACATCGCGCGGCGCATCGAGCCCGGCGGCCGGATCGATCAGCCGGCCGCCTTTCAGCAGGAGGTCGAATTGCATTGGGGTAACCTCCGTTTCGTTGCTTTGCCTTCTCAGATAGGGCGATACGCGACCGCCTCGACTTCGATCTTGATGTCGATCATCAGCCGCGATTCGACCGTGGTGCGGGCCGGCGGGTTTTTCGGAAAGTGCCTGGCATAGACGGCGTTGAAGGCGCCGAAATCGCGCGCGTCTTCCAGCCAGACCGTGGTCTTGACGACATCGTCCAGGGTGCAGCCGGCCAGCGCCAATGCGGCCTTCACATTGGCGAGCACCTGCTCGGTCTGCTCCGTTATGCCGCCCTTGATCACGATGCCGTCGCTGCCGACCGGCACCTGGCCCGAGACATAGAC
Organism: Mesorhizobium sp. AR07; assembly: GCF_024746815.1. GTDB lineage: Bacteria > Pseudomonadota > Alphaproteobacteria > Rhizobiales > Rhizobiaceae > Mesorhizobium. Next base: position 4,313,603 of record NZ_CP080525.1, read on the forward strand.
GAAATCGCCGGCCCGCACCGCCGGCGACAGCGGCACATGGGACGTTCCAAAACACTGCTTCGGCAAGGGATGACCTCCTCTGATGACGGATGGGACGCCATGGCGACGCCCGCTTCGATCGACATTTACCGCGATCGGGGCGCTCCTCATAGGGGCCTTGTTGGAAAGCAACATTCTTAGGAATTCATGTTGCTTTATGACAGAAGCGCTTGCATCGTGCGCGCCGTCGCTCGGCGACGCACGGACGCATTTTCCAGACCGGGAGAGCCAGAAATGACCTACGACAAGAACCCGTTTCCGGCCGGCGATGCCGATCGCCACGCGCTCTGGGAAATGCTGGTGCGGCGCGACATCGACGCCTTCATCGGCCAGGACTGGCCGATGGTCGAGAATGATTTCGTCGCCGACAGCTTCTTCGGCATGCATGCGCATTTCCTCCACAACGCCGACGCCTGGCGGCTGCAGTTCCCGCGGCTGGACATCTATCGCGACGAATGGCTGCGCCAGGCCAAGGAGACCGCGGCGACGAAATTCGCCGAGCCGCTGCGCGAGGCGCTGTTTCGCGTCACCAACATGCGCGACATCGATGTCGACGGCGACCGCGCCGTGCTGCACAAGAAGTTCGACGGCACCATTGCCAAGGCGGACGGCAGCGTCGACCGGCTGAAATGGCAGACGCTGTATTTCTGCAGGAAGGTCGGCGGCAGCTGGAAGATCGCCGGCTTCGTCGGCTACATGCCGCACCCGCTCGGAAGCTGACGCATGTCGCTCAAAAGTGGCCCCGGTTTTGAGACACCGATATGCTTGGAAAGAGACGGTTTTCCGTCCGGAATTGCGTCAAGCAATGATCAATAGAGGGTGATGAGGGCCGGGAACAGCAGGCCGGTCGCCCTGAAATGCTCGATCAGTTCGATGATCGGGAAGACGGCCAGGAAATAGAGCCCGTCGAAAAATGTGCGCTTGAGCGCCCGCGTCGAGAACTGCTGCTCGTCCTGGTCATGGTACAGCAGGGGATTGGGCCAGAACCGCGGCGTGCTCTTGATATAGGCAAGGTAGGCCGGGCCAAACTTGCCGAGCAGGAATTCGGCTTCCTTGCGCGCCGTCACGCGAAAGATGAAAAAGCTGGCAACGCCCAGCGCCATGGCCGCCAGCACGGAACCGTAGATCAATCCGATCCCCACCGCCCCGACCGTCGAGAAGAAGTAGAGCGGGTTCTGGGTTGTCGAAAACGGCCCGGTCGAGACCAGTTCCTCGTTCTTCTTGCCGCCGACATAGAGGATGCTCCAGAGCCGTCCGACGACACAGACGACCACCAGGCAGAAGCCGAGGAATTCGAGCGTGTCGTGCCCCTGCGAGCCCTCGCTGAGCGCCGGTTTGGCGAGAAACAGAAGCAGCACCGCGAGCACCGCCGCAACCCGCACGAAGATCAGCCGCTTGCGCTGCTCGAACGCCCGTGAAACCGGTTTCAGGTAGGCATAGCTCATCGTGTTTCCTGGTGCGCTGGCAAGCGGGTGTTTGGCAAGCCCGGGGGCACTGGGTCACCACATTGATGGCGGATGCAAGGCGCCGACCTTCTATCAGCGCACCGCGAGGCGTTCGTAAAGGCTTTTCGCGCGGACCGCACGCATTCTTACGAAATTGTAAGCAGCCGGACAGGCGAGCGTGAACTCCGCTGCCTACGGTGCGAACGCCGGCTCGGCATTTCCGGGGCCGGATTCAATCGAGCCAACCGGCTATCGGCACCAATCAGGGAAGTATCTCATGAGAAAATTTGCGCTTGCCATCGCACTGGGCACGTTTGCCGTTTCCAGTCCGGTCTCCTCTGTTTTCGCGGCCACGGCGCCTTGCGAGGAGACCCTGAAAACCCTTCGCGCGGCGGAGGCCGCGGCCACGCTCAGCGCCGCCGACAAGACCAAGGTCTCGGACCTGGAGACCAAGGGCATCGAGCGCTGCAATGCCGACGACGACAAGCGCGCCGACGACTTCTTCGCTCAGGCGATGAAGATCATGGGCAAATAGGTCCCCGAATCACCAGCCTCAGGACGCCTGCCATGCTCTCTCCCAATACGAATGAAACCGCCGGACCGGACCAAAACAGGGTCCCGGACGTCACCATCGATTTCTGGCTGATCAAGCTGATGGCCGTGACGATGGGCGAAACGGCGGCCGACTATCTCGCCGTCAACCTCGGATTGGGGCTGACCGTGACATCGCTGATCATGACCGGCGTCCTGATCGTCGCCCTTGTCCTGCAGTTCGCCCAGAAACGTTACGTCCCCTGGGCCTACTGGCTGGCGGTGGTGCTGATCAGCGTTGTCGGCACACTGGTGACGGACAACCTCGTCGACAATTTCGGCGTGCGCCTGCAGACCACGACCATTGCTTTCTCCGTCGTGCTCGCCGCGACATTCTCTGTCTGGTACGCCAGCGAAAGAACGCTGTCGATCCACACCATCTTCACCACCAGGCGCGAAATCTTCTACTGGCTGGCGATCCTCTTCACCTTCTCGCTCGGCACCGCCGCCGGCGACCTGGTCGCCGAGACTTTCGACATGGGTTATCTCACCACCGGCCTGCTGTTCGGCGGCGTGATCGCGCTCATTACGCTGGCCTACTACCTGCTGCGTCTCGACGGCATCCTGGCCTTCTGGCTCGCCTATATCCTGACGCGGCCGCTTGGCGCCTCGTTCGGCGACCTGTTGTCGCAGCCGGTCGAATATGGCGGCCTCGGTTTCGGCACCACCTTCACCAGCTTGATCTTCCTTGGCTGCATCGTTGCCCTCGTTCTCTACATGACGCTGAAGAGAACAGCCGACGAGGCTGGCGAGATCCTTGTGGAATCGGACTGAACAGGCGCCTCGTCATGGGGCGCGGCAAGGAGCGAAGCGACGCAGCGCAGACCCTGGGAGGGCGAAGGTCGGGCGGCCCCGGATGCCCCCGGTTCATGACCTCCTAGGAACAGACTCGTACCGGTGCTAGCCTGTCGCCGATCTCGGCAACGGACCGGACCTGCCATGCGACTTCTTCTTGTCGAGGACGACCACAAGACGGCTGACTACATCGTCAAGGGATTGACCGAGGCAGGCCATGTCTGCGACCTCCTGCGCGACGGGCACGACGCGCTTTTCGCGGCGACCAGCGGCAGCTATGACGTGATCGTGGCCGATCGCATGATCCCGGGCCTCGACGGCCTGTCGCTGATCAAGGCGGTCCGCGCCGCCGGGGTGCGAACGCCGGCCATCTTTCTTACCTCCGTCGGCGGTGTCGACGACCGCGTCGAGGGACTTGAGGCCGGCGGCGACGACTATCTGGTCAAGCCCTTCGCCTTTTCCGAACTTCTCGCCCGCATCAACGCGCTTGGCCGCCGGCCGGCCGCGCAGGAGCAGAAGACTGTTCTGCGGGTTGCCGATCTCGAAATGGACCTGATCATGCGGCGCGTCACCCGGCAGGGCCAGACGATCGACCTGCAGCCGAGGGAGTTCAGCCTGCTGGAAGTGCTGATGCGCGGCGAAGGCCGCGTCATCACCCGCACCATGCTTTTGGAGCGCGTCTGGGACTTTCATTTCGATCCCAGGACCAGCGTCGTCGAAACCCACATCAGCCGGCTGCGGGCCAAGATCGACAAACCGTTCGAAGTCCAGCTCATCCATACGGTCCGCAACACAGGCTACAGCCTGCACACTCCGACATGACCGGAACATGGTCCCGCCTGCTGCGCAGCACGCCGTTCCGGCTTGCCTTGACGTTCGCCTTCCTGTTCATGCTGGCCTTCGTGCTGTCGGGCGCCATCGTCTATCAGATGATGAGCGCCAATCTTGCCGAGAGGCTCGACGAAACCATCAAGGAAACCTACTCGGTCGTGACGGCGACCTATGCCGAGAGCGATATCGAGGACCTGGTCGCCACGGTCGAGAGCCATGCAAAGCTCAGCACGAAGAAGAAACAGCTGTTTTCGCTGACCGACGCGGCCGGAAATCGTCTGGCCGGCAACTTCACCGCGGCAGGACTTCCCGACGGCTTCTCGGTGTTCGACGCGGTATTGCCCGGCGTGCCGCCGGACACCGAGTACCGGGCCTATTCCGGCTCGATCGGCGGCAACAATCTGACGGTCGCTTTCAGCCTTTCCGAAACGGAGGAGCTGGAAAGGGTGGCGATGATCAGCTTCGGCTGGGCAACCCTGATCATCACCGGGCTGGCGGTCGCCGGCGGCGCCCTGCTTGCCTCGCGCGTCCAGCGCCGTCTCGACGGCATCGCCGCCACCATGGTGGATGTCTCGCATGGACGGCTGGATACGCGCATTCCGCTGACCGGTCAGGACGACGACATCGACGTCGTCTCCAGCCAGGTCAATGCCGCGCTCGATCGCCTGTCGGCGCTGGTCGAAGGCATGAAACAGGTCAGCGCCAACATCGCCCACGACCTGAAGACGCCGCTCAACCGGCTGCAGATGATCCTCGACATGGCGTCGGAAAAGAACCTCGCTGGCCTCCAGGTCGCCGGCGAACTGGCGGAAGCGCATGCCGAGAGCCTGCAGATCAACGAGACCTTCGATGCGCTTCTGCGCATCGCCCAGATCGAGGCCGGGGCGCGCAAGGCGCGGTTCACCGATGTCGATCTCTGCGAGGTGCTGAAGACCATCGCGGAAATCTATACAGATGTGGCCGAGGACGACGGCAAGGTGCTGTCGTCGACGCAACTGCACGAAACGGCGGACCGGATCCACGGCGACCGCGAGCTGCTGACGCAGATGTTCGCCAATCTGGTGGAGAATGCGCTGCGCCATTGCCCGCCTGGCACGACGATAAAGCTATCGGTGACGCGCCAGGGCGAACGCATTGTCGCCGGCGTCGCCGACAACGGCCCCGGCATTCCCATGGACGAGCGGGAGCGGGTGTTTCAGCGGCTCTACCGGCTGGACCACAGCCGGTCGACGCCGGGCAACGGTCTCGGCCTCAGCCTCATCAAGGCCATCGCCGATCTGCACGGAGCCTCGATCGCCCTAGACGACTGTCAGCCGGGGCTTGCCGTGGTGGTGAGTTTTCCCCTCGCATAGGGTTAGCCGGCAAAATGCCGGGATGATGGCCGATCTCCACTTCAGGGCTGGCTATCGGATATGGATTTTTGCGAAGATGGACCCCCACCCTAACCCTCCCCACAAGGGGGAGGGAACGCTGCCGCGCTCTTCATCTTGGGCGTCGAGACATCGACAGTTTGCCGAGATCAGCGCCTACGGAAGTCTCCCTCCCCCTTTGTGGGTGTTTGGACCGGAGACATCGCGAACAGGTGTGCGAAGACATCGCGAACAGTTTTGCGCGTTTTGCGCGAGGGGGTTCGGGATGCCATTCGGGGACAACAGCGCGATGAAACAGAAATTGGAATTCGTCAGGTTGGCGAGCGCGGCGGGTGCGAATGTGAGCGCGTTGTGTCGGCGCTTCGGAATCGGCCGGACGTTGGCCCACAAGCTGATCGCTCGCTATCGAGCGCAAGGCGATGCGGGGCTTTTGGAGCGTTCGCGGCAGCCCCATTTGAGCCCACGGCGCAGCGCCCCTGAGGTCGAAGCGGCAGCCCTTTGGGTGCGTGCGGCGCATCCGGCCTGGGGTGGGCGCAAGATCGCGCGTGTGCTCGCTCGCGAGGGTATCGGCACCCCTTCGCCCTCGACGGTGACCGGCATCCTGCGCCGCAACGGGATCGAGCTCGGATTGCAGGGCGGCGGGGCGCAGCCTTTCATCCGCTTCGAGCACGAAGCCCCCAACGATCTGTGGCAGATGGACTTCAAGGGCCATGTCGCCCTGCGCACCGGCCGGCTGCATCCGCTCACCGTGCTCGACGACCATTCGCGCTTCTCGATCGTGCTGTCGGCCTGCTCCGATCAGACCACCCAAACCGTGCAAACGCGCCTGATCGAGGCCTTCCATCGCTATGGCCTGCCGTGGCGCATCGCCACCGACAATGGCCCGCCCTGGGGCGATGGCGGCCGCAACAACTTCACGCTGCTCACCGTCTGGTTGATCGAGGCCAGCGTCGCCGTCAGCCACTCCAGGCCTTGCCACCCGCAGACACTCGGCAAGGACGAGCGCTTCCACCGAACGCTCAAGGCCGAGGCGCTGCAGGGACCACCCTTCGCCGATCTCGCCAAGGCTCAGCACGCCTTCGACCAGTGGCGCCATGTCTACAACGCCCAGCGTCCCCACGACGCGCTGGACGGCGCCGTGCCGCTCGACCGCTACCGGGCCTCGCAGCGCCAGTATCGCGAAATTGTCGAGCCGTTCGAATACGCCAAGGACGATCTCATCCGCCGCGTTCAGCAGCATGGCTTCGTCTCTATTCTCGGCCGCAAAATGCGCCTCTGCAAAGCCTTCGCCGGAAAATCCGTTGCCTTCCGTCCGACCGCAACAGACGGCCTCTTCGACGCCTGGTTCAGACACCAGAAAATAGAAACCATCGACCTCAATGCCATGGCTCGATAGCATGCAAAACTGTTCGCGATGTCCTCGCACACCTGTTCGCGATGTCTCCGGTCCAAACAGTGGGGAGGGGTTAGGGGTGGGGGTATTCGTAGAGCGAAAACCTCAGCGGTCGATGCGCGTCGACAGGATGATCGACGACAAGGTCCGTTCGACCCCGTCCATGGCGCCGATCTGGTCGAGCAGCATGTCGAGGTCGCGGATCGACGGCGCGTCGACGATCACGATCATGTCGAAATTGCCGCTGACCGAATGCAGCATCCTGACCGGCACCAGCGCTCGCAGGCCGCGCACCACCTTGTCGGCGAGCTTGGGCGTCACGGTGAGCAGCACATGCGCCCGCACCAGTCCCTGTTCGTAGTCCGGCGCCAGCCGCACGCCATAGCCGCTGATGATGCCGCGCTGCTCAAGCCGTTCGATCCGGCTCTGCACGGTTGTGCGCGAGACGCCGAGCTTGCGGGCCAGTTCAGCGGTCGAGGCGCGAGCATTCTCGCGCAGCAGGGAAAGCAGGGCTTGCTCGGGCTCACTGAGCATTTCGACGATTCCTATCGGCAGAGTGCGCAATCAGAGTTTCGTTTCGAACAATTCCACGCTTCCTTTCGACAGGCAAGCTGCGAGTCTCATGCATGTCGTCCAAAAGTGTGAAGCGGTTTTGGGACAACGACATGCATAAACAAAAGCATCAACAAAGGCATTCGCGTGAGGGATCGGTCATGAAGAAAATTGTTGTTGTCGGCGCTGGCAAGATCGGCTCGACCATTGCCGAGATGCTCGCCGCCACGGGTGACTATCACGTCACCCTCGTCGACCGCTCCGCGGCGCAGCTCGCTGCTGCCGAACTGCCGGCAACGGTTGCCACGCTGGAACTCGATATCGAAGCATCAGGCGCGCTCGAAGCGGCGCTCGCCGGAAAGTTCGCGGTGCTCAGCGCCGCCCCCTTCCACCTGACCACGCGGCTTGCCGAGGCGGCTGCCAGTGCCGGCGTGCATTATCTCGATCTCACCGAGGACGTCGTCAGCACCCGGCGGGTCAAGGAATTGGCGCGTTCGGCCAAGAGCGCCTTCATCCCGCAATGCGGGCTGGCGCCGGGCTTCATCTCGATCGTCGCCAACGATCTCGCCAGCCGCTTCGATTCGCTGGAAAGCGTGCGCATGCGGGTCGGCGCCTTGCCGCAATACCCGTCCAATGCGCTGAACTACAATCTGACCTGGAGCACCGACGGCGTCATCAACGAATATTGCGAACCTTGCGAGGCGATCGTCGAGGGCGAGCTGATCGAGGTGCCGCCGCTGGAGGAGCGCGAGGAATTCTCGCTCGACGGCGTCACCTACGAGGCGTTCAACACATCCGGCGGGCTTGGCACGCTGGCCGAAACGCTGAAGGGCAAGGTGCGCACGCTGAACTACCGCACCATCCGCTACCCCGGCCACGCCGCGATCATGAAGGCGCTGCTCAACGATCTCGGCCTGCGCCACCGCCGCGACGTGCTGAAGGACATCTTTGAAAGCGCCCTGCCGGCAACGTTGCAGGATGTGGTCATCGTCTTCGTCACCGTCTCCGGCCGCAAGAACGGCCGCCTGCTGCAGGAAACCTACGCCAACAAGATCTATTCGAAGCGCGTCGGCCAGACGGTGCGCAGCGCCATCCAGATCACCACCGCCTCCGGCATCTGCGCCGTGCTCGACATGCTGGCCGACGGCAGCCTGCCGGCGACGGGTTTCGTCAAGCAGGAAGACATCGCGCTCGACGCCTTCCTCGCCAACCGTTTTGGCCGCGCCTACGCCCAGCACGAGATGGTGAGCCGGCTCGCGGGGTGAGATTAGCGCCGCCTTACCTTCTCCCCTTGCGGGAGAAGGTGGATCGGCGCGTAGCGCCGAGACGGTTGAGGGGTGTTAGACGGAACACCGTCCTTGCCAAGCTGGAGCACCCCTCATCCGTCGCCTGCGGCGACACCTTCTCCCGCAAGGGGAGAAGGGAAAGCCGCCACCTCAAATATGCAGCGCGTGTCCCAGCGCCTTCAGCGCCGCTTCCTGGAACCCTTCGCCTTGCGTCGGATGCGCATGGATGGTGCCTGCGATATCCTCCAGCCTTGCACCCATCTCGAGCGCCAGCCCAAAAGCAGCCGCCAGTTCCGACACGCCCTGCCCGACCGCCTGGATGCCGAGCACCAGATGATTGTCCGCGCGGGCGACGACACGAACGAAGCCGTCTTCGCCAAGCCGCGTCATCGCGCGGCCATTGGCGGCAAACGGAAACATCCCGATCTTGATCTCGCCGCCCAACGCCTTGGCCTCTTCAGGCGACAGACCGGCCGTCACCAGCTCCGGATCGGTGAAGCAGACGGCGGGAATTGAGCGCTTGTCCCAGCTGCGCTTGTGGCCGGCGACGATCTCGGCGACCATTTCGCCCTGCGCCATCGCCCGGTGCGCCAGCATCGGCTCGCCGGTGACGTCGCCGATGGCGAAGATGCCGCGCATCGAGGTGCGGCACTGGTCGTCGATGCGGATGAATTTTCCAGCCATGTCGAGATCGATCTGGTCGAGCCCCCAGCCTTCGGTCACCGGCCTGCGGCCGACCGTCACCAAGATCTTGTCGGCGGTAACCTTGGCGCTCTTGCCGTCCGAGGTCTCGACCAGCAGCGCGCCGCCCTTGGTTCCCTTGGCCTTGGCACCTGGCATCACCTCGATGCCCATTGCGGCGAGCCGCTTGACCACCGGCCGCGTCAGCTCGGCATCATACTGCGCCAACACGCGGGGCAAGGCCTCGACCACGGTCACCTTGGCGCCCATTTTGGCGAAGGCCATGCCGAGTTCGAGGCCGATATAGCCGCCACCGACGATCGCGAGCTTTTTCGGCACCTCACTCAGCGCCAGCGCGTCGGTGGACGAAATCACCGAGCCGCCGAACGGCAGGAACGGCAATTCGACCGGCGCCGAGCCTGTGGCAATGACGATCATCTCGGCTCGAATCACTTGGCTTCCCGTCTCGGTCTCGACCGCGACGGTCTTGCCGTCGCGGAACGTCGTCCAGCCGTGGACGGTCTTCACCCCGGCCTTCTTGAGCAGGCCGGCGACGCCGCTGTTGAGCCGGCTGACGATGCTGTCCTTCCAGGCGACCGTTCTGCCAAGGTCGAGCACCGGAGCTGTGACCGAAATGCCGAGGGGACTGCCGCCGCCGGCCATGTGCGACACCTTCTCGAATTCTTCGGCCGCGTGGATCAGCGCCTTGGACGGAATGCAGCCGACATTGAGGCAGGTGCCGCCGGGCTTGCCGGCCTCGACGATCACCGTATCGACACCGAGCTGGCCGGCACGGATGGCTGAGACATAGCCACCGGGGCCGGCGCCGATGACGAGCAGCTTGCAGGAGATTTCTTTCATGTCGATTGCGCCCTTCTGTAGAGAACTGCCAGTGACGCATTCCCGGCTGGCGTCGCGCTGCCCCTCATCCGCCTGCCGGCACCTTCTCCCCGTATAGTGACGGGGAGAAGGGAGATGGCCGCAATGTCGGCGCCGTCCTTGCAACGCTGGCGATTGGCGAAACCATGAATGCCAGCGTATTTCTCCCCGTCACTATACGGGGAGAAATGCCCGGCAGGGCAATGAGGGGCAGCGCGACGCTCCGAGGCAGGTGGAGCAAGACGCTGAGAAGGCATTGCCATCACCCTCAATCCACAAAAATGAGCGCCGGCGTCTCCAGCAGCGTCTTGATGCGCTGGATGAACACCGCGGCGTCCCAGCCGTCGATGACGCGATGGTCGAAGCTCGACGACAGGTTCATCATCTTGCGCGGGATGAATTGCGTGCCGTCCCACACCGGCCGCACCATCATCTTGTTGACGCCGATGATCGCCACTTCCGGATGGTTGATGACCGGCGTCGTCGCCACGCCGCCCATGGCGCCGAGCGAGGTGATGGTGATGGTCGAGCCGGACAGCTCGTCGCGTGTCGCGGTGCCGGATTTCGCCGCCTCGGCAAGCCTGATGACCTCGGCGCCGCAGTCCCAGATGTCGCGCGCCTCGGCGTGCTTGACCACCGGCACCACCAGCCCCGACGGCGTCTGCGCGGCAATGCCGATATGGATGCCGCCATGCTGGTGGATGATGCCGGCCTCGTCGTCGAACAGCGAATTGAGATTGGGCTGGTCTGATATCGCCTTGACCATCGCCCGCATCAGGAACGGCAGCAGCGTCAGCTTCGGCCGCTCACCGTTGCCCGGGCGCTTCTCCTTGTTGAGCGCGGCGCGCAGTTCCTCCAGCGCGGTGACGTCGATCTCCTCGACATAGGTGATGTGCGGGATGCGCGACTTGGACAGCGTCATCTTCTCGGCGATCTTGCGCCTCAAGCCCACCACCTTGATGTCCTGTATGGAATCGTTGCGGGCGAGGCCCGATGTCCTGGCGACCTGCGGACCGCGCGCCAGGAAGGCGTCGATATCCTCATGACCGATGCGGCCGGCCGGGCCGCTTCCGGCAACCTGCCTGAGATCGATGCCGGCCTCTTTCGCGCGCAGGCGGACGGCGGGAGACGCCAGCGGCTTTTCGCCTTCGGGGCGTGGGGCGCCTGTGGCAACTCCGGGTGTCGGCGCCGTACCCCCACCCCTAGCCCCTCCCCACAAGGGGGAGGGGGATTCTGTCTCCGCCGTTCGGACGCCGGTACCTGACTCTCTGGCGTCCGCAGATTTTGGCGCAGCCTTGGATGTCGCGTGCTTCGCGCCAACCTTGGTCGCCGAGGTGCCTCCCCCTTGTGGGGGTCCGGAGGACGAGCGAGACCCGTGGCTCGCCCCGGCAAGGTTAGGGGTGGGGGTAATTTCAGCCGTAGACGTCTCACCTTTGGACGACGAACCGACATTCCCCTCGCCCGCCACCTTCAGCCGCACGATGGGCGAGCCGATCGCCACCGTGTCGCCGATCTCGGCGCCCAGCCAAAGAATCTCGCCATCGACGGGCGACGGGATTTCGACCGTCGCCTTGTCGGTCATGACAGCGGCGAGCACGGTGTCCTCGCGCACGATGTCGCCGATCTTGACGTGCCATTCGACCAGCTCGGCCTCGGCGACGCCTTCGCCGACATCGGGCAGCTTGATGATGTGTTCGCCCATCTCAGGCTCCCATGGTTTCGAGCAGGGCCCGGCCGACGCGGGCGGGACCGGGGAAATAGTCCCATTCCTGCGCATGCGGATAGGGCGTGTCCCAGCCGGCGACCCGCGCCACCGGCGCCTCCAGATGGTAGAAGCAGTTTTCCTGCACCAGAGCCGACAGTTCGGCGCCGAAGCCGGAGGTCAGCGTCGCCTCATGCACGATCACGCAGCGCCCGGTCTTCTTGACCGAGGCGACGATCGTGTCGAGGTCGAGCGGCAAAAGCGTCCTGAGATCGATGATCTCGGCATCGATGCCGGTCTCCTCGACGGCGGCCTGCGCGACATAGACCATGGTGCCGTAGGCGAGCACGGTGATCGCGGAGCCCGCCCTTCGAATCGCGGCCTTGCCTAGCGGCACGGTGTAATGGCCGTCGGCGACCTCGCCCAGCTCATGCTTCGACCATGGCGTCACCGGCCGGTCATGATGGCCGTCGAACGGACCGTTGTAGAGCCGCTTCGGTTCGAGGAAAATCACCGGATCGGGATCCTCGATTGCCGCGATCAGCAGCCCCTTGGCGTCATGCGGGTTGGACGGCACCACGGTCTTCAGCCCCGACACATGGGTGAACAGCGCTTCCGGACTCTGGCTGTGCGTCTGGCCGCCAAAGATGCCGCCGCCGGTCGGCATCCGCACCACGATCGGGCAGGTGAAATCGCCGTTCGAGCGGTAGCGCAGCCGCGCCGCTTCCTGGGTCAGCTGGTCGTAGGCCGGATACATGTAGTCGGCAAACTGAATTTCCACGCATGGCTTCAGCCCGTAGGCGGCCATGCCGATGGCCGAGCCGACAATACCGGATTCGTTGATCGGCGCGTCGAAACAGCGGCTCTTGCCGTATTTGGCCTGCAGGCCATGTGTTACGCGGAAGACGCCGCCGAAGAAGCCGACATCCTCGCCGAACACGACGACTTTGTTGTCGCGCCCCATCGACACATCCATGGCGTCGCGAATGGCCTCGATCATGGTCCGTCTCGGCATGGTCAGACCCCCGCCTGCTGGCGCTGGCGCCGCAGATGCGGCGGCATCTCGGCATAGAGCCCTTCGAACATGTCGCGCGTCGACGGCTTGCCGCCGGCATGCAGCGTGCCGTGGCTTTCGGCTTCCTTCTGCGCAGCAATCACCGTGTCGAGGATTTCCGCCTCGGCCTGGGCGTGCCGCTCGTCCGACCAGACGCCGAGCTGGATCAGATGGTTCTTCAGCCGCACGATCGGATCGCCGAGCGGCCATGCGTCGGATTCGGTCTTTGGCCGGTAGGCCGACGGATCGTCCGAGCTCGAATGCGCGCCGGCGCGATAGGTGACATATTCGACCAGCGTCGGCCCGAGATTGCTGCGCGCCCGCTCCGCCGCCCATTTGGCCACCGCATGGACGGCAAGATAGTCGTTGCCGTCGACGCGCAGCGACGGAATGCCGAAGCCGAAGCCACGCGCCGCGAATGTGCCCGAGCCACCACGCGCAATGCCCTGGAAAGTCGAGATCGCCCACTGGTTGTTGACGACGTTGAGCACGACGGGCGCCTTGTAGGTGGAGGCGAACACCAGCGCCGAATGAAAATCGGACTCCGCCGTCGAGCCGTCGCCTATCCAGGCGGCGGCAATGCGCGAATCGTTCGATATCGCCGAGGCCATCGCCCAGCCGACCGCCTGGATATACTGCGTCGCCAGATTGCCCGAGATCGAGAAGAAGCCGTGCTCCTTCGACGAATACATGACCGGCAATTGCCTGCCCTTCAGCGGGTCGGCCTCGTTGGAATAGATCTGGTTCATCATCGTGACCATTGGATAGCCGTCGGCGATGAGCAGGCCTGCCTGGCGATAGGTCGGAAAATTCATGTCACCGGGGGTGAGGGCCTTGCGGAAGGCGCAGGCCACCGCCTCTTCGCCCAGATGCTGCATGTAGAAGGAGGTTTTGCCCTGGCGCTGCGCCATCTGCATGCGCGCATCGAAAGTTCGCAGCGTCATCATGTGGCGCAGGCCGGCCAAAAGCTCGTCGCTGGAAAGCAGACCGGCCCAGGGGCCGACGGCTTCGCCATTGCGGTTCAGCACCCGGATGATCGAGAAGGCGAGATCGCGGATCGTGCGCGGATCGACATCGATGTCGGGGCGCGGCACCGAGCCGGCCTTGGGGATCGGCACGTTGGAAAAGTCAGGTGTGCCGCCCGGCCGCACTTCCGGCTCCGGAACGTGAAAACGCAACATCCCAGCATCGGCCATGACCTTTGTCCTCCAATGTTGCCCTGCGCCAATATTTGCATATCTGCGCCGCCGCACCAGTGCGAATTCGTCGGGCAAGCCTCCGGTCGTCGGTCCCGGCGGCGCCGGCCGATGCAGCCTCCCGTGCACCAAGATGAAGATATGTCCGCGAAATTTCTTGTCGATGTTGGGCGGTGGCGCGCAATTTGGCACAAGATTGAGCTGGGTTTGTCGGAAGATAAGGTGATTGGTTGGCTTGGCGCCGCGGCCGAAGCTGCCAATCTCCCCCCGTGTGGGGGAGATGCCCGGCAGGGCAGAGGGGGGCGTGAAGGAACGCCACCTTGGTTAATCTATAAGAAGCCAAAAACGGAACTGTGAGCACATGCAAAAGATTGACACGTCGGCGGGACAGCGCCCCCCTCTGTCCTGCCGGACATCTCCCCCACGAGGGGGGAGATCGCGCGCTTCATCGTTTCGTCCAATCCCCCGTTCACCCGGCGCTCCCGCTGTGCTAACCAACCTCCCATGGCACAGAAGAAAGCTTTCGAGGTCGATTCGTGGCTCGCGAAGCCGGACCCGCGCATCTCGATCGTCCTGTTTTACGGCCCCGATCGCGGCCTCGTCTCCGAGCGCGCCAAGGCCTTTGCCGAAAAGACCGGCCTGCCGCTCGACGATCCGTTTTCGGTGGTTCGGCTGGAAGGTTCCGAGGTTGACCGCGACGAGGGCCGCTTGCTCGACGAGGCGCGTACCGTGCCGATGTTTTCCGACCGGCGCCTGCTGTGGGTGCGCAATGCCAGCGGCCAGAAGGCGCTTGCCGACGACGTCAAGGCGCTGACGGCCGAACCCGCGCGCGATGCGATCATTCTCATAGAGGCCGGCGATCTCAAGAAGGGCGTCGGGCTGCGCGCCGTGGTCGAGGCGGCCGACAGCGCCATGGCGCTGCCTTGCTATGCCGACGAGGCCCGCGACATCGATGCCGTCATCGACGGCGAGTTGCTCAAGGCCGGCATGTCGATGACCATGGAAGCCAGGCAGGCGCTGCGCCGCAACCTCGGCGGCGACCGGCTGGCCTCGCGCGGCGAGATCGAAAAGCTCGTCCTCTATGCCCATGGCCAGACGGAGATTGGGCTGGAGGAGGTCAAGGCGATGTCGGGCGACGTCTCCGGCGCCTCCTTCGACGATGCTGTCGATGCGCTGCTCGAAGGCAAGGTCGGCGACTTCGACACCGCCTTCACCCGCCACTGCCAGTCCGGCGGTCAGCCTTTCCTCGTGCTGTCCTCGGCGATGCGGCAGTTGCAGAGCATCCAGGCCATGCGCGGCCAGATGGAGTCCGGCAGCCGCAACGCCGCTTCGGTCGTCGCCGCCGCCCGCCCGCCGGTGTTTTTCTCGCGGCGCAAGCTGGTGGAGAAAGCGCTGGAGCGCTGGAGCAGCGAAGCGCTCGGCCGCGCGCTGACCCGGCTGCAGACCGCGGTGCTGCAAACCCGGCGAAGGCCGGATCTTTCCGTGGCGCTGGCGCGACAGGCGCTGCTTGGCATTGTGGTGGAAAGCAGCCGGCTGGCGCAAAGGTGAAGTGCGATCTCCTCCCTCGTGGGGGAGATGGCCGGCAGGCCAGAGGGGGGCGCTGTCCCGCCAGCGTCTCAGTAAGTCGCGATACCCAGTCGGGTCGATCTTCGGCTAACCGCAGACTGTCAAGGTTGGCATTCCTTCGCGCCCCCCTCTGCCCTACCGGGCATCTCCCCCACAAGTGGGGAGATTGGCAGCTTTTTGATCGCGGCGCCCTTCCTGAAACGTTGACAGGTAGCGAAACCATCAATGACAACCGCCCTCGACCCGTTTACGGAGAGAGGATGCCGGCAGGCAGGTAAGGTGCAGCGCTAACGCACCAAGTCCTTGGGACAGCAGGCAAAATTGGAAATTTCGTGACTCTGGGGAGACGACAGTCGGCCAAAGTATATTGCCGGCTAACTACCTCTCCTGCTTCAGCCTGCGACACAGCTCGTCAAGCTGCTCCAGCGACCGGTACGCTACGCGAAGCTCGCCGCCCTTGCCCTTGTGATCGATCGACACGATCATGCCGAGCGTGTCGGTCATCAGCTTCTCCAGCGCCAGCGTATCGGTATCTTTTTCCGGCGCGCTTTGCGCTTGCTTCGGCTTGGCGGGAGTTGGGCCCGCAGGCATCTGCGCCAGTGCTTCGGCCTGGCGCACCGAAAGCCCTTCTTCGACGATGCGCTTGGCAAGCCCGGCCGGATCCTCCGCCGTCACCAGCGTGCGGGCATGGCCCGCCGACAGCGCGCCGTCGACCAGCATGTCGCGGATCACATCCGGCAGCTTCAGCAGCCTGAGCGTGTTGGCGACGTGGCTGCGGCTCTTGCCGATCACCTGGCCGAGATCGGCCTGGGTGTAGCCGTGATCGTCGATCAATTGCTGGTAGCCGAGCGCTTCCTCGACCGCGTTGAGGTCGGTGCGCTGGACGTTCTCGATGATCGCCAGTTCGAGCGCGGTGCGGTCGTTAACCTCGCGGATGATGACCGGGATCTCGGTCAGCCCGGCGCGCTGCGCGGCGCGCCAGCGCCGCTCGCCGGCGATGATCTCGTAACGGCCGGCCTGTACCGGCGAAGGCCGCGCCACCACCGGCTGCACCACGCCATGTTCCCGGATCGACTGGGCGAGGTCGGTCAGCTCGGCTTCGCCGAAATGCCGGCGCGGATTTTTCGGATTGGGGGTCAGGAACTCGATCGGCACCTTGCCGTCGGCGCTCATACCGGGCTTTTCGGGCGCGGCCGGGCGATCGATCTCCCCGATCAGCGCCGCCAGCCCACGGCCAAGTCTCTTTCTCGAAAGGTCTTCGCTCATAACGCTTCCAGTTAACTGTTTTAGATCGTTTCGGTATCGAATCGGCTCTTAATCTATGCATCAAGCCTAATTAAGCGGCGCGCAATTTGCGCTCACGGCGGATCACTTCCGAGGCCAGCTGCAAATAGGCTTGGCTGCCCGAACATTTGAGATCGTACAGGATCGCCGGCTTGCCGTAGGACGGCGCCTCGGACACCCGCACATTGCGCGGAATGATGGTCTCGTAGACCTTGTCGCCCATATGGGCGCGCACGTCCTGCACCACCTGGTTGGCGAGATTGTTGCGGCCGTCATACATGGTCAGCACGATGCCTTGGATGGTCAGGTCCGGATTGATCGAACGGCGCACCTGCTCGACGGTTTCCAGCAACTGGCTGAGACCTTCCAATGCGAAGAACTCGCATTGCAGCGGCACCAGCACCGAATCGGCGGCGGCCATCGAATTCAGCGTCAGAAGGTTGAGCGATGGCGGGCAGTCTATCAGCACATAGCCGTAACCGGCCGAGCGCTCGGCCGAGGCACGCAAGGCGTTGCGCAGCCGCAGCACCCGGTCTGGCGCCGAGGCGATTTCCATTTCGATGCCGAGCAGGTCGAGCGTCGACGGCACGATCGACAGGCCAGGCACCGCCGTCGGAATGGCCGCGGCTTCCAGATCCAGTTCGCCGGTCAGCACGTCATAGGACGAAACCGTCCGGTCCTTGCGGTCGATGCCGAGGCCGGTGCTGGCATTGCCTTGCGGATCGAGGTCGACGATCAGCACCTTTTCGCCGATCGCAGCCAGGGCAGTGGCCAGATTGATGGCAGTCGTCGTCTTGCCGACGCCGCCCTTCTGGTTGGCTACGGTGATGATTCGGGGGCCATTCTTCATCATGGGTCTATGCCAGAAATTCATTTTTGGTCGCCTGGAGCAATCAGACAGGTCGCAGATTGGACAGTTCAAGGATGACCCCATGCGGGTCGGTCACGCTTGGATGTTCTACCAGATCGAAGGCCCATCGGTGAACGCTTTCTTGCACTTCCGCCCGATAATCCCGGCCTTTGTGGAACAGGCCGCGCGCGCCTGACGTCAGCCATGGCGCCGACAGATCGAGCAAGGTCGAAAGCGAGGCCAGCGCCCGCGCCGTGACGATTTGCGGTGCCGAAACCAACGCATGGCTGTCGATGCGGCGCGCCACGACACGTGCCGGCAGGCTGAACTGGCCGACGACGGCTTGCAGGAACGATGCCTTTTTGCGATTGCTTTCAACCAGATCGATGCTGGCGCCATCCCGCTCGGCAAGCAGGAAGGCCATGACAAGGCCGGGAAATCCGCCGCCCGAGCCAAGGTCTACCCAGCGTTTGGCATCGGGTTCGATGCGCCCGAGTTGCGCGCTGTCCAGGATGTGGCGCTGCCAGACATCGCCCGCCGTCGATTGCGCAACAAGATTGATGCTGCGATTCCATTTCTGGAACATTTGCTCGAACGCCACCAGGCGGTCGAATGTTTCACGTGAAACCGGGCCGGCCGCATCCTGCAGGCTCTTCCAGGAGAAAGAGCTCACGCAACAACCCTTTGATCATTCTCGGGCCTTTGATCGGTCTCGGGCCTCTGTGCACTCTCCGCATGGCGGACATGCGCGACGATGATCGCCAGTGCCGCCGGCGTCATGCCCTCCATGCGCTGGGCATCGGCGATGGAGCGAGGCCGCCGCGCCTGCATCTTCTGCTTCAGCTCGTTGGAAAGCCCCGGGACGCCGGCGAAATCGACCATCTCCGGGATCAACCGGCTCTCCTCATGCCGGATCTGCGCCACATCCGTCTTCTGGCGATCGAGATAGACCGAATATTTCGCTTCCGTTTCGAGACGCTCCGCCGTCTTGGCGTCGATCTCGCCGAATCGCGGATCGACACTGGCCAGCCAGGCGACGTCGACCCCGGGATAGACCAGCAGTTCATAGGCCGAGCGGCGCACGCCATCCCGGTTGATCTCCAGCCCATGCCGCGCCGCCTCATTGGGGGTCATGGTGAGCGACACTGCCAGCTGTCGTGCTTCGTCGAGACGACGCATGACGTCGCCGTAGCGCTGCATCCGTTGTGTCGAGGCAATCCCCAGCCTTGCCGCCAGCGGCGTCAGCCGCTCATCCGCATTGTCGGCGCGCAGCGACAGCCGGAACTCGGCCCGCGAGGTGAACATCCGGTAGGGTTCGCTGATGCCGCGGCTGGTCAAATCATCAACCATGACGCCGATATAGGCCTCGGTGCGGCTGAGCCCGATTTGCTCGCTGCCCGCAGCCCGACGCGCCGCATTGAGGCCCGCAAGCAAGCCCTGCCCGGCTGCCTCTTCATAGCCGGTCGTGCCGTTGATCTGCCCGGCGAGAAAGAGCCCGCCGACGCGACTGGTCTCGAGACTCATGGTCAGCTCGCGCGGATCGACATGATCATATTCAATGGCATAGCCGGGCTGCAGCATGACGGCGCGCTCGAGCCCTGGGATGGTTTTCAGGATATCGAGCTGCACATCCTGCGGCAGCGAGGTCGAGATGCCGTTCGGGTAGACGGTGTCGTCGTCGAGCCCTTCCGGTTCGAGAAAGATCTGGTGCCCGTCCCTGTCGCCGAACTTGACGATCTTGTCCTCGATCGATGGGCAATAGCGCGGTCCCACACCTTCGATCGAGCCGGAATACATGGCGGACCGGCCAAGATTGGCGCGGACCAAATCATGCGTGGCCGCGGTCGTGCGGGTGATACCGCACTCGATCTGCGGCGTCTCGATGCGATCGGTCATCAGCGAGAACGGCACCGGATCCTCATCCGCCGCCTGTTTCTCCAGCGAAGCCCAGTCGATGGTCTTGCCATCCAAACGCGGCGGCGTGCCGGTTTTCAGCCGCCCGAGCTTGAAGCCCTGGCGGCTCATCGTCGCCGACAGGCCGAGGCTCGCCTGCTCGTTCATGCGGCCGGCGACGATTTTCTTTTCGCCGATATGGATGAGCCCGCGCAGGAACGTCCCGGTCGTCAGAACCACGGCCCCGCAGGCTAATCGCCTGCCATCGGCCAGCAGAACAGCCACGATCCGCCCATCCACAATATCGAAGTCGAGAACCTCGCCTTCGACAACGTCGAGATCGTTCTGGAGCCGAATCGCTTCTTGCATGGCAAGGCGATAGAGTTTCCGGTCGGCCTGCGTGCGCGGACCGCGCACCGCCGGGCCCTTGCGGCGATTGAGCAGACGAAATTGAATACCTGCGGCATCCGCCACCCGGCCCATGAGGCCGTCCATGGCATCGATCTCGCGAACGAGGTGACCCTTGCCAAGCCCGCCAATGGCCGGATTGCACGACATCACGCCGATCGTGTCGAAGCGAAGCGTCACCAGCGCGGTCCTGGTGCCGGCACGCGCAGCCGCACTGGCCGCCTCGCAACCCGCATGGCCGCCGCCCACCACAACCACATCATAGCGATCGGTCATTTCCAAAAGTCCCGGACTTCATAAAGATTGAGCGACACATGTCCCCGCGAGGCGATGCTGTCAAGAAAACTCCGCGAGTCGTTTCACGTGAAACAACGTCGAGGTCGGCTTGCGGCGGTGTTTCACGTGAGTCGCAGCGATCGAGGGACCAACCACGCCTCGTTGGCGCCGCCCCTCACCTGCCTGCCGGCATCCTCTCCCGTATAGTGACGGGGAGAGGGGCGCTGTGTCATCGCGTTCACCAATTGTCAGCGTTCTAAAGAGGACGCTGGCGTTGCGGCCAGCCCATTTCTCCCCGTCCCTATACGGGGAGAAATGCCCGGCAGGGCAATGAGGGGCAGCGCCATCCGCTGCGAC
This sequence comes from Mesorhizobium sp. AR07, assembly GCF_024746815.1. Classification (GTDB taxonomy): domain Bacteria; phylum Pseudomonadota; class Alphaproteobacteria; order Rhizobiales; family Rhizobiaceae; genus Mesorhizobium. Next base: position 4,334,051 of record NZ_CP080525.1, read on the forward strand.
TATGTTTCACGTGAGTCACAGAAACCTCTCCAGTACGCTCCACTGTTTCACGTGAGTCATTTTCCGATGCAGAACTGCGCGAAGATCACGTCCAGCATGTCCTCGACATCGATGGCGCCTACGATCCGCCCCAGCCGGTCAGCGGCGAGCCGCAACTCCTCGGCGCGCAATTCCTGCCCGACAGCCCGGTCGTCAGTCGCTCGGCGCAGATGGCGGTTTGCCTCGCCGAGCAATTCAACGTGGCGCAGGCGTGACGGCAGGATATCGCCGACATTCCCGGCAGCGCTCGCCGCGCGCTGCCCTATGTCCGCCAGCAACGCCCCCACGCCCGTCCCATCCATCACCGAGATAGCGTGATCGTAGCGCTTCTCCGCACCGCGAGCCTCCCGCGCTTCCAGCAGGTCAAACTTGGTGCCAACGCGCAAGGCCGGTATCGCTTCTGGTATCGAATCGACCGCCCTCGGATCCGCGACATCCTGCAACAACAACAGGAGATCAGCGTGACCAGCCTTGGCCCTCGCCTTCTCGATGCCGATCGCCTCGACCTTCCCTGGCGCATCGCGCAGGCCGGCGGTGTCTGTCAGCCTGATGCGCAGGCCGTCAAGTTCCAGTGATACTTCAAGCAGGTCGCGGGTCGTGCCCGGCTCATCCGTTACAATAGCCGCATCGCGCCGCGCCAAGGCGTTGAACAGACTCGACTTGCCGGCATTGGGCGCACCGAGGATGACAACCTCAAACCCGTCGCGGATGATTTCGGCGGCGCGAAATCCGGCACTATGCCGGTCGATCTCGCCGATCATCGCTCGCACATCAAACCAGACCGTATCCGAAACGGAACCCGGCACATCATCCTCGTCGGCAAAGTCGATCTCAGCCTCGATCATGGCACGGGCATGGATCAGACGGCGGCGCCAGCCGAGATAGAGTTCGCTTTGCACGCCTTCGGCGTTCTGGACCGCAAAGCGCCGCTGCGCCTCGGTCTCGGCATTGACGAGATCGGCCAGCGCCTCGGTCTCGACCAGGTCGACCTTGCCATTGAGGAAGGCGCGGCGGGTGAATTCGCCGGGTTCCGCGTGCCGGACACCGTCAAAACCGGTGATCGTCTCCAGCATCCTGGCCACCACGGCCCGCCCGCCATGGACGTGGAATTCCGCGACATCCTCGCCGGTAAAGCTGGCGGGGCCAGGAAAGAAAACAACCAGGCCGTTGTCCAGCACGGTCCCGTCCGGTGCCCGCAGCTTGCGCAAAACCGCCGCGCGGTCCTTAACCATGCTGCCGGCAATCGTTTCGACAACGAATCGAGTCCGAGGGCCGGAAATGCGGATAACGGCGACGCCGGCGGGAAGCCGGCCGCTCGACAGCGCTACGATCGAATCCCTTGAAATCATTTGCCCGCTCACCCGAACCGCCTTAGCTTCGCCGGCTCAATCCATGATTACCGGGTAGCCTCATCGTGACATTGCCGCCGCAAAACCTGCTAGCCGAAGAAGCCAGCCCCTATCTGCAGCAGCACAGCGGCAATCCCGTCCATTGGCGGGCCTGGTCGCCGGCTTCGCTTGAAGAGGCAAAGGCGCTGGACAGGCCAATCCTGCTCTCGGTCGGCTATGCCGCCTGCCACTGGTGCCATGTCATGGCGCATGAAAGCTTCGAGAATGACGACGTCGCCGCCGTCATGAACCGTCTGTTCGTCAATATCAAGGTCGACCGCGAGGAGCGGCCGGACATCGACCAGATCTATATGGCGGCTTTGTCCTCGATGGGCGAGCAGGGCGGCTGGCCGCTGACGATGTTCCTGACACCGGACGGCAAGCCATTCTGGGGCGGCACCTATTTCCCGCGCGAGCCGCGTTATGGCCGCCCGGGCTTCATCCAGGTGATGCAGGCGGTCGACAAGGCCTGGCGGGAGAAACGGGCGAGCCTGAACCAGAGCGCCGACGGCCTGACCACGCATGTCGAGGCGCGGCTTGCCGGTTCGCATGCAAAAACAGCACTCGATCGCGACACGCTGGAAAACCTTGCCAGGGGCATCGACGGCATGATCGACAGGGATCTCGGCGGTCTGCGCGGCGCGCCGAAATTCCCGAATGCGCCGTTCATGCTCACCCTTTGGCTGTCCTGGCTGCGCGACGGCAACGCCGCGCATCGCGACGACGTCCTGCTCAGCCTCGAACAGATGCTGAGCGGCGGCATCTACGACCACATTGGCGGCGGGCTCAGCCGCTATTCGACCGACGCCGAATGGCTGGTGCCGCATTTCGAAAAGATGCTCTACGACAACGCCCAGTCCATCCGCTTTTGCAACTGGGCCTATGCGGCGAGCGGCAATGAATTGTTCCTGATACGAATCGAAGACACGGTCGACTGGCTGCTGCGCGAGATGCGTGTCGATGGCGGCGCCTTTGCCGCCAGCCTCGACGCCGACAGCGATGGTGAGGAGGGGCTGTTCTACACCTGGAGCAGGGAAGAGATCGAAGCCGCGCTCGGCGACGATTCCGCATTGTTTTTCAAACACTTCACCCTATCCAGCCCGCACGGCTGGGAAGGCAAGCCGGTTGTCCACCAAACCCGCTCCCAGCAGTCACGGAGCGTGGTCGATCACAAAGAACTCATTCCGCTGAAGGCGAAGCTTCTCGCCATCCGGGAGAAACGGGTCAGGCCTGGCCTCGACGCAAAAACCCTCACCGACTGGAACGGCCTGATGATCGCAGCCCTGGCCGAGGCAGGCCGGTCGCTGGCGCGGCCAGACTGGATCGAGGCGGCGGCAAAAGCCTTCGCCAACATCAGCGCCGCGAGTCGCGACAACCGCCTGCCGCATTCGATGCTCGGCGCGAGAAAACTGTTTCCGGCCCTGTCGAGCGACTATGCCGCCATGAGCAATGCCGCGATCGCCTTGTTCGAAGCCACCGGCGATTGGAGCTATGTCGACCAAGCCAGGCAGTTCATCGAGCAGCTCGACCTTTGGCATGCCGACACTGAAAAGACCGGCTATTATCTCACCGCTTCCGACAGCACCGACGTGCCGATCCGCATCAGGGGCGATGTCGACGAAGCCATCCCTTCAGCCACCGGCCAGATCATCGAGGCATTGGTCCGGCTCGCCTCGGTCACCGGCGATCTCGATCTGCAGGAGAGGGCGTGGAAGATCGCCGAGCATGCCGCCGGCCGGGCCGCGCAGCAAGCCTACGGCCAGGCGGGCATTGTGAATGCCTGTGCGCTCGCCATCGAGCCGCTCAAGCTTGTGCTGATAGACGATTTGACGGATCCACAACTTGTTCCGGTTGCGAATCGAAATCCCGACCCGCGCCGGGTCGATGTATCAATTTCGATCGGTTCGGCAGCGAATCGACCCTTACTGCCCGGCGGAATCCTGCCGCCAGCCGACAGGCCGGGTGCGTGGTTGTGCACGGGACAGGTTTGCCTTCCCGTCGTCACCGATGCCGAAGAACTGCAACGTCTCCTGCGTCGCCGATAGATCGGATGCTTCGCCTTGCGCCGACGGGAACGCTGCCTGTCTTCGCTTGAACAGCAAATCCCTGGCGGCGACCACCGCGCCGATGGTGATCAGGACGCAAGCGAGCGCCACCGACCAGTGGAACACGCCAAACCCTGCAAGCAGCAGCACGATCACCGAAAACAGCGGTGCGGCGTAGGACAGGGCGCCGAGGATCATGATGTCGCCGTGCTTGCAGCCATAGTCCCAGGCATAGAAGCCGGCACCCAGCGGGATCGTGCCCAGGACAAGGATGGCGCTCCACTGCGTCATCGTCTGCGGCCAGACCGTGGTTTCGAGCATCAGGTGCAGCGCAAAGGCGACCGCCGCGGTGATGAAGCAATAGCCGGCCACCACGTCGGTCGGCACCTGGCCAAAGCGACGCGACAGGACCGAGTAGCCGGCCCAGATGAAGGCGCAGAACAGAGCGATGACATGGCCATTCATCACCCCATTGGCCAGACCGACGCTGCCGCCCTTGGTGATCACCACAACGGCGCCGGCGAGGCCGAGAACCACCCCCACGACGTGATGAACCTTCAGCCTTTCTCCCGGCAGGAAAGCGGCGAAGACAACGATCAGCAGCGGCCAGAGATAGGCGATCAGGCTGACCTCGACCGGCGGCGCCGACTGGATCGCGAAGAAGTAGGCGCAGTGGTAGATGCACAGCCCTGCAGTGCCGATCGCCCAGACCGGCCATGGCTGCCGCAGCGACCGGATCGCTTGCGGGCGGAACATCCAGCTCGTCGCTCCGACCAACCCTCCGAGCAGGAACGTCATAGCCGCCAGCTGAAAGGGCGGGATCGAACCTGCCGCGGTTGAAAGCAGCGCCAGGAACGACCAGGTCAGGATGGCCGAAAAGCCAATCAGGGTCGGGATTGTTTTCTTCACGTCGCTTCGTCTCATCTCGCGAGCGCAATTAGTTGCATAGGGATTGACCGACCCGCTGCCGCATACGGCCACGCGGTATCGGGAATGCGACCTGACCCGCCTCAATGAAAAACCCCATCCCGGTTTCCCGGAATGGGGTTTGCTGCATAGCCGAAAAAGTCTCGGGCCAGACGCCTTACGTGTTCATCGAATCGAAGAAGTCCGCGTTTGTCTTGGTCTGCTTGAGCTTGTCGATCAGGAACTCGATCGCGTCGGTGGTTCCCATCGGCGCCAGGATGCGGCGCAGCACGAAGATCTTCTGCAGGTCCTGGCGGGCGACCAGCAAGTCCTCCTTGCGGGTGCCGGACTTCAAGATGTCCATGGCCGGATAGATTCGCTTGTCGGCGACCTTGCGGTCGAGCACGATTTCCGAATTGCCGGTGCCCTTGAACTCTTCGAAGATGACTTCGTCCATGCGGCTGCCGGTATCGATCAGCGCCGTGGCGATGATGGTCAGCGAACCGCCTTCCTCGATGTTGCGGGCGGCACCGAAGAAGCGCTTCGGCCGCTGCAATGCATTGGCGTCGACACCACCGGTCAGCACCTTGCCGGATGACGGCACCACGGTGTTGTAGGCGCGGCCGAGGCGGGTGATCGAATCGAGCAGGATGACGACATCGCGGCCATGTTCGACCAGGCGCTTGGCCTTCTCGATGACCATTTCGGCAACCTGCACGTGGCGCACCGCCGGCTCGTCGAAGGTCGAGGAGACGACCTCGCCCTTCACCGAGCGCTGCATGTCGGTGACTTCTTCCGGCCGCTCGTCGATCAGAAGCACGATCAGATAGCATTCGGGATGGTTGGTGGTGATCGAGTGGGCGATGTTCTGCAAAAGCACCGTCTTGCCGGTGCGCGGCTGCGCCACGATCAGGGCGCGCTGGCCCTTGCCGAGCGGCGCCACCAGGTCGATGACGCGGGCTGAAATGTCCTTGGAGGTCGGAACCTCCATTTCCATCTTCAGCCGCGACGTCGGATAGAGCGGCGTCAGATTGTCGAAGTGGATCTTGTGACGGATCTTTTCGGGATCGTCGAAATTGATCGTGTTGACCTTGAGCAGCGCGAAATAGCGCTCGCCCTCCTTCGGGCTGCGGATCGGCCCTTCGACCGTATCGCCGGTCTTCAGCGAAAAGCGCCGGATCTGCGACGGCGAAATGTAGATGTCGTCGGGACCTGGCAGGTAGTTGGCGTTGGCCGAACGAAGGAAGCCAAAACCGTCCTGCAGTACCTCGACCACGCCATCGCCGATGATCTCGACGTCCTGGGCGGCCAGTTTCTTCAGGATCGCGAACATCAGCTCCTGCTTGCGCATGACGCTGGCGTTTTCGACCTCGAGCGATTCGGCATAAGCGATCAGCTCTGGCGGTTTCTTGTTCTTGAACTCGGCGAGTTTCATTTCTTGCATAGACGGACCTTGAACGGATGGAGTCTGGGTAAGCTTTGGGAAGATATCGGCGGGATGCGACAAATGCCGGGCGCGGCCGAAAGCAATGATGGGCGGCGCATGACGGGAAGGAAGACCCGTCTTTTATCGTCGGTTGGATGAAAGAGCAAGCTGCGTTTTAAGCGCCGGATAGGCTCAGAACGGCTTGACGACAACCAGGATCACGATTGCGATCATCAGCAATGTGGGGATCTCGTTGATCATCCGCCAGTGCCGCGCCGGTTTTTCATTGCGGTCCTCGGCGAATTTGCGCACCGCACCCGCCAGATAGCCATGAACGGCGGACAGCAAAAGCACTGCACCGATCTTGGCGTGCAGCCAGCCACCGTGGAAACCAAAGCCTTTCCAGGCGAGCCACAGGCCGAACACCCAGGTGACGATCATCGCCGGATTGATGATGCCGCGCAGCAGGCGGCGCTCCATCACCTTGAAGGTCTCCGACTGCACCGAGCCCTTCTCGGCATCGGCGTGGTAGACCAGCAGCCGCGGCAGATACAGCATGCCCGCCATCCACGAAATGACGGCAAGGATGTGGATCGCCTTCGCCCATGGATAAAAGCTGTCGGGCGCGACGAAATACAAAAGTGCGGTGAGAACAACCAGCACGGCAATGCCTGATATCATGCGCATCATCGCCTGGCCGGTGCTGTTCGTGTTGCCAGCGTTGTTCGACTGAACCATCAGCGTGTCGCGCTCCGCACAAGTTTCACCATCGCCTCGACATGGGCGATCGGCGTCTCCGGCGTGATGCCGTGACCGAGATTGAAAATCAGCGGCCCGTCTCCCAGCGCTTTCAGGACGGCCTCGACACCATCGGATAGCGCTTTGCCGCCAGCCACGAGCCGTAAAGGATCGAGGTTGCCTTGAACCGCACCCGAGCGCTGCAAATCCTTCGCTGCCCCCAGGGGCACCGTCCAGTCGATCCCCAGGGCCGTCACACCGGTCTTCTGGCGATAGGTCTGGTAGCGCGCGCCGGCGCCCTTGGGAAAACCGATGATCGGCACATCGGGATGAACCGCCCGCACTTGTCTGACGATCTCGGCCACCGGCTGAACGCAGAACAGGTCGAAGGACGCATCGTCGAGCACCCCGGACCAGGAATCGAAAATCTGCACCACGTCAGCACCCGCCTCGATCTGGCGGATGAGATAGGCGGCCGAATGATCGACAAGCACTTTCAGCAAGTACTGAAATGCCGCCGGCTCGCGATAGGCGAACAGCCGCGCCGGCGCTTGGTCGGGTGTGCCATGACCGGCAATCATGTAGGTCGCCACCGTCCACGGCGCGCCGCAAAAGCCGATCAGCGTTGTCTCGTCGGGTAGTCTTGCCCGTAATCGGCGAACCGTCTCGTAGACCGGTTCGAGATTCACGTGAAACGTTTTGCTTTCCAGAGCCTCTATCTCGGCTGCCGTGATCGGCGTCAGCAGGGGACCGCGTCCCTCTTCAAAGCGCACGTCGCGGCCAAGCGCATGCGGAACGACAAGAATGTCCGAGAACAGGATCGATGCATCGAAGCCGAAGCGCTCGATCGGCTGCAGCGTCACTTCGACCGCAAGGTCGGGATCGTAGCAGAGGTCGAGGAATGATCCGGCGCGCCTGCGTGTTTCCCGATATTCCGGCAGATAGCGCCCGGCTTGACGCATCATCCAGAGCGGAGGCGGGAACACCGCCTTGCCCTTCAGCACGTCCAGCATGATCCGGTTCTGGGGCATCGAGCGCTCGCTTCTCCAAGCCTTCCTATAATCTAAGATTCTTATATCTAAGATTCTTCTGATTCTAAGAGTCTGTTGGTTGTGGTGGTTGTCACCTGTCCCGCTTTGCCCCGAAAAATACCAGCCAGCATATTGTCGCGCGCTTGCTCAGCCAAAACTGTAGGGTTCTGGGGAAGATCAGGAATCCATTACTGGAGTCAACGCGTTACAAGGTGCCGGCAAAAACCCGCCCTGTGGACAGACGATGGCCAAAAAAAGCCGTCCCCGGACTTGTCCCCAGCCGCCCGACGAAGCTGACAGCACAACGAATTGTGGACAAACCGCCATCTGATACAGTCGCCCCTGACCGGCCCGCTTTTCCATCCCGCCTTATCCACAGCCGCCCACAGCCCCAGGTGACCCCCTGTGAACAAACCCCAGAGCTTCTTCCACCTGCACCTGATTTCCGACGCGACCGGCGAAACGCTGCTCGCCGCCGGCCGGGCGGCTTCGGCGCAATACAAGGATGCGCGCGCCATCGAGCACATCTACCCGCTCATTCGCACGGAAAAGCAGGTGGCCAAAGTGTTCGAGGACATCGAGGAGGAGCCGGGCATCATCCTCTACACGGTCGTCGACCAGAAGCTCGCGCGCGGCATCGACGAACGCTGTGCCACCATGGGCCTGCCCTGCGTGTCGGTGCTGGAGCCGGTGCTCACCGTGTTCCAGTCCTATCTCGGCACGCCGGCCGGCCGCCGCGTCGGCGCCCAGCATGTCCTCGACGCCGAATATTTCCGCCGCATCGATGCGCTCAACTTCACCATGGACCATGATGACGGCCAGCTGCCGACCAACATGGACGATGCCGATGTGGTGCTGATCGGCATCTCGCGGACCTCGAAGACGCCGACCAGCATCTATCTCGCCAATCGCGGCATCAAGACCGCCAACATCCCGATCGTGCTCGGCGTGCCGGTGCCGGAAAGCCTGGTCAACGCCACCACGCCGCTGATCGTCGGGCTGATCGCCACCGCCGAGCGCATCTCGCATGTCCGGCAGAACCGCATTCTCGGCAACAGCAGTTCTTATGAGGCGAGCGACTATGTCGACCGCGCGGCGATCAGCGAGGAGCTCGCTTACGCCCGCAAGATCTGCACGCGCCATGGCTGGCCGATGATCGATGTCAGCCGCCGCTCGATCGAGGAAACGGCGGCGGCGATCGTTGCCCTGCGCGGCAAGTCGAGATAAATGAGGCGAAAAGTGAGTTTTCCCAGTCTTCTCTAGCGCTAACTTTACAACTAGAGCTGCTCATACTCTAACCGCGCCTATGTCTGCGCCCGAGTGCAAAAAATGACCGAAAAAATCATCCTCGCCTCTGGCAGCACGTTCCGCAAGGTGATGCTCGTCAATGCCGGCATCGACGTCGAGGCGGTTCCGGCCGATGTCGACGAGCGCGCGCTCGAGGCGCCCTTGCAGGGCAGTGGTGTTTCGCCCGAGGACGTCGCCCTGGTGCTGGCCGAGGCCAAGGCCACCGAAGTCAGTGAGCGCCGGCCTGGTGGACTGGTGCTCGGCTGCGACCAGACGCTGTCGCTGGGCGACGAAATGTTCCACAAGCCGGCCGACATGGAGGGCGCGCGGCGTCATCTCTTGGCACTGTCGGGCAAGACCCATCAGCTGAACAGCGCCGCCGTGCTGGTCCGCGATGGCGCTGTGCTGTGGTGGCATGTCGGCATCGCCAGCATGACCATGCGCAAGCTCGACCCGGCCTTCATCGGCCGCCATCTCGCCCGTGTCGGCGCCAGGGCGCTGGCCAGCGTCGGTGCCTACCAGATCGAGGGCGAAGGCATCCAGCTCTTCGAGAAGATCGAGGGCGATCACTTCACCATTGTCGGCCTGCCGCTGCTGCCGCTGCTGGCTGAACTTCGTGACCTGGGCGCAATCGATGGCTGACGCGACCAAAAAGGCCTTCGTCACCGGCCATCCGGTCAAGCATTCGCGCTCGCCGAAGATCCATGGCCATTGGCTGGCCAAACATGGCATCGACGGCAGCTACCAGGCCATCGACATCGAGCCGCAAGACTTTGCCGAATTCCTGAAGGCCTTGCAGGCGAACGGTTACCAGGGCGGCAATGTCACCATCCCGCACAAGGAAGCGGCGTTCGCGCTCGTCGCCCGCCGCGATCAGGCGGCGCAGGAGATCGGCGCCGTCAACACGCTGTGGTTCGAGGACGGCACTTTGTGGGGGGGCAATACCGACGGTCACGGCTTTGCCGCCAACCTCGACGATCATGCGCCGGGCTGGGCCGGCAAGGGCCCCGCGGTCGTGCTCGGTGCCGGCGGCGCGTCGCGCGCCGTCATCCACGCGTTGAAGGAGCGCGGCGTTGCCGACATCCGCATCGTCAACCGCACTTTGGCGCGGGCGCAGGAATTGCGCGATCGTTTCGGCGCTGGCGTTTCGGCGCACGGCATGGAAGCGACCAACGAGCTGCTTGCCGATGCCGGCCTGCTGGTCAACACCACGGCGCTCGGCATGCATGGCAATGAAGGTCTGTCCGCCGATCCGGCGTGGCTGCCGGACCACGCCATCGTCACCGACCTCGTCTATGTGCCGCTGGAGACGCCGCTGCTTGCCGCTGCCCGCGCGCGCCAGCTGAAGACCGTCGACGGTCTTGGCATGCTGCTCAACCAGGCCGTGCCCGGCTTCGAGCACTGGTTCGGCGTCAGGCCACGGGTCACCGCCGAACTGCGCGCGCTCATCGTAGCCGATCTGGCGCCGAAACCATGATCGTGCTCGGCCTCACCGGCTCGATCGGCATGGGCAAGTCGACCACCGCAAAAATGTTTGCCGAGGCCGGCGTGCCGGTTCACGATTCCGACGAGGCGGTGCATCGCCTCTATGCCGGCAAGGCCGCGCCTTTGGTCGAGGCGGCCTTTCCCGGCACGACGATTGCCGGCGTGGTCGATCGCGCAAGACTTGGCGAGCGTGTCCTCGGCGATGGCGCCGCGCTGAAGCGGCTGGAAGTCATCATCCATCCGCTGGTGCGGGCCGATGCCGATGCTTTCCTGGCGAAGCATCGTAACGCTGGCGAATCGATCGCCATCCTCGATATCCCGCTTTTGTTCGAAACCGGCGGCCGCAACCGTGTCGACAAGGTCGTCGTCGTCACCGCGCCGGCGGACGTACAGCGCCAGCGCGTGCTGGCGCGGCCGGGCATGACGGAGGAAAAACTGGCGTCGATCCTGGCCAGGCAGGTCCCGGACGCGGAAAAACGTCGTCAGGCCGATTTCGTCGTCGACACCGGCCAGGGGCTCGACGCCGCCCGCGCAGCGGTCGCGGCTATTGTTGCTGAACTCTCCGGGGATAAGTCGGGCAAGGCCCGCTCCTGAAACCAGGTCGTCAGCATTGCCCATTGCCATTTTGTTCCGCTGTATGATTCTGCTCGCTTGAAGCGGACTGATTCGATGCGTGAGATCATCTTCGACACGGAAACCACCGGCCTTGATTCGCGCGACGACCGCGTCATCGAGCTTGGCGGCATCGAACTGGTCAACCGGTTTCCGACCGGCAAGACCTTCCACCACTATATCAACCCGCAAGGTCGGGCGATCCACGCCGAGGCGCAGGCGGTTCACGGCATCAGCATGGCCGACCTCGCGGGCAAGCCGACCTTTGCCGAGATTGCCGAGGAGTGGCTCACCTTCATCGACGGCGCCAAGCTGGTCGCCCATAACGCCACGTTCGATGTCGGCTTCCTCAATGTCGAATTCGGCCGGCTGGGTCACCCGGTCATCGACAATGGTCGCGTCGTCGACACGCTGGCGCTGGCGCGCCGCAAGCATCCGATGGGCCCCAATTCGCTCGATGCCCTCTGCCGACGCTACGGCATCGACAACACAAGGCGCACCAAGCATGGAGCCTTGCTCGATTCCGAATTGCTGGCAGAGGTCTATATCGAGCTGATCGGCGGCAAGCAGGCGGCCCTCGTGCTCGACAGCGCAACCGCGCCGGCCCAGGGCAACGAGAACGTCCGCCAGATCGAAATCATCATCAGCCAGCGCCCGGCGCCCTTGCCGCCCCGCCTGACCGAAGCCGAGCGCGACGCGCATGCCGGCATGGTCAATACGCTCGGTGAGAAGGCGCTGTGGTTGAAGGTTGTTGGGAACTAAAGACGTTCCGTCGCGATCCGTCACGCCCCCCTCTGTCCTGCCGGACATCTCCCCCACTTGGGGGGAGATTGGCAGCTTCGCGGGCCGCGCTTCCTTTTTGAACGTTGGAGATTGGCGAAAGCCGAGATGACGGCCAATCTCCCTCCTTGTGGGGGAGATGTCCGGCAGGACAGAGGGGGGCGCTGTCCCGCCGGCATCTCAAACAAAAACCCGGCACAAGGCCGGGTTTTCATAAACAAACGCTGCAGCAAGCCTCAGCTCACCTGGACCTTGGAGGCCGCCTGGTCCTCGGCCAGCTTCTGCTGGAACATCTGGGCGAAATCGATCGGGTCGAGCATCAGCGGCGGGAAGCCGCCATTGCGTGTTGCCTCGGCGATGATCTGCCTGGCGAAGGGGAACAGCAGGCGCGGGCATTCGATGAACAGGATCGGCAGCATGTGTTCCTGCGGGAAGCCTGCGATCGCGAACACGCCGCCATAGACCAGCTCGACATTGAACAGCACTTCCTGGTCGAAGGAGGCCTTGGCGTTCAGTGTCAAATTGACGTCGAACTGCTTGTCTGAGAGCGGGTTGGCGTTGACGTTGACGTTGATGGCGATGCCGGGCGCCTTGTCGCGGCCGCGCAGCGAATTCGGCGCGCCGGGGCTTTCGAAGGACAGGTCCTTCACATACTGGGCCAGCACGTTGAGCGACGGCTGCGCCGCATTGCCGTTTCCGTTGGCTGCGCCAACCGGCGCGTCATCTTTGCTGGCCATAAGCCTTTGTCCTCTTGCCTGGGCAGCATCGCTGACCGAATTGAAATCGGGCGTTCGCTACCATGGCCGGCATGACAAGACAAGGTTTGCCGCCTTGCTTCCCCGGGATGACGAAGGGGCAGCGACCTACTCGTCCTTGAGGCGGCGCCAGGGAGAGTTGTGGTCCGGTCCGCGCTTATAGTCGTCGCCGCGCGAATAATCGCCATCGTCGAGGTCTATGGTCTTGTCGCGCTGCCGGCCGCGGAACCCGCCGGTGCTGAAATTGGTGGCCAGCACGACGCGGCCCTTCAACGCCCGCCAGGCGAGATCGCGGACCGGCGGCAGGAACAGCAGCAGGCCGAAGATGTCAGTGATGAAGCCGGGGATGATCAAAAGGATCGCCGCCAGCACGATCATGGCGCCATGCGCGAGCTGGCGGCTCGGGTCGCGGCCGGCGTCCATCTCGGCCCGGATCCGCGTCATGACACTGAAACCCTGATGCCTGAGCAGCATCGCGCCGGCGATGCTCGACGCCAGCACCAGGCCGACAGTCGCAAGCGTGCCGATCTGGCGTCCGACAACGACGAAGCCGGCGATTTCCAGAAGCGGAAGCGCGAGGACAAAAAGAGGAAGGAACGAAATGCGCAAGTCTTGCCCCACCATTTCCGGGTTCTGGCGTTTCGGGTTTTGGCCCGTTTCCATGTTTTGGTGGCCGGCGGGCAATCGCCGCTGGCACTGAACCTGTTAGATAGGTATGCCTGCCTTTGATTTGAATGATTGCGCCTTGCGTTCTATATGCTTTGAATGTTGAACGCTATGCGACCGCGGCCTTGTTGGGCGGACGGTCCGGCCATGGGCAGGGATTGATTGGCGGAAGATATGGGATTCTTCGACTTCGGCACGATATTCTTCCTGATTGCGGCGGTGGTCATCTTTTTCCAGCTGCGCAACGTGCTGGGCCGTCGCACCGGCAGCGAACGGCCGCCCTTCGACCCCTATACGGCGGCCCGCTCCGGCGACAAGGATGCCGCCCAGAAATCCGAAAATGTCGTCTCGCTGCCGCGCAAGCGCTTGCCGGGCGAGCCGGCGGCCGACACCTATGCGGCGATCGACGCCTTCGCCAAGCCCGATACCGACCTCAACAAGGGCCTGCGCACGATCAAGGACAACGACCCGTCCTTCGAGCCCAAGAGCTTCGTCGACGGCGCCAAGATGGCCTATGAGATGATCGTCATGGCCTATGCCGACGGTGATCGCAAAACGCTGAAGAACCTGTTGTCGCGCGAGGTCTATGACGGTTTTGTCGCGGCCATCGGCGAACGCGAGGCCAAATCGGAAAAGATTCAGTCCTCTTTCGTCGGGATCGACAAGGCCGACATCGTCTCGGCCGAGATGAAGGGTGGCGAGGCGCATGTCACGCTGCGCATCATCAGCGAGCTGATTTCGGCGACCCGCGACAAGGCCGGCGCCGTCATCGACGGCGATCCCGAAACCGTCGCCGAGGTCAAGGATGTCTGGACCTTCGCCCGCGACACACGCTCGCGCGATCCGAACTGGAAGCTGGTCGCCACCGAGGAAGAAGACTGAACCTGGTATATCAGGCGAGGCTCCGGTGTCGCTATCGCCTCTTTTTGTCGCCAGGTCTTTTGCCGATCTTCCCGGCTGGAACGATGACGACCATCTCGCGGCCTTCGCCGCCTTTCGCCGTTCGGCCTTCCATGTCCTGACCAAGCCTTATCGCACTGGTGCGCTCGGCGTCGACTTCAACGCTTTCGCTGAAGCCTATGCCGAGGCCCGCACTGTTTCGCCGGCGAATCGGTCGCCATTTTTGAATCGGAAGGAGGCCCGCGCCTTCTTCGAGCGTCATTTTATCCCGGCGCATATCCGGGCCGAGAACGGTGGCGCCGGCCTCGTCACCGGTTTCTACGAGCCAGAGGTCGAGGCGTCGCCGGTGCGGACGGACCGGTTTTCAGTGCCGCTGCTGTCGCGCCCGGGCGATCTCGTCGATATCGACGACGGCAACCGGCCGCCCGGCGTGGATTCTTATCTCGCCTTCGCCCGCCAGACGCCGGAAGGCCCGGTCGAATATCCCGACCGCGGCGACATCGAGCGCGGCGCGCTTGATCGCAAGGGCCTGGAAATCGCCTGGCTGGCCGACAAGGTCGACGTCTTCTTCATCCATGTGCAGGGCGCGGCCAGACTGAACATGACCGACGGCCGGCTTCGCCGCGTCACCTATGCCGCCAAATCCGGCCAGCGTTTTACCGGGCCGGGTAAAATTCTCAGCGAGATTGGCGAGATCCCGCTGGAAAAGGTGACGATGCAGTCGATCCGCGCCTGGTTCAAGGCGCATCCGGACCGCATCGACGAGATCCTTTGGCGCAACCGCTCCTACATTTTCTTCCGCGAGGCCGATGTCGAGGACGCGGCGCTTGGTCCGATCGCCGCCGCCAAGGTGCCGCTGACACCGGGCCGCTCCATCGCGGTCGACCGCCTGCTGCACACATTCGGCACGCCGTTCCATATCGATGCGCCCTCGCTGACCGCGTTCGACGGCAAGCCGTTTCAGCGCTTGATGATCGCGCAGGACACCGGCTCCGCCATCACCGGCCCGGCGCGCGGCGACCTGTTCGCCGGTTCGGGCGACGCGGCCGGCGAGATCGCCGGCGTGGTGCGCAACGCGGCCGACTTCCATGCGCTGGTCCCACGCGCGCTCGTTTCGGGTGCGGAAAGATGACCCGGCGCCCAGATAGACTCAGCGAAGACGACCGGGTGCTGTGGAACCTGGTGGCGCGCACCGCCAAACCGCTGAGGGGTAAAACTGCCGTCGATATTCCCGATATCCCTGCCGAGGCCCGGCCAACGCCGCCGCCGCCAGCCCAGCCCATCGCCAATCAGTCAGGCACGGCAAAGCCGAAGGCGCAGCATGTCGCGCATGCGCTCGACGAGCCGACGCTGGACAAGCTGTCGAAAGGCCGGCTGCCGATCGAAGGCCGCGTCGATCTGCACGGCCTGACCC
Source organism: Mesorhizobium sp. AR07 (assembly GCF_024746815.1). Taxonomy (GTDB): domain Bacteria; phylum Pseudomonadota; class Alphaproteobacteria; order Rhizobiales; family Rhizobiaceae; genus Mesorhizobium. The sequence goes on from NZ_CP080525.1 coordinate 4,349,523, forward strand.
AGGACGAGGCCTATTCGCTGCTGTTCTCGTTCCTGCACCGCGCGCATGCCGGCGGCATCCGCTATGTGCTGGTCATCACCGGCAAGGGTTCGTCCTCTGGGGGCGATGGTGTCTTGCGGCGCGCCGTGCCCGCCTGGCTGTCGACGCCCGCTTTCCGGCCGCTGGTCTCCAGCCACGACCATGCCGCCCGCAATCATGGCGGTTCGGGCGCGCTCTACATCCGGCTGCGGCGGCAGCGATCATGAGGCCGGGCGCATGACCCCGTTCGGCGAAAAACTGCGGACGCTCAGAAGCGAGCGCGGTGTCAGCCAGAAGGACATGGCGGCGGCGATCGGCGTCAGCGCCGCCTACCTGTCGGCGCTCGAGCATGGCCGGCGCGGCGCGCCGACCTGGACGCTGATCCAGAAGATCATCGGCTATTTCAACATCATCTGGGACGATGCCGAGGAGCTGGCGCGGCTGGCCGAAGCCTCGCATCCGCGCGTCAAGCTCGACACGTCGGGTCTCAGCCCCGCCGCCACCGAGCTTGCCAATCTGCTGGCCGAGAACATCGAAAAACTCGACGAGGCGGAGCTTCGCGGGATTACCGCATCGATCCGCGCGGCACTTGGCCGGCGGTCGTAGCGGGCCGCTGCGCGCAGCGGCTCACGCGCTCGCGCACCAGGCCCGCCTCATCCGGCGAGATCATTTTTGCCGGCCGTGATCTCCCCGGCCGCCATTGTCGCCATGGTCGTGGCCACCGCCCAGGCAGTTCGCGTCGCCATTGCTGCAACACCGTCCGCTCCACAAATCGTTGGTCGCCGTCTTGGCGCAGCTCGTGATGGTCTGATCGGCGAAGGCTGATCCGGCCAGGGCCGATACTGTGACGGCGGCAAGAAAGGCATTTCGCAACAGTGCGGTCATCTGAAGTCTCCATGGTTGGTTTGCGCCCACAGCCATGTGTCGCTGGCCGGGAGGAAATGGTTCATGGAGAAATGCGAAGTTTGGTGGAGGATGGCGTGATGCGCGCGGCTGGACACGTCGCGCCGCCCCTCATCCGCCTGCCGGCACCTTCTCCCCGTATAGGGACGGGGAGAAGAGGGACGGCCGCGATGTTGGCGCCCATTCTGCAACGATGACAATTGGCGAAAATATTGATGAGAGCGTCTTTCTCCCCGTCCCTATACGGGGAGAAATGTCCGGCAGGACAATGAGGGGCGGCGCCGACCTCAGCTATTTGGAGAAAGCAGCAGCAGCGCGATCGTGCTTCGAAGCGCGCGCTACTGCACCGCGCCGACCAGCACCTGCTGGCCACCGCGGATCGAGACCCAGCGGCCGGTGTTGTCGATCGCTTGCCGCTTGAGGAAGCGGTAGCCGGTCTGGTCCCACGATTTGACCTTGTCGTTCAGATTGTCGAGCACGTAGTCGCCCTTGTCTGTGCGCACCGTCAGCACCGCGTGGCCTTCGCCGTCGGGCTTGCGCACGACGGTGATCAGCAGGTCGGCGAGCGATATGCCCATGCGCGAAAGCTCGCGCCGCTTTTCCAGCACATAGTCCTCGCAGTCGCCGAAGCCGTTGTCGGGATAGGTCCAGACTTCGTCCTTGCCGTAGTTTTCCATGTCGCTCATCGGCTTGACGGCGGCGTTGACCCTGCTGGTGACGCTGGTCAGTTTGCGCATCAGCCCGTCGGTCATCGCGGCCGGCGCGAGATTGGCCGGGCGGATCGAGCATTCGCTCGGGTGCAGCTTGCAGAAATCATAGTGGCCGATCGGCTGCGAGGTGAGGCCGCCGGTCGCCATGGCTCCAGCCGCCAGGGCCGGCGCGGCCCAGCCTCCCGCTGCTGCCAGCGCGGCCGCCACAGACACGCGCAGCCTTCGCGCCATTGGTGAGGAAATCATTGTCCCCGCTCGCCCTTCGTTGTTAACGAAAGGTTAAGAGCGATTTACAGTCCGTGTCAATTACGACGACGGTCGGATTGGCGGCATGGTTACCCGAGGGGCGGGACAGCGGCACTTGTGCAACAGAATCGGCGACCGGCTGCTTTGCCGGCCAATCGGCCCGGATTGCCGCTGCCGGACCTATCTTTTCGCGGTGCGGACGAGTTTCGGCTTCACCGCGACCCGGTTCTCGCGGCCATAGCTGGTGATGAAGTCGACGATGCGCGGCACGATTTCGGAGCGGAAGCGCGAGCCGTTGAACACGCCATAGTGGCCGACCGCCGGCTGCATGTAGTGGGCATGCCTGTCGGCGGGGATGTTGGGGCACAGATCATGCGCCGCCTTGGTCTGGCCAAGGCCGGAAATATCGTCGTTCTCGCCCTCGACGGTGAACAGCGCGACGTTGCGGATGGCAGACGGATCGATCCTGGTGCCGCGATGCGTCATTTCGCCCTTGGGCAAGGCATGGCGCACGAAGACGGTGTCGACGGTCTGCAGGTAGAACTCCGCCGTCAGATCCATCACCGCCAGATACTCGTCGTAGAAATCGCGGTGCTTTACGGCGTTGTCGCCGTCATGCTTCACCAGGTGCATGAAGAAGTCCTTGTGGGCGATGATGTGGCGGTCGAGGTTCATGCTCATGAAGCCCGACAGCTGCAGAAAGCCTGGATAGACCTCGCGGCCGAAACCCGGCACCGGCCAGGGCGCCCGCATCACGACATTGTCGCGGAACCAGTCGATGCCCTTTTCCTCGGCCAGGAGGTTGACCGCGGTCGGGTTGCGGCGGGTGTCGATCGGCCCGCCCATCAAGGTCATCGTCGAAGGCACGAACGGGTCGCCGTTGGTATCCATCAGCGCCACGGCGGCCAGCACCGGCACCGAAGGCTGGCACACCGCCATCACATGCGTGTCGGGGCCGAGCGCGTGCAGCATGTCGATGATGTAGTCGATATAGTCGTCAAGATCGAAACTGCCGTCGGCGAGCGGCACCATGCGGGCGTCGACCCAGTCGGTGATGTGCACGTCGGCATAGGGCAGCATCGCCTCGACCGTGCCGCGCAGCAGCGTCGCGTAGTGACCCGACATCGGCGCCACGATCAAAAGCTTCGGATCCGGCCGGCGCCCGGCGGGCACGCTGCGTTCGAAGCGTACGAGATTGCAGAACGGCCGCGACCAGACGGTCTTCTCGGTGACCGCGACGTTCTTCCAGTCGACCACTGTCTTGTCGAGGCCGAATGTCGGCTTGCCGTAGCGGCGCGTCGTGCGCTCGAACAGCTCGGCCGTCGCCGCGACCGAACGGCCCCAGGGCGTGTGCGAAAACGGGTTGAGCGGATTGGTGTAGAACAGGCGCACCGCGTCGGCATAGAGGCGCGCGGGCTGCAAGGCGGCGTGGTTCATTTCATAGAGCTGGTAGAACATCGAGAACCCCGCTGCTGCCTGCGACCGAAGGGACGACGAGCAGCGCCATGCCTTAGATATCTCGCGGGGAAGTTAACAACTAATTGCTGCGATGCAATACGTCACGTGGCGTGATCTGCGCTCATTCTTTCGCCCAAGGCTTTGAAAACCGGGCCTGGAGGGCGCGAGCCGGCTCAGTGTGCGTCTGCGAAGGCACCAGTCAGCGGGTCCGACCCGGGCCGGACCCGGATATGTCAGATGCGGGCCATGCAGACCGAGGTCTGGCCGGAGCCGATGAAGCCGAGCTGGCCGGCGGCACCCCTCGACAGGTCGAGCACGCGACCCCTGATGAACGGGCCACGATCGTTGATGCGCACGATGACGCTACGGCCGTTGTTCTTGTTGGTAACCCGAAGCTTGGTGCCGAAGGGCAAAGTGCGGTGGGCGGCGGTCATCGCCGACGGGTTCATGCGCTCGCCCGATGCGGTCTTCGAATGCAGTGCGTACCAGGAGGCACGGCCACACTGGCTGGCGGCGGTTGCCGACGTGGCGGAAGCGCCGACCAACAGGCCAGCAGCGATCGTTACCGCGACAAGCGCGGTCTGTTTTGTGGTCTTCATATTTGGGGGATGGCTCCGTTTTTGACAGACCCCAGCCGTTAGGTACCAAATAAGGCGAGAAATGCGGCAAGCATCTGGCGGTTCCGTGGCAACGGCACACGTTTGGAGTCGCTGGGTAACAGTCTGTCAGGGATTTTCCGGCGATCCGTGATCAATTCCCGATGATCTTCGCACCGATATCTGGGATCTGTTTGACAAGATCGGCGATTAATATCCAAGTAGAAGCCGGCACGATTGAGACACTTCCTTTGCCTCTTTCATCATGGCCTAAGCGCCACAATCGATCGACTTGTAAAGCGAGATCCGTCAATGAGACTGACCAAAAATCTGCTGGCCTTGATTGTGCTCGCCATCGGCGCGCTGTGGTCGCTGCAAGGCATCGGCGTGGTCGGCGGCAGCTTCATGACCGGCCAGTCGCAATGGCTCTATATTGGCCTGGTCACCATGCTGGTCGGCCTGGTGGGACTGGTGTGGGCGAACCGTTCGCGGGTGTGAGCGGGCCGATCACTGCGACCAATATTGCCAAGCCCAGTAGAAACTCTCGTCGCGCGGCGGCAGGCGGTTGTGCCTGGCCTGCGGCTGGACCGGCATCGGCGATACCGGACCGTCCTCTCGCGGCTTGTCGTTGGAAAAGCCTAGCAGCCAGGCGCCGAAATGGCTGAACAGCACGGCGGTGGAATGGGTCATCGTCATTCTCCCTTTTCCGGTCATTCCTTTCCCGCCCACGGCACGAGTCCGTGCTCGATCCTGCGGATGATGAATTCGAGCACGAAGGCGATGACCGCGATCACCAGTATGCCCATCACCACCACATCGGTGACGAGGAACTGGGCGGCCGACTGGATCATGAAACCGAGCCCGCGCGTCGCCGCCACCAGTTCGGCGGCGACCAGCGTCGACCAGCCGGCGCCGAGCGCGATGCGCAGTCCGGTCAGGATCGACGGCAGTGCGCTGGGCAGGATCACATGGCGGATCACTTGCGCGCGCGTCGTGCCGAGCGAACGCGCCGCATTGATGCGCTCCTGCGAGACGCCGCGCACGCCTGATGCGGTCGACAGCGCCACCGGCGCCAGCATGGCAATAGTGATCACCAGGATCTTCGACGGCTCGCCGATGCCGAACCAGATGATGACCAGCGGCAGATAGGCGAGCGGCGGGATCGGCCGCAGGAACTCCAGCAGCGGATCGAAGATGCCGCGCCCTATGAGGCTGATGCCGATGGCCAGCCCGACCGGCACGCCGATGAGGATGGCGGCAACCAGCGCGGCAAACACGCGGGCCAGGCTGGCGACGGCATGCTGCAGCAGCGTCGCATCGACGAAGCCGTCGCGGGTGACCAGGATGAATTTATTCCACACGGCGAGCGGCGAGGGCAGGAAGACCGGCGACACCAGTTGCAGGCGGGCCGACAGCGCCCACACCGCTAGCACTACCAGTATGGTGACGGCGCTGACCATGCGCGCCGAAATGCCTTTGCGCTTCAGGCTCGGCCTGGACCATGGCACCGAGAGGCCATCGGCATCGTCGATCTTGTGGCTTGGCCGTTCCGTGTAGGAGGAAATGGTCATGCCGGCTCTCCTTCGAAGATCGCGTCGGTCAATTCGCCGCGCGCCGCCGCGAAGGCCGGGTCGGCCTTGATGCCTCGAATGGCTTCGCCTGAAGCGTAGCGCCTGGAGAAACCGGGCTCGAAGCTGCGCACCACACGGCCCGGTCCGGGCGCCAGAACGACGATGCGGGTGGCCAGCACCAGCGCCTCCTCGATGCCGTGCGTTACCATCAGCACGCCGACATCGCTGGCCGTCCACAAATCGAGCAGCGTCGTCTGCATGCGCTCGCGCGTCAGCGCGTCGAGTGCGCCGAGCGGTTCGTCGAGCAGCAGGAATTCGGGTTCGGCGGCCAAGGCGCGAGCCAGGCCGACGCGCTGGCGCATGCCGCCGGAAAGCTCCCAGATGCGCTTGTCGCCGGCATCCGCGAGCTTGACCAGCGCCAAAAGTTCATCGGCGCGGCGCGCCCGCTCGGCTGGGCGGATACCGCGCAGCCGCAGCGCGAAGGCAACGTTTTCGCGCGCCGTCAGCCATGGAAACAAAGCATCGTTCTGGAACACCACCGCCCGGTCCGAGCCCGGCGCGGTGATCGGCTTGCCGCCGATCGTGGCACGCCCACGCGCCGGCACGACGAGGCCGGCGGCGACATTGAGCAGCGAGGTCTTGCCGCAGCCGGAACGGCCGACCAACACGACGAAGTCACCCTTGGCGACGTCGATCGACACCCGCTCGACGGCGGGCGCCGCCTGGCCGTCATAGCGGATCGAGATTTTGTCGAGCACGAGATGCGGCATGAAGCCCTCACGGGAGTTCTGGAGCATGATCCCGAACCGAAGGTCAGCGAACGCAAAAAAGTGGCGTCCGGTTTTCGGAATCAGGCTCGAACGAATGGACAATCCGACTGCCCGGGAATCGCGCCTCGTCTGCGGTTCCGGGGCAGTCGGCACGCGGCGTCAGGGAAGGAGATCCGCGCGCGTTCAGGTGCGACCAGGCGCTCAGTTCGAGGCCAGCGCCTCGGTGACGTATTTTGACGACACGTATTTCGAATAGTCTGAAAGCACCGCGTCGATCTTGCCTTGCTCCTTGAGGAAGGCGGACGCCGCCTCGATCGCCTTGACCGTGCCGCCGCCAAGGAACTTGTCCGAGGCCTGCTCTTCCAGCGTCGGGAAGACATAGCCCTTGAGCAGTTGCGGCACCTCTTCCAGCTTGGCGCCGGTGAGCTTGGCGATCTTTTCCGCTTGCGGCGACGACACCGACCACGCATCCGGCTTGGCCAGGAATTCGGCATAGGCAGCACCCGTCACCTTGACGAAGTCGCGCACCGCTTCCGGGTTTTTCTCGGCAAAGTCGGTGCGCACGATCCAGGCATCGAAGGTCGGCGCGCCCCAGGCGGCGACCTGCGAGGAATCGAGCACCACCTTTCCGCTAGTCTTGATCTGGCCGAGCGCCGGATCCCAGACATAGGCCGCGTCGATGTCGCCGCGCGCGAAGGCGGCAGCGATTTCGGGCGGCCGCAGATTGAGAATCTCGACCGACTTCGGATCGACGCCCTCATGCTTCAGCGCGGCGAGCAGACTGTAGTGCGTCGTCGAGACGAAAGGCACGGCGACTTTCTTGCCGGCGAGATCGGCGACCTTCTCGATGCCGGCGCCGTTGCGGGCGACCAGCGCTTCGGATTGCCCGATCAGGCCGACGACGAAGATGGTCTGGATCGGCAGTTCGCGGCTGGCCGCCGCCGCCAGCGGGCTCGAGCCGACATAGCCGATATCGACCGAACCGGAAGCGACCGCGGCGATGACATCGGCGCCGGAATCGAACTTGCGCCAGTCGATAGCCGCCTTTGTCGCCTTTTCATAGGCGCCGTCGGCCTGCGGCACTTTCGAAGGCTCGACCACCGTCTGGTAGCCGATGGTGATCTTGAGGTCGTCGGCCAAGGCCGGCCCGAGGAAGGCAGCGCCAGCAAGTGCCGCGGAAGAGAGGAGAAGAATGCGTCGCGAAATGGTGGACATGAAGGGCTCCATGAAAACAGAGAAAACCGGATTGCCCCATGATAGTCCGCTAGTTCTATCGTTCTTGTAGAGTTAAATCCTTCCAACCAAAGCGGGCTTGTTAGAAAAAAGTGATCGATGGCGCGGTGCCGGAGCGGATAGGGCGGCTGCTGGTGGGCGTGCGCCTGCCGGCAACGGGCAAACGGCATCTGTCGAGTTCCCGCCCACCCCCTCTGTCCTGCCGGACATCTCCCCCGCAAGGAGGGAGATTGGCAGCTTCGCCGTCGCGCCTCGTGGCTTCAGCGTTGAAGATTGGCGAAAGCGGACGAGATCTCCCTCCTTGCGGCAGGGCAATCACATAAGGATTCTTGCGAAGAGGGACCCCCACCCTAACCCTCCCCACAAGGGGGAGGGAATGCTGCCGCGCGCCTTTGTCCATCATACTCGGCGTCGAACTTCGGTAGTTTGCCGAGGATCGGCGTCTACGAGAGTCTCCCTCCCCCTTGTGGGGAGGGGTTAGGGGTGGGGGTACTCGTAGGGCGAAAGCCTCGGCTTCCCATATGCGATTGCGCTGCCCCTCGAGGGGGAGATGGCCGGCAGGCCAGAGGGGGGTGCTGTCCCGCCGGGATCAACATTCTGCACCGCCGTAAGGCTGCGGCCTATCTGCGTCGCAAACCAGAATTCCCGCTCCGACCAGCGTCAGGGCAAATCCATGCCTCAAACAGCCGTGGATTTAAAAACCTGTTCCGCGTGTTCGAGGGTAAGTATAGTAATCTTATCGACATTAGGGAGGCGACTATGAGCGGCCACCGTATCGCGATAATCGCCGGCAATGCGCTTCGTGCGTCAAAGTCGTGCGCTTTTGTGTCCCTGCGGGCACAAAGGCTGGCTAAAATGGCCATAGCGGCTTGAAAACGAAGCAAAATCAACAGTTCTCGGCTTGTACATCATGTCACTAGAATTTATGTGTCATGCGGGCTTGGACGCGGCGGGAACGCCGGCCAGGCGTTCCGCAACCGATGGCGCCGCGCCGTCGTATGACAGAGAAATTTTGATTTCATGCTCACGAAAAAGGGCAAGTACGGCCTCAAGGCGCTCGTACACCTCGCGCAACTGCCGGCCGGACAGCTCGCTTTCGTTGGCGATATCGCGACCGGCAACACCATTCCGAAGAAATTCCTCGATGCCATCCTTGGCGAGCTGCGCAATGCCGGCTTCGTCCAGAGCCGCAAGGGCAAGGATGGCGGCTATCGCCTGGCGCGGCCGGCCGACGAGATCAAGGTCGGCCACGTCGTGCGCGTCCTCGACGGCCCGCTGGCGCCCATCCCCTGTGCCAGCCGCACCCAGTATCAGCGCTGTGAAGACTGCAACGAGGCGACATGCCAAGTCCGACATCTGATGCTCGAAGTCCGGCAGGCCATCGCCGAGGTGCTCGACCAGCGCAGCCTCGCCGAGATGCGCGACATGACAGGCGACGAACTCTCGACGGCGTTGAGAGTCCAGGCCTGACCCCAGCATTTCGCACCAGGCCGGCAAGCGCATGACCGGGCGCGCCAACTCGATCATCATTGTCGGCGGCGGCGCCAGCGGCGTCGTGCTGGCCGCGCATCTGCTCAAATCGCCCAATCCCGATCTGCGCGTCACGCTGATCGAAAGGCGCCCGCATTTCGGCCAGGGCATCGCCTATTCGACGCTGCTGTCGGCGCATGTGCTGAATGTCAGCGCCAACGGCATGAGCGCCTATGCCGACGATCCCGGCAATTTCTGGCGCTGGCTGCTCGATCGCGGCCTGGCGACCCCGGAGCAGGCGCCGGTCTATGCGCCGCGCAGCCTCTATGCCCGCTATCTCGGCGAATTGCTCGACGATCTCGAGGCGCGCGAGAAGCAGACCGGGCGGCTGCGCCTGATCCGCGAGGAGAGCCGGTCGATCTCGCCCACCCCATCCGGGGTCGAGGTGGCGCTGGCCAACGGCACGAGCGTCGTCGCGCATCTGGCCGTGCTGGCGACCGGCCATGACGAGGAGCCGGCGCAAGGGCACGCGGTCAGGATGGGCTCGGAAGCCGACACGGCACTTACCCCCGACAGCCGCGTCATGGTGCTGGGCACCGGTCTCAGCATGGTCGATGCCTTCCTGGCGCTGGAGCAACGCGGCCATCGCGGCGACATCGTCGCGGTCTCGCGGCGCGGCCTGTTGCCGTCGCCGCACCGCAAGGGCAACCCGATCAAGCTCGACCTCGCCGATATTCCCTTGGGCACCCAGCTGTCCTATTTCGTTGGCTGGTTCCGCGACCTGATCGAGGAGAACCAGAAGGCCGGCATCGACTGGCGCGACGTCGTCGACGGCTTGCGGCCGTTCAACCAGAAGATCTGGCAGAACTGGCCGGCGTCCGCCAAGCGCCGCTTCGTCGAACACACCAAGGCCTGGTGGGACATCCACCGCCATCGCATGGCGCCCGAAGTCTACGCCCGGGTAACCGAGGCGGTGCAGTCCGGCCGGATCCGTCTTGTCGCCGGCCGCGTCGTCGACATCGCGCAGGGCGGCGAGTTCACGGTCCAGGTCCAGTCGCGCCACACGCAGCGCCTCGAGACCTTCGAAATCGCCCGCATCTATGATTGCTCGGGCATCGTCAGGGACATCTCGACCTCGTCGAACAGCGTCGTGCGCTCGCTGGTCGACCGTAGCCTGGCGCGGCCGGATCCGCTGCGCATCGGCCTCGACGTGTCAGCCAATTGCGAGATCATCGCCAGCGACGGCACGGTGTCGTCCAAGATTCTCGCGGTCGGCCCACTGACCCGCGGCACTTTCTTCGAGATCGACGCCATCCCGGATATTCGTGTGCAGTGTGCCAGGCTGAGCAAGCAATTGCTCGGCTGAGTTGCTTCGGCGCTCCATGGCGCCCCCCTCTGGCCTGCCGGCCATCTCCCCCACGGGGTGGGGAGATCGGCTGTCACTACGGCTTTCGCTAATCTTCAACGCTGAAAGAATGGCGCGATCAGCGAAGCTGCCAATCTCCCTCCTTGTGGGGGAGATGGCCGGCAGGCCAGAGGGGGGCGTGCCCCACAGTCCTGCGGGCCATTTGCGCGACGGCGCAACTCCGGAATTTCATTCTCCATCTGGCCGGTCGATTGGCACGATCTATCTTCTTTCCGACTGCAAAGGGCTGGAAAAGGAGATAGGCTGCTGCTCTGCCCGAGGCGGCCGCTTGATCATGGAGCATCGATATGAGCGAGCAGAAGATCGCCGCGGCTGAGAGCGCGTTCTCGGAAAGCCCAACATCGCGCCTGCGTCCACCCTATGCCTCGGTTCTCGACCTGATCGGCCAGACGCCGGTGGTCGAGCTGACCAAATTCGACACCGGAAAATGCCGGCTGTTCATCAAGCTCGAAAGCCAGAACCCGGGCGGCTCGATCAAGGACCGCATCGCGCTGTCGATGATCGCCGCCGCCGAGAGAGAGGGCAAGCTCAGGCCGGGCGGCACCATCGTCGAGGCGACCGCGGGGAATACCGGTCTCGGCCTCGCTCAGGTCGGCATCCCCAAGGGCTACCGCATCGTGCTGGTCGTGCCCGACAAGATGTCGCGCGAAAAAATCCAGCATCTGCGCGCGCTGGGTGCCGAGGTGCGCATGACGCGCTCCGATGTCGGCAAAGGCCACCCGGAATACTATCAGGACATGGCCGAGAAGATCGCCGCCGAAGTTCCCGGTGCTTTCTATGCCAACCAGTTCGCCAATCCGGCCAACCCGCTGGCGCATGAGACGACGACCGGTCCGGAGATCTTCGCCCAGCTCGACAGTGATGTCGACGCGGTGGTCGTCGGTGTCGGCTCGGGCGGCACGCTGACCGGGCTTGGCCGCTACTTCGCCAAAGTGTCGCCGAAGACCGAAATGGTGCTGGCCGATCCGGTCGGCTCGGTGCTGGCGCCGCTGATCAAGACCGGCAAGATGGAAGAGGCCGGCAGCTGGACCGTCGAAGGCATCGGCGAGGATTTCGTGCCGCCCAATGCCGACCTGTCGCTGGTCAAAAAGGCCTACGCCATATCTGACAAGCAGAGCATGCTGGCAGTGCGCGACCTCCTGTCGAGGGAAGGCATTCTGGCCGGCTCGTCGTCCGGCACGCTGCTGTCGGCCGCCTTGCGCTATTGCCGCGAACAGACGGTGCCCAAGCGGGTCGTCACCTTCGTCTGCGACAGCGGCAACAAATATCTGTCGAAAGTGTTCGACGATTTCTGGCTGGCCGAGCAAGGGCTGGCCGAGCAGGAACAGCATGGCGATCTGCGCGACCTGGTCATGCGCTCGCACCGCACCGGCGACACCGTCGCCGTCGGCCCGGACGAAAGCCTGCTCAACGCCTATGGCCGCATGCGCCGCTCCGATGTTTCGCAGCTGCCGGTGCTCGACAATGGCAAGCTCGTCGGCATCGTCGACGAAAGCGACATCCTGGCCAAGGTCGATGGCCCGCATAACGGCCGCTGGGAGCGCTTCAACGGCCCGGTGCGCACCGCGATGACCTCCAATCTGCACACGCTGCAGGCGAGCCAGACGTTGGATGCGCTGCTGCCGGTGTTCGACCGCAACGAGGTCGCCATCATCTTCGACGGCGAGGAGTTCGTCGGCCTGATAACCCGCATCGACCTGATCAACCATCTGAGGCGCGCACGATGACCAGCAACACACCGCCATCCGGCCCATCGGGCAAGAACCGCCTGGCCTTCTCGACGCGCACCATCCATGGCGGCCAAAGCCACGACCCGCTGACCGGCGCGGTGATGGTGCCGATCTACGCCACCTCGACCTATGGCCAGCAGTCGCCCGGCGTGCACAAGGGTTTTGAATATGCCCGCAGCCAGAACCCGACCCGCTTCGCCTTCGAGCGCGCCGTGGCCGACCTCGAAAGCGGCACCAATGCGTTCGCTTTCGCCTCCGGCCTGGCGTCGATCGCCACGGTGCTGGAACTGCTCGACAGCGGCGCCCATATCGTCGCCACCGACGACATCTATGGCGGCTCCTTCCGGCTGATGGAACGGGTGCGCAAGCGCTCGGCCAATCTGCAGGTTAGCTTCGTCGATTTCACCGACCTTGCCGCCGTCGAGGCGGCGATTCGCCCCGAAACAAAGATGCTCTGGGTCGAGACACCGACCAACCCGCTGCTGCGCATCGTCGACCTCGAAGGCGTCGCGGCGCTCGCCAAACGCAAGGGAGTTCTCACGGTCGCCGACAACACGTTTTGCAGCCCTTATCTGCAGCGGCCGCTGGAACTCGGCATCGACATCGTCGTCCACTCGACGACCAAATATCTCAACGGCCATTCCGACATGGTCGGCGGTGTCGCCGTGGTCGGCGACAACAAGGACCTCGCCGCCCAGCTGAAATTCCTGCAGAACGCCATCGGCGCCATTTCGGGCCCATTCGACAGTTTTCTAGCGCTGCGTGGCCTGAAGACGCTGGCGCTCAGGATGGAGCGCCATTCCGCCAACGGCCTCAAGATCGCGCAATGGCTGGAAGGCCGCAAGGATGTCCGCCGCGTCATCTATCCCGGCCTTGCCAGCCATCCGCAGCACGCTATCGCCGTCCAGCAGATGCATGCCTTCGGCGGCATGATCACGGCCGTGCTCGACCGAGATCTGGCGGGGACAAAACGCTTCCTCGAATGCACGCAACTGTTCACGCTGGCCGAAAGCCTCGGCGGCGTGGAGAGCCTGATCGAGCACCCGGCGCTGATGACGCATGGCTCGATTCCTGCCGAGAAGCGGGAGGAGATCGGCATATCGGATTCGCTGGTAAGGTTGTCAGCGGGGATCGAGGACGGCGATGATCTGATTGCGGATCTGGATCAGGCGCTGGGGGGTTAGGGGGACGCCGTGTCTCCGCGCGGCGCGCGATGAGATGAGTCGGCGCCGCCCCTCATTGCCCTGCCGGGCATTTCTCCCCGTATAGTGACGGGGAGAAAGAAGCTGGCCGCAACGCTGGCGATTGGCGAAACCATCGATGACAGCGCCCCTCTCCCCGTCACTATACGGGGAGAGGATGCCGGCAGGCAGGTGAGGGCAGCGCAAACGTCCCAGGCTATGGGCTACGCTCCACCCCGTTGACGCCAACCCGCATCTGCCCGAAATGTAGCGCCCCATGGCCACGCGCGAACCTCCAAAACCCACGGAAACTCCCCTCACCTTCGCCGTGCTGGTGTTTCCCGGCTTTCCCATGATGGCGTTCAGCTCGGTCATCGAGCCGCTGCGCGCCGCCAATGTGCTGGCCAAGCGGCAGTGCTATCGCTGGATCATCGTCGGGGCGACCCAGGGGCCGGTCGAGGCCTCGAACGGTGTCGTCATCCAGCCGGGCTTTTACGCCGAGGACGCGCCCAAGGTCGACCGCATCGTCGTCTGCTCGGGCGGCGACGCCGATCACCTTGTCGCCGAGGACGCCGCGAGCTGGATCCGCCGCAGCCTGCGCAATGGTGCCCATATCGGCGCGGTGGCGGACGCAGCGTTCTTCCTGGCACGGGCCGGCCTGCTCGACGGCCATGCCTGCACCTTGCACTGGACCAGCCAGGCGGCCTTCACCGAGGCGTTTCCCAACATCGAGCTTCGGCGCGACCTCTATGTCATCGACCGCAAGCGCTTCACCTCGGCCGGCGGCGTCGGCAGCCTCGACATGATGCTGGAGATCATCACTCGCGACTACGGCGCCGAGCTGGCCGCCGGCGTCGCCGAATGGTTCGTGCACAGCCAGCTGCGCTCCAGCGTCGACCGCAAGATGATGCCTTTGCGGCTACGCACCGGCGTCCAGAACGAGCTGGTGCTGTCAGCCATCGCCATCATGGAGGACGCGGTCGAGGAGCGGCTCGGCATGACCGAGCTGACGGCTCGGCTCGGCGTGTCGTCCGACAAGCTCGAACGGAGTTTTCGCTCAGAACTCGCCATCTCGCCCAATGGCTACTACCGGCGCCTGCGGCTGAAGCGCGCCGCCGACCTGCTGGCACATTCGACGCTCGCCGTGCGCGACGTGGCACTGGCCTGCGGCTTCGCCTCGATGTCGAGCTTTGCCCGGGCGTTCAGGGAAGAGCACGGGCATCCGCCGAAGCTGGCGCGGAGGCATTAGCTGCCGATTGCTGGCGGGACAGCGCGAAGGATCGCGACGTGTCTGACTTGCCAGCGGCGCCCCGCACAACCCATGCGGTTTTCCGCACAATCCCCTCGCCCCTCTCGCGCCATGCTCAGACCCAGCAACCCACGCAAGGCCAAGTCCCCATGAGCATCGCCGTTTTCGACCCCGACAGCACCGAAGACGTCGACTTCAAGGACCGCGTGCGCCACCCTGCCGCCGCCGATCCGGCCGGCGGCATGTGGCTGTCCGATACCGAGCCGTCCTTCATCGATGCCGACGCCTTGCGCAAGGGGCGGCTGGCCAAGCTGCGCGGCTGGATGCGTGAGGCCGGCTATGGCGGCGTCGTTTTGTTCGACCCCTACAACCAGCGCTATGCCACCGGCTCGCGCAACATGTTCGGCTATTTCCTGCGCAACTCGACGCGCTATTTCTTCGTGCCGACCGTTGGGCCGATCGTGCTGTTCGAATACCCGCAGAGCTACCATGTCTCCATGGTGCTCGACACGATCGACGAGGCGCGTCCGTCCAAGCTGGTGTGGTCGTCGGTCTCGGGCCGCGACGACGAGACCGCCGGCCCGTTCGCCGACGAGATCGCCGAACTGTTGAAGCAGCATGGCGGCGGCTCGATGAAGCTCGGGCTCGACCGCTGCAGCCATCTGCAGGCACTCGCCCTGGAAAAGCGCGGCTGCGAGGTCAGGGATTGCCAGGGCGAAATCCTCGCCGTGCGCGCGGTGAAGACGCCGGAGGAAGTAAAATGCCTGCAAGTGTCGATGGCCGGCGCCGAGGCGGCCGTCTATGCCGTGCGCGAGGCGATCAAGCCCGGCGTCTCCGAAAACGACCTGTTCGCCATCATGTATGGCGAGGTCATCCGCCAGGGCGGCGAGTTCATCGAAACCCGGCTCTTGACCTCCGGCCAGCGCACCAACCCTTGGTTCAACGAGGCCAGCGGCCGCAAGATCCGGCCCGGCGAACTCTTGGCGCTCGATACCGACACCATCGGCTGCTACGGCTATTATTCGGATTTCTCCCGCACCTTCCGCTGCGGACCGGGCAAGCCGACGCCCTACCAGAAGTCGCTCTACCGCATGGCGCACGACCAGGTTCAGCACAACATCGGGGTCGTCAAACCCGGCATGGCGTTCCGCGAGATCGCCGAAAAGGCCTGGAAGATCCCCGACCGCTTCGTCGACCAGCGCTACACCTCGGTCATGCACGGCGTCGGCATGCATGGCGAAACGCCGTTCATCGCGCACGCCATGGACTACGAGACCTATGGCCGCGACGGCCATATCGTGCCAGGCATGGTGGTGAGCGTGGAAAGCTATATCGGCGAGAAGGGCGGCCGCGAGGGCGTCAAGCTGGAGGACGAGATCCTGATCACCGACACCGGCACCGAACTCCTGTCGCGCTTCCCCTATGAGGACGAGTTTCTGGAGAAACAGGTTTGATGCTCGCTGCTCGCCTTGTTGAACCGTCGCGAACGTTTGGGGATAGCCGCAGCGCCCATCGCTTCGTCATCCTAGGGCGAAGCAAGGAGCGCAGCGACGCGGCGCAGACCCTAGGATCCATGCCGCGACTTCAAAGCGCTGCCACGGTCCGGAATCTGCTCCGTTGCAAGCTACGCCCGAGGTCACGGCATGGATCCTCGGGTCTGCGCGTCCGCTTCGCTCCCGCTCCGCCCGTGGATGACGAAGTCGGGGGGCTTCGGCCAATCCCTACGGCTTCCGATAGCGCACTGAGAGCGACTGCATCGGCTCTTGCGTGCCCAGGCGCAGCATGAAAACCCCCATCGCCATCCAGCGCGGCACCGTGGCCGCCGCCTTCATCGACCTGCAGGAAGAGCACCGGCAGGACCAGCGCTATCTGGTCGAGGGTTTTGCCGGCATCCTCGCCAACGTCCGGCGCCTGCAGGCGGCGGCGCGGCAAAACCATGTGCCGCTCTACCACTGGGCCTACATCGTTGACCTCGACAAACAGGACCGGCCCTTTCATCCGCTGAGCGCCGACGGCAAGTCGGCCTTCTCCGACAAGAGCGACCCGCTGACCGCAATCTGCCATGAGGTCGCGCCCGCCAAGGACGAGGCCCTGCTGATCAAGGCCGAGGCCAGCGCCTTCCGCAGCGGCCCGGCCACCGATCAGTTGAAGGCGCGCGGCATCGAATGGCTTGTTATCGCCGGCGTCTGGACCGAGGCCTGCATTGACGCCTCAGTCAAGGATGCCGTCGCGAAGGGCTTTCGCGTGCTGCTGGTCAAGGATGCCTGCGGCAGCGGCAGTGCTGCCATGCACCAGACCGGCATCCTCAACCTCGCCAACCGGCTCTATGGCGGCGCCGTCACCGATACCGACGGCGCGTGCCGGCTGCTGGCGGGTGAAAGCGTCACCGTCTGGCAGGTCGAAGGCTCGGTGCCGCTGCGCTTCAGTTTTGAAAACGCGGCGGAGCTCTACGCGGATCTATGACAGGTTGAGCAGACCGAAATGACCAGCCGCGGCAAATACGAGACCCGCCTCGACCCGTCTTTGTGGGCCTATATCGACGCGGTCAACACCTGGTATCCGCCCGAGATCATCGGCCTGCCGATCGACAGGCAGCGCGCGGTCTATGACAGCATGTGCCGGGCCTTCCACCAGGGTCGCCCACCAGGGGTCAAAGCCAGCGACGGCCTGATTGCTGCCGCCGACCGTGACATCCCGGTCCGCCGCTACCGGCTCGCCGGCACGGTCGCGCGGGCCATGGTGGTCTACTTTCACGGCGGCGGCTTCATCCTTGGCGGGCTCGACAGTCATGACGACATCTGCGCCGAGCTCTGCGCCGGCACCGGTTTCGACGTGCTGTCGGTCGACTACCGGCTGGCGCCCGAGCATCTGCACCCCGCCGCCTTCGACGACGCCGTCACCGCCTTCGAATGGGCGGCGGCGACCATCGACCTGCCGCTTGTGCTGTGCGGCGAAAGCGCCGGCGGCAACCTGGCGGCAGCGGTGGCGCAGGCGACACGCCGCCATATCAGAGCCGCGACCGGCCAGCTGCTCATCTATCCCGAACTCGGCGGCGATGAGAGCGCCGGCTCCTATATCGAGCACGCCGACGCGCCGCTGCTGTCGGTGGCCGACATCGCCTTCTACCGCGACGTCCGCGCGGCCAGGCGCCAATCGCCCGACGACCCGACCTTCTCGCCGCTGCGCGACACCGATTTCTCCGCCCTGCCGCCGACGGTGATCGTCACCGCCGAATGCGATCCGCTGTCGTCGGATGGCGAGACCTACCGCGACCGCATTTTGGCCAACGGCGGCAAGGCATGGTGGCACGAAGAGCCGGGATTGGTGCACAGCTTCCTGCGCGCCCGCACGACTGTGCCGGCCGCGGCGGAGGCGTTTGGGCGGATCGTGGCGGCGGTTGGCGCGCTGGGCCGGGGCGAGTGGCCGTATTGAGGGCCGAGGAGAAGGCGCCAGCGGCGAGGCGCCAATCTCCCCCCTTGAGGGGGAGATGCCCGGCAGGGCAGAGGGGGGCGCGAAGGATCGCGGCTTCATTCCAGCTTGGGTTCCTCGCCCCCCACGCGAGTGGGGGAGAGGTGGCTCGGCGAAGTCGAGACGGAGAGGGGGAACCGCGCCATACGAAAGCCCCCTCTCCGGCCGCTTCGCGGTCACCTCTCCCCCGCTTTGCGGGGGCGAGGAACCCAGCTCTTGACAAGTCCGCGGGACAGCGTCCCCCTCTGTCCTGCCGGACATCTCCCCCTCAAGTGGGGAGATTGGCTAATCCCCCCTCGCGGAACACCGCACAATCACTGCGGAAACCAGAACACTCCCCAACGTCACCCCGCTTTATCATTCCTCCAGGCACCCGGCGGTCGCGTCCGCCCCCGCGTCTGTCGATCGACCGGGGCGCCCAACAACAGGGGAACGACGATGAAATTCATGCTGACCGACAGGAAATTGCACCCGAAAGCCAAACCCGTCGCCGACGATTTCAGGACGGGCGGCATCAATCGCCGCGAATATCTCGCTTTGATGGCCGGCCTCGGCGTCAGCGCCGCCGGCGCACTGGCGCTGGGTGGCCTTGCCTCAACGCCGGCCCGCGCCGCCCAGCCGAAGAAAGGCGGCGTGTTGCGCGTTGCCATGAACGTCAAGGGCTTCAAGGACCCGCGCACCTTCGACGGCGTGGAGATGTCGAACATCGCCCGCCACTGCAACGAATATCTGGTGCGCTGGAACACCGATTTCTCCTTCGAACCCTGGCTGCTCGAAGGCTGGGAGGCGAGTGACGACGCCAAGACGCTGACGCTGCATGTGCGCAAGGGCATCACCTGGTCGAATGGCGATGCCTTCAACGCCGACGACGTCATCCACAACCTCACCCGCTGGTGCGACGCCTCCGTAGCAGGCAATTCGGTCGCCGCGCGCATGGGCGCGCTGGTCAATGCCGACACCAAGAAGCTCGTCGATGGCGGCATCCAGAGGGTCGACGACTTCACGATAAAACTCAATCTGCCGAAACCCGACATCTCGCTGATCGCCGGCATGGCCGACTATCCGGCGCTGATCATGCACCGCTCCTATGAGGGTGACGGCGACCCCAGGAAGGCGCTGGCCATCACCACCGGCCCGTGCGAGCTGGTCAGCTGGGATGCCGAGACCGGTGCCGAGGTGAAGCGCAAGGACAAGCCCTGGTGGAAGGGCGAGTTCTGGCTCGACGGCATCAAATGGGTCGATTACGGCTCCGACCCCAACGCCATGCTGTCGGCGTTCGAATCCGGCGAGATCGACACCGACCACGAAACCGCCTCCGATGCCGTCTCGCAGACCGACAAGATGGGGCTCAAAAATTCCGAGATCGCCACCGGCTCCACCATCGTCGCCCGCTTCAATGTCGGCAACGCGCCCTATGACGACGCCAAGGCGCGCCGCGCCGCCCAGCTCGCCGTCGACAATGCCGCCGTGCTGAAGCTCGGCCTCGACGACAGGGGCAAGCCCGCCGACAACCACCATGTCGGCCCCATGCACCCCGAATATGCCGATATCGGCCCGGCCAAACGTGACGTGGAGGCGGCGAAAAAACTGCTCGCCGAGGCCGGCAAGGCCGACCACGAATTCGACCTCATCTCCGTCGATGTCGAATGGCAAAAGAGCACCGGCGACGCCATCGCCGCCCAGATGCGCGAGGCCGGCCTGAAGATCAAGCGCACCGTGCTGCCCGCCGCCACCTTCTGGAACGACTGGAGCAAATACCCCTTCTCCTGCACCGAATGGCTCGGCCGCCCGCTCGGCGTCCAGGTGCTGGCGCTGGCCTACAAATCGGGCGCCGCCTGGAACGAGAGCGCCTACAAGAACCCGGAGTTCGACACCCTGCTCGACAAGGCGCTGGCAACGCCGGACGCCAAGGCGCGCAAGGAGATCATGGCCAAGATCGAGCAGAATCTGCGCGATTCCGGCATCATCATCCAACCCTACTGGCGCTCGGTCTACCGCACCTACCGCAAAGGCATCGAAGGCTGCGAACAGCACCAGGCGCTGGAGCAGCATTTTGAGAAGGTGTGGATTGAGAGTTGAGAGCGCGCCGACGCTTCTTGCCTTCTCCCTTTGTGGGAGAAGGTGGATTGCCGCAAAAGCGGCAAGACGGATGAGGGGTGTTCCAGCTTGGCGATACGTCAACAGTCACCGCATTAAAGCAAGGACCACCAACGCCTCACTCCGTCCAGCACCCCTCAACCGTCTCGGCGCTGCGCGCCGATCCACCGCCCTGGGCGAGTCACGGGCCTCGCCCGCCCTTCGGGCACCACAAGGGGAGAAGGCAAGAGGGCGCCCCTACCGCCCCATCTTCACATGCGGCGCCAGCCGGCGGATCGCGACCATCATGTCGGTCTCCGAAATATCCAGCGACGACCTCTCCATATGCACGGTGTCCCCGCCCACCTCAGCATCAGGTCCAGCGCATTGGCGTTGGAATATTTGATCGCCTCGGGCAAGGCTCCGGTCAGTTCGAAATCGACCAATGTCGGCCCGCCATGGTTGCCATGCACCGTAGGGCTACGCCCGACTGTCCGGCGAACCTTCGAGCGGCTTTCCGGCAGAAACTCCGGGTCGTTCCCGGCAGAAATACAGGATCACCAGCATCACCGCGATAAGAACAATGGCGTAGTAGACCGATCCGCGTGCATAGACCTCAGCCTTCTCCACGGGAAGCGAGCGCCCTTGGCTGGCTGCACGCGCAATGATCGAGGCTATCAGCGCGTCGCGGGAGAAGGCGACGTTTATCACGGTCACTGGCAGGGCCGACGCGAACAGCAGGGCATTGTAGCGCTTCGCTTTCGGCTGGAACCGCAGCAACATCACGCCACACCAACTGCAAAGGGCGCTGTAGAGCGCCACAGCCGCCGTCTTCAACGGCGTGTGCTCGACCATGAGCAGGAACGGCGTGCCGTCGCCAGGTTCGGTCAGGCGCAGCAGGTACCAAATCCCGGAGATGAAGCCCAGCGTGCCGAGCAAGAGGTTGGCCCATTGACGCTGGCCGGCGGGTTGCTCGGCAAGCGCATAGGCCAAAAGCCACTCGCCCAGCGAGGCGTTGGCGAAACGTAACACGCAGAGCAATATCAGCGACAGAACCTGCCGGGCCGCCCATGACATCGGCTGGCCAAGAACGGTCTCCGCAACGCCGGGAAACAACCGGTCAACCAGAACAACGGCCGCGTTTATCCAGACGTAGTCGATGCAGAGACTGAGAAACCGCAGGACATATTTGCGCAATTTGAAATCCCCTGAAAGGCCAGATGTATCCCCTCTGCCAGCCGCTCATCAATCGGATTTCAGCAAGGTCCAGATCCAGCCGATGAAGGTAAGCAGCAGGAACGGATAGCCGGCGGCGGGCAGCGGCGACGAGGTCGGCAGCAAAGGCGTGCCCCAGATGATCAGGCCCGCCGACACGACAAACAACGCGGCAGCCACGACAGCGGTGAGCCGCATCCACAAGGCAAAGGTTTTCGGCGTGCTGATCAGCACAAGTGCCGCCGCCCACAGCGAGATGCCGCCGACATAGGAAGGCACGCTGGCCTCGAGGCCCGCCGCATTGCCGGCCAGCAGCAGGCTCTCGCCGGCGAGAAAGGTCAGGAACCCGGCCGCAACGCAGTCATTGCCCAGCCGCTGATACTTCATCGTCAACAGCGCGGTCGCCACCACGAGTGCCACGCCGTCGATCGTCCACAGCGTTTCGCGCAGCGCGTCGCTGCCCACGAAGGTGCCGGCAAGGCCAAGAGCGCCGCCGATGGCGAGGCCGATCGCGGCGACGATGTCCAGAGGATTGGAACGCATTTGAGATCTCCTCCAAGCCGAGGAGAGGATACGCCAAGGCGGGGCGTTCTCAAAGAGTGGTCCGTTGTCCAGAGGGCAGCGCGTTGGGCGGCGCGATGCGGATGGGGTCGGGCGGTGCTCGGTCAGCTCAAGATTGATCAGCCGAGGCAGCCGACCGCAAACAGGATGAGCAGGAACACCGGCCCGCGCGCGGTATCAGAAGAATGCGCCACGAACGTCAGCACGCCGACGACGGCCGCGCGACAAACGGCGCGATCGCCTTGAAGGTGGCTCCTAAAAGGCATTCCGGTGGAAGCCGAGGACGCACCGAGGAAAGCCAATACTTCAACCCAAGAATTCTTCCAGCCGTCCCCTCAATTCAGGTATATCTTTGATCTCGCAGGCCCAGACGACAAGCACTTCCCATCCCGACTCCCGCAATGCTGATTCCACGCGCAAATCTCGCGCTATGTTGTCTTGGAACTTGGCCTGCCAGAAATCCACACGGGTCTTAGGGGTGGTGGTGTGCCGGCAACCTGGATGTCGATGCCAAAAGCAACCATGGACAAACAGAACCCGCTTGCGCCTAGGGAAAACCAAATCTGGTGATCCGGGTAATGAATGACGGTGCAAGCGAAACCTGTAGCCCATAGAATTCACGAGCCGTCTGATTATCATCTCCGGCTGTGTGTTGCGCGACTTGACGCGGGACATCAAACGGCTTCGATCGGGTGGCACGGGTTCCAGTGGTGATGGCATCTTTTCGTAAGACTCTCTTCGTGCAATCGGTATCTTATATGTGCAGCCAGCGATCGAGACTCAAATAGTGGCAAAAATGGCAAATCAAGAACTAAGCGAATCAGCAATTCAGGATGCCGTCGAAACCGCTCGGAATGAGGTTCGCTACCTTGTAACCGACTTCCCAGTGGACACACTTATACGAAAATTTAAAGAAGAAGAAAACGTCGACGAGGGCGACATATATATTCCCAACTACCAGAGGACCCTACAGTGGAGTGTTGATCAAAAATCTTATTTCATCGAAAGCCTCCTTCTCAGAATACCTATTCCACCAATCTTTTTCTACGAAGTGGGCGGGCGACTGGAGGTCGTGGACGGATCTCAGAGAATTCGCACTTTAGTCGAGTTTCGAAATGATAAGTTTAAACTGAATAATCTTGAAAAACTCGACTCGCTAAATGGTTTAAAGTTCAGCAAAATCCCAATTGTTAGCAAAAAAAGATTCTTGAACAGCCCGATCCGCTCGTTTGTCCTAGAAGAAGGTACGGATGAAAGCTCTCGAGTTGAACTTTTTCGCAGAATAAACACGTCTTCAAAGCAGTTAACCGAAGCAGAAATTAGAAATGGAGCTTATCAAGGCCCTTTTCTCGATCTAGTGGTAGATTGTGCCAACAGAAATGTTTTCAAGCACCTCGCGCCGGGTACAGGTTCGCGCGGCAATAGAAATCCTGAAAGTGAGCGGCAAGAGCTGGTAGCTAGGTTCTTTGTCTATTCACGATCTTACAAGGATTTCGTCCACGATGTTCAGCGTTTCATCGATAATCATTTCAAAAAACTCAATAAGGAATTGCTTCCAGCGGAGCTGGGAGCGATGTCGGAGGAGTTCGACAGGGTTATGAATTTTATCGCACACAATGCGGCGAATGCCTTCTTTAGAACGGATAAGACAAAGCAGGTACCAAGGGTTCGATTCGAAGCTATCGCAGTTGGCGTTTGCTTAGCTCTTCGAGAGGCTCCGCAGTTGCAAATTGCGAATTTTGATTGGCTTGATGAGGCCGACTTCTACCAATTGATTCGAACTGATGCGAGTAACAGTGGGCCTCGCCTCAGGTCGAGAATCGAATACGTCCGGGACAAGATTCTTGAACAACAATGAGTGAAATCGACGCCCTGGAGACCAAATTTGATGAGCTTGAAACGGTCCTTAAGCTAACGAGGGAGCTTGAGAAGAGGCAGCGGTCCAACGTTAGAAATTACTACCAGAAGCAGCAGCTCATAGCCTCAGTACGAGCGACTACGTATGTAATGCTTTACAATGCTCTGGAAAGCGCGATGCGCGCCGTTATGAAGTCTATACGAGAACGAATTGAAGCAGACGGAATATTGTTTGGCGATGCGGCGGAGTACTGGCGGCTTGACGTTGTACAGGCCATTTTCTTAGATCGTATGCAAAACGGAACGAGTCATGGAAATGTACTGACAGATTTTATCCCACTAACAAGCTTGCCCTTGGCTTGGGACGAACAAAAGAAAGATCGACTTCCATTTAGTGGAAATTTCGGCCAAGCTTCCGCCCTTAAATTGAAGGATGGTTTAGCGATCGCTTGGGCCGCGCCGCCACATACCCTAGTGGATGGAATCTAACACTTGGTGCCCACGTTTGACGGCAGCAATGATTTTGTCGGGATCGGCGGTCCAAGTGAAGGGTTTGGGTTGCTGGTTGTGCTCTGCCACGAAGCGGTTGATTGCCGCCTGGAGGTCGACGACGGAGTGGAAGACGCCTCGCTTGAGACGACGCGTGGAGAGTTTGGCGAAGAAGCCCTCGACGGCATTGAGCCACGAGCATGAGGTCGGCGTGAAGTGGAAGGTGAAGCGCTGATGGCGGTCGAGCCAGGCACGCACCTTGGGGTGCTTGTGAGCGGCGTAGTTGTCGAGGATGACATGGACCGCCTTGCCGGCCGGCGCCTCGGTGTCGATGGCGTTGAGGAAGCGGATGAACTCCTGGTGGCGGTGACGCTGCATGTTGCGGCCGATGACGGCGCCGTCGAGCACGTTGAGAGCGGCAAACAGCGTGGTGGTGCCGTGCCGCTTATAATCGTGCGTCATGGTGCCGAGCCTTCCCTTCTTCATGGGCAGGCCGGGCTGGGTGCGGTCCAGTGCCTGGATCTGGCTCTTCTCGTCGACCGACAGCACGATGGCGTGGGCCGGCGGATCGACATAGAGGCCGACGACGTCGCGCAACTTGTCGATGAATTTCGGATCGTTGGAGAGCTTGAACTGCCGCCAGCGGTTTGGCTGCAGCCCGTGCGCCTTCCAGATGCGGCGCACCGCGCTGGCGCTGATGCCGGCGGCCCTGGCCATCATGTCGGCGGTCCAGTGCGTCGTTTCCCCTGGCGGGTCGTCGAGCGCCAGCGCCACGACGCGCTCAGCGATCTCAGGCCCGAGCGGCGCAATGCGCGAGGGACGCGTCTTGTCGCGCAGCAGCCCCTCGAAGCCTTCCGTGGCGAAGCGCTCCTGCCAGCGCCACACGCAGGTCTTGGATTTGCCGGTCCGCCCCATGATTTCGATCGTGCCGGCGCCGGTGGCGCTCAACAGCACGATCTCGGCGCGCCACACATGCTTCTGCGGGCTGTTACGATCTTTGACCAGGGCAACCAAACGCCGATGGTCAGAAGGCGAGACGGTGAGAGATATTCCTGTGCGCATACCGCAGACTCGCACGCGCTCAGCCAAAAGGGAATCCCGATCCGGACTCTTATGTCAGGCGGAAACCACTAGGTGGTAGCGACCTCGATAATGTGCGTGAACGTCGCAACGCCCTGGCCCACGGTCTTGAATCCTTTTCAGAAGCAGGAGGCGAGGTGCTGGCGAAGGACCTTTTGGATATGTTAGATCGCGTTCGGAAATTTATGGTGTCTTACATTTCAGCGCTTGAAGCCTATCGTGACTCTCAGGGCTATCTTAAGCAGCTTCCGCAAGGGCCAAATAACAACGCAGGTCCTCCATAAACTCCTGGTTCTTTCTAAGCGGAGCTACTTCAAAGCGACGAGTGAACCCTGCAATCGCTCGCTTCGATACGGGTTTTGGCGCGTGCAATCCAAAGTCGCTTAATAGAATTATTGTTGAGGAGGCGGGTCCTTCACCAGTTACGGCGAGACCTGTCATTTTTCTTTCGGGGCCGCCATAGGCGGCTCGAGGCAATCGCTCTCCTGGAACTATAGTCGTCCAGCCATCGTTAGCGACAGGGTCTGAGGCAACGATTTTGCTGCCAATCCACTCGGCGACTGGAACACTCACCGCATTGCCTGTCAACAGCCATCGTTGCCGAACGCCCTTTGGAAAAGGATCTGCGGCTTCCGTCCAATCGACAGGAAACCCCTGCAATCTTTCGGCATCTTCGATTCCTGGTGAGATGAAATTTGAGGTTTCACGATTCCAGATAGCGGGCGGCGACGGGATGCTAAGACCTGAACCGCCCTTCAGTGGTGGTATTGCTTCGGGCGACCATCCGAGGCCGCGATTTCCTTCAGTCCAATAAAATCCAACCATCTTCGGTTCTTCTAAAACCGGAGGCCGTTGCTCCTCAATCCCATCAAATAGAATGGTCTCGGGACTGTGATTCAACGAAGCCAAAACGAACAAACGGCGGCGGCGCTGTGGAAGCCCGAAGGACCTCGTATCAAGTATCCGATAGGCCCATCGGTAGCCCAATTGTTCAAGTTGCGCCGTCACATATCTGACCGACTCCCCCTTATGCAAATCGAGGGCGAATGCGACGTTTTCCAAAAGGACGTATTCTGGTTTTTGATCGCTTGCTGCAATTAGGCGAAATACTTCGCTGATGAGGCCCGAGCGATCCCCCCCTAGTCCCCTCATGCCTCCCGCCAGGCTAATGTCTTGACAGGGCCAACCAGCAGTTACGATATCGCAATCCGGGAGTGAGCCGAGAGTGGTTATGTCTGGCGCTAGTTCGATATCAGGAAATCGATGGGCGAGGACCGCCCTGGCGACAGGGTCCGACTCGCACATTAACACCGTACTAAAGCCTGCCTTCTCGAGGCCTTTTTCGAAACCGCCAATCCCGCTGAATAAGCTCACGACGCGGAGGGAATCGGTTTCACGAATCATGTTTGCATCTTAGTCGGGTCGGGAAAGAAACTCGAGCAAAAATTTTCTCAATCCCCCATCTTCAGCGCCTGAATGAACGCCTCCTGCGGAATATCCACTTTCCCGAACTGCCGCATCCGCTTCTTGCCTTCTTTCTGCTTGTCCAGCAGCTTGCGCTTGCGCGAGACGTCGCCGCCGTAGCACTTGGCGGTCACGTCCTTGCGCAGCGCCGAGATGGTTTCGCGGGCAATGACCTTGCCGCCGATCGCGGCCTGGATCGGGATCTTGAACAGATGGTTCGGGATCAGCTCCTTCAGCTTCTCGCACATCTGCCGGCCGCGCCTTTCCGCCGCCGTGCGGTGCACCAGCATCGACAGCGCGTCGACCGGCTCCTCATTGACCAGGATCGACATCTTCACCAGGTCGCCTTCCTTGTAGTCGGTCAGGTGGTAGTCGAACGAGGCATAGCCCTTGGAGATCGACTTCAGCCGGTCATAGAAATCGAAGACCACTTCGTTGAGCGGCAGATCGTAGATCAGCATGGCGCGCTTGCCGACATAGGAGAGGTCGGCCTGGATGCCGCGCCGGTCCTGGCAGAGTTTTAGAATGCCGCCGAGATAGTCGTCGGGCGTCAAAATGGTGGCGCGGATCCATGGCTCCTCGATCGCCGCGATCTTCACCACGTCGGGCATGTCGGCCGGGTTGTGCAGTTCCTTCATCGAACCGTCGGTGAGCAGCAGCCGGTAGACGACGCTCGGCGCCGTGGCGATCAGGTCGAGGTTGAACTCGCGCTCCAGCCGCTCCTGGATGATTTCCAGATGTAAGAGGCCAAGGAAGCCGCAGCGATAGCCGAAGCCGAGCGCGGCACTGGTTTCCATTTCATAAGAGAAGGAAGCGTCGTTGAGGCGCAGTTTGCCGACCGCGGCGCGCAGATCCTCGAAATCGGCGGCGTCGACCGGGAACAGGCCGCAGAACACCACCGGCTGCGCCGGCTTGAAGCCGGGCAGCGCCTTGGCCGTCTGGCGCTTGTCCTCGGTGATGGTGTCGCCGACGCGGGTGTCGGCCACTTCCTTGATCGAGCCGGTGAAGAAGCCGAACTCGCCGGGGCCGAGTTCGTCGACATTGATGCGGGCCGGCGTGAACACGCCGGTGCGCTCGACCAGGTGTTTTGCGCCGGTGCCCATCATGCGGATGGTCTGGCCCTTCTTCAAAACGCCGTCGATGATGCGCACCAGCACGATGACGCCGAGATAGGCGTCGTACCAGCTGTCGACCAGCATGGCCTTGAGCGGTGCTGACGCATCGCCCTCGCGCGGCGGCGGCAAGTGGTGGACGATCGCTTCCAGCACATCGGGAATGCCCAAGCCGGTCTTGGCCGAGATCAGCACGGCGTTGGACGCGTCGATGCCGATCACCTCCTCGACCTGCTCGCGGATGCGCTCGGGCTCGGCGGCCGGCAGGTCGACCTTGTTCAGCACCACGACGATCTCGTGGTTGTTGTCGATCGCCTGGTAGACATTGGCCAGCGTCTGCGCCTCGACGCCCTGCGAGGCGTCGACGACCAGCAGCGAGCCCTCGCAGGCGGCGAGCGAGCGCGATACTTCATAGGCGAAGTCGACATGGCCGGGCGTGTCGATCAGGTTGAGGATATAGTCCTCGCCATTGTTGGCGTGGTATTTCAGCCGCACCGTCTGCGCCTTGATGGTGATGCCGCGCTCGCGCTCGATGTCCATCGAGTCCAGCACCTGTTCCTTCATGTCGCGCAGCTCCAGCCCGCCGGTCAGCTGGATCAGCCGGTCGGCAAGCGTGGATTTGCCATGGTCGATATGGGCGACGATGGAGAAATTGCGGATATGGTCGAGGGGCGTGCTCATGGCGCGCGTTTAGCAGGGGCCGGTAGTATCGGCAAGCGGCACAGCCGCTGCCGGGGCAAGCGGCACATCAGCGGGGCAAGCTGCGCACCCGCTGCGGCAGGGCAATCGCAAGGAAGCTGAGGCTTTCGCCCTATGAGGTACCCCCACCCTAACCCTCCCCACAAGGGGGAGGGAATGCGGCCACGCGCCTTTGTCCATCATATTCGGCGTCGAACTTGGGCAGTTTGCCGAGATCGGCGCCTACGAGAGTCTCCCTCCCCCTTGTGGGGAGGGGTTAGGGGTGGGGGTATTCGTAGGGCGAAAACCTCGGCTTCCCATATGCCATTGCCCTGCCTTGAGGGGTAGGGGTCAGGGACGTGCCGGGCAACCATCTCACAATTTTCATATGCGATTGCCCAATCCGCCGCCGGAGCAAGCTTTGGCACTTGTCGGCTTTATCAGGCGATTTCCCGGAAAATCGATAAATTTTAACCAAGTGCGTTAGAGCATAATTTGTGACTGTCATGTTAGCCGGGAGAGATATTCCTTTATAAGGATCAAGACATGCGGGGGTTAGCAGGCAGGTTTGTCAGGTCGAGGAGCGGTTCGTTCGCGCCGATCCTCATCCTCAGTATGGTTCCGATTATCGCCGCCATCGGCTTTTCGGTCGACTACACCTCGGCCGTCCAGACCAGGTCGGACATGCAGGCAGCCCTCGATGCCGGGATCCTGTCGATCACCACGATGAATGTTAACTCGACGCTGCCGCAGCGCCAGGTGGCGCTCCAGCAATCCTTCGCCGCCAACGGTGCACCGGCGGGGGCCGCCGCGACGCTGAACAGCTTCGTGGTTGCCGCCGACGGCACCGCTACCGCGCAGGCCACGGCGAGTTTCGCCATGCCGACCGTTTTCATGCAGATCGCCAGGATCAACACCGTGCCGGTCTCCGTCGCATCGGCGGTGAGCAAGAACCCGGCGCTGGTGCAGGCCACCTTCAAGGTCACCGGGGTGTCGGGCTGGTGGAATAAGACAATGACGCTCTACGGCACGCAATTCGGTGCGACGGTGGCCAAGCCGCTGATGACGATCGTCTATACCTATGGCAAAACCGGGGATCCGAAAGGCTACGGCACCACCACCGTCAACACCATCACCAATTCGGGCGGCCAGGACATCACCACGATGGTCCAGCAGCAGGTCTGCACCGTCGGCGGCGCCAAGCCTGTCGGGGCGGTGACCACGACCGATGCGAATGGCACGACATATTACTGTGTCAATACGATGTTTCCGCCCAATGGCTCCGGCGCGGTGATCGATGTCAGCCAGATGGGCGGCCTCTATCTGCAGATGGACGTGCCGTCGGGCAACCCGAAAAAGCTGTTGTCGAACGACCCGACCACCTCCAACCGGCTCTACAACTCGAACGACCCGAACATCCCCCCAGTCGAGATCCCGACCGGCCAGGTCGTCGACATCTTCGGCATCGTGCCCTGCGGCACGACAGGCTACCAGGCCTGGGAGGACGGCGGCAGCCCCGTGCCGGCGCCTGTCAGCAACGCCGACTTCTTCTACAATGTCACCGGCAAATGCGCCTTCAACCAGCGGGCCAACCAAACGCTGCTGACGCAGTAAGATGCTCTTTACCTTCGCCCCCTGGGGAGAAGGTGGATCGGCGCGAAGCGCCGAGACGGATGAGGGGTGCTGGACGGAGCGCAACGGCCGGCTAATCTGACTCCATGCCACATCAACCTGTCCCTCCGGCCAAACGCGGCTTTGCCCGTTCACTCCGGCGCGAAATGACCGAGGCGGAGGGCAGGCTGTGCATGAGCTGCGCGACCGCAGGCTCGACCGGATAAAATTTCGGCGCCAGGTTCCTTTTGGAAAGTACATTGCCGATTTCGTTTGCCTGGAAGCAGGCCTGATCATCGAAATCGATGGCAGCCAGCACGCGGACTCGGATTCCGACCGGAGTCGCGACGCGGAACTGAAGGCGAGTGGCTTTCGCGTTCTGCGCTTCTGGAACGACGATGTTCTAAAGGACTTGAACGCAGTTTGTGACACTATCATCGCCTATGTGAGGGATACAAGTTTGCAACCGTGGCGGTAAATGGCGCGCCCTTTCCTTCTCCCCTGTGGGAGAAGGTGGCCTCGCGAAGCGAGGTCGGATGAGGGGTATTCCAGAAGACGCCGACGCCTCATTCCTTCCAACATCCCTCATCCGTCTCGGCGCTGCGCGCCGATCCACCTTCTCCCGCAAGGGGAGAAGGGAGAACGCCGGCGACACGATCACAAACCGGTGAGCGCTGTAACGAAGCCCGTGGCGGCGGCGAAGTGGGGACATGAGCGGCGCATCCGGGCGCCGTCACCCACGGAGCAAGCCGATGTCGCGATCCTGCAAGCTTGTCGTACTGTCCAGCCTGGGCGCACTTGCGCTCGCGGTGTCACTCGGGGCGGCCGCGGCCCAGCCGCTCACCGTGGTCGAGCTGTTCACCAGCCAGGGCTGCTCGTCATGCCCGCCGGCCAACGCCAATCTGATCAAGGTCAAGGACCAGTCCGGCGTGCTGGCGCTGTCGTTCAATGTCACCTACTGGGACTATCTCGGCTGGAAGGACACGTTCGGCAAGCAGGAATTCACCCAGCGCCAGGTCGCTTACGAGCCCGCGCTCGGTCATGACGGTCCGTTCACGCCGCAAGTGGTGGTCAACGGCCATGCCGACGTCGTCGGCGCGGCACCTGGCGAAATCCAGCACCTGATCTCGAGTGCCCGCCCTATCAGCGGACCGTCACTGTCGCTTGGCAGCGGCAAGGTCAGCATCGGCGCCGGCTCGGCCCCTTCTGGCCGGGCCGATGTCTGGCTGGTGCGCTATGCCAAGGGCGTCGTCCAGGTGCCGGTGGCGCGCGGCGAAAACACCGGCCGCACCTTGCCGCACGCCAATGTCGTGCATTCGCTGAAGAAGCTGGGCAGCTGGACCGGCGACGCCACCGCACTGGATGTGCCGGCGGCCGCGAACGGGCTCAGCACCGCCGTGCTGGTGCAGTCGCCCGGCGGCGGCCC
This sequence comes from Mesorhizobium sp. AR07, assembly GCF_024746815.1. Lineage (GTDB taxonomy): Bacteria > Pseudomonadota > Alphaproteobacteria > Rhizobiales > Rhizobiaceae > Mesorhizobium. The sequence continues at coordinate 4,381,121 of NZ_CP080525.1, forward strand.
GATCCTGGCCGCCACGACCAACTGAAGTTCCAACGGAGCACGGACTTCAACGGGATCGTGCTCCAACAACGATCTGCGCAGCGCCGCGCGAGTGGTGATGCGAGAGCCCGGCCGCCAAGAGGGCGCGCCATCACGACCAACCCCAAGGAGACCATCATGACCACTTTTTCTCGGCTGACATCGTCGGCCCGCCTGACGCTGCCGGCGCTCGCTCTCGCTCTGTGCTCGACGGCGCTGCTGGCCGGCGGCATTGCCCGCGCCGACGACGCGACCAACGCCATGAAGCCCGCCGCCAACGCGATGAAACCCGCGGCCGATGCGATGGCACCCGACGCGACGAGCACGAGCGCTATGAAACCCGCAGCGAATGCCATGAAACCGGCAGCGGATGCCATGAAGCCGGCGGCTAATGCCATGAAACCCGCCGCCGACGCGATGAAGCCCGCGGCGGACGCCATGGCTCCGGCCAATTGAGTTTGGTCCGTGGCCTTCTGTCCCTGGCGGGCCTTCCCTGTCCAGCCCCGGGGCAGACCTTGCTGGCGCGCGGGCCGGCGCACGTGAATGTGACGCGCCCTGGCAACTCGTTCGTCGCGCCCTCGTACCTAATCCAATAGATTGATCCCCATGGACGTCACAGGAGCTCAGCCATGACCGACATTCAAAAACCAGCCGCCAGACACCAGTCGAACTTTTTCAGGAGCGCGCTCGCCGCACTCGCCCTTGCCGCCGCGGGCGCCGCCTTCTGGCTCACCCCGGCGGTTTCCGCCGAGGACGCGGTGGTCATCCCGCCGCCGGCAATGGACGAGAAGGCGGCCAGCGGCAGCGAGAAGGCGATCTTCGCCGGCGGCTGCTTCTGGGGCGTGCAAGGCGTATTCCAGCACGTCAAGGGCGTCAGCAAGGCCATCTCCGGCTACACCGGCGGCAGCAAGGACACCGCCGTCTACGAGACGGTCGGCTCAGGCCGCACCGGCCACGCCGAATCCGTCGAGATCACCTACGATCCCTCGAAGGTCACCTACGGCCAGCTGCTGCAGGTCTATTTCTCGGTCGCGCACAATCCGACCCAGTTGAACTTCCAGGGGCCGGACTCAGGCACGCAGTACCGCTCGACGATCTTTGCCGAAAACGACGCGCAGAAGAAGATCGCGCAGAGCTACATCGCCCAGCTCGACCAGGCCAAGGTCTTCCCCCAGCCGATCGTCACCACGCTGGAAACCGGCAAGACCTTCTATCCGGCCGAGAACTACCACCAGGACTTTTTGACGCTCAACCCGACCTATCCCTACATCGTCTACAACGACCTGCCCAAGGTGGCGAACCTGAAGCAGCTGTTCCCGGCGCTGTACAGCGAGAAGCCGGTGCTGGTGCTGTCGGCGAGCAATTGAGGCCGGCGTCGGCGGGACAGCGCCCCCCTCTGCCCTGCCGGGCATCTCCCCCTCAAGGGGGGAGATTACGCACTTAGCCGCTTTCGCCAGTTGTCAACGCTGTAAGGTGAGCGGGACAGCGAAGCTGCCAATCTCCCCACTTGAGGGGGAGATGGCTGGCAGGCCAGAGGGGGGTGCCTCGCGCCCTCAGCTACGCCTTTTCCGCCAGGATCATCAGCGATCCCACCGGTCGTAATCTCGCCAGTCCCGTCGCGTCTTCCGCTCGGGCAAGCCGATATCGTGCCTCAGATGGTCGTTTTCCGGTGGCAACCGCCGCTTGCCCAGCAGTTGCGCGGGCAGCGCCGACGCGATCCGCCATAGACGGCCGGGCAAGGAGGGCGCGCGGCCGCTGTTTGCCATGGCGGGTGCCGCGACACCGGCCGGCATGTCGCCATTGCCGCCTCGGGCGATCGGATCTTCATCAGCGGTAAAAGTAGGGTTCGAGAACCCTCACCTCCGTGATCTTGTCGACCGGCAGCGAGTTCATCTGGGCGGTGCTGCGGATCGCCTCCGGTGAGGGCGCGTCGTAGACGCAGAAGGTGTGCTTCTTGTTGGGCGACACGAAGGACTGCACCCAGGTCACGCCTTTCTCCGCGTTGCGCATGATGACGCCGCCCAGCGCGTCGGCGCCGGCTTCGTTCATCGGCACGTTGAGGCCGTCCGGAAATGTACGTTCAACCAGGTAACGGGGCATGGGAAGTTTCCTTTTCCAGTGCTTCACGCTCGATCCGAGCGCGGTTGGACAAAGATCACGCTGGCAAAAGACGCGCATCGGAGCCTTTCCCCATGTTTGGCGGGACGATTCCCCATGTTAACGACGTTCAGTGCTGGAGCCACAAAGCAGATACCGAGCCGGGCTATCCTGGCGGGCGAACTGGGGTGCGGCGGCAACCAGGATCACCATGAGCGAATGACCATGCTTCTGGAACGGCAGACACAGCTGTCGCAACTGGCCAGCCTTCTGGCGGAAGCCGCGCGCGGCCATGGTCATGTGGCGGCGTTGTCGGGCGAGGCGGGCGCCGGCAAGTCGGCGCTTGTCGATGCCTTCATCGGCGGTGCCGGCCAGGATGCGCGCATCTTCCGCAGCGCTTGCGAGGACCTGTCGATCCCCGATCCGCTCGGGCCGCTCTACGATCTTGCACGCGAGGCGCAATGGGCGATGCCGCAGGCGGTCGACGCCCGGCAGGGACAGCGGCTGCCGCTGTTCTCCGACGCGCTTGACGTTTTCGAGGCGAGGATGGACGCGACGCTGCTGGTGATCGAGGACCTGCACTGGGCCGATGACGCGACACTCGACTTCGTCCGCTTTCTCGGCCGGCGCATTGCCAGCACCCATATCCTGCTGCTGGTGACGGCACGTACCGATCGCAGCGAGGGGCAGATGCGCGTGCGCCGCGCGCTGGGTGAAATTCCGTCGGGCAGCGTTGCGCGCATCGACGTGCCGCTTTTGAGCGAAGCAGCTGTGCTGTCGCTCGCCGCTGCCGCCGGCCGCGACGGCGATGCCATCTACCGGGCCACGGCCGGCAACGCCTTTTTCGTCACCGAACTGTTGAGCGCCGAAAATGAAACGGCGCTGCCGGCCAGCGTGCGCGATGCGGTGCTCGCGCGCGCCGAACGCCTGTCGGCCGGCGCCCGCTCGATGCTCGACGCGGTGTCGGTGTTCCCAAGACGGGCCGATGCCTGGGCCCTGCAGGGCCTGTGCGGCGTGGCCAGCGCGGGCCAGCTGGCGGAATGCGTCTCGAATGGCCTGCTGGACGATCTGGGCGACTTCTATGCCTTCCGCCACGAAATTGCCCGCAGCGCCATCGAGACGATGCTGACGACAAGCCACAGACGAGCGTTCAACCAGCGCGCCCTGACAGCGCTGCTCGAAAAGGGCGACATTGCCACCGCGCGTCTGGTGCACCACGCGGTCGAGGCGCACAATCTGGAGGCGGTGCGCGAACTGGCGCCGGTCGCCGCCCGGGAGGCCTCCCGCATCGGCGCGCATCGCGATGCCGCCGGCTACTACGAGGTCGCCTTGCGACAGGCCGACGGCCTGCCGTTGGAAGAGCGCGCCGGTCTCTACGAGAACCATGCCTTCGAATGCCACCTGATTGGCCGGATCGCCGAGGCCATCGAGGCTCAGCAACAGGCGCGCGCGCTGCAGCAGGCCCTGGGCAATACGCTGAAAGAAGGCGACAGCCTCAGATGCCTGTCGCGCTTCGCCTATCTGATGGGCGACCGTCAGGCCGCCGACCTGTTTGGCGCCCAGGCGGTCGCGTTGCTGGAGACCGCCCCGGCCGGGCCGGAGCTGGCCATGGCCTATTCCAATCTCTCGCAGCTGGCGATGCTGGCCGAAAGGCTCGACGAGACATTGTCGCTGGGCGACAAGGCGATCAGGCTCGCCGAACAGCTGGACCGGCCGGACATCGTCTGCCACGCACTCAACAATGTCGGCGCCGCCGAACAATGGCTGGACCTGGCCAGCGCGCGGCGGCACCTTGCCCGCAGTCTTGAAATCGCGCTCGAGCAGAATTTCCAGGAACACGCGGCGCGTGCCTTCACCAATTGCGCCTGCAGTGAAATGAACCAGCTGGACTACGGCCAGGCTCGATCCTTTCTCGATCGCGGCATCGACTATTGCGTCGAGAACGACCTCGCGACCTGGCGTGACTACATGCGCGGCGTGCGAGCGCAGTTGCTGCTGCGTTACGGACGATGGGACGAGGCGGCTGCCGAAGCGCTGGAAGTCGTCACCAACGACCATGCAGCCGCGCTGGTGCGCTATCCCGCCTTGGTGGCTCTGGCGAAATTGCGCCTGCGCCGCGGCGATCCTTCAGCCGAGCCGCTTCTTGCGGAAATGAAGCGGTTTCTCGAAAAGGGGGCTGAGCTGCAGAGGCTGCTGCCCTATGCGGCGGTCGTCGCCGAACAGGCATGGCTGGGTGAGGCGGAAAAGGACGAGGCGCTGCGGCTGATAGACCTTGCCGAAAGCCTTTCGCCGAAGCCGGCGGTCTTCGCCGAACTGGCCAGCTGGCGGCGTTTGCTGGTGCCCGCAATCGGCCCCGGTGACACGTCAGGCATGGCCGCGCCCTACCGGATGCTTCTGACTGGCGACTGGCAGGGGGCGGCGGATTTGTGGGCCGCGATGGGCGCTCCCTTCGAACGCGGGCTTGCCCTGGTTCAGGGCGATGAGGCGGCGCAGCGCTCGGCGCTCGGGATATTCGAAAACCTCGGCGCCAGTCCGGTCGCCCAGCACGTGCGCGACCTCATGCGGCGAAACGGTGTCAATCACATCGCCCGGGGACCGCGCCGCACCACGCGCGCAAACAGCGCCGGGCTGACCCTGCGCCAAATGGAAGTGCTGCAGCTGATCGAGCGCGGCTTCTCCAACAAGCGGATTGCCGACCACCTCGCTATTTCGCCGAAGACGGTCGATCACCATGTCTCGGCGGTTCTGGGCAAACTGGACGCCATCTCCCGTGGCCAGGCCACGGCGGCGGCACGCGACTCGGGGCTGATCTGAAGCTGCATCCCGCCGGGAGGGTGTCGAGATCAGGTCGGCCGGCTGAATATCAGTACACCTCAGTCGTAGGTGAGGTCGGTCGCCTTGCCGCCGAACACCCGGTAGGCATAGAACGAATAGAAGATGATGACCGGCAGCACGACCACCGTGCCGGCCAGGATGATGGCCAGGCTTTCCGGCGCCGAGGCCGCCTGCCAGATGGTCAGACGATCGGGCACCACGAACGGGTAGAACGACCAGGCGAGACCGGCAAAGCCGAGCGCGAAGATGGCGGCCAGCGTCAGGAAGGGCGTCAGCGAATGACGGTCGTCGGGCCTGGGCAGATGGAAGGTCTGCCGCCACAGCCACAGGAACAGAAGCGCCGACAGGATCGGCAGCGGCGAGAGATAGAGCATCGAGGGCCAGACGAACCATTTGTCGAAGATGCGCGGGCTGGCGAAGGGCGTCGCCAGCGACACGGCGGCCATGCCGAGCGCGGTCACCACCAGTGCGGTGCGCAGCCAGCGCACCGCCTTCTTCTGCAAGTCGCCCTCGGTCTTGTAGATCACCCAGGCCGCGCCCATCGCCGCATAAGCCGCGGCAAGGCAGAACGCCACCAGCACGCCGAACGCCATGCCGCTGAAGCCCACGTCGAGGCCGAGCACATAGACGCCTAGCATATAGCCCTGCGCCAGCGAGGCGATGACGGAACCCAGGAAGAAAATACGGTTCCAGCGGTGTTTGCGCTCGGTCGGCACCTTGGCGCGAAAATCGAAGGCGACGCCGCGCAGGATCAGCCCGACCAGCAGCACGAACACCGGAATGTAGAGCGCGGTGAGGATGACGCCGTGCGCCAGCGGGAAGGCGACCAGCAGCAGGCCGACGGCCAGCACCAGCCAGGTCTCATTGGCGTCCCAGAACGGACCGATGGCCGCGATCATCGTGTCCTGCTCGGCGTCTTCAGCGGCGGCGAACAGGATGCCGATGCCGAGATCGAAACCGTCGAGAATGACGTAGATCAAAATAGCGAGGCCCATCAAGCTAGCGAAGATCAGGGGGAGTGCGGTCGGCCAGTCGAAGGTCATTTTTCTTCTCCTACTCGCCAGCCGTTCAATCGGATTGTGATCGGATGGACAGACCAGTTGTCGACGTCGGTGCCGCCCCTCATCGCCCTGCCGGGCACTTCTCCCCGTATAGCGACGGGGAGAAGGGAGCCGGCCGCAATCTCGACGCCTATTCTGCAACGCTGGTGGTTGGCGAAACCGGCGGCAACAGCGCCCCTCTCCCCGTCACTATACGGGGAGAGGATGCCGGCAGGCAGGTGAGGGGCAGAGCCGATGTCCGGATGCAGTGCCAAACCAAGCCGAAGCGATCGTCTATCTGTCTGCATGATATCTCCGCGAATCGGACACTATCCTGATCTTCGGTTCGGAAATCACTCTCCTGCGGCCGGCTGCGACAGCGGCGCGTTGAGCACGCCCGGCAGCGGCGATGAATCGCCGTCCTTCGCCGCCTTCAGCGCCAGATGCACCAGCACGCCGAGATAGGCGATCAACAAAAGCACGTAGAGAATGAGGTAGATGGCCAGCGTCAGCGCGACATGGCTGCCAGCCACCGGGCCGACCGCGTCGGCGGTCTTCAGCACGCCGGTCACCAGCCAGGGCTGGCGGCCGATCTCGGTGGTGTACCAGCCGGCCAGCGTCGCCAGCCAGCCCGACAGCGCCATCGGCACCATCAGCAGGGCGAGCGGCTTGGGCAGGCTGTGCCGGCGCTTGAGGAAAAAGGCCGCCGACCAGGAAACTGCAAGCATCAGCAGTCCCGTGCCGACCATGATGCGGAAGCTCCAGAAGATTGGAAAGACCGGCGGATGGTTGCCCGGATAGTCGTTCAGCCCCGGCACCACGCCGCTGGTGCTGTGCCGCAGCACCAGGCTGGCGCCGTCGGGAATGGCAATCTCGAACCTGTTTTCCCTGGCGGCCTCGTCGGGCAGTGCAAAGAGCACCAGCGGCACGTTGGGGCCGGTGTTCCAGTTGGCCTCCATGGCGGCGATTTTCTGCGGCTGGTGCTCCAGCGTGTTCAGCCCGTGCTGGTCGCCGGCAAAGATCTGGATCGGGATCAGGATCGCCGCGGTGAAGACACCGGTGCGCAGCGCCTTCCACATCGATTCCGAACGGTCGCCGTAGAGATAGCGCAGCGCCGACAGGCCGGCGATCAGGAACGACACCGTAAGGCCGGAGGCCAAAAGCATGTGGACCAGGCGGTAGGGCATCGACGGGTTGAAGACGATCGCCCACCAGTCGACGGCATGCGCCACGCCATCGCGTATCTCGAAGCCGGCCGGCGTCTGCATCCAGGAGTTCAGCGCGATGATCCAGAAGGCCGACAGTGTCGTGCCGCCGGCAACCAGCACCGTCGCCAGCGTGTGGATGCGGTTGGAGACGCGGCGGAACCCGAACAGCATGATGCCGAGAAAGGCGGCTTCGAGGAAGAAGGCGGTGAGGATCTCGTAGGCCAGCAGCGGTCCGGCAATGTTGCCGACCTTCTCCATGTAACCCGGCCAGTTGGTGCCGAACTGGAAGCTCATGGTGACGCCCGACACCACGCCCATGGCGAAGGACAGCGCGAACACCTTCACCCAGGTGAAATAGGCGCGCATCCAGGCGGAATCGTTGGTCTTGTTGTAGCGGAGCTTGAAGAACAGCAGCACCCAGCCAAGCGCGATGGTGATCGTCGGAAACAGGATGTGGAACGAAATATTCGCGCCGAATTGCATGCGCGAAAGGATGAGCGGGTCCATGGCGGGCTCCGGCTGCTTCTAATGCGCGGAGGATAGGCCTGTCGCGCGCGATGGTCAAAGCGGCGTGGCGTCACGCGGGGCGCGTTGTCGCAGCAGATCAGGGAAAAGTATCACCACGCGGACAGGCGGCGGGACCCGCAACGATTGTCGAGAACTGGCAGCAGCGGCATTGACTTCCGGTTGCACGCACCGACATTCGGCCTATATCAGGGGACCTCTTTCAGGCAGCCGTTTTCAGCCATGTCCTCCATCCTGTCCATTTCCGGGGTCTCCAAGACCTACGCCACCGGCTTCACCGCGCTCAAGGAAGTCAATCTCGATATCCAGCGCGGCGAGATCTTCGCGCTGCTCGGCCCCAACGGCGCCGGCAAGACGACGCTGATCTCGATCGTCTGCGGCATCGTCAACCGCTCGTCGGGCACCGTCACCGTCGACGGCCACGACATCAACCGGGACTACCGCGCAGCGCGCAGCCTGATCGGCCTGGTGCCGCAGGAACTGACCATCGACGCCTTCGAGAGCGTCTGGGCGACGGCCAGCTACAGCCGCGGCCTGTTCGGCAAGCCGGCCAACCCGGCCTTCGTCGAGAAGGTGCTGCGTGATCTCTCCCTATGGGACAAGAAGGATGCCAAGGCGATTACGCTCTCGGGCGGCATGAAGCGCCGGCTGATGATCGCCAAGGCGCTGTCGCACGAGCCGCGCATCCTGTTCCTCGACGAGCCGACCGCCGGCGTCGACGTCGAATTGCGCCAAGACATGTGGGCGATGGTGCGCCGGCTGCGCGAGGATGGCGTCACCATCATCCTCACCACCCACTATATCGAGGAAGCCGAGGCGATGGCCGACCGCGTCGGCGTCATCAACCGCGGCGAGATCATCCTGGTCGAGAACAAGGCCGAACTGATGCGCAAGCTCGGCCGCAAGCGGCTGGTGCTGGAACTGCGCAGCCCGCTGACGGCGATACCGGAGGCGTTCTCGCGCTACGCGCTGGAGCTGTCGCCGGATGGCGGGCAACTGACTTACACCTATGACAACCAGGCCGAGCGGCCGGGCGTCGCCTCGCTGATCCGCGATCTCGAGGCCGGCGGCATCCAGTTCCGCGACATCGACACGCAAAACAGCTCGCTCGAGGAGATCTTCGTCAATCTGGTGAGGAGAGAGCCATGAGCCTGCGCGCCACCATGAATCTTCGCGCGGTATGGGCGATCTACCGGATGGAAATGGCGCGTGCCTTCCGCACCGTGCTGCAGAGCATCGTCTCGCCGGTCATCTCGACATCGCTCTATTTCGTCGTCTTCGGCTCGGCCATCGGCTCGCGCATCACCGAGATCGACGGCATCAGCTACGGCGCCTTCATCGTGCCGGGGCTGATCATGCTGTCGCTGCTGACGCAGTCGATCTCCAACGCCTCCTTCGCCATCTATTTTCCGAAGTTCGTCGGCTCGATCTACGAACTTCTGTCGGCGCCAGTCTCCTATCTGGAGATCGTCATCGCCTATGTCGGCGGCGCGGCGACCAAGTCGATCATCCTCGGCTTGATCATCCTGGCAACTGCCTCGCTGTTCGTGCCGCTGACCATTCTGCATCCGTTCTGGATGGTCGCCTTCCTGGTCTTGACGGCGGTGACCTTCAGCCTGTTCGGCTTCATCATCGGCATCTGGGCGAGGAGTTTCGAGCAGCTGCAGCTGGTGCCGCTCTTGATCATCACGCCGTTGACCTTCCTCGGCGGCAGCTTCTATTCGATCAACATGCTGCCCGAAATCTGGCGCACGATCACGCTGTTCAACCCGGTCGTCTATCTGATCAGTGGCTTCCGCTGGAGCTTTTACGGCAAGTCCGATGTCTCGGTCGGCGTCAGCCTCGGCATGACGATCGTCTTTTTGCTGGCCTGCATCGCGATCGTCGCCTGGATCTTCAGGACGGGTTATCGGCTAAGGAACTGATGGCTTCACTGGGCCACCTCCCCCCGCTTCATGGCAAGGCAATCGCATACGGATTTTTGCGAAGAAGGACTCCCCACCCTAACCCTCCCCACAAGGGGGAGGGAAGCTGCCGCGCTCTTCCTCTTTGGCGTCAACGTCGGCAATTTACCGAGATCAGCGCCTACGGAATCCCCCTCCCCCTTGTGGGGAGGGGTTAGGAGTGGGGGTATTCGTAGGGCGAAAGCCTCTGCAACTGCCCCGCTTCTCCGGGGCGAGGAACCCAGGCCCTGTCAAATCGCCTTGAGCAGCCGCAGCAGCCCCAGCATCTCGAAATAGGTCCCCTCGCGGAAGGCGATGTAGACCGGCTCCTCGACGCCGTGGAAGCGGCGTTTGAACGCCGCCTGGCCCTGCAGGTTGAACCTGCGGCGGTTGACCCATGGCGAAGAGTAGGCGCGCTGGAAGGCATTGCGCCAGAAATCGCTTTCGGCAAATCCGCTCGGGCCAACGTCGAGCATCGGCGACAGGCCAAGCGTGACCACGGAGATGTCTTGCTCGCGAAAGCGGTCGACGGCGAATTTGGTCAGGCCGATCTCGGCATGCGGCGAGGCGTCGATGTGCTTGCGCTTGAACGCCGTGGTGTAGCCGATGACCTTGCCGTTGCGAAACAGCGGGTCGAAGTCGAGCAGCGCGACCAGTCCGCCATCGGGGCCGTGCAGGACGAAACGGCGCATGTCGGTGCCGACATGGTCGGCAAACGGGCGGTTGAGAAAGCCCATCTCCCAGCGCTTGACGATGCGGTCGCCGCGCCAGTTTTCGGAGAGCCGGGCGATTTCGTCGAGATGGATGGTCCGCTTGTCCTCGTCGAACGAAAAGCCCTTCTTCAACAGCCAGCGCTCGGAATAGCGCACGGTCTCGTTGCGCTTTCCGGAAAAGTCATGGTCGGGCAAGGTGAGGCGGGTGTCGATGCCGAGACGATTGACCTTGTAGCCGAGCTCGGCCAGCACCCGTGCCGTCTCCTCGCCAATCTGCACGAACCACGGGCTGCCGGCGGTCTCGACGAAGCGTCTGATGTAATCGGGCCGCAGCATTGGATCCGCCACCGGATCGCCGAGCGCGAAATGCTGCTTCATCTTGCTGCCGAAGGCGATGTAGCCGTCGGCGTCGCCAAAATAGGAAAGCTTGCCCTGGACCGCGGTGGAGTAAGCAAGCGAGAAGTCGCCATGGCGGCGCACAAGCGCCAGGCGCTCGACATGAGTCAACGCCTGACGCGCCACCTTGGGCGCCGCGGCCTCCAGGATTTTGTCGAAATAGATCCGCAAGGAGGGCATGGTCGAGATTCCGGGTACCGCCTACAGCGCCACGCGTCCTGGGCGCGCAAAGGTGCTGTACACTTTGATTCTGCGCATGACCTCGAAAATCGAACTCGATTTCGAGCATGCGCGTGGGGGATAACAGAGACCCGCCAACCCCCAGGCCTCGAATCAATCACATTGCCGCGACCTGATTATCGCTGATATCGCGCATATGCCATATAGTGCGCAACCGCGGCCCGGCGTATGGCTCGAAAATCGGCGGTGGTTTGTTGTATGGATCCTGCGCGGGATCAAACGGTTACAGCGTCCTGCGCGTTTTGGCGCGACGGTCGAACAGGGAACTCGAGAGTGAATGGCTGATACGACAATCAGACGGATGACGGGTCGGCCGGTGACAGTCGAACCGGCAATCGTCGTCGGCGCCGGTGCTGCTGGCCTGGCCGCGGCGTACGCCTTGATGAAGGCCGGCGTGCCGACGGCGATCCTGGAAAAGGAAAGCCGGCTGGCCGAGCCCTGGCACCGGCGACACCGGCAGCTGCATCTCAACACCCACCGCGATTTGTCTTCGCTGCCCGGCGTCAGCTATCCCGCCGGCACGCCGGCATTCCCGCACCGGACCCTGGTCATCCGCCATCTCAACGAGTTCAGCGAGACGCATGGGCTGCCAGTGGAGTTCGGGGTTGCTGTCGAAAAGATCGCCTTCGAGGGTGATCACTGGGCGGTGCTGACCAGTGCCGGACCGCGCCTGGCCCGCCATGTCGTCATCGCCACCGGGCGCGACAGGCAGCCGTTCATTCCCGAATGGAAAGGCATGAAGGGTTTCGCGGGCCGTATCGTTCACGCGGCGGATTTCGGTGACGCCAAGGACTATGCCGGCCAGAAAGTGCTGGTCGTCGGCGCCGGCAATTCGGGTTTCGACGCGCTCAATCATCTGGCCGACATAGACACGGCCGCCATCTGGCTGTCGGCCCGCAATGGCCCCGCCCTCCTACCCAAGCGCATTGGCCAGATCGCCGTGCACCGGCTCTCGCCGTTCATGGCGCGCTTGCCCTTGCGGGTCGCCGATGCGGCGATCGCGGCAACGCAGCGCCTGGTTTTCGGCGACCTGACCAAATTCGGCATGCCGCCCGCGCCTGCGGGCGGCGCCAGCCGCCTGACCTCGGATTACACCGCCATCGCCGCCGACGATGGCGCCGTCAGCGCCATCAAGTCGGGCAAGATCATCGTCGTGCCGGCCATCCGGGAGTTCGCCCGCGACGGTGTGATTTTGGCCAACGGCAACCTGATCCATCCCGACATCGTCATTGCCGCGACGGGCTACCGCACCGGGCTGGAACAGATGGTCGGCAAGCTCGGCGTCCTCGACAGCAAGGGCGTTCCGCTGTTCAACGGCGGGCAAGCCGATCCGAACTTGCCCGGCCTGTGGTTCACCGGCATGCGGCCGAGCATTCGCGGCTGCTTCGCCAATGCCAGCATCATGGCCAAGGCGATCGCCAAACGGATTGGCTCCGCCGGCGTCTCCCGCCAATCTGGTGCCTCAGGCTGATTTCGGTTCGAGCCGCCGGAAACCGACGGCTTCCATCAGCATGTCCTCGTCGACCATGCCGGCATTGTGAAGCGCAAGCAGGTTAAGGGCGATTTCCCGCGCGTCGGCCGAATCGGGAAGTGCCTCGCGCCGCCGACAGGCTTCGTCGAAGACGCGCTGCAGCTTGGCGATATCGGCAGGCTTGAGCAAGCCACGGTCATAGACGGACTTCGGCATGGCGACGGTCTCCTTAGGGAGGAGCTAGGGCGCCCTTCCTAAATTGACAATCTTTCCCGAGGCTTGAGCCAGGACAAATCGCATCGGCACGGCCGACATACTTATCCAGGCGTTTGCGCTACCCCTTGTGTGTTTGGAATATGCATAATGGAGGGTGCCACGAACCGGTGGATGTTCCGGTTCGTGGCGGCGGTCGAGAGCCCGTCGCCCCTCAGGTGGCCTAAACCGTAGGTGAGCTGGGGCCCGACCGCCTTCTTTGTGAACCCGAACAGTTGCAAGGGGCAAGCCCCCGCACACAAGGAAGGGATTGAGGAGATGGCTGAAGAGACGGTTCAGGACGTCGGTATTGACGTCGCCAAGTGGTGGCTCGATGTGTCGGTGTTTCAGACGCTAGAACGAGCCCGTTTCGACAACGACAAGGACGGCTGGGCCGAGCTGATCAAGTGGCTGACGGGTCGCAATGTGCGCGCCATCGGCATGGAGCCGAGCGGCGGCTATGAGCGCGGTGTGGCCAAGGCGCTGCGCAAGGCGAACCTGCCGGCCAGGAACGTCAATCCGCACAAGCTGCGCCACTATGCCCGCGCCCTTGGCCGGCTGGCCAAGAACGATCGCATCGATGCGCTGCTGATTGCGCGCTACACCGCCGAACTGCCGACCCGGCCGGTGCGCTGTGACCCAATCGCCGAGCAACTCGCCGATCTGGTCGTTGCCCGCAGGCAGCTCAGCGACGACAAGGTCAGCCTCGCCAACCAGCTCGAGCAGATACGCGAGCCGACGGTCAAGCGCATGTTCACCCGGCGGCTGCGGCGCATCGAGCTCGATATCGCTCTGCTTGCCAAACGGATGGCCGAACTCGTCGCCAGCCAGCCAGCGCTCGCGGCCAGGGATCGCCTGATCCAGTCCTTCTGCGGTGCCGGCCCAGTGTTCAGCCACACCGTGCTTGCTCTGGCTCCCGAGATTGGTGAGGCCTCGCGACGAGAGATCGCAGCCCTTGCCGGCCTCGCGCCCTACGACTTCGACACCGGCACTTTCCGAGGCAAGCGCAGCATCTGGGGTGGCCGTCATGACGTGCGCAGGGTGGTCTACATGGCAGCACTCACCGCCAGTCGCTCCAATCCTGTGCTCAAGGCTTTCCATCAGCGCCTCATTGCAAACGGCAAGGCGCCGAAAGTCGCTCTCATCGCCGTCGCGCGAAAGATACTGACCATCCTCAGTGCCATGATCCGAAACAACGAACCGTGGAACCCAGCCCGACCCTGACAAACACAGTTGCTCACCTGCCTGCCGGCAGGCGGATGAGGGGCAGCGCCAACGTCTACAATCAAACCGCGATCTTGCCGCCGCCCTGTTTGGTGATGGCGACGACCGCGGGCCGCACCGGCATGTCGGGCTTGAAGTCGGGCCAGCGCGTCGACAAATCCTCATAATAGGACGGGCGGCCGAACGCTTCCCAGTCCTCGCCGCCGTCGCCCGGATGCTGAACGGCGACGAAGGCGGTCTGATCGTCGGCCGTAAACAGCGGGCCGCACATCTCGGCGCCGATCGGCACGCGGAAGAACAGCTTCGAGGTCGCCCGCGCCGAACCTTCGGTGTCGACCGCCCACAGGCCGTCGGTGCGGCCGGTGGCTTTCGGGCCCTGCCCGTCGGTGGCGACCCACAGGCGGCCGGCCGAATCGACCGCGCAATTGTCGGGCATGCCGAACCAGCCATGGGCCGTCGTTGCCGTCGAGAAGGTGGCGCCGACATCGGCAACCGCCGGATCGCCGCATTTCAACAGCACTTCCCACTTGCCCTTGGTGCTGGTGAAATCGCCGCCGTCCTCCGATATCTCGATGATGTGGCCGAAGGTATTCCCGGCGCGCGGGTTGGCGGCGTCGACCTGGTCGGCCTTGCGCTTCGAATTGTTGGTCAGCATGACATAGACCTTGCCGTTGACGGCATTGGGCTGGATGTCCTCGGGGCGGTCCATCTTGGTGGCGCCGAGCAGGTCGGCGGCGCGGCGTGTCTCAATCAGCACGTCGGCCTGGCTGGCAAAGCCGTTCTCGGTGGTCAGCGGGCCCTGGCCGAAGACGATCGGCAGCCATTCGACCGTACCATCCTCGGCGAACCTGGCGACATGCAGCGTGCCGTCGTCGAGCAGATCCTTGTTGGCGGCATGGTCGTTGGCGTTGAAAATTCCCTTGGTGACGAACTTGTAGGCATAGTCGAAACGCTCGTCGTCGCCGAGATAGAAGACGACGCGGCCATCCTTGGCGACGATCGATTCGGCGCCCTCGTGCTTGAAGCGGCCCATGGCGGTGCGCTTCCTCGGCGTCGAGGTCGGATCGTTGACGTCGACCTCGACGATCCAGCCGAAACGGTTGGGCTCGTTCGGCTCCTTGGCCAGGTCGAAGCGATCGTAATGTGCCGCCCATTCATAGGCGCCTTCGGGAATGCCGAGGCGCTTGTAGTTGGCGGCTTCCTTGTGGCCTTCCGGCAAGTCGCCGGAGAAATAGCCGTGGATGTTTTCCTCGGCCATCACATAGGTGCCCCAGGGCGTGACGCCGCCGGCGCAGTTGTTGACGGTGCCAAACACCTTCGTGCCGGACGGGTCGGCATTGGTCTTGACGCGGTCATGGCCGGCGACCGGGCCGGACAGCGCCATTTCGGTGCTGGAGGTGATGCGGCGGTTGAGCTTGCCGTCGCGCACCACCTGCCATTTGCCGGATACCTTGCGGATCTCGACGATGGTACCGCCATGCGCGGCCATCTCGACATCGACCTGCTCCTTGCTGAGCGGTGCGACTTCGGCCGACTTCTTGCCGTCCTTCTCGACGATCTTGACGATGCCCGGGAACATCAGATGCGGGTTGGTATATTCGTGGTTGACGACCAGCAGGCCGTGTTCGGCCGAACCGTCGATCGGGATGTAGCCGACATAGTCGTTGTTGTAGCCGAACTGTTTTGCCTGTGCCTGCGCCGACTGTTTCGTCGGGTCGAACTCCGGCGAATCGGCAAACAGCGGATCGCCCCAGCGCAACAGCACATCGGCATCGTAGCCAGGCGCGACATGGTGCTTGTCGTCGATGCCGGCTTCGAGCTCGTCGAACGCGAAGGCGGAGCCTTCGGCGGCCCGGGCCTGGTCGGCGCTGACCAGCGCCAGCGGGCCGACGGTGGCGGCGATGGCAGAGACGGCCAGCGAACCCTTCAGGAAACCACGGCGCGAGAACCGGGCGGCGATGATCTCGCCCATGGTGCGGTTGTCGGTGGGATTGCTGGCCGGGCCGTCGTTTTCCTCGAGCAGGCTGGTGCGGAATTTGGCGTCGAGAGAGCGGTGTTCGGTCATCTGGCTTGCCTCTGGCTTTAGGGGTGGCTGGAGCGTATTGCCTGCTCAAACCCCTTACAGTCGGCCGATCACATTTTCGTGACAATGCGAGCGGCTTTCAACCGCGACCGGCCTGCAACGGTCGAAGTCCCGACAAGAGGTCTGCTTGACGTGCCTGCGCGGTTCGGAAACAAGGACTGCCAAAGGGTGTTATCGAGGGGCAAGACATTGAGTTTTTCGGGATTGCTGCAGCTCGGCTTTTCGACGGTGATCTTCCTGCTGGCGGCGACGGCCGCCAAGCAATGGGGGCTGGCGCCAAGCCTCGGCAAGATCCTGCTGACGCTGGCGCTCTATTCGTTGGGCAATCTGATCATGCTGCGGCTGATCCGCGAGTTCGGCATGTCGGTGTCGTTCAGCCTGTCGGCCGTCATCCAGCTGGTGTCGGTGAATGTCGTCGCCCTGGTGTTCTTCGGCGAGCGCGTCAACGCGCTGCAGGCGACCGGCATCATGCTGGCGATCGCCGCGGTGGCGCTGATCACGCTCGGACCCTATCTGCAAGGGCGGATGTAGCGGAGCGAATGCCGATGAAGACCACCGCCAACGCTCTGCTCACCCGGATCGAATTTCCGGTGCTGCTGGCCGGCCTGCTCATCGCCGGCTGCCTGTGGGGGTTCGAGGAACTGATGGAGGTGGCGCGAGCCACAACGCCGCACGCCTTCGACACCGAAATCCTGCTTGCCTTCCGCCAGGCGGGCCAGCCCGGAATTCCGATCGGCCCGCTTTGGCTGGAAGGCGTGATGCGCGACGTCACCAGTCTCGGCAGCGCCACCGTGCTGGTGCTGATCACGGCGGCGACGATCGTCTATTTGCTGTTGATCCGCCGGCCGGCGCCCGCACTGCTCATCTTTGTCGCGGTGGCCGGCGGCCAGCTGCTGTCGAGCTTGCTGAAGGTCGGCGTCGACCGGCCGCGCCCGGAGCTCGTCTCGCACCTCGTCAGCGAAACCTCGCTGTCCTTTCCGAGCGGTCACGCCATGCTGTCGGCGGTGACCTATCTGACCCTCGGCTCGCTGGCGGCTGGCTTCCTGCAGGACAGGACGGTCAAGGCCTATGTGCTGGTCCTGGCGGTGCTGACGACGCTGCTGGTCGGGATCAGCCGCATCTATCTCGGTGTGCACTGGCCGTCGGACGTGCTGGCCGGCTGGTGCGCCGGCTTCGCCTGGGCGATGCTGTGCTGGCTGGCGGCGCGACTTCTGCAGCGACGCAAGGGCGGCGAAAGCGAGATTGGAGATTGAGGGCCTTGAGCGGCAATCAGATCAGTCGGTTGATCAGCCCATGTCCACAGCCTGCCAGCAGAAGAACCACCGACAGCAAGCATGTCGATGTCATCAAAGTTCTGAAAATAGTCACCAGCGTCACCCCACCCCAGATGGATCATCCTAGCTGGCAATTCTCAGGAAGTATCCAAAAAATGAACAGGCAGGCGACCACGCCTACGTATGAAACATTCATATTGATGCTTGAAACATCACAATGATGGTATTATACGCTAGACCTGCAGACTCAGACGGGGATTTCGGCCGATGATCACTGCCGCGCAGATGCGCGCCGCGAGGGCGCTGGCCGGCATCGATCAGAAGACGCTAGCCGAACGCGCCGGCGTTTCGCTTCCGACCATTCAGCGCATGGAAGCGAGCGACGGTGTGGTCAGGGGCGTGGTCGATACGCTGATGAAGGTCATCCAGGCCCTCGACGAGGCCGGGGTGGAACTGATCGGCGAGAACCAGACCAGCGAGCGCGGCGGCCGGGGCGTGCGCCTCAAGCCTGTCGTGCCGCCGGATCCCAAGGCTGAGCCGGCATAAAGTCGCGACGGCGACCGCCGACAGTCCTGCCGACGATCCCGCCGCCTTCGGAAGCGGAAGGCAGTCCATGGATCAGATCCGGCAGGCAGTGCATCAACCGGCCCGGAAGTCGGCCCAGAAGTCGGCAAAGCCGACATTTTCCGAATTGTTCACGCCGAAGCTGGTGACGGTCTGGCGCGAAGGCTATCACCTGCCGCAGTTCAAGGCCGACTTCATGGCCGGGCTGACCGTCGCCATCGTCGCGCTGCCGCTGTCGATGGCAATTGCGATTGCTTCGGGCGTCACGCCGGAACGCGGCCTGTTCACGGCAATAGTCGGCGGCTTCATCGTCTCGGCACTGGGCGGCAGCCGCTTCCAGATCGGCGGCCCGGCCGGCGCCTTCATCGTGCTGGTGGCGGCAACGGTCCAGCGCGAAGGGGTCGACGGGCTGCTGCTGGCGACGATGATGTCGGGTGTCTTCCTGCTCGCCATCGGCTACCTCAGGCTCGGCACTTACATCAAATTCATCCCCTATCCGGTGACGGTCGGCTTCACCGCCGGCATCTCGATCATCATCTTCTCCGGCCAGATCGTCGAACTGTTCGGGCTGAAACTTGGCCGGCCGGAGCCGGGGCCGCTGCTGCCGAAACTGGTGGCGATCGGCGAGGCGGCCGGCACGCTCAACATCTCGGCGACACTGGTGGCGGTGCTGACCATCGTCACCATCGTCGCGGTCAAACGCTGGCGGCCGGGCTGGCCGGGCATGCTGATCGCCGTCGGCCTCGCCTCGCTGGTGGTGGCGCTGCTGGCGCTGCCGGCGGAAACGATCGGCACGCGCTATGGCGGCATTCCGCGCAGCCTGCCGTTCCCGGCACTGCCGGCATTCAGCCTCGACAAGGCGATCGCGGTGCTGCCGGACGCCGTCGCCTTCGCGCTGCTCGGCGCCATCGAATCGCTGCTGTCGGCGGTCGTCGCCGACGGCATGACCGGCCGGCGACACCGTTCCAATTGCGAACTGGTGGCGCAGGGCTTCGCCAATATTGCGTCGGCTCTGTTCGGCGGCATCTGCACCACCGGCACCATCGCCCGCACCGCGACCAATGTCCGGGCCGGCGCGAATGGGCCGGTTTCGGGCATGCTGCACTCTCTCTTCCTGCTGGTCTTCATGCTGGTGGCCGCACCGCTCGCCAGCTACATCCCGCTCGCCGCCCTTGCCGGGGTGCTGGCGGTGGTCTGCTGGAACATGTTCGAGAAACAGGCTTTTGCCACGCTGCTGCGCGCCTCGCGCGGCGACGCGCTGGTGCTGCTGGCAACCTTCCTGATCGTCGTCTTCCGCGACTTGACCGAGGGCATCGTTGTCGGCTTCGCGCTCGGCTCGATCCTGTTCATCGACCGCATGGCCAAGTCGATCGCGGTCGAGGCGGACTTGCCACTGGTGCCGGACGATGTCGCCGACTCCAGCGGCCGCGCCTATGATGCCAGCGAGGCAAGCGATGCCGACACCGTGGTCTACCGCATCTCGGGCGCCTTCTTCTTCGGCGCCGCATCGACCGTCGGCACCGTGCTCGACCGCATCGCCGACCAGCGCAAGAATTTCATCCTCGATTGTTCGGCTGTGCCGTTCTTCGATTCGACAGCCGCCAATGTCATCGAGGGCGCCGCGCACAAGGCAAAGCGGGCTGGCGTGCGCTTCATCATATCAGGCGCCTCGCCGCAGATACGGCGCACGCTGATCAACCACGGCGTCAAGCGGCCGCTGGTGACCTACGCCGCTTCGATCCGCGACGCGCGGGCGCAGCTGAACGGGAAACTGGAGACGGAGTAGCAAGCTGGGATTTGCGGGCCGGCGGCCACTTTGTCAGGGGAAAGTTGTCCACCGGTCAGCGCCGATCGTCAGGCCCGCTTTTGACCCGAAGCGGTCACTGGCTCAATCCCCGATTTGGAAGATCCCGCTGGACCGCGACCTGGATCGACCGCAGAATGGAACGACACGGAGTGGGGGCTGTCGTGGCTGGCGAGGTGACAATTCGTGAACTCAATGGGCTCGATGAGATGCTCTCGATCTATCCGGTGTTCCGGCAGGGCAACGCGCATCTGGACGAAGCGGCGTTTCGGGAACGGCTCTCGGCAATGCACGCCCAGGGCAACTACCGCTGCATCGCGGCCTACATCGACGATCGGATGGTGGGTATCTCCGGCTTCTGGACGGGCATTCAGCTCTGGTGCGGGAAGTACATCGAAGCCGACCATGTGGTGGTCGACACGACGCTGCGCAGCCTTGGCACAGGCACCAAGCTGATGACGTGGATCGAGGCGGAAGGCGAGCGGACTGGCTGCGCTGTCTTCCGTATCGCCATGGTGCTTGGCAAGGAACGCACGCACCAGTTTTACGCGCGAAACGGCTTCTTCGATGATGGCCTTCTCATGGTGAAGGCCCTCAGCCGAGGCGTCGCGGAGTTCCCGGAGTATGTAGCGCGACCTGCCGAGCCAGGTTTGGGGGTCTAGCGGTTGTCCGCTCCTGGCACTTGGCGGCCGGTTCGTAACCCATTTTTGGCGCGCCGGTTAATTAACCGGGCATTCGCTCCGATGGGCTCCAATGATCCAGAACGTCTTCATCGACCTGTCGATGCTGCCGTGAAAACCGCCAATTGAGCGTCGAAAGCACGCTTGAAGGCCGGCCGCGCTTCGCCGCGGGCGACATAGGCGGCGAGGTTCGGATCCAGCAGACCCGATCCGTTCAACCTGCGCAGGACGCCCACCATCACGAGGTCGCCGGCGCTGAACGCGCCATCGAGCCAGTCGGCATCGCCAAGCCGACGCGAAAGGTCGCCCAGCCGGTTGCGGATGCGATCCTCGACAAGAAGCCGGCGCTGTCCGGACCAGCTCTTGTCGCCTTCAAGGAACTTGGCGGTTACGAGCTCAAGGATCGGCGGCTCGACCGTGCTGAGCGCGGCAAACATCCATGTGATGGCGCGCGCTCGGGCATTCGCATCATCGGGCAGCAGACCCGCATGGCGCTGTGCGATATGGAACACGATGGCGCCGGACTCAAACAGAGCGAGGTCGCCTTCTTCATAGGTCGGAATCTGACCGAAAGGATGCAGCGCGCGATGCGCGGGCTCCTTCATCTCAGCGAACGAAACGAGACGAACGTCGTAGGGTTGGCCCACTTCTTCGAGTGCCCAGCGAACATGCATGTCGCGCCCCAGTCCCCTGCCGCGGTCGGGCGACCGTTCAAAGGCTGTGATGGTGGGTGTCATTGCAAGGCTCCGGGTGTTGCTCGGTGAGATGTCCAGTTCTTGCTGTGCCTCCACAGGACGAACGACCGGCGTGATTTCCGACAACCAGGCCTGCTTTTTGCCAACTATTTCGGCGTCCGAACTCAAGCGCTCCGGCTCCGCTTGCGACCGCGCTAGCGCAGCAAACCCTCGTCTTCGAACGCGTCCCAGCCCTCCAACTTTGGACGTGGGGCATCTGCTTCGCGGGCATTCCTGGCAGCGGCGGCCTTGCCCTTTCCCGCACGAGTCAGTGCGGCCTTTCCGGCCGCGCGCCGCCTGTTTTCGGCGGCCTCTCGCGCGTCCTCCTCTCTCCAGACGGCCGGCAGGTCGCGATCCAGGACGTCCTCGATATGCAGCGGGTCGAAGACGTGGAACGTGACGGCCTTGGCGCGGCCGCGCAACTTGACGGTGCGCGTCCCGGTGCTCCGCAGGCGACCGTCTTTGAGCCATTTGTGACGTTCTCGCGCAGAGATCGTCAGAATGTCCTCCGCCTCGCGCGGCAGCACCGGCAGGTCTTCGATGCCTTGCAACGTCCTCAAGATTTTCGCCGAGGCAGCGCTGAACTCAGCCGCCGCGGCTTGCGGCATACGCAATGCAATGTGCCCAGCCTCCGCCTTGACGCATTTGCTAGCAGCCCATGGCAGGCGCGCCCGTATTTCGCGTTCGATGCCCTTCGCACGCACCGACGAGCCAAGCGTCGCCGATGGCGGCAGCGGCCATTCGGCAATCAACAGCGGCGGTTTACTCATGCTTTGCCCGGACGTTACCCATCCAACCTACGATTCCGGATGCGGAATTCAACTCGGCCTAGGCTTTCCGGTTCCTCGATGTCGACTTCCGTTTCGAAAATGCGGCGCGTGTCGTCGAACTTTTGACGACGCTGGGAGAACTGATATGGAGAATTGAGCCTGAGCGGAGGAAAAATTGACCCTGACCAATCGAGATCTTGTCGAGCTTACGGCATGGCGGCGCAAGCTGCACCAGCATCCGGAAATCTCGAATGAAGAGGAGGAGACCGCGAGCGAGGTCGTCGACTTTCTCGCCGACACGGGGCCGGACGCGGTGCTGACCGGATTGGGCGGGCACGGCGTGGCGGCGATCTACGAAAGCGGCAAGGCGGGACCAACGGTGTTGGTCCGCTCGGAACTCGATGCGCTGCCGATCCACGAACTTTCGGGCGCGCCGCATTCGTCGCTGGTGCCAGGCAAGTCGCATATGTGCGGCCATGACGGACACACCGCGATCCTCGCGGCACTTGGCCGCCAACTTGGGCGCGAGAGGCCCGCTCGAGGACGCGTCGTGCTGATGTTCCAGCCGGCCGAAGAAACCGGCAACGGCGCGGCCGGTGTCGTCGCCGATCCGCGCTTCGGCGCGATCGCGCCGGATTTCGCGTTCTCCTTGCACAACCTGCCGGGCGTGCCCTTCGGCGAGGTTCGGCTCAAGACCGGCGTGGTGAACTGTGCCTCACGCGGCATGCGCATCGTGCTGGAAGGCAAGACCGCGCATTCGTCCATGCCCGAGACCGGCATTTCGCCGATGATGGCAATCAGCCAATTGATGCCGGCGCTGCCTGCGCTCGGACGCGGTACTTTTGCCGACGACGAATTCAGCATGCTGACCGTCACCCATGCCGAGATGGGCGAAGCCGTGTTCGGCATCGCGCCCGGCCGGGCGGAAGTCTGGGCGACGCTGCGCACCCGGCGCGACGACCGCATGGCCAGCCTGTGCGCCGCCGCTGAAGCTCTGGTCACAAAGATCGCTGCCGAGCATCGCCTTGCGGCTCGGTGGGACTATCACGAGATATTCGTTGCCAGCGTCAACGCATCGGAGGCGGTGGAGCATCTGCGGCGCGCTCTCGATGAAGAGGGCGTCCTGCACGACGAAGAAAACCTGCCGATGCGCGCCTCGGAAGATTTTGGCGTGTTCGGCCACGCAGCTTCATCGGCGATGTTCTTCCTGGGTGCGGGCGAGCGGCACCCGGCGCTGCACAATCCGGACTATGACTTTCCCGACGACCTGATCCCGATCGGCTCGAAGGTATTCATGCGCACGGTGCGCAACCTTCTGGGCTGATTTCTGCCAATGCAGGAAATGCCCGTCAGAGCTGGACAACGGCAATGAAAACCGGGTTTCCAGCGGCCTCATCGGAGCTCTCTTCTTGCTGGAAGACGAGTTCTGTGCACTCTCCACAATGCTTTGGGAAAGGCTTCGGGATGAGAATTGCAATGTTGGTCGCGTTGGCCGCGACTTTGACTGGATGCGTGACCTCTCCGGTCGATTATGGGGCGTCGCTTTCTAATCAAGACCCGAAATGGGTGTCGCCGGAATGCCAGCAAGCCCGCATGGCGGCTTCGGCCTACGACGCTCGCGAAAAAGAGCACCCGGGTTGGGGCTTCGGCGTCCTGCTTGGCCCGTACTCATTGGGGCTCGTGGCAGCCGTCAAGGAGCACGAGCAGAAGCAACGAAAATTGTTCGCCCGGGAGGTCCATTTGCGGTGCTCGAGTCTTCCATTGCCAAAAGAGTTGCAGATCGACCCAAGCCTGCAGGGCGCAGGTGCAAATCAGACGAAATATCCGTAGATGTGACGCCCCACACGTCCTGCAGTTCCAACCTTTCAGGCAGGAAGACAAGCTTCCTCAGACCGCCGCCTCGATTGGCTCGGCCAGCTTCGGGTTTGCGCGCGCCGCGATCAGGCAGCCGGCGACGATCAGGCATGCTCCTGTCAGCGTCGTCCAGGTGGCCGCCTCGCCGAAGAAGAACCAGCCGAGCGCGACCGCCCAGATGAAGGCCGAGTATTCCGTCGGGATCAGATATTGCGCTTCGGCGCGGGCATAGGACCAGCTCATCAGGAATTGCCCGGCTAGCGACAGCACCGTCACCCCGGCCAGGGGAAGCCAGAGATTGCTCGGCAGTGCGACGGCGAGCCACGGCGCGGCGAGACCCAGGATGATGGCAACGCAAAGGTTCTGGAAGAACATGATCTCGATCGGCTTGGCCAACTGCGCCTGTTGCCGGGCGAGGATCAGATTGTAGCCGTAGAACACCGTCGACAAGAGCACCGCCGCCGTGCCCAGCGTGGTATCTTGCGAGGTGCTTGCCTGGCCGAACTGGCCGGCCATTATGATCGCGACACCCGCGATGCCGGCCAGCGACGCCCAGATTGCCTGCCGGCGGATTCGTTCGCCCAGCAAGAGTGCTGCGAGGAAGAGGGCGAACAAGGGCGCGATGAAGCTGAGCCCGATCGCCTCCGCCAGCGGCAGCCTGGCGAGACCCCAAAAGAACAATATCAGAACGATGCCGACGACAGCGGCACGCAGCGCATGCAGCCGCAGCACCGCAAGGGTTGGCTTTGAGCGCGACCCTGCCGACCAGGCAGCACCCGCGACGACAGTCGCGACCATGCTGCGCCACAGCACCGTGTTGTAGACGCCCACGGCAATGACCAGGGTCTTCATCGCCGCATCCATCCCCGACAGCAGGAAGATCCCGAGCGCGCAGACGAGCACGGGGATCATCGGGGAAACGGCGCTGTTCAGGCTGGATGTCTTCACGGCTTCATTCATGTGCAGCCGGATATCCCGGAGCGAACGGCAGGACCAGATGGCAGCCCCGTCCATGTGGCGGTCCAATCCCGATTGGATGCAGCGCGCGATTTTGCGGGCCGGTGCGTTCGGGCAACAGCGCAAACGGAGCTTCAGTGCCGTTCAAGGGAAGACTATCGCATATGGAAATGTGAGATGTTTGCCCGGCACGTACCCCACCCCTAACCCCTCCCCACAAGGGGGAGGGAAACTTTGCGGCAGCGCCACCTGGCGCGAACTTCAACAATTTTGGTCGAAACAGTGGTGTCAACGTCTCCCTCCCCCTTGTGGGGAGGGGTTAGGGGTGGGGGTACTTCATAAAGCGAAAGCTTCAGGCGCCCGTATGCGATGCACTTTCTTTCAAGGAAGGAGGAGGGCGGCTACTTATTCGTTGAGTGATCTTGGACCGCTGACGAACGGGCTGCCCCGGACATAAAACCGCAGCGGGCGGTCCGCGTCCTTTGAAATGCCGATCCTGGTGCTCTGCCCGATTTCGCCAGGCCCGTGGTCATCGCAAGCGAGCCCGTGGTCGTCGCTCGTCAGCCATAGCGGGCCTTCCCGGCAAAGGTCGAGCCCATCGAGCGAACGATCAATCCGCAATGCCTGGGCCAGCCTTCCCGGTCCTCGTGCCAAATCGCGCAAGCGCTCGATGCCGCGATTGACCCGCATGATAGGGATGCCTTCGAGCGGCTCGAGCGCCCGGATCAGGACGCCGGTTCCGATCCCTTGCATCTCGCTCGAGACATTCAGCATGGTCGAGACACCGTAGGCGAGATAGACATAGGCGTGCCCGCGCTCGAGAAACAGCGAACGATTGCGCGGGGTCATCCCCCGGTAGCCATGTCCAGCAGCGTCGCCGACGACATAGGCCTCGGTCTCGACGATGCGGCCGCTGGCGACGCCTTCCGGCAACTTCCGCACCACGATCTTGCCGACGAGATAGCGGGCGAGAGCTGCCGTGTCCGCCGGCAGCTCCGCGCGGGCGAGCGGCGGATGATCATCCCTGCGGTTCACGGCATCCGCTCGACCCATTGCGCGCGCGAAGGTCCCGGCTCGAACGGATCGCCGAAATACTGGGTCTCGCGGGCCACCTTGCCATCGAGGAACTCCATGATGCTCACCGTGTAAGACGGCCGCCCGTCATAGGCCAGGACATATTCGGTGATCCAGAGGTCGCCGGCGCCGATGATCCGCCGCACCGTGAAGCGCTTCCGGTTCGGTTGCGCGGCGCGCGATGACTGAATGCTTCGCCGCCCGCGGATCCGCTCACCCGATTGCGGATAGTCGAGCACCGCGTCCTCTCGGTAAATCTCGTGCTCGCCCTCGAAATCGTTCGCATCGGAGGCAGCCCAGTGGCGATCCAGAGCCGCTCTTGTCTCCCGGTCTTCCATATCGACCTCCTTCACCGCCTGGGCCAGCCTACCATACGCCGGCCTGGAGCGGGCCTTCCAGGTGGCCGATCATAGCCGTCAGTCGCCGTGACCGGGCATCATGGCAATCGTTTTCAGCACGGTTGTATCTGGCTGACCCTGCCGCGTACGACACCGGCGGTGCCAACCGCCACGGCCTTCGCCGCTGCCTTGCCGCCGGAACCGGCCAGCCCGCCGGCGACGCTGACAGCCGTGCTGACGGCCCCCATCGCCTTCATCTGCCCGACGATCTCGTTGTTCCTGGCCTGGCATTCCTGCATCTGCCTGGCTGCCTCGACAGCGGCCAGGGCCTCGCCCAGGCCTTCCGGCGCATTTGGTCCCGCCGCCAGCGCGGCGAGCTTGGCATGCTGTTCTGCGGCAATCGGCGGGTTGACGGTCATCTGGCTGCAGCCGGATGCCAGGAGGCAGCCAAGCATCACGGCCGCCATGCCCGGTCCGATACGCCGCGTGGATGGAAACGCACGGCGTTCGTCCGTCTCGGGGCGATTGCGCCCAAAAGCCTTGCCCGCTGGCCAGGTTCGGTTGTGCGACATTCTATTGCCGCATCGCCGGGCCGAGGATGAGGCTGCGGATCTTTGGCGTCAGCGGCCTCACGGCGTCGGCGAAGGGGCCGCCTTCGGCCCGCAAAGCCATCAACCCTTTGACCTGTTCGTCGATGGCGTCGATGGTCTCGGTCTTCTGCGCCTCGGTCAGCTCCGCCATGCCCGATATGGCATCCCTCAGCTTGGCGAAGATGGCATCGAGTTCCGCGACCGGCATGGTCGCCAGGAACCCGCGCATCGTCTCGCCAAGCGCAACCTTCCAGCTGTCGGCGGTGAAGCCGGCGGTGCCGATCAGGCCCTTGTCGGCGGCATCGCGCTCATACCAGTCGGCGGCGATCTCATCGTCATAGGCGAACTGACCGAATTCGGGCTGCAAGGTCTCGATCAGGCCGACCACCGTCGACGCATCATGCGCCGTCAGCGCCAAGGCCTGCGAGCCGTCGAGGATGGCAACGGCAAGCGCGAGCGCGCCTGCCCTGCGGCGCATGGTTGCCAGGAGATCAGCCATAACAGGTCTCCGCGATGCCGGCAAGGGCGCTGCTGGTGGCCTGGGATTGCAGCACCGAGCCACCGATCGAGGCGGCCTGGCCGGCAATGACCCCACCATTGCCAGCCAGACCGCCAAGACCCCCCCGCCATCGACAGGACACCGCCGAGCAGAGCCGCGTTGGTCTGCGCCTGCGCCGCCTTTTGGGCAGCCTCGGCGCAGGCCGTTTCCGGCTTCGTCAGTTTGTTCTGGGTCTTCTTGCCACCGGCCGCACTGGCGACCGGTGACGAGCTGCCGTCGACCTGGCCGGTCTGGCAGCCAGGCAGGACGATGGCCAGCGTCAGCAGAAAAAGTCTCCTTTTCATGGTGTCCTCATCCACGGCCAGCGCGCGGTGGCTGCTTGGCTTCGCGGTGATCGGTCACCGCGTTGCCCAATGCGATCGACAGCAGGTAGACGCGCGGATTGAAGCCCGCCGAGGCGAGTGCCGACAGCGTCTTGGACAGTTGCAGATGAAACATCGAAGCCCCCTTAAATCTTTGCCTGTGCGGTTCCGGTTTCGGAATCGCGCCGCAAACTAGGTCGATCGAAAGGGGTCAGCTTGGACAGAAAGGCACTGAAAGCGGCCAGAACGGCCCTGTATTGACGTTTTGCAGGCTGCGGCGCATATGACCGCCCTCCTGGGCATGGGGGTGCCGATGACTGCGACGATGGGGCCGTCAGCCTCGTTTCGATTGACGACGGAGATGTTTCCCGAGCGTGATCGCGTCGAGATCACGCGCGAGGTCTATGGCCGCACGGTTCTCAAGGTCGACCTTGATCCGCTGGCGCCGGCGCAGATCGACATGCGGGTGCGCGCGCTGCCCGGCCTCGGTATCGCTACCGGCAGCAGTTCGGAGTTCCGGGTGCATCATACGGCGTCGCTGATCGACAGCGACGATCTCGTTCTCCTGGCGGCGCTCGACGGAACCAGCGTGATGAAGCATCGCGGCCGCGAGGAGGCGGTCGGCAACGGTCAGGCGCTGATCATGAGCGGCGAAGAGGTCGGTCTCAACCTGATTGGCCCCGGCGGGTTTCGCTTCGTCAACATGAGCTTTTCGCGCAACCAGCTTTCACCGCTGATCGGCGATCCGGCCACGGTTCTGATGCGGCCATTGCCGACCCAAAGCGGAGCGATGCGACTGCTGCTCGACTATGTCCAGTCGGTCCAGGAGGTCGGAGACGAGCTGACGGCCGAGGCATGGCACCTTGCCGCGACACATATCTTCGACCTTGCGGCACTCGCCATGGGCGCGACCAGGGATGCGGCCGAGATCGCGCGCGGCCGCGGCGTCGGCGTGGCCCGCTTGCGCGCCATCAAGGCGGATATCGTCGCCCATGGCGGCCATATCGATTTGTCGGCGCGGGACGTCGCCGCCCGCCATGGGCTGTCGGCCCGCTACGTGCGCAAGCTGTTCGAACGCGAAGGCACATCGCTGATTGATTTCATGATCGACCAGCGGCTGGTTCGCGCGCATCGCATGCTCAGCGATCCGCGTCATGCCGGGCGCAGCATTACAGAGATCGCCTACGAGGCCGGTTTCAACGATCTTTCCTATTTCAACCGGGCGTTCCGCCGCCGTTATGATGCGACACCCTCGGACGTGCGCGCTGCGGCTTCCAGGCACTGACGCCCAGGTCGGGCTTCTCCGATCGTGGTTACTCGGCGGCTCTCGCCCCACGATCGGCAACCTTGTCGTCCCAGGTCACCGAACGGTAGTCGAAACCATATTCCAGCGTCGGCTTGACGATGCGGAAAAAGGGCGACAGGTCGAAATCGCGCGGCGTGTATAGCGAGTGGTGGCGGATGTGCAGGATTTCCTTGCGCGAATAGTTCGACTGCGCCGATGCGCGGCCGGGCGCGCGGGTGATCTCGGGCAGGATCGGATAGCGGATCTGGCCATAGGCCTCGGCGATCAGCGACGAACAGATGGCGCGTGTCGGGTCGCCGGACCCGAACGCCAGCATGCGGCGCCGCCAGCGCACCGGCACCGGCGGCGTCGGCAGAAAATAGCGCAGCATGTCGAAAATGTTCTTGAGATCGTATTTCAGGCCGAGCTTGCCGATCATGAAGGCGACGACCCTGTCGCGGTCTTCCGGCGCCAGCCCGCTCGCCCGGCAGATGCGGGTGTTGTAGGTGCGATAGCGAGACAGCGGCACGGCGATGCAGCCCTCGCCCATCGTCACCTCGATCAGCCGCGGCCGCTCCGTTCCGTCCTGCGGCTCGGGCAACGCATCGCCGATGTAGAAAGCCGCATGCGACCAGGTCGACTGGGTCAGGTACTTGATCGCCGCCGAGATCTTCTGGTTGCCCTCGACCAGCAGGACGTCGCCGGGCTCGAGCGTGCGGCGCAGCGTCTCGGCATCGGAGGGCGTGTAGGGTTCGTAGCCGGAGGATTCTTCCTGCAGCCGGCCGGCGAGCCAGCGGCCAAGTCGATCCAGAAGCGTGTCGCCGGGCTCGGTCATGCCATATGGCGATTAGCATAGGCGAGTGATGTGGGCCAGCGCGGGAGAGGGTTGCGCCGACGTTGGCTTCCCCTTCTCCCCTTGTCGGCAGGGCAATCGCATATGGGTTCTTGCGAAGACGGACCCCCACCCTAACCAACCGGGGCGAGCCACGGGTCTCGCCCGTCCTTCGGACCCCCACAAGGGGGAGGGAATGCTGCCGCGCGCCCTATTCATCATACTCGGAGCCGAACTTGGCCAGTTTGCCGAGATCAGCGCCTACGAGAGTCTCCCTCCCCCTTGTGGGGAGGGGTTAGGGGTGGGGGTATTCGTAGGGCGAAAGCCTCGGCTTCCCATATGCGATTGCCCTGCCCTTGTGGGAGAAGGGAGAGCACGGTGCTCCGTCAACTGGCGGTTGCGGCCAGATCGTCGCGCGCCTTGCGGGCCAGTTTGCGTGTCGAGCGTTTGGGGCTGTCGCCGAACAACTCAGCCGCCTCGGCGAGACAGCTTTTCTTCAGCTGCTTCTCCGACCGCTTCAAAAGCTTGCCCAGAAGCTTGGTGTCCTCGGGCGGTCCGAGCGGCCGGTCGTCGGCCTCGAGCAGGTCGCGCATGACGAACACATCATGCAGGTCGCCCAGCCGCTCACCCAGTTCGTCGACCGCCTTGCGACGGGCCTTGATCGGCGTCGGCCACAGCCTGCCGAGCAGCGACAAATGCATGCCGTGCGTCTTGGCGGCCTTGCGCAGGTCGTGGAAATCATTGGCCGCGCCGCGCGATCCGGCCTTGTCCAGCGCCTTCCTGGCACGGCGCAAGGTGATGCGGGCACCTTCGGCAAGCACGTCGGCGGCTTGTTCCGGCTGGTCGGGCAAGGCAAGACTCTCGATCCGGTGCAGGCCTTCCTCGCAAGCGGCGGTCGCAGCGGCAATCGCCGCTTCGAGCCCGGTGCCTTCATGCAATTCATGCTGGCGGGCGATCAGCCTGTCGCGCGCCGGGCCTAGCCCGTCATCGGCACTCTCCTTGGGAAAGCTTGCCGCCAGCCGGTCGATGGTCTCGATCAGCGCCGTCGCCTCGCGTGGGCCGGCAAGCAGGCCCGCCACGTTGCGATAGCACTGGTTCTCCGTCTCGCAGAATGTTTCGTCACCGGAACGAACAAGGCGCAGCAACGCACGCGCGCTCTTCAGCCGCTTGCGGCATTTGTGCAGCGCCTGTTCCGGCCGGCTGCGCGCGGTGTCGAGATGGGCCAATGCCTTGCCGATTTCCTCGGCAAGGATACGCCTGACCTCGCCGGTCAGCGGCAGGCGCGGATCGATGCGAAAGCTCATGCGGCGATCTCCGGAATCCCCCCGAGGGCGAGCGACGCGTTGTAGAATTTCTGTTCGCCAGTGACTTCGCGACCGAGCCAGTCAGGCAGCATTTCGTCCGGCACGTCTTCCGGCGTCTCGAGTTCGGCGACCACAAGTCCCGCAAGCGGCCCGCCAAAGACATCGACCTCATAGAGATAGCCACGATGCCTAACATGGTGGCGTGTCTTCTCTATGACACGCCCAAGCGCGAAGGCCAGCATCTCCTTGGCCTCCGCCAGCGGGATCGGATACTCGAATTCATCGCGCTCGCGCGCCCTGTTGCCGAATTTGAGCGTCAGTCTGGCGGAGGCGTCATCGCTGATGCGGATGCGCAGGGTTCGACCCGGTGCCGCGGCGAGATAGAACTGGCGAATGCGGATATCCGCCTCGACCAGATCCCGCCATGCGGAGCTGGAGACCAGGAATTTCCGTTCGACTTCCTTGCCCATGGCCGCGCACTAAAGCGCTTACCGCCAGCGATGGCAAGACAGCCGCGCACACAGATTGACTTTAATCAATCGATTGATTAAATATCACTCATGGTCAAGTCGCCGGACACCAGGAGCCCCCGCCGCGAGACATCTGCCGCCGAGATGACGCGCGCGGCGCTTGTCCAGGCGGCGCTGAAACTGTTCGGCCGGCAGGGTTTCGATGGCACCTCGACGCGTCAGATCGCAGCGGAGGCGCAAGCCAATATCGGCTCGATCGCCTATCATTTCGGCGGCAAGGAGGGCCTTCGCACCGCCGCCGCCGACTTTATCGTCGAGACCATCCAGACGGTTGCCGGCCAGGCTTTCGGCAATGTGCGGGTACCCGCGCCGGGACCGGCCAATCCGGAGGCGGCGCAAGCGCTGCTCTTCGCGGCGCTGGAGCGGATGGTCGGCTTCGTCGTGGCAAGTCCGCAGGCCGGCGAGATCGTGCAGTTCGTGTTGCGCGAGCTTTCGCATCCGACGGCAGCCCTCGACCGCATCTATGACGGCGTCTTCGAGCCGACGCACCGCCGGCTGTGCCAGCTCTGGGAACAGGCGACGGGCGAGCCGGCCGAAAGCGAGGCCACAAGGCTCACCGTGTTCACGCTGATCGGCCAGGTCGTCTATTTCCGGATCGGCCGCGAGGCGGTGATGCGCCGCATGGGCTGGAAGGACATTGGCGCCGCTCAAGCCGCCAAGGTGGTGGCGGCCACTTCGAGCAATCTCAGCGCCATATTGGCCGCCCGGAAGGGATCAAAACGATGAGCTTCCTTTGCTCCTTGCCGCTCGCCGCGCAGCTTTTCAGCGCCTGCGCCCCGGCGGCACCTTTGGCCGTCGGCTATGTCGAGGGCGACTATGTGCTGCTGGCGCCGATCGAGGTGGCGCAGGTCGAGACGGTTACGGTCAAGCGTGGCGATCGCGTCACGCCCGGCACGACCGTGGTGACGCTGGAAAGCGCCGATGCCAAGATCGCGGTTGCCCAGGCCGAAGCCGGCCTTGCCCAGGCCCAGGCGCAGTTGGCCGACCTGCAGATCGGCAAGCGCCCGGAAGAGATCGCGGTGCTCAAGGCCGAGGTCGACATGGCCAGCGCGCAGGCCGCCGACGCCAAGCGCAAATACGACCGCGCCGCCGATCTGTTCAAGCGCGGCGCCGGCACGCAGGCCGATTTCGACACCGCATCGGCGACGCTGGAGACCGCCAACGCGCAGGTCGGCCAGGCCGACGCCAATCTCGCCGTCGGCGGCCTGCCGGCGCGCCCCGAGGCGATCAAGGCGGCAGACAATCAGGTCAAGCAGGCGCAGGCGATGCTGGAACAAGCGCGGTGGCGGCTGTCGAAACGGGTGCTGGCAGCACCCTCGCCCGGCCGCGTCAACGACGTCATCCGCAATCCGGGCGACACCGCGGGCCCGACCGCGCCGGTCATTTCGATCCTGCCCGACGGCGCGGTGAAGCTCAGCGTCTACATCCCGGAATCCGCCTTCTCCTCGGTCAAGGTCGGCACCTTGCTCGGCGTCCACTGCGACGGCTGCGGCCCGGACGTGAAGGCGCGAGTAAGCTACGTCTCGCCGGATCCCGAATTCACCCCGCCGGTTATCTACTCCCTGGAGAACCGGCAGAAGCTGGTCTATCTGGTCGAGGCACGGCCGGAGGGCAACGCCGGCCCGCTGCAGCCCGGCCAGATCGTCGACGTCGATTTGGCGGACGGCGCGAAATGAACGCCATCGACGTCCATGGCCTGGTCAAGCGCTTTGGCGACAAGACCGTTGTCGACCATGTGACGATGACGGTCGCCGAAGGCGAGATCGTCGGCTTCCTCGGGCCGAACGGCTCGGGCAAGACCACCACCATCCGCATCATGTGCGGCCTGCTGACGCCCGACGAGGGCGAAGGCACGGTGCTCGGCTTCAACATCCGCACCGACAGTCTGCGCATCAAGCGCGAAGTCGGCTACATGACGCAGAGATTCTCGTTCTACGAGGATCTGACGATCGGCGAGAATCTCGAATTCGTCGCACGGCTCTACCGGCTGAAGCCGCTCAACGAGTATGTTGCCAGAACGCTCGAGGAACTCGGCCTGACCTCGCGCCGCAACCAGCTGGCCGGCACCTTGTCCGGCGGCTGGAAGCAGCGGTTGGCGCTGGCCGCCTGCATCATGCACAAGCCGAAGCTGCTGTTGCTCGACGAGCCGACGGCGGGTGTCGATCCAAAGGCGCGGCGCGAGTTCTGGGACGAGATCCATCGCCTCGCCAGCGGCGGACTGACCGTGCTGGTCTCCACCCACTATATGGACGAGGCCGAGCGCTGCCACCGCATCAGCTACATCTCCTACGGCAAGATGCTGGCCACCGGCACTGTTGCCGAGGTGGTGAAGAATGCCGGGCTGACCACTTTTGTCGTGCAGGGTCCGCGTCTCGACCAGGTGGCTGAGGCGCTTCAAGGCCGCCCCGGCGTCGATCAGGTGGCGCCGTTCGGCGCCACGCTGCATGTCGTCGGCTCCAACGGCAAGATGCTGAAGGCAGCGCTCGCCGATGTCGAGAAAGAGCACAAGGGCGTGACGGTATCGCCTGGGAAAACCAGCCTCGAGGACGTCTTCATCCAGTTCATGTCCGGCTCGAAGGACAACATGGC
This sequence comes from Mesorhizobium sp. AR07, assembly GCF_024746815.1. Lineage (GTDB taxonomy): Bacteria > Pseudomonadota > Alphaproteobacteria > Rhizobiales > Rhizobiaceae > Mesorhizobium. The sequence goes on from NZ_CP080525.1 coordinate 4,415,206, forward strand.
ATGAACAGCGTCTTTTCCTTCGCCCGGCTTGGCGCGCTGCTGATCAAGGAGTTCATCCAGATGCGGCGCGACCGCATCACCTTCGCCATGATGCTGGGCGTGCCGCTGATGCAGCTGGTGCTGTTCGGCTACGCCATCAACAACAACCCGAAAAGCCTGCCGGCGGCACTCGTGGCGACGAGCAGCGATCCCTACACCCGTGCCGTTGTCTCGGCGCTGCAGACCACCGGCTACTATCGTTTCGACCATGTCTCGCAAAGTGCGGCCGACGCGGAGTTCCTGATGTCGCGGGGCGATGTCGCCTTCGTCGTCACCATCCCCGCCGATTTCGCCCGCCGGGTCGAACGCGGCGACAGTCCACAGATCCTGATCGAGGCCGACGCCACCGACCCGGCCGTCGCCAGTGGTGCCATATCGACGCTCGGCACCGTCGCTAGCCAGGCGCTGCTCAGGGCGCAAGGCATGCAGGAGGCCGCGGCCGAGACCGCCAAGGGACAACTCGATGTGGTGGTGCACCAGCGCTACAATCCCGAAGGCATTTCGCAATACAACATCGTGCCCGGCCTGCTCGGCGTCATCCTGCAGATGACGATGGTGATGATGACCTCGATCGCGCTGACGCGCGAGACCGAGCGCGGCACCATGGAAAATCTCCTGGCGATGCCGTCCAGCCCGCTCGAGATCATGCTGGGCAAGGTGCTGCCCTATCTGGCGGTCGGCGGCGTGCAGGTGGTGGTGGTGCTGGTGGCGGCCAAGCTTTTGTTCGCAATCCCCTTCACCGGGTCGATGTCGCTGCTGCTCACCGCCGTGCTCATCTTCGTGCTGGCGCTGGTGCTGCTCGGCTACACGATTTCGACCATTGCCCGCACGCAGATGCAGGCGCTGCAGCTCACCTTCTTCTTCTTCCTGCCGTCGATCATGCTGTCCGGCTTCATGTTCCCCTATCGCGGCATGCCCGGCTGGGCACAGGCCTTCGGCGAGATCCTGCCGCTGACGCATTTCCTGCGCATCATCCGCGCGGTGATGCTGAAGGGCGCCGAACTGCCGGCGGTGGCAACGGAGATCGGCTGGCTGGTGGTGTTCGTGGCGCTGTTTGCCGGCGTGGCGCTGGTGCGGTTCAGGCGGACGCTGGACTAGGCGCCATGGCTATGGCGAGGCCGGCGGGACAGCGCCCCCCTCTGGCCTGACGGCCATCTCCCCCACTTGGGGGGAGATTGGCAGCTTTGGCGCCGGCCACCCCTTAGCAGCGTCGGAGATTGGCGACGACAGTGGTGACGGCCAATCTCCCCACCTGTGGGGGAGATGTCCGGCAGGACAGAGGGGGCGCGAAGGATCGCCACGGAACGACTTATTCTGCGCCGTGTTGTTAAGCCGCCGCCATGATCTCCGCGTAAGTTCCGAAATCGACATTGCCGCCGGACAGCACCACGGCGACGCATTTGCCTGACAGCTCGATCTCGCCCGACGACAGGGCCGCCAGCGCCACGCAGCCGCCGGGCTCGACCACCAGCTTGAGATAGGCCATGGCGTCCCGCATAGCCTGCGCCGTCGCCTTGTCGGAGACGGCGATGGCACCAGTGAGGTTCCTACGGTTGATCTCGAAGGTGATCACGCCGGGCTCGGCGGTCAGGATCGCGTCGCAGATCGAGGCATGGCCCGGCTCGTTCGAAACCCTGGCGCCGGCGGCCAGCGAACGGCGGGTGTCGTCGAAATGCTCGGGCTCCACCGCCCAGACCGCGGTGTCCGGTGAGGCATCCTTGACGGCAACGGAAATGCCGCTCGACAGGCCACCGCCACCGCAGGGAATGACCACCGCGTCGAGGCTGACGCCAAGCGCCTTTGCCTGGCGCATCAATTCGAGGCCGATCGTGCCCTGGCCGGCGATGATGGCCGGGTCGTCGAAGGGCGGCACCAGCACCATGCCTTTCTCTATGTAGGGGCGCACCACGCTCATGCGGTCGTCGCGGAAGCGGTCGAAGGGAACCACCTCCGCTCCCATCTTGCGGACATTGCCGATCTTCATCGCCGGCGCGTCAGCCGGCATGGCGATGACCGCCTTGACGCCGAACATCGCGGCCGACGCCGCGACCCCTTGCGCATGGTTGCCCGACGAGAAGGCGACGACGCCACGGCTACGCTCTTCTTCGCTGAGCGACGACAGCTTGTTGTAGGCGCCGCGGAACTTGAACGAGCCGGTGCGCTGCAGTGTCTCCGGCTTGAACAGGATGCGGGCGCCGAAACGCTTGTTCAGCTCCTGCGATTCGATCAAGGGGGTTTCGACGATCAGCCCGGCAAGCCTGGCTGCGGCGCGGTGGATGTCGGCAATGCCGGGAGGGATCGACAGCAATCATATGAGGTCCAGTGGAAGGCAAGGTGTCTTCCTATGATGCCCGCAAACAACTGTGGTGCGCCAACGAAAAAATGTGACCGCTACAAAATTACAAAATTTGGCGAGCAACAACTGGCGCTTGCGCTGCCCCTCACCTGCCTGCCGGCATCCTCTCCCCGTATAGTGACGGGGAGAGGGGGCTGGCCGTAAGGTCGGCGCTTTTCTTGCAACGCTGGTGATTGGCGAAATCCTCGGCGACAGCTTCTTTCTCCCCGTCACTATACGGGGAGAAATGCCCGGCAGGGCAATGAGGGGCGGCGCCGAGATCGGCAACTGGCCCTGCGGCCAATCACCGCCTATCCAAGCAAAGCCCTCTGCCTCTTGGTCCCACCCAGCTTGCGCCAGTTGTTGAAGCGGTGCGTGGCGGCGGCAAACGAGATCTTCATCTGCTGGGCGACCGAATAACGCGATTTGCCCTCGTCGAACATGCGGTAGCAGCACTCGACGCCCTCTTCGGTCAATTTGCCGTCCGGGGCCTTGTTGTGCGGGTTGGCGGGATCGAATTTCTCGACCTGCTGTTCGACGAGGCCTTTCAGGCGCTGCAAATCGGCCTCGATGCTGGCGATGAGGTCGAGAACGGGCTTCGGGTCATAGCTGTGCGGGGGATGTTTTGCCGTCATCTGCGGATTCCCTTTTTCTTGGCTCTGGTTCCATCATATAGGTGAACATTCGCTGATAATGAAGGGATGTTTCCGGGGTGGCTTCAACAATTCTTGACCGCGACCCAAGCGCGCAATTGACCTGGGGCACGTCAAACCCTAGTTTAGAACCATTCTAAACTAGGGTGAATTCCTCATGCTTTCCCGTGTTTTCGGCTTCGGCCGCCGCCCCTTCGAATCGCTCTCCGAACAAGAGATCCTGGCATTGGCCATTTCGTCCGAGGAAGATGACGGGCGCATCTACCGGTCCTACGCCGACGGGCTGGCGGAAAACTTTCCGCAATCGGCAAAGGTGTTCGAGGAGATGGCCGAGGAAGAGGACGGCCATCGCGACGCGCTGATCGAGCTTTTCCGCAAGCGTTTCGGCGAGCACATCCCGCTGATCCGGCGCGAGCATGTGAAGGGCTACTTCGAGCGCAAGCCCGACTGGCTGGTGAGACCGCTCGGCATCGAGCATGTGCGCAACCAGGCCGAGGCGATGGAACGGCGCGCCTATTTGTTCTACGTCGAGGCGGCCAAGCGCACCAGCGACGCCTCGACCCGCAAACTGCTCGACGATTTGGCTATTGCCGAGCAGGGCCATGAGACGCTGGCGCAGCGGCTGGAACAGAAACATGTGCCGGGCGCCGTCAAGGAAGAAGAAGCGAGCGCCGAGCAGCGCCAGTTCATCCTCACCTATGTGCAGCCGGGGCTTGCCGGGTTGATGGATGGATCGGTGTCGACGCTGGCGCCGATCTTCGCTGCCGCCTTTGCCACGCATGACACCTGGCAGACGCTTCTGGTCGGGCTTGCCGCCTCGATCGGCGCCGGCATTTCGATGGGTTTCACCGAAGTCGCGTCCGACGATGGCAAATTGTCGGGCCGCGGCTCGCCGATCAAGCGCGGGCTGACCGTCGGCATCATGACGACGCTCGGCGGCCTCGGCCACGCGCTGCCCTATCTCATCCCGCATTTCTGGACGGCGACGGCGGTTGCCGCGGTGGTGGTGTTCTTCGAATTGTGGGCCATCGCCTTCGTCCAGAACCGCTATATGCAGACACCCTTCCTGCGCGCGGCCTTCCAGGTGGTGCTGGGCGGCGCGCTGGTGTTCGCGGCGGGCGTGCTGATCGGGAATGCGTGAGCGCTCCTCTTCCTTCTCCCCTAGCGGGAGAAGGTGGATTGGCGCGCGGCGCCAAGACGGATGAGGGGTGTTGGACGGAGTGAGGCGTTAGTGCTTTCTGGAACATCTCATTCGTCGCCTTCGGCGACACCTTCTCCCACAAGGAGAGAAGGGAGAACCGCGCTAATTATTCACCCATTCACCATCAGGCTGTCCGCAGGCGCCTCGGTCCTCTCCGTCAGCCCATAATCGCGCACGACATGCGCGATGCGCAGTCGGTAGCCGGCAAAGATACCGCCACGGCCCGCCTTCTGCGCCTGCCGGTGCTCTTCGGTGTTGCGCCAGGCCTTGACCGCCTCTTCGTCGCGCCAGAACGACAGCGACAGGATGCGGTTCGGGTCGCCAAGACTCTGGAAGCGCTCGATCGAGACAAACCCATCGATGCCGTCGAGCAGCGGGCGCAAATCGGCGGCGATGCCGAGATAGGCATCGCGTCTGCCGGCCGCCGGCTCGACCTCGAAGATGACGGCGATCACGGCAACACCAGTTTCGCATGCGGTCCAGAGACGTGCTTCAGGAAGATGCGGTCCTCCTTGAGGATGAATCTTTCACGCTTGGCGAATTCATAGTTTGCCTTGCCGGCGGGATCGGCGGCAAGGCGCGCACGGTAGGCCTCGTAGGCCGCCAGACTGTCGATGTTGTAGGCGGCATAGGCCGTCGTGGCCGAGCCCTCATGCGGCGCGAAATAGCCGATCAGGTCGGCGCCGCAGCGCGGAATGGCCTGGCCCCAGTTGCGGGCATATTCCTCGAACGCCGCCTTGCCGAACGGGTCGATCTCATAGCGGATGAAGCAGGTGATTGTCATGGTCGTCTCCTTGGCGGGTTGATTTATCTTGCGTCGATAGTTCGAGCGGCGTCGAAGCATCCCCAGGATCGATGTGCTAGGCAATTCCCTCGGCGGTCATGCCTGCCAGAAGGACTTCGCGCATTCGCGGCGCACGTCTTCCCGGGTCAGGCCGAGGTCGCGCAGCAAATGATCGTCAATCTCGGCAAGGTCGAGACGCTGCAAATGGCGGTCATGCCACCGGGCCCTTGGCCGCGAGCGGAACCAGGCGACGAACGGGAACGATCGGCGGCTGGGGAACGGTGCGGAAGTGGTTGCGGTTGTCATCGTCGTCTCCTTGATCTGGTCGGAGAATAGTGCTTATCGACAAGAATGCTTCGATGAGAAACGAACTATGCGTGAAGGACCTGACATTGCCCGCATTGCCAGCCTGGTCGGGGACCCGGCGCGGGCAAACATGCTCAACGCGCTGATGGGCGGCACGGCATTGACGGCGAGCGAACTGGCGCTCGAGGCCGGCGTATCGCTGCCAACGGCCAGTTCGCATCTGGGCAAGCTGATGGAAGGTGGGTTGCTGACGCTGGCGAGCCAGGGCCGGCATCGCTACTACGGCCTTGCCGGCCCGCAGGTGGCGGGCATGATCGAAGCCATCACGGGTGTCGCGGAAGCCGTTGGCCCGAAACGCGTGCGGCCGGGCCCGCGCGACGGTGCCATGCGCGTGGCGCGCGTCTGCTACGACCACCTGGCCGGCGAGCAGGCCGTGGCGATGCTCGATCGTCTCGTCGAGAAGGAAATTCTGCTGCGCGACGACAAGGAGATCAGGCTCGGGCCATCGGCGGCATCGCATTTCGCGGCAATAGGCATCGATATCGATGCCAAGCCGCGCCGCCCGGTGTGCCGCGCCTGCCTCGACTGGAGCGTGCGGCGCTCGCATCTGGCCGGCACGCTGGGCGCAGCCATCCTCGACAAGATCCTTTTGGAAAAATGGGCGCGCCGTGAAAAGGACAGCCGCGCGGTGATTTTCTCGCCGCCGGGCAAGCAGGCGTTCGAGAGGGTGTTTCTGGGCTGAGATGGCGGCGGGACAGCGCCCCCCTCTGCCCTACCAGGCATCTCCCCCTCAAGGGGGGAGATTGGCGGCTTCGCTGTCCCGCTCACCTTGCAGCGTTGATGGTTGGCGAAAGCGGCCGAATGCATGATCTCCCCCCTTGAGGGGGAGATGGCCGGCAGGCCAGAGGGGGGCGCGAAGGATCACTACGCTTGCTAATGTGCGGATAAACTACCCCCGCTTCAGCACCTTCCCCTCCTTGAAAAAATCCACCCACGGATCGGCTTCCGCCTGCCGCTTCAAGGTCGTCTTGTCGCCGATCGGGAAAGCGTTCGGCGCTAGCCCGGCCTCGATCTCGGCCCATGTCACCGGCATCGATACGGTGGCGCCCTTCTTGGCACGCGACGAATAGGGCGCGACCGTGGTCGAGCCCCGGCCATTGCGTAGATAGTCGACGAAGATCTTTCCGGTGCGCGCCTTCTTCGACAGTGTCGCGGTGTAACGGCTGGGGGAGCCCTGCTCCAGCGCCTTGGCGAAATCATGGGCGAAGGTCTTCACCGCTTCCCAATCCGCCGATGGTTTCAACGGTACTAGGACATGGTAGCCTTTGCCGCCGGATGTCTTGACGAAGTTCGGCAGCGACAGCTCGTCGAGCTTGCCTCTGATATCGAGTGCCGCCTCGCGCACCGCCTTCACGTCGACGCCTTCATCGGGGTCGAGATCGAAGATGATCTGGTCCGGCTGTTCCAGCCGGTCGATCATGCAGCCCCAGATGTGGATCTCGACCACGCCATACTGGACAAGTGCGGCAACGCCGTCGAAATCGCGGATGAACAGGATCTCCTCGCCGTCCGTCGGGTCCTTCATCCGGGCGATCTTGTCGCTCATGCCGGCCGAGGCATGTTTCTGGAAGAAGCGCGGCCCGCCGACCCCATCCGGCGCCCGCACCAGGCTGAGCGGCCGGTTGACAATGAACTGTTCCATGCGCGGCCACACCGACGCGTAGTGGTCGAGCAGGCCTTGCTTGGATATTTTTTCGTCGGGCCACAGCAGCTTGTCGGGGTGAGAGAGTTTTACGCTGGTCGTCATCGCCCCGGCAGGGCTGGTGGCGCCGCTTGTTGCCGGCTTGGCCTTGGCCGGGCTCTTGCCTGGCGATGCCTTGCCCGTCGATGTCTTGCCTGTCGATGTCTTGCCTGTCGATGTCTGGGGCTTTTCCTGCACGACTTCCTCCGCCGGCTTGTCCTCGCGCAATCCCTGGAACGAGGCGTGGCGTATTATACGGTCTGAGGTCCAGCTGCGGAACTCCACTTCGCCGACAAGCTCCGGCTTCACCCAGACCAGGCCCTTGCCCTTCGGCACGGCCTTGTCGAAGGGCGAATCCTTCGCCTTCAGCGCATCGAGTTTTGTCTTCAAGTCGGTGGCGCCCTTGGCGGAGAAGCCGGTGCCGACGCGGCCGGCATAATGCAGTTTGCCGCCGTCAAAATAGCCGACCAGCAGTGAGCGCAGCCCGCGCCCGGTCTTTTCCGACGGCAGATAGCCGCCGATGACGAATTCCTGTCGCGCCGTGCATTTAGACTTCACCCAGGACGGGCCGCGCCCGCTGCGATAGGGCGCATCGGCGCGCTTTGAGACGACGCCTTCCAGTCCCATGCGGCAGGCATGCTCCAGCATGATCTTGCCGGGCTCGGCGAAATGGTCGCTGAAACGGACTGCCGAATTCTCGGGCCGCTTGCCCAGCAGGTCCTGCAAGGCCTGCTTGCGCTCGACCAGCGGCTCGCCGCGCAAATCCTCGCCGTCAAGCCGCATCAGGTCGAAGACATAGTAGATGAAGCGATCTGTCCGCTTCGCCGACAGATCCGCCTGCAGCAGCGCGAAGGACGAAACACCGCTGCCGGCCAGCACAACGATCTCGCCGTCGATGATGGCGTCGCTGCATTTCAAGCCGGCGAGTTCCGTGGCGATCGCATCGCCGAACTTTTCCGTCCAGTCGAGACCGGTGCGGGTGAGCAGCCGCACTTCGGTGCCGGCGATTTGCGCTTGCATCCGATAGCCGTCGAACTTCACCTCGTGCAGCCAGTCCTTGCCGGCGGGCGCATCCCGCTCCAGCGTGGCGAGCTGCGGCTCGACAAAGTCGAGGCGCTTGCCGGCCTTTGCCTTGCCGGCGGCCGGCTTGTTGGAATGCCAGACTTTCGGCCTCTCGCCCTTGGCAGCCTTGCCCTCGCCGACCTCCTCGATCGTCAGGCCGGACTTCACCGATTCCGGTGCCTCCTTCAGAATATCCTCGCCGGGTCGCGCAGCGGCGTCGTCCGACTTGATCAGCAGCCAGTTGTCCCGCTTTTCGCCCGCGCGCGGCTTCAGCCGCACGAGATGCCAAAGCCCATGCAATTTGTGGCCGTTGAGTTCGAAGCTGATATGGCCTTTTTTCATCGCCTTGGCCGGGTCGATCTCGGGAACCCAGGTGCCCTCGTCCCAGACGATGACCGAGCCGCCGCCATATTCGCCCTTGGGAATGGTGCCCTCGAACGGCGCGTAGTCGATCGGATGATCCTCGACATGCACGGCCAGCCGCTTCTCATGCGGGTCGAGGCTCGGGCCGCGTGTGACGGCCCAGCTCCACAGCACGCCGTCATGCTCCAGCCGAAGGTCGTAATGCAGCCTTGTCGCGGCGTGCTTGTGGGTGACGAAGATGCCGCCCGCCTCGCTCTTTCTGCGCGCGACCTTGCCGGCCGGCTCGGCGGTCTTCTTGAAATCGCGCTTGGAGTGGTACTGTTCGAGGCTGGCCATGGCTTGATATCCTCAGGCCGATTTGCGCTTGGGCGCGCCCGGCTTGATGCGTTTGGCCGCCGGTTGGGCTTTCGCCGACGTGGAACCCTTCGATGAACCGCCATCCGACGACAGGCTCTTCTTCAGCGCGTCGAACAGGTTGACGACATTGGAGGGCTTGGGAGCGGCCTTCGCCTTCGGCGCCTTCTTGCCGGCTTTCTTGGCGCGGATCAGCTCGAGCAGTGCGTCCTCGTATTTGTCGTCGAATTTCGAGGGATCGAACTTGGCTTTCTTCTTGTCGATGATCAGCTCGGCCAACTCGGTCATTTCCTGGTCGGTCTTGACCGACTGGATGTCACCGAAGACGGTGTCCGGCTGCCGCACCGTGTTGTCGTAGCGCAGCGTCGTCAGCACCATGCCCTTGCCCAGCGGTTCGATCACCACCGGGCGCTCGCGCTGATAGAGCACGATGCGCGCCAGCCCGGCCATCTTCTTGCCCGCCATGGCGTCACGGATGACTGCGAATGCCTCCTCCGACACCTTGTCGGCCGGCGCGACATAATAGGGCGTGTCGAGATAGATCTGCTCGATCGAGGATTTGTCGACGAAGCCATCGAGCGCCATCGTGTGCGAGGACTCGATCTGCACCCCCTCGATCTCGTCTTCCTCGATGTGGACGAAATCACCGTCGTCGACTTCGTAGCCCTTGATCTCGTCGCCGTCGCCAAGCGGCTTGTCGGTTTCGGCATCGACATAGATGCGCTTCACCGTGTTGCCGGTCTTGCGGTTCAGCACCCGGAACGAGACTTTCTCGGTGTGGGTGACGACATTGGTCAGCTCGACGGCACAGGTGACCAGCGACAGCTTCAGATAGCCCTTCCAGGCTGGACGCGGCGCCATGATATCTTCCCTTCAACAACCAGATGAAGGTGAGAACGGACAGACCCCGCTCCAGTTCCGCCAAGCCCGACGATCTGGATGCCAAGGTGCGCCTGAGGCGCCGTGGCGGCCAGCATGGAAATTTCGCAAACGCGGCAAAAATTGAAACAGAACCGCGCGCGGGCGACATTCAAACGAAACATATGTGATGCAAAAGTCACATTGGCCGGAATGCCGACGAACCACACGGAAAGACCCCGAATCAGCCGCATTCCGGCCACGAACCAAGGCCTTTTCGACCAGATATTAACATCGTGTTCACCGACTATTCACGCCTCGACGCTATGATGCCCGCAAATCGGAAGGGACATCCGAAAATCGGGACAGGGACAGGTACAATGAACTTCCTCACGCACCTCATCGGCTATGCCGCCGCCATTCGCGAATTCGTCGCGCCGACCTATCGGCCCGAGCGCTACTACATGCGCGGCCCCGGCCCGGCCTGTGCGCGTCGCGGCAACTCGCTCGGCGTCAGCGCGCACTGATCATGACCTTCGAGAGCCGCCACGACAGCCGGATCTGCAGGCCGGCCGCCTCTACCCGCGCCACCACCTATCGTGCCGAGCGTCCCGCTCTCTCCGACAGGCGGCGTGCGACATCGCCACGGCTTTGATGCCGCCCGCGGCTGGCTTAGTGTCGTCGGACACAAGCAGCCGAGGCCCGCGTGACCGATTTTCCCCATTCAGGTCGGCCCCATTCAAGTCGACCCAAGTCAGGCCGTCCCTCTGAACCCTTCGTTGCAAGCCATCCGCTGATCGTCTTCGACGGCGTCTGCGTGCTGTGCTCCAGCTTCGTGCGCATGGTGGTCAGGCTCGACCGTCAAAGCCGCTTCCGCTTCGCCACCGCGCAGTCACCCTTCGGCGAAGCGCTGTTCAAAAAGCACGGGCTGCGCACGGACTCCTACGAAACCAATCTCGTCTTGGTCGGCGGCCTCGCCTTCACGCAGCTCGACAGCTTGGTCGCCGTCATGGCGGAGCTTGGCTGGCCATGGCGGGCAGCCAAGCTGCTGTTGCTGCTGCCGCGCCCGCTGCGCAATTGGCTTTACGACCGCATCGCCAAGAATCGCTACGCCCTGTTCGGCAGGAAGGACAGTTGCGACATTCCGTCGGCAGAGCTGCGGGAGCGGTTCCTGGACTAGAAAGAGTGGCTCTGGGGGAGCGCTGGATGAAACTTCTCATTGTCGGCGGCTACGGCACTTTTGGCGGCCGCATCATCCAATTTCACATCCGCTCACCGGATTGATCGTGCGCTATCGCGGCTGGCTCGAGCCATCTCTTTCTGTTTGGCCATGATCTTTGCCGAAAACCGGATTCCACTTTTCGGGATCATGGTCTGGCGTACACGGCTCCAGCACAATCGTGCCGCCAGCCGCCTTGCCGAGTCCCGGCAACGCTGAACCGTGCACAGCGTCCAGCTGTGAGGTTTTCGACCGAAGCCTTGGTCGCCTGCACCTGGGTGCGGGCGCCCTCGATGCCCTTGCCGTAGATTTCCGACAGCGCGACGCCGAGCGGATAGTAGACGCCGGAGTCGCCGCACCCGCCCCCCAATGCATGTCGAGCAAAAGTGGCTCCGGTTTTGCGAGAACGACATGCATGGAGCTAAAGCGCGTCGCCTGAATCCGCTCAAATGCGACGCGCTTTGGATGCGAACCGGGGCGAGTTTAGACAGTGATCCGCAACCCGCGATTGTGCTGGTTAGACGAACGGTTGAGGGACCAGGAAAACAGATGGCGGCTTGCACAAAAAGCGATCGGAGCCGAAAGTTTTTTATGCAGCCTGTCGAAATCGGGCACTGCCGCGCGACATACGTCCGGCTCGCAACGACGCGGCCATGAATAACACGGGAGATGACCATGCAGTATCTGCTTCTTATCTATTCCAGCGAAGCCGGAATGGCAGCCGCGCCCAAGGAGGCGCTCACCCAGATGAGCGTCGCCTATGGCGCTTATACCGAAGCGATGAAGAAGGCCGGTGTGTTCTTGGCCGGTGAGCGATTGAAACCGACGAAGATAGCAACCACCGTACGGGTGGCCGGCGGCAAGACCAATGTGATTGACGGCCCCTATGCCGATACCAAGGAGCAACTCGGCGGCTACTATTTGATCGAGGCGCCCGACATGGACGCGGCGATTTCGTGGGCGGCGCGCTGTCCCGGTGCCAGCGCCGGCACCATGGAAGTGCGGCCGATCTGGCCGATGGCAGAATACATGAAAGATTACGCGGCGTGACAGCCGTCGGGCCAGACACTGCGCGGGCGGCAGCAGAGGCCGCCGCCCGGCAGAGCTACGGCAAGCTGATCGCCTATCTCTCCGCCCGGTCCCGCGACGTGGCCGGCGCCGAAGACGCGCTGGCCGATGCCTTTGCCGCGGCGCTCGAACACTGGCCGCGAACCGGCGTGCCCGACAAGCCGGAAGCCTGGTTGCTGGCGGTGGCGCGGCGCCGGCGCGTCGATGCGGTTAGGCGGCGGCTGACCAGCGAGGCCGGCCGCGATCACCTCAAGCTGATCGCGCAGGAGATGGAGGCGCGCATGACCGACGAAGACCTGCCCGACGAACGGTTGCGGCTGATGTTTGCCTGCGCTCATCCGGCCATCGAAGCCGGCGTGCGCTCGCCGCTGATCCTGCAGACCGTCCTGGGGTTCGACGCGGCCACGATCGCTTCTGCCTTCCTTGTCTCGCCGGCAACCATGGGCCAGCGCCTGGTGCGCGCCAAGACCCGCATCCGGGAAACCGGTATTCCGTTCCGCATACCGGAGCGGGCCGAACTCGGCGAACGGCTGGACGCGGTGCTGGAAGCCATCTACGCCGCCTTCGCGGAAGGCTGGTCCGACCCGGCCGGCACCGAGACGCGAGGGCGCAACCTGGCGACCGAAGGCATCTGGCTCGGCCGGCTGGTCGCGTCGCTGATGCCGGAGGAGCCTGAGGCGCTTGGCCTGCTGTCGCTGATGCTGTTTGCCGAGGCGCGCCGCCCGGCACGGCGTGATGCGGCTGGAGATTATGTGCCGCTCGCCGAGCAGAAATGCGCGAAATGGGACGCCGCCTTGATCGACGAGGCGGAATCCCTGCTCCGCCGCGCCGCCACCATGGGTGTCATCGGCCGTTATCAGCTCGAAGCCGCCGTGCAGTCCGCACATGCGGCGCGACGGCTGACGGGCCGCACCGACTGGGTGGCAATCCGCGAGCTCTATGACGCGCTGCTTTCGATCGTTGGATCGCCGGTGGTGGCGATCAACCGCGCGGTGGCGATCGCCGAGGTTGAAGGCGCCGTGGCGGGGCTGGCGGCCCTTTACGTGCTGGGTGACGACGAGCGGCTTGCCGACTATCAACCCTATTGGGCGGCGCGTGCCGGTCTTTTGGCTCGGCTCGGGCAGGTACCGCAGGCTTCCGAGGCCTATGATCGCGCGATCGGCCTCGAACGCGACGCGGCGGTGCGCCGCTTCCTGCAAGGAAAACGGGCAGCGCTCAGAAATTAAGCTTCGTCGGTAATCCGGTCACGCGGGCCACATCTCATGCGACATGTTGAGCGTTTTCATCAGCGGATGCGCCCGCAACGCGGACCATAGCCGTTCAATGTTCGGCCAGGCCGTTCGCGCTCTGTCGACGTCGGGATACCAGGCCACCAGCATGACGAGGTAGATGTCGGCCAGCGACATCAGGTCGCCGACCAGCCAGTCGCGGTCCTCGAGAGCGGCATCGACAACGGCGAAGCCGCGGTCCATCTCGGCGACGGCCGCCTGCTTGACCGCCTTCGTGCCGTCGGCATCGGTCGTGTAGCGGTAGGCGTAGTAGAAACGCAGCACCGCCGGATAGAGCACCGACGACATGAAGGCCATCCAGCGCAGGAAGTCGGCGCGCGCCGGCGCCTCGGCCGCCGGCGCCAGGCCGGCGTCGGGATGACGCTCGGCAAGCAGGATGCAGATCGCCGCCGATTCAGTGATCGAGCGACCATCCGGCAAGGTCAGCACCGGCACCTGGTTCAACGGACTGATGCCGAGGAACGCCGGGTCGGCCCGGTCCGTCTTCGGCACGTCTATGTGCTCGAACGGCGCGTTCGCCAGCGCCAGCGCTGCCTCGACGACGAAGCCGCCGCTGCCCGGACGTGTGTAGAGCTTGTACATGAAATCCTCCCCCGGCCCGCGCAGGGCGAGCCTGGGGCGATATGAACCGGAAGCAGGGTTCCGCTCAAGCAGGCAGTGACCGCCACGGGTGGATTTTCAGCGGGCCAGATTGCAGCGTTGGCGGGACAGCGCCCCCTCTGTCCTGCCGGGCAGAGGGGGGCGCGAAGGATCGCGGCGTTTCCCTGTGTGCGTGTCGAGACCTACGCCCCCAACCCCTCAAACAGAATCGTCGACAGATAGCGCTCGGCGAAGGACGGGATGATCACCACCAGGTTCTTGCCCTTGTTCTCCGGCCGCGAGCCGACGACGATTGCCGCCTGCAGGGCGGCGCCCGACGAGATGCCGACCGGCACGCCTTCGAGGCGGGCGACGAGGCGGGCATTGGCGACCGAATCCTCGTTCGAGACCTTGACGATCTCGTCATAGATCGTGGTGTCGAGGATTTTTGGCGCAAAGCCGGCGCCGATGCCCTGGATCTTGTGCGGGCCGGGCTGGCCACCCGACAGCACCGGCGAGGATTCCGGCTCGACGGCGACGACATGCACCGAGGGCTTGCGCTTCTTCAGCACCTGGCCGACGCCGGTGATGGTGCCGCCGGTGCCGATGCCGGCGACGAAGATATCGACCTCGCCATGCGTATCGTTCCAGATCTCCTCGGCCGTGGTCGTGCGGTGGATTTCCGGATTGGCGGGGTTTTCGAACTGCTGCGGGATGACCGCGTTGGGGATCGTCGCCGCCAGTTCGTCGGCCTTGGCGATGGCGCCCTTCATGCCTTTCGGGCCTTCGGTCAGCACCAGTTCGGCGCCGAGCAGCGCCAGCATCTTTCGGCGCTCGATCGACATCGTTTCCGGCATCGTCAGGATCAGCTTGTAGCCCTTGGCTGCAGCGGCGAAGGCGAGCGCGATGCCGGTGTTGCCGGATGTCGGTTCGACCAGCGTCGTCTTGCCGGGGGAAATCTTGCCGGCCGCCTCCAGCGCTTCGATCATTGCCACGCCGATGCGGTCCTTGACCGAGGCGATCGGATTGAAGAATTCGAGCTTGGCAATGAGATTGGCGACGATGCCCTTTTCCTTGGCGAACTTGTCGAGCCGCACCAGCGGCGTGTCGCCGATCGTGTCGGTGATGGAATCGTAGACGCGGCCGCGGCCGGGCACACGGGCTGATGTGACGGGCTTGTTCATTGGTTTCGCTCCCAGAATTTCAGGCAAGTGAGAATTTCAGGCAAATGGCATTCCAGCCGCCAAGATAAGGCTTTCAGCGGCGCAACATAGACTGTCGGCCGAAAATATCCGAGTGGGCCCCGTGTCTAAAACAGCTCTGCCCCGGAAAAGCGTTTCCCGCAAAAGCCCGTCGTTGGAATGTTTTGGCCGAAAGGCCTCTATTGGCGGGCGGCAATCGCCGCTGCCGCGCCGACCATGAAGCCGGCGGCGGTGCGGTTCAGGGCTTTCAGCGCGCGCGGCGATTTCAGGAACCAGCGCGCCTTGGCCGCCAGCGCCAGATAGGGCACCAGCACCACCAGCAGCACGACGATCGTCAGCGCGACGAGAATGCCGTAATCGGCCAGCGTGATGGTCTTCAGATCGACGATGGTCGGCGTGATCGCCAAGTAGAAGATCATCGTCTTCGGATTGCCGAGCGTGACGGTGAGGCCGGCGATGAAGCTCGAAACCAGCCCGCCCTTGCCCTTCCTGGCCTCGACCGTCTCCGGCGTGATGCCGCTGGTCCAGAAGCGCCAGCCAAGGTAGGCGAGGTAGGCGACACCAAGCCATTTGATGGCCAGGAAAACCATGCCGAAGCTCTGCGCGACGAAGGCGAGACCGAGCACCACGGCGGTCAGGTAGGTGAGGTCGCCAAGCATCAGGCCAAAGGACATCGCCAGCGACGAACGGAAGCCGGAGCCGAGCGCGCGGGCGACAAGCGCGGTGATGCCGGGGCCGGGAATGGCCGCGGCGATGCCGAGAGCGGCACTGTAGGCGAGGAAGCCGGTGAGGGTCATGGCATTGGTCCCGGGTCAGAAATGCCTTGTCGCATGGAACGGACCAGAATTGAATTCCCTGGGGGCCGGATTCCATTGCACCAGGTATCGCTGCAACACGCGAAGAAGGCCCCCTCATCCGGCCGCTTCGCGGCCACCTTCTCCCCGTGGGGGAGAAGAGAAAAGAGCCGGCGCTAGTAAGCTCCTCTCCCCTCGGGGAGAGGTCGGATTGCCCCGAATTGCCCTTTTGCAATTCGGTTTCGGCAATCCGGGTGAGGGGGCCTGCGCCCCTCAGGCAGATTCTCAGGACCGACCTTGGCCATAGGTGACGCGCCAGATGGTGCCGTTGCCGTCCTCGGTCACGATCAGCGCGCCATCCCGGGCCACCGCCACCCCGACCGGCCGACCCCAGACCTCGCCGTTGGAGACGACGAAACCGATCATGAAGTCCTCGTACGCGCCGGTCGGCTTGCCGTCCCTGAACAGCAATCTCACCACCTTGTACCCGGTCCTGTTGCCGCGGTTCCATGAACCGTGCAGGGCGACAAAGGCGTCGCCTTTGTATTCGGCCGGAAAGCCGGAACCGGGGCCAAAGTCCTTTCCGTCGTAGAAGGCGATGTTGAGCGGCGCCGAATGCGCCTGTACCAGCACATCGGGAATATCCGCCTTGCCGGCGAGGTCGGGGCGTTCGCCCTTGTGGCGCGGATCTTCATTGTTGCCGACATAATACCAGGGCCAGCCGTAGAAAGCGCCGTCCTTGACGGCCGTTGCGTAATCGAACGGCACATTGTCGCCCAGCGCATCGCGCTCGTTGACGACGCACCAGAGCGCGCCGGTCGCCGGCTGGACGGTCATGCCCGAGCAGTTGCGCAGGCCGGTGGCGACGATGCGTTCGTTCTTGCCGTCGGGGTCGAAGGCCAGCACGTCGGCGCGGCCGTCTTCGGACCCCCATGTGGCGCCGAGCGGCTTCGACTTCGCCCAGGCGTCGAGCCCGCCCTCCGGCTCCTTTGCCATATCCTCGGCGACGTTCGAACCCGAGCCGACCGACAGATAGAGCGTCTTGCCGTCCGGCGAGAACGCGATGTCCCGGGTCCAGTGATGATTGGCAGGAATGTTGTCGACGATCGTCTCCGGCTCGCCGGCGGCTTTCAGGTCGCCGTTGCGGTAGGCAAAGCGCACGATGCTGTCGCTGTTGGCGACATAGACCCATTGCGGGTCATTGCCCGGCGGGTAGAAAGCAATGCCGTAGGGCTGGTTGAGATTGCCGGCAAAGACGCCGTCCTTCGCTGGCTTCGCGCTGCCCTCGGTCAGGCGATAGACGCGGATCTGGTTGGCCTCGCTGTCGGCGACGAACAGGTCGCCGTTCGGCGCGATGCGCACGACGCGCGGATTGTCGATGCCCGACGCGATCAGCTCGGCCGAAAAGCCCGCCGGCAGTTTAGGCTTGGCACTTGCCGGCCTGTCGACCAGGCCGGCGCTGTTCGAGGCGGATTTGGTGGCGTAGGGTCTTGGCAGGTCTTCCGGCTTGATCAGGCGGCGCACGCCTGGCCTGTCGGCACGCCAGTCGCCGAAGGCAGCCGCACCCTTCAGCACCGGCTGGTCCGCTTGCTGGGCGAATGCCGCGGCTGTGAGAAACAATGCGGCGGGAATCGCCAGCAATCGGATCATTCTGTCCTCCGAACCCTGGTCACAGAGACAGGATGCGAAGAGGACGAACGGGCGGTTTCGCCGATCGTTCCGCTGCACACGAGGAGTTGAAGCGAAACGGCGGGTTCCAGCCTTAAGAACAATCCCAGGAAAAGTGTGAAACGGTTTTCCCAGGAAAAGCGCGTAGCGCTTTCCCCTGGGGAATTGCGTCAAAACAAAGCGATAGAGCGGTTCCGTGAAACGATGAATCGCTCTAAGTGCCGGCGGCGTAGAAATCGTCGTCGAGGCGTTTTTCCAGTTCGACGAGATCGGCCGGCAGCGGCAGGCCCATGGCGCGCATCTCCCGCAGTTTCTCGCGCAGCTGCTCCTGGATTTCGTGCTGGTCTTCCGGCTGGTTGACCATCTCTTCGAGCAGCAGGCTGATCCGGGCCTTGAATTCTTCGAGCGCCATTGTTTTCTCCTCGGAAGTCTGGAAGCGCAGGAAGCCGCCATTTGCAGGCCGGCCTCACCTGAATATCGATACACCTAACGCAGCATGCGGGAAATCAGCTGCGCCGTATAGTCGACCATCGGCACGATGCGGGCATAGTTGAGCCGGGTCGGGCCGATGACGCCGAGTGCGCCGACGACGCGGGCATCCTTGTCGCGATAGGGTGCGACCACCAGCGACGAGCCCGACAGCGAAAACAGCTTGTTTTCCGAGCCGATGAAGATGCGCACGCCCGATCCCTCCTCGGCAAGGTCGAGCAGCTGGATCAGCCCATCCTGTGTCTCCATGTCCTCGAACAGGTGGCGCAACAATTCGATATCGGCCTGGGCGGTGACGTTTTCGAGCAGATTGGCGCGGCCGCGCACGATGAGCCGCGCCGGCAGGCCGCTGTCGGCGCCGGCCCACACCGCCAGCCCCTTCTCGACGAGGTCCTGCGACAGCGTGTCGAGCGCGGCCCTTGTCTCTTCCTTGATGCGGGCGATCTCGACCCGCGCTTCGGCCAGCGTGCGGCCGCGGATATGGGCGTTGAGGAAATTCGAGGCTTCGTGCAGTTGCGAGATGGTGATGCCCGCCGGCAGGTCGACGACGCGGTTTTCGACATCGCCGTTTTGCGACACCAGCACCGCCAATGCCTTGGTCGGCTCCAGCTGGATAAATTCGATATGCTTGAGCGCCACCTCGTTCTTGGCGGCGAGCACCAGGCCGGCGCCGCGCGACATGCCCGACAGCATCTGGCTGGCTTCGGTCAGCATATGTTCCAGCGTCGCACCCGAGCCGGACGCCCGCACCTGCGCCTCGATGGTGCGGCGCTCCTCGTCGGAGAGGTCGCCAAGCTCCATGAAGGCATCGACGAAGAAACGCAGGCCAGCCTGCGTCGGCAGCCGGCCGGCCGAGATGTGCGGCGCGTAGATCAGGCCGAGATGCTCGAGATCGCTCATCACGTTGCGGATGGTGGCCGGCGACAGCGAGGACGGCAGGATGCGCGACAGGCTGCGTGATCCCACCGGTTCGCCGCCCTTCAGGTAGGAATCGACGATGCGCCGAAAGATGTCGCGCGAACGCATGTCGAGCGACTGCAGCGCGGGCGACAGCGGACTGGGTTCGGCAACTGCCTTGGTCATTGCGCCAAAAACCTCCGGCCCAAGGATATAGACTTCACTAGGGCCCGCGCAACCGGTGTCTGTCAGATCACCCTGGTGTCTGAGTCAGATCACCGGCCATTTTCCTTTGCGCCGCGCGCGCCATGTGGTTACAAGCCGGCCAAGAATCCTAAAAATGACTAAGAAAGAAGCCTGAATGCGCCCCTCCAAACGCCAATTCGACGAAATGCGCGCCATCTCCTTCGAGCGCGGCGTCTCCAAGCATGCCGAAGGCTCGTGCCTGGTGAAGTTCGGCGACACGCACGTCCTGTGCACCGCCAGCCTCGAGGAGAAGGTGCCGGGCTGGATGCGCAATTCCGGCAAGGGCTGGGTGACGGCGGAATACGGCATGCTGCCGCGCTCGACCGGCGAGCGCATGCGCCGCGAGGCTTCCGCCGGCAAGCAGGGTGGCCGCACGCTGGAAATCCAGCGGCTGATCGGCCGCTCGCTGCGCGCCGTGGTCGACCTGCAGGCGCTGGGCGAGCAGCAGATCACCGTCGACTGCGACGTCATCCAGGCCGATGGCGGCACCCGCACCGCCTCGATCACCGGCGGCTGGGTGGCGCTGTACGATTGCCTGCGCTGGATGGAAGCCCGCCAGATGGCCAGCGTCGCCAAGGTGCTGAAGGACCATGTCGCGGCGATTTCCTGCGGCATCCATGACGGCCAGCCGGTCATCGACCTCGATTATGTCGAGGATTCCTCGGCCGGTACCGACGCCAATTTCGTCATGACCGGCAAGGGTGGCATCGTCGAGATTCAGGGCACCGCCGAGGGCGAGCCTTTCTCCGAGGATCAATTCGCGTCCCTGATGGGCCTGGCCAAGAAAGGCATCCAGCGCCTGGTCAGCCTGCAGCAGATGGCGGTGGCTTAGGTTTCAAATGCCGAGCTTGAGCGCCCCCCTCTGGCCTGCCGGCCATCTCCCCCTCCAGGGGGGAGATCAGCTGTCCGACCGGCTTTCGCCAACTGTGGGCGGTGCGAGATGTGCGGAGGCGCTGAAGCTGCCAATCTCCCCACTTGAGGGGGAGATGGCCGGCAGGCCAGAGGGGGGCACCTCGTGACTCCCTCCGCAATCCTGGAGTCCGCCCTCTACGTCACCGACCTCCCGGCCGCCGAAGCCTTCTACACCGATGTCCTCGGCCTCGACCTGCTCGGCAAGGTCGACGGCCGGCACCTCTTCTTCCGCTGCGGCCCAGGCGTGCTGCTCATCTTCAACGCTGAGGCGACGAAGGTCCCGCCCGCGCCTGACGCCAGACTGAAAGTGCCGCCGCATGGCACGGTCGGCGAAGGTCATCTCTGCTTGGCGGCCAGCGCCAATGAAATCGCGGCTTGGAAAGCGCATCTCGCGGCGAAGAAGATCGCCATCGAAAGCGAATTCGAATGGCCGCAAGGCGGCCGTTCGATCTATATACGCGACCCCTCGGGCAATTCGATCGAATTCGCCGAGCCACGAATCTGGGGCATGTGATGCATTCGCCAACTGTTCATTCGCTTGACGGAAAGAAAATCGTCGTCGCCAGCCACAATGCCGGCAAGCTGCGCGAATTCGCCGATCTGATGGGGCCTTTCGGCTTCGAAGCGAAATCGGCCAAGGATTATGGCCTGCCGGAGCCGGACGAGACCGGCACCACCTTCGAGGAGAACGCCTACATCAAGGCGCTGGCCGCCGCCCAGGCGACGGGCCTGCCGGCGCTGTCGGATGATTCCGGCCTCTGCGTCGACGCGCTCGACGGCGCGCCCGGCGTCTACACCGCCAACTGGGCCGAAACCCCGGAAGGATCGCGCGATTTCGGCATGGCCATGCAGCGCACCGAAGTGGCGCTGCAGGAAGTTGGCGCTGCCTTGCCGGAACAGCGCAAAGGGCGCTTTGTCGCCGTCATTTGCCTGGCCTTTCCCGATGGCGAGGCCGAATATTATCGCGGCGAGGTCGAAGGCACGCTGGTCTGGCCGCCGCGCGGCGAACTCGGCTTCGGCTACGACCCGGTGTTCTTGCCCGATGGCTTCGACAAGACTTTTGGCGAGATGACGGCGCAAGAAAAACACGGCTGGAAGCCCGGCCAGTCGACCGCATTGTCGCATCGCGCCCGGGCTTTCCAGAAGTTCGCCCAAGCGCGATTGGATCTGGCGAGATTGGGCTCGGCATGAGCATGCTGCTCGACCGGGCGCCCGGCTTCGGCGTCTACATCCATTGGCCGTTTTGCGCGGCCAAATGCCCCTATTGCGACTTCAACAGCCATGTCCGCCACCAGCCGGTCGACCAGGATCGTTTTGCGAGTGCTTTCGAGGCCGAGCTGGCGACGATGCGCCAGCGCACCGGGCCGCGCGAGGTGACCAGCATTTTTCTCGGCGGCGGCACGCCGTCGCTGATGAAGCCGGAAACCGTGGCCAGGGTTCTGGACGCCGTGGCGAAGCACTGGACCGTGCCCGCCGGCATCGAGGTCACGCTGGAGGCCAATCCGTCCTCGGTCGAGGCAGAGCGTTTTCGCGGCTACCGGGCAGCAGGTGTCAATCGCGTGTCGCTCGGCGTGCAGGCGCTGAACGACAAGGATTTGCGCTTCCTTGGCCGGCTGCACAATGTCGATGAAGCGCTTCATGCCATCGGGCTCGCGCGCGAAATATTCCCAAGGCTGTCCTTCGATCTGATCTATGCGCGGCCTGGGCAGACACCGGACGCCTGGCAGGCCGAGCTCGAACAGGCGATCGGCCACGCAGCCGACCATCTGTCGCTCTACCAGCTGACCATCGAGGAAGGCACACCCTTCCACGCCCTGCATGCGGCCAAGAAATTCGTCATTCCCGACAATGACCACGCCGCCGATCTCTATGCGCTGACGCAGGAGATCACCACCGCGCATGGCCTGCCGGCCTATGAGATTTCCAACCACGCCCGGCCGGGCGCCGAGAGCCGGCACAATCTGACCTATTGGCGCTATGGCGAATATGTCGGCGTCGGGCCCGGCGCGCATGGCCGCTTCGTCGAAAACGGCCGCCGCACGGTCACGATCGCCGAACGGATGCCGGAAACCTGGGCCAATCTGGTCGAGGCCAAGGGCCATGGCGTCACCGGCGGCGAGATCCTGACGCGCTCGGAAGAGGCCGACGAGTTCCTGCTGATGGGCCTGCGGCTGGCCGAAGGCATCGACCTCTCCCGCTACGAAGCGTTTTCCGGGCGCGGCCTGTCGAGCGCGCGGCTTTCGGTGCTGCAGGGCGAGGGGCTGGTGGCGCCGATCGGCAATGCCCGCCTGCGCGCCACGCCGGCCGGCATGATCGTGCTCGACGCCGTGGTGGCGGATCTCGCGCGCTGAAGCATGATCCCGAACCGAAGGTCAGCGAACGCAAAAAGTGGGCACTGGTTTTCGGACAAGATCATGCCCGGGCATTGTCCATGAAAAAAATCCTCTTCGTCTGCAGCCAGAACCGCTTGCGCAGCCCGACCGCCGAGCAGCTGTTTTCCAAGCGCCGGGATATCGAGGTCGCCTCGGCGGGAACAAACCATGATGCCGATACGCCGCTGACGCATGAGCTCGTTACCTGGGCCGACATCATCTTCATCATGGAAAAGGCGCATCGCGCCAAATTGCAGAAGAAATTCAAGGCAAGCTTGAAAAAGGCCCGGGTGATCTGCCTCGATATACCGGACGACTATGAATTCATGGATCCGGAATTGGTCAGGCTTCTGGAGGTGCGCGTTTCGCGGTATCTGGGTTGAATGATGTGGCCGGGCGTCCGCTACCGCGCTTTCGTCATCCTCGGGCTTGACCCGAGGATCCATGCCGCGACCCTTGCCGGGGAATGCGGCGGTAGAATTCTGAACCGTTGAAACGCTTTGATGTCACGGCATGGATCCTGGGGTCTGCGCCGCGTCGCTTCGCTCCTTGCTACGCCCCAGGATGACGAAGTGAGAGCCGTCGTTGCTTAATCCGGACGGGTCAGGCGTCGTGCTTGTGGCGGTGTTTGGCGCGGTCTTTCTCGGCGAGCTGCTCTCCGGAGCGAACCGGCTTGGCGTCGCCCTTGTCGCGGCGGGCGCGGTGCTGGTCGTCTAATGGGGGTAGCGGCACGCCGTTGCGGGCGTTCTTTGTTTCAAGACGGGTGATGAAGATATCGAAGCGATTGGGCATCGTTCGGTCAGTGCTCCGTCGTGCTGTCTGGTTTGTTGTCGGAAAGCCTGACATTCGTCGGCAAGGCGCTTGTGGCCCGCTCCTGGGTCCGGCTGATCTTGGCAGGCAATCGCTTGTCCCTGGTGGCACCGCGGTTGCGGCCGGCATAGTAGGGCTCGAAAGCGTCCTGTATCTTCAGGCTGTCCATCCTGTCCTCCTTGGGAATCAGGGGCTAAATCCGCCAATGCCGGTTTCGTTCCCTACTGTGGCGAAGGAATGGCGATGACTTTACATCGACGTAAGCTTTTGCAAGCCCGCGCCAGCCATGCCAAACAGGGCTGAACGGAGAAGGCATCGGTGACCGGCGAGACGGGCAAGCGCAGCTATGTGGTCGGCCAGACCGAGATCGCGGCCCGGCCGCTCGAACCGGCGCTCTATCTGGTGGCGACGCCGATCGGCAATCTCGCCGACATCACGCTGCGCGCGCTGGAGACGCTGGCCGCCGCCGACATCGTCGCCTGCGAGGACACGCGGGTATCGCGCGTGCTGCTCGACCGCTACGGCATCCGCCGCCGCACCACGGCCTATCATGAACACAATGCCGGCGAGGCCGGGCCGAAGCTGATCGCAGCCCTTCAGGCTGGGCAGAGCGTGGCGCTGATTTCCGACGCCGGCACGCCGCTTGTCTCCGATCCCGGCTACCGGCTGGTCGGCGAGGCGCTCGACCACGGCATTCGCGTCGTGCCGATCCCCGGCCCGTCGGCACCGCTGGCCGCGCTGACGGCGTCTGGCCTGCCCTCCGACGCTTTCCTGTTCGCCGGCTTCCTGCCGGTCAAGGCCGGGCAGCGGCTGACGCGGCTGGAAGCGCTGAAAGCCGTGCCGGCGACGCTGATCTTCTTCGAATCGCCGCGCCGGCTGGCCGAGTCCCTCGGCGCCATGGTCGAAGCGCTCGGCGGCGAGCGAAAGGCCGCCATCGGTAGGGAATTGACCAAGACCTTCGAGGAAATGCGCACCGGCACGCTGCAAGTGTTGGCCGACCACTATGCGGCGGCCGATACGCCAAAGGGCGAGATCGTCGTCTGCGTCGGTCCCGCCGAGGCCAAGGCCGACGAGCCAGCCGATATCGATCGCCTGCTGTTGTCGCTCGCCGCCGAAATGCCGGCCTCCAAGGCGGCGGCGGAAGCCGCGAAAATGACCGGCGGCCAGAAACAGGCGCTCTATCGGCGGCTGCTGGAGCTCAGGGATGCCGCCGAGGGCGCTATCACGGAAAGCGGCGGTGGCTGAGCGGCCGAGCGCCAGCCGCCAGAAGGCCTATCGGCGCGGCCATCGCGGCGAATGGCTGGCGGCGGCAGCGCTGATGCTGAAGGGCTACCGCATTCTCGCGCGCCGCCATCGCACCCGCTTTGGCGGATCGACCTGATCGCCCGGCGCGGCGATCTGGTGTTGTTCGTCGAGGTCAAGGCGCGCCGCACGCTGATGGAAGCGATGGAGGCGATCGGCCACGAATCGGAGCGCCGCATCGAGGCGGCCGCCGACATCTGGCTGTCGCGCCAGTCGGACTACGGCAAGCTGTCGATGCGCTTCGACATGGTCGCGGTGCTGCCGTGGCGCTGGCCGGTGCATGTCGAGAATGCGTTTTATGGAAGGAATTGAGGGGAGGCTGTCGCTCGGCCGAATCTTGCGAAACGTCGGCGGGGACAGCGCCCCCCTCTGGCCTGCCGGCCATCTCCCCCACATGGGGGGAGATCAGATGTCGCGAGCGCTTTCGCTAATTTTCAACGTTGAAAAGAAAGGCGCCTGAGCCGAAGCTGCCAATCTCCCCCCTCGTGGGGGAGATGTCCGGCAGGACAGAGGGGGCGCTAAGAAACTCGACGGAGGCCTCCTCACCCCCAGATCATCAACGCCACCAGCCCGACGCCACCCACCACCAGCCGCCACCAGCCGAACAGCGAGTACCCCTTGCGCGAGACGTAATCGAGCAGGTAGCGCACGACGATGAGCGCCGTCACGAAGGCGGCGACGAAGCCGACGGCGATGATCGGCAGGTCGGCGGATGTCAGCACGTTGCGGTTCTTGAACAGGTCGAAGGCAAAGGCGCCGACCATCGTCGGCATGGCGAGGAAGAAGGAGAATTCCGCCGCAGCCCGCTTGTCGACGCCCAGCAGCAGCGCGCCGACGATCGTCGATCCCGAGCGCGATGTGCCGGGGATCAGCGACAGGCACTGGAAAAGGCCGATCTGCAGGTAAAGCCGGGTCGGAAACCGCTCGACGTCGCGGTAGACCGGCTTGAGGTTCATGCGGTCCACCGCCAGCAGGACGACGCCGCCGATGATCAGCATGATGCAGATCAGCCTTGGCGATTCGAACAGCACCGTCTTGATGAAATCATGCGCCAGCGCGCCAATGATGGCCGCCGGCAGGAAGGCGATGAGGATGCCGATGACGAAATGTCGCGTCAGCCGGTCATGCGGCAGGTCGAGCAGCATTTGCCACAAACGCCGGAAATAGACGCTCAGAATCGCCAGGATGGCGCCGAGCTGGATCAGGATCTCGAAGGCCTTGCCGGTCGACTGGAAGCCGAGGAAATGGCCGGCGAGCAGGATATGGCCGGTCGACGACACCGGGATGAACTCGGTCAGCCCCTCCAGCAGGCCGAGCAGCAGGGCTTCGACGATGGTCTGGCTTTCCATGGCTACCTCGGCATTCGCATGACGGCTAAAGGAACGGCTTGCTTGTCATGGCCTGCAAGTCCCCCTATAGGTCGCAACACCCTGACGGCCCGCTAACCGGGCGGCCAAGACTTACCGGTGCGCCCGGCGATTCGCCAGTGCGCTTTATCATCGCGGAACCATGCTGACGCTTTTCCATCACCCCATGTTCGCCACCTGCCGCTTCGTCCGCCTCGCTTTCGGCGAATATGGCGAGGAGCTGGCCCTGATCGAGGAAAAGCCGTGGACGCGGCGCAAGGAGTTCCTGGCGCTGAACCCGGCCGGCACGCTGCCGATCCTGCTGGCCGAAGGCGACGTGCCGATCATCGGCGCAACCGTCATCGCCGAGTATCTCGATGAGACGCGCGGCGTCCTGAAGCGCGACAAGCGGCTGTTCGCCGAAGACCCGATGCAGCGCGCCGAAATCCGCCGGCTGATCGACTGGTATCTCAACAAGGCCGAAAGCGAGGTCACCCGCCATCTGGTGCGCGAACGCGTGCTGAAGCCGGTGATGCCGGAAACGGCGGGCGGCGGCTCGCCCGATTCTGGAGCGATCCGCGCCGCGCGCGCCAACATCCGCCAGCACATGAAATACACCAACTGGCTGGCCGGCACCCGCCACTGGCTGGCCGGCAGCAGGGTCACCTATGCCGATCTCGCGGCCGCGGCGACGCTGTCGGTGCTCGACTATCTCGGCGAGATCGACTGGCGCGAGCACCCTGCCGCGCGCGAATGGTACACGCGGGTGAAGTCGCGGCCCTCCTTCCGGCCGCTTTTGACCGATCGGGTGCGCGGCCTGTCGCCCGTGTCGCATTATGCGGACCTCGACTTCTGACGCCGCAAAACTGCGCGCGCTGATCGACGCAGAGGCGCGTCGCGCCGGCTTCGATGCCGTCGCCGTCACCACCCCCGATGCGATCCCGCTGGCGCCGGCCCGACTGGCCGAATTCGTCGCCGACGGCTTTCACGGCTCGATGGACTGGATCGCCGAGACGCTGGAACGCCGCGGCGCGCCGACCACGCTCTGGCCGCAAGTGCGCTCGATCGTCGTGCTGGCGATGAATTACGGCCCCGACCATGATCCGCGCGGCGTGCTGGCCAAGCGCGACCGTGGCGCGATCTCCGTCTATGCCCAGAACCGCGACTATCACGAGGTGATGAAGGGGCGGTTGAAGGAAATCGCCGGCAAGATCGTGGCGCGCGCCGGCGGCGACGTAAAAGTGTTCGTCGACACGGCTCCGGTGATGGAAAAGCCGCTGGCCGAGGCCGCCGGGCTCGGCTGGCAAGGCAAGCACACCAATCTGGTCAGCCGCGAGCACGGCTCCTGGCTGTTCCTCGGCACCATCTTCACCACCGCCGAGCTGGTGCCCGACCGGGCCGAGATCGACCATTGCGGTTCCTGTCGCGCCTGCCTCGACGCGTGCCCGACCGATGCCTTCCCGGCGCCCTACCGGCTCGATGCGCGGCGCTGCATCTCCTACCTCACCATCGAGAACAAGGGACCGATCCCGCATGAGTTCCGCGAGAAGATCGGCAACCGCATCTATGGCTGTGACGATTGCCTCGCCGCTTGCCCGTGGAACAAGTTCGCCCGGGCTGCCTCCGAGGCAAAGCTTGCCGCGCGCGACGATTTGCGCGAGCCGCCGCTTGGCCAGCTGCTGGCTCTCGACGACGCCGGCTTCCGCGCCTTCTTCTCCGGGTCGCCGATAAAGCGCATCGGCCGCGACCGTTTTGTCCGCAACGTGCTGATCGCCGCCGGCAATTCCGGCGATTCAGCGCTTGCCGGCGCCGCCTGTGCCTTGCTGGACGACGCCTCGCCGCTGGTGCGCGGCGCGGCAATATGGGCGCTGGCGCGGCTCGTGCCTGATGCCGAATATTCCGAACGGGCAGCTATCGGCCTGAAAACCGAGAGCGACGACGCCGTGCGCGACGAATGGCGCCTGGCGCATCCAACCAGGGCGCATGCATGAGCGAAAAGCAGATCTTCATCTTCGGCGCCGGCTATTCCGGCAAGGCTTTTGCACGCGCCAACAAAGGTGCCGCCACGATCCTTGGGACAACGCGTTCGCCAGAAAAATTCGAGGCGCTGCGGCAGGCCGGCATCGCGCCGCTGCTGTTTGACGGCGCGCTGACCGACGAAATCGGCGAAGGCTTGAGAAAAACAACGCATCTGGTGATTTCGGTCGGCCCGGAAGAGGCCGGCGATCCCGTGCTGAATGCGGCCCGTTCGGCGATTGCGGCCCGGATGCCGGCACTCGCATGGATGGGCTATCTCTCCACGGTCGGCGTCTACGGCAATCATGACGGCGCCTGGGTCGATGAAACGGCTGAGTGCCGGCCGGTGTCGAAACGCTCGGTGATGCGGGTGGCGGCCGAGCAGGGCTGGCTGGAATTGGGCCGGGAGATCGGCCGGCCGGCGGCGATCCTGCGGCTTTCCGGCATTTACGGGCCGGGCCGCAACGCGCTGGTCAATCTAGAAAACGGCACCGCGCGGCGGTTGGTCAAGCCCGACCAGGTGTTCAACCGCATCCATTGCGACGATATCGCAGGCTCCCTGTGGCAGCTGATCGACGGCAATACCGGCGGCATCTTCAACGTCACCGACGATTTGCCGGCGCCGCCGCAGGATGTCGTCGCCTATGCCGCATCGCTGATGGGCGTCACACCGCCCCCCGAGCTTCCCTTCGACGCCGCCCAACTTTCGCCCATGGCGCGGTCCTTCTATGGCGAGAACAAGCGTGTCGCCAACGCGGCGATCAAGGCGGCGGGCTATCGCTTTCGCTTTCCGGACTACCGCGCCGCCCTTGACCATCTGTGGGCAAGCGGCGACTGGCGCGGCGGCGAGCCGCGCAGCCCGATGAAGCGCTAGCGATCGAAGCCGCGCGGCCGGCGTGGTATGATTCGGTCCAAGGTGTGAAGGGGTGGGGTTCATGAAGGCATCGATGCCATCGTCTCGGGGCG
This sequence comes from Mesorhizobium sp. AR07, assembly GCF_024746815.1. GTDB lineage: Bacteria > Pseudomonadota > Alphaproteobacteria > Rhizobiales > Rhizobiaceae > Mesorhizobium. The sequence goes on from NZ_CP080525.1 coordinate 4,444,077, forward strand.
GAAAGCCGGCTCTTGCGGCCGCGCTCGGTCTGCTTGCCCTGGCCAGCCTCGCCGTGCAGCCGGCGGCGGCCGAGGAGCGGGCAAAAGACCTGTTCGGGGCCAAGAAACTGCCGGCGGCGACGTCGGCGCAGTCGATCGGCTTCTATTCCAAGGGCTGTTTTGCCGGCGGCGTCGCCATTCCGATGGATGGCCCGACCTGGGAGGTGATGCGGCCGTCGCGCAACCGCCGCTGGGGCCACCCGGCGATGATCGCGCTGATCGAGAAATTGTCGCGCGATGCGGCGGCCGATGGTTGGCCCGGCTTGCTGATCGGCGACATTTCTCAGCCGCGCGGCGGCCCGATGATGACAGGCCATGCCTCGCACCAGATCGGCCTCGACGCCGACATCTGGCTGACGCCGATGCCCAGCGCCCCGCTGTCGATGGCGCAACGCGAAACCAAGAGCGCCACCTTGATGGTCGACGAGAAGACCCATCTGGTGAAGGACGCGCTGTGGACGCCGCAGCATACGCAGCTTCTGAAGCGGGCGGCGAGTTATCCGGAGGTCGAACGCATCCTGGTCAATCCGGGCATCAAGAAAAAGCTCTGCGACACCGTCAAGGGCGACCGCGACTGGCTGCGCAAGATCAGGCCGTTCTGGGGCCACGACTATCATTTCCACATGCGCATCGGCTGCCAGCCGGGCTCGCCCAACTGCAAAGGGCAGGAAGCGACCCCGGCCGACGACGGTTGCGGCAAGCCGCTCGCCTGGTGGTTTACCGATGAACCGTGGCGGCCCAACAAGAATCCGGATGCGCCGAAGGCCCGCGACCTGATGACGATGGCGAACCTGCCCAAGGAATGCCGCGCCGTGCTCGACGCGCCGGGGCCGGTGTCAGTCGGGGCCGCGACCTATCATGGCGGCGGCGTGCCGATAGCCGCCGCTGCACCCGAGCCCGCAGCGCCACCCGAGCCGGCAGCCGCCGCCGGCTCTGCGCCCGCTCTGCCGGCCTCGGTGAACGCATTCACCGCGACCCCCGAGATCGGCATCCCGCTGCCGCGGCCACGGCCGGGAAACTGAGCGCCGCGGCGTCCATCAAACGTTAAACCGGTTTAGCGTGCCGTTTTCGCGAAATAGTGGCCGTTTGGCCGCAGAACCGGCCTCTGCGCGCCGCTGGTCTCGAAAACCGATTTCCCTTTTCAAACTCATGCGCTAGTCAACGGGAGAACGGCGATGCGCCGTCGGGCGCCGGGGACGGACGAGAGCATGCCAAGCATGGGCGATGACGATACTTTGTTGCGGTTTCCGATCCTGATCGGCGACATTGGCGGCACCAATGCGCGCTTCTCGATCGTGCTCGACGCCAATTCCGAGGCCGGCGAGCCGACCATCGTCCAGACCGCCAACTACAACACCATCGACGAGGCGATCCAGGCGGCCGTGCTCGACCGCTCGTCGGTTCGCCCCAATTCGGCGGTGCTGGCGGTGGCCGGCCCGGTCGATGGCGACGAGATCGAGCTCACCAATTGCCCGTGGATCGTCAAGCCCAGGCAGATGTTCGCCAACCTCGGCTTGAGCGACATCGTCGTGCTCAATGATTTCGAGGCGCAGGCGCTGGCCGTCGTCGCGCTCGGCGAGGAGCACATGGAAAAAATCGGCGGCGGCACGCCGGAGCCCAATGCCGGGCGCGTGGTGCTGGGTCCCGGAACCGGACTCGGCGTCGCCGGGCTGGTCCATGCGCTTGCCCACTGGATCCCGGTGCCCGGCGAAGGCGGCCATATGGATATCGGCCCGCGCACACCGCGCGATTTCGAGGTTTTCCCGCATATCGAGAAGCTCGAGGGCCGTATTTCCGGCGAGCAGATCCTGTGCGGGCGCGGCCTCGTCAACGTCTACCGGGCGGTGGCCAAAACCGACGGCAAGCCGTCGCCCTTCACCACGCCGGCCGAGGTCACCGCCGCGGCGCTGGCCAAGACCGATTCGGTAGCCGAAGAGGCGCTGGAGATTTTCGTCACCTGCCTTGGGCGAACCGCCGGCGATCTTGCCCTGGTGTTCATGAGCCGTGGCGGCGTGTTCCTCACCGGCGGCATCGCGCAGAAGATCGTGCCGGCGCTGAAGGCCGGCAATTTCCGTGCCGCCTTCGAGGACAAGGCGCCGCACAGCGCGCTGATGCGCACCATGCCTGTCTATGTGATCACCCACCCGCTGGCGGCGCTTCTGGGGCTTGCCGCCTATGCCCGCAACCCCTCGCTGTTCGGCGTCCAGACGGCGGGCCGGCGTTGGCGCGACGAAGTTAGTCACCCCAAGGCATAGGCAAGCAGGCCCCATGGCGCTAAGAGGGGTGCCGAATTGCGACCCCGGCCGCGGGAAGCAGAAACCGACGAAGCGCTCCGATTTGACATTTCAAACACCAAACAAGCACAAAGCCACCCCCGGCGAGGTTACAGCGGTGCTCCGCCGCATTATCGCGGAGAACGGCCGCGAATACCGCTGGTCATACGTTTTTGCCACTGTCTGCCTGTTGGCGGTGTCCGGCACGACCGCCTTCACCGCCTGGGTCATGAGCCCGGTCGTCAACCAGATATTCTATGAACGGCGCGGCGATCTGATCGTATGGATCTGCGCCGCCATCATGGCGGCCTTCGTCGTGCGCGGTTTCGCCGGCTACGGCCAGGCGGTGACGCTGGCCAAGATCGGCAACAATCTGGTGGCGCGCTACCAGAAACGCCTCTTCGACCATCTGATGAGACTTGGCGTCGGCTTTTTCAGCGAAACGCGTTCGGGCCGCCTGGCCGCTCAGATGAACGAGAATGTCAATGGCATCCGCGACCTCCTGTCGATGACGCTGACGTCGATCGCGCGCGACGGCGTGACGCTGCTCGGCCTGCTTGGTGTCATGATCTACCAGGATCCCGTTCTCTCCTTGAGTTCGCTTTTGATCGGGCCGCCGCTGATCTGGACCGTCACCTATCTGATGCGCCGGCTGCGCCGCATCACCCGCGAATCGGTGCAGATCAACTCCCGGCTGATCGGCGCCGTGCAGGAGGCCACGCAAGGCGTTGCCATCGTCAAGGCCTTCACCATGGAAGAGGAGCTGTCGCGCCGCATCGGCGCGCTCGCCGACAGCGCCGAGCAGCGTGGAAACAAGATCGCCCGCGTCTCGGAACGGCTTGCGCCGATCTCCGACATGCTGGCCGGCCTCGCCGTCACCGGCGTCATCGCCTATTCCGGCTATCGGGCTATCGTTCTCGGACAGCCGCCGGGCGCGGTCTTTTCCTTCATCACCGCGCTGCTGCTGGCCTATGATCCGGCACGGCGGCTGGCCCGCATGCAGGTCGGCATGGAGCGCGCGCTGGTCAATGCCCGCATGATCTACGAACTTCTCGATCTCGAGCCGCAGCAGGGCGATACGCCTGATGCCACCGAGGCCAGGTTCACCACGGGCGAGGTGCGCTTCAACAACGTGTCCTTCCGCTATGTCGAGGAGGCGCCGGTCCTGCAGAAGCTCAGCTTCGTCGCCGCGGCCGGCAAGATGACCGCCATCGTCGGCGCCTCCGGCGCCGGCAAGACGACGCTGGTTGCGCTGCTGCAGCGCTTCTACGACGTCGAGGCGGGTACGATCGAGATCGACGGCCAGGACATTTCCAAGATCACCAAGCAGTCGTTGCGCGGCTCCATCGCCTATGTGTCGCAGCAGCCCTATCTGTTCGAAGGCACCATCCGCGACAACATCCGCTATGGCCGCTTGAACGCCACCGACGCCGAGATCGAACAGGCCGCGCGGCAGGCCGAGGCCGACGGCTTCATCCGCCAGCAGCCGCAGGGTTACGACACGCCCGTCGGCGAAGGCGGCGCGACCCTGTCGGGCGGCCAGCGCCAGCGCGTGTCGATCGCCCGCGCCATCGTGCGGCAGGCGCCGATCCTGCTGCTCGACGAGGCGACCTCGGCGCTCGACAACGAGGCCGAGGCGCGGGTCCAGGAAGCGCTGGTCCAGGTCATGGAAGGGCGCACCACCATCGTCATCGCCCACCGGCTGTCGACGGTGGTCAATGCCGACCACATCATCGTGCTGGAACAGGGCCAACTGGTCGAACAGGGCACGCATGCCTCGCTGATGGCCGATCCGCACAGCGTCTATGCCCGTTTCCACCGGGTGCAGGGCAAGAAGGGACTGGGGCTTGTCGACGACAACGCGCCGCTCCAGCCCCCGGCTCAAGGCCCGGTACAAGGCATCGAGACGGAAAGCATAGCCGAGAGCACGACATGAGCGAGACGCCCGCGACCGGCAAGCCGGCAAGCGATATGGGCCTGGTGGTGGTCGGCGCGGCCGGCCGCATGGGCCAGACGCTGATCCGCGCCATCCACGCCATACCCGGCGCGCGGGTCATCGGCGCCGTCGAGCGCGCGGGGTCGCCCTATCTGGGCAAGGATGCCGGTGAGCTCGCCGGTGTCGGCCGCATCGACGTGCGGATCGGTGACGATCCGCTGCCGGTCTTCGCCAAAGCCGACGGCGTGCTCGATTTCACCACGCCGGCCTCGACCGTCGAGTTCGCCGGCTACGCGGCGCAGGCGCGCATCGTCCATGTCATCGGCACGACCGGCTGCTCGGCGCACGACAATGCGAAGATCGCGGCGGCGGCGCGCCACGCTGCCATCGTCAAGTCGGGCAATATGAGCCTCGGCGTCAATCTGCTGGCGGTGCTGGTCGAACAGGCGGCACGCGCGCTCGACGCCGACGATTTCGACATCGAGATCCTCGAAATGCACCACCGGCACAAGGTCGACGCGCCGTCGGGCACGGCGCTGCTGCTCGGCGAGGCCGCCGCCGCCGGGCGCGGCATCGCGCTGGCCGGCAACGACGTGCGCGTCCGCGACGGCCACACCGGCGTGCGCAAGACGGGCTCGATCGGCTTTGCCGCGCTGCGCGGCGGCTCGGTGGTCGGCGATCACAGCGTGATGCTGGCCGGCACCGGCGAGCGCATCACGCTGTCCCACCATGCCGAGGACCGCGCCATCTTCGCCCGCGGCGCCGTCAAGGCGGCGCTGTGGGCACGCGGCCGCAAGCCGGGACTGTATTCGATGCGCGACGTGCTCGGCCTCGGCTGAGCGGCCAATCCACACCTTGTTTAACGCAATTCCGGACGGAAAACCGCTTCACACTTTTCCTGGAATTGCTCTTGAAGGGAGCAAAAATGTCGAGAACCCTCGTGCTCGTGCGCCACGGCCAGAGCGAATGGAACCTGAAGAACCTGTTCACCGGCTGGCGCGACGTCGACTTGACCGAGCAGGGTCACGCAGAAGCCAAGGCCGCCGGCCAAAAACTCAAGGCGCGCGGCCTGAAGTTCGACATCGCCTTCACCTCGGCGCTGATCCGGGCGCAGAAAACCTGCCAGCATATTCTCGACGCCGTCGGCCAGAGCGACCTGAAGACTATCCGCGACCAGGCGCTCAACGAGCGCGACTATGGCGACCTCTCCGGCCTCAACAAGGACGACGCCCGCAAGAAGTGGGGCGAGGACCAGGTGCATGTCTGGCGCCGCTCCTACGACGTGCCGCCGCCGGCCGGCGAAAGCCTGAAGGACACCGGCGCCCGCGTCTGGCCCTACTATTTGCACGATCTGCAGCCGCACGTGCTGCGCGGCGGCACCGTGCTGGTCGCAGCCCACGGCAATTCGCTGCGCGCCCTGATCATGGCGCTGGACGGCAAGTCGGGCGAGGAGATCGTCAAGCTGGAACTCGGCACAGGCGTGCCGGTCATCTACCAGCTCAACGCCGATTCCACCGTGGCTTCCAAGGAAGTTCTGGAGCACTGACGATCCATGAGCCGGCAAGCGGCAACGGCTTTGAAAAAAGCGCGTTGACACACATCGCTTGCCCGCTTACATGAGCCCGCACCAGCCCAGATGGCGGAATTGGTAGACGCGCACGGTTCAGGTCCGTGTTCCGCAAGGAGTGGAGGTTCGAGTCCTCTTCTGGGCACCAAATTCCCGTTCCGAACCGTTCGATGGTTCAGACGCCTAACAAAAAAGCCCGGTTTTTCCGGGCTTTTTTGTTGCTCGTGGTTCTCAGCGCAGCATGGCTTGCCGCCACTTGCCGGTCCGCCGCATGAAGCGTCGACCTTATTTTGTTCCTCAAGCCATCGGTCGCGCGGCTTGCAGCTCGCCGGTCGTGGTGACAGCTCGACATGCACGGCGCCCGCGACAATTTCGGGAAGGGCCGCGCGATAGAGCTGCATGGGCCGCCCGCCGTCGCTGACTTCGAAGGTGAGTTTGGCCGCATGATCGAGGCCGACATGCTCGGTCACTTTGCGGATGATGGCTGAGAACTTGGCCGCCGGCATATGTGTGCGATCCGCGTTCACATCCCACAGCTGCACGAAAACCTCGGACCAGGATTCAGGGTTGGCGCCGCAGTCGAGGGCGGCGAACTGGCCGGCCTTCACTTCGGTGACGTGATAGCCAGGCTGCACGGCGCGACCGTCATAGGAAAACACCAGCGGCTTTTCCTTGTGGGCCGCCAGGAATCCAAGCAGGCCGTCAATGGTGATGTCGGTCGGGTCTGAGATCGCGGCAGGGTCAAATTCGCTGTTGTCAGGGGCAAGCATCTGCGGTAATCCTCGTTTCAACACTTTTAGGATTATTGAAATATGGATGAACGTCAAGCCCTTTCCGCCTTCGGGGCGCTGTCACAGGAAACGCGCCTGAGGCTCCTGCGGCTGCTGGTTATCGCAGGTCCCGACGGCATTGCCGCTGGCGCCCTGGCCGAACAGGTGGAGGTCTCGGCCTCCAATGTCAGCTTTCACCTGAAGGAACTTGAACGCGCCGGCCTGGTCGCCGCGCGGCGGGATTCCCGCTCGATTGTCTACAGCGCCGAATATGACGCGCTGACCGGGCTGATCCGGTTCTTGATGGAGGATTGCTGCTCCGGCCGGCCGGAAATCTGTTCGCCGGCGCTCAGTCCCGCATGCTGCTTGCCGGCCGATGAAGGCCGCATTGATGGCTGACTACAGCGTGCCACGCCGCCTGGCGGCCGAAGCGCTGGGGACAGCCTTCCTGGTCGCCACCGTGGTCGGCTCGGGCATCATGGCCGAGACGCTGACGCCAGATAAAGCCGTAGCGCTGCTTGGCAACACGCTGCCGACGGGCGCAATTCTCGTGGTGCTGATTACGGTCCTGGCGCCCGTCTCCGGCGCCCATTTCAATCCCGCCGTCACGCTTGTCTTCACGGCATCGCGACAGCTGTCCGTGCGCTTGGCCGGGTTCTACATCGCGGCGCAAATCCTGGGCGGCATCGTCGGCACGATCACGGCGCACGCCATGTTCGGTCAGGCCCTTGTCCAGGCTTCGGTGCATATCCGCACGGGCGCCGCCCAATGGCTCTCCGAAGGCGTCGCGACCTTCGGCCTGGTCGCCGTCATCCTGGCAGGCGCGCGGTTCGAGCGCAAAGCCGTTCCCTGGCTGGTCGGCCTTTACATCACGGCCGCGTACTGGTTCACGGCATCGACTTCATTTGCCAATCCGGCGGTTGCCGTGGCGCGTTCGCTGACCAACAGCTTTTCCGGCATTCGAGCGGCCGACCTTCCCGGCTTTGTCGCGGCTGAAATGGCTGGTGCATTTATCGCTGCCGCCGTCATGAGCTGGCTGCTCACGCCGGCGACCACCATCGCGCAAACCGAAAGGGCAAGGTCTTGACCGTCACCATCTATCACAACCCCGACTGCGGCACGTCGCGCAATACACTTGCAATGATACGCGCCAGCGGGGAAACGCCTGATGTCATCGAATACCTGAAAAATCCACCCTCGCGCGAACGCCTGGTTGGTCTTCTCAAGGCCATGGATATGCCGGCGCGGGCGCTGCTGCGCGAGAAGGGTACGCCCTACACCGAGTTGGGTCTGGCCGACGCGAAATGGAGCGAGGACGAATTGATCGACCAGATGCTGGTCCACCCCATTCTGATCAATCGGCCGATCGTCGAAACACCCAAAGGCACGCGCCTTTGCCGGCCTTCCGAAGCAGTGCTGCCTCTCCTCGACACCCCCGTGCGGGACTTCGTGAAGGAAGACGGCGAGAAAATCGCCTGCACGCCACCGGCCTAAAGCGGCAAATGTTTCATGAAATAGATCGAGACTTTCGGCTGGCCATGCGGGTCGACAAAGTGATGCGGGACAGAGCCGACTTCGTGCCAGTTCAGCCGCCTGTAAAGTCGCTCGCTTGCTCCCCCCTCGGCCGTATCGAGGAGAAGCAAGGACCGTTTTCTGTTCGTCGCCTCACGCTCGACAAATTGCATCAGCGCGAACCCGATGCCTTGCCGCTGAAAGTCCCGATGAACGAGGAGCTTGTAGACTTCGGCCCGATGCGGCGCGTTCGGCTCCGGCGACAGATAGAGTTGGACCGTGCCGACGACACGCCCGTCGATATCGGCGCAGATGAGGAGCAGTTCGCCATCCCTGACCGAGCGGAAAATACCCTCCCAATATCTCAGCGCTTGCTCCCTATCGAAGGGCAGCACGAAGCCAACGAGCGCGCCGTCCTCAACGCTCTGGGTCAGCAGCTCGGCAAGAGCGTCCAGGTGAAGTCTTGCCTCATTCTCGTCAATCACTGCGATACGCATGAATTGTCCCCTTCTGGGAGGCTAGAAATAACTGGCTTTGCGCAGCCCGTGAAGATAGCGCCGATGGTCGGCCCACTCTCTTCTCGGGAGCAAACCTGAGTGGAACCGTTCGTGCCTGTAACCCCCAGTCGCGGCATCATCGTCACAGCGCTCGGTTTCACGCAAATCATGGCGTGGGGTTCCTCCTATTATCTGCCGGCAGTCATTGCGCCGGCGGTGGCGGGCGATACCGGCTGGCCGTTTGCCTGGGTGATCGGCAGCTTGTCGCTCGGGCTGCTGGTCGCGGGGCTGATATCGCCGCATGTCGGGGCGGCTATCGAGCGGCATGGCGGGCGCATGACGCTCGCCTTCAGCGCCGGTTGCCTCGGGGTTGGCCAGGCGATGCTTGCCGCCTCGCCGAACCTAGTCGTCTTTGTTGCTGGCTGGCTCATCATGGGCCTTGGCATGGGCGCCGGCCTTTACGATGCGGCCTTTGGCACGCTCGGACGACTATATGGGCGCAGCGCTCGCGCGACCATCACCAGCCTGACGCTGTTTGGCGGCTTCGCCAGCACAGTGTGCTGGCCGATTTCGGCGTTTCTGCTCGATGCGTTCGGCTGGCGCGGCGTGTGCCTGGTGTACGCTACAATCCAGCTCTTGGTCGCATTGCCGGTCTATCTGCTCATCCTGCCGCGAGACGTTCCGGCCGAAAGTCCGTTGGCGCAGGCCGCTGGACCTGAAACCGGCCTGTCGCCGCGCAGCCTACCTTTCATGGCCACACTGGCGGCAAGCATTACGCTGGCGGCGGCCATATCGTCGACCTTGTCGGTGCATCTGCTGACGGTGCTGCAATCGACTGGCATTGCGCTCGGCGCCGCGGTTGGCCTCGGTGCTCTGGTCGGTCCTTCCCAGGTCGGCGCTCGGGCAGTCGAGATGGCCATTGCCCGCTATCATCATCCGATATGGACCAAATTGGCCTCCGTGACATTCGTGGTCCTGGGCGTTGCGGCGCTATGGACCGGCCTGCCCGCTCTGCCCATCGCCCTGGCGCTCTACGGTGCTGGCATAGGCTTGGAATCCATCGCGCGCGGCACGTTGCCTCTGGCGCTGTTCGGCGCTCGAGGCTACGCGAAATTGATGGGCCGGCTGGCGATGCCAAGCCTGATTGCCCAGGCCGCGGCGCCGTCGGCCGGCGCTCTGCTGCTGGAGCATGTTGGTGCGCCGGGATTGCTGTCGGTGCTGCTTGGGCTCGCACTTGTCAATGTCGCTCTGGTCGCAGCCCTGTTTGCCTTTCAACGCTGCTCCTTGCGGCCTGTCCGCACGATTGCCCCGTCGTAAGTGCGGCCGGAGAAGCCCAATTCGTCCGGGCTTTTGCCCCAAACCTCCCCTCCCGGCTAGGCGCTGAACAAACCGCTTCAAACCTGTCGACAGCTTCGCTACGCTGAAAGCCATGTCGCAAACCGTCAATCCGATCTTCGGCGCCCGTCGCGATCAGGCGTTCCCCACTCTGGCCGAGGCGGACATCGATCGCATGCGCCGGTTTGGCGAGGCCAGCGCCTATGCCGCCGGCGAGCAGATCATCACGGCCGGCGATGTGGCGCCGGGCCTGATCGTCGTCCTGTCGGGCAGGGTGGACATCACCCAGGATGGCGGGCTCGGCCGGCGTGACACGATCGTCACGCACGGTCCGGGCAGTTTTGTTGGCGAGCTGGCCCAGCTTTCGGCCCGCCCCTCGCTGGTCAATGCCGAGGCCGCCGAGCCGGTCGAGGCGTTCGTCATCCCCTCGCAGAGGCTGCGCGACCTGATGGTACAGGAGGCCAATCTCGGCGAGCGCATCATGCGGGCGCTGATCCTGCGCCGTGTCGGGCTGCTGGAAAGCGCCACCAGCGGGCCGATCATCATCGGGCCTGCTGACAATGCCGACGTCTTGCGGCTGCAGGGGTTTCTGGCCCGCAGCGGCCAGCCGCACCGCGTGCTTGATTCCGGCAGCGATCCTTGCGCCAAAACCCTGGTCGAGCGCTTCAACGTCGATCCTCACCATCTGCCGGTCGTGCTGTGTCCGAACGGCCGCCTGCTGCTCAACCCCGGCGAGAAGGACCTCGCCCGCTGCATCGGCCTGCTGCGGCCGATCGATGCCGACAAATTATACGACGTCGCCATCGTCGGCGCCGGCCCGGCGGGGCTGGCGGCTGCCGTTTACGCGGCGTCCGAAGGCCTGTCGACCATCGTGCTCGATTGCCGTGCCTTCGGCGGACAGGCGGGCGCCTCCTCGCGCATCGAGAATTATCTCGGCTTTCCGACCGGCATTTCGGGCATGGCGCTGATGGCGCGCGCCTACAACCAGGCGCAGAAATTCGGCGTCGAAATGGTGATACCGGACGAGGCGAAGTTGCTGAGCGCCGCGACCGACGGCGCCCGTTACACGCTCGATGTCGGCGATGGCGAGACCGTACGGACGCGCACCGTGGTGATCGCCAGCGGCGCGCGCTACCGCCGCCTCGATATCGCCAATCTGGCGCGGTTCGAGGGAACGTGCGTGCATTATTGGGCCTCGCCGATCGAAGCACGGCTTTGCCAGGGCCAGGAAGTGGCACTGGTCGGCGCCGGCAATTCGGCCGGACAGGCGGCTGTCTACCTGGCCAGCCATGCGCGCAAGGTGGCGCTGCTGGCGCGCGGCGGCAGCCTCGATGCCAGCATGTCGCGCTATCTGGTCGAGCGCATCAGGGCACAGCCCAACATCGAGGTGCTGACCGGGACCGAGGTCGAGGCGCTGGAAGGCGACGAGGGCAGTCTTGGCGCCGTGCGTTGGCGCAACCGCGCCAGCGGCGCGGCAACGACGCGCCCGATCCGCCATCTCTTCCTGTTCATCGGTGCCGATCCGAATACGGACTGGCTGGTGCAATGCAACGTGGCGCTGGATGCCAAGGGTTTCGTCCGCACCGGATCCGACCTGGGATCGGCGCATGGCGTGATGGAGACGAGCCGTAGCGGGGTGTTCGCCATCGGCGATGTCCGCGCCGGCTCGGTCAAACGCGTCGCGGCGGCTGTCGGCGAAGGCGCCCAGGTGGTGGCGGCATTGCATGCCTATCTCGCGCAGGACGGCAGCCGCGCCGTCGCGCCTCAACAGGTCGGGCCAGAACGGATAGGGAGGGTGTGATGGCGGATGAATGCAGACATGCGGCTGACATCAAGGATGTGACGCCGAGCGCGCTCGGCTGCGAGGAATGCCTGAAGAGTGGCTCGGAATGGGTGCATCTGCGGCTTTGCCGCACCTGCGGCCATGTCGGCTGCTGCGACGACTCGCCCAACCGCCACGCGACAAAACATTTTCACGCGACCCGCCATCCGATCATCGAGGGCTACGATCCGCCGGAAGGCTGGGGCTGGTGCTACGTCGACGAGGTCTTTCTCGACCTCGGCGACCGCGTTACGCCGCAGAACGGCCCGATCCCGCGCTTTTATTGAGGCCGCGCCCGGCCGAGCTGGTCAGGTCCGCATTCCGCCCGGAGCAGAGGTTCGAGCCTTCCGGTCGCGCCGGTGTGCGTCAATCACAATCAATCGAGGCTTGGCGTACAGCCAGCCTGTTTGTGGCAACGTCGCTCCGAAGGCTGAAACCGGCAGCGCCTGATGGACATATCGGCATCGCATCCGAAGTCTGAAACCGCGGGTAGGGATGCCATAGGTCTGCCCATTTGTCAGCGAACTGTCAGGTTCCCTGATGCAGGGTCCGCCAAATCGCGGCCACCGAGCTCGGTTCCGGGACGCTCTCATCGCGTGCACTGATTGTGGTCGGGTGGGATCGCTGCCCCGGCAAAGCTTTTGCCACGATCGCGGCTAGTTTAGAAGAATTCAAGACAGGAATGCTCGGATGACCCCCACCTATGCCAGCTCCCAGAAGGCCATTCATTGGGCCGTGTTTCTGCTGGTCATCGGCCTTTACGGCCTGACTTACGTGGTCGATCTCTTTCCGCGTGGCGATCCCGGCCAAGCGCTCGTTTGGTGGTTTCATATTTCGTTTGGGATGCTGCTGTTCGCGCTGGTTGTCGGCCGCGTCGGCCTGCGCCTGATACTGGGAACGCCAGGGCTGCCGTCGGAAATGTCAGAGCTTGAACGATGGGCGGCAAAGATCGCTCACCTGCTGCTTTACGCGCTGCTCATGGCCATTCCGGTTCTTGGCATCCTGCTGACCTGGTACAGGGGCGAGGCCTTGAGTTTCTTCGGTCTTTTCACCATCCCGGCTCCGGTTTCTCCGGACCGCGCCACCGCCGGTTTCATCAAGCAGCTGCACAGCCTCTGCGCCAATCTGATCCTTGTCCTTGCCGGACTGCATGCGGCTGCCGCCCTCTGGCATCATTATGTCCGCAAGGACGACGTGCTCAAGCGAATGCTGCCGGGGACAAGTGGCTCCTGATCGCGGTTGGGACTACACCGGTCAAACGCAACTGAGCCGCCTGGTGCTACACTGGCCGGATGACGAGCCGGACTGAAACGTAAGGTCTATCACATGGCCCTTGGATGAAATCGACACTGAAGTGCCTGGCGATGGTGAGTCTGTATGGGCTCGTTGTAGCCTGGCCCCTCGCCGCGCGCGCGGAAGTGGATGATGACGGCGATCATGATCGGGCGCGCGACCTTTACGACCGTGGAGAGATAAAGGGCCTGTCCAACATCCTGGGCGTGGTTCGCGCCGAGGCTCCCGGCGATATCGTGGCCGTCGATTTCATCCGGATAGGCAACAGATGGGTCTACCGGTTCCAGATCGTTGCCGCCGATGGCCGCCGCCGGATCGTCGACGTGGACGCCGGCACCGGAGTCCTCATGCGCGGCGAGGGCGGCGACTGATGAGGATACTGCTCGCCGAGGATGAACCCCGCATCGCCTCCGACATCATGGCGGTCCTCAAGGCGGCTGGAATGGCGGTCGATATCGTGCGCGACGGCGAAGCGGCCTGGTTCGCCGGGGACGTCGAGAATTACGACGCGGCGATTCTCGATCTCGGATTGCCAAAGCTCGATGGCCTCTCGGTGCTGAAGCGCTGGCGGGCCAATTCGCGTCGCTTTCCTGTCCTGATCCTGACAGCGAGAGGTCTTTGGACAGAGCGCGTCGAAGGTATCAATGCTGGCGCCGACGACTACCTGCCGAAGCCGTTTGAGATGGAGGAGCTGCTGGCGCGGCTGCGCGCGATCCTGCGCCGTTCGACCGGCCAGGCGGCGCCCGTGCTGAAATCAGGCCCGCTGCTGCTGGACACGCTCCAGATGCGCATCTCGCTGCGCGGCGTTCCCGTCGCGCTGTCGCCGCTCGAATACCGGCTGATGGCGTTCCTGATGCATCACGCCGGGCGCGTGGTGGCTCCGACGGAGCTTGCCGAACACCTTTACGATTCCGGCAATGACCGCGATCCCAACGCGGTCGAAGTCATCGTCGCGCGCCTGCGCCGCAAGCTCGGCAACGATGTTATCGAAACCCGGCGCGGGTTCGGCTATTTCGTGCCCGACGGACCGTCCTGATGGGCAACTCGATCCGCTTCAGGCTCTGGTCGGCGGCAACAATCTCGATCCTCGTCGCACTTGCCATCGCCGGAGTGGGACTGCGCTATCTGTTCGAGAAGAATGTCGAGCGGCGTATCGTCAGTGAACTGACTGTCGATCTCAACGAACTGATCGGAGCAACCAGCTTCGCGGCCGACGGCCGGCTGTCGGTCGCACCGGATCTGACCGACCCGCGCTTCATCAATCCGCTATCCGGTCACTACTGGCAGGTGGAAGATCCGGCCAGCCACAGCCTGGTGCGCTCGCGTTCCTTGTGGGACGCAACGCTTGCTTTGCCGGTGTTGGGCGCCGACGGCGAATTGAGGAAGATCGAGGAGCTCAAGGGACCCGGCGGCGAACTGACCATTGCCGTCGAGCGCACCATCACCGATGCCGATGGCCGGTCCTTTCGCGCCGTCGTGGCGGAGGACCATCGCAGTGTCGAAGTGTCGGTGCGCGAATATGTCCGCGACCTCGCGCCAGCGCTCATCGTGCTCGCCGTCGCGCTGATGGCGGCCTTCTTCATCCAGATCACCGTCGGCCTTGCGCCGCTGGAGAACCTGAGGGTCGCCGTTCGGAACGTGGTCACGCAGCGAACGGCGCGGCTTGACGTGGCGGCGCCGAGCGAGGTGCAGCCTCTCGCCAACGAGATCAATCGCCTCCTCGACGCGCAGGAGAAAGCCCTCGCACGCGCCCGGTCGCGCGCCACCGACCTGGCGCACGGCCTGAAGACGCCGCTGCAGGTGCTGTCGGCCGACATCCGCGCCTTGCGCAAGAAGGGCGAGACCGAGCTCGCCGACGAAATCGAGAAGAGCGCCGGAGCGATCCGCCGCCATGTCGAACGGGAACTGGCGCGCGCCAGGCTCGCGCCAGGCGTATCGAGCAAGGCATCGTGCCGGGTCGGGGAGGCCGCGGCCGGCGTCATCGCGGTCGTCAAGCGCACGCCAAGCGGCAAGCAGCTCTCATTCGTGATCGACGTCACGGACGAATTCAGGGCGCCGGTCGATGAAGGCGACCTTTCGGAGATCCTGGGCAACCTGGTGGAGAACGCGGCTCGCTTCGCAAGATCCTCGGTCCACGTCGGCGCATTCGCAACCGCCGGCGAGGTCATCGTCACGGTCGCCGATGACGGCCCGGGCATTCCCGATGCGGACCGGGAATCCGCGCTGTCCCGCGGCATCCAGCTGGACAGCAAGGGCGGCAGCAGCGGGCTGGGACTTGCGATTGTTTCAGACATCGTCGAAGCCTATGATGGCCGCCTTACGATGGCCAATGCCGATCCCGGACTGGTAGTGACGATCGCCTTGCCCCGGCACGGCTGACCGGCATTCAGGCAAAGCCGGGGAAGTAGTCGACCTTTATCCTTGAGCGGCGAACGCCCATGGCCAGCAGCTTCCCGCGCAGCGCCTTGACCATGGCCTGCGGGCCGGAAATGTAAAAAATCCGTTCCATGTAGTCCGGCATGGCGAGACGGACCAGACGCTCGTCGATATAGCCGGAATACTGGCCGCGCTCGGCGCCCTGGGCCACGGCAATCGTCGCCCTGATGCCCAGTTCCCGCTTGGCGGTGCCGAGCACATCGCGATAGGCGATGTCCTGCTGGGTTTCTGCTCCATAGAGGACGACGATCGGCCGCCTTTCATGCCTGTCGATGAGATATTGCAGCATCGAGCGGAATGGCGTGATGCCGATGCCGCCGGCAAGGAAGGCGATCTTGGTGTCTGGATCGGCTGGCAGGGTGAAGTCACCGGCGAGCTGAGAGGCGTGGATCGTGCTGCCCGGTTTCATCGCGCCCAGCGCCTGCTTGAAGGCGCTGGATTGCGGATAGAATTTGACACCAAGCCGTAAGGATTGCTCGGTCGGCGCCGATGCAACCGTGAAATAGCGACGGTTGCCGCGATTGTCCGATCGGTCGAGACCAAGCGTCCATTCCAGATACTGGCCGGCCTGGAACGCGAGCTTTCGCGGTGACCTGAAGATGAAATCGTAACTGTCGACGGCCGATTGCTCGATGCGCTCCAGCGTCAGTACGAAGCGCCCCTTCGGGCTCACCGCGTAGGCAAAGAGATTGCCCGCCAGAAGCGCCAGCTCCGGTGTGAAATAGAAAGAGCCGACATGGATGTTGGGCGCGAACAGGAAGCCGACGATGGCCGCGAAGGCAATGCGCGGCCACCGTGCCGCCGGCGCCGTCAACGGCTCGGTCAGCATCACGAAGGCGAAGAACAGCAGCGGCGACGAACCCAGCGTCTCCGTCAGCGCGGCGGCGACTTGCGACGGCTCGGTGGTTGCCAGGATCGTCGCCAGCGCGACGGCAACGAAGGTGGCGACCAGATCGAGCCGGCGCAGCTTTCGCACGATGAGGAGGCCGCCGGCCAGCACGACCGGAAGCAATGGCAAATTGCCTCCGACCCACCATGTGGCCGGCTGCTCGAGCAGCAGCGCGGTCAGTGCCACGCCCAGCGCCGCGGGGTTGAACAGGTGCTTCCTGCCGATAGCGAGGATGAACTTGGATGACATCGCCCAGACGCAGGCGAACACCACCGCGACGATCCCCTTGAAGTCCGTGGCAATCACCGGATCGAGGATCAGCGCCAGGATGAGGGCGGTGATGTAGACGGATTCGCTGTTGGCCGGAACGTGGAAGACAACGGCAAAAATCCTGTTGGTGATCCAGCAGGCGGCCAGCATCAATCCCGTCGTGAAGGCGAGCGCGAGCGGATCATGCGGCACAAGCTTGAAGAAGCCGAGCACAAGGGCCGTGCCCAGCAGCGCCATGAGATAATAGAGCACCAGGCGGTACATGGTCTGATGGTCGAGGAGCCGGTCCATGGCCTTGATCATGGCTGACAAAAAGCTCCGAAACCGCTTGTCGGCGTGGCGCGGCCGTTGCTGCCGACGAGGTAGCCCTCGAGGCCCGGCGTCTGCTCGAGAAAGAGAATGCCATCCCGGCCCATGGCGAAGGCGGCGGTAGCGAAACGGTCGGCCTCGAACACATCCGCGCCGATCACGGTCAGGCTGACGATATCGGTGATTGGATCGCCCGCCGCGCGGGGATTGTAGATGTGCTGCCCGCGTACATAGGTGCCGGAAGTGGCGACGCCGTGCTCGCGCGGATAGACGATCTTGATGACTTCATCGGCGTTGAAGGGATTGCGAATGCCGACGCTCCAGTCGAGGCCCGCCGCATTCCGGCCGCAGGACTGGATGTCGCCGCCCGCCTCGATGAAGAAATCGCCGACACCGGCCCGGCGAACGATCCCGGCGGCATTGCGGATGGCCCAGCCCTTGACGATGCCGGACGGGTCCAGCGAGCCGCCGGGTTGGCGGATGTCGAAATATCCGTCCGTCTCGTTTTTCGTCTGTTCGGCGAACGCCATCACTTCCATCATCTCGCCGCTCCAGTCGCGGACCGGAAGATTGCCACGGTTGATGGCCGAAATCTCGCTGTCGGCCCTGTAGGTGCTGAACCTTTGGTCGACCTGCTGGAAATGGTCGAAGACGGTGTCGACAAGCACCGCCGCCGCGGTGCCGCCGATGTCGACGGTGATGGGCATGCCCATCAGAATCCGGGTCTCGCGCATGGAACTAGGACGACGCCTTCTTCAATGCGCCGCCGAGCGATCGGATGAAGGCCTTGCTGGTCAGCGTTGCCCCCGAAATGATGTCGACATCAGCGCTTTGCGCGCTGATCGCCTCATCACGCAGCATGGGCAGCGCCTGCCTGTTGATGTTGATGGAGGTGCGGCGGTCGGAGGGGTACTTCAACACTTTGAGTGCCGTGAGACGGCCGCCCTGGATGGAGGCCTGGATCTGGATCAGGCCGTAATAGGCATCCGTGACCGGGCCGGTATAGGTGCCGTCGGCAAAGCCGTGCGCGGCCGTCTTCGTGCCGGTACCCGCGGTAAGCTTCATGGCGGCTTTGATCACCCGGGCCGGTGCTTGCGGATGGTCGGGCCTCGGCTGGGGAATGGGGATGTAGACGGCTGGGGTGATGGTGAAGGCCGCCGTCGGCGGCGCGGCATCTGCGACGCGTTGAGCCGGCGCTTCTTCCGGCAGCGACGAGGATGCCTGGGAAAGCCGCGGCTGGGCGACAGCAAACGACGGCTTCTCGGCCATTGGCGGCTCTTGGGCGGGAGCAGCAATCGCCGCCGTGGTTTCGCCGTCAATCGTGGGCGGCGTGGTCGCCGGAGGCTTGAGACCCACACTCGGTTGCGGGGTACCAGGCGATGGCGGAGCAGACGCCGGAACGGAACCAGTTGCAACAGGGCGGGCGGGAGCAGGGGGGAGCATCATGCTCTTCTCGCCGGCACCGGCGGGTCCCACGGTGTCGATACTGGCGGGTCCCGCGGTGTCGATCACGTCGCCGATGGGACCCTTGCCCGCTTGATCCCAGACATAGGCGCCTGAGGACGCGATCACGAAAAGCGAGAGGGCAATCTTTTTCATGGGGCTGCGTTCCACATTGAATCCTGCGCCGGCGAATCGGCTTTGCGGCAATTCGGAAACAATGTCTCACGACGGAGCTGACAATTGGCTGTCAGCGCTCGTGACCGTCGACGGCACCAATCTTTGCAGCCACTGTCTGGGACCAAGCTGGTCTTGGCGGCACCGGCGGCGGTGTGCTGGCATCATGTCCGCGGGGAAGACGTACTCAGCCGATGCTGCCGGAAACCATCGGCTCCTAGACCACAGCCACCGCTTCGATCAGTCTCGCTTTGGCGATGCAGGCGCGGGCTCTTGGTTGTCCAAGCTGTTCTCATTCACCTGGAAGGCTATGCCTTCAACCTTCTTTTTCTTCAGGTCGTCGCCGGTCTCTTGCTGCGGCGCCCGCTTCGGATTTTGCTCGGTGTTGTCGTTCACGTCGAGGGCTCTCGTCATCACGTCCTCCGGTTGCTGTCCTGCAACACAATGTCCGACGGTGCACGGGGTTCGAGCCAAAAAGGCGCACCTCGCTCGCGCCAGGCAGGCTGGCTTACCGCGAGAACTCCCGGCTGGACAAACTGGTGACCAAAATTCTTTAGCTTGGCGCTGCTCGAAGACGTGTTCGGAAACGCAATCGAGCTGTTTCCACACCACGGGCACGACTTAAAAATCAGCCCGCGAAGTATCGATACCCCAGCCATCCCGTCAGCGCGATCGAAGCGGCCCAGATACAAGCGATGATGACCGCCGCACTGCGGCTCACTGGCCTGTCAACGGCAAGGGCGGCGGCCTCTCTGTGTTCTGCCATGACCTCGGGCGGTATCATCTTGACCACGGCAAGGACGCCCAAGGGGACCAGGATCGCATCGTCGAGGTAGCCAATCACAGGGATGAAATCGGGAATTAGGTCGATTGGGGACAAGGCGTAGCCTGCGACACACACAGCAAGCGCCTTGGCGCACCACGGCGTTCGGGGATCGCGCGCGGCGAGGTGGAGCGCATGCACGTCGCGCTTGATCGTTCGTGCCCATTCGTTCAGTGTCGTAGCCATGGGATGACTTTAGCGCCAAATGGTGACGCGCTGATAGCGCACGCCAAGCGCCTAGCCCCCTTCCTCCTTAGCGGGAGCGGCCGGTTCGAAGCTTCCTGGCAGGCGTTCGCTGCCGACTGCTATGCCGGTTATCGCACGGAGCCTGTGACGGTCGGGTCGATCGCGCTGGGAACGGATTTGCGCTCGTTGCCGGCAAGTGCGGCTATGACCAGCAGGCTGGCAACAACCGGCACGAACAGGATGGCAATGCGGGCTTGCACGTAAAAGATGGCGCGCCATTCGCTGCGCTTGTCGGGGCTGTTGCTCATCATGCTCACTTTGTCAGACCCCCAGGGGCGTGACATAGCCGCGAACGGTTAAGCAAACCTTCCCAATTTGCCGCTTGCGACCTCCAGGCGTCACGCCGCCTTGGACTTTTGTCTCGGCACCCTGTTGTTGTTGGCGCTGATAAGTCTTCCGAAGCCGCCTGAGATAAGGAAATTGATGTCGAGCAGCACTTGGGGAATCTGAAAACCGCCGGGACAGGCCAGATAATGAGGCGTCCAGACAGGTGAGAACTTCTGCTTAAAGGCGCGCAGGCCGCCGAAATTGTAAAATTCATCGCCGTAGCGGAAGGCAAGCCGGGCGACATGGCTCCAGCGCGACGCGAGAGTATGGTTGGGAATTCCAGACAGTGGTGCGGCGCCCAGGTTGAACCATTTGTAGCCCTGTTCCTTGCCATAGAGGAATAGCCGGACGAAAAGAGCATCCATCAGCACGTTCGAAACACCAGACTTGTAGCGCATCAGGTCGACCGACAACTCCACATCGCCTCCGCGCCAGATGTTACCGAAAGCTACAATGCGCCCGTGCTGCTTCATGACCGCGCAATCGAACCGGGCCAGATAGTCCGGGTCGAAATGGCCAAGCGAGAAGCCCTTCTCGGAACCGTTCTTCTCCTTGAGCCAGGTGTCGGAGACCTCACGCAGTTCCGACATGATGGACGGAACCTGCACGGCCGGAATGATTTCGAAGACGATTTCCTCGCGAGTGGCCCGACGGTCTGCGTAGCGGAATTCCTGGCTCTTATTGCCGTCGAGATCGAACGTCTGGAGATTGACCCTGGCAACCTCTCCAAGTTTCAAAAGGGAATAGCCCATATCCAGGTAGAGCGGTAGGTTCTCCGGCTGAACTCCGTAGAAAACAGCACGTTTGGCCTGCTTGTCGGCTGTTTCACGCAACCGCCAAACAAGCTCGCTGGCCTCCTCCGGATTGCCGATCGGATCGCCCATGCTTACCAGCGAATTGCCGGCATGACCGTACATGATGAAAGTCGTCTTGCTTGGCGACAGAAGAAATTCCTTGTCGCCGAGCAGGGCGATATTGGCTTGAGTGTCGTGTGACAACGTCACGATTTCGGCGATCTCGGCCTGCACCTCGGTCTTGGTCCGCCTCTTGCCGCCGCCGGACTGGTGGATCGCGCGATACATGGCGAGGAAGAAAACGACGATAGCCAGACCGATCGTGGCACGCAGAAAGCGTGTCGCGTCGCCGCTCCACTCGAATTGCCAGAACAGCTCGTCCGAATACTTTACGTCGCGGTAGAAGAAAAAGCCGAGCCACGTCGTGGCGGCGACGACCACACCGGTCAGGCCGAGCCAGCGCCATGACACCCTGGACACGTCCAGTGGCGCCCGGCGATAAAATGCGTCGCGGCACATAAGCAGGAACAGCGACGTGGCGCCAAGCACCAGCGCCTCCTCCCAATCGATACCTTTGACCAGCGAGGCAAACGCGCCGAGCACGAGCAGGACCATGGAGGTTGCCCAGGCGTAGAACAGGCGCCGGCGCAGGCCGTAGGCCACGATCAGCAGCGCGAGGCCGAGCAGGCTGCCGAGAAAATGCAATGATTCAACCAGCGAGAGCGGCAGGATATCCTCCAGCGTCTCGAGGCGCGCGGGAATGCCTGGCGTGGCGCCGGACAGCAGGAGCACGACGCCCGACATGAAAACGACCGCGGACGTGACCAGGGGCATCATGGTCTTCAAGCTGCGTATAGGGGCTGAGAGTTTCGCCGGCAGGTGGGACATGAAATAGCGGGATTCGAACAAGGCAAGCAGGACAGCTGCCAGGGCAAAGGGCAACACGTAGTAGATCACCCGGTATACGACGAGAGCGGCAAGGACATCCGCCCTGCCCGCCAGGCCGAGGCCCGCTATGATTGTTGCTTCGAAAACGCCAACGCCGCCGGGGACGTGGCTGATCGCGCCCACGACCAGCGCGGTCGCATACACCGTAAGGAACAAGGCGGGTCCGATCGACACATCAGTCGGAAGCAGCACGTAGAGCGTTGCCGCCGAAGCAGCTATGTCGAATGTCCCGATCAGCAGCTGAAGCAGGATCATGTTTCTCTGCGGCAGCGGGATCGTCCAGCCGAACAGGCTGATCGCACTGGCATGGCTGCGCGCACGTATGAAGGCCAGGACGAGGCAGAGCAGGATTGCCACACCCAGCAGGCGATCAGCGGCGGGATGGATCAGGTCCATCAGCGGAATGCCCGCCGGGTCGAAGATCAGCGCCATGGAGACCACCACGGCGAAGGCCAGCCAGATCGCGAACCATGTGAGAAGCACGATCTGGCCGATTTCACCGGCATCGAGGCCACTGCGCGAATAGGTGCGGAAGCGGATGGCGCCGCCTGTCAGCAGATGAAAACCAAGCAGGTTGGAGAAGGCGTAGCCGGCCATGCCGGACAAGGCAGCGGTCGGCCAAGCCACGCGGCCGGGCGCGATCGAACGGCTGGCGACGACATCGTAAAGGCCCAGCGCCACGAAACTGGCTACCGTTGCAAGGATGGCCAGAAAGATGGCATGCGGGCTGAGCATGAGCGCCTGCCGTCTGATGTCGGACAGGTCGACTCCAGAAGTCATCCGATGAAGCGTCACAAGCGCCGTCGCGGCCATGGCGACGGCCAGCACGATGCTGGCATAGGAGCGCAGCCATTTCGGGCTTGCAGCCACGGCGTCGTCTCTATTCGACATTCCGACCTTCGTCTTTCTTGTGAGATTCCGCGGGGCAATCGAGTCTTACGTCTCGATTTGATAATGATGCCCAGATCAAGGGACAGGCTGTGCTGCCAGCCTCCGGTGCAGTCCGTCAATGATGGTCTGTGTCAAACCGTTGTAGTCGCCATCGAAATGATGTCCGCCGGTGGTCTTGATCGTCTGGGTCCGAGTGCCCACGAGTTGCGGACAAGCGGTATCGTCCTCGTCCTCGCCGTAGAAGCATTGGACCATCGCGAGATCGATCTTTCGAAGTTCGGGCAGGGTCGGCGTTTCGCCGCTACTGCTGGAGCCAAGCCAGCCCTCGACGGAAATCTCGAAGGACGCACCTGCGGAAAAGCCCAGCAGCGAAATCTGCACGACGTCGTCAGCCGTCGCCTTGTCCAGCACATTGTAGACAGAGGGTAAAACGTCTGCCCCGAAAGAATAGCCGACCAGCAGGACGTGCTTCACATGCCAACGGTTCTTATAGGTCGCAATCACATTTTCCAGGTCGGTGGCGATGGCTTGCGGTGTCTTGGCGGACCAAAAATAGCGAAGTGAATCGATCCCGATCGTCGGAATCCCTTTGCTTTGAAGGATGGTCGCGATCGATTTGTCGATATCGCGCCAGCCGCCGTCGCCTGAATACACGATGGCCAGCGTGTCTTCGGTCGGTGTTGCCGGCAGTTCGACGATGGGCAGATCGGAAATGGAACCCGCGCCCTGGGCAATCAAGATATCCACAGCTGATTCGAGCGCGTCCGCAGCTGCGTTGGTACTCTGCGTCAGGTTGATCGCGTGGCCTTGTTTGATCAGTTTGTCGATATGGCTGCGCTGCTCGGGCGAACCGCTTGGCGTGAACACGACATCCAGCTTTTCCGGAAGTTGCCCAGGCAGCAGGTCGTAGACAATACCGTTCGCGGTGTCTTTCCGGGGTGCACCGCTGCATAGCATGCGCGTCGAAGGAAATGTCTCGGTTGGGTCCACCGCAACGCTTCCGCCTATGGTTGCCGGCGGTGTCTGCGCGGCGATGCCCATCACCAAGCCGCCAGCCGTGCCGAATCCGGCCAGGATTGGCGGCTGATACACAGAAGCCTTGCCGGAGCGCATCACCTCGTGGCTCAGCGTTTCGATGTCTGATACCAGGTAGACGCAGTCGCCGCCGGCCTTGTCAATGGAAGCGAGATAGCGCGGCATGTCGATACCGACAACGGCCGCGCCCCTTTCCACCAAGCGCTTCGAAAGGTCCTCGTCCGCCGGTGACCAGCCGTCGAGAGCGGAGAAGAGAAAGACCACTAGCTTCGGTGGCTGCGCCGGCAACGCGATGCGATCGGTCGGGACCATGCCGGCGTTGAATTCCGCTGCCGGGCCGGGTGATGAAATAGAAGCAACGGCCACAAACAAAAATGCGGCTAACGGCTTGAGGCGCTTTGATGATGAAAGAGGCAAGGTCGTCTATCTCGACATTCCGGTCGGTATCTCTGTAGGCGGGGTGTGAGGCACATAGTAGCAATTTGCCCCCGCATATTCTTGATTTGTCACCGAAATGCGACGCAAGGAAATTTTCAACACAATGTTCAGCGTCGGGGAGTCTTGTCATCTTTCGAAACTCTTCGCCGCAATCGGTGAGAGGCCGGATGGATGGCGCTGCTCGCAGGTCTGCGGCTGGACGATCCCTTGCGCCGGCTTCAGCCCAGCCCGATGCGCCTGGCGCCCTGGCGGAACAACGCCACGGCGTCCGGCTCGAAGCGGAAGGTGCCGATGAAATCGTCGACGCCGTAGTTTGGCAACGTCTTGCGGATGGCGGCGGCAAAGCCGCGCGCCTCGTCGAGGCGTCCCGCCAGCGCCAGGCAGTGTGCTGCGATCGCCAGGATGATGGCGTGGGCGTTGGGCCGCGCCGCCGCCTTAAGCGCCCATTCGGCCGCTTCCTCGAACTGGCCGAGCCGGACATGCGCCATCGCCCGCGCTCCCAGCATGCCGAACAGCAGTGGGTCGAAGGGGCTCAGATGGCGCGAATGGTCGGAAGAGCCGATCGCCGCTCGCGGGTCGCCCGACTGCGATTGGACGAAGGACAGCGCGTAGTGGCCAAGCGCGAAGTTGGGGCTGAGGTCCACCGCCCGCTCCAGCTCGAGCAGCGAGCCGTCCTGCTCGCCGCGCAGCCACAGCGCCCGGCCCATCGCCCAGTGCGCGGCCGGATTGTGGTCGTCGACCAGCAGGCTCTGGCCGGCGCTCTCGAACGCCAGCGCGCTTTCCCGGTCGCGGTCGCCCCAGCGCTGGAAGGCGTTCTGCCAATGGGTGAAGGACAGGCCGGCATAGGCACGGGCAAAGGTCGGGTCGAGCCGCAAGGCCATGGCAAAGAAATGCCGCGCCTGCTCGTTCTCGGCCTGGGTGAAGCGATACATGTGCCAGAGGCCGCGGTGATAGGCCTCCCAGGCGTTGAGCGAGCTTGGCGCCTTGAGCATGGCGCGGTTGCGCTCGACCGTTTCGATCTCCGCCGAGATCGACGAGACGATGCTGTTGCCGATATCGTCGAGCACGGCGAAGATGTCGTCGGGCCGACGCTCGAAGGTTTCGGCCCAGACGATCCTGGCGGTGCGCACCTCGACCAGTTCGACGCTGACAATGAGGCGACCGGCCGGGCCGCGCACCGTCCCGGTGGCGACATAGTCGACATTCAACCGGCGGCCGGCATCCTCGGGCGCGATGTTCTTCTCGGCCAGCGCAAACACCGAGCCGCGCGCGATGACAAAGAAATCCCTAAGCTTCGCGAGACGGGTGATGATGTCGTGGGTGAAACCGTCGGCCAGCCCGCCGCGCGCGCCAGTTTTCTCGACAAACGGCATCACCGCCAGCGAAGCGTGGCTCGGCTCGACCGGGCCGGCATCGCTGGGCGCGGCGACCAGGCGCGATACCGCGGACAGGCAGGCCGGCTGCGCCCGGAGCGAGGCAGCTGGCCGGTGCTCACGCATCGCCTGCCAGGCGATTTGAACCGGCCCGAAATCGAGCGCCTCCGACTGGAACAGCCGTGCCGCCGACGCGAGATGCTGCTCGGCGGCGCCGATGGCGCGGCGCTGCGCCAGATTGGATAGCAACGCCAGATGCGCGCGCGTGTCGAATGGCGCCAGCTCGACCCATTTGTCGAGATGCGCGGACACATCGGGTGTGTCAGCCGGATGGTTTGCGGCAAGCTGCTCCAGCACGGCGGCGTGGCATGAATGAAAACGGCGGCGCTGCGCGACCAGCCAGCTGTTGAAAAGCGGGCTGCGCTCAAGTTCCAGCCCGTCGAGGAAATCGCCGGCAAACAGCTTGGCCTGCGTCTGCAGCCGCTCCATGTCAAGGGAGCCGATCCCTTGCGCGAAGGCGCGGGCGACCTCCAGCGCATCGACCGGGCAATCGCTCAGATCAAGCGCGACCGTGTCGCCTTGTGTGGAGACCCGGCGCCGGTCCGGCTCGTCGAGAACGCCGCGCAGTTTGCTGAGGCACCAGCGCAACTCGCCACGGGGGTCGTTGGGCACATCCCACAACAGCTCGCACAGGCGACTGCGGCCGACGGCGTGCGGCGCCAGCGCCAGATAGGCAAGCAGTGCGCGCAGCTTGCGTGAAGCCGGCAGCGCCACCGGAACGCCGTTGCGCAGGATCGCCAGCGGGCCGAGCAGGCGCACGGAGAGACCCGGCATCTCGCCGTCCGGCCTCGATCGGGCGGTTTCCACGTGCGTTTCCACGCCTGCTCCCACGCTGGCCTGTCGGCCTCTCCTGTACCACTGAACACGACACGGCGCATCCGGCAGCGAATTTCGCCGCATCGCCGACAATCGAAACTATCGCGGCAAGGTCTCAAAACCTCGCCGCCCAATCCACGGGTCTGTAACCGGCCCGTGATGGCAAAACACGATGACAAGACACGACGACAACCGAGGAGATCAAAGATGTTGCATCAGCAGAAAATCAGGACCACGGCCGGGCGCGGCCGCCTGTTCGACAGCATTCTCGACACCGTCGGCGACACGCCGGCGATCCGCGTCAACAATCTGGGACCGGCCCATGCGACGATCTACGTCAAGGCCGAGTTCTTCAATCCTGGCGCCTCGGTGAAGGACCGGCTGGCGCTCAACATCATCGAGGAAGGCGAGCGCAGCGGCGCGCTGAAGCCCGGCCAGACGGTGGTCGAGGCGACCAGCGGCAACACCGGCATCGGACTGGCCATGGTCTGCGCGCAGAAGGGCTATCCGCTGGTTGTCACCATGGCCGACAGCTTTTCCATCGAGCGCCGCAAGCTGATGCGCATGCTGGGCGCCAAGGTGGTGCTGACGCCGCGCGCCGAAAAGGGCTTTGGCATGTACAAGAAGGCGGTTGAGCTGGCTGGGGCCAATGGCTGGTTCCTCGCCCGCCAGTTCGAAACGGCGGCCAATGCCGCCATCCACGAGGCGACCACGGCGCGCGAGATCATCAATGATTTCGCCGGTTCGCGGCTCGACTGCTTCGTCACCGGCTATGGCACCGGCGGCACGGTCGTCGGCGTCGCCCGCGTGCTGCGGCGGGAACGGCCGGACACCCGCATCGTGCTCTCCGAGCCGGCCAACGCGCAGCTCATCGGCAGCGGCAAGGCACAGCAGCGCGGTGCCGACGGCGCTCCCGCCGCCACCCACCCGGCCTTCGAGCCGCATCCGATCCAGGGCTGGACGCCGGACTTCATCCCCAATGTGCTGCAGGAAGCCATCGACGCCAGCCTCTATGACGAGGTGATGCCGGTTGCCGGGCCGGAGGGCATCAAATGGGCCAAGGCGCTGGCGCGCCAGGAAGGCATCTTCACCGGCATTTCCGGCGGCGCCACCTTCGCGGTGGCGCGGCAGGTCGCCGAACAGGCGCCGGCCGGCGCGGTGATCCTGTGCATGCTGCCCGACACCGGCGAACGCTACATGTCGACGCCGCTGTTCGATGGCATCGAGGCCGAGATGGACGCCGACGAGATCGCCCTGTCGCGCTCGACGCCCGGTTGCCAGTTCCCGGCGTAACGGGAGACACGTCATGGACGCCGCGCAAGAAACCCCTGGCATGATGGCCGAGGAAACGCTTGACCCCTCGGACTGGGCCGATGTGCAGGCTCTGTCGCACCGGATCGTCGACGATGCCGTCGGCTATCTGAGCGATGTCAGGGATCGTCCGGTGTGGCGGGAGATGCCTGGCGAGGTGCGGGAATTCTTTACCGCGCCCTTGCCGCGATCGCCTTCACCGCTTGCCGCTGTCTACGGCGACGTCGCGCGCAATTTGATGTCCTATCCGATGGGCAACACCCATCCGCGCTTCTGGTCCTGGTATATGGGATCGAGCAACTTCACCGGCGCGCTCGGCGATTTCCTGGCGGCGATCCAGGGCTCCAATCTCGGCGGCGGCAACCATGCCGCCGGGCTGATGGACAGCCAGGTGGTCGACTGGTGCAAGCAGATGCTGGGCTTTCCCGCTTCGGCCAGCGGTACGCTGGTCAGCGGCGGTTCGATGGCCAACATCATCGGGCTGACGGTGGCGCGCAACGTCAAGGCTGATATCGACGTGCGCGAGCACGGCGTTGCCGCCATCGAAAAACCACTGCGCTTCTATGGTTCGGACCAGCTCCACGCCTGCCATCGCAAGGCGATGGAAGCGCTTGGCCTCGGCAACCGGGCGCTGTGCCGCATCCCGACCGATGCCGGCCTGCGCATCGACCTCGATGCCTTGCGGGCGGCGATTGCCGAGGACCGCGCGGCCGGACTCAAGCCGGCCTGCATCATCGGCACGGCCGGCACGGTCAACACCGGGGCCATCGATGACCTGCGGGCGCTTGCCAAGCTGGCACATGAGGAAAACCTCTGGTTCCATGTCGACGGCTGCATCGGCGCGCTGATCGCCATCGCGCCGCAAAATGCCCACCGCGTCGCCGGCATCGAATGGGCTGATTCGGTCGCGCTCGATCCGCACAAATGGCTGCACGCGCCATTCGAGGTCGGCTGCGCCCTGGTCAGGGATGGCGCTGCGCATCGCAAGACCTTCGCGGTAACGCCGGAATATCTGGAATCGACGCCGCGCGGCCTTGCGTCCGGGCAATGGCTGCATGACTACGGCTTGCAGACGACGCGCGGTTTTCGCGCGCTCAAGGTGTGGATGGCGCTGAAGGAGCATGGCGTCGAAAAATTCGGTCGCCTGATCGACCAGAACATTGCGCAGGCGGGCTATCTCACCGGGTTGATCGAGGCCGAGCCGCGGCTGGAGCTGGCAGCATTGCCGACCATCAACATCGTCTGCTTCCGCTATCAGCCGGGCCTCGCCGGCGAGGCGCTGAAGGCGCTCAACACCGAAATCATGCTGCGGTTGCAGGAACAGGGCATAGCAGCACTCTCCGACACCACGGTGCATGGCGAGCACTGGCTGCGCATGGCGATCACCAATCACCGCACCCGGCGCGGGGATATCGACCTTCTGGTGCGTGAAACGGTGCGGCTGGGATGTGAGATCGCGGCGGAGGGCCTGGCATCTTCCTCGGGACCCGCGCCTTCCTAGTTCCCGGCAGGCATGCGATTCTGCCGCCATGATTCGGGAGGTCCGACCGTGACGCTGTTTCGCATGGCAGCCCTTGCTGCCTTGGTCTTCACCACCTCGGCCGAGGCCGCCGAGATGGCCTTCTTCGTCAAGAACCTGCGCAAGGAAGCGGTTGCGGTCGAGCTGTTCAGCCGCGACCGCGAGACGGTCTGGCCGGGCAATGACCAGGTGTTCCTGATCGACCCGGCCTCGCAGAAATCGGTGCCGCTTTCGTGCAATCAGGGCGAACGCATCTGCTACGGCGCCTGGGTCAATGGCAACGACAGCATCTCCGCCGGCGTCGGGCCGGACAATGACCAGCCCTGCGACACCTGCTGCTTCATCTGCGTGGAGCATTCGACCGAGACGATCGATCTGGTGCCTTAAATTAAGGCATCGGACCCAAATTAAGTCAGGCATCGTTTCGGCCGGCCACTTCCGCGATTCACTACAGCGTGCAATGGTCGCCCGGCGGCCGGGTAGGCCGTTTGTTTCAGGGGGTTACCTATGTTTTATGCCTATGCGCGCCGGACGCTGGCCGCGCTCTCTCTCGTCATGCTGGTAGCGCCGTCGGCGCATGCCGCCGACATCACGTTCGCCATCAAGAACAGCCATCCCAATGCCATGCGCCTCGAGCTTTACAGCCAGGATCGCGACTATGTCTGGCCGGGCAACAACCAGGATTTCTACCTCAATGACGGCGAGACCAAGTCGTTGCCGGTATCCTGCGACAGCGGGGAATCGATCTGTTACGGCGCCTGGGTCGACGGCGACGAAAGCACCTATTGGGGCGTCGGCCCCGGCAACAAGGAAAAATGCGAGGATTGCTGCTATACCTGCAACGGCGGCGAGACCGAGGAAATCAACCTGGTTCCCTGACCGGTTTGCCAGCTTGACGGCTTTCCTGTTGGGGCCATAGCCTGCACAAATACCAAAAGCGCGCCGCGTCTGTCCGTTTGGACGCGACGTGCTTCAGGCAACAGGAGCACGGCAATGGCCGACATGGTCGAAAGCGACAAGATCGATGTCGGGTTTTCCGGCAAGCGCTGCATCCATTCGCGCAATTGCGTGCTCGGCGATCCGCACGTCTTCGTGCCCAACGCCCCGGGACAATGGATCCATCCCGATGCGGCCAGCGTCGAGAAGATCGTCGCCATCGCCGAAAGCTGCCCCTCGGGCGCCATCACCTACATCAGAAAGGATGGCGGGCCGCAGGAACAGCCGCCGGCGGTCAACACCGTGCGGCTGCGGGAAAACGGCCCGCTCGCCGTGCACGCCGAGATCGTGCTGGCCGGCGAGACTTTTTACCGCGCCACGCTCTGCCGCTGCGGCGCGTCGGAAAACAAGCCGTTCTGTGACGGCAGCCACACCAAGGCCGGCTTCACCGCCACCGGCGAACCGGCGCTGAAGGACACGCCGGCGCTCGACGCGCGGGATGGACCGCTCACCATCACGCCGACGAAGAACGGCTCGCTCAAGCTCGAGGGCAATCTCGAAATCGTCACCGGCACCGGCCACACGGTGGATCGGACGACAGTCGCCTTCCTGTGCCGCTGCGGCCATTCCGCCAACAAGCCGTTTTGCGATGGCACGCACAAGAAGGTGGGGTTTGTGGGGTAGGCTGGGCGGCCGAAGCTGCCAATCTCCCCCCTCGTGGGGGAGATGTCCGGCAGGACAGAGGGGGGCGCCGTAGAGTGCCAGCTTCATCCCAGCTTGGGTTCCTCGCCCCCACGAAGGTGGGGGAGAGGTGGCTCGGCGAAGAAAGGCCGGAGGGACAGCGCCCCCCCTCTGGCCTGCTGGCCATCTCCCCCACAAGGGGGAGATCACGCCTCGTGGCCCAGCGCTCGCGGCTTTATCGGCCGGCCGCTATCGGCTAAGGGCAGGGGCAGACAAATTAGCCAGCCGGACCCACCATCAGACATGACCACCAAGACCAAGCCAAAGCCGCTGTTCCTCGGGATCGATACCGGCGGTACCTATACCGATGCCGTGCTGTGGTCTGAAACGGAAGGCAAGCAAGAGGGGCCGAACAAGGGCAAGGTTCTGGCCAAGGCCAAGGCGCTGACCACGCGGCATGACCTTGCCGTCGGCATTTCCGGCGCCGTCGACGCGGTGCTGCGGAAGGCCGGCACCGATCCGGCCGCCATCAAACTGGTCTCGATGTCGACGACGCTTGCTACCAACGCGCTGGTCGAAGGCCAGGGCGGTCGCGTGGCGCTTGTGATGATCGGCTTTTCCGAGGCCGACCTCGCCCGCGACGGACTGAAGGCAGCACTTGGCACCGACCCGGTGGTTTTTTGTCCAGGCGGCCACGACGTTCATGGCAATGCCGCGAAACTGGATCTGTCAGGGCTGGAGGCAGCCTTGCCGGAACTCGGCGCATCCGTGTCCGGCTTTGCCGTCTGCGCCTATTTCGCCACCCGCAATCCGGCGCATGAGATCGCCGCCCGCGAGCTGATCCGCGAAAGGACCGGCCTGCCGGTCACATCAAGCCACGAACTGTCGGCCAAGCTCGGCGGCCCGCGCCGGGCGCTGACGACGCTGCTCAACGCCAGGCTGATCTCGATGATCGACCGGCTGGTGGCGGCGACCGAAGGCTTTCTCGAGGCGCGCAACATCGCCGCACCCCTGATGGTGGTGCGCGGCGACGGCGCGCTGGTGTCGGCGGCGTTTGCCCGCCAGCGGCCGATCGAGACCATCCTGTCCGGGCCGGCCGCCAGCCTGGTCGGCGCTCGCCACATGACCGGGCTCGACAATGCCATGGTCTCCGACATCGGCGGCACCACCACCGACGTCGCCGTGCTCGACAAGGGCCGGCCGCGGCTCGATCCGGAAGGCGCCACCGTCGGCGGCTTCCGCACCATGGTCGAGGCGGTGGCCATGCGCACCTTCGGCCTCGGCGGCGATTCCGAAGTGGCGCTGGAGGATGGTTCGCTCAACCCGAAGATCCTGCTCGGACCGCGCCGCCTGGTGCCGCTGGCGCTGGCCGGCATGGCGCATGGCGACGCCGTCACGTCGGAGCTCGAACGGCAATTGCGGGCGCCCAATGCCGGCCGCATGGACGGCCGCTTCGCGGTGCGCACCGGTGTGCCGGACCGGCTCGCCGCCGGATTGACCGGCGCAGAAGCCCGGCTCTACGAGGCGATCGGCGCCGTACCGCTGGCCGTCGACAGGCTTTTGACCTCGAATGCGCAGAACGCGACGCTGAACCGGCTGGTGTCGCGCGGGCTGGTGCATGTCGCCGGCTTTACCCCGTCGGACGCTGCCCATGTGCTGGGCAAGCAGGCGAACTGGGATCCCGTCGCCGCTCGCCTCGGCGCCGAACTGTTCGCGCGCAAGCGCGACGGCCGCGGCCAGCCGATAGCAGCCTCGCCGGAGGTGATCTCGGAGCGGGTTCTGGTGACGCTGACGCGCTGGTCGGCCGAGTACATTCTCGAGACAGCCTTTGCCGAGGATGGGCTCGATGGCGCGTCGACGGTGGCGCACGCGCTGGTGCAGCGCGCGGTCGACTCGCATCCCGGCATCGCCCGGCTGAGCGTCGCGCTCGACCGCCCGGTCATCGGCCTTGGCGCCTCGGCGCCGCTGCACTATGCCGGCCTGCCGCCTTTGATCGGCAATGAGTGCGTGGTGCCTGAAGACACCGATGTCGCCAACGCGCTCGGCGCCGTCGTCGGCCAGGTCAGGGTTTCGGCCGAAGCACGGGTCAGCCAGCCCAGGGAAGGTCTGTTTCGTCTTGCCTCGGGTGAAACCGTGCGCGATTTTCTTGACGAGGCGGCGGCGATCGCGGCGGCGCAAGCCGACGTCCGAGCCATCGTCGCCGAGCGCGCCAGGGATGCCGGCACCGACAGCGCCGAGATCGAGGTCGCGACCGAATTCCGCGTCTCGACCGTAGAAGCCCAGCGCATGTTCATCGAGGCGCATGTCGTGGCCGTGGCCTCGGGAAGGCCAAGGATTGCGGTGTAGCCCCTTCTCCCCGTTTACGGAGAGAAGGTCCGGCAGGGGGATGAGGGCAGCGCCGACGAATCGTGCAAGAGGCATGTGGCGCCATCTTTGTAGAACCTGGGGCCGCCTTCATCTGGCTGCCGCCATCTTCTCCCCGTAAACGGGGAGAAGGACGCTCTCATCGCCGGCGTAGCCAACCTTGCCTAAATGTTCCCTCCACCTTAAGCCGAATTGACCCTTGAACCCTGACATGCCAAAGGCCCGCAAAGCCTTTCATCTGGAGAAGCCTGATGACCGATCGCATCGAGATCGCCGGATTGCGGATTGCCCGCGAGCTGCATGATTTTGTGGCCGGCGAGGCGTTGCCCGGCACCGGCATCGAAGCGGCGGACTTCTGGAACGGCTTCTCGGCCATCGTCCATGACCTCAGTGCCAAGAACCGGGCGCTGCTGGCAAAACGCGATGCCATGCAGGAAAAGCTCGACGGCTGGTATCGCGACCATGGCGCGCCCGTCGATATGGAGGTCTACAAGGCTTTTCTGAAGGAGATCGGCTATCTCGTCCCCGAGGGACCGGCCTTCAGCGTCTCGACCGAAAACGTCGATCCCGAGATCGCAATCGTTGCAGGTCCGCAGCTGGTCGTGCCGGTGATGAACGCCCGCTATGCGCTCAACGCCGCCAATGCGCGCTGGGGTTCGCTCTACGATGCGCTCTACGGCACCGACGCCATCCCCGAAACCGGTGGCGCCGAGAAGGGCGGAAGATTCAACCCGGCGCGTGGCGCCAAGGTCGTGGCCTGGACGAAGACCTTTCTCGATGAGGTTGCCCCGCTCACCTTGGGCAAATGGGCAGGGGTCAACGGCCTGTCGCTGGCGCATGGCGCCTTGCGGCTGAGTGCCGGCGCAGGCTCCACCACGCTGGCTAACCCGAAACAATTCGTCGGCTATCGCGGCGACGCCGCCAACCCGCAAGCCGTGCTGCTGGTCAGGAACGGCCTGCACATCGAAATCTCAATCGACCGCGACAATCAGATTGGCCGCACCGATCCGGCAGGGATCGCCGATGTCATCCTGGAATCGGCCTTGACCACCATCCAGGACTGCGAGGATTCGGTCGCGGCGGTGGATGCGCAAGACAAGGTCGTCGTCTACCGCAACTGGCTCGGCCTGATGAAGGGCGACCTGGCGGAAGAGATCACCAAGGGCGGCAAGAGCTTTGTCCGCAGGCTCAACCCCGACCGCTCCTGGACCGCGCCCGCCGGCGGCACGCTGACGGTGCCCGGCCGCTCGCTGATGCTGGTGCGCAATGTCGGTCACCTGATGACCAATCCGGCGATCCTCGACCGCGACGGCAACGAGGTTCCCGAAGGCATCATGGACGCGGCGCTGACGGCGCTGATCGCCTTGCACGATGTCGGGCCCCAGGGCCGCCGCGCCAATTCCCGCGCTGGCTCGATGTATGTCGTAAAGCCAAAAATGCACGGGCCGGAGGAAGTCGCGTTCGCCGTCGAGATCTTCGACCGTGTCGAAGCCCTGCTCGGCATGGCGAAGAACACCATCAAGATGGGCATCATGGACGAGGAGCGGCGCACCACCGTCAACCTCAAGGAGGCGATCCGGGCGGCAAAAGAACGCGTCGTGTTCATCAACACCGGTTTCCTCGACCGCACCGGCGACGAGATCCACACCTCGATGGAAGCCGGCCCGATGATCCGCAAGGGCGACATGAAGCAGGCCGCCTGGATTTCCGCCTACGAGGCCTGGAATGTCGACACCGGGCTCGAATGCGGGCTGGCCGGCCATGCCCAGATCGGCAAGGGCATGTGGGCGATGCCCGATTTGATGGCGGCGATGCTGGTCGAGAAGATCGCCCACCCCAAGGCCGGCGCCAACACCGCCTGGGTGCCGTCGCCGACGGCGGCGACACTGCATGCCACGCACTACCACAAGGTCGATGTCCATGCCGTGCAGGCTGCGCTGAAGAGCCGACCCAAGGCCAAGCTCGACGACATATTGTCGGTGCCGGTCGCGGTGCGGCCGAACTGGACTCCCGACGAAATCCAGCGCGAGCTCGACAACAACGCGCAGGGCATTCTGGGCTACGTCGTGCGCTGGATCGACCAGGGCGTCGGCTGTTCGAAAGTCCCTGACATCAACGATGTCGGGCTGATGGAAGACCGCGCCACGCTGCGCATCTCCTCGCAGCACATCGCCAACTGGCTGCACCACGATGTCTGCTCGCGCATCCAGGTGATGGATTCCCTGCGGCGCATGGCGGCCACCGTCGACCTGCAGAATGTCGGCGACCCGCTCTACCGGCCGATGGCGGCCGACTTCGACAACTCGATCGCCTTCCTCGCCGCCTGCGACCTGGTCTTCAAGGGCCGTGTCCAGCCCAATGGCTACACCGAGCCGGTGCTGCACGCGCGGCGGCTGGAGCTGAAGGCGAAAGCGACGGCCTGAACCAAAGGTTCATAAAAGAGCGCCGGCGCCGCTTGCGCCCCGCTCTCAATGCATGTCACCCAACAGCGCGTCGCGTTTGAACGGGTTCAGGCGCTCAACGCTTCGACCAATGTCGACCGCGTCACCGATTTCTCCGTGGTCGACGACACCATCCAGCTCGACAACGCGATCTTCGCGGCACTTGGCGGCAACGGTACGCTCAGCGCCAACCAGTTCGTCGCCAACGCGTCGGGCACCGCCACCAATGCCAGCCAGCACATCACCTACGAGACCGACACCGGCTGGCTCTATTATGACAGCAACGGCAATGCAGCGGGTGGCTCGGTCCATTTTCGCCACGCTTGCCGCCAATTTGGCGCTGACCAACGCCGATTTCGTCGTGGTGTGAAGGGAAGCAAAAAAGCCACCCCAGCCGAGGCAGCGAGGAGTGTCGAATGACGCGCCTCACCCTCAAGGCGAGGCTAAGCCGCCTGCGCCACGCGCTCCGAGCTCATGCGGTAGGAGATCGCTTCGGCGAGATGGATGCGGCCGACAGTCTCGCTGGCGTCGAGATCGGCCAGTGTCCGCGCCACCTTCAGCACGCGGTGATAGGCCCGCGCGGAAAAGCCGAGCTTTTCGCTGGCGTCCTTGAGCAGCGACAGGCCGGCGGCGTCCGGCATGGCGATCTCCTCGATGACACCAGGCGCGCAATGCGCGTTGGTGGTGGCGCTGGTGACGCCGAGCCGTTCGAAACGCTCGCGCTGGATGGTGCGGGCGCGTGCCACGCGCAGCGCCACGGCTGCACTCTTCTCGGCGCGGTCGGGCCGGATCAGGTCGCTGGCCGAGACCGCCGGCACTTCGATCCTGAGATCGATGCGGTCGAGCAGCGGGCCGGAAATGCGCGCCTGGTAATCGGTGCGGCAGCGCTCGCCGCGCAGGCAGCGATAGCCCGGCTCGCCGGCCATGCCGCAGCGGCACGGGTTCATCGCCGCGACCAGCTGGATGCGCGCCGGATAGGTGACGCGATGGTTGGCGCGCGCGATCATGCAGTCGCCGGTCTCCAGCGGCTGGCGCAGCGCATCGAGCGTCTGCGGCGTGAATTCAGGAAACTCGTCGAGGAACAGCACGCCATGATGGGCAAGCGACACCTCGCCCGGCCGCGCGCGGATGCCGCCGCCGACCATCGCCGCCATCGAGGCCGAATGGTGCGGCGCGCGGAACGGCCGCCGGTCGGTCAGCTTGCCTTCGCCGAGTTCGCCCGCCACCGAGGCGATCATCGAGACTTCGAGCAATTCCTTCGGCGCCAGCGGCGGCAGGATCGACGGCAGCCGCTGCGCCAGCATCGACTTGCCCGATCCTGGCGGCCCGACCATCCTCAAATTGTGCCCACCGGCCGCCGCCACTTCCAGCGCCCGCTTGGCGGTCTCCTGGCCCTTGATGTCGGCAAGGTCGGGCAGGTCGCGCGCCGAGGCGTGGATGCCGGCTTCCGGTCGCGACAGCACTTGCGTGCCGCGAAAATGGTTGGCGATGGCGATCAGGCTGCGTGGCGCCAATATGTCGAAATCGGCGCCCGCCCAGGCCGCTTCCGGCCCGCAGGCGAACGGACAGATCAGGCCCTTGCCCTCGGCGTTGGCGCCGATCGCTGCCGGCAAGGCACCAGCGACAGCGGCAATCGTGCCGTCGAGCGACAATTCGCCGAGCACGACATAGCCGGCCAGCATGTCGCCCGGAATGGCGCCCAATGCCGCCATCAGGCCAAGCGCGATCGGCAAATCGTAGTGGCTGCCCTCCTTGGGCAGGTCGGCCGGCGCCAGATTGACCGTGACCTTCTTCGACGGCATCGACAGGCCCGACGCATGCAGTGCCGCCTGCACCCGCTCGCGGCTTTCGGCCACTGCCTTGTCGGCGAGGCCGACGATATGCATGTTGACCTTGCCCGGCGCGATCATCACTTGGACATCGACCGGCACGGCCTCGATGCCCTGGAAAGCGACCGTGCGAACCCGCGCCACCATTTCTTTGCCCCCGATATGGGCTGGCCCAGCCCCGTGCGGAGCCAGGAAAGGCCCCTTCGGGAGACAATCACAATTCCCCGGTCAAAGGCGATTATATCGTTGACAAACCAAGTGACGAATCGGGAGCGGACTGATATGAGTCGCGCATGTGGAAATGGCTTGGAAAGTCGGCGCTTTCGAGCGCCGGAGTGCTCATAATGTTCGGCGCACAGATTGGGCCGGATGATGCAGAACTGAACCTATGTAAATGGGCACGTCTTGCGCTGCCCGATACGCCGCAACATTGCTTAGCTGGCGTGAACAGCCTTCAAATTGAGGCATTCGGAGCGGTTCTGCTTGTTGCTGGTATTGCTTGGTTTATACGAGATTTTATCGTCAAACGCCGACCTAGGGATTTGGCCCAAGGGAAGCTAGGTCCCAACTGGCCTATCCGCGATTTGTTCCTACACATCGATCCTTCCATAACGAAGAATCCCTACCGCGACCCAGAGACGGAAGTCGCCAGAAACATCCTCGATTATCTGGCAACCGGTCGGCTTCATTCATGGGGTCGCTTCACCGGAAGCAATGGCGCGCTTGTCCCGATACCGGAAGATTTCTGGAAGGAAGCCGAATGGGTAATGATGTTCTTTGACCCAGACGACGCAGAGCAAATCCATGCTCGGTATCCGGCGAGCAATAAGGGATATCGAGACGTTCAATTCAACAAGGCTGAGGCGCTAGCCATCTGGCCGAAATCGATAACGACGATTTGGCCCGATTTTGCCAAATGGGATAAGATCGACCCTCTAGAGGCGTACCAAGCCGCCTGCCTTTGGGCGGATGAGGAGCCAAGGCTTCCATGGCCATCATGGGGTGCGGAAAAGGTCTATCGCAAACTAAACGACGCAGCTTTGGCGCACGATCTCATCGTGGTCAGCGGCGACACTACTCGGAAAGCAACCTTGGACGCGATAGAGACGGTCACGTCCAAGGTGATCAATCCTCACGGCGAGGTGTGGCGTGAGGACATGAGAAAGCTTGCTGAAAAGTGGGGCGAGAAACCGAAGTTTCTATATCCGCGTAGCCGCGTCTAGCCTGCCTTTTTTGGCTTATCGTCGCGTGGCGCAGCCTTCACCACTTTCTTTAGTACGCGGTCAAAGTTCTCTTCGGACTCGTCGGTTTCAAGTTCGCGCGCCTTCGCTACAAACTTCTGGTACTGCCTATCCTTGGCGGATAGATTGGTTTTCATCTCTTTTTGTGATTTATCATCGGCAAGTTTTGCCATGAGTCACCTATATGCCGGACAGATTCATTTTCACTGACGAAGCAGGCTGCTTTACGTTTAACAAAGGTCAGAACGTAAGTCGCTATTTCATTCTCTGTACCGTCCTGATGGACGATTACGAAATAGCCGCCGATTTGCTGGCATTGCGGCGGCAACTGGCTTGGGACGGCTTCGAACTAGGCGATGGCTTCCATGCTTCGGAGGATAAACAGGCGGTGCGGGATCGTGTCTATGAAACTATCCTGAAGCGTCCATTTTCGGTGCAAGCTACCATCATGGAAAAATCAAAGGCGCAACCGCAAACGCGGACAGACAAGCCCAGGTTCTATCAGTATGGCTATTTCTACCACTTCAAGCACGGCGTCACCAAGTTCCTCGGAGCGGACTCGGAGGTTCTGGTCACAACCGCTTCGTTGGGCACTCGCAAAGAGAGGTTAGCCTTCGAAAACGCCGTTGGTGACGTGATGCGTCAAACCAAGAAGTCGAAGGCTTGGAAAGCCGACTTTATGCCGTCTGCCTCCGACCCATGCTTACAGGTCGCCGACTACTGCGCTTGGGCGGTAATGAAAAAATGGGAACGCGGCGATCTGCGATCTTACGATCTGATACGTGATCGCATCACATACGAATATGACCTCCTCAGCGCTGGCGCTCATCACTACTACTGAAGAGGGAAAAGTGTGACCCGCGTAATCCGCGATCTTGGCTATCCTTTCGGAAGTGCCCGGGGGCCCTTCTCACCAAGCAAGGGTCACGAGAGTTAAAATATGCGATTCGCATCAAATTTCAAGGTAAAAGATTCCAAAAGAGTCAAGCGCCTGTGGAGAAATATCAACGGGAATCTTCGTTTCGTAACCGGAACAGCATGCTATTTTTCAACGTTTCTTTCGCCGTTTAATTTTCGTTTTCCACAGCGGAAGTGTCAGTTGCACCGGCTTCCGATAGTGCTCATGCCTAGCGTTAACGAGGTCCATGATAGGTCAGCCGCTTGCCGGCGGCACCCTTCAAGGCAATGAGCGAACGAACGTTGTCCTCAACGCCTATGGCCGAACGGTTCGAATAGCGGAAGTCAAATTCAGCAAGGTAGCGGTGCAGGTGGTGTTCGGCGCAATGCTGGTAAACGCCCTTCATGCCGCGCTTAAAGATGCTGTAGAAGCCTTCCACGGTGTTGGTGTGGACCTTGCCGCGAACGTATTCGCCAGCACCATGCTCGACCGTGCCATGAGCAGCAAAGTCAGGGCCGAAGTTCTGGTAGACGCGCGCCTCGTCCGACATGAGAACGCTTTCCTTGTGAATGTTGGCGTTCACGATAGGCAGGACGCGGGCAACCGTGGCGCTGTCGATATGGAACGAACGGGCAACGCCGCCGCGCTCGACAAGGGTAAGCACAACGTTCTTGTGAGCGCCGCTAGGAGCCTTCGGAACGCCCTTCAAACGACCGATGTAAGTTTCGTCTACCTCAACGAATTTGCCGGCGCCGCCCATGGGCGTGAAGTCATCCGAGCGCATGGCCTCGCGGATGCGGTGCGCCAGAAACCAAGCCGCCTTGTAGCCGATTTCCAAGGTGCGATGCAGCTGATGGGCGCTGATGCCTTTCTTGGACGAACACATGAGATGGATAGCCTGAAGCCAGATGGTCAGCGGCAGGTGGCTTTCTTCCAAGACCGTGCCCATGCGGACGGTGAACTGGCCCTTGCAGTCGCGGCACTTATAGAGGCCGTAGCGCTCGATACCATTCGGGTTTTTCTTCGAAGGCTTGCTGCGGACGCCTACCAACTTGTAGGGCTTTTCCATCGAACCGCAGTGATGGCAGACCGGACCATAGGGCCAAAGCATGCCCTCTACATGCTCGAAAGCTGCGGCTTCGTCGCGGAAGTGAGGGCAGGTAAGGACGGACACGGCGAAAGTTCCTAAGTTGTTGGAATCTTTCTATCTCTCCCGTCTTGGTTTGTCAACGATATAATCGCCCGGTCAAATCAAGAACATTAAGGGAACACGTAATCGCTGAGGTTGTGCCGGGATTGTGCCCGGTTGCAAAAACGGAACATGGTTAAGACAAAATGAAAACGGGTTACGTCCGCCTTTTGTCCTCGACTGCGTCCCAGAACAGGCTGGCGATGTCCGCGCCGCCGAAGCGCTTCAATATGGGGCCTTCCATGACCACTGCCTCCTCACCGGAGGCGGCGTTTTCATCTGTTCGGCCGATGACCGCAAGTTGTGTCCATTGTTTGATGGTAGCCAGATGAATGGGAGGACATCATGAAAAGGGTGGTGCTTGCAGCATGTATCGCCATGACGGCCCTTGGAGGGCAAGCCTGTAAGCCAACACAAAACCAGCCGTTCACGGTCCCTGATGACAAATTGATAACTTATTGCATATATAACAATAGAATATACACTGCAGGTGCAGTAATTTGTGAAACACATCACCATCTTGAGTGTACGAATACCAGTGGTAATCTGGCTACTTGGGCGCTAGGTGCCGCTGATTGCACGGAAGACAGCCCGCCATCCCCGAGCTAATCGCTGCGACTCGCACGGGAGAGGTTAGCGAGGAATTTTTTCCGTGGAGCTGTCGGTGGCCTAGTCACGCAACAGAGGCCCGCATCAAGCGCCTGGTGCTGGTCTGCTGAATTGGATGGCTCCGTGACGATCGGTTGTGCAGACGATATTTCCATGAGGTTCCTCGTTCAAACGTTAGGTTCAAACGTTAGGGTGAACAATCCTGTCAATGCTGCCCGTGAGGCGTACCTGCGGCCCGGTAGGCAGAGAATAGGTCGCTTGCGGAGATCGGCCACCCCGAAGAAGCACTAGTTTCCCCCTGCTTGGCTGAAAACAACGGTGCCGTCGTCCTTTCGAACTTCCACCGCGACAATGCCATCACGCAGCTTTCGATCGGCAAATGTCTCCAGTGCGTGTTCCCGCGCGGCTTTCTCCGCATCGAAGGACGTCTTTTCAAAGATACCCTGTTTCCCATACCAGATCACGGTGTAGGCCATCGTTGCGACGCTCCGGCAGCGGCTTCTTGCGCGAACTATGCGCCCTGGCGCGGTGTGGGTCTACAGCTGCGAGACAATCTAAGGTGTGTTGATATTCAGGTGATGCAAACGACGGCTTTCTGCGCTTCCGGGGTTCACGGACCCGAATGTCCGCTCCGCTCCGGTTCTCGAAAGCCATCGTTTTCGACTCGGCCTGACCTGAATCTCAACACACCTTAACAGCGCGTCGCGTTCGAACGGATTCAGGCGCCGCGCTTTAGGTCTTTGTTTTCATGCATGTCGTTCTCCCGAAACCGGGCCACTTTTGGGCGACATGCATTGGTCTGAGCAAAACTTGGCCGGCGCCAGTTGGGAGCGGGGTGGCTTTGGAAGGCGCCGGCCAGACGAACCATCAGGTCCGCCGCCCTGCACACATGGCCGATTCGTGGCGGTCGGGTTATGGCGCGATCGCGGAAGGACAGAAGCGAACCTGAGATCGGCGACACCTGTCGACCACCGGATTACGACTGGTCCCACACGGCTCCAATGGCGAAGCTACTCGGCAGAGCCATTGTCGGCGAAGGGCGAGGCGCTCGGCACGCACTGCACCGACCACCCTGCCGGCGTCGGCTGCTTTTGGTATTCGGTGATGGCGGCGGCGCATTGTTCGCGCTTGTCGAACGTGCTCGGCAACACCACCATGCCACCTTGCGGGCCGGCGATTACCAGATACCAGACCAACACTGCGGTAGAAGCCATGGGTATTCCTTATTGTGCCGCTCGGGGCTCGCTGTGGCGCGAGCGAAGTCAATAAACGTTGTGTGGGTGGCGAAAGAAAGGCCGGCGCCTGACAAATGGGAGGGAAGGCGCTGCGCCGGCCGGCCGGAACAGGTCCGCCGCGCGTTCGCCCTCCTTGGGCAGGTATGGGCTGGCCCAGCCCGGGCTACGGCCGCCTTTTGTCCTCGACCGCGTCCCAGAACAGGCTGGCGATGTCGGCGCCGCCAAAACGCCTGACTTCGCGCACGCCGGTCGGCGACGTCACGTTGATCTCGGTCATGTAGTCGCCGATGACGTCGATGCCGACGAGGATGAAGCCGCGCTCTTTCAGCGCCGGCCCGATGCGGGCGCAGATTTCGCGCTCGCGCTCCGTCAGCTCGGTCTTTTCGGCGCGGCCGCCGACATGCATGTTGGAGCGGGAATCATGCTCGGCCGGCACCCGGTTGATGGCGCCGACCGGCTCGCCGTCGATCAGGATGATGCGCTTGTCGCCCTTGCGCACATCCTTCAGGTAACGCTGCACGATATAGGGCTCGCGGAACATCTGGCCGAACATTTCCAGGAGCGAGGCAAGGTTGCGGTCGCCCTCCAGCAGATGGAAGACGCCGGCGCCGCCATTGCCGTAGAGCGGCTTGATGATGATGTCGCCGAACTCCTTGCGGAAGGCGGCGACTTCGAGCGGATCCTTGGTGATCAGCGTGTCCGGCATCAGGTCGGAAAACTCGGTGACGAAGATCTTTTCGGGGCTGTTGCGCACCCAGGCCGGATCGTTGACCACCAGCGTCTTCGGGT
Source organism: Mesorhizobium sp. AR07 (assembly GCF_024746815.1). Taxonomy (GTDB): domain Bacteria; phylum Pseudomonadota; class Alphaproteobacteria; order Rhizobiales; family Rhizobiaceae; genus Mesorhizobium. The sequence continues at coordinate 4,487,435 of NZ_CP080525.1, forward strand.
GGATGCGCTCGAGGATGTGCGTCGTGGTGATGTAATTCATGTCGAAGGGCGGATCCTGGCGCAGCAGGACGACATCCATCTCCGCGAGATCGGTGCGCACCTTTTCGCCGAGCGAGTAATGGCTGCCCTTTTCGTCGCGCACCTGCATCTCCTCGACGCGGGCAAACACCTTGCCGTCGCGCAGCGACAGCCGGTCGGGCGTATAGTGGAACAGCTGATGGCCGCGCCGTTGCGCTTCCAGCGACAGCGCGAACGAGGTGTCGCCGGCGATCGACACGGTGGCGATATGGTCCATCTGGACGGCGATTTTCAGCTTCATGGCGGGCTCCGGCAGGTCGGTCGGCAACAGCCTTTGCCTGTACAGGCTCGCTGCCCGTCTGCCAATCGCGACATTTTGAAGATTGGCATCAGCAAGTCACAAAGCTCGGCCAGACCCTGGCGTTGCCGGTCATTTGGAGACAAGGCGAGGCTGCGCGTCATCGCTTTCTTAAGCCTTGCCGTGCAACGGTAAGCCCCGAATGCACCTGGCCGAACCGACGCAGCGCCGGGCACTCGATGGAACAACGACCATGAACGCCGTCACCGCCATCCGCGCCGCCGCGACCAGACAGCTCGAACTCACCATCCTCATGCCGTGCCTCAACGAGGCCGAGACGCTGGCCGTCTGCATCGGCAAGGCCAAAGCCTTCCTCGACACAGCGGGCATCTCCGGCGAGGTGCTGATATCAGACAATGGCAGCACCGACGGATCGCAGGCGATTGCCGCGGGCAGCGGCGCCCGTGTCGTGCCGGTGGCCCAGAAGGGTTATGGCGCGGCCCTGCTCGGCGGCATCGCCGCCGCCAAGGGCCGTTTCATCATCATGGGCGATGCCGACGACAGCTATGATTTCGGCGCGCTGGAAGCCTTCGTCGCGCGGCTGCGCGACGGCGCCGATCTGGTCATGGGCAATCGGTTCCAGGGCGGCATCGAGGCCGGCGCCATGCCGCCGCTGCACCGCTACCTCGGCAACCCGGTGCTCAGCTTCGTCGGCCGCCTGTTCTTCCGCATCAAGACCGGCGATTTCCACTGCGGCCTGCGCGGCTTCAACGCCGAAAGCATCAGGAAGCTCGATTTGCAGACGACCGGCATGGAATTCGCCAGCGAGATGGTGGTGCGCGGCGCCCTTGCCGGCCTGCGCATCGAGGAAGTGCCGACCACGCTCAAGCCCGACGGCCGCAGCCGGCCGCCGCATCTCAGGACCTGGCGTGACGGCTGGCGGCACCTGAAGTTCCTGCTGGTCTACAACCCGCGCTGGATGTTCTTCATCCCGGGCACGGTGCTCGCCAGCCTTGGCCTGTTGTTCGCGGCACTGCTGGTGTTCGGGCCGCTGCGCGTCATCGACAATCTTTCGCTCGACCTCAACACCTTCGTCGCCGCCTGCTTCATGATCGTCACCGGCGTCCAGCTCATCACTTTCGGCGCCATTTCGCGCTACTATGCCGAGATAACCGGCATCCTGCCGCCAAGCCGCCGTTCCGACTGGCTGACCAGGACCATCAGCACGGACCGGCTCGCCGCCAATGCCGGCATCTGCTTTGCTGGCGGCGTGCTGTTCTTCGGCTATGCCGTGGCGCGCTGGGCGCATCTCGGCTTCGGCCCGCTCAACGACTCCGAAATCCCGCGCATCGTCGTGCTGGGCCTGAGCTTGATCGTCATCTCATTCCAGGCCTTTTTCTCGGCCTTTCTGCTCGGTGTCCTGGAAATACCGGTCAAGCGGCTGAAATCCGGCCAGGCCGGGCAATTCAATGAGCCGCAGGCCAATGAACCGCCAGGCAATGAATCGCCGGCTAAGCAATTGCCGACGTGCGGCGCATGAGCGAAATAGTGCCGGCCTTTGTCCAGACGCGCCTGTTCCGGTTCCTGACGGTCGGCGTCGGCGCCGCATTGCTGTTCTTCGTTCTGTCGTGGCTCCTGGTGTCGCTGGGCGTTTCGCCCTTCATCGGCAGTGTCGTCGCCTATGCGATCGCCTTCGTTGCTGCCTACAGCGCGCAGCGCGGCTGGACATTCGGCGGCCAGCACGATCATGCCAGGGTCTTGCCGCGCTATCTCGTGCTGCAGCTCGGATGCGCGCTGTTTTCGGGCTTGGTGTCGCATGTGGCGGTCGCGCGTTTCGGCATGTCGGCGCTTGCCATGTCGGCGCTGGCGACGGTTGCCACGAGCGCGGTGAGCTACGTTCTGTCGTCGCTGTGGGTGTTTCGGGCGTGCGATTGATGCATGTCGCCCAAAAGTGGCTCCGGTTTTGGGAGAACGACATCCACAAAAACAAAGCTCGATTTTTGCGCGCCGCTTTACGTTTTATGAAGTGACTGGCGCTAGCCTGCGCCGGTCGACACAGGCTGAAAGCCCATCCCCATGACCACTGCCCATGCCGCGCGGCTGTCCGAAAATGGGGCAAGGGCCTCCTGGCGAGCGGACCTCATGCTGGCGCTGCTTGCCACGCTGGGCATGCTGGCCGTCAACGCTTTCGCCGGCTTCCCGGCGCTGACCGATGCCGGCGGCGACAACGACAATCTGCTGCGGCTGGTCGAGGTGCGCGACCTTCTGGCCGGCCAGGGTTGGTTCGACCTGCATCAGTACCGGATGGGTCCGGAAGGCGGCTTCGTCATGCACTGGTCGCGGCTGGTCGATGCGCCGATCGCCGCCATTGTGCTGGCCGTATCCAGCCTGACCGGCAGCACGACCCTTGCCGAGAACGTCGCGCAAGTGGCGTGGCCGGCACTGCTGTTTTGCCTGACCATGATCTTCGTCATTCGCACCGCGCGCCGCTTCGGCGATGATGGCGCTGTGTTGCCCGCCACCGTCGTCGGCACGGCCGCACTGTATTTCATCGGCATCTTCGCGCCGGGCGCGCTCGACCATCACAATATCCAGCTGATGCTGACCATCGCCAGCCTGAGTTTCCTGCTCGACGCACGGGAGCATCGGCCGGCGGCCCTGCTTTCAGGCCTTTGCGCCGCGCTGACACTGGCCGTCGGCATGGAAACCGCGCCCTATGTCGCCACCATAGGCGTCTGCGTGGCGATGCTGTTTGCCTTTGACGTATCGGGCGAAAGGCTGATCGCCAGGGACTTCGGACTTGGCTTTGCCGGCGTCTCGGCGCTTGTCTTCATCGCCACCGTCCCGGTCTCGGCCTGGGGCCAGGCGCAATGCGATGCCTTCTCGACGGTGCAGTTTGTCATCGCCGCCCTTGCCGGAACCGGCCTTGCCGCCATCGCCTCGATCGAAGCGACAAGCCGCACGCGTGGCCGGCGCCTGATCTCGCTTGGCCTGCTCGGCGTCGTGCTCGGCGCGGTCCTGCTGCTGCTGTTCCCGCAATGCCTGGCCTCTCCCTATGCTGAGCTCGATCCGCGCCTGAAGACGCTGTTGCTCGACAATATCGACGAGGCGCAATCGCTGTTCCGGCTGGCCACCCGGGATCCGTCCGAGCTGGCGGCGCGCTATGCCACGCCGCTGGTGGCGATCGTGCTGCTGGCGCTGCGCCTCCACCGCGGCGGCTGGCGGCGCCAGGACAGCCTGGTCGCCGTGCTGCTTGTCATGGCGTTCCTGGTCAGCGTCTGGCAAGTGCGTGGCTCGACATTCTCGATTGCCTTGGCGGTGATCCCGCTTTCGGCCTGGATCGCCAAATGGCGGCGACGCGCCGAAACCAGCCCGTCGCGCGGCTCCGTGCTGCGGATGGCCGCCGCCTGGCTGATCTCGGTGAACTCGATCTGGTCAGGCGCCGCCGGGGCGGCATCGGCGGCGCTGGAAACCGGTGCGAAAATCACCAGGGACGCCGGGAACGCTGGCGCCGACCCGTCCTGCGAGGCCAAGGCCACATTTGCGGCGCTCGCTCGCCTGCAAGACACCACCGTGCTCGCCATTTCCAATCTTGGATCGCCGATCCTGGCGTATTCTGGACATCGCGTGTTTGCCGGACCCTACCACCGTAACAACGAGGGGAATCTGCTCGCGTTCGACGCCTTACTCGGTTCCGAGGCGCAAGCCAGGTCGATCGCCAGGGATCATCGCGTCGGCCTCGTCGCACTGTGCCGCGGCAACCCCGAAAGCCAGCTTTTCGCCTTCACCGCGCCGGACGGCTTTCTCGCCGAATTGATGCGCGGCGGCGTGCCGGTTTGGCTGGAGCCAATCGCTGACACCAAGGGTGCTTCGCTCGAACTCTATCGTGTCCGGCCCGACGGCTGAAGCTTGGCGTGAAAACAAGGGCTTATGCACCTCGCGTCAACCCTCTTGAACATGACCCCACTTAGCCGCGAAAAATCGATGTCGCGATACGTTTCCTAAAGGGTTTGCTGCCAGTCTAAAAATAAATTCCGACGTCACAAAACAGGGACACCGATGCAAACTTCGTTTGGCACCGGTCAGGCAAACAGGGAGAGCACGGATCTGGCGTTCACCGATCCGTTGACCGGGCTTGGCAACCATCGCCGCTTTTTCGACAAGGTCGACCGCCTGATCAGCGACCGTGCCGAAGACCCGGCGCCGTTCACCGTCGGCATCCTCGACCTGGACGGCTTCAAGCCGATCAACGATTTGTTCGGCCACAAGGCCGGCGACGACATCCTGATCCAGGTCGCCATGCGGCTGCGCGCCTCGATGGACGGCTACTCCACGGTCTGCCGCATCGGCGCCGATGAATACGCCTTCCTCTACCCGATGGTGTTCAGCGAGGAGGCGGCCGCCGAAAAATCCCGCATGCTGATCGAAATTCTCTCGGCGCCCTACGACGTCGGTGAACGCACCGCCAGGCTTTCGGCCTCGGTCGGCTGCTCGCTGTTCTATTCGGGCGACGAGACCACCGAAATTCTCATCAACAAGGCCGAAACGGCACTTTACCACGCCAAGCGCTCCGGTCGTGGCCGCGTCGTCGTCTACACCCGCGAGATGGAAGAAGCAGCCAAGCGCGTCACCCGCATCGAACAGGCGCTGCGTCGTGCCGTCTCGGCCGGCGAGGTGGAGCCGCATTTCCAGCCCATCGTCGATCTCAACACGCGCCGCACCGTCGGCTTCGAGACGCTGGCGCGCTGGACCGATCGCGACCTCGGCGCGGTGCCGCCAACGGTATTCATCCCCATCGCCGAGGAACGCGGCATCATCGGCCCGCTGTCGCAGCTGGTGCTGCGCAAGGCGACCGAGGCGGCCAGAAGCTGGCCCAAGGACCTGTTCCTGTCGTTCAACCTGTCGCCCTCGCAGCTCGTCGACCAGAACACCGGCCTTCACATACTGGCGATCCTCGACCGCACCGGCTTCGATCCGCGCCGGCTGGAGATCGAGATCACCGAGACCGGCCTGATGAACGATCCTGCCTCGGCCGAGAAGATCGTCGAGGATCTGCGCCGTGTCGGCATCCGCGTCTCGCTTGACGATTTCGGCACTGGCCAGTCCTCGCTCGGCCGCTTGCGTGAATTCCATTTCGACAAGCTGAAGATCGATCGCGCCTTCGTCTCCTCCATTCTCGACGACCGTCCGTCGGAACACATCATCCGCGCCATTCTCGCCATGTGCGAGGGGCTCGGCATGGACGTGGTCGCCGAAGGCATCGAGCAGGAGGCGCAGGCCGACCGCCTCGTCCAGTTCGGCTGCGCCGGCGGGCAGGGCTATCTGTTCGGCAAGCCGGTCGATGCCGACGCCACGCTCGGCTACCTCCGCGATTCCTTCCGCGGCGCCTTGCGCGCCAAGGCGATCTGACCGGCGATCTCGACGCTGCCCACAATGCCGATGCGGCAGCTGCGCGCAACCGGTGCGACGCATTGTCGTTTTGTCTGACATAAGCCCGCAAATCCGCCTTTTCGCCCTTGCCCGCACGACGTGTCTGGCTAGGATGCGCGCCGGTCACGCTGGGAGAGAACAGATATGATGCCATCGGCGCTTTTTGCCGACCTCGAAGGAGCCTCGGTGCTGATCACCGGCGGCGGCTCCGGAATTGGCGCGGCACTGACCGAGGGCTTTGTGCGCCAGGGCGCCAATGTCGCCTTCATCGACATCGCCGATGGCCCGAGCATTGCCCTTGCCGACCGCATCGAGAAGGCGTCCGGCCGCCGGCCGCTGTATCTCAAGACCGACCTGCGCGACGTCGAAGCCCTGCGTGCGTCCGCCGCGAGCGCGGCGCAGGCGCATGGCGATGTCACCGTGCTGGTCAACAATGCGGCCCTCGATGAGCGCCACGCCGTCGAAGACGTGACGGTGGAATTCTGGGACAACAACCAGGCGATCAACCTGCGGCCGCATTTCTTCACCGCGCAAGCGGTGGCGCCCGGCATGAAGCGGGCCGGCGGCGGCTCGATCATCAACTTCACCTCGACATCCTATCTGATCAATCACCCCGACATGCCGGCCTACACAGCCGCCAAGGCCGGCATCCTCGGTCTCACCAAGGGGCTGGCCGGCAAGCTCGGCGTCGACGGCATCCGCGTCAATGCCGTCGCGCCCGGCTGGGTGATCACCGAGCGGCAGAAAGAGCTCTGGGTGACCGAACAGGCGCTGGCCGCCCATGTCGCCAAACAGTGCATCAAGCAGGTGATGCAGCCCGATGACATCGTCGGCACCGTGCTGTTCCTGGCCTCGGACGCCTCGCGCATGCTGACCGCGCAGATGCTGATCGTCGATGGAGGTTTCCTGTGAGCCCAGGGTTTGCCAGCAACGCGCCGGCGGTAGCCGCCGTCGACTGGGGCACGACCCGCATGCGGGTCTGGCTAATCGGCAGGGACGGCAAGGTTCTCGCCGAACGGCGTGGCGATGACGGCCTGATCACCGCGCAGCAAAAGGGCTTTTCCACCATTCTCGAAGGACATCTGGCGGCCATGGCCGCGCCGGAGGCACTGCCCGTCATCATCTGTGGCATGGCCGGCTCGCGCCAGGGCTGGCTCGAGGCGCCCTATGTCGCCGTTCCGGCGCAGATCGGTGCCATCCTGGCAGGTGCAGCGCGGGTACCCGGCCAGCACCGCGACATCCGCATCGTGCCCGGCCTTGCCCAACGCCTGACTGAGGCGCCCGACGTGATGCGCGGCGAGGAAACGCAGCTTGCCGGCGCCGGCCTGCCGGCCAAGGGACGCCAGCTGGTCTGCATGCCCGGCACCCATTCGAAATGGGTGCCGGTCGAGGACGGCACTGTCACCGGCTTCGGCACCTGGCCGACCGGCGAACTGTTCTCGGTGCTGGCCGCGCACTCGATCCTGCGCCATTCGCTCGGCGAACACCCCAAGCCGGTCACCTCGGACAATCCATTCTTCCGCCGCTGGTGCGAAAACGCATTGACCGAGGGCGGCGATGTCACCTCGCGGCTGTTTTCCATCCGCGCCGCCGGCCTGTTGCAGGACCTGAAGCCCGACGATGCCGCCGCCTGCCTGTCGGGCCTGCTGATCGGTGGCGAGATCGCCTCGGCCAGCCGTCGTCATGGCGCCGGTGCGGAGCCCGTGGTGCTGGTGGCGTCCGGCGCGCTGGGGACGCTTTACAGTGCGGCGCTCGGCTTTGCCGGGCTGAAGGTCCGCACCGTCGATGCCGACGAGGCGGTGCGTGCCGGTCTCGTCGAGGCGGCGCGCGAGAACGGCATGATCGCCATGTCAGGAGTTGCCCGATGAACCAGACCGCATCTTTTCCGAAGCTCAAGCGCGGCCTGGTCGCCATCCTGCGTGGCCTGAAGTCCACTGAGGCGATCGCCATCGGCCAGGCGGTGTTCGACGCCGGCATCGAGGCGATCGAAGTGCCGCTCAATTCCCCGGAGCCGTTTTCGTCGATCGCCCGGATCGTCGAAGTGCTTCCGAAAACGGCACTGGTCGGCGCCGGCACCGTGCTGTCGGTGGCCGATGTCGATGGCTTGCACAAGGCCGGCGGGCGGCTGCTGGTCAGCCCCAACATCGATGCCGACGTGATGGCGCGTGCGATGCACTACGGCATGGTGACGATGCCCGGCGTGTTCACACCCACCGAAGCCTTCCAGGCGATCCGGCTCGGCGCTTCGGCACTGAAATTCTTTCCGGCCAGCGTGCTCGGCGCGGCAGGCATTTCCGCGATCCGGGCGGTGCTGCCGGCGCAGACACCGGTCGGCGCGGTCGGCGGCGTTTCGGAAAAGGACTTTGCCGGCTACAAGGCGGTGGGGGTGACGGTGTTCGGTCTCGGCTCCAGCCTGTTCAAGCCGGGCATGAGCGTCGACGAGGTGGCGGTGCGCGCGCATGCCGCCGTCGCGGCCTGGGATGCAGCGTTCGGAGAAGCATGATGAGTGAAGCGATCGTTTCGGTTTTTTCCGATCACATCTGCCAGCTCGGCGAAGGGCCGAGCTACGATCCCGCCACCGATGCGCTGTTCTGGTTCGACATCGTCAACGGTCAGCTTCTCGAAAAGCCCGTGGCCGGTGGCGCGCTGAAAATCCACGAACTTGGCCAGATGGCAAGCGCCATCGCCATCATCGACGACAGGCGCCAGCTGATCGCCACCGAGACCGGCCTTCATGTCCGCGATGTCGCGACCGGCACCATGACACTGCACACGCCCATCGAGGCCGACAATCCGGCCACTCGCTCCGATGATTCCCGCGTCCATCCCTGTGGTGCCCTGTGGATGGGCACGATGGGCAAGACGGAGCAAAAGGGCGCCGGTTCCATCTACTGGTTCTTCAAGGGCGAGCTTCGCCGCCTGTTTTCGGACATCACCGTGTCGAACTCGATCTGTTTTTCCGAGGACGGCGCGCTCGCCTACTACACCGACACCTCGACTGGACTGTTGATGCGGGTCGACTGCGACCCGGCGACCGGCCTGCCCGCCGGCGAACCGAAAGTCTTCGTCGATCATCGTTCGGCCAAGGGTTTTGTCGACGGCTCGATCGTCGACCGTGACGGTGTGCTGTGGAATGCCGTCTGGGGCGGCAAAACGGTCAAGGCCTATTCACCCGACGGCACGCTGCTGCGGTCCGTCGCCATGCCGGTAATGCAGCCATCCTGTCCGGCCTTTCTCGGCAAGAACGCCGACCGGCTGGCAGTGACGTCCGCCTGGCATGGCAAGGACGAGAAGCAGCGCCAGCTCGATCCGCAGGCTGGCATGACCTTTCTGATCGACATCAAGGTCAACGGCCGTTTCGAGCCGCGCGTGCTGATCGCCTGATCGAACAACGGTCGGCGGCTGCGTTGTCACGCAACCGTCCGACCCGGTCGGTTTCGCGGCAGCCGATTGCTTTCACCGTGCGATGGTAGGCGATCGTACCGCCGGGAATCATCTCATGACGAGCCAAAAACCAAAACTGATCCTCGTACATGAGCCGGAAAAGGCCTGCTTCGACCGTCTGGTCGCCGACGGCTTTGCGGCCGCGCGCGCCACGGAAATCTCGTCCTATCTGGCGCAGTCAACCGATCTCGCTTCCGAGTTTGACGCCCTTGCCGCCGCATGTGAACGGCGCGGCCTAGCCTTCCTGCCGGTCGAGCTGGATAATGCGGCGGCCGCGCTTGCCAAAGCCGATCCTGCGGCCACGCTGGTCTGGACGCTGACCGACGGCATCGCCTATTTCCGGGGTGGTGCCGCACCCGCTTTGGCGAGACTGGGCGGGCTGAACGCGATCGGCGCCGACGATTCGCTGTTCGCGCTCTGCCAGGACAAGTTCCGCTCCGGCGCCGTGCTTGGCGCGCTCGGCCTGCCGGTGCCGCAGGCCGGTCTTGCACGGGACGGCCAATGGCTGGTCGAGCCGCCGGCGTCGCCCGCCGGCTGGTTCGTCAAGCCCAACCGACTCGGCGCCAAGATTGGCATCTGGGCGGATTCGCGCACCGGCGACCTCGGTCATGCACTGGAGCTTAGCCGGCGCGTGTTTTCGGCCTATCGCGATGATGTCGTCGTCCAGCCCTATGTCGCCGGCCGCAACGTGCGTGCCAGTTTTCTTGGCCTGATGCCGGGTGCCGGGGTCGAAGCGCTTGGCGTGGCCTTTGTCGATTCGGGCGCCGATTTCCAGACCATGGCGGACAGCCTGGCGCTCTACGGCGACACCGGCGAGGCAGCGAGGGCGGCAGGACATTATGCCGAACCGGAGCTTGTTGCGGTCGCCGACAGCCAGCCGGCCGCCGACGCCAGGATTCGCGTGATCGCCGAGCGGCTGATGAGCGGTCTTGGCCTGCGCGACGTGTTTTCCATCGATCTCAGGGTCGAGGCCGACGACACGGTCCATCTCATCGAGTTCGAGGTCTGCCCCGGCCTGCCTTGCTTCGACTTCCGCGCCTATTGCCGCCAGCAATGGGGCCTCGAGCTTGCCGACGCCATGGCCGAGACCGCCGCGAGCCGGCTGGTCGGCCAGGACCATCGCGTTTAAGCGGGAATCATCGCGCTTGGCGACATGTGGCTCCGGCTTTCCGGGCGCTGGCGCTGCCCCTTGTGTGTTTGGAATATGCATAATGGAGGGTGCCACGAACCGGTGGATGTTCCGGTTCGTGGCGGCGGTCGAGAGCCCGTCGCCCCTCAGGTGGCCTAAACCGTAGGTGAGCTGGGGCCCGACCGCCTTCTTTGTGAACCCGAACAGTTGCAAGGGGCAAGCCCCCGCACACAAGGAAGGGATTGAGGAGATGGCTGAAGAGACGGTTCAGGACGTCGGTATTGACGTCGCCAAGTGGTGGCTCGATGTGTCGGTGTTTCAGACGCTAGAACGAGCCCGTTTCGACAACGACAAGGACGGCTGGGCCGAGCTGATCAAGTGGCTGACGGGTCGCAATGTGCGCGCCATCGGCATGGAGCCGAGCGGCGGCTATGAGCGCGGTGTGGCCAAGGCGCTGCGCAAGGCGAACCTGCCGGCCAGGAACGTCAATCCGCACAAGCTGCGCCACTATGCCCGCGCCCTTGGCCGGCTGGCCAAGAACGATCGCATCGATGCGCTGCTGATTGCGCGCTACACCGCCGAACTGCCGACCCGGCCGGTGCGCTGTGACCCAATCGCCGAGCAACTCGCCGATCTGGTCGTTGCCCGCAGGCAGCTCAGCGACGACAAGGTCAGCCTCGCCAACCAGCTCGAGCAGATACGCGAGCCGACGGTCAAGCGCATGTTCACCCGGCGGCTGCGGCGCATCGAGCTCGATATCGCTCTGCTTGCCAAACGGATGGCCGAACTCGTCGCCAGCCAGCCAGCGCTCGCGGCCAGGGATCGCCTGATCCAGTCCTTCTGCGGTGCCGGCCCAGTGTTCAGCCACACCGTGCTTGCTCTGGCTCCCGAGATTGGTGAGGCCTCGCGACGAGAGATCGCAGCCCTTGCCGGCCTCGCGCCCTACGACTTCGACACCGGCACTTTCCGAGGCAAGCGCAGCATCTGGGGTGGCCGTCATGACGTGCGCAGGGTGGTCTACATGGCAGCACTCACCGCCAGTCGCTCCAATCCTGTGCTCAAGGCTTTCCATCAGCGCCTCATTGCAAACGGCAAGGCGCCGAAAGTCGCTCTCATCGCCGTCGCGCGAAAGATACTGACCATCCTCAGTGCCATGATCCGAAACAACGAACCGTGGAACCCAGCCCGACCCTGACAAACACAGTTGCTCACCTGCCTGCCGGCATCCTCTCCCCGTAAACGGGGCGAGGGACACTGTCGCCAACGATTTCGCCAATCACTACTGCAAGAAGGGTGCCGGCGTTACGGCCAGCTTCTTTCTCCCCGTCACTATACGGGGAGAAATGCCCGGCAGGGCAATGAGGGGCGGCGCCGACTTCCCCGGCTCCGCGCCTTGACGCATTCCGCTCTGCCTTTACTGTCGGTCGGCAACCCTTGGTAAGATCGCACGATGACCACCACGCCCGTCGATCCCGAAACCCTCCACCATCATGTCAGACGCATGGGGGGACGCGATCCGCATGAGGCGCACCGTACCGCGACGCCGCTCGAGCTTCTGTTCGACCTGACCTTCGTAACCGCGTTCAGCTTTGCTTCGTCCCAGCTCGCCCATGCATTGGCCGATGGCCACTATACCGCAGCCCTGCTCGGCTTCGCTTTCGCCAGCTTCGCCATCTGCTGGGCCTGGATCAATTTCTCCTGGTTCTCCTCTGCCTATGACACCGACGACTGGATTTTCCGCCTCGTCACCATGGTGCAGATGATCGGCGTGCTGGTGCTGGCAATCGGCCTGCCGCGCATGTTCGCCTCCATCGAGCACGGCGAGCACCTCAACAATTCGGTGATGGTGCTGGGCTATGTCATCATGCGGGTGGCGATGATCTTCCAATGGCTGCGCGCTGCCCGGCAGGACCCCGTCCGGCGCCGCGCCTGCCTGACCTACGCCACCGCCATCGCGATCGCCCAGATCGGCTGGGTGGTGCAGATCGTCGTGGATTTCCCGGTCGGCACCAGCATCATCCTTGCCGGCATTCTCGGGCTCATCGAACTGGCGGGGCCGCTGGTCGCCGAACGCAAGGATGGTGGCACGCCCTGGCATGCACATCATATGGCCGAGCGCTACAGCCTGTTCGCCATCATTGCGCTGGGCGAAGGGGTCGTCGGCACGCTGGCGACCCTGTCCGCCGTGGTCGAGGAGCAGGGCTGGACCGTCGATGCGGCGCTGGTCTGCATCGCCGGCACCGGGCTCACCTTCGGCATGTGGTGGGTCTACTACATGCTGCCCTCCGCGCCGATATTGCACGCGCACCGCAATCGCGCATTCATCTGGGGCTATGGGCAGATGCTGATTGTCGCGGCAATTGTCGCGACCGGCGCCGGGCTGCATGTCGCGGCCTATTTCATCGAGCACAAGGCGCATATCGGCGCGCTTGAAACGCTGCTTGCAACCGCCGTTCCCGTCGCCATTTTCCTGGGCACGGTCTATGCGCTTTACACCTATCTCGTTCAGCGTTTCGACCCGTTCCACATCTGGCTGCTGCTCGCCACCGCTGCGGTGGTGGCGCTTGCCATCCTCGCGGCACTTGCCGGCGTCGACATGGCCATTTGTCTGATCATCCTGATGCTGGCGCCGGCCGTCACCATCGTCGGCTACGAAATGCTCGGGCACAGCCACCAGGCAGAAGCGCTCGCCAGCGACGAGCACTCGACATCACATTAGCCGGTTTCGGGTTGCCCAGCGGAACCCTATCCGTGCGGCATTCGCTCGAATGCCTGCAACGACGGATCCATCGTGTCCCAGGCATGGCCGCGGATCGCGTAAGTGACCACCTGTGGATCGAAATCGCCGGGGTCGTCGAGGCTGGTCGCGTGGACTGCTATCAGCTCCGGCATGGCGACGAATGTCAGGAACACCGGCGTTCCGCAGGTCGGGCAGAAGGCGTGGACCTTCTCGTTGCCGCTGTCGCCTTTCATCCGCCAGGTGCTCACCTCGCCGGTGATGGCCATATCGGCGCGCCGGCCGAAGGTCAGATAGGATCCGTGGCCCGTGCCTGCGCGCTTCTGGCAATCGAGGCATTGGCAGTGGTTCTGGAAGATAGGCTCGCCGCTCGTTTCATAGCGGATCGCGCCGCATGCGCAGCCGCCGCTGTATCGCTTGGTCATTGTCGTTCTCCACTGGCCTGGCTCTGCATGATATCGCAGGGCATCAGGCTGATTTCGGCTTGGCGGAAATGTCGATGCCGCTGCCGGTTTCGAGGAAGGATTTCAAGCTGGACAGCACCGCCGGCCATCCCTGGCTGATGCCCTTCGCCATGCCGCTGCCGGCTTCGAGTTCGTCATGGGTGACGGTCAGCCGCACCATTGTGTCGTATTCCTCGATCGCGAACGTCACCCGGCTGTATTGCGACGGATCGTTGGCCTGCGAAGCGTTCGCCCAGGTCATGACGAGACGGGTCGGCGGCGAAATCTCGACGACCTTGCCGACGAGTTCGACGGTCCGCTCGTCATTGTCGCGGATATGTTCCCACTTCGATCCCGGCTTCCAGTCGGAGACGTTCTCGTGGCCCCAGTAGCGCTTTGCGATATCGGGCCTGGTTATGGCCTCGAACACCTTTTGCGGCGTCGAGCGGATATAGGTGACGTAGACAAAGCTGGTCGTCTCTCTGGTCATTGGTCCTCTCCTTCGAGTTCTTGCTTCAGGTCGTGCAGCAGGCTGAGCCGCTGACGTTCGAATTTCCGCACCCACCGCTCGTAGACTTCGTGCAGCGGCACGGGGTTGATGAAATGCAGTTTTTCCCGGCCGCGCTTGACCGTGCTCACCAGATTGGCCTCTTCCAGCAGGTCGAGGTGCTGGGTGGCGGATTGCCTCGCCATGTCCAGGTTTTCGCAAAGCTGGCCGAGCGTCTGCCCGTTCTTCTCGCACAGAAGGTCGAGCAGCCTTCTGCGTGTCGGGTCGCCCAGTGCCTTGAAAACCTTGTCGGCGTCCATCGGCCTCACTCGTTCGTTGTGAAGTCATAATATGCAGGTAAATGCCTGCATGTCAACTGGCAACAAAGCCCGCCGCAATCGCTTGGGCGAAGGTTATTCAGGGCTTGGCAGTCGATTGCTGAATGGGCCGTGCGCCGGCCGTCGTCTAACGGCTCCCTGCCTGGCAGGGCGAAGCCACGGAAGGGAAGAGAACCGCCAGGACTTCGTCCGAGCCTCGGATCGACGATCTCGATGGACGTCAGATGCCTTCGACCAGCACGATCTCGCCGTCGGCGACCTTCTGGCGGATGGCGACCGCGCGCTGGTATTCCGGCGAGTGGTAGCAGTCATGCGCCGTGGCAAGCGATTCGAACTCGATAATGACGTTGCGCGCGCGCCCGACACCCTCGGCCATTTCATGCGCACCGCCGCGCGCCAGGAATTTCGCGCCGAAGCGGTCGAAGGCCAGTTTCGAGGCGGCGACATACTCCTTGTAGCCTTCGGCGTCGCGCACATCGACGCGGGCGATCCAGTATCCCTTGGGCATTTCTTTCCTCCGAACTTGTTCTTGAAAAACCTCAGGCAGAGCGCATTTCGGTCAGGATCGCTTCGGCCGCTTCTCGTTTGTTGGCCGCGGCAATGATCGGCCGGCCAACGACGAGATGGCTGGCGCCGTTGCGGATCGCTTGTGCCGGCGTCACCACGCGCTTCTGGTCGCCATGGTCGCTGCCCGCCGGCCGGATGCCTGGCGTCACCACCGCCATGTCGGGCCCGACGATGCGGCGCACCGCTTCGGCTTCCGCGGCCGAGCAGACGATGCCGCCCATGCCGGCATGCAGCGCCTGTTCCGAGCGCCGCAGCACCAGCGTATGCGGGTCATACTCATAGCCGACGTCAATCATGTCCTGCTCGTCCATCGAGGTCAGCACACTGACGGCAAGCAGGCAAAGCTCGCTGCCCCTGGCCGCTTCCACCGCCGCCCGCATCGCCTTGGGATAGGCATGGATGGTCAGCATGGTCACGCCCATCTTGACGATGTTCTCGACGCCCTTGGCCACCGTGTGGTCGATATCGAGCAGCTTCATGTCAAGGAAGATCTTTGTCCCGCCGCCGCTGGCCAGTTCCCTGGCGAAGTCCAATCCCCCGGCGAAGGCCAGCTGATAGCCGATCTTGTAGAAGGAGACGACGCCGTCGAGTTCGCGCACCGCCTGCTCGGCTTCCCGCACGGTCGGCACGTCGAGGCCGACGATCAGTCTTTCCTGCATCGATTTGGCCTGCATCGATTGGACCTGCATGGTTCCGGCAATCACATCTCGATCCGGGTCGACAGCATGCGCGAGGTTTCGATCAGCGTTCGGCATAGGTGCTCCATCGATTTGTGCAGTCTTTCGTCACGGAAATTGCCGGCCTCGTCGAAGGCGTTGCCGCCCTCGGGCACCGAACATTCCGGCGTCACCACCTCCATCTGGCAACGCACCAGCACGGCGCGCAGATGGTTGATGCAGCGGATGCCGGCAAAGTGCCCGTTGGAGGACGAGCAGAGCCCAACGACCTTGCCGGCAAGCGGCCGGACCGGCCTGCTGCCATCCTTGCGTACCCGGCTCACCCAGTCGATCGTGTTCTTGAGCAGTGGCGGAATGGAGCCGTTATACTCGGGCGTGGCGATCAGCAGTCCGTCATGGGCAATGATCAGGCGGCCGAGTTTGAGGGCGTGTTCGGGAACGCCCCTTTCCTTTTCCAGGTCCTCGTCGAGGATCGGCAGGGGATAATCGGCAAGCGAGATGCGGGTCACCTCGGCGCCTTGCATGGCAAGTTCCTTTTGCGCCACGTCGGCGGTCCTGCCGCTATAGGCGCCACTGCGCACCGAGCCGGCGAAGACGAGGATTTTCGGGATCACTGCCATTGGCCACCCTTGTTCCCGGACAGGTACAGCCAGAGGCCGCTCAAATCAACGCACCGGCCCAAAAATCGAAACCGATTTCTGGAAGGCATAGGAGTAGCGCTGTAAAGAGGTTGACGACCCGTCGGCAGCCAGGATTTCAAACGTCCTTGGGTGGACCGTTCCGGGATTGGCCGGGGCCTCCCAACTTCGTCATCCCAGGGCGAAGCAGGAGCGAAGCTCCGTCGCGGAGACCCTGGGATCCATGCCGCACCCCGATCGAGTAGCAGCGAAGCAGAACTTCTGCACCGCAGCGGCGCCCGGAAGCCGCGGCATGGATCCTCGGGTCTGCGCTGCGTCGCTACACTCCTTGCTTCGCCCGTGGATGACGAAGCGGCGGACGTTTTCGCTATTCGTCAAGGTATACGGTCAACGCTAGCGATCCGCGAACATTTCTGCGCGGAGGAACTAATGTGCTTCGCGCCGGTAGATCCACAGCTGCGTCGGCGGGATGTTGCGCAAGATGAAATCGAAATGCTTGACCGTGTAGTCGCCACGGCCCGGCGGGATCGGCGACATCGGCCCATAGGTCAGCTGCACGATCGGCCGTCCGGCCGGGATGCGGTCGAGGAGGCTCTCGATGTAGGCGATGCGCTGGGCGACCGGAAAATTGAGCAGCGGCACGCCGGAAACGACGGAATCGAAGATCATGCCGCGCTTCTCGCCAAGCGTGGCGTTGAGGTTGAAGGCATCGCCTTCGATGACGTTGACACCGGGATAAAGCTGCCGCAGGTGGCGGACGAAATCGGTGTTGTATTCGACCGCGTAGAGGTTTTCGGGCCGCACGCCCAGCGCCAGGATGGCGCGCGTGATGACGCCGGTGCCGGGACCGACTTCGAGCACCGGCAGGCCGGATTTCGGATTGACGATCGAGGCCATCTTGCGGGCGGTGATCGAACTGGTCGGCACGATCGAGCCGACGGTCTTCGGCTTGTCGATCCAGCCCTTGAAGAATTTGAGCTCGTCGTCGAACTTTTCGGCAAGCGCCTTCCGCAGTCCGGGACCACGTGTCATGCAAGCTCTCCTCAGTGCTCTCCGCAAGTTACTTAACACCTAAGCGGCGCAAGGCAAGGCGCGGCCAGACGCATGTCGTGGATAAGATAAGTTTCGTCGCGTCTCAAGGCGCGGCGCGTTTCACGGATTCGCGCCGCATGCCTAGGATTTTGGTCCATGCATGTCTGGTCTATGCATGTCGTTGTCCCAAAACCGGTTCCCACTTTTGGGCGACATGCATCAACGCTCGCCGAAGGATTCGAAGAAATCCTTCATGCGGGAGAAAAAGCCGCTCGACTGGGGCGAATTGTCCTGCGAGGAGAGCTGTTCGAACTCCTCCAGCAGCTCGCGCTGGCGGCGGGTGAGGTTCTGCGGCGTCTCGACAGCGGTCTGGATGTAGAGATCGCCGACATTGGGCTGGCGCAGCACCGGCATGCCCTTGCCCTTGAGGCGGAACTGACGGCCGTTCTGGGTGCCTTCGGTCACCTTCACCTTGGTCTGCGTGCCATCCAGCGTCGTCACCTCGAAGGAGCCGCCAAGGGCGGCCGTCGTCATCGAGATCGGCACCTTGCAGTAGAGGTCGGCGCCGTCGCGCTGGAAGAACTCGTGCGGCTTCACCGCCAGGAAAATATAGAGGTCGCCGGACGGCCCGCCGCGCAGGCCTGCCTCGCCTTCATTGGCAAGGCGGATGCGGGTGCCGTCCTCGATGCCGGCCGGGATGTTGACCGACAGCGACCGCTCTTCGGTGACGCGGCCCTGGCCGGCGCATTTCGGGCACGGGTCCTTGATGGTCTGGCCGCGCCCCTGGCATTGCGGGCAGGTCCGCTCGATCGAGAAGAAGCCTTGCGTGGCACGCACCTTGCCGTGGCCGTTGCACATCGAGCAGGTGGCAGGCTGGGTGCCGGGCTTGGCGCCGCTGCCCGAGCATTCCGAGCAGGAGATCGACGCCGGCACGCGGATCTGCGCGGTCTTGCCGGCAAAGGCCTCTTCCAGCGAGATTTCCATATTGTAGCGCAGGTCGGCGCCGCGCTCGCGGCCGCCCGACGAGCGGCGCTGGCGCCCGCCCATCATGTCGCCGAAAATGTCCTCGAATATGTCGGCAAACCCGCCGGCGCCAAAGCCTTGCGCGCCGCCATTCATGCCGCCCTGTTCGAAGGCCGCGTGACCGAAGCGGTCATAGGCCGCGCGCTTCTGCGGGTCCTTCAGCGTCTCGTAGGCTTCGTTGATTTCCTTGAACTTGTGCTCGCAGGAATGATCGCCGGGATTGCGGTCGGGATGGAACTGCATGGCAAGCTTGCGGAAAGCGCTCTTGAGCTCCTTCTCGTCGGCGCCTTTCTGGACGCCCAGCGTTTCGTAGAAATCAGCTTTCATTTTTTCCCGCTGTCCGATGCTCAACGTCTTCATGCATTGTTGCGTCTTTTGCCGGCACTGACGTTTCGATTTAGGTGCGATGGAACCGCGATGCCAGTGTCGACGCGGGTTTGCCCGCATTTTTTTGGCGAGGTCCGCGCTTTTTTCCGCAAGGGGTTGCAAAAAAGCCCGGCCTTCGCCGGGCTTTTCGCTTTATCTTGCCGTCAAATGGTTCAGGCCGACTTCTTCTTGTCGTCGTCCTCGTCGATTTCCTCGAAATCGGCGTCGACCACGTCGCTATCCTTGGCGGCGTGCGCCTTGGCGTCGGCTTCCGCGGTTTCCTTCTGCGAGGCCTCGTACATGGCCTGGCCAAGCTTCATCGAAGCCTCTGCGAGCGCCTGCGACTTGGCCTCGATGGCGGCCGCGTCGTCGCCCTCGGCCGCGGCCTTCAGCGCCGTGATCGCATCTGATATCGCCGTGCGCTCGGCTTCCGAGACCTTGTCGCCATACTCCTTCAGCGACTTCTCGGAAGAATGCACCAAGGCTTCGGCCTGGTTGCGGGCCTCGACCAGCGCACGCCGCTTCTTGTCGCTCTCGGCATTGGCCTCGGCGTCCTTGACCATCTTCTCGATGTCGGCGTCCGAAAGACCACCCGATGCCTGGATGCGGATCTGGTGTTCCTTGCCGGTGCCCTTGTCCTTGGCCGAAACGTTGACGATGCCGTTGGCGTCGATGTCGAAGGTGACTTCGATCTGCGGCACGCCGCGCGGCGCCGGCGGGATGCCGACCAGGTCGAACTGGCCGAGCGCCTTGTTGTCGGCGGCCATTTCGCGCTCGCCCTGGAAGACGCGGATGGTCACCGCCGACTGACTGTCCTCGGCCGTCGAGAACACCTGGCTCTTCTTGGTCGGGATCGTCGTGTTGCGCTCGATCAGCCGCGTGAACACGCCACCCAGCGTCTCGATGCCGAGCGACAGCGGCGTCACGTCGAGCAAAAGCACGTCCTTGACGTCGCCCTGCAGCACGCCGGCCTGGATGGCGGCGCCGAGAGCGACGACCTCATCCGGGTTGACGCCCTTGTGCGGCTCCTTGCCGAAGAACTGCTTCACGATCTCCTGGATCTTGGGCATGCGGGTCATGCCGCCGACCAGGACCACTTCGTCGATTTCGCCAGCCTTCAGGCCGGCATCCTTGAGCGCCGCCTTGCAAGGGTCGATGGTGCGCTGGACGAGGTCGTCGACCAGCTGCTCGAACTTGGCGCGGGTCAGCTTCAGCGTCAGGTGCTTCGGCCCGGTCGCATCGGCGGTGATGAAGGGCAGGTTGATTTCGGTCTGCGTCGTCGACGACAGCTCGATCTTGGCCTTTTCGGCTGCCTCCTTGAGGCGCTGCAGGGCCAGCTTGTCGTTCTTCAGGTCGATGCCCTGTTCCTTCTTGAACTCGGCCGCCAGGTACTCGACCAGGCGCATGTCGAAGTCCTCGCCGCCGAGGAAGGTGTCACCATTGGTCGACTTCACCTCGAACACGCCGTCGCCGATCTCGAGCACCGAAATGTCGAACGTGCCGCCGCCAAGGTCATAGACGGCAATGGTCTTGCCTTCCTTCTTGTCGAGGCCATAGGCAAGGGCCGCCGCTGTCGGCTCGTTGATGATGCGCAGCACTTCCAGCCCGGCGATCTTGCCGGCGTCCTTGGTTGCCTGGCGCTGGGCGTCGTTGAAATAGGCCGGAACGGTGATGACCGCCTTTTCGACCTTCTCGCCGAGATAGGCTTCCGCCGTTTCCTTCATCTTCTGCAGGATCATGGCCGAGATCTGGCTGGGCGACTGTTTCCGGCCGCCGGCCTCTACCCAGGCATCGCCATTGTCGCCGTTGACGATCTTGTAGGGGACAAGCTTCTTGTCCTTCTCCGTGACCGGATCGTCATAGCGGCGGCCGATCAGGCGCTTGACCGCGAAGATGGTGTTTTCAGGATTGGTGACCGCCTGGCGCTTGGCCGGCTGGCCGACGAGACGTTCGCCGTCGCCGCTGATGGCGACGATGGAAGGCGTCGTGCGCGCGCCTTCCGCATTCTCGATCACCTTGGGCTCCTTGCCATCCATGATGGCGATACAGGAGTTGGTTGTGCCGAGATCGATACCGATTACTTTTGCCATTTTTCTAGTCTCTCCGCTAAGCAGGCTCTCAGGACCCGTACAGGCGTTCCAACGAAAGCCCCTGTTCACAAGAAATCCCGTCCGGCAACCGGTGTTCCGGCGCCGCACGGCTTGGCGCGTATATAAGAACAGGCGGCATCGCGCGCAAGCATTCTGCGCAAGGCTTCCATGAACCTTTCCGTCTCCCCCTGCGACTGATGTCCAGACGCCGCATGGTGCGGCCCGGAAAGGAAGCCCCATGACCAGTAACCCAGAGGCTCCGCGGTCTCCGGGACCAACAGGAACTCAGCGCGACCACCGCCTTCGGGATGGGGTCGATGCGCTGGGCTTTCCGCTGATTCCGTTGACCCTGCGGAAGAGCAGGCGTATCGTAAAAATGAGGAAAGCAGACAATTCGATCAGGGACGAACGTGCCGGAACGCCGCGCCTTGCCCTGATTTGCGCGGCAACGCCGGGTGTTTCTCCCGTGGCAAACGGGGGTGGCTTCATGTCTCGCGTCCGCGGCACGTTCGTATCGTCTCTCGACGGCCGTTTGCGCCGGGCCGTGCATCCAGGCGGATTGCTGGCGCTGGCGCTCACCGCCGGCCTGTGGCTTGGTGGCGCGGCACTGGCCCAGGATACCCAGACCCAGATCATCTATCCCGGCTCGATGGCGGTGACCGGATTTTCCGGCACCACCATTCCCAACTTCGACCAGGGCCTGCCGCCCGGCGTCGATCCGGTCGACGAAACCTTCATCGACACCACGCGCGCCACTTTGCGCGTCTTCGACGTCTCGCACCTCGGCGGGCCGGCCGCGGGCCAGCTCGTCTTCACGCCGCCACCCTTCGAGGTGACGGCCGGCCAGATCGGCCAGGTGTTCGGCGTCACCTATGATGACGGCGTGCGTGATGGCGTCCCCTCCGGCGTTCCCAACCTCTATGCCGGCGCCACCTCGCTGCACGGCATCCGCATCGTCACCCCGGATGTGGACCACGATGGAAGGCCCGAGCGGCAGCGCCGCGGCACGGCCGGCGCCACCTTCATGGACGGCCAGTTCGGCACCGAAAACGGTGGCGGGCCTGGCACCATATGGAAGATCGACGGCATCACCGGCCAGGTTTCCAAGTTCGCCGACATCGACACCAACAGCGGTCCTGGCATCGGCAATCTCACCTTCGATCCCAGCCACCGCCAGTTCTTCGCCTCCGATCTCGACACCGGCCTCATCCATCGCATCGGCGCCGACGGCAAGCTGATCGACAGCTTCGACCATGGCGTTGCCGGGCGTCCGGCGCATGGGCTGGCTCCGGTCGCCGATGATGGTTCGGTGATGGACATCCGGGGCGCGGTCTTCGATAGCGAAGATCCCGATACCTGGGGCTATACGCAGGACGAGCGCCGCGTCTGGGCGGTCTCCTATCATGGCGGCCGGCTCTATTATTCGGTCGGCGAAAAGTCGGAAATCTGGTCGGTGGGCATTGCCCGCGACGGCACCTTTGCCGGCGATCCGCGCTGGGAACTGACGGTCAAGGCCGATAAGGACTACGCCGTCACCGACATCGCCTTCGACAACAGCGGCTTCATGTACCTGGCCCAGCGTGGCCCGGTCGAAAACCGCTACGACTACAGCCGGTTCGCCGATTCCGGCAAGGGCGAGGTCATCCGCTACTGGCGCGAGAACCCGGACGATCCGGCGACGGAATCGGTCTGGGTGGAAGTGCCGCAGGAATATGCCGTCGGCTTCCCGCAGGGCAACCGGCAGTCGGCCGGTGGGCTCGACCTGCAATATGGCTACGACGCCGACGGCAATCTCGACACCTCGGTCTGCACGCAGACGCTGGTCAACACCGGCGACAAGCTGCGCGACAATCCGGCTCTTGCCGAGCGGCTCGCCGCCGGCGGCCCGCTCGCCGTGCATGGCGTGCAGATCACGCCCAAGGACCTGGTCAAGCCGGCCAACGTGCCGCCCTTCGGCTCCTGGTTTGTCGATTTCGACGGCTATTTCGAAGACCCCGAAGTGGAAGGCCATGTCGGCGACGTCGCCATCTGGCATCCCTGTGAAGGCCGTGCCGGCTACTACGAGGAAATCCCGGGCGGCTATCTGCCACCCTTCTACCCGCCGGACTTCCCACCGCCCGGCAATTTGCCTCCCTGTCTCGATGTCGAGGCCGTCCAGTATTACTGCACGCCTTCGGGGCTCGAGGCCGATCTCTATCTCCATGACCATGCCGGCTTCGGCGGCGATTCGATCAAGGCCCAGTCCAGGACGCCAGGCGTCGGGGTGACCTCACCCATGTCGCATGCACCCGGCAAGCCCTACACGATCGACATCACTGGCCACTCTCCGGGCGACACAGTCGATGTCGGACTCTGCTTCTACAGGAAGTCCGACAAGGACAAGGGTGGCTACTATCCTTGCTGCAAGATGACTTTGCCGCTCAGAACCCCAGCCGTCAGCTGCGAACGTTGAGGAGGGAAAGATGAACATTCTTGCACCCTCCCCGCTCGCGACAAACAACCAGTCAACCGTCATGGAGACGATCATGAAACCCCTGTCATATGCCAGGCGCGGCGCGCGCTGGCTGATGGCGGCCGGTATCGCGGTCGCCACCCTGACCCCGCTGCAAAGCCACGCGGAAGACGCCGCTCCGATCACCCCGGAACTGAGGCTCGACCTCGAAGGTTCGAGTATCGTCAATCCGAGGCCGGAACGGGTCGTACCGTTCTTCACCAAGACAGGCACTCAGAGAGGCTGCGACTATGTCGTCTATTCCCTGAGCTTCGGCCTGCGCGGCGACCCGGAAGGCTTTGCCGATCCAGGCCTCGAAGCCCTGCTGAAAAAGCTCAAGATCGAGTTCAAGGACCAGCTCCCGCACGGCCTTGCCATCGTCAACGCCCAAGTGTCGGGCGACGGCACGGACGCGTCTGGCGGGCCGCTGCCTGGCGTTTCGATCAGCACGTCGGCAAACCCGAACGACACCGCGACGGTGTCCGATTTCCGGATGTCGGCGTCCGACCTCGACGGCGTCGGCGCTCCCAACGAGCGTGTCATCACCTTCCAGATCACGGCCAAGATCGACCATGCGGCGTTTCCTTCGCCGACCATCGTCGACAACCAGGGCATGATCAAGGTCAGCAATGGAACCGGCACGGGGACCATCATCCCGTCGCAGGATCCGAGCAAGCCCGACGACGGCGATTACAAGACCGGCGAAAAGACCTCGATCAGGATCGATGTCACCAAATGCAACCCGCCGCCGCCACCTCCCGGCAAGGAGTGCTTCAAGGTGGAACGCGGCACGGTTGATTGCGTGCCCGGTGGCGGCGCCTTCATCTATCATATGCCGGTCGGCCCCGACATGGGCGGCAAGTGGGTGCAGGTTTCGACGACGACCCCCGGCATCACCATCATCCCCGACACGCAATTGGTGCCGGCGGGCGGCGGCGTGCTCAACTGGAAGATCGTCGGCGCGTCACCCGGCGAAGTCATCCACCTCATCGTCACCGGCATCGAAACCTATGCCGGCCCGAAGGAGGGCTGGGGCCTGTGCTGTACGCAGACCATCGACATCGTCATCCCGCCTGATCTCAGATGTCCGCCCAAGGACAAGGAACCGGACCTCAAGGTTGAAAAGCGCGCCGATGTCACACGTTGCACGATGGGCGGCGGCTGCGACTTCACCATCACGGTCACCAATGTCGGCACCGGTGCCTACCACGGCAAGATCGTGCTCGACGAGGTGACGCTGCCGGCCGGCTCGACGCTGGATTCAGGGCCTAATCCGCCTTGGGTCTGCGCACCCGGCACCACCCCGATGACGTGTACCTTTCCGGTGACGACGCTCAATCCGGGCGCCTCTGTCGACCTCAAGCTCGGCTTCAAGCCGGCCGGGGGCTGGCAAGGCAGCGTCTTGCGCAACTGCGCGACCTACGATTATGCCGCCAGCGGCAAGCCGCTGTTCGGCAGCCAGTCGAACGATCGCGGCTGCGCCTCGATCCCGATCTGCCGGCGTGGCGATCGTGACCGCGACTGCCAGCCACCGGTCGAGAAGAAGGTCGACCTGATCCTCAAGAAGCGTGCCCGCACCGAAATCTGCACGGCCGACGGCGTTTGCACCTTCGTGATCGACATCATCAACAACGGCACATCAACCTATAACGGGCCGCTGACGGTGGTCGACAACTATCCCGGCGGCGCGCCGACCTCCTCGACCTTCGGCCCGATCCCGCCATGGACCTGCGGACCGACCGGCCCCGGCCAGTTCCGCTGCGACACTGCGGGCATCTCGCTCGCACCGGGCGCCTCGACGCCGATCTTCGTCAAGGCGGTCATGCCGGCCGGCTACCAGTCGGACACGGTGGAGAACTGCGCCGAAGTGAAGGCCATCCCTGGTGAAAACGATCTCACCAACAACAAGGCCTGCGCCACGGAACGCATTCGTCACCCCAATGGCGGCAAGCCTGGCCTGCGTATCACCAAGGTGTGCGACGGCTCGCTGGCCGGTGCCGCGGTTGTTTCTTGCCGCATCACCGTGGTCAATGCCGGCACGGCTGCCCCCACCGGTCCGGTGCGGGTCGACGATGCCGCCACGCTGGTATCGGGCGGCGCGCCCGTCCAGATCCAGACCGTCACCCCCGACGGCGGGGAATGGGCGTGCGGACCGGTTCCGGCCAATGCGTTGTCGTGCCAGATTCCCGGTGCCGTCATGACACCTGGAACCAGCCGCCACTTCGATGTGACGGTTTCGGCGAATGGCGCGTTCGAGAACTGCGCGCGCGGCTCCTACGGGCCGGCGCAAGGGGACGACGGCGTCTATCCGATCGGCCAGGCTTGCGCCAAGGGCGGCGGCTCTTCGACCATCCGCGTCGAAAAGACCGGCGACCGCGAATGCAAGCTCGGCCAACCCTGCTCGTTCGAGATCACCATCACGAACGACGGCGCAAGCCCCTTCTCCGGGCCGGTTCGCATCGGTGATGCGATCGGCGTGGAGGGCCTCGGCAGGCTGGACGGCGTTGCGATCACCTCGATCGATCCGCCCTTCGGCTGCTCGCCGGAGCCGGCAACCTTGCCGGCGTCCTGCATCGCCAAGCTGACGCTCGGCGCCGGCGAAAGCCAGGTGCACCATGTCACCGTGGTCATTCCCGACGACGGCCGCCTGGCCAATCTGCAGGGCAACGTCAACGGCCAGAACTGCGTCGGCGTCCTGTCTCCCGACACACGGGTGCAAGGCGGCGGCGACGTGCTCCCCGGCGACCAGGGCAATGTGCAGGGCGATCGCGGCAAGGCCTATGCCTGCCACCCCTTCATCATCACGCATGAGGTGAAGAACGAGTGCTCGCCAGGCTTCGTCATGAACGACGCCGGCCGCTGCGTCTGCCCGCAAGGCACCACCTTCCGCAACGGTCAGTGCACCGGCGGCGGCACAAACCTTCTGCCGCTGCCAGTGCCACCGCCACCGCGCTGCGTGCTGCTCGAAGGTCAGATCCGCACCGAGGACGGACGTTGCGTCTGCCCACGCGGAACCGCGCTTGAGAACGGCGCCTGCGTCAAGTCCTCCAAGCCGGGCTGCACCATACCGGGTTCCGTCCCGGCATCGGACGGCGGCGGCTGCTACTGCCCCAAGGGCACGCATCTCGACAGACAAGCCAATGCGTGTGCGCGGGACAGGCCGAAACCTGAGCAGTGCACCATCCGTGGCCAGGTCCACAATGCCGATGGCGATTGTGTCTGCCCGAATGGTACGGAGGTCAGGGGCAATGCCTGCCGACCGATCCGGCCGAAGCCCGACCAGTGCACCGTCCGTGGCCAGGTCCACAATGCCGATGGCAATTGCGTCTGCCCGAGCGGAACGGAAGTCAGGGGCAATGCCTGCCGACCGATCCGGCCAAAGCCCGACCAGTGCACCATCCGTGGCCATGTCCACGACGCCAACGGCAATTGCATCTGCCCAAGGGGTACCGAGGTGCAGGGCAATGCCTGCCGGCGCACGCAGCCGCCGGTGCAGCAGTGCGACATACGCGGCCAGGTCCACAACAAGCGCGGCGAGTGTGTCTGTCCGCGCGGGACCGAGGTGATCAACGGCGCATGCCGCAGGTCCAGGCCGCAGGTGGAGTGCGCGCCGGGCTCGCAGATGATCAATGGCCAATGCCAGCCGATCATCAGGCGGCGCTGCCCGGAAGGCACGGTTGGGCGCTATCCAAACTGCCGGCCGATGCGCGGCCAACCATCGCTGGAGCTCAACCCCGGCCTGTTGAACCCGAACGTCCTGCAGCAGCTTCTGCCGCGGCGCAGGCCGCAGAACGACCAGCAACTGCAGGACAATCCGGCTGGAAACATCCAGAACTTCAAGCAGTAATCATCCAGCTGACACTGACCAGGAACCCGCCGGAGCAATCCGGCGGGTTTTTGGTTTGGCTCCGAGCAACGGGTGGCACGCCGCGGCGTCGCGCCGGCCTGTGCAGCCGCCGCGCGCCTGCGCCCTCGACAAGTCAGCTGGAGCGCATTAGGCAGTCGATCCAGAGCGGCCGGATGAAAAGGGCGCTCGGAAAGGCCGCACGATGAGCAAGAAGACCTTGATCGCACCATCGGTGCTGGCGTCGGATTTTTCCAGGCTCGGCGACGAAGTCGAAGCGGTGGCGGCGGCCGGCGCCGACTGGATCCATCTCGATGTGATGGATGGGCATTTCGTACCCAACATCACCTTTGGCCCGCCGGTCATCAAGGCGATACGCAACCGCACCAAGGCCTTCTTCGACTGCCATTTGATGATTGCGCCGGCCGACCCCTATCTGGCCGCTTTCGCCGAGGCCGGCTGCGACGGAATGACCGTGCATGCCGAGGCCGGGCCGCATCTCGACCGCTCGCTGCAGACGATCAGGAACCTTGGCAAGAAGGCCGGTGTGTCGCTCAATCCGGCGACGCCGGAAAGTGCGGTCGAATATGTGCTCGATAGGCTCGACCTGATCCTGATCATGACCGTCAATCCCGGCTTCGGCGGCCAGGCCTTCATTCCGGCGATCGTCGACAAGGTGAAGCGAGTCAAGGCGCTGATCGGCAACCGGCCGATCCGCATCGAGATCGACGGCGGTGTGACGGTCGAAACCGCGCCGCTGGTCACTGCCGCCGGCGCCGACGTGCTGGTAGCGGGCGCCGCCATCTTCAGGGGTGGCAGCGCCGAGGCTTACCGGGCAAATATCCAGGCGATCAGGACGGCGGCCGACAACGCAGCCGGCTAGAGCTTTTCCTGGAATTGCTCTTACCCACGGGCGTTCATTCCAATTGCTTGCCAACGGCCTCTCATGGCGGGCACGGTCCGTCAGAGTCCGATGCGCGAAAGCATCGGACTCTGACGAGAGGCCTGATTCGATCAGGCAGCGCCCTGCTTTGCGCGCGACAGAAAGATAATGGCGCGCGCATACAAAAGAACAGATGATCTGGCGTGCATACAAAACACGTTAAGTTTCCATGGGTTGTGGAAGTGCGCAAATTTGCGTGATCGGAGGGGAGAGGTTGAGCATATTTCTTTGTTCTTAAGTATAATACCGGGTGTACTGCTTGAGCGTCTACAAATGCGGGCTATGTGGTGCATGTACGGAAAGGGGCTGTTTTTCGGACTCGAATTGCCCAAGAGAAGAATGGGGACAAGGAGTCGCTTTGACATATGGAGCTGCCAATCTGAACGACGACGGCGCAGGACCCAAGAGCACACTTGCCAGCACGGTCTATCAGCAGCTGCGGGATGACCTTCTCGGCGGCGCTCTTGAAGCCGAGAGTAAGCTGCGGGTCGAATGGGTGGTTTCCAAGTATGGAGCCGGCGCTTCCCCTGTCCGCGAAGCTCTCAATCGCCTCGCATCCGAGGGGCTACTCGGCCGGCACGACCAGCGCGGCTTCTTCATCATGCCGATCAGCGCGTCGGAGCTAGAGGAGCTGACGCGCACCCGCTGCTGGCTCGAGGAGCGGGCGCTTCGCGAATCCATCGCTCACCGCACCGCCGAATGGGAAGAACAGGTCGTGCTGGCGCTGCATCGCCTGGGGCGCGCGTCACGTCTTTCGCCACAGTCCCACTCCTCGCTCAATCCGGATTGGGAGCGGTTGCACCGCATCTTCCATCGGGTGCTGATTTCGGCCTGCCGGTCGCAATGGCTGGTGGGATTCTGCGAGCAGCTTTCCGATCACGCCCACCGCTACCGGCAAATGGCCAATGACGGCGAAAGCATCCAGCGCGACGATTTCGGCGAGCATCGCCTGATCGCCGAATGCGCTCTGGACGGCAATGCCGACGGTGCCGTCGAGGCGCTGATCAATCACTACCAGCTGACCGCGGCCATGTGCATGGAACGCTTTATGGAAGGCGAAGAGTCGAAAGCGGTCGCCGGCAAGGCCCAACGCGCCCGGCGATAGCCATCGTTTTCCGCCAGGTCGTTTGCTTGCAACCCGTTGGCGTGGCGGGCGTGGACCGCTGTCCGCGGTCTTGACGGCGCGGCCAAGAACCGCGAACTCTTCGCCGCCCATGCATGCCGCGCGTGTGCAAGGCCCGCCGTTCCGCCACCCAGGGAAGACTTCATGAGCAATCATCTGTTCGACGCGTTCCGGTCCCGGATGCCGGCGCCAGGGCGTCTGCTGATGGAAACCGATGACGGCCGCTCGCTCACCTATGGCGATATGCTGGCGCGGTCGGCGCAACTCGCGCATGCGCTCCTGCAATTGGGTGTCGAACCAGGCGATCGGGTCGCCGTTCAGGTCGAGAAGAGCCCGGAGGCGGTCCTGCTCTATCTCGCTTGCCTGCGTGCCGGTGCCGTCTTCCTGCCGCTCAACACCGCCTACACACTGGCCGAACTGGAATACTTCTTCGGCGACGCCGAGCCACGCCTGGTCGTCTGCGATCCGGCAAGAGCGGCCGACATCGGCGCACTGGCTGAAAAATCGGGCGCCGTCACCGTCACGCTCGGCCGCGATGGCGAGGGATCGCTGGCGGATCAGGCCTCCCGGCTGCCGTCCGACTTCCACGATGTGGCGCGCAAGCCGAATGATCTCGCGGCCATCCTCTACACCTCGGGAACGACCGGCCGCTCGAAAGGCGCCATGCTCAGCCACGACAACCTCGCCTCGAACGCGCGGATACTGGTCGAGCACTGGCGCTTCACGGCCGACGACGTGCTGATCCACGCGCTGCCGATCTTCCACACCCATGGCCTGTTCGTCGCCACCAATGTCATCCTGATGGCCGGCGCCTCGATGCTGTTCGAGCAGAAATTCGATCCGGCCCGTATCGTCTCGCTTTTGCCGCGCGCCAGCGTCCTGATGGGGGTGCCGACCTTTTACGTGCGCCTGCTGCAACGGGACGGCCTGGACCGTCAGGCAGCGAAAGCCATCCGCCTGTTCATTTCCGGCTCGGCGCCGCTGCTGGCCGAGACGCACAAGGCCTGGCGCGCGCGCACCGGCCACGCGATCCTCGAACGCTACGGGATGACCGAGACCAACATGAACACCTCGAACCCCTATGAGGGCGAGCGGCGCGCCGGCACGGTCGGTTTCCCGCTGCCCGGCGTCGCGCTGCGCATCGCCGATCCCGAAAATGGGAGGCCGCTTGCCCAGGGCGAGGTCGGCATGATCGAGGTCAAGGGCCCGAATGTCTTCAGCGGCTACTGGCGCATGCCGGAGAAGACCAAAGCGGAGTTCCGCTCCGATGGGTTCTTCATGTCAGGCGATCTCGGCCTCATCGACGCCGACGGCTATGTCCACATCGTCGGCCGCGGCAAGGACCTGATTATTTCCGGCGGCTACAACATCTATCCCAAGGAACTCGAAAGCGAGATCGACGCGCTTGACGGCGTCAGCGAAAGCGCCGTCATCGGCGTTGCCCATCCGGATTTCGGCGAAGGCGTCACCGCCGTCGTCGTGCGGGCACCGGCATCGCAAATCACCGGAGCCGAGATTCTCGGCGCCATCGCCGAACGCGTGGCAAAATACAAGCACCCGAAGCGCGTGATCTTCGTCGACGAACTGCCGCGCAACACCATGGGCAAGGTGCAGAAGAATCTTTTGCGCGATACCTACAAGGGTCTCTACACGTCCTAAGGCTGAAGCTCTTCAGCCTGGATACAGCAGCTCGACAACATCCTCGGCGATCGCCAGGCTAGCGGTGAGGCCGGGGCTCTCGATGCCGAACAGATTGACAATGCGGCCGGCGCATGGTCGGCCGGGCGCCATTGGAGTTCCCCGCAAGTGCTGAAGCTTGACCACATCACAATTATAGCGCCAACGCTGAGCGAGGGGGTGTCGCATGTCCAAAACTGCCTCGATCTCGAAGTGCCTTTCGGGACCCGCCACGATTACATGGGCACCCACAATCACCGGCTTCAGCTCGGGAACTCTGTCTATCTGGAGATCGTAGCGCTGGACCCTGAGGGAACAGCGCCTGGCCGGCCGCGTTGGTTCGGTCTCGACAATCAAGAAAAAGTCAGATCGGACTGGAACGAAGGTCGTCGTCTGCGAGGGTGGGTTGCCAGCACGGATGCGATTGATTCCGTCGTTTCAACCCACCGCGCGATCTTCGGCGACAAGGTTCCCCTTCCGCCGGCCAACCCGACTTTCGATTTCGCCATCCCCGGGGATGGCTCGCTCCCTCTCGACGGCGCGGCCCCCTCGATCATCGACCACCAAGGCGACCCCACCTCGATGGCCGCAATTCCCGATCTGGGTGCGCGCCTCCGTTCGCTCACCCTCGAGCATCCAGATTCCGCCGCCATCAAGGCGCTGTATCGGGAACTCTCCATCGATCATCCACCAGCGATCGTTCAAGCCCCCAAAATACGCTACCGGGCGCTGATCGAGACACCGGCCGGATTGAAGGAGCTGACCTGACCCAGTCGCGGGGTTGAGAATGTCCGCATGAGGCGCCTGATGCCGACGCTCTGAAAGACCGCTTTCTAGTGCAAAGCGGCTGCAAACACCTTGGTGCCGCCGATCCAGACGCTCGCGATGTCGAGATCGTCCGACAGCGCAACGATATCGGCCGCCGTGCCATTGGCGAAGCGGCCGAGCCGGTGCGACTGGCCGATCGCCTGCGCCGGATAGAGCGAGGCCATGCGCAACGCCTCCGACAGGTCCAGTCCGACAACCCGGTGGACGTATCGAACGGCCGAGATCATATCGAGATCGGCGCCCGCCAGCGTGCCGTCGGCCAGCCGCAGGCTTCCATCCCTGCGATAGATCGTGCGGCCGTTGAGGGTGAACGAGGTCATGTCGGTGCCGATCGTCGCCATGGCGTCGGTGACCAGCACGATCCGGGCCGGTCCCTGCTTGGCCCGCAGCGCGATCTTGATGGTGGCCGGATCGACATGGATGCCGTCGGCGATGATGCCGGCCGACAAGGAGCCGATGTCGATGGCCGCGCCCGCCAGCCCGGGCTCGCGGTTGCCGATCTGGCTCATCGCGTTGAACAGATGGGTGACCATCGAGGCGCCGGCCGCGGCAAAGGTGCTGGCGGTGGCGTAGCCGGTGTCGGAATGGCCAAGGCTGACGATTACGCCGGCCTTGGTGAGCGCCGCGACGCGCGCCGGTTCGACGGATTCCGGTGCGATGGTGGTGAGCAGCACCGGCAGCTTTTGCCGCGCCGCGATCAGCATCGCCTGGTCGGCGTCAAGCATCGGCCGGATCAGCGCCGGATCATGCGCGCCCTTGCGGGCGATCGACAGATGCGGGCCTTCGAGATGCAGGCCGAGGAAACCCGGCACTTTCTGTTGCATTGCGGCTTCGCCGGCGGCGACGGCCGCGGCGGTGATCTCAGGCGTGTCGGTAATCAGTGTCGGCAGCAGCGCCGTGGTGCCGAAGGGCGCATGCGCCCGGCAGATGGTTTCGAGCGAGGCGACATCGGGATGGTCGTTGAGCATGACGCCGCCGCCGCCATTGACCTGGACGTCGACGAAGCCCGGCGCCAGCATGCCGCCGCCGGTCTCGACGACGCGGACATCGGAGGCAACGGCCCCTCGGGGCAGGATGGCCTCGACGAGACCGTCACGAACGACGAGCGCGTGGCCGTCATGCCAGTCGTCGCCGTCGAAAATCCGGGCGCCAGTCAGGGCAAAGCGGTCGCTCATACTGTCTCCGTCACCTTGCGAAGATTGCGTGGCGTGTCCGGGTCGAGGCCGCGATGACGGGCGAAGGCCTCGACGAACATGTAGAAGGAGACGATCAGCGTCAGCGGATCGGTCAGCGGGTTGCCGGTGGCGACATGCGGCAGGCGCACGGCGCGCTGGGCAAGCGCGGAGGTGACGAACACCGGCGCGCCCTTGGCCGCCAGGCTGTCGGCGGCTTCGGCGACGGATGGTTCGGATGCATCGCGCGCGGCCAGAGCCAGCACCGGAAAATCGGGGCCGATCAGCGCCAGCGGGCCGTGCATGACTTCGGCGGCGCTATAGGCCTCGGCATGCATGCCGCAGGTCTCCTTGAACTTCAGCGCCGCCTCGTTGGCCATCGCCGCCGATGGGCCACGGCCGAGGATGAACAGCGACTTCTGCTTCTCGATCGTTTCGGACAGCACCGTCATCCAGTCGCAGGCGATCGCCTTGCCGAAATGCTCGGGCAATTGGAAAAGGGCGGCCAGCAGCGCCTCGTCGCCGGTGGCATGCGCCATCAAGGCGAGGCCGGCAACGGCGGAATTGATGAAGGTCTTGGTCGCCGCCACGCTGCGCTCCGGCCCGGCCAGGATATCGATTGCGTAATCCGAGGCACGCGCCAGCGGCGAATCGGCGGTGTTGGTGATGGCGATGGTCAGCGAGCCGCCGGCTCGTGCCGTCTCGGCCATGGCGACGATGTCGGGGCTCTTGCCCGACTGCGAGATCGCCAGGCAGGCCGAGCCGCCGAGCCTGAGCTTGGCGCCGTAGATCGAGGCGATCGAAGGCCCGACCGAAGCGACGGCAAGGCCGGCGGTCAACTCGACGGCATATTTCATGAAGGTGGCGGCGTGATCGGACGAGCCGCGCGCCACGGTGACGACAAACTGCGGGTCGCGTTCGCGAATGCCGCGCCCGGCCTCGGTCAGCACCGCGCCGGAGCCGTCGAGCAGGCGGGCGACGGCCTGCGGGATCTCCTCGATCTCGCGCCGCATATGGGTCATGTCAGTCGTCATGGTCGGCCCTCTTCGCTCGGCCCTGTCAGCCGCAGTTCGGCGACGAAATCATAGGCGTCGCCCCGGTAGATGGAGCGGGTGAATTCGATCACCTTGCCGCTCGCCAGATAGGAAATGCGTTCGATGTGCAGGCCGGCAACGCCCGGCGGCACTTCGAGCAGGCGCGCATCGCCGTCGCCGAGATTGGCGGCGGAAATGCGCTGCACCGCCCGCACCGGCCGGTTGCCGGTCGTTTCCAGCGCCGCATAGAGCGAGGAGCCTATCCCTGCCGGGTCGGGCAGCACGCTGGCCGACAGCGAGGCGCGTTCGATCGCCAGCGGCGTGTCATTGGCAATGCGCAGGCGCGCCACGCGCGCCACCAGTTCGCTCGACGACAGGCCGAGCACCATCATCTCGTCGGGCGAGGGCGCGTAAAGGCCGCGATCGAGCCAGGCCGAGCGCACCGCCATGCCGCGCCGCGCCATGTCCTCGGTGAACGAGGTCAGCCGCGACAGCGACTGCTCGACGCGCTCCATGCGCGGCGCCACGAACGTGCCGGAGCCATGGCGTTGCACCAGGATGCCGCCCTTGACCAGGTCCTGCACCGCCTTGCGCACGGTGACGCGCGAAATGTCGGCCTTGGTGGCGATGTCGCGCTCCGAGGGCAGTGCGTCGCCTGGGCCGATCAGGCCGCGATTGACGGCGTCCTCGATGCTCTTGCGCAGTTGCAGATAGAGCGGCGCGCCGCTTTGCGACGACTGTTTCAGCGTGGCGAAGATCTGGTCGGCGGCGTCGCTCATCGAGCCGCCTCCGCTGTCCCGGCGAAAAGGCGGGCGGCCATCTGCACGGCGCCGCCCAGCGCGTCGTCGAGCGGCGGCTTCAGCAGCGCCCGGTAGCGCGCGGAAAGGCGCGGCGCGTAAAGCGGCGCCAGCCCGCCGAGCAGGCAGAGCGGCGCGTCGTCCGAGAGGTCGAGCGCGCCGAGCGAGGCCTCGACATCGGCGACCACCCTGTCGAGAATCCAGTTGGCAACGCTGTCGCCCTTTTCGGCATGCTCGAACACTTTTGGCGCGAAGCCGCCGAAATCGCCGGGCTTGGCATTGGTGGTGAATTCGACCACGTCCTCCGGATTGTTGCGGAAAACCGCCAGCATGCTCTGCGTCAGCGGCGAGCCTTCGCGGACGCCGTCATAGGCAAGCAGCGTCTGTTCGAGCAGGTCGCGGCCGATGCGCGCGCCGCTGCCCTGGTCGCCGACCTGAAAGCCCCAGCCGCCGATGGCGCGCGATGTGCCGTTCTTGCGCGCCATATAGGCGGTGCCGGTGCCGAGGATCGCCATGGCGCCGTCACCGGAGCCGACAGCCCCTTCCAGCGCGATCTCGGCATCGGTCTCGACGCGGCTGATGCTGAACGGCAGGATGGCCTCGAGCTGCTGCCGGTAGGTGCCGACATTGGCGCCGGCGAGGCCCAGAATGGCTGGTGTTTCCGGGATCAGCTCCGGGTCCTGCCCGGCGGCGATGAACGCTTGCCTCGCCGCTTCGACGATGTTCGACCGGGCTCCGGTCAGATCGGTGCGGATGTTGGCGGCGCCGCTCTTGGCGCGACCAATGACGCTGCCGTCCGCTGTTGCCAGCGCCGCCCTGCAGCTGGTGCCGCCGCCATCGATACCGAGCACGAAATTCACGTGATTTCTCCTCCGGACGGATAATACCAATAAAATACCAATAGCCAAGGATTAATTTCCGTTTCAAAAAGATTAAGCCGCATTTTATTGAAAAGCCTACACATTTCGTCGGCTCAGCGATTTCTGGCCCGCGAATCCGTTAATGCGTGTGGACAAGTGGTATTTTTTTGGTATTGTTTCCACATTGGAGGAACCGGGATGGCCGAAACGCGCACCGAAGCGCTTCACCAGAATGCCGAGGGGCTGGATATCCAGACCCCGGACGCCATCCTTTCCTATTTGGCCGATGCGCAGATCGAGGCCGCAAAGGTCGTGCGCAATGCCATTCCCTCCATCGCCAGGGCCGCCGAGATCATCGCCGGCCGGCTGAGGGGCGGCGGCAAGCTCGCCTATGCCGCGGCCGGCAGTTCCGGCCTGATGGCGCTGGCCGATGCGCTGGAGCTTCCGGGCACCTTCGGCATTCACCGCGACCGCATCGCCATCCTGATCGCCGGCGGCGACGAGGCTTTCAGGATGCTGGCCGGCGGGCCGGAAGACGACACCGAGGAGGCCGCGACGGCGATAGCCGATGCCGGGATCGGCAAGGGCGACTGCCTGATCGCCATTTCCGCCAGCGGCACGACGCCCTATGCGGTGCGGGCCATCGAGGAAGCAGCCCGTCGCGGGGCCGCCACCATCGGCATCGCCAACAACAGGGGCTCGGCTCTGCTGCGGCAGGCTGAAACCGCCATCCTGCTCGAAACGCCGCCGGAACTGATCGCCGGCTCGACGCGCATGGGTGCGGGCACCGCCCAGAAGATCGCGCTCAACATGCTGTCGACGCTGACCGCCGTCCATCTCGGCCATGTGCATGACGGCTACATGGTCAACCTGATGGCCGACAACATCAAGCTGCGCGACCGCGCGGCGCGCATCGTCGCCGCCGTCAGCGGGCGCGGCAGGGACGAGGCGGTGCGGCTGCTGGAGAAGAGCGGCGGCGCGGTGAAGACCGCCATTCTGCTCGCCGCCGGCGCCGACAGCGCCGATGCGGCCGAGAAACTGCTGGAAGGAACCGGCCAGAAGCTGCGGCCGGCGCTTTCCGCGATCGAGGGGAGCAAGGGGCGCAAAACCCCTGTTCTCATCAAAACCGAACCTGAAAAAGGTCAACAGGGAGACTGAGCATGACAACGAAACTACTGACGGCACTGCTTCTGGGCACCAGCATTCTCGGCTCGGCCGGGGTGGCTTATGCCGGCGACGTAACGCTCAACATCGAAAGCTGGCGCGGCGACGACCTTGCCATCTGGAAGGACAAGCTGATCCCGGCCTTCGAAGCCAAGAATCCCGGCATCAAGGTGGTGTTCGCACCATCGGCGCCGACCGAATATGACGCCGCACTCGGCGCCAAGCTCGCCGCCGGCTCGGCGGGCGACCTGATCACCTGCCGCCCGTTCGACAAGTCGCTTGAACTGTTCAAGAAGGGCAACCTTGCCGATCTCTCGGCACTGCCCGGCATGGAGAACTTCTCGCCGGTGGCCAAGTCCGCCTGGCAGACCGACGACGGCAAGGCGAGCTTCTGCGTGCCGATGGCCTCGGTCATCCATGGCTTCATCTACAACAAGGACGCTTTCGACAAGCTCGGCATCAAGGTGCCGCAGACCCGCGACGAGTTCTTCGCCGCGCTCGACAAGATCAAGGCCGACGGCACCTACATCCCGATGGCGATGGGCACCAAGGATCTCTGGGAAGCCGCGACCATGGGCTACCAGAACATCGGCCCGAACTACTGGAAGGGCGAGGACGGCCGCGCCGCGCTCATCAAGGGCACGCAGAAGCTGACCGACAAGGACTGGGTCGCGCCTTATGCAGAACTTGCCAAGTGGAAGCCTTATCTCGGCGACGGCTTTGAAGCGCAGACCTACCCGGACAGCCAGAACCTGTTCACGCTTGGCCGCGCCGCCATCTACCCGGCCGGTTCATGGGAGATCGGCCTGTTCAACACCCAGGCCCAGTTCAAGATGGGCGCCTTCCCGCCGCCGGTCGAGAAGGCCGGCGACACCTGCTACATCTCCGACCATACCGATATCGGCATGGGCCTGAATGCGGCGTCGAAGAACGCCGATGCGGCCAAGACCTTCCTGTCCTGGGTCGCCTCGGCGGATTTCGCCACCATCTACGCCAACGCGCTGCCGGGCTTCTTCAGCCTGAACTCCTCGCCGGTGAAGATGGCAGACCCGCTGGCGCAGGAATTCGTCTCCTGGCGCGGCAAGTGCAAGTCGACGATCCGCTCGACCTACCAGATCCTGTCGCGCGGCACGCCGAACCTTGAGAACGAGACGTGGGTTGAATCGGCCAACGTCATCAACGGCACCGACACGCCGGAAGCTGCCGCCAAGAAGCTGCAGACCGGCCTCGACAGCTGGTACAAGCCGGCGAAGTAAGAGCTCAGGCAACGAGGCCGGCCGGGCGTCTGCCTGGCCGGTCTCGGATTATCCTGTCTTCAGATTGCGCCTATTCAGATAGCGATTGTCGGCACCGCCTCTCGGCCTTACCCTTGCTCTTCTTGGGGAAGGCTAGCTGATCAGTCGCAGGCCTTTATTCTTGCCGCACCGGGCAAGAATGTTCGGGCCGTGCATCGAGGCATCATCTAGATCAACACCCTTTGCAACCGAGAGACGGCGGGGACCGAACTCATGGCCGCAGATATCAGACCGAAACGACCGTTCCGCTGGCACATAGGCGTCTTCCTGGCGCCGGCGGTGCTTGTCTACACGGCAATCATGATCCTGCCGCTGGCCGGCACGCTGCAGCTGTCGCTGTTCCGCAACATCGAGCAGCACCAGGTCTTCGTCGGGCTGCAAAACTTCCGCACGCTGTTCGGCGACCCCAACTGGTCGGTGGGTTTCTGGAACGCGCTCAGGAACAACACCTGGTTCTTCATCATCCACATGCTGGTGCAGAACCCGATCGGCGTCATGCTGGCGGCCTTGCTGTCCAGCCCGAGGCTCAGATTTGCGGCCTTCTACCGCACGGCGATCTTCGTGCCGACCATCCTGTCCTTCGTCATCGTCGGCTTCGCCTGGAAACTGATCCTGTCGCCGCTATGGGGCGTGGCGCCGCACCTAATGGATCTTGTCGGCCTGAAAAGCCTGTTCACGCCGTGGCTCGGCAAGGAAGAATACGCGCTGACGGCGCTCAGCCTGATCTCGGTGTGGCAGTTCGTCGGCATCCCGATGATGCTGATCTATGCAGCCCTGCTGTCGATCCCCGAAGAGGTGATCGAGGCGGCCGAATGCGACGGCATTACCGGCCTGTCGCAGTTCTGGAAGATCAAGCTGCCGCTGATCCTGCCGTCGATCGGCATCATCTCGATCCTCACCTTCGTCGGCAATTTCAACGCTTTCGACCTGATCTACACCGCGCAAGGCGCGCTCGCCGGGCCGAACTATTCGACCGATATTCTCGGTACCTTCCTCTACCGCGCCTTCTTCGGCTTCCAGCTGCAGGTCGGCGACCCCAACATGGGTGCGGCGATCGCCACGATGATGTTCCTGATCATCCTTGGCGGCGTCTGCGTCTATCTCTTCCTCGTGCAGACGCGCCTGCGTCGCTACCAGTTCTGAGGGAGCCAATGTCAAGCTTGAGCACCCCCTTGTCGCCCGCAGCTCGTCAGGAGACTTTCCAATGAGCACGGCCACCCGTTCCCTGCCCCGCACCATCGGCGCCCACGCGATCCTGCTGACCTACACGGCGATCGCGCTGTTTCCGGTGATCCTCGTCATCATGAACTCGTTCAAGTCGCGCGCGGGCATCTTCGGCGCGCCGCTGACGCCGCCGACGCCCGGGACATTCGACCTGATCGGCTACACCACGGTCATCGGCCAGGGCGATTTCATCCATTATTTCCAGAACAGCCTCGTCGTCACCGTCGCTTCGCTGTTCTTCGTGCTTCTGTTCGGCGCCATGGCGGCGTTCGCGCTGTCGGAGTACCGCTTTCGCGGCAACTCTCTGATGGGGCTCTATCTGGCGCTCGGCATCATGATCCCGATCCGCCTCGGCACCGTCGCCATTCTGCAATTGATGGTGGCGAGCGGGCTGGTCAACACGCTGACGGCGTTGATCCTGGTCTACACCGCGCAAGGGCTGCCGCTCGCCGTCTTCATCCTGTCGGAATTCATGAAGCAGGTGTCCGACGATCTGAAGAACGCCGGGCGCATCGACGGCCTGTCCGAATACACCATCTTCTTCCGGCTGGTGCTGCCGCTGGTCAGGCCATCGATGGCCACGGTCGCCGTCTTCACCATGATCCCGATCTGGAACGATTTGTGGTTCCCGCTGATCCTGGCGCCATCCGAAGAGACCAAGACGGTGACGCTCGGTGCGCAGCTGTTCCTTGGCCAGTTCGTCACCAACTGGAACGCCATCCTGGCCGCGCTCTCGCTGGCGATCATGCCGGTGCTGATCCTCTACGTCATCTTCTCGCGGCAATTGATCCGCGGCATCACCTCCGGAGCCGTCAAGTGAGTTCGCAGACACCTCTTCGCGTCGTCGTCGCCGGTCTCGGCAATATGGGCCGCAGCCATGCGCTGGCCTATCACACCAATCCGGGCTTCCAGATCGCAGCACTGGTCAACCGCTCCGATGTACCGCTGCCGGACGGGCTCTCCGGCTATGGCATCAGGCGTTCCTTCGACGAGGCTTTGCGCGACGAAAAGCCTGATGTCGCCTGCATCGCCACCTATTCCGACAGCCATGCCGACTATGCGGTGAAGGCGTTCGAGGCCGGTTGCCATGTCTTCGTCGAAAAGCCGCTGGCAACGACGGTGGCCGATGCCAGGCGCGTCGTCGCGGCGGGCAAGGCCAATGGCAGGAAGCTGGTGATCGGCTACATCCTGCGCCATCACCCGTCCTGGATCAGGCTGATCGCCGAGGCGCGCAAGCTCGGCGGCCCTTACGTCTTCCGCATGAATTTGAATCAGCAGTCCTCGGGCCATACCTGGGAGACGCACAAGCAGTTGATGCAGACGACCTCGCCGATCGTCGACTGCGGCGTGCACTATCTCGACGTGATGCTGCAGATCACCGACGCCAGGCCGGTCGAGGTGCGCGGCATGGGGCTGCGGCTGACCGAGGAGATCGCGCCCACGATGTACAATTACGGCCATCTGCAGGTGCTGTTCGATGACGGCTCGGTCGGTTGGTACGAAGCCGGCTGGGGGCCGATGATTTCGGAAACGGCCTTCTTCGTGAAAGACGTGATTTCGCCGAATGGCTGCGTGTCGATCGTCATGAAGGAGGGCGTCAAGTCCGACGACATCGACACCCACACCAAGACCTCGACCATTCGCCTGCACAGTGCCGCGACCGGTCCCGACGGCAAGTTCGTCAAGCCTGACGAAATGCTGTCGATGGCAGGCGAACCCGGCCATCAGGATCTCTGCGATCTCGAGCAGGCCTTCGTGCTGAAGGCGATCCGCGAGGACCTGGATCTCACCAAACACATGGACGACGCGGTGAAATCGCTCGCCGTCTGCCTTGCCGCCGACGAGAGCGTGCGCAGCGGAAAGGCGGTGCGATTGTGACCAGGGAACTGTCGTCGGGGGGTGCATCCGCGCCCACATTCCAATCCGGAGGAACAAAGTGGGCTCGCTGAACATCGAGAACGTGAAGAAGGCCTTCGGGCCGGTCGAGGTGCTGAAGGGCATCAACCTCGAAGTGACGGACGGCAAGTTCGTCGTCTTCGTCGGCCCGTCGGGCTGCGGCAAGTCGACCTTGCTCCGGGTCATCGCCGGGTTGGAGGATTCGACCTCGGGGCGGGTGGTCATCGACGGCCAGGACGTTTCCGCCACGCCGCCGGCCAAGCGCGGCATCGCCATGGTGTTCCAGACCTATGCGCTCTACCCGCATCTGACGGTCAAGAACAATATGGGCCTTGGCCTCAAGCAGGCCGGCACGCCGGCGGCCGAGATCGAGCGTCGCATCGGCATCGCCTCGTCGATGCTGTCGCTGGAACCCTATCTCGAAAGGCGTCCGGCAGAACTCTCCGGCGGCCAGCGCCAGCGCGTCGCCATCGGCCGCGCCGTGGTGCGCGAGCCAAAACTGTTCCTCTTCGACGAGCCTTTGTCGAACCTTGATGCGGCACTGCGCGTCAACACGCGGCTGGAGATCGCGCAACTGCACCGCCGGCTCAAGGCGACGATGATCTACGTCACCCATGACCAGGTCGAGGCGATGACGCTGGCCGACAAGATCGTCGTGCTGAATGCCGGCCGGATCGAGCAGATCGGCGGCCCGATGGAGCTCTACAACTCGCCGGCAAATGAATTCGTCGCCGGCTTCATCGGCTCACCGAAGATGAATTTCGTCGACGGCGCCCGTCTCGGCGAAACCGCCAAGACCATCGGCGTGCGGCCGGAACACCTGACCGTCGATCCGAAGTCCGGCGCCTGGAAGGGCACGGTCGTCCATGCCGAACATCTCGGCGCCGACACCAATCTCTATCTCGACTGCGAGAAGGCCGGGCTGATCACCGTGCGCATCTTCGGCGTCTACGACGCCGAGCCGGGCGCCACGCTCTATGCGACGCCGGATCCGGCGAGGACTTATAGGTTTGGCGCGGATGGGAAGACGATCAAGTAACTGGGCGCAGCGGCGGGTCTTGCCTTCTCCCCTTGTGGGAGAAGGTGGCCGAGCAAAGCTCGGTCGGATGAGGGGTGTTGGAAGGATCGCCACCTTGAAGAGGTAAGCGCCTCAAATCCTTCGATGTTTTTAACGCCGCGTTTCGTCCAGCACCCCTCATCCGTCTTGTCGCTGCGCGACAATCCACCTTCTCCCACAAGGGGAGAAGGTAAGGAGCGGTTGCCTACACGTCAGCCTTGAACGTCTGCTTCTGCTGGCCGAGCCCTTCGATGCCCAACTCCACCACATCACCAGCCTTCAAGAACACCGGCGGCTTCATGCCGAGGCCAACGCCGGGCGGCGTGCCGGTGGAAATGATGTCGCCGGGGTGCAGCGACATGAACTGGCTGAGGTAGGACACCAGGAAGGCGACGCCGTAGACCATGGTCTTGGTCGAGCCGTTCTGCATCGTCTTGCCGTTGACCGTCAGCCACATCTTGATGTTCTGCGGGTCGGCGACCTCGTCCTTGGTCACCAGCCACGGGCCGATCGGCCCGAACGTGTCGCAGGACTTGCCCTTGGTCCACTGGCCCTGGCGTTCGGTCTGGAAGGCGCGCTCCGACACGTCGTGGGCAACGCAATAGCCGGCGACATAGTCGAGTGCGTCGGCTTCGCTGACATATTTTGCTGTCTTGCCGATAACCACGCCGAGCTCGACTTCCCAATCGGTCTTCACCGAGCCGCGCGGGATCAGCACGTCGTCGTCCGGCCCGACAATGGCCGAGCTTGCCTTCATGAAGATGATCGGCTCCGGCGGCACGGTGGCGCCGGTCTCGGCGGCGTGGTCGGAATAATTGAGGCCGATGCAGATGAACTTGCCGGTGCCGGCAACGCAGGCGCCGATGCGCGGGCTGCCGGAAACCGCCGGCAGCGACTTCGGATCGAGCGTGGCCAGCGTCGCCAGCGATGCCGGATCGAGCGCCTTGCCGCCGATATCGGCGACATGGCCGGTAAGATCACGGATCGTTCCATCCGCATCGAGCAGGCCGGGGCGTTCGCTCCCTGCCTCGCCATAGCGCAGCAGCTTCATGGTATGCTCTCCTCAGTCAGTTTGGTTCAGATCGACCAGCCGCCGTCGATATTATAGGCCTGTCCGGACGTATAGGTGGCGCCGGCCAGATAGACGGCAAGGTCGGCGATTTCTTCGGGTGTGCCGAGCCGGCCCATAGGCTGGCGGGCGATGAAGGCGGCGCGGGCGGCGTCGTAATCGCCTTGCGCATGCATGCGGTCCTGCAGCGACGGGCTTTCGACTGTGCCGGGACAAATAGCGTTGCAGCGTATGCCCTTGGCGACATAGTCGGCGGCAATTGCCTTGGTCAGGCCGATGACGGCGGCCTTGGTGACGCCATAGGCGAAGCGGTTCGGCACGCCCTTGCCGGCGCCGGCGACCGACGACATGTTGATGATCGATCCGTCGCCGCGTTCCAGCATGCCGGGCAGCACCGCCCGTATGGTGCGGATCATGGCGCGGACATTGAGGTTGAAGGCGAAGTCGAGATCGGCGTCCTTCATCTCCAGGATCGAGCCGGAATGGACGAAGCCGGCGCAGTTGAACAGCACGTCGACCTTGCCGATCTCGGCAAAGGCGGCATTGACGGCCTCGTCGTTGAGCACGTCGAGCTTGCGGGTCTTGATATCGGAGGTCTTGGCGAGTTCGGCCAGCAGCGCCTCGTTGATGTCGGTGGCATGGACGGTGGCGCCTGCCTTGGCGAAGGCCAGCGCGCTCGCCT
This sequence comes from Mesorhizobium sp. AR07, assembly GCF_024746815.1. Taxonomy (GTDB): domain Bacteria; phylum Pseudomonadota; class Alphaproteobacteria; order Rhizobiales; family Rhizobiaceae; genus Mesorhizobium. The sequence continues at coordinate 4,531,308 of NZ_CP080525.1, forward strand.
TGCCGATGCCTTGCGCCGCTGCCGTGACGACAACGACCTTGCCTGCCAGATCCGCCATGCTCTTCTCCTCGCCTGCTTTGGATCGTCCGGGTCTATCGGCAACCGGCCAGGGCGTCATGTGCCAGTAAGGCACCATCGTGCGGCCTGCGTGCCTGTCAGCCCCCGGATAAAGATGTTTTTTCTCGTTAAAGAACACGCATCCGTGCGTCAAGCCCGAACACGATCACCATCGCGGCAATCGCTTTAGGCTTCGAACTCGCCCGTCACCTTTTGCGGACGTTGGCGCCGCCCCTTGTGTGTTTGGAATATGCATAATGGAGGGTGCCACGAACCGGTGGATGTTCCGGTTCGTGGCGGCGGTCGAGAGCCCGTCGCCCCTCAGGTGGCCTAAACCGTAGGTGAGCTGGGGCCCGACCGCCTTCTTTGTGAACCCGAACAGTTGCAAGGGGCAAGCCCCCGCACACAAGGAAGGGATTGAGGAGATGGCTGAAGAGACGGTTCAGGACGTCGGTATTGACGTCGCCAAGTGGTGGCTCGATGTGTCGGTGTTTCAGACGCTAGAACGAGCCCGTTTCGACAACGACAAGGACGGCTGGGCCGAGCTGATCAAGTGGCTGACGGGTCGCAATGTGCGCGCCATCGGCATGGAGCCGAGCGGCGGCTATGAGCGCGGTGTGGCCAAGGCGCTGCGCAAGGCGAACCTGCCGGCCAGGAACGTCAATCCGCACAAGCTGCGCCACTATGCCCGCGCCCTTGGCCGGCTGGCCAAGAACGATCGCATCGATGCGCTGCTGATTGCGCGCTACACCGCCGAACTGCCGACCCGGCCGGTGCGCTGTGACCCAATCGCCGAGCAACTCGCCGATCTGGTCGTTGCCCGCAGGCAGCTCAGCGACGACAAGGTCAGCCTCGCCAACCAGCTCGAGCAGATACGCGAGCCGACGGTCAAGCGCATGTTCACCCGGCGGCTGCGGCGCATCGAGCTCGATATCGCTCTGCTTGCCAAACGGATGGCCGAACTCGTCGCCAGCCAGCCAGCGCTCGCGGCCAGGGATCGCCTGATCCAGTCCTTCTGCGGTGCCGGCCCAGTGTTCAGCCACACCGTGCTTGCTCTGGCTCCCGAGATTGGTGAGGCCTCGCGACGAGAGATCGCAGCCCTTGCCGGCCTCGCGCCCTACGACTTCGACACCGGCACTTTCCGAGGCAAGCGCAGCATCTGGGGTGGCCGTCATGACGTGCGCAGGGTGGTCTACATGGCAGCACTCACCGCCAGTCGCTCCAATCCTGTGCTCAAGGCTTTCCATCAGCGCCTCATTGCAAACGGCAAGGCGCCGAAAGTCGCTCTCATCGCCGTCGCGCGAAAGATACTGACCATCCTCAGTGCCATGATCCGAAACAACGAACCGTGGAACCCAGCCCGACCCTGACAAACACAGTTGCTCACCTGCCTGCCGGCATCCTCTCCCCGTATAGTGACGGGGAGAGGGGCGCTCTCATCGGCAGTTTCGCCAATCACCCGCGTTGCAAGAAGGGCACCAAGGTTGCGGCCAGCCCCCTTCTCCCCGTCACTATACGGGGAGAAGTGCCCGGCAGGGCGATGAGGGGCGGCGCCAGCTTCCGCAACTGATGGTCTCCGCCGAGTCGGAACCTGTCGTTGGGCCTGAAGCGATTGCCCTGACGATCACCATCGTGGCAGCGGCATACAAACGATCAGGCGGCACCAAAACCGCTGCGCACCCCCGGTCAAGCCCGAGGGCATGCTTTTGGGCGACATGCATTAATCACCGTAAGGCGCCCAGACGTTCTTCACTTCCACGGCGCGGCGCAGGAAGGCATCGCCGGCCGCTTCGTCGGACGCCCAGTCCAGCCCGCGGCCATTGCCGCTCCAGACGCGCTTGAGGTTGCCGATCGACTCGGCCTCCGCCTTGGCGCAGGTGTCGGCATCGGCGAACACCCAGAGCCCGTCGACATCGTCATGCCTGGCCAGCACGCCGGCAAGTTCGGCCGTGCTGCCGGTGACGATGTTGATGGCGCCGGCCGGAACGTCGGAATATTCGATCACCTGGTAGAGATCGGTTGCGACCAGCGGATAGCGTTCGGACGGCACCGCGACCACCGTGTTGCCCATGGCCAGCGCCGGTGCGATCAGCGAGATCAGGCCAAGCAGCGGCGAGGCGTCGGGTGCGACGATGCCGACGACGCCGACCGGCTCGTGCAGGGCCAGCGTCACGGTGCGGGCCGGCGGCTGGTGCACGCGGCCCTCGAACTTGTCGGCAAGGCCGGCATAGAGGAACAGCCGCTCGATCGACTGGCCGACCTCGTCGCGCGCGGCCTTGGCCGTAGCGCCGGTCAGCTCGGTGAGACGGGCGGCAAACTCGCCGGCGCGGCCGGAGAGGTTCTCGGCCAGATAGTAGAGCACCTGGGACCGGTTGTAGGCGGTCGCCTCCGGCCAGGCTTTGCAGGCCCGCGCCGCCGAAACGGCGTCGCGGATATCCTTGCGGCTGCCAAGCCCGACTTCGCCGGCGAGCTTGCCCTTGGCGGTGGCGACAGCCAGCGAATAATTGCCGTCAGGCCGAATTTGCTTGCCGCCGATGAACAGCTTTGCCGTGCGATCGATCGCGTCGCCATCTGATTGCTCGGCGGGCTGCGCGGAAGATATCGCCGGTTTGATGACCGGGCCGAGCGGCAGTTTCGCCGCCAGATACTCGAACATGCCTTCGCGCCCACCCTCGCGGCCGAAGCCGCTTTCGCGGTAGCCACCAAAGCCGCAGGCGGCGTCGAACATGTTGGTGCCGTTGACCCAGACGACGCCGGCCTTCAACTGCGGCGCGACGTGCAAAGCGAGGTTGACGTTTTCGCTCCACACCGAGGCGGCGAGCCCATAGCGCGTGTTGTTGGCCAGCTCGATCGCTTCCTCGGTGTTGCGGAAGGTCATGGTCGCCAACACCGGGCCGAACACCTCTTCTTGGGCAAGGATATTAGCCGGCGAAACACCTGTAGCGAGCGTCGGCAGGTGGTAGTAGCCAGAGGGCGGTAGTGCTGCGTCCGGCTGCCAGCAGATGGCGCCCTGTCTGGCGCCTTCGGCGACCAGTCCCTTGACCCGGTCAAGCTGGGTCAAATCGACCAGCGGCCCGATATCGGTGTTCTTGTCGAGTGGGCTGCCGACGCGCAGCCGGCTCATCCGCGTCTTGACCTTGGCGATCAAGGCATCGGCAATGCCTTCCTGCACCAGCAGCCGGGAGCCGGCGCAGCAGACCTGGCCCTGGTTGAACCAGATGCCGTCGACCAGCCCTTCGACGGCGCTGTCGAGATCGGCATCCTCGAAAACGATGAAAGCCGATTTGCCGCCAAGCTCCAGCGACAGTTTTTTGCCCGACCCGGCAGTCGCTTTCCTGATGATCTTGCCGACTTCCGATGAGCCAGTGAAGGCGATCTTCTGGATGCCGGGGTGATTGACGATCGCGGCTCCCGCTTCCGGACCGCCCTGGACGATGTTGACGACGCCCTTCGGCACGCCGGCGCGCTCGCAGATCTCGGCGAACAGGATGGCGGTCAGCGGCGTGAACTCGGCCGGCTTCAGCACCACGGTGCAGCCGGCGGCAAGCGCCGGCGCGATCTTCCAGGCCAGCATCAGCAGCGGAAAATTCCACGGAATGATCTGGCCGACGACGCCGACACCCTTCTGGCCGGGGAAATCCCTGTCCAGCGCTTGCGCCCAGCCGGCATGGTGGATGAAATGGCGGATGGCCAGCGGCACGTCGATGTCGCGGCTTTCGCGGATCGGCTTGCCATTGTCGATCGATTCCAGCACCGCGAACAGGCGCTGGTGGCGCTGCATGGCGCGGCCGATGGCATAAAGCACCTTTGCGCGCTGGTAGCCGGTGCTGGCGGCCCATTTCGGCAGCGCCTTGGTGGCGGCCAAAACCGCAGCATCGATGTCGGCGGCATTGGCATCAGACACTTTGGCCAGCAGCTTGCCGGAAGACGGCTCGCTGGTCTCGAAGGTCTTGCCGCCGGAAGCGGCTTTCCAGTCGCCGCCGATGAACAGCGCCTTACCGAAATCACGCGCGGCAAGCCAGGCATCGGCCTCGTTGCGGGCTTCCGGCGCCGGGCCGTAATCCATGGCGTGATAGCGGTCGAGGATGTTCATGGGGCGCTCCAGATAGTTGTCGCGGAAGGCATTCTTTCGCGCCCCCCTCTGGCCTGCCGGCCATCTCCCCCACAAGGAGGGAGATCGACCTTCGCGCCTGTCAGCTGACATTCTGCAACGCCGGCGATTGGCGAAATCATCGACGACAGCCAATCTCCCCACAAGTGGGGGAGATGGCCGGCAGGCCAGAGGGGGGCGCGAAGGAACTCCACGTTCAAGGCCTCACGCGCCTCAAGCCATCGCGTGGCGGTGATTGGCCGAATAATGGCCCGTCAGATGATGCTCGAGCTGTCGCTCGATGTCGGTCAAAAGGCTCGAGGCGCCGAAGCGGAACAGGTCGGGCTCCAGCCAGGGCCGGCCGAGTTCCTCCTTCATCAGCACCAGCCAGTCGAGCGAGGCCTTGGCCGTCGAGATGCCGCCGGCCGGCTTGAAGCCGATGAGATAGCCGGTCTCCTCGAAATAGGCCCTGATAGCGCGCACCATGGCGAGGCCGACGGGCAGCGTCGCATTGACGCTTTCCTTGCCGGTCGAGGTCTTGATGAAGTCGGCGCCGGCCATCATCGCCACCATCGAGGCCAGCATGACATTGCGCAGCGTGGCGAGGTCGCCGGTGCCGAGAATGACCTTCAGATGGGCGTCACCGCAGGCGGCACGCATCGAGACGATCTCATTGTAAAGCTCCCGCCACTTGGCGCCGAACACCAGCCCGCGCGGAATGACGACGTCGATCTCGTCGGCGCCGTCACGCACCGAAGCCTCGATTTCCTGCAGGCGGGTCGACAGCGGCGCGAGGCCGTGCGGAAAGGCGGTGGAGACGGCGGCGACATGGATGCCGGTGCCGCGCACGGCGTCGACGGCGGTGGCGACGAAGGGATGGTAGACGCAGACCGCCGCCGGGCGAATGATCTCGCCTGCAATACCGAGGCCCTCGACAATGTCGCGGCGGAACGGATTGATCGCCTTGGCGCAGAGCCGGCGCACGCGCTCCTCGGTGTCGTTGGAGTTCAGCGTCGTCAGGTCCATGCAGGCGACGGCGCGCAGCAGCCAGGCCGCCTGGTTGTCGGCCTTGATCGAGCGCCGTTTGGTCAGGCTGGCGACGCGACGTTCCAGCGCCGAGCGGTTAACGCTGCGCACCGATTCCATGAAGCCGAGGTCGAGCTTCATGCCGGGGTTGCGGGCAATGCGATGGTCCAGCGGGACGGGGGTGTTGGCGGCGGCACGCGCTGGCAGCGGCGTCACCTTGGAGGCGCTGGCGCCAGGCTCGGCTTCGCGGATTGTGCTCATCTCCTGCCCTTTCATTCGGCGATCGCCCCGAAGATAGCCCGTGAAGTCGTACTTCACGAGTCCTTCAGCGGATCATAGCCGAAAAGGCTGGTCAAAAGTGCAGGTTTGAGGGCGTCGGCCTCAGCCGACGAAGGCGCGCTCGACCACGAAACTCGCCGGATGATGCAGCGAGCCTTCCTCGAAGCCGAGGCTTTCGGCCAGTTCCTTGACATCCTTGAGCATATGCATCGAACCGCAGATCATGATGCGGTCGGTCTCCGGATTGAGCTTGTCGATGCCGAGGTCGGTGTAGAACTTGCCGGACCCGATCAGCGCGGTGATGCGGCCCATGCGCGCTGACTCTTCGCGCGTGGTCGAATTGTAGAGGGTGACGCGGCCGCCGGTCAGCTCGCCGATCAGCGGGTCGCTTTCGAGCCCCGCCACCAGCTCCTGGCCATAGGTGAGTTCGGCATTGTCGCGGCAGGTGTGGGTCAGCACTACCTGCTCGAATTTTTCGTAGGTATCGGGGTCGCGCAGCAGGCTGGCAAAGGGCGCGATGCCGGTGCCGGTCGAGATCATGAACAGGCGTTTTGCGGGGGTCAGCGCGTCGACCACCAGCGTGCCGGTCGACTTCTGCCGCATGATGACGGTGTCGCCGACCTGGATCTTCTGCAGTTCCGAGGTCAGCGGGCCGTCCGGCACCTTGATCGAGAAGAATTCCAGCTCGTCGTCCCAGGCAGGGCTGGCCACCGAATAGGCACGGAACACCGGCTTTTCGGCATTGGGCAAGCCGATCATGACGAACTCGCCGGAGCGGAAGCGCAGCGACTGCGGCCGGGTGATGCGGAAGGAGAACAGCCGGTCGGTGTAATGCTTCACCGAGACGACGGACTCGGCATAGACATTGGCCGGTATAGGAAACTGCAGCGGGCGGGCGCCGGCGGTGTTGAGCGCGGATGTGGTGTTCATCAAGTCCAACCTTCTTGCCCAACCGTGGACGCGGGCACCAAAAATTTTCCTGCGCGCCCGAACCATTCAGGTCCCGGCGTGCTGCTCGCACGCTCCCAAGCGGTAAGCTCTTGTGTCCGGAATTTATTAGTATACAAACGATATTTGCGTCAAGATACCGCCGCGAAACACCTTTCCAAACTGTGACATATCCGTAGTCCGCGCATTTCGGGTTTCGACAATGAAAGAGAATTTTTCGGTGCAGCAGCCGGATTCCCTGGGCAGCGTCGTGGCCGGCATCGATGTCGGCGGCACCTTCACCGACCTGCTTTTGATCGATGGACGCGACGGCGGCCGGGTGCATATCGCCAAGACGCCGACCACGGTCGACAATCAGGCGTTCGGCGTGGTTTCGGCGCTCGGTGCCACCGGATTCGCCATCGGCGGCATCGACCTCATCGTGCACGGCACCACCACCACCACCAATGCCGTGCTCGAGCGCCGGCTGGCGAAAACCGGGATGATCACCACGCGCGGCTTTCGCGATGTGATCGAGCTCGGTCGGCGCACGCGGCCGCAGGCCTATGGCATGACCGGCAGCTTCGTGCCGATCATTCCGCGCAATCTCAGGCTCGAAGTGTCGGAGCGCGTCGAAGCGTCGGGCACGGTGCGCACGCCGCTCGACGAGGCCGAAATGCGCGCCGCGGTGAAGACGCTGATCGAGGCCGGCTGCGAGTCCCTCGTCATCCATTTCCTCCATTCCTACGCCAACCCGGCGCATGAGCGGCGCGCCGCCGAAATCGCCGCCGAGTTCTGGCCGAATGGCTACATCACCACGGGCCACGCGCTGCTGTCGGAAGCGCGCGAGTTCGAGCGCGGCGTCACCGCTGCGGTCAACGCCTCGGTGCAGCCGATCCTCGAGCGCTATGTCGAGCGGCTGCGCAAGGAGCTGGCGGCAAAAGGCTATGCCCGCGACTTCCTGATCATGAACGGCAATGGCGGCATGATCTCGGCCCGCTTCGTCACACGTGAGTCGGCCAAGACCGTGATGTCCGGTCCGGCCTCCGGCGTCATTGCCGCCGCCTATACGGGAAAACGCGCCGGCTTCGAAAACCTCGTCACCTACGACATGGGCGGCACATCGACCGACGTGGCGTTGATCCGCAACGCCGAGCCGGCGGTGTCGAACGAGATCGAGATCGAATATGCCATGCCGATCCACGTTCCGATGGTGGCGGTGCACACGGTCGGCGCCGGCGGCGGCTCGATCGCCCGCGTCGACGCGGCCGGCCTGATCCAGATCGGCCCGGAAAGTGCGGGCGCCAATCCCGGTCCGATCTGCTACGGGCGCGGCGGCCTCGAACCGACCATCACCGACGCCAATTTGGTGCTCGGCCGGCTGGCGCCGAAGAAGCTGCTGGCGGTCGAAAACCCGGTCACCGTCGAGCACGTCACCGGGATTTTCGAGAACAGGATCGGCAAGGCCACGGGCCTGTCCGGCGTCGAAGCGGCCGGCGCGGTGCTCAGGCTCGGCAACATGAAGATGGCGGGCGCCATCCGCATGGTCTCGGTGTCGCGCGGCCATGACCCGCGCGATTTCGCGCTGTTTGCCTTCGGCGGCGCCGGTCCGTTGCATGCGACAGCCCTGGCACGCGAACTCGGCCTGCCCAAAGTGCTGGTGCCGGCGCGGCCCGGCATCACCAACGCGCTCGGTTGCGTCGTCGCCGACCTGCGCCACGACTTCGTCAACACGGTCAACCAGCCGGTTGCCGTTCTCGATGAAACTCAGCTTCACGCTGTATTGGAACGGCACCGAAACGAAGGCGAGGAGCTGATCGGCAAGGAGGCGGTGAAGCCGGAGACGATCCGCGTCAGCCACTCCGCCGACATGCAGTTTGTCGGCCAGACGCACATCATCAACGTGCCGCTGCCGTCGTCGACGATGACCCGGCACGAACTGCAAGCCCTGTTCGAAAAAGCCTATTTCGCCCGCTTCAAGGTCGAGCTGCCGGAAATCCGCGCCAACCTCGTCAACCTCAACACCTCGGTCACAGGTGTGCGGCCCGCGATCGATCTGTCGCGATTGATCGACCCGGCCGGGCGCGCCAAAACGCTTGACGAGGCGCGCCGCGAGATCCGGCCGGTCTGGTATGGCGGGCGCTGGCACGACACGCCTGTGTACGTCAGGGAAAAGCTGCCGCTCGACGCGGTCATCGAAGGCCCTGCGATCCTCGAACAGATGGATGCGACGACCGTGCTCGAACCCGGCGACCGGGCGCACGGCGACGCCGACGGCAACATCATCATCGACATTGGCGAGGCCTGATATGGCAAAACTCGACGCCATCACGCTTTCGGTCCTCCAGGCGGCCTTGCAGCAGGTCTGCGACGAGATGGACCTGACGTTTTCGCGCGCTGCCTTTTCGCCTGTCATCGCCGAGGCCAACGATCGCTCCGACGGCATCTATTCGGCCGTCGACGGCTCGCTGATCGCGCAAGGCAGCCAGGGCCTGCCGGTGTTTGTCGGCGTCATGCAGTATTCGACCAGGACGGTGATCGAGATGATCGCCGACGGCCGCTGCCTACCGCCGGAGCCCGGCGACATCTACATCGTCAACGACCCCTATCTCGGCGGCACGCATCTGATGGATGTGCGCTTTGCCATGCCGGTCTACCGGGCAGGAAAGATCTTCTGCTGGCTGTCCAACACCGGCCACTGGCCCGATATTGGCGGTTCGGTGCCAGGCGGCTTCTCGGCCTCGGCAACCGCGGTCGAGCAGGAAGGCCTGCGGCTGCCGCCGGTCAAACTGTTCAAGAAGGGCGTGCTGGATCCGGAAATCTACGCCATCATCTGCTCCAACATCCGCGTCGCCGACCAGCGCATCGGCGATATCAGAGCCCAGGCCGCGGCATTGCTGATTGGCCAGGACCGGCTCAATGGAATCCTGGATCGTTACGGAGACGAAACTGTCGTCGAGGCGATCGCCGAACTACGCAGCCGCGCCGCCGAACAGATGCGCGCCAACATATCCGCCATCCCTGACGGCACCTACCGCTCGAAGGCCTTTGTCGATTCCGACGGGGTGGTCAACGAGCCGCTGACCATCGCGCTTGCCATCGAGAAACAGGGCGACACGCTGACCTTCGATTTCGCCGGCTCGTCAAAGCCCTGCGCCGGGCCGATGAACAGCGTGCTGGCGACAACCTTGTCCTCGGTCTATCTCGCCATGCGCCATATTTTCCCGGACGTGCCGATCAGCGCCGGCGCTTTCGAGCCGCTTGAAGTCAAGCGGCCGGAAGGCACCTTCCTCGACGCCAAATATCCGCGCCCCGTCTCGGGCTGCGCCGCCGAAGTGTCGCAACGCATCGCCGAAGCGGTGTTCGCGGCGATGGTGCAGGCGCTGCCGAACAAGGTGACCGCGGCGCCCGCCGGCTCCAGCGGCAATTTCGCGCTCGGCGGCAACGATCCGGCGCGCGGCCGCGACTACGTCATGTACCAGATCTCCGGCGGCGGTTATGGCGGCAATGCCGGCCATGACGGGTTGACCAATGGCTGCTCGACCATCGGCATCTCAAAGTCGCCGCCGGTCGAGATTATGGAACAGGCGTTTCCTGTGCTCTACCGCCACTATGCCTTGCGCGAAGGCTCGGGCGGCGCCGGCAAGCATCGCGGCGGTTTCGGCCTCGCCTATGAGGTCGAAATCCTGCGCGGCGACGCCCGCGCTTCCTTCGTCATGGACCATGGCCGTTTCGGCCCGCAAGGCGCGCTCGGCGGCAAGGACGGCGCGGTCAATACTGTGACGGTCTTCCGCAACGGCGAGGAGCACGTACCGCCGCATCTCTCTAAAGAGCAGGACATCGCGCTCAAGGCCGGCGACCGCGTGCGCGTCGGCACGCCGGGCGGCGGTGGTTATGGCGATCCGCTGGAGCGCGATCCCGATCTGGTGCTGCGTGATGTGGCGCTGGGATACTACACACCAGCGGAAGCCGGCGAAAAATTCGGCGTTGTCCTGTCGGCAGGCGAGTTCGCCGTTGATCGGAAAGCGACGGACAAGCAACGCGCCGGCTAACACTGCCGGCGGCTTGGATCGCTTGCCGCGCCGTGATCGGCGCATGACATGTCGTTTCCGTCTCCGCCGGAGTCACGAAAGACCGTAGACTTCTCGCTCAACGGAGATCTGGAGCATGCGTCTTTTCGGTCGTTTCGTGCTTGCCGCTTCCGTCGCTCTTGCCCTTGCCACCGGTGCTGCGTCCGCCCAGGACAAGAAGCTCAGGATCGGCACCGAGGGCGCCTATCCGCCCTTCAACTACGCCAATGCCGACGGCACGCTGGGCGGCTTCGACATCGACCTTGGCAAGGCGCTGTGCGCCGAGATGAAGACCGAATGCGAGTTCACCGTGCAGGATTTCGACGGCTCCATTCCGGCGCTGCAGGCTGGCAAGTTCGATGCGATCATCAACATCACCATCACGCCCGAGCGGGCCGAGAAGGTCGAGTTCACCCACAAATACTACCAGACGCCGCCAGCCATCGCGGTGCCGAAGGAGTCGACCATATCAGGCACCTCGCCGGACGATCTGAAAGGCAAGGTGCTCGGCGTGCAGACCGCGACCATCCACCAGAAATTCGCCGAGCAGAAATACGCAGGCTCGACCGTCAAGGCCTATCCGACCGGCGATGACGCCCGCACCGACATGGCCAATGGCCGCTTGGATGCGATGATGGATGGCTCGATCATCTTGACCGAATGGCTGAAGAAGCCCGACGGCGCCTGCTGCAAGCTGCTCGGCACCTTCACGGCCGACCCGGCCATTCATGGGCCGGGCGTCGGCATCGCGCTGCAGAAGGGCAACAAGGAACTGGCCGACAAGCTCACATGCGGCCATCGATGCACTGCGCGCCAATGGAAAGTACAAGGAAATCAACGATAAATACTTCTCGTTCGACGTCTACGGCAACTGAGACCGCCTCGGGATCGCAATGAACAATGGAGACTTTCTTGGCTGAGCGGCGCTCCCCCTTCTACAGCAGCATCGTTGGACTGGGCGCGACCATGGGTCGGGTCGGCGGCGATTTCATCTCGGCCAAAACCTATTCCGGCATCGCCGACGAGCACCTGAACACCCGCAGGAATGTCGGCGTCCAGGATCTCAGCACCATGGGCAAGATGGACATCAAGGGGCCCGACGCTGAGGCGCTGGTCAACCATGTCATCGTCAACGATGCCGCGGCGATGAAGCCGGGCCAGGTCCGCTATTCCACGGTCTGCCGCGAGGATGGCGGCATCATGGATGACCTCACCGTCTTCCGTCTGGCGCCGGAGCATTTCATGCTGGTCACCGGCTCGGTCAACCGCCTGAAGATGCTGCCCTGGCTGTTGCATCATGCGCAGGGCCGCAAGGCTTATGTCACCGACACCACCGCGGCGATTGCCTTCCCGACCATCCAAGGCCCGCGCTCGCCAGAACTCTTGAAGGCGTTGATCACGGATGCCGATCTGGATGGCCTCAAGCGCTGGTCTTTCACCTCAGGGCGTATCGGCGAAACGAAAGTGCTGATCTCGCGCACCGGCGTGACCGGCGAACTCGGCTTCGAACTGTTCGTGCCGGCCGACGAGGCGGCCTCGGTCTGGGACGCGTTGATGCGAACCGGCCGCGATTTTGGCCTCAAACCCTATGGCGTGCTGGCGATGTTCACGCTCGGGCTGGAAAAGGCCTATCCGGCGCATGGTATCGACATGGACGAGACCCGCACGCCGTTCCATGTCGGCCTCGACCGCTGGATCAAGTTCGACAAGGGCGATTTCGTCGGCCGCGAAGCACTGCTCAAGGTCCGCGACAAGGGCCTCGACGAGCAATGGGTCGGGCTGATCCTCGACGGCGACAAACCGGCGGCGACGGATGCCAGGGTTCTCGCCGATGGCGAGGATGCCGGCATCGTAACCTACAGCGACCACGGCTATTCCCTCGGCAAGGTGCTGGCGACGGCGCATCTGCGGCTGCCTTTCACCGCTGTTGGCACCGAGCTCAACATCGACATCGACGGCAAGCCGACCCGCGCGGTCGTTGCACCGATCCCGTTCTTCGATCCCGAGGGGGTCAGGTTGCGAGGCTAGACGCTTGCTTCGGAAATCGTTTTGGTCTCCCCTCCGGGCTTATGGTATGATCTCCAGATGAAATCTCCCAGCTCAAGAATCAGTCGTTCAGCCAAGACCGGCCAGTTCGTACTGACCAGTGTGCGCGGTGAGAAGATCAGCGCGGTGGAAGGCATGAAGCTGTCGCCGCGCATGAGCGAGGTCCTTAGCCAAGGTGCGCGCCGCGGGCTGTCCGGTGATGAGCGGCGTTCGCTCATCAAGGAAGAAATCCGCAGGAAATAGTCATACAGTGTCACTCTGGTCAGCCGTCGGCGCTGCCCCTCACCTGCCTGCCGGCATCCTCTCCCCGTATAGTGACGGGGGGAGGGGCGCTCTCATCGCCGATTTCGCCAATCACCAGCGTTGCAGGAAGAACGCCAACATTGCGGCCGGACATCTCTCCCCGTTCTACGGGGAGAGATGTCCGGCAGGACAGTGAGGGGCGGCGCCAACGGTAAGATTGTTTCGTGAGCAGGTCCGGCCAATCCGAATGTTCAGCCGGCTCATCATCTTCGATCCAGCCTCGCCACCAGTCGGTCGCCCGCCCATTGGATGCCGCAGACCAGGATAATCAGCACGATGACCACGGCGATCATGACGCTGGTCTCAAACCGCTGATAGCCGTAGCGGATGGCGAGGTCGCCGAGCCCGCCGGCGCCGATGGCGCCGGCCATGGCCGAGGCACCGATCAGTGTCACCAGCGTCACCGTGAAGCCGGCGACGATGCCGGGCAGCGCTTCGGGCACCAGCACCTCACGGATGATCGTCCAGCGATTGCCGCCCATGGCGCGCGCCGCCTCGATCAAGCCATGGTCGACTTCGCGCAGCGACACTTCGGCGATGCGGGCATAATAGGGCGTGGCGGCGATCGACAGCGGCACGATGGCCGCCCAGGTGCCGATCGAGGTGCCGACGATCAGACGCGTCACCGGGATCAACGCGACCAAAAGGATGATGAAGGGTACCGAGCGGAAGCCGTTGATGACGGCGCCGAGCGCACGGTTCACCCACGGGCTTTCGGCAATGCCGCCGCGATCGGTGGCGACCAGCGCAAGCCCGAGCGGCAGGCCGAAGACCAGCGAGATGAGGCCGGATGCGGCCGTCATCAGCACGGTTTCCCAGATCGAACGCAGCAGAAGCTCAAACAGGATTGGCGACATGGCCAAGCACCTCCACCCGCGCCTGGCGGGATTTCAGGAATGTGATGACTTCAGCGAGATGACTTGCATCGCTGCCCGAAACAGAAAGGAACAGCGTGCCAACGGGCTGCTGCTGGATATGGTCTATGCCGCCATGGACGAGGCGGAAGGAGCCTGGAACGGCAGTGGCGAGGTCGGACAGCAGCGGACCTCGCGCGGCCTCGCCGGCCACGTCCACGCGCAGGATCGTCTCCGTCCCGGCCGATGGCAGCAGCCGGGCTGCGAGTTCGGCCGGCAGCTGCGGCCGGATGGCGCCGAGCAGGCTGCGGGTGATGTCGGAACGCGGATCGGCGAAGACCGACCAGACCGGCCCTTCCTCGACAATGCGGCCGGCGTCGATCACCGCCACCCTGTCGGCGATCGAGCGGATCACCTCCATCTCATGGGTGATGAGCAGGATGGTTAGGCCAAGCTGCCGGTTGATGTCTTTCAGCAGGGCAAGAATGGAACGCGTCGTCTCCGGGTCGAGCGCTGAAGTGGCTTCGTCCGACAGCAGCAGCGCCGGCCGCGCGGCGAGCGCCCTGGCGATGCCGACGCGCTGCTTCTGGCCGCCCGACAGCGACGCCGGATAGGCCTTGGCCTTTTCCGACAGGCCGACGAGGTCGAGCAGTTCGGCGGCGCGCCGCAGCCGTTCGGCCTTCGGCCGGCCCTCGATCTTCAGCGGCAGCGCCACATTGTCCTCGACCGTCTTGGCCGACAGCAGATTGAAATGCTGGAAGATCATGCCGATGCGCCGCCGCAACGGCTGCAGGTCGCGCTCGCCGAGCCGGCTGATCTCGCGGCCCTCGATGAAGACCTCGCCGGAATCGGGCTGTTCCAGCCCGTTCAGGCAGCGGATCAGCGTCGACTTACCGGCGCCGCTGCGGCCGATGATGCCGAGGATCTCGCCCTTGCGCACCGTCAGCGAGACACCGTCGAGCGCCGCCGTCGCGCCGAAGCGGCGCTTCAGGTCGACAAGGCGCACCACGTCTCGCGGTGTTGCGCCTGGCTGATCCGTGGTCTCGACGGTTGCGGCAAAATGCTGGTTCATGCGCGGATCCCAAAATGCGATTGCGGCCCGCGCCTTGCGCGGACCGCTTTCCCAGTTAAAGCAGGCACGTTAGCGCCCACAGTCCTCAATAGGCGCTAAGGCCGGTGCCCTTGTAGACCTTGTCGAACTCGGCCTTCACCGCCTCGTTCTGATAGGAAGCCACCAGCGTCTTCACCCAGGCCTTGTTCTCGTTACCGACCTTGACCGCGATGAAATTGCGGTAGGGATTGTCGGCGATGGGCTCCTGCGCGATGCGGTTTTCCGGCGTCAGGCCGCTTTTCAGCGCCCAGTCGGTGTTGACCACCGCCGCATCGAGATCCTCGACCGAGCGGCCGACAATGCCGGCGTCGAGCTCCTTGATCACCACCTTCTTGGCATTCTCGGCGATGTCGGCGGTGGTGGCGAGAATGCCTGTGCCATCCCTGAGCTTGATCACGCCCTCGTGCTGCAGCACGCGCAGCGCGCGGCCTTCATTGGACGGATCGTTGGGCACGCCGATCACCGCGCCCTCGGGCAGGTCGGCGACCGCTTTGTACTTCTTCGAATAAAGGCCGATCGGCCAGACGCCGGTATAGCCGACGCGCACGATGTGGTAGCCCTGCGTCTTGATCTGGTTGTCGAGATAGGGCTGGTGCTGGAAGGCGTTGGCATCGATTTCGCCGCGCTCGAGCGCCTCGTTGGGCTGGGTGTAGTCGTTGAACACCACGGTCTCGATGGCGAGACCCTTTTCGGCAGCCTGCGCGACGACGACCCGCCAGACGTCCTCGTCCTCGCCGCTGATGATGCCGACCTTGATCGCCTTCTTGTCCTCGGCGAACGACACGCTGGGCGCCATCAGGCTGCCGATGGCGACGGCTGACGCGAACAGCAGAGCCAGGCCTCCGCGCCGGTTGAGGGTTGACCAAAGGGAAGAGGACAAAGTGTTTCCTGAGTCAGTCATGATTGATCTCTGCGGTTGTGAAGTCATGGCGGCCGGGCGGATTGCCGAGCCTTGATCACATCGTCAGAAATTCTATCGATTTTATCAAAGAAAGCGTTTCGCCGTTCCCGTCAAAGCCGGGAATATTCTCTCAAAATTTTCAAGAGAGTGAGCACAAGACGCCGCCGGACCGACCGCGGCGGCTGCGTTGCGATCCCGCATGCCTTAGCGAAAGGTCAGATTCGCAGATCGCCCGGCCCTGACCTCAAAGCGCGATCCAGGCGGTCTTCAGATCAACATATTTTTCCAGCGCGTGCAGCGACTTGTCGCGACCGAAGCCGGACTGCTTGACGCCGCCGAGCGGCACGGTGATGTCGGCGCCGCCATAGGTGTTGACGTGGACGACGCCGGCATTGATGGCGCGCACCATGCGGTGGGCGGTGGAAAGGTTGGCGGTCCACACCGCCGAGGCGAGCCCGTAGACGGTCGAATTGGCAAGCCGCACCGCCTCCTCTTCGGTCTCGAAGCGCATGACGCCGAGCACCGGCCCGAACACCTCTTCGCGGGCTAGCTGCATCTCTTGCGTCACGTTTTCGAAGATCGTCGGCGCCATGTAGCTGCCGCCGGTCTCGGCGAGGATGCGTTCGCCGCCGGTGACCAGCCGGGCGCCTTCGACCGCCGCCCGGTCGACGAAGCCGAGATTCTTGTCCAGCTGCTCGGCGCTCGACACCGCGCCGATGTCGCTGGCGAGATCGAGCGGATCGCCGACCTTCAGCCGCTTGGTTGCCGAGAGAAGCTCGTCCATGAAGCGGTCATAGACCGACGCCTGGACGAGCAGGCGCGAGCCGGCGACGCAGACCTGGCCGGAATTGCGAAAGATGCCATTGGCTGAGACGACGGCCGCCTGTTTCAGGTCGGGGGCGTCGGCAAAGACGATGTTGGGCGATTTGCCGCCGAGTTCGAGGAAGACACGCTTCAGATTGGAGCGCGCGGAATAGTCGAGCAGCCGCCGGCCGACCGGCCCCGAACCGGTGAAGGCGATGGCATCGACATCCATATGCAGGCCGAGCGCTTCACCAGTGACCGCGCCACGGCCGGTCACGACGTTGAGCACACCGGCGGGAAGCCCGGCTTCGCTCGCCAGTTCGGCCAGCCGCAGCAGGGTGAGCGAAGCGATCTCCGGCGGCTTGACGACCACGCAATTGCCGGCGGCGAGCGCCGGCGCGATCTTCCAGGCACCGATCATCAGCGGAAAATTCCACGGCACGATGACGCCGACGACGCCGAGCGGCTCCTTGTGGATCAGCCCGAGCACGTTCTCTGCCGTCGGCGCGATCTCGCCATAGATCTTGTCGATTGCCTCGGCATAGTAGCGGATGGTGCCTGCCGCCGAGAGCGGTTCGGCCTTGTAGGCCATGCCGATCTCGGTGCCGTTGTCGCGCACGCCGAGCACGGCCAGTTCGTCGGCATGCTTCTCGACCAGCTCCGCGAGCCTCGTCAGCACCTTCTTGCGAAAGGCAGGTGCTGAGCGCGACCACGATGCCTTGTCGAAGGCCTTGCGCGCCGACCTGACGGCACGGTCGATGTCGGCGGCATTGCCGTCGGCGATGCCGGCGAAGGGGCGGCCGTCGATCGGCGACGTCACCGTCAGGTTCTCGCCGCTCATGCCATCGGCCTGCACGCCATCGATGAACAGGCCCCGCGCGCCGATTTCCGTCTTGCGCAGCGTGTCGATGGCATTCTGGCTGATCATGAGTGGCTGACTCCCAGGGAAACATGCAATGTGGTTGGGGCGCGGAATTCCCAGCCGCGAAACACCGGCTCCTTGCCCGACACCAGGCCGAGATCGGGAAAGCGTTCGAGCAGCAGCCTTACCGCAAGGCACATCTGCTCGCGCGCGAAAAACCGGCCCGAACAGAAATGATGGCCAAAGCCGAAGGCGGCGTGGTTGCCTTCGTCGCGGTTGATGTCGAAACGGTCCGGATCGGCAAAGCGGCTCTCGTCGCGGCTGGCCGAGGAGACAAGCGCCGCGACTGGGGCGCCGGCCGGGATCGTGGCGCCGCCAAGCTCGACCGCCCGCGTCGTCTGCCGCGTCTGCGTGCCGATCGGCGCCACCCAGCGCAAGCCCTCGTCGACGGCCTTCGGCACGAAGGTTTCCAGGTCGTCGAGGACCTGCCGCAATTGCCCGGGATGCGAAAGCAGGCCGGCGAGGATCGAGCCGGCGCCATGTCCGGGCTCCTGCATGCCGCCGAGCAGGATCACCTTGATGCTCGGCATCAGGAAGTCGATCGGGCGCGTTGTGCCTTCCGGCATGCCGTCATGCAGCATATGCGACAGCGCGGAATCATCGGGCGCGCCGACAAGTCTCTCCAGCGTCGGCAGGATAGCGTTGCCGACCTCGGCGCTGATCGCATCGGCGATTTCCTGCCGCTTCGGATCGTTCTCGAAATTGATGGCGCCCTGGGCAAGGCCATAGAACCAGCGGCGCAGCGTCGGCATGTCGATGTCGGCAAGGCCGAGCGAGCGCGCAAGGCTGAGCGTCGACACCGGCTCGAAATAGTCGGCCATCAGCTCGGCGGCGCCCTGTTCGGCGATGCGGTCGAGATAGGGCTCGGCGATCGACCGCACGAGGTCGCCGGCATAGGCGGCGACGGTGCGCGGCCGGTATTTCGGGTCGACACCCTGGCGCAGCTGTTTGTGTGTCTCGCCATCGGTGGTCAGGATGGTCGGCTTGCCGAAGGAGCGCTCGACCGGCGATGAGCCGACGACGGCGGAAAAGATGTCGGGCGATTTCGCCACGCTCTCGACATCCTTCCAGCGGGTGACGAACCACAGATTGACCGCCGGCACGAAAGCCACCGGCGCGCTGCGCCTGAGCTCGGCATAGATCGGGTACGGATCGGCTTCCAGCGCCTCGACGGTGATGTTCTCGGCAAAGCTCAAAGCCGCCACTCCCTTGCGGTGTGAGGGGGCGGGCACCCCGCCCCCTTCTGCTTCGCTCAATCTTTCAACGGCTGACCGAGGTTTTCGAAAGCGACCGGATCGCGGCTCTTCAGCGCGCTCGCCAGCAGCAGTCCGATCACAGCCGCAATCAGCACCAGTCCCGGCAGCAGCACGCCGAGGAAGCCGCTGGCGCCCGACAGGCCGCCGAAATTGATGACGATCAGATAGATGATGACGACGAAGGCGATGAAGGTCAGTCCGGGCAGGATGGTGGTCTTCAGTGCGTTTTCGTGGGCCGCCGGGTTGGCCCGGAAGTACATCACCACGGCCAGCGAAGCCACCGCCATCATGACGATGACGCCGAGCGTCGCGACATTGGTCAGCCACGAAAACAGCGCCAGCACCGGATCGAGGCCGAGCGCGGCGAACAGCCCGACGACGATGGCCGCGAGCACGCTCTGGATGACCGAGGCGACATGCGGGCTCTGGTGCACGGAGTGCGTCACGCCGATCGTCTGCGGCAGAAGCTTTTCGCGGCCCGAGACATAGATGTAGCGGGCAACCGCATTGTGGAATGCCAGCACACCGGCAAACAGGCTCGACACGAACAGGATGCTCATCGCATGCGACAGCATCGTTCCGGCGTAACGGTCGGACAGGCCGAACAGGAAGGTCGTCGGATCCTGCAGTCCCTGCAGCGTCGGCAGCAGCTTGTCGACACCGGCGCCGACCGCCATCAGCCATGCCGTGAGCATGTAGAAGACGCCGATCAGCAGGACGGAGAAATAGGTGGCGCGCGGAACCGTGACCTCAGGATCGCGGGCTTCCTCGGCATAGATGGTCGTCGCCTCGAAACCGATGAAGGCGGCAAAGCAGAACAGGATGGCGATGGCCGGCGCGCCTGATGTGATTTGGCTCCAGCTGAACGGCGCCGCCGACAGGCCGCTATCGCCGCCGGTCTTGAGGATGGCGATGTCGAGGATCAGCACCACCAGATATTCGCACAGCACCAGCACCGTCAGGATCTTGGCCGACAGGTCGACCTGCCGGTAGCCGAGCACGGCGACCAGCGCGATGGCGATGAAACTCCACACCCACCAGGGCAAGTTGATGCCCCAGCCGGCGAACAGCCCGGCGGTCGCGGCGCCGAGCAGGCCCATGACGCCGATCTGCATGGCGTTGTAGGACAGAATGGCGATCAGCGCCGTGGCGCCGCCGGCTAGGCCGCCGAGCCCGCGCGCCGCATAGGCATAGAAGGCGCCGGCATTGCCGACATGGCGCGACATCGTCACATAGCCGACCGCGAACAACAGCAGCAGGATGGTCACGATGAGATAAGTGCCGGCAAAGCCGGCGCCGTTGCCCATCAGCATGCCGAGCGGCGTGCCGCCGGCGACCGCCGTGAGCGGAGCCGCCGCCGAAATCACCATGAAGGTGATGGCGCCGACGCCAAGACTGTTCTTGCGCAGCCTGTTGGCTGGCGCCTGTTCCGAAACTGCTGACATTGGTCCCTCCTGTTTGCAAACCGGATCAGTTTGCCGGCCAATCGGCCTGTCCCATGCGCTCTGGATGCCGGTTCATTATTTGAACCCTTATTTTGAATATAGACTTGCAAACAAAGCCGATGCCTGTCAAGTTAATTCACACGTTAAATGATTGCTGGGAGGCGAAATTGGGTACGGTTGGCAAGGCGATTTCGCTGCTGGAGCTGTTCACCGTCGGCGAGCCCGAGCTCGGGCTCGCCGACCTGGCGCGCCGGTCGGGCTTCGACAAGGCGACGACGCGGCGGCTGCTGATCGCGCTGACCGGCCATGGCTTCGTCGAGCAGGATGCCGGCACGCGGCACTATCGCCTCGGCGCGGGTCTGTCGCGGCTGGCGCGCATCCGCGAGGCGCGCTTTCCCTTCCTGCAGACAGCGGTTCCCCTGGTGCGCGACCTCGCGAGTTCGACGGCCGAGACCGTGCATCTGTCGGAATTCGGCGTCGATATGCTGGTCACCGTCCATGTCGAGCATCCGGCCTGGGCAAACCGGGTCAACATCGATATCGGCCAGCTTCTGCCCTTGCACTCCACCGCATCCGGCGTCGCCTATCTGGCCTTCGCTCGCGACGAGACCGTCAAGGCGTGCCTGACGGGTTCCCTCAAGGCCTTCACGGCGCACACACTGATCGAGCCGGCCGCCATTTCCAGATCGATCGGCGAGACGCGCGACCGCGGCTATTCGATCTGCGATCAGGGTTTTGAGGCAGGCGTGATCAGCGTCGCGGCGGCAATCCGCGCGGCCGACGGCTTTGCACTCGGCACCATCGCGGTCGCCGCGCCGAAGGCCAGGACGACGGCGGCTGATATCGCGGAGCGAGGGCTTGCGGCGATGGCCGCGGCACGGGAGATTTCGATGCGCCTCAATGGCGACAACCTGCAAACCCTGAGGAGGCAGGCGTGATGTCTGCAAAGACGGCAACAGCGCCCCGCATCCTGGTCATTGGCACGGGCGACACCAAGGCCGACGAGCTCCAGTTCATGAAGCAGTGCATCGAAGCGTCCGGCGGCAGCGCCGTGATGATGGATGTCAGCGTGCTCGGCGATCCGCCCTACAGCCCGGATCACGACAAGCATGCCGTTGCGCGCGCCGTGGATGTGACGATCGCCGAGATCGTCTCGAGCGGCGACGAGAACACCGCCATGACGCTGATGGCCGGCGGCGCCGTGCAGCTGACGCGCAAGCTTCACCAAAGCGGCGAGATCGACGGCTTCATTGCCATCGGTGGCTCGATGGGAACCGATCTGGCGCTCGACGTGGCGCTTTGCCTGCCGCTCGGCGTGCCGAAATTCGTCGTCTCGACCATCGCCTATTCACACCTCATTCCGCCCGAGCGCGTCGCGCCCGACCTGATGATGATCCTGTGGGCGGGCGGGCTCTATGGTCTCAACAGCATCTGCAAGGCAGTCCTGTCGCAGGCCTGCGGCGCGGTCGTCGGCGCGGCGAAGATCATGCTGGCGTCGCGCGCGGCGGGGCAGGCCACGGGACCGACCATCGGCATGACCTCGCTCGGCGGCAGCTGCCTGCGCTACATGAAGACGCTGAAGCCGGCGCTGGAACGGCGCGGCTATGATGTCGCCGTCTTCCACACCACCGGAATGGGCGGCCGCGCCTTCGAATCAATTGCCGGACAAGGGCATTTCTGCGCGGTGTTCGACTTCAGCCTGCAGGAAATCACCAACCATCTCGCCGGCTCCGTCGTCAGTTCCGGCGCCGACCGGCTGGAAAATGCCGGCGCCCGCGGCATCCCGCAGATAGCGGCACCCGGCGCGGTCGACATGGTCGATCTGCCGACCTGGCAGGATTTGCCGGCCAAATTCGTGCAACGCCCGTTCCACGCCCACAATAGGCTGATCGGCTCGGTCACCGTCGATGCCGACGATCGCCGCCAGGTCGCCAGAACCATCGCCGCCAAGCTGGGTGCGTCGAAGGGGCGCTCCGCTTTCATCCTGCCTGCCGGCGGCATCCAGGAATGGGACATGCAGGGCGAGCCGCTTTACGAGCCGGAGGCCCTCGCCGCCTTCGTCGACGAAATGCGCAAGGCCATGCCTGCCAGCGTGGAGTTCCACGAGATCGACGCCCACATCAACAGCGACGACTTCGTCGGCAAAGCGCTCGAAATCTTCGACCGCTGGGTCGAGGAAGGCATTGTTCCGCGCGGTGTTCCAGCCAAGGGAGTGGCCGCGTGAGCGCTGTTCCGGCCCAGGCGCTGGTCCTCGATTTCGGCGGCGTCGTCACCCGGACGCTGTTCGAGACGCATGCCTTGACCGAACAGGCGCTCGGCCTCACCGAGGGAACGCTGCAATGGCGCGGGCCGTTCGATCCGGACAGCGACCCGCTGTGGTGTTCGATGCAGGCCAGCGAGATCAGCGAGCGCGACTACTGGCGCACGCGTACTCGCGAAGTCGGCCGGCTCGTCGGCGAGGACTGGCAGGCGATGGAAACCTTCGTCCGGCGCGCGCGGGGCGCGGAGCCGGAAAAGGTGGTGCGACCCGAGGCCGACAATGCCATCCGCGCCGTCCATGCGGCCGGCTTTCGCCTGGCCATCCTGTCCAACGAGCTCGACCTGTTCTACGGCGCTGACTTCCGTCGGCGGCTGCCGCTGCTCGACCTGTTCGACGCAATCGTCGACGCCACCTATACCGGCATCCTCAAGCCCGACCCCCGCGCCTACGCCTTCGTCACCGAGGCGCTCGGCCTGCCTGCCGATGCTTGCGTCTTCGTCGACGACCAGCAGCGCAATGTCGATGGCGGCAGGGCAGCCGGCATGCGCACGGTTCATTTCGACGTTGCCCGGCCAGCACTTTCCTATGCCGAAGCCCTCGGCCATTTCGACCTCGTCACAGCCGTCTGAGACCATTTGCGGAGCCTGTCATGCGCGACATCAATTTCCTCACCGAGACAAACGCCAAGCCGATCTGGCATCCGATGGCGCATCCGGCCGAGATGCGGGCCAACCCGCCGAAGATCATCATGAAGGGCGAGGGCGTCACCGTCACCGACATCGACGGCAGAAGCGTGCTCGACGCCGTCGGCGGCCTGTGGAACGTCAATCTCGGCTACAGTTGCGACCCGATCAAAAAGGCGATCGCCGACCAGCTCGGCGCGCTGCCCTACTATTCCGGCTTTCGCGGCACCTCGACCGGACCGGCGATCGAGCTCGCCTACGAACTCAGTGAATGGTTCGAGCCGGAGGGCATGGTGCGGACGTTCTTCACCTCGGGCGGTTCGGATTCGGTCGAAACGGCGCTGCGGCTGGCCCGGCAATACTGGAAGATCCGCGGCCAGGGCGATCGAACCAAGTTCCTCGCCCTGAAGAAGGGCTATCACGGCACGCATTTCGGTGGCGCGTCGGTCAACGGCAACGCCAATTTCCGCCGCAACTACGAGCCGCTGCTGCCGGGCGTCTTCCACATCCCGGCGCCATGGACCTTCCGCAACCCGTTCGACGAGACCGATCCGGCGCGGCTGGCGAAACTCTGCGCCAAGGCGCTGGAGGACGAGATCGCCTTCCAGGGCGGCGACACCATCGCCGCCTTCATCATGGAGCCGGTTCTGGGTGCCGGCGGCGTCATCGTTCCGCATGAGAGCTTCATGCCGCTGGTGCGCGAAATCTGCGACCGCCACGAGATCCTGCTGATTGCCGACGAGGTGGTGACAGGCTTTGGCCGCTCGGGCGCCTGGTCGGGCTCGCGGCTGTGGGGTGTGAAGCCGGATTTCATGACCATCGCCAAGGCCATCACCTCGGGCTATTTCCCGCTCGGCGCCACCTTGATCGGCGCCAAAGTGGCCGACGTGTTCGAGGCCGACAAGACCAGCTTCGGCTCGATCGGCCATGGCTATACCTATTCCGGTCACCCGGTCGGCTGCGCCGCGGGGCTGGCGGCACTCGCCGAGACCAAGCGGCTTCGCCTGAACGAGAACGCGGCCGCGCGCGGGGTCGAACTCGCGACGGTGCTGGAAGGGCTGAAGGCCAGGCACGCTATCGTCGGCGATGTCAGGTACAAGGGCCTGATGGCGGCGCTGGAACTGGTTTCGGATCGCGCCACCAAGAAGCCTTCCGACAAGAAGACCATGGCCGTGGTTTCGGAGGCGGCCTATGAAGCCGGCGTCATGCTGCGCGTCTCCGGCAACAACATCATCCTGTCGCCGCCGCTGATCATCAGCGCCGCCGACGTCACCAGGATCGGCGAGGCGCTCGATGCAGGCCTGTCGAAGGTCTGACGAGCAAGCTGTCATAATGGAGTTTCGGTACGAAGATGGCCTATTCGCAGGAAAAAGTGGCTGAGCAGGCGCTGGTTAGCCGGCGCTCCCGCCTGCTCGGCGCGAAATCGCAATTGTTCTATGACGAGCCCGTGCATCTGGTGCGCGGCGAAGGCGTCTGGCTCCATGACGCCGACGGCCGGAAATATCTCGATGCCTACAACAATGTCGCCCATGTCGGCCACTGCCATCCGCATGTGGTCGAAGCCCTGTGCCGGCAGGCAAGCCTGCTCAACACCCATACGCGCTATTTGCACACCGCCATCCTCGACTATGTCGAGCGGCTGACCGCGACTTTCGATGCCAGTCTCTCCACCGCCATCCTGACTTGCACCGGCAGCGAGGCCAACGACATCGCGCTGCGCATGGCGCAGGCCGCGACCGGCCGCATGGGCATCATCGCCACCGACGCAACCTATCACGGTAACACGACAGCGGTTTCGCAGCTCAGCACCCGCATGCCGCCGGTCGGCGGCCGCGTCCGCCATGTCAAGCTGGTGCCGGCGCCGGACAGCTATCGCCATCCCGACGCAATGGCCAATGGCAAGGCGTTTGGCGACGCGGTGCGCGAGGCCATCGCCTCGCTGGAAAAGGACGGCATCGGCCTGTCCGGCATGATCCTGTGTCCGCTGCTCGCCAATGAAGGTTTTCCGGCACTGCCGTCCGGATTCTTCGACGACGCCGTGGCGGCGGTGCGCAAGGCCGGCAGCCTGGTCATCGCCGATGAAGTGCAGCCCGGCTTCGGCCGCATTGGCAGCCATTTCTGGGGTCATCAGCGCGCCGGCTTCGTTCCCGACATCGTCACCATGGGCAAGCCGATGGGCAACGGCCACCCGGTCGCCGCCGTGGTCACATCAAGGGATATATTGGCGACCTTCCGCAACGCCTTCCGCTACTTCAACACCTTTGGCGGCAATCCGGTTTCCTGCGCGGTGGCCAATGCCGTTCTCGATGTGCTGGAACAGGAAGATCTCGTTGCCAACGCACGCGACGTCGGCGCCCATGCGCTCGGGCTGCTGCGCCCGCTGGCCGATCGCCACGAATGCATCGGCGAGATCCGGGGCGCCGGCCTGTTCTTCGGCGCCGAACTGGTTCATGACCGCGGGACACGCGAACCCGCGCCCGACATTGCCGAGCAGGTCGCCAACCGCATGCGCCACCGCGGCGTGCTGATGGGCAAGACCGGCATCCACGGCAATGTGCTGAAGATCCGTCCGCCAATGCCGTTTTCCCGCGCCAATGCCGATTTCCTGATTGGCGTACTCGACGAGGTGCTTGGCGAAGTCGGCGGGGTGCCGGCGTGAACGCTGTTGCAACGCAATCCGAGCCGGAGACGGAAGCGGATGTCACTGAGCTTGCCAGGCGTGCGCTCGAACATTGGGGTGTTCGCGATGGCGAGCCGGAGCTGCTGAAATACCGCGAGAATGCCGTGTTTCGAGTCCGCTTGCCCGGCGGCCAACCGGCCGCCATGCGCATTCATCGGCTCGGCTATCACTCAGATGCCGCCTTGCGCTCGGAACTGCAGTGGACGGCTTTCCTGCAATCCGCCGGGGTCGCGACGCCGTCTCCGATAGCTGCGCTGAGCGGCGAGCTGTTCGTACCGGTCAGCAACTCTGCACAGACGACGTCCCGTCAGGTCGATTGTCTCTCCTGGCTGGAGGGCCGCGCCGTCGGCGCACGAGGCGTGCCGCTGGATTACACGCCCGAGCAGGCAAGGCAGGTCTTCACGGCGATCGGGCGAACCATCGCCCATATGCACACCATCACCGCCGCCTGGACCCCGCCCGCCGGCTTCGCCCGCCATGCCTGGGATTTCGACGGCTTTTTTGGCCCGAGCCCGATCTGGGGCCGCTTCGAGACCTCACCCTTTCTCGATGCTCCTCGCCTCGATCTGGTCCTCCAGGCACGCGAAAAGGCTGTGAAGGCACTGTCGGAGCATGAACGCAGCGCCCGCAATTTCGGCATCATCCACGCCGATCTGGTGCGCGAGAATGTGCTCATTCGCAACGGCGCGATCCGCATCATCGACTTCGACGATTGCGGCTATGGCTGGCACCTGTACGACCTTGCCGTTGCCCTCTACCAGAACCGTGAGGAACCGATCTATCCGTTGATCGAGGCCGCTCTGCTCGACGGCTATCGGCAGGAGCGGGAGCTGACGGCACAGGACATCGCCGCGCTGCCGCTGTTTTCGGCCTTGCGCGCCTTCGCCTTTCTCGGCTGGGTGCAGAGCCGCGTCGAAGGCGACATCACCAGGGATGTCGGCAAGCGCATGTCGGCCATCGCAGCCGATGTGGTGATTGCCTATCTGCGCGGCGCATAAACCGACCGCACGACGGGTGCAGGCAGGACCGTCAGCTCTTTGCGAAGTGAATGCTGACCGTGCCCGAACTGCCGAAATCGGCGACGATGGTGTCGCCGGGCCGCGCTTCGACCGGGCGCACGAACGATCCTGACAGCACCATTTCGCCAGCCGCGATCGACAGGCCGTAGCGGGCAAGCCGGTCCGCCAGCCAGACAATGCCCATCGCCGGATGGTTCAGCACGCCGGCGCCAAGCCCGGTCTCCTCGACCTCGGCGTTGCGCGAGACGATGGCGCCGATCCAGCGCATGTCGGTCTCCTGCGGCCGCTGCGGCCTGCCGCCGATGACGATGCCGGCATTGGCGGCATTGTCGGAAATCGTATCGAAGAAGGTGCGCGCCTTCTTCGTCTCCGCATTGACGCGCTCGATGCGCGTGTCGAGGATTTCGAGCGCCGGCGTGATGTAGTCGGTGGCGTTCAGCACGTCGAAGATGGTCACGCCGGGACCCTTCAGCGGCGCCTTCATGACGAAGGCGATCTCGGCCTCGACACGCGGCTGGATGAAGCGGCCGGCGGGGATCGTCGCGCCATCGCTGAAGAACATGTCGTCGAACAGCACGCCGGAATCGGGCGTGTCGATGGCGAGCGCGTACTGCATCGCCTTGGAGGTCAGGCCGATCTTCCAGCCCTTCGGCTTCAGCCCGGCGTCGATCTTGCGCCTCACCAGCGCCGCCTGGACGCGATAGGCGTCCTCCATCGTCGCTCCGGGAAAGTCGAGGCTGAGCAGCCGGATCTGGCGGCGCGAACGCTCGGCCTCGAACAGTCTAGCTGCGGCATCTTCAACCTGTTCCGGGGTCATGCTGTTCCCTCGTCGACGACGCCGTTTCTGAGAGTGCCGATGCCTTCGGCTTCAACCTCGATCACATCGCCAGGCTTCAGCCAGACCGGCGGGTCGAAGCGAGCGCCGGCGCCCGTCGGCGTGCCGGTGACGATGACGTCGCCGGGCACCAGCGTGGTGAAGGTCGAGACATAGGCGATGATCTTGCTGAACGAGAAGATCATTCGGCTGGTGCGGTCCTGCTGGCGCAGCTCACCATTGACGCGGGTGGTCAGCGCGATGTCGGCGATCTGCGCCTCGTCCGTGAACGGCACCAGCCACGGGCCGATCGAACCGCTGCGGTCGAAATTCTTGCCTTGCGTGACGTTGAACTTGGCATGCCGCACCCAGTCGCGGATGGTGCCCTCGTTGCACAGCGACAGCGCCGCGATGTGGCCGAGCGCGTCGGCTTGCGTGATGCGCCGGCCGGCCTTGCCGATGACGATGACGACCTCGCCCTCATAGTCGAGCTGCTGTGATTCAGGCGGCCGCACCAGCGGCGCGCCATGGCCGACGAACGAGCGGGGGAAGCGGATGAACAGCGACGGGTTCGAGGGTGCTGCCTGGCCGTCCTTATACTCCTCGTTGCGGTCGGGATAGTTGACGCCGACGCAGATGATCTTTTCCGGCGAAGGGATCGGGATGTCGTAGGCGATGGCGTCGAGCGCGAAATCGGCGGGGAAGGCGTCCGCCTCTTCCGCCAGCCGACGCAAGGCGCCGGCCTCGATGACTTCGCGCAGCGTCGGCCACTGGCCGTGGCGGGCCGACAGGTCGACGACGCCCTTGCCGGTGATCGCGCCATAACGCGCCTTGCCGCCGACGGTGAAGGTGGCCAGCCGTGCGGGACTCATGCTGGGACTCCGCCGTTGGTGGTGTTGGATGGACGCAGGTCAGGCGCTCTACGGCGCCCCCCTCTGTCCTGCCGGACATCTCCCCCACGAGGGGGGAGATCGGCTGACCGTTCGGGCGGCGCTTTTGTTCCTGCGTTGGAAATTGGCGAAGGCAGAGATGACATCCAATCTCCCCCCAAGTGGGGGGTGAGGAGTGGTCCGCGCAGCGGACGGGAAGCCAATTGCTTGGCTTTCCGAACGACGAACGCCCGGAGCGATAGCGAAGGGCCGGGTCCGGCAGGACAGAGGGGGGCGTGACGGAACGCAGACATCAACCAACCCATCACGGCGCAATGATCGGCGAAGCCGTCAAATCCGGCTGGCGCGCCGTGGCGCCTGCAAAGACGCTACCCTCCTCGAACCAGCTCTTCGGCGCCGGCGCGCCCCACAGCGTCTGCCGCTGCGGGTCCTTGAGGTCCCACTTGATCGGCTCGAGGTCCGGATCGACCGTCTGGTAGTCCGAACAATAGATCTCGATGCGATGATTGTCCGGATCGCGCACATAGAGGAAGAAGGCATTGGAAATGCCGTGCCGGCCGGGGCCGCGTTCGATGTTTGCGAGGTAGCCTGTCGTTGCCATCAGGTCGAGCAGGTCGATGATGTTGAGCGGCGTCGGCACCCAGAAAGCGACGTGATGCAGGCGCGGCCCAATGCCATTGGTGAAGGCGATGTCGTGGACGCCGCCCTTGCGGTGCGTCCACGCCGCCCACAGCTTTCCGGTTGCGGCATCCTCGGTGTATTCGGTGACGCGGAAGCCTAGCTCGTTGTAGAAGGCGACGGACTCGTCGACATTGGGCGAGAAGCAGTTGAAGTGGTCGATGCGCAGCGGCTTGACGCCCTTGTATAGCGCATATTTCTGGTGGATCGGCGGCAGCCGCTCCATCTCAGCATAGAATTCGAGCGGAATGCCGTGCGGATCACGGGTGCGGAAGGTGCGCGACTGGTAGGGCCGCTCGACCCATTCCACCGGCAGGCCTTTGCCCCCAAAGAAGTGCTCGGCCTTGTCGAGATCGTCCTCGGAGAACAGCTTGAAGCCGAGGTCGCGCGCCTCGGCGGCTTCAGCCTTCTTCAGCACGATGCAATGGTGTCCGCGCTCTTCCAGCGCCCTGAGATAGATGCTGTCCGATGTCTCGTCGGTGACCTGCAGGCCGAGCGTGTCGACATAGAAGGCGCGGGACCTGGCGAGGTCGGTCACCGCCAGCTCGACATGGCTGAGCCGCACGATGTTGAATTCAGGGTAGAGATTGGGCTTGGGCAAGGGCATTTGATTTCCTCTGATCAGCCGCCGAGTTTCTGGATCGCGTGCGCCGTCGTGGCGAAGGCTATGTTCTTCGTCTCCATGTAGAAGTCGAAAGAGTGGTCGCCGCCGTCGCGGCCGATGCCGGAATTCTTGACGCCGCCGAACGGGGTCGGCAAATGGCGCACATTCTCGGAATTGACCCAGATCATGCCGGCATCGAGCGCGTCGGTGAAGCGGAAGGCGCGGGTAACATCGGAGGTCCAGAGATAGCCGGTCAGGCCGTATTGCGTGTCGTTGGCCAAAGCCAGCGCTTCCGTCTCGTCGGCGAACGGAATGGCGCTCAGCACCGGCCCGAAGATCTCCTCCTGCGCAATGCGCATGCCGTTGGAGACATTGGTGAAAAGGGTCGGGCCGACATAGCAGCCGCCGCCCGGCCCATCGACCTTGCCGCCGCCGGCGGCGAGCGTCGCACCCTCCGACTTGCCGATGTCGATATAGGACAGCACCTTCTTTTCATGCACCGGATGGATCAACGGCCCGACCACCGTCTTGGGATCGAGCGGGTGGCCGACGACGATGCGCTTCGCCTTCTCGGCGACCCCGGCGGTGAAGCTGTCATAGACCGAGGCCTCGACCAGCAGCCGCGACGACGAGGTGCAGCGCTCGCCGTTCAGCGAATAGATCATGAAAACAGCAGCATCAGCGGCGCGCTCGAGATCGGCGTCGGCGAAGACGATCACCGGGTTCTTGCCGCCGAGCTCGAAATGCACGCGCTTCAGCGTGTCGGCACCCTGTTTCATGATCATCGAGCCGGTGCGGCTCTCGCCGACGAAGCCGATCGCCCTGATGTCGGGATGCTCGGTCAGTGCCTTGCCGGCGTCCTCGCCCAGACCGTTGACCAGGTTCCACACGCCCTTGGGCAGCCCGGCCTCCTCGGCGATCTCCACCAGCAGGCGAGCAGTCAGCGGCGAGAACTCAGCCGGCTTATGAACCACGGTGCAACCGGCGGCCAGTGCCGGCGCGATCTTCCAGGTCGACAGCATGAACGGCGTGTTCCACGGCGTGATCACGCCGACCGGGCCGATCGGCACCCGGGTCGTCAGGTTGACCTGGCCCGTCGTCCGCAGCGTCTCGCCGTCGCGTGCCTCGGGCGCACGGTCGGCGAAGAAGCGAAAATTCTCGGCGCCGCGCAACGCCGCCTTGGCCATGAACTTCAGCGCCTGGCCGGTATCCATGCATTCGACGAAGGCGATCTCCTCGGCACGCGCTTCGATCGCGTCGGCTATTCTGTGCAGCAGCTTCTTGCGCGCCTCACCCGCCATCGCCGCCCAGGCCGGGAACGCCGCCTTCGCCGCCTTGGCAGCGCGGTCGATGTCGGCGGCGCCGCCCCGTGCGATGTTCGCCAGCGGCTTGAGGTCGACCGGCGACAGCGTTTCGAATGTCGCGCCGTCGAGCGCCGGCACCGCCTCGCCGCCGATCTGGTTCAACACGCCGTCGCGCTTGAAACGGGCCAGATAGGCCTCGGCCTTCTTCAGATTGCCTTGCAGGTCGGACATATCAGCTTCCGTCACTTGCCGCGCAGTCGCGGGTGGATTGCGTTTTTCTTCCAGCTCAACACCGGGTCGATTTCCCGGATCTCGAGCGACAGGGCGAAATGCGGCGTCTTGAACAGCGCCGCCAGATGCTCGCTCACCGCCGCGAAGACGGCCTCGCCGGTCCGCTTCTTCTCATCGGCGCTGCGCCCGATTCCCAAGCGAAACGACATGTCGAGGAAGGCGTTTTCCGCCAGCCTGTCGGCCACGGCATAGGCATCGGCGCGAAAGGCGCGCACCCGCACGGCGCCGGTCTCGAACAGCCCGGTGTCCAGCACGGTGCGCAACACCAGCGCGCACAATTCGTCCATGTCGACCTTGGCATCGAGATTGGCCGAGTACTCGATGGAGAAGTGCGGCACGGCGTTTCGCTCCCCTATCACTTGTCTCGTTGTAGTTAACGCGTTAATTACATGTGCCATCCGCGAAGTCAAGTCTTGCATCGCGCTTGGCGCAACGATACGGGATGGCAAGGACGGGCTTTGGCGGCGGATTCGGCCGAGGCCCGCTTTCGATCGCAAGCCAGCGTAGGAGATTCTTTTTCTTGCTGCCTGAAAACACCCGTCGTTCCCTGCCAATGGCGCTGCTGCACGCCCGCGAAGCGGTGATGGCGCGGTTTCGCCCGATGCTTGCGGCGCACGACGTGACCGAGCAGCAATGGCGCGTGCTGCGCGTGCTGAGCGAAGCCGGTTCGGTCGAGGCGACCGAGCTTGCCGATCGCGCCTCCGTGTTGCCGCCCAGCCTGACGCGCATCATCAAGGCGCTCGAGGGACGCAATTTCATCACCCGCAACAAGGCGGAAGGCGATGGCCGCCGCGTCGTGCTGACCATTGCGCCAGCCGGTTCCGCCCTGATCGATGCCCTCTCTCCCGAGCGTCGCGTCATCTACCGCGACATCGAACAGCGCTTCGGCCACGAGAAGCTTGAGCAGTTGCTCGACCTCCTGGAGAGCCTGATCGACGGCGAGAGCTGAGGTCCTCGGGCTCCTCGGCGCAGAAGTTCTGGCGCCCCGGCGCACGGGTGGATGTGCTTGCGTTGAAGGGCCGTGTGCCTTGGATTGGCGAAAACGCCCATCGCTTCGTCATCCACGGGCGGAGCAAGGAGCGCAGCGACGCAGCGCAGACCCGAGGATCCATGCCGCGACCTCAGAGCGCTGCCGCGGTCCAGAATTCCGCGCCGCTGCACTCTACGGCTGAGATCGCGGCATGGATCCCAGGGTCTCCGCGACGGAGCTTCGCTCCTGCTTCGCCCTGGGATGACGAAGTTGGGAAGGCTTCGCCTCCACCCATATAATTCCGTCAGCGCTGCTAAATTGCACTCACCCGCCAAAACTGCCGAGCCGCGTCGGCTGCGTGTAATTGCGATCGACATAGAGCAGCGCCGAGCCGCCGCTGCCGTGGCGGACGTCGATGACGCGGCCGATCATGACATTGTGCGTGCCCACGACATGCACGGTCTCGATCTCGCAATCGAAGTTGACGATCGCATCCGAGAGTGCCGGCGTACCGGAGGTCAGCGTCTGCCAGCGTGCCGCGGAGTAGCGCGCTTCCATATCCCGGGTCGCGCCGGCGAACTTTCCCGCCAGATGCATATGGTCATGCGTCAGCACGTTGACGCAGAAGCGCCGGTTGGACAGGAACATGGCGGCCTGCGTCGAACGGCCGTTCATACACACCAGCAGCGTCGGCGGCTCGTCGGAGACGCTGCACATGGCGGTGGCGGTGAAGCCGCCGCGTCCGGCCGGGCCGTCGGTGGTGACGATGTTGACCGGCGCGCAGACCCTTGCCATGGCGTCGCGGAAATCGGCTTTCGAAATCTGCGTGGCCATCGGCGTTCACCCCACCGGGGAGGAGAGCGGATTGAGCCAGGTATCGCCTGTCCATCCGTTCTCGTCATAGTCGGCCATGCAGGTATCGACCAGTTCTTCCATCGCCTTCAGCCGGCCGCCGCGTTCGGCGCCCTTCAGCACCTGCAGGCGCACTTCCTCCGGCGCGCCGGCATAGTTGAGTTCGTAGAGCGCGTGGCGGCCGCCGAACTCGGTGCCGGTCGCATCCCACAACAGCTTCATGATCTTGATGCGCTCGATATGGCCCATGTCGTTGGAGCCGCGCACATACTGCGCGAGATATTTGTCGATCTTGGGGTTGTTGAAGTCGCGCACCGACGACGGCAGGTAGATCAGGCCGGACGCGATCACCCGGCGCACGGTGTCGATGACGCGTGGATAGGCTTCCGACATGAAGGTCCGGTAGGCAAGCGCCGCTTCGAGGTTTGGCAGCACCGCGCCATTCGCCCAGGGGATCGGATTGTAGGCCATGGCGTTGGAAAAGCTCCAGAACATGTGGCGCAGCGCGATGACTTCGCCCAGTGCCGCTTGGTTGCCGCGGAAGGCGTCGCCACCGGTGGCTCGCAGCGCCTTCGCCAGCAGACCGGCGAGGAAGTCGAGCTTGACGGCAAAGCGCGTGCAGCCCTGAAAACAGTAGCCGTGCATGAAGCCGGAGGCCGGGTGGAAGGACAGGATTTTCTGCGCGTCGCGCAGCACCAGCACGTCCTCCCAGGGGATGAAGACATTGTCGAGCACCAGGATGGCGTCGTTCTCGTCGAAACGCGACGACAGCGGATAGTCGAAGGGCGCCGCCACCGTGTTGGCCGTCTGCTCGTAGGAAACGCGGCAGAACATCTTTATCCCCGGCGCGTTCATCGGCACGATGAACATCACCGACAGCGACGGATCCTCGGTGACCGTCGCCGAACTCTGCGCCAGGAAATTGTAGTGCGTCAGCGCCGAGGACGTCGCCACCACCTTGGCGCCGGACACGTAGATGCCGGCGTCGGTCTCCTTGGTGATGTGGACGAAGACGTCCTTGACCTGTTCGGCCGGCTTGTGGCGGTCGATCGGCGGGTTGACGATGGCATGGTTCATGAACAGCGCCGCTTCCTGGGCGCGTGTGTGCCAGGACAGCGCGTTGTCCTTGAACGGCCCATACCAGTCGGCATTGGCGCCAAGCGTGTTCATCAGCGCCGCCTTGTAGTCGGGCGTGCGCCCCATCCAGCCATAGGACATGCGTGACCACTCGGCGATCGCCGCCTGCTGGGCGACAATCTCGGCGGAGGATTTGGCGACGCGAAAATATTTGTGGGTGTAGCCGCCCGACCCGGTGTCCGTTGGCGAGGTCAGGGTATCGCGCCGCTTGGCATCATGCAGGGCGTCATAGAGGCGCGCCAGCGACCGCGCCGAATTGCGCATCGCCGGGTGCGTGGTCACGTCGGCAATGCGCTCGCCGTTGATATAGACCTCGCGGCCATCGCGCAGGCTCGCCAGATACTCGGCCCCGGTGAACGGGCGCCGCTTGTCGGCACGGAAGTCTTCTGATCGCATGATGTTCCTCCACTTGAGGGCCAACCCTAGCGCCCCGGGCATGGATCGGTTATGGACGGAATGGCAAAACCGATTGGACTTTTTCCGGCGCCATGAGCCAGAACTCCATCCCCGATTTCTTCGTCTATGGCGAGCCGGTACGGCCGCTCGATGTCGGTTTCCTGCATGTCGAGACGGTGCTTGCCCGCGGCAGTATCCACCATGGCGAGGTCGCGGCGCACAAGCATCCGCAGATGGGCCAGATCAGCTACTGGACGAGCGGCTCCGGAACCTATCGCATCGAAGACCGGTCCTGGGACTTTTCGGCGCCCGCTGTCAGCTTCGTGCCAAGCAACGTCGTGCACGGCTTCTCGATCGGGCCCGGCACCGACGCCATCGTCGTCTCGGTCGCCGATGATGCGCTTGCCGCGCTTGCCGGCCACAGCCTGCTGCCGCTGGACCGGCCGGTCTTTGCCGACGGCCTGCCGCACCATGCCGCGTGGACAAGACTGGCGGCGGTGCTTGACATGATCGCCGCCGAATATACCGAGGCGCAGGCCGGCAACGACAAAGTCCTACCGGCGCTGATCGCCGTCGCGCTCTCCCACATTGCCCGTCTCAGTCCCGGCGGGACCACCTCGACAACCTCTTCCGAAGCTTCGCTGGCGCTGGGGCTACGCCGTCTCGTCGACGCGCATTTCCGCGACAACTGGCCGGTCGACCGCTATGTCGAGACCCTTGCCACGACCCCGCATCTGCTCGACAAGGCCGCCCGTGCGGTGCTGGGCAGCGGCGTCAAGCGGGTCGTCAGCGAGCGGCGGCTGCTGGAAGCCAAGCGGCTCTTGCTGTTCACCATACGCACGGTCGAGGACATCGCCTACGAAATCGGCTTCGACGATCCGGCGTACTTTTCACGCTTCTTTCGCGCGCGGGTCGGCGAGGCGCCGGCCGCCTGGCGCCGCAAGCAGTTGCAAGGGCATTGATGGTTATGGATGCGGGCCTTGCGGCCCGCATCCATTTTGCCGGCTAGCGTCCCTGTTGCTGGCGCGCTTCCCGTTTCTTGCGCCACGGCGCATTGGCCTCCCAGTCGCCGGCCATGATGCAGCCATAGGGCATGACCTCGTCAACGATCTCCGCCAGGCCGAAATGCTCGATCTGGCGGCGCATCGACGCCGCGTTCTTGTAGGCGCTCGGCAGCTCCGAAATATCCGTTACGCCGGAGAAGAAGCGGGCATCGATGCCCTTCGTCTCCTGAGCGAAGATATCGGCGTCGCCGCGCCCCGCCTGCATGCGCCGGTGCTGGGTGCGCGAGAAATTGCGCCCGGCGCCGTGCGGCGAGAAGCCAAGTCCGTGCGCGGCGTTCTTGCCGCGCACGATCAGCACCGGTTCCGCCATGTTGAGCGGGATCAGCGTCAGATCGGTCGCGTCGTCGGCCCAGTTGTCGAAGGCCGGCGTCGCCCCCTTGCCGTGGTAGAACAACCCGTCCGAACGGCGGAAGACGAAGTTGTGCTCGTTCCAGAACCGGTCCGACACCTTCGCCGACAGGCGCTTGGCCGTCAGGTCGTGGATGAGCATGTGGTTGCCCTTGGTCCATTCGCGGATCGTCTGCAGGGCCTCCCAATACTCATCGCCTTCCTTGGTGTCGGCCGGAATCCAGGCATTCTGGGGCAAGGTTTCCGGCGACAGGATCTTGCGCACGCGCTCGGCGATCTTCATCCCCTTGCTGTACAGCCGCGCTCCCGGCGAACGCGAGCCATGGTGGGTGACCAGTGCCGTCTCGCCGCTCGACTTCAGCGTGCCGACATAGGCGAAATGGTTGCCGTCGCCCTGCGTGCCGAAATGCTCGATCGCAGCACTGGTGACATCGCGCAGCAAGGGGTTGGCCTCGAAACGCTCGAAGACCTCCTGGGCCGGCCGGATCTGCTGGCCGCGCGGGCGTCCGCCCGGTCCGAAATGGGTTACCGCGTGGACGGCATCGAGGAGTGCTGCAGGCGCCACGCTAGGAAACACCGAAATCGCCATCGAGCAGCAGATGTCGGCCGAATGCATGCCGGGATGGATCGCCTCGGACACCGCGACACCGCCAACCGGAATGGTGCCCAACGGACCGGCCGGGCAGGCATCCGGCATGATGGCGCCGGCACGGATCACCGGCGTGCGCATCAGCTCGGTCATGCTACGCGTCACCGCTTCGACATTGGCGGCCTCATCAGGCGTTTCCGCCGCGATGTTCAGATGCAGCGGCACGGCGGCAGCCGCATGCAACGGCACAGCCGGCGGCGGCGCGAAGGTGCGCGCGGCCTCCAGCGCATCGCCCTGCGATCCGCCGCTCTCCAGCACCGCGTTCGCGGCGGCCAGCGCCTTGCCGAACCACTTGCCCTGCGGCATTCCGGCGTCGATCAAATCCTGTCCACTCAAAATCTCGGTCATGTCTTTCACTTTCGGTACGACTGCCTTGGCAGCATTGCGTATTGCGAACGGACGACAAGGGAATACGAGACATTTTTCCGCCACTTCGCACGATGCGAAGGAGGGACACGAACCCTCACGCCTTTCGGCACCCGCTTGCCTGTTTGTCACAA
Source organism: Mesorhizobium sp. AR07 (assembly GCF_024746815.1). GTDB lineage: Bacteria > Pseudomonadota > Alphaproteobacteria > Rhizobiales > Rhizobiaceae > Mesorhizobium. Next base: position 4,568,538 of record NZ_CP080525.1, read on the forward strand.
TTCCGGACGGAAAACCGTTTCACACTTTTCCTGGAATTGCTCTGCAGCGGGCTGCGTCTACCTGTAGTCTCGCAGGCATTCGTCCTTTTCATTCGGTCTGGCGACAAGGATCGGCAAGACAATTACTGAGCTACTTTCCGTCCCGGAGGGATGAAAGGGATGGCTTGAACATCCGACCTTCCGCTACTTTCGTAGCGGACGCTCTATCCCTGTAGTCCTGCCTGCATTCGCCATTCATTTCCTTTTCTCTGACGAGCGACGAGTCGATGCCAGAAACCAACCGATCAACTGATCGACGGGCGGAATCGAACCGCCAGATACCAATGTATTCCCGCAGGCATTCACCCTGTTCAATCGGCTGGCGACAAGGGTCGGCAAGACGGTGACTGCGCCACCCCGCTCCGCAGAGCGAGAGAGTGATTTGAACACCCGACCTCCCGCCTTTTCGGCGGGCGCGCTACCTGTAGTCCTGCCTGCATTCGCCATTTTGTATTTGTCGCCGCGGTGACAAGAAATGATGAAACACCAGGAGTCCCGCTCGTGCCAGAGAGCGCCTGCAAGGTGAGGAGTCGAACCTCACGGAGCATCCCGTTTCATGTTGCTGTAGTTCCATCCAGCATTTGCCGCGGCAATTTTCTCTCAGTGTGACGACAAGTCTGTTGTGAAACGCTTCTCCCTGCTCTGTCCGCTGAGCTACGGAGCTGTCGCTCCGGCGGGGATCGAACCCGCGACCTGGAAGTTCTGTAGTTCCACAGGCATTCGTCACGCCTTGTGTTCATTTCCTTTCTTCCTCGAGTGCGACCAAAGCCGCGCAAAAATCGTCGGGGCATGACGACAAGGTTTGACGAAACGTCCCGCTCTACCGCTGAGCTACGGGTCCATAGTGGCGGACCCGACGGGATTCGAACCCGCGACCTGGAGGTGAACAGCCTGTAGTTCCATCGGCATTCGTCATGCCCTGATCTTGTTCCGGATGGTCCCGGCGGACGCGCCGCCGGGACCATTGTCAGAGTTCGACCTTCTCGATCGTGCGCACCCAATGGTCCGGGTCGCCGCTCGAGGACAGCATCGTCCCGACCACGTCGAAGACGCGGTCGGAGAAGCCGCCGACATTCAGGATGTCGGCCTGCGACTTGGCCTGCGTCGTCGCATTCGACTGGATGTCGATGCAGACCAGCTTGGCCTCCGGGTTCAACGCCTTCAGCTTGCTCCATTCCTGCATCATCACCGTGCCCTGATGCGCATGCGCTGATGCATCCACCCAGGACTGGTTGTCCGACACGAACACCACCAGGTCGACCTTCGCCTTCTCCCGCACCAGCCGTGTCAGCGGAGCCGAACAGTTGGTTCCGCCACCACCGATAGCGGCAAGCTTGGCGGCGTTGGTCATCACCGTGTCGCGAGCATTGAGGCTGATATCAACCACATCGTTCTCGAACGGCAGGACCATCGCCGTGGGATTGCGGCGCAGCATCGCGGCGGCCACCAGGGCAGCCACGTCGATGCAGCGCACTGCCGACGTCGTGCCCTTGCGATACCCGGTCACCGGCGAGGCCATGGAGCCCGAAACGTCCGGGCATACGACCACATTGCCATTGATCCGGGGAACGTTGCAGAGCGCTATCTCCATCGCATCCTGCAACGCGTCCCTGATCACGCCGGGCACCTTCGCATCGGTCATGGTGAACGCCACCATGAGCTGATACGGGAACACCCGGGCACGCCGGACCTCTTCCGGATCGCGCAGACGCGCCGCCAGCCTCTCGGCAAACCCATCCACTTCGAACACGCCGTTGCGGGCGAAAGTGTTCAGGTTCTGCCGCAGCATCTGCCATCCGGCCGTCTCCGCGATCTGCACCCAATGCGCGGATGTAAGCGGCATCGAGGTCAGCATCTGGAACGGCATTTCCGGCACCGGAGACGACGGATCGCGCTTGAACGCCTCGAAAGCCTTCACCGCCTCCGGCAAGGCCGCGAATTCATGCGGCTTGCCGATGAGATAGCCATAAAGCGCCTCGCGCGATGCCGATTTTGGCTTCGGGTGAACCATCTTGATGACATCGGCCAGCGACGGATCATTGCCGACCGCGGCCCGCATGATCTCGAAGTCGGCCGCCTGCTCGAGCCAGGCCTGAACCAGGCGCTTCGGCCGCGAGCCGAGCGACTTGCGCCCGGTGGCGCCCGAACGCATCACCTGCACGAAGGTGCGCAGCATCTTGCCGTTCCTGACGATCCGCCCGAAGGCGCGGTTGAACTCGTCGCCCTGCATGCAGGAGAGAACGGCCAGCAAAAATGCCGGCATATCCTTCATGTAGCCCTGCTCGAAAGCGTGGACGGCGGTGCGCGCCAAAAATCCCGGCTCGACCTGCCAGGCGAGTTTCAGCACCTCGTCCAGCTGCTGACTCGGCTCGGCATAGAAAGTCGCGTTGAACGTTCCCGTCGCCGCCAGCTGCGCCAGAGCCTGGTGAGGCGACAGGCGATAAGCCTGGGCATCCTCATGGTTCCGAGCGTCAGCCGGCGGGAGCAGCTTTCCTGCAATCGTCGCAAACACGGATTTGTTCGCCATTGTTCTCATCCTTCATTTCACACCGGCAGCAGTACAAGCGGCGTGCCAGTTTGAAGTGAGGGTTCGGTTTTGAGAGACTGGTCTGACATAAGCCATTGATTTATTTAGAAACAAATTTTCACGACGAGATCGTATCCCATTGAGCCAGTTTACGATGGCGGCAGAATAGTGATATGATAAGATTGTACCTTATATTATAGGATAAGAATGAGAAGACGCGTTGCAATCGGCATCCTCGGAACGACGCTCGATGCCAGCGGGCGCGACGACCGCTGGAAAAAGTGGCGGCCGACGGTGGCGCTGTGCCAGCAGCCGGGATTGTTTATCGATCGTCTGGAACTCATCCACGACGAGCGATCGCAGCGACTGGCCAGACAGGTCATTGCCGACATAGAACAGGTTTCGCCCGCCACCGAGGTGAGGCCTCATCTTATCAGCATGCGGGATCCCTGGGATTTCAGTGAGGTCTACACCGGCCTGCGTGACTTCGCCCGCGGCTATGCGTTCGATCCCGAGAAGGAAGACTATCTCGTCAATATCACCACGGGCACCCATGTCGCGCAGATATGCTGGTTCCTGCTCACCGAGGCCCACTTTATTCCCGCGCGGCTGCTTCAGCTATCGCCGCGCAAGCCCCAGGGCAACGGCGAGGTTTTCGGCAGCCATTCGATCATCGACCTCGACCTGTCCCGCTACGATGCGATCGCCACGCGTTTTGCAGCCGAGCGCGACGAGGCGACATCGTTTCTGAAATCGGGCATCGCCACCCGCAATCCGGCCTTCAACCAGATGATCGACCAGATCGAAAAGGTGACGATCCGCTCGCGCGCGCCGGTGCTGCTGACCGGCCCGACTGGAGCGGGCAAGTCGCAGCTGGCCAGGCGCATCTACGAACTCAAGAAGGCGCAGCGGCAGGTCTCGGGCGCCTTCATCGAGGTCAATTGCGCGACGCTGCGCGGCGATCAGGCGATGTCGACACTGTTCGGTCACATCAAGGGTGCCTTTACCGGCGCCCAGAACGAGCGTGCCGGGCTGATGAAATCGGCCAACAAGGGTGTTCTGTTCCTCGATGAGATCGGCGAGCTCGGCCTCGACGAACAGGCCATGTGCCTGCGCGCCATCGAGGAAAAGCGCTTCCTGCCGGTCGGCGCCGACCAGGACGTGGTATCGGATTTCCAGCTTCTCGCCGGCACCAATCGCGATCTTTCGATCGGTGTGAAGGAGGGCAAGTTCCGCGAGGATCTTTTCGCGCGGCTGAACCTGTGGACCTTCCAGCTGCCGGCGCTGCGTGACCGCAAGGAGGACATCGAGCCGAATCTCGAATTCGAGTTGCGTCGGTTCAGTGAGCGCGAGGGACAGAACGCCACCTTCAACAAGGAGGCGCGCGAGCTCTATCTCAGGTTCGCCGTGGCGCCGGAGGCGATGTGGCGGGCCAATTTCCGCGATCTCTCGGCATCGGTCACTCGCATGGCGACACTGGCGCCGCTCGGCCGCATCAACGAGGAGACGGTGCGCGACGAAATCGATCGGCTGACGGCCCTGTGGCGTGCTGGTGATGCCGATGACCGCGACGCCATTGTGCAGGAGATACTCGGCCCTGACCGGCAAAGCCGGATCGACATGTTCGACCGGACTCAGCTTGCCACCGTGCTGGAGGTTTGCCGCGACAGCAATTCGATCAGCGCCGCCGGGCGAAAACTGTTCGCCGTCTCGCGGCTGCAAAAGACCAGCGGCAACGACGCCGACCGCCTGCGCAAATATCTCCAGCGGTTCGATTTGAGCTTCGAGGATATCGCTCGGAGATGATCGAGGTCGTGCACGCCGGATCCTGCACCAGGAGGCATCACGCACTTTCCCGCTTGACTGACCCGCCGTACCGAATACGCTAGGACAAAATACCGGCTCTGATCGCCGGACGGCAAGAATGCCTCGTATGCCTCGCCCCTCCGGCGCCGGCTGCGGGGCATTGTCATTTTGGGGATCTGTTTGAAACGGCGCATCGAGATCGGTATCCTGTATTCCCGCTCGGGGAGCTATCAGCTCATCTCCGATGCGTGCCGGATGGGCGCCATGCGCGCCATCGCCGACATCAACGCCGACCGCGGCCATGGCATAGAGCTGGTGCCGGTCGAGCGCGACCCGCAAAGCAATGCGGATCGCTACGCGACGCTCTGCGAGGATATCTTCAAGACCAGCAGCGCGCGCCATGTCGTCGGCTGTGTCACCTCCTGGAGCCGCAAGGAGACGATCCCCGTGCTGGAAAAGGCGGGCGGCATGCTTTGGTACGCCTGCCCCTATGAGGGGTTCGAGGCCAACGAGCACGTCGTCTACATGCACGCTTGCCCCAACCAGCATCTGGTGCCGCTGATGGCTCATGTCGTGCCGCGCTTCGGCGCCAACGGCTTCCTGCTCGGGTCGAACTATATCTGGGGCTGGGAGATGAACCGCGTGGCGCGCGACCTGATCGCGGATGCCGGCGGCAAGGTCCTGGGCGAGCGTTATCTGCGCATCGGCGAGACCGACGTGTCGCGCCTGATCGCCGAAATCCGGGCGACGCGGCCGAATTTCATCCTCAACAATTTGATCGGCACCTCGTCCTACGCCTTCCTGGCGGCCTATCGCGACCTGGCGGGTGAGGATGCGGCCTTCAGCTCTGACGCCTGCCCCGTCATCTCCTGCAACCTCACCGAGGGCGAGCTGCCCGCGATCGGCGAATCCGGCAAAGGGCATTTGTCGGTCGGGCCGTATTTCGCGCCGCGTCCCGCCGCCTTCGCCTCGTCCTTCGAGGCATCCGCCTATGCTTCCGTACAAGTGATGGCCGACGTGCTCTCGCGCGATCCCGACGCCGGTCCGGCGGAATTTTCCAAGGCCTTCGCCGAACGGCGCTTCACCACCCGGCTCGGGCCGATTGCCATCGATGCGCACACCCAGCACGCCACGCTGCCGGTGATCATCGGGCGCATCGCGGACGGCTTCTTCGAGGTCGTCAGCCGCGAGGACGAGGTGGCGCCGGACCCCTATCTGTCGCGCTACGACCCCGCCAGGACCTTCGGTCGCCCGCGCCTGAGGGTGGTGTCGTGACCAGACCCCCGCGCATCCCCAATCTCGGCGGCGCCAGGGCCTTCGTCCTGCATCGCCCACATCCGACGGTGCAGGCGATCACAAGGCAATTGTCGGCCATCGGCCTGATCACGGTGGATTGCTGGCCGGAATTGCCGCCCGAGGCGCTCGCCGCCGATTTCGTCTTCTTCGACGCCGATCTCGGCTTTGACGAGCAATTTCCCTGGAAGCCGGGCGAGGCGCCGATGCCGCTGGTGGCGCTGATCGGCTCCGAGGCGCCCGGCCGCATCGAATGGGCGCTGTCGCACAAGGCCGACGCCCAACTGCTGAAGCCGGTCGGCAATGCCGGCGTCTACAGCGCGCTGCTGATCGCAAGGCAGAGTTTCGAGGCCCGCAAGCATTTAGCCAGCGAAATTGCCTCGCTTCGCCAGCGCGTCGCCGAGCGGCAGACCATCGTGCGCGCGGTGGCCGCGCTCTCGAAAGGTACTGACGATGGCCGCGCTTATGCACAGCTGCGCTCGCTGGCGATGAGCTGGCAGATCAGTGTGGAAGATGCCGCGCGACGGATCGTGGCAATGACGGATGAGGAAGGCGACGATGACCAGTCCCATCGCGCCTGACCTCCCGGCAGCCGGGCGCATGCCGGCCAAGCCGCGCGCCGGCGTCTGGCGCCGGCTGGTCAAACGCCGCCTGGCAATGCTCGGCTTGGTGATCGTCGCCATCGTCGTCGCCGGCGCCATCCTGGCGCCATGGCTGACCGGCCATGATCCCAACGAGCAGATGTTCGACGGCCTGACCATCGAAGGCTCGCCCCTGCCGCCGAACGCCCAGTTCTGGCTCGGCACCGACCTGCTCGGCCGCGACCTGCTGACCCGCATCCTCTATGGCGCCCGCACCTCGCTGATCATCGGCGTCGTCGCCAATGGCGTGGCGCTTTTCATCGGCACGCTGGTCGGCGTAACAGCAGGCTATTTCCGCGGCTGGATCGGCAGCGCGTTGATGCGCTTCACCGACCTGATGATGGCGTTTCCGGCGCTGCTGCTTGCAATTTGCCTAGCGGCGGTGTTCCAGCCCAGCCTGTGGATCGTCGCCATGGTCATCGCGCTGGTCAACTGGGTGCAGACCGCCCGCGTCATCTACACCGAGACCAGCTCGCTCGCCGAGCGCGAGTTCATCGACGCCGAGCGCACCATCGGCGCCAGCGCGCCGCGCATCCTGTTTCGCCACATCCTGCCGCATCTCCTGCCGACCATCATCGTCTGGGGCACGCTCGGCATCTCGACCACGGTGCTGCTGGAGGCGACGCTCTCCTTCCTCGGCATCGGCGTGCAGCCGCCGACCGCCTCCTGGGGCAACATCATCTTCGAGAACCAGACCTACTTCCAGGCCGCGCCCTGGCTGGTGTTCTTCCCCGGCGCCGCGATCCTGGCGCTGGCGCTGGCCTTCAACCTGATCGGCGATGCGCTGCGCGACATCCTCGATCCGACGCAAAGGGGCCGGGCATGATCGCCTATCTCGGCCGCCGCCTGATCCAGTCGCTGCTCATCCTGCTCGGCGTCTCGCTGATCACCTTCGCGCTGCTCTATCTCTTGCCGGCCGATCCTGTGCGCCAGATCGCTGGCCGCAGCGCCACGCCGCAGACGGTCGAGAACATCCGCCAGCAACTCGGCCTCGACCAGCCCTTCGTCGTCCAGTATTGGCGTTATCTGACCAAGCTCGTCAGCGGCGATCTCGGCCGTTCCTACATCCAGCGCTCCGAGGTCACCGAGCTGATCGTCTCGCGGCTGCCGGCAAGCCTGCTGCTGATGGTCGGCGCCATCTTCTGCGAGCTGCTGCTCGGCCTCAGCATGGGCCTGATCGCCGCCGTCAAGCGCGGCACCGCCACCGACCAGACGCTGATGGTCGCCTCCTTCGTCGGCGTCTCGGCGCCGCAATTCGTCGTCGGCCTGCTGCTGCTATACGTCTTTGCCGTGCGGCTGAGCTGGTTTCCGATCGGCGGCTACGGCACCTGGCGCCATCTCGTCCTGCCGTCGCTGACCATGGGCATCCTCGGCGCCGGCTGGTACGCGCGCATGATGCGCTCGTCGATGATCGACGTGCTGCGCCAGGATTATGTCCGCACCGCCCGCGCCAAGGGCCTGGCGCGTGGCGCCATCCTTTTCCGCCATGCTTTGCCCAACGCCATCCTGCCGGTCATCGCCATGATCGGCATCGACATCGGCATCTTCATGGGCGGCATCGTCGTCGTCGAAAGCGTGTTCGGCTGGCCCGGCATCGGCCAGCTGGCCTGGCAAGCCATCCAGCGCGTCGACATTCCGATCATCATGGGTGTCACGCTGGTGTCGGCCTTCGCCATCGTGCTCGGCAACCTCGCCGCCGACATCATCGCGCCCTTCATCGACCCCCGTATTAAACTCAGATGAAAATCAGGACATGACCGAAAACAAACAGAGAAAGGGAACATAACAATGAAAAAGTTTCTGGTATCTACAGTCGCGGCATCGGCGCTTGCGCTGATGCTCGGCATGACAAATGTTCGCGCCGAGGACACCATCGATCCGAACGCCAAGCAGGGCGGCGCCATCACCATCACCTACAAGGACGACGTCGCCACGCTCGATCCGGCGATCGGCTATGACTGGCAGAACTGGTCGATGATCAAGAGCCTGTTCGACGGGCTGATGGATTACGAGCCGGGCACCACCAATCTGAAGCCCGACCTCGCCGAAAGCTACGACATCTCGCCCGACGGCAAGACCTTCACCTTCAAGCTGCGTCACGGCGTCAAATTCCACAATGGCCGCGAGATGACGGCCGACGATGTGAAGTACTCGCTCGACCGCGTCACCAACCCGAAGACGCAGAGCCCCGGCGCCGGCTTCTTCGGCTCGATCAAGGGCTATGACGATGTCGCCGCCGGCAAGGCCGAAAGCCTCTCCGGCATCACGGTGGTCGATCCCTACACCGTCAAGTTCGAACTGACCCGTCCCGACGCCACCTTCCTGCATGTCATGGCCATCAACTTCTCGCATGTCGTGCCGAAGGAAGAGGTCGAGAAATATGGCGCCGATTTCGGCAAGCATCCGGTCGGCACCGGCGCTTTCAAGCTCGCCGAATGGACGCTCGGCCAGCGCATCGTCTTCGAGCGCAACCCGGATTACTGGCACAAGGGCCTGCCGCACCTGGACAAGATCACTTTCGAGATCGGCCAGGAACCGATCGTGGCGCTGCTGCGCCTGCAGAAAGGCGAGATCGACGTGCCAGGCGACGGCATTCCGCCGGCCAAGTTCCAGGAAGTGATGGCCGATCCCGAGCAGAAGGCGCGCGTCGTCGAAGGCGGCCAGCTGCACACCGGCTATGTCACCATGAACACCACCATGGCGCCGTTCGACAATGTGAAGGTGCGCCAGGCCGTCAACATGGCGCTCAACAAGGCGCGCATCGTCCAGATCATCAACAACCGCGCGGTGCCGGCCAACCAGCCGCTGCCGCCGTCGATGCCGGGCTACGACAAGGAATACAAGGGTTATCCCTATGACGTCGCCAAGGCCAAGGCGCTGCTCGCCGAGGCCGGTCATCCCGACGGTTTCGACACGCAATTGTTCGCCATGAACACCGATCCTAACCCGCGCATCGCCCAGGCGATCCAGCAGGACCTGGCGGCCATCGGCATCAAGGCCAGCATCCAGTCGCTCGCCCAGGCCAACGTCATTGCCGCCGGCGGCGACAAGGCCGGCGCGCCGATGATCTGGTCCGGCGGCATGGCCTGGATCGCCGACTTCCCGGATCCGTCCAACTTCTACGGCCCGATCCTCGGTTGCGCCGGCGCGGTTCCGGGCGGCTGGAACTGGTCGTGGTATTGCAACAAGGATCTCGATGCCAAGGCGGCCGAGGCCGACTCCGTGGTCGACCCGGCCAAGGCAGTCGAGCGCGACAAGATGTGGAGCGCCATCTACGACAAGGTGATGGAAGACGCGCCCTGGGCGCCGGTCTTCAACGAGCAGCGTTTCACCATGAAATCGGCCCGCATGGGCGGCGCCGACAACCTCTATGTCGACCCCGTCCATATCCCGATCAACTATGACAATGTGTACGTAAAAGATGTGCAATAACTGCGACTACACCATCCACGGGCGCCATCACCATTTCGGCTGGGACAATTCGTTTGTCCCAGCCGAGCGGGTGGCGCCCGGCTCGACCATCGAGTTCCAGTGCCTCGATTCCTCCGGCGGCCAGTTGACGGCCGGCAGCACGGTTGCCGACATCGCCAAGTTGGAATTTGCCAGGATCAATCCGGTCACCGGGCCGATCTTCGTCGAGGGCGCCGAGCCGGGTGATGCACTGAAGGTGACGATCGAGATGTTCAAACCGTCCGGCTTCGGCTGGACGGCAAACATTCCGGGCTTTGGCCTGCTCGCCGACGACTTCAAGGAGCCGGCGCTCAACATCTGGAAGTACGACGCCGCCTCGCTCGAGCCGGCGCTGTTCGGCAAGAATGCGCGGGTGCCGCTGAAACCATTCGCCGGGACCATCGGCAACGCACCGGCGGAAAAGGGCCATCACTCGGTGGTGCCGCCAAGGCGGGTCGGCGGCAACCTCGACATCCGCGATCTCGCCGCCGGCACCACGCTCTATCTGCCGGTGGAAGTGGCGGGCGCGCTGTTTTCGGTCGGCGACACCCATGCCGCGCAAGGCGATGGCGAGGTCTGCGGCACGGCGATCGAAAGCCCGATGGACGTCGTGCTCAAGCTCGACCTGGTCAAGGACGCCAGGCTGAAGACGCCGCGCTTCACCACCTCTGGTCCGGTGACCCGCCATCTCGACGCCAAGGGCTATGAGGTGACGACCGGCGTTGGGCCGGACCTGATGGCCGGCGCCAGGGAGGCCGTCGCGCAGATGGTCGACCTGCTTGCCGGCCGCTACAAGATCGATCCGGTAGAGGCCTACATGCTGGCCTCGGTCTGCGGCGATCTGCGCATCAGCGAGATCGTCGACATGCCGAACTGGGTGGTGTCGTTCTACTTCCCGCGCTGCGTGTTTGAATGAACGCAGCGCTCCGTCACACCTCCCTCTGGTCTGCCGACCATCTCCCCCGCAAGGGCAGGGCCATCGCATATGGATTCTTGCGAAGAAGGACCCCCACCCTAACCCTCCCCACAAGGGGGAGGGAATGCTGCCGCGCGCCTTCATCCATCATCCTCGGCGTCGAACTTGGGCAGTTTGCCGAGATCAGCGCCTACGAGAGTCTCCCTCCCCCTTGTGGGGAGGGGTTAGGGGTGGGGGTATTCGTAAGGCGAAAGCCTCGGCTTCCCATATGCGATTGCTCTCCCCCCTTGAGTCCCCCTTGAGGGGGAGATGTCCGGCAGGACAGAGGGGGGTGTGCAGAAATAAATCCCTCGCAGGGTCAGGCCTGCGATGACCGGCGAAACAAAACCCGTCCTCGACATCGCCAATCTCTCCGTCAGCGTGCGCGGCGAGGACGGCGAGCGCGAGGTGGTGTCTGACCTGTCGCTTACGCTTCAACGTGGCGAGACGCTGTGCATCGCCGGCGAATCCGGTTCCGGCAAGTCGATGACCGCGCTGGCGATCATGCAGCTCCTGCCGCAGCCTGCCGCGCGTATATCGTCGGGAAAAATCCATCTTGGTGATACCGATCTGGCAGCGCTCGACGAGCGCCAGATGCGGCGCATTCGCGGCGACCGCATCGCCATGATCTTCCAGGAGCCGATGACCTCGCTCAACCCGGTGCTGACGATCGGCCGGCAGCTGACCGAGTCCATCGAGGCGCATACCAGCCTGTCACAGGCGCAAGCCCGCCAGCGCGCCATCGAGGCGTTGAAGGCGGTGCGCATTTCGGAGGCCGAAAGCCGGCTAAAGCAGTTTCCGCATGAGCTCTCCGGCGGCATGCGCCAGCGGGTGATGATCGCCATGGCGCTGGCGCTCGAGCCCGACGTGCTGATCGCCGACGAGCCGACGACGGCGCTCGACGTCACCGTGCAAGGCGAAGTGCTGGAGTTGCTGCGCGACCTGCAGCGCCAGCATGGCACCAGCGTCATCCTCATCACCCACGACATGGGCGTGGTCGCCGAAATGGCCGACCGCGTCATCATCATGCGGCATGGCCGTATGGTCGAGGAGGGAAAGACATCAGACATCTTCGCTAGGCCGCAAGCCGACTACACGCGCGAGCTGCTTGCCGCCGTGCCGCGCATCGGCACAGGTGTTGGCCGCCAGAAATCCAGGGATGCCGAGACGGCAACGCCGGCCAACGTCGCCATGGTCAGCGATCTGCATGTCCGCTTCGACCTGCGCGGCGGCGTCTTCGGCCGGGTCAACCGGCGCGTCCACGCCGTCGAGGGCGTCAGTTTCTCCATCGCGCCGAACGAAACGCTGGCGCTGGTCGGCGAGTCCGGTTGCGGCAAGTCGACCACCGCCAAGGCGCTGGCCGGACTGGTGCCTTACAGCGGCGACATCGTCATTGGCGGGCGCAACCTGTCGGGCCTAGGCCGCGACGAGCGCAAGGCGGTGCGCCGCGATGTGCAGATGATCTTCCAGGATCCCTTCGCCTCGCTCGATCCACGCATGCTCGTCGGCGATCTGGTCGCCGAGCCACTCGTCATCCACGGCATCGCTTCGAAGGAAGAACGCAGCCAGCGTGTGGCTGCATTGTTCGAGCGTGTCGGCCTGTCGGCCGACCAGATGGAACTCTATCCGCACGAATTCTCCGGCGGCCAGCGCCAGCGGGTCTGCATTGCACGGGCACTGGCGCTGCGGCCGAAGCTGATCATCGCCGATGAGAGCGTCTCGGCCCTCGACGTCTCGGTGCAAGCACGCGTGCTCGACCTGTTGAAGGAATTGCAGCGCGAATTCGGTGTCGCCTATCTCTTCATCTCGCACGACATGGCGGTGGTCGAAAACATCTCCGACCGGGTCGCGGTCATGTATCTCGGTCAGATCGTCGAAATGGGCACACGCGACCAGGTGTTTTCCAACCCGCGCCATCCCTACACCAGACGCCTGATCGAAGCCGTGCCGGTGCCAGATCCCACCAGGCGCAGGCCGCGCTTCGCCCGCCTCGACCAGGAGATTCCGAGCGCGACGCGCAGGATCGGCGAGGCGCCGCTGAAGCTGGCGCTAAGGGATGTCGGCAACGGCCATCTCGTCGCCGCCGAGGCCTGAGGCATTTGCTGCCGGCGCAGTGCACCCCGTAGCCGCACCGAGACTCCAAGCTGCTCAAGGATGACCTCGCGATACCCGCAGGTCGCGGTTCACATGTTCGTGTTTCATCTCGGCTCACGACCGGCATCATGCCGCCGGTCGGCCTTGCCGCCCATGTGGCGGCGGCAGATTCAGGAGCCGGCCCGGCGAACAAGGATTGGCAGGCCTCGAATGTGAAATGCGCAATGGCCCTTGCCGTTCATCCTCATCTTCCGCATGTTCGATTTGCCGATGATCGATCGTGGAGGGCCGGTCGGCTTCATCGTAATGGGAGGAAGTAGACCATGAAGGTATGCTATTTCGTTTCTGCCGCGCTTCTTGCCGCGGCCGCAATCCCCGCTTCGGCCGCCGAAATTTCCGACGGCAAGGTCAAGATCGGCATCCTCAATGACCAATCGGGCGTCTATGCCGATTTTGGCGGCAAGTGGTCGGTCGAGGCAGCCAAGATGGCGGTCGAGGATTTCGGCGGCAAGGTGCAGGGAGCGCCGATCGAGATCATCAGCGCCGATCATCAGAACAAGCCGGATATCGCCTCCAACATCGCGCGGCAGTGGTACGACACCGAACAGGTCGATGCCATCATGGAACTGACGACCTCTTCGGTGGCGCTCGCCGTCCAGGGGATTTCCAAGGAAAAGAAGAAAATCGATATCGTTACCGGTGCGGCGACCACGGAGCTGACCGGCAAGCAGTGCTCGCCCTACGGTTTCCACTGGGCCTACGACACCCATTCGCAGGCAGTGGGAACCGGCGGCTCTCTCGTGCAGCAGGGCGGCGACAGCTGGTTTTTCGTCACCGTCGACTACGCGTTCGGCTACTCGCTCAAGGAGCAGACCACCAAGTTCGTCGAGAGCCACGGCGGCAAGGTGTTGGGCGAAGTGCGCTATCCGCTCGGCTCGACCGATTATTCATCCTTCCTGCTGCAGGCGCAGTCGTCGGGCGCCAAGGTCATCGGGCTGGCCAATGCCGGCCTCGATACCTCCAACTCCATCAAGCAGGCGGCCGAATTCGGCATCGTGCAGGGCGGCCAGCGTCTTGCCGCACTTCTTTTCACGCTGGCCGAGGTGCATGGACTGGGCCTTCAGGCAGCGCAAGGTGTTGTGCTGACCGAGGGCTTCTACTGGGATCGCGATGACAAGAGCCGCGAATTCGCGCAGCGGTTTTATCAAGCGCACCAATCGCATGCCGAACATGATCCAGGCCGCGACCTATTCGGCGGTGACGCAGTACCTGAAGGCGATCGACAAGGCCGGCACCGACGAGACCGAGGCCGTCGCCAAGCAGCTGCATTCCATGCCGGTGAACGACGTTTTTACGGCCAACGGCAAAGTGCAGTCCGATGGCAACATGGTCCACGACATGTATCTTTACCAGGTCAAGTCGCCCAGCGAGAGCACCAAGGATTGGGACTACTACAAATACCTCGCCACCATTCCAGGCAACGAGGCATTCCTGAGCGAGAAGGAAAGCGGCTGTCCAACGGCCGGCCAGTGATCGGCGCGGCCCATGGCGCCGCCTGATCCGAACGGGACTGAGCCGCGGGTGGTGCTTTCCGCCCGCGGGTTGCGGCGTGACTTCGCCGGCTTCGTCGCCGTCAAAAACGTCGATCTCGATGTCCGCCATGGCAACATCCATGCCCTGATCGGACCCAACGGCGCCGGCAAGACCACCGTTTTCAATCTGCTCACCAAGTTCCTGGCGCCGACCAGCGGCAGGATCGAACTGCTTGGCCACGACATCACCCGCACGTCGCCGGCCAAGGTCGCGCGGATGGGTCTGGTGCGCTCGTTCCAGATATCGGCGATTTTTCCGCATCTCAGCGTGCTCGACAATGTGCGCGTCGCGCTGCAGCGGCCGAGTGGGCTCGGCGTTCAGTTCTGGCGCTCGCTCGCGGCGCTCGATCGATTGACGCCGCGCGCCGTGGAACTGCTGCGGTCGGTCGGTCTTGACGATGCCACGAACAGGCTCGCCGGCGATCTTTCCTATGGCAGGAAACGCGTGCTCGAGATCGCCACCACCCTGGCGCTCGATCCAAAGGTGTTGCTGCTGGACGAGCCGATGGCCGGCATGGGGCATGAGGATGTGGCCACCGTTTCTGACCTCATCCGCTTGGTGGCCAGGGATCGCGCCGTGCTGATGGTCGAGCACAATCTGACTGTCGTGGCCGATCTTTGCGACTGGATAACGGTCATGCAGCGCGGCGAGATCCTTGCGGCCGGCGACTACGCCACCGTCAGCCGCGATGAACGCGTGAGGATCGCCTATATGGGCACCGCCGATGACTAGTGCAGCACCCCTGCTCGCGGTCAGCGGCTTCAACGCCTGGTATGGCGAGAGCCATGCGCTGCACGGCGTCGATCTGCAGGTGTTTGCCGGCGAGACGGTCACGCTGCTCGGCCGCAACGGCGTCGGCAAGACGACGACGCTGCGCGCCATCATGGGGCTGATCCGCAAGCGAACCGGCCAGCTTGTTTTCGACGGCAAGGATCTGATGCGGCTGCCGCTGCACCGGACCGCGCATCAAGGCATCGGCTTCGTGCCGGAGGAACGCGGCATCTTCGCGACACTGACCGTCGACGAGAATTTGATCCTGCCGCCGGTTGTCGCCGAGGGCGGCATGAGCGTCGAGGAAATATTCGATCTGTTTCCCAATCTCAAGGAGCGACGCAACAGTCCCGGCACAAGGCTCTCGGGCGGCGAACAGCAGATGCTGGCGATCGCGCGCATGCTGAGAACCGGCGTCAAAATGCTGCTTCTCGACGAGCCGGCGGAAGGTCTGGCTCCCGTCATCGTGCAGCGTATCGGCGAATTGCTGGCGACGTTGAAAAAGCGCGGCATGACGATCCTGCTGGTCGAACAGAATTTCCGTTTCGCCAGCCGCGTCGCCGACCGTTTCTATCTGATGGAGCACGGCAAGGTCGTGGCAGGGTTTCCGGTCGGCGAACTGGCGGACCGCATGACGCTGCTCCACGACGTTCTGGGTGTATGATGGTGCCATGATGATGATCTTCGGCATCCCCCTTCAGGCTTTCCTCGGCCAGTTGCTGGTCGGGCTGATCAACGGCTCCTTCTACGCCATGCTGAGCCTGGGTCTGGCCGTTATATTCGGCCTGCTGCGCGTCATCAATTTCGCCCATGGTGCCCAGTATATGCTCGGCGCCTTCGTCGGCTATCTGCTTCTCACGCATTTCGGCATTGGTTACTGGCCCGCCTTGATCCTTTCGCCGCTGATCGTCGGTCTCTTCGGCATCGTGGTCGAGCGCCTGGCGCTGTCGAGGCTGTACGATCTCGATCCGCTCTACGGCCTGCTCTTCACCTTCGGCCTCGCGCTCGTGCTCGAGGGCGTGTTCCGTTATTATTACGGCGTGTCGGGAAATCCTTACGCGGTGCCGCCGCTGCTTTCCGGAGGCACCAATCTCGGCTTCATGTTTCTGCCCAACTACCGTGGCTGGGTGGTGGTCGCCTCGCTGATCGTCTGCTTCGGCACCTGGGCGCTGATCGAGAAGACCAGGCTTGGTTCCTATCTGCGCGCGGCAACCGAGAATCCCCGTCTCGTTCAGGCTTTCGGCGTCAACGTGCCATTGCTGCTGACCCTTACCTACGGCCTCGGCTCCGCCCTTGCCGGGCTTGCCGGAATTCTGGCCGCGCCGATCTATCAGGTGAGCCCGCTGATGGGATCGGATCTCATCATCGTCGTCTTCGCGGTCGTCGTGGTCGGCGGCATGGGATCGATCCTCGGCGCGATCGTCACCGGCTACATGCTCGGCCTTGCTGAAGGCCTGACCAAGGTCTTCTACCCCGAGGCTTCCAACCTCGTGGTCTTCGTCATCATGGCCATCGTGCTGCTGGTCCGGCCGGCCGGCCTGTTTGGAAGGGACGCCTGACATGGCCGAACTGACGACGCTTCGCGAGGCGCCCGCCAGAACCTCGGCACGGTTCGAATGGACGTTGGTCGGGCTTGGCATCCTGGCGCTGCTGGTGGCGCCTTTCCTGGTCTATCCGATCTTCCTGATGAAGATGCTGTGTTTCGCGCTGTTTGCCTGCGCGTTCAATCTTCTGCTCGGCTATACCGGGCTCCTGTCGTTCGGCCACGCCACCTTCTTCGGCGGCGCCGCCTACTTCACCGCGCATGCCGTCAAGGTCTGGGGCTGGCCGCCGGAAGCGGGTATCCTGCTCGGCATGGCAGGCGCGGCACTGCTCGGCCTTGTCATGGGCTTTTTCGCCATTCGCCGGCAAGGCATCTATTTCGCCATGATCACGCTGGCGCTGTCGCAGATGTTCTTCTTCTTCTGCGTGCAGGCCCCCTTCACCGAAGGCGAGGATGGCATTCAAGGTGTGCCGCGCGGCGTCCTGCTTGGCTTCCTCGACCTGAACGTCTCGATGAACATGTATTATTTCGTGCTGGCAGTGTTCCTGCTCGGCGTCTTCGCCATCTGGCGCATCGTCAATTCGCCCTTCGGCATGATCCTGCGCTCGATCCGGGAAAACGAGAATCGCGCCATTTCGCTGGGCTATTCCGTCGCCAACTATAAGCTGGGGGCCTTCGTCATGTCGGCGACACTCGCCGGGCTGGCCGGCGCGCTCAAGGCGATCGTTTTCCAGTTTGCCACGCTCACCGACGTCACCTGGCAGATGTCGGGCGAGGTGATCCTGATGACGCTTCTCGGCGGCATCGGCACCATGGTCGGACCGATCATCGGCGCCAGCCTGGTCGTCGGGCTGGAAAACACGCTTGCCACCTCCGGTTTTCCGGTGACCATCGCCACCGGCCTGATCTTCATGGTGTGCGTGCTGGTTTTCCGGCGTGGCATAGTCGGCGAATTTTACGCGCGGCTTCTCAAGCCGGCGGCGAAGGGCCGATAGAAGGTCCGGCTCAGGAATAGCACCCGCGCTCCACTGCCAGCCGCCGCACCAGCGCCAGCACGGCATCGATGGTGGGCGTCGGTTTGTCGGTTAGCCGGCCAAGTTCCTGGACTGCCGTCACCAGCGCGTCGATCTCCATCGGCCGGCCGCGCTCCAGATCCTGCAGCATCGAGGTCTTGTGCTCGCCGACATCGCCGGCGCCCTTGATGCGCCGGTCGACGGCTATGGGAAAACGCACGCCGAGGCTTTCGCCGATCGCCTGCGCCTCCAGCATCATGGTGCGGGCAAGCGTGCGGGTGCCCTCGTCGGCGACGATCGCCGCCAGCGTGCTGCCGGTCAGCGCCGAGATCGGGTTGAAGGAGAGATTGCCCCACAGCTTGACCCAGATCTCGCCGCGGATGTCGTCGCGGACCGGCACCTGCAGCCCGGCCTTGACCATCTCCTCGGCCAGCCGGGTCACCCGTTCGCTGCGCTCGCCCGAGGGTTCGCCAAGCGAAAAGCGTTTGCCCTCGACATGGCGGATGAGGCCGGGTGCGTCGACCTCGACCGCGGGATAGACGACCGAGCCGATGACGCGCTGCGGCCCGATCCGCTGCCAGATCGCGCCGCCGGGATCCACTGCGTTCAACCTGGCGCCTTCGAGCGGCCCGCCGACGCCGTGGAAATACCACCAGGGAACACCGTTCTGCATGGTGACGACGGCGGTGTCCGGCCCAAGCAGCGGCGCGACCTGGTCGAGCGCGGGGGTCAGGGAATGGGCTTTTAGCGCCAGCACGACATAGTCCTGGGCGCCAAGCTCCTCGGCCTTCGCGGTGGCCCGGACAGCGACCGAAATTTCCTGGCCGTCCTCGATCAGGCGCAGCCCGCTTGCCTTGATCGCTTCCAGATGCGCGCCGCGCGCGACGATCGACAGTTCGGTCCTGCCGGCCATGGCAAGCTTGGCGGCGAGATAGCCGCCGATCGCGCCGGCGCCAAAGATGGTGATCTTCATCGTCAAAGTCCGAGTTTGGCGGCAAGCCCGATGCGCTGCAGCTTGCCGGTGGCGCCCTTGGGGATCTCGTCCAGGATCAGGACCTTGCGCGGCACCTTGAAGTCGGCGAGCCGCGTCGCTGCATAGACGCGGATATCGGCCTCATTGGCGGTCATGCCCTCGCGCAGCACCACCGCCGCCGCCACCTCCTCGCCAAGCTTGTCATGCGGCATGGCGAAGGTGACGACCTGCGCCACCGCCGGGTGATCCATCAGCACGTCGTCGACCTCGAGCGGCGAGACTTTTTCACCGCCGCGATTGATGATCTCCTTGAGCCGGCCGGTGACACGCAAATAGAAATCCTCGTCCAGCACGCCCTGGTCGCCGGTGTGGAACCAGCCATGCGCGAAAGCCGTGGCGTTGGCGTCAGGGTTCTTCTCGTAGCCTGCCGTCACATTGGGTCCGCGAATGACGATCTCGCCGGTTTCGCCGGCTTTCAGCAGCCGACCGTCCGGCGCCATCACCGCCACCTCAGGTCCGGCGGCCGCACCGACGCTGCCCGGCTTGCGCTGGCCCGGCGGCAGCCGGTTCGATGCCATCTGGTGCGCCGCTTCGGTCATCCCGTAGGATTCGATCACCGGGCAGCCGAAAGTCGTCTCCAGCTCGGCCATCACTTGCGCCGGCAGCGACGCAGACGACGAGCGGATGAAGCGCAGACGCGCTGCCGCCAGCGCCTCGGCATTGCGCGCCGCCCGCGGCAGGATTGCCTGATGCATGGTCGGCACCGCCGTATACCAGCTCGGCCGCGCCTCGCTCAGCCACTGGAAGAAGCGCAGCGCGTTGAAGCCCGGCGTGCAGTAGATGCTGCCGCCCGATGCAAGCGAGGACAGCACTGCCGCGATCAGGCCGTGAATGTGGAACAGCGGCATGATGTTGAGGCAGCGGTCATCGGCCGTCAGGCCAAGCGTCGCGCCGATATGGGCAGCCGACGCCGCGATGTTGGCATGGCTTAGCGGCACCAGCTTGGGCCGCGACGTGGTGCCGGAGGTGTGCAGCAAAAGCGCGATGTCGCCGTCCTGCGCCATATCGGGCGCTGCCGGCGGACCGATTGCAGCGCCCTCGATGGTAAAGCTTCCGGCCGGCGCATCTGGCAATGCGACAAGCCTGAGCACGCCGATGCCGAGCCGCTCGGCTACGGTCACCGCCGGTCCGGTCTCGTCTTCCGCGACGAGGATCGCCTTGGCGCCGATATCGGTCAGGTAGAAATCGAGCTCGTCGGCCCGGTAGGCGGGATTGAGCGGCGCCGTCGAGGCGGTTGCGGCCACCGCGACGAAGGCGGTGGCCATCTCCGGCCCGTTCGGCAGCACGATTGCCACCCTGTCGCCCCGACCGATGCCGCGCGCATGCAGCGCGGCGGCCGTGGCGGCGATCAGGCTGCGCAATCCGCCATGCGTCAGCGTCGTCCTGTCGGGCGCCGAAATCGCCGGTGCATCGTCGGTGCCGGCGGCGAGACGGTGGGAAAGGTCGGCCTGGGTTTCAGTTTGGGTCATGGTCACCAGCTATGTTTCAAGTGTAGAAGTCCCAGCATACGATTTCGGCCCCAAGGTAGTCGCATCGGACCATTTGTCGACGTGGCACCGCCCCTCATCCGCCTGCCGGCACCTTCTCCCCGTATAGTGACGGGGAGAAGGGGTAACCGATCCGCCGGCGCTTTTCTTGCAGCGTTGATTATTGGCGAAGTCATTGATGAGAGCGTCTTTCTCCCCGTCACTATACGGGGAGAAATGCCCGGCAGGGCAATGAGGGGCGGCGCCAACGCCGGTAAGGTAATCGCCCGACTCTGGGCCGCGCCATGATTGTACCGACCCACTTCAATAACCTAGCGCCAAGCCATCCTTGCGTGGATCGGAGGCGCCGGTCAGGGTCCCCTTCTCCCAATCGATCAGCACCACTTGCCCGCCGCCCAGCGGGTGATGCGGCTCAGTAATGCGATGGCCGCGCCGGCGCAGGCCTTCGACTGCCTCGCTGGGCACATTGCGTTCGGCCTCCACAATATCATCATTGTAGAACACGCGTGGCGCATCCAGCGCCTGCTGCGGGTCCATGCCGAAATCGATCATGTTGGTCAGCAGATGGACATGTCCGAACGGCTGGTAGCCGCCGCCCATGACGCCGAACGGCATCACCACGCGGCCGTTCTTCGTCGCCATGCCGGGCATGATCGTGTGCATCGGCCGCTTGCCGGGTCCGATCGCGTTCGGGTGCGCCGGGTCGAGGCGGAAGCTCGAACCGCGATTCTGCAGCACGACGCCGGTCTTCGGGCCGACGACGCCGCTGCCGAACGAATAGTAGGTCGAGTTGATGAAGGAGACCGAATTGCGGTCGCGGTCGACGATGGAGATGTAGACCGTGTCGCTGCCGGGCAGGTCGATGCGCGGCAGATGCGTCATGGCGCGGTCGCGGTCGATCTCGGCGCGCAGCCGGTCGGCGTAGGCGCTGGACAGGAGCTGCTTCACCGGCACCGGAACGTGGTCCTGGTCGCCGACAAAGCGGTCGCGGTCGCGATAGGCCAGCCGTCCCGCCTCGATCTCCAGATGCAGGCGCTCGGCGCCATTGGGGTCGAGCCCGCCGAGCTTGAAACCGGACAGCACATTGAGCATCAGCAGCGCCGTCAGCCCCTGATTGTTCGGCGGCATCTGGTGAATGTCGTAACCGCCATAGGAGGTGCTGACCGGGGCCACATAGTCGCCCTTGGTGGCGGCGAAATCCTCGGCCGAATGAAGCCCGCCCAATTCATTGAGCCGGCTGACGATATCGTCGGCGACAGCGCCTTCGTAGAATCCGGCGCGGCCCTGCCTGGCGATTGTCCGCAAGGTAGCGGCCAGTTCCGGCTGGCGGTGGACATCGCCGGCCTTCGGCGCCTTGCCATCAGGCAGGAAGATACGCGCGGCATGCTCGTCGACCGAAAGGTCCGTCTCCGGCTCGGCCCAGTCGAAGGCGACACGGTCATGCACGACATAGCCGTTCTCGGCATAGTGGATGGCGGGCGCCAGCGCATCGGCAAGGCCCTTGCGGCCATGGTCCTCCAGCAACCGGCACCAGGCGTCGACGGCGCCCGGCACGGTGACCGCATGCGGCCCCTGCAGCGGGATGCGGTCGAAGCCTTTTTCGAGATACCAGTCGACATTTGCCGCCGCAGGCGCGCGGCCGGAGCCATTGAAGGCCAGCACCTCGGCCTGTCCCGCAGGGCAATAGAGCACGAAACAATCGCCGCCGATGCCGGTCGATTGCGGCTCGACCACCGCTTGCACGGCGGCGGCGCAGACGGCGGCATCCATGGCGTTGCCGCCGGAGCGCAGCATGTCGATCGCGGCAAGGGTCGAAAGCGGGTGCGACGTCGCGGCAACCGCCTCGGTGGCACGAACCGGCGAGCGGCCGGGGAACTGGAAATCACGCATTCTGTCTGGATATCCCATGGTCACTTGAAATCAATGCCGCCGCCCGAACATCTGCGCAACCGACAGGAGGACGACCGACAGCACGATCAGGCAGGTCGAGATGGCGGCGATCGTCGGGTCGATCTGGTCGCGCAGCGCATTGAACATGCGGCGCGTCAGCGTCGTCGTCTCGCCGCCCGATATGAACAGCGAAACCACCACTTCGTCGAAGGAGGTGATGAAGGCGAACAGCGCGCCCGAGACGATCGAGAAACGGATCTGCGGCATGGTCACCTGCCAGAACGCGGCGACGCGTCCGGCACCCAGGCTGCGCGCCACCCGTTCCTGGTTCATGTCGTAGGAGCGCAGCCCCGACAGCACGGTCAACACCACCAGCGGCAGCGCCTGCACGGTGTGCGCGATGACCAGGCCGGTCAGCGTGTTGTTGAGCCCGATCCGCGCATAGAGGAAGAAGGTGCCGATGCCGATCAGGATCACCGGGACGATCAGCGACGCCGTCAGCAGCGCGTTGATGGTGCCGTTTAAGCGCAGCGTGCCCCGGTTTATCGCATAGGCTGCAGCGGTGCCGAGCGGCGTCGCCACCAGTGTCGTCATGATCGCCACCTTGACCGACACGATCGTGGCGTCGCGCCACTCCAGCGACTGGAAATAGGTCTGATACCAGCGCAGCGACCATTGCCGTGGCGGGAATTGCAGCAGCGTCGAATCCGAAAACGACATGATGACGATGATGATCGAGGGCGCGATCAGGAACAACAGCACGAGGCCGCCGAGCGCGTAGAGCCACAGACGTTGCCGGTGCGAGATCGGCAGGCCGACATCCCAGCTCATCGCGAACTCCACACACCGGTGGCGCGCGCGCCGAGCAGCCATTGGAACAGGCCGAGAAGCGCCAGCGTGACCACCAGCAGCACCACGCCGAGGGCAGCACCCGCACCCCAGTTGGAGTAGAGGCTGGTGGTCTGTTCCATGCGCATCGCCCACATGATCACCTTGCCGCCGCCCATCAGTGCCGGGGTGACGAAGAACCCCAGGCACAGCACGAAGACGATGACCACGCCCGAGGCGAGGCCGGGAAGCGACAGCGGAAAGAAGATCTGCCGGAAGGTGGCGGCCGGGCCGGCGCCAAGGCTCATCCCGGCGCGCAGGCAGTCGGTGTCGATCGTCTTCATCGAGGCGTAGAGCGGCAGCACCAGGAACGGCAGCAAGATGTGCGTCATGCCGATGACGACGCCCGACAGATTGTTGGCGAGCGACAGCGGCTGGCTGATGACGCCGAGGTCGATCAGCCAGCTGTTGATCAGCCCCTTGCGCTGCAGGATCACCAGCCAGGCATAGGTGCGCACCAGAACCGATGTCCAGAACGGCAGGATGACGAAGATCAGGCAGATCGATGCCGCCCGGCGCGGCAGTTGGGACAGCATATAGGCCAGGGGATAGCCAAGCACGACGCAGGCGCCGGTGACGATGAAGGCGACCTTGAAGGTGGTGACGAAGGTCTTGATGTAGGAGGCCTGCTTGAAGAAGCGCGCATAGTTGGCGGCGCTGAAGGCGCCAGCCTCGTCGAACAGCGACAGCCAGAACAGCCAGCCGATCGGCACGATGATGATGGCGAAGACCAGCAACAGGCTTGGCGCCAGCAGTGCGAGCAGCCGCAACGATTCGCGCCGGGCATCAGTGCGCAGCGCCCGCGCATTGAGATCGGCGCCGGCAGGTTCGCGGAAGGCGGATTGAACGCTCATCCGTCTGCTGCCACCAGGATCGTGTCCTGCGCATCGAGGCCAAGGCGGATCGGCTGGCCGGGAGCCGGCATTTTCGCCAGCACATCGCTGCGGCAATAGTCGCGCAGAGTCACCTGGCGCCCATCGCGCAACGCCGCGTAGCAGACGAAGCTGTCACCCTGGTAGATGATGTCACCGACCGTCGCATCGAGCACATTGACGTCGCCTGGCGGTTCGGCATTTGTGAGCAGCCGCAGCTTTTCCGGCCGCACCACCATCAGGTGCTGGCCCGCTACCGGCGCCGGCGCCGCGGTGTGGATTCTCCGGTCCTCGTACCAGACCGAACCGTTGCGGCATTCGACCGGAATGAAATTCGATTCACCGATGAAGCCGGCTACAAACCGCGTCCGCGGCGTGGCGTAGAGGGTTTCGGGCCGGTCGAGCTGCTCGATGCGTCCGCCGTTCATCACCGCGATGCGGTCCGACATGGTGATGGCTTCGCGCTGGTCATGCGTGACATAGACCGTGGTCATGCCAAGCCTGCGATGCAGGCTGCGCAGTTCGATCTGCATATGCTCGCGCAGACCTTTGTCGAGCGCCGACAAGGGTTCGTCCATCAGCACGATGCGCGGCTCGAAGACGATGGCGCGCGCCAGCGCCACGCGCTGGCGCTGGCCGCCGGAAAGCTGGTCGACCCGGCGCTCGCCCAGGCCCTGCAATTTGACCAGATCCAGTGCCTTTTCGACGCGCTCGGCCGTCTCGGTGGCAGCTATGCCGCGCTGCTTCAGCGGAAAGGCGATGTTGTGGAAGACGTTCATATGCGGGAACAACGCATAGTTCTGGAACACCATGCCGATGTTGCGCTTGTGCGGCGGCGTGGTGATGATCTCGTCATCGCCGACCCTGATACTGCCGGCATTGGCCCGGACAAAGCCGGCCAGGATCATCAGCAGCGTCGTCTTGCCGGATCCGGATGGTCCGAGCAGCGTCAGGAATTCGCCGGCCTCGACATCGAGGTTCAGGTCACGCAGCACCGCTACGCTGCCAAATCGTTTCTCGATCCGGCGCATGCTGATCGGTAGCGCGGATGGCGCAATGGACAAGATCATCGTCTCCTGGGCAAGGGCGGCGCAAGCAGGGCGGTTGCGCCGCCCAGCCGTGGTTTGGGTTCCGTTCGCGGCCTATTGCTGGATCAGATTGTTGAACTTCTCCGTCGCCTCGACCAGAGTGTCGCGCCAGAACTCGGCATCCTGCAGCACCTGCTTCTTGACGTTTTCGGGCGCCGAATTGATGTCCTTGATCCTCTCCTGCGGGATCTTGCCGGTCTCGAAAGCCTTCTCGTTGACCGGCCCGTTGTCGACATAGAGCGGCAGATTGGCCTGCAATTGCGGGCTGACGAACATCGCCAGCGCCTTCATGGCGGCTTGCCTGTTCTTGGCGCCCTTGGGAATGACCATGCAGTCAGCGGTCAGAACACCCTGGTCGAACGAGAAGCTGACCGGCGCGCCTTCCTTCTTCAAGGTGCCGGCGCGGCCGTTCCAGATGCTCGCCATGTCGACTTCGCCGTCTTTCACCAACTGCATGGCCTGGGCGCCGGAGGTCCACCAGGCGTCGATATGGCCGCGGATCTTGTCGACGGATTTCAGCGCGCCGTCGATGTCGACCGGATAGACCTTGTCGATCGGAATGCCTTCGGCCAGCGCCGCGATGCTCAGCGTTTCAGTCGACTGGCTGCCGCTCAGCGCGCGCCGTCCCGGAAACTTCTCGACGTTCCAGAAGTCGGCCCAGGTCTTCGGCCCCTTGTCGCCAAAGACATCGGTTCGGTAGATGAGCACGACCGACGTGTAGGAAATGCCGACCCAGTCGTCATGGACGAGCTTGGGGTTGATGCCGCTCTTGTCGATGATGCCGTAGTCGAGTTTTTCGAACAGCCCTTCCTTCGAGCCGCGTGCGCATTCATCGGCGCCAAGTTCGGTGATGTCCCACTTCACGGCGTTGCCGGTCACCTGCAGCCGGACGTCGTCGAGGCCGTTGGTGGTGTCTTCCTTGATGGTGATGCCGAGCGCATCGGCGGTCGGCTTGAAGAACGCCTTGGTCTGCGCCTCCTGATAGGTGCCGCCCCATGAGGCGACGGTGATGGTATCGCCCGCCATGGCGGGGGCCGCGAGCGACGCCATCAGGGCGGCAACCGCAACAACGCTAACGCTTCTGGTCCTGTTCATTTTCGGCTCTCCAACCGGTGTTCCCATTGTTGTTGATTTGGCATGCTATTTTGTATACAATTTTGAGTGTAGCCTAGCGACCGATGTTGTCAACACCGGCCGGCGCGATCGAACTCATGCGTTTCGTGCCGGACAAGGTGGCGAAGGACGGCCCGCTGGGGCGTGGCAAATTGCGCCGACTGCGACTACAGCTATGCGTGTACCGGCTGGAAGACCGGAGAACTGGGTGGGAATCTTGGCCAAGGAAACCAAAAATACGCTGCGCGACTCGGTCTATTCCTCGCTCAAGGCGATGATCGTCACCGGCCAGATCCCGCCGGGCTCGCGCGTCACCGAGAACGACATCGCCGCGAAGCTGAATGTCAGCCGCACGCCGGTGCGCGAGGCCTTCAACCGCCTCGAGCGCGACGGCCTGGTCACCGGCAGGCCCCGCCAGGGCTATGTCGTCACCGAGTTCGACATCAACATGTTCCGCGAGGCCTTCGAGATCCGCGAACTGCTCGACGGCCACGCGACCGAACTGGCCGCGGTCGCGGCGACGGAACAGGACAAGGCTCGGCTGCGCGCCATGCTGGCCGAATGCGAGCGGCTGGCCGCCATTCCGGATCGCACCACCAGGGAAAAATTCCAGGAGCTCGAGGTCGGCATCGACCTGCACCGCGTGATTGCCGAAATCAGCGGCAATGTCATGCTGCACGGCATGCTGTGCGGCATCCTCGACAAGTGCCAGCACTATGTCTGGACGGAGCTGCTCTGGCTGGACGAATGGAAGATCGCCCGCGACGAGCATGCCGAAATCGTCGACGCCATCTGCGCCGGCGACGCCAGCCGCGCCGGCATTCTGGCGCGCGCCCATGTGCGGGGATCACGCGACAATGTGTTGCGCCTGCTGCAGGCCAAGTCGGACTATCAGACTTTCCTGGCCAAGGCGTCCTGAGCGGGGCGGAGCCCGGACGAGGCCCGCCTGCCTGATCGGATGACAAGCGCCGAATGACAAACGCCTTTGAGCCTTCAGCCCTTGCGTTCCTGAAGGCTGTTGCCGCCGTCGACCACCAGCAGGGTGCCATTGACATAGCTGGCGCCTTCCGATGCCAGGAACACGACCGCCGCGGCGACTTCCTCCGGCCGCCCGGCCCGCGCCGGCGGCGTGTGCAGGGCTGCCATCCGCTCCATCTCGCTCGACGAACCGGTTTCGATCCAGCCGGGGGCCACGGCATTGGCCGTGATGCCGTTTTTCGCCACTTCGAGCGCCAGCGCGCGCGTCAGGCCGACCATGCCGGCCTTCGCGGCGGAATAGGCGGCGGTGCCCTCGAAAGACACCAGCGGCCCGGTCACCGACGCCACATTGACGATGCGTCCGTAGCCCGCTTCGACCATCGCCGGCAGAAACGCCCGGGTCACCAGAAACGCGGTCTTCAGGCTGACGTCGATGCCTTGGTCCCAATCGGCCTCGGTCATCGAGAGGAACGCCTTGTCGACCGATGGCGATGCCAGCGAACCCATGCCGGCATTGTTGACCAGGATATCGACGGCGCCGACATCACCCCGCAGCCGCGCGACATCGGCAGCGATGGTGAGATCGGCGACCGCGGCAGCGGCATCGATGCCTTCGGCGCAAAGCTCTGCGGCGCGATCGAGCACGCGCGCACTGGCGCCGTTCAGGAAAACGGCATGGCCGGCATGACCGAGCTGCCGGGCAATGGCAAAGCCGATGCCGTCGGCGGCGCCGGCCCCGGTGATCAAAGCGCGTCTGATGCTGGCAGGGGACATGGTCAAATCAGCTCCGCTGGTTTCCGCGCGACCCGCGCAGTTGGACAGCACTGGTCGCAAATCAAAGAACTATAGTCCATGATGCCATATACCGCTCGATCGGACGGCTTGCCGAAAGCACATGGTTATCGAGCGCGTCTTTGCAGGCTTAAGTTTCATCCCTGTTTTGGCCCGGCGGGCCAAGCAGTTGAGCGATCCAGCGTGTCGATGGCGATTGCATGCAATAGGTGAGCACTGCGATCGTGATGGGAACGCCTATGAACGCACCGAACACACCCCACAGAAACGACCAGAAGAATACCGAGAACAGGACCACAAAAGGCGACACCGCCAATGCGTAGCCAGCCACCCGGGGCTCGATGTAGCTGCCGATCACGAACTGGATGACATTGAGTCCAGCAAAGATCGTTATGGCGGCCTGTGGTGAACCGAATTGCGCCAGGGCGTAGAGCGTGGGCAAAGATGTTGCAACGAACGGGCCCATGAACGGAATATAGTTCAGCGTGAAGGCGATAACGCCCCATTCGGCTGCAAATCTCAGGCCGAAGGCGGCTGAGAGCGCCCAAACCATCGAACCCGTTGCAAGGCTCATCAGCGTCCTGACCAGCATATAGCGGCGCAGCTTCGATGCCGTCTGAGCACTTCCATCGATCAGCACGCTCGCGGTGCCGGGGTTCAACGCCGCACGGGCGTTGTCAGCAATCGTCTTGGTATCGAGCAGGCCCAGCAAGACATAGACGACAACCACGATCCAGAACGAGATCATGGTGTTCAGCCGCATCGTTACGCCTTGCGCTATCCGCACGAGCCAGCCGACGTTGAAATGCTCGGCCCATGCGCCGGCCACCATGATGCCGTGGCCCTCCAACCACTCGGTAAGCTGGCTGTAAAGCAACTGGAAGCGGGCGCTGTCGGCGATGACCGATCGACCTATGCGGCTAAATCCCCAGGTCGCGACCGATGCAAACACGAAAAAGCCAAGGACGACGAGGCAGACGACAATTGCCAGAGCGAGTAGCTTTGGGAGAAATCGTTGCAAATTCCGTTGCAGAGGCCATACCAGCGCTATCAGGAACAGTGCACAGGCGACGGGCGCCAGGACCGCGGCCGCAGTATAGAGCGCTGACACCACGGCAATTATCGCCAAGATGCAGATGGGTGCGACAAGCGCTCGCTCTGTCATGATATGATTTTGGACCTCGCATGCAGCGATGGCATCGCAGGCACTTCTAGAACATCGCTGGAAACAGTCTGGCTTTCGGAGCAACGACACAAGACAGCGCTATCACCGCGCAATCATATGGTGACATTTGCTTCCGAAAGTCTGCAAACATAGCGTTATTGGATCAATTCCGGTTCCAACGGCACAGGAAAGTCTACGACAAGTCGACGGCCGAAATCGCGGCAGTCCTAATTGCCGCTGCGCGCGGAGGAGAAGAGGGAGCAGGATGCGACGACGCTCCGGCTCCAGTTCCGCCAAGCCCTCAGCAACGCACCGTCACAGGTCGTCCGTTGCGGTCACGCATCTTATGGCCCCACTGGTCGCGAGCCCAGCATTCGCGAGGTGACGTGGCGGCGCCGACGACGGCGCCCGTGCCTCCGCCGATTGCCGCGCCCACGAGCGCGCCACGACTACCGTTGGCAAGGCCGCCTATAACCGCACCCGTGCCTGCGCCGGCCAAGGCAGTGCCTGCGGTCCGCTGTTCAGTAGCCGAGCATCCTGCCGTTAGTACGGACAGCACGGCAACAAAAGCAATCTTGCGCATTTCTCTATTCTCCGAAAAATTAGATAGACACTGAATTTTGGCTATCATCTTGAATCATTTACTATTTCAACAGGAGGCGCAATTAGCGGAAAATCCAAAACCTGTGCGCTCCGTCTCTGATTTATCTCTGCCCCAGCTCAAGTCCGAGACGATGTGATCGTGGGCATATCGATCCGGTGAAGACCCCGCCGCACATATTCGTTGATAGGATGCCAGCCGCGGCATTTTGCGCACCGGGAGGTGCAAGGTGGGTGGGCAAGCCATGGTTCCCACCTCGACCGGCTCGACAACGTCCGCGCTTGATCCTTGACGGTCAATAATCGACTGCGTCGCGGATGATCGGGCAGGTCATGCAGTGACCGCCGCCGCGTCCACGCCCGAGCTCGGCGCCGGTGATGGTGATGACCTCGATGCCTTCCTTGCGCAGCAGCGTGTTGGTGTAGGTATTGCGGTCATAGGCGTACACCACGCCCGGCGAGGCACAGACAAGATTGGCGCCACTGTCCCACTGGGTGCGCTCACGCATGTAGTCGTTGCCGCCGGTTTCAACGACGCGCATCTTCTTGAGACCAAGCGCGTCACGCACCGTCTCAACGAAACTGCCCTTGTCCTTGTGGAGTTCGACGCCGCCCTTTCCGTCAGGGCGATAGGAGAATGCGTCGATGCTATTGACGATGTCTGGATACATCAGCACGCAGTCACGATCGGCAAAAGTGAACACCGTGTCGAGGTGCATCGCCGCGCGCAGCTTGGGCATTGCCGCGACGATCACACGTTCGGCAGCCCCTTTCTCAAACAGGGCGGCCGCCACCTGGCTGATCGCCTGGCGCGAGGTGCGCTCGCTCATACCGATAAGCACATTGCCCTTGCCAATCGGCATGACGTCCCCACCCTCGAATGTGGCAAGCCCCCAATCCTTGGTCGGGTCACCCCACCAGACATTGACCTTGCCGGCGAAGTCGGGATGGAATTTGTATATCGAGGTGGTGAGGATGGTCTCCTCGTGGCGCGCGGGCCAGTAAAGGGCGTTCAGCGTCACGCCGCCATAGATCCAGCAGGTGGTGTCACGGGTATAGAGGGTGTTCGGCAGCGGCGGCAGCAGATATTCATTGACGCCAGCCGCGTCGCGGATCAGCGCCAGTTGTTCGCCGCCGATGTTTTCCGGGAATTCGAAGGTCGACAGCCCGCCGATCAGCGTTTCGGCGAGGTCGCGATCGGAGAGGCCCTCGAGATAAGAGCGGACCTCGTCGATCAGGCCGAGGCCGACCTGGTTCGGGACGACCTGCTGGTCGAGGATCCACTTCTTGGCTTCCGGAATGGCGACCGTCTCGGCGAGCAGATTGTGCATCTCGACCACCTCGACGCCTCTGTCGCGCATCTTGGTCATGAAGTCGAAATGATCGCGCTTGGCATTGTCCACCCAGAGCACGTCGTCGAAGAGGAGAGCGTCACAATTGCTGGGCGTCAGTCGCTGGTGGGCCCGGCCGGGCGCGCACACCATGACCTTGCGCAACTGACCAACCTCGGAATGAACGCCGAATGGAGTATTGTTTGTCATGACCTTCCTGCTTTCTGTTCAAGGTGCGATGGTGCCCGTCAGCAGCCCGTAGGCTCCGATCAGGCCGGCGATGAGCGTGACGGCGAACACGAAGAGTTCTGTGAGCGTGAACAGCTGCAATTTCTGCTCACGCCGCGCCCAGACGTAGAGGATGGTTCCGGGCACGAAGAGGACGGCGACAAGCAGCACGTATTTGAGCCCGGCGGCGACGAACATGACGATCGTGTAGATCGCCGCGATCCAGCCGAAGACCTGGTCGCGGCCGCGCTGATCCGGCGTCTTTTCATAGCCAACGCCGCTGCGGGCGAGCAGGATGCCGTAGCCGGCCACGAGCAGGTAGGGCAGCAGCGCGGTGACGCTCGTCATGTCGAGCATGAAGTTGAACGCGTCCCGGGACCAGTAGGTGGAGATCACGAAGAGCGATACGACGATGTTGGTCAGCCAGAGTGCATTGGCGGGGACCCTGTTGCCATTCTGCGCTGCGAAGAGCTTTGGCATGTCCTGCGACTTCGCCGCCGCGAACAGCACCTCGGCGCAGATGAGGGACCAGGCGAGATAGGCGCCGAGCACCGAGATCAGAACGCCGATCGAGATGAAGACCGCACCCCAGTGACCGACGACCGCTTCGAGAACGCCGGCCATCGATGGCTGCTGGACACCGGCGATGGCCGATTGCGACAGCGCCGCATAGGGCAGCAGCGTGACCGCCACCATCAGGCCGGTGACGCCGACGAAGCCGAGGATCGTCGCCGTGCCGACGTCGGAACGCACCTTGGCAAAGCGGGAATAGACGCTCGCGCCCTCGATGCCAAGGAAGACGAAGACCGTGATCAGCATTGTGTCGCGCACCTGGGCGATCAGGGTCTTCGGCGGCATGTCCACGCCGCCGAAGAAATTCTCGCGGAACTGCCCGAAATGGAAGAAGAAGATCAGGAGCAGGATGAAGACCAGGATCGGCACGATCTTGGCGATCGTCACGACAGTGTTGATGAAGGTCGCCTGCTCGACGCCGCGAAGGATCATGAAGTGGAAAGCCCAGATGCCGATCAGCGACACGACGATGGCGATGGCGCTGCTGCCGTCCCCAAAGATCCCGGGAAAGAACCGCCCCAGCGTCGAGCCGATGAGCACCCAGTAGAAGACGTTGCCCAGGCAACTACCGAGCCAGTAGCCGAAAGCGGACAGGAACCCCATGTAGTTGCCGAAGCCGGCCTTGGCATAGGCGAAGACGCCTGAGTCGATGTCGGGCCTCTTCTCGGCCAACGCCTGGAACACCCGCGCCAGCATGTACATGCCGGTTCCCGCAATTACCCAGGCGATGATCGCGCCGAACGGGCCCGTCGCAGTCCCGAACCGGCCAGGCAGATTGAAAATGCCCGCGCCGACCATCGATCCCACAACCATGCTGGTCAGCGCAAACAGCGAAAGCTTCTGATTATCGTTTGAAGCCATAAACCTCTCTCCTGGTTGCGCGAACTGAAGTTCGCGATCAGACGCCTCGCCGACACGTCTCGATCCAGCAAGGTTATGTGCGATCAGAAGCAGTAAATCCGGACGGCGGCAACCGGTGAAACGAGCCGCGGCAAAGGTTTGGGACGTCAGGTATACTGGTGGGATTTTGTGCCAATCACATAGGCGTCAGACTCGAGCTAGGTTGCAGGCGTGACACCGGACCGTCCGGACCGCCGTCGGCCAAAGGAATTGTTGATCCATTTCGATGAACTCAGCCGTTCAGCAAAAATTCTCGATATGGACCCTGACAGCCATGGTCGTCGGTTCGATGGTCGGCGCGGGCATCTTCTCGTTGCCGCAGGCCTTCGGTCGCGAAACCGGCCCGTTCGGGGCCATGATCGCCTGGGCTATTGCCGGCGTCGGCATGCTGATGCTGGCCTTCGTCTTCCAGACCTTGTCGCTTCGCAAGCCAGATCTCGACGCGGGCGTATACGCCTATGCCAAGGCTGGCTTTGGCAACTATCTCGGCTTCCTCTCGGCCCTCGGTTACTGGTCCGCCGCCGTTCTCGGCAACGTTTCCTATTTCGTGCTGATAAAGTCGACGCTAGGGCTTTTCTTTCCTGTGTTCGGCGATGGCAATACTGTCACGGCGATCGTCATTTCCTCGATGCTTCTGTGGATCGTGCATTCGCTGATCCTGCGGGGCGTCAAGGAAGCGGCGGCGATCAATACCGTCGTTACCTACGCCAAGATCATTCCGATCTTTCTGTTTATCATCTTCGTCATCTACGGCTTCAGCGCCGATATCTTCACAGCCAATTTCTGGGGCGGGGAAGACGTCAGCGTTGGCGGCATAGCGAGCCAGATTCGCGGGACGATGCTGGTGACAGTATTCGTCTTTGTCGGAATCGAAGGCGCAAGCGTCTATTCGCGTTACGCACGCAACCGCGGCGATGTCGGGGTCGCGACGCTCCTTGGTTTTCTCGGCGTGCTCTGTCTGCTTGTGCTGGTGACCATCCTGTCCTACGGGATCATGCTTCGTCCCGAGCTGACAGCGCTGCGCAATCCATCCATGGCAGGCGTATTGGAGGCGGTGGTCGGGCCATGGGGTGCCAAGTTCGTCAGCTTCGGCCTGCTGATCTCCGTTGCCGGCGCCTATCTGTCCTGGGTGCTGCTGGCCGCTGAAATCCTTTTCACCGCATCTCATCACCAGACCATGCCGCGTTTTCTTGCGCATAAAAACAAGCATGGCGTGCCGTCGAATGCGCTCTGGCTGACCAATACGGTCGTGCAGGTCTTCCTGGTCCTGACGCTCTTTGCTCAACAGGCCTTCAGGCTCGCGCTCGAGCTGACCAGTTCCATGATCCTCATCCCCTATCTTCTCGTCGCCGCTTACGGGTTCAAGCTTGCATGGAGTGGTGAGAGCTACGAGAACGACCCGCCGGCGCGGCGTGTCGATTTCGCAAGGGCAGCGACAGCATTGGTCTATACGGCCGGTCTCATCTACGCCGCCAGCGCCAAGCACCTGCTGCTCTCGGCCGTCATCTACGGACCGGGCACGATCCTCTTTGTCATGGCCCGGAAGGAGCGGGGGCAGAGGGTGTTTACTCCCGCTGAGATGGGGATGTTCGTCGTCGCCGCACTTGGCGCTGTCGCGGCAATCTACGGCATCGTTGCCGGCCTCATCGCGGTCTAGGGCCCAAAGCTGTTTCGCAGCAGAAGACCGCTCAACGTGTGCACCCTGCTGTCTGGCTGACTGATCTGCTGCAAGGTCGCTGCCTGGGCGCCTCCCCAGCCTTCCACGCGTGCTTCCTTTGGCGTAATGCCGAATTCCTTCCTGAACATCCGGCTGTATGCCGATGGATCCATGAAGCCCCAATCCCCGGCAATGGTGGAGATCGGTCGCCCATCCAAGCTGTCAGAAAGTATATCGCGTGTCTTGAGCAGGCGTTGGTGGCGAATATAGTTAGAAATGCCTCCAACCGGTTCAAACATCCGGTAGAGGCGGGAGCGGGACACGCCGAGTTCGCGGCAAAGCTTGTCGGGTGTCAAGGACTGATCATTCAACCTTTGCGCAATGATCTTGGCAGCGCGCTCGACGATCACGGCGTCGATCACACGCTGCGCCTCGGTGACGCGGTCATGCGATGGTGACACGCACGCAGCCAGCAGATTGGTGGTCGCAGTGGCAATGTGCGATACGCCCACCGCCCTCAGATCGGAAAGGGAACGGTGCAGCAGAAGCATGTAGTCTGCCAGGAGACTTTTCGACTCCTCGCGTATCTCAATCCTGGACGATTGGATGAACGGCAGGTCGCGTGGCAAGAAAAGAGCAAGGAGGGCATCATTCTCCGTCACGCACTCATAGGGCTCTGCAAAAGATTGCAGGGTCGTTTTCACGACCTGCCAATTTCCAGTATACCTGCCCTTGGACAAGGGCAGGCTCAAATACCAATTGTCCACCGAAGGGTTTTTCAAATGCCGCCAGCGATAGCGGTAGCCATTGCCAGGCAAGTTGAGGAACATGACAGCCAACGGTCCCAAATCCCACACCGTTTCATGGGCTGGAAACGAATGGCTCCGTTCTTGCAGAAGTTCAGTGTCGGCAACACCTTGATACCAGCTTCGAAACAGGTCGAACTGCTCGGCAGGTGGTGCCGTGGAGGTGTCGATGTCGACGGCGCATTGCAGGGGCTTCTCGGCATCTGCTCTTCCGGATTGCCCGGCGGTATGAACTCTAGCATCCATAGCAACTATCCGTCTTTTGTCGGTGCAACGCGGACTACTGTGAGGATATTAGTTCGTGCTAACATAGACGATTCAAGCAGTGTTGGGGCGGATGTAATACCTGTCTACCGCCAGCATGAAATCATGTTAATCAATCGTTAACGTGCTGTCTGGCCCATTCGATGTATCCAGTGGAAATTCGCGGACTGGTCTGAACTGCGCCCGATGGAAGCCACGCAGGTGGTTGTGTCATATCCGGCGCTTTTCACATGGGTTGTGGTGGTCCTCCTTTCAGTATGCAAAGCATCCCAATCATAGACCACCAGTCCATTTTTCTTGTTTGAGGCTGTACTCCCCGAAACGTCCTGTGGACTAATGCCCGGACACCACGCGCTCAACGGGAATCGGCAGGGATGATCTGGCCGCCCTCGCAGGCGTCATCGCGAAGATCTCCAACATGATCCTCATCGGCAGGGACCACAGCCATGGCGAATGAAACCAGCGAGGGCCTCGGACGTCGCGACTTTATGATCGCGTCAGTCGCCACGATCGGCGCTGCCGCCGCGCTCATGGCCGGACCGGCGCAGGCACAAACTGGCTCGGCATCTGCAAGCGTGTCTCCCGCCGGGACGTCGGGAACCGTCTACACTGGCGATGTCATCGACGGAAAGAAGGTCATCAGTTCGCTTGACATCTCGGATCTGGGACCAGGCAAGCACAGCTTTTATTTCCAGGGCGTCCAAATGCCTACGGGCCAGCACTGGTACGTCTCGGTGATGGTCGCCAAGGGGGCAGCCCCGGGCAAACGGCTGGGGCTGATGAGCGGGGTGCATGGCGATGAAATGAGCCCCATTCACACCGTGCAATCCGTGATGCGTGAACTCGATCCGGCCGCGATGTCGGGATCCGTGATGGCGGTATTCGACATTTCGCGCCCCGCAATGGAGGGCATGGAACGGCGATGGCCGAATTCGGGGCGCGGGATCGACCTGATCGACATCAATCGGCTGTTCCCTGGCAATGAGGGTGCGCCCGACGCGCCGTCGCGCCACGCCGGCCTCTTGTTCAATCGGCTTCTGCGGTCAAACCTCGACTACGGGATCGATTTTCATACGGCCGCCACGGGCATGGACGCGACGGCGTTCCACCTTGCGCGCATGGATCTCCCCGAAGTGCGGGCGATGGCGGAACTCTATCCGGTCGACCAGATTTTCGACAACCTGGCCGAGCCGGGTCTTCTCGCCAATGCCCTCATCGATGCCGGCATCCCGGCCTTCACGCCCGAAATCGGCAAGCCGCGGATCTTCGATCACGGTATGATCGCCCTGTTCGTCGAAGGGACGATGAACGTCATCAAGCATCACGGAATAATTTCAGGTCCCATCGGCAGAACCAGTAAGGATTCGAACGTTTTCGTCGCGGACGGCATGTTCCCCGTCATCGCGACGCATGGCGGCTTCGTCGAGTTGCTGGTCGAGCTCAATGAAACCGTGCAGCCCGGACAGAAAGTTGCCGTCCAGAGGAACACCTTTGGTGAAACTGTCGCGGAATATTCCGTGACTCTCGGCGGCAAAGTCGGCGCCAGGCGGACCGATGCAACAGCCGAGCCGGGAACTCCGATCGTATTCCTCATCTTTGATAGCGCCAACCCTGTCGGCGGAGATGCGCTGGTCGAGTGATGGGTCCTGAACCAACAAGTACCGCGACACGAAGCGCCGTCCGGTAACGTGCAGTGTCGCTCAACCGAAAGCAAAAGACATGCTGCGGCTAGGCTCGAAGTACAGTCACCTCGTTCACAGTTCCGGTTGCGGCTGTTTCAATCCCGATCTTCAAAAGGCTTCCCGTCGCCTGGAAGCCTTTTCGCGGCGCAGTTTTCTTTCGGGTCTTGGGGCAGCAACCATTGCCGGCGTGCTGGCCAAGCCTTCGTTCGCGCAGACGGCCGCGCCCCCCACCAAGATCCTGTTTCGCGAGGTTCGGCTTTTCGACGGCAAATCGGGCACGGTGAAGGACAGCGCTCAAATCCTGGTGGAAAACAACAGGATTTCCAGCATCGATATGACGAATGCGCCTGCGCCGGGCGACGCAAGGGTAATCGGCTGCCGCAATGGCGTGCTTATGCCAGGCTTGATCGATGCGCACTGGCATACGATTTTCGCGGCGGTTCCGCTGAACAT
Source organism: Mesorhizobium sp. AR07 (assembly GCF_024746815.1). GTDB lineage: Bacteria > Pseudomonadota > Alphaproteobacteria > Rhizobiales > Rhizobiaceae > Mesorhizobium. The sequence continues at coordinate 4,606,063 of NZ_CP080525.1, forward strand.
CCTGCTGAATGGCGATCCTGGCATCATCTTCGCGGCCTCCACCGCAGAGGCGGATCGCACCCTGATGCGCGGTTTCACCACCGTTCGCGATTTGGGAGGCCCCTCCTTCTCGTTCAAGCAAGCCATAGATGCCGGAATGATCCCTGGTCCGCGCATTTTCCCGGCCGGCGCGATGATCACGACTTCCGGGGGGCATGGCGATCTTCGGCTGCCAAGCGAGATTCCGCGCGACGGCGGCAAGCTCAGCAAAGGCGAATTGCTGGGCGGGTCGGCTGTCGTCGACGGTATCGATGAGCTGAAGATGCGCATACGCGAACAGCTTCTCCAGGGTGCGTCGCAGGTGAAGGTGGTGGGCAGTGGCGGCGTGTCGTCGCCGCGCAGCCCGCTCGACATGACGACCTTCAGCGCGGACGAGCTTCGGGCAGCCGTCGAAGTCGCGCAGGACTGGAACACCTACGTTACAGTACATGCCTACACCTCTCGTGCCGTGCAGCGTGCACTGGCTGCTGGCGTGGTCTCCGTCGAACACGGCCATCTGATGGACGAGGAAACGGCAAGGATGATCGCCGAGAAAGGCGCATGGCTCAGCATGCAGCCCTTCCTGACGATGGAGGATGCCGCATCGCAAAGCGGACCGGGCGTGGAGCGCATTCAGCAGCTCTTCGCCGGCACGCCAAGGATATACAATCTCGCGCGTAAGTACGGCATCAAGACTGCGTGGGGTTCAGACGTGCTGTTCTCGCCCGAACTCGGCCCACGTCAGAATGTCATGCTCACGCATTTGGCCAACTGGTACAAGAACGCCGAAGTCCTGCAGATAGCGACCTCGGTCAATGCCGAACTGCTTGGGCTTTCCAATCTTCGAAATCCATACCCTGGCAAGATCGGTGTCATCGAGGAGGGGGCGTTTGCAGACCTGCTCGTGGTGGACGGCAATCCAGTCGATGACATCAGGCTGCTCGAAGATCCGCAGAAGAACTTCACGGTGATCGTGAAGGACGGTCGACTGCACAAGAACATCCTGTGAGCATCGGCGGAATCTACATATGCTGCATTCACCCCGCGGCGGTCAGTCAATCCATCCTGACTTTATGGTCTTGAGGAACCGGCGATCGCCGAGGGGCTCGTCCTCGGCTAGCCGCGGTGTCTGGCATCGGCACCGCGGATGATGGCCAATTTGATAGCAGCCCACTCGATCACGCTGAAGCTGGCGCTATCCCTGCTGCTCGGACTTCTGATCGGCGTGGAGCGCCAATACAAGCAGCGCCATACCGGGCTCGTGACCCATGCCCTGGTCGCGTTGGGCGCGGCGTCCTATGCGTCCTTGCCCGGCGCGCTTGGACTGGAACTGGATCTGCGCATGGGATCTCAGGTGGTAACTGGCATCGGCTTTCTAGGTGCCGGCCTGATCATGAGGGACGGCACCAGCATAAGGGGGCTGAGCACGGCTGCTACCGTCTGGAGCACCGGGGCCGTGGGCGTGTTTGTCGGCTACGGCTTCCTGCTGCTCGCGGTAGAAACGACCTTGTTCGTGATCCTGTCGAATGTCCTCCTGCCTCGGCTCGCTCTTTATGTGGGGGGATATTCTTCCTTGCCTGCGGATAACGAGAAAATCTATTTTATAAAAATACAGTGCGATTTGCAGAAGGCAGATATTATTAGATCATCTATCGTTCAGGCAATAGAATTGAAAAATCTCCGACTCATGTCCATGGATAGCGATGTTGATGAAGGGAAAGATATTTCAGAGATACGCGTCTCTGTTCTTTCAGAAAAAGGAGAGGAACGATCTATTGATGCCTTAATTGGTTTCTTGGCCATGAAAGAAATTGTTCATTTCGTTGGCCGTGAGGCCGATATCTAGAACGCGCGTGGAGCGGAGAAATGACAGGAAAATCAGACCAATCGCCTGCGACGCCATCTGAAAGAGCCGAAATCGAGCAGAGCAAATGGCGCAGGTTTCTGCTTTTTGGGCTTCTCCTGCTTGCGGGTGGAGTGTTTTCCGTCTCTGTTCCAGCCGTTTCCAACTTCGCATCCAGCGTCGTGTTCGCCGTGGCTCTGATCGTGGTCGGCGTCATCAAGGTCATACAGTCCCTTTGGATCAAAAGCTGGGCCGGCTTCGTATGGCAGGAGCTGACCGGCTTCTTCGAGCTCATCGGCGGTATCATGATTTACTTCAATCCTGTAAAGGCGTCGGCTGCAATATCGCTATTCATAGCGTTTGTATTGTTTGTGCACGGAATTCTTCAGATCATAATCGCGATTGAGGTCAGGAAGTCGAGCCATTGGTATTGGTTCGTTGTTTCTGGAATCGTCGCTATACTTGCAAGCATTTCCATAATTCTGAAGTGGCCAATGGTCAGAGAGATGCCGACTGGCCTTGTGGCCGGGTTCTCCCTGATGATTGCTGGACTGGCGTATCTCGTCATTGCGCTGAGCGTGCGCAAGACGAAGATTTTGTCTTGAGAACAGGATGCGAGGATCCGCTATGGGAAGCAATTTCGATTTCCGCCCCGCGGTCGTGGCGGCCGCATTACTGGTCGGAGTGGCCGGCTTCACGGGAACGGCGCATGCGCAGACCGTGCAACCGGCGGCGGCAGTGCCGGTGGTGATGGAAAAAGTTCTGTCCGGCCCCGCAAGCCCGCCGCTGACGTATAACGCGCAGGTCGAGGCGATCGAGGCGGTCGACATACAAGCACGCGTCTCCGGCCTGCTGAAGGCGGTCAAGTTCTCGGAAGGCAAAGGCGTGAAGGAAGGCGACCTGCTTTTCGAAATCGAGCCGGATCAACTGTCGGCGGCGCTGATGTCCGCACAGGCGCAAGTGGCCAGGACGGAAGCCACGCGCAATGCCGCACAACAAAGCCTGTCACGCGCCAGGGACCTGTTCAACCGCAGGACCATTCCGCAGGCCACCTTGGACGATGCGCAGGCTGCATTCGACGTGGCCGCGGCGGACGTCCAAAGCGCCAATGCAGCCCGCAACACGGCCGAACTCAACCTTTCCTACGCCCAGATCAAGTCGCCCATTGACGGGACCATCGGCCGCTCCCTGGCGACGCCCGGAAATCTGGTGGGGCCTGGCTCTGGACCGTTGGCGCGCATCGTGCAACTCGACCCTGTCCGCGTCGCATTTTCGATCGCCGACAGCACCTTGGTCGACATCAGACAGAAACTCGCTGGCGGCCAGAGCATTGATCCGAACCAGTTCCACCTGAGCCTGTCGCTCGCCAACGGCACGCAATACACTTCGCCGGGGCGGGTGCAGTTCATCGACAATGAGGTCAACCTGCAGACCGGGACCGCGGCCGTCCGTGCGCTGTTTCCCAACCCCGACCACATATTGACGCCTGGCCAGTTCGTCCGGCTCACCGTCGTCGACGAAGCAGCCAAGGAATTGCCGATGGTGCCGATGGCGTCTGTTCTTCAGGACCGCCAGGGCAAGTTCGTCTTCGTGCTCAACAACAATACCGTGACCAGGCAGGTGATCACGACCGGCGCGCGCATCGACAATCGTTGGGCGGTAACGAGCGGATTAAAGGGCGGCGAAACAATCGTCGTCGAGGGGCTGCAACGCATTTCTGATGGTCAGCAGGTCACACCACGCGAAGCGGGGAGCGCGCAATGATCTCCGATCTCTTCATCCACCGCACCAGGCTCGCGATCGTTATCTCGATCATCATTTCGATCGCCGGCGCGATCGCGGTGTTTTCTCTGCCGATACAGCAATATCCGCAGATTACGCCTCCGACGGTTACCGTGTCGGCTTCCTATCCGGGAGCAAGCGCGGAAGTCATCGCCGACGTGGTCGGCGGTCCCCTCGAGACGGCCATCAACGGCGTGGATCACATGATGTACATGTCGTCCACCAGTTCCAACGCCGGCCAGTACACGCTGTCGGTGACCTTCGAAGTTGGAACCGATCCGGAGACGGCGCAGATCAACGTGCAGAACCGCGCCCAGTTGGCGATTTCGCGCCTGCCGGCGGCGGTCGCCCAGCAAGGGGTCTCCGTGCGTGCCCGCTCGCCGGATTTCGTCCTTGGCATCGCTTTCTATTCTCCGGACGACAGCCTCGATGCCCTGGCGATCACGAATTTCATCACCACGACGGTCGCCGACGCGATATCGCGCGTGCCGGGCGTTGGCGAAGCTTCCGTTGCCGGGGCCTCGGAATACTCGATGCGGGTGTGGCTCAATCCGCAGCGCATGGACGCGCTTGGGCTGACGCCCGACGATGTTTCGGCCGCCATCCAACGACAGAATATCCAGGCGACGCTCGGGCAGGCGGGTGCGCCGCCGCAGGCACAGGGCTCCGAGCTGCAATACACGCTGGTCGCGCAGGGGCGGCTGAGGAGCGCCGAGGACTTCGGCGACATCGTCGTGCGCACGGGCTCGTCGGGGGCCAAGGTCTACCTGCGCGACATAGCGCGGCTCGAGCTTGGGGCGCTAAGCTATGCTTCGAGCGCCAGCTTTGCCGGACATGCGTCGGCGATGATGCAGGTCAACCAGTCTCCCGGCGCCAACGCCATCCAGACCGCAACGGCGGTCCGCGCCGAACTGCAGCGCCTTTCGTCGCGCTTCCCCAAAGGCATGCAGTATCACATTGTCTACGATGCGACCCGCTTCGTGAATGCCAGCATCTCGCTGACGGCCAGAACCCTGCTTGAAGCATTCCTGATCGTTCTCGCCGTCACCTATGTGTTCCTGCAGGATTGGCGCGCCACATTCATCTCGGCGCTTGCCATCCCTGTTTCCATGCTGGGTGCCGTGGCAGTGCTGTTTGCCGCCGGCTATTCGCTGAACATGATTTCTCTTCTGGCACTGGTGCTGGCAATCGGCCTGGTGGTGGACGACGCCATCCTCGTCGTCGAAAACGTCAAGCATGTGCTGGAAGATACGCCTGACATTGGGGTCGCCGACGCCACGCGCAAGGCGATGCATCAGATCACCGGGCCGATCATTTCCACCACCCTGGTGCTGCTTGCCGTGGTGACGCCGACGGCGTTTCTCGGCGGCATAGGCGGTCAACTCTACCGGCAGTTCGCTGTGACCTTGTCTTCGTCGCTGGTGATTTCCTCTTTCGTCGGATTGACCCTGAGTCCCGCGCTGGCCGCACTGCTTCTGCGGCGCGATGTGGGCCATTTCAAGCGTGGCCCGCTGGCCTGGTTCACAGCATTCATGAACAAGACGCGCGGCGGCTATGGACGCCTCGTCGGGTTTCTGGTGCGGCATTGGTATGTGCCGTTGACGGGATTGCTTGCCTGTTTTGTCGCCGCCTATCTGATTTTCACCGGGCTGCCGTCGACTTTCCTGCCCGACGAGGACCAGGGGGCGCTGTTCGTCGACATCCAGTTGCCGAATGCCGCTTCACTCGAGCGCACGAAAGCCATCGTGGAGGATGTGCGCAAGATTCTCGCCGACACCGGCGGCGTGCAGGACGTCATCACGGTTGCGGGGTTCAGCATCCTTCAGTCGACGAGTTCGCCAAGCGGCGCCATGGCGGTCGCTGCGCTGAAGCCGTGGGACGAGCGCACGTCCAGGGAACTGCAGCTCGCCGGCATCCTGCAGGCGCTGCGGATGAAGTTTTCCCAAATCCCGGGCGCGAATGTCGCCGTCTTCGCTCCGCCGGCGATTGCCGGCATCGGCTCGGTCGGTGGCCTGGACTTTCGCCTGCAGGCGCTTGAAGGGCAGCCGCCGCAGGAGATCGCGCAGGTCGTCGGCGCCCTGCTTGGCGCCTTCAATCACCTGCCGGAGCTCGGTGGGGCCGCTACCACCTTCAGCGCGAATGTCCCGCAGGTCTATGTCGACGTCGACAGGGCGCGCGCCGAGGCGCTTGGGGTAAGCGTGTTGGACGTCTATTCCACCATCGGTGCGGCCTTCGGATCGCGCTATGTGAATGATTTCACGCTCAATGGTCGCGTGTTCCAGGTCAATCTGCAGGCCGATGCCGATTTCCGCGCCCATGCGGAGGACATTTTCAAGCTGCACGTGCGCAGCCGCAACGGCACCATGGTGCCATTGAGCAATCTGGCGTCGTTGACGACCATCCTGTCGCCGTTCGCCATTCAGCGTTACAATCTGTCGGTCGCCGCCCCCATAAACGCCATTACAGCGCCTGGAAGCAGCAGCGGCGGTGCTATGGATGCCATGGAGAAGACGGCGGTCCAGCTGTTGCCGAACGGCTATGGATTCGAGTGGTCGGGGCTGTCGTTTCAGGAGCGCCGCGGCAGTGGCCAGGAGGGGCTGGTCTTCGCGCTGGCGTTCCTGTTTGCCTATCTCTTCCTTGTCGCCCAGTATGAGAGCTGGTCGCTTCCGCTGGTCGTCATCCTTTCGCTCGGAGCCGCTCTCTTTGGCGCCGTAGCGGCATTGAGGGCCTTCGGGTTGCAGAACAGCCTCTACGTGCAGATCGCCATCGTGCTGCTGATCGGGCTGGCGGCGAAGAATGCCATCTTGATCGTGGAATTCGCCAAGGAGCGGCGTGGTGAAGGACTAAGCATAGTGCAGGCCGCGCGGACCGGAGCCGAGCAGCGCTTCAGGGCCGTCATGATGACAGCGGTCTCCTTCATTCTCGGAATCATTCCCCTTGTCGTGTCGACAGGCGCCGGCGCAGGTGCGCGGCGGGCTGTTGGCGTTACAATCTTTGGCGGCATGATCGCAGCCACGACGATCGGCTTGTTGATCGTTCCTGCGATCTACTTTCTCGTGCAGACAGCAACAGAACGCCTGTCACTGCGGGGGGCGGGAGATCATGCTCGACGAAATGTGATCGACCCGCGTCATTGAATGCATCCGCTCGAAGAGCTTCTAGAAGAAATAACTCCAACGGTTTGACTTAATCTACTTCAAAACGGTGTAAGATGTTCTCTGGTGTAATGCGTTGGCCTCGAGGGCTAAGTTATAGGTATGCCAGATCCGGGCTGGGATTTGAATTGACCTACTAAGCGCTAAGCCTGCTTGGGATCTGTCTGGGCTGAGGTTGCACAGGCCTGCCTAAATACACAAAATACGCGCTGGATTTCTCCGATCTCCGCTCCCGGCTCAACGCACGGAGCTCCGGACCAGCAGTTGTAACAAGCGACCCCCAGTCTCTTTTGCCGCCAAGCATGGACAAATAGTCCAGATCCTTGGCCTGGCGTCCCTAAAGCATCAAGGCACCGTGCCAGCTTATTGACATCAGAGCGGCCTATGAACTGATGGTTCTCACAATACTTTCGTGGTGAGAACGAACATGTTCAGAAATTCCTTGGCAGCTCTCGCAGTCGCGATCAGCCTTACGGTGCCGACCGCAGTTCCCTCATTTGCGGAGGTGGCGACGTTCAACATGCCGATCGGCTCCAGCCTCAACAGCGGCAGAGCGATCACATGCAGCCAAGGCCAGAGGCTGCTTCAAAACCGTGGCTTCCGAGATGTTCGCCGAATGACCTGCCGAGGACCATTTTTCAAATATCATGCACGCCGTGCCGGCAGCCGATTTGAAGTGACGCTTAATTCCCGAACGGCTCGCGTCGTGGATATCCGCCGTGTCCGTTGGTGAGTTGAATTGCGAAGGTGAGTTGCGTTGCATTCGAAAATGTCGGGAAGCCATCGACAATGACGGACCTGTCTACCGTTGAACAGCCAGCACGATCCGCTACTGCCAATTCGGCCATAGGAGTGGTGTTTATCCTTGCGGGTTTTTTCGTCTTAGCCGACGTGACCCTTGCCACAACCATAAGTACCCTTCTTCTCGGTGTGGTCGTCGTATGCGCAGGGTTCGTTGAGATCACCATGGCCATATGGGCGGGGGGATGGCGTGGCTTTCTGTGGCAGACGTTTCTCGGTATCCTGTATGTCATTTTCGGTTGTGTGCTGATTAGCATACCCGTTCTTGGATCTGTGATCCTTACGTGGATTTTGGGGATCGCCCTTGTGGTTTCAGGGGTTGGAAGAATATTCTTGGGAAACCGCTACTTGCGTAGTGGCAGGCGGCTGATGTTTGTTTCCGGCTTGTTCGGTCTAGCGGCAGGCCTCTTGATACTGGTTGGATGGCCCTCGACCGGAATTTGGGTGATAGGGGCCCTTTTGGGAATCGACCTCATAGCTCACGGACTGGGTTGGCTGGCCGCTGCGAGGCGGTCTGCGGTTTCGGCATGAAAGCGCGGTCTCTGGTGACGCGACAATGCGGCGGTGACTGTGATTGATTTCGGCGTTCCAAACTGTATCTTGAGATACAAAGTGATCTCTGCCGAACAACTCCCCTATTCGACAAAGTAAAACCGGCAATGCAGGCATGGTAGCATTCGTCGCAACGCGGCTATCTGCCGACCTCCTGGTGAGGTTCTTGCGCTCGCTTTCCGCCGGAGGTGTTGTCCTAGGCACCCTGTTCTTCGTGGCCTCGTTAACGCCCACGCTCGTTCCCCGAACCTATGTGACACAGGGCGCCCTCTCCGGCGCCTGTTTCGCAGCCGGATATGGGATTGGGGTCATCTGGCGCTGGCTATGGCGATATATGGAGTTGCCGGAGCCCCGGGGTCGCATCCAGAAATGGCTCAAGATCGCCTCGGCGCTGGTGTGCGCCGTCATCGCCATATCATTCTTATGGCGAACGACCGAGTGGCAGAACTCGATCCGCAGGCTGATGGAACTCGAACCCGTGACGAGCGCCCACCCGTTCGAAGTCTGCCTGATCGCGGTCATCACCTTTGTAGCACTCATTGTGTTGGCCCGCCTCTTCAAGGCTGTCTTGCGCTTCACGTCGAACGCCATCGGCCGCTTTGTGCCGCCGCGGATTTCGCAAGTGATCAGCTTTACCGTGAGCGTCCTGTTGTTCTGGATGATCGCGAACGGCCTTCTCATCCGCACAGCGCTGCATCTGCTCGACTCGTCCTTTGCGGCGTTCGACGCGCTCATCGAGCCCGATCGGGTACGCCCAACGTCCCCCCTCAAGACGGGCAGCGCGGCCTCATTGGTCGCGTGGGAGAAACTTGGGCGGGCGGGCCGCGAATTCGTCGCGACCGGACCCAGCGCGGCAGAGATCCGGGCCTTTACTCAAGGGCCTGCGCTCGAGCCGATCAGGGTCTATGTCGGGCTTGGGGCAGGCGATACTGTCGAACAGCGCGCCAAGCTGGCCCTCAATGAGCTGATACGCGTCGGTGGTTTTGGCCGCTCGGTGTTGATTGTCATCACACCGACGGGCACCGGCTGGGTCGATCCCTCGGCGATGGATGCGGTTGAATACCTGCACAATGGCGACGTGGCGAGCGTCGCCTTGCAGTACTCCTATCTATCGAGCCCGCTATCGCTGCTCGTGCAGCCGGGTTATGGCGCGGAGGCGTCGAGGGCGCTGTTCGCTGCCGTCTACGGTTATTGGACAACCCTGCCCAAGAACCACCGGCCGAAACTATACCTGCATGGGCTAAGTCTTGGCGCGATGAATTCCGAACGTTCGGCTGAACTCTTCGAGATACTCGGCGATCCGATCCAGGGTGCCTTGTGGAGCGGGCCGCCCTTCGAAAGCAGGATTTGGCGGCGGGCCACCGATGCGCGAAATCCTGGGTCGCCTGCGTGGCTGCCGCAGTTCGGGGACGGCTCGGTTGTCCGCTTCATGAACCAGCATGGCGGGACGGTCGCGCCGGGTACACGATGGGGGCCTATGCGTATCGTCTATCTGCAGTACGCAAGCGATGCCATCACCTTCTTCGACTATCGGGATATTTACCGGCGTCCCGACTGGATGAGCGCACCGCGCGGTCCCGACGTGTCACCGCAATTGCGGTGGTATCCGGTGGTGACGATGCTGCAACTGGCACTCGATATGGGCATGGCAACCTCCACGCCGATGGGTTACGGGCATGTCTATGCGCCCGAGCACTATGTTGATGCCTGGCTTGCCGTGACTGATCCCAAAGGTTGGACGCCCGACCGGATAGAACAGTTGAAACGATACCTCGCCCATCGCGGTGGAAGATAGCCGCACCCGGTGCAGCGGAGCGACCCGTGCCCGCGATTTAAACGCTCATCAGATACCGTACGAAAAGCCGCCAATAGGGAACAGGCTGAGCCCAATGCAAAAATGGGACTGACGGCACATTGCTTGGATTTACGGCTCAATCCTTCGGTGTCTCGGCTGTGTAAGAAATCTCAACTGCGTAGAGTCTCATCCTAGGGGGTTCATATGTCCGACTTGGTTGTCGTCGTATATCCGACCGAGGCCAAAGCTGAAGAAGTGCGCCAGCTCCTTCTGGCATTGCAGAAGGAATACATCATCAAACTGGGTGACGCGGTGATCGCGACCAAAACCGAAGCAGGCACGATCAAGCTGAACCAGCTGATGAATACGACTGCCACGGGCGCGATATCCGGTAGCTTCTGGGGAATGCTCATCGGTTTCCTCTTCCTGAATCCGCTGGTCGGTCTTGCCGTCGGCGCCGCATCTAGAGCCCTTGGCGGTGCGCTGACCGATGTTGGCATCAACGATGCATTCATGCGCGATCTGTCGACCAGCATCCAGCCCGGCAACGCGGCGCTTTTCGTCCTTGTCCAGGACATGACGGCTGATAAGGTGCTTAAGGAAATCCAAGGTTTCGGTGGCGTGGTGCTCAAAACATCCCTGGACGAAACCAAAGAGCAAGTCCTGCGCGACGCACTTCAGCGTGCGTCGGCGGCGGCCGGGCAGGAGTCTGGCTCAAACACGTGATGATCCGCTGCGTCGGAATTTTTCCAGGGCGCGGCCTCCGGCTTCCTTGCGTGTCGGGCCGCATCGATTTGACATGTCCGGTCCTGAAATAGCGATCCTGCTTCTATTCGAGGCGGTTTGCGGAGCCGCCGGAGCCGTGGCCGTGGCTCGGCTTTGGCGTCCGATCGGTTTTGAATGGAAATCCATCGCTGCCATCGGCGCGTTTGGGGGCTTGGTCCTGACACTTCTTGCCATGCTGTTTCCAGGCGTGGCGCGCTTAGTCGGCTATATGGGAAGTGCTTTTGATGCCTTGTCACATGGCTCCGGCGGGCTCACGCTCGAAGTGTTGATAGGTGTGGGTATTGCCGGACTTTTGGGCGGCATCATTTCAATCTGCATTGTTCGCCTTGCCCGGGGCACGAATCTTCCACACCGATAAGCCGGCGATACAAGAAGCTCCAAAGGGGATCGACGGCGTTGGCCGTCGTCGTATCAGCACCAACCGGCGCCGTCGGAGCAATGGCCGGGCAAGAAAATCCGGTCTGCGCTGGGATGTCTTGCGGATTGCCATGAGGACGCTTCCCAGCGAGCCTCGTGCCGAGCTGGCGCATGATCGATCCGGAGCCGTTCGGCGATTGGTGGAATCTCGCGGAAACGCCGAACCGCTCCATCTCTTTATTTTACGCAATTCCGAACGGAGAATCGCGGTGCACTTCTTCCGGAGTTGCTTTTAAGGCGTCTCGTTATTTCGACGGGCGATCTTCAGAATCAAGAGAATGACGCCGATAGCCAGAATAAGGCATCCACCCAATAAGGTTGAGGACGAGCCATACCGGTAGCCGGATGCAAGAATGAGAAATCCCACAACTATGAAACCGATAGCGGTCAATTTGTTGACCAACAGAGACCCTGAATTTGCAGCCATAGTCACCTCCATAGAAACAGTGAAAGAAATTGAACACTCGTCATTTGCGTTCCCGATCAGATCCTTCGAGCTTATCGCGACGCATTGCTACCATCCGAAACCGGCCGAGATTGTCCGGGGCCTAACCCCTCCAGAATTCTGACCGGCAGGTGGATCGCCAGAGCGGCATTTTCGAACACGGCCTGTCCCGCCTCGGCAACCTTGGTGTTGGCAGTTGCGTCTTCGTCAGTGATGAGGCGGCGCAGGAGACGATTCGAGCCCAGCAGTTGGATCAGGGTGCCCGAACTCGCGAACGCGCTGTGTCCGCCACCGTCGATGTCGGAGATGTCGATCACCTGAACATTTTTCTTCTGGAGAAGCGGAATATTGGAGCCGCTGCCGATCCTGGGGCCGCCGCCTGTCAGGCGCCTTGACACGCTCAATGCGCGGTCGCGGCGCGAGACGATGATAGTAAATGGCTGCGGGAGCGTCGGAATATCGTTGACCTGGCTGCTGAAGACATCCGGATCGATGTCTGGGGCAGCAAGCATGACGCCACGGATCTTCGGAAAGATGTAGCTCTTGCCGCTCAGTGCCAGAGTACGCAGCGCCTCCATCACGACATACGCGCCCATTGAGTGACCAGCGATGACGATCCCGCTCGCGTTGGAGCGCGCTGCGATTTCGATGGTTTCGGCAAGGCCGGCCCTGGCCTGCAAAGCGCTGTCTCGATCGAAAAGATAGCCACCGAAGGATGCGGCGGACGCCCACGAAAAATGGAGAGGCACGGAGGAAATATTGTAATCGTGAACGATCTGGGCGTTGCGAAACAAACCCTCCGCAAAGTTGTTGTTATAGCCATGAACAAAGATGAATATCTCCCGCTGTGATGGCGGGCGCTTTGCCAGTCGAGCGTTCAATTGGGACAGAAATGACTTGCCATCCGCAATATGGGTGAGATTGCGTGCCGAGAAATGTCGGGTAGGATCAGGTATGCCCGATGAGGTTTCGACGGAGCCGGGTCTATGCATTGCCGGCACGAGAACGTTCACCTGTGCAAAACTCAACGCCAAAGAGCGATCGCGAGAGTAAGGCGGTTCGGCTGTAGCGGACGCTGCGCGCGTAGTGGCTACCAGGAACGGGATCGTCGATAGATACCGCGCATCGGACTGAGTGGGAGAGGCGAGGCCAGTGACAGCCCTTGGACCTGCGCAACCCTGCAGAAGCGCCGCCAACAAGATGACCGGAACGAACCGTATTGCGGCTTTCTTCATGCGGCTGACGGCACCGACCATGTCGCTGTCCCGTGACCCCGTTCAGTTGCCGGCGCGGCCATGACAAACTGGAAACACATAATAGCTGTGCCACTAGTGAAAGACGGGGTACGGAGTTCTTGATGAAGTGGTCATTCCTTGTACCCTTTCGCTGCGCGACCAGCCCAGCCCGCCTGGTATTCGGGCTCTCCATGCCAAGAGAGTCTATTTCCCCAGGCTTACGAGCGTCTGACCGTCCTTACCGAGAAGCCGCAATTGCCCTGTTGATGCGACCTCGAAGCGACGAACTGCTTCGAGAGCGGCCAGAAGATTGCGCTCCTGGTCCATGAGCGGTTGATCGCACATCATCATTGATGCGCCCGTCTCTGAAATCGTCAGACCTTCCCCGGTCGCGGTGAATTTGCCAAAGAATCGGTTGCACGAGCCATTCCCGTGGACGCTTCCGCCCTGATCGAAAGCAAGAGTGGGCTGGGACCCTGCAACAAGGGCCTTTCCGGCTATCATTTCGACAGGCCGATCCCCGTGAAGCAGGTCTGCAGGTTCGCCGGCGCACCCTGCCAACTTGCGGTCACCCATCATCACGGTCGCGGTATTCGGATATGGCATTCCCGTCATCGTATCGGCGCACACTGCGTCCGTAATCGTTAGCGTGAAGTGTCGGCCATCAACAGTCGCTGTGTATACATCGGTGCCGTCCTTTGTCGTGGGCTGCGGCACCGGTTCAATCGTGAAAGTCTCTCCCTCCAGTGCATGAAAGGTAATTGCCTTGTCGGACACCTTGATCTGCCAATTCGGCTCGTTGCCGCGCGCCGTCAAGGTAGCAGCCTGAGCACTGTCTGCCGCTGCAAGACAGAGTGCCAAAAATGGCGCGGCGATCCTAAACGGGGAGCACGGTTTTCTGGACAGAATTGCTACCCTCCATGATCGCCAGCCGACCATATTTTTATGATCGGGACCCGCCGACTGGCGGTCAAATCACCAGCGGTTATTCCAACCGAATGTCCTATGTCCGGATAAGAGTCCACGCTACCGACTGGAGAACAAAGCCGGGAACTCAAAAAATGGATGGAATGCCTAGAGTTGGGATAGCCAGCGTACTGGCCGGATTTCCAGAGGGAAGAACTTGCCTCCGATGTCTGCTCGCTCTCGGCGCCACCGTAGCCTCATGAAAGCGGCTCTGCCCACTCTAAACGGAACGGGCGTGCAGGAAGCAAAGGACAGTATCACTGCGCAAGGCATAGCGGATATCTGCGCAGATCTCTTCGCATCACGCTGCTGTGCGATCGCGCACGCCACCCGTAAGCCACTCATCAACCCGGACGAGCCGCGCGAAGCGCCGTGCCTGTATCGTGAGCCACGAGAGATCGACATTTTGCTCGATTGGGCTCATTCCGGAGCGCAAGAAATAAACGCCTGATCCACGTTTGGGATTCACAGCATATTCCAAAAAAACGAAGTGCTGGCTTAGAGTTACTTCGATTTGATCTCATCCGCGGCGGCAGGTTGACGATCCAATTTTATTGTTGGTTTTCCTTGGTGGGAAATCGGCCTGTCGCGCTGTGACCTGCCTAGATCATGGCAGCTCTCATGCGGGACAGGAGTTTGTCATGGACGCAAGAGTAAGTGCAGCCGGCATTCCCAGCGATCCCTATGCTGATGAGCCTCTGAGATGCGCGATCGACCAGAACACCTCGTCGGTGCCTCCCGCCGAACAGTTCGATTTCTTCCGGACCTGGTACGCCGGGGTTGCCGAAATGCAGCTTCTTCGTGCCGAACAGTCCCTGTTCCCGGCTCGTCATCAGGTATGGCAGTTGGGAGATCTGGCACTCGGCACAATCAAGTTTCCCGGTTTCGGCTACGACATTCGATGGGAGCATCGGAAGCGGCCGCTGCTGGATCATTGGGTGCTGTCCGTGCCGTTTTCACGATCCCGTGGCGGCAAAATGGAAGCAGGAAAGCCTCGCCTGAGATGCCTGGCACTGCCCGATGTCGCGGTGACCCATGATGACCTGTTCATCAGGCTCTTTCTGCCGCGCACGTGGCCGGCGACCCGCTCGTCAAAAATCGAAGCAAGCGACGCGACGTTGACCTTCCTGGCCCACTACGCGATCCTGCTCTACCGCTCTCTCCCCGATCTGAGGGAAGGAGATCTGCCGCACATCGTCACGGCGACCGCCAATCTCTTCGCCGCGGCACTGATGCCCTCAAAGGATCATCTCGCAGCCGCGCAAGGACCCGTGGACGCCGTTACCACCGCGCGTATCGCCAAAACCATTGTGGAAAGATTGACCGACCCCGATTTGACGCCCGCCAAGCTCTGCCGTGCGGCCGGCATCTCACGGTCGCGTCTCTATCGGATTTTCGAGCCGGCGGGCGGAGTGGCCAATTATGTGCGCCGCAAGCGACTGCTCAAGACACGCGATGCCCTGGCCAACAGTTCGGACAGGCGAACGATCTCCAGCATTGCCGAGGCATGGGGCTTCGCCGATCCTTCCACCTATAGCCGGATGTTCAAATTGGAGTTCGGCGTGTCTCCCAAGGAGGCGCGCGAACTCGGATGGCAAGGCGTCAAGCACTCCACCTGGCTGAGCATCGATCAGCCGATCGATGGTGTCGGCACCTGGGCACCCTTCTCATCAACAATTCCCTGGGGTTGTCACTTTCTTCCAAGCGATGAGTTGCCTCATGCAGGACAAGGCACGAGTTATCAGCGCAAGCGCCAAGATTGGAACCACAGAGCCTCTGAGATGCGTCGTCGACATCGACACCTCGTCGGCGCCGCCCGCTGAACAGTTCGACCTTTATCGAAGCTGGCACTCCAGCATTGCCGACATCGAATTGCTTCGAGACAAGTTCGGTTCGTTCGCCGCGCGCGAGCGGGTGTGGCAGCTGGGCGGCCTCGTGCTGGCCTGCATCGAATATCCCGGAACCGGCTATCATCGCCGCTGGAGCAGCAAGAAGAATCCGGTCTTCGATCATTGGCTTCTGTGCGTGCCGCAGACAATCCCTTCAGACGGCGGGCAGCCCCGGATAGGACCGTTGCGCTGGCAGTGCCTGGCGATGCCGCATCAGGGTCAGGGCGAGGATGATGGCGTGATTTGCCTGTTCCTTCCGCGAGACTTCGCGTTCTCGCAGCCCTTCACGCTGGACATCCGCCAGGAGATGGCGGCGTTCGTCGCGGATTACATCCTGCTGCTTTATCATTCGCTTCCAAACCGCACGGAGAACGATGTTCCGTATATTGCGGCAGCGACCACCAGCCTGCTCGCCGCGTGCATCTCCCCATCCCGGGATCACTTTTTCGAGGCCCAGGAACCGATCGATGCCGTCATCATGGCCCGCGCGAACAGGCTCATTGCCGCCAGGCTTGCCGATCGCGACCTGACGCCGGAAAGGCTCTGCCAGGAACTCAGCATCTCACGCTCCCGCCTTTATCGGATTTTCGAACCGGCTGGAGGCGTGTCACACTACATCCGGCGCCAAAGGTTGCTGAAGACAAGGGATGTTCTGGGGGACAGCACGGACGGACGCCCGATCTCCAGCATCGCGGAGGAATGGGGCTTTGTAGACCCTTCCACATACAGCCGAACATTCAGGAGAGAGTTTGGAATCTCCCCCAAAGAGGCACGCGAAGCCGGCTGGCTGGGCATCAAGCATCCGCCTTTGGCGGAGCGGCCCGGCGACAACACACCTTCGTTGAGCAGCCTTCTGGCCAGCAACTATCTGCTTGGCCGCCAACTGTAGAGCAAGTAGTTGGTGAATTCGGCTGACGTGACCTGATCGAGGATAGGAGATTCATTTGGTAAATTCTTTAAACAGACGATCCGTGATTGTTGGAGGGGTATCATTTCTGGCGCTATTTGGTCGCGCGGAAGCCTCCCAGAAGAGTTGGTATATCGGGAGGATCCCAGACAAGCCGTTTGACGTTCCTCTCGTCGACAAGGCACATATTCCCCAGCAGTTCCGTCGGCAAATGGTGCCTTATTTGGGCAAGGAACCTTCCGGAACAATCCTTATCAATAAGCAAGAGCGCTTCCTGTATTATGTCGAAGATGCCGGCAGGGCGATCCGCTTTGGGATTGCAGTCGGTCGGGACGGACAGAGGTGGAGTGGAGAGGCGATAGTCGGACGAAGAGCCAAATGGCCAACCTGGACTCCTACCGCCAACATGCGACGCCGTAATCCGAGCTTACCGCAGCGCGTCCCCGGAGGCCCAAACAATCCTCTCGGAGCACGGGCGCTGTATCTGTATCGCAATGGCCAGGATACGCTTTACCGCATTCATGGGACCAATGAGCCGTGGACTATTGGCAAAGCCGCATCGTCCGGTTGCATCCGGATGTTGAACGAGCACATTTTTGAACTCTACGGGACAGTACGCAACGGCGCCCGCGTTATCGTTCTCTAGCGCTTACCCGAGTGGCGACTTGGAATGCACAAGGAGCTTACGCGTACCCGGAATTCCGAAGACTACGCCCACGTCGCCGCCATGCCTCGGCCGGTGTTCGTGGTTCGATTGCATTTGGCCGCAGCAAAAAGATCCCTTGGCACAAAGCCGGCGGTTAAAACGTTGCAACAGAACAGAGCCAATGACGCCGCCAGCCGGCGATGCAGTGCGCGATCGAACTGAATAGTCTTTGCATATCAATTTTCCTTACAGGGAGATGAGATGCTCAACCGCCGGCGCATGCGGACGGCACAGCTCGGCCAACGCCCCACGACAGGCGTCCCTGTATGATGGTGAGCGTCCATTGGCCGTTCGAATAGATCGTTCCCTCTGGGCCCATTGAGGGCAGATCAACCTCGGCCGCGTCGTTGACGGATACCGAAGCGCGATCACCGAGGAGACGCACTGCCAGACGCGTGCCGTCCTGGCATGTGTAGTTGCTGACGGGATAGGGATTGCCCGCCCCAATCGACGCGCCGGACGCGGAATGCTTGAAGCTTGCAATCATCAGGGCGCTAGTTGCCGCGATTGATAGGTTTCTCAGCACAATAGTCCTCCCAAACTGGCGCATCAGCGTAGGCTGGCTCGCGCCAATGGCCTCGCTGGCCTTTGCCTGGGTCGGTTTTTGCTCCCGTACCAGCTTGCACTCAGCCCGTTGCAACAAATCCAATCGGGTTCGCCGGAACCAGCGAACCCGGAGCACGCTCAGAAGGGCGAGATGCACTGCCGGCGCGGGCCATTGTGAGGCTGCCAGCTATTGTCCGAGACTCGATACGAGCGGTAGCGCTGCGAGCACCAGTTCACATGGTTATTCCAGGCGCTGTGATTGTGCTGGCGGGCAGCCGAGACCGCCATCCCGCCGAGCAGCATTCCGCCAATCACGCCTGCCGCGACGGCGCCACTATTGTTCCTCGAATGACGGTAATGACGGTGGGGACGGGAGGGCCGATGATGGGGAGGCCTGTGGTGCGGTGGCCGTGCTCCGTGTCCCGGTCTATGGCGGGGAGGCCTCCTTAGATCGACGTTCGTGACCGTATCGGAAACTGACGGCCTCAGCGCTCCGACCGGCATTGCCCATGTAGGTGCTGCCATGCTTGCGATGAGCGCGGCGATGATGATGCGCTTCATATGCCACTCCGTTAACTGTGTCCGCCGCCGTCCAACCTGTCGCCGCGGATGAGGTCAAATCGAAGTAACTTTAAGCCAGCACTTCGTCTCTTTGGAATATGCCGTGAATCCCAAACGTGGATAGGGCGTTTATTTCTTGCACTGCGTCTCCGTTAATTGTGTCCGCCGCCGTAGTCTAGCATAGGGAATGTATGGCAGCGATCTATCACAAGACCTTGAAACCGTATCGCGCTTCCTCGATGCCCCGCGACAGGCCGCCCGCCCCCTCTCGTTGAGACGAAAATCACCCGTTAGACAGCGCCCTCATCCCACGAAAAATCACAGTCTAGAGCGGCTTTCTGGCGTACTCGGGGAATGGCGGCAAAGGCGAGCCTGATGCTTTGCGCGCCGCCTTCAAATGCGCCGCCAAACAATCAGCGTACAGAGAACTTGTGACAAAATTTGACCTGAAATCGCCGTCGCACGATCCTCGAATCAATGTAGCGTAAACACCGAATAAATCGGATGGTATATGCAACTCTTTTGGTTTAGATTCTCGGGACATCGAACGACCTTCGTTTTCGATATCTCGTAATTCAGTGCTACGCTTTTCTTCAAGTTACAATTTTGCAACCTTTCTTAGAAGGAAGACGATAGCGTCTTTATTGATATTTTATCTTAATTTTTTTTGGAAAATGACAAAACTTTCATGCAATGGAAATGGCGCCGTAATGTGGGCCCCTCTAGTCCTCCTGTCCAGGACGCTCATCTGGAGCGCATCCTTCCAAGAGGACCCCAACTCATGAATATCGCCCACAATTCATATTCCAGCACACGTCGGCGCCTGACAGCGGCCGTGGCGTCACTGGCAGTCGTCGGCGCTGTCGGTGTCACTGCAGTTTTCTCGGGAACGGTTCCCGTTCTGGCGGATGCCGTGCATGTCCAGGCGCCGCAGTCGACAGGCTTTGCCGATATCGTCGAACGCGTCTCGCCCGCGGTCGTCAGCGTCAAAGTCAAGTCGACGATCCAGCCTGCGGCCGATGAAGGCTCCGACGACCAGGATGGCTTCGACAACCTCCCCGACAACCCGCAACAACGCAGCTTCAAAAATGGCGATCGCAAGCCGCGCCCGGTCGCGCAAGGTTCGGGCTTCTTCATCTCCGAGGACGGCTACCTCGTCACCAACAATCACGTCGTCTCGGAAGGCTCGTCCTTCACGGTTGTCACCAGCGACGGCAAGGAGCTCGACGCCAAGCTGGTCGGCACCGACCCACGCACCGACCTTGCGGTGCTGAAGGTCGACGGCGGCGACAAGTTCACCTATGTCGACTTCGCCGACGATTCCAAGGTTCGCATCGGTGACTGGGTGGTGGCCGTCGGCAATCCGTTTGGCCTTGGCGGCACCGTTACTTCCGGCATTGTCTCGGCTCGCGGCCGAGACATCGGCGCTGGCCCATATGACGATTTCATCCAGATCGATGCTCCGGTCAATCACGGCAATTCGGGCGGCCCAACCTTCAACCTCAACGGTGAGGTGATCGGCGTCAATACAGCCATCTTCTCACCATCGGGTGGCAGTGTCGGCATTGGCTTCGACATTCCGGCGTCAACCGCCAAGCAAGTCGTTGAGGACCTTATGAAGGACGGTTCCATCAAGCGCGGCTGGCTCGGCGTTGAAATCCAGCCGGTTACCGCCGACATCGCCGACTCGCTCGGCCTGAAATCGGACAAGGGCACGCTGGTTTCGAACGCCCAGGACGCTGGTCCCGGCAGGAAGGCCGGCATCGTCGCCGGTGACGTCATTATGCAGGTCAACGGCAAGGACGTCGACTCGCCGAAGGAACTCGCCCGCACGATCGGCGCCTATGCGCCAGGCAAATCGGTCGACGTCACCGTCTGGCGCGGCGGCAAGAGCCAGACGATCAAGGTCGATCTGGGTACGCTGCCCTCCGGCGACAAGCAGGGCTCAAGCGATGACGGTAAGCAGGCCGCGCCCGCCAAGACCGACGCATTGGCCGATCTCGGGCTGACCGTCACCAAGTCGGACAAAGGCAAAGGACTGGTCGTCACCGATGTCGATCCCAGCAGCGACGCGGCGGACCGTGGCATCCAGCCCGGCGACGTCATCACCACGATCAACGCGGCCAAGGTGAGCACCGCCGGCGACGTCACCAAGGCCATGTCGGATGCCGCCAAGGCAGGACGCAAGGCTGTGCTTATGCAGATCACCCGTGACGACGCCAACCGCTTCGTCGCTCTACCGGTCAGCAAGGGCTGATAGCGTCCCCCCGAGACCACGCATGGCTTTCGGGGGGCTGCTTCAAAACGCTGAGGCATCGCTGGCGTACTCACGGGGTGTGCGGCGCTTTCAGCTAACGACCCTCCTCGCAGCGAGGTCTGCCGCCAAGCCGTTGCGGGGAACAAGGAGCCGAACACATCAGTCAGTCGTGGTGTTCGCTCCTGGCGGCAGCGGGCTCCCCTACGCCCGCTGCCGTTTCGGCGCCGATGTCGGCCCGTCCGTCCAGAACATCTGTCCAACGCGTGGCGTATCTGTCTCAAAACGCACTCGACAACCAATGCACCCGGGCTGTCGCGCGTCTCATGACTCCCAGATCATCACGGACCACTGTCAGAAGACTGATGGGCAGCACCTTGGCCGAGGTCACGTAGAGCTTCACAAAGTGAGCCACGTATCGCGAATGATCTGGCTGGCGGGGACGCTGGTCCCGGCCCGGACCGTTGCAACGCGGCCGTCCGATCAATCCGGCTGGTTGCGCCCCGCCATCAGTCACGTGATTTGGCGTTATATGTCGCAACCTTGATTTGACCTCACCTGCGACGAACGGTTGATGATTTGTTTGCTATCGCGGGAAATCGACCTGTTGCGCGAAGTAGGCCCGGCCGGCAAATGACGAGACAAACTGAAGGCCGAATTGGGCAAAAGCGATTGCGTCCGGTATCTCCCAGTTCGGACGATAGTTGTGGAGACCATGGATGTTGGAGGCACCGAACTGGTACGCGCGTAAATACAACTCCGTCGTGGCCCGCACCCGCGAGTCCGATCCCGATGCCGAATTCCATATCCAGCAGATCGGAGCACAGCGCCATGCATCGCGCCTGGCGACCATCGACTATGGCGACGCCTTCGTCCTCGACTTGCAGGACAAAGGTGGCATCGCGATGTCGGGGGCGATCAATGACAACGCGCTGACGGCGGTGTTCCTTTGGGGTGAAGGCACCACCTTCAACGGGCAACGGAGTGAAGTACCGCGATTGCGGGTCATCGGCCCGGGAACGGAATTCAACCTGGAGATGCCCGGTAGCTATCGCCTCATGCGGATCGGCCTGCGTGGGTCCGCGCTCGATTCTTTGCGTACGACATCCGCTTCCCAACTCGACCGGCTGAACTGGCTGATGCCTGGGGTGCACGAACAGCGCTTCGCCCCGGCAACCGAACTGGAGCTTCAACGGAAGCTGCTGCGGACCGTCGGGTACGCGGAGGCTGCCGCACGGCGTAACTACGACCTTAGTGCCGGCCTGGCGGTTGCGGCGAGCGAGGCGGGCGCCGCGCTCGCGCAGGTGCTCTCCCGCACGGAGGGGCCGCCCGCCCGCAGCCTCGGTTCCGGCGATCGACGCGATATCGTTGATGCCACTCTCGCCATCCTCGAGACGAAACCGCACGGTCCGGTTTCGGTCAGCGCCGTCTGCGGGATACTGGGCGTCGGCGAGCGAACGTTGGAGCGCGCGTTTCAGGAACGCCTGGGGGTCAATCCTCGCGCCTATGAGCGGGAGCGGCGGTTACGAGCGGCGCACGGCCTCATCCTGACGGAGGGCGATCGCCTCTCGATCACCGATATCGCCATGAGCTTCAGCTTCTGGCACCTGGGCCGCTTCGCCGGGGCCTATTCGGCGCTCTTCGGATGCTCGCCCAGCGAGACGCGGCGGCGCATTTGGGGGCACGGGCCGCAAGATTTGATGGATGTCGTCGAACCTGCTGGCGTGGGGAGGATTCGCACGTAACGCGGCCTGTCCCCGCTGCATTGATCGGGCATTCCAAGGGTTGATGTTTGGGGGCTGCGAGAAGGCGAGGACGATGGCGGATCGCCAGCGATCCCGCCGACGTTGAAGCGGCGGGTGGGAGGATCTGCCTGGCAGCGATCGAATCTTGAATTTCGGTCGCGCGCCTCGCGATAATCGTCACAGGCATGGGGACAGGTGGTCCCGTGACCATGCCGACACCGTCTGCGCCATGATCCGCAGGAAGAAGGCGACGAAACGCATCACGGCTTCAACGCTATCCGACAGCCACTCCGTCGTGTCGGAAAGTGGATAGAGATTGGTTCGCCCTCAGGAGATTCTGGTGATGCGGCGTCGTTGCCGCCGCAGGACCGCCGCTAATCCGCGGATGTCGGGAGCCGGTGTTCGGCCGAAATGCAGGAGAGCAGAATGGTGTTCGATCAGCCTCTATAAGCGCAGCCGCCATGCCGCTCCCGCCCACGTGCTCGGAGCGCCGGCATCATCCTGACTACACAACGCTCGACTCCCGAGGCTGGAAGTCGGTGGGAGCCGAAACGCCCCCCGACAGATGGCTGGAAGCGCGAGAGGCGGTGGTCGCTCGCCATGGGCCTCCCCTGGCGACGGCGGGACAGGAGTTTGTCATGGACGCAAGAGTAAGTGCAGCCGGCATTCCCAGCGATCCCTATGCTGATGAGCCTCTGAGATGCGCGATCGACCAGAACACCTCGTCGGTGCCTCCCGCCGAACAGTTCGATTTCTTCCGGACCTGGTACGCCGGGGTTGCCGAAATGCAGCTTCTTCATGCCGAACAGTCCCTGTTCCCGGCCCGTCATCAGGTGTGGCAGTTGGGAGATCTGGCACTCGGCACAATCAAGTTTCCCGGTTTCGGCTACGACATTCGATGGGAGCATCGGAAGCGGCCGCTGCTGGATCATTGGGTCCTGTCCGTGCCGTTTTCACGATCCCGTGGCGGCAAGATGGCCCTTGGAAAGCCTCGCCTGAGGTGCCTGGCACTGCCCGATGTCGCGGTGACCCATGATGACCTGTTCATCAGGCTCTTCCTGCCGCGCACGTGGCCGGCGACCCGCTCGTCAAAAATCGAAGCAAGCGACGCGACGTTGACCTTCCTGGCCCACTACGCGATCCTGCTCTACCGCTCTCTCCCCGATCTGAGGGAAGGAGATCTGCCGCACATCGTCACGGCGACCGCCAATCTCTTCGCCGCGGCACTGATGCCCTCAAAGGATCATCTCGCAGCCGCGCAAGGACCCGTGGACGCCGTTACCACCGCGCGTATCGCCAAAACCATTGTGGAAAGATTGACCGACCCCGATTTGACGCCCGCCAAGCTCTGCCGTGCGGCCGGCATCTCACGGTCGCGTCTCTATCGGATTTTCGAGCCGGCGGGCGGAGTGGCCAATTATGTGCGCCGCAAGCGACTGCTCAAGACACGCGATGCCCTGGCCAACAGTTCGGACAGGCGAACGATCTCCAGCATTGCCGAGGCGTGGGGCTTCGCCGATCCTTCCACCTATAGCCGGATGTTCAAATTGGAGTTCGGCGTGTCTCCCAAGGAGGCGCGCGAACTCGGATGGCAAGGCGTCAAGCACTCCACCTGGCTGAGCATCGATCAGCCGATCGATGGTGTCGGCACCCTGGGCACCCTTCTCATCAACAATTCCCTGGGGTTGTCACTTTCTTCCAAGCGATGAGTTGCCTCATGCAGGACAAGGCACGAGTTATCAGCGCAAGCGCCAAGATTGGAACCACAGAGCCTCTGAGATGCGTCGTCGACATCGACACCTCGTCGGCGCCGCCCGCTGAACAGTTCGACCTTTATCGAAGCTGGCACTCCAGCATTGCCGACATCGAATTGCTTCGAGACAAGTTCGGTTCGTTCGCCGCGCGCGAGCGGGTGTGGCAGCTGGGCGGCCTCGTGCTGGCCTGCATCGAATATCCCGGAACCGGCTATCATCGCCGCTGGAGCAGCAAGAAGAATCCGGTCTTCGATCATTGGCTTCTGTGCGTGCCGCAGACAATCCCTTCAGACGGCGGGCAGCCCCGGATAGGACCGTTGCGCTGGCAGTGCCTGGCGATGCCGCATCAGGGTCAGGGCGAGGATGATGGCGTGATTTGCCTGTTCCTTCCGCGAGACTTCGCGTTCTCGCAGCCCTTCACGCTGGACATCCGCCAGGAGATGGCGGCGTTCGTCGCGGATTACATCCTGCTGCTTTATCATTCGCTTCCAAACCGCACGGAGAACGATGTTCCGTATATTGCGGCAGCGACCACCAGCCTGCTCGCCGCGTGCATCTCCCCATCCCGGGATCACTTTTTCGAGGCCCAGGAACCGATCGATGCCGTCATCATGGCCCGCGCGAACAGGCTCATTGCCGCCAGGCTTGCCGATCGAGACCTGACGCCGGAAAAGCTCTGCCAGGAACTCAGCATCTCACGCTCCCGCCTTTATCGGATCTTCGAACCGGCTGGAGGCGTCTCGCACTACATCCGGCGCCAAAGGTTGCTGAAGACAAGGGATGTTCTGGGGGACAGCACGGACGGACGCCCGATCTCCAGCATCGCGGAGGAATGGGGCTTTGTAGACCCCTCCACATACAGCCGAACATTCAGGAGAGAGTTTGGAATCTCCCCCAAAGAGGCACGCGAAGCCGGCTGGCTGGGCATCAAGCATCCGCCTTTGGCGGAGCGGCCCGGCGACAACACACCTTCGTTGAGCAGCCTTCTGGCCAGCAACTATCCACTCGGCCGCCAACTGTAGGCACGCGCGAGCGAACTCGTTGGAGCAAACAAGGCCGCCGGGTAATCGCCGCGCCCTCCAATGGGCTATTCCGACTAAACCTTTGAGAGCGAAGTTCAGTAATTTCCGCGCTCTGTCCAATTTATCCCAACTCTGTGCGCAGGGTCCATTTTTATCAGATTGATGATTAATCGCCCGCCAATCTCGAGTTCCATCACTTTCGACATCCTGCGATGGGAAATATGCTTCTTCGAAACCTTCTCTCAAAGGGAGCCACCGAATGAAAAGACGCACATTTCTGACCGGAAGCGCGGCTGCCGTCACCGGGCTATCTGTAGACCCCGTCTTTTCACATGCGGCCACCGCCGACCGCCGGCCGCTAACGGTCACCGACCTTGAAAACTCGGCCGCCCAGCTTCGAAGCCGGTTTTCTCAGGGCTTCGATCCCGCTTATGTAGAAAACGCAATTCTTCCCTTCTTCCTGGTCAGCGTCTACCAGGGGGAGCGTGCGATGCTGCCCATGATCGATGAGGCGCTGAGCAAGGAAAATGCCCTTCCCACATATCTGTGGGGCCTGATCAGCGAGAGTTGGCGGCCCGCTCCGGAGAAAGGCGTAACCGTCTTTCTTCAGGGTTTGGACAAGCGTGGCCCAGACAATCGCCGCAAGCGCATCTACATGAGCGCCGTCACACCGGATCTCTATCGGGAGATGTACAGCGACAAGGTGACCGCGTTCTTTGAAGGCCTGCTGTCGAAGGGCAATGCCGGCAAGCCGTTGATGCGCCTGTACCTCGATACGTTCTGGGACATGTACTGGGACCTGCACCTCGGAGTCAGCGGCGATGCGATACCCCCGGAGGTGCACAAAATCGGCATGAGCTTCAACACGGTTCTCGCCTATCTCGATCCGACCCAACGCATCGTCTACGAAAACTACATGATCGTCCGGGACAACCTCGATTTCCTGAAGTCATGGATTGGGGAGCGGCTTGCCGATCTTGAGACGGGAAAGACGCCTCATCCACGCAAGACATTTGCCTGGTACTGGCTCAAGAACGGCGAAGGTGACGACAATTTCGCTCACAAGGACGTGGTCTTTGAGTGCTTTCACAACTTCGTGGCGTTCAGCCAGTGGGGCAACTCGCTCTACAACATGATGCTGAAGCTCGGCACGGCGACCGACGACCCGGACACACGGGAGTCGTTTGCGAAGACGATGCAGAGCAGCTTCGATAGCGCCGGCGAATCCTCGTTCAGCCCACTCGAGCGTTTCGTCATGGAGCTTTTCCGCACCATCTCGCCGAACAGCGGCAGCATCTCGTCATTGCAGGAAACCTCCCCGCCTGCGTTCGAGCGGTCCGGCTACATCATCAGCCCTCACACCTCGACCAGTCTCGACCCGGTTCACTGGAAGAATCCGGAAGAGTTCGATCCGTCACGCTACGAGCACGTCCCGACGAGCGCACAGGTCGACGAAAAGCATATCGAGCGGATAGGGATGGCCCGGTGTCCCTTCGAAAGAACCAGCTTCGAGGTGAAGGACGGCCGGAAGGCATCAATGCACAACAGCGCGTTCGGAACCGTCTTTGGCGTTGCCGATGGCAAACCCCTGCCGGTGTGCGACCACGCGGGTTTTGCTCCTTTTGGTTTCGGCTACCGGCGCTGCCCCGGCGAGCAACTAACCATCAATGCGTTCGAGGACTTTCTTCGTACGGTCTGGAAAAACAAGATCGACTTCGTGAAACTCAACCTGGCCCAGGCAGAGGTGCTGCCCATCGGTCCGATGACGGTAATCCGTGATGACCTGGGTTTCACTAGATCCGCCTGACGGCGCGCGTGCGGTGATCGCCAACTGGGTGTGGGATCAAATCACGCGCCCTGGAAAAGCATCCTGGACGACTGACGTGTTCAGCCCGGTGTTTCCCGTCAGCAGTTCGGGGTGTTGACCGCTTCAGGGAAAAGTCGAAGCCCGATTTTGCATAGCGCGAGACAAATTCGGCGCGATGGCACCGGCCCTTGATGCGGCACGAGGACGAGCCATAAGCACGCCCCTTGGAGGCATGCTGGCGGATTATATGCGGCTGCTGGAACGCCAGCTGCCGAACTTGACGGACGAAGACACCCGTCATCTGTCGCAGGCTATTGCCGCCATGGTAGCCGCGTGCGTAGAGCCGTCCGCTGATCGGATAGCCGAGGCACGCGGTCAAATAGGTGCAAGCCTCAAGGACAAGGCGCGGCGTTTTGTGTTGCGGAACTTGCACTCGCCTCGTCTCGGACCAAACGCGTTGTGCCGGGAACTGGGAATGTCCAGATCGAATGTCTACCGCTTGCTGGAAGCCGAAGGCGGCGTGGCACGATACATACAGCGCCTGCGCCTGCTGGAGAGCTTTGCGCAGCTGAGCGATCCATTCAACAGGAAACCGATTGTCGAGATCGCCGATGAATTGGGGATGCCGGACCATTCCCAGTTTAGTCGTACATTCCGGCGAGAGTTCGGCATCAGCCCGACCGATGCGCGCGAGGCCGCGCAAGCCGGGCTGGTTCCCTCGGCCGCTAATGCGCATCGGGTCGAACGGAATGACATCGTCGGACTTCTGTCCGTCCTTTAGTCTTTTACGCCACGTTCAGCGAGATACGAGCAATCGAAGTGAAGGCGGCGCGGTAGGTCTCCTGATCCTGGATCGCGAGGAAGTGGTCGAATGCCTCGAGCATTTCGATCAGACGATGTTGAGCGCATTCCTATGCGTGCGTAAGTAAAATGCCTTCCTTCATGAACGGCAGCTTTGAAGAAGCAGCTCTGGCCACCTGAATGGCTGGGTGCGTCGCATATCGGTCAAAACCCACAGTGAACCGAACGGACTGAGTGCTGCCTTCGAGAGCAACGCCCACCCGTTCCGCTGGATCATCGGACGCATCGCTTCGGCAGAAAATGAATGAATCCAACGCAAATTGCACCAATTGGCGTCAGCCAGCTAGTGGCAAAGCATGCTCCACTGCTTACGGGTTCCTTGCCTCGCGTAAATGTATCCCACCCGCGGTCGTCTAACTCATTGTAATACATAAGAAAATTGGCGCACCCGACAGGATTCGAACCTGTGACCTCTGCCTTCGGAGGGCAGCGCTCTATCCAGCTGAGCTACGGGTGCCTTCAGGATCGGCGATCCGGAAAACGAACCAGCCGGTGAACCGGCCAGCCACGGCTTCTTAGCGGAAGCCGGCGCGGGCTTCAACGGCCAATTGGTGATTGGCGCAGCGACTTGGCTCGGTGCGTCCAGGCTCCCGACCATGAGGTTCGCGCCGCGTCCGGCCCTTCGCAGGCTCCCTGCCCTTCGGGCGGTCAGCCCCTTTAAAAGGTCCACTGGACCTTTTAATCCGCCCGAGGGCGGACCGGGCTCTTCACCATTCGTCGTTCGAAAAGCCAAGCTGTTGGCTTTTCGTCCGCTGCCACTCTCACCTCTCACTGTGCCGCCTCACTCTTCACCGCCCTCGCCTTGCGCGGCGCCCGCTTCGGCTTCTTGGCGCCGGTCAGCTCGTGCATGGCGTCGAGCTGCATTTGCTGCATTTCGGCCAGCCGCGTCCATTGGCGCGAGATGAGGTAGTCGAGCTTCTCATGCAGGTGCCGCACTTCGAGCTCGGCCTTGAGGTTGACCCGGTAGTCGTTGAAGGAGCGCAGGCGGTCCTTGGACTCCTGCCGCCTCTGGCTCATCATGATGATCGGCGCCTGGATGGCGGCGATGCAGGAGAGCAGCAGGTTGAGCAGGATGAAGGGGTAGGGGTCGAAGGCGCTCACCGTGCCCTCGATGAGATTGATGCCGATCCACACCAGCAGCACGCTGCCGAACGAGATCAGGAACCACCAGCTGCCGCCGAAGGAAGCCATGTTGTCGGAGACGCGGTCGGCAAACGTTCGGTGCTCCTCGAACTCCTCCTCGCTGTTTTCGGAAATGGTGTCTTGTCTGGCGATGCTTTCGACCACCTGCCGGTCGAGCTCGGAGAATTCGCCGTGCTCCTGCTGGAGCAGCTCCTCCATGTAGCGCATGCGGTAGCGGCCGAGCTCCGCGCGGGTGATGCGGGCGCCGGGCGGCAGGTCCGGATGATCGGCGCGGATGCGGTCGGAGAGGCTCGGGCGCAGCGTGTCGATGCGAACCAGGTCGCGCTTGCGGAATTTCCGGCCTGATATCGCCGATGGTTTTTTCTTGGCCTTGCCGCGGTGGGCGCCCGGGCCGGATGGTTCCGAGTCCGGCACGTCGGGCGTTTCGAGGTGCTCGTCCGAGCTTTGATCGGCCTCGTTCTGGCCGATGGTCGGCGCCTCGAAATATTCGCCGCCGCTGTCGTTCTGGTTGTCTGCCGCCTGCTCGGGCGCCTTGGGGACGGTGCTCATGGTGCGGGCTCCTGCTGTGACGCTTCTACGCCTATGCCGCAAGATCGCCAGCATCGCGACGAATTTCGCAGCAATACAAGTCTTTTTGATCGATGCGCAGCGCGATCGATGCCGAGGGCGGGCTCTAGCAGCGGTTCGCAAGCTCATCGCGGCGGACCATAAATCACATCCGAGATTGGCCGAAGCTGCCCAACTTCATCATCCTCGGGTCTGCGTCGCTTCGCTCCTTACTCCGCCCGTGGATGACGAAGTGAGGGGTGTTTGCGCCAATCGGCAAGCCATGCGGTCCGTTACCGCAAGCGACCCAAACTGGGCCTCTCGGTCCGCATGAGAGCGAACCGGGTCTTCACCGGTCATCGTTCGAAGCCCCAGCCGTTGGCCTCACTGCTGCTGCGCGAACATCAGTCTTGTCTTGGTGGCATCCATCGTCGGCGACAGGCTGCGCTGGATCAGCGCCTCGACATGGTCGTTGCGCTGGCGGGCGCTGTCGGCGCCCATCACCACCACCACCAGCTGGCGGCCGTCGGCGTCGTAGGAGGTGACGATGTTGAAGCCGGAAGCCCTGATGTAGCCGGTCTTGATGCCGTTTACGCCGCGCACGCGGCCGAGCATGTCGTTGTGGCCGCGCACCAGTCTGCCGCGAAACATGAAATCGCTTTCGGAGAAATAGTGGAAATGCTGCGGGAAGCGGGAATGCAGCGCCATGCCGAGCACCGCCATGTCGCGCGCCGAGGTGTGCTGGTCGTCGTCGGGCAGGCCGGACGCGTTGCGGAACACGGTGCTCATCATGCCGAGCTGGCGCGCCTTGGCGGTCATCATGCCGGCAAACTGCTCCTCTGAGCCGCCGAGATATTCGCCAACCGCCACCGCCACGTCATTGGCCGACCTGACGACGATGGCGCGGATCGCCGAATCGACGTCGATGGTCTCGCCGCGCCGGAACCGCATCTTGGTCGGCGGCTGCGATGCGGCATGATCCGACACCGGGATCTGCGTTTGCTTGGTGACGCGGCCGGAGTCCATCGCCTCGAACAGCAGATACAGCGTCATCATCTTGGTCAGCGACGCCGGATAGCGCTGCGCCGTCGAGTTCACCTCGAACAGCGTCTTGCCGCTCTTGGCGTCAACGACGATCGCCGCGTATTTCTGCGGCGGCGCCGGCACCGCCAGCACGGCATCGGGCGGCGTCGTGGTCGTACAGCCGGCAACCAGCAGCAACAGGCCAAGGGCCACGAAAAGTCTCTGGATGAGCGGAAGGGAACGCGGGTTGGACAAGGGCAAGACTGTTCTGGCGATGCTGTTGCTGAGATGAGGCGAAGCTAACGTAACCCGCCAGCTGCGTCCATTTGGTTAATGGGGGTCATACCCAGGATTGTCGTGCAGTGCAGGACTTGGTTCCTCGCCCCCACAAAGTGGGGGAGAGGTGGCCGCGAAGCGGACGGAGAGGGGGCTTCATAAGGCGCCATTCGGCGAACGAAAAGTCTCGGATCATCTGTCCCGACAACATTCTACGAATACCCCCTCTCCGTCTCGGCTTCGCCGAGCCACCTCTCCCCCGCCCTTGGCGGGGGCGAGGAAGTCAAGCTTGTCCCCGCCGTGAAATCGCCCGTTTCCTGTCTCTTCTTGCCAAAGTCGTGTTTCCTGTGGGAAGGGGCGTGGCATCTGGCGGCTTGGTCACCTACACCGATGATACCAAATCGCCGGTGCGGGAATACAAGCGGCAGTAGGTCAGGTAGAGATTTGCCTCGCCCGGCGTTTGCGCCGCCCCTCACCTGCCTGTCGGCACCCTCTCCCCGTATAGTGACGGGGAGAGGGGACGCTTTCGTCAACGGTTTCGCCAATCATCAGCGTTGCAGAAAGAGCGCCAACGTTGCGGCCAGATCCCTTCTCCCCGTCACTATACGGGGTAAAGGTGCCGACAGGCAGGTGAGGGGCGGCGCCGACTGTCAACGATTGACCTCTTCCACCTCACTCTTCCTTCCCGCTCTGCCCGATGCAAAATGCCGATCGCGATGCTTGCGCAACCTTCACGGAGCAGGTTTGTTCGCACCACAAGAATCAACAGGTGCGCAATGAATACGATCACCATCAAGGCCAAAGGCATTTCGGTTTCGCTCGATCTCACGGTCGGCCATCTCGCCGACATGGTCGTCGACGGCGGCGGGCGCCAGCTGAGGCCGCTGCACCGCGCACCCTGGATCGACGAGGCGCGCGAGACGCTGCCGAAAGATCTGCCCGAGGGCACCGTACGCCTGTCCGGCGACTTCCTCTGCGCGCCGTTCTCGCGCAGCGATGTCGAGGACGCGCCGCTGCATGGCTGGCCGGCCAACAGCGCCTGGGATGTGGTCGACAGCAAGGCGACGGGAGATGGCTGGCAAGCGGTCTTCCGTTTGCGGCACACGGTGATGGGCGCGACGGTCGACAAGATCCTCACCCTGCGCAACGATCATCCCTTCCTCTACCAGGAACATGTGTTTTCCGGCGGCCATGGCGCGATCTCGGTCGCCCATCACCCGATGACGGCGATGACGGGCGGCGGCCGGCTGGCCTTTTCGCCGAAGCGGTTTGCCGCGACGCTGGACGATCCGCTGGAACCTGATCCCGCACGCGGCCGCTTCCTGCTGGCCTATCCGGCGCGGTCCACCGATCTCACCCGTTTTCCCGCCGCCGGCGGCGGCACGCTCGACCTGACGGACTATCGCATGGGTGACCATCGCGAGGATTTTATCACGCTGGTCGAGGCGGATCATGGCGGGCCGGGCTGGACGGCACTGGCGCGCCAGGCCGAAGACGATCTGGTGCTGGTGCTGAAGAACCCGGCCGAACTGCCGATCACCATGCTGTGGCTCAGCAATGCCGGGCGCGACTATGCGCCCTGGAGCGGCCGCCACCGCGGCGTACTCGGCATCGAGGACGGCCGCGCTTCCGTCGGTCATGCAGCGTCGATCGGTGACAACTGGCTGAAGCGCGAAGGGGTAGTGACCGCCTTTGCGCTCGGCGAAGACCACGGCTTCTCCTTTCGCCATGTCATCGGCGCGATGCCCCTGACCGGCGGCGAGCCGCCACAGGAGGTGACGACGGTGAGCGGCCGCATGCGGCTGGCAGCCGGCGGCTCGACATGGGAGGTCCCCTTCGACAGCGATTTCTTGCGTATTGGCGAGCCGGTGCCGGCCTGAACGGACGGTTCCCTGGGCATCGCTCCAATTTGCCATTCACACTTGCAGGCGCCAACTTCGACAACTGGTCGCCCCCGATTGTGCAAATCGCGGTTTGAAATTTCGGCCAACTGCCGACAAGATGCGGTGCGAATTATCCGCTGATCATTCAGGCAAGTGAGGCTCTCATGTCCGAAATCGCCCATCTCGCCGCCACCATCTTCAAGCGAGCGGGCAAGGCGCCGCGTTTCATTGTCGCCATTGCCGGCCCGCCGGGCGCCGGAAAGTCGACACTGTCGGCTGGCCTGCATGACCTGCTGCCGGAAGGTGCGGCGGAAGTCGTGCCGATGGACGGCTTCCATTATGACGACGTCGTGCTGGAGCGGCGCGGCCTGCGCGCGCGCAAGGGTGCGCCGGAAACCTTCGACTTCGCCGGCTTCGAAATCCTGTTGAAGCGCATCCGGGCCGGTGAACCCGACATCGCCATCCCGGTCTTCGACCGCGGCATGGAACTGTCGCGCGCCGCCGCCTCGATCGTCGCCGCCGAGACCAAATTCATTTTGGTCGAGGGCAATTACCTGCTGCTCGACGAGGAACCTTGGTCGCGGCTGGCGCCGCTGTTCGATTTCTCGATCTTCGTCGACGTGCCGCGCGATGAACTCGAGCGCCGGCTGCTCGAGCGCTGGCATGGGCATGGCCGCCCAGACGCGGATGCGCGCGCCTGGATCGCCTCCAACGACATGCCCAACATCGACCGCGTGCTTGCCCGCCGCCGGGCCGCCGATCTGGTGATCGGGGATTCCGCTTGATTCTAAGGATTCTCCAAGGGGAACCTTAAGACTTTCAGGTCGTTATCCCCGACAAGGCAATTCTGCCAGAAGAGGGATTCCGTCCGATGGCACAAAAGGCAAGAAAGCCCACGCCCGTCAAGGGCAAGGCAACCCAAGCGAAGACAGGCGCTGGTCCGGCAATCGCCGAGCGTTCAAAGGACGCCAAGCCGGCCTTCGGCAAGGCGGCGCCGAAGAAAGTGGTGCCGGCAACGGCGAAAGCCGAGCCGAAAGCCGCAAAAGCCAGAAAGCCGGTCAACGCCGACAACTCGTTGGCGGGCAGCGCCATGCGCACCGTCAAGGCGGCCGCCAATGTCGCTGCAGGCGCCGTCGTCGTCGCGGCCAGGGGAACTGTATCGCTTGCAGCCTCGGTCATGGGCAAAGGCGGTTCGAAAGCCAAGGCGAAGGCCAAGTAGCCCGCGTCTGTCGAGGACTTTAATCCTTTTTGCATGTCGTTCCCCCAAAACCGGGCCACTTTTGGGCGACATGCACTGCCGGTTTTAACTCAGCCCCTCGCCGGAATGGTCAGGCCCTTCTGCACCGCCGGCCGCGCCAGACCACGTTCCAGCCACGCTCCCACATTGGCGAAATCATCGAAGCCGACGAGTTCGCGCGCCTCGTAGAAGCCGATCAGGTTGCGCACCCAGCCGAGCAGCGAGATGTCGGCGATGGTGTAGTCATTGCCCATGATCCACTTGCGGCCCTTCAACCTGCCGTCGAGCACACCGATCAGCCGCCGCGATTCATCGCGATAACGCTCCAGCGGCCGCTTGTCGGCGATCTCGCGGCCGGCGAATTTGTGGAAAAAGCCGAGCTGGCCGAACATCGGCCCGACCGAGGCCATCTGGAAGAACACCCACTGGATCGTCTCGTAGCGCCGCGCCGCGTCCACGGGCATGAGCAGGCCGGTCTTTTCGGCGAGGTAGAGCAGGATGGCCCCGGATTCGAACAGGCCGATCGGCTTGCCGTCCGGACCGTTCGGATCGATGATTGCCGGTATCTTGCCGTTGGGATTGAGCGACAGGAACTCCGGCGTCCAGCTCTCGTTCTTGCTGATGTTGACGGGATGCGGCTCGTAGGGCAGGCCGAGTTCTTCCAGGGCGATCGAAACCTTCACCCCGTTCGGCGTTGGAGCCGAATAAAGCTGGATCTGGTCGGGATGCCTGGCCGGCCAGCGCGTTGCGATCGGAAAGGCGGACAGATCGGCCATGGAAAACTCCTGAATGGGGATTCGCGCCGAAAAGCGCGGGGTTTGGCGGGTCCACAAAGGATTAGGCGCGCGGCCGATGCTGATCAATATGGCGCTGACAAGTTTCGCCGTGCACGGACAATCAACGGAATCGGATGGCCCGCCAGAACCGCCCGGGGCAGGTGGTAACCGCCGCTCGGGACTAAACCGCCTTGAAGGCCAGCACCGCATTGGTGCCGCCGAACGCGAAGCCATTGCTGATGGCGGCGCGCACCTTGCGTTCACGTGCCACATTCGGCGTGACGTCGAGGTCGCAATCGGGGTCGGCTTCACGAAAATTGGCCGTCGGCGGCACGATGCCTTCCCGGATCGCCATCACGCAGGCGATCATCTCCAGCGCGCCCGATGCGCCAAGGCAGTGGGCATGCATCGATTTGGT
The DNA here is from genome assembly GCF_024746815.1 of Mesorhizobium sp. AR07. Taxonomy (GTDB): domain Bacteria; phylum Pseudomonadota; class Alphaproteobacteria; order Rhizobiales; family Rhizobiaceae; genus Mesorhizobium. The sequence goes on from NZ_CP080525.1 coordinate 4,641,212, forward strand.
CGACGACACCGACAGCTTGTAGGCGTGGTCGCCGAAGACGCGCTTGATCGCCGCCGTCTCGATCTGGTCGTTGGCCTTGGTGCCGGTGCCATGGGCATTGAGATAGTCGACATCCTCGGGATTGAACCCGGCATCGGCCAGGCAGGCGCGCATCGCGGCCGTCGGTCCTTCGATGGTCGGCGCGACGATGTCGGACGCGTCGGCGGAAAGGCCGGCACCGGCAACTTCCGCAAGGATGGTGGCGCCCCGCGCCATGGCATGCTCGTAGCTTTCCAGCACCGCCATCCCGGCGCCTTCACCGAGCGACAGGCCTTGGCGATCGGCCGAGAATGGCCGGCAGGTGTCTGGCGCCAATACCCGCAACGCTTCCCAGCCCTTCAGGATACCCCAGACCAGCGGCGCATCGGTGCCGCCGGCGACCATGACGTCGGCGCGGCCGAGCCTGATCTGGTCGACCGCCGAGGCGATGGCGTGGTTGGATGACGAGCAGGCCGAGGTGACGCCGAAGACCGGCCCGCGCAGGCCGAGATTCATGCTGACATGGCCGGAGGCCGCACTGGGCATCACCTTCGGCACGGTGAAGATACCGGCGCGGTTCTTGCCCTCGATCAGGATGGCGCGATAGTTTTCCTCGATCGCTTCCCAGCCGCAGACACCGACGCCGACGACGGTGCCCATCCGGTAGGTGGAGGCTTCGTCCGAGACCAGGCCGGAGTGCTGCATGGCCTCCCGCGCCGCGATGGTCGCCAGCAGGCTGAAGCGGTCCATCGACACCAATTGCTTGCGGTCGATGCCGTGATCGGGAAGCGTCTTGATTTCGCAGCCGACCTTGACCTTCAGGTCATGCAGCTGCGGACTGGTGATCTGGCCTATGGCCGAGCGGCCGGCGCGCATCTCGTTCCAGATCGCGGGCGCGTTGGTGCCGAGCCCGCAAATGCCGCCCATGCCGGTGATGACGACGCGCTGCCGCATTCAGGTCAGGCTTTTTTCGCGATCAGCGCGCGAACAGCTTCGACCATATCGCCGACATTCTTCAGATTGCTCCAGGCATCGACCGTGTTCATCTCGATCTCGATGCCATATTCTTCCTCGAGATCGAAGATGATCTCCGTCAGCTCGAGCGAATGGATACCAAGCGAGGTCAATTCGGTGTTGGTGGTGATTTCTTCGCCGCCCGGCTCGGCATGAGCCTTGATCTTCGCGATGATATCCGTTGCCAGCTGGTCGGCCATTCGGTTCTTCCCCACTATGTCGCGTTTCTCGACGCCAATTGAGCAGCGCCCCTTTTCTCCTGGTATCAAGCCGCCGTCTTCGCTCTATACCCCCGCCAAGCGCCGCATGACCGTACCAAGGTGGTTCCCTCTATAGAAACCGAAACGTTGTCAAGCAACAAGCTATATCGAGCACTATCTCGACAATGCCGCCGGAGTGCTTAACGTGCCGGCATGGATACGACCGAACATGGCGAGATTTCGACGCAACGCGTTGCGGGCGCGGCGCGGCTTTCCTGCGCTCTCGGTGACGGTCGCACGCGCCTGCGGCGCCTCTATCAGGACGGTGCGGCCAAGATAAGGATGCCGACCGTTTCGGCCGATCCGCTCGAAGCGGTGCTGATCAACACCGCCGGCGGCATGACCGGCGGCGACCGCCTCGGCTGGCAGGTGGATGCCGGCGCGGGCGCTTCGGCGTCGATCACCACCCAGGCCTGCGAAAAAATCTACCGGGCGGCATCCAACCGGGCCGAAGTGCGGGTCAATTTGTCGGTCGGCGAAAACGGCCGCATCGCCTGGTTGCCGCAGGAAACCATCGTCTTCGACCGGGCGGCGTTTGCCCGCACGCTCGACGTCGAGCTTGCCGCCGGCGCCGAGGCGCTGGTGCTGGAGGCCACCGTCTTCGGCCGCCTGGCGATGGGGGAACGCGCCGCGCGCGGCCATTTCCATGACCACTGGCGGGTCCGCCAGGACCGCAAACTGATTCATGCCGAGGATTTCCGCATCGGACCCGATATAGCGGCCACCCTCGGCCGCCCGGCGAGTGCCGGCGGCGCGATCGCCATGGCGACGCTGCTGCTGGTGTCGCCGCGGGCCGAGGCCCTGCTCGATACGGTTCTGGAGATCGTCGGCGACCAGGGCAGTGCCAGCGCCTGGAGCGTCAAGAAATCTGGCAAGCTTCTTGCGAGGCTTTACGCTGGAGATGGCTATCAGCTGCGCCAGCGCCTGGTTCCGCTGATCGAATTGCTCAACGGAAGGGCGGGGTTGCCCAAATTATGGTCACTGTAGGTCTGTCCAAGCCAGTCCAGGGAAACGCATGAACCTGACGCCGAGGGAAAAGGACAAGCTGCTGATCGCCATGGCGGCGATCGTGGCGCGCAAGCGGCTCGAACGTGGCGTCAGGCTCAATCATCCGGAAGCGATCGCGCTGATCACCGATTTCGTCGTCGAGGGCGCCCGCGACGGCCGCCCGGTCGCCGAATTGATGGAAGCCGGCGCCCATGTCGTCACCCGCGCGCAGGTGATGGAAGGCATCGCCGAGATGATCCATGACGTGCAGGTCGAAGCGACATTCCCCGACGGCACCAAGCTGGTGACCGTGCACGAACCCATCCGGTGAGGAGAGGAAAGATGCTTGAGCTGCGCCCCAACTGCGAATGTTGCGACAAGGACCTGCCGCCCGAGGCGACCGACGCGCTGATCGGCACCTTCGAGTGCACCTTTTGTGCCGACTGCGTGGAACAAGTGTTGGGCGGCACCTGTCCCAATTGCGGTGGCAATTTTTCGGCGCGGCCGATCCGCCCGGCGGCGATGCTGAAAAAGTACCCCGCCTCGACCAAGCGCGTTCTCAAGGCCGAAGGCTGCGGTCCCCGCAAGGCCGCATGAGCACCACGACACCGCAAACGAAAGGCAAATAGAATGATGTCAGCCAAACGCTTGTGCCTCTCGGCGATCCTGCTGCTGGCCGCCGCCATGCCGGCCTATGCCCATGTCGGCATCGGCACCACCTCGTCCTTTTCGGCCGGCTTCGTGCACCCGCTCTCCGGCCTCGATCACATGACGGTGATGATCGCGGTCGGCGTCTGGGCGGCGATGAAGGGCGGCAAGGCAATCTGGGCCTGGCCGGCGGCTTTTGTCGGCGTCATGCTGGCCGGCGGCGCGCTCGGCATGCTGCATATGCCGCTGCCGTTCGTCGAACCAGGCATACTGGCCTCGGTCGTGGCGCTCGGGCTGCTGGTGGCGCTGGCGGCCGATCTTCCGGTCTCCGCGGGTGTCGCCATCATCAGCCTGTTCGCGCTGTTCCACGGCCATGCGCATGGCACCGAGGTGCCTGAGAATGCCGGCGGGCTCGAATATATGGCCGGCTTTGCCATCGCGACAGTGCTGCTGCACGCCACGGGCATCGCTGCCGGGCTCGGTCTCGGCATCAGGTTCCGTGGCCTTGCGCGCGCCGCGGGCGCTGCCTGCGCGGCGATCGGCGCCGGCCTCGTCCTCGGCGTGTTGTGAGGGCACGATGATCCCCGGCGAAGTCATCACCAAGGACGGCGACATCGAACTCAACAAGGGCTTGCCGACGGTCACCCTGAGAGTGGCCAACAGCGGCGACCGCCCGATCCAGGTAGGCAGCCACTACCATTTCTTCGAGACCAATGAGGGGCTGCGATTCGACCGCGACAGTGCCAGGGGCATGCGTCTCGACATCGCCGCCGGCACCGCCATGCGCTTCGAGCCGGGGCAGGAGCGCGATGTGACGCTGGTGCCGCTTGGCGGCAAGCGCGAGGTCTACGGGTTTCAGCAGAAGGTGATGGGCAAGTTGTGAGATCTTGCGGCGCGCTCAATTCATTTGGAGGGCTTGGCGGCGGCGTAGATGACGATCTTTCCCGGATTGTCGAATTCGACGGCGAGAACATCCTGCGCATGCACGCGCCGCGACTCGATGGCGTTGAACAGCAGGGCGTTGGCCTCGATCTCCTTGCGCAGTTCCGCAATGTCGTCCCGGTGCTCTTTGACCTTGCGTTCGATCACTGGCGGCGGGCCGCCTTCACTGCGCGCGGCGTCGGTGAGGAACACGATATCGACCTTGTCGAGCTTGGACGTCTTGCGCACCGTGCCGATGTTTTCACGCGTGCGGTCGATAGCCGAACTGACTTTTCCGGCCTCGGCGGTCGTCTTGGCCTCTTCCTGGCTGACCTCAGACCCGACGATCCGGTTGACGGTCTCCGGGCTTTCAAGACCCTGAGCATTCAGCGCCGCCTGGGGCAGGCTCGCCGCAAGAAACGCACTCGCCGCAACGGCATGCAGCCATCGGGCATCGGGCAAGGTGGTGATGGTCATCGCTCACTTTCGAGATTCGTTTCAGCACTCACGCAGCGAAACGAATCAGGCCCCGCCACGGTTCCCTTGCCAACGCGGCCGGCGGGCCGGAATTTGGCCCGCCGCGCCGCATCATCAGCTCGCTTTCCTGGTGATCAGGGTCAGCGCGCCATTGGGCTCCATGCTGGCGGCGATGACCTGCGCCGAGCTAAGCCCCTTGGCTTCGAGCGCCGACTTGACCTTGGGCGTCGCGTCGATCGAGCCGCGCAGTTTCTGCAGACCGGCGTCGCCGTGCTGGGCGATCACCTGGTTGACCTGCGTCTGGGTGTCCTTTGGCAGCTCCGTGATGTCGACGATGTTGACGCTCTGGATCGTCGGAACCCCCGGCTGAGCCGCGGGAGCAGGCGAGGTCGGCGCCGGAGCGGGCTGTTGCGCGGGTTGCTGCTGGGCACTGGCGGCGCCCGCCAGCATCAGCGTGGCGGCGGCGATGAATATCGTTTTGCGCATGGATTTTCCTTCCATAGATTTGGCAAACGGTCGTTTTGGGGTGACACCCTAACCTCAACCGCCAAATCGGATCAGAAGGTGTCGCCCAGCGGGTCATTGCGGGACCATTGGATGGCGGCAATGTGGAACCCGGTTTCTTCGATCAAGCCGCATTTCGGGAGCAATCGCTGATGGCCAGAATTACCCGCGCTGCCTATGCCCAGATGTATGGCCCGACGGTCGGCGACAGAGTGCGGCTGGCCGACACCGAACTGTTCATCGAGGTCGAGAAGGATTTCACCCTTCACGGCGAAGAGGTGAAATTCGGGGGCGGCAAGGTCATCCGCGACGGCATGGGCCAAAGCCAGCTTTCGCGAGCCCAAGGCGCGGTCGATACCATCATCGCCAACGCGCTGGTGGTCGACGCCAGCGCCGGCATCTTCAAGGCTGATATCGGCCTCCTGGACGGCCGTATCGCGGCAATAGGCAAGGCCGGCAATCCGGACACTCAAGGTGGCGTCACCATCATCATCGGCCCCGGCACCGAGATCATCGCCGGCGAAGGCAAGATCCTCACCGCCGGCGGCTTCGACGCGCATATCCATTTCATCTGCCCGCAGCAGATAGAGGAAGCGCTGATGAGCGGCATCACCACCATGCTCGGCGGCGGCACCGGCCCGGCGCATGGCACGCTGGCCACCACCTGCACACCGGGGCCATGGCATATGGCGCGCATGATCCAGTCCTTCGACGCCTTCCCGATGAACATCGGCCTGTCGGGCAAGGGCAATGCGTCGCTGCCTGCAGCGCTGGAAGAAATGGTGCTGGGCGGCGCCTGTTCGCTCAAGCTGCACGAGGACTGGGGCACGACGCCGGCGGCCATCGACTGCTGCCTGTCGGTCGCCGACGATTACGACGTGCAGGTGATGATCCACACCGATACGCTGAACGAATCTGGCTTTGTCGAGAACACGGTGGCGGCGATCAAGGGGCGAACCATTCACGCCTTCCACACCGAGGGCGCCGGCGGTGGCCATGCGCCCGACATCATCAAGGTCTGCGGCCTGCCCAACGTCATCCCGTCCTCGACCAATCCGACGAGGCCTTACACCGTCAACACGCTGGCAGAGCATCTCGACATGCTGATGGTCTGCCATCATTTGTCGCCATCGATCCCCGAGGACATCGCCTTTGCCGAGAGCCGCATCCGCAAGGAAACCATCGCGGCGGAAGACATTTTGCACGACATCGGCGCCTTCTCGATCATCTCGTCGGACTCGCAGGCGATGGGCCGCGTCGGCGAAGTGGCGATCCGCACCTGGCAGACGGCGGACAAGATGAAGCGCCAGCGCGGTTCGCTGCCGCAGGAGACCGGCAACAACGACAATTTCCGCGTCCGCCGTTACATCGCCAAATACACGATCAATCCGGCCATCGCGCATGGGCTGTCGAAGGACATCGGCTCGATCGCGGTCGGCAAGCGCGCCGACCTGGTGCTGTGGAACCCCGCCTTCTTCGGCGTCAAGCCGGACATGGTGCTGATCGGCGGCATGATCGCGGCCGCCCCGATGGGCGACCCCAACGCCTCGATCCCGACGCCGCAGCCGATGCACTACCGGCCGATGTTCGGCGCCTATGGCAAGGCGAGGACCAACTCGTCGGTGACCTTCGTATCCAAGGCCGCGCTCGAGTCAGGCCTGCATGGCAGGCTTGGCGTCGACAAGCAGTTCGTCGCCGTCGAAAACACCCGCGGCGGCATTGGCAAGCATTCGATGGTGCTCAACGACGCCACGCCTTATGTCGAGGTCGATCCCGAAACCTACGAGGTCCGCGCCGACGGCGAATTGCTGACCTGCGAGCCGGCGACCGTGCTGCCGATGGCGCAGCGGTATTTTCTGTTTTGACCCTTGTTTGTTTTCGCTTGAGAGACAGCAGGGTGTTTTGCGATTGTCTGGAAATTGGGGCATGATGTGCTCATGAACAGGATTGACCGTCTCAGGGCCATGACACCCTATGAAACAGACTACGCCCAGTGGTGCGCCGAGCAGGGCGCGTTGCTGCGCGAGGGTCGTCTCTCCGATCTCGACCGCGAGAATCTTGCCGAGGAGATAGAAAGCTTGGGGAGAAGCGACCGAAGAGAAATCCGCAGCCGGATGCGGGTGCTGATTGCACATCTGCTGAAATGGGAGTTCCAGCCGGGCCACAGATGCCACAGCTGGCAAGCGTCGATTTCCGAACAGCGCGTCTGGATCGAGGGCATCATCAAGGACAGTCCGAGTCTTCGTCGCTATCCCGCTCAGAGCTTCGATGAGGCGTACAGAGACGCCTTGCCTATCGCGATACGGGAGACGGGTCTGCGGGAATCGCAATTTCCAGGCGAGCCGCCGTTCACGCCCAAGCAGGCGCTCGATGGACGATTCTGGCCTGGCGGTCCGCTTTCGATGGACGATTTCCTGCGAGACTAATCGCTTGTTCCTTGGTTCCATTTCTTAGTGAAGGTCGATGGAACAGCAGATCGCTTCCGCCCACGACATCTTCCCGCATATCCGCATCGTCATGGGCATGGTGATCGGGCTTGGCGTCGCCCGCTTGCTGTCGGGGGTGGCGCGCATCGTCCAGCATCCCGGCCAGTACCGGCTCTATCCAGTGCATCTGGCCTGGGTCGTTTCGGTGCTTTTGATGTTGGTGCATTTCTGGTGGTGGGAATTCGGCCTCTTCGTCATCGAGACGTGGACCTTCGGAAAATACCTGTTCATCATCTTCTATGCGATCACGCTGTTCCTGCTGTGCGCGTTTTTGTTTCCGGATTCGATGCTGGACTACACCAGCTACGAGGATTTCTTCTATTCGCGCCGTGGCTGGTTCTTCGGCCTGCTGGCAGCGACCTATCTGCTCGACGTGGTCGATACGCTGCTGAAAGGACCGGAGCATTTTGCCCGCTTCGGCAACGAATATCTGTTCCGTACGCCGATCTTCGTCGCGCTTTGCATCGCCGCGATCCTGGTGCGCGACCGCCGCTTCCACATCGCCTTCGTCGCGGCGGCACTCATCTATCAGATATCGTTCATCCTGCGGCTCTTCGACACGATCGTCTGACTACAGCGCCGCGCGTCTTTCCGACGCGCAAAGGACGCTGTAGCACTTTGACTGACGCCCATTGGGAAGGTGCAAGGGATAATCTAAGCTGCTCGGGAAAGGCAGGTTTGCGCATGTACAAGGCCGTCGGATCGCGTGGATCCCGGGTCAGCCGCGTTCTCTGGATGCTCGAGGAACTCGGGCAGCCCTATGAATTCGTCGAGGTAAAGTTGCGCTCGCCGGAAGCCTATGCGCTCAACCCCTCCGGCAAAGTGCCGATCCTGGTCGACGATGCGCTGACGGTGACGGATTCGGCGGCGATCTGCGTCTATCTCGCCGACAAGCACGCGGACAAGGGCATGGGCGCCAATCCGGGCGTTGCCGGCCGCGCCGAGATGGATTCCTGGATGCATTTTGCCCAGAGCGAGTTTGAGGCGCCGTTGTGGAACAAATTGCGCCACCGCTTCCTGCTGCCGAAAGAGATGCGGGTCGATGTCGGCCCTGCCGCGGCTTACGATTTTGCCTCGGAGCTCAAGGCGCTCGACCGGCGGCTGGGCGACAAGCCATTCGCACTGGGCGACCGGTTTTCGGCCGTCGACGTGCTGCTCGGCGACATGGGCGGTTGGGCCCGCGCCGGCCGGTTTCCGATCGAATCCGGGCGCATCAACGCCTATTTCGACCGCGTGCTGGCGCGGCCCGCCCGTGCAAGGGCGCAAGCCAATGGAGGCTCCATGAAATGAAGCTCAACCTCAACACCGACTTCACCAAATTTCCCCGTGCCGTCTCGGTGCTGACCGCCGGCGATGCTGGAGCAATCGCGCCATCCGGTCGTGCCATTCTCGCCCATGACGAGCGGCATCTGCGCCGCCGCGCCATCGAACTTGCCGACGGCAGCAAGGTGCTCGTCGATTTGCCTGAGCCCGTTGCCTTGAACGATGGCGACCGGCTGGTGCTGGAGGATGGCGGCCATATCGAGATCATCGCGGCGCCGGAAGATGTCCATGATATCCGTGCTCGCGATGGGGTGCATCTGGCCGAGCTCGCTTGGCACATCGGCAACCGTCATCTCGCCGCAAGCATCGAGGCCGGGCGCATCCTCATCCTGCGCGACCATGTCATCAAGGCGATGCTGGAAGGGCTCGGCGCCACGGTGACCGACGTCTGCGAGCCGTTCAAGCCGGTGCGCGGCGCCTATTCCGGCGGGCACGATCACGGTCACGCCCATGCCGAGGCGCACGCACACAGCCACGGTGAAGCGCATTCCCACTCGCACAGCGAGTCGCATTCCCATTCACACGCAGGCCACCATCACGATCATGACTGACCAGCCTTCGAACATCGCGCTCTTGCGGCTCATGGCGTGGCTGTCGCCTTCCTTCCCGGTCGGCGGCTTTTCCTACAGCCACGGCCTCGAACGCGCGGTGCATGACGGGCTGGTTGCCGATGCCAAGACCTTGGCCGGCTGGCTGGAAACGCTGGTCGAGATGGGCTCGGGCTGGAACGATGCGGTGCTGTTCGCCGAGAGCTGGCGCCGCGCCCGCAACGCCGGCGATCTCGATGAAATTGTCGCGTTGGCCGAAGCGCTGGCCGGCTCGCGCGAACGCCATATGGAAACCATGCTGCAAGGCGCCGCCTTTCTGAAAGCGGCGGCGGCCTGGCCCAACCCTGTGCTGGAGCGACTGCCGGCGGAATGTGCCTATTGCGTCGCCGTCGGCGCCATTGCCGGCGGCAACGGCATCGCGCTTCAGGACGCGCTATCCGCCTTCCTGCAGGCTTTCTTCTCCAACCTCGTCCAGGCAGCAATCCGGCTTGGCGTCGTCGGCCAGAGCGGAGCGACCGCGCTGCTTGCCGGCTTCGAGCCGCTGGCCCTGGCGACAGCCGGCCGCGCCGCGCGCTCGACATTGGATGATCTCGGCGGCTGCGCCTTCGTCTCCGAAATCATGGCGATGAAGCACGAAACCCAGTATTCGCGATTGTTCCGCTCATGATTTTTCTTGCCTTCACGCTCTCCTTCGTCCTGCTGCTGATCACCGCGCTGCATGTCTATTGGGGCATCGGCGGCATCTGGCCGGGCAAGGATGCGGCCTCGTGCGCCCATGCCGTCGTCGGCTTTCGCGGCGTCGATGAGATGCCGACGCCGTTCGCCAGTTTCGCCGTTGCCGCGTGTCTCTGCCTGGCGACACTGTGGCCGCTGGCTGTCATCGGTTTCTTTGCCTCGCCCTTTCCCAAGGAAGGCCTCGCCGCCACCTCGCTGCTGATCGGGCTGGTGTTCCTGGGGCGCGGCATCGCCGGCTTCACGCCATGGTGGCGTCGGCTGGCGCCGGAGCAGCCTTTCGCGCGGCTCGACCTGCGCTACTACTCGCCGCTCTGCCTGCTGATCGGGCTCGGCTTTGCCATCCTCGCCATCACGGAGTTTCCGGCATGACACAGAAAAATGGCCCGCTGCGCGTCGGCATTGGCGGTCCGGTCGGCTCGGGCAAGACGACGCTGACCGAAAAGCTCTGCAAGGCGCTGCGCGACGAGTTCTCGATCGCCGTCGTCACCAACGACATCTACACCAAGGAGGACGCCATGATGCTGGCCCGGCTGCAGGCGCTGCCCGAGGATCGCATCATGGGTGTCGAGACCGGTGGCTGCCCGCATACCGCCATCCGCGAGGATGCCTCGATCAACCTGCAGGCGATCGCCGAGATGAACAGAAAATTCCCGGATCTCGACATCGTCTTCATCGAATCCGGCGGCGACAACCTCGCCGCCACCTTCTCGCCCGATCTCGCCGACCTGACGCTCTATGTCATCTCGGTCTGCCAGGGTGAGGAGATCCCGCGCAAGGGCGGGCCGGCGATCACCCGCTCCGATTTCCTGGTCATCAACAAGAGCGATCTGGCGCCCTATGTGAACGTCAATCTCGATGTCATGGAGCGCGACGCCGGCCGCATGCGCGGCAAGCGGCCGTTCGGCTTCACCGACCTGTCGCGCGGCAAGGGTCTGCAGGAGGTGATCGATTTCATCGTCGAGCAGGGCGGATTGCGGGCTGGCGCCGCCGCCAGCACGGCGGCGTAGGCAAGATCGGCGTCCGGCGCCGACCTTACAAGGACCCTAGCTCTGCACCAAGCGAAACCGGTTGCGAGCCTCGGCTGGTCGCGGCATTCTCAGCTCTTTCACGGAGTGTCCTCGATGAGCATCGCCCGCCTGCAAAAGGAAACGCTGACCAACCTGCCCTTCTACGAGGAGCGCGTCGATCTCGCCTGCGCCTTCCGCTGGACGGCGCGGCTCAACATGCATGAGGCGGTGGCCAATCATTTCTCGCTGGCCGTCAATGACGACGGCACGCAGTTCCTGATGAACCCCAACCAGATGCATTTCTCGCGCATCAAGGCGAGCGACCTGCTGATGATCGACGCCGACGACCCGGATACGCTGACCGGCCCGGACGCGCCCGATCCGACGGCGTGGGGCCTGCACGGCGCCATCCATCGCAATGTGCGGCACGCGCGCTGCGTCATGCATGTCCATTCGATCCACGCCACGGTGCTGGCATCGCTGGCCGACTCTCGCCTGCCGCCGATCGACCAGAATTCGGCGATGTTCTTCAACCGCCATGTCGTCGACGCCCATTATGGCGGGCTGGCCTTCGAGGAAGAGGGCGAGCGCTGCTCGCAGCTGCTCGTCGATCCCAAGGTCAAGGTGATGGTGATGGGCAATCACGGCGTGCTGGTCATCGGCGATACCGTCGCCGACGCCTTCAACCGCATGTTCTATTTCGAGCGTGCCGCCGAGACCTATATCAAGGCACTGTGGACCGGCCGCCAACTGCGCACGCTTTCCGACGCGATCGCCGAGAAGGCGGCAAGCGAGATGGACGACTATCCCGGCCAGGCCGAACGCCATCTCAGCGAGTTGAAGGCGATCCTCGACGAGCAGGAGCCGGTCTACCGGAACTGAGGGCCGCTGATCCTTGGCCAATGCTGAGGGCTGCTCGGCTTTCCTGCAACGTCGGCAATTGGCGAAGCCACCGATGATGGTCTACTTTCTCCCCGTCACTATACGGGGAGAAATGTCCGGCAGGACAATGAGGGGCGGCGCCAAGGTTTCGAAAAGTAACATCGTGATGCCTACGCTTCGCAGATTGCAATGAACTTGACGCCGCCCCCACCAATAATAATAAATTCTGGCAAGTCAGCGCCGCCCCTCATCCGCCTGCCGGCACCTTCTCCCCGTATAGTGACGGGGAGAAGATGGCTGGCCGCAGCCTCGCCGCATCTTCTACAGCGCTGACAATTGGCGCCGCGCGGGCGCCTGCAAGTGGGCTTAGAGACCCAATTCTGCCCGCAACTCCTGGGCGCTGTTGATGACGACGGCGCCTGGCGGCCCTTCCATCGGCCTTTCCGGCCAGAAGATCGTCTTCATGCCCGCCGCCAGTCCCGCCATGGCGCCCGGCCAGCTGTCGTCGATGGCTACCGCATGCGCCGGATCGACATCGGCGAGATACGCGGCGCGCAGGAATGGTTCGGGATGCGGCTTGCCTTCGCGCACGTCGTTGCGGCTGATCGTCTTCATGCCGGGATAGGTCAGGCCGACCATGCGCAGATTGGCGTCGACGATCATCCGGTCCGAATTCGACACCACGGCTTGCGCCACGCCCCTTGCCCGCAGCTCGTTGAAGATCTCGATCGCGCCGGGGCGCGGCTGCAAGCGTTCGACCAGCGGCAGATAATGCTCGTATTTGCGCAGGATCCAGTCGTCGAACGGCAAATCCAGGCCGAACTCATCGCGCATCATTTCGTAAACCGGCCAGGCGGCAACGCCGAGCACGCGCTCATGCAGGTCGGCCGGCGGGACGAGGCCGACATTGCGCATCGCCGCCACCAGGGCGGCCTCGTGCAGCGGTTCGCTGTCGACCAGCGTGCCGTCCATATCCCAGAAAACCGCTTTCGGCGTCATGCGAGGCTCCTTTTTTCGATCCCTTAAAGGGTTTGCGCCGGGAGATAAACCGTCGGGATCATCGAACGTACCGCCCGCCGGAACTGAAACCGCTCGTCTTTTTCCGGGCGCGACCATCGTCGGAGGAGGAAATCCGAGCCGCATGCGCGCTACAGAGCGCAAGCATTTGCCCTCGAGATTGACAATTGCGCAGCGGGCCGTTCCCTGCAAGAGTAGAAGCGGACCGCGCTCATGACCGGCGGTTTCGGGAGGCAGGACGTGAATACCCGACAGGATGGCGGCAGCAACAGGCTGGACGACGCGGCGCGCGCCGGCTGGCTCTATTATGTTGCCGGCAACACGCAGGACCAGATCGCCGCCACGCTCGGCATTTCGCGGCAGACGGCGCAGCGGCTGGTGTCGCTGGCGGTGTCGGAAGGCCTGATCAAGGTCCGGGTCGACCATCCGATCGCCAATTGCCTTGATCTGGCGGCACGGCTGAAATCGCGCTTCGCGCTCGATCTGGTCGAGGTGGTGCCGAGCGATCCCAATTCATCCTCCACCACGATCGGCATCGCCGAGGCGGCCGCAGCCGAGATCGAGCGGCGGCTGCGGTCGCCAACGCCGATCATCATGGCGATCGGCACCGGGCGCACGCTGAAAGCGGCGATCGAGCAACTGCCGCCGATGGAATGTCCGCAGCACAAGGTGGTGTCCCTGACCGGCAACATCTCGCCGGACGGCTCGGCCGCCTTCTACAACGTCATCTTCACCATGGCCGACAGGGTCAAGGCACGGTCCTTCCCGATGCCGCTGCCGGTCATTGCCTCCTCGCCGGAGGAGCGCGAGATGTTGCTCAACCAGCCGATGATCCAGCCGACGCTGGCGCTGGCCGCCGAAGCCGACGTCACCTTCATCGGCATTGGCGATCTCGGCCCCAAGGCACCGCTCTACGAGGATGGCTTCATTTCGGAAAGCGAACTGAAGGCGCTGCAGAAGGCCGGCGGCATCGCCGAAATCGTCGGCTGGGTGTTCGATCGCGAAGGCCGCATGATCGAGGGCATCACCAACGACCGGGTGTCTTCGGCGTCGCTGCCGTCGCGCGAAAAGTCGCTGGTGATCGCATTGGCGATGGGCGACCGAAAACTGCCGGGCATCTTGGCGGCGGCCAACCGGCGGCTGATCAACGGCCTCATCACCGACGAGCGGACCGCCGCCGCCCTGCTGGCCAGCCTGTGACCCGAACCTGCGTTGCTTGCGGGACGCAGCCGCACCAAGACTGATTTTGGATAAAGCCAGCCAGGCTATTTGCCCCGCCCGGAAGGGTCGTTGCCGTCAAGGAAGCCGAGGTCGCGCTGCAGATGCGGCGACAGGTCCCTGATGTCGAGATGCGCCCTCCTTTTTACCGCGAACCAGCCAAATCCATCGGTGAGCCACGAAACCCAGCGATGATCTGGAGCGGGAGTGCACTTTTGCTGTGCCATGGTCATGATCGTCAACCTTCGCTATCCTGAACCCGAATGACGGGTGACATTGAATGTCGGTCTTGCCGGCCGGCTTTGCCAATCGAACGTCGATCATGGCCCATAAGGAGGCCTTATGCCTGACCTCGGCTCGCGACAGGTTTCCCAGCTCCCGCCGCTGCAAGCGATCAGGGTGTTCGACGCGGTGGCGCGGCATCTTTCCTTCACCAAGGCCGCCGGCGAACTCGGTATGACACAGGCCGCGGTCAGCTATCAGATCAAGGTGCTGGAGGAGCGTGTCGGCTCGGCATTGTTCCTGCGCCGGCCACGACAGATCGCACTGACCGAGGCCGGGCAGCGTCTGGCGCCCGCCGTCGGCGAGGCTTTTGCCATCCTCGGCCAGGCCTATGCCGCGGCGCGCGCCGGGGCCGACGGGTTGCTGTGCGTCACCACCGTGCTGACCTTTGCCTCGAACTGGCTGGCGCACCGGCTGGGCTCGTTCCAGATCGCTCATCCCGCGCTTGCCGTGCGGCTCGAGACGTCGAGCCGCCTGACCGACTTCGCCCGTGAGGACGTCGATCTCGCCATCCGCTCGGGCGGCGGCAAATGGCCGGGTCTGGAGGCGCACAAGCTGCTCGATGCCGATTTCACGCCGATGCTGAGCCCGAAACTCGCGGCAAGCATCGGCGGTGTCAACGAACCGGCCGACCTCTTGCGGCTGCCGATCCTCGATCCCGGCGACATCTGGTGGACGGAGTGGTTTTCGGCTGCCGGCGTCAACTCGCATGACCTTGCCAGGCGGCCCGGCAGCAGCATGGGCGCGCAGGCCTATGAGGCCAATGCGGCCATCGCCGGTCATGGCGTGGCGATCCTGACCAGGGCGCTGTTCAAGGCGGAACTGGCCGACGGCCGGCTGATCCAGCCTTTCGATCGGGTTGGCGACGATGGCCACGCCTATTGGCTGGTCTATCCGGAGGCGCGCCGCAACGTGCCGAAAATCCGCGCCTTCCGCGACTGGCTGCTGGCCGAGATCGCCTGCTGACAGGCAGGCCCTCAACCGACCAATCCTGCCGGCCTTTCTGTCCTGACGCCTGAATATCAGGCAGGAGGCGACGTTTGCATTGGCAATCTCCACGCACCCTATCGTCCGGCGGCATCGCCGAGTGCTGCGCTGCAGCATCGAATCCGGCTTGACATAATTAATGTCAGGTGAGTAATTGCTCAAAGCCAAGGCAAATGCTCATCTTGGTTCATGGGAGGAATTTGATGAAACTTCGCACGCTCACCCTGGGCTTGTTGTCGGCCAGCGCTCTTGCCTTCGCCGCACATGCCGAATCCATCACCATCGCCACCGTCAACAATGGCGATATGGTCCGCATGCAGAAGCTTACGGACGACTTCACCAAGGCTAACCCCGACATCAAGCTCAACTGGGTTACGCTCGAAGAAAACGTGCTGCGCGAGCGCGTCACCACCGACATCGCCACCAAGGGCGGCCAGTATGACGTGATGACCATCGGCACCTATGAAGTTCCGATCTGGGCCAAGCAGAGCTGGCTTCTGCCGCTCGACAAGCTCGGCGCCGACTATGACGTCAAGGACATCATCCCGGCCATCGCCGGCGGTCTTTCGGTCGACGGCAAGCTCTATGCCGCGCCTTTCTACGGCGAAAGCTCCTTCGTCATGTACCGCAAGGACCTGATGGACAAGGCCGGGCTGAAGATGCCCGACGCGCCGACCTGGGACTTCATCCGCCAGGCCGCCGACAAGATGACCGACCGCGCCAATGGCGTGAACGGTGTCTGCCTGCGCGGCAAGGCTGGCTGGGGCGAGAACATGGCCTTCCTGACCGCCATGTCGAACTCCTTCGGCGCCCGCTGGTTCGACGAGAACTGGAAGCCGCAGTTCGATCAGCCTGAATGGAAGAAGACGCTGCAGTTCTATGTCGACCTGATGAAGGCCGACGGCCCGGAGGGCGCGTCCTCCAACGGCTTCAACGAAAACCTGGCGCTGTTCCAGCAGGGCAAGTGCGGCATGTGGATCGATGCCACCGTCGCCGCGTCCTTCGTTTCGGACCCGAAGAACTCCACCGTCGCCGACAAGGTCGGTTATGCGCTGGCGCCCGACAATGGCCTGGGCAAGCGCGGCAACTGGCTGTGGGCGTGGTCGCTGGCCATTCCCGCCGGGACGCAAAAGGCTGATGCCGCCGAGAAGTTCGTTTCCTGGGCGACCAGCAAGCACTATGCGGAGCTCGTCGCTGCCAAGGAAGGCTGGGCCAACGTTCCTCCGGGCACGCGCTCCTCGCTCTATGCCAATGCCGACTACCAGAAGGCGGCTCCGTTCGCCAAGATGACGCTGGACTCCATCAACGCCGCCGACCCGACGCATCCGACCGTCAAGCCGGTGCCCTATGTCGGCGTCCAGTTCGTCGCCATCCCTGAGTTCCAAGGACTTGGCACCACTGTCGGCCAGCTCTTCTCGGCGGCACTTGCCGGCCAGTCGAGCGTCGACGATGCCTTGAAGCAGGCCCAGGACGCTGCCACTGCGGCAATGACCGAAGGCGGGTATATCAAGTAAGGCTCCTCCCGGTGCCGAATGTCGGCCGCATACCATGACCGGCAACGGCCGCCCGAGTCCCAGTTCGGGCGGCCGCCTTTAATGCCCCTTGAAAATTCAGTCTGACCATTGAAGGGTGACCGTCATGGCTACTCAGCAGACCCGTTCGCTTGCCCGTTTCATGATGGCGCCATCCGTCGTCCTGCTGCTGGTCTGGATGGTTATTCCACTGGCGCTGACGCTGTGGTTCTCCTTCCAGCAGTACAACCCGCTCAATCCGATCCGCGACGGCTTCGTCGGCTTCTCGAACTACGCGCTGTTCTATTCCAACCCCGCCTTCCTGCAATCGATCCTCAACACGCTCACGCTGGTGGTCAGCGTGCTGTTGATCACGGTGATCGGCGGCATCCTGCTGGCACTGCTGATCGATCAGCCGATGTGGGGACAAGGGATCGTGCGCATCCTGGTCATCTCGCCGTTCTTCGTCATGCCGCCGGTGGCCGCATTGGTCTGGAAGAACATGATCATGCACCCGCAATACGGGGTCTTTGCCGACATCGCGCGCTTCTTCGGCACCCAGCCGATCGACTGGTTCGGGCAGCATCCGATGCTGGCGATCATCATCATCGTCGCCTGGCAATGGCTGCCCTTCGCGACACTGATCCTCCTGACCGCGCTGCAATCGCTTGACGGCGAGCAGAAGGAGGCCGCCGAGATGGACGGCGCCGGTTTCATCAGCCGCTTCATCTATCTGACGCTGCCGCACATGTCGCGCGCCATCACCGTCGTCATCCTGATCCAGACGATCTTCCTTTTGTCGGTCTATGCCGAGATCCTCGTCACCACCAATGGCGGTCCTGGATACGCCTCCACCAACCTGCCTTTCCTCGTCTACCAGAAGGCCTTGCTGGAGTTCAAAATCGGCCAGGCATCCGCCGGCGGCATCATCGCTGTCATTCTCGCCAACATCGTTGCCTTCTTCGCCATGCGCGCCGTCGGCAAGAACCTGGACAAGTAAGGGAGGATACGATGGCACGTGCAGTCACCACCCAGCACAAGACAATCGCGACAGTTGCCGCCTGGATCGTCGCGCTGCTGATCTTCTTTCCGATCTTCTATACGATCATCACCTCGTTCAAGTCGGAGCAGGAAGCCATCCAGGGCTTCAACCTGATCCCGTCGGGGACATTTGAGAGCTACACCGAGGTTCAGGCGCAGAGCGGCTACTTCAAGTTCTTCCTGAATTCGGTGCTGCTCTCGGTCGGCTCGACCATCCTGGCCCTGCTCGTCGCCATTCCGGCGGCATGGTCGATGGCGTTTGCGCCGACCAAGCGAACCAAGGACATCCTGATGTGGATGCTGTCCACCAAGATGATGCCGGCGGTCGCCGTGCTGTTCCCGATCTACCTGATCTTCCGCAACCTCGGACTGCTCGACAGCCGCATCGGCCTGATGGTCATGCTGATGCTGATCAACCTGCCGATCGTGGTGTGGATGCTCTACACCTACTTCCGCGAAATCCCGGGCGAGATCCTGGAAGCGGCGCGCATGGACGGCGCCTCGCTGTGGAACGAGATCGTCTATGTGCTGACGCCGATGGCGGTGCCGGGCATCGCCTCGACGATGCTGCTCAACATCATCCTGGCCTGGAACGAGGCGTTCTGGACCATCCGGCTGACCACCACGGAAGCAGCACCCTTGACCGCCTTCATCAGCTCGTTCTCCAGCCCGCAAGGCCTGTTCTGGGCCAAGCTTTCGGCCGCCTCTACACTGGCCATCGCGCCGATCCTGATCATGGGCTGGTTCAGCCAGAAGCAATTGGTGCGCGGCCTGACCTTTGGCGCGGTGAAGTAACGGAAATTGCCTGAAGCAATCGGCAGGAAATAACCCCTCGGGGAGGAAACCATGGGAAACATCACGCTCAAGAACGTCTCGAAGTCCTTCGGAACGACGTCCATTATCCCCGGCCTCGACCTGGTGATCGAGAATGGCGAGTTCGTCGTCTTCGTCGGCCCGTCGGGTTGCGGCAAGTCGACATTGCTGCGGCTGATCGCCGGCCTGGAAGACACCAGCGGCGGCACCATCAACATCGACGGCCGTGACGTCACCGGTGAGGCGCCGGCCAAGCGCAAGCTGGCCATGGTGTTCCAGTCCTATGCGCTCTATCCGCACATGACGGTGGGAAAGAACATCGCCTTCCCGCTGAAGATGGCGGGCGAGGACCAGGCGACCATCGACAAGAAGGTCAAGGACGCGGCGCGCATCCTCAATCTCACCAACTATCTCGAACGCAAGCCCGGCCAGCTCTCCGGCGGCCAGCGCCAGCGCGTCGCCATCGGCCGTGCCATCGTGCGCCAGCCTTCGGCCTTCCTGTTCGACGAGCCGTTGTCCAACCTTGATGCGGCGCTGCGCGGCACCATGCGGCTGGAGATCAGCGAGCTGCACCATCAGCTCAAGACGACGATGATCTACGTCACCCACGACCAGGTCGAAGCCATGACCATGGCCGACAAGATCGTGGTGCTGAATGCCGGCAACATCGAGCAGGTCGGCTCGCCGATGGAACTCTACAAGACGCCGAAGAACCTGTTCGTCGCCGGCTTCATCGGCTCGCCCAAGATGAACCTGATCGAAGGCGCGCCGTCCGCCAAATACGGCGCCAAGACCATCGGCATCCGTCCCGAGCATATGGAAATCTCGACCATGGCGGGCGAATGGAAAGCCACGGTCGGCGTTGCCGAGCATCTCGGCTCGGACACGTTCCTGCATGTCCAGGCCGATGGCGTCGGTCCGCTGACGGTGCGCGCCGACGGCGAACTCGCCGTCCGTCACGGCGACACCATTCATCTCACGCCCGACAAGACCAAGCTGCATCGCTTCGGTGCCGACGGGAAGGCAATGTGAGCATGCGACTGGCCGGCAAATCCGCGCTGATCACGGGCTCGGCCCGCGGCATCGGCAGGGCCTTCGCCGAAGCCTATGCCGGCGAAGGCGCCACGGTAGCGATTGCCGATATCAACCTTGAG
Source organism: Mesorhizobium sp. AR07 (assembly GCF_024746815.1). GTDB lineage: Bacteria > Pseudomonadota > Alphaproteobacteria > Rhizobiales > Rhizobiaceae > Mesorhizobium. Next base: position 4,661,045 of record NZ_CP080525.1, read on the forward strand.
GCTGCCGAAAAGACAGCCGCCGAGATCGGCGGCAAGGCCTATGCCGTGAAACTCGATGTCACGGATCAAGCGTCGATCGACGCCGCGGTAAAGGCGGTGGAGACCAGGACCGGCGGCCTCGACATATTGATCAACAACGCGGCTTTGTTCGACCTGGCACCGATCGTCGAGATATCGAGGGCGAGTTACGAAAAACTGTTTTCGGTCAATGTCGCCGGCACGCTGTTCATGTTGCAGGCGGCCGCCCGCTCGATGATCGCGCGGGGCAAGGGCGGCAAGATCATCAACATGGCGAGCCAGGCCGGCCGACGCGGCGAGGCTCTGGTCGGCGTCTATTGCGCCACCAAGGCCGCCGTTATCTCGCTGACCCAGTCTGCGGGCCTCGACCTGATCAAGCACCGCATCAACGTCAACGCGATTGCCCCCGGCGTCGTCGACGGCGAGCACTGGGATCATGTCGATTCGCTGTTCGCCAAATTCGAGAACCGGCCGAAGGGCGAGAAGAAGAAGCTGGTTGGCGAGGCGGTGCCGTATGGCCGTATGGGCACGGCCCAGGACCTCACCGGCATGGCGGTTTTTCTGGCCAGCAGCGACGCCGAATACATCGTCGCCCAGACCTACAATGTCGATGGCGGCCAGTGGATGAGTTGAGGGCGGGGGTGGCCTCTGCTCCTCGTCCCTCCGCGAGGAGCAGAGGCCGACACCAGAGGGCGCATCGTCCTTGGAAGATGTGCCGCCCCTAACCCTCTTCCAGTGAAAACGGGAAGAGAACGAAGGCCGTAGCCTGGCCAAAAGGGTAGAAAAATGACCGTGAAACTCTCGTCTTCAAACCTCTCCAGACTGCCCGCCAAGGTCGCCGGTCCGAAATATGACCGCGCGGCGCTCAAGCCCGGCATCGTGCATTTCGGCGTCGGCAATTTCCACCGCTCGCATCAGGCGGTCTATCTCGACGACCTGTTCAATTCGGGCATCGGCCATGACTGGGCGCTGGTCGGCGCCGGCGTTTTCGAGGGCGAGAAGATCGGTCGCGCCAAGCTGCTAGAACAGGACTGGTTGACCACGGTGGTCGAACAGGACAGCGGCCATATGAGCGCCCGCGTCACCGGCGCCATGATCGACTTCCTGATGCCGGGCGATGCCGCCGGTGTCATCGAACGGCTTGCCGATCCGGCGATCAGGATCGTGTCGCTGACCATCACCGAAGGCGGCTATTTCATCGACCCGGCCTCCGGCGTCTTCAATCCGACCCATCCCGACATCGTCGCGGATGCGCTGCCGGGCGCAACCCCGAAGACGGTGTTCGGCATCATTCTGGCCGGGCTGGTCCGCCGCCGCGACGAAGGCACCGTGCCGTTCACCGTCATGTCGTGCGACAACATTCCTCACAATGGCCATGTCACCTCCGACGGCGTCATCGGGCTCGCCCGGCTGATCGACGAGGATCTGGCAAACTGGGTCAGCGAGAATGTCGCCTTTCCCAATGGCATGGTCGATCGCATCACGCCGGCCACCACCGACCGTGAGCGCGGCATTCTGGCCAGCGAGTTCGGGCTAGAGGACAACTGGCCGGTGTTCTGCGAGCCGTTCCGGCAATGGGTGCTGGAGGACCACTTCACAGACGGCCGCCCACCGCTGGAAAAGGTCGGCGTGCAGTTCGTCAAGGACGTTGCCCCCTATGAACTGATGAAGATCCGCATCCTCAATGGTGGTCACGCCACCATCGCCTATCCGGCCGGGCTGATGGACATCCATTTCGTTCATGAGGCGATGCAGGAACCACTGGTCAGCGGCTTTCTGTCGAAACTCGAGCACGACGAGATCATTCCGACCGTGCCGCCGGTGCCCGATACGGTTCTGGAGGAGTATTACCAGCTCATCGAGAGCCGCTTCTCCAATCCCAAGATCGGCGACACGGTACGCCGGCTCTGCCTCGATGGTTCCAACCGCCAGCCGAAATTCATCATCCCGACCATCGCCGACCGGCTGAAAGCCGGAAAAGGCGTCGCCGGCCTGGCGCTGGAATCGGCGCTGTGGTGCCGCTACTGCTTCGGCACGACCGATAGCGGCGCCGTCATCGAACCCAACGACCCGAGTTGGGACCGGTTGCAGGCGACGGCAAAAGCGGCAAAGGATGCGCCCGCCGCCTGGCTTGCCATGGAGGATATCTACGGCGATGTCGGCCGCGCGACGGCGTTTGTCGAGGCCTTCGCCCATGCGCTCGACGCGCTGTGGGCGAACGGCACGCGCGCCACGCTGACGCGCTACCTCGCGGGCAAGCTCTGAGACCCATTCGACGCCATGACGCCTGAACTGGTCATCTTCGACTGCGACGGCGTGCTGGTCGACAGCGAGGCGTTGTCCGTCTCGGCGCTGCTCGGCATGATCAAACTTGCCGGCGGCAGCATCAGTGAGGATGCCGCCTACGAGCATTTCCTCGGCAAGAGCATGAAAAGCGTGCGCGAGATCCTCGGCCGCGACTTCGGGCTTGATATCACCGACCAGCATCTGACCGAGATGCGCGTCGAATTGATGCGCAAATTCCGCGAGGAACTGAAGCCGATCCCCGGCGTCAAGGAGATGCTGCCAAGGCTTGGGCTGCCGTTCTGCGTCGCGTCCTCGGGCACGCTCGACCGCATCCGCTACGCGCTCGACGTCACCGGATTGCTTGGCGTGATGGAGCCGCATCTGTTCAGCGCCGGCATGGTGAAAAGGGGAAAGCCGGCGCCGGATCTCTTCCTCCATGCCGCCGCCAGCATGCGAGCCCATCCGCGCAAATGCCTGGTCGTCGAGGACAGCCCGGCCGGCATCGCCGCCGCGCGGGCGGCGGGCATGCGCGTCCTTGCCTTCACCGGCGGCTCGCATGCCGGCAACCCGGCCTTGAAAGCGCGGCTTGCGTCGAGTGAACCGGACTTTATATTCGCTGACATGCTGCAATTGCCCGATCTGATTGCAGGCCTGGGAGCGAGAGTAAGAACATCTTGACGAAACAGTTCGTTTGCGCGGTCGATGTCGGCACCGGGAGCGCTCGCGCGGGCATTCTCGACACCCGCGGCACCTTGCTCGGCCGCGCCGAACGGCCGATCGCCATGAACCAACCGAAGCCCGATCATGCCGAGCATGATTCGCTCGATATCTGGTCGGCCGTCTGCACTGCCGTGCGCGCCGCCCGCGAAAAAGCCGGCGTCGCGGCCGAGGATGTCGTCGGTATCTCCTTCGACGCCACCTGTTCGCTGGTGGTGCGCGACCGGCAAGGCGGCCAGCTCAGCGTCTCGGTGTCAGGCGACCGGCGCTGGGACACCATCGTCTGGCTCGACCACCGCGCCATCGCCGAGGCCGACGAATGCACGGCAAGCGGCCACGCCGTGCTCGACTATATCGGTGGCGTCATGTCACCGGAAATGGCGACGCCGAAGCTGATGTGGCTGAAGCGCAACCTGCCGAAGACCTGGAATGAAGCCGGCTCTCTATTCGACCTGACCGACTTCCTGACCTGGCAGGCGACCGGCTCGCTGGCGCGTTCGCAATGCACGCTAACCGCGAAATGGACTTATCTGGCGCATGAAGAGACCGGCTGGCGGCGCGACTTCTTCGAACTTGTCGGCCTCGACGACCTTTTCGAGCATGGCAATCTGCCCGAGCGAGCCAGTCCTGTCGGTGCCGACATTGGTCGCCTGACGACGCAAGCGGCGGCCGACCTTGGCCTGAGCGAACAATGCCGAGTCGGCGCCGGCGTCATCGATGCCTATGCCGGCGCGCTTGGCGTGCTCGGCGGCTTTGCCGGCGACGAACAGGATATCGGCCGGCACCTGGCGCTGATCGCCGGCACGTCGAGCTGCGTCATGGCGATGTCGCCCGATCCACAACCTTTCGCCGGCGTCTGGGGTCCCTATTACGGCGCCGCACTGCCGAAGCTGTGGCTGTCGGAAGGGGGTCAATCCGCCACCGGCGCGCTGCTTGACCACATCATCCGCTGGCACGGCGCCGGCGGCGAGCCGGACCCCGCCATGCATGCCAGGATCGCACGGCGCGTCGCCGAACTGCGCGCCGCCGAGGGAGACAATCTGGCCGCGAGGCTGCATGTGTTGCCGGATTTCCACGGCAACCGCTCGCCGCTCGCCGACCCGCACGCCGTTGGCGTGGTCAGCGGGTTGACGCTGGACTCCTCCTTCGACAGCCTGTGCAAGCTCTACTGGCGCACCGCCGTCGGCATCGCGCTCGGCGTGCGCCATGTGCTGGAGGCGCTGAACGAGAACGGCTATATCATCGACACGCTGCATGTCACCGGCGGCCACACCAAGAACCCGCTGCTGATGGAGCTCTATGCCGAGGCCACCGGCTGCACGGTGATCGAGCCGCTGGCCGACGAGGCGGTGCTGCTCGGCACCGGCATGGTCGCGGCCACCGCGGCCGGACTTTTCCCAGACCTCACCGCCGCCTGTCTCGCCATGCAGCAAGGCGGCAGGACGCGCGCCTCGAACCCGAAATCGGCTGGGAGTTTCGACCGCGACTACCGGGTTTTCCTCGAGATGCACCGGCAGCGGCAAATGCTGGACGCGATCCGGTAGAGCGCACGAACCGACCCCTGGCTCAATCTGTTCCCGCCCCTCCTCTCTTGCCTTCATGTCGCGTTTCGTACAGAAGCTGACGCAAACGCCGCGAAACCGAAGGTTTTGCCGTTTGACATGCGGCTTCCGGCTCTTTGCCGACGTGCCGCACTTGGAAAGAGCGGAACAATGTCTGCGATCGAAGCCGGCGCTCGCGCGCCGGAAAATCTTTGGCGTCAGGAAATCAGGGCGACGCTGGCGCTCGCCTGGCCGATGGTGCTGACCAATCTCGGCCAGACCGCGATGACGACCACCGATGTCATGATGATGGGCCGGCTCGGATCAAATACGCTGGCCAGCGGTGCGCTTGGCGCCAACCTCTATTTCATGCCGCTGATCTTCGGGCTCGGCCTGATGCTGGCGACCTCACCGATGATCGCCACCGAACTTGGCCGCCGCCGCTATTCGGTGCGCGACCTGCGCCGCACCGTGCGTCAGGGCCTGTGGCTGGCGATTTTGATCTGCATCCCGATCTGGATCGTGCTTTGGAATGGCGAGGCCATCCTGCTGGCCATGGGCCAGGAACCCGCGCTGGCGCATCAGGCCGGCATCTACCTGCGCTGGCTCGAATGGGCGGTGTTGCCCTTCTATGGCTACATCGTGCTGCGTTCGTTCATCTCGGCGCTGGAGCGGCCGGGTTGGGCGCTGGTCATCGTCTTCGTCGCCGTCGCCTGCAACGTCTTCTTCAACTGGGTGTTCATGTTCGGCAATCTCGGCGTGCCGGCCATGGGTATCGCCGGCTCGGGTCTCGCCACCTCGCTGTCCAGCATGCTGATGTTCGTCGGCCTGGCAGCGGTGGTGATGCTGGAGAAGAGATTCCGGCGCTACCGTCTGTTCGGGCGCTTCTGGCGCGCCGACTGGCCGCGCTTCAAGGGCCTGCTGCGGCTCGGCCTGCCGATTGCCGGCCTCCTCGCCTTCGAGGTGACGATCTTCAACGCGGCCGCACTTCTGATGGGCCTGATCGACGCCGATTCGCTGGCCGCGCACGCGATCGCCATCCAGATCGCCTCGATCAGCTTCATGGTGCCGCTTGGCCTCAACCAGGCGGTGACGGTGCGCGTCGGCCTGGCCCACGGCGCCGGCAATCCGGAGGGCGTTTCGCGCGCCGGCTGGACCGCCTTTGTCATCGGCGTCTCGTTCATGGCGCTGATGGGGCTGGTGATGATCCTGTGGCCGCATCTCCTGATCGGCGCCTTCATCGATCTGGGCAACCCGGTCAATGCCAGGGTGATCGCGCTTGCCGTGTCGTTCCTGGTCTTTGCCGCCTTGTTCCAGATCTTCGACGGCGCGCAGGCGGTTGCCGCCGGCATGCTGCGCGGCCTGCACGACACCAAGGTGCCGATGATCTATGCCGCGATCGGCTATTGGGGCATCGGCCTGCCGCTCGGCGTGCTGCTCGCCTTCCATTTCGGCCTCCATGGCGTCGGCATCTGGATCGGCCTGTCCTCAGGGCTGGCCGTGGTGGCGGCGATGCTTCTCGGCCGCTGGCTGCGGCGCGATCGCCTGGCGCCGCCCTTGGTGTTCGGGCATTGAAAGCAGACGGGGCCGTAGGTTCGGCGGCCGTTATGTCCCAACATTGTGGCTCACTACACGGTGCCTTCGGAACTGCCGCGAAACGTTCGATAAGCGCCATGAGCGGACGCTTGGCGCCGAGGCAATGAACGTTTCATGTTGGGGCCACCAGCAGTCTGACCGCTCTAAGCAGCCAATTTGCAAAAGCGGTCCTTGGCTGGCTTCGTAGACGTCGCAGTTTGACCAATGTCGCCGTTGGCGAAGTGGCGTCTTTCGCAATTGTGCCGAGCGGCCGTTCAGGTTCGAGCAGATTGCTGCGCGTCCGCCGATGCCCCCGGGCTAGGCGGTGGTGTCCTCCGCAATCCGGCTTAGCAACTCGGCGATATCGTCTGGTGCGGTCACCATGGCGTCGTGTCCCGTCCGCAACTCGTGGTAGTCCTCGATATCAGCGGCTTGCGCGCTCTTTGGCTGGCCAAGTGGTTTGTCGCCGATGCAATTGACGTAGGTCCGTGGCACCCGTGGGAAACCCGCACTCAGTTTGACCGGCTCCCTGAAGGTGCGGATCGGGTGCGCGGTAAGCCTTGGCATTACCCAACTCACGTCCCTCTCCTCCTTCAACCCGAGGAATTGCACGGTCGCCGCGCTGGCGGGGATGCGCCAGCCCTCACCCCCGACCCGCGCCTGCTCCTCGAAATAGTCCCTGGCCTGCGCCGATGCACAGTCGTACAGGCACTGGCCGTCGCGGGGAACGATGGCGTCGAGATAGACAACTCGCGCTACCCGGCTGGCCGCCCTGTCCGCGGCTGCCGAGACCACAATTCCCGCGTAACTGTGTCCGACCAGGACAACATCTCTCAAGTCCTCGGTCTCCAGCACACCGAGCACATCGCAAATGTGCGTTTCCAGGTCGATGTCAGGAGAGGCGAGATGTGCTCGCTCACCGAGGCCGGTAAGCGTGGGGGTATACAGCTCGCTGCCCGGCACCTTCAGTGACTGAGCGACCTTGCGCCAACACCACCCACCATGCCACGCGCCGTGCACCATAACAAAGGTTGTCATCGGTCGCCCCGCTTCCCTCGATACACGGAACGCACCGAATTTCGCGCAAGTGCAGAGTTTCCGGCGCGCGCGATAGCAGCGAAGATATTCCGCACACACACTCTACCCCCAAAGCTCGGGACTAGAAAGCTCCGCACTTTCGGCGCGTGTCCGTGGGTGCGAATACAGATTTGGCTGGATTTCGAACGCTATTGTGCGTCCAACTTGCAACAGTGGTGGACAATCAGCCGCAGAGCCTACCAGCCGCTTCTTGCCAGCATCCTCGGAAAGTGAATAGTGGCGATCGGGACGGGGCGTTTGTAGCGAGTTCGCGCATGCGACGCCTTTTGGACTCTAGCCTCGCCCAAGCGCTCAAGTCCGCGGCGATCGTAATATTACCTGTGGCACTGTGTCCAACCTCCGCTGTCGCTGCTTGCGTCACGGTAGGCACGACCACTACCTGCGACACGGCGGCGCCCAACCCGTTCCCCAGCACCGTCGGTTCCGGTCCCGCCGCTCCGTTAGGCTCGACTGTCAATCTGCTCTCCAATGCGCAAATCGTGGTGGGGAATGCGAATGCGCTCAGTCTTGCCGATGGCGCGACCATCACCCTATCAAGCGGAGCCGTTTTGCAGAATGCCTCGACAGGCACGGGTGGCTTGTACGGAACCGGCGGGGACACATTGGAATTTCGCAACAACAGCACCCTGACGATCGCTGCGGGGGCTCAGATTCTTTCCCTGGGGACAGCGGGAAACTCGGAGGCTATCAATCCCGAAGGCTCGGGCAATTTGATCACCAACAACGGAACGATCAGGGCAACGAACGCGGCCGCGATTTTCTTCCAGAACACCACCGGCCTCAACACGGTCGTCAACAATGCGACCGGCGTCATTCAGACCTCGCAGGCATCAGGAAACGTCATAGGTGGTTTCGGCACCGCGGCCGTCGACTTTACCAACCGAGGCATGGTGATCGGCAATCTCAATTTTGGCGGAGGCAACGACATCCTTCACCTCTTTACCGGCTCGACAATCACCGGGAACTTTGATGGCGGTGGCGGAAGCAATTCCATATTTCTTAACGGCACAGGAAGCGACTCGCTTCCCGGGCAGATCAAGAATTTTCAGACATTGACCAAAACCGACACCGGCACCTGGACACTGACGGGTTCTGTGGTCGGTGTGACTGTTGCCGAGGTGCAGCAGGGCACATTGATCCTGACCGGCAACAACTCCTTGTATACCGGAAGCGTCATCGTCGATCCGGCCGGCACGCTGCAGGGCTTTTCAGGAAGCCTTCCGCCGACAGTCAAGGACAACGGCCTGGTCCGCTTCGCCCAACCGAGCAATGGAACCTATGCCGGGGTTATCAGCGGAACCGGCGCGGTGACCAAGGATGGGCCGGGCACCCTGACCCTTACTGGTCTCAATACATATTCGGGCGGAACGAATTTCAATCAGGGTGTCGTTGCGGTAGGAGCCGATAACGCTCTCGGAGCGGCTGGTGGAAGCCTTACATTCAACGGCGGGGCATTGCGCTTCAACAACAGCTTCAACCTCGCTCCTACACGCGCGATCACACTGAATGCGCCCGGCGGCACGATCGACACCCAAGGCTTCACCACGACGATCAGTCAGAGCATGGGCGGTGCCGGATCCTTGACGAAAGCGGCGTCGGCACGCTTGCTCTTACAGCGGCCAATTCCTTCAGCGGCGGCACGACCGTCGGAGCGGGCATCCTGCAGCTGACCAATCCCGCGGCTGCGGGGACGGGAGCCATCCAGGTCAATTCGGGCGCACAACTGTCGCTGCTGCCAATTGCAGGAGCCGGATTTGTCTTGAACAACGCGCTTACGGGAACCGGCACGGTCCTTGCCAAGATGGGTGCCCCGGCCGATACGTTTGCATTTGGCTCAGGCGCGGGGACGGCATTCGGCGGACTGGTGGAACTCGCGGATGGCAAGTTCGCGTTGGCCGGCACAAATACTACTGCGCTGACGTCAGCGACGCTGCAGCTCGATCCCAACAACACGACGACGGTCGGCCTTGGAACCCAGAGCATAGGCGGGCTCACCCTGAATGGTGGTACGGCCATATTCGCCACGACCGTGCCTTCCGACACCGTCTCGCCCGCGAACATCAGCACCGGTACGCTTACTCTCACGAGTGGCAAGGTCCAGATCGCCATTCCCAATTCAGCAACACCCCCTGCCAGCTTTGCGGGACCAGGTAGCCCTTCGACGCTGTTGCAGCAGGATGACGGTGTTCTTGACCGGCTGATAAGTGCGACCTCTGTCAGCGGCAGCGCGGGAGGACTGACACTCATCGATCAGAACGGCGTGCCCGTCCCGGCAACGGTCAACGTGAACATTGCGCAGGGCGGCAACACGGTCGCCGTCGGCTCCTATGGCTATGGCCTGTCGACGGGGCCGGCCAACAACGGACTCTACGTGTCCTATGGCCTGACGCAGTTGGACCTGCAGGCGGGGCAGACGCTTACTCTTTCTGGCGACGACGGCACGCCTGCCGGATCCGAGTTGCATGCCGGCATCACCGGTGCGGGCAATCTCGCAATCGATGCGACGAACACCATCACGCTCAACAATCCCACCAACAGCTACACCGGCACCACGACTGTCACAGGTGGTACGCTCGATCTCGGCGTGAGCGGAGCCTTGGGAAAGACATCGAGCCTCAACGTCAATTCCGGCGCCGTCGCCAATATCAATGGCACGACACAGTCGGTGGGCGCGCTTGACATCAGCGGCTCGCTCGACCTCGCAGGTGGGAGCCTGTCGACCAGCACGGTCCTTGGCAGCGGAACGCTGACGACGCATCCAGGCTCGACCGTCAACCTGGGTGGTGGCAGCCTCGACATCGCCAATGGTGGCACGACTGCGCCAGGCAGCCTGACGGGCGGCGGATCGCTCAACATAGTTGGCGGCACGCTTGACGTGAGCGGCGCCAATCCCGGTCTCACGGCCTCAACCACAATCGCCTCGGGGGCATCGGCGATATTGAACAATGGCGGCGGGCTTGGCACCGGGCCGATCGCCGATGACGGGTCGCTGATCTTCAACGCAGCGACCGGCGATTTCTCGAACAACATCAGTGGTACAGGCGCGGTGAGCCTGACCAACGGGTCCAATATCATTGCCACCGGAACGATTGCTTCCAGTGGACCAAAGACGATCGATGCGGGCAGCACGTTGCAGTTGGGCGATGGAGGATCCAGCGGCGCCATTGTTGGCGACGTTACGAACAACGGCGCGCTCGTGTTCGACCGCTCGGACGTGTCGATCTATGCGAATGTGATCTCCGGCTCCGGCAGCGTCACCCAGGCTGGTTCAGGTACGACGATCCTGGATGGCAACAATACGTATACGGGCGGCACGACCGTCGGAGCGGGCATCCTGCAGCTGACCAATCCCGCGGCTGCGGGGACGGGAGCCATCCAGGTCAATTCGGGCGCACAACTGTCGCTGCTGCCAATTGCAGGAGCCGGGTTTGTCTTGAACAACGCGCTTACGGGAACCGGCACGGTCTTTGCCAAGATGGGTGCCCCGGCCGATACGTTTGCATTTGGCTCAGGCGCGGGGACGGCATTCGGCGGACTGGTGGAACTCGCGGATGGCAAGTTCGCGTTGGCCGGCACAAATACTACTGCGCTGACGTCAGCGACGCTGCAGCTCGATCCCAACAACACGACGACGGTCGGCCTTGGAACCCAGAGCATAGGCGGGCTCACCCTGAATGGTGGCACTGCCATATTCGCCACGACCGTGCCTTCCGACACCGTCTCGCCCGCGAACATCAGCACCGGTACGCTTACTCTCACGAGTGGCAAGGTCCAGATCGCCATTCCCAATTCAGCAACACCCCCTGCCAGCTTTGCGGGACCAGGTAGCCCTTCGACGCTGTTGCAGCAGGATGACGGTGTTCTTGACCGGCTGATAAGTGCGACCTCTGTCAGCGGCAGCGCGGGAGGACTGACACTCATCGATCAGAACGGCGTGCCCGTCCCGGCAACGGTCAACGTGAACATTGCGCAGGGCGGCAACACGGTCGCCGTCGGCTCCTATGGCTATGGCCTGTCGACGGGGCCGGCCAACAACGGACTCTACGTGTCCTATGGCCTGACGCAGTTGGACCTGCAGGCGGGGCAGACGCTTACTCTTTCTGGCGACGACGGCACGCCTGCCGGATCCGAGTTGCATGCCGGCATCACCGGTGCGGGCAATCTCGCAATCGATGCGACGAACACCATCACGCTCAACAATCCCACCAACAGCTACACCGGCACCACGACTGTCACAGGTGGTACGCTCGATCTCGGCGTGAGCGGAGCCTTGGGAAAGACATCGAGCCTCAACGTCAATTCCGGCGCCGTCGCCAATATCAATGGCACGACACAGTCGGTGGGCGCGCTTGACATCAGCGGCTCGCTCGACCTCGCAGGTGGGAGCCTGTCGACCAGCACGGTCCTTGGCAGCGGAACGCTGACGACGCATCCAGGCTCGACCGTCAACCTGGGTGGTGGCAGCCTCGACATCGCCAATGGTGGCACGACTGCGCCAGGCAGCCTGACGGGCGGCGGATCGCTCAACATAGTTGGCGGCACGCTTGACGTGAGCGGCGCCAATCCCGGTCTCACGGCCTCAACCACAATCGCCTCGGGGGCATCGGCGATATTGAACAATGGCGGCGGGCTTGGCACCGGGCCGATCGCCGATGACCGGTCGCTGATCTTCAGCGCAGCGACCGGTGATTTCGCGAACAACATCAGCGGTACAGGCGCGGTCAGCCTGACCAACGGGTCCAATATCATTGCCACCGGAACGATTGCTTCCAGTGGGCCAAAGACGATCGATGCGGGCAGCAAGTTGCAGTTGGGCGATGGCGGATCCAGCGGCGCCATTGTTGGCGACGTTACGAACAATGGCGCGCTCGTGTTCGACCGCTCGGACGTGTCGATCTATGCGAATGTGATCTCAGGCTCCGGCAGCGTCACCCAGGCTGGTCCAGGCACGACGATCCTGGATGGCGACAATACCTACAGCGGCGGGACCACAATTGCCGCGGGAACGTTGGCGATCGGCGACTCGACGCACTCAGGCGCGACGCTTTCGGGTGGCGGCCTGGTCAATGTCCTGCCGGCTGGCACACTCGGCGGCTATGGAAGCGTCACCGGCCCGGTGACGAATCAAGGCACCATCGCCGTTGCCGATGCAGTCAGCGCTCTCGCCGGCGGGCCGGTCGGCAATTTCACGATAAACGGCAATTTCACGAATGCAGGCGTTGCGCAGGTCGGCGGCGCCGCCGTTGGCAACACGCTCACGGTGAACGGCAACTACATCGGCCAGAGCGGCGCCGTCAGCCTGAACACCTTCCTCGGGACCGACGGCTCACCGTCTGACAAGTTCATCATTAACGGCGGAACAGCAAGCGGTACGACAGGGCTTGGCATTACCAACATAGGCGGGCCAGGCACACCAACATCGCAAGACGGCATCATGGTCGTTCAAACGCTGAACGGTGCCACAACCGCGCCAGGTGCGTTCGCGCTCAACAGCTTTGTCGGAGCAGGTGCGTTTGAATACTACCTGTACAAGGGTGGGAACGCGAGCGGGACCGCGGAAGACTGGTTTTTGCGCAACACCCTCGTTGCTCCGCCAACGCCCCCTGTCGTTCCGCCGACGCAGGCCGCGTCGCCATCGCCTCTCGGCCCATTGCCACCGCCACGGCAGCCTACTCCAAGCGACCCCAATCCGCCGCGCCCAGTGCCAACGTCTTCCTTTCCCCTACCAGTACCTACTCCAGCCGATCCATCCCTTCCGCCTCCAGTGCAACCGGCTCCCCCGACGCCGGGCGCGACGCCCTTCATCGGGCCGGTTATCCCGCTCTATCGTCCAGAAGTCGCGACCTATGCGGTCATCCCGCCAGCGGCAGGCGAGGCAGCGCTGGCGACACTCGGCACATTTCACGAACGGCGCGGCGAACAAAGCCTTCTCTCGGCGGGCGAGGATGCCTCTGCCGCGTGGGGACGTGTCTTCGGCCAGAGCCTCGCCCAAAATTGGACCGGGACCGTGTCTCCATCGCTTGATGGCTCGCTCTACGGAATTCAGGCAGGACTCGACATCCTGCGCCGAGAAAGCGATCGCGGCGACCGTGACATCGCAGGTGTGTTCCTCGGCTACACAGCGCTTTCCGGAGACGTCAACGGATTCGCACTTGGCTGGAACAATCTTGCCGTGGGAAAAATCGATCTCAACGCTGCCAGCATCGGGGCCTACTGGACACACATCGCTCCCTCAGGATGGTATGTCGACGGCGTGCTGATGGGCTCCTTCTTCGGAGGCGAAGCAAAATCGAATCGGGGCATCGGTGTGAGCACGGATGGCACCGGCGTAACAGCGTCGATCGAAGGCGGTTACCCAATTCCGATTGCTTCGGACTGGGTGCTGGAACCGCAGGCGCAGCTCATCTGGCAACATATTGCTCTCAACGATCAGAACGACGGTTTCTCGACCGTCTCCTTCGGTGCCGAAGATGCTTGGACCGGCCGGGCCGGCTTTCGACTGCAAGGTAACGTCCAGACGCCTACCGGCCTGCTGCAGCCCTATCTCAAGGCAAACATCTGGCACCAACTCTCCAGAACCGAAAACATTAATTTCGGTACAGATAACATCAGCACCGCGATAGGCGGAACAGCGCTCGAACTGGGTGGCGGCGTTGCCGCGGCGGTCACCAAGGATGTCAGCCTGTTCGCTTCGGCAAGCTATTCCTTCGAAGTCGCCGGCGAGAAGCAGCGGATGTTCCAGGGCAATGTCGGCCTCCACGTTAAGTGGTGATGCAGCGATACCGTGAAAGCACAGCCGTTACCGCAACGATTCTTGATAGGGGTGCAGCAGTGCGCAGCCGGCCAACACCAACATGCCTTCGCCTCAGCGCGCCGGCGCCTGCTTTTCGAGCGAACGCGCGTATTGCGTCAGCGGAAAGCACATGACGAAGAAGATCAGCGCCACCAGCCCGTAGACCTTGAACGGCTCGAAGGTCGCATTGTTGATGGCGTTGGAGGTCCGCACCAGCTCCTCGAAGCCGATGATCGAGGTCAGCGCCGTCGACTTGATGAGCTGCACCAGAAAGCCGACGGTCGGCGCGCGGGTGATCGAGAACGCCTGCGGCAGGATGATCAGCCTCAGCTCCTGCAGATAGTGCAGGCCGAGACTGGCGCCGGCGTCCCATTGGCCGAGCGGCAGTGCGTCGACGCCGCTGCGCCAGATCTCGGCCAGATACGCGCTGGCGAAGAAGGTGAGGCCGAGCACCGCCGCCGTCCACGGCTCGATACGCAGACCGAGCATCGGCAGGCCGAAGAACATCAGGAACAGCTGCATCAAGAGCGGCGTCCCCTGGAACAGCGCGATGTAACCGGAAGCCAGGCGCCGGCTCCATTTGTTCTTGGCGATCCTGAAGAACAGCACGATCATGCCGACGATGCCGCCGCCAACGAAGGCGGCCAGCGACAGCAGCACCGTCCAGCGGGCGGCGAGCAGCAAATTGCGCACGATGTCCCAGAAGGTGAATTCGATCATGACACACCAGCCCCCAGGACGCGGCGTCCGCCTGTGACCAGCAGCCGGCGCAAGGCCATCGACAGGACGAGATAAACCAACGTCACGACAAAATAGGTCTCGAAGGACCGGAACGTGCGTGCCTGCAGCATGTCGGCCTCGTAGGTCAGCTCGCGCACCGCGATCTGCGACACCACGGCGGACTCCAGCATCATGATGACGATCTGGCTGGTCAGCGCCGGATAGATCACCTTGAGCGCCTGAGGCAGCACGATCTTGATGAAGACCTGGCGTGGCCTCAAGCCCAGCGCAAGCGCCGCTTCCGTCTGTCCGCCGGGCACGGCGTCAAGCCCGGCGCCGACGATCTCGATGGTGTAGGCCGCCATGTTGAGCGTCATCGCGACGATTGCCGCCAGCACCGGATCGAGCCTGATGCCGAGGCTGGGCAGGCCGAAGAAGATGAAGAACAGCTGCACCAGGAACGGCGTGTTGCGGACCACCTCGACATAGCAGGCAATCGCCCGCTTCAGCAGCAGGGGGCCGTTTCGCCGTCCCGCGGCCCCCAAGATGCTGAGCAACGTTCCCGCCAGCGTGGTCACGGCGATCAACAGGATCGTCGTGACCGCTCCGCGCGCTATGTCGCCCGTGGCACCTGGAAGCCAGGCGAAGGCCACCGGAGCTCAATCCTTGAGGTTGTCGGGGTTGAGCGGCGTCTTCAGCCAGGCTTTCGAGCTTTCGTCCAGCTTGCCGTCGGCCAGCATCTTGGCGACGGCATCGTTGACGGCCTTCTTCAGGGCGTCTTCATTCTTGTTGAGGCCGATATGCGAAGGCGAGGTCAAAAGCTGGAACTTCTGCTCGGGCTTCAGCGCGTCCTGCTTGGCCAGCACCTGCGCGCCGACATCGTTGCCGACGACCATCAGCTGCGTCTGGCCGGAGATGAAGGCCTGGATCACCGAATTGTAGTTGTCGAAACGCTTGATGTCGGCCGAGGCGGGTGCTGCTTCGGTCAGCGAGGTGTCTTCGAGCGTGCCGCGGTTGACGGCGATCGACTTGCCGGCAAGGTCTTCCTTGCCTTTGACCGCCAGTGCGGCCGGGCCGATGACGGCGATGTAGTAGGGCGCGTAGGCGGCGGCGAAGTCGATCACCTGCTCGCGTTCCTTCGAGTAGCCGACGCTCATCAGGATGTCGACGCGATGGTCGTTCAGATACGGGATGCGATTCTGGCCGGTGACGGCGACGGGGTTGAGCTTCACCTTGAGCGTGTCGGCAATGTATTGCGCGACATCCATGTCATAGCCCTTGAGGCTCATGTCGGCGCTGGCCGAAGAGAAGGGCGGGAAGTCGGCGAAGACGCCGACATTGATGGCGCCGGCCTTGGTGATGTCAGCCAGCGCATCGGCGCTGGCAGCCTGAATTGCGAGGCCGAGACCGGCCGTGCCGAGCACCAGCACGGCGGCGATGGATGTAAATGTCTTTCGGATTGTCATTGTTATTCCCCTGTCTGGAAGCTTTGTTTGTTTGGGGTCGGCCGCCGGCTCCAGCGCGGCGGCCGCCTTGCGTGTTAGGATCAGGCGCTCTTGCCGGTGAGTGCCGGGCTGAACACCATCAGGCTCAGGATCTCGAACAGCACCTGTGCCGCGGCATGCGCGGTGTTGGTGGTCGCGTCGTACTGCGGCGCCACCTCGACGACGTCGCCGCCGACGATGTTGAGCCCCTTCAGGCCGCGCAGCAATTCGAGCACTTCGCGCGTCGTCAGGCCGCCGACCTCAGGCGTGCCGGTGCCGGGAGCGAAGGCCGGATCGACGCTGTCGATGTCGAAGGAGATGTAGGTCGGGCCATCGCCGACAATCTTGCGCGCCTTCTCGATGATCGCCGGAATGCCGAGACCGGTCACCTCCTCGGCATGCACCACGGTCATGCCGGACTCGTAGGTGAACTCCCACAGATATTCCGCCGAGCCGCGAATGCCGATCTGGATGGTGCGCGTCGGATCGAGCACGCCGTCGAGCACCGCGTTGCGGAACGGCCCGCCATGGTGGAACTTGGTCATGTCGAACAGGCCACTGGTGTCGCAATGGGCGTCGATGTGGATCAGGCCGACCGGAGCCTTCTTGCCGACGGCCTTCAGGATCGGATGGCTGATCGAATGGTCGCCGCCGACCGACAGCGGGATGACGCCGGCATCGACGATCTGGTTGGTGCGGCGCTCGATATCCTCATGACTGATCTCCAGCCGGTAGCGGCTGCGGAACGGCGTGTCGCCGATGTCGGCGACCCTCAGCTCATGCGTCGGCGCGCATTCCAGCACGTGGTTGTAGGGGCCGATGCGCTCGATGGCGCGCAACGCCCTTGGTCCGAAACGCGAGCCCGGCCGGTTGGTGACGCCAAGGTCCATAGGCACGCCGATGATCGCCACCTGCAAATCGCCGAAATCGGGATTGTCGGCTGATATTTCGCGGTAGGGCGCGGCAAGGAAGGTCGGTATGCCGGAATAGGGCGCCAGACGTGTGCCGCTCTTGGAAAAGATCTTGTCGGCGACCTTGCGGAATTTCGGGTCGAACATTTCGCCGCCATGGCTCTCGCCATATTTGCGACGCAACGCGTCGAGCTTGCCGCGATCGTATCCCATGTCCGCTCCTCCTGCCGGCTGATGCAATGCCGCCGCCGGTGACCTCAGGCGAACCGACCGTATCCGGCCGGGTCGCTGTCCCGCTGGCTGCCTGCGGATATCACGTCTTGATGCTGTTCTGGACCAAAGTGTCTGGCAGCCGCATTGAAAAATCAATTGATATTGTTAGGGTGTTTTTTGTGAGAAAATCTCACAAACTGTCGAGTACGCGATGGCCAAGCGTCTGCCGCCCCTGAATCCGTTGCGCGCCTTCGAGGCAACGGCCCGCCATGCCTCACTGACCAAGGCGGCGAGCGAGCTGAATGTCACGCACGGCGCCATCAGCCACCAGATCAAGGCGCTCGAGCAGTCGCTCGGCGTCAAGCTGTTCGAGCGTGCCGGCCAGCGGGTCAAACTGACGCCGCATGGCGCCGAGCTGCTGCCGGCGGTGTCGACCGCCTTCGACGGCATCGCCGCCGCCACGCAACGGCTGACGCGGCCGGCGAGCAGCGGCGCGCTGTCGGTATCCTGCGTGCCGGCCTTGCTGCTGCTGTGGATGACGCCCCGGCTGGGCAGCTTCATGGCGCAATATCCCGACATCAGGCTGACGCTTATCCCGTCCAACGACGCCAGGGATCTGCGTGCGCCGCATATCGATGTCTGCGTCCACTACGGCGACGGCAGCTGGACCGATTGCTGGATGCGCAAATGGTCGGGCCTCGAACTGTTTCCCGTGGTCAGCCCGACACTGGTCAACAACCGGCCGATCCGCAGCGTCAGGGATCTCGCCGACCATGTCTTCCTGCATGGCGACGACGGCCGCGAGTGGCACACCTGGCTGGCGGCCGCCGATGCGCTGGATCTGGAGCGCGGCCGCCGCCATCATCTCGGCGATGCACGCATGGCGGCCGAGGCCGCGGTCCACGGCCATGGCGTGGCGCTGGGCGATTCGGTGACGGCAAGCGCGCTGCTGGCCAGGGGCATGCTGGTCGCGCCGTTCAGCCTGTCGGTGCCGGCGGTCGACGATTTCTACATCGTCTGCCGCAACGAAATGCGAACGACGCCGATCGTGCAGGTGTTCATAGACTGGTTGTTTGCCGAAAAGGCGCAGGATGACGGCCGCGCCGACGCCCCGGTGGCGGGCCGCCTCGTCACCCGCCGCAAGCGTCCGGCGCTCAGCGTCATCGGCGGC
This sequence comes from Mesorhizobium sp. AR07, assembly GCF_024746815.1. GTDB lineage: Bacteria > Pseudomonadota > Alphaproteobacteria > Rhizobiales > Rhizobiaceae > Mesorhizobium. The sequence goes on from NZ_CP080525.1 coordinate 4,679,572, forward strand.
AAGACCGAGAGCTGATACCGGCCTGCGGTTCGCGGCCACCCCTCGGTAGTCTCCGGTCATATGCAGGGTCTTCTTTTTGTCGGGCCAGTGGTCAAACCGGGCAGCGTTCTGGCCAATTCGATGCTATGAGGCCTGTCGCGGTTGTGGATGGCAGGCAGCGAAGGCGGTGTTGAAACATGGCTAAGACCGATATTGCGCGGCGTGTCTACAACCACACCTGGAAGCTCGACCCGATCGTGCGCAGCCTGCTCGATACCGACTTCTACAAGCTTTTGATGCTGCAGATGATCTGGGGCATGTACCCCAAGGTCGCCGCCACCTTCTCGCTGATCAACCGCACGACTTCGGTGCGCCTGGCAGACGAGATCGATGAAGGCGAACTGCGCGAACAGCTCGACCATGCCCGTACGCTGCGCTTCGGCAAGAAAGAGATGATTTGGCTCGGCGGCAACAATTTCTACGGCCGCAAGCAGATCTTCGAGCCGGAATTCCTCGCCTGGCTGGAGAATTTCCGGCTGCCGGAATACGAACTGTCGAAGCGCGACGGACAGTACGAGCTCACCTTCAGCGGGCCGTGGATGTACACCACGCTGTGGGAAATCCCGGCGCTCGCCATCATCAACGAATTGCGCTCGCGCGCCGCGATGCGGGCGTTCGGCCCCTTCGCGCTCGACGTGCTCTACGCCCGCGCCAAGGCCAAGATGTGGTCCAAGACCGAGCGGCTGAAGGCGCTCCCCGGCATCCGCATTTCCGATTTCGGCACGCGTCGGCGCCATTCCTTCCTGTGGCAGCGCTGGTGCGTGGAAGCCTTAAAGGAAGGCATCGGCGAGGCGTTCACCGGCACCTCCAACGTGCTCTTGGCCATGGACAACGACCTCGAAGCGCTCGGCACCAACGCGCATGAACTGCCGATGGTGTTCGCAGCGCTCGCCGATACGGAAAAGGAACTGAAACAGTCGCCCTACAAGGTGTTGCAGGACTGGCAGCGTTACTATGGCGGCAACCTGCTGATCGTGCTGCCCGATGCCTTCGGCACCGCCTCCTTCCTGCGCGACGCGCCGGACTGGGTGGCCGACTGGACCGGCTTCCGCCCCGACAGCGCGCCGCCGATCGAGGGCGGCGAAAAGATCCTGTCGTGGTGGCGCGACAAGGGCAAGGACCCCCGCCAGAAGCTGCTTATCTTCTCCGACGGGCTCGAGGTCGAAACCATCGAGGAGACCTACCGTCATTTCAAGGGCAAGGTGCGCATGTCGTTCGGTTGGGGCACCAACCTCACCAATGATTTCGAGGGCTGCGCGCCGACGGAAACCAACAGCCTGGACGCGATATCGCTGGTCTGCAAGGTCACCGAAGCCAATGGAAGGCCGGCGGTCAAGCTTTCCGACAACCCGGCCAAGGCGACCGGCGACGAGAAAGAGATCGAGCGCTATTTGCGGATTTTTGGTGCGAAGGATCGCGTGGAGCAGCTGGTCAAGGTGTGAGGGTATGGGGACTCCTGGATAGTATGAGTTCCTTCGCGCCCCCCTCTGTCCTGCCGGACATCTCCCCCACGAGGGGGGAGATTGGATGTCACCTCCGCCTTCGCCAATTTTCAACGTTGCAAGAACGGCAGGCGCTCGAACTGCCAATCTCCCCCCTCGTGGGGGAGATGTCCGGCAGGACAGAGGGGGGCGCCGTAGAATGCCGTCGTTGGCCGTTGGCCTTAATGCTTGCGGCCTTCCTCCTCCCCACCCCTGCCTTCGCCCACGCCTCCGACCGTGGCCACGTCCTGCTCCTGCCGACCGGCTACTATCTGGTTGGCGGCGCCTTTGCCGTGGCCGTCAGTTTCCTCGTGCTGGCGTTGCTGCCGGCGGACTCACTCGATCGTTTCTGGCGCCGCCGCCTGCCGCTGCTCGTCTTCGGTGATGGCGCCCGCACCGTCATCAGCCTGATCTCCTTTGCCGGCTTTGCAATTCTCATCGCCGCCGGTTTTTCCGGCAGTCGAGACCCGCTCTCCAATCCCCTGCCTCTAGTGATATGGACCCTGTTGTGGGCCGGCCTCACGCTGCTGCAAGGTGTCGTCGGCGATCTCTGGTCATGGCTGAACCCGTGGTATGGGCCGTGGCGTCTTGCCTCGCGTCTGTTCGGCGGAAGTGAGGAAGGCGCATGGCACCTCCCGCGATGGCTTGGTTGCTGGCCGGCCGTCATCTTGTTCTTCGGCTTTGCCTGGTTCGAACTGATCGATCCGGCGCCCGACGATCCGGCGCGGCTGGCCTCTGCCGCCGGCCTCTACTGGCTGCTCACCTTTCTCGCCATGCTGGCGTTCGGCTACCGCGGCTGGAGCCGCATTGGCGAATTTCTCACGGTCTTCTTCTCGATGGTGGCGCGTTTCGCCACCGTCGAGCGCAGCGAAAACGGCCGGTTGGCACTGTGCTGGCCGGGCGCCAAACTGCTCGCCGCCGAGGCTTTGCCGACCAGCGGCATGGCCTTCCTGCTTCTGGCCCTGTCGTCGGTGTCCTTCGACGGCTTGTCGAAAACCTTCTTCTGGCTTGGCCTGTTCGGCATCAATCCGCTCGAATTCCCCGGCCGCACCGCCGTGATCGGCAGAGGCACTCTCGGGCTCGCTCTGACATTCGTGCTGCTGGCAGCGGTGTTCATGCTCGCCGTCTGGCTCGGCCAGCTTCTCGCCGGCAGCGATCGTTCTCTCGGCCAGGCAGCCGGCTTGCTTGTGTGGTCGATCGTGCCGATCGCGCTTGCCTATCATGTCGCGCATTATCTGACGGCGCTGCTCGTCGACGGCCAGTATGCGCTTGCCTCGCTGTCCGACCCGTTCGCGCTGGGCTGGAACCTGTTCGGCACCGCCGACATGCAGATCGAGGCCGGCATCGTCGCCGGGGCGGACTCGGCGTGGTGGCTGTGGAATGTACAGGCCGGCGCCATCATCCTCGGCCATGTGCTCGCCGTGCTCGTCGCCCATGGTTTTGCTGGACGATTGCAGCCGGTTCCCGCCCGTGCCGCGCTCAGCCAGTTCCCGCTCACCGTGCTGATGATCGCCTATACGGTCTTCGGCCTCTGGCTGCTCGCCACGCCGACGGTGGGCTGAGCCGTTTGCGCTGGAAAATAAACCAGGATTCCCTTAGGGAAGCGGCATTGCCGTGTCCGGACTTTGGTGATTTAGTTTGTACACATGCAATTTTTCGACTTCCGGAAATGAGCGGACTTCGCGCTCCGAACGCTGAACAAGGGGAACGGCATCATGGACAAGAGCAAGACCTTCGATCTCTCGAAAACCGGTCTCACCCGCCGCACGGCGCTGAAAGGGCTGGCCGCGACCGCCGGCCTGGTCACCGCGCCGGGTTTCGTCCGCTATTCCCAGGCGCAGAGTTCGGCGCCGATCAAGATCGGCTTCCAGTCGCACCGCACCGGCATCGGCGCCGCCTATGGCCGCTGGTACGAGAAGACCACCGCCGCCGCCGTGAAGGCGATCAACGCCGCCGGCGGCATCAACGGCCGCCAGGTCGAGGTGATCATCGAGGATGACGGCACCGACCCCGGCCGTGGCGCCGAGGTGGTCGCCAAGTTCGCCACCCAGCACAAGACCGACATCGTCTTCGGCACGCTGTTCTCGCATGTCGTCATCGGCTCGGCGCCCGCCGCCGGCGAAGCCAAGATCCCCTACTTCGTCGTCAGCGAAGGCCATCATGTCGCTTCGACCAAGCTGAACCGTTATGTCTTCCAGCCCGGCATCACCGACGTGAAGAGCCAGATCCAGTCGATGGCGCCGTGGATAGCAGGCAATGTCGGCAAGAAGGTCACCATGATCTTCCCGGATTTCGCCTTCGGCTACGACCATCGCGACTACCTGCCACCGGCGCTGAAGGCGCAAGGCGCCGAGGTCATCGCGAAGATCGCCATTCCGCCGACGGAATCGTCTTTCACCAAGTACTTCCCGCAGATCCCGGCCGAGACCGAGGTGATCTACCATGTCATGGTCGGCCCGGCGGTGCTCACCTTCGTCAAGGAGCTCGGCGAGTTCTACGGCTCCAACCGGCCGCAGCTGTTCGGCTTCATCGATTCGCTCGAGGCCACCGACATCAACAGCCCCGGCCTCGAATTCCTCGACGGCAGCCATTTCTGGGAGGGCTCGCCGCGTTATGCGCAAGCCGATGATTCCGCCGCGCAGAAAGCCTATCGCACTGCTGTCGGCATCGACGACAATGGTGCCGCCGTCGGCGACCCCAAGGACGTCTCCACCGCGGCGCACATGTTCGGCTGCTGGGAAACGCTCTACGTCGTCAAGAAGGCCATGGAAGACGCCGGCTACAAGGGACCGGAAGACCGCGCCAAGCTGGTCGAGGCAACCGAAGCACTGACCGCCTTCGCCGAAGGTCCGGAGCACCCGCAAGGGCCGAAAACCTTCAACGGCAAGATTCACCAGTGCTTTGGCATCCAGAACATCTCGAAGGTCGAAGGCGGCAAGCTGAAGGTCGTGCACAAGACCAAGATCGAGGACGGGCTTTACGAGGCCGAGGGGGATTACACGAGGCAGGCGCTGTGAGCCTGGCTGCTCAGCAAGCGTGAGAGCCAAGTCACCCCCCTCTGTCCTGCCGGACATCTCCCCCTCAAGGGGGGAGATTGGCAGTTCGTATGATGGCGGCCACGCACTGGCTTTGGCGATTGGCGAAAGCAATCATGACAGCCGATCTCCCCCCTTGAGGGGGAGATGGCCGGCAGGCCAGAGGGGGGTGCACTTGGCGCCTGCCAGAGTATAGCCGATGGCCTTCGGTCCCCACCTCCTCCTCGCCGTTCTCGAAGGCCTCGTCACCTCGGCCGTGCTGGCGCTGACGGCGCTTGGGCTGTCGCTGGTGTTCGGCGTCATGCGCGTCGTCAATGTCGCCCATGGCGAGTTCTTCATGCTCGGCGCCGTGCTGGCCTGGGCGATCACCACCGCGATATCAGGCCATCCGGCGCTCGGCTTCCTGGCGGCGCTGGTGATTGCGCCGCTGATCGTCGGCGCCATCGCGCTGGTCGCCGAGCGGCTGGTGTTGCGCCGGCTCAACTACAATCCGGAAGCCACCATAGTCGCCACCATCGGCATGCTCTACATCATCCAGCAGCTGGCGCTGACCTTCTACGGTCCGGAGGCGCGGCCGGTGGAGCCGCCGTTCAGCTATCGCATCCTTTTGCCGTGGTTCGGTTATTCCGGCTACAAACTGTCGATCATCGCCGCATCCGCGCTTCTGCTGATTGCGACATGGCTGGTGCTGACGCGCACCAGGATCGGCCTGATCATGCGCGCGACGCAGTATGACAGCGAGACGGCGCAGGCCTTCGGCATCCCGGTCGGCCGCGTCTATGGCGGCGTCTTCGCGCTTGGCGCCATGCTGGCGGCCATTGCCGCGGTGCTGATCGTGCCGATCAGCCAGGCGCATTATTTGATGGGTCAGGATCCGCTGCTGCTCTCCTTCATCGTCGTCATCATCGGCGGCCTCGGCTCGCTGCGCGGCACGGTCGTCGCCGCCGTGCTGATCGGCCTGTCCGACGGCATCATCTCGATGTTCTTCTCGCCGACGCTGGCCAAGATCATCGCCACGCTTCTGGTCGCCATGGTGCTGGTGTTCCGGCCGCAAGGCCTGTTCGGGACTGCATCGCGATGAGCGAAGCTTCGCCGGCAAAGGCCTACGCCTCACATCTCGGCGTCATAGCGCTGCTGTTCGTGCTGAGCTTCCTTTTGCCGGAATATTATCACGGTCTGCTCGCCCGCATCATGGTGCTGGCGGTCTTCGCCATGGGCTACAACGTGCTGTTCGGCTATGTCGGCCTGCTCAGCCTCGGCCATGCCATGTTCTTTGCCGCCGGGCTCTATGGCGCCGGCCTTGCCGTCATCCAGCTCGGCTGGAGCGTGCCGGCGGCATTCGCCGCGGGTCTCGGCTGTGGTGTTGTTCTTTCACTGGTCATTGGCCTGCTGGCGCTGCGTACATCAGGCGTCGCCTTCATGATCGTCACCATGATGTTCGCCCAGGTCTTTTATCTCGTCATCCTCTATTTCGCGGCATGGACCGGCGGCGACCAAGGCATGGTCGTGCCGCAGCCGGTGCGCGTCCTCACCTTCGGCGCGACGTCGCTCGACCTCACCAATCCGACCGTCCGCTACATGACGGCGCTGGCGCTTTTCTCGCTCGTGCTGCTGATCACGCTTGCGATCGTGCGCTCCCGATATGGCCGCGTGCTGGTTGCCATCCGCGAGAACGAGGAGCGGACGAAGATGCTGGGATACGACACCTTCTCCAACAAGCTCGCCGCCGTCGTCGTCTCCGGCACCATCTGTGCGGCTTCTGGCGCTGCCTATACGCTGCTGTTCGGCTATGTCGGCTCGAGCTTCGCCTCGGTGCAGTATTCGATCCTGCCGCTGCTCTGGGTGCTGCTCGGCGGCGCCGCCACGACGCTTGGGCCGCTGCTTGGCACGCTGTTCATGTACTATATCATCGACATCACCAGCGGCTACACCTCGGCCTATCTGCTGATCGTCGGCGTCGCGCTTATCCTGCTCGTGCTGTTTTTCCCCAAGGGCATTCTGGGCAGCATCCGCCAGCGCTGGCTCGGGTGGCTGCCATGATGCCGCTTTTGACCACCAAGGGCCTGTCGCGCAACTTTGGCGGCCTGCGCGCCGTCGATGGGGTCGACTTCGCGCTGATGCCGGGCGAGATTCGCGCCGTCATCGGGCCGAACGGTGCCGGCAAGACCACTTTCGTCAGCCTGGTCAGCGGCCGCATCCAGCCGTCTTCCGGCATGATCGTCTTCGATGGCGCCGACATCACCGGCCTGCCGGCCTATGTCAGGGTCCGCCAGGGCATCGCCTACACGTTCCAGATCACCAGCGTCTTCGCCAACCTCACCGCCTACGACAATGTCGCGCTGCCTGTGCAGCGCACGCTGAGCGACGGCCGCTCGAAGGGCGCGGTGCGGGCCGGCGTCACAGCGGCGCTCGAACGCACCGGACTGGCTGATCGCGCCCACATGCTTGCCTGGCAATTGTCCTACGGCCACCAGCGCCTGCTGGAGGTGGCGATGGGCCTGGCGCTGAAGCCGCGGCTGCTGATCCTCGACGAGCCGACGCAAGGCCTGGCCGACAGCGAGATCGACAATTTCATCACCCTGGTCCGCGAGATCGCCGGCAGCGCCACCGTGCTCCTGATCGAGCACAACATGCCGGTGGTCATGCAACTCGCCGACCGCATCACCGTCTTCAATGCCGGCAGGATCCTGGCCGAAGGCACGCCCGAGGCGATCCGCGAGAACGCGGCGGTGCAGGAAGCCTATCTGGGGACGGTCCATGACTGATGAACGGTCAGCGGCGCTGAAGATCACGGGACTGGACTGCTTCTATGGCGAGGTCCAGGTGCTCCATGGCCTCGACCTCGTGCTGAACAAGGGCGAGGTGCTCTGCCTGTTCGGCCGCAATGGCGCCGGCAAGACGACGACGCTCAAAGCCATCATGGGGCTGGTTGCCCCGAGCGCCGGTTCGATCAGGCTCGGCGGAAAGGAACTGACCGGGCTGCCGGCGCATGAGGTGCCCAAGGCCGGGGTCGCCTATGTGCCGCAAGGCAGGCGGCTGTTCGCCGAGATGACGGTGGCGGAAAACATCGAGATCGGGCTGATGGCGCGCGGCAAGGGCACGGCGACGCGCGAAAGCGTGCTCGACCTCTTCCCGCTGCTGCGCCAGCGGCTGAGGCAGCGCTCGGGCACACTGTCCGGCGGCGAGCAACAGATGCTGGCGATGGCGCGCGCGCTCTGCCTCGAGCCGCAGGTGCTGCTGCTCGACGAGCCGACCGAAGGGCTGATGCCGTCGATGATCGCAAAAATCCGCGAGACGGTGTCGAAACTGCGCGACTTGGGCGTTTCCACGATCCTGGTCGAGCAGCGGGTCGATGCGGTGCTGTCCGTCGCCGACCGGGTTTCGTTCATCGAGAACGGCCGCAACCGCGAGACCGTCGACGTCGAAGAGTTGCGTGCCGACCCATCGGCGGTCAGGCGCTATGTCGGCGTGGGATAAAGCCGCGTCGGCACAATGCCAGTGAAAAGCCTGCGGACGATAGCGCCGCCCCTCACCCTTGCCGATACCGGGCGAGCCGCTTGTCTCGCCCGTCCTTCGGACCCCGTGAAGAACGGGGAGAAGGGGGGGCGCCAGCGTTGGAGCCTGTCCCTTCTCCCCGTTCCTCACGGGGAGAAGGTGCCGGCAGGCGGATGAGGGGCAGTGCTGACGGCGCAATCCGTGCACTCGGTTCACCGATGGAAGAACAGAAAGCCCGCAACCAGGAATGTCGGGATCAGCATCAGCCCGGACCACAGCATATAGCCGAAGAAGCCCGGCATCTTCACGCCGCGATGCCTGGCAATGGCATAGACCATGAAATTGGGCGCGTTGCCGATATAGGTGTTGGCGCCCATGAACACGGCACCGGCCGAGATCGCCGCCAAGGTCGACGCAAGCTCAGTCATCAGGTGATGCGGATCGCCACCGGCCAACTCGAAGAACACCAGATAGGTCGGCGCGTTGTCGAGGAAGGACGACAGCGCCCCGGTCAGCCAGAAATAGGCGAGGTCGTTGGGCGTGTCTTGCGCCGAGGTGACGAGTGCGACCAGCGGCGCCAGTGCGCCGTCATGGCCGGCCCTGAGGATGGCGATGACCGGCACGATGCAGATGAAGATGCTGGCAAACAACTTCGCCACTTCTGATATAGGCCCCCAGTTGAAGCCGTTTGCTTCGCGGTATTCCCTGCGCGAAACCGCCAGCGAAACGAAGGCGAGCCCCAGGATGATGGCGTCACGCACCAGGTTCTGCAGTTCGAGGCTGACGCCCTGGACGGAGAAGCTGACACCCGGCTTCCAGCTCGCCGATAGCAGGATGGCGCCGATCACACCAGCCAGCAGCGGAAGGTTGGCCAGGCCGCGCAGGCGCACCTTCGTATCCGGTGTCGGGCCCTTGATCTTCGGCGTTCCGGCCTCGCGCCGGTGCAGGATGATGTCGATCATCAGGAACGCCGCCAGCACGACGCCACCGACGAACAGCGTCTCGCGCCAGAGGTAGGCGGTGGTCCAGAAGAAATCGACACCGCGCAGGAAGCCGACGAACAGCGGCGGGTCACCCAAAGGCGTCAGCGAACCGCCGATGTTGGAAACCAGGAAAATGAAAAAGACGATGACATGGGCGTTGAACGGCCTGGCGTCGTTGGCGCGGATGATCGGCCGGATCAGGATCATCGACGCGCCGGTCGTGCCGATGACCGATGCCAGCAGCGCACCGACCAGCAGCAGCCCGGCATTGACCAGCGGCGTGCCATGGATGTTGCCGGCGACAAGAATGCCGCCCGAAATGGTGAACAGGGCGAACAGCAGGACGATGAACGACATGTATTCGGTGAGCAGCGCATGCAGCACCGCTTCGGTCGCCGAGGGGACACCGAAGGCCAATGCCAGCGGCACGATGACCAGCGCCGCCCACAGGGCCGCGATCTTCCCGTAATGATGCTCCCAGACACGGTGGAAGAGCAGCGGCCCGGTGGCGATCGACAGCAGCAAGCCGGCAAAGGGCAGCGCCCACCACAGCGACATCGAGGCGCCGGGCAGGCCGTGTTCCTCCGCCGCCAAGACCTGTTCTGGAAACAGCATCGCGAGAGCGATGACGATCACGGCATTCGCGGATGAGAAAGGCCCCCTCATCCGGCCGCTGCGCGGCCACCTTCTCCCCGCTGGGGAGAAGAGGCGGGCATCAACGCTGGCGCCCTCCTCTCCCCTCGGGGAGAGGTCGGATTGCCCCGAATTGCCCTTCGCAATTCGGTTGGCAATCCGGGTGAGGGGGTCTCTGACCAAAGGCGAGTATGGCAGCTTTACCTGATGCCCCACCGCCGGTTCAGTCCGACAACTGGTCTTCAAGCGTCACGCCACCATCGCGCATGCGCCGCAGCATTGTCTCGAGCGAGCCGTTGAGATCGATGGCGCGGCAGGCATCGAGCCGGACGGTGGTCTTGAAGCCTTGGCTGACGGCATCCAGCGCCGAAAAGCCGACGCAGAAGTCGGTCGCCAGGCCGACCAGGGTCAGCGTGTCGATGCCGCGTTCCCGGAGATAGCCGGCAAGGCCGGTCGGCGTCGTGCGGTCGTTCTCGAAGAAGGCCGAATAGCTGTCGATGGAAGGGCGAAATCCCTTGCGGATGACGAGCTCGGCCTTGGTCCACGCGAGGCCGGAGTGAAAGTCCGAACCCAGGCTGCCCTGGATGCAATGGTCCGGCCACAAAGTCTGCTGGCCGTAAGGCATGTCGATCATGGTGAAGGGCTGCGAACCCGGATGGCTGGAGGCAAAGCTCGAATGGCCGGCGGGATGCCAGTCCTGCGTCAGCACGACATGGTCGGCGCGCCGGATCAGGTCGTTGACCAGCGGCACGATCTCGTCGCCGCCGGCAACCGCCAGCGCGCCGCCGGGACAAAAGTCGTTCTGCAGGTCGATGACGACAAGTGCTTCGTCGGCCATGGGCTTTCCTCTTCCGTATGCAGGCTCCAGTGGAAAATGCCGCTGACGCGACCGGACGCAGAAACTTGACCAGATGGCCGGCCGCGTCAACCTCTCGCGACATAACAAATGCGTGCCGACCGGGTGCCCGCAAACTCCGGCTTTGACAATTCCTGCCGGCTTGATATCATTTGCATACGAATGAATTTTGCCCGGCACCGGCGCCGGCAGGGTCTTTCGAAATACCGGTTTCTGGAAGGCCTCTTTTCTGGAAGGCAAAGCGTGATCCGTTACGCGAAACCCACCACGGTCGACGAGGCGCTCGCTCTGCTTGGCGAGGGCGCCTGGCGCATCCTTGCCGGCGGCACCGATTTCTATCCGGCACAAGGCAGCAAGCCGTTCCGCGATGACGTCCTCGACATCAACGGCCTTACGGCGCTGCGCGGCATTGCCGAGACGGATGACCACTTCGTCATCGGCGCGCGCACCACCTGGACCGACATCATCCGCCATCCCTTGCCGCCCGCCTTCGATGGGCTGAAGCAGGCGGCGCGCGAGGTTGGTTCGGCGCAGATCCAGAACGTCGCCTCGGTTGCCGGCAATCTCTGCAATGCCTCACCTGCCGCCGACGGCGTGCCGGCCCTGCTGACCCTCGATGCCGAAGTCGAACTGTGTTCAGTGGCGGCGACGCGTCATCTGCCGCTGCAGGACTTCATTCTCGGCAACCGCCGCACCGCCTTGCGGCCCGGCGAGATGGTTACGGCCATCCGCGTGCCGAAACCTGCTGCCGCCGGCACGTCGGCTTTCGTCAAGCTCGGCGCCCGGCGCTACCTCGTCATTTCCATCGCCATGGTGGCGGCGCGGCTGGTCGTGGACGACGGCATTGTCGGCCGTGCGGCTGTCGCCGCCGGCTCCTGCTCGGTGGTGGCCAGGCGGCTTGCCGGCGTCGAGGCCGCCTTGCGCGGGCTGCCGGCCGGCCAGGCGCTGGCCAATGCGGTCCTGGCCGCGCCGATGGCTGAGCTGTCACCGATCGCCGATGTGCGCGGCAGCGCCGAATACCGGCTCGATGCGGTGCGCGAGATTGTCGCCCGCGCCGTGCTCGCGGCTGCGGGTTATCAGGCTGATGGTAGCAGGGTGGCGGCATGAGCCAGGTCTTGCCTGAAATGCGTGAAGCTCCGACCGATGCGGGCGGCGTTCGGCCTGGCCTCGGCCTTGAGCGAGCCGACATCGCCTTCGAGGTCAATGGCACCGCCATCTCGGTCAACGTGCCGCCGCTGCGCCGGCTGTCCTCGGTGTTGCGCGACGAACTGCTGTTGACCGGCACCAAGGTCGGCTGCGATGCCGGCGACTGCGGCGCCTGCACGGTGCTGGTCGACGGCGATCCTGTCTGCGCTTGCCTGATGTCGGCGGCTTCCGCCGCGGGAACGGCGGTGACAACAGTCGAAGGGCTCGCCAATGGCCGGCTGTCGGCATTGCAGGCATCATTCCTGGCCCATGGCGCGGCGCAGTGCGGCATCTGCACACCGGCGCTGCTGGTCGCGGCAACGGCATTGCTGGACAAGAAGCCCAGCCCGACCGAGACCGAGGTACAGGACGCACTGGGCGGCATCCTCTGCCGCTGCACCGGCTACCGGAAGATCATCGCGGCGGTGATGGATGCATCCCTGCAGGCCGGAAGTCTCGATTTCCGTCTGCCTCAGTCCGGCCATGCCATCGGCTCTTCCCCCGTCAGGCTTGATGGCGTGCCGAAGGTCACCGGCGACGAGAAATTCGGCGGCGATTCTTTCCCCGCCGACGCGCTGGCCGTGCTGGTGGTGCGCTCGCCGCATTGTCATGCCAGCTTCGCGTTCGGCGATCTTGACGGCTGGGCGAAGGCGCATCCTGGCATCGCCGGTGTGTTTATTGCCGCCGACATTCCGGGGAAAAACTGTTTCGGCGTTATCGGCCCATTCGCCGACCAGCCGGCGCTGGCCGAGGGTTTTGCTCGCCTTCGCGGTGAGGCGGTGGCGCTGGTTGCCGGCGAGCGCGAGGCGATCCTCGATCTCGATTTGTCAGATTTCCCGATTCGCTGGACCGAACTGCCGCATGTCCTGCAGCCTCGCGATGCACAGGCCGATGGTGCGGCGCTGATCCATGAGAACCGCCCTGCGAACCTGCTCACCTCCGGCTTTGTCGAGCGCGGCGATCCCGAGGCGGCGCTTGCCGGCGCTGCCGTCACTGTGTCCGGCGCCATCGACACCTCCTATGTCGAGCACGCCTATATCGAGCCGGAAGCCGGCTACGCCTATATGGACGGCGACACGCTGGTCGTCGTCGCCTGCACGCAGGCGCCCTATATGGACCGCGACGAGACGGCGAAAGTGCTTGGCCTCGCCGTCGACAAGGTGCGCATCGTGCCGACCGCGACCGGCGGCGGCTTCGGCTCCAAGCTCGACGTGTCGCTGCAGCCGCTGATCGGCCTCGTGGCGCTGAAGACCGGCAGACCGGCGGCGCTCGCCTACACCCGCACCGAATCGATGATGTCGACGACCAAGCGCCATCCCGCCGAGATGAAGGCGACCATCGGCGCCGATGCCGACGGTATCGTCACCGGCATGATCTTTGCCGGCGATTTCAACACCGGCGCCTATGCCAGCTGGGGGCCGACCGTCGCCAACCGCGTGCCGGTGCACGCGTCCGGCCCCTATGCGACGCCGAACTACCGCGCCGAGGGCCGCGCCATCCACACAAATGGGCCGATCTCGGGCGCCTTCCGCGGCTTCGGTGTGCCGCAAGCGACGATCATGCAGGAGACGCTCTATGACGAGCTGGCCGGCAGGCTCGGCATCGACCGGCTCGACTTTCGGCTGAAGAATTGTCTTCGGAACGGCTCCGAAACGGTTACCGGGCAACGGCTGGACTCCGGCGTCGGCATCGCCGAATGCCTTGAATCGCTGCGGCCGCATTGGGCGCGCGCGAGGGCCGATGCAGATATATTCAATTATGCTAATATAAAGAGAAAACGCGGCATAGGCGTCGCTTCCTGCTGGTATGGTTGCGGCAACACTTCGCTGCCAAACCCCTCGACCATCCGTGTTGGCATCGCGGCAGACGGCGCCGTCATCCTGCATCAGGGTGCCGTCGATATCGGTCAGGGCTCGAACACGGTCATCGCCCAGATCTGCGCCGACGCGCTCGGCCTGCCGCTGGACAAATTCCGGCTGAAAAGCGCCGATACGGCAATCACCCCCGATGCCGGCAAGACATCGGCCTCGCGCCAGACCTTTGTGACCGGCAAGGCGGCCGAGAAAGCCGGCCGCGCCTTGCGCGAAAAGATCCTGCGTTTTGCCAATGTCTCGGAGAAGGCATCGCTGCAGCTGGATGGCTCGGCGATCGTCATCCGCGAGGGCGAGGCCGCGCGCCGCATCGATCTCGCCGCTCTCGACGTGGATGGCGATGGCTTCGTCTTCCGCGCCGAGGAGACCTATGATCCGCCGACGCTGCCGCTCGATGCCAAGGGCCAGGGCAAGCCCTATGCCGTCTATGGCTACGGCGCGCAGATCGCCGAACTCGAAGTCGACCTCAAGCTCGGCACGGTGAGACTGATCAAGATTACCGCCGCGCACGATGTCGGCAAGGCGATCAATCCGCTGCTGGTCGAGGGCCAGATCGAAGGCGGCATCGCGCAAGGCATCGGCATGGCGCTGATGGAAGAGTATATCCCCGGCCGTACCGAGAATTTGCACGATTATCTCATTCCGACCATTGGCGACGTGCCGCCGATCGAGACCATCCTGATCGAGGTTCCGGACCCGGAAGGACCCTTTGGCGCCAAGGGTCTGGGCGAGCATGTGCTGATCCCGACGGCACCGGCGATCCTCAACGCCATCCGCCACGCCACCGGCGTCCTGGTCACCAAGGTTCCGGCGACGCCGACGCGTATCCGCGCCGCCATTCTCGAGGCCGCCATTATCGAGAGGGAGGCACGCCGATGAGCGAGCTTGCCGAACGTTTTGAGACGCATGACCCCGGCGAGAAGCAGGTGGCGGAGAAGATCCGCTGCGATGCCTGCCCTGTCATGTGCTACATCGCCGATGGCCGCACCGGCGCCTGCGACCGCTACGGCAATGTTGGTGGCAAGATCGTACGCATGGACCCGCTGACCATCCTCGACCATGCGGCGGAGACGGGCGCAGCAATCGTGCCCTTCGTCGCCGAGGGCGAGGCGTGGGACGGCGAACTGGTCAACACCGGCCGCCGCTTCGTCACCGCCATCGGTGCGGGCACCACCTATCCCGATTACAAGCCGGCCCCGTTCATCGTCAGCCAGGAAGTCGAGGGCGTCGATCTCGTCACCGTCGTCACCGAGGGCATCTTCTCCTATTGCGGCGTCAAGGTGAAGATCGACACCGACCGTCATCTCGGACCCGAAACGGCTGTGGTGCGATCGCAGGGCGAGGCGATCGGCCATGTCACGACGGGCGAATACGGCTCGCAGATGCTGTCGCTGGGTGGCGTGCATCACCTGACCGGCGGCTCGAAGTCGGAAGGTCGGGCCACCTGCGACGCGCTGCTCAGTCTGTGCAACCGCAAGCCGGTGGAGCTTGCCATCGACGGCGGCGCCACCATCATCGTCCAAGCCGGCAAGCCGCCTGTTATCGACGGCAAGCAGGAGCACCGCATGCGTGTCGGCTGCGGTTCGGCCACCATCGGCATGTTCGCCACGCAATGGCGCGGGCTGGTCGACGAGGTTGTGGTGGTCGACGACCACATCACCGGCGTCGTTTCCGAGCATCAGGCCGGCAAGGTGCTGGGCTGGCAGGATACCGGCATAAAGATCATCGGCCGCCGTTCGACGCCTGGCCGCTATTTCAAGGTGTCCGAGCCCGGCCTCGGCTGGGGTGGCACCAGCATTTCCGACCCGCTGTCGATCCTTGGCGAATGGAACGCCAAGAAGGGCGCGCGTCCTGGGCTGTCGCTGCTGATGGTTTCCACCACCGGCGAGCAATTCGCCTATTACGAACTCGACGACGAACTGAAGCCGGTGCAAAAACCGTTCCCGGAGCGTTTGCAAAAATCCGTCGGGCTGATCGAGGACAATTGCGAGCCGGCGCTGTGCACCGTGCTGTTCATCGGCGGCGCCGGCGGTTCCCTGCGCGCCGGCGTCACCGAGAACCCGGTCAACCTCACCCGTTCCGTGCAAGGCTTGACCACCTATGTGACGGTCGGCGGCGCGCCGGTCTATGTCTGGCCAGGCGGCGGCATCACCCTGATGGTCGATGTCACGAGGGTGCCGGAAGGCGCCTTCGGCTATGTGCCGACCCCGGCGCTGGTGGCGCCGATCGAATTCACTCTGCGCCGCGACGACTATGTCAGGCTGGGCGGCTACGAGGCCGAAATCCGCAGCGTCGACGACATCGTTGCCAAGGGCGGCGAGTACCTCAATCCGCGACGCGGCACGGGTGCTGCGGCCGGCAATCCATGGCCGCCGCTGGCGCAGTTGCGCCGCGCTGTCCCGAACGAGGCCGGGTGATGTCCGGCCCGCAAGCGCATTGGCTGCAGGACGGCAAGCGGCTGCATCTCAACCATGGGCCGATCGACCTGATCGTGGAGGCTTTTGGCGATGAGCACGAATGCCGCGAAGCCTATGAGCAGGCCACAGCGCGTTTCCAGACCATTTTGGCCGAACTGGTTGAGGAATTGCCCGAGTTGCGCCAGCCGGCCACACCGCGACCGCGCGCCTTCGTTGGCCCGACAGCGCGGCGCATGGAGGCAGCGGTTGCGCCGCTGGCGGAAAAATTCCTCACGCCGATGGCGGCCGTCGCCGGTTCGGTAGCCGACGAAATACTTGGCGCCCTGGTTGTCGGGCGGGGGCTTGACCGCGCCTATGTCAACAATGGCGGCGACAGCGCCATCCATCTCGGCGCCGGCCAGTCGATGACGCTTGCCATCGCCGGCACCGGGCACGGTCTGGCTGACCGCATCGTCATCCGTGCCGAGGACGGGATACGCGGCGTTGCCACCAGCGGCTGGCGCGGACGCTCGTTTTCGCTTGGCATTGCCGATGCCGTCACGGTGCTGGCGCGGACCGGTGCCGAGGCTGATGCCGCGGCGACGCTGATCGCCAATGCCGTCGACCTGCCCTTCCATCCGGCCATCCGGCGTGCTCCGGCGCGTGAGCTTGCTCCCGACAGCGACCTTGGCGACCGGCCGGTCACGCAAGAGGTCGGCCGGCTTTCTCCAGCGGAAATCGCCACGGCGCTGGACAGCGGACTTGCCGTCGCCGAAGATTTCCGCCGCAGGGGATTGATTGCCGCATCGGCGCTGTTCCTTGCCGGACAGACCCGCATCGCTGGTTCCATGGCGCTTGCCGCGCCCAACAAAAATCCAGGGAAGGAAGTTGCCCATGCCTGAGTTTCCGATCCGCAAGATCGCGGTGCTGACCGAGGAGATCTTTCACGAGGGCGGGCCGATGGCCAAGGTGCCGCGCCGTCGCGCCGCCGCGATGGCGCTGGTCAAGAACCCGTTCGCCGGGCGCTATGTCGAGGAGTTGCAGATCGCCATGGACGATCTGAAGCCGCTCGGCCTGCTGCTCGCCGACCGGCTGATCGCGGCACTCGGCGGCGACGTGAAACAGATCGACGGCTATGGCAAGGGCGCCATTGTCGGCACGGCTGGTGAGCTGGAACATGGCGCGCTGTGGCATGTGCCCGGCGGCTATGCCATGCGCGAGCGGCTCGGCGACGCCAAGGCGATCGTGCCGTCGGCCAAGAAGGTCGGCGCCTTTGGTTCGCGGCTCGACGTGCCGCTCGGCCACATCAACGCCGCCTATGTGCGCAGCCATTTCGACGCCATGGAAGTCGGCGTCAGCGACGGCCCGCGCCCTGACGAGATCCTGTTCTGCCTCGCCATGACCTGCGGTCCGCGCGTGCATGACCGCATGGGCGGCCTTGCGGCCAAGGATATCAAGGCTTGGGACGGGCTGCGGTGAGCGGCGAGGACAATCTGCTGAAGCTCGTCGAGGCGCAAGAGCCCGACGAAAACGATTATCGCTTGCAGGAGCAGGTCGGTTTCATCCTGCGCAAGGCGCACCAGCGCCATGTCTCGATCTTTGCCGCGCGCATCGCCGACCTGACGCCGCCGCAATTCGCCGCGCTCGCCAAGCTGCACGATGTCGGCGAGACCTCGCAGAACCAGCTCGGCACGCTGATCGCCATGGACGCTGCAACGGTGAAGGGCGTCATCGACCGGCTGAAGGCACGCGGTCTGGTCGAGCTTTCCAAGCATGAGGTCGACAAAAGGCGGCTGCTGGTCAATCTGACCCCCGAGGGCCGCGAGGCGATCGAACGCCTGATCCCGCTGGCGCGCGACATCACCCAGGAAACACTGGCGCCGCTCTCGACCAAGGAGATCGCCACCTTCATGAAGCTGCTGGCGAAACTGGCGTAAGGGCGGCGAGGCAAGGCGTTGGGTTCCTCTCCCCCACTTTCGTGAGGGAGAGGAACCCATATCCTGCGAGGTCGGCGCTCATCTCCGGCGATAGACCTCAGAGGCCGTTGTCCTTCAGCACCTTGGCGGCATTTTCCTTGGTGATCTTCTCAGTCGGCAAAGTGATGGTCTTTTCGACCTTCTCGCCTTTGAGGAATTTGATCGCCTGCCGCAGGCCTTCGGCGCCGGGGGTGACATAGGTGAAGGTCGCCGTCAGTTCGCCCTTGTTCACCATTTGCACACCTTCGTTGGGCAGACCGTCGATGCCGATGAACTTGATGTCCTTCTCGCGGCCGACATCCTTGGCGGCGAGATAGGCGCCATAGGCCATCGGGTCGTTGTGGCCGTAGACGAGATCGATCTTCTCGTTGCTCTTCAGCGCATTGGCCATCAAATTGTAGGCCTGGTCCTGCTTCCAGTCGCCCGACTGCTTGTCGAGCAGATACTTGATGCCCGGTTCCTTGTCGGTGAATTCATGGAAGCCGTCATGGCGGTCATGCGCCGGCTGGGTGCCCATGCCACCCCAGATCTCGACGACATTGCCTGATGCCTTGCCCTTGCCGCCAAGCAGTTCGACGGCATATTCGCCGGCCGCGCGGCCGATCAGCGCGTTGTCGCCGCCGACGAACTGGGTGTAGTCCTTGGTGTCGACATTGCGGTCGAGCACGAAGACCGGAATCTTGGCGTCGATCGCCTGCTGCACCACGCCGGTCAGGCCGGCGGATTCCTTCGGCGAGACCAGCAGCGCGTCGACCTCCTGGCGGATCAGGTTCTCGACATCGGCAACCTGCTTTTCGGTCTTGTCCTCGCCGTCGGTGATGATCAGCTCGACCTCGGGATGCTTGGCGGCCTCGGCCAGGATGTCCTTGTTGAACTGTGCGCGCCATGGCTCGATGGTCGTCACCTGCGAGAAGCCGATCTTCCACTTCTTGTCCTGGGCGAAGGCGTTGCCGCTGGTCAGCAGCGCGGTGGTGGTCAGCAATGCCGCGGTCACGGCGGCAAGCTTCAGCATGTCACGTCGTTTCATTCCTTGTTTCCTCCAAGATTGAGAGACGAGGTCTCTGATGACAGCCGCTTAGCCGCGGCCGTTTCCTTGCGCGCCGCTTGCCCGCCGGGCAGGCGCAGATAGCCGAGAAGATCCGCGGCATTGCGCTCCTGCACGAGCACGGTGCCGATGATGATCATCCCCTTCAGCACCAGCTGAAGGTTCGAATTGATGTTGTGGAGCTGCAAGATGTTGGACAGCAGGCCAAAGATCAGGACGCCGCAGAACGTGCCTGTCAGACTGCCGCGCCCGCCCATCAGGCTGGTGCCGCCGATGACGACGGCGGCGATGGCGTCGAGCTCCAGCCCGGCGCCGGCATCCGGCTTGCCTTGCCGGTACTGCGCGACATAGAGCACGGCGGCGATGCCGGCGAGCAGTCCGGAGACGGCATAGGTGGCGATCTTGACGCGGCCGGCGGCGATGCCGGAAAGCCGCGCCGCCTCCTCGTTACCGCCGATGGCATAGACATAGCGGCCGAAGGGCGTGAAGCGCAGCACGGCGCCATAGATCAGGATAGCACCGAGGAAGAACAGACCCGGCATCGGGATGACGCCGAACACCAGCGAGCGCAGCATCTCGAAATCGGCGGTGGCATTCGAACCGGTATAGACCGGCAGCACCGCATTGTTCTGGCCGGCAGTCAGCCGGGCGATGCCGAGCGCCGTCACCATCATCGCCAGCGTGACGATGAAGGGCTGCAGCCGCCCGGCAACGATGATGAAGCCGTTGAGCGCGCCGAACAGCAGGCCGACGCACGGCGCCACCAGGAGGACGCCGAGCACGCCGAACTTCGGCTCGATCTGCGGCAGAAGGTACCACAGGGAAAGACAGCACAGGATCACGCCGACGACAGCGGGCGTGACCACGCCACGAACGCCATCCAACCTGACGTCACGCGCGGCATCGGCGCCGGCGCGGGATTTTTCCACGTTGAGGAAGATGAAGCGGGTGACAACAAAGCCGAGGCAAAGCGCCACCACGGCGACGGTCGGCACGCCCAGCACAGCGCCCGGCGTCACGCCTGGAACCGTCAGCAGCATGGCGCAGACCACCGAGCAGATGGCCATCAGCGAGCCGACGGAAAGATCGATGCCGCCGGTGATGATCACCGCCGTCATGCCGGTGGCGATCAGCCCGGTTGTCGAGACCTGGCGCAGCACGTCGAGCAGATTACCGTAGGACAGGAAGATGTTGTTGCCCTTCGAACTGACCGGCGAGCCCAGCACGCCGATCAGGAAGATGGCGATCAGGCCCCAATAGAGCTTGGTCCGCGACAGGAGTTTCAGGGCAGTCATGCGGCGGGTCTCGAGATCGTCCGGCGGGGTGCCGCGAGGCGCATGATGGCCTCCTCGCTGGCCGCATCGCGGGAGAGGATGCCTGTCTGGCGACCGTCGGCCATCACCAGGATGCGATCGGAAAGATGCAACAGCTCCGGCAGTTCCGAGCTGATGACGGCGATGGCGAGACCGCCCTGCGCCAATTGGAAGATCAAGTCGTAGATCTCGCGCTTGGCGCCGACATCGATGCCGCGCGTCGGCTCGTCGAGCAACAGCACCCTTGGCCTGGTCGCCAGCCATTTGCCGATGACGACCTTCTGCTGGTTGCCGCCTGACAGCGTGCCGGCGGGCTGATCAATGTCCTGGCAGCGGATGCCGAGTGCCTTGACCGCCTGCCGCGCCAGCCCCTGCTCGCCGGCCAGCGAACGGATGCCGAAGCGCGCCAGCGATCCGACCAGCGGCAGCGCGACATTGTCGGTGATCGAAGCCTGCAGATGCAGGCCTTGTGTCTTGCGGTCCTCGGTCACCAGCGCGATGCCCAGCCGTCTTGCGTCGCGCGGCGAACGGATAGAAACGGGCTCGCCATCGACATGGATCGCGCCGCCGGTACGGCCATTGCTCGAGCCGAAGATCGCTTCGAGGATCTCGGTGCGGCCCGAACCCAGCAGCCCGCCGATGCCGAGGATTTCTCCGGCGGCAAGATCGAAGCCGACGCCGTCGATCACCATGCGCCAACCATGCGCATCGGGCTTCGACAGTGACAAATTGCTGACCGACAGCACGATCTCGCCACCGGGGCGGCGCTCTTCCTGGGAGGAGGCAAGCAGGTTGCGGCCGACCATCGCCGAAATGATCGCATCTTCGTCGAGCTTGGCCATCGGCTCGGTCAGCACATGGCGGCCGTCGCGAAACACGGTGACGCGGCTGGCCAGAAGCATGACCTCGTCGATGCGGTGCGAGATGTAGACGATGGCAACGCCGCTGTCGGCAAGCTGGCGGATGATGCGGAACAGCCGCTGGCATTCGGCCGGCGACAGCGCCGAGGTCGGCTCATCCATGATCAGGATGCGCGCCGACATCGACAGCGCCTTTGCGATCTCGACCAGTTGCTGTTCGCCGACGCGCAAAGCGCCGACCCGCGCCTCCGGATGGAGTTCGATGCCGAGCCGCTGCAAAAGGGCACTCGCCGCGTGGCTGCTCGCCTTGCGGTCGATGATCAGCCCTGCGATCAGCTTCTCGCGTCCGAGAAAAATGTTTTCGGCGACGCTGAGTTCGGGAACCAGGTTGAGTTCCTGGTGGATGATGGCAATGCCGGCATCCTCGGCGTCGCGCACGCCGGCAAAGCTGACCGACCGGCCATCGACACTGACCGTGCCTTCGTAGCCGGTGTAGACGCCGGAGAGGATCTTCATCAGCGTCGACTTGCCGGCGCCGTTCTCGCCCATCAGGGCATGAACCTCACCGCGCCGCAATTCGAAGCCGACATCGACGAGGGCGGCGATGCCGCCGAAGCTCTTGGAAATGTGCTGAGCGCTCAGAACCGTGTCCGAACGATCCGCCGCACTGTGCTCCGAGGACAGGGAACTGCTCTCTTCCATGACAATGGCGGCCTCCCTTCCGTCTTCGTCTGTCTCTCAAACGCTAATCTAAACGTTTCGATCGTGTCAAGCTTATATCTGGTGACGCAAGTTTGATGCGTTTAGATTCTTGCTTAAAAAGGCAGGATTCCGTAGGTATTGGCAGCAAGGGGTGACGAAACGTTTCGAAAATGACAGCGCCAAGGCTAAAAAGACAACGCAAATCGACCGCACCCACCATGCTTCACGTGGCAGAAGCGGCGCGTGTCTCGGTTGCCACCGTGTCGGCGTTGATCAACGGTACCGCGACCGTCAGCCCTGAGCTCAGCCAGCGCATCGAGCAGGCGATCCGCGATATCGGCTACAAACGCAATGCGATTGCCCGCAGCCTGAAGATGGGCACGACCCGCACCATCGGACTGACCGTGCCGCACATCACCAACCCGTTCTTCACCGATGTTGTTTCGGTCATCCAGCAGGCCTTCGACCGGGCCGGCTATGCCGTCATGCTGTGCTGCACGGATGAGGACCTGAACACCCAGGACGACCAGATCAGGCTGCTACTCGACCGCATGGTCGACGGACTGATCGTGGCGCGTGTCGGCGATGGCGCGATCCTCAAGGGGATCGTCGATGACGCTAATGTGCCGGTCGTGCTGCTCGACCGCATCTGCGAAGGTGTCGACACCGATACGGTGGTGCTCGACAACCAGCGCGCGGTGTTCGACGCCATCACCTATCTGATCAACCTCGGCCATCGACGCATCGGCTACATCACCGGAACGTCAGACATTTCGCCGATGCATGACCGCATGGCGGGATATCGCGAGGCGCTTCACGCCGCCGGCCTGCCGATCGCGGAGGAGCTGATCCGCTTCGGCAATTTCCACGAGATCGACGGCTACAACGCGACCATGCAGCTGCTTTCCTCGCATGATCGGCCAAGCGCGATCTTTTCGGCCAACAACCCGATGGTGATCGGCACCATGAAGGCGATCCGCGACATCGGCCTGTCCTGCCCGGAAGATATTTCCGTCGCTTGTTTCGACGACTTTCCATGGTCGGATGTGTTCCAGCCGCAACTGACCACGGTGGCGCAGCCGGTGCAGGCGATCGGCGAACAGGCGGCCAATCTCTTGCTTGACCGTCTCGCCGGCAATAGGGACGCACCGCCACGCAAGCTGGTGCTCAAGGGCCGCCTGATGATCCGCAATTCATGCCGGCCGCTCGGGGTGGCGGCTCAGAGTGTGAGCGCGTAGGTCCTCGGTTTGGAACCCTGGAGAGGCCGCGGGACAGCGCCCCCCTCTGGCCTGCCGGCCATCTCCCCCTCAAGGGAGGAGATCAGCTGTCACTCCGGCTTTCGCCAATTGCCAACCTGGCAAAAGAGAGCGAAGCGCCCAAGCTGCCAATCTCCCCACTTGAGGGGGAGATGTCCGGCAGGACAGAGGGGGGCGCGAAGGATCGCCGCGCTGCAAAGCACAGTGCCGAAGAATTAAATCTTGAACGCCCCCGAACAAAGCTCCCGCAGCTTCGGAAAGACGCCCTTGCCGCCAGTGACCACCAGCGTCCCGTCCTGCAAGACTGTCTTCGGGTCGGGCTTCACCACCGTGCCACCGGCTTCCTCGACCAGAAGCATGCCGGCCAGGCAGTCCCAGGCGTTCATGTGCTCTTCGACATAGCCGAGCAGCCGGCCGGAGGCGACATAGGCCAGCATCAGGGCGCCGGACGCGTTGCGGAAGAAGACGCCGCCTTCGGCCAGCAGCATGCCGACCAGCACGGCGACATTTTCGGTGTCGGCCCGGTTTGAAAATCCGGTCCCGACGGAGCCTTCTTCCAGGCTGGTCGCCGCACTGGTCTTGATCGGTTTGCCGTTGACGAAGGCGCCGCCGCCGAGCCGGCCGTGAAACATCTCGCCGGTCGACGGCTCGTGGATCACGCCAACCACGGTCTCGCCATCCCTGGCGCAGGCGATCACCACGCACCAGGCCGGAATGCCGCGCACGAAATTGGCGGTGCCGTCGATGGGATCGATGACCCAGACATAGCCTGTCGAGCCGGCAACCGAGGCATGCTCCTCACCGACGATGCCGTCCTGCGGATAGTCGGCGGCAATGGCGGCCCGAATGAACAGCTCGACTTCGCGGTCTGCTTCCGAGACCAGGTCCTGATGGCCTTTGCTCTCGATGGTCAGGCTGTCGAGGTCGCGGAAATATTTCAGGCCAAGCTCACCCGCCCGCCGCGCCAGCTCGATGGCAAACTGCATGCGGGCGTCATGGTCATTTTTCACGGGGGGAACTCGATCTTGCGGAAGGGTGCCTCGCCCTTAGCAGAAGCGGACCACACCTTCCAAGCCGAGAGTGTCGTGTTTCGAGAAAGTCAGGCCGCTTGCGACAGCGATTTGTGGGCCTCGGCCAGGATCTCGAACGACCGCACCCGTGCCGCATGGTCGAAGATCTGCGCGGTGACCATCAGCTCGTCCGCCCCGGTGCGGCGCACGAACGCATCGATGCCTTGCCGGACCGTGTCCAGGGAACCGACGACGGCGCAGGACAGCGCCTGGCCGAGCATGGTCTTTGCCATCGGGTCGAGATCGCGATCATAGTTCTCGACCGGCGGCGGCA
The DNA here is from genome assembly GCF_024746815.1 of Mesorhizobium sp. AR07. Classification (GTDB taxonomy): domain Bacteria; phylum Pseudomonadota; class Alphaproteobacteria; order Rhizobiales; family Rhizobiaceae; genus Mesorhizobium. The sequence goes on from NZ_CP080525.1 coordinate 4,704,042, forward strand.
GCCGACCGGGCCTTCCGGTGCGCAGATTGACGAAGGCCTGCTGCAGCGAGGTGAACAGCAGCTTCGCCTCGGCATCGGTGGGCGCGGCAAAGACGTTGAGGCCGAGCATGACATGCGGCTTGTCGAGCTGTTCCGACGGCTGGAAGCGCGAGCGGTAGATGTCGAGCGCATGGTCGAGTTCCGCCGGCGCGAAATGCGAGGCGAACGCATAGGGCAAGCCAAGCATCGCGGCGAGCTGCGCGCCGTAGAGGCTGGAGCCGAGGATCCAGATCGGCACGTTCTGGCCTTCACCCGGCACGGCGCGGATGCGCTGGCCCTCCTCGGCCGGCTGGAAATAGCCCATCAGCTCGATGACATCCTGCGGGAAATTGTCGACGCCGGCCTCGAGGTTGCGACGCAAGGCACGTGCCGTGCCCATGTCGGTGCCGGGCGCGCGGCCAAGGCCGAGATCGATGCGGCCCGGATGCAAGGCGGCCAGCGTGCCGAACTGCTCGGCAATCACCAGCGGCGCGTGGTTGGGCAGCATGATGCCGCCGGCGCCGACGCGAATGGTCCTGGTGCCGCCGGCGACATGGGCAATGACGACCGCCGTGGCCGCACTGGCGATGCCCGGCATGTTGTGATGCTCGGCCAGCCAATAGCGCTTGTAGCCCAATCGCTCGGCGTGACGGGCAAGATCGAGCGAGTTGGCGAGCGACTGCGAGGCATCGCTGCCTTCGATGATCGGCGACAGGTCGAGAACGGAAAGGGCGGTCATGAACGGGATCCTGTGTCAGGACCGCATGTAGGATGCGCCCGGCGGGGCCGCAAATTCAAAAATATTGATCAGCCTTTTGCCGGTTCGGTGTCGGCAATGTCATCTTCCTCGACGACCGTCGTCTGCTGTGCGGCGAGGAAATTGCCGACATGGCTGAGCCCGTCGAAATGATCGCAGAACACCTTGATGACGACCAGCAGCGGCACCGCCATCAGGGCGCCGACGAAACCCCACAGCCACGACCAGAAGGCGATGGCGATGAAGATAGCCACGGCATTGATCTCCAGGCGCCGGCCGACCACCATCGGCGTCACGAACTGGCCTTCGACGATGTCGCACAACAGCACGAAGGCCGGCGCCAGCAGCGCATAGGAGATGGTGTCGAAGCTGATCAGCGCCATCACCGCGACAAGCACGAAGGTCAGCATCGCTCCGACATAGGGCAGGAAGTTGAGGAGTGCCGCGGCGACACCCCAGACCAGTGGGTTGGGCATGCCGAGCGCCCACAGGCCGAGGCCGATGACCGTGCCGAGGCCGGCATTGATGATGGTGACGGTGAGCAGATAGTGCGAGATTTCGCGCTCGACGTCGTAGACGACGCGCAGCGCCCGCTTCTTTTCGCTCAGGCTGGCGAAGGACTGGATGATCTTCTCGTAGAACATCGTGCCCGAGGCGAGCAGGAACAGCGACAGCACGAAGATGATGGTGAGGCTCGTTCCCGCCGACAGGATGTTGCTGGCGGCCGCCGACAGAATGCCGGACTGCGCCACAGCCACTTTCTGGATGCCCGGTTCCTGCGATGTCTCGGTCATCTGTTCGACCTGATGCGAGATCTGCATGATCATCTCGAGCGGACGCCGCAATTGCGCCAGCCGCTCGGTCAGCTTCTGGCCTATCGACGAGGTGTTGTTGAGGAGGTCGATGACCGGGCCGCTGAGCAGGTAGCCGGCACTGGCGAAAATGCAGATCGACAGCAGCACCAGCAGGGTCGCCGACACCACTTCGGGAATGCCGCGCTTGCGCAGCAGCCGGACGATCGGCGTCAGCGTCAACGCCAGCAGGAAAGCCAGGATCACCGGCATAAAGAAGGCGCGGGCGAAATAAAGCGCGTAGATGGCCATGAACAGGAAGATGCCGACAAGCAGCGAACGCATCAGATGCGTGTCCGCGCGGGTTTCGACGCGCGCGTCTTCAGCCTCTGCAACGCCTGTGCCTAAAGCGGCGGGTTCGGCTTTCATCATGGACCCTCACCGGCGCACCGCAATTGGTGCAATCCATTGACGAAAACGCCTCTACCGCCGCTTAGGTTCCGTTAGCGGCAAGGTCCGCGGCGCGGACCTTGCCGCTGGCCTATGCGACGGGCGTCGCCAGCACCGGCGCGGACTTCGCCGTTTCCTTGCGCACGATCGGCGCCACCCTGGTGCCGTAGAGCTCGATCGCCTTCATGATCTTGGCATGCGGCATGGTGCCGATCGCCATTTGCAGCAGGAAGCGATCGTTGCCGAATATCCTGTGCTGGGCGACGATCTTCTCGGCGACCTGCTCGGGACTGCCGACGAACAGGGCGCCGTTGGGACCACGCGACTGGTCGAAATGCGCCCGCGATGTCGGGCCCCAGCCGCGCTCGCGGCCGATGCGGTTCATCACTTCGGCCTGCGGGCCGTAGAAATCATCAGCCGCCTGCTCTGTCGTTTCGGCAATGAAGCCATGCACGTTGATGCTGGTGGCGAGGCCTGCCGGGTCGCTGCCGGCGTGCTCGGCGGCCTGGCGGTAGAGATCGAACAGCGGCGCGAAGCGCGCCGGCTCGCCGCCAATGATGGCGAGCGCCAGCGGCAGGCCGAGTGCGCCGGCGCGCGCCGCCGATTGCGGCGTCCCACCAATGGCGATCCAGACCGGCAGCCTGTCCTGGAACGGCCTGGGATAGACGCCGCGATCGTTGATCGGTGCGCGCAGATTGCCGGACCAGGTGACCTTCACGCTGTCACGGATGGCAAGCAGGAGATCGAGCTTCTCGGCGAACAGCTCGTCATAGTCCTCGAGATTGTAGCCGAACAGCGGGAAGGATTCGATGAACGAACCGCGCCCGGCCATGATCTCGGCGCGGCCGCCCGACAGAAGATCGAGCGTGGCGAACTGTTGGAAGACGCGCACCGGATCGTCGGAGGACAGAACGGTGACCGCGCTGGTCAGCTTGATGCGCTTCGAGCGCTCGGCAGCGGCGGCCAGCGCCACGACCGGCGCGGAGCCGGCATAGTCGGGCCGGTGATGCTCGCCGAGACCGAAGACGTCGAGGCCGACCTGATCCGCCAGTTCGACCTCTTCGATCAGGTTGCGCAGCCGCTCATATGGGCCGATCGCGCCGGGACCCGGCTGCGGGCTGACGTCGGCGAAGGTGTAGAGACCGAGTTCCATTCGAATGTCATCCTGGTGTTGAGGTTTCCGGCTAGAGGTAGCCATCGACCCGCTTCGCCGCCAGAGGGGCGGACGGTGAACAGTGCATGTCGATTTCGTCAGAAAAGGCGTCTCCCGGCTGCAACAACGCGGAATTTCATGGCTGGCATGCCGTTTTGGCGCTTGAACTCTCGGTATTCGCGCGTATGTAAGCGTCGCGAATTGACTTCAGGGAAGTGGACTTGGCTATTTACAGGGAAAAAGACGTTTTCGAGCGGCGCAACGCCGCAAACGAGGCAAAGAAGGCGCTTCTGGAGCGCTTCAAGGCAAAGCCGGCGGCAGACGATCCCGCAGTGCTGGCGCGACAGGCCGAACGCAAGGCGATCCTCGAGGCCCGCGAAATCCGCGAGGCCGAGAAGGCCAGGCTGAAGCAGGAAAAACTGGCACGCGAAGCGGTCGAGAAGGCCGAGCGCGAGGCAGCGGCCGAAGCGGCGCGTATCGCAGCCGAAGAAGCTGCCCAGGCGGAAGCCAAGATTCGGGAAGCCGAAGAAAACGAGCGCATTGCCCGTTTGCTGGCTGACGAAGCTGAGCGCAAGGCCAAGCGCGACGCGCGCTATGCGGCGCGCAAGCAGCGCACGGGCAGGACGCCTCCAGGCTTCTCCGCCCGCTAGCCTCCAGGCTACGGAAGCAATCTGCTTCGAAGAACAGGGTCGCCTTGCAGCGGCCCTGAACGTGTTTGTCTGCCGCTACGATCAGGCGGCGAACTTCAGCCCCATGATGCCGCAGACGATGAGCGCGATGCAGGCCAGCCTGATCGCGGTGGCCGGCTCGCCGAGCAGCCAGATGCCGAGCAGGGCCGTGCCGACGGTGCCGATGCCGGTCCATACCGCATAGGCGGTACCGACGGGCAGCGCCTTCAGCGCCAGGCCGAGCAAAGTGAGGCTGACGATCATCGAGGCGACCGTCAGCATGGTCGGCACCAGTTTCGAGAAACCGTCGGTGTATTTGAGGCCGATTGCCCAGCCGATCTCGAACAGGCCGGCAAAAAACAGAAGAATCCACGACATCGGGAAACGCTCCATCCGAGCATCGAACCGAAAAATGGTTTTCGGAGTCCGAATGCTCAATCAAAATGGCGGGTCGTCCCGGCCTGATTTTCGGGGAAGCGCGAGGTCGTCCCCGCCACGCCAATATAAGAATTTCGAGCGTTCGATCAACAACGACCGGCAACATCGTTGCCAGTCGTAATCCGTCTCGAAGCGGATTGACCGGACCTACTTGTCCTTGAGTTTCATCGCCTTGACCGGCGGCGCCTTCAGGGCCGGAGCCGCGGCGGGCTTCTTGGCGTCCTTCTTCGGCTTGCGGGCTTCCTTGCCTGCCTTCATCGCACCTTTAGCCATGATTCGTTCCTCCGATTGCGAGAAGCGAAGTGAAACAAGAGAAACGCCCGACTGCAAGAGGCCAGAGCAATTCCCGGTTTCTAATTTGCTCGTAAACCATGGCGGTCCGTGCAATGCTTGTCTTCGCACTGCAGCATCGGCCCGGCTTTTCGCCGGGTGATGAACAGGCAGGCCGGTCAGGACGACAATGCGAATCCACATCGGCTGCGAGATGAGCTTCGACTTTCCGCAGGAAACGCCGCTCATCGCGATGCTGAATGTCCACTATTCCCGCGCCTCAAATCTCGAGCGGCCGGACTTTTTGACCACCAACCCGCCAGTCCCTATCGAAAGCTATCGCGACAGTTTCGGCAATTGGTGCAGCCGGTTCGTCGCCCCGCCCGGGCGTTTCACCTTTGGCACCGACGCGGTGATCCGCGATCCCGGCACTTTCGAGATGGGCGACCTGATGGCCTGGCAGCACGAGGTGCGCGACCTGCCGGCGGACACGCTCCTGTTTCTGCTGCCCAGCCGCTTTTGCGAAAGCGACCTCTTGGCGAGCGAGGCATGGCGGCTGTTCGGCCACACGCCATTAGGCATTCCGCGCGTGCAGGCGGTGTGCGATTTCGTCCACAATCATATCGTCTTCAGCTACGGCAATGCGCGGCCGACACGCACCGCGGCCGAAGCCTATCGCGAACAGAGTGGAGTATGCCGGGACTTCGCGCATCTTGCCGTCACCTTCTGCCGGGCGCTCAACATCCCGACCCGCTACTGCACCGGCTACATCAGCGACATCGGCACGCCGAAGCCGTGGTCGAGCATGGATTTCGCCGCCTGGATGGAAGTCTATCTCGGCGGCCGCTGGCATGTCTTCGACCCACGCAACAACGCGCCGCGCATCGGCCGCATCCTGATCGCCTCCGGCCGTGACGCCGCCGACGTGCCGCTGACCCATATTTTCGGACCGGGCACGCTTGCCGGCTTCAGGGTGTGGACCGACGAGATCGTCGAGTAGCCACGCCGCACCCGTGAACGACTAGAGATTTCGCGCGTTGTGAATGGCTGTGGAGCTTCGATAGGTGCTCCGCTAAGCTTGGCCGCGTCAAACAGGGCAAGACACCATGGCCGGGCATGGCGGCTCGAAAAGGGTCATCTACACGGCGCTCGCCGGCAATCTCGCCATCGCGCTGACCAAATTCGCCGCCGCCTTCTTCACCGGCAGCTCGGCGATGCTGTCGGAAGGTGTGCACTCTCTGGTCGATACCGGTAATGGCGGCCTGCTGCTCTACGGCATGCATCGCGCCGCCCGCCCGGCTGATCGCACGCATCCGCTCGGTCACGGCCGCGAACTCTATTTCTGGAGTTTCATCGTCGCCCTTCTGGTCTTTGCGCTGGGCGCCGGTGTCTCGTTCTACGAGGGTGTGACCCATATCATGGCGCCCGAACCGGTCGCCAACGCCAAAGTGAACTACATCGTCCTCGGCCTGTCCTTCCTGTTCGAAGGCAGCTCCTGGCTGGTGGCGCTAAGGGAGTTCCGCAAGCAGAAGGGCAAAGAGGGCTGGCTGCAGGCCGTGCAATCGAGCAAGGACCCCAGCGTCTACACCGTACTGTTCGAGGACAGTGCAGCCCTGCTCGGCCTGGTCGTCGCCTTTGCCGGCATTCTGGCGGCGGAGCTGCTGGAAATGCCCGAGCTCGACGGTGCCGCCTCGATCGGCATCGCGCTGATCCTCGGCGCGACCGCGATCTTCCTGGCCCGCGAGAGCAAGGGCCTGCTGATCGGCGAGCCGGCATCGTCCGAGGTGCAGAGACAAGTGCTGGCGATCGCGCAGCAGGACCCTGCGGTGCAGCGGGCGAACGGCATTCTGACCGTCCATATGGGGCCGCAAGAGATTGTCGCCGGCCTGAGCATCGAGTTCGAGGACGATCTGACGGCGCCGGAGATCGAAGCCTGTGTCGAGCGCCTGGAGGCGCGGCTGAAGACAGAGATGCCGGAGATCACGCGGCTGTTCGTCAAGCCGCAGACCACCGGCACTTGGAAACAGCGGCGCAAGATTGTTGAAGCCGCGTCAGGAGACGAGCCGGAACCGGCCGGTTAAGATGCCGGCGAAGCAGGGAGAAGCAAGATGAAAATCGACGGCGGCTGCCATTGTGGCGCCATCACCTACGAGGCGGAGGTCGACCCTGAAAAGACCTCGATCTGTCACTGCACGGATTGCCAGCAACTGACCGGCACGGCCTTTCGAGTGACCGTTCCCGCGCCCGAGGACCATTACCGGATCACCAAGGGCACGCCGAAAATCTATACCAAGACCGGGGCGAGTGGCGCCAAGCGCGCCCAGGCCTTTTGCGCCGACTGCGGTTCGCACCTTTACGCCACGTCGGTCGGAGATGGTCCAAAGGTCTATGGAATTCGAGCGGGAACCGCGCGGCAACGCGAGGATTTGATCCCGACACAGCAGAAATGGCACCGCTCGGCACTACATTGGCTGCCGGAATTTCAGGGGATGACGACCGTGGAGGAGCAGTAGCGCTCCTCGGGCCGTTCAATCGTCGCCTTCGACGACCCTCAGCCTGAGTTGCCCGGTCTTCGAATCGGCAACACGCGCGCCTGCTTCGACTTTCGCGGCGGGAGCCCGTGTTGCCGCGTCCGGACCGGCATCGCCGCCGGGCTGCGCGCCGAACTCCAGAGCCTCGATCTTCTGGCCACGTTTGGTCACCTTCGACGTCGAGACGAGAATGTCGTCGATGTCCTTGGCCGACTGGCCGAAATGGACCTGCAATTTGCGCACCCGCTCGTCGACGCGCGCAACATCCTCCATCAGCCGGATGACTTCGCCCTGGATCAGATGCGCCTGTTCGCGCATGCGGGCGTCCTTGAGGATCGCCTGGATAACCTGGATCGACAGCATCAGCAGCGATGGCGAGACGATGACGACACGGGCGCGGTGCGCCTTGTGAACGATCGCCTCGAAATTCTCGTGGATCTCGGCGAACACCGATTCCGACGGCACGAACATGAAGGCGGTGTCCTGCGTCTCGCCCTGGATCAGGTATTTTTCCGATATGTCGCGGACATGGATCTCGATGTCGCGGCGGAAGGCCTGCGAGGCAACCTTCTGCAGGTCGGCGCCATCGGCGGCGCGAATGGCGTTCCAGGCTTCCAGCGGAAATTTAGCGTCGATGGCAAGCGACGGCGCGCCGTTAGGCATTTTTACCAGGCAGTCGGGCCGGCTGCCATTCGACAGCGTTGCCTGGAATTCATAGGCGCCATGCGGCAGGCCATCGGCGACGATCGCCTCCATGCGCGACTGGCCGAAGGCGCCGCGCGTCTGCTTGTTGGAGAGGATTGCCTGCAACTGCACGACCTGGCCGGCAAGCGACTGGATGTTGCCCTGCGCGACATCGATGATCGCCAGCCGCTCCTGCAATTTGGCCAGGCTCTCATGCGTCGATTTCGTCTGCTCGGTCATGGTCTGGCCGAGGCGGCCGGTCATGGCGTCGAGGCGTTGGCCGATCGACTGCGTCAGCTCCGCTTGCCGTGCCCCGAACACTTCGGCGATGGCGCCCATGCGGCCCTGCATCTCGGCCTGCGATTGCAGAATGCCGGCCATCCGCGCCTCGGCGTCGCGGGCATGGTCGGCGGCTTCGGCTGCGGCGACGGCACGCGCCTTGGCCGACCGCCACAGCGCGACGACAAGCGCCACGAACAGGCCAAGAAACAGCAAGGCGCCGACGGCAAGCGCATGGCCGAGCGTGATCGTGGTGGCGCCAAGTCGCGCGACAGGCTCCGAAAGGATAGTGCTCAGATCATTCATGTGGACAGCATAGCCGATTCGCGGGGCCGGCACAGATCAAAACGTGAACGAGCGCGGGGCGCACCGGTTGACGCTTTTCGCTGGAGGTCTTAGGTGGAACGCCATGCCGATCAAGCCGCTCATCATCCTTCCCGACCCCATCCTGCGCCAGGTTTCGAAGCCCGTGGAGCGCGTCGACGCGCCTTTGCGCAGATTAGCCGACGACATGCTGGCGACCATGTATGACGCGCCCGGCATCGGGCTGGCGGCGATCCAGATCGGCGAACCGGTGCGCATGCTGGTGATCGATCTCGCCAAGGAAGACGAGACGCCGGCGCCGCATGTCTTCATCAACCCGGAAATCCTGGAGAGCGCCGATGCGCGCTCCGTCTACGAGGAAGGCTGCCTGTCGATCCCGGACTACTATGCCGAGGTCGAACGCCCGGCCGCCGTGCGGGTCAAATATCTCGACCGCGACGGCAAGCTGCAGGAGCTGGAAGCCGAGGGCCTGATGGCGACCTGCCTGCAGCACGAGATCGACCACCTCAACGGCGTCTTGTTCATCGACCACATCTCGAAGCTGAAGCGCGACATGGTGGTGAAGAAATTCAAGAAGCTCGCCAAGGACAAGGCGCCGGGCAAGCTGGTGGGATAGGGGAAATGCCCCTTCGCGTCATCTTCATGGGCACGCCGGAGTTTTCGGTGGCGACGCTGCGCGCGATTGCCGAGGCCGGACATGACGTCGTCGCCGTCTACACCCAGCCGCCGCGCGCCGCCGGACGGCGCGGTTTGGAGCTGACGCCGTCGCCGGTGCAGCGCGAGGCAGAGCGGCTGGGCATCGAGACGCGCACACCGGTATCGCTCAAGGGCGAGGCCGAACAGACGGCCTTCCGCGCCTTGCGGGCCGACATCGCCGTGGTCGTCGCCTATGGTTTGCTGTTGCCGAAGGCGGTTCTGGAGGCACCCCGGCTTGGCTGCGTCAACGGCCATGCCTCGCTTCTGCCGCGCTGGCGGGGTGCGGCACCCATCCAGCGCGCCATCATGGCCGGGGACCGCGAAACCGGCATGATGGTGATGCGCATGGAAGAGGGTTTGGACACCGGCCCGGTCGGAATGGTTGAAAAATGCGCCATCGAACCCGATATGACAGCCGGCGATCTGCATGATCGGTTGATGAGTGTCGGTGCTGCCCTGATGGTGGAAGCACTGGCGCGACTGGAAAGGAACACCCTGACATTTACCCGCCAAGCGGTGGAGGGGGTGACCTATGCCAAGAAAATCGATAAATCCGAGACTCGCGTGGACTGGACTCGCTCGGCGAGCGAGGTCCACAATACCATTCGTGGCCTGTCGCCCTTTCCCGGTGCCTGGTCCGAGATAGACATTGGCGGCCGCCAAGAGCGGCTGAAACTGCTTCGCTCGACGCTGTCCGAAGGCGCCGGCGAGTCGGGAGGAATTCTCGATGACCGGCTGACGGTCGCCTGCGGAGCAGGCGCCATCAGTCTGGTCGAAGTTCAACGGGCGGGCGGAAGGCCCGCTGCCGCGTCGGAATTCCTGCGCGGGGCCAAGATCGAAAAAGGAATGAAATTCTCATGAGCATGATGTCGATACGCGCGGCGACGCCGCGGGATCGCGAGGCCATCCGCCTCGTCGAGGAACACGCTTTCGGCCAGCAGGCGGAGGCCGGGCTGGTCGACGCGCTGGTGACCGGCGGCGACGCCGTCACCGAACTGGTGGCGGAAGAAGACGGCCAGGTGGTCGGCCATATCCTGTTTTCGCGGCTGTTCGTTCAGAAGGGCGGCAAGAGCTTTGCGGCCGTGGCGCTCGCGCCGTTGGCGGTGGAGCCTTCGTTCCATGGCAGCGGCATTGGTGGCGCGCTGATCCGCGAGGCGCATATCCGCCTCAGGGATGTTGGCGAGACGCTGGCCGTGGTGCTGGGCGATCCGGCCTATTACGGTCGTTTTGGCTACAGCCACGCGCGCGCTGAAAAGTTCGAGAGCGAATACCAGGGCGAGGCGCTGCAGGCGCTGGCCTGGGGCGACGCCCCGGAAGCCGGCAGGCTGGTCTACGCCTCGGCCTTCGGCTCGGCGCTCGCCGCGTAAGCGGCAACCGCCCTAAAGCGCGTCGCGTTTGAACGGATACACGCAACGCGCTTTAGGTCTTTGTTTTTATGCATGTCGTCCTCCCGAAACCGGGGCCGCTTTTGGGCGACATGCATTTGAGCCGGATGATTTCAGGTCGGATCGACCTGAAATCTGAATCCGCCTCTAACTCAAGAGATAGAGCATGATGTCGTCCGAAAGCCGCTTCATACTTTTCGGCATCATGCTCTAGAATGCCGCGTTTTCGCCTCGACATCGAATATGACGGCAGCCTCTACGCCGGCTGGCAGCGCCAGGCCGACCAGCCTTCGGTGCAGCAGGCGATCGAGCAGGCGATCGAGAAATTCTGTGGCGAGCAGGTTTCGCTGCGCGGCGCCGGCCGCACGGATGCCGGCGTTCACGCCACCGGTCAGGTGGCGCATGTCGACCTCGTCAAGGCATGGCCAAACGACAAGGTGCGCGACGCCATCAACGCGCATCTGCAAATGGCCGGCGCGCGCATTGCGGTGCTGAAGGCGGCCGCTGTCGCGGACGGATTCGACGCCCGCTTTTCGGCGACCGGCCGCCACTACATCTACCGCATCGTCAACCGCCGCGCGCCGGCGGCGCTCGACAAGGGCAAGGTGTGGTGGGTGCCGAAGCGGCTCGACGCCGGCGCCATGCACGAGGCGGCAAAAGCCCTGCTCGGACGGCATGACTTCACCACCTTCCGATCCACCCAGTGCCAGGCCAACAGCCCGATCAGGACGCTGGAACGGCTCGATGTGAGCAGGCAAGATGACCTGATCGAGGTCAGGGCCTCGGCGCGCTCCTTCCTGCACAATCAGGTACGCTCGATGGTCGGCTCGCTGAAGCGCGTCGGCGAAGGCGGCTGGACCGCCGCCGACCTGAAAGCTGCGCTGGACGCCCGCGATCGCGCCGCCTGCGGTCAGGTGGCGCCGCCCGATGGGCTGTTTCTCGTTGGCGTTGATTATCTGGGTGTCGACTATCCAGGATAGAGCCAGAAGGCTCTATCCGGAGATGAGCCCGGAAAGGCTCTGAGTCCCGGCATTGTCCGGCACGGAGATGCCGAGCAGCATCTGCAGGCCGAACAGCACCAACAGCGAAGCGATGAACATGCCGGCGAAAACGGCGGTGCCGACTGCCGCGCCCTTGCCGATGGTGGCGTTGGTCATGCGCCAGGTCAGCACCATCGACAGGGCAAACAACAGCAGCGAGACAATGCTGGAAACCTGGCTTGCGGACGAGAGGAAAAGCCTGATCAGCGCCGACGGCAGCATCAGCCATGCGGTGATGGCCGAAGCCCAGTTGCTGGCAACGACGTAGTGGACGAAGCGGCCGCCGATGCCGGCGCGCGGCGCGACCAGGGCCAGGACGACCAGCGGCAGCACCCAGGAGCCGATGTCGACCGTCGCCAGGCGCACCAGCATGCTGAAGCGCCCGGCGAAAGCGTCGGGATCGCCGATCTCATTGGCGATGCCGACCCAGCCGACGATCAGCGGCGGCGCGGCAACGATGATGGCGAAAAAGGAATTCCAGAAGCCGTCGGCCGACAGGTCGAGCAGGCGCAGGCCGTCGGCCTTGCCCAGCATCAGCCGCCAGGCGCCGGTCAGCGAGGCTTGGGTTTCGTCCGCCGAAAGCATGCTCAGCCCTGTCCGAACCAGTCTTCGATGAAGCGTTGGTAGATTTGCGTCAACGTTTCGAGATCGGCAATGGCGACGCGCTCGTCGACCATGTGCATGGTCTTGCCGACCAACCCGAACTCGACCACCGGGCAATAATCCTTGATGAAGCGCGCATCGGACGTGCCTCCCGAGGTCGACAGCGTCGGCTCCTTGCCGATAGCCGATTTGATCGAGCCGCGCAGCGTTTCGATCAGCCTGTCGTCGCGGGTCAGGAAGACATGGCTCGGCCGGTCGCGCCAGACGAGGTCGTAGTCGACCGGCGTCTTCTTGCCCTGCCGGTACTTCTTGCGTTTGGCCGCCTGGTCGAGGCGATTGTGGATTTCCGCCTGGACGGTCTCGGCCGTCCAGCTGTCGTTGAAGCGGATGTTGAAGGTCGCGGTCGCCTTGGCCGGGATGACGTTGGTGGCCGGGTTGCCGACATCGATGGAGGTCACCTCCAGATTGGTCGGCTGGAAATCCTTGGTTCCCTTGTCGAAGACAGGATGCAGCAAGGCATCGACCAGGCCCATCAGCCCGCGCACGGGATTGTCGGCAAGCAAGGGATAGGCGACATGGCCCTGGCGGCCATTGACGATGATGGCGCCCGACATCGAGCCGCGGCGGCCGATCTTGATCATGTCGCCCAGCGCGTCCGGATTGGTCGGCTCGCCGACGATCGAGGCATCCCATTTCTCGCCCCTGGAAGCCGCCCATTCGAGCAGCTTCACCGTGCCGTTGATGGCCGGCCCTTCCTCGTCGCCGGTGATCAGCAGCGAGACCGACCCCTTCGGGCCACCACTCTTCTCGACATGGCGCGCCACGGCGGCGATGAAACAGGCAATGCCGCCCTTCATGTCGACGGCGCCACGGCCGTACATTTCGCCATTGGCGATCTCGGCACCGAAAGGCGGATGCGTCCAGGCTTCCTCGTCGCCAACCGGCACCACGTCGGTATGGCCGGCAAACATCAGATGCGGGCCGTTGCCGGAGCGTCGCGCATAGAGGTTCTCGATATCCGGCGTACCGTCTTCGGAGAACACCGGGCGATCGACCAGGAAGCCGAGCGGCTTCAGCATCGTCTCCAGCGCGGTCAGCGCGCCGCCTTCGGCGGGCGTCACCGAAGCACAGCGGATAAGGGCAGCGAGATTTTCGGCGGGATCGGTCGGCAGCGTCATGGCAAAAGCGATAGTCGAAAGCGCAGGGCCTGTCACGGCCAGACATGAGGGCCAGTCCAATGGCCGACGATACCGCCGACATTATGGTTTTCATGTCGTATAGTCGCGGGCCGGTGCGGAGTGACAGGGTGGCAAACGCGGACAAGACGATCGTCATTGCCGGCGCCGGCAGCATCGGCTGCTATGCCGGCGGCTGCCTGGCGCTCGCCGGGCACCGGGTGATCCTACTGGCGCGGCCGCGCATCGAGGCGGCCTTGCGGCAGGGCGGATTGCGGGTCAGCGACCTCCAGGGCCGCGATCGCTCGATCAAGCCGGACGCACTTGTCGTCACCGCCGATGCGGCTGTCGCCCTGCCTCAGGCCGACGTGATCCTGGTCACGGTCAAGAGCGGCGCCACCGAAGATGTGACCACCCTCATCAAGACGCATGCCCGCCCGGATGCGGTGGTGGTCAGCCTGCAGAACGGCGTCGACAATACCGACAGGCTGCGCGCCGGGCTCTCCGGGCGAACGGTGCTGGCCGGCATGGTGCCGTTCAATGTGGTGCAGTCCCCGGACGGCGAGCTGCCGCTGCGCGTGCACCGGGCCAGCGACGGCAAGGTGATGATCGAAGACGCCGGCCTGGTCAGCCTTCTCGGCGTCGAAGGGTTCTCGGTCGAGGCGCATGGCGAGATGAAGGCGGTGCTGTGGGGCAAGCTGCTGATGAACTTGAACAACGCGCTGGTGGCGCTTTCCGGTCTGCCGCTGGCGACCGAATTGGCCGACCGGCGCTGGCGGCTGATCCTGGCCGGCCAGATCGACGAAGCGCTGAAGGCGATGAAAGCGTCCGGCATCGAGCCGGCGAGAATCGCCGGCCTGCGGCCAGCACTATTGCCGAAGGTGCTCAGGCTGCCGGACTGGCTGTTCAAACTGCTGGCGCGGCGCATGCTGGCGATCGACCCGCAAGCGCGCTCGTCGATGTGGGACGATCTGCAGCGCGGTCGGCCGACGGAGATCGACGACTTGCAGGGTGCTATTTTGCGGCTGGCGGAACAAGCCGGCACGCCGGCGCCGATGGTCAAGCGGATCACCGCTCTGGTGCGCGAGGCGGAAGCCAGCAAGCGCGGATCGCCCGGGCTGATGCCAGGTCAAGTCACCGCGTCAGCGGACGGCCGTCGATCAGGGTGATCTTCTGCCAGATCTTGCGTGACAGGTTGGAGCTCAAATTCTCGATGTCGTTGACGCCGTCGATGACGACGTCGTCATTGACCGACTGGGCGAAGAGTGCGGCGACCTTGCCGGTGATCGACAGCATTTCCGAGCAATAGTCGAGATAACGGGCAAGATCGGCGGCGTTGGTGATGCGGCGGGCCGGAGAGTGAGCGGTTGGCTTGAAATTGGCCGAAAGCGTGGCCGGATCCTTGGTCAGCTGATGCATGTCGATGACATGGATCAGCGAGCGCAGGCCATGCAGCTGGCGAAAGACCCGCTTGCGCTTGATGCGCTCCTCGGTGCGGATCAGGGCAAGCAGGCCCAGCACCGCCAGGATGACGGTGTTGATCGAGGCTTCGATGCCTTGCACCGACTGCAGGGCATCGTCGGTTCCCGAGATGCGGTCGAGCGGCAGGATGGTGCCGACGAAGAGGAACACCAGCACACCGGCGACGAAGGCGGCCATGATCAGCCCGCGCAGCCACCAGATCGGCGCTTCGAGCGCCTTGGCCGCCTCGGCCAGATCGCGCGACAGCGAGACCAGCTCGGCGGCGACGCCACGCAATCCGGCTTCCGGGAAACGGTCGGCGATCCGGCCTTCCAGGCGTTCGGCGGTTTCGACGATCAGTTTCGGATCAAGCGTGCGGTAGCGCATGTCCGATCGACCCTCAGGGTTGTGCCGGCTCATTGGTGCGCCGGCCATAGCGGTTGGGCCCAGGCTGCCCTGGAAACAGGCACAACACAAGGAAGGCGACGATCGAGACCACCGGCACGAACAGGATCAAGGCGGCAATGCCCGGCTTGTCGAGATCGTGCAGCCGCTTCACTGCCAGCGCGATGTTCGACCACAGCGAGGCGATGAAGGCGATGAAGAAGATGAACGACCACATGTTGCTCTCGGCCGAGCCTTCCGGCACCAGCGTGAAGCGGTAGAGCGGAAAGGCCTGTATGATGGCGACGAGCAGCCCGCCAAGAAAATAGGCCGCGCGACTGACGCGGCCCGATGTTCTGAAGAAAAGCCAGGTGAGATCTGATCTGTCAGGCAAGCGGGTCCGGTCCATATTGATTGGCACCCCTGGTGCCTTCGAGGATGCCGAGTTCGACCAGCAGCCAGATGCCGCCGATAACGGGTACGAGGCCGATCAGCGTCCACCAGCCCGACTTGTTGCGGTCGTGCCAGCGTTTGGCATAGAGAGCAATCGCGAAATAGATCGATGCCAGTGCGAAGAGGATGCCGATGATGCCGATCTGGGCGCCACTGGCGGTGGTGAAACGTGTGCCGAGGATCGCATCGAGAATGAAGGCTATGATGCCAATAACGATGAATACGCCGATGCCAGCCCAGAACTTGCCACGGTTGATACGACCATCAAAGCTTGTGAGCAGATATTTCCAGTCCATGTCACCCCTCCATGTTGAACCAGCGCGACGGATTGTCGCGCGGGCGGAAGGTGCGCTCGCTTTGTGCAAAGATCAATCGCGCAGCAATTCGTTGATCGAGGTCTTGGAGCGGGTCTTGGCGTCGACACGCTTGACGATGACGGCGCAGTAGAGGCCTGGACCCGGCTCGCCATTCGGAAAAGGCTTGCCCGGCATCGTGCCGGCGACGACGACGGAATTCGGCGGCACCTCGCCATAGAAGACCTCGCCGGTGGCGCGGTCGACGATCTTGGTCGACTGGCCGATGAAGACGCCCATGCCGAGCACCGAGCCTTCGCGCACGATGCAGCCTTCGACCACTTCCGAGCGCGCGCCGATGAAGCAATTGTCCTCGATGATGGTGGGACCTGCCTGCATCGGCTCCAGCACGCCGCCGATCCCGACGCCGCCCGACAGATGCACGTTCTTGCCGATCTGCGCGCAGGAGCCGACCGAAGCCCAGGTGTCGACCATGGTGCCGCTGTCGACATAGGCGCCGACATTGACGAAGGACGGCATCAGCACGGCGCCCGGCGCGACATAGGCGGAACGGCGCACGATCGACGACGGCACGGCGCGGAAGCCCGCCTTCTCGAAGTCGACGGCGCTCCAGCCGTCGAACTTCGACGGCACCTTGTCCCACCACACGGCCTCGCCCGGCCCGCCCTTGATGATCTCCATCGGGTTGAGCCGGAAGGACAAAAGCACGGCCTTCTTCAGCCACTGGTTGACATGCCATTTGCCGTCGGCCTGCCGCTCGGCGACGCGGGCGGCGCCGCGGTCGAGCAGGTCGAGCGCCGACTGGATGGCGTCGCGCGTTTCGCCGCGGGTCGCGGTCGAAATCGCGTCGCGTTCCTCGAAGGCCTTCTCAATGGTCTTTTCGAGGCTCGCCAGATCGGGCTTCGACATGAATTCGCTCCATTACCAAGCTGTTAAGGGGCTGCGCCTTAACCTGTTTTGAAAGTCGCGCGGACCCCTGGCAGGCTTTGCCTGCTCGGGTCTTTGCATGTAGCAGGTTCTTGTCGCAAAACCGCCGGACACTTTTGCGGAACCTGCTTATGTTAAGGCTCAATGGGGGTCAATCGCGGCTGCGCCACGGGACGGCGCAACTGAAGAATTTGGACGGGTAAGGCAATCATGACTCCTATGGAAAAGGCGGGGTGGACGCCGCTGCCGCATTCGGACGAGGATCTGGAGCGGTCGAAGAGCGTGCCGGACACGCCGCAGACGCGTGCCGAGACCTACAGGCTCGCCTGGAACGACCCCGACTTCATGACGCGGCGCGAATTGCGCGCGGTCAGGCTGCAGCTCGAACTCTTGAAGCCCGAAATGATCCTGGCCGAACGCGGTATCCGTTCGACGGTGATCCTGTTCGGTGGCGCACGCCTACCGGAGCCCGGCGGCGAGGCCTGGGCGGCCAAGAACGAGACGCAGAGGAAGAACCTCGAGGCCAACAGCAAATATTACGAGGAGGCGCGAAAATTCGCCCGCCTCTGCTCGCAGCAGTCGGCTGCGTCATATTACCGCGAATATGTCGTGGTGACCGGCGGCGGGCCTGGTGTGATGGAGGCGGGAAACCGTGGCGCCGACGATGTCGGCGCGCCGTCGATCGGCCTCAACATCGTCTTGCCGCACGAGCAGGCGCCGAACCCCTATGTGACGCCGGAGCTCTGCTTCAACTTCCACTATTTCGCCATCCGCAAGATGCATTTCGTCATGCGCGCCAAGGCTGTGGCGGTGTTTCCCGGCGGCTTCGGCACGATGGACGAGTTCTTCGAGACGCTGACCCTGATCCAGACCGGGCGCATGGAGCGCGTGCCGGTGATCCTGTTTGGCAAATCCTTCTGGAAACGGGCGATCAACCTCGATTTCCTCGCCGAGCAGGGCACGATCAGCCCCGGCGACCAGGACATCATCGACTTCGTCGACACCGCCGACGAAGCCTGGAGCATCATCAGCCGCTTCTACAAGTTAGGGGAGTAAGGGAGTAGGGCAGTAGGGGAATAAGGGAATAAGGGAATAAGGGAATAAGGCGATTGCAGTCTCTGCGTTCCAGATCAATTTCCCCTACTCCCCTACTCCCCTACTCCCCTACTCCCCTACTCCCCTACTCCCCTACTCCCTAACAATGATCGCCGTCAGGAAGCTGGCGAGATCGTCGGTGACGAAATCGACGTCGTCTTCCTGCGTTGGGTCGCGTTCCCAGATCTCGGAAAAGGTCGGCTCGAAATTGCGCGGCACCACCAGCACCGTGGTCATGCCCAGCGACTTCGGCACCGAAAGGTTGCGGGCAAGATCCTCGAACATCACCGCATTGTGGCCGGTGACGGCGTGGAGTTCGGCGAACTTCTCGTAGGTCTGGCGCGCCGGCTTGGGATTGAGCCCGGCGGCGACGATGTCGAAGATGTCGTCGAAATGGTCGAGGATGCCGAGCTGGCGCGCGGTGCGTTCGGCGTGCCTGCGGTCGCCATTGGTGAAGATGAACTTGCGGCCCGGAAGCTGGCGGATGGCGGTGCCGAGAACGGGATCGGGCACCAGCCATGAATAGTCGATGTCATGCACCTTCTCGAGGAAATCGTCGGGGTCGATGCCGTGGCGCGTCATCAGCCCGTTCAGCGTCGTGCCATATTCGCGGTAGAGCTCCTTCTGCAGCTTGCGCGCTTCCTCGCGCGGCAGTGCCAGCAGTTCACCGACATAAGCGGTCATCTTCACGTCGATCTGCGAGAACAGATTCGAATGATGCGGATAGAGCGTGTTGTCGAGGTCGAACACCCAGTCGGTGACATGGGCGAAGCGGGCGGCATCAGGGAGCGTGGTCATGCGCTCCTTATGGCATGAAACGAGCATTCCGAAAGAGACTTTATCCACAACTTATGCGCGTCGAGAGTGGCGGAAATGGCATCACGATTCAAATTTTAGCCATCCGGGAAAGGTGGCCTTCAGGCCTTGCTGGCAGAGAGACAGTCCTGTGGGAGCAAGCGATGAACAGCATAATTCTGAGATCCGCCGCCGTTGCTTTCGCCTCTGTCGCGGCCTCTCTCCTGCTGACGCTGATCATCGTTCCGGCGATGGGATTTCCGGTCAACCGCACGATCTGGCTGACCTCCACGCTCTGTCCGCTGGTCCTCGCATGGGCCGCCAGCGCAAGCACTTTCTGGCAAAGCGACAAGCTGAAAAACGCGCATCGCGACCTTGCGCGGGCCCATGCCCAGCTCGCCGCCGCGCATCGCCGCCTGGCGGAAAAAGCGAGCCGCGACGACATGACCGGCATGCTCAATCGGGAAAACTTCTTTGCCGCGCTCGACGGGTCCCGCCGCAAGTCCGACCGTGGGGCGCTGTTGATCATCGACGCCGACCACTTCAAGACGATCAACGACAATTTTGGCCACCTGACCGGCGATGACGCACTGCTTTTGATCGCCAGCGCGATCGAGCGCGGCGTGCGCGGCGGCGACGTGCTCGGCCGCATCGGCGGCGAGGAGTTCGGCGCCTTCCTGATCGGCGCCACCGAGCAGGAAGCCAAGCGGGTCGCCGAGCGCATCCGCCGCGAAGTCGAGCTGATCCGCTTCCGGCCCGTCGACGAGCGGACCATCCCGCTCACCGTCAGCATCGGCGGGACGGTGTGTGGTGAAGATGCAAACGTCTCGGAACTGATGCGCGCCGCCGACAAGCGCCTCTACCAGGCCAAGCACCGGGGCCGCAATCTGACGATCCTCGATACGGACATTTCCGAGGCGGCGTGATCCGGCCGCTGGGCCGCTGGGGATCCGGCCGTTAAGGAAATTCTAACCCTGTCTGCACTCGGTTGCGCCGTTTACCCGGTTTTCGCTGCTTTGCGGCTAGCGTGGCACAATACTGGCTTCTGCGGTGATGCATGTGTCGTTCCGGGAACGCCATGCGCAGTCGAAGCCCCATCCGAGAGACCAGTCATGAGTTTCTTCATCAAGAAAATGTCCCGCCGCACGATCGTGCAGGCGCTGATCGCCCTGCCTGCCCTGTCCTTGTTCCGCAAGCTGCCTGATGCCGATGCCCCCCATGCCGATCCGAACGAGATCGTCGAGGTCAATGGCTGGATCCTGAAGCGGAGCGATCTGGCATGATCTTCGACAGCTACGAGGCGTTTCGCGCCGCCAACTTCACCGCCAAGGTCTGCATCCTCGGCTCCGGCCCGGCCGGTACCACCATTGCCCGCAAGCTTGGCGCCGCCGGCATTCCGGTCGTGGTGCTGGAGGCCGGCTCGCGTGAATTCAGCGACGAGTCGCAGGATTTCTACCGTGGCACCACGGTCGGCGATTTCTACTTCGATCTCGACATCACCCGGCTGCGGTTCATGGGCGGCAGTTCGAACCACTGGGCCGGCTGGTGCCGCGTGCTCGACAAACAGGACTTCGAGCCGAAGGCCTGGGCACCCGATACGGGCTGGCCGATCCGCCGCACCGACATCGAACCCTATCTGCCGGAAGTGCACGATATTCTCGAACTCCCCGATTTCCGGCCGGATGTGCCGGTCTCCGACGACATTCGCTGGGTACAGCTGATCAAGAGCCCGGCGGTGCGCTTCGGCGAAAAATTCGCCGACGAGCTCGACAAGAGCAGCAACATCGCGGTCGTGCTCAACACCTATGCCACCGAACTTGCCGGCGACGGCAAGCGGGTAACCGGCGCCAGGCTGTGGTCCAACGGGCAGGACGCCGGCGCTTTCAGTGCCGACTATTTCATCGTCTGCACCGGCGGGCTGGAGAATTCGCGGCTGCTTCTGTGGTCGAACCAGCGCTCGAACGGTGGCGTCGTGCCGAATGCGGCAGCGCTTGGCCGCTACTGGATGGAGCACCCGACCTTCGAGGGCGGCAATGCCATCCTGGCCGACTATGGCGAGTTCGAGGTCGATGCGGTCAACGAAGCCTTCTTCTCGCCGACGCTTGCCGCGATGGAGCGCCTGCAGATCATGAATTTCGGCGTCCGGCTGATCGAGACGCCGTATCCGGGCGTCAAGAGCCTCATCGCCGATCTCGCCTGCACGGCGCCCAACATGGCCGAATGGATGGCCTCCAAGCTCAGCCAGAATCTGCGCTGCGCGGCCCAGCTTTATGTCGCCTGGGAACAGGCGCCGCTGGCCTCCAACCAGATCGAACTGTCGAAGACCGATGTCGACCCTGCCGGCGTGCCGCGCATCGAGCTGCACTGGAAGAAATCGGAGCTGGAACGCCGCACCCTTCTCGAAGGGCTCAGACTGTTCGGCACGACGCTGATCGAGAAGAATCTCGGCCGGGTGCGCATTGCCGACTGGATCACCAATGGCGGCGACTATCCGACCAACGACGAGACGGCGGGCCATCATCACATGGGTGGGACGCGGATGGGTACCGATGTCACCAAGAGTGTTGTCGACGCCAACTGCAAGGTGCACGGCATGGACAATCTCTATGTCGGCGGCTCCTCGGTGTTCTGCACGTCGGGCGAATGCAATCCGACGACGACGATCACCGCGCTGGCCTGCCGGCTGGGCGACCATCTGAGCAAAGTGGTCGGCGTCTGACGGTTCCACGGCAACCTTGCCTTTGATGCATCCCGACAATGCCGGCGCCAATGACGGCGCCGGCAGAGGGCGGCACGGCTCAGAAGCCATGGACGGCGATGCGCACCAGCACCGCGGCGGCGGCCAGCGCCACGAGCAGAATGCCGAGGCCGATGGGGGAGCCCCAGCCATACCATTCCATTGCCAGCTTGGCGTATTTGAACTCCTCCTCTTGCGAGAGGGGGCCCGCTGTTGAATCAAGCTCATTTTTCACTCCTTGTCGGCGGCTGGGCTCTTGCCTTGTGGGCACCGCAGCCGCATATTGATGCGATAGTCTAAATGTTAGAAAGATTGATAATTAGATGATCGAAGTAAATTCGTCAAGCCGGAATCGTGCCGAAATGGCGACGGCCATCGGCCTTGCCATCATGCAATGGCAGGACGCGACGCAGGCCTATGACGAGGCGGTGGGGGCGAGGCTTGGGCTGAACATGGCCGAACGCCATTGCATCGGGCTGCTCTATGGCGGCCCGCAATCGGCCGGCGCGATCGCCACAGCGACAGGGCTGACGCCAGCCGCCGTCACCGCGCTGATCGACCGGCTGGAGGCGCGCGGCCTGCTGACGCGCACGCGCAGCCTCGAGGACAGGCGCAAGGTGGTCATCGAGGCGACCGAGGCGACGCGGAATCTGTCGGCGCGCTACTACGGCGCCATCGCGCGGGAAGGCGAAAAGGTCATCGCCAGCTTCAGCGACACGGAACTGGCCACAATATCGCGCTTCGTCAACGCGGCACTCGACCTGCAACGCGACCAGCTGGCGCGGCTGAAGGCCGAGGCCGGCTGAACGGTCAGACCGTCGCCGGGTCGAGCGCCGGCTGGCCCTTGCGGCGGGCGACGATCGCCTCGAAGTCGGCGGACTGGAAGGCATCGCGCAAGGCATCGAACGACGGCAGCACGAAATAGGCGCGCTGGAACTTGTCGATCTCGTAGCCGGTCCGCATCACCGTTTCGAGGTCGAAGGGCACATGGTGGGCGTCCTTGCCGTCGACGGCGAACTGCAATTCGGTGAACGACGACATTAGACCGGCGCCAAAGGCCTTCAGTGGCTGGCCGCTCTCCTGCATCAGGCCGTATTCGGCCGTGTACCAGTAGAGCCGGGTGATCATCTCGTCGCCGCCCAGCGCGATGATGTCGCCGGCCTTCTGGCCATACATCTGCATGAAGTCAGCGAATACCGGCTGCGACAGCACCGGGACATGGCCGAAGAAGTCATGGAACATGTCCGGCTCGACGATGTAGTCGAGCTCCTGCCTGGTCCGCAGCCAGTTGGTGACCGGGAAGCGGCGGTTGGCGAGATGGTCGAAGAAAGGTGCCGCGGGAATGAGACCAGGCACGGCGACGATTTCCCATCCGGTCAGCTTGCGCAGCTTGACGCTGATATCGTCGAAGTCGGGAATGCGATCGAGCAGGCCGAGCTTCTCGACGCCATCGAGATAGGAGTGGTGGGCGAGCTTGCGCGTCAGTTTGGTCTGGCGGTCGCACAGCATGCGCCACACCGCCTGCTTCTCGGCGCTGTAATCGTAACCTTGCGCCACGGTGAAATCGGCGCGGCAGACCGAATAGTCGCCGCGCAGGCCCTGCACCGCGCAGTCGCGGGCATATTCGGCAACACTCATCGTCGTCATGGTTTTTCTCCCTGCAAATCATGAATGGCTGACGTGCCGCGAGGTTAACTGGATTTGTCGAGGCAAATCGGTTTTGATGATGGCTAGAACGCGATATTTTGGGTAATATTCACTCAGAAAATATTTGATCGGAGTGAAAATGCCTCAGTTCGATGATTTCGAGATCAAGATGCTCGATGTCCTGCAGCGCGACGGGCGCAAGCCGGTGTCCGAGCTGGCGCAAGAAATCGGCCTGTCGACGACGCCGTGCGCGCGCCGTTTCGAGGCGCTGCAGGAGGCCGGCATCATCAAGGGCTTTGCCGCGGTGATCAGCCGCCGCGCGGTCGGGCTGATGGTCGAGGTGTTCATCGAGGTGCGCCTCACCAGCCACAGCGACGGCTCGCCCGAAAGCTTCATTGCCGCGGTGCAGCGCATGGACGAGGTGTCGTCATGCTGGACGATGACCGGCGACCACGATTTCCTGCTGCATGTCATGGTGCCGTCGGTCGACGAGCTCAACGCCTTCGTCATGCACCGGCTGATGCGGCTCGACGGCGTGCGCGACGTCCACACCCAGCTGGTGCTGCAGAACATCAAGGGACCCGGCCACGTGCCGCTCGGCCACCTCAGGCGGTGATCGGACGTCCGTTCGGCGTTCCGGGTTTGCGGTCTCAGTGCGCGTTGGACTCGACCGCGACAGCCGGCCTGTCGCCGTCGACCAAGGTACCCGCGATTGTCAGGGCGAACGAGATCGCCAACAGGGTCAAACCCCGTTGCAAATAGCGCTTCTCCTGCGCCAGTTCCTTCAGCGCTTTCTGCAGCAACGTCTTCTCCTGTTCGGCAAGAAGTGCCTGATTGTCGACCGCGAGCTTCAGTTGCGTGAGTTTGATGAGTGTTCCTCTCGAGTCGATCGACAGGAATGCCGGTGCCGCCATCATGATAGCGGCAAAGAAGCCACTGACCCCGCCGGCCAGCATCAGCCATGTCGTCCAGGAAAATCCGGACAGAGGTTCCATCAGTCGTCCTGCTCAGCGCTGCCGTGCGTCTTGCCCGCGCCCGGCGGCTTCGATGCTGGTTTCGGCGTTCGTGTAGGCGCGGCCGGCGGCTCGACTGCAAGCCCGAGCGACCGCATTTCCTTGACGAGAACGTTGAAGCTTTCCGGAATGCCTGCTTCGAACATACCGCCGCGTGCGGCGAGTTCTTGCGTCATCGCAGCCGATCCGACAGCGCCGGCCGGCAGCTCCTTCTCAAGTTCGAGATCGATCCTGATCGACCTTTCGCTCGAACGGTTGTCATCATGCACGCCTGTAACAGTTCCGAAAATCCCTGATGGCACTCGCAAGGACGTATCGCGAACATCCGTTGCCTTCTCGCCGAATATGGCGCGAAGGAGTTTCTCTTCCGGCGTCATCGAATTTTCGCCCTGCGGCGTGATTTTACCGACCAGAATGTCTCCGGGCTCCATATGCGAGCCAACCCTGACGATCCCGTTTTCGTCGAGATTCTTCAGAGCCTCTTGCGACAGATCGGGAATGTCGCGCGTTATTCTTTCCGGCCCAAACTCCGTGTCATGCGCAACAACATGGTACGTTTCTATGTGTCGCGTCGAGGCAGCATCAGTGACGGCCGGCCAGCGACCCTCGACGGCATCCTCGTCTTCGCCCACC
Source organism: Mesorhizobium sp. AR07 (assembly GCF_024746815.1). Classification (GTDB taxonomy): domain Bacteria; phylum Pseudomonadota; class Alphaproteobacteria; order Rhizobiales; family Rhizobiaceae; genus Mesorhizobium. The sequence continues at coordinate 4,728,763 of NZ_CP080525.1, forward strand.
GTCCGTGCCGCCATCGGCACAGCGGCCACCGCTTCCTTATCCTGCGTGCTCAATGTCAACCGCGCCCCGCAGGCATCGGTGAACAGATAGATGAAATCCAAAGGCGGGAGATGGTCCAGCACGCCGCTTTCGACCTGCGAAATCCGTGCTTGGCTGACGCCAAGCTTTGACGCGATCGCCTGTTGGGTCAAGCCGGCCCGCTTGCGCAAATCGCGCAGCAGGGCAGCGGTCTCGCGCGCGGCGCGCACACGCAGGAGAGCGGCGGCATAGGCGCCGTCATGCTCTATATCGGCGAGCAACCTTGAATCATGATCGTTCACAGGGTCCATTCCAATTCCGATCCGACCGACAATCGCCATTTCACCAGGTCGAGAAATTCCGTTTTCGTTGCCTTGCCGCCATCCGCCGCGGTCGTCCTCTCGGATCCAATGAGGCAAAAATCATAGGTCTCAGCGCGCCCATCGCCTGGGATAGTGGCTGCGATGCGGAACGACAGAGAGCGAAAGGTCCATACATCCTTGAAGCCTTCCTGCTGCCAAAGATGTCTCCGATCGATAAATCCGTTTCGCCTGATGTCGGAGAGTTCAAAAAGGCAGCCGATCACAGCGGCGGCGTGGTTGCTGTCGATCACTTGGCGCAACCATTGCTCAATCTCGTTTCCGGCATGAAACCCAGGCCCGCTGCGCACCCAAATTCTCACGGAACTCCCCAAGAATATAATCTATAGGTTATGAAAAGTCCATACCGATGAGAAAATGGATAACAAAGCGTGCCGCGCGGCTTGTCAATGAGCCGTCTCACGGCATGACCGGCGTGCCAGTACTTGGGCCGCTCGGCCACCTCAGGCGGTGATAGCGCCTGCCCACGGCATCCCTGCCGAAAAGCTGCACGCAAACTGCTGAAACGGGCCAAGCGCCTGTCCACATCGCCGGCCAGCATCCGCGGACCATCAGCCCAAGAGGTCCGCCATGAAGATCGTCCTGATCAATCCGCCGCACACCGCCATCGGCAGCCGCGTGCCGGACGATCATCTGCCGCCGCTCGGCCTGCTGGCGTTGGGCGGCCCGCTGATCGATGCCGGCCACGAGGTGCGACTGGTCGACGCCGAATTCGGGCCGATGCCGCTCGACATTGTGGTGCGCAATGCACTGGACGATGGCCCCGACTTCGTCCTGATCGGCCATTCCGGCTCGACCTCGGCTCACCCCACCGCCTTGCTGATCGCGCGGATGATCAAGGAGCGCGAACCGGCGACCATCATCATCTATGGCGGTGTCTTCCCGACCTATCACTGGCGCGACATCCTGGCTGGAACCGATGTCTTCGACTTCATCGTGCGCGGCGAGGGCGAGGCGACCGTCGTGGCCCTGGTCGAGGCGCTGGAAATGCATCAGCCGCCGGCGAGCGTGGCCGGCATCGCCTTTCGCGACGATCTGCGCCGTCCCTTCGCCACGCAACCGGCCATGACCATCGCCGATCTCGATGCCTATCGCGTCGGCTGGGAGCTGATCGACCATACCAGCTACAGCTATTGGGGCGGCAAGCGTGCCGTGGTCATGCAGTTTTCGCGCGGCTGCCCGCATCTGTGCAACTATTGCGGCCAGCGCGGCTTCTGGACCCGTTGGCGCCATCGCGATCCCTTAGAATTCGCCAAGGAGATCGCCTGGCTGCACCGCGAGCACGGCGTCGAGCTGGTCAACCTCGCCGACGAGAACCCGACCGTTTCGAAGAAGGCCTGGCGGGCTTTTCTCGACGCGATGATTGCCGAGAACGTGCCGGTGCTGATCGTCGGCTCGACCCGCGCCGACGACATCGTGCGCGATGCGGACATCCTGCGTCTCTACCGCAAGGCCGGCGTCATCCGCTGGCTGCTCGGCATGGAAAACACCGACGAACAGACGCTTCAATTGATCCGCAAGGGCGGCAGCACCTCATCCGACCGCGAGGCGATAAGGCTGTTGCGCCTGCACGGCATCCTGTCGATGGCGACCTGGGTGGCCGGCTTCGAGGATGAGGGGTTTCGCGATCTGTGGCGCGGCTTTCGCCAGCTCATCGCCTATGATCCCGACCAGATCCAGGCGCTGTATGTGACGCCGCATCGCTGGACACCGTTCTTCAGGATCGCCCGGGACCGCAAGGTGATCCAGAAGGATGCCCGGCTGTGGGATTACAAGCACCAGGTGCTGCGGATGCCGCGGTTGAAGCCATGGATGCTGTTCTTCAGCGTCAAGCTGATCGAACTGGCGGTGCAGTCGCGGCCGAAGGCGCTGGCCCGCATCCTGTTCCACAAGGACCCCGAGCAGCGGCATTCGATGCGCTGGTATACGCGGATGGGCCGTCGTGTCTGGTTCCGCGAAGTCTGGGGTTTTCTGGTTCGCGACGGCCGGGCGAAAGACGGCCCGACGCTGGCCGAATTCTGGGGCGCGCCGCAGGACGCCGAGGAGGAATCGATGACCGTTCGACGCCCTGAACGCAAGCCGGCCGAAGCCGCGTTGTCGCGTAACGCCGAAGCGCAACTGCCTGCCGACCGAGCCGCCGGCGACGGCCGCTCAGGGTACGATCAGCGTGCCGGCGCCGTGTTCGGTGAACAGTTCAAGCAGCACCGCATGCGGCGTCTTGCCGTTGAGGATGACGACGCCTTCGACGCCGCGCTCGATCGCCTGGATGCAGGTTTCGACCTTGGGGATCATGCCGCCCGACACGGTGCCGTCCTTGATCAGCGCCTTGGCCTCGGCCACGGTCAGTTCGTCGATCAGCTTCTTGTTCTTGTCGAGCACACCCGGCACATCGGTGAGGAACAGCAGGCGTGTTGCCTGGCAGGCGCCGGCAATGGCGCCAGCGAAGGTGTCGGCATTGATGTTGTAGGTGTGGCCGTCGCGGCCGGGCGCCACCGGCGCCAGCACCGGGATCATTTCCGAGCGCGCCAAAAGGTCCAGCAAGGTGCGGTCGACCTCGACCGGCTCGCCGACGAAGCCGAGATCGAGCACGCGCTCGATGTTGGAGTCCGGGTCGATCATCGTCTTGCGCGCCTTTTCGGCGAAGACCATGTTGCCGTCCTTGCCGCACAGGCCGATCGCCCATTCGCCTTCGGCGTTGATCAGCGCCACGATCTCCTTGTTGATCGAGCCGGCCAGCACCATCTCGACGATCTCGACCGTCTTCTGGTCGGTGACGCGCAGGCCGCCTTCGAACTTCGATTCAATGCCCATCTTGGCCAGCATGGCGCCGATCTGCGGCCCGCCGCCATGCACGACGATCGGATTGACGCCGGATTGCTTCAACAGCGCGATGTCGCGCGCGAACGCCTTGCCGAGCTCGATATCGCCCATGGCGTGGCCGCCATATTTCACCACGACCGTCTTGTGCTCGTAGCGCTGCATGTAGGGCAGCGCCCGCGAAAGCAGGGCTGCCTGCATTTCGGCGGTGGCGGTTATCTCCGTCATCGGCGTGGTTCCCGGCTTACTGGAAAGGACGGCGGCGTCTTAGCGGGAATTGGGGCGAGGGGCAAATGGCTTTGCTGTCATATTCGGGCGTCTCACGACGACGTCATCATGACGGCACCCTCAGCGGCGCCCTTCGACCCAGCCAACCCGAGATCTTCTCCATCTGCGCGGCAAGCGACAACAGAGTCTCCTCGTCGCCTGGGCGGCCCGCGGCCTGGATGCCGAGCGGCAAGCCGGCTTCGGTGACATGGACGGGCAGCGCGATCGACGGCTGGCCGCTGACATTCTGGATCGCCGGCCAATGGGTGAAACACAGGCTCTTGTCCATCAACTGGCCGAACAGTGATTTCAGCTTCAGCAAGGGCGTCAGGTGAAGCTTGTCGAGCAGGTTCTCGATGAGTTCGTCGGCACCTTTCGGATCCATCGCGCCGCAGGCGAGCGGCGGGTGCGCGATGACCGGCATCAGCACGGCATCATAGTGCGCGGTCTCGGCGATCAGCCGGCGCGAGGTGGCGTGCAGCCGCTGCAGGCCGGCATAGGTCTCGCCGGCCGACACGAGTTCGCCGAGGCGGGCGAGCACACGTGTCGTCCGCTCGATGTCGCCCAGAACCGAACGGCCGACGCGCAGCGTTTCGGCCCGCATTGTGCCGGCGACGGCAGAGGCCACGCTGCTGGCAAAATCAGCGAAGAAATCGCGTCCGATAAACGGCAGATCGATGTCCTCGACCGTATGGCCGCCCTCGCGGGCGAGCGCCACCGCCGTGTCGAGAGCGACAAGCGTCTCGGCCGAGACCGGCAGGCCAAGCGGCGACTTGCGGTACACGGCCAGCCTGAGCTTGCCGGGATCGCGCGCGGCAGCCGCAGCGAAGCTGCCTTTCGGCGGCGGCGCGGCATAGGGCGACAAAAGGTCGGGACCGTGGGTGAGGTCGAGCAACAGCGCGCAATCGCGCACCGAGCGGGTGAGCGCATGGTCGACCACCATGCCATACCAGCTCTCGCTCACCAACGGCGTCAGCGGTATGCGGCCGCGCGACGTCTTCAGGCCGACAAGCCCGGTGCAGGCGGCGGGCACGCGGATCGAGCCGCCGCCATCCGAGGCATGCGCCACCGGCACCACGCCGGCTGCGACCAGTGCCGCAGCACCGCCCGACGAGCCGCCGCTGGTGTGACCGGTGTTCCAGGGATTGCGGGTGATGCCGAAGGCCGTGGATTCGGTCATCAGCCGCAGCCCATGTTCCGGCGACGTCGAGGTGACGATCGGAATGAGCCCGGCGGCGAGATAGCGGTCGGTCAGCACCGAATTGACATCGGCCAGCCATGCCGGAATGCGGCTGCCGCCATGCGTCGGCACACCCTTGATGGCGATGCCGAGGTCCTTGATGGCGAAGGGAACGCCGGCCAGCGGCAGCGAGCGGTCGACGGTCTTCGCGCGGGCGCGTGCGGCATCATAGAGCGGCTCGGCGGTGGCGTTGATGTCGGGACGCGTGGCCTCGGCGCGGGCGATCGCCGCCTCGGTCAGTTCGACCGGCGAGACCTCGCCCTTGCGGACCAGGTCAGCGAGGCCGGTCGCGTCTTGCGCCCACAGAGTATGCTCAACCGACATGCGCGTCCCCCCGTCACGACAGGCAAGCTAGAGCATGATCCCGAAAAGTGGAAACCGGTTTTCGGAGGAGATCATGCTCAAACGGAAAGACGGAGCATGATCCCGAAAAGTGGAAACCGGTTTTCGGGACGAGATCATGCTTAAACGGAAAAACGGAGCCAATGGCGATTTCAGTGGCAATCGGCGGACGGAACCCGGGCGACCAAAGCCGGGAACTTTAGGCGCACAAGACTGTTTCCATCGTTGCAAATACATCGCAATTGCCTAATTTGGCTCGCATGACGCCGCAGGACATCACCAAGCTGATCGTCCGGACTTCGATGAAGGACCGGGCCGCGTTCGACCTGCTCTACAGGCAGACCAGCGCGAAACTTTTCGGCGTCTGCCTTCGTGTATTGAACGATCGGGGAGATGCGGAAGAAGCGCTGCAGGAAGTCTTCGTCAAGATATGGATGAAGGCAGACCGTTTTGCTGTTTCCGATCTGAGCCCGATCTCCTGGCTGGTGGCGGTCGCGCGCAACCATGCGATCGATCGCATAAGGGCGCGACGCAAGCCTGCCGCCGATATCGATGCCGCGCTCGACGTGGCCGATCCGACGCCGGGACCGGAAGCCATGGTGGTGGCGGGCGGCGAAGCCGAACGCATTCATCATTGTCTCGATGAACTGGAAAAAGACCGGGCGGCGGCCGTTCGGGGCGCCTATCTCAAGGGCGAAAGCTACGCCGAGCTGGCGGAGCGCCATGGCGTGCCGTTGAACACGATGCGTACCTGGCTGCGCCGCAGCCTGTTGAAACTCAGAGAATGTCTGGAAAGATGACGCTGGCAGAAGACAACAGACCGGAACGTGGAGGCGACGACCTGCTCGCCGCCGAATACGTTCTCGGCGTGCTGTCGGCGGACGAGCGGCAGATCGCGTCCCGGCGCATCGACGCGGAGACCGGATTCGCCCGCCTTGTCGACGGCTGGGAGGTCGATCTTTCGCCGCTGGCCGCCGCCTACCCGGACATCGAGCCGCCGGCTTCGGTCAAGGCTGCCGTCGATCGCCGACTGTTCGCGTCCACCGCGGCCGTGGCCACGCAGGCTCAATCGCGCGGGCTGTGGTCCAGCCTGGCCTTCTGGCGTGGCCTTGCCACAGCGGCGGTCGCCGCGTTGGCGATCTACATTGCCGTGCCCTATCTCAACCCGCCGGTGGCACAGCCGCAGCCGCGGCTCGTCGCCTCGCTGGCCGCCGATGGCAGCGACGTCAAATATCTCGCCGTCTACGATGCCGCGCATCACGAGGTCGGCCTGTCTCATGTCTCCGGTGAGCGTGCCGCCGGCAAGGACTTCGAGCTTTGGATGATCGAGGGCAAGAACCCGCCGGTCTCCATGGGTGTCATCCCGGCCGGCGCGACAGCGCATATCGTCGTCTCGCCCGCGGCCCAGCAAAAACTCGCCCAGGGCGCGGTGCTCGCCGTCAGCCTTGAGCCGGCGGGCGGTTCGCCGACTGGCCAGCCGACCGGACCGGTGGTCGCGGCGGGCGACCTGAAGAGCATCTGACGGCTTTTCGCGTCCGCACGATTAAAATAGACTACCGAAAGTCTATCCTTCGCTGCATGTGTCCAGAGACAGCATGTTAGCCGGCAAGCCATTGCGCGTGAAAATCTCTTCGGCGGCACAAATAAAATAAAAAATCTCAATATTCTGAAACTCACGCATTTGTGGCCCGTATCTCCTCGCGTCCCCAAAAATGGGAAGAGAAGAACCCGAGGAGTTTGACATCATGCGTAGATTCGCCACCCTTTTGCTCGCCAGCACGATCGCTGTTTCCGCCCTTGCCACCGCGGCCTATGCCGAAAATCCGATGGTTGGCGGTGCCGCCATGTATGCCAACAAGAACATCGTCGAGAACGCCGTCAATTCGAAGGACCACACGACGCTGGTCGCCGCCGTCAAGGCTGCCGGCCTGGTCGAAACCTTGCAGGGCGCCGGTCCCTTCACCGTGTTCGCGCCGACCAACGAAGCCTTTGCGGCACTGCCGGCCGGCACGGTCGAGACGCTGCTCAAGCCCGAGAACAAGGACAAGCTCGTCAAGATCCTGACCTGCCATGTCATCGCCGCCAAGGCGATGGGAGCGGACGTGGCCGCGATGGCCAAGGCCGATGGCGGCACCCACAAGGTCAAGACGGTTGGCGGCTGCGAACTGTCGCTCAAGGCCGACGGCGGCAAGGTCACCGTCACCGACGAGAACGGCAATGTCGCCAATGTGACGATCGCCGATGTCGAGCAGTCCAATGGCGTCATCCATGTCATCGACAAGGTGCTGCTCCCCAAAATGTAAAAGAGGGGCGAAGATGTAACAAACGGCTTGCTGCAAGCGAAATTGCAGCAAGGGCCTTCCGTCGATTGCATGGTCTCGCTCCCATGACCCGCAATCGACCGCGCACTCCGCGCCGCCCACGTTCAGATGTGGAACGGCGCGGAGTGTTCGTCTGAGGGCCACCGTCACCGGCTTTTGATTTCCGCGTGGCGGTATAGTTTGGCAAAGAGACGACAGGAGGAACTGGTCATGAACCGTCGCGATTTTCTTTTGAGCGGTGTCGCCGCCATCGGCGTCGCCGGGGCCGCGGCAGCGGTGCTGCACATGGGCAGTCCGCAGGCAGCGCTGGCGGCCGAAAAATTCGAGGTCACCAAGACCGATGCCGAGTGGAAAGCCATCCTGTCGCCGGCCGCCTTTGACGTGCTGCGCAAGCAAGGCACGGAATATCCCGGCACCAGCCCGCTGCTCAACGAACACCGCAAGGGCGTCTTTGCCTGTGCTGGCTGCGACCTGCCGGTCTATCCCTCCGAGACGAAGTTCGATTCCGGCACCGGCTGGCCGAGCTTCTGGCAGGAGATTCCCAAGGCCATCGGCACGACCGTGGACAGGTCGCTCGGCATGACCCGCACCGAGGCGCATTGCCGTCGTTGCGGCGGCCATCTCGGCCACGTCTTCGACGACGGCCCGGCGCCGACCGGCCTGCGCCACTGCATCAACGGCGTGGCGCTGACCTTCAAGCCCGCCACGGCCTGACGCGCTTTAAGTCTTTGTTTTCATGCATGCCGCTGTCTCAAAACCGGGGCGAATTTTGAGCGACATGCATTGGAGCAATTCCAGGAAAGTGTGAAACGGTTTTCCCGGGAAAAGCGCGTAGCGCTTTCCCTTAGGGATTGCGTTAAAACAAAGAGATAGAGCGGTTCGGCGTTTCCGTGAAACGGCGAACCGTTCCAGTCGGAATACGAAAAAACTCCGGGCTTGCGGCCCGGAGTTTTTTTGCGTGGTCAGAGCTTTCCCGGTCTGGACTGGAGGAGCATCCCGAAAACCGCCGCCCACGTTTTGGGTTCAATGTCCGCCGCCCCCGCCGCCCGCCGGCGCCGGCTTCCTGATGACCATGGTGAAGAACGCCATTGTCGCGAACAGCGCCGTCAGCAGATAGAACACGTCCATGAACGACAGCAGCGTCGCCTGCTGCAACACCATGCCCGACAGCTTCGAGATCGCGGCCTTGGAGGCATCCAGGCCCGGATTCTGCTGGAAGTCGAGCGTCATGTTCTGCAGCTTTTGCTGCGCCGCGGCGCTGCCCCATTGGACATGCTCCGACAGCCTTGCGTAGTGGAACGCATTGCGATCGATCAGCACCGTGTTGATGATGGCAAGGCCAACGGCACCGCCGAGGTTACGGGTGAGGTTGAACAGGCCCGACGCATTCTTCAGCCGTTCCGGCGGCAAGGTGCCGAGCGCGATGTTGTTGATCGGCACCATGCACAGCATCATCGAGCAGCCGCGCAGGATCTGTGGCACCAGCAACTCCCAGAAATCCCAGTCGGCGGTCAGATAGGTCATGCGCCAGGTGCCGGCGGCAAAGCCGAAGAGGCCGATCATCATCATTACGCGCAGGTCCATCTTGCGCGACAGGATGCCGGAAATGGGCGCGGTGGCGAACATGGCCAGGCCGCTGACGAACAGCGCTTCGCCGATCATCAGGGAATCGTAGCCACGGATGCGTCCGAGGAACACCGGGTAGAGATAGGTCAGGCCATAGAGGCCGATGCCGATGACGAAGGAGAACAGCGAGCCGAAGGCGAAGTTGATGTTGGTGAAGGCTTTCAGGTCGACGATAGGCTCCTCGGCGGTGAACACACGCCAGAAGAACAGCACCGCGCCGACGCTCATGACGATGGCGCAGATGAACACCGCTTGATCCTGCAGCCAGTCGTTGTTGGGACCTTCCTCGAGCACATACTCCAGGGAACCGAGGAAGGCCGCCATGCCGAGAAGCCCCCACCAGTCGAATTTGCTGAACAGCTTGAGATTGGGCTTGTCGAAGTCGATCAGCGTCCAGGTCGCGGCCGTCACCAGAATGCCGGGCACGACATTGATGAGGAACAGCCAGTGCCAGGACAAGGCGTGGCTGATGTAACCGCCGACGGTCGGACCGATGGTCGGCGCCAGCGTCGCCACCAGACCGATCATCGGCGACACCATGGCGCGGCGCGACGGCGGAAAGATGGTGAAGGCGGCGGCGAAAACGCTGGGAATCATGCCGCCGCCGATGAAGCCCTGGATGGCGCGGTAGACGATCATCTGGTCGATGTTGGTGGCGGTCGCCGCCAATGCGCTCGCCGCGGTGAAGCCCGCCGCCGAAGCGGCGAACAGGACACGTGTCGACAGCATCCGGCTGAGGAAGCCGGACAGCGGGATCATGATGACCTCGGCAATCAGATAGGCGGTCTGCACCCAGGGGATTTCATCCGAGCTGGCGCTCAAGCCCGCCTGGATCTCGGCCAATGAGGCCGAGACGATCTGGATGTCCAGGATCGCCATGAACATGCCGAACACCATCGCCAGGAAGGCGATGAGGCGCCGCGTCGAGATGGTATCCGGCACCGCCGGCATCGCCGGCGGCGCTCCTGCTGTCAGGGTTGCGGTTGCCATGGCATTGCTCCCCGGCGGCCGCTCAGTTCGACGCGGCCGGCGCGGTGCGGCTGTCGACGGCGACGACGACGCTCAGGCCCGCGCGCAGCCTGCCGGTCTTGAGCACGTCCGCCGGCACGTCGATGCGAACGGGAACGCGCTGCACGACCTTGGTGAAGTTGCCGGTGGCGTTTTCAGGCGGCAGCAGCGAGAACACGGCACCCGAAGCCGGCGCCAGCGACGAGACGGTTCCTTCGAAGTCCTGGCCGTCGGTCGCATCGACCGAGACCTTGACCTTCTGGCCGGGAACCAGCCGGGCAAGCTGTGTCTCCTTGAAGTTGGCGACGATGTAGAGCTTGTCCATCGGCACGATGACGGCGAGCTTCTGGCCGGGGCTGACGAGATCGCCCTGTTCGACCGAGCGGTTGCCGACGACGCCGTCATAAGGCGCCTTGAGCACGGTGAAGGAAAGATCGCGCAAAGCCTTGTCGCGGGCCAGCTGCAGCGATGCGAGCGTGCTCGCCGATTCGGCGCGCTGCGCCTGCAGCACGCCGATATTGGCCTGTGCCGCGGCGATCTGAGCGTCGGCGCCGACAAGCGCCGCATTGGCCTGCTGGACCGCCGTCTGGGCGTCGTCCAGCTGCGCCTGCGTGCCGACATGTGTCTTGAGCAGTTGCGAGGCGCGCGCCTCGACCTTCGCCGCATTGTCGGCCGCGGCCTGGTCGGCGACCTTCTGCGCCTGCGCCTGCTGCAGCGAGGCCCGCGCCGCTTCGGTCTGGGCGTCGATACGGTCGAGCGTCTTGCTCAGCGTGGCGATCTGCGCCTCGGCCTGGGCAACGGCTATTCTGTAGTCGCCGTCATCGACGACGAGCAGCGGGTCGCCGGCCTTGACCAGCTGGTTCTCGCTCACCCTGACCTGATCGACATAGCCCGAAATCTTCGGCGAGATGAATGCCATGTCGGCCTGGACATAGGCGTCGTCCGTCGAAATCATGAAGCGGCCCGTGGTCCAGTAATTGTAGCCGTACCAGGCGCCGGCGCTCAGCAGCGCAAGGCCGATGATCGGCAGCAGAAACGAGCGCGGCGAGCGCTTCTTCCTGGCCGGCGCTTCGACCGGCGCGGGTATGGCAGGCTGGACAGGCATTTCCGGCGCTTCGGTCGCAGGCGCGACCTTGGCATTGGGGAAAGGACGGACTTCGGCGGTGCTCGGCGCGTTGGAGGACATGACATCTCTCTAAAATTATAATACTGAACCGTTCGGTTCGATCCGGCCGTTGACATAGCGCGTAAAGAGGGCCATATCAAGGGCAATCGAACCGGTCGGTTCGAATTATTTTCGAGGTGTCACTCTATGGCCGAAACCTTACCCAATGTTGACACGGACCCGTGCGATTTGCCGGAGAGCCTGCGACGTGGGCGCCCGGCAGCGGGCCAGGATCCGGTCAAGCGCAGCCAGATCATCGACGGCGCGCGTCGTGTCTTCATCGACAAGGGCTTCGAAGCCGCCTCCATGAACGACATCACCCGCGAGGCCGGTGTCTCCAAGGGCACGATCTATGTCTACTTCGCCAACAAGGAAGAACTGTTCGAAGCGCTGATCGAGGAAGAGCGCGGCACGATCTTCAAGAACATGTATGACGTGCTTGATAACGCCGACGACCTGCGCGAGACGCTGGTGAAGTTCGGCAAGGTTCTTGCCCTCAAGATCACGTCGGCCAAGGTCATCCAGGCGCAGCGCACGGTGATCGGCGCCTCCGACCGGATTCCGGAACTTGGCGCGCGTTTCTACGAACGCGGCCCCAAACGCGGCCATGACAAGTTGATGGTCTTTTTCAATGCCGCCATCGAGCGCGGCCTGCTGCGGATCGACGATGTCGATCTTGCCGCCTATCAGTTCACCGACCTGTGCCTGGCCGGGCTTTTCCGCCAATGCATATTCGCTTACCGCACCAAAGCCCCGAGCCAGGATGAAATCGACCACATCGTCAGGTCGGGCGTCGGCATGTTCCTGAAGGCCTACGGCACCGAAAGTCTTGCCGCGGAAGAAAGCCACCAGATGATTGCACTGGAGGCGAAGCGCTAGCCATCTGGAATTGACCTAGCCACCATTGGCGGCAAGCACGATCGCGGCCTGCAATTCCTGGAGGCCCTCGGCCTTTTCCGAAGACGTCGCCAGAACGAACGGAAACGCCGCCGGCCGCTTCTTGATCTTTGCCAGCGTCTCCTCGATCAGCCGCGGCACGCCGGCAACCTTGATCTTGTCGGTCTTGGTCAGCACGATCTGGTAGGACACCGCCGCCTTGTCGAGCAGCGACAGCACTTCGTCGTCCTTGGCCTTGATGCCGTGGCGGGCGTCGATCAGCACATAGACCCGCTTCAGCGTGACGCGGCCCTTGAGATAGTCGAAGACCAGCTTGGTCCATTCGTCGACCTTCTCCTTCGGCGCGGTGGCGTAGCCATAGCCCGGCATGTCGACCAGCGCCAAGGGCGGCAGGTCGGCGCCCTCGCCGGAAAATCCATCCGGCACGAAGTAGTTGAGCTCCTGCGTGCGGCCCGGCGTGTTCGAGGTGCGCGCCAGCCCCTTCTGATTGACCAGCGCGTTGATCAGCGACGACTTGCCGACATTCGAACGGCCGGCAAAGGCGATTTCCGGAGGTCCCTCCGGCGGCAGGAACTTCATTGCCGGCACGCCGCGGATGAATATCCACCCGCGCGTAAACAGTTCGGTGCCGATCACAGTGCTGTTCAGAGCGTTCAAGCTGCTGCCTCCAGAAGAGAAATATTGGCACCCCGGATAGCATCGAGGTTGCGGCCGATCTTGTCTACCGGCCAGTCCCACCATGCTACTGCCAGCAGGCGCCTGATCGTCCGGTCGTCGAAACGCATCTTCACCACCTTGGCCGCGTTGCCGGCGACGATCGCATAGGACGGCACGTCATGCGTCACCACCGATTTCGCGGCGACGATGGCGCCATGGCCGATCGTCACGCCGGGCAGGATCACCGCCTCCATGCCGATCCAGACATCATTGCCGAGCATCGTGTCGCCGCGCACTTCCTTCGTCCATGTCGCCGGATCAAAACCCTTTTCCCAGCCATGACCGAAGATGTTGAACGGATAGGTCGAAAAACCGGACATGGCGTGGTTGGCGCCGTTCATGATGAAGCGCGCGCCCTCGGCTATGGCGCAGAACCTGCCGATGATGAGCTTGTCACCAATGAACGGATAGTGGTGCAGCACGCATTTCTCGGCGAATTTGTCCGGCCCGTCCGGATCGTCATAATAGGTGTAGTCGCCGATCTCGATGTTCGGTGCGCTCACCAGTGCCTTGAGGAAGCCGACGCGGGTGTGCATCGGGATCGGGTGCTTGATGTCGGGGTTGGGTCCGTCCATGTCGATGTCCGTCGAATAATTGGCCGTCAGGCGCCAAGCGACGTTCGCAGGCCCTGTTCAAAATAGCGTGATCCGCCCTATAGCACCAATCGGCCGGCGAGCGAGCCTTCCCAGGCTTCGATGCTCATTTGCCGCCGCGGCAGATCACGATCGGATTGGAAAGCGCGCTGTCGAAACCGCTGCCCTGGTAGACGGTGACATTCGAAGCCCCGGGCGGCAACATGAAGGTGCCTTCGACGATTTTCTGATCTCCTGCCGGCGTGTGCAAGGCCCAGCTATACGTACAAAACTGAGGCGGCGCCTGGGGTTCGACGTGGCTGCAGTTCAATTGCGCTCCACCCAGCATGGCGGCGCCGCCGCAGCTGACCGCCTCCTTTGCGAGCGCAATGCCAGGCCATCCTGCGAAGGCCGCCACGGTCGCGATCTTGAGCCAATTCATCGTCATACCCTCGTCCGGCAACTGCCTGCCGCCGGGCCTTTCTGTTGCGCCGCGGCACGTGCGACATTTTTTCCGAGCCGGCTTAGTCCGTCTTGCGCACCACGTCCAGCAGGATTATGTGCATGATGATAATAAGCATGCTCACTAAAAGTCGCGCCAAGAAATCCAGCCCCTCCCATGCTATCCTCGCCCAACATCAGCTTCATACTGCACGATGTCGCGCGTCTGCTTCGAAAGCGGTTCGAGCAGCGTTCGCGGGCCTCGGGGCTGACCTGCGCCCGGTGGCAGGTGCTGGCCTGTCTTTCCCTTCATGAAGGCATCCACCAGAACAGACTGGCCGACCTGATCGAGATCATGCCGATCACGCTCGCCCGGCTGCTCGACAAGATGGAAGCGCGCGGCTTCATCGAGCGCCGGCCCAATCCCGCCGATCGTCGGGCATGGCTGCTTTACTTGACGCAGCGAGCCCATCCGTTGCTCGAAATCATGCGCGGCAACGGCCAGAAAACGCGCGACGAGGCCTTCGTCGGCCTGTTAGCGGACGTCCAGCTGCACCTGCTGAAAACCCTATCCCTCGTCAAATCCAATCTGCTCGAGGCTTGCGCCCAGCCAGCCGTCGACCGGGAGAAAGTACATGGCTGAACCAACCGCACCAAAGAAGCTCGCCGGGGATGCACTTTCCGCCGATCGGAAGAGCGACCAGATCATCCAACTGGACAGCGAACGCGAGCAGAGGCGTGCCAACGCCGTCATCGCCGATGACGAGCTGGAAGTGCCGGTAGCCCTGGAACCGGCGGCACTCGAGGCTCCGTCCAGGGAACCGCAGCAGCAAGCCGCGGTCGCCGTTGCACCACCGGCGCCGGTCAAGCCCAAGCGCAGCCGGACACGGCCGATCCTGTTTGCCCTGCTTCCGGTCGCGCTGATCGTCGGCGGCTACTACTACGTCGTCGGCGGCCAGGTCATGACCACGGACAATGCCTACATCCAGGCGCAGTCACTCGGCGTTTCCACCGACGTCTCCGGCACCGTGCTCGAGATCGACGTGCATGAGAACGAGGCGGTGAAGAAGGGCCAGGTGCTTTTCCGGTTGAGGCCGGCTTCGTTCGAAACCGCTCTCGCCGCCGCCCAGGCCCAGCTCGGGACCGTCCGCAACCAGGTGCTGACCTTGCAGGCGAGCTACCAGCAGTCGCTGGCGCAGATCGAGCAGGCGCAAGCCGACATTCCCTATTACGAGGCCGCATTCCAGCGCCAGCAGGACCTGCTCAAGACCTCGACCGCCTCCAAGGCGACCTTCGACAGCGCCCAGCACGACCTCGTCGCCGCCCGCCAGAAAGTGGCCGTCGCCACGGCAGTGGCCCAGGCGACACTGGCCCAGCTGGGTGGCGACGCCAACCAGCCGGTCGAGAAGAACCCCTTCTACCTGCAGGCCCAGTCGGGCGTTGACGATGCCCAGCGCAACCTTGACGATTCCGTCGTCAAGGCGCCGTTCGACGGCATCGTCACCAATGTCGACGCGCTGCAGGTCGGCAAGTACCTGCCGGCTTCGCAACCGGCGTTCAGCCTGGTTTCGGCGACCGATCTGTGGATCGCGGCGGAGCCGAAGGAAACCGAACTGACCTATGTGCGGCCGGGACAGACGGCGACGATCAGCGTCGACAGCTACCCTGGTGCCGTCTGGCACGGCACGGTTGCCTCCATCAGCCCGGCGTCATCGTCGAGCTTCTCGCTGCTCCCGGCGCAGAACACCACCGGCAACTGGGTCAAGGTCGTGCAGCGCATCCCGATGCGCGTGACGGTCGATGATCTCCAGGGCAAGCCGCCGCTGCGCGGCGGGATGAGCGTCGTCGTCGGCATCGACACCGGCCATGCGCGCGGCCTGCCGGACTTCGTGACGGATCTCATCAACCGGTTCGAGCAGAAGTCATGACCAGCGCGTCCGCGACAGGTGGCACATCGGTGGTCGCCAATCGCGGCGCCATCACTGCCTGCGTGATCCTGGCCGTGATCATGCAGGCGCTGGATACGACCATCGCCAACGTGGCGCTTCCCTATATCCAGGGCAGCGTTTCGGCGAGCGCCGACCAGATCAACTGGGTGCTGACGTCCTACATCGTCGCGGCGGCCGTCATGACGCCACCGTCGGGTTACCTTGCCAATCGTTTCGGCCGCAAGCGCATCCTGCTGACGTCGATCACCGGCTTCGTCGTCGCCTCGGTGCTTTGCGGCTTCGCGCAGTCGCTGCCGCAGATCGTCGGCTTCCGCCTGCTGCAAGGCCTGTTCGGCGCCGCCCTGGTGCCGCTGTCGCAGAGCATCCTGCTCGACATCTACAGCGTCGAAGAGCGCGGCTCGGCCATGGCATTGTTTGGCGTTTCCGTCATGGTCGGACCGGTGCTCGGGCCGGTCATCGGCGGCTGGCTGACCGAAAATGTCAGCTGGCGCTGGGTGTTCTACATCAACGTGCCGATCGGCGCGCTGGCTTTCGCCGGCGTGTCGATGTTCGTCCAGGAAACCAAGACCGACCTCAAGGCGAGGCTGGACTGGCTGGGCTTCGGCATGCTCAGCCTCACCATCGCGTCGCTGCAGATGTTTCTCGACCGCGGCGAGCAGCTCAACTGGTTCTCGTCATCCGAGATCATCGTCGAGGCGCTGATCTGCGCGTCGGCCTTCTACATCTTCCTGGTCCACACCTTCACCGCCCGCAACAGTTTCGTGAATCCAAGGCTGTTCCTCGACAGGAACTTCGCCGTCGGCATGGTCTTCATCTTCATCATCGGCATCACCTATCTCGCCTCGCTGGCCCTGATGACGCCCTATCTGCAGACGCTGATGGGCTATCCGGTGGTGACCGCCGGCATCGTCATGGGGCCGCGCGGCCTTGGCACCATGGCTTGCATGTTCCTGGTCGGCAGGCTGGTCGGCAAGGTGGATACGCGCTGGCTGCTGTTGACCGGCCTGCTGATCACGGCCTGGGCGATGTACGACATGACCGGCTGGACCCCTGATGTCTCGCAATGGACGATCATCAGCACCGGTTTCATCCAGGGTGCGGGGCTCGGCTTCCTGTTCGTTCCGCTGACCACCATCACCTTCGCCACGCTTGCGCCGGAGCGGCGCGCGGAAGGCACGGGACTGTATAATCTGTCGCGAAACATCGGCTCCAGCGTCGGCATATCGGTGGTCACCGCGCTGCTGACGCAGAACGTCCAGATCAACCACGCCAACATCGCTACCTATGTGACGCCCTACAACCAGGCGTTCAGCAACCCGGCGATCTTCCAGGCGATGAACCCTTACAGCGCCGCCGGCCGCGCCGCGCTCGACGGCGTGGTGACGCTGCAGGCGACGATCATCAGCTACATGAACGATTTCAAGCTGATGATGATCCTGTCGCTTGCTGCCATCCCGCTGGTTCTTTTGCTGCGCAAGCCGGCGACGCCGGCCAAGGTCGACCACAGCGCCGTCATGGAGTGATGTTTTCAGCGGTCGAGGCCCGTCTGCCGGGACAATCCGCTGCCTTAAAACAGCCTTCGAATGTCAGACAAAAGAAACCGGGGTCCTGTGAGGGACGCCAGGACCCCGGCCCGTGCCGATACGGCTTCCCAAGAAACATGGCACCTCGTCTGAGGTGGGGATGGCAGGCCGAGAAAAGCCCCAACCGGCCTGCCATTATCCCCTTTCGCCGGAAGCCGTTACTTCGGCAACAGCACCTTGTTGACGACGTGGATGACGCCGTTCGACTGGTTGACGTCGGCGATCGTCACCTTGGCCTCGCCACCGGACTCATCCATGATGTAGAGGTTGCCCTTCTTGACCTCGGCGGTCAGCGTGTCGCCGGAGACGGTTTTCATCTCATATTTGCCGCCCATCGCCTTGGCCTTGGCCATCATCTCCTTGCCGGAGATTTTGCCGGCGACGACATGGGCGGTCAGCACCTTGGTGAGCTGGCCCTTGTTCTCCGGCTTCAGCAACGTGTCGACGGTGCCCTTGGGCAGTGCCGCGAACGCTTCGTTGGTCGGCGCGAAGACGGTGAACGGGCCGGCGCCCTGCAGCGTGTCGACAAGGCCGGCGGCCTTGACGGCGGCGACCAGCGTCGTGTGATCCTTCGAGTTGACGGCGTTCTGGACGATGTTCTTGGTGGCGTACATCGGCGCGCCGCCAACGTTCGGGTTCTTGGCGTAAGCTGGAGCGGCAATTGCCACGCCGGCGACGAGTGCGGAAATCGCGATGATCCTGAATGACGGCAAGCGCATGTGGTCTTCCTCCGGGTGAGGGCTGATCGGAATTGATAGCCTTTGGAAACGCACAGGCAGTCACGCCCGGTGATGGCTTTCAGTTTCGCCGATCACGGGAACGTGAACGGACGCCGGCCCAAACAAAAAGCCCCGGACCAGCCGGGGCTTTTTGACAACAAGAGAGGCCTGCTATTCCGCCGGCGAGGGTTTCTTTCGAAACAGGGCTACCAGATTGTCCCACAGTTCGATCTTGGCGCCCTGGCGCTTCATGATCACGCCCTGCTGGAGGATCGACAGCGTGTTGTTCCAGGCCCAGTAGATGACGAGACCTGCCGGGAAACCCGCCATCATGAAGGTGAAGATGACTGGCATCCAGGTGAAGATCGCGGCCTGCGTCGGGTCCGGCGGCGTCGGGTTCATGCGCATCTGCAGGAACATGGTGACGCCCATGATCAGCGGCCACACGCCGATCATCAGCATGTGCGGCAGAGTGACCGGGATAAGGCCGAACAGGTTGAACAGCGATGTCGGATCCGGCGCCGCCAGATCCTGGATCCAGCCGAAGAACGGCGCATGGCGCATCTCGATGGTGATGTAGAGCACCTTGTAGAGCGAGAAGAAGACCGGGATCTGCAACGCCACCGGCCAGCAGCCGGCCAGCGGATTGATCTTCTCGGTCTTGTACAGCTCCATCATCGCCTGCTGCTGCTTCATCTTGTCGTCCGCGTATTTTTCGCGGATCTCGAGCATCTTCGGCTGCACCTTCTTCATGTTCGCCATCGACGCGTAGGACTTGTTGGCGAGCGGGTAGAAGATGGCCTTGACGATGACGGTGGTGGCGAGGATCGCCAGGCCGAAATTGCCGAAGAATTTGTAGAGCGTGTCGATCAGCCAGAACATCGGCTTGGTGATGAAGTGGAACCAGCCCCAGTCGATCAGGAGGTCGAACCGCTTGATGTGACGATCTTCGGCATAGGCGTTGATCTTGGCGACCTCCTTGGCCCCGGCGAAGACCTCGCTCTCGACCGTCGCCGATTGACCGGCATCGATGGTGATCGGGTCGGTCAGGAAGTCTGACTGATAGCGATGGCGGCCGTCCTCGAAATAGGCGTAGCGCGGCTGGAACGGCTGCTTCTCGCTCGGCACCAGCGTCACCGCCCAGTATTTGTCGGTGATGCCGAGCCAGCCGTCGGTCGACTTGCCTGGCATCGCCAGCTTGTCCTTTTCGATCGAGGCGTATTTGTGCTCCTGCAGGCCTTCCGTGCCGGTGAAGCCGATCAGACCTTCATGCAGCACATAGGTGCTGGCGACAGCCGGCTTGTCGAACCGGGTGACACGGCCGTAATTGGACAACGAGACGGCAACCGCGCCCGAATTCTGGATCGTATCGGAAACCGTGAACATGTAGTTGGTGTCGACGGAAAAGGTGCGCTTGAAGGTCAGGCCCTTGTCGTTCGAATAGGTCAGCGTGACCGGCGTCGTCGGGGTCAGCGTCGCATTGCCATCGACGGACCACACAGTCTCGGGACCGGGCACCGCGCCGGTCTTGTCATTGCCGACAAAGCCGATCTCGGCATAATAGCCATCGGGCAGTGCTGCCGGGTTGAGCAGGCTGATCTCGGGCGAATTCTTGTCGACCGTCTCGGTGTAGTGCTTGAGCTTGAGGTCGTCGAGACGGGCCCCGGTCAGGTTGATCGAACCGGCGAGGCTCGGCGTGTCGATCTTGATGCGCTTGCTGGTCTCCAGCGCCTGTTCGCGGCCGGCCGGCGTCACGGCATCGGTGCCGGGCGTGCTGGGAATGGCGCCAGGCGCGGCGGGCGTTCCGGCATCAGTGCCGGGATTGGTGCCTTGGGCCGCCTTCTTCTGCTCTTCGATGCGCTGCTGCTCGATACGGGCCGCCTCGCGCTGCGCTTCGCTGCGCGGCAACACATAAAAATATTGCCACACGGCCAGGATCAGCACCGACAGCGCGATGGTGATGAAGAAGTTCCGGTTGTTTTCCATCGAAAGCCCTTGGCCTATCGTGTTCCGCGCAGTCGGCGGGAGAGTTCGGCCTTCAACTGGCCGAACGGAATGGTAAGCACGTCTTCACGCCCGACGATGACATAGTCATTGCCAGGCGCCATGTCACTTGCCGCATGCGTGCGGACGGCCTCTCGCAGCCGCCGCCGGACGCGGTTGCGGACAACCGCATTGCCGACCTTCTTGGTGACGGTGTAGCCGACGCGCGGCGACAGGCCGTCGCCGCGGTCGAGAACCTCAACGAGAAAAAGCCGCCCGCGTCGCTTTTCACCACGACGGACAGCCAGGAATTCCGCGCGCTTCAGAAGCCGCTTGGGATCGGGTCCCACTGGCTTGCCGGATGCGGGCAACGATCTCGTCTTCCGTTCAGGCGCTGAGCCGCTTGCGACCGCGGTTGCGGCGGGCTGCGACGACGCCGCGACCACCCTTGGTGGCCATGCGGGCACGAAAGCCGTGCCGACGTTTGCGGACGAGTTTGGACGGTTGGTAGGTACGCTTCATTTGTTTTAATACCGCGGGGTGCGGCCCTTCTTGATTCTGTCACTGTGTAACAGGAGCTTTGCCGGGCCGGTTTTGGCGCGATCGAAACCGCGCCGGGACGAATGGCCCGAGCGTGAGCGGGCTTATAGAAAGAAGGGTTTTGGAAGTCAATCCGGTGTCGACGGGCGGCAGTCGGTCGTCATTCAGGCACCTTTATGTTTCCGACGAAGGATGAAATTGGCAAAAAAGCCGTAATCGCCTAATCTGCGTTGATCAAGTGATCGTGAAGACATAAGCCGCATGAGCGAAACCATACAAGCGGAGGAAAGGGTCAGCACGGCGCCAGCCGCCGGGCGCACTGTGCCGTTGTCGCGCGGCCTGTCGACAAAGTTGCTGCTCCTGACCATCGTCTTCGTGCTTCTGGCCGAAGTGCTGATCTTCCTGCCCTGGATCGCCAGCTATCGGCTGAGCTGGCTGAAGGAGCGGCTGAGCACGGCCGCCGCGGTGTCGATCGTGCTGGTGCAAGGTGAATCCACCTCGCTGTCGCGCACGGCCCAGAACGACGTGCTGATGGCGATCGGCGCCAAGGCGATCGCGGTGCGCGATGGCGGCGTCTCGCGGCTGCTGGTGGTGGCCGAGATGCCGCCGCAGGTCGACGAACACATCGACATCGCTTCGATCGGCATGATCAAGGGCATGACCGGCGCGCTGGACACATTGTTTTTCGGCGGCAACCGGATGCTGCGCGTCTTCGGCCCGGTCGGCGACAGCGACAAGGAGTTCGAGCTGATCATGCCGGACAACAGTCTGCGCAATGCGATGCTCAGATATTCGCGCAACGTCGCCTTCGTCTCGCTGCTGATCTCGCTGTTCACCGCAATGCTGGTCTATGCCGCGATCGACCTGATCATGATCGGGCCGATCCGCACGATGACGCGCTCCATGCTGTCCTTCTCGGAAGCGCCCGACGATCCCGGACGCATCATCCATCCCGCCGCCCGTGCCGACGAGATCGGCGTTGCCGAGCGCGAGCTGTCGCAGATGCAGGAGCGCCTGCAAAAGATGCTCTCCGAGCAGAAACACCTTGCCGACCTCGGCCTGGCGGTCTCAAAGATCAACCATGACATGCGCAACATCCTGGCGTCGGCGCAGCTGATGTCGGACCGCCTGCGTCAGGTCAAGGACCCGACGGTGCAGGCCTTCGCGCCGAAACTGCTGCGCGCGCTCGATCGCGCCGTCTCCTACTCCGAAGGCGTGCTGGCCTATGGCCGCACCCAGGAGCCGCCGCCTTCGCGCCGCAGGCTGAGGCTGCGCCAGCTGGTCGAGGACGTGCATGGCCTGCTCGACATCGAGCAGGGCATCGAATTCGTCAATGCGGTCGAGCCGGCCTTCGAGGTCGACGCCGATTCCGATCAGCTGTTCCGCGTGCTCACCAATCTGTGCCGCAATTCCGTTCAGGCCATGGCGGCGGACACCGAAAGCGCGCTAATCCGCCGTCTGGCCGTGTCAGGCGAACGGCTTGGCAGCGTCAGCCGCATCGTCGTCACCGATACCGGCCCCGGCCTGCCGCCGAAGGCGCGCGAAAACCTGTTCGCGGCCTTTCGCGGCTCGGCCCGCAGCGGCGGCACCGGCCTTGGCCTGGCGATCGCCCATGAGCTGATCCGGGCGCATGGCGGCACGGTGGAACTGGTCGAGAGCATTGGCGGGCGCACCACATTCGCGGTCACCATCCCCGACCAGCCGGTCCGGCTAGACCAGGCCCGCAACGGCCTGCGCCGCCCGGCATGATGGCTGGCTTTCCGCCCGGCAACCTTTTCCTTCCAAATACATGTCGCCTCCAGAAGTGGCTCCGGCTTTGGGAGGACGGAATGCGTAAAACAACCCGCCCAGACACGGCGCGCTTTGGCTGTTTTGAAGCGCTGCGAAACGGGTTGTCATTGCCGGACGAGACGCCTTTGACAAAACTTTTGCCGGATCGGCTTGCTTTTCGGAAATTCAGTCGCTAGGGAACACGTCTCGTCGCGGCCGGTCGTTCATGATCGGCTTGCGGGGTCATGGAAAGCATGGCCTGTTGCGCGCCCGTAGCTCAGCTGGATAGAGCACCAGACTACGAATCTGGGGGTCAGGAGTTCGAATCTCTTCGGGCGCGCCAACTTCAATGAAAATCATGCGTCAAGCCGTCCCGGCTTAAATGCAGGAACAGAACCGCAACTTGCGGCGCTTTTTTTCGTACAAAATCCGTACAGAGGTCTCGGTTCATCCCTCGTGCCAGATCGGCCTGCGGTCACCGATGGCCGCGCATTTCGGGGCGGACAGGATGCACCGGCTGATGGCTGATGATGGCAGCGCCAGCCCGCTGAATGAAGCAGCAAGCGGACCCTCGCGGGCGGGGGACAGTCGGTCCCGCGTCCCGCGGCCGGAATTATTGTGCGGCGTGCGAGGCAAGGATGTTTTGCCAGCCTTGCCGGGAACATACCGATCCGCAAGCGGGCCGACCTTACGAAATAGTATGCTCGGGGAAAGGTGCTTGCAAAGGAGCTGTCCCATGGTCGGGTGCCGGCAAACAGACGGCGCTTCGACGAAGGATCACCCATGAAAATCCGTACCATCGCGCCGCTCTGTGCCATTGTGCTCGCGCATGCCGACGATTTCTTCAAGCAGGCCATGGACCTGCAGGGCAAGTAACCGGCTCCGGCCAGAACTGGAGCGACATCAATGCTTGCGATTCAACGTTCACCGAACCCGTCAGTCAACCGGGTGCCGGAAGTCACCGTGGAATTTTGGCTCATCAAACTCATGGCGGTCACCATGGGCGAGACCGCTGCCGACTATCTGGCGGTCAACATGGGTTTTGGCCTCAGCGCCACATCTGCATTGATGGTTGGGGTGCTGTGCATCGCCCTCGTCATCCAGTTCAGCAAAAAGCGCTACGTCCCGTGGGCCTATTGGCTGGCCGTCGTCCTGATCAGCGTTGTCGGCACCCTGGTTACCGACAACCTCTCGGACAATTTTGGCGTCCCCCTCGAAACCAGCACAATTCTGTTCACGGTGTTGCTCGCGGCAACGTTCGCGGTCTGGTACGCGCTCGAAAGGACGCTCTCGATCCACACCATCTTCACGACGCGGCGCGAAGCTCTCTACTGGCTCGCGATCCTGTTCACCTTCGCGCTCGGAACGGCGTCGGGCGATCTCGTCGCGGAGCGGTTCGAGGTTGGCTACCTGACCACCGGGCTGCTCTTCGGTGCCGTCATTGCCCTCGTCGCGGCCGCGCATTACCTGCTCAAGCTGAATGCGATCCTTGCATTCTGGCTGGCCTACATCTTCACCCGGCCGCTGGGTGCTTCGTTCGGCGATTTGCTGAGCCAGCCGATGGAGTACGGTGGCCTCGGCCTTGGCACGACGTATACGAGCCTGCTGTTCCTGACGGCCATCGTGCTCATCGTTATGTGGATAACGATCCAGCGCGGTCGAAACGAGGATGGAGCCGTGGAGCCGGAACCCGAGCCCATCGGTCCGACATGACAGCCATGGGCAATCCGGGAACAAGGCGACGCCGCATCGCCATCTGGATAGCCTCGGGGGCGGTGGCCCTGGCTCTGACGCCGGCCGCCGCCCCCCACATCAACAACAACTTCCATACACTGGTGGAAGGGGAAGCCTATCGCTCGGCGCAGCCTATGCCCGAAGAGATCCGCAGCTATTTCGGCCAGCACAAGATTGCGACGATCATGAACCTGCGCGGACCCAGCCCAGGCAGTCCATGGTATGACGACGAGCTCCGGACGGCCAAGGAGCTCGGCATCACGCACATAGACTTCGCCATGTCTGCCCGTCGCGAGCTGACGCCGCAACAGGTTCTCCAACTCGTTTCGATCATGAAAAGCGCAGCCAAGCCGCTGCTCATTCATTGCCAGGCCGGGGCGGACCGAACCGGCCTCGCCTCGGCACTCTACATGGCTGAGATCGCCGGCCAAGGCGAGGCGGCATCGGAAAGCCAGCTCTCGCTCCGTTACGGCCATTATGCCATCCCGCTTGTCGGGACTTGGGAGATGAACCTGACCTGGGAGAAGGCGGAGCCATTTATCGGGTTCTCGAAATCCTAATGCATGTCGCCCAAAAGTGGCTTCGGTTTGGGAGAACGACATGCATGAAAACAAAGACCTGAAGCGCGGCGCCTGAATCCGTTCAAACACGACGCGCTTTAGGCTCACGTAACCTGTCGATGAAATTGTTCATTCACAACCAGCGAAAGCCAGGCAAGGGCATGCGTATCCTGCTTATCGAAGATGATCCCAAGACATCTCACTATATTGCGCGAGGCTTGTCGGAAGCGGGACACATCTGCGATACTCTCTCCGACGGCCGTGACGGCCTCTACGCCGCCACCAGCGGCGACTACGACGTCATCGTTGCCGACCGGATGCTGCCGGGCATCGACGGACTATCCCTAGTCAGATCGGCGCGGGCGGCCGGTATGCGTACACCGGTCATTTTCCTGACTTCTGTGTCCGGCGTCGACGACCGTGTTGAAGGCCTCGAGGCGGGAGGAGACGACTACCTGGTCAAGCCCTTCGCGTTCTCCGAACTCCTTGCACGCGTGAATGCTCTCGGTCGCAGGCCGCCACCGCAGGAGCAACAGACCGTTCTGCGGGTAGGCGATCTGGAAATGGATCTCATGTCCCGCCGCGTGACCCGGGCAGGCGAGGATATCGATTTGCAGCCCAGGGAGTTTCGCCTGCTTGAAGTTCTGATGCGAGCGACCGGGCGGGTGATCACCCGCACCATGCTTCTGGAGCAGGTCTGGGACCTGCACTTTGATCCGAGGACCAGCGTCGTCGAGACTCACATCAGCCGTTTGCGCAGTAAGATCGACAAGCCGTTCGCGTCCCCGCTGCTGCAGACGGTACGAAACACAGGATACATGTTGCGTGTGGGCGGCTAGAAGCCTCGCACGGAGCACGCCGTTCCGCCTTGCGGTGACGTTCGCGGCGTTCCTGATCCTGGCGTTCCTGCTCGCGGGAATTGTCGTCTACCAGCTCATGGACAGTGACCTCACCGACCGCGTCGACGAGGATCTTCAAAAAACCTACTCGCTGCTGTCGGCAACTTATGACCAGAACGACCAGGAGGACCTGGTCTCCACTGTACGGCAACATGCGGCTCTATCCACCGGCGGGAATCAGTTGTTCGGCCTTGTCGCTGCCGACGGCACGCGTCTGGCCGGCACTTTGAACGTCCCGCCCGGCGCGCGGATCCCCGGCTTCGCAACGGTTTCCTCGGACGAACTTGGTCAGAACAATGACGATCCTTACCGAGTGCTCTCCGGTAAAGTCGGCCCGAACACGCTGATCCTCGCCTTCAGCTACGGTGACACCAACGAATTGCGGATGATCGTTCTGTCCGGCTTCGCATGGGCCACGATCATCGTCGCGGTCCTCGCGGTCGCCGGTGGCGCGCTGGTTGCCGCCCGTATCCAGCGAAGGCTGGACGCCATAGCCAGCACCA
The DNA here is from genome assembly GCF_024746815.1 of Mesorhizobium sp. AR07. GTDB lineage: Bacteria > Pseudomonadota > Alphaproteobacteria > Rhizobiales > Rhizobiaceae > Mesorhizobium. The sequence continues at coordinate 4,754,814 of NZ_CP080525.1, forward strand.
TGCACAAGATTTCACAGGGACGCCTTGACGCCCGCATCCCGCTGATCGGCAATCAGGATGATGTCGATGCGGTCTCGTCGCAGGTCAACGCGGCGCTTGACCGTATCGTTGCGCTCATGGAGGGCCTGCGGCAGGTCGGTTACGACATCGCGCATGATCTGCGCACGCCTCTCAACCGGCTGCGCATCGCGCTCGACAGTGCCGTTCAGAAGGCCGATGCGCCGGCGATCGTGGCAGACCTCGAAGAGGCGACGGCCGAACTCGAGCGCACCACGCAAACCTTTGATGCACTGCTGCGCATTGCCCAGATCGAGGCCGGCGCGCGCCGTGCTCGATTCCAGTCCCTCGACCTGGGCGAGGTCATTGGCAGCGTCCATGAAATCTACGAGGAAGTCGCGATCGATCACGGCAAGACCATCTCGACCAAGGTCGACCCGGTTCCGACGCTGCAGGGTGACCGCGAGTTGCTGGTGCAGCTGTTCGCAAACCTTGTCGAAAACGCGCTCAGACACACGCCCAGCGGCGTCGATATCCTTATCGGCTGCAGCAAGATCGGCAGCCAAATTCAAGTGTCGGTGGCTGACAATGGTCCCGGCATCCCGGCCCAGGAACGCGGAAAGGTGTTTCAGCGTCTTTATCGCATGGACAAGAGCCGGACCTCGCCAGGCAATGGTCTCGGGCTCAGCATGGTCAAGGCGATCGCCGATCTTCACGGAGCAAGCGTTACCCTGGGAGATGCAGGACCGGGGCTGATCGTGACTGTCACGTTTCAGTCGCCATGATCTTCAGCTCGGTTCGAACGGTCACTGCCGCATGGAATTGGCGCTGCGGCATGTTGTCCTCGACCATCGATCCCGGCGCGCTGCTCGACCACGGGACGATGGCCCCAAGGTCAGGAACCGCTTCCGACGCCGCGAGCAGGAACGGCCACGCCGGCGGCAACAGGATGGTCGGCCGCCTGGTGAGCCACGCCCCAGACCCGACCTGAGAACATTGTCCGCACTCCGCTTGGAGCCTGGTCTCAAGCGGGCAAACTCACTACGATTTTTCCGCTTGCTAATTCGCAAGGCAGCCCTTTAGCAGGTGCTTTATTACAAATCGGTATTGTCGCGGTGAGGCGCCGGTAAGGTCAGGTGCCCGATAGTGCAGACCGATAATGGGGGAGGATGACTGTCGATGGAGGCAATGGGGCGATCACCGCCAAGCGTCAGGCGACGACGACAGCCGTCCAGATTCAGGCATGGGCTGAACCGATGGGTCCACAAGATCAAGTGGGCCGCGCTTCGGCGGATATTTCGCGGGGATATCGCCGCCATCCAGTCCAAACTCAGTGCCGAACCGTTCGCTGTGATCCTTGGCCGGTATCCCGACATTCCCCTGAAACCCGTCCGGCCCTACCTGACGGGCGGCCTGAACCGCCGGCATCGTCGGGGCGCTGTCATTGGTCACTATGCCGCGGCCGCAAGGCTTCTGACCGACGCGGCGGTGGTCAGTAGCCACACTGGCGGCCAGCAGCTGTTGAGTGTTTCGACCGCTGAGGGCGAGGTCACGGTCGAGCTGACAGGCCAGGATGGCTTGTACAGGGAGGCCGAGTGGCGTTTGCTCCTGCGCTTGGACGGGCGGCCGATTACCGAGATGGGCCTCGCGATCGTGGACAGGCCGCTTCTGCGCATCGATGGCGAGGGACAGGTGCTCTGGATAGGCGCGCTAAAGTCCGCGTCGGCCGGCGTGCAAGGCCTTGATGATGCCCGCATCCTGACGAAGGCCATGGAAGGACTGCGACCCAAGAGCCTGCTGCTGCTGGTGGCCCAGGCTCTTGCGCGCTCGCTTGATCTTTCCGGGCTCGTTGCCGCGTCGAACGCGGGCCATGTCTTTGCAAGCGACCACAGCCTGCGCCGCCGCATTTCCGCCGATTACGACAGCTTTTGGGTTGAATCCGGGGGCAGCCGAGTGCGCCGGATCATGTTTGATCTGCCCATCACGAAGGCGCAACGCGACCCGGCCGAGTACAAGCCCAACAAGCGGGCGCAGGTACGCCGGCGTCACCACCTCGAGCTCGAGATCGCTCGCCGCGTGGCCGAGGCTATCAGGCCAATGCGCCGGACCTGAAAGCCCTCTCGTGAGGATCTTACGCAATGGTATGCGTCCGGCAAGCTGCTCGTCAGAACTGGCGGGCAGGGTGTGACGGAGGGGATCAACCGTCACAAGGAGAATATCATGAACAGCAACAGTCTCACCGCACTGATCTTCGCAGCCGGCATGCTGGCCGTCGCCCTGCCCCACGCGAACGCGGAAACTGGCGGCAACGAAGCGAAGGAATTGCAGGCCGTGCAATCGGCCAAGATCAGTGTCGAGGAGGCGGCCAAGGCCGCGAAGTCGAAGGTCGACGGCACGGTTTTGTCGGTCCAGATTTACGAAGTGTCCGGGAAGGCAGCCTATCATGTTGAAGTCGTCGGTACGGATGGCAAACAGCATGATCTTTTGGTCGATGCGACCACCGGTGATGTGAGCCAGATGGCTTCAAACCAGGAGAATGACCAGGAGGGCGCTGCGGGTGAGGGGGCCGACGGTTCACAGGACTAGCATATGGCCGAGGCCTCGGCATAAAGATGGGGGCGGCATTTCGATGCCGCCCTTTATCGAATGCATGTCGCCCAAAAATGGCACGCCGGCTGCCGCGACACCTCGGCAAATTACCTTACATATCGGTAAGCCACTTGTCAGACGCTGGTAAGGTTGGGCCCGTAGGATGCATGCTCGCACGACCGTGAGTTGACGAGGACGCGCTGCGCGTCGATTGTGGAACCGAGAACCGGACGGACGTGAAATTGAGTATGATCGCCCGCCGGTTCAGGACCTTCCGAATGCTTCGGATAGCTGCCATCGGCTCGCTCATGTTGGGTCTCGCAAGCGTTTCGACGTTGGTTGACGCATTGGCGGCGGATGCCACCATTCCCGTGGTGGCGGATGTCGCGCGCACCGCCGACGTCCCGGTCTTTCTCGTAGGCCTTGGCTCTGCCCAGCCGCTACGCAGCGTGACCGTGACCAGCCGCATCGACGGCCAGTTGCTCAAGCTGGACTTCGCCGATGGTCAGGATGTGCATGTCGGCGACCTGCTCGCCGAAATCGACCCGGAGCCCTTGCAGGCCGCGCTCGCGCAGGCGCAGGCCACCAAGACGCGGGACGACGTTTTGCTGGCCAACGCCAGGCTCGACCTCGCCCGGGCGCAGACGCTGACCACCAAGGGTGTCGGCTCGACGCAGGCGCTGGACACGGCAAAGGCCGCCGTCGCGCAGCTTGAAGCAACCGGCAAGGTCGACCAGGCTGCTATCGACATCCAGCAGGTCCAGTTGCGCTTCACGCAGATGCGCTCGCCATTGGACGGCCGCGCCGGTATCCATACCGTCGATGCCGGTGCCATCGTGCGCGCCAGCGACACCGGCGGCATCGTCCGGATCAACCAAATCCATCCCATCGCCGTCGACTTCTCGCTGCCGTCCGACGATCTTCCCCAGATCCAGGGCGTGATGAAGGCGGGCGACGCTCCGGTGATTGCGCTGGACAATGGCGGCCAGCAGCTGGCCGCCGGCCGCCTGAGCGTCGTCGACAACCAGATCAACAACGCCACCGCGACCATCAAGATACGCGCCGTCTTCGACAATGCCGACGACCGGTTGTGGCCGGGACAATTCGTCAATGTCCGCGTCCAGGTGGAATTGCAGCGCGGCGTCACCACTGTGCCGGTGACGGCGATCGTGCGCGGCCCGGATGGCACCTATGCCTTCATCGTCGGCAAGGACCGGCACGTCGTCAAGCAGCCGGTGACGGTCGGCTATTCGAACGCCGAGCTTGCCGTCGTCGGCAAGGGCATTCAGCCCGGCGACACCGTCGTCACCGATGGACAGTATCGCATCCAGGAGGGAGACCTGGTCGACGTCACCGGCCCGGCCCAGGCGGCGGACTAGCGCATGAACATCTCGGCGCCGTTCATCGTCCGCCCGATCGCCACCACGCTGCTGGCCATCGGCGTGACGCTGGTTGGGCTGGTGGCGTATTTTCTGCTGCCGATCGCCGGCGTGCCGCAGGTCGAGATTCCGACGCTGCAGGTCTCGGCCAGTCTGCCCGGGTCGAACGCCGAGACGATGGCGACGACGGTCGCCGCGCCGCTCGAAAGGCAGCTGGCGCTGATTTCGGGCGTGACGTCGATCAGCTCGAGCAGTTCGCTCGGGCGCACCTCGATCCAGGTCGAATTCGACCTCGACCGCAGCCTCGATGGCGCCGCCCAGGATGTGCAGACCGCGATCAGCGCCGCCAGCGGCGACCTGCCCAAGGGCCTTCCCAGCCCGCCGACCTACGAGAAGGCCAATCCGGCCGACGCGCAATTGATGTCGATCGCCGTCACCTCCACCGACCTGCCGATCGACAAGGTCGACGACTATGTCGAGAACTACCTGGCGCTGCAGCTGTCGCGGATCACCGGCGTCGGGCTTGTCGATTTCCATGGCGAGCAGAAATCGGCGGTCCGCGTCCAGGTGAACCCGTCAGCAGTCGCCGCGCTCGGCCTCAGCCTCGAGGACATCCGCGCGGCGATATCGAGCGCCAGCGTCAACGCGCCGAAGGGCACGCTGAACGGCCCGCGGCAATCGCTGACGCTGGCGGCCACCGACCAGCTGTCCAACGCGGCCTCGTTCAATTCGGTGATCATCGCCTACCGCAACGGCGCGCCGGTCCGGGTCAGCGACATCGGCACCGCCGTCGACGGCGTCGAGGACATCAGACAGGCGGCGTGGCTCGGCAGCCAGCGGGCAGTCATCATGGACGTCCACAAACAGCCCGGCTTCAACATCAATCAGACCGTGCAGTTGATCAAGGACGCGCTGCCCGAGCTTCAGCGCACGCTGCCGCCGTCCGTCAAACTGCAGATCCTGGGCGACCGCACCCAGACGATAAGGGCCTCGGTTGGCGAGGTTCAGTTCACCATGGCGATCAGTGTCGGCCTCGTCGTGCTGGTCATCTTCCTGTTCCTCAGACATGTGCGCGCCACGCTCATTCCGAGCATCACAATCCCGGTGTCGCTGCTGTGCACCTGCGCGGTGATGTATCTGCTCGGCTACACGATCGACAATGTGTCGCTGATGGCGCTGACCATTGCCGTCGGCTTCATCATCGACGACGCCATCGTCATGGTGGAGAACATCATCCGCCACATCGAGAATGGCGACACGCCGCTGCAGGCCGCACTCACCGGATCGCGCGAGATCGGCTTCACCATCATCTCGATGACGCTGTCGCTGGTCGCCGTCTTCATTCCGCTGCTGCTGATGGGCGGCCTTATCGGCCGGCTGTTCCGCGAGTTCGCGGTCGCCGTCAGCATCGCAATCATGATGTCGGGGCTGATTTCGCTGACGCTGACGCCGATGATGTGCGGCTGGCTGTTGAAGCCGATCGACCGCAATGCCCGCGAGAACATCGCGTCGCGGGCGCTGGAGTCGGCCTTTGCCGGCATGCTTCACCTCTATGAGGTGGGCCTGCGCTGGGTGCTGCGTCACAAGCCGGTGATGCTGCTGTTCATGGCGGCGACGCTCGGCGCCACCGTCTATCTCTACCAGGTCATTCCCAAGGGGTTTTTCCCGCAGCAGGACAACGGCACCATTTCGGGTTCCTCCGAGGCGGCGCAGGACATCTCCTATGACGCGATGGTGCAGCGCCAGCATGAATTGGCCAAGGTGGTAACCGCCGACCCGGATGTGCAGACGGTCTATTACTGGGTCGGCGCCAACCCGACCGTCAACAGCGGCCGGCTGATGATCGATCTCAAGCCGCTGAGCGAGCGGCATGCGACGGCAACGCAAGTGATCGCCCGCCTGCGCAAGGCCGCGGCCAAGGTCGAGGGCATCGCGCTGTTCGGCCAGGCCCGCCAGGACGTGCAGATCGGCGCGCGGGTCAGCAAGACGCAATACCAGTACACGTTGCAGGATCCCGACGTGAACGAACTGTTCAAATGGGCGCCGATCATGCTGGCCAAATTGCAGACCTTGCCCGAACTGCAGGACGCGACCGGGGACCTACAGGCGAGCGCCCCGAGGATGACGCTGAGGATCGACCGCGACCTGATCGGCCGGCTCGGCATCACGCCGCAAGCCGTCGACGATACGCTGTACGACGCCTTTGGCCAGCGCCAGGTAGCGACGATCTTCACCCAGCTCGACCAGCACCATGTGGTGCTGGAACTGCAGCCGCGCTTCCAGGAGGACGCCTCGGCACTTGCGCGCCTGTTCGTGCGTTCCGCCACCAGCAGCCAGATGGTGCCGCTGTCGGCGCTCGCCCGCTACGAGACGTCGGTGTCGCCGCTGACGATCAACCACCAGGACCAGTTTCCCGCCGTGACGCTGTCGTTCAACCTGGCGGCCGGCCATTCGCTCGGCGACGCGGTATCGGCGATCCAGCGACTGGAACAATCGATGATCCTGCCGCCGACGCTGACGACGCGCTATCAGGGCTCGGCCAAGGTCTTCCAGTCGTCGCTGGCCAACCAGCCCTATCTGATCCTGGCGGCGATCATCGCCGTCTATATCGTGCTCGGCATTCTCTACGAGAGCTTCGTGCACCCGATCACCATCCTGTCGACACTGCCATCGGCCGGCGTCGGCGCTTTCCTGGCGCTGATGCTGCTTGGTTATGATTTCTCGCTGATTGCCCTGATCGGGCTGGTGCTACTCGTCGGCATCGTCAAGAAGAACGCGATCATGATGATCGACTTCGCCCTGGACGGTGAGCGACGAAGGGGTTTGTCGGCGCAAGAGGCGATCTATCAGGCCTGCGTCCTGCGCTTCCGGCCAATCATGATGACGACCATGGCGGCCCTTCTCGGTGGCCTGCCACTGGCGCTTGGCAGTGGCGCCGGCTCCGAGCTGCGCCGGCCGCTCGGCATAGCCATCGTCGGTGGGCTGCTGCTGTCGCAATTCCTGACGCTCTACACCACACCCGTCGTCTATATCTATCTCAGCCGGTTCAGCCATCTGCGATGGTTTCGGCGTCGCAAGATCGACCCGGAGATCATCATGCCAGACGCCGCTTCAGCGCCGGCCCAGCGCCGGATTGAAGACACCGGCAGCCCGGGGATAGAGGCTCCGGCACAAAGACCGCATGTGCGCGGAGTGGCAGCGAAATGACCGTCTTCAAAGGCACGGCCGGACCAATCGATCACCCGTCTTAAACTTCGTCGGAAGCCTTTCCCGCTTGAAAACCGCCAAACGGCGGCTGGCCGGCCGGCAACGCTTGTCGCTCCGGGTTGAGCATCTCGCCTTCATTGCCTTTCGTGCCAGCAATAAGCGAACCAGCTGTTCATTCGCGGTGCGCGCATCAGGCGTCACAAGGCTCGCACAAGCACCAGCAGCGAAAGTGAAACGGCACGTGGTGTGCTAGGCAGCGGAGTGAAGGCTTGATCGGCCGCAGCTACCGCCTGGTGGAAGGCTTGATGGCTTGAAAAGCGCGGCGGCTCAAATAGAGACATTTGAAGATTCGAACCGCATCATGGGCAAGGCGCCCATCGTGCGTGCGGTCTTTGAGGGACGAGATATCTCCCCCTTGTGGAACACGCTGTTCGGCCGTGTTTCCGCCGATATCACCGATGCCGCGGCGTTTCTGGATGTGTCGATCCTGCTTCATGCGATCGGCGAGGAAGACAAGGCGGTGCTCAGCCAGAGGGCTGCACTCGATATCAGTCGACACTACCGGATACGCAACGGCCTCGGCACAGGACCCAACGTTCTTGTTTTCGTGACAGCCGGCGATTTCATGGCGAACACGCCGATCGAATTTCTGCTGGAGGCATCCGACGCGAACATCCTGCTCCACTATGTCGACGCTGACACCGAGGACCTGAAGGATGTTCCCGAGCATGACGTCGCCTTCGTGGCAGTCGGCGAGTCCGCGGCAAATCTTGCCGTGCTGGAGAACCTTGACCGGCTGCTGCGCGATTGGGCGGGCCCGATAATGAACAACGCGCCACGCCACATCATGGCCCTGTCCAGGGATGGCGTCGCGGAGGCGCTGAAGGACGAACCCTCGATACTTGCGCCCGCCGCTGCGCGCGTTCATCGAAGCGTGATCGAGAAACTGGCATCCGGGGAAATCGAGGTTGCCTCGATCCTGGAGGCAAGCGCCTTCCCGGTGATTGTCCGCCCGTTCGGCACGCATGCCGGCAAGGGAATGGAGAAAATCTCCACACCCCTGGACCTTTCGGCCTACCTGAAGTCTCAAGCGGACGCCGAATTCTATATCACGCCATTCATCGATTATAGCGGGACAGACGGCAAATTCCGCAAGCAGAGAATCGCGTTCATCAACGGGCGGGCCTTTGCCAGCCATCTCGCGGTTTCCGAGCATTGGATGGTTCACTATCTGAACGCCGGCATGACTCAGCACGAAGACAGGCGTGCCGAGGAAGCTTTGTGGATGGCCACCTTCGACAGCGACTTTGCGGTTCGTCACGCGCGCGCGTTCGATGCCCTTCATCGATGTCTCGGCCTGGATTACTTCGCCATTGATTGCGCCGAACTCGCCGACGGCCGCCTGCTGGTGTTCGAAGCGGATGTCGCGATGATCGTTCATTCTATGGATTGGGAGAGTATCTTTCCCTACAAGAAGAGCGCCATGAGGAAGCTCTTCGCGGCATTCGAAAACGCGCTGTCACGGCGCGTGGCGCGGGTGATGTCGACACCGACGATCACAAGCGCCCATACGGGAAAACCCGCCGTTTATCAGCGAACACAGGACGACTGCCTGGTTTGTACCCTGGCGATGCTTACGGGCCGAACCTACGAGGAAATCGAAGCCATCGCGCAAAGCTGCGATCCGGCATATCCGCTCGGCGGCCCGATGAGCCATTCCATCATGCGCGGCGTTGCCAACAAATGCGGTTTCGTTCTCCTGAGCAGCATCTACATGCTGTGGGAAAAGCCCGCGATCATAGGCGTGGTCTCGCCGACCATTCCCAACACCGGCCACGCCGTTCTTTGGGACGGTGAGAAAATCATCGATCCGGGTTTCTGCGAACGCGTCGATCGATCCTATGTCGACCGATGCGGGTTGGAATTCACGCAGCGGGCGAGCGATCTCCAACCGCTGATCAGCCATGAGTCTCGGATCTCCTACCTGGCCGGTGCCGTGGCGGCCAATGAACCGCTTTGATCGAGACCAGTTCGCTGCCGCCGCCGTGACCACGGAGACCATCATGCCCGCAATTCAGATGGGAATCCTGCAGGTGCCGGCGAACCCGGCGCTGGATATGGCTGGCCTGGATCATCTTTCCCATTCGCTGGCGTCCGTTTCATTCCTGCTTGGGACGGGTGGCGACAGACGCATCTGGCCGGATCCGATCTCGCGGCGTAACCGCTATGGAACGCGCGCAACCCCGGCGCACGATGAGATCTCGTTCTCGTCGACAACGGCGAGCAACATTTCCGACGACGGCTTCCTGGCGGCAGGGGTCGAGTTGGGGCGCCTCGTCGATCTTGAATCGCCTTCCCCTGTCGCATTCGATCAATGGTTTGCCGACATCCGAGACCGGATTGCGAGCAGTCTTGGCTGTGCGGGCGCACAGGTCATTCTCGCAGCTTCCGGAACGGATGCGGAGCTTCTTGCTCTCTGCATGATTGCCGGCGTTTCCAAACGCCCCTTGACCAATGTGCTTGTCGCACCGGACGAAACGGGAAATGGGGTTCCACGGGCGGCCGCGGGGCGGCATTACTCGGATGTGACCGCGCTCGGCCGCACTGTGGGGGCTGGCACGCCGCTTGAAGGCTTGCCAGTGGACCGCATCGAAGTGCGCACGATTGCGATCCGCAACGCGACGGGTGAGCCTCGACATCAGCATGAAATCGATGACGACGTCATCGCAGCTGTCGAAGCGGAACTCAGGCGAGATCGTGATGTCCTTGTTCACGTGCTCGATACGTCGAAGACAGGATTGCCGGCGGTAACGCGGCAGGCTGCGCGCCATGCCGCCGCCCTGGCCCCCGGACGCGTACATATTGTTGTCGATGCCTGCCAATTCCGCGGCCCGATCTCGCGGCTGAGGCAGGATCTGGCGGATGGCTTCGTGGTGGCTTTGACCGGATCCAAATTCATCGCCGGGCCACCTTTTTCCGGCGCCCTTCTTATCCCTTCGGCGCTGGCCGAGGATTTTGCGGCAAGGTCCGATGTTCCCGCAGGGCTGGCGGAATACAGCGCAGCTCAAGACTGGCCGGCGGCACTGCGCCACCGGATGCGCTTCGCGTTCAAGTCGGAACTGAATCTGGGACTGGGTTTGCGGTGGGTCGCGGCCTTGGCCCATCTCGACAGCTATGCCGAGATCGATGAATCGCGGCAACGCCTCGTCAAGGAACAGTTTGTCCGCCTGGTGCGTTCTCGAATTGAGGCCGTCAGAGACATCTCGCTTCATCGGGACGATGACGGCGACCATCTCGGCTCACGCGCAATGGTCCCGTTGACCGTCACGAATGGCGCCGGTGCTTTCGCTTCGTTCGAGCACTGCCAAAACATCCAGGTCTCGATGCGCGGTCTCGGCGGGGGTCCGATCTGCCATGTCGGGCAAGCCGTTCGTCTGGGTTCGCGCACGGTGTTGCGCGTTGCAGCCTCCGCTGCCGATGTCGTCGACGTTTCGGCGAGGATGACGGCTGGCCAGTCGCTGCATCAGGCATTCGGGCCGATAGAATCCAGGCTCGACGTCTTCTTCCACAAATTGTCGACAGTGCTTCACCAGTTCCGAGGTGCCTGATGTCGCTGGCCATCCAGCAGGAGCGCGGTGCGGAAAGCGGTGCAGCCGAGACGGCCGCCAGCTTGGACCCATCGAACTGGGATCAGTTTCGCGACATCGCGCATGGCCTGCTGGACGACATGATCACCCACATCGAAACCATCAGGCAGCGGCCGGTATGGCAGGAGCCTGCCCGAGAAACGCGCGAGAGGTTTACCCGGCCGTTGCCGAATGAGCCGCGCGACCTTGGCGATGTCCTGGACGATGTGCGCAGGCACATCATGCCGTTCGCAACCGGCAATCTGCATCCGTTGTTCATGGGTTGGGTCCACGGGGCGGGCACGCCGATCGGAATGGTGGCCGAAATCGTCGCGGGCGGTCTGAACATGAACTGTGGCGGCCGCGACCATGCCGGTCTGGCCGTCGAACAGCAAATCGTCCGCTGGATGAGCGAAGCGCTCGGATACCCCGATGGCGCGAGCGGATTGTTTCTCACCGGCTCTTCGATGGCCAATTTCGTCGCCGTCACCATCGCCAAGACCGAAGCGCTGGGCCAGTCGGTGCGGGAGACCGGCTTGCGGAACTCCGATCGCGAGCTTGTCGCCTATACGTCCGCCGAGGCCCATTCCTGCATTGCGCAGGCAATGCAATTGTCCGGCATCGGATCGGCAAATTTGCGAACCGTTGCGGTTGATGCCGCCGGCAGGATGCTCCCCGACGCCTTGTCCGCAAGCATTGCGGAAGACCGTGCGAAAGGATTTCTGCCTTTTCTCGTGGTCGGGACCGCTGGGACGGTGAACACCGGGGCAATCGATCCGCTTGCGGAAATCGCTGAAATCGCGTCCAGGGAAAAACTCTGGTTTCACGTCGACGGGGCGATCGGTGCACTGGCCGTGTTGTCCAGTTCCTTGCGTGATCTGTTCAAGGGCATGGAGAAGTCGGCGTCGGTGGCGCTTGATTTTCACAAATGGGGGCAAGTTCCCTATGATGCCGGATTTCTGCTGGTGCGCGATGGCGGCGCCCAAAAGCGTACGTTCGCGCAGCCGGCTGCCTATCTGCAGCGAGCCGATCGCGGACTGGCGGCCGGCGAAACCTGGCCTTGCGACCTGGGTCCGGACCTGTCGCGTGGATTCCGTGCGCTGAAAACCTGGATGACGATCGAGACGCTTGGTGCCGACAACATCGGGAAGTCGATCGCTCATACCTGCATGCTCGCGCGCCATCTCGCTGACCGTCTCAGCCGCCACCCGGCATTTGTACTGAAGGCGCCCGTTGCCCTTAACATTGTCTGTTTTGGCATTCGTCGAGGCGACGCCGGGTTCGTCCGGAATCTGGTGTCGGATCTTCAGGTATCCGGCCTGGCAGCGCCGTCGTGGACCACCCTCGACGGCGAACCGGTGGTGCGCTGCGCCATCGTCAACCACCGGACGACGACAGCGGACATCGATGGATTTATGGATATTCTCGACACATATTTGGCCGAGAGGCGGGAAAAGCTCCAGAATTGATGCGGCACGCTCAAATCCCGGCCGAGCGAAACCGCAATATCCTCGCCAATCGAGGCTCCGTCTTACCGATTTGTAAGAACGCGGCAATTCTCCAGTATGGTTGACGGCGCAGAATCTCTCCAGAACCGCTGCGGCTAGACATCTCTCTACAAGCCGAAGGCCTGTCGTGTTCGAGAGGTGGCTTTTGCAGATGCTCGGTCGCGGTCATGCCTTCAGGCAGGGCAAATGGATATGGGTCACCACGGTTCTGGTGCTGCTCACCCTTACCTGTGTCCTGATCGTCATATCCAGAAATGAGCCGGCCCCGGACGAGCGCTCGCATCTGCTTTGGATCTGGTAACGCCCGATGTACCTGGATCAGTCTGATCGTGGCGCGGCTGTCGGAAAGCGGTCTTTATCCGACCTGGCAAGACAACCGCTGACATCTCCGGTTTTCCAGATGGCATGTCTGGTGGTCGCGTTTCTGATCTTGCGGATCGGACTTGCCTCGACAATTCCGCTGTCGATCGACGAGGCCTATGCGGTGGTGGTGTCGCGCAGCCACTCGCTTTCCTATTTCGATCATCCGCCGCTCGGCTTCGCGCTTGCCCGCCTGATGGCGGATATCTCCGGTTGCGAATGCCAGCTCCTCATGCGGCTTCCCTATGTGGTGTTGGGCTCGCTGTCGGCGCTGCTGCTGTTTTCGCTGACGCAATCCGTCTATGGCGCGGTTGCCGCGTTCTGGGCCGTAGCCTGGTACACGGTTGCGCCGTTTTTTCTGATTTCCGCCGGACACTTCGTCGTTCCGGACGGGCCGCTCAACTTCTTCCTTCTGGCCAGCGCTTGCCTGGTGGCGCCAATGCTTCTCGGCGCAAAGCCACGCTTCGCGCTGCTCCGTTGGATCGTCGCGGGCGTGGCACTTGGCTTGGCCTTGATGTCCAAATATCAGGCCGGTCTTTTCGGCATCTCGGCCCTGCTTGTCCTGCTGTTGACGAAGCCTGGTCGAGACCAGCTGCGGACGCCCGGGCCCTGGGTCGCCGGCCTAATCGCGGCACTCGGCCTGGTGCCGGTCGTGCTGTGGAACATGAGCCATGGCTGGATCTCCTTCGCGTTTCAGTCCGGTCGCGGCATGGCCGCCGACGGCCATGTTCTGCATCCGGCAAATCTCGCCATTACGCTGCTCGGCCAGGCTGGCTATTTGTGGCCACCGATCTGGCTGGTCGCGATGGCCTGCCTGTGGCGCGGCGCCAGAAGCGACACCGCGGCCGATCGCTTCTTCGTGCTGCTGTCGTTGCCAACGGTCGCGTTCTTCGACCTGATCGCCCTGATCAGTGCCCATTCGCTGCCGCATTGGTCGATGAGCGGTTTCCTGTTTGCGTTTCCGCTTGTCGGTCAATGGTGCAGTCGTTTTTCGCAACGCCGGCCGACACGGCTGGCGGTCTCCTTTGTCATCGCCGCCCTTGTGGTGCCGCTGCTGGCTACAGGGTTCGCGGTCCAGGCAAGGACCGGGGCCTTTACGCGACCTTTCTATGACCGGGCTCCAAAATTCGATGTCAACTGGCAGATTGTCGACTGGTCCTCATTGACGGATGTGGTGGGTGGCCACGAGATCGGGGACGCCGACACCTATGTCGTTGCCTCGAACTGGATGCAGGCGGCGCGGATCGCCTATGTCCTTGGACCAGGTATTCCCATCGAGGTGCTTCCGGGAGACCCGCGCCACTTCCAGTTCATGGATGACAGGCGCCTTGAGGGCCGCAGCCTCGGCCTCTTCGTCGGAGCTCTGAAATTTGGCGACGAAGCCGCCGGTGAAAAGGCTTATCGCGACAGTCTCGGCGGTCTCTTCGCTGTCGACGGACCTCCCAGGCATATCACGCAGCGCATCGCGGGCTTTCCGGTTTTCGACATTCTGATCCTCCCCGTCAGGAGGACGCTGCAAGCGCCCCTCCACGACGGCGGCTTGCCGCGGGGAAACAAAGTTCTCCCATGAACCATGTGACACACAAGACATCGAGCGGGGCCATGGAGCCGGCAGCGCACGCAGGATTTCCCGTGACAGAGCGGCAGCGCGGTGGCGCCGAACTGACGATTGTCATTCCGACGCTGAACGAGCGCGCCAACATCGGCCTGCTGGTCGGCCGGCTGCGGCAGTCGCTGCGTCAAATCGAGTGGGAAGTGGTCTTTGTCGATGACGATTCGAAAGATGGAACGATAGCGGCGGTGCGCGACATCGCCGCCGGCGATCATCGGGTTCGCGGCATCAGGCGTATCGCCCGTCGCGGTCTTGCAGGCGCCTGCCTGGAAGGCATCCTGTCCAGTTCGGCACCATTCGTTGCCGTCATGGACGGGGATCTGCAGCATGACGAGACGTGTCTTCCCGCCATGTTCGAGATCATGCGGCGCGGTGAAGCCGATCTGGTGATCGCCAGCCGGTACGAAAATGCGGGGAGCGCCGACAGAGGATTGACGCGGTTGCGTTCAAGCGGCAGCCGGCTGGCGACGCGCTTGGCGCGCTTGCTGTTGAAGACGCCGATCAATGACCCGATGAGCGGTTTCTTCATGCTGCGCCGGGACATCGTCGATGCCGTGGCGCCGCGGCTTTCGCGGCAAGGGTTCAAGATCCTTCTGGATATCGTCGCCTCTTCGGCTGCGCCCCTGCGCATCAGGGAAATCCCTTACGTCTTCGGTCCGCGCCTGCATGGACAAAGCAAGCTCGATTCGCTTGTCGTGCTGGAATATGCCGGCTTGCTGGTCGCCAAGGCCTCCGGCGATCTGGTCTCGACGCGGTTTCTGGCCTTTGGCCTGGTCGGGTCCGCCGGTGTTGTTGTTCATCTTTCCGTCCTGCATGCGTTGCTGCCACACGGCGTGCCTTTCGCCCTGGCGCAGACCGCCGCCATGTTCACCGCAATGGCCTTCAACTACACGCTGAACAACACCTTCACCTACCGGGACCAGCGCCGGCGCGGTTGGCGATTTCTGACCGGCTTCGCCATGTTCGCCGCGCTGTGCAGTTTTGGCGTCATCGCGGGGGTTGGAGTGTCGACGCTTCTCTACACCAGCCCGTCACGCTGGTGGGCGGCGGGCCTTGCCGCGGCCGCTGTGGGCGCTGCCTGGAACTACATCACCAATTCCGCCATCACCTGGCGTGCGCGGTAACGACCGACGCGCCATCTGGGGCACCCGCCGGCAGGGATGGGATACCTAGCAGGCTGTTGAAGAAGTCCACTTGCGAGCGACGAAGTCTGCTTCGTCGCCGCCATGGAAGCAGATTTGTCCGTTGATAGAGCCGTCTGGTTGGATTTCAGCCCAGCCATTGCCTTGGGCTTCGTCCATTTCGTCATTGCCTAGCCAGGAGAAGGCTACATTGTTGCCGTTGCCCGCGCCGAAGATCTGCCCGGTAACGCAGCCGAAGGCGAATTCGCTGGAGCCATCCGCCGCGAACTCAATGTAGGCGGGCGCCATCATATCGCGATAGTCCTCGACATAGTCGGGCATCGCGACGATCCGCCAGCGGCCGGTGAGGCTCATGCCGGCGCCGCCAGCAGCTTGGGCAAGCGGACCAGATTGTAGGCCGCAAGGTTCAGTGTGAAGGCCGCGCCCACACGGGCGCATCCTCGCAGCTTGACCTTGGCCATGCCGGCCGAGGTCTTGATCCAACCGAACACCTCCTCAATCCGTTTGCGGCAGCGCTGGCTGACCGCATAGCCGGCGTGGCAACGCGTGCGGCCATCGATCGCCGTCACGCGAGGCTTGCCGGTTTTGCTCAGATGGCCGTCGACGGCGATGTGCGGTGTGACCTTGCGCTCACGCAGGTCCTTGACGAACTGGCGTACATCATAGGCCTTGTCGGCGCCGAGTGTGATGCGCCGCCGCGACGCTCTGCGGTCTAGCATGGCGAGCGCGGCATCACGCTCGCCCGTGCCCGTGGCCTGGGTAATGCCGCCATCGACCGCCAGCCCATGACGGTTCTCCATCAGCGCATGCCCCATGTAGCACAGCTTCGCCGGCTGCCCGTCGCCCTTCTTGTAGAGCCGCGCCTGTGGGTCGCTCGTGCTCTGGTGTGTATCGTTGGAGCGCTTCTCCTTATGAAAGCCGCGCTCCGCGTTACGACCCGCTCCATCCGGGTCGTTGTCGTCTCCGTCCTTGCGGCGGAAGCTCTTGATCGAAGCCCAGGCCTCGATCAGCGTCCCGTCCACCGAGAAGTGATCCGACGACAAAAGCCGCTTCACCCTTGGCTGAGCAAGCACCGCACGCAGAAACTTTGCCGCGATCTCACCCTCCAGCAACCGATCCCGGTTCTTGGTGAAGCTCGAATGATCCCAGGCCGGATCATCAACACCAAGCCCCACGAACCAGCGAAACAGAAGATCGAACTCCATCCGCTCCATCAATTGACGCTCCGAGCGAATGCCGTAGAAGGCCTGCAGCAGCATCGCACGCAGCAACCGTTCCGGCGCGATCGACGGGCGGCCGAGCCCGGGCGGATAAAGCACCGCAAAATCGCCGTCCATCTCCACAAGAGCCGCGTTCACGATCTCCCGTATCGTCCGCAGCGGGTGGTCGCGTCGAACCCGCGCCTCAAGGTCGACATACGAAAACAGCGAGCCTGTCCGTTCGTCTAAGCCGCGCATCACAAATCCCCAATCGTCCGGGGAGCAGTGAATCACGCTCCAAACAACCGCGCCAGAACTTCTTCAACAGCCTGTTAGAGCGGTTCATCGTTTCACGGAAACGCCGAACCGCTCTATCTCTTTGTTTTGACACAATTCCGGACGGAAAACCGTTGCACACTTTTCCTGGAATTGCTCCAGCCTGCCGACGAGCTTCCACGCCTGACCCGATTACTTGGCTGCGTGAATACTCGAAACCACCAGCTTGCCGGCCTTTGTCGAATAGGTGACGATCACCTTTTCACCGACCTGAAGCGTCTCGGCTTCAATCCCTTCCGGCAAGGTGAACGTCTTGCCGTCCGACAGCGTGATCGAGTCGCCCTTCTTGTCGACGCTTGCGATCATGCCGGTGATCGCTTTGGCGAAGGCGCCGCTCGAGGATGCGACTGCCAGCACCAGTGCGGTTGCGATGACTGATTTGTTCATGTTCGTTTTCCCGTTGGTCGCGTGCGATGCCGAAGGAATGGTGGTTCCAGACGGCAACGGTGACGATCCGAAGCGGTTGGCTTGCGGATCATCTCTCTCACCATGAGAGAAGATCATCGAGCCTACGCCGCAGAGTTTTCGGTAACTTGGCCGGGACTTTACAGATGGGTAAGTCGGGCGGAGACGATCAGAGATCCCGCAGGTGCTCGACGTCCTGTCCGGATGATCGCCTGACCGACAGCACGGCGGCGACGACCGAAGCGGCGACCAGACCGAGCATCACCCCCAGATAAGTCCAAGGGATCGACAGGGCCTCGGGCGGCGGATCGAACACGCCGGTCAACAGCTTCACCAGCATCCAGGCCGTCAGCAATCCGGACAGAAGACCGAATGTGAAACCACCGACAATGATCAGGATGCCTTCACCCCACAGAAACGCCGCCAGTTGCCGTGGCTTGGCGCCGATTGCGTCCAGTATGGCGAAGGTCCGGCGGCGTTCGACGAACCCCAGCGCCAGCATCAGGCCGGCCGCGGCAGCCGCCATGACGACGGCAAATCCCAGCTCGATCGTCGTCAATCCGCCGAGGTCGACCGCCGTCAGGCTCGAGCCGATAAGGTGGGCGGCCTGGCCGATGTCGGCGACCTTCAGCGAGGGGTCGAAGGCGAGCACCGAAGCGGCCTGTCGGGCAAGCTTTGTGGGATGATTTTTTGCCCGCATCAGCACATATTCGGACGCATCCGACCCGGTCATGCGGGCGACATAGGCGGCGTTCGCGACGAGGAAGGAGTCTTTCGGCGCGGTGGGAAATTCACGCGCAACCCCGATGAACTTGAAGGCGACGGGATGATACTGGTGATCCCTGGCATCGACGAGCCGCAAATTGATCGTGTCGCCTTGCTGAAGCTGGAAGTCCTGCACCGTCTCTTCCGACACCAGAACACCGTCGGGCGTGGCGGCGAGCTGGTCCAGGGTGCCGGCCGCGCTGGCACCACTGAAATAGGCGTCGGAAAGGCCCGTTGCACGTTCGATGCGACCGGGGTTGATGCCATAGAGGTCCTGCAGGTCGGCGCCGACATAGGCAAAGCGATGCTGCATGGGTTCCGCGGCGGCCGTCTCGGACAGCGAGGCCAACGCTGCCAGATGTGCTCCCGCTGGCCTGTCCGATGTGCCGAAGACGGTGACGTCGGATCCGTTCGTCAATTCAGCATCGATACGCGCCTGGGCATTGTATGTTGTGTTGAAGATCGCGGTCGACGTCGCGAAGGAGATGGCCAGGGCGGTCATGGCGATGCCGATCGTCAGCCGTTGCGATTGGCGCGACAGCGCGGCCGACACGACAGGTGTCAGCGTCCCGGCGACCGGTGCAATCATCGCTCGCAGGCTTGCTCCGTTCCGGGAGATGATGGCGCCGGACAGCCGTACGGTCAGCAGCGCCATGCCAAACCAGAACAACGCTGGCGCCATGAATGCCTTGTAGTCGACGGAGGTCGCGGCGACGCCCTCGGGCGCAAGCACGATCTGGTACCCGGTGCTCGCCGACTGCCAGAAAAAAAGACCGGCGGCTGCAAGCAGAAGCATGTCCAGCCACAGGCGCCGCCACAGTGGCGCCTTCGTCCGACCGACGATACGCCGGGCCGCACTGACGCTGGCCCAACGCGCGTCGCGCCAGGCTGGAAACAGGAAGGCAACGAAACCCATCAGCAATCCGAACAAGGCGACAACAGACAGCGTCGCGCCGCTCATGCTCAACGCCCCGTGCGGGCCCGGAGCGACGAGACCAAACAGCACTGCAACGGCGACGCCGACCATGGTCCCGCAGACAGCGGCAATTGCCGCCTCGATAGCGGACAGGGATAGGATTTTTTGCGTGGTGGCGCCACGTATGCGAAGCAGCGCCTGCTCCGTCCGCCGGCGTGCGGCGCCGGACGATGTGATCGCAAAGGTCAGCGCGACGGCCAAGGCAACGCCGGGCAGTCCGAGAAACAGGAACAGGACGGAGGCATAGAGCGCATCCTCGCGGACTGCTCCGAGGCGGGAGCCGAGATTGTCGGCTACCAGGGCCTGGCCGACCGTCCGCGCCTCGAAATTCCTCTGCGCGTTGGTGACGAAAGTGAAGGCGCTGACCGGATCCGCTGGCAGTGCCGCGCGGGCGATGCGCACGTGAAACTGCGACCGCACGGTGTCGGGGCGTGCTGTCTGCTGCGGATCGAAGAGTTGCTGCCAGTCCTGCGGAGGCAGCACGAGAACATTGTCGGGCGGTGCCTGCGGAGCAGCCTGGGGCGGCAGGCCGACTGCCTGGAACAGCGAATCGGCGTCGGGAAGGTCGATTACCCCCGCGACCTTCACCTCTGCCGGCGGCAGGCCGATCCGCTTGATCGACACCATGTCGCCAGGGCCGACATGAAGATTGGCCGCCGTCTGCTGGGCGATGAGAACACCATCGGTCTTGCCGGAAAGTGGCCGGACTTCCGCCGGGAAGTCTTTTGCATACAGATTGTCGAAGGCAATCACTTGTCCCGGTCCGGTGGTCTGCGTCGTGCCGCCGGTCTGCGCTTCGAGGCCAGCGATATCAGCATAGCGAACCTGATGGACGGCCTTCACCGGAGCGCTTTCTCCCAGTGCCTTGCCGATCATCTCCGGATTGGCGCCTGGGATCACCTCCACCTGCCAGTCGATCGGCACCGCCGATATGGCTCGCGCCGTCATCGAGGTGCTGGCGTTGGCGAGAAAGAGCGCCATGGTCGCCAAGAGCGCAACCGTCAGCGCGACGCCCGCCGCAGCGCCTGCGACACGCAGGAATCGGCGAGCGAGCACGCCGCGAATCCAGAGCAGAAGCATCATGCGGCCTCGCTGCTGGCGCGCCCGATGATCAGCCGACCGTGGTCCATCGTCCACCGCGTCGCCATCCGGGCGGCCACGGCTTCATCATGCGTTGCGACAACCAGGGCTATGTCAGTCCCGTCCAGGCGATCCAGCACGGCGTCGAAGAAAAGCTGCGCTGTCATGCTGTCGAGCTGCCCGGTCGGCTCGTCGGCAAGCACGAGCTTCGGCCCTACAGCCAAGGCGCGCGCCATGGCTATTCGTTGCGACTGTCCGCCGGACAATTCCTCCGGCAGTTTGTCGCCGAGCTCGCCAAGCCCGAAGGATTGCAGCAGAGCCGCCGCTGTCCTGTCCGCCGCGCCGCTTTCGCCGACCAGCACCATGGGCAAGCCAACATTCTGGGTAGCGGTGAGCGCGGGGAACAGGCTGGGCGATTGGAACACAAATCCAATCTGGCGCGGCCGCAATTCCTCATACGACCCGAGCCCTGGCCATGTGATGGCGCCGGCCGTCGGTATGTCGAGCCCGCCAAGAATGTGGAGCAGTGTTGTCTTGCCGCTGCCGGAAGGTCCGACCAGTGCAATGCGCGCGCCGGCCGCGATCTCGCAGTCGACGTCGCGCAAAACCGTCATCCGGCCGGCATTTCCATCCAGAAAGTCGCGACCAAGACCCTTGCCGGACACGAGCGTTCTAGTCACCGTCGATCCTTCCGTCTCTCAGCCTGATGATCCGGTCTGCCCTCAGCGCCAGCGCTTTGCTGTGGGTTGCGAGCAATGTCGCCAAGCCAGCTTCGCGTCTCGCCTCGAAGTGCTCGATCAGCCGGGATTCGGTGTCACGGTCGACCTCCGCGGTTGGTTCGTCGGCGACCAGAATGGGCGGATTCGCGGCCAGCGCCACGGCAAGGCCGGCGCGCGCCGTCTCGCCGCCCGAAAGCTCGGTCGGAAAAGCCTGTGCGCGATGCGAAAGGCCGACGCTTTCGAGCAGTGCGCCAATTCGTTTCTCGTCAGGCTTTCTCGCCAGCAGCATTTGCAAGAGCACGTTCTGGGCCACGGTAAGGTGGCCAAACAGATTGCCGGACTGCAGGAGGATGCCAAAACTGGCGGCGCGAATGCGCGTCCGTTCGGCTTCCGATCGCCGGGTCAGGCGCCGGCCAGCCACCTCGACATGGCCACCATCCGGCTCGTCCAGTCCGGTCACGCAGGCCAGCAAGGTGGATTTGCCGCTGCCGGATGGCCCGGTCAGCGCCACGATCTCACCGGCCGACAGCTGGAAACTCACGCCACGCAACGCGGCGGTCTCGTCATCGCCGATATGGAAGAAGCGATAGAGCTCGTGCGCCTCCAGCGCATGCATTTTCATTTCCACTGGAACGAGGTGGACATCAATTGCCATTGATCGACATTGTCGGCGCCTTTCGGAGCATAGAGCTCGAGCGTGACGAGTTTGCCGTCCTTGAAATAGAGGTAGCGCTCGTTCTCCAGACGGACCTGCTTGTTGGTCACCGCATTCGGTTCGGAGTTGGACGTGTAGATGATACGGATTGCCGATCCGGCCGGCAGCTTGACCTGCTTGACCGCCGTCACCCGGATGGCTCGTCCGGCCGCTTCCAGCTTCGGAACATAGTCTGTCTTGGCGCTCTCAACGGTCGGCGCGGCATCCGCCTTCGCCACGGAGACAACGACACCGTCAAGCTTGTCGACAAAGCTTGCACCGTCGGCATGGTCCGACCGGGCCCAGCCTTCCGGTACCTTCATGGTGAACCCGCCTTGCGCGGCATAGTCGATGAAGACCTGCGTGTCGGGAATATCGCCAGGCGGGTTCTTTTCGGCCGGTACCACCTTTTCCGCGGCGAATACCGGCAGGTTTCCAAGATCTGGAGAAAGCGAACCAGCGGCGCTGACACTCGCCGTGATCATGAGAATCGAAGCAATGCGGCGTATTTTGCCATGAGTGGAAATCATTTTGTCGGCCTTTCCCAATTGAACGGCGAGTGCGTCCATCATGGCGCGTCAAGCTTACCGGCGTGTCGCTCCGTTCATACGATTTGGTAAGATTGCGGACGGCCAGCAATGGCGTAGCGGCGCCTGCTGCGCTGCACCCCGACGCGCTTTGGATGCCTAGCCGAGGTGGCGCGTGGGTTCTGCCGCGTCATGACGACGTACGATCCTCCACTCATGCCAGATCAGCACGATAACGATCGCATCGAAGATGGTCAGGACAAGCAGCCCGGCGGAGTGCGTGTATGAATACCGGTATAGCTGGTACGCCATGAAGGCACCGAGCGCTGCGAGAGACGCCGGATAAGACCATAGTTTGTTTCTCAAAAGCCCGATAACCAGGAGTAGTTTTATCAGGCCATGACTGAGCAGGTAGAAGGCGTAAAATTGCTTGCTGGCGACGGAAAACTGGCTGGCCATCTGCCAAAGGTGGCCGGCTATGAAGTCGTTCGGATCATTGTTCAATTCCTCTCGGGTGAGGAAATTGACCCAGGAAACGATGGCGTCGGTAGTTGCAAAATAAAGTACGACGCCGCCGAGACACTCGATCAGGGCGTGAATACCCTTCAGCCAGACGCTGACCTCGAATATCTGGTGGATGCGGTGTTCGTCGAAAGGCTTCAAGCGTCACCTGTCGGGCACTAGCCTAGTCCCGACCATTCGATCGCGCCAGTCGAGAAAGCGCGGGTTCAAAAGCGCGGGTTCATCCGACCTATGGGCTCCACCACATGATCGTGGTACGCACACTTCTCGCCGTTCTTTCCGGAGGCTTACGAATTTGTATGGTTTGCCGCGCGGGAAAATCGGCGACAGATTCTTGCCGCCCGCGTTAAACTGGCCATCTGGCGTTACGGTCGCCCCCAATCCATGAGGAAAGTGGTTTCATGAATCGAACGATAACCGGTGCGGCAGTTCTGCTCGGCATTCTCTTCATCATTCTTGGCGTCGTTTACTGGATGGTCCCCGCCGGTTCATTGCCTGGATTCCTGCCCGGCTTCGAAGCCGGATCGCCGCATGTTCATTTCAAGCATGGCTTGGGCTCGGTCATCGTCGGCCTCGCTTTGTTTGCGTTCGCCTGGTTCCGGAGCGGCCCCAGGCAGGCCTGATCAAAGCCTGATCAAAACCAGCGCCAGACACCCCGCCACGAAACAATAAATGGCGAAGGGTGTCAGCGTGCGCGTTTCGAAATATCTGAGCAGGAAGCGAACCGACAGGTAGGCGCTGGCTGCTGAACAGACCGCGCCGACGAGGGCGGTGGGCAGCCCGGTCGCGCCATTGGCAAACAGGTCCGGAACCTTCAGCACGGCAGCGGCGAGGATGATCGGCGTGGCCAGCAGGAAGGAGTAGCGGGCGGCGTTGTCATGGGAAAGCCCGCTGACCAGGCCGCCGGCAATTGTCATGCCGGTGCGTGAGAAACCGGGGATCAGCGCCAGACATTGCGCCACGCCGATGACGACGCTTTTCGACCACGACATTCCGGCCAGCTTTTGGTCGTCATAGGCGCCTTCCTCGGCGTGGCGTTTGCGCAACCACTCCACCCCATAGAGGGCGATGCCGTTGAGGATGAGTGCCGTCGCGATGATATCGGCGGCGGAGAAAAGATCCTTCAGCCGCTGCTCGAACAGGATGCCGAGAATGCCCGCCGGTATCGTGCTGACCACGATCAGCCAGCCGATTTTGGCATAAGTGTCTTCCGTCTTGATCTGCCGGGCGGCCAGGGACCGCAGCACGCCGCTGACGATCGCCACCCAGTCGCGCCAGAAAAAGCCCAGCAGCACAAGGGCCGTGGAAAGATGCGTCAGCACCAGGAAGGACAGGAAGGCATCGCTCGATTGGTCGATATTCCATCTCAGCAGCATGGGAATGAGCACGCTGTGGCCGAGGCTCGATATCGGGAAAAGCTCCGAGAAACCCTGTAGCAGCCCAAGCACTATCGCCTGAAAATACGAGACCATCTAACGCCTTTCTTACCGTGGCGGCGCAAGGCGCATGCCCGAGAACAAGGTTTAGTTCTAACAGCGGGGAGGGGGGATGGCACCCGCCCGAGGATTACAATTTCGTAAGACCAAGCGACAAACCGGTCCGGCGCGGCCCGCCGGGACGTGTCGGAGCATGGTTGAAGCAGCCATCGCGGTCTGATCGAAAGGATAGAGGTTCCCAACGGGCCACGAGCCGTCGCGACGCGGTTCCTTTGCTCAAGTCTCTAACGCCCGGTAGCGCGCGCCGCGCGGCGAACGCTGAGCAGCAGGATGGCGAGGCAGCCTGCCAGCAGCGCGACGCCGCCAAACAGTGGCGGAACCGCCAGAAGCTTGACCGCCGCTGTCACCGCGACGATCAGGATCAGCGCCAACAGTGCCAGATTGCCGTCGTCGACAAACATGCCGATGAGTTCCTTCAGGACGAGACGAATGACGTTCATCGGGCGAGCCCTCCTGTGAGTGCGGGATAGGTGCTGCGTAGCCAGCGCACCATGACGAAGGATGCCAGCGCAACGATGGCGAAGATGGCGAGCAAAGCCAGATCGGCGCCAGGCCAGTCGGCGCCGATGCCCTCGCCGGTCCAGAAGATGCCGAAGCTGGTCAGCATCAGTCCAACCACGAATTTGAGCGCATTTTCCGGCACCTGCGCCAGCGGCCGGTGCACGGCGAACCCGATCAGCATCACCAGCACGAACGCGGCCAGAGCACCAAGGCTGGCGTAAAGCGTCTGCCCATGCGCGGCGCCGACGGCAATGACGATGAAAACGACCTCGACGCCCTCGAGCAGCACCGCCTTGAACGACGCCAGCCCGGCAAGGTAGTCGGCGCGGCGGTCGTTGGCCTGCTGGTGCAAGGCGGCGGTTTCCTTGGAAAATGCTGCCTCCTCGTCATGCAGGGCGATGACACCGACGCTGCGCAGGATCGCCTTTCGCAGCCAGCGCATGCCGAAAAGGATCAGCAAGACCCCGACGACGAACTGCAGCGTGGTGATGGGAATGAGCGCAAGCAGCGGGCCGAATGCCAGAACCAGCGCCGCCAGCACCGCCAGCGCCAGCGCGGCACCGATCAGTGCCGGGCGCCAGCTGCGCGTGACGCCCACGGCGAGCACGATGGTGAAGGCTTCGACAACCTCGACGACGGACGCCAGGAAGGCAGCAGTGACTGTCGAAAGGATAGGGGTCAGTGTCTGCATGAAGGCATCCTTTATGGTCTCGTTTGATCATATGGCTTTGAAAAGCGGTTTTCCAAGTCCGGACTCACTATGCGGTCAGCACCACACAGCGCTCCGGTGGCAGCGAAAAAGCAAGCGAAGCGCCAACCGGCGGCGCTTCGGGCCAGTCGAGGCGCACGCGCTGCGGCCCCAGATCGACCGCCAGCCGCCAGCATCGGCCCTGGAACGCGCTCGACAGAACCCTGCCTTGCAGGCGGTTGCCGGGATAGGCGTCGGCCGGGCGCGCATCCTCGGGACGAACGACCAGCATGCCGGCGCCGGACCGGGCGCCTGGGGTGCGCAGAGTTTCGCAATCGCTGTCGGCGATCTTGAACAGTTCGTCACGCACCTGGCCGCGAACGATCGAAAAGCCACCGATGAAGCTGGCTACGAAGGAATCGGCCGGCGCTTCGTAGATCGCGCGCGGCGTATCGAACTGGACGATCTCGCCTGCCCGCATGATGGCGATGCGGTCGGAGACCGCCATCGCCTCGGCCTGGTCATGCGTTACATAGACAACGGTAATGGCCTCGCGACGCACCAGCTCCATCATCTCGATGCGCATGTCCTCGCGCAGCGCCGCGTCGAGATTGCTGAGCGGCTCGTCGAACAGCATCAGAGCCGGACGCGCCGCGAGGCAGCGCGCGATGGCGACGCGCTGCTGCTGTCCGCCGGACAATTCGGTGGGATAGCGATCCCTGTAGGGTGCAAGGCGGGTGACGTCGAGCGCGTGGTCGAGACGCTGGGCGATGTCGTGATCCGAAAGCCGCTGCGCCTTGAGCCCGAACGCCAGATTGCTGGCGACCGTCATGTGCGGCCACAGCGCATAGTCCTGGAAGACCATGCCGATGCGCCGCCTCTCGGCCGGTATGACCGACTTTTCGCTCCACACGACACGTCCATCCAGCGTGATCAGGCCTTTTTCGGGTTCGACCAGTCCGGCTATGATGCGCAGCAGCGTGGTCTTGCCGGACCCGCTGGCGCCAAGGAGGGAGACGACTTCGCCAGCATCGATCTTGAGATCGAGGTTGGTCAGGATGGGGCGCCCCCCGAGCGACTTGCAAATGCCGGCGCAATGCAGCGAAGCGGTCATGACAAGGTTCCCGCTCTGGCGGCTTGACTATTGCCCGCATCGACATGCCCGGCACTTCGACGCGGTTTGACGAACCGTTGAAGCGGGTACCAGACCAGGGCCGCGCCAATACCCGCGGCCGCCATGGCGACCAGCGCGATGGCGGATGCCAATCCGTCCCGGTCGTGGCTGAACAGTCTCACGATAAGCGTCGGCGCCGGCGGGCCGCTTTGGGGGATGAGCATCTGCGAGATCGGCAGTTCGAACACGGTGCGGATGAACGTCAGCAGGAAGGCCGTCACTACGCTCAGCAAGACAAGCGGCAAGGTGATCGCCAGCAATCGCCGCATTGTCCCAACGCCGTTCAGGCGCGCCGCATCCGTCAGGCTCGGCGCCAGCTGGCCGACGGCTGCAAGGATCACCACCAGACAGTAGGGAAGCGCTGCCGCGACATAGCCCATGACCAGCAGCGAGCCATCGCCATAATGGGGAAACGGCCAGTCGCGGAAACCCGGCAGGCGGTTCCAGACAAGGATATAGCCGAAGCCCAGCACGATGCCCGGTATTGCCACCGAGCCCAGCGACAGGCCGACGACGGCGCTGCGCAGAACCGGGCCCGCGCGGTCGAGCTGCGCCGACAGGAGCAGAGCGAGGCTACTGGCGATGACCGCCGTCAGCCCGGCATAGAAAAGGCTGCGCAGCAGGCCGTCATTGGCCGGGGTGTTCGGGCTAAGCGCCGCCACCACATTGGCCGAGGTGAAATTGCTCCAGATCAGCCCATGGCCGAGTGTTTGCGTCAGGGCGCGCGCGGCGATCGCGGCGAGCGGCAACACGAGCGCCAGGAAAGCGACGGCAAGGGCTGCCGCCATGGCGAGCCGGCGCCATTTGCCGAGATTGTATAGGCGGGCCGGCCTGGAGCGGCCCGAAATCAGTCGCGGGTCGGCGCGGCGACGCAGCAGCCTGTCCGCCACCACGACGAGCAGAACAAGGCCAAGCAGGACGAGAGCCTGGGCGCCGGCGGCGGGAAAGTCGACCGGATATTCGCTGGCCGCCGCGTAGATGCCATAGGTCAGGACGCCGAAATTCGACATTCTGGCGATGGTCGAGGCAAGCCCGAAATCGGAAAGCACCTCGGCGAAGGTGGCGATGAAACTCAAGGCGATGGCCGGTGCCAGCAAGGGACCGTTTATGCGCAGCCAGATCCTGAGCGGAGCGGCGCCGGAGAGCCGCGCGGCATCCTCCAGTTCGCTGCCCAGCCCGGCCAGCGCGTTGCCGATGATGAAGACCGCCAGCGGAAACAGGCTGAGCGTGTGAACGAACACCAGGCCGGTCAGGCCGAAAAAAGCCGAGCCCAGCGAAGCTGGCAGCAGGCCAAACTGCGCCAGATAGCCGCCGGGCGACATCAGCAGCACCCAGGCGAGCGCCTTCAGATAGGACGGCGTCAGGAAAACCAGCCAAGGCACCGTTGAAATCACTATCCGCAGAGGTATGTCGCAGCGTTGGACCAGGATTGCGAAGGCGCCGCCCAAGGCCGTGGTCGTGCAGGCAACAAGCATGCCGAGTTCGAGCGAATGCAGGACCGAGCCGGCGACATGGGGCGAGTTGAAGACACGGGCCAAGGGCTCGAAGCTTAAGGCGTTGCTGCCGTCTTGCGCGGCAAACAGGCCCGGCATGACCGCCTGGACCAGCACCAGGGCAAGCGGCAATCCGATCAGCAAGGCAAACACCGCGTAGATGGCAAAAGGTCCGCCGCAGCGAACGAGCGCCGACCGGCTGCCTTGCAGCAGCCTTCTGGCACCGACGCCGCGGGCAGAAGCCGCGGCGCCGGTATGCCGAATGATCGTCATTGCCACAACAACCGGGGGTCGGACAGCGGGGTCACTGGACGAAGGTTTCCTTGTACCACTGCTTCCATTCCTTCTCGTGGGTGGAGGCTGCGGCATCGTCGAGATGCGTATAGGCGATGTTGGTCACGCGACCGGGCTTGGCATTGATGCCCTTGATGATCGGAATGTAGAAGAAGTCGGTGTCGTCGCCATTCAGCATGACGGCCTGGCCTTCGGCGCTGGTGACGAAGTCGATGAATTTCCGCACCGCGTCCATGTGCTGGGTCTTGGCGCTGATGCCGAGCCCTTGTGGCAAGGATACCGAACCTTCGCTCGGGTAGACCGCGACGACGGGTTCGCCCGCCGCGATCTTGGAAAAGATCGAACTGTCCTGATTGATGCCGACCGAGGCGTCTCCGGTCAGGACGGCCTTGTCCACCTTGCCGCCGCTAGACAGGCCGGCGAACGTTTTGTTGGTCAGGATTTTCGCCAGCAAGGCCTTGCCGGCGTCCTCGCCATTCGTCTGGAAGAAGCCTGCCAGCCACTGATAGGCCGGGCCTGACAGATTGGGATCCTTGGCCGCGACGCCGCCGGCGAAGGACTGAAGATCGGCCCAGGATTTCGGCATCTTGTCGGCCGGCACCTTCTTGGTGTTGACCTCGATGGCCGTGGTGCTGGTGCCGGTCGGCAGGAAGGCGTGGCTCCGCGGGATCAGCGACTTGCCGAGATCCGTGAAGGCCACCTTGTCGTAGGCGGCGGCGGGAACCGCCTGCAGCACGTGGTCGGCCGCCATGCGTTCCATGACGGCGGAGCCATCAAGCCAGACGATGTCGAATTGCGGGTTGTCGCCTTCGGCGGCGATCTTGCCCAGCGTCTCGCCGGTGCTGCCGGGCTCGACGACATCGACGGTGAGGCCGGTCTTGGCCTGGAAGGCCTTCGCTACCGCGCCGGCGAAATCGAGCGCGTCGTAAAGCACCAGGTCAGCTGCCGAAGCAGGCGCTGCCATGGAAAGCGCGCTCAAGCCAATTGCAAAGCATAATGTTGTGCGGATTTTCATATTGTTCTCCAGTAGATTGTCATGGGTACAGTAAGTCCCATCCTATCATGCCTGTGAAGCTTGAATGTTTTGTGTCATTTGCGAGATCGATTCGAATTATTATTTCGAACTCCTCGTTTTATCCATGCTTTGTCAATTGAGCCACGCAGCGTGCTCAGCCGTTCAAGGCTGTCGAAGGCGGCTTCGCTGCCTCGCTTCGCCAGCCCGATGATCATCGCCTCGATGAGAACGATCGTGCCGCCATGCATGGCCAGATGATCGGCCTTGCCCCGCGGAACCGGCAGCGTTTCCGCCACCTTGCCGGAAACCAGCGGCGCCAGATTGTCGCTGATCAGCACGACAGGAACATCAAGTTGCATGGTCTGATCGAGGACGATCTCGACCTCGCGATAGAGCGGTGCGTAGGCCATCATCAGCACGGCATCGCCCTTGCCGAGCCACAGCAAGCGGTCGGCGAGCGCAATTCCCGATACCGACAGCGCGCTGGTCGGCAGGCCGATCCGGTTGAATTGCAGGCTGGCATAATCGGCCATGGCGCCTGACGGGCCGATGCCGAAGACATGGCGGCGATTGGCTCGCGCCAGAATGTCGACGCTGCGCTCGAACGCGGCCGCCATCTCCGGACGCTTGAGCACGTCGAGCACGCTCTCATGGATGTCGATCACGTGCCGCAACGCCCCGGCGCTGCCGTCGCCGGTCTCCTGCAAGGTGCGCGCCAGGCGCTTGCCGGGGGATGGTATGCCGGTCAGGTCCGACAACAGCATCTGGCGAAGCGCTGAAAGACTTTCAAAACCAAGCGAACGCGCCGTGCGAACGACAGTCGCGTCGCTGGTGCCGGCCAGCTGTGCGATCTCGGCTGCCGACCCCAGCAGGACGGACTGTTTCTGGTCGACGAAAAACCGTGCCATGCGCTGCTCGGCGGGTGGCAGGCTTTCCAGCACGGCCTGAACACACGCGTCGACCGTCATTTTCCGATCTTGCGAGACATTGTAGGTCATGATGGCGGGTCCGTTTCGCTGCGCTGTAGTGATTGCAACGGAAACCAACATCCGAAATGTCTATTACAAGGATATGACAGCCGGCATTTTCCGCCCGCGTTGCGGATCAGGCGCTTCGCCCGGCCCCCCGTCGCCGGCTTCCTTCAGTGCCTCGCAAGGGCCGATCGCGATGTCAGCCGCTATCCCCAAAATTCCCCCTGGCCTTTTGAATCGACCGCGCTATCTCGCTTTTGTTAGTTTGTCTCGCTGATGGGAGGTTTTGATGGATCGGCGATCATTTTTGACGGCATTGCTCGGCGTTGCAGGGGCTGCGGCCGTTGCCGGCGCGGTTCGGCCTATTGAAGCCATGGCCGGGATTCCAAATGTCGGGAACGGCATTCTCGATGAACTCGACGCGCCGGACACAGGCCCCTTCGGCGACGAAGGCAATCAGGCGCAATTGCAGCCTGTCTCGCATCGCCGGGGACACCGGGGGTACTACCGCCGCCGCCACCACAGGCGGCCGGTCTGGAGAAGGGTCTGCCGTCGTTACTGGCGACATGGCCGTGTGCACACAAGGTGCTATCGCAGGCGTGTCTGATTCTAGGACAGGCCAGCCACGGTCCGCACCGATTCCCGCTCCACCAGCGGGCACTCCAGCTTGGTGATGGGATAGCGTCCCCGCCCAGGCGGGGACGGCGCCTCCAGCTGCTCGATCGCCCATTGGCCCATCGCCATGTGCGGCAGGATCGATGTCGTCAGCGGCGGGAACAGATGCCGGGCGATTTCCTCGTCGTCATAGCCGACGACGGAAATATCCCCAGGGATGTGCAGGCCGGCTTCCTTCAGCGCCTCGTAACAGCCGATCGCGGTGCGGTCGTTCTGGCAGAAGATGGCGGTCGGCCGGTCGTTCAGTGCCAGAAGCTTGACGGTCGCGGCATAACCGGCGCTGGCCGACCAGTCGCCTTCGACGACCAGCTCAGGATCGAACGGGATGTCTGCGGTGGCCAGCGCCCGGCGGTAGCCCTTCAGCCGGTCTTGTGCTGCCTGCATCCACGGTTCGCCTGTGATGGTGGCGATGCGGCGGTGGCCATGGCTGATCAGGTGGCGGGTCGAGTTCTGGCCGCCGGCGATCTCGCTCGGCACCACGGCCGGGAAGGCATAGTCCGATGTGTAGCAATTGAGCAGGATCACCGGAATGTCGAGGCGGTAGAGATAGTCGGGCGCCGTGATCTCGCGGGTGAAGATGGTCATGTAGATCAGCGCCGAAATGCCTCGCTTGGTCAGCGCCGCGATGGCGCGCGGTTCCATAACGGAATCGCCCAGCGTCTGCGCCACCAGAAGCACGTTGCCGGCGTTCCACGAAGCCTGACGCGCACCCTCGATGGCGACGACGGCTTCCGGGCTGGTGGCGAGCTGATCGACGGCGAAGCCGATTACCCCGTCCAGCCCCTCGAAGGCTGGGGTCGGCTTGTGCAAGGCGACGAAGGCCGGCGGTGAATAGCCGAGCGTGCGCGCGGCCTCGATCACCCGCTGGCGCGTGAGCTGCGACAGCCGGATGCCCGGCGTGTTGTTGAGCACGAACGACACCGTCGCCTGCGAACAGCCGGCGGCCCTGGCGATGTCGGTCATGGTGACCCGACCCTTGGGCTTCGCCGGCACCTTGCGGCGCCTCGATGTCTCGGGATCGCTCGGATCCGTCGGTTCGCTCATGTCACTCCCCATCCCGGCCCGATGTCTAGACAGCGGCCGCCAGCGCCGCAAGGCCGTCCGACACCGATTGTTTATATCGCGGCAGAGCTTGATAATAACTATTATCAGCCTTTGGCGCACCGGTAGTCCAGCTCGCCAACCGCGTCGATGCGACAATTTCTAGTCAAATACTCAGCTTTCACTCGGCCCCGGCGATCTAGCTGAGGCCCGGCGGATACTTCGCGCCGTCGTCGTTCCGTGATCCTCCCGATCAAAAAACTAATAACTATTTACTAATATCCGGAAGCCCTATAATGTCAAATCGTCAGTCCGGCTCGGGTCGTTCCGGGGTGGCGGGCAGGCCAGGCGTGAAGCCCCGGCCGGCGCATGGCAGCCGACAGGGGATCATTCTTGCCAATTAAATGTCAGGCAAATTTGGCAAATGTCAGACAAATCAGATTATTTACGAGTGCCGCATGAGTCTGTAAGGTCGAGGTCGTGACGGAAGGCTTCCGGGAGGAGGTCGAAGCCACATCGGCGAGTTCTGCTCAAGCGAAAATGTCAAACAGGCGAAAATGCCAAACGGGAGGTTCAACATGAAATCTGTCATTCGAAATGCGTCGGTCGCCGTAGCAGCCTTTGCTGTCGGCCTGTCGGCGACAGCAATCGCGCGCGCCGCCGACAAGCCGACGCTGGCCTTCGTCGTCAACGGCGCTTCCGATTTCTGGAAAGCCGCCGAAGCCGGCGTCAAGAAGGCGCAGGGCGAGCTGCCGGACTACACACTGGAGCTCAAATATCCCGAGCAGTCCTCGGTCGCCATCCAGCAGCGGCTGATGGACGATCTGGTGACGGCCGGCGTCAAGGGCATCATGGTCTCGGCCGTCGATCCCAAG
The DNA here is from genome assembly GCF_024746815.1 of Mesorhizobium sp. AR07. Lineage (GTDB taxonomy): Bacteria > Pseudomonadota > Alphaproteobacteria > Rhizobiales > Rhizobiaceae > Mesorhizobium. The sequence continues at coordinate 4,787,680 of NZ_CP080525.1, forward strand.
ACCTCGACCGACGGGCTGAACAAGATCGCCTCGCAAACGGCGCTGTTCACCACCGACAGCGACGCCCCGCAGACCAAGCGTGTCGCCTATATCGGCTCGTCCAATGTCGATGCCGGCAAGCAGGCGGCCGAGATCGCCAAGAAGGCGATGCCCAATGGCGGCAAGTGCCTCGGCTTCGTTGGCCTGCTCGGCGCCGACAATGCCAAGGAACGCATCCAGGGCATGAAGGACGGTCTCGCCGGCACCAAGATCGAACTCGTCGACGTGCGTGGCGACGATATCGACCAGGCGCGCGCCAAGAAGAATGTCGAGGACGCGCTGGTCGCCAGCCCCGACGTCACCTGCATGGTCGGCTTCTACTCCTACAACACGCCGCGCATCTATGAAGCGCTGCGCGACGCCGGCAAGCTCGGCTCGATCACCGTCGTCGGCTTCGATGACGATCCAATCACGCTGGGCGGCGTCAAGGAAGGCACCATTGCCGCCACCGTCGTGCAGCAGCCCTTCGAATGGGCCTATCAGGGCATGAAGCTGATGGCTGCCTACCTCAAGGGCGACAAGTCGGGCATCCCGGCCGGCGGCCTCATCATCATCCCGACCAAGATCATCGGCAAGGGCGACGTCGATACCTATGCCGCCAATCTGAAGGCGATGTCTGGAAACTGAGGCTACATGCAGTTCAGCCGGCTCAAGTGCGCCTTGAGCCGGCTGCTCGCATTGACGAACCCGGTTGGGGTCGTCAGTCTGCAGAGAGGGTCGCAAAGCATGATCCCGAAAAGTGGGAACCGGTTTTCGGAGAAGATCATGCTCGGACGTTGGCCCACCGGCTGCTGTCAGGCACGATGAACTATTCCGACACATCCATCGCAGCTTCCACCCCGTTTCTCAGCCTCGAGAACGTGCGCAAGACCTATCCGGGAGTCGTCGCGCTCGACGGCTTTTCCATGGAGGTCAGGCCGGGCGAGGTCATCGGCCTCGTCGGCGAGAATGGCGCCGGCAAATCGACATTGATGAAGATCCTCGGCGGCGTCACCACGCCCGACATCGGCACGATCACCGTCGATGGCTCCGCCCACAAGGGCCTGACCGTCGAAGCCAGCCTGGGTTCCGGCATTGCCTTCGTCCACCAGGAACTCAACCTGTTCGAAAATCTCGATGTTGCCGCCAACATCTTCTTCGGTCGCGAGCCGTTGCGCGCCGGCCCGCTCAAGCTCGTCGACCGCGCAAGGCTGCGCGCCATGGTGGCGCCGCTCCTGAAGCGTGTCGGCGCCAATTTTTCCGCTGACACGCCTGTCTCTGCCCTGTCGCTCGCCCAGCAGCAGATGGTCGAGATCGCCAAGGCACTGTCGATCAAGGCAAGGCTGGTCATCCTCGACGAGCCGACGTCGAGCCTGCCGCTCGCCGAAACCGACAAATTGCTCGATGTCATCAAGGCGCTGAAGGCCGACGGCATCAGCGTCATCTTCATTTCGCACCGCCTGCACGAGGTCGAGCGCGTCGCCGACCGCGTCGTCGTGCTGCGCGACGGCATGCTTGCCGGCACGCTGCAGAAGCGCGACATCAACCACGACCAGATGGTCAAGCTGATGATCGGCCGCATGCTGAAGGAGCGCGAGAAGGCCTCGGAGGCGGCACGTGCCCCCGGCGCGGTTGCGCTGTCGGCCAAGGCCATCCGCACGTCAGCCTATCCCGGCCGGCCGGTCGATCTCGCTATCAGGCGCGGCGAAATCCTTGGCCTTGCCGGCCTTGTCGGCTCCGGCCGCACCGAACTGGCGCGGGTGTTTTTCGGCATCGACGGCAGCCTGGGCGGCGCGCTCGAACTCGACGGCAAGCCGCTTGTTCTCGGCTCGGCGGCGGATGCCGTCGCGCATGGCATCTTTCTGGTGCCCGAGGACCGCAAGCTCACCGGCATCCTGCTCGACCTCTCGATCGCCGAGAACATCTCGCTGCCCAATTTGCCGGCGCATGCGCGCCATCAGCTGGTCTCCGTAAGTGCCGAGACCGCGACCGCGCAGAAGCAGAAGACCAATCTCGGCATCAGGGCGCCGTCGGTGCAGACGCGCACCGGCACGCTGTCGGGCGGCAACCAGCAGAAGGTCGTGCTCGGCAAATGGCTGGCCATGAACCCCAAGGTAATGATCCTCGACGAGCCGACGCGCGGCATCGACATTGGCGCCAAGGCCGAGATCTACGGGCTGATGCGGGCGCTCGCCGATGCCGGCGTCGCCGTGCTGATGATCTCCAGCGACATGGAAGAGGTGATCGGCGTGTCCGACCGCATCGCCGTCATGCATGAGGGCCAGATCTCGGGCATTCTGGACAAGGACCGGTTCAGCCAGGAAAACGTGCTGTTGCTGGCGGTGGGCAAGCAGCCGAAATAGTCTTTGTCTTGCCGCGGGGTCCGGTCGCGCGGAATGCTTTTGAGGAATCTGCTCAGGCAGGCATTGGGAGAAGACGATGAGCAAGAAAGATCTCGGCCTGCTGATCCTGATCCTGGTGGTCGGGGCGGTCGTGGCGATCATCAATCCGCGCTTCCTGTCGGCAATCAACCTCGCCAACACCTCGAACCTGGTCGCGCTGTTCGGCATCCTCTCGATCGGCCAGGCCTTCGTCATCATCACCGGCGGCATCGAGCTGTCGGTCGGCTCGCTGATCGCCTTGCTGGGAACGCTGTTCATCGACTTCATCGCCGTGCGCGGCATGGGATGGCCGGTCGCCTTCGTGCTCATCCTTGTGCTCGGCGGTATCATCGGGCTGGCGCATGGCTGGCTGATCACAAGGCTCAAGCTGCAGCCCTTCGTCGTGACGCTGTGCGGCCTGCTGATCTATCGCGGCGTCGCGCGCTTCTACACCGCGGACGGCACGGCCGGTTTCGCCTTCGGCCAGAATTTTCCGGAACTGGAGTTCCTGACGGCCGGAAGGTCATGGGGCGTGCCGAACAGCTTCATTGCGCTGATCGTCATTTCCATCGTCATGTGGGTGGTGCTGCACCGCTCGGTGTTCGGCCGCTATCTCTATGCCATCGGCAAGAACGAGGAGGCGGCGAAATATTCGGGCATCCGCACCGGCCGCGTGGTCATGGCCGCCTATGTCATCTGCGGCGTGCTGACGGCGCTGTCGGCAATCTATTTTGCCATGTACACGCGCTCGATCTCACCGGCCAGCCACGGCCAGTTCTACGAACTCTACGCCATCGCGGCCGCCGTGCTCGGCGGCTTCTCGTTGCGCGGCGGCGAGGGCTCGCTGATCGGCGTCATCCTGGGCACGATCCTGCTGCAGGAGTTGCAGAACCTCGTCAATCTGCTTGGCATTCCGTCGTCGCTCAACTTCGCGGTGATGGGCGGCGTCATCCTCATCGGCGTGCTGGTCGACCAGCAATGGGGGGTGTTCCGGGCCCGGCGGCTGATGATCGACGCCACCCGCAAGAATGCCGCCGGTGCGGCCGCGGAATAACCGCCTTGCCGCGACGCACCTGCTTGTCCGCGCTTTGAGATTATTATAATAGCATAACCCGAATTTGTCGGGAGCGGACGGGACATGCGCTGCGATTTGCGAGGCAAGGTAGCGCTTATCACCGGAGCCGCCGGCGCGATCGGCAGTTCGATAGCCAAACGCCTGTCCGACAACGGTGCCGCGGTGGTCGTCGCCGACATCGACAGCGAAGGCGCGACGCGGGTCGCGGCCGGTTTGAGCGATGCGATGGCCTGCGTCGCCGACATCCGCAACGCCGCATCGGTGGACAACGCGATCGCCGCACTCATGGATCGCTACGGTCGCCTCGACATCCTTGTCAACAATGCCGGCGTCAACACGCTGGCGCATCGCGTCACGCTGGATGAATTTCCGCCCGAGGAATGGGACCGCATCACCGGCATCGACCTCGACGGCCTCTACATCATGAGCCGCGCGGCGCTTGGCCCCATGCTCGCCGCCGGCAAGGGCGGCCGCATCGTCAACATCGCCTCGGTCGTCGGGCTTGCCGCCATGCGCCTGCAGAGCCCGTTCGTCGCCGCCAAGGCCGGCATCATCCATCTGACGCGCTCGATGGCGATCGAACTCGGGGAAAAAGGCATCCTGACCAATGCGATCGCGCCCGGCTCGGTGATGACGGCGCTGACCGCAAAACTGTTCTATGGCGACGATGGCAAGTTCGCCGGCCGCACACAAGAATTCCTCGCCCATGTGCCGCTCGGCCGGCCGGCCCAGCCGGAGGAGATCGCCGAGGCCGTGCTGTTTCTGGCCTCTCCAGCCGCAAGCTACATCAACGGTCAGGTGCTGGCCGTCGATGGCGGTTGGACGGCGGGATACGTGATGTGAGTGCCGCCATGGAAATCGATCTCGAGGGCGTTTCGGTGGCACTTGACGGCGACAGCAACCTGATCGCCGAAGCAGCGCTCGCAGCGTTACAGGCCAATGGCGGCCAGCTCGTCGAGGGCTCTCATGCGCGTGAAGCCGATATATTGCTGATGTCCTGTCCGTTGCGGCCGGGAACGGTGGCGGGAGATCCGAGATCGCTTTATGCCGACGCGCGCAAGGCAGCCGTGAGCATGACCGAGCGCGGCAGCGGACGCATCGTCTTCCTGCTGTCGGCGACCGCCGGCATGCCGATGCGCCGCCATCCGCGCTTTTCCATGGAGAACGCATCGATCCTCGCCGGCATGCGCACGCTGGCCATGGAGTTCGGCCCCAAGGTGCTGGTCAACGCCGTCGGTGTCGGTGCGGTCGAAGGCGAGACCATGGTTTCGGGCGACAAGGCGATGCTCAGCCACACGCCGGTCGGCCGCGCCGGCAGCATCGAGGAAGCGGTTGCAGCCGTGTTGTTCTTCTGCGATCCACTGAACACCTATACGACAGGCCAGATGCTGGTTGTCGATGGTGGATGGACGGCAGGCTATGGGCGCAATTTCTGAACCGTTGACGCTCAAGGCCGGGGCACTTGAGGTCGGGCTGGTGCGGCAAATCGGCGGCAGCGTGAGTTCGCTGCGCTGGCGCGGCATCGATCTCATGCGCCGGCTTTCGGACGAAGATAGTGACACCGGCAATGTGCTTGGCGTCGCCATGTTCCCGATGACCCCCTACGCCAACCGGATCGCCGGAAATGCCTTCGACTTCGCGGCGAAACGCTGGCAGGTCCTGCCCAACAATCCGCCGGAAAAATTCAACGTGCATGGCAGCGGCTGGCAACACGCCTGGACTGTCGCCAGTGCGGGTGCCTTCTATGCGACATTGTCGCTGGACATCGCCACTGGAGCAGATCCCTACTCCTACCGCGCGACGCAGGCTTTCGTTGTCTCCGACGAAGGCCTTGGCGTTAAAATGACTCTGACCAACACCGGGCCGGTTTCCCTGCCGTTCGGTTTTGGCCTGCATCCCTGGTTCGATCGCGATCCCGACGTGACGTTGCAGTTCAAGGCCGGGCGTTTCCACCTCGAAGAGCCCGAGGGCGTTTCGGGCGAACCGGTCACGCTTCCACCGGAACTGGATTTCGCCGAGGCCCGGCCTCTGCCGGGCGGCTGGCGCAACAACGATTATGGCGGCTGGGCCGGCGAGGCGACGATCCGTTTCCCAACGCGCGGCGCCGGCTTGCGCATCAAGGCCGATCCGGTGTTCAAGCACCTGATGCTCTATGCCGATCCCACAAAACCCTATTTCTGCATCGAGCCGCAGACCAATGCCTCGTGCGCGTTCAACCGGGGCCGATGGGACGATCCGGACGAGGGCATCATCGTGCTTGCCCCGGGCGAAAGCACTGCCGGCACCGTCTCATTCATGCCTTTTGCGCTTGAGTCTTAAAGCAGCCGCGCCAGCAGGCCACCATCCACTTGCATGGCGCTGCCGGTGACGAAGGACGCGGCGTCCGAAATCAGGAAGCCTATTGCCGTGGCGATCTCGGAAGGGTTGGCGATGCGGGCGATCCTGTTGGGCTCGAAGGACAGGCCCAGCGCTTCCGCGCCGCCGGCCGCTTCCAACCCGTCCAGCGTCATTCTTGTGGCGACGGAGCCGACCAGCACGGCGTTGACGCGGATGCGGTCGACGGCATAGTCCAGCGCCATCTGCCGCGACAAGCCGACGACCGCGGCCTTCGTCGCCGCATAGGCCGGCACGCCGGGAACGGTGGCGTCGGCGTGCACCGAGGCGATGTTGACGATCGAGCCGCCGCCGGCTTCGCGCAGCAGTGGCAAGGTCGCCCGGCAGACGCGGAAAATGGCTGTCAGGTTGACGGCTATGGTCCTGTCCCATTCCGCGTCGGAAACCTGTTCAAGCCGCTTGCCGGTCGGATAGATGCCAGCGCAGTTGACCACCGCGTCGAGGCCGCCAAAGCGCCCGGTCGCGGCAGTCACGGCCGCTTGAACGTCGGCTTCGCGGGTGAGATCACTCTCGCGAAAGATCAACTGGCTTTCGGCGTAGCGGCCGGCAAGCGCCTTTCCTTCTTCGCCGTCCAGCCCGGTACCAAACACCTTGGCGCCCTGGGCGACGAGATACTCGGCCGTTGCCCGGCCGATGCCGGTCGCCGCACCGGTGACGAAAACGCGTTTGCCGGCAAACATCATGACGAAACCTGTAAAGCCATCGCGTGGCGTTGCGCCTGCGCCGCGGTCACCGAGCGCAGCACGCGATCCTCGCCGCCTTCGCCACGGCGGAATTCGTCGACGAGGCGGCCGTCGGCGACGACGAGGCAACGGTCGCAAAGGCCGATCAGTTCCTCGAGTTCGGAGGCGACGATCAGCAAGGCCACGCCCTTCTCGGCGAGCTCGACCACAAGCCGGTAGATTTCGTGCCGAGTGGCCGCGTCGACGCCCTTTGTCGGCTCGTCGAGCAGCAGCACCTTCGGCGCGCGCATCAACACGCGGGCGAACAGCAGTTTCTGCTGGTTGCCGCCCGACAGATGCGTGACCGCGGCCTGTGGCGACGATGCCTTGACGTTAAGCGCGCGCATGGCGCCCAGGATCGAACTGCGCTCAAGCCCGCCGCGCACCATGCCGTGCCGCGACAAGGGCGCGAGATTACCGATGGTGATGTTGGCGCCGACCGGCAGATTGAACAGCAAGCCATCGCGCTTGCGGTCCTCGGTCAGCAGCGCGATCCCGGCGGCGCGGGCATCGCCTGGCGATCTGATCGCTACGGGCTGACCGGCAACGCGGATTTCGCCCTCGGCCGGCACGCGGCCATAGATGCCGTGCAGGATCTCGCTGCGGCCGGACCCAAGCAGCCCAGCCAGCCCGACGATCTCGCCGGCGGCGACGGAGAGGTTGATGTCCTTCGCGCCGTGAACGGCGCCGCTGTGGCCGGCGACAGTGAGCCGGCGAACCTCCAGCGCGACCGGTGCGCCGGCAGGCGCAGCGTGCTCGGGAAACAGCCGCTGCAATCGCTGGCCCGACATCGAGAAGATGAAGGTCTCGGCATCAAAGTCGTCTCTTGCGATCCGCACCGCCACCTGCCCGTCGCGCAGCACCGTGGCGCGGTCGCAGATGGCGAGCACTTCGGGCAGCCGGTGGGTGATGTAGATCATCGCCACGCCTTGCGCCTTCAGGCGGCGCAGCACGCTGAACAGCGCGTCGACTTCGGTGCCAGACAGCGAGGCGGTCGGCTCGTCCAGCATCAGCACGCGGGGTTTCAGCACGATGGCGCGGGCGATCATCACCAGATGGCGCTGCGCCGAGGTCAGCGACGCGACATAGGCTCTCGGATCGATGTCGATGCCAAGCTCGGCGAAGATCTCGCCGGCCCGCTGTTCGAGCTTCCGCTGGTGGACCAGCACGCCGTCGCCGAGCCCGGTGCGGCCGGCAAAGACGTTCTCGGCGACCGAGAGTTGCTCAAGCACCTCGATTTCCTGCGGCACATAGCCGACACCGTTCGACCGCGCGTCGGCGGGCGAGGCAAAACTGACGGGCCGGCCTTCGAGCCCGATGGCGCCGGTGTAGGAGCCGGCCGGGTGAACGCCGTTGAGGATCTTGACCAGCGTCGACTTGCCGGCGCCGTTCTGGCCAAGCAGAGCGTGGATTTCACCTGATGTCACATCGAAATCGACGCCGCGCAGCGCTTGCACGCCGCCAAAACTCTTGACGATTCCAGTGGCCGAAAACAGCGGCTCTTGCGTGGTGCTGGACACAACGATCCTCTCAGGAGATGCCGGGCCTGCAAGGTGCGGACCCGGCGGCGGGTGCTACTGGCCGGCGCTGTCCAGCATCTTGTAATAGGGGCCGAGGTCGGCGGCGGTGATCACCTTGGCCGGCAACGGATTGCTGTAGGGCACGGTCTTGCCCTGGGCGAGGTCGCCGAGCAGCTCGGCAACCTTGGCGCTCTCTTCATAGAGCGGCTGCGCGACGATGCCGTAGGCGGCGCCCGATTTCACCAGGTCGAGGTTCTGCCTGATGTAATCCATGCCGATGATGACGACGTCGCGTCCGGCCTTGCGAGCCGCGCCCGACCAGGTCTGGATGCTGTTGCCGGTGGTGCCGAAAGCGGCGGTCACATCAGGATTGCCCTGCAGGATCGCCACCGCCTTGGCTTCGGCCGCCGACGGCTCGAAGCCCTCCATCTGCGTGTCGAGCACCTTGATGCCGGGGTATTTCGCCGCGATGGTCTTGCGGAAGGCATCCGACATGGCGTTTTCGGTGTCGTTGGACGCGCCTTGCGTCAGCGTCACGGTGCCCTTGCCGCCCAGCTTGTCGCCGATGGCGATGGCCGCATTGGCGCCGACATCGGCAATGTCCTCGCCGGTCGCAGCCTTGAGGCCGGTGACGGTGCCCTCCGGCGGCAGGACATGCCAGGTGACGATCGGAAAGCCTTCCTTGGCAAGCTTGGTGATGTAGGAATAGATCGCCGGATCCACACCATAGACGCCGATGGCATCGTACTTGGTGCGGGCAAGGGCTGCTTCGGCAAGCGGCACCGTCGCCGGAATGTCCCAGTTTGTCGCGCTCGGGTCGCCGACGACCTCGCAGGTGTAACCGAGTTCCTTGCACTTGTTGAGGAAGCCTGCCTGCATCAGCCGGTGCACGGGATGATCCTTCATCGCCTGCACCCACAGCAGGTGCACGTCGGCAGCCCGGGCAAGGCTCGCCGAGCCGAGCGACGTGGCAACCACCGCCGCCGCCAGCGCGGCGCCGATCAGTCCTTTTTTCAGATCGATTTTCATGTCCTACCTCCCTTGGTTCACCGGCTTTTTGCCGGCGCGATATCCACATTCTCTCCGGGCTGCTTAGGCCCCGGCGATGAAGTAGCGGCGGCGCAAAATGTCGAGGCCGACGGCCATGACCATGATCACGCCGACCGCGATCTGCTGCCAGTTGGAGTTGACGCCGATGACGACGAGGCCGCTCTGCACGACCTTCAGCATCAGGATGCCGACGACGCCGCCGGCGACGGTGCCGGCCCCGCCGAACAGGCTGACGCCGCCGACCACGACGCCGGCGATCACGGTCAGTTCCCAGCCGCTGCCGATCGAGGTGCCGCCGCTGCCGAGATCGGCCATGACGAACATGCCGGCGATCGCCGACAGCGCGCCGACGACGATGAAGGCGCCGATCTTGTAGGCATTGGTGTTGATGCCGACGAGATGCGCCACTTCCTTGTTGTCGCCGGTGGCATACATGTTGCGCCCGAGCACGGTGCGCCGCAGCACGAAGTCGGCGGCGATGGCGGCGATGATGAAGAAGGCAAAGCTCCAGCCGAGGCCGAAGGCCAGATCGGTGCCGCCGATGACGTTGATGGCTTCCGGCAGCGGATAGACCGGATAGCCGCCCGTCACCACCTGAATCAGCCCCTGGCCGATGAACAGCATGCCGAGCGTCTGGATGAAGGCGGGAATGCCGAGCCTGACGACGATCAGGCCGTTGACAACGCCGATCAGCGCGCCAACGCCGATGCCACCGAGAATGGCGACGGCCACCGGCAGGGCGGCAGCGGTCATCAGCTTGGCGGCGACCACGGCGGACAGGCCAGCCACCGAACCGACGGACAGGTCGAATTCGCCGGCAACCAGCAGGATGGTCTGGCCGATGGCGATGATGCCGACAAACGACACGACGTTGAGAATGGCGCGGATGTTGCGTTCGGACAGGAACGCCGGCTCGAGCAGCCAGAAGAAAGCGATCAGCAGGGCCATCGCCGCCAGCACGCCGACTTCGCCGACGGCAATGATGCCGATCAGTCGCCGCCGGAACGATTGCGCATCCCGGGGCGGCGAGCTTACGTCAGCCGCGCTGTTCATCCTGACCTCCCTGGCGGTGCCTGCTGCCGGCTCTTGGCGAGCCAGCCCCTTGCTCCCACGCCGATCCTGGCGCGCTCCTTGATGCCATTAAGATTATAATATTATAACTTGTCAACGGTGAAATTTTCCGGTCGCCCGATGACCAGGCATATCGCTGGGCGATAGCCAGGCGTGTCGCTGGAAAGCGTCCGCCGCAACCGCTATGAATGGGCTGATATCGCGTGATCCGGAGGACATCTTTGGTGGGTCGCGCTCTCTTGGAGCATGGTGATGACCGATAAGCCGTCGGCGGGCGAGAAGAAGCCGCAGCGCCTTGGCGTCCGCGAGATCGCCAGGCGCGTCGGCGTCGCGCCGATGACGGTGTCGCGCGTGCTGTCCAATCCCGACATGGTGTCGCCGGAGACGCGCGCCAAGGTTCTGGAAGCCATCGAGCAGGCCGGATTCGTGCCGAACCGGCTGGCCTCCAGCATGCGGGGCAATGGCAGCATGATCGGCACGGTGGTGCCGCCGCTGATCAATTCGGGCATCGCCGAACAGGTGCAAGGCATGTCCGACGAGTGCCATGAGAGCGGCTATTCGATGCTCCTGGTGCAGGGTGAGTTCACGCAGGAGGCCGAGGAAAAATCGATCCGCACCTTGCTCGGCTGGCGCCCGGTCGGCATGATCCTGCAGAGCTTCGTGCAAAGCGAGGCGGCCCGCGCGCTTCTGAGGAGCAGCGGTGCGCCGGTGGTCGAGATTTCCGAGATCAAGGGCCGCAAGCCGATCGACATGGTCGTCGGCGTCTCCAACTTCGAGACGGCGTATGCCATGACCATGCATCTGGCGGCCAAGGGCTACAAGCGCATCGGCTTCGTCTCGACGCCGATCCACGGCAATGACCGTTTGCAGCAGCGCCGCACCGGTTATCACGCAGCGCTCACCGAACTCGGTTTCACCAACCATGGCGACATGGAGGTCGAGGTGCCGATCACCGCGCAGGGCGGCGCCGAGGCGCTGGTAACGTTGACCTCGAGGCACAGGGACATCGATGCCATCTTCTTTTCCAGCGACACGCTGGCCGTCGGCGCCGTGCAGGAGTGCCATCGGCGGCGCTGGGCGGTGCCGGGCCGGATCGCCATCGCCGGCTATGGCGACATGGATCTGGCGGCGCAGCTCTATCCGCCGCTGACCACGGTGAAGGTCAATCGCTACGAGATGGGCCGGCGCGCCGTGCGGCAATTGCTGGCAAGGCTCGGCGGCGACACCAAGGTGCCGACCATCACCAGCCTCGGCTTCGAGATCGTCGACCGCGACAGCGCCTGACTTCGTCATCCTAGGGCGGAGCAGCCGCGAAGCGGCGTCGCGGAGACCCTAGGATCCATGCCGCGACCGATACCGAATAGCGCCGCGGAACAGAATTCCGCACCGCCGCGGCGCTCTGATGTCATGGCATGGATCCTAGGGTCTGCGCCGCGTCGCTGCGCTCCTTGCTCCGCCCTAGGATGACGATGGGAGGGGGCCGAGCCTAAGACTAGCCTGGCTTCCCTCCCTCACGGCGGCCAAGGCGCTTTTCCCAGCCCTCGGCATGGACGTTGAGATAGGCGTCGGGATCGTAGGGGTGATCCTTGATCGCATCGATGTTGAGATCGATGCCGAGCCCCGGCGCGTCCGGCAGCGACAGATGGCCATTGTCCGGGTTGACGGTCGGGTGCCAGGTCACGAGGTCGCGCGTCCATGGATCGTTGAAGGCGTCGAAATGCTCCTGGATCAGGAAATTCGGCACCGCCGCCGCCAGTTGCAGGCACACCGCCGTTGCCACCGGCCCACCGCTCTGATGCGGGGCGATATGGCTGCCATGCGCCAGGGCCAGATTGGCCACCTGCATCGACGGCCCGATGCCGCCCAGCGACATCGGCTCGGGCTGGAAGATGTTGACGCCGCCGCCGGCAGCCAGCGTGTAGAACTGGCCGACCGTGTCATACATCTCGCCGGTCGCCACGGGAATCGGCGAACGATGCGCCACTTCGTGCACGGTCTCCTGGCGGTCGCGCGAGGTCGGCTCCTCCCACCAGTAGATGTCGAGATCGGCGAATTTTTGGGCTGCTTGAATTGCGGCGATCTCGGTGAAGCGTGCATGCACGTCGATCAGGATCAGCGTGTCATCAGGCAGCCTGTCGCGCAAGGTTCGGCAGATCGCGTAGGAAAGCTCCAGCTCTTCGCGCGAGATGAAACCTTGCGCGGTGCCGAACGGGTCGAGCTTGAACGCCTTGAAGCCCTTGGCCAGCACCGCCTTGGCGGCCTCGAGAAAAGCCTCCGGCGTGCGCTCGGTGCGGTACCAGCCATTGGCGTAGCCGAGCACGCTGTCGCGCACTTGTCCGCCGAGAAGCTGGTGGATCGGCACGCCGAGGCTTTTGCCCAGAATGTCCCAGCAGGCGACTTCGATTGCCGCGATCACTGTGCGGTGGATATGGCCGCCATCCAGCGAAACACTGTCCAGCATGCGCTTGGCCAGCGCATTGATACGGCGGGGGTCCTGGCCGATGGCGAGATGCTTGAGCTCATGCACGCCGGCTTCGGTGGTCTTGATGAAGCCGTTCAGCGTGCCTTCGCCGACGCCGTGAATGCCCTTGTCGGTATGCACCTTGACGAAGAGCCAGTTCTTCCAGCCGGCGCCGACGGCGAAGGTTTCGATCTCGGTGATCTTCATGCGAAAGTCCTAACCCAGTGCAGCGATCGTTGCGATGACGGCTTCGGTCGTCAGGCCATACTTCGCTTGCAGGGTCGGCACCGCGCCGCATTCGATATAGCGGTCCGGCAGGCCGATGCGCGTCACTGTCTTCGCAATACCGGCATCGAACAAGCTCTCCACGACAAGGCTCGCCAGCCCACCGACGACGACATGGTTTTCGGCGGTAACGACATGGCTGACATCAGCCGCGAATTCGGCCACCGCCTCGGCGTCGAAGGGCTTTATGGTCGGCACATGCAGCACGCCGGCGGAGATGCCGCGCTTGTGCAAGGCATCCGCCGCGTCCAGCGCCCGCTCGGTCATGAAGCCGGTCGCGATGATGCCGACATCCGCACCCTCGCGAAGCCGCCGCGCCTTGCCGATCTCGAACTTGTAACCGGGCTCGAACACGACAGGCACGCTGCCGCGCAGCAGGCGCATGTAGACCGGCCCATGATGCTCGGCGATCGCCTCTGTCGCCGCCTCGATCTCGGTCGCGTCGCAAGGATCGATGATGGTCAGGCCGGGGATCATGCGCATCAGCGCCAGATCCTCGATCGCCTGATGCGTGCCGCCGTAGCCGGTCGTCAGGCCGGGCAGGCCGGCGACGATCTTGACGTTGAGGTTGGAGTGGGCAAGCGCGATGGCGACGAAATCATAGGCGCGCCGCGTCGCGAACACACCGTAGGTGGTGGCGAACGGCACCTTGCCGGTGCGCGCCAGCCCGGCCGCGACAGCGACCAGATTCTGCTCGGCCATGCCGACATTGAAGAAGCGGTCCGGGAAGGCGTCGCGGAACGGCAGAGTGTCGGTGTATTTGCCGAGATCGGCCGTCAGCCCGACAATGTCGGGATGGCTCTGGCCGAGCCTGGCCAGCGCCCGGCCGAACGGCGCCTCCACGCTTTGCCGGCCGCCGCCTAAAACTTCGTCCTGGCCCATGGCCAAGGTCCGTCCGGCCTCCATCGCGGGACCGCTCATTGCTGTGCCCCCACGCTTTTGTCGAACTCGGCGATGATGCCGTCCCATTGCGCCACGTCGATGCGGAAGAAGTGCGATTTCTCGCTGGTCTCGATGCGCGGCACGCCCTTGCCCGGCAGGGTGCGCAGCACGATCGCCTTCGGCTTGCCGTTGCGTTCGCGCGCATCGGCCAGCGCGCCAACCACGGCATTCATGTCATTGCCGTCGATTTCGAATGTTTCCCAGCCGAAGGCGCGCCATTTGTCGGCCACCGGCTCCATGTCGAGCACGACCGGCCCATCGGCCTGGATGCCGTTGCAGTCGATTAGCGCCACCAGCCCGTCGAGCTTGAAATGGCTGGCCGACATCGCCGCTTCCCAGGTCGAGCCTTCCTGCATCTCGCCGTCGGACAGTTCGACGAAGACGCGGGCGTCGGAGCGATCGACGCGCAGCCCGAGCGCCTGGCCGACGCCTTGTCCCAGGCCATGGCCGAGCGAGCCGCCGATCATTTCGACGCCGGGCGTTGTGTCGAGCGTCGACATCTCCAGCCGGCTGTTGTCGGCGCCATAGGTGACCAGTTCCTCGACCGGAAGGATGCCGGCCTCGGCAAGTGCTGCCCACAGCGCGATGGAATAGTGCCCGGTCGACAACAGGAAGCGGTCGCGGTCCGCCCACGCCAGATTGTGCGGGTCATAGCGCAATTCGTGGAAATACAGCGCCGCCAGCGTATCGGCGATGCCGAGGCCCTGGCCGATATAGCCCTGGCCCTGGCCGCGCGCCATGGTCAGCATGTGGCGGCGCAATTGCGTTGCCTTGCGTTCGAGCGCGCTGACGTCGGCGGTGCCGGGAGGGGAGTTTCGCAGCATCTGATCAGTCCTTGTCGAGCCCGCCCGACATGTTGAGCCGCTCGGCGGTCATGTATTTCGGCGCATCGAGGCAGAGCCAGACGACGGCCTCGGCGACCTCGGAAATCTCGGCGCGGCGGCCGAGCGGAATGCGGCGCGTGCGCTCGTCGAGAAAGGCTTGCAGATCGTTGCGGCCATTGGCTCGGGCGAGGTCGGCCTCGGTCGAACGCTGCATCTCGGTGTCCATCATGCCCGGCGCCAGGCTGTTGACCAGCACGCCGTAAGGCGCGAGCGCCACGGCGGCGGCACGGGTGATGGAATCGACGCCGGCCTTGCTCGCCGTGTAGGCGGTGTAGTCGGGCAGCGCCATGCGCGAGCCGGGCGAGGTGATGTTGATGATGCGCCCCGAGCGCTGCTCGCGCATCACCCGCCCCGCCGCCCTGCAGGCCATGGCAAGGGCTGTGACGTTGAGCGCCAGCGTGCGCGTCCACGCCTTGTAGGTGGCGTCGAGGAACGGCTCTATCACGCCATAGCCGGCATTGTTGACGAGGATGTCGATGCCGCCCCAACGCGCCACCACTTTTTCCACCGCCGCCTCCGGCGCGCCCTCTAGCGTGAAATCGCCGATGACGGTCTCGGCTTCGCCACCTTGCTCTCGAACCAGACGGGCGGTCTCGGTCGTTCCCTCCGCATTGATATCGGTGATTGCGACGGCGCAGCCGCGCCGGGCCAGCTGGATCGCCACCTCGCGGCCGAGGCCGCCGGCCGCGCCGGTGACGAGTGCTCTCTTGTGCGTCATGTCATGAATTTCGGCAGGCAAGCAAGCGCCCTCCCAGCGGTCATCTTGACGTATTTGATACCGGTACCATAAATGACTGTCAACGAGATATGCTATCGTCCGATCGGTCATATGGTCGTTCGGAACCGGGAGGAAAGAGATGAAAGTCGTCGCGCTCGAAACGCTGCAGCTGGCGGAGTTCCCGTTCCTGTTCTGGTTGCGCGTCCACACCGATGCCGGCATCATTGGCACCGGCGAGACCTTCTGGGCGCCGGGGCCGGTCGCCTCCTACATCCACGACAATGTCGCCGCCTATCTCCTGGGCAAGGACCCGCGCGACATCGAATTGCACGACCGCACGCTGGGCAGCGTCTATGTCGGCGCGCGCGATTCCGGCGCCGAGGTGCGCGGCAACTCCGCCGTCAACATCGCGCTGTGGGATATCTATGGCCAGGCGCTCGGCGAGCCGGTCTGGCGGCTGCTTGGCGGCCGCACGCACAAGAGCGTGCCGATCTATAATACCTGCGCCGGCTATAAGCATGTCCGCGCCACCAGGAAAAACGCCCTGTTCGAGCGCGGCGAGGACTGGTCGCTGAAGGCAGGCGATTCGAATGAAGGCCCGTATGAGGACCTGCTCGCCTGGCGCTACAATGCCGGCGACCTCGCCAAAAGCCTGAAGTCGGAAGGCATCAAGGCGATGAAGATTTGGCCGTTCGACATCGCCGCCGAGGCTTCGAACGGCACCCGCATTTCGCTTGCCGATCTCGACAAGGCGCTGGAGCCGTTCCAGAGGGTCCGCGACGCTGTCGGCCGCGACATGGAGATCATGGTCGAATTGCATGGGCTGTGGACCCTGCCGCCGGCGCTGCGCATCGCCGAAGCCCTCAAACCTTACGACGTCGCCTGGCTGGAGGAACCCATCCGCTACAATGAACTTGACGCCATGGCCGAGCTTGCCCGCCACACCTCCATTCCGGTGGCCGCCAGCGAGCGGCTGGCCTCGCGGCAGATGTTCAAGCAGCTGATCGACAAGCGCGCGGCCAGCGTGATCATGATCGACCTCGCCTGGTGCGGCGGCTTGAGCGAGGCGCGCAAGATCGCCAACATGGCCGAGGCCAGCGAACTGCCGGTGACCTTGCACGACTGCACCGGGCCGATCGTCTATGCCGCCAGCTGCGCGCTGTCCGCCACCTTGCCGAACGTCAACTACCAGGAAGCGGTGCGTGCCTATTTCACCGGCTGGTACACCGAGATCGTCGCCGACATTCCGCCTGTCAGCGAGGGCCATGTCGCGCCGCTCGAAGGTCCGGGGCTTGGTCTTGGTCTCAGGCCGGAACTGTTCCAGCGGCCCGATGCCACGGTGCGCATCACGAAACTCTAGCTCTGCGCACGGCCCCCTTCAGAGCCAGTAGACATTATGCTATTATAATCTATTATGAGCCGGAGCGGGTGACCAACAAGCTCGCCGCCGGCGCTCTGCCGCCCGGCGCAAGACGGATTCAGGGAGGCTTTGGTGGCAATTTCTGCGGCGCGCGCACGCGAGGATTCTAGGGGTGCGCCAAATCTGCCCGACCGGAAAATCCTGCTCGACCTGTTCGAACGCATGGTGCTGTTGCGCCGCTTCGAAAGCATCGCCCAGATCGCCTGCCGCAAGGGCGAAACGCCTGGGTTTCTGCATCTCTATATCGGCGAGGAGGCGACAGGCGTCGGTGTCTGCGCGCATCTGCGGCCGACCGACTGGGTCACCTCCACCCATCGCGGCCATGGCCATGCGCTGGCCAAAGGCGCCGATCCCGGCCGGGTGATGGCCGAGCTGTTCGGCAAGGCCGACGGCATTTGTGGCGGCCGCGGCGGCACCATGCATCTCTACGATCGCTCGGTCGGCCTGTTCGGCACCAACGGCATCGTCGCCGCCGGCATCGGCCATGCCGTCGGCATCGGCATGAGCGCGCGCCAGCAGGGCCGCGACGACATCGGCGTCGCCTTCTTCGGCGACGGCGCCGCCAACCATGGCGGCTTCCACGAGGCGCTCAACTTCGCTGCCGTGCAGCGCGCGCCGGCGGTCTTCGTCTGCGAGAACAATCTCTATGCCACCGCGACGCCGCTAAAATCCATCACGCTCAATCCCGAGATCGCCACCAAGGCCGCGTCCTACGGCATGCCTGGCGTCGCCGTCGACGGCAATGATGTGTTCGCCGTCTGGCTGGCCATGAAGGAAGCGACCGAGCGCGCCCGTTCCGGCAAGGGGCCGACGCTGATCGAGGCCAAGACCTATCGCACGGTCGGCCACCATGAGGGCGATCCGGTCATCGGCACCTACCGCACGCAGGAAGAACTCGACGCCTGGATCAAGCGCGATCCGATCGACATGTTCCGCAAGAAGCTGATCGAGGACTATGGCGTCGCCGACGCCGAGGCGCTGGCGGCCATCGAAAGCCGTATCGAGAAGGTGGTCGAGCACGCCTTGACCTTCGCCCGCAACTCACCCGAGCCGGACCCCGCTACGGTGCGGCTGCATGTCTTCGCCGATCCGATCAACCCGCCGGCCGCCCTGCAGCCGCGCGCCGTCGGCGAGACGCGCACGCAAGGCTGGCTGGAGGCGGTGCGCGACGGCATCGCCGAAGAGATGCGCGCCAATCCGGCGATCCTCTATTTCGGCGAGGGCACCGGCGAGCGCGGCGGCAGCTTCGCCCACACCAAGAACCTCTGGCAGGAATTCGGCGCCGAGCGGATGGTCGACACGCCGATCTCCGAACAGGGCTTTACCGCCGCCGCCGTTGGCGCTTCGGCCACCGGAGCGCGCACGGTCTCGGACCTGATGTTCGCCGACTTCGCTTTCGAGACCGCCGGGCAAATCTTCCTGCAGGCGGCGAAGCTGCGCTACATGACCAGCGGCCTGATGAGCGCGCCGATGGTGGTGCGCGTCGGTGCCGGCGCGCTGCGCAGTTCCGGCCCGCATCACAGCGGCATCTACCATCCGGTCTTCGCCCATATGCCGGGGCTCATCGTCTGTGTTCCCTCGACCCCGGCGGATGCCAAGGGGCTGATGAAGACGGCGCTGAGGGCTGGCGATCCCGTCATCATGCTCGAACCCAAGGCGCTGTTCGCCTCCAAGGGTGAGGTTCCGGTCGGCGACCATTATGTGCCGTTCGGCGTCGCGCGCATCGCGCGAGCCGGCGCCGACATCACCATCGTCGCCGCCGGCCAGATGGTGCAGCGCGCGCTGGAGGCGGCGGAAGCGCTGGCCACCGAGGGCATCGAGGCCGAGGTCATCGATCCGCGCACCATCATGCCGCTCGACATCGACACGATCGTCGCCAGCGTGCGCAAGACCCATCGCCTGCTCGTCGTCGACGAGGCCTGGGCGATGTGCGGCCTGGGCGGCGAGATCGCCCAGGCGATCAACGAACTCGCCTTCGACGAACTCGACGCCCCGCCCGGAAGGTTGCACACCGCGCCGACCTCCCACCCCTTCGCACCGGTGCTGGAGCGGGCCATGCTGGTGGACACGGCGCGCATCACCCAGGGCGTACGCGACGTCATATCAGGCAAGCCGCCGGTGCCGGATCACTGGTACACGGTTGGCCTGAAAAGTGCTGCGCCGGCTAAGCCTGCACTGGCCCCGGCCAAGCCGCAACCCAGCGCGCCGGCGGCTCCCGCTCCCATTGCCGGCGACGACGAGCCGATAACAATGCCGTTCGGCGATCTCACCGTCAGCGAGGGCACCGTCATCAAATGGCTGAGGGCGGTCGGCGACGCGGTGAGGGAAGGCGAACTGATCGCCGAGATCGAAACCGACAAGGCTGTCGTCGAGATCGAAGCGCCCATCAGCGGTACGCTTGTCGCGATCGACCAGCCGGTCGGCGCTGTCGTGCCGATGGGCGGTCGCATCGGCGGCATCAAGAAATAATCATCCTTTCACGCGAAATCCGAAGGGCAAGCATGAAGATCCTGTGCGCCAACTGGCAAGCCGCCGACGAAGCCGAACTCGAGCGCGAGCATTATCCCGACATCGAGTTCATCCTCGCCAGGTCGACCAACGACAAGGCCGCCGTGCTCGATCCGGCCGTCTGCGAGACGGTCGATGCCATCATCAACTATTCGCCGACCCACAATGTCGCCGCCGCCCCGACCGCCTTTCCCAGGGCCAGGATCGCGGTACGCTCCGGCGTCGGTTTCGACAACATCGACACGGCGGGCTGGGGTGCGCGCAAGATTCCCGCCTGCAACGTGCCGGACTATGGCACGACCGAAGTTGCCGACCACGCCATCGGCCTGATGCTGGCGCTGACGCGCGGCACCTCTGCCTGTGGCGCGGAGCTTTCGGGCAATGGCACTGAGGGCTGGCATTTTTCCAAGGCGCCGCTGGTGCGCCGGCACAAGGGCGCCATTTTCGGCATTGTCGGGCTCGGCCGCATCGGGCTGGCCACCGCGCGCCGTGCCTCTGCCTTCGACATGAAGGTGGTGTTTTACGATCCGCATCTTCTGTCCGGCGTCGACCTGTCGACCGGCTACGAGCGGGTGCATTCGCTGGCCGAGCTGATGGGGCGGGCGGATGTGGTCAGCGTCCACACGCCGTTGAGCGAAGAGACCCGCAAGCTGCTTGGCGCCGCCGCTTTCGCCGCCGCCAAACCAGGGCTCGTGCTGATCAACACCGCGCGAGGCCCGATCGTCGATCTCGACGCGTTGGAAGCCGCAATGCGCAAGGGCATTGTCGCAGGTGCCGGGTTGGACGTGCTGCCGAACGAACCCGGCGACCTCGACCATCCGCTGCTGGCGGCATGGCGTCGCCGCGAGCCGTGGATCGCCAACCGGCTGATCGTCACGCCGCATGCCGCCTTCTACAGCCCCGCTTCGATGCGCGACCTCAGGCTGAAATCGATCGAGGTGGTGCATGCCTATCTCGCCGAGGGCCGGCTGACGAACTGCGTCAATGCCGGGTATCTGAAATGAACGCAATGGCCCCGCAGACACGGCGGCTGGCGGTTTCGCCCTATGCGCGCCGTCTGGCGCGCGAGCGCGCGATCTCTCTCGAAGCGCTTCGCGGCAATGGCCCCGGCGGGCGCATCCTGGCAGCCGATGTGCTTGGCTTCATCCTGGTTACCGCGCCCATAAATCCGCCTGCTGCCACGCCCCCCGTTGCCGCGCCCCGCGTCGCTGCCTTCGCCACATCGATCGCGCTGGATGCATTGCGTGAATTGTTGGCTGCGCTGGAGAACTCGGGAAAAAAGTTCGCCATCGACGACATCCTGCTGCGAGCGGCGGGTCGGGCATTCGGAGAAACTCCTGACATCGCCAAGGCCGGCGAAGCGGCGGTGGCGCTGGAGCTGGCAGGCCGGCAAGCGCTGTTCGCGACAGCCCCGGAGATGCCCCTGACTTTGCTGCGCGCAGCAAGGCTTGCGGCTCTGGCCGACACCCTTGACGAGGCGGAAAAACTGGCTGCACTGTCCCTGCGGTTGCTGCCGGCGAGCGACATCCACCCGGTGATGATGCCGCTGTTGCCCGGCCGCGCCATGCGCCTGACTGTGTCGGTCAACACAGCCGGCGATCATGCCGACTGCCTGCTGACAGCGGATGCGGCGCGCGTTGACGAGGCGGCCGCCGCCGCGTGGCTCACGGCCCTGAAATCCGCGATCGAAAACCCGCTTCGGCTCTTCGTCTAGAGCAATTCCGGGAAAAGTGTGTAGCGGTTTTCCGTCCGGAATTGCGTCAAAACAAGAGATAGAGCGGTTCTGCGTTTCCATGAAACGATGAACCGCTCTAAGCCGGTCGATCGTCGTCGGCGTTGCCTAGCCTCGGGCGAAGGAAGCTATTATAAAAGCTCCGACACAGGCGCGACGAGGCTCATGGATCACTCCGTTCCCACCATCGACAGTCTTCCCAAGCGGACACTCGGCCGCGCCAACGGGCCGCTTTACCGCCAGCTCGCCGACATCCTGCGCGAGCCGATCGGCAATGGCACCTTTCCGGTCGGCGGCGAGTTGCCGAAGGAAGCGACCATTGCCGAGCACTTTGGCGTCAGCCTGATCACCGTGCGCCAGGCGCTTCGCGATCTCGAGGCCGATGGCCTGATCAGGAAGCGGTCGGCCAAGCCGGCGGTGGTCGCGGCGCGCAGCCCTTCTGTCAATCTGAGCTGGAAGTTCAAGAATTTCGCCGACATGGCGGCCTTCACCAAGGACGCGCTGCTGACAGTGAAATCCTATCGCAAGGAGGTTTCTCCCGTACTCCAGCGCCATTTCGGCATGGGCAAGGACGAAGCGGGCTATTGCCTGCGCAGCGTGCTGTCGATCGGCGAGCAGCGGAAGGCGCAGATCACCACCTATTTCCCGCCCGACATCGGCGCCAGGCTGAAGCGGGAAGACTTTTCCGACGTGTTGATCTTTCGCTCGGTGCAAAAACATCTCGGCCTGCGCCTCGACGTGGCGCATGTCACTGTGCGGGCCGAAATCGCCGACGAGGCGGTTGCCGCCGACCTCGGCATTGGACTGGGCAGTCCCGTGCTGACGGTGGAGATGCTCTATCAGTCGGCGGATCAGCGCAGCATCGAGTTTTCCGTCGCCCGCCACCCGGCCGATATTTTCAGCATCACCTACGACGCGCCCAACGACCTGTCCTGAGGGCGCCCGCTGCGGCATTTTCCTATGCTGGCCGCATGGACAGGCCTATAAAATTATAATAGCATGATAGCTAGGCTGAGTGCCGGCCGAAAGAGGAGTTGCCGGGAGGAGATCCGGTGAGAATCCACTCTCGAACGCAGCCTCGGGGGAAGCTCCGTCAAATTGACAACTGCAATTGGTACCGGTATCAATTTGTCGTCTTCATCCGATAGAGATGGCGCAGTCCATCGCCGGCTGGGCAGGAAACGCAGGGAGGAGACCATGAAATTGAAGAGCTTGTGCGCCGGCTTCGTGGCGCTTGCCGGGGTCGCGGCCTTCGTTGGAGCGACACCCGGCCATACGCAAGACAAGAAGCCATACACCATCTATCTCTCGAACAATTTCGTCGGTAATGACTGGCGCCAGCAGATGGAGCGCGTCGCCAATGTCGCGGTCAACAAGGGTCCGCTGAAGGGCCGCGTCGACCTCAAGATCGAAAATGCCGAGAACACCGTTCAGGCGCAGATCAATTCGCTGAACAACATCATCCGCCAGAAACCAGCCGCCATCCTCATCGATGCATCGTCGGCGGAAGCGCTCAATCCGACCATCAAGAAAGCCTGCGACGCCGGCATCATCGTCGTCAGCTTCGACCAGACCGTGTCGGCGCAATGCGCCTACAAGCTGCACTCCGATTTCGACATCATGGCCAACAACCAGGCGGAATGGATGGCATCCATCCTCGGTGGCAAGGGCAAGGTGTTCATGGATCGCGGCCTCGCTGGCGCGCCGATCTCCGAGCAGTTCGAGAAGAATTTTGGCGCCGTGCTGAAGAAATACCCTGACATTCAAATCGTCGGCTATTTCAACGGCAACTATGCTGCCGGGCCCGAACAGGAAGGCGTCGCCAGCCTGCTCGCCGCCCACCCGGAAGTCGACGGCATCTTCTCGCAAGGCTATGGCACCGGCGCCATCAAGGCGCTGCAGAATGCCGACCGGCCGCTGGTGCCGATCGTCGCCGCCGCCTTCAACGGTACCGGCGTGGTATGCGCCGAGACCAAGGGGGCAAAGTGCTGGCTGGGCGCCAACCCGCCATCGCTTTCCGCCGAGGCGATCAAGCTCGCGGTCGACATTCTGGATACCGGCAAGAAGCCGGCCGAGACCACCGTGCTGTTCAACTCACCCGGCCTGACTACGGATATGGTCAATGCCAAATACGCCGCCAACTCGTCGGCGGTCAGGATCGAACTCGGCAAGACCGTGTTCGCCGATCTGGCGCCGGGCCTGTCGCTGCCGGTCACGCCAAGCTGGGTCGAGATCACACCCAAGGAGGCATCCGGAAACTGATTCGCGCCGGCAATGGCGTCGATATTTCGAAACGAAAAATGGGAGGAGAAAATCATGAAATCATTGAGCCGTAACATCGGTCTTGCCGCACTTGCCGCCACCATGATGGCGATCGGCATGCATGCAGGCCACACCGAGGACAAGAAGCCCTACACCATCTATCTCTCGAACAATTTCGTCGGCAATGACTGGCGCCAGCAGATGGAACGCGTCGCCACCGTTTCGGTGAACAAGGGACCGCTGAAGGGCCGTGTCGACCTCAAGATCGAAAACGTCGAGAACACGGTCCAGGCGCAGATCAATTCGCTCAACAACATCATCCGCCAGAAGCCCGATGCCATTCTGGTCGACGCCGGCTCGGATTCGGCGCTCAACCCGACCATCAAGAAAGCCTGCGACGCCGGCATCGTCGTCATCAGCTTCGACCAGGTGGTGACCGAGCCCTGCGCCTTTGCCGTGGCTTCCGACTGGGACCGCATCCCCTCCGTCATGGCCGAGTGGATGGCCAAGCAGCTTGGCGGCAAGGGCAACATCATCCTCGACCGCGGCCTTGCCGGCGCGCCGATTTCGGCGCAACTCCAGCAGGGCTATGAGAAGGTGCTGGCCAAATACCCCGACATCAAGGTCGTCGGCTATTACAACGGCAACTACGCGCTCGGGCCGGAGCAGTCGGGCGTCGCGGCACTTCTCGCCGCCAACCCGCAAATCGACGGCATCATGACCCAAGGCTATGGCTCAGGCGCCATCCAGGCGCTGAAGGATGCCGGCCGGCCGATCGTCCCGGTCGTCGGCTTCTCCTACAATGTCGCAGCACTCACCTGCGCACAGACGCAAGGCGCCAAGTGCATCCTCGGCTCGAACCCGGCCTATCTCTCGTCGGAAGCGATCAAGCTGGCTGTCGACATTCTCGACACCGGCAAGAAGCCGGCTGAACGCTCCGTCTCGGTCAAGGGCGACTTCGTCACCACCGATCCCTTCGAGTCCCAGCTTTACCCCGGCACCAAGATGATCAAGATCGCGGTCGGCGAAAACGCCTTCCCCGACCAGGCGCCGGGCCTGACGTTGCCGATCACGCCCGACTGGGTCGAGATCACCGCCGCGGAAGCCGCCGGCAGCAAGTAAGTTCTGGTACGGGCAATTGCTTGGGTGATTGTTGGATCATCGGGCGTTGGCGCCGCCCCTCATTGCCCTGCCGGCACTTTCTCCCCGTATAGTGACGGGGAGAAAGACGCTTTCGCCGATGATTTCGCCAATTGTCGGCGGTGCAGCCAGCTCCCTTCTCCCCGTCACTATACGGGGAGAAGGTGCCGGCAGGCGGATGAGGGGCGGCGCTGACCTTGCCAATCGGCCCGAAGCGACCGCCTACAATAGAAACGGCCTTCGAAAGTGCATTCATGGACCTCGTCACCGTCAAAGGCCTGTCCAAACGCTATGGCGGCATCGTCGCGCTGAGCGAGGCGACATTCAGTGCCCGCGCCGGCGAGGTGCACGCGCTGCTCGGCGAGAACGGTGCGGGAAAAAGCACCTTCATCCAGATCCTGTCGGGCGCGGTGCGGCATGATGGCGGCTCGATCCTGGTTGACGGCCGGGACTATCGCCCGGCCAATCCGGATGCGGCCCAGGCGCGCGGCATCGCCGCCGTCTTCCAGGAACTGTCGCTGATCCCCGACCTCAGCGTCGAGCAGAACATCTGGTTTCGCCACGAACCAAGGACACTTTTGCGCACCGTCCATCGCGCCGAGATGCGCCGCAAGACGTTGGCGCTGCTCGAAAAGTACAATTTTCCGAGCCTCCGCCCCGACCAGGAGTTGCGCCGGCTGACGCTGGCCGAACGGCAGATCGTCGAGATCGCCAAGGGCCTGGCCAAGGATCCGCGCATCCTGATCCTCGACGAGGCGACCTCGGCGCTGCCAGCGCGGGAGGCGGAATGGCTGCTCAACCTCACCCGGCAACTGGCCGCCGAGGGCAGGCTGGTCATCTTCATTTCGCATCGCATGGCCGAGGTGCGCGCCATCGCCGACCGGCTGACCATCTTTCGCAATGGAAGCACCATCGCGGTGCATGAGGCCAACGCCGTCTCCGACAACGAGATCGTCACCCAGATGATCGGCCGGCACCTCGACCGGCTCTATCCCGAGCGCATTGCCACCGCGACCGATCGCATCGCGCTGAGGGTCAAGGGGCTTTCGAGCGGCAGCCGGCTCTCCGGCGTCGACTTCGCGCTGCGTGAGGGCGAGGTGCTCGGCGTCGGCGGCTTGCAGGGCCACGGCCAGCGCGAACTGTTCCAGTCGCTGTTCGGCGCCGGCAAGGCCAGCGGCAGCATCGAACTCTGGGGCAAGCCGGTGTCGATCGGCAATCCGCGCCAGGCGCTGACCGGCAAGGACGGCATCGCGCTGGTGCCGGAGGACCGGCGCGGCCAGGGCCTGCTGCTGACCAAGAGCGTGCGCGAGAACCTGACTCTGTCGGTCATCAAGCGTTTCACCGAAAACGGTTTTCTGAGCCGGCAAAAGGAAGCGGCGCTGGTCAAGGAAATGGTCGATTTCCTGCACATCAAGGCCGGCACGTCGGAGCAGCTTGCCGGCACGCTGTCTGGGGGTAACCAGCAGAAAGTGATCTTCGGCAAGATGCTGTTGACGCAGGCGCGCGTGCTCTTGCTTTATGACCCGACGCGCGGCGTCGATGTCGGCACCAAGGGCGAGATTTTTCAGCTGATGCGCGATCTGGCAGCCAAGGGTTATGCCATCCTGTTCCATTCGAGCGACATGCCGGAGCTCGTCCATGTCGCCGACCGGGTGCTGGTGATGCGCAACGGCCGCATTGCCGCGACCCTCGAGGGCGACCGCATCTCGGAAGCCGGCATTTTGCGCGCCGCCATGCTTGAAAGCGAGGCGGCCTGAGGCATGGTAGTGTCCGTGGCGGAAAGATCGGTCGAGACGAAAATGCAGCAACCCGGCATCGACTGGCGTGGCCGTGCGCTCGACCGCGCGCCGTTCCTGGTCGCTTGCCTGATGCTGGCCTTGATCGTCGCCATCTATGGCAGCCTGCAATCCGGTGTCTTTTCGCTCGACGAGCTCAACCTCGACACAGCTGCGGCGATGACGCTGATGCTGGCGGCGACGGGCCAGACCATCGTGCTGGTGCGCGGCGGCATCGATCTGTCGATCGGCGGCATGATCAGCCTCGGCACGGTGATCGCGGCGACACGCTTCACCGACGATCCGTCCACCGTCGTACTTTGGGCGATCATCATTTTGGCCCTTGGCTTCCTGATCGGTGCGCTCAACGGCTTGCTGATCTCGCTGCTCAAGCTGCAACCCTTCCTCGTCACCCTTGCCTCCTGGTCGATCCTCAACGGCATCGCCATGATCATCCTGCCGACCGATGGCGGCAGCGTTCCGTCCTGGTGGGTCGGCTTGGGCTACGCGCAGCTGTTCGGGCTGACCAGCCCGGTGTGGATGCTGGTGGCACTGCTGCTGTTCTGGTGGTGGTTCCGTGCCACCCGCATCGGCATAACGATCCAGGCGACAGGCTCCAACGAAAAGTCGGCCTTCCTGTCCGGCGTTTCGATCACGCATGTCAATCTCGTCACCTATGGCCTGTCCGGCCTGTTCGCGGCGGGGGCGGCGCTGTTCCTGACGACGCAGACCGGCGCCGGCTCGCCGACCATCGGCAAGGACTATATCCTGCCTTCGGTGGCGGCGGCGGTCATCGGCGGCGTCAGCCTGTTCGGCGGCCGCGGCCATCTTGCCGGCACGCTGATCGGCGCCTTCGTGCTGACCCTGATCGGCAATCTGGTCTTCGTCCTGCATGTGTCGAGCTACTGGCAGCCGGTCGCCTCGGGCGTCATCCTGCTGCTCTCGGTGCTGGCCAGTTCCGTCGCCGAAAAAGCCGCAAGGGGTCGCGTCCAATGAGCGCCTTTCTCGCCCGCAACCGGCTCATCGTGCTCGCCTATGCCGGCATGGTCGTACTGCTCCTGGTCACGGCTTTGTTCTCGCCGGGCTTCCTGTCGGTCTCCAACATGCGCTCGACCGTCGTGCTGGCGGCCTTCGTCGGCATCGTCGCGCTCGGCCAGACCTTTGTCATCATCGGCGGCGGCATCGACCTGTCGGTGCCGTGGGTGCTCAATTCGGCAGCGATCGTCATGGCGCTGCTGTGCGGCGGCCAGGATCTGCCGCTGGTCTGGGTCATGCCGCTGCTGCTTGCCGGCGGCGCCTTCATCGGCCTGATCAACGGCGTCGGCGTTGCCCAGTTCGGCGTGCCGCCAATCATCATGACGCTGGCCACCAACGTCATCCTGCAAGGCTTGATCCTGGTGCTGACCGGCGGCTCGCCGACGCCCTCGGCGCCGGCTCTGATCCAGTTCCTGTCGGTCGGGCGCATCGGCGCCTTCCCGGTCATCGCGCTGATCTGGCTTGCGCTGACCTTGGTGGCGACGCTGCTGCTCTCCAAGGCGGCGTTCGGCCGCCATCTCTATGCGCTCGGCACCAGCGCCACGGTCGCCGAATTCTCCGGCGTGCCGACGGCGCGCACCACCATCGCGACCTATGTCATCTCCGGCCTCACCGCTGCCTTCGCCGGCATGCTTCTGACCGGCTATTCCGGGCAGGCCTATCTCGGCATGGGCGACGCCTATCTGTTCACCTCGATCGCGGCGGTGGCCATCGGCGGCGCCTCGATCCTTGGCGGCAGCGGCCACTATCTCGGCACAGTCGCCGGCGCCATGGTGCTGACCATCCTGACCGGCCTGCTCCCGGCACTGAACCTGTCGAGCGGCGCGCTGCTCATCGTCTATGGCGCGGTGATCCTGCTCACCGTATCGATCGGCAGCGAAACCTTCGCCGGCCTCGGCGGCAGACTGCGCGGAAAAGAGGGCTGACCATGGTCGAAATCATTTGCGTCGTCGATGCCGGCGCGGAGCTGGGTGAAGGCACGCTTTGGGACCCCAAGGCCGGCGTTCTCTGGTGGATCGACATCTGGAAGAAGCTGATCCATCGCTACGATCCCTCAACCGGCAAGGACGAGGTCTTCGAGACGCCGGAATATCTCGGTTGTCTCGGCCTGCGCGAAAAGGGCGGCCTGGTGCTGACCATGACCGACGGCTTCCATTTCTTCGACCCGGCGACCGGCACATTCGAGGCGATCGTCGATCCGGAAGCGCACATGCCGGAAACCCGCTTCAACGACGGCAAGCCGGATCGCCAGGGCCGTTTCTGGTCGGGCTCGATGTTCGAGGTGCCGGGCAAGCCGGTCGAGTTCATCGGCGCGCTCTACCGGCTCGATCCCGACCTTTCGGTGCACAGGATGATCGACGGCATCGGCTGCTCCAACGGCCTGGCCTGGAGCCCGGATTCGAAGACCATGTATTTCTCCGACAGCCATGCCGGCGCTGTCTGGGCCTATGATTTCGATGCCGCCACCGGCGACATCGAGAACCGCCGCACCTTCATCGACATGACGGTGACCGGCGGCGTCGCCGACGGAGCCACCGTCGACGCCGAGGGCTGCTACTGGGTGACCATCCCGGTGACGAGCAAAATCTGCCGCTACGACCCCCAGGGCAAGCTGATGCAGACCGTGCTGCTGCCGACCGACCTGCCGACCTGCTGCGAATTCGGCGGCAAGGACCTCGACATCCTTTATGTCACCTCGGCCGTGCTCAGGCGCCCGGCCAGCCATTTCGTTGGCCAGAAGAATCCCGGTGGGCTGTTCGCGCTCGACGTCGGCGTCGAGGGCCTGACCTTGCCGGCGTTCAAGGGTTAGCGGCCGTTGCGCTACGCAGCCGACATCACCAGCGGTTTCTCGACCTTGCGCATCATTCCGGTGGCGAAACGACGCTCGAGATAGCCGGCATAGAGCGACAGCGGCCAGCACAGAGCGAAGTAGATGACCGACACAGTGCCGAACACCATGACCGGCTGGAAGGTCACGGTGTTGACCTGTGTGGCGGCGCGGGCAAGCTCGGTCAGCCCGATCAGCGAGGCGATCGACGTCGTCTTGACGATCTGCACCATGAAGCCGACGGTCGGCGGCAGCATCAGCCGCACTGCCTGGGGGATGATCACCAGCCGCAGCGTCCTGACAAAACGGAAGCCGAGCGCTGTCGCCGCTTCCCACTGCCCCTTCGGGATCGCCTCGATGGCGCCGCGAAAGATCTCGCCGAAGAAGGCGCCGCCGTTGAGCGAAAAGGTCACCGCCGCCGCGACCCACGGGTCCGGCCGGTAGCCGAGGAAGGATGAACCGTAATAAGCCATGAACAGCTGGATCAGGATCGGCGTGCCCATGAAGAACTGGATGTAGCCGGCCGCCAGCCAGCGCAGCGGCCGCGCCGGCGCCACCCGGATCGCCGCCACCACCAGGCCGATCAGCCCGCCGCCGGCAAAGGCGACCAGCGCCAGCAGGATCGTCCAGCGCGTCGCCAGCAGCAGGAACATCAGCTCGTTGGGACCGAAATCACGCAGGCTCATGGTCTAGAGCCTGTTCCATCCCGATGGAATCGGGATGCGGCTCTATCTTCCTGTTTGAGCATGATCTTCTCCGGAAACCGGATTCCACTTTTCGGGATCATGCTCTAGACCTTCCAGCGGAACATGAGCTTGCCGATGCCGGCGAAGAGCAGGCTGGCGGCCTGCACCAGCACGAAATAGATGATGGCGATGACGATGTAGACCTCGAAGGAGCGGAACGTCTGCATGACCAGATTGTTGGCCACCGCCGTCAATTCCTCGGCGGCAATGGCGCCGACGATCGAGGTGCCCATGATCTGCAGAATGAACTGCGCCGACAGCGACGGGTAGACCGCGCGTGCCGCCGGCACCAGCATGACATGGCGGATGATGCGGTAGCGGCTGAGGCCGAGCGACTTGGCCGCCTCGATCTGACCTTCCGGAATGGACTCGATCCCCGCCCGCAAGATCTCCGTCGCATAGGCGCCGAGATGGATCGAGAGCGCAACGACGGCCGCAATGTTGCTGGACAGCTTGAAGCCGAACAGCGGCAGCGAGAAGAACACGAAATAGAGCTGGATCAAGAGCGGCGTGTTGCGGATCAGCTCGACATACCAGGCGATCGGCCACGACAGCCATCGTGGCCCGAAGCTGCGGCCGACAGCGCCGAGGATGCCGATGGCGGTGCCGAACAGGATCGACAGCGCCGCCAGCTGCATGGTTTTCACCAGGCCGCGCAGCAGCAGGTCGAGATGCACCAGGATCGGGCCGAATTGCAAGGCGGTTTGCATGGGCATCCCGTCACGAGGTCAGGCAAGCGGGGCCGATGCTATGGCGGCCCCGCCACGGAATGAAGCGATCAGAAAACCGGCAGTGCCGGCAGCGGCTGGTTTCGGTACTTCATCGACAGCGCATCCAGCGTGCCGTCGGTCTTCATGCTGAACAGCCAGGTGTTGATCCATTGGCGCAGATTGTCGTTGCCCTTGGCGACGCCGATGCCGAAATAGAAGGTCTTGAGCACATATTTCTGCTCGAAGGCGTCGCCGTTCTGCGCCTTCTTCAGATAGATCTCGCCATAGTCACCGCCGCCCATGGCGTCGATCTGGCCCGACACCATCGCCTGCAGCAGCGAGGAATAATCATCGAAGCGCAGGATATCGATGCCGGGATTGGCCGTGGCCGCCGCGGTCAGCAGGCCGTCCTCGCCGGTGCCGCGGGTCAGGCCGATCTTCTTGCCGACGAGATCGGCCACGCCCTTGATGGCGGTGCTCTTCGGCGCGATCACCACCGCCGACTGGCCGGCATAGGGGATCGAATAGTCGATCTGGATGGCGCGCGCCGGCGTGATCGAGAAGATCGAGATCACGGCGTCGACCTGCTTGGTCAGCAGCGCCGGGATTCGGCCGGGCGAGGTGACGGTGACGAATTCGACCGGTACGCCCAGCGCTTCGCCCATCTTGTTGGCGACCTCGATGTCGAAGCCGGTCGGCTTCAGATTGGCGTCGAGAAAACCGTAGGGCGGCGTCGTGGTGTCGACGGCGACGACAAGCTTGCCGCGCGAAATGATCTCGTCGACTGTCTGTGCCGAAGCGATCGACGGCTTGAGTGCCGAAAGCGCCAGCACGATGCCGGCCAGCAAGGCGCCGGCCCCTCTCAGGAAAGTCCGCATGTTTTCCTCCCATGCATTTTTGGGCGCCTGTGTCGGCATCGCTCGTGCGGGGCGCAAGCCGCTCGACGACGTAAAATTTCGCTCGCTGACGTCCCCTTGAAAGACCGGGGCGCAACGTTCCTCCACGACTTATAATGGTATGCTATTATAATACATAAAGCCTGTCTATGCGTGCTCCACACAGTTCCGGTTGACCAATTTGGTACCGGTACCATGTTCCCATCCTATTGTGGATGCCGTCAAGTCGCTACGCGATCGGATTGTCGCCTGCATGGCTCCAGCCGAATCCGGAAGCCACAGGAACCTAGAGCAGTTCACAGTTTCACGGAAACGGCGAACCGCTCTAACTCTTTGTTTTGACGCAATTCCCTAAGGGAAAGCGCTATGCGCTTTTCCCGGGAAAACCGTTTCACACTTTTCCTGGAATTGCTCTAGATCAAGCCCGATATGTCGGAAAAGGCCATCGCCTTGCGCAGCACCTCGGCGAAGCGTTCGCCGGCCACCTCGCGTGGGCCGCTGTTGTCGATCGAGGTGACGTCAGGGCCGGACAAAGTCACATTGGCGCTGCGCGCCAGCCGCGCCAGCACCTCGCCGCGCGATTCACGGCCGCGCATCGCCAGCCGCTCGGCCAGCACGTCCGGCGTGGCGTTGATCTCGACGACAGCCAGATTGGCGTAACGCTCACGCAACACCGGGATGATCGCGCGCGACACGTTGGCCACGGCAACACGGCCGTTGGCGACAGACCAGTCGACATCGACCGGGATGCCATAACGCAAGCCATGCGCCTCCCAGGAGATGGCGAAAGCGCCGTCGGCTTCGGCTTCGACGAAGGCGGCGTCGGCCAGCGTGTCGTGATCCTCGCTCGCGGCATCGCTTGGCCTGGTGATGACACGGCGGACGAACTCCAGCCTTGTCTCGTCGGCGAAGCGGGCGCGGGCGTAGCCGATCACCGTGTCCTTGCCGGCGCCGCTTGGCCCGACGACGGCGATGAACACGCCGTCGCGGATCGGAAACGTCTCGGCCGACAACTCACGCTCGATCAAGGCCGACACCATCATGCCACGCGGCGTCCCTGCCGCCAGACCGTGCGCACCACCGGAACATGGTCGTCGACGCGCACGCGAACCAGATCGGCGCGCCGGCCCTGCTCGATGATGCCGCGATCGGTCAGGCCAACCGCTTCGGCCGGGTTCTTCGAAACCATGGCCACCGCCTGCGGTAGCGATATGCCTTCGACGACATCGCCGAGGAAGAAGGCCGACTGGATCAGGCTGAACGGAATATAGTCGGACGACAAGATATCGAGCAGGCCGTCGCTGGCCAGCATGCGGGCCGAGACATTGCCCGAATGCGAGGCGCCGCGCATGACGTTGGGCGCGCCCATCAAGACGCCGAGCCCGGCCTGTTTCGAGGCCCTGGCGGCTTCTTCCGTGGTCGGGAACTCGGCGACGCGCACGCCCTGTTCAATCGCCTCGCCGACATGGCCAAGGGTGGCGTCGTCATGGCTGGCCAGCACGATGCCGCGCTCATGGCAGGCGGCGGCGATCACCGCGCGGTTCGGTGCCGAATTGCGCGCCGATTCCCCCATCCGCTTTTCGCAGAACAGCTTGAAGTCGCGGTCGGTCAATTTCAGCTTGCGCTGGTAGTAATAGGCATAGGTCTCGAGATTGACGAACTGGCGCTGGCCGGGCGCGTGGTCCATCAGCGATGCCAGCTTGACCCGTTCGTCGCCGTCGAAATTGGCGAAGGCCTTGAGGCAGTCCGGCGCCGAAACCTCGCAGCGCAGATGAATGAAATGATCGGCCCGCAGACGATCCTGCTGGACACTGTCCTCGATCGCGTCGGCCAGCTTGCGGATGTCGGCGGATGTCAGGTCGGCGTCCTCGTCCATGCCGACGCGCAAGGCATCGAGCACGGTGGTGATGCCGGCCGTCGCCACCTGCGCGTCATGGGCGAGCACGGCGGCGATCGGATTCCAGCGCACCTTTGGCCGCGGCGCGTAGTGGCCCTCGAGATGATCGGTGTGCAGTTCGACCAGTCCGGGAATAATGTAGTCGCCGCCCATATCCTCGCCGGCCATGGTCCCGCCGGTTTGGCCAGTGCCGGCATCGATGCCGGCGATAAAGCCGTCGCGCAGCACCAGCGAACCCTCGACGATCTCGTCGGCAAGCACGATGCGCGCGTTATGAAGAACAGTTTCGGCGGTCATTTCAGGCAGTCCTTGGTTGTTCCTGCTGGGGTTATTCAGGCAGGGTTATTCAGGCAGTTTTTCTGGCGGCGCGGCGCCCGAGCGCGTGATGGGAGAGCACCATGAACGGTGCGCCCGGTTCGGGTTCGACAAACAGCGTCAGCGCGTCAACCAGCACCGGCAGTTGCAGCACTTCCGTAAACAGGCTGTCGATTGCTAGGCGAAGACGAGGGCTTTCCTGTGACGCCGTCCGGCCGGACAGCGTCATGTGGAAGCGAAAGGTCTCGAAGACATAGGGGTAGCCCCACTGGCAGAGATTGCGGAACTCGGCCGGCTTCAGCGAATCCGGGCTGCGCCGCTCGATCTCCGCCTCGGTCAACGGCGCGCGAAACCGGTCGAAACCCAGCACCACATCGTCGGCGAAGCGGTTGAGCTGAGGCAGCGGTCCTTCCGGCACCAGCGCGAAGAAGCCGTCGATCTGGCTGACGACAAGACGCGGGATCGTCACCACCGGCGTCGCCTCGGCAAAATGGTCAAGTGCCGCGCGCAGCGAGGCTTCTGTCTCGTTCGCAGCCAGCCGGAAGGGTGCTTTCAGCGTCGCATGAAAACCGTAGCGCCGCGCCGAAGCGGTGTGGAAGGCGACTTCCGCCGCTGAAAGACCGGCTACCGCCTCAACCGGCCTTGTCGCGGCACCAAACGGGTCGCGGCCCAGCCAATTGGCGGCGATCCGAGCCAGAGACTCGTCCTGCCGGGGGGTGAAATAGATAGCGTAGCGCATAGAAAGTCCTCGTTAAAGCGCGCCGCGTTCGAAGAGATGGTGCGACGCGCTTTAAGTCTTTGTTTTTAGCATGTCGTCATCCCAAAACCGCTGGGCACTTTTGGGCAACATGCATTGGTCCCGCTGCCATAGGTGATTTCCATGACGGATTGACGAAGCTTTGAAGGGTTTTCGAAGGCAAATCGACCCAGACAGTCCTTAGCCGACGATTTTTCCAAGCTGGACCAATAGCTCCACCCGAAACGTGCGACCTGGATCCATCGGACGGATGAATCCAGGTTATTTTGTTTGGCCGCATTTGTGTGACGCCAAGCGAACCCACTTGGCTGCAAAATGCTCCGTCAGGCCTTCATCAACCATTCGTGCTCGGGCGCGTTGTGGAATTTCCACGTCCGCTTCGGCCCGGCCATCACATTGAGATAGTAAAGGTCATAGCCGTGGCAGGCAGCGCAGGGATGATAACCCTTGGGCACCAGCACGACATCGCCGTCCTCGATCGCCATGGCTTCGTCGAGCGCCCGATGGCCATTCTTGTCGGCGTCGGTGTAGACGCGCTGGAAGGCAAAGCCCTGCGGCGGGTTGAGGCGATGATAATAGGTTTCCTCGAGATAGGATTCATCAGGCAGATTGTCCTGGTCATGCTTGTGCGGCGGGTAGCTCGACGTGTGGCCGCCGGGCGTGATGACCTCGACCACCAGCAATGAATCGGCCGGCTGGCCCTCCGGCAATATGTTGGTGATGTAGCGCGTGTTGGTGCCCTTGCCGCGCACCTCCTGGCCGAGATCGTCCGGTCCGATCACCCGAACCGGCAGGCCGCCGCCAAGGCCCGGCGCCGAGCAGACGGCGAGTTCGAGGTCTGTGTCTGATGTAACCGACCAGTCCGATCCCTCGGGTATGTAGACCGACCACGGTTTACCCTCGAAAGGCGACATGCGCTCGCCGAGCAGGCCGAGCTCCTTTCCGCCGGCGGAGGCCGTGCCCTTGCCGGTAACGAACACCAGGCAGACTTCACGATCGCCCGTCTTCCCGGAGGCGCTTTCGCCGGGCTTAAGTCGATACAGATCGAAACCGACATAGGTCCAGCCGGCGATTTGTGGCGTCACATGGGCGACGCGGCCTTGGCCCTTTTGCGCCTTCACCAGCAGCTTCGACATCCGGGTCACTCCTTCGGTTCGGGCTCGGTCGTTGCCTTGCTCGCGTCGGCCGGCTTGTAGAGATAGAAAAACTGCCACACGCCATAGCCGGCGAAGCCGAGCGCGATCACGCCCCAGAACGGCGTGCCGGTGGCGAATTCGATGATCGACCAGATGACGCAGACCGCGACGACCGCGACGCGCCGCCACAAAGGCCGGAAGAATGGGTGCTCGGAATCTTTCATCCGGGCAACCTACAGCAACCCGGCTTCGCCGAGAACCAGCACATCAGGCATTCGGGAAGCCCTGGGCATTTGGCCCTAGGCATTTGGAAAACCTTGTGTCTCGACCGTGTAGCCGGCGGCCGTCATCACCCGCATCAATTCCTTGTGGCCGACCTCGGCCATCTTGAGCGGCGGGTTCTTCTTCGGATCCTGCTCAGCCTCGACCACGAACCAACCCTCGTAGCCATGGTCGGCGAAGCGTTGCACGATGGCGCCGAAATTCAGCGAGCCGTCCCCCGGCACCGTGAAGGCGCCCAGCGCCACCGCGTCGAGGAAGGATTGCTTCGTACGGTCGAGCTTGTCGATCACGCCCATGCGCACGTCCTTCACATGCACATGGCTGATGCGCTTGTGATGGTTGTCGATGGCGCGCAAAACGTCGCCGCCGGCAAAGGCGAGGTGCCCCGCATCGAGCAGCAGCGGAATGCCGGCTCCGGAATAATTCATGAAGGCGTCGAGTTCCGGCTCCGTCTCGACCACCGCCGCCATGTGGTGGTGATAGGAAAGCGGCATGCCTTGCTCCGCGCACCATTCGCCGAATTCGGTGAGGCGCTTGGCATACGCCTTCATCTCGTCGTCCGAAAGCTTCGGCTTGGTGGCGAGCGGCTTCGAGCGGTCGCCCTGGATCGAGCGGCCGACCTCGCCATAGACGATGCAAGGCGCCTTCACCGCCTTGAACAGATCGATCATCGGCTGGATACGGTCCTTATTCCTGGCCATCTCCTCATCGACCAGCGTGCCGGAGAACCAGCCGCCGCACAGCGTCACATCGGCCTTTTTAAGGATCGGCAGCATGACATCGGGATCATTGGGAAAACGCCGGCCCATTTCCATGCCGGTGAAGCCGGCCGACCGCGACTGGCGCAAACACTCCTCCAGCGACACGTCATCGCTGAGTTCAGCAAGATCGTCATTCCACCACGCAATGGGGGACATGCCCAGTTTGGCTTTCAAGTCGTCACTCCGGTTTCAGTTCGGGTCCACCCTCCCCCTTGTGGGGAGGGTCGCTGCGAAGCAGCGGGGTGG
Source organism: Mesorhizobium sp. AR07 (assembly GCF_024746815.1). GTDB lineage: Bacteria > Pseudomonadota > Alphaproteobacteria > Rhizobiales > Rhizobiaceae > Mesorhizobium. The sequence goes on from NZ_CP080525.1 coordinate 4,824,647, forward strand.
GGGCGGCGCCGGCCCCCACCCGGACCTGCGGTCCGACCTCCCCACAAGGGGGAGGTGGGGGCTTGCCAGCGCCGACATCAATCTCCAATCGTCTGCATCTGCCGCTTCTCGTCATAGGCCTTGCGCGCCGCGTTCACCTGGGCTCGCGCCGAGACTTCCGGCACCGCCACATCCCACCACGTGCCGCCGGCATCGGTGGAAACCAGCGGATCGGTGTCGATGACGAGAACGGTGGTGCGGTCGTTCTTCTTTGCCTTTTGCAGGGCGTTTTCCAGCCCGGCGATCGACGGCACTTTTTCGGCAATCGCCCCCATGCTCGCCGCATGCGCGGCGAAGTCGATGTCGGGCAGGACCTCGTGGCGCGAGTCCTTCAGGAGATTGTTGAAGTTGGCGCCGCCGGTTGCCATCTGCAGCCGGTTGATGCAGCCATAACCCCTGTTGTCGAGCAGCACGATGGTCAGCTTGAGGCCGAGCATCACCGAGGTGGCGATCTCGGAATTCAGCATCAGGTAGGAGCCGTCGCCGATCATGACGACGACCTCCTCGTCGGGCTTCGCCATCTTGGCGCCGAGCCCGCCGGCAATCTCGTAACCCATGGTCGAGAAGCCGTATTCGGCGTGATACGAGCCTGGCGCGCCCGCTTGCCACAGCTTGTGCAATTCGCCGGGCAGGCCGCCGGCGGCATGCAACAGCGTCACGCCGGAGCCCATGGCGCGCTGCACGGCGCCGATCACCTGCGCATCGGACGGATAGGCGGCATTGGTCGATGCCGTCACCTTGGCCGCATCGGCCTGCCAGGCCTTCTTGCCGGTGGCTGCATTGTCGGTCCAGGCGGAAGGCGCCTTCCAGCCCTTCAGCGCCGCTCCGAGTTCGGCGAGCCCTTCGGCCGCGTCAGTGACCAGCGGCAGCGCCCGATGCTTGCCGGCGTCGAAAGGCTGCACATTCAAGCCGATGATGGTCTTGCCGGAATTCTTGAACAGCGCCCACGAACCGGTGGTGAAATCCTGCAGCCGCGTGCCGATGGCCAGCACGACATCAGCCTCTTCAGCTAGCCGGTTGGCGGCCGAGGTGCCGGTGACGCCGACCGCCGCCATATTGAGCGGATGATTGTCGGGCAGCGAGGATTTGCCGCCTTGCGTCTCGCAGACCGGAATGCCGGCGCCCCCGGCGAATTTCGCCAGCTCGTCCGAAGCCTGGGAATAGAGCACGCCGCCGCCGGCGATCACCAGCGGCTTCTTCGCACCCTTGAGCGCTGCCACCGCGGCGGCAAGCTCGTGGCGGTCCGGACGCGGCCGGCGCTGGTGCCAGACCCGCTCGGCAAAGAAGCTCTCGGGATAGTCATAGGCCTCGGCCTGCACATCCTGGCAGAGCGACAGCGTCACCGGGCCGCAATCGGCCGGATCCGTCAGCACCTGCATGGCGCGGTTCAGCGCCGGGATGATCTGCTCCGGCCGCGTGATGCGGTCGAAATAGCGCGACACGGGCTTAAAGCAGTCATTGACCGTCGCCGTGCCGTCGGAGAAATCCTCGGCCTGCTGCAGCACCGGATCGGGAATGCGGTTGGCAAAGACGTCGCCGGGGAGAAACAGCACCGGCAGCCGGTTGACGTGGGCGAGTGCCGCCGCCGTCACCATGTTGAGCGCGCCGGGGCCGATCGAAGAGGTCGCGGCCATGAAACGGCGGCGGAAATTGGCCTTGGCATAGGCGATCGCCGCATGCGCCATCGCCTGCTCATTGTGGGCGCGGAAGGTCGGCAATTCGTCGCGCACCTGGTAGAGCGCTTCGCCGATGCCGGCGACATTGCCATGGCCGAAGATCGCCCAGACGCCACCGAAGATCGGCATGGTCTTGCCGTCGATCTCGGTCATCTGCTTGCTGAGAAAGCGGGCCAGCGCCTGCGCCATCGTCAGGCGGATTGTCTTGCTCATGGTGTTTTCCTCCGCAGTCCTATGCCGCGCCTTCTTATGCTGCTTTGCGGCCGCGCGCGGCAAGCCACGCTTCGGTCAGCTGTTCGAAGCGCGACGCCATGTCGGCGACAGCCTCGTCGTCAGACATCTTGCCGGCCAGCCATTGTTCGGCCGCGTGGACGAAGATGGTGCGGCCGACGGCAAACCCCTTGACGATGGGCGCCTTGGCGGTCGCGGCGAAGGCCGCTTCCAGCTCGTCCTGCGGCGCTTCGAGACCAAGCAGCACGACGCCGCGGCACCACGGATCGTGCTTCAGGATCACCGCTTCGATCTTGGCCCAGGCGCCGGCCGAAGCCTGCGGCTCGAGCTTCCACCAGTCCGGCTTGATGCCGAGCGCATAGAGTTCCTCCAGCGCGCGCGGGATCGTCGTGTCGTCGAGCTTGCCATGCTTGCCGGCGATGATCTCGACGAGAAGTTCCCTGCCGACTTTCCGCGCGGCCTCGAACAGCGCGCGCAGCTTCTGCTGCTGCTCTTCCTTGAGTGCCGCCGGATCGTCTGGATGATAGAAGCACAGGCACTTGATGCAGTGGTCGACCGGCCATTCCACGAGCTGAGAGCCGATGTCCTGCGAGAACTCGAAACGCAGCGGCCGCGAGCCCGGCAGCTCGACCGGGCGTCCGAGCCAGGCGAAGGGGTGGCGGGCGAATTCGAACATCGCCTCGCGGCCGTGTTTCTCGTCTATCAGCATGCCGTAGCCGTCGCGGCCGGCGGCAACCTTGGCCGCTGCCTTGACCGCCAGCACCTTGAAATCGCGGATGCGCGCCGGATCGGCACCAGCCTTCGCCGCGACATCCTCGAGCTGGACGCGGTGGTCGCAGGCAAGCGCCATCAGCGAGGGAATGTCGCGCCGACGGGTGGTCGCCCAATGGATGTGGTTGATCGCCTCGTCCTTGCGCAGCGCCCGATGCTTGCTGCCGTTCTTGAGGAAGAACTGCAACTCCTCGAAGGTCGGGTATTCCGGCGCGCAGAGCAGCCGCGACACGGCGAAGGCACCGCAGGCATTGGCCCAGGTCGCCGCCGTCGCGTGGTCTTCGCCACCCAGCCAGCCGCGCAGGAAGCCGGACATGAAGGCGTCGCCGGCGCCGAGCACATTGTAGATCTCGATCGGAAAACCCTTGCCGACGACACCGTCCTCGAGATCGTCGCTGATCGGCCCATCATAGACGATGCAGCCCATGGCGCCGCGCTTCAGAACGATGGTCGCCGAAGACAGCGAGCGGATCGTCTTCAAGGCGCTCAGGCAGTCGTCGGCGCCCGACGCGATCATGATTTCTTCCTCGGTGCCGACGATCAGATCGCAATCGGGCAGCACCGTCTTCAGCTGGGCTGAGACCCGGTCCGATTTGACATAGCGCTCGAACCCTTCGGCATGGCCGGCGAGGCCCCAGAGGTTCGGCCGATAGTCGATGTCGAACACCACCTTGCCGCCCTTGGCCTTGATGATGCGGATCGCCTTGCGCTGGGCGGCATCGCTGTTGGGGCGGGAAAAATGCGTGCCGGTGACGACGATGGAACGCGCCGAGGCGATGAAGGCCTCGTCGACGTCTTCCGGCGCCAGCGCCATGTCGGCGCAGTCTGAGCGGTAGAAGATCATCGGCGAGACGCCTTCGTCCTCGACCGACAGCAGCACCAGCGCGGTCAGCCGCTCCTTGTCGGTTTTCAGCCCGTCGACATTGACGCCTTCGCGCGTCAGCTGCTCGCGGATGAAGCGGCCCATATGCTCGTCGCCGACGCGGGTGAGCAGCGCCGAGCGCAGGCCGAGCCTGGCCGTACCGACCGAGATGTTGGCCGGGCAGCCGCCGACCGACTTGGCGAACGAGGTGATGTCCTCCAGCCGCGAGCCGATCTGCTGGCCATAAAGGTCGACGGAAGCGCGACCGATGGTGATGACGTCGAGCGGCGCCTGTTTCGCGTCCACGGCTTCGCTCATTGGAACCTCCCGTCGGCCTTGTTGTCTTGGGGTACACGCGCGAGCGGCAGCGTGGCGCCGGGAATATGAAATAATAATTCCAATCCATAGTCAATATGGAATGAGCGTTCCCCGGCCTAAATTTGCCCGACCATGATCCCGAACCGCAGGACCGCGTAAGCGAAAAGGGACTGCCGGCTTTCGGAAAAGATCATAGTCAAGGAGAAAGAAAGACCCGCTCAAGCCTTGCGCTTGCGGCCAGTGTCGCGCCGCTTCTCGCCGACGCCGACGGTCAGCGCCATGGCCAGCGCCATCGTCGCCGACAGCGAGCGGAAGCCGGCGAAATCCGCCTCGGCAACCTCGAACCAGACCCTGGCGAACTGGGCGAGCGGCGAAAACGAGCTGTCGGTGATGGCGACGATCGGCACGCCCTGTTCCGAAATGATGCGCGCCTCATCGATGGTGGCCGGCGCGTAGGGCGAGAAGCTGATGGCGATGACGGCGTCCGCCGGCGTGGCGAATGCAACCATCTCGGCGTTCAGCCCGGCGGCCGATTCGATCAACTGGTTGCGGATCTTCAACTTGCCCAGCGCATAGGCGATGTAGGTTGCGACCGGATAGGAGCGGCGCTTGGCCAGCACATAGATGGTCTCTGCCTTTGCCAGCAGGGAAATCGCGTCTTCCAGATGCGCTTCGTCCAGCGTGCGCGAAATGTCGTTGAGCGAGGTGCTGGCGGCGGCGACGAAGCCGTCGAAGATCGCCCGGTGGCCGGCGCCGCCCTCGGCCTTGGCGCGCAGCGCCTGCAAGCGTTCGTCATAGGAGGAGTTGCGCTCGCGCAGCCGCTCGCGAAACACCTGCTGCAGGCTGGTGAAGCCGTCGAAGCCAAGCTGCTGGGCAAAACGGATCAAGGTCGACGGCTGTACGCCTGCCGAGGCGGCGATGCTGGCGGCGGTGCCGAAGGCGATGTCGTCGGGATTGTCGAGCGCATAGGCGGCGATCTGGGCGATGCGCTTCGGCAGGCTTTCGCGCCGGTCCAGGATGGTGGCGCGCAGCGTCTCGAAGTCGCGAGGTACCCGTTCGTCCATCGTCGCTCTGTCCAGGCTCATCTATGGGTACCCTCTCTGCCCCATCATAGCGAGCTCGCGCAAGAACGCCATAAAAAATGAGGCAGACATTCCATTCCGAGAGAAAATGGATTAATTCATCCACGCAACGCTTCAGGCAATGGAGAAACGGAAAATGGTCGGCGTCGGTCTCATCGGCACGGGTTTCATGGGCAAGTGTCACGCCATCGCGTGGAGTGCCGTCGGCGCTGTCTTTCCCGACGTGGCCAAGCCAAGGCTCGTCCATCTCGGCGAGGTCAATGAGGATCTCGCCAGACGCAAGGCGGGCGAGTTCGGCTTTGCCAAGGCGTCCGGCGATTGGCGTGCCGTCGTCAACGATCCGGACGTCGATATCGTCTCGCTGACCACGCCCAACCAGTTCCACCCGGAAATGGCCATCGCCATCCTCGAGGCCGGCAAGCATCTGTGGTGCGAAAAGCCGATGGCGCCGAGCTTCGCCGAGGCCGAAGCCATGGCCGCGGCGGCGAAAAAGTCGGGCAGGGTCGCCGCCCTCGGCTACAACTACATCCAGAGCCCGGCCATCCGCCATATCGGCGCGCTGCTCGACGAGAAGATCATCGGCGAGGTCAACCATCTGCGCATCGAGATGGACGAGGATTTCATGGCCGATCCGGAGGCGCTGTTCTTCTGGAAGCACGAGGCCGCTTCCGGCTATGGCGCGCTCGACGATTTCGCCGTGCATCCGCTGTCGCTGGTCTCCGCCCTGTTCGGCCGCGTCGCCAGCGTCATCTGCGACATGGCCAAGCCCTATGCCGACCGCAAGCTCGCCACTGGCGGGCGCCGCGCGGTCGAGACCTGCGATATAGCCAGCGTGCTGATGCATCTGGAAAACGGCATCGCCGGCACGCTGCTGGTCAACCGCTCGGCCTGGGGCCGCAAGGGCCGCATCGCCATCCAGATCTTCGGTTCGAGGGGGTCGATCCTGTTCGATCAGGAGCGGATGAACGAAATCCAGCTCTATGTGACCGCTGATCGCCCGACCGAACAGGGCTATCGCACCATCCTGATGGCGCCGCACCACAAGCCCTACGACGCCTTCCTGCCGGCGCCCGGCCATGGCCTAGGCTTCAACGATCTCAAGATCATCGAATGCCACGAATTGCTGACGCGGCTTGCCGGCAAGCCAGCGCGGGTCATCGAATTTGCCGAAGGACTGGAGATCGAGCGCACCGTGCATGCGATGGCGCGGTCGTTCGCGGAAAAGCGCTGGGTCGATGTGAGATAATATCCGCTTCGCGATGGATCAGACGCCAGCGGCCGGGTTCGTCTCCCAGCCGTTTACCCAGACCTGCCGCAAGCGATCGCCTTCGCCCTTGAAGCGCAGCCCCGTCGCCTGGCAATCCTCGATCCGGTCACTGCGGAAATTGCGGATCGCCTGGCGCAGCTCGCACCAGGCGACGATGTTGGCGGTCTCGGCGTAGTAGATCAGGGCGATCGGGCGGATGAGGCGCTCGGAGGCGCGGCCAAGTTCGTCGCGATAGGAAAGGTCGAGCTTCTCCTCGTCGCGGATGGCGCGGCGCACCAGCGCCAGGTCGACGGCGCCGGCCGACGGCGCGGCGAACCCCCACGCATGCAATGCATTGGCGTCGAAGGTCTGGCGCAAGGGCGGCGGTACCGCGCCTGCGATCTTGGCGCTGACGCGTTTTGCCGCCTGCTTGAGTTCGCTGTCCCCCGTCCGCTCCAGCAGCGCGAGCGACAGAACGATCGCCTCCATCTCCTCGATCGAAAACATCAGCGGCGGCAGGTCGAAGCCTGGGCGCAATATATAGCCGATGCCACGCCCGCCCTCGATCGGCACGCGCATCGCCTGCAGTGCGGCAATGTCGCGATAGACGGAGCGCACCGTCACCTCCAGTTGCTCGGCCATCATGGCCGCCGTCACCGGCTGCCTAGCCAGCCGCACGATCTGGATGATCTCGAACAGGCGTGACGCCTTGCGCATTTCCTCACCAGCTCCGATCGCAACTGACACTACATCGTCAGTAGGGCTCGCCTATACGACTGCCTATCGACTTGAAAATCAACAGGTTCCTCGGTGGCTCAGCCGAGGCGAGGTGACAGGCAACTGACATGGGCTACGCGGAAAATCTCTGGCTGTTCTTCCTCCTCCTGTTCGGCATCATCGTCGTGCCCGGCATGGACATGCTGTTCGTGCTTGCCAATGCGCTGACCGGTGGCGGCAACAGAGGGCTTGCCGCCACCGGCGGCATCATGCTGGGCGGCATGGTGCATACGCTGAACGGCGCTGTCGGCGTGGGCCTGCTGATGCATTTCGTGCCGATCCTCTACAACCCGCTGCTGCTCGCCGGCACCGTCTACATGGCCTATATCGGCATGACTCTGATGCGCAGTTCGATCAAGGTCGGCAACGATGGGGCTGCCGGCAGCCGCTCCGCCTGGAAGGCGTTTCGCCAGGGGCTGGTGATCTGCCTGATCAATCCCAAAGCCTATCTCTTTGTCTTCGCGGTCTATCCGCAATTCTTGAAGCCGGCTTACGGTCCGATCTGGATGCAGGCGGCCATCATGGGATTGATGACGATCGCCGTGCAGTTCGCCGTCTATGGCGGGCTCGCCATATCAGCGGGGCGCAGCCGCAATCTGCTGGTCGCCAATCCCCGGGCGACGGCATTTGCCGGCCGGGCGGCCGGACTGCTTCTGGTCGTGGTTTCTGTGCTGACCGCCTGGGAAGGGTTGAGGGCAGCGTAGCATATAGATTCTTGCGAAGAGGACCCCCACCCTAACCCTCCCCACAAGGGCAGGGCTATCGCATATGAGTGATAAGGCTGATGAGGTCTTGATCGGCCCATCGTGCTTTGAGTCGTTTGTGGCTGAGCGGGATGTTTTCCGGGTCGGCTCTAAGGATGTTGAGAGTAAGGCGCCGAAGTATGGCGTGGTTTGCCGGCGCGTTGTTCTTGCGACCCCTGATGCGATCTTCGCAGAGCAGGACGTCGAGTTGCCAGTGCAGCTCATTCTCTATGCTCCAGTGGCGGCGAACGGAGGCGATCAGTTCTTTGGCCGGCATTGTGCGCGACAACGCATAGCAGCGGACCTTGTGGGTGGTCTTGCCATCGACGGTGCGCCAGCTTTCGACACGGCCGACGGCGCAAAGGTCGACGAGCGCGTTCTGGCCCGGCGTCTGGGCGAAGGGGACGACGAAAGCACGGCGCACCTCGTGGCGGCCATGGGCATCCTCGTCGACCTGATGGAACCTGGTTCTTTTGCTCGCAGCTGCCGCGTCGAGGGCGGCATTGGCCTGTACTGCCAGTTTCGACTGGTTGCCCTTGATGGCCAGCACATAGTTGCCGCCACCTTCGCGGATGGTCTTGGTCATGCGGCGATGGCAGTGCAAGGCATCGCCGGTGACGGTCAACCCCTTGAGCGACAACAGCTTGAGCGCCTCGATCGCAGCCTCGACCTCGCCACCCTTGTGTGCCACGACCTGAGCCAGGCTCATGAAGGTGTCGCAGGCAAAGACTGTAACCACCAGCGGCGGCATGTGGGCGCAGCCCTTGGCGTAGGCGCGCCTGAGGCTCTTGCCGTCGACGGCGACTTGGCCTTTCGGCACATCGATGTGCGCCTGTGTGCCGAAGGCGGCCATGAAGCGCATGAAGGCGGCGTTGAAGGCCACCGGATCGAGTGCGGCCAGCACCCGGCTGAAGGTGTCGTGGCTGGGCACGCCGTGCTTGAGGGGGATGAACTGCCGCAACAGATCGAGCCGCGACTTGGCAAACAGCACCATCTCCGTGCAGTGCGTCGCTCCGCAAAGCACCGCCGCCAGCGCCACGAACAAAATCTCTGGCAATTCGTGCTGGGCCGTGAAGTCTCGAGGGTCCGGAACCTCGTCGAATATATCCACAAACACCATCATGACCTCCTGTCTTCAAGAGGTCCGTCAGAATCAATTTCTCTCCACCACGCAAGTGACCCGATCTACTCATGTGCGATTCCCCTGCCCACAAGGGGGAGGGAATGCCGCCGCACGCTACCCGTTCTTTGGGGTCGAAACGTCGGCGAGTTGCGGAGGTCAACGCCTACCAAGTCTCCCTCCCCCTTGTGGGCAGGGGAATCGCATTTGAGTAAAAGTAGGTCTTGCGGACTGTGGAAAGGTTGATTCTTTAGGGGCTTTGTCTTTGAAGGAGAGGCCCAATGCCATTGCTGCTTTCGATTTTGCGGGAAGTACAAGACCCGCGTGACGTCAACGCGCGTCATGATCTGGCGGAGCTTCTGTTTTTGGCCTTGGCTGCGACGTTGTGCGGCGCCAAAAGCTGCGTGGATATTGCCGATTTCGTCGAGGGTCAGGAAGAAGAGCTGAAAGAGATCGTGGTGCTGGAGCATGGCTGTCCGAGCCACGACACGTTCAGCCGGGTGTTTCGACTTCTCGATGCCGATGAGCTTGCGCGCAGCTTTGCCGGCTTCATGGCGGCGCTGCGCCAAACGCTCGGACTTTCGCCGCCACGCGGCGTGGTGGCAGTCGACGGCAAGGCGTTGCGGCGCGGCTATGCGAAGGGGCGGGCTTTCATGCCACCTTTGGTGGTGAGCGTGTGGGACGCCGAGACGAGGCTGTCGATTGCCGCTGCCCGCGCGCCTGAGGGCGACGAGGTCAAAGCCACGCTGGATCTTCTGAAGAGCTTGGATTTGAAGGGCTGTACAGTGACGGCCGATGCGCTGCACTGCCGCCCCGACACCGCCAAGGCGCTGATCGGCAAGAAGGCGCATTATGCGCTGGGGCTGAAGCCCAATCGTCCCAAGCTGTTTGCCGCGGCCGAACGAAGCTTCGCCCAAGCCGGCGAGATCGCGTTCTTTGAGACCAGCGACAGCGCGCATGGCCGCACCGAGACGCGAAGGGCTTCGGTCCTGCCGCTCAAGCGGCTGCTCGACCTGCCGGGCTTTCCCGGCCTCAAGGCGATCGGACGCATTGAGGCCTCTCGCAGCGTGGCAGGCGGCAAATCCAGTACCTCCGTGCGCTATGTCGCGCTCTCCAAAGTGCTTACCCCTAAAAGACTGGCCGAGACGCTCAGAGCACATTGGACAATCGAGAACCAGTTGCATTGGAGCCTCGACGTCGTCTTCCATGAGGACGACGCTCGCTCCCGCAAGGACAACGCCCCGCAAAACCTCGCCGTCATCAGACGCCTCGCGCAAAACATCTTGCAAGCCCATCCTCTCGACAAACCCATCGCAAGCAAAATGCGCAGAGCCAGATGGAACAAAGACTTCTTCTTCCAGCTCTTTACTCATATGCGATAGCCCTGCCCTTGTGGGGAGGGATTAAGGGTGGGGGTATTCGTAGGGTTGGGGCCCGTGCGATTTGCCCTCAAGCGGCTCCCTGCCGGCTGTCGATCATGGCGCGGCGCACCGAGCGGCGCCATTCGACGGCGCCGGCAAGGCCGTGCAGCACAGTCTCGGTGGTCGCCCAGTCGATGCAGCCATCGGTGATGCTCTGGCCGTAGACCAGCGGCTTGCCGGGCACCACGTCCTGGCGACCGGCGACGAGATTGCTCTCGATCATGACGCCGATGATGCGCTCGTCGCCCGCCGCGACCTGGCCTGCTACATCGGCCGCCACCTTGGGCTGGTTCTCGGGCTTCTTGCCTGAGTTGGCATGGCTGACATCGATCATCAGCCTGGGCGCCACGCCGATGCGGGCGAGTTCCGTCGAGGCAGCCTCGACGTTCGTCGCGTCATAATTGGGCGCAACACCGCCGCGCAGGATGACGTGGCAGTCTTCGTTGCCGGTGGTCGTCGCGATGCCGCTGCGACCGCCCTTGGTCACCGCCATGAAATGATGCGGCTGGGCGGCGGATTTCACCGCCTCGGCGGCGATCCGCAGATTGCCGTCGGTGCCGTTCTTGAAACCAACCGGGCAGGAGAGACCCGATGCGAGTTCGCGGTGTATCTGGCTCTCGGTCGTGCGCGCGCCGATGGCGCCCCAGGCGACGAGGTCGGCAATGTATTGCGGCGTGGTCATATCGAGGAATTCTGTCGCCGCAGGCAGGCCGAGATTGTTGACGGCCGAAAGCACGTTGCGCGCCATCCTCAGCCCCTTGTCGATGTTGAAGCTGCCGTCGAGGTCGGGATCGTTGATCAGGCCCTTCCAGCCGACCGTCGTGCGCGGCTTCTCGAAATAGACCCGCATCACGATCTCCAGCCGGTCCGCCAGGCTCTCGCGTAGCGCCGCCAGACGGCTGGCATAGTCCACGGCGGCGACCGGGTCGTGGATCGAACACGGGCCGACGATGACGAGCAGCCGATCGTCGGTGCCGGTCAAGATGGCGTGGATCGCGTTGCGTGACCCGGTCACGGTGCGCGTCGCCGTCAGCGTGCGCGGGATCTCCCGCATCACCTGGTCCGGCGTACTCAATTCCCTGATTTCCTTGACCCGAAGATCATCTGTGGTGGTCAACACGGCTTTCTGCTCCTGATTGGGAGACCTGCCGGCTGAAACAAAAAAGCCGCCAGGTCTGGCGGCTGTTCGGATTTCGTTGCTGCAATCTTCAGATCGAGCGCAATCCTCCCGCCGCCAGCGAGCTCCTAAAGTACCAATACGTGGCGGTCAGGTTGATCATGAGGCTCATATAGTCGAAGCGGAGGCGCTTGTCACGCGTCTGATGAGGCTACTGACGTAGCAAAGGGTCGGGCCCAACGTGTAGCGCAGAGCGGTTCATGCAGTCCAGGGATCGAAGAGTTCAATTCCAAAGCCTTCGAAATCCTTCTTGTTACGCGTTGCCAAGGTGAGCTCCTGCGCAATCGCCGTGGCTGCGATCAGGCCGTCCATCGACGACAGACCGCGACCGCGACGCTTCGCAAGGCCCATCAGGTCGCCCCAGGCGAAGGCAACCGGTTCGTCCACCGGAAGAACCCTCTGCTCGAAGCGTTGCGGCAGGTCCCGAGCGAGCCATTCGGCCAGTGCCTCGCGTTTCCGGCCCTCATCCATGAGGGCGACGCCGCGCCGGATCTCGGCGATCGACACGACGCTGATGAATGAGCGGTCCTCATCGAGCCCGTCCAGCCAGTCCAGAACGCGTGCGTCCGGCGCCGGCCTTGTCACCTCGGACAGGACATTCGTATCGAGCAGTAGCCTCACAGCGGCAGATCACGCGGCTCGTCGCGCTGACGCTCAAGGTCGAGATCGGCGCCGCGCAGCGGCGACTCCAGCAGGAACTCCGCAAGCGTACCCTTGCGCGCGGTCTTCCGCTGCCATTCCTCGGCCGAGACGACAACCACGCTTGGTTTTCCGTTTCTGGTGATCGTCTGCGGCGAAGACTGCGCGCGCTCGATAACCTCCGAGAGCCGAGCCTTTGCCCCAGCGACCGTCCAGTTGGTACCCTCTTTGGGCGCAGATAGCATCGCGACCTCCATGACCATTCTGACCATCTTGACTATATGGGAATGGCGATGCGGCGGCAACAGGGGAGGGCCCTTCAGCCCGGATGTCTTGGTGAGGTGAGCCGATCACGCCGGCGCTGATATTCGGGTCAGCTCGGCCACTGCATGGCCGAACTGCTTCTGGACATGAGGCTACTCGGTTGAGACTACTCGCCGACCACTCCGGCGATGTTCTGGTCGTAGTCGACCAGCGACCCGGTCATGACGCCGGCTTGCGGGCTGATCATGTAGGTGATCAGCCGAGCGAGTTGCGCCGGTTTGACCAACTGGCCCATCGGCTGCGCGGCTTCGGCCTTCTCCAGCCAGTCGTCGGGCGCGTCATGCCAATTCTTCTGCACGATCGCCTCGCCCTCGGTGTCCATCCAGCCGGGCAGCACCGCGTTGCAGCGGATGCGATTCTTTCGATAGGAGCTGGCGACATTCTTGGTCAGCGTCATCAACGCGCCCTTGCTGGTCGAATAGGGCGTCAGGAACGACTGGCCGGCATGTGCCGACATCGACAGCACATTGACGATCGAGCCTGGCGCCTTGTTATCGAGCAAATGCGCGACCACGCCCTGCATCAGGAAAAACGGCCCGCGCACGTTGGTGTCGAAAATAGTGTCGAAAAGCTCTTCGCTCGTTTCGACCAGCGAACCGCGCGCCGATGTGGCGGCGGCATTGACCAGCGCGTTGATGGTGCCGAAATGCGAGATCGCGGTAGCGACCGCACGCTTGCAGTCGGCCACCTTCGAGACGTCGGCGCTGATGAAGATGGCGTCGACGCCCAATTTCTTGAAATGGGCGACAGCCTTGTCGCCCTTCTCCTGCGAGCGGCCGATGAGCGCCAGCGCCCGGCAGCCCTCGTCGGCCAGCGCCTCGGCGACGGCGAAGCCGATGCCTTGCGCGCCGCCGGTGACGATGGCGCGCGTTTCACGATTGCGATCGGCTGATGCGCTCATCGCTCTGCTCCTGTGCCTGGGTTTTACTTGTCGAGACGGACGGTCTTGCCTGACGTCGCCGACTTCAGCGCCGCATCGGCCAGCTTCAGCGCCACGAGGCCGTCGGCGCCGCTTGGCGCCGCCTTCTTGCCTGATGTCGCGGCTGTGATGAAGGCAGCGATCTCGTTGGCATAGGCGTCGAGGTAGCGGGTCATGAAGAAGTCATGCAGCGGCGGGCGCGTATAGCCCTTCTCGTTGGCCAGCTCGATCGACACCGGCCGCTGGTTCTCAGCCGCGATCATGCCCTTCGAGCCATGCACCTCGATGCGCTGGTCGTAGCCATAGGTGGCGCGGCGCGAGTTGGAGATGATGGCCTGCTTGCCCGAAGCGGTTTCGAGGATGACGCTGACGCTGTCGAAATCGCCGGCAGCACCGATCTTCTTGTCGACCAGCACCGAGGCATGCGCGCTGACCGCCACCGGCTCCTCGCCGAGCAGGAAGCGCGCCATGTCGAAATCATGGATGGTCATGTCGCGAAAAATGCCGCCCGAGCGCTTGATGTAGTCGATCGGCGGCGCGCCGGGATCGCGCGAGGTGATGGTCACCATTTCGACGGTGCCGATGGCACCGTCGTCGATCGCCTTGCGCACGGCGGCGAAATGCGGATCGAAGCGCCGGTTGAAGCCGACCATCAGCGTGGCCTTGGTTTTCTCGACCACGGCCAGGCACTTCTCGACACGCTTGACGTCGAGATCGATCGGCTTCTCGCAGAAGATCGCCTTGCCGGCCTTGGCGAAGCGTTCGATCAGATCGGCATGGGTGTCGGTCGGCGTGCAGATGACGACGGCGTCGATGTCCTTGGATTTCTCGATGGCGTCGATGGTCCTCACTTCGGCGCCATAGGCCGTCGCCAGCTCGGTCGCCGCCTTCTCGAAGGCGTCGGCGACGGCAACCAGTTTGGCCTGCGGATTGGAGCCGACGGCGCGGGCGTGGACCTTGCCGATGCGGCCGGCACCGAGGAGGGCGAAGCGGAGTACCATGGATATTTCCTCTAGGGATGGTTCGAAGCGGGGCGCCGGTCATGGGCGCGGGTGATTTTCCGGTCAAGACAAGATCGACAGGGAGGCGGCGACCACCGCCTCCGCGCCCGGCCTAGGCCGCGAGTTCCGCCTCCCCGGTCTTGGCGCCGGTGATGTAGGAGACGATATCGTTTCCGTCGGTGTCCTGCTTGCGCAGGTTGGCGACGATGCGGCCGCGCCGGAAGACGACGATGCGGTCGCAAAGGTCGAACACCTGGCGCATGTTGTGGCTGATCAGGATCAGCGGCTCGCCATTGTCCTTCAGCGTGCGGATGATGTTTTCGACCTGTGCCGTCTCCTGCACGCCGAGGGCTGCCGTCGGCTCGTCCATGATGATCAACTTGGAGGCGAAGGTTGCGGTCCGGGCAATCGCCACGCACTGGCGCTGGCCGCCCGACATGTGGCGGATGGTGTTGGACAGGTTGGGGATCTTCACCGCTGTGCGGATCAGCGCCGCCTCGGTCGCCTTGCGCATGTACTTGCGGTCCAGGATCGAGAATGGGCCGAGGTTGAACAGCACCTTCTCGCGGCCGAGGAACAGGTTCGACGGCACGTCGAGATCGTCGGCCAGCGCCAGGTTCTGGAACACGGTCTCGATGCCGGCCTCGCGCGCCTCGATCGGCCCGGTGAAGTTCACTTCCTTGCCGTCGAACCATATCTTGCCGCTGGTGCGCTGCTCGACGGCGGTGATCTGGCGCACGAAGGTCGACTTGCCGGCGCCGTTGTCGCCCATGATGGCGACATGCTCGCCCTTGCGCAGCTCGAAATTCGCGCCTTCCAGCGCATGCACGCCGCCATAGCGCTTGGTCAGGTTTTCGGTCTTCAGGACGATGTCTGCCATGATCAAGCCCTCAATGCCCGCATGCGTTGACGCCACTGGTCGAGAACGACAGCGCCGACGATGATCACGCCCTTGACCATCTCCTGGTAGTAGGCGTCGAGGCGCAGGAAGGTGAAACCGGAGATGATGACGCCGAAGATCAGCGAGCCGATCACGGTGCCGATGATCGAGCCGCGGCCGCCCGACAGCGAGACGCCGCCGATGACCGCCATGGCGATGGCGTCGAGTTCGTACATCACGCCCATGCCCGACTGCGCGGTGAGGTTCTTGGAACTCAGCACCACGGCGGCGAGCGCGGCGAGCACGCCGGCGATGACATAGACCAGGATCTTGTGGTTGGCGATCTTGATGCCGGACATGCGCGCGGCGTCTTCGTTGGAGCCGATCGCGTAACAGTGCTTGCCGTAGCGTGTGTAGGTCATGATCAGCTGGAACAGCACCGCCAGCGACAGGAAGATGATCACGGGCATCAGGCCCTTGCCGATCGCCGCGAAACTGTCGGTTGGAAACGAGATCGGCTGGCCCTTGGACCACCATTTGGCGATGCCGCGCGCGGTCACCATCATGCCGAGCGTGGCGATGAACGGCGGGATGCGCGTGTAGGCGATCAAGGCGCCGTTGACCAGTCCGGCGAGCAGGCCGCAGCCGATGGCCACCAGCAGCGGCACGACGACAGGCAGGTCGGTCCAGCCCTGCGCAAGGAACATCGCCTTGGGGTTGGGATTGCCGTTGACGGTCGCCACCTGGGCAAAACTCATGGCGATCATCGCGGTCGCGCCGACGATCGAACCCGAGGACAGGTCGATGCCGCCGGTGATGATCACTTGCGTGACGCCGATGGCGATGATGCCGACGATCGACACCTGCAGGATGATGATCTGCAGGCGCGCCTCGTTGAAGATCGCGCTGACGTCGCTGCGGGTGTTGAACAGGAAGCTGTCGCCGAGAAAGATCCTGCCGATCAGTTCGAAGGCGATGACGAGGATGACAAGCGCCAGGAAGACGTTGATTTCGGCAGGCCATGTGCGTTTCTTCGCGTCATAGCCGACCCCGCCGACGCCGTGAGATGTCTGTGCCAAATCTTCTATCCTCCGTCAGCCGCGGTCGCCCCTCGCAGCCTTGCCGGCGCTGAGGGAAGGGGAGCGGCGCTCTTGCTTGAGCGCCGCTCCGTATGAAGCGTTCCGCTGCTCAGTTCTTCTTCATAAACTTGTCGATGTTGGCCGGCGTCACCAGTTGGAAGGGGACGTAGACCTTGTGTTCGACCTTCTCGCCCTTGGCCAGCTTCAGCGCTGCGTCCAGCGCGCCCGCGCCCTGGCCTGCCGCATCCTGGAACACGGTTACGGCAAGGTCGCCCGCCTTCATCGCCACAAGCGCGTCCTGGGTGGCGTCGACGCCGCCGACGATAACGGTTTTCATGTCGATGTTGGCGGCCTTCATCGCCTGGATGGCGCCGATGGCGCTTTCGTCATTGTTGGCGATGACGCCGTCGAACTTCTTGCCGGTCGACAGCCAGTTGGTCATCAGGTTCTGGGCCTCGTCGCGATTCCAGTTCGACGTCTGCTTGTCGATGATCTTGATGAAGCTGCAATCCGGCGTGGCGATCACGTTGTCGATGTCCTTGGTGCGCTGCACCGCGGCCTGGTTCGACAGCTCGCCCATGATCACATAGACATTGGCTTCCTTCTTGCCGGCTTCCTTGAACAGGCGGCAAACTTCCTTGGTTTCCAGCGTGCCGGAATCGGCCTCGTTCGAGGCCACGAATGCCTGGTTGGCCGGCAGCGTGTTCACATTGACCGGCTCGCGGTTGACATAGACCAGCGGGATCTTGGCAGCGGCCGCGGCGTCGGACATTGCCTGCGTGGCCGAGGTGTCGACCGGGTTGACGATGATCGCATCGACGCCCGAGGCGGCGAAGTTCTTGATCTGGTCGAGCTGCTTGGCGACGTCGTTTTGCGCGTCCTCGACCTGCAGCTCGACGCCGCTCATGCCCTTGGCCTGCGCGATCATGCCGTTGCGCAGCACGGTCAGGAAGTTGTCGTCGAATTTGGCCATCGATACGCCGATCTTGGCGGCCATGGCGGATGAACTCATCAGCGCCGCGAAAGCGACGCCCAAAATCAGTTTCTTCATTGTGTTTCTCCTCCACATGTTGGTGTCCGGCTGCACCGATCTACCCGGAATCCCCGATCTCCCCGGGGAATCTCTCCCGATTGCCAGTTCTGTTCCGGGTGACGTTTCCCGTTTGCTGGAACGCCAAACCCTCCGCTTGAAACAGATGGTCCGGAACGAAAGAACCAAAATACACTGTTGGTGAAATATTTATTCCATTTTGCCTCGGGACGTCAAGGGAGATTCCAGAACCGGAGGCGCGATTTTCGGATGATGGGGCCTATCCGTTCGTCATCCTCGGGTCTCCGCGACGTCGCTTCGCTCCTGCTCCGCCCGTGGATGACGAAGTGTTAGGCGCTTCGGCCGACCGCGAAGAGTCGAGCGGCTAGATATTCTCGGGCAGATAGATGTCGAACGGCAGGAAGGTCTGGCCCGGCGCGTTCGCGGCGCCCGTCTCGATGGCATGCGCCATCAGGTCGACCAGCTCACGGCAGAGTGCCGCTAGTGGCGTCGAGATCACCATCGTCAGGACACCGTCGGCCAGGGCGGAGCGCGATACGGCAGTGATCTCGTTGCAGATGATCGCGGGCATTTCGGCCGGCCTTGCTTGCCTGAGCGCGGCGACCGCGCCCTCCATGCCGCCGCCGGCGACATAGCAGCCAACGAGATCGGGGTGGCGGCCGAGGAGCTCGAGCAGCGTGTCCTGCGTGATCTGGTTGGCTTCCAGATTGACCAGCGTTTCGAGCAAGGTGAATTCCGGCGCCTGCTCGCGAAAGAAGGAGCGAAAACCGATCTCGCGCAGCTCATGGCCATGGAAGCGATGGCTGCCGACGAACAGCGCGACCTTGCCCGGCCGCTTGGCGGCCTTCGAAATCATCCAGGCCGCGGTGCGGCCGACCTTGCGGTTGTCGAGGCCGACATAGCCCTCGCGAATACCGGCGGCGAAGTCGGACAGCAGGGAAAACACCGGCAGCCCTTTGGCCTTCATCTCCTCGACGGCGACAGTCAGTGTCGGGTGATCCGGCCCGACCAAAGCGACGGCCCTGCACTTGGCCGCCAATTTGGCGCGCGCGCTCGACGATTTCGTCCGGTGCCAGCGAGTCAGCGAAGTCGATGGTCGCGACACCGCGGAACCGCGGCGATCGCGACACGGCGAGTTCAAGCTCGCGTGCGAACTCGCTGTAGAAGACGTAATTGCCCTTGAGCAGCAGGAAACCCAGCCGGTACTCCGGCAGTTCATGGCGCATCCGCTGCTTGATCAGCCCGGCCGCGTGATAGCCGATCTCTGTCGCCGCCTCGTAGACGCGGCGCGCCGTATCCTCGCGCACCGGCAGGCGGCTGTTGAGCACGCGGTCCACCGTGGCAACACTGACGCCGGAGATGCGCGCCAGGTCGGTAATGGTCGGCCGTTTTGCCATGCTCGCCTCATTGGTTGTTCGGCCCCTTCTTACATCAGATTGATAGGAAATGATAGAAACTATCTTTCTAATGTTGAGTCTATCATGGGTTGGCGCTATTTTTAAACCTCGAAGTGAAGGGATATCAGGCATTCGCCCTGGCGAGTGCCTTTGCCCAGGGAGGCAACCATGTCCACTGCGCCGTCCCGGCGTGACTACAGCCTGATCGGCCGCGACGCCAAGCTCGCCGTCGAGACCGGCCTGTCGGCGGCCGAATGGTATCACACCGACATCCCGCGCAAGCAGATGAAGGAGCTGATGCAGCGCTCCGACGCGCCGGCGATCCGCGATACCATCATCTGGCTCGCCGCCCTGATCGTCAGTGGCGCCGGCGCCGCCTGGTTCTGGGGCAGCTGGTGGTGCGTGCCGTTCTTCTTCGTCTATGGCGTCCTCTACGGCTCTTCCACCGATTCACGCTGGCACGAATGCGGCCATGGCACCGCGTTCCGGACGCAGTGGATGAATGACGTGGTCTATCAGATCGCCTGCTTCATGATCATGCGCAATCCGGTGACCTGGCGCTGGAGCCACACGCGCCACCATACCGACACCATCATCGTCGGCCGCGACCCGGAAATCTCGGTCATGCGGCCTCCCGATCTGCTGCGGGTCATGCTTGCTTTCGTCGGCGTGCTCGACGCCTGGCATGCGATGAGCGACATGCTGCGCAACGCCGCCGGCAACATCAGCGCGGCGGAAAAGACCTTCATTCCCGAGCAGGAGCAGCCGAAGGCGATCCGTGTTGCCCGCATCTGGACGGCAATCTACGCCGCGACCATCGCGCTGGCGCTGTATTTCGGCTCGTTTCTGCCCCTGATGCTGGTCGGCCTGCCCAGACTCTATGGCGCCTGGCATCACGTCATGGTCGGGCTGCTGCAGCATGGCGGCCTGGCCGACAACGTCACTGATCATCGGCTGAACAGCCGCACCGTCTACATGAACCCGATCAGCCGTTTCATCTACTGGAACATGAACTACCATGTCGAGCATCACATGTTCCCGATGGTGCCCTATCACGCATTGCCGAAGCTGCATGCGTTGATCAAGCACGACCTGCCGGCGCCGACCCCGTCGATCCTGGCCGGCTACCGTGAAATGATCCCGGCCTTCCTGCGCCAGCTGCGCAACGAGGATTATTTCCTCAAGCGTGAACTGCCGCCGACCGCCAGACCATACCGCGAGGAATTCCACGACGCCGTCGCCGCCGCGGCGGAGTGATCGTGCGGTTATCCAATTTTTAGGGGAGGACTGAATGAGTGACTGGGTCGAGGCCTGTGCCGCCGGCGATGTCGACGAGGAGGATGTGATGCGCTTCGACCATGGCGGCCGCACCTTCGCCATCTATCGCAGCCCCGACGATGATTATTTTGCCACCGACGGACTTTGCACGCATGAAAAGGTCCATCTGGCCGACGGGCTGGTGATGGACGACATCATCGAATGCCCCAAGCACAATGGCCGCTTCAGCTACAAGACGGGTGCTGCCCGGGGCGCGCCGGTCTGCGTCAACCTCAAGACCTATCCGGTCAAGGTCGACGCCGGCAAAGTCCTCATTCAGATCGGATAATGGCCATGCAGGCAGGAATGGTCATCATCGGCGCTGGCGAATGCGGCGGTCGGGCAGCATTGGCGCTGCGCGATCTCGGCTATGAAGGGTCGGTGACGCTGGTCGGTGATGAACCGCATCTGCCTTACGAGCGCCCGCCTCTGTCCAAGGAGGCGATGGTCAGCGATGCGCCTGAAATCAAGGCGATCGCCAGCGACGAGATGCTGGCCGAAAAATCGATCCGGCACATCCATTCCGTTCAGGCCGTCGCGATCGACCGTGCGGCGCATACGGTGCGCCTGTCGGACGGTTCGGTCCTGCCTTACGACAAGCTCCTGCTGGCCACCGGCTCGACCCCTCGCAAGCTGCCGATGCCGGGATTGGGTTCGCGCTGCGTCTATCTCCGCACCTTCGCGGATGCGCTGGCCATTCGCGCGCATCTCAGCGCCGGCAACCGGATCGCCATTGTCGGCGGCGGCTTCATCGGTCTCGAACTTGCCGCAGCGGCGCGCAAGCTCGGCGCCGCGGTCACCGTCATCGAGGCGCAGCCGCGCATCCTGATGCGCGGCGTACCGGCCGAGATCGCCGAAATCATCCATGACGCGCATGTCGCCGCGGGCGTCGACATTCTCTGCGGCAACGGCATTGCGTCCATCGCCGACGACGGCAAGGAGGTTCGCCTGACGCTTGCCGGCGGACAGGAGATATCAGCCGATCTCGCCATCATCGGCATCGGCGCCGTGCCGGTGACCGGGCTCGCCGCCGAATCGGGGCTGGCGATCGACAATGGCATCGCTGTCGATGCCGAGCTGCGCAGCAGCGATCCCGATATCTTCGCCGCCGGCGATTGCTGCTCGTTTCCGCTTGCTGTCTATGGCGGCCGCCGGGTGCGGCTCGAAGCCTGGCGCAACGCTCAGGAACAAGGCGCGCTGGCGGCCAGGAACATGCTGGGCGCCGGCGAGGCGCATGCGGCGGTGCCGTGGTTCTGGTCGGATCAATATGGTCTATCCCTGCAGATCGCAGGGCTTTCCGACGAAGGCCATAGCACCGTGCGCCGAGATCTCGACGACGGCGCCTTCATTCTCTTCCATCTCGCCGAAGACGGCAGGCTGGTGGCAGCCAGCGGCATCGGTCCCGGCAACGCGGTCGCCCGCGATATCCGGCTGGCCGAAATGCTGATCGGCAAGCGGGCGAAGCCGGCGCCGGAAGCGCTGGGATCGCAAATGATCAAATTGAAATCACTACTGGCAGCGTGAGCGGTCATCAATTGTAGGGCAGGTTGAGATTGGCCGGCATAGGGGGCAATTGTCGAGTTCGGCGCTGCCCCTCATCTGCCTACCGGCATCCCAGGACTTGGGTTCCTCGCCCCTGCGAAGCGGGGAGAGGTGGCCGCGAAGCGGCCGGAGAGGGGGCTTTCGTAGGGCGCGGCCCCCTCTCCGTCTCGGCTTTGCCGAGCCACCTCTCCCCCACTTCGTGGGGGCGAGGAACCCAAGCTGAAAGCAGGGCAATGAGGGGCAGCGCAAACGCCGGCGAATTCGATGTCTTCGCGGCCCTTATCTGAACGCCCCTAGAACAGTGCCTTCAACTCGGACAATTTGTCGTTGACCAGCCAGCCGTAGTAATTTTCCTCCGGCAGTTTTTCCGGCTCGCCGGCGGCGCGGCGCTTGTCGTTCTCCGCCTTCAGCGCAGTGGCGCGCTGCTCCGGATTGCCGACATTGTAGAGCGTGGCGGTGAGCCCGGGATTTCCCGAAATGTCGAAGCCGGCAATGCTCTTGTAGGCATCGATCGATTTCTTGATCGTCGCCGCGACGTAGGGCAGCGTCAGGTCCGGGTCCATGATGGTCTTGTAGACCGAGTTGGGATCGCCGACGTCGAGCTTGGGCAGGCCCGAAACCCTGTGCACGAGATCGCTCATCTGCAGGGCGGTCAGCGGGTTGAGCTGGCCGAGGCCGAAGGTCTGGCCGGCATAATACGGCTGGAAGAAGGTGGCGCCGAAACGGTCGTCGGGGAAGCTCTCGCCACCAACGCTCTTGCCGCGAAACGTATGGTTCCAAACCTGCTCGCGGCACTCCCACACATCGTAACTGTCCGACATGCTGCATTTCTTGAATTCCGGCCGCTGCACGAAATCGGTGATGTCCTCGCCGTCATAGGCAAAGGACAGCTTGCTGGAGAGGTAGGAGATCGCCTTGACGTAATAGGTCTGCAGCCGGTCATAGGCGTCGACATTATAGGTGTGCTCGCCGACGATGGCGCCGACAATGTGCATTGGATCGATGCCGTAGGCGGCTGCTGCTTTCTTGATCTTGGCGCGCAGATCGGCGTCGTTCTGCAGCAGGGCGTAGACCTTGCGGTACTTCGCCTGGAAGGTGGTGTTGGTCGCTTGCGTGCGCCGGCTCGAGGCTCCTGGTATCTCGGGCTGCTCGGCATTGCGGTTTCCCGCCGGCACCAACGTTGCCGCCTCGGCGCCGAACAGCGTTGCCGCCAGCGTCAAGCCGAGAATGACCAGGATCAGTTTTTTCATGCGCCCGCCGCCTGCAAATCTTGCGGGCAAACTAGGGTAGTGCTCCGGGTTGAGTCGAGAGCGCCCCTATGTCCGGCAAGACGAAAGGTGGCCAGATGGTACCATCTGGCCACACATGATTGTGTACCGGGTTGTGTTGCCTGAACCGGCGCCGGACTGGTCCGGCGCCGCTGTTTAAAGGATGAACCGCGACAAATCCGTGTTTCGCGACAGGTCGCCGACATGCTTTTCGACATAGGCGGCGTCGATTGTGACGCTCGTTCCGTTGCGGTCGGGCGCGTCGTAGGAGATCTCGTCCAGCACCCGCTCCATCACCGTCTGCAACCGCCGGGCGCCGATGTTCTCGACGCTGGCGTTGAGGTCGACTGCGATGCCGGCCAGCGAATCGATGGCATCGTCGGTGAAAGTCAGGTCGACGCCCTCGGTCTTCATCAGCGCGATATACTGCTTGATCAGGCTGGCTTCGGTCTCGGTCAGGATGCGGACGAAATCGTCCTTCTCCAACGCCCTCAGTTCGACACGGATCGGCAAGCGGCCCTGCAATTCCGGCAGCAGGTCGGACGGCTT
This sequence comes from Mesorhizobium sp. AR07, assembly GCF_024746815.1. Taxonomy (GTDB): domain Bacteria; phylum Pseudomonadota; class Alphaproteobacteria; order Rhizobiales; family Rhizobiaceae; genus Mesorhizobium. The sequence goes on from NZ_CP080525.1 coordinate 4,848,076, forward strand.
CGAGACATGGAACGCACCGGAAGCGATGAACAGGATGTGGTCCGTCTTCACCGGCCCATACTTGGTCGCCACCGTGGTGCCTTCGATCAGCGGCAGCAGGTCGCGCTGCACGCCTTCGCGAGAAACGCCGGCGCCCATGCCGCCTTCACGCGAGGCGATCTTGTCGATCTCATCGAGGAAGACGATGCCGTCATTCTCCGTCGCATCCAGCGCCTGGCGCACCACCTCGTCCTGGTCGAGCAGCTTGTCGGACTCGTCGTTGACCAGCAGCGCGTAGGATTCCTTCACCGTCGTCTTGCGCGTCTTGGTCTTCTTGCCGCCCATCGCCTTCGACAGCATGTCGTTGATGTTCAGCACGCCGATATTGGCGCCCGGCATGCCGGGAATCTCGAAGCCGGGCATGCCGCCAGTGCCGGTATCGGCCACCTCGATCTCGATCTCCTTGTCGTCGAGTTCGCCGTCGCGCAGCTTCTTGCGGAAGCTGTCGCGAGTCGCCGGGCTGGCCGTCTTGCCGACCAGCGCTTCCAGCACGCGTTCCTCGGCGTTGATGTGGGCGCGCGCCTTGACGTCCTCGCGCAGCTTCTCGCGCACCAGGCCGATGGCGATCTCGACCAGGTCGCGGATGATCTGCTCGACATCGCGGCCGACATAGCCGACTTCGGTGAACTTGGTTGCTTCGACCTTGACGAAAGGCGCACCGGCAAGGCGCGCCAGGCGGCGCGAGATCTCGGTCTTGCCGACGCCCGTCGGCCCGATCATCAGGATGTTCTTCGGCATCACCTCTTCGCGCATCTGGCCCTCCAGCTGCTGGCGGCGCCAGCGGTTGCGCAAGGCGATGGCCACGGCGCGCTTGGCGTCCTTCTGGCCGATGATGAAGCGGTCGAGTTCCGAAACGATTTCGCGGGGAGAAAATGTGCTCATATCACTAAATTCCACTTTGCCACTGCTTGATGGCCTCGAACGGATGCAGCAGCATGATCACGTTGAGTGTCAGATTGTCCCGGATGAGATAGCCGGTACCGAGTTCGAAGAGGATGGCGAGGCTGACGATCACCCATATAGGTAGCCTTCGCGCCATCACAAATCCCAGCATCATGGCCAGCGTGTCGGACACCGAATTGATGATGCTGTCGCCGTAGTAATCGAGCGAGATCGTTCCGGCGCGGTAGCGGTCGATGATGAACGGGCTGTTTTCCAGCAGTTCCCAGCCGCCCTCGATGAGAACCGCGAATGCCAGCCTCAAGCCGATCGGCGAGCGCGGAAACAGATACCTGGCCAGCGCGTAGAACAGGAAGCCGTGAATGATGTGGGAGAACGTGTACCAGTCCGAAATGTGCTGGGAATTCTCGGAACTGTTGACCACGCCGTGCCAGAGCTTGACGTAGCCGCAGGTGCAGATCGGCGGGTGGCCCATCAGGTAGAGCGTGATGGCCTGGACAATGATCAGGCCAAGCACGATCAGCAGCCCCATCCGCCAGCTGTTTTCGTAGGCCGAGACAGTTTTGTCGTCGCCTGAAATCTTCATACCCTATCGCCCTCTCGAAAGTCGCTTCTCACCACTACAGCGTCCATCATGCCTTCAGCGGCGGCAGCCGGCGGATCACGGCTGCCGGCAAGGTGGGCTTGACGACCATTCGCCGGATACGCTGCCAGCCGGCGCCAAACAGGATAATCGACGCGCCAACAAAGACCAGGATCAAGGCAAATGGCGGGATGCCGGTCGAATCGGAGGCGGAACTCACCAGATAATAAATGCCCAGCGAGCCGAAATAGGCCAAGGTAGGAACCAAGAGCGAACGGCGGTCTATGGCGAGTGCAATATAGAGGAAGCCAAGGATCAGAATCGCCAGCATGATGGTTGCATTGGCGTCCGGCGCGATGTGCCCGAATACGACATTCTGTCCGGTTGCCATGATAAAGAGCGGGTGCACCAGCATGGGTGCCGAGACGACATGCAGCCAGAACGCGCAATCGGACCAGATCCTGCGTCGATCCCGGTCGTAAATGTCAAAAGCTACACCCGTTGCGAACACGATCAGGCCGCAGATCAGCGGCATGTAGAGTGCCGCGCGGAGCAGTTCGGGAGCATCCTCAAGGCGTGGTGGCGCAATCGCGCCTGTTGTCACACTGTCATACAGGATTATCGCCGTTTGCAAGAAGGCAAGCAGTGTGAAGGCGATGGCGATAGCCCCGGCAATGATGGGAACGCGAAAACGCCAGAAATAGATCGCCGCCGCCGCAATCCCCCCGCCCAGGAAAACATATCCGGCCCGGGAAGCGGTTTGGCGCAGCGCCAACAGTTGCCAGATCGTCTCCGGAACGCGTATGCCAAAACTGGCCTCCACTTGCTGCGCCAGAGCAACCAGAATGGCGACAATGAAAATCAGGGCAAGCACGGACGACGATAATTTCATCCGATGCTGACGCGTGACAATTTCGGCGAGCGCCCAGGCAAAAACCGCGAGGATGCCAGCGATCCAGAATGTCTGGCCTGGAAGCAAGGTGGTGAGGACAAAGAAGAAGCCGGCGCTGAGCAGAACGGTTCCCACAGTGACAAACAGATCGTTACCGCCGCCGACCAGCCGCAGGTTTTCCTCGTCACCCTCGTCATCGGCGCGCCTGGCCTCGGGGGCGAGAGCGGCGCCGCGCTCCATGACCTCCAGCTGATCCCGCGTGGTTTGCGAGATCAGACCAGCTGCGACTGCCTTATCGAGTGTTTCAGCGCTGATCAACTGGCCTCCTGCGGTGCTTCGCGCGCCATCATCAGGGCTGGCCCGTATTCCGTTGTTCTGGTGTCAAAGGCGGCAAAGCCGGCTTTCTCATAAGCGCGGATCGCCGGTGCATCGTTCGGATGCGGGTCGATGATGACACGGGGCACGCCCTCCTCGAACAATTGTTCGACGAACTGGCGCACGATCGCCGAGCCGTGGCCGAGGCCGACCAGCTCCGGCCGGCCGATCGAAATGTCGATGCCCAGCGTACCGAAAGGCTGGTCGGCATAGAGGTGGTCGTCTTCCAGATGCGGATCGTAGCTCTGCAGGTAGGCGATCGGCTTGCCGTCGAGCTCGACGATCAGCGGCTCGACGGAAATCGAGTCGATATGATCGCGAATCCCGGCGATCTCCGTCTCAGGGTCGTCCCACCACTGCGCGACATGCGGCTCGGCGAGCCAGCCGGCGATCATCGGCAGGTCCTTCTCGGTCACCGGCCGAAAATCATAACTAACTTCTTGTTTGACCATGATCTTCTCCGAAAACCGGTTTCCATTTTTCGCTTACGCGGTCCTGCGGTTCGGGATCATGGCCAGCCTTTTCAGGCGGCATCGAGCGTTTCGATGACGAAGTTGTTGTTGGTGTACACGCAGATGTCGGACGCGATCTGCATCGCCTTGCGGGCGATCTCCTCGGCATCCTTGTCGGTGTCCATCAGTGCGCGCGCCGCGGCCAGCGCGTAATTGCCGCCGGAGCCGATGGCCATGACGCCATGTTCGGGTTCGAGCACATCGCCGGTGCCGGTCAGCGCCAGCGAGATCGACTTGTCGGCGACCAGCATCATCGCCTCCAGCCGGCGCAGATAGCGGTCGGTGCGCCAGTCCTTTGCGAGTTCGACGCAGGCGCGCGTCAGCTGGTCGGGATATTGTTCGAGCTTGGCTTCCAGCCGTTCCAGAAGCGTGAAGGCATCGGCCGTGGCGCCGGCGAAACCGGCAATCACATTGCCGCCCTTGCCGATGCGGCGCACTTTCCTGGCATTGCCCTTCATGATGGTCTGGCCAAGGCTGACCTGGCCGTCGCCGGCGATCACCACCTTGTTGCCCTTGCGCACCGTCACGATGGTCGTGGCGTGCATGGTCAGTTCATTCGACATTTCCTGGCTCCGATTCGCGCTATCCCAAAAAGGCGATTGGCGCGGTACGAGTGACGTGATCGGCCATATGTATGCATGGGCCCGGTGATTGCAAACGGCTCGATAGCGACCGGGATGGCAACTGGCAATCGCCGGATCATGCTGCTAGAAGGCTTTCGTTTTCAAGCCTGGGAACGCTCGAAGCTTAACCTCCTGAGCTTTGACGCCCTGCAACAAGGACAAGGCCATGGCGTCCCGTTCCGCCGAAGTCAGCCGCAAGACCAAGGAAACCGATATCGCGGTATCGGTCCATGTCGACGGCTCGGGCAAATCAGACATGGCGACGGGCGTCGGCTTCTTCGACCATATGCTGGATCAGCTGTCGCGCCATTCGCTGATCGACATGACGGTCAAGGCCACGGGCGATCTGCATATCGACGACCACCACACGGTCGAGGACACCGGCATCGCGCTCGGTCAGGCGCTGGCCAAGGCGCTCGGCGAGCGGCGCGGCATCATGCGCTATGCCTCGATCGACCTGGCCATGGACGAAACGCTGACGCGCGCGGCGATCGACGTGTCGGGCCGTCCGTTCCTGGTCTGGAACGTTTCCTTCTCGTCGCCGAAGATCGGCACGTTCGACACCGAACTGGTGCGCGAATTCTTCCAGGCGCTGGCGCAGAATGCCGGTATCACGCTGCACGTCACCAACCACTATGGCGCCAACAACCACCACATCGCCGAGACCTGTTTCAAGGCGGTGGCGCGCGTCCTGCGCGCCGCTCTCGAACGCGACCCGCGCCAGCCGGACGCGGTTCCTTCCACCAAGGGATCGTTGAAGGGATAGCGTGATGGCCGCTTATGTCGTGATGGAGCCGCCCGGCCGCAGCGAGAAGATCGACGCAACGGCCTTTGTCCGCGATGGCTTTACCTGGCTCGGTTTCCTGGTGCCGCCGCTGTGGTTCGCCTGGCACCGGCTGTGGATCGAGGCGGCGCTCGCCTTCGTCGTCATGGGCCTGCTTTCCATGCTTGGCCAAAAGCTCGGCCTCGGGCTGGCCGGTTCGCTGCTGTCGCTGCTGGTTTCGCTTTATGTCGGGCTGGAAGGGCAGGGCCTGCGCATAGCAGCACTTCGCCGCCGCGGCTGGCATGAATGGGGCGTGGTCGAGGCCGGTTGGCTCGACGATGCCGACAGGCGCTATGCCTTGGAAGCCGATGCGCTTTCCGATCAAGCCGCACCGCTGCCGCGCATTGTTCCGGATGCCGCCCTGGCGCGCCCGTCGCAGCATGGCATGGCGCTTGGGCTGACCCACATCCCGGGACGGACCTGACATGCGGGTTGCGATCATCGATTACGGTTCGGGCAATCTGCGCTCGGCCACCAAGGCCTTCGAGCGCGCCGCGCGCGAAGCCGGCATATCGGCTGACATCGACCTGACCGCCGATGCCGAGCGGGTGCGCACGGCCGACCGTATCGTCCTGCCCGGCGTCGGCGCCTATGCCGACTGCGCGGCCGGCTTGCGCGCCGTCGACGGCATGTGGGAAGCGGTGGAGGACGTCGCGATCGCCAAGGGCCGGCCGTTCCTCGGCATCTGCGTCGGCATGCAGCTGATGTCGCAGCGCGGCCTGGAAAAGACCGTTACCAACGGCTTCGGCTGGATCGCCGGCGACGTCAAGGAGATCACGCCGGCCGATCCGGCGCTGAAAATCCCGCAGATCGGCTGGAACACGATTGAACTCATGCGTGAGCATCCGCTGTTTGCGGGCATTCCGACCGGAAACAACGGTTTGCATGCATATTTCGTGCATTCCTACCATCTCGATGCGCGGAAGTCCGATGAGGTTCTGGCGGTCGCCGACTATGGCGGCCCGGTGACGGCCACCGTCGCCCGCGACAACCTCGTCGGCACGCAGTTCCATCCGGAAAAGAGCCAGGCGCTGGGCCTGGCGCTGATCACCAATTTCCTGCGCTGGAGGCCTTGAGGCATCATGAGCAAGAAGGGCTATTGGATGGCGATGATCGATGTCCGCGATCCCGAAATGTACAAGCAGTACATCGAGGCGAACGCGGTGGCGTTTGCGAAATACGGCGCCAAGTTTGCCGTGCGGGCCGGCCGCCATCAGAACACGGAGGGACCGACCGGCAATCGCCATGTGCTGGTCGAGTTCGAATCCTACGACAAGGCGGTCGAATGCTATCATTCGCCGGAATATCAGCATGCCTCGAAATTCAGGCTTGCCGCCTCGACCGGCCATTTCGTCATCGTTGAAGGCGCCTGAACGGATGATCCTGTTTCCAGCCATCGATCTCAAGGACGGCCAATGCGTGCGCCTGAAGCACGGCGACATGGCGACCGCGACCATCTACAATGACGACCCGGCGGCCCAGGCCAAAGCCTTCGAGCAGCAGGGCTTCGAATGGCTGCATGTCGTCGACCTTAACGGCGCCTTCCAGGGCCAGAGCGTCAACAGCGCGGCGGTCGGCGCCATCCTCAAAGCAACGAAGAACCCGGTCCAGCTCGGCGGTGGCATCCGCACCCTGCCGCAGATCGAGGACTGGCTCGATCGGGGGCTGGCCCGTGTCATCCTCGGCACGGTGGCGGTGCGTGACCCCGATCTGGTCAAGCAGGCCTGCAAGGCATTTCCGGGCAAGGTCGCCGTCGGCATCGACGCCAAGGGCGGCAAGGTCGCGGTCGAAGGCTGGGCCGAGGCATCGAGCCTCGGCGTCATCGAACTGGCGAAGAAATTCGAGGGCGCCGGCGTCGCCGCCATCATCTACACCGACATCGACCGCGACGGGGTGCTGACCGGCATCAACTGGGACGCCACCATCAGTCTCGCCGATGCCGTGTCTATTCCCGTCATCGCGTCCGGTGGCCTCGCCTCGATCGCCGATATCGTGCGCATGACCATGCCCGATGCGCAAAAGCTCGAAGGCGCGATCTCCGGCCGGGCGCTCTATGACGGTCGCATCGATCCGGCCGAGGCGCTGGCGATCCTGCGGGGCCGGCCGGCGAAGGAGACGCGGCCGTGAAGATCTCCATCATCCTGGCCTCCTATGACAGCGGCCACTACCATGGCGGCATGGGACAGGGCCCGGACGCGCTGATATCAGGCGGGCTCGTCGAAGCCTTGACCATGGCCGGTCACGACGTCGCGGTCGAGGACATCGGCAAGGTCGAAGACGACCAGGAGCGCGAGATCGCCACCGGCTTCGCCGTCTGCAACGCGGTCGCGGCCGAGGTTCGCCTGGCTTGCGACAGGGGCCGGTTTCCCATCGTGCTGGCCGGAAATTGCCTGACCAGCGCCGGCGCGGTCGCTGGCGAAGATGCCGATGCAATCATCTGGGCCGACCAGCATGGCGACCTCAACACGCCCGAGACATCCGTATATGGCTTTCTCGACGGCATGGCGCTGGCGACGGTGCTTGGCCTGTGCTGGCGGCCGATGGCGGCGGCCATTCCCGGCTTCCAGCCGATCGATCCGTCGCGTTGTGTGCTGGTCAACGCACGCGATCTCGATCCGGCGGAAAAAGAACTGCTCAAGACCTTGCCGGTGATCCGGACGGAATGTCCCGGGGTTGGCCAGGCGACCGAAAGACTGAAGGTCGCCGGCGCCGAACGGGTGCACATGCATCTCGATCTGGACGTACACGATCCCAAGGAATTGCAGGCCAACCGCTACGTCCGCCAAGGTGGGCCGAACCCGGAACAGTTGCGCGACGCGGCTTGCGCCATGGCGCTTGCGGTGCCGGTCGTCGGCATCACCGTTTCCGCCTACGATCCGGCCTTCGATGCGCAGGCCGATGTCCCGCCGCTGGTCGGCCAGTTGCTCAACGATCTCATCGCCACGATTGAGGGAAGGTGATGCTGAAGGCCCGCGTCATTCCCTGTCTCGATGTCAAGAACGGCCGTGTCGTCAAGGGCGTCAATTTCGTCGATCTCGTCGACGCCGGCGATCCGGTCGAAGCGGCAAAGGCCTATGACGCGGCCGGTGCCGACGAGCTTTGCTTCCTCGACATCACCGCTTCATCGGACAATCGCGAGACCATCTTCGATGTCGTTGCCCGCACCGCCGAACAATGCTTCATGCCGCTGACCGTCGGCGGCGGCGTGCGCCAGGTCGCCGACATCCGGAAGCTGCTGCTGGCCGGCGCCGACAAGGTGTCGATCAACACGGCGGCGGTAAAGAACCCGGATTTCGTCGCCGAGGCAGCCGACAAGTTCGGCAACCAGTGCATCGTCGTCGCCATCGACGCCAAGAAAGTGTCCGGCGCCGGCGAGGCCGACCGCTGGGAGATATTCACCCATGGCGGACGTGAGAAGACCGGCATCGACGCGGTCGAATTTGCTCGGCGGATGGTCGATCGCGGCGCCGGCGAGATCCTGTTGACCTCTATGGACCGTGACGGCACCAAGGCCGGCTATGACATCGCGCTCACCCGCGCGATATCAGATGCCGTGCGCGCGCCGGTCATCGCGTCCGGCGGCGTCGGCACGCTCGATCACATGGTCGAGGGCATTCGCGATGGCCATGCCGGTGCGGTGCTCGCGGCTTCCATCTTCCATTTCGGCACCTACACGATAGGGCAGGCCAAGGCGTATATGGCCAAGGCCGGCCTGCCGATGCGGCTGGACTCGTCCGCGGATCGGCCCTAGAGGCTTTCCGGCTAAGAAAAAGGCTCTTGGCGCCATGGCTGAGTTTTCGCTTTCCGATCTGGAAAAAATCGTCAGGGAACGCGCCCATTCCGGTGACCCGGAGTCGTGGACGGCCAAGCTGTTCGCGCGTGGCATCGACAAGGCGGCGCAAAAGCTCGGCGAAGAGGCGATCGAGACTGTCATTGCCGCGGTCAAGGGCGACAAACAGGGTCTCGTTTCGGAAAGTGCCGATCTTATATATCATTGGCTCGTCGTTCTCGGCATCTCAGGGATTCCGCTGAGCGATGTGCTTAGGGAACTCGAAGGTCGCACAGGGCGTTCGGGCATTGCCGAGAAGGCGTCACGGCCCCAGGGCTGACCGCGAGGGAGGGCAGGTATCTCGATGGATCAGCTCGCGCCAACCGAGAAATATTCCCCCTTTCGTTTCTTTTCCGCCGAGCAATGGTCGCAATTCCGCGCCGACACGCCACTGACGCTGAGCGCGGACGAATTCCGCCGCTTGCGGTCGCTCAACGACCCGGTCGACCTCGAAGAGGTCAAGCGCATCTATCTGTCGCTGTCGCGGCTTTTGTCCGCTCATGTCGAAGCGAGCCAGCTGCTGTTCAGGCAACGCCAGGCCTTCTTCAACGCGGTGGACGTGGTCAAGACACCGTTCATCATCGGCATTGCCGGCTCCGTCGCGGTCGGCAAATCGACCACCGCGCGCGTGTTGAAGGAGCTGCTTGCGCGCTGGCCGTCGAGCCCCAAGGTCGATCTCATCACCACCGACGGTTTCCTGCTGCCCAACGAGGTTCTGCGCCGCGACAATTTGATGGAACGCAAGGGCTTCCCCGACAGCTACGATGTCGGCGCGCTGCTGCGCTTCCTGTCGGGCATCAAGTCGGCGCAGCGCAATGTCCGCGCGCCGCTCTATTCGCACCTGACCTATGACGTCATTCCCGGCGAATTCGTCACCATCGACCGGCCAGATATCCTGATCTTCGAAGGCATCAATGTCCTGCAGCCGGGCAAGCTGCCGCAGGACGGCAAGATCGTGCCCTTCCTGTCGGACTTCTTCGACTTCGCCATCTATATCGATGCCGACGAGAAGCTGATCCACCAGTGGTACACCGCCCGTTTCATGCGGCTGCGCGAGACCGCCTTCCGCAATCCGGATTCCTTCTTCCACCGCTATTCGCAACTCTCGGAGGATTCGGCCCGCGCCATCGCCGAAGGCCTGTGGACCAACATCAACCTGAAGAATTTGCGCGAGAACATCCTGCCGACGCGGGCCCGCGCCGACCTCATCCTGCGCAAGGGCGCCGACCATCTGATCGAGGAAGTGGCGCTGAGAAAGCTGTGACGACGCGGTTAACGGCACCTTAGGCAATCCCGACTAGCTTGCGACGCTAATTCCAGCAGGTGTCGGGAGCAGCCTGTGATCAATGCGGACAGTGTCGCAGGTCGAGAGACCCCGGTTTATTCTCCGGTTATTCCGATCCTCAACGAGAAAGCAGGACGTCCACCGCTCATCCGGCGGATTGTGACACTGCTCGACACGCTGGACGCATCCGCGGAAACCGTTCTTGTCGACGACGGCAGCAGCAACACCAGCGTCATCCACGGGCGCCGGGTTTTCCGTGGTGTCTAGTTCGCAATCCATCGACGGGTTGCCGGCAGGCGAAGGTCGCTCATTGCGCTTCGCCAAGCTGAATGCCGTTCCATTGCTGCTGGCTTGCATGATCATAGCGTACGCGACCTGGCTCTCGACCGCCGCGATATTGACCAATGTCGATGTGTCCTGGCTTCTGATCGTCTGTGATCGGCTGCTTGGGGGAGAACGACTGAATACGGATATGATCGAAGTCAATCCACCCTTCTCCATCTGGCTCTATATGCCGTTCATGGTGTTGGAGAAACTCACTGGCATACGCGCGGAACTCTGGCTGACGCTGGGTGTCATCTGCCTCGGTGTGGCCAGCTTGGTTCTTTCCGCTCGAACTCTCGCAAGCGTCGACCCGGTCTACCGGCGGCCCGGCGCTCTTTGGACGGCAGCGGGCGCGCTGTTCCTGATCCTGTGTTTCCTGCCGGATCAATTCGGCCAGCGCGAACATTTCGCGCTGATCGCCATCCTGCCTTGGCTGGCGCTGCAATGTGCACGGCAACGCATGCCGGACTTCATCGCCGGGACGCCTGTCCAGCGCATCATGGCGGGATTGGGAGCCGGCGTTGTGGTCCTGACAAAGCCGCCGCATTTTGCGCTGGCCTTGATGCTGCCGTCGCTGTGGCTTGCGTTCGAACGGCGGTCCCTGAAACCATTCTTCGTCGCGGAAAATCTCCTCGGTGCCGCGATCGTTGCCGTCTACGTCGCCTCCATAGCAATCTTCGATAACGCCTATTTCAGCGAGATTCTGCCCTTCGTCAGGGACGTGTATTTGCCCATGCGTGTTCCGTTGATGGACAATCTGGCGAATTGGCCAAGGATCGTGCTGCTGCTGGCGGTCGCAACCGTGATCGCAGCGGGCGGACTGCGGACCACGCATTGGGATACGAAGATTCTGCTGGCGACCGCTCTCGGCTTTGTTCCTGCGTTCCTGGTGATGGGCAAGGGCTGGCCAAACCACGCGCTTCCAATGGTCGTTGTCGCGATGTTGGCATTTGGCGTCGAACTGTTGCGGTTCGGCAAGCTCCGCGACGCCGGCACCGTTCGCAAAGCCGCGCTGATCTTCGGCTGCGCGCTCGTGCTGCAAATGACGATCAGGGCACAACACGCGGCGCTGACGGCGGACAGCGGACCCGTCGAGCGGTCTGCCGCCGCGATCCGCGGCACGGTGGAAAACCCTACGATCGTGTCGATCGCGGGTCAGATGCAGGTTGCCCATCCCCTCACCAGGCTGGTCGGCGGCAGGTACATATCACGCTACCCAGGCGCCTGGGCGGTATCCTATGCGGAAATACTCGCCCGCGGCACCGACGATCCGGTACAGAGGCGGAAGCTGGAAGGCATCCGCGATCGGATCATTGGTGAAGATGCCATCGAGATCCTGGCGGAAAAGCCCGATATCGTGCTGTCGGGCTGGGAAACCGACCCTTCTTGGAACGCCTTGATGCTGAGGGACAAGAGGATCGCGGCGGCCTTGAACGACTATCGGGTGCTGCATACCGAACCGGAAATCACCGTCTATGTGCGCGACAACGGAGCACTCGTGAAGCCGTGACGACGCCACGTCGATTGGCTGTTTTCTTGCATTTCGTTAATGCATGCCGCCGAAAAGTGGCCCCGGTTTTGGGACAACGACATGCATAAAAACAAAGACTTAAAGCGCGTCGCCTGGATCCATTTCAATGCGACGCGCTTTAATCGCAGCCGGCTCGCGTCACCCGCCGCAGCGTCAGATTGATGCGGCCGCCATTCCTCAACAGCGCCGAGGTCGAGGGGTAGATGCGGTCGACCCCGTGGAAGCAAAGACGCCCCTCGCCGCCAAGCACCACGACGTCGCCGCTTTTCAGCCGGAACGACTTCGTGCCGCCCTCGCGCGTCGTCTGGCCGACCCGAAACAGGCAATCGTCACCCAGCGAAACGGAGACCACCGGCGCCGAAAAGTCAGCCTCGTCGCGGTCCTGGTGCAGGCCCATTTTTGCTTCCGGCGTATAGAAATTGATCAGGCACGCTTCCGGCGGATGCGGATAGCCCGACACTTGCCGCCACAGATCGAGCAGCCCGTCCGGAATTGGTGGCCATGGCATTCCGGTCACCGGGTGCGTCGGCTGATAGCGGTAGCCGTGCTCCTTGTCGGTGACCCAGCCGAGCGGACCGCAATTGGTCATGCGCACACTCATCTCCTTGCCGGTGCGCGGCATGGCCGGGACGAACAGCGGCGCTTGCTGCACGATACTTCTCACCGCCTCGACCAGCGCTTCCTGCACGCTGCGTGACAGGTAGGCCGGCATGTGGCGGACGCCTTTGGGCAGCACGAGCATGAGGTCGGTCACTTGATCCGTTTCGTCGGGAGCCAAGCATTACACCGCCAAATGAAAACGGCGACCCGAAAGCCGCCGTTCTTGGCAAATTGGCAGGCGCCCGATCAGGCGGGGTCTGGAATTCGCAGCACCTGGTCCGGATAGATCTTGTCGGGATGGGTCAGCATCGGCTTGTTGGCCTCGAAGATGACCGTGTTCTTGGCGCCCTGGCCCTTGCCATAGCTCTTCTCGGCGATCTTCCAGAGATTGTCACCCTTCTGGACGGTATAGAAGGTGGGTTCTTTGGCCGGGCTTGCTGCCTTGCCGGCGTCCGGCGCGACCTGCAATTCATCCGCCTGCACTTTGGACACGCCGAGCGTGTTGCCGACGGCGATGACCGCCTTTTCGAAGATAGACTGGTCCTTGACCACGCCTTTCAACACCGCCGTATCGCCCTTGACGACGACCTCGACGCCATCGGTGCCGAGCTTGTGCGAATCGAGCTCCTTCTTGAGTGTGTCGGCCGTGGGGGCGGCGTCCTCGCCGCCGATGCCCAGTTTCTTGCCGACGCTCTTGACGAAATCGAACATGCCCATCTTTGGTCTCCCTTGCTGTGGCAACGGTGGAACCTTGCATCTGCGGTGCGAAATGGGAAGCCGTTTTGCGCGCGATTGGTGTGGTGCTTAATCGTTTTCCACCCGGCCGCGCAGTTTCTTGATCGTGCCGCGTCCGGCCTTGCTCTTCAGTCGCCGCTCCACTGACCCTTTCGACGGCCGCGTCTTCTTGCGCGGCGGCGGCGGCGGTTCGGCGGCCTTGGCGACCAGAGCGGTGAGCCTTGCCCGTGCGTCCGCCCGGTTCTGTTCCTGTGTGCGGAAGCGGCCGGCCTCGATGACGATGACACCGTCCTTGGTGGCACGCTGGCCGGCAAGCTTGATCGTCCGTTCGCGCACCCGCTCCGACAGGCCCGTCGCATTTTGCGCGTCGAAGCGCAGCTGCACCGCCGTCGCCACCTTGTTGACGTTCTGGCCGCCAGGCCCGGACGAGCGGATGAAGTCCTCGTGCAGGTCGCCCGGGTGGATCACCGCATCGTCGGCAATGATGATGTTGTCGTCGCTGGCCATGCCGCAGTCATGGCGTGGCGGATCAAAAAAGGAAAGGCCCGATCGAGACCGGGCCTTTCAGGGCTGGGCTGCAGGCGATGTCGCGACTACTCGGCGGCTTCCTGCATGCGTGGCGCGGCGCCCAGAACAGTGGCGTCGACATGGGTTTCGAACTTCTCGAAATTGTCGATGAACATGCCGACCAGCCTTGCCGCCTGCCGGTCATAGCCGGTCTTGTCGGCCCAGGTCGACCGCGGATCGAGAATGGCGCTGTCGACGCCCGGGACAGCCACCGGCACCTCGAAACCGAAATGCGGGTCGGTGCGGAACCCGGCCGTCTTCAGCGAGCCGTCGAGTGCCGCCGCAAGCAGCGCCCGCGTTGCCTTGATCGGCATCCGCTTGCCGGTGCCGTAGGCGCCGCCGGTCCAGCCAGTGTTGACCAGCCAGCAATCGGCGTCGTGGCGGGCAATCAGCTCGCGCAGCAGATTGCCGTATTCCGAGGGATGGCGCGGCATGAACGGCGCGCCGAAACAGGTCGAAAACGTCGCCTCGGGCTCGGTCACGCCCTTTTCGGTTCCGGCCACCTTGGCCGTGTAGCCGGACAGGAAATGATACATCGCCTGCGCCGGGGTCAGCCGCGCGATCGGCGGCATCACGCCGAAGGCATCGGCGGTCAGCATGATGATGTTCCTGGGATGATTAGCGCGTCCCGTCTTGCTGGCGTTGGGGATGAAGTCGAGCGGGTAGGCGCAGCGCGTGTTTTCGGTGAGCCTTCCGTCGTTGAAATCCGGCACGCCATCCGCGTCGAGCACGACATTTTCCAGCACCGTGCCGAAGCGCTGCGTGGTTGCGAAGATTTCCGGTTCGGCTTCCGCCGACAGCTTGATCGTCTTGGCGTAGCAGCCGCCTTCGAAATTGAAGATGCCGTGCGGTCCCCAGCCATGCTCGTCATCGCCGATCAGCGTGCGCGACGGATCGGCCGACAGTGTCGTCTTGCCGGTTCCCGACAGTCCGAAGAAGATGGCGGCGTCGCCGGCCGGCCCTTCATTGGCCGAGCAATGCATCGGCATGACGCCCTTCGCCGGCAACAGATAGTTGAGCATGGTGAACACCGACTTCTTCATCTCGCCGGCATAGGAGGTGCCGCCGATCAGCACGATCTTGCGCGAGAGATCGACGGCGATCACCGTTTCTGTGCGGCTGCCGTGGCGGACGGGATCGGCGCGGAACGACGGCAGGTCGATAATCGTCATGTCGGGCACGAACTGCCCGAGCGCGGCGGCATCGGGACGAATGAGCAGATTGCGGATGAACAGCGAGTGCCAGGCGAGTTCGGTGATCACCCTGGTCGGCAGCTTCAGCTCCGCATCGGCGCCGCCGACCAGATCCTGCACGTAAAGATCCTTGTCCGCGGCATGCGCCGTGAAATCGGCAAGCAGCGTCTCGAACTGGGCCGGCGAGATCGCCTTGTTGTTGTCCCACCAGACATGCGGCTCGGAGGCGCCGTCGCGCACGACGAACTTGTCCTTGGGCGAGCGGCCGGTGTGCTGGCCGGTCTCGGCAACCAGCGCGCCATGTGCGGTCAGCCGGGCTTCGCCACGCCGGATCGATTCCTCGTAAAGGGCCGCCGCACCGAAATTATAGCGCACCACGCCGGTGGTTTTCAGGCCGATATGATCGATCGCGCAAGCAGGATTGCGTTTGCCGACTTCCGACATTGGTGTCCCTTCTTGGGTTTGACGCATCTTTGCCGGCACGTTTCCGGCATGCCCACTACGCAGGCTGAGATCGTCAGAACCAGAAAAGCCAAATGATATCAAATCATTAATCGATTTAAAAATTTTGAAAGTTGTTTAAATCGTTTATATGTGCAAAAAGTTTGGCGGTTGCCCAAAGGATTGGCGGTGTTCGTTCGTCCAATCCATATCGGGGTAGGATTGTGGCCGCCGGCATGCCGCGCGTGACAGCGGACAAGGCCTATGCCACATTTTGTACCTAATTTGTCCTGCAAAAGCCCCTTCTCTACGAAAGAAGGGACAGCTCATGAGGGAGCCGCTTGAAATGGCAACAATCGCGCTTGTCGATGACGACCGCAACATTCTGACATCGGTATCGATCGCCCTCGAATCCGAGGGGTATCGCGTCGAGACCTACACGGATGGTGCGTCGGCGCTGGAAGGGCTGGCGGCGCGCCCGCCGAATCTTGCCATCCTCGACATCAAGATGCCGCGCATGGACGGCATGGAGCTGCTGCGCCGGATGCGCCAGAAATCCGACCTTCCGGTGATCTTCCTGACGTCCAAGGACGACGAGATCGACGAGTTGTTCGGCCTCAAGATGGGCGCCGACGATTTCATCCGCAAACCGTTCTCGCAGCGTCTGCTGGTCGAACGGGTGCGCGCCGTGCTGCGCCGCGCCAGTGCCCGCGAGGCCGCGGCAAAGACGCCCAGCCAGCAGGCCCGTTCGCTCGAACGCGGCCAGCTTGTCATGGACCAGGAGCGTCATACCTGCACCTGGAAGGGCGAGCCGGTGACGCTGACCGTCACCGAATTCCTGATCCTGCATTCGCTGGCACAGCGTCCCGGTGTGGTAAAAAGCCGTGATGCGCTGATGGATTCGGCCTATGATGAACAGGTCTATGTCGACGACCGCACCATCGACAGCCACATCAAGCGGCTGCGCAAGAAGTTCAAGGCCGTCGACGACGACTTCGAGATGATCGAAACCCTTTACGGAGTCGGATACCGGTTCCGCGAAGCGTAAGTCAGCAGGGACTGCTAGTCGATGGCAGTGGAAGCACAGCGAAGCAGACCGGCGGGCGCCTCCAGGCGGCCGTCGCGCATCATGCCGTCATTCGTGTCGAAAATCACGGTGCCGATGCGCCGCTTCCTCGGCCATCATATCTTTTCCAGCCTGACACGGCGCATCCTCTTCCTCAATCTCGCCGGGCTGGCCGTCCTGGTCACCGGCATCCTCTATCTCAACACCTTCCGCGACGGGCTGATCGACGCCCGCGTCGAAAGCCTGATGACCCAGGGCGAGATCATCGCCGGCGCCATCGCCGCGTCGGCGACGGTCGAGACGGACTCGATCAGCATCGATCCCGAAAAGCTGCTGGAGCTGCAGGCCGGAGAAAGCCTCGGGCCGGGCTCCGACCAGCTCGACAATCTCGACTTCCCGATCAACCCGGAGCGCGTAGCGCCGGTGCTGAGAAGGCTGATCTCGCCGACCCGGACGCGCGCCCGCATCTATGACCGCGACGCCAATCTGCTGCTCGATTCGCGCCATCTCTATTCGCGCGGCCAGATCCTGCGCTACGACCTGCCGCCGGTCGAAGAGGAAGAGCCCGATCTGGTCGAGCGCATCCAGAAGTTCGTCTTCGATTTCTTCCGCAACACCGAACTGCCGGTCTACCACGAACAGCCGGGAGGCAATGGCGCCACGTTCCCGGAAGTGGTCAAGGCACTCACCGGCAGCCCGTCGACCATCGTGCGCATCTCCGAACAGGGCGAGCAGATCGTTTCGGTGGCGGTGCCGATCCAGCGCTTCCGCGCCGTCCTGGGCGTGCTGATGCTGTCGACCGAGGGTGGCGACATCGACAAGATCGTCGCCGCCGAGCGCAAGGCGATCCTGCGCGTGTTCGGCATCGCGGCCCTCGTCACCGCCATCCTGTCGATGCTGCTGGCCTCCACCATCGCCAACCCGTTGCGCCGGCTGTCGGCGGCGGCGGTGAGGGTGCGGCGCGGCGTCAAGAGCCGTGAGGAAATCCCCGACTTTTCCGATCGCCAGGACGAGATCGGCAATCTGTCGATCGCCATACGCGACATGACCAACGCGCTCTACGCTCGCATCGAGGCGATCGAAAGCTTTGCCGCCGATGTGTCGCACGAATTGAAGAACCCGCTGACCTCGCTGCGCAGCGCAGTGGAAACCTTGCCGCTGGCCAAGAACGACAATTCGCGCAACCGGCTGATGGACATCATCCAGCACGACGTCAGGCGGCTGGATCGTCTCATCACCGACATTTCCGATGCCTCCCGTCTTGATGCCGAGCTGGCGCGCGAAGATGCAGGCACGGTCGACCTGAAGAAATTCATCACCGATCTCGTCGCCGTTTCGCGCGAAGCCACCCGCAACAAGAAGGCGGTCGAGATCGAATTCAAGGTCGCCAAACTGCCGCAGGGCGTCAAGGGCTACGTGGTCGTCGGCCATGATCTGCGCATCGGTCAGGTCATCACCAACCTGATCGAGAACGCCCGCTCCTTCGTTCCCGAAGAGCATGGCCATATCAGCCTGTCGTTGGCGCGCGCCGGCAAGTTCAACATCGTCACCGTCGACGACAACGGTCCCGGTATCCGCGCCGACAACATCGACCGCATCTTCGAACGCTTCTACACCGACCGGCCGGCCGGCGAGGCCTTCGGCCAGAATTCGGGCCTTGGCCTGTCGATATCGAGGCAGATCGTCGAGGCCCATGGCGGCACCCTGACCGCCGAGAACATCCCCGGCACCAAGCCCGGCGAGATCAAAGGCGCGCGCTTTGTCGTGACATTGCCGGCCGAAGCATGATCGGGACTGATCCGGTTGTGCAGCCTGAGAACATTCATGCCACGGCGATCCTGATCGGCGAGCGCGGCATTCTCGTCACTGGTGCATCCGGTTCGGGCAAGACGACGCTGGCGCTGGCGCTCATCGACCATTGTCGCCAGCGTGGATTGTTCTCGCGGCTCATCGGTGACGATCAGCTCTTTGTCGAGGCGCATGCGGGCCGGTTGCTGTGCCGCGCTCCCGCCACCATCGCCGGCCTCGTCGAGGTGCCCGGGCTCGGACCCCGACCTCTGCCGTTCGAGCCGGCCGGCATCGTCGATCTGCATGTCCGCCTGATGCCGTCTGGTGAAACGGCGCGCTTTCAGGAGGACGCCGGCAGCAGCATCGCCGGCTGTCAGGTGCCGCGCATCGATGTCGCCGAACGCAATATCGTTGCCGCCTTGCCGGTCGTGATGGCGCGGTTGTCGATCGCGCCTTTTCTGTGATCCGCTCAAGATTTTTTGCTGCAATGCGTCAAAATGGCATGGGCCGGCGCAATTTGGGGCTTGTCAACCGGCCGCGCGTCGACAAGATAGCGCTCCCGCCGCCTGGAATGGCTGGCGAGCATAAAATGCGCCTGTGAAGCGGCGATGACGGGAGCCACCAAAGAATGATCGGACTCGTGCTTGTAACGCACGGTCAACTGGCCGCCGAGTTTCGACATGCCGTGGAACATGTCGTCGGGCCACAAGACAATTTCGAAACCGTGGCGATCGGCGCCGACGACGATATGGAGCAGCGTCGCCGCGATATCGTCGATGCCGTCGCCCGTGTCGATACCGGGACGGGCGTCATCGTGCTGACCGACATGTTCGGCGGCACGCCCTCCAACCTTGCCATTTCGGTGATGGAGTCCGGTCGCACCGAAGTCATCGCCGGCATGAACCTGCCGATGCTGATCAAGCTCTCCTCGATCCGCAAGGGCGACAACATGGCGGCGGCACTCGACGAGGCGCAGGCGGCCGGCCGCAAATACATCAATGTCGCCAGTCAGCTTTTGAGCAGCAAATGAACGCGCTGTCCCCGGAAAAAGACCAGATCGCCAAAGATCCGATCATCAGGGACTTTCCCATCATCAACCAGCGCGGCCTGCACGCGCGCGCCTCGGCGAAGTTCGTCCAGCTGGCCAGCGGTTTCGACGCCTCGGTGCATGTCGAGAAGGACGGCGTCAAGGTCGGCGGAACCTCGATCATGGGCCTGATGATGCTGGCGGCAAGCCCCGGCTACTCGATCCGTGTCACCGCCAGCGGGCCGGAAGCGCTGCAGGTCATCGACGCGCTGGAGCAACTGGTGGCGTCCCGCTTCGGCGAGGAAAGCTGATCTTCGCGCGGGAGCGAGGAAGCTCTTCGAGACATGCACGGATAAAGATTTCTTTATATCCCATTGTCGTTCCGGCACCGATCTGCTAGTCAGGCCGGCAATTCGCGCCTTCGACGCGCCCACCGGCGCGGGCGCATCCGCAACCAATTCGCAGCACAACAATTCGCATCGGAGCACTGCCATGACGGGTAGCAAGGACTATGTGGTCGCCGACATCTCGCTTGCCGGCTGGGGCCGCAAGGAAATCGAGATCGCCGAAACCGAAATGCCGGGCCTGATGGCCTGCCGCGAGGAATTCGGCGACAAGAAGCCGCTCAAGGGCGCGCGCATCACCGGCTCGCTGCACATGACCATCCAGACGGCGGTGCTGATCGAGACGCTGAAGGTGCTCGGCGCCGATATCCGCTGGGCCTCCTGCAACATCTTCTCGACCCAGGACCATGCGGCCGCGGCCATCGCCGAAGCCGGCATCCCGGTGTTCGCGGTCAAGGGCGAGTCGCTCGAGCAGTACTGGGACTACACCGACAGGATCTTCCAGTGGGCCGACGGCGGCACCTCCAACATGATCCTCGATGATGGCGGCGACGCCACCATGTACATCCTGATCGGCGCCCGCGCCGAGGCCGGCGAGGACGTGCTGTCCAATCCGCTGAGCGAGGAAGAGGAATACTTCTACGCCCAGGTCAAGAAGCGCCTGAAGGCTTCGCCAGGCTTCTTCACCAAGCAGAAGGCGGCGATCCGCGGCGTCACCGAAGAGACCACGACCGGCGTCAACCGGCTTTACCAGCTGCAGAAGAAGGGCCTGCTGCCCTTCCCCGCCATCAACGTCAACGACTCGGTCACCAAGTCGAAGTTCGACAACAAATATGGCTGCAAGGAATCGCTGGTCGACGGCATCCGTCGCGGCACCGACACGATGATGGCCGGCAAGGTCGCGGTCGTCTGCGGCTATGGCGACGTCGGCAAGGGCTCGTCGGCCTCGCTCAAGGGCGCCGGCGCCCGCGTCAAGGTCACCGAGGTCGATCCGATCTGCGCCCTGCAGGCGGCGATGGACGGTTTTGAAGTCGTCACGCTGGAAGACGCGGCACCGACCGCCGACATCGTCATCACCACCACCGGCAACAAGGATGTCGTCACCCTCGACCACATGCGCTCGATGAAGGACATGGTGATCGTCGGCAACATCGGTCACTTCGACAACGAGATCCAGGTGGCTTCGCTGCGCAACCTGAAATGGACCAACGTCAAGCCGCAGGTCGACATGATCACCTTCCCGGACGGCAAGCGGATGATCCTGCTGTCGGAAGGCCGCCTGCTCAATCTCGGCAACGCCACCGGTCATCCGAGCTTCGTCATGTCGGCGTCGTTCACCAACCAGGTGCTGGCCCAGATCGAGCTGTACACCAAGCCCGGCCAGTACGAGAATCAGGTCTATGTCCTGCCCAAGCATCTCGATGAAAAGGTCGCGCGCCTGCATCTCGACAAGCTCGGCGCCCGTCTGACCGAACTGTCCGGCGAGCAGGCCGCCTATATCGGCGTCACCCAGCAGGGACCGTTCAAGCCGGAACACTACCGCTATTAACCAAAGCTAAAATTGCTACCAGATATTGACGCCGGGCGATTGACTTTTCGCCCGGCTTTATTTTTGCGCGCTATCGCCTTCACGGCGATTCGGCGAGGGTTTATTGTCAGGTGATTCGCGACGCTTCCGGCCCGAGAGGGGATCGAGAGAGGCACGCATCAGGGCGGTCTTGCATTCAGGCGGCGGAGAGGACCAAGACATGCCGGGGCAACACCCGCACGGAGCGGGACGGGCCGTTTCCGGCGGCCATGACGATTCGGGGACCATCGGTTCCGCCTTGCAAGGCGGGAGACCTTCTTGGCGTGCCCGTGCAGGACTGTTCCTTGCCACCTCCGCGCTTGCCGGCCCCTTGTTCGGTGCGGTCGCGCATGCCGAAGCCGTTGCTGTGGCGGCGTCAGGCTTTTCGATGAGCGCGGTCGACGTCATGCAGCTTGCCGTGTTTGTCGGCGTGACCGGCACCGCACTTTTGTCGGCCATCGTTCTTATCCGCGAAAGAACCCGTACCTCGGCGGAAAACGTCGAACTCAGGGGCCGCATCGCCGACATCAACGCGGCGCTGCGCCGCTCCGAGGCGCTGCTCAATCTGCGCGACCAGCGCGTCGTCGTCTGGGCCGCGGAAAACAAGAAGCCCGAACTGATCGGCACATTGCCGGTCGAAAGCGGCGCTCCCGAGGATCGGGCCGCTTTCCTCGCCTTCGGCCGTTGGCTGATGCCGCGCTCGGCGGCGGCGCTCGAACATGCCGTCGCGGGGTTGCGCGAAAAGGGGAAATCCTTCGACCTCGTCATCGAATCGCAAGCCGGCGCACCGGTCGAAGTGCATGGCCGCAAGAGCGCAGCACACGTGCTCGTGCGTTTCGTCTCGCTTTCGGAGACACAACGCAGCCAGGCCAGGCTGAAGATCGAGAACCAGCGGCTGGCCGCCGACCATGACACGATGATCGGCCTGCTCGACGCGCTGAAGATGCCGGCATGGCTGCGCAGCGAGGACGGTCGGTTGAAGTGGGTCAACCGGGCCTATGCCGATGCGGTCGAGGCCGACAATGCCGAAACCGCCGTTCGTGAGGCGAAGGAGTTCCTGGGCGGCCAGGCGCGCGACGCGATCTCTGCCCAGCACAAGACGCATCCGGTCTTCGAGCAGTCGCTTTCCACCGTGATCGAAGGCGATCGCCGCGTGTTCGCGGTGACCGATTTCGCCGGCGCGGATGGCGCGGCCGGCCTTGCCTGCGACACCAGCGCCATCGAGGCCGTTCGCGGCGAATACGAGCGGACGGTGCGGAGCCACGCCGACACGCTCGACCAGCTCAACACGGCGGTCGCCATTTTCGACACCGACGAGAAGCTGCGCTTCTTCAACCAGGCCTTCCAGAAACTATGGGGTCTCGACAGCGGCTTCCTGCACAGCGCTCCCGACAATGCCCTGCTGCTCGACCGGCTGCGCAGCGAAGGCAAGATCGCCGAGCAGCCTGAATGGCGCCGCTGGAAGGAAGGCCTGCTCGGCGCCTATCGCGCCGTCGAATCGCAGGAACATTGGTGGCATCTGCCGGATGGCAAGACCATCCGCGTCGTCGCCAATCCGCAGCCCAAGGGCGGCGTGACCTGGGTGTTCGAGAACCTGACCGAGAAGATGGACTTGGAAAGCCGCTACCAGACCGCGGTGCGGGTCCAGGGCGAGACGCTCGACAATCTTGCCGAGGGCGTGGCGGTGTTCGGCCCTGACGGCAAGCTTCGGCTGTCGAACCCTGCCTTTGCCAAACTCTGGGGGTTGAGCACCGAGGCCACCAAGCCAAATGTGCACGTGTCCACCATCCGTGACCTTTGCGACCGGCAAGCCGTCGACAGCCCCTGGCCAGGCTTCGTGGCCGCCATCACGGGGTTCGATGACGAACGCCGCGACCGCCACGGCCAGGCCGAACTCAACAACGGCAATGTGCTGAGCTACGCCATCATCCCGCTGCCCAATGGGCAGGTGATGATGACCTTCGTCGACGTCACCGACAGCGTCCATGTCGAGCGGGCGCTGAAGGACAAGAACGAGGCACTGCAAAGATCCGACCAGCTCAAGAACGAATTCGTCCAGCACGTCTCCTATGAACTGCGCTCGCCGCTGACCAACATCATCGGCTTCACCGAACTGCTATCGCTGCCGACGACCGGCCCGTTGACGCAGAAGCAGCACGAATATGTCGAGCATGTCAGCTCGTCCTCCTCGGTCCTGCTCACCATCGTCAACGACATCCTCGACCTGGCGACGGTCGATGCCGGCATCATGCAGCTCGACATTTCCGAGGTGCGGGTCGACCGCACCATCGCCGCTGCCGCGGAACTGGTGGCCGACCGGCTGGAGGAGCATTCGATCAGGCTCGCGGTCGACGCTGCTGCCGCGCCGAAGACGTTTCACGGTGACGAAATCCGCGTCCGCCAGATCCTCTACAACCTGCTCAGCAACGCCGCCAACTACGCACCGGAAGCCAGCACCATCACGCTCGCCTGCCGGCAGCTGGCGGAAGGGGTGGAATTCTCGGTTCATGACGACGGCCCCGGCATGCCGCCGGACCTGCTCGATTCGGTGTTCCGCCGTTTTGAGCCGCGCGCCAATGGCGGCCGCCGGCGCGGCGCCGGCCTCGGCCTGTCGATCGTCAAGAGCTTTGTCGAGCTGCATGGCGGCAGCGTTCGCATCGAAACCGGCAAGGACAAGGGCACCACCGTGATCTGCACCTTTCCCGACATGCCGGGCATCCGCGCCGCGGCCGAGTAGCGCGCTCGATGACGGGATTGGTGTTGGAGCGTTTACTCGCCGACGAAACACAGACAGCACGGCTGGGCGAGGATCTCGCGCTGTCGCTGCGCCCAGGTGATGTGCTTGCCCTCAAGGGCGACCTCGGCGCCGGCAAGTCGACGCTGGCGCGGGCGTTGATCAGGGCCTTGGCAGAGGATGCGAGCCTCGACGTTCCGAGCCCGACCTTCACGCTGGTGCAGAGCTACGACGCCCGCATTCCGGTCCATCATTTCGATCTCTACCGCCTGTCCTCGGCGACTGAGATCGACGAGCTGGGTTTCGAGGAAGCGCTGGCGCAAGGTGCTGCCCTGGTCGAGTGGCCGGAACGGGCCGAGGCCTATCTGCCGAAAACGACGGTGCTGATCGAGCTTGTCCAGCATGGCGAGGGACGGCTGGCGCGGCTGTCGGGTGAGGGCGCAGCCTTCGATCGCGCGGCACGCTCACTGGCCATGCGCGACTTTCTCGAGCGCGCCGGCTGGGGCGAAGCGCGGTGCCGCCATTTCATCGGCGATGCCTCGGCACGCTCCTATGAGATCGTGTCGCTTGCCGGCCGGGAGCCGCAAGTGCTGATGAACTCGCCGCGACTGGTGCTTGGGCCGCCGGTTCGCGACGGCAGGCCCTATGCCGAGATCGCCCATACCGCGCAGTCGGTCTCGGCCTTCGTCGCCATCGACCGCGCTTTGAAGGCCGGTGGCGTCAGCGTTCCGGAAATCCATGCCGAGGACCAGGATCAGGGGTTCCTGCTGCTCGAACATCTTGGTTCCGAAGGATTTCTCGGCGCCGATGGCCAGCCGGTGGCCGGGCGCTACGCGGCGGCGGCCGAACTGCTGGCCATGATGCATGGCAGGGCCTGGCCGCGGCGCATGGCAACGGGACAGGGCGGCTTCCATGACGTGCCGCCTTTCGACCGCGATGCGATGATGATCGAAGCCGATCTGCTGGTCGATTGGTATGTGCCGGCGATCTCGGGTGGTCCGGCCAACGATGCCTTGCGCATGGGTTACCACCGGGAATGGAACGCGCTTCTCGACCGGCTGCACGGCCGCGAGTACACGCTGATGCTGCGCGATTTCCATTCGCCCAACATCATCTGGCGCGGCGACCGTGCCGGGCATGACCGGCTGGGCATCGTCGATTTCCAGGACGCGCTGATCGGCCCGTCAGCCTATGACGTCGCCTCGCTCGCCATGGATGCGCGCGTCACCATGTCGCCCGAGATCGAGAGAGGGACGCTTGATGCCTATATCGCGGCGCGTCACAAAGCCGGCAGCTTCGACGAAGCAAGCTTCCTGGAATCCTATGCAATCATGGCGGCGCAGCGCAATTCCAAGATCCTCGGCATCTTCGTCCGTCTCGAAAAACGCGACGGCAAGCCCTATTATCTGAAACACCTGCCGCGCATCCGCGACTATCTGCGCCGGGCGCTGTCCCATCCTGCCCTGGCCAGCCTGCGGGATTTCTACGACACGCACGGTCTGCTGGAGGAACGTGTGCTGTGACGGCAAGACCGAATACTGCCATCGTGCTCGCCGCCGGGCTTGGCAAGCGCATGCGGCCGATCACCGACACCCTTCCCAAGCCGCTGGTCAAGGTCGCCGGCAAGACGTTGCTCGACTGGGGGCTCGACAGCCTGGCCGCCGCTGGTGTCGGCAAGGCGGTGGTCAACGTCCATTATCTTCCCCAACAGATCGTCGCTCATGTCGCCGCGCGCCACGCGCCACGCATCATCATTTCCGACGAGAGCAAACAACTGCTCGATTCCGCCGGCGGTATCGTCAAGGCATTGCCGGAACTGGGCGAGCAGCCCTTCTACATCCTCAACGCGGACACCTTCTGGATCGACGACGGTCCCCTCAATCTCGGCTGCCTTGCCCTTGCCTGGGACGCGGCGAAAATGGATATTCTGCTGATGCTGGCGGATCTCCATCAGGCGACCGGACACTGTGGCAGCACCGATTTCCTGGTGGCGCCGGATGGCGGCTTGCGGCGCTCTAAGGGCGATCCGGCGGGCCTGATCTATGCCGGGGCCGCGATCGTCCATCCGCGGCTGTTCGAGCATGCGCCCGCCCGGCCGCACTCGCTCAACGCCTATTTCGATACGGCCATTGCTGCCGGCCGGCTGTTCGGCATGCCGATGCACGGCCATTGGATCACCGTCGGTACGCCCGATGCCATTCCGCTCGCGGAAGCGGCGGTTGCCGACGCGCTAGCCGAGTTGAAATGAGCGGCTCAAGCCGCGTTTTTTCCATCCCCTCCGGAGCGCCGTTTCTGCCGACGCTTGCCGAGGCGCTGCTTGCCGGCCGTCTCGTTCCGTGGTTTCGGTTCGACGGCGATCCGCTTGCTCTGGCCGATGTCACCATCTACGTGCCGACGCGCCGTGCCGCGCGCGCCTTGCGCGGTGTCTTCGTCGACAGCCTCGCGGCGCGCGGCGGCGGCGGTTCGGCGATCCTGCCGGTCATCCGGCCGCTCGGCGAGTTCGACGAGGATGAGGCCGCTTTCGAGGCCGAGGCATCGGCGGCAATCGACCTTGCGCCGCCGATCGCGGCAACCGAACGCCTGTTGCTGCTGGCGCCGCTGGTGCGTGCCTGGAAACGCCGGCTGCCGGCGCATGTCGCCGCCCTGTTCGCCGAGGAAATCGTCATCCCGGCCTCCACCGCCGACGCGATCTGGCTGGCGCGCGATCTCGCCGGGCTCATGGATGAGATCGAGACGGAAGGCACGGACTGGGCCAAGCTCACCGACCTGGTGGAAGGAAATCTCGCCGGCTGGTGGCAGGTGACGCTCGAATTTCTCGGCATCGTCACCGACGCCTGGCCGAAATTCCTTGAAGAGCGCGATCGCTCCAACCCGGCCGCGCATCGCAGCGCGCTGATCCGCGCCGAGGCCGCGCGGTTGCAGCGCAATCCGCCTGCCGGGCCGGTCATTGCCGCGGGGTCTACCGGCTCGATACCCGCCACGGCCGAACTGCTTGCCGTGATTGCCGGCTTGCCCGGCGGCGCCATCGTGCTGCCCGGTCTCGACCGGACGCTGGACGAAGCGTCCTTCCAGGCAATCGCGACGCCCGGCGCGCGTCCGGCCGTGCTCGGCCACCCGCAATATGGCCTGGCAAAACTCATCGGCAAGATCGGCGTGCTGCGCGGCGATGTCGAGGAGATCGGCGCGGCCGAGCCGCAACTGGCGCTTCGCGCCGCCCTTGTCGGTGAAGCGCTGCGGCCGGCCGAGACCACCGAACTATGGGCCGAGACACGCGCCGGATTTTCGGCGCCCGACATCGCCGGCGCCTTCGCCGGCGTGACCCTGCTCGAAGCGGCCAGCGAACGCGACGAAGCGGTCGCGATCGCTGTCGCGCTCAAGCGTGCCGTTGAGCAAGCCGGCCAAAGGGCGGCCCTTGTCACCGGTGATCGCGCCCTGGCGCGGCGCGTCTCGGTCGAGCTCCAGCGCTTTGGCGTCGTCGCCGACGATTCCGGCGGCACGCCGCTCGCCAACACCCCGGCGGCCAGCCTGCTCAGGCTGACGCTCGAGGCTGTGTTCCGGCCGGGCGATCCGGTTGGCCTGCTGTCGCTGCTCAAACATCCGCTGCTTGGTCTCGGTCTCGAACGCGCTGAAGTGCGCCATGCGGCGGAGCTTGTCGAGCTGGTGGCGCTGCGCGGCGGCACCGGCCGGCCCGACATCGTTTCGCTACCGGAACTGTTCGAATCCCGCCTCATCGGCCTCGGCAGCGACAGCCGGCCGCCCTTCTGGTTTTCCCGTCTGACCGTGCGCTCCATCGAAAGCGCGCGGGATCTGCTCCAGCGTCTCACACAGGCGCTGGCGCCGCTCGCGGCGTTTGGCGGCCAGACGGACGCCGACCTTGCCGTGCTGGTCAGGGCCAGCATCGTGGCACTGGAAAATCTCGGTCGCGCCGCGGATGGCGGGCTTGGCGAACTCTATGCCGGCGACGCCGGCGAAAAGCTTGCCGAATTGCTGCGTGGGCTGGTCGCGGCTTCAGAATCGCTGTCCTTCGCCGCAAACGAATGGCCCGACGTGATGGCGGCACTGATCGCGCCTGAAACGGTCAAGCCGGCACAGGGCACCGACAGGAACATCGCCATCTGGGGCGCGCTGGAGGCGCGCTTGCAGGATGTCGACACGCTGGTCATCGGCGGGCTCAACGAGGGTGTGTGGCCGCGCAAGCCGGAGAGCGACCGTTTCATGTCGCGGCTGATGAAGACCGGCATCGATCTCGAACCGCCCGAACGGCGTATCGGCCTTGCCGCGCATGATTTCCAGATGGCCATGGGCGCGAGACAAGTGGTGCTGGCCCGCTCGGCGCGCGCCGGCGACGCACCCGCCGTGCCATCGCGCTGGCTGCAGCGCCTGCTGACCTTTATCGGCAAGGACCAGGCGACCGAACTGCGCCGGCGCGGCGACGAGTTGCTCGCCTGGGCACGCGCGCTCGATGCCGGCCCAAGGCAGGACTTCGCGCCGCGGCCGCAGCCGAAGCCGCCGCTGTCGGTGCGCCCAAGCCATTTCTCGGTCACCGAGATCGAGACCCTGCGCCGCGATCCCTATGCCGTCTATGCGAGGCGGATCCTTGGCCTGATGCCGCTCGATCCGGTGATCCGCGATCCCGGTGCCGCCGAGCGCGGCACGCTGTTCCACGCCATCCTGCATCTGTTCTCGGCGCGCGTGGCCGATCCGCGCGCGCCGGATGCGCTCGCCGGCCTCATCGCCGCCGGCCGCGCCTGTTTTGCCGAAGCGGCACTTCCGGCCGATGTCGAGGCGGTGTGGTGGCCGCGTTTCGAAAAGCTGGCCGCCAACATCATCGAGTGGGAGCGCACGCGCGCCGACGCGGTGGTACGGCGGCATGCCGAGGAGCGCGCCGGCAAGACGGTCGTCGGCCAGTCCGGCGTGACGCTGTCCGGGTACGCCGATCGCGTCGATCTGCTGGCCGGCGGCATGGCCGACATACTGGACTTCAAGACGGGCTCCTCGCCGTCCAAGGCGCAGGCGCACACGCTGCTTGCGCCGCAACTGGCGCTTGAGGGTGCTCTGCTCAGGCGCGGTGCCTTCAAGGATTTGGGCGCACGCGAACCCTCGCAACTGGCGTTCGTGCGGCTGAAGCCGAATGGCGAGGTGTTCGAGGAATCCATCCTCGAACACAATCGCCAGCCGAGGACCGCGACCGATCTTGCCGAAGAAGCCTGGGCGCGGCTGGAGAAGCTTCTGATCCACTACGCCGATCCGGCAACCTTCTATCTGTCGCGCGCGCTGCCGTTTCGCGAAGGCGAGACCGATGGCGACTACGACCATCTCGCCCGCGTGCTCGAATGGTCAGCCGGCGGCGATGCCGGTGACGAGGGAGGGGAGGCATGAAGAAGGCCTATCCCATCCCGAGCGATACCGCCTCCAGCCAGGCCCGCGCCGCCGATCCCCAGAACTCCGCCTGGGTGTCGGCCAATGCCGGCTCCGGCAAGACCCATGTGCTGGCCCAGCGCGTCATCCGACTGCTGCTGCGCGGCACAGATCCGTCGAAGATCCTGTGCCTGACCTATACGCGCGCCGCCGCCGCCAACATGTCGAACCGGGTGTTTTCGACACTGTCGGAATGGACGACGCTCGCTGACGCGGATCTGGCGGCAAGGGTCGAGGCGCTGGAAGGCCGCCGGCCAGACGGTGAGACCATGCGCCGGGCGCGGCGCTTGTTCGCCGAGGCGCTGGAAACGCCCGGCGGGCTGAAGATCCAGACCATCCACGCTTTCTGCGAATCGGTGCTCCACCAGTTCCCGCTGGAGGCCAACATCCCTGCCCATTTCGAGATGCTCGACGGCCAGATGGAGGCATCGCTTTTTGCCGCCGCGCGCCGCGAGATGATTTCCGCCGCCGGCGACGCGGATCTGGCCGAGGCGTTTGCCACCATCCTCGATCGCGGTGGCGAAGCCGGGCTCGACGCCTTGCTGGGCGAGATCGTGCGCAAGCGCGACGGCCTGCGCAATTTCATCGACGCAATCGGGGGCGACGGCACGCGGCTCCAGGCGCTGTTCGACGAATTCCATTTCCGCCCCGGCCAGACCGCCGATAGCATAGCGGCTTCGGTCTGGCCGTTGCCGGGCTTCCTGCCCGATTATTTTGCCGGCTTTGTTCATGCCGCCGATGCCACCGACGCCAGGACGGTGCTGAACAACATCCTGCCCTATGCGCGCCAGGCCTTCACCGAGGCCGATCCGGTTCGCCGTCTGCAACTGCTTGCGAGAGCCTTCCTCAAGACTGATGGCGATGCCTACGATCCGGCCAAGGCCTTCAAGAAGGCGCTCGTCGATCGACTGCCGGACCTGGCGGAACGCTATCTCTCGGCGGCCAATGCCATCGTCGAAACCGTCGACCGGCTGGCCTTGTTCCGGATGCTGGAAGGCACGCGCGCCGCGCTGACCGTCGCCGACTGGCTGATCGCCCGCTACGAAGTGCTGAAGCGCAGCCGCGGCTTTCTCGACTTCAATGACCTGATCACCCGCACGGTCAATCTCCTGGCGCGGCCCGATGCCGGCCCCTGGGTGCAATACAAGCTCGACCAGGGCATCGATCACATCCTGCTCGACGAAGCGCAGGACACCAGCCCGGATCAGTGGGAGGTGGTGAAGCGGCTGGCGGAAGAATTCTTTGCCGGCTTCGGCGCCCGCGACAGGACCCATCGCACGGTCTTTGCCGTCGGTGACGAGAAACAGTCGATCTATTCCTTTCAGGGCGCGGCCCCGGACTCCTTCGCCGACAGCCGGCTGTTGTTCGCGGGACGGGTGCGCGACGCCGAGGCGTCCTTCGCCGACCTCAAGCTGACCTGGTCGTTCCGCTCGACCGACGATGTCCTGGCCGCCGTCGACCGCGTCTTTGCCGATCCTATCGTGCGGCGCGGCATCAGCCACGATCCCGATCCGTTGAGCCACAAGGCGATCCGCACCGACGCGCCGGGCTATGTCGAAGTGTGGCCGTCGGTCGGCGCCGACGTCGTCGACGAGCCCGACGACTGGACGCAGGCCATCGACCATGCCCATGCGCCGGCGGTGCGCGTAGCCGAGAACGTCGCGGCGACCATTGCCGGCTGGATCGGCGCGGGCGAGATCATCGAAGGCCGTGGCAAGCGGCTGCGGCCCGGCGACGTGCTAGTGCTGGTGCGCAAGCGCGATCGCTTCGTCCACGCGCTGACCCGGGCGCTCAAACGCCGCGACATTCCGGTCGCCGGCGCTGACCGGCTGAGCCTGCCCGGCCATATCGCGGTCAAGGACCTGATCGCGCTCGGCCATCTGCTCATCCAGCCGCAGGACGATCTGTCGCTCGCCGCCGTCCTGCGCAGCCCGATCTTCGATCTGCCGGAGGAAGCGCTTTTCACGCTCGCGGCGCAGAGGCAGCCTGGTCTGTCGCTGATCGCATCGCTGCGCGCCCACGCCGGCGAAAGCGAGGCTTTGGCGCGGATCGTCGCCAAACTCGACAACTGGGCGAACGAGGCTGCTTTCAAGCCGGTGTTCGAGTTCTACGCCAGCCTGCTGGCACGCGATGGCGTGCGCCGGAGAATGATCGCGCGGCTCGGTCCCGAGGCCGGCGATATTCTCGACGAGTTCCTGAGTTTTTGCCTTGCCGAGGAGCGAACCGGCTTGCCGGGGCTGGAAGCCTTCCTGTCGACGCTGGAGAACGCCGGCCCCGAGATCAAGCGCGAGATGGACCAGACCCGCGACGAGGTTCGCGTCATGACCGTGCACGCCGCCAAGGGCCTGGAGGCGCCGGTCGTGTTCCTGGTCGATGGCGGTTCGGCGCCGTTCAGCGACCAGCATCTGCCAAGGTTGATGCCCTTCGATGGTTCGGGCTGGGGTGGCAAGGGCTATCTCTGGCGCTCGGCCAGCGATGTCGCCAACGGTTTTTCGAAGGCGGCGGCGGTCAGGGCGCGAGAACTCGCCGACGACGAATACCGCCGTCTGCTCTATGTCGGCATGACCCGCGCCGAGGACCGGCTGATCGTCTGCGGCTATCACGGCAAGCGGGCGCCGAATGCCGGCACCTGGCATTCGATCGTCAATCGCGCGCTGACCGATGCCCCCGAGAGCGAGGAGCGTCCGCACCCCGCCGGCGGAGGCCCGGTGCACCGCTTCCACGTCACAAGGCTGCCGCCCGTTGCACTGGTTTCCAGCGAGCAGGCACGTCAGGCGGACACTTTCGCGCCTTTGCCTGCGACCCTGTTCCGGCCCTTGCCGCCTTTCGAGGATTTGCCGCGTCCGCTGTCGCCATCCGGTGCCTCGGCGCTCATCGACGAAGGCAAGGAAGCGGTGGTCGACGAGCTTTCGCCGGTGCTTGATGCGGATGCCGAGCCCGGTTTTGCCGTGATGCGGGGGTTGGCCCTGCACAAATTGCTGCAGATGTTGCCCGGCATTGCCGAACCCGAGCGGCAGGCCGCAGCGGAACGCTATCTCGCGCGAACGGGCGCAGGCTGGCCTCAATCGGAACGGGAAAAGGCCTTGGCGTCGGTCGCCGCCATCCTTGCCGATCCCGGCCTCGGTCAACTGTTTGCGCCATCGTCGCGTGCCGAGGTCGCGATCATGGGCAGCCTGGAGGTCAAGGGCAAAAGGCGCTCGATTTCCGGCAAGATCGACCGGCTGGCCGTGACATCGGACACGGTCTCGATCGTCGACTACAAGACCAACCGGCCGGTGCCCGCCTCGTTGGCCGAGGTTCCGCCGGCCTATGTCCTGCAACTCGCGCTCTATCGCGCCCTGTTGCAGCCGCTTTACCCAGGCCGCGCGGTAAAGGCGGCCTTGCTGTTCACCGAGGCGCCGCGTCTGATCGAACTGCCGCCCGGCGTCATGGATGACGCCCTTGCTCGACTCACCGGAGCGTGACACAACACCTGCTTGAAGAAGGGCCTGATCACCACCACATTTGGTGCGACGAAAACTTTCGAAAGGATTTCCGCATGACCACCGTCAAGGTCGACAAGAGCAATTTCCAGGCCGATGTGCTTAACGCCAGCGTACCGGTCGTCGTCGATTTCTGGGCGGAATGGTGTGGTCCTTGCAAGATGATCGCCCCGGCGCTCGAAGACATCGCCACCGAACTCGGCGCCAAGGTCAAGATCGCCAAGCTGAACATCGACGAGAATCCCGAGCTCGCCGCGCAGTTCGGCGTGCGCTCGATCCCGACGCTGATGATCTTCAAGGGCGGCGAAGTGGCCGACATGAAGGTTGGCGCAGCACCCAAGACCGCGCTGTCGCATTGGATCAACGGCAGCCTCGCCTGATCCGTCTGACATCTTGATATCAAGCCCGGCCTCGCGCCGGGCTTTTTGTTGGCGTCATCGCTGCGCCGCTCTGGCTCTCACGTTGCGCCACTCCATGTCTTCTGTTGGCAGCAGAAGCAGGGAGAAACGCTATGACCGGATCCGCCAAGGCCACCGTCTTCATCGACAATGAGCGCGTCATCGTCACCGAGTACCGCTTCCAGCCGGGCGACAACACCGGCTGGCACCGCCATGGCCACGACTATGTCGTCGTGCCGCTGATGGACGGCAAGGTGAAGCTGATGACCAAGGACGGAGAATCCTTCGCCGAGATGAAGAAGGGCGCACCCTATTTCCGCAAGGAGGGCGTCGAACACGACGTCATCAGCGCCAATGAAGGCGAATACGCTTTCATCGAGATCGAGCTGAAGTAGGAGCGGGCTCTGCGATCGATGAGCGCCGGTGATACTGGAAACGTTGGCGCCGCCCCTCATCTGCCTGCCGGCATCTTCTCCCCGTATAGTGACGGGGAGAAGATGCCGTCGCAATCCTCGGCGCCTTTCCTGCAACGGCGACAATTGGCGAAATCGTTCGTGACAGCGTCTTTCTCCCCGTCACTATACGGGGAGAAATGTCCGGCAGGACAATGAGGGGCGGCGCTGACCGCCGATGTAAACGGCTTTACAACGCCACGCCTTAAGTCGGCGGCGTGCCGTTCTCGGCCAGCACGGCACCGGCCAGATAAAGCGACCCGCCGATCAGGATGCGCGGCGCTGGGCCATCCCAGGTGTCGCGCAGCAGCATCAGCGCGCTCGCGACGGAACTCACCGGCTCGGCAGTCAGCCCGGCTTCCGTCGCGCGGATCGCCAGTTCGTCGTTCGGCACGCCGGCGTCGCTCAGGCTCACCGGCACCGTGTAGACATGGCGGGCAAGGCCCTTGAAGGCACGGAAATAGCCGCTCTGGTCCTTGGTGTTGATCATGCCCGAAATGAGGAAAAGCGGCCGCGGGTTCTTTTCCTCCTGCTCGGCCAGCGCTTCGGCAACCACCACGCCGGCGCCCGGATTGTGGCCGCCGTCGAGCCAGATGTCGGCGCCCTTCGGCGCCAGTTCGGCCAGCCGGCCCTGCACCAGTTTCTGCATCCGGCCGGGCCAGGCGACACTGGTCATCGCCTTCTCGGCGGCGCGATGGCTGATTTCGAAGCCGGCCGCCTTGACCGCCGCGATCGCCGCCGCCGCATTGGCGAACTGGTGGCGTCCGGGCAGCCGTGGTGGCGGCAGATCCATCAAGCCGTCCTCGTCCTGATAGACCATGCGGCCGTTTTCCTCGAAGGCCAGGAAATCCTGGCCGTAGACGAAGGTCGGGCACTCAAGCCGCTCGGCGGTCTCGATCAGCACCTGCAGCGCCGTCTCGCTTTCCTGCGCGCCGATGACGACCGGGCAGCCGCGCTTGATGATGCCGGCCTTTTCGGCGGCGATCAGTTCGACACGGTCGCCGAGATAGGCCTCGTGGTCGAGCGACACCGGCATGATCACCGATACGGCCGGCTCGTTGACGACATTGGTGGCATCGAAACGGCCGCCGAGCCCGACCTCGATGATGGCGGCATCGGCCTGGTGCTCGGAAAACAGCAGAAAGGTCACGGCGGTGAGGATTTCGAAGACGGTGATCGTCTCGCCTTCATTGGCCCTGGCGACGCGGGCGATGGCGTCCGCGAACACCCTGTCGTCGACCAGCCTGCCGCCGCCATCGGCGGCCAGCCGGTAACGCTCGTGCCAGTTGACCAGATGCGGCGAGGTGTGGACATGGACGCGGTAGTCGGCCGCCTCGAGCAGCGCGCGCGAGAACGCCGCGCACGAGCCCTTGCCGTTGGTGCCGGCGATGTGGATCACCGGCGGCAACCGGTCCTGCGGATTGTCCAGCCGTTTCAGCAGCCGTGAAATGCGGTCGAGCGAAAGGTCGAAGCCTTTCGGGTGAAGTGCCATCAGGGCTTCGATTTCGCGGTCGGCGGCAAGCGTTGTCATGGCGCAATCCTGGTGCATGGCCCGAGAACCAGAATCGGTTTCGCAATGACCATGGCAATCAAAAAGCTACAGCGCGCCATGGATAGGGCGCAATCGCTGTTCGCGTCGCTCGGTGTCGCGTCAAGCCTGTGGGCGGGCTTCCTGAGAGATTACCGCCGGCGGCAGGATTTCCGGCTCGAGCGGCTTTTGCTCCTCCGGCAGCTTGAGCAGCATTTTCAGAAGCCGTGCGATCGTTTCGCGCATCTGAAGCCGCGACACCACCATGTCGACCATGCCGTGTTCCATCAGATATTCGGAGCGCTGGAAGCCGTCCGGCAGTTTTTCGCGGATGGTCTGCTCGATGACGCGCGGCCCGGCAAAGCCGATCAGCGCGCCGGGCTCGGCGATGTGCACGTCGCCCAGCATGGCGTAGGAGGCGGTGACGCCGCCTGTGGTCGGGTTGGTCAAAACGACGATATAGGGAAGGCCGGCTTCCTTCAGCCGGTCGACGCCGACCGTGGTGCGCGGCAATTGCATGAGGGATAAAATACCTTCCTGCATGCGGGCGCCGCCGGAAGCGGCAAACAAGATCAGCGGCCGCTTGCGCTGCAAGGCCACTTCGAAGCCGTGCACGATGGCATCACCGGCGGCCATGCCGAGCGAGCCGCCCATGAAGGCGAAGTCCTGCACGGTCACCACCACCGGCAGGCCTTCGACGGTTCCCAGCGCATTGATGATGGCGTCCTCGAGGCCGGTCTTGGCCTTGGCGTCCTTCAGCCGGTCGACATAGCGCTTCTCGTCACGGAATTTCAGCGGATCCTGCATGACCTTGGGGTTGTCCAGGGTCTCGTATTTGCCGTCGTCGAGGAAGAACTTCAGCCGCTCCTTGGCCGAGATCTTCATGTGATGGCCGGAGGACGGGATGACGAACTGGTTGGATTCCAGATCCTTGTGGAACACCATCTCGCCGGTCTCCGGATCCTTGATCCAGAGGTTCTCGGGCATGTCGGTGCGCCGGCCGAGCATCGAATTGATCTTCGGGCGAACGTAATTGGTGATCCAGTTCATCGCTTCGGCTCCTGTCCTGACGAAGATTTGGGAAGAGAGGTAGGAAAACTATTCGGCGGCAGCAAGGCGGGCCGAGCGCACGCCTTGCGCAAGGCCGCTGACCAGGGTGGCGACAGCTTCGGCCGGATCGGCGGTCTTTTCGCCCTTCGGCCCCAGCACATTGGCCACCGCGTTGACGATCGCCGTGCCGACGACGACGCCGTCGGCATTGGCGCCGATGACGCGCGCCTGCTCGGCGGTCTTGACGCCGAAACCGACGCAGACCGGCAGGTCGGTATGGCCCTTGATGCGCTTGACCGCCGCCGCCACCTTGCCGGTGTCGGCCAGCGCCGAGCCGGTGATGCCGGTCATCGACACGTAGTAGACGAAGCCCGATGTGTTCTGCAGCACCTTGGGCAGCCGTTTGTCGTCGGTGGTCGGCGTCGCCAGCCGGATGAAGTTGATGCCCGCCTTGAGCGCCGGAATGCACAGTTCCTCGTCCATTTCCGGCGGCAGGTCGACGACGATCAGCCCGTCGATGCCGCTGGCGATCGCGTCCTTGAGGAAGCGGTCGACGCCATAGATGTAGATCGGATTGTAGTAGCCCATCAGCACGATCGGCGTTTCATTGTCTCCGGCGCGGAATTCCGACGCCATCTTCAGTGTCTTGACCAGCGTCTGGCCGCCTTTCAGCGCCCTGAGGCCCGCCGCCTGGATCGCCGGGCCATCGGCCATCGGATCGGAAAAGGGCATGCCGAGCTCGATGATGTCTGAGCCGGCTCCAGGCAGTGCCTTCATGATCGACAGCGAGGTGTCGTAGTCGGGGTCGCCGCCCATGAAATAGGTGACGAGCGCCGGGCGGCCTTCGGTCTTCAGCTTCGCCATGCGGCGATCGATGCGGGTGGTCATGATCAGATCTCCATGCCCAGCATGCTGGCCACCGTGTGCACGTCCTTGTCGCCACGGCCCGACAGGTTGACGATGACGATCTGGTCCTTGTCCATGGCAGGCACGATCTTCACCGCATGCGCGATGGCGTGCGCCGATTCCAGCGCCGGGATGATGCCTTCGACACGCGTCGTCAGCTTGAAGGCCTGCAGCGCCTCGTCGTCGAGGATAGGCACGTATTCGACACGGCCGCTGTCGCGCAGCCAGGAATGCTCCGGACCGACACCCGGGTAGTCCAGCCCAGCCGAGATCGAATGGCCGTCCATGATCTGGCCGTCGGAATTCTGCAAGAGATAGGTGCGGTTGCCGTGCAGCACGCCGGGTTTTCCTGCATTCATGGAGGCGCAATGCTCGATGCCGTCGAGGCCGCGCCCGCCGGCTTCGATGCCGATGATGCGAACCTCTTTGTCGTCGAGGAAGGGATGGAACAGGCCGATGGCGTTCGAGCCGCCGCCGACAGCGGCGATGATGGTGTCCGGCAGCCGGCCTTCCTGCTCGAGGATCTGCGCGCGCGCCTCGGTGCCGATCACCGACTGGAAGTCGCGCACCAGTTCCGGATAGGGGTGCGGGCCGGCGGCGGTGCCGATCAGGTAATAGGTGTCTTCGACATTGGTCACCCAGTCGCGCAACGCCTCGTTCATGGCGTCCTTCAGCGTGCCATGACCGGCGGTTACCGGCCGCACTTCGGCGCCGAGCAGCTTCATGCGGAAGACGTTGGGGCTTTGGCGGGCGACGTCGGTCGCGCCCATATAGACGACGCAGGGAAAGCCGAAGCGGGCGGCGACCGTGGCCGATGCCACGCCATGCTGGCCGGCGCCGGTCTCGGCGATGATGCGCTTCTTGCCCATGCGCTTGGCCAGCAGGATCTGGCCGAGGCAGTTGTTGATCTTGTGCGAACCGGTGTGGTTCAAATCCTCGCGCTTGAAATAGACCTTTGCGCCGCCCCCGAGGCCCTTCGCCGAGGAAACCTCACGAAGATGCTTGGTCAGGCCTTCCGCGAAATAGAGTTTCGACGGCCGCCCGGCATAGTGGGTCGAAAGGTCCGTGAGTTCAGCCCGGAAATCCGGATCGTTCTTGACCTCGTTCCAGTTCCGCTCGAGGTCGAGGATCAGCGGCATCAGCGTTTCGGCAACGAAACGACCGCCGAAAATGCCGAACATGCCCTGTTCGTCGGGTCCGGTGCGGAAGGAATTGGGTGTCGCCGGCTTGTCCATCGCCGATCTCCTGCATCTTGACTGGTGGGCATGTCCTTGTCGGAAAAGCGGTTCCCACTTTTCCGGGACATGCTCTGGTTTGAGCCGGTCAGGCGGCGCGGTCGTCGCGTGCTGCCCTGACGGCCCGGAAAAACTGCTCGATCAGCGCCGGATCCTTGACGCCCGGCGCGCTTTCCACGCCTGAGGAAATGTCTATTCCGGGCGGATTGGCAAGCCGAAGGGCATCGCCGATGTTGGCGGCGTTGAGCCCACCGGAAAGCATGTAATCGACGCCGGCGTCAAGGCCGGTGAGAATGCGCCAGTCGTAGGCCACCCCGTTGCCGCCCGGCAGCTCAGAGCCCTTTGGGGGCTTGGCGTCGAACAGGAAGTGGTCGGCGATGCCGATGAACGGCTTTATCCGTTCGAGGTCGGCAGTCTCGCTGACCGGCAGCGCCTTCATGACGGGCAGGCCGAACCGAGCCTTGATCTCCACCACCCGCTCCGGCGTTTCCGAACCGTGCAGCTGCAGCATATCGGGCTGCATCGCCGCCACGATCTCGTCCAGGAAGGCGTCGCTGGCATCGACGGTGACGGCGACCGCTTTTGCCCTGCCGCGCGCCGCCTCGCGCAGGCGGCCAGCCTCGGCAGGTTGGACATAGCGGGGGCTTTTGGCGAAGAAAATAAAGCCGACATGGCTGGCGCCGCCGGCCAGTGCCGCGGCCATTGCCTGGTCGGTTTTTAAGCCACAGATCTTGATATCGAGCGCCATGACGCGGGAATTGGCATGAAAAGCGCTAAGAGTCGAGGAAAAGCATGCTGTTTGCCGGCGCAGCCAAAGGCGCTACCTATGGATGGACAGAATGCAAGGCGGGAGCACGATCATGGCCGACAGAACAATTGCCGAACTCAAGCAGAAGATCGCGCAGGCGCGCGAGGTCATCGCCCATCTGATGGACAAGGCCGCCTTCAACGGCGCCGAAGCGCATCGCGCGCTGGATTATTTCGGCGGCGATGAATTCGACGGTAACTTCCTGCCCTGGCCGCATCATGGGGATGAAGGGCTGCGACCGGATGAGCTCAACGCCGCGAATGATGATTGAGTTCGTCATCCTAGGGTCTACGCCGCGTCGCTTCGCTCCTTGCTCCGCCCTAGGATGACGAAGCTGGAGAGGCCTTCGCCAAGCTTCGACATATCCCTACTCGAACGCAATCGCCTGCAACGCGCCGCCATTGCGCTTTAGCCAATCCTTGCAGCGGTCGGTGTCGGGGCAGAGTTTCTCGCACAGTTTCCAGAATTTCGGGCCGTGGTTCATCTCCTTGAGATGCGCCACCTCATGCGCGACGAGGTAATTTATCACCGGCGCCGGCGCCATCATGATGCGCCAGGAAAACGACAGATTGCCGTCCGAGGTGCAGGAGCCCCAGCGGCTTGACGTGTCCTTGAAACGGATCGCCTTGGCGCGCTTGCCGAGCGCTTCGGTGTGTTTGGCCACCAGCTTCTCGATCTCGCGTTTGGCCTCGCGCTTGAGAAAATCGGCGATGCGGCGTGGCAGATGCACACGGTCGCCATGCACGATCAGCAGCGGGCCACGCTCGTCGCGTGACACTGTCACGGTACCGCGTTTCGAGGGCTCGTGGACGATGCGGTGTGGCACGCCACGCACCGGGATCCTGATGCCCGGCCGCACCTGCGGCCGTGTCGGAACCTTGGCCAGCCGCTGCTCCAGCCAGTCCTGGTGACGGTCGAGGAATCTCTCCACCTCGCCGCGGCGCAGGCCCGGCGGCACGGTGATGCGCAGGCCCTGGCCGCCCGAATCGATGCGCAGCGTCAAACGGCGCGCCCTGGCGCTCTCGACGATCCTGAGCGGCAGCGTGCGTCCGGCAACGACATGCTCGCGCTCTTCTACAGGCGCGGGCTTGGGCTTTGTCAGATTGCGGAAGAAGCCGAAAGACATGGCTCAACGATACGTGATTCGAGGAAAACGAATAGAACAAAAAAGAAACGGCGCCACTCGCGCGACGCCGTTTTTTTCACGATCTGGCCTGTCGCCGGGCCTTAGTCGTCAAGCAGGTTCGAGCCCTTGCCACGCTTGGTGGTGTTCGGATCGGTTTTCGTCGGCGCCGCCGACTTGTTGCGGTTGGCCATGAAGCGATCGAACTCGTCCTGGTCCTTGGCGCGGCGCAATTCGCGGGCGTATTCGTCGAACTGGGTCAGCATCTCGTCGAGCTTGCGGCGCTCTTCGTTCAGCCGTTCAAGTTCCTTTTCGCGCCAGTCGTCGAAAGCGACGTTGCCGGTGCGGTTGGAACCATTGCCCCAGCGTGCGGCCTTGTCGGAACCGCGGCGGCAGCCGGCGAAGATGCCGTCGGTCGCCCGGTTGACGTCACGCTTGAAGCCATCGAGGCGGTCGCCCCAGATGATGTAGGCGAGCATGGCGAAGCCGAGTGGCCAGAACACCATGAAACCGACCACCATCAACGCGATGGTTGCCGGCGTCCAGGCCGGACGGATCAATGCGGATGTGTTCATTTCTCCCATTCCTTCGGTTGGAGACAGCCAAATCCGGCTGCGTGGAATCGAAATGGGAAGAGAAAAACGGCGATTCAAGGCAATGTCCGCCAAAACCGGACAAGCTCCTGAAATGATTGTCGCTTTTTGAGCATATCGAGGAAAAGCACGACCAGGCCGGCAATCAGGCCCCAGAATGCGGCACCGACGCCGAACAGCGTCAGCCCCGACGCGGTGACGACAAAGGTGACGGTGGCGGCCATCCGATCGGCCTCTTCCTTCAGCGCGATCGACAGCGCGTTGGCGAGCGACGCCATCAGCGCGAGACCCGCGACCAGCACGATCAGGCTCTGCGGCAGGACGGCGAAGATCGCCACCAGCGAAGCGCCGAAAATCGCGAAGACGAGATAGGCGAGCGCATAGAAGGGACCGGTCTTCCAGCGCTCGGCGGGGTCGGGATGGACGTCCGGCCCGGTGCAGATCGCCGCCGAGATCGCCGCCAGGTTGGTGGTCGAGCCGCCGAACGGCGCTGACAGCAGCGAAAGCAGGCCGGTGACGCCGATCAGTGGCCCGGGCTCGGGGTGGTAGCCGGCGGCGCGCAGCACCGCCAGGCCCGACAGGTTCTGCGAGGCCATGGTGACGAGATAGAGCGGCAGCGCCAGGCCAATGATCGCCTTGGCGGTGAAATCAGGCGCAATCAGCGTCAGCGTCGATAGTTCCGGTGTCGGCAGTCCGCCGACACGCCCGGTCAGGAAGGCGGCGAGGCCGCCGCCGATCAGAACCGCCAGCACCGACAGCGCCGGATTGAACAGCCGGATGACGAAGAACGCTGCGATCAGCGGCAGGATCAGCCACGGGTCGACGGGAATGGTCCTCACTGCATTGAGCGCGAAGCTGACGACGATGCCGGCCAGCATGCCCGAGGCGACCGATGGCGGTATCCTCGAGATCAGCTGCGTCAGCGGTCGAAACAGCCCGGTGGCGATCAAAAGGACAGCGGTTACGATGAAGGCGGCGACGGCCTCGCCTATCGAGAAACCGCTCGAAGCCGCCATCAGCGCCAGGCCCGGCGTCGACCAGGCGGTGATGACAGGCATTTTCGTGCGCCATGACAGCCACAGGCTTTCGATCGCCATGGCAAGGCAGATGGTCGTCACCCAACTCGCCGTCTCGATCTGCGTCGCGCCGACCGCCTTGGCGGCGGCGATGACGATGGCCAGCGTGCCGCCGAAGCCGACGATGGCCGCGACAAAGGCGGATATCGGGATGGAGGCGCGCATCAGTTCCCCTTCCGCGCCATCGCACCGACGGCCCGCACCAGCATGTCGAGATCCTGCGGCCGCGACAGCCGATGGTCGCCGTCGGGGATCAGCGACAAGGTCACATCGTCGGCCGGCAGCAGACTGACCAGCTTCAGCGCGTGGCTTGCCGGCACGTCCGCATCGGCCAGTCCCTGCAAGATGTGCACCGGGCAATGCGTGTCGATCGGGCCTGTCATTGTCAGGTTGTTGCGTCCGTCCTCGATCAGCGCGCGCGTGTAGATGTAAGGCTCGGCAGAATAGTCCGACGGCTCCTCG
Source organism: Mesorhizobium sp. AR07 (assembly GCF_024746815.1). Classification (GTDB taxonomy): domain Bacteria; phylum Pseudomonadota; class Alphaproteobacteria; order Rhizobiales; family Rhizobiaceae; genus Mesorhizobium. The sequence continues at coordinate 4,890,385 of NZ_CP080525.1, forward strand.
AAGAAGCCTTTTTCGGCGAGGTCGCGCTTCTGCGCCTCGGTCAGATTAGGTTCGACCAGTTCAGCGGTAAAATCCGGCGCCGGCGCCAGCAGCACCAGGCCAGCGACATTGCTGTCATCAGCCTTGCGCAATTCCTGCACCATGCGCAGCGCGATCCAGGCGCCCATCGATGAGCCGACCAGGATCTGCTTGCCCCGGGTGAAATGCCGGAACACGGCAAGGCTCTGCGCAAGCCATGTCGAAATCGTGCCGTCGGCAAAGGCGCCGCCGGATTCGCCATGGCCGGAATAGTCGTGGCGCAGGAACGCGCGGCCTTCTCTTGCCGCCCAGTCCGACAGCGTCTGCGCCTTCGTGCCCAGCATGTCCGACTTGTAGCCGCCGAGCCAGACGATGCCGGGCTCAGCCCCTGTTGTATGGCGCACCGCGATGCTCGATCCCCCAACATCCAGAAAGATTGGGACATCCGGAAAGATTGGTGGCGTGGCAATCATGGCTTTTTCCTCACCGCTTGCTTTTGACACAGCCAGCGGCGAGGCGGAAAGTGCTCGTGATGTTTCTTTGTTTGGTGCAGCGATCAGGGTGATTTCCTGTCGACGCTGTGCTATTGACTCCGCCCGCGCGCTCCCCACATTGGCGCGTCCACGCATCAAGACTGACAAATCCTGAACGAAACGGCCAAGGAGACCACGACCATTCGCAGACCTTTCAAAGCAGCGGCGCCGACCAAGGATGGCCCGCGCTCCAACCGTGATATCCGGGTTCCCCGGGTCCAGCTTATCGACGCCGAAGGCCAGAACCGCGGCGATGTTTCCATCAACGACGCATTGCTGCTCGCCGAAGAGGCTGGGCTCGACCTCGTCGAGATATCGCCCAATGCGGTGCCCCCCGTCGTGAAGATCCTCGATCTCGGCAAGTTGAAATACGCCAACCAGAAGAAGGCGGCCGAGGCGCGCAAGAACCAGAAGGTCATCGAGATCAAGGAGATCAAGATGCGCCCGAACATCGACAGCCATGACTACGAGACCAAGATGAAAGCGGTTCGCCGCTTCTTCGAGGAAGGCGACAAGGTCAAGCTGACGCTGCGGTTCCGTGGTCGCGAGATGGCGCATATGGAACTTGGCATGCAGCTTCTGAACAAGGTTCGCGAGGAAGTGGCGACCATCGCCAAGGTCGAAGCGGAACCGAAGCTCGAAGGCCGCCAGATGATGATGGTGCTGGCACCGCGCTAGATCACGATCCGGTTAGTCGTGGCCCTCGCGCTCCAAATCCGCCTGAATTGTGCTACAGGGCGTCCCGACGATCGGCGGGACGCCTGTTTCTCGGCCGCAGCTGCGATCGCCGGCTCTGTTTTGTGCATGTCGTCCTCCCAAAACCGGGGACATTTTTGAGCGACATGCATTAGGCTTCTCGACGATCGGAGTCCTCACCTTGGACAAAGAACCCAAATACGGGCTGGGTAACTACCAGCAAATGCGTCGGCTGGTGCTTGCCGGGCTCGTGGTTGTGCTGTTCGCGGTGCTGCTGTTCGGGCAGTCAACCTTCCCGCCCGACACGCCGATGCATGAATCGATCGAGATGTTCGGCGTTCTGCTGATTTTCCTCGGTATCATCGGGCGCCTTTGGGCGACGCTCTACATAGGTGGGCGCAAATCGTCCGAAGTGGTGACGGGCGGACCCTACTCGATCACCCGCAACCCGCTCTATGTGTTCTCGACCGTGGCCGCGGCCGGTGTCGGCGCACAGATCGGCTCGTTCTCCGGCATCCTTCTCTTTGCGCTCCTCTGCGCCGGCGCCTTCCATATCGTCATCCTGCGCGAGGAGAAGTTCCTGACAGAAGCACTCGGCGCGCCCTATCAGGCCTATCTGGCGCGGGTGCCGCGCTTCTTCCCGAAGCTTTCGCTTTACCAGGAGGGCGATACCGGCAGCTTCAAGCCGCGCCTGCTGTTGACCACGCTGCTCGACGGCCTGGTGTTTCTCGTCGCGCTGCCGGCTTTCGAGCTGATCGACGGCGCCCAGCAGTCAGGTATTTTGCCGGTGTTGTTTAGGCTCCCCTGATCGAGGGGCGGGCGCCGCGTCCCGATGTCCCGGGAATACGCCGCGCAACGGGTGTTGCACAGCCGCCTGCTTTGACGTATAGGACCGCGTTCCAAAAAACCGCCCGGCAGGGCATGCCGTGGCGGTTTCATTTGCTTTTCGGGCTTTGGTCGGCCCGGAGCGAACAAGAAGCGCGATAGTGCGCCAACAATACGGAGTAGCAAAATGCCCAAGATGAAGACCAAGTCCGCCGCCAAAAAGCGGTTCAAGATCACAGGTACGGGTAAAGTCCTGTCGGCTGCGGCCGGCAAGCGTCACGGCATGATCAAGCGTTCCAACAAGTTCATTCGAAATGCCCGCGGCACGATGGTTCTGGCTGAACCGGATGGCAAGAAGGTCATCAAGAATTTTCTGCCGAACGGCCTCTAAGGCATTCGGTCCGGACACGTTTTAAGGAGATCATGACATGGCACGCGTAAAGAGAGGCGTCACCTCGCACGCCAAGCACAAGAAGGTCCTGAAAGCCGCGAAAGGCTTCTACGGCCGCCGCAAGAACACCATCCGCATCGCCAAGCAGGCGGTGGAAAAGTCGATGCAGTACGCGTATCGCGACCGCAAGAACCGCAAGCGCTCGTTCCGCGCTCTGTGGATCCAGCGCATCAACGCCGCGACGCACGAGCACGGCCTGACCTATGGCCGCTTCATCGACGGCCTCAACAAGTCGGGCATCGAGATCGACCGCAAGATCCTGTCGGACATGGCCATCCATGAGCCGCAGGCTTTCGCCGCCCTGGTCGCCAAGGCCAAGGTTGCGCTCGAATATCTGAAGAACACCACGCCGAACGCTTTTGAAAGCGCTGTCGCTTAAGACCAGCGCTTCCCAAGCATTCGAAATTCTGATTTGGGGAACCCGCGCTGGCACGGCTGGCGCGGGTTCTTTTGTCTCTGATGCCTGAACGTTCAACCTAAAAGTGACTTTCACCTTAAAGCCGACTTCCAACGTAGCGAGTTTGACCGTGAACGACGCAACCACTGGCCTGGATACGCTCGAAAATTCCCTGATGGCCGACATCGCCTCGGCCGCCGATGAGCCGGCCATCGAGGCCGTGCGCATCGCCGCCTTCGGCAAGAAGGGCACCGTGTCCGAGATGCTGAAAACGCTTGGCGCCATGACCGCCGAAGAGCGCCAGATCAAAGGCCCTGTCATCAACGGCCTCAAGAACCGCGTCACCGAGGCGCTGACGGCCCGCAAGGTCGAATTGAAGGATGTGGCGATCACCGCCCGGCTTAGCGCGGAAAAGGTCGATGTGACCTTGCCGGTGCGGCAGTCGCCGGCCGAGCGCGGCCGCATCCACCCGATCAGCCAGGTCATCGACGAGATCGCGGCGATCTTTGGCGACCTCGGTTTCTCCATAGCCGAAGGTCCCGATATCGAGAGCGACTACTACAATTTCACCGCGCTGAATTTCCCCGAAGGCCATCCGGCGCGCGAAATGCACGACACCTTCTTCTTCCAGCCGGACGAGAAGGGCGAGCGCAAGCTTTTGCGCACCCACACCTCGCCGGTGCAGATCCGCACCATGGAGACGAAGAAGCCGCCGATCCGCATCGTCATTCCCGGAAAAACCTACCGGCAGGATTCGGATGCCACCCACTCGCCGATGTTCCATCAGGTCGAGGGGCTGGTGATCGACAAGACGGCCAACGTCGCCAACATGAAGTGGGTGCTGGAGGAGTTCTGCAAGGCTTTCTTCGAGGTGCCGCAGGTCAAGATGCGCTTCCGGCCGTCCTTCTTCCCGTTCACCGAGCCGAGCCTCGAGGTCGACATCCAGTGCGACCGCTCAAGGCCCGGCGAGGTGCGCTTCGGCGAAGGCTCCGACTGGATGGAGATACTCGGCTGCGGCATGGTGCACCCCAATGTGCTGCGCCATGGCGGTCTCGATCCGGACGAATATCAGGGCTTTGCCTGGGGCATGGGCATCGACCGCATCGCCATGCTGAAATACGGCATGCCGGACCTGCGCGCCTTCTTCGATGCCGACGTCCGCTGGCTGTCGCATTACGGTTTTCGCCCGCTCGACATGCCGACGCTGTTCGGAGGCCTGAGCGCATGACAGCCGTCCACGCCGGCGGCTGCCGCTGCGGCGCTGTGCGGTTCGAGGCCTCCGCCGAGCCGCACCACGTCAGCTATTGCCATTGCGGCGATTGCCGGCGGGCCAGCGGCGCGCCGGTATCGGCCTTTGTCGGCTTCCTGGTCGATCAGGTCGCGTTCACCGGCAAGGCGCTGAAGATGTATGAGAACGGCCCGGTGACGCGCTCCTTCTGTGGCGTCTGCGGCTCGCCGATCGCCTATGTCGACGAGCGGCTGGAGGACGACATCTATTTCATGCTCGGTGCCATGGACATGCCGGCCGATTTCAGGCCGACGCAGCACGCCTATGTCAGCGAGCAGCTTCCCTTCCTGCATATGTCCGACGATCTGCCGAGACATCTGAAAACAAGCGTCAAAAGACCAGACGGAACAGTTCCATGAAATTCACCCTCTCCTGGCTCAAGGATCATCTCGAGACCGATGCCTCGCTCAACGAGATCGTCGAGCGGCTGACCTCGATCGGCCTCGAAGTCGAGCATGTCGACGACAAGTCGAGCCTGAAACCGTTCGTCATCGCCAAGGTGCTGACGGCGGTGCAGCACCCCGATGCCGACCGGCTGCGGGTGCTGACCGTCGATACGGGCGACGGCAAGCCACCCGTGCAGGTCGTCTGCGGCGCGCCCAATGCGCGGGCCGGCCTGATCGGCGCCTTTGCCGCGCCGGGCGCCTATGTGCCTGGCATCGACGTGACGCTGGCGGTCGGCAAGATCCGGGGCGTCGAAAGCCATGGCATGATGTGTTCCGAGCGCGAGCTGGAGCTTTCCGACGAGCATAACGGCATCATCGACCTGCCTGAGGACGCGCCGGTCGGCACCAGCTTCGCCGCCTATGTGCATCTCGACGACCCGGTGATCGAGATCAACCTGACGCCGAACCGGCCGGATGCCACAAGCGTCTACGGCATCGCCAGGGATCTGGCGGCAAGCGGGCTTGGCCGCCTCGTCGGTGGCGCCATCATGCCGCATGTCGGCAGCGGCATGTGCCCGGTCAAGGTGACGATCGTGGCACCGGAACTCTGCCCCGGCTTTGCGCTGCGGCTGGTGCGAGGCGTCAAGAACGGGCCATCGCCGAAATGGCTGCAGCAGCGCTTGATCGCCATCGGGCTGAGGCCGATCAGCGCGCTGGTCGACATCACCAACTACGTCACCTTCGACCGCGGCCGCCCGCTGCATGTGTTCGACGCCAGCAAGGTTGCCGGCAATCTCGTCGTGCGCCGCGCGCGCGATGGCGAAAAGGTGCAGGCGCTCGATGGCCGCGAATACACGCTGACGCCGGAGATGTGCGTCATCGCTGACGACAACGGCGTCGAGTCGATCGCCGGCGTCATGGGCGGCGAACATTCCGGCTGCGACGAGAACACGTCAGACGTGCTGATCGAATCGGCCCTTTGGGACCCGATCACCACCGCCCGTACCGGAAGGACGCTCGGCATCATCACCGATGCGCGCTACCGCTTCGAGCGCGGCGTTGATCCTGAATTCATGGTCCCCGGCATCGAGCTGGCGACAAAACTGGTGCTCGATCTCTGCGGCGGCACGCCGACGGAGACCGAAGTCGTCGGCTATGCCGGCCACCAGCCCAAGATCGTCTCCTTCCCACTGTCGGAAGTGAAGCGGCTGACCGGCATCGAGGTGCCAGGCTCGACAAGCCTCGATATCCTGTCGCGCCTCGGCTTCGAGCCGCGGGGCTCGGGCCGAATTGTCGACGTGAAGGTTCCGTCCTGGCGCCCCGACGTCGACGGCAAGGCCGACCTGGTCGAGGAGGTGATGCGCATCCACGGCGTCGACAACATCGCACCGCAGCCGCTCGGCGCGCATGACGCGGTCAATGCCAAGATACTCACCACGCTGCAGGTCCGCACCCGCACCGCCAAGCGCGCGCTCGCCGTGCGCGGCATGATGGAGGCCGTCACCTGGTCGTTCATTCCGGCCAAACACGCCGAACTGTTCGGCGGCGGCCAGACGGCGCTGAAGCTCGCCAACCCGATCGCCGCCGACATGTCCGACATGCGGCCGTCGCTGCTGCCGGGGCTGATCGCCGCCGCCCAGCGCAATGCCGACAAGGGCGTTGGCGACGTCGCCCTGTTCGAAGTGTCGGGCACCTATGAGGGCGACGCCGCCGACCAGCAGCGGCGCGTTGCCGCCGGCGTGCGCCGCGGTACCGCCAAGCTCGACGGGTCCGGCCGCAATTGGGCCGGCAATTCAGGTCCGGTCGGCGTGTTCGACGCCAAGGCCGACGCGATCGCCGCGCTCGAAGCCTGCGGCGCGCCGGTCGAGCGTCTGCAGATCGAAGCCGGTGGGCCGGCCTGGTATCACCCTGGCCGTTCCGGCACGATCAAGCTTGGGCCGAAAACCGTGCTTGGCACATTCGGCGAATTCCATCCGAAGACGCTGGAGGGGCTCGATGTTTCCGGCCCGCTCTGCGGCTTCGAAGTGTTCGTCGATGCCGTGCCCGAGCCGAAGGCCAAGCCGACGAAAACCAAGCCGAAGCTGGAATTGTCCGCCTTCCAGGCGGTCAAGCGCGATTTCGCCTTCGTCGTCGACAAAGCGGTCGAGGCCGGTACGCTGATCCGTGCCGCACTTGCCGCCGACAAGAAGCTGATATCAGCCGTTTCGGTCTTCGATATCTTCGAAGGCGCATCGCTCGGCGAGGGCAAGAAGTCGATCGCCATCGAAGTGTCGATCCAACCGGTCGAGAAGACGCTGACCGACGAGGATTTCGAGGCGCTGGCCAAGCGCATCGTCGAGAATGTCGGCAAGCAGACCGGTGGCGTGCTCAGGACTTGAGGGATTGCGGACAGGTGGCGAATCGCCCTCCAAAGGGCGATGGACCATCTGCGCTATTCCGGGCTGCCGTTCGAGGAACAACGCGCGGCGTTCCTCGCCATCGTGTCGGCCGATCCGCTGGTCCACAACGCCCTGGCGAGGGCACGCTCGCTCGACCTGCCGGGCTGGCTGGTCGTCTCCGGCGCGCTCTACAACTCCGTCTGGAATCACCTGACAGGCAAGCCGGCGGGTCATGGTATCAAGGACATCGATCTCTTCTATTTCGATGCGGGCGACCTGTCCTATGAGGCGGAAGACGCGGTCATTCGCCGGGCCGCGAAGCATTTTGCGGGGCTGCCGCTGCCGGTCGAGATACGCAATCAGGCCCGTGTTCATCTCTGGTACCCCCAGAAGTTCGGACAACCGTGTCCGCGCTACACGAGTTCCAGCGAGTCGGTCGGCTATTTCGCCTCCAAGACCCACGCGGTTGGGGTTCGCTTCGATGCGGATGGGCAGCTTGACGTTGTGGCGCCGTTTGGTCTTGACGACATTTTCTCGTTTCGCATCACCCCGAACCGGGTGATGGATAACCGGGAGACGCATGAGGCCAAGGGGGCGCGGGCGAAGGGCAACTGGCCGGAGATTACGGTGGTGCCGTGGTGACCTCACCCTCCCCCTTTGTGGACCCTTTGTGGGGAGGGTCGCGCAGCAAATGCCGCAGGGCGGCTTTTGCGAAGCGGGGTGGGGTCTCGTAGGGCGCGCCCCCACCCCGTCTCGCTGTCTCCGCTGCGCTGCGACAGCCAGCCGACCCTCCCCACAAGGGGGAGGGTGAGGCTTCACCCATTCACAAGCGCCAGTAACTCCTCGGTGTAGCGCTTGCCGACCACCTTATCCGGTGACAGCGCGTCGCCGATCGCTTGCACCTCGGCCGCGCTCAGCTCGATCACGGCCGCTGCCGTGTTCTGCTCGAGATGGCGGATTTTTCGTGCGCCGGGGATCGGCACGATGAAATCGCCTTGGTGCAGCACCCAGGCGAGCGCCAACTGTGCCGGGGTGACGCCCTTTTCAGCCGCCATCTTTTCCAGCGTGGCGATGACAGCGGCATTCGCTGCTATGGCATCGGCCTGGAAGCGCGGCAAGCCGCGGCGCCAGTCGTCGTCGCTCAAAGCCTCGGGCTTGGCGATCGTGCCGGTCAAAAGGCCGCGGCCGAGCGGGCTGTAGGGAACAAAGCCGATGCCAAGCTCGCGGCAGACGGCGAACACCTCGTCTTCCGGATCACGGCTCCACAGCGAATATTCGCTCTGCACGGCAGCGATCGGATGCACGGCATGCGCCCGGCGGATGGTCGCGGCACTCGCCTCCGAAAGACCAAGCGCGCGCACCTTGCCCTCGCGCACCAGCTCGGCCATGGCACCGACCGTGTCCTCGATCGGCACATTGGGGTCGACACGGTGCTGGTAGTAGAGGTCGATCACATCGGTGCCCAGCCGCTTCAACGAGGCTTCGGCCACCGCCTTGGCGTGCTCGGGGCGGCTGTCGACGCCGGCCATGCGGTCGATGCCGGTGCCTTCCTCCAAAATCTTGAAGCCGAATTTCGTCGCAATCGTCACTTTGTTCCGTACCGACTTCAGCGCCTTGCCAAGCAGGATCTCGTTCTCATAAGGGCCATAGACTTCAGCCGTGTCGAAGAAGTTGACGCCGATCTCGACGGCGCGGTGCAGCGTGGCGATCGCCTCTGCCTCCGGCTGGCCGCCATAAACGAAGCTCATGCCCATGCAGCCGAGGCCGACGGGGTAGACGTTCAACTCAGTACCTAGCTTGCGGGTTTGCATCACGCGTCTCCTTGTTGTGATGCAACGGAGATAACGCCTTGCTATGTGTTCGATAATCGGCGCTTCTGCGTACGGCCCGTACTAAAGATAGATCAATGAACCGAGCGCATCTTTCTCAACTGGCGGTGCTGGCAACCGTCGCCCAATGCGGCAGCTTTCGCGGCGCGGCCAGGGAATTGGCCATCGCGCCGTCGGCGGTCAGCCACGCGGTGTCCAGCCTTGAAGCACGGCTTGGCGTTCGCCTTCTCTCGCGCAGCACGCGCAGCGTCGCGCCCACCGAAGAAGGCGCGCAGTTGCTGGACCGATTGCGGCCGGCGCTTTCCGAGATCGAGCTGGCGCTGGAGACGGCGGTCGAGGCGCGCAACCGGCCGGCCGGGAATCTGCGGCTCAGCGTGCCGCGCACGGCCGCGCATCTGGTGCTGACGCCACGGCTCGGCGCCTTTGCGGCGGCCTATCCCGACATCGTGCTGGAGATCGTTGTCGAGGACCGCTTCACCGATGTCGTCGAAGGCGGTTTCGATGCCGGCGTGCGGCTCGGCGAAAGCCTGCAGCGCGATATGATCGCGGTGCGCATCGGACCGGACATTCGCGGCGCAGTGGTCGGCGCGCCATCCTATTTCGATGCCATGCCAAGACCGGGCCACCCGCGCGACCTAGCCGACCATCGCTGCATTCGCTTCCGCTTCTCCAGCGGCATCCTCTACCGCTGGGAGTTCGCCAAGGGCGGAGAGGAGATCGAGATTGCCGCGCAAGGGCCGCTGATCCTCGACGAGGACCATCTGATCGCCCAGGCGGCGGTCGACGGCGCCGGCCTCGCCTTCGTCTTCGAGGATTACGTCCGCGCGCCGCTGGCCGACGGCAGGCTGATCCGCGTGCTGGAGGACTGGTGCCCGTCTTTCGACGGGTTCTTCGTCTATTATCCCAGCCGCCGCCAGATGCGCCCGGCGCTCAGGGCTTTTGTCGATTTTTTCAAGGTGGGCGGCTAGGTTTACCCTCCCCCTTGTGGGGAGGGTCGATCCGCGAAGCGGATCGGGGTGGGGGTCCTCGTAGGGCGCACCCCCACCCCATCTCGCCATCTCCGCTTCGCTCCGACTGCGAGCCGACCCTCCCCACGAGGGGAGGGTGAAGAATCAGGAAGAAACCCGCCCCACCCATCGTTCACTCCCCATGCAGGCATCGATCACCAACAGCACGGCCCGCTACGGCTGGGGCTCGATCATTCTTCACTGGCTGATTGCGCTGATCTTCATCGGCCAATTCGGGCTCGGCTTCATTATGGTGCGGCTCACCAGCCAGCGCACTGCCTTCGAACTGATCCAGCTGCACAAATCCTTCGGCTTTCTGTTGCTCGGGCTGGTGATCCTGCGCATCGCCTGGCGCTTGGGCAATGCAGCGCCGGCGCTGCCGCGCTCGGTTGGAACCCTGGAGCGCCGGGCCGGGCCGCTCGCTCACCTTGCGCTCTATGCGTTTCAGCTGGCCCTGCCTTTGTCCGGCTGGGCGCTGGTGTCGGTGTCGATGCTGGAGATACCCTCGATGCCGTTCGATCTTTTCATCATGCCGAACCTGCCGCTGGCCGAATCGGATGGCGCCGAAAGCTTCTGGGCGGCGGCGCACTGGTATCTCGCCTATGCCGGCATCGCGCTTGTCGCCCTGCATGTCGCGGCGGCGCTGCGTCATCATTTCCAGCTCAGGGATGGCGTGCTCGCGCGCATGATCACGCCTTCGTCAGACGATGGCGCGGAATAGAGCGGCCGGTTCATTCGTTCATGGGGCGAGGGCGCGCGGGAAATGCGCTGCCTCCAACAAGGAACAACCCCATGTACACGCGCATCCTCGGATTTGCGGCGATCGCCGCTTGCCTTGCCATGCCGGTTTCAGCCGCCGTCGCGCTCAGCGACGCCGCCGGCAGCTACGCGATCAGCCCGGCCAGTTCCAGTATCCGCTTTTCCATCGGCAAGGTCGGCGGCGGCGACCTCAATGGCGCCTTCGCCCGCTTCAAGGGTTCGATCCGCATCGACAACAGCGATGTCGGGCGCTCGCAGGTCAATTTCACCATCTTTCCTGAAAGCGTCGGCACCGGCCAGGGCCGCATCGATGCCTTCCTGCGCTCCGACGCCGTGTTCGACGCCGCCAACAGCCCGGAAATCCAGTTCCGCTCGACCAGCGTGACCCGCACCAGCGACACCACGGCTCTCGTCAGTGGCCGGCTGACGGCGCGCGGCAAGACGTTCCCGGAAAAGTTCACCGCCGAACTGGGTGGCCTCAAGGCCGGCACGATAAAATTCCACGTCACCGGCAAGGTACTCAGGTCGCGCTACGGCATGGATGTCGGCACGCCGATCTATTCCAACATCGTCGACTTCGACATGACGCTGACGGGTAAAAGGGGCTGAACAGGACTTGGGTTCCTCGCCCCGCGGACGGGGAGAGGTGGCCCGGCGAAGCCGGGACGGAGAGGGGGCGACGGTCGCGAGGCCACAATCCTGCAAAAGACTGAGCGAGAGACTGGCCTTGATGATACGAAGCCTTTCAGGCGCGCTTGGACACCGAATGTCAGCTCGCTACGAAGACCCCTCTTCGTCCCGGCTTCGCCGGGCCACCTCTCCCCACTTCGTGGGGCGAGGAACCGGTCTCCAATTTGCTTTTCCTCCGATTTCGGGCAAACCTCTTCGCCTGTAATCGATAGGGAGAAGCCTGATGTTCCGATGGGGTGTGTTGTCGACGGCCAAGATCGGCCGCGAGCATTTGTTGCCGGCAATGGTCGAGGCCGAGAACGGCGTTCTGTCGGCGATCGCCAGCCGCGACCTGTCGAAGGCCAAGGCGCTGGCCGAACGCTTCGGCGCGCGCCATGCCTTCGGCTCCTATGAGGAACTGCTCGCCTCGAAGGAAGTCGACGGCGTCTACATTCCGCTGCCGACCTCCCAGCATGTCGAATGGACGGCGAAGGCTATTCAAGCCGGCAAGCATGTGCTGGTCGAAAAGCCGCTGGCGCTCGACGCCAAGGACATTGTCCCGCTGATCAAGCTGCGCGATGCCAAAAAGGTGCTGGTCTGCGAAGCCTTCATGGTCATCTACCATCCGCAATGGATCAAGGTGCGCGACCTCATCGCCAGCGGCGCCATCGGCCGGCTGCGCCATGTGCAGGGCGCCTTCTCCTACTACAATGTCGACCCCAACAACATGCGCAACCAGCTCGACCTCGGCGGCGGCGCGCTGCCCGACATCGGCGTCTACCCGACCGTGTCGACGCGCTTTTCGACCGGCAAGGAGCCGCTGCGGGTGCAGGCGACGATCGAGCGTGACAAGAAATTCGGCACCGACATCTATTCCTCGATCCGCGCCGATTTCGGCGATTTCGAACTGTCCTTCTATCTGTCGACGCAGATGGCGGCGCGCCAGGTGATGGTGTTCCACGGCGAGAAGGGTTTCATCGAAGTGTTCTCGCCCTTCAACGCCGGGCTCTACGACCATCACCGCGTCGAGCTGCACAACCAGAACCACACCGAGGCGCAGGTCTTCCGCTTTCCCGGCACGCAGCAGTACAAGCTGGAGGTCGAGACCTTCGCGCGGGCGGCACAGGGCGGCAAGGAGCGCGTCTTCACGCTGGAGGAGTCCGTGCTCAACCAGAAGGTCATCGACGCCATCTTCCGCGCCGGCGGCAAGGACAGCTGGGAAACCGTCTAGCTCTTTGTTTGACGCAATTCCGGAAGGAGAGCCGGAGTTACCAAGCCGGCTAATTGGAGGGGGAAATGGCTGACGACGCGGATGTGATCATTGTCGGCGCCGGCCTTGCCGGGCTGGTTGCCGCCGCCGAGCTTGCCGAAGCCGGCAAGAAGATCATCATCGTCGACCAGGAGCCGGAACAGTCGCTGGGCGGCCAGGCGTTCTGGTCGTTCGGCGGCCTTTTCCTCGTCGATTCGCCCGAGCAGCGGCGCATGCGCATCCGCGATTCGCATGATCTGGCGCTCGAGGACTGGCTGGGCACCGCTGCTTTCGACCGCCCGGAGGATTTCTGGCCGCGCAAATGGGCGCAGGCCTATGTCGGCTTCGCCGCCGGCGAGAAGCGTTCCTGGCTGATGCAGCGCGGCCTGAAGTTCTTTCCCGTCGTCGGCTGGGCCGAGCGCGGTGGCGGCAATGCCATTGGCCACGGCAATTCGGTGCCGCGCTTCCATATCACCTGGGGCACCGGTCCCGGCGTGCTCGAACCCTTCGTGCAGCGCGTGCGCGAAGCCGAGAAAAGCGGGCTGATCCGCTTCAAATTTCGCCACCGCGTCAACGAATTGACCCGCACGGGTGCCACCGTCGACGGCGTGCGCGGCGACATCTTGCAGCCAAGCCCAGTCGAGCGCGGCCACAAGAGCTCGCGCGACATATCAGGCGATTTCGAGCTTCATGCGCAAGCGGTGATCGTCGCCTCCGGTGGCATTGGCGCCAACCATCAGCTTGTCCGGGAAAACTGGCCGCAACGGCTGGGCACGGCACCCAAGCGCATGATCACCGGCGTGCCCGACCATGTCGACGGCCGCATGCTGGCGATCACAGAAGCCGCCGGCGGCAATCTCATCAACCGCGACCGCATGTGGCACTATGTCGAGGGCATCAAGAACTGGGCGCCGATCTGGACCGACCATGCTATCCGCATCCTGCCCGGCCCGTCATCGCTTTGGCTCGATGCCAGGGGCAAACGCCTGCCGGTGCCGCTCTATCCCGGCTTCGACACGCTGGGCACGCTCAGCCACATCATGAGCACCGGGTTTGATTATTCCTGGTTCATCCTGACCAGGAAGATCATCCAGAAGGAGTTCGCCCTGTCGGGCTCCGAACAGAATCCCGACCTGACCGGCAAGAGCTGGCGCCAGGTACTCGGCCGCGCCACGTCAGGCATTCCGGGCCCGGTGAAGGCCTTCATGGAGAAGGGCGAGGATTTCATCGTCGAGGCCGACCTGCCGGCGCTGGTCGCCCGCATGAACGCGCTGGCCGGCGGCGAGCCGCTGCTTGAGTTCGCTGAGGTCGAGCGCGAGATCCGCGCCCGCGACCGGCAACTCGACAATCCCTTCGCCAAGGACATGCAGATCACCGCCCTGCGCGGCGCCCGCGCCTATCTCGGCGACCGGCTGATCCGCACGGCAAAACCGCACAAGATGCTCGACCCGGCAAACGGCCCGCTGATCGCGGTCCGCCTCAACATTCTGACCCGCAAGACGCTGGGCGGCCTGCAGACCGATCTCGACAGCCGCGTGCTGGGTGGCGATGGCCAGCCGGTGGCGGGGCTCTATGCTGTCGGCGAAGCCGCCGGTTTCGGTGGCGGCGGCGTGCATGGCTATGCAGCACTTGAAGGCACGTTCCTCGGCGGCTGCATCTTTTCCGGACGCGGCGCCGGCCGGGCGGCGGCCGCCTCGGTGGCTTGAAACGACGCCATCACGGTCCGATTTCCGGCCTGGGTCCCACATAGGCCCAGGCGATAAACATATGACTTTTTTATATTTTTCAGTTTTGGGCCGCCTCGAATACAAATGCGGATGCTTTTATCTTTCCGAGTGCAGCCGGTCCTGAGCCGCTGCAGGCAGTCACCACCTCGTGGCGACAGTTAAGAAAGAAGGAAGTCTTCGATGTTCCTCTCGGACGGGCTCTATCTGCCCACCCATCGTCCGCTGCCGGCGTCGCAGCTCGAACAGGCGCGGCGTGCTGCCGATAACAATCGTCGGCCGGTCAGCCTGGTCGCGCCCTTCACACCGACATGGTGGCTCCTGGTCGTCGGCGCCTTATTGGCCGCGGCGGCAATCGCCGCTCAGGTTTCCTGATCGCAAGGCAGGAGATCAAGATGCAACGTTCTCACATCCCCCCTGACGGAAACGCTCTTCACCGTTTCGTGGTCGGACGCGACGGCGAAGGCCATTGGATCGCGCGTGACGAGCAAGGCTCGACCGGCGGCGTTTTCGCCGACAGGAGTTCCGCCGTCCGTTTCGCCACGATGGAAAGCGGTCATCAGGCCGGCGCGATACGCTTCGCACCGGCGAGCGTCCGCCTTTCCCTGTTCAACTGATCCTGTTTCCGGCTGCTTTCATCTTTCCGGAACGGTCTGACCATGGACACTTCCAACACTGCCGATCTGGCCGGATTGTTCGATCGTCTCGCGCATGTCGGCAGGCTGCTCGAACACCAACTATGGGAGGCCGCACGCGGCCTGTCGCTCGACAGATCGTCCCGGCAGGGCCGGCGGTTTGCCGGTCTGGTCGAGGCCGGCGCCACGCTCGACGCCGTCCTCTTGCTCGTCGCTCTGTCGAAGCCGGAGCGTTCGGTGTCGTCGATCGGCAAGGTCGGCGAGCGTTGGCTCTGCAGCATTCAAATAACGCCTGAAGGGGCGCCGGGCAAGGCCGGCAAATTCGAGGCGGACCACACTGACCTTGCCACCGCGCTGCTGTCGGCGCTGCTTTTCTCGCACCTCGAACCGGCAGCATACCCAAAGATTCACCCAGGAGAATCCCATGACGTCAGAACAAGCACGAGTACGCCTGACCGGAGCGATGACCGCGCTGGTGACGCCGTTCACCGACGGCGAGGTCGATCTGAAACAGCTGACCACGCTGTTACGTTGGCAGATCGAACAAGGGATCAACGGGCTGGTGCCGTGCGGCACCACCGGTGAAGCACCGACCCTGTCGTGGGAAGAGCGCCTCGACATCATCGCGCTCTGCGTGAAAATTGCCGGGGGCAGGGTGCCGATCATCGCCGGCACCGGGACCAACAGCACCGAGACGACGATTGCTTTCTCGACAGCCGCCGAAGCTTTCGGCGCCGACGCTGCCCTGATCGTGACGCCGTACTACAACAGGCCGAGCCAGGAGGGGATTTTTCGCCACTTCGAAGCGGTCGCCAGCAAGGTCAAGATACCGATCATCGTCTACAATGTCCCGGCGCGAACCGGCGTCGACCTGTCGCTGGAGACGGTCGAGCGCCTGGCGCAGATTCCGACCATCGTCGGCATCAAGGACGCCACTGGCGATGTGAACCGGCTGTCCTCGCTTCCCGCTGTGCTCAGGCGCCGCTTCATCTGCCTGTCCGGCCACGACGCGACGTCGTTCGGCTTCAACACGATGGGCGGGCGCGGAACGATCTCCGTGGTCTCCAACGTCGCGCCTCGACTCTGCGTCGAGATGCATGATGCCTGCCGGCAAGGCGACCACCACACCGCCCGCGCTATCCATCATCGCTTGCGGCCGCTGATCGCGGCGCTTGAACTGGAGAGCAATCCTGTACCGGTCAAATACGCCCTGCATCTGGCGTTGGGGCTGAGCCCCGACGTTCGCTTGCCGTTGACGCCTGTCCGCCCTGAAACCGCGACGGCGATTCGAGAGGCGATGGTGGCTCTGAACGAGGGTGGTTCAGGAGCAATGCAATCAGGACGGATTGCGGCCGCGCCCGCTCAGCAGCGGCTTTGACGGAGCGGAGGGCGCTTTGCCGTCCGCGGCATAGACCAGTCCCGGCTGGACGATCCATTCGCCAGCCCGGAGCGCTTCGACATCGAAATGCCCATTGGCGTCGCGCGGTGCAACGCCGACAAAATGGTATCGCAGTCCGCTCGCATCGACGACCGTATCGGCGATCGGGTGGCCGGCGAGCCGACCGATGATCGCGCCCTGTTCTCTGAGGTTTGCCAGGACAAAATATTCCGTCGGCATCCTTTGGCTGGCCCTGGAGGTCAGCCAGACTGAATGTGATCTCATGTTCGTTTGAAGCCAGTCCGTGGTTCCGGCCGCCAGTCAAGCGGCGGCCCGGAACACCATAGTCGCTGGCCGCATAGGAATTCGAGAGCAGGTTCTGGCCTGAATTATATACGCCGCATAGGCATGGCGGCTCTCACGAGACCCCTTCGCCCAGTCCCAAAGCGGTCACCGCCTCGGTGATCCGGGTGAAGCTCGCGCGGGCACGGGCGACCGTATGCCGAGCCCTGAGATAACCGTGCACCAGTCCTGGTTCCTCGAACCATGTGGCCTGCCCGCCTGCCGCGACGATCAGGTCGCGATAGGCTTCGCCGTCGGATGACAGCGGGTCGCATTGCGCGGTGATCAGCACCGTCGGCGGTAGGTTGGCGAAGTTGGTGTCGGCAAGCGGCGCCAGCGTCGCATCGTCACTGCGATCCTGACCGCCGGTGCGGATGTGCTTGTAGAATTCGAGATCACGCATGGTCAGCATCGGTGCTTCGGCATGCGTCACGTAGGATCCCTTCGAGCGGTCGCCGCCGAGGCCGGGATAGATCAGCATCTGGCCGACCGGCTTGCGTGGATGGCCGCGTGTCGCATGGCTGACGGCAGCGGCAAGATTGCCGCCGGCGCTGTCGCCGCAAAGCAGAATTGGCTGCAAGCGGGTGTTGGCGGCCCATTCGAAAGCGCTCATCACGTCATCGAAGGCGGCCGGATGCAAATGTTCCGGCGCTAGCCGATAGTCGACCGAGACCACCTCATAGCCGGTGCGGGCGCAAAGCTCTGCGCAGACATCGTCATGGCTGTCGAGGCCACCAAGGATAAAGCCGCCGCCATGGAAATAGAGCACCGTCGCCGTCGCTTGCGGTGCGCTTCGGTAGATGCGGATCGGGATGTCGTGCGTCGGCGCGGCGATGGCGGTGGTTTCGACCGCGACGCCCGAGGGATAGCCGGCAAAGAATTCGCGGCACATCCGGTCATAGATCTCGCGCTGCTGCGCGATCGTGTAATCGATCGTATGGGGCGGATAATAGGAATTGGTCCGCTCGATGAAGGCCCATGTCTCGGCGCCGATGAGGGTTTTGTAGTCGGTCATGGGTGCAGCTGCCAAGGTTGAGCCTGGGCACCCTCCTCTGGCCTGCCGGCAATCTCCCCCTCAAGAGGGGAGATTGGCAGCTTCAACGGAGCTGCCCTTCCTGGAAAATTGGAGATTGGCGAAAGCCGCTGCGATATTCGATCTCCCCCCTTGCGGGGGAGATGTCCGGCAGGACAGAGGGGGGTGGGAAGAAACGCCATCATCTCGACAAAGCCACTACTTCCCCTTCCACACAGGCTCGCGCTTTTCGGCAAAAGCGCGAAAGCCTTCCATATTGTCCTCGGAGCCATAAAGCGCGTCGACGGTTGGCAGCTGGCGGCGCGTCACCTTGTTCATCGCGTCCTGGAAGGTGAGCGCTTCGGCCACCCGCGCCGTCTCCTTGATCGCGGCAAACACCAGCGGTGGGCCGCCGGCGAGCAGCCGGGCGATCTCCCAGACGCGGTCCTCGAGCTTTTCCTTGGGCAGCACCTCGTTGACCAGGCCCCAGCGATGCGCCTCGGCGACATCCATCCAGCGGCCGGTAAGCAAAAGGTCCATGGCGACATGGTAGGGGATGCGCTTCGGCAGTTTGATCGTCGCCGCATCGGCCAGCGTGCCGGCACGGATCTCGGGCAGCGCGAAGGAGGAATGATCGGAGGCGTAGATGAGATCGCAGGACAGCGCCAGCTCGAAGCCGCCACCGACCGCCATGCCGTTGACGCAAGCGATGACCGGCTTGTTGAGGTCGCGCAGTTCCTGCAGGCCGGCGAAACCGCCGACGCCATAATCGCCGTCGACGGCATCGCCGCCGGCCGCGGCCTTCAAATCCCAGCCGGCGCAGAAGAACTTGTCGCCGGCGGTCTTGACGATGGCGACGCGCAATTCCGGATCGTCGCGGAACGCCTTGAAGGTCTCGCCCATCAGCCGCGACGTTTTCAGGTCGATGGCGTTGGCCTTGGGCCGGTCGAGCGTGACCTCGAGGATGGTGCCCTCGCGGCGGGTCGAAATGACGTCAGACATTCTTCTTGTCTCCCAGCACCAGCAGCGCATCGGCGATCCAGGCGCCCTTGCCCTCTGTACAGACGATCAGCGGGTTGATGTCGAGTTCCTCGATCTCGCCGGCATTCGTCTGCACGAAGGCCGCAATGCCCGAAATGGCGTCGATGGCAGCCGCCACGTCGGCTTTCGGCCGGCCGCGATAGCCTTCGAGCAATGGGAACAGTTTGAGGCCGCGCAACGCCGCCTCGATGTCGTCGCGCGTTGCCGGCAGCATCAGCGTGACGCTGTCGCGCAGCAGCTCGACCAGCACGCCGCCGGTGCCCAGCGTCATCACCGCGCCGAACATCGGATCGCGGGTGAAGCCGACGATGAGTTCGGCGACACCGTCGCGCACCATGCGCTCGACATAGAGGCCTGTGCCGAGCGGCAGCAGGTCATGCGCCGCCGTGCTGACGGATTCGGCATCCCTGAGGTTGAGCCTGACGGCGCCGACCTCGGATTTATGAGTAACGCCCAGCGCCTTCAGCACCACCGGGAAGCCGAGCGCCATGGACGAGATCACCGCCTCGACGGCATTGGCGGCGCGCTCGCCTTTCGGAACCGGCAGGCCGGCTTTGATCAGGCGCGATTTTGCCTCGGCCTCGTCGGGGGTGATGTGATCGCCGCGGGGCGCACCGGAGGCGGATGTGTCGATCGGCTGTGCCTGCGGCTCGCGCCACGCCCAGCCGATGAAGGCTGCCGCCTGCGCTGCGTCCATCGCTTCGGAAATGCCGAACAACGGCACCATGCCGCGCGCCATAAGCCCGGCTGTATACTCCTCCGGCAGGTTCTCCGGCAGCGAGGAGACGATGGCGCCTTGCGCCTTGTTGGTCTTCAGCGCCGATTCGAAGGCACGCAGCGTCGTCCACCAGTCGATATCCGAGCAGCGGTCGGGGCGCGGGAAGTCGAGCACCAGCATGTTGAGGTCGAAGCCGCCCGACACCATGGCGGTGAAGGTGGCGGTCATCGCCGGCTCGTTGTTCCAGATGAAGGTGTGGTAGTCGAGCGGGTTGGCCACCGCCACCAGCGGCCCGAGCGTCGATTTGACATGGGCGCGGTGGGTGCCGGTCAGGTCGGGGAAATTGACCCAGCGGCCTTCGGCGCTGTCGGCCATGACGGACGCCTCGCCGCCCGAACAGCTCATCGACGACAGCCGGTAGCCGGGCAGCGGACCGGTGATGTGCAGCAGCTTCAGCGCCTCGATGAAGGCGGGGATGGAATCGACCCGGGCAATGCCAAGCCGCTTCAGGAAGGCGCCCGACGCCGCGTCCGAGCCGGCCAGAGAGGCGGTGTGCGAGACGGTCGCCTGCCGCGCCTGTTCGGAACGGCCGACCTTCATGGCGATGATCGGCTTCTTCAGCTCGCGGGCGCGCGCTGCCAGCCGCTCGAAGCCGGCTACCGAATCGAAGGCCTCGATATGCAGGCCGAGCGACGTGACGCGCTCGTCCTCGATCAGCCCGAGCGCCATTTCGGACAGGCCGGTTTGCGCCTGGTTGCCGGCGGTCATCAGAAAGGCGATCGGCAGGCCGCGCTTCTGCATCGTCATGTTGATGGCGATGTTGGACGACTGGGTGATGATGGCAACGCCCTTGCCGCCCTCGGCCAGCCTGATGCCGCCATGCTGGTCGGGCCACAAAAGCGCGCCGTCGGCATAGTTGATCAGGCCATAGCAATTCGGCCCGATGATCGGCATCTGGCCCGCCGCCGCAACCAGCTCGGCCTGCAGCCGCTCGCCGTCCGCGTCATAGGCCTCGGTTTCGAGGAAGCCGGCGGCAAAGCAGACGGCGCCGCCGGCGCCGCGCTCGGCCAGCGCCTTGACCACCTCGATGGTCAGGTGCCGGTTGACGCCGACAAAGGCGGCGTCCGGGGCGCCGGGCAGATCAGCCACCGAACGATAGGCCTTGCGGCCGGCGACCTCGTCCTTGGTCGGGTGCACCGGCCAGATTTCGCCGGCAAAGCCCATCTTGATCGATTGCGCGACGACGGCCGCGGCCTGCGCGCCGCCGAAGACGGCGATCGTTTTCGGCCGCAGAAGACGCTCAAGCTTGTGCATAAGCACCCCCCTCTGCCCTGCCGGGCATCTCCCCCTCAAGGGGGGAGATTGACAGCTCCGCCTTCGGCTCAAGGCCTGCAGCGGTAATAATTGGCGAAATCGAAAATACCGCCTGATCTCCCCCCTTGAGGGGGAGATGTCCGGCAGGACAGAGGGGGGCGTGAAGGAATGCAAGCATGATAATGTTTTAGCCCCCAACGGCACGCAGCAGCGCCCGTGAAATGATATGACGCTGGATCTCGGACGTGCCTTCCCAGATGCGTTCGACGCGGGCGTCGCGCCAGATGCGCTCCAGCGGCAGGTCGTCCATCAGCCCCATGCCGCCATGGATCTGGATCGCCTCGTCGGCGACGAAGGCAAGCATTTCGGTGGCCTTCAGCTTGGCCATGGCCATGTCCTGATCGGTGACGGTGCCCTGATCGTACTTCCAGCCGGCTTCGAACACCATCAGGTCAGCGGCCTTCAGCTCGGTCGCCATGTCGGCGAGCTTGAACGACACGCCCTGGAACTTGCCGATCTGCTGGCCGAACTGCTGGCGCTGCGCGGCATATTCCACGGCATGGCCAAGCGCCCGCTCGGCGCGGCCGAGACAGGTGGCACCGACCTGCAGCCGCGTTGCACCGAGCCAGGAGTTGGCGACGTCAAACCCTTTGTGGACTTCGCCCAACACCTGGCTTGCCGGCAAGCGGCAATCGTCGAATTCGAGGATGGCGTTGGTGTAGCCGCGATGCGAGACGTTGCGGTAGCCGTCGCGCACGGCAAAACCCTTGGTGCCCTTGTCGACGAAGAAAGCGGTGATCTTCTTGCGCTTGCCGCGCGGCGAATCCTCTTCGCCCGAGGCCATGAAGACGATGGCGAAATCGGCGAGGTCGGCGTGGGAGATGAAGTGCTTGGTGCCGTTCAGCACCCAGTCGTCGCCATCCTGCACCGCGGTCGCCTTCATGCCGCGCAGGTCGGAACCGGCGCCCGGCTCGGTCATCGCCAGGCAGTCCCATTTCTCGCCACGAATGCAAGGGAACAGATATTTCTCGCGCTGCTCCGGCGTGCCGGCCAAGAGGATGTTGGAGGGCCGCGCGACGCAGGTCCAGTGCAGCGCGTAGTTGGCGCGGCCAAGTTCCTTCTCGTAGAGTAGCCAGGTCACCGTATCCAAACCCGCGCCACCGACGTCGGCCGGCATGTTGGCGGCGTAGAGCCCGGCCTCGATCGCCTTGGCCTTGATCTCCTCGATCAGATCGCGGCGCAGCACTCCGGTGCGCTCCACCTCGCGCTCATGCGGGTAAAGCTCGTTCTCGACAAAGGCGCGCGCCGTCTCGACGATGAGCTTCTGTTCCTCCGACAGCCCGAAATCCATGGGGTCAGCCTTTCTTCTTGCCGGGTTTTTTCTTCTCGGCTTTTTTCACCGGCTTGCTTGCCTTGGCCTTCTCGGCGGCCTTGGAGGTTGTCGGCTTCTTCGCCGCCAGCTTAGCCAACTGCCTGGTATAATCCTTGTGCAAGGCGCCGGCGCCCCAGCCCTTGCCTTTGTTCTGCTTCGACAGCGCATCCATGATCGCGACCAGATTGTCGTCGCGGATCTTTTCCAGTTCGCGGATCGACAAGCCATGCGCCTGGTCGTCCGATTGCGTGGCAATCAAATCGACCAGTTCGTCGTTGAACTCCGGCACGTCCATCAGCTTGGTCCATGGCCATTTCAGGCACGGCCCGAACTGCGCCATGAAATGGCGCATGCCGGCCTCGCCGCCGGCGACGCGATAGACCTGGAACATGCCCATCTGCGCCCAGCGCAGGCCGAAGCCATAGCGCATGATGTCGTCGAGTTCCTCGACCGTGCAGATGCCGTCCTTGATCAGCCACAGCGCCTCGCGCCATGCCGCCTCGAGCAGGCGGTCGCCGACGAACGCCTCGATCTCCTTGCGGATGACGACAGGTTTCATGCCGATCGAGGCATACATTTCCTTGGCGACCTCGATCGCCTCGGGAAAGGTCTGTTCGCCGCCGACGATCTCGACCAGCGGCAGGAGATAGACCGGGTTGAACGGATGGCCGACGACCAGCCGCTCCGGGTGCTTCTTCATCGCCACCTGCATGTCGGTCGGCTTGATGCCGGAGGTCGACGAGCCGACAATGGCGTTGGCCGGTGCGTGGGCATCGATCTCGGCCAGCACGCGGTGCTTGAGGTCGAGCCGTTCCGGCACGCTTTCCTGGATGAAGTCGGCATCGGCCACCGCCTCGGCGATGGTCTTGGCAAAGGTCAGCTTGCCTTCTTTCGGCAGGCCGCCGGGAACCATCTGCCTGTAGGCGCGGCGCGCGCCCTTCATCACTTCACCGACCTTGCGCGACGCCTCGGGGTCGGGATCGAAGATCGACACGTCGATGCCATTGAGCAGCAGCCGCGCCACCCAGCCGGCGCCGATGACGCCGCCGCCGATGGCGGCCGCCTTGTTGATGATGCTCATGCTGGGGCTCCGGTTCTTGTCGTGGCGGTTGTGGGATTGAGGAGGGGCACGCGCTCGCCGGCGCGGATCACGGCAGGGTCGTAGGCCTTGCGGGCGAAGACTTCGAGCACGAAGGGCCGGAAGAATTCGATCGGCAGCGTGTCGTAGTCGGGGTCGAAACTCGACTGGTCCCAGCGCTCGCAAAATTGGTCACAGTCGCCGAAATAGGCATGGCCGGCGAAGCGGTCGCGGGCGTGGCGGTTGCCGCCCAGGTGATGGGCATAATAGAGGCGCTGGAAGTCACCATGCTTTTCCACCACCCAGGTGCATTGCTCGCGCACGAAGGGTTTCAGGATCGAAGCGGCATATTCGTCGTGATTGTAGGGCGCGTAGATGTCGCCGATGTCGTGCAGCAGCGCGCAGGCGATCCAGTCGGTGTCGGCGCCGTCGCGCCAGGCGCGCGTCGCCGCCTGCAGCGAATGGCCGAGCCGGGTGACCTTGTAGCCCGACAGGCCCTCGTCGAGCTGGACCAGCGCGTCGAGCAGCCGCTCGCCGGTCCTGGCCGCATAATCGATTTCATGCGCGGTCAGGAACTCGTAGTCGTCCCGGTCGCCATCCTTCATTGCGGTGAACTTGACGGTAGTCATGCCGACCTCCCGATTGAATTATGCTGCTATCGGCGCCCGCTTGGTTAGGTTCAGCTTCTTGCGCACGTCCTCGGGTCCGAGGATCCTGGCGCCCAGATTGGTGACGATGCTTGCGGCGCGCTCGACCAATTGCGCATTGGTCGCCAGCACGCCCTTGTCGAGCCACAGATTGTCTTCGAGCCCGACACGGACATTGCCGCCGGCCAGCACGGCCGCCGCGGCATAGGCCATCTGGTTGCGGCCGATGGCGAAGGCCGACCAGTTCCAGGTCGACGGCACATTGTTGACCATGGCCATGAAAGTGTTGAGGTCGTCAGGCGCGCCCCACGGCACGCCCATGCAGAGCTGCACCAGAGCATCGGGGTTCAGCACTTTTTCCTCGACCAGTTGCTTGGCGAACCACAGATGGCCGGTGTCGAAGGCCTCGATCTCCGGCTTGACGCCGAGCGCCGTCATCATGCCGCCCATGGCGCGCAGCATGCCGGGCGTGTTGGTCATCACATAATCGGCCTCGGCGAAATTCATGGTGCCGCAGTCGAGTGTGCAGATTTCCGGCAGGCACTGGCGCACATGTTCCATGCGGTTGGTGGCGCCGCCCATGTCGGTGCCTTTTTCGTTCAGCGGCAGCGGCGCTTCGGGAGAGCCGAACACCATGTCGCCACCCATGCCGGCGGTCAGGTTCAGGATGACGTCGACATCCGCCGCGCGGATGCGCTCGGTCACTTCGCGGTAGAGATGCACGTCGCGCCTGGGCTTGCCGGTCTCGGGGTCGCGCACATGGCAGTGCACGATCGCGGCGCCCGCCTTGGCCGCATCGATGGCCGACTCGGCGATCTGCTTGGGCGAGCGCGGCACATGCGGGCTGCGATCCTGCGAGCCGCCGGACCCGGTCACGGCACAGGTAATGAAAACCTCACGGTTCATCGCAAGCGGCATCGAATTCTCCTCCCAGTCGAAACAGCCATGCATGTCGCCCAAAAATGGGAACCGGTTTTGGGATGACGACCTGCACAAGAACTGACCCACAATGCCCGACTTGCCGGAAACTGTTTTACGTTTTACGAATCTCTCATGATCAAAAGCGAAAAGCCAACGATCTTTCGCGCCGAGCGCTCGCCGCTCAAGGTGACGCTGCTGGTGTTTTCCGGCTCGTCCATCATGTGCGTCGCATCGGCCGTCGATCCATTGCGCGCCGCCAACCGCATCTCCGGCGAGACCCTCTTCGATTTCAAGCTGGTCTCGGTGACCGGCGAAGCTCCGGTCACCACCTGCGGCCTGCCGGTGGCGGTCAGTGGCCGCTTCGACGTGGCCGAGCCAACCGACGTTCTCGTCGTCGTCGCCGGCTTCGGCACCCAGAATTATGCCACATCGGCTCTGCTTTCAGGCTTGCGTCGGGCAGCACGAACAGCGCGCGCCTGCGGCGGCGTCGAGGCCGGCACATGGCTGGTGGCACGAGCCGGCCTGCTGGAGGGGCGCAGCGCCACCACCCACTGGGAAGACATGGAGGATTTCTCGTCGGCCTTTCCCGGCGTCGATGTCCGTCCGGACCGCTATGTCATCGACGGGCCGGTCTTCACGTCAGGCGGTGCGTCGCCGACCTTCGACCTGATGCTGCATCTCATTCGCACCCGCCTTGGCATGGCCGTGGCGCTCGATGTCGCCAGCGTCTTCATCTACGACCAGGCGCGCGCCGCCACCGACGCGCAGCCGCTGGTCTCGCTCGGCCGGCTCGACGGCTATGATCCGCGGCTGGCGCAAGCCATCCGGCTGATGGAATCGCATGTCGACCAGCCGTTGACCATAGAAGCGGTGGCAAAGCGCGCCGGCGTGACGGCGCGAACCCTGGAGAGCATCTTCCGCAAGTCGATCGGCGAGACGCCAGGCGCCTATTACCTCAGGCTGCGCCTGGGTGCCGCCCGCCGGCTGGTGGTCGATACGCGGGTGGCGATGGCCGATATTGCCGGGCGGACCGGATTTTCGTCCGCCGCGGCGTTTTCGAGGGCTTTTTCACGGGCTTTCGGCGAAGCGCCGGTCAGGCTGCGCCGGGGCTGACGTGCATGTCGCCCAAAAGTACATTGCGGTTTTGGGACAACGACATGCACAGATCGGAGAGATCAGGCCGCGTTCTGGCGGTCGCCGTCGATCTGCGAGCGCATCTGTCTGGCAAGATGGGTCTCGAAACGGCTGGCGACGGCGCGATCCCACTCGTTCGAGATCTTGGCGTCGTCGGTTTTCCTTGGCATTGCCATCAGCCGGTCGATGATCGAGCCGGCCTCGCCAGGTGAGAGCAGGGCGTCGATTTCACGTTCGTTCTGCATATCGGTTCGCCTCCTTCTTCCTCTCCCGCCACGAGCCTTCTTATAGGAGAAACGTGACGGCAGTTTGAAGGCAAGAGCGAGGTCATTGAAGGGCGGCAAAGGGCAAAACCGTGTCGTCAGAGCCGGCCTTGCGCGCAAAGCTGTTCCTGCGTCCGGCCAGAAAGGTCTACAGTCGCTTCTCGAACAGCACGGTGGTGAAACCGCTGTCCCATTCGTCGTCGGGGTAGCGATCCTTCTCGACATAGCCGACCGCCTTGTAGAGCGTCTGGCTGCGCAGGTGTCGGTTTCCAGCCGCGCTTGGGCAAATCCGGCGGCGCCGATCGCCTGTTCGGCATGGGAAAGCAATTTGCGGCCGACATCTTGCCCCTGGCGCGACGCCTTGACGTGCAGGGCTTCGATGAAGTCCGCGCGCCAGTGGATCAGGCCGGCGACGTCGCCGTCGACCTCGGCAACGGTAAATTCCGGCCAGCTCCGGTCGACATAGCGCCCGCCAATATCGCCTTCGACGTAGCGCTGTGCCGCCCCTCGGTGATGTGCGGCAACCAGGTGCCGTCAAATGTTTCCTGCAGCACCTGCTTCAACGCCTGGATATCGC
Source organism: Mesorhizobium sp. AR07 (assembly GCF_024746815.1). Taxonomy (GTDB): domain Bacteria; phylum Pseudomonadota; class Alphaproteobacteria; order Rhizobiales; family Rhizobiaceae; genus Mesorhizobium. The sequence goes on from NZ_CP080525.1 coordinate 4,917,026, forward strand.
TCGCCTGCGCCGCGCGCACGATGGTTCGATCCTCAGCCATTGTTCGTCTCCTGCCAGCCGCCGCGCTGCCTTTGGCGGCGCGGCATGCCCATTTGCGCAGGCTTACTGCGCAAATGGGCTGACTAGCAGAAGGCGGTGGCGGCTGCCTTCAGCCAGAAGTAGTGGATGAGGCGGTCCCTCGCCCTTACACGTACCGGTTGACGATGTTTTCCAGAAGCTCCTGGCGGCCCGACCTTGGCTGCGGCTCGATCTTCTTCTTGACGACCCGCTCGGCGATGTCTTCCAGCGTGCGCTTGCCAGACAGCATCGCCTTGCCCTCGGCCGTGCTCCAGCCGGCATAGCGCTCAGTCAGCGGACCCGACAGCGCCTTGTCCTCGACCATGCGGGCCGCGGCCTTGAGACCGCGTGCGCAGGAATCCATGCCGCCGATATGGCCGATCAGCAGATCCTGCGGATCGAGCGACTGGCGGCGCAGCTTGGCGTCGAAATTGGTACCGCCGGTCTTGAAGCCGCCGGCCTGCAGCACCTGGTAGTAGGCCAGCGCCATCTCCGGCACATTGTTGGGGAACTGGTCGGTGTCCCAGCCCGACTGGTAGTCGTTGCGGTTCATGTCGATCGAGCCGAAGATGCCGAGCGCATTGGCCAGCGCCAGTTCGTGCTCGAAGGAATGGCCGGCCAGGATGGCGTGGCCCTGCTCGATGTTGAGTTTGACCTCCTTCTCCAGCCCGAAGCGCTTGAGGAAGCCGTAGACAGTGGCGACATCGTAGTCGTACTGGTGCTTGGTAGGCTCCTGCGGCTTCGGCTCGATCAGGATCGTGCCCTTGAAACCAATCTTGTGCTTGTAGTCGACGACGAGGCTGAGGAAGCGGCCGGCTTGCTCCTGCTCACGCGCAAGGTCGGTGTTGAGCAGGGTCTCGTAACCCTCGCGCCCGCCCCACAGAACATAGTTCTCGCCCTTCAGCCGCTTGGTGACGTCGATGCAGTGCTTCACCGTCGCCGCCGCATAGGCAAACACATCCGGATCGGGATTGGTCGCGGCTCCCGACATGAAGCGGCGATTGGAGAACAGGTTCGCTGTGCCCCACAGCAGCTTGACGCCGGTCTGCTTCATCTTTCCCGCGAAATAGTCGGCGATCTCGTCGAGGCGTGCCGCACTTTCGGAAAAGTCCTTGCCCTCCGGTCGCACGTCGGCGTCGTGGAAGCAGAAGTAGGGCGCGCCGAGCAGCGAGAACATCTCGAAGGCGATGTCTGCCTTCAGTTTTGCCAGCTCCATCGTGTCGGTGCCGCCCGCCTTCGGGAACCACGGCCGGTCGAAGGTCTGGCCGCCGAACGGATCGCCACCCGGCCAGGCGAAGGAATGCCAGTAGGCGACGGCAAAGCGCAGATGATCTTCCAGCCGCTTGCCGGCGACCACCTCGTCGGGATTGTAGAACCGGTAGGCGAGCGGATTGGTCGAATCCGGTCCCTCGTATTTGATCTCTTTGATGTCGCCGAAAAATCCGCTGCTCATGGTCTTTGTCCTCTTTCGAATAGTTCACCCTGATTACCTCAGGCGTAATTGGTTTCGCTCTTCCGCTGGTCGAAAAGGCTCATGTCAAAGCCACTTAACAAAGGAGACAGACCATGACCGACCTCAACACGATTGCCCAAAACTACATCACCGCCTGGAACGAAAGCGATGCGGATCGCCGGGCTGGATTGCTCAAGGCGACCTTCACCGAAGACGTCAGCTATCGCGATCCGCTGATGCAGGGCGATGGCCATGAAGGCGTCGCGGCTCTGATCGACGGCGTGCAGCAGCGCTTTGCCGGCTTCCGATTCTCGCTGAAGGGCACGCCGGACGGTTTTGCCGACACGATCCGCTTCTCGTGGAATCTCGGCCCGGAGGGCATCCCGTCCGTCATCGAAGGCACCGACATCGGCGTCATCGAGAACGGCCGCCTGAAAAGCGTCACCGGCTTTCTCGACAAGATCCCGGCGCAATGAGCCTTTCCTGGCAAGGAGGGCGTGAAGCACCCCCCTCTGGCCTGCCGGCCATCTCCCCCTCAAGGGGGGAGATTGGCTGTCACGCGATCCTTCGCCAACAACCAACGACGAAAGGAATGCCGCAACGCCAAAGCTGCTGATCTCCCCGCTTGAGGGGGAGATGGCCGGCAGGCCAGAGGGGGGTAAGCCTCCGCTCATGTGGTTGCGGACCGCACCGCCGGGTACAGCGCCCGGTAGCGTTGATAGGCATCGGCATAGACGCTGCCAAGCGCGGCATCCGGTTCGATTGTTGCATCAGTCCTGGGCACCGTGCAGACGCTGAGCGGGTCCGCACCTGTCGCCGCGATCAAGCCGAGCCTGGCCGCGCCGAACGCGGCGCCGAAATCGCCGTCGGCGGGAATGTCCACGGGCAGGCCAAGCGCGGTGGCGATCGCCTTCAGCCAGTAGCGCGAGCGCGAGCCGCCACCGATCGCCGTCACCCGCGCCAAGGTCGTGCCGGCCGTGGCCAGCGCTTCGAGGCTGTCGCGGAAGGCAAAGGCGACACCCTCGAGCACGGCCTGCGTCAGCACGGCACGGCTTGATTCGTGTGCCAGGCCGGTGAACGCGCCGCGAATGGCGGAATCATTGTAGGGTGTGCGCTCGCCCGAGAGATAAGGCAGGAAGGACACGCCGCTCGGGGCTTTCAGCGTATCGCCGAGTTCGGCGGTCAACTCGCCAGCGCCCTTGCCCGTGATCTCTGCCAGCCAGTTCAGCGAATCGGTCGCCGACAGGATGACGCCCATCTGATGCCAGGTATTCGGAAGCGCGTGACAGAAGGTGTGGACGGCACTTGCCGGGTTGGGCAGGTAGGAAGCATTGGCGGCAAACAGCACACCCGATGTGCCGAGCGACACAAAGGCGTGGCCCGCGCCCACCGTGCCCATGCCGCAGGCCGAGGCCGCATTGTCGCCGGCGCCGCCGGCGATCGGGATGCCGGCCCGCATCCCCCATTTCGAGGCCAATTCGTCGCGCAACGCGCCGGCCTTCCCGGTACCCTCGACCAGCGACGGCATCTGCTTCTCATCGAGCGATGTCGCCGCGAGCAACTCCGCGCTCCAGCACCGCTTGCCGACATTGAGCCAGGAGGTGCCGGCCGAATCCGACATTTCCGAAATATGTTCGCCCGAAAGCCAGAGCCGCAGGAAATCCTTGGGCAGCAGCACCTTCGCCACCTCAGCGAAAATGGCGGGTTCGTTGTTCTTCACCCAGGCAAGCTTCGGCGCGGTGAAGCCGGGAAAGACGATGTTGCCGGTCAGCGCGCGGAAACGCGGGTCGGCGTCAAGGGCAGCCGCTTCGGCGTGGCTGCGCGTGTCGTTCCACAGGATGCAGGGCCGCAGCACCTTGTCGGCGGAATCGAGCAAGGTCGCGCCATGCATCTGTCCCGACAGGCCGATGCCTTTCACCGCAGCGAGCTGCCTTGGATGCGAAGCCTTCAATTCGGCAATTGCTTCTTCGCAGGCGCGTATCCAGTGAGACGGATCCTGTTCCGACCAGCCGGGATGCGGCCTCGACACGTCGATCGACGCATGGCCGGAGCCGATGACGGTTTGCCCGGCATCGATCAGCAGCGCCTTGACGCCCGACGTGCCCAGATCGAGGCCTAGATACATGTTTTTCCTCCCACGCCGTTAATTTTTTCGGGTCTCGAAAAAATCTGGCTTGGCCAGTTTTTAAGACAAGATCCGCTTCGGGTCAATTCTCTGACAAATCGGCGGCGCGTCGCGAAAGCAGCGCCGACAACGGACTGTCGGGTCGCGCCATCGAACGCTCGGCCGTAAGTGCCCTGGCCAGCGCGCCTTCACCGGCGCGCAAGGCTGCCTCGATCAGCGTCAGGTCGATGACGTCGCGTTGTGCGTGGCTGCCGCCGAAGCGGTGGGCGATCGCCCGGATGGGTCGGATCAGCCGCACAGTCTCGGCATAGTTCCCGGCGCCGAATGCCCTTATGGCGAGCGTCAGCGGATGGCCCACATCCCTGGTGAAAGCCGCGTTGTCATCACTGCCGCTCATCGCCTCGCGCTGCGCCTCCAGCAAGGTCTGAACCGGCGCGTCGAGCCCGGCGCCGACGAAGGCCATCATGGCATGGGCATCGTTGAAGGCATAGTTGCCAGCGCCGGCCTTGGGTGCCCAGTTGGCGCCCAAGGCCGCCCAGCGGTCGCCGGCATCGACGCCGCCGAGATAGAGCCGCCACAGGATTGCCGAGGCATCGACCATGTTGAGCGCCAGCGTCGAGCGCGCGCCATAGATCGGCCCATCATAGAGGGCCAGCACCTCGTCCGTCTCGCCAAGATCATAGTGGAACAGCGCCAGGTGCCACCAATTGTGCACCTTGAGGAAGCTCTCCTTCGTCCACGCTTCGGGATTGGCGCGCATCCAGGCAATGCCATCCCTTTGCCGGCTTTGCATCTCCATGACATGGGCGACGGCATGTTGCGCCCAGCCGTCGCGCGGCTCCAGATCGATTGCGGTGCGGCCGAGCCTCTCGGCCCGCGCATAGTCGCCCGTTTCCTCCAGGCCAAAGGCCTGCATGCCGAGGATGGCGTGGTAGCCCGGCATGTCGCTTTGCCAGGATGGCAGGGCGCGGGCGATGCGGTCGCGCAGCAGGCGGGCATTGCCGGTGAAAAAGTCGATCTGATGCCCGGCCTGAAGCGCTACCGTGTCGAGCGGGAAGTCGATGGCGATGTCTTCGAGAATACCGGCGGCGTCATGCCAGCGCCCGTTGGCGAGATGGCCAAGGGCGCTGACATGCGCCTGCTCGCGCGGTGTCGCGGCAAGCGGCAGCGCCGCCCCGTGGCAAGCCTTGGCCACGGCCGTCGCCTCTCGCTCGGTTGCGAGGCCGAAGAGGTAGCCTTTGAAGACATGCGCCATGACGAAACCGGGATCTTCGGCGATAGCGAGGTCGACGGAGGCTACGGGATCGCCGATGAAGCACTGCAGCTCCCGCACCGCCTGGCTGTAGGGCGTGAACCCCGCCTCCGTTGCGCCGGAAAGTGGCAGGCCGAATGCGTCCCTGATTGCCATGCGTGTCCTTGATCGAGCTGTGACGGGCCTCGATCCTTCGGCCCAAGGCAATCCTAACGCATGGGCCACAGACGTGCCAACCACGCGCTGCTCTGGTCTATTCAAATGACTTTTGCAGTTTATCAACCATGGGGCGTAGATTAAGCTTTGTAAAATCGGACGGATTGTGGCTTCATTGCGGCGCGGGTGGAGGGTTTGAAATCGCGATCTGAGAGGGGACGCGATGCGGCACTTTGAAATGAAGCTTCCAGACAGCCGTTCGGAAGACATCGGTGAAACGATTGCTTTGCTGCGGCGAAGGCCGCGCCAAATCCATCCGTGGTTTATTAGCGTTCTTGCAACTACAGCACTGGCGTTGCTGCCCAATTCAGCGGCTTTCGCAGCATGCGTGCTGGCGCCGACCGCGGGAAACGACACCTTCACTTGCGACAGTGGCGATTCGGGCGGCAGCCTCATCGACAACAGCGGCGACAACACGCTGAATTTTCCCGCCGGCGGCACCGGGCGGCTGTCAGGCAATGTCACCTTCGGCGCCGGAGCTGACCGCATCAACATGCAGTCCGGCACCATCACCGGTACCGTCGATCAGGGCGCCGGCGCGGATTCCTTCACCATTGGCGCCGGCGCCGTCGCCGGCAATGTCCAGCAAGGCGCCGGCATCGACGATTTCAACATGAGTGGCGGCCAGATCGGTTCGCTCAACCAGGGCGATGGCCTCGACACCTTCACCATGACCGGCGGTCGCATCGTCGATTTCTTCGACGATGGCGATCATGCCGTGATGACCGGCGGCCGCATCGGCCGCGTCAACATGAAGCTCGACAAGAACTACTTCAACATGTCGGGCGGCACCATCGACCGTAACCTCGTCACCGGTTTCGACCAGGACACGATTATCCTGTCGGGCGGCACCATCGGCGGCAACATCAGCGTCAGCGGTGGCAATGACAGCGTCACGGTCACCGGCGGCACGGTCGGCGGCGACGTGCTGATGAGCTTCGGAAACGACAGCTTCGTCTGGAACGGTGGCGGCATCATCTACGGCGCCATCGACCTTGGCGCCGACAACGACACCGCCAGGCTGAGCAACCTCACCAACGCCAATCTCGGCGCCACGGGTGTGATCACTGGTGGCCTTGGCACCGACGCGCTGACCTTCGACAACGTCAAGCTCGACCGCATCAGCCGGCTCCAGAATTGGGAAAGCATCGACGCCACCAACGATACCGAACTGAAGATGGATGGCAACCTGGTGCTGGGCGACAGCGGCACCGGCACCGGCGCACTCAGCGTCGACGCCTCGAGCACGCTGTTTGGCGGCGGCGGCTTCAACGCGGCGATCCAGGCCTTTACAGCGGGCCAACTGGCGCAGGTCACCAACGCCGGACGCATCGACCTCACCAATGGCGGCACCGGCGCCACCGATCGCCTGACGATCTCCGGTAACTATACCGGCATCAATGGCCTGCTGCTCATCCAGACCGAGCTTGGCGATGATTCCTCCGCATCGGACAGGCTGGTGCTGTCGGGCGGGACGGCGTCCGGCTCGACCGGCATCTCGGTGATCAATCTCGGCGGCGCCGGTGCGGAGACCACGCAGGACGGCATCATGGTCGTCCAGGCGGTCAACGGCGCCACTTCAGGCGCCACCACCTTCGCCCTCGATACGCAGGTCGCGGCCGGCGCCTTCGAATATTATCTGTTCAAGGGCGGCGTCAGCGCCGGCAGGCGAACAGAACTGGTACCTGCGCTCGACGCTGATCACGCCGACCGAGCCGGCATTGCCGCCGCCGGTGGTGGCACCGGCACCGCCAGTGGTCGAACCGCCACCGCCGCCGGGACCCGTGGTCGAACCCACGCCGCCGCCGAAACCTGTACCGCCCGCGGTCGAGCCGCCGCCGCCGCCCCCGTCCGAGCTGCCGCCGACGCCGCCGCCGACCGAGGGCGACATCAACACTCCGCCCGTCGATCCGACGCCGCCCGTGCACCCCAGCGATCCGGCACCCGCACCACCGCCACCGCCACCGCCGGCACCGCCGGCGAACCCACCGCCGCCACCACCAGTGGTGCCGACAGCGGCGCCCGCGCTTCCGGTGCCGACGCCGACGCTGCCTGGCCCGCCACCAGTCCAGCCGACGCCGCCGACACCTGGAGCGACGGCGGTGCAAGCAGCCGAGATCCCGCTCTATCGCATCGAGGTTCCCGTCTATTCGGCCTTGCCGCCGGTCGCCGAGCATCTGGCGATGACGACGCTCGGCACCTTCCATGAACGGCGCGGCGAGCAGAGCCTGTTGTCGAACCCGGAGCTGTCACCGGTCTGGGGCCGTATTTTCGGCCAGGACACCAAGATGGGCCGGTCGGGAACGGTGTCGCCGTCCTTCGACGGCACGTTGTACGGGCTCCAGGCAGGTTTCGACGTGTTCGGCCGCGAGACCTCCTCAGGCGAGATCGATCGCGTCGGCCTGTTCGTCGCCTATGTCAGCATGAAGGGCGACGTGCGCGGCCAGGCGCTGGGATGGAACAATCTGTCCGTCGGCAGCATGAAACTCGACGGCACCAGCGTCGGCGGCTACTGGACCCGCATCGGCCAGGGTGGCTGGTACCTGGACGGCGTCGTCATGGCCACCTTCTTTGGCGGCAACGCAACCTCGTCTCGCAACGTCGGCATCGACATCAAGGGAACCGGGGTCACCGCTTCGCTGGAAGGCGGCTACCCCATCGCGCTGGCGCAAGGCTGGACGCTGGAACCGCAGGCGCAACTGGTCTGGCAGCATCTGTCGCTCAACGATACCTCGGACCGCTTCTCGTCGGTCTCCTTCGATCCCGACGACAACGTCACCGGCCGGCTGGGCGCGCGGCTGCAGGGTGAGACCGTCATCAACGGCATGACGCTGCAGCCTTACCTCAAGGCCAACATCTGGCACGACTTCGGCGGCACCAGCCATGTCAATTTCGACACCACCGACATCTCGACCGAGGGCAGGTCGACCTCGTTCGAATTCGGCGGTGGTGTCGTCGCCAAGCTTACGGACAAGGTCAGCATTTTTGCCACCGGCGACTACACGACGAACCTCGGCGGCGACAAGCGCCGCATTCTCGAGGGCAATCTCGGCTTCAGCGTCAAATGGTGAAGCGGCCAAGGTTGGTATTTCAGACGATGCCGGTATGCGACGACAGTTTCGTGCTGGCCACCTAGAGCAATTCCAGGAAAAGTGTGAAACAGTTTTCCCGGGAAAAGCGCGTAGCGCTTTCCCTTCGGGAATTGCGTTAAAACAAAGAGATAGAGCGGTTTGGCGTTTCCGTGAAACGGTGAACCGCTCCAGGTCGGTGCCGCCCCTCATCCGCCTGCCGGCACCTTCTCCCCGTATAGTGACGGGGAGAAGGGACGGGCCGCACCCTCCGCGCAATTTTTATAACGTTGGCGATTGGCGAAATCATAAATGACAGCGTCCCTCTCCCCGTCACTATACGGGGAGAGGATGCCGGCAGGCAGGTGAGGGGCGGCGCAAACGCCCATAACAGGCTTATCCACCTCGATTTAGATGTCCCTGCCTAATTGCCCGAACGCATCGCTACTGTGGCGATGCCGGCGCCGACCAGCAGCGTGCCGCCGGTGCGGTTGAAGATGCGGATCGCCTTGGGGTTGCGCACGACGTTGCGTGCACGTGCCGCGATCAGCGCATAGCCGAAAGCATTGGCGAAGGCGAGCGCCAGGAAGGTCGTCTCGAAGATCAGCATCTGCGTCCAGAAATCGGCGTGCCGATCAAGGAACTGCGGCAGGAAGGCGACGAAGAAGGTGATGCTTTTCGGGTTGAGCGCGGTGACCAGCCAGGCATGCGCCATCATCTTGGCCGAGGACACCGCGTCGGTGCGGGGCTCGGCTCTCAGCGCCCCGCCGGCGCGAAACAGTTTCACGCCGAGATAGATCAGATAGCCGGCGCCGATAAGCTTCAGGATCGTGAACACGGTCGCCGAAGCCGCCAGCAGCGCGCCGATGCCCAGCATCGACAGCGTCATCGCGGTGAAGTCGCCCAGCGCCACGCCGACCGCCATCGGCAGGGCGGTGCGCCAACCCTGGCCCAGCGCATAGGACACCACCAAAAGGATGGTCGGGCCTGGAATGATCAGAAGGATGGTCGATGCGGCCGCGAAGGCGGCCCAATTTTCGAAGGACATGCTCGTCTCCTTTGAGCTTAAAGAAGAGGATAAATCCTTGGCGCCGGGAGAATGTAAAGAGCCGATTTCCCGAATTTCGCCAGCGGCAGGTTGGTGTCAGTTCGCGCCGCTCAGCGTGCTCACGATATCGACCAGGCTGACATTGGCACCGAGAACGTTTGCCGCCGCGACAATGGCAGCGGCAATAAGCTTGATGTCGGTTATTAAGGTCTTGCACATGGAGGCCCCTCGCTGATCGCCCGAGGGGTAGAAAACGCCGACGCCAGGATTATGACCCGACCGAGGTCTTTTTGTGCAAGGGCCCCCGGTAAATGCTCGGGCCGGGAGATCGAACGGCGCCAGGCGACGCGCAAACGCAGGCAGCGCAAGATCTTCACGCTTTATCAACCATGAATGATGAAAATGCATTCTATCCGGCCGGACCGTGCTTCCCGCCGACAGCGTAGGGTTTGGGTATATGCGTGAGTTGCCGCAAGGTCTGACGCCGCCGCGAAACGGCGACGCAATCGAAACCGATCATCATCTTTCCCGTCGTGCCATCCTGTCCGGGGCAGGGGCGCTGGCTTTGCTTAGCGCCGCCGGCTGCTCGACCTCGGGTGGCGGTCTGCCGGCGCTCCAGCTCGACGACACGGTCACCGGTTCGGTGCGGCCGATCCGGCCGAGCATCAGCGTCGACAAGCACATCACCAGCCCCGATCTGATGTATGCCTCGCTGACCGATGGCGGCTTCAACGTGCCGGAAGTGCCCTATCTCAAGGTCAAGCCGGAGTTCCGCCGCCAGATCGTCGTCGACACGACAGGCGAGGCGCCCGGCACCATCGTCGTCCATCTGCAGGAGCGCATGCTCTATCTGGTCCAGCCGGGCGGTGACGCCATCCGCTACGGCGTCGGCATCGGCAAGGACGGCTTCCGCTGGTCCGGCCGCGCCAACATCCAGTATGGCCGGGAATGGCCGACCTGGACGCCGCCGCCGGAGATGATCGCCCGCAAGCCGGAACTGGTGAAATGGCAGGCCGGCCAGCCCGGTGGCCTCACCAATCCGCTTGGCGCCCGCGCGCTCTACATCTATCAGGACGGCAAGGACACCGGCTATCGCATCCACGGCTCGCCCGAATGGTGGAGCATTGGCCAGGCGATGTCGTCGGGCTGCGTGCGCCTGATCAACCAGGACATCATCGACCTCTACAGCCGCGTCTCCAAGAAGAACCCGGTCGTCGTCATGTGACCTGCCGGCCGCTTCTCGCGGCCGCTTTATCCGTTGCTTGGGCATGATCCGAAAACCGGCCTCCAATTTTCGGGATCCTGCTCTGGTTCTCCCGTTGCGCGATGCCGCAAGACAGGCGAATGTGCCTGCCAATTCATCGTTCGGGAGACGTCAGGAATGGCCGGAACTTTCGTTATCGCGCAAGGCGGCGGCCCGACCGCCGTCATCAACCAGACCGTGGTCGGAGCGACGCTGGAGATCCGCAAGCGGCATCCCGGCGCCAAGGTGCTGGGCTCGATCCACGGCGTGCGCGGCATTCGTGACGGCAACTATGTCGACCTTTCTTCCATCCCGGAGGACCGCCTGCGGCTGATTGCAGGCACGCCGAGTGCAGCCCTTGGCTCGACCCGCGACAAGCCGGATGCCGCCTATTGCGAGGTGATCCTCAACGGCCTGAAGAAGGCCGGCGCCGACGCCTTCATCTATATCGGCGGCAACGACACGTCGGGCACGCAGCAGATCCTGACCGACGCCGCCGGCGGCAAGATCGCCTTCGTCCATGCGCCGAAGACCATCGACAATGATCTGGAGGAGAACGACCACACGCCGGGCTTCATTTCGGCGGCCGAGTTCGTCGCCGGCGCCTTCCTCTCCGTCGACCTCGATTTTCGCGCTTTGCCCGGCATCTATGTCGGCATCGTCATGGGCCGGCATGCCGGCTTCCTCACGGCCGCGGCCGCGGCCTGGCAACTCGACCCCGACAGCGGCCCGCACCTCGTCTATGTGCCGGAACGGCCGTTCTCTGCCGCCGGCTTCATTGATGACGTGCGCGCCACGCTCGACCGCCACAAGCGCTGCATCGTCGCCGTGTCGGAAGGTGTCAGCACCGCCGATGGCAAGGCGCTGGTCGAAAGCCTGGTGCCGCCGGACAAGCTGGAACGCGACGCGCATGGCAACGTCAAGCTGTCGGGCAGCGACCTGCCGGCGGCGCTCGAACGCGCGCTGGCCGAAGGCCTGCCCGGCAAGCGGGCCCGCGTCGACGCGCTCGGCTACATGCCGCGCGGCTATGTTGGCGCCATCAGCGCGGTCGACGCTCAGGAGGCCTTCGATGCCGGCGCCTTCGCCGTCACCGTCGCCGAACAGGGCGGCGGCTCGGTGGCGCTGCAATATGACGGCACAAAGACGGTGCTGAAGAAGGTGCCGCTGAAGAATGTCGCCGGCAAGACCCGCCACATGCCCGACGATTTCATGGAGCCCGATGTCAATCAGCTGTCCGATGCCGGCATGGCCTATCTCAAGCGGCTGGTGCCGGAAAAATACAAGGTCGGAAAGCCGTTCGTCTGATGCCAGGCTCACACGTGATGCCGGGCTCACACCTGATGCCGGGCTCACGCTTGATGCCGGGCTGGTTCAGCAGGAGCATCGTCAATGAGACGACGACGATGCTGACCGAGCCGTTCGTGCATGAGTATCTGCGCGCCAACATCTGGCATCTGCGCGGCCGCGATGTCGACCTGCTGGTCGACACCGGCATGGGCATCTGTCCGCTGGCGCCGGAGATCGAGACGATCGACGGCAAGCCGATGCTGGTTGTCGCCACGCACATCCATCTCGACCATGTCGGCTCGCTGCACGAATTTCCGCTGCGAGCGGGGCCAAGCATGAGTGCCGGGCAGTTCGAAAGCATGGATGATGCCGTCACCTACGCCAACATGTTCCACGATCTCGAAGGCGGCGTTTCGAAATTGCCGGCGCCGGGCTGGAAGGCAGCCGACTACAGGATCCCGTCGGCGCCATTGACGCGAACGCTTGACGAGGGCGACGTAGTCGACCTCGGCGACCGGCAATTCCGGGTGCTGCATCTGCCCGGGCATTCGCCGGATTCGATCGCGCTGTTCGACGAGGCCGACGGCTTGTTCTTCAGTGGCGACGCGATCTACGACGACACGCTGATCGACGACCTGCCGGACTCCGATCGAACAGCCTATAGCCGCACCATGCAGCGCCTGCTCGACCTGCCGGTCCGCATCGGCCATGGCGGTCACGGGCCGAGCTTCGACGGCAAGCGCATGCGCGCGATTGCCACGGCCTATCTGCAGCGCACCAACCTGTAGGCCTCCTCCTGCCATAGCGATGTCAGGAGTGGTCGGCATGATGGCCGGCTGATGGTGGCCACCGGCCGCTGTCGTCTGTATAAGCGCCGCTCCCGCAAAGAGCGTTATCATGTCCATCTACGCAGCATGTCTCTGAATCCGAGCAGGGCCAGTTGCAGGGCGCGACGATGAGCGTGGCGAGCATCGCCGGCGTCGCATCGCCGCTGTTCTTCGGCGCCGTCTATGCCGTCTCGATTGGCGACAATCTGGCTGCGCCCTTCCCTGGACTGTCCTTCCTGATCGCCTCTCTGGTGCTGCTTGCGGCGGCACTGCTTGGCTGGTCGGTCGCGCGCAAGGCCGGCCTCGCCGAGGCACGTGGGCAGACGCCGTAAAGCGCCGCCTGCGCACCTGAAAGAATTAAATCTTTGTAATATCGGCGAAAAAACCTAATTCGCCCGCATCGGCGCCCTAAATCAGGGTTCGTCGACCCGACCGGCTGCCGCATGAAGCGAGACCGGCACCCGCGAAGGCCGATACGCTGGATGGGCCGTTCCCCTCCCTGGGACAGGCCACGGCGCCGGACCAATGTCTCGCACGGACAACGACCATGTCATCCCTTCGAATTCTTCGCAGACATCGCGTCGCCGCGCTGCTCGGCGCCGCCCTCATCGTCAGCCCTGTCGCCTTTTCCGTCGTCAGGGCCAATCATGCCCAGGCCGGCACCATGACCCCCGTCGCCGGCGTAACCGCTCCCAACGGCTCCTTCGCCCCGATCGTGGCGGCCGACAAGCCGGCGGTGGTGACCGTCACCACCATCATGAAGGCACAGCCGGCAAGCGCCGATGATGGTGCGCCGCTTGGCAACTCGCCGTTCGACGACTATTTCCGCCAGTTCTTCGGTGACAAGGGCATGCCCGCGCCAAGGACGCCGCCGCAGGAGCCGGCCCAGCGTGCCGAGGCGCTCGGTTCCGGCTTCATCGTTGCGGCCGACGGCACCATCGTCACCAACAACCACGTCGTCGATGGCGCCTCTTCGATCAAGGTGACGCTCGACGACGGCACCGAGCTTCCCGCCACGCTCGTCGGCCGCGATGCCAAGAACGATCTCGCCGTGCTCAAGATCAAGGCCGACAAGCCCTTGCCGACCGTCAAATGGGGCGATTCCGACAGGCTGATGACAGGCGACCAGGTGCTGGCGATCGGCAATCCGTTCGGCATCGGCACCACGGTGACCGCCGGCATCGTTTCGGCACGCGGCCGCGATCTGCACAGCGGGCCGTTCGATGACTTCATCCAGATCGACGCGCCGATCAATCACGGCAATTCCGGCGGTCCGCTGGTCGATGTGAGCGGCAATGTCGTCGGCATCAACACGGCGATCTATTCGCCCAATGGCGGCAGCGTCGGCGTCGGCTTCGCCATCCCCTCCGACCAGGCCCAGAAAGTGGTCGCCAAGCTGATGAAGGACGGTTCGATCCAGTATGGCTATCTCGGCGTCGAGATCCAGCCGGTGACGCAGGATGTGGCGAGCGCCATCGGGCTCGATCATCCTGGCGGCGCGCTGGTGTCGCAGGTCAATGACGGCTCGCCGGCCGCCAAGGCCGGCGTCGAGACCGGCGACGTCATCACCAGCTTTGCCGGACAGGACGTGAAGGATCCCAAGGACCTGTCGCGCGCCGTCGCCGATGTCGCGCCGGGCGCCAAAGAGACACTGGATGTCTGGCGCAAGGGCAAGGCCATGAATATTTCCGTCGATGTCGGGCTTAATGGCGACGATGTGAAGACCGCATCGGTGACCGACGGGTCCGGCGGGCCCAGCGCCGAGCAGGGCTCTGTTCCGTCGATTGGGCTCGGCCTGATGGACATCACCCCTGACGTCCGCCAGGAGATGAACCTGGCGGCCAATCAGCACGGCGCCCTGGTCGCCAGCGTCAACCCGGACAAGCCGGCTTCCGCCTCGGGCATCCAGCCCGGCGATATCATCGTTGCCGTCAACCAGGCGCCAGTGAAAACCGCCAGGCAGGTGACGCAGGCCATCGCCCAGGCCGGCAAATCCGGCAGGAAGTCGGTGCTTCTGCTGGTTGAGCGCGACGGCGGCCAGATCTATGTCGCGGTGCCCTTTGCCAATGGCTGAGACATGGCGCTGGAGTGAATAGGATCGACAGGGCTCGTCGGGTCGATGACGAGCCCGCCGTCCTGGTTCGACCGAGGCTCGACGGTTCAATCATTGAAATTCGGCCCGCAAGGTAATACCTTGTCAAAAGATAGTATTACTTGAGAGGCAAGATGGCCACCACCGTTACGGCAAAGGGACAAGTGACCATTCCGAAACCGGTCCGCGATCTCCTGGGGATCGTGCCGGGAAGCCGGGTCGATTTCCGCCGCGCCGCCGATGGCAGCGTGGTGCTGGCCCGTGTTGACAAAAAACAGCCTGCGAGCCGCTTTGCCAAGTTGCGCGGCCATGCCGGCGAGGGGCTTACGACCGACGCGATCATGGCGCTGACGCGCGGCGAGGCGTGACGCTCGTCGACAGCAACGTTCTGCTCGACCTGGTTACGGACGATCCGAACTGGGCGGACTGGTCGGTCGCACAGCTTGAGGCAGCAAGCCTCGATGGTCCATTGTTGATCAATGATGCGGTCTACGCCGAGCTTGCTGTCCGCTACATCAGCATCGAGAACCTTGCGGCGTTTCTTGATGCAGCCGGTCTTGAAATGGCTCCGATGCCGAGAGCCGCCCTTTTCCTTGCTGGAAAGGTGTTTACACAATACCGCCGGTCGGGAGGCGTGGGGGCCGGCGTGTTGCCTGACTTCTTCATCGGCGCCCATGCCGCGGTCGGTCAACTTCCGCTCCTGACCCGTGATGTCGGCCGATATCGGACCTACTTTCCGTCTTTGCGGCTGATCACACCAGACTCCTGAAAGCGCCGCCGCTCACGCCTCGATTTCGAGCGCCGACAGCGGCTTCGAACAGCAGGCGAGGATGAAGCCGTCGTCGATCTCGTGATCGAGGATGCCGCCATTGTGGCTCATCTCGACGGCGCCGGAGACCTTCTTCACCTTGCAGGTTCCGCACAGGCCGAACTCGCAGGCGGCGGGAATCCGCACGCCCGAAGCCCGTGCCGTCTGCAGCACGGTTTGGCCGGCGACGCATTCGGCGTCGACATCCGACAGCGAGAAGCGGATCGGCGTCGCGGCTTCGACGATAACGGCGCCGTCTTCCGCCGGCGAGGCGAACGGCGCCGGGATCTCCTCCACAGCGGGCGCGGCAAAGCTCTCCTGATGGTATTTCGTCATGTCGAAGCCGGCGGCGTCGAGCATGCCGCGCACGGCGCGCATGAAGGGATCGGGGCCGCAGCAGAAGATCTCGCGCTCGCGGAAATCGGGCGCCAGCAATGGCAGCCGGATCGCGTCGATGCGGCCCATATGGCCGAACCAGCCTTCGCGGCTGGACCGCTCCTCGATCATGAAGCCGAGCGACAGGCCCGGCATCCGGCTGCCCAGCAGTTCGAGCTCCTTGCGGAAAATGATCTCTTCGGCACGCCGCGCGCAGTTGACGAAGCCGACATCGGTCCATGGCGCGCAGTCGTTCAGCCAACGCAGCATCGACATCATCGGCGTCACGCCGGAACCGGCCGAAATGAACAGGTACTTGGCCGCCGGGTGGCTGTGCAGCGAAAAGTTGCCGGTCGGCCCATAGGCCTTGACGTGCGAACCGGGCGTCAGATGGTCGAACATCCAGCGCGTGCCGATGCTGCCCGCCTGCGCCTTCACCGTCACCGCGATCGAGAATGGCCGCGATGGCGAAGACGACAGCGTATAGGTGCGCATCAGCGGCCCGTCGGCGGTGGGCAGTTCCAGCGTCACGAACTGGCCCGGCTTGTAGCGGAACCAGGTCTGGTTGTCGGAGCGAAAGGCGAAGGTCTTCACATCAGGCGCTTCGTCGCTGACGCCGATCACTTCCAGCACCTGGAGCCGGTCGTTCCAGGGCGTCATCTGGTCGAGATGGCGATAGAGGCCGAGATCCGTCATCGCATTCATCCTCTTGTCCTCGCTCCTGTCCTTAGGCGACGCTGCGCAGCGCCGGCCGGCCGCCTTCGGCAAGGCGTGGCCCGATGAACGACGCGTACCACTCGACGAACTGGATGACGCCGCCTTCATGCAGCTCCGAATAGGGGCCTGGCTCGTAAGCCGGCGACAGGATGCCGAAGGCGTTTTCCTCGACGATGCGGCGGTCCTGGTCGTTGGTCTCCGTCCAGACATGGGTGAGCTCGGCGAGATCGTAGTCGACGCCCTCCACCGCATCCTTGTGGACGAGCCATTTGGTCGTCACCGCGGTCTCCGTGGCGCTGACCGGCAGCACCCGGAAGGTAACGGCGTGGTCGCCGAGGATGTGGTTCCAGGTCGTCGGATAGTGATAGAGCAGCAAGGAGCCGATGCGGTCGGTCGAAACGCTGTCGGACAGGTTCTTCCTGACCGCGCGCTTTCCCGTCATCGTGTAGCTGACGGCATCGCGCAGCAGCGGCGCGCGGGTGGCACGGTACTGTCCGGCCGCATCGATACGGAATTTGCTCGGCAGCCCGGCCGCTTCGCATTTCGCCCAGTGCGCCAGCATCTCCGGGTCGCTGTCGGCGCCTTGCACGCCGGTCACCGTCGGTGCTTCCGGGAAGGTCTTGCAGAGTTCTGGATGATTGCCCGCGCAATGGTAGCACTCGCGGTTGTTCTCCCAGACGAGTTTCCAGTTGCCCTTCTCGATGATGGTGCTCTCGAAGGCGACCTTTGCCTCCTGCAGCCGGTGCGGCAAAAGGTAGGGCTCGATCATCGCCCGCATCGGCGCGAAATCGGCGGGCTCTTTCGCCAGGCAGATGAAGATGTAGCCGCCGACGCTTTCGCAGGCGACGGGCTTCAGGCCGAACTGGCTCTTGTCGAAACCGTCCGCCATCTGCCTGGCGAACAGAAGCCTTCCGTCCAGCTCATAGGTCCACTGGTGATAGGGGCAGACCAGTTTTGCCGCCGTGCCCTTGTCGGAATTGCAGACGCGGCTGCCGCGATGGCGGCAGGAATTGTGGAAGGCGTTGATCTTGCCTTGCTGGTCGCGGACGAGAACCACCGGATAGTCGCCGATCTGCGCGGTGATGTAGCTGCCGGGCTTCGGCAGTTCGCAATCATGGCCGATGAACAGCCAGTCGCGATACCAGATCAGCTCCATATCGAGCTTGAAGTAGTCCGGATCGGTGTAGAAGGGCTGCTCTAGCGAGAAGCCTTGCCGGCGGCCATTCAAGAGCCTCAGCATGTCGTTGCGCATATCCATGTCCTGTCCTCGTTTCTAAGGACTGAACTGGTGGTGACGGAGGAAGGACCGGACGCAGGCCGGCGATGCGCCAAGCATGCACTATCCACCTCTTGACCGCCCACCGCGATCAGTCGAGTCTAGAAAACTCGGGCTGGTTTCCGGGCTCTGGAGTTGTCCTTGCGGACCATCGCGACACCTTCCCAGGCTGACGCCCAGTGGTCTCCCGTTGCGACTTGAACTCCACCACCGTTGCGGGGGCAGCGCCGGATTCTGACCGGCTTCCCAATTCTCCGTTTCGTTCGTCACGAACCGGCACCTGAGATGACATGATCTAATCACGATCGCGGGCGTATCATCGGCATGAAAACGACATCTCGTCCATGCGGCGCGACACGCATGCGAAACGTTCCCGTTGGCGATTGCGGCGCTGAAATCCTATCTCTCCGGCAGCCATTGCCGCCCGCGATCTCCTCGAATCCGACCCTTTGCCAGGATCAAAAAAGGTTAACGGTTTCGAAAAGTGACTATTAGCAGCTTCTAAAATCGAACCGAACGGTTCGTTTCTGTTGACGGTGCGTGCAGGACGGTGTGAACGGTGGGCCTCCGACACAGTTGGTGAACCGGGTGCCCTCTTCGTTCAACGTATTGATATAATTGATAAAAACATATGACCTAGATGCTCTTGGCGCAATTTCAAGTGGCGGATTCTTGGTCCACGCGGAACAACTTCGTGATTGGAAATGGCGGGATGGCTTTCCCACATCGGGGCTGTCCGAACGACGCGAATTTCCTTCCAAGACACGCCGCTAGACGGACGGAAAAAGAAGATACTGGAGTACCAAAAAATGAAAAAGATCATTCTCACTGCCGCAGCCCTTCTGGCCATTTCCGGCAGCGCCTTCGCGAATAGCGACCACTATAGTTCGAATGCCCCGGCAGCCACTGCTGTCGACAGCTCGTACACCGCTTCGATCAAGAAGTCGGAACCGGCTGCTCAGACGCCTGTCCAGGGTAGCGACCGCAACCTCTTCGGCAACCACTAACAGCCGAGTCCAGTTGACGGCGGGTCCGCCCGCCGCCCTGGCTAAATCCAGAAATTCAGGAGACTAAAATGAACAAGATCCTTATTGCCGCCGCCGCCGTTCTGGCCCTTTCCGGCAGTGCTTTCGCCGGTAGCGACAACTACGGTTCGAACGGCGTCAACCAGCCCGCGGCTGCGGTGGACAACACGTACACCGCTTCCACCAAGAAGTCTGAGCCGGCAGCGCAGACGCCTGTCACCCATGGCAGCGACCGCAACCTGTTCGGCAACAACTAACAGCCAATTCCAAGCCGCCGGCGGGCCTGTCCCGCCGCGTTGGAGAGGCTCGAAAGATTCAGGAGACTAAAATGAACAAGATCCTTATTGCTGCCGCCGCCATTCTGGCCATCTCCGGCAGCGCTTTCGCCGGTAGCGACAACTACGGTTCGAACAGCGTCAACCAGCCTGCCGCTGCGGTTGACAGCTCGTACACGGCTTCCATCAAGAAGTCTGAGCCGGCTGCGCAGACGCCTGTCACCCATGGCAGCGACCGCAACCTGTTCGGCAACAACTAACAACTAACAGCCAATTCCAAGCCGACGGCGGGCCTATCCCGCCGCCTTGGAGAGGCTCCAAAAAATTCAGGAGACTAAAATGAACAAGATCCTTATTGCTGCCGCCGCCGTTCTGGCCCTTTCCGGCAGCGCTTTCGCCGCTAGCGACAACTATGGCTCCAATGCTGTCAGCCAGCCTGCGGTCACCTCGCCTTCGGCCAACTCGGTTGACAACTCGCATACGGGCTCGATCCGCAGCAGCGGCGGTCTCGTCGGCAAGCTGCTCAATTCGTCGGGCAACGTCCAGACGTCCGCCCCTCAGGGCAGCGACCGGAACCTCTTCGGCAACCACTAACAGCCGAAGCTATTTCAAAAAAAGGAGCGGTGGGCTTGCCCGCCGCTCCTTTTTTGTGTCGAGACTTGGTTCTGTCTCAAGCCGCCTTTGCTTGCGCCTCATGCAATGCGAACGACCGTCCATCCGCGTCGAAGATATGCAGGTCTTCACCGTTGGCGCGCAGCCGCAATGTCGAGCCGCGCTTGACCTCGGCATTGCCGGGCAGCTTCGTCACCAGCGGCAGGTCCGCGCGGCCGATGTCGACATAGACGAGCTGAACCTCACCGAGCTGTTCGACATAGTCGACCGTCCCCTCGAACAAATAGTCGGCGCCATCGGCGACTATCAGGTCTTCCGGCCGCACGCCAAAGCTCACCGCGGCACCCTTCGCCGAAGCCGGCGTCGTGATCGGCACGGTCGCCTTGCGCCCGCCGACATGGCTGACGACGGTCGGGCTTCCGGTCTTGTCGATGGTCGCCGGCAGGATGTTCATAGCCGGCGAACCGATGAACTGGGCAACGAACAGGTTTCCGGGCTTCTTGTAGAGGTCCATCGGCGTGCCGACCTGCTCGATATGGCCTTCCTTGAGCACCACGATGCGATCGGCCAGCGTCATCGCCTCGACCTGGTCGTGGGTGACGTAGATCATGGTCGTATTGGGCATCGATTCCTTGAGCTTGGCGATCTCGATGCGGGTGGCGACGCGCAGCGCCGCGTCAAGGTTCGACAGCGGCTCGTCGAACAGGAACACTTTCGGATTGCGCACGATGGCGCGGCCGATGGCGACGCGCTGGCGCTGGCCGCCCGACATCGCCTTGGGCAGGCGGTCGAGATATTTGGTCAGCTGCAGGATCTCCGCCGCCTGTTTCACGCGGCGGTCGATCTCGGCCTTGTTCTCCTTGCCGATCTTCATCGAGAACGCCATGTTGTCGTAGACGGTCATGTGCGGGTAGAGCGCGTAGGACTGGAACACCATGGCGATGCCGCGCTTCGACGGCGGCACGTCGTTGACGACCTCGCCGGCGATCTTGAGTTCGCCGGAGGTGATTTCCTCAAGCCCGGCGATCGACCTCAGCAATGTCGACTTGCCGCAGCCCGAGGGGCCGACGAAGACGATGAATTCGCCCGACTTTATGTCGAGGTCGATGCCGTGGAGAATGTTCAGATTGCCGTAGGACTTCTTCACTTGTCTTAGCGTGACATCGGCCATTGGTTTCCTCCCAGTAATTTGAAATTCCAGTGATTTGAAATTCAGTCGATGCGTCCGAACCAGGCGCCGTAACCGCCGAGCGGTATGGAGCCGGTGCTCGCCTGTCCCGAAAATCCGTGCCCGGGCAAAGGTTGCAGCGATCGGCCGCCGAGGTCAACCTCGGTTGGCCTGGCTCCCAGATTGAAGACGCAGACGACCTGCTCGTTGCCTGCGCGTCGCGTGAAGGCGACGGTGTCGCCCTCGCTTTCTATGAATGTGATGTCGCCCTTGGCCAGCGCCGTATGGGCGCGGCGGAAGGTGAGAAAGCGCCGGTAGTGCTCGAGCAGGGAATTTTCGTCGCCCTGCTGCACATTGACCGCTTGCGAAAGGTGTTTGGCCGGCACCGGCAGCCAGGGCTTTGCCGAGGAGAAGCCGCCATTCCTGGCGCTGCCGTCCCACACCATCGGTGTGCGGCAGCCGTCGCGGCCCTTGAATTCCGGCCAGAAGCGGATGCCGTAGGGGTCCTGCAGATCCTCGAACCGGAGGTCGGCTTCACCGAGCCCAAGCTCCTCGCCCTGGTAGATGCAGACCGAGCCGCGCAAGGACATCAGCAGCGCCGAGATGACCTTGAGATAGGCGGTCGGATCGGCCTCGCCAGCCGCCCAGCGCGACGCCGGGCGCATCACGTCGTGGTTGGAGAAGGCCCAGCACGACCAGCCGTCGCTGGCGACCTTGCCGAAGGCTTCCAGCACCGAACGGACCTTCGACGCACTGATCTTTTCCGGCGCCAGGAAATCGAAGGAATAGCACATGTGCACGCGCTTGCCGCCGGCGGTGTAAGCGGCGACCACTTCCAGCCCGCGCTGCGAATCGCCGACCTCGCCGACCGCGGCGGTGGCCGGATATTCGTCGAGCAAGGCGCGGAAGCGTTCGAGGAAGCCGAGGTTTTCCGGGCGGCTCTTGTCGTAGATATGGTCCTGGTAGTTGTAGGGATTGACCGCCGGTGCGGTCTGGTCGTTGCGCTCTTCCGGCGGCAGCGGCGGATTGTTTTCCAGGCCCTGGCTGTGGAAGTAGAAATTGATGGTGTCGAGCCGAAAACCGTCGACGCCGCGCTCCAGCCAGAAGCGGGTGACGTCGAGCAGCGCGTCCTGGACTTGCGTGTTATGGAAGTTGAGGTCGGGCTGCTCGGCCAGGAAGTTGTGCAGGTAATATTGCTGGCGGCTGGTGTCCCATTGCCAGGCCGATCCGCCGAAGATCGACAGCCAGTTGTTGGGCGGCGTGCCGTCCGGCCGGGCGTCCGCCCAGACATACCAGTCGGCCTTCGGGTTGGTGCGGCTCGACCGGCTTTCCTTGAACCATGGGTGGTTGTCGGCGGTGTGCGACAGCACCTCGTCGATCATCACCTTCAAGCCCAGCCTGTGCGCCTCGGCGGTCAGCGCATCGAAGTCGGCCAGCGTGCCGAACATCGGATCGACGTCGCAATAGTCCGACACGTCGTAGCCGAAATCCTTCATCGGTGACTTGAAGAACGGCGAAATCCAGATGGCGTCCGCACCGAGGCCCGCAATGTAGGGGAGCCGGCCAATGATGCCCTTCAGGTCGCCGATGCCGTCGCCGTTCGAGTCCTGGTAGCTGCGCGGATAGATCTGGTAGATCACCGCACCTCGCCACCAGTCGCGATCGACGGCGAGGTCAGGCTTCGAATTGGCCCTCAAAGCGGATTGCATCGTCTCAGCCTCCTTTCACCGAGCCGGCAAGCAGCCCGCGGACAAAATAGCGCTGCAGCGAGAAGAACACGATCAGCGGCACGATGATGGTGATGAACGCCGATGTCGTCAGGATCTCCCAATTGCCGCCGCGCGAACCGAGCAATGCATTGAGCTTGGCGGTCAGCACGATCTGATCCGGGGCGGTTCCCAGGAACACCATCGCCACCAGCAGATCGTTCCAGACCCACAGGAACTGGAAGATGGCGAACGAGGCCAGCACCGGGAATGACAGCGGCAGCACGATCTTGACGAAGATCTCGAAATCGCTGGCGCCATCGATGCGCGCCGATTCCATGATTTCGCGCGGCAGGCCGGCAATGTAGCTCCTGAGCAGATAGATGGCGAAGGGCAGGCCGAAGCCGGTATGCGCCAGCCAGATGCCGAGATAGGTTTTCGACGGCACACCGAAGAAGGAGCCGACGCCGTTGTAGAGCTTCAAAAGCGGGATCAGCGACATTTGCAGCGGCACGACCAGCAGGCCGATGATCACCGCGATCAGCAGCGCGCGGCCAGGGAACCGCATCCAGGCCAGGGCATAGGCGGCAAAGGCGGCGATCAGGATCGGGATGACGGTCGCCGGGATGGTGACGGTCAGCGAGTTCATGAACGACCGCCCGATGCCTTCCGAGAACAGCACGGTCTTGTAATTGTCGGTGGTGAATTTCGGCGGTGCCGACGAGGCATAGTAGAGACGCTGCCCGCGATCGCCCTCGAACGCCTTGGGCGACTGCATGACGAAACTGCCATCGGCGTTGAGCTGCAGGGTCACGCCGTCGCCGAGATCGGCTGATGTGCCGGCGGGATATTGCGTCGGTGCTGCCGCCTTGACGCCGAAGGCGGCAATGTTGCGCTTGGCGCCGTCGCCGAAGATGTTGCCCTGGAGGACGAATTTGCCGTCCTTCTGGATTTGTGTCGAGGCGGCCGGCAGCCGGCCCGCTTCCGTCTGGGTGGAACTGGAGAACGAGTTCCACCAGCCGGAGGCGATGATCTGATCCTTGTCCCGCAGCGAGGAGACGAGAATGCCGAGTGTCGGGATGGTCCAGATCACCACGAAGACCAGCACGGCAAAGTGGACGCCGAAGCGGCTGGCGAAGGAATTTCCGGTCGCAACGGCCATCTCAATGCCCTCCCGTCTCTTTGTTCGCCTGGCGGATATTCCAGACCATGATCGGAATGACCGCGATCATGATGATGATGGCGATGGTGGCGCCGCGGCCGAAATCGCCGCCGCCGCGGAACATCCAGTCGAACATCAGATTGGCCAGCACCTGGCTGTTCCACTGGCCATTGGTCATGGTCAGCACGATGTCGAACACCTTGAGCACGAGAATGGTGATCGTGGTCCAGACGACGGCGATCGTGCCCCAGATCTGCGGCACCATGATCTTCCAGAAGATCTGGAACGGATTGGCACCGTCGATGACGGCGGCTTCCAGCGTCTCTTCCGGAATGCCGCGCAGGGCGGAAGACAGGATGACCATGGCAAAGCCGGTCTGGATCCAGATCAGGATGATCATCAGGAAGAAATTGTTCCAGAACGGCAGCGATATCCAGACCTGCGGCTGGCCGCCGAAATGCTGGATGACGGCGTTGAAGATGCCGATCTGCGTCTGGCCCTCGCCGCGATACTCGTAGATGAACTTCCAGATCACGCTGGCGCCGACGAAGGAGATCGCCAGCGGCAGGAAGATCAGGCTCTTGGCGATCGTGCCCCACCAGATCTTGTCGGTGAGCACGGCGATGATCAGGCCAAGGAAGGTGCACGCGGCAGGCACGACGGCCAGCCAGATGATGTTGTTGAGGATCGAGTTGCGGAAATCACGGTCGCCAAACGCCCATTGATAGTTGGCAAATCCCACGAAACCGGTGCCGCCGCGATCGAGGAACGACAGCCGCAGCGTCTCCACCACCGGATAGATCAGGTAGATGGTGAGGATGATCATCGCCGGGCCGACGAACAGCCAGGGGCGGACCAACCCTTGCCGGCGCAGATTATCGATGGCCGCAGCGCCGGCGACACCACGCGACGGGAATATGAGGTCGACGAGCTTGTTGGCGCCCCAGAAATAGGCGACGCAGCCGCCGACGCCGATGATGATGACGAATATGGCCGAGAATATCTGAGCCGCCATGGTGTCCCTCCCCACGCGCGTGATCGGCCAAGGTGAGTGACCCTTGGCGACAGGATCAGGCGCAGATTCAGTTTTTCCAGAGCACCGTCGAGGCAATCAGGCTTTCCCCTCTTGCGGACGGTGCTCCATGCCGGAAATGTCTATGCGCTCATGAGGATTGCGAGCGGTGATGCTCGTTGGGTCCGGGCCAGGAAAGGCCCGGATCCAGTGCAAGGCAGGATCGGCCCGCTTACTTTATCGCGTCCCATGCTTTCTGGATGTCGGTCGCGACATCCTGGGCGGACTTGCCGCCGACCAGATCGATCATGCCGGTCCAGAAGGCTCCTGCGCCGATCTTGCCCGGCATCAGGTCGGAGCCGTCGAAGCGGAAGGTCGAGGCGTTCGCCAGGATATCGCCCTGTCTCTTGAGCGCCTCGCTGGCATAGGCGGCCTTGTTGACGGACTTGAACGGGGTCACGAAACCGCCCTGGGCCATCCAGATTTCATGCGCAAGCGGCATCTTGAGGAACTCGATAAAGGCGCGCGCGGCCTTGGAGTCCTTGGTGATCATCACCAGCGTGCCGGCGCCTTCCAAAGGCGTGCCAAGCTCGGGTTTCGAAGCGTAGACCGGGAAGTAGAAGAAGTCCGCGTCCTGGCCGAGTTTCGTGCCCTCTGGAAAGAAGGTCGGGATAAACGATGCCTGATGATGCAGGTAGCACTTTGGCGGCACCGAGAAGAGACCTTTCGGGCTATCGCGGAAGTCGGTCGCCGCGACAGCCTTGGCGCCGCCATCGACCATCTTGTCGTCGGTTGCGATCTTGCCGAAAAGCGATATGGCGTTGACCACCGCGGGATCGTTGAACGGAATCTCGTTCTTGACCCACTTGTCGTAGACTTCCGGTGGCTGGGTGCGCAGCATGTAGTCTTCCACCCAGTCGGTCGCCGGCCAGCCGGTGGCGCCGCCGGAACCGAGCCCGATGCACCACGGCTTGCCGCCATCGACGATGATCTTCTGCTCAAGCGTGGCCAGTTCTTCCTGCGTCTTCGGCACTGTGTAGCCGGCTTCCTTGAAATTGTCCGGGGAATACCACACCAGACCCTTCACGTCGGCCTTGTAGGGAAATGCGAAATAGCCGCTCTTGCCGTCCTTGTCCTTGAAGGTGCCGAGGTCGACCCAGGATTGGCCGGCGCCGTAATTGTCCTTGACCCATTTGGCGGTGTCGTCGCCGAGCGGCGTCAGCAGGCCCTTCGATGCCAGATCCTGGATCAGGCCGGGTTGCGGCAGCACGGCGATGTTGGGCGGGCTGCCGGCCTGCGTGTCGATGACGATCTGCTGTTCATAGTTTTCCGACGAGGAGTATTTGATCTCGGCGCCGGTCGCTTCCTGGAAATACTCAAGCACGGTGCGTACAAGGGTCTCGTCCTCGCCGCGCCACGGCCCGAAAATGGACAGCGTCTCGCCCTTGAGGTCGACTTTCTTGAGCTCTTCGTAGTTCGCCCAGTTGAAGCGGGGGTCTTCGCCCGGCTTGAACTTCAGTTCGGCATGCGCGGGCGCGTTCAGGGCGAGCGTGGCAAACGCGGCGCCCAGCAAAAGCATTTTCTTCATCGGTATTCCCTCCCAGTGGGTCACATACACCGGACGGAACCTCCATTCCGCCCGCCGACGCCGTAGGACTGTGACTCAGTCAGAAAGGAACCGCAACCTTTCGAAGAGTCTTCCAAAGCGCTTTGGCTTTTTCGATCTCGCCATTGAATCAGTCAGAAGTCAAGAGGGTCGCTGGCTAATCGATTTAATTTTAGGGATGCGGCACGAGAAAAGTGCGCTGCAACATGCTTTTATGGCAGTGCAGCAGCAATTTCGTTTCAAACCCGGCCAAAGCGCGCCTATGGTTCATCTTCATATCGCCGTGCCGTTGCGGTGCTCGGATTCACTGAATTAAAAGCGCTTTGAGGCGTGGAGGCCTCTCGTGAACCTCAAGCAGCTCTCTCATATGCTGGCGCTTTCGCAGACCACGGTAAGCCGCGCGCTGAACGGCTATCCCGAGGTCAACGAGGAAACGCGCCGGCGGGTGGTCGACGCCGCCAAGCGCCACGGCTACCGGCCCAATCCGAGCGCGCGCCGGCTGGCGACCGGCAAGACCGGCATGATCGGCTATGTCCTGCCGACCGGTGCGTCCGTCGACATCGATCCGCATTTCGTCGAGTTCCTGTCCGGACTGGGCGACTATGCCCGCTCGCACGAACTCGACCTGGTGCTGTCGCCGGCCGACGCCGACGACCAGGAGACGACCTACCGGCGCATCGTCGCCAACCGGCAGGTCGACGCCGTCTACATCTCTTCGCCGAGGCCGCAGGACCGGCGCGTGGCCCTGGTCAACACGCTCGGCATTCCCTTCATCGTCCATGGCCGCAGCGAAGGTTTCGATTTCGATTATCCCTTCACCGATATCGACAATGAGGGCGCCTTTCACGAGGCGGCGCGGCTGCTGATCCAGCTCGGCCACCGCAGGCTGGCGCTGATCAACGGTGACGATCGCGAGACCTTTGCCATCCACCGCGAGCGCGGCGTGCGCCGGGCGCTCGCCGCGAGCGGGCTGACACTGGGCGACCGTCATGTCTGCTCGGTGGTCATGACCGAGGAGAACGGCTATCGCGCGACCAGGCGTTTGCTGGAGGAGGGCGACGCGCCGACGGCGATCGCCTGCTCCAGCCTGATCATGGCGCTCGGCGTCGTGCGCGCGGTGCGCGACCTCGGCCTGACCATTCCGGGCGACGTGTCGCTGATCGCCCATGACGACGTCTTTCCGTGGCTGAGGCCGGAGAATTTCTCCGTGCCGCTGTCGACGACGCGCTCGTCCATCCGTCTCGCCGGCGCGCGCGTCGCCGAGCGGCTGGCAGCGCGGATTTCCGGACTGGAAGAGGGCGCCCGCGGCGAGGTCTGGCCGGTCGACCTGGTCGTCAGGGGATCGGTCGCCGGCGCGCCCGCATAATCGTCAAAATCCAATAGCTCTAAGCGACCGAGGTCGGCTCTTAGACCAGTTGGCTGTGAACCAGAGCCCGCAGTGATGACTTCGCTTGGCTCGTAGCTCAGGCCGCCGATTTGAGGTGATCGATGAAGGCGCGCAGCTTCGGCAGGACCTGGCGCTTGCCGGGATGATAGAGGAAGACGCCCGGCGTCATGGCGGCGACGTCGTCCAGCACCGATCTGAGCTTTCCTTCGGCTATCGGACGTTCGGCGACGGGTCGAGGCGTCTGCGCCAGCCCGACACCCTGCAGCGCGGCGCCGATCAATGTCGGATAGTCGTGCGCGATCAGCGGGCCCGAGACCATCGCCTCGATCGCCTCGTTGCCGTCGACGAAAGACCAGGGCGCAATCGCGCCGTTTGAGCGACGCAAGCGCAAGCAGGCGTGATGGCGCAAGTCGTCGACACGTTCAGGGTAGCCATGGCGCTCGATATAGTCCGGGCTGCCGACGACCACGAACGAGAACGACGGAGTGAGCCGCACGGCGACCATGTCGGCCGCGATGAACTGGCCGAGGCGGATGCCGGCATCGAACCCGCCGGTCGCGAGATCGACCATCTCGTCGCTGGCGGCGATCTCCAGTTCGATCTCGGGATAGGCTCGGCAGAACGACGCGATCATCGGTTCCAGGATCAGCGGCACGACGGCGCGGGGCACGGACAGGCGGAGCAGCCCGGTCGGCCGTTGACCGATATCGCGGGCGGCCTCGCCGGCCGCGACGATCTCCTCGAAAGCCGGGCCGGCACGGTCCAGGAACCGCTGACCAGGTTCGGTCAAGCCGACGCTCCGCGTCGTGCGGACGAACATCGCCGCACCCATGCGGGCTTCCAGCGCGCGCACCGCCTGGCTCACGGCGGACGGCGTCACGCCGAGTTCGGCGGCGGCGCGACGGAAGTTGCGGTGCCTCGCGACAGCCAGGAACGCCTCGACGCCCTCCAGCGCACCATGTCGGACTGTGTAGTTCTGCTTCATAGGCTGTTGTGATTACAGCGGATGGCCGAATTATGGAAGCGGGATTAGGTAAGAGCTGAAGCCAGGAGACATCTTGCAATGACCGATGAACTTGAAGGGGTACGCAACCACTATCGCGCGACCGGCCTGACTGAGCGGCTGAAGACGGTACTGGCTGCCCTCGGCCCGGAGGACCAGCTCCTCACGCCCCAGCAGTTGGGCGCCCTCGACCAGTTTCACACCCGTGGGCTTGCCGCCACCGCCGAGCTTGCCCAATTGGCCGGGATCGCCGCCGGCATGTCAGTACTGGATGTCGGCTCGGGCGTCGGCGGGCCGGCGCGTTTTCTGGCTGCGACCTATGGCTGCCGGGTTGCTGGCGTGGATATCAGCGAGCCTTTCGTGGATGCCGCGCGCTATCTGACCGAGCGCACGGGGCAGAGCGGGCAGCTGTCGTTCCAGACCGCCAGTGCACTGGAGCTTCCATTTGATGATGGTCGTTTTGATGTCGTGATGCTGCAGCACGTGGCGATGAACATCTCCGACCGGGAGCGGCTCTATAGCGAAATTCGGCGCATGCTGAAGCCAGGCGGCAGGTTTGCCACCTTCGACGTCGTGTTGGCCGGGAGCGAGCCGCATTATCCGCTCCCCTGGGCGCGAACACCGGCGACAAGCTTCCTCCTGACAATCGACGCGACGCGCGAGGCGATCGAGCCGGCCGGCTTCCGCATGCTGGCATGGCAAGACGACACCGAGGCCGCCAAGGCCTGGTTCGCACAGTTCCGCGCGTCGGGGCCGCCGCCTTCGCCAAATCTCGGCGTGGTTATGGGACCGGACTTCGCCGAGCTTGCGACCAACCTGGGTCGAAATCTCATGGAAGGCCGGCTCGGCATCCTGACCGCAGTGTTCGAGGTGGCCTGAACCAACCGCCGAGAGGAGGCCAAATGTCCACGGAAATCCTGTTCCAAACCCATCTCGTTCTGGGCTATGTCGTGTGGCTGCTTTGCCTCGGTGCATACGGTCTGCCGTGGCTCGGGTCGATGGACCGGGTCGCGGCGCAGCGCGCCATTGCCACTCTGCACAGCTTCCGCTTCTTCGGGCTGGTCTTCCTCGTTCCGGGCGTCGTAAGCCCCGATCTGCCTCCCAGCTTTGCCGTCTTCGCCGCCTATGGCGACTTCGCGACAGGGCTGTTGGCCATGTTGGCGCTGCTCACGGTGAGGATACGCACTCTCTTCTGGGCGTTCGTCGTCGCCTTCAATCTCGTGGGGATGCTCGACCTGATCGTCGACTATTACCACGCCGTCCAGATCGGCCTTCCCGCACGCGCGGGGGAGCTGGGCGCCACTTACGCGATCCCGATCATCTACGTGCCGCTGCTGATGATCACGCACATCGTCGCATTCTATTTTTTGGTACGTCCCAGAGCAATTCCAGGAAAAGTGTGAAACGGTTTTACCGGGAAAAGCGCGTAGCGCTTTCCCTTGGGAATTGCGTCAAAACAAAGAGATAGAGCGGTTCTGCGTTTCCGCGAAACGATGAACCGCTCTCGGCAAACCGCGACTTGAACCGTCGTGGATTACTCCTTCGCCGCCTCGGCCGCCTTGATGTCGAGCAGCCCGTAGCCGAAATCATTGTCGCGCTCCTTGGGGCCGAGATCCTTGGCGGTCGCCGCCAGCACCTTCTCGATACTATCGGCCGTGCGGTCGGGCGCGGCATGGATGAGATTGGCGATGGCGCCGCTCACGATCGCCGCGGCGAAAGAAGTGCCGGTGACCACGTCCGAGCCGGCCCCACTCGGCGCCACCATCTCGACGCCGGGCGCCGAGATGAAGATATAGGCGCCACGATTGGCCTGCGGCATCAGCCCGTCTTTGGCATCGGTGGCGGTCACGGCGATGACGCCGTCGAACGCGGCCGGGTAGCCATAGGGCGCCTTCGGCCCGTTGTTGCCGGCGGCGGCGACCAGCACGATGCCGAGCGCCCTTGCATTGCGGCAGGCGACACCGAGCAGTTCGTTCTTCGGCCCGACGAAGCTCATGTTGATGATGCGAACGTCTTGGCTCGCTGCCCAGTCGAGCGCCGACAGGATGACGTCCATCGTCGACTTGCCGCCCTCGAAGGCGCGGGCGTGGTAAATCCTGGCCCCTGGGGCCATGCCCTCCAGCGCGCCGACCCCGGCGATCAGCCCATCGACCGAAGTGCCGTGATCGCGCTTTTCGATCGGCACGCCGGGCATGGCGTCGAACTCTCCGGCGATGACGCCGGACAGCGCCGGATTGCTGTCGTCGATGCCGGTGTCGATCACCGCGACGCGGACGTTCTCGCCGCTGGCCTGTTTGGGGTCGAGCACGATGCGGTCGAAGGCGTAATTGACGATGCTGGCGGCCTGCTGCAGCGAATAGACATGGTTGGGCTCGCGCCGCTGGGTGCGGCCGTCGGCGGCAAGCTGCGCCAGCACGACGCCGACGGGGCGGCCGTCGGGAATGCCGAAGCGCACCAGCGTTGTGCCAAGCAGCCTGGACTGGCGCTGCGAGCGCACCTCGAGTCCGAAGGACGCGGCGATCTGCTGCACCGCCCCGGCATCGCCGTCGACCGTCACCAGCACCTCGTCGGGCACGAAATCGCCGACCACGGCACGCGGCGGCTGAACGGCGATGAGATCGGTCGGCGAGACGATCGGGCCACCGGCAGGGGGGCCGGCCTGGTTGTTGGCGGGCGGTGCCGGTTGCGGCGTCGGCGCGGGTGCTAAAGAGGCTGGCGGGTTGGGAAACAGGTCGACGATCAACGCGGGCAGAAAAACGGCCCCGGCCTGTGCCGCGCCAGATCCGCCCTTTGCGTCGCCGCCGTCCTTGGCGCAGTCTGGTGCCGATGCATTGGCCGCGTTGCCGCAGTCGATCTTCGTTCGGTCAAGGTTTGGGTCGTTGGCCTGCGCAGACGCGGGCACGGCGGCGATTGTCATCGCCGCCGCCAGGATCGCCGCGAATCGAATGACCGCCTCAGCCGCCATCAACCGGTTTCCTTCCCTCGATCACAGTGTCGGTGAAAGGCTGGGCGGCAATAAGGCTGATTTGCCTGGTGTAGTCGGCGGCGTTTGTGGCGGGAATGCCGAGCCGGAACACGCCGTCGGCGGTCGGCCCACCGATGATCTTCAGCCCGTTGCCGCCGAGAAAGCCGGAAACGTCCGACATCTTCGCGTCCGGCTTGAACTTGACCAGGGCGAACGGCATTTTCGCCAGATCGTCTTGCGCGCCGGCAATCTCGAAATTGCCGCTCTTGCCACCGGGCTGCACCAACGACTGCACTACAATCAAGGCAAGCAGAACCGCGGCGGCCGCCCAGGCAAAGCCGGCCGGCACCGCCATGAAGCGGCCCCAGGTCTGCGCCAGCCAGGACGAGCTTGCTGGCTTGCGCGCAGATCCGGCCTCGGCATCGAGCGCCCTGGCGAAGCGGCTGAGCGCATTGGCCGGCGGACGGATCGCTTCGTTGGTGGCCGTTGTGCCGGAGAATTCGGCTTCCGCCTCGCCGAGACCGGCAATTGCCACTGGATCGTTGGCCAGCCATTCCTCGACGGCTTCCAGGTCCGAGCCTTCCAGCGAGCCGTTCAGATAGAACGGCAGCAGCGTTTCCATTTCGTCGCGGCGCGACATCTTTTCGGCGGCGCTCATGGCCATCCCCTGTCGTAACCGGCAGCCTTGAGGGCCTCGCCGAGTTTCTTGCGGGCGTAGAACATCCGGGTCTTGACCGTCGCCACCGGAATGCCGAGCACCTCGCCGATCTCGCCCACCGATTGCCCATGATAATAGGCAAGGTCGATCACCGTGCGGTGTTCTTCCGGCAAGGCGTCAATGAGGCGACGCAAGGCGGCAGCCTTGTCTTCCTTCATGGTGACGACTTCCGGCGTGTCGGCGCTGTCGGGCACCGCGGCGGCGGCCTCGTCGTCGATCCAGTCTTCCTTTTTCTTGCGCAGCAAGGACAGCGCTTTGAACCGGGCGATGCCGAGCAGCCATGTCGAGACTTCGGAGCGTCCTTCGAAGCCTGGCGCCTGCCGCCATAATTCGAGAAACACTTCGTTCGCGATATCGTCAGCCATTATGTCCGATCCCGTCTGGCGCACCACGAAGCGATAGACCCGCGCGTGGTGACGCATGAACAGGAGCCGCACGGCGGCACGGTCGCCCTTCGCGACCCGGTCGACAAGCGCGCGATCGGTCTCGGTCGCCGCCGTCATCGCCGGTCGAGCCGCCTGGCTCCTGTCTGCTCTGTCGCCGATAGGTCCAAAAAGGTTCATCCTCCGCCAAGGAATTTTTGGGAGGCTAACCGAAGAGCCGGGCGGTTGCCAGTAGCCGAGCCGTTTCCTTCTCCCCGTGTGGGAGAAGGTGGATCGGCGCGTAGCGCCGAGACGGATGAGGGGTGTTGGACGGATCATTGCGCTGGAGAAGTAAGCGCTTAAAAACCCTCAATATTTTCACGCCGTGTTTCTTCCAGCACCCCTCATCCGTCTTGTCGCTTCGCGACAATCCACCTTCCCCCACAAGGGGGGAAGGGAAGGCGTCCTGCTCAGCTCAAAAACGGCTTACCCTTCATCGTCGCCGGCGCCGGAACACCCAGCCGGCTCAGCACCGTCGGTGCCAGTTGCAACTGGTCGAGCAGCGTGTCGGCCTGCGGGCCCTTGGCCGAACCGAAATAATAGAGGGCAAAATCCTGCATCTCGTCGTCATGGCCGCCATGGTGGCCGCGATCGGTCTGGCCGTGGTCGGCGGTGATCATGACCTCGTAGCCGGCCTCGATCCAGCGCGGCAGGAAGGCGGCCAGCATGCCGTCCATTGCATAGACGGCATGATCCATCTCGTGGCAGTCGTGGCCGAAGCGATGGCCCATCGAGTCCAGCGTGCAGGTGTGCAGGATGCCGTAGTCGATGCCGTGGCGCCTGGTCAGCATGGTCAGCGTCGCGAACAAATCGACATCGCTCGGCGTCATCTGGTTGCGGGCGTTGTAACCGGTCATGGTGTGGAAGCGGCCATGCGTGATCGGCCCGCCCGGCTCGTCGAATTCCATGTCCTCGACGAGGTCGAACGGATAGGCGCGGAAGAACTCCGACCAGTAGGAATGGGTGACCGCGCCGGTCTTGCCGCCGGCCTTGCTGACTTCGGAGAAGATGTCGGGCTGCTCGACACGGAACCGGTTCTCGTTGGACAGGATGCCGTGCACCTGCGGCGAAACCCCAGTGTGGATCGAGGCATAGCAGCAGGCCGAGGTCGACGGCAGCACGGAGCGCATCTTCCAGACGCTCGCCTCGCCCGATTGCACCCAGCCTTCGAGATTGCCCATCAGCCGTCGCCAGTTCCTGTAGGGCACGCCATCGAGGATGATCAGCAAAAGTTTTGTCTTGAGCGCCACGGGCGACTCCATGCGATTGCGCAGTTGAAATTAGAACGCCGTGCACCGCTGGGGCACACGGCGTTCCTTGTTATGAAATGATAGGCAGGTTTGGCTAGGCGTTCAGCCAGCACTCGCCGAGCGCGTAGCCATCCATCATTTCGCCGATAGGGCTCTTGGCAAAGCCGCTGATCTTGTTGGTGGCGGCAGCGTCGATGAACTGGTTGAAGAAGGGTACGATCAACCCGCCTTCGTCGCGCATCAGCACCGCCATGTCGTGATAGATCGCCTTGCGCTTGGCCTGGTCGAGCTCGCCGCGCGCCGCAAACAGCATCTTGTCGAATTCCGGCCGCTTGAAGCGAGTGTCGTTCCAGTCGGCGGTCGAGACGTAGCCGGTGGAATACATCTGGTCCTGCGTGGCGCGTCCGCCCCAGTAGGAGAGCGAGAAGGGCTGCTTGTTCCAGACTTCCGACCAGTAGCCGTCGCCGGGTTCGCGCTTGATCTCGATCTTGATGCCGGCCTTGGCGCAGGACTGCTGGTAGAGCTGGGCGGCATCGACGGCGCCCGGGAAGGCGACGTCCGAGGTGCGCAGCACGATCGAGCCGCTATGGCCGGATTTCTTGTAGGCTGCCGCCGCCTTTTCCGGATCGAACTTGCGCTGCTCGATATCGGTGGAAAACAGCGGATAGGCTTCGTTGATCGGGAAGTCGTTGCCGACCGAACCATAGCCGCGCAGGATCTTTTCCAGCATCTCGTCGCGGTCCATGGCAAGCTTCAGCGCCATTCTGAGCTCATTGCTGTCGAAGGGTGCGGTGTCGCAGAACATGTTGAACGGGTAGTAGCCCTTGCCCGAGACGTTCTCGATGGTGACGCCCGCGATGCGCTTGACCAGATCGACAACCTTGGGCTCGACGCGGTTGATCATGTGCACCTGGCCGCCCTGCAGGGCAGCCAGCCGCGCCGTCGCGTCGTTGATGACGACGATCTCGATCTGGTCGGCATGACCCAGCTTGTCGCCTTGCCAGTAATTGGCGAAACGCTCGCCGCCATGGCGCACGCCCGGCTGGTTGACGGTGACCTTGTACGGCCCGGCGCTGATGCCGGCATTGGGATTGTCCTTGCCGCCATTCGGCTGGATGACGAGATGGTAGTCGGCCATCAGATAGGGGAAGTCGGCATCCGCGTCGCCGAGCGTGACGATCACTTCCTTGCCGCTCGCCTTGACGCCCTTGATGTTCTTGAGGATGCCGAGCGCGCCCGACTTCGACTTCTCGTCGGCATGGCGTTCGATGGTGGCCGCGATGTCTTCCGCGGTCACGGTCTTGCCATTGTGGAACTCGATGCCGTCGCGCACCTTGATCGTCCAGGTCTTGGCGTCCTTGGCGGCGCCGATCTCCTCCGCGATCATGTTTGTCAGGCTGTTGTCGGGCATCAGCCGGACAAGATATTCGCCCCACTGCTTGCCGAAGCTGTAGGTGACCTGGCTGAGGTTCAGCGCAGGATCGAGGCTGTTGGTCGATTCACCGCCTTGCAGACCGGCCTTGATCGTTCCGCCTTTTACCGGCGTCTGGGCAAAGGCCTTGCCGGCCAGCGTCGTTGCCAGTGCCGCCGACACGCCAAGTGCCGCGGTGCGGCCGAGGAAATCGCGACGCGAGATCCGGCCCTGGCCGGCGAGTTCAGCGAGATGGTCGAGTTCAGTTTTCATGTCCTACCTCTTGTTAAAACAATTCCACACGAGCGGCGCCCGTCCAAAAGGGACGTGTGGCGCTCTAGTGTTGCATGCGGATGACGGCAGTCGTGCCTGACCAAGGCTCGCTAGTTCCCCGCGCTGGCCATTCGACGTCCCTTGATCGCCTTTTCCAGCCAGCCGATCTCCATCTCTGGGACAGATGACAGGAGAAGGTCGGTATAGTCGTCGAAGGGCGGGCTCAGCACCTTGCTCTTCGGGCCATAGCGCACCACTTCGCCGCGATACATCACCGCGATCGAATCGGCGATCGACTTCACCGTGGCGAGGTCATGGGTGATGAAGAGATAGGCGACGTTCTCCTCCTTCTGCAGGCCGAGCAGCAGCTTCAGGATGCCGTGCGCCACCAGCGGATCGAGCGCCGAGGTCACCTCGTCGCAGATGATCAGCTTCGGCTTGGCGGCGAGCGAACGGGCGATGCAGACGCGCTGCTTCTGGCCGCCGGAAAGCTCGGCCGGGTAGCGGTCGGTAAAGCCCTTGCCCATCTCGATCTTGTCGAGCAGTTCGGCGACGCGTTTGTCGCGCTCGCGGCCGCGTATGCCAAAATAGAATTCGAGCGGCCGGCCGATGATGGTGCCGACGGTCTGGCGTGGGTTCATCGCCACGTCGGCCATCTGGTAGATCATCTGCAACTGGCGCAAATCTTCCTTCGGCCTGTCGGCCAGCCGGTTTGCCAGCGGGCGCCCATCAAAGGTGACCGTTCCCTCTTCGGGTGGCAAAAGCCCGGTGATGGCGCGCGCCAGCGTCGACTTGCCGGAGCCGGACTCGCCGACCACCGCGAGCGTCTGGCCCGGAGAGATGTCGACCGAGACGTTCTTCAGCACCTTGATGTGGCTGCGGCCATAGGCGGCGGTGACGTTCTTCACCGACAGGAACGGCGTCGTGCCGGGCTTTTGTTCGGCATGTTCGATCTCATGCACAGACACCAGCGCGTTGGTATACTCCTGGCGCGGCTCCTTGATGATCTGCCGCGTGCCGCCCCATTCGACCAGCCGGCCATGGCGCAGCACCATGATCTCGTCGGAGACCTGGGCGACGACGGCAAGGTCATGGGTGATGTAGAGCGCCGCCACATGGGTGTCGCGGATGGCGTCCTTGATCGCCGCCAGCACGTCGATCTGCGTCGTCACGTCGAGCGCCGTGGTCGGCTCGTCGAAGACGATCAGGTCCGGCTCGGAGCAGAGCGCCATCGCGGTCATCACGCGCTGCAACTGGCCGCCAGAGACCTGGTGCGGAAAGCGTTCGCCGATGGTTTCGGGGTTGGGCAGGCTGAGCTTCTTGAACAGCGCAACAGCGCGCTTCTCGGCCTCGGCTCGGCTCGCGGTGCCGTGCAGCAGCGTGGCTTCCACCACCTGGTCCATCAGCCTGTGCGCCGGGTTGAAGGCGGCCGCCGCCGACTGCGCGACATAGCAGACCTCGCGGCCGCGCAGCTTGCGGAAGCCGTCCTTGCCACCCTTGAGGATGTCGCGGCCGTTCAGGATGACCTCGCCACCGGTGATGCGCACGCCACCGCGGCCATAGCCCATCGACGACAGGCCGATGGTCGACTTGCCGGCGCCGGATTCGCCGATCAGGCCAAGCACCTTGCCCTTCTGCAGGGTCAGCGAGACATCGTGCACCAGCACGATGTTCTTTGGCGGTTCGCCGGGCGGGAAAACCGTCGCCTCGATGCGCAGATTGCGGATGTCGAGGAGAACGCCGGGCTTCTGTTGCCCGGATTGGGATTGCCCGGCCTCGGGTTGCCTGGATTGGGA
The DNA here is from genome assembly GCF_024746815.1 of Mesorhizobium sp. AR07. Classification (GTDB taxonomy): domain Bacteria; phylum Pseudomonadota; class Alphaproteobacteria; order Rhizobiales; family Rhizobiaceae; genus Mesorhizobium. Next base: position 4,954,661 of record NZ_CP080525.1, read on the forward strand.
TTGCCCGGATTGCGATTGCTTGTCGGCCATTACCCGCGCCCTCCCTTCAGGCTTGTCGTCCGGTTGAGCACCCAGTCGGCGACCAGGTTGACCGAAATCGCCAGCAGGGCGATCGCCGCCGCCGGGATCAGGGCTGCCGCGATGCCGAAGACGATGCCGTCCTTGTTCTCCTTGACCATGCCGCCCCAGTCCGCATCCGGCGGCTGGACGCCAAGGCCGAGGAAGGACAGCGTCGACAGGAACAGCACGGCATAGATGAAGCGCAGGCCGAGTTCCGAAACCAGCGGCGACAGCGCGTTGGGCAGGATCTCGCGGAAGATGATCCAGGCACTGCCCTCGCCGCGCAATTTCGCCGCCTCGACATAATCCATGACGTTGATGTCGACGGCGACCGCCCGCGACAGGCGATAGACGCGGGTCGAGTCGAGAATGCCCATCACCAGGATCAGCGTCACCAGGTTTGTCGGCAGCACGGAAAGTACGACGAGGCCCATGATCAGTGTCGGGATCGACATCAACAGGTCGACGAGGCGCGACAAGAGCGTGTCGAACCAGCCGCCGAATACCGCCGCCGAGAAGCCGAGAATGGCGCCGAGCGAGAACGACAGCGCGGTGGCGAGCACGGCAATGAACAGCGTGATGCGGGCACCGTAGATCATGCGCGACAACAGATCGCGGCCGAGATTGTCGGTACCCAGCCAATGCGCCGCCGACATCGGTTCCCAGACGTCGCCGACGATTTCGCCATTGTCGTGCGGCGCGATCCACGGGGCGAACACCGCCGCCAGCACGAACAGTGCCGTCAGCACGATGCCGATCAGCGCGGGGATGGGGATGCGTTTGATATCGAGCATATCCGCCCCCTATTTCGGATGTCTGAGACGCGGATTGGCGACGATGGCCGCAACGTCCGCAATGATGTTGAGGCTGATGTAGACGGCGGCGAAGATCAGGCCGACCGCCTGCACCACCGGCACGTCGCGCTTGGTGACGTGGTCGACGAGATACTGTCCCATGCCCGGATAGACGAAGATCACCTCGACCACGACGACGCCGACGATGAGGTAGGCGAGATTGAGCATGACGACGTTGATGATCGGCGCAATCGCGTTGGGGAAGGCATGCTTGCGGATGACGTTGAAGGCCGACAGGCCTTTCAGTTCCGCCGTCTCCACATAGGCCGACTGCATGACGTTGAGGATCGCGGCGCGTGTCATGCGCATCATGTGGGCCAGCACCACCAGCGTCAGCGCCGTTGCCGGCAAGGCGATCGCTTGCATGCGCTCGCCGAACGGCATGCCGTCATAGACGGTCGAAATGCCGGGGAAGATCTGCCACTTCACGGCGAAGAAATAGACGAGCACATAGCCGATGAAGAATTCGGGGAACGAGGTCGAGGCGAGCGCCAGTCCCGAGATCAGCTTGTCGACCCAGCCATTGCGGTAGCGTACCGCGATCAGGCCGAGGATGATCGCCAGCGGCACGGCGACGATCGCCGCCCAGAAGGCGAGGAACAGCGTGTTCCAAAGCCGGCCCTTGATCGATGTGGCGATATCCTGGCCGCTCGACATGGCAGTACCCAAGTCGCCGGTCAGCACGCCGCCGAGCCAGTGAAAATACCTGACATAGGCGGGGTCGTTCAGCCCGAGCTGCTCGCGCAGATTGGCAAGCGACTCCGGCGTCGCCGATTGTCCGAGAATGGCTTGCGCGACGTCGCCGGGCAGGATCTGGGTGCCGGCGAAGATCAGGACCGAAACGGCCAGCAACAGGACGATGCCCAGCGCAATGCGCTGGGCGATTAGCTTCAGGATGGGTGAAGACATATCCGCAAAGCCGGCTCAGGCCTGCAGCCAGCACTTCGCCAGGGCGTAGCCGTTCATCAATTCCTGGTGCGGATCGTCGATCCAGCCATCGACCTTGGCACCGGTCGCGTCGATGAACTGGTTGAACATCGGCAGGATCAGACCACCATCGTCGCGCACCATGACGGCCATGTCGTGGTACATCTGCTTGCGCTTGGTCTCGTCGAGCTCGGCGCGCGCCGCCAGCACCATCTTGTCGAAGTCCGGGCGCATGAAACGCGTGTCGTTCCAGTCGGCCGTCGACAGATAGGCTGTCGAATACATCTGGTCCTGCGTCGAGCGGCCACCCCAGTAGGAGGCGCAGAAGGGCTGCTTGTTCCAGACCTCGTTCCAGTAGCCGTCGCCGGGCTCGCGCTTGAGCTCGATCTTGATGCCGGCCTTGGCCGCGCTCTGCTGGAACAGCTGCGAGGCGTCGACGGCGCCCGGGAAAGCGACGTCAGAGGTCCGCAACAGCACCGTGCCGTCGTGACCCGATTTCTTGTAATGGAACTTGGCCTTGTCGGGGTCGTATTTGCGCTGCTCGATCTCGGAAAACAGCGGATAGGACGAATTGATCGGGAAGTCGTTGCCGAGCGAGCCGTAGCCGCGCAGGATCTTGGTCAGCATCTCTTCTCGGTCGATCGCCAGCTTCAGCGCCATTCTGAGGTCGTTGTTGTCGAACGGTGCCGTGTTGCAATGCATGATGAAGACGTAGTGGCCAGGACCGGCGTGATTGCGGATGGTCACGCCCGGCAGGCGCTTGATCAGGTCGACGATCTTCGGCTCGACGCGGTTGATCATGTTGACCTGGCCGCCCTGCAGGGCCGCCGTGCGCGCGGTCGCATCGTTGATGACGATGACTTCGATCTGGTCGGCATGGCCCATCTTGTCGCCCTGCCAGTAGTTGGCGAAGCGCTCGCCGCCATGGCGCACGCCGGGCTCGTTGGTCTTGACCACGTAGGGACCGGCCGAGATGCCGGCATCCGGCTTGTCCTTGCCGCCATTGGGCTGGACGATCAGGTGGTAGTCGCTGAGCAGGTAGGGCAGATCTGCGTTGGCCTCTTTCAGCGTCAGCACCACTTCCTTGCCGCTGGCCTTGATGGTCGCGATGCCCTTCATGTAGCCGAGCGCGCCGGACTTGGACTTTTCGTCGGAATGGCGCTCGAGCGTGGCGGCCACGTCTTGCGCGGTCACCGTCTTGCTGTTGTGGAATTCGACGCCGTCACGGATCTTCAGCGTCCACACCTTGGCGTCCGCCGACGAGCCGATCTCCTCGGCGATGCGGTTCTCAAGCTTGCCTTCCGGCGACAGCTCGACGATCATTTCGCCCCAGCACTTGCCGAAGGCGAACGGCACCTGCGTCATCATCAGCGCCGGGTCGAGGCTGTTGGTGGATTCGCCGCCGACCAGGCCGGCCTTCAGCGAGCCGCCCTTGACCGGGCCCGCGGCGCGCGCCGCGCCTGAAAGCAGCGAGTTGGCGAAGGTCGCGGTGACGCCGAGCGCTGCCGCCCGACCGAGAAAATCGCGACGGCTCAATTTGCCGGACGCGACTCGCCGGCTAAGGAATTCCAGTTCGTTTGACATATCGAGTTCCTCACTCTGTTGGTTCGACTCTGCGGTCGATTTTCTTGCTTCTTGTTGAGGAGAATAATGACCGCAAGGGAAAGCGGTAAGCAAGACGGAATGCGACATGCCGTGGCGTAAATCGTACGTCGCTTTTGGACCAATGACATATCAGCTCAAAGAAGTGCGCGCGGCACCTTTTCCTCGAAATCACGTTCGAAGACGAGGGTCTCGCCCTCATAGGCCTCGATTCTGGCGCTGACGATGAAGTTTTGCGCGTCCGATCGCATTTCGGCCAATGTTTCGGTGCGCACCGACCATCCATTTCGCGACAGGGTCTGCGTCCAGTGCGTCTTTCCCGAGGCCGACAGCGGATCGTCGGGATGGATCGTCCACGTCTCGCGGGCAATGCTGCCGTTGGCCAGGCCGTGGTCGAGATCGCGCAACTCGCCGAAATCATCGACTATGGAAAGCGTGACAATTCCGGTCTTCTCGTCGCGCTCGACATGACGCTCGGAATTGGTGGCGCGGATCGTCTCGGTCGCCCAGGGAGTGGCGCCTTCGGGCTCGGCGAACGTCACTTCGTCGCCTGTCGCCAACGGCCGCAGCGGCAAGGCCAGCGTCGCAGCCGACAGAGTGAGCCGGACCGGCTCCGGCGACGGCCAGATCATCGGCCAATAGGCGTTCGACACGGCAACGCGCAGACGGTGGCCGGCCGGCACACGATAGGCGCATTGATCGAGCACCACGCGCGCGGAGACGGTTTCGCCTGGCACCAGCGCCTCGGGGAATTCATGCGAATTGCGGTGCGTCAGGTTGAGCACGCCGTAGGAAATCAGCTCGGAGGCGCCGTCCGGGTGCACATCGCACAGCCGGATCGCGATATTGGCCTGTCGTCGATCCGCCGACACGCCGACCAGAACTTCCGGCGCGCCGACAATGTCGATCGCCTCGGCAAGCGGCGGCTGGTCGAGGCACACCGACAATGCGTCGTCGGGGCGCTGGTCGCCCGGCAGCTCGGGGCCGAACGTGAAGGGAAAATACTCGCCGCCGGCCATGCCGCAGTTTTGCGGCGAGGCGACGATGGTGGGCTTGCTGCCCTCGTCGATAAGCTCAATCGATTGCGTCTTGATGGCGGGCGAGGGCCATTCCTGTTCGGCAATCCAGCGGCCCGGCCGCTCTGGGTGCCAGCGTGCCGGACGCACGCTGTCCATCACATAGGCGCGGTAGGCCGGATCGGCCTCGACGCCAGTGTCGATGTCCTTCAGCCAGCGGTCCCACCAGCGCAGGGCCTCCTGCAGGAAGCCGATGGCGGGCTTGGGTGCGGCGTAATGCGGGTATTTGTGGATCCACGGTCCGACGATGCCCTTCACCGGCACCTGGATGTTGGTGGCGAGGTGCGAGACGGTGTTGCGGTAGCCGTCATGCCAGCCACCGATCGACAGCACCGCGGCTTTGACAGCGGAAAAATCCTCGCAGATCGAGCCGCGCCTCCAGTAGGTGTCGCGGTGCTGGTGCTTCAGCCACAGCGGCGCCAGGAAGGACTGATTCTCCAGCCGGCTCATCCACAGATCGCGCCACCGGTTGTCGCCGATCAGCAGCGGATCCGGCGGTCGCGACGAATAGGACAGCATGGTCGAGGCCCAGCCGAAATTCTCGATCAGCAGGCAGCCGCCCTTGTAGTGGATGTCGTCGGCATAGCGGTCGACGGTCGAACACAGGCTGATCACCGCCTTCAGCGCTGGCGGCTGCTTGGCCGCCACCTGCAGGCAGTTGAAGCCGCCCCAGGAAATGCCCATCATGCCGACATTGCCGTTGCACCAGGGCTGCGATGCCGCCCAGGCGATGACGTCGCAGGCGTCCTGCAATTCCTGCTCGGAATATTCGTCGTCCATCAGCCCTTCGGAATCGCCATTGCCGCGCATGTCGACGCGGATCGAGGCATAGCCGTGGCCGGCGAAATAGGGATGCGTCAGCTGGTCGCGGAAGATGGTGCCGTCGCGCTTGCGGTAGGGCAGATGCTCGAGGATCGCGGGCACCGGATCGTCGCCGGCATCTTCCGGCATCCACACCCGCGCCGACAGCCGGCAGCCATCGGGCATGACGATTCCCATATCCGGAAATTCGACGACCTTGCGGGGAAATTCGGTGACGGTTTTCATGGCTGCATAACGCCCTGCGGCGCGGCGACTTTCAATCGCCATTCGCGACTGGAGCAGCGAAATATGCGACCTGTCATGGGCGCAGTGGTCGTCGCAAGTTTGCTAGGTTAGCGCTGCCCCTCACCCTTACCCTCTCCCCGTATAGAGACGGGGAGAGGGGGCGTCAGCGTTGGAGCGCTTCCCTTCTCCCCGTCACTATACGGGGAGAAGGTGCCGGCAGGCGGATGAGGGGCGGCGCCAACCCTCGACAATTTTCGGCTGCAATTTGTAACGAGCGATTGCGCTGCTAGTTGAGCGCCGACAGGCTCAATTCAGCGGAATGTCATTCTCGCCCTTGCTCGCCTGATAGGCGCCGGACAGGTCGTCATAGCGTGCCGAGATCCTGCCGATGCGCGTTTCCAGCCGCTGACGTTCGGCCTCGGGCAGTGAGCGCACCAGCCTGCGGATCGAAAAGCTCTTCCAATAGGCGTTCTCGGCATTGTAGCCACCGGGATCGAGGGTAAAGACCTCCTTCAGGATATTCAGATCATGCGGGATGGCGAAGCTGTCGCGCGAATCCTCATGGCTGAACAGATAGTAGAAATTGTCGAAGCCGGTCCAGGTGATCGCCGACAGGCAGAGCGAGCACGGCTCGTGCGTGGCGATGAAGATGGCGTCCTTGGTCTCGATCCGCTCGGCCTTGGGCATTTCGTAGAAGCGCTTCAAGCAATGCACCTCGCCATGCCAGAGCGGGTTTTCAATCTCGTTGTTGGTCTCGGCCAGCACCAGCGAACGGTCATCCTTGCGCAGGATCGCCGCACCGAACAGCTTGTTGCCAAGCGCAACGCCTTCCGCCGTCTTCGGCACGATGTCGTGCTCGATGACGTCGAGCAGGCGGTCGATCAGGGAAATGTCGGTCATTGTTGGCTCTCGTCGGGGAGATGAATCTCGTAGGCATGCGAGAAATGGAATTCTTCGAGGTTGGAGCCGTCGCCGCCACGGTCGACGATCAGGAAATCCTGCGCCTCGCCGAGCGGCGTCAGCACGCCGTGCCAGAGATTGCGGAAATAGTTGATGCCTTGTCCGGGGGCGGTGATGAAGGCATGCGGTTCGCCCGGCCCCTCATCGCCGTCATGGCAGACGACGACCAGGAACGGCCGCGGCGACAGCGGGATGAAGGCCTGGCTGCCGAAGGGATGGCGCTCGACCATGCTCAGCTTCAGCGGCAATTCGTAGGGCGTGCCGCGCACCATTGAGATCAGCACGCGGGCGTTCGGCCCTGCAGCCTCGGCGGTCGCGAGATCGTGGTAGCGCTCGGCCTTGCCGCCATTGATCGGGTAGTGGTCGCCGCCGCCCATGTCGATCACGTCGCCGAAGGCCGCAAAGCTCTCGCGGGTCAGCGGCCGCGCGACGATGCGGTTCACGGCGCCCGCCTTGCGACACCGGCGCCGCCGAGCTTGGCGTGGCGGTTGACGTCCTTGTAGAGCAGATAGCGGAATTTGCCTGGGCCGCCGGCATAGCAGGCCTGCGGGCAGAAGGCGCGCAGCCACATATAGTCGCCGGCCTCGACCTCGACCCAGTCCTGGTTCAGGCGGTAGACCGCCTTGCCTTCCAGCACATAGAGGCCGTGCTCCATGACATGGGTCTCGGCGAAGGGAATGACCGCACCGGGCTCCAGCGTGACGATGGTCATGTGCATGTCGTGGCGCAAATCGGCCGGATCGACGAAACGCGTCGTCGCCCAGCGGCCTTCGGTGCCGGGCATCGGCGTCGGCGCGATCTCCTGTTCGTTGGTGAAGAAGGCTTCCGGCACATCGAGACCGTCAACCGCCTCGTAAGCCTTGCGAATCCAATGGAAGCGGACATCCCCCTTGCCTTCGTTGCGAACCGTCCAGCCGCTTGCCGGCGGCAGGAAGGCAAAGCCGCCTGGCCTTAAACTATGCTTCTCGCCGGCGAGCAGAACCGTCAATTCGCCCTCGACCACGAACAGAGCATCTTCGGCGCCGGTATCGGGTTCCGGCCGGTCGCTGCCGCCGCCGGGCGCGACCTCGACGATGTATTGCGAAAACGTCTCGGCAAAACCGGACAGCGGGCGCGACAATATCCAGACCCGAGTCTTGTCCCAGAACGGCAGGGCGCTGGTGACGATGTCCTGCATCACCCCCCTGGGGATGACGGCATAGGCCTCGGTGAAGACGGCGCGGCCGGTCAGAAGCTCGCTCTGGCCGGGGTGGCCGCCATGTGGCGCGTAATAGGTTCGGTCGGGCATCCTGATCGTATCCATGGGTTCAACCTATTGCGGGAGCATGTCCTTGAGGCGGAGCAGCGCGATGCGCTCGACCTGTTTGCAGGCGGTCTCGAATTCAACGCCGCGGCTGTTGCCGATGCGCGCCTCGAATTCCGCCAGGATTTCTTGCCTGGTCTTGCCTTTCACCGCGATGATGAAAGGGAAGCCGAAGGTGGTGACGTAGGCGGCGTTGAGCTTGGAGAACAGTTCGCGTTCCGTGTCGGTCAGCGCGTCGAGGCCGGCCGAGGCCTGCTCCCTGGTCGATTCCGCCGTCAGCCGTTTGGCCTTGGCCAGTTTGCCGGCAAGGTCGGGATGGGCGTTGAGCACGCCGAGCCGCTCGGTCTCGCTGGCGGAACGGAAGACGCGGCAGAGCGCATTGTGAAGGCCGCCTGACGTGTCGTGCGCCGGGCCCAATTCCAGCTCGTAGGCGCGTTCGGCGATCCACGGCGAATGCTCGAAAACACTGCCGAACGTGTGAACGAACGTCTCGAATTCCATTTTCGACGGGCGAAGTGCCGCCGGCCGATAGGGATGGTTCTCCTGCCAGTGGCGGGCGATATCGATGCGCCGTGCCAGCCACACCTTGTCGTGCGATTTGACATAGTCGACGAAGCGTTTCAGCGCTGCCACCCGGCCCGGTCGCCCGACGAGGCGGCAATGCAGGCCGATGTTCATCATGCGCGGCCGGCCGGCCTTGCCCTCTTCATAGAGCGTGTCGAAACTGTCCTTCAGATAGGCAAAGAACTGGTCGCCCGAATTGAACCCTTGCGGCGTGGCGAAGCGCATGTCGTTGGCGTCGAGTGTGTAAGGGATAATGAGCTGCGTGCCGCCCTCATGCTCGAACCAGTAGGGCAGTTCGTCGTCATAGGTGTCCGACACATAGTCGAAGCCGCCTTCTTCCGCCGCCAGGCGCACCGTGTTGACCGATGTGCGGCCGGTGTACCAGCCGGTCGGGCGCTGGCCGGTCACCTCATAATGCAGGCGGATCGCCGCTTCGAGGTCACGGCGCTCATCCTCGGCGCTGTGGTCGCGGTAGTCGATCCATCTTAAGCCGTGCGAGGCGATCTCCCAACCGGCTTCCTGCATCGCCGTGACCTGGTCGGGCGAGCGGGCGAGCGCTGTGGCGACGCCATAGCAGGTGATCGGCACCTCGGCCTCGGTGAACAGCCGGAGAAGCCGCCAGAAGCCGGCGCGGGCGCCGTACTCGTAGATTGATTCCATATTCCAGTGGCGCTGGCCCACCCAGGGTGCGGCGCCGACGATTTCCGACAGGAAGGCTTCCGATGCCTTGTCGCCGTGGAGCACGCAGTTCTCGCCGCCCTCTTCGTAGTTGACGACGAACTGCACGGCGACATGCGCGCCGCCAGGCCATTTCGGATCCGGCGGATTGGCTCCGTAGCCGCGCATGTCTCTGATGTAACGCATCGTCCCTCCCGCCGGGCATTGCCCGAAGTATGATCAGGATATCGAAAGGGCCGCTTGCGCATTCCCCCGAAAATTTTTGAAAGTGTTTTTGTCGCACTCCGCTCGACCGGGACTTATGCATCGCCTTTAATTGGCGCACAATTCAGCAGCATGTTCGATTGTACCGGCCAGTTAGTACTGGAAAATGGGAGGCGGCCAATGGCAGAAACGTCGAAAGCCGATGGCGGGCGTCTGACGACCCATGTCCTCGACACCGCGACCGGCAAGCCGGCGGCGGGATTGTCGATCGCGCTTTATCACCTCCAGGGCGACGCGCGGACACATCTGAAGACCGTTGTCACCAATGCCGACGGCCGTTGCGACGCACCGCTGCTTGCCGGCGCGGAATTCCGCACCGGCGAATACGAACTGGTGTTCGCGGCCGGCGATTATCTGCGGAGCCTGGGAACGACGCTGCCGAAACCGGCCTTCCTCGACAGCGTCCCGATCCGCTTCGGCATGGCCGAAGCCGTGCATTATCATGTGCCGCTGCTCGTCTCGCCGTACGGCTATTCGACCTACAGGGGGAGCTGAGGCGTGGCCAAGGTCAAAATCCGCAACGAGATCCGCTTCATTCTCAATGGCAGGGATGTCGTGCTTTCGTCGGTGGCATCAGACGCGACCTTGCTCGACTGGCTGCGGCTCGACCGTTCGCTGCGCGGCACCAAGGAAGGCTGCGCCGAAGGCGATTGCGGCGCCTGCACCGTGCTGGTCGGCAAGCTTTCGCCCAGTGGGCTGGTCTATGAAAGCGTCAACGCCTGCATCCGCTTCCTCGGCTCGCTGGATGGCACCCATGTCGTCACCGTCGAGCATCTGCGCGGCCTGCCGGGCCAGTTGCACCCGGTGCAGCAGGCCATGGTCGATTTCCACGGTTCGCAATGCGGCTTCTGCACGCCGGGCTTCGTCATGTCGCTCTATGGCCTGTGGATGAAATCATCCGACCCGTCGAACGCGGCAATCGAAAAGGCCTTGCAAGGCAATCTCTGCCGTTGCACCGGCTACGAGGCGATCATGCGCGCGGCGCACGCCATCTCCAGCTATGGCAAGGTGGCGAAGGACCCGCTGGCGGTGGAGCGCAAGGCGATCACGGCAAGGCTCGAGGCCATGCATGACGGCGCGCGGGTCGAGATCGGTTCGGCCAAGAAACGGCTGATCGTGCCGGCCAATGTCGACGATTTCGCCGCTTTGCTGGACAAGGAACCGGGCGCCACGATCGTTGCCGGTTCGACCGATGTCGGCCTGTGGGTGACCAAGCACATGCGCGATATTTCGCCGGGGATCTTCATCGGCAATCTCGACGGGCTGTGTGCCATATCCGAAGACAAGGGCGTCATTACCATCGGCGCCGGCGTCACCTACACCGAGGCGTTCTCGACGCTCGCCAAGCGCATCCCGGCGCTGGGGCCGTTGTTCGACCGCATCGGTGGCGAACAGGTGCGCAACATGGGCACCATCGGCGGCAACATCGCCAATGGCTCGCCGATCGGCGATACGCCACCACCCCTGATCGCGCTCGGTGCGCGGCTGACGCTGCGCAAGGGCAAGAAGCGGCGCACGATCCCGCTGGAAACCTTCTTCATTGCCTACGGCAAGCAGGACCGGCTATCAGGCGAATTCGTCGAGGCGGTGCACGTGCCTGTTCCCGCCAAGGGTACGAAATTCGCCGTCCACAAGATCACCAAGCGCCGCGACGAGGACATCACGGCGGCACTCGGCGCCTTTTTCCTGACTCTGGCCAAGGATGGCACGGTCGCGGATGTACGTATCGCCTATGGCGGCATGGCGGCGACGCCGAAGCGGGCATCCGCGGTCGAAGACGCCTTGCGCGGCAAACCGTGGACAGAGGCGACGGTTGAAGCGGCGATGGCCGAATATGCCAAGGATTTCACCCCGCTCACCGACATGCGGGCTTCGGCTGAGTATCGCGCCCTGGCGGCACGCAATCTGTTGCTGCGCTTTTTTGTCGAAACCACAGGCACCAGGGAGCAGATCCAGGTTTCAAGGCATGAGGCGGCATGATGAACAAGCACGCCACGCCCAATCTTAGGGCTGAAAAGATCACCGGCGGCGTCGCCACCGACCAGCGGCATGACTCTGCGCACAAGCATGTCAGCGGTACTGCCGTCTATATCGACGATATGCCGGAGCCGGCCGGCACGCTGCATGTCGGTCTCGGCCTGTCGAAGGTTGCACACGGCATTCTCAGAAGTGTCGACCTTTCGGCGGTGCGGACCGCACCGGGCGTTGTCGATGTGCTGACCTATGCCGACGTGCCGGGCGAGAACGACGTGTCACCCAGCAACATGCACGACGATCCGGTGCTGGCCCAGGACAAGGTGCAGTTCTTCGGCCAGCCGATTTTTGCGGTCATTGCCGAGACCCGCGACGAGGCGCGCCGCGCAGCACTGCTGGCAAAGATCGACTATGACGAGCTTCCCGCTGTGATCGATATCTGGGACCTCGATCCGGTGAAGGACAGGCAGGTCACCGCGCCGCTGACACTCAGGCGCGGCGACGCGGCCGCCGCCATTCAAGCGGCACCCCGCCGCATCAAGAACCGCATGTGGCTTGGCGGTCAGGACCATTTCTATCTTGAGGGCCAGGTTTCGCTTGCAGTCCCCGGTGAGGACGACGAGGTGATTGTCTATTGCTCGACCCAGGGACCGAGCGAGACACAGCATCTGGTCGCCCATGCGCTCGGTGTTCCCTCCCACGCCGTGACGGTGGAGGTCCGCCGCATGGGCGGCGGCTTCGGCGGCAAGGAAACGCAGGCCAATCAATGCGCGGCGATCGCCGCGATCGCTGCAAAGAAGCACAAGCGCGCGGTCAAGATCCGGCTCGATCGCGACGAGGACATGACCGCCACCGGCAAGCGCCACGATTTCGCCATCGACTACGAAGTCGGCTTCGACGACGAAGGCAACATTCTCGGCGTCGACTTCACCTTCGCGCTGCGCTGCGGTTTTTCCGCCGACCTGTCCGGCCCGGTCGGCGACCGTGCCCTGTTCCACTGCGACAACGCCTATTTCTACCCGAACGTGCTGGCCAAGTCGGCGCCGCTCTACACCAACACCGTTTCCAACACCGCCTTCCGTGGTTTTGGCGGTCCGCAAGGCATGGTCGGCGCCGAGCGCGTCATCGACGAGGTCGCCTTCGCCGTCGGCAAGGATCCGCTCGACATCCGCAAGCTGAATTTCTACGACCCGATGGAGGCGATCGGCACGCGCAATGTCACGCCCTATCACCAGAGGGTCGAGGACAACATCATCCAGCGCATCGTCGCCGAGCTCGAGGAAAGCGCCGGCTATGCAAGGCGACGGCGCGAAATATCGGCCTTCAACGCCAACAGCCGCTTCATCAAGCGCGGCCTGGCGCTGACGCCGGTCAAGTTCGGCATCTCCTTCACCAAGACGGAGTCCAACCAGGCGGGCGCGCTGGTGCATGTCTATGCCGACGGCTCGGTGCACATGAACCATGGCGGCACCGAGATGGGGCAGGGCCTGCATCTCAAGGTGGCGCAGGTCGTTGCGGAAGAATTCCAGATCGATCTCGACCGGGTGAAGATCACCGCCACCACCACCGCCAAGGTGCCGAACACGTCGCCGACGGCGGCGTCTTCGGGCGCCGATCTCAACGGCATGGCGGCGCAGAATGCCGCCCGCCAGATCCGCCAGCGGCTGACTGACTTCGCCGCCGAGAAATATCAGGTTCCGATCGACCAGGTGGTGTTCCTGCCGAACCGGGTGCGCGTCGGCAACCAGGAGGTCAGCTTCAACGATCTGGTCAAGCAGGCCTATATTGCGCGCATCCAGCTCTCGTCCGCCGGCTTCTACAAGACACCGAAAATCCATTGGGACCGCAGCAAGGGCCGGGGCCACGCCTTCTACTACTACGCCTATGGCGCGGCCTGCGCGGAGGTGTCGGTCGACACGCTGACCGGCGAATATGTCGTCGAGCGCGCCGATATCCTGCACGACTGCGGCCGCTCGCTGAACCGGGCCATCGACATCGGCCAGGTCGAGGGTGGCTTCATCCAGGGCATGGGTTGGCTGACGACTGAGGAATTGTGGTGGGATGGCAAAGGCCGGCTGCGCACGCACGCGCCGTCGACCTACAAGATCCCGCTGGCGTCGGACCGTCCAAAGATCTTCAACGTGGCGCTGACCGACTGGTCACAGGCCTACGAGCCGACCATCCATCGCTCCAAGGCGGTCGGCGAGCCGCCTTTGCCGCACGGCATGGCGGTGCTGCATGCGCTGTCGGACGCGGTGGCCAGTGTCGCCGACCGCAGGATCTGTCCGCGCCTCGATGCGCCGGCAACGCCGGAACGGGTGCTGATGGCGATCGAGCGGCTGAAGAACGAGGTCAAGGCCGGCGCCTGAATCCGGCGAAACGTGCAATTCGGACTGAAAAAGCCTACATTTCCCATTCGGGAACGTGAGAAATGAACTCGAAAGTGCAAAGCCTGAAAGCCTTTCTCAGCACCGCCGGCCGGGTCGCCTTGGTCGAGGTGGCCGGGACAAAGGGTTCGACGCCACGCGAGAAGGGCGCGTTCATGCTCGTTTCGCACACGGCGATCTTTGGCACGATCGGCGGCGGCCAGCTCGAATATATGGCCATCGACAAGGCGCGGCAGATGCTGGGGTCTTCACCCTCCTCCTTGTGGGGAGGGTCGGTGAGCCGACGCCGCGAAGCGGCGTTGGCGAAACGGGGTGGGGGCGCGGCGCTTCCAGGACCCCCACCCCGGACGACTTCGTCGTCCGACCCTCCCCACAAGGGGGAGGGTGAAGAGGCCCGCATCGAGGTTGACGAGATCTGCGCGACCCTCGACGTGCCGCTCGGCCCCGAGATCGGCCAATGCTGCGGCGGGCGCGTCGAAGTGCTGATCCGGCTCGTCGATGCCGCGCTGGCAGCCGAGCTGGTCGCGGCGGCGGAAACCGAAGAGGCTGAACTGCCCTATGTCTACATCTTCGGCGGCGGCCATGTCGGTCAGGCGCTGGCGTCAACGATAGCGCTACTTCCGGTGCACTGCGTCGTCATCGAAACGCGGGCCGAGGCGCTGGAAGGCATGCCGGAAACCGTCGAGACGCGGCTGACGCCGATGCCGGAGGCGATAGTGCGCGATGCTCCGGCCGGCACCGCTTTCGCCATTCTCACCCACGATCATGCATTGGACTTCCTGATCGTCGCCGAAGCGTTGAAACGTGACGACACAGCCTATGTCGGCATGATCGGCTCGAAGACCAAGAAAGCGACGTTCAAGAACTGGTTCCTGAAATCGGCGGATGGCAGCGAAGCGGAGTTTGCCCGCCTCGTTTCGCCGATCGGCGGCGATGCCGTCAAGGACAAGCGCCCGCCCGTCATCGCCGCACTTGCGGCCGCCGAGATCATGACGGCGCTGGTCATCCACGGCGCCGCATCAAATGCCGATCATCATGCTCCGCGTGACAAGGTGATGGCTGGCTAAGTCTCGCCGAACAGGTCACGGCGGCTCTTGATGCGGCGTTTTCCAATCGCCCGAAAAACGCGTTTGCTGAATCCAACGGCATTCCAGCACAAGGCGGAGCCAAATGAACGTTCTGAAAATCGCTGCCTTTTCGGATGGAGATACCGGCGGCAATCCTGCCGGCGTCTGGATCGGCGATGTCTTGCCCGATGCGGCTGAGATGCAGCGTGTCGCGGCCGGGATTGGGTTCTCGGAAACGGCCTTTGCCGCACCCGAGGGCGACGGCTGGCGGGTCCGCTATTTCTCGCCGGAATCAGAGGTTCCCTTCTGCGGCCATGCCACCATTGCCCTTGGTGCGGCGCTGGTCCGGCAGTTTGGCGATGGGATTTTCCCGCTGACCCTCAACCAGGCCAGCATAACCGTCGAAGGGTTTCGCGACGGAGCGAACGTCGCTGCCGCTTTGCAATCGCCGCCAACGCATAGCAAATCGGCCTCGCGGGAGCTGATAGCCGAGGCGCTGGCGCTGTTCGGCTATTCGTCCAGCGATCTCGATCCGGTCATTCCACCGGCGCTGGTCCATGGCGGCGCAGATCATCTTGTTCTCGCCCTCAAGTCGCGCGAGGCGCTGGCCGCCATGCGCTACGATCTGAAGGCCGGCCAGGCCTTGATGCGGCGGGAAGGACTGGTCACGATCTTGTTGGCCTACGCCGAAACGCCGCGTCTGTTCCACACACGCAATCCATTTGCTTCAGGCGGCGTTTATGAGGACCCAGCGACAGGAGCCTCGACTGCCGCCTTCGCGGGCTATTTGCGCGACATTGGCTGGCCGCATGGCGGCGCGATCGATGTCGTGCAGGGCGAGGATATGGGCATGCGCTCGCGCCTGCATGCCGACATTCCGCCCGCGCCTGGAAGTTCGATCAGGGTGTCGGGCACCGCCCGCATGATGGACGAGCGGTAAGCGCCGGCGTCGCTCCGGATCAGGCCGGCCGCTTCAAGCCCAGATGGTCGCGCAGCGTGCGGCCCTCATAATCCTTGCGGAACAGGCCACGCCGCTGCAGTTCCGGCACGACCAGCGTGGCAAAGGCGTCGAGTTCGCCGGGGAAGTAGGAGGGCATGACGTTGAAGCCGTCCGCCGCACCGCCTTCGAACCGCGCCTGCAGCTCGTCGGCGACCTGGGCTGCCGTTCCGACGATGCGCCAATGGCCACGCGCGCCGGCGAAATGCCGTGCCAGCTGGCGGATGGACAGGTTGGCGCGACGTGACTGCTCGATGACCAGCGCTTGCCGGCTCTGCATGCCTTCGCTGGGCGGCAGTTCGGGCAGCGGCCCGTCGATCGGATAGCGCCCCAGGTCGGAAATGCTGAGATAGCTGGACAGGAGTGCTACCCCGACATCATCGGGGATCAGCTCCTGCAACGCCTCGTATTTTTCCTGGGCTTGCGCTGCGGTTTCAGCCACGACCGGCGCGACACCGGGCATGATCTTGATGTCGTCGGGCTCGCGCCCATAGGCCGCCAGACGCCCCTTGAGGTCGTCGTAGAAGGCCTTCGCTTCCTCGAAGGTCTGCGCCGCCGTGAACACCACATCGGCGGTGCGGGCGGCAAGGTCGCGTCCGATATCCGAGGCGCCAGCCTGAACCAGCACCGGTGCGCCCTGCGGCGACTGCGGCAGGTCGAGCGGGTCCCGAACCGAAAAGCTCTGGCCGTCGTGACTGGAAGCTCCATCACGCTTGCCGCGCCAAAGCTCGGCGACCACCTCGGCGAATTCACGCGCCCGTTCGTAGCGATCGGCATGTGGACGCAAGCCGGTCGAGCCGAAATTGGCGGCCTCGATGGGGCTGGCAGAGGTGACCAGGTTCCAGCCGGCACGGCCGCCGCTCAGATGGTCGAGCGACAGGAAGGTCCGGGCCAGCCCATAGGGCTCGTTGTAGCTTGTCGACGCGGTGGAGACGAGGCCGATGCGGCTGGTCTGGACGGCCAGCGCCGACAGCAGGCTGATCGGCTCGAAGCCGATCGAGCGCGAAGTCTGGCTGGCGATGCCGACATTGGCTTCGCGCAGGCCGGCGGCATCCTCGCAGAAGATCATGTCGAACTTCGCCGCCTCCGCCATGCGCGCCAGCTGGATGTAATGGTCGATGTCGATGCCGGCCGTCACATGCGCCTTGGGATGTCGCCAGGCGGCGATATGGTGGCCCGTCGCCCACAGGAAGGCGCCGAGCGTCATCTGGCGGGGAACTGCGGTCATTGGTCGCCTCCGCCGGCAAGTCCAAGATGCGAGCGCAACGTCGCGCCGCGATAGCTCTCTCGAAACAGGCCGCGTCGCCGCAGCTCCGGCAAGACCAGATCGACGAAATCGGCGAGCGCCGAAAGCTGTGCCGGCAGCAGGATGTTGAACCCGTCGCAGCTTTTCGACCGGAATCCTTTTTCCATGCTGTCGGCGACGGTCGGCTTGGCGGTAGCATCGGTAGCGAGCGAGACGCTCATCAGCAGCTTCACGGCGCCCGGATCGCGCCCGCAGGCGGCAACGCGGTGCTTCAGATCGTCATACCGTGCCTTCGCGCCTTCGGTCGGTCCGTCGTCCAGCAGGATGACATCGGCGGTGCGGACGGCAATCTCCATGTCCGCTTCCGACAGGCCGGACAGCACCAGCACCGGCGTGTCCTGCGGCGACCGCGCCACATTCAGCGGGCCGCGCACGGAGAAGAATTCGCCCTTGTGGTCGAGCAGGTGCATCTTTTCGGGATCGTGGAAGCGGCCACCGCTCTTGTCGAACTTGAGCGCGTCCGCATCCCAGCCCTGCCACAAGCCTTGGACGATGCCGATATATTCCTCCGTCCGGCGGCGAAAGTCGTCGCTGGAAAACCCTTCCTGCCGGCTGAAATTGGCCGCCTCACGCGGTTTCTGCGTCATGGTTGCGTTCCAGCCGGTGCGGCCATGGCTGATGATGTCGAGCGAAGCGAAACGGCGCGCCAGATTGTAGGGCTGATGAGCGACCGTCGAAGCCGCGGCGACAAGCCCGATCCTGCTTGTCACCGTCGCCAGCGCTGCCAGCAAGGTCGTCGCTTCGAAGGGCATCTGCCTGTTTGCGGCATCGCCGCCGGAAGCCGGCGCTGAGTCGGCGAAAATCACCATGTCCAGCCCGGCCGCTTCGGCCTTTTGCACAAACCGCGCCAGACGGTCGAATTCAGGTTCGGCCCCGGGCGTGGGATCCGCAGTTCCCGGAAACAGCGAAACGGCAAGATGCATTGTGGTGCCGTTGTCCATCGATGGTCCCTGCAAGACGAAAGTGAACCGGGACTATGTTCGCCAGCTCCAGCGATGGCAACCGCCGGCGCTGGGCCAACCGCCGCTCATGTGCCGGCCAGCCATCACTTCCGGCCAGCCCCTATTTGCCGGCAAGCAGATCGTTGATCAGCCGCTGGCAGCGCTCGGCCATGAAGTCGAGCAGCAGCCGGACCTTGGGGTCCTGCAGTTTCTTGTGCGGATAGACGGCTGCGAATTGCACCGGCGTCGGCGGCGTGCTGCTCAGGATTACCTTCAACCGCTGGTCGCGGATGAACGGCTCGACCTCGAAGCGCGGCTTGTTGATGATGCCGCGCCCGGACAGCGCCCAGCCGGTCAGCACGTCGCCATCGTCGGTGTCGTAGGGCCCGTGCACTTCGAATTTCTGTGGGCCGACCGGAGTTTGCAGCGTCCACACATATTCGCGCGCGCCGGAATAGCGCAGCATCAGGCAGTCGTGCTTCTTGCCGATCAGCTCCTGCGGCTCAAGTGGTTCGCCGCGCGCCTCCAGATATTTCGGCGCCGCCACCAGCACGCGCTCGCATTCCATGATGCCGCGCATCCTGAGGCTGGAATCCTCGATGATGCCGAGCCGGAAGGCGACGTCGATGCCTTCCTTCATG
Organism: Mesorhizobium sp. AR07; assembly: GCF_024746815.1. Lineage (GTDB taxonomy): Bacteria > Pseudomonadota > Alphaproteobacteria > Rhizobiales > Rhizobiaceae > Mesorhizobium. The sequence continues at coordinate 4,973,309 of NZ_CP080525.1, forward strand.
ATGTCGACATTGTGGTCCGAGAGTCTCAGCCGCACCTCGATGTCAGGATATTTGTCGTGGAAATCGGGAATGCCTGAGGCCACCAGCCGGCGGCCGAGGCCGAGTGGCGCCGTCACCTTGATGGTGCCGCGCGGCTGACCGGACAACGCGGAGACGGCGGCTTCCGCCTCGGTAATCGCCTCCAGCACCTGCTTGGCGCCCGAATAAAAAACCGTGCCATGCTCGGTCGGCATCAATTGCCGTGTCGTGCGGTTGAACAGCCGCACGCCTAGATGCTTCTCCAGCTCCTTGATGCGGTTGGAGGCGACCGCAGGCGAGATGCGCATGTCGCGGCCGGCCGCCGACAGATTGCCGAGTTCGACGACGCGGACGAAGACGGCGATGTTGTCGAGATAGGCCATGCGGTTCCGTGGCTCTCATCCAGCTGCGTGCACCAACCTAGGTGTGTTGATATTCAGGTCATGCCGGCCTGCAAACGGCAGTTTTCTACGCTTCCGGTGCTCACGTACTTTAAGTACGCTCCGCTCCGGTTCTCGAAAACCGCCGTTTTCGCCTCGGCCTGACCTGAATCTCGACACACCCTAGTATTTTCCATTTTTTTTTGAAAGTCATCGCACACCTCGCCTCTTTCCGTTTGCGCCCCAGCCCGTAAAGTCACCGGATCGGCAGGGACGACTTCAATGATGGATTTCGCGATTTTCTGGGACTGGCTGAGCTTCGCCGTGCGCTGGCTGCATGTCGTCACCGGCATTGCCTGGATCGGCTCGTCATTCTACTTCGTCGCGCTCGACCTCGGCCTGCGCCAGCGTCCCGGCATGCCTGTCGGTGCCTTCGGCGAGGAATGGCAGGTGCATGGCGGCGGCTTCTACCATATTCAGAAATATCTGGTGGCGCCGGCCGAGATGCCCGAGCACCTGACCTGGTTCAAATGGGAATCCTACGCCACCTGGCTGTCCGGCTTCGCCATGCTGTGCGTGGTCTATTATGCCGGAGCCGATCTGTTCCTGATCGATCCCAACGTGCTGCCGATGTCGGTGCCGGTCGGCATCCTGCTGTCCATGGCGACGATCGGCGTCGGCTGGGTGGTCTATGATCTCCTGTGCCGCTCGCCGCTTGGGAAAAGCGACACCGGGCTGATGCTGGTGCTCTACTGCGTGCTGGTGTTCATCGCCTGGGGGCTCACCCATTTGTTCACCGGCCGCGCTGCCTTCCTGCATCTGGGCGCCATCACCGCGACGATCATGTCGGCCAATGTCTTCATGGTCATCATCCCCAACCAGAAGATCGTCGTTGCCGACCTGATCGCCGGCCGCAAGCCCGATCCGAAATACGGCAAGATCGCCAAGCAGCGCTCCCTGCACAACAACTATCTGACGCTGCCGGTGCTGTTCCTGATGCTGTCGAACCACTATCCGCTGGCATTCGGGACGCAGTTCAACTGGGTCATCGCCTCGCTGGTGTTCTTCATCGGCGTGCTGATTCGGCACTATTTCAACAGCGTCCACGCGCGCAAGGGCAACCCGCATTGGACCTGGCTGGGCGCCCTTGTGCTGTTCATCATCATCATCTGGCTGTCGACCGCGCCAAAGGTGCTGACCGGCGAACCGAAGGCTTCGGCTGAAGCGCAGACACTCATCGCGTCAGTGCATTTCCCGGCCGTACGCGACACGGTGCTTGGCCGTTGCTCGATGTGCCACGCGGCGGAGCCGGTCTATGAGGGCATCTATCATGCGCCCAAGGGCGTGATGCTGGACACCGACGCCGACATCGCCAACCACGCCCGCGAGATCTATCTGCAGGCTGGGCGCAGCCACGCCATGCCGCCAGCCAACGTCTCCCAGATCACGGACAAGGAACGCGCGCTGCTGGTGGCCTGGTTCGAAGGCGCGGGGAAATAAGCATGACCTCGACACTTCTGCGCGGCCGCACGCTGTCCTTCGTGCGCTGGCCGCAAACCATCGATGACCATGCGGCCTGGCGCTACGAAGAGGATGGCGGCCTGCTGATCCGCGACGGCCGGATCGTCGCCGCCGGCGCCTATACGCAAGTCGAGAAACAGGCCGGCGAGGGCGCAAAGAAGATCGACCATCGGCCGCATCTGCTGCTGCCGGGCTTCATCGACGCGCATGTGCATTTCCCGCAGATGCAGATCATCGCCTCTTATGGCGCCGAACTGCTCGATTGGCTCAACACCTACACGTTTCCGGAAGAGACGAAGTTCGCCAACGCGCAGCATGGCCGCCGCATCGCGCGGCTGTTCCTCGACGAGATGGTGCGCCACGGCACCACGACGGTCGCCGCCTACTGCTCCGTGCACAAGGCGTCGGCCGAAGCCTTTTTTCACGAGTCGCATGACCGCAACATGCTCAACATCGCCGGCAAGGTAATGATGGACCGCAATGCGCCCGACGGTGTGCTCGACACGCCGCAATCGGGCTATGACGACAGCAAGGCGCTGATCAAGGAATGGCATGGCAAGGGGCGCCAGCACTATGCCATCACGCCGCGCTTTGCCATCACCTCGTCGCCGGAACAGATGGAGATGGCGGGAGCGCTGTGCCGTGAACATCCCGACCTGCACATGCAGACGCATCTGTCGGAAAACCACGCCGAGATCGCCTTCACCAGGGAACTCTATCCGTGGTCGCGCGACTATACCGACGTCTACGAACACTACGGGCTGTTGGGGAAGAAGAGCCTGTTCGGTCACTGTATCCATCTGTCCGAACGCGAGGCGGACGCGCTCTCGAATTCAGGTTCGGTGGCGGTGTTCTGCCCGACCTCGAACCTGTTCCTCGGTTCCGGCCTGTTCGACTATCAGCGCTTTCGCCGCCGCGACAAGCCGATCCGGATCGCAGCCGCCACCGATGTCGGCGGCGGCACCAACTACTCGATGCTGCGCACCATGGACGAGGGCTACAAGGTGATCGCGCTGAACGGCGAGAAGCTCAACCCGTTCCAGTCCTTCTGGCAGATGACGCGCGGCAATGCCGAGGCGCTGTCGGTGGCGGAAAAGATCGGCACGCTGGACGAAGGCAGCGACGCCGATATCGTCGTGCTCGACGCCAGGGCCACGCCGGCCATGCGGCTCAGGATGGAAACGGTCGAGACGCTGGCGCAGGAACTGTTTCTTTTGCAGACGCTGGGCGACGACCGCGCCGTGCGCGAGGTCTATGTCGCGGGGCGGGCGGCCAAGACCGACATGGCGATCTAGGCATGCTGACATTCAGGTGATGCCGGCCTGCAAATGGGGGCTTCCTGCGCTTCCGGTGCTCACGTACTTCGCGTACGCTCCGCTCCGGTTCTCGGAAGCCACCATTTTCGGCGCGGCCTGACCTGAATCTCAACATACCTAGCGCACCCAACCTTACGAAGTCGCGCAGACGCTTGACCCGGCGGCAGCCATCGGTCAAAGCGTGCGGCGAGATTGACAGGGGAACGACATGGCCGCTGCGGACGACATCGCTCTGATCAAGAGACAGGAAGAAACCCTTGTCTTTCCCGCCTTCGATGAGGCTGTCGCTTTCAAGGTCGGTTCGGCCATCCGCGACCGAGCTTTGGCCGAGAACATGCCAATCATCGTCGACATCAGGACCTTCGATCGGCCGCTGTTCTACGCTGCTATGCCGGGCTCGAACGCCTCCAATCCCGATTGGGCGCGGCGCAAGATCAATGTCGTCAAGCGGTTCCTGAGAAGCACTTATCGCATGGTGCTGGAGCAGCAGCGCCCCGACCGCGACTTCAAGGTCGGTGAGGGGCTGGATATTGCCGATCATGTGCTGGCCGGCGGTGGTTTCCCGGTCACGGTCAAGGGTGCGGGCGTCATTGGTGTGATCGCCGTTTCCGGTCTGCCTGAGCGCGAGGATCATGGCGTCGTGGTCGAGGCGCTATGCAATCACCTAGGTATCAACGGGCGCGAGCTTGCGCTGCCGCCGGAAGCAAAATGATCGACCCCAAGACCTTCCTCACCTCCATCTTCAACGCGGCCGTCGCCGCCGCCGATCCGGAACGAACCATTCGGGATCATTTGCCGGCCAAGCCGAAGGGCCGCACCATTGTCATTGGCGCGGGAAAAGGCTCGGCGCAGATGGCGGCGGCCTTCGAGAAGGTCTGGGACGGGCCGATCGAAGGGCTGGTCGTCACCCGCTACGGTTACGGCGCCAAATGCGAGCGCATCGAGATCATCGAGGCGGCGCATCCGGTGCCGGACGCAGCCGGCCTGGAAGCTTCGAAACGCTTGCTTGCCAAGGTTCAGGGACTGACAGCCGACGATCTGGTGGTGGCACTGATTTCCGGCGGTGGTTCCGCGCTGCTGCCGTCACCGGCCGGAAGCCTGACGCTGGCCGACGAGATCGCCGTCAACGAGGCGCTGCTCGCCTCCGGGGCGCCGATCGCGGCGATGAACACCATCCGCAAGCATGTTTCCACCATCAAGGGCGGCCGGCTGGCGGCCGCCGCCTGGCCGGCCAGGGTGGTGTCGCTGGTCGTTTCCGATATTCCCGGCGACAATCCGGCGCTGGTCGCCTCCGGTCCGACTGTTCCTGATTCCGGCAGTCGCGAGGACGCACTGGCGTCGATATCAGCCTATGGCATGAAACTGCCGGCCGCGGTGATGGCGCATATCAATTCGCCGGCCGCCGATGCGCCAAGTCCCGGGGATGAACGCTTTTCGCGCAATGAGGTGCACCTGATCGCTTCGGCCGGTGTGTCGCTCGAAGCGGCGGCTGCCGAAGCGAAACGGCAAGGCGTCGAAGCTGTCATCCTGTCCGACTCGATCGAAGGCGAAGCGCGCGAGGTCGGCGGCGTGCATGCGGCCATCGCGCGCGAAGTCGCGACGCGCGACCGGCCGTTCAGCAAGCCGGTGCTGATCCTGTCGGGCGGCGAAACAACCGTAACGCTCCGGGCCAAGGGCAAGGGCGGCCGCAACTCCGAATTCCTGCTGGCCTTCGCCATCGCCATCGACGGCGCCGAAGGCATCCATTCGCTGGCCGCCGACACGGACGGCATCGACGGCTCGGAAGACAATGCCGGCGCCTTCGCCGACGGTTCGACCGTGTCGCGCATGCGCGCGGCGGGCGTCGATGCCAAGGCGATGCTGGCCGGCAACAATGCCTGGACGGCCTTCAATGCCGTCGGCGACCTTTTCGTACCCGGCCCGACGGGGACGAATGTCAACGATCTCAGGGCAATTCTCATCCGTTAGGCCATGGATCATGCGGCCATCAGCCACTTGACCTGTTTCATATCGTGCAGGAACCGCTCGCGTTCGGCTTCCTTGTCCGCGGGCTCATGGATGCGCAGGATGAAGGAGGGGTGGATGGTGATGAAGACGCGCAAACCATCCTCACGCTCGATCACCTGGCCGCGCATCTTTGTCACCGGGATCGCCTTGCCCAGCAGCGACAATGCCGCCGTTGCGCCAAGCGCCACGGCAAGCTCCGGCTTGATCAGCGCGAATTCCCTGTCGATCCACCAGCGGCAGGCCTGAACCTCGCCGGCATTCGGCTTGGAATGGATGCGCCGCTTGCCGCGTGGCTCGAATTTGAAGTGCTTGACCGCGTTGGTGACGTAGACTTTCTGGCGGTCGACGCCCGCGTCATCGAGTATGGCGTCGAACACCTTGCCCGCCGGGCCGACGAAAGGTTTGCCAGCGATGTCTTCCTGATCGCCCGGCTGTTCGCCGACGAAGATGACCCTGGCGTCATCCGGTCCCTCGCCGAATACGGTCTGCGTCGCGTCGCGCCAAAGCGGGCAGCGGCGGCACCCTTTTGCTGCTTCACGCAATTCGGAAATGCTGCCTGCGGCATCGTCTTCCACCCCCTTGGCCGGCTCATGTTTCGGCCAATGTCTGGCCTGCACCTTGGCGTGGTGCGGCGCGGGCGGCGTCGGCATTCTGGCAATCATGGCTTTGGCGGCCTTGTCCGCTCCTGCGATCAACTCTGGAATGAGCGAGGCCTCGGGAAGGTTCCGCCAGTATTTTTTCGGCATCTCCTTCTGCATCGCCTTCACCTTCAGCCGCGCCGGGTTGAAGATGTTCTCGAAATAGGTGCGCCACAGAGCTTCGATATCATCCTGAGTCGGCGCATCGCCCTTGGCGGCGCCTGGCCCGATCGCCAGTCTCTCGCCATCCCAGTCGGCGGAGGCATGCGGGGTCAAGATCGTCCAGCGCATGCCGGTGAAGCGCCTGACGAAGAAAGCCGCGTTTCGCTCGACGACGAAATGCTCCGGCTCGAACCAGGCGACATAGCGTTCCCCATCTCCATCGCCGATCTTTCGGAAGCGCACAAAGGCGCGCATTTTATGGATGTCGCGCCGCACCGCCTTTTCCATGATCTCGAGGCGCCTGGTGTCGACATCCGATGCGATAGCCAGCAGTTTGGGCTCGGCGCGTAGCCGCCACAGCAATCTGTAGAGAAAACCGAAACGGCCGGGGTCGGCGTGGCAGAAAGCGGTTTCGGCGCGCTCGATGAAGTCGCGCGGCACGACGAGCTGCGCTCCCGCAGGCGCGACCGGCAAATCGGTTTGATTGGAGTTAGGTGCGACGTGCCAACTGATATCCTCGGGTCGGACCTCGTTCAGCGCCAGCCGTCGTGCCGCGTCGCGCCAGCCGGTAAAATCGGTCTCGCTATCGAGCCGCACGCTGTATCTGGCAAGATCGAGTTGGGCCGGCTGCATGGTCAAAACAGCGACAGTTGCTCGCAGGAGCGCACGATCTTGCCTCGCAATCCGGTCTTGTCGGTGAGTGCACCCGGCGACCAGCCTTCGGCGATGATGAACGGCCGTAACTTGGCGATCGATTGGCACAGGCGCCCGACATCTTCCAGTCGCAGCCGCCGGTGGCGGCGGGTTTCCAGGATTTTGGCGATCACCCTGGTGCCGAGACCCGGTACGCGCAGCAGCGCTTCGCGGTCGGCGCGATTGATATCGACGGGGAACCGTCCCCTGTTGCGCAGCGCCCAGGCCAGTTTCGGATCGATGGCAAGGTCGAGCATGCCGTCGCTGCTGCCGGCCAGGATCTCCGGCTGCGAAAATCCATAGAACCGCATCAGCCAGTCGGCCTGATAGAGCCGGTGTTCACGCATCAGCGGCGGCTTCTGCAAGGGCAGGGACGATGACGAATCCGGAATCGGACTGAAAGCAGAATAATAGACCCGCCGCAGGTGGTAGCTGCCATAGAGTCGCGCGCTGGTGTGCAGGATGCCGTCATCGGAGGTCTTGTCGGCGCCGACGATCATCTGCGTCGACTGCCCGCCGGGAGCGAAACGTTCGCGCTTTTTGGTTTTCAGTGTCGGTTCGGCCTTTTCCTCCATTTTCTGGCGCAGCCTGGCCATCGAGAGCCGGATTGTTTCCGGCTTCTTTTCGGGTGCCAGTCTCTTCACGCCCTCATCCGTGGGCAGTTCTACATTGATCGACAGCCGGTCGGCGTAAAGGCCTGCCTTTTCGACCAGTTCCTGCGAACTCTCCGGAATGGTCTTCAGATGGATATAGCCGGAGAATTTTTCTTCCAGCCGCAGCCTTCGGGCCACCTCGACCATCTCGCCCATCGTCTCGTCGGGCGAGCGGATGACGCCAGAGGACAGAAACAGGCCCTCTATGTAATTGCGCCGGTAGAAATCCATGGTCAGCTTCACCACCTCGTCGACGGTGAAACGGGCGCGCCGCACGTTCGAGGAGGAGCGGTTGATGCAATAGCTGCAATCGTAAATGCAGAAATTGGTCAGCAGGATCTTCAGCAGCGAAATGCAGCGGCCGTCCGGCGCATAGGAATGGCAGATGCCCATGCCTTCGGTGGAACCGATGCCGCCGGATTTCAGCGAATCCTTTTTCGCCGCGCCCGACGAGGCGCAGGAGGCGTCGTACTTTGCGGCATCGGACAGGATTGCAAGCTTTTCGCGGACGGTGAGCGCTGACATATGTTCATGATATGTTCCAGGGAGCCACCGCGCTATCACATTTGACATAGGCTGCGAAAAAGTGATCGCCGCCTCTCCGCTCACGATCGTGTCGAACTACACCTCGTGCAGATAGAGGTGATAATCCAGCTCGCTGACCGTGCGCGCCACGCGCAGATACTCGGACTGCTTGATCGCCACGAAGGTGCGGTGCAGGTCCTCGCCGAGCGCGCCTTTCAGGAAGCTGGATGCTCGCGCGGCTTCGATCGCGGCGCGCCAGTCGACCGGCATAGTCGTGCGCGTGACCGCCGCCTCGTAGCCGTTGCCGGTCGTTTCCGGACCGGGATCGAGACCTTCGTCGAGGCCTTTGATGATGGCGGCGAGCACGGTCGCGGCGATCAGATAGGGGTTGGCGTCGACGCCGGACGGCCGGTGCTCGATGCGCCGGTTCTTTGCATCGCCCGCTGGAACGCGCAGTGCCACGGAGCGGTTGTTGACGCCCCAGGTCGGCGCCACCGGCGCATAGGATTGCGAAACGAAGCGCCGCCAGGAATTGGCGTGCGGCGCAAACACCAGCATCGATTCGGCCATCGTCTGGATCAGGCCGCCGAGCCCCTGCAGCAACGGCAGCGACCAGCTCTCGCCGCCGGCTTCGGCAAAGACGTTTCGGCCGGCCTTGTCCTGCAGCGAGACATGGAAATGCATGCCCGAGCCGGCATATTTCTCGATAGGCTTGGCCATGAAACAGGCAGTGACGCCGTGGCGGCGCGCCTGCGCCCGAACCAGCCGTTTCAGCATGACCAGATCGTCGGCCGCCCGCATCACGTCCTTGCGGTAGTTCAGCGTCAATTCGTACTGGCCGGGCGCATATTCGGAAATCACCGTCTCGGCCGGGATGCCTTGCGCCTTGGCTGCGGCATAGATGTCCGAGAACAGCGGCTCCATGCCGTGCAGGTGATCAACGGAATAGACTTCCGTCTTGCCAGAGACGCGGCCATCGAGCACGGCGCGCGCCGGCTGCACCTTGCCGTCCGCGTCGCGCTCATTGGCCAGCAGGAAGAATTCGAGCTCGAAGGCGCCGGCGGGATAAAGACCCTTGGCCGCGAGGATATCGACCTGCCGGGCCAGCGCCAGGCGTGGGTCCGACGACATCGGCCGGCCGTCGAGCTGATACATCGCCATCAGCAACTGGCCGCGCGGCGGGCTCGTGCCGTAGAGCGGCACCAGCGTGCCGGGGATTGGCCATGCCCTGAGGTCGCCGTCGCCGGTGGTCCAGATCAGCCCGGTTTCGTGCACATCCTCGCCGGTGATATCGAGGCCGAGGATCGAGATCGGCATGTGGCGGCCGCCCTCGAAGATGCTTTTCAGCTCATGCCGGCGCACGATCTTGCCGCGGCCGACGCCATTGGCGTCGGTCAGCACGATATCGAAGGCTTCGATCTCGGGATGGGCGTCGAGAAAGGCTTGCGCCTCGGTGGGCGTCGAGCCCGAAGGTGAGGTCATGATCGCACTCGGATTTGGCTTGCTTGTCTCATGCCGCAAGCTTTGCCGCAACCGCGCCGAAGGCGGTGATCAGCCGGTTGACCTGGGCGCCGGTGGTCGCCGGCGAAATCAGCATCATGTTGTGGAAGGGTGCGATCAGCACGCCGCGATTGACCAGCGCGACATGGATGGCGGCTTCCAGTTCCGGCGCATGCGCTGTCTCCGCCTCGGCGCCATTGTGCAGCGGACCGGGCGCGCAGATGAACTCGACGCGGGCGCCGACGCGGGCGACATGCCAGGGCAAGCGGTAGCGGTCGATCACGCCGGTCAGCCCGGCATCGAGCCGCCGCGCCAGATGGTCCATGCGAGCATAGTTTTCCTCGGTCATCACCTGTTCGAGCGTGGCGCGCATCGCCGCGAACTGCAGCGGGTTGGCCGACAGCGTCGTGCCCATGCCGGAATAACCCGGCTCCTTGGTCCTGATATAGTCGGCGTAGCGCGAGGCGACGTCGTCGCTCATGCCCCACACGCTTGCCGGCACGCCGCCGGCAATCGGCTTGCCCAGCACGAAGAAGTCCGGCTCAAGTCCGTATTTCCTGGTGTAGCCGCCGGGGCCGGTCGAGATCGTGTGCGTCTCGTCGATCAGAAGCAGCGTGCCGGTTTCGCGCGTCAGCCTGCGCAGAGCGTCGTGGAAGCCCGGATCGGCCAGCACCATGCAGGAATTGGTCAGCACCGGCTCGGCGATGACACAAGCGACATCCTTATCCCTAAGCGCGGTTTCCAGAGCCGGGACGTCGTTGAATTCGATCACCTTCGCCGTGCGGGTCAGGTCGCGGAACTCGCCCGCCAGCCCCGGCCGGTTGACCGGGATACCATCGACCAGTCGCACCATCGTCTCGTCGACCGAGCCGTGATAGCAGCCGTTGAAGACCAGGATCTTTTCGCGCCCGGTGACGGCGCGGGCAACGCGCAGCGCAAAGCGGTTGGCGTCGGTCGCCGTCGTCGCGATCTGCCAGAACGGCAGGCCGAAACGCTGCTGCAGCAGCGGGCCGATGGCGAGCGCGTCTTCCGAAGGCAGCATATAGGTCAGGCCGCGCCCGGCCTGCCGGCGGATGGCGCGCGCCACCGGAGGCGGTGAATGGCCGAACATCGAGCCGGTGTCGCCGAGGCAGAAATCGTCAAGCCTGATACCGTCGATGTCGGTGATGGTGGCGCCCCTGGCGCTGTCGACCAGGATTGGAAACGGTGTCGGCCAGTCGTTCATCCAGTGCATCGGCACGCCGCCGAAGAAGCCCGGCAGGCCATTGCCCACCTTCGCCTGCGATTTCGGCCGCGCCTTGCGGAAGACGACTCCCTCGGTCTCGCGCAGGTCGGCAATGCGGTTGCGATCGATGCCGCCGATGGACGCCTTTGAACTGTCGCTGCTGTGCATGGAAACCCCTCTTGTCGGTCCCTCTTAACCAATCATCGTCCGCAACCGCAATCGGCCGCGCGTCTGTCCTGCATTGGCTCAGCCGCCAGCGGCGGCGCTTGACCCTGTTGGTGAAGTCAACGCCAATGCTGGCGGCGAAGGGCGGGAGGGGACAAAATGCGGACAATCATCTGTGCGGCAGCGCTGCTATTGTCGGCCAGCGCGGCTTCCGCATCCGGCGGCATCTGGTGCAACGTCGACGACACGGCGGTGAAGTTCGACGTCGGGGCCGGCGTCACCAGAGGCATGGGCGGCCCGACCTTCAATTTCAGCGGCACCCTTGAAATTCTTGGGCGGCCCGTCGGTGACGATCTGAGCAAGACCGCGTTCGAGAATTCCAACCTCACCCAGTACTGGCTCGACAACAAGGAGTTGCGGCTGAACATCTACCGCGAGCATCAGCTCCCGGATATCTACAACTACGTCGAACTGACGATCCTGACCAAGGCCAGCGACGAAGGCGTCTATGACGGGCAGTACACGCTTGCCATCTATGACAATGCCGCCGACGCGGACAAGGACGGCAAGCCGGTCGAACTGACCGGCAAGGTCTCTTGCGGGGCCGAGTGACCCGCTGTTTCAAAACTAGGCCGTGATGTCGATGACGCCGCAATCGCCGGCCGCACTGCCGAAGGCGACGCGGCGTTCTTCCTTGTCCCACATCATCGAGGTGATGGCGCCCTTGCCCGGCCGCCGCAACAGCACTTCCTTGGTGTCGGAAAAACGTACGGCCATCACCATGCCGTCATCATAGCCGACGGCGACGACGTCCTGGCTCGGGTGGCAGGCGACAGCCGTCACCATGGCGTTGCCGCGCGTGCCGAGCTCCAGCGGCGCCTTGCCCATCGGCCCGTCCTTGCCTGAAAACGGCCAGACGATGGCCGCCGGGGCGCCGGAACTCGCCAGCCATTTTCCCTTCACGCTCCACGACAGGCTTTTGACCTTGCCGGGATAGCCGGTCATACGCATGTGCTTGCCGTCGGCCAGCTTCCAGCCATGCAGCGCGTTTTCCTGCATCGAGGTGACCAAAAAGGCGCCATCTGGCGAAAAGGTGATGCCGGTGTGGGCGCCGGCCCATTCGAGCTCGACCGGCTTGCCCTCGGCGGCCGGGAAATGCAGCGTCGCGCCATTGTAGCGGGCGACGCCGAAGCGCATGCCCTTGGGCGAGAAGGCCAGTCCCTCGACCGAACGCGGATGGGTAAATTCCCTGGTCTTGCCATCGGCGAAGCGCACGAAGGCGGTCTTGCCCGTCGCATAGGCGATGGCGCCCTGCGGCCCGGCGGCAACGCTGGTGATCCATTTTTTCCCGGCGTTCGCAAGCTCCTGGACGTTGCCGCCTGCGGTAACAGAAAGAATCTTGCCGTCCTCGCCGCCGGTGATCAGCCGGTCGTTGGCCGCATCGTGGAAGGCGGCGAGCAGCCCATCATTGGCCTGGATTGTCTTGTGGCCATGGTCGAGCCGATGCACGGTACCATCGGCCAGCGCGAAATGCGGCGCGTCGCCGAGGAAGACGGCAGCGATGCAATGGCCTTCGAGATCAAGCGGGGCGACGGTGGGCATGGTTATCTTTGTTCAGCTGAATAAGATTGCAGAGACGGCTCGGGCGGCTTACTCGACGTTTGCGGTTCCGGCAACCATGAGGATCGGCAAAGTGGCGAGAGGGTGTGTCAAAGCAGTCCCTTGGCCCGCAGACTGGTTGCGAAGGTCGCCAGTGGCATCACCAGGGTCAAATCCGGTCCCTGGAGGCGCTCGGCACCGTAGCTGGCATACCACCTTGCGGCTCGCTCGCTCTTGGCATCGATGATGAGCAGGATACCGCCGCCCTCGCCGGCAAGCCGCAGGCAGCGCAAAGCCGCGGCGGCGAGCAACTGACCTCCGAGTCCTTGCCCCCCAACGCTGCGGTCGGTCGCAAGCCGGGCAAGCTTGAAGCCGGAAACCTCGTGTCGCGCCAAGCCCCTCGTCATGGCTTCGGGCACGGTCTCATGAGCAACTGCGGACGGTGCGATCGTATAGAAGCCGAGAATCCGCTCCGAAGCCGTGTCATCGATCGCACAGAAGGTCTTGGCTGCATTCTGATCGTGACTCTGCCGCGCGAACCGTCGCAGAAAATCGTCCATCTGTGCGTCGCCGCAATCGAAGGAAGCCCGGTCGTGTCGTTTCGCAATCGGCTCTTCGTGCCAGGACGGAAGCGTCACAGAGTATCCGGCAAGGCGGTGATCGCCGCCTGGAGCCTGGCGTTGGGTTTTGGCGGGTGCTCCAGCAGGTCCAGGATGCGCGTGAAATCGCGGTCGGACACCTTCGTCACTTCTGCCGCTTCGATCACGGCCTGCGCTTCGGGCACGATCTTGTCGAGGATGAAGTCGGCCATGTCCTTGTGCGACAGCGCTGCGGCGCGGGCGATCATCGCTTTCTGCACGGGGGGAATGCGGATCTGGAAGCGCTCTGTCTTGTTGTCGGCTGATCTAGGCACAGGTTTCTCCTCCATTAATGCAATGTACACATGATATGTGTACATTGCAGGATAATCAACCTCCCTTGGACCGCATGGCGAAGCCTGACTAGGCCTGGCAAGCGTCAAAGCTCTTCTTCAGCCGCTCGGCGTCAAGCTCGCGGCCGATGAACACCAGCCGGCTCTCATGTTTCTCGCCGTCTTTCCAGGCGCGCTGGTGGTCGCCCTCGATGATCATGTGCACGCCCTGGATGACATAGCGCTCATCGTCGCCTTTCAAGGCAATGATGCCCTTCAGCCGCAGGATGTTCGGGCCTTCCATCTGGGTGATCTTCTCGATCCACGGAAAGAATTTCTTCGGATCCATCTCGCCGCCGCGCAGCGACACCGACTGCACCGTCACGTCATGGATGTCGGAAGGATGGGCGTGATGGTGATGGTCGTGCCCGTCATGATCACGGTGGTGATCGTGGCCGTCATGGTCGTGGTCATGATGATCGTGGTCGTCATGCGCCTCGAGGAAATGCGGATCGTTTTCCAGCGCCCTGGACAGGTCGAAGGCGCCGCGGTCGAGCACTTCCGACAGGGCGACGCCGGCGCGGGTGGTGCGATGGATCTTCGCCGCCGGATTGATGGCGCGGATCGTTGCCTCGACCTTGGCGAGTTCCTCAGGGGTGACGAGATCGGTCTTGTTGAGCACGACGACGTCGGCGAAGGCGATCTGGTCTTCGGCTTCCCTGGAATCCTTGAGCCGCAGCGGCAAATGCTTGGCGTCGACCAGCGCCACCACCGCGTCGAGCCTGGTCTTGGAGCGCACGTCGTCGTCCATGAAGAAGGTCTGCGCTACCGGCACCGGATCGGCGAGCCCGGTGGTCTCGACCAAGATGGCATCGAAACGGCCAGGCCGGCGCATCAGGCCCTCGACGACGCGGATCAGGTCGCCGCGCACCGTGCAGCAGACGCAGCCATTGTTCATTTCGTAGATTTCCTCGTCGGATTCCACGATCAGCTCGTTGTCGATGCCGATTTCACCGAACTCATTGACGATGACGGCGTAGCGCTTGCCGTGGTTTTCCGACAGGATGCGGTTGAGCAGCGTCGTCTTGCCGGCGCCGAGATAGCCGGTGAGAACGGTTACGGGGATCTGCGTCTGTGCGTCGCTCATGGCTTGCCTCGAAGACTATGGGCCGTGAAAATCCAGGGCCACGAAAAGGGATTGTCGGCTCCATATAGGGTGTGTACCGGGCTTTTGCACGAGGCAAACCGATGGGCCAAACAGGCTTGCCGACATTACCGAATTTTCATTGGCCAGCCCCGCCATCACGGCCTAAACCAGGATAGGGGAGGCCAGTTTGAGAGGCACGATATGTCCGGCAAGCCATCCTCCTTCTCATTGAGCCGGCGCAAGGCGCTCGGCTTGATCGCGGTGACCGCCGGCGGTGGTGCCTTCCTGCCGGCCGCGGCAATGGCCGCCCAGTCTTCGGCCACCCAGTCTTCGGCCACCAAGTCCTCGTCCTATGCCGGACTGGCCCTGTTCGAAACCGGCGCCGGCGTCTGCGCCATCACGCCTGAGGTGACCGAAGGGCCGTTCTATTTCGATCCGAAACTCGAACGTGCCGATGTCACCGAAGGCAAGAAGGGCCTTGCCCTCATTGTAAGGCTGCAGGTTGTCGATGCGGCCTGCCGCCCGCTTGCCGGCGCCCGCGTCGATATCTGGCATTGCGACGCGCAAGGTGCCTATTCGGGCTATCCGGGACAAGGTGATGGCCGCGATGTCGACACGTCGGGCCAGACCTTCCTGCGCGGCTGGCAGAAGACCGATGCAAGCGGCATCGTTTCCTTCGCCACCGTCTATCCCGGCTGGTATCGCGGCCGCACCACCCATATTCATTTCAAGGTCTTCCCCGACGACAGTTCGGTGATGACCGGCCAGTTGTTTTTCCCCGACAGTCTCAGCGAGCAGATCTTCACCACTGTCGCGCCATACAATGACAGGCCCGGCAAGCGTGACACCTCGAACGCCAGGGACGACATCGCCAGCCAGGCCGGACCGCTGTCGCAGGCCGCTCTGCGCGAGGTGGAGGATGCCTATCAGGCGCTGATGATCGTCGTGGTGAAGTCCGGCTGAGCGACATTTCCTCGCGCACGTCGCCCGCGGCGAAAACTCCGGTCGCGAAAAGTCGTTTGTCATCTAACTGAAATAAACATCTGGCATTAGCCACGGCGGACACCGCAATGCTTGCCGGCAAAGCTGTTTGGAGCGCCGGAATCTTTTTGATCGTCGATTGCCAACCGGCCGGCTGCGTCTATGCTGACCGCACCGGTACGGCCGAAGAGGGATGACCATGGCCAAGGCGGACAAGACTGCGACAATGAGCCGGCTGCATTCGGCGGCAAGGCTGGCAAGAACCGCGCTGGCGGCGCGGCTTCTGGCGCACGGCTTCTATGCCGGTCAGGACCAGATCATGCTGGCGCTCGACCGTGAAGACGGCCAGACGCCCGGCAATCTGGCCGGTCGCCTTGGCGTGCGCCCGCCGACCATCACCAAGACCATCAACCGGCTGCAGGCCCAGGGCTTCCTGGACAAGCGCGCCTCCGAGGCCGATGCGCGCCAGGCACATATCTTTCTGACCGACAGCGGCCGCGAGACCATTCGCGCCATCGAGAAATCGGTGAAGAAGACCGAAAAGCAGGCGTTGAAAGGCCTCGACAAGAAAGACCAGAAGGCTTTGTTCAAGCTGCTTGCCCGCATCGAGGCAAACCTCTTGAACGAGGAACTGACGCTGGTCGACGACGACGCCGAGACGGACGACTGATCGCAGCACGAGAGCATGATCCCGAAAAGGGGTATCCGGTTTTCGGGAAAGATCATGCTAAAATAAACAGATAGCGCCCCATCCCGATTTCGTCGGGATGGAACGGGCTCTAGGTCGGCAGGCAATCAAGCCGCCGCTGCGCCAGACCCATGGATCAGCGATGACCAGCGCCCCGGTGTCATGCCGAATGCCTTCTTGAACTGCCTGATGAAATGGCTCTGGTCGTTGAAGCCGGCTTCGATGGCGATCTGCGCCAAGGGCTCGCCTGCGGCGATCATCCGCCGCGCGCTCTGAAGCCGGCGCATCACCAGGAAGCGATGCGGGCTGGTGGAGAAGGCGGCGCGGAAATGCCGTGACAAGGCATAGCGGTCGAGCCCGGTGATCGCTTCCAGCTCGTCGGAACGCACGGGACGAGCCAGATTGTCGGTGAGATAGTCCCGCGCCAGCATAGCCGCTCGCCACGCCGTCCTGGTCATCGGCTTCGCCGGCTGGCCGGCATGCCGGTTCAGGCTTTGCATCAGTTGCGCGAGGAAATCGTCGACGAACAGTTCGTCGAGTTCCTCCTCCAGCGGCCCCAGCGCCGAAAGCAGTGTGCCGCGGAAGGCAGCGTCCGTCACCACGCCCTCCCTGACGAAGGGCAGCGACGCGCCGCCAAGGCAGTCGAGCATCAGCGACGGTTCCAGATAAAGCATCCTGTAGCGCAGCCCGTCCTCGGTGCCGGCGCCGCCGTCATGCAATTCGTCGGGATGCAGCACGATGATCTGGCCGGGCAGGCTGTGGCGCGTCGCGCCAAGGTAGCGAAACGTCTGCACGCCGTGCAGCGTCACCCCGATCGCATAGGTGTCGTGGCGATGCAGGTCGAAGGCGCTGCCGTGGAAGCGTGCCTCGATCCGCTCCATGCCGAGGGGGTCGGAGGCCGAGATGATGCGGTTCTCCGCCGCGCCAACGCACAAACGTCCAAGACCCCTGAAGGCCTGGCTGTCTAGATCAGCCGACATCTTCTCTCTCAGCCTCGAAATCGGGGCGCAACCTCGAATGGTCTATTTTCTCATGTTCGATACGAAATTTGCAATCGTGCTCCGGGAGGATCTGCCGGTCTGGCAGAAACTCAACGTCACTGCTTTCCTGACCAGCGGCATCGTCGCCCAGTTCCCGGACATTATCGGCGAACCCTATCGCGACCGTGCCGGCAATCTCTACAACCCGCTGTCGATCCAGCCGGTCATCGTGCTGTCCGCCGACCAGGCGACGCTGGGCACGATCCACCGGCGCACCCTGGAGCGCGGCGTGACGACCTCGCTCTATGTCGAGGAGATGTTCGCGACCGGCTTTGATGCGGCCAACCGCGCCGTCTTCGCCGAATTCGCGCCCGATGACGCCAAGGTGGTCGGCATCGCGCTTCGCGCAGACAAGAAGGTCGTCGACAAGATCACCAAGGGTGCCCGCATGCACGCCTAGGGCATGATCCCGAAAAGTGGAATCCGGTTTTCGGAAAGATCATGCTCAAAACAAACAGGCCCGCAGAGACTAAGCCTGCCGGCGGCTGTTGTTGTGCCAGCCGGCCTTGGCGTGGCGGCGGGCGACAATTGGCTTGCCGGGAGCCTGCAATTCCCGCAAAGGTGGGCTTCAGCCCAGCTTCCCACCCGGCCTGCAAGTGAGTGCTCCCCAAAGACATCCAGAAAGCGCGACGCCCCCGGTGGCGATCCTGTGCATGCTTTCCACCTATGTTTGCTTCACCTTCCTCGACACCAGCAGCAAATATCTCGTCCTGGCCGGCGTTTCCGCGCTGATCGTCGCCTGGGTGCGCTTTACCGTGCATGTCGTGCTGGTCGGCACGCTGCTGCGCGGCTGGCGCAAGCCGGTGCGGTTTCGCCCGGTCAACCTGCCGGCGCATATCCTGCGCGGTCTGTTCCTGTTCGGGTCGACCATGTTCAACATCCTGGCGCTGCGCTCCCTGCAACTGGCCGAAACCACCTCGATCTATTTCTTCGGGCCGATGGTGATCACGGCACTTGCCGGCCCGCTGCTTGGCGAATGGGCCGGCTGGCGGCGCTGGCTGGCGATTCTGGCTGCTTTCGCCGGTGTTCTGATCATCACCCGGCCGGGCGTCGGCGTCTTCGGCATCGGCCATCTCTTCGCGCTCGGCTCGATGCTGTCGAACTGTTTCTACGTCATCATGACGCGCCGCATGTCGGCGACCGAGACGTCGGAAAGCCTCATCCTGTTTTCGGCGCTGGCGCCGGCGGTGGTGCTTTTGCCCTTGCTGCCGTTTTCGTTTTCGCTGCCGCATGATGGCTGGCATTGGTTCGTGCTGCTCATGCTTGGCGTGTTCGGCGGCGTCGGTCACTGGCTGCTGGTCCAGGCCTACCGGCTGGCGACGACCACGGCCTTGGCGCCCTATCCCTATTCGCAGATGGTGTGGATGATCATTTCCGGCTGGATCGTCTTCAAGCAGTTTCCCGACCGCTGGACACTGGTTGGCGCTGCCATCATCGTTGCCAGCGGCCTCTACATCGTCCATCGCGAGCACCGGCTTCGGTTGCGCAGCCGCGCGGCCTCGGATGTCGAGGCGGAAGCGCTGGCAAAAAAACTTTGATTTGGCTTCGATCGATGGCATAACGCCGCCTTTAAACTGTTTAATGCATGTCGCCAAAACTGGGAACCGGTTTCGGGACAACGGCATGCATAAGGACTGAAGCCGGTCGGGGAGCACAGGTCGCTGGCACAGAAAATCAAGCTTTCGACGATCGCGGATGCGCTCGGCGTGTCCACGGCCACGGTGTCACTGGCGCTGCGCGACAGCCCGCTGGTTGCCGGCGCCACGCGCGACCGCATCAAGGAACACGCGCGCGCCATCGGCTATATCTACAACCGCCGCGCCGCCAGCTTGCGCACCTCGCGTTCGGGCATTGTCGGCGTCGTCGTCCACGACATCATGAACCCGTTCTTCGCCGAGATCCTGCGCTCGATCGAAAGCGAGCTCGACCGCAGCCGGCAGACCTTCATCCTGTCCAACCACTACGACCAGCTCGAGAAGCAGCGCACCTTCATCGACACGCTTTTGCAGCTCGGCGCCGACGGCGTCATCATGTCGCCGGCCATCGGCACACCGGCCTCCGACATCCTGATGGCCGAGGAGAACGGCCTGCCGGCGGTGCTGATCGCGCGCACCGTCGAGGGCGCCGACGTTCCGGTGTTTCGCGGCGACGATTCCTATGGCACCGGGCTCGCCACCAACCATCTGATCTCGCTCGGCCACAAGCGCATCGCCATGATTGGCGGCACCGACCAGACCTCGACCGGCCGCGACCGCTATCAGGGTTACGTCAACGCCATGGAGGCGGCCGGGCTTGAGGTCAGGCCGTCCTGGCGCATTGCCGGCCCGCGCACCAAGCAGGCCGGCTTCGAGGCCGCCGGGCAGTTCCTGGCACTGAAGGACAATCCTACAGCTGCCTGCTGCTGGAACGACCTCGTTGCCATCGGCCTGATGAACGGCATTGCGCGCGCCGGCCTGGTGCCGGGCGTCGACATCTCCGTCACCGGCTATGACGATCTCGAAGAGGCGGCGATCGCGACGCCGGCGCTGACCACCGTCTGGAACGGCCAGCGCGAGGTTGGCCGCCGCGCCGCCAGCGCGCTGCTCGACAAGCTGAATGGGCAGACGGTGCGGCCGTCGCAGGAATTGATCAAGCCGGAACTGCATGTGCGCCAGTCGACCGGCAAGCCGGTGGAGCGTGCATGACCAAGGCCCAACATTTGCAGACCGTCGCCATCCTGGTGCCGGGGCATTTCAACGATCATGCGGTCGAGCGCATCGACAGCACCTTCAACCGGGTCAGGATCGAGCGCGCCGATCCGGCGCTGGTCACGGACGAAATGCGCGGCAATGTGCGTGGCATCGCCTCGTTCGCCGGCATCAACGCGGCGATGATGGATGCGTTGCCCAATCTCGAACTCATCGCCTCCTTCGGTGTCGGCTATGATTCGGTCGATGTCGGCCACGCGGCGGCGAAGAACATCATGGTCACCAACACGCCCGACGTGCTGACCGAGGAGGTTGCCGACACCGCGATCGGGCTGCTGATCAACACCATCCGTGACCTGCCGCGCGCCGAGACCTGGCTGCGCGACGGCAGCTGGCTGCGCAAGGGCAACTATCCGCTGAGCCGGCTGACCTTGCGCGGGCGCAGCGTCGGCATCTTCGGCATGGGCCGCATCGGGCAAGCCATCGCCAGGCGGCTGGAGGCTTTTGGCCTGCCGGTCGCCTATCACAACCGGCGCCAGGTTGAAGGTCTTTCCTACCAGTACCATTCGACGCTGAAGGGCCTCGCCGAAGCGGTCGACACGCTGATTTCGGTGGCGCCCGGCGGTGCGTCGACGGACAAGGCAGTCAATGCCGAAATCCTGTCGGCGCTTGGCGCCAACGGCGTCTTCGTCAACATCGGCCGTGGCAGCACGGTGGACGAGTCAGCGCTCGCGGCAGCGCTTGCCAACGGCACCATCGCCGCCGCCGGCCTCGATGTCTTCGCCGACGAGCCGAACGTGCCCAAGGCGCTGCTCGACGCGCCGAACACCTCGCTATTGCCGCATGTCGGCTCGGCCTCGGATCATACGCGCCGCGCCATGGCGGATCTGTGCGTCGACAATCTGGTGTCCTGGTTCACCGAGCGCCGGCCGCTGACCCCGGTGCCGGAGACGGTGAATGTGAAGGCTCGACGCTGAACGGTTGGCTGCCACACTCATTAACGTCAGCTTAACCCTTTGAAATCATTCTTCATCCTGCCCTGGCGCTTGGATGAAGAATGATGAAGACGCTTTCCGTGGCGATCGCCGCAGTTGCGCTGTTCGGCGGCGTGCAGTTGTTTCAGGGCGGCGGTGGTGAAAATGCCGCCGATGAGGCCGCGCCGTCCAACAGCTACAGGCTGGTGGCCAATGGCGACGAAGGCAATTGCGCGGTCACGCGCGGTGCCTCGGTTTCGGATGGCCTGTCGCTGTTGACGGTGGCCCCGAACTGCCGCCGGCTCCTGCCCGGCATCGAGCGGGCGAAATTCTGGCACGAAAAGCAGGATGGCACGGTCGCCTTCAGCGCCAATGGCATCGATCCGATCGTCACTTTCGCTGTCGCGGACGGCAACGGTTACGAATCCTATGCCCCGGCCATGCCATTGCTGTCGCTGGCGGCCACCGGTGACGGGAAGCCTGAGGACTGATTATTCGGCGGCGGCGCGTGCGCCGGCTTTCGCCGCGGCGTGCAGGCGAACCGCGTCGCCAAAGGCGCGGAAAATCCTGGCCGAGACGCTGTCCGATTTGACCCAGTACTCAGGGTGCCACTGGACGCCGACGGCGAAGGCTCTGGAATCCCTGACCGACACCGCTTCGACCGTGCCGTCGCTGGCGACGGCCTCGAGCTGCAGCTTCGGGCCAAGCCGGTCGACGGCCTGGCGGTGCACCGAATTGACCATGATGTCGCCCTCGCCGAACACGCCGGCCAGGCAGCTTCCGGGCTTGATCGTCACCTTCTGGCGGATGCCGAAGCGCTCGTCCTGATTGTCGCTTGCCGGCGCGCGGTGATCGAGTGACCCCTCGCGGTCCTGGATCTCGGTGGCCAGCGTGCCGCCCAGCGCCACGTTCATCTCCTGGATGCCGCGGCAGATGGCGAGCAGCGGCACGCCGCGCTCCACCGCCCGGCGGATCAGCGGCAGCGTGGTGGCGTCGCGCGCCGGGTCATAAGGGCCGTTGGCTTCGCTGGCGTCGCCGCCATAGAGCGAGGGGTGCACATTGGATTTCGAGCCGGTGACCATGACGCCGTCGACGGACGACAGAAGCTCGTCAAAGTCGAGCCGGTCGCCGAACGACGGCACCAGCACCGGAAACACACCGGCGCCAACAATCGCCGCGTCCAGATATTGCTGCGGGGCGGCATGCCAGGTGTAGTTGTCGAACTGACGAACGTCGGTCGATATGGCGACGAGCGGCTGATGCATTTTGGCTCTGTTTTCCATCTGGGCAAGGGATGTCCTGCCTACAAAATAAGCCATCCCTAGGCATTTTTCCATGACAAGTTTCAGCGTGTCGCATGGGCCACGAAACGGCCTGTTAGACTATAGTTGCAGGGCATCTGGGCTTTGCTGTCAAATCGGGCCGCCATGCTGGACTAGACTTCTTGCCCGTGTATTGTTTCGAGCGAACCGATACGGGAGCCGAGGATCTTCCGAATTTCGGTCTGTTGGTCCAAAAGGGAGGAACTTCATGGATCGTCGTGCATTCATTCGCAAGGCCGGTGTCACCGGCGTCGGCGCCGCGGCGGCGGCCGCGACGCTCGCAGCGCCGGCAATAGCCCAGTCCAATCCCAAGGTGACATGGCGGCTGGCTTCGTCCTTCCCGAAGTCGCTCGACACCATCTATGGCGGCGCCGAAGTGTTCTCCAAGATGCTGTCGGAAGCCACCGACGGCAACTTCCAGATCCAGGTCTTCGCTGCCGGTGAACTGGTACCAGGCCTGCAGGCTGCCGACGCCACCACGGCCGGCACGGTCGAGGCCTGCCACACGGTGGCATACTATTACTGGGGCAAGGACCCGACATGGGCGCTCGGCGCGGCGGTTCCCTTCTCGCTCAACGCGCGCGGCATGAATGCCTGGCACTACCATGGCGGCGGCATCGACCTGTTCAACGAGTTTCTCGCCACGCAGGGCCTTTTCGGCCTGCCGGGCGGCAACACCGGCGTGCAGATGGGTGGCTGGTTCCGCAAGGAGATCAACACCGTCGCCGACCTGTCCGGCCTCAAGATGCGCATTGGCGGCTTTGCCGGCAAGGTCGTGCAGAAGCTCGGCGTGGTCCCGCAGCAGATCGCCGGCGGGGATATCTACCCGGCGCTGGAAAAAGGCACCATCGACGCCGCCGAATGGGTCGGCCCCTATGACGACGAGAAGCTCGGCTTCTACAAGGTGGCGCCCTATTACTACTACCCCGGCTGGTGGGAAGGTGGCCCGACCGTCCACCTGATGTTCAACAAGGCGAAATACGACGAACTTTCGCCGGCTTACAAGTCGCTGCTGCGCACCGCCGCTCAGGCCACCGATGCCGACATGCTGCAGAAATATGATTACGTGAACCCGGCGGCGGTGAGGCGGCTGGTGGCCGGTGGTGCGAAGCTGCGCCCGTTCAGCCAGGACATCATGGCCGCCTGCTTCGAGAAGGCCAACGAGGTCTATGCCGAGATGGAGGCCACCAACGCGCCGTTCAAGAAGATCTGGGAATCGATCAAGGGCTTCCGCAAGGAGCACTATCTCTGGGCGCAGGTGGCCGAGTACAACTACGACACCTTCATGATGGTCCAGCAGCGCAACGGCAAGCTGTAGCGCTGACCGAGGTCTGCGCTGCCCTCATTGCCCTGCCCCCTTCCTCTCCCCCGTCGATCGGGGGAGAGGTGTCGAGCGAAGCTCGACGGAGTGGGGGTCGACCTTCGCCGCCCGCCTGAGGTTTCTTGCTCGCCAGATTGTGCCTGTCTTGCGGCGACTGTGCGTTTGGCGAACGCCTCCCCCACTCCGTCGCCGCTTCGCGGCGCCACCTCTCCCCCCTCCGGAGGGAGAGGAAAGGAGCCAAGGCCGGCAGGCAATGGGCAGCGCAAACACCCGATAACCAGCGACTCAACCCAGGCCCGGCACCACCAGCACCTTGACCTCGCCGGGCGCCGGCGGATTGGCGATCACCGCAGCCGCGTCGTCGAGCGTCACTTGCCGGGAGATCAGCCGATCGATCTCGATCGCGCCCGATGCGATAAGCTCGGCGGCGCGGCGATGGGTGTAGGGATTGAGGAACGAGCCGAGCACCTTCAATTCCCTAAACAGCAGGTCGAAGGGCTCGAACTCCGCCTTCATGCCTTGCGGCGTCACGCCGACGATGACGACCGTGCCGCCGGCTCGGGCAAGGCGCATCGACTGCTCGACGGTCTCTTGCACGCCGGCGCATTCGAACACCACGTCTACACCGCCCGGCACCAAGCCGGCCGGCCCGGCGATGGCGTCGATCACATCGCTAGCGGTCGGATCGACCGTTGCGGTGGCGCCGAGATCCTCGGCGAGCGCGCGTCGCGAGGCTTGCCTAGTCGACAGGATGATGGTCGTTGCTCCGGCCAGGCGCGCCAGCTGCACGGTGAGCAGGCCGATCACGCCGCCGCCAAGCACGACAACCGAGCTGCCTGGTCTGATTTCGGCCAGGTCGACGCCATGCAGGCAGCAGCCGAGCGGTTCGCAGAAGGCGCCATGTGTCGGCTTCAGGTCGGCAGGCAGGATGAAGGCCTGCCTCTGCGGCAGGACAAGATATTCGGCAAAGCCGCCATCGCGATGAATGCCGATGGCGCGCAGATTGCTGCACAGATTGACCCGCCCGGCGTGACAGTGCGCGCAACGCCCGCAGGCGATGTTGGGGTCGCCGGTGACACGGTCGCCAACGGAAAAGCCGGAGACGGATTTTCCGATCGCCTCTACGATGCCGGAGAATTCATGGCCGGGCGTCACCGGCGGCGTGCACGGGAATTCGCCGTGGAACAGATGCCGGTCCGTACCGCAGACACCGCAGGCCTCGATCCGCACCAGAAGATCGTCCGCGCCGGGAACGGGCTTGCCGACCTCGCGCAGCGCGATGCTGCCCACCGCTTCCAGTCGAACCGCTCTCATGATCTTGTCACCATCGACATCAGTTGAAGCTCGGGGGTTGCGACAGATCCGGCTGCGGTGCTGCCGGTCTGGCTGGCGGCGTGTCGCCGAAACTCGGTGGTTGCGACAGATCGGGGGCGGCAGGAGCAGCCGGCGCCGTGCCACCTGCAGGTGGCGCGCCGAGCGGCGACAGGCCTGGTACCTCCGGCACCTTGTAGTCGATCGTGCCGGGATCGACCACCGTGCCCTTGTAATGCATCACCATCTGCGGGAAGGCGATGGTCAGTCCGATCATGACCACCTGGATGCAGACGAACGGCACCGCGCCCCAATAGATCTGTCCGGTGGTCACCGGTGCGATCTGTTTGCCAGTGATGCGGTCGAGATAGGGCACGCGCGCGGCGACCGAGCGCAGATAGAACAGCGCGAAGCCGAAGGGCGGATGCATGAAGCTGGTCTGCATGTTGACGCCCAGAAGCACGCCGAACCAGATCAGGTCGATGCCGAGCTTGTCGGCGGCCGGCGCCAGCAGCGGCACGATGATGAAGGCGAGTTCGAAGAAGTCGAGGAAGAAGGCCAGGAAGAAGACGAGGATGTTGACGCCGATCAGGAAGCCGACTTCGCCGCCAGGCAGAGAGGTCAGCAGGTGTTCGACCCAGATCTGCCCGTTGACACCATAGAAGGTGAGCGAGAACACCCGCGCGCCGATCAGGATGAACAGCACGAAGGACGATAGCCGCGTCGTCGAGGTCAGCGCCTGCTTGACCACGTCCAGCGACAGCCGCCCTTTTGCCGCCGCCATGATCAATGCGCCGACGGAACCCATGGCGCCACCCTCCGTCGGGGTGGCGATGCCGAGGAAGATGGTGCCGAGCACCAGGAAGATCAGCGCCAGCGGCGGGATCAGCACTATGATAACCTGCTGCGCCAATCGCGACATCATGTTGATGTTCAGCCGCCTGTCGGCAATCGCAACGACATAGATCAGGATCACGCCGATTGTGGCGCCAAGAATGTCGGCATTGTCGCCATGCGCCGGCGCCAGATAGTGATACGCCGCGTAGGAGATGGCCACCGTCGTCACCAGCGCCACCAGCAGCGACGTCACGCCATGGCCGAGCGTGCGCGCTTCGAGCGGCAGCGCCGGCATCACATTCGGCCGGAAGATCGAAACGATCAGGATGTAAAGCGAATAGAGACCGGTCAGGACAAGGCCGGGAATCAACGCGCCGGCATACACGTCGCCGACCGAACGGCCGAGCTGGTCGGCCAGAACGATCAGCACCAGCGATGGCGGGATGATCTGGGCGAGCGTACCCGACGCCGCGATGACGCCGGAGGCCAGACGGCGGTCATAGCCGTAGCGCAGCATGATCGGCAGCGAGATCAGCCCCATGGCGATGACGGATGCCGCCACCACGCCGGTGGTCGCCGCCAGCAGCGCGCCGACAAAGATCACCGCATAGGCGAGGCCGCCACGGATCGGGCCGAACAGCTGGCCGATCGTGTCGAGCAGGTCTTCGGCCATGCCGGATCGCTCGAGCACGATGCCCATGAAGGTGAAGAACGGAATGGCCAGCAGCGTGTCGTTCGACATCACCCGGCTGCCGTAGAAATTGTCCGGAAGTGCGTAGAGCAGCGGCCAGGCGAGATTGATCGCCCCGCCCGAATAGGGCGTCAAAAGCACGCCGATGAAGAAGAACAGCAACCCGTTGGCGGCAAGCGAAAAGGCAACGGGATAGCCGATCAGCATGAACAGGATCAGCGAGGCGAACATGATCGGCGCCATGTTCTGGGCGATGAACTCCATCAATAGCGTACCTCGTCGGCGAGCGCCTTGGCTTCGAGTTCGGCCTGCTCGTGCGCGGAGATGAAGGGATTGGGATCGTCCATGTCGCCGCGCATGATGGCGATCTTCTTGATGATCTCGGAGATGCCCTGCAGCGCGAGCAGGAAAAATCCGACGAGCAGGATGGCCTTGGCCGGCCAGACAATCAGCCCGCCGGCGTTGGTCGACATTTCGCCGCTGTGGAACGACAACCGCACATAGGGGACGAAATAGAACACCATCAGCGTCACGAACGGCATTAGGAAGAGGATGTGGCCGAGCAGGTCGATCCAGTGCTGTACGCGGCGCGAAAACAGGCCGTAGACGATGTCGATGCGGATATGCTCGTTCTGCTTCAGCGTATAGGCGGCAGCCAGCATGAAGGCGGCGCCGAACAGGTACCATTGCAGCTCGAGCCAGGCGTTAGAGGATATGTCGAAGACCTTGCGGATGATGGCGTTGCCTGCACTGACCAGGATCGCCAGCAGGATCAGCCACGAAACCGATTTGCCGACGAATTCATTGAGGCGGTCGATGCCCCGCGACAGAGCGAGCGGCCCTTGCATGCAGTCCCCCCTTTTACGGAGGCGTGCCGGCTCCCCTTATTCCGTCACGCCGCGTGGCCCAACGGTATGCCCCGCGTGGCCGGACGGGTCAACATGGGGAAAGGCAGCAAAATGTGACCGCATGGGAGAGCGGGGCGCGATACCGGCGGTCTGCCCCCCGTCATGCAACCCAAGTCTGATGCGGCTCAGGCGATCTTGCCGGTGTCGCGGCCGGCGCCGATCAACACCAGCGTGGCGACCAGGAACAGATACATCCAGGCGTCGCGCCATTCGACCGGGAAATAGCCGGCCCACAGCGATTCGGCCATGCCGAAGGCGGCCGCACCCAGGGCCGCCCGTGGCGGCGAGAGATAGCCGCCGACCGCCGTCACGAACAGGATCTTCAACCCGTAGACGAGGCCGGAGCCGAAGCTGACATTGCCGTAATAGAGGCCGGCCATGACGCCGGCCAGCGCAGCGCAGAAGCCGCCGAACAGCACCGCACGCCGGAACACGCCGCGCACGTCGACGCCGCACATGGCCGCCGCCTTGGGATCGTCGGAGACGGCGCGCCAGCACCGGCCGAAACTCGAGCGGGCAAATGCCCAGGTGGCCAACACGATTGCCGCCAGCACCACCGCGCAGTCGATGAGCTGGATGAGCGTCAGCGTTGCCTTGAAGGTCGCACCTTGAGCAAAGACGATGGGCTGCGCCAGTATTGGCGGCAGCCACAGATCATGCGTGTCGGCGGCGATGCGACTTGCCTCCGACAACAGCAGCAGGATGCCGAGCGTCGTCACCACGATCGCATTGGGCGAGCGGTCGGCCAACGGCTCGAAGACGCTGCGCGACAGGACATGGCTGATCAGCGCCGCATAGAGGAAAGCCGCAACGATGCCGAGCACGACCGCCGACAGTAGCGTCAGCCACAGCACCTGATAGCCGAAGGCCGCGGTGAGGATCATCGTCTGGCCGCAAAAGGCAAACATCGCGCCATAGGCAAGATTGGTGCGGTGCAGGATGCCGTTGGTCAGCACATAGCCGAAGGCGAGCAGCGCGTAGAGCGCGCCCGAATGCAGCCCGTTCAGCACCTGCTGGAAGAAATAGAGCATGCAAAACCTCGGGTCATGCCGTCCAGAAGCAGCGGTTGGGTGACGACATGCTCATAAAGGCTGCGGAGACCGCATTCAGCGAAGGTTTGCATCGCTGAATCTAACTTGTCAAATGCCATTTATCGGTTAGATTCCAGGCATGACGGTATCCTGGACCCCGCACCGCTTCACCGGCGGTCTGCTTGCGCTCGACACGGCGAACACCGTCGTGCTGCGCGCCGATCCGGAGCGAACGTTCGACCGTTTCGATGATCCGGTGGAGATTGCCCGCTTCGCCGATGCGGCGAGCGGCTTTCGCGCCGCCGAGCTTGGCGACCGGCAACTGGCGGTGTCGTCGCCGGCGGCAATCGCACCCGTCGTGCTGTCGATCCGCGAGGCGACGGACCGGCTGTTTCGCGGCGCGGTCTCGAAGGGCGCGGTCGCCACCGCTGATCTTCCCGAATTCCTGAGAGCCTGCGCCGAGGGTCTGGGCGGCAGCCGGACCGAGATCGGCGCGCCGGGAAGGCCGTTTGGCGACCCGCTGACACCGATCCCCTTCGAGGCGGCGCTGGCGGTTTCGGCGCTGTCGCTGCTGCGCGACGATACCGTCACGCGGCTCAGGATCTGTCCCAACTGCACCTGGTTGTTCGTCGACAGAAGCCGCAATTCCAGCCGCCTTTGGTGCGACATGGCGGTGTGCGGCAACCGTCAGAAGGCAAGTCGTCACTATCGCCGCCGCCGCATGGCGGCCAATGAGGTCAAGGATGCCTAGAGGTCTTTCCCGTTCGATGGTTGTCGGCGCCGCGCTGATTGCGGCGCTTGCGCTCGGCGCCTGCCGCGATACCGGCAACGACGAAGGCAAGCTGTTCGAGATTTCCGGCAAGATATTCGTCTTCAACTACCGTCTCGCCAGGGCGACCTATGTCGTGACGCTGCGGCCGCTGCAGCCTATGCGAGACGGCCAGGTGGCGGTCGCCAGCTTCCAGAATCCGGCTGGCGGCGCGCCGCTGGTGGTCGAGCAGAAGGTCTGGCCGAAGCTCGACAAGGTGACGCTGGAAAGCCCGGCGCTGACCTGCGTCATCAAGGACAAGCCCTATGCGATCGCCATCAGCATCAAGGGCGCCGACGGCGCGGTTCTGCAGAAGATCGACACCACGCTGATGTCGACGGAGGACCAGTCGGTGCTGCCCGACCGGCCGCTGGTCATCGACCAGCTCTATACCGCCAATCCCGATCTCGTCGGCCATCCCGACGGCAAGCTACCGGGCGAACCGAAGCCGGATTGCTCCAAGGGCATCTGACGCGTCGTCGCCAGCCCCGGTTGCGCGGAAATTTTCGTTCGCCGGGCAATGTCCGCGGATCGGTTTCATATCCGATTCGAGATGGCGACGGACTGTTCGTTGCGCGTTGCCTGGACCCTTCGATTTTGTTTGACCTGCCTTGCAAGGGGAGAAAGGATGCGTCATCCGACCCCGACGTTGGCTGCCTGCCCCCGCGCGGCCTCCGCAGAGGAAATACCTGATGACGCTGCATGAAGTCGCGCTCGACGACAAGTTCGACCTCGCAAAGGAGCGCATCTTCCTGTCCGGCGCGCAGGCGGTCGTCCGCATGCTGCTGATGCAGCGCGAGCGTGACCGCCGCGCCGGCCTCAACACGGCCGGTTTCGTCTCCGGCTATCGCGGCTCGCCGCTCGGCGGCCTCGACATGCAGCTGTGGAAGGCGAAGAAGCAGCTCGCCCAGGCCGACATCGTCTTCCAACCCGGCCTCAACGAGGAGCTTGCCGCCACCGCTTGCTGGGGATCGCAGCAGACGGAACTGCTGGGCGAGGGCACCCATGATGGCGTCTTTTCGGTCTGGTACGGCAAGGGGCCGGGCGTGGACCGTTCGGGAGACGTCTTCCGTCATGCCAATCTCGCCGGCTCGTCCAGACATGGCGGAGTGCTCGCCCTGATGGGCGACGACCATATGGCCGAATCCTCGACCAATGCGCATGCCACCGAATTCCTGTTCGTCGACACGATGGTGCCGATCCTCAACCCGGCCGGCGTTCAGGAGATCATCGACTACGGGCTCTACGGCTTTGCCATGTCGCGCTTTGCCGGCACCTGGGCAGCGATCAAATGCGTCAAGGACAACATCGAATCGACCGCCTCTGTCGATGCCTCGCTCGAACGGCTCAACATCGTCGTTCCCGAGTTCGACATGCCGCCCGGCGGTCTCAACATCCGCCACGAGATCGACATGCTCGGCCAGGAGGAGCGGCTTCATGAATACAAGCGCACTGCTGCTTCCGCCTTCATCCATGCCAACGGGCTGAACCGCATCGTCTATTCGGGCGGCCGCAATCCGAAGATCGGCATCATCACGCTGGGCAAGAGCTATCTCGATGTCCGCCAGGCGCTGGAGGACATCGGCATCGACGAGGCGGCCGCCAACCGCATCGGCGTGCGGCTGTTCAAGGTCGGTTGCCCCTGGCCGCTCGACCTGCAGCACATCGCCGACTTTGCCCGCGGCCTCGACACCATCGTCGTCGTCGAGGAGAAGCGTTCCCTGATCGAGGTGCAGCTGCGCGAGAGCCTTTACGGCACCGCCTCGCAGCCGGTCATCGTCGGCAAGAAGGATGAGCGCGGCGACTGGCTGTTTCCGGCCAAGGGCGCGCTCGACCCCAACGAGATCGCCATCGCGCTCGGCGAGAGGATCGTCAGAACCATTGGTCCGTCCGAAGAGATAACGGCGCGGGTGGCAAAGTTGCGCCAGTTCCAGGCAATGCTGGCTGATGCCACCGACATCGGCTCGCGCACGCCGTTCTTCTGCTCCGGCTGCCCGCACAATTCCTCGACCAAGGTGCCGGACGGCTCGATAGCCGCGGCCGGCATCGGTTGCCACTTCATGGCGCTGTGGATGGACCGCAATACCCTCGGCTTCACGGCAATGGGCGGCGAGGGCGCGCAATGGGTCGGCCAGGCGCCGTTCTCGAAACGCGAGCACATCTTCCAGAATCTCGGCGACGGCACCTACAACCATTCCGGCACGCTGGCGATCCGCTTCGCGCTGTCGACCGACGCCAACATCACCTACAAGATCCTCTACAACGACGCCGTCGCCATGACCGGCGGCCAGCCGCACGAAGGCGGTCTGACCGTCGATATGATCGCCAGGCAGGTGCGGGCCGAGGGCGTCGACCGCATCGCCATCGTCACCGACGAGCCGGACAAATATGCCGGAAAAGCCGAATTCCCGGCCGGCGCCACAATCCATCATCGCGACGATCTCGATCTCGTCCAGCGCGAACTGCGGAGCATCAAGGGCGTTTCGGTGCTGCTCTACGACCAGACTTGCGCCGCCGAAAAGCGCCGCCGCCGTAAGCGTGGCACCTTCCCCGATCCCGACAAGCGGGTCTTCATCAACGAACTGGTCTGCGAAGGCTGCGGCGACTGCGGCGTGCAGTCGAACTGCGTCTCGATCCAGCCGGTCGAGACCGAATTCGGCCGCAAGCGCAGGATCGACCAGTCGAGCTGCAACAAGGATTTCTCCTGCGTCAACGGCTTCTGTCCGTCCTTCGTCACCGTGCACGGCGCCAAGATCCGCAAGGCCGAAGGCACGGCCGGCAAGGCCGATCCGCTGGACGGCGTGCCGACGCCCGCCGAATTTCCGCTTGGCGAGCAGGGCTGGGCGGCGATCATCGACGGCGTCGGCGGCACCGGTGTCGTCACCGTTGGTGCGGTGCTCGGCATGGCGGCCCATCTCGAGGACAAGGGCTGCGGCATGATCGACATGGCCGGCCTCGCCCAGAAGGGCGGCTCGGTGTTCACCCATGTCCGCATCGCCCGCACCCCCGACGATATCCATGCCATCCGCGTTTCTGCAGGGAAGGCCGACCTCGTGCTTGGCTGCGATCTCGTCGTTTCGGGCGCCAAGAAGGTGCTGACCGCGGTGCGCGAGGGCCACACCATCTTCCTCGCCAACACCGCCGAGATCATGCCCGGCGAATTTGCCCGTTCTGCCGATTTCTCGTTGCCGGTCGAGCGCCTGAAGAAGGCGATCCGCACCGCCGCCGGCGACGACAAGACGCATTTCTTCGACGCCACCCACACTGCCACCACACTGTTCGGCAATTCGCTCGGCGCCAACATGTTCATGCTTGGCTTTGCCTTCCAGCATGGCGGCTTGCCACTGTCGGCCGAGGCTGTCGAGAAGGCGATCGAGCTCAATGGCGAAGCCGTGGCGATGAACCTCTCCGCCTTCCGCTGGGGCCGTCGTGCCGCCCACCAGCCGGATTTCGTGCGCGGTCTCGTCGCCCAGCCGGGCAAGGCCGGGCAGACCGCCGCGATTGCCGAGACGCTGGACGACATTATTGGCCGCCGCGTCGCGTTCCTCACCGCCTATCAGAATGCCGCCTATGGCAAGCGCTACGCCGAAAGGCTGGCCGTCTTGCGCGCCACTGAGGCCAAGGCCGTGCCCGGCTCCACCGCGGTGTCGGAAGCCGCGGCGAAGAACCTGTTCAAGCTGATGGCGATCAAGGACGAGTATGAGGTGGCGCGGCTCTATACCGACGGCTCCTTCGCCGCCGAACTGGGCAAACAGTTCCAGAGCTACGAAAAACTCGAATTCCACCTGGCGCCGCCGATCATGGGCCGCCGCGGCAATGACGGCACGCCGCGGAAATCGAGCTTCGGACCCTGGATGATGAAGGGTTTTCGGCTGCTGGCGGCGATGAAAGGCCTGCGTGGCACCGCCTTCGACCTGTTCGGCTACACCGCCGAGCGGCGCATGGAGCGGCAGCTTCTTGCGCAATACGAGGCGGATCTGGAGCTCATCGCCAAATCGCTCGCGCCGGCCAGGGTCGACGCGGCAATTGCCCTTGCCTCGGTGCCGGCCCTCATTCGCGGCTATGGCCACGTCCGCCAAGCCAGCGCCGACAAGGCGGCGGGCGAACGCAAAAGGCTGCTCGAACGCCTGTCGAGCACGGCGGCCCGGCCCAAACTTCAGGCCGCCGAATGATCGATACGCCTTGTTTACCTGAACGACAGTTTCACCGCTTTCCGCTGCGTCACCCAGCTTGACGGCGAGGGCGCGACGGTCTTTCTAAATGTTTCTTAAGGCGGATGTGGCACTGCTTGGGTCCCCAGGGTTGGGATTCAGGCGTTGAATCTGAGAAAAAAGAACGAAATCCCGGTCGACGTCTACATTCCGTTCGTGGAAACCCTGTTTCGCGACGGGATGACGCTTTCGATCGGCATTCTCGCGCAGACTTTCCTGATTGGTCTTGTCTGGTGGAAGAACGGCGATCCGCTTTATTTGCTCGTCGCCATCGCGATGGTTCTCGTCGGTATCTTCCGCATGAGAAACTTTCGAAAATACAACAACATGCCTTCGCCCACGACCTGGGAAGAAGCGCACAGGCGCGAGAATGACTACATTCTCTATGGCTCCCTGCACGGCTTGACGCTTGGTGCCTTCTGCCTGCTCGGAATCTATTTCGCGCGCGACAGTTTCGCCGAGATCGCCTCCGTCTGCCTGACGCTGGCGACGGCAACCTCCATTGCTGGCCGAAATTACGGCTCGCCGCGCATGGTCACCATCCTGACCCTTGCCTTGACCTGGCCGATCTCGCTGGGTTTCCTGCTGCGCGGCGACATCTATCACGTTCTCCTCGGCCTGCTGTCGGCGCCATTCCTGTTTGCCATTCGAAAATTCGCCAACACCGTGCGCGATGTGCTTTTCGCGGCGGTGTCGGAGGAGAAGAAGGCGAACCGCATTGCCCAGCGCTTTAACCGGGCGCTCAACACCATGTCGCATGGCCTTGTCATGCTCGGCCCGGACGGCCGGGTGGCGGTGGCCAATGCCGAGGCCGCGCATCTGATGTCGCTCAGGTCGCCGGACGCGCTGCTCGGGCGGTCGATCCACGGTCTTTTGATGCGCGGCGTCGCCGGCGGCATGCTGGCGCCGAAGGATTGCCGCTATATCGAGGCCCAGCTGACGCGCGCCCTGCGCGAGGGCCGCGACCGCAAGGTGCTGGTTTCCCTGGCCAACGGCCAGCATTATGAATTCTCGGCTCGCGAAGGCAGCCAGGAGCTGGGCGTCATCACCTTCGAGGACGTCACGGCCCGTGTCGAGGCGGAAGACAAGATCCGCTTCATGGCACGCTACGACAACCTCACCGGCCTGCCCAACCGCGCCTATTTCCACGAACTGGTGGGCGAGGCGATGGCGTCCGGCGACCGCGACCGTCTCTGCGGGCTGGCGGTGCTCGACCTCGACGATTTCAAGAGCGTCAACGACACGCTTGGCCATCCGATCGGCGACGGGTTGATCTACGCCGTCGCCGAGCGGCTTGCCGCCATTGCCAGGCAAGGCATCACGGTCAGCCGTTTCGGCGGCGACGAATTCATGATCTTCTTCGACCGCGTCGAGGATCAGAGCCATCTGACCAGCCAGCTTGACGAGATTTTCGCCGGCCTGCAGGGGGAAGTCGACGTCGCCGGTCACGGGCTGCGCATCCAGGCCAGCGGCGGCACGGTGCTGTCGCGGGTCAAGGATACCGATGTCGACGCCATGATCGTCAAGGCTGACCTGGCGCTCTACAAGGCCAAGGAACTCGGCAAGAACAGCTGGCGGCTGTTCGAGGCCTCGATGGATGCCGCTTTCCGCAACCGTCAGCTGATGAAGGCTGATCTGCGCAGCGCCGTGGAGAGCAAGGGTTTGCGGGTGGTCTATCAGCCGATCGTGGCGATGAGCACCATGCGCATCGCCAGTTGCGAGGCGCTGTGCCGGTGGGACCATCCCGATCTCGGGCCGATCTCGCCTGGCATCTTCATTCCACTGGCCGAGGAGATGGGCATCATTTCCGAGATCAGCACCTTCGTGCTGCAGGCGGCCTGCGCCGAATGCGCCAAATGGCCGGAGCAGACCAGCGTCTCGGTCAATCTCTCCGCCAAGGATTTCCGCAACCGCGACGTCATCCAGAAGGTTCGCGATGCGTTGGCCAGCACCGGCCTCGCCGCTGGCCGGCTGGAGATCGAAGTCACCGAAACGGCGCTGCTCGACGACAAGTCGCTGACGCGCCAGTACATCGAGGAGCTGAAGCAGCTTGGCGTGCGCATTGCGCTCGACGATTTCGGCACCGGCTATTCGAGCCTGAGCTACCTGCACAAGCTGCCGCTCGACAAGATCAAGATCGACCGTTCGTTCCTGATGGACGTCACCCAGAACAACCGTTCGCTCGAACTGCTCAAGGGCATTGTCAATCTGTCACGGCCGTTGGGGCTTTCGGTAACCGTCGAAGGCGTCGAGACCTTCGAGCAGCTCAAGATCCTGGCGCTTCAGGTCAAGCCCGACCTGGTCCAGGGGTTCCTGTTCGGTTCGGCACTCAGCGCCTCCGGCATCGAGACCATGTCGAGCACGGTATGGCCCTTCGCCAAGGACATCAGGACTGCCAGGAAGGCGGTACGCCGCTGATTTGCGGCGCATTGGAGCATGATCGCGAAAAGTGGAACTCGGTTTTCGGAAAGATCATGCTCAAGCAATGAGAGCATGATCCCGAAAAGTGGAATCCGGTTTTCGGAAAAGATCATGCCCAAACAACAAGAGCATGATCCCGAAAAGTGGAATCCGGTTTTCGGAAAAGATCATGCCCAAACAACAAGAGCATGATCCCGAAAAGTGGAACCCGGTTTTTCGGAAAGGATCACGCTCTGACAACAAGATGAGCCCAAGCCTGTTCCACCAGGATGGAACAGGCCCCAGGTCTGAAGATACAATCCGAGGTTTTATCGCTCGCTGCGGCGCCATGCCAGAATCGCCGTCGCCTCCCGTTAGGTCCGAGAGTCGGCTTTTTCTCCATGCGATACAAAAAAGCGAAGAAAACGATCGTATTTTAGTAATATCTTAGCGATTGTTAACCTTAACGACTGGTAAACGAGCTCCTTCCCATTTTCATCTTTACATCCCATGACCCTGCCGTAGTGTCGTATCGCGGCGGCAATGTACGGGGAATGAGTTCATGATTGTGCAGTTGAGTTCGCTTCGCCCAGTGACGGGCGAGGACAGCAAGGAAGCCGCCGACAACATGTCCAGCTTCGCCCGCAATGTCTCGGCGATGCTTGAGCGGACGGAGTATCGCCGCTGCGACAAGGGCGAAGATCTCGAGGATATCTACCGCCTGCGTTACAAGTCATATCGCTCCAACGACATGGTGCCCGACAACGAAAACCACACCATTCACGACGAGCTCGACGAGACACCGAATGTCTACCGTTTCGGGGTCTATATTGACCAGGAACTCATCAGCACGCTGCGCATCCATCACGTCACCAAGGCGACGCCGATGTCGCCTTCCACCAAGGCCTTCGGCGACATTGTCACGCCGATGCTTCATCAAGGGCTGAGCTTCATCTGCCCCAGCCGGTTTGCTTCCGATCCCGAATGGTCGCGCGTCTATCCGCAGATCCCTTATCTGACGCTGCGGCTGGCCGGCATGGCGTGCTTCCATTTCAACGCGCCCTACTGCCTGTCGACCATTCGCGAAGACCACGCCGGCTTTTACAAGCGCATCTACTATTCGGAGAAGATCAGCGAGGCGCGCCCCTATCCGGGCGTGTTCAACAAGGTTGTGCTCTACCGCGCCGACGTCAACGCCATCCGCGAGCGGTCGCTCTCACGGTTCCCGTTCTTTCGTTCGACGCCGATGGAGCAGCGCATGCTGTTCGATACGCCGCATGTCGGCGAGCTCGCGCCGCTGACCATCCTGCCGACGGCAAAGTATTTTCGCGAAGCCGCCTGATACGGCAAGCATCGCGCGATTTTTGCCGGATGACGTGGAGCCTTTCGGCCGCTTCGGCGTTCTGGATGATGCCAGGGCGTGCGCGCCCCGGCATCGGCCACGAGTATTTGAAGGAACCCGACATGCACATCTCGCAGCTCGCGCTCACGCCGCTCATCTCGCTGATCGCCGGCGTGCTGATCCTCATCATGCCTCGGCTGCTGAACTACATCGTCGCGCTCTATCTGATCGTCGTCGGACTGCTCGGGCTTTTCCCGCATCTGGCCGGTTGACGGCGTCCTGTCAGCCGAGGAGAAACGCTGGGCCGCGGCGGCGATCGCTTCCGGGGCGTCTTCCCACATGAGATGGCCGGAGCCGGGCACAAGGGTCAAGGCGCAATCCGGCATCAAAGCCGCTGGCACGGTTGCCGGTTCCGGGCGTGGTCGGGCTCCAGGCCGAGCGGCCGGCTTCAACTTTCCTTTGAGGCAGTTGTCGGCTGCAATGCGGCAATAGCGCCATTGCTCTCGGCCCAGCTTTTCGCTATGTGCCTGAAAGATGTCTTCGAAGGGGTATTGCTATGGCTGATCACACGCCGACCGGTCCTGTCGAACTGGGCGCGAAGATGGACTATCCCGAGCATGACCGCACCTATGCGGGCTTTCTCATGCTGGCCAAATACGGATCGCTCTTCTGCGGCGCCCTCCTTCTGGCGATGGCTTTCGGCTTCTTCGCGGGCGGCTTCTTTTCGGCGACCATCCTGTTCGTTCTGATTCTGGCCGTCGGCGCCTTTATCCTCCGATAGATTTTTCCGACACCTTGTCCACGGCGCCGCCGCGAGGCCGGCCGGCGCCTTGCGGGAAACAGTTTCCGGCCGAAAGGATCATGCGGTGGGACAGACGGTTTTCATCCCTCGTGAACTCGATGTGAACGAACCGCGCGTGGCGGCCTCGCCCGATACGGTGAAACGGCTGGCCGGGCTTGGCTTCGACATTGTGGTCGAGACCGGTGCCGGCACGCGCTCGCGCATCCCCGACGAGGAATTTTCCAAGGCCGGCGCCACGATCGGCAAGGCTGATGCTGTCGCCAAGGCCGATGTCGTGCTGAAGGTGCGCCGGCCAAGTGATGCCGAGCTGAAGAGCTACAAGCCGGGCGCGGCGGTCATCGCCATCATGGATCCCTATGGCAATGATGCCGCCGTCGCGGCCCTTGCCAAGGCCGGCGTCACCGCCTTCTCGATGGAATTCATGCCGCGCATCACCCGCGCCCAATCGATGGACGTTCTGTCCTCGCAGGCCAATCTCGCCGGCTACCAGGCGGTGATCGACGGCGCTTCGGAATATGACCGGGCGCTGCCGATGATGATGACGGCGGCGGGCACGGTGCCGGCGGCGAAAGTCTTCATCATGGGCGTCGGCGTTGCCGGTCTGCAGGCCATAGCCACGGCGCGTCGCTTGGGTGCGGTCGTCACCGCCACCGACGTTCGCCCCGCCGCCAAGGAACAGGTCGCCTCGCTCGGCGCAAAGTTCCTGGCGGTCGAGGACGAGGAGTTCAAGGCGGCCGAGACGGCAGGCGGCTACGCCAAGGAAATGTCCAGGGAATATCAGGCCAAGCAGGCGGCACTCACCGCCGAGCACATCGCCAAGCAGGACATCGTCATCACCACGGCGCTGATCCCCGGCCGGCCGGCGCCGAGGCTGGTGTCGGCGGCCATGGTCGCCTCGATGAAGCCGGGTTCGGTGCTCGTCGACCTTGCGGTCGAGCGCGGCGGCAATGTCGAGGGTGCCGAGGCCGGCAAGGTTGTCACCACGGCCAACAACGTCAAGATTGTCGGCCACCTCAATGTGCCCGGCCGCATCGCGGCGTCCGCGTCGCTGCTTTATGCCAGGAACCTGTTCGCCTTCCTCGAGACGCTGGTCGACAAGACGACGAAGACGCTGGCCATCAACCGCGACGACGACCTGGTCAAGGCGACGATGCTGACCGACGGCGGCAAGATTGTGCATCCGGCCTTCGCTGGGGCCGACCAGCAGCCGCCAAAGGGCCAGTATGTCGAGCCGGCCGCGATCCCGGCCACGACCATGGTCGCCGACGCTTCGGACAAACCTGCGGCGAAGAAAGCCGCGCCCAGGAAACCGGCCGCACCCAAGTCGAAAGGCGTTGCGTGATGGATCAGACCTTGCAGAAAGCCCTCGACCAGCTCGATCAGGCCTCCGCCGCGGTACGGCTGGCGGTGCACAACATGGCGACCGCGCCCGGTGGCGCCGAGGCGGCGGGTGATGCCGCGCACGCCCTGTCCGGCGGCGCCATCGATCCCTTCGTCTTCCGCTTCGCCATCTTCGTGCTGGCGATCTTCGTCGGCTACTATGTCGTCTGGTCGGTGACGCCGGCGCTGCACACGCCGCTGATGGCCGTCACCAACGCCATCTCCTCGGTCATCGTCGTCGGCGCGCTGCTTGCTGTCGGTATCGCTGCCTCCGGCATTGCCGCCGGTTTCGGCTTCGTCGCGCTGATGCTGGTCTCGGTCAACATCTTCGGCGGCTTCCTCGTCACCCAGCGCATGCTGGCCATGTACAAGAAGAAGGACAGGTAGAGCGCCATGAACGCCAACTTCGCGTCCTTCCTCTACCTCGTCTCCGGCGTCCTGTTCATCATGGCGCTGCGTGGCCTGTCGCATCCGACCACCAGTCGGCAGGGCAACCTCTACGGCATGATCGGCATGGGCATCGCCATCGCCACTACGCTGGCGCTGGCAACCCCTTCCGCCGGCCGCTTCGGCTTGATCGTGCTCGGCCTCGCCATTGGCGGCGGCGTTGGCGCCGTCACCGCGCGCCGCATCGCCATGACCTCGATGCCGCAGCTGGTCGCCGCCTTCCATTCGCTGGTCGGCCTCGCCGCCGTCATGGTGGCGGCCGCGGCCATCTACGCGCCGGAGAGCTTTGGCATCGGCACGGACGGCGACATTCATGCCCAGGCCCTGATCGAGATGAGCCTTGGCGTCGCCATCGGCGCCATCACCTTCACCGGCTCGGTCATCGCCTTT
Source organism: Mesorhizobium sp. AR07 (assembly GCF_024746815.1). GTDB lineage: Bacteria > Pseudomonadota > Alphaproteobacteria > Rhizobiales > Rhizobiaceae > Mesorhizobium. Next base: position 5,013,339 of record NZ_CP080525.1, read on the forward strand.
TTGAAGCTCGACGGCCGCATGTCCGGCAAGCCGATCATGATCGGAGGCCGTCACCTCATCAACGCAGCTCTGGCCATCGCGCTCGTCGTGCTGATCGTGCTCCTGGTCACCACCGAGTCGAAACTCGTGTTCTGGCTGATCGTCGCCGCCTCGCTGGTGCTCGGCGTGCTCCTCATCATCCCGATCGGCGGCGCCGACATGCCGGTCGTCGTCTCGATGCTCAACTCCTATTCCGGCTGGGCGGCGGCCGCACTCGGCTTCACGCTCGGCAATCTGGCGCTGATCATCACCGGCGCGCTGGTCGGCTCGTCCGGTGCGATCCTGTCCTACATCATGTGCAAGGGCATGAACCGAAGCTTCATCTCGGTCATTCTCGGCGGCTTCGGCGGCGAGACGGCGGTAGCGGCGGACGACGGCATCGAGCGCACGGTCAAGCAGGGCTCGGCCGACGATGCCGCCTATCTGATGATGAATGCGCAGAAGGTCATCATCGTGCCCGGTTACGGCATGGCGGTCGCCCAGGCGCAGCATGCGCTGCGCGAAATGGCCGACAAGCTCAAGGCCAACGGCGTCGACGTGAAATACGCCATCCATCCGGTCGCCGGCCGCATGCCGGGCCATATGAACGTGCTGCTCGCCGAAGCCAATGTGCCTTACGACGAAGTGTTCGAACTCGAGGACATCAACTCGGAATTCGCGCAGGCCGACGTCGCCTATGTCATCGGCGCCAACGACGTCACCAACCCGTCGGCCCGCGACGACAAGTCGTCGCCAATCTACGGCATGCCGATCCTCGACGTCGACAAGGCCCGCACCTGCCTGTTCGTCAAGCGCTCGCTCGGCTCCGGCTATGCCGGCATCGACAACACGCTGTTCTACAAGGACGGCACCATGATGCTGCTCGGCGACGCCAAGAAGATGACGGAAGAGATCGTCAAGGCCATGGATCACTGATCCGGTCACCCCGCGACACCAAACAGAAAGCCCGGCCTCGCGGCCGGGCTTTCTTGCTTGTGAACGAGCGAAGCCGGTTCAGCGGCTGGTGATGAAAAGCGCTTCCTCTTCATCGCGCTGCCTGCCACCAAGCGCGGCTGCCGCACTGGCGATGAAGGCGCCGATGACAAGCGACAGAGCACCGAGCAATGCAAAGGTCGCACTGCCCTTCCTGGCGGTGTCGGTGGCCTGTTTCGCCTTGACCTTGGCATCCTCGACCTTGGCGACCAGGGCGTCGACACGAGCCTTGGCGTCGGCCTCGGACAGGCCGGTGCGGGCGGCGACTAGCTGCGACAGGTAGGTCTTGTCGTCAGCCGAAATCTCGCCCGCCGCGGCACTGGCGATCAGGATGCGCGAAGCCTGTCCAACCGCGGTAGCATTACCCTCCGGACCAGCCGCCGCGAGCTTGCTCGGATCGGCAGGACGAAACAGCGAATCGACGAGATAGGAGGTCGCATTGTCGGTCGAAGCGCCGCCCGCATTGGCGGAAGCACCTGCCGATGCACCCATGGCAGCGCCGGAAGCGACAGTCGAGACCGCCTGCACGCCCGAACCAAGTGCTGCGGAAAGGGCCGAGCCAAGCACGCCGACGACGAGCAAGGTGGCCAGTGCCCAGGCGAGGAACCCGTGGGCGGTGTCACGGAAGTAGACCTCGTCGGTGTGGATGCCGACCCATTTGGTGCGCAGGCGCCCCGCCAGATAACCGCCGACACCGGAGGACAACCATTGCACGATGATCAGCCAGATCGCGGTGGACACCGCAAAGGTGGTGAACGATGCGCCGGAGCCCGACCATGGTGAAACCATGGTCAGTCCAAGTCCTGAGCCGAGCAGCATGAGGATGAAGGTCAACGTCGAGGCCGCGAAGGCACCGGCAATGATCGGTCCCCAGCTGACGGCCGGACTGGAGGATTCCGTGGAAGCGGAAACGTCGACAGCCGATAGGGTAGACTGCATGAATTCCCCCTACCGTACGAACAGCATGATCAGAATGATGATTGGAATCGGAATACCGAGCAACCAGAGCAAAATACCACGTCCCATGAAGGCCTCCTGTGAGAAATTGTGATCGATATCGTCACAATGTCTCGAAGGAACTTCCGTTCCGGCGGGCTATAAAATGATTTTGTCTGCCACGGACGGAACAATTGGCGCGCCGTGGCGCGCCAACGCCAGAGATCATATATCCAGATCATATATCCAGGTTGGCCACTGACAGCGCGTTGTCCTGGATGAACTCGCGCCGGGGCTCGACCTCGTCGCCCATCAGCCGCGAGAAGAGACTGTCCGCGTCGGTGGCGTCATTGACCTTGACCTGCAGCAGCGAGCGCACATTCGGGTCGAGCGTCGTTTCCCAGAGCTGCTCGGCGTTCATCTCGCCGAGACCCTTGTAGCGCTGCATGGTCAGGCCCTTGCGGCCAGTGGCGAAGACCGCGTTGAGCAGCGCCAGCGGCCCCGAGATGGTTTCGGACACGTCCTTGCGGCGCAGCACTGGCGGCTCGCCATAGACCTCGGTGAGGCGCGGCGCATAGCGGTCGAGCTGGCGCGCATCGGCTGAATTGATCAGCCCGAGATCGAGATGCGCGAATTCCTTGACGCTGCGCACCGTGCGTTCGAACACATAGCCACCGGTGCCCTCGTTCGAGGTCGATCTGCGGCCAGTCCAGCCGCGCTCGGTGTCCTCGGCGATGATGTCGAGGCGCTTGGCGACACGCTCGGCCATGGCATCGGCGCGGCCGAGGTCGTCGAAAACGTCGGGGTTGAGGCCACCGGCGATAGCCGCCTGCTCGACCACACCTCTGTTGTAGCGCGTGTGCAGCCCGTTGATGAGCTGGCGCACTGCCAGCGCATCGTCGATGGCGCTGCGCAGATCCTGTCCGGTCCGAACCTCGCCCGAGCCGAGCGAAAGCGACGCCTCGTCCAGCCCCGAGCCGATCAGGAATTCCTCGAACGCGCTTTCATCCTTGATGTATTGCGAACTCTTGCCGCGCGTCACTTTGTAAAGCGGCGGCTGCGCGATGTAGAGATGGCCGCGCTCGATCAGTTCCGGCATTTGGCGGAAGAAGAAGGTGAGCAGCAAGGTGCGGATGTGGGCGCCGTCGACGTCGGCGTCGGTCATCAGGATGATCTTGTGATAACGCAGCTTGTCGGCGTTGAACTCGTCCTTGCCGATCGACGTGCCGAGCGCGGTGATCAGCGTGCCGATCATTTCGGAGCCGAGCATGCGGTCGAAGCGTGCCCGCTCGACATTGAGGATCTTGCCGCGCAGGGGCAGGATCGCCTGGTTCTGGCGCGAACGGCCACCCTTGGCCGAGCCGCCGGCCGAGTCACCTTCGACGATGAAGATTTCGGATTTCGCCGGGTCGCGTTCCTGGCAGTCGGCCAGCTTGCCGGGCAGCGAAGTGATGCCGAGCGAGCTCTTGCGGGTAATGTCGCGCGCCTTGCGTGCCGCCTCGCGGGCGGCCGCTGCCTGGATCACCTTCTCGATGACCACCTTGCCCTCGGTCGGGTGCTCTTCCAGCCAGGTGCCGAGCGCTTCGTTGACCAGCCCTTCAACCACCGGGCGGACTTCCGACGAGACCAGTTTGTCCTTGGTCTGCGAGGAGAATTTCGGATCGGGAACCTTGACCGACAGCACCGCCGTCAGGCCCTCGCGGCAATCGTCGCCGATCAGGCCAACCTTTTCCTTCTTGGTCAGGCCCGAGGACTCGCCATAGCCGGTGATCTGACGGGTCAGCGCGCCGCGGAAACCGGCCAGATGGGTGCCGCCATCGCGCTGCGGGATGTTGTTGGTGAAGGCCAGCACGTTCTCGTGGTAGCTGTCGTTCCACCACATCGCCACTTCGACGGTGATGCCGTCGCGCTCGGCCTTGATGGCGATCGGCTTGTCGATCAGCGGTTTCTTGACCCGGTCGAGATATTTGACGAATTCCTCGAGACCGCCGTCATAGTGCAGCTCGTGGCGCACGATGTCGGCATGGCGGGCATCGGTCAAAACGATGCGCACGCCGGAATTCAGGAAGGCGAGCTCGCGTAGCCGGTGCTCCAGCGTGCCGAAGTCGAACTCGACCATGGTGAAGGTTTCGGATGACGGAAAGAAGGTGATCTCGCTGCCGCTGCGCCCTTCATAGGTGCCGGCAACCTTGTTCTGCTCATAGCTGCCGGTGGCCTTCAAGGGCGCATCCGCATTGCCATGCGTGAAGCTCATTTCGAAGATCTGGCCGTTGCGGCGGATTTTCAGCTTCAGCCAGGCCGAAAGCGCGTTGACCACCGAGACGCCGACGCCATGCAGGCCGCCCGACACCTTGTAGGAGTTCTGGTCGAACTTGCCGCCGGCATGCAGCTGCGTCATGATAACTTCGGCTGCGGAAATGCCTTCGCCGGTGTGGATATCGGTTGGAATGCCACGGCCATTGTCGATCACCGTCACCGAACCATCGGGGTTGAGCGTCACGCTGACGAGGTCGGCGTGGCCGGCCAAAGCCTCGTCGATGGCGTTATCGACCACCTCATAGACCATGTGGTGCAGGCCTGAACCGTCGTCGGTGTCGCCGATATACATGCCGGGGCGTTTGCGGACAGCGTCCAACCCCTTCAAAACCTTGATGGAATCGGCGCCGTATTCGGCTTCAGCGCCGTTGTTGTTGTCGATCTGGTCGCTCATGAAAACCTGTTGTCTGGATGCCGCTTGCACGGCGGGAAAAATCGGCCCCGAATCGCGCCTCTGATGTGGATTAGATATAGGCGCTAAAGGCGGTTTTTCCAAGGTTTGCGGGCATTTCAGGGGCAAACCCCGAGCCGGCAGCCGGCTATTTTTTTCGGCCGTTGAATTTGGCGAGAAGGTCGCGCAGATATTTGATCGTGGGTCTGTCCCTGGGCGCTAGCCGCTCCGTCCGGTCGAGCTTCGGCGTCAGGTCCAGTGCCTTCGTCAGTGCTGCCTTCGGATCCTTCGCTACATAGGCATAGTTGATGTAGGCCTGTACCAGATCAAATTGCCAAATCGCGTTGTTCGGATCTGACTCGGCCAATTGCTGGCGTATGGCAAGGCTGGCTTCGAAGGCGTTCCTGGAACCCTCGAAGTGGCGTTGTTTGGTCTCCAGCCTGCCGATTTCCGATAGGGTGACCGACAGGTCGCGTTGCCAATCGGAATTGCCTTGATCGAGGTTGGCCAACCGGTCGGCAATGGCAAGACTGTCCTGATAGATCCCGAGTGCGCCGCTGACATCGCCCTGGACATCCAGCACGCCGGCAACCTTTTCCAGACAGACCGACATATCCCGCTGCCAGTCGGTGTTGCCAGGGTCACTCGCGGCAAGTTCACGCGCTATGTCCAGCGCTTGCCGGTAGGAAGCAAGTGCCTCCGGCCAGTCCTCCTGGTCGCTCAGCGCATTGCCGATCTTGGCGTAACCAACCGACAGGTCTCGCTCGATCTCGGTATCGTTGGGGTCGCGGCGCACCAACTCTTCGACGATCGCCTGGCTCTTGTTGTAGGCGGTGAAGGCGCCGGCGGCATCGCCGCGCTCCCGCAGCAGATTACCGATCCTGGTTTGGCTGACTGAGACAGCGCGTTGGCGCCGCGCGTCATCGGGCTTGTTGTCGGCCAGCGCCAGCCGAATCCTCAGGCTTTCTTCGAAGGCCGTCTCGGCGCTGTCCAACTGGCCGGCGGTATGGGCAAGTTCGCCGATTTCGTCATAGGTGATTGTCAGATCATTGAGCAGGTCGGCGTGGTCCGGCTCCGCATCGGCCAACTGCTGCCGAAAGCCGGCTCTTTCAGGCCGCCCGCATCGGCTTCAACGCCTCGCTCCGGCGCAACAGCTCGTCCAGCATGGCCCTGGCTCCGCCTGTCACCTGTTCGCTGGCGGTGAAAGCACCCTTCTCGTCGAGCAGTTTCTGATACATTGGCAGCGCGACACCTTCTGGGATCGGCATGACACCCACCGAAGTCAGCAGTGGCTTGAGCGCTTGCGCTGCCCGCAGGCCGCCGGAGACGCCGCCATAGCTGAGGATGGCGGCGGGTTTGTACTTCCACTCGCGCAAGAGATAGTCGATCGCGTTGACGATCGCCGGAGCGGCGAAATAATTGTATTCCGGCGCCACGAACACAAAGGCGTCGGCGACGTCGATCGCCTTCGACCAGGCCCTGGTGTGGGCATTCTGATAGTTGCCCAGCCTGGGATGATGCGGTTCGTCCAGCACCGGCAGATCGAACGCGGCGATGTCGGTCAGCACCGGTTTGAATTTTCCATGCTCGCGTGCGAACCTCTCCAGCCATTCGGCGAAAACCGGCCCGGCGCGACCCGGCCGCGTGCTGCCGATGATGATGTTCAACTGGTGCGTCAAGGCGGGCTCCTTCGATTGGCGGTATCTGCTGGTGACTGTGACCTACGGCAGAGCACGGCTGCGGACAAGGCGGCACCTCCAGGGGAGCGGTCACAATCGGCTGAACAGACTGTCTGCCGCTGCGTCCCCCGGCCGTCGCGGTCCCGGCCTGCCGTCCGGTCACGCTGCCGTTCGGTCACATGGACGCCCGGATTGCCAGCCACTACATTGAGGGATCAGCGGAGCACAAGATGGATATCCAGCCCGCCCCTTTCGTTCCCCCGGCGCCGAAGCCGCGCACGACGCCTCCCTCGACGCTGGAGATGATCCGCATTGTCTACCGCAATCCGCTCGAACTGTGGGGTGAGCATACCTACAACGAGCCCTGGATTTCGGCGAGTGGCGTCGGTGGGCATCTGATCGTCGCCAACGATCCCGGCCTTATCCGCCATGTGCTGGTCGACAATGCCAAGAACTACAAGATGGCGACGGTACGCCAGAAGATCCTGCGGCCGATCCTGCGCGACGGCTTGCTGACCGCCGAGGGCGAGGTCTGGAAGCGGTCGCGCAAGGCGATGGCGCCGGTGTTCACGCCGCGCCACATCTTCGGCTTCGCCCAGCCGATGCTGAAGCGTACGCAAGAATTCGTCACCCGCTACGAGGATGGCGGCACGTCGGACATCGCCCACGACATGACGCTTCTTACCTACGACATCCTGGCCGAAACGCTGTTCTCCGGCGAGATATCGGGCGAGCCGGGCAGTTTCGCCAATGAAATCGACCGCCTGTTCGAGACCATGGGCCGCGTCGATCCGCTCGACCTGTTGCGCGCACCCGACTGGCTGCCGCGGCTGACCCGCATCCGTGGCCGCAAGACCATGGCCTATTTCCGCAAGATCGTCACCGACACCGTCAAGATGCGCGAAGCGAAGTTCAAGCGCGACCCCGATGCCGTGCCGCAGGATTTCCTGACGCTGCTGCTCAAGGCCGAGGGGCCTGAGGGGCTGACACGGGCCGAGGTCGAGGACAACATCATCACCTTCATCGGCGCCGGCCACGAGACCACGGCGCGCGCGCTCGGCTGGACGCTTTACTGTCTCGCGGAATCGCCATGGGAGCGCGACAGGGTCGAGCGGGAGATCGACCAGGTGCTGGCGCGCGAACCCGATCCGACGAAATGGCTCGATGCCATGCCGTTCACGCGGGCGGCTTTCGACGAGGCACTCAGGCTCTACCCGCCGGCGCCGTCGATCAACCGCGAGCCGATCGAACCGGAGATGTGGAAGGATCTCTATATCCCGAAGTACGCCGCGGTTCTGGTGATGCCGTGGGTCGTGCATCGCCACAGGAAGCTGTGGGACCAGCCCGACGCCTTCCTGCCGGAGCGTTTCCATCCGGGAAATCGCGAAAAGATCGATCGTTTCCAGTATCTGCCGTTTGGCGCGGGACCACGCGTCTGCATCGGCGCCAGCTTCGCCATGCAGGAAGCGATCATCGCGCTGGCCATCCTTTTGTCGCGCTTCCGCTTCGATACCACGGACGAGACCAAGCCATGGCCGGTGCAGAAGCTGACCACGCAGCCGCAAGGCGGGTTGCCGATGCAGGTCACGCCGCGTTAGGCGCATCGATATTCAGGTGATGCCGGCCTGCGAACGATAGCCTGCTGCGCTTCCAGTGCTCACGTACTTCAAGTACGCTCCGCTCCGGTTCTCGGACCCCACCGTTCTCGACTCGGCCTGACCTGAATCTCGACACGCCTTGGGGTGGTTGTACTGATTCAGGCTGCGGGCTTGCGCTGCTGGAACTGGCCGGCGGCGCGGAAGCGCCAGAGGTAGCTGGGCAGGATCGTCGCGATCGATTGCGGCTGGATGCCGAGCCCCGCCAATGTCCGGTTGGCCTTGGCCGCCGCGTCGGAAACGATGTTGTGTTCGCGCAGCTGCATCACCTGGTCCTTGGTCAGCAGCGGATTGGGCAGCAGGCCGAGGATCGAGGCCTGGATGTTGGCCACCCACCACGGCACCGGCACCAGTAGGCGCTTGCGCTCGATCACCTCAAGCAGTTCTTCCATGCACTCCTTGAAGGTGAGCACCTTGGGGCCGCCAAGCTCGTAGATCTGGCCGCCACCGACCTTGCCGTCGACCGAGCGCGCCACCGCTTCGGCGACGTCGCCGACATAGACCGGCTGGAACTTGGTCTGGCCGCCACCGATCAGCGGCAGCACCGGCGAATAGCGCGCCATGTTGGCGAAGCGGTTGAAGAAGGCGTCCTCGGGCCCGAAATTGACCGATGGCCGGAAGATCACGGCGTCCTTGATCGTCTCCAGGACGGCCTTTTCACCAAGCGCCTTGGTGCGTGCATAGTCCGATTCGGACTCCCGATCGGCGCCAAGCGCCGAAATATGGGTGAGGCCGGCGCCGACGGCGCGCGCCGCCTCGGCAACGGCGCGCGCGCCGAACTCGTGCACGCTGGGGAATTTCTGCCGGCCGGTCTCATGCAGGATGGCGACCAGATTGACGACATGGTCAGCACCCTGCACGGCACGGTCGACCGACCATCGCATACGCACATTGGCCTGCACCGGCTGGATCTGGCCGACATTGCCGAGCGGCTGCAGATGGCCGGCAAGATCGGGCCGCCGGCAGGCGACCCGGATGCGATAGCCGCGCTTGGCCAGCGCGCGCACGACGTGGCGGCCGACAAAGCCTGACCCGCCAAAGACGACGACGAGCTTTGGGGTCTGCAGGATTTCGGTCATGGCGGGCTCCGGCGCACGTTCCAGATGGCTTGGCTGAAGCCGTTTCATAGTCCGTTTTGCGCCAAAGGCAAAGGGTGACGCGTCGTCGCTGTCCCCCTTGTTTTCAGAGCAATTCCGGGAAAAGCGCATAGCGCTTTCCCTTGGGAATTGCGTCAGGACAAAACCTTGTCAAAACGCCTTGCCGATGCGAGCGTCGACCGAGTGGCGGTTGCCGCCACGAATGACGAAGAAGAGCAGGATCGCGGCCCACAGAAGCGACTTCTCGGCACCCGAAAAGCCTTGGCCCATGGTGATCCAGTGGAACCAGACCGTGACCAACAGCACGAACAGGCCGGCAAAGGCGGCCGGCCGCGTCAAAAGGCCGATGGCGATGAAAATGCCGCCGAAGAATTCGGTGCAGGCGAGCAGCAACGACCACAAGGCGCCGGGATAGAAACCGAGGCCCTCGACCATTTCGGCGGCGCCGAAAGGATTGGTGATTTTTTGCGAGCCGTGGACGGTTAGAAAGATGCCGGCCACCGCGCGCAGCACGGTTTCGGCGGCGTCATGCAGCGACGAATACAGGCGGCCAAGCGCCGGAATGATCAGCTTGCCGCGGGAAGCGTCGGTGGTTACGGACATCGTAGCTCCTGTTTTTGTGATCGTCCTTTGCAAACGCCCGATGGTTTCCGTCAAGTCAAGTTAACAAAAGTTAACTATCATAATCAGGTTTTATCAAATGCGGTCGAAACGCAGAAAACCCCGCCGAAGCGGGGTTTTCCGGGTGAGCTCGGTCGAAATCAGGGTCCAACGAGGCGGCCGACCTGAGACGGTATCGGCATGGCGTGAGACCTCAGCCCTTGACGCATCCGACAGAAGACACCGACCGGGCAAGCCCGACCCGGACAAGCATTGGTCGCTGGAACGCACCGGAAGGTTCAGCGAAGGCGCGGAAAAATCCGTTGGCGCACAGCCGCTCGACCCAGCTTGAGCAGATGTCTTCAAGCGGAATAGCGGGCGGCGAATTCGGAAATGCGCTGCACCACAGCCTTTGACGCGGTGATGCCCCGCGCTTGCGCCTTCTCGGCGGCTTCGGCGCGGGCACGCCCGGGCACGTGCACGCCGAAGCGCCGCCGCAGCCGGTCGAGCTGGTCCTTCATGCGCTGCTCGAAGTCGGGATCGAGCAGCTTGGGCTCGACGGCAAGCACGAACAGCCCGGTTCCGGGACTGTCCGGTCCGCCGGTGAACCATGGCGCGTCGAGCGACCAGTTGGCGCCCGACAGGCCCGCTGCCAGTACTTCGACCATCAGCGCGATGTTGGCGCCGCGCTGGCCGCCAAAGGCAAGCATGGCGCCTTTCATGGCGGCGGCCGGATCGGTGGTCGGGTTGCCGCTGGCATCCAGCGCCCAGCCTTCGGGGATTGTCTTGCCGTCCTCGGCAGCCTTGCGGATGTTGACGAAGGCGGTAGCGCTCGACGACTGGTCGATGACCAGCGGCGCGCCGTCGGCGGCGGGTGCTGCAAACGACATCGGGTTGGTGCAGTAGACCGGCTTGACCGAGCCCGAGCCGGCAAGCACGGCCGGGCCGTTGGTGGCGGCGAACGACACCAGCCCCTGCGCTGCCAGCCTTCCGGTGAAATAGCCGAGCGCGCCGCATGTATAGGCGTTCTTCTGCGAGAAAATGGCGACGCCGAACAGCTTTGCCGCCTTGGCGAGATCGTCGATGGTGCGGTCGAAGCCGGTATGCGCCAGACCGCCGCGCGCGTCGGAAAGAAAGACGGCCAGCGCCGGCCGGGTGATCACCGGATCGGCATTGCCATCGATGCGTCCGGCTTCCAGCGCCTCGAGATAGTCGATGAAATGCGACAGTCCGACGGTCGAGAGCCCTTCCGCTTCGGCTGATATGATCGAGGCGGTGAGCGATTGCGCCGCTTCCTCGTTGGCGCCGGCGCCGAGTGCCGCCATCCGGCACAGTCCTTTTGCCTGTTCGAGACTGAGTTGCATCATGGAAGTCCTAAGGGAGTAGGGGAGTACGGGAGTAGGGGACAGTGGGCAGTGAATAGCGAATGGGGATTGAAATGTGAATGTGAATAGTGGCTGCCTACTCCCCTACTCCCCTACTCCCCTACTCCCCTACTCCCCTACTCCCCTAACCGATCTTGTTGGGGATCCGCGCCTCGATCCTGCTGAAGGCGAAGACCAGAATACCGGTGATCGTCATGTAGATCAGCGCCAGCAGCAGCAGGGGTTCGTAGGTGAGGTAGGTGTCCTGCCGCACCTTGGACGAAACGGCGAAGATGTCGATGACGCTGATCGTCGCCACCAGCGGCGTCGACTTCAGCTGCAGCACGGTTTCGCCGGTCAGCGTCGGCAGCGCCCGGTAGATGGCTTGCGGCAGCCAGATGCGGCGAAATGCCTTCCAGCGGCTCATGCCGAAGGCGCGGGCGGCCTCCAGTTGGCCCTTGGGGACGCCGGCAAAGGCGCCGCGCATCACCTCGCCCTCATAACCGGCGAAAGACAAGGTCAGCGCCAGCACGCCATAAGGCCAGGCTTGTCGCAGATATGGCCACATCCAGGATTCGCGGATCCAGGGATATTGCGGAAACAGCGAGCCGAGTCCGTAATAGAGCAGCCACAGCTGAATCAGCAACGGCGTGCCCCGAATCACCGTGCAAATGACCTTGGCGGGCGCGGCGAACCAGAAGGAGCCGGTCGCCTGCGCCAGCCCGAGCGGCACGGCGAGCAGGAAGCCCAGCACACAGGTGACGGCCAGGATCCACAGCGAGCGCCAGATGCCGATCAATCCCATTTCATAATATTGCGGCAGCCAGTCCCAGCGCATGAAAAAGACGGCGCTCAGCGCCAGGCCCAGCGCGATCAGGATCAGCACGATGCGGTGCGGCTGCAGCCACAGCGACGTCCGCGCGACGATGTTGATGATGGCTGCCTCGTTGGCCATCAGCGCGCCTCCTTGAGCGAAGGCATGCCGCGCCGGGACCAGGCCTCGACACGGCCGATGACGAGATTGGAAAACAGCGACAGCAGCAGATAGAGCACGCCGGCGGCGAAAAAGAAGGTGAAATAAGCTTTGGTGACGCCCGCGGCCTGCCGCGTTGCCAGCGCCAGTTCATAAAAGCCGACGACCGCCAGCAATGCGGTGTCCTTGGTGGCGATCAGCCAGAGATTGGCGAGGCCCGGTATGGCGAAGGGCAGCATTGCCGGCAAGGTGATGCGCCGCAGGAGCAGTCCGGGAGACATTCCATAGGCGCGCGCGGCTTCGATCTGGCCCTGCGGAATGGCCAGGATCGCGCCGCGGATCACCTCGGTCGAATAGGCGCCCTGGACAAAGCCGAGCACGGCGATACCGGCGGCAAGCCCGCTGATGTCGACGCGCTGATAACCCATTGCCGTCAGCGCCTGGTTGATCAGGTCGGTTCCGGCATAATAGAGCAGCAGGATCAGCACCAGTTCCGGCACGGCGCGCACGACGGTGGTGTAAACCGCCAGCAGGTCGCGCACCACCGGCCCGCCATAGAGCTTGCCGTAGGCGCCGCCGGTGCCGATCAGGAGACCGAGGCACGTGGCGCCCACCGCGATCTCGATCGAATGGAGCAGCCCGACCAAAAGAGTTCCGCCCCAGCCCGGCGGGTTGGGCGAGAGAAGTTCGATGATGCCGGCCGCCGAGGCCGAAAGGAATGCGTCGATCAGCGTCGCCCCCGAATTGCTGGCGTCAGCCGCTGTCAAGTGTCGTCAGCGGCTTTGACGAAACCGCACGGCGAGATGCCGTGCGGTTTTTGCTCATGCATGGACGATGTCAGTTCGACTGTGTCGAGCCGCCGTAAATATCGAAATCGAAGTATTTCTTCGAGATTTCGTCATACTTGCCGTTGGCGCGGATAGCCTTGATGCCGGCGTTGATCTTGTTCTTCAGGTCGGTGTCCTCCTTGCGCACGCCGGCGCCGACGCCCGGTCCGAGCACTTCATCGTCTGGAGCCACCATGCCCTTCAGATCGCAGCAAGCCTTGCCCTGATCCGACTTGAGGAATTCGCCAAGCGCGATGGAATCGGCCTGCACCGCGTCGAGGCGGCCGGCGGCAAGATCGTTGTTGGCTTCGTCCTGGGTCTGGTATTCCTTGATCTCGGAAGCCGTGGCGCCGAAGTGCTTCTTGGCGTAGACGGCGTGCACGGTCGACACCTGAACGCCGATGACCTTGCCCTTGAGGTCGGCGGGCGCGGGGCCGAATTTCTGGTCCTTTGGTCCGATGATCGCCGTCGGCGTGTTGTAGTACTTGTCCGAGAAGTCGATCGTCTTCTTGCGCTCATCGGTGATCGACATCGAGCTGGCGATGAGGTCGATCTTCTTGGTCGTCAGCGCCGGGATGATGCCGTCCCAGGCAACCGGCGTGATGACGCAGTCGAGTTTCTCCTCGGCGCAGACGGCGTCGATGAAATCGATCTCCCAGCCGACCCACTTGCCCGAGGCATCCGGCGAGGTGAAGGGCGGATAGGGCTCCGCGGCGACGCCGATCTTGACCGGATCGGCCTTGGCCACGCCCATGGCGGCAACGCCCAGCAGCAACGCTGCGGCGAATGTCTTCAGAACAGTCTTCATTTTCACGACTCCCAGTTTGTTGTTGGTTCCCGGTTTTCTTCCGTCTCGGCCTGTCCTAGCCAATGTTGCGGATGAACTGCTTGAGCCTTTCGGATCTGGGCGCGCCGAAGATCTGCTCCGGCGGTCCTTCTTCCTCGACCAATCCATTGTAGAGATAGACGACATGCGTCGCGACCTCGCGGGCGAACTTCATCTCGTGGGTGACCAGCACCATGGTGCGGCCTTCGCGCGCCAGGTCGCCAATCACCTTCAGCACTTCGCCGACCAGCTCGGGATCGAGCGCCGAGGTCGGCTCGTCGAACAGCATGACACGAGGATTGATGGCCAGCGCCCGGGCGATCGCGGCGCGCTGCTGCTGGCCGCCCGACAGATAGGCCGGATAGACGTCGCGCTTTTCGGCCAGGCCGACGCGGGCGAGCAGCTTTTCGGCCTCGCCGATCGCCACATCGCGCTTGACGCCAAGCACATGGACGGGAACCTCGATGACATTCTCGATCAGCGTCATGTGGCTCCATAGGTTGAAGTTCTGGAACACCATGCCGAGCTTGGAGCGGATGCGCTCGATCTGCTTGCGGTCGGCCGGAACCGTGTGGCCATGGCTGTCGGCCTTCAGTTTGATCTCCTCGCCATTGACGCGGATGATGCCGCTGGTCGGGTTTTCCAGGCAGTTGATGCAGCGCAGCAATGTCGATTTGCCCGAGCCTGAGCCGCCGATGATGGCGATGACCTCGCCGTCGCGCGCCGACAGCGAGACGCCTTTCAGCACATGCAGCTCACCGAACCTCTTGTGCAGGTTCTCGACATGGATGGCTTCGGCGGCGCCGTCCTGCGCCGTGTGTTTCAGTGCGGGTGCGGCGCCTTGCGCCATCATCCCTTCGACGCTCCGTGGAGCGGTCGAGCCCGTCGCTGCTGGAAGTTTTTACTCATTACCCGTCACTGGACAGAGTTCCCATTCTCAAGATGGACCGTTCCGCTTGCCTCCGTCAACCATGGTTTTTGGACTATTGATCACAGCTTGCTGTAGTGGTTAGTGGCGGCAACGGACGTTTCGGGAGAATTGAGTGGGCAAATCATACGGGTCGCAGTCCATGGCCGGACCGCTGCAACGCGTGCTTATGCGGTCCGCCGCCAGCGCCATGCGTCATGCCAAGGCCTCCGAATGGCATTACGGTCCAGGCTTCGATCCACGCAAAGCCGCGGCCCAGCACCAGCAGTTGGCGGGGATGGTCGAGGCCGCGGGCGCCGAGATCGAATGGCTGACGGACGCCGATGACGGGCTGGCCGATTCCGTCTTCACCCATGATCCGTCGCTGATGACCGACCACGGCGCGATCATTCTTGCCATGGGCAAGGCGCTGCGCCGGGCCGAGCCCGGTCTGCACGAGGCCGCCTACATCAGCATGGGCATTCCCATTCTCGGCCGCATCGATGATCCGGGCCAGGTGGAAGGCGGCGATTGCGTCTGGGTCGACGCGAACACGCTGGCCGTCGGCCGTGGCGTGCGCACCAATCAGGACGGCATCCAGCAGCTTTCAAACCTGCTGTCGCCCAAGGGCGTTTCGGTCTTTGGCTTCGATCTGCCGTTGTGGCACGGTGAGGAAGCCTGCCTGCATCTGATGTCGGTTATCAGCCCGCTGGCCGACGATCTGGCGCTGGTCTACGCGCCCTTGCTGCCGGCCGCCTTCTACCAATTGCTGCGCGCGCGCGGCATCACGCTGGTCGAGGGCGATGCCGACGAGTTCTTCGCCTCCAACGGGCTGAGCCTCAACGTGCTGCCGACCGCGCCGCGCCAGGTCATCGCCGTCGCCGGTTTTCCCAAGACCGCTTCTGCCATGCAGGCGGCGGGCTGCGTGGTTTCCACCTTCGAGGCGGATGCGCTCTGCATCGCTTGCGAGGGTGGTCCGACCTGCCTGACGCGGCCGGTGCTGCGCCAATGACCACCATTGGGACGACGGTCGGCGAGGCGCTCATTTCACTGCTCGAGGCCCATGGCGTCGACACGGTCTTCGGCATTCCCGGCGTGCATACGGTCGAGCTCTACCGCGGGCTGGCGCGCTCCAGGATTCGCCATGTCACGCCGCGCCACGAACAGGGCGCCGGCTTCATGGCCGACGGTTATGCGCGCGCCAGCGGCAGGCCGGGCGTCGCCTTCGTCATCACCGGACCGGGGCTCACCAACACCATCACCGCCATGGGACAGGCGCGCGCCGATTCGGTGCCGATGCTGGTGATCTCAGGCGTCAACGCCATGCCGACGCTGGGCAAGGGCCTGGGCTATCTGCATGAACTGCCCGACCAGCGCGGCATGATGGAGAAGGTGGCGCTGTTTTCGCAGCGGGTCACCGAGGCCGGTGAATTGCCCGGCGCGCTGGCGCAGGCCTTCGCCTTGTTTTCATCGGCCCGGCCCGGTCCGGTGCATATCGAAATCCCGACCGACGTCATGGTCAAGCCGGCAGATGGCATCGTTGCCATGCTGAGCAATGCCGCGCCGCCCGCGCCGGATAGCGCGGCAATTGCCGGCGCGGCCAAACTCATCGCCGCGGCGCGCCGTCCGCTCATTCTTGCCGGCGGCGGCGCCAAGCGCGCCGAGGCGCCATTGCGGCGTCTGGCCGAACGACTGGGAGCGCCGGTCGTCCAGACCGCCAATGCGCGCGGCCTCCTGCATGCCCATCCGCTTTGCGTGCCGGCCAGTCCCAGCCTGAAGGCTGTGCGGGCGCTGATGGCCGAGGCGGATCTGGTCATTGCCGCCGGCACCGAATTCGGCCCGACCGACTATGACGGCTACAGCGATGGCGGTTTCGTCCTGCCCGCCAACCTGATCCGCATCGATATAGGCGCGGATCAGCTTGCCCGCCGCCCAGCGACGGTTTCGATTCAAGCCGATTGCGCCGAGGCGCTCGAAGCGCTGCTCCTGGAAATCAGCCATGTCAGGCCAAGCGAAAGCGGCCCATCGCGCGCCGCCGCGACACGGAAAGCGGCTTTTGCCGAGCTCAGTCCGACGCTGCAGGCGCAGGTGCGCGCCGTCGAGATGATCCGCGACGCGCTGCCGGGTGCGCTCATCGTCGGCGATTCGACGCAGCCGATCTATGCCGCCAACCTCTACTACGACCATGACCGCCCCGGCGGCTGGTTCAATGCCGCCACCGGTTTTGGCGCACTCGGCTACGGCCCACCGGCGGCGATCGGCGCCGCCCTTGCTGTGCCTGGTGCGCCGGTGGTTTGCCTGACCGGCGATGGCGGTTTCCAGTTCACGCTGCCTGAACTGGGCGCGGCGCTCGACGCCCAGGCGCCGGTCATTTTCGTCGTCTGGAACAATCGTGGCTACCGCGAGATCGAAACCTCGATGCTCGATGTCGGTGTCGAGCCGGTCGGCGTGTCGCCGGCGCCGCCGGATTTCTGTAAGCTGGCCGAAGCCTATGGCATAGGCGCCGAACGGCTTGCCGATATCGACGCGCTGGCGGACGCGCTGAAACGCGCGCGGGCAACCGGACTGCCGCGCGTCATCGAAATCACAGTCGACTGAGGTGTGGCGGCGCAACCTGCTTCCTGTCTCGGCAGTCATGAATCACGGCTGGCTGCGGCGCGACGCATGCAAAGACGCAACATCTGCCATGTCGAGATTTCAGTTGAGTGATCGTGCAAAAGGCGCGACGCTTTGCGTCGGCGCGGCATAAAAAACGACATAATCATAAAAAATGACAGGAGCTGTCCAGGATGACGGAAACACTTGAAGGCAGGCATATCGTTGTGACCGGTGGGACCGGGGCGCTCGGTGGCGCGGTTGTCGGCAAACTGCTGGATGGCGGCGCGATCTGTCATGTGCCCAATGCCCATGCCGCCACGCCCACGCATTTCCCCTTCACCGAGCATGACCGCGTCAAGCTGGTCCACAATGTCGATCTCTCGGACTCCGCCAAGGTAGAGGCCTTTTACCACCAGGTTCCAGGCCTGTGGGGCTCGATCCATTTGGCCGGTGGCTTTGCCATGGCGCCGGTGGAAAAGATCGAATCCGCGTCCTTTGCCGAGATGATGGACACCAATGCACGCACTGCCTTCCTGTGCTGCCGCGCGGCCGTGCGCTCGATGCTGTCATCGGGCACCGCGGGCCGCATCGTCAATGTCACCGCGCGCGCCGGGCTCGACCCGCGGCGCGGCGCCGGCATGGTCGCCTACGCCGCCAGCAAGGCGGCGGTGGCGGCAATGACGGTGGCGATGGCGGAGGAACTGAAGGCCAAGGGCATCCTGGTCAATGCCGTGGCGCCGTCGACGCTCGACACGCCGGCAAACCGCGCCGACATGCCGGATGCAGACTTCGGCAAATGGGTCAGTCTCGAAGCGGCGGCTGAAGCCATCGCCTATCTCGCTTCGCCGGCCAATCAGGCGATGAGCGGCACGCTGGTGCCGCTTTACGGCCGGGCCTGAGCCATCGGTAAAGGTCTTCAGTTTCAGGCGTGAGCCAAAGAAAAACCCCGCCGGATCGCTCCGGCGGGGTTTTTATGACGGGCCGCGCGCAAGGCGCACGGCAGGCGGCTGAGGCTTAGCTGCCCTGCTTCTTCAGCGCGGCGCCCAGGATATCGCCCAGCGAAGCGCCGGAGTCGGTCGAGCCGTACTGGGCGACCGCTTCCTTCTCTTCGGCGATTTCCAGCGCCTTGATCGAGACCTGCAGCTTGCGGGTCTTCTTGTCGAAGGCGATGACGCGGGCATCAACCTTCTGGCCGACGGTGAAGCGCTCGGGGCGCTGCTCGTCGCGGTCACGGCTCAGATCGGAGCGCTTGATGAAGGTCTCGATGCCGCTGTCGACCAGCCGCACTTCCAGACCGCCATCCTTGACGCCGATGACTTCGCAGGTGACGACCGCGTTCTTGCGCAGTTCGCCGCTCGTCGCTGCTTCGCCGACCGAATCCTTGGCCAGCTGCTTGATGCCGAGCGAGATGCGCTCCTTGTCGATGTCGACGTCGAGTACCTGCGCCTTGACCATGTCGCCGCGATTGTACTCTTCGATGACCTGCTCGCCTGGACGGGTCCAGTCGAGGTCGGAGAGATGGACCATGCCGTCCACGTCGCCTTCGAGGCCGATGAACAGGCCGAACTCGGTCTTGTTCTTGACCTCGCCCTCGACCTGGCTGCCGACCGGATGGCTGCTGGCGAAAGCCTGCCACGGGTTCTCGAGCGTCTGCTTGAGGCCGAGCGAGATGCGGCGCTTGGCCGGATCGACTTCGAGCACCACCACGTCGACTTCCTGGGTCGTCGAAAGGATCTTGCCGGGATGCACGTTCTTCTTCGTCCACGACATTTCCGAAACGTGGATGAGGCCCTCGATGCCCGGCTCCAGCTCGACGAACGCGCCGTAGTCGGTGATGTTGGTGACGGTGCCCTTGATCTTCTTGCCGATCGGGAACTTGGTGCCGATCTCGGACCACGGATCGCTCTCGAGCTGCTTCATGCCGAGCGAGATACGGTGGGTTTCCTGGTTGATGCGGATGATCTGCACCTTGACCGTCTGACCGATGTTGAGGATTTCGGTCGGATGGTTGACGCGGCGCCATGCCATGTCGGTGACATGCAGCAGGCCGTCGATGCCGCCGAGGTCGACGAACGCACCATAGTCGGTGATGTTCTTGACGACGCCTTCGACAACCTGGCCTTCTTCGAGGTTCTGCACGATTTCCGAACGCTGTTCGGCGCGGCTCTCCTCGAGCACGGTACGGCGCGACACCACGATGTTGCCGCGGCGGCGATCCATCTTGAGGATCTCGAAGGGCTGCGGGTTGTGCATCAGCGGGGAGACGTCGCGGATCGGGCGGATATCGACCTGGCTGCGCGGCAGGAAGGCCACGGCGCCGTCGAGGTCGACGGTGAAGCCGCCCTTGACCTGGTTGAAGATGACGCCTTCGACGCGCTCACCCTTGGTGAACTTCTCTTCGAGGCGGACCCAGCTCTCTTCGCGGCGGGCCTTTTCACGGGAAAGCATCGCTTCGCCAAGCGCGTTCTCGATGCGCTCGACATAGACTTCGACCGTATCGCCGACCTTGAGGGTGGTGTCCTTGCCCTTGACGCCGAATTCCTTCAGCGGCACGCGGCCTTCGACCTTCAGGCCGACATCGATGATCGCCATGTCTTTTTCAATGGCGGTGATGATGCCCTTGACGACCTGGCCTTCGCCGGAATGGCCGGCGGTAAAAGATTCTTCAAGCAGGCTCGCGAAATCGTCGCGAGTGGGATTTGCAGCTGACATTGTTTCTCCTGGAATGCCCCGCATCTGTTGCGGGACGGGCGCCGTGGGTTAGCGTTGCGTTGGCCTGCCGGCGTTCCGGGCTACAAAAGCCCTGGGCCGCTCTCTAAGCGGCAATTCCGGCGCATGAAGAATGCTGGCAGGCTGGTTCGTGCCCGATATGGGTATTTTCTTCGCCTCCGACAACGGAAACACGAGGGAAAAACCCGGCTCAGGCCTTGTCTCTCTTGGCCAAGGCGTCGTCGATGATCGCCATGGCTGCAAGAAACGCGGCTTCTATAGCCATTTCGCTGGTATCAAGCAAGTGCGCGTCAGGGGCGGGCTTCAGCGGCGAGTCGGCGCGGCCCATGTCGCGCTCGTCGCGGCGCACGATGTCGGCAAGGATTTCGGTGAAATCGGCGGTGCCGCCAATACTCTCGATCTCGGCAAGCCGCCGCCGTGCCCGCACCTCGGCGCTCGCCGTCACATAGAGTTTAATGTCGGCGTCGGGGCAGACGACAGTGCCGATGTCGCGCCCGTCGAGCACGGCGCCGGGTGGTGCCTTGGCGAAGTCGCGCTGCTTTTCGACCAGGATGCGCCGCACGGTCGGATACACCGCGACTTTCGAGGCCGCCTCGCCGACCGCATGCGCCGACAGCACCGCCCGGTCAAGCTTCGTCATATCGACCTGGCGCGCCGCGGTTTCGGCGGCCGAGACATTGTCGAGCGGCAGCGCGTGCTGGATCAGCGCGTAGGCCACCGCGCGATAGGTGAGGCCGGTGTCAAGCAGGTTCAGCCGGTAGTGGTCGGCGAGCCGCCGCGCCAGCGTGCCTTTGCCGGCACCGGCCGGGCCGTCGATGGCGATGGTGAAGATTTGTGTCATTGGTAGGCCGCCATGAGCGGAATCGAAAAGCGCAGCGGTCGAAACAGGGGTAGCGATCCTTCGCGCCCCCCTCTGTCCTGCCGGACATCTCCCCCTCGACGGGGGAGATTGGCAGCTTCAGCGCTGCCCTCAATCCTGCAACGTTTGTAGTTGGCGAAAGCAAACGCGACATCCGATCTCCCCCCTTGTGGGGGAGATGCCCGGAAGGGCAGAGGGGGGCGCTGTCCCGCCGACATTCCAGTCGGGCCGCAATCTCCAAGGTCCGCGATTGCCACTGTCACCCGATCTCCGCGCCCAGCCCCTTCATCAGGCCCATGAATTCCGGAAAGCTGGTCGCGATCATAGCCTGGTCGTCGATTGTGACCGGCTTTTCCGTCGCCAACCCCATGACCAGGAAACTCATGGCTATGCGGTGGTCGAGATGGGTCTGCACGGTCGTGTCCTGGCCGTTGGGGTGGCCGCCTAGGCCCTTGCCGCCCGGTTTGCCCCGTACCGCGAGCGAAGCCTCGCCCTCGGTGCAGTCGACGCCGTTGAGCTTCAGGCCGTTGGCGACGGCCGACAGCCGGTCGGATTCCTTCACTCGCAGCTCTTCCAGCCCCTGCATCAGCGTTTCACCCTCGGCGAAGCTGGCGGCGACGGCGAGCACCGGGTATTCGTCGATCATCGACGGCGCCCGTTCCGGCGGCACGGCGACACCCCTGAGTTCGGAATAGCGCACGCGCAGATCGGCGACATCCTCGCCGCCGGCGTTGCGCGGGTTGAGGATCTCGATCTTGCCGCCCATTTCCTGCAGCGTCAGCAGAAGTCCGGTGCGGGTCGGGTTCATCAGCACATTCTCGATGACGATGTCGGAGCCCGGCACGATCAGCGCGGCCACCAGCGGGAAGCCGGCCGAGGAGGGGTCGCCCGGCACCGCGATGGTCTGGCCGGTCAGCTTGCCCTGACCTTCGATGAAGATGTGGCGCACGCCGCGCTCGTCGGTCTCGACCGACAGGTTGGCGCCGAAGCCTTTGAGCATCTTTTCGGTATGGTCACGCGTCATGACAGGTTCGATCACGGTGGTGATGCCGGGCGTGTTCAGCCCGGCGAGCAGCACCGCCGACTTCACCTGCGCCGAGGCCATCGGCACGCGGTAGGTGATGGGTGCGGCGTGCTTAGGCCCATGCAGCGTGATCGGCATGCGGTCGCCGGGCGTCGCCTTCAACACCTGCACGCCCATCTGGCGCAAGGGTTCGAGTACGCGGCCCATCGGCCGGCCGGACAAAGAGGCGTCGCCGATGAAGGTCGTTTCCATGTCATAGGTGCCGACCAGGCCCATGGTCAGCCGCGAGCCGGTGCCGGCATTGCCGAAATCGAGCGGGCCTTCAGGCTGCAGCAGCGCGCCATTGCCGGTGCCGCGGATCACCCATTCGGCGCCGCGCTTCTCTATATGCGCGCCCATCGCCTTCATGGCGGCACCCGTGCGCATCACGTCCTCGCCTTCCAGCAGGCCGGTGATACGGGTCTCGCCCGAGGCCAGGCCGCCGAACATGAAGGAGCGGTGCGAGATCGACTTGTCGCCCGGCACACGCGCGGTGCCGGCAAGGGCTGGTGATTTGCGGGCGGTGGCCGACTTTGGGGCGGCGGCGTGAGACATGGAATTTCCCTGGACGGATTGCCGGCGGGCCGGCGCTTTTCATTTGGTGCGGCGGTCTCCTATCACGGTGGGCCGAAATGGTCATCCCCCATGGTCGTCACTTGACGCGAGGCCTTTCAATGCATGGTTTTGTGACGCCGGCTTTTCGCTTTGACAGCGCTGCAAACTGTGGTTAAGGGGACCACTCTTTTATTGACGAGGCTTGCCGTGGCAAAAACTGAACTTGGCACAAAACGCATCGACCCGGAGACGGGCCGAAAATTCTACGACCTGAACAAGGACCCGATCGTCTCGCCCTACACCGGCAAGACCTACCCGCGTTCCTATTTCGAGGAAGGCAAGATTGCCGCCATCGAAGAGGAAGAGGAAGTGGCCGAGAAGGAAGTGGACGCCGAGGAGGAAGAGGGCGTTGAGGTCGTCTCGCTCGAAGAGGCCGACGAAGACGTCAAGGCCGACGACCTGCCGGATCTCGGCGACGACGAGGACGATGTCGACCTCGGCGACGACGAGGATGACACTTTCCTTGCCGACGAAGAGGAAGAAGACGACGACGTCGCCGACATGATCGGCGTTGGCGACGACGACGACGAGGTCTGATCGGCCTTAGGAACCAGGCGTTTGCAGGCTTTCGTGGCCTGTGGAGAAAAAGCGGCTCTCGAAGGCTTGATATCTGGGAAAGGCGGGGTTAGAAGCCGCCAGCACGAACGGCGCGGTCACCAACCCGCGCCGGATCTCTTCGCCGGAAACGGCGCCGGTTGACTGCCGGAAGTGGGGCCATAGCTCAGTTGGGAGAGCGCTTGAATGGCATTCAAGAGGTCGTCGGTTCGATCCCGATTGGCTCCACCAAGTTTCTTCAAAGAAATCAATGTGTTGAACGCAGGCCCATCCTGGGCCGAGAGTCTGCTGTGGCGCTGGGCACCCCCCGGGCACCCCCGAAAAGAAATTCGGCGTGCTTTCCGATGCGACGAGGTGGGAATAGCCGGGATCTGCCGGGGATGGCCGAGTGAGGTACCCGAGTCCGCATAGCAACGGGTAGGAGTTAGTTCCAGAGAGGCAAAGCTTGCCAATTTGGCGGGAATCCGGCGGAAGCTATTGTGATATGCGGGCTTTGAGGAAATGTGGCCACGTGCGCCTTCAATCTGTCAGCCCACTTGGTTCTCGGATTAACCGTTTTTAGCAGCGTCTGCATGATCGCCAAGGCCGCGTAGAGACGCTTGTTCGAGTCCGGATCTCCCAACAGGTGATCAAGGTGTGGAACCTCTTGGGCTCTTGGAAGGCTTGGCTGGTCGACCAAAGGCCGGTTCCAAAACCTCGAATGATGCGCGCAAACATTCCGAATTCCACACAATGCCCGGACCCAGGACTTTATCAGATGGGGCCGTAGGCCGCCATAACTGGCCGAAATGGCCATCAGATCGGGATATTTCATGCCAGATAGGAAATGAGATAGAGGGCCAAACTCTAGGAGTTCTACCGCAAAACTGGGCGCGTCGTCACCTTCACCGGCCTGCAGAAAATCTATCAACGTCTCCATCAGACGCTCGGCGATCAGCTTGTTCATAACGAGGCTGATCGGACCGGTGTCGGTATCGAGTTCCAGCAGCCCAAGCAGCCTATCTCGCGAGAGCAGGGTAACGTCGGTGGCCAACAGCTTATTGAAGCCGGTCGCGCTAGGCTTGCGTGTCATGTCGAAGGCCACCCCCGTTTAAAGCCCGAGTTCCACATGCCCATGGAACCTTAGGTTGGGAAAGCCTCTGATGCTTCGCCAAAATTGGATAGTAGCCGGCGACATAGGGGGCGGGGGGCGTTGGGGTTCCTAGCAGCGCCCCCTCTGCCCCGATCCGCAGCCCAGAAATTACAATTTGCGGAGTACGCTTAACGACAATCTCATATTTCGACGCCCATGTATCAGGTTTGCGATTTGGGTGGTTCAATGAAGTTCGTCTTCGCGGCAATTGCATTGGCTCTTTCGGCAACCCATAGCTTGGCAGACCAACAAAGGGTCGACAAGAAATGGCCGTCAATCATCTACTATGGCAACGCGACGAACCAACCGAAGAGTGAATGGCTATACGTTCTGGGCGCCGGACCCTCGGCAACTCTGCCTCCCACAGATTCCAGGACAAGCACAGGTGCGGTCCCTCCAGGGCCACCTAACGGGTACCCGCGCCGAGGTAAGATCGTTCAGCCCCCCAATGGCAACGCCCGAAAATAGCAAGGGTCCCGGCGAGGCGCGGGCCATCCCCTTCAGGTAAGACGAAGCGATGAAAATCCGTAAGTGTTGGCGCTTACCGTTTTCTAAGGTAACGCGCGAAAATCGTCAGCTTCTCTTCGTAGCCGATCCGCACAATAGCCATGCAGCCGTCGCATCTGAAGCTCGCGATCGTTCTAAGCCAAGAGCCCGTCTTCACCATTGGATGTGAACAGTCGGGGCATCGAAAGTCGAGCGGCACATCGCGCAGTTCGTCAGTTAGGGGCATCCTGCATCTTTCTCCGGTCAGCACTCAACAAACGGCATGGCCAATGCAGCTAATCTCGCCATCTAAATTAGGTTCCGCTGAAATAGGGATTTTGCGCCCGTTGGCTCCGGCCGGCGGGCTTTTTGCATTTTGGAACCAATTCAGCGCAAGCTAATTGAATCGCGGTCTTTGCGAGTCAGTGCATGCGTTTGAAGTTCATCCCGCCCTTGATGCCGACCCTTGTCGAGCAGCCTCCCGAAGGCGACGACTGGATTCACGAAGTCAAATTCGATGGCTACCGCTCACAGATCATCATCGACGAGGACGGTACCCGGATCCACACGCGCAACGGCATTGACTGGTCTGCCAAATATCGCGACCTGGTGAAAGAGGCGCCAAGTCTGGGCGCCGAAAGCGCCATCGTCGACGGCGAGATCGTCGTCCTGAACGCCGCCGGCCTGTCCGACTTCGGCGAACTGCGCAAGGCGATCACGCGCCGGCAGCAAGACCTCTATTTCGTTGCCATCGATCTACTCCACCTCAACGAGATTCCACATACAAAGGCCAGGGAGGTCCATCATAGGTCAAAGTTAAATGCGGGGAACGATTTAGCGAGCGCTGAACTCAATCACACCACCCAGAAGAGACCACCAGCGATGCCTCGAAGATATGGCGCCCGGTCTCGTCCCGCACCTTGACGGTAATGGCGGTGCGGTCGTTCTCGATCATCTCGTCGCGGACAATGTCGGGCAGGATGCGTATCGCCTCTCGCCGTAAGCGTTCGCGTGTTTCGAAAACCTGGCCGTCATCGTCGACCGTGAGACCGTCGCCATTGTACAGGTCGAGATAATATCGAGGCATGATGGGCTGAACCTCAAAACCGTTGTTGTTGACGAGAGAGATTCAACGGACAATTCCCGGACTGAGTTGTTGTTCCGCCAGCGGTGGCATTTTCCGGGGAACAACGCGCTCCAACAAATGTTAATGCCTTGCGTATTTCGAACGTTTAGTGCTGCCGCGCGGCCCGCCCTTGCATCCGACAGAAACAGTTGGCGATCAACTCTGAGCCCCTTCGCTGGAGATAGCGGTGCTTGAATCCCTTTATCTGAACCTTGGTCAGCACGACGCTCTTTCAGACGCCGAGAAGGCGTTGCTGGCCGGCGCCATGACGTTCGAGCGCCATTTTGCCATCGGCCAGGACATCGTCGCCTCGGGATCGCGGCCGACCTACTCGACGCTGATTCTTGATGGCCTCGCGGCGCGCTACAAGGTGCTGGAGAATGGCGGGCGACAGTTCACCTCATTGCAGGTACCTGGCGACTTTGTCGATCTCCATGCCTTCCTGTTGAAGACGATGGATCACGGCATCGTCGCCCTTTCGCCCTGTCATGTCATGTTCGCCGATCATGGCCGGCTTCGGACCATCACCGAGCAGGCGCCGCATCTGACCCGGCTGCTGTGGCTGGACACGCTGGTCGACGGTGCCATCCACCGCGAATGGATCGTCGCCATGGGCCGGCGCTCCAAGACGTCGCATCTGGCCCATCTCGTCTGCGAGCTTTTTGTGCGGCTGCAGGTCGTCCAGCGCACCAATGGCATGAGCTTCCATCTGCCACTCTCGCAGGCTGAAATGGCTGACGTGCTCGGCCTATCGGTGGTGCATATGAACCGCGTCATCGGCGCCTTGCGCAAGGTCGGTGTCGTCAGTTGGGCAAACCATACGGTGACCATTTTGGACTGGCACCGGCTACAGGAAATCGCCGAGTTCGACCCGACCTACCTCAGCATGATGCGGGAGCCGCGCTAGCGTCGAGCGTGAGGCTGGCAAGCCGGCGTTCGCGCTGATGGCCGACCGCGCGACCGGGCGCTATGTCGGCTCGGCCTTCATCAACTCCAGCCGGCCAATCCGCGAGCGGCTATGGAAGCGCGTGCAGGAACACGCCGGGCCGCCACCCGAGGGCATGAAGCGGCCGGCGGCGCAGTGGGTCAAGCCGGGCCTGATCGGTCGCGTGAAGCACTTGCGCGGCGAAGAGAATTTGCGGCACGCTTCGCTTCAAGATTTTCGGGAGGAAGACGACAATGGCCACGGCAAGGGGCGGGTCGTTCCCGAGTATTGGCAGGAATACGCCGACGCATGGGTCCAAGGCTTCGACGGCGTCCCCCTGGCCGTGACCAATAGGATCAAGCCGATCGGCGACCAGATGGAAGCAGAAGTCGACGAAGCCGGGGTGAACGAAGCCGAAACTTAGGCCTGCGGAACCATTTTCCCCGGTCGGAATTTCATGGGTCGACCAGCAAGGGGAGGCCCATTTGACTCAACGGCACATGGACAAAGAAAGATGGGAGCGTGCAGACCGCGAGTATCGAATTGCGGTCGATGCCGAGCGTAAAGAGCGCGAAGCGAAATCGGAGCGACTGCGAAAGCAGCGCCTAGCGCTTGAAGCGGCAGCTCCTAGGCCCGCTCCCGTCAAGAAATGCTCGGTGCAAAGGGTAAAGAAGCCGGTGCGAAAAATAATTGAAGTCGACTGATCCAGCCGCCGGCCATTGAAATCTCGTCGGCGGCCGATTATCGATCTGCAACGGTCGCGCCCCCTTGCGCACCTTTGCTGCAACCCCTCATGCTCGCAGACGTGGTTTTCGATCCGCGCACGCTCGCGTGGCGCGGCCGTCATGCCTTCGGCAAGTCTGGCAGGTTCGTCGCTCATCCGTAGACCTCTAGGATGTCGGTGATAGTCCATGCCGTTGGCGTCCAGACCACGGCATGAAATTCGACGTCAGTATCCCAACGCGCCCAGTGCGGCCGCTCGCCCGGTTCCAAGTCTTGGTCGGCGCGCCAACGAATATGGGCGACATTGCCTTCCCGGTCGCGAGCGGTAATCGGGGTCCCATCCATCGGCGCCAGCACCATGGAACGAATGACATCTGCCGCCGCGAACTCCGCTTTCGGGCTTATGCGTTCCTTGAGGCTCATAGCGGGTTGATCGGGCCGACTAGGGCAGGATGGTCGTTCGGTAGCTTGTTGACGACTGTCTTGTTGACGTCGCGGCCGACGCGGTTGAACTGCAGCTGGCCGTCGATATCGTGGCTGAGGATGTCTTTCAGGCTGTCCTTCGGCGTCGCCGGGTCCAGCCAGGCATCATAATAGGCCTGGTCGAGAATGACGGGCTGCCGGTCGTGCAGGTTCTTCATAGGTTCGCCGGCTGGCTCCGTGATGATAGTGCAGCTGGTGATGTCGAGATTGGAGTTGTAAGAAGGAATATATGGACGCCGAGCTATTTCACCCGGTCGGGCAGGAGCTTGAGACCATCCGGTTCCGGCGACTGGTCGAGATCAGGTGGGAGAAACGCGTGATCTGGAAAGACGAGTGACAAAACATCGGCTTGATGGAACATTAGCCATCACTAACAGTTTCTCGCTTGCGGCAGGAGTGCCTCCATCACGCTGCCGAAGATCGGGCCAATAAGCCCTGATCGGCCCGCGCCCTTCTGGCCGAGGGCACGGGCTTTTTCAACTCGACCAGAGCGGAAGCGATGACCGACAAGCCCGCGACGACATACGTCGCGAAAAGGGGGTGTGTCGCTGTTGCGGCCCTCCGGCGGCCCGGCAACCCCATAGCGGGGTAGAGTCACTGGGTTGCCGGGCCATTGACCAGCGAGTTGAAGAGGACGCCGTGCTGGCTGACCAAACATACGCTCAAGCTAACGGAACTAGCATCATGCGAATGACCGATAAGCCAGTAACGACCCATAGCCCCAACCAGCGTCATCACAATGAAGGGCGACGCTAGCAAGCGTTCGTGGGACCATGTCTCAGAGTGAGATAGGTGCGTTTCACGGAGAGAAGACTGATGGCAGCAGTGGGCCTTTACCGATGCCCGGGAAATCCGCCGTGGGCCTGTGTGCTGGAAGGGGCGAAAGGCACCTACGTCGCAGAGCATCATTATCGCGAAGGTGGCTATCAGCCAAACTTTGACAACTTGCCATGGGAGAGCGACTACAAGGCCGCTAAGGAAAAAGCGCTGGCCGCAGCTAGATCCTATCCATTTCCGTCGGTTGTAGAGCCTTCGTCGATCGTAAAGACAGGCAAATAAGCGTTGGCGATCAGCCATTCGGTTACGATTGTTCGGATCAATTCCGCCTTCAAAACGCACATCTCTGCGGCTAGCCCATCTAGGGTTTCCTCGATTTTCGGCTCCAGGTCCACGCCACCATCGCCGGCATTCCGGAGCATCAGCGCCGCCCGGCGCAGTAGGACCTTGAGTTTCGCGGGCGAGATCTCCGCGTTGCGATCGGCGGCACCTTCAAGCTCTTCGACAAATGATTGGCGGCTCATTGCGACTTGTTTGCCACTCCCTTTGTCTGCAGGTCGTCACCATCGCGCGGTGCGTGGTTGAATGCAAGGCGGTTGGCAAGGGATCGCTTCGGCCGGATGCGCCGGCCAGACGTCCCATTAGGTCCGCCGCGCCTCAGATATATCTGAGTCTTTCCGTTGCATCATGTCGGCGCAAGTCGGAGGTCGGGCGGGTAGATCGATCTATTGGCAAGGCCAAGTCTGACTTAACGCTTCCATCACCCCATAGCCTAGCGATTCCTGCCAATTCTTCGGGTGAGCCTGCGCCCAATTCACAAATGCCTGTACGTAGGCGCCATAAGTAGGGGCCGGGCTGCTGATACAAGTCATGCCCAATGTCGCCGGGGTGCCGGCTTTCTTCGCCGCCCATCCGTTGACTGCCATCGTGTCGGCCGTGCCACCGACATATCCGAGACAATAGGTAAAATCAAAGCTTCTACTGTCTTCCGTGCAAGCCGCCAAAAGGGTTTGGACATTGGAAGTACGCTCGGCATTCGCCTGAGGTGCGAACAAGGGTGACATCATAAGTGCGATTAGGCCGATCAAGCTCCGTTTCATGTTGCCCACCCCGAATTGATACCTAGGCTAACATCGCCCGATCAGAGCAACAACACGAGCAGTTTCCAAAAGCGTGCATGAGATCCGCCCGAGACTTTATCATCGCTGCGATCTGCGGCGCTCTCAAGCTCTTCGGCGATGGAAAGGCGCGTCATCTGAAACTCAAATCACCTTTTGTTGCCACCACTCAATTCCCGTCGACTTTTCCCAGCCTGTGGAAGTCGGAGAGTGCCGAAAAAAGGCGCTGCCCTCGCTGTAGATCTGCATCAGACTTTGTCGAAGCGGTGGGTGAATGGAACCGGAGATAACGATGCACGGTAATTTCCCTACTTTCCGTCGCGCTCGCATTGTGCGCCGGGATGACACTTGGACCTTCGTTGAAAGCGAATTGCTCCGCAAGCACTGGCCCGATGTTGAACTGTTGCGAAAGCTTCTCCCTCATCGCAAAGAGACCGCAATGCGTCATATGGCAAAGCGTTGCGGCCTCATACCCGACAAGGTGCAAAACATCTGGACCGGCGCCCAAGATTCGAAGCTACGCCGGTTTGCCGCCCAAGGCATCGACCGCAAAACCATAGCGCAAGAACTGGGCCTGACTGTCCAGCAGGTCGCCAACCGTCTCAACTACAGGAAATTGAACCTTGCCAAACGCCCGCCGCTGCCCACAGGGAACCACTTGGTCGACGCCATCCGGCGCAGAGCATTTGATTTGCGGATGACATCAGCCGACCTAGACAGGTCGCTGGGCGGAAAGAAAGTCTTCCGAAATTGTTACAAAGGAAGAGGTAAGCCCATACCAGCCGCGCACATTCAGCAGGCGGTTAGTGCCCTGGGCGGTCGTCTCCTGATCGAATGGATGGAGGAATGAGCAAGTTCTTCCGACGCCGTGTCGAGGCGACTATTGAGCACATGATCGGCATGCTGGACGAGATGGATGGTGACGCCGATCTTGAGCCCGAGACCGTGGAGGAGCGGCACGACCGCGAGGCCGTCGACATCATCAGCTTTGTCATAACGGAGATATCCAAACGGAGGCGGCTTTCTCGTCACTGACATTGAACTGGCGAAGGTCGGCCGGGGTTTGAAACCTCCAGCCGGCTTTTTTGTGCCTACAGCTTGGCCTTCAACCTGACGCCTGGGCTTCCATGGTTCAGGAACTCGATGCCGGCCGCTTCAAGCGCCCGCTGTACTGCCTGAACGTTCTGCGCACGTCCGGTAATTGGGGACGGCCCCGCCGCTTCCATGCTCCTTATCGTGTTGACGTGTACGCCGGCTGAAGAGGCGGCGTCCTGTTGCTCCATGCCGATAAGTGCACGAGCCGCTTTGAGCTGATTTCCGGTGGTAAGCATTGATGTCCCCAATTTTCAAAAATGTGTACCATACACAGAAATAAGTTGACAACATACATTTCTAGATTAGGTTAATGATACACAGCTTACCGTGTGTGAAACACAAAAACCGGAGATTTTGCAATGTCGAACGCCCCCGTTCTGGCAGCCGCCGAAGGTATGCCCAATCTCAATCGCCGTACTGCTCTGGCCGTGACCAGCGCCGGCATCGTTTCCGCTATCACCGTCCTCTCTACGCCTGCCAAGGCAGTGTCCGCCGAACCCGCCGGAGTACCGGCCGAGTTGCTGGCGCTGATCGAGGCCAAGCATGCTGCCTACACCCGCTTCATCGTGGCGATCGACCGCGCCACACCCTTGGAAGAGGAATACCTGCCGAAGACAGCCGAGATGTATGTTCCGCTGTCGATCGGGGGCGGGCAATCGCGCAGCCTCCGCTATTCCGAACTGGAGCGCGTGGAAGACGATCTGCGCGACGAAATCAAGCGCCGCTACCGCGAGCAGGGGCAGAAGCTGGCCGCGCTGCATAAGGTCGCCCCTGATCTGGCGAAACAATCGACCGCGGCGCTTCGCAAGGCGGAACAGTCCGACCTGCGAACCTTGAAGCGCCTCATCGAGGAAGAGCGCGCAAGGCGTAGTGCTGTCGGCCTTGAGCAGGCTCTTCAAGAGCGCGACGCGGCTTCCGACGCCGAGCGCAGTTCGATCAACGCCGTCTGCGCCTACCGGTGCACCATCATGGAAGAACATCGGATCAAGGCAGAATTCTTGCTGGAATTCTGCACTGGCAAATACGGCGACCTCCAGTCCGAAGACATTGATGCGCTGCTCTGGTCGTTCCTTCCGGTCGAGGCCTTGGAAAGCGCGGTTAAGGCCTCGGAAGGCGGTGCAGCATGAGCGGCCCTTCCGACAACCTCAACGACCTCGAAGGCGACATCCTCAATCTGTCGACGCTCATGAGCGTCATTTTTGATGTCGTGGTGGAGAGCGATACGGACGCTAACATCCAGCGGCTTTTGTGGATTGCCCGCGATCTGGCTGAGCAATTGACCGCCACCGCGTCGGCCTGCCACCACAAGGTAATGAGCGAGCGCCGAGCCGCCGCCTGATCAATTGCCCTTCGGACACTTGAAGCCCGCTGCCTCACGGTAGCGGGCTTTTCCATTTCATGGGCTTCAGGGTTCAATGTACGCAGAGCCTTAACTTGAGAGTTTAAAGCCCGCTACTTCGCTTCCTTTTTGGGATACGGTGTCCAAAAAGCCTCGCATTCTCGACTCTTCCAAAGAGTGACGGCATGATCCCTATTTTGGGGAGGGGACAATGCCGCGTTATTTATTTCTGCCGCTTGCACTACTTTTGTCCTGCGATCCCGCCCTTGCGATTCAAAACATGAGGCGAAGCCTCGTTTTGCTGGTTTTGCTATCCCTCTCCGCATGTGATGCCGGCGACGGCAATTCGGCCTCGCGCATCGTTGCCGAATGTCTGCTGCCATCCTCACAAACAGCGATCTGCGGCGACAACACCGAATATTCTGTCGACAAATTCACGGTCAATCCGGCCGGAAATGTCGTCCGTCGGGAATGGCGGACGTTGACAGGCCCCTACGTGGGGAACAACGGCGCCTTTTTTCTGGATGGGTGTAAGGTTCTGGATACGACCAACTGGCGATGCGAGAAGGCTGTTCCGAACGGCCTTGATGTCTGGAAAATGGAAGACGGGATTTACTCAGAAACCTATATCGGCACGGGGATGTCGGTTAGCTCGTCTGAGCTCGAATATTACCTCTACGAAATTGGATTTCACGCGCCAGCAGATGGTTTCAAGCCCTAGACCCGAGCTCGACCTCTGCCAGTAGCCAGCCAAACACGGCTAACGGGGTGTATTGGCGCGACCGAAAGCCTCAATTCACCGCCGGGCCCGCGCCAGTGAATGTTTCAGCCCGCATGCCGGAAATACCCTCCAAGGTCTCAATAGTGCGATCAATTAGGTGTCGGACACACTCCGTTGCCATGCGCTCGCCGGCATCATTCACAGATGCGAATGCCAACGGTAGCAAGGTGCGGGCCGTGGCCGCGAAAGCCAGTGCGTCGGCTGGGGTTTCAGATCGTGAACCAATCAGGCTAACCAGCAATTTCAGCATGTGATCGCCCTGCGTTGGCGCACCCAGGGAATTTAGGCGAACCGCCGAAGCCATCTCCTGCGCTACATTGGCTGCCCGTCGAAGATCTCCACTGGCAGTCGGTCGCTGAAGCTCGTCATTCATAAGCGCCTCCGGTAATGTTACGGATCGTTTCGTTTGCACACGCCACGAGCGCGGCACAGGCGCGTCGAGCGGCCACTGCCTCGCACGTGTAACGACCGTGCTTGTATTGGCCATGAGCGGACCCCTTGGGTGCTCCAGCTCGCGCTCCATGCATACGGCAGACCTGTTTTCCCCGAACAGCAGGAGCCTGACACTTCACGCCGCTGCGCTTGCTTTTTGCGTGACACCTGGGGGCAGCGTGGGCGCTTTGCATGCGGTTACCGGTCATCTTCTTGAGCCACCCCACCCCCATGAGCAACGTTGCCAACGATGGCCTGCCCACCTTTCTCGACGGTGACACGCTCCACAATCACCCGCTGCTCGCCCTTGCTGCGATAGCGCTTCAATGCCTCTACCTGGGCCGCAAAGGTGCGTGCGAGCTTATTGAACGTCTTCTCTGCGCTGTCCTGTTGCGGAATGGTGTCGACGTTCGCGAGCCGCCTGGCGAAGGTCATTGTCGCCATATGCACCGCTGCCATCTGGGCGGCCAGCATCGCCTCTACTTGGTCCTGCGGTGCAATGCCACCAACGATTGCAAGGGCGAAGTTGGTGCCGGGTTCGTCCGGTACCTGGCCTTGGCTGCCGATGTTGACCAGTTGCCCGATCATGCCTTTTGCGAAATCGTCGCTTGTGGTGCCCATTGCCTCCTTCAGCAGGGCGCAGCCCACATCTGGGTCAGTATGGTCGTTTGTTATCTTGATGCCGGAAACCTTGATCCGAGGTACGACGGGCGCCTTTCTGCGACGAGAATAGTGCTTGGCCAGTGTTCCCTTTTCGCGCTCAGTCTTCTCGGGCGAGATGGCCGGAACTGACTTATCGGCGCCATTCTGGGGCGAGGCGTCTAGTTGTTTCTTGAGCGGAACGACGGTGTTCAAAGACGTATCTCCGTGAAGAGCGCGATCAGATTGAATGTGAGACTTTTTCACTTTCCACTCGGGAGGCCCCTTGTGGCTCCGTCCACGGCTGCGAGCAGTTCGGCAACACCGTCAGAAAGGCCATGCCTGTGGTCCTGCTTCTCAGCCAGGCCAAGTTCACGCGCGATTATATTCGGATTCAGCAGATCAGCAGCGGCGCCTTCGAACTTCTGAGTTCGGATGATCTCATCCACGCGCGATGTGATGTCAGAAAAATCTTCTCGGGACCGATAGTCCGTCCACGTCTGGAGCGTGATATCGAGGAAGATGCACAGACCGGAAATGGTCATGGCCCGCATCTTGGGCAGGTCAGTGACAGTCACCGCGCCCCGGAATGCAAACGGCTTGGCTTCCCATAGCGGATTGGCTTCGACCCAATCGAAATACTCTGCCGCCGCCTCCCACAAGTCACCTGGAGAGGCGAAGATCGGGCCTCGACCATGAGAGCTGCGCGCTTTCCAGAATTCGTTACCGAGTGGAGCGGCCATTACCAGCCCCTCTCGCGAAGTTCATAACGCTCTTGACGCCTTTTGAGATGTTGCTTGATCGGATCGACCGTCAATTGCGTGTCTCCTGGTGAAACGGCATGATCCTCACTTTCAGGAGGGGACCATGGACGATTGGAAAGACAATGAAGTGCTTTGTGCTTTCTTCGCTCAAAATGCGCTCGCAGTGGCTCTGATAAACCTAGGCATATTGAACCGAGAGCGATTCATTGATCAATTGCTTGATCTGATGGCCGGAATGCCTCCTGAACAGAAGGCAAGCCACTACGGTCGATACGTCGAGATAATGATACAGGTCTTTGAGAGGACCCAATTTCCCTACCCTGGATCAGAGCCCAAACCCGTCGATTGAACTCTTCCGCTGAGATGTGATCTTCCGCTTTCATTGGATCTCTCCTATATTTCCCAGCCATGATCCCGAGATGGCTCTACTACGCGTTCTGCCTTGCCGTGTTCCTGCCGATGATGTGGGTAGTTGGGGTCGTCCTTCGGCCAATTACCAACTGGACCTCTAATGAATTCGGCTGGACCGGTCTTGCTGTGGCGCTTGCGGCTTGCGTGGCGCTCATGGGTTTCGGCTATCTCCGCAATCGCCGTGCTGGCCGGCTACCATGGCAACTCGAAGCTGCGCGTCGGACGAGGCAAGACAGCGGGCGCTAGTGTCTGCCCATTTGCGCCGCCTTCCATCATCATTGCTCGCGCAATCATCTTTGCCTTCTCGCTTATGGCAGACGCCACAGGCGACGACCGTTCGTAGGCCAGGAGCGCATCTGCAACCTTCTGGCGCGTTGGTGATGTCAGAACCTGTGCCATGCTGGACTTGGCGGCATCATTGGCGGCAGCGCGCCCGGAATTGATCGCATCCGCCACCATGCCGGCGCCCTTGCCGGCAAGCCAGCTCACCGGGAGCCCGGCCACAGATCCTAGAACCGGTGGCAAACCAAGAGAGGTTGCTAGTTGCTCGCCAATGAGCACGCCCGAAAGAGCGCCGCCACCGTGACCACCGGCACTCGCGCCCGCCTGGTTGATCAGATTAGGCTGCGGAATATCTGCATCCGCTGCCGTAGCCATGGCAGTCTTCGAACCGTTCAAGGCGGCATTGTTCGTGGCCTGCATGGTGGCTTGGTTGTCGAGTTCCTTTAGCAGGCCGTCGGTCTGCTGATCCCCGATCACCTGCCTCAACTTCTGCACCGGATAGCCGTTTTCGTTGGCGAGGCGCGCCTTGACCCCCGCAGCGTCGGTGCGAGCTTGCCCCATCGTATCGGTCAGCGCTTTACGGGTGCCAAGTTGAAATGCTTCCTTTTCCGGCTGCGACATTGAGGAGAGGCGCGATTCCAGCAGATCGGGATCATAGACCTGGCCTTCCGAACGCGGCGCGAAGATCGAGCGGCCGTTCTCGAAGGCATTCTCGATCGATTTGTCGGATGCATATTGGGAACGCGCCGTAGCATAGTCTGGATTGGCTGCGTCCATCTGGCCAAGAAGCTTGGTCCTGACGCCCCAGAGCGCCTTAGCTTTGGCGTTGTCACCACTACGGAAGGCCGAGGACGCCATGTCGTCAATCACATCCTGGGCGCGGTGTAGGACTTCGGTGCTGCCGTTTGTGAAATCGGGGCCTGCGATGTACCCCCTCGCCTGCTTCAGTGCCGCCGAGATCGGATCGAGCGTCGTACCGGCCATAGCGCTTGGCATGATCTGGGAATCGATCTGAGCGACTACAGGCGTAACATCGATTTTCTCCGGACTTGCTTCGGCCTTCGTGTAAGCCGCAGCGCCGTTGGTCGTCGTGGTAGCCTTGAGACCAGCCATCTGCTGCGGTGCGTTGATATCTGGGCCAGCTGCTGCATCTACGGCCGAATTGATGCGAGGGCCGAATTGATCGGCGCGGGTCGTGAGATTTTGCACCATCTGCGGCGAAACACCGGTTTCGGTCGTGGCCATGCGTGCGGTAAGACCCTGCGCCGCCGGTCCCGTGTCGGCCAAGACTGCACCGGGCCCAAGATCAGCCTGTTTCTGAAGGGCCGACGAAACCGTGTCGCCTTGGCGGCTTAGATTGCTCACAAGGGATTTCGCAGATTGACCCGGCACATCTCCCCCATGCATCAAGCCATAGTAAGCGTCGATGACCTTTTGAGCGCCCGCGCCGATAACCTTACCCGCTACGGCGCCACCAGGCACGGCTGCCATGCCAAGGCCAAGACCCCATTCTGCGCCCGTCTTGGCATCGGACAGCCGATTGCCGGGATCAGCACTCAAAGCGCCCTGAATGGCGCCCATGCCAGCACCTACGAGGCCGTTAGCGCCCAACACGGCGGGAATGCCGCCGCCAAGTATCCGCGCCCCTGTAGACGCCAGCGCAGCACCGCCAAGGCCCGGAAGCAATGCGCCCGCCAATTGTCCACCTGCTGACAGGTAAGGGTGTTCCGCAAACTGGCGATCCTGCACCTGTTTTTGCGCGGCCTGGTTTACATCGTAATTATCTTGGAAATTGCCGCCCTTGGCCGCCGCAAGGGCCGCCGCCGCAGCGGATACCGCCTCGTCGCCACCGCCAAGCGAAACGCCCTGGAATGTCGGGGCGAGGCCGCGAGTGCTATCGAGCCCGGAACTAGCGCGCTTGAGCAGCGCCATTTCCTGAACCGCGGTGTTGCGGTCGCCGCCATTGTCGCTCGGCCGAACGATCGAGAGGTCGGGCCGATCGGAAATTGAGTCCGTGGTAGCGCCGTGGATGATGACGCCGGGAGGTGGGGCGCCATAGGGCTCGGCAAACGGATCATGGTCGACCGGAACTAGATGAAACCCATCAGGGGGCGGCGGGACCGTGCCCTGCGGGTCTTGGAGGACAAACCCAGGCGGGGGAGGAGGAATATTTTGCGGCGGGGTCTGGCCCATCTGAACCGGAATTCCTTGGAAGCGCGGACCTTTTCCGGCGCCCCCGGGAGGCGCGGCCGGCGCCCACGGGTCATTATCGACTGGGACGAGTTGGACCATCCTAAAATTCCCCAACCCTGCGGGCCTCGAACAGGCTGCCGGCCTGTCGAAGCATCTCGCTCAACGACATATTGCGCTGACGGGCAACGGCCATCAGCTTGCGCTTTTGTTCAGCCGGGATTCGAACGATGATCCGATCTGTCATTCCCGCTTTGGAACGCATCTGTAGGGCCTCCTTTAGGCTCTCGGTTCGCTGGATCGAAATACCTGCTATCGCGGGGTCAGCGGCTGGCGGGGGATTAAAGAAACGGGCCCCCACCATAAGCGACCTAGTTCAGGTGTCCGATAACGCAACGAGCCTCCCTGAACCGACCTTAACTCAAGGATAGAAACTCAACCCATCTAGACTGGTCCATGTCGCGCTCGCGGTGCCGACCCAGTACATGGTGCCGTTTGTCCTGACGCCGATGCCGATAGGCGTGCCTCCGCTGGTCATGGCACCGCCAAGCCTCGCTTCAATGGATGCGCGAAAGCCAACCGGGAGGGTACCGAAATCAGTGCCGCTGGTGATTGTGCCATTCTTGATGGCGCCTTGCAGATGAACTTTGCCGTCGATTCCGATGCGACAACCAATAAGAGTGCCGGTCGCATCCTGGACCCATGTGTTGGCCAATGTGATTGTCGCGAGTGAGCCGGTAAATGCGGTCCATGTATTTGCGCCGGTGTTTTTGCGACGAATGAAGGTGGTGCCAGAGCCATCGACGTGAAGGATTTGCGTTGTCAAGTCGAGGTCGCCGGACTGGAACGCAGTCACCATGCCGTTTGCCGGCCAGCCGTTAGCTGTCGTCACGCGATACTGACTGATGCCCTTTTGGAAGGCGTTTGGGAGAGCGGAGAAAGCAAGAGCCGCCACGGCGGCCACAGGAGGGTTTAAAAACTTATTGGTCTTGTTGTCGGGCGTGACAAGAGCCTGATCAAGGTAATACTTGACCGCGCCCCAAATGGTCGACCATCCAATATCGTTTGGGTGAAGCGGGCCGTAACCTGGAATGGTGTTGGTCGGATAGTCTGACCAAGCCCCGTCAGTCCAGCGATAATTCGAAGTGTATGCGTCATTCCACCGATGATAGGTGTCGATGTACATGACGTTGAATTCTCGGCAGATCTGCTTAATCAGCTTGATCGCAGTTTCGAGATAGCGGAAATCCTGATAGCCGGTATTCTGCGCAGCATTCGGGCCGAAATATATAATAGAAGTCGCGTCCAGAGTCCCGTATGTCTGCGAGCGGATTGACGCTAAGCCGGCGCGCAAGTCGGCAGCCAATTGCGTCCACGCCGCCACCAGCCCCGCTGTACGAGGCGCTCCACCGGTCGGATAGCCGGGCGAACCTTTGTTGGCCTCGTTCAGGCCAAATTTCATCATAATAAGTTTTTTCGTCGGCCCCAGGTTGGAGACTATGCTTGTTGAATCTTTTGTGTTGCCGCTTATGGCGTCGTTAAAAGTGGTGCCAGCCTTCGCAATATTGTTCATAGAAAACGCAGTAGGCAGACCGATCTGCGCTGCTATCGCGTTCAGCGCGTTTTCAGGATAGTTGTTCGTATTGGAAATGACCGCAGACGGATTGGCAAAGGTGCTGTCACCATAGATGGTGCCGGTGATGTTGTTGCCTGCCAGAATCTCTTTGCGAACAGCGTACAGATATTCTTCGCCAAACACGTCCATGTTGGCGTCGTTACCCCAGTTAAGACGGGCAAGACCACCCAGCAGCGCTGGGGAATTCGCGGCGACCGTGGTGACAATTTCGCCCGGCCCCGTGTATTGGGCTGCGTTAAAATTCTGGTAGCCTGTGACGTTGTAAGATTTTGATAGATAAACTTCGCCGCCGATAGGCACGGCATGGAGCATGGCCAAAATAGCAGCCGTGTCATCCCCAGGAGAAGCATCCGAGGTGAAGCCAACAGCACCGGAACCGGACTGTTCGGGGGTGGTAGCCGCCGTGAGATCGACATAACTCTTCGTGGCCGCGTCCGTCCCCGAGATCGGATTGGCCACGCCGGTGACGCGATTGTTGCCCATGGGCAGGTTCGCAGTCATGGCCTTGACACCGTTTATCGGTAGCGAACCGGTGATCTCGTTGCCGATATCCGCGATCAAATTGTTGTACGGCGTGCTCTGGATCGTCGTATTCGGGACGGCTGCGGTGCCCGCTGGCTGGACGAATGTACCTGAACCATTTCTGGGCAAATGCCGCCTCCTGCTCGTTTCGGGTTCGTGCGGCTGTCAGCCGCAAATTACTGTACGCACAGTACCATCAAATGCGTCTCGGGAGCAAATTTAGCTTGTTATTTCAATTGGTTGTCCTGGTGCGTCCCTAGGTGTCCCGGCGTATCCCCATGTGTCCATTTTGGACGGCAGCCTTGGGCGTGCAGTGTCAAAAACGCAAAAAAATTCCCAAAATAACGCGGATCAGAAAATGTCTTCTAACTTCAGAAGGGAATTCTGGGGGGTCGGCGAGCCTTCAGCGCCAGATCTGCAAAAAATTGCGGAGCTTTCCAAAAGTTGCTCAAATCGGCGTGCGCAGTTGCGCTCGTCATACGTGCCCAGCTTCGCCCATAAGCAGGATGGAGGTGAGTGCGTGCCCGTCTCGACGATTGCCGCATGGATTTTCGCTATTGCGGTTTCGATATACCGCCATGTCGATCGGGAGATCCGCGCATCCTCGAGAAAAGAGCGCGCTGGATCTCGTCCGGTACGCGAGAAACCGCGATGTCGACCGCGTCGACTCCTCAGTCACCGCCGCGATGGCGTAGAAGGCGGCGATTATTTCAAGCTAGTTGCCGATCGGCGGCACATCGACCCCTAAACTGGCGCAGCGTTTTATCAGATCGTCGGTTTCCGATTGATTTTCAGGCATTGTGAGAATGTCGAAGGCTGGCAGATATTTTGTCCCGCTGTCGGCGCTATCGAACTGGCCCCTATAGGCCGTCTCGCCGGAATACCCGGCAAAGCCGCTCTTTGCATAATACCTACCGCAAACAATGATTGACCCGGTTGAAGTCGTAGTGGCACCGGGTTTGCCGAATGTTACGTTTGTTTGGTCTTTCAGCAGGGATCTGATGGTCTGCTCTATGACTCCGATTTGATCGGCGGTCAGTTGAACCGGCTTCGCCTCGGTAGCAATGATACCCAGTGCCAGGGTGCCCATCGTCAAGATGCTGAAGTGCAAACGTTTCATTCCCGATCTAGCCGTCTTTTCCCAATAGCCACAAGCCCTGGACGCAATATCAGCGGTTTGCATGCCACACCTGGCAGCTGGCCGTCGTCACATCCATTTCATCATCCGATTGATTAGGGACGGTCTTCGATTGCCGCCGTGTTCATGGTGTAGGTCGCGCCGTTGCGCTCAACCTTCCGCTCCATCTGTCCACCGTTGACAGATGGGCGAGCGGTTCAAAAAAATCTACCGGATAGCCGCATTCTTGCGAATATCGACAATCAAAGGGCCTATTTCGTCTAACCTATAGAACGTGACATCGTGGCGTTCCATTTGATCAGCCACCATGTTTACGAAGTCTGAATCTAGCTCGTCCACGTCGCCCACAATAACCAGCTTTTTCTGCTCCGCCGCCCGCGTTGCGTCGAAAAGCAACCTGCCCTCAATCATATGAGGGCTTGCCTTTTCCAACGCATGGTCGGGACCGCCGTCAAGCGTGACGGCCTTGATCAGGTTGTAATTGCCGTTTTGATATCCGTATGCCGCCTTCACCTCCACGCCAGAGGGAAGCAAGATCGGATCTGGTTTCTGCAAAAGGCCTTCGACGCCCTGCAACCGAAGCTGTTCTTTCAGTTTGGTGCCGGCGCGTCTTCCGTACGTTTGCTGAGGCAACTCCCCTACCAGATCATCAAATAGTCGTTTAACGGCGTCCTGCGGGCTCTCAACGAATATCGACCGAGCGGGTAAAAGCCTTACCTTTCCAGACCTAAGTTCGATGAATCGGTCGACGGAATCGCGGTTCCATCCCCTAGCAAATTCGAGTGCCAGCCTATCCTTTAGGGAGTCTCTGATATTACGAAAATGCACTCCCGGATTGGAACGGAAAACCCTCTCGACACGGCTTGGGCGCTCAACAAATTTTGAAAACACAAACGGGCTCACGTCGGCGAAGAGCACAACACCAATGTTCACAAATTCAGCCCGCTCCGGGTACTCGGAGTACTGAATCAGCGAAAAATATCCTTGATGTTCACGCATTACGATTGCAATCCGGGGATGGGCGGATCGTCAACTAAGCGAACCGCTATTGTCTTCACCACATATTCTGCACGCCTGCAAATCAATTCCATAAGCGAGGCAGACGCCTGCTGGCCCAAGCCCCATTGTGGCGGCACGGAGTTAACGACTTCCTCTACAAATGCGCCGTCAAGCTGGGCTAGCCGAGCCAGTGAGTTCGCTACCGAGCGATGAGTGATATATGGGTCGAACTCAGGAAACTTGCCATAGACCGTCGTCTCTTCGATGGCGTCGATTTGAGGGGAGGCTATGGGGAAGTCTGCATCAAATGCCCAAGCATGATCGATAGGCACAAGATCATATTTGCGGCTCTCCCCCCTGCGGACGAAAAGCAGATTGTCTGAATTGTCGTCCGCGAGACCATGTCTGTCCCAATTTTTTACCCATGTATCGAAGATGACCAACTTGGCTACATCATCGCGGTCCCGAAGCTTCGAGAGGAAGATATCTGTTCCGTCG
Source organism: Mesorhizobium sp. AR07 (assembly GCF_024746815.1). GTDB lineage: Bacteria > Pseudomonadota > Alphaproteobacteria > Rhizobiales > Rhizobiaceae > Mesorhizobium. Next base: position 5,055,837 of record NZ_CP080525.1, read on the forward strand.
CGCGGGGAGCCATCGACCTGCATTGAGAAGAACAGCGGACCCTGCATAATCTGCCCGTTCTTTCTCATGACAAGCTCGATATTGCATTCTGGAATAATGGCAAACGGCGGCACCTTAAGGCCGAGCCAGGTTCCCAATTCCGCCGCGACCAATTCGGCGATGAGGGCCGCGCCGCCATATGGATTGTTCAGGGCCTTGATGAACCCGGGCGCCACGTCAGTAACAACCTGAATTGGGCTCGCGCTCGATGTAAATGCCTGCACCTCTCGCTCGATCCGAGTTGGCTGACAGATCGCCCCACATGCAAGTGCCATCGCTCGTCCCACACGGCCCGAACGTTGCAATACTGCGCATCCCACGAAAAATCGAGTCTTTGGTACGCGAAGTACAATATGCGGCTCAGAAGTGTCAGGACGGCGCGACGTTTGTCTTCGGTTGTGCGACGCAGACCATGTTCGGCATTGGCGCCACCGATGAACCAGGAGTGCCTACCTCACGTCTGACTATCAAGACGTTCGACCGTCTTTCCCATGTCTCAGTAGAACATCGTTCCAGTCCTGGCCAACCACGGGTGGCAATTCGACGAAGGCGCTCAGTCCTTTCGCCTTGAGGCGCTGGCAGAGGGAGTAGGCAGCGGCTTGGCCGGTGCTGCTGGCATCGTTGTCGCCGAAGATAAACACCGTCTCGACCGATGCCGGCGGCGTCCATTCCTGAAGCAGGCCAGCGGTTAGAGCGGCCCATACCGGCATGTTGTAGAGGACCGAGGCCGACAGTGCTGTTTCGATTCCTTCGGCAATGCCAAGCGTGTCTTGGTGCGGCATCAGCCGCACAGCTGCACCTGTCGGCATCGCGCCGAGCATCTTTCGCGGCGCCAGCACATCAGCCTTGCCCCCAAATTTGTCGAGATAGGTCCGATGTATCGCCGCGCGCTCGCCCTGCGCGGCCGCCTGATCGCTTGGGTCTACCTTCGCGACCATCGCCGGGTGCCAAGATGGCTTCGCCCCGGCATCAACATATCGCTCATCTTCGGTGAATCTCAGGCTACTCGGGAATTCCACCAGTCCTGTGCGGCGGTGAAGATACCGGCCGGCGTGATCATCGAGAGAAATCGGCTTCGACCGCTTCCATAGCGAAGTCATCTCGTTGCGCTTCTGGTCGTCGGTCGCCGGCTGTCTGTTGCCCGGCGCCATGATTGGAGCGGCCCCGATATATTTCTCGATCTCGACGGCGGCCTCTTTGAAATCGAGACCCCGGAACAGCTTGACCAACTCGATGCCGTCACCGGCACCACAGTGCGAACAGAAGAACGTGCCGCGTCCTCCTTTGTCGTCGAACCGAAAACGGTCCTTACCCCCGCAGATCGGGCATGGGCCGTGCTTGTTCTTGAGGCTTTTCGACGGAATGCCGATTGCGGAAAGGATGCTAAACCACCGACCTTCCGCCCGCGTTTTCAAAGGCTCACGCTGCATGGCGAGCCTCCTTTTCGCGGCGCTTGGCGTAGGCGATCTGCCGCGATTTGAGCCAGTTGAGGAACGGGGCGTCAGGCGCCATCGGCATTTCGTGCAGGTTGCGCGGCCACTCGGCATAGCGATCGAAGAACTTTGCTTTTGCGAACTTCGGGCTGTAGTCGCGCTCTTTCTGCAACCACAGCAGCATCGAATACACTTCCTGCTTCGAATGCGGCGCGGCGTTTTCCTTTCGCTTTTTCGTGCCCTTGAGCTGCACGAGTTCGCCGGCCTTCTCCTCGATGAGCGACTGGCGCTCTGGCATGAAACCGCACGCCGGGCACTTATGCACGCCTGCCGGCCTCAGGAACGAACAGGCCGAGCATTCCTTGGGTAGCTGAGTCGCCTTCTCCTTGCGTTGGTTGGTGCTCTGCTGGTGCTTGCTCATGTCCAACGTGGTGTGGTGGATATCGTCGACGAAGCCGAGCCGCAGTGTCGTGTCGGAATGATCGAGGATCAGGCACTCCGCTTTTCCTTCGGCGGTGCGAAGGCCGCGCCCGATGATCTGGGTGAACAGGATTTCGCTTTTCGTGGGGCGCGCCAGGATGATGCAACGCACGTCCCAATCGATGCCAGTGGTCAGCGTGTAGATGTTGACGACGACCTTGATCTGACCATGGGCCAGACGCTCTCTGATCAGCCTCCGTTCATCGGGCGGCGTGTCCATGTCAACATAAGCCGTCGGTACGCCAGCCGCTTCGAACTCGCCCGCCAGTTTTTTGGCGTGAGCCCGATCGACCGCAAAGCATAGCGTCGGCCTGTCCTCGCCAAGCCGAAGCCAAGTCGAAACCGTATCGGCCACCAGCACCGGTTCGCTCATGGCCGTTGAAAGCTCGCCTTCGTGAAAGTCGCCGGCAACGGTCCTCACCTTTGACAGGTCGGGGTGGGACGGCGCAAACACCTTGAACGGCGAGAGCAAGCCCTTGGTGATCAGCTCTTTCGTCGTCGTCGGGATCAGAAGATCGTCGTATTGCTTGCCCAGGCCTTTGGCCCATGGCGATGCGCTGAGGCCAACAAACGGGATCTTCTGCCATTCGGGCATAGCCATCCATTTGCCGTAGAAATCATACCAGCGGTGCGCCTCGTCGATCAGGACGATACCGGCCTTCGGCAGAGCGCGTCGCATCAGGGTCTGAACGCTGGCGACCTGCACGGGCTGCTCGTGGTCGGTCTGCGGGTGATAGCCTTGCATGACGCCGACGCTATGAATCCCTTGCTCGGCGAACTTGGCAACGGTCTGATCGACCAGTGACAAGAACGGCACGACGAATAGCGCGGGATTGCCCTTGCGCAGCGCGCCCTCGACAATCGCAGCGGCGATCACCGTTTTGCCGAAGCCGGTCGGGGCTTGCATCATCGGTCGGCGATGCCCGGCCAGGATCGAAGTGCGAAGCAGGTCGAGTGCGTGGTGCTGGAGCGGATGGAGGTCGAACTTCATTGTCCGTCCTCCCTGCCGTTTACCACCGCAAGTGTTGGTCTTGTCCTGTCTCCTGCTCTACCTTCTCTACCTTCTCCTAGGTCTTTTTCCCCTTGGCTTGGACTCTTATGTGATGGTGATTGTGATTGCGATCCCATTGCGATCGCATTGCGATGGGTTCCCCACCGCTTTTCATTGCCCTTTATGCCCGCCTTTGACCGTTTTTCGTACTGCTCGACGGCGTTACGAATCTCCACATCGACGCGGCTGTGTCGCCAGCCGTCCTTGAAAAAAGCCCGGATCACAGGCCTGTTCTTCTTCCATTCGGCAAGTGTCATGCTGGCAATGCGTGCTAGCTGCTCGTCATCATCAGGCAGGCCGCCCTGCTGCCAATAGTGCAGGATTAAAAGGAAGTAAGCGCCGTGCTGGGCTGCGCTTAGGTGTGCGGTATCCCTTCGGTAGTCGCCGACATAGAGCGGCATCCAGGCCAGGGCGCTCATTGGTCGAGGCCCTCCATGATCGCGCTCATGCGATCAGCGAGGCCGGATGCTCGTTGTCCCAGGACGGCGCGCTTACGGTCGGCACCAGTGATGAGATCCGGTATTGAGAACGCCTCGATCTCGTCGACAAGCTTTATGAAACGATCGAATATTTCGGCCGCGGTAGGCATCTGTGACGCCGCAGCCGCATAGCGTCCAGCTATGCCGCCTTGGCGCGGTTGATCGGCCTTCGATCGTTCATAGGCAAGGTCGCGCTTGGCGGCAAAGACCTGCTCGTTGGGCCGCAATCCTTTCAGCCTGTCGAGATAAGATCCGGTGTCGAGCTTGGTCCCGCGAATGAGGTCCACAACCTCGTCAATGACCTTCTCACCGCGTTCCGCGTTAAGCTGCACCAGACGTTCGGATTGGCCTGTGACGGTCGCGGTGGCTGCTGTGAACCTAGGGATTTCAGGAGTCGCAAAGTTTGCGACACCAGAGCCTTCAAGGTTTCCGCCATGTTTCGTTTCTGGGTGCAGCTCGATGTAGATCGCTTTGCGACGCGCGGTTTGCTTCGCCCGATCGACTGGAGAAAGCTCCGCTCGACAAAGGTTCTCATCGATCATCACCAGTTCGGCGTGAAGGTCGTCGTCGTCCACTATCGTGGCGTCGATCTCGGTCCAGCCGAGCGAGTCGCAGGCAGCAAACCGATGATGACCGGCTATGACTTGGTAGCCGTCGCCGTGACGCCGGACGCGGATTGCATTGATAAGGCCTACTTCGGCGATGCTATCCGCAAGGCCGAGCAGACTTTCGTCGTTCAGAGGGCGAGCGCCTGGATGACGGCGGATGTCCTCAATTGGGATTTTGACGGCGGTCATTGCGCACCGCCGATCTTCGCCAAGGCGCAAACGAGCCTTGCTGTCGGCAATGTGAGCCGAAAGCGTCGGGCGATCGTGGCTACAGCGTAGGAGGCAACATCCGGGTCGATTGCAATTTTTGAGTGGTGGGAGTAAAGGGGAGCCGCAACAGCAATCCTATCTACTGAGCCGCCGCACCTGATCCGTGCGGCGGTTTTGCTATGTAGGGCCATGTTTCACGCCGCCTCCCTTTCGGAAGTGGAGGCGCGTTTGCGAGCCTCGACCCATGCGGTTAGATCCTTGGGATCGTAACAGACGGCGCGACCCAATTTAGCGTAACGGGGTCCACCGCCAGTCAGCCGAAGTTTTTCAAGAGTAGAGATAGATAGCCCGGTGAGACGTGCCGCACCGTCGGTGCGAAGCATCTGGGGTCCATCGGTCATATTTTGCATTTTGCTTCCTCGTTTCAAGTGCCGCGCAAGTGCAGCGAACACGAGGAAAGTCAGCGATAGTAAGCGTTGTTACAATCGGGCGGAGGGTCGTGACCTTGGTGAGCCGATGGACCTGACTTTGGGTCCGACCCATCGGTAAGTGTCTGTTCCTAAGATGCTATTTGGGTCCGACCCTTATGCTGGCTTTTTATCGCTTTTTACCTTTTCGCGGGCCGTCTTGATTCCGGCTTGGCTCTCGAAATCACGGATTAACGTCGCGGCAGCCTCCCTTAAGGTCTTTGACAAGGGAGGGTACCCTGGGAGCTTGGAAAGCCGGACCAAGGTTGCTTCTACAAGGTCTTTGGATGGCTGATTATCTTGGGTGATACCTAAGGTATCACTGACGGCGATCATGAGCCTGATGTAAGGCGAGAGGTAGCGACCGTCATCCTTCGGCATGGGAGCGCCAAGGCTTGCTAGACGCCTATCAAGACTATCTCGGCTCACATAAATCCAACATTGATCGCGATCCCCCCATTCGGCTTCTTGGGCGTCGATCGGGTCAAAGCGATCGCGACCGTTCAACAGCCCAAATTTGAAGCGGCTCGCGATATCTTCCGTGTGCCAATAGTCCACAGACAGAACCTCGATCTCCCCGCCAAATCGGTCTCGTATTCCGCTTTCCAACACCCCAGCTATGAGGTCTTTGTGCACTTGGTCAATGACAACTGGTGAAGACCCCTGGGCGGGAATGTCGTCGCCAGTGATCACTTTGCCAAGCTGTTTGACCGCTCTACGCAGGAACACGTAAGACGGGGTATCGACGGGCCACGACTTTTCGTCGTCCAATGAAAATTTAGTCGCCATCGCAGCACCTTCGCGATTGCACCGTGAGGGCTGCGAGGAAACCGGCGGTGCTGCCGGCTTGTCGGACGCCTCCTATCCCCGCAGGTTCGTAGCCTTCACCCCTTATCGGCGCGAAGTTTAATGACCTTCTCAGCCGATGGCGGTTCAGAATCGCTCATGGCTTCGGAAATGCGCTTGCCGATTGCGTTCGACGCCTTGCGCAGCGGATCGGCTTCGAGGTGCGCATAACGTTCTGTCGTGCGGGACTGCGTGTGCCCGAGCAGCTTGCCCACGATAGGCAGGCCGAGGTTGGCGCCTACACCGATTGACGCGTGAGTGTGCCGCAAATCATGGATGCGTACCCTAAAGCTTGGATTGTCAGCCTGGGCGGCGAGGCCGGCCCGCTTACGGATCATCTGCCACGGCCGCTTGAGGTCGGAGCGGGGGCGGCTTTCCATCTTGCCGTTTGGGAGTTTTCGAGGCTTGCCTGGAATGACGTATCGATCGACATGCGGCAGCTCGGACAGAACCATCTGGGCCGGAGCGTTCAGGATGATTGTCTTCTGGCCGGTCTTGCTGTCGGGAAGGAGTAGCAGGCCGCGCTCCAGATCCACCATGGACCATTCCAGATGGAGGATTTCGCGCAACCGAGCGCCGGTCAGGATGAACAGCCGAAGTGCCGCCGCCGATGCCGGGTCAAGCTTCACGATGCGATTGCCGGCCTTGGGGGCATGCTTTGTCTGTTTCGCCGGATCAGGCTCCCATGCGATGCCTACCGTCTCAGCTTCGCGGATTGCATTCCCCAACTGCAAAATTTCCTCCGACGACAGAAACCGCTCGCGCTTCGCCTCCCGATATTTGGCGATGCCGGCGGCCGGGTTTTCCATCTTGGGCAGGATCTTGCCCTTTATGGCCCATCCGTACATCGAGCTGACCACGTCCCGAACCCGGTTCGCGGTTATGGGCTTGGCTTTCAGATCCAGGTGTAGCGCGGCGATATCGCTAGGGGTGACGGCAATGGCTTTGCGCGTTCCAAATTTCGGAATGGCATATGCGTTGAGCATGTGGGCGTACTGCGCATGCGTGTTCGCTTTCTTTAGCGCTTCGACATGGTGCAAAAATCCCTCAGCTAGCTTCGCGAACGTGATTGCGTCGCGCTCATCCGCTCTGTCCTTGGAAGGATCTTGCCCTTTCACCACAGACGCCAACAGGTCTTTTGCTACATCGCGGGCTTGATCGGGCGTGACCTTGCCGACCTTGGCTATGGTTACGCGCTTTGCGGGCGCGCCTCTACCAAACCCTGCGCGGTAGCGAACGATATAGGACATGCCTCCGTCGGCGCGGACACGGATGCCGAAGCCGACCAGTTCACTATCGAACACATAGAAATCCGAGCCGTTCGGCTTGATAGCGTCCACCACCCGCTTGGTGATCTTCACCGACTTCTCGCGGTCCGACATTTCCGACATCCGTTTTTAGGCTTTGGGCACCCCCCGGGCACCCCCGGAAAGGAAAGACCGCGATACAGTCGGAAACATCATAGCTGATTTGCGTTGAAAACAATAGGTATTCGGATACAGGGGGAAACGAACGGAAACAGAACGAAAGTCAGACCCTATGAATGGCATTCAAGAGGTCGTCGGTTCGATCCCGATTGGCTCCACCAAGTTCTCATTTAACATTTTCAGCTAGTTAGGTTGCTGCCCAGTCTAGGCGGGGCGGCTGAGAATGGCTCGGCACGCCGCCAGGCGCGGTTTCGGTCGCGCAACAATATTTTTTTGCTATCTGTCCCCTTGTCTCGGTTTCTGTTGTGAGCCGGTCGGAGGTGTCGCCAAGTTGGCGACTGCTCGAATGTTGGTTACTTCGATGAATGGTTTCGGGATGTTTTGCTTCGTAGGCATCCTTCCTTCGCGCGGTGAATTCAGTCCGCTCGGAGGGCGCTAGGTGAGGTGCGCGGAGATTTTCATCGCGCTCGGCACAGGCCAGTTGACATATAGGGATATGTAACTTATAAGTTACGAATGATCGAAGTTCGCCAAACAGCTGAATTTCGCAACTGGCTTAACGGCCTCGCCGACACGAACGCGGTGAAGAAGATTACCATCCGCATTGCGCGGGTACAGTCGGGCCTTATGGGCGATGCCAAGTTTTCGACGGCATTGGCGAACTGCGGATCGACTTCGGCCCCGGCTATCGCCTCTACTTCGTGAAGCGCGGGAACGCGGTCATCATCCTGCTTTGCGGCGGCGCCAAGTCCAGCCAGAAGCGCGATATCAAGAAAGCCCTCAACATGGCCAAGGAGGCCTGACACCATGCCCCTCGAAACCACACCCTTTGATGCCGCTGAATATCTCGACACCCCCGAAGCACAAGCCGAACTCCTGGCCGATGCTTTTGCGTCTGGCGATACCGGCTATATAGCAAACGCGCTTGGCATCGTTGCCAGAGCGCGCGGAATGACGAGCGTGGCGAAGGAGGCCGGCGTCACTCGTGAAGCATTGTACAGGGCACTCAGCCCTGAAGGTGATCCTCGTCTGTCAACACTGCTTGGAGTCGTGCGGGCTCTTGGCGTCACTCTGACGACAGAGCCGGCGAAAGTCGGGCAATAAACCCCCGCGCCCTGCGCGACTGACGCTCGCTCCCATCACCACTCGGCGAAAGAACCGTCCTTGTGGCGCCAGATCGGGTTGCGCCAGCGGTGGCCTTCCTTGGCGCGCTCCTTGACGTAGTCCTCGTCGATCTCGACACCGAGGCCCGGGCCATCGGGAATGGCGACATAGCCGTCCTCGTATCGGAAGACATCCTTGTTGGCGGCGTAGTCGAGCAGGTCGTTGGCGGCGTTGTAGTGGATGCCGAGGCTCTGCTCCTGGATGAAGCAGTTGTAGCTGACCGCGTCGAGCTGCAGGCAGGCGGCGAGCGCGATCGGTCCCAGCGGGCAGTGCGGCGCCACCGCCACGTCATAGGCTTCCGCCATGGCCGCGATCTTGCGGCATTCGGTGATGCCGCCGGCATGCGACAGGTCTGGCTGGATGATGTCGACGACGCCTTCCTCGAACACCGACTTGAAGTCCCAGCGGCTGTAGAGCCGCTCGCCGAGCGCAATCGGCGTCGAGCCAAGGGCGGCGATTTCCTTCAGCGCCTCGCGGTTTTCGCTCAGCACCGGCTCCTCGATGAACATCAGCCTGTAGGGCTCGAGCTCCTTGACCAGGATGCGCGCCATCGGCCGGTGCACGCGGCCGTGGAAGTCGACGGCAATGCCGATGTTGGGGCCGACGGCCTCGCGCACCATGGCGACCCGCTCGATCGCGGCATCTATCCTGTCATGGCTGTCGACGATCTGCAGTTCCTCGGTGCCGTTCATCTTGAGCGCCAGGAAGCCGCGCGCCACCACTTCCCTGGCGCCCGCCGCAACCTCGGCCGGCCGGTCGCCACCGATCCAGGAATAGACTTTGATCGTGTCGCGCAGCTTGCCGCCGAGCAGTTCATGCACGGGAACCCCGAGCGCCTTGCCCTTGATGTCCCACAGCGCCTGGTCGATGCCGGCAATCGCGCTCATCAGGATCGGCCCGCCACGGTAGAAGCCGCCGCGATGCATCACCGTCCAGTGATCCTCGATCAGCCGGGGGTCCTTGCCGATGAGATAATCGCCAAGCTCCTTGACCGCCGCCTCGACGGTCAGCGCCCGGCCTTCGACGACCGGCTCGCCCCAGCCGGTGACGCCGGCATCGGTCTCGATCTTCAGGAACAGCCAGCGTGGAGGGACGATGTAGGTGGTGAGCGAGATGATCTTCATGCGGTCTGTCTCAGTTGCTCTTGAGTTTCTTGGCGCTGACGAGGTCGCGCGCCGCGAGGTCGAGAATTCGGTTGGCCGCGACACGCGCGGCTTGCGCGTCGCGCATGCGCAACGCCTCGACCACCTCGCGGTGCGCCGCCACCGCTTCCATGCGCCGGTCGAGCGAAATCACCGCCGTCGCCTCGAGCGAGAATTTCAGCCCCGTGTCGATCAAATTGCCGATCTGGCGAAAGATCGGGTTGTGGCTCGCGGCATAGACGATCTGGTGGAAAGCGATGTCGCTGCGCGAGAAGGCGGCGAGGTCCTCGCCGGCGCCTGCCATGCCGCGCCAGGCCGCTTCGAGATCGGCGATCTCCTGCAGCGTCGCGCGTGTGGCGGCGAGTTCCGCGACCAGCGGTTCGATGGCCCGGCGTGTTTCCAGGATCGCGTCGAAGAGCTTGTCGTCCAGCGCATGCGGTGCGTGCCAGGCCAGCACCTGCGGGTCGATGATGTTCCAGTCGTCTTCGTTGCAGACGATGGTGCCGACGCGCGGCCGTGACAGCACCAGCCCCTTGGCCGCCAGCACCTTCAGGGCCTCGCGGATGACGGTGCGGCTGACGCCGTACTCGACGCCGAGTTCGTTTTCGGTCGGCAGGGAGGACCCGGCCGGGTAACGTCCGGAAAAAATGTCCGAGGCCATCGCCTTGGTCACGTCGGGCATGACGCGCGGACGGCGTGTGGTCGCGCCGCCCGGTGCCTTCTTCAAAATCTCGGTCACCTCAGCCCTCCTCCAAGGCCGCGAACCTGCCAGTTCGCACAACCGGCCCGGCATTAGCCGATGCAAATGCGTTGCGCCAGCGATCGTTGGTCAGAGCATGTACATTAATTATCATACCAGATCAATTGACGAGTATGATAAAAGCGATTAGAGACTCCGACACCCGGGCTGAGCGCCCGGCCTATCGCTGGGAGGTAATCATGCGACTTTTGAAGACCGCGCTCGTCGCGGGCGCGCTTGCCGTGCTGTCCGTCACGACCATCGCTTCTGCCTATGCTCAGGACACCAAGATCGGTTTCATCGTCAAACAGCCCGAGGAACCTTGGTTCCAGGACGAATGGAAATTCGCCGACCAGGCCGCCAAGGAAAAAGGCTTCACCCTCGTCAAGATCGGTGCCGAGGACGGTGAGAAGCTGATGTCGGCGATCGACAATCTCGGCGCCCAGGGTGTCCAGGGCTTCATCGTCTGCACCCCGGACGTGAAGCTCGGACCCGGCATCGTCGCCAAGGCCGCCGCCAACAATCTCAAGCTGATGACCGTCGACGACCGCCTGGTCGGCGCCGACGGCAAGGCGCTGGAAGAGGTGCCGCATATGGGCATCTCGGCCACCAAGATCGGCGAGGCCGTCGGCCAGGCGATCATCGATGAAATGAAGGCGCGTGGCTGGAAGGCCGACGAGGTCGGCGCCATCCGCGTCTCCTACGACCAGCTGCCGACGGCGGTCGATCGTGTCGAAGGCGCCATTTCGGTGCTGAAGGCGAACGGCTTCAAGGCCGAGAACATCTTCGACGCGCCGCAGGCCAAGACCGACACGGAAGCCGCGCTCAATGCCGCGACGGTCGTGCTGAACGCCCATGCCGGCATCAAGAAGTGGGTCTCCTTCGGCCTCAACGACGAAGCCGTTCTGGGTGCGGTGCGCGCCTCCGAAAGCGTCGGCATTCCGGCCGATGGCATGATCGGTGTCGGCATCGGCGGCGCGGATTCGGCGATCAACGAGTTCAAGAAGCCGACAGCCACCGGCTTCGTCGGCACCGTGATCATCTCGCCGAAGCGTCATGGCTATGAGACGGCGCTCAACATGTACGACTGGGTTGCCAACAACAAGGAACCGGAGAAGCTGATCCTCACCTCCGGCGCGTTGGCCAAGCGCGACGACTATCAGAAGGTCCGCCAGGGCCTCGGCATCGAATAATCCTCCCTGTAAAAACAGGCGGCGGCTCATCCCGCCGCCTGTTTGTCATGGCCCAAGAAGGATGGCACAAGAAGGATCGACGCTCGTGTCCTTTCTCGACTTCTCGCACATCACCAAGACCTATCCGGGCGTCAAGGCGCTGTCGGACGTCTCGTTCGGCGTCGACAAGGGTGCCGTGCATGGCCTGATGGGCGAAAACGGGGCTGGCAAATCCACCCTGATCAAGATCCTGTCCGGCGACCAGCATGCCGACGAGGGCGAGATAAGCATCGACGGCAAGGTCCAGGCCTATGCCTCGACCCGCGATGCCTTCGACAACGGCGTCATCGTCATCCACCAGGAACTGCAGCTTGTCCCTGAGTTGACCGTTGCCGAAAACCTCCGCCTCGGCCGCTTTCCCGCCAGCGCCGGTATCATCGCCGGCAGCAGAATGCTGGAAGACGTCGGCGCTAAGCTGAAATCGGCCGGCATCGACATCGACATGCGCCGCAAGGTCAAGACGCTGTCGATCGGCGAACGCCAGATGGTTGAGATCGCCAAGGCGATCATGCTCGACGCGCGTGTCATCGCGCTGGACGAGCCGACTTCGTCGCTGTCGTCGCGCGAAAGCGAAATCCTGTTTGCCCTGATCGATCGGCTGCGCGGCGAGGGCAAGGTCATCATCTACGTCTCTCATCGGCTCGACGAGGTGTTCAGGCTCTGCGACAGCCTGACCGTGCTGCGCGACGGCAAGCTCGCTGCGCACCATGCTTCGCTGAAAGGTGTCACCCGCGACCAGATCGTCGCCGAGATGGTCGGCCGCGAGATTTCGGACATTTGGGGTTTTCGTCCGCGCAAGGCAGGCGATATCAGGCTGAAGGTCGAGGCCCTGTCAGGGGCAAAGCTGAGGACGCCGGCCAGCTTCGAGGCCCGCGCCGGCGAGATCGTCGGCTTCTTCGGCCTGATCGGCGCCGGCCGCTCGGAACTGATGCGGCTGGTCTTCGGCGCCGATCCGCGAACGGGCGGCGCCATCACCGTCGACGGCAAGATCGTCCGCGCCACCGATCCGCATGGCGCGATCCGGGCCGGCATCGTGCTGTGCTCGGAAGACCGCAAGCATGACGGCATCATCCAGGGCCGCTCGATCGAGGAAAACATCAACATCTCGTCGCGGCGCCATCACACGCGTTTCGGCGTCTTGAACCGCGCCAGCGAGATTGCCACCGCCGAGACCTTCATCCAGAAGCTCAAGGTGCGCACGCCGTCGCGCAAGCAGGACATCATCAACCTCTCCGGCGGCAACCAGCAGAAGGTCATCCTGGGCCGCTGGCTGTCCGAGCAAGGTGTGCGGGTCCTCATCGTCGACGAGCCGACGCGCGGCATCGACGTCGGCGCCAAGTCGGAAATCTACGAACTGCTCTACCAGCTTGCCGAAGACGGCATGGCGATCGTCGTCGTCTCGTCCGAACTGCCGGAGGTGATGGGCATCTGCGACCGCATCCTGGTGATGTGCGGCGGGCGCATCAGCGCCGAACTGACCCGCGACCGGTTCGCCGAGAAGGCGATCCTCGCCGCCGCTCTTCCCGACACAAAAACCCCCGACGCGATCGCATCCTGAGGACCTCTGCCATGACCGACCGGTTGAAGAAGATCCTGCTCGGCGAACAGGGGCTCGTCGTCATCTTCGCCGTTGCCTTCGCGCTGGTGTCGGCTCTGGTGCCGAACTTCCTCACCGACCGCAACATGCTCGGCCTGCTGCAGTCGGTGGTCACTGTCGGCATCGTCGCCTGCACCATGATGTTCTGCCTGGCGGCGCGCGACTTCGACCTGTCGGTGGGTTCGATCGTCGCCTTTGCCGGCATGGTCGCTGTGATGGCGTCGAACGCCACCGGCTCTATCCTGCTCGGGCTGCTGGCGGCAATCGCCTGCGGCGCCTTCGTCGGTTTCATCAACGGCGTCGTCATCGCCAAATTCCGCATCAACGCGCTGATCACCACGCTGGCCACCATGCAGATCGTGCGCGGCCTCGCGCTGATCGCGTCCGACGGCCGCGCCGTCGGCATCAACAGCCCGGACTTCTATCAGCTCGCTCTGTCGAAGTTCTTGGGCGTACCGACACCGATCTGGGTGCTGGCCGTTCTCTTCGGCATTTTCGGCTTTGTCCTCAACCGCACCGTCTTCGGCAAGAACACGCTGGCCATCGGCGGCAATCCGGAGGCCTCGCGTTTGGCCGGCGTCAATGTCGACCGGACGCGCATCTGGATCTTCGCGCTGCAGGGCGTCGTCTGCGGCATTGCCGGCATCCTGCTGGCGTCGCGCATCACGTCCGGCCAGCCCAACGCGGCGGTCGGGCTGGAGCTGTCAGTCATCTCGGCTTGCGTGCTCGGCGGCGTCTCGCTTGCCGGCGGCCGCGCCACCATGTCGGGGGTCATCGTCGGCGTGCTGATCATGGGCATCGCCGAAAACGCCATGAACCTGCTCAACATTCCGGCCTTCTACCAATACATCGTGCGCGGCGTTATTTTGCTCCTGGCGGTGTTGCTCGACAATCTGCGCTCCTCGGCTTTGGGCCGACGTTGACCGTCTTCGACTTGAGGGACAAAAATGGCTGAGCGTCTGCCCGGCAAACGCATTGTCCTGACCGGCGCCGCGCAAGGCATCGGGCTCGCCATCGCCGAGGCCTGCCTCGCCGAAGGGGCGAAGCTGTTCCTGATCGACCAGGATGGCGGGTTACTCGACAAGACCGTCGCCGGCCTTGCCGCACCGCAAGGCCATGTCGGGCATGTGTCAGCCGACATCAGCGACGGCGCCGCGATCGCCGCTGCCGTCAGACGGGCAGGCGACGAGATCGGCCCGATCAATGCGCTGATCAACAATGCCGGGGTCAATGTGTTCTCGACGCCGCTCGAAGCGACCGAGGCGGAGTGGAACCGCAATTTCGACGTCAACGTCAAAGGCGCCTGGAATTGCAGCAAGGCCGTGTTGCCGGGAATGATCGCCAGCGGCGGCGGCGCGATCCTCAACATCGCCTCGACGCACAGCTTCACCATCATCCCACACACTTTCCCTTATCCCGTCGCCAAGCACGCGCTGCTCGGCCTGACCAAATCGCTGGCGCTCGAATATGCGGGCCAAGGCGTGCGCGTGAACGCGCTGGCGCCCGGCTATGTCGAAACGCAGAAGGCCATCGATTACTGGAACAGTTTTGCCGATCCGGTGGCGGCGCGCGCCAACACGATGGCGCTGCATCCCGGCGGCCGCATCGCATCAGTGCGTGAGATCGCGCTTGCCGCGGTGTTCATGATTTCCGACGAGTGTCCGTTCATGAACGCGGCCTGCCTCGTCGTCGATGGTGGGCTCAGCCAGCTGCAGCATCCCGCCTGAACACTGGGAAAGATCATGACCAAGAGACGATCGCAGCACTGGTTCGGCGGCCTGGGCAAGGATGCCTTCATTCACCGTAGCTGGATGAAGAACAACGGCCTGCCCGACGACGCTTTCGACGGTCGACCGGTGATCGGCATCTGCAACACGTTTTCCGAATTCACCCCGTGCCACGTGCACTTTCGCGGCCTAATCGAGCACATCAAGGCGGGCGTGCTCGAAGCCGGCGGTCTGCCGCTCGAATTCCCCGTCTTCTCCTGCGGCGAATCCAATCTGCGCCCGACGGCAATGCTGTTCCGCAACCTCGCTTCGATGGATGTCGAGGAGGCGATCCGCGGCAATCCAATGGACGGCGTCGTGCTGATGGCCGGCTGCGACAAGACCACGCCGTCGCTGGTCATGGGCGCGGCTTCCTGCGACCTGCCGTCGATCGTCATCTCCGGCGGCCCGATGCTCAACGGCCGCTTCCACGGCCGCGAGATCGGCTCCGGCACCGATGTGTGGAAGTTTTCCGAGGACGTCCGCGCCGGCGTGATGAGCGAACAGGATTTCGCCGATGCCGAGAGTGCCATGTCGCGCTCGCCCGGTCACTGCATGACCATGGGTACCGCCTCAACGATGGCCTCGATGGTCGAGGCACTCGGCCTGGCGCTGCCCGGCAACGCCGCCTATCCCGCGGTCGACGCCCGCCGCAGCCGCATCGCCCGCATGACGGGGCGGCGCATCGTCGAGATGGTCAACGAGGATTTGCGCCCATCGGCCATCCTCACGAAGGCGGCCTTCGCCAACGCCATCCGCCTCAATGGCGCCATCGGCGGCTCGACCAATGCGGTCGTGCACCTGCTGGCGATTGCCGGCCGCGTCGGCACCGAGCTTACGCTGGACGATTGGGACCATTATGGCCGCGACGTGCCGACCATTCTCGACCTGATGCCGTCCGGCCGCTTCCTGATGGAGGATTTCTGCTACGCCGGCGGCATTCCGGCTGTCATGAAGGAGATCGCCGACCTGCTCGATCTTGACGCGTTGACGGTCACCGGCAAGAGCGTGAGGGAGAACATCGCCGGCGCCAGGAATGATAATCCGGAGGTGATCCGCCCGCGCGACAAGGCACTGACGCCGCATGGCGGGATCGCGGTGCTGCGCGGCAATCTGGCGCCCGATGGCGCCATCGTCAAACCGTCGGCCGCTACACCTGCTTTGATGAAGCATCGTGGCCGCGCCATCGTCTTCGAGGACATCGACGACTACAAGGCGCGCATCGACGATCCCTTGCTCGACATCGACGAGAACTCGATCATGGTGCTGAAGAATTGCGGCCCGAAGGGCTATCCCGGGATGGCCGAGGTCGGCAACATGGCGCTGCCGCGCAAGCTCCTGACGAAGGGTATCCGCGACATGATCCGCATCTCTGACGCCCGCATGTCGGGCACCGCCTTTGGCACGGTCGTGCTGCACGCGGCACCCGAAGCCGCCGTTGGTGGCCCGCTGGCGTTGGTGCGTAGCGGCGACATCATCGAGCTCGATGTCGAAGCGCGCAAGCTGCATCTCGACGTGCCCGAGCAGGAGCTCGCGAAGCGGCGTGCCTCCTGGCTGCCGCCCGTACCGGCTATGCACGGCGGATACCAGGGCCTCTATGTCAACCATGTCCTGCAGGCGGATCGTGGCGCCGACCTCGACTTTCTGGTGGGAAGCCGTGGCCATGCCATCCCGCGCGAAAGCCACTGAGGGTGACCGGGATGCCAAATGTCCGGCCCGACGATATCCATGGCATTCACGCCATCCTCTACGCGCTCTTTGACGAGAGCGAACGGCTCGATCGCGCGGCGATGCGCCGGCAGGTCGAGATCTGCCTGGCCAGCGGCGTGCATGGCATGGCGGCGCTCGGCCTGGCGACGGAAGTCGCCAAGCTGACCGAAGCCGAGCGCCGGACGGTCATGGACTGGACGGCGCAGGACACCGCCGGCCAAGTGCCGCTCGCCTTCACCATCTTCGGCGCTTCGGTGGCCGAGCAGGTATCCCAGGTTCGCCATGCCGAAAGCGTCGGGGCGGATTGGGTGATCCTGCAGCCACCACCCGTCGGGTCCTATGGCGCATCGGAATATATCAAGTTCTTCGGCCGCGTCGCCGAGGCCACCGACCTGCCGGTGGCGATCCAGAATGCGCCGGCTTTTTTCGGGCGCGGCCTGACGTCGGACGAAATCCGCGAACTGGTGACGCTTCATCCCAACATCCGGCTGATCAAGGGTGAAGGCCCGGTCACCGACATTGCCGGATTGATCGAGCGCACCGAAGGCCGCATTCCCGTCTTCAACGGGCGCGGCGGTCTGGAACTGATCGACAATTTGCGCATCGGCTGCCGTGGCATGATCCTGGCGCCTGATGGCATCGACCTGGCTGTGCGGGCCTATGACGCCTTCCGCGCCGGAAATGAGGCCGCGGCCGAGTCCGCGTATGAAAAAATGCTGCCGGCGGCGGTCTTCGTCATGCAAGGCATCGAGAACCTGATCTGCTACGGCAAGCGGCTGTTTGGCGCCCGTGCAGGCATTCCGATACACGACCGGGCGCCGGCGATGCGGCCCAGCGAGGTCGGCCTTGCGATGGTCGAGCGTTTTGCTGCCCATCTGGGTCGATTGCCGGGCTAGCGCCAATGGCCGTGGCCTGAACGTGCCGGGCGGTGGGGGCGCCTGATTGGTATCGCCAGCCTGAAGAGAGAAATTCTAATCCCGGCCACGGATTTGGAATAAACTAACTCTACAGAATTTGTGGAATAAGCAAACTGCACTGGCGATCTGGTTTTCCCCGGACAGGACCACGCCATGCCCGCCCCTTTGCGCTTGCCTTCAATCCCATCGGGCATTTCCGGCCACCGCCGTCAGGCCACGGGAGGCAAGCCATGACCCGGGACATTCCAGACCGTATCAAGGTGCTCTGGTTCCTGCCGACACATGGCGACAGCCGCTATCTCGGTACATCCGAAGGCGGCAGGGCCGTCGACCTGCCCTATCTGACGCAAGTGGCAAAGGCCGCGGACACGCTGGGCTACTACGGCGTGCTGTTGCCGACCGGCCGGGCCTGCGAGGATTCCTGGGTGATCGCCTCGGCGCTGGCGCCGCTGACCGAGCGCTTGCGGTTCCTCGTCGCCGTGCGGCCCGGCCTGCAATCGCCGACGCTTGCCGCGCGCATGACGGCGACGCTGGACCGCATCTCCAATGGCCGCCTGCTGATCAATGTCGTCACCGGCGGCGATCCGCTCGAGAACAAGGGCGACGGCATCTTCCTGTCGCACGCCGAGCGCTACGAGGTGACGCAGGAATTCCTGCGGATCTACAAGCGCGTGCTGAGCGGCGAGACGGTCGAGCACCAGGGCAAGCATTTCCGCATCGAGGATGGCCGGCTGCTGTTTCCGCCGGTGCAGACGCCGCACCCGCCGCTCTATTTCGGCGGCTCGTCCGATGCCGGATCCATGGTGGCGGCACAGGAGGTCGACAAATACCTGACCTGGGGCGAGCCGCCCGCCGATGTCGAGCGCAAGCTGGACGGCGTGCGTGAACTGGCCGAGAAGGCCGGCCGCCAGCTGTCCTTCGGCATTCGCCTGCACGTCATCGCGCGCGAAACGACCGAACGGGCCTGGGCAGCGGCCGACAGTCTGATCAGCCGGCTCGACGATGCGACGATCGCCTCGGCACAAAAGGTCTTTGCCCGCATGGATTCGGTCGGCCAGGCGCGGATGAGCGCGCTGCATGGCGGCAACCGCGCCAAGCTCGAGATTGCGCCCAATTTGTGGGCCGGCGTCGGCCTGGTGCGCGGCGGCGCTGGGACGGCGCTTGTCGGCGACCCCGACACGATTGCCGAGCGCATCGACGAATACCGCCGCCTCGGCATCGACACCTTCATCCTGTCCGGCTATCCGCATCTGGAAGAAGCCTACCGCTTCGGCGAACTAGTGCTGCCGAAACTGCCGACCGATCATCCGGTGAAAGTCGCCGGTTCGACTGGCGACACCGGCCCGTTCGGCGAGACCATCGCCGGCGACCACCGGCCGAAGTCGCTCGCCAGCGCCTTGTGAACGCGCTCCCTCCGGCCCGCCTGTTGCGCGTCGCCATGGTCGGCGGCGGCTTCTCCGGCGCCGCGGTGGCCTGGCGGCTGGCGCGCACCATAGCAAATCTCGACCGTCCAAGAGGCCCCGCCATGTCAAATCCAACAGTCGTCGGCTTTTCCGGCAACATCACCCGGCCGTCAAAGACGCGCGCCTTCGTCGATCTGGTCGTGAGGGACATCGCCGTCCGCCACGGTCTGTCGGCGAGCGCCTATGACGTCGAGGACATCGGTCCGTCGCTCGGCACGGCGAGACGGGTCCGCGATCTCGACGGCCAGGCGCGCGCAATCCTGGAGCAAGTCCTGACCGCCGACGTGCTCGTCGTCGGGTCGCCGACCTACAAGGGCAGTTATACCGGCCTGTTCAAGCATTTCTTCGACCTCATCGATCCGGCCGCCTTGCGGGGAAAGCCCATCCTGTTGACCGCGACCGGCGGTGGCGAGCGCCACGCCCTGATCGTCGAGCATCAGCTGCGGCCGCTGTTCGGCTTCTTCGAGGCCTTTACGCTGCCCACTGCGGTCTACGCCGCCGACAAGGATTTTACCGACGGCGTGCTGCGCTCCGACGCGATCCTGAAGCGCGCGGCGCAGGCGGTGGACGAGGTCGGCCTCGTGCTGGCCAACCGCTCGGCAGGCAGGATCGCCGCCGAGTAGCCTGCCCTCGGCGGATTGCGCCGATAAATTCGCGTCGGCTCTGCCCTCGCTTACGCGCAGTTTACGACCGGCCGCTACATCTGTTCCTGTCTGATTCGTCTGGGACAGGAACACAATGAGCAAAGCCCTCATCTCTTTCGCACTGGTCGCCGTGCTGACCGCCTTGCTCATGGCGTTGAGCCTGGCCGTGGCCAGGCACGGCTATCCCTATGGCGCGATCGGCGCCAGACGGCTCGATGGCATTGCCGATGCCGGAACGTTCGTTCCGCTTGCATCAGTCTATTTCTTCAGCGCGCTGTTGATGATGATCCTGCCGATCAGAGCGGCCAGCATCGTTCTCACCCATGCCGCCGACGCGATCTTCTGGACGGTGATCGTGCTGTTTGCCGCCATCGTCGGCTGCCTCGCCGCAAGATGGGCCTTCGGCCAGGGCAGCGCTCTGTGGGCGCTGCTCAACTGGCGGTTCCTGTTTGCGGCAGGGATCGTCGGTTGCCATTTCGTCCTGAACGAGCTGCGCCGCAACGTGCTGCTACGCAGCCTGTTCTTCGTGGTTTTCGCCGCCGCGACGCTGGCTTGCCTCTTCTGGTCGTTCACGCTCTGACCAGGGCTAGATGTAGCCGGCTAATTATGCGATCCGGCGGCAATGTTGCCGACGGCCGTCTCCATCCATGTCCAGAGATAGGTCGCGAGACCGCGATCGACATGGATGCGCAGCTTGCTTTCATGGCGATAGACGACGGCGCTGATCCCGGCGAAGGAAAGTGCCGCACTGGCACTCGCTTGCGCTGAATCGAGCGTCGTTCCGCGCACGATGAAAGCATCCAGCGCGGCGCCCTCGACCTCGAACACCCGCAGCCCGGCGCTGATCGTCGTCACCGCGAAGCCGACCGTGTGCCAGCCCGTCGCGATGGCGAGCGGGGTACTCGACACGACAAGCAGCCGGTCGCGCGCCAGCCGCGCCGCATAACGGTCGCCCTGCGCAGTACCGAAGGCACCCACGCCTTTCCCGTCCATTCCGGATGTTCGCGCCCAGGCGTCGAGGTCGCCGCTGACCAGCAGCTGATTGAGGCCGGCGATTACGCGAACCACAAGGCCGGGTGCCGTGATGACCGCCGACTGCCAGTCCGGCACGACGGACCATTTTTCCGCGAGATCACGCATGCAGCCGGTCTCCTGCCGGGTCGAAGGCGCAAGGGGCGGCGATCATTGCCGTCCTGACCTTGCCGAGGTGCTGGATTTCGATCGTCTCACCGTGACGGGCCGCGCCGCGCTCGATCAGGCCAAGCGCCACGGCGCGGTCAAGCGTCGGGCTGTGGTAGCTCGAGGTGACAAAGCCCTGGCTGCGCAATCTGCCGTCGATCCGTCTGATGCCGTGCGCGCCGGTTGGCAACGGCGCTTCGCCTTGCGGCACCGCCAGTCCGACAAGCTGCATGCGGTCGCCGCGCGAGGCCTCTTCGGTAAACAGCGAGCGGCGGCCGACGAATTCGCTCTGGCGTCTGGCGCGCGGGCCGTCGACGCCGAGATCATGCGGCAGCGTCGTGCCGTCAGTGTCCTTGCCGATGACGATAAAGCCCTTCTCTGCCCGCAGGATCATCAGCGCCTCGAGGCCGATGACAACGGCGTCGAACGCCTGGCCGGCCTGGCGCAGATGCGCCCACAAGGGCTCGGCGCGATCCGACCGGACCGAGATCTCGTAGCTCCTGTCGCCGGTGAAGCTGACACGGGCGATCCGAACCTCGTCACCGGCATAAGAGCCATGGCTGACCGCCATATGCGGCAGGTCAGCATCGTCGAGCGAGAGGCCGAGATCCAGCGTTTCCAGCAACCTGCGCGCGTTTGGGCCAGAGACGGTCAGCGTCGCCATCTCTGATGTGGCGTTGTGGATGTAGACGGCGCCGCGCCCGAAGCGGTCCTGGCGCCATTCCTCCAGCCGCGCATGCACCGCAGTGACATGCGAGGACGAGCACGACACGACGAAGCGATGCTCGTCCAGCCGCACCAGCACGCCGTCGTCGAAAACCACGCCATTCTCCGACAGCATGAAGCCATAGCGGCAGCGGCCGGGCTTCAGCGTCGACATGGTGTTGTAGCAGAGGAAATCGACGAATTCGGCCGCCTTCGGTCCGATCACCTCGATCTTGCCGAGCGTCGAGCCGTCGAACAGCGCAACCGACTGGCGCGCGCGCCGCGCCTCGTCCGCGATAGAGCGTTCCGCGTCGGCGCCACCGCCATAGTGGGCAGGGCGCAGCCAGCCGCCATATTCCTGGAAGACGCCGCCACTGGCGCGATGCACGTTCTCGAGTGGCAGCCGGCGCACCGGCGCCATCAACTCACCGACGCGCGCGCCGGCAAAGCTCGCCAGCGGCACCGGCGTGAACGGCGGACGATAGGTGGTGGTGCCGACTTCAGGCACCGTGCGGCCGGTGATCCCGGCCATCAGCGCGAGACCCGGCAGGTTGGAGGTCTTGCCCTGGTCAGTTGCCATGCCGAGCGTCGTGTAGCGCTTCAGATGTTCGACCGAGACGAAGTTTTCGCGTGCCGCCAGCTCGACATCCTTCACCGTCACGTCGTTCTGGTAGTCGATCCAGATACGTCCCTTTGAGCCGGGCATCGGCCAGGCGGCAACGATGCCACCCGTCGCTTCCGGCCCGGTGCTGCGCGGCCTCGCTGCTTGCGTTTGGCCAAGCGATGCAATCGCCTTGCCGGCACCGGCAAACACCTCCGACAAGGAAACCATGCCGGCGGCGGCACCGGCAACGGCGATGCCATTGACCGGATCGCCCGGCAGGAAGGCGGCGCGCGCTTCGCTCCAGGCAAGCTTCCCCTTGGCCTGGCCGAAGAGATGGATGGTTGGCGTCCAGCCGCCCGAGACCAGCACGCAATCGGCATCGAGCCGGGTGTTGTCATCGAGCGTCACGCCATCGACGCGCAATTTGCCGCCGGCGGACGCAAGGGCGCGCCCCTTGATCAGCCGGACATTGGCAGGCGTGGCGGGCGTGCCGTCGCGCCGCGCATCGACAAGCGCGACATCGGCTCCAGCCTCGGCGAGTGCTCCCGCAACTTCGTAAGCGCTGTCATTGTTCGTGGCGAGAACGATGCGGCGGCCGACCAACACCGCGTGGCGTCTGAGATAGGCGAGCGCCGCATCCGCCGACATGATGCCGGGCAGGTCATTGTTGGCGAAAGGCAGCGGCCGCTCGATGGCGCCGCTCGCCAGCACGATCTGGCGTGGCCTGACCCGCCACAGCGTATCTGGCCGGCCGTCGAAATGGCGCTGGTTCAGCCCGACCAGATTGTGGTCGTAAATGCCGAAGGCGGTGGTCGAAGGCAGGATGGCGTGGCCGGCCGCGGCAAGGCCGGCAATCGTCTCTTCGATCCAGATGGCCGCCGGCTTGCCGTCGATCTCACTAGTCCGGTGGCCGAGCGATCCGCCAGCCTTCAACTGGTCGTCGACCAGCATGACGGAGCGGCCTGCGCCTGCCGCCAGCTTTGCAGCGGCCAGCCCGGCCGGTCCGGCGCCGACCACCAGCACGTCGCAATGATGGTTGATCTGGTCCGCCGTGCCTGATGAGGTCCAGTCCGTATCAACCTTGCCCAGCCCAGCCATGGCTCGGATGCGTGGTTCGAACATATGCCAGTCCGGCCACATGAAGGTCTTGTAGTAGAACGCCGCCGGAATGAAGCGCGCAAAACGGTCGAGGAAGGCGTTGCGGTCGGCCTGTGCGGTTGGCGTGGCGTTGACGCTTTTCGCCACCAGCCCGTCGCGCGCCGGCTCGGTCGTGGCGCGCGTGTTCGGTGCCGCCCGCAGGCCACCGACATCGACCAGCGCGTTCGGTTCCTCGACGCCGGCGCCCCATATGCCGCGCGGCCGGTGATATTTGAAGCTGCGGCCGACGACCGCGACATCGCCTGCCAGCAGCGCCGAGGCGATGGTGTCGCCGGCAAAGCCATGCACGGTAGCGCCGTCGAAGCTGAACCGGATCGGGCGCGAGCGGTCGATGGCGCTGCCGCCAGTGGCAAGACGCGAGGCGGTCACGCCGCGCGCTCCCCGCCGAGGGCGGCCGAGGACAGCACCTTGTGGGTGACGGTGTCACGTTCCATGACGAAGAACTCGCTGCAATTCATATGCACCCAGATTTCGCGCGCCGTGCCCTTCGGATTGGTGCGCAGATAGAGGTAACCGGCCCAGCGATCGATCGGCACATCGGCGCCGTCCGGCCGCGTGTTGCCGGCATCGCCGCCATAGTGGAATTCTGTCTCGTCGCGCGGGCCGCAGAACGGGCAAGGGAAAAGCTGCATGATTGCCTCTAGTCTTTGTCTTTATGCATGTCGTTATCCCAAAACCGATGCACACTTTTGGGCGACATGCATTAGTGCGCGATGCCGGAGCCGGCGGCTTCGTCGATCAGCCGCCCGCTGGTGAAGCGATCCAGGTCGAAGGGACGGCTGATGTCGTTGTGCTTGCCGGTCGCCAGCAATTGCGCCAGCAGCGTGCCGCCGGCGGGAATGGCCTTGAACCCACCGGTGCCCCAGCCGCAATTGAGGAACAGGCCTGGCAAAGGCGATTCGCCGATGATCGGCGAGGAGTCCGGCACGACGTCGACGATCCCCGCCCATTGCCGCATCAGCTTGAGCTGACCGAAGATCGGGAACATTTCCAGCAGACCGGCAATCACAGTTTCCAAGGTCGGCAGATTGCCGCGCTGCGCATAGGAGGGGATGCGGTCGAGCCCGCCGCCGATGACGATCTCGCCCTTGTCCGACTGGCTGACATAGACGCCGGTGCCGGGCGACAGCACCACCGTGTCGAGGATCGGCTTGACCGGCTCGGAAACGCAGGCCTGCAGCGCATAGGAGTTGATCGGCAGGCGAAAACCGGCCTTGACCGCCAGCACCGAGGAATGCCCGGCCACCGCCATGCCGATGCGCTCGGCACGGATCGCGCCACGCGTCGTCTGGACGCCGCGGCAGCGGCCGCCCTCGATGATGAAATCGGTGATCTCGCAGTTCTGGATGATGTCGACGCCAAGCCGGTTTGCCGCCCGCGCATAACCCCAGGCGACCGCGTCATGGCGCGCTGTGCCGGCCCGGCCTTGCCAGATGCCGCCAAACACCGGGAAGCGAGCCTTTGGCGAGAAATTGTAGATCGGCGCCACCCGGCGCACATCCTCGGGCGAAAACAACTCCGCATCGATGCCGTTGATCTGCATGGCGTTGACGGTGCGCGCGCCGACTTCCATCTCGGCCGTGCTGTGGCAGAGATTGACCATGCCGCGCTGTGACAGCATGACGTTGTAGTTCAGGTCTTTGGACAGCCCTTCGTAGAGCCGGTGCGCCAGCCCGTAGAGCTCGACGCTTTCCGGATAATAGTAGTTGGAGCGCACCACGGTGGTGTTGCGGCCGGTGTTGCCGCCGCCGATCCAGCCTTTTTCCAGCACCGCCACCCGGCCGATGTTGTGGTTCTTGGCCAGATAATAGGCCGTCGCCAGCCCATGGCCGCCGCCGCCGATGACGATCGCGTCATAGGATGGCTTCGGCTCAGGCGAGCGCCAGGCCGGCTGCCAGCCGGTCTGGCCGGCCAGGCCCTCCTTGATGAGCGATAGGGCAGAATAGCTTCGGGTCATGGCGTGCCGGACAAGCCTGATTTTTGGAATTGGACGTGGGTCATTGCATAGTCTTTTGCAAGGATGCCATCGGTTCGATCGGTCACGCCCGCATCGTCTTGCCTTGCGGATCGTATGGCGACGAAGCGATGACGCGCGCACCTCTTTCGACGCCGACGATGTGGGTTGTCAACTGTGTATCGATGTCAACCGCATCGCGCTCGACCAGCGCCATAGCGAGGCTCTTGCCGACCGTATGGCCGTAGCCGCCGGAGGTGACGAAGCCGGCCAGCCTGCCCTTGCTCCAGACCGGTTCGTAACCGCTGGCGTCGGCATCCGCCGCGTCGATTTCGAGCGTCACCAGCGTGCGCCGGGACATGGCCTTCTGCTGCTTGAGAGCCGCCTCGCGGCCGATGAAATCGCCCTTGTCGAAGGCGATCCAGCGATCCATGCCGGTCTCGGCCGGCGTATAATCCTGCGTGAACTCGCGCGACCAGATGCCGAAGCTCTTTTCAAGCCGCAGCGAATTGACCGCGCCGAAGCCGTATTCAGTCACGCCGAGGCCGTCGCCCGCGGCCAGCAGCGCGCGGCGCAACGCCGCGTGCTCATTGGCTTGGCAATGAATCTCGTAACCGAGTTCGCCGATGACCGAGAGCCGCCCGACCTTGGCCCGCACCAAGCCGACATCCAGCGTCTTGCAGGCGAGGAAGCCGAAGGCCTCGTGCGAGACATCCTGATGCGTCAGCCGTTCGAGTAGCCGGCGCGCATTGGGGCCGGCCAGCGAGAAGCCGACGACCGTGTCCGAGATGTCGCGGACGGTGACGCCGTCGCCGGGATGCTGTTCGAACCAGCGCATGTGCCACTGGCGCAGATAATAGGACCCCATGATCCACCAGGTGCCGTCGCCCCAGTTGAAGACGGTGAGGTCGCCCTTGAGCTTGCCGTTTTCGCCAAGCATCGGCGCGAGTTTTGCGCGTCCCGGCTTGGGCAGCGCACAGGCAAGCATCCGGTCGAGCCAGGCCTCGGCCCGCGGCCCGGTGATCTCGTAGCGCGAGAAGGCAGTGATATCGAGCAGGCCGACGCCTTCGCGCACCTTGCGGCATTCCTGCGCGACGATGTCGAAGGCGTTGGAGCGCTTCAGTGTCGGCGTTTCGACGAACCCTTGCGGCGCGAAATAGAGCGGCACTTCCATGCCCCAGGAATTGCCCCAGCGCGCGCCGGCCGCATCCATGGCGTCATGCGCGCCGGCCGTCTTCAAAGGCCGTCCCGCCGGCAGCTGCTCATTGGGATAGCTCATGACGAAGCGGCGCGAATAGAACTGTCCGGTGGTCTGCCTGATGTATTCGCGGTTGGAGGCGAAGTCGCCATAGCGGGCGATGTCCATACCGTAGACATCGGCTTCCGGCTCGCCATGGATCATCCATTCGGCGAGCGACTTGCCGACGCCGCCGCCTTGCAGGAAGCCGGCCATGACGCCGCAGGCCACCCAGTAATTGGGCACGCCACGCACCGGGCCGACCAGCGGATTGCCGTCCGGCGAGAAGGTGAAAGCACCGTTCACCCAGCGCTTGATGCCGGCATTCTCCAGGCAGGGGTAACGGCTGAAGCCGAGCGCCAGCTCGCCGGCGATACGGTCGGTGTCTTCCTGGATCAGTTCGATGCCGTAATCCCACGGCGCGCCGTCCATGTTCCAGTGCTTGTGGTTGATCTCATAGATGCCGAGCAGCAGGCCTTTCTGCTCCTGACGCATATAGGTGAAACCTTCGAGATCGACGATCAGCGGCAACTCCCGGTCCAGCGCCTGGATTTCGGGCAGCGCCTCGGTGACGAGATAGTGGTGCTCCATCGGCGATACCGGCAGGTCGATGCCGGCCATCCTGCCGACCTGCTTGGCCCACAGGCCGCCGGCATTGACGACGTGCTCGGCAATGACGGTGCCCTTCTCGGTGACGACGTCCCAGCTGCCGTCGGCGCGGCGGTTAAGGCCCAGCACGCGGTTGTGCTCGATGATATCGGCGCCGCGCCGCTTTGCCGCCTTGGCATAGGCGTGGACGACGCCCGAGGGATCGATATGGCCCTCGCGCGCGGCATAGAGGCCGCCCAGCATGCCGTCGGTGTTGAGGATCGGGCAGCGCTGCCGGATCTCGTCGACGCCGACCAGATGAACATCGTCAATGCCCATGGTCTGGAAGATGCGGTAGGAGGCCTTGAGCCATTCCCAGCGCTCCGGCGCCGAGGCGACCGAGATGCCGCCGGTCATATGCATGCCGATGCTCTGGCCCGATTCCGCCTCGACCTCCGAAAGCAGGTCGATCGTATAGGCCTGCAGCGCGGCGATGTTGGGATCGGCGTTCAGCGCATGGAAGCCGCCGGCCGCGTGCCAGCTCGATCCTGATGTCAGCACCTCGCGTTCGATCAGCGCGACGTCGCTCCAGCCGAACTTGGCCAGGTGATAGAGCACCGAGGCTCCAACCACGCCGCCGCCGATGACGATCGCCCGGTATTGGGATTTCATCTTCTTGCACTCCACCCAGTCACTGCGGCACAGCCTATCGGCATTGTACATAGGTGTCTAGTGCCTGCCCAACGTCGATGCAAGAAGCCGTTCCGGCGTCGTGGCAGGAACCAAACGTGCTGGCTATTGAGGTGTCGCGCCAGGCGAGGTTGTCAGGGCGCGGCGACCGATGGCTGCGCTACCGGTTGCCGGAAATGGTCTTTTCCACATAGCGCGAGAACTCCTCGACATCCTCTGCCGGGGGCTCCTGGCCGGTGAAGCTGCGCAGATAAGCGGCGACATGAGGCAGGCGGCTGCCCATCGGCTCGTTGAGTTCGAGCGAGTAATAGCCGATCTGCATGAAATAGAGCACGCGGGCTCGCACGAACGCGTCTTCCTCGTCGTAGCCATGACGCATGAACATCTCGCGAATGGCATCGACGCGCTCCTCGTCGGCCTCGTCGAGCACGCGCCTGATGGCAGGCGAGCGACGGGCCCAGGCCCTGATCGCGAAATCGAGCTGCGGATCGAACAGCCTTTCGTCCACCCAGCATTCGAAAATGCTCATCACCCCGCGGATGACGGTCGCGGAGGGGCGCCTGGCGCGTTCGACGATGAACCTGGTGTTGGTCTGCCGCCAGTAATCCAACAACTGGTCGAGCAGGTCCTGCCGGCTCTTGAAATACCAGTAGAAGCTGGAGCGCGACACGTCGAGCTTCTGGCCGAGCGTCAGCACACGGACGCGTTCGACGCCATCCGAGATCAACGTTTCAAGCGCAAGCTTCAGCCAGTCTTCGCGGGTGGCCTTGACGTTGCCGGTGGCGCCGGCGCGCTGGATCGTCGTATCGGTGGCTTCCATCGACATGACGCATGACACGCTGCATTAGGCAAATCAAGGCTATGGACACTTCTGTCCAGGGCAATTCGATCTGGCCCGGATGATGCGTCGGGGATGTCAGCTGGATCGAGGTCGATGCGGCATCGCGGCCGCCGCACCGTCGGCGTGCCGCCAAGTCGAGGGATTTTTGTCGCGGCGGCTAGTCCACTGCGTGCTTTCCCGCAAGACAATTGTCTGTCAAATACCAGTTCAGACAGATGCCGCCGCGCGGCCAGCCAGCAGGGACGACACGAACATGACGCTGTTTCGACAGAACCTCATCGATGGCGAATGGGTCGGCGACGCCGGTTCCCGCAACATCAACCCCTCGGATACCGGCGATGTCGTCGGCGACTATGCCTCGGCGGGCGCCGCGCAGGCGGGGCAGGCGATCGCCGCGGCCAAGGCGGCCTTCCCGACATGGTCGCGTTCCGGTCCGCTGGCGCGCCACGCCGTGCTGAAGAAAGCGTCGGACGAGATTATGGCGCGCAAGGACGAGATCGGCCGCAACCTGGCGCGCGAGGAAGGCAAGACGCTGGCCGAAGGCATCGGCGAGACCATTCGCGCCGCCCAGATCTTCGATTTCTTTGCCGGCGAAACATTGCGCCTGTCGGGCGAGGTCGTTCCAAGCGTGCGCCCGGGCGTCGGCGTCGAGATCACCCGCGAAGCGGTCGGCGTGGTCGGCATTATCACGCCGTGGAATTTCCCGATCGCCATTCCGGCCTGGAAGATCGCTCCGGCCCTGGCGCATGGCAACACCATCGTCTTCAAGCCGGCCGAGCTCGTTCCCGAGAGTGCCTGGTCCATCGTCGACATCCTGCATCGCGCCGGCCTGCCGAAGGGCGTGCTCAATCTCGTCATGGGCAAGGGCTCGGTCGTCGGCCAGGCCATGCTCGACAGCCCCGATGTCAATGCCATCACCTTCACCGGCTCGGTCGGCACCGGCAAGCGCGTCGCCGCGGCAAGCATCGAGCACATGCGCAAGTTCCAGCTCGAAATGGGCGGCAAGAACCCTCTGGTCGTGCTCGACGATGCCGATCTTGCGGTCGCTGTCGATTGCGCCCTCAACGGCGCCTTCTTCTCGACCGGTCAGCGCTGCACGGCATCGTCCAGGCTGATCGTGACCGACGCCATTCATGACCGTTTCGTCGATGCCCTCAAGGATCGCATGGGCAAACTGGTCATCGGCGACGCGCTCGACGCGCAAACCCAGATCGGTCCGGTCGTCGACGCAACCCAGCTGAAGCAGGACGAGGATTACATCGCCATCGGTCGCGCGGAGGGCGCCGAGCTGGCCTTCGGCGGTGAGCGGCTCGACCGCAAGACGCCGGGCTTCTACCTGCGGCCGGCGCTGCTGACGCAGGCCACCAACGCCATGCGCAGTTCGCGCGAGGAGATTTTCGGGCCTGTCGCCAGCGTCATCCGCGTCAAGGATTACGACGAGGCGCTGGCTGTCGCCAACGACACGCCGTTCGGCTTGACCTCGGGCATCTGCACCTCGAGCCTCAAGCATGCCACCCACTTCAAGCGCAATTCGGAGGCCGGCATGGTAATGGTCAACCTGCCGACGGCGGGTGTCGACTTCCACGTTCCGTTCGGCGGCCGCAAGGGCTCGAGCTATGGTCCACGTGAACAGGGCCGCTATGCGGCGGAATTCTACACCACGGTGAAGACCGCCTATACATTCGCAGGCTGATCGGCCACTGGCCGATCATGCCGGCTGATCGGCCGTCAGCCGATCATGCTGGCGGCACGCACATCAAGGACACCGGACCGACGCAAAGCGATGACATTGCAAGACCTGACCTGGCTCAATCCGCCGCCGCATCATGCCATCGACGGCGATGCCGTTCGTGTGCGCACCGGCAAGGAGACCGATTTCTGGCGCGAGACCTTCTACGGTTTCTGGCGCGACAACGGCCACTTCCTTTACCGGCGGGTCGAGGGTGATTTCACCGCCGAAGTCACCGTCGAGGGCCGCTACGAAGTGCTCTACGACCAGGCCGGATTGATGGTCCGGCTCAGCGAAACGCACTGGATCAAGGCCGGCATCGAATACACCGACGGCGTGATGTATTTTTCCGTCGTCGTCACCAACGATGCCTCGGACTGGTCGCTGGCCACCATTCCGGCCGGTCCGCACGGCGTACGGATCCGGTTGACCCGTCATGCCGAGACGATCCGCATCCAGTACCTCGATGCCTCCGATGGCCACTGGAAGCCCGTGCGGCTCGCCTATTTTCCGATCTCGAAGGCTGTCGATGTCGGCATGATGTGCTGTTCGCCGCAACGCGAGGGTTTCGAGGCCACATTCTCCGGTTTCTCGGTCGGTCCGCCGATATCGCGCGAATTGCACGATTGAAGCCTGCGCCTGTGCATGTCGCCCAAAAGTGGTCCCGGTTTTTGGGACAACGACATGCATCAAACAAAGACCTGAAGCGCGTCGCCTAGGTCCGTTTCAACGCGACGCGCTTCAGGCGCCTCAAATCATGCGCCGGCCTCGCCCAGCCCCAGCCCGTTGCGGACCGCATTGCGGATGGCTTGCGGGCCGAACCTTGCCCATACGGCTTGATGCGCCAGGATGCGTTGTCGCGCTCTGCGTTCGGCGTCGAGGCAAAGTCCGACAGCCATGTCGGCAAGCTCTTCATCGCTCTCCGACAGCAGCAACTCTTGGTTCTCGACAAAGCCTAGTCCTTCGGCGGCCAGCGGCGTCGCGATCACCGGCACGCCCCAGGCCATCGCCTCCAGGATCTTGATGCGCGTGCCGCCGCCTGCCGCCAGCGGGATGATGGTGAGATGCGCCCTGGACAACAGCGGCGCCATGGTTTCGGGATCTTCGACGAGCTCCACACCAGGCAATCGCGCCAGCGCCCGCACGGCGGGCTTCGGGCTGCGCCCGGCAATAACCAGTCTTGCCGCCGGCAAAGCCTGCCGGATGCGGGGCAATATGGTGCCGGCCAACCTCTCGACGGCATCGACGTTTGGCGGATAGTCGAGATGGCCGACGAACAGGTTGACCGGAAAGCCGTTGTCGGCCGCAGCCTCGGCGGGCAGCGTTTCGGGGATATCGCCGGCGTGAGGAATTCCGTTCGGAACGACATCGATCGGCACCTTGTGCGGGAAAAGGGCGATCAGCCTTTCGCGATCCTCGTTCGAGCAGACCCAGATCCTGTCGACGAGGGCAAGCGCCTTGCTTTCGAGGCGCCTGATGGCAATGGCCGCGGCAAACCTGGCCGCGGCGGATCGCGCCTTGTCGGCGCGATGCAATTGCCCCGCCAGGTCGGACTCGACATTGTGCATGTCGAGGATGAGCTGTTTCGTCAGGGGTCGCAAGGGCCGCAGCAGTTTGAACAGGCCTATGCCCTCGACCATAATGCTGTCCGGGCGGAAGTCTCGAACCAGTCTCTCCAGCCGCGCCAGGGCGGAGCGCGAAATGCGATGCTCTGCCCTTATGCGCCACCAGCCGATCGAGGCGGAGCGGGCTTCGCCTTCGATCGATAAGGCCTCGATGCGGATATGCGGATCGATGGCTTCCACGACCTGCGGCCGCACCGATGCCAGGCAGACAGGTCCGAATGCGGCTGCCGCCACGGCATTTCGGTGGTTCCGCAGATCCGTGCCGGAGGCTGGTGGAAAGGCAGGATCGTGCGACACGACCAGCACACGCCGTTCGGCGCTTCGCGGCTCGTTTCCAAAAGGCATTCCAGATGGCTCCGCGATCACAAAAGCTGCTTCGACTTGTTCAGTTGAACGGTGCTTTCGTCAAGCGCTGCAATCAGCCTGGCCACGGCCGGCCAGCATGCAACCTTCTATTGTCGAACAGTCATCGCCTGGACCACGCCAGCCAGCGCGCCGACAGCTGCCGCCAAAACGAGGTGAACCGGGTTCGCCGGTAGGCGTCGCCGGCCATCTTTATGCCTTGTGCCTGCGTCGGAAAGGGATGGATGACATCGGCCAGCGCGTGCAATCCCATACCGGATTTGATGGCGAGCGACACCGCATTGATCATCTCGCCGGCGTGGCTGGCGACGACCGTGGCGCCGAGGATGCGGTCGGACCCTTCCCTGACGTGGATTTTGACGAAACCTTCTTCCTCGCCGTCCATGACCGCGCGCGCGACATCGTGCATCAGCACCGTATAGGTCTTGACCGGGATGTCGTTCCGGCGCGCGTCCGCCGGATAGAGACCGACATGGGCGATTTCCGGATCGGTATAGGTGCACCACGGCACGACCAGTTCACTGAGCTTTTTTCGACCGAGAAACAGGGCGTTGTGCACGACCATGCGGGCCGTTGCCTCGGCGGTATGGGTGAATTTGTAGTCGAGGCAGACGTCGCCCGCCGCATAGATGCGCGGATTCGTGGTTCTCAGATAATCGTCGATCCTGATGCCGTTGGCGTCATATGCCACCCCGGCATTTTCCAGGTCGAGACCGTCGACATTGGGCGAGCGGCCGATGCCAGTGACGATCTCGTCGACGGAAATCGTCGTCGTGTCGCCGTCCCGCATGAGGTCGGCAAGCTTCTTGCCGCCTTCCGTCCGTACCGCCACAACCTCGGTGTTGAGGCGAACCTCGACCCCTTCGCGCGCCAGCGCATCCGAGAGGATCTGCGCGGCGTCGCGTTCCTCGCCAGGCAGGAACATCGGGTCGCGCTGCGCCAGGATGACTTTCGCGCCCAGCAGGCAGAAGGCCTGCGCCGCCTCGCAACCGAGCGGTCCGCCGCCGACGACCAGCAGCCGTGGCGGGCATTCCGTGAGGTCGAATATGGTCTCGTTGCTGAGATAGCCGGCCTCGACCAGCCCGGGAATTGCCGGCAGGCTTGGACGCGTGCCCGTTGCGATCAGCGCCTTCCTGAAATGCAGCGTCTTGCCCGCGACCATGACTGCGTCCCGCCCGGAAAATCGCGCTTCGCCGAAATAGAGGTCGATGCCTTCCGACGCGATGGTCGCCGCCGAATCGGCGCGGCTGATCCGCTGCCGGATCTGCCGCATGCGCGTCATTGCCCGCTGAAAGTCGACATGAAGATGCTCCGGCGTGTCGCCGCCAAAACTTTCGGCATCGCGCATATCGGCATAGAGCCTGGCCGTGCGGATGATCGACTTCGACGGGATGCAGCCGACATTGACGCAAGCACCGCCGATCAGGTTGCGCTCGATGAGCGCGACCTTGGCGCCAAGGCCGGCCGCTTCGCGGGCGGCGGTCAGCCCGGCCGGTCCGGCGCCGATGACGACGAGGTTGTATGGACCGTCGGGCTCCGGGTTCTTCCAGTGTGGCGGATGAGCGCTCTTGATCAGCTCGATGTCGTTGCGGTCGACAGGGAAGGCGTTGGTCCGGTCACGCGCCATCGCCGCCATCCTTCGACAGCCATCCACCCGTGAAGCCCGCCTTGCTCAGGCCGCGGCGGATGTGCTGGTTGGACCGCATCAGCTTCCAGATCATGCGTGATCGGTGGTTCTCGATCATCATCACCACGATACCCTGGTCCAGTCCGTAATGGCCTTCCGACACCCAGCCGTGCCGGCCGAATTTTCGCCGGTTCGCCAATGTCGGATTGAAGCCGCTCGGCAGCCGGAAATTGTCGATCACTTCGGGGTAGCGATCCCCGAGATGGCGCAGCGCCGCGAGACAAATGTCCGGCGCGAAAGGCAGCGACGCCGGATAGGACCATGGGGCGATCGTCCCGTCATCCGGCCCGAAAGGCGCACCGCGCGCGGCATAGCCGGAAAACCGGTGCGGCCGTCGCTCCACCCTGGCACGGAAGCCGCCCGGCCCGTCGCCCGCCGAAAGCCCCCACAAATTCTCTCCATAGCCGTCAAAGCTATAGGGATTGTGGCGTGCATAGTCGCGGTGAAGGTAGGTCGAGCGGCGACTGTTTTCGAAATAGTCCGAATTCTTCTCGCGCATGAACGCGTCGCGGATGCCGGCGAAATCGATCCAGGCATGCGAGAACTGGTGCATGAACAGCGGGCCGCCATAGAGCACATCGTAGCCGTAGATGTTTTCCCACTGGTAGGTCGCCGTCCAGCCGGCATAGCTGTCGTCCGAGGTCGGGCTGTCGGGCGAGGCCATCGACAGCACATAGAGGATCGTCGCCTCGTTGTAGCCCTCCCAGCCATAGTGCAGAAAGCCGCTCTTCGGCTTCCAGCCCTGCCGCAAGGTCGGCGTGCTTCCTTGCGCCCAGCGCCAGTCGACGCGGCGATAGAGCGCCTCGGCCAGTTGCCGGATTTCGCACTCGTCTTCACCGGCGTCCGAGAAATAGGCGCCCGCCACCAGCATGCCGACGACCAGCAGTGCCGTGTCCACCATCGACAGTTCGCAGCGCCAGACGCGCAGGCCGCTCCGCATGTCGAGGAAATGGTAGTAAAAACCCTTGTGGCCGGTGACCTCGTCGCCATTGCCTTGCGGGCTGGTCCAGAAGAAACGCAGCGCCGCGAGCGTCAGCTTCACGGCCGCCTCGCGCGTCATCCAGCCGCGCTCGACCCCGATCGGATAGCAGGACAGCGCGAAGCCGACGACGGCGATGCTGGCCGGCGAATTCGGCCGCGACGTATCGGCGACCAGCCCGTTTTCCGGGTTCACATTCTCCAGGAAATAGTCAAAAGCGGCGCGCTGATAGCGGTCCAGAAGCTCGTCGTC
The DNA here is from genome assembly GCF_024746815.1 of Mesorhizobium sp. AR07. Taxonomy (GTDB): domain Bacteria; phylum Pseudomonadota; class Alphaproteobacteria; order Rhizobiales; family Rhizobiaceae; genus Mesorhizobium. The sequence continues at coordinate 5,090,842 of NZ_CP080525.1, forward strand.
GGACAGCGCGGCGGGTTCGGCTCTAAGCAAACGATGCAAACTCCAGCCTGATAACCGAAACCGTCCGCCGCACGGCGATGACGAGCCGCCGGCGGCTTATGGCGCATGCCGAACTTTCACTCCGTGTCATGGCTTTCCTGCATACTCCACCTGCATCATCGTCGATTCGAGCGTTGGCAACTATACGCATGTCCCGCTTCGTTCGTTGCCCGTCACGCAGAATTGTAGTTACAACCGCCCGACGAGGGGGATGTTTTGACTTGGCCAGTCGGCGGCGCGGCTGCCCCACCACCAGAGGTCACCACCAGGCACATTCAAGTTGGCATCCAAGCCGATCGTCCGGGCCGATCCCGGCCGGTATTATATCGGATTTCCCTCGAGCTCTCTGCGCAATGTTTCCACCATCGCCACCAGCGCCGGTCCGATTTCGGCATGCGCGCGGTCCTCGGTGATGATCTCGCCGATGCCGCCGCAGGTGATGGCGACCAGCGGCGAGCCGTCGCGCGGGCGGAACGGCACGCCGACCGCATGGATGTAGCTGTGCCAGGCACCGAACGACGTCACATAGCCGAACCGTGCATACTGGGCGATCGCGTCGGTGAAGGCCGCTTCTATCGTCTTGATGCTTTCCGGCTCTGCTGCCTGCAACGCTCGCAGAAGATTGGCGCGCTCCTCGGGCGAAAGAGCCGCCACATAGGCCAGTCCCATCGATGTCTTCCAGATCGGCAGGTAGGAGCCTGGATTGAGCCGCAGCGTGACAAGGCTCTCCGACCGGCAATTGGCCAGGTAGACCATGTTGAGGCTGTCGCGCGTGCCAAGCGCCACCGCCGCCCCGGTGAGGTCGGCCAGCGGCTGCATCAGCGGCCGGGCGACGTGAACGACGGCGCTGGAGCTGAGCGCCGAATAGCCGAGCGCCACGGTGGCCGGCCCCAGGCTGTAGCGGCCGAGATCCTTGTCATACAGGAGGTAGCCGAGCGCGCTCAGCGTATAGGTGATGCGCGACACCGTCGCCTTCGGCAGGCCGGTGCGGGCGATGATGTCCTGGTTGCCGAGCGAGGCATCGCCCGGCCTGAAGGCGCGCAGGATGCCAAGCCCGCGCACCAGCGACGACGAAAGCTGCGCGCCTTCGCCCTCAAGCTCCGTCTCGTCCTTGGTCGCTCGCTTGCGCACGCTCCGGGTCTTTCTGGCGACGGTGTCCGCCTGTCAGGCCGGTGCCGCCGGCGCGGTCTGATCGAAAAATGAAATTAAATTCCATTTATATTGACAGCGGCTTTCCCGGACTGTCAATATGCCCGCATCGGTGGCATGTCCCAGCGCCTTGTGCCATCCTACGAAGCCCGTCCTTGTGAAGGTAGCCACGTGTCCCGCTATATTTTGCGCCGGCTTATCGCGATGCCGTTTCTGGTGCTCGGCATCGTCACCATCGCCTTCCTGATCACCACGGTGACCAAGGGCGATCCGCTGACCGCCATCGTCGCCGAACAGCAGATGAGCAATCCCGAAGTGGTTGCCGCCGCCAAGGCGCGCTGGGGCTTGGATCGTCCGTTGCCGGAGCGCTATATGATATATCTTGGCAATCTTTTGAGCGGCGATCTCGGCACCTCGTTCATCACCAAGCGCAATGTCGGAACCGACATCCTCTACCGGTTGCCGGCAACGCTCGAGCTGGTCGTCGCCGCGATGATCTTCGGCACCACGCTCGGCATCGTGCTTGGCGTGCTGGCCGCCTATTTCCGCAACAGCCTGATCGACCACGGCGCGCGGCTGTTCGCTCTGTTCGGCTCGTCGTTGCCGGTGTTCTGGTCGGGTCTCGGCCTGCTGTTCATCTTCTCCGTCTTGCTGAACTGGCTGCCGGGACCGGGCCGTCTCGATGCCCGCCTGGCGCTGCCGCCCGGAATCACCGGCTTGCTCACCATCGATTCGCTGCTGGCCGGCAATCTCACCGTCTTCAAGGACGCGCTCTGGCACCTGCTGCTGCCGGCCTTCGTGCTCGGCTGGACGGTTTCGGGAACCATATCGCGGCTGGTGCGCGCCAACATGCTGGACGTGATGAGCCGCGAGTTCGTGCTGACCGCGCGCGCCAAGGGGGCGAGCGAGTTCCGCGTCGTCATCGTGCACGCGCTGCGCAACACCATGGTGCCGACCTTGACCGTCATCGGCTATTCCTTCGCCTATCTGATCACCGGCGCGGTGCTGACCGAGACCATCTTCTCCTGGCCGGGCATGGGCTCTTACGCCGTCGAGGCGGCACGCGCGCTCGACTTCCCGGCGATCATCGGCGTCACCATCGTCGGCGGCCTGGCTTTCCTGGTCACCAATCTCATCACCGACATACTCTATGTCGTCGCCAACCCGCGCGTGAGATTGAGCTGATGACAGCCGTCGTCACCAAGTCTCGCTCCTCTACGGTCCCGGAATGGCTGACCGCGCCGTTGGTCATCGGCACCGTCGTCATCCTGTTCTGGCTGTTCATGACCGTGTTCGCCAACCTGGTCGTGCAGTTCGATCCGCTCGAAATGGTGGCGCGACGCTTGCAGCCGCCGAGCTGGGCGCATTGGTTGGGTACCGATGCGCTCGGCCGCGATGTTCTGAGCCGCACCTTGCACGGGGCGGCGCATTCGCTGCCGATCGCGGTTCTGGTCGTCGTCTCGGCGGTGGTCATCGGCTCGCTGCTCGGGGCGATTTCCGGCTTCGTCGGCGGCCTGACCGGTGCGGCGATCATGCGGCTGGTCGACGTCACCCTGTCCTTCCCGCCAATGCTGCTGGCCATGGCCGTCGCGGCCTCGCTCGGGCCGGGCCTCGGCAACGCCGCCATCGCCATGGTGCTGGTGTGGTGGCCTGTCTACGCCCGGCTGATGCGGGCGCAGGTGCTGGAGGTCAAGGAGCGCGAGCATGTCGAGGCGGCGATCGCCGCCGGCGCCAGGCCGCGTCGCGTGCTGTTCACGCACATCTTGCCGCTCTGCTGGACCCCGGTTCTGATTAGCGCCACGATGGATCTCGGACAGGTCGTGCTGCTCGCCGCGTCGCTGAGCTTCATCGGTCTCGGCGCCACGCCGCCGACGCCCGAATGGGGCTCGATGATCTCGGACGGCGCCGTCCATTTCTATCAGTGGTGGATCGCCTTCGGTCCCGGCGTCGCCATCCTCACCATCGTGCTCGGCTTCAATTTCATCGGCGACGGCTTGCGCGACATTCTCGATCCAAGGTCGGACTAGGCGATGAGCGCACAATTATCTCCGCGCTCCGGCGCAACCGACAAGGCAGCCGAGCGCGAGCCGCTGCTGTCCATACGCGGGCTGCGGGTCGGCTTCCGGCGGGCGGGCAGTCAGTTCGAGGCGGTGCGTGGCATCGATCTCGACGTCGCCAAGGGCGAGGTGGTCGGCATTGTCGGCGAGTCCGGTTCCGGCAAATCCGTCGGCATGCTCGCCGCGCTCGGTCTGACCTCCAAGAACGCGGTGGTCACCGGTTCTGTACGTTTCAACGGCGACGAACTGGTCGGCAAATCATCGCGCGAGATGCGCAAGATCAGGGGCGCGCGCATCGCCATGATCTTCCAGGATCCGCTGTCCTCGCTGAACCCGGTGATGACCGTCGGCGCCCAGATCGCCGAGGCGGTCAGGCTGCATCAGCGCGTCACCCGCAAGCAGGCCATGGCGCGCGCGGTGGAACTGCTCGCTTTGGTGGCGATCCCGCAACCGGAGCGCCGGGTCAACCAGTATCCGCATGAGTTCTCCGGCGGCATGCGCCAGCGTGCTGTCATCGCCATGGCGGTCGCCAACGACCCCGACCTGTTGATCGCCGATGAGCCGACCACGGCACTCGACGTCACCGTGCAGGCGCAGATCCTGGCGGTGCTGCGCTCGCTGCAGGAACGGCTCGGCCTTGGCCTGGTGCTGATCACCCATGATCTCGGCGTCGTCGCCGGTCATGCCGACCGCGTCGCGGTGGTCTATTCCGGTCGTGTCGTCGAGCAGGCGGGTGTGTCCGAGCTGTTCGCCGATCCGCGCCATCCCTATACGCGCGGTCTCATCGCCTCGATCCCCAATCTCGAGGAAAGCCGCGAGCGGCTGTTCTCGATCGATGGGTCGCCGCCCGCGCTTGGCCGCTTGCCGGGCGGCTGCGCCTTCCATCCACGCTGCATCTATTCCGAGGCACGCTGCCGGACCGAAGACCCGCCGCTGCGCGACATTGGCGGCCGGTTCTCGGCCTGCCATTTCGCGACGACCTTGCCGCCCTTCCACAGCGCCTCGCTGGCGGCGGCAAGCCTGGACAGTGGAAACGTGGCCCCATGAGCGCAGCAGAGCAAATTCAGGCGCAAGCCACACCGGCGCCGGCACTTTCGGTCCGCCATCTGGTCAAGGATTTCCCGGTTCGCGGCGGCCTCGTCTTCGACCGCGCGGTTGCTCATGTGCGGGCGGTCGCCGATGTTTCCTTTGACGTTGCGCCCGGCGAGACATTGGGGCTGGTCGGCGAATCCGGTTGCGGCAAGTCGACCCTTGGGCGCTGCCTGATGCGGCTAATCGAGCCGACCAGCGGCGAAAGCTGGTTCCGTGGCCAGAACCTGCTCGCCCTCAATCACGAGGATATGCGCCTGATGCGGCGCTACATCCAGCTGGTCTTCCAGGATCCCTACGGTTCGCTGCATCCGCGCATGCGCATCGCCGACAACATCGCCGAGCCGCTGCGCATGAGCGACATGTCGGCGGCCGACCGCCGCGCCCGCGTCACCGAACTGCTCGAACTGGTGCGGCTCAATCCCGAGCATGGCAAGCGTTATCCGCATGAACTCTCGGGCGGCCAGCGCCAGCGGGTCGTCATTGCCCGCGCGCTCGCGCTTAACCCGCAAGTGGTGATCCTCGACGAGCCGGTGTCGGCGCTCGACGTTTCGGTGCAGGCCGGCGTGCTCAACCTGCTCAAGGACATCCAGCAGTCCTTCGGCACCTCCTACCTGTTCATCGCCCATGATCTCTCGGTGGTGCGTCACATCTCGCACCAGGTCGCGGTGATGTATCTCGGCAAGATCGTCGAGATCGCGCCGGCGGCCGAACTCTATTCCAGGGCGCTGCATCCCTACACCCAGGCGCTGCTGTCGGCGGTGCCGCTCGCCAATCCCGAAAAGGAGCGCAAGCGAGAGCGGATCGTTTTGACCGGCGACGTGCCGAGCCCGCTCAACCCGCCATCCGGTTGCCGTTTCCGCACCCGCTGCTTCAAGGCGCAGGCGATCTGCGCCTCCGTCGAACCGCCGCTCGATCCGGCCGGTGGTGCGCATCGCGTCGCCTGTCATTTCCCGGAGCCCGTCAACACCTTCAGGACTGTTTGACAGACCCCGCCGAATTCACCCGCGAAGGATTCCGATGTGACTGAAGACCAAACCAAAAGTGCCGGCACGGCAGGCCGCCTGCCGCTCGAAGGCATCAAGGTTCTCGATCTCTCGCGCGTGCTGGCCGGTCCCTGGGCGACGATGAGCCTTGCCGATCTCGGCGCCGAGGTCTGGAAGATCGAGAACATCGATGGCGGCGACGACACCAGGGCGTGGTCGGTGCCGAACTACAAGGGTGTCTCGACCTACTATCTCTGCGCCAATCGCGGCAAGCAGAGCATCGCGCTCGACATGAAGAACCCCGAGGGCCTGGCGATCGTGCGCGCGCTGGCGGCGAAGGCCGACATCGTCGTCGAGAATTTCCGCTCCGGCACCGCCGAGCGGCTCGGCGTCGGCTATAAGGAACTCAGCGCGTCGAATCCGCGGCTGATCTACTGCTCGATCTCCGGCTACGGCCAGACCGGGCCCGATGCCGGACGGCCCGGCTATGATTTCGTCATGCAGGCTGAAAGCGGCCTCATGGCCATCACCGGCGAGCGCGACGGCGAGCCGATGCGCGTCGGCGTCGCCATCACCGACGTGGTCTGCGGTATGGTCGCAACGCAATCGATCCTGGCGGCGCTTTTCGAACGCGCGACGACCGGCAAGGGTCAGTTCCTCGACCTGTCGCTGATCGACTGCGCGCTCAGCCTGCTGATCAATGTCGGCAGCGGCTACCTCAACACCGGTCGCGAGGTTGCCCGCTACGGCAATGCCCATCCGACCGTTGTCCCCTACCAGATCTTCGAGGCCTCCGATGGCGGCTTTGCGCTGGCGGTCGGCAATGACCGCCAGTTCGCGGCGCTCTGCGAGCAGGTCGTGCACCTGCCGCATCTGGCCAAGGATCAGCGCTTCATCAGGGCAGGCGCGCGCGCCACCAACCGCGAGGCGCTGATCCCGCAGCTTGCCGCCGTCTTCAAGACCAAGACGCGTGACCACTGGATGGCGGCCTGCGCTGCGGCCAGCGTGCCCGCCGGCACCGTGAAGTCGATCCCGGAAGTCTTTGACAGCCCCAATGTGCGCGAACGCGGCCTCGTCCAAACCTTGCCGCATCCGCATCTAGGCTCCGTCGCCATGGTGCGTCCGGCGCAGGGCCTTGCCGCGCAGCTGACCGCCGATTTCACCGCGCCGCCAATGCTGGGCCAGGACACGGAGGCCGTGCTGGCCGGCGTCCTCGCCTACAGCGCCGAGACCATCGATCATCTGATCGGGACGGGCGCCATCGGCGTTTACGCGCCCTCCGCAGAACCGATCCCAGCCTGATTTTCCGAGGAACCTGACATGTACAACAACGTGCTTCTGCACATCGACGGCTCGTGGCGCGGCGCGCGCGACGGCCGCACCATGCCAATCGTCAATCCAGCGACCGAGGTTGAGCTCGGCTCGCTCGCCCATGCCGGCATCGAGGATCTCGACGAAGCCTTGGCTGCCGCCGCAAGGGGGTTCGAGGCCTGGCGCCGCATCTCGCCCTTCGACCGCTCAAAACTGATGCGCAAGGCCGCTGCCATCCTGCGTGAGCGCAACGAGCACATCGCCATGCTGATGACGCTGGAGCAAGGCAAGCCGATCGCCGAATCGCGCATGGAGGCCTTCGCCGCCGCCGACATCATCGACTGGTTCGCCGAGGAAGCACGCCGCAGCTATGGCCGTATCGTGCCGGCGCGCTTCGATGGCGTCAGCCAGTCGGTGGTCAAGGAACCTGTCGGCCCGGTGGCGGCTTTCACGCCGTGGAATTTCCCGCTCAACCAGGCGGTGCGCAAATTGTCGGCCGCTCTTGCGGCAGGCTGCTCGATCGTCATCAAGGGACCGGAAGAAACGCCGGCCTCGCCCGTCGAGCTGGTGCGCGCCTTTGTCGATGCCGGTCTCCCCAATGGCGCCTTGAACCTGGTCTACGGCACGCCGTCCGAAATCTCCGCCTATCTCATTCCACATCCGGTGATCCGCAAGATCTCGTTCACCGGCTCGACGCCGGTCGGCAAGCAATTGGCATCTCTTGCCGGCCTGCACATGAAGCGGGCGACGATGGAACTCGGCGGCCACGCGCCTGTCATCGTCCTGCCCGACGCCGATCTCGACCGCGCCGCGCGCTCGATGGTGGCGGCGAAATTCCGCAACGCCGGCCAGATCTGTGTCGCGCCGACGCGCTTCCTCGTCGACCATGCGGTCTATGATGATTTCATCGGCCGCTTCGCCGAGGCGACCCGCCAGATCAAGGTCGGCGACGGCCTTGCCGAAGGCACCACCATGGGTCCGCTCGCCAATCCGCGCCGCGTGCAGGCGATGGAGGAACTGGTCCACGACGCCGTGCAGAAAGGCGCCGAACTCGTCACCGGCGGCAAGCGCATCGGCAATTCCGGCTATTTCTTCGAACCGACGATCCTGTCAAACGTCGGACCCCATGCCCGTGCCATGAACGAGGAGCCGTTCGGTCCGCTGGCGCTGATGACACCGGTGAGCGGACTGGACGAGGCGCTGGCCGAGGCCAACCGGCTGAACTACGGGCTTGCCGCCTATGGCTTCACCCGCTCAGCGGCGAGTGCGGCGAAAATGTCGTCCGGGATCGCCAGCGGCATGGTGTCGATCAACCACTATGGCCTGGCCCTGCCGGAGGTGCCGTTCGGTGGCATCAACGATTCCGGCAATGGCACCGAGGGTGGCGCCGACGCGCTGGAGAGTTATCTCAACAGCAAGTTCGTCTCGCACCTGCAGCTCGATTGAGCGGTCTCTGACGCGATTCCCTAAGGGAAAGCGCTACGCGCTTTTCCCGGGAAAACGTTTCACACTTTTCCTGGAATTGCTCGCGGTCACTTCTGCTGGCCATAGGTCTTGTAGCGCCCGCGAATGGCGGCGAGCTCGGTGCCCTCGATCAGCACCGGCGTGCCGGCGCTGCGCGTCAGCAGATACTGCCGCGCCAGGGTTTCGAGCTTGATGGTGCGGATGAGCGCCATGTCGAGATCCGCGCCGAAGGCGATCATCCCGTGATTGGCGAGCAGGCAGGCTGAGCGATCCTTGAGCGCCACGACCGCAACCTTCGCCAGTTCGCTTGAGGCGAACAGCGCATAGTCCGAGCAGCGCACATCGTCGCCGCCGAAGCCCGCCACCATGTAATGGAACAGCGGCAGCGGTTCGCGCAGGCACGACAGCGCCACGCAATGGTCGGGATGGGCGTGGACGACGGCGCCGGCCTCTGGGAAGGCCTTGTAGATTTCGGCGTGCATTTCCCATTCGCTCGACGGCCGGAATACGCCCTCCCAGGATCCATCGAACCGCATCGCCACCATCTGCTCCGGCAGCAACGCGCTTGTGGCTATTCCTGTCGGCGTGATCAGCATGCCGCTTGTCGTGCGGACGCTGATATTGCCGGTGGTGCCGACATTCATTCCGCTGGCGTCCAGCGTCTGCGTCGCGGTGATCAGCCTGGTGCGTGTGGTCTCGGTATCCATCACGATGCTTTCCCCATGGTGGCCCTGGTCGGTGGCCATGTATCGATTGCCGGCGCGATCGCGCTTGGGCGTGTCATGTCTTGCAGAACGTCGGTGAAGATGTCGGGACCGCCAAGCTTTCCCGATTTCAGCATAAGCGCCAGCGGATCGGAGGGCAGGCCAGGGAGGTGGGCGATGGCGCGAGACAATCCGGGGCCTTCATAGGCGCCCATGGCGATCCGGTCGATGCCGAGCGCCTTGACCACCGAACCGGCGGTCTCGCCACCGGCGACGACCAGCCGCCGCACGCCGAGATCGCGCACCAGAACCTGTGCGATCCCGGCCAGTATCTCTTCCGCTCTTGCCGCTACCGCGTCGCGGCCATGCGCCTGCTGCAACGCCTCGACGGTTGCCTGTGGTGCGGTCGTGGCGATGGCGATCATCGCCCCTGGCAAATGCCGCTCGGCAAAAGCGCGCGCCTCCGCGACGACATCGGCGCCGGCGAAGGCACTGCTGAGATCGATCGTCAGCAGCGGGTTGTTCTGCGCAAAGCGTTCGAGCTGTTCGATGGTGCGGTCGGCGACACTGCCGGCCAGCACGGCTGCGGGCCCTTCGACGGCCGGAAGGCTGGCCGCAACGAGATCGCCGGCCTTCAACAGCCCATGTGCCAGCCAGGCCGGCGGCAGATGCGCCGCGACCGAGGAATTGCCGGTCATCAACGGCAGGTCGAAGGCGGCCTCCGCGATCGCCGCCAGATCGCGTTCGCGGATGGTGTCGGTGATCAGCAGCGTCTCGCCGCGCGCGCTGTGCTGGCGCACGGCGTTGCGGATGGCTTCAGCCCCGGCATCGACGGTGAGACAGGGCACCAGCCCAACCTTGGCCTTACTCTGCGCCTGCAGCACGCGAACCAGATTGGAATCGGTCATCGGCGTCAGCGGGTCGAACCGCTTGGGCGACTCGGCCAGCAACTGGGCGCCGCCGAACATATGCCCCTGATAGACGGTGCGGCCGGTTTCGCACAGCGCCGGGGTGAACAGCGTGACGCCGCCACCAAGCCGTTCGAGCAGCGCTTCGGCACAGGGGCCGATATTGCCAGCCGGTGTCGAATCGAACGTAGCGCAGTATTTGAAGAAGATCTGCCGCGCGCCCGCCTCGACCAGCCGGTCGGTCGCCTCGAGCACTTGGCGCACCGCATCGCCGGCGGCGATGACACGCGTTTTCAGCAGGATGACATGGGCAAGGTTGCCGGGCGGGATCGGCGGCTCCAGCCCGACCGTGCATCCGGTGGAAATGCCGCGCGCCACCAGCATCGAGGCGAGTTCGGTGCCGCCGGTCAGATCGTCGGCTATGGCGCCGAACAACAGGGAAGGCATCGACGCGGTCATGCGACCCGTCTCATGTCCGCCCGTCTTACGCCCGCTTGTCTCATGTCGATGGTCAGGCCATTCGTGGTATCATATACACAGCTCAAGCGACGCAGGCGACGCCTGCGCGGCTGCAAGGACGGAGAGCGGATGTGACTGCTTCTATCGCGCCGATCGCGCGCGACAATCTGACGACGCGCGTCTACGAGGAGCTTCGCCGCGCCATGATGGAAGGCCGTTTCTGGCCGGGCCATCGCTTCAAGATCCGTGACCTTGCCGCCAGCCTTCAGGTTTCCGAAACACCGGTGCGCGAGGCGCTGATGCAGCTGGTGCGCGAAAAGGGCCTGGAGATGGAGGCCGGCCGCTCGATCACTGTCGCCCAGCTTTCGCTGGCTCAGTATCTGGAACTGCGCAGCATAAGGCTGCATCTCGAAGGCATGGCGGGTGCGGCGGCGACGACGCGCATCGAGCCGCGCGAGATCGACCGTCTGGCGGCGGTGCATGACAGGCTGATCGCCGACGAGGACAATGGCCGCTGGTTCGAAGCCGTCCGCGACAATTGGGAATTCCACCACTCGATCTATCAGGCGGCGCAAATGCCGGAATTGTTGGCCATCATCGAGGGCATCTGGCTGCGCAACGGGCCGCTGGTGAACTATCAATACCCGCACGCCAGGCCGACCTATGACGGCCGCCACCGACATCTCGACATTCTCGACGCGCTGCGCGCGCGCGACGAGAACGGCGTGCGCAAGGGCATTCAGCAAGACATGATCGAAGGCGGTCGCCTGCTGGTCAAGGTCCTCGAACGGCTGAACGACGGCGCGGTCACGCCCGAGGAACTGCGCCGCGCGGCGCAGAACGGACGGTTGGTTTCCGCTGCGGGCTGAGCGATCTGTTTCTCCCCACCGCATAGGATGCCTTCACGCCACCTGTGCCGCCGCGGCCATGCCGGAATCGGCCGCCTGCAGGGCGAGATCGATGTCTTTTGCGGTATGAGCGGCGCTCAGGAACATGTTGTGCCGGGGATGGAAATAGGCGCCTTCGCGCAAGGCGGCCGAACAGAAGGCGTCGGCTTTCCTGAATTCGGCATCGCCGTCGAACAGCACCATCGGCATTGACACCGGACCGGTCTGGCGCAGTGACAGGCCATGCTTCTTCGCCGCCGCGTCAAAGCCCGAGCGCAGCCTGTCGCCGGCCTCGGTCATCCGGGTGATGGCGTCGGTGTCGCGCAGTGTCTTGATGGTGGCGATCGCGGCAGCCATGGCAACCGCGCCATACCAGAATGATCCCGTCACATAGACCTTGGTCGCCGCTTCGCGAAACCGGTCGGTGCCGGTGATTGCGGCAAGCGGATAGCCATTGGCGATCGCCTTGCTGAAGGCGGACAGATCCGGCTGCACGCCGAGCGGCTCCCAGCTGCCGGCGAGATCGATGCGGAACCCGGCCCGCACATCGTCGACGATCAGCGCCGCGTCGGCGGCGGTGCAAAGCTCGCGCGCCCGCTTGGCGAAGGCTGCGCTCGGCAGTTCCTGGTCGCGGGCGATATCGTGCCGGAAGGCGGTGACGACTATTGCGGCAAGGTCGGTGCCGGCCTGCCCGACCGCTGCCTCGAGGCTCGCAACATCATTGTAGTCGAAATGGATCAGATGGGCGCGGTCCTCGGCGGTGACGCCGGCGATCGAGGGCGTGCACCACGGCACGGCGCCATGATAGGAGCCACGCGCCACCAGCACCTTGCGCCGGCCGGTGCCGGCCCGCGCGATCGTCACGCAAGCCGTGGTGGCGTCGGTGCCGTTCTTCTGCAGCATCGCCCAGTCGGCATGCGCCACGGTCTTGACCAGGAGTTCCGCCAGTTCGACCAGCACTTCGCCCGGTCCGTTCATCGCATCGCCCAGCCGGCGCTGCCGCTCGGCGGCCTCTTCGACCGCCTGGTGGTGGTGGCCGAGGATGTTGGGGCCCCAGCTGCACATCAGATCGATGTATTCGCGGCCGTCGACGTCCCAGACCCGGCAACCATCGGCGCGCTCGAAGAACTGCGGATAGGCCGAACCGAGATAGCGCGTGGCCATGTGTCCCCACATGCCACCCGGAATGACCGAGGCCGCCCGTTCGCGCAGCATCTGGTCCTTGGAGTTGATCAGGGAAGGCATCGAAGGTCTCCGCTCATTGATATATCATATATTGATTTTGATGCTAGAAGAACCGAATTTGCTGGTCTTCTCCGGGGAACAGGGAGGCGGCTGCCCGCCTCCCTGTCATCTGTTCGCTCAGTGGCTGAGTTCTGCCAGCGGCAGGTTGCAGCAGGCACTGTAACGCACGCCCTTGACGTCGGTCTTGTAGGCCAGGATCAGGTTCGGGCTGACCAGCGGCAGGATGATCCTGTCCTTGATCATCTCTTCGCCGGCCTGGTGCCAGAGCTTGGCGGCCTCGTCGCCGCTCGCTGCCAAGGCTGCTTTGTAGAGATCCGCTTCCTTCGGATTGATCACCGACGGGTCGCGCTCCGCCCCCGCGCGCCGCGACCAAGGGCTGCCCTTGGTCATGGCGAAGTAGTCGACATATTGCGAGGTGCCGTAGTAATCCGGCGCATAGAACACCGCCGTCATCGGAATGCCGTCGCCATTGACGCGCTCGCGCCAGTTGGCGAAGGGGATCGGCTGCAAATCGAGCTTGATGTTGATCTTGGCCAGATCCTGCTGAACCTTCTGCATCAAGAGCGACAGGTCGACACCGTAGACGTTCATGCCCGGGAATGCCGCTTCCATCTCGAAGCCGTCGGCATGACCGGCCTTGGCCAAAAGCTCCTTCGCCTTGGCAACGTCATAGGACTGCGCCTCGAAGCCCGAGCCGCCGGGGAAGCCGAGCGGGATCGGCGCGCTGATCAACTGGCCCTCGGAGCCGATGGTGAAATCGAGGATGCCTGGACGGTCGAGGCCGAGCGAGAGCGCCTCGCGCACCTCGGGCGTCAGCGGCACCTTGTTGGCCTTGGCGCCCGGCGACAGCGCCACATAGATGAAGTTGTAGGATGGCACGGTCTCGATCTTGACGTCGCTGCCGGTCATCGTCTTGGCCGTATCCGGGTCGATCTGCATGGCGATGTCGGCGGTGCCGCTCTGCAGCATCTGCGCTTGCGCCACCGCATCCTTGGTCTGGCGGATGACGACTTCGCTCAGCGCCGGTGCCGTGCGCCAGTACTTGTCGTTGCGCGCCAGGCGCAGTTCCGAATTGGGCTCATAGGATTTGAGCACGAACGGGGCACTGCCGGCCGAATGCGCCAGGAACCAGGCCTCGGCATTGTCCGTGGTCGAGGCGTCCGCACCGGCCTTGGCGCCGGCTTCGGAAGCAACCTTGCTGTTGACGATGGCCGTGTAGGGTGCCGCCGCGATGTTGAGGAATTCCGAGCTCGGCGCCACCATCTTGACGACGACCGTATGCGCGTCCGGGGTCTCGATCGAGGCCACATTGTCCATCAGGAACGAAGCGCTGCCCTTGAGGTTCTTCAGGCGCTCCCAGGACCATTTCACGTCCTTGGCCTCGACCGCCGAGCCGTCGGAGAATTTTGCGGCCGGATCGAGCGTGAAGGTGAAGCTGGTCTGGTCGGCATTGCCTTCCCACTTCGAGGCCAGCAGCGGGATCAGCTTGTTGTCCTTGTCGAGCGTCAGCAGCGATTCATAGACGCTGGAATTGTAGATCTGGCAGGTGTCGCAGAAGGCGCGGTGCGGATCGAGCGAGTTGAGGTCGATGTTGCGCGCGATGACCAGCGGCTTGCTGTCCTGCGCGAACGTCGCCGGTGCCCAGAAGGCACTGGTGGCCAGCAGCACAGCCGCCAGCATCGTCGCCCTGGTCTTGCGTCTTGGTAGGATGGTCATGTCAGTTCTCCCATTTTCTTGTCGGATCTTTGTGGCAATGCATTCGCTCTATCCACCCACGGCAGTGAGGGATCGAAGCGCGGCCTTGAGCTGTTCAGCGCCGCCCAGTGCGGCCCGGTTGAGCGGGGCCGATACGACGGGAGCCGAGAGGCTTCCCGTCACATGCAGGATCTCGTGGTCGAGATAGTCGAACACGCGGTCCTGAATCTCCTGTGTCAGCCGTCCGCCAAGCGACAGCCCGCGCTGCACCTGCTCGACGACGGCGACCCGGTTGGTCTTGCGGATCGAGGCTTCGACCAGCGGCCAGTCGAGCCCGGTCGGGTCAAGGCTGCGCAGGTCGATGATCTCGGCATCGATGCCGCTCTCCTCGACCACCTGCCTGGCGACGGAGACCATGCTGGCGGTGGTCAGCAACGTGCAGGCGCGGCCGGACCTGACGATCTTGCCCTTGCCGAGCCGCACGCAGTAGTCGCGGTCGTCCGCAGGCACAGGCCCTTCGCTCGGGAACAGTTCGACATGCTCGATGACGACGACCGGATCGTTGCATTTCAAGGCCGAATTCATCAGGCCGATATAGTCGAACGGCGTCGTTGGCACGACGATGCGCCAGCCGGGGAACAGGGCGAACAGACCGGAGGGATCACCGGAGTGCTGCGAGCCGTAGCCGGTGTGCGGCGAGACGCGGACCCTGACCACGATCGGCACCGGGAAACCGCCGCCGAACATGTGGCGCACCTTGCTGACCGCGTTGAACAACTGGTCGGCGGCGACCAGGCAGAAATCGCCGAACATGATCTCGACGATCGGCCGCAAGCCGCAAAGTGCGGCACCCAGGGCGACACCGACAAAACCGTTCTCGGCGATCGGCATCGCCAGCACGCGTTCGGGCCAGCGCTCCAGCGCACCTTTGGTGGCGCCGGAGACGCCGCCGCGCAGCCGGTGCACGTCCTCGCCCATGATGATGATGCGCGGGTCCTGCTCCATGGCGCGGGCAATGACCTCGGACGCGGCAACCATGAACTTGACCGGTTTCGTCTCGGCCGGCGGCACGTCCTCGATCTCGAGGAAGCGCTCATCCCTGAGTTCCGACAGGTCGCCGCGGATCTGGTTGTCGACTTCGTTTGGGTCCGGCCACAGATGGTCGGAGATGCGCAGAGCGTTGCCGCTCATCTCGGTCAAGGAGTCGGCAGCGGTGTTGACCACGTCCATGACGCGCTGGTCGAGTGTGGCGAGGTCAGCGGCGTCGAGAAGGCCCATCGTCTTCAGCCGCACCGCCATCGTGGCAAGCGGGTCGCGCGCTTTCCAGGCGTCTTCCTCGGCGCGCGTGCGGTAGCCGAATTCACTGCCGGGACGGGCGCCGCTCTGGTGCAGGAAGCGGTAGCAGAGCGCCTCGACCAGCACCGGGCCGCCGTCTTCCTCGATCGTCCGGCGCGCCTCGCGCATGGCATGGTGGACCGCCACCACATCCATGCCGTCGCATTCGATGCCACAAAAACCCAGCATCGGGCCGCGCGAGGCCAGCCGCGTCTCGCGCGTCTGCTCGTTGATGTGCGTCGAGACGGCATAAAGATTGTTTTCGGCGAAGAAGATCACCGGCAGCCGGTAGAGCGCGGCGATGTTCATCGCTTCATAGGCCGGCCCTGCCATCATCGTGCCATCACCGAAGAAGGCGACCGAGATGTTGCCCGTGCCGAGCAGCTTGTCGGCGAGCGCGTAGCCTGCCGCATGCGGCAGGTTGCCGCCGATGATGGCGCTGGTGCCAGGAATGCCGGAGGCATCGTCGCGCATATGCATCGAGCCGCCGCGGCCGCCGCAATAGCCGGCGTTGAGACCCATGATCTCGGCCATCAGGCCGCGCACCGAGCCCTGCATGTCCGGATTGAAAGCGTCGTGCAGCGGATCGAAACTTTTTGGCGTCTGTGCATTGACCAGCTTGGCCAGCACCTGATGGTGGGCGCGGTGTGTGCCGTTGATGCGGTCGCCGGTGCCGAGCATGGACATCGCGCCGACCGCCGTCGCCTCTTGTCCGATGCTGGCATGCGCCGGACCATGCACCAGTCCGGCATTGGCGAGGTCAAGCACCTTTTCCTCGAAACGGCGGATGAGCAGCATCTGGTGATACCAGCGCACCAGGCTCGAAACCTGGGTGTCGTTCCAGTCCGAATCGTCGACGTCGAGCCGCAACCAGGGCGCCGATGGCTGGATCGATGTCTGCTGGACCATGTCAGCTATTTCCGTTCTGGTAGATGATATATCAAATATTTTCTCAGTCGATTGCGGGCGGTCATTTTTCTGGGCAAAGGCGCTGGCTAGAAGGTTCACGCAAATGGAATTAAATTTCATTTTTGTGTTTCGCCGAGACTAAGCCGGGACGGCGCCGTTCCGCAAGAGGAATTTTGAGGGCCTGCTCGAGGCATTCCAACCCTCGAAATCGGAATGCGAAGCTGCGGCGGCAGCGATAAACCGTCTTGCAATCATTAGCCGTTCGCGCGGCGGATTGGGTTCGCGCCTATCGCTCCACCCGATGCTGAAAAAACTGCAAGAACAGTTCCCGCTCGGTGGTGATGTCGAGTTTTTCGTAGATGCGCCGGCGATGGTTCTTGACGGTGCCGACGGCGATGCCGAGACGCTCGGCGATGTTGGCCGTCGGATGACCGGCCAGGATCAGCTGGACCAGTTCCCGCTCGCGCAGCGACAGTTCGGGCCACAGGCTGGCCGGGATGGTCGGCTCTTGCCGGGGCGAGGCGCCGGGGCCGGTCGGTGCCGACGTGCGAGAGAACTCGGCGCCGCGAGCCTTGATGTCGAGCGCGTGCAACGCCTCGAACACCGGCAGCCGCTCATCCAGCAAGGCGATCTCGCTGTCTTTGAACGACGTGGTCGAGCGGTCGAGGAAGATGCCCAGGCACCAGTCGCCACCATCGGCCAGCATGATGCCGACTTCGTCGCAGATTTCCGACTGTGCCAGGAAGCCGGCTATGTATTGGCCGCGCTTGGCCGCGTCGTCGGCTAGCCGTTTCAGCGGCATGATGCCGAGCCTGCGCTCGCGCCGCCACGAGGCATAGAACGGGTCGAAGACATAGTAGCTGGCGAGATAGCGCTGCACCATCTCATCCGAGAAGCGCCGGTGCTTGATGAATTCCGGCGTTTGCGTCGCCGAATAGCGCGTCACGGTGACGAGGTCATGCTCGATATCCGCGCCGATCAGGTCGATCAGGCAGTCGACATGCCTGTCCGTGCCGGTGGCGGCGATCGCCCTGGCGAGCGGCGCCCAGATGGTCCCCATGCGCATGCCTCGTTTCTCGGCGATATCGGCCCGACCGTCATTGTGTCTTTAGGCATATGGCGCAAGGCCGCCCATCGAATCTAGCCTTGGATATCTTAGACCACATCCTGAGGCGACCGTGACCCAACCCAACCTCACCAGCCCCATCGTCGGCAATCCAATCGTCATCGGTATCGACGCCGGCGGCACCATGACCGACACGATCCTTGTCGATCAGGACGGCCACTTCAAGATCGGCAAGTCTGCGACAACGCCGAAAAACGAGGCTGAGGGTTTCCTGGCTTCGGCGGAGGACGCGGCGGACGCCTGGGGCATCTCGCTGGAGCAGCTCTTCTCCGGCGTCAACGTCGTTCTCTATTCCGGCACCGGCATGCTCAACACGCTGTTGTCGCGCACCGGGCGCCGGCTCGGCCTGATCACCACCAAGGGTCTCGAAGACATGATCCTGATGGGCCGCGGCCTGCAGGCCTGGGCCGACTATTCCTATGCCGACCGGCTGCATGCGGTGACGCATCATCACCCCGATCCGCTGGTGCCGCGCCGCCGCACCCATGGCGTCACCGAGCGCATCGACCAGTTCGGCGACATCGTGCTGCCGCTCTACGAGCACGAGGTCTCCGCCGCAGCGAAAAAGCTGATCGCCGACAAGGTCGAAGCGATCTGCATCATGACCATCTTCTCGCATGTCAATCCGGTGCACGAGAAGCGCATCGCCGCGATCTGTCGCGCGGAAGTCGAGAAGGCCGGCGCCGACATCATCGTCTACACCAGCCACGAGGTGCGCCCAGTCATCCGCGAACAGTCGCGGCTGAACTCGGTGCTGATCGAAGCCTACGCCACCTCGCGCGGCCGCAAGCAGCTCAAGGGGATAGAGGACGTCTCGAAAAAGTATGGCTTCAAATATGGCGTGCAGACGCTGCTCTCCTTTGGCGGCCTGACCTCGATCAATCATCCGCGCCTGCACGAAACCATGATCTCCGGCCCGATCGGCGGTATCCTCGGTGCTGCCTATGTCGGCAAGCTGATCGGCAACGGTTCGCTGATCTGCTCGGACATGGGCGGCACCTCCTTCGACATGGGCGTCATCACACGCGGCCAGACGCGGATCGAGAACGAGCCGTTGATGGACCGCTTCAAGCTCAATGTGCCGACGCTGCATCTCGACACCATCGGCGCCGGCGCCGGCATGATCCTCAAGGTCGACCCGCTGACCAAGAAGGTCTCGCTCGGGCCGGAAAGCGCCGGCTCCGATCCAGGCCCGATCTGTTTCGATCGCGGCGGCACCGAACCGACCATCGCCGATTGCGACGCCATCCTGGGACGCCTCAACCCGCACTACTTCCTTGGCGGCAAGGTCGTGCTGCAGGTCGAAAAGGCTCGCCGCGCCTTCCAGGAGAAATGCTCCGACATATTGGGCGTCGGGCTGGAGGAAGCCGCCGAAGGCATGATCGACATGCTGGAGGCCGATGCCAACAACGCGCTGCGCCGCGTCATCTCGGGTCAGGGCATCCACCCGTCGGAATTCACGCTGCTCTCCTATGGCGGCTCGGGTCCGCTGCATCTGGCCGGCTGCTCGCGCGGCATCGGCTTCAAGGACATCATCACCTTGCAGTTCGCCGCCGCCTTCTCCGCCTTCGGCTGCACCACGGCCGATTTCATGCGCCGCCATTCGGTATCGACGCAGCACGACATCCCCTCGCGCGCCGACGAGGCGACGCTGGCCGGCTTCGGCGCGAAGGTCACCACCGTCTGGAACGACCTGACCAAGGCGGCGGTCGACGAGATGATCACCGACGGCCATGCCCGCGACAAGATCAAGACGGTGCCGTTCCTGATGATGCGCTACACCGGCCAGCTCGAGGACGTCGAAGTCATGGCGCCGCTTGCCGAGGTCAACTCGGCCGACGACATGCGCAGGGTTATCGATGAGTTCGAGGCGGTCTACGCCAAGGTCAACCACCGCGTTTCGCGCTACGGCGAGGCCGGCTTCACCATCACCGAACTCGGGCTGATCGCCACCGCCGACAAGGTCAAGCCGGTGCTGCTCAAGCGGCCGCTCGGCGCCTCCAATCCGGCAGCCGCCCAAAAGGGCGTGCGCGAGGCTTATATTGGCGGACGCTGGCACAAGGCCAATCTCTACGAGATGGATCTTCTTCAGCCCGGCCATGAGGTGATTGGCCCGGCCATCATCGAACATCCCGCCACCACGCTCGTCGTCCATCCGCAAGACCGTGTCTTCGTCGATGAATGGACGCTGCTGCACTACACCCACGCTTGAGAGGGCGACCGCCATGTTGGACAAACCTGCCTCGGCCCTGCGCCTTCGCGAAAGACTGCTCGATTCCGAGCGGCTGATGGAAGAGACCGGCTGCTATGACGGCATCACGGAACTCACCCTGCGCAACCAGGATCCGCTGAAATTCGAGACGCTGCACACCAAGCTGCGCGCCTATTGCGTCTCGGCACGCGAGATGGCCCGCCGCATCTCGGCCTCGCCCGGCGTGCGCGAGGTCGGCGAGATGGTGGTCGCCATCTACACCCCCGAGGGCGATGCCATCGCGCTCTCCAACGGCATTATGGTGCATGTCCATACGATGAGCCGCTTCATCAAATGGATGATCAAGAACAATTACGAGGAAAACCCTCGTATCCGCGAAGGCGACATCTTCGCCAACAACGACGCCTTCATCGGCACCGTGCAGGTGCCCGACGTCATGGACGTGGTGCCGATCTTCCATGAAGGCACGCTGGTCGGTTGGGCCGGTGCGGTCTGCCACGAGCTGGAGGCCGGCGGCATCACGCCCGGCGGCGATGTGTGTCTCGCGCAGGAGCGCTTCACCGAAGGCCTGTTCGTCTGCGCCGAGAAGATCGGCGAGAACGACGAAATCCGCCGCGACTACGTCATCCGCTGCGAGCGCAATCTGCGCATGCCGATCTACTGGGTGCTCGACGAAAAGGCCAAGGTCGCCTCCTGCATCGACATGCGCGAAAGCGTCAAGCAGCTGATCTCGGAGATCGGCCTCGACTACTGGATGAAAGTGTCGAAGGAGTTCATCGAGGAAGGCCGCCGCGCCCAGCTTGCCCGCACCTGCCAACTCACCGTGCCCGGCATCTATCGCGGCCACACTTTTTACGGCCACGTCACCGCGGGCAAGCCCGGCTTTCAGCTGCTCGGCGATCCGGACTGGCTCTACAACATCCCGATCGAGATGGAGATCACCACCGACGGCAAGATCACCATGGACTTCGAGGGCACCCAGCCCTGGGGTTATCATTCGATGAACTGCACGCCAGCCGGCATGGATGGCGGCATGTTCGTGACCTTGACCCAGCACATGAATTTCGAGGGCTTGGTCAATGACGGCGCCTGGATGGCGACCGAGCTCAAACTGCCGCATGGCACTTGGACCAACCCCGACAACGAGATGGTGGCCACCGCCACCTCATGGGCGCTGCTGCTGCCGGCCTACGGCGTCTTCCAGCGATTGCTGTCGCGCAGCTTCGTGG
Source organism: Mesorhizobium sp. AR07 (assembly GCF_024746815.1). GTDB lineage: Bacteria > Pseudomonadota > Alphaproteobacteria > Rhizobiales > Rhizobiaceae > Mesorhizobium. Next base: position 5,111,646 of record NZ_CP080525.1, read on the forward strand.
CGCGCGGCTTCGTCGAGGAGGCTTTCGTCGGCCAGGTCAACAGCCCGATGATCGAGATGGGCGGCGAGAGCCAGTACGGCACGCCGTTCGGCATGGCGCATTTCGAATGCGCCGCCGCCGGCTCCGGCGCGCTGGCCATCAAGGACGGCCTCGATACCGCCTATGTCGGCTGGAACCCGGAATCCGACATGGGCAACATCGAGGTCTGGGAACAGTCGATGCCGATGGTCTATATCGGCCGCTCGATCGTCCCCAACTCAGGCGGCGCCGGAAAATATCGCGGCGGCTGTTCCTTCGTCTCGACCTGGCTGATCAACAAGACCCCGCATCTCAGGCTCCACACCTCGGAACACTCTTCCAGGGTGTTCGACAATGGCGGCATGTGCGGCGGCTATCCGGCGCCGACCTGCCAGAAGCATCGCGCGGTGCGCAATTCCAATATCCATGAACTGGCCGCCAGGGGCGCGCCGCTGGCGCATGCGCCGGGCATCGACCCGCAGGTCTCGGACTATGAGAAGAACATCGGCGGCGACCATGTCGTGGTCGAAGGCCCCTACATCACCTCGCCGCACAAATCAGGCGATATCTTCAGCCATTCCTACAATGGCGGCGGCGGCTATGGCGACGTGCTGGAACGCGATCCGGTCAAGACGGCCTGGGATGTCGAGAACGGTTTTCTCACCCGCGAAGCCGCGGACCAGGTTTTCGGCATCGTGCTGAAGGATGATGAAGACTGTTATCCCACAGCCGATATCGACGCCACGGTCGAACGCCGCGCCGCCATGCGCAAGGAGCGTCTTGCCAAGGCGATCCCGGTTTCGGACTGGATCGCCACCGAGCGCGGCAGGGTCGAAAAGGCCAACTTCGCGCCAGAAGTGAAGAAAATGTATGCCAGCGCGATCAAGCTGTCGTCCCGCTTCACCAAGGATTTCAGCGATTTCTGGAACGTCGACGCGAAATCGATCTTCACGCCGGGAGCAAAGCCATGACCTCATACAGCAAGGAAGTCCTCCGCGATCTGGCCGGCGGCCAGCTGCCCTGGCCGCAGACCCGGCGCATCATGAGCGCCTACAAGGACGACGACCGCTTCTTCAAGATGGTCGCCGTCTACCAGGACCGCGTCGTCTGGAAGGATCCGATCCTGCTGCCGGTCTCGGATCATCTGTTCATCTGCCAGAGTGGCGATGAGCGGATAACCCGCTGTGAATGCGGCCATTCCTTCGGCGATTACCGCAAGAACTGGAAGCTCAAGGCCGCGATCAACGTTCGCAACACCGAGGAGTCCCTGCGCGAGATCTACCCGAACAGCGATCTGCCCGATCCCGAATGGATGGAAATCCGCGAATTCATCTGCCCGCAATGCGGCACGTTGCACGAGGTCGAGGCGGCCGCGCCAGGCTATCCGATCGTTCATGATTTCGAACCCGACCTCGAAGGTTTTTATCGTGAATGGCTGGGCAAACCACTCTGAGGGCGTTGATCTTGTGAACCGCGTCGCAGGCAAGGTAGCCTGGTTGCCCGCGCCAAACTGTCTGGAGACGATGCCCGATGACAAACCTTTCCGGCCGCGGCGCGATCATCACCGGTGGGTTTTCGGGCATGGGTTTTGCCATCGCGACGGCGCTGGCGGAAGCCGGCGCCAACGTTGCCGTCGGCTCCTACATCGCGCCCGCCGGCACTGATAAATCCGATGCCGCCTACTATCCCGGCGCGGACGAGATCGAGCGCGTGCGTTCGGCTCTTGCAGCGCATGGAACCAAGGTCCACGCCGCCCATCTCGACGTCCGCGACAGCGACGTCACCAACCGTTTCGTTGCTGAAGCCGAGGCGGCCATTGGCTCGGCCGATATTCTGGTCAACGCTGCCGGTACAACCGCCGAGCAGCCCGTCTGCGGTCATTCAGATGCGCTGTGGGACAAGATCGTCGACACCAACCTGACCGGCGCGTTTCGTGTCACGCGTGCCGTTTTGACCGGCATGATCGAGCGCGGCTGGGGCCGTATCGTCAACATAGGCTCGACAGCGGCCTCTGTCGGCTGGAAGGACAACCCGGCCTATTGTGCTTCGAAGGCCGGCCTTCTCGGCCTGACCCGCTGCGTGGCGCTGGAAGGGGCGGCCCACGGCGTCACCTGCGTCATGATCAGCCCGACCTGGGTCGAGACCGAACTGATGCGCCGCAATGTGGCGCAGGTCGTCGAGCGCGAGGGCAAGGGACGCACGGCAGAGGAAGCGATGGCCGAGATCGCAAGGGGCAACCCCCAGCAGCGCATGCTGCAGCCGCAAGAGATCGCGGCTCTGGCGGTGTTCCTGTGCTCGGATCTCGCCAAGGGCATCACCATGGAAAACATACAAATCACCGGCGGGGCGCTGTGGTAGCGTTCACGCGGGATGGTTGCGGCCTTCATGGGAGGAGGTCGGTATAAGGCAAGGAAAAAGTCCAACCGACAAGGGGGGCCGACTTGCCGGCGGCTGGCTCTGTCGGTCACCTTCCGGGCGGATTGCCGGATCCAGGCGGCTGTGGCCGGACGCACAGCCAGCCGATCTCTCCGCAAATGCCTCGCTGTAAGACAAGGTGACTGGATTTGCCATTGAGCGCGGGGCGCAATAGGTTATATTGCACTGCACAATGGAGACGCCGTTTATTGCACGCCCTTGTTTGCGGATATGCCGGCTGGCCTGTGGCTCGCCGGCCCCGGGTCGCGGCGACGGGACTCTGAGATGAATATTCCAAAGTCCTTGCTGGTCGATCCAGAGAAGAACTCGGTCTATGGCGCCTTTGCCGTGGCCGTCTCGATCTGGGCGTTTTCCTACTCGGTCATTTTCGGCCAGGTGCTGATCCTCGCCTACTACGCGGTCTGGCTGCCGCTCATCCTGGTCGACTACCGGCGGTTCCTGCGCCAGCTGTCCAGCGCCTGGCTGCCGCTGCTGTTTGCGGCCTATGTCTGCTTCTCGGTCTTCTGGTCGCAGGCGCCCGGCGTCACGGCGAGGACGGCCGTCCAGTACTTTTCCCATATTGCCTGCGCCTATGTCGCGGCGCGCACCGTCAGCGTGCGCACACTGACGATCGGTGCCCTGATCGGGATATTCGTCGTCCTGCTCTATTCGCTGCGGGTCGGAGCCTATTCCGAGGACGTCCTCGACGGCACCTACAATTTCGTCGGCGCCTTCGCCTCCAAGAACCAGATCGGCTTTGTCGCCTCGCTCGGCATCTATTTCTCCATCGTCTTCCTTGCCTTTTTGCGGCACGGTCGGCTGAGCTTCGTCCTGGCGGTGCCTGTCGTGCTGTTGTCGGCCTATCTGCTGGCCATTTCGCATTCCGCGACCTCGATGGCCTCGATACCGGCTGTTCTGGCGCTGGTGGCGCTTCTCGCCATGAGCAAACTGCTGTCACGGCGCTATCGCCGGGTGATCTTCCTGGTCGGCGCCGGCCTGCTGGTCGTGGTTGCCTTCGTCGCCTTGAATCTCGGACTGATGGACTTCATCCTCGGCATCTTCGGCAAGGATTCGACGCTCACCGGGCGGACCTATCTGTGGGAGCAGGGCTGGAACGCCGCGCAAAGATCGCCGCTCCTCGGTGTCGGCTATGCCGGCTATTGGGTGCAGGGCTTCGCCGAAGCGGAGCGGCTGTGGAACGAATTCTACATCGCCACCCGCACCGGCTTCCACTTCCACAACACCTATATCGAAGCGCTCGTCGAACTTGGCTTCGTCGGGGCGGCGATGGTCTCGCTGATCATGCTGCGCGCCCTCTACGGCCACGTCGCTGCGGTGATCTTCGGGATATGGCAGGCGGATTCGGTGATCCTCATCGGCGTGATGGTGCTGCTGTTCATCCGCTCCTTCGTCGAGGTCGAGATCCTCAACCCCTACATCATGGGCTCTTTCCTGATGTATTTCAGCTACTTCAAGCTGGCGCGGCTGCCGGTTACGCGGACCCGGTGGTCGCCGGCCTTCGAGCCGGCGGAAGCGGCGAAGAAAGAGGCTGCCTGGCCTCGGCATGCCGGGCGTCCGGCGGCAGCCGACCAGCAGACATGAGCGATCGTTTCGCGGGCTGAAGTGGGATCCGTGGAAACATCGCTCAGGCAGGCATGGCGCTGGAGCAATTCCAGGAATGTCAAACGGTTTCCGTCGAGAATTGCGTCAAGGCAAGGGGCGGAAAATCCATCCCTTTGCGGGATGGATCAAAACGCGGATTGTCCCGATGCTCAGGCCTACTGGCTGGCCAGCGGCGCCAGCTTGACCTTGATCACGTCGCCAGGCAACACCGGCGTATCTTCCTTCGCCGCGATTTCGCTGGTCTTGCCGTCGACGACCCGCACCAGTGCGTAGAGCAGGCTGGATTGCTGGTCAGTGTCGCTGGCGACTCTCATCGCGGGATCGCTGGCCTGGGCCATCAGGCCTTTCTGCATGTTCACCTTCAGCGCGGCCTCGTTCAGGTCGGCTTCGGTCTGCTGCCGGTCGGTGGCGAGACTTGAACTCAAGGTGTTCTGGGCATCGATGGCGTCCTGCTTCGCCTTGCTGATCGCCTGCTTGGCGGTGAGGATGGCGGTTTCGTAGTCCAGGATCTTACCTTGCAGGTCGGCGACGGACTGCCGCGAGTCCAGCAGCCGGGCGTTGGCGATCAGGCCTTTCTGAGCCAGCGGGCCGATGCTGGCGAGTTGCTGCTGTGCCAGGTCGACCTGCTGCTGCTGGTTGACGATCTTCTTCTGCAGCGATTCGATCTCGGACTGCAAAACCCCCTTCAGATCGTCGAGCGCCTCAAGTTTCAGCTTCAGCGCCTTTTGGTCTGATGTGAGGATCGTCATCTCGTCCGCGATGATGGCCGGCAGTCTCGGATCGCCCTCGACCTCCTTCGGCACGTCGAAACTCGTCTTGCCGGACATATCCGCGTCGATCCGCGCGCGCTTGACGATCAGCCGAATGCGCTGGTCGTCGGAGATATCGAAGTTGCCCTTGGCGGTGACCAGGTCCTTGCCGAGTTGAGGGCCGTAGTCGGCGTTTCGCCTGATGCCGCCGGCGACGCTGATGGCTTTCAGCACTGTCAGGTCGGGCACATAGGGAAATTGGCCGGGGTTCTGCACTTCGCCCGAAATGTAGAATGGGCGGAACTGAGCCATTTCGACCGAGGCTTCCGGCTTGTCCGACAAAGCGAGCTTGCGCTGCAGCGCCTCGCCGATCGCCGCGGCGATTTCGGACGTGGTCTTGCCGGATGCCGGCAGCTCGCCGGCGAACGGCACTGACAGCGTGCCGGATGGACCGACCGTGTACTCGCCATTCACGGCCGACCAGTCACGAAATGTGCCTTCCACGGTCTGCCATTCGGCAACGCGGATGGTGAGCTTGTCCTGCGATCCGAGGCGGTATTCGCCGGCGGCGGCGATGTGGGGGATGACCAGCGACACGGCAACGCATGTGGCCAGCAAACGCGCCCGCCGCAGGCGGCCGGAAAACGGGCCGCTGCGAAAGGCTTCGAACATATCTGTTTTCAACTCAACGTTCCGATCCGCTTCAGCCCCATCGCCCGATGAGCTTGCCGCCGTGTGTTTGCGCCGCCGGCCGGTCAGTAAGAGCCGCGCGACATCCAGACGGCCGGCACGGTCTTGATGATGATGCGAACGTCCTCGAACAGCGACCAGTTCTCGACATAGTGGCGATCGAAGGCGACGCGGCTGTCATAGGAAACGTCGTTGCGGCCGCTGACCTGCCACAGGCCGGTCAGGCCGGGGCGGGATTTCAGGTAATAGACGGCCGATGTGCCATAGATCTCCAGTTCGTCGCGCACGACCGGACGAGGCCCAACAAGGCTCATGTCGCCCTGCAGGATGTTGATGATCTGCGGCAACTCATCGAGGCTGAGTTTCCTCAGCACCGCGCCGACACGGGTGACGCGCGGGTCGTTCTTCAGCTTGCGGGTGGCTACCCATTCCGCGTTGGCGTCCGGGTTGGCGGCAAGATAGGCGGCCAGCACCTTGTCGCCGTCCGGAACCATGGTGCGGAACTTCAGGCAAGGAAAAACCCGCCCGCCGCGCCCGATTCGCCTGTGGCCGTAGAAAATCGATCCGCCGTCGGAAAATTTGACGAGCAGGGCGATCATGACAAACAGCGGGCTGAGAGCGATCAGGCCCATCAGTGAACCGGTGATATCGAAGCCGCGTTTGAGCAGGCCGCCGATCGGCGGCGGAAAATCGATGTCGACCTGCGAAAAGCCCGCGGTGGCCGACTTGGCAACGTCCCTCATGCCGTAAACTCCATGCGTTGAACGAATGGTTCACCACACGATACCAAAAAAATGCTGCAGCGCAACACGCAATTTCCCGGCCCGTTGAAATAGTCACGTCATGAATTGACTAAATAATAAGCTAGACATGCACAAATTTCGGGATATTTAGCACATTTGTGACAATAAACGGGCACGGTCGAAAAAATAAGGACATTTTTGGGGCGATTTTTGGGCAAGCCTACCTATCTGTCTGGGTGAGGTGCATATTAGTGCTTTAGCATACCGTGATACTAAGGCCAAATCGTATAAAATACTACTTAATGTGCTCAGTTTACTGAAAAATGATGACCGCCGGAGATCGGCTCAAATCCCGTCGCGTGCATTGCAGCATGGCGGAGTCCATCGCAAAAGCTCAATCAAAAATATCCGGAGTTGCCCTTGCCGCCTATTGCTCGCCTTAATAGAATTGCAAATTATACCTGTCAGAGTAACGGCAGGTGGAAAAGGCCGGAAGCAACCGGCCGAGAGTGGGCGACCTTAACAAGCCCGCGTGACAAGGGACGGCGCTCGGGTGGGGCTATCGTTGGATATACCCGAGCCGGTTTATGGGCTGTTGGGTATGGCGCTTCCAAAATTCATCATCGGGATGATTTTCGCTCTGGCGATCGTCGTTGGCTGGTCCTGGCTGGACGGCGCGTCGATCGGCACGACGCTGGTCCGCGTCATCATCTGCGCTGTTGTCATTCAAGCGGGCTACTTCGTGCTCGTCTATGCCATGATCGCCAGGAGCGCACCGACGCAGGCCGACAGGATTCGCGACGCCGAAAGAAAGCTGAATGCGCCCGAGGTGACCGAAGGCGAGAAGTTGAGCGCCAGGCGCAGCCTGCACTAAGGTGTGTCGATATTCAGGTGATGCCGGCCTGACCTGAATCTCAACACACCTTAGCCTGGACCCTCAGGCCACGTCGGCGGGTTCCCTTTCGGATTGCTCGCCCGACAGCATCCTCGATAACCGGCTGCCTGCCTTTTCCTTCAGCCGCTGATATTGCCCGACTTCGACGACACGGCCGTTTTCCATCGCCACCACCCAGTCGGCGAAGGCGATCATCGATGGCCGGTGCGCAATGGTCAGGATCGTCATCGTGCCGCGCAATCCGTCGATCGATTTGGCGATCAGCGACTGGTTCTGCCAGTCGAGCGCGCTGGTGGCCTCGTCGAGAATCAGCAGCGACGGCTTGCGCAGCAGCGCGCGCGCCAGCGCAATGCGCTGGCGTTCGCCGCCCGATAGCCGCACGCCGCGGTCGCCAACCACGGCCTCCAGCCGGAGGTCGAGCCGTTCGACGAAGTCGCCGGCATGCGCCGAGCGCAGCGCGGTCCACAGATCGTCATCGCTGGCTTGCGGCGCGGCAAGGCGCAGGTTCGCCGCGATCGTGTCATGCAGCAGGAACACGTCCTGCGGCACATAGGCCACCTGATCGCGCCAGCGACGGCGATTGCCGGCATCGATCTCGACGCCGTCGGCGAGGATCTTGCCGGCGCTCGGTTCGAGCAGGCCGAGCAGCATGTCGGCGATCGTACTCTTGCCAGATCCGGAGGGGCCGATCAGGGCGGTGACCTTGCCGGCCGGCAGGCCGAAGGTGATTCCTGTGACGACCGCCTTGGCGGGGTCATCGCCATAGCCGAAGGAAACGTCCCTGATGTTGAGCCCGGTGACGAGCGAGAGCGTGTCGCCTTCCCCGGCGCCGCCGTCGTCCGGCTCGCGTTCGGCGTCGAAGCGCGCCTGCATGCTGCGCATCGCGGTATAGGCGGGCAGATTGATCAGGACTTGTTGCGCCTGCGCCTGCATGTCCATGAAACGCGGCGCGATGCGCATGAAAACCAGCAGCAGGACGACGATCTCGGCCAGCGACAGGTTGAAGCGGACCAGCGCCACATAGATGAAGAGGCTCAAGCCGACGACGCTCGCCACCTGGAACACCGCTGTGCCGATCGTGCTGTTGCGCACATAGTCGATGTTGTCGGCTTTCATCTTTTCGAGCGTCGTCTGCAACTGCGCGAAATAGCTCGCCTCGACGTTCAAGCTCTTGGCCACCTTGATGCCGCCGAGGAATTCCGAAACCGTCCGGTACTGATCCTGCCGATTGGCCGTCAGAACCCGGCCAAAGGCGGTTGCGCGCGATCGAAACGGCTTCAGCGCCACGAACATCAGGATGCCGATCACCACGGCAAACAGCGTCATGACAGGCGAGATGAACACCGAGACCAGCAGATAGCCGGCCAGAAGCACGGCGATTTGCACCAGCATCAGGAGCGAGAAGGCGGCGCCCTGCACGCGGTCGATGTCGCCCGTCAGGGCATGGTCGAGATCGGAACTGCGCATGCGCGTAAAGACGCCCCAGCGCGCCTTGCCAATGCTCTCGAACAGGTTCATGCGCACGCGGTTGATGAAATCGAACAGCAGTTTGGCCATATAGACCGACTTGAAGCGGTTGAACGCCGCCTGCACGGCGACAAGCCCGACCAGCATGCAAAGCACGGTCGTCAGTTGCAGCGTTCCGTCCGGCACCAGCCAGCGCACGAAATCACTGTTCGGCAGCCTGACCGCGAAATCCTGGTCCGCGCGTCCGACCAGATGCAGCAGCGGGATCAGCAGCAGGATCGAGATGCCCTCGGTCAGGCTGCCGAGGATGAGGAAGACCAGCGCTGTCCAGGTTCGCCGCCCGCCGATCTGGGCGATGACGGCGCCGAACGCGGCGACGTCTCGAAACAGCGACAGGCGAAGAATTGAGGACTTCGACATTGCGCTCACGGATGCCCAGCCGCCAGATCGCGCTCAATCAGCGTCACGGCCTCGCCGATCCTGTCGAGGCCCGTCGGGACTTCGAGGCGACAGACGCCGACACGGTCCGCGAGCCACGCGCATTGCCGAAGATGCATTTCCGCAAAATTGCTGGGCAGGGCCGCGCGGCCGAAGCGCGTCACATAGGAGAATTTGATGATGGCCGGCAAGGCGGCGATGCCTGGCAAGGGCGTGACATCGGCCCGTTCGCCGCGCTCGAGGATGTAGATCCTGGTCGCCGGCACCTTGGCATGGGAAAAGGCGCCATGCAGGCGATGCTGCATCTTGTCGATTGCCGGATGCACTTGCGGCCGCACCTCCGCTTCCCCTGGCGAGATCGCCGCCGCGGCGTCCGCCGCCAGCTTGATCTGCGGGAAACCCGGAACGATCATCGGGTGGTTCGGGTTGGTCATGTCCAATGCCACCACGTCATCGGTAAGCAGTTCATGTCCGGCCCGGATCATGGCGCTCGCCGTCGTCGATTTGCCGGCGCCCTTGTCGCCCATGAAGATGGCGCTGGAGCCGGCGACCGCTATGGCGCTGGCGTGCAGGACGAGCAGGCCGCGCCGGTGCAACAGCAAAGCCATGACCGGGCCAAGCAGCGGAAACGCGATCAGCGTGTCGTCGACGCCAGGTGCCGGCTCGATCTCGATGCGGCAGCCATCGGTGATCAGGAACGCGCCGACGGCATGCCACGCCAGATATTGCCGGTCCGGCTCGAAGCGAAAATCGGTCGCCGCCTCCAAGGAGGGTTTTGGCAGGTCGATCGGGCCGATGGTGATCAGCACATCCGCCGCTGCCGGCGCTGCCGGCTCCAGCTCGGGCAACGTCACCTCGGACGCGATGGTCAAGCCATAGGCACGGTAGAAGCGACGGTCTCTTGCAGCCCTGCCGTGCCGAAGGGGAAGATCATTGTATGCGGCGAGCGGCGCGTTCCCGGACATCATGCGGGGCTCCCGTTGTGCTGGAGCTGCCGCAGCCAGAGCGACAAGGAGGCCGAGCGCCAGACATATTGGACATCCAAAGGCGCTGCCTGATCGGGCCGGTGCTGCAGCCGCGCATAGGCGGCATTCACCTGAGGCAGGTTGACATAGGGCGCGATGCGGCCCGCATCCGAGACCAACAGCTGTTCCAAGAGGTCGCGATGGTTGCGCAGCATGCCGTTGACGAGATTGGCCGTGAAGTCGATCTTGTCACGCCGCCACTGCACGGCCGCCGGCAAGACGCCTTCCATGGCGCGGCGCAGCACATAGCGGCCAAAGCCGTGGCTGAGCTTCTCCTCGCCCGGCAACGCCAGGCAGAACTCGACCAGCGGCTTGTCCCAGAACGGATAGCGCGGCTCGACGCCAAAATTGGCCGCGGCCTTGTCGAGAACCTCGAAAGCATGCGGGACATAGCCGTTGGACAGGATCCAGCGATGGCTCAAGGCGTCGCTGGCCTGGACGCCGGGCGGCATAGTGCCGGCCCGATGGAATCGGTCGACAAGCTCGGTGCGCCTGGCCAGATCCGGATTGATCAAGTCGCGCCAGCTTCGGCCGCGCGGCGCCGGCTTGCGGATCCTGTTCAGCGCACGGGTCGCCATCTGCCTCAGCTTCGCGATGCGCCAGGCCGGGCCGTAGAGGGTCAGGAACTGGAAATACAGGCCGAGTGTGCTGTCGCCATAGGTGTCGGAGGCGCTGCGGACCTCGCGCCACAGATCCATCCATCTGCCGGCATTGGCAAGCTCGTGCAGATGGCCATGGCCCTGTGAAACGACCTCGTCGCCGCCATGGCCGTCCAGCAGCACCTTGATGCCCTTGGCGCCTGCCGTCCGGTAGATGTCGCGGGTCAGCGTCAGGCCCGGCGCCAGGAACGTTCCTTCCTGTTCTTCCAGAACGCGTTCGAATTCGGCGAATGGCGCATAGTTGCCAACCGGGATCAGCGTTCCATCAAACTTCTGCTGGTCGAGAACGGCATCGATGAACAGGCGCTCGTCCATCGACGAGCCCTTCTCGAAAACCAGCGAGAAGGTCGGCAGCTTTGGTTTCCGCTCGGCGGCGTTCTGCAGGCCGGCGACACAGGCGATCGAGGACGAATCGAGGCCGCCGCTCAGCATCGCGCCGACCGCCTGACTTCCGCGCATGCGGTTGCGCACCGATTGCGCAAACAGATGGGCGAATTCCTCAGGCGCATCCGACCGCATCGGCCGTGGCGAGGGTTCGATCTGCCAGTAGCGGCGCAGCACCACCTGTTGGCTCGTGACGGTGAGGCTGTGGCGGGCCGGCAGGCTGAAAATCTCGCTGTAGGGTGTCGACTGCGGGTCGTCGGGAAGCCCGGCCAGGAACCCGGAAATCCGGTGCTCGCTGACACGCGCGTCGACCCCCTCGACGCCAAGGATCGGCCCGATCTCCGAGGCAAAGGCAAAACGCCGGTCCGCCGCGTGGTAATAGAACGGCTTGACCCCGAAATGGTCGCGCGCGCAAAACAGGAGCTGCCGCTCGCCATCCCAGATGGCGAAGGCGAAATCGCCTTGCAGATGCACGGGGCAGGCTTCGCCCCAGCGCAGATAGGCCCGCATCAGCAAGGTCGCATCGGCGACCGACCTGTCGCGGATCCCGAGCCTGGCCAGCAGTTCGTCGCGATTGTCCAGCCGGCAATCCGCTGTGATGGCGAGCTTGCCGCCGGCCATCGTCAGCGGGCCGGGGCCGGCTTCATCTGACGTGTTGAGCCAGGCGTGGCCAAGGGCGATGCCGGCGTCCAGCCACCACGAACTTCCGTCGGGGCCGCGATGGCGCATGCGCGCCAGCATCTGCTGGATGTCCACTGCGGCGACCGCTGGTGCGTGTCCCTGTCGCAGCAGGATTCCGGCCAGGCCGCTCATTGGCTGCCGTGGTCGACGAGATGGGCGAAACCGTCGATCGATCCGCCAAGCACGATATGGTTGTCGCTGACCAACCAGGCATGCGCCTTCAGCTGCCCTCCCGTGCCGCGTTCGATGCCGATGCGTACCGTCGAGGCATTGCCCTGGCGGGCGAGGATGTACTGGCCTGAAAGCGCCTGCGTCAGGCAAGTGGCGTAGGGGACGAAGCGGGAAGCGGCGGCAACCCCCCAGGCGACGCGCCGCAGTTCGCCCATGCTGGCGCACTGATGGGCGTCGAGCCGGGTTACAAAGCTGCGAACGCGGTTATAGGACAGCAGCGTCAGCCCAAGCCGAACCGCCGAGACCACCAGCAGGCAGCGGCCGAGGAAGATGATTTCCGAGCCGCTCAACGAGAGAACCCCAAACAGACTTCGCCGGCTTTGCCGACGCTTCGTGCGCGTTGGGTTTCTTTCCGTCGCGGGTTCCTGCCGCAAAACCATCGCCTTTTGCGGAACCTGCCTAGACACGTTCCTCATGATGCAGCCTCGCAAGCCCGTTGTCGGCCAGGCCCTTCAGCAACGCGTCGACGTCGGCCTTGCAGCGCTCGGGGTCGACATTGTAGCGCGCCAGCACGGCGCCACGGATGTCCAGGATCGACTTCGGCTCCTGGATCAGGTCCCAGATGAAGGCGCCGACGCCGTTCAAGCTGTAATAGATGTTGGATTTCAGATTGAGGAGCGCCCGGCCATCGCCGAACTCGCAAGCCACGGCATCCTTGGTCGCGCTCACACAATCGTGGTCGGCCAAATCATGGTGGGATAGCTTCCAGTTCATCCCAAAACCTCGCTTACAATACGCTTCGGCAGTTCGAGGCAACAAAGGCGGAGTCGGAGGTTTTTGGTCCCCCGACTCTCTTATTTTTGGATCCAGAGTCCCAACGTCGTCACTCTGGAAAAGCTGCGATAGACTTTCAGGAAAACGTCAGGTCGCCGATCGGCGTATGGGCAGGAAACGATGCGTCGATCGCCGTGCTGCCGCCGCCGCCCTGGGTGATGGTTTCGATCGAACCATGCACCGTCAGGCTTGGCGTTTCATATTCATGCTTTTCAACATTCTGTTCCATTTTACTCTCCGATAAGGACTGGAAACGGCCTGTCGAGTGCCGTCAGCACTTACATGCTGCAGCGCAATAGCTGCATGGCAGCATTTATGAGTCAAGCCTGATTTACCAGGCGTTAATCAATTACGGGTTGCGGGCGTCACCATATGTGTGAGCCGTGCCTAAAACCTGACTTTTTTTAAGCCAATTACATGTGCACTGGGGTCGTGTCGATGGCGATTCTTTAAGAATTTGATTTTGCTTGCATAAAACATTTGCTGGTGCGCCTGTTTTTTAGGCATTGCTAATATGGCGGATTTCATTTGGTAAATCCTTGGTGATGCCCGGCTAGGACGCCTTGCCAAGGCGGCATTTCCACTGCGGGAGCCGCCGCCCTCCGGACAGTGCCGATAAACGCTATGGTTGCAAAATTCCGCACTGCAAAAGGAAAGCCTTTACGGCATAGAGGTTTTTGGTGATGCTTGCTTCGCACTTGCAGCATACCAGCCGCGCAAATCGCTTTTTGGGAGACTGTGCGCTAAATGGCCTTGCCGGAAAGTTCCTATGAACGATTGCGCGCCGCCGATTGTGCCGACGAGGTTGCTTATGTGCAGGCTTGCCTCAGGTTGTATTTCGCCGGGGCGGGAGCCGCCGCCGTCTCTACGCCCAGCCTCTCTGTTGCCAACGTCGCCGACATTGCCAGGTTGAACAAGGTCGCGACCTTTGTCCTCAAGGCCCTGTCGCGCGCACCTGCACAGGGAAGACCGGCCGAGCTTTTCCACTGGCTCGACACCTACCGCAGGAGGACAGTTTCGATGAACGCGTCCTGCATCATGGATTCGATGGCGATCCATGACGTGCTGCGCGCAAACCAGATCGATTTCGTCTTTTTGAAGGGCCCGTTCCAGCAGCTGCTGCTCTATGACGACCACTTCATGAAGCCTTCGGGCGATGTCGACATTCTGGTTTCGCCGGTCGGGTTTTTCAGCGCGCGTGATGCGCTGCGCTCGATCGGCTACGAGGTCGCCGGCAAGTCGCGCTCGGTCTGGTGGGTCCGGTTCCTCGGCGAACAGCATATGACGCGCGGCGATGGACCGAGGCCATCCACGGTCGATCTCCACTATCGCCTTCAGCAGCCGGGATCGCCGAGCCCGCGCGACGCGGACGGGTTTCTGCGGCGCAAACGTCAGGTTGAGATCGCCGGCGCGACCGTGCCGGTCACCTCGGCCGCCGATACTTTGCTGTTGTCCTGCATCAGCGTCGCCAAGGCGCTGTTCAACCGGGAACCCTGCGCCGGCTATGTCTGCGATATCGGCGCCAGCGCCAGCCGCCTCGGCGAGGCGGATCAGCAGCTCGTGCTCGACGCCGCGGTGGCGCAGGGGCTGGACGATACGCTGCTGCTTGGTGTGCGCGCCGCCGATGTGCTGCTCGGCGGCGCCGGCACGCTGCTGTCGCAGCGGGCGACACGGATCCTGTCACGCATCGGCAATGAGGACCTGCTCAACATGGTCATCGCGCCGTGGCTGTCGTCCTTGCGATGGCCGCAGCGGCGAACGGTGCTGTGGGAACTGTGCGGCCGCGCGCCCGTGCGTTATCTGGCCGAGGCCGGCTGGGCAGCGTCCGCCGACATCAGCCGCCGCATCTTTGAACGGCCGGGCAATCGCGAATGAAGACTGGGCGCCGAACGAAGACAGATCGGGCGCTGATGGCAATCCTATCGGGCATCGAACGGGCAAGGGGCGAACACAGATCGATATCACCTGTATGAGAGGCCAATCCATGTCGATGACGAAACCCCAGGTCTGCGTGATCATCGCAGCCAAAAACGCGGCGGCGACAATCGCCGTCGCCATCGCGTCCGCGTTGCGCGAACCGGAAGTCGCGGAGGTCGTCGTCGTCGACGATGCCTCCACCGACGACACCGCGACAGTCGCGCGATCCGCCGACGACGGCAGCGGCCGGCTTGCGGTGATGCGCCTCGACGTCAATCGAGGCCCCTCCTTCGCCCGCAATGTCGCGATCGCCGGCTCGAAATCGCCTTTCATCAGCATTCTGGACGCCGACGATTTTTTCCTCGAAGGCCGGTTTCGCAACCTGTTTGCCGGCGCCGATTGGGATTTCGCCGCGGACAACATCATGTTGATCAGGGACGATGCGACGGGCGACGCGACGAAAATCGTTGCCCCGCAATTTGCCGCCGATCCGGAATTCCTCGATTTCGAGCGCTTCGTCGAAGGCAACATCTCCACGCGCCGCGTGCAAAGGGGCGAGCTGGGCTTCCTCAAGCCGGTGATCAGCCGTGCTTTCCTCGACCGCCACGGCTTACGCTACGACGAGAGCCTGCGCCTGGGCGAGGACTATGAACTCTACGCCCGCGCGGTCGCCCGCGGGGCTCGGTTCAAGGTCATCCGCTCCTGCGGCTATGGCGCCATCGTCCGCGCCGATTCGCTGAGCGGTCGCCACAAGACGCAGGACCTGAAGCGTTTGGCCGATGCCGATCTGGCGCTGCTGGCGATCGACAGTCTGCCGGAAGGCTCGAAAGCGGTGCTGAGACGGCACGAGCGGCACGTGCGCGACAAGTACCGCTTGCGGAATTTCCTCGACGTCAAGGCCGAGCGCGGGCTGGCATCCGCGGCGGCCTATGCCTTCGCAAGTCAATCCAATCTGGTCCCCATCGTCCAGGGCGTGGCTTCTGACAAGCTCGAGGCGCTGTTTCGCCGCGTCGGCTTTGTGTCCAGGCACAAGCACGTGCCGCCATTGCGTTTTCTGATGGCCGGAACCAGCGCGGGCAAGGAGCGGTAGGGTGTCCGGCGCGTGCGGTTCGTCCGCCAGCGCCGCCCCGTCGCGCAAACCATTTCGGACGGATTTATGAGTTTACGAATTGGGTGGTTGCCTCACGGCTCCGACGATGGCAGTCTATGTTGCGGTGCAGCAAATTAGACGACCAGCCGAACTGGCCCCCGATCCGATTGGTCCGATGTGTCGCTCCCTCAGAGGAGCAGGGCATGCAACGCGCGTTTTTCAGCCCCGGCTGCGGGGATCGGCCAGAAGCCCGGCCCCTCTAAGCCGGCGATGACAGGAAGCTGAGCCCATGGCCTCGATATTCGGTTTCAGATCAAGGGATCCGGCCCGCGACCGGCAGAACGATGTTTCGCGTCTTGATCGTCTGGCAAAGCTGTTCGAGCAGGTCACGGCCGAGATCGAGGCCGAGAGAGATGGGCTTGAGAATCGTTACCGGACCAAAGCGACCAACGCCGCCTTCCTGGTCGAAGCGATGGAAAACGGCTCTGCCTCCGAGCGACGGTCGTCGGAAGTCAGCGCGCTGACCAAGTCGATCCTGGATTGCGAACGCCGCATCGCGGCGCTGTCGCGCCAGAACGGCATGATGAAGGAGGTTCGTCACTCGCTGGATATGGTCTTCGACGAGAATTCCGATTCGGCCGGCACCGCCGAATTCGCCAGGCCGGCAGGCGCTGGCAGAGGTTGAACGTGAAGGCTCGGAATTGGTGCGGCAGATTTGATGCGAGGCGGGAAAAGGAATTCGGGAGGGTCAAGCAGGAGGTCAAGGTTGACCCGTTCAGGAGCGGTTCGAACGTCGACTTTGGGTTGGGGACGCACAGCACAAAGGTGAGTTTGGTATGAATTCGGATCCGAAAACTACGTCCACCATCGCAATCCCGAGGACGCCGTTCGCGCGCCAGGCCAGGCAAACGTGCCCGAGGCGGTGGAGTTCGATCAGCGCGTTGCTGCTGGCCGCTCTTGGCAGCGTCTTGTTGGCTCAGGCTCCTTCGCATGCCCAGGACATTCCGACATCGCCGTCGTTCGTCGATGATTTCAAAAGCTTCGATCGTGCGCGCTGGTATGTTTCCGACGGCTGGTCGAATGGCAGTCATCAAAATTGCACCTGGTCGAAGGGCCTGGTCGAGCTCTCCGACGGCGTGCTGTCGCTCGGTTTCGAAAAGCAGAAGCTGAAGGATCGCGACTACGCCTGCGGCGAGGTCCAGACCAAGCAACGCTTCGGCTACGGCACCTATGAGGCGCGGATGAAGACCGACACCGGCTCCGGCCTCAATGCGGCTTTCTTCTCCTACATCGGCCCCACGGACAAGCAGCCCTGGGATGAGATCGACTTCGAAATCCTGACCAAGGATACCTCCAAGGTGCAGGTCAACGCCTATATCGCCGGCAAGGGCAACAATGAGAAGCTGGTCGACGTGGCCGGCGGGACTGAAAATGCCTTCAACGACTATGCCTTCGTCTGGGAGAAGGATAGCTTGCGCTGGTATGTCAACGGCCAGCTGGTCAACACGATCACCGATCCGGCGAAATTGCCGACGCATGCGCAGAAGATATTCTTCAGTCTTTGGGGCAGCGACAAGATGACCGGTTGGATGGGAGCGTTCGCCGATCCGGGCCGCAAGCTCAAATTGCAGGTCGAACGCGTTGCCTTTACGGCCCTGGGCGAACCCTGTCAGTTTCCGGAATCGCTGGCATGCAGCATAAAGTAGTTGGGAAAGTCGAATTGAACTGGCCGGACCGAAATCGGTCCGCTGCCTTGCATGGGAACGAAACCGAATGAATTTGACGGTCTTTGGAATTGGCTATGTCGGTCTCGTGCAGGCGGCGGTGCTTGCCGAAGTCGGGCACCAGGTGGTGTGCGTCGACATCGACGCCGACAAGGTCGAGCGGCTCAACCAGGGCCTCGTGCCGATTTTCGAGCCCGGACTGGAAAGCCTCGTCAAGGAGAACCACGCCGCCGGTCGCATCAAATTCACCACCGATGCCCCGGCCGCGGTCAGGCATGGCGAAATCCAGATGATCGCGGTCGGCACGCCGCCTGGCGAGGACGGCTCGGCCGACCTCAAATATGTGCTGGCGGTGGCCGAGACCATCGGCCGCGAGATGGACACGCCCAAGATCATCGTCGGCAAGTCGACCGTGCCGGTCGGCACCTGCCAAAGGGTAAAGGCCAGGGTCGCTGAGACGCTGAAGGCGCGGGGACGAGAGGACCTGACTTTCGACGTGGCCTCCAATCCGGAATTCCTCAAGGAGGGTTCCGCCGTTGCCGATTGCATGAAGCCCGACCGCATCATCGTCGGCACCGACAGCGAGGACACCGAGGCGGTGATGCGCGAGCTCTATGCGCCGTTCAACCGCAACCACGAGAAGATGATCGTGATGGACGTGCGCAGCGCCGAATTCACCAAATACGCCGCCAATTGCATGCTGGCGACCAAGATCAGCTTCATGAACGAGATGGCCAACCTGGCCGAGCAGCTCGGCGCCGACATCGAGGAAGTTCGCAAGGGCATCGGCAGCGATCCGCGCATCGGCTACCATTTCATCTATCCGGGTCTTGGGTATGGCGGCTCGTGCTTCCCGAAGGACGTACGCGCCCTGATCAAGACCGCCGAAGGCGTCAAGTTCGACGCCAAGCTGCTGCGCGCCGTCGAGGAGCGCAACAACGAGCAGAAATCCGTCCTGTTCGACAAGGTGAACCGCTATTTCAAGGGCAATCTCAAGGGCAAGACCTTTGCGCTGTGGGGGTTGGCCTTCAAGCCCAACACCGACGACATGCGCGAGGCGCCGGCGCGCACGCTGATGGAGGCGCTCTGGAACGCCGGCGCCAAGGTGCAGGCCTATGACCCCGAGGCCATGCAGGAATGCCAGGCCATCTACGGTCTGCGCGACGACCTGCTCTTGTGCGGCACCAAGGAAGCAGCACTGCGCGGCGCCGATGCGCTGATGATCGCCACCGAATGGAAGAGTTTTCGCGCCCCGTCCTTCGATGCGCTGAAGAATGCGCTGACCACGCCGATCATCTTCGATGGCCGCAACCTGTATGATCCCAAGGTCATCGCTCGTCACGGCATCGAGTATCACTCGATCGGCAGAGTGGCGGCGTGAGCCAGGGCTTTGACAGGCGGAGGCAAGATCGAGCGGGTCGCGTCCGGCGGGTGAGATGGCCATGACGAACGCGCCCGGCGCGGAAAGGAGTTGCAGCTGATGGTGCTGGACGTAAAGCCCGAGCAAATCACCAAGGATCATTTCGATCTTGTCGCGATCGGTTCCGGTTTCGGTTCGGCCTTTTTCCTGCATGAGTTCGCCAGGCGCCGAAAGGCACGCGTTCTGATCCTGGAGTGGGGCCGCCACAACACCCACGAACGGCAGCTCGAGCAGAATGCCAACACCGATATGGCCGACGAGACGACCTACAAGACCAATTCCGACAAGCCGTGGAATTACACCATCGGTCTGGGCGGCGGCACCAATTGCTGGTTCGCGCAGACGCCGAGGTTCCATCCCAATGACTTCAGGCTGAAAAGCGCCTATGGCATCGGCAACGACTGGCCGATCAGCTATGACGATGTCGAGCCATTCTACTGCGACGCCGAAGACATCATGTCGATCTCGGGCGATCCCGACATGGCGGCGATGCTGCCGCGCTCGAAGCCGTTTCCGCAACCGCCGCACCGCATGTCGACGCCGGACCGGATGATGAAGGCGGCGCAGCCCGGCCAGCATTTCGTCATGCCCACCGCTCGCGCCCGTGTGCCGACCGCGCAGCGCACCTCGTGCTGCGCCAATCTGCGCTGCTGGCTGTGCCCGGTCGACGCGAAATTCACCGCCAACAACGGGCTGAAGCACGTCTTCGAGCATCCCGACATTTCGGTCTGCCTGGGTGCGGAAGTGCGGCGACTCGATCATGTCGGCGGCACGGTCCGCTCGGTCACGTTCACGCATGACGGCAAGGAATACCAGGTCAGCGGCGACCTTTTCATTCTCGGCGCCAACGCCATCCAGAGCGCGGCCATCATGCTGCGATCCGGCCTTGGCGGTGAGTTCGTCGGGCGCGGCCTGCACGAATCCTACGGCTGGAATTTCGAGGTCTATCTCGACGGCGTCGACAATTTCGATGGCAGCACCATCACCACCGGCCTGAATTTCGGCCTCTATGACGGCCCGCACCGGGCGGAGCACGCGGCCGCATTGGTCTATTTCGAGAACCGCTGGCAGCACCGGATGCGTGCCGAAAAGGGGCGGCTGCGCCAGACGCTGCCGCTCGTCGTGGTCACCGAAGACCTGCTCGACCCCGAAAACTTCGTCACCCTCGACGAGGACGAGAACGCCTTCGTCAGCTTCGACGCACCGTCGGACTACGCGGTGAAGGGCATGGCTCGCGCGCTGGATAAATTGCCTGACCTTTTGGCTCCGCTGCCTGTCGAAAGGCTCTTCGATCGCGGCATCCGGCCCACCGAATCGCACGTTCAGGGCACGCTGAGGATGGGAACCGGCCCGGCCGATTCGGTAATCGACAGCGACATGATCCATCACCAGCTGAGAAACCTGGTTGTCGTTGGCACCAGCACCTATCCGAGCTGCTCCTGCGCCAACCCGAGCCTGACCGCCGCGGCCCTCTCCCTGAGGGCGGCGAACCGCATGGCGTGAGAGGAGGGCATCGGATGATCGAAATTTCCAGACGCTCGGCCCTTGCCATCGTAGCCGGTGGAGTGGTGTCGACGGGTGTCGCCTTTGCCGCCGTCCGTTCGTTTTCAGATGAGGACCTGGTGCGCGTCACACTCGAAAAATACCTCGGCAGGCTGAACATGCGCATCGAGCATCTGCAGCAGTTCGTGCTGGAATTCCGCAACCGCAACCCGTGGATATTTCCGAGTGAGAAGCTGAGCGATGCCATAACCTTGCTCGAGAAGACAAGGCTCGGCGAAGCGCGCCAACTGCTGCCGAGGCAAAAGCGGCGCGATCTCAGGCATTTCGACCGCTGGCTCGTCGCCGAGTTCCACATGCTGACCGATTACGCCTGGCGCAGTTCGCGCCAAGCGATCCGATCCGCTTCACCGGATGGCAGCCCTGCACCAATCCGTTCGCCAATCTCGAGCTGCGACAGGCGTGAGGCGAATTGCGAAGCAGGCCTCTTGGTCAGGCCGGTTTTGAAACAATGCGAGAATGAGACAAGGAGCCGGTCCCATGAAAGTCCTCTTTGCCAGTGGCAATGGCTACCCACCCGAGTTCGGCGGCGGCGTCCAGTCCAGCACCCATCACCTGGCTGAGCAGTTGATCGAGCATGGCCATGAGGCGTCGGTGCTGGCGGCTCTGTTCGGCGACGGCATGTTTGGCCTCAAGGCGCGCGCCAAGATGAAGCTGCTGCGGCAGCCGGCGGTCGTCGACTGCCATCCTGGCTATCCAGTGGTTCGCACCTGGTTCCCCTGGGAGGCGGCAGGCTTTGCCGTCGAGAAATTGCAGCCGGATGTGGCGGTGGTCCAGTGCCACAAGTCGGTTCCGATCGGCAAGGCGCTGCAAGCCGAGGGCGTGCCGCTGGTCGTCTACCTGCGCAATGTCGAGTTCCACGAACTGGACGGCGATCTGCGCGAGCTGCATTCAGCACTTTACATCGCCAATTCGGAGTTCACCGCGCGCACCTACAGAAAAGAATTCGGCATCGATGCGACGGTGATCCCGCCGACCATCAATCCGGCGCACTACAACACGCCGACGACGGGCCAGTTCGTCACGCTGATCAATCCCTATGAGGAAAAGGGTTTTGAGCTCGCGGTGCGCATCGCCGGCGCGTGCCCCGAAATCCCGTTCCTGTTCGTCGAAAGCTGGAAGCTGGAGGATGACCATCGGGCGCGGATCGAAGAGACGATTGCGCCCCTCGGCAATGTCACACTGGAAAACCGGACCAACGACATGAAGACGGTCTATGGCCGCACGAAGATCCTGCTTGCGCCCAGCAAATGGGAGGAGGCCTGGGGCCGGGTGGCGTCGGAGGCCCATTGCAGCGGCATCCCTGTTGTCGGCTCGCGGCGCGGCGGCCTGCCCGAAGCGGTAGGCCCTGGCGGCGTGGTGCTCGACTATGACGCTCCGCTTGCCGTCTGGGTGGCAACCGTCAGGCTTCTGTGGAACGACAACCAGGAATATGACCGGCTCTCGGGCCTTGCGCGCAGCTTCGCCGGGCGACCGGAACTCGATCCCGATCGCCAGTTCGTCACCTTCTTCTCGATATTGGACAGGGCTGTGCAGCAGCGCGCGCGCCAAGCGGCGTAGTCCAGGCTCGCGGCAAGCCGCGTAGCTCGGGCTAGAGCGGTTCACCGTTTCACGGAAACGGTGAACCGCTCTATCTCTTTGTTTTAACGCAATTCCGGACGGAAAACCGTTTCACACTTTTCCTGGAATTGCTCTAGCCGCGTAGCATGCGGATCAGGCCGGGCGTTTGACCCGGCTTTTCAGCGTCTCGTAACCGCGGGCGCCAAGCAGGGCGCGGGCAAGGGTCTTGGCGGCGCTCTTGCGGCCTGCCTGCGAGTTGATCTGCCGCAGCCTGGCCGGCAGGTTGCGGGCCGCCTGGCCGAGCGCCGGCAGCGACAGTGCATCGGGAAAGCTGACCATGTGCGTCTCGACGCACAGCACCGGCTTGCCGGACAGTTCGGTGATCCTAAGCGCCTGCTCGTGTTCGCTTTCGATGAACAGGATGGCATCGGATTTGCGATAGAAATCGGCCTTGAAACTGCCATGCGCGCCAAGCCGCTGCCGTTCCGCCTTGCTAGGCAGATCGAGCATGATCAGCTGGTCGTATTTGATCCCGTTCTTGTCGAGCCACGCCTCGGTCAGCGCGCGGTATTTCTCCAGCCGGCTGGTGACCAGCCAGCCGATCTTGTGGGTGGGGGCATGGAGAGGCCGCGCTTCGCTGAGGAATTTCTCATAGGCCGGGCCGTCGTCGTTTTCCGCTTCCGTCGGATCGAGACACAGCACGCCGTCGATGTCGACGCAGCATTGCGCCAGGAATTTGTGATGCATGAAGTTCCATTGGAACATGCGCGGATGCGGCACGACCTCGAAGACGAGGTCGGTTTCCTGATGCTGCGGCTGCAGGCCGAACACGGCGGCAAAGGTGAAGTCGGCCTCGATGCCCGCGGCAGCAATGCGGGCGCGTGCGTCACGCATGGCGTTGCCGCCGGCGACGCTGTCGTCGATCACCAGCACCTTGCGCATCTCGGATACCTTGCGGTCGAGTGCGGCGCGGCGCTTGGTGATGCCCGACGTGTAGATCCGCCCGGCCAGGAAACTGTCCAGATCGGTCATCGGAATGTTCGCCACCAGGCTCACCAGCGTCGCCGCGAGCACGCCGCTTCTGGGAACGCCGACCACCAGGTCGATATCGCGCGGCAGCCGGTGCAGGCCCCTGACGATGGCGTCGTTCATATCGGAGATCGATCGGTAGTGCATGGGTTCAGACCTGGTCCTGGAGTGAGTGTCCGTACCTGTCGAAAGCGCTCAAATTATTGCGCCTCGCGTGGTGCCGCGGCGGGCAGTCTTGCCGGCAGCATCTTCAAAGCTTCGCGCAGGGCTTCGCGGCCGGATGCGAATGCCAGCGCGATGGCGATGGTGATCAGGTAGGCGAGAACGGCGCCGCTGGCCAAGCCGATGACATGCTGCTGCGGTAAAAGCGGCTTGATGAACCAGATGGCGGCCAGCGCCAGATGGGCGCCAAGCACGAACGGCGTTGCCGCGCGCAGCACATGGTGGGCCTGCAGCGGACCGCTCCTGCCGACATAGAGCCACAGGAAAGGCGTTCTCAGATACTCGCTGATCGCATAGGCAATCGCCACGCCCAGCGCGCCATAGGGCAGGCCGAGCGCGAAGGCCAGCACCGACGTCACGGCTGTTATGATGCCCCAGCGCATGAAATCGCCGGAGCGGCCCTGGCTGACGAAAAGCCATCCCGCCGGATTGTTGAGCGGCTGCAGCAGCCCGGCAAAGCCGAGCGCCAGGAAGATGCCGGCGCTGGCGCGCCATTGCTCGCCAAGCACGAAGGGGATCAGCACGTCCGACATCGCGGTGGCGAAGGCGACGCCGGGAAGCGCCACCAGCAGGATCAGCGGCATGACGCGCAGATAGGCGCTGCGGTAGCGGTCCGGCTCGTCCTTGAGCCTGGAGAGCGCCGGAACCATCACCTTCGACAAGGGGTTGGTGATCTGGCTCAGCGGAAACAAAAGCAGCTTGTAGGCGCGATCATAGAGGCCGAGCTGCGCCTCGCCCCAGTATTTGCCGATCAGCACGTTGTCGAGGTTGCGGGCAAAGAAATTGGCGAAATTGAAGCCGGTGATGCCGGCGCCGAAATTGATCAATTCGCTGATTCCGGCGACCTTGCGCGGCAGGCCGGGACGCCAGCGCGAGCTTGCCCAATAGCAGAGCGTCGGCAGCACGGCGCCGGTCAGCGTGCCGGCAAAAAGCGCCCAATAGGAGCGGTCGATGAAGGTCCAGGCGATCGACACAGTGAGCCCCGCGACGGCGCTGGCGACGTCGATGATGGCCAGCCGGCCGAACTGCATGCGGCGCGTCAAAAGCGCCAGATGCTGCGCGCCGAGCCCATAAGCCATGATCTGCAGCCCGAACGCGGCCACCAGGCCGGCAACGCGCGGCTCGCCGTAGAAAGCGGCAACCAGAGGGGCGGCACCCGCAAGCACGCAGGCCAGAATCGCGCTGACGGCGACATTGATCCAGAAGAGGTAGTTCACCTCCTCATCCCGGATGCCGCTTTTCTGGATTGTCGCCTGGGTCAGGCCGAAATCCTGGAACAGCGCGATGAAGGCGAGCACCGGCGCGCACATCGCCACCACGCCGAAATCCTGCGGCGACAACAGCCGCGACAGCACGATGACGGAGATGATCTGTGTCGCGACCCGCACCGATTGCGCCATCGCCGTGACGACCGCGCCGCGCCCGACCGATTTGCGCAGGGAGCCTTCCGGCGGATCGAATGCATTGGCTTCCAAATTCAGGATTCCTGACTTTTGTGCCCGCCCCGCCACCAGGACAAACTACGGCAATAATTTTGCAGTGCAACAGAAAATGTAGATCGCCGCGCCAAAAATGTTGCGATGCAGCAAGAGCTGTACTAGGCTTTCCTTGGGTGGGCCAACAGCGGTCGAGTTTTCATGCTGCATGTCTTGTACCTTGTGCACGATGTTTCCGACCCGGCCGTGCGCCGGCGGATCATAATGCTCAGGGCAGGTGGGGCCCAGGTCACCTTGGCCGGCTTCCGGCGCACCACGAATCCGATTGCGGATATCGAGGGATTGCGGCCGATTGACCTTGGCGCGACGCGTGACGGCCGGTTCGGCCAGCGCCTGGCATCGGTCGCCAAGGCGGCGGTTTCGATCGGCTCGAAGCTTGGCGACATGCCAAGGCCCGATCTCATCATCGCGCGCAACCTGGAAATGCTGGCGCTTGCCCGCCGCGCCAGGTCGGCCTTCGGCGCCACGGTGCCGATTGTCTACGAATGCCTCGACATTCATCGCCTTGTGCTTCGCAACGATGTCCTGGGCAAGGCGATGCGCGCCACCGAACGCTTTCTGGCGAGCGACGTGAAGCTGCTGGTCACCAGTTCGCCCGCCTTCATCGCCAATTATTTCAAGCCGTTCGGCCAGGTCGCGGCGCCGATCGAGCTGGTCGAGAACAAGTATTTCGAGGCCTCGGCGATTTTGCCCAACAGCTCTGAAGCGATCGAGAGTCCGGCCGGCCCGCCATGGCGAATCGGCTGGTTCGGCGCGCTGCGCTGCCGCCGCTCGCTCGAACTGCTGGCCGATTTCTCTCGCCGCATGGAGGGACGCTTCGAAATCGTGCTGCGCGGCCGTCCGGCCCTGTCGGAATTCCCGGATTTCCATGGCTTCGTCGACTCCGAGCCGTATCTGTCGTTTTGCGGACCCTACCGCAATCCGGAAGACATGGCGGCAATCTACGGGGACGTCCATTTTTCCTGGGCGATCGATTTCTTCGAAGCGGGACAGAACTCCGAATGGCTGCTGCCCAACCGCCTCTATGAGGGGTGCCGCTTCGGCGCGGTGCCGATCTCGATGGGCAACACCGAAACCGGGCGGTTCCTCAACCAGCAGGATATCGGCGTCCTTTTGCCCGAGGCTTCGCCAGAGGCGCTCGAAGCCTCGCTTGGCAAGATGGACGGCCATCGCTTCGCCAGGCTGAAGGCGCGTGTTCTGGACCGCAACCCGAGGACATGGAGCTACGATCGCGGCGATTGCCGGGCGCTCGTCGAGCGGCTGCGCAGCTTGACGGCCATGCCCGGTTCGTTTGCGACCGAGGCGTTGGCATAGGATGGCCAGAGATGGACAGAGGCAAGATGGACAGAGGCTGATGACGCAGACCGAAAAACCATCATCCAGCCTGATCGTTATTCCGTGCCTGAACGAAGCCGCCCATATCGGTGCGCTGCTCGACCAATTGCGGCCCGCGGCCGCACGGCTTGGCGCCAGGATCATCGTCGCCGATGGCGGCAGCACCGATGGCACGCTGGCCATCGTCGAGGACATCGCAAGCAAAGACCAACGCGTTATCCTGCTTCACAACAAAAGGCGCATCCAGAGTGCGGCGATCAACCTCGCCGTTGGCACATTCGGAGAGGGCGCGGACTATCTCATCCGCATCGACGCGCATGGCGGCTATCCCGACGACTATTGTGACCGGCTGGTCGAGGAGGCATTGGCCACCGGGGCGGATTCGGTCGTCGTTTCGATGCTGACCAGCGGCAGCGGCACCGTACAGAAGGCCGCCGCGGCGGCGCAGAATTCCAAGCTCGGCACCGGCGGCTCCAAGCATCGACACCTTTCGGGGGGAGAATGGATCGATCACGGCCATCATGCGCTGATGCGGATATCGGCCTTCGGTTCTGTTGGCGGCTATGACGAGACATTCAGCCACAACGAGGATGCCGAGCTCGACTACAGGCTGAGAAAAGCCGGCTACAAGATCTGGATGAGCGGCAAGACGCAGATGGTCTACTATCCGCGCGCCTCGCTCAGCGGTCTTTATTTCCAGTATCTCGGCTACGGCCGTGGCCGCGCCAAGAATGTGCTGAAGCACCGCGTCATCCCGAAGGTCCGGCAGATGGTGCCGCTGCTGGTGTTTCCGGTCGTGCTGCTGGCTGCCTTCTCGTTCGTGCACTGGCTGGCGGCGGTGCCGTTGCTGCTCTGGGCATCGGTGTGCCTCGGCTATGGCCTGTGGACGGCCATTCGCCAGCGCAATGCGGACATCGCGCTTGCCGGCGTCTCGGCGATGGTCATGCATCTTGGCTGGTCGGTCGGCTTCTGGCTGCAGCTTCTCGGCCTCAGGTCACGACGCGGGGTGGCATGATGGCGGGCAAGAATCTCGGCATCGACATCGCCGTCTGCACGTTCCGGCGGCCGGAACTGGCCGACACGCTGCGCTCGCTCGACGCCATGGACAGGCCTGAAGGGTTCGACATCAGCATCATTGTCGCCGACAATGACGACACGCCGAGCGCCCGCGACCTCGTGGCGGTCCTGTCGCGGGAATTGACGCTGCCGATCCACTATCGCCATGCCCCGGCGCGCAACATCTCGATCGCCCGCAACGCCTGTCTCGACGCCAGCACGGCGGATTTCGTCGCCTTCATCGACGATGACGAGACGGCCACGTCGCGCTGGCTCGCCGAGCTGGTCGCGACGGCGCAAGCGAGCGGTGCCACCGCCGTGCTCGGCCCGGTTCGGGCGCGCTATCGCCCGGATGCGCCCGACTGGATGCGGCGCGGCGATTTTCATTCGACCTTGCCCGTCTGGGTGCGCGGCGAGATCCAGACCGGCTACACCTGCAATGTGCTGCTGAGGACCGGCGCCGACAGCCTGCGTGGCCGCCGCTTCAGCCTGGCGCGTGGCCAGACCGGCGGCGAGGATACCGAGTTCTTCGACCAGATGCACAGAGCCGGCGGCCGCATCGCCTTTTCGCCCGAGGCCTGGGTGGATGAAGTGGTGCCGCGCGCCAGGGCGGCATTCGACTGGCTCGGCCGCCGCCGCTTCCGCGTCGGCCAGACGCATGGGCATCTTCTGGGGCAAAACGCCGGCGGCATCGGCCTGGTCAAGCAGGTTGGCCTGGCGTCGGCAAAGGCCATCTATTGCTTCGCCGCGGCGCTCCCGGTCGTCGTCAGTCCGGTTCGCCGGAACCGCAGCGTGCTGCGCGGCATCATGCATGTCGGCGTTGTCAGCGGCCTCGTCGGCATCCGCGAGATCCGCCTCTACGGCCAGCCTTCGCCACAGGAAGGAGGCAAGCGTGCAGCCTGATGTCTCCCCCGATGTCTCATTTGTCATCGCCGCCTACAACGCCGAGGCAACGCTCGACCGGGCGATCGCCAGCGCCGTCGCGCAGAAGAACGTCAGCGTCGAAATCATCGTCGTCGACGACAAGTCGCGCGACGCGACGCTCGACGTGGCGCGGGCCTATCCGTCCGATATCGTCCGCGTCTTCGCCCTGGCCAGCAATCGCGGTCCAGGCGGCGCCAGGAATGCCGGGCTCGATGTCGCCCGTGGCAGATGGATCGCGGTTCTCGATTCCGACGACGCCGTCTTTCCAGACCGCATCGCGGCCATGATCGACCGCGCCGAAAAGGCAGGCGCCCAGATCGCCGTCGACAATCTGCAGGTCGTTCGCGAAGACGGTGTCGTCGAGGACGCGATGTTTCCGCGGCGCTATCTGGAGGACTTGGGCGAAATTTCGCTCGCCAGCTACATCGCCGGCAACGTCGTTTTCGAATCGCAATTCAATCTCGGCTATCTCAAGCCGATCTTCCAGCGCCGGTTCCTGGATGAAAACGGGCTTCGCTATGATGAAAAACTGAGCATCGGCGAGGATTACATCCTGCTCGCCAGTGCTTTGGCCAAGGGCGGCAAATGTGTGGTCGAGCCGACCACCGGCTATGCCTACCATATTCGCAGCGGCTCCATCTCCCGCGTGCTCGAGCTTCACCACGTCGAAGCGATGCGCAAGGCAGATGCCGTGTTCGCTCAAACCCATTCGATGGACGAGGCCGCGCAAGCCGCGTTTGCCCGGCGCGGCCGCAGCCTGCGCAAGGCCGCATCGTTCCTGTCCATGGTTCAGCACATCAAGGCGCGGTCCCCGCTCAAGGCGATCCGAACAGCGCTCAGCGACCCGGCGGCGGTCAGGCATATGAGCATGCCGATCGCCGTGCGGTTGCGAAGAATGGCGGCGCAGTTTGCCGTTGGGGTGGGGAGGTGAAGATGCAGGCGCATGGAGGGGTTTTTCGTGGCCTGTGAATGGACTGAAGTCGATCTCCTCAGAAGGAATTTGCGATGAAGAAAATCAGGAAGGCCGTGATACCGGTGGCGGGGCTTGGAACACGGTTCCTGCCGGCGACCAAGTCGATGCCGAAGGAAATGCTTCCCGTGGTCGACCGGCCTGTCGTGCAATATGCGGTGGACGAGGCGTTCGAGGCCGGCATCGAGCACATCGTGTTCGTGACCGGCCGCAACAAGGCGGTCATCGAGGACTATTTCGACTTGCACCCGGAATTGATCGGGACGCTGGAACAGACCGGCAAGACAACGCAGCTGCAGTCGCTGGAAAGCCTTTTGCCGGTGGCCGGTGCCACCAGCTTCATCCGCCAGCAATCGCCGCAAGGCCTCGGCCACGCCGTCTGGTGCGCGCGCGAAGTCATCGGCAACGAGCCCTTCGCCTTGCTGCTGCCGGACATGGTGTCGTTCGGCGGGCGCGGGTGTCTCGCAGAAACCGTCGACCTTTATGAGCGCACTGGCGGCAACGTCATCGCCGTCGAACGCTGCGATCCGAGCGAGACCAACAAATACGGCATCGTTGGCCGCGGCGCCGATGTCGGCAGCGGCTTCGAGGTGACGGCCATGGTCGAAAAGCCGGCGCCTGCCAACGCGCCGTCGAACTTCTACATCAACGGCCGCTACATCCTGCAGCCCGAGATCTTCGCACTGCTGGGCAATCAGCAGCGCGGCGCCGGCAACGAGATCCAGCTGACGGACGCCATGGTCCGTCTGTCGAAGGATCAACCGTTCTTCGCCCAGCCTTTCAAGGGCCGCATGTTCGACTGCGGCTCGAAGGAAGGCTTCATCCAGGCCAACATCGCCTTCGCGCTGGCGCGCGACGACATGAAGGGCCCGATCTTCGAGATGCTTCAGGAGTTCGTCCGGTCGCATGAACGCCAGGAAGAAGCCGCATAATGCCCATGTTTCGGGAGCATTTTCAGATGGCTGATGACGCGGGGCGATAGCTCCCGCGTTGTCTGGCACGAAGCTTGCGTTGTTTTGCGCAACGCCCCCGATCCTGGCGGCGCCTGCAAGCCAAGGCATGATCCCGAAAAGTGGGTACCGGTTTTCGGAAAAGATCATGCCCAAACACTGAGAAGCATGATCCCGAAAAGTGGGTACCGGTTTTCGGAAAAGATCATGCTCAAACACTGAGATAGACCCCCATCCGGAGCATCGGATAAAACAGGCTCTAGAATTGGACCGAAGATGAATTATGCCAACTTTCCTCTCGACAAGAGGATGCCATTGCCGAATTCGGACGCAGGAAACGGCGAAGACTTCATCGATATCGAGCGGCTGCTTGGCATGGCCGCACGGCAAGCCAAGGTGGTTGCTGTGTGCGCCATCATCGGTCTCTTTCTGGGCCTGCTCTATCTGCAGACCACGCCGCCGAAATATCAGTCGGTCTCAAGCGTGCTGATCGACGAAGGCTTGAACAAGATCGTCGATGACATTTCGGCGGCGTCAACAACCATGCAGACAGACTCCGCCATACTGAGCCAGATCGAAATCTTGACCTCGACGCGGCTTGCAGCCGTGGTCGTCGACAAGCTGAAGCTCGACCAGAACGATGCGTTCATGAATCCGCCCATGTCGGCTCTGGCGAAGGGCGTCGGCCTGGTCCGAGGCCTGATCCAGTACGTTCACCCCAGCCCCGCCCTGCCGGGCGTCGCTGACATCAGCAAGCTCGACCCGGCCACCCGCGATGCGCTTATCGCCACGTCTCGCAGGGACTACGCGATCCTCAAGCTGCAGAACGAGGTGCGGGCGGAGCGCGTCGGGCGAAGCTTCGTCATCGCGCTTGGCTATCAGGCGACGGATCCGGCCCTGGCAAACGCGATCACCAAAGCCTATGCCGATGCCTATCTCGCCGATCAGCTCGATGCCAGCTTCGACGCCACAGAGCGGGCAGCGGTGTGGTTGCAGGGCCGGTTGACCGAACTGCGCCAGAGTTCCCAGGCAGCCTCGCTCGCGGTCGAGAAATTCAGGGCCGAACACGGGCTGGCCGCCAACAGCGATGGCCAGCTGATGAGCGACAAGCAGCTCTCCGACCTGAACGCCCAGCTGATCGTGGCGCAGGCCGACACCGCACGCGCCAGTGCCCGCTACCAGCAGTACAAGGCGATTATCGACAGCGGCTCCGACAACGCTTTCAAGGATGCCGCCATATCGAGCGACCAGCCGAGCAGCTCGGTCATCGCGGCGCTCAAGACGCGCTACCTCACGGTCTCCAAGCGATTGCAGGACGTCGAGGCGAATTTCGGCGCCCAGCATCCGCAGGCGGTGGGCGCTTGCCAAGGAAAAGGCCGACGTATCGACGCAGATTTTCGGCGAACTGAAGCAGCTCACCGAAAGCTATCGCAACGAATATGAAGTGGCGCTGGCGCGCGAGACCGCGCTCAGAGCCAATGTTGCGGCCGCGCAAGGCAAGAGTTCCGTCGACAACCAGACGCAGGTCAAGCTGCGTGAGCTCGATCAGCAGGCGACGGCGCTGACCACGCTCTATCAGACATTCCTCGGCCGCTACGAGGAAGCCGCGCAGCAGCGATCCTTCCCTGTCGGCAAGATCCGCATCATCTCGGACGCCTCGATGCCGCTCACCGCGTCAAGCCCGCGCACGGTCATCGTGCTTGGACTTTCGCTGGTGCTTGGCATGCTGATGGGCGCCGGCTTCGGCGGCCTGAATGAATTCAACGAACGGTTCTTCAGGACCGGCGAGGAGGTCCGCGATCGT
The DNA here is from genome assembly GCF_024746815.1 of Mesorhizobium sp. AR07. Lineage (GTDB taxonomy): Bacteria > Pseudomonadota > Alphaproteobacteria > Rhizobiales > Rhizobiaceae > Mesorhizobium. The sequence goes on from NZ_CP080525.1 coordinate 5,143,495, forward strand.
GTCGGCCTGAAATTCCTCGGCTACCTGCCGACGATCGGCGGCAAGCTCGGCAAGGAAGAAAAGCCGGGCGAGACCCAAATGGATGCCAAGACCGCCAAATCGCTGTCTTCAGCCGAAAAACGGGCGCGCATGCGGGTGAGCATCGATTCGCCGGCGTCGATGTTCTCCGAAACGTTGCGCAGCGCCAAGATCGCCTTCGACGTCGTGTTGGAAGGGCAGGGCAGCCGCGTCATCGGCATCATTTCCGTGCTTCCCGGCGAGGGCAAGTCGACGGTCGCGGCAAATCTCGCCGGATTGCTTGCCGCCAACGGCGCCAAGACGCTGCTGATTGACGGTGACCTGCGCAACCCCGGCCTCAGCCGTGGTCTTGGCATGGAGGCCGAGCAAGGCTTGATGGAAGCCGTGGTGAGTGGCCAGACCTGGCAGTCGGTCGGCAAGATAGACCGGCAGACGAAGCTGGCGATTGTCCCGGCGGTGTTGCGCGGTCACTTCTCGCACACCAGCGAACTTCTCTCCTCGGCCGGGATGCGGCGCTTCATCGAAAACGCCAAGGAGACGTTCGAATACATCGTCGTCGATCTGCCGCCGCTCGGCCCGGTGGTCGACGCCAAGGCCTTCGCGCCGCTGGTCGACGGTTTCGTGCTCGTCACCGAATGGGGGCGCACGCCGCGCGCCATGGTGCGGTCACTGCTCGACGCGGAGCCCTATGTCGCCAACAAGATCGTCGGCGCGGTGCTGAACAAGGTCGATCTGAAGAAGCTGGCCAAATACGGCTCGATCGGTGGCTCCGAGAAATTCTTCGACAAATACTCGACCTACTATCTGGAAAAGTCGGAAGTGCGGGCGAAGGCTCCGGTTTGATATCGGCCGTTGCCCAAGCCCGATCCGCCCATGAGCGGCGGCATCGATGCCGGGGCGCGGAGGGCGGGATAGCGCGGGCGGCGTGCCGGAATTGCCGGCCGCATACAGAAAATAGTGAGACGTTTGCCCGGCACGCACCCCACCCTAACCAACCGGGGCGAGCCACGGGTCTCGCCCGTCCTTCGGACCCCCACAAGGGGAGGGAACGCTGTCGCGTGCTTTTTGCTTCCTAGTTGACGCCGAAAAGCAGACAATTTGCCGAGGTCAGCGCTAAGGGAAGTCTCCCTCCCCCTTGTGGGGAGGGGTTAGGGGTGGGGTACTTCATAAAGCGAAAGCCGCGGACGGGCACGCGCCGATCTCGACGGTTTTCCTAGATCCCGATCCCGCGCTCCTTCAGGGCGGCGGTGATTTCGTCGAGGATCACCGGGTCGTCGATGGTGGCCGGCATCGTCCATTCTTCCTTGTCGGCGATCTTCTGCATGGTGCCGCGCAGGATCTTGCCGGAGCGCGTCTTGGGCAGGCGCTTGATCGTCACCACCGTCTTGAGGGCGGCGACCGGGCCGATCCGTTCGCGCACCAGGCCGACCACTTCGCTCTCGATGACACCGGCCTCGCGTGAAACGCCGGCATTCAGCACCACGAAGCCGAGCGGCACCTGGCCTTTCATCGCGTCAGTGATGCCGATGACGGCGCATTCGGCGACATCGGGGTGCGCCGAAAGCACCTCCTCCATGGCGCCTGTCGACAGCCGGTGGCCGGCGACATTGATGATGTCGTCGGTGCGGGCCATGACGTAGAGATAACCGTCCTCGTCGACCATGCCGGCATCCGCCGTCTTGTAGAAGCCGGGGAACTCATCGAGATAGGCTTGGCGGAACCGCTGGTCGGCGTTCCACAGCGTCGGCAGGCAGCCGGCCGGCAGCGGCAGCTTGACCACCACATTGCCCAGCGTACCGCGCGGCACCTCGTGGCCGGCATCGTCGAGCACGCGGATGTCGTAGCCGGGCATCGGCACGCCGGGCGAGCCGTATTTCACTGGCAACAGGCCGAGGCCGGCGGGATTGATCGTCATCGGCGAGCCGGTTTCGGTCTGCCACCAATGGTCGACCACCGGCACGTCGAGCTTCTGCTCCGCCCATTTGATGGTTTCCGGGTCGGCGCGCTCGCCGGCAAGGAACAGCGTGCGGAATTTCGACAAATCGTATTTCGGAATGAATTCGCCCTTCGGATCCTGTCCCTTGATCGCCCGAAATGCTGTCGGCGCGGTGAACAGCGCGACGACGCCGTGCTCCGAGATCACCCGCCAGTAGGTGCCGGCATCGGGCGTGCCGATCGGCTTGCCTTCGAACAGGATGCTGGTGCAGCCATGCAGCAGCGGTCCGTAGACGATGTAGGAATGACCGACCACCCAGCCGACATCCGACGCTGCCCAGAAAACTTCGCCCGGCTTGACGCCGAACTCGTTGTCCATCGTCCATTTCAGCGCGACCATGTGGCCGCCATTGTCGCGCACGATGCCCTTGGGCTGGCCGGTCGTGCCCGATGTGTAGATGATGTAGAGCGGGTCGGTGGCGAGCACCGGAACGCAGTCGACATTGGCGCCGGCCGCCCGCTCACGGGCGACGGCATCGGCATAGTCGATGTCGAAATGCTCCTTCATCTCGCAACGCAGCTGGTCGCGCTGCAGGATGAGGCAGCCGTCCGGCTTGTGGCGGGATATCTCGATCGCCTTGTCGAGCAGCGGCTTATAGGCGACGACGCGGCCAGGCTCCAGGCCGCAGGACGCGGAAATGATCAGCTTCGGCTTGGCGTCGTCGATGCGGGTGGCAAGCTCATGTGAGGCAAAGCCGCCGAAGACGACCGAATGCATGGCGCCGATGCGGGCGCAGGCCAGCATGGCGAAGGCGGCCTCCGCCACCATCGGCATGTAGATGATGACCCGGTCGCCTTTGCGAATACCGCGGTTCTTCAGCACCGAGGTCAGCGCGACCACCTCGCGCTTCAGCTCGGCATAGGTAAACTTCTTGATCGTTCCGGAGATGGCGCTGTCATGGATCAGCGCGATCTGGTCGGCGCGACCGCCGGCCACATGACGGTCGACGGCGTTGTAGCAGGTGTTGCAGGTGGCACCGGTAAACCAGCGGCCATAGACGCCGGCAGCGGCATCGAACACCTTGTCATAGGGCGAATACCAGTCGATGGCGCCGGCCGCGTCCGCCCAGAACTTTTCCGGGTCGCGTTTCCAGCCGTCATAGACCTCATGATAGCGTGAAGCCATCGGTAACCTCCCCAGGAATGTTTTTCTTCCCTCCAGATAGCGCGCTCTAACCTTGGCCGCAAATCCACGCCATAGTGCGGCCGACGTCGACCAGGCGCTTGGGGGCAAGCCGCTATGATAGTGCGATGCGGGATTGGAGCAGCGGTGCTCGCGGCTCTATCGTTGACGGTCGCGTCCGCGGCCTGGGCGGGCGATGGCGCGGCCGTCGAGCCGCTCGGCTTTTCCAGCGATGGCCGCACCTTTGCCTTCGAGCAATACGGCACCGAAAGCGTCTCCGGCATGGATTATTCGCGGACCGACGTGATCGCGGTCGCCACGAACGGATCCGTTGATGACGTGCCGCTCGTCGTCGATACGACCATGGTCGATGACAGCCTGCTGCAGGATCCCAATCAGGATCCGCTCTTGGTCGTCCGGCGGCAGGCGAGGCAGCAGGCAGCCCCCTTGCTTCAACAATTCGGCATCAATGGCAGCGGCACCCGTGTCGGCATCATCGCCGCCAGCCATTCGCGCGAAACCACGCTGGCCATCGCCGACGAGACGGACGGACGCCAGTCGCCGGTCGTCATGGCGTTGCAGCAGGCGGCGGTGGCGACGATGCCCCTGGAGCCCTCGGTGTTCGGAGCTGGAGCCCGTTTGGAGCTGCAAGAGCAGGCCGTGGCCTCGTCCGCCAGCACCTGTGCCGACTACGGCCATACAGCCAAGGTCTTCACGCTGACGCTCCTGCGCGAGGGCAAGCCGCCGCTCGTGCTTGGCCCGGTCCGTGCGGCCCAGACGGATGAGGGCTGTCCGCTCGGTTTCGGCCTGGCCGAGGCGCACGCCTTGCATTTGGCGGATGGCTCGATCGCACTTGCCGTGCTTGTGCAGCGCTTCGAATATGTCATGGAAGACCCGGACCGCCGTTTCACGGCGGTGACCGCGCTGGTGAAATGAGGGGGTGAAAAGAATGCCTCGTTTTAGGCAGGCCATCAGGCGATCTCTGCTCCCATCGATCCTGGGTGCGATGCTCGCGATCTCCGCTGGAACCGCCCAGACCGGCGATGCCGCGGCACGGCGCATCATCGGTTTTTCGCCCGACGGCAACATTTTCGCCTTCGAGCAATATGGCACGCTCGACGCCGGCGCCTCGGACTCCGGCTATTCGGAGATCGAGATCATCGACACCCGCACCGATCAGTTCGTCGGCGGCAAGCCGATCCTCGTCGTCGACGAGTCGGAAGAAGCCACGCTGACGCTGGAGCAGGCGAGGGCACAGGCCGCCGCGAAGGCGGCACCTGTTCTGGCCAAATATGCCATTGCATCGCCGGGCGAGCAGACGGCTTCCGACAAGTTCACCTTTCCCGGCGAGATGGTGGCCTACAACGATATTTCCCGCCTTGAACAGGTGTCGCAGAAATGGCTGTCGCCGCTCTATGACGAACTCGGCATCTCGACCGTCCAGCTCGACCAGATCCTGGCCGGCAGCACTGCCGACTGTTCGGCGAGTTTCGACGCCACGCAGCAAGGCGATATATCGGGCAAGGCGCTCGGCTTCCGGCTGACGCTGCAGGGGCAGGACGGCAAGCCGTTCAAGGTCCTGCATGAGGACAACACCGTGCCGGGCTCGAGGAACTGCCCGACCTCCTACAGCCTGTCGGAATCCTACAAATACACCCCGGCCGGCAAGCCCGCCGTGATTGTGGTGCTGGTGCAGCGCTTCAGCCAGGGATTTGAAGGCCGCGACCGCCGCTTCATCGCCGTGACCGGCCCGCCGCGCTGAGAGATCCAGGACCCCAAAGCCGTCTAACGGGCGGCATCCATCCGATGAGTACGGATTGCTCTAGATCGGCAAAGCCACGAGCACGAGGCCGATGCCGCCGAAGATCAAAATGGCTGTCGCCAGGGCTTTTTTGTGACGTTCGAAGCTCGTCGGAGCCCGCTCCCAATTGTAACGCATACGCTATCTCCCCAAGACCCGGGGAGTCATTACCGTACTCAGCGGAAGAAAAGCAACGGTCCGGCCGGGGCGGTTCGAGCGTTCCCGCGTCGCGAAGAAGACTATTTCTGGGGCAATTCCTGCTGGAAGCCGGCAAACAGCCGCGATCTCGATCCGCCGCGAGCCTGGCAGGAAGGCTACATGCCCCAGCGCAGTGCCGCCGTGCGGACAGGCGCATCCCACCAGCCGGCCATCTCTTCATCGAGCATGGTCAGCGTGATCGAGCAGCCGGCCATGTCGAGCGACGTGACATAGGATCCGACCAACGAACGGGTCACCGTCACGCCGTGTTTCTCGAAAATCTTCCGCGCGCTGTTGTACATCAGATAGAGTTCCATCAGCGGCGTGCCGCCGAAGCCGTTGATAAACAGCAGCGCCGAACCTTTCGCCCTGTCACCCAGATCGCCCAGGATCGCGGCACAGATTTCCTCGGCAATGGCGTCGGCGCTCTTCAACGTGTCGCGCCGGCGGCCGGGCTCGCCATGGATGCCGACGCCGAACTCCATCTCGCCATCGCCGATGTCGAAAGTCGGCTTGCCGGCAGCCGGCACGGTGCAACTGGTCAACGCCACGCCCATCGACCGCGTCGCACCGTTGACCCGTTCGCCCAGTGCCCTTAACGGCGCCAGCGCCAGGCCATGCTCGGCCGCCGCGCCGACGATCTTTTCCACCACCAGCGTGCCGGCGACGCCGCGCCGGCCCGTCGTGTAGGACGAATTCTCGACGGCGACATCGTCATTGGTAACGATTCTCATGACGCCTTCCGACATCTCGGCCGCCATGTCGAAGTTCATCACGTCGCCCTCGTAGTTCTTGACGATGAACAGGCAGCCGGCGCCGGTGTCGACGGCTTCAACCGCCGCCATCATCTGGTCCGGCGTCGGCGAGGTGAACACCTGGCCGGGGCAGGCGGCGTCCAGCATGCCGTGGCCGACAAAGCCGCCATGCAGCGGCTCGTGGCCGGAACCACCGCCGGAGATCAGCGCCACCTTGCCTGGCCGCAAGGTCTTGCGGCGGACGAATTTGTGCTCGTCGCCAAGCACCAGTATATCGGCATGGGCGGCAACGAAACCGTCGAGGCTCTCGGTCAGCACCGTGTCTACCGAGTTCAGAAATTTCTTCACGGCCGTCTCCTCCCGAAATAGGCCTGATACCAAAGCAATTCCAGGAAAAGTGTGTAGCGGTTTTCCGTCCGGAACTGCGTAGAAACAAAGCTCTGGCGATCAGCCACCCTTGCCGGTGATACTGGTGATCTTCTGGATGAAATCATTCACCGCCTTGTCGAGCGCGGCGTTCTGCTTGTCGTCGCCGAAATCGGGCACGATGAGCGAAACATGTCGCGTCTTGCGCATGCCCGCAGCGACAGACATTTTTCCCGGATGCGCCTGATGGTAGGCGGCGAGAAACTGATCGCGCTCAGCCGGGCTGAAATGGCAGACGGAAAAAATAGCCGGCAAATGTTTTGACGGAATCGGGATCGAATAGGCCGGGCTGGAGATCTGCGTGACGAAGCTGCGGTGCTTGCCGAGCGCGTCGGCAAGGCGCTGGCGCATGCCGGATGGCCGCTGGTCGATGACGTGCGACAGGATCGTCTTATAGGCGCGGATCGCCTCTTCGGAACCGGGTTCGGGTGTCTTGTCGATCATGCCGGCCCAGCCTGGATCGAAACGTCAGCGATGGCCGCCTTGGCCATGGCGAGCTGAGCCGGAGCGACGGACAGATCGCGCAGGCCGGCCTCGAGCAGCGATGGGATCGAGGCGGGATCGCCGCCGGCGTCGCCGCACAGGCTGACCGGGATATTTTCACGATGGCCAAACGCGGTCACGGCAGCGACCAGCCGCAGCACGGCCGGGTGACGGACCGAATTGAGATGGGCCACCGCGATGTTGTCGCGGGCGGCCGCCATGACATATTGGGTGAGATCGTTGGAGCCGATCGAGAAGAAGGCGACTTCTGCAAAGGCTTCCGGCATGATCGCCACCGACGGCACCTCGACCATGATGCCGAGCGGCGGCATTTTTAGCGGAATGCCGCGCGCGGCTAGCGCGGCCTGTTCCTCGGCGAACATCGCCACCGCCTGCCTGTATTCCTCCACAATGGCGATCATCGGGAACATCACTTTCAGGCTGCCGTGGGTGGCGGCGCGCAGCAGTGCCCGGATTTGTACACGAAACACGTCCGGCCGCGCCAGCGACAGCCTGATGCCGCGCAGGCCGAGGAACGGGTTGCTCTCCTCGACGGTGAAGCCCGGCACCGGCTTGTCGCCGCCGGCATCGACGGTGCGGATCGTCACCGGTTTTTCGCCGGCCCATTCCAGCACCTTGCGATAGGCGCGATACTGCGTTTCCTCATCCGGCAGGGTCTTGCCGAACAGGAATTCGGTGCGCATCAGCCCGACGCCGTCGCAGGTGGCGATGTCGATGCCGTCGACGTCGGACGGGTCGGCGATGTTGACCTGCACCCGCACCGCCGTGCCGGTCCTGGTCACCGCCGGCCGCGTCAGGAAAATCCGGGCCAGGTCGCGGCGCGCCGAGAACGATGACGACGATTGGCGAAAGGCGTCGATCTCGGCCTTCGACGGCGACAACACGATGCCGCCATGCTCGGCATCGAGCAGTGCCGTGCCGGCAAGATCGGCAGGCGAATTGCCAAGACCCACCACCCCAAGTCCCGCAACCCCAAGTCCCACAACCATGGGCACGCCGCGCGAGCGCGCCAGCATGGCGACGTGGCTCGCGGTGCTGCCGGCACGCAGTGCGATGCCGCCGCCCTTGCTCCAGTCGGTTTCGAGAAAGCGCGTCGGCGCGATGTCCTCGCCATAGAGAATGGCGCCAGTTGGTGTTTGAACCTCGCCATCCTCGGTCAGCGCGCGCAACACCTGGTCCCTGATATCGCGTATGTCGGCCGCACGTGCGCGGAAATAGTCTTGATCTGACGTTTCGTAGCCGGCGATTTCGGCATCGAGCGCCTGTCGCCATGCCGCATCGGCAGGAAGTCCAGAGGCAATTGCGGCAAAGCCCGGGTGGCTCAGCGCGTCGTCCTCCAGCATGGCGATCTGGAATTCGAGAATGTCGGCCGCATCGCCCTTGCTGGTTTCAATCAGAGTGGCAAGCCGGCTTGTCGCAATGCCGATAGCGGTCTCAAGTGCTTTTTTCTCTTCTGAAGCCGTTGCCTTGCTGACATACGCTGCAGTAATCCGCTCCAGGTCGAACACCGGCCCTTCGGCATAACCGGCCGAGGCCGAAATGCCTTGCAGCCTAAGCGGTGCGGGCATGGTCCACGCCTTCGTCGAAATCGCGCCGCACCAGTTCGACCAGCGCGTCGACGGCATCATTGGCGCCGGCGCCGCTGGCTCGGATGTGCAGCACCGTGCCTTTCGGCGCCTTGGTTGCCATCACCTTGACGATGCTCTTGGCGTCGAACCATGGCCCGTTGGCGGCAAGCGCTATTTCCACATCGGCGGCGAAGGTCTTGGCCAGCTTGGTGAATTTCACCGAAGGACGCGCATGCAGACCCACCTCGTGGGTGATCAGGACGGTCGCTTCGGCGGATGCGGACATGTCTTCAAAGTTCCCGTTCGTTCACGACGGCGACAATTCGTGCGCCGTCGCCACCACTTCCCTGAGCGAGGCGCCGCCGGACGCCTCGGTCGCCGCCATCACAGCACCCTCGACGATCGGCGCGTTGCAGACGATGATCTTCTGCGACCGCGGCTCGCCGATCATCTCCACCGCCATTTCCGAGTTGGTCTCGGCGCCGCCGAGATCGACCAGGATGGCGACGCCGGCTTCCGACCAGGCCCTGTCGATGGCGCCCATGATCGCCTCGACATTGGTGCCGAGCCCGCCATGGCCGTTTCCGCCGCACCATGCAAGCGGCACTTCGTCGCCCACCATCTGACGCACCATGTCGGCCGTGCCCTCGGCGACCAGCGGCGAATGCGAGACGATGACGATGCCGACATTGCTCATGCGCTTGCCCCGATCGTTTCCGCCACGGTCCGCACCAGCAGCGCGGTTGAACGCGCGCCGGCATCCATATGGCCGATCGAGCGGTCGCCAAGGAACGAGGCGCGGCCACGCAGCGCCTTCATCGGCACGGTGGCATCGGCGGCTGCGTCGGCGATGTCGGCGATTTCCGCCGCCGTCTTTCCCTGCAGCAGCGCATCATGCACCGGCTGCAGCACGTCGAGCATGGTTTTTTGGCCGACCTGCGACTTGCCGCGCGCCGCCACCGCTTCGGTGGCCTTGCCGAAGGCCGACGCCAGATTGGCGCGATCGGGCGCGGCGGAAATCTCCTTGCCGAGCGCCATGAACAAGGTCCCGAACAAAGGGCCGGAAGCACCGCCGACCGTCATCACCAGCTTGGTGCCGATCGCCTTCAGGGCGTCGGGCAATGACTTGGCCGAAAACGTCTCGGCCTCGCTGCGCACGGCCTCAAAACCGCGCTTCATGTTCAGCCCATGGTCGCCGTCGCCGATCGCCTGGTCGAGCGCCGTCAATTCCTCGGCGTGCGCGGCAATCATATCCGCGGCCGCCGAGATCAGTCTGGCAAGGTTCAACGCCGCCATGTCACCCAAATTCCCGGTTTCCACCCCGCCGGCAGTATCGAAAGAATGTTCATTCGACAACTGAAGCATGCGTCAGGCCGCTGCCAGCAGCGCGGCCGCGGCCGCGAAGACCTCGGCCACCGCATGAGCGCCAGGGTCGACCACGCCTTGCAGCTTGCTACCGACATAGGCGGATCGCCCGGCCTTCGCCTTCTCCATGGCGGACGTGGCCTCGGCACCGTGTCGAGCCGCTGTTGCCGCTTCCTCCAGGCCCTTGGCGTCGAGCGCTTCAAGCGCAGGTTCGAGGGCGTCGACCATGGTGCGGTCGCCGACCTTTGCGCCGCCGTAGAAGGTCATCCGTTCAAGCCCGGCAAGCAAAGCCTTGCTCAGCTTAGCGCCGCCGTCCAACGCCTGCGCCGCCGCGGTGAAGAAGATCGACAGCAGCACCCCGCTGGAGCCGCCCATGGACGCGCTCAGAATGTCGCCCAGCGCGCCGAGGGTCGCGGTCGGGTTGGCGAGCGGCAGCGTGTCAAGCCGCTCCAGCACACTGCGCGCGCCGGTCGCCACCGTCGAGCCGGTGTCGCCGTCTCCGGCCTTGGCGTCCAGCCCGTTCAAAGTGCCTTCAAGCGCGATCAGCCTTTCGCAGATCGTGACGACAAGGCGTCTGGTGCGAGCATCCTGGCTCGGCTTGCGCGCGGCGCTTTCGCCGGCTGGTCTCGCCAGCGGCACGACAGAAGGCGCTACAACAGGCTTTGCCGGCATCCAGGCGTGCGGGCCGACCGGCGCCAGCAAGGCTGTCTCGCGCGTAACGTCGAGCCGGATCAGCGACAGCGAAAAGCCGTTCATGTTGAGCGCCGTCATCAGCGGTCCGGGGCCGATCGTCAGCTTGACTGTCCTCGCGAGCGGCGAGGCCAGCACCGCATTGGCGACGAGCGACATTTCGAGCGGCGGCACCGAACCGAGATTGTTGATCAGCAAGGCATAGGCGGCCTTCGGGTCGAGCCGCACGGCAAGGCGCTCCGCCATGATCGCGACCAGCCTGTCGGCGCTTTGCACCGCAATCCGCTCGACGCCCGGCTCACCATGAATGCCAAGGCCGAGTTCGCCGTCATTTTCGCCAAACCTGTCTTCGTGCGGCTGGCCCGGGATCGAGCAGGACGACAGCGACATGCCGAGCGAAACGATATCCTTCGCTGCCGCTCGCGCGGCCGCCGCGATATCCGCCAGATCGCGGCCGGTTTCCGACAGATGCCCGGCTATCTTGTGCACGAACAGCGTGCCGGCAACACCGCGCGGCTGGGCAATGTCGGGCAGCGCGATATCGTCGGCGACGATCACCATCTCGACGCGAAATCCTTCGGCGCGGGCCTTCTCTGCCGCTAGGCCGAAATTGAGGCGGTCGCCGGTGTAGTTCTTGACGATCAGCAGGCAGCCGGCCGGGCCGGTGACGGCGCGAATGGCCGCCAGCACCGCTTCGACGCTTGGCGAGGCAAAGATCTCGCCCGAGACCGCCGCCGTCAGCATGCCCTTGCCGACGAAGCCGGCATGCGACGGCTCGTGCCCGGCGCCGCCGCCGGAGACGACGCTGACCTTCGTCTTGTCCCAGTCGGCGCGCAGGATGGCCTTGATCTCGGGATAGCCATCGAGGCGCGCGAGATCGCCAGCACCAATGGTCCGCAAGAGGCCGTCCAGTGCCTCGCTGACGATCGTTTCCCTGCGATTGAAAAAGTGCTTCATCGATTCGTCCCGTACTCGCAATCGTCAATCATAAGCCGGCGTTGAACCCTTGACTGGGAAACGCCGAAAACCGTTCACATCAGCCTTTGTCCGTCGGCGCCAAAATACAGCGGCGACCTGTAGCGGATCACCACTCTGTCGCCTTGCCCCAGATCCGTGTCGGGATCGGTCAGCGTCACCAGCTTTTTCGCCCCCACCGTCACATGCAAATGGTTCTGGTCGCCGAGATGCTCGACCCAGTCGACGACGCCGTCGGCGTGGCCATTGGTTGCCTTGTCGATCGACAGATGCTCGGTGCGCGCGCCGATCGTCTTGGTGCCGGCGGGCGCGCCGCCATCGGGCAGCAGCCCGGCTGGCAGAAGATTGATCGCCGGTTGGCCGAGTCTCGCCGCCACATGCAGGTTTGCCGGCTCGGAATAGATGGTGCGCGGTGAACCGATCTGCACCAGCACGCCGTCGGCGAGGATGCCGATGCGGTCAGCCATCGTCATCGCCTCGATCTGGTCATGCGTGACGTAGAGCATGGTGGCGCCGAGTTCGGACTGGATGCGCTTCAGTTCGAGCCGCAGATCCGCCCGCAGCTTGGCATCGAGCGACGACAGCGGCTCGTCCATCAGGTAGATCGACGGCTTGCGCACCAATGCGCGGCCGATGGCGACGCGCTGCATTTCGCCGCCGGAAAGCTTGGTCGAGCGGTTTGCGAGCTTGTGATGGATGCGCACCATCCTGGCCACCTCTTCGACCCGGCGGCGAATCTGGTCTTCCGGCATTTTCCGCGCCGGCGAGCGCAGCGGGAAGGCAAGGTTGTCGAACACCGACAGATGCGGATAGAGCGAATATTGCTGAAACACGAAGGCGGTGTCGCGCTCGGCCGGCGACAGCATCGTGGCATTGTGGCCGCCGATTTCGATCGTGCCGGCATCCGGCCGCTCCAGCCCGGCGATCAGCCGCAGCGTCGTCGTCTTGCCGGCGCCGGTCGGCCCGAGCAGCACGACGAACTCACCATCGGCGATATGCAGGTCGAGACCATTGACGGCGACATGGTCGCCAAAACTCTTGCTCACGTTCTTGATGTGCACGTCAGCCATGCTGCGCCCTCCGCTCCGAGGCCACATCGTGGATCGCGGTTCTCACCGCGCGGCCCGACCCCTTCTCGAACAGCGACAGCCGCGCGCTGCTCAGCGTCAGTCCGACATGGTCGCCAGTGGCGAGCCGGATTTCTGCCGGCACCCGCGCCTTGATGATGCCATCCGCCGTCTCCACCGCGACGATCTGCGTGGTGCCGAGATATTCGGTGCCGTAGATGGCGCCGCGCAGCTTGGAATTGTCGTCGAAGCGGATGTGTTCCGGACGGATGCCAAGCGCCATGTCGGCCGGTGCAATATCCTCGCGCACCTCCGGCACCGCCACCTTCGCGCCTTGCACGACGATCTCTTTCGCGCCCTTCGCCAGTCCGCCGCCGAAGCCCAGGAAATTCATCGGCGGCGAGCCGATGAAGTCTGCGACGAACATGGTCGCCGGGCGATCGTAGATTTCACGCGGCGTGCCGAACTGTTCGATGACGCCGTGGTTCATCACCGCGATCTTGTCGGCCATCGACATCGCCTCCATCTGGTCATGCGTGACATAGACTGTCGTGGCGTGGATGCGGTTGTGCAGTTCGCGCAATTCATGGACCATCAGATCGCGGAATTCGGTGTCGAGCGTGCCGAGCGGCTCGTCCATCAGGAAGCACTTTGGCCGCCGCACGATGGCGCGGCCGAGCGCCACCCGCTGGCGGTCGCCGCCGGCAAGGCCGGAGACGGATTTGTTGAGCAGATGGTCGATGCGCAGCAGCTTCGCCGTCTCTTCGACGCGGGTGCGGATTTCGGCCGAAGGCATGCCTTGCGCCAGCAGCGGGAAGCCGATGTTCTTGCGCACATTCATATGCGGATAAAGCGCGAACAGCTGGAACACGAAAGCGATGTCGCGCTCGCGGGCTCGCAGCATGGTGACATCCTCGCCGCCAAGCAGGATCTGGCCGCCGGTCGGCAGTTCGAGCCCGGCGATCATGCGCAAGGTGGTCGTCTTGCCGCAGCCCGACGGTCCGAGCATGACGAAGAACTCGCCATCCTCGACGACGAAGTTGGAATCCTGCACGGCGACGAAATCGCCGAAGGCCTTCCTCAGGTGCTGAACACGAATTTCGGCCATGGCTATTCCGGGAACTTCGAGACGATGATGAACATCACGGTGCCGGCGAGCATGGTGATGAAGGAGTAGGTGTAGAGCGACAGCGCGAAGGGCTGGAACAGCATCAGGAAGCCGATGGCGATCAGCGCCGTCGCGATGTTTTCCATCAGGCCGCGCCGGGCCCAGACCGGCCAGCGCGATTTGCGTTTGATAGGCTTGGTCATGCTCATTTACGCACCGCGCCGAAGGTGATGCCGCGCAGCAATTGCTTGCGGAGCAGGATGGTGAAGACCAGGATCGGCACCAGGAAGATCGTCGTTCCGGCCGCGACCGCCGGCCAATCCTGGCCGCCTTCGCCGATGATGGTCGGGATGAAGGGCGGTGCGGTCTGTGCCGTGCCGGAAGTGAGCAGCGAGGCGAACGCGTATTCGTTCCAGGCAAAGATCAGGCAGAAGATGGCGGTTGCGGCGATGCCTGTGGTCGCCTGCGGCAGCACGGTGCGCCAGAAGGCCTGCAGCCGCGTGTAGCCGTCGATCATGGCCGCTTCCTCATATTCGCGCGGGATTTCGTCGATAAAGCCCTTCAGCAGCCAGACAGCGAGCGAGACGTTGACCGCGGTGTAGAGCAGGATCATGCCGAGCGCGGTGTCGGAAAGGCCAAGCTCGCGGTACATCAGGTAGATCGGAATGGCGACGGCGATCGGCGGCATGAAGCGCGTCGACAGGATGAAGAACAGAAGGTCGTCGGCCAGCGGCACCTTGAAGCGCGAGAAGCCATAGGCCGACAGCGTGCCGAGGAACACCGCGCAGAAGGTCGAGCCAAAGGCGATGATCAGCGAATTGATGAACCGCGGCAGGAAGTTGGACGGTCCGGCGATGACCATGTTGCGCTTGCGCGCGGTCTCGTCGCAGACGCCCGTCGCCGGTCCCAGCGAGTTGATGTATTCCGGCGTCTGCCGCGTCCGTGTCGTGAACAGGTTGCAGTAGCCCTCGATGCTAGGCTGGAACAGGATCTTGGGCGGATAGGCGATCGAATCCGGCGGTGTCTTGAAGCTGGTGGCGAATATCCACAGCAGCGGCACGATCGAGATCAGCGCATAGGCAACGATGATCGTGCCCGCGATACGCTTCGAGGTGGCGGACGGTGCGACGACCGAATGGGCTGTGGTCAGGCTCATCTCTGCTTCACCTTGTTGAGCGCCTTGACGTAGATGTTGGCGAGGCCGAACACCGCGACGAACAGGATGATGGCGAAGGCCGAGGAATAGCCGGTGCGCCAGCTCTCGAAGGCTTGCCGTTTCAGCGTGATCGAGGCGACCTCCGTGGTCGAGCCCGGCCCGCCGCCGGTGAGCAGATTGACCATGTCGAACATCTTGAAGTTCTCGATGCCGCGAAACAGCACCGCCAGCATGATGAAGGGCAGCGCCATCGGCAGCGTGATCGACCAGAACTGCCGCCAGTTCGAGGCGCGGTCGACCTCGGCCGCCTCATAGATGTATTCGGGGATCGAGCGCAGGCCGGCGAGGCAGATCAGCATCACGTAAGGGGTCCACATCCAGGTGTCGACGATGACGATCGCCCACGGCGCGAGCTGTACGCTGCCCAGCATCTCGAAGGAGGAAGGCGGTACGCCCGTGAAAAAGGCGACGATGTAGTTGAAGAGGCCGGTCTGAGGTTGGTAGAGGAAGCGCAGAAATTGCCGACCACGGCGGGCGACAGCATCATCGGCACCAGAATGATGGTTGTCCAGAAGGCGTGGCCGCGGAACTTCCTGTCGATCAGCCAGGCCAGCGTGAAGCCGATCACCGTCTGCAGCAGGATGGTCCAGAAGACGAAATGCGCCGTCGTTTGCATGGCGATCCAGACGTCCTGGTCGCCGAGGATGCGCTGGTAGTTGGCAAAGCCGAGGTTCTTCACAACCTCGTTGGACCGGTTGGCGCGGTAGTTGGTGAACGACAGGTAGATCGCCCAGAACAGCGGGAAGATGTTGATGGCGAGCAGCAGAAGGATGGTCGGCGAGATGAACAGCCACGCCAGGCCCTTGTCGCTGATGCCGCGGACCTTGCGCGCCAACGGTTCCGGAGTCGCCCGGGCAACGCTGTCCGCGGTCCGATTGAGCATGGTCATTCCTGCTTCGGTCACGTGATCGTCTCGACGATGGAATTTACTTGAACTGTGTCCCGTGCCAAGGGCGGCACGGGACACTCGGCCGTGGCTCGGGAGGAGCCTTACATCTTGCCGTCGTCCTGGAAGGTCCCAGTCCAGTCTTTCACCAGGCTGTCGAGCGCTTCCTGGGCGGTGCCCTGGTCGGCCACGACGTAGTCATGGACGCGCTTCTGCATAGCCTGCAGCAGCGTGGCGTAGCTCGGCTCGGCCCAGAAGTCCTTCACCATCTGCATCGATGCGAGGAAGTCGGGAGCGAAGGGCGCGCTGTGCGGGAAGGACGGGGCTTCCACCACCGCCTTCAGCGCCGAGTAGCCACCGATCTCCCACCACTTCTGCTGAACAGCCGGCTGGGCGAACCACTTGATGTACTTCAGCGCGGCGTCCTTATGGTCCGAGTACGAGACCACCGAGATGCCCTGGCCGCCGAGTTGGGTGAAGTGACCCTGCGGGCCGGCAGGGTTGGGGAAGAACCCGATCTTGTCGCCACCGACGTTCGGGTCCTTGTACAAGCCAGGGAAGAACGCGAACCAGTTCATTTGCATGGCCACCTGACCTGACTTGAAGGCGTCAAGCCCCTCCGACATGTAGGCATCGGTCATGCCCGGCGCCGTGCAGCACTTGTAGAGATCCTTGTAGAATTCGAGGCCCTTCACAGCGCCCGCCGAATTGACAAACCCCTTCATGTCGTATGGCTTCTTCGGATTCTCGTATTGGAAGCCGTAGTCGTAGAGGACGTTCGTCACGCCCATTGTGATGCCTTCCGAGCCCCGCTCGGTGAAGATGTAGGCGCCGTAGACCTTCTTGCCGTCAATGTCGCGGCCTTGGAAAAACTTGGCGATGTCCTTGAGCTCGTCATAGGTCTTGGGCGGCGCCAGATCGCGTCCGTATTTAGCCTTGAATTCGGCTTGCAACTCGGGGCGCGAGAACCAGTCCTTGCGATAGGTCCAGCCGACCGCGTCGGCCATCGCCGGCAAAGCCCAGTAGTTCGGCGTGTTCTTCGGCCACTCCGAATAGCCCAGGACGGTCGCCGGCACGAAGTCGTCCATGCTGATCTTCTCCTTGTCGAAGAAGTCGTTCAGCTTGACATAGTGGCCGTTCTCCGCGGCGCCGCCGATCCACTGGCTGTCGCCGATGATCAGGTCGCACAGCTTGCCATGCGAGTTCAGCTCGTTGAGGAAACGGTCGGCATAGTTGGTCCACGGCACAAACTCGAATTTCATGCCGACGCCGGTCTGCTTGGTGAAGTCCTTGGACAGTTCGACAAGCGCGTTGGCCGGGTCCCATGCCGCCCAGCACAGCGTCAGGTCCTCGGCTTGCGCCACGCTGGAGAGAGCTGTCGACGCGAACATCGCCGAGGCCAGTCCCAACGTCAGTTTCAGAGTCGATTTCATGCCTTCCTCCCATTTGCGAAACGCGTCCGGATGACGGTTTCAAGAACCCTCAACCCCTCTCCTCAGGGGCCTAAACATGGCGGCGCGGCAGCGCGGCGGATGTTTAGTAATTTGTTTAGTGATGCAATTTTTACTAAACAAGGCAAGCGAATTCGTTGCTGCGCCGCAACATGCTCACGCCGATGTTTGAAAACGTTGGGAAAAGCGCGGATCGCCGGTCGGCTTGTCGAAGCCGTGCAGGCCGAGTCCGGCCGGACCTGAAGGTCGTCTCGGCTCTCAGTCGACCGTTCGGGTGCTGACCGTCACCGGCCGGATCGCCGGCGCCGGCGGCAGCAGGGCGCGGATGTCGGCGAAGGGGAACGTCGGCTCGAAGCGGAAAGCCTCGGCCAAGGAACCTTGCGCGCGTTGCACTGGCCTGAACGAAAGAGGTTCTGCGTCCGCGCGCCATCGACGAAGCGATCGGGATCCTGCGACTGATGCATGCGGATCGCCTTGGCCTTGATGTCGGCATGCGCGGACACATCGACATAATGCGTCGGCGAGAAACCGGTGCCGCCGAGCGTGTCGGCATGCAGCACCGGAACAGTGAACGAGGCCGCGATCCGCACGCCATCCGACAGTGCGCGATGGTCGCCGTGGTAGTCATTCGGTGCATGCGTGATCGCAAGGTCCGGCCCGATCTCGCCGATCAGCGCCTTCAGGGCCGCGATCAGCGCGGCGTCGGCCACCAGTGCGCCATCGGGGAAGTCGAGAAAGCGTGGCGCGGCGCCAAGCAGGGCTGCCGCCTGGATTGCCTCCTCGCGGCGCGCCCGGGCAAGCGAGCCGGGATCGCCCTTGCCGCCCTTGGCCCCATCCGTGGCGATTGCAAAAGTAAGCTCTGCGCCTTGCGCGGCATAGGCGGCCATCGTACCGAACATGAAGATCTCGATGTCGTCCGGATGCGCACCGAGCGCCAAGATTTTCAAAGCTACTCTCTCCCCGGAATGGAAAAACGTGACGAACGGAATCCTGCTCGCTTTGATCGCCTACGCAAGCTATTCGGGCAGCGATGCCGTTGTCAAAAGCCTCGGCGGTCAGTTCACGGTCTTCGAGATCGGGTTCTTCACGACGCTGTTTGCCGGCTGTTTTCTTTTCTTCACGCGGCCGGCCGACGAGCGCTGGCGTGATTTCTGGCGCACCAAAAGGCCCTGGGCGGTGCAGGCGCGTGCCTGGGCCGGCATCGCTTCCGGCGTGCTCAGCGTCTATGCGTTCACCACCATTCCGCTGGCGGAGGTCTATGCGCTGGTCTTTCTGGCGCCGCTCTGCGTCACCATCCTCTCCACGGTGATCCTCAAGGAGAAGGTTGGCCCCTGGCGATGGCTGGCGGTTGTCGCTGGCTTTGCCGGTGTCATGCTGGTGGTGCGGCCGGGGTTTCGCGAGTTGCATCTCGGCCATCTAGCCGCCTTCGCCATCGCCTTCCTCGCCGCCGCCAGCGTCATCCTGATGCGCTCGCTGGCGCAGCAGGAAAAGCGCACGACCATGTTGGGCGTGCTGGTCGGCTATGGCCTGCTTTTCAATGGCGTTGGGGCCGCCGCCACCTCATTCTCGCTGCCGGACGGCAAGCAACTGGTGTGGCTGGTGCTGGCCGGTGCCTTCACCGCTTGCGGGCAATTGCTGCAGCTTCTGGCGGTCAAGCACGCGCCCGCCAACCGGATCGCGCCGACGCATTATTCGCAGATCGTCTGGGCGGTCATCCTCGGCGCGCTGTTTTTTAGGGAATACCCGGATTGGCTGTCGCTTGTCGGCCTCGCTGTCGTCGGCGGTTCCGGCCTGCTGACCATGGTGCGCGAGGAAGCGCGGCTCGGCACCGTGCGCTGGAACCCGTTTTCCCGCACCCGGCTTTGAGCCCATGCCGGTTGCACGGCGACCGCGACCGCTGATATGCGGACGCGATGACGACAAAACCCTTGCCGGAGCTTCCCGTATCCGCCGTGCTGCCGGCGCTGAGTGAAGCGCTCGGCCGTGGCAACAGCGCCGTGCTGGTGGCGCCGCCCGGCGCCGGCAAGACGACCCTGGTGCCGCTGGCGCTGCTCGACGCGCCTTGGCTGGGTGCCGGCAAGATCGTCCTGCTCGAACCGCGCCGGCTCGCCGCCCGCGCCGCCGCCCGCCGCATGGCCGAATTGCTCGGCGAGGAGCCCGGCGCCACCGTCGGCTATGCCATGCGCATGGAGAACCGCACTTCGGCAAAGACCAGGATATTGGTCGTCACCGAAGGTGTGCTGGCGCGCATGATCCTCGACAATCCCGAACTGCCCGGCGTCTCCGCGGTGATCTTCGACGAATTCCACGAGCGTTCGCTCGACGGCGACTTCGGTCTGGCACTTGCACTCGATGTTCAGGGCGCGCTGCGGCCGGACCTGCGCGTACTGGTGATGTCGGCGACGCTCGACGGCGCGCGTGTCGCCAAACTGCTGTCGGGCGCGCCGGTGATCGAGAGCGAGGGCCGCGCCTTCCCCGTTGACATCCGCTATGACGAGCGGTCGGCCGGTATTGTCGTCGAGGACGCCATGGCCAAGGCGATCCGTTCCGCGCTTGCCGACGAAAGCGGCAGCGTGCTGGCCTTCCTACCCGGCCAGCGCGAGATCGAGCGCACCGCCGAGCGGCTGGCCGGCAAGGTCGGCGCCGACACCGACCTCGTGCCGCTTTACGGCATGCTTGACGGCAAGGCGCAGGACGCGGCGATCAAGCCGGCGCCGGCAGGCCGCCGCAAGGTGGTGCTGGCGACCTCGATCGCCGAGACCTCGATCACCATCGATGGCGTGCGCGTCGTCATCGATTCCGGCCTGTCGCGCTTGCCGCGCTACGAGCCGGCCAGCGGCCTGACGCGGCTGGAAACCGTGCGCGTCAGCAAGGCCTCGGCCGACCAGCGCGCCGGCCGTGCCGGGCGCACACAAGCTGGCGTTGCCATCCGGCTGTGGCGCGCCGAGCAGACGGCGGCACTCCCCGCCTTCACACCGCCGGAAATCCTCGAAGCCGATCTGTCCGGCCTGCTGCTCGACTGTGCCGCCTTCGGCGTCGCCGATCCGACAAGCCTCGCCTTTCTCGATCCGCCGCCAGCGCCTGCACTCAACGAGGCAAGGGCGCTGCTGCGCGCATTGGATGCCATCGACGAGGCAGGGCGCCTGACGGAGGCGGGCATGGCGATGCGCAAGCTCGCTCTGCCCGTGCGGCTGGCGCATATGGTCGCCGAGGCCGCCAGGAGCGGCCATGCCGACGCGGCGGCCATGCTGGCCGTGCTGCTGACCGAACGTGGTCTTGGCGGTGACGGCGCCGACCTGGAGCGAAGGCTGATGCGGTTTCGCTCCGAGCGGTCGCCGCGAGCGACGGCCGCGCGGCAGCTGGCTGAGCGATTGGCGAGGCAGGCTTCACCCCCACCCCGTCTCTCTCGCCTTGCTGCGCAAGGCGCGCTCGCCGACCCTCCCCACAAGGGGGAGGGTGTCAGCGCCGGCCCCTTCCTCGTCCACGCCTGGCCGGACCGCGTCGCCAAGGCGCGCGGCGAGCGCGGCCGCTTCGTGCTGGCCAACGGCTCGGGCGCCATGCTCGATGCGGCCGATCCGCTGGCGGGCGAACCCTGGCTGGTCGTCGCCGACCTGCAGGGCAAGGCGCAGAATGCGCGCATCACGGCGGCGGCGGCAATTGGCGAGGACGATGTCCGCGCAGCCCTTGCCGACAGGATCGAAACACGCAGGCAGGCGAGCTTCGACCGGGACAAGCGGGCCGTGCGCGTGCGCGAAGCCGTTCGCCTCGGCGCCATCACGCTGTCCGAACGCATGCTGCCGCCGCCAACCGGCACCGATGCCGATCGCGCCATCCTCGATGCGGTGCGCGAGCATGGGCTGTCGCTGCTGACCTGGAGCAAGGAGGCGCAAACGCTGCGCCAGCGGCTCTCCTGGCTGCATCGCGGTCTTGGCGCGCCGTGGCCCGATTTGGCGGATGCCGCACTTTTGGAGCGCCTCGACGACTGGCTGCTGCCGTTCCTGTCCGGCGCGGCATCCTTTGCCGCCATCGATCCGGGCGTTGTCCCGGCCGGCCTGGCGACGCTTGTTCCGCACGACTTGCAGCGCCGGATCGACGCGCTGGCGCCGACCCATTTCGACGCCCCGTCGGGCAGCCATGTGCCGATCCGTTATGACGGCGAATGGCCGGTGCTGGCGGTTCGTGTGCAGGAGCTGTTCGGCCTCGACCGCCATCCTTCGATCGCCAATGGCACGGTGCCGCTGACGCTCGAACTCCTGTCGCCGGCGCACCGGCCGATCCAGACGACGCGCGACCTGCCCGGCTTCTGGCGCGGCTCCTGGGCCGATGTGCGCGCCGACATGCGCGGCCGCTATCCCAAGCACGTCTGGCCGGAAAATCCGCTGCTCGCCGCCGCCACCGCCCGCGCCAAGCCGCACGGGACGTAGTTCTCGACGCAGCAGTTTTGACGAATCGCGTGCGTGACGGACTGCATGCCTTGGCGACAGGCGCAAACGCCCATCAATCCCTGTGCCGCGATACTAGCGCTTCCCGTCCCACGGCTGTAATTCTTGGCCATGATCAACGTTTTGCGTTCGCCCGATTTCCAGCAGAGCCAGCGACTGCGCCTCAACACGCTGATCCGGCTGCGCTGGCTTGCCATCGTCGGTCAGAGCCTGACGGTGCTCGTGGTCGCCTATGGCCTGAAATTCCCACTGCCGGTCAGCCTGTGCTTCGCGCTGATCGCCTGTTCGGCCTGGATGAACCTGTTCCTCGCTTTCCGGTTTCCGGCGGCCCACCGGCTCACCCCGCTCGCGGCCTTCGGCATCCTCATCTTCGACAGCCTGCAACTCGCCGGCCTGCTCTACATGACCGGCGGCCTCACCAACCCGTTCTCGCTGCTGATGACCGTGCCTGTCGTCATTTCGGCGACATCGCTGCCCTTGCGCCTGACCGCGGTCCTCGGCGGGCTGGTGATGACGGCGGCGACCCTGCTGGTCTTTGTCCATCTGCCATTGCCCTGGCATGAAGACGCGCCGCTGGCGATGCCTTTCATCTATGTCGCCGGCATTTGGATGGCGGTGCTCTCGTCGATCGCCTTCACCGCCATGTACGCCTTCCGGGTGGCCGCGGAAGCGCGGCTTCTGGCCAACGCACTTGCCGCCACCGAGCTGGTGCTGCAGCGCGAGCAGCACCTTTCGGCGCTCGACGGGCTGGCGGCGGCGGCGGCGCATGAGCTTGGCACACCGCTCGCCACCATCGCGCTTGTCGCCAAGGAGATGGAAAAGGCGCTCGGCAACGATCCGAAATACGGGGAAGACGTGAAGCTGCTTCGCTCGCAGAGCGAGCGCTGCCGTGAAATCCTCAAGCGCCTGACCAGCCTGTCGTCCGAGGGCGAGGCGCATCTCTCCCGGCTGCCGCTGACCTCGCTGGTCGAGGAGGTCACCGCCCCGCATCGCGACTTCGGCATCTCGATCAAGCTTCGGCCTGGCGAACGCATCGGGCCCGAGCCGGTCGGGCGCCGCAATCCGGGCGTCATCTACGGTCTCGGCAATCTGGTTGAGAACGCCGTCGATTTCGCCCGCAAGAGCGTCACCGTGCGCTGGAGCTGGGACGAGGCCACCATCACCTTCTCGATCATCGATGACGGGCCGGGGTTTCCCGCCGAGATCATCGACCGCATCGGCGAGCCCTATATGTCGACGCGCCAGGGCAATGAAGCCGGCGGCGGCCTGGGGCTCGGTCTGTTCATTGCCAAGACGCTGCTCGAACGTTCGGGCGCTACGCTCGATTTCCGCAATTCGAGCGGCCTGGGCGAGGGCGCCGTGGTACAGATATCATGGCCGCGCGGGGTGTTCCTCAATCCGGAAGTCACGTCGGCCAGCATGTTCGACACCGCCTGAGCGCCTTGAGGGGGCTCTAAAAATTGGACAATGAGGCTCAGGAACTATATCTGCGTAAAATTAAGGCAGCAGGAATTTTGAGACTATGACAGGCGACGAAAATATTGGCCCAATGGTTGAAGGCGAGGACACCTCGCTGCTCATCGTCGATGACGACAAGCCGTTCCTCACGCGTCTGGCCCGCGCCATGGAAACCAGGGGCTTCGTGGTCGAGACGGCCGAGAGCGTCGAGGAGGCGGTTGCCAAGGCGCGCGCCAATCCGCCCGCCTACGCCGTGGTCGACATGCGGCTCGGCGACGGCAACGGCCTCGACGTGGTCGCCGCGATCCGCGAGAAGCGCGACGATTCCCGCACCATCATCCTGACGGGCTACGGCAACATCGCCACCGCGGTGACGGCGGTGAAGCTCGGCGCCGTCGATTACCTCTCCAAGCCGGCCGACGCCGACGATGTCTTCGCCGCACTCACCCGCACCGCCGGCGAGCGCGCTGCACCCCCGGAAAACCCGATGTCGGCCGACCGTGTCCGCTGGGAGCATATCCAGCGCGTCTATGAAATGTGCGAGCGCAATGTCTCCGAGACGGCGCGCCGCCTCAACATGCATCGCCGCACCTTGCAGCGGATATTGGCCAAGCGCGCGCCGCGCTGAGATCGCTTGAGGCACGGGCAATCGCTTTCATATCAATGATGAAAGCTTCCAACGCGGGGACCACCAATTTGTCGATGACAGCGCCGCCCCTCATCGCCCTGCCGGGCACTTCTCCCCGTATAGGGACGGGGAGACGGAGGCCGTCCGCAACCTCGGCACCCTTCTTGCGACGCTGACAGTTGGCGAAACCGTCGATGACAGCGTCCCTCTCCCCGTCACTATACGGGGAGAGGATGCCGGCAGGCAGGTGAGCAACTGTGTTTGTCAGGGTCGGGCTGGGTTCCACGGTTCGTTGTTTCGGATCATGGCACTGAGGATGGTCAGTATCTTTCGCGCGACGGCGATGAGAGCGACTTTCGGCGCCTTGCCGTTTGCAATGAGGCGCTGATGGAAAGCCTTGAGCACAGGATTGGAGCGACTGGCGGTGAGTGCTGCCATGTAGACCACCCTGCGCACGTCATGACGGCCACCCCAGATGCTGCGCTTGCCTCGGAAAGTGCCGGTGTCGAAGTCGTAGGGCGCGAGGCCGGCAAGGGCTGCGATCTCTCGTCGCGAGGCCTCACCAATCTCGGGAGCCAGAGCAAGCACGGTGTGGCTGAACACTGGGCCGGCACCGCAGAAGGACTGGATCAGGCGATCCCTGGCCGCGAGCGCTGGCTGGCTGGCGACGAGTTCGGCCATCCGTTTGGCAAGCAGAGCGATATCGAGCTCGATGCGCCGCAGCCGCCGGGTGAACATGCGCTTGACCGTCGGCTCGCGTATCTGCTCGAGCTGGTTGGCGAGGCTGACCTTGTCGTCGCTGAGCTGCCTGCGGGCAACGACCAGATCGGCGAGTTGCTCGGCGATTGGGTCACAGCGCACCGGCCGGGTCGGCAGTTCGGCGGTGTAGCGCGCAATCAGCAGCGCATCGATGCGATCGTTCTTGGCCAGCCGGCCAAGGGCGCGGGCATAGTGGCGCAGCTTGTGCGGATTGACGTTCCTGGCCGGCAGGTTCGCCTTGCGCAGCGCCTTGGCCACACCGCGCTCATAGCCGCCGCTCGGCTCCATGCCGATGGCGCGCACATTGCGACCCGTCAGCCACTTGATCAGCTCGGCCCAGCCGTCCTTGTCGTTGTCGAAACGGGCTCGTTCTAGCGTCTGAAACACCGACACATCGAGCCACCACTTGGCGACGTCAATACCGACGTCCTGAACCGTCTCTTCAGCCATCTCCTCAATCCCTTCCTTGTGTGCGGGGGCTTGCCCCTTGCAACTGTTCGGGTTCACAAAGAAGGCGGTCGGGCCCCAGCTCACCTACGGTTTAGGCCACCTGAGGGGCGACGGGCTCTCGACCGCCGCCACGAACCGGAACATCCACCGGTTCGTGGCACCCTCCATTATGCATATTCCAAACACACAAGGGGCGGAGCCAGCGCTCGGAATTGGGTGATGGGGCGAATTCGAATCTGAGGCGACGGAGGCGACATGCAGGATTTGAAGCAGCGACCGGTCTCCATCTTCCGCGAATTTCTTGATAGCGAGGCGGCCGGCGGCATCATCCTGATGGCGGCGGCTGCTCTTGCCCTGATCGTCGCCAATTCGCCGCTCGCCGAAACCTATTTCTCCGTCCTGCACGCCTATCTCGGCCCGCTCAGCGTGTCGCACTGGGTCAATGACGGGCTGATGGCGGTGTTCTTCCTGCTCGTCGGCCTGGAGATCAAGCGCGAGATGCTGGACGGCCAGCTTTCGACCTGGCCGAGGCGCGCGCTGCCCGGCATCGCCGCCGCCGGCGGCATGCTGGTTCCAGCGCTCGTCTATGTCGCGATCAACCGCGATAATACGGCCGCGCTGTCAGGCTGGGCGATCCCGACCGCCACCGACATTGCTTTCGCGCTCGGCGTGCTGTCGCTGCTCGGCAGTCGTGTGCCGGCCTCGTTGAAGGTTTTCCTCACCGCGCTCGCCATCATCGACGATCTCGGCGCCGTGATCATCATCGCCATCTTCTACACCAGCGGCCTGTCGCTCGCCTATCTCGGCGCCGCCTTCGCCGTCATTGCCGTGCTCGTCGTGCTCAACCGCATGCGGGTGATGACGCTGGTGCCCTATCTGGTGCTCGGCGTCATCCTGTGGGTGCTGGTGCTGAAATCGGGCGTCCATGCGACGCTCGCCGGCGTGGCGCTGGCCTTGACCATCCCCCTCGAACGCTCCGCCGGGACCGGCCACGATCTCGACCATTCGCCGCTGCACCGGCTCGAACATGGCCTGCACGGAATAGTCCCCTTTGTCGTCATCCCGATCTTCGGCTTTGCCAATGCCGGCGTTTCGCTCGCCGGCCTGAGCTTTGGCGCGCTGATCGAACCGTTGACGCTGGGTGTCGCCGCCGGCCTCGTCGTCGGCAAGCTGGTCGGCGTGTTCGGCTCCTCGGCCCTTGCCATCCGGCTCGGCCTTGCCGACCTGCCGGCCAATGCGGGCTGGACGCACATGATCGGCATCTCGCTGCTGTGCGGCATAGGCTTCACAATGAGCCTGTTCATCGGCCTGCTCGCCTTCGCCAGCGATGTGGCGCTGCAGGACGCGGTCAAGGTCGGCATCCTCGCCGGCTCCTTCATCGCCGCCATCCTCGGCGCCGCGGTGCTGCTGATGGCGCCGGCGGCGGGCGGCGTGGAGGAGGGCGAGGAGTAGGACCGGTTGGCGTTGCCAGGTTCCTCCCTCCACTTCGTGCAGGGCAAACGCACAGGGATTCTTGCGAAGAAGGACCCCCACCCTAACCCTCCCCACTGTTTGGACCGGAGACATCGCGAACAGGTGTGCGAGGACATCGCGAACAGTTTTGCATGCTATCGAGCCATGGCATTGAGGTCGATGGTTTCTATTTTCTGGTGCCTGAACCAGGCGTCGAAGAGGCCGTCTGTTGCGGTCGGACGGAAGGCAACGGATTTTCCGGCGAAGGCTTTGCAGAGGCGCATTTTGCGGCCGAGAATAGAGACGAAGCCATGCTGCTGAACGCGGCGGATGAGATCGTCCTTGGCGTATTCGAACGGCTCGACAATTTCGCGATACTGGCGCTGCGAGGCCCGGTAGCGGTCGAGCGGCACGGCGCCGTCCAGCGCGTCGTGGGGACGCTGGGCGTTGTAGACATGGCCCCACTGGTCGAAGGCGTGCTGAGCCTTGGCGAGATCGGCGAAGGGTGGTCCCTGCAGCGCCTCGGCCTTGAGCGTTCGGTGGAAGCGCTCGTCCTTGCCGAGTGTCTGCGGGTGGCAAGGCCTGGAGTGGCTGACGGCGACGCTGGCCTCGATCAACCAGACGGTGAGCAGCGTGAAGTTGTTGCGGCCGCCATCGCCCCAGGGCGGGCCATTGTCGGTGGCGATGCGCCACGGCAGGCCATAGCGACGGAAGGCCTCGATCAGGCGCGTTTGCACGGTTTGGGTGGTCTGATCGGAGCAGGCCGACAGCACGACCGAGAAGCGCGAATGGTCGTCGAGCACGGTGAGCGGATGCAGCCGGCCGGTGCGCAGGGCGACATGGCCCTTGAAGTCCATCTGCCACAGATCGTTGGGGGCTTCGTGCTCGAAGCGGATGAAAGGCTGCGCCCCGCCGCCCTGCAATCCGAGCTCGATCCCGTTGCGGCGCAGGATGCCGGTCACCGTCGAGGGCGAAGGGGTGCCGATACCCTCGCGAGCGAGCACACGCGCGATCTTGCGCCCACCCCAGGCCGGATGCGCCGCACGCACCCAAAGGGCTGCCGCTTCGACCTCAGGGGCGCTGCGCCGTGGGCTCAAATGGGGCTGCCGCGAACGCTCCAAAAGCCCCGCATCGCCTTGCGCTCGATAGCGAGCGATCAGCTTGTGGGCCAACGTCCGGCCGATTCCGAAGCGCCGACACAACGCGCTCACATTCGCACCCGCCGCGCTCGCCAACCTGACGAATTCCAATTTCTGTTTCATCGCGCTGTTGTCCCCGAATGGCATCCCGAACCCCCTCGCGCAAAACGCGCAAAACTGTTCGCGATGTCTTCGCACACCTGTTCGCGATGTCTCCGGTCCAAACACCCACAAGGGGGAGGGAACGCTGCCGCGTGCTTTTACTTCTTCGTCGTCGTCAAAAAGGCAGGCAATTTGCCAAGGTTCAGCGCCAACGAAAGTCTCCCTCCCCCTTGTGGGGAGGGTTAGGGGTGGGGGTATATCGTAGAGCGAAAGCCTCGCTCCATCTGCGATAGCCCTGCCGGGCGAGGAATCCCAGGTCTGAAACCTACTCGCTCTCCCCCTCCAGCGCCGGCACCGACACGCCTGCAAGCTCAGCCGCCAGCAGCCGCGAAGCACCGGCCCGCGCGATCCGCAGCATCAGCGCCTTGCGCGTTGCCGCCGCCATGCGGTGCTCCGGCGCATCGCGCAGGATCTCGGCGCCGTAGCCGTCGGAGAGGATGAAGCCGCATTCCTGCGGAAAGATCTCCGACGGCACGCCGGGATGGGTGGCGAAGAAGAAGCGGTCGGAATGCAGCCGGTAGTCGGGCCATTTGCGGTCGACCCGGAAATCCTCGATCGAGGATTTGATCTCGATGATCCAGATATCACCCTGCCGGGTCAGCGCGACGAGGTCGGCGCGGCGGCCGGTGGCCAGCGACAGTTCGGGCAGCACATGCGCGCCCATCTCCATTAACAGCCGCTGCACGCCGCGCCGCACCAGCATGGCGCGTTCGGACTGGCGACCGTCGATGAGCGGGTTGATTGCGATAGGTGAGATGATCGGCATGGCGGCACGATGCCAGATTCTGTTCACGGTTTGAACCTGTTTTATGCAGGCGATTATCTGGTTGACAAACCCAAACCTGAGAGGTAGAAAGATTCCAACAACTTAGGAACGTTTGCCATGTCTGTCCTGTCCCGCCCCGAGTTCCACGACGAAGCCAAGGCTTTCGAACACGTCGAAGGCATTCTTTGGCCCCAGGGTCCGGTGTGCCCCAAGTGCGGTTCGATGGATAAGCACTACACATTGAAGGGCGTTCGCACCAAGCCTTCGAAGAAAAACCCTAATGGCGTCGAGCGCCACGGCCTGTACAAGTGCAGCGCTTGCCGTTCGCAGTTCACCGTCCGCATGGGTTCGATCTTCGAGGAAAGCCATTTGCCGCTGACCAAGTGGCTACAGGCTATCCACCTCATGTGCTCCTCAAAGAAGGGCATCAGCGCCCACCAGATGCACCGCATACTCGAATGCACCTATGAGGCCGCTTGGTTCCTGTGCCACCGCATTCGCCTTGCAATGGCGTCTGGCGAACTGTCTCCCATGGGCGGCAATGGCAAGACCGTCGAAGTAGACGAAACCTACATTGGCCGTCTGGCTGGCACCCCGGTTAAGACCGGAGGTGGCGCTCACAAGAACACTGTCGTTACGCTGGTGGAACGTGGTGGCCGCGCCCGCTCCTTCCATGTCGATACCGCCCGCATTGGAACCGTGATGCCGATCGTTCGCGCCAACATCGCCGAGGAAAGCGCGCTGATGACGGATGAGGCTGGCATGTATCGCCGCGTGGGCCAAGAATTCGCTTCCCACGATGTCGTCACGCATTCCAAGGACGAATATGTCCGCTACGAAGGCGGAAAGACCGTCCACACGAACACCGTCGAGGGCTTCTATTCGATCTTCAAGCGCGGCATGAAGGGCGTCTATCAGCATTGCGCAGAACACCATCTGCACCGCTATCTGGCAGAATTCGACTTCCGCTACAGCAACCGCATTGCGCTTGGTGTTGATGATGGCACGCGCGCTTTCATCGCCTTGAAGGGTGCCGCCGGTAAGCGCCTCACCTATCATAGACCTGCTTGACGAAAAGCGGACGCACTTCCGAAAGCCCGTTCAACTCGAATTGCCCTACTGGCGATATGCGAAGCGCAAGAAAAAGTCAGGGGTCTAGATCAAACGTCTCGATGTAACTGCGGGCCTCTTCGGGGGTCATATTCTTGATATCATCTTCGCTTGCCCCAAAACTGCGAAGCTTCTCGCGCATAGCATTCGTGATCATAAACGGGACCGAGGCCACAATGGTAGATGCCCCCACAGCAGGGGACGCCGCCTCAGAGTTCACTAGTTCCTCTGCGCCCTTAACAGGCTCGCGCGGTTCGCCGTTCCCCTTCTTAAAGCTACGGTTGGGATACCATTCCTTTAGGCCCCACGTTCCACGGTCCACCTTAACAAGGTCGCCAACATCATTGGCACGTCGCGTAAGGATCGAACCAATCGTGTTCACCGCATCTTTCGAGTTCATTGCAAGGCCCCCGCGCTTGAATGCAGCGGCAATGTCGGGATTGCGCAAGGGTTGCCGCTTGGCTGCGAGCAACTTCTTTGCGGCGTCCACAATCGACATTCCCAGGAACGCGCCGGGCGAATCAATATCCGCATTCTGACTTGCGCTTGGCGCTGGAGACGCCATTGAAGTGGCCGCCGATGACATGCCGCCCCTGATCGCTTCGATGGCGCTAATGGCTTGTTCTATTTGAGCCTTCTTGGCCCGGAGATCGTTGAGCACAACCTCGTACGGGTCAGTGGCCATTGATTCCACAGACATTTTTGTTGCTCCCGGAGCTTAGTGGTGCTATACGGGAAACCGTCGATACTGACTGCGAAGCAGCCGACAGGCGGTCTTCCAGTGGGACATCAGGGGTCGTGGACCCCCTCTCGCTAATCTGGCCGTCATCTTCTTTGCAACCTCCTCTGTCTTGGCCCCGACGGCTGGATTGAGGTCTAAGGGTGAACGGCACCACGAATGCCGTTCACCCTTATCGCATGAGTCGGCCACACATTCAAGCGGGCCGGTGTGTGAACACACACACACAATTCAAGCGGAAGGCGCGATGAAAGAATCCCAACTCGATAAATTCAGGCAAGCGGCGCGCGAACTGAAAACAGATCAGTCAGACGCCGCTTTCGAAGCCGTGGTGAACAAGATCGCCCATGCTCCGAAGCTGACCCAGGAACAGATAAAAGAGTTTCTGCGCCGCCAGCGCAACGAAAGCGGTAAGGATTAGACGCGGCTCCGGGGATACAGAAACTTCGGTTTCTCGCCCCACTTTTCAGCGAGCTTTCTCATATCCTCGCGCCATACCTCGCCGTGTGGATTAATTGCCTTGGACGTTACCGTTTCTATGGCATCCAAGGTTGCTTTCCTAACAGTGTCACCACCTCCTACGAGGAGATCGTGCGCCAAAGCTGCGTCGTTTAGTTTGCGATAGATCTTTTCTGCACCCCATGACGGCCATGGGAGCTTAGGCTCCTCATCCGCCCAAAGGCAGGCGGCTTGATACGCCTCTAGGGGATCGATCTTGTCCCATTTGGCAAAATCGGGCCAAACCGTCGCTATTGATTTCGGCCAGTTGGCTAGAGCCTCGGCCTTGTTGAATTGAATATCACGATATCCCTTGTTGTTCGCCGGATACCGAGCATGGATTTGCTCTGCATCGTCCGGGCCAAAGAACATCATTACCCATTCGGCTTCCTTCCAGAAATCTTCCGGTATCGGGACAAGCGCTCCATTGCTCCCAGTGAAGCGTCCCCATGAATGAAGCCGACCGGTTGCCAGATAATCGAGGATGTCTCTGGCGACTTCCGTTTCTGGGTCGCGGTAGGGGTTCTTCGTTATGGAAGGGTCTATGTGTAGGAATAAATCGCGGATAGGCCAGTTAGGCACGAGCCGCGATTCCGGGGCTTCAACCGCCTCAACCAAAACTGGGTTTCGATGTCGCTTATTGTCGAGGTAGAGCAACAAAAAACCGACCACAAGCGCCGGCACAATAATCCATGGCGAGGGGTTCAAAAGGAACGCGATCACAAGGCCGATCCATCCAAGCTCGTGCACATGCGCGATGAGTAAGATCGATGCGCCCGCCCCAATCGAACAGGTCAAGAACCCACCGCCAGAGACCGGCGACGAAAAACAGCGCCGCCACCAGTCTAGGCCAATGTGAAGTGGTCTTTCCCATGCGCGATTCATATCAGCGCGGCCTTGATTCGCCAATGGGTTTGTCAACCAGATAATCGCCTTTATGCAGGCGATTGTACTCGGAACAACACCGCCCCCGCCATGTCATCCAGTATTGGGCAGTCCGGCCTTTGGTTGCCGTGGCAGGCGTGGATCAGCGTCTGCAAGGTCGAGCGCATCGACTGCAGTTCGCGCACTTTCTCCTCGATCGCGCCGACATGGGCGACGGCGATTTCGCGCACGTCATGGCTGGCGCGGCTGTGATCCTGGTAGAACGCCATCAGCTGGCGGCAATCGTCGATGGAAAAGCCCAGGTTGCGCGCGCGGCGCAGAAAGGCCAGCCGGTGGATGTCGTCACCGGAATAGTCGGGTAGCCGTTGGCGATGCGCGCCGGCGCGATCAGGCCGATCTCTTCATAGTAGCGGATGGTCTTGGCGGGCAGGCCCGAACGGTTTGGCGGCGCCACCGACATTCATGATGATTTTCCTCGATTCCTCATGGGCTTGCGGCTTTGCCCATTGAATTTCCTTCACAATCTTGTGAGGCCTGTTGCCGAAATGTCATAGTGATACGCATACCAGCACGCCAACCCAGGTAGATAGGCATCGCGTGCTTGGCAAGCAAAGCAAATGCCAGCATGAATGACGGTGAGAAAGCGGCCGACTCGTGCCGCTGAAGTTGGGGCGAGGCACCGGATCATCTCATGCGCATGAAGTCGCTTGCAATCGCCGCCGCACTGGCGCTGTCCACTGCCATCGCTGGTTGCAGCAGCATCGGCATGCAGATGTTCTCCAACGACTATGGTTCGGTGACCGATGCCGGTTACCAGCTGCCGCGCATACCGATTGAAAAAGTGCCGATGAAGTACCATCGGCAAGAGGTGAACTACGACAGCGCGGAAAAGCCGGGCACCATCATCGTCGATACGCAAAACAAGTTCCTCTACTTCATCGAGGGCGACGGAAGGGCAATTCGCTATGGCATCGGCGTCGGCCGCGAGGGCTTCGAGTGGCACGGCACCGCCCATATTGCGCTGAAGCGCGAATGGCCGACCTGGACGCCGCCCTCGCAGATGATCCACCGCCAGCCGGAACTGGCCAAGTTTGCCGATGGCATGGAGCCGGGGTTGAAGAACCCGCTCGGTGCGCGCGCCATGTACCTGTTCAACAAGGGCGGTGATTCGGGCTATCGCCTGCACGGCAGCCCGGAATGGAATTCGATTGGCAAGGCGATGTCGTCAGGCTGTATCCGCCTGATGAATCAGGACATTATCGACCTCTATGACCGCGCCTCGGTCGGCGCCAAGGTCATTGTTCTTTAGACCATGATGCCGAGAAACCGGTACCGGTTTCCGGAAAGATCATGATCAGATAGAGGCACCCTTCGTACGCGGACCGTCTAGGCAACAACGGACGTCCCAAACAGAAAACCGGGCAATTTGGCCCGGTTTTTTGTTTGTGCGATTGAGTGAATCTGTCTTGCCGGCAAGGCGGCCAAAGCGGTTCATCGTTTCACGAAACGCAGAACCGCTCTATCTCTTTGTTTTGACGCAATTCCCTAGGGAAAGCGCTACGCGCTTTTCCCGGGAAAACCGTTTCACACTTTTCCTGGAATTGCTCAAACGGAACGATCAGGAGACCTGTTCGACCTGCTGCACCTCAGGCACGAAGTGGCGCAAAAGATTCTGGATGCCGTGCTTCAGTGTCGCCGTCGATGACGGGCAGCCGGCGCAGGCGCCCTTCATGTGCAGGAACACGGTGCCGTTCTCGAAGCCGCGGAAGGTGATGTCGCCGCCGTCCTGGGCGACCGCCGGGCGCACCCGCGTGTCGAGCAGTTCCTTGATGGTGATGACGAGTTCCTCGTCGGCCTTGTCGTAGAACTCACCGGTCTGGCTGGTCTCGGCGGCGGGACCGGCCTTGGCCATGACGGGCGCGCCGGACATGAAATGCTCCATGATGGCGCCCAGGATCGCCGGCTTCAGATGCTGCCAGTCGGGGCCATCCTTGGTCACGGTGATGAAATCATAGCCGAAGAACACGCCGGTGACGCCGGGAATTTCGAACAGCCGGCCGGCCAGCGGCGAGGCTTCCGCGGCGCTGTCGGCATCGCGGAAATCAGCGGTGCCTTCCACAAGCACTTCCTTGCCGGGCAAGAATTTCAGCGTTGCCGGGTTTGGCGTCGATTCGGTCTGGATGAACATGGCCGTCTCCGTGCCCATTTCGGGCAACTAGTTTGGAATAGTTCTAAATAGGCTCTATTGGCTGGACATTCAAGCGAAACGCATCGCCGGAACGGCCGGCTGGCGGAATGTTTTTGCGAGGGATTTGGCTCGGGCGCTGAATCCCGGGCGGGCCTCAGGCGAGGCTGTCGATCTCCTCGTCCGACAAATTCTGCGGCACCACGGTAACCGGGATCGGAAAGGCGGCACCCTTGCCGGCCACCGCGCCGACCAGCGGTCCTGGCCCTTCCTTGCCGGCGCCGGCGGCCAGCACCAGGATGGCGATGTCCTGGTCGTCCTCGATCAGCTTGTGGATCTCTTCCGTCGGCTTGCCCTCGCGCACCACCATCTCCGGCTCGATGCCGAGCTTCTGGCGCACCTTGTTGGCATAGCTGTCGAGCGCGGCGCGCGCCGTGGCGTTCGCTTCCTCGCGCATGATCTTCTCGACACCCAGCCAGTGCTGGAAATCGTCCGGCACGATGACATAGAGCAGCACCAGCGTGCCGCTGGTGCTCTGCGCCCGCTTCGAAGCATAGGCGACGGCGCGCTCGCATTCGGGCGTATCGTCGATGATCGTCAGGAACTTGCGGCGATGGCCGGCTTCGCGACTGAGGCGTTTGGAGACCATGTCTATCTACTCGGTGCTATTTCGGCCGCAATCTGCCACCGCCGCAGACCGGGAGCAAGCCACCGGTCCGTGCGGCAGTGTTGGTGCGGACAAACCCGGGGTGAACCCCGCGTCAGCCCTGCAGCAGCCCGATGATGTCGCGCACTGTCTTCATCGTCGCTTCGGCCAGCACGCCGGCGCGCTCGCCGCCATCCCCGAGCACGGCATCGACATAGGCGCGGTCGGCGGAAATGCGACGCGTTTCGCTGGCGATCGGCGCCAGCTTTTCCACCGCAAGGTCGGCCAGTGCCGGCTTGAACACCGAAAACTGCTGGCCGGCGAATTCCTTCAGCACATCCGCCTTCGACATCTCGGCGAGACCCGCATAGATGCCGACCAGGTTTTCCGCCTCGGGCCGGCTGGCCAATCCGTCCAGCTCGCTCGGCAATGCCTCCGGGTCGGTCTTGGCCTTGCGGATCTTCTTCGAGATGGCATCGGCATCGTCGGTCAGGTTGATGCGCGACAGGTCCGACGGGTCCGATTTCGACATCTTCTTTGAGCCGTCGCGCAGCGACATGATGCGCGCCGCCGGTCCGCCGATGACCGGCTCGGTCAGCGGGAAATAGCCGTTCACGGTCTCTTCGCCGATCTGCATCTCGACGCCGACGCCAAGGGCGGCGATGCGGTCCGAGAAGTCGTTGTTGAATTTTTGCGCGATGTCGCGGGTCAGCTCCAGGTGCTGCTTCTGGTCGTCGCCGACCGGCACGTGGGTGGCGCGGTAGACGAGGATGTCGGCGGCCATCAGGCTCGGATAGGCAAGTAGGCCAAGCGAAGCGTTCTCGCGGTCCTTGCCAGCCTTGTCCTTGAACTGCGTCATGCGGTTCATCCAGCCGATGCGCGCCACGCAATTGAAGATCCAGGCAAGCTCCGCATGCTGCATGACCCGCGACTGGTTGAAGACGATGTGCTTCTTCGGGTCGATGCCGGACGCGAGGAACGCCGCGGTGATCGACCGCGTCTGGTCGGCGAGGTCTTGGTGCACGAGCTGTGCCGTCAGCGAATGCAGGTCGACGACGCAATAGATGCAATCGGAGGTGTCCTGCAGGGCGACGAATTTCTTGATGGCGCCGAGATAGTTGCCGAGGTGCAGATTGCCGGTCGGCTGGACGCCGGAAAAGACGAGTGGCTTGAAGGCGGTCATGGTTGTTCCCTTGGCTTGTGGAGGGCCGTTTCGCGCGCGGCGAAAGTCTTTCGACGGCGCGCTTATGGACGAGTGCGGGGAGAGGATCAAGGGCTATCGGGCCTTGGAGCAGACTCCAAGGAACAGGGACAAGAAACCGGTAGTGTCTCAGTTGAAATTTGAAATATGCGAAAGCGCCTATATGCTTAGCGGAAAGCAGGGGCCGGAGACATGGCGCGAGTTTGGAAGATCGTACGCCAAGGGGCGCCCGAGCAATGGGAGGATTCCATCCCGGAGGAGTCACTGGCGGAAGGGCAATTGGTAATGCTTCTCGGACGGCTGGCTGCTAGCCATCTGCCACCCGTCGCCACGACCCCATTGCCACGAAATGCTCCACGATACACCACCTCGCTGACTGTCAAAAACGACCGCCTGGGCAACAAGTGTTTCACCGTCTACGCGAGCGGTAGCCGGGTGCATTACATAGCGACCATAGAGGAGACACCTTGAATGCCCACAGGTCCCAAAATCAAAAGCGCCCCCGCCGACGTGATCGGCATGCGGGAGGCACTGCAGCGCAGGAGTAGCCGCGAGACGCCGCTGGAGACGGCGGCACGGCTTCGGGTCGAACTCGAAATTGAACTGAGGGGGCAGGCGCGTAATCCCTTGCCGCCCTCCGTCTACGACGAATTATCTGGAGAAGACTAACGTTTGTCGAAGCAGCCGCTATCGTCGCAATGACGGGCTGGGATATCGCAATAAATTCCGGCTCACGGATCTGGTGATTGTTCCCTAGTCGGCGGCGATCCCTTGCGCCCAACGTTGCGCCGGATCATGCCGAAATCGGCGCCGCCGGTGGCGAAGGCGGTGATGAAGTAGAGCAACGCCCCGCCGGCGACGAGGGCCAGAAGCGTCGTCGCCTTGACCAGCAGCGGCGAGCCGTGCCCAAGCTTGACCGCGAACCAGTGCTCGGCAAAGTACAGCGCCGCCCCCATCACGATCGCCGACAGCACCAGCCGTGGAATGCGTTTCATCAGCGGCACGTCGCGGCCCCAATGGCCGCGCCGGATCAGCACGCCGAGCAGCATCAGCGCGTTGACCCAGCCGGCGACGGCGGAGGCGACGGCAATGCCGGGCGCGCCCATCTTCGGAAACAGCGTCAGCGCCGTGGTGACGTTCACCGCCACCGAGATGGCGGCGAACATCATCGGCGTGCGCGTGTCCTCGCGCGCGAAATAGCCCGGGGTGAACGCCTTGATCAGCACGAAGGCCGGCAGGCCGAGGCCGAAGATCGCCAGGATCGCCGCCACCGTCGGCGTCGAGCCGTTGGCGGCGAACGCGCCACGCTCATAGACCAGCCGCACGATCGGCTCCGACATCACCCAGAGTGCGGCTGCTGCCGGCAAAGTCAGGAACAGCGTGAACGTCGACCGAGCGGTTCTGCAGATTGGCCGCCTCGATCAAATTGCCCGACTTCAACGCCCGCGACAGTTCGGGCAACAGCACGATCGCGACCGCGACACCGACCACGCCGAGCGGCAGCTGGTAGATGCGGTCGGCATAGGCAAGCGAGGACACCGCGCTGTTCTGCGCCGAGGCGATCGCCGTGCCGATCAGCTGGTTGATCTGGGTGATGCCGCCGGTGATCGCCGCCGGCAGCGCCAGGATCAGCAGCCGCTTGACCGCGGGCGTCATTTTCGGACGGCGGAAGCCGATCGAGATGCCGGCATGGCGCACCGCCACCCAGACGATCGCCAGTTGCACCAGTCCGGCGGCAAGCACGCCCCAGGACAGCCCGTAGCCGACAGTCAGCGCGTCTGAGCCCTTGTACCAGGCATAGGCGAGCACGCCGATCAGAATGATGTTGAGGAACACCGGCGCCACCGCCGCCGCGAAATAGCGGCGCAGCGAATTCAGCATGCCCGCCATCATCGCCCCCAGCGACATGCAGATCAGGTAGGGGAACATGATTGTCGCCAGCGTCACCGTGGTGTCGAATTTGCCCGGCGTGCCGGCAAAACCCGGCGCCACCAGGTAGCGCACGATCAGCGGCATCGACAGTTCCATGACGATGGTCAGGGCGAGCAGCGCCGTGAACAAGACGCCGAACACCTCCTCCGAGAAGCGCTTGGCGCCGTCGGTGCCGTGGGTCTCGATCTCCTTGGCGAACAGCGGCACGAAGGCGGCGTTGAAGGCGCCCTCGGCGAACAGCCGGCGAAAGGTGTTGGGAAACTGGAAGGCGGCGTTGAAGGCGTCGGCGACCGGTCCGGTGCCGAGCGCCGCCGCCATCAGCATCTCGCGGCCGAAGCCGAGCGCGCGGCTCATCAGGGTGCCGGAAGCAACCGTTGCGAATTTCTTGACAAGGCTCATGCTTTTGGGAACTGCCTGCGGAATTGGGACAAAGTGATGGTGGCGGTCACTCGGCGGCTGCCCTGGCCTTGCCGCCGCGCTCGGGCGCGATGCCTTCAAGTGCCGCCATCAGCCGGTTGCGGATGGTAGCGATGCGGGCAGGGTTGTCGATCTTCTGGCCGGTGAGGTCGGTGACATAGAAGGTGTCGATGACCTTTTCGCCGAAGGTGGTGATGTGGGCCGATGCGATGTCGAGCGACAGGTCGGACAGCGTTCCGGTTATCTCCGACAGCAGTCCCGGCCGATCCAGGCCCTCGACCTCGATGACCGAGAAACGGTTCGACAGCGTGTTGCGGATTTCGGCGCGCGGCGGGATTTTGAACACCTTGGCGCCGCGCCGCGGCTTTGTCCGCTTCTCGATCATCTCCGGCAGCCAGCTCTTGCCCGACAGCACGTCCTCGATCAGCCGGCCGACGCGCTCTGCACGCCGGCGCTCGTCCTCGTCGCGGTCGAATTCCCTTGAAATCAGGATGGTGTCGAGCGCGCGGCCATCCGATGTGGTGAAGATCTGCGCGTCGACGATGTTGCCGCCGGCCCCGGCACAGGCGCCGGCAATGACCGAGAGCAGGCGCGGATGATCCTGCGCCAGCACGGTGATTTCGGTCACCGCCTCGAACTGGTGGGTCTTGACCATGGTGGCGAGCTTGTTGCCCGACGCGTCGGCCTCACGAATGAACTCGGCATGGCGCAGCTGATCGGCGAGATCGACGGTCAACAGGTAGTTCTCGTAATGCTGGCCGACATAGCGGTCGCGTTCCTTCTGCGGCCAGTCGGCGAGCGCCTCGGCCAGGCGCTCGCGCGCCGCGGCGGTGCGCTGCGCGCGCGACACTTCTGAAAACCCGCCGGTCAACAGCAGTTCGGTCTCGTAATAGAGCGTGCGCAGCAGCTGGCCCTTCCAGCCGTTCCAGACACCGGGTCCGACGCCCCTGATGTCGCAGACGGTCAGGATCAAAAGCAGCTTCAGCCGCTCGACCGACTGCACGATGGCGGCGAAGTCCTCGATGGTCTTGCGGTCGTTGAGATCGCGGGTCTGCGCCGTCATCGACATCACGAGATGGTTCTCGACCAGCCAGGCGACCGTTTCGGTGTCTGCCGGCGACAGCCCCATATGCGGGCAGATACGCCGTGCGATCCTGGCCCCGGCCTCGGAATGATCCTCCGGCCTGCCCTTGGCGATGTCGTGTAGCAGCACGGCGACATAGAGCGCCTCGCGGCTCTTCTTCAGCCCCGGCATCAGCGTGTGCGAGAGGGGATGGATCTTCTCGCCGTCGCCGCGCTCGATCTCGGCCAGCACGCCGATGCAGCGGATCAGGTGCTCGTCCACCGTGTAGTGGTGGTACATCGAGAACTGCATCATGGCGACGATCTTGCCGAAATCCGGGATCAGCTTGCCGAGCAGCCCGGCCTCGTTCATGCGCCGCAGGTTGAGTTCGGCGTTGCGGTCCGACGTCAGGATGTCGAGGAACAGCCGGTTGGCCTCCTCATCGCGCCGCAGCGACTTGTTGACCAGGCCGAGCGAACGGGTCAACAGCTTCAGCGCATCGGGATGGAACTCCAGCCCGTGCTTGTCGGCGAACCAGAACAGTCTCAAAAGATTGACCGGGTCGCGTTCGAACACCTGGTCGTCGGCGATGTTGATGCGGTGGTTGTCGACGATGAAATCGGAGGTGCCGGCGAGCTTGCGCTTGCGCCTGGAAAAGGTGAGGAAGATGCGGTTGAAGCCGGGCACATGCTTGGCCTGCTCTTCCTCCAGCGCCGCGCAGAAGATGCGGGTCAGGTCGCCGACATCCTTGGCGACGAGGAAGTAGTGCTTCATGAAGCGCTCGACCGCCGACAGGCCGGGGTGGCTGGTGTAGCCGAGCCGCTCGGCGATCTCGCGCTGGATGTCGAAATGCAGCCGCTCCTCGGCCTTGCCGGTGAGGAAATGCATGTGGCAGCGCACCGCCCATAGGAAATCCTCGGCCTTCTGGAACTCGCGGTACTCGCCCTCGGTAAAGACGCCCTTGTCGACCAGCTCACTCGCCGGTGCGCACCCGGTAGAAATACTTGCCGATCCAGAACAGCGTTTGCAGGTCGCGCAAGCCGCCCTTGCCGTCCTTGACGTTGGGCTCGACGAGATAGCGGCTTTCGCCGGCCTTGGCATGGCGGTCGTCGCGTTCGGCAAGCTTGGCCTGGACATATTCGGGGCCGGTCGTGCGCACCACCTCATGGTCGAAGCGCAGCATCAGCTCGTCATAGAGCTTGAGTTCGCCCCACAGGAAGCGCGCCTCGAGGATCGACGTCCGGATGGTGACGTCGGTGCGCGACAGGCGCAGGCATTCGTCGATGTTGCGAGTGGCGTGGCCGACCTTCAGCCCGAGATCCCACAGCATGTAGAGCATGTATTCGACTGTTTGTTCGCCCCACGGCGTCTGCTTGTAGGGCAGCAGGAACAACAGATCGATGTCGGACCCCGGCGCCAGCGTGCCGCGGCCATAGCCGCCGACGGCGACGACGGCCATGCGCTCCGCCGAGGACGGGTTCTTGACCCGGTAGACATGGGTGACGGCGAAATCATAAAGCGCCCGGATGAGTTCGTCCATGAGATGCGACAGCCGCGCCGCGCAGGCGCCGCCGCCGCCATCGTCCCGCAGCATGCGTTCGGCAATGGCACGCCCGTCCGCCAGCCGCCCCTTGAGAAGCTGCAGCACACCGCTGCGCGCGGCCTGTCCGGAGCCGTCCCCGGCCGTGGCCGCGGTCAGCGCGGTCATCTCGCGGCGCAAGGCTTCGCCGTCGATCAGTTCATCGAGCTTCAGGGAGATTCTTGCCATAGGGTCCGGTCGGCCTCGCCTTTCGGCGGCGTCTATAGCGCCTTTTCGCGATTGTGGGTATGGGCAGGACGGACACGTT
Source organism: Mesorhizobium sp. AR07 (assembly GCF_024746815.1). Taxonomy (GTDB): domain Bacteria; phylum Pseudomonadota; class Alphaproteobacteria; order Rhizobiales; family Rhizobiaceae; genus Mesorhizobium. The sequence goes on from NZ_CP080525.1 coordinate 5,184,420, forward strand.
CGCCGTGGCGATAGAACGCTATGAGCTTCGTTCTCTGCTTCAGGAGGCAGAGGTCGGCGATCCTTCCCAGCAACTTCCTGGTCTCAGCCCCGATTCTCATCGGCAGCGTCTTGGTCGTCAACGATCCGGACTGGACGCCGGCAAGCCACTGGTCCCGTCGTTCCTCAAGAAGCAGGCTCGGCAGTCCGGCGGTTCGCAGGAAGCGCTCCTGCGCGCAGAGCGCCGGAACCAGTTGATAGATGACCTTGCCGGGTGCAGGTGCGAATTTTGGATTGAAGATGACCTGATCGACGGGACCGCCGAGCTCCGCGGTGCCGTCGATGAGATCGCGCGCCGTCTGCCTCGACAGTATGTAGCCTGCAGCGCCGACGTGAGCTCCGTGCAGCCTGGACGTCGAAAAGCCATGGCCGGCCGGAGAGCGCCGCCATGCGAGCCGGGTCTTCTTGAAGAACGTCTCCAGCTTGACGATCTCGGCATCGGCCGGGATCCAACTGGCGTCGGCAAGCATCGGGCCGGCATTTTCCGAAAAGACGACGTCGTCTTCAAAAACCGCACCAAAGGCATCGTCGCCTTCGGCGATCCTTGCCCAGCAGGCTTTGTGGCTGAGGAAACAGGCGACCTCGGTGTTGGTCAGATGCAACTGCGTCAGCGGATTGAGCCGCATCGGTGTTTCCGCCAGGTCGGGCCGGCCCTGGGCATCGACCGCCGTGACCCGTTCGAAATCAATGCCGATACGGGCAAACTCCGCCGTCATATGGGCAAGCCGGTCCTGGGACCGGTCGAGGTTTATGAGCAGGCACTTCATTGATGGTATCGATGCGTTGGATTGTCGATCGGCCGGTCCATAGCACAAGACCCCATCGCGTAGTCGACTTTCTTCGACAGGGGTTCGGCGTGCGCGACGGCACAAGGAAAAAAGAAACTAAACCCTTGACCTTCCAGTTGCTGGAAGCACTACCTCAGCTTCGAAAAGAAGAAGCATCGAGGCATTTTTGAATGAAGCATTCAGACCATCATCATCACGCGCATGACGGCTGTTGCGCGGCGAAAGCCGGGGACGCAGCCGTGGTCCGGGATCCGGTCTGCGGCATGATCGTCGATCCGGCCGCCGGCAAGGCGACGGCCGAGCATGATGGCCATCGCTATCATTTCTGCAGCGAAGGCTGCCGCACGAAATTTGCCGCAGAGCCGGAAAAATTCCTGACCGCCATCGACCCGGTCTGCGGCATGACTGTCGATCGTGCGACAGCCAGGCACTTTTTTCGTCATGAAGGCCAGGGCTTCTACTTCTGCTCGGCCGGCTGCCAGGCGAAGTTCGAGGCGGAGCCGCAAAAATATCTCGACGGCAGGGCCGCACCCCGGCCGGCGCCTAAGGGCACGCAATACACCTGCCCGATGCATCCCGAAATCATTCGCGACAAGCCCGGCTCCTGCCCGAAATGCGGCATGGCGCTGGAGCCGATGGGCGTGCCATCAGGCGATGAGGGGCCAAATCCCGAGCTGGTCGATTTCACCAGGCGGTTCTCAGTCAGTGCCGCGCTGTCGGTGCCTTTGCTGATCGTCGCCATGGCGCCGATGCTCGGCCTGACTTTCGAGGCGTTTGTCTCCGAACGGACGAAGGTCTGGCTGGAGCTGGCATTGGCAAGCCCCGTCGTGCTGTGGGCGGCACTGCCTTTCTTCCATCGCGGCTGGGATTCGATTGTCAACCGCAGCCCCAACATGTGGACGCTGATTTCGCTCGGCGTCGGTGCGGCCTATCTCTACAGCCTCGTCGCCACGCTGTTTCCGGACATCTTTCCGCATCAGTTCCGCGGCCATGGCGGTGCGGTGCCGGTCTATTTCGAGGCTGCCGCTGTCATCGTCGCCCTGGTCTTCCTCGGCCAGGTGCTGGAGCTGCGCGCCCGCGAAAAGACCGGATCGGCAATCCGCGCTTTGCTTGATCTTGCGCCGAAGACCGCGCGGTTGATCGGTGCCGACGGTTCCGAAAGCGACGTGCCGCTCGACGCGGTCAAGGGCGGCGATCGCCTGCGCATCCGTCCCGGTGACGCCGTGCCGGTCGACGGCACCGTGCTGGACGGCCGCTCCTCTATCGACGAATCGATGATCACTGGCGAACCATTGCCGGTCGAAAAGGCCGAAGGCGATACCCTCACCGGCGGCACGCTCAACAAAAACGGTTCGCTGATCATGCGCGCCGAACGGGTCGGCGCCGAGACCATGCTGGCGCGCATCGTCGAGCTCGTCGCCAAGGCGCAGCGCTCGCGCGCCCCGATCCAGGGCCTGGCCGATCGCGTGTCGTTCTACTTCGTCCCGGCCGTGGTGCTGATCGCGATCGCGGCCTTTGTCGCCTGGGCGATCTTCGGCCCCGAACCCAGCCTGATCTTTGCCATCGTTTCGGCGGTGTCGGTGCTGATCATCGCTTGCCCCTGTGCGTTGGGCCTCGCCACGCCGATGTCGATCATGACCGCCACCGGGCGTGGGGCGCATGCCGGCGTGCTGATCAAGGAAGCCGCCGCGCTCGAACGCTTCGCCTCCGTCGACACGCTGATCGTCGACAAGACCGGTACCTTGACCGAAGGCCGGCCGAAACTGACCGATGTGGTTGCCGCCACGGGCTTTTCCGGGGACGAATTGCTGGCACTCGCCGCGAGCCTGGAGAAGGGTTCGGAGCATCCGCTGGCCGAGGCCATCGTCGACGGTGCCGGCACCCGCGGCGTGACCGTCACTGATGCCAGCGATTTCGAGGCGATCACCGGCAAGGGCGTTTCCGGCACCGTGTCGGGAAAGACGGTCGCGCTCGGCAATGCCGCCATGATGGCCGATCTGGGCATCGATATCGCACCCTTCTCGGCCAGCACCGAGACGCTGCAGACAGAAGGCAAGACGGCGATGTTCGTTGCTATCGGCAACAAGCTGGCCGGCATCGTCGCGGTCGCCGACCCGGTCAAGGCGACCACCGCCGAGGCGATCAGGGCGCTGCATGCCAGCGGCCTGAGGATCGTCATGGCGACCGGCGACAATGAGCGCACGGCGAGAGCCATCGCCAGGAGCCTCGGCATCGATGAGGTTCGCGCCGGCCTGTTGCCGGAACAGAAGGCGGCCCTCGTCGAGGAGCTGCGCGCCACGGGCAAAGGCGTTGCCATGGCTGGTGACGGCGTTAACGACGCGCCCGCCCTTGCCGCCGCCGATGTCGGCATCGCCATGGGCACCGGCGCCGATGTCGCGGTCGAAAGCGCCGGCATCACTTTGGTCAAGGGCGATCTCAACGGCATCGTGCGGGCGCGCAAATTGGCCCAGGCGACGATCCGCAACATCCGCCAGAACCTGTTCTTCGCTTTCCTCTACAACGTGCTCGGCGTGCCGGTCGCTGCCGGCGTGCTCTATCCGCTCACTGGTACGCTTCTGTCGCCGATGCTGGCGGCGGCTGCGATGAGCCTGTCCTCGGTGTCGGTGATCGCAAACGCATTGCGGCTGAGGGCGTTGAAACTCTGAGCAAAGCCCCCAAATACGAAACCCACTCAACAGGAGACCATGAATGACCCTGGCTAAAAAACTCATGCTTTTGCTGATGGCGGCCGGAATGCTGCTTGCCGTCTTCCTCGAAAGCGTTCCGGCGCAGAGCGAAGAGATGAAACACGACATGCGCGCCATGTCGGCGGATGCGACGAGCCCTTCGACCGAAGGCTACAAGGCGGCGATGGACAAGATGCATGCCGACATGATGGCTTCGCAATATACCGGCAATGCCGATGCCGATTTCGTCCGTGGCATGATCCCGCATCATCAGGGCGCCATCGACATGGCCAAGGTCGAACTTGCCAACGGCAAGGATCCGGAAATCCGCAAGCTGGCCGAAGCGGTCATCGCCGCGCAGGAAGCCGAGATCAAGCAGATGCAGGACTGGCTCGCCGCCCATCCGGTGAAGTAAGCCTTCTTGCGATGCGAGAATCCGGAGAGATCTCTCTGGATTTCTCGGCAAGGCTGTGATGCGATCCGGCCGAACTGGAGCCCGCCATGCCATCGACCGTCAGAACCACCACGCTGCCCTCCGGCGAAACCATTGCCGTTCTCGGTCAGGGCACGTGGAAGATGGGCGAGAATATCAGCCGCCGTGCCGATGAGGTCAAGGCTCTCAAGCTCGGCCTCGACCTTGGCATCATGCTGATCGACACCGCCGAAATGTATGCCAGCGGCGGCGCCGAGGAGGTGGTGGCCGAGGCTATTGCCGGGCGCCGCGACGAGACCTTCCTGGTTTCAAAAGTGCTGCCGTCCAACGCTTCGCGCGCCGGCGTGCAGCGCGCCTGCGAGAACAGCCTGAAGCGTCTCGCCACCGACCGCATCGATCTCTATCTGCTGCATTGGCCCGGCAGCGTGCCGCTGGCGGAAACGGTTGCTGCCTTCGAGGCCCTGAAAAAAGCCGGCAAGATCCGCCACTGGGGTGTCAGCAATTTCGACACCAACGAGATGGAAGAGCTGGTCGGCTTGCCCCAAGGCGGCAATGTCCAGACCAACCAGGTGCTCTACAATCTGGTCCGGCGTGGCCTCGAGTTCGATCTGGCGCCGTGGAGCCGGCGGCGCGGCATTCCGCTGATGGCCTATTCGCCGGTCGAGCAGGGCGCGCTGGCGCGCAATGCCAGGCTCGATGCCGTCGCGGCTCGCCACAATGCAACCGCTGCGCAGATCGCACTGGCCTGGGTGATGCATCAAGACGGCGTCATCGCCATTCCGAAGGCCAGCAGCCAGGAGCACGTCCGCCAGAATTTTGCCGCGCTCGACATCAAGCTTGCGCCGCAGGACATCGCCGATCTCGACCGCGCTTTTTCACCGCCGACGCGTAAACGCGGGCTGGAGATGATCTGAGCGATGAAGCTGCCAATCTCCCCCCTCGTGGGGGAGATGCCCGGCAGGGCAGAGGGGGGCGCGAAGGATCGCCACGGAGCGATGATTGTGTCCGCCCGCCTGCGCCGTGGCCCCAGAATTCATACCGTTCATTTCGAAGGTAAAACCTTGGGGATGCTGGCGGGACAGCGCCCCCCTCTGCCCTGCCGGGCATCTCCCCCACGAGGGGGGAGATCGGCAGATCGGCAGCTTGGCTGTCGGCGCTTCTCACCGTCGCGCGGCTGTCATACATCGCTCCTACACGCAATCGAGACGTCCCGTGACTGACATTTCGGGGCGCCCGAAGCCAGGGGTGTCAAAAAATGCAAGACAGCATGCTGTCGGGCCGCTGTATCCGTTGCCGCCGCGATTTCCGCTTTCCGCTATAGAAATTCAACAATCGGCCGCGGCTGTGGGAGGAGAGCGCGCGGCCAGAAGACGGATGCATGAACAGATTTCAGATCCAGATGACCGGCATGAAGCAGGACGACTTCGCGGAGATGGTCGCGGAGGAGGTTGAACGCGCGCTTGCCCACTATGACGAGGCCATCAACAGGCCCACCATGGTCTCGGTCGGCAAGATCGCCGGCAGCATAGCGTCCGCCGTTATCTTGCTGTCGCCGAAGCACCAGCGCGCCATCGACGCCATCCATGCCGACCTTCCCGGCCTTGCATCGAAGTTTGTGCGCGCGCTGGCGGCGGAAGCCGCGCGCCGCAGCGAAGCCGGCACAGGCGGCGCAACAGGGCTGCCCGCGGCATCGCTGGCGGATATCGATGGACCCGTTTCATCACCGCCGCGAGCCGACGACCTCGAATCGATGCTGATCGAGGACTGGGCGGGCCGCGTGGCCGGGTCGACCTATCTGGAGGAGAACCTGCGCATTGCCCGCTCGACCCTGCATCGCTGGCAGCGCCGCAATGAGGTCATTGCGCTGCGCAAGGGCGGCCGCAAGCATGTCTTCCCGCTGGCGCAATTCATCGACGGCAGGCCGGTCGCCGGCATCCGCGACGTGCTGTCCCTGATCGGCAATCCGAGGCTGGCATGGCTGTGGCTGACGCGCCCCGCGGCACAGCTCGACGGCCGCATTCCGATCGACCTGCTCCGGCAGGACCAAGTCGAGGACGTCGTCGAGGCCGCGCGGGCATTCGCGCCGGGCTGAAACCGGCGCGCGCTATGCCGGGGCTAGCGTTTCCGCTCGGCCAGCAGGCCAAGATAGTGCTGCAGAACCGCCGCTCCGGCGATCGACGTGACGTCGGCATGGTCATAGGCGGGGGCCACCTCGACGACATCGGCACCGACGATGTCGAGCGAACCCAACCGCCGCAAGATCATCAGCGCCTCGCGCGACGACAGGCCGCCGGCGACCGGCGTGCCGGTGCCAGGGGCAAAGGCCGGGTCGAGACAATCGATGTCGAAGGTCAGATAGGTCCTGGCATCGCCGACACGCGCCTTGATGCGCTCGACGACACCGGCCACGCCGAGCTCGGCGACATCCTCGCCATGCAGGATTTCGAGACCGCAGGTTTCCGGCGCGTGCGTCCTGATGCCGACCTGTATCGAGCGCTCCGGCCTGATCAGGCCTTCGGCAACCGCCCTGGCGACGAACGAGCCATGGTCGAGCCGCTTTTCCTCGTCGAGCCAGGTGTCCTGGTGCGCGTCGAACTGAACCAGCGCCAGCGGCCCATATTTCTTCGCATGCGCCCTGAGCAGCGGCCAGGTGACATAGTGGTCGCCGCCGATGGACAGCAGCGTGACGCCGGCATCGACGACCTCGCTCGCCTGCGCCTCGATCTGCCACGGCGTCTCGTCATGGCGACCGAAATCGAGGCCGCAATCGCCATAGTCGATGACGGCCAGCCGCTCGAACGGATCGGCGCGGAAAGGATATTGCGGATCGCCTTCGAGGATCGCCGAGGCGCGCCGCACGCCCTGCGGACCGAACCGGGCGCCTGGCCGGTTGGACACGGCCGCGTCGAACGGAATGCCCCACACGGCGACATCGACGCCCTCGAGATTGCGGGTCAGCCGGCGGCGCATGAAGGACAGCACGCCGCCATAGACCGGCTCATGCGAGCCGCCATAAAGGGTCTTGCCGAAAACGGCATCGTCGGTTTCGCGCGAACGCGGCAGGGATTTGAGCATGTCGATCACATCTTTTGCTGGAGAGAGGTGTTGAGTCCCGGGCTGGCCGGGGAATCAGTTCGTTCCGGTCATGAAGCTGGTCCACAGACGCGTGACCAGGCGCAGCGATTTCTGGTCGCGCGGCTGGGCGGCGAACAGGTGTTTCAAAGTCGCTTTCGAGAAATAGATGTTGGGATTGTCACGGACGACCTCGTCGACCATCGGCGTCGCCGCCTGGACGGCATTCGGATAGAGCGTGGCATTGGTGAACCGCGCGCTTGCCTGCGGCGACAGCAGAAAATTCATCAGGGCATGGGCATTTTCGGAATGCGGCGCATCGACCGGAATGGTCATGACGTCGAAGAAAATCTCCGTGCCTTCCCTGGGTACTGCATAGCGCACCTCTATGCCGTTCTTGGACTCTGCCGCCCTGGCATTGGCGCCGATCGCATCGCCGCTCCAGCCGAGCGCCAGGCAAAGGTCACCCGCAGCCAGTTCGCTCATGATCGAGCCCGACTTGAAGTGCCTGACATAGGGCTTGATGGATGCCAGCAGCGCGCCGGCCTTGTGCAGGTCACCTTCGTCGATCGAGAAAGGATCGAAGCCGAGATAGTTCAACGCCACCGACATGACGCCCTCCGGCGAATCAACCATGGCGATGCCGCAGTCCTGGAATTTGGCGGCGATCTCCGGCTTGAAGATCATGTCGAGACTGTCGACCGGAGCATCCTTCATGCGCTCCGCGATCTTGGCCGGATTGTACATGATGCCGGTGGTGCCATAGGCATAGGGAACCGCATAGGCGGCCCCCGGATCCTGCCGGGCAAGGAAGGCCATGATGTCCGGGTTAAGGTCACCGGCATTGGGAATTCTGGCCTTGTCGAGCTTTTGGATGGCGCCGGCCTTGGCGTATTGCCCGACAAGCGAGGCACCGGGCATGATGATGTCGTAGCCGGAGCCTCCGGTCAGCGCCTTGGTCGTCAGCATGTCGACGGAATCGAAGGTGTCGTAGACGATTTTGATGCCGGTCTGCTTCTCGAATTCGGCAATGGTGTCGGCCGGCACGTAATCGTACCAGAAATAGATGTTGACGGTCTTGTCCTCGGCGGCCGAGGCGCCGTCCGCGAGGGCGGAAACCGACAGGGCAAGCATCGATATTGCAAGGGCGGCGAGACGGCGCATGGCGGTTTCCCCAAGGATTGGATCGCTGGAGGATTGCCCGGCGCAGCATGGCCCGACAAACGGCATTTTATCCCCGATCGCTTGACAAAAACTCATCTCATGGCTTGTCTGAGGTCCATGAAGCTGCCTTCGTTGAATGCGATCCGGGCTTTCGAAGCGGCAGCGCGCCTGCGCAGCTTCAAGGATGCCGCCGACGAGCTGCGGCTGACGCCGTCGGCGGTGAGCCGGCACATCCGCACGCTGGAACAGGCGCTGGGCATCGAGCTGTTCGAGCGCGGCTTCCGGCAAGTGACGCTGACGCCGAAAGCCACCCACTATGCGCGCCGGCTGTCCGCCGCCTTCAGGTCAGTCGAAAATGCCACCGAGGAGATGGGCAGCCATGGCCGGCCGGACATCGCCAAGCGCGCCTCGCTGTCGATCAACGCCACCTTCATGAACCTGTGGCTGGCCGACCGCCTGCCGCGCTTTCGCGCCGAGAACCCCGACTTCGAACTCGACGTGTCGATCCACGACGACGAAAACCGGGGCGGCAACCCAAGCGCCGATCTGCGCGTGCTGTTCACCGCCGATGCCAATGCGGACTATGTGCCACTCGTCTCGCTGGTGATTTTTCCGGTATGCGCGCCGGCCCTTCTTGCCGAGCCGAACGCGCCAAGGACGCTAGCCGATCTCGCCAGGCTCCGGCTGCTGCACGAAAACACCACCGCCTGGTGGGAGGAATGGCTCGAGCAGGAAGGCCTGAAGGTCGACGCCAAATCCGGCCCGATCTTCCACGACCCGGCGCTGGCCGTGCGAGAGGCCGTCAATGGCGGCGGCGTGGCGCTGGTCGACAACATCATGGCGCAGGATCTGCTGGCCAGCGGACAGCTCGTGGCGCCGTTCCCGATTCGCCACACAATTCCGGAAAGCTACTGCCTGCAGCAGAAGCCGGGCAATCGGGGGTCGGCTGGAATCAAGCGGTTCCGGGAGTGGCTGTTGGCGGAGATCGCCGCGCACAAGCGGGTGATGGGGCTGGGTTGAGGGGCGTTTGCGGCGGACCGTCAAGCTAGGCTATGTAGTTGGGCAACAGCCTCCAGACCAGTAGCAGTTTCCAACTTGTGGTGGAGACCGCCGAAGTTGGCGCCGCCCCTCATCGCCCTGCCGGGCACGTCTCCCCGTATAGTGACGGGGAGAAGGGGCTGACCGCGGTGCCGGCATCTTTTCTGCGGCGCTGACAGCTGGCGAAACCATTGATGAGAGCGCCCCTCTCCCCGTCACTATACGGGGAGAGGATGCCGGCAGGCAGGTGAGCAACTGTGTTTGTCAGGGTCGGGCTGGGTTCCACGGTTCGTTGTTTCGGATCATGGCACTGAGGATGGTCAGTATCTTTCGCGCGACGGCGATGAGAGCGACTTTCGGCGCCTTGCCGTTTGCAATGAGGCGCTGATGGAAAGCCTTGAGCACAGGATTGGAGCGACTGGCGGTGAGTGCTGCCATGTAGACCACCCTGCGCACGTCATGACGGCCACCCCAGATGCTGCGCTTGCCTCGGAAAGTGCCGGTGTCGAAGTCGTAGGGCGCGAGGCCGGCAAGGGCTGCGATCTCTCGTCGCGAGGCCTCACCAATCTCGGGAGCCAGAGCAAGCACGGTGTGGCTGAACACTGGGCCGGCACCGCAGAAGGACTGGATCAGGCGATCCCTGGCCGCGAGCGCTGGCTGGCTGGCGACGAGTTCGGCCATCCGTTTGGCAAGCAGAGCGATATCGAGCTCGATGCGCCGCAGCCGCCGGGTGAACATGCGCTTGACCGTCGGCTCGCGTATCTGCTCGAGCTGGTTGGCGAGGCTGACCTTGTCGTCGCTGAGCTGCCTGCGGGCAACGACCAGATCGGCGAGTTGCTCGGCGATTGGGTCACAGCGCACCGGCCGGGTCGGCAGTTCGGCGGTGTAGCGCGCAATCAGCAGCGCATCGATGCGATCGTTCTTGGCCAGCCGGCCAAGGGCGCGGGCATAGTGGCGCAGCTTGTGCGGATTGACGTTCCTGGCCGGCAGGTTCGCCTTGCGCAGCGCCTTGGCCACACCGCGCTCATAGCCGCCGCTCGGCTCCATGCCGATGGCGCGCACATTGCGACCCGTCAGCCACTTGATCAGCTCGGCCCAGCCGTCCTTGTCGTTGTCGAAACGGGCTCGTTCTAGCGTCTGAAACACCGACACATCGAGCCACCACTTGGCGACGTCAATACCGACGTCCTGAACCGTCTCTTCAGCCATCTCCTCAATCCCTTCCTTGTGTGCGGGGGCTTGCCCCTTGCAACTGTTCGGGTTCACAAAGAAGGCGGTCGGGCCCCAGCTCACCTACGGTTTAGGCCACCTGAGGGGCGACGGGCTCTCGACCGCCGCCACGAACCGGAACATCCACCGGTTCGTGGCACCCTCCATTATGCATATTCCAAACACACAAGGGGCGGCGCCAGCGCTCGAAAACGAGCGCTGGCGAATTCGAAAAAAGATAAATCGCTGCCTTTTCGCCCGCTTAGCGAATCGCTCCTCAAGCCCCCGCCGTATACGCCGCGATCGCCGCCATGTTGACGATGTCTGAATCCTTGGCGTTCAGCGACACAATCTGAACCGGCTTGTTCAACCCGACCAGCAGCGGGCCGATCACCGTCGAGCCGCCGAGTTCCTGCAGCATCTTGGTCGAGATCGATGCCGAGTGGAACGCCGGCATGATCAGCACATTGGCGGGGCCGGTCAGCCGGATGAACGGATATTGCGCCATCGCCCTGGCGTTGAGGGCGACGTCGGCGGCCATTTCGCCGTCATACTCGAAATCGACGCGGCGCTTGTCGAGGATGCGCACGGCTTCCTGGACGCGTTCGGAACGCTCGCCCTGCGGATGGCCGAAGGTGGAATAGGCCAGCATGGCGAGCCTCGGCTCATAGCCCATGCGGCGGGCGAAGCCTGCCGCCTCCTCGGCGATGTCGGCGATCTGCTCGGCATTCGGCATGTCGTACACGGCGGTGTCGGCGACCAGCACGGTCCTGCCCCGCGCCAGCACGATCGAGACGCCGATGACACGGTGGCCGGGCTTGGCGTCGATGACGCGGCGGATGTCGTCGAGCGCGGTCGAGTAGTTGCGGGTGACACCGGTGACGATGCCGTCGGCATCGCCCAGCGCCACCATGCAGGCAGCAAAGTGGTTGCGGTCGTTGTTGATCAGCCGCTGGCAGTCGCGGAACAGGAAGCCTTTGCGCTGCATGCGCTCGTAGAGATAGTCGGTGTAGATGCCGTTGCGGCGCGACAGCCGCGCATTGATGATCTCGATGCCTTGCTTGTTGAGGTCGATGCCGGCGTGCTTGGCGTTCTCCTTGATGACGTCGTCGCGGCCAAGCAGGATGGCGGTGCCGAGCCGCTGGTTCACATAGGAGACGGCGGCACGCATGACCTGCTCCTCCTCGCCCTCGGCGAAGACGATGCGCTTGGGCTGGCGGCGCACGCGGTCGTAGATGCGCTGCAAGGTCGAGGCGATCGGATCGCGGCGGGCGGACAGTTCCTGCGCGTAGCGGTCGAGATCGAGGATCGGCTTGCGCGCGACGCCTGAGTCCATCGCCGCCTTGGCCACTGCAAGCGGGATAGCGGAGATCAGGCGCGGGTCGAACGGTACCGGGATGATGTAGTTGGGGCCGAATTTCGGCCGGTTGCCCTGATAGGCGGCGGCGACGTCGTCGGGCACGTCCTGGCGGGCCAGTGCAGCCAGTGCGCGGGCAGCGGCTATCTTCATGTCGTCGTTGATGGTGGTGGCGCGCACATCCAGCGCGCCACGAAAGATGTAGGGGAAGCCGAGCACGTTGTTGACCTGATTGGGGTAATCAGAACGGCCGGTTGCCATGATGGCGTCGGTGCGGATCTCGGCCACTTCCTCCGGCGTGATTTCCGGGTCGGGATTGGCCATGGCGAAGATGATCGGGTTCTTGGCCATCGACTGCACCATGGCGGTGGTCAGCGCGCCCTTGGCGGAAAGGCCGAGGAAAACGTCGGCGCCGTCGAGCGCCTCGGCGAGGCTGCGCGCTTCGGTCTTGACCGCATGACCCGACTTCCACTGGTTCATGCCTTCGGTGCGGCCCTGGAAGACGACGCCCTTGGTGTCGCATAGGATGATGTTTTCGGGGGCAAAGCCCATCGCCTTCATCAGCTCGATGCAGGCGATGCCGGCGGCACCGGCGCCGTTGCAGACCATCTTGGTGGTCTTCATGTCGCGGCCGGTGATCTCCAGCGCGTTGATCAGGCCGGCGGCCGAGATGATTGCGGTGCCGTGCTGGTCGTCATGGAAGACCGGGATGTCCATCAATTCGCGCAGCCGCTGCTCGATGATGAAGCATTCCGGTGCCTTGATGTCCTCGAGATTGATGCCGCCGAAGGAGGGCCCAAGGAAACGCACGCAGTTGATGAACTCGTCGGCGTCCTCGGTGTCGACCTCGAGGTCGATGGAATCGACATCGGCGAAACGCTTGAACAACACCGCCTTGCCTTCCATCACCGGTTTCGAGGCCAGCGCGCCGAGATTGCCGAGACCGAGAATGGCTGTGCCGTTGGAGATCACGGCGACCATGTTGCCGCGCGTCGTGTAGTCGAAGGCGCGGCTGGGGTCCTCGGCGATGGCCAGAACCGGAACCGCGACACCCGGCGAATAGGCGAGGCTCAAATCGCGCTGCGTCGCCATCGGCTTGGTGGCGACGACCTCCAGCTTGCCGGGGCGACCCATGGCATGGAATTCGAGCGCTTCCTGCGCGCTGACGGACGGACCGCTGTTCTCGGTTTTCCTGGCCATGATGTCTTGGTTTCCTCGCCGTGCAGCACATCCTTGAAGCGGGTGCTTTGTCTGGTCCCGAATTAAGACCACGCGCCGCCGCGTGTAAACCGCCAAGCGGCCGGGAATCGCGTTTCGTGTTGGCGATTGCGGGCAAGCGACCGTCCCGGTCGTCCCCCGTTTTTCGAGGCTCCGGCATTAAACCGCGCGATTACATCTGCTAGCGTGCCGCGCATGAACATGCACAGCCCGAACGAGCCTGATGCCCCCGAAGCGGTGACGCCGTCGCCGACAGCGGCCGCCGCCGTCACGCCGATGATGGAGCAGTTCATCGAGATCAAGGCGGCGAACCCGGATTCGCTGCTGTTCTACCGCATGGGCGATTTCTACGAGCTGTTCTTCGACGATGCCGAGAAGGCAAGCCGGGCGCTGGGCATCGTCCTGACCAAGCGCGGCAAGCACCAGGGGCTCGACATCCCGATGTGCGGCGTGCCGGTGCATGCGGCCGACGATTATCTGCAGAAGCTGATCGGCCAGGGTTTTCGCGTTGCCGTCTGCGAGCAGATCGAGGATCCGGCCGAGGCCAGGAAACGCGGCGGCAAATCGGTGGTGCGCCGCGACGTGGTGCGGCTGGTGACGCCGGGCACCATCACCGAGGACAAATTGCTGGCGCCGTCGGAATCGAGTTTTCTGATGGCGCTGGGGCGGGTGAAGGGCGGAGCCGACCACGCCTTCGCGTTGGCCTGGATCGACATCTCGACCGGTGCCTTCCGCGTCACTGACACCACCGCCGACCGGCTGCTGGCCGACATCTTCCGTGTCGATCCGCGCGAGCTGATCGTCGCCGAGCCGGTGTTTTACGATCCCGAACTGAAGCCGGTGTTTGACGTGCTTGGCCGCGTCGCCAACCCGCAGCCGCCCTCGCTGTTCGATTCGGCCTCGGCCACGGGGCGCATCGCCCGCTTCTTCGACGTGGCGACGCCGGACAGCTTTGGCGCGTTTTCGCGCGCCGAACTGTCGGCGATCTCGGGCGCCATCGCCTATGTCGAGAAGACACAGAAGGCCGAGCGCCCGCCGCTGTCGCGGCCGGAGCGCGAGGAGCAGGGCTCGACGCTGTTCATCGATCCGGCGACACGCGGCAATCTGGAACTGCTGCGCACGCTATCCGGCAGCCGCGAGGGCTCGCTGTTCAAGGCGATCGACCGCACGGTGACCAGCGGCGGCGCCAGGCTGCTCGCCGACCGGCTGATGGCGCCGCTGACCGACCCGGCCGCGATCGGCGCCAGGCTGGACTCGGTGTCGTTCTTCCGTTCGGAAACCCGGCTCTGCCAGGCGGTGCGGACGAGCCTGAAGAGCGTCGCCGACATGCCGCGCGCGCTGTCCCGGCTGGCGCTCAACCGCGGCGGCCCGCGCGACCTCGGCGCGCTGCGCGCCGGCTTCGAGGCGGCCGGCGCGATCGCCGAAATCTTCGCCGCGACCGCCCTGCCCCAAGAAATGATGGCAGCGCTGGGCGCCATCCAGGCGCTGCCCCAGCCGCTTGCCAGGCATCTGACGCAAGCGCTTGGCGACGAACTGCCGCTCCTCAAGCGCGATGGCGGCTTCGTTCGCGGCGGCTACCATGCCGAACTCGACGAGATGCGGGCGCTGCGCGACGAGTCGCGAAAAGTGATTGCCGGGCTGGAGCGTTCGCTGATCGACGAGACCGGCATCCGCTCGCTGAAAATCAGGCACAACAACGTGCTTGGCTATTACATCGAAGTGACCGCCAACCACCATGCTGTGATGACAGGCAGCGATGGCGCCAAGGCGCGCTTCATCCACCGCCAGACCATGGCCAACGCCATGCGCTTCACCACGACGGAACTCGCCGAACTCGAGACCAAGATCGCCAATGCCGCAGACCGGGCATTGAGCATCGAGCTTGCCGCCTTCGATGCGCTGACTGCGGAAGCGGTCGGCGAGGCGCAGGCGATACGCGCCGGTGCCGAGGCGCTTGCCGTGCTCGATGTGTCGGCGGCGCTGGCCTTGCTGTCGGAGAGCGAGGCCTGGTGCCGGCCGCTGGTGGATTCCAGCCTTGCCTTCGAGATTGCGAGCGGCCGGCATCCGGTGGTCGAGCAGGCTTTGCGGCGTTCGGGCGAAGGCCCGTTCGTCGCCAATGATTGCGACCTGTCGCCGGAGGGTGCTGCCCGGAACGGCGCGATCTGGCTTTTGACCGGCCCGAACATGGGCGGCAAGTCGACGTTCCTAAGGCAGAACGCGTTGATCGCCATCCTCGCCCAGACCGGTTCGTTCGTGCCGGCCGCATCGGCCCATATCGGCGTCGTCGACCGGCTGTTCTCGCGCGTCGGCGCCTCGGACGATCTGGCGCGCGGACGTTCGACCTTCATGGTCGAGATGGTCGAGACGGCGGCGATCCTCAACCAGGCCGGCGAACGGGCTCTGGTGATCCTCGACGAGATCGGCCGTGGCACCGCCACTTTCGATGGCCTGTCGATCGCCTGGGCGGCCGTCGAATATCTGCACGAGAAGAACCGCTGCCGGGCAATCTTCGCCACCCATTTCCACGAAATGACCTCGCTCGCCGGCAAGCTGGCGCGGCTCCACAACGTCACCATGCGGGTCAAGGAATGGGAGAACGACGTCGTCTTCCTGCACGAGGTCGGCAAGGGAGCCGCCGACCGCTCCTACGGCGTGCAGGTGGCGCGGCTGGCCGGCCTGCCGGAGGCGGTGGTCGACCGGGCCAAGGAAGTGCTGCACCAGCTCGAGGAGGGCGAAGTTTCCGGCAAGACCAACCGGCTGGTCGACGATTTGCCGCTGTTTTCCGTGGCGGTGAAGCGCGAAGCGCCCAAGCCGGCGAAAAGCGACGCGCTGGGCGAGGCGCTCGGTGCGATCAGCCCCGACGAGATGACGCCAAGGGAAGCGCTGGAAGCGCTGTATCGGTTGAAGGGTCTGGCGGAGAAGTAATTCTTTTGCAATCAGGGCGGCGGCGCCGCAACTGCCAATCTCCCCCCTTGAGGGCAGGGCTATCGCATATGAGTAAAGAGCTGGAAGAAGAAGTCTTTGTTCCATCTGGCTCTGCGCATTTTGCTTGCGATGGGTTTGTCGAGAGGATGGGCTTGCAAGATGTTTTGCGCGAGGCGTCTGATGACGGCGAGGTTTTGCGGGGCGTTGTCCTTGCGGGAGCGAGCGTCGTCCTCATGGAAGACGACGTCGAGGCTCCAATGCAACTGGTTCTCGATTGTCCAATGTGCTCTGAGCGTCTCGGCCAGTCTTTTGGGGGTAAGCACTTTGGAGAGCGCGACATAGCGCACGGAGGTACTGGATTTGCCGCCTGCCACGCTGCGAGAGGCCTCAATGCGTCCGATCGCCTTGAGGCCGGGAAAGCCCGGCAGGTCGAGCAGCCGCTTGAGCGGCAGGACCGAAGCCCTTCGCGTCTCGGTGCGGCCATGCGCGCTGTCGCTGGTCTCAAAGAACGCGATCTCGCCGGCTTGGGCGAAGCTTCGTTCGGCCGCGGCAAACAGCTTGGGACGATTGGGCTTCAGCCCCAGCGCATAATGCGCCTTCTTGCCGATCAGCGCCTTGGCGGTGTCGGGGCGGCAGTGCAGCGCATCGGCCGTCACTGTACAGCCCTTCAAATCCAAGCTCTTCAGAAGATCCAGCGTGGCTTTGACCTCGTCGCCCTCAGGCGCGCGGGCAGCGGCAATCGACAGCCTCGTCTCGGCGTCCCACACGCTCACCATCAAAGGTGGCATGAAAGCCCGCCCCTTCGCATAGCCGCGCCGCAACGCCTTGCCGTCGACGGCCACCACGCCGCGTGGCGGCGAAAGTCCGAGCGTTTGGCGCAGCGCCGCCATGAAGCTGGCAAAGCTGCGCGCAAGCTCATCGGCATCGAGAAGTCGAAACACCCGGCTGAACGTGTCGTGGCTCGGACAGCCATGCTCCAGCACCACGATCTCTTTCAGCTCTTCTTCCTGACCCTCGACGAAATCGGCAATATCCACGCAGCTTTTGGCGCCGCACAACGTCGCAGCCAAGGCCAAAAACAGAAGCTCCGCCAGATCATGACGCGCGTTGACGTCACGCGGGTCTTGTACTTCCCGCAAAATCGAAAGCAGCAATGGCATTGGGCCTCTCCTTCAAAGACAAAGCCCCTAAAGAATCAACCTTTCCACAGTCCGCAAGACCTACTTTTACTCAAATGCGATTCCCCTGCCCACGAGGGGGAGACCGGCAGCCTGTTCCTACAGCAACCCTGCCTGTTCAGCCTCGCGGCGCAGGTTCTGCCGAGGCCTGGGCCCGATCTGCTGGATCACCAATCCGGCCGCCAGTGAGCCAAGGTCGCCGCAGGTCTGCAGGTCGCGGCCTTGCGTGTAGCCATGCAGGAAACCGGCGGCATAGAGGTCGCCGGCGCCCGTCGTGTCGACCAGTTCCCTGATCGCCGTCGCCTTGATGACCACGGTCTCGCCGCCGCGCACGATGACCGATCCTTTTTCCGAGCGGGTCACGGCGGCGATCCGGCAATCCTTGCGGATCTGCGCCAGTGCCTCGTCGAACGACGATGTCTGGTAGAGCGACTTGATCTCGTGGCTGTTGGCAAAGACGATGTCGACGGTGCCCGAGCGCATCAGGTCGAGGAACTCGTCGCGGTAGCGGTCGACGCAGAACGAATCCGAGAGTGTCATCGACACTTCTCGGCCTGCCGCATGCGCCAGCTTCGCCGTCTGCCGGATCGCCTCCTTTGCGCGCGGCGGGTCCCACAGGTAACCCTCGAAATAGGTGACCTTGGCACCAGAAGCCTTGTCGGCCTCGACATCCTCCGGCCCAAGCTCGACGCAGGCGCCGAGATAAGTGTTCATCGAGCGCTCGCCGTCGGGGGTGACGAAAATCATCGAGCGCGCCGTCGGCGGCAGGCCTGACAGCGGCTTGGTGTCGAAGGCGACGCCCTGCGCATGGATGTCGTGGGCGTAGATCTCGCCCAACGCATCGTTCGAGACCTTGCCGAAGAAGGCGGCGCGCCCGCCGAAGCTGGCGACGCCGGCCGCCGTGTTGCCGGCGCTGCCGCCTGACGCCTCGATCGCCGGGCCCATGCGGCTGTAAAGCAGTTCGGCGCGCTGGGTATCGATGAGGTTCATCGCGCCCTTGATGATGCCGTTGGTCTCGAGAAAGTCCTCGTCGCACTGGGCGATGATGTCGACAATGGCATTGCCGATGCAAAGCACGTCATAATCCGGCATCAATGTCTCCGCCAAAAACCCGAGCCGGCTTCTTGCCATGCCCGGGCGGGTCTACAGCATGACTCCGAAAATTGGCAACCGATTTCCTGTCGTTGCCGGCGTGGCGGCGATGACCATCCCTTGTCGAGGAAGGCGCGGAGCCGCGGTTCCTGCAAATCAGGGTACTCCTATTGCCATCCGCAACGAGGCGCTATGACAATTCGACCGTGGCCGAAGCATTTCATCGCGGCGCCCCTTACAAGCCTGATCAGCCGATTGCGTTTCGAAGGCGCTCCAACCATGCCTGCCAAAAACGACATGACGACCGACCTGACGCTGCTCGCCGTGCTGGCGGTGCTTTGGGGCGCTTCCTATACCTTCATCAAGATCGGCGTCGAGACGATCCCGCCGGTCACGTTCATTGCCGCCCGCACCCTGATCGCGGGTGGCATCCTCTTCGCCATCATCCGCTGGCGCGGGCTCGCCATGCCGAGCGATGCGGCAAGCTGGCGCCGCTTCGCCTTCCAGGCATGCCTCAACAGCGTCGTGCCGTTCACCCTGATCGCCGCGGCCGAGCGTTCGGTCGATGCCGGCCTCGCCACTATCCTCAACGCGACCTCGCCGATCTTCACCTTCCTGTTGACCGCCCTCGTCACCCGCCACGAGCCGGTCACATTGCGCAAACTGATCGGCGTTGGCGCCGGCATTACCGGCATCTGTCTCATCATCGGCACCGAGGCGCTGGGTGGTCTCGGTCACGAACTCTGGGCGCAGTTGGCAATCGTCGCGGCGACGGTCTGCTATGCCGGTGCCGCGATTTTCGGCCGTGGCTTCAAGGGCCTCGATCCGATGCTTCCGGCCGCCGGTTCGATGCTGTGCGGCGCCGTCATCCTCGTGCCGCTCAGCCTTGTGTTCGACCAGCCATGGACGCTGGCGCCGTCGAGGGTGTCGATCCTGGCCTTGCTCGGTCTGTCGGTGTTTTCGACCGCGCTGGCCTTCGTCATCTATTTCCGCCTCATCCACACGCTGGGCTCGGTCGGCACCACCTCGCAAGCCTATCTGCGGGTGCCGATCGGCGTCGGCATCGGCGCCGTCTTCCTTGGTGAAAGCCTTGGTTCGACCGCATGGCTTGGCATGGCGTTTGTTGTCGCCGGCGTCGCGGCGATGACCATCCCGGTGCGAAAGCCGGCACTCGCCCGATAGACAGGGCAATCGCTTCGGACCGGTGACCGTTTCCAATTTATGGGGAGATCACCAATTGTGGAAGTTCGCGCCGCCCCTCATTGCCCTGCCGGGCATTTCTCCCCGTATAGTGACGGGGAGAAAGAAGCTGACCGCAACGCTGGCGCCCTTTCTTCAGCACTGACAATTGGCGAAACCGGCGATGACAGCGCCCCTCTCCCCGTCACTATACGGGGGGAGGATGCCGGCAGGCAGGTGAGGGGCAGCGCTAGCGCTTGGAAAGTTGGGGCGAGTTTCAAACCTGAAGCGATTGCTCTGGCCCAAGAGCAGTCCGCGCTTGTGGCAGGCGGGCGCGTCGCCTATCTCCGGGTCGATTTGATCGACGTGAGGTTGGAAGCATCGTGATCTCTGACGCCGCCCGCGCCGCCGCCGGCCAGTTGTTCTCGCCCGAGTTCCGTTCTGTGTTCATCAAGACGCTGGGCCTGACCTTGCTGGCGCTGGTGGCCTTGTGGTTTGGGCTGACCAGCCTTGTCGAGTGGCTGGCCCTGCCGTGGCTCCACACGCTGTTGCCTGGCATGCCGTCCTGGGCCGGCTGGCTGGGCGGCATCATTGCCGCCATCGCTCTGGCGTTCGGGATGGCGCTGCTCATCGCGCCGGTGACGGCGATCGTCGCCGGCCTGTTCCTCGACGATGTCGCCGACGTGGTCGAACGCACCGACTATCCCGGCGATCCGGCAGGACACGCCATGCCGGCGCTGCGGTCGCTGGTGCTGTCGATGCGATTCCTCGGCGTCGTCATCCTTGGCAACATCGTCGCCCTGCTGCTTCTCTTGGTGCCGGGCGTCAACATCGCCGCCTTCTTCATCGTCAACGGCTATCTGCTCGGCCGCGAGTTCTTCGAATTCGCCGCTATGCGCTTTCGCCCGGAAGAAGAGGCCAGGGCCTTGCGCAGGCACTATGCCGGCACGGTGTTCCTCGCCGGGCTGGTCATATCGGTCTTCCTCGCCGTGCCGTTGCTCAACCTGGTGACACCGCTGTTCGCCGCCGCCATGATGGTGCATCTGCATAAGGCGATATCGGCACGGGAAGCGGTACGCGTCTCGCGGAACTAAACTCTGTTCAGTGCAGCAGGAACCCGCGCCCTAGCTCATCATCGGCTTCGACGATGAATTCCGACCGCCCGGAATAGTAGGCGCGGCCGCCGACGCGGGCGATGATGGCCTCGTGTGGGCCAGCCTTCGCCGTCCTCACAACGGCGCCGGAAAAGCGCGAGCCGGCGATGCTCTCGAATGTGCGCGTCTGCCCGATGGCGATCTCGCCCTTGGCATGCATGGCGGCCAGCCGGGCGGTGACCCCGGAGCCGGTCGGCGAGCGGTCGACCTCGGCTTCGGCGAAGACACAGATGTTCTTCGTCGCGTTGCCGGCTCCATCGCCGCCATCGGTCAGGATGGTGCCGTAGAGAAAGGCAAGATCGGCATGGTCGGGATGTGACAGCGGAAAGTCAGCCTTGAGCCTGTTCGTCAGTGCCGTCGCCGCATCGACGAAATCGCGCACCCGGTCGCGGCCGAACTCAAGCCCGAACTGATGGCAGTCGGCGAGTGCGTAGAAGGCGCCGCCATAGGCGATGTCGAAGCCGATCGTGCCATGGCCCTCCAATTCGATCGTCTGGCCGCCGGCGAACAGGAATGCCGGTACGCTTTCGAACGACACCGCTCCGGCCTTGCCGTCACGCACCTCCACCGAGGCTACGACCAATCCGCACGGCGCCTCGATGTTGACGGTCGTCACCGGCTCGCGTTTCGCCACCAGCCCTTCATCGACGGCGTAGCGGCCGAGCGCGACGATGGCGTGGCCGCACATGGTCGAATAGCCCTCATTGTGCATGAACAGCACGGCGAGGTCGGCGCCGGGCAGGGCGGGTTCGACCAGCAAGGCGCCGTACATGTCGTAATGGCCGCGCGGCTCGAACATCAGGATCTTGCGCAAATGATCGAGATGGTCACGCACATAGGCGCGCTTTTCCAGGATGGTACCCTTCGGAATCCTGGGATAGCCGCCGGTGACGATCCTGAGCGGCTCGCCGCCCGTATGCATGTCGACGACGGTCAGCGTCATGCGACGGCCCCTTTAAGCTGAAGATTTGGCAAACAGCGCCTGCAATTTGCCGAACGGCATGGCGGCGCGGGTAAAGCCGAACGTGCCGTCCTGCTGGATTTCGCGCGCCGCCGTCTCCAGCATGCCATAGGCGAAATTGGTCAGCCACGGTCCGAGCGAGATGCGTTTGACGCCGGCCATGGCGAGATCGGCGACGGTGAAGCCAGGCCTCGCCATCACATTGACCGGCTTGCCGACCGCCGAGCAGATCGTGCGCACCATCTCGACGTCGCCGATGCCTGGCGCATAGAGCACGTCGGCGCCGGCCTTCTCGAACGCCTGCAGCCGCTTGATGGTGTCGTCGAGGTCGGACTTGCCCCACAGGAAATTCTCGGCCCGCGCCGTGAAGACGAAATCGCGCTTGAGCGCCCGCGCTGCCTCGACGGCCGCCGCGACGCGCTCGACAGCGTGCGCAAAATCATAGATCGGCTTGTCCGGATCGCCAGTGTGATCCTCGATCGAGCAGCCGGCAAGGCCGGCTGCTTCCGCGGCGAAAATGGTTTCGGCGGCCTGTTCGGCACTGTCGCCCTTGCCTTTCTCGAGATCGGCCGAGACCGGCAGGGTGGTCGCCGCCGTCATCTCGCGGCAATGATGGATCATCGCCTCGAAGGTCACCGCGCCGTCCGGCAGGCCGCGCGAAAAGGCAAAGCCGGCGCTGGTCGTCGCCAGCGCCTTGAAGCCGAACGATCCCAGCAGCTTCGTCGTGCCGACATCCCAGGGATTGGGCATGACGAAGGTCGAGGCATGCAGGTCGCGAAAGATCTTGCCCTTGTCCATGGTAGTTCCCCCATCCTGTGCGGTGTGCTGGAGCGGATTTTAGCCTGCCCGCCTTGCCCGGGCAAACGAATGCGATTGGTTCAGAAGCGTTTGGCGTTCTCTCCTGCCAACTTGTCCAGCGCGTCGGAATCCTTGGCGTAGCGCGACGCCTTCGTGTCCCAGCGATAGGCAACGGAAATCTCTTGCGACGAAGCCACGGGCGGCGTGTCGTCGCAGCTTTCACCGTTGGGCATCGTGGCATCGGTCACCGTCACCTTGATGGCGGCAAAGGGCTGGCCGTCGGCGATGGTCTGGAAAGACACGTCCTGCTTGCGGCTGTAGGCGCACAGGTTTTCATCGAACGTATAGATCATGTCGATCAGTTCGAATTTGTCGTCGCGGACCATGATCAGCGGCGTGATCACATAGTTCTGGCTCGAATTGAAATGCGAGCTCATGACTATGAGGACGTCATCGTTCTTGCCAACGGAAAGCTTGCCGGGCTCGCGAAAAGAGGTGCTGCGGTCGTTGGCGACATTGACCGCGTCGAGCAGTTTCGGCTTGCCGGTGATGTCGTAGAGCGCCAACACCGCGTAGCCTTCTGCGCTGTCAGGAGAGTCGCCGAGATCGAACAGCATGGTCAGCCGGTCCTTGCCGCCGGCCTTGATGGCAAGCACCGAGGCACTGGAAAAGCCTGTGGTCTCGGGTGGCGAACCGCCGCTGTCCGGCCCCTCGATGTGGCGCATCTCGATCGGCAATCCACCCCTGTAGAAGCCGTCCTTGTCCGCGGCGAGATCTGGGATCACCATCTTGGCCAGGTCGAGATAGGTGAAATCCTTGAGGCCTGGCAGCGCGCTGCCGAGGTCCGGGAAGCTGACGGCTTGCGCGCCGGCTGTAGTCCAGAGAAACGGCAGCAGGATCAAGGCGAGGAAGAAGCGAAGCAGGGTGGGTTTCATGCGTGGCCCCGAGTTGGCGGCGCCAAGCTAGCACGGACAATCGAGGCGTACAGGCGAGTTGAAGATTAGATCAGTGGATTGGCACCAGCCCGGCCAGTTCGCGCATGTCGTCGAACAGGATACCGCCGGCCTGGATCAGGCCGTCGCGGTCGGAATAGGGGTCGCCATGATAGGAAAACACCCGCATGCCGGCGGCGATGCCGGCTTGCGTGCCGGCAACGCTGTCCTCGATGACGATGCAGTCGGCGGGCGCGAAGCCCATTGTCTTCGCCGCATGCAGGAACAGGTCGGGGAACGGCTTGCCGCGCCCGACCATGGTCGAACTGAACATCGCATGTTCGAACAGCGGCAACAGCCCGGTCTGGCCAAGCGTGATGTGCATCTTCGACACCCGGGCCGAGGTGGCGACGCAATAGGCGATGCCGGCCGCACGCACGGCTTCGACAAACTCGCGGACATAGGGGATCGCCTCGACCCCGTGGGCGAACAGGTCCGGCAGGCCGGCATTCCAGCGGTCGACGAAATCGGCGCCGAGCCTGACGCTCGTCTTTTCTTCGATCTCTTTCTGCACCGACGCCATGCTGCGGCCGGAGAAATTCTTGCGGCAATATTCGAAGCTCGTCGGATATCCGGCAGCACTTAGCCATTCCGCAAGGCGTCGATTGGCGAGGTTCTCCGTATCGACCAGAATCCCGTCGCAGTCGAAGATAACGAGTTTTGGCAGTTCAGACATCAGGCGGTGCCGGTCGATCCGAACCCGCCCGAACCGCGCGCCGTGCCACCGGCCAGACTGCGTTCCTCCACGGCAGCCTGCGTCGCCGCCGCGAAAACGATCTGGGCGATGCGCATGCCGCGCGTCACGGCGAAATCCTCGTCGCCGAGATTGATCAGCAGCACCTTCACCTCGCCGCGATAGTCGCTGTCGACAGTGCCGGGCGTGTTGAGAACGGTCAGCCCGTGCTTGAAGGCGAGACCGGAGCGCGGCCGCACCTGGCCTTCCATGCCTCCGGGAATTTCCACGATCAGCCCGGTCGGCACCAAAGCGCGTTTTCCCGGTAGGATCAGCAGCGGTCGGTCATCCGGCACCGCGGCACGCAGATCCATGCCGGCCGCACCGGTGCTTTCATAGGCAGGGAGGGGAAGTCCTTCACCATGCGGCAACCTGACGAAGCCGACGGTCGGACCGATGACGGAGGGAGTTTGAAGGGCTGCGCGCATAAAATCGATCCTATCGGCGCGAACGGCGATTCGGTCAACTCGACCGCAATGCTATCAACGTCTTTCTTTCGGGCATCACTGTGACCGAGTTCCTTCGCGGAAGGTCGGCGGTCGTTGCCAGAAGGACCGCACGCCTTGGCGATTAGCGAAAAACGCCCATCACTTCGTCATCCACGGGCCGAGCAAGGAGCGTAGCGACGCAGCGCAGACCCGAGAATCCATGCCGCGACTCAGACGCTTCGCCACGGTACAAAATTCTGCTCCGCTGCACACTTCGCTAAGGTCGCGGCATGGATCCCAGGGTCTCCGCAGCCGCTTCGCGACTGCTACGCCCTAGGATGACGAAGTTGGGGAGGCTTCGGCCAATTGCGAACATCTAAGATCAGATCCTGTCTGCCAACAGGCCTCTAACCCGGCAGATCCCAGGCGCCGCGACTACCGCAGTTCCATCGGAACCACGGTCGTCTCCTTGATCTCCTCCATCACGAAGGAGGCGGAAACGTCCGACAGCGCCACCTTGGCGATAAGCCGCTGGTAGAGCCGGTCATAGGCCTTCACGTCGGCGACGCGGGCACGCAAGACATAGTCGAGGTCGCCCGACATGCGATAGACGCCGGTGATCTCGGGAAAACCGGTCACCGCCGCCCGGAATTTCTGCAGCCAGTCCGGGTCGTGGTTGGACGTTCGGATCAGGATGAACACCGAGAGGCCAAGCCCGAGCTTTTCGGCATCGACCAGCGCCACCCGGCCGGTGATGACGCCATCCTCCTCTAGCCGCTTCACCCGGCGCCAGCAGGCATTGCGCGACAAGGCCACCCGTTCCGACAGCTGGTCTACCGACAGTGTGCCGTCACGTTGCAATTCGGTCAGCAATTTTCGGTCGATTTCATCGATTTCCAGCGTCATGTGGGATGATTGTCCCATGAGATGGCCAAATACAAGGACATTTTGAGACCGATGAACCGGCGAAGCGTGTCAGGATACTCACATCAGAACGTCAAGCGCTGAAGGGGAACCAGCATGTCGTCACGGCTCGCAAGAATCTTCACCTCTCATCCGGCCAAGGTCGGCGAGACCTATTTCGGTCATATGGGTTTTGCCGCCTGGTTCTCGTCGCGGCTGCTTATGGCGGCTTGTGCCGCGCTCGTTCACGCTTTCTTGCCATTTCTGTTTGAGACTACCGCCAGCCGAATCGTTCGCGAGCTTTACGAGCGGACGCACAACAGAGGCTCGCACGTGACAAAGGAGCCGGTGGCTCTGATGGATCGTGCCTAGAGGACGACAGAAGCGATGTGCCGATGGGCGGCCTATCTCGGTGAAGCGGTCTTTCTCGAAGACATCCTCACGGCGCCCTGTCACTCGCTGATCGCCCAGAGCCATTGCGCCCAGGAAGCGAAATCGCCGACCAATGGCGACGGCTTCGGCCTTGCCTGGTATGGCGACCGTCAGGAGCCCGGCCTCTATCGCGATATCCTGCCGGCCTGGTCCGATCCCAATCTGAAGAGCCTGTGCCGGCAGATCAAATCCGGCCTGTTCCTCGCCCATGTGCGGGCCTCGACCGGCGGCGCCACCAGCCGCATGAACTGCCATCCCTTTGTCTCAGGGCGCTGGTCGTTCATGCACAACGGCCAGATCGGCGGCTTCGAAAAGATCCGCCGCGCGCTGGAGAATTCGCTGTCCGACGCCGTCTTCGACCAACGCGAAGGCACCACCGATTCCGAATTGTTTTTCCTGCTGATGATCGACGAAGGATTGGCCGACGATCCGCAAGGCGCCGTCTCGCGCGCCACCAGCCGCGTGCTCGAAGCCTCGCGCCGTGTTGGGCTGGAGCCGGCGCTGAAGCTTACCGCCGCTTTCTCGGACGGACAGGCGCTGCATGCGGTGCGCTATGCGACCGATGCCCACGCCCCGACGCTCTACACCTCCGTCTTGCGCAAGGGCGGCCGCTGCATCGTTTCCGAACCCTTCGACCGCGAGGGCGGCGACTGGCAGGCGATCCCGCCATCGAGCTTCGTCACCATGACCAGGGACGGCATCGCCATCAGTCCCTTTGCTCCGACCGCCGCGAAGCTGGCGCTGGTCGGGTAAATTCTTCGCCAATTGTTTGCGTCGCGGGACAGCGCCCCCTTCTGTCCTACCGGACATCTCCCCCACAGGTGGGGAGATTGGCCGTCATCGCGGCTTTCGCCAATCTCCAACGTTGCAGGATTGGACGAAGCACTGAAGCTGCCGATCTCCCTCCTTGTGGGGGAGATGTCCGGCAGGACAGAGGGGGGCGCCGTAGAGCGCCGAATTCAACAGTTCCAGCCTGCGCAATTACGATCAAGTGCTAGCGAGTTTCAAATGCTGAACTTGGCTTGAAGCCGCGCGGCAATCCTCCATGTCAATCGACACCCGCGGCCAGGCCGGAGCATCGTCATGGACGCCGTCTTTTCCTCAACCGTCGATCTCGCCGCCGCGATCGCCACGCGGACAATCTCCGCCGTGGAGGCACTTGATGCGCATCTGGCGCAGATCGACGAGCACAATAAGGCGGTCAACGCCGTCATCCCGCTCGACCGGGAGGGCGCCCGCGAGCGCGCCAAAAAGGCGGATGTAGCCCAGGCGCAAGGCGCCGCGCT
The DNA here is from genome assembly GCF_024746815.1 of Mesorhizobium sp. AR07. Lineage (GTDB taxonomy): Bacteria > Pseudomonadota > Alphaproteobacteria > Rhizobiales > Rhizobiaceae > Mesorhizobium. Next base: position 5,211,485 of record NZ_CP080525.1, read on the forward strand.
CGGGCCGCTGCATGGCGTCCCGTTCACGCTGAAGGACATGCACGAGACATCTGGCATGAAGACCACGGTCGGCTTCCCGCCCTTCGCCGACTACATCGCCAGGCGCGACAGCCCGATCGTTATCAGGCTGAAGGCAGCCGGCGGCGTGCTGTTCGCCAAGACCAACGTCGCGACCATGCTGTCCGACTGGCAGTCGAACAATCCATTGTTCGGTCGCACCGGCAATCCGTGGGACCTCCAGCGCACCGCGGGCGGCTCCAGCGGCGGTGCGGCGGCGGCACTTAGCTCAGGGATGACGCCGTTCGATGTCGGCACCGACATGCAGGATTCGATTCGGCTGCCGGCCGCCTTCTGCGGTGTTTACGGGCTCAAACCGACGGAGCACCGCGTCTCGCTGGCTGGCGCCTTCCCCGATCCTGGCGCCGCCGCGCGCAGCGTGCGGCTGATGTCCTGCCTTGGCCCGCTGGCGCGCAGCGTGGAAGATTTGGCGTTGATCTATCAAATCATCGCCGGACCGGATGGAAACGACACCGATCTTGCGCCGGTACCGGTCGAGGGCATGCCAAAGCTCGACCTCAGGACATTGCGCATCGCCTTGGCGCCATCCTTTCCCGGGTTTCCGGTGGCCGGCGAGATCAGCGCCGCAGTCGAAGGTCTGGCAAGGCAGGTGCAATCGGCAGGGGTGATCGTTGAAGAAGCAAAACTGCCAAAACTCGATTTACACGACGATCTCGCGCAGGGCGGCGCCCTGATCGGCATGATGATGGAGGCCGCGCAACCGGAGCCGCCGCAGCAACCGACACCGGTGTCACGCTGGTTCGAAGCGCTTGCCCGCCGCGACAGATCCATTCTCGGCTGGGACCGGTTCTTCGAAGACTGGGATGCGCTGCTCTGCCCGGTCGCTATGACCACGGCCTTCCCGCATTGCGCGCCCGGCACGCCGATCCAGGTCGACGGCAAGGAACAAAGCTACTGGATGTTGCCGGCCTATGGCGCTGTCTTCAACTACAGCGGCCACCCCGCACTTTCGCTGCCATGCGGACGAGACAGCGAAGGCTTGCCGATCGGCCTGCAACTGGTCGGCAAACGCTGGTCGGAAGCGCGGCTGCTCGGCATCGCCAAGGCAATCGAACCAATGACAGGCGGCTTTCGCCGTCCGCCGGGTTATTGAGCGAAGCGCGACAGTCCATACGGTGCCAGCAGCGGGTCGCGCTCGCCGTCGAGGATTTCCCGAGCGGCGAACAGGCCGACGGCCGGCGCCAGCGTGATGCCCGAATGCATGACCGCGACATAGAGACCGTCCATGCCCTCGGCGCGGCCGATGATCGGAAAACCATCGATCGGAGTCGGACGATAGCCGACCGTGTGGAAATCGAGTTCCAGCCCGTTGGCGCCGCGCAACGCTGCCTTCATTACCGCGAACAATTCGCGCGCCGTGGCTTCAGGGTCATGGCCGGGATCGCCGCCGGCGAAATCCGAGCCGGAGATGATGCGGCCCTCGGCCGTCTGTCTCATATGCAGTTTCTCGGCGTGCACTAGCCCGTTGAGCAGCTTTTTGTAAGGCCGCGAGTGGACAATCAGACCAGGCGGCGTCTCGATCGGCAGCTTGATGCCGGCGGTGGCGGCGATGGCTGGGGCGCCAGTGCCGGCTGCGATCACCACCTCGTCGGCGACAATCGGCCGGCCGGAAATCTCCACGCCGGCGACCTTGCCGTTGGAAAGCACCAAAGCGGTGACGGCTCCGATCGTCATTCTCGCGCCACGCTGTTCGGCGTCGGTCAGCAGCGCTTTCGCGGTGGCCACAGGTTCGGCCACGCCTTCTTCAGCAACATAAACGGCAAAATCGGGAGGCTCGACGAGGTTGGGCTCGATTTGTGCCGCCCGGTCGCGGCCAACGCGTTCGATGCCATAGCCCCATGAAGCGTGTTCGGCCGCGTAGGCTTCGAGCCTGTCGGCTGGCAGGTCCCAGCACAGCCCGCCGCACCAGGCGAGCGGCAGTCCAGGCAGCTCGTTTGCGAGCCGTTTCCATTCCGCCATGGCGCGGGTGCGCAGCCGGAAATACGGCTCCGGATTGCCCCAGCTGGCATTGATCCAGGCAAACGAGTTCGGCGTCGCCACCCCGCCAACGGCGCTGTCGGCGATGACCGTCACCTGCGCGCCCACCTTGCTCAGATGCCAGGCGATGGAGGCGCCGATGATGCCGGCGCCGATGACGATCACTTCTTTGGCGGTGCTCATGCTGGACCTCTGCCGAACCGGGTCTTTTGATGCCATCGCAACGGACCTATCTCAAGTGCCAGCAGGCAATCCGGTCAAATCTGTTCGACAGGCCGGAAATGCACTGCTAGAAGCCCGCGCCACAGACAGGATTCCAAAAATTGGCTGAAGACATCGAACAAGCGGTATCCCGCCGCCGCACCTTCGCGATCATAGCGCACCCGGACGCTGGCAAGACCACGCTCACCGAAAAGCTGCTGCTGTTCGGTGGCGCCATCCAGCTTGCCGGTGAGGTCAAGGCCAAGAAGGACAAGATCCAGACCCGGTCCGACTGGATGAAGATCGAGCGCGAGCGCGGCATTTCGGTCGTCACCTCGGTGATGACCTTCGAATATGAGGACAATGTCTTCAACCTGCTCGACACGCCCGGCCACGAGGACTTCGCCGACGACACCTATCGCACGCTGTCAGCGGTCGACAGCGCCGTCATGGTCCTCGACGCCGCCAAGGGCATCGAGCCGCGCACGCTGAAACTGTTCGAGGTCTGCCGGCTGCGCGACATCCCGATCATCACCTTCGTCAACAAGATGGACCGCGAAAGCCGCGACCCGTTCGAGATTTTGGACGAGATCGAGCAGAAACTGGCGCTGGATACAGCGCCGATCACTTGGCCGATCGGCCGCGGCAAGAATTTTTCCGGCACCTATCATCTGGCGCTGAACGCGGTGCGCAGGGGCGACGACGAAAAGGAACGCACGCCGGTCAACGGCCCCGATTCCAACCGTGTCGCCGGGCTGCTGCCGGAGAACGAGCGCGAGGCCTTCATCGAGGAGCTGGAACTGGCGCGCGAAGCCTGCCGTCCGCTCGATATCGACGCTTTTCGCGAGGGCCATCTGACGCCGGTCTATTTCGGCTCGGCACTGCGCAATTATGGCGTGCGCGACCTGATCGAGGCGCTTGGTGCCTTTGGCCCGCCGCCGCGCGCACAGGAAGCCGACACCCGCAAGGTCGAGGCGACCGAGGACAAGATGACGTCCTTCGTCTTCAAGATTCAGGCCAATATGGACCCCAACCATCGCGACCGCATCGCCTTTGTCCGCGTCTGCTCCGGCAAGCTCGAGCGCGGCATGAAGGCCAAGCTGGTGCGCACCGGCAAGCCGATGAGCTTGTCGGCGCCGCAATTCTTCTTTGCCCGCACCCGCGTCACCGCCGACGAGGCCTTCGCCGGCGACGTCGTCGGCATTCCCAACCACGGCACGCTGCGCATCGGCGACACGCTGACCGAGGGCGAGGAAATCCTGTTCCGCGGCGTGCCGAATTTCGCGCCGGAAATCCTGCGCCGCGTCCGCTTGGGCGACGCGATGAAGGCCAAGAAGCTCAAGGAAGCGCTGCACCAGATGGCCGAGGAAGGCGTCGTGCAGCTGTTCTCGCCAGAGGACGGCTCGCCGGCCATCGTCGGCGTCGTCGGCGCGCTGCAGCTCGACGTGTTGAAGGAGCGGCTGAACTTCGAATACACGCTGCCGGTCGAGTTCGAGATGTCGCGCTTTTCGGTCTGCCGCTGGATATCGGCCGACGACAAGGCGGAGGTTCTGCGCTTCATCGAGGCGCATCGCGGCGACATTGCCCGCGACCTCGACAATGATCCGGTGTTCCTCGCCCAGCACGCCTTCTCGCTCAACTACGAAGCCGAGCGCTGGAAGGCGATCCGCTTCGCCACGATCAAGGACTATCAGGTCCGCGACAAGGCGGCTTGACCCTTCTTTTCCCCCGCAAGTGGAAAGCCGAGGCTTTCGCTCTACGATATACCCCCACCCCTAACCCTCCCCACAAGGGGGAGGGAGATTTTCGCTGGCGCTGACCTTGGCAAATAGCCTGCTTTCGACGCCAAAGAGGAAGTAAGGGCACGCGGCAGCGTTCCCTCCCCCTTGTGAGGAGGGTCAGGGTGGGGGTCCTTCTTCGCAAGAATCCATATGCGACTGCTCTGCCCGCAAGGAGGAGAAGGAAGATCGTGCGGTGCTCAGCCCCTGGCCGCTTCTTCGATCTTGGCGATGTCGATCTTGCTCATCTGCATCATCGCCGCCATGACACGGCCGGCCTTGGCCTGGTCCGGATCCTGAAGCAGTCTTGGCAGTTGCTCCGGCACGACCTGCCAGGAAACGCCGAACCTGTCCTTCAGCCAGCCGCAGGGTCCGGGCTCGCCGCCTTCTTCGATGAGCTTGTTCCAGAAATGATCCACCTCTTGCTGCGTCTTGCAGTCGATCGACAGCGAGATCGCCTCGGTGAACTTGTATTGCGGGCCACCATTGAGCGCCTGGAATTGTATGCCGTCGAGCTCGAACGAAGCCACCAGCACCTTGCCTTCAAGAGCGTGGCCCTTGGGCCAGCGTGTCACACTCAGCGCCTTCGAATTCTTGAAGATGGAAATGTAATGGTTCATGGCCTCTTCGGCCTGGCCATCGAACCACAGGAAGGTGGTGATCTTCTGCATGTCGTGCTCCTCGTTGTCTCTTGGGGGTGAAGGAAGGGTCAGGCGGCGCCCTTGGCGGCGTCCTGCAGGGAAGCAAGGTAGGCGTCGAGCTGGGCATAGCTTTCAGCCATGCCGCCAGTCATGCCAGTGCCGAGCGCGCCGTCGCGGGCCGCTTGCGAGGCGTAAAGCACCGTCTGCGTCAGCAGCGTCTTTCCGGTCTGTTCGGTGAAGACCACGGTCCCGACCGTCTCGCCGCCGGTCCAGTCCTCGTCGAACAATTCGGTGGCGACGATCCTGGCTGGGCGCACGATTTCGCGATAGGCGCCGCTCATGCCCATGCTGCGGCCATCGCGGTGCTGCCAGACATAGCGCGTGGCGCCGCCAACCCTGAGGTCGATTTCACAGACAGCCAGCCGCCAGCCATCGGGGCCGTGCAGCCAGCCCTTCAAAAGCTCCGGTATCGTCCAGCAGTCGAAGACCATCGGCCGCGGCGCATCGAAGAGGCGGGTGATCTGCACTTCGCGGTCACTGGGCGTGGTCACGGTCAATGTGGCGACGGTCGCGCCGGGCAAGGTTGTGGTGCTCACGATGATCCTCCTCATGTTTGCCCAAGGACGTGCGGCCGGCCGGCAATCCGACACAGGCCTGATTTTTCGGCTACTGGTCCGTACTGTCGGGAGCTTTCTCGGCCTGCATGGCGACGAGCAGCGCGTCGAGGCGCTGGAAGTTGCCTTCCCAAATGTTGCGGTAACGCTCCAGCCAGTCATTGGCCTCGGCCAGCGGTTTTGCTTCCAGCCGGCAGGGCCGTCGCTGCGCGTCGCGGCCACGGGAAATCAGTCCGGCGTTTTCCAGCACCTTGAGATGCTTGGAAATCGACGGCTGGCTCATCGCGAAGGGCTCGGCAAGCTCCATCACCGACGCTTCGCCCTGGATGAGCCGGGCAAGGATGGCGCGGCGCGTCGGATCGGCGAGTGCGGCAAAGGTGGCGTCCAGCTGGTCCATCGAATGTCCATAGCCAAAAGGGTATATACCTGATTGGCTATATACAGACGAACCGCCCTCGTCAACCGCCTTCCGGATTTGCTGGCGCATCGCAAAATTGTGGCCAGACCAGGCTTGCCCGTCTATAACGCCTGCGGTCCGAATTCAGCGCCGCCACGCTCCGCATCGAGCGCGGCCAGCCAGCCAAGGAAAATTCATGCCTGCCTATCGCTCCCGCACCACCACCCATGGCCGCAACATGGCCGGCGCCCGCGGTCTCTGGCGCGCCACCGGCATGAAGGATTCCGATTTCGGCAAGCCGATCATCGCGGTGGTCAACTCCTTCACCCAGTTCGTGCCGGGTCATGTGCATCTGAAGGATCTCGGCCAGCTGGTCGCGCGCGAGATCGAGAAGGCCGGCGGCGTTGCGAAAGAATTCAACACCATCGCCGTCGACGACGGCATCGCCATGGGCCATGACGGCATGCTCTATTCGTTGCCGTCGCGCGAGCTGATCGCCGACTCGGTCGAGTACATGGTCAACGCGCACTGCGCCGACGCCATGGTCTGCATTTCCAATTGCGACAAGATCACGCCCGGCATGCTGATGGCCAGCTTACGCCTCAACATCCCGACCGTCTTCGTTTCCGGTGGCCCGATGGAAGCCGGCAAGGTGGTGCTCGCCGGCAAGACGCAGGCGCTCGACCTGGTCGACGCCATGGTCGCGGCCGCCGACGACAAGATTTCCGACGAGGACGTCAAGGTCATCGAGCGCTCTGCCTGTCCGACCTGCGGTTCCTGCTCCGGCATGTTCACCGCCAATTCGATGAATTGTTTGACCGAAGCACTTGGCCTGTCGCTGCCCGGCAACGGCTCGACGCTGGCCACGCATGCCGACCGCAAGCGGCTGTTCGTCGAAGCCGGCCACCTGATCGTCGATCTCGCTCAGCGCTACTACGAGCAGGATGACGAGACGGCGCTGCCGCGCAACATTGCCTCGAAGGGCGCCTTCGAGAACGCCATGACGCTCGACATCGCCATGGGCGGCTCGACCAACACCGTGCTGCACATCCTGGCCGCCGCGCATGAGGGCGAGATCGACTTCGATCAGGATGACATCGACGCGCTATCGCGCAAGGTGCCGGTGCTGTGCAAGGTGGCTCCCGCCAAGTCCGATGTCCACATGGAAGACGTCCACCGCGCCGGCGGCATTTTTGCCATCCTCGGCCAGCTCGACAATGCCGGCTTGATCAATCGCGACCTGCCGACCGTGCACACGCGTACGCTGGGTGACGCGCTCGACCATTGGGATATTTCGCGCTCGACCAGTCAGAGCGTGCGCGATTTCTTCCTCGCCGCACCGGGTGGCGTGCCGACGCAGGTCGCCTTCAGCCAGGACCGCCGCTGGGACGAGCTCGACCTCGACCGCGAAAAGGGGGTCATCCGTTCAGCCCAGCATCCCTTCTCCAGGGATGGCGGCCTTGCCGTGCTGAAAGGCAATCTGGCACTCGACGGCTGCATCGTGAAGACCGCCGGCGTCGACGAATCGATCCTGAAGTTCACCGGCCCGGCCCGCGTGTTCGAAAGCCAGGACGCCAGCGTCAAGGCGATCTTGTCCAACGAGATCAAGGCCGGCGATGTCGTCGTCATCCGCTATGAGGGGCCGCGCGGCGGCCCCGGCATGCAGGAAATGCTCTACCCGACCAGCTATCTGAAGTCGAAGGGCCTCGGCAAGGCCTGCGCATTGGTCACCGACGGCCGCTTCTCCGGCGGCACGTCGGGCCTGTCGATCGGCCATGTCTCGCCGGAGGCCGCCGAAGGCGGTTTGATCGGGCTGGTGCAGGAGGGCGATACGGTCGAGATCGACATCCCGAACCGGACCATCCGCCTCGCGGTCAGCGATGCCGAACTTGCCGCGCGCCGGGCAGCCATGGAAGCAAAGGGGGTTGCTGCCTGGAAGCCCGAGGAAAAGCGCAAGCGCAAGGTGACGACTGCCCTGCGCGCCTATGCCGCGATGGCGACGAGTGCGGCCAAGGGCGCGGTCAGGTTCGTGCCGGAGTAGAGCTGAAATTCCATCTGTATGGCGCTGCCCCCTCATCGTCCTGCCGGACATTTCTCCCCGTATAGTGACGGGGAGAAAGGCGCCGTCATCAACGATTTCGCCAATTGTAGGCGTGGCAAAAAAGGCGGCGGGTCGCACATCTCCCTTCTCCCCGTCACTATACGGGGAGAAGGTGCCGGCAGGCGGATGAGGGGCAGCGCAAGCGCTTCAGGATTTTTCGCCGCCACGACAGAATGCTGATTCTTCAAGCGGGATGACGACATATGGATTTCGACCTTATCGTTCGCGGCGGCACGCTGCCTGATGGCAGGGTCGCCGACATCGGCATCATCGGCGAGACAATCGCCGCGATCGAGCCGAAGCTCGATGTCACCGCCGGCACGGCGATCGACGCCGGTGGCAATCTGGTCTCGCCGCCCTTCGTCGATCCGCATTTTCACATGGACGCGACGCTCTCCTACGGCATTCCGCGCATCAATGCGTCAGGCACGCTGCTCGAGGGCATTTCGCTGTGGGGCGAGTTGAAGCCGCTTTTGACGCATGAGGCGGTGCGCGACCGCGCACTTGCCTATTGCGACTGGGCGGTGTCGATGGGTCTGCTTGCCATCCGCACCCATGTCGATGTCTGTGACGACAGGCTGCTGGCGGTCGAAGCCCTGCTCGACGTCAAGAAAACCATTGCCCCTTATATCGACCTGCAATTGGTCGCCTTTCCGCAGGACGGGTTTTATCGCTCGCCGACGGCGCGTGAAAACACCATCCGCGCGCTCGACATGGGCGTCGACATCGTCGGCGGCATTCCGCATTTCGAGCGCACCATGGCCGACGGGACGCGCTCGGTCACCGAGCTCTGCGAGATCGCAGCCAGGCGCGGCCTGATGGTCGACCTGCATTGCGACGAGACCGACGACCCACTGTCGCGTCACATCGAGCAGCTTGCCTATGAGACGCAGCGCCTTGGCCTGCAAGGCAAGGTCGCTGGCTCGCATCTCACCTCGATGCATTCGATGGACAATTACTACGTTTCGAAGCTGCTGCCGCTGATCGCCGAGGCGGGCGTTTCGGCGATCCCCAACCCGCTGATCAACATCATGCTGCAGGGCCGCCATGACACTTTCCCGAAACGCCGGGGCATGACCCGGGTCAAGGAGATGCAGGCCCTCGGCATTCGCGTCGGCTGGGGCCAGGACTGCGTGCTCGATCCCTGGTACTCGCTAGGCACCGCCGACATGCTCGATGTCGCCTTCATGGGCCTGCACGTCGCCCAGATGTCGAGCCCGGCCGACATGGCGCGCTGCTTCGACATGGTCACCAACGTCAACGCGTCGATCATGGGGCTCGATCATCTCGGCCTGGCGGTCGGCAAGCGCGCCAGCCTGGTCATCCTCGATGCCGGCAATCCGATCGAGGCCTTGCGCCTGCGCGCCGAACGCCTGTGCGTCATCGCCAGGGGCAAGGTGGTGGCGGAGCGAATGAGGCAGGAAACGCGGCTGTCCATCGATGGCCGGCCCGCCTCCGTCAACCGTCGGCACGTTGCGCCGCAAGCCCAATGACTGCCTTCGAGGTATTGCCGTGAGCGACGAGAAGAATGTGAGGGAACCAAACCCGGCGCTCATGTCGGCGGTAACCACCGAGCACTTCGTGATGCAGGCGGCCATCGGCACGACAATCAGCGAAGCCGGCTCGCGCGCCACCATCTATGTCATGGCGCTTTCCAGCTCTCTGGTGGCGATGGGATTTGCCGCCAATTCGACGCTGGCCTTCCTGCCGTTCGTGGCGACGGTTCTGCCGGTCATTTTCCTGCTTGGAGTCCTTACCACGCTGAGAATGGTCGACATTGCCGTGGAGAACATGCAGGCTCATATCGCAATCGCCCGGATCCGTTCCTTCTATCGGACGCTTGGCCCGCAAGCAGAGGCCTATTTCGCTGCCGAACGCGGACGCTGGCCAGAGGGCAAATCAGAGCCTGCGCTGAGGATCGGTGCGCTTTCAGGTTATCTGACGACCGCAGCCATGATGATCGCTACCGTAAACGCCATGGTTGCCGGCGCCGGCATTATCCTGATGAGTCGATGGATGGGGATCGGAATTGTCGGCGCGCTGACAATTGGGATTACCGTTGCAATTGCCCTGTTCGCGCTGTTTTTCGTCTACCAGCAATGGCGCATTCGCGAGCTTGCGCCCTCGTACGATGGGTCACCACCGACCCGACAAGAGACATAGGCGATCGTCTGCAGTACTCGTTAGGTCCAGCGAATTTGCGGCTGTGGCCCCTGCCTTTGTGGTAAATCTCCTCGTCAACCGAATGATAGTCCTCTAACACGCCGTAACCGAGCCACCGTCCGGAAGGATTTGACACCGGCCATGGCGCAGCCTGCCATCCAGAATTCCACGATCAGGAATGTGCTTTTGGCCGGCATCCTGCTGATGCTGGCCGGCGACTTCCTGTTTGCGCTGAACGACGCCATGGGCAAGTGGCTGGTCGCCAGCTTTTCCGTCGGCCAGGTGGTGCTGATCCGCTCCATCGGCGCCTTCTTCGTGCTCGGCCCGATGATCGCCCATCAGGGGACAGTCAAGCTGTTTCGCATGGAACGCCTGGAGCTGCAGCTGCTGCGCGTGGTGATGACGACGCTCGACACGGCCTTCTTCTATGCCGCCGTGGTCTACCTGCCGCTTGCCGACGTGATGAGCTTCTACATGGCCGGGCCGATCTATGTCGCGGCACTCTCGCACCTCTTGCTTGGCGAAAAGGTTGGCTGGCGTCGCTGGATGGCGATCCTGCTCGGCTTCTGCGGCGTGCTGATCATGCTGAAACCCTCGTCGGCCTCGTTCTCGCTGTCGTCGAGCTTCGCGCTCGCCGGAAGCATTGCCTTCGCCTTCGCCATCATCCTCAACCGGCGCCTGCGCGGCACCAGCGACACCAATCTGGTGACGTGGCAGACCATCGGCACGATGGTGGTCGGAGGCGCGCTGACCATCGGCGCCTGGCAGACGCCGTCGGCGCTCGACTTCGGCGCCATGCTGCTGCTCGGCATCGTCTCCTGCGGCGCGCATCTGATGATCACCAGGGCGCTCAAGCTGGCGCCGGCCTCGACGCTGGCGCCGCTGCATTACACGCTGCTGTTGTGGGCGGTGGTGTTCGGGCTGGTGTTCTTCGGCGACGTTCCCGGCCCGCGCATCCTGATCGGCTCGGGCATCATCGTCCTCGCCGGCCTGTTCATCTTCCACCGCCAGAAAGTGGTCGACACCACGGTGCCGCCGGAAAACGTGCCGAAGGGCGTCAATTAGGGTCCAGCTTCTGGTCCCTAACCCCGGCGTATCGCGGCAAGGTGCCGTGAAAACTCATGCGTCTCCATCAGCGCCTTGCAGCGGGCAAACCGCCCGTCGGCATAGGCGCGGAAATCATCGACCGGGTTGTTGTTGGCGAGCTGGATCAGCCCCACAGCGTCCACAACAGATCGCACATCGCCTTGTGGATGACGATGCGGCCGCGCTCGGCCGGCCTGGCCTCGCCGCCGAAATAGGCACGCATCATCTCTTCGTCCTGCACGGTGTCGAACTTGCCTTCCACGCTGAGGTCGCCAAGGTCCCAGAGCGGGTCGTTCATGCCCGAATATTCCCAGTCGACGATCCACATCCTGTCGCCCGTATCGAGAAAGTTCTCGCACAGCGGATCGCAATGACAGGCGACGAGGGGCAAGGGATGGGCGGCAAGTGCCGACCGCACGCTCCCGGCCTCGCGCACCACGTCGTGATAGCCGGCGGGCAACGAGACATCCTTGGTCGACAGCACCTTGAGATAGTCGTCGATCATCGCAAAAAGTTCAAAGCGGAAGGGAAACACCGCGCCTGAAGCGTGCAGCTTGCGGAAAGCCTCGCCGGCGCGCGCAGGACTGCCCGGCCGTGTCGTGAATTTCTCCGGCGACATGGTCTCTGCGCCGGCGATGAAGCGCGTCACCATGACCCCGGTGGCGGGATCGACATGCAGCACCTCGGGACTGACTCCCGCCTTTGCCGCCTCGCGCGCCGCCACCGCCTCGTTGGCGCGGTTGATGTATTCCTCGGTGCCCCTGCCGGGGATGCGCAGGCAAAAATCGCCGGCCTTGAAGACCAGGTTGGTGAGGCCGCCGAGCCGCTCCAGTGGCCCGGTGTAGCCGGCCAGCATGGGGATGGCGGCCAACGGAATGTCGGCAAAAGTTGCACGCGCCTCGTCTGTCGCCATGGCTGCGTCCCCACGCTGTTATTTGTCGCGCCGACGGTTCCACAATTTTCGCGGTTTGGCTATCATCCGATCGTGGGTGGCGCGAGAGTGGGTGGCTAACAGCGATGGCGGACAGCAAACATCAAGGTGCGCTTGGCGCTGCCTACGCGGCGAAGCGGCCAGAGGACGTCGCCGCACTTTATGACCGTTGGTCGCAGACCTATGACGCCGACATGTCGGCCGCCGGTTACCGGCATCCGACGATCTGCCTTGCCCTGCTGGCCCGCCATTTGCCGCGCGGTGCCGCACCGCTGCTCGATGCGGGAGCCGGCACCGGGCTGATCGGCGAATGGCTTGACATAACCGGCTATCCCCAGGTCGAGGCGCTCGACATTTCACAAGGCATGCTCGCCCAGGCGGCCCGCAAGGGCGTCTATTCCGCGCTGCATTGTCTGGCGCTTGGCGGCAAGCTGCCTTTTGCCGACGGTGCCTATGCCGGCATCGTCTCGTCCGGCGTCTTCACCTCCGGCCATGTCGGCGTCGAGGGGCTGGACGAGCTGATCCGCATCTGCCGGCCGGGCGGCATCATCGTGCTGACGGTCAAAAACACGCTGTGGGAAGCCGGCTTTGCCGCGCGCATCGCCGAACTCGAAACGCAAGGCCTCGTCTCTCGCGTCGAGGAAACGCGTCCCTACGTCTCGATGCCCGGCGAGGCCGACACCGTGCCAAGTCGGGGGCTCGCCCTGCGCGTGAACTGAGCCGAGGCGCTGGGTGGCCGATTTCAGCGTCGCGCCGCCCCTCATCTGGCTGCCGCCATCTTCTCCCCGTGAACGGGGAGAAGGACGCTGGCATCACCGGTTTCGCCGATCGTCAACGTAGCAGAAAGAGTGCCGAGGCCGCGGTCAGCGGGCTTCTCCCCGTTTACGGGGAGAAAGTGCCGGCAGGCGGATGAGGGGCGGCGCCGGCTTCACCAGAAGACATCTTTGGGAGTGGTCATTTGCCGGTTTGGTGGTTCCGGTCTCGCCCTCAAAATTCTAGGCTCTAACCTTTTTCCCCGCGGGGTCGTACATCGGTTCGAGATGGATCTTGGCCGGAGTCCGCTCCATCGCCACGACCAGTTCATAGTCCCCCGAGGCGAGAAAATCGTCGCTCACCCCGTCGGCGTTGCGCACATAGCCGTAGCCGATGTTTTTGCCCACCGTGTAGCCATAGCCGCCGCTGGTCAGATAGCCGACCGGCTCGCCATTGTGCAGGATGGTCTCGCGGCCGAGCAGCACGATCTCCGGATCATCGACCGTGAAGCCGGCAAAACGTTTCTTCAAAGCCGCGCCGCCGACCTTTTCGAGCGCGCGCCGCCCGACGAAATCCGTGTTCTTGCGCAGCTTGACCGCCCAACCCAGGCCGGCTTCCTGCGGCGTGTCATTGGGCGTGATGTCGGAGCCCCAGGCGCGATAGCCTTTTTCCAGCCGCAGCGATTCCAAGGCCCGGTAGCCGACGGGGCGGATATCGTGCTTCTTGCCTGCCGCCATCAGCGCATCGAACACTTCGCCTGTGGCCGCGATCGGCACATGCAGTTCCCAGCCGAGCTCGCCGACATAGGTGACGCGCAACGCCCGAACCGTGTGGCCGGCGATGACAATTTCGCGCACATGGCCGAACGGGAATGTCGCGTTCGACACGTCCGCCTCCGTCACATCGGCCAGCACATCGCGGGCCTGGGGTCCCATCAGCGACAGCGTGCCGAAATCCTCGGTGACGTCGGCGAGCGTGGCATTGAGACCTTCGCCGATATGGTCGCCGATCCACGACAGGTCATGCGTGCGGAACCCGGTGCCGGTGACGATGTAGAACTTTTCCTCGGCCAGCCGCGCCACGGTCAGATCCGCCTCGATGCCGCCGCGCGTGTTGAGAAGCTGGGTGTAGGTCAGCCGGCCGGCCGGCTTGCCGACATCGTTGGCGCAGATCCAGTCCAGCGCCTTCAGCGCGTCAGGCCCGCTCAGCTCGTATTTGGCAAAGGACGACTGATCGAAGATGCCGACCTTCTCGCGCACATGCTTGTGTTCGTCGCCGACGGCCGCGAACCAGTTCTGGCGCCCCATCGAATAGATGTCCTGGGGCTCTGCACCTTCCGGCGCGAACCAGTTCGGCCGCTCCCAGCCGAGCTTCGAGCCGAAAACGGCGCGCTGCTGCTTCAGCCGTTCGTAAAGCGGCGAGACGATGCGCGGGCGTCCGCTGGCATACTCCTCATGCGGGAAGCCGATCGTGTAGTGCTTGCCGTAGGCCTCCAGCGTGCGGTCGCGGACCCATTGCCGGTCGCGGTGCAGGTTCGAGAAGCGCCTGATGTCGACCACCCACAGGTCAAGCGGCGCCTCGCCGTCGACCACCCATTGCGCCAGCACCCAGCCGGCGCCGCCGCCTGAGGCGATGCCGAAGGCGTTGAAGCCGGCCCCAACGAACATGTTGGCGCATTCGGGCGCCGCGCCAAGGATGAAATTGCCGTCCGGCGTAAAACTCTCCGGCCCGTTGATCATCTGCTTGACGCCGACTGTCTCCAGCGCCGGCACGCGCGCGATCGCTTGGCGCATGTGCTGCTCGAAATGGTCGTAGTCGTCGTCGAACAGCCGGAACTCCCAATCGTCAGGCACATCGCCCCCGGGGAGATCAGTCGTCCATGCTTGCGGGTTAGGCTCATACCCACCCATCACCAGCCCGCCGACCTCCTCCTTGAAGTAAGTCCGGCGATCCGGGTCGCGGATGGTCGGCGCGTCGGTCGCCAGTCCGTCGATCTTCTCGGTGATGATGTACTGGTGCTTGACCGGCTGCAGCGGCACGTTGATGCCGGCCATTGCCCCCAACTGCCGTGCCCATTGGCCGGCGCAGTTGACCACCTTGTCGCAGGCGATGTCGCCCCTGCTGGTCTTCACCACCGTGATGCGGCCATCCCTGAGCTCGAAGCCGGTGACGCGGACATTCTCGAACAGTCTGGCGCCATGCATGCGCGCACCCTTGGCCAGCGACTGCGTGATGTCGGAGGGGCTAGCCTGGCCATCGGTTGGCAGCCAGGAAGCGCCGACGAGATCGCCGGTTTCCAGGAGCGGCCACATGGCCTTGATCTCAGCCGGCGACAGCAATTGCATGTCCATGCCGAAGCTTTTCGCTGTCGTCGCCAACCTTTTGTATTCGGTCCAGCGGTCTGCATTGGTGGCAAGCCGCAGGCAGCCGGTCATCTTCCAGCCGGTGGCAAGACCGGTTTCGGCTTCCAGTCCCTTGTAGAGGTCGACGGAGTATTTGAGCACGCGGGTGATCGAGGCCGACGAGCGCAATTGCCCGACCAAACCCGCGGCATGCCAGGTCGAACCCGAGGTCAGCTTGCCCTGTTCGAGCAGCACCACGTCGGCCTTGTGGTCGCGCGCCAGATGATAGGCCGTCGAACAGCCGATGATGCCGCCGCCAATGACGACGATGGCGGCCTGGCTAGGCAATGTCATGATTTCTGTGTCCCGTATTTTGTCCGGTAGTTTTCCAGCGCCGCATCGAGCCGCGTCAGGTTTTCCTCGGTGTAGGCGACGTAATCGATGCCGGGCGCGTCGAGATAGAGTTCGGACACCATGCTCCACATCGCCTCGCGCAGCAGCGAGGCGCATTGCATGGCCGCATGCGAGCGGCGGATTGCCTCGTCCGGCTCCTTCATGAAATAGGCGGTCAGGAAGGCGAAGGATTCCGCGTCGCTCATGCCGGCATTCGAGGCGACGCCGGCCAGATCGAACATCGCCGTGTTGAAGCCGGCATATTCGAAGTCGATCAGCCACAGCCTGTTGCCGTCGTCGAGAATATTAGCCGGCAACAGATCGTTGTGGCCAAAGACGATCGGCAGCAATTTCTGCGCGCGCTCCAGTTCGTCGGCCAGCGTCAGCAGGCGCGGCAATTCGCCCCGCTTGCGGCTGCCGCCCTCCTCAAGCGTGCGCGCATAGTCGCGAATGACATGGAACACCCAGAACATGAAGCCGGCGCCGGAAACGTGATTGGGCATCTCCCGATGGAAGCCGCGCATCAGGGCGGCGATGCGGCCGAGGTTGGCGCGCACATCTTCCGCCTGATAGGTTTTGGCGCCAAGAAACTCCGTCACCAGGATGCCCGGTTCGGCATGGAGGACGGCGGGCGCGAAACCGGCGGCATGTGCCGCGCGTGCCGTCATCACTTCGCGCTCGCGAAAGACATGGTGGAACGGATAGTCCTTGCCGAAGCGCACGACATGCTTTCCGGCTGCGTCCTTGACCACATAGTTGGCGTTGCTCAGGCCGCCAGGCAGCGGTGCAATCTCGATGCCGCCGGTCCAGCAGGGCAGGGCGCGGATGCGATCTTCGGCGGTCACGGAATCATCCCTGGTTTGCTGGGCTTTGAAAAACGCGCCATGGGCGGCGCAACGGCAGCGGGAAGAAGTGCAAAAATCTCGTCGGTGCGGGATGCCAGGATCGGTATCCCGCACCGCACCGACGAGCCCCTTGGCCAGGTTTTTGAACCCCGGCGTCCGCCCCCGCGGATCTGAAAATTCCTTGCGCCAGACACGTTCAACAATGCCTAGTCAGTGAGTTGCGGCTCTGCCATCACCCTCCCGTGGCTGCTCCGAACCCTTTCATGGTTTGGATTTCACGCCACGGTTGCCCAGCTGTCAACAAAAATATGTGACTTTTTTTGGGTGTTTTGCCCGAAAGCATGAGCAATTCCTTTAAAACCTCTTGAATTACCTTAGAATCGGGCAAAAGGGCTAAGTCCGGGAAAACCAAATGACCCATTCGAAACGGCATGGCGAAATTCTGCGGCTGTTGCAGGAAGAGGGGACCGTCACCATCGCCAGTCTGGCCGACCGGCTGGGCGTTTCACTCGAGACCGTGCGCCGTGACGTCAAGCCGCTGACCAGCGACGGCTCCGCCCTTAAGATGCATGGCGCCATCGGCCTGCCGTCGATGATCGGCGAAGCGCCGTTCGAACGGCGCATGCGCGAGAATGCCGATGCCAAGCGCATCATTGCCCGCATGGTCGCCGCCACCATCCGCGACGGTGAATCGATCATGCTCGACACCGGCACGACGACGTCGTTCCTGGCCCGTGAGCTGCTCGGCCACCGACGGCTGACGGTCGTCACCAATTCATCGGACATCGCCCGCACGCTGGCCACCGTCAACGGCAACAAGGTCTACATGGCCGGCGGCGAATTGCGCAGCGATTCCGGCGCTGCCTTCGGGGCCTCGGCCATCGACTTCGTCAGCCGCTTCTCGGTCAGCCATGCCATCATCTCCACCGGCGCTGTCGATGCGGTGATGGGCGTCATGGACTACGATCTGGAAGAGGCTGAGTTCGCCCGCATGGTGCTGTCGCGCGGCCAGCGCTCGCTCGTCATCACCGATCACAGCAAGTTCGGCCGCCTGGGCCTGGTCCAGGTCTGCGGCTTCGACGGCTTTTCCGAACTCGCCACCGACCGGTCGCCATCAGCCGACATTACCGCCGCGCTTGCGCAAGCCGGCGCGCGGCTCAGCATCGCCGGCGGCCAAGCCGGATTCTAGAATCCGGATAGCTGAAAAAGAACCTAGCCGAACACCATCGACTGGTGGGCGCATACGCCCGCGAAGGTGCCGGCCGCTACGGCGAAGGCGATGTTGTGCATCGACCGTGCCGCGTCGCCGGCGGCATAGACGCCTGGAACGGTCGTCTGCTGTCTGTCATCGACGGTGATCACCGGACCGAGGAGGCCTTCAGTGAAGCCGCAACCGAGCTGCTCGGCCAGCGGGCTGGCCATTGTGTTGCGCGGCGCGGTGAACATCGCCCTGACGCCTGCCGTTCGGCCGCCATCGAGGTGGACGATCAATCCACTGGCGCCGTCCTCCCGCAGTTCGGTGACGGTGGCGGGTTCAAACCGCACTTTCTGCCTTTCCAGTGCGAGCGCCTGTTCGGCATCGGGTTCGAGCAGGCCGTTGCCGAACAGCGTGACATCGCCCCAGTCCGTGATCAACTGCGCCTGATGCAGGGACATCGGACCGGTCGCGAGCACGCCAAGCGGCCCGCCGGAGACCTCATAACCGTGGCAATAGGGGCAGTGCAGCACGCTCTTGCCCCAGAGCTCGGCAAGCCCGGGAACTTCCGGCAGGATGTCGCGCACGCCGGTGGCCAGCACCAGCCGTGCAGCGCCGAACGCCTCGCCACCATCGGTGGTGACTTCGAAACCGCTGCTGCCTGTGGCAACGGCATTGTCGGCGCGCCCATTGACAACCCTGGCTGTCGGGTAAGCCAGCAATTGCCGCCTTGCGTCGTCGAGGATGGCGCCGGGCGTGCGCCCGTCCTGTCCGAGGAAGCCATGCGAATGCTCGGCAAAACTGTTGCGCGGCTGGCCGGCGTCGATCACCAGCACCTTGCGTCCCGCCCGCGCCACCTGGATGGCGGCGGACAGGCCGGCAAAGCTGCCGCCGACGACGGCGAGATCATACTGCATGGCGGGAGACTCCAATGAGGTCAAAACGACGGCGGAAATCGGCGGTCAGGTCGGCCAGCGTGATGTGGCTGAGCTTCTCCGCCAGCAGCTTTTCGGCCGCGACGCGAAAATCGTCGAGCACGGCGATGACCGCTTGCTCGACAAGACAGCCGGGGCTTTCCGGCTCGGTGCTGAACGGCAGCAGCGTTTCGCCAAGCGCAACGCTGATCTCGGCCAGCGAAATGGTGTCGGGGGCTCGCCCAAGCAGCCAGCCACCGCCATGCCCGCGTGACGAGGTGACGATGCCGGCATCGCGCAATCCGGCGATGGTGCGGCGGACAACCACCGGATTGGTGTGGATGAAGGTGGCAAGCTGCTCGGAGGTCAGCGCCTGTTCGGGCTTCTCGGCCATGTGGACGAGAATGTGCAGGGTCGAGGACAGGCGGCTGTTTCGCTTCATGTAACTTAATTAGTTACGATTGGCGCGAATGTCAAACACGCGGCATGCGCGTCCCTTGCCTCCACGCCTATGCAGGCGAAGCGCGAAAAGTCATGCGGAAGCAGGCGCCGCTCGGCTTGCCGTCGAGGATCTCGATCCGCCCGCCATGCAATTGCATGATTTCCTGCACCAGGTTGAGGCCGAGCCCGGCGCCGTGATCTTGCGGGCGCAACCGGTAGAAGGGCTCGAAGACGCGCTCGCGCTCAGGCGGCGGCACGCCGCCACCTTCGTCCCGCACCTCGATGACGGCTGCGGCGGCGACGCTGATGGTAATCTTGCCAGTGCGGCCGCCATGCTCGATGGCGTTCTGGACGAGGTTGGTTACGGCGCGTTCGATCGCGGTGCGGTCGCCGGTGGCGAAAACTGTTTCTCTTTCCGGTTCGAACGACATCTCGTATCCGGCCGAGAACGCCATCGGCGCGAGGTCGACAATGACGCCACGCGCGATCGCCACAAGGTCGACCTTTTCAAAAGCCACGGCCTGCCGGTCGAGGCGCTGCAGGTCGAGCAGCTGGTCGGTCAAGGTCGAAAGCCTGGCCGCATCCTGCAGCAGCCGTGCCCGTTCCGGTGTCGCCGGCAGCGAGGCGAGGCGCGTGTTGAGGATGGCGACCGGCGTTCGCAGCTCATGGGCGGCGTCGGTCAGGAAACGCTTGTGGCGCTCGTAGCCCTTGTCGAGACGCGCAAGCGCGGCATTCACCGCCTTCACCAGCGGCGTCACCTCCATCGGCACGTCCTTCAGCGGCAGTTGCACGCCGCGCTGGTCGATGTTGATGCGCTCGGCCTCGGCGGCCGCATGGCCAAGGCCCGATAGCGCACCACGCACCACCCAGGGCGTCGCGAACAGCGTCGCCAGCGCCATCAGGCCGGCGAGCGGCAATATCCCCCACAGGAAGAGCTGCGGCGCCTGCCCGAGCAGGCGCATGAGCGAAAGCCCGCCCTTGGTCCCGGTGAAGATTTGGACGTTGCCGGCCGCCGTATCGGACCAGCGTATCTTTCCCCCGGGCGGCGCGGCTTGCCCGAGGGCCTTGTCGATCCGGGCATCGCTGATGTTGTCCAGCAATCGAACAAACGGCTGGAAAATGGCCGGCACCGTTCCCTCCTGAAGCCGCTGCCCTTGCTTGTCACGAATGATGAACCAGAGGTCCGGAACGTTCGAGCGTAGCGTCGTCATATCCGGCGTCTCGTTGAGGACAAGCTTGCCGCTTGCATCGCGTGCGACCGCATCCGCCAGCACGTCCAGTGTGCCATCCTCGTAGTCGTGAGGGATGAGACCGGTGGCCAGCATGGCACCGAAAATGCCGACGATAATCAGCGTCAGCATCGCGCATTGCAGCAACGCGATGCGCAGCACCAGGCTCCATTTCAGCGAACGCGGGCGCCTCATACTCATCGCTTGATGCTCATGTCGTCTCGCGCAGCAGATAGCCGACGCCGCGAATGCCGTTGATCGTTACGCCGCCGTCTGCGTCGGCGAGTTTGCGGCGCAGGCGCGAGACATGGGTGTCGAGCGCGTTGGACTGGATCTCGTCGTCGAGGCCGAACACCGCTTCCATCAGCGCCTCGCGCTGCACCATGCGGCCGGTCCGCCGCATCAGCGCCTCCAGTACCAGAAGTTCACGGCGCGGCAGGCCGAGCGGCTCGCCACGGATCGACACCTCGCGATGCCCGACATCGAGCACCAGATGGCCGGCGCGGATGAATTGCGACCGCATCGACACCGGGCGCCTGAGCAGCGCACGCAAGCGGGCCAGCAGTTCCTCGAAGGCGAACGGCTTGGCCAGATAGTCATCCGCTCCCATGTCCAGCCCCTCGACCTTGTCCGACATATCCCCCTTCGCCGTCAGCATCAGCACCGGCGTGGTGTTCTTCGCCGCACGCAGCCTGGGCACCATCGACAGCCCATCGCCATCCGGTAACTGCCGGTCGAGCAGGATGGCGTCGTAGCTGTCGGCGGCAACGAAGCCCTCGGCCTCGAGCAAAGAGCCGGCATGGTCGACGACCATGTCATGCCGCTTCAGCGCGGCACGCAGGGCGGCAACCATTTCAGGCTCGTCTTCGACCAGCAAGATGCGCATCCATCATCCCTTGAGGAGATCAGTTGCTTCGGGCGCTACAGCGCCAACATTGCGCAAACATGGCAAATCCTGGCGGCGGGCGTCGACATCCCCTTTCTTTGCATCTGCCACCTTGCGCAATGTCTATGCAATCCAGTCGCGGCAAACAGCGCCAGTCGAGTGTTGGCGATTCGCCCGCAGCCGACACCAAGGCGTCGGACCCGGATATGAAACCGATTTCGGGTCCGACTCTGAAACAAAAGCTGCAAGTGGCTGCAATCCCGTTGGAGTGCTGCGGCCCAGGATCGAGGTTGGTAATGCCTGCAAGTGATGCCTTGTCTTTTCTCGTGGCGTGGACCGTGGCGCCGTTCAGGGTTGGCTCCGTCACGCCGTCCAGCACCAGCCTGGCGGCGCTGATGACGCGCGACATTGGCCCCGACACCGGCCCGGTGCTGGAACTTGGCCCTGGAACCGGTCCGTTCACCCGGGCGCTGCTGGGCCGTGGGGTGAATGAAGAGGATCTGACGCTGATCGAATCCGATCCGGATTTCGCCGCGCTGCTCAAGCGGCGCTTTCCCGCGGCCCGGGTTTTCGAAATGGATGCCGTCGGTATGCGCCATTTGTCCCTGTTCCAGGGGCCGGTGGTCGGCGCCGCCGTCAGCGGACTGCCCTTCCGCCTGATTTCGCCACGCAACACGCTCGCCATTCTCGACGGCGTTTTCGCAAATCTTCGCCCCGGGGGCGCGCTCTATCAGTTCACGCTCGGCCGGCGCTGCCCGTTCGACCAGTCGCTGCTCGACCGGCTCGATCTCGAGGTCACGCGGGTCGGCCATACCTTTCGCAACTTCCCGCCGGCGACGGTCTATCGCATCGCCAGGGTCAAGACGCTCAGCACCTATGACTGGCGTTTCGCATGACGGGGCCGTTGACGGCCATCCTCGGTTTCGGCCTGTTCGGCGTCTTCTGCCTCGCCGTCACCGAAAAGATCCTGCCGGTTCCACCGTCGCATGTGCTGCTGCTGTTCCTCGGCATGACGGCAGCGCCCGACGATGCGACGCTTGGCGTGCTGCTGCTGGTGACCACGCTCGGCTCCACGACGGGCTGCCTGTTCTGGTACGCGACGGGCCACAGGATCGGGCCGGACCGTGCCGACGCGCTCGTCGCGCGCTTCGGCAAATATGTCTTCTTGCGCCACGCGACCTATCGCCGGCTCGGTCAGGCCTATCGCCGCAATCATCTTTGGGCATCATTGCTAGCGCAGTTCATCCCGACGGTGCGCAACTACCTGCCGATCGCGGCCGGCGCGCTCTGTCTTCCCGTCTTGCCCTTCGCGATCGCCACGCTGCTTGGCGCGATGTTGTGGAACGCGGGCTTTCTCATCACCGGCTATCTGATGCGCGGCGGTGGTCAGGATTCGATCACGATAGGCTTCCGCATCATTGTCATCGTCGTCGCTCTGGAGACGATGTTCCTGCTTGCTCTGCGCTATGGCCCCGCCTGCCGGCGGCGCATCAGGCTGGTGCTCGGCTGAGCCCGCGGCACCAGTCTCCAGCCACGGGATAAGCTCCGGCGTCGGCTTTCCTTCCCTTGCGCGCCGGTGTTTAGTCCGGCCATGGCCTTCACCATCCGCCAGCTGCAATTCTTCATCGCCGTTGCCGAGCAAGGCACGGTGTCGGGTGCCGCGCAAAACCTGTCCATCTCGCAATCCTCGGTCACCGAAGCGATCAAGGAGCTCGAAAGCGACCTCGGCGTCGAACTGTTCGAGCGCCATCCGCGCGGCCTGAACATCACCCACAAGGGCCATCAGTTCCTGCGCCACGCGACAAAAATCCTTGCCGACGTTTCCGACGCACGCCGCTCTTTCTCAGGTGAACAGGCGGCAGTGGGCGGCCGGCTGCTGCTTGGCGTCACCTCGCTGGTTGCCGGTTACGTCCTGTCGGATCTGCTCGCCCGCTACCGCCGCGCCCATCCGGGCGTCGAGGTCTCGGCCATCGAGGACAATGGCGACTACCTCGAACATCTCTTGATCGGCGGCAAGCTCGACATCGCCGTCATGGTCACCTCGAACCTGCGCGACCGCACCGCGCTGCAATCGGAAATCCTCGAAGTCTCGGCCTACCGGCTGTGGCTGCCGCTTGGCCATCCGCTCGCCGGCGCCGATATCATCGGCATTGGCGACATCGCCGGCGAGCCGCTGATCATGCTCACCGTCGACGAGATTGAGGAGAACACCGGCAAGCTGCTGGCCGCCATCGGCGCCAAACCGCATGTCGCCTTCCGCACGCGTTCCGTCGAAGCTGTGCGCAGTCTCGTCGCCACCGGCGCCGGCGTGGCGCTGCTGCCCGATCTTGTCTACCGGCCCTGGTCGCTGGAAGGCGACCGCATCGAATCGCGCGATATTTCGGGCTCCTTGCCGGTGGTGCAAGTCGGCATGGTCTGGCGGCGCGGCTCCGGCCTGCCGCAGGCGGCGCGCGATTTCATCGGCCTCGCCCAGTCGCAACGCACGGTCCGCCGCTAGAGCAATTCCAGGAAAAGTGTGAAACGGTTTTCCCGAGAAAAGCGCGTAGCGCTTTCCCTGGGGAATTGCGTCAAAACAAAGAGTTAGAGCGGTTCGCCGTTTCCATGAAACGGTGAACTGCTCCAGAGTGTGGCCTACTCCAGGCTGACGTCGCCAGTCTCGCGCTTGCGCCTTGTGATGGAAACCGCCTCCGCCTTGAACGGCCCGATGGGAGCAACCTCGAAGCGGCCGGCGCCGGCAAGCCTGACGGCGCGGCGGAACGTCGGACACTCCATCGGCCGGGCTGCCGGACATCGGGCGGCGTGACGCAAAGCCTCTCGGATCGCGGTCAAGCGCTGGATGGTTTGGTCCAGTTCGTTCGCCTTGGCATCCAGGCGCCCTCGATCCATTTTCGGCAGGCCGTCGGGCGTCAGCATCGCGGAAATCTCGTCCAGTGCGAATCCACCGGCGCGTCCAAGCGCGATCAAGGCGAGCCGTTCCAGGACGGCCGGGTCGAACAAGCGGCGCTGGCCGCGACGGCCGATCGAGGCGATGAGGCCCTTCTCCTCGTAGTAGCGAAGTGTCGAGGCGGGCACGCCGGTGCGGCGCGACACTTCGGCAATGTCCATATCTTTCATGCTTGACCTCAAGTCGGCTTGAACTCGTAGAGTGCTGGCGACGATCGGTGAGAGCAACAGAAAAGTGAGGTCCGTTATGCCGCAATCCGCGCAGCCAAACACACGGCAAGCCGCGCTCTGGAACGACGCCAGCGGAAAGGCCTGGGTCGAGATGCAGCCGATCCTCGACGAGATACTGGCGCCGTTCGAGCGGCTGGTCGTCGATGCCGGCTATCCCGGGGAAGGGGGCAATGTCCTGGACATCGGCTGCGGCGCCGGCGCCACAACTCTGGCGATGGCGCGCCGCGTGGGCAAGGACGGACGTTGCGTTGGGCTTGACATCTCGCAGCCGCTTGTCGCCCTGGCGACGGAGCGCAGGAGGGGGGAAGAGGTAGCAAACGCAAGTTTTGAAGTTGGCGATGCCCAGACATATGCGTTCGAATCCGGATACTTCGACGCTGTTGTCTCGCGCTTTGGTGTCATGTTCTTCGATGATCCCGTGGCCGCGTTCACCAACATAAGACAGGCCGCAAGGCGCGGTGGCAAACTCGCCTTTGCTGCCTGGCGCAGTCCGGTCGAGAATGATTTCATGACGACCGCTGCGCGAGCGGCGGCGCCTTTCCTGCCGCCCGCACCCGCGCCAGACCCCGATGCGCCGGGGCAGTTTGCCTTTGCCGATGGCGCCAAGGTGAAGCGGATCCTTGAAGCGAGCGGCTGGGCGTCAATCGAAGTCGAACAGGCGGACGTCCTGTGCCAGATCGCCCAAGGCGATCTGATGACGTATGTCACCCGGCTAGGGCCGGTCGGCGCCGCGCTGCGCGAGGTTGACCGGGCAACGGCCGAAAAAATCACTACGGTGTTGCCTGCTGCCTTCGCGCCTTTCGTGGAGGACGGCGAGGCTCGCTTCAATGCCGCCTGCTGGCTGGTGACGGCGCTTGCTTGAAGGGCGCGTCTAGCTATCGGAAAAACCGATATCGCCTTTCTGATAAATGAATTTGCGAAACCGGAATTTTCAAAGCACCTTTCGTTTCAGGGGACCAAAGCCGCCATTGAGAGCGATATCAAGTCCAGCCGGCGAACTGACAGTTTTTCAGTCCGCGCCTGACCGCCAGCGAAGACCGAAACCGGCTTCGCGGTCAGGCGCCAAAATGGGAGATCGATGATGAATTCATTTCTGAAGTCATGCACTGCTTTGACGGTCGCGCTGACCTTTTCCGGTCAGGCCGTCGCCCAGGTCAAGGAACTTGGCAAGGGCGAAGGCCAGGTCAACATCGTTGCCTGGCCGGGCTACATCGAGCGCGGCGAAACCGACAAGGGCTATGACTGGGTGACCTCCTTCGAGAAGGAGACTGGCTGCAAGGTCAACGTCAAGACCGCCAACACCTCCGACGAGATGGTCTCGCTGATGAACGAGGGTGGCTTCGACCTCGTCACCGCATCAGGCGATGCGTCGCTGCGCCTCGTAGCCGGCAAGCGCGTGCAGCCGATCAACACCGATCTCATCCCGGGCTGGAAGACGGTCGACGCCCGCCTCAAGGATGCACCGTGGTTCACCGTCGGCGGTGTCCATTATGGCGTGCCCTACCAGTGGGGGCCGAACATCCTGATGTACAACACCGAGGTGTTCAAGGAGGCTCCCAAGAGCTGGAATGTCGTCTTCGAGGAAATGAAGCTGCCGGACGGCAAGTCCAACAAGGGCCGCGTCCAGGCCTATGACGGACCGATCCACATCGCGGACGCCGCCAACTACCTGATGTTCCACAAGCCGGAACTCGGCATCAAGGATCCCTACGAACTGAACGAGGACCAGTACAAGGCGGCACTCGGGCTGTTGCGCGTCCAGCGCACCCTGGTCGGCCGCTATTGGCACGATGCCGCCATCCAGGTCGACGATTTCCAGAACGAAGGCGTCGTCGCTTCCGGTTCGTGGCCGTTCCAGGTCAACACGCTGGTCGCTGCCAAGAAGCCGATCGCTTCCACCATTCCGCAGGAGGGTGCGACCGGTTGGGCCGACACCACGATGATGGAAGCCGACTCGGCCAACCCCAACTGCGCCTATATGTGGATGGAACATTCGTTGTCGCCAAAAGTGCAAGGCGATGTCTCGGCCTGGTTCGGTTCGCTGCCGGTCGTGCCCGCCGCCTGCAAGGGCAACGAGTTGTTGACCGACGAAGGCTGCAAGACCAACGGCTACGACAATTTCGACAAGATCAAGTTCTGGAAGACGCCGGTGTCGAAATGCACCACCCAGAACGATCAGTGCGTGCCCTATTACCGCTGGGTGTCGGACTATATCGGCGTCATCGGCGGACGGTGAGCACCCTTACCCTCCCCCTTGTGGGGAGGGTCGACGCGCAGCGTCGGGGTGGGGGCTGCGCGGCGGTCGGCGCCAGATCACCCCCACCCGCGGCTTCGCCGCGACCTCCCCCATCGAGGGGGAGGTGAAGTGGCGCGCGAATTCGCCATCCCAGCCATGATTTTCAGGCAGGGTGATCGACAGAACCAAACCGGCAACAGACTGACAACCCATGACCTCTGCCGTCTCCTTCAGACAAGTCTCGCGCCATTTCGGCAGCGTTCGCGCCGTCGACGCGGTCGACCTCGACATCGTGCCGGGTGAGTTCTTCGCCATGCTCGGGCCATCCGGTTCCGGCAAGACCACCTGCCTGCGCCTCATCGCCGGCTTTGAGCAGCCGACATCGGGCTCGATCTCGATCTTCGGCGAACGCGCCGAGGGCGTGCCGCCCTATCGCCGCAACGTCAACACCGTCTTCCAGGACTATGCGCTGTTCCCGCATCTGAGCGTACTCGACAATGTTGCCTATGGCCTCATGGTCAAGGGCATCGGCAAGGCTGAACGGCACAAGGCGGCGGAAGAGACACTGTCGCTGGTGCGGCTGCCCGGCTATGGCGCCCGCCGGCCAGGCCAGCTTTCCGGCGGCCAGCGCCAGCGCGTCGCGCTCGCCCGCGCGCTGGTCAACCAACCCAAGGTGCTGCTGCTCGACGAGCCGCTCGGCGCACTCGACCTCAAACTGCGCGAGAACATGCAGGAAGAGCTGAAGTCGCTGCAGAAGGCGCTCGGCATCACCTTCGTCTTCGTCACCCACGATCAGGGCGAGGCGCTGTCGATGGCCGATCGCGTCGCCGTCTTCAACGACGGCAAGATCATGCAGATCGGCACGCCGGAGGATATCTATCAGCGGCCGAAGACGCGCTTTGTCGCCGATTTCGTCGGCTCGTCCAACGTGCTGCCGCCGGACTTCGTCCAGCGCTATTGTGGCCAGCATCGCTGGGGCAGCCTGCGGCCCGAATCCATTCGCCTCAGTCGCACGGCAAGTGGCGAAGGCGTCTCCGCCCGCCTCGTCTCGACCAACTATCTCGGCGCCACGACCAGACTGGCGCTCGATGCCAACGGGTTGAAGCTGCACGCCATTGTGCCGGCCGGCACCGCCCTGCCGGTGGCAGGCGAGGCGGTCATGCTCACCTTCAACCGCGAGCATCTGCATCTGATGGATGAGCCGGCATGATGGGGCTGGAGGCAGTTGTGGCCAATGGGCCAGGCGAGACGTTCTATGGCGCGAAGGATCGCGGCCTTTCACATAATTTCCGCCAGGACAGGGCGGCGCCATGACAGTCGCCGCGCTCAACTCCAATCCCGCACCTGCCATCCTGCCGGGCAGCGGCGGCGTGCGCGGTGCGCTGTCGGATCTTTTCTGGCGCAAGCCCAAGGTCCTGCTGCTGCTCATGCTGCTGCCGCCGGTGCTGTGGCTCGGCATCGTCTATATCGGCTCGCTGTTCGCACTGCTGGCGCAGAGCTTTTTTTCCATCGACGAGTATTCCGGCCTGATCAACCGTGAGTTCACGCTGAAGACCTATGGCGACCTGTTCCAGGCCACCAATCTCGACATCATCCTGCGCACGGTGACGATGGCGGCTCTCGTCACGCTGGCCTCGGCCATCGTCGCTTTCCCGATCGCCTACTACGCGGCGCGCTATGCCCGCGGGCGCTGGAAGGCGCTGTTCTATCTCGGCATCATGCTGCCACTGTGGTCGAGCTACCTGGTCAAGATCTACGCCTGGAAGCTGATCCTCGCCAAGGAAGGCATCCTGACCTGGCTGTTCGGCAAGCTGCATCTGCAATGGCTGATCGACGCCTGGCTGTCGCTGCCGGTCGTCGGCGGCAACTCGCTGTCGGTGTCGTTCACCGGCACCTTCATCGTATTCGTCTATGTCTGGCTGCCGTTCATGATCCTGCCTGTGCAGGCCGCCCTTGAGCGCGTGCCGGGCAATCTGGTCGAGGCCTCGTCCGATTTGGGGGCTTCGCCCGGCCAGACCTTCCGCAACGTGCTGTTCCCGCTGGCGTTGCCCGGCATCGTCGCCGGCTCGATCTTCACCTTCTCGCTGACGCTGGGCGACTACATCATCCCGCAGATCATCGGCACCTCGCGGCTGTTCATCGGCCAGGCCGTCTATTCGCAGCAAGGCACGGCCGGCAACATCCCGCTCGCCGCAGCCTTCACCGTGGTGCCGATCGTCATCATGAGCTTCTACCTCTGGGGCGCCAAGCGCATGGGGGCCTTCGATGCGCTCTGACGGTTCCCAGTCGGCTCCACTCGGCTTGAAGATCGCTGCCTCTTGCGGCCTGCTGTTCCTGCATCTGCCGATCCTGTTGATCTTCGTCTATGCCTTCACGACCGAGGAAAAAAGCTTCGTCTGGCCGCCGCCGGGGCTGACCACGCAATGGTTCGCCGTCACCTGGAACCGGCCGGATGTCTGGCAGGCGCTGTCGTTGTCGGTCAGGGTTGCCGCCATCTCGACGGCGATCGCGCTGATCCTCGGCACGCTCTGTTCGGCGGCCGTTTCGCGGACAAAATTCTTCGGCCGCGAAACCATCTCGCTGCTGGTCATCCTGCCGATCGCGCTGCCCGGCATCATCACCGGCATCGCGCTGCGCTCCGCCTTCTCGCTGGCCGACATCCCGTTCTCGTTCTGGACGATCGTGCTCGGCCACGCCACCTTCTGCGTCGTCGTCGTCTACAACAACGCCGTCGCCCGTTTCCGCCGCACCTCGGGTTCGATGATCGAGGCCTCGATGGACCTCGGCGCCGATGGTTTCCAGACGTTCAGGCATGTCGTGCTGCCCAATATCGCCACAGCGCTGCTCGCCGGCGGCATGCTGGCCTTCGCGCTGTCCTTCGACGAGGTCATCGTCACCACCTTTACCGCCGGCCAGCAGCAGACGCTGCCGATCTGGATGCTGGAAGAGCTGATCCGTCCGCGCCAGCGCCCGGTCACCAATGTCGTGGCCATGGTCGTCATGCTGGTGACGCTGCTGCCCATCCTTGCCGCCTATTACCTGACCCGCGACGGCGACCAGATCGCCGGTTCGGGCAAATAAGTCAAAGAATTCATAAGGGAGAGACTTCCATGGACACCCAGATGCTGATCGGCTCGAAATTCGAGAAGGGTACCGAAACCGAGGAGCCGATCCTCAATCCGAAGACCGGGGCGACCATCCTCAACCTGCCCGAAGCCAACCCGGCGCAGATCGAGGCGGCAGTGCTGGCAGCCGAGAAGGCGTTCGTCTTGTGGTCACGCACCACGCCGGCGCAGCGCTCGGGCTACCTGCTGAAGATCGCCGACCGCATCGAGGCCGACTCGAAGGAGTTCGCCACGCTCGAGGCGCTCAACTGCGGCAAGCCGATCAATGCCGTGCTCAACGACGAAATCCCGGCGATCGTCGACTGCTACCGGTTCTTTGCCGGGGCCGTCCGCTCGATGCCGGGCGTCGTTGCAGGCGAATACATTCCCGGCCACACTTCGATGGTGCGCCGCGATGCCATCGGCATCGTCGCCTCGATCGCGCCGTGGAACTATCCGCTGATGATGATGGCCTGGAAGCTGGCGCCAGCAATCGCCGGCGGCAACACCGTGGTCTTCAAGCCGTCCGAGCAGACACCGCTGACGGCGCTGAAGCTGGCGAAGATCCTTGCCGAAATCCTGCCGGAAGGCGTGGTCAATGTCGTGCTCGGCCGCGGCGACAGCGTCGGCAACACGCTGATCAATCATCCCAAGGTCAACATGATCTCGATCACCGGCGATGTCGCCACCGGCAAGAAGGTGCTGCAGGCCGCCGCCAAGTCGGTCAAGCGCACGCATCTCGAGCTCGGCGGCAAGGCGCCGGTCATCGTCTTCGACGACGCCGATCTCGGCGCGGTGGTCAACGGCCTGCGCGCTTTCGGCTACTACAATGCCGGCCAGGATTGCACCGCCGCCTGCCGCATCTACGCCGGCAAGAAGATCTACGACAAGCTCGTCGCCGATCTGTCCTCGGCCGTCTCGACCATCAAGTACAATCGCCCCGACGACACTGAAAACGAGATCGGGCCGCTGATTTCGCGCCGCCAGCGCGACCGCGTCTCGAGCTTCGTCGAGCGCGCCTCGGAACTGAAGCACATCGAGATCACCACCGGCGGCAAGCCGGGCGAGGGCTCGGGTTTCTATTACCAGCCGACCGTCGTCGCCGGTGCGCTGCAGGAAGACGAGATCGTGCGCCGCGAAGTGTTCGGGCCGGTCGTCTCGATCACCCGTTTCACGGAAGTCGACGAGGCGGTCAACTGGGCCAATGACAGCGACTATGGCCTGGCATCCTCGGTCTGGACCAAGGACGTGTCGCGCGCCATGGCGACAGCCGCGCGGCTGCAATATGGCTGCACCTGGATCAACACCCACTTCATGCTGACCAACGAGATGCCGCATGGCGGGCTGAAGCAGTCCGGCTACGGCAAGGACATGTCGCTCTATGCGCTGGAAGACTACACCGCCGTGCGCCATGTGATGGTTGCTCACGGCTAGCGCGCGGAAGGAAGGCAAGCATTTCAACCAGGGAGGAAAGAACCATGCATCGCCGCCAGTTTCTGACAACCGCAGCCATCGCCGCTACGCTTTTAGTCACGGCGCCATCCTTTGCCGCTGATACCTCGCAATCGGTGGTCGAAGCCTATCTCGCCGCCTGGAACGCCCATGACTCGGCCAAGGCCGCTGGCTATTTTGCCGACGATGTCACCTACTACGACGCTTCGGTCGGCAAACCGGTCAAGGGCAAGGAAGCCGCCAAGACCGGCGTCATCGACAATTTCCTGAAAGCAGTCCCCGACGCGGTGTGGGCGATGAAGGGCGCGCCCGTCGCAGAGGGCGACCGCGTCTCGTTCGAATGGGAGTTTTCCGGCACCAATACCGGCGCCTGGGCCGACGGCACCGCCGCCACCGGCAAGAAGTTCTCCTTCACCGGCGCCTCGATGATCTCGGTCAAGGACGGCAAGATCGCCACTCAGAGCGACTATTACGACGCGCTCGGCTTCTACAAGCAGCTTGGCCTGATGTAGCAGCGCCGTCTGCTTCCCTTCTCCCCGTTGCCGGCAGGGCTATTGCATATGGATTCTTGCGAAGAAGGACCCCCACCCTAACCCTCCCCACAAGGGGGAGGGAACGCTGCCGCGTGCCCTTTACTTCCTCTTTGGCGTCGAAGGGCAGGCAGTTTGTCGAGATCAGCGCCGACGGAAGTCTCCCTCCCCCTTGTGGGGAGGGGTCAGGGGTGGGGGTATTCGTAGGGCGCAAGCCTGACATTCTGATATGCGATTGCCCTGCCGTTACCGGGGAGAAGGGCGTCGGCCACTACTCCACAATGCGATAGATGGTCCACAGGCTGGTGCCTGACACGACATAGGGCTCGATCTCCTTGCCCCATTTGGCGTGCGCGTCGATCTTCCGATCTTGGCGAAGAACGCCTCCAACTGGGCCAGGCTTTCGACCTGGTGATGGGTTTCGACCGTCGCCTCCCGCGCGCCGATCGAGCCGGTCATGATCTGGAACCCGAGTTCGGCGATGCCGGCTTGCGAGCCGATCTCGCGTTCCCATTTTTTCAACAGGTCCAGCATGGTCTGCTTGTGCCCAAACCTGGCGTCGATCTGCCATCTGGCGCTGAACATGGCCGCCTCACTCGTCCCAGGCCTGCACGACGGTCTGCCGCGCAATCCGCCCGTTCTTCAGCTCAAGCATCGCCGCGGCGAACACTTTCGTGCCGTCCGGATAGGCGCAGGCCTGGGTGAAGGCCAGGCTGTCGCCGTCGGCGATGGTGGTATCGACCTTGTGGGTCATCGCACGGCTGCAGATGTCGTCCCAGAAGGTGGCGATCGCCGCGCGCCCGCGGACTTCGCGCGGCTTGCTCGGTGGGTTGTTGCGGTCGATCACTCGCACCAGCGCGTCGTCGGCATAGAAGCTCGACAGCATCTTTCCGTCACGGCTTTCGATTGCCTTCTTGATCGCCGCGCCGTCCACGGCCTGTGTCTTGGTCAGCATTTTATCCTCCATGTGCCCGTCTTCGTGATCGGGCGGTTGATGTTCAGAAGCGCTGCCCGGCCTCATTGCCAGGCAGGGACTTTTCTCACTGCGACTTCGCTTTGACAGCAGCGAACACCTGATCGGTCTGCTTCTTGAAGGTCGCGAGGTCGACCTGGCTGCCATTGAGCATCGTCGACCAGTGGCGCACGATCGCCGCCATCGTCACGGCTTCCTTGATCTCCTCATCGCTGGCGCCATTGAGCTTGGCTGCCTGCGTGTGGAAATAGATGCAGTACTGGCAAGGAATCTGCGACGCCACGGCGAGGCCCATCAGTTCCTTGGTCTTGCCGTCGAGTGCTGTCTTCGGATTGAGCTGGACGCTCTTGATTTCGGCCCAGGCACCGGCGACCGCGACATCCGGCAGCGTCTTGAACATGTCCGGCACCGAGCCGAGCGTCGCCTGGATGTCCTTGTAGGCGGCCGTCGCCGACGCATCTTCAGCCTTCGCCGGGGCCATGGTGAACAGCGCACCAACGCCTACTGCTATCACCAGCGATTTGAGTGTCTGGTTTGACTTCAGCATCTCCTCCTCCATTCGCAGCGCCTTTCCCGGCGACACTCGCCTTGGCCTGCATGGGGAGAATTGATAGCGCCCGCATGCCCCGGGCCGCTTCGCCCGAAAGCGCCATGGCTCCTATGGCCCGTCTGGGCCAGTGTGACGCACTGAGAACGCTGCTGCCGCCGCTCGCGATGGCAGGTCCAGCTTGAGCAATATGTTGGCGACGTGGCGCTTGACCGTGTGCTCGCTCAGCCTCAATTCGGCGGCGATCGCGGCATTGCTCTTGCCGTCGGCAATCAGGCCCACCACTTCGCTTTCCCTCGCCGTCAGCATAGCCGGCTCGGTCGTTCGCGTCCTGGCGCGGCAGTCGGGCTCCAGATGCTGTTCGGACATCGCCTGGACCAGCGCCAGCGGCTCGTCCAGATCGTCCAGCGTGATGCGCCCTGCATCGACGAAATGAAGCCCCGAACCGGTTGCGAGATCCGCGACCAGCCGCGACGCGAGGATGTCGCCGCGACCGGCATGCGTGGCGAGCTGCATGGTCACGCGCGCCGTCAGCCCCACCGGTGGCCCGCGCAATTCGATCTCGCCGACATGCGCGCCCTGTGCACTGGCGACCCCGATACTTTGCGCCGCCTCGCGCAGCGCCGCCGCGCAGCGTATGGCACGTGCCGGTCCGTCGAAGCGTGAAATCATCAATTCGCCATGCGTGCCTGCCGAGCGGCCACCATGGCGCCCGACCAACAGACGCCAGGTTTCCTGGAAGCGCTGGCTGCGTTCGCTCCACATGCGGTCGCCCATCCGCGCCGTATCGTAGATGCGCGTCACCAGGAGTGCCGACAGCACGCGGTCCACCTCGGCCACGGCACGCTCGCCGGTCAGGAACTCTTCGATCAGGTCAGCCACCCGGTCGACATCGCCGGTCCAGATCGGGTGGTCACGCCCGGGAATCTCGACCAGCCGCGCATTCGGGATCTTTTTGGCGAGGAAGCGGCTGGCGCCAGGATCGACCCGCGCATCGTTGCGGCGATGGATCAGCAGCGTCGGCGCGCCGATTGCCGCAAGCACGCCGCGCACGTCGATTTCCGCGTTCATCCGCGCCAGCGTTGCCGCTGCCGTCGGACTCGCCGACAGCCGCTCGAAACGCGCCCACCAGGTTGAAAAACGGGCGTCGTCCACCCGGCTCGGCGCGAAATGGGGCAGGGTCGCGCCGGTGCCCCATGCGGTCTCCGCCGTCGCGATGAAGGCGTCGAGACGTTCCGGCGTCATCACCCATTTGTGGAAATGTGCGTAGCCGCCATAGAGCGCCAGCGCCCGTGTCCGCTCCGGATAGGTGGCGGCGAACAGCATCGCCATTGGCGCGCCTTCGGAGGCGCCAAGCAGTGCCGCACGGCCGCTGCCTGCCGCGTCCATCACCGCGCGGACATCGTCCATGCGGGTTTCGAGGCTGGGCAAATGGTGCGCGTCGACGCGATCGGAAAGACCCGTGCCGCGCTTGTCGAACAGGATCAGCCGCGAGAACGCCGAAAGCCGCTTCAACAGCCGGCTGTAGCCTTCGTCTTCCCAGTGCAGGTCGAGATTGGAAATGAAGCCCGGCACGAAGACGAGATCGAACGATCCCTGCCCGACCACCTGATAGGCAATCCGCACCTCGCCACTAAGGGCATAACGGGTCTCGATCGGCCTCATGCGTTTGTTCCGCCCGGCCTGACGATTTCTGATCGTCAACCATAGCAGAGGTAGTCCGTTTACGGCAGATCAAACTTTAGCAACATGGAATGTAAGACGAGGTGGCGCGAGCGCTACTTTTGCGATGCGGCGATCTCGGCCGTGGACTCGCCTGCGGCCGTGCCCTTGCCTCCGGGCACACCGCGCTCGACTTCGGCGCTGAAGCCAGGACTTTCAGGTGCGTTCGGTCGCCTGATCTTCGCGGAAGCAGCCACCACAAGCTCGTTGAACTCCGTGCTGCCACCGTCCAGCATCTCGAAGAACTGCCGGCGCATCCGTGGCTCCCAGAACTTGTTGATGTGCTCGGCGACGCCGGCAATGCCCTCTTCGCGCGGCTTGGAGTGAAAGAAGGCGGCGATCTGGTTGGCCATGCGGATCAGCTTCTCGCTGGTGCTCATGATGTGCTCTTCGTCATGCGACATGCTGGGCAACTCCGGAGATCACCCGGTCGGGGTGAGAGAAAATATCGAAATCGTCGCCGCGCACCAGCGCCACCAGCGTCATGCCGGCCTCTTGCGCGGTGCGGATGGCAAGGGCGGTCGGCGCCGAAACGGCGATGATGAAGGCCGAACCGATCGCGGCGGTCTTCTGCACCATCTCGACAGACACCCGCGATGTGACGACGACAGCACCCGATGCGCCGTCGATGCCGGCCTTGGCCAGCGCGCCGGCCAGCTTGTCGAGCGCATTGTGGCGGCCGACATCCTCGCGCGCCATGACGATGCCCTTGCCCGGCACATAGAAGCCGGCGGCGTGCACGGCTCCGGTTTCGGTGTGCAGCGGCTGCACCTTGGACAACAGCTTGACCGAGCGAACGATGTCGTCGGCCTCAAGCGTAAGCTTTGACGCACCAACGGCATCGACCGAGCGCATTGCTTCCTCGATCGATTCGATGCCGCACAGGCCGCAGCCGACCGGGCCGGCCAGCCGTCTGCGCCGCGCCTCGAAGCGCGTGTTGGCGCTGTCCTTTAACCGGATCTGGATGTCGATGCCGGCGCCATGATCCTCGACCTCGATGGCTTCGATCTCGTCAGGCTTGGCAATGATGCCTTCGGTCAGCGAGAAGCCGAGCGCGAAATCCTCGAAATCGGCCGGGCTCGCCATCATAACCGCATGGGTGGTGCCGGCGAAGGAGAACGCCACCGGCGTCTCTTCCGGCACCATGCGGTTGGCCGCCGCGGTGCCGCTGGCGCGGCGCGCCAGCCGCGAGATCTGGGAGATAGGAGGGCGTTCGCGGGTCACGAGGCGCCACGCCCTGGCCTGCCGGCCATTTCACTTAGGAAGCGTCGGAGGTTTCTTGCTTCAATTGCCGGTTGCTCTCCCAAGTCATCCTCCACTCCGTCGCTGCTTCGCAGCGCCACCTCTCCCCCCTCCGGAGGGAGAGGAAGGGAGCCTAGAGTTCGCGCGCTTTCCTCTCCCCCGTCGATCGGGGGAGAGGTGTCGAGCGAAGCTCGACGGAGTGGGGGTCGATCAACCGTCGAGATTGAAGCTCTTATTGTCGAATGCCTCGGCACAGCTACTCCGCCGCTTCCAGCGTGCCGATGCGCCGGCTCTGCCTGGCCTGCTCATCATAGTCGCGCTGCCATTCCGACGGGCCGTTGGAGGCGCCGACCTGCACCGCCGTCACCTTGTATTCCGGGCAGTTGGTTGCCCAGTCGGAGAAATCGGTGGTGATGACGTTGGCCTGCGTGTCGGGATGGTGGAAGGTCGTATAGACTACGCCCGGCGACACCTTGTCGGTGATCAGCGCGCGCAATGTCGTCTCGCCGGAACGGCTGGTCAGGCGGACCCAGTCGCCGTCGCGCAGGCCACGGTTCTCGGCGTCGTGCGGATGGATCTCCAGGCGGTCCTCGCTGTGCCAAATGACATTGTCGGTACGCCGCGTCTGCGCGCCGACATTGTACTGCGACAGGATGCGGCCGGTGGTCAGCAGCAGCGGGAAGCGCGGACCGGTCCGCTCGTCGGTGGCGACATATTCGGTGCGGATGAATTTGCCCTTGCCGCGTACGAAGCCGCCAATGTGCATGATCGGCGTGCCTTCCGGCGCCTTCTCGTTGCAGGGCCACTGCACCGAGCCCATCTTCTCCAGATAGTCGTAGGAGACGCCGGCGAAGCTCGGCGTCGTCTGGGCGATCTCGTCCATGATTTCCGACGGATGCTGGTAGTTCCAGGCCAGTCCCATCGCCTTGGCGAGGTTCTGCGTCACTTCCCAGTCGGCCAGGCCGTTCTTCGGCGCCATCACCTTGCGCACGCGGTTGATGCGGCGCTCGGCATTGGTGAAGGTGCCGTCCTTCTCGAGGAAGGTCGAGCCCGGCAGAAAGACATGCGCGTAGTTGGCGGTCTCGTTGAGGAACAGGTCGTGCACGACGACGCATTCCATCGCCGCAAGGCCGCCGGCGACATGCTTGGTGTCGGGGTCGGACTGCAGGATGTCCTCGCCCTGCACGTAGAGGCCCTTGAACGAGCCGTCGACGGCAGCGTCCAGCATGTTGGGAATGCGCAAGCCCGGCTCGTCGTCGAGCTTGACGCCCCACAGGGTCTCATAGATGTCGCGCACCGCGTCGCCCGAAACGTGGCGATAGCCGGGCAATTCGTGCGGGAACGAACCCATGTCGCAGGAGCCCTGCACATTGTTCTGGCCGCGCAGCGGGTTCACGCCGACGCCTGGGCGGCCGACATTGCCGGTCGCCATGGCAAGGTTGGCGATGGCGATGACCGTGGTCGAGCCCTGGCTGTGCTCGGTCACGCCGAGCCCGTAATAGATCGCGCCGTTGCCGCCGCGCGCGAACAGGCGCGCAGCACCGCGGATCTCTTCCGGATCGACATTGGCCAGCTTGCCGACGACTTCCGGGCTGTTTTCCGGCAGCGCCACGAACGACGCCCAATCCTGGAACTCGTCCCAGTCGCAGCGCTCGCGGATGAAGGCTTCGTCGAACAGGCCTTCGGTGACGATGACATGCGCCAGCGAGGTGACGACGGCAACGTTGGTGCCGGGCTTCAGCGGCAGATGATGCTGCGCCTCGATATGCGCCGAGCGCACGATGTCGGTGCGGCGCGGGTCGAGAACGATCAGCTTGGCGCCCTTGCGCAGCCGCTTCTTCAGCCGCGAGGCGAACACAGGATGACCGTCGGTCGGGTTGGCGCCGATGATCATCACCACGTCGGTCTGTTCGACCGAATCGAAATCCTGCGTGCCGGCCGAGGTGCCGAAGGTCTGGCCGAGGCCATAGCCGGTCGGCGAGTGGCAGACGCGGGCGCAGGTGTCGACATTGTTGTTGCGGAAGCCCTGGCGGATCAGCTTCTGCACCAGATAGGTTTCCTCATTCGTGCAGCGCGACGAGGTGATGCCGCCGATCGAAGTGCGACCATACTGGTACTGGATGCGGCGGAATTCCTTGGCGGTGTGGGTCAGCGCCTCTTCCCACGACACTTCGCGCCAGGGATCGGTGATCTTCTCGCGGATCATCGGGTTGAGGATGCGGTCCTTGTGGGTCGAGTAGCCATAGGCGAAGCGGCCCTTGACGCAGGAATGGCCGCGATTGGCCTTGCCGTCCTTGTAGGGCACCATGCGCACCAGCTCGTCGCCGCGCATCTCGGCCTTGAACGAGCAGCCGACGCCGCAATAGGCGCAAGTGGTGACCACCGAATGCTCGGGCTGGCCGATCTGGATGACCGATTTTTCCGACAGCGTCGCCGTCGGGCAGGCCTGCACGCAGGCGCCGCAGGAGACGCATTCCGAATCGATGAACAGCTGATGCATGCCGGGCGACACGCGGCTGCCGAAACCACGGCCCTCGATGGTCAGCGCGAAAGTGCCTTGCACCTCTTCGCAGGCGCGCACGCAGCGCGAGCAGACGATGCATTTCGACGGGTCATAGGTGAAGTACGGGTTGGATTCGTCCTTCGCCATCCATTTGAAATTTTCCGCGCCGTCGTTCTTCTTGAAGACGTGATTGTCGCCCTCGTAGCCGTAGCGCACATCGCGCAGGCCGACGACGCCGGCCTGCGTCTGCAATTCGCAGTCGCCATTGGCCGCGCAGGTCAGGCAGTCGAGCGGATGGTCGGAAATATAGAGCTCCATCACGCCGCGGCGGATATCCTTCAGCCGACCGGTCTGGGTGTGCACGACCATGCCCGGCGCCACCGGCGTCGTGCAGGAGGAGGGCGTGCCGTTGCGGCCGTCGATCTCGACCAGGCAGAGCCGGCATGAGCCGAAGGCGTCCACCATGTCGGTGGCGCACAGCTTCGGGATCTTTATGCCGGCCTCCATCGAGGCGCGCATGATCGAGGTGCCTTCCGGCACGGTGACGGTGAAGCCATCGACGGTCAGCGTCACCTGCTTCTGCGAGGTCGAGGCCGGCGTGCCGAAGTCGATTTCCTGAACGAGACCCATGGGGAGGCTCCTATTCTGCTGCTTCGGCGACCGGCGCCGGCTTGAAATCTTCGCGGAAATGGTTGAGCGCGCTCATTACCGGGTAGGGCGTGAAGCCACCGAGTGCACAAAGCGAACCGAATTTCATCGTGTTGCAGAGGTCGGTGACCAGCGCGATCTGCTTTTCCGGCTCGATGCCGGCAGCGATCTTGTCGATGGTCTCGACGCCGCGCGTCGAACCAATGCGGCAGGGTGTGCACTTGCCGCAGCTCTCGATGGCGCAGAATTCCATGGCGAAGCGCGCCTGCTTCAGCATGTCGGCGGTGTCGTCGAACACGGTGATGCCGGCATGGCCGATCAACCCGTCCTTGGCGGCGAAGGCTTCGTAATCGAACGGCGTGTCGAACAGCGCGCGCGGGAAATAGGCGCCGAGCGGCCCGCCGACCTGCACGGCCTTGACCGGACGCCCCGTTGCCGTGCCGCCGCCGATCTCGTCGACGATCTGGCCCAGCGTCATGCCGAACGCAGCCTCGAACAGGCCGCCAAACTTGACGTTGCCGGCGATCTGGATCGGTATCGTGCCGCGCGAGCGGCCCATGCCGAAATCCTTGTAGAAGGCGGCACCCTTGTCCATGATCACAGGCACCGAGGCCAGCGAGATGACATTGTTGATCACTGTCGGCTTGCCGAACAACCCTTGAATCGCCGGCAGCGGCGGCTTGGCGCGCACCACGCCGCGCTTGCCTTCCAGGCTGTTCAGCAGCGAGGTTTCCTCGCCGCAGACATACGCCCCGGCGCCGACGCGGATCTCCATGTCGAAGGCATTGGGCGAGCCCAGCACGTTGACGCCGAGCACGCCGGCCTTGCGGGCGACCTCGACGGCCTTGTTCATCATCGCCACCGCATGCGGATATTCCGAGCGGATATAGACGAAACCCTTGGTCGCGCCGGTCGCGACACCGGCGATCACCATGCCTTCGATCAGCACGAAGGGATCGCCCTCCATGATCATGCGGTCGGCGAAGGTGGCGCTGTCGCCCTCGTCGGCGTTGCAGACGATGTACTTCTTGTCGGCGGTCGTATCGAGCACCGTCTTCCACTTGATTCCGGTCGGGAAGCCGGCGCCGCCGCGGCCGCGCAGCCCGGACTCGGTAACCTGCTTGACGATGTCGGCCGGC
This sequence comes from Mesorhizobium sp. AR07, assembly GCF_024746815.1. Classification (GTDB taxonomy): domain Bacteria; phylum Pseudomonadota; class Alphaproteobacteria; order Rhizobiales; family Rhizobiaceae; genus Mesorhizobium. The sequence continues at coordinate 5,251,720 of NZ_CP080525.1, forward strand.
GCCATGGCCACCGCGTTCTGCAGGCCCTTGAGTCCGCCGAGCGATTTGTAGGCGTCGAGCGAGAGCGGGTCGTTGATGCCGCAGCGGGCGAAGGTCAGTCGCGTCTGCTTAGCCAGGAACGGGATATTGTCGGGTGCGCCAAGCCAGCGCTTGTGATGGCCGCCGGTGAGGAAGCCGCTGTCGAACAGACTTTTGACGTCGGAAGGCTTGACCGGCCCGTAAGCGACGCGGCCCTTGGCGGTTGCCACCTCGACCATCGGTTCCAGGAAATAGGCGCCGCGCGAGCCGTTGCGCACGATCTTGGCTTCGATGCCGCGCTCGGCGAGTTCCGCGCGAACAGCCTTGGCGACCTTTTCCGCGCCCAGCGCCAGCGCGCCGGAATCGCCTGGAATGTAGATGCGGGGGATCATGAGCGCACCTCGGCAACGATCTCTTCGAGCTTTTCGTCGTCAAGTCGCCCGATCACCTCGCCGTCCAGCATCGCCGACGGCGCGCAGGCGCAAAGCCCCAGGCAATAGACCGGCTCCAGCGTCACCGCCCCGTCGCGGGTCGTCTCGTGAAAACCGATGCCCAGCAATTGCTTGAGCTTGGCGGCGACAGCATCAGAGCCCATCGACTGGCAGGCCTCGGCCTGGCAGACCTTGAGCACATGCCGGCCGGCCGGATGGCTGCGGTAGTCATGGTAGAAGGTGACGACGCCGTGCACCTCGGCCTTGGAGATGTTCAGTGCCTCGGCGATGACCGGCAGCGCATCCTGGGGCACATGGCCAAACTCTTCCTGGATGCCGTGGAGGATCGGCAGCAGCGGGCCTTCGAGGCCCTTCAGCTCCTGGATGATCGCCGCCGTGCGCGACGCGATCTCGGTACTTGCAGGCTGCATCGTCATGCAGCGCCCTCCCTATCGTAGCGATCCATTCATATCGTCCAAAACCGCAAAGCGGTTTTGGAGCAACGACATGCCTTTGCCGCTTTATCGCTAAGTGCTTAAGAAATCAGAGAAAACCTCCGAAATCAATAAAGCGGTTTCGTTGCTCGATAGAAAATTTCTATCAAGCCCGTTTGACTTGCATTGTCTAGCCTAACGGTTGGCGTGGAAATCGTCTGCCAGCGCCATCGCCTCGTCCAGCAGCGCCGAGACCAGCGGTGTATGCGGTTCGCGCGGCCCGGCCACCAGGCCGACCGTGTGGCTGGCGTCCGGTTCGACGATCGGAATGGCCCGGATCGGCTCGGAAAAGCCGAATGTTTCCGCCAGGTTGAGCGGCATGATCGACGACCATTTGCCGGTGCGGATGTGGGAAAACAGCACGATCATCGAATTGGATTCGAGCGTCGGCCGCACCTGCACCCCGGCCTCGGCCAGATGCTGGTCGATGATGCGGCGGTTCTGCATGTCTGGCGTCAGCAGGCACAACGGCAGGCTGCTGAGCTCGGCCCATGTCACTTTGTCGCGGTCGGAAAAGGGATTTCCGACCGCGGTGATCAGCTGATAGCGCTCGTCATAGAGCGGTACGCTGGTCACCCGGCCCAGCGGCTCGTTGTCGAGATAGGTGATGCCGGCATCGATGTCGAAATTGCCGAGCAGCGACAGCACCTCGATCGAGGTCCGCGACAGCACCGAGAAGGTGACGCCCGGATGCTTTTCGCGGAACGGCGTCGTCAGCCGCGGCAGCATGGCCAGCGCTGTCGGGATGGCGGCGATGCGGATGCGGCCCGAAAGTCCGTGGCGCGCCGCGCGCATCTCCTCGCGCATAGTCCTGGTATCGCCAACGATGCGGCGCGCCCAGACCAACACTTGCTTGCCTTCGGGCGTTAGCCCCTGGAAGCGCGAGCCGCGCAGCACCAGCATCACACCGAGCTGACCCTCCAGCTGCTTGATGCCGGCCGACAGCGTCGGCTGGGTGACCCCGCACACTTCCGCCGCCCGGCCAAAATGCTCTTCCCTGGCGAGCGCGATGAAGAATTCCAGCTTGTCGATCATGATTATGAGGCTGCCATAGCCGCAGGCGCCTGTCAGCATCAAAGCGATCGCTTGGTTCTGCCCGGAAACTGCATTATCTGAAGCGCCGAACGCCTAAGGAAAAAAATCATGTCCGCCGTCCAGCAGAATGTTACCAAGGAAATCGTCACCGAGCGCCTGAAGACGGTCAATGGACCTGACTTCACCGGCAACATCGTCGACCTCGGTATGGTTTCCGAGATTTTCATCGCCGATGGAAAGGTCTTCTTCTCGATCACCGTTCCCGCCGCCCGCGCCCAGGAGATGGAACCGCTCAGGGCCGCCGCCGAGCGCGTCGTCAAGGCTATTCCCGGCGTGGCCGGCGCCGTCGTCGCGCTGACCGCCGAGAAAAAGGGCGGCGGCATGGAGGCGCCGGTTCCAGCGCGTCCCGCACCCAGGCCAGCGCCGCCGGCTGCGCACGCTGCCGCGCCGCGTGCCGCTCCCGCTTCGCACAGCCAGGGCAAGCGCGGCGTGCCAGGCATCGAGGCGATCATCGCCGTCGCCTCCGGCAAGGGCGGCGTCGGCAAGTCGACCACTGCCGTCAACATCGCTCTTGGCCTCGCCGCCAATGGTTTGCGCGTCGGCGTGCTCGACGCCGACATCTATGGCCCCTCCATGCCGCGGCTGCTCAACATCCACGGCCGGCCGCAGACCGTCGATGGCAAGATCCTGAAACCGATGGAAAATTATGGGCTTAAAGTGATGTCGATGGGTTTCCTCGTCGATGAGGAGACGCCGATGATCTGGCGTGGGCCGATGGTGATGTCGGCGCTGACGCAGATGCTGCGCGAGGTCGAATGGGGCCGGCTCGACGTGCTCGTCGTCGACATGCCGCCCGGCACCGGCGACGCGCAGCTGACCATGGCCCAGCAGGTGCCGCTGGCCGGCGCCGTCATCGTCTCGACCCCACAGGATCTGGCCCTGATCGATGCTCGCAAGGGCCTCAACATGTTCAAGAAGGTCGACGTGCCGCTGCTCGGCATCGTCGAGAACATGAGCTATTTCATCGCCCCGGACACGGGCAAGCGCTACGACATTTTCGGCCATGGCGGCGCCCGCCGCGAAGCCGAGCGTCTCGGCGTCACCTTCCTCGGCGAGGTGCCGCTCGAAATGGGTATCCGCGAAAGCTCGGATGCCGGCACGCCGGTCGTTGTCTCGAAGCCAGACGGCGCCGAAGCAAAGATCTACCGGGATATCGCCGGAAAAGTCTGGGACCGGATCAATGAAGAGCGTGGTGCGGCGGAAGCGGCGGTGCCGAGCATCGTGTTCGAGTGATTTTTGATAGGTAGGCGCTGCCCATCACCCTCACCTCTCCCCGTGAAGACCGGGGAGAGGTGGTCGCCAGCGTTGGAGCGCTTCCCTTCTCCCCGTCACTATAAGGGGAGAAGGTGCCGGCAGGCGGATGAGGGGCAGCGCTAGCCTGAATAAACCAAGCATCATTCATGCGACGCGCAACCTAAGCCGCACCGACCTTCTCTCCAAAACTCGAAAAAAACTGTCCGGCCAGTTTCTTCGAGGTCGATTCGATCAGCCGGCTGCCGAGCTGGGCGATCTTGCCGCCGACATCGGCCTTGGCCGCGTATTTCAGCACCGTGGCATCAGGACCGTCTTCGGTCAGCGTCACGTCGGCGCCGCCCTTGGCGAAGCCGGCGATGCCGCCCTTGCCTTCACCCTGGATGGTGTAGGAATGCGGCGGCTTGAGATTTTTCAGCGTCACCTCGCCGTTGAACGTTGCCTTGATCGGCCCGATCTTCACCACAACCGTCGCCGCCATTTCGGTCGGCGACTTCATCTCCAGGCTCTGGCAGCCGGGAATGGTCGCCTTCAAGACCTCGGGATCGTTCAGTGCCTCCCACACTTTTTGCAGGGGTGCGGCAATGCGCTCCTCGCCTTCGATCACCAAAGCCATGAAAACCTCCCAAACAAGATTGCCTGAAGGCCTAGCGCAGGGGCGCCGCCAAGTCTATCGCACCAAAGTCCGGTTGCGACCGCGCGCCCTCTTGCCTGCTCCCGCGCGTTGCCATATCGATTTGTCTTACAAATACGGAGACCATGATGGCAGGCGCCCCCACCAGAAAGAGAAAATTCCGCTCGCAGGAGTGGTTCGACAATCCCGACAATCCGGGCATGACGGCGCTTTATCTCGAGCGCTACCTGAACTACGGCCTGACGCGGGCCGAACTGATGTCCGGCAAGCCGCTCATCGGCATCGCCCAGACCGGCTCGGATCTGTCACCCTGCAACCGCCATCACATCGAACTCGCCAAGCGCGTGCGCGAAGGCATTGTCTCGATGGGCGGCATCCCGTTCGAATTCCCCTGCCATCCGATCCAGGAAACCGGCAAGCGCCCAACCGCGGCACTTGACCGCAACCTTGCCTATCTCAGCCTGGTCGAAGTGCTCTACGGCTATCCGCTCGATGGCGTGGTGCTGACCATCGGCTGCGACAAGACAACGCCGGCCCTGCTGATGGCGGCGGCCACCGTCAACATCCCGGCGATCGCGCTGTCGGTCGGCCCGATGCTCAACGGCTGGCACAAGGGCAAGCGCACGGGGTCCGGCACCATTGTCTGGGAATCGCGCCAGCGCCTGTCGGCCGGCGAGATCGGCTATGACGAGTTCATGGACATCGTCGCGTCCTCGGCGCCGTCCACCGGCTATTGCAACACCATGGGCACCGCCACGACGATGAATTCGCTGGCCGAGGCGCTCGGCATGCAGCTGCCGGGCTCGGCCGCCATCCCCGCGCCCTATCGCGAGCGCGGCCAGATCGCCTACGAGACCGGAAAACGCATCGTCGACATGGTGCATGAGGATTTGAAGCCGTCCGACATCATGACGCGCAAGGCCTTCGAAAACGCCATCGTCGTCAATTCGGCGATTGGCGGCTCGACCAACGCGCCGATCCATCTCAACGCGATTGCCCGTCATCTCGGCGTACCACTCGACAATGACGACTGGCAGACGATCGGCCACAAGATCCCGCTCATCGTCAACTTGCAGCCGTCGGGCGAATATCTCGGCGAGGACTATCACCGTGCCGGCGGCGTGCCGGCCGTGGTTGCCGAGCTGATGAAGGCCGGATTGCTGCCTTTCCCCGAAGCCGTGACCGTCAACGGCAAGTCGATCGGCGACAACTGCAAGGGGGTCGCCAACGAGAACACAGACGTCATCCGCACCGTCGCCGAACCGCTCAAGGCCAATGCCGGCTTCATCAACCTCCGGGGCAATCTGTTCGATTCGGCGATCATGAAGACCAGCGGCATCTCGCCGGAATTCCGCGAGCGTTATCTGTCCAATCCGAAAGACCCGGAAGCCTTCGAAGGCAATGCCATGGTCTTCGACGGACCAGAGGATTATCACGCCCGCATCGACGATCCGGCGCAGGGCATCGATGAACATACCATCCTGTTCATGCGCGGGGCCGGACCGATCGGCTACCCAGGCGGCGCCGAAGTCGTCAACATGCAGCCGCCGGCCTACCTCATCAAGAAGGGCATCCACGCGCTCGCCTGCATCGGTGACGGCCGCCAGTCCGGCACATCGGGCTCGCCATCGATCCTCAACGCCTCGCCGGAAGCCGCGATTGGCGGCGGACTGGCGCTGCTCAAGACCGGCGACCGTGTCCGCATCGATCTGAGGAAGGGCACTGCCGACATCCTCGTCACCGACGACGAGATCACTCGCCGCCGCGCCGAACTGCAGAACAATGGCGGCTATCACTATCCCAAGCATCAGACGCCCTGGCAGGAAATCCAGCGCGGCATGGTCGCGCAGTTTTCAGAGGGAATGGTGCTGAAGCCGGCGGTGAAATACCTGGATGTGGCCCACACCAGCGGTGTCCCCAGGGACAATCACTGATTACTCCCGGAGCAATCACGGATTGCTCCGGGGGCAATCATTGATTGCTCCGGGGACAATCCGCGAGCGCCTGTACGCGGATGCTTACATAGACGGCGACTTGATCCGGATCAGGTCGCCGTTCACGATCCTTGACAAGCCCACGCGATGTATCCACCATCATGACAAGGGGTGCATCGCGACGACCCCGTGAGGCGTCAGCCCAACGTTCGCGTCCAAGCTTCTCTTCCAGGAGGTGGACGCCATGCCGTCAACAACCGCTATCACCGTATCGCAGCTGTCCCGCCTGATCGGGCTGCCAGGCGCGCCGGCAATCATCGATGTTCGCATCGATGAGGATTTCGACGCCGATCCCCGCCTGTTGCCGGCCTCGATCCGGCGCGATTTCAAAACCGTTTCGGCGTGGGCCACCGAGTTCGCCGGCAAGCCGGTGGCGGTCGTCTGCCAGAAAGGGCGGAAACTCTCGCAAGGTGTGGTCGCATGGCTGCGCCATGAGGGGATTTCCGCCGAAACCCTCGAAGGAGGTTTCGAAGCCTGGCGCGATGCCGGGGGGATTCTGGTTCGCACCGACAATTTGCCGCCGCGCGATGAAAAAGGTCGCACGGTGTGGGTGACGCGGGCCCGTCCGAAGGTCGACCGCATCGCTTGCCCCTGGCTGATCCGGCGTTTCGTCGATCCTTACGCGATCTTCCTGTTTGTCGAGGCGGCCGAAGTGCCTGACGTGGCTGACCGCTTTCGGGCTGTGCCTTTCGACATCGACAATGTGTTCTGGAGCCATCGCGGCGAACGCTGCACCTTCGACACGATGATCGAGGAGTTCGGGCTGGAATCCGAGGCACTCGATCGCCTTGCCTTGATCGTGCGCGCGGCCGACACCGCAAGCCTCGATCTTGTTCCCCAGGCTGCCGGCTTCCTGGCTGCTTCGCTTGGTCTGTCGCGTATGTTTCGCGACGATCTGGAACAACTGGAGGCAGGCATGCTGCTCTACGATGCGTTCTTTCGTTGGTGTCGCGACGCCACTGAAGAAACGCACAACTGGCCCGGTGCAGGCGCGAGTAAACCATCATGAGCGCGCTTGTGTCGCGAGATACCGCTGTCCAGGCGCCGGCTGCGCCGACCTTCACCGAAGCCATGAAGGTCTGGGCAAGGATCGGACTGCTCAGCTTCGGCGGGCCGGCCGGGCAGATCGCATTGATGCACAAGGAGCTGGTCGAGGAGCGGCGCTGGATCGGCGAGCAGCGTTTCCTGCATGCGCTGAACTACTGCATGCTGCTGCCTGGCCCGGAAGCCCAGCAACTCGCCATCTATATCGGCTGGCTGCTGCACAGGACGATCGGTGGCCTTGTCGCCGGCATCCTGTTCGTCGTGCCGGGCGCGCTCGTGATGCTCGTCCTGAGTGGCCTCTACGTGCTCTATGGCGACGTGCCGCTCGTCGAGGCGCTGTTTTTCGGGGTGAAGGCGGCGGTGCTTGCCATAGTCATCGAGGCGGTGATCCGGATCGGACGGCGTGCCCTGAAGAACCGGGTCATGGTGTCGATCGCGATCTCCGCCTTCGTCGCCATCTATGCGTTGAATGTACCGTTCCCGCTCATCATCCTGCTCGCGGGCCTGACAGGATGGCTGGGAAACCGCATTGCTCCGGCGCTGTTTTCAGGCTCGGCACACGGCAAGGACGATATTGCCGATATCAAGGGAGCGGTCGACCTGATGTTCGAGCGCGGCGAGTTGGCCCATCTCAGGCCGACGAAATGGCATGCGCCGCGCACCGTCGCGATCTGGCTGCCGATCTGGCTCGGGCCTGTTCTTGTGATCTGGTGGTTCACAGGCTCCGCAAGCGTGTGGACCGAGATAGGCCGGTTCTTCAGCCTCATGGCGGTCGTCACCTTCGGTGGCGCCTATGCGGTGCTTGCCTATGTCGCCCAGGCAGCCGTCCAGTCATTCGGCTGGCTCGCTCCTGGTGAAATGGTCGACGGTCTCGGGCTTGCCGAAACGACGCCAGGTCCGCTCATTCTGGTGTTGCAGTTCGTTGGCTTCATCGCCGCGTTCCGCCACTCCGGGTCGCTGGACCCGTTGCTTGCCGGATCGCTGGGGGCGTTGCTGACCTTGTGGGTCACGTTCACGCCCTGCTTCTTCTGGATATTCCTCGGCGCTCCCTATATCGAGGCTCTGCGCGGCAACAAGGCATTGTCGGCAGCGCTTGGCGCGATCACCGCCGCCGTTGTCGGGGTGATCATGAATCTGGCCCTCTGGTTTGCCTTGCACGTCATCTTCCGCGAGGTGCACGCGACGGGCCTCGGCATGAACGTGCCGGTGTTTTCGTCGATCGACTGGCGCGCGGCGCTGCTTTCCTGTGCCACCATGATCGCCATCCTGAAGCTGAAAATCGGCATGCTGCCGACGCTTGCCGGATCTGCTCTGGCCGGTGTCTTGCTGCTGGCGGCAAGTGGTTAGATGTCCGCCTTCCTTTGTATTCCGCTTGCGAACCACCTAAGTGGTTGGAAACGGATTGGACCATGATGGCGGCACGGCGCTCTTCCCTCGGCTTCCTCGGAATGTTCGGCCGCTCGGGCGACTTGAGACAGCTCGATGCGGCATTGCGTGGCGCCGACCTTCATCCCGCCCTCGTGCCGGAGGGGGTAAAACTCACCATCGTCAATCTGATGAAGGGTCGCTGGCCCGGCGAACCGCCCGGCCACGCCTACGCGGACGTGGCGCGGCTGTTCAGCTACTGCATTGCCGGACCGGAAGCTTTCGAGCGATCCAATGGCCTTCAGAACCGGCTGGATGCGGAACGCCGGATCGAAGCCGCCCTTGAAGCCGGAGACAGCTTCGATGCACAAATCGTGCTGATGACGCTGCACGCCAAGCTGATCAGTGCCGAGGTCGTCGAGCGCTACGGGCTGAGCGCCGGCTAAGGCCGACCGATCTCCTCGAGATACCAGCCGATATAGCGCAGTTCGTTGTATTCCATCGGCGCGATCGGACCCGGCACGAAATAGTGCGAGCGCACGCCGCGCGCGGTGTGCTCGATGATCTTCTTGTCTTCGTCGGTGGTGACCTTCCACAGCCAGGTCAGCTTTTCGAGGTCGTAGTCCTGGCCTTCGACCGCGTCGCCGCGCACCAGCCAGATCAGCTCCATCTCGCAGGTTCCCGCCGTCTTCGGAATGAAGCGGTAGATCATGCCGTGATCGGGATAGCAGACGAGAAAACTCGTGCCGCCGAGATGGATGGAGGTGACGCCGCCATCATAATCGGTGAAGCGGCCCATCAGGGGTGCCACCGGCGAGCCGTCCTTGCTGCCGCTCGAAACGCCGTCATAGAGCGCGTAGCGGAAGGTATGGATGGCTTCCTGCCCGGCGGCCGAATTCTGCCAGCGGTCACCGCTGCCGATCTCGATGCCGAGCGCGCAGGTGCGCTGCTCCATCGCGGCATTGAGCTGCTCGATCATCTCGGCCGGCTTTTCCAACGCGTGCGTCTGCGAGTATTCCGGATGCGCCGGCCCGCAGTGATAGCACTCGACATAGTTCTCGACGGCAAGCTTCCAGTTGGCGTCGACCGGATAGGTCTCGCGGTAGGCTACCTTGGCGTCACCCCAGCCATATTGGCCGCAGCTTGTGCGCAGCGACTGTTCGATCGGGTCGAAATCCAGCGGCGTCTCGGCGAAGGAAATGAAGACCAGCCCAGCGGCGACGCGGACATGAAGCTTCTTCAGCCCGTGCGCCGTGCGGTCGAAATCCTTCGGCATCAGACGTGCGGCACGCAAGGATCCGTCATTGGAATAGGTCCAGGCGTGGTAGGGACAGACGAAGACCTTCGCATTGCCCCTTTCCTTGGTGCAGACCTCGGCGCCCCGGTGGCGGCAGACGTTGAGCATGGCATGGATGGTGCCGTCCATGCCGCGCGTCAGGATGACCGCCTCGTCACCGAGCTTGAACAGCTCGAAATCGCCAGGGTTCGGAATGACGCTGGCATGTGCCAGGCAATGCCAGTGGCGGCGAAAGACGCGCTCCATGTCCCGCTCGAAGATCGCCTGCTCGTGATAGAAGGCGCGCGCCAGGCCATGACCCGCCCGGTGCGCCGCCACCAGGTGGTCGATCGCGTCAGCGGCATTGGAGGCTTGCTGGATAGGGTGCACACTCATTTGTCGTTCTGCCCGATGGTTGGTCCTGGGTGGTGGCTGTATGGCTGCACGAACTCGTCTCCGGCTAACCGCCCATGCGCGTGCGCGGCAGGTGGATCAGGTCGCCGAAGCGGGCACGCAGTCTGTCGTCGACCTGTTTTGGCACGTGGCGCGGAAATCGTTCGGCAAGAATGCGTTTCTTCTCGGCGATCGCGCGCAGCACTATATCAGGCCGGCCTTTTTCAATCCATTCCTTCGGCGAAGAACGATCGCCGAGCGCGGGATAGAAATGCTCGGTCTGCGTCAGCTTGAGCGTTTGTTCGTTGTCGAGGTAGTGCCCCGGGCCCTTGAGGCAGACTTCGGCGATACTGTCGATCGACAGGGCTTCGTCAGTCACTTCGATGCCACGCGCACAGCGCAGGCAATGACCGAGCATGTCATTGTCGATGACCAGGCTTTCCAGGCAAAAGCCGAGCAGCGAGGCATGCATGCCGGCCGATTCGTAGACCAGGTTGAGGCCGGAGAGGCCGGCCATCACATTGGTGATGCCCTTTTCGTAGCCGGATTGAATGTCGGGCAGTTTTGAATCCGTCATGCCGGCGGCGGAGCCCCCAGGCAAATCGTAGAATTGCGCCATCTGGGCGCAGGCCGCCGTTGCCACCGACTGTTCGGCCGAACCGCCGGCCATGGTGTTGGTGCGCAGGTCCGACATGAATGGCCAGGCGCCGAAGATCGCCGGATGGCCCGGCTTGAGCGCGTTGACATAGACGAGGCCGGCCAGCACTTCGGCCACCGCTTGCACGACCGCGCCGGCCATGGCTGCGGGTGCGGTGGTGCCGGACTGGCCGGTCGAGAGCAGTAGGATCGGGATGCCGCCTTCAACGCAGGCTTCGAGCACGCCGCAGGCATCCTCGGCGAACTTCATCGGCGGCACGACGAACGAGTTGGAGTTGGAAACGAATGGCCGGGCGCGGAAATTCTCCTCGCCGCCGGCAATAGCATAGAGCATTTCGAGCGCCGGCTTCACATTCTCACGCACGGTGAAGGACGTTCCGACATGCTTCGATGTCCCCATCACGCAGGCGTAAAGCGTGTTGAAATCCATCTCGAGCGGGTCGGCGATGTCGCGCGCCACCATCGGCCGCTGGAAGAAATGGATGTTGTCCAGCCCATCGACGATGCGGGCGGCATCATAAATGTCCACCAGCTTGGATTCGCGGTACTCGCGCTTCTCCATATCCACCAGGTGAACGGCGATACCCGCCGTGCCGTAGTGCACACGCTTGCCCTGGACCACCATGTCGTGCCTGGCGTCCTGGCCGTGAAGTGTGAAATGCCGTGCCGCCCGCTTGATGGTATCGAGCACCAGCGCACGCGGAAAGCGGACACGGCCATCGTCGCCATGGATCGCACCCGCCTTGGTCAGCACCTTTATGCAGGAAGGGATGGCATTGGCGAAGCCGACTGTCTCCAGAAGCGTCAGCACGCCCTCGTGGATACGCTCGCAGTCATCTCCGCGCAGCGGCGCGTAGCTGCCGCCCTCGATGGCCTGGTGTTGTGGTCCGGTGTCCCCCATCAGAGGAGCTGATCGCATGGCATGTCCTGTTTCGCAAAGACTGGAGCGCTGTGGACGACGGTCCGCCGGCATGTCCTGCTGTTCGACAGCCACTGGCATGGAAGCACTCCACCTTTATCGGCAGGAGCTCGTGGCGGTTGGTCCACCCTCGGCCTGCTTCTTCCCCTGACGCCGACTATGCCGCCGGCCCTGATCCATCCTATGAGCCAGCTGGACCAGTCACATGTGCCAGAACTAAAATGACCGGAGCTGCTACGAGCGGCTCCGGTCATGAGATCGGTACGTTGGTCAGGCGGCGGCTGGCCTGCGGCCGGCCGCGGTGGCCAGTTCGCGGATGCCTGGTTCGATGTGCTGCAGCGCGATCGACGAGATGCCCAGCCGCATGAAACGCGAAGGCTTTTCAGTGCGATCGAAGAAACGGTCGCCGGGCTCGATGATGACGCTGCGCGAGGCGGCGGCCTCGGCCAGTCCGCGCGCATCGGTGCCGCGCGGCCCTTCGAGCCACAGCGACGTGCCGCCGGCAGAATCGGTCGAACGCCATTCCGGCAGGAAAGCGGAAATCGCATGGACCAGGCGCTTCCGCCGCTCGTCGAAGGCGCTCGACAGCCGCCGCACCAGCGCCTCGTGATGGCCGAGCGACAGGAACAACGCGACGGCGCGCTGGTTGTTGGCCGGCGGATGGCGCAGCATGAAGCGGCGCAGTGCCCTGAGTTCCGAGATCAGTCCAGCCGAAGCGACGATGTAGCCGAGCCGCAGGCCCGGAGCCAGCGTCTTCGACATCGAGCCGACATAGACGACGCGGCCGGAACGATCGAGGCTCTTCAGCGCCTGCTGCGGCGCCTCGTCGAGAAGCTGGCTGTCATAACCGTCCTCGATGATGATCTGGTTGTGCCGGTTGGCCCGTGCCAGCAAATCCTGGCGCCGTTCCGCCGACAGCGGCACCATGGTCGGGCAATGATGGCTGGGCGTGACGAAGACGAAACCGGAATCATTGGGAATAGAAGCGGTTACGATGCCCGACTGGTCGACCGGCACCGGCTGGATTTCGGCGCCCGCGAGGCGGAAGATCGAGCGTGCGTCGGGGTAACCGGGGTCCTCCATCGCCACCTTGGAGCCCTTGGCCATCAGCAGCGTCGCCAGCATATAGAGCGCGTTCTGGGCGCCCAGCGTGACGATGATCTCGTCGGGATTGGCGAAGATGCCGCGCCTGGGCAGCAGCCGCGCCTGGATCTGCTCGATCAGCAGCGGATCGTCGCGATCGACCATGTCTGACGCCCAGTTGCGGATTTCGAGCACGGCAAGCGCCATGCGGTTGCACTCGCGCCACTCGGCGGTCGGGAACAGCGCCGGGTCGAACTGGCCGTAGACGAAGGGGTAGGACGACTTGATCCAGTTCTCGTGCTTGGCCGGCGGCGGCATGTCGCTGGCGGCGATCTTGCGGCGTGCCTTCCAGTCGATCTCGTTGGCCTGGTCGGGCGCCTTCTGATGCGGCTTGGCTGGCGTCGCCAGCACATCGGGATTGACGAAATGGCCGCGCCGCTCGCGTGCCACCAGGAAACCCTGGTCGACGAGCTGCTGGAACGCCAGCACGACGGTTCCGCGCGCCACGCCGAGTTTTTCGGCCAGGATTCGGCACGAGGGAAGCGGCATCGAGGCGGCGATCTGGCGGTCGAGGATGGCTGCCACGATGGCTTGGCGGATCTGCGCCTGCAGGGTCTGGCCGGATTCAGCTGAAATCCGGAACAGGCCGGACCATATCGCCGTGTCGTTTCGCTGTGGCATGGAAGATGTTCCTTGATGGCCAGCTTTTTTCGCTTGGCTGGACCAGTCGAATGTAACGGTGGCACAAGGGGTTGCGCCAATCAATTTTTCTGATCGTTGGGATTTATGCCAGTGATCCTTCGGCCGAAACCAGGCGTTGCGGCATCCCCGGCGTGACGCATCTGCGTCATCGCTGCGTGATGGGTCCGTTATTCATCGTGACGCAGCTGCGTCGTCGCCGCGTGACGATTTGCGTCATCGCTGCGTATTGAACCGGATGAAATTCGGCTCAATAGTTTTGGCGCGACGACACGCGCCGGAAACATCCGGTCTGATATGGTGCGTCGAAAACGTCAGGAGTCCCCCGCCAGTGGATCAGTCAGCTTTTCAAAAACAGCTTGCCGCCTTGCGCGATCATCGCACTGCTGCCCCAGCCAGCATGCGTCAGGCCTTCGCCGCCGATCCGCAGCGGTTCGAAAAATTCTCCGCCACCGACGGCGACCTGTTGCTCGACTGGTCGAAATGCGCCGTCGATGCGCTCACCATGGATTTGCTGGAGAGGCTGGCCAAGGCCGCCGATCTCGAAGGCCGCCGTGCGGCGATGTTCGCCGGCAAGAAGATCAACCTCACCGAGGACCGTGCGGTACTGCACACGGCGCTGCGCAACCTGACCGGCAAGGGCGTCACCGTCGACGGCCAGGACGTCAAGGCGGACGTCATTGCCGTGCTCGACGCGATGGGCGCCTTTGCCGATGCCGTGCGCTCCGGCAAGGCGGCCGGCGCCACCGGCAAGAAGATCACCGACATCGTCAACATCGGCATCGGCGGTTCCGATCTCGGCCCGGCCATGGCGACGCTGGCGCTGGCGCCCTATCACGACGGGCCGCGCGCGCATTATGTCTCCAACATCGACGGCGCCCATATCCACGACACGCTGAAGGGCCTGTCGGCCGAGACCACGCTTTTCATCGTCGCTTCCAAGACCTTCACCACCGTCGAGACGATGACCAATGCCGAAACGGCGCGCAAATGGGTGCAGAAAGCACTCGGCAAGGAAGCGGTCGGCAAGCATTTTGCCGCCGTCTCGACGGCGCTCGAACTGGTGGCGAAGTTCGGCATCGAATCGGATCGCGTCTTCGGCTTCTGGGACTGGGTCGGCGGCCGCTATTCGGTCTGGGGTGCGATCGGCCTGCCGGTGATGATCGCGGTCGGCCCCCGGAATTTCCGCGCCTTCCTCGATGGCGCGCACGAGATGGACGAGCATTTCCGCACCACGCCCTTACAGAACAACCTGCCGGCGCTTTTGGGATTGGTCGGCTGGTGGCACCGTGTGATCTGCGGATACCCGGCGCGTGCCGTCATTCCTTACGATCAGCGCCTGTCCAGGCTGCCGGCCTATCTGCAGCAGCTCGATATGGAATCGAACGGCAAGAGTGTCACTCTCGAGGGCACGGCGGTGACGACGCCGACCGGACCACTGGTCTGGGGCGAGCCCGGCACCAATGGCCAGCACGCCTTTTTCCAGCTGCTGCACCAGGGCACCGATTTCATCCCGGTCGAGTTCCTTGCCGCGGCCGTCGGTCACGAGCCGGAGCTCAAGCATCAGCATGATCTGCTGCTCGCCAACTGCCTGGCGCAGTCGGAAGCACTGATGAAGGGCCGCACGCTGGAGGAGGCGCGCGCCCAGATGCTGGCCAAGGGCATGAAGCCGGCCGAGGTCGACAAGATCGCGCCGCACCGCGTCTTCTCCGGCAACCGGCCCTCGGTGACCATCCTCTACCGCAAGCTCGACCCGCGCACCTTCGGCCGGCTGATCGCGCTCTACGAGCACCGCGTCTTCGTCGAGGGCACGCTGTTCAACATAAACTCCTTCGACCAGTGGGGCGTCGAACTCGGCAAGGAACTGGCCACCGGCCTTTTGCCTGTCGTGGAGGGCAAGGAAAGTGCCGCCAAGCGGGATGCCTCGACCGCGGGCCTGGTGGGATACATCCAGCATTTGCGTGGATCGGAGTGAGCGGTTTGGCAGACATCAAGGGAATATTGTTCGACAAGGATGGAACGCTTGTCGACTTCAACGCGACCTGGCTCGGCGTTGCCGACTTCATGGCCATGGATGCGTCCGAGGGCGATCGCTGGAAAGCCGACAGGCTGCTGGCCGCTGCCGGCTTCGATTCCGCCACCAAACGATTCAAGCCCGACTCCATCTTTGCCTCCGGCACCAATCTCGACGTCGTCGAATTGTGGTTCCCGCGGCTGTCCAACGAGGACCAGATGCTTGCCGTCGCCCGCTTCAACGAGATCACCTCTGTGCAGGGCTCGAAGATGGCGGTGGCGCTGCCGGGCATCGTCGAGACCTTGTCTGCGCTGCACAGGAAATCCTACCGGCTTGGCGTCGCCACCAACGATTCGACCAGCGGCGCGGAAAAAACGCTGGTGACGCTTGGCGTCGCGCAGCTGTTCGACGCGGCCTATGGCTACGACGCGGTCGCCAATCCGAAGCCGGCGCCCGACACCATCTTGGCCTTCAGCGATCTCACCGGCCTGCCGCCGTCGGCGATCGCCATGGTCGGCGACAACCGCCATGATCTCGAAATGGCGCGGGCCGGCGGCTGCGGGCTGGCGGTCGGCGTGCTCTCCGGCACCGGCACCCGCGAATCGCTGGCCGGGATCGCCGACGTCATCCTGGAGTCCGTCGCCGATCTGCCCGATTTTCTGTCGGCGCGGGTCAAGGAAACGATCTGAGCTGGCTGACCAGAGTATGGTCCCGAAAAGTGGATGCCGGTTTTCGGAAAAGATCATGCTCGAACAAACAGCGACGCCTCATCAGCCTTCGAGGCGAAAGACACCGCTTGGCGCCAGCGCGCTGTCTTTCGTCTGGCCGAAATCCGGCACCTTGTATTCGGCCACTAGGTGCAGCCGCTGGCGTGGCAGATAGGCGCGGCCGGGGTCGCCCACCAGCACCTCGATACCGGCGCCAAGGCAGCGCTCGAGGAAAGGCATGACGCGGTCGGCGACATCCTGTCCATAGAAGACATCGCCGGCAAGCACGAGGTCGACCGCGGGTGGCGAACCCCTGGTGATGTCGTATCCGATCACCGTGATGGCGACTTCGTTCGCCGCTGCATTGAGAGCGAGAGCGGCAACGCCGTTGCGATCGATCTCCGTGGCGATGACCTCGCGCGCGCCAGCCTTGGACGCGGCAATGCCGACAAGGCCGGAGCCGGCGCCGAGGTCGAGCACACGGCGACCCGCCACGGTTTGCGGACAGTCGAGTATATGGCGCGCCAGCACCGCGCCACCGGCCCAGGCATAGGCCCAGTAGGGCGGCTGCGGCTCAGGCTCATCGTCATCCGTGTCGTCGTCCGCGTCGAAGCCTTGCCCCGGATCGGTAAGCCGCCTCAGGCCGCTCGCCGGATGGGGCGTATAAAGCCGGATCTCGGGAAGCGAAGGCACCGGGGCGATGCGCATGTTCGCCCTGATGAATTCTGTCGGGTCAGGACGGCAAGGTGCATCCATGGCGCCGTCGCCGTCGGCTGTCGTCATTCGCGCAGCGCTCGCCGCAGGATCTTGCCGACCGGCGTCTTCGGCAGCTCGGTCCTGAATTCGATGTATTTAGGCCGCTTGTAGCCGGTCAGGTTCTCGCGGCAATAGGCGATGAGCGCCTCGGCGGTCAGCGCCGGATCCTTCTTGACGACGAACAGCTTCGGCACTTCGCCCGAATGCTCGTCCGGCACGCCGATCGCCGCCACTTCGAGCACGCCCGGATGCATCGCCACGACTTCCTCGAGTTCGTTGGGATAGACGTTGAAGCCCGAGACCAGGATCATGTCCTTCTTGCGGTCGACGATCTTGGTGTAGCCGCGCTCGTCCATGAAGCCCATGTCGCCGGATTTGAAGTAACCGTCCTTGGTCATCACCTTGGCGGTCTCGTCCGGCCGGTTCCAGTAGCCCGCCATCACCTGCGGCCCCCTGATGCAGATTTCGCCGACCTCGCCGAGCGGCAGATTGTTGCCGTCGTCGTCGCGGATGGCGATCTCGGTCGAGGGCAGCGGCAGGCCGATCGTGCCGGTGAAGTCGCCGGCGCTGAATTTGTTGGCGGTGGCCACCGGCGAGGTTTCCGACAGCCCGTAGCCTTCGGTCACCGGACAGCCGGTCAGCGCCTTCCAGCGTTCGGCGACGCCCTTCTGCACCGCCATGCCGCCGCCCAGCGTCAGCACCAGCGGCTTGAAGTCGAGCTTGCGGAAATCCTCATTGTTGAGCAGCGCGTTGAACAGCGTGTTGAGGCCCGGAAAGATATGGACCGGATATTTTGCGAGTTCCTTGACGAAGCCGGGAATGTCGCGCGGGTTGGGAATGAGCACGTTGCGCGCACCTTGTTGCATGCCCATCAGTGCGTTCACCGTCAGCGCGAAGATATGATAGAGCGGCAAGGCGCAGATGAAGTTTGGGTGCGCCGGTTTCGGCTTGATCGTATAGGCGTCTTCCATCCACTGCGCATTCTGCACGACATTGGCCAGCACGTTGCTGTGCAGCAGCGTTGCACCCTTCGAGACGCCCGTGGTGCCGCCCGTATATTGCAGGAAGGCAACATCGTTGGCTGCCACTTTGGCTGGCTTGAAGCTCAGGCCGGCGCCAGCCTTCAAGGCCGCGTTGAACTTGACATGGCCGGGCAGCGACCATGCCGGCACCATCTTCTTCACCCGGCGCACGACGAAATTGACGATTGTACCTTTTAGCCCGCCAAGCATGTCGCCCATCGCCGCGACCACGACATGCTTGACTGCCGTCCTGGCGATCACGGCCTGCAAGGTGTTGGCGAAGTTCTCCAGGATGACGATGGCTTGTGCGCCGGAATCCTTGAGCTGGTGCTCCAGTTCGCGCGGCGTGTAGAGCGGATTGATGTTGACCACGGCATAGCCGGCACGAAGCACGGCCATCATCGCCACCGGATACTGCAGCACGTTGGGCATCATCAGCGCAACGCGCGCGCCCTTTTGCAGTCCCTTCGATTGCAGATAGGCGCCGAAGGCCGCCGACAGCCGCTCGACGTCGGCATAGCTGATGGACTTGTCCATGCAGGTGAAGGCGGGCTGGGCGGAAAATTGCTTGCAGGCAGCGACCAGGAAATCGCCGATCGAGCTGTAGGGCAAGGCACCGATTTCAGCCGGCACGTTCTTCGGATAGCTCTTCAGCCAGGGCTTTTCCGGCAGGCCGGCGGCAAGTGCTGTCAGCGCTTTCGGCAATCGCTTGGCCGGGTCCGGCTTCGCTGCCGGTGGGGCCTTGGCCGCTGCAGCCCTCGCCGCCGGCTTCGCGGCGGTGGGCTTTGGTGCGGACGCCGTCTTTCCGACAGCAAGCTTGGCCGGGGCCTTGGCAGCCGGTTTTGTGCTTGCCTTCACGGCTGCGGTGGCTGTCTTCGGCTTGGTCGCGGCGGCTTTGGCAGCCGGCGCTTTCGGCTCGGCCGTGCCGGCGGCTGCTTTGGGAGCCGCCCTGGCTCCGGCTTTCACCGGCGCATTCGTCTTTGATGCTTTTGCCACCCGTTCCTCCCTCGACAATTCTTGTTCGTCCGCGCCGCGCCCGCCTCCAGATGACAGAGACGTCCTCCGCTACAGCCGATATGTGATCTATGTATGGCCTCTATCGGCGGCGGTGCAAGTCTTGCCCTTGCGGCAAGGCGGCGAAAGATTTGCCGTCGAAAATCTTTCCCGCCGCCGACACCGCGGACAGGTGTCCTACCGCATCCTCGGCGGGGCGACGGCCGGCGTGTCAGAGCTGTCGCCAGATCGGCGATCAATAAAAAAATGCGGTCGTTAACAATCCCGTGAATGGAAAGAACTGCTAATTTTTTCTGCCATTTAGCAAAATATCGGATTTTTTTCCTGCTTCCCGAGGGGTAAGCAAACGGGGTGTTCCAAAGCCGGAAAAACGGTGCTTATATGCGCGCTTCGCGAGCCTGATAGAGGGGCTTGGAAGAACATCAGGGAGTGCTCAATGAAGAAGAAACTGACTTTTGCAGCCGCGTTGCTGGCTGCAAGCGTCCTGGGCGGCGTGGCCAATGCGAAAACTCTGGTCTACTGCGCGGAAGCTTCGCCGGAGGGTTTTGATCCGGCGCCGTATACCGCCGGCCAGACGTTCGACGCGTCCTCGCGTACCGTCTTCAACCGCCTTGTCGAATTCGATCACGGCAAGACAACGATCTCGCCGGGCCTGGCTGAAAGCTGGACGATTTCCGACGATGGCAAAGAGTATGTCTTCAAGCTGCGCAAGGGCGTCAAGTTCGCCGCCACCGACTATTTCACCCCGACGCGCGACTTCAACGCCGACGACGTGGTGTTCTCGTTCCAGCGTCAGGTCGACAAGAGCGGCCCCTGGTTCCAGTACATTCCGGGCATTGCCTACCAGTATTACAATGACCAGTTCGGCGACAACATCACCAAGGTCGAGAAGGTCGATGACCTGACGGTGAAGTTCACGCTCAAGGAGCCGGCAATCACCTTCATTCCGACGCTCGGCATGGACTTCGCCTCGGTCGTCTCCAAGGAATATGCCGACAAGCTGCAGGCCGACAAGACGCCTGAACTCTTCAACCAGAAGCCGATCGGCACCGGCCCGTTCATCTTCGTCGACTATCAGACCGACGCCGCCATCCGCTACAAGGCCAACCCGGACTATTGGGGCGGCAAGCAGAAGATCGACGATCTGGTCTTCGCCATCACCACCGATCCGGCGGTTCGTGCACAGAAGCTGAAGGCCGGCGAGTGCAACATCATGTCGTACCCGGCACCGGCCGACATTGCCGGCCTGCAGGCTGAAGCGAGCCTGAAGGTCGAGGAACAGGAAGGCCTCAATGTCGGCGCGCTGATGTACAACACACAGCAGAAGCCGTTCGACGACGTGCGCGTCCGCAAGGCGCTCAACATGGCCATCAACAAGAAGGCCATCATCGATGCCGTCTTCCAGGGTGCCGGCCAGGTGGCGGTCAACCCGATCCCGCCGACGATGTGGTCGTACAACAAGGAAGTGAAGGACGATCCGTACGATCCCGATGCGTCCAAGAAGCTGCTCGCGGAGGCTGGCGTCAAGGACCTCAAGATGAACGTCTGGGCCATGCCGGTATCGCGTCCGTACATGCCGAACGCGCGCCGCACCGCCGAGCTGATCCAGGCTGACTTCGCCAAGGTCGGTGTCACCGTCAACATCGTCAGCTACGATTGGGGCGAATACCTCAAGCGCGCTTCCGCGGTCGATCACGATGGCGCCGTCATCGTCGGCTGGACCGGCGACAATGGCGATCCGGACAACTTCCTCGGCGTGCTGTTGAGCTGCGCTTCCGTCGGTTCGAACAACCGTGCGGAATGGTGCAACAAGGACTTCGATGCGCTGATCAACAAGGCCAAGACCGTTTCGGATCAGGCCGAGCGCACCAAGCTCTATGAACAGGCACAGGTCATCTTCAAGGAACAGGCACCCTGGGCGACGCTCGCTCACTCCAAGGTGTTCATGCCGATGCAGAAGACCGTCTCCGGCTTTGCGATGGATCCGCTCGGGATCCATCGCTTCGACGGCGTCGATATCGCCGAATAAGGTTCGCGAAACGGGGGCGTCACCGCATGGTGACGCCCCCACTCGCCCGCCATGCTGCGTTATATCCTCGGCAAGCTCGCCCTCATCATCCCGACCTTCATCGGGATAACCATCCTCGCGTTTGGCTTCGTGCGCATCCTGCCCGGTGATCCCGTGCTGGTGCTTGCGGGCGAACGCGGCCTGTCGCCCGAACGTCACACGGCGCTAATGCACCAGTTCGGCTTCGACCTGCCGATCTGGCAACAGTACCTGACCTATCTGACCAACATCCTCAGCGGCGATTTCGGCACCTCGTTCTCCACCAAGACGCCGGTGCTCAAGGATTTCCTGGTGCGGTTCCCGGCAACGGTCGAACTCGCCATCTTCGCCATGATCTTTGCCGTCATCCTGGGCGTCGCCGCCGGCATCTTCGCCGCCATCCGCCGCGGCTCCTGGTTCGACCAGCTGACCATGGGCACGGCACTGGCAGGCTATTCCATGCCGATCTTCTGGTGGGGGCTGCTGCTGATCATCGTGTTTTCCGGCACGCTGCACTGGACGCCGGTCTCGGGCCGCATCGATCTTCTTTATTTCTTCAAGCCGGTGACCGGCTTCATGACCATCGATTCCCTGATTTCAGGCCAGAAGGGCGCGTTCCGCTCGGCGTTGTCGCACCTTATCTTGCCCACCATCGTGCTCGGCACCATACCGCTCGCCGTCATCGCCAGGCAGACGCGCTCCGCCATGCTCGAGGTGCTCGGCGAAGACTATGTGCGCACCGCGCGCGCCAAGGGCCTGACGCCGTTCCGGGTGGTCGGCCAGCATGCTTTCCGCAATGCGCTGATCCCGGTCGTCACCACCATCGGCCTGCAGGTCGGCACGCTGCTGACCGGCGCCATCCTGACCGAGAGCATCTTTTCCTGGCCCGGCATCGGCAAATGGATGATCGACGCCATTTCCAAGCGTGACTATTTCACCGTGCAGGGCGGGTTGCTTTTGATCGCATTGATCGTCATGTCGGTGAACCTCATCGTCGACGTGCTCTACGCCGTCATCAACCCACGCATCCGGGCCAACTGAGATGAGCAACGAAGGCCCAGCCACTATCGAAGCCGCCACCGTCGTCAAGCAGCAGGATGCCCGGCTGCAGATGTTCGGCGAGTTCTGGCATTACTTCTCCGTCAACAAGGGCGCGGTGATCGGGCTCTTCGTCTTTGCGCTGCTGATCCTGATCGCCATCTTCGCGCCGCTGCTGGCGCCGCATTCTCCGGACGACCAGTTCCGCGACTTCTTCCTGACGCCGCCGGCCTGGCAGGAGGGCGGCAACGCGCAGTTCCTGCTCGGCACCGACGCCGTCGGCCGCGATATGCTTTCGCGTCTGATCTACGGCTCGCGCTTCTCGCTCGCCATCGGCTTCGTCGTCGTCACCTCCGCGCTGATCTCCGGTGTCATCCTCGGCCTGCTCGCCGGCTACTGCCGCGGCTGGGTCGACACGCTGATCATGCGCATCATGGACATCATCCTGGCCTTCCCGTCGCTGCTCCTGGCGCTGGTGTTGGTCGCGGTGCTTGGCCCTGGCCTGGTCAATGCGATGATCGCCATCGCCTTCGTGCTGCAGCCGCATTTCGCCCGGCTCACCCGCGCCGCCGTCATGGCGGAGAAGACCCGCGAATATGTCGTCTCGGCCAAGGTCGCAGGCGCCAGCCATCTCAGGCTGATGCTGGTCACCATCCTGCCCAACTGCATCGCGCCGCTGATCGTGCAGGCGACGCTGTCCTTCTCCAACGCCATTCTCGAGGCGGCGGCGCTTGGCTTCCTCGGCATGGGCGCGCAGCCGCCGACGCCCGAATGGGGCACCATGCTGGCCGAGGCGCGCGAGTTCATCCTGCGCGCCTGGTGGGTGGTGACCTTCCCGGGGCTCGCCATCCTGATCACCGTCTTCGCCATCAACCTGATCGGCGACGGCCTGCGCGACGCGCTCGACCCCAAGCTGAAGAGGTCGTGAGCATGCCTCTGCTCGAGATCAAGAACCTCACCGTTTCCTTCGACACCGCGGCCGGACCGTTCATGGCCGTGCAAGGCATCGACCTGTCGATCGAGCCGCGCGAGGTGCTGGCGATCGTCGGCGAGTCCGGCTCCGGCAAGTCGGTGTCGATGCTGGCGGTGATGGGGCTGTTGCCCAACACGGCGACGGTCAAGGCCGATCGCATGGCCTTCGACGGCGTCGATCTTCTGAAGCTCACCCCGTCCGAACGGCGCAAGATCGTCGGCAAGGACATCTCGATGATCTTCCAGGAGCCGGTCGCCAGCCTCAACCCGTGCTTCACCGTCGGCTTCCAGATCCAGGAGGTCTTGCGCTTCCATATGGGCATGGATCGCGCCCAGCAGCGAGCGCGGGCCATCGAACTGATGAAGCTGGTCGGGATCGCCGATCCGGAGGAGCGGCTCAACTCCTATCCGCACCAGATGTCCGGCGGCCAGTGCCAGCGCGTCATGATCGCCATCGCCATTGCCTGCAATCCGAAACTGCTGATCGCCGACGAGCCGACGACGGCCCTCGACGTCACCATCCAGAAGCAGATCCTCGATTTGCTGGTTTCGCTGCAGGCCAAATACGGCATGGGCCTGATCATGATCACCCACAATATGGGCGTGGTGGCCGAGACCGCCGACCGCGTCATCGTCCAGTACAAGGGCCGCAAGATGGAAGAGGCCGACGTGCTGTCGCTGTTCGAATCGCCAAAGAGCAATTACACGCGCGCGCTTTTGTCGGCGCTGCCGGAGAATGCCGTCGGCGACCGGCTGCCGACCGTTTCCGACATGATGTTCGAGCCGGCCCCCTCTGCTGTGGGAACCGGGTCCGCCGCGGGGGCCGCCTCATGAGCATCACGGTTCTCGAAGGCAAGAACATCGTTCGCGACTATCATATCGGCGGCGGCCTGTTCACCGGCCCGCGCACGGTCCATGCGGTGAAGGGTGTCTCCTTCAAGGTGGACAAGGGCAAGACACTGGCCATCGTCGGCGAAAGTGGCTGCGGCAAGTCAACGCTTGCCCGCATCATCACCTTGATCGATCCGGCGACATCGGGTGACCTGGTCATCGACGGCAACAAGGTCGACATCGCCAAAACCGGCCTGTCGAAGGAAATGCGCCGCAAGGTGCAGATCGTGTTCCAGAACCCCTATGGGTCGCTCAACCCGCGCCAGAAGATCGGCGACGTGCTGGGTGAGCCGCTGCTGATCAACACCGACAAGCCGGCCGCCGAACGGCGCGATCTGGCCATGAAGATGTTGAAGAAGGTCGGTCTCGGCCCCGAGCACTACAACCGCTATCCGCACATGTTCTCCGGCGGCCAGCGCCAGCGCATCGCCATTGCCCGCGCCCTGATGCTCAATCCAAGCCTGCTGGTGCTGGACGAGCCGGTCTCCGCGCTCGATCTGTCGGTGCAGGCGCAGGTGCTCAACCTGCTCTCCGACCTGCAGGACGAGTTCCAGCTGACCTATGTCTTCATCAGCCACGACCTGTCAGTCGTGCGCTACATCGCCGACGACGTGATGGTGATGTATTTCGGCGAAGCGGTCGAATACGGTTCGCGCGACGAGGTTTTTGCCGACCCCAAGCACAGCTACACCAGGACGCTGTTCGCCGCGACGCCGCGCTCCGACGTCGCCTCGATCAAGGCGAGGCTGGCAAAGAAGAAAGCCGCCTGACGCCGCAGAGCCAACTCGCTTAGGACAGCTTGGCGATGATCGCGCGCAGCGCCTCGCCGAAGCGCCTGATCTCCTCGACCGTGTTGTAGTGGACCAGCGAGGCGCGGATGGCGCCGCTGTCCATCGAGAGGTTGAGGCGCTTCATCAGCCGCGGCGCGTACATGTGGCCGTCGCGGATGCCGATCTGCATCTCGGCCATCTCCTCGACGATCCTTTGCGGTGACAGTTTTCCGATGTTGAAACAGAAGGTCGGCACGCGCTCCGTGATGCGGGCTTCGTCGGCAACGCCGTAGATCGTCGCGCCGCAATCCTTGAGCACGCCAAGCATCTCGCGCGCCAGCACCAGCTCATAGTCGCGGATGGCGCCCATGCCGGCGACGATGTTGTCGCGCCGCGAGCGGTTGTTGGACGGCGCAAGATTGCGGCCGATCAGTTCGAGATAGTGCACGGCCGCATCCATGCCCGAGACGTTCTCGTAGATGAAGGTGCCCGCCTCGACCTTGTAGGGCGGCTCGTCGGGGATGAAGTCCTCGCGGAACGTCGGCAGCCGCTTCAACGTGTCGAAGCGTCCCCACAGGAAACCCATATGCGGCGAAAAATTCTTGTAGCCGGAGCAGACGAGATAGTCGCAATCCCAGGCCTGCACATCGATCAGCCCGTGCGGCCCGTAATGCACGCAGTCGAGGAACACTTCCCCGCCGGCAGCGTGGGCGATCCTGGCGACGGAAGCGACGTCGACGATCGAGCCGATCGAATGCGCGGTGACCGTGCAAGCGACGAGGCGGGTGCGGTCGGAAACCAGCGGGCGCAAATCGTCGACATGCAGGTTACCGTCCTCGCGCATGCGCCACCATTTGAACTTGGCGCCGGCCGCTTCCAGCGCCAGCCAGGTGGCGATGTTGGCGTCGTGGTCCATATCGGTGATGACGATCTCGTCACGCTCCTGAAGCATCTGGCCGATGCCGAGGCTGACCAGCCGGATGAATGAGGTGGCGTTCATGCCGAAGCAGATTTCGGCCGGGCTATAGGCGTTGATCAGCAGCGCCACGCTTTCGCGCGCATCGGCGACCGACTGGTCGACGGTGACGCTGCGGCCATAGCGGCCGCCACGCTGCACATTGTGCGAAACCAGATGGTTGGTCACCGCGTCGAGCACGCTCTGAGGAATCTGCGCACCGGCGGCGTTGTCCATGAAGATGAAGTCGCCGGCCCGCTGCAGGGCCGGAAACATGGCGCGGATGGTCTCGACGGGGAAGCCGCCGGCGGCGTTGGCTTGGGGATTGCTCAAGGGTCGTCTCCTGCGAAGTGCTTGGCGGGGGTCGGTTGGCGTGGTCAGCGCGTCTTTTCGGTCTTGAAGCGTTGTTCAAGCATGCTGACGAGCCGGACCATCGGCCAGAGGAAGATGAGATAGACGAGGGCTGCGCCGATCAGCGGCGAGGGGTTGGCGTAAAGCGACTGCGCGTTGGTCGCTTCCTTCAAGAGTTCCGGCAGTGCCACGGTGGAGGCGAGCGACGTGTCCTTGAACATCGAGACGCAGTTGCTGGTCATCGGCGGGATGACCACGCGGACCGCCTGCGGCAGCACCACCTTGCGCAAGGTCAGCAGGAACGGCAGGCCAAGCGCCTGCGCCGCCTCGAACTGGCCGCGCGGAATGCTCTCGATGCCGGAGCGGAACACCTCGGCCGAATAGGCCGACATGATGATGGCGAACGCCGTCACAGCCGAGGCCCAGGACGACAGCCGTATGCCTAGGAACGGCAGCGCATAGTAGATCAGGATCAGCACGACCAGCACCGGCAGGGCGCGGAAGATATCGGTGTAGCCGACCGCGAGCCACCGCAGCGGCTTGGCCGCATAGAGCCGCACCAGGCTGATCACCAGGCCGACGGGAATGCCGATGCCGATGCTGAGCAGTCCGAGCAGCAGCGTGTTCAGGAAGCCGCGCAAAAGCGCCGGCAGGCTGGACATGATGACATCGGCGTTGAAGAAGGTGTCCAGCAGCGACATGGGAGTGTTCCCGAACCGTTTTGCGTCCCGTGACGCCAGAGCAAGACCCGAACACCGAAATCGGTTGCGCCGTACAAATACGGCTCCGGGGAAAGATCATGAATGAAAACGCGACGTGCCGGCCTTTCGAGCCGGCACGCCTCTGTTTTGTCAGTCGCCGCTCAGGCCTTCGGCAGCGGCATTTCCTTGACGGTCGAGGAATCGGCGGGGGCGTCGCTGCCGAACCACTTCTTGTGGATCGCGGCCAGCGTGCCGTCCTTCTTCATCGCGGTCAGCGCGTCGTTCAGCTTGCCGAGCAGCGGATGGTCCTTGGTCATCATCAGACCGTATTGTTCGCCGGTCTTGATGCGCTCCTTGACCGTCAGATCCTTCATCTTGGTGAAGGCATACTGCATGCCCGGAATGTCGCTGACCGCCGCATCGACGCGTCCGGCGCTGAGGTCGAGCAGCAGGTTCTGCTGCGTGTCATAGCCCTTCACGTCGCTGAAGCCGTCGGCTTCCTGATGCGCCTTTACCCAGGTTTCGCCGGTCGAGCCGGACAGAACGCCGACGATCTTGCCCTTGAGGTCGGCTTCGGCCTTGATCGGGCTGTCGGTCTTGGTGGCGATGCCCATGTCGGAATCATAATAGGGCTGCGTGAACGACTGCGACTTCAGCCGCTCCGGCGTGATGGTGATCGAGGAGATGGCGACGTCGATGCGCTTCGACGTGGTGGCGGCGAACAACGCCTGGAAGCCGAGATCGGCGATATCCGTGGTCATGCCGACACGCTTTGCCGCTTCGTTGACGATGTCGACTTCGAAGCCCTCGAATGTGCCGCTCTCGTTCTTGTACTCGAAGGGCGGATTGGTCGGATAGGCGCCGACATTGAGCACGTCGGCGGCATAGGCGGTGGCGGGACCAGCGGCGATGCCGATGGCAGCGGCGACGATAATGAGATTGCGACGGTTAAGGTTCATTGGTGTTCCCTCTGGGGTGTTCCCCTCTGGTTGTTGATCGGGCGGGATTGGCCCCGCACGGTTTCTTGCCGCCCCGCTTTTGGCGGGGCGTCAATTCATGGCAGCGACCATGCGGTCGAGCGCGGTCGCTATTTGGTCGCGTTCACGGCACACGCACATCCGCAGGAAGGCCGTTGCCGAACTTCCAAACAGATGGCCGGGTGCCAGCCCGACGCGCGCCGTCTCCAGTATCCTGGCGCAGGCGCGACGCGCATCGCTCTCGCCTTCCATGGCAAAGAAGGCATACATGCCGCCGCGCGGTTTCGCGGGCAGGATGATGCCCGGAATCTGCGCCAGCCTGAAATAGGCAAGGTCGAGGCCGGTCCTGATCCGCTGCCTGATCTCCTCGACCAGCGGCTCGCCCTGGCGGATCGCCGCGACGGCGCCGGCCTGGATGGGAGCTGATGTGCCGCTGTTGACATATTGCGTCATGGCGCCGAGCTGGTCGGCCACCCCCGATGGATGCGTCAGCCAGCCGATGCGCCAGCCGGTCATCGCCCAGGCCTTGGAGAAGCTGTTGACCGACAGGACACGGTCGCCATCCTCGGCGATCTGCAGGATGGAGGGAGCAACGTCGCCGTCGAAATAGAGCCGGCCATAGACCTCGTCGGAGATGATCCAGATGCCGGTGCGCCGGCTGAAATCGAGCAGCGCCTGCATCTCCTCGGCTGATGCGGTCCAGCCTGTCGGATTGGACGGCGTCGACAGGAAGATCGCCCGCGTGCGGGCGTCGCAGGTGGCAAACAGCCGGTCGAGGTCGAGATGCCAGTCACCCCTGAAGTCGAGCGAAAACGGCCGCGGCTCACCGCCGATCAGGTGGATGGCATTGTGGATGTTGGGCCATTGCGGCGCGACGTAGACGACATTGGTGCCGGTATCGACCAGCAGTTCCAGCGCCAGATACAACGCCTGCATGCCGCCCGGCGTCACGGTGGTGCGCGCGATCGGGATCGGCCGGCCATGGATGCGCGTCTGGTACTCCGACAGCGCCTCATTCAGGGGCCCATGGCCGCGCATGTCGGGGACATAAAAGGTCAGGCCCTCATCGAAGGCCGCCTTGGCGGCGTCGCGGATGAAGGCGGGCGTCACCATGTCGCCTTCGCCGTACCAGAGCGCGATGACGTCGCCCAGTTCGCGCGCCCGCACCGCGAGGTTGGCGATGTTCTCGGTGTGCAGATCACGAATTTGCGCGCGCACGCCATCGAAAGCATAGCGCGCGCTGGACGATGACTGGGGCAGCATGAACGACAAGGACTGAAACCCCTCCCACCCGGAGCACCACGATGGATGGCCGGCAGGCCCGTCCGGCACGGCAATCGCCATCGATTTCGGAATGCTTATCCAAAGCACGGCGGTTTTCAAGGCGAAAGTTTTAAGCTTAAAAAGTTTGGCCGGCATGTTGCCCGGCCGATACGCCCCTTTTGAGCCCTTATGAGTTAGCTGCGGCCGTCTCGCGCCAGTTCGGCGCGGGCGGCGGAGGTGCCGGCGGCAGCGGCCGCGCCAAGAAACATCGTGTCGCTGGCCAGGATGAAGAAGCTGGCGCCGATGGCTGCCCATTGCGCCGTGTCCTGAGGCTTTGCGCAGAAGATGCCTGACGTCCTGCGGTGAGCAACCGTCACGCCGATGATCCTGCGGATCGCCGCGGTGAGCTTGTCGGCGCCTTTCGGGCCGATCGCATCGATCGACACCGAAAGATCGCCAGGGCCGACGAAGATCACGTCGACGCCGTCGACGGCCGCGATCGCTTCGATGTTGGCCAGCCCTTCCGATGTCTCGACCTGGACCGCGACGACGATCCTGTCATTGGCGCCGGCCAGATATTCCGGGATGCGATAGCCATAGCCGGCGGCCCGACCGGGCCCGACGCCACGCTCGCCCCTTGGTGGATAGCGCGAGGCCTTGACGGCTATCGCCGCCTGGGTGGCGGTCGAGACGCGTGGGATCAGCACGCCTTGCGCGCCGCTGTCCAGCGCCGCCTGTATCGCTTCCGGCGCGTGTCCGGGGACGCGCACCATCGCCGGCACGCGATGGACGTCGGCGGCGCGCACCATGGTCTCGATCGTGTCCCGCGAGATCTGCGCATGCTCCCAGTCGATGCAGAGAAAATCGAGGCCGGACTGCGCCATCACTTCGACCGCGACGGGATGGGGAATGGCGGCAAAGGAACCGACGAGGTTCGTCTTGCCGATGCATTTCTGGCGGAACTCGCTCATGCCCATCCCCTTTCTCGCTCCGCCCAAATCCATATCCGCAAATGACCGTCGGGCGAAGCTATTTCAGGCTTGAAATATTTTGCCGCCACCGTAGCGTGCGATCTTCCGCCGCGAGTTCGAGACATGATGAAAACGCATCCCTTGCACGGCCCGAACAAATTGAAACTCGGCGTCTTTTCGACCAATGCCGATGGCGGGCTTGCAATCACCGATGTGCCGGAGCGCTGGGCGGCAAGCTGGCAGGACAATCTGACGGCTGCCCAGATCGCCGACCGCGCGGGCCTGGAGTTCATGCTGCCTATCGCGCGCTGGCGCGGCTTCGGCGGCCGCAACAAGGTGCGCGAATGGTCGTTCGAGACCTTCACCTGGGCGGCGGCCCTCAGCACGGCCACCGAGCAGATCGGCTTGTTCATGACCGTGCATGTGCCTCTGGTGCATCCGCTCTACGCCGCCAAGGCGCTGGCAACGGTCGACCACATCAGCCAGGGCCGCGCGGGGCTCAACATCGTCTGCGGCTGGAATCCGAAGGAATTCGGCATGTTCGGCACGCCGCTGGTCGAAAAGGGTTACGACCAGGCAGCCGAATGGATCGAGATCCTCGAAAGGCTTTATGCTTCGGCCGAGCCTCTCGATTATGAAGGCACCTACTATCGCCTCAAGGAAGCGGTGAGCCGGCCGGCCAGTCTGCAGGTTCCGCGCCCGGTGACGATGAACGCCGCTTTCGGCGGACCGGGTCGCGATTTCGCCGCCGCCAGATGTGACTATCTGTTCACGACTTTTTCGGAAATGAACGATGCAGGCAAGCATGTCGCCGACATACGCGAGCGGGCTGACAAGGTGGGTCGCGATGTCGGCGTCTACACCGTGGCGCATGTCGTCTGCCGCCCGACGATGGAAGAGGCGCAGGCCTATTACACGCGCTATGCCGTCGCGATGGCCGACCACGACGCGGTCGATGCCCATATGGCCGGCAAGAAGGAATTCTCGCAATCGCACGACCCGCATGCCTATGACCGCTACCGGCAGCGTTTCGCCGGCGGCGCCGGCACCTATCCCCTGATCGGCACGCCGGAAACGATCGCCGCCGACATGGCCGCCATTGCCGGGCACGGCTATCAGGGCATCGCGCTGTCCTTCGTCAACTACACGCAGGAGCTGCCCTATTTCTGCGACCACGTGCTGCCCATTCTGAGGCAGGCGGGCCTTCGCGGATAATTTAGTCCGGAATAACCAGGGGTTACTCCGGAATGACGGCGGTGGCCTGGATCTCGACCTTGGCGCGGTCCTCGACCAGCGCCACCACCTGCATGGCGGCCATCGCCGGAAAATGCCGGCCGATCACCTCGCGATAGGCCTCGCCGATGCCCCTGAGGTTGGCGAGATATTCGGTCTTGTCGGTAAAATACCAGGTCATCGAGGTGATGTGCTGTGGTCCAGCACCGGCCGCGGAGAGCACGGCCACGACGTTCTCAAGCGTCTGCCGCACCTGGCCGACGAAATCGTCGGTCTCGAATTGGCACTGCCCGTTCCAGCCGATCTGCCCGCCGACGAAGATGAGCTGGCCGCGTGCCGCGACGCCGTTGGCATAGCCGACAGGTTTTGCCCAGCCTTCCGGCTGCAAGATCGTATGCATTCAAAACCTCCCGGTATTCCAAAAAACAATTCTCAAAATCGAACGACCATCAATTTCTTGCCGTCAAGTCGCGCCCATCACCTGTCGCGCAATCACCACTTTCTGCACGTCCGAGGCACCCTCGTAGATGCGCAGCGCGCGGATCTCGCGATACAGGCTTTCGACGATATGGCCTTTGCGAACGCCGTCGCCGCCATGCAGCTGCACCGCCTTGTCGATCACCTCTTGCGCCTTGTCGGTGGCGAACAGCTTGGCCATCGCCGCCTCGCGGGTGACCCGCGCCGCGCCCATGTCCTTGGTCCAGGCGGCGCGGTAGACCAGAAGGGCCGCCGCATCGATGTCGAGCGCCATGTCGGCGATATGCCCCTGCACCATCTGCAGCTCGGCCATCGGCGCGCCGAACAGTTTGCGCTCGGCCACCCGTTTGATGCTTTCATCCAGCGCGCGGCGGGCAAAGCCAAGCGCCGCCGCACCGACAGTCGAGCGGAACACGTCGAGCACCGACATGGCGATGCGGAAGCCGTCGCCGGGCTTGCCGATCAGCGCCGAGGCAGGCAGGCGGACCTGGTCGAACGACAGCCGCGCCAGCGGATGCGGCGCGATCACTTCGAGGCGTTCGGCGATGCCAAGGCCGTTGGCGTCGCCCGGCACGAGAAAGGCGGAAAGCCCCTTGGCACCCGGCGCCTCGCCGGTACGGGCAAAGACGACATAGAGATCGGCTATGCCGCCATTGGAGATCCAGGTCTTTTCACCCGACAGAACATAATTCTCGCCATCGCGGGTCGCGGTCATCTCGGTGTTGGCGACGTCCGATCCGGAGCGCGGCTCCGACAGGGCGAAGGCGGATATTGCCTTGCCGGCGCGTGTCCTTGCCAGCCATTGCTGCTGCTCGAGCGTGCCGAACAGGCTGAGCGCGCCGGTGCCGAGACCTTGCATGGCGAAAGCGAAATCCGCCAGCCCGTCATGGCGAGCGAGCGTCTCGCGCGTGATGCACAGGGTGCGCACGTCGAGGGGGCCGGGATTGTCGGTATCGAGGGCCGTCGGCTTCAGCCAGTCGTCGCGGCCGAGCATCGCCACCAGTTCGCGGCAGGCGGCATCGATGTCATGATGATCGACCGGCAGGTTTTTCGCGCACCACGCCTCCAGCCGTTCGGCCAGTTCGCGATGGCGGTCCTCGAAGAACGGCCAGTTGAGGAAGGAACGATCAGGCATTTCTGCCTCCGCAGTGCTTCGGGCCTTGCGCTCTAAGGCGCCCCCCTCTGTCCTGCCGGACATCTCCCCCTCCAGGGGGGAGATTGGCAGCTCTGCCAGCAGCGCCGTTCCTGCATTGCTGACGATTGGCGAAAGCGGCAGCGACAGCCGATCTCCCCCCTGGAGGGGGAGATGGCCGGCAGGCCAGAGGGGGGCGCTGTCCCGCCAGCATTTCTATTGAAACGTTCATCCTCAATTGCCCTCGAACACCGGCTTTTCCTTGGCCACGAACGCCTTGTAGGCGCGCTCGAAATCGCGTGTCTGCATGCAGATCGCTTGCGCCTGCGCTTCGGCTTCGATCGCCTGGTCGAGGCCCATCGACCATTCCTGGTTGAGCTGCGTCTTGGTGATGCCGTGGGCGAAGGTCGGGCCGGAGACGATGCGCGCCGCCATGTCGAGCGCGTCGGCCTCCAGAGAAGTGGCATCGACCAACCGGTTGTAGAACCCCCAGCGCTCGCCTTCCGCCGCCGTCATCGTCCGGCCGGTGTAGAGCAATTCGGCGGCGCGGCCCTGGCCGATGATGCGCGGCAGGATCGCGCAGGCGCCCATGTCGCAGCCGGCAAGGCCGACGCGCGTGAACAGGAATGCCGTCTTGGCTTCCGGCGTGGCGATGCGGATATCGGAGCTCATCGCGATGATGGCGCCAGCGCCGACCGCGACGCCATCAACGGCCGCGATGATCGGCTTGCCGCAATTCAGCATCGCCTTGACGAAATCGCCTGTCATGCGGGTGAAGGCGAGAAGCTGCTTCATGTCCATCTTGACCAGCGGCCCGATGATGTCGTGGACATCGCCGCCAGAGCAGAAATTGCCGCCATTGGACAGGAACACAACGGCGTCGACGTCGTCGGCATAGACGAGGTCGCGGAACGCGTCGCGCAACTCGGCATAGCTATCGAAGGTCAGCGGGTTCTTGCGTTCGGGCCGGTCGAGCCGGACTTTCGCGATCCTGCCCTCGACCTGCCAGAGGAAATGCTTCGGTTTGCGGCCGGCCATCCCAGTCATTCGCGTCCCTCCCAGTTGCTGCGGAACGAGGTCAGCATGCCGGTCAGCCGGCGCGCGTCGTCCTCGCTGACCTTGCCCAGCAATTCACCGATCCAGCCTTCATGTGCCGCGGCGATGATGCCGAAGGCCTTTGAGCCTTCTTCGGTCAGCCGCACCATCGAGGTGCGTCGGTCGCCGTTGCGGCGCGCACGTGCCACCAGCCCTTCCGACACAAGCCGGTCGACGATGCCTGTGACATTGCCGTTGGAAACCAGCAGGAAGCGCGACAGGTCGCTCATCAGCATGCCTTCCGGCGCGCGATAGAGTGCCGCCATCACATCGAAGCGCGGCAGCGTCGTGTTGAAGTCCTTCTTCAGACGTTCGCGCAGCTCGGCCTCGATCGTGCGCGACGCCCGCAGCAGCCTTATCCACAGGCGCAGGCGGTCCTTGCCGGGTCCCGACGGCGCGGGCAGGGGGCCAGCTACCATGTTTCGCCTCCCGAGATGGAAATCGCCTGCCCGGTGATCGACTGGGCAGCATCGCCGCACAGCCAAATCACTGCGGCGGCAACCTCTTGCGGTTGAATGAAGCGGCCTTGCGGATTTGTCGAGGCAAGGCTCGTCCGAGCCTGCTCGGCCGAGCGGCCGGTCTTTTCGACGATGCGCTGGATGGACTCCTCCAACATGTCGGTTTCGACGAAACCCGGGCACACCGCGTTGACGGTGACGCCGGATTTCGCCGTCTCGGCCGCCAGCGCCCGCATCAGGCCGACGACGCCATGCTTGGCGGCGACGTAAGGCGCGACATAGGCATAGCCCTTCAGCCCGGCCGTCGAAGCAATGAAGACGATCCGGCCCGTCCTTCGCGCTGCCATGCCCGCCAGCGCCGGCTTCACCGTCAGGAACGCGCCGGTCAAATTGACATCGAGCGTCCGCTGCCAGTCGGCAAGGGTGGTCTTGTGCGCCGGCGTGCTGCCGGCCATGCCGGCATTGGCGACGACAATGTCGAACGGCCCGCGCGCGGCTTCGGCCGTCTCGTAAAGCGACGCCATGGCCGTTTCATTGGTGACATCGGCGGCAATGCCTAGGATGCGGTCGTTTTCGCCAGCCACCTTGGCGAGTTCCGCTTGGCGGCGGCCGCAAATGGTGACGTCGATGCCAGCACCCGCCAGCGCCAGCGCGATGGCCCGGCCGACACCGGAGCCACCACCTGTGACCAGCGCATGCTTGCCGGCGATCATGCGCGTATCCTCGAAACTTGGCGCCGAGTACCCCCACCCCTAACCCTCCCCACAAGGGGGAGGGGGAAGGCCACGGCAGCGCCTGTCCATTGCAAATTCACGCGGTTCCGGCTGAGCCGAATGCAACGTAGTCCCCCTCCCCCTTGTGGAGAGGGGTTAGGGGTGGGGGTACAGCGCTGACGTGGAAAACGAAAAGCACTCATACTTTCAGCCCCGCCGCGGCGTCGCGCTCGGCCAGCCTGTAGAGTTGGTCGCGTCCGGGCAGATAGGGATCCGGCCATTTGACGCCGCGGTCGCCGAGCGTCACGGCGGCATGCAGCGTCCAATAGGGATCGGCGAGGTGCGGCCGTGCCAGCGCCACCAGATCGGCGCGGCCGGCCATCAGGATCGAATTGACATGGTCCGGCTCGTAGATGTTGCCGACCGCCATCGT
The DNA here is from genome assembly GCF_024746815.1 of Mesorhizobium sp. AR07. Taxonomy (GTDB): domain Bacteria; phylum Pseudomonadota; class Alphaproteobacteria; order Rhizobiales; family Rhizobiaceae; genus Mesorhizobium. The sequence goes on from NZ_CP080525.1 coordinate 5,287,063, forward strand.
CGCCATGCCGACCTCGTTGCGGATGCGGTCGGAAAACGGCGTCTGGAACATGCGGCCATAGACCGGCTTTGCCAAAGCCGAGGTCTGGCCGGCCGAGACGTCGCAAATGTCGACGCCGGCCTCATGCAGCAGCCGCGCGATCTCGACCGCGTCGGCCGGTGTCACGCCCTCGATGCCGACCCAGTCATTGGCGGAAATGCGCATCGAGATCGGCTTTTGCGCCGGCCAGGCGGCACGCACCGCGTGGAAGATTTCGAGGGGATAGCGCATGCGGTTTTCCAACGAGCCGCCATAGGCGTCCGTGCGCCGGTTGGTGACCGGCGTGATGAAGGACGACAGGAGGTAGCCATGCGCGGCGTGGATCTCGAGCATGTCGAAGCCGCAGCGATCGGCCATGTCGGCCGAGGCCACGAATTCGTCACGCACTTTGTCCATGTCGGCGCGGTCCATCGCCTTCGGAACCTGGTTTTGCGGCGACCACGCCACGGCCGATGCCGCCATGACAGGCCAGTTGCCCGAGGTCAGCGGCACGTCGGTGCCTTCCCAGCCGAGCCGGGTCGAGCCCTTGGCGCCGGAATGGCCGATCTGGGCGCAGATCTTCGCTTCAGTCTCGGCGTGGACGAAATCGACCAGCCGCTTCCATGCCACCTCGTGTTCAGGGGCATAGAACCCGGGACAGCCCGGCGTAATACGGCCTTCGGGGCTGACGCAGGTCATCTCGATATAAATGAGACCGGCGCCGCCCTTGGCCCGCTCGGCGTAATGGGTGAAATGCCAGTCGGTCGGGCAGCCGTCGACGGCCTTGTACTGCGCCATCGGCGAGACGACGATGCGGTTTTGCAGCCTCAGGTCGCGCAGCTTGAACGGCGCGAACATCGGCGCGCGGCGCAGGCTGTTGCCGCCGGCGCCCGCCTGCCGCTGGAACCATTCTTCCGCGCCACCCAGCCATTCGGCATCGCGCAGCCGCAGATTCTCGTGGCTGATGCGCTGCGAGCGGGTCAAAAGCGAATAGTTGAACTGCACCGGATCGAGGCCAAGATAGCGCTCGACCTCCTCGAACCATTCGAGCGAATTGCGCGCCGCCGACTGCAGCTTCAGCACCTCGGTACGGCGGGCATCCTCATATTTGCGGAACGCGGCGTCGAGATCCGGCTCGGACTCGACATATTCGGCCAGCGCCACCGCACTTTCCAGCGCCAGCTTGGTGCCCGAGCCGATCGAGAAATGCGCCGATGCGGCCGCATCGCCCATCAGCGCCAGATTCTTGTAGGACCAGCGCTCGCACAAAACGCGCGGGAAATTGATCCAGGCCGAACCACGGATGTGGTTGGCATTGGTCATCAAGGCGTGGCCGCCAAGATGCTTGGCAAAGATGCGCTCGCAGACGGCGATCGATTCCTGCTGCGACATCGCGCCGAAGCCGAAGGCAGCCCAAGTCTGTTCGCTGCACTCGACGATGAAGGTCGCGGTGTCGCTGTCGAACTGGTAGGCGTGCGCCCACACCCAGCCATGCTCGGTCTTCTCGAAGATGAAGGTGAAGGCGTCGTCGAATTTCTGGTTGGTGCCCAGCCAGACGAACTTGCATTTGCGGGTGTCGATGTCGGGCTTGAACACGTCGACGAAAGCGTTGCGCGCCCTGGAATTCAACCCATCGGCGGCGACAACCAGATCATACGTTTCCATGTAAGGCTTGGGATCGGCGATGTCGGTCTCGAATCTCAGATTGACGCCGAGTTCGCGCGCGCGCCGCTGCAGCAGGACCAGCAGTCGCTTGCGGCCGATGCCGCAGAAGCCGTGGCCGGTCGAAACCGTGCGCACGCCATCGTGGATGACGGCGATGTCGTCCCAGTAAGCAAAATGCTTCTTGATCCAGACCGCGCTGACGGGATCGTTCCTGGACAGGTTTTCGAGCGTCTCGGCCGACAGCACGACGCCCCAGCCGAACGTGTCGTCGGCGCGGTTGCGCTCGAACACGGTCACCTCGTGCGCGGCGTCCCTGAGCTTCATGGAAATGGCAAAGTAGAGACCGGCTGGTCCGCCGCCGAGAACCGCAACCTTCATCTGTGCGATCTCCTCTTCGCTTGCTGGTTTCAGTATCGCGCCGCAGGTAAATTATTTCAAGCTTAAAGTTTCACGTTGAAACGATTGTCCTCGTGTCCTGTCGGCGCGCTTGCGTATCGCCTCGCAAGCGCGCCTTCAGATTATTTTTCCGGGTTCTTCGGGCTCCAATGCACGGTATCGGCGCCCTTCTCGTAAGCCATTCCCTTGGGGTAGCTGATCGCTTCCAGTTGAAGGCCCCACGGCGCCTGGAAGTAGAGGATGGTCTGGCCGGCGGCCGGACCCTCGGAAAGCGGTATTGGCCCCATGCGCGTCTTGATGCCTTTGGCGTCGAGATATGACTTGGCAGCGGCGACATCGTCGACATAGAAGGCGATGTGGAAGCCGCCTATGTCACTGTTGCGCGGCGTCAGGTCCTTCTGGTCGGGCGCTGTGTATTTGAACAGCTCGATGTTCGAACCATAGCCGCAGCGGACCATGGTGATCTGCTCGATCACCGCCTTGGGGTCGACGCCCAGCACATCCTGCATGAAGGTGCCCTTGTCGTCGGCGAACGGACCGAACGACATCGCCTTCTTGCAGCCGACCACTTCGGTGAAGAAATCGACCGCCTGTTTCATGTCGGGAACCGTGATGCCGGTGTGGTCGTGGCCGCGCATGCCCGGGATCGAGCTGGCGGTGGCCAAGCCGGCGCTACCCAGCATTGCCACCGCGAACGTTGTGTTGCGAAGTATCGTCTTCATGTCAGTCCTCCTCCATTGGCGGGATTTGTTCGTTTGCCGGTCGCACGTCCGAGGCCCGCTTTTCGGCGTGCGTATGCATTCATGTCGGCGCCTTGGCAGCGGAAGGGATGTCCAGCCAGCCGGCATCGATTTCGGGCAGCGGAATGGCTGCGATCAGGTCGCGCGTGTAGCTTTGCTGCGGGTGTTCGAACAGGGCGTCGGTGGCGCTCGCTTCGACGATCACACCTTCGCGCATGACGATCACTTGCCGGCACAGCCGCCGAATGACAGACAGATCGTGGCTGATGAAGGCGACGGTCAGGCCCATCTCGGCCGCAAGCTTTTCCAGTAAGGTCAGGATCTGCGCCTGCGTCGACACGTCGAGGCCGGAGACGATCTCGTCGGCCAATACGAATTTCGGTGACAGCGCCAGCGCGCGCGCAATGCCGACGCGCTGGCGCTGGCCGCCCGACAGTTCGTGCCGGTAGCGGCTGGCAAAGCTCTGCGGCAGGCCGACGCGCTGCAGCGCATCGGCGACACGCGCCTTGAGATTGTCGCCAAGGCCATTCTGCTTGAGCGGTGCTGCGATGATGCTGGCGATGGTGCGGCGCGGATTGAGTGACGACATCGGATCCTGGAAGATCATCTGCATGTCGCGGCGCAGGGGCCTGAGCTCGGCTTCCGGCAGATGGGTGATGTCGCGGCCGTCAAAGCTGATGCTGCCGGCACTGGGCTCCAGCAAGCGCACCAGGGCACGGCCGAGCGTCGACTTGCCGGATCCGGATTCGCCGACGATACCGGTCACCGATCCCCTGGGCAGGTCGAAATCAAGGCCTTTCAGGATTTCGGCCAGCGGCGCGCGACCGATCAGCGGCTTGCGCGTCATGTCGGGCAATGCGACCTTTAGCCCGTGTACGGAAAACAGCGGCTCAGCCATGCGGCTGCCTCCAAGCCTGGTCGGCTGCCGCGATCTCCGCGGCAAGCCCGGCCAGCACCGCCTCGTCGACCGGTTTTAGCGATGCGAACGGATCGGTGTAGCGAGGTGTCGCGGCCATCAGCGCCCGCGTATACGGGTGCTGTGGCGCGGCGAAGAGGGTTGCCGTCTCGGCCTCTTCCACCACCTTGCCGGCATAGAGCACCGAGACCTTCTGGCTGATCTTGGCGACGACGCCGAGATCGTGGGTGACGAACAGGATCGCGGTGCCGTGCTCGCGCTGCAATTGCACGATCAGCCGCAGGATCTGCTTCTGCACGGTGACGTCGAGCGCTGTCGTCGGTTCGTCGGCGACGATCAGCCGTGGCTCCGCGGCGAAGGCGGCGGCGATCAGCACGCGCTGGCGCATGCCTCCGGAAAGCTCGTGCGGATAGCTTTTCAGCACACGGTCAGGGTCGCGGATCTGCACCTGGTCCAGCAACTGGCGAATGCGCGTATCGGCCCTTTCTCCACTCCAGCCGAGGATGCTCACCAGCCGGTCGGTCATCTGCGAACCGATGCGGCGCGACGGGTTGAGCGCGGTCAGCGGATCCTGCGGGATCAGCGCCGTGCGCGCGCCGATCAGCGTGCGCCTTGCCTTGGGCTGCAGTGCGCCGAGGTCTTCGCCTTCAAGCCGAATCTCGCCTTCGACAAGGCGCACGCTCGACGGCAGCACGCCGAGCACCGCCTTGCCGATCATCGTCTTGCCGGCGCCGCTCTCGCCGACCAGCGCGCGCACTTCGCCGGGTTGAACGGCAAGCGACACCGAGCGCAACACGCGCTGGCCGTTCGGCAGCACGGCGCTCAGATCCCTGATGTCGAGACAGGCGCTCATCGCAGCACCGGATCGAAACGCGTCTTCAGCGCCTCGCCGAACTGGCTGAACGACAGCACCGTCAGGATCAGGGTGATCAGCGGGAACACCAGCACCCACCATGCCTGATGGATCGACAGCCGGCCCTCGGCGATGATGCCGCCCCAGGTCGGATCGTCGGTCGAGATCGACAAATTGACGAAGGACAGGATCGCCTCGACGATGACGGCGATGCCCATTTCCAGCGACAGCAACGCGACGATCGACGGCACCACATTGGGCAGCACTTCGCGCAGCATGATGCCGATGCGGCCATAGCCGGCGATGCGGGCATTCTCGACATAGTCCATGCGCGACTGGCCCATCGTCTCGGCGCGGATTACACGGCAGAAGCGCGTCCAGTCGATGATCGCGATGGCGAGAATGACGGAGCTCAGGCCGGTGCCGAGCACGGCGACCAGCAGGATGGCGAACAGCACCGGCGGAAACGCCATCCAGACATCGACGATGCGCGAGATGATGCGATCGGCCCAACCGCCGAAATAGCCTGATATCAGCCCAAGCGTCGAGCCGACCAGGCACGCGGCGGTTGCCGCGGCGAAGGCGACAATGAAGGCGATGCGGGCGCCGAAGATCAGCCTGGACAGGAGATCGCGGCCGAGGCTGTCTGTGCCGAGCCAGTAGCCGGGCTCGGCACCGGTCATCCAGAAAGGCGGCAGCCGCTCCAGCATCAAATCCTGCGCCAGCGGATCCTGCGGCGCGACCAGCGGCGCGAAGATCGCGGCCAGCAGCGCCAGCAGGAGCCAGCCGCCGGCCAGCCACAGGCGTGGCGACACACCACGCCTTGGAGCACGCCCCTCATCCATGGCGAAGCCTCGGATTGAGCAGCGCGTACATCATGTCGACGGTGAGGTTGATCAGCACGAACAGCAGCGCGAAGACCAGCACGATGCCCTGGATCAATGGCAGGTCGCGGTTGATGACGGCATCGATCGCCATATTGCCGAGGCCTTCATAGGAAAACAGCCGCTCGACGATGACCGTGCCGCCGATCAGGAAGGTGAACTGCACACCGATAAGGGTCAGCGTCGGCAGGGCGGCGTTCTTCAGCGCCTCACGCAGGATCACCTGCGTTTCCGAAAAACCCTTGACCCGCGCCAGCACGACATAGTCGAGGTCGAGCACTTCCTTGAGCGATTGTTTCAACAGCTGCGAGATGATCGCCGCCAGCGGCAGCGCCAGCGCAACCGCCGGCATCAGCATGTGCTTCAATAGATCTAAGGTGAGGTCGAAGCGCAGCCGCAATAGGCTCTCGAACAGATAGAACTGGGTGACGAAGGGCAGGTCCAACTGCGGCGAGACCCGGCCGGAAATGTCGAAGATCGGTACCAGCACGCCGAACAGGAGGATCAGCACCAGGCCCCATAGGAAATCGGGAATGGAAAGGGCCGCACCGCTGGCGATGTCGATGCCGGCCTCGACCGCCGTGCCGCGTTCGCGCGCGCCAAGGATCGCCGTCGTGCCGCCGACCGCCACCGCCATGACGAGGGCAACGATCGCAAGCTCCAGCGTCGCCGGCAGCCGGTTGAAGACAAGGCCAAGCACGTCTTGCCGCAGCGAGATCGAGGTGCCGAAATCGCCCCTGGCAACGCCGGACAGCCAGATGAAGAACTGCTGCACGATGGTCTTGTCGAGACCGTAGAGCGCGCGCAATCGGGCGATGTCGGCATCCGTCGCGCCGGGCGGCAGCATCATCGCGATCGGATCGCCCGGCGCGACGCGGATCACGACAAAGACGACGACGGCCACGCCGAACAGCGTGACCAGCATGGTCAGAAGACGAATCAGGAATCTTTGCAGGAGCATGTAAATCTTTGCAGGAGCCCGTTGGCTCGTATGCCGGATAGAAATGCGCGCCGTCGCTATGGACGGCGCGCCGCATTCCTTCGCGCCTTCTCAGGCCGGCGTCATCAGTGCCGGCAGCAGCGCGCCGGAAATGTGCTGCACGACGTTGACGCCCTTGGCATGCACGATCGGCTGCGCGTACTGCATCAGCGGCAGCACATAGGCCTGTTCGGCGATGTATTTGTCGACCTCTTTCCAACCGGCAATGCGCTTGGCCTCGTCCTTCTCGCCCCACAGCGGTCCGATCTTCGCGTCGAGGTCGTCGGTCTTCCAGGACGAGTGCGGCGACGGCCCGAACATGGCGAAGCCGGTCGAGGTGGTCGGATCGCCGATGGCATTGCCCCAGTTGTAGAAAGCCGCCGGCGCCAGCTTGTGCGCGGCGCGCAGCTCATAGTGCTTGGCGATCTCATAGACCTCGATCGTCGCCTCGATGCCAACCTTGCGCCACATGCCGACAATCGCCTGCACCATCTCATAGTCCTTGGGCTTGAAGCCCTTGGTCGTCTGGATTGTGATTTTGGCCGGCTTCTCGGGCGAGTAGCCGGAGGCAGCCAGCAATTGCTTGGCCTTCTCCGGATTGTGCTCGACCTTGATCGACGCATCATAGGCGGCGTATTCGGGCGTTTCCAGCGTATCGATGGGCTGGCCGTAGCCGCGCAGCAGGCGCTCCACCAAGAGCTTCTTGTCGACGGCCATTACCGCTGCCTGGCGGACGTTCTTGTCCAGCATGGCGTCCTTGTTGTTGAAGAAGATCATGCCGATGTCGGAGACGTTCTTGCAGGTGCCGGCAAGCCCATCCTTGGCGATCAGCCGGTCATACTCCTCGTACGGAATTTCGAGCGTCACCTGCGACGAGCCGGATTCGATTTCGGCGACGCGGCTCGCCGCATCAGTGACGAACTTGATCGTCACATTCTCGAAGGCCGGCTTGCCGCCCCAGTAGTTCGGGTTGGCCTTCAGCCGCAGGAAGGCGTTGCGCTCGAACTTTTCGACCATGTAGGGCCCGGTGCCGATCGGCGCCTTCTCGAAACCCTCGGCGCCGACCTTCTCGTAGTAGGCCTTCGGCATGATGTAGCCGGTCAGGAACGACATCCATTTGAAATACACCGGGTCGAACTGCACGACATCGCCGGTGATTTTGTTGCCGTCGATCTTGAAATTGTTGACGTTCTTCCAGACGAACTGGATCGGGTTGCCGGTCTTTTCGTCACCCGCCCGCTGCAGCGACCAGACCACATCTTCCGGAGTGAAGGGCGAGCCATCGTGCCAGGTCACGCCTTCGCGCACCGTCATCATGATTTTCGTGCGGTCTTCGTTCCAGCCCCACTCGGTGAGCAGGCCGGGCGCGAAGGTCAGGTCAGGCTTTTGCGGGATGAACTGGTCGAACACCGACTGGTAGAGACCCTGGATCGTCGGGTTGACCGCCGAAGGCCCGGTGGTCGGATCCCAGGACGGCAGGTTGACATTGTAGGCGATCGTCAGTTCGCCGGCTGCGGCCCTGGCGATCCGCGGCAGGCCGATGGCGGCCACCCCGAGTGCGGCCGCACTGTATCCGAGCAATTCGCGTCTGTTGATTGTCATGGTCGTTCCCCTTGTTGGTTATTGTCTTTGCGCGGCACTATCAGTTCATTGGTTCAGGCTCCTTGGGCAGCAGCGCCTTGCCCTCCTTCACCCGGAAGATTCCTAGGCTCCTACCTCCCGCCAAGCTGTTGCGCGAGCATGTAGCCCGAGGCCGCACCGGTGCCGGCGCCAGGCCATGTCGCGGCGCCGGTGAGATGCAGCTTGCCGATCGGCGTGTTCCAGCCGGCAAAACCGCGCACTGGACGAAACAGGAAATTCTGCGCCAGATGGTGGCTGCCGCAGACCTGGTCGCCGCCGACGAGATTGGGGTTCTCGCGCTCGAGGTCGATGGGCGAGAACACCGCCCGGCCAAGGATCTTGTTTCTCAATCCCGGCGCGTAGGTCTCGATGATGTCGAGGACACGGCTGGCATAGACCTCCTTGACCTGGTCCCAATGCGCTGGCGCGATCTTGCCGGCGGCATCGCCGATGATCTCCGCTGGCAGCATGCGCACCTGGATCCACAGCACATGTTTACCCGCAGGCGCGCGCGATGGATCGACTGCGGTCGGCTGGCCGACGACCAGCACGGGCTCGTCGGGCAGCATGCCCGCCATCGCCTGCTGATAGGTGCGCGACATGGCGTCGAGCGACGGCGACAGATGCACATAGGCGAATTGCCGAAGTTCCGGGCTGGCGCGCCAGTCCGGCAGATCGTCCAGCGCCAGATGGATCATCATCGTGCCCGGTGCATGGCGGAATTTTTGCATCGCCGTGTCGAAGCCGGAATCGCCCGACCCGTTGGGCAGCAACCTGCCGGCCAGCGCCTTGGGCGCGACGCCGGCGATGACAGCCTTGGTGGCGGTATGCGTCTCACCGGAGGCGAGCCGCACGCCGGTCGCCTTGCCGGCGGAAACCGTGATCTCGGCCACCTCGGCGCCGGTGACGATCTTGCCGCCGGCTGATGTCACCATGCCCGACAGGGCGCGAATGATGGTATCGGCGCCGCCCTTGCCCAGCACCATGCCAAAATTCTGGTTGGCCATTGATTCCAGATAGGGGAACACAGCGCCGCCGGCGATGTCCGGCGCGAAGTCGAGATGCATGCCCCAGGTGGCGAGCGTTGCGCGCACATGCGCGGACTCGAAATTTTCCTCCAGCCAGGCGCGGGGCGAGGACAGCAGCAGCCGGCCGGTATCGAGCGCGCCGGCAATTCCCTTCTTGCGCCATAGGTTCCAGGCGGTGCCGGCAAGCGCGCGGGCACTCATCGGCGATCCCAGCAAACGGAACAGATGTTCGGCCTCGGCCGGGAAGGCGGCAACCAGCCTGCGCCACGTCGCGGCATCGGCGGCTGAGAAGGCTGCCATGCGCGACGCGGTTTTTTCCAGGTCGTTGCTGACGCCGAACCAGCGTCCGTCGGGGAAGGCGCTGGCGAAACAGTCGGCGACCGGCGCGAACTCCAGCCCTTGGCGGTTCAATTCATTTGCATATTTCCGGTGGAAGGCCGATCCGGCAAACAGGCTCAGATTCATCGCGCCGAAATCGTGACGGAAGCCGGAAAGGGTGAATTCGCGGGTCTGGACGGCGCCACCGATTGTTGCGCTGCGTTCGAAAACCCCGATTTTCCAGCCTTTCAGCGCCAAATGCGCGGCGCATGCCAGACTGTTGTGGCCTGCCCCGACAAAGATGGCGTCGAACTCGCTCACGCCCCGTTCCCATTTCCTTTATGCTTAAAGATAATTGCAGATGCATATGTTTTCGTCTAGTAGGATATTAAGGGCCGAGACGAGCCTTGATCATCATCACCAAAGAGGGAACAGAGACCATGGACACGCAAAAACTCCTCGGCGAAGTCGCCGGCCAGCTCCTTTCAGGCGCCATCAAGGTGGTCGATCTGTCGGCACCGCTTGGACCTGACACGCCGCTGATCAAGCTGCCGCCGGAACTCGCCGTCGACACGCCGAAGGTCGAAATCCACAACATCTCCCGCTATGACAAGAACGGCCCGTGGTGGGCGTGGAACTGGCTGAAGCTCGGCGAACATTCGGGCACGCATTTCGACGCGCCGCAGCACTGGATCTCCGGCAAGGATTATCCGGACGGCGCCACCGACACCATTCCGGCACAAAACTTCGTTGGCCCGGTCAATGTCATCGACTGCTCGAAGGAAGCCGCCGCCGACCACGACTTCCTGCTCACCGTCGACCACATCAAGGCGTGGGAAGCCAAGCATGGCGCGATCAATGCCGGCGAATGGGTGGTGATGCGCACCGACTGGTACAAGCGCAACGGCTCCGAAGCCGAGTTCCTCAACGCCAACGAGACCGGCCCGCACACGCCCGGCCCGACGGCTGAAGCCATCCAGTTCCTGATCAGCAAGGACATCAAGGGCTGGGGCAGCGAGACCATCGGCACCGATGCTGGCAAGGCCGGCGGCATGGAGCCGCCATTCCCCGCGCATACGCTGATGCACAAGGCCAACCGCTACGGGCTCGCCAGCCTGTGCAACCTCGACCAGTTGCCGCCGAAGGGCGCCATCCTGATCGCCGCACCGCTGAAGATCGAGCACGGCACCGGCAGCCCGATCCGCGCGCTGGCGCTTGTGTCGAAGCAATAGGGCGAGGTTGGGTCTTCGGGAGAAGATCATGCACGCAGGCGACACTGGAGTGATGGTACGGCAACCGTGCAGTGGTGGCGCTCTACGGCGCCCCCCTCTGTCCTGCCGGACATCTCCCCCACTTGGGGGGAGATTGCCAGCTTTGGCGCCTCGTTTATTCCTGCAACGTCGGCGATTGGCGAAAGCCGGCGTGACAATCAATCTCCCCCCTTGTGGGGGAGATGTCCGGCAGGACAGAGGGGGGCGCGAAAGAACGCTATCCTTCGCGATTGAGGTCTCTTTCCTGCAGTCCGGGAGCAACTGCCGATGAACGCGCCGGATCACATCATCGTCGGCAGCGGCATCAACGCGCTGGTCTGTGCGGCGATGCTCGGCGGCAAGGGCGCTGATGTGCTCGTGCTCGAGCGCAACGACCGCATTGGTGGCTGCATGCGCACCGAGGAGATCACCGCGCCCGGCTTCATCCATGACGTGATGGCGACGACCTTCGTGCTGTTCATCACCTCGCCGGCCTTTGCGGCACTTGGCGCCGACCTCGCCCGGCACGGGCTGGAGTTCTGCCACACCGGCACGCCGACCGGCGTGCTGCGGCCGGACGGCAGCCATGCCGTGCTCAGCACCGACCGCGCCGCCAACGTAGCGGCGCTCAACGCTATCGCGGCAGGCGATGGCGACCGGCATGGGGATGATGTCGGCGGTATCGAACGCAATGCCGGCCTGCTGTTCGGCCTGCTTGGCGGCAGTCTGTGGTCCTATCCGACAGCGAAGCTCTTGGCTGGTGACGCCTGGCGGCGTGGCCCGCGCGGCCTTGCCGCCTTTCTCGGCGAAGCGCTGGTGCCGGCGCGCGGCTGGCTGGAAAGCACCTACCAGTCCGAGACCGTCCGCGCGCTGTGGGCGCCCTGGGTGCTGCATGCCGGGCTCGGGCCCGAGGATGCGTTTTCCGGCCAGATCGCCAAGGTCATCGCCTTCGCGCTGGAAGCGGCGGGCGCGCCGATCGTAAAGGGTGGAGCGAAGAACCTTCTGTCAGCCTTCGAGGCGCTTATCACCGAGCGCGGCGGGGTTGTCTCCACCGAAGCGGACGTTGCCTCCATCATCCTGACTGGGGGCCGCGCCACCGGCGTGCGGCTGGCCTCGGGTGAAACGGTCAATGCGAAGAAGAGCGTCATTTGCTCGGTGACGCCGACCCAGCTTTATGGCCGGCTGCTCGGCAGCGAGGCTCCGAAGGACGACGTCGAGGCGGGACGAAAATACCGCTACGGCAAAGGCAACTTCCAGATCCATTATGCCCTCGACAAGCCGCCGGCATGGCGGGGCGAAGGCCTGGACAAGGTGGCACTCCTGCACCTGACGCCGGGGCTGGATGGCGTGTCGAAGGCCTGCAACGAGGCGGCGCGCGGCATGCTGCCGGAGGTGCCGACCATCTGCGTCGGCCAGCCGCACGCGCTCGATCCGTCGCGCTGCCCGCCGGGCAAGGCGATCCTGTGGCTGCAACTGCCCGAGGCGCCCCGGCATATCAGGGGCGACGCCGCCGGCAAGCTGCAGGCACCGGGCGACGGGCAATGGACCGAAGCGCTGCGCGAGGCCTATGCCGATCGCGCGGAAGAGATTCTCGCCAGCCATATCGATGGCTTCAAGGACAGCGTCATCGCGCGCCGCGCCTATTCGCCGGCCGATCTCGAAGCGATGAACATCAATCTGGTCGGCGGCGATCCTTACGGTGGCTCTTCGACCATCGACCAATCATTCCTGTGGCGGCCGTTCAAGACCAGCCGCAACCATCAGACCGGGATCAAAAACCTCTACCATATCGGCGCCTCGACCCATCCGGGCGCGGGTCTGGGCGGTGGCTCCGGCTTCCTCCTGGCGGGGAGGCTGTGATGGAGCAGAAGGTTGCCGAAAAGCGCCAGCGCATTTCGACCTTGGGGCAAATCGGCCTGCAGCAATTCGCGCCCTATCTGATGAACCGCATCATGGGCCGCTACAACGCCACCTTGCGCGACGATTTTCGCAAGCAGGGCCTGACCATCCCGCAGGTCCGCACGCTGGCGGTGCTGTCGGTCACGGACGGCATCACCGTCAACGACCTCTCGGTCTATACTGTGATCGAGCAGTCGACCTTGAGCCGGACGCTCGACACTCTGGAGGGCCAGGGCCTCGTGCGGCGCGAGCAAGGGGTCACCGACAGCCGCATCCGTCATGTCTTCCTGACCGACGACGGCCGCGCCGAGTTCACCCGCGCCTGGCCGGCCATGCATGACGCGTTCGAGGCGATGTTCAACGACATCGACGACGCCGAATATTCCGCGCTCATCGCTACGCTTTTGAAGATGCTCAAGAACATTCGCAAGCACGACATCTAGACCTACGCGCCGCCAGCTCCGGGCGGCAACGGAAGGGAGAAAGAAATGGCCGAACGGTCTTTTGCCAAGGAAGTCGAGAAACTACGGCTCGGCGCCGGCGAGGAATTTGCCGGCGAAGGCATTCTCGCCATCACCAAGGCGCTGCTGCAATGCGGCGTCGGCTATGTCGGTGGCTACCAGGGCGCGCCGATCAGCCATCTGATGGATGTGCTGGCCGATGCGCAGGACATTCTGGGCGAACTCGGCGTGCATTTCGAGGCCAGTGCTTCGGAAGCCACTGCCACCGCCATGCTCGCTGCCTCGGTGCACTACCCGATCCGTGGTGCCGCGACCTTCAAGTCGACCGTCGGCACCAATGTCGCCTCCGATGCGCTCGCCAACCTGGCGTCGGGCGGCGTCACCGGCGGCGCGCTGATCATTGTCGGCGAGGATTACGGCGAGGGCTCCTCGATCATGCAGGAGCGCAGTCACGCCTTCGCCATGAAGAGCCAGGTCTGGCTGCTCGACCCGCGCCCCAATTTGCCGTCGATCGTCAAGGCGGTGGAGGACGGTTTCGAGCTGTCCGAGATTTCCAACACGCCGGTCATGCTGCAGGTGCGCATCCGCTGCTGCCACGTCCATGGCCATTTCATCGCCAAGGACAACAAGCGGCCGCCGATGACGGTGGCCGATGCGCTCGACGCACCGCGCCGCGACACCGGCCGCATCGTGCTGCCGCCCGCCTCCTTCCTGCACGAGAAGGAGAAGGTGCAGAAGCGCTGGCCGGCAGCGGTGGAGTTCATCCGCAAGAACAAGATCAACGAATTCTTCGGATCGGACCACGGCTCGGTCGGCATCGTCATGCAGGGCGGCATGTACAATTCGGTCATCCGCGCGCTGCAGCGTCTCGGCCTTGCCGACACCTACGGCGACACCGATGTGCCGCTCTATGTGCTCAACGCCGTCTATCCCTTGATCGATGACGAGTTCCTGTCCTTCTGCGAGGGCAAGCAGTCCGTGCTGGTCGTCGAGGAGGGCCAACCCAACTACATCGAACAGGCCTTTGCGGCGATGCTGCACAAGGCCGGGCGCGGCGCCAGGCTGGTCGGCAAGGAGCATCTGCCGATGGCTGGTGAATACACCGGCCAGGTCATGCTCGACGGCATCGGCGCTTTCCTGCGCGCCGAAGCGCCGCATCTTTTGCCGGGCGAGGTGCGGGCGCCCAACAAGGTCGGCGACGGGGTCGACACAGCAGACCTGATCAACGTCGTGCCGGGCCGTCCGCCGGGCTTCTGTATAGGTTGTCCCGAGCGGCCGATCTTTGCCGCCACCAAGCTGGTCGAGCAGGAACTCGGCAAGCACCACATCGCGTCCGACATCGGCTGCCACCTGTTCTCGATCATGCCGCCTTTCGAGCTCGGCGCCACCACCATGGGCTACGGCCTGGGGCCAGCCTCGGCCTCGGCGTTCAATTCGCCCGATGCCAAGCGCCGCTCGATCTCCTTCGTCGGCGATGGCGGCTTCTGGCACAACGGCCTGACCTCCTCGATCGGCAATGCGGTGTTCAACAAGAATGACGGCGTCATCGTCATCGTCGACAATTTCTACTCGGCCGCCACCGGCGGGCAGGATATTCTCTCGTCGCGCGCCGGCAACAAGACCAAGTCGACCAAGCATCCGATCACCGAGGCGGTGAAAGGCATGGGCGTCAAATGGCTGCGCCATGTCGACCGCACCTATGATGTGACCAAGATGCAGGACACGCTGCGCGAGGCGCTGACCACCGATGAAAAGGGGCCCAAGGTCATCGTCGCCTCGTCCGAATGCATGCTGAACCGGCAGCGCCGCGAAAAGCCGCTGGTCGACAAGGCGATCAAGGGCGGCGAACGCGTCGTCAAGCCGAAGTTCGGCGTCGACGAGGACATCTGCACCGGCGACCACGCCTGCATGCGGCTGTCCGGCTGCCCATCGCTGTCGGTCAAGTCGCTCGACGATCCGCTGCGCGACGACCCGGTGGCGCATATCGACCAGAGCTGCGTCGGCTGCGGTAATTGTGGCGAGGTCGCCGATGCGGCGGTGCTCTGCCCGTCCTTCTACCGCGCCGACGTCGTGCACAATCCGAGCCGCTGGGACCGCTTCCTTGAAGCGGCGCGCCGCGCCACCATCAGTCTGTTGCAGCGCCGCCGCGAAAGCCGGCGCCTGACCTTCGCCGATGCTTGACGCTGTCCCGCCATTTCGTGCCGAGGGCGATGAGCGCGTCATCAAGCTCGCCGTGCTTGCCGTCGGCGGGCAGGGCGGCGGCGTGCTGGCCGACTGGATCACCGACGTCGCAGAGCGCAATGGCTACGTCGCGCAATCGACCTCGGTCGCCGGCGTCGCCCAGCGCACCGGCGCCACCATCTACTATGTCGAGATGGCCCGCGACACCGGCCGGCTGCCGGTCTTCGCGCTGTCGCCCTCGCAAGGCGATGTCGATATCCTGATCGCCGCCGAACTGATGGAAGCGGGTCGCGCTATCATCCGCGGCTTCGTCACGCCCGAACGCACCACGCTGATCACCTCCTCTCACCGCATCGCCGCCGTCTCGGAAAAGATCGAACCGGGCGACGGCCGCGCGTCCTCCTCGAAAGTGCACGCAACAGCGGAGGCAGCATCGAAGCGTTTCGTCGCCTTCGACATGGAGAAGATCGCCGCCGACAACGGCTCGATGATCTCGGCCAGCCTGCTTGGCGCGCTGGCCGGGTCCGACGCGCTGCCCTTTACCCGCGAGAGCTACGAACAGGCGATCGGTGCCGGTGGCCGGGGCGTGAAGGCCAGCCTCGCCGCCTTCGGCGCGGCGTTCGATCGTGCGCGTGGCACGGCGGCATCGGCGCCAAAAGCGGCAGAGCCAAGAATTGTCGAATCTGCCTTGGGCACTGGGCAGGTAAGTGGTCCGCAAAACCTGCTGCAAGGCTGGCAGGCCTTGGCCGCTCGTATCGATGCGATGCCCGTGGCAGTGCGCGACATGGCGCTGAGGGGCCTGAGAAAGGTCGTCGACTATCAGGATATCGCCTACGGGCGCGACTATCTCGACCGGCTGGACAAGGCCGTTGCGCTGGACGGTCCGGATCGCGGATATGGCCTGTCCATCGCTGCCGCAAAGCATCTCGCCAACGCCCTGTGCTACGACGACATGATCCGCGTCGCTGATCTCAAGACGCGTTCGACGCGCGACAAACGCGTGCGCCGCGAGGTCGGCGTCAAGGACGGGTCGATCCTGCAGGTGACCGAATATTTCCATCCGCGCATCGAGGAGTTCTGCGGGACGCTGCCGGCGGGGCTGGGCAGTTACATCGAGGGCCGGCCGAAGCTCGCCGCCTTTCTCGACCGCCGCATCAACCATGGCCGCCGCATCCGCACCGACAGTTTTGCCGGCTTTGCCGCGCTCTGGTTCATCGGCGGCCTGCGCCGCTGGCGCCGCCGCCTGCTGCGCCACAAGGTCGAGATGGCACACCTTGATCGCTGGTATGCGCTGGCGCTTGGTTATGTGCCGGTCGACTATGCGCTGGCCGTCGAGATTCTCAACTGCCGCCGGCTGATCAAGGGCTACAGCGACACCCATATCCGGGCGCAATCGAAATTCGACCGCGTGCTGTCGGCGCTCGACCTGGTCAAGGGCCGCACGGACGCCGCCGACTGGATCCGCCGCCTGCGCGAGATGGCGCTGAAGGACGAGAAGGGCGACATGCTGGACGGCGCGCTGAAGACCGTGGCGACGCTCAACGACAACGCCGCCCGCTGACGGACGTCATGACGCTCATTCGCCATTCAACCGTCACACGACAAGGTTCCGCATCGGCTTGATCGCGGCGGAATCCGGAAACACCTTGTCGCCGAGGATAGCTGTCGAAAGGCCGAACTGATCGGCGAGCAGCCCTTTCAGCACCGCCCTGACATCGCTGGTCGGCGCCAGGTCGCGTTGTTCGTAAAGCTGAGCCGGCTTCAATCCGGGCCAGTCGGCGATGACGCGACCACCCTTGATCGCGCCGCCGGCCAGCAGCACCACGGTACCGGTGCCGTGATCGGTGCCGACGGTGCCGTTGATCTGGGCCGTGCGTCCAAACTCGGTGATGACGACGATCGCCGTGTCCTTCCAGCGCTCGCCCAAGCCCTTCTCGAATTCCTCGAAGGCGCCGTCGAGACCGCCGAGCAAGGTGGCGAGCCGGCCGGTCGCACCGCCTTCATTGACATGCGTGTCCCAGCCATCGAAGGCAAGGGCGGCAACGCGCGGCCCGTCATCGGCCGCAATCAGCCTGGCGGCACCTTGTGCGGCTTGCCGCATCCCCGCCGCACTGTCGAGGCCACCCTTCGGTTTCATCGCCTTGGCGCCCATCCGGTCGTCGAGCGCCATCTTGTCGGCGTCAAGGCCCTTTTGCAGGGCCACCGCGAGAACCGGGTCGCGATGCCGGTAGAGATCGAGAACGCGTGCCGCGAGCCCATCGCCGGGTGCCGGCAGCGATTGCGGCGCCCAGCCAAGCACCGGTGCTGCCCCACGTATCACCAGCGGCGTCGACGGCCCGACGGCCAGCCCGCCAAGCGTTGCCACGCGGTCGCCCGCCGGCAGGCTTTCCAACGCCCGATTGAGCCAGCCTGTGGCGACGTGGCCGGGGCCGGCAAAGCCGCTCTCCAGCACATCCTGGCCATCGAAATGCGAGCGCTCGCGGTAGCCGGTCGCCGCCGCATGCACGACCGCCGCCTGGTTGCTCCTGAACAGCCGCGCAAACACCGGCATCGCCGGATTGAGCGCGAAGAAGCCGTCGAGCGGAAGCGCCGCATGCGGGCCGGCCAGCGACAAGGCGATGTCGCCATGCAGGCCGGCATAGTCGGGATCGCCGACCGGACCGACCGCCGACAGGCCGTCAAGCGCGCCGCGCAGCACGATGACGATCAGACGCGGATCGCGATTGTCGGCGGCACGGGCAAAGCGGGGCATGTAGGCCCAGGCAAACAGTGCGCCGCCGGTCATCAACACGGCGCGGCGGGAAGGATTGGGAACTTCGCACAGCAAGCTCATGACGTCGTCTCCACGGAAACTATCTGCGCTGGAATTCGGGAGCCATCAGCAGCAGCGCCAGCCCTTGCTGCTTGGATTCGGCCCGGGCGATCGCCTGCCGCGTCTCCGGTGAGGCGGCAGGGCCGATCAGCGCATCGAGCATGTCGTTGGGATTGCCGATGTCCTTGATCTGCCGTGCTGCCTGCCAGGCGATGTCGAGGCGGATCTTCATGCCTTCGGCCGATGCCCAGCCATCGGCACCGTCGGAAAAGCCGTTCGGCCCCGGCGGTTGCCACAGCGGCTCGCCCAGCGCGCCGAGCCAGCCGAGCGACTGATTGGGTTCGTTCTGAGGGCCCGGCCCCGCCGCCCTGCGGATGGCGGCAATGTAGTCGAAAGGCGAACGCATCTTCGTCAACGGCGTCGACCACGCCTCCGGCATGTCGACGAGAGCGCCCGCCAGCGCCCGCAGATTGCCGTCGGTCTTGGTGAAGACCTTGGCGAGGCGAGTGATCGCGGCCGGCGGGGGCGTGTCTGATATGAAATGGCGCGCCAGTTTGGTGGCGATGTGTTGCGCCGTCGCCGGATGGCGGGCGATATCGTTGAGTGCTGCCTCGGCCTGTCCCATGCCGCCGGCGGGATAGGTCTTGCCCAGCAGCACCGCGTCGCCGGGTTCATGCGCATTGGCGTTGAAGACGAAATTGCCGGGCTCGCCCAGACGCCCTTCGCGGCCGGCCATCATCCAGCCGGTGAGGATGCGCGCGAAGCTGGTGACATCGGCCTGGGTATAGCCGCTGCCGACGCCGAGCGTGTGCAATTCCAGGATTTCACGGGCGAGGTTTTCATTGAGCCCGCGCTTGCGGTTCTTGCCCGCACGCGAGTCCGGGCCGACCGACTGCTGGTTATCGAGATAGAACAGCATCGCCGGATGATGTTCCACCGCCAGCAGCATGTCGGCGAAGCGACCGAGTACGAAAGGGCGGATGGCTTCTCGCTCGAAGGCGCCGGCGCTGGCCCGAACGATGGTGTCCTTCGCCACCGAAACACAGAAATGGTTCGACCAGAAACAGACAAGGCGTTCGACGAAGCCGGCCTTCGCCCGAAGGGCCTTGTCGAAGCGCGCCTGGGCTTCCGACCGAAACAACGTCGCTTCGACCGGCGACACGGCGGCTTTGCCGGGAGGCGCGGGCGCCGGCATGGGTTGGGCGGGCATCGCTTGGGCGCTCGCCGTCGCTGGCTGCGCTGCCGCGGCGGCCATGCGCTCACGCTCGAGCTTGCGCTGGAAATTTGCCGCCATGCTGGCCTGGATGGCGGGCGTGCTGCCCAGCAAGCCGGCATAGGCCGGATCGTCGAGCGAGATCATGGCGATGTCGGCTTGCCGCAGTTCCGCCTTGAGATAACCGCGCGGGTCGCCAGCCAGCATCTCGCGGTCGCCGGGTCTCGCGCCAAGCCCGAAGCGGTTGAACGCGACCAGGGTCGGGTCTGGCGGCACGGGCACTTTAGTAGGGACAGCCATGTCAGCTCTCCATTGTTTGAGCCTCACGCATTTGACGCATGAGACCCGTTCGAGCCGCTTCGCGCATGTTCAACGGAGGTCGGGGAGGCCGGCACCGAGTGTCCGGCCCCCGCGCATTCTTACCAGCGATTCCAGCGGTGCCAGACATGGTGCCGATGCCAGCCATAGGCCGGGCCATGCCAATAGTAGTAACGAGGGTAGACCACCACACGGTTAGGGACGCAGCGTCCCCAGGGATTGGGATGCCATCCCGGTCCACAGCCCCAGGCGACATGCTCGACCAGCGCCGGCGCGGCCGCTCGATCAAGCGGCGCCATTGGCATCGCCGCGGATGCCGCAGCCGTCGCAACCGTTCCGGTCACGGCAAGAGCGGCGGTGAGCGCGTATTTTGTCAGATGAATCATGGCCATACTCCGAAAGTTTCCGAGGTTGAAAACCCGTTCGCACCGGACGGTCCGGCAGGTCCTGCCCTTCTCCTGTTAAACGGCGTCGTTGTCGGTTTCCGTCGGTCGTCACGGCGATTTTTTTGGCACCGCAGACGGTTGCGGCCCGGTGCGCCTTGCGAGCCCTTCCGCCAGCACGCGGCGCCCCTCGGCGGAGCTTGCCGCCGCGAACTCGACGATGCGCTGCTCCAGCCGCGCGCGCACGGTGACATCGGCATTGCGGGCCCGTTCCAGCGCCGCCGACAGCGCCGCCGTGTCGAGAACCGGCTGTTGCAGCAAGTCCGCTGCTTCACGTCTGGCTTGCTGGCCGTCGAGAATGACCTGACGGGAGTCACGGCGAACATCGCGCAACGCCTTGCGGAATACCGTGCGATCCTGCTCGGGAAGCCGGCCACCGGCCGCCTCCAGCGAGTAGCCCTGGCTCTTTCCGCTTCTCAGCCAGACCGCCCCGCCGGCAAGCGCCCCTGCCAGGAAGACGTTGAGCACCACCGACGCTACGACAAGGTTGCGGCTCATGGTCATAGGTCTTCCCCGATCGTGTCGCCGTCGGAGCCGGCATCGCCGAACGACGTCGCATTGGCATCCAGCACATAATGGTCAGGCTGGACCTCGGGCGTGACAATGGTCACCAAGGCCAATCCGGCGACGGCGCCGGCCAGGCCAATGCCGGCAAGCCCCAGCCCGAGCCACCAGAACCGCCGACGCCGGCGCTGGACGAGGCGCTGGCCGGCGGACTGCAGGATGGCGCCATGCAGGGCTTTGCCGGGGGCCTCGACGCGATAGCTGTTCAGCAGTCCGTCAAGTGTCCCGGCATGCCGCAAAATGGCCTGGCCAGCCTCGCTTGACGCAAAGGTCGCGCCGGTCGTCCGTTCGGCCTCAGGCCATCGCCGCAAGTCGCCGCCATAGGCTGCCGCCACGGCCGCAAAGCGCTTGGCATCCATTGCCGGTTCGTCCTTGGACCCTTCAGCCATGTGTCTTCCCCTTGCCCGTCGAAGCGTGCCCATGCGCCGGCGAAACGGCAGCAACCGGCCACCAGGCGGCGTCGGCAAGGCGCCGTGACTGCCGCGCGGTCATGCTTTCCCGGTTCTCACTCATCGGCGCCATCCCTGGTCAGGATCGCCTGCAGCGACCGCCGGCCGCGCGAAAGCAGGCTCTCCAGGGCGTCGACACTGATCTCCAAGATCGCTGCCGCCTCGATGTTGGACATCTCCTGATAGTAGACCAGAATGATCGCTTCGCGCTGGCGCGGCGCGATGCCTTGCAGCGCCTGTTCGACCCGAAGCGCGTCCTCTTGCGGATGGGCGTCGGGAAGTGCCGCGGGATCGACCATTTCCGGCAGGTCGTCGGTCACCCATTCGCGTCTGCGGCGCAGCCGGTCGTAACAGAGGTTCAGCGTCACCCGGTGGACCCAGCTGTCGAAGCGCGCATTGCCGCGCCGCCAGCTCGAGGCATGGCGCCAGATCCGCACGAAGGTTTCCTGCGCGACATCCTCGGCCTCCGCCGCATCGCCGAGCATGCGCACGGCAAGCGCCAGGATGCGCGGCAGTTTGCGCGCGACGAGCGCTTTCACGGCTGCCGGATCGCCGGCACCGACACCGCGAACCAGCTCCTCGTCCGGATCGGCGCTCATCAGCCGGCGCACTCCCGATGTTCATCGCGCGTCATTGCCTCTTGGTCATTGCTCCTGCTTGGGAGCGGTTTTGTGGCCCGGCAGTTCGTCGGCGCTCAGAACGCCGTCTCCATTCCTGTCCAGCTTGGCAAAGCGCTTGGCGAAGAAGGCATCGAGTTCGGCGCGGTCGATGAAGCCGTCATGGTTGGAATCGATGCGCGCGAAGGATTTGGCGGGGTCGCCCTTGACGTTGCGTTTGGCCTGAAAGGCTACCCATTCCAGCAGGCTGATCTTGCCGTCGCCGTCCGTGTCGGCAGCCATGATCGCCTTCTCGCGCCGCTTCTGGAATTTGGCCAGCGTGATGTCGGATTTTGCCGCCGGGGCAGCAGGTGCGGCTGTTGGCGGCGTGGAGGCAGGGGGTTGCGTCGTTGTCTGAGCGAGAGCTGCAATGGTCTGCAAACTCAAGGCAACGGCAAGTATCGAACGGCGGATCATGCTCTGCGTCTCCGGTTGGCGCGCTACCGACGGCCTGTGCCGCCATCACGCTTCAACCGTTAAACGCCGCGACGAAAGAAATCCGTCGGTCGCGCCGGCACATGTGATCTCGGTCCGCACCGGACGTGCCGCCACTCTCAACGAAACCGTGTCGGGCGAGCTATTCCGATTGGTCGGCCGCTACCAACTGGTCCGGCTTGAACGCCGCATGTTGCGGAGTCCAGTTCTCCCCCTCGCGGTTGAACCAATGGCACAGATACATGCCGGAAGCCGCGCCATCGCTCACCGTCATCCTGGGCCCTCCGGATTTCAGCTTGACGACGTCTCCGGTCTTGAAATTATTTGACATTTTCGACCTCCCGTTCTGAGGCTCCGAGTTTCACACCAAACCAGGGTTCCGACAATGGCAGATATGCTTCGCTGGCATCCGGACGATGGGCAATGTCGCGGCGCGCGAATATCCGCGGACACGCAATCGGCCTTAACCTTTTCGTAAATGTTTGGCCGCTACTTAGACACCAATGGCCTCGTGGCGGAGCGGCTACGCTGGAGACGGCAAATCTCTGAAGCCTCGGTTCGATCCCGAGGCGAGGCCTCCACTTCACCTACCTGTCGACAAAGTATCCAGCCGAGACAATCGACCTCGAAGCGAGGGGCCGGAAGCACTGGCTTCCAGCGACGGCGCATCGATTGTTCCCAGGAAAAAATGGTGCCGCTTAGGTGACTCGAACACCTGACCCCCGCATTACGAATGCGGTGCTCTACCAACTGAGCTAAAGCGGCCCAGGAGGCCAAGGCCTCCAAGATGCGGGGGTGATAGACTCAACCGGCCGCGAATTCAAGATGCGACTTGGCAATTCATGCAAGGTGTCATGCCGCCGTCGAAAACCGGCCGCCGCGTTGTTCGCGAACCGGTCGCGGCGCGGCGCCCCGGCATGGTTAGCGCCGCCTTGCGCGTGAAAACGGATGAAACATGCTGATTTCGTTGCCGGAACAGCGTCGCAATGGACTTTGCACACCCCAACAAGGCAGAATGCGCCGCTCGCCCGTTGATTGATTGGCCGCCTGCGGCTAACGATCATGGCAAGGTTGGGAAAACGTGCAGAGGGACCCACTTGGACGCGATCGAAAAAGCGATCCGGAACGCCTTCGAGAAAGGCAATGCCGAGGACCGCGCGTTCCGCGAAAGGGTCTATCGATCGGCTTTTGCCGCGCTCGACCGCGCGCTCCAGGCCAATCCTGACGTGACCGTTGAAGTCGCCATCAAGCGCCGCAAGGCGATACAGGCGAAAATCACCGAAATCGAATCCGAGTTCCTGCCGGCAGTGCCTGATATCGGCCCGCAGGGCGATGCACCGGCGGTCGAGCTTGGGGTGGGCGCGTCCCCCACGGTCGAGTCGGGTCAACAGCCGTCATCACCCGCCGTCGTCGTCGACGGGCCAGTGCAATCCGCCTCCGATGCGCCGCGCTCGGCCTCCGACGCGCCGCGCTCGCGTGTGCTGCCAGTCGTTCCCGACATCATGCCGGACGCCAGTCTTCCCGATGCGCCGGCCATCGACATGTCGGCTCCCGCCACGGCCGGCGCCGCGACGGAAGTGGCGCCCGACCGCGATGAACGGCGCATAAGGGGGCGTCGCCTGCCGCTGACCGCCATCTTCCTGACCGTGACGCTGCTTGCAGCGGTCGGCATAGGCCTGTTTTTCGCCGTGCAAACCGGCGTGTTCAAGACGCAGGCGCAGCTCGACACCGCCCCGCCCGAAGCGCCGCCGACCGTCAACGGCGACGATTTCACGCCGGCCAATGGCGACACCGGACCGGCAAAGCCCGGTGCCGCGGACCAGTCGCGCAACTGGATCAACGTGTTTTCGCCGACCGACGCGTCGCATGTCAGCGCCCCGTCGGATGCCAAGGCCGAGGTGATGAAGGACGATACCGGGTCGTTCCTGCGCATCCGTTCCGGCGCCTCCGGTTCGGCGATCAGCTTCGATGTCGGGCAAGGCGTGCTGGAGAAGCTCGCCGGCAAACATGCGATGTTCGACATCATTGCCCGCTCCGAAGAAGGCAAGGAGACGCAGATTTCCGTCGACTGCAATTTCGGCGAACTGGGGGACTGCGGCCGCAAGCGCTACGCGGTCGGCCAGCAGCGCAACGAATATCTGTTCGATGTGCAGTTTCCCAACAAGCACCCGGGCTCGGCCGGCACGATCGCCGTCAACTCCGACTTCGACAAGCAGGGCAAGGCCGCGGACATCTACGAGATTCGCGTCTCGGTCGAGCCGTAAGAATTGCGCTAGCGATCGAGCAGCGCCTGCAGCGTCTCGATGCGGTCGGCTTCGTTGGCCGGCTTGTCCCAGCGCAACCGTGAAATGCGAGGAAAGCGCATGGCGACGCCGGATTTGTGCCGGGTCGAGCGGTTGAGCCCTTCGAAGGCGACTTCCAGCACCAGGCCGTTGTCGCGGTCGGCGCGCACCGAGCGCACCGGTCCGAAGCGTTCGACCGTGTTGTCGCGGACATATTTGTCGATCTGCTTCAACTCCTCGTCGGTGAAGCCGAAATAGGCCTTGCCGACCGGCACCAGCTCCTCCTCGCCCTGCGGGCCGGACCAGACGCCGAATGTGTAGTCGGAGTAGAAGCTGGAGCGCTTGCCATGGCCGCGCTGCGCATACATCAGCACCGCGTCCACCGTGTGGGGATCGCGTTTCCATTTGAACCACGGGCCTTTCGGCCGGCCGGCGACATAGGGCGAGTCCCAGCGCTTCAGCATCACGCCCTCGATGATCGGATGCGGTGGCGCCCGGCGCAGTTCCTCCAGCGCCCGCCAATCCGCGAAGTCGACGAAGGGTGAAAGGTCGAAGCGGCTCGGGTCGAGCGTTGCGACAAAGGTTTCCAGGCGGCCGCGCCGGGCGCGAAACGGCAGCGCGCGCAGGTCCTCGTCGCCGATCTGCAGCACATCGTAGCAGCGCATAAAGGCCGGATACTGCTGCTGCATCTTCGGCGTCACCGTCTTGCGGTTCAGCCTTTGCTGCAAATCCGAGAAGGTGCCCGTCGCCTGCCGGGGATCGCCAACCAACAGCTCACCGTCCAGCGTTGCGGAAAAATGCATGGCGTCGGCGAGGTCGGGAAAGGCGCCGGAGACATCGTCGCCGGTGCGCGAATAGAGCCGGCGGATGCCGCCTTCGGCGACAGCCTGGACACGGATGCCGTCCCATTTCCATTCGGCCGCATAGTCCGCCGGGTCGAGCTTTTCGAGGTCGCCGTCGCCGACCGGGTTCGACAGCATCACCGGCCTGAACAGCGCCATCGCCGTGCTTTGTGGTTTTTCGGCCTTGCCTTCCAGCCATGCGAACAGCGCCGTGTAAGGCGGCGACAACCCGTGCCAAAGCTCTTCGATCTCGGCGACGTCGACCGTGCCGAAATCCGCCAGCGCCTGTTTGGCCAGCCGCGCCGACACGCCGATGCGCAGGCCACCGGTGACCAGCTTGATGATGGCAAAGCGCGCCGAGATGCCGGCGCTGTCGAGCAGATTCGCCAGCACCTTCGGTCCGTCGGAGCGGCTTGCCGCTTGTAATTTGGCCACGACCTCGCCAAGCGTCGGCTCGCGGTTCGGGATATTTCCGGGCGTTTGCGGCCAGACCAGCGACACCGTTTCGGCAAGATCGCCGACATAGTCGTAGGAATAGCCGAACAGCACCGGGTCCATGCGCTCGGTGACCAGGGTGCGCAGCATCGCCGGCTTGATCGCGGCTATGTTGAGATCGCCCGTGATGGCAGCCAGCGCCAGGCCACGGTCGGGATCCTCCACGGTGCGGAAATAGTCGGTCAGCAAGGTCAGCTTGCCGTTGCGCGACGGCGTCAGCACCAGGCGGTCGAGAAGCTCGGCGAAGCGGTTCATGAGGGTATGAGCCGTGCTGATGGCAGAGGTTTGCGTTCTGGCGCGCCCCCCTCTGTCCTGCCGGACATCTCCCCCTCAAGGGGGGAGATTGGCAGTTTCGCCGCCGGCTCCTTCTTTGCAACGCTGAAGATTTGCGAAAGCAAAAATGACATCCGATCTCCCTCCTTGAGGGGGAGATGTCCGGCAGGACAGAGGGGGGCGCCGTAGAGCGCTAGATCGGCCACAGGCGCCATCAATCGCCCTCATCCTCATAGCCCACCAGATGCAGTGGCCGGGCAGTGATGCCTTCGAGTTCGCACCAGCGCACCAGCGCTTCCTCGCGGCCATGCGTCACCCAAATTTCCTCGGCTCCGGTCTGCTTGACGGTGGCGGTCAGTTCGTCCCAGTCGGCGTGGTCCGAGATGATCAGCGGCAGTTCGACGCCGCCTTGCTTGGCGCGCTGGCGGATGCGCATCCAGCCTGAGGCGAAGCACGAGATCGGATCGGGAAAGCGTCGTGCCCAGCGGTCGGCGAAAGCCGACGGCGGACCGACAACGATCGCGCCCGCGAAATCTTGCCTGCCGCCCTCCACCGTTGCCGGTTCGAGGGTCCCGAGGTCGATGCCCTGGCTTTGATAATACTCACTGAGTTTTGTCAGCGCGCCATGGATGTAGATCGGCCTCTCGTAACCGGCGTCGCGCAACAGCCGCATCACCCGCTGCGCCTTGCCAAGCGCATAGGCGCCGACCAGATGCGAGCGTTCGGGAAACTGCGCCGCCGATTTCAGCAGGCGGGCGATCTCTCCGGTGTCGGGTGGGTGGCGGAATACCGGCAGGCCGAAGGTCGCCTCGGTGATGAACACGTCGCAGGCCACCGGCTCGAACGGCCGACAGGTCGCGTCCCTCTGCCGCTTGTAGTCGCCGGAAGCGACGATGCGCGTGCCCTGGTGCTCGACGGCGATCTGCGCCGAGCCCAGCACATGGCCGGCCGGATGGAAGCTGACGTTCACACCGTTGAGGGCAATCGTCTCGCCGAGCGTTGCCGCTTGCGTCGTGTCGGCAAAATGTTCGCCATAGCGCAGGCCCATGATGTCGAGCGTCTGCTGCGTTGCCAGCACCGAGCGGTGGCCGGAACGCGCATGGTCGGAATGGCCGTGCGTGATCAGCGCCCGGTTCACCGGCCGCACCGGGTCGATGAAGAAGTCGCCCGGCGGGCAATAAAGGCCCTCGGGCCGGGGATGAAGCAGGTCGCTGGCGCGCATGATCCCAAGATAGGATATAATTCCGCCGCGGGAAGCCTGTTGTAAGTCACTGCTGACTCCCGCATACAGCAGCGCCGGCTCCAGCCGCCGGCAGGACCCATCGCCATGAAACCGCTCCAGGCCTCGTCCGGCGACTTGAACGTCGATCGCCGCGCCGATTATGCCGAGATGCTTCATGCGGATGGCGACCATGCGGCGGCGGCGGAATTGCTGCTCGGCGCGCTGGAACTGACGCCGCAATGGGCGATGGGCTGGTTCCGCCTCGGCGAAATGCAGCAGGCGGCGGGTGCGCCGGACCTCGCCGCGCAGGCATGGACGATGTCGCTGCAACTCGATCCGACGGATCGCCAAGGTGCCGCACTGAACCTGCAACTGATGGGCAAGGCGCCGGAGTCCGGCACGCTGCCCAGTACCTTCGTCGAGACCCTGTTCGATCACTATGCCGACAGCTTCGATGAATCACTGGTCGATGGATTGGGTTACCGGCTGCCTGAGCTGCTCGCCCAGGCCATTCGAACGGCAAGGCCGGACCGCTTCCCGCTGGCGCTCGATCTCGGCTGCGGAACCGGGTTGATGGGGCAAAGGCTGCGGCCGATCGTCGATCGGCTGGAGGGATATGACATTTCGGCCAGGATGCTGAAGCAGGCGCGGGCCAAAGGCATCTACGATGTCCTCGGCAAGGCCGATCTGCGCGATTTTTCCTACACCGGCCCGAAAGCCGGCCTGGTGACGGTGGCCGATGTCTTCATCTACATCGGCGCGCTCGACGGCGTGGTGAAGACGGTCGCCGGCTTGCTTGCCGGCGATGGCCTGTTTGCCTTTTCCGTCGAGAGCTTGGCCGGCGATGGTGATTTTGTGTTGCAGCCATCGCGCCGCTATGCGCATTCGCAACACTATGTGCGTGAAAACCTGTCTGCCCACGGGTTTTCGATCCTGTCGCTGGAAACAACCGTGATCCGGCAGGACCGCCGGGAGCCCGTCAACGGGTTGGTCGTTGTGGCAGGCAAGCTGCCGGCGGTTTGAGGCGGCAATTTATCCGTGCTGCGAAAAAGTCTGATTTGCATGCGCGACTGATATTTGCGATCTGGTCGCATCAGGTGGATATCGCGAGGAGCATAGTCGATGCGCTGGAACATGATTGTCTTGGCATCTTGCCTGGTGGCCGCCGGCTGCGCGGGCAGTTCTCTGGCCGAGAGGCAGGACGCCGACATCCAGTCCTCCCTGCAGTATGACACCGTGCCCTGCAACCAGTTGCTGGCGCGGCGCAATGGACTGGCGCAGCAATACCATTTGTCGGCGCAGGCCAAGCCGAAATTCTCCAATCCGGCGATGGGCTTCGGTCCGTTCATTCCCGACATGCGCTCCAAGGCCGAGCGCGACACCGACAAGGCGACCGGCGAGATGGATGCCATGAACCGGTCGATTGATCGCCGTGCCTGCGGCCAGCCGCGGAAGAAGCTTTCACTCGGGGGCTGACCGGTTTTCGCACCACGATGCCGAACGCGAGGAAGCTCGTGCCCCCTCTGAGATCTGCTAATACCCCGCTTTGCGATCGACCAGATTCTGCAACGGCTCGCCGCGTTCAAAAGCGTCCATCTGGCGCAGCATGATCGGCGCCAGGTGGACAGGGTCGGAGGTCGCCGCCGCGTGCGGCGTCACGAACACTTTCGGATGCCCCCAAAGCGGGCTGGTCTTCGGCAGCGGTTCGACTTCGAACACGTCAAGGCTTGCCTCCTTCAAGGTGCCGTCGTCTAGCGCGCGCACGATGTCGGCGTCCTTCTGCAGGCGGCCGCGTCCGGCATTGATCAACACCGAGCCGCCGAGACCGTTGCGTTTCCTCAGTTCCTTCAGAACGCCGTAATTGATGATGCCATTTGTGTCTGGCGTCAGCGGCAAAAGCACGACCAGAATATCGGTCGCCTTGAGGAACGGGATCAGTCCGGCCTCGCCGGAATAGGTTGCAACGCCCTTCATCGGCCGCTCGCTGCGTGACCAGCCATTGACGGCAAAGCCGAGCGACAACAGCACCGAGGCCGCGGCGCGGCCGAGATTGCCGAGCCCCATGATGCCGACCGAAATGTCGGTGGCCGGCCGTTGCTGCGGCTCGTGCCAGATCTTCTTCGGCTGCTGCGACCGGTAGAGCAGGCCGTGGCGGTGATGGTCGAGCACCCGCCAGACGACATATTCGGTCATGTACTGGGTGAGGTTGTCAGCGACCACCTTGACGATAGGCACGTCGGGCAGGCCTGGATCGGCGAAGATATGGTCGACGCCGGCGCCGATCGAGAAGATGGCGCGCAGATTGGGCAGCGACGCCAGAATGTTCGGCTTCTGCTTCCACACCACCGCATAGGTGATCGAAGGGTCGCTGGCGCCGTCCGGCTCGAGCACCACCTCGCGCTCGGCCGACAGCAGGTCGCGCCAGCGCTGTGGATGAAAGCCGGTGACGGCAAGCAGGATGCGGCCTTTTTCCATGAATGGAGTTTCCCTGTTATGCGTGCCCGTTGTCCAGGCTATTCGCTGACGATGCCGACCGGCGCCGTCTCTATCTTGAAGGCGGCCGAGATCAGCGCCCGAGTATAGTCGGTTTGCGGATTTTCAAAAATCTGCTCGGAAGACCCGGCTTCGACGATCCTGCCATTGCGCATGACGATGACGTCGTTGGCCAGCGCTCGGATGACCTTGAGGTCGTGGCTGATGAACAGATAGGCAAGGTCGTGCTTGGCCTGCAGGCTGCGCAGCAGGTCGACGACCTGCGCCTGCACGCTCATGTCGAGCGCCGATGTCGGCTCGTCGAGCATGACGAAGCGCGGGTTGAGCACCATGGCGCGCGCTATGGCGACACGCTGGCGCTGGCCGCCGGAGAACTCGTGGGGGTAGCGGTTGCGGGTCGCCGGATCGAGCCCGACTTCCTTCAGCACGGCGGCCACTTTGTCGTCGCGCTGGTCGGGCGACAGTTTCGGCTCGTGGATCTTCAGCCCTTCCTCGATGATCTCGGCGATCGACATGCGCGGGCTGAGCGAGCCGAACGGATCCTGGAAGACGATCTGCAATTCCCGCCTGAGCGGCCGCATGGCGTTGAACGACAGCTGGTTGATGTCGCGCCCGTTGAACTGGATGGTCCCGGTCGACGAGATCATCCGCGCCAGCGCCAGGCCGAGCGTCGTCTTGCCCGAGCCGGATTCGCCGACCACGCCGAGCGTCTGCCCGGCGCGTACGGTGATATCGATGCCGTCGACCGCCTTCACATTGTCGACGGTACGGCGGAAGAAGCCCTGCTTGATCGGAAACCAGACCTTGATGTCCTTGCCGGTCATCACCGGCTTGGCCGCGGCATTGGCCGCCGGCGGCTTGCCCTTAGGCTCGGCGGCCAGCAGATGCCTTGTATAGGCGTGCTGCGGATTGGCGAAGATCTCCTTGGTCAGCCCGGTCTCGACGATCTTGCCCTTGGTCATCACGCAGACCCGGTCGGCGATCTTGCGCACGATGCCGAGATCGTGGGTGATGAACAGCATCGACATGCCCTTGCGGCTCTTCAAGCCGGCCAGCAGTTCGAGGATCTGCGCCTGCACGGTGACGTCGAGCGCCGTCGTCGGCTCGTCGGCGATCAGCAGTTCCGGTTCATTGGCCAGCGCCATGGCGATCATGACGCGCTGGCGCTGACCACCGGACAGCTGGTGCGGATAGGCGTCGAGCCGCTTCTGCGGATCGCGGATGCCGACCTCGTTGAGCAGCGCCAGCGTGCGCGCCTTGGCCGGACGGTCGGCCATGCCCTGGTGCAGCTTCAGGATCTCGACGATCTGCTGCTCGATCGTGTGCAGCGGATTGAGCGAGGTCATCGGCTCCTGGAAGATCATGGTGATCTTGTTGCCGCGCACTTGCCGCAACTGCTTCTCGCTCATGGCAAGCAGGTCGGCGCCCTGGAACAGGATCTTGCCCGATGGGTGGCTGGCGCTCGGATAGGGCAGCAGCTTCAGCACCGACAGCGCCGAGACGGATTTGCCGGAGCCGGATTCGCCGACCAGCGCCACCGTCTCACCCTTGGCGATATCGAACGAGATGTGGTCGACCGCCATGGACTGGCCGCCGCCCTGATTGAAGGCGACGCTGAGGTCGCGAACGGAGAGCAAAGAAGCAGTCATGCATCAATTTCCGCTATGACTTTATCAAGGGCGGAAATCTCCGGTCGTATGATCGAAATTTGCGCTGTCAATTGGGGAGGGACAAGTCGATTTGGTGTGACGGAATAGGCATCCTTCAATCTGGTGTCGGCGGTCAGAAATTGTGTGCACCCGAAATGCATCGCCGTCGAAAGATGAATAGCATCCGGCAGCCTGAGAGAAATGAATTGCGAGCGAAGCTGTGCTGCGTGCCAGAGAACCTCGCGAGTTACCGTCCCAATCGAGACAAAGGCGTTACCAACCGAGATATTGTCATAGAGTTCAACAAGCGGCTCATTGCTCTTTTTCAGAGGATCAACCATCAACTCTGCCAGCACGAGTTCGCTGGTCGCGAGGAAAGGCTGCTTTCTGCCCTCGTTCAGTGAAATCAGCTGAAGCAGTTTTTTTGCCAGAGCATCGTTATTTTCGAAAGCGTAGATGAAAATGTTCGTATCGACGTAAAGCCGGAAGGCGGCCATCAATCCTCCCACTCATCACGGAGGGCACGAACACGCGCAACAGCCTCTTCGAGACTTGTTCCCGCCGCGTTGGCCTGTGCATTCCGCATAAGTTCAAGCAATTGTTTGTGGCCGAGAGGCCGTTTGGCTTCCTCTTCTACCGTCACCTTAACCGAGGCACTCAAAGCTATACCCTCCCGCAGTTCATCCGGGAGTTTGGATGCAGGGTAATGCTCAAGGATGACCTTATTCACAACTCTGTCCTTTCGTGGGTACGATATGAGGACCTGCCGCTGGTGATCCGCCACTGACCATGGCCATCAGTCGTTTCGACAATTGATGCATACGCTCATTTTCGTTCGAACTGCCACACTGAGAATATATCATGCTGAATGCCGGTCCGCATCGTTGTCATCGGAACGTCTTGCGCGGATCGAAGGCATCGCGCGTCGCCTCGCCGACGAAGACCAGCAGCGACAGCATCAACGAGATGACGATGAAGCCGGAAATGCCGAGCCACGGCGCATTGAGGTTGCGCTGCGCCTGCTTGAGCAGTTCGCCGAGCGAGGCGGAGCCGGGCGGCAGGCCAAAGCCGAGATAGTCGAGCGAGGTCAGCGTCGAGATCGAGCCGCTGAGCAGGAAGGGCAGGAAGGTCAATGTCGCCACCATGGCGTTGGGCAACAGGTGCCGGAACATGATGGTGCGGTTGGGCACGCCAAGCGCCCGCGCCGCATTGACATATTCGAAGTTGCGGGCGCGCAGGAACTCGGCCCGCACCACGCCGACCAGCGCCACCCAGGAGAACAAAAGCATCAGGCCGAGCAGGATGAAGAAGCCCGGCGGCAGGATGGCAGCGACGATGAGCAGGAGATAGAGCACCGGGATTGCCGACCAGATTTCGATGAAACGCTGGAACAGGAGATCGGTCCAGCCGCCGAAATAGCCTTGCACCGCGCCGGCCGCGACGCCGATCAGGGCCGAGCCGGCGGTCAGGATCAGGCCGAAGAGCACCGAGATCCGAAAGCCATAGATGACGCGCGCCAGCACGTCGCGCGCCTGGTCGTCGGTGCCGAGCCAGTTCCAATTGCCGACGATGCAGGCCGGGTCGGCTGCCCCTTGCGGATACTGGTTGCAGCGCATCTTGGCGTCATACCGCCATGACGGCTTGGCTGGTGCTGCTTCCGGAATGGCGTTGTTGACGGTCTGGTAGGAGTAGCGCACCGGGGGCCAGATCATCCAGCCATTGGCGTTGATCTCGTCCTGGATGACTGGGTCGCGATAGTCGGTGACGGCATAGAAGCCGCCGAACTTTTCCTCGGGGTAGGCGACCATCACCGGAAACAGGATCTCGCCCTTGTAGGAGGCGATGATCGGCTTGTCGTTGGCGATGAATTCGGCAAACAGCGACAGCACGAACAGGACGAGGAAGATCCACAGCGACCAGAAGCCGCGCCGGTTGGCTTTGAAGTTCTGCAGGCGGCGCTTGTTGAGCGGCGACAGCCACGGCCGCGCGATCCGCTCCGGTACCGCCTCCGTGGTCGCGGCCGACATCAGATGTCTCTCCGCTCGAAATCGATGCGCGGATCGACCCAGGTGTAGAGCAGGTCGGAAAGCAATCCGACGAACAGCCCGAGCAGCGAGAAGATGTAGAGGTTGGCGAACACCACGGGATAGTCGCGCTCGACCACCGACCTGAAGCCGAGCAGGCCGAGACCGTCGAGAGAGAAGATGTTCTCGATCAGTAGCGAACCGGTGAAAAAGGCCGAGATGAAGGCGCCCGGAAAACCGGCGATGACGATCAACATGGCGTTGCGGAAGACATGGCCGTAGAGCACCTGTCGTTCCGACAGGCCCTTGGCGCGCGCCGTCACCACATACTGCTTGCGGATCTCTTCCAGGAAGGAGTTCTTGGTCAACAGCGTCGTCGTGGCGAAGGCCGATAGCACCAACGCCGTCAGCGGCAAGGTCATGTGCCAGAAATAGTCGAGGATCTTGCCCGACCAGGACAGCTGGTCCCAATTGTCGGAGGTGAGGCCGCGCAACGGAAACCAGTCCCAGAACGAGCCGCCGGCAAACAGCACCATCAGCATGATGCCGAACAGGAAGCCGGGAATGGCATAGCCGACAATGACCACGCCGCTGGTCCAGACGTCGAAGGGGGTGCCGTCCTTGACCGCCTTGCGGATGCCGAGCGGGATCGAGATCAGGTAGGACAGCAGCGTGATCCACAGCCCGATCGAGATCGACACCGGCATTTTTTCCAGGATCAGGTTGAGCACCGAAATGTCGCGGAAGTAGCTGTCGCCGAAATCGAACCTGATATAGTTCCACAGCATCATGCCGAAGCGCTCGAGCGGCGGCTTGTCGAAGCCGAACTGCTTCTCCAGCTTCTTGATGAATTCCGGATCGAGACCCTGCGCGCCGCGATATTTCGAGCTGACATCGCCGGCGACGTCGAAGTTTGCGCTGCCGCCCGCATCGCCACCACCACCGCCGAGGCGATCGCTGCCGCCCTGGTTGGTCAGCCTGGCGATGATCTGTTCGACCGGGCCGCCGGGGGCGAACTGGATGACGGCGAAGGATATCGCCATGATGCCGAACAGGGTCGGGATCATCAAAAGGATGCGGCGCAGGATATAGGCGCCCATCAGAGGTTGTCTTCCTCGATATTGTCGACGCCGGCGCCGCCCCTCATTGTCCTGCCGGACATTTCTCCCCGTATAGTGACGGGGAGAAAGGGGCCGGCCGCAGCCTCGGCGCCTTCATTGAAACGCTTGCGATTGGCGAAACCATCGATGAAAGCACCCCTCTCCCCGTCACTATACGGGGAGAGGATGCCGGCAGGCAGGTGAGGGGCGGCGCCAACGTCCGCAAGAAGTTCAGCCTTTGCCAATTTTTGCCGCCTTGCCCTTGTCGAACCACCACAACGTCTCGGCCGGAAAGCCGAAATCGGGCTTTTGCTCGACAAAACCGAACATGTCCCAATAGGCGACGCGATGATTCGCCAGATAGTATGTTGGAATCCAGTCTAGCCGCGCGCGCAAGACCCGATCGAGCGCTCTGAGCGCGGTGACGAGTTCGGTCCGGCTTTGCGCCTTGCCGGCTGCCACGATCAGCGCGTCAATGGCCTTGCTTTCCGTGCCCGGATAGTTGCGCTGCCCCGGCGTTTTCGCCATCCGGGAATCGTAGAGTATCTCCAGGCCGTCGGCAGTGGGCGTCGCGCCGATCGACCAATGGAGCAAGTTGAGATCGAAGTCGAAATTGCTCTGCCGCTGTTCGTACTGCGTCGAATCGACCTGGCGGATCGAAGCGTCGATCCCGATCGCCTTCATGTTCTCGGACCATGGGGTGAAAATGCGAACGATGCCATCGTCCTCGGCCAGCATTTCCACCCGCAGTCGCTCGCCCTTGTCGTTGACGACGAAATTGCCGGCTCGCTTCCAGCCGGCTTCGGTGAGCAGCCTTGAAGCCTCGCCCAGCAGCTTGCGGTCATGACCCGAACCGTCGGAGACAGGCTGGGTCACCGGTTCGCCAAACACCTCCGGCGGCAACTCGGCGCGAAACGGCTCCAGCAGGGCCAATTCCCCCGGCGAGGGCAAGCCTTCGGCCTTGTAGTCCGAGCGTTCGAAATTCGATTGCGAGCGCTCGTAGGAGCCGAAAAACAGAACCCGCTTCATCCATTCGAAATCGAAGCATCTGGCGATCGCCCGTCGCACGCGCTCATCGCGGAATTGCGGACGACGCTGGTTCAGCGCGACGGCCTGCATGTCTGGCGTTTTCTCGCCGGGAAATTCCCGTTTGACGACCTTGCCGTCCTTCAGCGCCGGAAAGTCGTAACCGGTCGCCCATACCCGTGCGGTAAATTCCTCGCGAAAATGCGTGTCGCCTTTCTTGAAGGCTTCAAACGCCGCCTGCCGGTCGAGGTAAAAGTCGATGCGGATGCGGTCGAAATTGTAAAGGCCGCGATTCACGGCGAGATCGCGGCCCCAATAGTCGGCGACGCGATCATACTCGACAGTCTGTCCGGCTGCCACGCGCCCTACTTTGTACGGTCCCGAACCGAGCGGAGGTGTCATGGTCGAGGCATCGAAAACATTGGCCGTGTAGAAGGCCTTGGACACGATCGGCATTGCCACGATCGCAAGGATGTTCTGCGCGGACTGTTCGCCGTTGAAGGTGAGATTGAGGGTGACGGGATCGGCCGCGACCGCTTTCGTCATGTACCGCAGCGCCTTGGACAGGTTCGGATGGCCCTGGTCCTTGTAGAGCTTCAAGGCGAAGGCAACGTCTTCAGCGGTCAGCGGCGAGCCATCGTTGAACCGCGCTTGCGGTCGCAGGCTGAAGCGAAAGCCATTACGGTCTTGCGATAGGGTAACGGACTCGGCAAGCAGGCCATAGACCGCGTCCGGCTCATCGAGCGCGCTTGCCATTAGCGAATCGAAACAGAGTTCGGTGCGCGGTGGCGAATCTCCTTTCAACACCAGGGAATTCAATGTGTTGAAAGTCAGGAAGCTTTGATTGAGGGTGGCGTTCGGCGGTGCGAAATTCATCTGGCCGCCCTTGGGGGCGTCCGGATTGACATAGTCGAAATGCGTGAAGTCCGGTTTGTATTTTAGGTCGCCGAAGGCCGACAGGCCGTGCAGTTTGGTGCCGGTCGGGATGGTTGCGAAGGCCCGGCCCGGCAGCAAGGCGGCGGCAGCGGCCGCTGTGCCGAGCGCGAGGAAGTCGCGGCGGGGCAGGGCCGTCATCAATTGCCGCCCTTGTATTTGGCTGCCAGTGCCTTCTCCTTGTCGAGGTCAATCCACCAGGAATCGAGATCGGCACCGACATAGGCGGGTTGCTTGTCTGGAAAGCCGAACTTGTCCCAATAGGCCAGCCAGACCGCCGACCGGTGATATTGCGGCACGACGTAGAAGTTCCACAGCAGAATGCGGTCGAGTGCATGGGTGGCGGCGACAAGGTCGTCGCGATCGGTGGCGAAGATGATGCGGTCGACCAGCGCGTCAACGATCGGGTCCTTGATGCCCATCAGATTGCGCGAACCAGGCGCGTCAGCGGCTTTCGAACTCCAGAAATCGCGCTGCTCGTTGCCGGGCGAATCCGATTGGCCGAATAGACCCGTGACGACATCGAAATCGAAATTGTTGACGCGGTTGATGTACTGCGTCTGGTCGATGATGCGCAACGTCGCATCAACGCCGATCTTGCGCAGGTTGGCGATATAGGGGCTGGCGATCACCTGATCGGTATCGTTCCAGCCCAGAATTTCGAACTTGAACAGCGCGCCGGTCTTGGCATTGACCATCTTGCCGCCCTTGATCACCCAGCCTGCCTGGGCGAAGAGATCAACCGCCTGTTTCAGGTACTTTCGTTCCGCTTGCGGCGAATCGTAGACCGGCAGCTTGAATTCCTGGGTGAAGAGTTCGGGCGGCAGCTTGTCGCGATATTTTTCCAGGATTTCCAGCTCCTTGCCTTGCGGCAATCCGCTCGACGCCAGTTCGGTGCCCTGGAAATAGCTCGATGTGCGGGTGTTGAAGCCGAAGAACAGCGTGCGATTCATGCTCTCGAAATCGAACGGGATGGTCAGCGCCTCACGCACCAGTCGATCCTGGAACAGCGGCCGTCGCTGATTGAGGACGAAACCCTGCATCGCCTGTGGCGCCTGGGTCTGGAAATCCTTCTTGACGACATCGCCGGCCTGGATTGCAGGAAAATTGTAAGCGGTTGCCCATTTGCGCGAGCTGTATTCGCGGTTGATGTCTTCCAGCCCGCCCTTGGTGAAGGCCAGCCAGGCGGCGTTGTCGTCGAGTATGTAGGTGTAGCGTCGCGTGTCGAAATTCTCGCGGCCGATCTTCACCGGCAGCTTGGCCGCCCAGTAGTCGGGCACGCGCTGCCAGATGATTTCCGAGCCCGGCTTGAAACTGGCGATCTTGTAGGCGGCCGAACCGAGCGGAATTTCCAGCGTCGGCTTGGTGACGTCGCGCTTCTTGCCGTTGGCATCGGTGCCCTCCCACCAGTGTTTCGGCAGCACGGCAAGGTCACCGATGATCTTCGGCAGTTCGCGGTTGCCCTTCTGGTTGAAATGGAACTCGACCTCGCGGTCGGAAATCGCCACGGCGTCGGTGACGTTCTCGAAATAGCGGCTGTATTGCGGGCTGTTGGCCTTCAGCACCTGGAACGACCAGATCACATCGTCGGTGGTAATCGGCTGGCCGTCGTGCCATTTAGCGCGCGGATCGAGCCGATAGGTCGCCGAGGAATAGTCGGCCGGATATTTGTAGGCATCGGCGATCAGTGGGTGACTGATGCTGCCACCTTCGTCGGTCGACTGCTCCATCAGCGTGTCGTACAGCAGGCCGCCGCCGAACCCGACCAGACCGGCGGCCGGCGACCCCTGGACGATATAGGGATTGAAGCTGTCATAGGTGCCGAGCAGCACCGAATTCAGCATGCCGCCCTTGGGCGCGTTCGGGTTGACGTAGTCGTAGTGCTGGAAATTGTCGCCGTACTTGGATTCGCCGATCAGCGATGAGGTGGTGCGCCATTCGTCGGCCTGGGTCGCTTGCAA
This sequence comes from Mesorhizobium sp. AR07, assembly GCF_024746815.1. Lineage (GTDB taxonomy): Bacteria > Pseudomonadota > Alphaproteobacteria > Rhizobiales > Rhizobiaceae > Mesorhizobium. The sequence continues at coordinate 5,325,461 of NZ_CP080525.1, forward strand.
TCCCGCCGCCAGAAGGGCTGCCGCCAGCAACGACTTGAGAAGCGTTCGGCCAACCGTCATGCACTATCCTCTTCGCACTGCGTGTCCCGGATCAGTCCAGGAAGGCAATCCTAGATGATTTGCCGCTCGTGAAAACCGCAATGCGACGGCTTTGTCGCCGCATATGCGATTTTCCTAACAAAAAAGCCGGGCTGAACCCGGCTTTTTCAAGATCGTTGAGGTTACAATTTGTTTATTGAGCAGGCGCCGGCGCCGGTGCGGCCGGAGCAGGAGCGGCGGGGGCTGGCGCAGCCGGAGCCGCAGGTGCGGCAGGCTTGGCCGGTGCGGCACCGTCAGCAGGCTTCGCCGGGGCGGCTGCTTCGGCAGGCTTCGCAGGCGCGGTCGCGTCGGCGGCGGCACCTGGCGCCGGCAGCGGCTTGGGATTGTCGGACAGCGTGCGCAGATAGGCGATGACGTTGGCGCGGTCCTCGTCCTTGGGCAGGCCGGCGAAGCCCATGGCCGTGCCTTTCACGAATTTCTTCGGCGAGGTGATGAAGTGGTTGATGTTGTCGTAGGTCCACTTCTCGGTGCCGCCCTTGGAGAATTCCTTCATGCCGGCCGAGTAGGCGAAGCCTTCATGCTCGGCGACCGGACGCTCGATCAGGTCCCAGAGATCCGGGCCAACCTTGTTGGGGCCGCCCTTTTCGCCGGAATGGCAGGCCTGGCATTTCTTGAACACGGCAGCGCCCGCTTCGACATTGGCGGTCGCCAAGAGGTCGGCGATCGGCTTGGCTGCGGCGGCCGGAGCGGCCGCGCCGCCTTCGGCCGGCTCGGTGGCTTCGATGGCGAAGCCGGGCTTTTCCGGCGCCGGCGAGGCAAACAGCGCATCGGACACCAGGCCGACCGAGAACACCACGAAAACGGTTCCGAGCAATCCGGCGAGCAGCTTGTTGACTTCGTTGGAATCCATACGCCCCTTGCTCCCTTTTCCGGCGGACCGAACCGTCCACTCCGTCCGTCGGTATCGTGACCCAGCCTGCGAAGGCGGTCAAATCGGGCGGAAACTAGGTCTTTTGCTGCGGCGTTGCAACACCTATAAGGGCGCTTCCAGTGAGACCTTTTGCCACTTTCCCTTCCCCTTTTGAGACGCCTTGCAACGAGCATGTCCACGCTGATCCTGATCCCGGCCCGCATGGCCTCGACCCGCCTGCCGGGCAAGCCGCTGGCCGACATCGCCGGCGCGCCGATGATCGTCCATGTCGCTCGCCGCGCGACCGAGGCCGGCCTTGGCCGAGTGGTGGTGGCGACCGACACGCAAAGCGTGGCGGAAGCGGTACGCGCGCATGGTTTCGAGGCCGTGATGACCCGCATGGATCATGAATCCGGCTCCGATCGCATCCACGAGGCGCTGGTCGCGCTCGATCCCGGGCGCAAGGTCGAAACGATCGTCAATGTGCAGGGCGATCTGCCGACGATCGATCCGCAAATCATCGTCGCATCGCTCAGGCCTTTCGAGAATGCCGCGGTGGATATCGCCACGCTCGGCGTCGAGATCGTCCGCGATGAGGAAAAGACCAATCCGAACGTCGTCAAGATCGTCGGCTCGCCGCTGTCCGGCACCCGGCTGCGGGCGCTCTATTTCACCCGCGCCACCGCACCGTGGGGCGAGGGCGCGCTCTATCACCACATAGGCCTCTATGCCTATCGTCGCGCGGCACTCGAGCGCTTCGTCGCGCTGAAGCCGTCGCCGCTCGAACGGCGCGAACGGTTGGAACAGTTGCGGGCGCTGGAAGCCGGCATGCGCATCGACGCCGAGATCGTGCACTCGCTGCCGCTTGGCGTCGACACGCCGGAAGATCTCGAACGCGCCAGAACCATCCTTTCAAACTGAGAAATTCCTTCCAACAGAGACATTTGAATCGAGACTTGGGCATGCCTGAAAAGACCAACAGAATATCCTTCCAGGGCGAGCCGGGCGCCAATTCCGACACCGCCAGCCGCAACGTCTATCCCTCGATGGAGCCGTTGCCGTGTCCGACCTTCGAGGACGCGTTCAACGCCGTCGAGACGGGCAAGGCCGATCTCGCCATGATCCCGATCGAGAACACCATCGCCGGGCGCGTCGCCGACATCCATCATCTGTTGCCGGAATCGAAGCTGCACATCGTAGGCGAATATTTCCTGCCGATCCATTTCCAGCTGATGGTTCTGCCCGGCGTCAAACGCGACGAGATCAAGACCGTGCACAGCCACATCCACGCGCTTGGCCAGTGCCGCAAATACATCCGCAAGAACGGCTGGAAGGCGGTGGTCGCTGGCGATACTGCGGGCGCCGCCAAGCTGGTCTCCGAGATCAAGGATCGCACGATGGCCGCGCTGGCGCCGGCGCTGGCCGCGACGCTCTATGGGCTCGACATCATCGAGGAGAATGTCGAGGACACCGATTCCAACGTCACCCGCTTTGTCGTTCTGACCAAGAACAAGCAGTGGGCAGAACGTCCGTCAGCCGACACCAAGATGATGACGACCTTCATCTTCCGCGTCCGCAACGTGCCGGCAGCGCTCTACAAGGCCATGGGCGGCTTCGCCACCAACGGCATCAACATGACCAAGCTGGAAAGCTACCAGTTGGGGGCTTTCACGGCGACGCTGTTTTACGCCGACATCGAGGGCCATCCCGACGATCCGCTGGTCAAGCTGGCGCTGGACGAACTTCGCTTTTTCTCCCGCGAGGTGCGGATTCTGGGTGTTTATCCAGCCAGCGAATCACGCGAGCAGTGGAAAGTGGCGGACTAAACCACCGAGCCCAGCGGCACATAGTCGATTTCAAGGAAGGTCTCGACTTCCGGGACCCAGCGGTCGCGCACGAAAGCGACATGGTCGGGATGGTCGTTGTACCTCGTATAGGCGGCCTGGTCGGCGAACTCCATCGAGAAGCCGAAATGATAATCGTTCTTGGGGCTGATCTGCCGCAATTGCTCGAAATGCGTGACGCCCCTGATCGCGGTGAGGATTTTCTTGGCGTCGACCAGGAACCTCTTTTCCTCCAGCGAATGAGGCGGATGCTTCAGCGTGAAGACGACGGTGTGACGGATCATTTTCTGCTCCTGCAATGTCTTTCAATGTTCGCGGCCATCATTCGCCGTCGACCCAGGCGCGAATGAGGTGGTGTGCGATGGCGCCTTTCGGTGGCGTGATCAAATTGTCGGGATGCTCCCGCGACAGCATCAGACGCACCTCGTCGCGGCCAAACCAGCGGCAGTCTTCGAGCTCGTTGAGGTCGGCCTGGATGTCGTCGTTGAGCGGCTCGCCGAAGCAGCCGATCATCAGCGAATAGGGAAACGGCCAGGGCTGGCTGGCATGGTAGACGACGCGGCCGAGCCTGATGCCGGCCTCCTCCAGCGTTTCGCGGCGTACCGCCGCCTCGATCGTCTCGCCCGGCTCGATGAAACCGGCAAGCGCCGAATACATGCCCGGCGCGAAATGCCGGCCGCGCCCCAGCAGGCATTTCTCCGGCGTCGCGGTCAGCATGATCGCCACCGGGTCGGTGCGCGGAAAATGCTCGGTGCCGCAATTCGGGCAGTGGCGCTTGTAGCCGCCGGCCCGCATCTGTGATTCGCTGCCGCATTTGCTGCAAAAACGATGGCTTGCATGCCAGGCGAGCAGGGCAGCGCCCTGCGCCATGGCGCCGGCGGCCGCCTCGTCGATCAGCCCTTGCATATAGACCGAGCGGTAGTCGATCGCCTTGACGGTCTCGGGCAGATGTTCGGCGTCGAGGCCGGCTGGCATTGCCAGCACGGGTCCCTGTTCGGAAAAGCCGAGCAGGACGCCGTCGGCAAGGGAAAGCTTGAAAGGCTGGCTTTCGGCGACACCGAACCAGGGGTCGAGGCCGCCGCCACCGCCGAGCTTCAGATAGAGCCGGCCGTCACTCATCAAAAGCAGCCTCGTCGTCGGATCGGCGAGCGCCTTGTCCACCGAGTCATCGGCGCGGTTCTCGGACTGTCGGTCGATGGTGTTGCCGGCAAAGCCGACGAACTGGCTCGGCTCGCGCAGCGGCGCGTCAAACAGGCGGAAGCTCATGCGGACTCTGATGCTTTGGGATGAACATGTTTGGGATGAACACAGGGGAAGGCTTATAGCGCCGCCCTTATCGTTTCGGCAAACTGGCGCAGGTCGGAACGCTGATAGGGCTCGCGCAGGCCATGTCCCCACACCGGGCCGGGCCAGCCGGGATCGCCTTCCGAACGCGCGATAACGTGGACATGCAGCTGGCGCACCATGTTGCCGAGCGCACCGGTGTTGATCTTGGTGCAGCCGGTCGCCTTCTTCAGCGCCTGCGCCACCATATTGGTCTCGAAGGTCAGCATCGCCTGGTCAAGCGGCGTCATGTCGTGGATTTCCTCCGCGCCCGGCCGCTGCGGCACCAACAGCAGCCATGGCCAGCGACGGTCGTTCATCACCCGCAATTCGCACAGCCCAAGCCACATCAATTGCTCGCTGTCCGCCTCCAGCCGGGCGTCCAGCGTGAATCCGGCCTTCAGGCCCGGCAGCATCGGCGTTTCCCTTGCTTTTCCTGGTTTCCTCAAACGCATGAACGCTAGAGCGGCGGCAACAGGGCTGCAAGCGAATCATTCATCCCCAGCGGTTCGTGATGGCGATTCGCCTGCGCACTTGCATTTCATCGCCGAATTGCCGATATGGACAGCGGGAGGTTGGTGGTGGACGATCCACTCGCCAACCGGGTCAGGTCCGGAAGGAAGCAGCCCTAACGAGCCCGGAACGGGTCATTGTTCCAGCCTCCCACCTCATTGGGCCCTTCTCGCGACATTGACGACGCATTGCAGCGCGGGCGAGACTATGCGCAGGAATAGGCCGCCTTCGGGCGCGGTCATTTGGAGCTTCAAGGGCGAATGAGCGAAGCCGGAAATTCGGGAACGGACAAGGCCGCCGCCTATCGCGTGCTGGCGCGCAAATACCGTCCTTCGAACTTTTCAGAGCTGGTCGGCCAGGAGCCGATGGTGCGCACGCTCACCAACGCCTTTGCCACCGGCCGCATTGCCCAGGCCTGGATGCTGACCGGCGTACGCGGCGTCGGCAAGACCACGACGGCGCGCATACTGGCGCGGGCCCTGAACTATAAAACCCCTGATATCGACCAGCCTTCGGTCGACCTTGCCGTGCTCGGCGAGCATTGCCAGGCGATCATGGAAGGCCGCCATGTCGACGTCATCGAGATGGATGCCGCCTCGCACACCGGCATCGACGACATCAGGGACATCATCGAGCGCGTGCGCTACGCGCCGGTCTCGGCCCGTTACAAGGTCTACATCATCGACGAAGTGCACATGCTGTCCACGCAGGCCTTCAACGGCCTGCTGAAGACGCTGGAAGAGCCGCCGCCGCACGTCAAGTTCATCTTCGCCACCACCGAAATCCGCAAGGTTCCGATCACCGTTTTGTCGCGCTGCCAGCGCTTTGATCTCAGGCGCATCGATGCCAGCGCGCTGGTCGCGCATCTCTCCTCGATATCGGCCAAGGAAGGCATTTCGGTCGACGACGACGCGCTAGCGATGATCGCGCGCGCGGCCGAAGGCTCGGCCCGCGATTCGCTCTCCATCCTCGACCAGGCGATCGCCCACGGCGCGGGCTCCGTCAGTGCCGACGCGGTGCGGGCGATGCTGGGGCTCGCCGACCGCGCCCGCATCGTCGACCTGTTCGAACATGTGATGAAGGGCGATGTCGCGGCCGCACTTGGCGAATTCCGCGCGCAGTACGACACCGGCGCCGATCCGGCCGCGGTGCTGACCGATCTTGCCGAGTTCAACCACCTCGTCACCCGGCTGCGTTTCGTGCCGACGGCTGTCGACGACGCGGCGCTGTCGCAGGACGAGCGCCAACGCGGCGCCGATTTCGCCGGGACGCTGTCGGTCAGGGTGCTGTCGCGGACATGGCAGATGCTGCTCAAGGGCATTCCCGAGGTGCAGTCCTCCAACCGGCCGGTCAGTGCCGCCGAGATGGTGCTGATCCGGCTGGCGCACGCCGCCGACCTGCCGACGCTGGACGAGGCGTTGAGATCGCTGGAGGGCGCGGCACCCGTTCAAAATGGCGCGCCGCGCCCGAATGGCGCGCCCGCGGGTTCCGGCAATGGCGGCGGCGCCAGCGCGGTGGCGCAGGCCCGGATGCCGTCCGGACCGGGTGGCGCGCAGACCATGCGGCTGGTCGAGGCCGCACCCGCTCCCGTCGCCTTCGTCGCGCCCCCGCAACCGGTGCTGGAGACGCAGCAGGTACCGCTGAAATCGCTGGCCGACATCATTGCCCTTGCCGACGCGCAGCGTGACATCGCCTTCAAGGTCTTGGTCAAGAGCTGCATCCGCCTCGTGCGTATCGAGCCCGGCCGCATCGACGTCGGCCTGACCAGCGACGCGCCCAAGATGCTGCTCAACGACCTGACCACGAAGCTGCGCGCCTGGACCGGCCGCAGCTGGCTGGTGTCGCTGTCGAAGGAAGAGGGCGGCCAGACACTCGCCGAAATGGAATCGACCAAGCGCGAGAATGCCTTCCTCGATGCCAAGAGCGACCCGACCGTGGCCGCCATTCTGGCGCGCTTTCCCGGCGCCAAGATCATCGACGTTCGCATTCCCGACGCGCCGGAAGCCGATACGACCGAGGCCGAAGTGCCGGTCGAGCCGCCGGCGGACGACGACGAGACCTAAGAGACTGTTTCGAAATTCGCTCTGGTGAGTCATATGGTGGTGGTTTCGAGAACCGTAGCGCAGCGGACATTCGGTCCGTGAGCAACGGAAGCGCAGAAAACGCCATCAGATGGCCGCCAGAGTAGAGTTTCCAAACAGTCTCTAACAACGGCACGAATCCGCAAAGGACCCGACCATGAAAGATCTTCTCGGCCTGATGGGCAAGGCGAAGGAAATGCAGGCCAAGTTCCAGGCCATGCAGGACGAGATCGCCACGCTGGAAGCGTCCGGCCAGGCCGGCGGCGGCCTGGTCAACGTGACGCTGACCGGAAAATTCGAGATGAAGTCTCTGAAGATCGATCCGTCCCTGTTCAAGGAGGACGATGTCGAGATCCTGGAAGACCTGGTGCTCGCCGCCCATAACGACGCCAAGGCCAAGGTCGAGCAGATCATGCAGGAAAAGACCAAGGCGTTGACCGCCGGCCTGCCGATCCCGCCAGGAATGAAACTGCCCTTCTAGCGTTCGGTGGCGCTACGCCCATGATCGAAGAGCCCTCCGAAAGACTGATCGAGCAGCGTGTCCGCAACAGGATCTACGAGCTCCTGGAAATCCTCGCCGATTGCGACGCCGGTGTCGATCTTGTCGGCATCAGGGGCTACTTCGACCTGTTCGAGGATTTCGTGCATCGCCCGTCGATCGAGGCCGGCACGTCGGCGCTGTCGAAGGACGAACGCGTGATCGTGCTGGAGATCGCCGAATTCCTGGAGGCGGCCAGCGAGACAAATCCGGACTTCACCAAGGCCGAATTCATCGAAAGCGACTGGCCGGCAAAGATCGCGCCAACGGCCAGGGAGGCACTGGCGCTGTTCCTCAGGCGCGGCCTGTTTTCGGAGAAGGTCGAAGAGGGTGAACCTGGCCAGTCGGCTGTACTCGCGGCCGGGCGGTAAAGCAATTCCAGGAAAAGTGTGAAACGCTTTTCCGTCCGCAATTGCGTTAAAACGTCCGGAATTGCGTTAAAGCAAGAGATAGAGCGGTTCGGTGTTTCCAGGAAACGAGGAGCTGCTTTAGCCAGGATAAAGCCACGCAACTGTGCCAGTTTGGCAACAGTGCCTTGTTAATAACCTTTTGGCCATCATTTTGCCTGAAAGTGTCTCATTCTTGCCGCAGCCTGGGGGCGGGCACTGGAATGAGGGTTACCTGTTGATTGCCATGCGATGGAAGACGCCGCTGTTGCTCGGCGCCGTCATTTCACCCCTGTTTTTGGCTGCCTGCAGCCAGACCACCTCGCACGGCATGTCCGTCGCCAGCCTGACTGACGCCATCACGCCGAGTTTCCTGAGCTCCCGGTCCTACAGCCACACGCCGAAGGACAAGGAATGCCTGGAACGGGCGATGTTCTTCGAGTCCAACCGGTCGAGCCGTGACGGCATGATCGCGGTCGGCACTGTGGTCATGAACCGGTTGCGCTCCGGCAACCACGGCAGCACCATCTGCGAGGTCGTGGGCGAGCCCGGACAGTTCGCGCCCGGCGTCATGACCCGGTCGATGAATTCGCGGGCAATGCCCGATGTCGAGGAAGCCGCCGACGCGGTGCTCAAGGGCGAGCGCAAGGCCAAGCTCAAGAACACGATGTATTTCCATACCGCTGGCTTGCGTTTCCCCTACAAGAACATGCACTACACCATGGTTGCCGGCGGCAATGCCTTCTACGAGAAGCGTGGCCGCAACGGGCAGCCGCTGCCGGATGAACCGCAGGTCGCCATTGCGTCAGTGGCGCCCGAAATGGTGAAACCAGCCGCGCCAGTGACGCTGGTCGCTTCCGCCGGGCAGCCGCGTCCGGCCAAGCCGGCAACCGTTCGGTCCGCGCCTGCCCAGCAGATCTATGTGACCGCCGCGGTGGCGCCGACCGCGAAATCCGCGCGCGCCTCTGCAAAGCCGATAATGGTCGCGATGCAGGAACCGATGGAAGAACCGGATGCCGCCCGTTTTGGTGGAACTCTGGCCAAGCCGGTCATTTCCTCGGTTCAGAACGCGCCACAAGAGGCGGCAATGGGGTTCCAGCCGACGCCTGAGAACACCGACGCCATTGGCGCGATGATCGCCAGCCAGAGCCGGCCGCTCGAAGCCGACTGATCTGCATTCCCGACTGATCCGCACTCGATGGTCCGCCAAGGCAATATGGCGGGTCATGCGGACGTGGGATGTTCCAAAGCGCTCTGAAAAATCCTAGATCAGAGCGATGTCCAAGCGAATCGCCGGTCCCGAGATCGAACGCCTGATCCAGCTCCTGGCCAAGGTGCCTGGCCTGGGTCCCCGTTCGGCTAGGCGCGCCGCACTCCATCTGATCAAGAAGAAGGAGCAGCTGTTGTCGCCGCTCGCCGCCGCCATGGCCGAGGCGGCCGACAAGGTGCGCATCTGCTCGACCTGCGGCAATGTCGATACGGCGGATCCGTGCATGATCTGCACCGATCCGCGCCGTGACGCCGGCACCATCATCATCGTCGAGGACGTCTCCGACCTGTGGGCGCTGGAGCGGGCGGCGGCGATGAATGTGCGCTATCACGTGCTCGGCGGCACGTTGTCGCCGCTCGATGGCGTCGGCCCCGACCAGCTCAATATCCGCTCGCTGATCGACCGTGTCGCCGGTGGTGAGGTCAAGGAGATCATCCTCGCCGTCAATGCCACGGTCGAGGGCCAGACCACCGCGCATTACCTCACCGACCAGCTGTCCGGCCTCGACCTCAAGGTGACACGGCTGGCGCATGGCGTGCCGGTCGGCGGCGAGCTCGACTATCTCGACGAAGGCACGCTGGCCGCCGCACTGCGCTCGCGGACGGCGTTTTGACGCAATTGGCGGAGAGGGATGCTTCCTGAGATGACTGCATTCTTTCGCGCCCCCCTCTGTCCTACCGGACATCTCCCCCTCAAGGGGGGAGATTGGCAGCTTCGACCTCCCTGCCGACCTAGTGCATTTGAAAATTAGCGAAAGCAGGAGTGAAGGCCAATCTCCCCCCTTGAGGGGGAGATGTCCGGTAGGACAGAGGGGGGCGCGAGCGAACGCAAACCTTTCGGACTGAGCATCATTGTTTTCGTGGCAGCACTCGTCGCCCTCCTCCTCACCACCCCCGCCTCAGCCGCCAAGATCGACGATCAATTCCGCGCCTGGCTGCAGACAGATCTGTGGCCAGAGGCCCAGACAAAAGGCATTTCCAAAAAGACCTTCGATGCCGCCTTTGACGGCATCAAGCCCAATCTGAAGCTGCCCGATCTGGTGAAGCCTGGCGAGAAGGCGACGACGCCGCAGAAGCAGCATCAGGCCGAGTTCGGCTCGCCCGGCGCCTATTTCGCCGAGAAGACCATCGGCGCCGTCACAGCGGGCGGCCGGGCGCGCGAAGCCACCAATGCCCGCACGCTGGCGGCCATCGAGAAGCGCTATGGCGTGCCGGGCGAGGTTCTGCTGGCGATCTGGGGTCGCGAGACGGGTTTTGGCGCGGCGAAAATGCCGTACGACGCCTTCGAGGTGCTGGGCACCAAGGCATTCATGTCGACCAAGAAGGATTTCTTCCGCACCGAGCTCTTGGCGGCACTCGAGATCGTCGAACGCGGGCTGGCCCCGGTCGGCGCGATGAAATCATCCTGGGCCGGCGCGCTCGGCCAGCCGCAATTCATGCCGACCTCGTTCCTGAAGCATGCCGTCGATTTCGACGGCGACGGCCGTGCCGACATCTGGAACTCGACGCCGGACGTGCTGGCCTCGATCGCCAACTATCTCGTCCACTATGGCTGGGTGAGGGGGCGTGGCTGGGGGTTTGAGGTGACCGTGCCGGAGACGGTCTCCTGTTCGCTGGAAGGTCCGGACCAGGGCAAGACAATTTCGCAATGGGCTGACATGGGCATCAAGCGTGTCGGGGGAAAAGCATTTCCGGCGAGCGAGCTGAAGGCCGAGGGCTTTCTGCTGATGCCGGCCGGGCGCAGCGGGCCTGCCTTCATCGCCACCCCCAATTTCTACGTGCTGAAGGAATACAACACCAGCGACCTCTACGCGCTGTTCATTGGCCATGGCGCTGATCGCATCGCCCATGGCGACAGCAATTTTACGGCCAGCTGGGGTGCGGTCGGCGGGCTCTACCGGTCCGACATCGCCGCCTTGCAGCGGGCGCTGGAAGCCAAGGGCTATGATGTCGGCAGTGCCGACGGCCTGCCCGGCTTCAAGACCCGTCGCTCGATCGGCAAGTGGCAGACAAAGAATGGTCAGGCCGCCACCTGCTTTCCCGACGCCGGGCTGGTCGCTGCCCTCAAGTAGCTCCGAAATTAGCAGATTTTTCCCAATTGGCGGCCTCAATTGGCTGGCGGATGCATCGACTCGCCACAGTTTATTCTGGTCCAATGTGCTGTCTTGCAAATGCTCGTTTGCCGGCTTGGAAGCCGCCGGATATGGTGTTGACCAACTGGACAAAAACCACGACGGTAAGTGGGCAGAGGGCCATTGCCGGTCCCGAAAAAGAACGCCGCAATCCTGAGCCGGGAACTCAGGTCAACAAACAACAAAACAGGGAACAATCATCATGATGATGGAAAAGTTTGCTCTACGCTCCCGCCTCCTGCTCGCGGGTGCGGCCATGTCGGCGCTGCTTCTGGCCGGCGCCCCAGCCGGCGCGGTCACGCCCGCCGACACGCTGGTCGAAGGTTTCGCGATCGACGACATCATCTCCATGGATCCGGGCGAGGCGTTCGAGCTGTCGACCGCGGAGGTTACCGGCAACACCTACGATCTGCTTGTCCGTCTCGACCTCGGCGACACCTCCAAGGTCAAAGGCGACCTCGCCGAGAGCTGGACCGTCTCCGACGATGGCCTGACCTACACCTTCAAGCTCAAGCCCGGCCTGAAATTCGCCTCGGGCAATCCGATCACCGCGGCAGACGTCGCCTATTCCTTCGAGCGCGCCATCAAGCTGGACAAGAGCCCGGCCTTCATCATTGGCCAATTCGGCATCAGCGGCGACAATGTCACCGCCAAGGCCAAGGCCGTCGACGACACCACCTTCCAGTTCACCGTCGACAAGGCCTACGCGCCGAGCTTCGTGCTGAACTGTCTGTCGGCAACGGTGGCCTCGGTCGTCGACGCCAAGCTGGTCAAGGAACATGTCGTTGCGGCAGCACCCACCGCTGACTACAAATGGGACAACGACTTCGGCAATGCCTGGCTGAAGACCGGCTATGCCGGCTCCGGCGTCTACAAGCTGCGCGAATGGCGCGCCAACGAGGCCGTGGTTTTGGAGCGCAACGACAATTACCATGGTGAGAAGGCCAAGCTCGCCCGCGTCATCTACCGCAACATGAAGGAAAGCTCAGGTCAGCGCCTGGCGCTCGAAGCCGGCGACATCGACGTTGCCCGCAATCTCGAGCCGAACGACCTCGACGCCATCGCCAAGAAGGCCGATCTGACCACCACCAGCGCGCCGAAGGGCACGGTCTATTACATCAGCCTCAACCAGAAGAACCCGAACCTCGCCAAGCCCGAGGTACGCCAGGCGTTCAAATATCTGGTCGACTATGACGCATTGAGCTCGACGATCCTCAAGGGCATCGGCGAAATCCATCAGTCCTTCCTGCCCAAGGGCGACCTCGGCGCCGTGGATGACAACCCGTTCAAGCTCGACGTCGCCAAGGCCAAGGAATTGCTGGCCAAGGCCGGCCTGCCCGACGGCTTCAGCGTGACCATGGACGTACGCACGGGCCAGCCGACCACTGGCATGGCGGAATCGATCCAGCAGACGCTGGGCCAGGCCGGCATCAAGCTCGAGATCATCCCCGGCGACGGCAAGCAGACGCTGACCAAATACCGCGCCCGCAACCACGACATCTATATCGGCCAGTGGGGCCAGGACTATTTCGATCCGAACTCCAACGCCCAGACCTTTGCCTCGAACCCGGACAATTCGGACGCGGGCAAGTCCAAGACGCTCGCCTGGCGCAACGCCTGGGACATCCCGGACCTGACAAAGCAGACGGAAGCAGCCCTGCTGGAGAAGGACGCAGGCAAACGTGCCGATATGTACAAGGACCTGCAGCAGAAGATCCTCGACACAAGCCCCTTCGTCGTTATCCACCAGCAGCTGGAAGTGGCCGGCCTGCGCAAGAACCTCAAGGGCTTCGCGCTCGGCCCGAGCTTCGACAGCAACTTCGTCGGCCCGGTCTCGAAAGAGTAAAGCCCACGGACGCGCCGCATGAGCGCTGTTGAAAACGAAAGCGGGCGCGGCAGCGCCCGCGCCGTCGCCTTTGCATCATCGCTCGGCCGGTTCCTGGTCATCGCGGTCACGACCTATCTTGGTCTGCTCGCGGTCACCTTCTTCATCGGCCGTGTCATCCCGATCGACCCGGTCCTGGCGGTGCTCGGCGACCGGGCGCCGGCCAATGTCGTCGAGCGCACGCGCCGCGAGATGGGCCTCGACCTGCCGCTGGTCGAGCAGTTCTACATCTATGTGAAAAGTGCGCTGCATGGCGATTTCGGCACCTCGGTGCTGACCACCAATCCTGTCATGACCGACATTCGCCGCGCGCTTCCCGCAACGACGGAACTGGCGACGCTGGGAACACTGATCGGTGCGCTGCTCGGCGTGCCGCTCGGCGTACTGGCGGCGGTCAGGCGCGGCAGCATCATCGATCAGATCGTGCGTATCATTGGCCTGATCGGCTATTCCGTGCCGATCTTCTGGCTCGGACTGCTGGCCCTGGTGCTGTTCTACGCCAAGCTGCAATGGGTCGCCTTCCCGGCGCGGCTCGACGTCGTCTACGAATACACCTTCACGCCGATCACAGGTTTCTACCTTCTCGACTCCGCCATGCAGGGGCAGTGGGACGTCTTTTACGACGCCTTCCGGCACATCATCCTGCCGGCCTCGCTGCTTGGCTATTTCTCGCTCGCCTATATCAGCCGCATGACGCGCTCGTTCATGCTCAACGAGCTGGCGCAGGAATACATCGTCGCGGCGCGCGCCAAGGGCCTGTCGGAAACCCGCATCATCTGGGGCCACGCGCTACGCAACGCGGCGGTGCCGATGGTGACGGTGATCGCGCTGTCCTATGCCGGGCTGCTCGAAGGTTCGGTGCTGACCGAGACCGTGTTCTCGTGGCCGGGCATCGGCCTCTACATCACCAACTCGCTGCAGAACGCCGACATGAACGCGGTGCTCGGCGGCACCATCGTCATCGGCTCGGTGTTCATCGCCATCAACCTTCTCTCCGACCTGCTCTACCGCGTGCTCGATCCGAGGACAAAGACAGGATGAGCGTCGAGACCATCCAGAGCCGTCGCGACTGGCTGCTCAGCGAGCGGCCGGCGTCGCGCATGCAGGCGAGACTCGGCCGCGCCTATGTCGCGTGGCGGCGCTTTTCCGCCAACCGGCTGGCGTTTCTCGGCCTGCTGATCATCATTGCCTTGCTGGTCATTGCCGCCCTTGCCGGCGTGTTGGCGCCCTATTCCCCGACATTCGGCGACCTCAAGGGCTCGCGCCTGCTGGCGCCGAGCGCCGAGCATTGGTTCGGCACCGACGACCTTGGCCGCGATATCCTGTCGCGCATTCTCTACGGCTCGCGCTGGACGCTCTATGTGGTCATCCTGGTCGCCATCATCGCCGCACCGATCGGCCTTTTGGTCGGCACCGTCGCCGGCTATGCCGGCGGCTGGACAGATGCCATCCTGATGCGCATCACCGACATCTTCCTCGCTTTCCCCAAGCTGATCCTGGCGCTGGCGTTTGTCGCAGCCCTTGGCCCCGGTATCGAGAACGCGGTGCTCGCCATCGCCATCACCTCATGGCCGCCTTACGCCCGCATCGCGCGCGCTGAAACACTGACCGTGCGCAATTCCGATTATATCAAGGCGGTGCAACTGATGGGCGCCTCGCCCTTCCGCATCGTGCTGCGCCATATCATGCCGCTCTGCATCTCCTCGCTGATCGTCCGGGTGACGCTCGATATGGCAGGCATCATCCTGACCGCCGCCGGCCTCGGTTTCCTTGGCCTCGGCGCGCAGCCGCCGCTGCCGGAATGGGGCACGATGATCGCTTCCGGCCGTCGCTTCGTGCTCGATCAGTGGTGGGTGGCCGGTGCGCCCGGCTTCGCCATCCTCATCGTCAGCCTCGGCTTCAACTTGCTCGGCGACGGCCTGCGCGACGCGCTCGATCCCCGGAGTGGTGACCAATGAGCACGCTTCTCGATGTCGACGATCTGCGCGTCACCTTCCCGACCCGCACCGGGCTGATCGAGGCGGTGCGGGGCGTCTCCTTTTCGCTCGGCCGCGAACGGCTCGGCATTGTCGGCGAGTCCGGCTCGGGCAAATCGCAGACCGGCCGCGCCATCATGGGCCTGACGCCGCCGCAGGCCAGGATATCGGCCAACAAGCTGACCTTCGACGGCATCGACCTGCTGTCGGTGTCGCCACGCGAACGCCGGGCGCTGCGCGGCAAACGCATCGCCATGATCCTTCAGGATCCGAAATATTCGCTCGACCCTGTGATGAGCATCGGCCGCCAGATCGCCGAGACGCTGCGCACCCACGAAAAGGTCGGCAAGGCCGAGGCGCGCGACCGCGCGATGGCGATGCTGGAGGCGGTGCAGATCCGCGACCCGGCTCGTGTCTTCGACCTGCATCCGCATGAGGTTTCCGGCGGCATGGGCCAGCGCGCCATGATCGCCATGATGCTGATCGCCGGGCCGGAAATGATGATCGCCGACGAGCCGACCTCAGCGCTCGACGTCACCGTGCAGCTCGATGTGCTCGGTATTCTCGACCGGCTGGTCAGCGAGCGTGGCATGGGGCTGATCTTCATCTCGCACGACCTTCGCCTGGTCTCGTCCTTCTGCGACCGCGTCATCGTCATGTATGCCGGCAAGGTGGTCGAACAGCTCAAGGCGTCCGAACTCGGCCGCGCCCAGCATCCCTATACGCGCGGCCTGCTCAATTGCATGCCCAAGATCGGCGCCGACCGTCACCCGCTGCCGGTGCTCGACCGCAAGCCGGAGTGGGCGGCATGACAGCAGCGATTGCCGTCGACAGGCTGGAAGTGATCTTCGATCGCTTTCGCGCGCTGAAGGGCGTCAGTCTCGACGTGCAGCCGGGCGAATCCTTCGGATTGGTCGGCGAATCCGGCTCCGGCAAATCGACGCTGCTACGGGCCATCGCCGGTCTCGCCCCGGTCGCCTCTGGCAGCATCACCGTCAATGGCAAGAAGCTCGGCGCGCGCCGCGACAAGGCCTTTTACCGCGAAGTGCAGATGGTTTTTCAGGATCCGTACGGCTCGCTGCATCCGCGCCAGACGGTAGACCGCCTGCTGCAGGAACCGCTCGCCATCCATGGTTTTGCCGATGGCGAAAAACGCATCCAGCGGGCGCTCGACGAGGTTGGCCTCGGCAACGGCTTTCGCTTCCGCTACTCGCATCAACTGTCGGGCGGCCAGCGCCAGCGCGTGGCAATCGCACGCGCGCTCATCCTCGAACCGTCGATCCTGCTGCTCGACGAGCCGACCTCGGCGCTCGACGCCTCGGTGCAGGCGGAAGTGCTCAACCTTCTGGAAGAGGTCCGCCGGCGCCGCAAGCTGACCTTCCTGATGGTCAGCCACGACCTCGCCATCATCACTCATATGTGCGAGCGGCTGATGGTGATGCAGAGCGGCGAGGCGGTGGAGAATCTGGCGGCAAGCGACCTTGTCGAGCGCCGCGTGACGAAGGACTATACGCGCAATCTGCTGAGAGCGAGCGACGGGTTTGTAAGGGCGTAGCTGAATTTTCTACGTCGAGTTCTGTCGCGCCCCCCTCTGGCCTGCCGGCCATCTCCCCCTCAAGGGGGGAGATTACTCGCGCAACCGCTTTTGCCAATTACAAACGGCGGAAGGTTGGCGAGGCAACTGAAACTGCCAATCTCCCCCCTTGAGGGGGAGATGCCCGGCAGGGCAGAGGGGGCGTGAAGGAACGCAACGCTACTCGCAATTGCCCTCAGGCGGCCCCACCTTCCGGCACTGTTTCTCCGTGCACGCCTTCGCTTTCCTGCCCCTCCTTCGGCTCCTTGATCCTGAACCACGCCACATAAAGCGCCGGCAGGAACAGCAGCGTGATCGCCGTGCCGGCGATGATGCCGCCCATCATGGCGTATGCCATCGGCGCCCAGAACACCTCGCGCGCGATCGGGATCAGCGCCAGGCTGGCGGCTGCGGCCGTCAGCGCGATCGGCCGCATGCGATGTTCTGTGGCTTCGATCACCGCCGCCCAGCGGTCCTTGCCTTCGGCGACGAGGTCCTCGATCTGCACGATCAGGATGACCGAGTTGCGGATCAGGATACCGATCAGCGCCAGCACGCCCAAAATGGCGACGAAACCGAGCGGCGCACCGCTCGGCAGCAGTGCCGCGACCACGCCGATCAGTCCGAGTGGTGCTACGGCCACGACCAGGAACAGGCGCTGGAAGCTCTGCAGCTGGATCATCAGGATCGTCGCCATGATGAACAGCATCAGCGGCACCACGGCGGCGATCGGCCCCTGGCTGTTGGCGCTTTCCTCTACCGAGCCGGCCGTGGCGATGGCGTAGCCGACCGGCAGCTTGGCGATGAAGGCATCGACGGACGGTTTCAGCTCCTTGACCACGGTAGCGGGAAGCGCGTCGCCGACCAACCCGGCGCGCACGATGATCGTCGGCACGCGGCTGCGCCGCCAGACCGTCGGCTGCTCCAGCTCGTAGTGGAAGTTGGCGACGGCGGCGAGCGGGATGGATTCCCCGTTGCCGGTCGGCAATTGCATGTTGCGCAGCGTCTCGATCGAGCCGCGCTCAGCCTCACGCGAGCGCACCACGACATTGATGAGATAGGTGGCGTCGCGGACCTGGGTGATGGTGACGCCGCCGACCACGCTGTTGAGCGCATTGGAAATGTCAGAGGAGGTGACGCCGAGCTGGCGCGCCTTGTCCTGCAGCACGTCGACTTTCAGCACCCGCGACGGTTCGTTCCAGTCGAAGGTCGGCGCGCCGAGCTTCGGATTGGCCGAGATGACGCCGGCCAGCTGTTGCGACAGTGCGCGCACCATCTGGGTGTCGGGGCCGCTGACGCGATACTGCACCGGCCGGCCGACGGGGGGCCCGAGCTCGAGCGTCTTGACGAAGGCATCGGTGCCGACGAAATCCTCGCGCAGCATCTTCTCGATGGCCGTCTTGACCCTGTCGCGGGCCTCGACGTTCTTGGTGACGATGATGGTCTGGCCGAAATAGGGATTGGCCGGCTGCACGTCATAGGCCAGCACGAAGCGCACCGCGCCCTGACCGATATAGGAACTCCAGTGGTCGATATCAGGATTTCCGGCAAGGGCTGCCTTCTCGAAGCGCTCCATCTGGTCGCGCGTCTCGGCGATCGAAGAGTTCTGCGGCAGGTTCCAGTCGACGATCAGTTCCGGCCGGTCGGAGGACGGGAAGAACTGCTGCTGGACAAAGCCCATGCCGACGATCGAGGCGGCGAACAACAGCACCGTCGCGATGATGGTCAGCCAATGGCGGCGCACCGACCCGATGAGCACGCTGCGGAACAGCGAGGTGAAGCGGCCGGGTTTGTCATGATGCTTCTGTTTCATCGTCGCCGGCAGGATGGTGATGCCGAGCAGCGGCGCAAACAGCACCGCCACGATCCATGACACCAGCAGCGACACGGCGATGACGACGAACAGCGTGTAGGTGTATTCGCCGGCGGCGCTGTTGTTGAGGCCGATCGGAATGAAGCCGGTCACCGTCACCAGCGTTCCGGTCAGCATCGGGAACGCGGTCGAGGTGTAGACATAGGTCGCCGCCTTGCGCAGTGTGTCGCCTGCCTCAAGTCGTGCCACCATCATCTCGACGGCGATCATGGCGTCGTCGACCAATAGGCCAAGCGCGATGATCAGCGCGCCCAGCGAAATCCGCTGCAGCGAGATGCCGAGATAGTCCATGAACAGGAAGGTGATGGCCAGCACCAGCGGGATCGACAGCGCCACCACGAAACCGGCGCGCATGCCGAGGCTGATGAAGGAGACGGCAAGCACGATGGCGACCGCCTCGAACAAGGCGCGGGTGAAGCCCGAAACCGCTTGCTCGACGATCACCGGCTGGTCGGCGACCAGATGCACGCCGACGCCGATCGGCAGGTCGGCGACGATCTTGTCCATCTCGACCTTCAGCGCCTTGCCGAAATCGAGCAGATTGGCGTTGGGCTTCATGCCGATGGCGAGCCCGATCGCATCCTCGCCGTTGAAACGGAACAATGCCGTCGGCGGATCGACATAGCCGCGCGTGATCGTCGCCACATCGCTCAGCCGGAAGAAGCGGTCGTTGACGCGCAGATTGATGGCGCGCAGGCTTTCCTCCGAAGTGAACTGGCCCGAGACACGCACGCTGACGCGTTCGGGGCCGGTCTCGATGACGCCCGAGGGTGCAATGGCATTCTGCGCCTGCAGGCTGGCCACGATCGCTTGCTGGTTCAGGCCAAGCGCCGCGATTTGGCGGGTCGAGAATTCGAGATAGATCGCCTCGTCCTGGGCGCCGATCAGGTCGACCTTGCCGGCATTGGGCACCGCCAGGATTCTGGTGCGCGCCTCCTCGACATAATCACGCAGCTGGCGCGACGTCAGCCCGTCCGATGTGAAGGCGTAGACATTGCCATAGACGTCGCCAAAACAGTCGTTGAAGAACGGCCCTTGCACGCCAGCGGGAAACTGCGAGCGGAAGTCGTTGATCATGTTGCGGATGCGCACCCATGTCGGGGCCACGTCGCGCGCCTTGGTCGACGGCTTCAGGTTGACGAAGACGACGGTCTTGCCAGCCGTGGTGACGGATTTGCTGTAGTCGAGGCTGTCGAGCTCCTCCAGTTTCTTCTCGATGCGATCGGTCACTTGCCGGACCGTTTCATTGACCGAGGCGCCCGGCCAGTTGGCCTGGATCAGCATGGTCTTGATGGTGAAGGCGGGGTCTTCCTCGCGGCCGAGATTGAGATAGGCCGAGACGCCGGCGACGACGAACACCAGCATGAAATACCAGACCAGCGAACGGTGGCTGAGCGCCCAGTCGGAGAGGTTGAAGCCTTTCACTTGGCGGCTCCTTGGGGGATATTGACCGTCTCGCCCGGTGTCAGGCTGTGGACGCCGGCGGTGACGACGCGCATGCCAGCATCGAGCCCCTCGGCGACGGTGAAGGAACCGGCGCGTTTGGCGCCGACGCGGATGTCGTGCAAGGCGACCTTCGATTGTGCGTCGACGGTCCAGACTTGCTGGTTGCCGTCCTTTTCGAGCAGCGCCGACAGCGGCAGTTCGATCGTCGGGTCGATCGCCGTCACCCGCGTCGCCGTCACCGTCGAGCCGAGCCGGAACGCCGTCGGCGCGTTGAGCAGCGTCAGGCGCACGCGGCGTGTGCGGGTCGAACTGTCGGACTGCGGCGCGATCTCGCGCAGCTTGGCCTCGGTGCGGATCGACGGCAGTGACTGCAGGATGACGTCGAAGCCGGTTCCGACCGCCAGGTCGCCGGTCAACTGGTCGGGAATGTCGACGACGGCTTCGCGCACGTCCGAACGCGCCACCGTCACCACGGTCTGGCCGGCCGACACGGTCTGCCCGACTTCGGCGCCGGTGGCGGTGACGACGCCGTCGAAATCCGAAAACAGCCGGGCATAGCCGAGCTGTTCCTGCGATTTGGCAAGCGCGGCCTTGGCGCGCTCGACATTGGCTTGTGCTGCCTGGCGTGCCTGCTGCGCGGCGTCATAGGTCGCCTGCGAGGTCTTCTTGTCGGCCAGCAGCGCGCGCTGGCGCTCCTCGCTGGCGGCGGCATTGGTGAACTCCGCCTGCGCGTTGGAGAGGCCGGCCTTGGCCGCTTGCACGGCCAGTTCCAGCGCCGTGGGATCGAGCGTGGCGATCGTCGTGCCCTTGGTGACGAGGTCGCCGACATTGACGTCGCGGCTGACGACGCGGCCGAGCAGGCGGAAGGCGAGGTCGGCGCTGAATTCCGGTTCGACGACGCCTGCGAAGCCAAGTGTCTGGCTGGTGCGTGGCTCGACCACCACCGAAAGCACCGGCCGGACGATCTCGGGCGCCTTTTCCGGCTCGGCCGAACAGGCGCCGACAAGGACCAGCGCCGACAGGGCGATCACGCATGCTGGCCGGTTCATTGCGTTGCCCCTCCGGCGATCTCTACCGTCTGGCCGGGGCTGAGCAACTGGCCACCGGCGGTGATGACGTGCTGGCCGGCCGCCAGCCCCTTGTCGACGACGAACACGCCGGAATCATAGGCAAGGATATCCACTGGCGCGATCGTGACCGCCTTGGAGGCCGGGTCGACGAGCCAGACCGCCGGCTTGCCGTCGCTGGAGGTGAGCGCCTGCCAGGGCAGGATCACGGCTTGCACCGGCCTGGCGCTGACCGTGCCGGTGACGGCCGCACCCAGCGGCATGGCGGCGGGCGTATCGGGAATGGCGACCTTGACCCGCACCGAGGCCGAGGCGGCATCGACCACCGGCGAGATCTCGCGCACCTTGCCGGTCGCCTTGACTGCGGGGTCAGACACCAGGGTGATCGCCACTGGCGGCGCCGGCGAACTGCCGGCGACCAGCGTTTCATGAACATTGAAGACCGCGTCGCGGTCGCCGTCCTCGGCAATGGTGAAAACGGTCTGTGCGGCTTGCACCACCTGGCCGGCTTCGACCGCGCGCGCGGTGACGACGCCTGGCGCGCCGGCCCGCAATTCGGTGAAGGTAAGGCTCTCGCGGGCATTGTCCAACGCGCTCTGCGCCTGCTGGACGCTGCCTTGCGCCACGCTCTGCGCCTGCGCGGCCTGATCATAGTCGCGCCGCGTGGTGAAGCCTTGCGCGAGCAGCGTCTTCTGGCGCTCGAAGGCGGCCGAGGCTTGCGTCAGTTGCGCCTGTGCTGCGTCAAGATCGGCCTGCGCCGAGCGCAGATCCGATTCCTGTTCCTGGGGATCGATGCGGGCCAGAAGCATGCCCTTGTCGACATGCTGGCCGATTTCCACAAGCCGCTCGGCGACACGGCCGCCGACCCGGAAGGCGAGATTGTTCAGCGTGCGCGCGGCGATGACCCCGGTCAGCGACGTTGTCGGTGCGTAGCTGGAGATTTCGACCTCGGCGGTGCGCACCATGATCGGCAGCTTGTGTTCGGCCGCTTGCTTCTGGCAACCGGCGACAAGCAGGCTTGCCATCGCGCAGGCAAGGATCGAGGCGTTTCGAAACGGCGAAAGACTTGGTCGAAACGGCAAAAGGCTGGGTCGAAACGGAAAAAGACTGGGGGGCGATGGTTGCAAGGCGGACGATGTCGCGTTCCTGCTCATGGCTTCCCCTGCCTGCGTGGAACGCTCCCCATCGCGGAGCATCGCAGACAGTTCGAAGATAATCGATCCCGAGGAAAAGGAAACCTCTCTCGTACATGTATCGGTCGACTGGTTAAGGTCGCATCGGGCACAGGCCCAATCGCCTGCCGGTGGTGCCGACTTGAGGAAAACATGAAATAAGGTCAGAAGACATTGATCAAACGAGAACGGGCGCTGGCCCGATGAGGGATATCATGAAGAATTCAGCCATTTCCGAACGCAAGAACCAGTCGATCTCGCGCGGCGTCGGCATGACCACGCAGATCTACGCCGACCGGGCTGAAAACTCAGAGATCTGGGATGTCGAAGGCCGCCGCTATATCGACTTCTCGTCAGGCATCGCCGTCGTCAACACCGGTCATCGCCATCCCAGGGTGATCGAGGCGGTCAAGGCGCAGCTCGACCGCTTCACCCACACCTGCCATCAGGTGGTGCCCTATGAGAGCTATGTGCGGCTGGCCGAACGGCTGAACGCCATGCTGCCCGGCAAGTTCGAGAAGAAGACGATCTTCGTCACCACCGGCGCCGAGGCGGTCGAGAACGCCATCAAGATCGCCCGCAACGCCACCGGCCGTCAGGCGGTCATCGCCTTTGCCGGCGGCTTTCACGGCCGCACCTTCATGGGCATGGCGCTGACCGGCAAGGTCGTGCCCTACAAAGTCGGCTTCGGCGCCATGCCCGGCGACGTCTACCACGCGCCGTTCCCGGTGCCGCTGCACGGCGTGTCCACAGCCGATTCGCTGGCCGCACTCGACCGGCTGTTCAAGGCCGATGTCGATCCGGCCCGCGTCGCCGCCATCATCATCGAGCCGGTTCAGGGCGAGGGTGGCTTCTACGACGCGCCGCGCGAGTTCCTGATCGCGCTGCGCAAGCTCTGCGACCAGCACGGCATGCTTTTGATTGCCGACGAAGTGCAGACCGGCTTTGCCCGCACCGGCAAGATGTTCGCCATGGATCACCATGAGGTGGCGGCCGACATCACCACCATGGCCAAGAGCCTGGCCGGCGGCTTTCCGCTGGCCGCGGTCACCGGCCGCGCCGAAATCATGGATGCGCCCGGTCCCGGCGGCCTCGGCGGCACCTATGGCGGCAGCCCGATCGGCGTCGCCGCCGCCCATGCGGTTCTCGACGTGATCGACGACGAGAAGCTCTGCGACCGCGCCAATACGCTGGGTGCAAGGCTGAAGCAGCGGCTCCAGTCGATCCGTGACGACGTGCCCGAGATCGTCGATATCAGAGGCCTCGGCTTCATGAACGCGGTCGAGTTCAACGACGTCAAGAAGGGCCTGCCGTCGGCCGAGATCGCCAATGCGATCAGGCTGAAGGCGCTCGACAAGGGGCTGATCCTGCTGACCTGCGGCGTCTATGGCAACGTCATCCGCTTCCTGGCGCCGATCACCATCCAGGACAGCGTCATGAACGAGGCGCTCGACATTCTGGAAAGCTCGATCCGCGAAGTCTGCGCCGCCTGAGCCTACCTCCCCCTTGTGGGGAGGGGAATCGCATATGAGTAGAATTGGTCTCTTGTGCGATCTGTGGAAATCGATTCTGACGGACCTTCTGACAACAGGAGGTCGCGATGGTGTTTCTGGATGTATTCGGCGAGGTTCCGGACCCGCGAGACTTCACGGCGCAGCACCCCTTGCCGGAGGTTTTGTTCGTGGCGTTTGCCGCGGTACTTTGCGGGGCGACGCATTGCACGGAAATGGCGTTGTTTGCCAAGAGCCGGCTCGATTTGTTGCAGCAGTTCATCGCGCTCGATCGTGGCGCGCCCAGCCACGACACCTTCAGCCGCGTGCTGGCGGCAGTCGATCCTGTCGCCCTCAACGATGCCTTCATGCGCTTCATGGCCGCTTTCGGCGAGCGGGCACGCATCGATGTGCCGAAAGGTCAGGTCGCCATCGACGGCAAGAGCCTCAGGCGCGCCTACGCCAAGGGCTGCTCCCATATGCCACCGCTGGTGGTCACGGTCTTTGGCTGCGACACCTTCATGAGCTTGGCCCAGACCGTGGCGCGGGAGGGCGGCGAGGTGCAGGCCGCGATCGCGGCGCTCGAGCTGTTGTCGCTCAAGGGGTTGACCGTCACCGCCGACGCCTTGCACTGCCATCGCCGCATGACCAAGACCGTGCGCGACGGCGGCGGCCACTACGTGATCGCCATCAAAGGCAACCAGTCGAAACTGGTCAACGAAGCCAGCGCCGTACTCGACAAGGCGGCGGCGAGCAAAGCGACCAGGTTCCATCAGACCCAAGAGGATGCGCATGGTCGTCACGAGGTACGGCGTGCCTTCGTCGTTCCCTTCGCCCAGACACCAGGCAAGAATGCACTCGTCGACCTTTGCGCCGTCGGCCGTGTCGAAAGCTGGCGCACCGTCGAGGGCAAGACCACACACAAGGTTCGCTGCTATGCGCTGTCGCGCAAAATGCCGGCACAGGAACTGCTCGCCACAGTACGTCGCCACTGGAGCATCGAGAATGACCTGCACTGGCAACTCGACGTCCTGCTCGGCGAAGATCAGATCAGAGGGCGCAAGAACAACACAGCCGCCAACCACGCTATACTTCGACGCCTCACGCTCAATGTTCTCAGAGCCGATCCCGAAAACATTCCTCTCAGCCACAAACGACTCAAAGCTCGATGGGCCGATCAAGACCTGCTCAGCCTCTTCACTCATATGCGATAGCCCTACCCTTGTGGGGAGGTCGGACCGAAGGTCCGGGTGGGGGGCCTGGCGCCGACCCCCACCCGCTGCTTCGCAGCGACCCTCCCCACAAGGGGGAGGGTAAGCGCCTGCTAACCCGCGGCGCGGGCAGGCTCGGCTTGCTGGAAAGCGGCCAGCGCCGCTTTCAGGCCCTCGGGGCCAGCCGCGATCGTCTGCGGCGTCGGCGAGAAGCCGGCCCCGAGCATCTTGCGGCCAAGCATGTGGTCGCCGGGGCGGTTGACCGATTCGATACCCAGCAGCCGGTCGCCGGCATAGTGGTAGATCGAAAACTTGTTGTCGGGTAGGTCGCCCAGCACGACATGGCTGTCGCCGCCTGATGTCAGGCCGACCATCTGCAGCTTCATGTCGCCGATGTCGGACCAGAACCACGGCACCGCCGAATAGGCGTCGGCGTGGCCGGTGATCGTACGTGCGGCAAGCCGCGCCTGGTCGGTGGCGTTCTGCACCGATTCTAGCCGCACGTCGCCGCCGGTGAACCAGTGCCGGTAAGAGGCAGCGTCGCCGATGGCGAGAATATCAGGCACCGAACTGCGCATCTGGTGATCGACGCGGATGCCGTTGGCGACGGTGAGACCGGCTTCTTGAGCCAGTTCGACATTCGGCACGGCGCCGATGCCGACGATGACCACGCGCGCCGGCAACTTTTCGCCTGACGAGGTGATCGCGGCCACCACATGGCCGTTTTCGCCTTCCAGCCTAGCAATGCTGGTGCCGGTGAGGATGCGCACGCCAGTCGCTTCCAGCCTTTGCCGGACATGGCTCGCCACGACAGGTGCCACGGCGCGGCCGAGCAGCCGGTCGACCGCTTCGACCACAGTCACCGTACGGCCGGCCGCCCGCAGCGTGGCGGCGATCTCCAGCCCGATGAAGCCGCCGCCGAGGATGACGATTTCGTCGCTTTGCGCGCTCAGTGCGCGGATCAGCCGTGCATCGGCCAGCGAGCGCAGCGACAGAACGCCGGACAGATCAGAGCCTGGCAGCGGGAGGACGCGCGGCCGCGACCCGGTCGCCAGGATCAGATGATCGAAGGCAAGCGCGCCGCCGCCTGATATCTCCAGGCTGCGACGGCCGGCATCGATACGCTCGATCCGAATGCCCGGCCGATAGTCGATGGCGCTGCCGGTGTAAAAGGCCTCGCCGCGCAGCGGCTGCGGTTTGGCCTCGGCATCCTTGATGAAGGTCTTCGACAGGGGCGGCTTGTGGTAAGGCAGCTCGTTCTCGTCACTGATGAGGATCACCGGCCCGTCATAGCCGTCCTCGCGCAGACTGGCGGCCGCTTGCACGCCCGCATGACCCGCACCGACAATGACCACGCCGTTCTTCATCGCATTCCAATCCCGTTTCGAGTCTAGGATGTCTCGCCAAGTGGCGATTGTCTGGCGCCGCCGCAAGAAAGCTTTTGCGGGTCGCACCCGGAATGGCGGCTGTCAATCGGACAGTTCAGCGGCAAGACCGGTGCAGGCTGGTGCATAAAGTTGACATTCGTAGTTTAGAATAGTTCTAAACTGTTGTTTCAATTGATTTTTCTTGCCAATCTCCATTGACATCCGGCGATGTCGAAGCTTTATGGAGGCTCGCGCATTGGCGCATCCCTTTGATGTCTGGGCCTTGAACCCTTTCGATTGGAGGCATTTCGGTGTCTGTCTTCCGCAAACCACGCCGTGTCGTGGCTGTTTTTTTGCCCGATGGCATGTGCCTGGCTGACTTGGCGCAGGTCGCCTGTTGCCGCGCCTTTGGCGCCCCTGTTTCAGTGAATTCCTGAGGAGATGACAGTCATGAGAGCGATGATGACAGCACGGTATGGCGGCAGGCTTGCGGCGGTCGGCGCCACGGCCCTGCTGACGGCGGCGGTGTTCGTGCTGCCTGCCAAGGCGCAAACCGATGCCAAGGCGGTCATCAAGACCTACGCCGATATCGGGCTCGCCAAATATGGGGATACGCTGACCACGGCGCAGGCCCTCGACAAGGCGGTCGATGCCCTGCTCGCTACGCCCTCGGCGGAAACGCTCAATGCCGCGCGCGACGCCTGGAAGGCGGCGCGTGTTTTCTATCCGCAAACCGAAGTCTATCGGTTCGGCAACAAGATCGTCGACGACTGGGAAGGCGAGGTGAATTCCTGGCCGTTGGACGAAGGCCTGATCGACTATGTCGCCAAGAGCTACGGCACCGAATCGGATGCGAATGCGCTCTATACGGCCAATGTGATCGCCAACAAGGAGATCGAGATCAACGGCAAGAAGGTCGATGCCACCAACCTGACGCCGGAATTTCTCTCCGGCACGCTGCAGCAAGCCGGCGGTATCGAGGCCAATGTCGCCACCGGCTATCACGCCATCGAGTTCCTGCTCTGGGGCCAGGACCTGCACGGCACCGGTCCGGGCGCTGGCGAGCGCCCCTACACCGACTACGACCTCAAGAACTGTACCGGCGGCAATTGCGACCGCCGTGCCCAGTATCTGAAGTCGGCGAGCGACCTTCTGGTCTCCGACCTGCAGAAGATGGTCAACGACTGGAAGGACGACGGCGCTGCCCGCAAGAACCTCGTCGATGGCGAACCGAACACCGCCATCTCGATCATCTTCACCGGCATGGGCTCGCTGTCCTATGGCGAACTGGCCGGTGAGCGTATGAAGCTCGGCCTGCTGCTGCATGATCCGGAAGAGGAGCAGGACTGCTTCTCCGACAACACCTACAACTCGCATCTCTATGACGCCATCGGCATCCGCTCTGCCTATCACGCCAACTACACCAGGCTTGACGGCACCGTCGTTTCGGGGCCTTCGGTGGCCGATATGGTGAAGGCCGCCGATCCGGCGATCGACAAGGAACTGTCGGACAAGCTCGATGTCAGTGTCGCCAAGATGGAGGCGATCAAGGCGCGGGCGCTGGCCGGCGAGGCCTATGACCAGCAGATCGCCGAGGGCGACACGCAAGGCAATGCCGCCGTGCAGGCGGCGATCGACGCACTGATCGACCAGACCAAGTCGATCGAACGCGCCGTAGACACGCTGAAGCTCAATGCCATCGCCTTCGAGGGTTCCGACAGTCTCGACGCGCCGGACAAGGTGTTCAAGTAAGGGTCGAAAGCCTGGAGCCTGGGGCTCCAGCAAGACATCAAGCCACACGGCGCGGGAGGCGCCGTCAGCCATCCGAGCAAATGAATGCTGATCTGCCATTGCAACATCATCACCGAGAGGGAAATCGAGCAGACGATCATCGGGCTGCTGGACCAGGATCCCTGGCAGCTGATCGTGCCGGCCAAGGTCTATCATGCCATGCAGAAGCGCGGTCGCTGTTGCGGGTGCTTCCCAAATGTGGTCGAAACGATCATTCGGGTCACCGAAAATTACCACGCCCGTTCGGAGGCGAGCGGCGTGGATATCGTTTCACACCTGGATCGCGTCAGAGGCCTGCGCGTCCAATACGGGAGCAGAACCCATGAAAGGCGAAAAGCAGATCATCGAGCGGCTTAACGAGGCTCTTTTTCTGGAGCTTGGCGCCGTCAATCAGTATTGGGTGCATTTCCGCCTGCTGGAGGATTGGGGATACGCCAAGCTGGCAAAGAAGGAGCGGGCGGAATCGATCGAGGAGATGCACCATGCCGACCGGCTCGTGGCCCGCATCATCTTCCTTGAAGGCCATCCCAACCTGCAATCCGTGGCGCCGCTGCGCATCGGCCAGAACGTCAAGGAAGTGCTCGAATCCGACCTTGCCGGCGAATATGACGCGCGTACCGCCTACAAGCGCTCGCGTGAGATCTGCGAGGAAGCGGGCGATTACGTGACGATGAAGCTGTTCGAGGAATTGCTGGCTGACGAGGAAGGTCACATCGACTTCCTCGAGACGCAGCTCGACCTGCTTGCTTCGATCGGCGAGGAAAAATACGGCCAGCTCAACGCCGCATCGGCGGACGAGGCGGACTAAGGACATGCGGGAATGCGGCGCCTGCTAGACTTCTTGCGCCGCTTGCGGCGAGCCAACGGCTCGCCGCCCCTCCAGAAAACGCCAGTCGGATTGGCGCAGAGGTGCTTTGTCATCCTCGCGGTGGCGCTCTCCTCTTCCGCGATGGCCGGAGACCTTCAGCCCGGCGCTTTCGCCACCACGCGTTCCGACCTCAACCCGAAGGATCAGGCGCGCGTCACCGCCATCACCAGGCCGACGTCGGATTTCTCCAGGCCCGAGCCGTTCGAACTGATGCAAGGTGGTGCCGGCACGTCCAGGAAGGACGTCAGCCGCGATTCCTTCTTGCAATCCTCGGCCAACATCACATTCGAGGAGGAGGGCACCTTCAAGCTCGGCAACGCCCTTTTTCGCAAGAACTGGGTGTCGTCGCCCTCCTCGACACAGGCTTCGGACGGGCTTGGGCCGCTGTTCAACGAACGCGCCTGCCAGAACTGCCATCTGAAGGACGGCCGCGGCCGTCCGCCGCAAGGTGACGCCGGCACCACCTCGATGTTCCTGCGGCTGGCCCGCGACGCCAGCACCGCGGAAGAGAAAGCAGCACTTGCCGACCACCGGGTGCTCAACTTCCCCGACCCGGTCTACGGCACGCAATTGCAGGAACTGGCCGTGCCCGGCCTGCGCGGCGAAGGCAGGATGCATGTCGACTATCAGGAACGACAGATGACGCTGGCGGACGGCGCCGTGATTTCGCTACGCAAGCCGAGCTACTCGGTCGTCGATCCTGCCTATGGCCCGCTTGATCCGCGCACCACGCTGTCGCCGCGCCTGACGCCACCGATGATCGGCCTTGGCTTGATCGAAGAGATCGCGCCGGCGGATATCCTTGGCCATGCCGATCCGGACGACAGCAACGGCGACGGCATTTCCGGCAGGCCCAACATCGTGCGCGACGGCCAGAGCGGAGAGCTGACGCTTGGCCGTTTCGGCTGGAAGGCGCAGACCGCGTCGATCCGCCAGCAGGCAGCGGATGCCTTTGCCGGCGACATCGGCATCTCGACGCCGGAAGAGCCGAAACATTGGGGCGATTGCACTGCGGCGCAGACAAAATGCCTGGCCATGCCGAATGGCGTGCAGCAGCGCCTCGGTCCGGTCGAGGCGCCGCCGCCGGTGATGGATCTGGTCACCTTCTATTCGCGCAACCTGGCCGTGCCGGCGCGCCGCGACCTCGACCGGCTAGATGTGCTTGCCGGCAAGAAAATCTTCTATGAGATCGGCTGCATCGCCTGTCACACGCCGAAATTCGTCACCCGTCGCGACACGCCCAACAAGGCGCAGGCCTTCCAGCTGATCTGGCCGTACTCCGACTTCCTGCTGCACGACATGGGGCCTGACCTGGCTGATGGCCAGGCCGTGGGCGAGGCGACGGGCAATGAATGGCGCACCCCGCCACTGTGGGGCATCGGCCTCACCGAAACCGTCAACGGCAATTCTTTTTTCCTGCATGATGGGCGGGCGCGCACCCTGACCGAGGCGATCCTGTGGCATGGCGGCGAGGCGCGGAAAGCGCGCGACCGCTTTGCCGCCGCCAGCGCCGCCGACCGCGATGCACTGCTCAAATTCCTGGAGTCACTGTGATGCTGAAGCGTTCCGTACTGGTTCTTGTTCTGCCGCTGGCTTTGCTGTGCGCCGTCCCGGCGTCGGCGGCGGTGAAGGCCTCCGAAATCATCCAGCGGGCGATCGACGGCTTTGTCCGCCCGGCCTATGCCAGCCTGCACGACCATGCGGAAATCTTGACGAAAGCGATGCACAGGCTGTGCGAAGCGCCCTCGCAGGGGGAGCTCGATGCCGCGCGTGCCGAATTTTCGGCGACGGTCTATGCCTGGTCGTCGGCCGAAATCATCGGGTTCGGGCCGATCAAGGAGAACAACCGCCTGGAGCGCATGCTGTTCTGGCCGGATCGCAAGAGCATCGGGCTGAAACAGGTGCAGGCGGCTCTGTCGGACAAGGATCCGACCGCCACCGATCCGGCACAGCTGGCCGGCAAGAGCGTTGCCATGCAAGGGCTGGGCGCACTGGAATTCGTTCTGTACGGCGATGGCGCCGAGGCGCTGAGCGGCAAAGCCGAGCCCTATCGCTGCGCCTACGGCGCGGCGGTTGCCGGCAACATCGAAACGATGGCTGGCGATGTCAGCGCCGCGTGGAACAAACCGGACGGCTTCGCCGCGCTTTGGGCCAATCCGGGGCCGCAAAACGCGCTTTACCGCGACGGCAACGAAGCCGTGACTGAACTGGTCGGCGTCTTCATCAACGAACTGGAGATGGTACGCGATGTCCGCCTGAAGGGCTTTTTCGGCGGCAAGCCGGGAGCCGACAAGCCAAGACAGGCAATCTACTGGCGTTCGCAAAACACCACCAATTCGCTGGCCGGCAATCTGTCGGGGATAGACGCGCTGTTCCAGGCCTCGAGGCTCGGCGATGCCCTGCCGCCCGATGCGCGCTGGATGGCGCAATCGATCCATATCCAGCTGGTCAATGGCGTCGCCACCGCCAAGGCGGTCAGCGGTCCGATCGACAAGGCGCTTGTCGATCCGGCACTGCGTGAAAAGCTCGATCACCTCGCGCTCATTACCTCCAGCCTGTCGACCCTGATCGGCACCAGGCTGACTGCCGAATTCGGCCTGACCGCCGGCTTTTCGTCGCTGGATGGGGACTGAACTTGAAGATGCCGCTCATCGATCGTCGCGATTTCCTCAGGGCCGCCGGCGTTGGCTATGCTGCCGCCATAGTGCCATCGGCCTGGGCGAGCACGCTTGCGGCCGACGCCGTCTTCGCCACCGCCTTCGTCAAGCGCGACGGCAGCTATGGCGCCGCCGTCCTGTCCGAGGCCGGCAAGCTCCTGCATGCGATCGACCTGCCCGACCGTGGCCATGACGTCACCTACGATCCGGTGTCGAAGCGTTCGGTGGTCTTCGCCCGCCAGCCCGGCACCTTCGCCGTGGTCTTCGATCATTCAGGCCGTGACGCACCGCTGACCATCGCCAGCATCGGCGGCCGGCATTTCTTCGGCCACGGCGTGTTTTCCCCCGACGGGGCGCTGCTCTACGCCACCGAGAACGACTTCGACAATGCCGCCGGCGTGGTCGGCATCTATGACGCGCGGGCGAAATTCAGCCGCGTCGGTGAATTCCCGACCCATGGCATGGGTCCGCACGAGCTTCTGCTGCTTGGCGACGGCAGGACGATCGCGGTCGCCAATGGCGGCATCGAGACCCATCCGGACTACGGCCGCGCCGAGCTCAACATCGCCACCATGAAGCCGTCCTACGTGCTGATCGATCGCGTCACCGGCGACCTCATCGAGAGGCACGAATTGCCGGCATCGCTGCACCAGCTGTCGATCCGTCACATGGATACCGATCGGTCCGGCACGGTCTGGTTCGGCTGCCAGTACCGCGGGCCGGGCACCGATCGTCCGCTGCTGGTCGGCCGCGCCGCGCGCGGCAAGGATTTGCAACTGCTCGACATGCCGCAGGACGTGCTGTCCGGCTTTCGCAACTACATCGGTTCGGTCGCGGCCAATCCGCTTGTCGGCACCGTCGCCGTCTCTTCACCGGAAGGCAATTCGCTTGTCGTGATCGATGCGGTGAGCGGCCAGGTCGTCTCGAACAGCGCGCTGGTCGCGGTTTGCGGCGTGGCGCCCGACGGAGCCGGCTTCATGGCGACGACGGGCGCCGGCGAGATCATCGACGGCAGCGGTGCGACACGCTCCGAACCGGACTATGTCTGGGACAACCACATGCTGCGCATCGAACAGGCCGCATAGGTACTTTTCCCGCCGGGCCGAAGCGAAGCCGCTTAACAAATTATACACTATCCCCTTGCGGTGGCGGGCCGTGGCGGGCACAGGGAATTGTTTCTCGAACCGGTCGTTTCATGAAATTGCTTGCCATCGACTGTGCCGCCAACCTCTGCGCCGCCTGCGTCTATGACGAAGCGACGAAGCAGGAGCTCGGCCGCTCGGTGCTCGATCTCGGCAAGGGCCATGCCGAGCGGCTGATGGCCGTCATCGCCGAAGCGCTGACGGCAAGCGCAACCGACTATGCAGGTCTGGGCGCCATCGCGGTCTCCGTCGGTCCCGGCTCCTTCACTGGCCTGCGTGTCGGCGTCTCGACGGCGCGCGGTCTGGCGCTGGCACTGAAGGTTCCGGCGATCGGGGTGACGACGCTCGAGGCGCTGGCGGCTGAAGCAGCAGCGGCATTTCCCGGCCGCGCCGTGCTGGCGGCGCTCGATGCCGGGCGCGAGGAAATCCATGCCGCACTTTATGATGAAATGTCGGTTTTGGCTTACGGTCCGGCTGTGACCACACTGGCTGCTGCCGTGACCATGGCGACGGAAAGCGCTTCGGTGCTCGCCGGCACCGCGGCGGCGCAAATCGCCGCATCGGCCGGGCGCGCCTTCGATATCGGTCCCGAGACGGCCACCGCAGACATTGCCACTTACGCCCGGCTGGCGGCAGCCAAGGGTGAGGGTGAAAGGCCGAAACCGCTCTATCTGCGCGGCGCCGATGCCAAGCCGCAGGCTGGTTTCATGCTATCAAGGCAACAAAACTAATGCGCATACCTTTTCTCCAACCACGCCGCCGGGACTATGCGCTCGAGCCGCTGAAGATCGCCGACAGCCCGGCGGTCTCGCTGCTGCACCGCGAGGACTTCGTCCGCCCCTGGACCGATGGCGAATTCGCCGCTTTGCTCGAACAGGACACCGTGTTCGGCTATGCCGCACGCGAAACCGGGCAGGGCGCCAAGCCGCCGGTCGGCTTCGTTCTGGCCCGGCTGGCGGCCGGCGAGGGCGAGATTCTGACCGTTGCGGTGGCGCGATCGCATCGCCGGCAAGGGTTGGGCTGGCAGTTGATGGATGCAGTGCTGCGCGAACTGCATGCGCAGCGTGCCGAAGCACTGTTCCTCGAGGTCGACGAGACCAATGTTGCGGCGATCGCGCTTTACCGGCGGCTGGGCTTCCGTGAGGTCGGCAAACGTCCGAATTACTATAAGTCGCCCGAACACGGACCGACCGGGGCGCTTGTCATGCGCCGCGATCTTCGCTAGCCAGAGGCCGGGGTAGGGCGATGATCAAGAAAATCAGGATTTTCCTGGCGCTGGGCCTCGTCGTCGCCGGCTCATTGATCCTTGTGCCGTTGCAGATCCTGTCGATGAAAACCGGCTGGTGGCCGGAAACAATCATCCTCAAGATCTGGCACAGGCTGATCATCCGTGCGCTGGGCATGCGCATCCATGTCAAGGGTACGCTCTCGACCAAGCGTCCGTTGCTGGTTGCGTCCAACCACATCTCCTGGACCGACATCATGGTGCTCGGCTCCATGGTCGATGTGAAGTTCATCGCCAGAGCCGATATGGAAGGCTGGCCGCTGATCGGCATGCTGTCGAAACTGCAGCGCACCGTGTTCATCGAGCGCGAGCGCAAGCGTTCGTCGGGCGACCAGGCCAGCGAGATCGCCAGCCGCATGGCCAAGGGCGACGCCATGGTGCTGTTCGCCGAGGGCTCGACCGGCGACGGCAACATGATCCTGCCCTTCAAGAGCACGCTGTTCGGCGCCGCTTCGATGGCGATTTCGGAAGGTGCGGCGGAGCAGGTGTTCATCCAGCCGGTGGCAATCGTCTACACGCGCCTGCATGGGGTGCCGCTCGGCCGCCGACATCGGCCGCTTGCCGCCTGGATAGGCGACGAGGACCTCATGCCGCATCTCAAGGCGCTGCTCGCGGAAGGGGCTCTCGACGTCGAGGTGCATTTCGGCGAGCCGATCGCCTTTTCCAAGGGCTCGAACCGCAAGGAAACGTCGAAGCTGATGGAAAGCCAGGTGCGCGCGATGATGCAGGCGGCACTCGCCGATCCACGCCCGAGCCGCTAAAGCAATTCCAGGAAAAGTGTGAAACGGTTTTCCGTCCGGAATTGCGTCAAAACAAAAAGAGCAGCGCGTCCGCCGGAACGCATGACGATGACAGCGGAGAATCGTCTGTTTTTTGTCACGGAAAGGCGTTAGAAGCCGCCGGATGGACTTGAATACGATAGAGCGTGACGACATCGCCGCTGCGGCCAACGAGATGGCCGCGCCGGTTGCTGCAACCAGGAAGGTCTTCATCAAGACCTATGGCTGCCAGATGAACGTCTATGATTCACAGCGCATGGCCGATGCGCTGGCCGCCGACGGCTATGCGGCCACCGATGCCATCGGCGAGGCCGATCTGGTGCTACTCAACACCTGCCACATCAGGGAAAAAGCGGCCGAAAAGGTCTATTCCGAGCTCGGCCGCATCCGCGATATGAAGGCAGAACGTGCTTTGGCCGGGCGCGAGATGCTGGTCGGCGTCGCCGGCTGCGTGGCGCAGGCCGAAGGCGCCGAG
Source organism: Mesorhizobium sp. AR07 (assembly GCF_024746815.1). Taxonomy (GTDB): domain Bacteria; phylum Pseudomonadota; class Alphaproteobacteria; order Rhizobiales; family Rhizobiaceae; genus Mesorhizobium. The sequence goes on from NZ_CP080525.1 coordinate 5,360,553, forward strand.
ATCATCCGCCGCTCGCCGGCCGTCGATCTGGTCATCGGCCCGCAGACCTATCACCGGCTGCCCGATGTGCTGGCGCGGGTGCGCGGCGGCGAAAAGATCGTCGAGACCGACTACGCCATCGAGGACAAGTTCGAACACCTGCCGCAGCCCAAGCGCGCCGAGGTCATCAAGCGCGGCGTCACCGCCTTCCTCACCGTGCAGGAAGGCTGCGACAAGTTCTGCACCTTCTGCGTCGTGCCTTATACAAGGGGCTCCGAAGTGTCGCGGCCGGTGGCGCAGATCGTCGCGGAGGCGCAGCGTCTGGCCGAAGCCGGCGTGCGCGAGGTGACGCTGCTCGGCCAGAACGTCAATGCCTGGCACGGCCAGGGCGAAAATGGCGAGGAGTGGGGCCTTGGCCGACTGCTGTTCAGGCTGGCCGAAATCCCCGGATTGGCGCGGCTGCGCTACACCACCAGCCACCCGCGCGACATGGATGACGAACTCATCGACGCCCACCGCGATCTGCCGGCGCTGATGCCTTATCTGCATCTGCCGGTGCAATCGGGGTCCGACCGCATCCTCAAGGCGATGAACCGCCGGCATTCGGCGAAGGACTATCTGGCGCTGCTCGACCGCATTCGTGCCGCCCGGCCCGACATCGCGCTTTCCGGCGACTTCATCGTCGGCTTCCCCGGCGAGACCGAGGCGGATTTCGAGGCGACCCTGGAACTGGTGCGCCAGGTGAACTACGCCTCGGCCTTCTCGTTCAAATATTCGCCGCGTCCCGGCACGCCGGGCGCGGAGATGGCCGACCATGTGCCCGAAACGGTCAAGGATGAGCGCCTGCAGCGGCTCCAGGCCCTGCTTCTGAAGCAGCAGCAGGATTTCGGCACAAGCCTGGTCGGCAGCACCATCGACACGCTGATCGAGAAGCCCGGCCGCCAGGCTGGGCAGAAGGTCGGACGCTCACCTTGGCTGCAGCCGGTTATTGTTGATGAAAAGGCCGGCGAAATCGGTGACATTATCCAGGTGCGAATCACGAAGACGGGCTATAACAGCCTGTTCGCCGAATTGGCCTGAGGGTCTTGGCAGATGAGGAGAGACGGTTGAGCGCAGCAGAGCTGAAGAACCTGCCCCCGGTACCGGCGTCTGGGGCTTCTGACATGGCGCACATCGTTCTGACTTTCGACAACAACAAGCTTGCCAGCGCCCTTTACGGCCAGTTCGACGAGAATCTGGCCAGGCTCGAGCAGAAGCTCGGCGTCGACATCCGCTCGCGCGGCAACCAGCTGACCATCAAGGGCTCGGCGTCGGCCGCCGAGCAGGCGCGCCGCGCCCTGGATAATCTCTACGGCATTCTGCAGAAGGGCGTCGATATCGGCCAGTCCGACGTCGACGGCGCCGTGCGCATGGCGATCGCCGCCGACGATCAGCTGACCTTGCCGACGCTGGAGCGCAAGGGCAAGGTCTCGGCCGCCCAGATCGCCACCCGCAAGAAGACGATCTATGCCCGATCGCTCAACCAGGACGCCTATATGCGGGCGCTGGAGCGGTCGGAACTGGTGTTCGGCATCGGCCCGGCCGGCACCGGCAAGACCTATCTGGCGGTGGCGCATGCGGCGATGCTGCTCGAGCGCGGCATGGTCGAGCGCATCATTCTGTCGCGGCCGGCGGTCGAGGCCGGCGAACGGCTCGGCTTCCTGCCGGGTGACATGAAGGAGAAGGTCGATCCCTATCTGCGTCCTCTCTATGACGCGCTTTACGACATGATGCCGGCCGACAAGGTCGAGCGCGCCATTGCCGCCGAAGTGATCGAGATCGCGCCGCTCGCCTTCATGCGCGGCCGCACGCTGGCGCATGCCGCCGTCATCCTCGACGAGGCGCAGAACACCACGCCGATGCAGATGAAGATGTTCCTGACCCGTCTTGGCGAGAATTCGCGCATGATCGTCACCGGCGATCCGACGCAGATCGACCTGCCCTCGAACACCAAATCGGGCCTGGTCGAAGCCTTGCGTGTGCTGGACGGCGTGGCGGGCGCGGTGACCGTGCGCTTCAACGATGGCGATGTCGTTCGCCATCCGCTGGTGGCGGAAATCGTCAGGGCCTACGACCGGGATGCCAAGCTGGCGCGCGGCCTCGGCGCCGAGAATTGATCTTGACGATGCGGCCTCATGCCTGAGGACAACATATCCGGCGGCGAGGCACTTGCCGTTCCCGTCGACATCGATATTTCGGTCGAAGCCGGCGACTGGCCTGATGAGGCAAGCCTGACGCGGCTGGTCGATCGCGCCGTCGCGGCTGCTTTCGCCGAAACCGGCGTGACGGGACGTTCCGAACTCAGCCTCGTTTTTTCCGACGACGCCCATATCCGTACTCTCAACGCCGGCTGGCGCGGCAAGGACAAACCGACCAACGTCTTGTCTTTCCCGGCTTTTCCGCTTGTGCAAGGCGGCCCGCTGCCGCCGATGCTGGGCGATATCGTGCTGGCCGCCGAGACCGTTGCGCGCGAAGCGGCACTGGAAAACAAGCCTGTCGAGAACCATATCACCCATCTCGTCATCCACGGCCTGCTGCACCTGTTGGGCTACGATCACGAGACCGACGCCGAGGCCGAGGCGATGGAAGCCATCGAGCGCGCAGCGCTTGCAAGGCTTGCCATTCCCGATCCCTACGCGTAACTACGTCTGACCAATTGACCGGACGACGATGAACGACAAACCAGAGACTGCCGCCCGCCCCGACGCCGGCAGTGCAACCAAGGCTTCCGATACGTCGGAAGAGGGATCAAGTCCGAGTACCGTTACCTCTGGTGCTGCCAGCGCCGGCAGCGCCGGCAGCGAAACATCGCCTGCCGGTCCCTCCCTGTTCGACCGCGTGCTGGGCCTGTTCCGGCAACGCAACGGAACCAGCCTGCGCGAGGAAATCGCCGGCGCGCTTGCCGAAACGACTAGCGACGCCGGCGCCTTCTCGCCCGGCGAACGCGCCATGCTCAACAACATCCTGCGCTTGCGCGAGGTGCGCGTCGAGGACGTCATGGTACCGCGCGCCGACATCCAAGGGGTCGAGATCACGACGACGCTCGGCGACCTCCTGGGTACCTTCGAACAATCCGGCCATTCGCGCATGCCGGTCTATTCCGAGACGCTCGATGATCCGCGCGGCATGGTCCATATTCGCGACGTGCTGGCCCACATCACCAAGATCGCGCGCGTCAAGAAGGGCCGTGCGACAAGGAAAACCCCCGTCGCAACGGTTCTCGATCTTGCCCAGGTTGACCTCGCGCGCACCATTGGCGACCTCAACCTGATCCGCCCGGTGCTGTTCGTGCCGCCGTCCATGCTCGCCTCCGACCTGATGGGCCGCATGCAGACGACGCGCACGCAGATGGCGCTGGTCATCGATGAATATGGCGGCACCGACGGTCTAGCCTCGCTCGAGGACATCGTCGAGATGGTGGTCGGCGACATCGAGGACGAGCATGACGACGATGAGCCGATGATCGTCCAGAGCGGTGACGGCGTCTTCATCGTCGACGGCAAGGCCGAGATCGACGACGTCGCCAAGATGATCGGCGAGGATTTCGCGGCCGGCGAACACGGCGAATATGTCGACACCATCGGCGGCATGATCTTCAACACGCTCGGCCGGGTGCCAGCACGCGGCGAAGTGGTGCAGGCCATCCCTGGCTTCGAGTTCCATGTGCTCGATGCGGATCCGCGCCGCGTCAAGCGCGTGCGCATCGTTCAGAGCCAGAAGGCCGAGCGCCGCCGGCGCGCCGCACGCACCGAGCAGGCTTAAGCATGATGCCCGAAAAGTTGCAGACTTTTCGGACAAACATCATGCGACAACACCAGAGCATGATGCCGAAAAGTTGCAGACTTTTCGGATAGACATCATGCGACAAAACAAGAATCTAAGCGCTCGCGGATGACGGTCGAAGACCCCTTCAAGCATTCCACCCTGGGGTCCGGGGTGTTCTGCCGGGATCCATGGGCCGCGCTGGACTGGCTTGAGGCGGCCTTCGGTTTCGAGCGCAGCATGGTGGTCAGCGATGCCGAGGGCAGGCTCGTCCACGCCGAGATGCGGTTCGGCGACGGCTACATCATCGTCGATTCCGAATGGACCGACCACGTCGCCAGCCCGGCTTCGATCGCGGGCAAGAACACGCAATCGGTCTATATCAGGCTGAAGCATGGCCTGGACGCTCATTGTGAACACGCCAGGGCGAAGGGCGCCGAGATCATCCAGGAGCCTGCCGACCAGTTCTACGGCGAGCGCCAGTATCGCGCGCGTGATCCCGAGGGCCATGTCTGGACCTTCACCCAGACCATCCGCGCCGTTTCCCGTGAAGAGGCCGAGCAACTGAGCGGCCTGCGCATCGAGGGCTGGCACCGGTAGGGCGCTGGCAGCAGCTTGCATCACGGCCATCCATCCGGCGTTTGGAGCGCGGACCGCGGCCTGTTAAATCTTGCGTCCTGATTCGCGCGACTCGGAAGTATGCATGGAGCGCCTGGCCGGCCGGATAATTCTGCTTTGGGGTTGGCGGCGCGCGCTGGTGGCGTTTCTAGCTGGGGCGTTTGCCGTGCTTGGCCAGGCGCCTTACGACTTCTTCGCGGCCTGTTTCATTTCATTTCCCCTGCTGGTCTGGCTGCTCGACGGCGCAACCGGCGAAGCCACCGGCAGCCTGTTTCGGCGCCTGAGGCCGGCCTTCGCCATCGGCTGGTGGTTCGGCTTCGGCTATTTCCTCGCCGGCCTGTGGTGGATCGGCTCGGCGCTGCTGGTCGAGGCCGACAGCTTTGCCTGGGCGCTCCCCTTCGCTGTGGTCGGCATCCCCTTCGCGCTCGCCTTCTTTTACGGCTTTGCCGCAATGGTCGCCCGGCTGCTGTGGAGCAGCGACATCGGCCGCATCGCCGCCCTTGCCTTCGGCTTCGGGCTGGCGGAGTGGCTGCGAGGCTTCCTGTTCACCGGTTTTCCCTGGAATGCCGTCGGCTACGCGGCCATGCCCGTGCCGTTGCTGATGCAGAGCGTTTCGGTGACCGGCATGATCGGCATGAACGCGCTCGCGGTGTTCGTCTTCGCGCTGCCGGCGCTGCTGGCGGCGCGCCGGCATCTGCGCCTCGGCGCGGCGCTGTTCGTCATCCTCGCCGCCGCCCATGTCGGTTTCGGCTATGTCAGGCTTGCCGCTCCCGAAAAGCCGGCGACGCGCAGCCTGGATGTCCGCATCGTCCAGCCGGCCGTGGATCTGTCGGAAAAGTGGGACGCTTCGGTGCGCGACCGCATCTTCGCCACCTTGATGGGTCTATCGGCCAAGGCGCCGGTGTCAGGTCATGACAAGCCGCAACTGATCCTGTGGCCGGAAACCTCGGTGCCGTTCCTCTTCACCGAGCGCCCGGATGCGTTGACGGCGCTGGGCGACATGCTCGCACCCGGCCAGATGCTGATCGCCGGCGTCGTCCGCGAGGAGGGCGGCTCGACCGCGACTGCCGGCAGCCGCGACTACAACTCCGTGGTGGCGATCGACGACAAGGGCGAAATCGCTGACGCCGTCGACAAGGTTCATCTGGTGCCGTTCGGCGAGTATCTGCCTTTCGCCGATCTGCTCGGGCGTTTCGGCATCGGCCAGCTGGTTGCCGGGCCGATGAATTTTGCGGCCGGCAACGACCGGCACGCCATCATGCTGCCTGACGGCATCCGAGCGCTGCCATTTATCTGTTATGAGGTGATCTTTCCCGATCTCGTGGCAGTTGACGCAACGTCAGCACAGCTTATTGTGAACGTTACCAATGATGCATGGTTCGGCGACACGCCGGGCCCGTATCAGCATTTCAGGCAGGCCCAGATCCGTGCGGTGGAAAATGGATTGCCATTGTTGCGTGCCGCCAACAACGGCATCTCGGCCGTCGTCGACCCCAAAGGACGCATCGTCGATGCGCTGGCGATCGACTCACGCGGCGCCATCGATGCCCGTGTGCCGATTTCCGAAGAGGCGGTCATATCCCCCGGCCAGCGGCGCGTTAACGGAATGCTGATCATGTTGCTGTTTGCCATCGCCTCCGCACTCTTGAACGTAAGGCAAAGGCTACGGGTGAATTGACAGCCCGCACATTAGAAACTCATACTGTAAGCGCCTGAAATTTCTCGAAGTCGGTGGATCGTTCTGTTGGGGCAGTTGCCTCCGGCTTCGTTTGGGCAGGAAAAAAATAAAAAGCAGAGAAAAGCCGAAAAAATTCGGCGAGGAAAAAATGACAGAAGACAACAAGAAGAAACCGAATCCGATCGATATCCACGTCGGCAGTCGCATCCGGCTTCGCCGCAACATGCTGGGAATGAGCCAGGAGAAGCTGGGCGAAAATCTCGGCATCACATTTCAACAGATTCAGAAATATGAAAAGGGCACCAACCGTGTCGGTGCCAGCCGGCTGCAGGCGATCGCGTCCATACTCGGCGTGCCGGTCGCCTTCTTTTTCGAGGATGCGCCCGGCCAGGAGGCCGTGGCCGGCCGTGGCTTTGCCGAGGATGCGTCGATGGCTTTCGCCGTCGAATTCTGCGGCAGTCCCGAAGGTCTTCAGCTCAATCGGGCCTTTGTCAAGATCGCCGACGCCAAGGTGCGCCGCAGGATCATAGACCTCGTCAAGGCGCTCTCCGCCGACGATCCCGACTGATCCGCAATCCCGCTCGAACCGGCGGCACCCTGCCGCCGGTGGCACAAGATACCCAAGATAACTGCATCGACATTCATGCCAGAGCAGTGGCAACGCTTGACGAGCGGCGCTCTGCCCCGCTAACACGTGGCGCGCCAAAATCGGCAGCCTGCCGATCGTTTTTTCAAGAGGGGACACCCGTGACGCGGCAGAACTACTTCTTTACCTCGGAATCCGTTGCCGAGGGCCATCCCGACAAAGTCTGCGACCGGATCTCCGACGAGGTCGTCGATCTGGTCTATCGCGAGGCCAAGAAGACAGGCATGGACCCGTGGAAGGTCCGCGTCGCCTGCGAGACGCTGGCCACCACCAACCGCGTCGTCATCGCCGGCGAAGTGCGTGTTCCCGACACCCTGCTCAAGAAGGACAAGGCCGGCAACATTCTCAAGGATGCGGCCGGGCATTCGATCGTCAATCCGGCGAAGTTCAAGTCGGTCGCCCGCAAGGCGATCCGCGAAATCGGCTATGAGCAGGCCGGCTTCCACTGGAAGACGGCGAAGATCGAGGTCCTGCTGCACGGCCAGTCGCCCGATATCGGCCAGGGCGTCGACAACGCCTCCGACCGTCAGGGCGAGGAAGGTGCCGGCGACCAGGGCATCATGTTCGGCTATGCCTGCCGCGAGACGCCCGATCTGATGCCGGCGCCGATCTACTACAGCCACAAGATCCTCGAACTGCTGGCTGCCGCCCGTCACGAAGGCAGCGGCGAGGCCGGCAAGCTCGGACCGGACGCCAAGAGCCAGGTCACGGTCCGCTATATCGATGGCAAGGCCGCCGAAGCGACGCAGATCGTGCTGTCGACACAGCATCTCGATGCGAACTGGGATTCGAAGAAGGTCCGCAAGGTCGTCGAACCCTATATCCGCGAAGCGCTGGGCGACCTCAAGATCGCCGACAACTGCATGTGGTACATCAACCCGACCGGCAAGTTCGTCATCGGCGGGCCGGATGGCGACGCCGGGCTGACCGGACGCAAGATCATCGTCGACACCTATGGCGGTGCCGCACCCCATGGCGGCGGCGCCTTCTCCGGCAAGGACACGACCAAGGTCGACCGTTCGGCGGCCTATGCGGCGCGCTATCTCGCCAAGAACGTCGTGGCGGCGAAGCTCGCCGACCGCTGCACCATCCAGCTCTCCTACGCCATCGGCGTTGCCCAGCCGCTGTCGGTCTATGTCGACCTGCACGGCACCGGCAAGGTCGACGAGGCCAAGCTCGAGGAGGCGCTGCGCACCGTGATGGACCTGTCGCCGTCGGGCATCCGCCGCCATCTCGATCTCAACAAGCCGATCTACGCCAAGACGTCGTCCTACGGCCATTTCGGCCGCAAGGCCGGCCGGGACGGATCTTTCTCGTGGGAGAAGACCGATCTCGCCAAGGCGCTCAAGGACGCGGTCGCCGCCTGACAGCGGCGTCGCAAAGTCCGGCCCATGGACCCGAAGGACAGACCAAGCCGCGCGACCGAAGCATTCTTCGGTCGCCGGCGCGGCAAGACCATACGTCCGCAGCAGGCGGCCGCACTGGAAAGCGGTTTCGGGACATATCGGCTCGATCTGACGGCTGAACCGCCGGCGGATTTGAGCACGCTGTTTGAAGCGGATGTTTCGGCGGTTCGCCTGGAGATTGGCTTCGGCGGCGGCGAACATCTCCTGCATCGCGCGACCGAAGCGCCCTCGGTCGGCTTTATCGGCGTCGAGCCCTTCGTCAACGGCATGGCCAAGATGATGATGGCGGTGAGGGAGAAGCCACTCGCCAATCTCAGGGTCTATGACGACGACGCCACGCGGCTGCTCGACTGGCTGCCGCAAGCCTCGCTTGACGGCATCGATCTTCTCTATCCGGATCCCTGGCCAAAGAAGAAGCACTGGAAGCGGCGTTTCGTCAGCCCGGTCAATCTCGACCGTTTCGCGCGTGTGCTGAAGCCGGGTTCAAAATTCCGCTTCGCCTCCGACATCGACACCTATGTCAACTGGACCTTACTGCATTGCCATGCGCATGGCGCGTTCGCGTGGCAGGCCGCGGAGGCGGCGGACTGGCATCGACCTTACGACGGCTGGCCGGGCACGCGTTACGAGGCGAAAGCCATGCGTGAGGGACGGCGGCCGGCCTATCTCACCTTCATCAGAGCGTAAGCGCTCCCCGCTGCCTCCGGCATTGGCCGTGGCAACGGCGAGCGTCATCCGCTCGCCAAATTCTCAGAAACGGCCGATTCTGTTGAAGACGGCCGGATCCATGCCGAGCTTGCGCAGGTCGTCAGCGCGCGGCCTGCGGCTGGCTTCCACCGCACGCGAGGCGGCGACCGCGCTGCCAAACGTCGTGAAGAGATCGCCTATGGCGGATAAAATCCTGCGGTTGGTCATGGTCATGCCCTTTCGTAATCATCTTTGTGCAACGCAACATAGATGGGGATGCAATGTTGAGGCTCACAGAGGTGCCGTCGCATGGAGGCCATGCGCCTGGTGCAACGCTGGCGTGGCCACGGCTTTTGTCCGCTCAGGCAACGCGGGCTTGAAACACAGGCCGGGATCGTTTATATCAGCCTCAAATTCTTGGTCGGTATGACGAAGAGTGGGTCCACCCGGTCCCGCTCTTTTTTATTACCTGCCGATAGCTTCGAACAGGGATTCAATGACTGCAACGGCAAGCGAGGGCGACGACCGCATCATCCGCGAAAGCGGCATCGATGCGCGCATCGCGCTGATCGTCCAGCCGGTTCTGCGCGGCATCGGCTTCCGCCTTGTGCGGGTGCATCTGTCGGGCCAGAACGGGCTGACGCTGCAGATCATGGCCGAGCGCGAAGACGGCACCATGACCGTCGAGGATTGCGAAGAGGTCAGCCGCGCGGTGTCGCCGGCGCTCGACGTCGATGACCCGATCGAAAAGGCCTATCACCTCGAGGTCTCGTCGCCCGGCATCGACCGGCCGCTGGTCCGCAAATCTGATTTCGAGACCTGGACCGGCCATTTGGTCAAGATGGAGACATCGATCATCGTCGCCGACCGCAAGCGGTTCAAGGGCAAGATTGCCGAGGCCGGCGAACATGACGTGCTGATCGAGCGCGAAAAGGCTGCCTATGGCGAGGAGCCCACGGTGCGGGTCCCCTATGACGCGATTTCCGAAACGCGCCTGATCCTGACCGACGATCTCATTCGCGATGCCCTGTCGAAAGACAACAGGGCGCGCAAGGAAGCCAAGAAACGCCGCGGCGAACCCGACGACGATGCGCCAGAGGGTGCTGAAGAGGGTGCGGAAGCCGGCGCGGAAAACGAAACCGAACAGGAACTATGATTGAGCTGCCGGGCGCAAAGGTCCGGCAAACAGGCTCGGGAGAAAAACGATGGTTGTAAGCGCCAACAGGCTTGAACTGCTGCAGATCGCCGATGCGGTCGCGCGTGAAAAGTCGATCGACAAGTCGATCGTCATCGCTGCCATGGCTGATGCGATCCAGAAGGCGGCGCGCTCGCGTTACGGCCAGGAGACCAACATCCGCGCCGACATCAACCCGAACACCGGTGAGATGAAGCTGCAGCGGCTGATGGAAGTGGTCGAGAAGGTCGATGACTACGCCACGCAGATCGCCATTTCCTCGGCGCGCGAGCGCAATCCCGACGCCCAGCTCGGCGACTTCATCGCCGAACAGCTGCCGCCGATGGATTTCGGCCGCATCGCCGCCCAGTCGGCCAAGCAGGTCATCGTGCAGAAGGTGCGCGAGGCCGAGCGCGACCGCCAGTATGACGAGTACAAGGACCGCATCGGCGAGATCGTCAACGGCACCGTCAAGCGTGTCGAATACGGCAATGTCATCGTCGATCTCGGCCGTGGCGAAGCAATCATCCGTCGCGACGAACTGATCCCGCGCGAGAACTACAAATACGGCGACCGTGTCCGCGCCTACGTCTACGACGTGCGCCGCGAGCAGCGCGGCCCGCAGATATTCCTGTCGCGCACCCATCCGCAGTTCATGGCCAAGCTGTTCACCATGGAAGTGCCGGAAATCTATGACGGCATCATCGAGATCAAGGCGGTCGCCCGCGACCCGGGTTCGCGCGCCAAGATCGCCGTCATCTCGCGTGACAGTTCCATCGATCCGGTCGGCGCCTGCGTCGGCATGCGCGGCAGCCGCGTCCAGGCCGTCGTCGGCGAACTGCAGGGCGAGAAGATCGACATCATTCCGTGGTCGCCTTCGGCCGCCTCCTTCATCGTCAACGCGCTGCAGCCGGCGGAAGTCGCCAAGGTCGTGCTCGACGAGGATGCCGAACGCATCGAAGTCGTGGTTCCCGACGACCAGCTGTCGCTGGCCATCGGCCGCCGCGGCCAGAACGTGCGGCTTGCTTCGCAGCTGACCGGCTGGGATATCGACATCCTGACCGAAGCCGAAGAATCCGAGCGTCGCCAGAAGGAATTCGTCGAGCGTTCGTCGCTGTTCATGGAAGCCCTCGATGTCGACGAGATGGTCGGCCAGGTGCTGGCCTCGGAAGGCTTCACCAGCGTCGAGGAAGTCGCCTATGTCGATTCCGGCGAGATCGCCTCGATCGACGGCTTCGACGAGGATACCGCTTCGGAAATCCAGACCCGCGCCCGCGAGTATCTGGAGAAGATCGAAGCCGAGCACGACGACAAGCGCAAGGCGCTTGGCGTCTCGGACGAGCTGCGCGAAATCCCCGGCATCACCACCGCCATGATGGTGACGCTCGGCGAGGACGGCGTGAAGACGATCGAGGATTTCGCCGGCTATGCCGCCGACGACCTGACCGGCTGGAAGGAACGCAAGGACGGCGAGACCAAGGTATTCCCAGGCGTGCTGGCCAATCACGGCGTCGCACGCGCCGATGCCGAGCAGATGGTTCTGGCTGCCCGCCTCAAGGCCGGCTGGATCACCGAAGACGAGCTTGCGGCCGAAGAAGTCTCGGCTGACGAAGCCGTTGGTGCGTGAGGTGAAACCGCATCGCACCGAACCCGCCCCTGGACGAGATGAACGATCGCACCTGCATCGTTACACGCAAACAAGCCGAACCGGATGAACTGATCCGTTTCGTCGTCGGCCCGGATTCGGCCGTCGTTCCCGACATCAAGAGAAATCTGCCCGGCCGTGGTTGCTGGGTGAGCGCCGACCGCCTACATATCGACAAGGCTGCGGCGAAGAACCTTTTTGCCCGCGCCTTCAAGGCACAGGTGATCGTGCCGCCCGATCTCGGCGGCATGGTTGACGGGCTGCTTTCCAGATACGCTCTGGGCATGCTTGGTCTTTCCCGCAAGGCAGGCGCGATTGCGCTGGGCGCCACCAAGGTAGAGAGCGCGGTGCGCGGTGGATTGGCGCTTTTCGTGCTTCACGCGACCGAGGCGTCCGACGACGGCGTGCGCAAGATCAGCCAGGCGCGGCGGGCGACAGTCCATCTCGGCGGCCCCGCTATCCTTGCCTACAAACTTTTCTCCGAGGCCGAGTTGAGCTTGGCATTGGGGGGTACAAATGTGATACATGCTGCCGTTCTCGCGGGAGACGCGGGCAGGGCGGTCCAGAAGCGCATGGTTGCGCTCGACCGGTATCGGGGCGGTTCCCCGGACGATCTGGCAATGCTTGCGGCTGTTGCTGACGAAGATGATGCCGCAGAGGATATGGAATGAGCGATACGAAATCGGGTGACGACAATACGCTGAGTGTGACGCCGAAGAAGACCTTGACGCTGAAGCGCCCCGGTATGGAGCAGGGCACTGTGCGCCAGAACTTCTCGCACGGCCGCACCAAGCAGGTCGTCGTCGAAACCAAGAAGCGCAAGTTCTCGATGCCCGGCGACAAGCCGGAGCCGGTTGCCGCCCCCGTCTTCACACCGAAGCCGGCGGTCGTGGCAGCACCCGTCGTGCAGGAAGCGCCCAAGGCGCCCCCGCCCCCGCCGCCTCCGCCGCTTCCGGTCGAACGCAGCGGCATGGTGCTGAACGAACTGTCGCGCAGTGAAATGGAAGCCCGCCGCAGGGCGCTCGAAGGCTCGAAGGTGCGCGAGGTCGAGGACCGTCAGCGCGCCGCCGAGGACGCCAAGCGCCGCGCCGAGGACGAAGAGCGCCGCAAGCGCGAACGCGAGGAATCCGCGCGCCGTCAGGCCGAGGAAGAGGCGCGGTTGCAGACCGAGGCCGAGTCCCGTCGTCGCGCCGAGGAAGAGGCGCGCCGCCGCGCGCCGCTGGCCGCTGAATTGGCGACAGTCGACGACGAGGAAGAAGCCAAGCCGAAGCGGCCCGGCGTCGGTGCGCCGGTGCGCCGCCTGGTCACGCCCGAAGTGGCGCGCCCGGCCAAGCCGACCAAGAGCGAGGAAGACCGACGCCGTGGCAAGCTGACGCTGAATTCAGCATTGTCCGACGAAGACGCACGGGCTCGTTCGCTGTCGTCGATGCGTCGCCGCCAGGAAAAATTCAAGCGCGCGATGCACAATGAGCCGCGCGAGAAAGTCATGCGCGAAGTGATCCTGCCCGAGACCATCACCATTCAGGAACTGGCGCAACGCATGTCCGAGCGTGCGGTCGACCTGGTCAAGTTCTTCATGAAGCAGGGCCAGATCCTGAAGCCGGGCGATGTCATCGACGCCGATACGGCGGAGCTGGTTGCCACCGAATTCGGCCACACGGTCCGCCGCGTCGCCGAGTCCGACATCGAGGAAGGCCTCTTCAACATCGCCGACAATGCCGAGGACCTGGTGACGCGTCCGCCTGTCGTGACGATCATGGGCCACGTCGATCACGGCAAGACCTCGCTGCTCGACGCCATCCGCAACGCCAACGTCGTCTCCGGCGAAGCCGGTGGCATCACCCAGCATATCGGCGCCTACCAGGTCGAGAAGAACGGTCACAAGATCACCTTCATCGACACGCCCGGCCACGCCGCCTTCACGGCGATGCGTGCTCGCGGCGCCCAGGCGACCGACATCGCCATCCTGGTGGTGGCGGCCGACGACAGCGTCATGCCGCAGACCATCGAATCGATCAGCCATGCCAAGGCGGCCGGCGTTCCGATCATCGTGGCGATCAACAAGATCGACAAGCATGATGCCGATCCGCAGAAAGTGCGCTCTGAACTGCTGCGCCACGAGGTCTTCGTCGAATCCATGGGCGGTGAAGTGCTGGACGTCGAAGTGTCGGCGACCAAGGGCACCAATCTCGACAAGCTGCTCGAAGCGATCCTGCTGCAGGCCGAAATCCTCGACCTCAAGGCCAATCCGGATCGTACCGCCGAGGGCGTCGTCATCGAAGCCCAGCTCGACAAGGGCCGTGGCCCCGTCGCCACCGTGCTGGTGCAGACCGGCACACTGATGCCGGGCGACATCCTTGTTGCCGGCAACGAATGGGGCCGGGTGCGCGCGCTGGTCAACGATCGCGGCGGGCAGATCAAGGAAGCACCGCCGGCAATGCCGGTCGAAGTGCTTGGCCTGCAGGGAACCCCGCAGGCGGGTGATCGCTTCGCCGTGGTCAACAACGAAGCCCGTGCCCGCGAAATTACCGAATACCGCCAGCGCCTGGCGCGCGAGAAGGCGGTGGCCAAGCATGCCGGCCAGCGCGGTTCACTCGAGCAGATGATGTCGCAGTTGCAGACGAGCGGGCTGAAGGAATTCCCGCTGGTCATCAAGGGCGACGTGCAGGGCTCGATCGAGGCGATCAACGCGGCGCTGGACAAGCTCGGCACCGACGAAGTGCGTGCGCGCATTGTGCACGCCGGCGCCGGCGCCATCACCGAAAGCGACGTGTCGCTGGCGGAGACTTCGGGTGCGGCGATCATCGGCTTCAATGTCCGCGCCAACGTCCAGGCGCGCGCCGCGGCTGTGGCCGCGGGCATCGAGATCCGCTATTACTCGATCATCTACAATCTCGTGGATGACGTGAAGGCGGCTCTGTCGGGCCTGCTGTCGCCGGAGCGTCGCGAAACCTTCATCGGCAATGCCGAGATCCTCGAGATCTTCGACATCACCAAGGTCGGCAAGATCGCCGGCTGCCGTGTCACCGAAGGCAAGGTCGAGCGCGGTGCGGGCGTGCGCCTGATCCGCGACAACGTCGTCATCCACGAAGGCACGTTGAAGACCCTGAAGCGCTTCAAGGACGAAGTCTCGGAAGTCCCCGGCGGCCAGGAGTGCGGCATGGCCTTCCAGAACTACGAGGATATGCGCGTCGGCGACGTCATCGAGTGCTTCCGCGTCGAGATGGTGACCCGGACACTGTAGCGTTGGCATATGGAGCAAGAACGGAGCCTTGAGTTCAGCTTTGTTCTGTCTCCCGCCGATTTTTCGGCTGCCCACTCAAGGGCGCAGAGCGAACGTCGTCTCCGCGCCATGAGGAGCTTGAGTTACCATTTTCTCGTCGGCATTCCGCTCATGCTGGCCACAAATATTCTCGACGGTTCCGGTGCTCTGGCCGGAATCCTGGGAGTTGTTGGCATGATGATTATCGTCACAGGCATCATGACCAATCTCAGTCCCATTCTGGCGAGAAAGGGAGAGGTTGCTGATTTCGAGCCCGAGCCCACCTTGATCCGAGTGAGCACCACCGGCATATCAA
This sequence comes from Mesorhizobium sp. AR07, assembly GCF_024746815.1. GTDB lineage: Bacteria > Pseudomonadota > Alphaproteobacteria > Rhizobiales > Rhizobiaceae > Mesorhizobium. The sequence continues at coordinate 5,375,765 of NZ_CP080525.1, forward strand.
AGCATGTCGCAGATTCAGAAACCCGCATTGGCTGGAGATCCGTAGACAAAATTACCCTGACCGAATTCGGCATCGGCTTCCTGATGCAAGAAGGCGGCTGGCTTATTCCGATGAGCGCGTTTGGGTCCGAGTCCAGTATGAAAGCCGGGTACGACAAGATCGTGTCAGTCATGGCCTCTGGACAGGCTGACCAAGATACAGAGCATTCCGAGCCACGGACGTTGCATTAGTGGCAAACCCGCGATCTTGGCTCCTAGTGGGTAGCCAAGCCGGGTCAACAGCGTTAAGTGGACGATTTATGGCGGTTCGATCCCGCGCGAAGGAAGAGTTTTCATGCCAAGATCAACAACTGCTGGTCCAACCCAGCGCATGCTGCGCGTCGGCGAACAGGTGCGCCATGCGCTTTCTGAAACCCTGCAGCGCGGCGACATCATCGATCCGTTGATAGAGAACGCCGTGGTTTCGGTTTCGGAAGTGCGCATGTCTACCGATCTGAGGGTCGCCACCGCTTTCGTCTCGCCACTCGGCGCCAAGGATACCGACGCGGTGGTCGAGGCGCTGAACAAGCATGCGAAATTCATCCGCGGCCGCGTTTCCGGCGCGCTGCGGCAGATGAAGTTCATGCCGGAGTTCCGCTTCAAGCTCGACACCTCCTTCGACAATTTCGCCAGGATCAACGACCTCTTGAAATCGCCCGAAGTGGCGCGCGATCTAGGCCCTGAAGATCAAAGCAAAGACGACAACAAGGACACCGAATAGTGGCGCGTCGCGGCAAGAAGAAAGGCCGGCCGATCTCGGGCTGGCTGGTCCTGGACAAGCCGGTCGGCATGGGCTCGACCGAAGCCGTCTCCAAGATCAAATGGCTGTTCCAGGCCGACAAGGCCGGCCATGCCGGCACGCTCGACCCGCTCGCCTCCGGCATGCTGCCGATCGCGCTTGGCGAGGCCACCAAGACCGTGCCCTACGTGCAGGACGGCGCCAAGATCTATCGCTTCATCGTTGCCTGGGGGCAGGAGCGTTCGACCGACGACCTCGAAGGTCCGGTGACGAAGGAGTCCGGCCTGCGTCCGTCGCAAGCCGAGGTGCTGGCGCTGCTGCCGAAATACACCGGCGTCATCATGCAGACGCCGCCGCAATTTTCGGCCATCAAGATCGCGGGCGAACGCGCCTACGACCTTGCACGCGACGGCGCGACGGTCGACATACCCCCGCGCGAGGTCGAGATCGGCCGGCTCGATATTGTCGAGCACAACGCCGACCATACGGTTTTCGAGGTCGAGTGCGGCAAGGGCACCTATGTGCGCTCGCTGGCCCGCGACATGGGCCGCGATCTCGGCTGCTTCGGTCACATTTCCGAACTGCGCCGGATCGAGGTCGAGCCGTTCACACCGGAGGATTTCGTCACCATCGCCGAGCTGGAAGCCGCTCGCTTCGGCGCGCCGGGTGAAGCCGACCCAGACGCGACGGACGCCGCTGAAGCGATAGAAGCGCCGATCGACTTCGACGCCATCGATGCGCTTCTGGTCGATACATCGGCGGCCCTCGACTGCCTGCCGCAGATCGCCATCAGCGACGATGCGGCGACGAAGATTCGCCTCGGCAATCCGGTCATCATTCGCGGCCGTGACGCACCGGTGGAAGCCGAAGAAGCCTGCGCCACGGCACGCGGCAAGCTGGTTGCCATCGGTGCCATCGAGCAAGGCATGTTCAAGCCCAAGCGGGTCTTTGCCGGGTGACGGCCAAAGCAATTGCAGGAAAAGTGAGAAACGGTTTTCCGTCCGGAATTGCGACAACGCAAGGTTCTAACCTCACGTCGACTTTACGCTTGAGGGGCATATGGCAAAGGCCGAGGCGGTGAAAAAGCGGGCGCCGGTGAAGACACGGCGGCCGCCGGTAGGCGCGTCGCCCGGCACGCTGATCGCCGACCCGACGGCGCGACGCTCGGAACTGCGGCTGACCCTGATCTCGCCGCAGAAGTTCAAGACCATCGAAAATGCCAGCATCGACGACCTCAACACCCATTGCGACAAGTGGCCGGTCATCTGGCTCGACTGCACCGGTCTCGCCAACATTTCGCTGATCGAGGAGATCGGCCGCATTTTCAGCCTGCATCCGCTGGCGCTGGAGGACGTCGTCAACACCGGCCAGCGGCCGAAGGTCGACTTCTTCGAGGACCATGCCTTCGTCGTCGTCAGGATGATCGACGATGTCACGTCACACCGCTATGAGCAGATCGCCGTCTTCTTCGGCAAGAACTTCGTCGTCACCTTCCAGGAACGTGAAGGCGATCCGTTCGATCCCGTGCGCAAGCGCATCGAAAGCTCGGCGCCCAACCGGCTGCGCGCGCGCGGCGCCGACTATCTCGCCTACGCGCTGATCGACGCCATCGTCGACAGCTATTTTCCGCCGATCGAAGCCGCCGGCGACGTGGTCGACGGCATCGAGGACGAAATGCTGCACACGACGCACAAGCATCAGATGCGGCAGCTGCATGAATTGCGTCGCGACACCAATGTGCTGAAGGGAGCGCTGTGGCCGATGCGCGATGCGCTGGCGACGCTGATCCGCAACGACGTGCCCTATGTGAAGGCCGAGACCAAGGTCTTCCTCAACGACACGCTCGACCATTCGCTCAGGTTGATCGAACTGGTCGAAACCCAGCGCGACATGCTGACCGGCCTGATCGAGATGCATCTGTCGCTGAGCCAGGCGCGTACCAACGAGGTCATCAGCTATCTCACCATCGTCTCGGTCATCTTCATGCCGCTCACCTTTCTGGTCGGTGTGTGGGGCATGAATTTCGACCCCGGGAGCTCACCATGGAACATGCCGGAGCTGAAGGCCTACTATGGCTATCCGGCATCGTTGCTGTTCATGGCGCTTGTCGCATTTGGGCTGATCGCCTTCTTCAAAGGGAAGAAATGGCTTTAACTGGGATAAAACCGGCCATTTCGACCTGAAAAGCCGGCTTGTGAATTGGGCTGGTGTTTTCCGGGGAATTGCACTATATGCGCCGCAGCATAGCGCTCAGACGCTTTGCTTGCACCGGCCCCTGCTGGACGACATCCCGGCTGAGGGCGACCCGTTTCCTCAAACAGATAAGGAAAAACACGATGTCGATTACTGCCGAGCGTAAACAGGAATTGATGGGTGAATTCGCAACCGCCAAGGGCGATACCGGGTCTCCGGAAGTCCAGGTGGCCATCCTTTCCGAGCGCATCAAGAACCTGACCGACCATTTCAAGGACCACAAGAAGGATAACCATTCCCGCCGTGGTCTACTCGCTCTCGTCTCTCAGCGCCGCAGCCTGCTTGATTATCTCAAGCGCAAGGACGACGCGCGCTACCAGACGTTGATCGAGAAGCTCGGTCTGCGCCGTTGACGAATTGACCGGCGGGCTTTCTTCGGAAGGCCCGCCGGTCGCGCATTCTGCCAGTCGTATCGACTGGCCAGACCCGGTTTCGAGCGTGCAGAGGGCCACTCGAAACCGCCCATGGACGGTCATGGGGCAGGATTGCAGGACGCTCGCGCGCTCGCCGCGCTGAAATCACCCGAGCTTCCCGTTGTCTTGCCCGTGGCTGCCCGAGAAAGGAAGCCAGGGAAAGGGCATCCGCGCACCGTGAAACGGCGCGGCCCTTTCCGCTTATTAAGGACAAGACATGTTCAATCACCACAAAGTGGAAATCGAATGGGGCGGCCGTCCGCTCATCCTCGAAACCGGCAAGATCGCGCGTCAGGCTGATGGCGCGGTGCTCGCGACCTACGGCGAGACCAAGGTTCTCGCCACCGTCGTTTCGATGAAGGAGCCGAAGCCCGGCCTCGATTTCTTCCCGCTGACCGTCAACTACCAGGAAAAGACCTACGCCGCCGGCAAGATTCCGGGCGGCTATTTCAAGCGTGAAGGCCGTCCGAGCGAGAAGGAAACGCTGGTTTCCCGCCTCATCGACCGCCCGATCCGCCCGCTCTTCGCCGCAGGCTACAAGAACGACACGCAGATCGTCGTCACCGTCGTCCAGCATGACCTCGAGAACGATCCCGACATCCTGTCGATCGTCGCCACCTCGGCGGCGCTGACCCTTTCGGGCGTTCCCTTCATGGGCCCGATCGGCGGCGCCCGCGTCGGCTACATCAACGGCGAATACGTGCTCAACCCGCATGTCGACGAGATGCAGGAATCCAAGCTCGACCTCGTCGTCGCCGGCACCACCGACGCCGTGCTGATGGTCGAGTCCGAAGCCAAGGAACTCGGCGAAGAGCTGATGCTCGGCGCCGTGATGTTCGGCCACAAGGGTTTCCAGCCGGTCATCGACGCCATCATCAAGCTGGCCGAAGTCGCCGCCAAGGAGCCGCGCGACTTCACCGCGCCGGACTATTCCGCGCTTGAAGCCGAGATGCTGAAGATCGTCGAAGGCGAACTTCGCGATGCCTACAAGAACACCGACAAGCAGAAGCGCTACGCCGCCGTCGACGCCGTCAAGGCCAAGGTCAAGGCCGCGTTTGCTCCGGCCGAAGGCGAAGACGCCAAGTACACGTCCGAGCAGATCGGCACCGTGTTCAAGGAACTTCAGGCCAAGGTCGTGCGCTGGAACATCCTCGACACCGGCTCGCGCATCGATGGTCGCGACCTCAAGACGGTCCGCAAGATCGTCTCCGAAGTCGGTGTCCTGCCACGCACGCACGGTTCGGCGCTGTTCACCCGCGGCGAGACCCAGGCGCTGGTCGTTGCCACGCTCGGCACCGGTGAGGACGAGCAGTACGTCGATTCGCTGACCGGCATGTACAAGGAGAAGTTCCTCCTTCATTACAACTTCCCTCCCTACTCCGTCGGCGAAACCGGCCGCATGGGCTCGCCGGGCCGCCGCGAAATCGGCCATGGCAAGCTCGCATGGCGCGCCATCCGCCCGATGCTGCCGAGCGCTGACCAGTTCCCCTACACGCTGCGCGTCGTCTCGGAGATCACCGAGTCCAACGGTTCGTCGTCGATGGCCACTGTGTGCGGCACCTCGCTGGCGCTGATGGATGCCGGCGTGCCGCTGGCCAAGCCCGTCGCCGGCATCGCCATGGGCCTGATCAAGGAAGGCGAGCGCTTCGCCGTGCTCTCCGACATTCTTGGCGACGAGGATCATCTCGGCGACATGGATTTCAAGGTCGCCGGCACCGCCAACGGCATCACCTCGCTGCAGATGGACATCAAGATCGATGGCATCACCGAGGAGATCATGCAGATCGCGCTCGGCCAGGCCAAGGACGGTCGTCTGCACATCCTCGGCGAGATGGGCCACGCGCTCTCCGGCGCGCGTTCGGAACTCGGTGAGTTCGCGCCGCGCATCGAAGTCATGCACATCCCGACCGACAAGATCCGCGACGTGATCGGTTCGGGCGGCAAGGTCATCCGCGAGATCGTCGAAAAGACCGGCGCCAAGATCAACATCGAGGACGACGGCACCGTCAAGATCGCTTCGTCGAACGCCAAGGAGATCGAGGCGGCGAAGAAGTGGATCCACACCATCGTCGCCGAGCCGGAAGTCGGCGAGATCTACGAAGGCACGGTCGTCAAGACCGCCGACTTCGGCGCTTTCGTCAACTTCTTCGGTCCGCGTGACGGCCTCGTCCACATTTCGCAGCTTGCCAACGACCGGGTCGCCAAGACCTCGGACGTCGTCAAGGAAGGCGACAAGGTCTGGGTCAAGCTGATGGGCTTCGACGAGCGCGGCAAGGTCCGCCTGTCGATGAAGGTCGTCGACCAGGCCACCGGCAAGGAACTCGCCCGTGACAAGAAGACCGAAGGCGAAGAAAACGCCGCCTGATCGGTCCGGGATCATAAATCGAAGCGGGCGCGACGTATGTCGCGCCCGCTTTCATTTGTCGCCCGTTTTCATTTTCAGATTGTCAAGACAGGCCTCGAGATCGAACAATGTCCACCGAGCCGCTGAAGACGCTTTTTCATCCCTTTGAGGCCGAGGCTGTTCCTTTGCCGGGAAAGGGCGCGCGCGCCCTGTTTCTCGGCGCCGAACCGGGTTTTCGCCTGTCCGAAGGCTTTGAAGCCGCGCTGCACCTCGCGCAAGGCTTCAGGCCGTCTTTTCGGGCGCTGCAGGCGTCTGGCTTCATCGTCACCGCGCAAGCGGAAGGCGACGACTTCGATATGGCACTCGTGCTTGCCGGTCGGCATCGCGGCTTGAACGAATTGCGCATCGCCGAGGCGCTCGAGCGCGTGGCTCCGGGTGGATTGGTCGTCGTTGCCGGCGGTAAGGATGAAGGCATCGCCAGCCTGCGCAAGCGCATTGACGAGCTTGTGCAGCTCGAGGGCCACCTGCCGAAATATCACGGCATCGCCTTCTGGTTTCGCCGTCCTGCCGATCTGGCCGCCGCGCAAGACCTGCGCGCCGCCAATCCCGATCTGCTGGTTGAAGGCCGGTTCCGCACCGCGCCCGGCATGTTTTCCTTCGACCGGATCGATACCGGCTCGAAATTGCTGGTCGAGAACCTGCCCAATGATCTGCGCGGCAGCGTTGCCGATTTCTGCGCCGGCTGGGGCTATGTGGCCGCCGAGATCGCGGCCCGATCACCGGGCATTTCGGCGCTTGACCTCCATGAGGCCGATTTCGCCTCGCTCGAAGCCGCGAAGCTCAATCTGGCGGGGGGTAGACAGTCGATCGCCAGGGACTACTTCTGGACTGACCTGCTGAAGGAACCGGTCGAGAAGCGCTACGACGCGATCGCCATGAACCCGCCCTTTCACCGCAGCCGCGCGGCCGAGCCCGAGATCGGCGCAGGCATGATCCGCGCGGCGGCCAAGGCGCTGAAACCCGGTGGGCGGCTGTTCATGGTGGCCAACCGCCAGCTTCCTTACGAGCCGGTGCTGTCGGCCGCTTTTTCGAGCCATGCCGAGTTCGCCCGCGACGGCATGTTCAAGGTGCTTGTCGCGCGCCGTTAAACCACTCGGCAGCGCGTTCAATGCAGATTGGCGACGCGTCGGACCTCGTCGGTGACATGCGCGTCGCCAACCCTGATCTTGAGCGGCGCTGGCCGGCCGAACAGGTAGCCCTGCACCACTTCGCAGCCGGCTGCCCGAAGCAGCGTCGCCTGGCTTTCGGTCTCGACGCCTTCGGCAATGATGCTGACGCCGAGCGCGCGCGAAAGCCCGACGATGGTCGAGACGACCGCGCCGGAACTGGAGTCTGTATCGAGGCGGCTGACGAAGGAGCGGTCGATCTTCAGCTTGCCGAACGAGAAGTCGATCAGATAGCTCAGATTGGAATAGCCGGTGCCGAAATCGTCGACGGCGACCGAGATGCCCATCTCCGCGAGCTGCTTCAGGATGGTGGCGGCGCGGTCGCGGTCCTGCATCATCGCCGTCTCGGTCACCTCCAGCTCCAGCCTCGACGGCTTGATGCCGGTGCTCGTCATGGTGTCGCGCACGATGCCGACGAAGTCCTTGGTCATGAACTGCACGGGCGAGATGTTGACGGCGACGAAGCAATCGTCGGGCAGATGGCGGGCGTCGCTGCAGGCCTTGCGCAACACCCATTCGCCGATCGGCCCGATCATGCCGGTTTCCTCGGCGATCGGGATGAACTCCATCGGCGGGATCATGCCGCGTTCGGGATGGCGCCAGCGGATCAGGGCTTCGTAGCCAACGATGCGGCCGGTCGGGAGATCGAGCTGCGGCTGGTAGTGAAGGTCGAAGTCACCGCGCTCGAAGGCGACGTGCAGCTCGGACTCGACCCACTGGCGGTGGTCGGCGACCCTGCCCATTTCGGCGTGGAAGACCGACCAGTTGCCGACGCCGCTGGCGCGCGCATTCTGCAGTGCCAGATTGGAGCGGCGCAGGATGAGGACGGGATCGATGCCGTCCTTTGGCATCGCCACGATGCCCACCGACAGGCTGACCGATTGCAGGCGCGTGCTGAGCTCATAGGGCTCCATCATCTCGTCGATGAGCCTCTCGATGGCGCTTTCCAGCGACCCGGGCACCTGATTGTCGGGGAGCAGAATCGCGAATTCGCCGGCGCCGATGCGTCCGATCATCGCGCGCTGCGGCACGCAAGTCTTCAACCGCTTGGTGAAGGCGCGGATCAGCTCGTCACCCTGGCTGTAGCCGATGGCGTCGTTGATCTGCTTGAACCGATCGATGTCGATGTCGATGAGGAACATCGGTTCGCCGGTCCGGCCGGTCGCGCATGCCGCCTCGGCAATCTTGCCGACCATCGCCGGGCGTGCCAGCAGGCCGGTCAGCTTGTCGAAATGGGTCTCCGTGTAGACGAAATCCGCCGATTCATCGACGCCGGCGAAGAAGGACATCGCGGCCAGCGACGCCGCCAGCGCGCAAAGGGCTGCCATCACCGCAGCCATCATGTCGATCGGTATGCCGGCAAAACCATCGCCGAGACCGTGCTTCAGGCCCCAGAGTCCGAGGACGAAACTGCCAAGGCCCGAGCTTGCTATGGTGAGCAGCCGGAACACCGGTGTTCGCTTCGGGTTGCTGACGGCGGGCATGGAAAGGTCCCCAGAGTACAGGGCCTTCTAACGGACATGTCCTTAAAATGCGTTTCCGTGAATGCGTCTAATTTTATGGGAAGGAAAGTATTTCTTGAGCTGACTACTCTCGCCCGCCATCGGTCTGCTTCAATTCATCAAGCGTCGGCATGGAAACGATGTGATAGCCGGAATCGACATAGTGGATTTCGCCGGTAACGCCGGAAGACAGATCGGACAACAGATAAAGCGCTGAGCCGCCGACCTCGTCGATGGTCACGGTGCGGCGCAGCGGCGAGTTGCGCTGCTGGTAGGAGAACATGTGACGCGCGTCGGAAATCCCGGCGCCGGCGAGCGTGCGCACCGGTCCCGCCGATATGCCGTTGACCCGGATGCCGCGTGGACCGTAGTCGTTGGCGAGGTAACGCACGCTGGCCTCCAGCCCGGCCTTGGCGACGCCCATGACATTGTAGTTCGGCATGACGCGGACCGACCCCGCATAGGTCAGCGTGATCATCGACCCGCCGTCCTGCATCAGGGCGGCAGCGTGGCGGGCGACCTCGGTGAAGGAATAGCAGGAGATCACCATGGTGCGGACGAAATTGTCCCGGCTGGTGTCGGCGTAGAGGCCTTTCAGCTCGTTCTTGTCGGAAAAGCCGATGGCGTGGACGATGAAGTCCAGTCCGCCCCAGGCGTTGCCCAGCGTCTCGAAGATGGCGGCGACCGAAGCACTGTCCTCGACGTCGCACGGCACGACCAGCGAGGCGCCGAGCTTGTCGGCGAGCGGCTTGACCCGGCGCCCGAAGGCGTCGCCCTGATAGGTGAAGGCGAGCTCCGCCCCATGTTCGGACAATTTCCGGGCGATGCCCCAGGCGATCGAATGGTCGTTGGCGACCCCCATGACAAGCCCGCGCTTGCCCTTCATCAATCCGTCCATGGCCCCCAATCCTTATGCAAAATACAAAAACGCTGGCCTTATGCGGAATAGCGCTGGAAAACGAGCGTTGCGTTGGTGCCGCCGAAACCGAACGAATTTGATAAAACAGTGTCGATCTTGGCGTTGTCGATGCGCTTTCGCACGATCGGCATGCCCTCGAATTCGGGGTCTAGGGTCTCGATATGGGCGCTTTCGCCGATGAAGCCGCCCTGCATCATCAGGATCGAGTAGATGGATTCCTGCACGCCGGCAGCACCCAGCGAATGGCCGGTCAGCGATTTCGTCGACGTGATGTAGGGCATCTTCTCGCCGAACACCTCGCGGATCGCGCCCATTTCCTTGGAATCGCCCACTGGCGTCGACGTGCCATGGGTGTTGATGTAGTCGACCGGCGTGGAAACCGTGGCCATCGCCTGGCGCATGCAGCGGACCGCGCCTTCGCCGGATGGCGCCACCATGTCATGGCCGTCCGAGGTTGCGCCGTAGCCGACGATCTCGGCGTAGATCTTGGCGCCGCGCGCCTTGGCATGCTCCAGCTCTTCCAGCACCAGCACGCCGGCGCCGCCGGCGATGACGAAGCCGTCGCGATTGGCGTCATACGCGCGGGAAGCTGTCGATGCCTTGTCGTTGAACTTCGACGACATGGCGCCCATGGCGTCGAACAGGTCCGACATCGTCCAGTCGAGGTCCTCGTGGCCGCCGGCAAAGACCATGTCCTGCTTGCCCCACTGGATCAGTTCGTAGCCATTGCCGATGCAATGCGCCGAGGTCGAGCAGGCCGACGAGATCGAGTAATTGACGCCGTGGATCTTGAACCAGGTGGCAAGCGTTGCCGATGCCGTCGACGACATCGCCTTCGGCACCGCGAACGGACCGATGCGCTTGGGACTGCCGTTCTTCAGCGTGATTTCGGCGGCTTCGACGATGGTGCGGGTGGATGGTCCGCCCGATCCCATGACGATGCCGGTGCGTTCATTGGTGATGTCGCTCTCGCCCAGCCCCGCATCCGCGATCGCCTGATCCATGGCGACGTGGTTCCAGGCCGCACCTTGCGATAGGAAGCGCATCGCACGGCGATCGATCATGGCGGAGGGATCGAGCGTCGGCGCGCCCCAGACCTGGCAGCGGAAGCCATGTTCGGCGAAGGAATCGGAGAAGCTGATGCCGGATCTGGCGTCATGCAGCGAGGTCTGCACCTCGTTGGCATTGTTGCCGATCGACGACACGATGCCGAGGCCTGTGACTACGACACGTCTCATTCGCAACTCCTTCCAGGGGGCCGCCGGGGATGCCGGTCAGCTGACCGCCGACTGCTTGGACAGACCGACCTTCAAATCCGTTGCCGCGTATATGGGTTCACCGTCCGCCTTCAGCCAGCCATCGGCGATGCCGAGCACCAGCCGGCCACGCATCACGCGTTTGAAGTCGATACCGTATTCCACTTTCTTTACCGCCGGCGTGACCATACCCTTGAATTTGACCTCACCGGTCGACAGAGCCATTCCCTTGCCGGGTTCGCCGAGCCAGCCAAGATAGAATCCCGTCAACTGCCACATGGCGTCGAGGCCGAGGCACCCCGGCATGATCGGATTGCCGATGAAATGGCAGGCAAAGAACCACAGGTCCGGCTTGATGTCGAATTCCGCGCGGATGAAGCCCTTGCCGTGGGCGCCGCCCGTCTCGCTGATCTCTGTGATGCGGTCGAACATCAGCATGGGCGGATAGGGCAGCTGCGCATTGCCCGGTCCGAACAGTTCGCCGCGGGCGCAGGCCAGCAATTCGTCGTAGTCGTAGCTGGATTTCGAACCCGCCATCAATCTCGTCCCCATATTGTCGCGGGCTATCGGGCGCCCTTGTCGTTGGTTTCCTAACACAATCTGTTTCAGGCCGGAAACCGGCGTTTGCGCTTAACCTGCCCGTCCGCCTGGGTCAATGCGCGCTATTGATCGCTTTCGGCCGACAGAATATATGTCGTTTGAGGTCCGGTTTCGGCAGACGTCCATTTTTTTGCCATTCTGGGCGTGTCTTGGGGCGGAACTGTGGGGTTCGACGAGAAGATGGACCTGGACGGCCGGAAGGAAAATGTCGCTGTGGACAAGCGGGTTCGTGAAGCCGGCCTGAGGCCGACGCGCCAGCGCATTGCGCTGGCCGACCTGCTTTTCGCCAAGGGCGACCGTCATCTGTCGGCCGAGGAACTGCACGAGGAGGCGGTCGCCGCCGGTGTGCCGGTGTCGCTCGCCACCGTCTACAATGCCCTTCACCAGTTCACCCAGGCGGGACTGCTGCGCATCCTCGCCGTCGAGGGTTCCAAGACCTACTTCGACACCAACACGTCCGATCACCACCATTTCTACATCGAAGGCGAAAACCGCATATTCGACATCGCCAGCGGTCCGGTGACGGTTGCCAACCTGCCGGAGCCGCCGGAGGGGATGGAGATCGCCAATGTCGACATCGTGGTGAGGCTGCGCCCCAAACGCCGCGAATGACCGGCGAGGCCAGAATAAACGGCAAGGCCAGAATAAACGGCAAGGGATGAAGCCCCTCGAACTGACAATCCGGCTCGAATGGGTCGTCGTGGCGGTGGCTGCCGTCGTCTTCTACGCCTCAACCGGCATCTCCTGGTGGCTCTTCGGATTGCTTATCCTGGCGCCGGACCTGTCGATGTCAGGCTATCTGGCGAGGCCGCGCGTCGGCGCCATTGCCTACAACGCCCTGCACATCCTGATCGTACCCGTGCTGCTGCTGCTCGCCGGACACCTGTCCGGCAACGCGACCGCGATGGCGGTTGCGTTGATCTGGATCGCCCACATCGCCATCGATCGTGCACTGGGCTACGGCCTGAAGCTGTCAACCGGCTTTCAGGATACCCATCTCGGCCGCATCGGGCGCTGAATTGCGACAGCCAATCTTGGACGGATCGCGGTCAAAAGGCTAAAAGACCAGTCCCAAAAATCAGTCCTTGACCCGTTCGCCGGGATAGGCGCCCCAGACAAGAGACTGGGCAAGCCAGCCGGTGTGGCCATCGAACGTCATTTCACACCACTGGCCGTCGCAGGATTTGATCGTGCCCATGACGCCGGGCTCGACCATCGCGATCACCCTTGCGTCCTTGTCAGGGCTGTAGAGGACATCGACCTGGGCGCCCTTGCCGCGCTGCCACGGTGCGACGATTGCCGTGCGCCGGCCCGACAGCAGCGACTGGTTGATCCAGCCTTCCGAACCGTCGGCATCGCGCACGCGGCGCCATGTGTCGAATTCCTGGATGACCTCCATCGGCAGGCCAGCCTTCATGTACATCCAGTCGACCGAATAGTTGGCGCCGGGGCCGACGCGCGAGTTGACGCGGCCGGATTTCAGGCTGACGAATCGCGGCAACGGCAAACCGCTCGGCCCGAGCGTGACGACGCTCTGGGCAGGTGCTGCCGCACCCTGCGCCGCGGCAAGCGGAGAATAAAGCAGAGCGCCGAGAAATGCTGCGCTGAGGGTCAGGCGAAGCGACGCGAAACCAGACACTTTCGTTCCTTTCGGCGCTTGCCTTGGCGCCCCTTTTTCTTTGTCTTCGGCGGCACCGCTTGTTACATGGGGGTATCGACACCGCGACCGGCTTTCAGTTTCGCCGGTCTTGGTTAAAGAGGTCTCAACGAGATCGGGGTACGAGGAAACAATGGCAGGCAAAAAGAAGCCTCTCGTCGTCATCACGCGAAAGCTGCCCGACCCGGTCGAGACCCGCATGCGCGAACTGTTCGATGCCCGGCTGAATGTCGAGGACAGGCCGATGACACAGCCGGAACTGGTTGCGGCGGTCAAGGAAGCCGACGTGCTGGTGCCGACGGTGACCGACCAGATTGATGCGGCGCTGATCGCCCAGGCCGGCGACAATCTCAAGCTGATCGCCAATTTCGGCAATGGCGTCGACAAGATCGATGTCGCGGCCGCAGCCAAGAAGGGCATCACTGTCACCAACACGCCCAATGTGCTGACCGAGGATACCGCCGACATGACCATGGCGCTGATGCTGGCGGTGCCGCGGCGGCTGGTGGAAGGCGCCAATGTGCTTACCGGTGACAAGAAATGGGCCGGCTGGTCGCCGACCTGGATGCTCGGCCGGCGCATCTGGGGCAAGCGGCTCGGCATTGTCGGCATGGGACGCATCGGCACCGCGGTCGCCAGGCGGGCCAAGGCCTTCGGCCTGTCGATCCACTACCACAACCGCCACCGCGTGTTGCCGGCGGTGGAAGACGGGCTGGAGGCGACCTACTGGGAAAGCCTCGACCAGATGCTGGCCCGCATGGACATCATTTCGGTCAATTGCCCGTCGACGCCGGCGACCTTCCATCTGCTTTCGGCGCGGCGGCTGGCGCTGCTGCAGCCCACGGCCTACGTCGTCAACACGGCGCGCGGCGACATCATCGACGAAGAAGCGCTGGTCAAGATGATCCAGGACGGCAAGCTCGCCGGCGCCGGCCTCGACGTCTACGAGCACGAGCCGGCACTGAACGGCAAGCTGCTGAAGCTCGCCGCCAAGGGCAAGGTCGTGCTCCTGCCGCATATGGGCTCGGCGACGCTCGAAGGCCGCATCGACATGGGCGAGAAGGTCATCATCAACATTCGCGCCTTCGTCGACGGCCATCGCCCGCCGGATCGCGTGCTGCCGTTCAGAGCATGATCCCGAAAAGTGGAGACCGGTTTTCGGAAAAGATCATGCTCAAACAAGAAATAGAACCTGACGCCGTCGCGGCGTAACGTTCTGCGGCGTTTCGAATGGAAGACCAGACTTACGCAAGCACCTTGCGCATGGTGATCGAGGTCGGCCTGATATAGCCCTCATGCGCCGTCCGTTCGGTCTCGTGAAAGCCGAGGCGGGCAAAGGCCGCGTGGTTTCCGGTCAGCTCGATCCGCGTTTGAAGCTCGAGGGCCGCCTTGCCGCGGCCACGGGCAAGATCTTCGACCGCCCGCATCAGCCGCCGGCCAAGGCCTTGTCCCTGGCAATCCGGCGCGACGGCGAGCTTGCCGACATAGAATTCCGCTACCCTTTCAAGGGCAAAGACGCAGCCGACGATCCTGTCGCCCTTGAGCGCAAGGAAACCGGTCTCCCGCAGCACCCTGTCGCGCAGTGTCTCGGCGGTCAGCAGGTGCGCCGAGGAGGGCGGGTCGATGACGCCGTCCATGGCGGCGAAGGCATCCATGATCAGCGCGAGCACGTCGTTCCAACGGTCGAAATCGGCCGGGATCCGCGTGATGGAAACAGCTTCGGTCCGGTCCACGGGATCAGTTTCTCTTGTAGCGGATGGTGTCGAAGCGCGCGGCCAGCGCATCATAGAGCAGCAGCCGGCCGACCAGCGGCTCGCCGATGCCGGTGATCAGCTTGATCGCCTCCATCGCCTGCAAAGTGCCGACGACGCCGGTCAGCGCACCGAGCACGCCGGCTTCGGCGCACGACGGCACCAGCCCAGGCGGCGGCGGTTCGGGAAACAGATCGCGATAGCCGGGGTTGGGCCTGCCGTCCTTGCCGTCTTCGAATGGCTTCAGCACTGTCACCGAACCATCGAAGCGTCCGACCGCGGCATGCACCAGCGGTTTCCTCTCGCTCGTGCAGGCATCGGCCACTGCATAGCGGGTTTCGAAATTGTCGGAACCGTCGACGACGACGTCATAGCGGGCGACGAGGGCAGGGGCGTTGTCCGTGGTCAGCCGGAATGTGTGTGTTTCGACTGATGTGTTGGGATTGATGCGGGCGATTGCCGCCTTGGCGCTGTCGGTTTTCAACATGCCGACAGTGTCGGTGCCGTGAATGACCTGGCGCTGCAGGTTGGAGAGCGAAACGATGTCGTCATCGACCACGCCGAGCGTGCCGACGCCGGCGGCGGCAAGATATTCAAGCACCGGCGCGCCCAGCCCGCCGGCGCCGATGACCAGAACCCGCGCCCGCTTCAGTCGCTGCTGGCCGGCGCCGCCGATCTCGGGCAGCACGATGTGGCGGGCATAGCGTTCGATCTCGTCGGCGGTCAGGGCGGCAGTGCTCATTGCCGGACCATATAGCGGCCGAAAAACCTTGTCAGGAGACAAAGATTTAGACCGTTGGCCCAACCGTACCGTGGTCGACCGTCAGGAATTGCGCACGCCCCTTCAGACTGGAAAAAAGCGCTGCATCGGTTCCCGTCATGAACGCCTGGCAGTTCAGCTCTTCCAGAATCGAGAACAAGGCTGCGCGCCTGCCGCTGTCGAGATGGGCGGCGATCTCGTCGAGCAGCAGGATCGGCGTCATGCCAGACATTTCGCCGGTCAGCCGGGCATGCGAGAGGACGATGCCGACCAGCAGCGCCTTCTGCTCGCCTGTCGAACAGAGTTCGGCCGGCATCCCCTTGGGACGATGCCGAACCACCAGATCCGACCGGTGCGGGCCATCCAGCGTGCGCCCGGCGGCACGATCGCGGTCACGACCCTCGGCAAGCGTGCGGCGAAACCGCTCCTCGACATCGACCGCCGGCGCAGCGGCAATTTCGGCCTCCAGGTCACCCGAAAGGCCGATATCGGCCTGCGGAAACGGACCCGTATCGGGCAACCTGTCGATCATCGCGGCCAGCAGGCGCACCATCTCGGCGCGTGCGGCGGCGATCGCGACGCCGGTTTCGGCCATTTGTGTCTCGATCGCGTCGAACCAGCGGTCGTCCCGAGAACCTTCGGTAAGCAGACGGTTACGACCGCGCATCGCCTTCTCGTAGTCGATCGCACGTTGCCCGTGGCCGGGGTCGATCGCCAGCACCAGCCGGTCGAGAAAGCGCCGGCGATCCGCGGCCGGTCCGGTGAACAACGCGTCCATCGCCGGTGTCAGCCAAACCACGCGCAGCCATTCCAGCATGTCCTCGGCCGAACGCGCCGAAGCCCCATTGATACGTACCCGCCTGCCGCCTTCCCCGGCGCCGTCGCCACCGGAAATGCCTGTGCCGATCTCGACCTGGCCGTCAGGTCCGTCGAGCCGGGCATGCAGGGCAAAGCCGCCGTCGCCGCCTGCTCGCGCGACATCGGCATAGGGCGCACGGCGCAAGCCACGTCCCGGCGTCAGAAAGGAGATCGCTTCGAGCAGATTGGTCTTGCCGGCGCCGTTGTCGCCGGAAAAAATCACGGCGCCCGGCGCCAGATCGATCGCCAGTCCCGCGTAATTGCGAAAATCAGTAAGTGTAAGCTTACTTATATGAGTTTGTGCCGGCAACCGCTATCCGCCTATAGGGCGGTTCGTCGTTTCACGGAAACGCAGAACCATCGTTCTCGCTGCCGGTCCCGTCGCGGAGCCGGATTGGTGACGCCGCGCCGGCTACACCCGCATCGGCATCAGCACATAAAGTGCGGTCTCGTCGGCCATGTCGTGGATCAGCGTCGGCGAGCCGGCGTCGGCCAGCATGAATTTGGCCTCCGTGCCGGTCAGCTGCGCGGCAACGTCGAGCAGGTATTTGGCGTTGAAGCCAATCTCGATCGGATCGGACGAATAGTCGGCGGCCAGTTCCTCGGTGGCGCTGCCGGAATCCGGATTGTTGACGGCAAGCGTCACCTGACCCTCGCTGATCGACAGCTTCACTGCGCGGCCGCGTTCGGAGGAGATGGTCGAGACGCGATCGACAGCGGCAGCGAAACTCTGGCGGTCGATGATCAGCTTCTTGTCATTGCCGGTTGGAATGACCCGCTGATAGTCCGGGAAGGTGCCGTCGATCAGTTTCGAGGTCAAAACCACGCTGCCGATGGTGAAGCGGATCTTGGTGTCCGACAATTCGGTGGTCACGGCAACGTCCGGATCGTCGACCAGCTTCTGCAGCTCGCTCACCGTCTTGCGCGGAATGATGATGCCCGGCATGCCCTCGGAACCCGCCGGCGCGTCGATCTCGGCGCGCGCCAGACGGTGGCCGTCGGTCGCCACCGAGCGCAGCTTCAGCTTGCCGCCGACCTCATGCGTGTGCAGGTAGATGCCGTTCAGGTAGTAGCGCGTCTCTTCGGTGGAGATGGCGAACTGGGTCTTCTCGATCAGGCCTTTCAGGGCAACCGAGTCGAGACGGAAGATATGCGAGAAGGAGCCGGCCGAAAGCTCGGGGAAGTCCGATTGCGGCAGGCATTGCAGGCGGAAGCTCGAACGGCCCGACGTCACCGTCATGGCGTTGCCGTCCTCGTCCGTCTTCAGCATCACCTCGGCGCCATCGGCGAGCTTGCGCACGATGTCGTAGAGCAGATGTGCGGGAACCGTGGTCGCCCCGCCGCGCTCCACCTTGGCGGGCGTTGCTTCCGTCACCTCCAGGTCGAGGTCGGTCGCCTTCATTTCGAGGCTGGCGCCCTCGGCGCTGAGCAGCACGTTGGACAGGATCGGTATGGTGTTGCGCCGCTCGACCACACGGTGGACGTGGTTGAGTGCCTTCAGGAGATTTGACCGTTCCAGGATAACACGCATGACGAAACAGGCTCGCTTGAATGAATGACGGGTCACCAGTGAGCGGCGCCCCGCGAAAGGTCTGAACAGGCTCAGAATCTGCGTAAACTGACAGGAAAAAACCAGCAAACGCAAGCCCGCGCCACCGGTTCGGGCCGGCTACGCGGGCTTTCTGGGGATAAAGGGCACGAAGTCCGCGAGCCGTTGTCGTAAAACCGAAATCCGTATCGCTTCCAGACCACGCGACGAGCCCATTCCGGGTTCAGGGCCGCACTGGCAAGCCCTTGAATTCCGGTGCTGTTCTGGTTTCCTCCCCCAGACCGGTCAGGCCTGGTCGTTGATCAACCGCCTCAACAGCTCGAGTTCCTGCGCCAGCGTGTTGTCGTTGCCGGAAAGGTCCTCGATCTTGCGCACGGCGTGCAGCACCGTGGTGTGATCGCGGCCGCCGAAACGCCGTCCGATCTCGGGCAGCGAGCGCGGCGTCATCACCTTCGACAGGTACATGGCGACCTGTCGCGGCTTGACGATGGTGCGCGTGCGCCGGTTGGACAGCAACTCGGTCTTCGACACGTTGTAGTGACGCGCGACGATGCGCTGGATGTCCTCGATACGGACCCGTTTCGGCTCGCCGGTGCGATAGATGTGGCCGAGGATCTCGTCGATCCGATCGATGGTGATCTGCGGTTCGAAGGATTGACGGAACAGCAGCTGATTGAATGCGCCTTCCAGTTCGCGTCCGCTGCCGGTCACGGTGCGGGCGACGTGATTGATGATTTCTTCTGAAATATTGAGCGACGCGTCATCGACCCTGGCCGTGGCAAGGCGCAATTTGAGCATGCCAAGGCGCATGGCGAAATCGGGCGCCGACATTTCAAGCGCCACGCCGCCATTGAGGCGCGAACGGACCCGCGGTTCGAGCGATTCCAGTTCCGACGGCGGCCGGTCGGCGGCAACGACGACCTGCTTGGCGCTGTCGAGCAACATGTTGATCAGGTGGCAGAATTCATGCTGGATCGACTTGCCCTGCAGGAACTGCATGTCGTCGATGATCAAGAGGTCGATATCGCGCAGCTGTTCCTTGAGCGTCAGCGCATTGTTGTCGCGGATGGCGGTGGCAAAGCGCCACATGAAATACTCGGCTGTGAGATAGACGACGCGCGACTTGGGATTCTGCTTCAGCGATTCCGCGGCAATTGCCTGCAACAGATGCGTCTTGCCGAGCCCGACGGTCGCGTGAAGGAAAAGCGGATTGAAGCGCACCGCGCTTGATTGCGATTCCGCCACTGCCTTGGCGGCGGCGAAGGCCACCCGGTTCGATGGTCCCTCGATGAAGGAGCCGAATGTGTAGCGCGGATCAAGCGGTGATCCCAGCACATTGTGCCGGAATTCGCTCTCGACCGGTGTACCCGGACGCGGAGCCGGTGCACGCTCTGCCCGGCCGGGGCTGACGGTGCCGGCGGCGAGCGCCGTCTGCGTCTGCCGCGTCATCTTGGCCCGCGTCGGGGCCACCTCCGGCTCGGCCTGGCTGCGCCCCTGGCGGGTCGCCGTGCGCACGACGATCTCGATCTTGAGGAGATCGGCATCCTCCTGCTTCCATAGTTCGGAGATGAGGTCGAGATAGTGACCGTTGATCCATGAGCGCAGGAAAGCGGTGGGCACCGAGATGCGGATGATCCCCTTGGAAGCCTCCGCGACCTTCATGCGGCCGAACCAGCTCGAATAGACTTCGGTTCCCAGGCGCGCCTTCAACTGGGTCTTGACCCGGTCGAACTTCTGTTCCGCGTCGCTGGAGACCGCCATGTCGTTTGCTCCGATCAAAGTTCCAGGAAATGGGAGGTCGCCCGTAAGCTCCCTTTCGATGCCGCTCTGCATGATCTTTTCCTTGTCCTTCCGTACCTGTTTTCCACCGGGGATGCGCCTCCTGCATCCGTGTTCCGGCAACTGCGTCTTCGCTGCGATGTCCGCTGCCGCCGCCGGCAAATGACCTCGCCCAATATCCGGGGGAACCGGTGCCGGCCCATGGAAGCCAGTCCGCGTTGGGTATGTCCGGGCAACACGACGCCGCCCGGCGAAAAGGGCGCCGGCGCGCTGTCTACCTGCCATGTTTAGTTACGCCAGTCCCCTGCGTATCGAAAAAGACAAACCAAACCCGTCCACGGACTTGATCCGTGTTGCAAATCCCGCCAAATTAAGCTGGCAAATTCAGGCTGGGTTGAGGGCCAGAGGCCCGCCCCTTTCGATAGACCCACATTACCGAAATCGCTGTGGATAGGGCAAGTCCACCTCTAACTGATTTTTAACGAATCTGGTTACTGGAGCGGGGTTCGAGTGGCGTGCCGTAACGGCACATTTTGAGAAAGCCATTGGGATTCAAACTCTTTTCCGGCGAATATGAAAGAGCCGGCGCGGCGCGAAACTTTTTCAAATAATTCGCTTGACAGCTACTTCTCCCCCATCGCCTCGGCTCGATGTGAACAAGCTGTGGATGACTATCCGCAACTATCTGAAAAATATAAATTATTTCTGAGGGGGGAGTTTTTTTGGTGAACCTTTTTCAGGGATACCGGCGATCAGCCGGCATGGCCGTGCCGGCAAAGCATTTCGAACAGCGAAATCCGCACTGGACACCCGTTTCCGGGCATTCTTTTTAAGTGCTTGCCGGCAAACGAAAAAACCCGGCACGATCGGCCGGGTTCGAAGAACGTCAATCCAGGAAATGTATGTTAGGCCGACAGGACCTTGACCCGCTGGGCCAGTCGCGACACCTTGCGGGACGCTGTGTTCTTGTGGATCACGCCCTTGGTTGCAGCGCGCATCAATTCCGGCTCCGCGATCTTGAAGGCAGCCTGTGCGGCAGCCTTGTCGCCGGAGGCAAGTGCCTCTTCGACCTGACGGATATAGGTGCGGACTCGCGAGCGGCGGTTCTTGTTGATCGCCGCGCGGCGTACGATCTTGCGCGTTGCCTTTTTGGCCGAGGATGTATTGGCCATGATGCCTCTCTTCTGATCTGGTCGGCGCATGCGGGATGCCGCAGGGCGCAAAAAACAAACGGGCAGCCACGGGGCCGCCTCGGTTGGTGCGGCTTATAGTTCAGCTTTTCCGGCGCGTCAACATTGCCTGGCCTTCTTTTTGGCGGCCATCGGTCTTCTTCTTCGCGGCCAAAGGATTGGCGTCAGCGGTTGCGGAAATTCGGCTTCCGTTTCTCGGCAAAGGCGGCCATGCCTTCCTTCTGGTCTTCCAGTGCAAACAGCGAGTGAAACAGTCGGCGCTCGAACCGCAATCCCTCGGCAAGGGTCGTCTCAAAGGCGCGGTTGACGGCCTCTTTTGCCATCATCACCGACGGCAGCGAGAAATCGGCGATCTTGGCTGCCGCCTTGAGCGCCTCCTCGACAAGCTCGCCGGCGGGCACGACCCGCGACACCAGGCCCGAACGCTCGGCTTCGGCCGCATCCATCATCCGCCCGGTCAGGCACATGTCCATCGCCTTCGACTTGCCGACGAAGCGGGTCAGCCGTTGCGACCCGCCCATGCCTGGAATGACGCCGAGCGTGATCTCCGGCTGGCCAAACTTTGCACTGTCGGCGGCGATGATGAAATCGCACATCATCGCCAGTTCGCAGCCGCCGCCGAGCGCATAGCCGGCCACCGCCGCGATGACAGGCTTTCGTGCCCGCGTAAACTCTTCCCAGCCGACGAAGAAGTCTTGGCTGTAGGCGTCGACATAGGAGATCGACTGCATCTCCTTGATGTCGGCGCCGGCGGCAAAAGCCTTTTCGGAACCGGTTATGACCATGGCGCCGATTCCGGCATCGGCACTGAAGCCGTTCACGGCTGCCACCAGTTCGGCCAGTATCTGGGAGTTCAGCGCGTTGAGCGCCTGCGGCCTGTTCAGCGTGATCAGCCCGACCTTGCCGCGCGTCTCGGTGATGATCGTCTCATAGGCCATGACTTGCTTCTCCTCGCTCCACCGTAATCTAGCTAGCTGTGGAGCCTCAACAGGTTGTCCGGGGTTAGATCGAGGCGACTGATGGGTGGTTTGGACTTTAGGCTGCCGTGTGGGCGATGCCAATTGTATCTGTGCAGCCAGACAGGCAGTTCGGCGGCGCGGTGATCTGAAGTCGGATAAGCGATGGCATAGGCCCATTCGCGCAGCGCCGTCTGGATGAAGCGCTCGGCCTTGCCATTGGTCTTGGGCGTGTAAGGCCTTGTCCTGACGTGCTTGAGACCGAGATCGCGGCAGGCCTTGGCGAAGGCCTTCGATCTGTAGCAGGAGCCGTTGTCGGTCATGACGCGGGCTATCGCGACGCCGAGGCTGGCGTAGTAGGCGACCGCCGCTTTGAGGAAGGCGATGGCGCTTTCTTTTTTCTCGTCGGGCAGGATCTGCGAGAAGGCGATGCGGGAGGCGTCGTCGATGCAGACATGGACGAACTCCCAACTGCTGCCGCGCGAGCTGGCATTGCCGGTGCGCTTGCCGGTAATGCGATGACCGATGCGCTCGAAACGACCGAGCTTCTTGATGTCGATATGGATCATCTCGCCGGGATGCTCGCGCTCGTAGCGTCGGATCGGCTCGGCCGGTTCGATATCCCTGAGCCGCGACAGTCCGGCACGCTTGAGAACGCGGCTAACGGTGGCGGGCGAGACGCCGACCTCATGGGCGATGTGCTTGCCGGTCCAACGTTGCCGCCGCAGCGCCATGATGCGCTCGGCGATCAACGCAGCGGTGGCCTGTGGCATATGGGCGGGCCGCGAGGAACGGTCGATCATGCCGGCCCGCCCTTCGGCCTTATAGCGCTCGACCCAACGCGCCACGATCTTGGCCGACACGCCGTAGACGCGCGCCGCATGGGCTTTGGAAAAAGCCCCTTCTATCACCGACAGCGCCATCTCCTCTCGACGCAGCGGCGTGAGACGGGCATTCTTGTGGATGTTCATTCGGACCCTCCGGTGAGTGCTGAAGCCTGGTAACTCCAGTCTCTCCGGTCCGGTCCGAATGGACAACCTCCCGAAAGCTCACAGCTAGCTTACCGCTGACACGTCCGGCAATAGAAGGTCGATCGGCCGCTCTGCACGATCCGCTCGATGTGGCCGCTGCAGCCGGGCTTCGAGCAGGGCTCACCTTCACGGTCGTAGACGGCGAAGGAATGCTGGAAGTAGCCCAGCGATCCGTCGGTCTGCATATAGTCCCTGAGCGAGGACCCGCCGGCCGCGATCGCATCTGATATCACTGAGCGAATGGCTTCGGCGAGACGTTCGCTTTGCGCCTCGGCCTTCTTTCCGGGCTTGGCGATCGTGCCTGCCTCGCGCAGCGGCGACAGGCTGGCGCGCCACAGCGCCTCCGACACGTAGATGTTGCCGAGCCC
This sequence comes from Mesorhizobium sp. AR07, assembly GCF_024746815.1. GTDB lineage: Bacteria > Pseudomonadota > Alphaproteobacteria > Rhizobiales > Rhizobiaceae > Mesorhizobium. Next base: position 5,398,954 of record NZ_CP080525.1, read on the forward strand.
GGCGATCAGCCTCTGGTCGAGAAGCGCTGCCTTGAGCGGTGATCGCCGGCCTTTCATCAACGAGGCAAGCAGTGCGCCGTCCAATGTATTGCCGGTCGGCTCAACGCCCAATCCGGCCAGCATCGGATGCGCGTCCGGCGGCCCTTCGGCAAACAACATGAAGCCGAAGCGGCGCGGATCATTGAAGATCACGCGCGATCGTGCGCCGACCGGTGATAAGACATGGAAGACGACGTGGTCGTGGTTGGCGCTCTTCGAGCGGTCGTGCTGGAAGACCCCCGGCATGTCGCTGCCATCCGCCGTCTCGAGGCGGAATGAACCCGACATGCCGAGATGGCAGATCAGCACCGGACCGCCGTCAAGGTCCATCGTCAGATACTTGGCCCGGCGGCCGAGCGCGGTGATTGTCTTGCCGGTCAGCCGCTGCGAGAATTTCTCGGGAAAGGGAAAGCGCAGATCCGCTCGGCGCGCCTCGACACGGGTGATGGTGGCGCCTTCCAGAACCGGCTGGAGCCCACGCCGGACCGTTTCGACCTCCGGCAATTCAGGCATGACCGCCAATCGTTGTATGGAAAGAGGTGCCGTGACCGCCGCGTGCCAGCCCAAGATGCTCGGCCACGGTCTCGCCGATGTCGGCGAATGTTGTTCTCAAGCCTATGTCGCCGCCCTTGAAACCCGGCCCGGTGCCGATCACCGGAATGCGTTCACGCGTATGATCGGTACCGGGCCAGGTCGGATCGTTGCCGTGATCGGCTGTCAGGATGAGAAGATCGCCCTGCCGCAGCCTTGCAAAGGCCTCCGGCAGTCGCCGGTCGAAGGCCTCGAGCGCGGCAGCATAACCTGCAACGTCGCGGCGATGACCGAATTCGGTGTCGAAGTCGACGAAATTGGCGAAGACGAGGTCGCCGTCGCCGGCATCATCCATCGCGCCCAGCGCTTCGTCGAACATGGCCATGTTGCCCGCCGCCTTGCGCACTTGCGAAATTCCGCGATGGGCGAAGATGTCGCCGATCTTGCCGACGGCGATGACGCGGCTGCCACGCGCCGTCAGCCGATCGAGCAGCGTCGGCTCCGGCGGCGGCACGGCGTAGTCATGGCGGTTGTACGTCCGCACGAAGGTGGCGGTGGTTTCGCCGACGAACGGCCGCGCGATAACCCGTCCGATCCTTAGGGGATCGACCAGCCTGCGCACCACCTTGCAGAATTCATAAAGCCGCTCCAGGCCGAAATAGACTTCATGCGCGGCGATCTGCAGAACGGAATCGACCGACGTGTAGCAGATCGGCTTGCCGCTACGGATGTGCTCCTCGCCGAACCGCTCGATGACCTCGGTGCCCGGCGCATGACAGTTGCCGAGAATGCCCGGCACCTTGCCCTCGCGAATGATCGCCTCGGTCAGCTCGGCCGGAAAGGCCGGAACCGTATCCGGGAAATAGCCCCAGTCGAAGCGCACCGGCAGGCCGGCGATTTCCCAATGACCTGATGGCGTGTCCTTGCCGCTCGAAACCTCCTGAGCGGCACCATGGAAGGCCGTGGTGAGCAAATCCGTCCCGCTGCTGGCAAAGCCCAGTCCCGTCGCGGTTTCGGCAGCCTTGCCAAGCCCGAGCGAGGCCATATGGGGAACAAACAGCGGTCCGCTGCGAAGCCCTTCGCGATCCGCGCGGCCTTCGGCGCAGGCCTCGGCGATGTGCGCGAATGTGTTGGCGCCGGCGTCGCCATAGCGGTCGGCGTCTTCAGCGCCGCCGATGCCGAAAGAGTCCAGAACGAAGAGGAATGCGCGCGCCATGGAGTCTTTGTTGCCAGTTTGAACGAGCAGACATAGGGTTCCGCGACCGCATTGGCAATTCGGAAACCAAACCGCAACGGCTAAGCCGATATTCTGATGCATGTCGCCCAAAAGTGCACAACGGTTTTTGGGATAACGACATGCACAAACAACAAGTGCATGTCGCCCAAAAAGTGTGAAGCCGTTTTGGGCGACATGCACAATCTGAGGATATACCGCAACGGCGTTGGCATGGGCATGGATCGAGGAAAACAGACGGCGGTTTTGCCATGAGGGTTGCGCTGAAGGCGCCTGCTGCCCTCATGCTGGTGCAGGTCGCGCTCTGGTCCAATCCGGCGCATGCCGACTGGCGCGACGATATCGGCACGTTTCGCATCGGCATCGTTGCCGAGCCCGGCGCCGGCAACACCGTTCCCGGGCTGGCACGGTTGACCGACGCCTACACCAAGGCCTTGGGCATGAAGGTCGAGTTTGTCGTTGCCCGCGACTACGCCGCGCTGATCGAGGCGCAGGCCAATGCCCGCATCGAATACGCGATCTATTCCGCGACCGCCTATGCAACGGCGTCGCAACGCTGCGGATGTATCGAGCCGCTCGTGGCTCCGATCGATTCCGACGGCGCGATCGGCATCCGCTCCGTTCTGCTGACGCGGGACGGCAAGCTGCCTGACCTCGCGCCAATGGAGAGCCATCGCATTGTCATGGCGCCGTCCGACAGCGCCGGCGGTTCTCTCTTGCCACTGGCGGCGTTGACCGCGGAAGGCCGCAAGGTCGCGGAAGATGCGCCGTTTCTGGTCCATGCCGATTCGGCCGCGGCGGCGGAAACGATGCTGGTCGATGGCAAGGCCGATGGCCTGTTCGGTTGGGTGACGGCCGCTGCCGACGGTCAGCCGAAAGCATCGGGCACACAGGCGAGGCTCCAAGCGGCAGGGCTTTCGGGAGCGACACTCAGGGTCGTATGGACGTCGGGCCTGCTGAGATATGGCCCCCATGCCGTCCGCAGCGATCTCGACCCGGAAGCCAAGCGCCGGCTCACCGTGTTCCTCACCAATCTCAAGTCGATGACGCCAGACGTCTACGACCTCCTGGAATCGAAGCATTCCGGCGGCTTCGCTGTCGTCGCGCCAAAGGATTACGAGGTGGCTGCTTCTATGGTGCGCTTCGTCTCGGGCCGCGGCGCACCGCAATAAGGTGCGCGGCGATCTTGGGCAACGACATGCATAAAACCAAAGCTTGAAGCGCGTCGACTGAATCCGTTTCACCGCGACGCGCTTCGGACAGGCTCGGTGAACCGCTCAGAGCAATTCCAGGAAAAGTGTGAAACGGTTTTCCGTCCGGAATTGCGTTAAAACAAAGAGATAGAGCGGTTCGCCGTTTCCGTGAAACAGTGAACCGCTTGGCGGTCTCGGCTCAACAGTCCGTGCAAGTGACCGCCGCGCTTCTGCGCGGACGCAGATAGTAGGTTTCGCTCATATTTATGTTGTTGAAAGCCGTGGTCAATCCAAGCTTCTGTTGGCTTCCCGGCGACCAGCTGATGACCGGCGTGTAGCCGAGAGTGCTGTCGACGCGGATGAGGAAGGTGCCGGCGACCTTGAGTGTTGCTGGAACCGTGGTGGCGGTAGGGCCGGCGCTGGCGACGCCATTGACCAGCTTGCGCGACCACGCCACCTGCACCAGCGGCGTCGCGTCGCTCGTGACCTGTATTGCCGTGACGGTGATGCTCGGGGCCGAGCGGTTGTAGGGCTGAAGGGTGACTGCGCCGATCGCCATGATGGCGTCGATATCCGCCTTGGCGACGGATGTCTGCTGCGTGACGAGATCAGCCACCATGCTGCCGATACGACTGACCTTCTTGCTGGTCTCGATGGCTTGTGACGCTTCCATGGTCACGAAATACATGATCAGCAGAATAGGCATGATCAAGGCGAATTCGACCGCCGCGATACCACGGCGATCCGACCCGAATCGAATTGCCTTACGCCAAATTCCCGTAGTCCTGAGATGTGCCCCCGCACGCATCATGCCCATTGCCCTTTTTTCTTTTTTGCTGCTCGCGCATCCGCCTCGAACTCAATTGCCGAACGGCTCGTTCTGCCAGGTTATCGACGCGAAATGCAGAGTTTTGTTACCACCCATCGACTGAGCCAACAGATCGGTCATGATCGGCCATTTGTAGAAGACACGCAGCATGTTCTTCGATTCCGCCGGCCCCGGCGCAACAGTAAAGGACTGCGTGGCGTTGCCGTTCGTCAGGATGACTTGGCCCCCCTGAATCTTGAAGCCGGCCAAGGCCGCGTCGGCGAACGTGGTATATTGGCGAAGATCAACGTCCAGCTGAGTGGGACAATCCTGAGAGACGATGATCTCCAGCTTGTCGCAGATCATGTTCTTCAAATTGTCTCCGGCGACGTCGGCGGCCCTCAGCTGGCCGGTGCGCAGCTTGCGCGCGACGTCGTCGGTGATATTGGCCATCACTTCCTGGCCGGCAAATGCGATGCAGCTTTCCAGAATGGCAAAGACAAGCAGCGCGAATGGGATTGCAAGGATTGCGAATTCAATGGCCGTGCTGCCGCGCCGGTCGCGAAGGAAGCGGGAGAAAAACCTCGGGCGTCTCGCCTGGTGCTCGTCTGTGGGGCCGACTTCCTTGCTCATACCTGATCCTGCCGATCTCTATGCGGTCTCGGAAGGAGTATTAGCGCAAACCAATTGAGGTCCGGTTTGAATGATCGTTAAAGTCGGCGCAGGCGTCTTAACCAGCCGATAACCTGAACGGCATTCGACCGCGCTATCCTATCGGCTGACAACTCATCTCGGCTTCGGAGGATTTTTCCGCTTCGCTCTTGTAGGAGCTTTCGCAATAGGGCGTGCAGGACATGGTCTGTATTTCGGCACGCCGATAGATACGCACGGACGAAGCGGCCTGCCGCACCACTGTAACCTGCTCGTCGACGATCGGACTACCGTCCGTATCGAGCACGACGAGATTGGTGACGCCGAAGCCCTTGCCGGTCAGCACGACCGTCGAGGCGTCCTGTACGGAAGCGTCGGCGATTGCCGGGTTGCCGACCACGATCGTGTCGGCGGGGCGCGACAGTTTGACGATCTTGGCCTGGTTCATCGTGACCTCGATGCCGGCGCCGGCCATGGCGGGCGCGACGAAGGTCGCGGCGGCAAGAAGCGCGGCAATCAGGATTGACGATCTCGGCTGGGCCATTGAGGCGCTCCACGCAAGCAGACTGATCAACGGAACATGAAGGAGATTGGTGAACCAACGGTTAAGCGGTCACCCTGATGGAAGGCGCGAGGCCCGACATGATGCCCGTATGGTGCGGTCGGCTTGGGATCAGACCACCGCCAACCCGGTGTTTGGACCGGAGACATCGCGAACGGGTGTGCGGGGACATCGCGAACAGTTTTGCGCAATTTGCGCCAGGGGGTTCGGGATGCCCGTTCGGGAGACAACAGCGCGCTGTCTCCGGCCCAAACACCTGGGAAGGGGCCAGCCAGCACTTAGTCCGAAGTTAACCACGCAATATGCTCGAACTGGGAAAGGAATCAGTAAGGCTGTTTATTAAGCCGATCGAAAGAGCTTCTCCCTAGATTGGCAGTATCCGATCAACCATCACAGAAGTTGACGGAAGTGCTGTAACACGTGGAGTAGGAGCTCTCGAATGTCTAATCTCATCGCACGTTTTGTGAAGGACGAATCCGGCGCGACCGCTATCGAATATGGTCTGATCGCCGCTCTCATCGCGCTCGCTATCATCACTGGCGCTGGCGCGCTCGGCAATGCACTCAACACCAAGTTCCAGGCTATCGGAAACACCTTGAACAGCAGCGGCAGCTAATCTGCCGTATAGCTGAGCGCTCAGCGCTCGGATTGCGTTCTGGAGAAGGGCTGCCGTGTGGCGGCCCTTCTCTATTCCGCGGCCAATACCAGTCGTCTTTTCGTTCCGGGCCTCATCAATCGTTAATCGAACATACCTAGATTGAGCCCCGTGGAATTCGGACAATAGGCATAGCCCCGATGCTTGAAGCCCTGATCTTCGTCGTCTTTCCGTTCTGCATGCTGTTTGCCGCGATCTCCGACATGCTGTCGATGACGATCGCCAATCGCGTGCCGGTGCTGCTTGTCGTTGTTTTCGCGCTGGTCGCGCCGTGGACGGGTATGGGATGGGCGGCCTATGGCGGGCATTTTGCCGCCGGCGCCCTGGTCCTGGCCGTGACGTTCGGCCTGTTCGCAATGGGTGGCATGGGCGGGGGCGATGCCAAGCTTTTGGCCGCTACCGCGATGTGGATGGGTCTCAATGTGCATCTCGTCGAGTATCTTGTGGCCTCGACAATCATCGGCGGCCTGCTGACGATCGCCATCATACTTTACCGAAAATCGCTGATTGCGGCTGTTACCGGCCAAAATCCGTTTCTGCGCCATTTTGCCGACGAGGCGAACGGCGTTCCCTACGGCATCGCGCTTGGCCTTGGCGGGCTGCTGACCTATCCGGATTCGCCTTTGATGGTGTGGGCGCTGACAAGGCTGGCGACCTGAACGCGATCTGATTTCCGTTACCCTGACCGGCGTTGCCGCACCGGCCTAATCTAGCAGGCCGGAGTCGGCCATTTTGTCCGATCGGCGCATAGTCCGGCCAATTTATGTAAACCTTAAATTAATCACGATCGTAAGCATTGCATTAACCTTGTTTTGACGATTGCCGCTGCAAAGTCCGGCTTGGCTACGTGGTTTGCCAGGGCGAGGGTTCGGACAGATGCCAGCATCGCGATTGATAATTCTGAGCGTGGCGGTGGCCGCGGCGGGTGGCGCTGGCTATGTCGCGAAAAACATGGTGGCGCTGCCACCTCAGATCGTTGTCGATTCCGGCCCCAAAGGCCCGGCGGTGGCTCTGCAGGACGTGCTTGTGCTCTCGGGCGATGTTCCGATGGGCAACCCGCTCGAGAACAACATCGCCTGGCAATCCTGGCCCGCCGACGGCATCAACGCGAACTTCATCACCCGCACCGTCGAACCCGAAGCGCTGGAGAAGCTGAAGGGTTCCGTTGCCCGTGTGGCTATGTACGCCGGAGAGCCTCTGCGGCGTTCCAAGCTGATCGGCGAGGGGCAGAGCTTCATGTCGTCGATCCTGCCTTCCGGCATGCGGGCGGTCGCCACGGCCATCTCGGCCGACACCTCGGCCGGCGGCTTCATTCTTCCCAACGATTTCGTCGATGTCATCATGACCCGCAGGGGCGATGCCGCTGCCGGCGGCGCCGCCAGCTTCAACACCGAGACCATCCTCAAGAACATCCGCGTCCTGGCAATCGACCAGACCATTCAGGAGGACGAGCAAGGCAAGAAGACGAGGGTGGGCCAGACCGCCACGCTGGAACTGACACCGCGTCAGGCGGAGATCATCACGGTTGCCCAGCAGATGGCGGATCGCCTGACCTTGGCGCTGCGGGCGGTTGCGGACACCCAGGAAAAGAATCTGGGTGAGGCCGACTATCTCGTTTCCGGCAATGGCCGCAGGGGAACGGTAAGGCTGATCAAGTCGGGCGAAGTTTCCGAAGTAGGGGCAAGGAAATGAGGCTAAGTGGTAAACTGCCGGCAATCGTAGCCGCGGCATTCGGCCTGCTGCTCGTCGGAACGAATGTGCAAGGCGTTGTCGAGGCGAAGAACGCGCGGGTCACGGCATCGACCGCCACCCAGCACGTCAAGCTCGGCCTCAACAAATCGGTGGTCATCGACCTGCCGAGCGATGCCTACGACATTCTCGTCGCCAACCCGGCGGTTGCCGATGCGGTGACCCGCACCTCAAGGCGCATCTATCTGTTCGGCAAGGCGGTCGGCGAGACGAACATCTTTGTCTTCGGTCCCAATGGCGAGCAGATCGTCAGTCTGGACCTGGCCATCGAACGCGACGTTGCCGGCCTCGAGGACTATATCAAGCGCTTCATTCCGACGTCGGCCGTCAAGGTAGAACTGCTGAACGACAACGTCATCCTGACCGGAACGGTCGACACGCCGCTGGACGCAAAACGCGCGCAAGACCTGGCGACGATCTTCGTCTCGGGCGGTGAAGCGACGACGGGACAATATTCGCAGACCGCGGCCGGCGGTTCGTCCCAGAGTGGCGTCGCCATCAACAACCCGGACCAGGAGCGCCGCACCAGCAAGATCGTCAACCTGCTCCAGATCATCGGCGACGATCAGGTGACGCTGAAGGTGACGGTCGCCGAAGTCAGCCGCTCGGTGATGAAGCAGCTCGGCGTCAATATGGTTGGCAGTGGCGGCAGCAACGGCATCAGCTACGGCGCAATCAGCGACAATTTCACCGGCCTCGGCAAGCAGCTGTCGAATTCGGGCTTCAATATCGGTGCCTCGGGGTTGCAGGCCTATATCAACGCCATGGAGCAGTCCGGTGTCATGAAGACATTGGCCGAACCCACCTTGACCGCCGTATCCGGCGAGAAGGCGACCTTCAAGGTCGGTGGTGAATACAACATGGTGAGCGGCGTCACCGCGAACGTATCCACCGATAACCAGACTGGCCTGAAGAACTACACCCTCGACAAGATCGAGTACGGCATCGGCCTGGAATTCCAGCCGGTGGTGTTGTCTCCCGGCCGCATAAGCCTGAAAGTCAGAACCTCGGTTTCCGAGCCGACAACGGAAGGGTCTGTGGCGCTCTCCTCAGGCGTGACGAGTCCCGGCACGAATGTCCTGTCGCTGCGCAAGCGCCTTGCCGATACGACGGTGGAATTGCCCTCAGGTGGCTCCATGATGATCGCCGGTCTGGTTCGCGACGATGTCAGGCAGGCCGTCAACGGCTTACCCGGACTGACAAAGATTCCCGTGCTCGGCGCGCTTTTCCGCAGCAGGGATTTCGTGCGCAACGAGACCGAGCTCGTCATCATCATCACCCCCTATCTGGTGAAGCCGGTGGCGCGCAACGATCTTGCCAAGCCGGACGACAATTTCAACGCTGCCAGCGATGGCGCCGGCATGTTCCTTGGCCGTGTCAATCGCGTCTACGGCACCATGCAGACAGACAAGCCCAACGGCCGTTATCACGGCGTTGTCGGCTTCATCTACAAGTGAGCGGGGAAGCGGACATGTCTCAGTCAGCATTGAAGGCAAGGACCTTCGCTACAACGATGCGCGCCGGTCGTTTGCGGATCCGCCAGCGGGCCGTCCCAGCCTTGGCGGTTGCGGTAGTGGCTTTGTTGGCCGGTTGCGCCCAGCGCGACAGCATCACGGTTGGCGCCATTCCGGACGATTATCGTACCAACCATCCGATCGTGATCGCGGAGAAGAATCAGAAGCTCGACCTGCCGGTCGGTGCCGGTGACCGTGGCATGACCGGCTCCCAGCGCGATACGCTCCTTGGCTTTCTGGACGGCTATGACAAGAGTGCCGCCCCGACGCTGACGATCCAGGTCCCGAGCGGGTCGGCCAACGAGATCGCCGCGACGGCGGCCGCTCGCGATTTCGCCCGGCTCGCAATCGCCAGCGGCGTCAAGCGGAACCGGATCGTTGTCACCTCTTATCAGGCCGCTTCGAACGAGATATCGTCGCCGGTTCGCGTCGCCTATGTCTCGGTGAGGGCCCAGACCGACAAATGCGGGCGCTGGCCCGATGACCTGACCGATACGTCGGAAAACAAGCATTATGCCGACTTCGGCTGCTCCTATCAGAACAATCTTGCCGCTCAGATGGCAAATCCGGCCGACCTGCTTGGTCCGCGCAAGCCTTCCACCATCGATGCCGAAAATCGCGGAGCGGTGATCGATAAGTACCGCGCAAGAGGCATTTCAACTGAGTTCCTCGGCAGTTCGGCAGTGACGTACTGAGCCGCCAGTCTCGGATACAACAGGCCACGGGAAAGAGTATGACGATGAGCAACCTTGCCTACGACGCCCCGGTGGATGGCAGCGATACCTCGCAGCAGGACATCGCCGCGATGCAGGCATTGCGGCCGATCCCGCGCATCTCGATTCAGGCATTCTGCGAGACCGAGGGCGTTGCCAATCCGGTCGAGCGCGCCGGCGAGGACCGCCGTATGACGAAGGCGCATCTCAAGGTCCATATGGGCGGTGTCCCGACAGCCATCGAATTCTACCAGTCGGCGCCAACGCCCAACCTGATCCTGCTGGAATCGCGCAGCGAGCCGAAGCAACTGCTGGAGCAACTCGCCCAGCTCTCGGAATACTGCGACCCGACCTCGAAGGTGGTGGTGATCGGTCACTACAACGATGTCGGTCTCTACCGAGAGCTTATCCGCTCCGGCATTTCCGAATATGTGATCGCACCGGTGTCGATGGCAGACATCGTCAGCGTGGTGTCGTCGATTTTCATTGACCCGGAAGCCGAGCCGCTCGGCCGCTCGATCGCCTTTGTCGGCGCCAAGGGCGGCGTCGGCTCCTCGACGATTGCCCACAATGTGGCCTGGGCGATGTCCTCCCTGTTCAAATCCGAGGTGGTTGTCGCCGATCTCGATCTCGCTTTCGGCACGGCCAACATCAATTTCGACCAGGATCCGGCGCAAGGCATCGCCGAGGCGGTGTTTTCGCCGGAACGCATCGATGAAGTCTATCTCGACCGGCTGCTGACCCAGTGCGCCGAGCACCTGTCGCTGCTGGCAGCGCCTTCGACGCTCGAACGGGTCTATGACTTCGATCCGGAAGCCTTCACCCAGCTCATCGACACCGCCCAGCGCAGCGTGCCGCTGCTGGTGCTCGATGTCCCCCATGCCTGGACGGGCTGGACCAAGAACACCCTGGTCAAGGCCGACGAGGTCGTCATCACGGCGACGCCGGAGCTGGCCAATCTGCGCAACACCAAGAACCTGGTCGACATGTTGAAGCGGCTTCGTCCCAACGACCCGCCGCCGAAGCTGATCATCAACCAGACCGGCGTTCCCAAGCGCCCGGAGATTTCACCGTCCGATTTCGCCGAGCCGCTCGGCCTGTCGCCGATGTCGGTCATTGGCTTTGATCCATTGCTGTTCGGCAATGCCGCCAACAATGGGCGCATGCTTGGCGAAATGGATGCCAAGAACTCGGTTGTCGCAATGATCAACGAAATCGCGCATGTGCTGACCGGGCGTAGTGAAATCAAGGCTAAGAAGAAGGCGGGGCTCGGCAATCTGCTCGGCAAACTCTCGCGCAACAAGAAGTGACGTTTCAGCGGCGGAATCGGTAGCGGATCATGTTTGGTAAAAGAGGCAGCGACGACGGAAACCGGTTCACGCCGGAATTTCGCCAGCCAGCACCGGCCCCCGTTGCGCCGGCGGCCGCAAGTTCCGCGGACACGGCGCTTCTGGCCCGGCCCGCGGCTGCGCCAAGCGCCGCTGTCGCGCCGCCGGCGCGCCGCGCGATCGAGGCACCGCCATCGGCGCCGGAACTGAAGCGGGTCCAGCGCGAAAAGAGCGAAACCTACTACGACACCAAGAGCCAGGTTTTCTCCGCGCTCATCGACACGATCGACCTGTCACAGCTCTCCAAGCTTGATCCCGAAAGCGCACGCGAGGAAATCCGCGACATCGTCAACGACATCATCGCGATCAAGAATTTCGCGATGACGATCGCCGAGCAGGAAGAACTGCTCGAGGATATCTGCAACGATGTGCTCGGTTATGGGCCGCTCGAGCCGTTGCTCGCACGCGACGACATCGCCGATATCATGGTCAACGGCTCCAAGAACGTCTACATCGAAGTCAATGGCAAGGTCGAACAGACCGGCATCCGCTTTCGCGACAACCAGCAGCTCCTCAACATCTGCCAGCGCATCGTCAGCCAGGTCGGCCGCCGTGTCGACGAATCCAGCCCGATCTGCGACGCGCGTCTTCCCGACGGGTCCCGCGTCAACGTCATCGCGCCGCCGCTCTCCATCGACGGTGCCACGCTCACCATCCGCAAGTTCAAGAAGGACAAGCTGACGCTCGATCAGCTGGTCAAGTTCGGTGCCATTTCACCGCAGGGAGCCGAAGTTCTCAAGATCATCAGCCGTGTTCGCTGCAACATCGTCATCTCGGGCGGTACCGGCTCGGGCAAGACGACGCTGCTTAACTGCCTGACCAACTATATCGACCGCGAGGAGCGCGTCATCACCTGCGAGGACTCGGCCGAGCTGCAATTGCAGCAGCCGCACGTCGTGCGCCTCGAAACCCGCCCGCCCAACCTGGAGGGCGAGGGTGAGGTGACGATGCGCGACCTGGTCAAGAACTGCCTGCGCATGCGGCCCGAGCGCATCATCGTGGGTGAAGTGCGCGGACCCGAAGTGTTCGACCTTCTGCAGGCGATGAACACCGGCCATGACGGCTCGATGGGAACGATCCACTCGAACAGCCCGCGCGAATGCCTGAACCGTATCGAATCCATGATCGCCATGGGCGGGTATTCGCTGCCGCAGAAGACCGTGCGCGAAATCGTTGTCGGCTCCATCGACGTGATCATCCAGGCGGCGCGCCTGCGCGACGGATCGCGTCGCATCACCCACATCACCGAGGTGATCGGAATGGAAGGCGACGTCATCATCACGCAGGACATCGTCCTCTACAACATCAAGGGTGAGGACGCCAATGGAAGGCTGCTGGGAGAGCATGTATCGACCGGCATCGGTCGCCCGCATTTCTGGGATCGGGCGCGCTATTATGGCGAGGAGCAGCGCCTCGCCGTGGCGCTCGAGGCGATGGAGAAACGCGCTGACTGAGGCGTCTGGAAGCGTGAGGGTTCTGGCCAATGTTTGGAATTGACGGCACAGTACTGGCGTTTGTCGTGCTCGCCGGCTTCAGCGCCGGCGCGGTCGCCTATGCATTCCTGTTCAACCAGATCAGCAACGAGAAACAGGTCGGCAAGCGGCTCGAGACGATCAAGACCGCCGAGACGGATCGCTCCGTCGTCAATGCCTCGCGCGACCGCGTGGCGGAAGCCGCCAAGCGGCGCAAATCGGTTCAGGATTCGCTGAACGAACTCGACGCGAAGCAGAAGACCAAGGACAGCGCCGTCAAGAAACCGCCGCTGAAAGCCCAACTCCGTCAGGCCGGCCTGAAGACCACCGTCGAGCGCTTCTATATATATTCCGCCATATGCGGCTTCGCTTTGACGATGGCCGCCTATGTGGTCGGAGCGCCGCTGATCGTCCTGCCGGGCGTGCTGCTGGCCGGGGGGCTGGGCCTGCCGCGTTGGTTCGTGTCGTTTTGTCGCGCCCGCCGGGTCAAGAAATTCCTCAACGAATTTCCGAATGCGCTCGATATCATCGTGCGCGCCGTCAAATCCGGCCTGCCGCTGAACGATGCGGTGCGCCTGATCGCCAATGAATCTCTCGAACCCGTGAAGAGCGAGTTTCGTCGCATCGTCGATTCACAGCAGATGGGCTTGTCGATCCCCGACGCGACCTTGCGCATGCCCGAAACCATGCCTTGCACGGAGGCAAGTTTCTTTGGCATCGTCATCCAGATCCAGTCGCAGGCCGGCGGCAATCTTTCCGAGGCGTTGGGCAATCTTTCGCGCGTGCTCCGCGATCGCAAGAAAATGAAGGCCAAGGTCCAGGCGCTGTCGATGGAAGCGAAGGCGTCCGCCGTGATCATCGGCGCTCTGCCCTTCATTGTCGCCTTTCTCGTCTACCTGTCGAGCCCGAACTATATGATGCCGCTGTTCGTCACCAGCGTTGGACACCTGATCCTTGGGTGCTCGGCAGTCTGGATGTCGATCGGCATCTTTGTGATGCGCAAGATGATGAACTTTGAAGTCTAGGATCGTGGCATGACCGACCAAGTCATCAAATCACTGACGGACCCCAGCCTCCTGATCGCGCTGCTGGTCGGCCTCGCCGTGTTTGCGACCGTGTTCACCCTGCTGCCGGCGTTCGGCGGAAACCAGCTCAAATCGCGCATGAAATCGGTCGCGCTGGAACGCGATGAGCTGCGCGCCAAGCAGCGCGCCCGGCTTGCCGTCGAGGCGGATCGCCGTCGCAAGGGCCTGCGCGAGGAACAGTCGATTGGCATGCGCAACGTTGTCGACCGGCTCGATCTGAGGCGCGCGCTCGCCGATGAGGGCACGTTGCAGAAACTCAAGGTGGCCGGGTTTCGTGGGCAGAATCCGCTGACGCGGTTTCTTTTCTTCCGTCTCGTGCTGCCTTTTGTCGGCTTTGCGTTGGCCTTGGTCTACATATTCGTGCTCGGAGGAATGGCCGAGAAGCCATTGGTCATCAGGCTGTTCGTCTGCATCCTGGTTGCCTATGGCGGATTCTACGCACCAGTCGTCTACGTCAACAACCGCGCCACCAAGCGCAAGCAGTCGATCCAGTTGGCATGGCCAGATGCACTCGACCTGATGCTGATCTGCGTCGAGTCGGGCATGTCGGTGGAAGCAGCCCTGCGCAAGGTCGCCGACGAGATCGGCGCGCAATCGGTGGCGCTGGCGGAAGAATTCATCCTCACCAACGCCGAGCTTTCCTATCTGCAGGAGCGCAAGCAGGCCTACGAGAACCTGGCAAGCCGCACCGGCCTGGAATCGGTCAGGTCGGTGTCGCAGGCACTTGTCCAGGCCGAGCGTTACGGCACGCCCGTGGCGCACGCACTGCGCGTGCTGGCCGCCGAAAGCCGCGACCAGCGCATGAATGCGGCCGAGAAGAAGGCCGCGGCCTTGCCACCGAAGCTCACCGTGCCGATGATCCTGTTCTTCCTGCCGGTGCTTTTTGCCATCATTCTAGGCCCCGCCGGCATTCAGGTCAGCCAGCGCGGCATCTTCGGCGATCGTTCGGCACCAGCATCGACTGCGCAATAGAGGCGAGGCACGTCCCCGCACGAACATGTGAAGAAGCCGCGCTGCAACACAGCGCGGCTTCTTCATTCCGGGGCTTTTTGGGATTGTCGCCTCAGTTGGTCGCCGGCTTTGACTTGTCCTGGTCCTTGAGCTGGCTCCAAGCATTCTGCTGAGCCAGCATTTGGCGCAGATAGGCGACGTTTGCCTGCGCCTGATCGGGCGAGAGTTCCTGCGAGGCGATCTTCTCGGCTTCGTCGAAACGGCCCTGCAGGCCGACGACCAGCGCCAGGTTCTGGCGCACCCGGCTGTCCGCGTTCGGCTGTTGCGCTGCGGAGCGCATATAGGTTTCGGCGGTGCGCAGGTCACCTGCCAATACATAGGACATGCCGAGATTGGAGAGCACCGACGGCTCGTTCGGCTTGAGTTCGAGCGCCTTGCGGTAAAGCTGGCGCGCGTCGTCCTTATGGCCGAGCTGGTCGAGAATGGCCGCTTCGGCCGATACCAGCCTCCAGTCGGGATATTCCGGTGTCTGCGCGCGGCGCACGGCGTCCAGCGCGGCCTCGAACTGGCCATTGGCGGCCAGCGCCTTGCCGTAGGAGGCGAGCACGTCACGATCCTTCGGCATTGCGATCGCCAGCTTGCGCATCACGGCGAGCGACTGGTCGGCGTCACCGTCCATCTGCAGCGCCGCCGCATAATTTGTCGCTATGCGCTTGTCGTTGGGGTTCCTGGCGTAGGATTGACCAAGTGCCGTCGTCGCATTGTGCAGTTCCCCCGCCGACATGGTTTCCAGCGGCTTGCCGCCGGTGCGCCCGATCGAGCCGGTGGTGAATTTGTCGGTTCCGCAACCGGCGACACCCGCCGCGAGCGCCAGCATGAGGGCGGTGGTGATGAGCCGTTTTCCCCTGGCATTGATCGTGCGGTTGGTCGGCATCGGCACCGGGCCTCCATTCATGCGCGGCCATTGCGTGACCGTCTTCCCTCTCGCAGAAATATTCTGTTAACCCTAACGGACGGTTAAGAACGGCGACTCAAGGGCCGCCGCACGGAGAACATCGAATGCCTGTCGAACTCGTCGAAAAGAAATTGCAGAGCGCACTGCCGGTCCATCTGGTTGCCAGGGACGGCCTGGAGACGGCCGGTCTTGCGCCAGCCGCCATCGCCTGGGCCACGGCCAACGGCTTTTCAGGTGAGGCAGGCAGAACCCTGATCGTGCCCGGTGAAAACGGAGCGCTTGGCGGCGCCTTGTTCGGTGTCAGTGACGGCGAGGGCGCGCTCGCTCTTGGCGCATTGTCGAGAGCCTTGCCGGAAGGCGACTGGCGTTTCGCCGCCGCGCCGGCCGAGCCGGAACTCGCGATATCAGCGCTGGTGTTCGGCGGCTATGTCTTTACCCGTTACGGCAAGAAACCCGGCAAGGCGCTGCGCTTCGAGCTGCCGGCCGGCGTCGATGCCGGGCGCGTTCGCCGCATCGCCGATGGCGTCTTCCTGACCCGCGATCTGGTCAACACACCGACCAGCGACATGGGTCCCGATGAGCTGGAGAAGGCGGTGCGGACCCTGGCCGGAACGCACAATGCCGAAATCTCGGTGGTGAAGGGCGACGATCTCCTCAGCGGCAATTTCCCGATGATCCATGCCGTTGGCCGTGCCTCGACCGGCGCACCGCGCCTGATCGACATGACATGGGGGCAGCAAGGCGCGCCGAAGGTGACGCTGGTCGGCAAGGGCGTCTGTTTCGACACTGGCGGTCTCGACATCAAGCCGTCGTCCGGCATGCTGCTGATGAAGAAGGACATGGGGGGTGCCGCCAATGTGCTTGGCCTGGCTTCGATGATCATGGCCGCCGGTCTGAACGTGCGCCTGCGCGTGCTTATCCCCGCGGTCGAAAATTCGATTGCCGGCAACGCCTTCCGGCCCGGCGACGTGCTGGCGAGCCGCAAGGGCATCACAGTCGAGATCGGCAATACGGATGCCGAGGGACGGCTGGTGCTGGCCGACGCCCTGGCGCTGGCCGACGAGGAGGAGCCGCGGCTTCTGGTCGACATGGCGACGCTGACCGGGGCAGCCCTTGTCGCGCTCGGCCCCGACCTGCCGCCATTCTATACCGAAGACGAAGCGCTGGCGTCCGACCTGGCGTCGGCTTCCGTCGCGGCCGAGGATCCGCTGTGGCGCATGCCGCTGTGGCGGCCTTACGATGCAAAACTGTCGTCCAAGATCGCCGACATCAACAACGTTACATCGGACGGTTTCGCCGGCTCGATCACGGCGGCACTGTTTCTCAAGCGCTTTGTCGAAAAGACCGCGGGCTGGGCGCATTTCGACATCTTCGCCTGGAACCCCACCGACCGTCCGCATGGCCCCGCCGGCGGCGAGGCGCAAGGCATTCGCGCGCTGGAGCGGATCATCTCGAAACGCTACGGCTGACCATGATCCCGAAAAGTGGGAACCGGTTTTCTCGGACAAACGGAAACCGTTTGTCCAGAGATCATGGTCCAATAAGAAGGTAGCGACTGAAACGGAACCGAAACAATTTGCCGTCATGCTGCTCGGATGTCGATTGCGATGCGCCCGAGCCAGGCCTTGCGACTGTGGCAGCAAGTGATGCTGTCGCAGGTGCGCGACGACGCGCCCGACCTGACCATACGCCAGACGGCGATCCTGTTCACCATCTATCTCGATCCGCCGCCGCACACGGTGCGCGGGCTTGCTGCCCGCCTCAATGTCACCAAGCCGGTGATCACCCGTGCGCTCGACACGATGGGCGCGTTGAAACTGGTGTCACGCCATCGCGACGAGCTCGACAAGCGCAATGTGCTGATCAGGCGCACGGTCGAAGGCGCGCTCTTTGTCGAGCGCTTCGGCGATGGTATCATCGCCAAGGCCCATGAACTGCCGATCTAAAGCATGATCCCGAAAAGTGGGAACCGGTTTTCTCGGACAAACGGTTTCCGTTTGTCCAGAGATCATGCTCAAACAAAGTAAAGCAGAGTTACCGATTTGACCGCTAGGGATGCCCGCCTTCACGCCTTCCGTTCCGACCTTGCCGATGCCAGGCTGAAGGGGTCGGTTGTCGCCGACCGATTTGTCGCCGGACGGCCGGCGCGGATCACCGCTTCGGTGGCAGACATACGCAAGACGCCGCGGCCGGATGCCGGCGTCAACACGCAAGCCCTGTTCGGCGATGATGTCCTCGTCTTCGAGGTCGCCGAGGGCTGGGCCTGGATCCAGGCCGAACGCGACGGCTATGTCGGCTATGTCGCCGATACCATGCTGGGCGGGCGGGACCATGCGGCGACCCATATCGTGTCGGTGCCGCGCACCTTCCTCTATCCCGGGCCCGATCTGCGGTTTCCGATCGCGGGACAATTTTCGATGGGATCGACGGTGACGGTGACCGGTGCCGCCGAAACGCGCGCCACGCATTATGCCGTCCTGCCCTCCGGCGAGGCGATCATCGCGGGTCATCTGCGGCCAATCGATGATGTGGCCGCCGACTATGTTTCGACGGCCGAGATGTTTCTCGGCACCCCCTATCTCTGGGGTGGTGCTTCGGGCTTCGGCATCGACTGTTCGGGCCTCGTGCAACTGGCGTTGCGCATGGCCGGCAGCGACGTGCTGCGCGATACCGACATGCAGGCCGCTTCCATCGGCGGGCCGCTCGATCCAGGCCCGGACTATGTCGGGTTGCGTCGCGGCGACCTGGTGTTCTGGAAAGGCCATGTCGCCGTCATGACCGACGCCGATACGATGATCCATGCCAATGGCCACACCATGCTGGTGTCGCGCGAAGGGCTGAGGGAGGCGATCGCCCGCATCGGCTATCTCTATGGCGGCCCGACAGGGTTCCGGCGGCCGTAAGCTTCTTCCTTCTCCCCGTTCACGGGGAGAAGGTGCCCGAAGGGCGGATGAGGGGCAGCGCGACTCCTCGATCGTTGGCGCTGCCCCTCACCTGCCTGCCGGCATCCTCTCCCCGTAAACGGGGCGAGGGGGCGCTCTCCTCGAAGATTTCGCCAATCTCGGATGGCGCAGAATGGCGCTTCGATCCCCTTTTGTTCCGATTCTTCTTGGCGATTGCCCGTGGCCGCGCTACCTCTGGCGCGTGACAGAGCAGCCGCGCCTTGCCGAACAGAATGCCACCGTGGCCCTGCCCGAACCATTCATCAGATGGTTCGGCGAAAAGGGCTGGTCGCCGCGCGCCCATCAGATCGAATTGCTGGCGAAGGCCCAAGCGGGCCAGTCGGTGCTGCTGATTGCGCCAACCGGCGCCGGCAAGACGCTGGCCGGCTTCCTGCCATCGCTGACCGAACTGGCCAACCGGCCAAGACGAAAGCCAGGCCAGGCGCATCGCGGTATCCATACCCTCTACATCTCGCCGCTGAAGGCGCTGGCCGTCGACATCGAGCGCAATCTCGGCAAGCCGGTGGAAGAGATCGGGCTGCCCGTCACCATCGAGACGCGCACCGGCGACACGCCGGCGCACAAGCGCCAGCGCCAGAAGCTGGTGCCGCCCGACATTCTGCTGACCACGCCCGAGCAATTGGCGCTGCTGATCGCGGCGCCGGATGGCAGGCGGTTCTTCGAGGACCTGCGCTTTGTCGTGCTCGACGAACTGCATTCGCTGGTGACGTCGAAGCGCGGGCATCTGCTGGCGCTCGGCCTGGCGCGGCTGCGCGTCTACGTGCCAGGCCTACAGACGATCGGTTTGTCGGCAACGGTCGCCGAGCCCGATGAATTGCGGCGCTGGCTGGTCGGCCAGAATCCGCCAGGCGCCATGGCCGGCCTGATCACCGTGGCGGGCGGGGCGAAGCCCGACATCTCCATTCTTGACTCACGAGAACGTGTGCCGTGGTCCGGCCATTCGGCCCGCTACGCCATTCCCGAAATCTACGAAGCGATCAAGCAGCACCGCACGACGCTGCTGTTCGTCAACACCCGCAGCCAGGCGGAATTGCTGTTCCAGGAACTGTGGCGGGCAAACGAGGACTCGCTGCCGATTGCCTTGCATCACGGCTCGCTCGATGTCGGCCAGCGTCGGCGGGTCGAGAAGGCGATGGGCGAGAACGCGCTGCGCGCCATCGTCGCGACGTCGACGCTCGATCTCGGCATCGATTGGGGCGATGTCGATCTGGTCGTGCATGTCGGCGCACCGAAGGGCGCCAGCCGGTTGGCGCAGCGCATCGGCCGTTCCAACCACCGCATGGACGAGCCGTCCAAGGCGATCCTCATTCCGGCCAATCGCTTCGAGGTGCTGGAATGCCGGGCAGCACTCGACGCCAATTATCTCGGCGCACAGGACACGCCGCCGCTGATCAATGGCGCGCTCGACGTGCTGTCGCAGCATGTGCTCGGTGTCGCCTGTGGCGCGCCCTTCGATGCTGACCATTTATTCGAAGAAGTGCGCAGCGCCGCGCCCTATGCCGGGCTGGCGCGCGAGACCTTCGACCGTGTCGTCGATTTCGTCGCCACCGGCGGCTACGCGCTGAAGAATTACGAGCGCTACGCCCGTATCCGCAAGACGGTCGGCGGGCTGTGGCGCGTCTCGCATCCGCGCATCGCCCAGCAATACAGGCTGAATGTCGGCACCATCGTCGAAATGCCGGAGCTCAATGTTCGCTACGTCAAGCAAGGTCGTGGCATGACTGGGCGCGGCGGGCCGGTACTGGGCAAGATCGAGGAATATTTCGCCGAGACGCTGCGGCCCGGCGACAATTTTCTGTTTGCCGGCAAGGTGCTGCGCTTCGAGGGCATCCGCGAGAACGAATGCGTCGTCTCCAACGGCGCCGGCGCCAACATCATTGTGCCGTCCTATGCCGGCGGCAAGTTTCCGCTGTCGACCTATCTCGCCGATCAGGTGCGCGGCATGCTCGCCGATAGCGACCGCTGGCAGGCGCTTCCCGAACAGGTCGCCGACTGGCTGCGGCTGCAGAAGGAAAAGTCGGTGCTGCCGAAACGCAGCGACCTTCTGGTCGAAACCTTTCCACGCGGCAACCGGCATTACATGGTCGCCTATCCCTTCGAGGGCAGGCTGGCGCACCAGACGCTCGGCATGCTTTTGACGCGGCGACTGGAGCGCGCCAACGCGCGGCCACTCGGCTTCGTCGCTACAGACTATTCGCTGGCCGTCTGGGCGCTGGACGACATGGCGGCACTGTTCAAGGCCAAGAAGCCGTCATTGGCCGCTCTGTTCGACGAAGACATGCTGGGCGACGATCTCGAGGCCTGGCTGAACGACAGCTGGATGCTGAAGCGCACCTTCCGCACCTGCGCGGTCATCGCCGGACTGATCGAGAAGCGCTTTCCCGGCCAGGAGAAGAGCGGACGGCAGGTGACGGTCTCGGCCGACCTGATCTACGACGTGCTGCGCAGCCACGAACCGGACCATATCCTGCTGCAGGCGACGCGCACCGATGCGTCGGCCGGGCTGCTCGATGTCAGCAGACTTGCCGAGATGCTCTCGCGTGTGCGCGGTCGAATCATGCATAAGCATCTGGATCAGATTTCGCCGCTGGCCGTCCCGATCATGCTGGAGATCGGCAAGGAATCGGTGAATGGCGGCGCCAACGAGTCCTTGCTGATGGAAGCCGCCGATCTGGTCGAGGAGGCCATGGGCCAACGATGAGACTGATTTCGAGATGAATTTTTCGCTGGCGCGGACACCGCTGATCGCCGAGGCCGACCTTGTCGGCATCGCCGGCGAGCGCGCCGTCTGCGACCCGCGCGGCGTGCTCTATTTTCCCGATCTGCGGCTTCTGGCCGTTTCCGACCTGCATCTCGAAAAGGGTTCGTCGCTGGCGCGGCGCGGCGCGCTGATCCCGCCTTACGACACCGGCGCCACCTTGCTGCGATTGCAGGCGGTCATCGCTGATTATCAGCCATCCATCGTCATCAGCCTGGGCGACTCCTTTCATGATGGCGGCGGCGCCGAGCGCATGCATGCGAGCTTCCGCGAACGGCTGGAAACGCTGATATCAGGCCGGGACTGGTTCTGGGTTGCCGGCAATCATGATCCGGAAGCCCCCGCCGACCTGCCCGGCGAGACGGTGCGTGAACTCGCCATAGGGTCACTGCTGTTCCGGCACGAGCCGTCGAAGGAGCGCGTCGAAGGCGAAATAGCAGGCCATCTGCACCCGTGCGCGCGCATCGTGCAGCGCGGCCGTTCGGTGCGGCGGCGCTGCTTTGCCGGCGATGGCGGCCGCATGATCATGCCGGCCTTCGGCGCCTATACCGGTTCGCTCAACGTGCTCGACCGCGCTTATGCCGGGCTGTTCCGCCCGGACACGCTGATGGCTTATATGCTCGGCGCTGAGCGCATTTTTGCGATTTCCCGCTCGATGCTGCGGCCCGGCTGAAATCAGCGTCCGTAATAGAGCATGACCGTGTGCTTCGCCTCGGCGAAGAACAGCCAGCGTTCGACCAGCATGCCGGCGAACTGCGCGATGGCGGCAAGAACCGACAGCATCGCCGCGAAGGGCCACCACGGCAAGGCGAAGGTGGCTGCGAGCAGCAGGACTGGCAGGGCGAAGGCCAGACCCTGCGTGATCTGGCGCAGTCGCGCGCCGTGCTTGCGCGCGATGCGGAAACCCATTTCCTTGAGCAGATAGTTTTCCTCGGTATGCGGCCATTCCAGCGACCGCACCGTGCCGCCGGCCAGCCCGGTTGCGGTGTTGGCGGTTGTCGCGATTTCCAGCGCATCATTGTGTCGCCAGGTCGCCAACTTCCAGCCCCAGCCAAGCAAGGTCAGCAACACGCACGCTCTCAGAAGGAAGTTGCTGCCCATGGTAAATCCCTGCAGCAGCGCGTTCAGCAGCACGCTGCCGGTCATCGCCGAGAAGATGAGATAGCCGGGCAGGGTGAAGCGGCTGTGCCACTGGGCGATCGGCTTGAGCGATGCATAGATCATGCCGGTGGTGCAGACGGTGACGACCGCGCCGATGGCCGCCAGCAATCCGGCCGCAGCCACCCAGCCGCCAGTGCGGCCGAGCAGCACCCAGCCGATGCCGAACAGCCCCGCCGGGATAAACGTGATGACCGAGGCAACGCCTTCGCGCGACAGCCAGGAACTGCGCCATTGCGAGAAGGCCCGCCAGGCGCGTTCGGGCCTGCCGAGATGGCCGGTCGACGACAAAAGGCCGGCCGCGATCAGGCCGAGTGCCAGCCCCATGCCGATGAAGCCCAGCCAGAAGTCGGGCGGGATGATCTGGAAACCTCCGAGCACGCCCAGCAGCGCCAGCAGCCCATAGCCGGCGCCGGTGGCGGTGGTGAAAAAGACGACGGAGGCGGCTGGATGCATGGATGTCAGTTCGAAAGCATGCGGTCGACCCAGCCGAGGAAGCCGCCTTCGGCACGTACCGGCTCAAGCGCCTTCGCCGGCACCGATGCGGCGCGTTGGGTGTGGGCGCGCGGCGGCAGGTATTTGTTGGTCGGGTGATAGCCGAGTTCCGGCATCAGGTCGACGCCGCCACGCTCCGCAACCAGTTGCGAGACGGCTGACAGGGGATCGCCGAGGTCGCCGAAATGCCGGGCGCTGGTCGGGCACGCGGCGACGCAGGCCGGCACGCGATCTTCCTCGGCCAGATTGTCATTGTAGATGCGGTCGACGCACAGCGTGCACTTCTTCATCACGCCGACATCGGTGTCGAATTCACGCGCGCCATAGGGACAGGCCCAGCTGCACAATTTGCAGCCGATGCACTTGTCCTCGTCGACCAGCACGATGCCGTCCGAGGCCCGTTTGTAGGAAGCGCCGGTCGGGCAGACGGTGACGCAGGCCGGCGTCTCGCAATGCAGGCAGGAGCGTGGGAAGTTGACCGTACGCCCGCCCATCTCGGTGGTGTGCTCGTAGCTGTGCACGCGGTTGAACCAGACGCCGTCGACATGGCCGCCATAGGGGTCGATGTCGGTCAGCGGCGCCATGTGGCCGCCGGTGTTCCATTCCTTGCAGGCGGTGACGCAGGCCTGGCAGCCGACGCAGGTGTCGAGGTCGATGACGAGGCCGAGCTTCTTGCCGCTTTGACTTGGCAGACAGGTCATTCGGCCGCCTCTCTTTTCAGCCGGAATTCAGCGCCGAAACGGAGCTTGTCGGGCGCGGGCTCGAAATGCGGTGGCTGCCGGAAACGTTCGAACTGCGGCTCGGTGAAGCCGGCTTCCTCGGCCGCGCATTTGACGATGCGCACGCGCAGGTCGAACCATGCCGCCTGACCGGTGACCGGATCGGAATTCGAATAGCGTTTGCCGTTGGCGTCGGCCGAGGTCCGGTCGCCGATAATGTGGTTGAGCAGGAAGCCGCGATTGGATTCGGCGGCATCGTCCTTCAGCCCCCAGCTGCCCCGCCGCTTGCCGATCGCATTCCAGGTCCAGACCGTGCTTTCGTTCACGCCGTCGACCAGCTTGATCTGCCCCTTGACCTTGCCGTTGATGCTCTCGATCCACACCCAGTCGTCATCGACCAGGCCGAGATCCGCAGCGGTTTGCTGATGCACGAACAGCCGGTTCTGGCTGGTGATCTGCCTCAGCCACGCATTCTGCGATCCCCAGGAATGGTACATGTGCATCGGCCGCTGCGTCAGTGCATGCAGCGGATATTTTTGCAAATCGACGGCCGCTTCCTCGAACGGCATGTACCAGAACGGCAGCGGGTCCATATAAGTCTCGATGCGCTGGCGGTCGCCCTCGGGCGGCAACACACGGCCATGGCCGCGTGCGGCGAGGCGGAAGCGCTGCAAAGGCTCGGAATAGAGCTGGAAGACGATCGGCTCCGCCTTGGGGATGAAGCCCATCTGCACCGCGAAGTCGAGATAGGAGCGGTTGGCCATCTTGTAGTAGCGCTGGTCTTCGGAAAAATCATGGTGCCAGAAGCCGCCATTGTCGATGTAGCGCTGCAACTGGTTTGGATTGGCCGTGCCCTTGCCGATCGAGGTGCCATCCTTGCCGCGCCAGCCGGCGAGCGGACCGACACCGGGCGTGCGCTCATGATTGACGATGTAATCGGCATAGTCGGCATACTTGGCCGCGCCATCGTCATTGACGAAGCCGGGCAGGCCGAGCCGCGCGCCGAGTTCGATCAGCACCGACTGGAACGGCCTGACATCGCGGTCCGGCTCGACGACGGGATGGCGTATGGCGTCGCCCGGTCCGTCGGCATGGCTGATCGGCCGGTCGAGCAGGCTGATGCAATCATGGCGCTCGAGATAGGTGGTGTCCGGCAGCACGAGATCGGCGAACGGCACGGTCTCGGAATAATAGGCGTCGGAATAGATGATGAAGGGGATCTTGTAGTTGCCCGCTTCGTCATGGTCGGTCAGCATGGCGATGGTCTCGACGGTGTTCATCGAGGAATTCCAGGCCATGTTCGACATGTACATCAGCAGCGTGTCGATCGGGTACGGATCGCCCGCCCAGGCATTCCGAATGACGGTGTGCATCAGACCGTGCGCGGCCAGCGGCGCGTCCCAGGAATAGGCCTTGTCGATGCGAACAGGCGTGCCGGCCTCATCGACCAGCAGGTCGTCCGGCCCGC
Source organism: Mesorhizobium sp. AR07 (assembly GCF_024746815.1). GTDB lineage: Bacteria > Pseudomonadota > Alphaproteobacteria > Rhizobiales > Rhizobiaceae > Mesorhizobium. The sequence continues at coordinate 5,424,015 of NZ_CP080525.1, forward strand.
AGACGAAACCGAGCGGCATGCCGTCGAGCGGCGTCATCGGCTTGACGGTCTTGCCTGAAGGCCTCGGACCCGGCGGCGCCGATCTGGGGTAGGGCGGCTTGAAGCGGAAGCCGCCTGGAACATCCACTGTGCCGAGCAGCACCTGAAGCAGATGGATGGCGCGGCATGTGTGAAAGCCGTTCGAATGGGCGGAGATGCCGCGCATCGCATGCATCGCGACGGGCCGCCCCCTGATCGTCTCGTGCCGTCGCCCGGCCCAGTCGGTCCACGCCACCGGCAGTTCGATCGTCTGTTCGAAGGCGACATGCGCGAGTTCGGCGGCGATCCTGCGGATCGTGCCGGCGGCAACGCCGCAGCGTTCCGCGACCGCATCCGGCGCATGGCTCTCATCGAGATAGCGGTCGGCGATGAGCTGGAACACCGGGACGCAGCGGCGGCCGTCGACGGTGAAGCTGCCTGTCAGCGCTGGCTTCGCGTCGGCATCGGTGGCGCTGACAGGTGTCTTCGCTACTCGGCCCCAGGCCAGCAAATTGCCGTCGCCGTCGCGGACGAACAGCCCGTCATCGGCCGCGCCTGGTTCCTGGACGACGAGGACGTGGGCATTGGTGTAGCGCAAGAGATAGTCGAGATCGACGCGGCCGGCCTTCAGCAGTTCGTGGATGAGGGCGAACACGAACAGGCCGTCGGTGCCGGGCCGGATGCCGATCCAGTCGTCGGCAATGGCATTGTAGCCGGTCCGGCACGGATTGATCGAAACCACCTTGGCACCGCGCGCCTTGAGCTTGCCGAGGCCGATCTTGATCGGGTTGGAATCGTGATCCTCGGCGACGCCGAACAGCATGAAGTATTTCGTGTTGTCCCAGTCGGGTTCGCCGAACTCCCAGAACGAACCGCCGATCGTGTAGAGGCCGCCGGCCGCCATGTTCACCGAACAGAAGCCGCCATGGGCGGCAAAATTCGGTGTGCCGAACTGGCTTGCCCACCAGCCGGTGAGCGATTGCGACTGGTCGCGGCCGGTGAAGAAAGCGAGTTTTTTCGGATCGGTCCGGCGGATGGCCGAGAGCCGTTCCGTCGCGATCGAGAAGGCTTCCTCCCACTCGATCTCGCGGAATTCGCCCGAGCCGCGCGGGCCGGTGCGCTTGAGCGGCTTCTTCAGCCTTGCCGGGCTGTAATGCTGCATGATGCCGGAGCTGCCCTTGCCGCAGATCACGCCGCGATTGACCGGATGGTCCTTGTTGCCGTTGATGTAGCGGACCCTGCCGTCCTTGATGTGCACGTCGATGCCACAGCGGCAGGCGCACATGTAGCATGTGGTCTTGGCGATGCTGTCGGAAATGCTTGGCGATGTGTCGACGCCGTCGCCTTCATCGGGCGCGCTGGTATCGGCAAGCGGGCGTTGCGATGGGGCCGAATTCGCGCCGCGCGGCGCTCCGTGCATCATGATCCGGTGGTGCCCGCGCGGCCGGCCGATTTGGCTCGCGTCTTCGGCCCGGGGCCGCGCATGTAATGTTCTTCCGGGTGGTACCTGTCGCCGGCCAGCCGCCGCCGGATGCCGCGGGTCCAATGGGCAAGCAGGGATCTGAACCGCCCGATCATTTTAGTCTCTGCCATCCAATGGCGAATTTTTTCTAACTTCGCTCGAAAATGTAGAATAAAGCTATCGATCTGTCTAATCAGTTGTTCTTGTAAATTCGATCGATATTGGTTCTTAATGCAGGTATGACCCTGGACCAGTTGCGGATTTTCGTCGCCGTCGCCGAGCGCGGCCATATGACCAAGGCGGCCGAGCTGCTGGGCATTTCCCAGTCGGCCGCGTCGGCCGCCATTCGCGCGCTTGAAGAGCAGCACGGCGTTCATCTGTTCAACCGCGTCGGCCGCAACATCGAGCTTGCCCAGACCGGACACCGGTTCCTGCCCGAAGCCAAGGCCGTGCTCGAGCGAGCGGCGGCGGCGCGCAACGTGCTGGAGCATGTCTCGCAGACGGTCACCGGCAGCCTTTCGATCGCTGCCAGCCAGACCATCGCCAGCTACTGGCTGCCGCGCCGGCTGGCTTCTTTCCACGAAGCCTACCCCGCCGTCAGGCTGAGCGTCACCATCGGCAACACCAGGCAGGTCGAGGCCAATGTCCTCGATGGCGCGGCGGACCTCGGCCTGGTCGAGGGGCGCACGGAGTCAGACATATTGCGCCGCGCCAAGGTCGACGTCGACAGGCTGATGCTGGTCGTCGCCAGCTCCCATCCGGAGATCGCCGAAGTCTCGCAGGGTCGGCCCGACATCAAGGGGCTGCGCTGGATCATCCGTGAGGGTGGTTCGGGCACACGCGAGGTGCTGGAGGATCTGGCGCGCCGCGAAGGAATTTCTCTCGCCGACCTGCAGATATTCCTGGTGCTGCCCAGCAACGAGGCGATTCGCCAGGCGGTCGAGGCGGGAGCCGGCGCCGCCATCATTTCGGAGCTGGTTGTGGCGCGCGCCGTCGCCGAGGGCAGTCTCAGATCCGTGCCGCTGGAATTGCCGAAGCGCGACTTCGCCATGATCACCCATCGCGATCGCCAGGCAAGTCTGGCCCAGATGGCGCTCAAGGCGCATCTCGGCGCCGATGAAACTGTGCCCGCCGGCCCGTGAGGGGCAGCGTCAGCCGAACTTCCGCTGGGCGTCGAGCGCAAGGCCAAGCCCGACCGAGCCGAACATGTCGCCATCGATGACGGAAGCCTGCGGCACCAGCGACAGGATCTCTCGTCTTGCCAGCGGGATCGCGGTCGATCCGCCGGTCAGGAACACCGCGGTGACGTCGGATGGCTTGACCTGGGCGTCGCGGATGGTCTGCCCGACCGTGGCGGTGACCCGCTCGATGTCCCTGGCAATCGTGGCGTCCAGCCCACTGCGCGTGATCTCGGCGGCGAACGCCGCGTCCGGCAGCTTCACCGCGACTTCAGCGGACGATCTGTCGGTCAATTCGATCTTGGCGTTTTCGACCAGTGCTGCCAGTGCATGCCCATAGCGATGCTCGACGATATGGATGAATCGGTCGACCAGGTCGGCACGCACCGCTTCGTAGCGGATCTGGCGCAGATGCGTCATCGCCTTGGCGGTGTAGACCAGGTTGATGCGCTGCCACGTTGCGAGATCGATGAAATAGCTGGCCGGCAGGTTGCGCTTGCCGTCCTTGGTCGCGGAGAGGTAGCCGAGCTGCGGCATCACATGGGCAATGCTCAGCAGCCGGTCGAAATCCGTGCCGCCGATATGGATGCCGCGGCTGGCCAGGATGTCGTCCTTGCGGTCGAGCGACCGCGAGCGCTGCGGTGAGACGCGCACGATCGAGAAATCCGACGTACCGCCGCCCATGTCGATGATCAGCGCCAGTTCCTCGCGCGTCACCTTCTGCTCATAGTCGAGCGCCGCCGCGATCGGCTCGAACTGGAAAGCGATGTGCTTGAAGCCCTGGGCACGCGCGGCGTTTTCGAGTTCGCGTTGCGCCTTCGCGTCGGCTTCGGCATCGTCGTCGACGAACTGCACCGGCCGGCCGAGCACCACGGTCTCGACCGTGTCACCGGCATCCGCCTCCAGCCTCTTCTTGAGATGGCCGAGGAACAGGCCGACTATCTCCATGAAGCCGATCGATCGCGCCTTGATGCGGGTCTTTTCGTGAGCGAGCGAACTGCCGAGCACGCTCTTCAGCGAGCGCATCAGCCGGCCTTCGATGCTGTCGGTGTAATTGGCGATGGCCTGGCGGCCGAAACAAATGCGGTTGTCCTCGAAATTGAAGAACACGGCGCTGGGCAGCGTGACCTGGCCGTCTTCAAGCGCGACGAGACGCGGCTGCCCGTCGCGGATCACGCCGACGGTAGAGTTTGAAGTGCCAAAGTCGATACCGCCGAATGCTGGTCGCATGGCAAATTCCCTGATTTGGTCTTTTGGGGAGCGGCGGCTCGTGTCCGGCCGGCCGGGGGCGTGCTCTAACGCATGACACCGGAAAGGGAAACCTTTTTCGGAAAAACCGTCCGGCGCCTAATCCTTTCGGAAGATCACCCTTCCGAGCCAACCCGTCAGCATGGCCAACGATATGGCGAAGACGCCGTAGAGAAAGGAATAGTCGTGCGCGACACGGAAGATCGATTGCTCGAAACCGGATTTGCGGATTTCGAGCTGGGCCGAGCTTTCCTTGATGAACAGGCCGCTCTTGAACAGGAAGGCGCGCGCCTTGTGGGTGCCGACCGGCACATTCGGTGCCAGCCTGACCGTGGCGCGGAACAGGTTCTGCGACAGGAATTGCACGCCGCCGACATTCTCGCTGTAGAGGCCGGTCGCCGACTTGCGTTCGCGCAGTGCCGCGGTGAATTCCTCGATGGTCGCCGGGCTGCCGCCGGCATCGGCGGGTTGCATGTAGAGGTTGGAAGCGCCGAGCGACAGCTGCTTGTAGCTGTTCGGTTCGGTGATGTCCTGCAAAGGCCGCGTCGTCGCCACCGAATAGGACATCGGCACGTTCTCGAAGGTTTCGGAGTCCAGATTGACCCAGACGCCGAGCACCCGGTCCTTGCGGCGCACCACCACCGGTCGCGGCGGGCCTTCGAGCACGACGATGACATCGTAGCGGCCCTGGCGGGCGACGAGCGGATCGGCGTTTTCCAGCGAGCCGAAGATCGTCAGGTCGGCGCCGGAAAAACCGGCGGTGATCGACACCGCATCGGTGGACAGGCCGATCTGGATCCCTTCCGTCAGCGGCGTCTGCGCCTTCGCGGTGGCGGCAAGCAACGACAGGAGAATGGCGGCTGCGAACGCTCTTGGGCCCGTCATCAGTTGAGGCCCGCGCCGGACAGCGAATAGAGGTTGGGCGGGGTTACGAACAGATCGATGGCGAGCCGGATCGCCACTGCCAGCACCAGCAGCGCCAGCAACGCCCTGAGCTGTTCGCCGCGCAGCCTCTGCCCGGCCTTGGCGCCATATTGCGCACCCGCAACGCCGCCCGCCATCAGCAGGAAGGCCAGCACGACGTCGACCGTCTGGTTGGTGGTGGCGTGGACCAGCGTCGTGTAGGCGGAGGTGAAGATGATCTGAAACAGCGAGGTGCCGATGACGACGTTGGTCGGCACTTTCAAGAGATAGATCAGCGCCGGCACCATGATGAAGCCACCGCCGACACCCATGATCGACGACAGGAAGCCGATGCCGGCGCCCAGGCCAAGCACCGGGATGACGCTGACGAACAGTTTCGAGGCCCTGAACCGCATCTTCAGCGGCAAGCGGTGGATCCAGTTGTGCTGGCCGGATTTCTTCAGCACCGGTGCCGCGCCGCTGCGCGTGGCGCGCAGCGCATTGATGCTTTCGACCAGCATCAGCCCGCCGACGGTGCCCAGCAGCACGACGTAAAGCAGCGAGATGAACAGGTCGAGCTGGCCGAGCCTGCGCAGGAAGGCGAAGACATAGATGCCGCCGGTGGAACCGACTATGCCGCCGGCCAGCAACACGGCGCCGAGCTTGAAGTCGAGCGTGCCTCGCTTCATGTGCGAAAGGACGCCGGAGACGGAAGAGGCGATGACCTGGTTGGCGCCGGTGGCGACCGCGATCGCCGGGGGGATGTTGTAGAAGATCAGCAGCGGTGTGATGAGGAAGCCGCCGCCGACGCCGAACATGCCCGACAGGAAGCCCACTGCCGCACCCATGGCCAGCAGGACGAAGACGTTGACGGAAATTTCCGCGATCGGGAGATAGATGCCCACCCGTCAGTCTCGATCAGTTCTGCCTGTCGGCGAATGCAACCGTTGCGGGCATCTTGGCCCGACAAGCCAATTCGTTCTTGCGCCGGAGGTGCCGCGAAGTCAAACCGCGTAGCATTGCCGAAACAAAAAACATCTCAATCAGTTAACAGGCAAATGTGTGGCAAGGGCGTCGTGGAAGCGACGCATCTGCCGTTATTTGCGCGCCAGCAGGGCCTTGACCAGTTCTTCATCGACCGCGCCGGTCGCCGGCAGCTTGTTGTCGGTCTGGAAAGCCATGATAGCGATCTTCGTCTTCTGGCCCATCTTGCCGTCGGCGCCGCCTGCGTCGTAGCCGTTCTTGTTGAGAATCCGCTGGATGTTCTGGACGGCCTTCTTCATGTCGATGCTGGCGGTCGTCTGCGGTGTGCCGTCCTGCCAGGATTCGGGAATGTCGGCCGAATTGGTTGCGGCATCCAGCGGCTTGGCCTTCCACAGTTCGGCCGCGGCACGGGCGCGTTCGAGCTGTTCGGGCCGCAGCGCGTTGGCGATCTCGTCGCGCTTGGCCGCGGCATCCTTGTCGCCGGTCTTGGCGACGAGCGCGAACCATTTGTACGATTCCTCGAGGTTCTGCTTCATGCCGACGCCCTTGGCGGCCAGGATGCCGAGATTGAACTGGCTGTCCTTGACGCCGACGTCCGCCGCCGCCTGGAACCAGTGCGCGGCCGATTCATTGTCTGTCACGCCATCCGCTGCCATGGCGAACAGCACGGCCAGATTGTGCATGGCGCTGGCATTGCCCTGCTCGGCGGCGAGCTGGTACCAGGTCTTGGCTTTCTTGATGTCGCGCGCGACGCCGATGCCCTTCTCGTAGAAATTGCCGATGCGGTACTGGGCCGGCGCGAAGCCGAGTTCCGCTGATTTCTCGTACCATTTGGCGGCTGCCGCCATGTCTTCCTTGACGCCGCGCGACTCGGCATAGCGCGAGCCGATCTCGAACAGCGCCTTGGCGTCGCCATTGCCGGCGGCATCGCGCAAGGCGACCGGGCCGGCGTTGGTGGGAATGTCGATCTTGGCCGTGGCCGCCACTGAGGAAGCGTCGGCCGGCGGCACAGCGCCGGTAGTGTCCTTGGCGGTGGTAGGCTCAACTGCCATCGGCTGGGTGCCGGTATCAGCATCGCTCGCTTGCGCGTCAGTTCCGGCAGTCGGAGCCGAAGCTGTCGTGTCGAGCGTCGCCGCGCTCGCATCGGCGGGCGTGGCCGAAGCGACAGGCGCGGGAGCCGGTTCGGCGGTCGGCGCGGCGTCCATCGACGGCTCGACGGCTGGTGGCGTCGCCATCGCGCTTTGCGTCGCCATCTCGTCCTTGGTCACCGGCTGGGATGGCTCGGCCTGTCTGACGTCATGGGCTGGCGAGGCTTCGACTGCCGAGGCCTGAACGTCCGTCTTGGGTTGGCTGGCACTGTCGACCGAGGCGGTTTGCACCGGTTGCGAGGCGACGACCGGCGCGGCATCGTTGCTCGCCACCTGCGCCGGATCGGCGAAGAAGGCCTTGCCCAGCTGCAGGCCGCTCAGCGCCAGCAGGATCGCGGTTGTCCCCATCAGGATCGGCTTGCGCCTCGTCTTGAGCAGGTCGCCGATCCGCAACGCCTTCACCGGTCCGGTCATCGTCGACTGGCGCTTGAGCGCATCGGCCTCGGCGGCCGCGGCCTGCGCCGCGCGCCGTGCGGCGGCGATGAAATCCGACTTCGCGGCGTCGGTGTCGTTGGGCTTGGCCGGTTGGCCGCGCTCGTCACGCACGCGCTTCATGATGGCATTGAGGTCAGGCGCGCCGGAGCCGGGCTCCAGCGGCCGGTTGGCCATTTTCGGGTCGAGCGGTTCGTCGAGGTCGACGCTCGGTGTCGAGGCACTCGGCGCCGAGCCGGCCAGCGGCGGAACGTCCGCCTCCTTCTTGCCCCTGAATGCCCGTGCCAGCCCGCCAAACATCGATTTGCGACCGCCTGCCTGTCCGCTTTTCTCGGCGATCGTGTCGGAACCGAGCGCCGCCATCGCAGCGGCAGCGGCGGCCTCGGCAGGTGTGCGCGTGCCCAGGTCGCTACGCGTGCCCAGGCCCCCATGCGTGCCCAGGTCGCCGCGCGGTTCGTTGCGTAAAATGGCGGCGGCGCGGCCATCGAGATCGGCCATGTCTCCGGTCAATGGCATCGGCTGGTCGATATCCATCGACGGCGCGTCGACGGCGATCTTGGAGGACCGTGCGCGGCGCTTGCCGGCCGCCTCGTCCGGTCGCACGTCGAGGAGTTCGCTGACCGCTTCGGCCGGCTCGCCGGGGTCCAGCGACCCCAGCCGGTCGACGATCTTGAGCAACGTGTCGTGGATGGCCTCGAACGTTCTCGAATTGCGCTCGTCCGAGCGCCGCGTCAGCGTCTCGAGCGTCTTCAGGTCCTGGGCCAGGCCGGAAACGGCTGTGGTGTTGGCGCTCGAACCGGCCAGCGAACGCACCGCGTTCTCGGCCGCTTCGCGCGCCGCGCCGAGGATGGAATCGCGGGTTCCGGCCAGCGACTTCTCGATCTCGTTGAGACGCGGGCTGATGTCCTCGAATTCCGGCAGCGGCATGCTGGGCCTGGAAAGATGGGCAGTCAGGCCGGCGACCTGCGCCTCCAGGCTGCGGATCAGCGCCGGATCGATGCCGGCCACCTGCGCGGCCGATGCATCCAGCCGGCTTGAAATGTCTTCGAGCCGGCTTTCCAGGCCACGGATCGCCGCTTCGCCCGCGGGATCGGGGACGCGCGTTTCGATGCGCTTGGCCAGCGCGGTGAAGCGGGCGTCGATGGCTTCCATGATGCCGGCGCTGTCGACTTGCGGCATGCGCTGGTCCAGCCTGTCGGCAACCTCGTCAAGCCGGCGTTCGAGATCGCGAAACAGCATGTTGCCCTGTTCGATGGCGTCGCCCTGGCGGCGTTCCATCATGCCGGACAACACGTCGAAGCGTTGCTCCAGCCCATGGAAGATGTAGTCGGCGTCGGGCATGGCAGGCGCCTGGTCGATCTTGTCGGCGATGAGCGCGATCTGCCTGGCCAGGCGCTCCATCGCCTGTTCGGGCAAATTGGCGCGGCCGGCGAGCTCGTCGACCCGGCTCGACAGCGTGCTCAGCCGGTCCATGACCGCATTGCCCGGGCGATCCTGCGCCACTTCCTCGATCTGCTGGGCAAGCGAGTCGATGCGCTTCTCGATGCGCTCGAAAGCCTCGTGGTCGAATGAATTGGCTTGCGCCGCGACGGTCGAGGCAACGATGGCGCGGGAAATCTCGTCCAGCCGCTCGTCGATCATGCCAAGCGTGTCGCTGCCACGATTGTCCTGCTGGCTGGCGAAGTGATCGACGGCGCCGGCAAGCGTGCGCACCTTTTCCTCGAGCGAGCGCATCGACAGCGATTCCGGCAGATTGTTGACGGCGTTGCTGATCTGGTCCAGCCGGTCGGTCAGAACAGACAGGCCGGTGTCGTCCGAGCGCTTGCGCTGGTCGGCGTCGACGCGGTCTTCGAAGGCCGACCAGCGGCGATCGAAATCGTCCCAGCGGCGGTCGACCTTCTGCACGCTCTCCTCGCGCGCCAACGTGTCGAGCGCGGCTTTGACCTGCTCGAGCTCGAGCCTCAGCATGTTGACGCTTCTGTCGTCGCTCTTCTCGGCCAGTGTCTGGATGGCGCCGGAGAGCCGTTCGAACTCAAGGCCGAGTTCGGCGCTGCCCTTGGCCGAGGCGCCAGGCTTGGCGCCCGATTGGAAAGCCCGCTCGATGTCCTTGCGCAGCGCTTCGAATTCCCGCTGCAGTCCGGCCGTCATCTGGTGACGCAGTTCCTCGCGCATGCCGCGCAACTCGCCAGCGATCTTGCCGACCATGGCAACGCCGTCTTCCTGGCCGCGGACGCGATCGATGTCGCGGGCGATGGCCTGGTAATTCTGCTCGAAAGCGGCGGCGGGCTGCATCGGGCTTTTCGGGCGCGGTGCCGGCTGCGGATCCTCGTACCAGCGCTGCTGGCCGGACGGTTGGCCAGAGGGTTGGCGAGCGGGTTGGCCAGACGGTTGGCCAGCGGGATAGCGCGCCTCAGTGCCGTATTGGCGGGGCTCGGGACGTGCCATCGGGTCCTCGCGCGTGCGCTCCAGCCGCTGCTCCAGCGTTTCGAGGGAACGGTTCAACTGCTCGAGCGTGGTCTGCGGCCTGCGCTGCCTGCCGGCGTTGAGAGTGTCGAGATAGGACCGCTTGCTGTTCATCGGTGCGTCCGTCTTTCAGAATGGCTGGCTCGCGGCCAGCGCCCCCAAAGTCCCTGCCGGAACGAGGCGACCGGCGGCCATGCCGCAGTGGAAGACGAGCTTCCCGGGTTCTCACCCGCGCTCCGAAAAACCGTGAAAAATTCGATACAGGATAAACACGGGTAGCCGACGCGCCCACATTTCGCCCAACGTGGTAAACAACGCGTTAACCAAACTTAAGAAATTGCAAGGGTGTGATTGTTGCCCTGACGGTGCGGCATAAAGCTCGGCTTTCAGAACGCCCTTGCGTCATGAGGCGGCTATCGGTATAGAATTGACGTAAACGTAAACGGCGCATCGAGCGTGCTGTTTGCGATTTGTTTGTTGAAACCACGACAGGAAGCACGCCCCCGCTTCCAGTCAGGCGACGAAGGTCCAGGACCGCGACGCCACCAGACGGGGAAAGCCAGTGACCATGAAGCTTATCTCGGCCGGCGAGACCGCGGCCAATACCAACACTATGTCAGTCGAAGCCGGCGAGGACCTTGTCCGCATCGGCGAGATGGCCAAGAAGTATGGCGTGACGCTGCGCACGCTGCGTTTCTATGAAGACAAGGGCCTGCTCAACCCGCAGCGCGACGGTTCGACCCGTCTCTACACGCGCCGCGACAAGGCCCGGCTGAAGCTGATCCTGCTTGGCCGCAAGGTCGGGTTCTCGTTGCGCGACGTCAAGCAGATGATGGACCTCTACGATCCGACCGGTTCCAACACCAAGCAGTTGCGGTTGGCGCTGGACAAGTCGGAAAAGCAGCTTGCCCGCCTGCAGAAGCAGCGGGCGCTGATCGACGACGCCATCAACGAGCTGAGCGGTTCGATGTCGGCGGTACGCCAGATGCTGGCCGAGCGTTCGGCACCGCAGGCGAGCGTCGCCGGCTAAGCAGAGCTGCTGATTTCCGACCATCAAAGCCGCGTAGCCCTGCCGCTCGGCTTTTCGTTGTTCCCCGGTTGCTTGCCACGCAGCTCTTCGGATTGCTTTGCACTGGCTTGCGCGTCGCCGCGCCGCTACGTTCGTTGTGTGTGGTGGGCGGAAATCTTGTCGCATCGAAAAAATTGACGTTTACGCAAACGTCAATTTTTGCTATCCCCGCTTCGACATTGGCCCGCTAGCCGCGCACGGCTTGATTTCGGGGCCAAATCCGCATGGTGGAGGAAAAGCATGCCGATCTACAGGGCTCCGGTCCAGGACACGCTGTTCGTGCTCAACGAGGTGCTGGGCTATCAGCGCTACTCGAACCTTCCCGGATTTTCCGACGCCACGCCCGACGTGCTGGAGGCGATCCTCGCCGAAGGCGCCAAGCTCGCCGAAAACGTAATGCATCCGCTGAACCGTGTCGGTGACATGGAAGGCTGCGTCCGTCACGACGACGGCTCGGTGACGACGCCGAAGGGCTTCAGGCAAGCCTTCGACCAGTATCGCGAGGGTGGCTGGATGGGTCTGGCCGCGCCGGTCGAGTTCGGCGGCCAGGGCCTGCCCTATGCCGTGCATACCGCCGTCGCCGAATACATGGTGTCAGCCAACATGTCGCTGATGATGTATCCGGGCCTGACGCAAGGCGCGATCGCGGCGATCATCACCCACGGCACCGACGAGCAGAAGGCGACGTGGTTGCCGAAGATGATCGAAGGTGCCTGGACCGGCACCATGAACCTGACCGAGCCGCATTGCGGCACCGATCTCGGCCTGTTGCGCACCAAGGCTGTGCCGAACGGCGATGGCACCTACAAGATCTCAGGCCAGAAGATCTTCATCTCGGCCGGCGAGCACGACATGTCGGACAACATCGTGCATCTGGTGCTGGCCCGCATCGAGGGCGCGCCGGAAGGCGTCAAGGGCATCTCGCTGTTCATCGTGCCGAAGCTCATGCTCGACGCTTCGGGCAATCCGGGCGACAGGAACACCGTCTCCTGCGGCTCGATCGAGGAGAAGATGGGCATCCACGGCAATTCGACCTGCGTCATGAACTATGACGAGGCCGAAGGCACGCTGCTCGGTGAAGCCAATGGCGGCTTGAAGGCGATGTTCACGATGATGAACGAGGCGCGCCTTGGCGTCGGCCTGCAAGGGCTGTCGCTGTCGGAGATCGCCTACCAGAACGCCGTCGCCTACGCCAAGGACCGCTTGCAGGGCCGCTCGCTGTCGGGGCCGAAGGCACCGGACAAGAAGGCCGATCCGATCATCGTCCATCCCGACATCCGCCGCGGCCTGATGACCATGAAGGCCTTCAACGAGGCCGGCCGCGCGCTGGCGCTGTGGACGGCGATCAAGTCCGATATCGCCCACCGCTCTGACGACGACAAGGACCGCCAGGCCGCCGACGACTACACCGGCCTGATGACCCCGGTGGTCAAGGGTGTGCTCACCGATAAGGGCTTCGACCACGCCGTCATGGCGCAGCAGGTGTTCGGCGGTCATGGCTACATCGAAGAGCACGGCATGAGCCAATTCGTGCGCGATGCCCGCATCGCCATGATCTATGAAGGCGCCAACGGCATCCAGGCGCTAGACCTCGTCGGCCGCAAGCTCGGTTTGAATGGCGGCCGCGCCGTGCAGGCCTTCTTCAAGGAGGTCAGCGAATTCTGCGAGGAAAACCGTTCCGACGAGAAGATGGCGCCGTTCACCAAGGCGCTGAAGAAGGGCCTCAACGATTTGCAGGCGGCGACCATGTGGTTGCTGCAGAACGGTATGGCCAAGCCCGACAATGCCGGCGCCGCCTCGACCGATTTCATGCATCTCTTCGGCCTTGTGGCGCTGGGTTACATGTGGGCGCAGATGGCCAAGGTGGCGCTTGGCAAGGCGGACGCCAACGGCTCCCAATCTTCCTATGAAAACAAGGTGGCCTTCTACGACAACAAGGTCGTGACGGCGCGCTTCTTCATGGAGCGGATCATGCCGGAGACCGGCGCTCATCTCGCCCGCATTTCGAGCGGTGCCGACACATTGATGGCCCTGCCGGCGGAAGCGTTCTAAGCTCGACCGGCCGGCACCGCCGGCCTTGTCTGTCGATACGCGGAGGAAATCGTGGCGACAAATCCCGCCGAAGTGCTCTCTTTGCCAAGGCCCGCCTGGGCTGCGGATGAGGTCGGCATGCTCTACGACATGGCACAACGCTTCATGTCGGAGGAAATCGCGCCGCGCTACGACGAGTTCGAAAAGAACGAGATGGTCGACCGCGAGAGCTGGTTGAAGGCGGGAGCTGCCGGTCTGCTCTGCGCCTCGATGCCGGAGGAGTATGGCGGCTCGGGCGGTACGTTCGCGCATGAGAGCGCCATCATCGAGGCCATCGGCCATGTCGGTGTCGACGGTTTCGGCATCGGCCTGCACAATTCGATCGTCGCCCCCTACATCCTCCATTACGGCTCCGAGGAGCAGAAGAAGAAATGGCTGCCGAGACTGGCGACCGGCGAACTGATCGGCGCCATCGCCATGACCGAGCCCGGCGCCGGCTCCGACCTGCAGGGCGTCAAGACGCGAGCCGAGAGGGATGGCAATCAGTACAAGATCAACGGTTCCAAGACCTTCATCACCAATGGCCAGCTTGCCAACTTCATCATCGTCGTCACCAAGACCGATCCGGAGAAGGGCGCCAAGGGCACCTCACTGATCGTCGTCGAGACCGATGAGGTCGAAGGTTTCCAGCGCGGCCGCAACCTCGACAAGATCGGGCTGAAGGCCAACGACACGTCGGAGCTGTTCTTCAACGACATGCGCGTGCCGACCTCCAACCTGCTCGGCCACGAAGAAGGGCAGGGCTTTGTCCAGCTGATGCAGCAATTGCCGCAGGAGCGGCTGCAGATCGGCACCGGGGCGATTGCCATGATCGAGCGGGCGCTGGCGCTGACCATCGACTACGTCAAGGAGCGCAAGGCGTTCGGCAAGGCGATCATCGACTTCCAGAACACCCAGTTCAAGCTGGCCGAGCTGAAGACCGAGGCGACCATCGGCCGTGTCTTCTACAATGATTGCGTGACCCGTCACATCGCCGGCGGGCTCGACCCGGTGACCGCGTCGATGGCCAAATACTGGCTCAGCGACCTGCAGGGAAAAGTCGTCGACGAATGCCTTCAATTGCATGGCGGCTATGGCTACATGAATGAATATCCGATCGCCCGCATGTTCCGCGACGCTCGCGTCCAGCGCATCTACGGCGGCACCAACGAGATCATGAAATTGCTGATCGGACGCTCGCTCTGAGCTGCGTTCGATAAACCCAAGGAGCAAGAAAATGGCTGAGGCTTATGTCTATGACGCGGTGCGCACGCCGCGCGGCAAGGGCAAGAAGGACGGATCGCTGCACGAGGTGCCGGCGGTGCGGCTTGCCGCCAAGACGCTCGAGGCGTTGCGCGACCGCAACGGGCTCGACACCGGCACTGTCGACGACATCATCTTCGGCTGCGTCGATCCGGTCGGCGAGGCGGGCTCGGTCATTCCGCGCGCCGCCGCCTTCGAGGCCGGCTACGACACCAGGGCGCCCGGCATGCAGATCTCGCGCTTCTGCGCCTCGGGCCTCGACGCCATCAATTTCGGTGCTGCCAAGATTGCGCAGGGTGCCGACGAGATCGTCATCGCCGGCGGCGTCGAATCGATGTCGCGCGTCGGCATGGGTGCCTCCGGTGGCGCCTGGTTCATGGACCCTTCGGTCGGCCTGCCCGGCTGGTTTGTGCCGCAGGGCATCTCGGCCGACCTGATCGCCACCAAATACGGCTTCTCGCGCGACGACGTCGACGCCTATGCGGTCGAGAGCCAGAAGCGCGCGGCAAAATCCTGGGCCGATGGCCGCTTCAAGAAATCCGTCATTCCGGTCAAGGACCAGAACGGCCTGACCATCCTCGACCATGACGAGCATATGAGGCCGTCGACCGACATGCAGTCGCTGGCCTCGCTCAACCCGTCCTTCGTCATGCCCGGCGAAATGGGCGGCTTCGATGCCGTCGCGGTGCAGAAGCACCCCGAGGTGGAAGAGGTCAACCACGTCCACCATGCCGGCAATTCGTCCGGCATCGTCGATGGTGCAGCCGCCGTGCTGCTCGGCTCGAAGAAGGCCGGCAAGGCGATGGGCCTGAAGCCGCGTGCCCGCATCCGCACTTTCGCCAACATCGGCTCCGAGCCGGTGCTGATGCTGACCGGTCCGGTCGACGTCACCGAGAAGCTGTTGAAGCGGGCCAAGATGAAGCTGTCCGACATAGACCTGTTCGAACTCAACGAGGCTTTTGCCTCGGTGGTGCTGCGCTACATGCAGGCCTTCGACATCGAGCACGACAGGATCAATGTCAATGGCGGCGCCATCGCCATGGGCCATCCGCTCGGCGCCACCGGCGCGATGATCTTCGGCACGGTGCTGGACGAACTCGAGCGCCGCGACCTCAACACCGCGCTGATAACGCTGTGCATCGGCGCCGGCATGGGCACCGCAACGATCATCGAACGCGTCTGACGGGGAGAGAAAACATGAGCTTCACCAATTTCACCCTCGACATCGACGCCGATGGCATTGCGCTGGTCACCTGGGACATGCCTGGCCGCTCGATGAATGTCTTCACCGAAGAGGCGATGCTGGAACTGAACGCCATCGTCGACACGGTGGCTGGCAATGCCGCCATCAAGGGCGCGGTGATCACCTCCGGCAAGGACACCTTCTCGGGGGGCGCCGACATCACTTTGCTGCAGAAGATGCTGACGACCTTCGCCACTGACAAAGGCAAGGACGCGGAAAAGGCGACCAAGGCACTGTTCGATAATGCCGGCACCATGACCGGCCTGTTCCGCAAGCTGGAAACTTGCGGCAAGCCGTGGGTGTCGGCGATCAACGGCACCTGCATGGGCGGCGCTTTCGAACTGTCGCTCGCTTGCCACGGCCGTGTCGCCGCCGATAGCGACAAGGTCAGGATGGCGCTTCCCGAAGTGAAGATCGGCATCTTCCCGGGCGCCGGCGGCACCCAGCGCGTGCCGCGGCTGACCGATCAGCAGCAGGCGCTGCAGATGCTGACCTCCGGCCAGACGCTGTCACCGCAAAAGGCCAAGTCGATGGGCCTGATCCATGAGATCGCCGAGCCGGCCAAGCTGATCGACACTGCCAAGGCGATGATCAGGAACGGCCTGAAGCCGGTGGCGCCTTGGGACGAGAAGGGCTTCAAGCTGCCCGGCGGCCCGATCTATTCGCCCGCCGGCGCCAATCTGTGGCCGCCGGCCATCGCCATCCTGCGTCGCGAGACCTATGGCAATTATCCCGCGGCCGCCGCGATCCTGAAATGCGTCTATGAAGGCCTGCTGGTGCCGTTCGACACCGGCCTGCGCATCGAGCAGCGCTATTTCACCGAGATCATGCAGACCAGGGAAGCGGCGGCGATGATCCGCTCGCTGTTCGTCTCGCTGCAGGAGCTGAACAAGGGCGCGCGCCGCCCGGCCGGCGTGCCGGAAACCAAGTTCAAGAAGATCGGTATTCTCGGCGCCGGCTTCATGGGCGCCGGCATCGCTTATGTCACCGCCAAGGCTGGCATTCCGGTGGTGCTGCTCGACCGCGACATGGAGTCGGCCGCCAAGGGCAAGACGCATTCCGACAGCCTGGTCTCGGATCAGGTGAAGAAAGGCCGCGCCAAGCCTGAGGAGAAAGACAAATTGCTGTCGCTGATCACGCCGACGGCCGACTATGCCGACCTTGCCGGCTGCGACCTGGTGGTCGAAGCGGTGTTCGAGGATTCCGCCGTCAAGAAAAACGCCACCGAACAGGCGGAAGCGGTGCTTAAAGCCTCGGCGATCTTCGCGTCCAACACCTCGACCATCCCGATCTCGTCGCTGGCGAAGAATTCGGCGCGGCCGAAGAATTTCATCGGCATCCACTTCTTCTCGCCGGTCGACAAGATGATGCTGGTCGAGATCATTTTGGGCAAGAAGACCGGCGACAAGGCGCTGGCCACGGCCATCGACTTCGTCCGTGCCATCAAGAAAACGCCGATCGTCGTCAACGACACGCGCGGCTTCTACGTCAACCGCTGCGTGCTGCGCTACATGTCGGAAGCCTACAAGATGCTGATCGAAGGCGTGCCTGCGCCGATGATCGAGAATGCTGCGAAGGCCGCCGGCATGCCGGTCGGCCCCCTGGCGCTCACCGACGAGACGGCCATCGACCTGGCCCAGAAGATCATGAAGCAGACCATGCGCGATCTCGGCGACAACGCCGTCGACCAGAAGCAGATGGCGCTGATCAACACCATGGTCGACGACCATGGCCGCTTCGGCCGCAAGAACGGCAAGGGCTTTTACGACTATCCCGCCAAGCCCACCAAGAAGAGGCTTTGGCCGGGCCTGAAAGATCTCTATCCGCAACTCGCGCCCGAGAAGGTCGATTATGAAGAGCTGCAGCAGCGGCTGCTGGTGACCATTGCGCTGGAAGCGGCCCGGGTGATGGAAGAGGGCATCGTTACCGACCCGCGCGAGGCCGATGTCGGCTCGATCCTGGCCTTCGGCTTCGCGCCCTACACCGGCGGCGCGCTGTCCTATATCGACGGCATCGGCGCCAAGGCATTCGTCAAGATCGCCAAGGGCCTGCAGAAGAAGTACGGCACCGAGTTCAAGGCGCCCAAGCTTCTGCTCGACATGGCCGAGAAGGGCGAGACCTTCTACCAGCGCTTCGATCCCTACGCCAAGAGCGAGGCGAAGAAGGCGGCGTGAGCCGGCCTTGGACTGTGGACAAGATGGTGGCCCGGGGTTAGAACGGGGAAGGTATTTTTTCCTGTTTTGAAGGAGAGCAAGAAGTGCTCTCGCATGATCGCGTCTGGGCTGCCATCGATGCTCTTGCCGAGCGCTATTCGCTGTCGGCCTCGGGTCTGGCCAAGCGCGCGGGGCTCGATTCGACCGCCTTCAACAAATCGAAACGGCTGTCGTCGGATGGCCGGCCGCGCTGGCCCTCGACCGAATCGCTCGCCAAGATCATCGAGGCGACGGGCGCTTCGCTCGACGAATTCACCGGGCTGATCGAAGGCCGGGCCGGGTCCGGCCACGCCGCCTCGGTCGCCCGCAGGCGCTCGGTGCCGTTGCTCGGCTTTGCCCAGGCCGGCGCCGGCGGCTTCTTCGACGATGCCGGCTTTCCGGCCGGGCAGGGCTGGGATCTGGTCGAACTGCCGGCGCAATCGACCGAAAGCTCCTATGCGCTGCAGGTGCAAGGGGATTCCATGCTGCCGCTCTACCGCAATGGTGATGTCCTCATCGTCGAGCCGGGAGCCGCTACCCGCAAGGGTGACCGCGTCGTCGTCAAGACAACCGCCGGCGAGGTGATGGCCAAGGTGCTCGACCGCCTGACCGTCAAGTCGGTTGCGCTTGTCTCGCTCAATCCCGATCATCCCGACCGTGACATTCCCATGCGCGATGTCGAATGGGTGGCGCGGATTGTCTGGGCAAGCCAGTAGGGCCGGCCGGTGCGGCTCCCTCATCTTGCCCTGGCGGTTCTGATGGTCCCGGTGATGGCGGCCATCGTCGTCGCTGGTGGACGCACGCTGAAGGGAAGTGAAAGCGCGATCACCGTGGATCAGGTTGATCCGGGCGCCGATACGGTGCCCGAAGAACCGCCGACCTCCGCCATATCAGCTCCGCAGCCTGCAAAGCCGGAGGCGCACTCCAGGGCCATCGATCCCGAGCTTGTCGCGCCGCCGGAATTGCCCACCGGGGAACTTGAACGTGTCGAGCCGCGCGCGCCTCTGAGCAAGCTGGCGCTGGCCGTGCCGCCCAAGCCGAAAATGCCTGACGACTGGAACGGCACAAAACTGTTCCAGCCGGTTGCGCCGGCCGCCGGCCTGATCGACGCGAAGGGCTATTCGGTCGCGGTTTCCGGCGTCGACATCGTCAGGCAGGACGAGACCTGTAGCGATGACGGCAAGTCCTGGCCGTGCGGCGTCCGGGCGCGCACCGCGTTCCGTGCCTTCCTGCGCGGCCGCGCGGTGGTCTGCACCGTGCCACCCGACGGTGGCCGCGATCTGATCTCCGCCGAATGCCGGATCGGCAAGCAGGATGTCGGTCAATGGCTGGTCGAAAACGGTTGGGCGCGTGCCACAAAGGGCGGTCCCTATGTCGAAGCCGGCGACAAGGCGCGCACCGCGAAGAAAGGCATTTTCGGATCGGCGCCGAACCTGTCCGGCATGCCGGCGATGCCGGCCGCACCGAGCCCGGCGCCTCAGGCGCCGAGTTCGATCCTGGAAGAGGTCGACGGCGTTCTCAAGCCAACTGACCAGCCAACGCCCGCTCAATGAGCGCGCGCGTCTCGGCAATGCCGTAGAGCGCGGCGAACGAGCCGAAGCGCGGGCCGCGCTCCTGGCCGATCAGCACCTGGTAGATCATCTGGAAGAAGGCGCCCGATACGCCGGGGCCGCCCTCCGGGCTCTGTTTGGAATGATCCTGATAGCGTTCGATCTTGCGCGCGACGTTGAGCGAAGCGTTCTGGATCGCTTCGCCATTGGCGCCCGCCGGCAGATCGCCAAGCGCCTTGTCGAGCGCTTGCAGCGCCTCGCGCTCGACCTCGTCGGCCGGGCGGAACGTTTTCGTCGGCTTCACGAAATCGTCGAAATAGCGGATCGCATGGCCGACCAGCTGGTCGAGCTCGGGATGCGTCTTCGGTGTCACGTCCTGCGTATGGCGCGAGATGAAGCCCCACAGCACGTCCTTGTTCTGCGCGTTGGAAGCGCTGACCAGGTTGAGCAGCAGCGAGAACGGCACCGGCATGTCGATGGCCGGCGGGTTGCCGTCATGCATATGCCAGACCGGGTTGCCCAGCCGCTCCTTCCAATCCTGCCGGGGATACGCGGCAAGGAAGGTGTAATACTCGTCCACGGCCCTCGGGATGACGTCGAAATAGAGTTTCTTGGCCTGACGGGGCCGCTGGTACATATAGAGCCCGAGGCTCTCGGTCGGCGCATAGGTCAGCCACTCGTCGATGGTCAGTCCGTTGCCCTTCGACTTCGAGATCTTCTGGCCGTTTTCGTCCAGGAACAGTTCATAGACGAAATGCTCCGGCGCGCGCCCACCCAGAATGTTGCAGATGCGGTCATAGACGATCGCATTGGTCTGATGGTCCTTGCCGAACATTTCGAAATCGACGCCGAGCGCTGCCCAGCGCATGCCGAAATCCGGCTTCCATTGCAGCTTCACCCTGCCGCCGGTGATCGAAAGCGTGGTCTCGGTGCCTTCGTCGTCGAAGGTGATGGTGCCGGCCTTGGCGTCGACATGCTTCATGGGAACGTAAAGCACGCGGCCGCTCTTCGGCGAAATCGGCAGGAACGGGCTGTAGGTCGCCTGCCGCTCGGGTCCGAGCGTCGGCAGCATCACCGCCATGATCTTGTCATAGCGTTCGGCGGCGCGCAGCAGCATCGCGTCGAAGCGGCCCGATCTGTAGTATTGCGTCGCGCTGGCGAACTCGTAGTCGAAGCCGAACGTATCCAGAAAGCGGCAAAGCATCGCGTTGTTGTGATCGGCAAAGCTCGCATAGTCGTCGCCGAACGGATTGGGAACCGACGACAGCGGCTTGTGCAGATGCGGCTCGAGCGCGGCGCGATCCGGCACGTTGTCGGGTATCTTGCGCATGCCGTCCATGTCGTCGGAAAAGCACAGCAGCTTGGTCGCAACCTTGTCCTGCGTCAGCACGCGGAAGGCGTGCCGCACCATCGATGTGCGCGCCACCTCGCCGAACGTGCCGATATGCGGCAGGCCGGACGGTCCGTAGCCGGTCTCGAACAGGATGGTTTCGGGAAATTCGGCGCCCTTGTAACGCTCGATGATCTTTTTGGCTTCCTCGAACGGCCACGCCTTGCTCTCGTTCGCCGCCGCCAGCAGCTCGGGATTGAGATCGATGATGTTTGATCCCGCCATGTCACTGTTTTCCAAATCAGTCACTGTTTCCAAGTCATTCGCCGGCCCAATCATTCGAAGGCGGGCCAACGCCAAGGATTTTTCAACCGGTCTCTAGGCGTGCGTGGCCGGAGCGTCAACGCGTGCGGCGCTTTTTCCTTGCGGCCCGGATGCCGCGTTCCTACCTTCGGAGCCCGTTCAAGGAGTAGAGAATGCCGTTGCCGACGCCGCATGAAGCGCTGATCTACCTGATGGTCATCACTTCGGCCTCCGATCGCGACATGACCGATGTCGAGCTGGCACGGATCGGCGACGTCGTCCGCTCCTGGCCAGTGTTCGAGGATTTCAACCACGGCCGGCTGGTTGGCGTTGCCCAGGCCTGTCAGAAGATGCTGCATGAAGCGGACGGGCTGGAAGGCGTTCTTGCGCAAATTGCCGATGTCCTGCCGGAGCGTTTGCGCGACACCGCCTATGCCGCCGCCTTCGAGGTGGCCGCCGTCGATCTCGAAATGCGCATGGAAGAAGTGCGGGTGCTGCAGCTCATCCGCCGTCAGCTCGATCTCGACAAGCTGACGGTCGCCGCCATCGGCCGCGCCGCCAAGGCGCGGCTGCGCACGCTCACCTGATGGCCAAGTGTTGCATCTGGATCAGAAAAAACTGACCGGGACCGGATCAGAAAAAACTGACCGGGACCGGATCAGAAAAAGCTGACCGGGAAATAGCGCAGATAGAATTCGGCGAACGTGCCTTTCATTGAAATCTCCTGCAGCGCGTAGTCGAGCGCGGCGGCCAGCGCCGGATTGTCCGCCCTGGTGGCGATGGCCATGCCCGAACCCAGATATTCAGGCGCCAGATAGGGACCGCCGGCAAAGCGGCAGCAGCCCGCTGCATCCGAGCCCTCCAGCCAGAAGGCCAGTCGCATGCCGTCGCCGAAGGCGGCGTCGAGCTTGCTGGCCTTGAGATCGTTGTAGAGATCTTCCGGCCTGTCGAAGGGGACGACCTGAACGGTGTTGAAATAGTCGCGCAGCATGCGCTCATGCGCCGAGCCTGATATCACCCCGACACGCTTGCCGCGCAATTTGTCGAAGACCGGTTCGGTCAGCGCCTTGCTCTTCGGCATGACGAAGCGGGCCGGAAACTGCAGGTAGGAGCGCGAGAAGGCATAGGTCGCGCGCGATTCCGGCGTTGCGGCGATGCCGGCGATGATCGCCTCGCCTTCGCCCTTCTGCAGCGCTCCCTCCAGCTCCGCCCAGGGCAGGGCCTGGATCTGGCATTTGTCGACAATGCCGAGCTCGGCGCAGATGGCGCGCGCCAGATCGATGTGGAAACCGGACAGTTTTCCAGCACCGTCAAGGAAATTGAAGGGCGGGAAATCTGTCGTCGTCAGGAAGCGCAGCCGGGGCAGCGCCGAAAGGTCCGGCTTCGGCAGCCGCTCCTTGGCATCCCACAGCACCGGAACCTGCGGCTCGGCGGCGCGTGCGCCACCGGCGATCGACAGCGCTCCGATCAGCATCGACGCAAGCGCGAAAGACCTCCATTGGAACGCCAAGATAAAACTCCACCGCAGTCGTGCTCGGATCGGTTTTGGTACGAAAATGACACAGGTACAATGCTTTTTGATTTCAACAGGCAGATTTCGGGATATGCTTTAGGCGGCTTGCAAATAGCAGTGGCCGCCTTGGTGGGGGGACCAAGGTCGAGAACCACAACCGGAAACGAGCGCTTTGCAATCCGTGGTCGGTAGCCAAGTGCCAATCAGGCACGGACTGTCGATCTCAATGGATAAGGCAACATGGGGTTGATGTTGCGATGGGTCAGTTCGATCGCACGTTGGAATTCATAGATCAGCTGCAGCACGCCGGAACGGCGGCGGCAGTCTGCGAAAAGTTGCTTGGGGTCACCTCGGATTTCGGCCTCACCGCGCTGATGGCGGGAACCGTGCCGCGGCCCGGCACGCCGACCGGCCAGCAAAAGCAGCATGTGCTTCTCTGCGATTGGCCTGTTGAATGGCTGGAGCGCTACGTGGCGCGCAACTATGTCGATCATGACCCGGTCGTCAGCCATATGAAACAGCTGCAGGCGCCATTCCAGTGGAGCGAAGCCTCGCAGGGCGCCCGCATCGACAAAAGCAGCGGCGAAGTGATGGGCGATGCCGGTGCGTTCAAGTTGCGCGACGGACTGGCCTTCCCGCTGATCACGCTCGACGGCGAGATCGTCATGGTGTCGCTGGGCGGCGAGGCAGTCGAATTGTCGGCGGCCGAGTTCGGCCTGGTGTCGCTGGTGTCGACCTATGCGGTCGGCCGCGCCATGCAGCTCCACACGATGGCCAGCAAGACCATCGATCATATCGTGCTGACGCCGCGCGAACGCGAATGCCTGCAATGGGCCGCCGTCGGCAAGTCTGAATGGGAGATTTCGCAAATCCTCGGCATCTCCGAACACACGTCGGAGAAACATCTTCTTAACGCCAAAAGCAAACTTGGCGCCGTCAACCGGGTTCAGGCCGTCGCGGAAGCGATAAGGCGCGGCTACATTAGTTAGGTCGGCCGTGCCGGCCTAGCAATTCCAGCCTACGCGATCACGCAATTTTCTCATCGAAGCACGGCCGTATCTTCCTCTGAAACCAGGAGATGACGGAATGCTTTATTCTCTTACAACCCAAGAATTGATGGAACGTCCCGACCTTTGGGAGGCCGTCCATCGCCTGCGCTACAGGATATTCGTCGAGGAGATGGGATGGGATGATCTCAGGCGCCCCGACGGGCTCGAATGCGACCAGTTCGATCATGACGAAGCCGTCCATCAGATCGTCATCAGAGGCGATGAAGTCGCAGGCTACCAGAGGCTTTTGCCGACGACGCGAGGACATCTTCTGACCGAGGTGCTGACCGATCTCTTCGAGGGAACGCCGCCGTCCGGACCGAGCATCTACGAATTGACCCGCTATGCAGTCGCTCCCGGGTACCGCGATGGTCGTCGCGGTGTGTCGACTGTCGGCACCGAACTGATCGCCGGCTTCGTCGAGTGGGGGCTGAAGCGCAACGTCAACCAGATGATCATCGAGTTCGAGCCGATGTGGGTGCTGCGCGCATTGCAGCTGCATTTCCTGGCGACCCCGCTGGGCTATCAGCGCACTTATGGCAACCAGCAGGTCGTCGCAACACTGCTTACCTTCAACGAGCATACGCTTGATGTGGTGCGTTCGCGCCGCAATCATTTTGCCCCTGTGCTTGCCAGGGGATATCCCGATATGCTCGGGCAAAGGCGCGCGTCATGAGATCGGAGACAGTCACGGGCGCACACCCGCAACCTGAGCTACGCAACCACACGCTGATCGTCACCGTATCGTCGAGTGACGGCCGGCCGGTGCTGGACAGAAGAGCTTATGAAAGCCTGGCGAAGACCTTCCACGAAGCCGCCGACAATGAGGAGGTGCGCGTCGTCGTGCTGCGCGGGCTGGCAGGCTGCTTCTGTCTCGGCGGCGATTTTTCCGAATTCCTCGACGCCACCAAGCACCAAAAACTGATCGCCGCCGTCACCGACCTGTTCCGCACGCTGGCGACGTTCCCGAAACCCATCCTTGCCTGCGTCGATGGCGATGCCGTCGGCGTCGGCTGCACCATCCTGTTCCATTGCGACATGGTGATCGCGTCGGATGAAAGCACGTTCCGGGTGCCGTTCGTCGATTTCGGCCTGGTGCCGGATGCGGCGACCAGCATCCTGGCGCCGCAGAAGCTCGGCTATGCCGGTGCGTTCCGCTTCTTCTGTCTCGGTGACACGCTTCGCGCCGAAGACGCCAGGCAGCTTGGCCTGGTCGCCGAGATCGTGCCGGGCGGCAGCGTCGAGGAAGCGGCCCTCGGCCGGGCGAGACAGCTTGTGAAGAAGCCGGTCGCCGCCTTGCTGCAGACGCGCGGTCTGCTCAAGGGCAACACCGCCGAACTGTGCGAGCGCATCGATCAGGAGATTTCGCTCTTCCAGCAGGCGCTGCAGGACGACACCACGCTGCGGCGCCTGCAGCGCATCGCCCGGCTGGCGGCTTAAGAGGTCCCGCCGATAGGCCTCGATGAACAGAGCGCCGCGCGGCCTGCTGGCTGCGCGGCGCAAAAGCGTCAGTCCTGTTTTCCCAGAAACGACGGCCCTTCGCCGATGATCTTCTTGTCTTCCTTGCCGACGATGTCGAGATCGCGGCCGTCATAGGGCAGCGACAACAGGATGCGCCGCATGACCGCCAGCCGTGCGCGCCGCTTGTCATTGGCCCGCACGATGACCCACGGCGCGAATTCCTTGTGGGTGCGCTCGAACATGGTGTCGCGGACTTTGGTGTAGTCGTCCCACTTGGTGATGCCGGCGACGTCGATCGGCGAAAACTTCCAGCTCTTCAGCGGGCTGTAGCGGCGGTCGTGGAAGCGCTCGAGCTGCGTTTCCTGGCCGATGTTCAGCCAGAACTTGAAGAAGTGGATGCCTTCGTTGGCGATCATCCGTTCGAAATGCGGCGTCTCGTCTAGAAACTGCTCATGCTGTTGCGGCGTGCAGAAACCCATCACCGGCTCGACGCCGGCACGATTGTACCAGGAGCGGTCGAAGGTGACGAATTCGCCCGATGTCGGGAAATGGTCGACATAGCGCTGGAAGTACCACTGCCCCTGCTCGGTCGGGGTCGGCTTGGTCAATGCAACGTTGCGCGCGGTACGAGGGTTCAGATATTGGCGCAGCACGAAGATGGTGCCGCCCTTGCCGGCGGCGTCGCGGCCCTCGAACAGCGCCATCACCCGCTTGCCGGTCGACTGCAGCCATGCCTGCGCCTTGACCAGCTCGATCTGTAATTTCTCGAGCGTCTGGTCATACTCGTCGCTCTTCATCTTCTTGTCGTAGGGATAGCCGCCGGCGGTCAGCTTGTTGGCCTCGACCCAGTCCGGCAACGTCGGATTCTCGATGTCGAACTCCCGCTCCTTGCCGTCGATGCTGATCTTCAGCGGACCCGAAGTCGGCGCGGCGGGAGTTTCCTTGGCTTTTTTCATCGAGACGAACCCTTTCCTGCTTCCGGACTCATGCTATTGGGAGCCACGACAGCGTCGCGCGTCCGTTTGGACGCGCAAAGGACGCTGTAGCACTTTGATTTTGCGCATGATCCTTTCCAAAAATCGATTCCCGATTTTTGGGATCATGCGCTGGGCCGGTCCAGCGCGAAGTTACCAGTAGCCCGACCGGCGAAGCGCAAGAATGCGGGGGCGCGTATGGCTGAGCCGGGCGCGGATGAGAAGGCGATGGCGCAAACCCTGGCTGTCCGGCTGTGGGGCAGCCGTTGGCTGCTCGCGGCCGGTGTCGTCGCCATTCTGATCGCCTTTGCCAGTGCTTCCGCCTACGTGCTGGTGCCGGCGCTGCTCTTGCTGCTCGCCGCGGCAATGCTGCCGGTCGCCGGCACGCGCCAATCGGCCCAGGGTGCCGCGGCGATGGAGGCAATCGGTTTGCAGCGGCTCTCCGGCGAATATCTTGCGGCGGCCGTTGCCGATCCGCTGATCATCTTCGACCGGGCCGCCAGCATCGTCCATGCCAATGCCGCCGCCTTCGCCGCTTTCGGCGGGATTGCGCCTGGTCTGTCGTTGTCGCTGAAATTCCGGGCGCCGGAAATGCAGGCTCTGCTGGACGGCGTGCTGTCGGGCAATGTCGCCTCGAATGTCGTCGATTACACGGAAAAGCTCCCGGTCGAACGGGCTTACCGGGTCAGCGCGTCCTCGGTCGGCCACGGCACCGATCTCTATGTGCTGGTGTTCAAGGACCAGAGCGAAGCGCGCAGGATCGACCGCATGCGCGCCGACTTCATCGCCAATGCCAGTCACGAACTGCGCACGCCGCTTGCGTCCATCGCCGGCTTCATCGAAACGCTGCGCGGACCGGCCCGCAACGACCCGGCGGCGCGCGATCAGTTCCTGCAGATCATGCAGAGCCAGACCGGTCGCATGGCGCGTCTGATCGACGATTTGTTGTCGCTGTCGCGGCTCGAGATGAAGCCCTATCTGAAGCCGGGCACCGAGGTCGACCTGCGCGAGACGGTCGACAGCGTCATCGATTCGCTTGGACCGTTGGCCAGGGAAAACAGCGTTGCCATCGAGCGCGATTACGCCGACGGGCCGCTTGATGTGGCCGGCGATCGCGACGAGCTTTTCCAGGTTTTTGAAAACCTCTTGGAAAACGCCTGCAAATACGGGCAGTCGGGCGGCCGTGTCGTGGTGTCGATCGCGCGCAGCGGTGCCGGCTCGGAGCCGGGCATCGACGTGACCATCAGGGATTTTGGACCCGGCATTCCCGAGGAACACATTCCGCGCATCACCGAGCGCTTCTATCGCGTCGATGTCGAAACCAGCCGCACCCAGAAGGGCACCGGCCTTGGTCTGTCGATCGTCAAGCATATCCTGACGCGTCACAACGCCCGGCTCTCGATCAAGTCCGAGGTCGGCAAGGGCGCTGCCTTCTCGGTTCATTTGCCGACGCACGGATAACGCCCTAGTTTTCCACGGGACCGTTTCTTTTTTCTGTCATCCGGCTAGCGTATCAGCGGGGATTCGAGGAAACGACTCAAAGTCAAAACACACGTGGGAAGGCATTCGTCCATGCAGTCCGTGCATATTATGAGCGCCTATGATGAGGAGTTGAAATATCTGTCGAAGCGCATCGCGGCGATGGGTGGCCACGCCGAGCGCATGGTCGAGCAGGCAGTCGCGGCCCTCGTCAATGCCGATCCGGGGCTGGCCCAGAAGGTCATTCGTGATGACGCGGTGCTGGACGAGGGGCAGCGCGAGATCGACGACAAGGCGATCATCATCATCGCCAAGCGTCAGCCGATGGCGACGGACCTGCGCGAGATCGTCGGCGCCATCCGCATTTCCGCCGACCTCGAACGGGTCGGCGACCTTGGCAAGAACGTTGCCAAGCGAGTGGTCGCCGTCATCGACGGACGCCAGCCGACCAGCCTGTTCCGCGGCATCGAGGCCCTGGCCAATTTGGCGCTGACCCAGCTCAAGGAAGTGCTCGACGTCTACGCATCGCGCTCGGTCGACAATATCGGCTTCGTGCGCGACCGCGACGACCAGATCGACGCCATGTACACATCGCTGTTTCGCGAATTGCTGACCTACATGATGGAAGATCCGCGCAACATCACGCCTTGCACCCATCTGCTGTTCTGCGCCAAGAACATCGAGCGCATCGGCGATCACGCCACCAACATTGCCGAGACCATCTACTACATCGTCACCGGTGAGCAGATGCCGGCCGAGCGCCCGAAGGGCGACAAGACCGACAAGATCAGCGTTTCCGCGACGCCGCCGGTTGATTGAACGGCAGTAGGGCAGTAGGGCAGTAGGGCAGTAGGGCAGTAGGTTAAGAAAACGCCTCGCGAGCGCGGTTCAAAACATACTGCCCTACTGCCTTACCCCCTATTCCCTTACCTGCTCCGCCGCCGCTCCGATGCCGGCTGGAAAGCCAGGCGGGCGTGGTACTTGCAGTAGGGACCGGTCTCGGCGGCCTCGTTGCCGCAGAAATGGAAGTCCTCTGAAAGCGGATCGCCGTTCGGCCATTTGCAGGTCCGTTCGGTCAGCTCGACGAGCTGCAGGTGCCGCGAGATCGGCAGCACGACATTCTCGACCGGGCGGATGTAGTGGCGCGCCACCGGTTCGGTGTCGAACTGCGTCTGCAACGCCGTCGCGCCGATCGATGTCGTGACATGGCGCGCAGCGGTTGCGGCGCGCGATACCGATTTCTGAACGGTCGATCCTTGCGCCGCCTTCTTCTGGCGTGCCGGCGTGGCGGTCGAACGACCGCGGCCCGACAGTTTCAGCCGGTGCACCTTGCCGATGACCGCATTGCGGCTGACCCCTCCAAGCTGCGCAGCAATCTGGCTTGCGCTCAGACCCTCCGACCACAGTTTCTTGAGAAGTTCTACCCGCTCGTCAGTCCAGTTCATGAGACCGCGCTCCTGCTAAGCGTGCGGCAATCGGAATCCATTCCCGACCCGGCAACATTTGCCGGGGCAGACACCACATATATCTGGTGATTAGGTCCGCCGCACGAAATCTAGTTATTTCTCGACTACAACTACCTTATGCGCTGACTCGGTGACAAGAGTCCCAAGTGCAACACGAATCGGTTTTTTCGGTTTTCCCCAACTTGCCCGGTCGCTTATGAGCCGGCGTCTCGTCAGGGGGCTTGCCGCGCGCCACTACGCGACGTTTTCGTTGACTTCATGGCCGAAAAACACGATAAGCCGCAAAGGCCGCCGCTTTGGCGGCTTTTTTGATTTTCCGGTACCGGAGACGCATATAATGAGCGGTTCGGCGCTTTACGAGACCTTTGCTCGCGCACCCCTGGCCTTCGATCACGGGGAAGGCACCTGGCTGGTTACCGACAAGGGCGAGCGATATCTCGATTTCGCCGGCGGCATCGCCGTCAATTCGCTGGGCCATAGCCACCCGCATCTGGTCGCGGCACTCACCGAGCAGGCCGCCAAGCTGTGGCATGTCTCCAATCTCTATGAGATTCCGGCGCAGAGCCGGCTCGGCGAGCGGCTGGTGGATGCCACCTTCGCCGACAAGGTGTTCTTCACCAATTCCGGCGCCGAGGCGCTGGAATGCGCGATCAAGACGGCGCGGCGCTACCAATTCGTCAAGGGACACCCCGAACGTTTCCGCATCATCACCTTTGAAGGCGCCTTCCATGGCCGCACGCTGGCGACCATCGCTGCCGGCGGCCAATACAAATATCTCGAAGGCTTCGGACCCAAGGTCGAAGGCTTCGACCAGGTCGGCTTCGACGACATCGACGCTGCCGAAAAGGCGATCACGCCGGAGACGGCGGCGATCCTGATCGAACCGGTACAGGGCGAGGGCGGCATCCGTCCGGTGCCGACGCAATCGCTGAAGCGGCTCCGGCAGTTGTGCGAGCAGCACGGCCTGCTCTTGATCTTCGACGAGGTCCAGTGCGGCATCGGCCGTACCGGCAAGCTCTTCGCGCATGAATGGTCCGGTGTCACGCCTGACATCATGGCGATCGCCAAGGGCATTGGCGGCGGCTTCCCGATGGGCGCCTGCCTTGCCACCGACGAAGCAGCAGTCGGCATGACAGCCGGCGTGCATGGCACCACGTTCGGCGGCAATCCGCTGGCCATGGCGGTCGGCAACGCTGTGCTCGACGTCGTGCTGGAAGACGGTTTCCTGGAAGATGTCCAGCGCAAGGCACTGCTGATGAAGCAGGGACTGGCGGCGGTTGCCGATGAGTTTCCCGAGGTCATCGAGGACATCAGGGGCACCGGGCTGATGCTCGGCCTCAAATGCGCCATGCCCAACACCAAGGTGAACATGGCATTGCGCGACCAGCACCTGCTGGCGGTTCCGGCCGGCGACAACGTCATTCGCCTGCTGCCGCCGCTCACCGTCACCGACGCCGAGATCCACGAAGCGCTCAACCGCATCCGCGCCGGCGCCAAGGGCCTTGTGGAGGCGATCGCCTCCGCCGCAGCGAAGTAAATTCGAAAGATCCTGATGAGCCCTCGTCATTTCACCGATCTTTCCGCCGTTTCCGAAGGCGATCTGCGCTTCATGCTGGACGACGCGGTGGTGCGAAAGGCTCGCCTCAAGGCCGGCGAACGGACCAAGCCGCTCGAAGGCAAGGTGCTGGCGATGATCTTCGACAAGCCGTCGACGCGTACGCGCGTGTCCTTCGACGTCGGCATGCGCCAGCTCGGCGGCGAGACCATCATGCTGACCGGCACGGAGATGCAGCTTGGCCGCTCCGAGACCATCGCCGACACCGCCAAGGTGCTGTCGCGCTATGTCGATGCGATCATGATCCGCACCACCTCGCACGAACGTCTGCTCGAACTGACCGAGAATGCCACCGTTCCGGTGATCAACGGGCTGACCGACGACACCCATCCCTGCCAGCTGATGGCCGACATCATGACCTTCGAGGAGCATCGCGGCCCGGTCGCCGGCAAGACCATTGCCTGGACCGGCGACGGCAACAATGTGCTGCACTCCTTGCTCGAAGCCTCGGCGCGGTTCCGCTTCAACCTCAACGTCGCCGTTCCCGAAGGCAGCGAACCGGCACGGACGCATATCGACTGGTCGCAGGCGCATGGCGGCAAGCTGCACTTCACCCGCTCGCCCGAGGAAGCCGTGGACCAGGCCGATTGCGTCGTCACCGATTGCTGGGTGTCGATGGGCCAGGAGCATCGCGCCCGCGGCCACAACGTGTTCTCGCCCTATCAGGTCAACGCCAAGCTGATGGCGAAGGCCAAGCCGGATGCCCTGTTCATGCACTGCCTGCCGGCGCATCGCGGCGAAGAGGTGACCGACGAGGTCATCGACGGACCGCATTCGGTGGTCTTCGACGAGGCCGAGAATCGGCTCCATGCCCAGAAGGCCGTGCTCGCCTGGTGTCTCGGCGCTTGATCTGAGGGAGTGTGATGCCTATTTGCGCCGCATCACGCAAATCAAGCGCGTTTCGACGCATGCGCCCCGGAGGGCGGCATGGCCGCGCCCCGGAGCTTTGTCATGTTGGAAACCTATCAAGTGACTGAACATCACCCCAAACTCGGCGAATTCGGCTACGCTGGCGACGATCACGTCGTGCCCTTCGAGGTTGGCCCGCTCGATGTGCGCGGCCGCACCGTTCAGCTCGGGCCGATGCTCGACGCCATCCTCACCCGCCACGACTATCCCGAGCCGGTCGCCCGCCTGCTGGCGGAAGCCTGTGTGCTGACGGTGCTGCTTGGCACGTCGCTGAAGTTCGAGGGCAAGTTCATCCTGCAGACCCGCACCGACGGGCCGGTCGACATGCTGGTGGCGGATTTTACCACGCCTTCGGCGCTGCGCGCCTATGCGCGCTTCGACGCGGACCGGCTGGAGGCGCTGGTCGCTGCCGGCGAAACCTCTCAGCAGACGCTGCTCGGCAGTGGCGTGCTGGCGCTGACCATCGACCAGGGCGCTCACACGCAGCGCTATCAGGGCATCGTCCAGCTCGATGGCGAAACGCTGGAAGACGCGGCACGCACCTATTTCCGTCAGTCGGAGCAGATTCCGACCGATCTCAGGCTCTCGGTGGCCAAGCTGTTGACGCCCGGCCCCGGCGGCGCCCGCGAGCAGTGGCGCGCCGGCGGCATCCTGGCGCAGTTCCTGCCGCAGTCGCCCGAGCGCATGCGCGTCCCGGACCTGCCGGGCGGTGACGGCGATCCGCGCGAGGAGATCCACGATCCGGCTGACAATTCCTGGCAGGAGCTGCTGGCATTGCTCGGCACCATCGAGCCGACCGAACTGATCGATCCGACGATCGGCGCCGAGCGGCTGCTCTACAGGCTGTTCCACGAGCATGGCGTGCGCGTCTTCGGCGGCGTTCCCGTCGCTGACCAGTGCTCATGCTCAAGAGACAAGATCCGCGGCATCCTCGAGGGTTTTTCGGCGCAGGAGATCAAGGACAGCACCGAGGATGGCGGCATCCATGTCGCCTGCGAATTCTGCTCGAAACAATACGACTTCGATCCGGCGGAATTTGCGGCAGCTCAGTGAGATAATCCTTCTGCCCTTGCGGGCGGGGCAATCGCATATGGATTCTTGCGAAGAAGGACCCCCACCCTAACCCTCCCCACAAGGGGGAGGGAACGCTACCGCGTGCTTTTACTTCCTCTTTGGCCTCGAAACGCAGGTAATTTGCCGAGGTCATCGCCAACGGAAGTCTCCCTCCCCCTTGTGGGGAGGGTTAGGGGTGGGGGTACTTCATAGAGCGAGGCCTCAGCTTCCCATATGCGATAGCCCTGCCGTTCGCGGGGAGAAGGTACCGGCAGGCGAATGAGGGCAGCGCCAACTTTCGGCGACCGCATGCGGGTTTTAATTCACCGTGCGCCGCGTGCCCGGCAGATCGAGCGAGAAGGCGGGGATGGCGATGTCAAAGGTCTCGCCCCGCTTGTTGCGCATCGTGTAGCGCCCGACCATGATGCCGGACGGTGTCGAGAGCGGACAGCCCGACGTGTATTGATAGCTGTCGCCGGGATTGAGCTCGGGCTGGTCGCCGACGACGCCCGGGCCGCGCACCTCCTCGACTCGGCCGGTGCCGTCGGTTATGTGCCAATAGCGCGACAACAACTGCACGAACTCGTCCGACTGGTTGTCGATGGTGATGTGGTAGCCCCAGACATAGCGGTTCTCGGCCGGATCCGAGCGATCCTCCAGGTAGAACGGCCTGACCTGCACTTCGATGTTGCGCGTGACGGCGCGGTACATAAGCGGCTCCAAAACAATCCGGTAACTTTCGGCGCTCCACGCTGGCTGGTCAACGGTGCGCGTCCTGTCATTGCGGCCTCAAAGGCAGGTGCCGGCAAAGAATGTCATTTAAGTGACACAGGACAATGATGGTGTGCACCGATCAGTGCCGCGCGACTCGGGCGCTCTGTCGAACTGTTGAAATCGGTCGTCATGCGGCCGGTTTTTCTGGAGTGACCGGATCTCGATGGAACTCACTCTCATAGCCGCCACGCTTTCAACTGCTCTCATCCTCTCCAATCTCGCCAGCATCCTGCTCGCCGCTTCGCGCCTGAAGCGCCGCCACACCATCGCGTCGCCGGCCGGCAAGTCGCCGCCGGTGTCGATCGTCGTGCCGTCACGCGGCGTCGAGCCGTTCACGCAGGAGACGCTCGAGCGTGCCTTCTCGCTCGACTGGCCGCGTTACGAACTGATCTTCTGCGTCGCCCATGCCGACGATCCGGTGGTCAGGCTGATCCGCGCCGCCATCGTCCGTTTTCCCATGGTACCGGCTCGGCTGCTGTTCGGCGATGACCGCATCAGCGCCAATCCGAAGCTCAACAATTGCGTCAAGGGCTGGGAAGCCGCGCGGCACAACTGGGTCATCCTGGCCGATTCCAACGTGCTGATGCCGAGAGACTACGTCCAGCACCTGATGGCGGCATGGCGGCCAAACACCGGCCTTGTCTGCTCGACGCCGATCGGCTCGCGGCCGGCCGGCTTCTGGGCCGAAGTCGAATGCGCCTTTCTCAACACGCTGCAGGCGCGCTGGCAATATGCCGGCGAGGCGCTCGGCCTTGGCTTTGCCCAAGGCAAGAGCATGCTCTGGAAGAAGCCGATGCTCGACGCCAGCGGCGGCATCCGTGCGCTTGCCGCCGAGATCGCCGAGGACGCCGCCGCGACCAAGCTGGTCAATAGCCTCGGCCTGCGCGTCAATCTCGTCGCCTCGCCCTTCGAGCAGCCGCTCGGCCGGCGCAAATTTGACGAGATCTGGTCGCGCCAGGCCCGTTGGGCGCGCCTGCGCCGCGTCACCTTCCCGCTGTTTTTCGCACCCGAAATCCTGACTGGCGCGGTGGTGCCGCTTGCGCTTGCGCTGGTTGCGGCGGCAAGCGCCAGCGTCAGCCTCTGGGCAACCGCCATTGCCGTGCTGGCGGCTTTCTACCTTCCGGAGTGCGCACTGGCCTGGTCCAAGGGCTGGTACCTGTCGCCGCGCATGGTCGCGGCGACAATGGTGCGCGACATGATCCTGCCGGCGATGTGGGCGCGGGGCTGGCTCGGCGGCGCCGTCGACTGGCGCGGCAACGCGATGACCATTGGCACCAAGGCGGCCGAGCTGGAAGAGACGCCGTCCGGTGCCTGAAAGCCAAAGGCCTCTTATTTGGCCTTCAGCGCCTGTTCGATGTCTTCCAGAAGATCGTCCGTATCCTCCAGGCCGACAGACAGTCTGAGCGTGCCCGGCCCGATACCGAGTTCGGCACGCGCCTCGTCGCTGAGGTTCTTGTGCGTCGTCGTCGCCGGATGGGTGATCAGGCTCTTGGCATCGCCGAGATTGTTGGAAATCAGCACGATGTCGAGCGCGTTCTGCAGGGCGAAGGCCGCCTGCTTGCCGCCCTTGACGTCCATGCAGATCAGCGTCGAGCCGCCCGACATCTGCTTCTTGACGATATCAGCCTGCGGGTGGTCGGCGCGGCCGGGATAGATGACGCGGGCGATTTCCGGCCGCTCGGCCAGGAAATCCGCGATCTTGCCAGCGCTTTCCGTCTGCTGGCGCACGCGCAGCGGCAACGTCTCCAGGCCCTTCAGCAGCGTCCAGGCATTGAACGGCGACAGGCTGGGGCCGGTGTGGCGGAAATAGTCGTGCAGGTTCTCGTCGATCCACTTCTTGTCCGACAAGACAACGCCGCCGAGACAGCGCCCCTGGCCGTCAATGTGCTTGGTCGCCGAATAGACGACGATATGCGCACCAAGCAGCAAGGGCTTCTGCTGCAGCGGCGTGGCAAAGACATTGTCGACGATCAGCCGCGCGCCGATCGAATTGGCAAGCGAGGCGACCGCGGCGATGTCGACCACCTCCAGCGTCGGATTGGTCGGGCTTTCCAGGAAGAACAGCTTGGTGTTCGGCTTGACCGCCTTTTCCCAATTGGCGATGTCGGTGCCGTCGACCAGCGTCGCCTCGATGCCGTATCTCGGCGCCAGCGTCTCGACCACCCACCGGCAGGAGCCGAACAGCGCGCGTGCCGCCACGATATGGTCGCCGGCCTTGGCGCTGCACAAGAGCGCGGCCGTCACCGCCGCCATGCCGGACGCCGTGGCGCGCGCGTCTTCCGCGCCTTCGAGCGCGCACATGCGCTTTTCGAACATGTCGACGGTGGGGTTGGCGTAGCGCGAATAGATGAAGCCCGGTTCTTCGCCCTTGAAGCGGGCTTCGGCGGCCTGCGCGGTTTCGTAGACATAACCCTGGGTGAGGTAGATCGCCTCGGATGTTTCGCCGAAACCGGAACGCAGGGTTCCGCTATGGACGAGTGCTGTTTGAGGCTTCCAGTTACGCTTCTTGGTGCTCATCGCTTTTGTTCCAGACACAAAAAAACCGGCCGCGAAAGTCGCAACCGGTCCATACGGCCTTGCGGCCCGACGGTCCTTTAGCGACTTGTTTAACGTGGCTGCAAGCCGACCGGCCAAATCACCACGGGATAACGACCCTTTAGACCCGCGCCACGCTTGCGTCAATTGCCGGCTTCATTAAGAGGTTTGTACCAAGCAGGTTCCGCAAAAGTGTTCCACGGTTTTGCGGCAAGACCCTGCGACAAGACAATCGCCTGGCGTAGGAGCGGAGGCCTTGCGGCAGACAGGCATTCTTCCCGATCAGGACATTTCGGCGCTCTTCCAGTCGGGCGCGCTGAAGTCGCCGCGCGCGCTCGATGCCGACCAGATCCAGCCGGCGAGCCTTGATCTCAGGCTCGGCGACAAGGCGTGGCGGGTGCGAGCCTCGTTCCTGCCGGGCCCTAACCACAAGGTCAGCGAAAAACTCGACCGGCTGAAGCTGCATGAGATCAGTCTTGCCGACGGAGCCGTGCTGGAAACCGGCTGCGTCTACATCGTGCCCTTGCTCGAAAGCCTGGCATTGCCGGCGGACATTTCGGCCTCGGCCAATCCGAAGAGCTCGACCGGGCGGCTCGACATCTTCACCCGCGTGATGACCGACCGCGGCCACGAGTTCGACAAGATCGCCGCCGGCTATCACGGCCCGCTCTACCTGGAAGTCAGCCCGCGCACCTTCCCGATCGTCGCGCGCACCGGTTCGCGCCTGTCGCAGATACGCTTCCGCACCGGCAATGCGCTGCTGTCGGAAGCTGAACTGCACGAATTGCATCGCGCTGAGATGCTGGTCGCTACCGAGCCGCCGAACATTTCAGGTGGCGGCATCGCCCTGTCGATCGATCTCAACGGCGATAAAAATGGGCTTGTCGGCTATCGCGGCAAGCATCACACCGGTCTCGTCGATGTCGACAAACGCGCGGCACAGGAGGTCGTCGACTTCTGGGAGCCGATCCACAAGAGCGGTGCCGGCGAACTGGTGCTCGATCCCGACGAGTTCTACATTCTCGTCAGCCAGGAGGCGGTGCATGTGCCGCCGCTCTACGCCGCCGAGATGACGCCCTTCGATCCGCTGGTCGGCGAATTCCGCGTCCATTATGCCGGCTTCTTCGATCCGGGCTTCGGCCACTCGGCGTCCGGCGGCACCGGCAGCCGGGCGGTACTCGAAGTGCGCAGCCATGAAGTGCCATTCATCCTCGACCATGGCCAGATCGTCGGCCGGCTGGTCTACGAACATATGCTGAAGCGGCCGCAGGCGCTCTACGGCACCGACCTCGGTTCCAACTACCAGGCGCAGGGCCTGAAGCTGTCCAAGCATTTCCGCCCCGCGCGCTGAACCCCATTCCCGCCAGGCAATATACTTGCCTGCGCTGGCTCGCCATGCTTGGCTGCCTTGCTGGTCGTCAACTGACAGCGTTCAAGGGGAATCAAGAAAAATGCAGATCTCGAAATGGATCCTATCGGCGGCAGGCGCTGCCATGCTGGCGATCGCGGCCGGCTCTTTCTCGGCGCAGGCGGCGGAGAAACTGAAAATCGGCACCGAGGGCGCCTATCCGCCGTTCAACACCATCACCGCGGACGGCAAGGTCGTCGGCTTCGACATCGACATCGCCAATGCGCTGTGCGCGCAGATGAAGGTCGAGTGCGAAATCGTCACCCAGGACTGGGACGGCATCATTCCCGCGCTGCAGGCCAAGAAATTCGATGCCATCATCGCCTCGATGAGCATCACCGAGGAGCGCAAGAAGCAGGTCTCCTTCACCAACAAATACTACACGACGCCGCTGGCGCTGGTGGCGCCGAAGGATAGCACTCTCACCTCGACCGAACCGGCGGCGCTTGCCGGCAAGACGGTCGGCGCCCAGGCTTCGACCACGCAGGCCGATTATGCGCAGAATGCCTATGGCAAGGCGGGTGCGGAGGCAAAACTCTATCCGACACAGGAAGAAGCGATCACCGACCTGACGAATGGCCGGCTTGACGCTGTGATCTCGGACAAGTTCGTGCTGATGGACTGGTTGAAGAAGGCAAGCGACGGCTGCTGCAAGCTGGTCGGCGACGTCAAGGGCACCGAGACGCAAGCCGGCATCGCCGTGCGCCTGGAAGACACCGCACTGCGCGACAAGCTCAACGCCGCTATCGACGCCATCGTTGCCGACGGCACCTACAAGAAGATCCAGGCCAAGTATTTCGACTTCGATATTTATTGAGGTTCGAGCTGCCGATCTCAGGGGAATGGCATCTGAATTCTTGCGAAGAAGGACCCCCACCCTAACCCTCCCCACAAGGGGGAGGGAATGCTGCCGCGCGCCTCTATCCATCATACTCGGCGTCGAACTTGGGTGGTTTACCGAGATCAGTGTCTACGAGAATCTCCCTCTCCCTTGTGGGGAGGGTTAGGGGTGGGGGTATTCGTAGGGCGAAAACCTCGGCTTCCCAATAAGCGATGGCCCTGCCCACGAGGGGGAGATCACGCTGTCAAAGCGCCTTCACCGCCACCTTCACCGGCTGCTCGATCTCAAGCGGATTGCGCAGCGGCAGGCCGAAATCCTTGGCCCCGATCTCGAACACATCGCCGGCCTCGGTCTTGACGCCGTCGGCGAAGGACAGCGTCGCGGTGCCGAACATGTGCACATGCACGTCGCCCGGCTGGCGGAAGGCTGCATATTTGAAGTGGTGGTGTTCGAGATTGGCAATGGTGTGCGACATGTTCGCTTCGCCCGACAGGAACGGCTTTTCCCACAGCAC
The DNA here is from genome assembly GCF_024746815.1 of Mesorhizobium sp. AR07. Classification (GTDB taxonomy): domain Bacteria; phylum Pseudomonadota; class Alphaproteobacteria; order Rhizobiales; family Rhizobiaceae; genus Mesorhizobium. The sequence continues at coordinate 5,462,462 of NZ_CP080525.1, forward strand.
CTCGTTGTCGCGATAGATGCGCGAGGTGCCCCTGATGTCGGCAGGCAGGTCGCCGATCAGGATCTCCGGTCCGAACGAGGCGTTGCGCAGCTTGGAGTGGGCGAGGAACAGATAATTCACGCGCTCGGTGACGTGGTCGGAAAACTCGTTCGACAAGGTAAAGCCGACGCGGAATGGGGCGCCGTCGTCGCCGATGACATAGATGCCCGCGACCTCGGGCTCTTCGCCGGCATCCTTGGCGAAGGCCGGTGACAGCAATGCGGCACCTGGCGCCACCGCCATCGTGCCGTTGCCCTTGTAGAACCATTCCGGCTGCACGCCGATCTGGCCTTTCGCCGGCTTGCCGCCTTCCAGGCCCATGCGGAACATCTTCATGGAATCGGTCAGCTGTTCCTCGCCGTCGGCGCTGAGCTTCTTGTGCATGGAATCGCGCGTCGCGGCCGAACCGAGATGGGTCAGACCGGTGCCGGTCAGATGCAGGTGCGCCGGATCGGGATGATTGATCGGCGACAGCAGTCGCCCCTTCTTGTAGGCGGCGTCCAGATCGACCGTTTCGCCAAGCCCCTTGCGTTCGATCAGCGCAACGAGGCCGACGCCGGTGCGGGCGGCCTCCATCGCCAGCGAATAGACGCTGCGGGCGCCATTGATGACCCGGGTCTTGCCGCCATTGCGGGCAACGACGCGGATGGTCTCGGCGTCGTCGAGGATCTGGGAGATCAGCATGATGTACCCTCTCTCATTTGCCTTGGCCTGGCTGCTTTGGGCAAACCTTGGCTGGCGCGGCCCGGACCTGGTCCGCGCCACGGGTTGAACTCTTCGTCCGGATTGCGCTCGCGAGCCCGGTCCCGAGGGACTTCTTGACGCCGGCGGGTTGCCGGCGGCGCCGCGATCGTATGCCTCCTGCTTGCCTCGCCTAAAGCCTGTTCAAGCCTTGTTCTTGTTGTAGACGTCGAAGATCACGGCGCCGAGCAGCACCAGGCCCTTGACCACCTGCTGCCAGTCGACATTGACGCCCATGATCGACATGCCGTTGTTCATGACGCCCATGATAAAGCCGCCGACCACCGCGCCGATGACCTGGCCGACGCCGCCCATCGCCGAGGCGCCGCCGATGAATACGGCCGCGATCACGTCGAGCTCGCTGCCCAGACCCGCCGCCGGCACCGCCTGGCCAAGCCGCGCCGCGATGATCAGGCCGCCAAGCGCCGAGAGAACACCCATATTGACGAACACCATCAGGGTCAGCCGCTCGGTGTTGATGCCCGACAGTTGCGCCGCCTTGGGATTGCCGCCCATCGCGTAGATGCGGCGGCCGATGGTCATGCGCTTGGTGACGAAGACGAACAGCGAGATCAGCACGCCCATCACGAGCAGCACCACCGGCAGGCCCCTGTAGCTGGCGAACTCATAGACCAGGAACAGCGCCAGCGCGCTGGCGACCAGCGTCTTGATGACAAACAGGGTGAAGGGCTCGGCCTCATAACCATGCCGTTCGCGTTTGCGTCGCGTCCTCAGCCCGAAATAGGCATAGGCCAGCACGGCGATCAGGCCCAGCACGACCGTCGTCATGTGCAGCGTCAGGCCGCTGCCCATAATGGTCTTTCCGGCCGCGTTCACCGTCGGCGGGATCAGTGTCAGCGGGCCGATGACATCCGGGATGAAGCCGGAACTCAACGCCTTGAAGCCGTCCGGAAGCGGTCCCACCGAGGATCCGCCGCCCAGCAGTGCCTGGCAGATGCCGCGGAAGATCAACATTCCGGCCAGCGTCACGATGAAGCTCGGTATTCGGTGATAGGCGATCCAGTAGCCCTGCGCCGCGCCGATCAGGCCGCCCACGATCAGGCAAATGATTGAAACCACCAGCGGATTGCTGAGCGGTCCGAGCTGCCAGATGACCATCATGTTTGCCGCCAGCGCGCCGATGAAACCGGCGACCGATCCGACGCTGAGGTCGATATAGCCGGACACGATCACCAGCAGCATGCCCAGCGCCATCACGATGATGAAGGAATTCTGCTGCACCAGGTTGCTGAGGTTGACCGGCTTGAATAGCGTTCCGGACGTGGTGAACTGGAAGAACAGCATGATGACGATCAGCGCGATAATCAGGCCGTATTCGCGCAAATTCGTTGTCAGCGCCGAGACAGCGATGCGTGGGCGCTGTTCTTCGACGACGGTGCCCTGCGGGGCGGGTGCGCTTTCGGTGCTCATGCTGCTTTTCCTTCTCCCCGAACGATGGCGCGCATTATTTTTTCCTGGCTAGCGTCCGCCGCGGGCATTTCTCCCACAATGCGCCCTTCGTTCATGACGTAGATGCGGTCGGTGATTCCGAGCAGTTCTGGCATTTCCGACGAGATGACGACGATCGCCTTACCCTCGGCGGCGAGGCGGGCGATGATCGTGTAGATTTCGTACTTGGCGCCGACATCGATGCCGCGCGTCGGCTCGTCGAGGATCAGCACTTCCGGGTCGGCGAACAGCCATTTCGACAGCACCACCTTCTGCTGGTTGCCGCCGGAAAGATTGCCGGTCATCTGATAGACGCTCGAAGCGCGGATATTGGTCTTCTTGCGATAGTCGTTGGCAACGGCGAGCTCGCGCATGTCGTCGATCACGCTGTGGCGCGACACGCCGCCGAGATTGGCCAGCGTGATGTTGTGCTTGATATGGTCGATGAGGTTGAGACCGTAGGTCTTGCGGTCCTCGGTGACGTAGGCGATTCCGTGCTCGACCGCCTTGCTTACCGACGAAACATCGACCTGCTTGCCCTTGAGCAGCACCTCGCCGGTGATGCGACGGCCATAGGATCGGCCGAACAGGCTCATTGCGAATTCGGTGCGGCCGGCGCCCATCAGCCCGGCAATGCCAACGACCTCGCCCTTGCGCACGTTGAGGTCGATACCCTTGATCACCTGCCGCTCGGCATGGATCGGATGATAGACCGACCAGTTCTTCACTTCGAACACGACCTCGCCGATGTTAGGCTCGCGCGGCGGATAGCGGTCGTCAAGCGAGCGGCCGACCATCGAGGTGATGATGCGGTCTTCCGAGATGTCCTTCTTGGCCAGCGTCTCGATAGTGCGCCCGTCGCGGATGACGGTGACCTTGTCGGCGACCCGGTTCACCTCGTTGAGCTTGTGCGAGATCAGGATGGAGGTCATGCCTTGCCGCTTGAATTCGAGCAGAAGGTCGAGCAGCGCCTGGCTGTCCTTCTCGCTGAGCGATGCCGTCGGCTCGTCGAGGATCAGCAGCTTGACTTCCTTGCTCAGCGCCTTGGCGATCTCGACCAGCTGTTGCTTGCCGACGCCGATATTGGTGATCAGCGTCTTGGGGTCCTCCTTGAGGCCAACCTTCTTCAACAGGGCGCTGGTGCGCGCCTCGTTGGCATTCCAGTCGATGACGCCATATCTGGCGTGCTCGTTGCCGAGGAAAATGTTTTCGGCGATCGACAGCATCGGCACCAGCGCAAGTTCCTGGTGGATGATGACGATGCCCTTGTGCTCGCTGTCGTGGATGCCCCTGAACTGGCATTCCTCGCCGTTAAAGATGATCTGGCCGTCATAGGTGCCGGAGGGATAGACGCCCGACAGCACCTTCATCAGCGTCGACTTGCCGGCGCCGTTCTCGCCGACCACGGCATGGATCTCGCCTTCCTCGACGCTGAGATTGACGTTCGACAGCGCCTTCACGCCGGGGAACGTCTTGGTGATGTCGCGCATCTCCAAAATCGTCGAGGCCATGGGGACTACCGCTCCCTGAGAGGTCGGCAAACACTGCCGGCGAGGTCGGTAACAATACCGGGCCCGCTGGTGAACGAAAAGGGGCCCTGCGTTGCGCAGGACCCCTGGCTTTGCAACCGGAATTACTTCAGGTCTGCGGCCTTGATGTAGCCGGAGTCGACGACCAGCGCCTGGTAGTTCGACTTGTCGACTTCATGCGGCGTCAACAGGATCGAGGGAACGACCTTGACGTCGTTGTTGTAGGTCTTGGTGTCGAGGCCGTCGGGCTTGCCGCCCGAGAGCACCTTGTCGACCAGACCGACAGTCGCCTTGGCCAGGTCGCGGGTGTCCTTGAACACGGTCGAGTACTGCTCGCCCGAGATGATCAGCTTGACCGAGGCGGTCTCGGCGTCCTGGCCGGTCACGATCGGCCAGGGCTGAGCGGCCGTGCCGTAGCCGACAGCGCGCAGCGAGGCGGTGATGCCGCGCGACAGGCCGTCATAGGGCGACAGAACGCCATCGACGCGGCTGCCGTCCGAATAGTTGGCCGACAGCAGATTATCCATGCGCGCCTGGGCGGTGGCAGCGAGCCAGCGCAGCGTGCCGACCTTGTCCATGCCGGTCTGGCCGGACTTGATCTTGATCGAGCCATTGTCGATCAATGGCTGCAGGACGGAAATCGCACCATTGTAGAAGAAAAAGGCGTTGTTATCGTCGGGCGAGCCGCCGAACAGTTCGACGTTCCAGGGCTTGGTGTTCGGGAAGCGCTCCTTGAGGCCCTTGACCAGGGAATTCGCCTGGATCACGCCGACGCCGAAATTGTCGAAGGTGGTGTAATAGTCGACATTGGCTGTCTTCTTGATCAGGCGGTCATAGGCGATCACGACGACGCCGGCATCAGCGGCCTTCTGCAACGCGTCCGACAGGGTGGTGCCGTCGATCGAGGCAATGATCAGCGCCTTCGGGCCCTTGGTGATTTCGTTTTCCAGCTGGCTGAGCTGGTTGGGGATGTCGTCCTGCGCGTATTGCAGGTCGACGGTGTAGCCCAGAGCCTCGAGCTGGGACTTGACGGCGTCGCCATCGTTGATCCAGCGCTGCGAGGTCTTGGTGGGCATCAGCACGCCGACGAGGCCCTTGTCGGCCGCGTAAACGGCGGTGGCCGACATGGCCGCGATGCTGACTGCCAAGGCGGCGGCTAACGTCTTGATGATTTTCACTTAACTCTCCCTGGTTGATGGACGCGGCACCCCGGGGGTCGCGGCCCGCGCAATCGTGCAGTAGCGCCAAGGCACTGCTGCCGTCATATCGATCTCCGGTATCCTCCCATGGCTCCGAGGCGCTGATTTCAATCGATACGATTTTTATCGTCAGCGACCGTCGCGTCTCGGAACGCGCGAAGGTTGCGACCCCTTGCCATAACTGTCAAATGCGATCTGTGATGGTTGCTATATCATCATTGGTATGTGTTATTGAGACAAGACAGGCCGGTGCGGCTACCCGCCAGCCGCGGCAGAGGCAAGGAGAGGCGATGGCGGCGCTACGGAATCCGACTGTGGTTTCAAACGGTTACAGCGAGATGCCCGGCGATGGCGAAACCTTGCTGCGCAGCGGTCTCAGCTTGCGTCACATGCGCATGATCGTCGCGCTCGACGACCATGGCCGGGTGAGCGCGGCGGCGCAGGTCATGAACATTTCGCAGCCGGCGGCCTCGCGCATGATCAGCGAGATGGAGGCCGTCCTTGAGGTCAAGCTGTGCGAGCGGCTGCCGCGCGGCATCACCTTGACACCCTACGGCAAGGCGCTGGCCAGGCGCGCGCGCTCGATCCTGCTGGAGATGCGCGAGGTCGACCGCGAGATATCCGAGCTCAAGGCGGGCAAGGGCGGTTCGGTGTTCCTGGGCTCGGTGACGGCGCCGGCGATCGAGCTGGCGGTGCCCGCAATTCGCGAAATCCGCCGCATCTATCCGCGCATCGAGATCACCATGCAGGTCGAGACCTCCAACGTTTTGGCACGCGAACTGATCGCCACGCGCCATGATTTCATCATTGCGCGCATCCCCGACGATCTCAATCCGCGGCTGTTCGAGTCGCGTGTCATCGGCGTCGAGAAGGCCTGCCTGATCGTGCGCCGCGGCCATCCGCTCACCAAGGGCAAGGCGGTGGGGCTGGAAGAGACCGCCGCCTATGACTGGGTTTTCCAGTCGGGCGGTTCGCCCTTGCGCCAGGCGATGGAGAGCAATTTCCTCAACCGCAACATCGCCTTGCCGGACCGCATCCTCAACACCAGCTCGCTGCTCCTGACCCTGGTCATGGTCGCGCAGTCCGATGCCATCGCGCCGGTGTCGGTTCAGGTGGCGAAATTCATCCAGAATCCCGACGGGCTGGCCGGCGCCATCGATGTCGTCCAGACCGAGTTCGACATCGAGGTGAGACCCTACAGCCTCATCACGGTGAAGAACCGCGTGCTGTCGCCGGCCGCCAAGATGCTGCACGATTTCATTCTGCGAGAGGTGGGATGACGGCTGGAGCGGGTAGCGGGAATCGAACCCGCGCGTTCAGCTTGGGAAGCTGGGTGTAATGCCTATATTTCAGTGGTTTAGCTGTAAAACAGGTCGGTTTTTCACCAGAAACTATCCAATGAAATCAATGGCGCTGTAAAACCGGTAAACACCCCCTGTGGCATAGCCCAAGCCCAACTTGGGCAGCAGCTACACTGGCCGCACGACGGCACCCGCCGGCATCCGGCCTTCAGCCAGAAGCGGTGCCAGGAATACGTGTAGGCCATCGATGATGGCAGCGAAGTTTCAGGCGCCGCCGTCTCGCGCCCCCGCGTCAGGAAAGCCCCGCCACTGACCGCTCACCTGTTGCGAAGGCAACGCTCAGCCCTGACGGGATCTTAGCCAGCCTGGCGGTTTGGGCTCGCTCAAAAGTTAAGCTAATCGGGAGGAACGACGCTCCCTCGAAGCTGAAGGTCCTCCCGACCATCCACAGGTCGTAGAAGTCCTTCATGCGGGTATTGGCGACGCCACGCTTACCACGGCCTCAAACTTTTCCGCAACGACCGTCTCCGGCGGGTATGCGCGAAGGCGAGGCGGTGGCGAGCCGAGCAGGGCGGGGTATTCAAGCTAGGCCGGTGCCGGCGTTACCACGTCACCGAAACCGACGTCGATGCCGCCCTGGCGGCGCACAGGTGCGCCGGCAATCGTCACGGCTGACACGAACGCCGGCATACTCCGCGTCATTGCGGCTCGGCTCGGCAGTAAGTCCAGCGATGTCGAACTCGACGCCGTCATCCCGCACAGGTGTCGAGCAGAATTTACCCGTCCTTCGAGATCCGGAAGCATGTGGGACGAACTGCCGGTGACGACTATGGGACGTTACGATCGCGGCGAAGGCGGCTGCGATTGGACGTTTGCTGCGGTATGAGTTTTGAACATCGGCATAGTCGGTGGAAGGACGATTCCATCGCTGGCGCTGTTGGCGGATGCAAATTCCGGGGACCGCGTGCCAGCCAACGGAACGGCTTCCAAAAATAAACCTTCTGCCTTCGGCGGCTCCGACCGACGGAACGCTATAGAGCAATTAGGAAGGCTCGGTCAGGGCCGTCCTACACGCAGGCACTTCGCCTGCTCTTGAAGGAGATCGATCTTGGCTTACGACCCAGGAGCATTCGCGAAACGGTTAGAGGACCTTATCACAGCCCGGAATCTAATAATGCCAGGTCTTCTTCAGCGCGAGCACGAACTCCTGACCAAGAAGTGGTTCGACTATCGGTTTCTGTCGCCTCTCGACGCCACGCTGCTATTTGGTGAAATCTATCGAAAAGCCTTGCGTGCGTTTGTCCGTGCCAACATCGATCGCGAGTTGTCGGAGCATGTCGATGGGGTCAAGGCGAACCCGCCTTCCGAACCTGCCGGCTGGTTCACGCAGCTTTGGATCGCAAGGCAAAGGGCGGACGAACTCGGCGTGCCCTATGATCAATTCATGGAGTTCTCATTTCATTTTTCGGGTAGGAGGACTCGATCACGGAACCCCCTACCTTTGCAGCTTCATGCAAACGATAGGACGAAAGTCGCTTGGCATGCCCAGTTCGAAAAGTTCAAACTCGACCGAGGGCCTTTTTCCGTATGGCCAGGGTCTGACCTGGCTCAGTATCAAATCGACCATGATCGCGGTCTCCCGGCGCAAACAAACTTCCGCGAGGTCCTGATCGCGGTTGTTCAAAACAACGCGAAGCGCTGGTCGGACGTGATAGCCCGTCACTGTCTTTCTCAGAGGCAACTGCCACTTCGCACTGTGCTTCGGATCATGCCAGCCGACCAGCGTCGCAACTCGCTCAAAACAGCTGTTGACGAAACGAGGAGCGGGATGTGGGGAACTCGAAACTCCGTCAAACCGGATGACGCCGAATTTCTGCAGAGCTGCTTAGGTATGCAGAACTCTTCAACAGAACATTCTCTTCAATGCTGCTCCTGTCCAGACCGCATCAGATGCAAGCTTATTGCCACCAAGATAGACGCCCTCGCGAAACGTCGATTTGGATCGGCTTCACCGGTGCTCGATGCGCGTCGGGCAGCAGGTGCGGCCAGAGTCGCGAAACACCGTGCCAAGATGGCAGTCTCTCGAACCGGAGGAAATGTGAGAGGGTGTGTGTAACGCTTCCCTAATCTTTCTTTCTTCCTTACTTACTTACCTACTTACTTATTCCTTTAGGGGGGCGTTACATGGATAGCATGCTCCGGTCCAGAAAGAATTCAGCACGTGAGTCGTTACGCGACGGCACTGTCGTTGATTTCTTGAATTCTCGAAAAGAGCTGCGCCACACGACCTTCGTCGAACACCTGCTCCGGTCCCGTAGGCGCAACGTCGGTGAAGGGTGGCTCATAGAGCAGGCTTGGGTCCATCGTGCCCTGGTCGGTCAGGTGCTCGATGATCATGCCTACGAACTCGATCTGCGCGGCCGACGCTATCCCTGCGGACAGGAACTCGCCAAAGGCTTCCGAGACGGCTACGCGGTCCAGCCCGACCAACGAGCGCACAAACCCACCGAAGCCCCGGCTGGTCTCGCGGGCGCGCTCGATATCTCCAGCATTCCCGACGCCTGCGTCCAACAGCATCTTTTCCAGTTCGGCCAGGTCGCTGGTCGTAAGCGGTTTGCCCTGCCTCAGTTTGTGCAGCACGAGGTGGTCCTCATGCTTCCTCAGGAAGTGGCGTGCCTTCTGCTTGAAACGCGTAAAATCCGCCTCGCCAACCTGCGGTAGGTCAATCTCCTCACCAGTCCCAATCTCGTCGGCGAAGTTCGAATAGACAATGGCCTTACGGCCCTTTTCGATGTGCTGGATCAGATTGCGCAGGCGCAGCCGCACCAGCTCCAGCAATGGAACGGCAATGCCCTCCCACCACTCGGCGGTCTGGATCTCCTCGATGAGCGCGGCCTGGGCTGCGATGCCCGGAATGGCCGTCTGGTCTTCAAGGGCGGATGCAATGTCCAGAAGCTGTTTCTTCAACGTGTCGAAACGCTTCGAGCCTTTCAGCAGCGCAAGCTCCAGCTGGAACATCACCAGGTCGAAGCGCTTCGCTTCCTCGGTCCCGAGTTCACGAGACGACGGAAGCGGCGCAATGTCGCCCACCAGTTCGTCGCGCGCCTCGTCATCAATGTCATTCCAGGCCTGGTCGGCCTGGTATTTCTCGACCGTGCGACGCTTCTGGCGCACGATGAAGTTCTCCAGGTTCAGGCCAGCGACGGTGTCGCGCAGAACGGCTAGTGCGCTGGTGCGCACCTCTTCCACGCTCGGCGGATCTACCCGATTGCCGGGCGCCTCGTAAGGTTGCTGCTCGGGCGCGGCAAAGCCGCCGGCCCTGCCATCGTTCTCATTCAATGCACGCACAAGATCGAGCCGGGCAGCGAACAGGCGGGTCGAAAGGGACTTTGCAGCGCTCGCTTCCTTGATCTCCGGATTGGCGCCAAAGAATTCGAGATTCTGGCAATAGTCGAAGACGCGGAAGAATTCCTTGTCCTGGCCGGGACCGAACAAGTCGGGGCAGAGACGCGTGCCGCGGCCCATCATCTGCCAGAACTTCGTCTTCGACCGAACCTGCTTGAAGAAAACGAGATTGACCACCTCTGGCACATCAATGCCGGTGTCGAGCATGTCGACAGAGATGGCGATATGCGGAGCCTTGTCCTTCTTCGAGAAGTCGTCGATCAGCGTCTGCGCGTAGGCGCCGCTCTCATAGGTGATGACGCGGGCAAAATGTCCAGCAAGCGAAGGATAGGCCGCGTTGAAGCGAGCTTCGATATAAACAGCATGCGCCTGGTTCTTGGCGAAGATGATGGTTTTGCCGAGCCGATCACCGCCTTCGACCTTCAACCCGTTCTGCATCAGGTGCGCGATAACCTGGTCGACGGTGTCCTGGTTGAAAAGGCGCTTGTTCACCTCGGTCGCCTCGACCATATCGGGGATTTCGTCCTCGCCCCATTCCAGCAAGTCCCACTGGTCCTTCTCCTCTTCGGAGAGATCGTCGTAGCGCAAGCCGGAGCGCACGATCTTCAGCGGCACGGAGATCGCCACAGGCGGCACTAGATGGCCGTCGGCGACAGCTTCTTCGAGGCTATAGGCGTCGGTCGGCACGCCGTCTTCCAGGTCGAACAGCGAATAAGTGTTCTTGTCGATCTCGTCCTTGGGCGTCGCCGTCAGCCCTACGAGGAAGCTGTCGAAATACTCGAAGATAGCGCGATAGCGCTGGTAGACCGAGCGATGCGCCTCGTCGATGATGATGAGGTCGAAATGGCCGGGGCCGAACTTCGCCTTGCCCTCCTGCCTGCCATCGATGAGGTTCATCATCGTCGGATAGGTCGAGAGGAACACGCGGCCCTCGCTGGTGCGTTCGGTGACCAGATTGACTGGCGCCGAATCTGGCAAATGCGCCTTGAATGCGCCGGCGGCCTGGTTCACCAGCGCGACACGGTCGGCGAGGAACAGCGCTCGTTTCACCCAGCCGGCGCGCATCAGCAGATCGACCAGCGCGATCACCGTGCGCGTCTTGCCTGAGCCGGTGGCCATCACCAGCAGTGCCTTGCGCTCGCCCTCGTCCTCGAAGGCCTTGGCGATGGCACGGATGGCGCGTTGCTGGTAGGGCCGCCTGTCGCCGGCGATCTTCGTGTTGAGCTTCGTCTCGGCGAGCTTCTTTCGGCTCGTGCGACGCTGGATCAGGAGCTCCAACTCGTCACGCTTGTAGAAGCCGCCGATTTGGCGAGGCGGATAGCGCACATCGTCCCATATCCAGTGCTCATAGCCGTTCGAGTAGAAAATCACCGGTCGCTGGCCGTAACGCGCCTCCAGCCTGTCGGCATAGAGTTTTGCCTGCTGCTGGCCCTGGCGCGCATCCTTGCGCGTGCGCTTGGCCTCAACTAGTCCGAGCGGCTTGCCGTCGGCGCCCCACAGCACATAGTCGACGAAGCCGACGCCTTCATTGTTCGGCATGCCTTCCACGCGGAATTCGAGATCTTCCGGCTTGTCGAGCGCCCAGCCGGCTTCGCGCAGCAGCAGATCAATGTAGCGGTCGCGCGTCTCAGCCTCGTTGTAGTCATGTGTAGACGGCGTCGCCTCGGCGGCATGCCGGGCGGCTGCCACTTCGGCACGCAGGCGCTGCAATTCGGCGTCTAGGTTCTGCCGGTCGGAAAGCAGCTTGGTCAACTCGCCGCCCTTGGCGTCGAGTTCGGCTTGCTGCGCCTTCAGATGCGCGAAAGCCTTCTTTAGCGTCTCGTCACGGCGCGCCAGCAACGAGGCGTCGAAGGAGAGACCCTCTGGCGGCTTAGCCTTGCGCGCATAGGTGCGCGCCAGCCAGAAACAGACGTGGAACAGTTCCTTGACCGCGCCAGCAGCATCGCCTGGTCGGATGGTCTTTTCCTCGTGCACGGCGCGATTGCGCAGCGTGTTGATGAACTTTGCCTTGGCGAACACGGCCTCGCCTGCTGCGCGGCGAAAGCTCGGCTCGTGGAGCAGTGCCGAGATGTTATCCTGATAGGGCAGCTTCAGGCCAGGGTCGGCGCGGAACGCCCATTTGACGGCGAGCTCAACTGTCTTGCCGGCGAAGAACGCCGCTGCCGTCGGCGACACGCCCGCCTGCCGCTCAGCCTCCACTGCAGCCTCGTGGACCGTTGGAAACTCAGTAGCAAGGAAGGTGAAGTTAGACATCACAGCACCTGTGGCAGCCGGGGAAAATGCTTCGCAAAGGCTTCTCTGACCGGCGGCCAATCGGCTCGGAAGAGCGGTGCGTTGGAATTGACTATGTTCATCACATCGTAGCCGGCAGCACGCAGTTCTTGAGCAAGCTTGCGTTCCAATGCTGCCGTTCGATCGCGATAGGGAATGTGAAGGTCGAGCGCCAACTGCCAATGTGGCGCAGTTCTGTAGGCAAATTCTGGGTGCGATTGACTTCCGGGAAGATGGGACCGTAGGAGAACATACGAAATCTCTCGTATGAGTGGATTTCGCGGTTCTTGAACCTGTCCTCTAAGTGGCGGAGCAAAGCATTGGTGTTATCAGCATCGCCAAGGTGCTGCCCCATCCTACGATACACAGACGAGGCGTAAGGACTCGAGTTGTCTCCGGTGCGGCCGACATAAAGAACCTCGTCAGCTTCGACTTTCACTTCCCAGACGTAAAGCCAAAAACCCCTCTCGGTCATACCGCCAGGTAGATCTAGCTCGTAGATCGACGGCATCTGCCCTCCCCAACTTAGTTTTTTTCGCAACCCCAAATACTAGCTATAGTTTTTTGAGTTCAGATAGCAATTGCCTTCAGAACTGTGCTCGCCAGGTCGCGGCCTTCAGCAGCACGGATCTGTCCAGCGGTGGCGTGAGTTCGAAGGCGCGCGGCTCGCGGGCGAAGTCGAACAGTCGCACAAGTCGAAAAGCATCCGGCCGCTCCTCCGAAAAGGCTCGTTCGTTCTCCGAAAGCAGGAACGGGGTCTGCTTGTGCCCGGTGGTGGTCTTCACCTCGATAAGCCGCTCGCTGCCTGCTGGATCGAACGAGCGAATGTCATAGCCGGCGCCGTCGCCATCCTCCACTGACACCCAGCGCACCTTCCGGGCAAGATCATCGCGCCCGGCCACGCGCAAGCCAGACTGCTCGGCAAAGAAGATGCGTTCCTCGCCGCTCTTGCCCAATTGTCGGTTGCGGGCGTCTCGGAGTGCCGGATCAAACTTCCGCACGATCCGCTCCAGCACGGCTGGCACGGCTTCGAAAGCTGCAACAGGCGGCGCCTCGAAGAAGATTGGTTGAGGCTCGTGCAAGTCAAGCGCGGGCGCTGTCGGTATCGGGTTTTCGAAAAGCGTTGGATCGCGGGCGATATGGCGCTCGACGCCGTCGACCAGTGCGCGCTGGAAGTTTGCCATTGGTTTGTAGCCAGCGATCCACGACATGCTGAGCTGATAGAGCACCGCGCTGATGTTCTGGTGCTTGAATTCGATCGAGCCGCGGCTGCGGCCAGTCAATTCCTGGAGCTGGGCGTTGCGCCGCGCTTTGACGAATGGACGGCCCGTCAACTCCAACGACCGCATGTCGAAATAGTCACCGACGATCAGGTCGATTTCGCGGTCGCTCCAGTCGGTTCCGGCGAGCGCAACGGACATAGCTAAAGCTGGCCCAAGAATGCGCAGGATTGGAGGGAGGAAAAGAGGGCTTCCAGATACTGGTTCGCTTTTGATTGCGGACCGCAAATCCGATGAACTTCCTTAACAGCTTTCTCAAAACTCTGCTGATCATCGAGGTCAGGAACTGCTATTTCCACGGGATATATCCTTCCTCCGGAAATCAATGGTTGGGCAGATCGACCTGCGTATTGGTTGAAGTTTGCTTGCCTTAACGCCGCAGCAAGATAGAGCAGCGACATTGGTCTTTTGATCTCGGATACGTAAAGAGCGTTGTCCGTCACCCAGCTAGTAGGATCCGTTATATGAACGGCTCCGCAATACACACCGACGCGACCTAATACGATCTTTGGCTCTTCAAACATAAAGCGATCATGATAGCCGTTGACACCGTTGCCGCCATAGACTGGATAGCGACCGTCAGGAGCCATATCTTTGGCGACTAACCCGTTGCCGCTTCTTACTCGAATTAAATCGCCGAGCGGGATTCGCGCGAGATTCAGCGGATTGGTATTAGGGTCGCCAAACATCTCAAGAAGAATTGACTGCGTGAGGCTTTCGAGCAATTCGATGGCGTGCCTGCACTTGCGGCGCAGCGCATCCGCCTTATCCAAGATTGCCGCGATCTGCCGCTGTTCGTCGAGCGGCGGGAGTGGAAATTCATAACGAGCGAGATCTTGGCCGGTGAAATGTTTGATTGTTGCGCCGGTGTGGTAGTCCTCAAGTCCGCCGTTGTGGTAGTCGTAAAATAGGCGGTGGATCAAATAGTTAGCGTCTAGTCGCGGGCCGACCCTGACTCGGTGGCATGCTTTCTGGAAGATTATGCCATCTGAGTCCCCTTTCCAATGTGCCGCCCTCCCAGCCTCGCCGCCTTCGCAAATTAGGACATCGCCGTCGCGGATTTCATATTTGTGAACGTCTTTCTCCTCGACCAGAATCTCCTGCAGATCCGAGAGATCAAAGTCGAACCATCGGATGTTCGGATTCCTAAGATAGCGGCGCGGAACGCCTGTGTTTTTCTCCTTGTCGAGCATCTTTCCAAGTCGATGCTCCGCAATGTCACCAAGACGGACACGCGGCCATTTAAATAAAGGAGCGGCCTTTGGGAGATGGATGTTCACAGCATCGCCTCCAGCTCTTCCAGTCCCTCGGCGATCTCCTTCTCTAGTGCCTTCAGCTCGGCGATGATCTCCTTCGGCGGGCGATGCTCCTGCGTCTCGTGCATCACCTCCTTGTAGCGGTTGATGGAAAGGTCATAGCCGGCTGCCGCGATGTCGGCCTTAGGCACACTGAAACTCCGAGCGGTCTGCGGCCGCTCTCGCTCGGTGCCATTGCGCTCAACCCAGCGCGCGACGATGTCAGGCAGGTTGTTCTTCGCCAGCTCCTCGTCGGTGAGCGTCAGGTTGACGAAATGACCGGCTTCATGATGGCCTGGCGTCGGCCCGAGCTTTTCGCCCGGCAGCAAGGCATTGCGCTTGTCGTCCAGCGAGAAGCCGTCGGCCTGGCAGTCATAGAACCAGACGTGATCCGTGCCGCCTGAATTGGTCTTGGTGAACAGCACGATGGCGGTCGAGACACCGGCATAGGGCCGGAACACGCCGGACGGAAGCTTGACGATGCCGTCGAGGCGATGGTCCTCGACCAGCATGCGGCGGATCTCCCTGTGTGCGGTGGAGGAGCCGAACAGCACACCGTCCGGCACAATCACCGCCGCGCGACCGCCCGGCTTCAGCAGCTTCAGGAACAGCGCCATGAACAGAAGCTCGGTCTTCTTTGTCTTGACGATCGATAGCAGGTCCTTTGCGGTGGTGTCGTAATCGAGCGAGCCAGCGAAGGGCGGATTGGCCAGCACCAGCGAATAGCGGTCCTCGTCGCCGGCATGCTCCTGACTGAGCGAATCCTTGTAACGAATGTCGGGATCCTCAACGCCGTGCAGCGTCATGTTCATCGAACCGATGCGCAGCATGGTGTTGTCGAAGTCGAAGCCGTGGAACATTTCCTCATTGAAATGGTCGCGGCTCTCCTGATCGTGGAACATCTTTGGATTGGTGTCGCGCAGATACTCGCCCGCCGCGACCAAGAAGCCGCAGGTGCCGCAGGCCGGATCGCAGATGATGTCCTTCGGCGTCGGCGCCGTCATCTCCACCATCAGCGCGATGATGTGGCGCGGCGTGCGGAACTGGCCGTTCTGGCCCGCGCTGGCGATCTTGCCCAGCATGTATTCGTAGAGGTCGCCCTTGGTGTCGCGGTCTTGCATCGGCAGCTTGTCGATGAGGTCGACCACCTTCACCAGCAGCGCCGGCGAAGGAATGGTGAAGCGCGCGCCCTTCATGTGGGTTGCGTGAGCGGTGCCGTCTTCCGCCATGGCGCGAAGGAACGGGAAGACATGTTCGGCAACGAGTTCGAACATCGTGCCGGCGTCTTTGTTCTTCAGCCTCGACCACCGCATGTCCACATAGGCGACGCCACCGTTTTCGCCGATGCCGTCCTTGCCATCCTTGAAAATGCGCCGGCGCATCGGCTGACCTGTCCGCGTCGAACGGTTTTCCTCAAGCTGCTCGGCATCGTCCAGCCCGCGCATGAACAGCAGGTAGGTGATCTGTTCGATCACCTCGAGCGGATTGGCGATGCCACCCGCCCAGAAGGCGTTCCAGACTGCATCGATTTTCGAACGCAATTCACCGGTGAGCATTGTTCCCCTCGTATTAGACCGTGGGGCACCATACGGATCAGAGCAGCAGCGGCAAGCGTAATCAAGGAGGCCAACGCGCCCTCAGCCAGGCGTCGTCTGATGAGTCATATCCAATGCAGAGGCGTTGACTGCAGCCAGGCTGTCCACCGCGTCAGGAAGCGCCGAAAGCCCGACTCGGATATTCGAAGGTC
Organism: Mesorhizobium sp. AR07; assembly: GCF_024746815.1. Taxonomy (GTDB): domain Bacteria; phylum Pseudomonadota; class Alphaproteobacteria; order Rhizobiales; family Rhizobiaceae; genus Mesorhizobium. Next base: position 5,478,718 of record NZ_CP080525.1, read on the forward strand.
GTTAAGCCCGACTAACTGCGGTGCCCTTTGATGGCATTTCTCACACTCGTCATATTTCAGACGCGCGCTGACGAAGGCCAACATTGATGTTTGCCTTTCGGAAGTTAGACCGTCCTCATCAAGATACATAATCCCGCCGTGCGATAAGGCATTTCGCAGCGTCATGAGGAACTGACGGAAGGACATTCCCGAGGCAGCGCCGAAAGCCTCTCCGCTACTTAGGGCGGCTGCGAGCTCTTTTGGGAATGGGTTAGCGAGGTTGAAAACCCGATTGCCTTGCACAAAGGCCCAAACGTCCGTCTCGAAAATGTCTGTATCGCGCAGCTTTGCCCTGGCAACGACCTTTCCGAGCGCTCCAGTGACCTCCGGAGCGATACCGCTATCATTGGCATAATCCGGAGCATCCGGTCCGAAATCCTTCAGCAGTCGTTCAACCGGCAACACGATCATCGGGATTGCCATCGCAAGAAGAAATGTGGTCGACAATGGGCCGTCGTGTTTCTGAGCGGTTCCTTTGTCTTTTTCGACAACCGGAAAAAGCAGGTCGATAAGGTCGAGACACCGTGTTGGGATCTCAACGCTGAAGTGCTTGGGGTTGGCCATCGCTTTTTTCCTTTTCTAGCACTTGGTAGCAGGAGCTATTGTCGGCTTGGATTCTGCGTGGACAGATAATCTCAAAGCCTCAGGGTTAGTCCCCTAGGTCGATTGCCGGGCGAACAACTGTCTTGCCGGCAAACCGCCGCTGCGTGGCTGTCGACCTGGCCGCCGCGTATTCAAGAACCACCTGCCGTGCGGGATCCTTGATGGCCCTAAGGACGACTTTGGCCGAGTAGCTCATCTGGGGGCCACTCTCTGAGCAGCCGGGTGACCACACCGGAAGGCCCTTATCCGAGTCGCGTCACCCTAGCGACAGGCACTTCCGAACTCGAGGCTATTTCCGTCTCGCCAACTCGGTCGCCGCCGTTCTCCTATGCGTAAATCGCCAAAAGACGTCAGTAAGTCATAGTTTACTTATGTATAAAATGAAATGAAAGCCAGCTTAAAGGATTTAATGTGCCGTTTTTTGGTTTATATGCTTGATCAGGTAGATGTCGATGGGAAGAAATATATTGTATCTCCCGATGGGGAATCGAAATCCCCTATCGCTGTCTGATATATAGTATGCAAGATCATGCGTTTAAGAAAGAGAACGAACATGGGAAACGATAGCAGGGGTGCACCAGGCAAATCCGAGATTGCCAAATTCCTCGACAAGCGCATCTACGAACTAAGGCACCGAAAGAGCCAAAGAGACATAGCCAGGGAGATTGGCTTCGCTAACGACAACGTCATCACGATGTTGAAGTCCGGTAGAACCAAAGTGCCGCTTTGTCGCGTCGTGAGCATTGCGAGGGCGCTAGAAACCGATGCGCGCCAGCTGTTCATCTTGGCACTCATGCAGGATGGCAATGAAATGGATCGTGCAGCCTTTGAGGAAATAGTCGGCGAGTCCGTTTCAGCCAATGAGAAAGAGATCATCGTCGCACTGCGCAAGGTGTCGAACGGAACGGATCCAAAGATGTCGGTCGTGTTTAGAAAAATCTTGCGCGCCCTCTTTGGTGACATGGGCGTGAAGAAACAGGACGATGATGCTGAGTGACGCCAGCGTCGAAACCCGATCACTGTGACCGACCGAGTTCGACCCCCGAAGGCGACCTTCATTTGCCGGGCGATGACAGCTTCGCGCCGCCGGGCGATTGCCTGCCCAACACCACCGTCGCGCGGACAAATGGAGGAAGCCTATGCTCCCTCACTATGCCTGCCATACCGCCACATCCGCCATGATACGGGCCTTTACAACAGGGTCGGCATAGCTCGCCTCGACGGAGTTTCGCGCAAGCTGCCGGATGATTTCGTCATCCCATGCAAAGGTTGCGGCGCACGCCTTGTAGGAGTCTTCGAGAGTGGTGCTGAGGAGCGCGGGGTCATCCGTGTTGATGGAAACCGAAACGCCTCCCTTGCGTAACAGATCAATGGGATGTTGCTCGAGCGACGGATAGACACCTAACACGACGTTGGAAATCGGGCAGATACCCAGAGGGATCTGCCTGTCGGCAAGCAAGTCAACCAACTCCAGATCCTCGATCGCGCGCACGCCATGGTCGATCCTATCGGCGCCCAGCAGTTCGAGCGCGTCGCGGATGCCCTCCGGCCCGCTCGACTCGCCGGCATGCACGGTGCGCCTTAAACCAGCTGCTGCCGCGCGGCGGAAGGCCTCAGCGAAGCGCGGACCGGTCCGTCCGGCGGCGGCCTCGTTTCCGTCGATCGACAAGGCAACAACGCGCGGGTGCCTGATCGTGCTCAGCAGTTCCACCAACTCGATCGATTGCGCCTCAGACTGGGTCCGAAGCAAGCTGACGCAAAGCCCTACGGGAGGATTTCCATCTTGCTCGGCCGCAGCGAAGCCGGCATCGAGGGCGTCGATCATCGCCGGGATATCTCCGCTCCAGTGCGGCCAATGCGTCGGGTTCACAATGACATCGGCATAGCGAACGCCGCTCGTGGCCATTCGCTGCGAGAACTTGTAGGCGGTCCCAAACAGCTGCTCGCGCGTTCGGAATGTGCCGCAGATCCAGTCGAGCATCTCGAGGAAGCTCTTCAGATCCTCCGCTTTGAAAAGTTCATCACGCGGTCTGCGGAGCGGGATTCCGGCTTCTTTGCAATTCCTGATCACGTCGTCCCTCTCGAAGCAGCCCTCAAGATGGATATGCACTTCGGCCTTCGGTAGCGTCCTGTAGTCGCTCATGATACCTCCACTTTGCGTCATGATACCTTCACTTTGCAAAGGCACCATGAAAAGCACGTCACCGGCTCCTGATGTTTCAAGAAATGGTTGAAGGATTTTGCCCCGGGAAGCACCCAAATAGGCGGCCGCTTATGGCGCTACTTGCTCGTTCCCATCGACGAGAAGAAAAGCAACATTCCGCCCATCTGAGCAAGCGCATGTTCGGTCAGTCCAGCTAATCCAGCGTGGTCGGCGAAATAGGCGCCCGTCAGCGAGCGCACCACTGCGGCAATCGGGTTTCGGTTCTAGGTGACGCTCGAAGAAACTGCTGACGCTCGCCGGGGTTCCTAGGAACCAATCGACTTTATCTCTGACCCGGGATGAACCCCATCGACGGAAGTCTTAGGATGGCCGTGGTGAGCCGAAGGGGATGCCTTTTGTTGCCGGAGACAATATTTCCCCCAATGCTCCGCTTCGTGTGGGGGGCATTGAGCTACCGAAACTTACCTACGCTTTGAATCCGGTGTGATCTGCTAGAAGGACCGGCATTGCACCGGTCTTTTCTTATTGGTTAGATGCCCTCGGGCTACCAAGGGGAACTAGCATGACACCGATAACCATCAAACGACAGGTCAAGGGCTTTCTCGAGCGGAAATATCCAGGGGCCACAGTCATCGAAGGACCAAAGGCACTCACAATCTTCGAGACCCCGGAGGATCACGAAACCGCGGTCACCATCACCTTCGCCCAGACCGGCTCGCTCCGGCGCCAGATCAAGGCCGCCGTGGACAGTAAAGCCAAGCCGGGACGCCAGGGCATCAGCCACAAGGGGAATCCATAAAGCGCCGGCGATACGAGCACGCCGAGTTCCGCCGGCGAACGAACCGAAATTGATCGAGTCCGGGCTTTCAGCTATAGCCACGAAGAGTGGAGGGGACCAAGCCGTGGCGGATGAGGGGTTGATAGAAGAGGAGCTCGCCAAAATTGAGCAACTCATTGGTGAGGCGGTGGACGAAGACCTCGCGAAGTTGGGCGAGGGCATCAACGATGACTCCGCTGGGCTTCAACGAGAGCGAGACATAGATCGGGAGATCGCGAAGTTCAAAGCCAACGCCCTCGATCGAGCTTCGACCTCGCTCGTAACCCTCGGCGCTTTCGCACCTCTGGTGGGTCTCCTCTATCACTCCACCACCGTCAGCTTCATGCAGGACCAGGAACTCGCCACTGCCGTCGTTGGTTGTTTGGTAGGCGCTTTCGTCCTACATTGGGTGGGACGAGGTTTCCTCGAGACGGGATTCAGACAATGAGCCCTGCATTTCTCATGTTTTCGGTTGCCCTGGCTGCCATCCTAATCTGGGCGGTGGTCAGCAGGATCATGTTCGAGCGCCGCGTTAATGACCGCATCAAGCGGGAAAGGGCTTTGGACGAGCGTGCTGCGGACTACCGGGCAAAGCTAAATGCAAAGAGCGCAGAGCTCCAAAAGCAGCTCGCCGATAAAGCCCCCAAAAGGGCGATGGATCTTGAAGAGACCGTAACCATCGCTGTGAATGAAGAGGTTAATTTCGCGCTCGCGAAGGCTGTAAGCGGCAGCTATTTCCGCGCTGCGCGAGAGGCAGCAGGGCACGCGCCGCGTCGTTTTCTCGTCGCGCATCGCATTCTTACGTCGGACGCAATAGTGCCTATCGTAGACCCTCACGATATCGAAGACGAACTGATGATGCGGATTAGCACTGGTCACAGGCCCAAATATCCCAACCCCATCGAAAAACCGGCTAAGCCGAAAGCGCCAGCTCGCGTTCTTCCGCCCGCTCCCATCACCAGATAGCCATCGCCGCCATCACAGGCCAGGCCACAACAGGCCAGGTTGACAAATGACAACCCAACGACCGGCTCGGCCCTCTAACGCAACCAGCTTCGTCAACCAAATAACCTGCGTTCTCTATCTCATTTAAGAGAACGCTTTCCATTAAGTTTACACCAAGTTGACAAAGCCGCCTGAAATCCAATTTTTCGGTAAAGTGTCAACTACGACTGGGTGAAGGGCCAAGCCCAGCCGGCGCAAACCGTTCTATCGGGCCCGATCGTGGGGTGTTCGGGCGCTGTGAGCCTCGATACAGCAAGGAAACTATTTCATATCCTCCCCAATTCGAAGCCCTCTGGTCCCGTAAGCCTCTGGGAGACCACGCCTAAATAGGCGAGATTGCACGGGCCGGAAACTCATGTGCGGGGTGCACAGAGGGCTTAGGTTCAAGCATTTGCATCATCCGATTCCCCACGCCGGAAGTTCTGGACGCAGCGTTCCTAGCCCCACTGTTCTCCCACAAGATGTCCTTCTCGACGACCGTTCATTCACAACGCATCGTCTTTGAGAACCGACGGAAATCCACGAACCATCCGATGGCTTAGAGATCAGCGGTCTTGTCGCAAGGGTGCATCAGATCAAGAGCCCTGCGCGTGCTCACCACGCTGTTAGGGGTGACCGTCAGAGAGCGCCGTAGTGTGCAGCGGTCCCGTTTCAGCAAACCGGCGCTCGAGCTCTCCAGTGAGCTCGCCTGGGACACGTCGCTCATCTTGACCAGAACCTCACCCGGCGTCCGCCGATGGAGATTTAGCCGAAGGACTGTTTTACACGCGCACGCCCCGCGGCTTGTTCGGCAGCACCGGCTTTATGGCGGTCCATTCATAGTCGCTGAGTTCGTAGCGCACGATTCGAAGCCAGTTTCGGAGCTTGAATCACGTCCATCAACCGCAACGACCCGTCGCGAAGCCGGTAATGCGCTTAAATTACTTCCGCTTTTGAGCCCCAAGCGGACAGGGTTTTAGCGTGCCTCACTGGTTTGCTCTGCACTCATCGTTCACTTGCGGGTCTGAAGCGCCGAGATTTGCTCGGTATCGTAGCGACGGCGAAGCTCTCCGATCACCTTCGAGTCAGGTAGGCCGGATCGCGAGACCATCTCGGCAAGCTCCTCGAAATAATGCTCGTGCCCAGGTGGCGAGACGGTCATGATGACCCGCGCCGGCTTGTCCATTGCGTTGGCGATGTTGTGCGGCACGCCCGGCGGGATGAACACGAATGTGCCGGGGACGGCTTGGACGGTTTCATCGCCGATCTGCCATTCGCACTCACCTTCGACAACATAGAAGGTTTCCTCCTGCACGCGGTGCACGTGGCGGCCGGTGGAGAACCGTGCGGGTATCGTCCAGTCGAACATGCTCGTGTGCTTGGTGTGCTTTCCGGTCACGAGGAAGGCCATCGGCTGGCCGGCTAGCGTTACGCCCGTAAAATCATTTGGCTGCCGGATCACTGCATTTGCGGGCATGGCGCAACTCCCTGCTTGCTGTAAGCTCCCTCATCGAGGAGCCGCCCGTAGAGTGCATCACGCCAGCTCGACATGTCGTGAAAGGCTTGCGAAAATGTTGCGAAACGTTTCCGAATGACAGTTGTTCGATCCATGTCAGCGATCTACGACTTCGGCCCGTTCCACCTTGACGCAAGTCTCGGGATATTGATGCGTGGATCAGAGCCCACTGGAATCGGCCATCGTGCGGCCGCCTTGCTTCAATTGCTACTTGATCGCGCCACGCAACCCGTCGCCAAGGAGTTGCTATTCCAGACCGCTTGGCCGGGACTCGCGGTCGAGGACAGCAACCTGACGGTCCAAATCGCCGCCATCCGCAAAGTCCTAGACGAAGTGGGCGGCGCAGGGTGGATCGAGACGTTGCCGCGCCGGGGCTACAGATATGTCGGCCCGCCGGTCGTAACCCGCCAACCTGACGTTGGCACCACAGAGGCTCCTCCATCTCTGGAGTTGCCGGTCAAACCCTCCGTCGTCGTGCTTCCCTTTGCCAACCTGGGCGACGAACCCGAGCAAGCCTATTTTACTGACGGCATGGTCGATGACATCATCACCGGCTTGTCGCGCGTCAAATGGATATTCGTAATCGGGCGCGGCACGACCTTCTCCTACAAGGGACGCATGGTTGCCCCGAGACAGGTAGGCCAGGAACTCGGCGTGAGATACGTGCTGGAGGGAAGCGTGCGCAAGATCGCCGATCACGTGCGCATCAACTGCCAGCTCGTCGACGCAACTAGCGCCGCTCAGGTCTGGTCGGAGCGCTACGACCGCAAGCTCGATGATGTATTCGCATTGCAGGACGGGATCGCCTCCTCGGTCGTTGCCGCGATGGAGCCGGGGCTTCAGCGTGCGGAGATCGAGCGCGTCAGGCGTAAGCGGCCGGATAGCCTCGACGCCTACGAGCTCGTGCTCAAGGCGCAACCTGACGTCGACTCGGGTATGCCGGAGCAGGTCACACGCGCACTCGTATGCCTTGAACGGTCGCTAATTCTGCTCCCGACTTACGCTCTGGCACACGCGAACGCCGCCATGTGCCACCATTGCCTCTTCCTGCGCGTCGGCCTTAGAGAAGAACATCGGGCAGCCTCGTTGCGTCATGCCGACGCCGCCATGACATTTGGCCAGGACGATGCTCGAGCCCTGACACTGGCCGGCTTTTCCGTCGGCATGGACGGCCACGACCGCGGTGGCGCATTCGCGGCCTTCGAGGCAGCATTGGCGTTGAGCCCCTCCTGCGCGCTCACCTACATTCTCGGCAGTGTTGTGGCTGGCTGGGCCGGCGAGGCGGAGCGTGCGATCGATTGGGGCGAGCGAGGCATCCGCCTCAGCCCATTCGATCCGTGGGCCTTTGCAGCCTACGACGCGCAGGCGCTTGGCTATTTTCGTGGTGGTCGCTACGAGGATGCGGCCGGCGCGGCCCACAAATACATCCGGGCCAATCCCGCCCACAGCATCACCTACGTGCAATTGGCCGCGGCGCTTGCCAAGCTTGGGCGCTTGGCAGAGGCGAGGACGACCGCGGCGCGGGTTCTCGAATTGCACCCCACGTTCCGCTACAGTCGGCAATTCTCCGGCGTCAACTGTGCGCCAGCTCTGGCGGCCTCTATGGCTGAGGCACTCAGCGCTGCTGGGCTGCCGGAGTAGGATTCAACTGCTCATTCGGGCTTTTGCGTCCCGAAGGCCGCTCAGCGATCGCACAAATCACGGAATTGGCCCGCACGTCGGGCAGAGCGCACCGATCGAGTTCGATTTATGAATACGAGCCCTAGGTCACCCGTTCGGAGCAGGGGACACTTTTCGGCCTGACTTCGCCACTCGCATTCTGACGCGCGCGATGGAACCACGCGGCGCATCAACGATAAACGGACGTTTGAGTGCGACAAGCAGATCCTTCAGCCGAGCATGTCCGTAAGTTCGCGTATCGAAATCGGTGGTCCGGCTCTCAAGTTCACGTTCGAGAAGGTCAATCGGAACCCAGTCTGCGGGATGATCTACAAGCATGGCCATAGCGCTTTTCACGACGACCTGGGCATCGCCGAGCGGGCGTAGCGGCTTCATTTTGGGACGAGTTGCATGCAGCGGATCGAACCGCAGGTTCTCCAGATAAACGAAGCGGCTACACGCTCGCCTTAACCGTTCCGGCGCGCTTTCACCGCCGAAAATATAGCATTCGAGATTCTGCTCCAGAATGCGGATCGCGAGATTGGCGAAATCGCTGTCGCTCGATACGATACAAAATCCGCCGAGGGCGCCGCTGTGCAGAAGATCCATCACATCAATTACCAGCGCGATGTCGGCGGCATTCTTACCCCTTCCGGAAATTGGCAGATGACGCGGCACGATTGCGTGCCGGACCAACGTCTCCTCCCACGCCAGGCCTTGTTGTCCGGCAAAATCGCCATAGGCTCGCCTCACCACTAACTGGCCGTATTTTTCCGTCTCCGTGATGACACGGCCGATCATCTTTGCCGGAACATTATCCGCGTCGATCAAGACAGCCAGGCGTTTGGAGCGCTGTTCTGTGGGCATCATGGTCTCTGAGCTCCTCATGTGCTTAGCGCTGTCGAGGGAGCTCATCAGAGAGCGCCGGGGTGCGCTAGCGATCAACTCCGGCGGGCCGACGCTCGAGATCCCCAGCGGGCTCGTCCGGGAGCGCGTCGCTCACTTTACTCAACGCATATCGGATTGCTTCGCTCTGGTTATTGAGGCCTTCACGCTGAATGACCGCAGAAATCATTTGCTTGTCCCCTGGCGCGAGCCAGACCGAAACCTGGCCAAGACCCTGGGCGATGCGCTTGCGACGTAGCTGCGCGACGCGCTTGGAAGAGGAACTCATGTGAATTCTCCAAACGTCCCTGGTCACCTCGCATCGGGCAGGGGCCAGCAAGCCAGCCAATCCTGGACTCCTTAAAGTCGGCAGTTCTGGAGGCGAAGTCATGTGATTGTCGGCAGAGATAAATTGTGCATTATTTTCAGGCGCCAGTCAAATGAAAATTGCTATACACTTTATATCTCATTTTTATACTTTTAATGCGGCAATGATATCGCACAGAAATTAGGCTGTAGACGACACTATTTCGGTTATAAGTCATAAATGACTTATCAAGGTCAACCTTTTGGCCAAAGGAGTATTGCTAAACGCTGCAACCCCGTGACGCAGGCGCCCGATCTTACGGCAAGACGCCCTCCATCAGATTTTGACGCATATTCTGCGACCAAAAAAGGATCTGTCGTCTACGAGAGTTCGGTCGAGGGCCCAGCAGACCGTTCGTTTCGCGCTGCCCAGTGTTTGTCTCGTCGATCACCCCTTCCTTCCTCTCCCGTCGTGGCCGGAACGCCCGCCAAATCACCATAGGGGGCCGCTGGTGCGTTCTTTCGCATTCCGAGTGACACTGCACTGCGCCGTTAGGTGCGCGCCCTGGATGCTCAGTGAGAATCTCCTCCAGACTGAGATATTTGGCGTGGATCCGGTAGGCTTGAGCCAGGGATCGATCACAGCGCTAAGGCTGGCGTCACATCGGTGAGTGTCGCCATCAATGTGTTCCTCTGGCCTTCAATTCCCGGGCAGCTGTGAATCTCGAGCCTTACCGGCCCACCTCTATCGCAACTCGTGCAGAACAACGCCCTCTCGACGGAACTGAACAGCGCCCCCTTGCCATATCGTCGGATCAACCCAGCTGGCTTCACCTCGGCATGATGTGAGCAGTTTTTGCACCAGGCTCGCAGCGAGTGCCATTCGCGCAGGTCGCCGAGCGAGACGTCCAGTCCTGCATGAATGCTGCCATCGACAATCATCTGTGGTGGAATCCTCACTTCGCCGGGCGCGATGATTTTCTCCATGACGTGGCGGCTGTTGAGGCGGGGGTGCGAGGGAACTTTTGGGACTACAACTTTATCGACCAAGCGGCTGCCGCGACAACGCAAGGAGTTCCGCCTCATCCGTAATTCCGGCCATGTAGTTGGCAATGATGCGAGAGGCCAGCGCTTCTCGTTGAGCTTCAGATTCACTTTCCCCCTTCGCTTGCTCGAATACCCGACCAAGAAGCCCTATCTCGGAAGGCGTGAAATTGCTCGCCTCCTTGATCCTGCGATTGATCGGCATGTCTGCCTCCTCTTTTTCGCGCAGTCCGGGCTTAGGTGCAACTTCGCCCATTGAGGGGATTTCAAACTGGCACATTACCCGGCAGCCGCTGGGTCGATAGGTCGTCTCCCTTCGAATAGGGCGCTCTGGTCCCCGATCTGCGCGATCATGTGTTCGCGAAAGACCCTCACCCGTTTGGTGTGCCGCAGGTCGGGATGATAAAGCAGCCATAACCCCAGATCGTGTAACGGGTCTGGCGCGCGGAAGCGTTCCAGCCGGTCATCACTGTCGCCCATGAAGCAAGGCAGGTAGGCCAGCCCTAGTCCCTGTTTCAGGGCAGCGAGCGTGAGCAAGGTGTCGTCGACAAAGAAGCTGTGACGATGATCCGGGCATGCCGCGTCGGTCCAGGATCGATGGAAAGCGCAGCATTCCACACCCAGCCAGGTTGGTTTGATGCCGCCGGCGCGCAAAGTCTTGAGGTAGCTTCTTTCCCCGTAAACGGCCGACGCAACGTTGGTGAGCCGGATACCGACCAGAGTGTCGAGCGGGGTGTTTGTCAGGCGAATGGCGATGTCCGCATGGCGCTCGGCCAAGCTGACATACTTGTTGGAAACCTGCACATGCAGCTCGATGTCCGGATAGCTTTCATTGAAACTGGCGAACATGGGCATCAGCACGGACGACGCCATATTGTTGATCGCGGACACCCTTAGCTCGCCGGCAACCCGATCTTCCTGACCGCCGAGAGCGCCCTCGACCTCGAGGACTTCCATCTCCATCTTGCCGGCCGCCATTTTCAATTCCTCGCCGGCCGCCGTCAGTTCGTATCCGGACTTCTTGCGCTCGATCAGGCGCGCGCCAAGCTGCGTCTCCAGCAGCCTGATTCGGCGCGATACGGTGGAGTGCTGGACGTTCATGCGTTTAGCGGCGCCGCTGATCGAGCCATCGCGCGCGACCGCTAGGAAAATTCGCAAATCATCCCACTGCATCATGGACCCCGATCTGTGCAATTTTGCAAAATGGGCGTCGAGATTTCGAGAATTGAACCGAAACTACGCGCCCAATATCGTTTCCTGCAAGACAATACTGTCTTCCGGAAGCCGTTCCGACTTCCGGGGTGATGCGCCAGGAGGCGACCATGGATCAGCAGCCGACTTTCGACCCGATCAAATTCAAGGAAACGACCCGTAAGCAGTGGGACGGTGCGGCCGAAGCCTGGAACCGCTGGAGTCCGCTTTTATCCCGGTGGCTTGGACCGGCGACCGAACTGATGCTGGACATGACCAATGTAAAGCGGGGCAGTCGCGTTCTCGATGTCGCCGCCGGAGCGGGGGAGCAAACGCTGACCGCGGCACGACGCGTTGGCCCCGAGGGTTATGTGCTGGCCACCGACATTTCGGCCGGGATTCTTGATTTCGCTGCCAGCAACGCGAAACTGGCGGGCTATGGCAACATCGACACCGTCGTCGCCGACGGCGAAATGCTGGGCGCCATATCCGCCGACCCGTTCGACGCCGTCATTTCGCGCGTCGGACTGATCTACTTTCCGGATCAGAACAAGGCGCTGGGCGGGATGCGCGACCACCTTAAGCCGGGGGGACGGGTCGGTGCAATCGTCTATTCCACCGGCGACAAGAACCCGTTCTTTTCGATCCCCGTCGGCATCATTCGCCGTCGCGCCGCGCTGCCCGCGCCCCTGCCCGGTCAGCCGGGGCCCTTCAGCCTGGGCGATCCCACGGTTTTGGCAAAACGCCTGGTCGACGCCGGATTCCGCGACGTCCGGATCGAAAAGGTCGATGCGCCAGTGCGGCTGCACTCGGCGATGGAATGTCTGCAGTTCGAGCAGGAATCGTTTGGCGCGCTGCATCAGATGCTCGCCGGCCTGGCCGCCCGGGAACAGGATGACGCCTGGGCTGAAATCGAGGAGGCGCTTGGCCAGTTCGAGCGGGACGGACAATTCGCGGGGCCATGCGAAATGCTCGTCGCGGCCGCCACAAAATAGGAACGCGCCGGCCACCGCGCTGCAGGGGGAAACCATGACGAGGATAGCCATTGTTCAGGAGCCGCCGGCCTTTCTGGATCGTGAAGGAACGATCGCCAAGGCAGTGCGGCTGGTAGCCGAGGCCGCTAATGGCGGCGCCGAGCTTGTGGTCTTCTCCGAGGCATTCATTCCCGGATACCCGGCCTGGATCTGGCGCCTGAAGCCGGGGGCCGACGGCGGCCTTGCAGGGCAATTGCACGCGCGTCTGGTCGACAATGCTGTTGACCTCTCGTCGGATCAGCTGCGCCCTCTGTTCGATGCCGCCAGGGCGTTCAAGGTGACGATCCTGTGCGGCATCGACGAACGCGACAGCGAGTTGAGCCGAACCACCATCTACAACAGCGTCATCGTCATTGGCACGGACGGATCGCTTCTGAACAGGCACCGCAAACTCATGCCGACCAACCCCGAGCGCATGGTCTGGGGCTTTGGCGATGCCAGCGGGCTCAAGGTCGTCGACACGCCTTCAGGACGGGTTGGCTCGCTGGTGTGCTGGGAGAACTACATGCCGCTTGCCCGCTATGCACTCTACGCCCAAGGCATCGATATCCACGTCGCCCCGACCTACGACAGCGGCGATGAGTGGATCGGCACATTGCAGCATATCGCGCGAGAGGGGGGCTGCTGGGTTCTCGGCGCTGGCAATGTCTTGCGCGTGGAGGACCTGCCGCGCGACTTTCCCGACCGTGACCGCCTTTACCCGGACGCGGGCGAGTGGATCAATCAGGGCGACTCCGTGGTGATCGCGCCAGGGGGAAAAATCGTCGCCGGCCCTTTGCGCAAGCAGACGGGCATCCTCCATGCCGACATCGATCTCAAGGCGGCGATTGCGGCCCGCCGCAGTCTCGACGTTGCCGGGCATTACAGCCGTCCGGACATTTTCACCCTGCAGGTCAATGCAAGATCGCAAAGGCCGGTAGAATTCGGTCGTTAAACTGGAAGGTCGTGACCCGCTGGGCTGCGTATCGTTGCCGGCAAGGGTTGGCGGTTCGAGTGGCATCAATGCCGGAGCGGGTGCAATGATGGGTGGGTTCAGCGGGGTTTAAGCATCCTGGGTGAGGCAAGGATGCCGGATGGGGCTTCGCTAAGCCAAAGCAGGCGCCGCACTGGTCCTGTTTAGAACATCGCGATGATGGTGAGCAGTTCCTATAGGAGCAACCATGTCCGATCACGTATTGCCCACACAGAAGAAGCCCAAACTGATCGTTGTAGTAGCCTTCGACCGCGGCGACGAAGGCGAACTGTTTACAGCCTTCGGGCCGACCGACCAGCAGAGCGAGGAGCGTGCAATCCGCACAGAGAGGGCGCTGGCTTCAAATCATGTCGGTGTCATCGCATGGAGCCGCGATGCAGATCCCGCGCTTGGCGACTACCTCATGCGTTTAAGACTGGATGCTAGGCAGCCAGCCTTTCGGCAGCCGCAGATGCGCTCGGCGCTTGAGACGGCGCTGGCGGCGATTGCCGACAATGCTGCGCCGATCGCGCTTGCCGAAGGCGCTTCCTGACATCTACATGGAGGCGCGGGAGTCTCGCTGAGGGGGGAAGGTGATCGGGGACGAAGTGCTGAAGGTTTTTGGGTTTTAACCCAAGGTCGAATGCGAAGAGATGAATTCGGCCGCTATTTGATGGCGTGAACATGCCCAAGCACCTTACGGGCAAAACCAAGGTTCTTAGTGGTTACCGGTCGGTCGAGCATCAGAAGATTCTATTCGATCGCGCAGTCAAGAAGTATGGATGTCTCCGCGGCTCGCAAATTTGTGGCTCCTCCGGGCAGGAGCAATCACCAGCGCGGCATGGCGGTTGGACATACATCCCGAGCGACACTTACGTCCGGCTCACCCTGGCGCTCGCCGCGATCGAACCTTGCCCGTTCACTGGCAAGCGTGAGCCTTACCAGATGGTCGAGGCGCTCATGACGTCTGACATCCGTTGAGCGTTCAGTCAAAGAACGCTAAGCCATTGATCTAATTCATGTTCATAAAAAGCCGCTTTAATTCACTTGTGATCCATCATCGCATGTGACTGATAGGTATTCCCCGCAGCAAAGACGAAACACGTATCGGAGCGAACGCTTCCGGCGACCGGCTCGTCGTTTTTTTTTGGAGATGCATCAATGTCTGCCGAGAATATTATCAATCTCACCGACCGGAAGAAGCTCTATTCAGTTGTTCCTGTCGATCCGAGCGACTTCAAGTTGGACACTCTGGACTCAGATTTGAGGAGCTTTGTCGTCTCTGGTCCTCTTGGGCCGATGTTCGACCATCCACTACATCGGGAAATGATGCTGCTTGCTGTTGCCGGCACGCCGGCTATCAATTGGGGAACGTATGTAAAGCCCGCCGGCCTTCGGTCGATAAATGAGATAATCCGGCGCAGGCGCGCCGCATTGGAAGAGGCGAGAGCCGCCGGCGACTGGCGCTCCTATGTCTTCATTCATCATAGACCCTACCGTGTCGAAGCGCTCAGCCAAATTATAAACGAAGTTGGAGTTTCAGACCTCTGGCCATTGGTGGGAGAGGTCTGGCAAGACACAGAATCATCGTCAGCATCGGCTGATGAATGGCAAGATGTTTGGGAGTTGAGTTATTCTCGGCGAGGCAAGTTCCGACGCAAATCGCGGGAGGTGATGGCCATTGATGACCGGCGTTACTACCGGGCCCTACCAGATTTTATTAAGGTCTATCGCGGTTGCAGGGACGAAAACCACATCGCCTCATTTTCCTGGACGCTCGATCAAAGCGTGGCAGAATGGTTCGCCTATCGCTCTCCAGGCGGCGAGCCAATCTTAGCTCAAGCCGAAATCTCGAAAACTCAAGCGCTCGCTTATTTTGGTGACAGGAACGAGTCGGAGATTGTGGTGGACCCGTTCTATATTTGCGACTGTGAATTTGAGATCCAGCGCCTGCCCGCGCGAAACGACATGCCGGCGCGACCGGGTTTGAAGCAAGAGGCTGCGTGATGGCTCGTCTTGGACGGCGCAGGGAGGTGATAGAGAGCCGCACGACTTCAACAGAAACCCGGGGCCGGACGTTCTACGGCACCTTTGAAGTTCGCAACACGCGTCACCCGATGATCTACGTCACGTGCGAATAGGGCGAAAAACCCGCAAGGCCGATAGCAGGGCTACCGAATTGCGAGACGGCTAATTGCATCCGGGCGAGATCGTTCGGGCAGCGTTGACCGACTTGGCAGCGACCACGTAATCCAACCTCGCCAGTCCGATCGACGGCCGGACAACCCATGAGAAGGGCGCAGATCACTCCGCGCCCTTCTTAGCTTCGGCACTTCCAGCGAAGCTTGACGCCAAGCTTGTCGCGTTTCCGGCCAACTCATATATCGTTCGCGCAAAGATGGGGGGGAATGCATGGACTGGGTTCTAATATTCTCACTTCAATGGGTGGTGGCAGGAACGCCAACTGCGCCGACGACATGGACCAATGTGGATTACGCCAGCAAGGAACTATTTGAGCAGGCCGTGGTGGCGCTGAAGGCCGAAATGGAAAAGCCCATCGCTGACTCAGAAACATGCGTCCGCGCCGTGTGCGTGCAAAGGAAGTGAGTTGCCGGCCGTCGGCCCTGATCTCAACGTCTACACTCTTGAAATATGGTGCGACCAGCGTCCCATTGGCTTTCGTGTAGCCACTGACAGGCGTGGTTCCAGGGTTCCCCGTCACGGCGCTAATAGCACCGTCGCCGCTCGCTGCGCCTGCGCTCTGCCCGCTTAGCCTCGGTTGTGCAGGCCGCCCCCGCTTGGCCCTCCCAATATAAAGACCCATCGATCCGCTCGTTCGTCTTCTCACCGAAGTAAATGATAGACGGCCACTTTTCGTCCGCGTTGGCCGAATCTAGCCAGGGGGTGAAGAATAGAAGGGAAGGCAGTCGTAGAACCGCCCGGCACATTGTGACAACTCCGCAACGCGAGGCCGCGAGCTATATGGAGCGCGAAGAAAACGCGAACGCGCTGATGTGGTGCGGTTAACGATTGGTGGCGGAGCGCCAGCCTCGCCGGTCTAATCAATCGCCGAACAAACATGCGAAGGGCGCGGATCACACCGCGCCCCCTACGCGCCAAAGCCTATAGGCGCGCTCAAAGTTCCCCGATCAGAGTTTCTTGTTGATCGCTGCTGCAGTTTTGTTGGTCGCGTCCTTTGCTGCGGCCTTTACGTCGCCGACAGCCTTTTGGACCTTGCCCTTCGCTTCCTGCGCTCCCCCTTCAGCCCGCAGCCGGTCATTTCCAACTGCCTTACCTACGCCCTGCTTCACATTTCCGGCTGCCTGGTTTGCGAGGCCGGCTGCTTTTTCGCTCGTGCTTCCCATGATGATGCCGCTCCTGGTTGATTAACTGGCCTCCTAGAACGCCGGAGCTAAGGGCAAGTTCCCCTGTAGGGCGGAATAGGCCCGCTAGCGCTGCGTCCACTCGGGAAACGACGCATGCTGGAGATCGTCCTCACCCATTTCGGTTGAATTTGCCGCTCGGTGCGCCCGCAACCGGAACATCTGAAGTTCTGACGCATTGCTTGCCTGGCGGATACCACTACGACTCACTGCCTACGGTCTCAAAATGCGGCACGTAATCACAGATGCATGGGGTTTGGTGCGAGAAAGCGTCGTTGGCTTTGTCAACGACAATGCTCTTAGTCATGGTGCGGCAATGGCTTTTTATGCCACCACATCGCTGGCGCCAATCTTGCTGATTGTGGTCGCAATCGCAGGTCTCGCTTTCGGGCATGATGCTGCACAGTTGGCTTTGTCTGCCCAGATCTCGGGTCTGATGGGGCCGGAGAGCGCGGGTCTCCTTCAGACCGCGCTCGAGAGCGCATCCAGTAAATCCTCCGGGACCTGGGCGACCGTCATTGGCATGGTTGCCTTGTTCGTGACCGCTTCCGGCGTCTTTGGCGAAATGCAGCAGTCGCTGAACACAATATGGAAGGTCGAACCGCAGGGGAGTTCGTTGTCGCGTCTGGTGCGGGCACGTGCAGCGAGTCTGGGTTTGGTCGCTGCACTCGGTTTCATGTTGCTCGTATCTCTCGTAGCGAGCGCGGTGATCTCGGCGCTGGGTAACATCATCAACGCTTACCTGCCGTTCGGCACAGTCGTGCTCGGTGTGATCAACGCGGCCATTTCGTTTGTCCTGATCTCAGTGATGTTCGCTGCCATCTACAAAGTCTTGCCCGATCGAACCCTCGAATGGCGCGATGTCGGGATTGGTGCCGTGGTGACCGCTGCGCTGTTCACGCTCGGAAAATCACTTATCGGCTGGTATATCGGCACCAGCGCGATCGCATCCTCATATGGGGCCGCCGGTGGGCTGCTCGTCATACTACTCTGGGTCTACTACTCGTCGGAAATTTTCCTTCTCGGCGCGGAATTCACTCGCGCCTATTCCATTCGAAAGGGCAGCAGGTCCGATCTGAATCCTGTGGTTCACAACGCCTTGCCCGCAAAACACGTCGTCCCATTTCGGGCAGAGCAAGAGGTCAACGCTTCTGGCGTCGTCGCGCTGATAGCGATGGCGTGCGTGAGTGCAGTGATTACCATCCTTATGCTGGGTCCTCGCCGGCAGTAAGATATTTTTCGTCGAATCGGGAGAACTCTCGTGACCGTCGACCACACTGAAGAAACGTTGATCGCTCAGCTGGCGGTCCGGCACTCGATTTCGACCGACGCTGTCAAAGCCGTCCTGCAGGCCCTTAAGGCAGGCGGCGGGAGGATGGCGCAGTTCAGCCATAAGGAGTTTGGAGGGATGGCGCAGTGGTCATCTGGCATGACGATGGTGGGAGACATGTTCAATGATCCACTTAAGGTCAAGCTCGATGCCCTTGCTACCGAACTGGCGGCATACCTTAGCGACAACCCCGAAGCGTTGGTCAGAAGCGATGAAGTCAGCTACCGCTCCGCCGTGCGTCCCGCGAGTGGCCCATGGTGGCCGCCTGAAATGGGCCAGCCGAACTCGACAGGTGCCCAGAATGATCTCCGCTATGCGATTTTTTCCGACGCCCGACGCCTGGTGATCGACGACCACGGCGAACGAGTGATTTATGACACGGGCGAGCACCACATCTCCGGTATCAGCCAAGCTCAAAGCTCGGGATCGACACTGACTTTTACCGGCCAGGATGGGCTGGTGAGGGTGTCTGATTTGAGGAAAGTCGGCCCATTGAGCTCGTAGAATTTCTTCCGCCGCACCAACGCGGCGATGAACTCCGGGTGCACATCTGATAGCCAATGCAGCGGGTCCAGGGACTCGTCGGCCGAAGCCGGATCGATGCAATCAGAATATAGCACCGCAACGAACGCCTTTACCTTTTGGGACTCCATACGAAACCGCTGGCCCCACGACGCCGGTCTTCGACTTGATTACCTCTTGTTCAGCCCGAACCTGAAAGACCCACTCATTGAAGCGGGTATCGATCAAGATGTCCGCGGCGTCGATGGCGCGGGAACGAAATGTCGTCGCATCGTCTGCCGGCCACCAGAGTGGTTTTTCCTCTAGCCGCTGGGCCAGATTCCGGCATCCGACTTCTTGCATCGTTCGGTCCGGCCCAATAGAAGACCTATCAACAACGGAAAGGGAAAACATAGATGTCCGAGGAAGCTGATCGAAACGCCGATCTAATTGGTTTGACCGCGGATATTGTCGCCGCATTTGTCCAAAACAACTCGGTGCCGGTCGCCGGCCTGCCGGATCTTATTTCCTCGGTGAATCCCGCACTGTTGAGCTTGGGCCAGCCGGCGGTTGCTAAGCAACCAGCACAGACACCAGCGGTCAATCCGAAGCGGTCCGTGTTTCCCGATTACATGTTTCGCTGGAAGATGGCCGTAAGTTCAAGTCAATGAAGCACCACCTTGGCTTGTTGGGCATGACGCCAGATGAGTATCGAGCCAAATGGGGTTTGCCGAGAGACTATCCCATGGTGGCCCCAAGCTACGCCGCCTAGCGATCGGAATTGGCAAAGTCATTCGGTCTCGGCCGAAAGCCTGCTGCGAAAGCACCCACCAAGAAGACGCCAGCCAAGGTGGCATCTAAGCGAGCGAAGGCCTGAAAGATTTAATTGCAATCGGGAGAGCAGTGGCGTTTGGCGTGATTGTCTGGGTCGGACTGTTGGCTTCGCCGGCGGGGGCGCAGTCGACTTTCGACGGCTACGACTGCACCGATGATTGCTCAGGCCACCAAGCCGGCTACGATTGGGCGGAGCGTAACGGCGTCTCCCACGCCAATGACTGCGGCGGCAACAGCCAATCGTTTAACGAGGGTTGCCAGGCCTATGTAGATGAGCAACAGCCTCTTCCGGATGATGAAGACGGGGCCGACGACAGCGACCAGGACAATCAGGAATCGCTGAATGAGGCAGTATCTGTGACGGCGCCCGAATGCGTGACCAAGATGCCTTACGAACCCCATCAATCAGTGTTCGCGCCTTGCAAAATTAGGCCGGCTTCCTCTCGCCAAGCAATCAATCTGGCAAGGTGTTCCCGCAGGATCGCCTGACGGTCCAGGGGAGCATCGATCAGCATTTCCTGGGCATCTTCAATCGCATCGTCCAGCGTGGTCCAGCGGCCGGATTTGTCATTCCGCGCATGAATCCGGGCCGCAATCGCGTGGACAAAATCTGCGCGCATCTTCGCCCCCATAATGTGAGGCGCGTCAAAGTAGATGATGCGCCTAGACAACCCTCTGAGGCGCGGGTCTTCAAATTGCCCTGAGAGTTCAAGCCGAAGTGGCCAGCTCGCCCCGCGGAACTCGTCAACCAGCGATTGGTCTGACCGGGAGTAGAAGCTGCCATAAATCTGCTCCTCGACATGAGGGCTTTCCGAGAACGGAGCACGGCCAGACATGACCGCCGACATCAGCCGCTGTCTGAGACCTTCGTCGTTGCGCACCAGTTCGGCTCGACGTGCGATCTCCTCGAGCCCAAGTTCGTATCCAGAAGCGTGTGCACCGGCGAGCTCGATCGGCATGAACAGCGGAGACGCATTGAGTTTTAACGAGGAAATTGGCCTCGGCTTCGTGGCAATATGTGCCGCCAGTTCCTCGATGGTCATCGACGAGAGGAGCGTTGGATCTTGCCTGAGATCGAGCGCGAAGAGCTCGCCCGAGTTGTCGGGGTTGATCCCGATGGCTGTAACTAGGCTTGAGGAGCAGAGACCAAATCGCAGGCGTGTCGCCATGAACACAGAATTCAGTTCGACAAACTGGGTCGCTGAGGCCTTCGAACGATAGGCCATGGCAGAATTCCAGACCGCAGGCGCACGTTCCTTAATGAGGCGGGCGATATGGATGGTGGCATGAACGTCTGCCAAGGCATCGTGGGCGTTGCTGTGCTCAAAGCCATTGGCCGGCGCCAGGCGATCGAGCTTGAAACTTGTCCGACCCTTTTCATTGACGGGCCAATTGAAGCCCTGAGGCGCGAAGGTGTGCGCTGCCACCGCGAGCGGCAGGATATCCAGACGCGAATTGCCCCCGGTGTTGGTCAGATAGATCGGCAAGAGATTCGAATAGAACGCACGCCGAAGCAATTCCTCGTCGAAGCTGATCGAGTTGTAACCTATCACCGTTGCCGGGGACCATGCAGTCATGACCTCATGAATTCGGTTGCACATCTCGTAGTGCGAGGGCAGCTGCGGATCAAAGAGCTGATCAACGCGCACGCCCGTGACCACCATAGCGCCTGGTGATGGAACGATGTGTGGGAGGAGCCGGCAACGTATCTCGAAACTGTCGATGACGTTGAGATCGTCGTCAGTCAGAGCCGTCGCGAACTGCAAGATCTGATCGAAGCATCGATCAGAGCCAGTCGTTTCGGTGTCGTAAAAGATAAAAGCCATTTGGCGCCCGTCCCTGGCTGATCATGCAAGAAGCTTCCCACATCAAGCAAGATCGGATGCACCGAAGGGGAAGGGCATCGATACCCGTTATGAGCCGTATGGTCCGACAGCTGTGCTTGCCTCCCCAACGACAGCTCGCATTTCTCAACCCACTCGCCAATTATGCATGGCAATTCCCGCAGGGGCCCTGTAGCGAGCCGCTGTCCACCCGAAACCCCAAGGAACCAAGCCATTCGTCACCTTGGGGCATAAAACTCGGAAGCGCCTTTGCGGCGGGATACCTGTGTTCTATCTTCTCGCAGTCGGCAATTATCGCAAGGATTGAGCGTCCGGATATTCTTCCTGCAATTTGTTGATCCAAGGCTGCAGATATTTCGCGTAGGCTTGAACGTCCCTTTCTAACGGGAGCGTCTTCTGCAAGGAGTAGCTTCGGAAGCCCCTATTGCGATGTGCGGTCGGCTTTTTCCCGGAAATACCAAACCGCTTACCAAGGTCCTTCAAGATCTTATCCACCATTTGTTGCTGCTCACGAGTGGCGCGTTGATCGTAGGGCCACGGAGAGACATACAGTTTCAGGCTCCGTTTTTGCAGTTCAAGTCCGACGCGGCAAAGGGGCTTGGTATTCGATTCGGCCTCTATATCGAGGAGTGCTTCACCATTGGTTTCGCGGATATTCACGACCCATCGACTTGCAATCTCCAGTTTCGACTGGAGCTCCGCCATCCAGACACGCTGCGCGAAGGTCCTGAGACGAAAATCCTTCAGGTAGCTCTCAAAACTATTAGTAGGCTCAAAAGCGGCAGGAGCGGCAGGCTGAAAGACGCTGCCAGCTATGTCGATTCGCGTCCTGACGCATGCCTCAACCGCTATCAATCGACCGAGTGCATCCCGCAAGTCGTTCAGATATTTATCGCGTCCAGGGATTTCCATTAGGGTCACGAGGAGATCAGCGCAGGCTAGCGGCTGCCAACCTTGCCCCGACCGTGGTTCTTCGCCAGAAAGCGTCAGGAATATCTTGGTTGTGGGATGATTAAGCGTCCTCAGGTTGTCATCGTATCTGGTGAGTTGTCCATCGCTTTCAGACGATTTGAGCTTCATCTCAACCGCTATCGCGCAGACTTCATTGCATTGGCGCAAGCCTTTTATCAGGAGGTCTATGTTGTTCCATTCGGCGACATACTTTATCTCGTCGCACGCAGCGAAATCCAATCCGGATAGCTCACTGAGAACTTTCTTGCGGCTCGGGCTGTCCAGAGTTGATTGATCGGACAAAAGCCAACCGAGCGCTGCGGTGAAGACCCTTTCCCTGGCAGCCACGAGCACCGCATCAACAAAATTCCGCGTTCCGAAATCGACGGTCTTGTTTGTCTCCATATTGACGGCCCCAGCCGCCCACGGTCCTTCCTCATTGCTGAAATTGCCGAGGTGTTCCCCTTCCTGATAGATTACGTGCAGCCTTAAGGTCATTTTTCCTCCGTTACTAAGCTGATCGGTTGAGTGGCTTGCAGCCGCTTGCTGATGAATTTCTTTGCGTGATGGCGGCACCGAACCAAGCTTAGTTAACCGAGGCTCGCGTCGAATAATCCGGTGGCTGAGACTTCGATCCGGCCCCGCCAAGCAAGCCTCTCTAGCCAATCCCTGGGAATTCCCGATGCACCATAGGCGGCTCCGGCGAGCTGGCCGGCGATGGCCGCCGTCGTGTCCGCATCATCGCCGAGATTGGCCGCCAGAAGGACCGCGGACCGGAAATCGGTTGTCCGATTGACGGCCCACAGCGCCGCCTGCAGTGACTTCACCACATAGCCGGAGCCGTTGATCGCGTTGCGGTGCTGATTACGAAACCCGCCATCGACCTCTTCAGCCTCAGGATCTGTCAAAATGTCGGTCAGCGGGTGGCCTTCAATAGCCTGCACCAAGAGACGCGTGAAGAGGCGGGAGGCTTGGATCGTCTGCGGTGAACCATGCGTGGTGCGAGTCTGCCGGTCGGCGATATCGAGCGCCATCTCAAGGTCACGCCAATGGCGGATGGCCACCGGTGAAAGCCGCATCAGCGCACCGTTACCAGACTTCCTTGAGTCCTCGGAGCCAGCATAGGGATCGCCGATGCGGCGATAGCGGTCAAGCGCGCCTCGGGTCGTGATGCCGATGTCGAAGCATGTGCCGGTGCAGGAATAGGTTCCGTTCAGCCACCAGTCCACAAAGCGATCCATCAGGTCGCCTGCATCGAGCGCCGGGTCTTCCTTCAGGCTCTCCGCCAGCGCCAGTGCCATGGCAGTGTCGTCAGTCCACTGGCCCGGTTCTAGCGGATGCGGACCGCCACCGATCATGTCCTCAATCAGCGTGAACTCTGGCTTTCTCGTGAACTCAATCGCGGCACCGACTGCGTCGCCCACGGCCAATCCGAGCAACGCTCCAGCGGCGCGATCGCGTGTGGCCTGGATGTCCGAGGATGGTAATGAGTCGTCGACCATCTTTCCGGCGGTGACCCACATCTCCTGCGCTTTCGTCTCTGCGGCGTTAGGGTGGCGGGCTTTGCGAACAGTGGCCAAGGCATCCAGCGAATCGGCGCCAAGTTCGACCAACAGCCGCGCCGAGATCATGCCTGCGCGCCCGATCCCGCCGCGGCAGTGAATGAGCACTCGGTTCCCGCGCTTGAGCAGGCCACGCAGTTTGGCTGAATTCCCAGGCCACTTCTTTTCGAAGAAAGCGTCAGGCACGGATACGTCGACGATCGGCAGGTGATGCCATTCCATGTGCCGTCGGCGCACCTCTTCGCCAAGCTGTTCGATCTGCAGCTCGTGGAACTCATGCTCTTCGATCAGGGTTACGACCGCTGCGGCGCCCCATTGAGCGACCTCGTCGAGATCGGCGCCGAGATCGCGCTCATGCACGCCGCCATACGCGCTCGGTCCGCGCTTGCCTGGCGCAAATGTAATGCCGATCAGTCCGCGGGCGGCACTGACTTCGTCTACTCTAAGTGGGTTGTTGATTTTTTCCGGCATATCGGTTCCCCTATTGATGAGAAACTAACTTGGTCTGCTGGAATTTTCGATTTCACCTCCCCTTTTTTCCGGATTCGAGTGCGATGGAAGAGTTTGTTGGTTTCTACTGGACGAGACCGGTAAACTGGGCTGGCTTCCGCAAGCTGCCCAAGGATGTCGAGCAGGCCGCAAAGCGGAGCAAGACCATCCGATACCAGTGCGAGCGCGTTCGACGCTGGGTGAGGAGCAATGGTGGAATTCTCGTCCGTGAATTCGTTTTCATCGAGAGAGACCCCGAAGAAGCCACATCGTCGATCCGTATGGAGTTAGGGAAGGCAATTGACGTATGCCTCGACCGCCAATGCCCATTGGTTCACGTCGACTTCGGCGCTGTGCAACTGTGGCGAAGGCATAGCTATATGAGGGATATGTTGAATGTGAGCGGATTAGAGCCGGTAGGTCTCTCTCCGGACTCCATCGATATAGACGGACGGTTGTTTGATCCGATTAGGCACTTCCAAGACTGGCGGAATACCGAATTTCTCCGCAGAGACGAACACAGACGCAGAGTGCGTTGCGTATTTGCCGAGGCCGAGGAGCGAATTCCGGAGGGTAGGGGACGCCCCAAGGCCATCGCGAGTTACCTCAATAATCTGGGCATTACGACCTTGACTGGTTTGGCGTGGAGCGACGAGACCGTCAGAAAGTTCAAATCGTCGAATGCTCGCTTCGATGGTTCAGCTGACTTGACCTGAACACGGCCTCTCTTGGCCGATTTAGGTCCTGGATAGCCGCTCAGGCGAGCGCCAACGTCATTCCGAAAGCTATATTTATTGCGATGCTGACGGTGTCCTCGTGTCCAATCACTCAAGCCCGTTGACTCTTGCCGTTGGAGAGAACAGATAGGGAACATAATAGGAGCCAATTGAGTTGCAAAGAGCATGGGTGTCGCCGCCGACCGAACCGTTGTCGAAGCCCTTCAGGAGCGTATTCGTCGTCTTGAAGGTGGCAAGGAGCACGGTCGAACGGTCTTGCCCTTCGGTATTGCTGAGCTCGATCGCCATCTACCTGGGGGTGGCTTGGCGCTGGGCGCACTTCATGAGGTCGCTGGCGGCGGCAATGGTGCCATCGACGGTGCGGCGGCATCGCTTTTTGCAGCCGGAATAGCGTCAAGGACGCGAGGCAGGGTGCTTTGGTGCGTGACTCGGCAGGATCTGTTTGCGCCAGCCATTGCCCAGGCAGGCCTTCATCCGGATCGAGTTATTTACGTCGAGGCGGGCGATGACAAATCCCTGCTGGCCTGTTTCGAAGAAGGCCTGAGGCACGTGGGTCTGGGCGCGGTCGTCGCCGAAGTCGCGCGGCTACCGATGACGGCATCCCGCCGCCTGCAATTGGCCGCGGAAGGCTCGGGCGCGATCGGCATTGCCATTCGCCGATGGCGCCGACAGGCTGACGCCGCCGATTTTGGCCAACCAACCGCCTCGGTCACACGGTGGCGAGTTTCGGTTCTTCCCTCGAAACCCCTACCGGTTCCAGGCGTCGGCCGGGCGCGATGGCACCTTGAGCTGATCCGATGCCGTGCAGGGGAAAGTGCTGATCTCGAAGTGGAGGCATGCGATGCCAAGGGTCGTCTCGCTCTTCCTTCCAAGCTGGTCGACAGATCGGCTCAGAAGGAAATTGGGCGACGCCTCGCCGCCACCGGATAAGCCATTGGTGCTGGTAGGTCGGCAAGGAAACCGTCGCATAGTTGTTGCCGCCGATCGCGCGGCGTTAGCAGCGGGCCTGCGTCTTGGAATGCCGGCGACCAAGGCACAGGCGCTTGTGCCCGGTCTGGTTGTCATGGACGCCAAAACGGAAGCGGATGCTGAAGCGCTCGATCGGCTGGCGTTATGGGCGTTGCGACGCTATGCGCCGATCGTCGCTGCGGATCCTCCTGACGGGTTGGTGATCGACACCACGGGTGCTGATCATCTTCATGGCGGCGAGCATGCGATGCTGTCCGATATGGTCGAGCGGCTTGTGCAAGCGGGCCTTTCCGCTCGTGCCGCTATCGCCGACACATGGGGCGCAGCTCATGCGGTATCGCGATACTTGCGGCAGAATGTCAACGTTGTGGCCAGCGGCGGGGCGCGAGATGCGCTTCTCTCTCTGCCAATCTCCGCACTGCGGCTACCCAGAGCGATCGTCGATGGATTGCGCGTGCTCGGCTTCGAAAACATCGGCGACTTGCTGGCGCAACCGCGCGCACCGCTGGCGCTACGCTTTGGTCCGGAGCTTGGCCGCCGACTCGACCAGGCCGCTGGGGTGCTCAATGAACCGATCGACCCGACCCGACCACCAGATGTGATCGAGGTGCAGCGTGTCTTTGGCGAACCGATCGGCGCTGCCGAAACTATCGCGCGCTATGTCCACAAGCTGGTCGAACTGATGTGTGCTGAGTTGGAGACCAAAGGCCTAGGAACACGACGTCTCGATCTACTGTTGCATCGCGTCGATAACCGGATCGAAGCAATTCGCGTAAGCACCGCACTGCCGGTGCGCGACGTGAAGCGGCTGACGCGACTGCTCTGCGACAAGATCGAAACGATTGACCCCGGTTTTGGAATCGAACTGATGCGCTTGGCAGCCCCCCTGGCTGAATCGCTCAAGCCGAAGCAGACGATCTCATCGCTTATCGAGCAACCGGACGCGGATATCTCCGACCTGATTGATACGCTCGGCAACCGCGTCGGCGAAGAGAAGCTTTATAGATTTGCTCCTGTCGCAAGCGACGTGCCCGAGCGGTCGTTTCGGCGTATCGCTCCTGCATCGCCAGACACCGGCGAGGCTTGGCCGGATCATTGGCCGCGACCCGCTCGTCTATTTGCCTTCCCGGAGTTGATCGAGGCGATTGCGCTTCTTCCGGACCATCCGCCAGTCAGTTTCACCTGGCGCGGCATCCGTCGCCGGGTGAAGCGTGCCGATGGTCCAGAGCGCGTTTTCGGCGAATGGTGGAAGTGCCATGCCGAGCTTGCAGCCGTGCGTGACTATTTCCAGGTCGAGGACGAAGCAGGTGAGCGTTTCTGGATTTACCGAGCCGGCGATGGTGAGGATGTCGCGACCGGTTCGCATTGCTGGTTTCTGCACGGGATTTTTGGCTAGTGGCTGGCGCTCCTTACGTCGAGCTGCAATGCACCTCGCACTTCTCTTTCCTGCGAGGCGCCAGTTCCTGCGAGGAATTGTTCGCTCAGGCGGCCGTCATGGAAATGCCGGCGCTCGCCATTGTCGATCGCAACAGCCTGGCTGGCATCGTTCGAGCGCATGAGGCCGCAAAGGCCACAGGCATCAGGCTTGTCGTTGGTTGCCGGCTTGACTTAGCCGAGGACGTGTCACTGTTGGTCTACCCAACGGATCGGCCCGCCTACTCGAGACTTTGCCGTCTGCTATCGCTCGGCAAAAAGCGGGGCGGCAAAGCCAAATGCGTGCTGCATTGTGCTGATCTCGTCGCCTATGGCGAAGGGCTGATTGTGGTTCTCGTGCCGGACCAAGCCGATGAGGCTTGCGCGCTTTGGTTGCGTCGGCTGGGCGAGGGCTTCGGCGATCGAGCTTATGTGGCGCTGACGCTGCGGCGCCGACCGAACGATGCCTTGCGGCTGCATGTTCTTTCCAACCTCGCTGCGCAGGTCGGCGTTCCGACTGTCGTCACCAACGACGTGCTGTTCCATGAACCTTCGCGACGTATCCTGCAGGATGTCGCGACCTGCATTCGCCACAACGTGGCGATCGACGATGCTGGCTTCCGGCGTGAGCGACATGCCGATTGCTATCTCAAGCCGCCGGAAGAGATGGCGCGCCTGTTCTGCCTTTATCCCAAGGCGCTCGCACGCACGGTCGAGATCGCTGAGCGCTGTTGCTTCTCGCTCGATGAACTGGCGTATCAGTATCCGGAAGAGCGGATGCTGCCCTGCCTGACACCGCAGCAAGCGTTGGAGAAACTGACTTGGGAAGGTGCGGCGGAACGCTTTCCGGAAGGCCTACCGGACAAAGTCGTGACCACTCTCAAACACGAATTACAGTTGATCGAGAAGCTGCAATACGCGCCATATTTCCTCACCGTGAATTCAATCGTCCGCTTTGCCCGCAGCCAGGACATCCTGTGCCAGGGCAGGGGCTCTGCTGCCAACAGCGCCGTCTGCTACGTGCTCGGCATCACTTCGATCGACCCGGACCGCAACGACCTCCTGTTCGAACGTTTTGTTTCGGAAGAACGGCGCGAGCCCCCGGACATCGATGTCGATTTCGAGCACGAGCGGCGCGAGATCGTCATGCAGTGGGTATTCGAGACCTACGGCCGCGACCACGCAGCCTGTGCTCTACGGTTATCCGCTACCGCGCGAAAGGTGCATTGCGTGATGTAGGCAAAGCCCTCGGCTTGCCCGAAGACCTGATCAAGATGCTGTCGTCCCAGGTCTGGGGCTGGTCCGATGGAGGCGTCCAGCCGAAGCACGCCGAAGAGCTGAATCTCAATCTCGGTGACCGGCGTCTTCGTCTCGCGCTTGATCTCGCCAGACAGTTGATAGGTGCGCCACGACACCTCTCACAGCATCCCGGCGGCTTTGTGCTGACACGCGACCGGCTAGATGATTTGGTCCCGATCGAGCCTGCTGCGATGAAGGACCGCCAGGTCATAGAATGGGACAAGGACGACATCGATGCGTTGAAGTTCATGAAGGTCGACGTGCTTGCGCTCGGCATGCTGTCCTGCATGAAACGCGGCTTCGACCTGCTTGCCCAGCACAAGGCCATCAATCTTGATCTCGCCTCGATCCCCGCTGAGGATCCGCGCACCTATGCGATGATCCGCAAGGCGGACACGCTGGGCACCTTCCAGATCGAAAGCCGTGCGCAAATGTCGATGCTTCCCCGCATCAAGCCGCGGACCTTCTATGACCTGGTCATCGAAGTGGCGATCGTTCGGCCAGGTCCCATCCAGGGCGACATGGTGCATCCGTATCTGCGACGCCGGGAAGGCAAGGAAGAGGTTGTCTATCCCAAACCCGAGCTGGAGAAGGTGCTTGGCAAAACGCTCGGCGTGCCGCTGTTCCAGGAACAAGCGATGCGTGTGGCGATCGAATGCGCAGGCTTCACACCTGGCGAAGCTGATCAGCTTCGCCGCGCCATGGCGACGTTCAAGCACACTGGCGGCGTTTCGAAATTTGGCACCAAGTTGATCGCCGGCATGGTGAAGAATGGCTATGAACGCGAGTTTGCGGAAAAGACATTCAAGCAGCTCGAAGGCTTCGGCAGTTACGGCTTTCCGGAAAGTCACGCTGCAAGCTTCGCACTGATCGCCTACGCCTCCTCCTGGATGAAATGCCATCATCCAGATGTCTTCTGCGCTGCACTTCTCAATGCCCAGCCGATGGGCTTCTATGCGCCCGCCAGATCGTCCGAGATGCGCGCGATCATGGGGTGGAAGTGCGTCCGGTTTGCGTCAATGCCTCGCGGTGGGATTGCACACTGGAGCCGACAGAGTGGGAAGATCGCTTTGCAGTTCGACTTGGCCTGCGCATGGTGCGTGGGCTTGCCAATGCCGACGCAGCGACCATCGTCACCGCACGCGCTGACCAGCCCTTCCAGTCCGTCGATGATCTCTGGCGCCGAGCCGGCGTTGCTTCAGCTTCGCTCGTCGAGCTCGCCGAGGCCGACGCGTTTCAGCCTTCCTTGTCGCTGGCCAGGCGAGAGGCGCTATGGGCCATCAAGGCGCTACGCGACGAACCGCTGCCGCTGTTCGCAGCCGCCTCCACGCGGGAGCAGGAAATAGTGCCGGAGATCCAGGAGCCCGCAGTAGCCCTGCGCCCTATGACAGCCGGGAGCGAGGTCGTCGAGGATTATGGGCACGTTGGCCTGACGTTGCGCAGTCATCCCGTAGCGTTCCTGCGCGCTGATCTGCGCCGCCGGCGCATGGTCAGCTGCGGCGAGGCCATGGAGGCACGTGACGGTCAGTGGCTGGAGGCTGCCGGTCTCGTTCTTGTCCGTCAGCGCCCGGGCTCGGCCAAAGGTGTCATGTTCATTACATTGGAGGACGAGACCGGCATCGCCAACCTGGTGGTATGGGTAAAGGTGTTCGAGAAATTTCGCCGGGTCGTCCTGTCCGCCGGGATGATCAGCGCTTACGGCCGTATCCAGCGCGAAGGCGAGGTCGTGCATCTCGTCGCTCATCGTCTGAGCGACCTATCGGCCGACCTCGCAAGTGTCGGTGAGCGCGATGCCGCTTTCCCGCTGCCGCATGGGCGTGGCGACGAGTTCCATAGTGGCAGTCCGACACCTGACCCACGTGGTCTGCCTAAGGGGCCGAAGCCGCGCAATATTGTCGACCTCTATGGGCACATTGATCAGATCAAGGTGAAGACGCGGGACTTTAAATAGATTGGAGCTATATCACCTGCCTAAGATGCAAAGCTCTGACCCAACGCCGGCATTCCGCACCAGCGTTGCTCGCGGATACGGACGTTCGGCTCGCGTCCGTTTTGGCTCAATGACGAAATTCGATAACGGCGGATGCGCGCTTCGCCCCAAAACATTTTTGGGACCGGCTGAGGATAAACGAAGATGGTCCGACTGCGCTGCACAGGCATATGATCGCGCTGGAAACTGTGGGCCCTTTGCGTCATGATCCAATCCCTCAGACTGTCAGCCGTAGACGGCTGATCAGCCCGTTCAACGCCGGAGGGGACTACAGCAGAAGCCGCTCAGCTAAGGTATGATGCGATGGAACACACAGATTTTCTATCCGGCACAAATGCAGATCCACTACTCTTGAGTGCACTCGTCGGACTGCAAAACAGTGGGCATCGTAGCGGTTGGATTGATCCTGACAAGATTAGTATCGCGGTTCTGCCATTTCGGAACCTAAGCAGTGGCACTGGTCAGGAATTTTTCTCCGACGGGCTGACCGAAGACTTAATTACGGAGCTTTCGCGATTCAAGGATCTCTTTATTGTATCTTGGAACTCCGCCTCTCAATTTAAAGACAAACCCACGCCAGCGGAGGAGATAGGCCGGCAGCTCGGAGTGCAATACCTCTTGGAAGGAAGCGTCAGACGGAATGGCAACCAAGTCCGAGTGACAAGTCAGCTTGTCCAGGCCAGGAACGGTGTTCACTTATGGGCGGAGCGATACGACCGCACCATTGATGATCTATTCGCGGTTCAGGATGAATTGGTGCAATCGATCTCCTCGGTAATTCCTGGGCACGTTGAGCGAATCAATCTTCAGGAGTTTCGGAAGGGTCCGACTGAGGTCTCCTCCGCATATCTTTGCGAGTTGCAAGGAAGATGGACCTCGCGTCACACCGCAAATGGACTGGGAACCGCCATTAGCTGGTATGAAAAAGCTATTTCCCTTGATGCTGACTTTGGTGTCGCGCATGCGGGGCTTGCCGAGCTTTACGCCTACAGCGTCTTCGTCTTAAGCGATCCCCCTGAAACACGATTTCCAAAGGCTCTTGACCACATTGGCAAGGCGCTGTCTCTGGATGACCTACATCCTCACGTGCAGCATAGGGCGGCATTGGTCTTTACGATGACCGGCTCGCTCGACGTGGCGGAAAAGCATGCCAAGCAGGCGGTCCTGTTGAGTCCTAATGATCCGCGCGTGTTGCAAGCAATGGGGGTTGTCATGACTTATCGGGGCCGGCTCGATGAGGCAATCTCTTGGTTCGCCAGGTCAGAAAAGATTGAGCCCTATGCGGCAGATGATGCACGCCTCGACACGCTTTGCGATGCATTTTTCATGCGGAAGGAATACGAGAAGATCGTCAAAATTTGCGGCAGCTACCAACAGGTTCCCGCACATCAGTATCCAGCGTTGGCAGCAGCAGAAGCTCAACTAGGCCGAGAGGAAAGAGCGCAACAGGCAATGGCACGATACGAATGCATAAAGCCCCCAAGCCACAATGCTGCTGTGATGGCCCGTCTACATGCGAATCTTTGTGAGAGGCCGGAGGATCGAGAGCACTGGCTGGAGGGGTATACGAAGGCAGGGGTGCTCAAGGGTTGACGTAGCGCGTCAATCTGGCTTCCAATCGAGGCTAGGCTTCTTTTTGAGGACAACGGTGGGCCTTGCTCGAAATCAAGTTTGATGCACCTGGCCCAACCTCGTCGCAGAAGCTAACAGTGCGCTTTGATCCTGTTGGGCCACCGACGGCTTGAGAACTTGTTGAAGTTCAGTCATCTCTCTCTGCATGGACGACAATGAAGCCTCGACAGAATGCATTACGCGCACCGCCAGGCTGGCCTCCATTTCTGGGGTCTCTGCAGCGCCGTGGGTTCCAAAAGACAACAGATGTCCATATAACTTAGCGACCTTGAAGGCCACCTCTGGCTCCATGAGTCCAATGCTCCCAACGTATGCGTTGAAGATCGGGGTCTGGAACTGAAATGAGATGCGAGGTTGCGTTTTCCTGTCTCTACCTTCGTTGGCAAGTGCTTCCGCGATCTGGATTTGCGCAGCCAGAAGACGCGATGCGTCGGCAACAGCCACTGCAAGGGCCTGCAGTTCTCCGACGATGGCATTCATGAGAGATGCCAAGTTCTGTCGATGGCGGTCCTCCGCTTCAGCCTTCGCAAGAGCTTCATAATGCGTGCGCTCGTCTGCGGACATTTTCGCTAGCGCTCGTTGTGAGTAGATAACACCACCAAATCCGAGCAGCGCTGCGAGCAGAGCGACCAGAGCTCCCAGCAGTCCTTGGTATTCAGTTATCCAGTTCACATGCAGACCTAATCAAGGTGGGACTTATAATCTAACCCTTCGCGCGAATGGAGCCTAGGGGATGGCGGATTAAATCACGGTTTCTGGTCGACTGCTGTCTTAGTGAAACGTCCGTTTCGCGGATTGGCGGCGACCACGCTTGGCGCAAAGCTGCCGCCGATCGACGATCGCCTGTCGCAAGTCACTGGCTTCCCTGCCGCACCGTCTGGACTGCCAGAAATCCCGCGGGCAGCGGTCGCAAAAGTTCAGCCTCGGGCTTTGTCAGATGAATCCAGGCTGGCCAATCCGCCGGCTGGAGCACAACGACTTGCCGGTTGTGATAACGCACCACATCCGGCCCTGGCTCAGTCGTCAGCATGGTGAATGTAGGGGGCTTGTTGCCGTCGCCTTCCTTCCACAAGCCGGCGATGGCCGTAAAGGAGGAGGAGCCGTTCAGCGAAAATCGATGTTTCGCCTTGGGATATCGTTCCCGTGAATTCGAAGAACGCTGACGCGGGAACAAGGCAGCGCTTGCTATTGGCAAACTGGCGACCTTCGGAGCGGAAGTTGAACACCGGACCGCCTTTCGGCCCCGACGGAGGAAAACCAAACGTCATCGAAACCAGTTCGATGGCATCGCCGGACGCGCGCATGATCGGAGCTCGGTCGTTGATGCGGATGTCGTCGGCCTGCGGCAAATCGAGTTCGGTTTGATGAGTAGAGATGTTGAGCGCGAGCGACTGCATCATCCGGCAGTATTCTGCCCAGGCAATATGCTGCTCGTAGTCGTTGCACATAGGAGGCTCCGCACGGTGGATCGATGGAGTTCAACATAGCGCGTGGAGATCGTCCAGACAGGGGTGGCTTGCCTTTTTGTTCTCTTTTTGTTCATGTTGAGGGCCGAAAGGAGACGATCATGAAAAACAAGCAAGAACCAGTCGTGCCGGTTGAGTTCGCTGGCGTCTCGTTCTCTGTTCATGAGATGCCAAACGGTCGATTTCGAATTGATCTCGAGGGCCAGGCAATACCGTCACTGCCGGGTGTTGCCTACGGGTTGGGTGTTCGGGCTGGGGCCAGGAAAGAGCAGGTGGAGAAGCTCCGTGACTTACTCGAAGAGCTTTGCCCCGAATACTACGCCGGATTCCTGGACCGGGTGAACGACGAAGAGTTCCAAGACTGGATGATGGAAGGCTATGACATCGCCGGCTACCTCAATCCGGGCCGCCCGTTGGGACCAGGCGATGAACTGGGCCGCGATCCGTTTGCCTACGATAGCCAGTAGGCTGTGAGCGAAGAGATTAGGCTGCTCAGGCTGAAGCACGTCACGCCGACTGGCTTCCAGCGGCAGCGGCGGGGATGCCGGCTGGGCTTCCCCGCGCCAGCAGTCGCGTTGGTTTTGCTTCGAGCATGCAGCGAAGACGAGCGATACTGCTGACGGAGTTGAATGTAATGTTCTCTGTAACCGACGAAGAGCAGGCTTATGTGAACGCGATTATCAGCAAGGAGATGCCCGACATCGAACGCGTGTCAAGGAAGATAGCCAAGCTCCTCAACACGCTGTCGCCTCAGGCTGCAGTGTATGCCCACACGCTGCTTGGCGCCGAGCTGATCGCCAGCGTAATCGAGGACGGCGATATGGCCGTCGAACTCTCAAAGCATCTGCAGAGGGAGACCGAAAAAGCGCTGCGCTGGAACCCGAAATATGCCGAGCAAAAGCGTATGAATTGAAATCTATTAGGTCCCCGGCGCGATCCTGGAGGCGGTTCCAGCGCCGCGGTCGCCTACCAGCGTCTCGCGCGTCGTGTATGCTTCTCTGTGCTTAAAGATGAAGCGGCCTACCGCCAGTGCATGTGCTCCCCTGCACGGAACCTCTCGATCGCGGCCCTGCTGTTCGTGCTCGCGCTCCGCCTTTAGACCTAGATTCTATTCGGTTGGTTCTCGCCGACACCATCTTCCAGGGCGCGCAGCCACGCGGCCGCCGCGTGATGCGTCAAATCATATTGGTGCGGGAGCAAATCACCAGTTGCTTGGCGCCTCGGGTCATGGCGACATAGAGGTGTTTCCGATCCATTGCCGCTGGATCAAGCACGACGGCAACATCCGCTTCCAATCCTTTCAGCAGCAAAGTGCTCCCAACCGTGCGTTTCGCTAGCGGTCGTCCGATGAGGCGAGACATTTCTCGCACGCGTATGGCAGCGTCAGCAGGTGCGATGTTCTCAGACCCGCCACATGTTTCCAACATTTTGAGGCCACCGCGTAGGATCGAAGGGCGATGAGCTCGCACACCGCTCTGCTTGCCGATCTCCACAAGCAGGTCTGCCGCCCGTCGGTAACTGGGGGCCTCCGCGAAGGCGATGGCAGCCTTTTCGGCATCGGATGCCTCCCGACGCTGCCTCGCTTCTCGTAGCGTTGTCACACGCTGCATCATGGTCGCACCACCAACCCCGGTCATAACGCTTGAGGCAAAGCCCACGACGTGATGCAACACGTTGGGCGACGTGAGATCGAGCCCTTCTCCGAATGTGACCAGATCGCGCATGTCTACATTCTCGACGGTGACAGCGCCTGGCGTTTGTCCCGCGAAATCGCGCTGACTCTGCGGCGATCGTGAGTCTGCGATGATCAACACTTTGCCATCCAGCCCAGCCACGGATGTCCTCCCGGCGCGGAGCCGAAGTTCGTGATCTCCGGGCCCGCCAGTAAGTTGGACCCAATGCACATTCGGAGGCGACCGAGTCAGGTCTACCTGTCGTCCGGCCACCAAGTCATGGCGAACATCAAGCAGATATCGACCGAAAACCTCCTCTCCTGCATTTATCCAACGCCACGGTGTTTCTAGTTCGCCCACAAGCGGGAACGCAGTGCATACCTCTCGGCTCCAATCGGGCAATACGTTGCCACCGAAAGCGAATATCGCCTGCATAGGGTCGCCAAGCACACAAGTCGGAATGATCGCTGCAGCGTGGAGCACAATGGCGTGCTGATTTTCCGAGCAATCTTGATACTCGTCGACAATGAGCCGGTGGTAAGTTGCGGCCAACACGTCACTCAGATGCCCGGCCTGCAACAATCTCCATGCCGCATCGCGAAGGGCAGGATAGTGGGCAGCCGGATTGCTCACCTGCAAAATCTGAGGGTCGTGGCCGCCACGTTTGGGAAACATCGTTAGTAGCCGCAACGCCCAACCATCGATGGTTGAAAGTCGATAGGCCCTTGAGGGCACGCCAGCGCGGTCTAAGCGACCGCGCAATGCGGCGACACCCGAGTTGGTATGCGTCAGCACGAGAATGGGCTTCGCGTCGGAATGCCGGGCAAGCGCGTCTGCGATGAGGTGCGTCTTCCCACATCCTGCCGGGGCAGTAACCGCGCCACGGTTTATCGCCAAAAGATCGATCTCAGGCACGGAAGATCCAGCGCATGATCGCAGTTACTATAGTTTGAAAGCCCGGCTCGGCATTGGCAAGACCCGGGCCGACGATGTCGCGCGCCGCTTCCTCCATCCAGGTCACTGACTTGAACCATCCGCTACGGCGCGAAGCGAGTGCCATGATTTGGCGGCTTGTGTGCGTCACGGCACCACGACACTGCCACAAATTCATCTGTCCGCTGGACGCTGACCCGATATTTGCGCCAATAGCCTCCTCACCGTGTATCGACACGGCGCGCTCCAACAATTGATGCACGGCCTCGTCGCTCAAGCTTGCGAATAGTTCATCCTCAAGAGCCCGCCCAGCACGCCAGCAAAAGAGGGAGCCTCCGCCCGCGGCGAAGGCTCCCTCCGTCGCCGCATCGGGTTGCTTGTCATCATCTCTCAGCACCGCGACCTCAAAATGCAATGCTCTGAACGCGTTCGCCCGCCGGTAGATGTGGTCACATCCTCCCGCATCCACGAGAGCAACGCCAACGGCTGTCATAGAGAGAGCGTTTTGAGAAACTAGATACTGGTCCAGGCCTCGCAACAGGCCGACCTCACTCGCCCCCTCACACACGAGAACAGAGGAGGCAAGAAATGCGTCCGGTGAGCTTCGGATCGTTCCTTGAATGCCAGGGTCCCCGCCAACAAGTTGAACCTCGTGAACTAATCCACGTTTTCGAACGACAACAAGCTGGTCGCCGCGCAACTCTCGCAATGCCACCGGCGAATGCGTTGTTAGGAAGGCTTGAAGTGGAGGCGGCGCCTCCTTCGCGCCAATGGACCCCAGAAGTCTGATGATGCGATGGGGCTCCAGACCGTATTCCAACTCATCCATAAGTATCACAGTGGCATTCTGCGCTGCACGGCGTTGTAAGCCCGCCAACAGGAGGCGCGTTGATCCGACGCCGAGGGATCGAAGTGGAACGCCGTCTGCCTCATGAAGCGCAATTGTTCCGCCGCTGAACGATACTGAATTCGCATCGAGCATAGCCTTCAGGTTGTCGCCGACGGCGATCCCAAGTGACTTCGCGACCTCGGCAACGATCTGCAGCGTCCCACTAAGCTGTTCCCCAGCCAAATCGCCGAAAGCAGCCCGCGCGTCACGTGCAGCCTTCGCTAACGCACCGGCGGTATCCGCACGTTCTTCGGATAAGCGGTTCAGTATTGAACCACGACGCCAACCAAGATTGTGATCTGCCAAAGCACCAATTCGCGTTGGCGAGATTCGTGTGCGGTCCGCCCAGGTCAGAAAGCGAGCCTGGCCGCGCCCCTCTGCACGATCCGACACCAATGTCCAAACTGGATCCAGGTCGCTACCGACTTGCAAATTGATGGTTAGAACCGTCTCAGCCTGAGCCTCGGGCTCGTCCTCGATCTCTCTAGTCGCCGCGTTGAAACTCCGAACGTAGTTGCCATAACTCTCGATACTCTTCAGCGAGTCATCCAGTTCGCCGATGGAGATCGTGATCGAGATCGGTATCTCGACGTTCAATCTGTAGAAATCCGCGTCGCTGAATTGGATCGAGCGGCGTGCGCCAAGGCAGCAGTCGATCGCATCAATAATTGAGGACTTCCCGGAGTCGCCAGGGCCAACTAGGCAGTTGAGGCCGGCAGAGGGGAACCACGACAGTGCCTGGATGCATCGGAAGTTGCGGATGTCGATGTGACGGATACGGGCCAACTATTCCTTCCCCCCAAGGCTTCGAGAAGCCTTAGTATCTGGAGTGGTCAAGCTCCACCAGAGAAGCAGACTCTGAGCGCACAATTATTTGTAAGACTACGGTCAATAATGTCGTATTGAGCGCGATCATTCGAGACGAGATCCCTGTCTGGTGCCCAATTCGGGCTGCCGAAACACCGATTTTGCGGGGTCGGCGGCGATACAATTTGCTTCTCAAAGCTCCGGAGCACCCTTGGTGCGAACAATTAGCACATACCATTCGACTTCCATTGTAGAGTTGACTGATGTATTTCTTCGCAGGGGAGGCCCAGTCTATGGCATATTTTGTAAAGCATTGTGCGATGGCATTTCTCGCTACGATTACGCTGCCGACGATCTCGCTTGGCAAATGCATGCTTGAGGGCTTTGACAAAGGATTGCCCCCTGCGATCGGGGACGAGGTGGATGGCGGAGACGGCAAGTTTGTTTGGGGTTCGGACCTAGATCGGATAGACGGCCGGAATCGAGTTTGGAATTTTATCCGCAACACGGGACAAAGCCCTCTAAATGCAATGTGGAGGAAAGCGGATATTCGGATTGACTACGCCAAAC
Source organism: Mesorhizobium sp. AR07 (assembly GCF_024746815.1). Lineage (GTDB taxonomy): Bacteria > Pseudomonadota > Alphaproteobacteria > Rhizobiales > Rhizobiaceae > Mesorhizobium. Next base: position 5,517,184 of record NZ_CP080525.1, read on the forward strand.
CATTGCCGCCGGGCGAAGTTTATTGCAACCGCTATTGGGTTAAAGAAATATCGGATAGCGACATCGATGATGACGCTCCAATCATCTACGGCAATCACAATACCAGTCAGCGCGCCACGGTTTTTAGAAAGGTGGAGACTGCGCAAGAATCAGATGGCTATTTCGAGAGCGCCATTGATACAGCCTATGCTGAGGTGAACGGCGTCGTGCGGGAAGTGCACGTTGGATTCTCTTATCAGGTCGAAAACAATCGCATCACGGCAATGAATCTCGACGCACCGTCAGACGTCTACGTATCGATCCCGGGGATTGGCTCGTCATGGTCCAGCGATACTTTGGCGAGGTTCATTCAGGCCGCAAAGGAAAATGGGGCGGAATTCACAAGTGGCAAGTTTACCGATTTCTCCCCAAGTTGGAGTGATTCGCTCTACTTTTCGGGAGATCCAGCACTAAAATCACCGGGTTATTTTACCAAGGGGTCTATAAAGAACTTCGGTATCAACAGTATGGCCTCGGGTAGCATTAATGGGCCTATGATATTGTTCGACTCTGAGAGGAAGCCAATTGCCTCGGGTTCCGTCACGATCCCCGTTATAAAATAGGCGTTCCAATGTCGTTTGAAGACTTCTCGGTAGCATCTGCCCTGTCCGCAGGTGGCGCTGCTATGTCCACCGTTAGCATGAGCGTTCCGGCCGGCTATGAGGCGCTTCACCTTGTCAGCGCTACTGCTATGGCGGCTGGTTATGCACTCGGGAGACAAACTGCCTCTGGAAAATCCCCCAGGGAGACGTCAAAACTGCCAACGTTGGCATGTGCCGCGCTGTCAGTTTGCAGTATCGTTCTCTATTACTTGGCGCTCAGCTACAATGAGCCAGGTGTCCTCGGAACGATCGAGTTGGCCGTCTTGGCATTTTTCACCTTCGCGCCGTTTACATATATACTCGCCATTACCCGGACCTGGCAGGCAGGCTAAACGCCGATGAAGGGTCTGCGCCGCCAACAAGAAGGTCGCGCGTCATGACGCAGACCTGAATCATATCGCCGAGAAACCCGCTACGGATCCCAGCGCTTCAGGCAAGATCTTCGTATTCCTCTCCACCGACAGATAGCAGACGCTTGCACGACGCATCCGGCGGCTGCATCGGAGGTCATTTTGTCGGTTGTCACAATGTTACAAAGATAATCGTAACTAATTGATTTTATTGGAATAACCTAGAGTTCAATCCTTTCTCGCATCGTCCCTTTTTCGCAGGTCAACGTTGCAAAGCCTGCCTCTCCAAAGCGCTTCTTACGAAAGTCGATTGACAAATTATGAAACTGCATTCAGTTTCATAATTGGAACAGGCAAGCGCTGCCGGCAAGGCGGCCAAACATGGGGAACTGACATGAAGTCACTGATCACACTGGCGACTGTTGCAGGTATGACTTTCGCTTCCGCAGTGGCCGCTAAAGCGGAGGATGCAGCCCTTTCTGGCAAGACAGTCTGTGTGAACAGATATGCCTCGGCGCCTGTCATTGATGACATCCTGAAAGGGATGAACGATGGCCTGAAGGCTTCGGGCGGCGAAAAGATCGTCCAGAACATTCAAAACCCCGAAGCTGACGCCGCTACACAGCAAACCATAGCGCAGCAATTCGCGAATGGCGGTTGCGATCTGATCGTGGTCATTGGCACCGCCGCAGCTCAATCCATACAGCAGGCTACCAAGACGGTGCCTGTAGTGTTCGTCGGCGTGTCGACACCCGTCGAGGCGGGCATCGTTCAGTCCCTCGCAAAGCCAGGCGGCAACATGACTGGAGTCTCGGATCCTCTTCCCGTCGAATCGGAAATCGACGGCATGTTGAGTATCCTGCCCACCATCGAGACCATCGGTCTTATCTACAAGGTTGGTGATCCCGCAGGCGATCCGCTGGCAGCGCGCGCTGTCGCGCACATAGAAAGCAAGGGTTTGAAGCACGTCACCGCGGGTATCGCCAATGCCGGCGAAACCACCCAGGCGGCGCAGTCGCTTGTCGGACGCGTTCAGGCGATCGAGTTTCCCTGCGATACGACGACCATCTCGGGCATGGCAGGGGCTCTAAAGGTTGCCAAGGACGCCAAGCTTCCAGTGTTCGGCTGCACGTCTGATGCGGTCAAGGGCGGCGCGATCCTGGCTGGCAGCTACAGTTATGTGACTGTCGGAACGAGAGCGGCCGACCTTGTGGTGGCGGTGCTGAAGGGCGCCAACCCCGCCACGACACCGGTCATCATTCCCAAGATTGCCGGTTTTGAGATCAACAAGACCGAAGCGGGCGCTTTGGGGCTGAAGATTCCCGAGACTATGATGACCTCGGCAGTCAAAACCTACTGAGGCGGATTTCGATGCTGATGGATGTGCTCGTGATCGGGGCCCAGATTGGGCTCCTCTATGGACCGTTGGCGCTGGGTATTTACCTCGCGATCAACGTGCTCAGCCTGCCGGATCTCACACTTGAAGGCTCGTTCGGCCTTGGTGGTGCGGCCGCGGCGAGCAGCCTTCTCATGGGGGTAGATCCGGTCAGTTCGCTGTTGCTCGGCATGTGTGCCGGCGCGCTTGCCGGACTTGTGACAGCCTTGCTGCACGTGATCCTTCAGATGAACGTTCTGCTTGCGGGCATTCTGATGACCACCGCGGCGTGGTCCGTCAGCATCGCGGTGATGGGCACAGGCAATGTCTCACTCGTCCGGGTGGATACGTTGTTCACTTGGGCCGAGAATCTCGGCCTGCGTAACCAGTCGGCTTCGATCCTTGTGGCAGGCGGTGTGACCCTGATCTTCGCGACGTTCCTGGTCTGGCTCCTGCATACCGGATACGGCCTCGCGACACGCGCAAGCGGGCTGAACATACAGACCGCGCGAAGTCTGGGCATACGGACGGAGATGCATCAGGTTCTTGGCCTCATGCTGGCCAACTCGCTCGCGGCTGCATCGGGGGCGCTGGTGGCGCAGAGCCAGGGTTTTATGGATGTCTCTATCCAGGGCGGCGTAATCGTGGTCGGCCTGGCCGCATTGACGATCGGGACCAGCGTCATTCGTTCCGACAAAGTCGCCGTTGGGGTGACCTCTGTTATCATCGGCGTGATCATTTATCGCTGTATCGTGGCGCTCAGCCTCAGAATGGGTATTCCGCCAAACTCCGTTCGGTTGATCACCGCACTGCTGGTGTTCGCCTTCATCGCAGCCCGCATCCACGGAAAGGGCACGCTCACGATTTCCGGGTTCGAAGGCTGGCGGGCCCGCCGGCGCAAACATGTGCAATTCTTGGAGAACGATCGTGTCACCACCCTTCTCTGAGCGACGCAACGCCAGCCCCCCAGTAGCTATCCGGCTTCGCCACGCGACGAAGCGCTTTGCGGGTCTTGGCAAGAAGGAAGTCTTCATCGCGTTGGATGATTTGACCCTTGATATCGCACGCGGTTCCTACGTTGCGCTGATCGGCTCGAACGGCGCTGGAAAGTCCACCCTGCTTTCAATCCTCATGGGGACATTGCTCCTTGATGAGGGATCCCTGCACATTGACGACGAGGACATGAGCGAGAAGCCCTCGTGGCAGAGGGCTTCCAAGATCGCTCTCGTTCGCCAGAATCCCGAGCACAACGTGCTGTCGTCTCTCAGTATCGAGGAGAATTTCGCGTTAGCGACGATGGGAAGGGAGCGTGCTTTCCGTCTTCGCCGCTATGATCGCGACGCGGTGCGGTTGGCGGCGAGAAGCGCGCTTCAGCGATTTGGCATGGGGCTGGAAGATCGGCTCGGTGAATCGACAGGCACTCTGTCCGGAGGACAGCGCCAGGCAGTGGCGATGGCGATGGCGGCGGTCCGCAATCCGCGCGTTCTGCTGCTGGATGAGCACGTGTCGGCGCTTGATCCTAAGCGCGCGAAGGTCGTTGCGGACGTAACCGAGGAGATCGTGCGCGCACAAGACATCACGACGGTCATGGTCACGCATGATCTTGGTCATGCGCTCAGCCACACTGATCGAGTGCTGATGATGCATCGCGGCAAGGTGGTGATGGATCTGTCGGGCGAGAAAAAAGCGGCGCTCGACCTGGCCGAGCTTGCCCGCCAATTCGAGAGACTGGTCGGGGAGGCGCTGCCTGACCGCACGCTTCTCGCGGCGGCTTCCTGATGGGGGACGAGATGACGGATCAGAACGCGCCAAACGCCTCGCCGGCTGGAACCCCGTCAGGCCGGGGCCAGGCAGGCTCCGCCGGAGCGCATCTGGCATTGGGTGATCGCTACGTCGCCGCCCTGAATGCGCAAATCAAGGGCGCGGGTGGCGAAGGCAAGAGCGCGCGGACACGAGCAAAACTGAAGCGGGCGGCATTCGATTGCTTGACGGAAAGCGACCTTGCCAGCCTCACAATCAACTCGATCACCGGCAAGGCAAAGGTCGCCGCAGGGACGTTCTACCTGCATTTCGACAGCATACGTGACCTGGTGCTTGACGTCTTTTCGGAGTTCGCCGCGGTCGACATTGCGCCGGCAATTCCCGAAGGCGACGAATTTGTCGACCTCTTCTCCCAGATGAAGGCGACATTCATCGAAATCGTTGGAGCGTTCCGCCGCCGGCGGATGTTCTTTCGATCATTGTTCCAGATGAAGCGACAGGACGCGGAAGCCAACGCGGTCTGGCTGAGGCTGACAGCGCAGTGGGCGGAAATACTTTCGGCCATCGCCAGGGATCATGCGAAGCAGCCTGTTCCCGCAGCGTTCGACCGGTTTATTGGGCACGCAACGAGTGCGTTCGCCGACGAGATCATGACCCGCATCTATGTCGACGAGATTTTTGGCGCGGCGTTCCCCGACGATCCGCGCAATGACGAGCACGTGGCGGAACTCCTGGCCTTCACGCGCCATCGGATGCTGTTCGGCTCTGATCCCGACCCGAAGCTGCTGACGGCGAACTCCCCCCTCAATGGTTTCTCTTACCCTGCCAAGCGGTCCTGAAAAGACCCGCCCCCGCAGGCAACAGTGCGAGGATACTCATGACACTGCGCTATCAGCATTTCATCACGCCCGAAGGCACGAAGGAATTTCCCAAGGTCGTCCGCGGTGAAGGCGTTTATATCTGGGACAGCACCGGTCGCCGTCTGCTGGATGGATCGTCCGGTGCCATTTCAGTCAATGTCGGGCATGCCCATCCCAGGGTCCTGGAAGCTATGCGTGACCAGATGGGGCGCATCATCTACGCGCACAGCATGAGATGGGACAACGACCCCAACGAGCGGCTGGCCGCCAGGCTCGAGCGCTTGAGCAACTGGAACTATGGCGCCGCCTTCTTTGTCTCCGGCGGTTCGGAGGCCAATGAGGCGGCGATCAAATTCGCCCGTCAGGTGGCGGTGGCGCGGGGTCAAGCTTCACGATTCAAAATCATCAGCCGCATCCCTTCCTATCATGGTGCGACAACGGCGCTTCTGGGCATCACCGGCGACCCCGACTATGCGGCAGCCTACAGGCCGATGTTTGTCGACATGCCAAAGATTGACGCGCCGCTGATGTATCGGCGCCCGGCCGGCGTGAGTGAACAGGATATCGTCGACCGCTGTGTGCGGCAGCTGGAAGAAACGATCCTCAGGGAAGGCCCCGAAACCATCCTCGCCTTCATGATCGAACCGGTCGGCGGCGTATCGACCGGAGCCCTGGTTTCCCCGGACAGCTATTCCACCCGCATCCGCGAGATTTGCGACCGTTATGGCGTCATGCTGATCTACGACGAGATCATGAGCGGCGCTGGCAGGACGGGCAAGTTTCTCGCCGGCCATCATTGGCCGGATTGCCGGCCCGATATCGTCACGCTCGCAAAAGGTGTCAGCGGCTCCTATGCGCCACTTGGTGTAGTCTTGGCGTCAGCCGATATGGTCCACGACGTCCGCCTTTCGGGCGGCTTCAAGCACGGCCATACCTACTCAGCCAATCCCGTCAGTTGCGCTGCATCCGACATGGTTCTGAGGGTTGTCGAGGAAGACGGTCTGATGGAGCGGGCGCAGGCCCTGGGTAGGCTCATCCGGGCACGTTTGGAGGACATCAAAGGCAAGACCGGCATCATCGGCGACATCCGTGGGCTTGGACTGCACATGGCCGTCGAGATCGTCGCGGACCAGGTCACCAAGGAACCGTTCCCGGCAGAGATGCGGGCGAGCGAGCGGATAGGAATGATCTGCCGCGACCATGGACTGCTGCTGTTCTCCCGGCGCACCGCCGGCGGTTCGTTTGGAGAATGGCTGATGGTCTGTCCTCCTCTGACTATCAACGAAGCTGAAATCGAGGAACTGATGGAGTCGTTCACGGCCGGCATTCGCGCTTTCGAGACGGAGATTTCGGCGGAGCCGGAACTGCGCGCGAGCGCCTGAGCGAAGTGGCGGCAGTGCTTGCCGCAATCAAAAGAACTGGCTGATTGGACGGCACCCTTCGAGCGCCGAAAGGAACAGGTATGGCCAAAGCGCAAATCGTCGGTTGGGCTCACACCAATTTCGGCAAATCCGCCGCCCCAGACACCGAAACGTTGATGGCGGAGGTCGTTGGTCCGGCGCTCGACCATGCCGGCGTCGGACCCGCCGACGTCGATGGCATCTTCGTTGGCGTCTACAACAACGGCTTTTCGCGTCAGGATTTTCAGGCCGCGCTGGTCGGCATGAGTCATCATGGACTTGCCGCAACCCCTGCGGTGCGCTTCGAAAACGCCTGTGCGACGGGTTCAGCTGCTCTTTTTGGTGCCCTCGATTTCGTCGAGGCCGGTCGCGGACGCATCGCTTTGGTGATCGGCGCCGAAAAGATGACTGCCCTGCCTTCCAGCGAGGTTGGCGATGTCCTGATGTCTGGCTGCTATCGCAAGGAAGAGGCGGACGTGGAAGGTGGTTTTGCGGGCGTATTCGGGCGCATCGCGCAGAACTATTTTCAGCGCCATGGCGACAGATCCGAGGAACTGGCGATGATCGCCGCGAAGAACCATCGCAATGGTATCGCCAATCCGGTTGCGCATATGCGCAAAGATCTGGGTTTTGACTTCTGCAACACGGTATCGGAGCGCAACCCCTATGTCGCCTCCCCTCTGCGGCGAACTGATTGTTCCCTGGTGTCAGATGGGGCTGTAGCCATCGTCATAGCGGACGAGGAGACAGCGGCCCACATGTCTCGTGCGATCGCATTTCGCAGCAGAAGCCATGCCAATGACGTCATGGCGCTAAGCCGGCGCGATCCGATCGCCTTTGATGGTGCGAGGCGGGCTTGGGCAACGGCGCTCAACTCCTCGATGTTGATCATAGATGATCTCGATCTTGTCGAGACACACGACTGTTTCACCATTGCCGAACTGATCGAATACGAGGCGATGGGCCTGGCGTTGCCCGGCCAAGGTTTTCGCATCGTGCGCGAAGGGGTCGCGGAACGTTCGGGCCGGCTGCCGGTGAATCCATCCGGCGGCCTAAAGGCGAGAGGCCATCCGCTCGGCGCGACCGGCGTCTCGATGCATGTGATGGCGGCACAACAACTCATGAACGAGGCCGGCGGAATGCAGGTTCGGAATGCGAGCCTTGCCGGTGTCTTCAACATGGGCGGCGCCGCCGTCACCAACTACGTTTCAATCCTGGAGCGATCACGATGAACGGGGCGACTGAGCGTTCAATCGAACCGGTGTCCAAGCGCGTGATGAACCTGTCGCGGTTCGTCACCCAGGCGGCTCGCCGATTTCCCGAAAGAATTGCATTTGTCTGGGGAGACAAGTGCTGGACATGGCGGGAGATTGATCGGCGGATCGATGCGATGTCATGCGCCCTTGCTGAAACTTACGGGGTTAAAAAAGGCGATCGCGTTCTCGTGCAGTCGCAAAACTGCAACCAGATGTTCGAGTCGATGTTCGCCTGCTTCCGCATCGGTGCGGTATGGGTTCCCACCAATTTCCGGCAAACACCGGAAGAAGTAGCTTACCAGGCAGAGGCAAGCGGCGCCGTGGGGATGATCTGCGGCAATATGTTTGCGCATCATCAGACCGCTTGTGCGGCCTCCTCCGCGCCTCTGCGCTTCTTCATATCCATCGGCGAAGCGACCTTCGGTGCGGACTACGACACGATCGTTTCTCAGCTCGACGGCAGGCAGGTCGAAACGGCAGCAGTTGAACGAGACCACCCCTGCTGGTTCCTATTTACGTCAGGCACGACAGGCCGGCCAAAGGCGGCCGTGCTAACGCACGGCCAGATGGCGTTCGTCATCACCAACCATCTTTGCGATCTCATGCCGGGGACGACTGCTGACGACGCATCGCTCGTGGTAGCACCACTGTCTCACGGCGCAGGCGTTCACCAGCTGACACAGGTGGCGCGAGGCGCCAAGACAGTGCTGCTGGCGACAGATCGCTTCGACATCGAAGCGGCATGGGCTCTGGTCGAAAAGTGGGGCATCACCAACATCTTCACCGTCCCGACAATCCTCAAACTGCTCGTCGAGCATCCATCTGTGGATCGGTATGACCACACATCGCTTCGCTATGTCATCTACGCCGGAGCCCCGATGTATCGCACGGACCAAGAGCAGGCCCTGACAAAGCTCGGGCCTGTTCTGGTCCAATATTTCGGGCTCGGCGAAGTGACGGGCAACATTACCGTCCTCCCGCCCAACCATCATCGACTGGGTGATGGCGCGGATGCGAGGATCGGCACTTGCGGCTTTGAGCGAACAGGGATGCAGGTTGCCATCAAGTCACCTGAGGGCGAAGAGCTCTCACTCGGCGAGACAGGAGAAATTTGCGTTATCGGGCCTGCCGTTTTTCCTGGATATTTCAACAATCCAGAAGCGAACCTGAAAGCGTTCAGAGACGGCTGGTTCTGCACGGGTGACATGGGTCACCTAGATTCGGAGGGCTTCCTCTATATAACTGGTCGGGCATCGGACATGTATATTTCCGGGGGATCTAACATCTATCCGCGAGAGATCGAGGAGAAAATCCTTGCACATCCCGGCATCAGCGAAGTGGCCGTGTTGGGGGTTCCCGATCCAATCTGGGGCGAAGTCGGGGTTGCTGTTTGTGTTGCAGCGCCTGGCACTGAGGTCGCAACATTGGACATAGATTCCTGGTTGATTGACAAGATCGCCCGCTACAAGCTGCCGAAGCGGTATCTGTTCTGGAGCGACCTGCCAAAATCCGGTTATGGGAAGGTGGCTAAGACGAAAATCAAAGAGGTTCTAGTCGGCCGAACGGATTGACTCTCTGATGGCGCCGGATTCCGTCTGCGATACGTTCATTTGACTGCCCGTCACAACGTTACAAAACTCTGTCTAAGTCGTTGATTTTGTTGATCTCATCCAGAGTTCAATCCTCTCTCTCAGCGCTACGCGTCGCGCGCTTTCTGCGGTTCAAGTTTTTTTTGAGGACTTCGGCTTCTCGGTGACGACAGCGCTATAACGTCAAGCAGAAGGAGCATTCTGCCATGACGATGATCAACTGTGGGCTGATACACGCTTTGCCGTTCGAAGCCCGCCGCGGCTGTAGCCGAAGGGAAGCAGCATCCTATGTAGGTGTCAGTCCGATCCATTTTGACAAGCTCGTCAGCAACGGCATCTTTCCAAGGCCGTTCGAACTTCTCGGTCGGAAGGTTTGGGATGTCCAGACACTCGATCGTGCCGTTGACGCGCTGTCGGGCATCGAGACGATTGCGGCACGTTCTCCGGTCAGCGACGAGGATCATCTTGACGGCGAACTGGCAGCGTTCGAGGCGAAGCATTATGGTCACGCTTGAATTGAAGGGCCTACACCGGGTCACGGCCAAGAGTAGGGTCTATTGGTATGCTTGGCGCGGTGGTCCGCGCCTTGCCGGTGATCCAGGCGCACCGGACTTCCTAGCCTCCTACAACGAGGCGATTGCCAGCCGCGCGACCCCTGACAACAACCGCTTTCGATCGTTGGTCACGCAATACAAGGCGAGCGCCGACTACAGAAAGCTTGCCGAGTCGACGCGACGTAACTGGGGTCCCTGGCTCGACCGGATCGCTGGCCATTTCGGGGAGCTGCGCATCGCCCAGTTCGATCGGCCGGACAAGATCAGGCCGGTCATTCGGCGGTGGCGAGCGGCATATGCCGAGACGCCCAGGTCAGCCGACTATGGCATGCAGGTGCTCTCGCGCCTGCTCTCATATGCAGTCGACCCGCTTGGCAAGATATCCTCGAACCCTTGCGAAGGAATCAAACAGCTTTACAGCGGCTCACGGTCGGAAATCATCTGGACAGACAGCGACATCGCGCATCTGAAGAAGACGTGCTCGGCCGAGATTTGCCACGCCGTCGACCTGGCTGCACATACCGGCCTTCGCGTCGGCGATCTCATCCGCTTGTCTTGGTCCCATATCGGCGAGGACGCCATAATCATCACGACTGGCAAAAGCAGACACCAGCGCGAGGCCATCATCCCGCTCTACCAGGAACTGCGCGACGTCCTCGGACAGATACCGAAGCGCTCACCGGTCATCCTGACCAACAGCAAGAAGCGCCCGTGGACTGTCAACGGTTTGGCTAGTTCATTCTCCGACGCCAAGAAGATCGCATGGCCGAAAGGCGATGACCTTCACTTCCACGATCTCAGGGGCACAGCTGCAACCAAGTTCTACATCGCCAGCCTGACCGAGCGTGAGATTGCGGAGTTGATGGCCTGGGACGAGGAGCATGTTGCACGCATTATCCGCCGCTACGTTGGCCGGCAGGCTGCAATCAAGGAGCGGATCCGGAAACTGAACGAGACGCGCCTGAAAAAGTAGTCTGAAATCCAAATCGGGATTGACCACGATAATTTTTTCTTCCACATCTGAGGTCCGAAAAATTATCGCGCAGGATTCGCACAGATGCTTGCAGCACGCATTTACTCCGAAGATTGGGAAATCGACGCTCGGCTCGCAGCCGACTTCGGCGTCACTCGCGACGACCTTATCGACGTCATTCGCAACACCTTGGCCGAGCGTTCCAGCTCGGTTGATGTAGACCCCGTGAATGCGCCTGGCCTGTTGGCATACATCGCCGGGACGCGGCATCTGCGGTGGTTGTTCACCTCGAAGGAGTTTCTGATCAACCGCGACCGCAACGTCGAGTCCGTCTTCAACCCGAACACCGGCATGAAGATCGCCTACCAGAACGTTGACCTTGCCTGCGCCCAGCGTTCGCCGCGCGCGATTTCAGGCAAAAAGTCAGGGTCCGCGAAAATCATTGGCGACGCGCAGGGCTTGCTGTTTCCCGACAGCGACGCACTGCCGGAGGTAGTCGATCCGGCGCTGGTCAAGGGCCTTAAGAGCGCGATGTGGTATCTCTGCGCATCATTCGAAGGCGACGACGTTCGTGCAGAGCTGTCTTTGCCTGCGTCGGTCAAGGACGGTAATTTTTATGGTTTTCTGGAGCGGATTTTCATTATCCGCGGTGGCGACTGGGGCGGCTTCGATTCTCGCCGCAGTGACGATGATGGTCCGGTGAATGTCGAGCCTGTGATTTCCCGAAGGTAGTTGCAATGTTCGACGTTGGCAGGCTTGAGCTGGCACGTAAGCGTCGCCGGATTACCGCAAAGATCCTTGCGGAGCGATCAGGCGTCGCTCCAGTGACGCTTTCCCGTATCGTCAACGGGAAGCAAGTGCCGGACGAAGACACAATTTCCAAGTTGGTAAAAGCCCTTTCTTTCCCCGCAGAGTTTTTTGAGAAAGACACTGCCGACGAAATCGATGTCGAAGCCGCCAGTTTCAGAAGCCTCACGACCATGACGGCCAGAGAGCGGGATGCTGCGCTGGCAGCTGGCGCATTGGCGTTCGAAGTAGCAGACTGGCTGAATTCCGAGTATCGGCTCCCCGAGCCTGATCTGCTTGACCTAAGCCAGGAAAGGAATCCGACGGCGGCTGCGCGGACGCTTCGACAATATTGGGCTATTGGCGAAAAGCCGATTGGCCATATGATAAAATTCATTGAAAGCAAGGGAATCCGTGTCTTCTCCCTCGCGGAGAACACCAAGAACGTGGACGCTTTTTCCGTATGGAGAAACGGAGAGCCTTTTATATTCCTCAATACATTCAAGACTGCGGAAAGAAGTCGTTTTGACGCGGCGCATGAACTTGGCCACCTGGTTCTGCATAAGCATGGAGGGCCAAATCAGCGCTCGGCCGAGATGGAAGCGAATGAATTCGCAAGTTCGTTTCTTATGCCTAGTGCAGATATTAAATCCCAAATCCCGTATGTCGGCAGCCTGTCACAGATCATATCCGCCAAAACTCGTTGGGGCGTTTCCGCCGCGGCTCTATGCTACCGCCTGCACAAAATGGGAATCATCACAGAGTGGCAGAACAGAACTTTCTGTATTCAACTCAATCAACGATATCGAAATTCGGAGCCTAACGGCATAGCCGCGGAACGCTCGTCAATCTGGCAGATGGTTCTCCAGGACCTGTGGCGTCGCGGCTCGACGCGCTCGAAGATAGCGAAGGCGCTTCATCTTCCGGAGCCCGAGCTAGAAAATCTGATTTTTGGACTAGCTTCCGATCCCACACCGCCTTCTCAAGCCGGGTCGCAGACCATTCGCGCAGTCAAATGATCGCCCGACCGCCTTGGGAAGAAGGTCCGTATCAAGAACATAGGCTGTAAAACTGCCCGTAAAACCGCCGGCTTTCAAGGCCCTCAACATCAGGCGTAAGCCCTTGTTTTACAAACTGGAGCGGGTAGCGGGAATCGAACCCGCGCGTTCAGCTTGGGAAGCTGACAGGCTACCATTACATCATACCCGCGCGTGCCCTCGTTACCATGATGGCCCGGCTTCGGGCAATCGCCAAAGCGGCAGGCGCGCCGGATCAGGCGCCGGGCAGGTAGATCACGGCGTAGTCGTCCGCATAGGCCCGCTTCCAGCCCAGTTGGTCGAAGAAGGGAATGCGGTAGTCGCCGGCCGTCAGCAGCGCCCAGCCTACCCCATATTTCTTCAGCTGGGCTTCGAGGAGCGGCTTGCCGTCGCTGTGTGTCGTCTCGTCATCGGTTTTTGTGAAACCGCCCAGGAACAGCTGGTCCGTCCGTCCGTCGATATAGGTCTTGATCCCGTGGAAAATCAGCGTGCCGCCGAAATCGTAGGAATTCAGCACGTTGCCGGACAGATGCTGGCTTTGGGCGAATGCCAGCGCTCCGCTGGCCGACGTCTTCGGGCTCGGCGTGACCTGATAGGTGCTGCCGAGCACGGCCACCGCGCCGACCAGCAAAACAGCTGCCGCACCGCAGATCGCGTAAAACCGCCTGGCGAAGAATTTCTCCAGTCCGTCGCGCTTTTCAGCCAGCCACGCGGTGGCCGAAAGCGAGGGATATTGCTGTGCGACCTCCATCGCGATCACGATCGGAACCAGGAGGAAGAACAGATACATGAAACGCACATGGGCGAGATAGACATGCAAGGTGAAGACGATGAACAACGCCTTGGCCCAGCCAATTCGCAACCCTGACACCAGCAGCCCGAACAGCGCCAGCAGCATCGCAACTTCCTGGACAGGGTAATCCTGCGCATTGAACGCTCGCCATTCCGTGATCAGCGGCACCGCCTCATTGCCATAGGCCACGGCGAAGGTCGCCAGGATGGCCTGGACGCCATAGGGGTGGATCAGGCTGACCAGCGGGCAAAGCAGACCGAATGCGACCCATTTCGCCAGGAGGGCTGGTTTCGAGAAGCCCGTGCGCGCCAACAGATCGAGGCCGGCGAAAGCCGCGATGATGAAGCTCAAGGTGAAGGTGGCGTGCAGGTTCGCCCACAACACAACCAGCACAAGCAGCCACCAGGGTGGTGCCCGTTCTTCCCTTGCCGCACGAAAGAGCATCGCCGTCCAGATGACGATGATCGGGAAGGTGAAGATATGTGGACGCCCTGTATAGATCGGGCTGATCAGGGCCGTGGCGACGAAGGCCAGCGCAATCGCCAGGATCGGCTTCAGCCATGTGCTGAGAAACCACCCCAGCAGGAAAACCGTCAGGGCTATCGTGACGATGATCAGCGTGGCCACGCCGTTCCAACCTCCTGCCCGGTAGGCCAAAGCCAGCAGAACCTGCCCCAGCCATTCCTTGGCAATCCATGGCTGTCCGGCAAACGTATAGGAATAGGGGTCGACCGTAGGAAATGTCCGGTTTGCCAGGAAATCCAGTCCGACCTTTACCTGCCACCAACTGTCGGGATCCTGCAGGACGGAACCGGCAAAGGCAGCCAGCACCGCCGCCATGATACAGGCCGTGAACAGGCAGAATATCAGCCGCGTCCGCTCGTCCAGCGTTGCCGCCTCCACGCTGGCTTGAGCGTCGTTCATGGTGCGCTGCCCCTGATCGCTTCCGATGACAGTTTGGTTCAAGGCGTTCGACACGACGCCCGCCGATGCCCATCGCTCACGAGAATGTTCGGGTCGGCGCTGTCGTCTCCGTGACCTCTACGTCCCACAAACACGAAGTGTGCCGAACCGAGGTAGAAGACAACCGAGTAGGCGCAGATTCCCGCGAGATGGACCAGCGGGCTTTCGATGATGCCGGTTGAACGGGCGGCGATCACGACTGCCAGATTGATGCTGTAAGCGACCAGAAAGACGCCCCCATAGCGCAGCGCGATTCCGGACCGGAAGCCGTCGGCTCTGGTGAAGGTCCATTGGCGGTTGAGGAAGAAGCCGAGGCCAAGGCCGGCGGCATAGCCCGTGGCATTGGAAACGATATCGCCAAGACCGAGTGCCAGCGCAGCCAGAATGACCGCGTATCCCAGCGCCGTGTTCAACAGACCGACGGCGCCAAATCGCAGCATCCGCGGATAGTCAAACGGCAGGTTTGACCGCATGCGCAAAATATTGGGCTCCGACAGGGACCTTGGTGAGGAAACGCTCGACCGGCCTCAGCCTCGCAAGCAGCCGAGGAAAGAAAATCCGGTAGATGATCCGGGTATTGGCAAGGCCCGCCGCGACCATGCGCCTGCGCATCTCGCGTGAGTTTATCAAAACCGCGTTTTCGTCGAAGGCGCAATTTCTCACCGCGTGCGTGGTCAGCGGGTTCCACGGATTGTGTTCGAAGACAAAGAAGCTGCCGCCATCGGCCAGCACCCTGCCGATCTCAGCGAGCAATCCGATCTGGAGGTCCTCGGGAATGTGGTGGAAGACGCAAGCCGCGAAGGCCAGGTCGAAGCTGCCGTCGGCAAAGGGAATTGTCTTGCCATCGAAATGCGTGAATGCGGCTTGGCCGGGAAAGCGCTTGCCGGCGATGTCGAGCGATTCCCGCGAAGGATCGAGCATGGTGATCTCGCTGTCGGGAAACGCGTTGCGCATATGGCCGAGCGAATTGCCGACGCCGGCGCCGAAGTCGAGTATCCGTCGCGGTTTCACGCCAGCCCGCCGCAGCGCCGCCGCGACGTCGTCGATCTTGTACTTGTGGAAGAACTCCGGCGCCTCGCCGCTCAGTCTTATGCTCGCGGCATGCTGCTGCTGGTATTCTCGCGCAAACTGGTCGAACTCCGCCTCAAGCACGTGCGGCCCTCTTTGCCATCTCCTGCAGGCGATGGACGGGCAATTCCTTGTCCTCGGCTGCCTGGCTGCGCGAAACGATCTCGTTGACGAAGTACAGCGGCCGCCGCTTCGTCTCCATGTACATGCGCCCGAGATACTCGCCGAAAATGCCAAGCACCATGAGCTGGACGCTGCCCAGGATCAGCATGATCGCGGCAAGGCTGGTCCAGCCGGGCATGACGTTTCCCTTGGACCATTCGAGCAGGGTGTAGCCGAGTACGACCAGCCCCAGAAGCCCGAACAGCATTCCAAGCAGCGAGGCGAACCGCAAGGGCGCGATGGAAAAGCTGGTCATCGCGTCGACCGCCAGAAGAACCATCTTCTTCAGGGGATAGTGGGTGGTGCCGGCAAAGCGCCGGTGCCGTTCATAGGGGAACGCCACCTGTTTCAGACCGATCCAGCTCACCATGCCGCGAATGAACCTGTAACGTTCGGGCATCGCGTTCAGATGGTCGAGCGCGCGGCGGCTCATCAGCCGGAAATCGCCGGTATTCGGCGCGATCTCGACGTCGACCATGCGGCGCAGCAAGCGATAGAACATCGAGGCGGAGGCGAGCTTGAACCAGCTTTCGCCGTCGCGGCTCAGCCTCTGGCCATAAACGACATCGAAGCCTTCATTCATCTTCGCCATCATCGCGCCGAGCAGCTCGGGCGGATCCTGCAGGTCGGCATCGAGAATGAGAATGCGCTGGCCGCGACAGAATTCGAGCCCCGCGCTCAACGCGATCTGGTGGCCGTAGTTGCGGGCAAGGTCGATGGCGACGACATGGTCGTCCTTTTCGGCCAACTGGAAAATGGCCTCACGCGTGCCGTCCGTCGCGCCATCGATGACAAGGACGATCTCGTAGGAAGGGCCTTGCTCGAGGCAAGCGGCCGTTATCCGCCGATGAAGCTCGGCCATCCCGGCCAACTCGTTGTAGCATGGCACGACCACCGACAGCATGACGGCGCGTCGCGCGGTGTTTTTTTCCGTCTCCACCAAAAGCCTTGCTCCCGCTATTCGAATGGCAATAGCGGCAATTGGTTAGAAAACAGATAAGCCGGCGGGATCGACCGCGGCTACTGGCCGTCCGCTTTTCTGCCGCCAGCGGCCACAGTCACGAACGAACCGGCAGTTCCATGCGGATGCGGGCGCCCCGCCAAGACCCGGTCAATATCCGGATGGTGCCGTCATGCAGAAGGGCGATCTGCCGGGCAAGGTTCAGTCCCAGCCCCGCGCCGCGCGACTGCGGCTGCAAGCGGTAGAAGGGTTCGAAGACATTCTCGTGCTCCGCCGCCGGAATGCCCGGACCCTCGTCGCGCACTTCGACGCCGCCGATCTCGTCGATCGCTATGGTGATCGTGCCGCTGCCGCCGCCATGGTCGATGGCATTGCGCACGAGATTGGCCAGCGCACGCTCGATCTGCAGGACATTGACCTCGACATGGGTCTTGTTGGGCGCGGGCTCGAAGGCAAGGTCATAGCCGGCCTCGATGGCAAGCGGCGCAAAGTCGGCGGCGACCCGGCTGACAAGGTCGCGGAGATCGACGATCTGGCGCTGGTCGGTGGGGCGGTCGAGCAATTGATGGTCGAGCAGCTGTTGGGCAAGATGCGACAGGCGCTCGATGTCGTGCAGCAGGCGCGCGCTTTGCGGCTCCTGCTTCAGCAATTCGGCGCGGGTGCGCAAGATGGCGATCGGCGTGCGCAATTCATGGGCCGCATCGGTGAGGAAGCGGTTGTGCCTGTCGTAACCTTGGGCGAGGCGCGCCAGTGCCTGGTTGAAGGCATGCACCAGCGGTGCGATCTCCTGCGGTACATGCTTGACCGGCAGCTGCATCGCGCGCGTACCGATATCGATGCGCGCGGCCTGCCGGACGGTTTCGACGAGGCCGGCAAAGGACCGGCGCACCACCGCGGGCGTCGTCACCAGGGTCGTGGTTCCCATGACGAGGACGATCGGCAACAGCAGGATGATGATGATGACCGCAAGCGCCGGAAGCGCTTTCTCCCAGTTCCTGCTGCCGTCCGGATTCCTGGCGACGTCGATAGTCGCCGAAATGTTGATTTCGAGGCCGTCGGTTGCGCCGCGCGACGACCGTGTCGCGGCGATGATCTGAACCGTGCCGGCCCTAGTCGAAGCCCTTTCGAGATAGGCCTCCGGCCTCAGATCATCTTCGGAAAATCCGATGGTGGCATGATCGGCCTCGCCAAGCAGGTCACCAAAATTCCTGGTGTAGACATCGGGTATGTTGCCGAAACGGACGCTCTGGCCGCTGCCGTCGCGAACGATGTACCAGACATTGGGGAAACCTTCGCGAAACGAACGCAGTTCGTCGGTCTCGTGGACGATCAATTTGCCGTCCTTGTCGCGGTCGACGGCATCCTTGATGGCGGCAACGGCAGCCTCGTTGTCGATCAGCAGCCTTGGATTGGCGATCCACAGCGCGGCCGCACACAGCACGATGAAGATGAGAAGCGTCGCCGCCTGCAGCAGGATCAGCCGCCGCACCAGCACCCATTGCAGCGAGCGCGTGCGCGGCTTTTTCACGAGGCCGCCCGCAGGAGATAACCGAGGTTGCGGATTGCCCTGATCTCGATGCCGGCGGCGACATCGTCGAGCTTGCGGCGCAGCCGCGAAATGTGGGCATCCAGCGCATTGGAGCCGATCTCGTCGTCCAGGGCATAGACGGCTTCTTCCAGTGCGCCGCGCATGATGGTCCGGCCCGGCCTGCGGATGAGCGTTTCGAGCACCAGCCGCTCACGCCGTGGCAGCTCCAGGGCCTGATCTTCGACAAGCGCCTCGCGATGGCGGAAATCATAGGTGAGACGGCCGACCACCGTCTGGTTGGCGCGCGAGGTGAACGAGCGCCGATGCAAGGCATGGAGCCTGGCAACCAGTTCCACCGTGGCGAACGGCTTGACCATGTAGTCGTCGGCGCCGGCATCGAGCCCGGCCACGCGGTCGTCTAGACCGCTGAGCGCCGTCAGCGCGATGACAGGCACATCCAGATGCAAGGCCCGCAGGCGCGGGATCAGGCTGAGGCCGTCGCCATCCGGCAGGCGGCGATCCAGCACCACGGCGTCATGATATCCGAGCCGCGCCATGGCCTCGGCATCGGCCAGTGTCGCGGCATGGTCGACGATGATGTCCTGGCGCTCGAGCGCCGTCCTCAGCACCGAGGCCATTTCTGGTTCGTCCTCGATCAGCAGGATGCGCATGCGCGCTCTCTTTCACGGGCAACCAGATGGGCATGGGCAACCGGCAGGCTGTGGCAATTCATTCGCATTCCAGCTTCGGTTGACGAAAGTTCTTCATGATGTTCGAGGCACACCCCGTCAGCGCCAGGACGATTGCGACCGAGACCGCCTTTGAGATCCACGCAGGATGGTTTGCACTCCGCTTGGGCATATCCGATTCCCATCATCAAGGTCATCCGCGGCACCTAGGGTGTGAAGATTGCATCGACATTACGGACGAACTGGCTGGGTCCACGGATGCGCGTCGATGCCAGCGCGGATGGACGCAACGCAATTGCGCGGCGCCCATTCTCCGCGGGCACCGCGCAAGGTCTGTTCGGACGGGAGTACAAGACGGCTGGTTCAACCGAACCATCGGCCTGCCCTAGAAGCGATAGTTGATGCCGGCCTTCAGTTCATGGCTACCGATCGTCGTCTTGGATTTGCCGAAGGCCGACGTCGTTTCGACGCCGGGGGTACGGACATAGTCATATTCGACCTTGGCCGAGAGGCCGCCGGCGAAAGCCTGCTCGATGCCGCCGCCGAGGAGGTAGCCGAGTTTCCATCCGTCGCTGCTGTCCACCTTGTCGCCTTTTTCGAATTTGGTCATGGCTACGCCACCGGTTCCAAACAGCAGCGTCTGGTCGAAGCTCAAGCCGGCCTTGGCCTTGGCGGCGCCGCGCCATTTTTCCTTGATCTTGCCGCCTTCGACGTCGTGTTCGGCACCGCCCAGATAGGAACCCTCGATCTCGGCGCCGAGGACGGCTGGGCCCATCTGCTGGTTGTAGCCGGCCTGAACGCCGCCGCTAAGGCCGTTCCTGCCGGCAAACGGGTTTGGCATCCCTGTGAACGCCGTGCCGCCATGCACGCCGACATAGGCGCCGCTCCACTGAAAGGCGGGGGGATCGTTGTAGGCGGGCGAAAGATCGGCAGCCATTGCCGAGCCGTTCAGGCCCATGGCAAGCGCACCTGCCGTCAGCAGCATCATTGCTTGGGGGGACATTGCATTACTCCAACACGCGCGCGCATCCGACGACACGCAGGTTTCTTTTCGAGGAGCCCGACCGGGGGCAGCCAGGGCTCCGATTCGTGTCTCTCAGGGATGGTCACGCGGCCTGGAAACTGGCTTTCGCCAGCTGCGGTGGGGTGAGAAGCGTCCGCGCAACCAGCCACCTGAAAGACGCCGACTGTCTCGCAGGCGAAAATTGCACGCACATTGCGCAAGATTGGAAAAGGACGATTTTGTGCTTTATTTTCAATAAATTATCGCGATCCTGTTTACGCATATTTAACAAATTGGCGCAGGGTTCGATCAGCTCAATGGCGCGACCTTGCCATGCAATGCCTCTTTCGAGGTCTTCGGCACCCGTCGACCTGTCGGCTTGAAGCCGGGAAGCCGAGTGCGTATGTCTGGGCCGACGCCCTCGAGTATGGGCCACCTCAATCGGGAGACAGGCCCTTGTCCGCATTGACGCGCTTTCTCGGCGACTCGCCGCTCAGGGTGATCCTGAAGCTGCTTGTGGTGTCGTTCCTCGTCGGCCTCGTGATGAATGCCTTCGGCTGGTCGCCGATGGACGTGCTCTACGGCATCCAGAAGTTCTTCATCGACCTGTGGAATCTCGGTTTTCACGCCATCGATCGCTTCCTCGGCTACATCCTGCTGGGTGCGGCGATCGTCGTCCCGGCCTTCATCCTGCTCAGGCTTGCCAACTATCGAAAGTGAGCTTTCAAGCGTAGCCGGCCGCAACCTCGAACAGGATGGCGTGGCGCGCGGCGAGTGCGGGCACATCCGTGGAATAGCCGCCACCAATCACGCCGCAGACGGGAATGCCGAGCGCTCGAAAGTGGCTGATCACGATGTCGTCGCGGGCGCGCAGGCCGTCATCCGAAAGCGCCAACCTGCCGAGCCGATCTTCGGCATGGACGTCGACGCCGGCATTGTAGAAGACGATGTCCCAGTGCGCCCCGGCGGACAGCTTAGGCAGGATGGTCGCGAGCCTCTCGATGTAGGCAGCGTCACCCGTGCCGTCGGGCAGTGCGATGTCGAGGTCGGAGGCGATCTTGCGCACGGGGTAGTTGCGGTCGCCATGCATGGAAAAGGTGAACACGCGCGGATCGCCCGCAAGAATATCGGCCGTTCCGTCGCCCTGATGCACGTCGAGATCCACAACCAGGATGTTTCGTGCAACATCCTCGCATAGCAAGGCCAGCGCGGCGACGGCGACATCGTTGAAGGTGCAGAAGCCGGCGCCCTGCGCGCGGCGCGCATGATGGCTGCCGCCGGCGGTGTTGCAGGCGATGCCGTGACGCATCGCGAGCCGCGCCGCCAGCACCGTGCCGCCGGCGGCAAGCTGCGCGCGCAGCGAGACGCGTGGGCCGACCGGAAAGCCGATCTCGCGCTCGATTTTTTCAGGCACGCAGCAACTGATGACCTGGTCGACATAGTCCGCCGCATGGGCAAGCTTCAGCCATGATGCCGGCGCCGGTTCGGCGGTGTTGAGCGCGTCGGGCCTGGCCAGACCGCGTGCGTGCAAGGCCTCCATCAGCAGCGGATACTTGCTCATCGGAAAGCGATGATTGACGGCGAAGCCGGCGTCGTAGTCAGGGTGATGGACAATCTGCAGGGGCATCGGCTGGATCCGGCGGGCTCGCGCCAGACCGGAGATTCGGTTGGCCGTCACGGTATGAGTGATTGCGCGGTGGCCGGAAAATGAGGCACATCGGCTGTTCGATCAAGCCGCAATCAGCAAGGCAGCAATCCCTTGGACAAGGGTGTATCCCCAGCCGACGCCAGATCCTTTGTCGTCACCAACCGTTCCGTGCTTGCCATCGCGGTGCCGATGACGCTTGCCTATCTGACGACACCGATGCTCGGCCTGGTCGACACGGCGGTTGTCGGTCAGTTCGGCGACGCGGCCCTGCTCGGCGGCCTGGCGGCCGGCGCGCTTATTTTCGACGTCGTCTTCACCAGTTTCAATTTCCTGCGCTCCGGCACTACCGGTCTCGTTGCCCAGGCTTTCGGGCGCGGCGACGAACTGGAGGAACAGGCGGTGTTCTGGCGCGCCGTGCTGATCGCTGTCGTCGCCGGCATCGTGCTGGCAGCACTTGCGCCCCTGGTCGCCATATCAGGGCAAAAGTTCATGGGCGCCGAACCGCGCGTCAGCGAGGCGATGGGCGTCTATATCCGCATCAGGCTGCTCGCGGCCCCCTTCTCGCTGATCAACTATGCCATCCTCGGCTATGTCCTGGGGCGCGGCGAGGGCGGGCTCGGGCTGATGCTGCAGCTGGTGCTCAACGGCATCAACATCGCGCTCTGCTTCCTGCTCGGGCTGAAGCTTGGCTGGGGCGTCGCCGGTGTTGCCTGGGCGACCGTCACCGGCGAGTTCCTTGCCATGCTGTTAGGCCTCGCGATCGTGATCCGCCGGTTCCGGGCGGCCCCGTCCTTGCCGCGCCATCGCCTGCTCGACATGGCCGCCTTCCTGCGCATGCTGTCGCTCAACCGCGACATCATGATCCGCTCGTTCTCGCTGCTCGCCGCCTTCGCGCTGTTCACCCGCCAGGGCGCGCAGTTCGGTACAGTGACGCTGGCCGCCAACGCCGTGCTGATGAATTTCTTCCTCGTCGCCGGCTATTTCCTCGACGGCTTCGCCACCGCCGCCGAGCAGCTGGCGGGGCGTGCCGTCGGCGCGCGCGCCGCCATCCCCTTCCGTCAGGCAGTCAAGCTGACCCTGTTCTGGGGTTTCGGGCTGGCGGGCGCCGCGACCCTCGTGCTGCTCACGGCTGGCGCCGGTCTGGTCGCCTTGGTCACGACATCGGAGGAGGTCCGCTCCGTGGCCGACATCTACCTGCCATGGGCGGCGTTCACCGCACTGAGCGGCGTGCTGGCTTTCCAGATGGATGGCGTCTTCATCGGCGCCACCTGGTCGCGCGATATGCGCAACATGATGCTGCTGTCGTTTCTCGTTTTTGCGGCAGCGCTGCTGACCCTGGCGCCTGCCTTCGGCAATCACGGTCTGTGGGCGGCGCTGCATGTCTTCCTGCTGGCGCGGGGCTTCAGCCTGCTGGCAATCCTGCGGCTGCGGATGCGGACGGCGTTCAGCTGAGCGGCTTCGACGCCCATCGATCGAGATGGCTGTCGCGCAACTCGCGAATGGATTTGAGCCGTTCCGTTCCGGCAAAGTGCGCCATCCCGGCGACGATGCGGCCTGGCAGTGCGGGGCCGGCATAGATCATGCTGGTGTAGAGCTGGACGAGATCGGCGCCGGCGCGGATCTTTTCCAGCGCCGTGTCGGTGGAATCGACGCCGCCGACGCCGATGATGGCAAGCTCAGGCCCAAGCAGTTTGCGCATCCTGGCCAGCACGATGGTCGAGCGTTCGAACAGCGGTTTTCCCGACAGGCCACCGGTCTCCTCTGCTATATCGCTGCTGCGCAGTGCGGGCCGGGAAATCGTGGTGTTGGAAACGATGACACCGTCGATCTGTTTTTCAGCGACCTCGGCGGCGATGTCTTCCAGCTCGGCCTCGGCCAGGTCCGGCGCGATCTTGAGGAAGACCGGCGGCTGCACTGTTGCAGCAGTGCGCGCGGCCATGACACGTGACAGAAGCTCGCCAAGCTGCTCGCGCGCCTGCATGTTGCGCAGGCCCGGCGTGTTGGGCGAGGAGATGTTGACTGAGAGATAGCTGGCATAGGGTGCAAAGCGGGTGACGCCGCGCTCATAGTCGCTGATGCGGTCCGCGCTGTCCTTGTTGGCGCCGATGTTGACGCCGACGATACCGGCGCGCCCCTTGCGCGCGGCAAGGCGTTTTTCGGCCGCGGCGTGGCCTTCATTGTTGAAACCCAGCCGGTTGATCACCGCTTCGTCCGCCGTCAACCGGAAGATGCGCGGTTTCGGGTTGCCGGCTTGCGGCAGTGGCGTGACCGTGCCGACCTCGGCGAAGCCGAAACCGAGCCCAAGCAGTGCGTCGGGCACTTCTGCGTTCTTGTCATAGCCCGCCGCCATGCCGAGCGGATTGGGGAAATCGAGACCGCGGACCGTCACCTTCAGCCGCGCATCGCGCGTCGTCCGCGCGCCAACCGGCAGGCCGCATCGCAGCGCCGCGATGGATAGGCCATGCGCGGTTTCCGGATCGAATGTGAACAGCAGCTTCTGGCCGAGCCGGTCGAGCACGCTCATTCGGCCTCCAGTGCCGGGAACTGGTGCGCGCCGTCGGCGCCGAGCGGCAGCGGCCGGACCCACAGCACCGTTTTCAGGTCCAGCACGCCATAAAGATGTGGAAACAGCGCACCGCCACGCGAGACCTCGTATTTCAGCGCGGCGCCCAGACGCGAGCCGTCGATGGCAACCAGCAGAAGGCCGGTCTGGCCAGCGAAATGTTTTGCCGCCGTCTCCTTGACCTGCCCTGCCGTGGAGAAATGGATGAAACCGTCGGCGACATCGATCGGCGCGCCGGTGAAGCGGCCATCTGCTTCGGCCTCGCGCCAAAGCGCTTCCGGGGTTATCTTGTAGATAAACTGAGACATGGTTGCGCTATAGTCCGAACCAGCCACGTGGGAAAGACCACGCCAAGGGTCTTCCCCATTTCCGGCGCAAACATGCGATAATTTCTGGCATTGACCATGGAGGACGACATGCGTCTACAGCACATCTTGATCCCCGCCGCGCTCGTTTCGCTGGTCGCGGCTTCAGCTTATTCGGAAGAAACCGACCGCTACCGGCTGGAAAAGTCTGATAACGGCTATGTCCGCATGGACACGCAGACCGGCGCGATGTCGATCTGCGAGGAGCGCTCCGGCCAGCTCGTCTGCAAGATGGCGGCCGACGAACGCGCCGCTTTCCAGGACGAGGTCGATCGCCTCCAGACCTCGATGAAGGCGATGGACGAGCGCGTCACCAAGCTCGAGAATTCGCTCTCCGCCCGCCTCGAATCGAAACTGCCGAGCGAGGAGGATTTCAACAAGACGATGAGCTACATGGAGCGCTTCGTGCGTGGTTTCATGGGCATCGTCAAGGATATGGACAAGGACAATGGCGGCGGCGCCCAGCTCAACTCGCAGAAGACCTGAGCGTTCAAAAACAGGGAAAACGCGGCGCGCTGGCTTTGCTGCTTGAAAACAGCGCGCAGCCCCTCATAATCGTCCAGCTGATCCCGCAAAAAAGCTAAAAAAATCAGGGATTCCGGGAGGGACATTTGCCGTCAGGCTATTCTTTCGTCATCGCCGACGATCACCCGCTGTTTCGTGGCGCGCTGCGCGAAGCGCTTGCCGGCATCGGCAATGTCGCGGCAATCCACGAGGCCGGCGATTTCGAGAGCGCCAAGGCGCTGGTCGTCGCCAACGAGGATGTCGATCTGGTGCTGCTCGATTTGTCGATGCCCGGCGCCAGCGGCCTCTCCGGTTTGATATCGCTGCGCGGCATCCATCCGGCGGTGCCGTTGGTCGTGGTGTCGGCGCATGACGATCCGGCGACCATCAGGCGCGCGCTCGATCTCGGCGCTTCCGGCTTCATCTCCAAATCGGCCAGCATGGAGGAGATCCGAAGCGCCGTGCAGACGGTGCTTGCCGGCGATATTGCCGCACCCGTCGGCGTCGATCTCGGCGTCGAGCGCGATCCCGAGATCTCCGACCTGATCAAGCGCCTGCAGGCGCTGACGCCGCAACAGACCCGGGTGCTCGGCATGCTGGCGGAGGGCCTGCTCAACAAGCAGATCGGCTATGAGCTCGGTGTCTCCGAGGCCACCGTCAAGGCACATGTCTCCGCCATTCTGCAGAAGCTCGGCGTCGACAGCCGCACCCAGGCGGTGATCCTGCTGTCCAAGATCGGCGGCGACCCGTTGCAGGCAGCCGGCTGACACGCTGTCCCCGTCGAAATCAAACGACTGGACTATTCAGCGGCAGATGCCAGTGGCCTGACCCTGGCCATCATCGAACGTAGCACCGCCGGTTTCAGCGGCTTGTTGATCATCGCAATCTCGAGCCCGCCCGCGGCTGTGCGCACCTCGTTGGAGCGGTCGGCGGTGACCAGCACGGCCGGCATGTCGTCGCCATGGATCGCGCGCAGCCTGACGATGATATCGAGACCGGTTTCGCCGTCGAGATGGTAGTCGGCAAGGACGATGTCCGGGCGGTGTATCGCGGCACCCTCCAGATCCCTCGAACCGGACACCGTGTCGACCTTGCAGCCCCAGCCTTCGAGTAATAGCCGCATGCCTTCGAGGATGCGGGCGTCGTTGTCGATGCAGAGCACGCGCAGCCCGGCCAGCGAAGCCGTGGCGCGGGCAGGAGCCCTGGTTTCGACCTCGCGTCGCGGCTCCTGCACGGCCGCTACCGGCAAGATGACGGAGAACCGCGTGCCCTTGCCCGGATTGGAAAAGATCCGGATCTCCAGGCGCAAAACGCGGGCGATGCGGTCGACGATGGAGAGGCCGAGGCCAAGGCCCTCGGCTTCGCGCGCGCCTTCGTCCAGTCGGGTGAATTCGTGGAAGACGGTGTTCAGCTTGTCGCCGGCGATGCCGATGCCGGTGTCGATCACCTGGATCTCGGCCAGGTCGCCGCGCCGCCTAACGCCGACCAGCACACGGCCGTGGCGCGTGTATTTGATGGCGTTGGAGACAAGATTCTGGATCAGGCGCCGCAACAGGTTGCGATCCGTCATCACGGTCAGCGATGATGCCATGATCGTCAGGCCGAGCTTCTTCTCGGCGGCCAGCGGCCGGAAATCATTGCCGATCTGGCGCAGCAATCCGTCGAGGTTGAAGGCGGTATCGTCCGGCTTCATCGCGCCGGCATCGAGGCGCGAGATGTCGAGCACGGCGCCGAGAATGGTCTCGACCGATTCCAGCGAGGATTCGATGTTGACCGCTGCCTTGCCGGCGGGTCCCTTGCCCGCCTTCTCGATCAGCGACGAGCAATAGAGCCGGGCGGCGTTCAATGGCTGCAGGATGTCGTGGCCGGCGGCGGCGAGGAAGCGCGTCTTGCCGAGATTGGCTTCCTCGGCCAGCATCTGCGCCTGCGCCAGTTCCTCATTGACGCGGGTCAATTCGATGGTGCGGGTCTTGACGCGCTGCTCCAGCGATTCATTGGCGCGCTTCAGCGCCAGATCCTGTTCGACGCGCCCGGAAATGTCGGCATAGGTGGCGACGATGCCGCCATCCGGCATCGGGTTGGAGCGCAGTTCCAGGATGCGGCCGCTGGTCTTCAGTTCCATCTGCCACGGGCTGACGAAACTGGTCAGCCGGTTGAGCATCGCCACGCGCTGGTCCGCCGGAATGTCGCCGCGCTCGGCAAGATGGCGCAGGATGCGGTCGAGCGAGACGCCGACCTGGCCCATCTCGTCGGGCAGGTCGAACAGCGCCCGGTATTGGCGGTTCCAGCAGATCAGACGGAAATCACGGTCGAAGACGGTGATGCCTTGCTCCATCTGGTCGAGCGCGATCTGCAAGAGGTCGCGGTTGTGCTGCAGCGCCTCGGTGGCGTCGTCGAGTAAGCGGAACGCATCCCTGGATTCGCGGTCGTGGCGCCGAAACAGCAGCGACAGGATCAGCCGTGCCGAAGAGGAGCCGACGGCGCTGGCCAGCAACTGCTCGGAAAAGCGGATGACGTCCATGCTCGCCTGCTCTTTGCCGTGCAGCGACGTGCCGTTGGTCTTTTCGAACGACTGGAAGGAGCGCTCGGTGCGTTCGACGCCGAGATAGCGCGCGATCGTGTCCTTGAGGTCGTTGACGGTGATGGCGGTGCGGAAGCGGCGCAGGCTGGGCATCGGCCCGGCATCGCGCGGCACGAAGATCGACGCCTGGATGCGTTCCAGCGGCACCGACGCACGCGACAGCGAGCCGAACACAAAGAACACCGCGTTGATCGACAGGCTCCACAACACGCCGTGGTTCAGCGGTTCGGCGACGGTGCCGAACAGCGCCTGCGGCCGCAACGCCTCGAAGCCGAACAGCCCGTGCACGATGATGTCGGTGTCGGGTGCGGCAAGCGATGGAAACAGCAGCGTGTAGCCCCAGACGAGGATGCCGGCGACCATGCCGAGTGCCGCGCCCCTGCCGTTGGCGCCGCGCCAGATCAGCCCGCCGATCAGGGCCGGTGCGAACTGCGCGATGGCCGCGAACGACATCAGGCCGATCGACGACAGCCGCGCGCTGTTGGTGCTCTCGCGGTAGTAGAGGAAGGCGATGAACAGCAGGATGAAGATCGCCCCGCGCCGCACATTGAGGATCAGCGTCGACCAGTCTTCGTTCTCGGAGGTCGAGGTCTTGAGCAGGCGACGCACGAACAGCGGAATGACGAGGTCGTTGGAGATCATGATCGACAGCGCCACGCTTTCGACGATCACCATGGCGGTTGCCGCCGACAACCCGCCGATGAAGGCCGCCATCGCCAGCAGATCATGGCCGCTGAACAAGGGCAGCGACAGCACGTAGAGATCGCTGCTGGTGCCGGTGCCGACCAGCGACAGGCCGGCAAACGCGATCGGCAGCACGAACAAATTGATCGCCACGAGGTAGAGCGGAAACACCCATGTCGCGGTGCGCAACTCGGCCTCGCCGCGGTTCTCCACAATGGTAACGTAGAACTGCCGCGGCAGCATGATGATGGCGAAGCCGCTCAAGCAAGTCAGCACCAGCCAGGTGGCAAGCGAGGTGTTGTAGCTCATCGCCTGCCGGACCTGTGCATTCTGCGCGAGCTTGTCGAACATGTCGCCCGGGCCGCCGAAGATCAGGAAGGTGACCATCAGGCCGATCGCCAGGAAGGCGGCAAGCTTGACCACGGTTTCGACCGCCACCGCCAGCACCAGCCCGTCCTGGTGTTCGGTGGCGTCGGCATGGCGGGTGCCGAACAGCACCGCAAACAGCGCCAGCAGCATGGCGACGACCAGCGAGATGTCGCTGACGAAGGGATCGAAGGAGGGTGGCGATCCGGTGTAGTGCTCGACCATCAGGCTGACCGAACCGGAGATCGCCTTCAACTGCAGCGCGATATAGGGCACCGCGCCGATGGTCGCGATCAGTGTTGCGATCGCCGCAACGGTGAAGCTCTTGCCATAGCGCGCGCCGAGGAAGTCGGCGATCGAGGTGATCTTCTCGGTCTTGGCCAGCCGCACGATGCGGTTGAGCAGCGGAAAGCCGAACACGAACACCAGCACCGGGCCGGTATAGATGCCGAGGAATTCGAGGCCGCGCTCGGAGGAGAGGCCGACCGAGCCGAAAAAGGTCCATGACGTGCAGTAGATCGCCAGGCTGAGCGCGTAGATGAAGGGCCGGGCGCGGCTAGGCCCGGAAGTCGCCGAACGCCGGTCGCCCAGGCTGGCGATGGCGAACAGCAGCGTCACATAGGCGATCGCGATGATGACGATGAACAAGCCCTGCACGCCTGGAATTTCCTCCTTTGCCGTCTTTTTATCCGGCTTGTCCGAACGCAATCACAGCTTGGCGTTCGAGTCCATTGCGGCTTTGGAAGCATGATCGCGGCCGCGACACTCAGACGGCACCGCCAAGCTGCCGCAACGTAAGGAGAAAGCGGTTGTTTTCTCCTTTTTTGCCCATGTTGCAACCGCAGGTTTTTGTTATGTTGTCTTCAGGTCGATGCCGCGAGGACGGAGCGGCAACACGGCCGGTCATGACAAGGAGGGTCGAATGCTGAAAGAATTCCAGGAATTCATTTCCAAGGGCAATGTGATGGACCTTGCGGTCGGCGTCATCATCGGCGCGGCCTTCGCCAGGATCGTCGATTCCCTTGTCAACGACATCATCATGCCGATCGTCGGCGCGATTTTCGGCGGACTGGACTTCAACAACTATTTCTTCGGGCTTTCCTCGACCGTCAACGCCACCTCGCTGGCGGACGCCAAGAAGCAAGGCGCCGTTTTCGCGTATGGCAGCTTCATCACGGTGGCGCTGAACTTCGTCATCCTCGCCTTCATCATCTTCCTCATGGTCAAGGCCGTGAACAATATGCGCAAGCGGATCGAGCGCGAGAAGCCGGCTGCACCCGCGGCCCCGCCACCGGCCGATGTCGCGCTGCTGACCGAAATTCGCGACCTGCTCGCTAGGCGCTGACCTCCAACAGCATTGCTGGACCAAAACCCCGGTCGTTCGCGGCCGGGGTTTTCTGTTTTCGCATCTGGTAAGGAGCGCTTGTTAACGCCCCGAGATCGGAACGGACCCGCCCATGACTTTGATCGACAGCTTGCGCACGCAGGCCCGCGCCGCGCCCGAAAGCGGCATTGTCGCCGTCGTCAATTATGGCCGCCTGCGCGAGGGCATGATCCCGCTCTGGGCCGGTGAGGGCGACCTGCCGACACCTCAATTCATCACCGATGCCGCGTCGAAGGCGCTGGCCGGCGGCGAGACGTTCTACACCTGGCAGAAGGGCATCCCCGATCTCAGGCAGGCGCTCTCCCGCTACTATGCCAGGCATTTCGGCAAGAGCTTTCCCGAGGAGCAATTCATCGTCACCGGGTCCGGCATGCATGCCATCCAGCTGGCGCTCGCCGCACTTGCCGGTGCCGGCGACGAGGTGGTCTATCTGTCGCCGGCCTGGCCGAATTTCGATGCAGCCGCGGCGATATCGGGAGCCGTTCCGGTGCCGGTCACGCTCGACCATTCCGGCAATGGCTGGTCCTGCGACGTCGAGAAGATCGCCGCGGCGATCACGCCGCGCACCAAGGCGCTGTTCATCAACACACCGTCGAACCCGACCGGCTGGACCGCCGATCGCGAGACCTTGCAGGCGATCCTCGATCTCGCCCGAGCAAAGAACCTCTGGATCATCGCCGACGAGATTTATGCGCTGTTCCACTATGGTCACGGTCGCGCGCCGTCCTTCCTCGACATCGCGACGGCAGAGGATCGTATCCTGTTCGTCAACAGTTTTTCCAAGAACTGGGCGATGACCGGCTGGCGGGTCGGCTGGATCAAGACCCATCCGGTGCTGCAGCAGGTGTTCGAGAACCTGATCCAGTATTCGACCTCAGGCGTCGCCCAATTCATGCAGCGCGGCGCGGTTGCCGCCCTTGACGAAGGCGATGCTTTTATTGCCGAACAGGTGGAGCGGGCGCGTGCGGCGCGCGATCTGGTCTGCGGCATTCTCGGCGCCTCCGGCCGCGCCCGATTCACCGTGCCGCAGGGCGCGTTCTATCTGTTCTTCACCGTCGACGGCATCACCGATTCACGCGCAGCCGCCTTCGACATCGTCGACAAGGCCAATGTCGGTCTGGCGCCTGGCACCGCCTTCGGCCCCGGCGGCGAAGCCTTCCTCAGGCTGTGTTTCCACCGCCGCCTTGACCAGGTCGAGGAAGCGGCGCACCGGCTGGCGAAGTGGATGAAGACTGTTTGAGCCGTCGACGAAGCCCGGAATGAAAATCGCTCCGGCGAGTCAGCTGGCGTGGGTGTCGAGAACCGGAGCGCAGCGGACATTCAGGTCCGTGAGCACCGGAAGCGCAGACACTCGCGTCAGATGGCCGTCGGAGTAGAGTTTCAAACGGGCTTCAGCCGCCTGACTTGGGGACGAGCAGCGGTATGATCCGGTCGCTCTTGGCGACCGACGGCCGGCCTGCCGAACCGTAAGCGATACCCAGCGCGTCCCAGGTCTCGACCAGGGCATCCTGCAGGGCCGCGATCAGCGCGTCGGAATGGAACGGCGTCGGCGTGATGCGCAGCCGCTCGGTGCCGCGCGGCACGGTCGGATAATTGATCGGCTGGATGTAGATGCCGTGCACGCCAAGCAGGCGGTCGCTCGCCATCTTGCAGAGTTCCGGGTCGCCGACGAGCAGCGGCACGATGTGGGTGGAAGACTCCATCACCGGTAGCCCGGCAGCGGCGAGAATCTGCTTTGTCAGTGTCGCCTGCCGATGCTGGGCGTCACGCTCCGCCTGCGAACGCTTCAGATGGCGGATGGACGTGGTGGTGGCCGCGGCGATGGCCGGCGGCAGCGCCGTGGTGAAGATGAAGCCCGGCGCGTAGGAGCGCACGGCGTCGATGACAGCGCTGGTGCCGGTGATGTAGCCGCCAAGCGTACCGAACGCCTTGGCCAGCGTGCCTTGGATGATGTCGATACGGTCGGCCAGGCCTTCGCGCTCGGTGATGCCGCCGCCGCGCGGTCCGTACATGCCGACGGCATGGACCTCGTCGATATAGGTCATGGCGTTGTAGCGCTCGGCGAGTTCGACGATCTGCTTGATCGGCGCGATGTCGCCATCCATCGAATAGACGCTTTCGAAGACGATCAGCTTGGCGCGTTCACGGCCCGCCGCCTGCAAAAGGCTTTCCAGATGCGCGACGTCATTGTGGCGGAAGATCTTCTTTTCCGCGCCCGAGCGCCGCACGCCTTCGATCATCGAGGCGTGGTTCAGTTCGTCCGAGATGATCAGGCAATTGGGCAGAAGCCGCGCGATGGTCGAGATCGACGCTTCGTTGGAGACGAAGCCGGAGGTGAAGACCAGTGCCGCTTCCTTGTCGTGCAGGTCGGCAAGTTCCAGCTCGAGCTCGACCAGCGGGTTGCTGGTGCCGGAAATGTTGCGGGTGCCGCCGGCGCCCGAGCCCATCTTGCCCGCCGCATTCTGGAAGGCGGCTATGACGTCGGGATGCTGGCCCATGCCGAGATAGTCGTTGGAGCACCAGACGGTGATTTCCTCGGCGCGGCCATTGGAACGCCAGATGGCGCGCGGAAACTTGCCTGCAATACGCTCGAGGTCGGCGAAGACGCGGTAGCGACGCTCTGCATGGAGCTGATCGATCGCTTCTTCGAAGAACCGCTGATAGTTCATGTCGACTTCCCAATTTTGCGCGGGATCATAATCATTGCCCTATTGGTCGTCCACCGGGCCTTTTTGGTCAAAATGCCACGCCCCGGACCTGTTCCTAACGACCACGGATCGTGGCCTATTCCGTTGATGTGGATCAATTTTGTTTCAGCACGATGCCACATCCTGGCAACGCCGGTTACCAAGGGTTCTAATGGCCATTCCACGGGCTTTCCAGTAAGGCGATGGTTGAGACAGTTTCCGATAAATCTTGAGATGCGAGGATGCGGATGACGGTTTTGGTGACAGGCGGTGCCGGTTATATCGGCAGTCACATGGTCTGGGAGTTGCTGGATGCCGGCGAGAGTGTCGTCGTTCTCGACCGTCTTTCCACCGGCTTCGAATGGGCGGTGGCGCCGGAGGCGAAGCTGGTCGTCGGCGATGTCGCCGACAAGGAACTGGTCGGCGGAGTCATCAGGGATAACAAGGTCGACGCGATCATCCATTTCGCCGGTTCGATCGTGGTGCCGGAATCGGTCGCCGACCCGCTCGGCTACTACGAGAACAACACCTGCAAGACGCGCACGCTGATTGAAACCGCGGTGCGCGAGGGCGTCCCCAATTTCATCTTTTCCTCGACCGCCGCCGTCTATGGCGGCGCCGGACTGGAGCCGGTGCGCGAGGATGCCCGCCTGGCGCCGGAATCGCCCTATGGCCTGTCCAAGCTGATGAGCGAATGGATGCTGCGCGATGCGGCGATAGCGCATGGGCTCCGCTACACCGCGCTGCGCTATTTCAACGTCGCCGGCGCCGACCCGAAAGGTCGCACCGGCCAGTCGACGCCGGGTGCCACCCATCTGATCAAGGTCGCCTGCGAGACAGCGCTAGGCAAGCGTCCGTTCATGCAGGTTTTCGGCACCGACTACTCGACGCCGGACGGCACCTGCATGCGCGACTATATCCATGTCAGCGACCTGGCGGCGGCGCATCGGCTGGCCCTGCAGCGGCTGCGCGACGGTGGCACCAGCCTCGTCGCCAATTGCGGCTACAGCCATGGCTATTCGGTGCTCGAGGTCATCGACAGCGTGCGGCGTGCCTTCGGCCATGATTTCGAGGTGAAAATGGGTGATCGCCGCCCCGGCGACGCCGCGGCGGTGGTCGCCAATTCGGATCTCGCCCGCGCCGAACTCGGCTGGACCCCGCAACGCGACGATCTCGACCAGATCGTTGCCGATGCGCTCGCCTGGGAGCGTATCCTGACCGGCAAGAACTCCGCACGGGGCTGAACCGGCGGCTTCTCCCCAGGGCTCGCAAGGCGGGCAGTGAAGCGCTATTGAAGACACTTGCGGCAGGGCGTGGAGGCGCTGTGCCGCGAAGAGCTTTGGGGGACGGTATGAAGATAACGGTGCTTGGGGCCGGCGTTGTCGGTACGGCGGCCGCCTATTATCTGGCCAGCGACGGTCATGAGGTCACCGTGATCGAGCGCCATCCGGCGCCGGCGCGTGGCACCAGCCAGTCGAATGCCGGCTTGGTGTCGCCGGGCGATGCCACTGCCTGGGCCTCGCCGGCGGCGCTGAAGACCTTCCTGCGCGCGCTCTACAACCATGATCTCGGCATAAAGGTGCGGCTGCGCTTCGATCCGTATTTCCTCGCCTGGAGCCTGCGCTTCCTGCGCCAGTGCACGAAAGAGCGCTTGCGCGCCAACAGCCGGGTCAAGCTGCGCCTGGCGCTCTATTCGCGCGACTGCATCAACGCCATCTCCGCCGATACCGGCATCGGCTATGACGAGCGCAAAAAGGGCATCCTCTATTTCTTTCGCTCGCAGCACAGTCTCGACACCGGCACGGACAATTATCGCTATCTGGCCGAGCACGGCCTGCCGATCGAGATCGTTGGGCGCGACCGGCTGATCGAGCTTGAACCGGGTCTTGCCGGCGTGAAGGAAAAGATCGCCGGTGGCGTCTATTCGCCGATCGACCAGACCGGCGATTCCCGGCAGTTCGTGGAAAAGCTCGCGGCCCATGCCGCCGAGAAGCTCCGCGTGACATTTCTCTACGGCACGACGGTCGAGGGCCTCGATATCGAAGGCGACCGGGTGCGCGCGGTGATGACGTCGGCCGGGCCGATCGCCGGCGATGCCGTGGTCATCTCCATGGGGCCGGAAAGCGGCCTGCTCGGCCGCCGCTACGGCATCGACCTGCCTGTCTATCCGGTGAAGGGTTATACCGCGACGATTCCCCTGGAGGACGAGACCAGGGGCCCGACGATGGGCGGCGCCGACGAGGACCAGCTGATCGCCTATTCCAGGCTGGGCAACCGGCTGCGGCTCGCTTCGACCGCCGAATTCACCGGTTTCGACCGCGGCCACAAGCCAAGCGACTTCGCCGCCATGTTCAGGACCGGCAAGGACCTGTTCCCAGGCGCCTTCGACGAGAGGAGGGCGGAGCTGTGGGCGGGTCTGCGGCCGATGATGCCCAATTCGGTGCCGGTTATCGGCCAGGCGCGCTACCAAAACCTCTATCTCGACACCGGGCACGGCCATGTCGGCTGGACCATGGCTTGCGGCTCGGGGAAATTCCTTGCCGACCTGGTCGCAGGCCGCAAGCCGGAGATCGACCCGCAGGGGCTGGTCTACGCCAATTGATGGAGAATTAGCCGTCGTGTCGGACAGACCTATCCCTGCGCTTCGACCGCCGCGCGCCATGCGCTGACGTAGCCGGCCCAGACCGGGTCGGTCGGTGGCTCCAGCCTTTTGCCCTTGCCATGAGCAGTTGCCTGGTCCGTCGCCAGCAGCGCGGCGCCGATGCTGGTGCCGGTGGCGGCCTCGGATGCGATGACGCTGCGTGCCGTGCTTGACGCCAGCATGCCGACAAACAGCCGGTTGCGGGCAAAGGGACCTTCGACGGTGGTCGGGCCGTCGGCGCCGATCAGCTCGAGGCAGGTCGCCGTCATCAGCGCCAGGTAAAACGAGATGGCGGCAAAGCGCTGAGTGTTGTTGATGCCGTCCGCGTTGAGCCATGTCGCGGCATGATGCAGGAACGGCCCCGACCCTTGCTGGGTCGAAGGCAGCAGCAATGTCTTTCGCGCCAGCACAGTGCCGACATCATCTTCGGTCCAGTTGTCTGGCTGGCCTTCGGTCAGCAGGGAAAATTCACGCCCGCCCATGAAGCGCGCGGAGGGAACGGGGTCGCCCAGCGCGCTGACATTGACCAGCGTATCGCGCGCCGCATCCAGCACGACCTGTTTGCCGCCGACCGCCATCGACACCACCCAGGTGCCGGTCGAGACCACGGAGAAGGGCGGCCTGTCGGACAGGAGATGCGGCAGCAGCGAAGCGTTGGAATCGTGCAGGCCGCAGAACACCGGTGTTTGCGGATCGAGCCCGGTTCGTGCCGCAAGCGCCGGCAGGATTGGGCCGAGCCGATCCCTTGCCGGCCGTACCGGCGCCATCAGGTCGCGCCAATCCAGGCGATCGACCAGTGACGAGAAATCGGCTTTCCAGGGGTTCCACAAATCGGTGTGGCAGCCGAGCGAGGTCACCTCATTCGCGGCGACGCCTGTCAGGCGCAGTGCCCAGTATTGCGGATACATCAGCATCGCGGCGGCCTTGGCGAATTCCGCTGGGAAACGCTTTTGCTGCCAGAAGAATTGCGCGCCGAGATTGAGGCCGAGCGGCAGCCGTGGCGTGCCGGTCTCGGCGAAGGGCGGGCGGATCGCGTCGTAGTCCGCCGCCAGCCTGTCGGGGCCATCGAACTCATAGTCGAGCACCGGCAGCACCAACTCGCCCGCGGCGTCGACCAGCGCACCGGTCGCGCCATGCGTGGTGATCGAAATGGCGTCGATGCGCTGTTCGCGGTTGAGATCGGCAAGGCTGTCGAGGATGAACGTCCACAGCGCCTCGACATCGTGATGCGGGTAGGGCGCCTGCCGGACCGGTGCATTCGCCATGCGGCGCAGCGCCCCTTCTGTCAGCGTGGCGAGGTCAACCAATGCCACCTTGGCGTTGGTCTTGCCGATGTCGATGACGGCGATATGGCGGATCGCGCTCATGCCATATGGAACACGGTTTCCAGCGCCACGGCCACCGGCTGATTGTCCGGCCTGGTCTCCATGATGTCCGCCATGTGGGCCCACCAGCGCTGCATCACCGGATGCTTCGGCAATTCGTCCATGCCGTGCTCGTCTCGTCGCCACAGCACGCCGAACAAGATGCCGGTCTCCTCGTCAAGATGGATCGAGTAGTCGGAAACGCCGGCCTGCTGCAGGAGCGCTACCAGCGATGGCCAGATCTCGTCGTGGCGCTTCTTGTATTCGGCCTTCATGCCCGGCATGAGCTTCATCTTGAACGCGTATTTCTCAGGCATATCGTCCTCCGCGCAGCCGCCGCCAGACGATCGGCAGCGCGATAACGATGATCAGCAGCAGGCCGATGAAGATCGACATGACGATGCCGGGCACGTTGAGCAGGCCAAGCCCGAAGGTGACCAGCCCCATGATGAAGGCGGCGAGCACGACGCCCAAAATGCTGCCGGCGCCGCCGAGGATGCTGACGCCGCCAAGCACCACCATAGTGATGACTTCCAGCTCATAGCCCTGCGCGATCGACGGCCGTGTCGAGCCGAGCCGCGAGGTGATCAGCACCGAGGCGATGCCCGACATCAGCCCGGTCAGGCAAAACAGGATGAACTTGGTGCGGCCGACGCGCACGCCGGAAAACTGCGCCGCGACCGGATTGTTGCCGATGGCAAAAACGCGGCGGCCGAAGCTCGTGCGGTGCAGCACGAACCAGTAGACGACGGCCGCGATGAGAAACAGCACCAGCTCGAAGGACACCACCCACCAGACGTAACCCTGGCCGAAGAAGGCAAAAACTTTCAGGATAGCCCTTGTAGGCCTGGTCGCCGAGGATGATGAAGGCGATGCCGCGAAAAAGGCTCATCGTGCCGATGGTGACGACGATGGAAGGCAGGCCAAGTCTTGTCACCAGCAGCCCGTTGAAGGCGCCACAGCCGAGCCCGACGACAGTGCCGATCAGCACCAGCACAGGTGTGCCGGCGCCGGCCTGCACCGCCATGCCCATCATCGTCGACGCCAGCGCGACGATGGCGGCCACCGACAGGTCGATCTCGCCGGAAATGATCAGCAGCGCCATGGCAAAGGCGATCAGGCCCTTCTCGGTGAAGTTGAAGGTGAGATCGGACAGCGAATAGGGGTCGAGGAAATAGGGCGAGGCAAAGCTGTTGATGGCGAAGATGGCGACGGCCACCACGACCAGCAGCGCTTCCCAGGAAAAGATCGCTGACCTTAGCGGCTTATCGAGCCGGTCGGGAATGTGGCGCGGGGCAGGGACGTCGGTCATGTCACCGCCTCCATTTTTCGCAGGATAATGCGGCCCTGCTGGCGTTCGCCGCGCGCGTTGAGCACGACGGCGAGGATGATGGCGCTGCCCGAAATCGCCATCTGCCAGAAGGGCGAGATGTTGATGACCGGCAGGGCGTTAGAAATGATGCCGAGGAACAGCGCGCCGAGCACCGCGCCGCCGACCGAGCCGATGCCGCCGGCGATCGAGATGCCGCCGATGACGCAGGCGGCGATGATGTTGAGCTCATAGCCGTTGGCGACCTCGACCGAGGCGATCACATAGCGCGAGATCCAGAGGTAGCCGGACAGCCCGCCGATCATGCCGGAGATGCAGAAGACAATGAATTTCGTCCGCCCGACATCGATGCCGGCATAGACCGAGGCCGTCGGGTTGACGCCGATGGCATAGATCGATCGGCCGAGCGCGGTGCGCGTCATCAGGACGAAGAACAGCGCGATGACCAGGATGGCGATCCAGGACAGCACCGGAATGCCGAGCAAGGCCGTGCGCTGAAAGCCGATGAAGTCCGGGCTCATCTTGTCGGCATTGACCCAGGCGCCGCCGGACAGGACGAAGGTGGCGCCGCGGTAGATGGTCAGCGTGCCCAGCGTCACCACGATCGAGGGGATGTTCAGCCGCCAGACCAAAAGGCCGTTGATGGCGCCGAGCACCAGCCCAACGGCCAGTGCGATGACGATCAGCAGCGGGATCGGGATCGCCGGGTGCGCGGCGTTCAGCATCGCCACCACCATGCCGGTGAAGCAGAGATTGGACGCCATCGACAGGTCGATCGACCGGGTCAGGATGACGACCATCTGGCCCAGCGCCAGGATCATCAGGATCGAGGTGTCGTTGAACACCTGACGCAGATTGCCCGGGTCGGCGAAGGCCGGAAAGCGTGTCGAGATCAACCCGATCAATACGACAATGGCCGCGAGCAGCCAGATTTCGCGGTATTTGAAAAGAGCTTTCATGCCGCGATCCCCGCTGCCGTCCTGACCAGCGTTTCGGCGTCGAGGCCGTTGTTGTCGTAGACCGCCGCGACAAGACCTTCGCGCATGACGACGACGCGGTCGGACATGCCGAGGATCTCGGGCAGTTCCGAAGACACCATGATCACCGACAGGCCTTGCGCCACCAGCTCGGCCATGAAGCCGTGCACTGCGGCCTTGGAGCCGATGTCGATGCCCTTGGTCGGCTCGTCGAGGATGATCACCTTGGGCGCGGTCGCCAGCCATTTGGCGATGACGATCTTCTGCTGGTTGCCGCCCGACAGGGTGCCGACATCCTGGCTGAGCGAGGAAGCGCGCAGATCGAGCCGCTCGGTGTAGGAGCGGGCGAGCGAAAATTCTTCCGCCAGTCGCAACAGGCCGGATTTCGAGGTGTGCTGGAGCGAGGGCAGCGAGACGTTCTGGAAGATCGGCAGGCCGATCACCACGCCTTGCTTGCCGCGCTCCTCCGGCACGTAGACGATGCCGGCCTCGATCGAATCCGCCGCCGATTTCGGCGCGATCGTCTTGCCTTCCAGCGTGATCGTGCCGCCCGACGTGCGGGTGATGCCTGAAATCGCTTGCATGACCTCGCTGCGCCCGGCGCCGACAAGGCCGTAGAAGCCGAGGATCTCGCCCTTGTGCAGTTCGAAGCCGATATCGTTGAATTCGGTGGGGTGCGACAGGCCGGACACGGAGAGCACCGGCGCGCCGATCTCGGCCTTGCGTTGCGGAAAGATGTGATCGACCGAGCGGCCGACCATCATGCGCACGATCTGGCTCTGGCCGGCATCCCTGATCAGGCCTTCACCGACCATCTCGCCGTCGCGGAACACCGTGTAGCGGTCGGCGATGCGGTAGATCTCGTCGAACTTGTGGCTGATGAACAGGATCGCCTTGCCTTCGTTCTTGAGGAACTCGATGAGCAGGAAAAGCTCCTCGATCTCCTTCATCGAAAGAGCAGCGGTCGGCTCGTCCATGATGACGATCTGCGCGTCGATCGACATGGCGCGGGCGACGGCGACGAGATGCTTGTTGGCGATGCCGAGGTCCTTCAACCTTGCGTCGGCGTCGATATGGCCGGCATGCATGGTGTCGAGCACTTCGCGCGCGTTTTTGCGCATCGTGCGCCAGTCGATGGTGCCAAAGCGCGTGCGCGGCGCGTGGCCGAGAAAGATGTTTTCGGCCACGCTCAGGTCGTCGAACAGCACGGTTTCCTGATGGATGGCCGTGACGCCATGCCCGAAGGCGGCGTGTGCGCTAGGCAGGGTTACGGCCTGGCCGTCGATGCTGATCGTGCCCGCATCGGGCTGGTAGATGCCGGTCATGATCTTGACCAGCGTCGACTTGCCGGCACCGTTCTCGCCGATCAGTGCCGTCACCTGGCCCGGATAGAGCGACAGGCTGACATCGTGCAGCGCGCGCACGCCGGGAAAGCTCTTGGATATGCCCGACAGCGCCAGGCGTGGGGCTGCTTTACCCTCCCCCTTGTGGGGAGGGTCGCGAACAAGGTGAGCGGGGTGGGGGTCTACTAGCATATCAAGGTCCTGGCACATGGAGATGTCGCCATCCCCACCCCGTCTCGCCTGCATCGCTTCGCGAAGCCGCCTCGCCGACCCTCTCCACAAGGGGGAGGGTCGTGCGAGCGTCCCAGATCAATAGATCTTGGAGAACTTCTCGATGTTGCTCTTGTCGAACTGGAAGGGCGGAGCCATCGCAGCCGAGTTGGTGTCGTCGAGCGTGACCTTGCCGACGCGGCCGATCGACAGCGTGGCGCCGGGCTTGGCTTTTTCCTTCTTCACCGCCAGATCATGGGCGAGGTAGACGGCGGAGTAGCCGAGGTCGATCGGGTTCCAAAGCGCAACGGCTTGCGAAGCGCCGTTGTCGATGAACTTCTTGAACTCGGACGGCAGCGCGAGACCGGTGACATTGACCTTGCCGATCAGCTTCTCGTCGGTGACGACCTGGGCGGCGGCAACGACGCCGACGGTGGTCGGCGCGATGATCGCCTTGAGGTTCGGGTAGGACTTCAAGAGACCCTTGGCTTCGTCCGTGCTCTTGGCCGAGTCGTCATCGCCGTAGACGGTGGCGACGAGTTTGATCTTGGGGAACTTCTTCGGCAGGATTTTCTTGGCCGCGTCGATCCAGGCGTTCTGGTTGGTCGCGGTCGAGGACGCCGACAGGATGGCGACGTCGCCGCCTTCCGGCAGATAGTCGGCGGCAAGCTTGATGATGGTCTCGCCGATCAGGCCGGTGTCGGACGGGTTGAGGTGAAGCTGGCGGCCTTCCTTGGCGACGCCCGAATCCCAGGAGATGACAGTGATACCGCGCTCCATGGCCTTCTTCAGCACCGGCACTAGCGCGTCGGCGTCATTGGCCGAAATGGCGATGGCGTTGACCTTCTGGGCGATCAGCGAATTGACCACTTCGATCTGCGCCTCGGCGGTCGCCTTGGTCGGGCCGGTGTAGATGATGTCGACGTCGCCGAGTTCCTTGGCCGCCTCTTCGGCGCCCTTGTTGGCGGCATCGAAGAAGCCGTTGCCGAGCGACTTCACCACCAGCGCGATCTTGACGTTTTCGGCATAGGCCGCATTCACGAACATGGCGG
The DNA here is from genome assembly GCF_024746815.1 of Mesorhizobium sp. AR07. Classification (GTDB taxonomy): domain Bacteria; phylum Pseudomonadota; class Alphaproteobacteria; order Rhizobiales; family Rhizobiaceae; genus Mesorhizobium. The sequence continues at coordinate 5,558,632 of NZ_CP080525.1, forward strand.
CCGAGAACGCCGCCGTCACCATCAATTTCTTCAAAAAGCTCATCGAATATCCTCCCTTGAGCGTTGCATTCCATCGCCGCTGCGGGTGTGAGTTGGTCTCAGGCCTGCAGTGAAGATTCTTCCTTTGCCGACTTGCGGGCGACGATCAGCGTCACGCCTGCGGTCTCTAACATTTTGGCTTCGCGATCCTCGATGCCGTCATCGGTGATGACGGTGGCGATGCGCGACAGGCCGCACAGGATCAGGCTGGAGCGTTTGCGGAATTTCGAGGAATCGATCAGCACCACCAACTCGTCGGCCTGGTCGATCAGCTTCTGCTCTGCCTGGATCAGCAGTGGGTCGCCTTCCATCAGCCCGAGCGGCCCCAGCCCCTGCGCGCCCATGAACATGCGGCGCGCGTAGAAATTGCGCGTCACGTCATTGTCGAAGGGCGACAGGATGATGTTCTGCTCGCGGTAGATGGTGCCGCCCGACAGCATCACCGTGTTCTTGGAGTGCTTGAGCAGATGCTCGGCGATCGGGAACGAATTGGTGAAGATCGGCATGCGGCGGCCGGTCAGGAAATGCACCATCTGGAAGGTGGTGGTGCCGCCATTGATGATGATCGGCTCGCCATCCCCACACAATTCAACGGCTTCGCGGGCGATCGCCCGCTTCTGCGAAGCATTGAGGGTTTCGTTGACGGAGAAGGGCCGGCCGGCGAGGCCGATGAACTGCGGCGGCGAGATCGCCTCGGCGCCGCCGCGCACACGGCGCAGGCGCTTCTGGACATGGAGTGCCGCGATGTCGCGCCGGATCGTCGCCTCGGAGGACTCCGTCAGGTCGACCATCTCCTGCACCGTCACCACAGGCTTTTCCTGGACGGCGGACAGAATGATCCTATGGCGCTCTTTTTCGTGCATGGTTCCTCCCTGCCTGGGCATCTAGGCATCCAAAACGCGCAGTGTCAATCATTTCCGATCATATAATTTCATTGTGCAGTGCAATATGATCGGTCTTGATCGTTTGTGATTGACAAGTCGGATGCTTCCGTGGAAATTCGGGGCCAAATGGGCCGCGCCGTTTGCGGGCCTTCGGGAGGATACCCTATGCTCGACAAGCGCACCGGCACGCGCCTCGCCAATCTGTGGGACGAGGCCAAGGCTCAGGCGATGAGCGAGCCGGAACTTCTGGTCTATCGCTCGAACACGCTTGGCTCCGACAAGCGCGTCACCAACTATGGCGGCGGCAACACATCCTCGAAAATCCAGCAGAAAGACCCGCTCACCGGCGAAAGCGTCGAAGTGCTTTGGGTCAAGGGCTCGGGCGGCGACAGTGCCTCGATTAAAACAGACGGTTTCGCCACGCTCTACATGGACAAGCTGCGCGCGCTGAAGGGTCTTTATCGCGGCCTCGCGCATGAGGATGAGATGGTCGGCTTCCTGCCGCACTGCACCTTCAACCTCAATCCGCGCGCGGCCTCTATCGACACGCCGCTGCACGCCTTCGTGCCGAAGCCCTATGTCGATCACATGCATCCCGACGCCATCATCGCCATCGCCGCCGCGAAGGACTCCAAGGCGCTGACCAAGGAGATCTTCGGCGACGCCATCGGCTGGCTGCCATGGAAGCGCCCCGGCTTCGAACTCGGCCTGTGGCTGGAGAAATTCTGCCTCGAACATCCCGACGCGAAGGGCGTCATTCTCGAGAGCCACGGCCTGTTCACCTGGGGTGATACGCCGAAGGAGTGCTACGAGACGACGATCTCGGTGATCAATCAGGCGATCGAATGGTTCGAGCGAAGGTCCGAAGGCGTGGCCATCTTCGGCGGCGAAGCGGTCAAGTCGCTCGACGTCGCCGCACGCCGCGCCATCGCGGCGAAGCTGATGCCGAAAATCCGTGGGTTGATCTCGGAAAAGAGCCACAAACTTGGCCATTTCGACGATCAGCCCGCCGTGCTCGAATTCGTCAATTCGAGGGATTTGCGCCCGCTGGCGGCACTTGGCACCTCCTGCCCAGACCATTTCCTGCGCACCAAGATCCGGCCGCTGGTCATCGAATTCGATCCGGCAAAGCCCGATGTCGATGCCGTCATTGGGCGCCTCGCCGACGACATTGCCGCTTATCGTGTTGGCTACCAGGCCTATTACGACAGCTGCAAACATGCGGACTCCCCCGCCATCCGCGATCCCAATGCCGTGGTCTACCTGATGCCCGGCGTCGGCATGTTCACCTTCGCCGGCGACAAGGCCACGGCGCGCATTTCGGGCGAATTCTACGTCAACGCCATCAACGTCATGCGTGGTGCCTCGACCGTGTCGTCCTATGTCGGCCTGCCCGCACAGGAAGCCTTCGATATCGAATACTGGCTGCTCGAGGATCTGAAGCTGCAGCGCATGCCGAAGCCGAAGGCGCTTGCCGGCCAGATCGCGCTGGTCACCGGTGGCGCCGGTGGCATTGGTCGCGCGACCGCCAGCCGGCTGCTGCGCGAAGGCGCCTGCGTCGTGCTGGCCGATATCGACGAAACCGCGCTCGCCAGCGCCAATGACGAGTTGGCCAAGGCCTATGGCAAGGATTTCGTCCGGCCGGTGCTGATCAACGTCACCTCGGAGGACCAGGTCATCTCAGGCTTCGCCGAGACGGCGGTCGAGTTCGGCGGTATCGACATTCTGGTGTCGAATGCCGGCCTTGCCTCCTCGGCGCCGATCGAGGAAACGACGCTGGCGCTGTGGAACAAGAACATGGACATCCTGTCCACGGGCTATTTCCTGGTTTCCCGGGAAGCGTTCCGGCTGTTCCGCGTGCAGAAGATCGGCGGCAACGTCGTCTTCGTCGCCTCCAAGAACGGCCTTGCCGCCTCGCCCAACGCCGCCGCCTATTGCACCGCCAAGGCCGCCGAGATCCACCTCGCTCGCTGCCTGGCGCTGGAAGGTGCGGAGGCGCAGATCAGGGTCAATGTCGTCAATCCGGACGCCGTGCTGCGCGGCTCGAAGATCTGGACCGGCGAGTGGAAGGAACAGCGCGCCGCCGCCTACAAGATGTCGACCGACGATCTCGAGGAGCACTACCGCTCGCGCTCGATGCTGAAGCGCTCGGTGTTTCCCGAGGACATCGCCGAGGCCATCTATTTCTTCGCCTCCGACATGTCGGCCAAATCGACCGGCAACATCATCAATGTCGACGCAGGCAACGCGCAGAGTTTTACGCGGTAATTGTCAAAGGTAGCGCTGCCCCTCACCCTTACCCTCTCCCCGTAAGAACGGGGAGAGGGGGTCGCCTGCGCCGGAGCGCTTCCCTTCTCCCCGTCACTATACGGGGAGAAGGTGCCGGCAGGCGGATGAGGGGCAGCGCCGACCGAATGTATTTGGGAGGAAACAGCAGTGTCCGAAACCATCATTTCCGCCGACCTCGTCGACAGGGACAATGCCGCGCGCAAAGCCAACCTCGAGCGCGACTACGCCTCGCTCGGCGAGCGCCTCGACCGCCGCGGCATCGCCATCGACGCCATCCGCGACAAGGTCGAGAAATTCGCCGTGGCCATCCCGTCCTGGGGCGTCGGCACCGGCGGCACGCGCTTTGCCCGCTTTCCCGGCGCCGGCGAGCCGCGCGACATCTTCGACAAGATCGAGGACTGCGCCGTCATCCAGCAGCTGACGCAGGCGACGCCGACCGTTTCGCTGCACATTCCGTGGGACAAGGCCGACCCGAACCGGCTGAAGCAAGCGGCCTCGCGCTTCGGCCTTGGCTTCGACGCCATGAACTCCAACACCTTCTCCGATGCGAAGGACCAGAAGCTCTCCTACAAATTCGGCTCGCTGTCGCATGCTGACGCCGGCACACGCCGGCAAGCGATCGAGCACAATCTCGAATGCATCGAGATCGGCAAGACGCTGGGCTCCAAGGCGCTGACGGTGTGGATCGGCGACGGTTCGAACTTCCCCGGCCAAGTCAATTTCGCCAGGGCCTTCGAGCGCTATCTCGACGCCATGAGGCAAGTCTATGCCGGGCTGCCGGACGGCTGGAAGCTGTTTACCGAGCACAAGATGTACGAGCCTGCCTTCTATTCCACCGTCGTGCAGGATTGGGGCACCAACTACATGATCGCGCAGGAGCTGGGCGACAAGGCGTTCTGTCTCGTCGACCTCGGCCACCATGCGCCCAACGTCAACATCGAGATGATCGTGTCGAGGCTGATCCAGTTCAAGAAACTCGGCGGCTTCCATTTCAACGATTCGAAATATGGCGACGACGACCTCGATGCCGGTTCGATCGATCCCTACCGGCTGTTCCTTGTCTTCAACGAACTGGTCGATGCCGAGCTTTCCGGCGCCGAGGGTTTCGATCCGGCTCATATGCTCGACCAGAGCCACAATGTCACCGATCCGATCGAAAGCCTGATGCTGTCGGCGGTCGAGGTGCAGCGCGCCTACGCGCAGGCGCTCCTGGTCGACCGCAAGGCGCTGGAAGGCTATCAGGACGGCAATGACGCGCTGATGGCGACACAGACGCTAAAAGTGGCCTACCGCACCGATGTCGAGCCGATCCTGGCCATGGCGCGGCTGAAGACGGGCGGCGCCATCGATCCGGTCGCCGCCTACCGGGCGGCGGGCTACCGCGCCAAGGTCGCGGCGGAACGCCCGGCGGTTGCCGGTGGGAGCGGTGGCATCGTCTGACATCTGATCTGACATCTGAATTGATCCGCCTGGTCCACCCATTGATGGTGGACTCGGTGACCCTGACGGGGTCTTCTAGGCGTCCCCCCGCCGGAGAACCGCGATGCCTCTCACCCGTCGGACACTGATCGCCGCCAGTCTTTCCCTGACCTTCGTCCTGGCGCCGTTGACGAGCGTCTTGGCCGCGTCACCCGCGCCAGCCAAGGGCGAACACGGCATGGTGGTCACCGCCCAGCATCTGGCTTCGGAAGTCGGCGTCGAGGTCTTGAAAAAGGGTGGCAATGCGGTCGATGCCGCGGTCGCTGTCGGCTATGCGCTGGCCGTCGTCTATCCCAATGCCGGAAATATCGGCGGCGGCGGCTTCATGACAATCCGCTTCAAGGACGGCAAATCGACCTTCCTCGACTTTCGCGAGCGCGCGCCGCTTGCGGCGACCAAGACCATGTATCTCGACAAGGACGGCAACCCCGTGAAGGGCGCGAGCCTCGACGGCTATCTCGCGGTGGGCGTACCCGGCTCGGTGGCTGGTTTCGAGATGGCGCGCGAAAAATATGGCACTTTGTCCCGACAGGATCTGATGGCGCCGGCGATCGGCTATGCCAAAGATGGCTTCGTCCTCAATCAGGGCGATGCCGCCTCTTTTGCCGGCAGCGCCGGCAGGCTGGCGAAGGATCCCGCGGCTGCCGCCATCTTCCTGAAGCCGGATGGCAAGCCCTACGGCATCGGCGAGCGCCTGATCCAGCCCGACCTTGCCGCCTCGCTCGCCGCCATTTCCGAGAAAGGCCCGGATGCCTTCTACAAGGGCGCCATCGCCGATGCCATCGTCAAGGCGGGCAGCGCCAAGGGCGGTATCCTGGCCAAGCCGGATTTCGAGCAATATGCGGTCCGCGAACTCAAGCCCGTAACCTGCCTCTATCGCGGCTACGAGATCACATCCTCGCCGCCGCCGAGTTCCGGCGGCGTCATCATCTGCGAAATCCTCAACGTGCTGGAATTCTATCCGCTGTCCTATCTCGGCGCCGGTTCCGCCGAAACGGTGCATGTCATGGTCGAGGCGATGCGCCATGCCTATGTCGACCGCAATTCGGCGCTCGGCGACCCGGATTTCGTCGACAATCCGGTCTCGAAACTGCTGGACAAGGCCTATGCCAAGGATATCCGCGACAAGATCGATCCGTTCCGGGCCGGCGTGTCGCAGGACCTGATGCCGAAGGGTTTTGGCGAGAGCAAGGAGACGACGCACTATTCAATTATCGACAAATGACGGCAATGCGGTCGCCGTAACCTACACGCTGAACGGCTCGTTCGGCGCCGGCGTGGTCGCCGACGGCACTGGCATCCTGCTCAACAACGAGATGGACGATTTCACCCAGAAGCCCGGCGTGCCCAACCTCTATGGCCTTGTCCAGGGCGAGGCGAACGCCATCCAGCCGAAGAAGACGCCGCTGTCGTCGATGAGCCCGACCATCGTGTCCAGGGACGGCAAGCCGTTCATGGTCATTGGCAGCCCCGGCGGTTCGCGCATCATCACCATCACGCTGGAGGCCATCGTCAACGTCATCGACCATGGCATGAACATCCAGGAGGCGATCGACGCGCCGCGCATCCACCACCAATGGCTGCCCGACACGGTCTATGTCGAGCCGTTCGGCCTGTCGCCCGACACTGAAAAACTGCTGGCCGGCATGGGCTATCACCTTGATCTTGGTGACCAGACCTGGGGCCAGGCCGCAGGCATTCTCGTCGGTGGCAAGAGCCTGGCGGAGATCGGGAAGGGCGGCGGCGCGCGCTACAACGGCGCCATCGACAGCCGTGCCGCATCGGGCGAGGCGCTCGGCTATTGATGTCCCAATTCAAAATTCAAAGCCAAGGCCGTCATGAAATCAGCGTCACGGTGGATGCGATCAGCATCAGCGCGGCGATGCCGACGAACATCGCGTAGATGCGTGGCCGGTCGAGCAGCAGCGCGTTTCCGGATATCCAGGCCGATGTGGCGCCGCCAAGCGCAAACAGGAACCCATTGCGGTGCCCGAAGGTCAACGATGCGGCCATCAGCCCGCCAATGATCAGCGCGCCGAACACAATGATCACGGCAACAGCATACTTCTCGAAGTCATTGCCGCTTCCCATGCTCGGACCTATCGCGTTCAACGTAGGCAGATCGTCCGGATCGAAGGGATTGGTCGACCCATATTCGTCTTGACCGGCAGGCTCTCGCATTATTCGTTCTCCGTATGGCGGCAACAAATCATCAAGCCTTGCCGAGCGCAACCCGATCGCACCACCCTCAGGACGTTCGGTACGGTCTTCACCCATCTTTTGACGGCGGCTTGCCGTCGGCTTTTTTGATTCGTGCCCCGGGCGTCTTTGGTCTCAGGCAATCCAGGGTGCGTCTGCCCGAAGGGCGGCCGTGAACCATCCTATCATGGAATGTATTCGTGGAGGAAAGATGATGCCGGGCGTGGTTTCGGCCACCGACTGCGATTTTCGGTGGGACGCGACGTCGCACAGAGCGTGACGGGGCGAATCGCCCGCGCCGATGAATTGGATGTCCAACCAGCCCCGGTTCGCCATGTCTGTATGTCGTGACGCCTAAGCGACGCGAGCAGGCGGCAGTTCGAACAGAGTGGCGCCGTTCTCCTGACCCCGCTCGACATAGCCGATGATGTGAAACCATCTTGCGACGTCGGGCCCCTGGAGCCAGCTGCGCGAGTGAATGGGGAGGTTGCCGGCGAGCGCCTGGATGTGTCTGATATGTTTTTTGCAGAAGCGAACGGTCGCGCCACGGAAGAAATCCTCCTGTGCGGCAAACAGCGTGTCGGCGGCGTCGCTATTCTCGTGCCAGGCGATGATCGCCACGGCCTTGTCGCCCTCGACAAGCGCGTGCGCGCGGCCTTCCTTCAGGTTCATCATCAGATTGTCGTATGCGATCTTGCTGTCCTTGCCGGCCGCGACGTATTCGTCCGACATCCGCTTCGACAGACCACGAAAGACATCCTCCAGATCCCCAAGCGTTGCTGCGCGTGCTCTCATTTCACCTCCTGGCGCCCCGGCAGGCAGTTTGCCCTAAGGATGAGGGATCACCAAGCAAATCGAATCCGCTGGTGGCCTAATGAGCGCAAAGCTGTTTCACCCGGCGATGCGTGCCGGCGCGCGATGGGGCTGGTTTCTGCCAAGCCGGCGGCTATGATCTAAGGTGATGAACTCAATTGGAAAATGGTGCCCAGAGGCGGATTCGAACCACCGACACGCGGATTTTCAGTCCGCTGCTCTACCAACTGAGCTATCTGGGCCTGTTCCGGCAAACGAAATCTCGTCCACCGGATCTCATGAAAGCGCCATCGGCGCCCCTTGAAAGCGCGTGGGTTATAGCACGGGAATCCGGCCTGTCCAGCGCCCAGATGGCGATTTCAGACAGGAAAAGAGACGCCATGCGACGGCCCTGTTCCGATGCCGCGGCGATGGTCGGAACGGCGCGCGGCGTGGTCCCGTTTCGGCCGGTGGTGTCCTTGTCCGCGCTGCCATCGCGGGCCGCAATGCCGTCACCCGTCTTTTAGCCGGCGATCGAGATGCGGCGACGCGTTCGCGGCGGCGGGCATGCCCCGCCTGGCCGTCGCGGCCTATCTGGCTCCGGACAGGCCTCTGCGAAAATCGGAGGGCGACATGCCGGCCAGCTTGCGGAACGACTTGTTGAAGGCGCTGAGCGAGCCGAAGCCAGAGTCCATGGCGACGCGCAGCACATTGGCGTCCTGATGCATCAAAAGCGCCTGCGCGTAGCTCAGCCGCAAAAGGTTCACATACTCGTTGAGCGTCATGCCGGTTGATTTCTTGAACAGGCTCATGGCGTATTTGGGATGGATGTCGGCGGCGGCCGCTATGTTCACGCAATCGATGTCGTAAAGGAAATTCTCGGCGATGAAATCGCACATGCGCCCGACATTGCGTGACGACTGCGGATCGAAGGGGCTGCCGGTTTCCTGGCCGATCGGGGTTGCGGATACGAGCCGGTAAGGTTCGAACCGCACTCGCTCCAGCCGCAGCAGCAATTCGTTGACGGCGTGTTCCGCCTTGGCCTGGTCGCCGGACCGGGCGTAGCGGTTCCAGCGCTCGAAATTATGGTTGTCGGACTGGTCGGTGGCACCGGTCACCAGCGTTGCACCGGTCATCAGCCGGTGCCGGATATCCGTGGGCAGATGCAGGCGGAAGAAATGCACCAGCGGCAGATGCGCGCCGGCATAGATGGCGTCGTCGGACAAATCGTCCATCTGGTGCGGCAGGCCGCCCCAGAACAGGCACATCTCGCCGGCAGAAAGCGAAATCTCGTGGTCGTTCATGCGGTAATGCACGCTGCCGCGGACAATGAAATTCACCTCGACCTGGGCGTGCCAATGCGGCTTGAGCATCACCAGAGGATTGGTGTGAAACATCTGCAGCAAGAGCGGCAGGCCTTCCACGCTGCTGGCGCCAGGCTGGTAAAACGGCCGCTCCGGCATCTTACTTTCCGCCAATTTCATATTCCCTTTGACGGCGACAGGCCCTGCCCACTGCCTAGTCTAGGCATGCTCACAGTGAGAGAGCAAATGAAATGGGAGGATTTCAATGCGCATCACAATGACCTGCGCCGCGCTCGCGCTCGCCCTGGGCTCTGCCCCGGCCTTCGCGCAATCCGGCGAAATCACGATATGGAGCTGGAACATCGCCGCTTCATCGCTGAAGGCGACCATTGCCGGCTTCAACAAGCAACATCCCGACGTCAAGGTGACGGTCCAGGATCTCGGCAACCAGCCGACCTTCGACAAGTCAATCGCCGGCTGCGCCGCTGGCGGCGTAGGATTGCCGGACATCGTCTCGATCGAGAATGGCAAGGCCGAGAACTACTGGAGCCAGTTCCCCGACTGCTTCGTCGACCTGCATACGCTGGGCTATACCGCGCAGGACCAGGCGAAGTTTCCCGATTTCAAGCGCACCGAACTCGAAGTCGGCGGCAAGGCCTATGCCATGCCGTGGGATTCAGGTCCGGTTGCCGCCTTCTATCGCCGTGATTTCTACGAAAAGGCCGGCGTCGATCCAGCCTCGATCAAGACGTGGGACGATTTCATCGCCGCCGGCAAGAAGATCCAGGCAGCCAATCCGGGCGTCTCTATGACCAATGCCGATTTCAACGGCGACACCGAATTCTTCCGCATGATCTCCAATGAACAGGGCTGCGCTTATTTCGCCGATGACGGCCAGTCGATCACGGTCAACCAGCCCAAATGCGTCGACGCCATGACCAAGGTCAAGGAGATGAAGGACGCCGGCATCGTCTCCTCCGCCGACTGGGGCACCAAGATCACCAACAACACCGCTGGCGCGGTCGCCACGCAGATCTATGGCGGTTGGTACGAGGGCACCGTTCGTACCGAATCGGCCGGCGAAAACGGCAAATGGGGCGTCTATCTGATGCCGAGCCTGACCGCAGACGGTCCGCGCGCCGCCAATCTCGGCGGCTCCTCGCTCGCCATCACCTCGGCCAGCAAGAACAAGGAAGCGGCTTACGCCTACCTGAAATACACGCTCGAGACGAACGAAGGCCAGATAACGATGCTGAAGGAATTCGGCCTCGTCCCCTCGCTGGTGTCGGCGCTCGACGACCCCTACGTCTCGCAAGCCTTGCCCTACTGGGGTGGCCAGGCCGTCTGGAAGGATATCCTCGCCACGTTGCCCAAGGTCGTCCCCACCCGTGGCACGCCGTTCCAGAGCGATGCCGAAATCATCATCCGCGCGGTGCAGACCAAATATCTGGGCGGCGGCTATCCCGACGCCAAGGCGGCGCTTGACGACGCCGCAAGCCAGATCGCCGCGGCGACCGGATTGCCCGTCAAGTCCTGACCTCTCAAGGACCGGGTCCGGGACAGGCGCTCGCGCCGCCCGGGCCCGATCGCGCCCTGTGGGTTCCCCTCGCGTGGACGTGTATTTTTCGACAAACCGGCTTCCGTTGCCGCGTGGCCATGGCCTGGAACACCGAGGGATGAAGGAGGATGATGATGCGTAACCGCAACACCACGGCCTATCGCTTCCTCACGCCCTATCTGCTGATCTTTGCAATCTTCTGGGTGTGGCCGATCATCAGCTCGTTCCTGATCTCGTTCCAGGCGACACGCACCGTGCCATGGCGGTTCGCGCCTGCCTTCAACTGGGGCCGATTGATCGGCGATCCGGCCTTCTTCAACGCACTGAAGAACACGCTGCTCATCCTTGTCATCCAGGTGCCGGTGATGATTACGCTGGCGATCGTGATGGCGGTGCTGTTGAACTCGCCGCTGCTTAAAGCGCGCGGCCTCTACCGCTTCGCCTTCTTCGCCCCGGTGGTGGTCGGCGAGGTTGCCTACTCGGCGGTCTTCCGGCTGATGTTCAACCTCAACTTCGGCATCATCAACAAATTGCTGAACAGCGTCGGCCTGCCCAGCATCGACTGGTTTTCCAACGTCACCCCGGCGATGGCGCTGATCATGATCGCGGTGACCTGGCGCTGGGCCGGCTACAACGCCATCATCCTGCTCGCCGGCATGCAGTCCATCCCCGAGGATGTCTACGAGGCGGCGACGCTCGACCGCGTCAGCAAGCTCAGGCAGTTCGGCTTCATCACTCTGCCGCTCCTGAAGCCGGTCATCGTATTCTGCCTGGTGCTGTCGATCATCGGCACCATGCAGCTGTTCACCGAGCCCTTCCTGATCACCGAGCGCGGCGGACCGGGCGGCGGCACGGAGACGCTTGGCCTGTTGCTTTACCGCCAGGGTTTTCGGTCGCTCAACTTCGGCTACGCGTCGGCCGTCGCCTACACCATGGCCGCGCTGGCGATCGCGATCACCCTGGTGCAGCTGTGGCTGACGAGGGAACCGAAATGAGGTCGCGCTCCTCCGCCAGACTGGGACGCAGCGTCGCGCTGCATCTGTTCCTGACGCCGCTGGCGCTGATCTGGCTGTTTCCGCTGTGGATGATGGTGGTGTTCTCGACCATGCCCGACAACGGCATCTTCAGCCCCGGCATCGAGCTTTTGCCGCACGGCAATTTCCTCGACAATGTCAACAATCTGCAGCGTGACACCGACTTCGTCGGCGCCATCGGCATTTCGGTCTCGGTGGCGGTGACCTACACCGTCCTGTCGGTGCTGCTGACGTCGATGGCCGGCTGGGCGCTGGCCCGCTACCAGTTCTTCGGCAAGGGCGTGGTCGTCGCCATCATCCTCGGCACCATCACGCTCCCCTATGCGGTGGTGCTGATCCCGCAATTCATCATGGTGGCACGCGATTTCAAGCTCGCCAACACCTGGGTGGCGCTGATCGTGCCGCCGCTGTTCAATTCGCTCGGCGTGCTGTTCATGCGGCAGTGCTTCTCGATGATGCCGGACGACCTTTTCGATGCGGCGCGCGTCGAAGGGGTGAAGGAATGGCGCATCTTCGTCTTCGTCGCGCTGCCGCTGGCGCGGCCGATGCTGGCGGCGCTCGCCATCATCCTGTTCCTCGCCTCCTGGAACAATTATCTGTGGCCGCTGCTGATCAACAGCCAGCCTGGTTCGATGACGGCGCCGGTGGCGCTCGGCACGCTGATCGGCCTCACCAAGGTGTCGTGGGGCGGCATCATGGCAGGCGCGGTGATGCTGACGGTGCCGATGCTCATCGTCTTCGTGCTGTTGCAGCGCCATTTCATCGCCGGCATCGCCGCCGGCGCCATCAAATAGGACAAGCAGGATCAGCATGGCGACCGTCACGCTCAACAATGTCGTCAAGCGCTTCGGCGCCTTCGAAGTCGTCCATGGCGCCAACATCGATGTCAAGGACGGCGAGTTCGTCGTCTTCGTCGGCCCCTCCGGCTGCGGAAAGTCGACGCTGCTTAGGATGATCGCCGGGCTCGAGGACATCAGCGGCGGCGAGATCGCCATCGCCGGCAAGCTCGTCAACGATGTCGAGCCGGCCGACCGCGGCATCGCCATGGTGTTCCAGTCCTACGCGCTCTATCCGCACATGACGGTCGAGCAGAACCTGAGCTTCGGATTGAGGATGACCGGCAATCCGAAGGCCGACATCGATCGGCGCGTCACGCGAGCCGCCGAAATTCTGCGCATCGGCGAATTGATGAAGCGGCGTCCCAGGCAATTGTCGGGCGGCCAGCGCCAGCGCGTCGCCATCGGCCGCGCCATCGTACGCGAGCCGCAGGTGTTCCTCTTTGACGAGCCGCTCTCCAATCTCGACGCCGAGCTCAGGGTGCAGATGCGGGTCGAGATATCGCGCCTGCACAAGGAGCTTGGCGTCACCATGATCTATGTGACGCACGACCAGACCGAAGCGATGACGCTGGCCGACAGGATCGTCGTGCTCAATGCCGGCAATATCGAGCAGATTGGCGCGCCGCTCGATCTCTACGACGATCCGGCCAACCGTTTCGTCGCCGGTTTTGTCGGCTCGCCGAAGATGAATTTCATGGCGGCCAAGGTGACCGGTGCCGGCGACGGCGCGGTCGTCGTCGAACTTGTCAATCACGGCGGCGCGCGGCTGAAGAAGCCGCTCTCCGGTGCCTTGCCGGCGCCCGGCACCGATGTCGTGCTGGGGGTGCGGCCGGAGCATTTCTTTGATGCCGGTGAAGGCGATTGCGATGTCACCGTCAAGGCCGACGTCGCCGAGCATCTCGGCTCGGTCAGCTATGTCTACACCAATGCCGGGCCCGAGGAACTGATCATCGAGCGCGAGGCGTCGCGGCAGCGGGCGAGCGGAGACCATCTCACGGTCTCGATCAAGGCGAAATGCTCGCTTCTCTTCGACAGCGCCGGCGCGCGGCTTCGCTGATGCGTGTCGGACGACGACATGCATGAAACCAATTTTCTGTGCCCGGCGGTCAGGCGTCGGGGCGACTTGAAGGAGATTTTGACGTGAACGCCAACCCAAGAAAAATCCGCTGGGGCATTCTCGGGCCGGGCAGCATCGCCAAGGCCTTCGCCGGCGGTGTCGCCGGCTCGCGCAACGGCGTGCTCGCCGCCATCGGCGCCCGCAACCCCGGCAAGCCAGGCCTCACTGACGCCTTCCCCGGCGCCCGCATCCTCGACGGCTACGATGCGCTGCTCGCCGATCCCGACATCGACGCCGTCTACATTGCGATACCGCATCCGGGCCATGCGCAATGGGCGATCAGGGCGGCGGAAGCCGGAAAACATGTGCTGTGCGAAAAGCCGCTTGCGCTGACCGCCTTCGAGGCCGACGCCATGATCCATGCCGCGCGCAAGGCCGGCACCTTTCTCGGCGAAGCCTTCATGTACCGGCTGCATCCGCAGACGCTGAAGCTGGTGGAACTGATCCGGTCGGGCGTCATCGGCGACGTCAGGATGATCAAGTCGAGCTTCGGCTTCGCCATGCCGGGCTTCATGCCGGAGCACCGGCTCTATGCCAACGATCTTGCCGGCGGCGGCATTCTCGACGTTGGCGGCTATCCGGTCTCGATGGCGCGGCTGATTGCCGGGGCTGCTGCGGGGCTCCCCTTCGCCGAGCCGGACAAAGTGGTCGGTGCTGCCCATCTTGGCCAGTCCGGTGTCGACGAATGGGCCTCCGCCATCTTGCAGTTTCCGGGCGGCGTCATCGCCGAAGTCTCCTGCAGCATCTCGCTCAACCAAGACAATGTCTTGCGTATCCTCGGCACCAAAGGCCGCATCGAGGTGCCGGACTTCTGGTTCGCCGGCGGCGACCGCGACGTTGGCCTCGGCCAGATCGACGTGATCCGATCCGATGGCGCCCGCGAGACCATCAGCGTCAACGAGAAGCGCCACGTCTATTCCTTCGAAGTCGATGCCGCCGGCGACGCCATTCTCGCCGGCGCCCAAGAATTCGCCTGGCCGGGCATGGCATGGGCCGACAGTCTCGGCACCTTGCGCGTTCTCGACAGATGGCGCGCGGCGGCCGGGCTCGAATATGGGATCGAGAAAGCCTTGCTGCGCACCAACACCATCTCCGGCCGGCCCTTGCGGTCCGGCGGAACGGCGATCGGCAAGCGCACGATTCCGGGCCTGTCGAAGCCGGCGTCGGTGGCGGCACTCGGCTTCGAGGATTTCCGCACCTTTTCCTCGGGCTCGATCCTGCTCGACGCCTTTTTCGAGGCCGGCGGCAATCTCTTCGACACCGGTTATATCTACGGCGCCGGTTACACCGAGACGCTGCTTGGCGAGTGGTTGAAAAACCGCGGCGTGCGCGCGCAATCGGTGATCATCGCCAAGGGCGCCCATACGCCGCTCTGCTATCCCGATGCGATCGGCAAGCAACTCGCACAGTCGCTCGACCGCCTGCAGACCGACCATGTCGATGTCTACTTCATGCACCGCGACAATCCGGACGTGCCGGTCGGCGAGTTCGTCGACGCGATGGACCAGGAAGCCAAGGCAGGCCGCATTCGCGGTCCGTTCGGTGGTTCGAACTGGACGATGGAACGCATGGACGAGGCTATTGCCTATGCCGAACGCACCGGCAAGCAGAAGCCCGGCGCCCTATCCAACAATTTCTCGCTGGCCGAAATGCTGGAGCCGATCTGGGCCGGCTGCGTCACCTCCTCGACCGATCAATGGAAGGCCTGGCTGGCCGCCCGGCAGATGCCGAACTTCGCCTGGTCGAGCCAGGGCCGCGGTTTTTTCACCGATCGCGCCGGACGCGACAAGCGCGACAACGAGGAACTGGTGCGGGTCTGGTATTCGGAGCAAAATTTCGGCCGCCGCGATCGGGCGATCGAACTCGCCGCGCAGCTGGGCAAGAGCCCGATCCATATTGCGCTGGCCTATGTGCTCAATCAGCCCTTCCCATCCATTCCGCTGATCGGGCCACGCACGCTGGGTGAACTGGACGATAGCCTGCGAGCCCTCGACATCAAACTTTCGCCGGCCGATCTCGACTGGCTGGACACTGGCACACGGCACGCTGCCTGATGCATGAGACAAGGACCCAAAGCGGCGTCAGGTGTCGTCCGACGCCCTGACGCCGCGTCTGGGCGGGGTTCTCATGTTGGCATACATGCCGGTGGTACGGAATTGGCTGGGCGTGATGCCGTAGCAGCGGCGGAAGACCTTCGAAAAATAATTCGCGTCCTCGAAGCCGCACAGGATGGCGACTTCCTTCACCGGCAGGAAATCCGCCTTGGTCAAGAGCTTCGCCGCGCGTTGCAAGCGCTGCTGCAGCACGAACTCGGCGGGCGGCAGGCCTTCGCTCTCGGCGAAACAGCGCGAGAAATGGGCCCGGCTGAGACCACTGATCTGGACCAGGTCCGCCACCGGCAGCGGCCCGTCGAGATGGGCGCTGATGTGATCGATGACCGGCTGCATGACACTCTGTTTTTCGGCAAAGGCATGTGAGCCGAAGACATCGTCATAGAGCGCCATCGCGGCCTCGTAGGCGACGGCGGAAGCAGCACCCGGCGAAGCAGCCCCCTTGATGAGCCGCAGGCTGCAGTCAGCAAGATGATCGATCGTCGCCGGCTGCAGCCGAAACACCGGGCCCGAAGTGCCGAGTATGGATTTGTGGATGCGCAGCGCCTCTTCGCCGTTCATCGAAATCCAGAAATATTCCCAACGCTCATCCTTGGCCAGCCAGTAGCGGTGGTTGTGCGGCACCAGCACCAGCAATGTGTCGTTCTTCTGCAGGCGGTAGTTGCGGTTCTCGTAGCGCAGCCGCCCGGTCCCGCTGATGGTGTGCTGCAGCACGGTGAACGGTGTCTGGCCGCGCCTGCGCCCGTCCCAGTCGTAGCTCTCGTCCTCGCGCACTTCGTAGCCGGTGCTCGTCGGCATGGCGTGCAGGCGCTGGCGGCCGCGCGGCAGCGAGATCGTGCGCATGGACTGTCCGTTTTCTATCAAATCCTGCAGCACAAAATTACCCTTGAAAGCATAATCCTTCTCTGGTCGCGCTCGCGAATAAGCGCATAATCCGTCTCGAAAAGCGAGAGAGATCCGCAGTCGAGGAGCGGACAGGGAGGTTGGCGGGCCGGATTCCGGTCTGTCCTGAACACATGCCATGGCATGTGGCCAGACCTTTCCTTGTCATTCCTTGCCCGCCATTCGAATGAAATGAGGTCCGGCTGATGAGTTTCAAAATCGCTATCATCGGTGCCGGCAGCGTCGGATTCACCAAGAAGCTGTTCACCGACATTCTCTGCGTCCCCGAATTCACCGACATCGAATTCGCGCTGACCGATGTCAGCGAGCACAATCTTCAGATGATCAAGGCGATCCTCGACAGGATCGTCGAGGCAAACAGACTGCCGACCAGGGTGACGGCGACCACCGACCGCCGCAAGGCGCTCGAAGGCGCACGCTATGTCATCAGCTGCGTGCGGGTCGGCGGCCTCGAAGCCTATGCCGACGATATCCGCATTCCCTTGAAATATGGCATCGACCAATGCGTCGGTGACACGATCTGCGCCGGCGGTATTCTCTATGGCCAGCGCAACATCCCGGTGATCCTGGATTTCTGCAAGGACATACGCGAAGTCGCCGAGACGAACGCGAAGTTCCTGAACTACGCCAACCCGATGGCGATGAACACCTGGGCCGCGATCGAATACGGCAAGGTCGACACAGTCGGGCTTTGCCATGGCGTCCAGCACGGCGCAGAGCAGATCGCCGATGTGCTGGGCGCGAAGTCCAGGCAGGAGCTCGACTATGTCTGTTCCGGCATCAACCACCAGACCTGGTTCATCGATCTGCGCCTGAACGGCCGCAAGATCGGCAAGGACGAGCTGGTTGCCGCCTTCGAGGCGCACCCGGTCTATTCCAGGCAGGAGAAGCTGCGCATCGACGTGCTGAAGCGCTTCGGCGTCTATTCGACCGAAAGCAACGGCCATCTTTCCGAATATCTGCCCTGGTACCGCAAGCGTCCCGACGAGATCACACGCTGGATCGACATGTCCGACTGGATCCATGGCGAGACGGGCGGCTATCTCCGCTACTCGACCGAAACCCGCAACTGGTTCGAAACGGAATATCCGCAGTTCCTCGAAGCGGCGTCACAGCCGATCGATCCCGAGAAGCGCTCCAACGAGCATGCCAGCCACATACTGGAGGCACTGGAGACCAACCGCGTCTATCGCGGCCACTTCAACGTCAGGAACGATGGCGTGATCACCAACCTGCCGCCGGACGCCATCATCGAGTCGCCCGGATTCGTCGACCGCTTCGGCATCAACATGGCCGCCGGCATCACGCTGCCGGAAGCCTGCGCCGCCACCTGCATCGCCTCGATCAATGTCCAGCGCATGTCGGTCCATGCCTCGATATCGGGCGACATCGATCTGCTGAAGCTCGCCGTGCTGCATGACCCGCTGGTCGGCGCGGTTTCAACCCCGGAGGAGGTCTGGCAAATGGTCGATGAAATGGTCGTCGCCCAGGCAGCCTGGTTGCCGCAATATGCCCATGCGGTTCCGGCCGCCAGGGAGCGGCTGTCGACATCCAGCGTCAAGACCCGCGAATGGGCGGGCGCGGCTCGGCGAAATGTGCGCTCGATCGAGGAATTGCGCGCCGAAAAAGCCGCGCTGAAGCAAGCCGGCTGAAACCTCATGCGGTGATGGCGGATCTATGGGAGGCAGATCCACTGCGACGAAACCGTTTGAATTCGAGGAGAAGCGGAGCAGGTGCAAACGCTCCGGAACAAACAAGAGGGAGAGAGACAGTGAGGAATTTACGCAATATCGGCCTTACCGCGGGACTGGCGCTGAGCGTCTCGGTCTCGGCACTCAATGCATACGCGTCGGAGCCGACGGTTCCGCCGGCACCGACACCGTTCCCCGCCGAGGGCAAGATCAAATATGTGGCGCGTGACTCCATCCTGGAGTTCAAGGCGCTCAAACAATATCACGAGCCCGACTGGGTTACCGAGAAATACGTCAAGACCGGCAAGCTGCCGCCGGTGAAAGACAGGCTGCCGAAAGAGCCGCTGGTCTTCAAGACGGGCAACATGCAGGACGGCATCGGCGTCTATGGCGATACGATGCGCCATGTCATCGGCGGTCGGCCGGAAGGCTGGAACTACGGCGCCGGCCAGACCCAAGGCTGGGGCGGCATCGATATCGGCCTTTCCGAATGCCTGACGCGCACCGCGCCGCTGTTCCAGGTCGAGGCGAAGGACACCGAACCGCTGCCGAACCTGGCCAGGAGCTGGGACTGGTCGAAGGACGGCCACAAGCTGACCATGCACCTTGTCGAAGGCGCCAAATGGTCGGATGGCGTTGCCTTCAACGCCGACGATGTCATGTTCTACTGGGAAGACGAGGTCGTTGACCCGAACGTTTCGCCACTGAACGGCGCGACGCCGGAAACCTTTGGTGTCGGTACGACGCTGAAGAAGATCGACGACTACACCGTCGAGTGGACCTTCAAGGAAGCGTTCCCGAAGCAGTATCTCTACGCAATGGCCTACGGCACCTTCTGCCCCGGCCCGGCGCACATTCTGAAGCCGCAGCATCCGAAATACTCGAAAAACACCTACGAGCAGTTCAAGAACGCCTTCCCACCGGAATTCATGAACATGCCGGTGATGGGCGCCTGGGTGCCGGTCGAATACCGGCCGGACGATATCATCGTCATGCGCCGCAACCCCTACTACTGGAAGGTCGATGAGAAGGGCAACCAGCTGCCTTACCTCAACGAACTGCAGTATAAGCTGTCGACCTGGGCCGACCGCGACGTCCAGGCGGTCGCCGGCTCGGCCGACTTCTCCAATCTGGAGCAGCCGGAAAACTTCGTCGCCTCGCTGAAGCGCGCGGCGGAGGCGAATGCGCCGGCGCGGCTGGCCTTCGGCCCACGGCTCATCGGCTACAATCTGCGCATGAACTTTTCCGCCAATGGCTGGGGCAACCCCGACGAACGCGGGCAAGCTGTGCGCGAGCTGAACCGCAACGAGGATTTCCGCAAGGCTGTCACCATGGCGCTCGACCGCAAGGCGCTCGGCGACTCGCTGGTCAAGGGTCCGTTCACCGCCATCTATGCCGGCGGCCTGTCGTCGGGCACCAGCTTCTATGACCGCGGTTCGACCGTCTACTATCCCTTTGACCTCGAAGGCGCAAAGGCGGAACTCGCCAAGGCCGGCCTCAAGGATACCGACGGCGACGGTTTCGTGAACTTCCCGGCCGGCACCGCCGGCGGCAAGAACGTCGAGATCGTGATGCTGGTCAACAACGACTACACCACGGACAAGAGCCTTGCCGAAGGTGTTGTCGGCCAGATGGAAAAGCTCGGGCTTCGGGTCGTGCTCAACGGCCTCAACGGCACCCAGCGCGACGCCTCCCAATATTCCGGCCGTTTCGATTGGCTGGTCCGACGCAACGATCAGGAGCTGACGTCGGTGGTGCAGAACACCGAGCAGCTTGCCCCGGTCGGTCCGCGCACCAGCTGGAACCACCGCGCGCCGGAAAACGGCGAGGTCGATCTGATGCCTTTCGAAAAGGACCTCGTCGACATCGTCAACAAGTTCGTCTCGACGCAGGACAATGACCAGCGCGCAAGCCTGATGAAACAGTTCCAGAAGATTTCGACGGAACACGTCTACAATGTCGGGCTGACGGAATATCCTGGCGCGCTGATCGTCAACAAGCGCTTCTCCAACATTCCGCAGGGCACGCCGATCTTCATGTTCAACTGGGCCGAGGATTCGATCATCCGCGAACGGGTCTTTGTCGCGGCCGACAAGCAGGCGAAGTACGAATTGTTCCCCGAGGAGCTTCCCGGCAAACCCGGAGACAAGGGCCCGATGGATTAGGGGGCCTGATGGATTAGGTTTACCTCCCTGACCAAGAGAACTCCGGCCGCGCCGCTGGCGCGGCCGGGCAAAGCCAACCTCCGGACGCAACCAAAGGGGCGCGATCGGCGAGACAAGGAAGCGGACCGTCCATGCTGCGATTCCTGCTCACGCGCATAGCGTCGGCAATACCGGTCCTCGCCATTTTGAGCCTGGTCACCTTTGCCATCATCCAGGCGCCGCCGGGCGACTATGCCGACTACATCCGCTCGCAGCTGATCAATCAGGGCGGAGCGTCTTTCGCCGAGGCAGACGCGCAGGCCAAGGCCTATCGCATCGAGCATGGCCTCGATAAGCCGCTGCCCGTCCAGTATCTCAACTGGATCGGCGGTATCATTACGCGCGGCGATTTCGGCTACAGCCTCTACTATAACAAGCCGGTCGCCGATGTGGTCGGCGAGCGCCTGCCGCGCACGCTCATTCTGGCGCTGGTCTGCCATCTGCTCGCCTCGGTGCTCGGCATCGGCTTCGGCATATGGGCGGCGACACGGCAATACACCTGGATCGACTCGACGCTGTCGGCCATCTCCTTCCTCGGCATGACTGTGCCGCGCTTCCTGATGGCGCTGATCATCGTCTATCTCATGGTCTTCCAATTCAACGTGTCGGAGATCGGCAGCTTCTTCTCGCCGCAATATGGTGGCGCGCCGTGGTCGTGGGCAAAGTTAGCCGACCTGGTCAAGCATGTCTGGCCGGTCGTGGCGATAGCCACCTTCGGCGGCCTCGCCTACAATATGCGCGTCATGCGCGGCAATCTGCTCGACACGCTGAACGCGCAATATGTCGAGACGGCGAGGGCCAAGGGGCTGACCGGCGCCGCCGTTGTCATGCGCCACGCCGTGCCCAACGCACTGCACCCGCTCGTCATGTATCAGGGCGTGGTGCTGCCCTACATGCTCACCGGCGAGATCGAGACGGCGATCATCTTCGCGCTGCCGACGGTCGGCCCGGCGATTGTCGGCTCGATGGCTGTCGGCGACGTCTATGTCACCGCCACCTTCATGATGGTGCTGTCGGCGACGCTGATCGTTGGCAACATCATCGCCGACATGCTGCTCGTCCTGCTCGATCCGCGTGTGCGCCAGTTCGGGGAAAGCTGAGATGCTGGCTTTCGACAATCTGCCACCGCCGCTGCCCGCCGAAGGCGCCATCAACAAGCCGCAACGCGGCAACGAGAGCTACATCGCACTTGTCTGGCGCCGGCTGAAGCGCTCCTGGACCGGCATGGCCGGGCTTTGGCTCGTCGTGCTTTTGCTGGTGATGGCTGTGTTCGCCGAGTTCCTGGCGCCGATGGACCCGAAGGTCACGGATGTCGGCTTCGCGCCGCCGCAGCTGCCTGTCTTCCACGACAAGGACGGCAATTTCGTCGCGCGGCCGAGGGTCTACGCGCTGGCCGATTCGGCGGACCTCGATCCGGTCACCTTCCAGCCCGTCGTCGGCCCCGACTATGACCATCCAAGGCTGCTCGGGTTCTTCGCGCATGGCGCGCCCTACAAGCTGTTCGGGCTGTTGCCGGCGGACCGGCATCTGTTCGGCTCACTGGACGGCCAGCCGGTGCATTTCCTCGGCACCGACAAGTTCGGCCGCGACGTGCTGTCAAGAGCCATCCATGGCTCGCGCGTCTCGCTGATGATCGCGCTGACGGTCGTCTTCATCATCACCGTCATCGGCACCACCGTCGGCATGGTCTCCGGCTATTTCGGCGGCAGGTTCGATGTCTGGATGCAGCGCTTCGTCGAACTGGTGCTCGCCTTCCCGCAGCTGCCGCTCTACCTGGCGCTGACGACGCTGATCCCGGTTACCGCGCCCACCAATGTCTTTCTCGCTTTCGTCATCATCGTCATGTCGGCATTGGGCTGGGCGCAGATGTCGCGCGAGGTGCGCGGCAAGACGCTGGCGCTCGCGCGGATCGAGTACGTGCGCGCCGCCATGGCGGTTGGCGCCACCGACCGGCGCATCATCATGCAGCACATCCTCCCCAATGTGATGAGCCATGTGATCGTCGCCGTGACGTTGGCGATCCCGACGGTGGTGCTGCTCGAATCCTTCCTCGGTTTCCTCGGCTTCGCCGTCAAGCCGCCGCTGATCTCGTGGGGTCTGATGCTGCAGGACACCGCGACCTATTCCGTCATCGGCACCTATCCCTGGATCCTGTCGCCGGTCGGTTTCGTGCTCGTCACCGTCTTTGCCTTCAACGCGCTGGGCGACGGCCTGCGCGACGCCGTCGACCCCTACTGAGGTGGCAGGATGACCGTCGCGCTCGCCCAATCCTTCGCACCGACCGTCCGCCACGATCATGACGGACGCCAGGACCAGCCCATCATCGACGCCCGCAATGTCGCTGTATCCTTCAAGGTCGAGCATGGCGTCGTCGAAGCGATCAAGGATATCTCGTTTCAGCTCTATCGCGGCGAGACGATTGCGATCGTCGGCGAATCCGGTTCCGGCAAGTCGGTGACGGCGCGCACCGTCATGGGGCTGCTGTCGCGGCGCGCCACGGTGTCGCCGGGGTCGAGCATCTGTTATGACGGGCAAGACATCCTGAAATTCCCCGAGAGCGCCCGGCGCAAGCTGCGCGGCAACCGCATCTCGATGATCTTTCAGGAGCCGATGAGCTCGCTCAACCCGATCTACACGGTCGGCAGCCAGATCGTCGAGGCGATCAGGGTGCACAGCAAGATGGGCCGCAAGCAGGCCTGGGCACGGGCGCTCGAACTTCTGCAGCACGTCCAGATCCCCGACCCGGAAGCGCGGCTCAAGCAGTATCCGCACCAGCTCTCGGGCGGGCAGCGGCAGCGGGTGATGATCGCCATGGCGCTGGCCAACAATCCCGATGTGCTGATCGCCGACGAGCCGACCACCGCACTCGACGTCACTGTCCAGGCGCAGATCCTGAACCTGATCCGCGGCCTGCAGAAAGAGCTGCGCATGGCGGTGATCCTGATCACCCATGACCTCACCGTGGTGCGCCAGTTCTCCGACTACGTCTATGTCATGCAGCATGGCGAAATGTGCGAGCACAACGTCACCGAACGACTTTTCGCCGATCCGCAACATCCCTATACGCGGCGGCTGCTCGCCTCCGAACCGCGCGGCCGGCCGAAGCCACTCCCCGACGGCTGCGGCACCATTCTCGAGGCGAGCGGCGTGCGCGTCTCCTTCATGCTGCGCCACGGCAGCTTCCTGAAACCGGACTGGCGCGAACTGGTCGCGGTCGACGATCTCGGCCTCAAACTTTGCCGCCATGAGACATTGGGACTGGTCGGTGAGTCCGGTTCCGGCAAGACCACCTTCGGCCAGGCCCTGCTTAGATTGATAGACGCCAAGCGTGGCGAGATCCATTTCGACGGCAAGCCAATCCACGGCCTGTCGCGGGCGCAGATGCGGCCGCTGCGCTCGCGCATGCAGATCGTCTTCCAGGATCCGTTCTCCTCGCTCAACCCGCGCATGACGATCGGCCAGATCATCGAGGAAGGGCTGATCGTCAACAGCATCGGGGCGACACGGCGCGAGCGGGTCGAGCGGGTGCGCGAGGCGCTGGTCAGCGCCGGCATGCCCGACGATATCCTGTCGCGGTTCCCGCACGAATTCTCCGGCGGCCAGCGCCAACGCGTCGCGATCGCCCGCGCCATTGCGCTCGAACCCGAATTCATCCTGCTCGACGAGCCGACATCGGCGCTGGACCTCTCCGTCCAGGCGCAGATCATCGACCTCCTGCGCAAGTTGCAGGACGAGCGCGGCTTGAGCTACCTCTTCATCTCGCACGACCTCAAGGTGGTGCGTGCGCTGTGCCACCGCGTCATCGTCATGCAGCACGGCAAGATCGTCGAGCAGGGCCCCGTCGACGAGGTCCTGTCCAATCCCAAGACCGCCTACACCGAACGGCTCGTCAGGGCCGCTTTCGACGTGGCCTGAACATATGCCGGAGGTTAGCGTGGCAAGAAATCCCAAGATCACTTTCATCGGCGCCGGTTCGACGGTGTTCATGAAGAACATCGTCGGCGACGTGCTGCAGCGGCCGTCGCTTTCCAGTGCGACGATCGCGCTGATGGACATCAATCCGCAGCGGCTGGAAGAGAGCGCCATCGTCGTCAACAAGCTGATCGCGACGCTCGGCGTCACGGCGAAGGCCGAGACCTATTCGGACCAGCGCAAGGCCCTCGCCGGCGCCGACTTCGTCGTTGTCGCCTTCCAGATCGGCGGCTACGAGCCCTGCACCGTCACCGATTTCGAAGTGCCTAAAAAATACGGCCTGCGCCAGACCATCGCCGATACGCTCGGCGTTGGCGGCATCATGCGGGGCCTCAGGACCGTGCCGCATCTGTGGGCAATCTGCGAGGACATGCTCGCCGTCTGCCCGCAGGCGATCATGCTGCAATATGTCAACCCGATGGCGATCAACACTTGGGCGATCGCCGAGAAATATCCTGAGATCAGGCAGGTCGGGCTCTGCCATTCGGTGCAAGGCACGGCGATGGAGCTGGCGCACGATCTCGACCTTCCCTACGAGGAAATCCGCTACCGCTCGGCCGGCATCAATCACATGGCCTTCTATCTCAGCTTCGAGCATCGCCAGCCGGACGGTTCCTACCGAAACCTCTATCCCGATCTCGTGCGCGCCTATCGCGAAGGCCGCGCGCCCAAGCCCGGCTGGAACCCGCGCTGCCCCAACAAGGTGCGCTACGAGATGCTGACGCGGCTGGGCTATTTCGTCACCGAAAGCTCTGAACATTTCGCCGAATACACGCCCTATTTCATCAAGGAAGGCCGCCTGGACCTGATCGAGAAATACGGCATCCCGCTGGATGAATATCCCAAGCGCTGCATCGAACAGATCGAGCGCTGGAAGGGGCAGGCGCAAGCCTATCGCTCGGCCGATCGCATCGAAGTCGAGCAGTCGAAGGAATACGCCTCCTCGATCATGAATTCGGTATGGACGGGCGAACCGTCGGTGATCTACGGCAATGTCCGCAACAATGGCTGCATCACCTCGCTGCCCCGGGATTGCGCCGCCGAAGTGCCGTGCCTGGTCGATGCGTCCGGCATCCAGCCGACTTATATCGGCGACCTGCCGCCGCAATTGACGGCGCTGATGCGCACCAACATCAACGTGCAGGAGCTGACGGTGCGGGCGCTGATGACGGAGAACCGCGATCACATCTACCATGCGGCGATGATGGATCCGCATACGGCCGCCGAACTCGATCTCGACCAGATCTGGTCCCTGGTCGACGATCTTCTCGCCGCTCACGGCGACTGGCTGCCGGCCTGGGCACGCGTGAAACGCAAGACCGAAGCGGCCTGACCGGCCCCGCGTTCATTTGGGACCGTCGTTGTCCGGCTCTTCCTCGTCGTCGCGAGCGGAGATGACATAGGCGCCCTTCAGCCAGCGGTTGAGGTCGATGTCCTTGCAGCGCGTCGAGCAGAACGGAAAGGTGTCGCGCGCCGATGGCTTGCCGCATTCGGGGCAGGGGCGCTTTGGGCGCAGCGGCGTGACTTTGGGGTCGGAATTCACGGCCGTGCACCCGCCAGCCAGCCGCCATGCACCTTGAAGCCTTCGCCGGAAAGCAGCGCCACCGTCTCATAGAGCGGCAGGCCGACGATGTTGGTGTAGGAGCCGACCAGCTTGACGACGAAGGCGCCGGCGAGACCCTGGACGGCATAGCCGCCGGCCTTGCCGCGCCACTCGCCCGAGGCGACATAGGCATCGATTTCCTCGCGCGGCAGCCGCTTGAAGCGCACCCGCGTCTCGACCAGCCGCTGTCGCAATTTGCCGCCCGGCGTGATCAGGCAGATGCCGGAATAGACCCGGTGCGAACGGCCCGACAACAGCCCGAGGCAGTTGGCGGCGTCGTCAAGGGTCTCGGCCTTGGGCAGGATGCGCCGCCCGACGGCGACCACCGTGTCGGCGGCCAGCACGAAGCCCGGCGCATAGTCGGCCTCGGTCTTCAGCGACGCGAACGCCTTCTCGGCCTTTTCCTTCGACAGCCGCTTGGCCAGCGAGCGCGGATGCTCGGCGCGCAGCGGCGTCTCGTCGACATCGGCCGGCAGCACGCGGTCCGGCTCG
Source organism: Mesorhizobium sp. AR07 (assembly GCF_024746815.1). Lineage (GTDB taxonomy): Bacteria > Pseudomonadota > Alphaproteobacteria > Rhizobiales > Rhizobiaceae > Mesorhizobium. Next base: position 5,585,142 of record NZ_CP080525.1, read on the forward strand.
ATGCCGGCCTGCTGCAAGAGCTCGATGCGGCGCGGCGAACCCGAGGCAAGCACCAGCTTCTGCAAAAGGCTCATCGCGGACCAGTCGGGCTTTGCTTACTTGAAACGATAGGTGATGCGGCCCTTGGTCAGGTCGTATGGCGTCATCTCGACCAGAACCTTGTCTCCGGTCAGCACGCGGATGCGGTTCTTGCGCATGCGGCCGGCCGTATGGGCGATGATCTCGTGTTCGTTTTCGAGTTTCACCCTGAACATCGCGTTGGGCAACAATTCCGTCACGACACCCGGAAACTCGAGGACTTCTTCCTTCGGCATTCGATACCTTTGCTTGGATGGCAGTTCCGGCGGCCTGGCCGGAATTTCGGCGGAACCTATATGATAAACGCTCGCTTGTGAACACGCTTAATCGGCAGCCTTCGGAGCGGCAAAACGGCGACCGATCCGCGCCTTCAGCCGCTCACGCACGTCGCGATAGGCCGCCATGATCTGCTCGCGCGTACCGGCGGCGTCGGTCGGGTCCGGCGTCGGCCAGTATTCGACCTCGACGGCGAGCGAGCGGGTAAGTTCGAGCGCCGCGTGGTGCGCTTCCGGCGCCAGTGTGACGATGAGGTCGAAATAGTCGTCCTCGAGATCGTCCATCGTCCTTGGATGACGCTCGCCCAGCGACAGGCCGTCCTCGGCAAGCACCGCATCGACGAACGGGTCGCGCTCGCCGGCGCGAACGCCGGCCGAGGCGACGAAGATGGTCGCCGGCAGCGCCCGCCGCGCCAGCAGCTCCGCCATCGGCGAGCGCACGGCGTTCATGCCGCACAGGAACAGGATCGAGCGGGGCAGGGCGCCGGGTGCCAGGGCTAGCCCCGCCAGTGCAGCACGCAGACCAGCGTGAACAGCCGGCGCGCCGTATCGAAGTCGATGTCGATCTTGCCGGAGAGCCGGTCCATCAGCGTTTGCGAGCCCTCATTGTGCAGGCCGCGGCGGCCCATGTCGATCGCCTCGATGTGGCTCGGCGTCGAGGAGCGGATGGCGTCGTAATAGCTTTCGCAGATCATGTAGTAGTCCTTGACGATGCGCCTGAGCGGCGTCAGCGACAGGATGTGGGTGACGACGTCAGCACCGTCCTCGCGCGCCACGGCAAAGACCAGGCGCTGCTCGGCCAGCGACAGTTTCAGCCGGTAGGGGCCGGCGCCGCTGTCATTGACGGGTTGAAAGCTGTTCTCCTCGATCAGGTCGAAGATCGCTACCGCGCGCTCATGCTCGACATCAGGCGTCGAACGGCCGATCGATTCATCGAGTTCGACATCGATCAGTTTTGCGCGGGTTTGATCGGAGCCCGTCATGATGGCCTACATGTTCAACCGTATGGCGACCGAGCGGCCATGCGCATCAAGACCTTCCGCCTTGGCGAGCGCGATCGCCGCCGGCGCCAGAAGCCGCAACTGTTCCGGCCCTAGCTTCAGGATAGACGTGCGCTTGACGAAGTCGAGGACCGAAAGCCCCGACGAGAAACGCGCGGAGCGTGCCGTCGGCAGCACGTGGTTGGAGCCGCCGACATAGTCGCCGATGGCTTCCGGCGTGTGGCGGCCGAGAAAGACAGCACCGGCATTGCGCATCCGCGCCAGAAACCCCTCGGCATCGTCGATGGCGAGTTCGACATGTTCGGCCGCGATGCGGTCGACCAGCCGCAGCGCGGCCTCGATCGTCGGCACAAGGATCACAGCGCCGAAATCGCGCCAGCTCGCCGCCGCTGTCTCGGCGCGCGGCAGGCTCTGCAACTGGCGCTCGACCGCCTGTTCGACAGCGATGCCGAAGGCCGGATCGTCGGTGACCAGGATCGACTGCGCCGACGCATCGTGCTCGGCCTGGGCCAGCAGGTCGGCGGCGATCCAGTCCGGATCGTTGCCGCCATCGGCCACGACCAGCACTTCCGAGGGCCCGGCGATCATGTCGATACCGACGGTGCCGAACACCTGCCGCTTGGCCGCCGCGACATAGGCATTGCCGGGGCCGACGATCTTGGCGACCGGCCTGATCGTTTCGGTGCCATAGGCAAGAGCGGCGATCGCCTGCGCGCCGCCGATACGATAGATCTCCGACACGCCTGACATATCGGCCGCCACCAGCACCAGCGGATTGATGATGCCGCCAGGCGCCGGCACCACCATGACGATGCGCTCGACGCCGGCCACCCGGGCCGGGATGGCGTTCATCAGCACCGAGCTTGGATAGCTTGCCGTGCCGCCCGGCACATAGAGCCCGACCGCTTCGATCGCCGTCCAGCGCCAGCCGAGCTCGACACCGGCTGCATCCGTATAGCGATCATCTTTCGGCCGCTGCCGCTCGTGATGCGAGCGAATGCGGTCGCGCGCGAATTCCAGCGCCTCGATCGTCTTCGGGTCGGCAGCCTTGTAAGCTCGGGCGATGTCGTCCTTTGAAACGGCAATGCCGAGATCCTTCAGGTCGGCACGGTCGAATTTCGTGGTGTAGTCGATCAGCGCCGCGTCGCCCTCGGCGCGAACGCGCGCGATGATGTCGCGCACCGCGGCATCGACATCGGCCGACACCTCGCGCTTGGTCAGCAGGAACGCGGCGAAACGCTGCTCGAAATCGGCGTCGGACTGACGAAGCGTGATGGCCATGGGACGCTCAAGCCTTGTGGACGGGGCGCGACGTGGCTTCCCACGCGCCGCCGATATCGGCAAGGCGGGCTTCGATGCACTCGACATCGAGCATGATGGTGCCGCCGCCCGAAAAGATCAGCTCGACGATGCCGGCGGGCTTGCTGATCTCGATGAAGCTGATCGCCAGCAGCGACAGGATCTCGGCCGGCTTGTCGCGGGCAATGCCGTTGGTCTTGGCGCCCAACACGCGGTCGAAATGCAGCACGGCCTGCCGCCGCTCATTGTGCTGGTGAAACAGGCCCGATTTGGCCTCCCAGACGAAACGGTTCATGGTCAGCAGGAAACGCTTGGTCGAAGGCAGGAATTCGAGGTCACTGACTTTCAGGACCGCGTCCTGGACATGGGCCGAAACGATGCTCAGATCCTGATCGTCGAGTGCGATAAGCTTAAGGGCGGTCATGCGGATTTCGCACCTGAGGGTTGATTGTTCAGCCTTCTGTTAGGCGGTCTTGGCGATCCGTGCAACCGCGACACGGCTTCGGGTTTGCGCTGCCCCTCATCGCCCTGCCGGGCACTTCTCCCCGTATAGAGACGGGGAGAAGGAAGCTTTCGCTGAGGATTTCGCCAATATCCGGCGTTGCAGAAATGGGGCCGACGTTGCGGACAGCCCCTTCTCCCCGTCACTATACGGGGAGAAGATGCCGGCAGGCAGATGAGGGGCGGCACCGACTTTGACAATTGGTCATATCAGCATTCATCCACCGCCTTGCGATTGAATTAAGCCGTAATCCGCTCGATCACCGCGCCGCAGTTGGACAGCTTTTCTTCCAGCCGCTCGAAGCCGCGGTCGAGATGATAGACGCGGTTGACCGTGGTCTCGCCTTCGGCCGCGAGACCAGCGATGACCAGCGACACCGAGGCGCGCAGATCGGTCGCCATGACCGGCGCGCCCTTCAGTTTCGACACGCCGTCGACGATCGCCGTCTGGCCAGAAAGCGTGATGTGGGCACCCAGCCGGGCCAGCTCCTGTACATGCATGAAGCGGTTTTCGAAGATCGTCTCGGTGATGCGCGACTTGCCCTTGGCCATGGTCATCAGGCCCATGAACTGCGCCTGCAAATCGGTCGGGAAGGCCGGGAACGGTGCCGTCGTAACGTCCACCGGTGAAATGCCGGCGCCGTTGCGCCGCACACGAATGCCGGAATTGGTCGGCGTAATCTCGGCGCCGGTCTGGGCGATCACGTCGAGCGCGGTCTGCAGCAGATCGGGGCGAGCGCCTTCCAGCACGACGTCGCCGCCGGTCATCGCCACTGCCATGGCATAGGTGCCGGTCTCGATGCGGTCGGGAATGACCCGGACGCGGGCGCCGGAGAGTGATTCGACGCCATCGATGGTGATGGTTGGCGTGCCGGCGCCGGAAATCTTCGCGCCCATGGCGTTGAGACATTCGGCAAGGTTGACGATTTCGGGCTCGCAGGCGGCATTTTCAAGTACCGTCTCGCCCTTGGCCAGGGATGCGGCCATCATCAGCACATGAGTGGCGCCGACCGAGACCTTCGGGAATACGTAGCGGTTGCCGACAAGGCGACCATTCCGGGTCTTGGCGATGACATAGCCAGTGTCGACGTCGATATCGGCGCCCAGCACCTGCAGGCCTTCGAGGAACAGATCGACCGGGCGCGTGCCGATGGCGCAACCGCCCGGCAGCGACACCTTGGCTTCGCCCATGCGGGCCAGCAGCGGGCCGATCACCCAGAACGACGCGCGCATCTTCGACACCAGCTCGTAAGGGGCCGTGGTGTCGACGATGTTGCGGGCGGAGAAGTTGATGGTGCGCGAATAGCCCTCATTCTGCTTCTCGCGGCGGCCATTGACCGAATAATCGACGCCGTGATTGCCGAGGATGCGGATCAGCTGCTCGACATCGGCCAAATGCGGCACGTTTTCCAGCGTCAGCGTGTCGTCGGTCAGGAGCGAGGCGATCATCAGGGGGAGCGCGGCGTTTTTCGCGCCCGAGATCGGAATGCTTCCGGCAAGCTTGTTGCCGCCGACAATTCTGATGCGATCCATGGAAGAACGTCCCTCTCGGCTCAAAAAGGCCGGTTCAATCGTTTGAGTATCGGCCCGTCTAGACCATTGGCCGGTCTGGTTCAAGAAATAGGATTTCCGGCTATCCGAACCAAGAGTGGCCGATTTGAGTTAATCTTTTTGCAATTCCTTCGATGCAGCGAGCCCTTCTGGCCGCTCATCGGCCTCTCCGGTGCGCTGCTTGTCGGCGTCGCCGGTGCGGCGCGAGCGCGACTGCGCCTTGCGCTTCTGCAGATTGGCGCGCAACTGCTCGGCGAGCCGGTCGTTGCGGGTCGCGCCAGACTTTTTCACTGGACCAGTCTTTGTCGTGTCGTTCATCGTCCCGTCTCAGCTGGCGACCAGCCAGCCCGCTGATCAGGGATAGCCAACATTGTGGCGCCGCCATGTCATCAAAAGCCATCCGGCAAAGGCTTTCACAGAAGCGTTGCACTTGGCCTTGCGCTTGCCGGTTCGATATGGCAGAAGCCCCGCCATCAGCGGCTGCGGTAGCTCAGTGGTAGAGCACTCCCTTGGTAAGGGAGAGGTCGAGAGTTCAATCCTCTCTCGCAGCACCATCCCATCTCTTTGAAATCGTTGCGCGACAGCGCCAAAACGCTGCAGGGATAGCCGCAGCAGACGAACGCCGATATTCCGCGTGCTCGATCAGTTCGATAGGGCGCCGATGGACTGGCGATTGTCATCAACATCGAGGCGGGCATCTCGCAAGTGCCTGCAACCAATGGAACGGAGGCGCAACGGCCCGAGCGGCGCGCCGTCGTAGGCAACACTCGGCGAGATGCCTTAGAACCAACCCCGCCACTTGAACCACGCCAACGGAATGATGGCGCTGAGAGCGATCATTGCCAGCCCATAAGGGTAGCCGAAGGCCCAGTCGTATTCGGGCATGGTCTTGAAATTCATGCCGTAGATACCGGCAATCAAGGTCGGGGGAATGCCGACGATCGAAACGATGGTGAGAATCTTGAAGATGTCGTTTTGGGCGATGCCGATCAGCCCGACCATGGCATCGAGCAGGAATTGCACCTTGTCGGATAGATGGACCTCGTAGTCGTCAAGAGAAGCCACGTCCTGCTTCAGGCCGTTCATTCGCGGCGTCATCCGCCCGTCACCCCAATCCGCGGTCATCCCGCACGCGAAATCGATGGCGCGTCCCAGCGCCAGCAAGGCATCGCGCTTTTCCGAAAGATAGTCACCCAGTCGGCCGACATGGCGCAACTGGGCGCGAATGACCTTGTTTGAGCGGATCGCCTTGCGGCCCGGGCTGTCCGGCACATGGAAAGCGGTGGCGGACAAGACGCGCAGTTCGGCCGCCGCGTGCTCGAGACCGTCGGCGAGGCGATCGATGAGTTCATCGCAGAGGTCGACGAACACCTCCAGGCTCGAGGTCGGGCATTGACCGGAATCGCTGAAGCGTCCGGCAACCGCGTCGAAGGCCGGCAACGTGGCGAAACGAACGGTGACGAGGCGCTCGCGCGACAGCACGAACCCGACCGGCGCGACTTGCGGTGCGCCACCTTCGACAAGCGTGACCATTGGCACGCTCATCGAAAGCACGCCGTCGCGGATTCTGAGCCGGCTGGAACTTTCGATCTCGCTGAGACTTTCGCGACTGGGCACCGCGACGCCGGCCAGCGAATCGGCCTCGGCGAGTTCCGCCGGTGTGGGGTCATGAAGATCCAGCCAGATCGCTTGGCGCTGCGATCCTGGCGTTCTGTTCTGGGGATAAATGCTCAACATTGACGGGGCTTGGCCATGAGAGGAGTCCGACGCTCTTAACATGCCATGGCTGTCGGGGCGAGCATCCGGATTTGCCCGAGCATCAGACATGCAAGCCATTTGGAGACCCATTCTCGGCGTGAACACTATTCGTTAACCAAGATGCTGTTCATCGACATGACGTGTTTTGGGATGGATGCCGTCTGTCCCGGTCAAGCCCATGCCTTCTCAGGTCAGGTCAGGGCGCGGAAAAGAAGGCCCTCCTCATTCCGGCGAAGACGTCAAATCGCCCCAGACAAGTACAATGTGCAAGGCATGAATGTGATTGAAAGCGAACAAAACGCGCCCGGCGTTTCCCATCGTTGGTCACGGTTGCCGGCCATCATGCTCGCATTCCTTTGCATGTGCATGACCAGCGCGTTCGCGGAGACTCGCGCCTTGAAGATTCAACATCTTCATACCGGCGAGAAGGCCGAGATCGTCTTCAAGCGAAATGGGCGCTACGATCCGGCGGGATTGAAGAAGATCAATTTCATGCTGCGTGACTGGCGTCGCAACGAGCCGACCAAGATGGATCCGCGCCTGCTCGACCTTGTCTGGCAGGCCTATAGAGCCAGCGGCTCGACGGCCTATATCAACGTGGTCAGCGCCTATCGATCGCCTGCGACGAACGCAATGCTGCGCGGTCGTTCGAAGGGCGTGGCTCGGGAAAGCCAACACATGGTTGGCCGGGCGATGGACTTCTTCCTGCTGGATGTGCCGCTGAAGAAGCTGCGCGACATCGGCCTCAAGATGCAAGGCGGCGGCGTGGGCTACTATCCTACCTCCGGTTCGCCTTTCATACACATGGACGTTGGCAATGTGCGGCATTGGCCGGGCATAGCCCGCCAGGAACTCGCCAAGGTATTCCCAAACGGCAACACACTGCATGTGCCGAGCGACGGCAGACCGCTGCCCGGCTACGAGCAGGCGCTTGCCGCCTACAAGTCGCGCAAGGGCGCAGGTACGCCCAACATCGAACTGGCCAACATCGAACTGGCCAAGATCGAACTGGCCAAGATCGAACTGGCAAGTGTCGACGGCGACCAACGCAAGCCGCGTGGCCTGCTTGCGACGCTGTTGGGTGGGCGTGGCGGAGGCGAGTCGGACGATATCGGGGAAGCGGTGCCCGCGCCGCGCAAACCGGCGAAGTCGGTCGAGCCCCGGCAGGCCGGACAGGGCATCGCGGTCGTGCCGCCGCGGGAAGCTCGGCGTGCCGACATCCAGATGGCTTCCGGCGCCCCCGATGAAGACCCGCTCACCGGACAGAAGCGGGAGACGCCTGAAGCGATCGTCATGGCGATGGCGCCGGGCGCAGTGCCGCTGCCGGCCTTCGCACCGCGCGCCGAACTCACGGCGAGTGTTCCGAGCTCCGAAACCGTGCCGTTCGCAATTGCCGGCGCTTCCATGGCGCGGGCCGAACTGCTACCCGCGAAACCGGCGGTAAACGATGCCGACATTCGCTTGGCCAAGACGGATGCCGCTCCGCCAAGCGCCGCGCCGAACATGGTGGCGCTCAACATCCCATTGCCGACATGGCGGCCGGAAAACCAGACAAGCCCGGCGCGTCAGCCGCAAGCAGCCAAATCTGGCTATGCAATCGGCACCTTGCTGGCCATGCATCACCCGGATGAGGGCCTCGATGGGCTGGCCGGCCGGCCGATCGCCCACCCCGCATCGAAACCCGAAGATCGCGTCAGGACCAGTCCGAAGGCCGACCGTGTCCAGCCGCGCACCGATCCCGGAGCGTCCGTGGTCATTGTGCCCGCGGCGTTGACCAGTCGACCGCTTGCCACAGGGCGCGGCATCACCGGCGGAACCGGGTCGACAACGGCGCCTGTCATTGCGGCCAATTTCATCCGCACGGCGCCAGAGCAGATCTATCTTGACGGATTTCGGCCGCGAAGAGAGCCGTCCGACCATCGCCGCTTCACCGGCTCCGCGGTGAAGTTCCTGCCCGTCGCCAGCTTCAAATAGGCTGGTTGCGGGCGAGATTGACGTGCGGGTAAGCTGCCGCCGAGATTCGCCGGATCGCTTCGATCCGATCTTCGCCGCTTCCTGGCAAGCGTGGATCAAGCATAGTTCGTCCGAACGGCCTATGCCACCGACCAGCCGCCATCGACAAGAATGTTGGCCCCCGTAATCATCGACGCCGCCGGCGATGCCAAAAACACCACGGTTCCCGCGACGTCGATCGGGTCGCCGATGCGGCCGAGCGGAATGTGGCCGAGCACATGGGCGTGAAAGTCCGGCTCGGCGAGCGAAGGCCGCGTGCCGTCGGTCCAGATGAAGGTCGGCGCCACGCTGTTGACGGCGATCTTGTGCTGCGCCCATTCGGCGGCCAGGCAGCGCGTCAGATGGTTGATCGCCGCCTTGCTCATGCAGTAGATCGCCTCGCCCTTCAGCGTCACCGTGCCAGCCTGCGAGCTGATGTTGATGATGCGTCCGGATTTTTGGGCGATCATCAATCGTCCGACCGCCTGGGTGGTGAAGAACGTACCCTTGAGATTGACGTTCACCGTCAGGTCGAAATCTTCCTCGGTCACGTTCTCGGCCAGGTTTTCCGGCCCGAGCCCGACATTGTTGACCAGCACGTCGATGCGGCCGAAGGCGGCGTGCGCCTCGGCGATGGCCTTTCGCACCGTGGCGAGATCGGTCAGATCCATCCGCACGGCCAGCGCCCGGCGGCCCAAGCTCCCGATCTCGGCGACAAGCTCCGCTCCGTCGGCCTTGCCGCGCACGCCGACGATCATGTCGGCGCCGGAGCCGGCACACGCCAGCGCACAGGCGCGGCCGATGCCGCGCGAAGCGCCGGTGACCAGCACCACCTTGCCGGCCAGATCGAATTTCGGCGTGAATTCTGTCATCGCAACCTCCCCTGAAAGGGTCTCGGGCCGAAACCATCGCGGCCTTTGCACTGAACACTATCGGGTCGCGGTGTGAAAGCCAGCCGGCATCTGGAGACATCTCGTGGCAAGAACACCGCCTACGCCCGGAGCCATGCCCCGGCCATCACGATGCTATCTCCCGAGGGAAGATTGCGCTGTGCGGGTTCCGGGATGGGCGATCCGGCTTGCGCGATTGACAGTCGAGAGTGCGCGCATGTGCGTGGCGGTTGCCGCGGCACTCGTGATATCAGTTAGCCGCGTGACACAGTCTATCATCTGTCGTATATTGACATAAAGATATCCTTATGTGACAGGAATAAGCCTGTCGCGAAAGGGATAAAAAATGTCGCAGAATTCTGCATCGCTGGACGCATTGTTCGGCCCCGTCGCGGCCAAGCCCGACGGTTCGGAAGTGCTGGCGGCACTCACGGTGGCGGCACGCGAACGCATCCTCATTCTGGACGGCGCCATGGGCACGCAGATTCAGGGCCTCGGCTTCGACGAGGGCCAGTTTCGCGGTAAGGCCTTCGCCGGCTGCGCCTGCCACCAGCAGGGCAACAATGACCTGCTGATCCTGACCCAGCCCGGGGCGATCGAGGAGATCCACTATCAGTATGCCATATCAGGTGCCGACATTCTCGAAACCAACACCTTCTCCTCGACCTCCATTGCGCAAGCCGACTACGGTATGGAAGATGCCGTCTATGCGCTGAACCGTGACGGGGCGCGGCTGGTGCGGCGCGCCGCTGTTCGTGCCGAGCAGCAGGATGGCAAGCGCCGTTTCGTCGCTGGTGCCCTCGGTCCGACCAACCGCACGGCCTCGATGTCGCCTGACGTGAACAATCCCGGCTATCGCGCCGTGACCTTCGACGATCTGCGACTGGCCTATGGCGAGCAGTTGCGCGGGTTGATCGATGGCGGCGCCGACATCATCCTGATCGAGACCATCTTCGACACGCTGAACGCCAAGGCGGCGATCTTCGCCTGCAACGAAATCTTCATCGAGAAGGGCGTGCTCCTGCCGGTGATGATTTCGGGCACCATCACCGACCTGTCCGGCCGCACGCTGTCGGGCCAGACGCCGACCGCCTTCTGGCATTCGGTGCGCCATGCCAGCCCCTTCACCATCGGCCTCAACTGCGCGCTCGGCGCCAAGGCCATGCGCGCGCATCTGGCCGAGATTTCGGGTGTCGCCAACACCTTCACCTGCGCCTATCCGAATGCCGGCCTGCCCAATGAATTCGGCCGGTATGACGAGAGCCCTGAATTCATGGCCGCGCAGATCGAGGATTTCGCCCGCGAAGGGCTGGTCAACGTCGTCGGCGGCTGCTGCGGTTCGACACCGGATCACATAAGGGCGATTGCCGAGGCGGTGCGGAACTATCCGCCGCGCGTCATTCCGGAGATTGAGCCCAGGATGCGGCTTTCGGGGCTGGAGCCGTTCACGCTGACCGACGAGATTCCCTTCGTCAATGTCGGCGAGCGCACCAATGTCACGGGATCGGCCAAGTTCCGCAAGCTGATCACGGCGGGCGATTATGTCGCCGCGCTCGACGTGGCGCGCGACCAGGTCGCCAATGGCGCCCAGATCATCGACATCAACATGGACGAGGGGCTGATCGATTCGAAGAAGGCAATGGTGGAGTATCTCAACCTGATCGCCGCCGAGCCGGACATCGCCCGCGTGCCTGTCATGGTCGACAGTTCGAAATGGGAGATCATCGAGGCCGGCCTGAAATGCGTGCAGGGCAAGCCGCTGGTCAACTCCATCTCGATGAAGGAAGGCGAGGAAGCGTTCCTGCATCATGCCAGGCTGGTCCGCGCCTATGGCGCGGCGGTGGTCGTCATGGCCTTCGACGAGGACGGCCAGGCCGACACCAAAGCGCGCAAGGTCGAGATCTGCACCCGCGCCTACAAGCTGCTTACCGAGCAGGCGGGCTTTCCGCCTGAGGACATCGTCTTCGATCCGAACGTGTTCGCCATCGCCACCGGCATCGAGGAACACAACAATTACGGCGTCGATTTCATCGAGGCGGCGCGCCAGATCACGTCGACGCTGCCGCATGTCCATATTTCCGGCGGTGTGTCGAACCTGTCCTTCTCGTTCCGCGGCAACGAGCCGGTGCGCGAGGCCATGCATGCCGTCTTCCTCTACCATGCTATCCAGGCAGGCATGGACATGGGCATCGTCAATGCCGGCCAGCTTGCCGTCTACGACACGATCGAGCCGGAGCTGCGCGAGGCCTGCGAGGATGTCGTGCTCAACCGCGTGCCCAAGGCAGGCGGCACCGCCACCGAACGCATGCTGGAGATCGCCGAGCGCTTCAAGGGCACGGCGGGCCAGGAGGCCAAGGAGCGCGACCTTGCCTGGCGCGACTGGCCGGTCGAGCAACGCATCAGCCATGCGCTGGTCAACGGCATCACCGAATTCATCGACGCCGACACCGACGAGGCGCGGCTGGCCGCCGAGCGCCCGCTGCATGTCATCGAAGGCCCGCTGATGGCCGGCATGAATGTCGTCGGCGACCTGTTCGGCGCCGGAAAGATGTTCCTGCCGCAAGTGGTGAAGTCGGCGCGGGTGATGAAACAGGCGGTGGCCGGGCTGCTGCCGCACATGGAGGCCGAGAAACTGGCCAACGCCGCCAACGGCATCGACAATGGCGAGCGCCAGACGGCGGGAAAGATCCTGATGGCGACGGTGAAGGGCGATGTCCACGACATCGGCAAGAACATCGTCGGCGTGGTTCTCGCCTGCAACAATTACGAGATCATCGATCTCGGTGTCATGGTGCCGGCGGCAAGGATCCTGCAGACGGCACGCGAGAGACAAGTCGACATCATCGGCCTGTCCGGCCTGATCACGCCGTCGCTCGACGAGATGGTGCACATGGCCGCCGAAATGGAGCGCGAGGGTTTCGACATCCCGCTGTTGATCGGCGGCGCGACGACCAGCCGCGTGCATACGGCGGTGAAGATCCACCCGCGATATACCAGCGGCCAGACGGTCTATGTCACCGACGCCAGCCGGGCGGTCGGCGTCGTGTCCAACCTGCTGTCGAACGAGACCAAGGGCGGCTATGTCGACACGGTGCGGGCAGAATACAAGAAGGTCGCCGATGCGCATGCCCGCTCCGAAGCCGACAAGCAACGGCTGCCGCTGGCCAAGGCGCGCGCCAATGCGCACAAGGTCGACTGGTCCGCCTACGAGCCGCCAAAGCCGTCCTTCACCGGCGTGAAGGTCTTCGAAAACTATGACCTCACCGAACTCGCACGCTACATCGATTGGACGCCGTTCTTCCAGACCTGGGAGTTGAAAGGGCGTTATCCCAAGATCCTCGAAGACGAAGCTCAGGGACCAGCGGCGCGCCAGCTGTTCGAGGATGCGCAAGCGATGCTGAAGAAGATCATTGCCGAGAAATGGTTCGCGCCACGCGGCGTCATTGGCTTCTGGCCGGCCAATGCCGTCGGCGACGACATCAGGCTGTTCACGGACGAGGCGCGATCGCAGGAATTGGCGACGTTCTTCACCTTGCGCCAGCAACTGACCAAGCGCGACGGCAAGGCCAATGTCGCGCTGTCGGATTTCGTCGCCCCGTCGGACAGCGGCAAGCCTGATCATATCGGCGGCTTCATCGTCACCGCAGGGATCGAGGAGGTGGCGATTGCCGAGCGTTTCGAACGGGCGAACGACGATTATTCCTCGATCATGGTCAAGGCGCTGGCCGACCGTTTCGCCGAGGCCTTCGCCGAGCGCATGCACGAGAAGGTGCGCAAGGAGTTTTGGGCTTACGCAGCCGATGAGAACCTGGCGCCCGACGAACTGATCGGCGAGCCCTATCGCGGCATCCGCCCGGCGCCCGGCTATCCGGCGCAGCCCGACCATACCGAGAAGGCGACGCTGTTCCGGCTGCTCGACGGCGAGGGCAATGCGGGCGTGAGCCTGACCGAAAGCTATGCGATGTGGCCGGGCTCGTCGGTGTCCGGCATTTATCTCGCGCATCCCGAAAGCTATTATTTCGGCGTCGCCAAGGTCGAGCGCGACCAGGTCGAGGACTATGCGCGCCGCAAGGCGATGCCGCTTGCCGAAGTCGAACGCTGGCTCGGACCTATCCTCAACTATGTGCAGGTGCCTCATGCCGAGGCGGCTGAATAGCGGCGGCGAGCTCTGTGGCAAGCAGCATTTGCGCTGGTTGCTGGCTTGTGATCCATGGCGTGACGGTTACACCTTCGGGGTAGCCGTCTTTTGCAGTTGGAGCGCCAATGACCGTACTCACACGCCGCGGACTTTTGAAAACGGCTGCGATTGCCGGCGCAAGCGGGGTAGGGCTCGCAGCCATGGGCAGGTTTGGCGGCTGGGCCGCCGCCTGGCCTGAGCCGATGGTGCTGCAGACGGCCAAAATCCAGACGAAACTGATGGATGTCGGCCCGACCAGGGATGTGCTGACCTATGGCGGCGCCGGAATGCCGCCGGTGCTCAGGATGAAAAAGGGCGAGCCCTTCGCCGCGCGTCTCGTCAACGCCATCGACGATCCCACGACGATCCACTGGCACGGCATTCGCGTGCCCAACAAGATGGACGGCGTGCCGTTTCTGGTCCAGCCCTACGTCTATACCGGCGATCATTTCGACTACGCCTTCACGCCGCCCGACGCCGGCACCTTCTGGTACCACCCGCATTGCAACACCCTGGAGCAGATGGGCCACGGCCTGACCGGCGTGATCGTGGTCGAAAACCCCGGCGATCCGAAATTCGATGCCGAAATGGTCATCAATCTGCGCGACTGGCGCCTCGGCGACGACGCCCAGTTCATCGACCAGTTCCGGCCGCGCGATGCCGCGAGAACCGGCACCTACGGCACCGTGCGCACCGCCAACTGGCTCGATCAGCCGCAATATGACGCGCCGGCCGGAGGGCTGGTGCGGCTCAGGGTCGCCGTCACCGACGTCACGAGGATCTATGCCTTTCGCGTCGACGGCGCCGAAGCCATGGTCATCGCACTCGACGGCAATCCGGTGCCGCAGCGTTTTTCCCCCGATGCTCTGCTGGTTGGACCCGGCCAGCGCATGGAGCTGGCCATCCGCATGCCCGACGACGAGGGCGCGGTCGTCGGCCTGCGAGACGTCAGGGGTACCAAGCCCAAGACGGTCGCGACCCTGCGCGCGATTGGAAGCTCGCTCAAGCGCGACATGCGTGATGTTGCACCCCTCGAGGCCAATCCGGTGGCGGAGGTGGATCTCTCCACCGCCGGGCATATTTCCCTGGCGCTCAGCGCCACGGCGGAAAATGTTCCGAGCGATGGCATCTGCGGTTCGCTGGGCTACAGTTTCTGGGCAATCAACAAGGTGCCGTGGCCCGGCGATACAAAGGATCCGACCGCGCCGCTGGCCGAACTGAAACTCGGCCGGAGCTATGTCATCGACATGGAAAACCTGACGCCGCAATCGCATCCGATGCATCTGCACGGCATGAGTTTCAAGGTGTTGTCGTCCTCGACACGCCCGGTTCAGCCGCTGATTTCTGATACCTATCTCATCCAGCCCAACGAGAAGGTGAGCCTGGGCTTCGTCGCCGACAATCCCGGCGACTGGCTGCTGCACTGCCACATCATCGAGCACCAGAAATCTGGAATGACGAGCTATGTCAGGGTAGTGTGAAGCCACGCTGGCCGATGTGCGATCAGGCACGCGTTGACGGGCGAGAAATGCCGCGCTTGCGGTTTCGTTGGCAAAAGGGGGCGGTTCCCTGCTATTGCCGCCTCCAAATCAGGAAATCATGGGACAACCCTGCATGACCAATGTCGCCCTGACCGGGCTTGCCCGCGATCTTGCCAGCCGTGCCGCCGAGGGCCGCCCGGTGCGCATCGGCGTCATCGGCTCGGGCGAGATGGGCACCGATCTGGTCACGCAAGGCATGCTGATGCCGGGCATTTCGGTTTGCGCCGTCTCGACCCGCCGCCCGCACACCGCGCGCGAGGCCATACGCATCGCCTATGGCGACGAAGCCATGGCGGTCGAAGCCGATACCGCGTCGAAAGTCACCGGCGCCATCGAGAGCGGCAGGATCGCCATCACCTCCAACGAGATGCTGGTCACCAATCCGCTGATCGACGTCGTCATCGACGCCACCGGCAAGCCGGGTGTCGCCGCCGATTTCGACCTGATGGCGATGGAGCACGGCAAGCATCTGGTGATGATGAACGTCGAGGCCGACGTCACCATCGGCTGCTACCTGAAGCAACAGGCCGACCGGCTCGGCGTCGTCTATTCGGTCGGCGCCGGCGACGAGCCGTCGAGCTGCATGGAGCTGATCGAGTTTGCTTCGGCGCTTGGGCTAACCATCGTCTCGGCCGGCAAGGGCAAGAACAACCCGCTCAACCACGATGCCGTGCCCGACGACTATCGCGCGGAAGCGATCCGCCGCAACATGAACCCGCGCATGCTGGTCGAGTTCGTCGACGGCTCGAAAACCATGGTCGAGATGTGCGCCATCGCCAACGCCACCGGGCTGGTGCCGGATGTGCCGGGCATGCACGGCCCCAAGGCCGACCGTGACGACCTCGCCAAGGTGCTCATTCCGCGCGAGGATGGCGGGCTGCTGTTGAAGAAGGGCGTCGTCGACTACACGATCGGCAAGGGCGTGGCGCCCGGTGTCTTCGTCATCGTCGAGGCGACGCATCCGCGCATCATCGAGCGCATGGACGATCTGCATATCGGCCACGGTCCCTATTACAGCCTGTTTAGGCCCTATCATCTGACCTCGCTGGAAGTGCCGCTCACCGCCGCCCGCATCGTGCTTTTCGGCAAGCCCGATATGGTGCCGCTGCCGCGCCCGGTGGCCGAGGTGTGCGCCGTCGCCAAGCGCAACTTGGCCGTCGGCGAGACCTTCGATGCGATCGGCGAGACCTGCTACCGCTCCTGGACGATGACCGTCGGAGAAGCCCGTGCCCAGCGCGCTGTGCCGGTCGGCCTGCTCGAGGGCGGCAAGGTGCTGAAACCGGTCCGGAAAGGCGAACTGCTGACTGCCGACAATGCCGCGCCCGACCAGACGACGAGGCTGTTCGCCTTGCGGCGGCTGCAGGACGAGATGCTTTACGGAGCCTGAACGGCTAGTTATCGACGTTGGCGCCGCCCCTCATCCGCCTGCCGGCACCTTCTCCCCGTATAGTGACGGGGAGAAGGGATTGGCCGCAACGTAATGCCGCCCCTGCAACGTTGGCGATTGGCGAAGTCATCGACGAGAGCGCCCTTCTCCCCGTCACTATACGGGGAGAAGTGCCCGGCAGGGCGATGAGGGGCGGCGCGACATCCAAAGCCTTCTTGCGGCGAGTCGGTCCCGCAAAAAGGCTGAACCGGCCAGACGGCCTTACTTCCCCAATTCGATCGACCGCAGCCGCGCCGCTTCCACTGCCTGTGTGAGCAGATTGGTCAGCCTGTCCTCGCCCATCAGCACGCCAAGCGCGGCTGCCGTGGTGCCGTTGGGGCTGGTCACCTGCTGGCGCAGCACGCCCGGCTCCTCGCCGCTTTCGGCGGCAAGCGAGGCAGCGCCGTAGACGGTCTGCATCGCGAGCAGCTTGGCGGTTTCGGTCGGCAACCCAGCCTTTTGGGCGGCGACGGTCAGAGCCTCGATGAAGTGAAAAATATAGGCCGGCCCCGACCCGGATACGGCGGTCACCGCATCCATCAGGCCCTCGTCGTCGATGGTGGCCACTTCGCCGCTCGCCGACAAAAGGTCGGCGACGAAACGCTTGGTATCGTCGGAAACCAGCCTGTTGGAAAACACCACCATCATGCCCTTGCCGATGGCAGCCGGCGTGTTGGGCATGCAGCGCACGACAGGTGCGCGGTTGCCTAGGATCTCCTCGAAGGTGGCGGCCGGCGTCCCGGCGGCGATGCTGACGAAAGTGGTGCGACCGTCGCCGAAGCGCTTGTAGGCGGCGGTGACGTCGCGGATCACTTGCGGCTTCACCGCGATGACGACGAGATCAGGCACGGCATCGGCCGGAATGTCGCCGGCGTCCGCTGCCGTGCCGCAGCCCAGCGCTGCCGCGCGCTGGCGCAAATCGGCATTGGGCTCGACCACGAAAACCGCTGATGGCGCAAGCTTGCCGGATTTCAGCCAGCCCGAGAGCATGGCGTAACCCATATTGCCGCAGCCGGCGAGAACGAGCCTGATCGTCATGGAAACCCTCCGAAGGAAAGGCCTTCACATAGACGCTCGTGGTTCAGTGGGGAAGCCCCGTCAGGACGGACGGGAAGATCGCTCATTGCGATCGGGATCGCACACCACGATCGGGCTCGCGCAACGCCATCGGCCGCAGCGAGACTTGTCTCAGGCCGAGCACACCGAGCACGAAGAACAGCCAGACCGGGTCGCCGCGATGGAAGAAGAAGCTTTCGAGGAAAGCGTTCAGCGCGGTGAACAGCACCACCATCATGAAGAAGTCGCCGAGATAGATGTTTTCCTTGCGCAGCGGAATGCGCATGTAGTCGCGCAACGGCGCGATGAGAAAGGTGTAGACCGCCACGCAAAGTGCCGGAATGCCCATCAGCACGGCGATGTCGAGATAGCCGTCATGGCCGTGCACGATGGTTCTGATGTCCCACGGCCGGTCGAAGGGCTGGTCCTGGTTGAGCAGCAGCGGCGTGCCCCAGAAGCTTTCATAGCCGTAACCGGTCCATGGCTTCTTCGCCAGCATGGAGCCGGCAAACTCCCACAGCGTCGTCCGCCCGGTATAGGTCATGTCGGGGAAATAGATCGCCGCCAGATGTTTCACCGGCGGCAGGAAGACGATGCCCAGCGTGCCGACCGCCGTGCCGATGATCGCCAGCGCAAACAGGACCGGTGTGCCGAGCCGCATGCCCATCAGGCTCGGGAACATCACGATCAGGATCGAGAACGGCACCAGCCCGGCCGTCGTCTTGGAGCCGGTGTGCAGCATGAAGACCATCGCCGCGCAGAAGATTCCGGCACCCCAGAACCGCTGCCCGCGCCGGTAGAGATACAGGCCCGCGAAACTGAAACAGGCCATGATCGGCCCGGCGATGTTCTTGTGCGTGAACACGCCGCGCCACAGGCCGGCATGTTCGGGCTCCTGCGAGTCCGCGGTGTGCAGCGCCTCGTGCGGAAAGACGATGAGGCCAAGATAGGACAGGCCCATGACCACGACGGCGGTGAAGATGATGACCTTCGAGAAGGCTTCGGCGTCGCGCGGCAAGACCAGGATCGTCGCCATCGTCAAAATGCCGATCAGCGTGAACGAGGCGGCGCGCATTGCCGAGGGCGGGTCGGTTGCCAGCACCACCGACAGGAGAAAGAAGCCCAGCATCAGCACCCAGGACGGGCTGAGCAGCGAGCGCACGATACGCGGGTCGGCGAAGGCCATCAGCGAGAAGATCGACACGGCACCGAGCGAGCCGAAACCAAGCTGGTTGACGATGTCGCCGCCGTTGCCGGTCAGTTCGGCGCCGCCCGGCTGGAACGGCCGGAAGGACACCATGATGACGGTGAACAGCAGTGCCGCGATCGCGGTCGCCACGCCGTCGCGCGTGAAAGCAGCGCTGAGCGGCGCGCGCTCAGTTTTTCTCAGGCTGGCGGTATTGCTCATTGGCATATCCGAATTCGGCCAGCACGCGGCCCAGCGCCACATGGACGGGGTAGATGGCGATCGCCGGCGAACCGGTCAGCACCAGCCGAACCAGGCCGCGAAACGGTGAGGCGGCAAGCAGCGCCAGGCTCTTCGCAAGCACCTTGGCGCCGGCCAGCGGCGTACCGGCGCGCTTCTTCTTTTCGACCAGTGTCGAGATCACGCCGTTGCGCAGGCTGCGGGCACGGATCCAGTCGGCTTCGACGCGCCGCGCCGGGACGGTCTCATGCACCTGTCCCTCGGCGCACCAGCCCAGCACAAAGCCCCTCTGTGCGGACCGGCTGAGAAAATCGGAATCACCACCGCCCATGAAGTTGAACTTCAGATCGAGAAAGGGCGGACCCATGGCGATCAGTACGTTGCGCCCGACCAAAAGATTGCCGGACGAATAGAGCGCCGGCACACGCCCGGTTTTCCGATAGGGCGGTGCGAAGACCGGGTGATCGGCCCACCTGGCATGGGCCGGGTCGGCAAAGTCAGGCACCTGCGGGCCGCCGACGATATCGGCGCCGAGCGTTTCGGCCGCCCCGCACATCCGTTCCAGCCATTGCGGATCGGCGATCTCGTCATCGTCGATGACCAGCATATGCCTGAAGTTCGGGAACTGCAGGATCGCCGTCTGCCAGCCGGCATTGTAGGCGCTGCAATTGCCGCGCTGATGCGCGATGATGACCATGCCTGATATCTCGCCACGCTCGAACAGCGGCAGTGCGGCCTTGGCGCCGGCACGCGCCTCGGCTTCGTTTTCCATGACGATGACGGCAAAGCGCCTGCCGGTCTGCTGCGCTCGTAGCGACGCCAGCGTTTCCAGCACCTGCTCGGGCCGCTTGAAGGTCGGCAAGGTGACGACCGCTTCGATGGTCTCGGCCGCAAGCCGAGGCGAGCGTCCCGCGATCGATACCGAACCGTCTGATGGCAAAGGGATCATCCGTTCCAGCCACATGGTGAATTGGGGCTCTGGTAGCACCACGGTGATAAGGTTTCGTTAATCACCTTGCACGGAGAAGCCCGTCAGGCACGGGCTTTCGGTCGTTGATTGTGCTCGCTTAATCAAGGGTTCACCGCACTTTGCTACCGGCTACACCACAGGATAGGTGAGATGCATCTGCTGTTCGCCACATCGATCGTGCCCGACGGCGCTCTTGCCTCGGGCTATGAGATCGCCAACGCTTCAATTATCGCCGCCTTGCGGCGCGCTGGCGCGCGCGTCACGGTCATCGGCTTCACCTGGCCGGGAAAACCCGCGATCGATCCCGAAAACACCGTGGTGCTAGGGGCGATCGACGTGCGCACCGACAATGCCTCCGCACCCCAAAAGCTCGCCTGGGTCGGCAAGGCCATGCTTTCTGGCCTCACCTTCGCGTCGGTCAAGTTGCGCGCCGTGTCCGACAGCGATGTTCTCGCCGCGGTCGCACGCGCCGGCCCGTTCGACGGCTATGTGCTGAATTCCGTGCAGTTCGCCGGCGCCTTCGAAAAGCTGTTCACTGAGCGGCCCTCGATTTTCGTCGCCCACAATGTCGAGCATCTTTCGGCGCGGGAGAACGCCGCTGCCGCCGGCAGCCTCTTCCAGCGCCTGCTGTTCCGCCGTGAGGCGAGGTTGCTCGAGACCATGGAGGAGCGTCTCTGCAACCGCGCGCGATTCGTCTTCACCCTGGCCGAGGAAGACCGCGCGGCACTCGGTGTCGCCTCCGACGACCGCTCGGCGGTACTGCCATTGGTGACCGGCGCGCAGGCGTCCGAACCGAAAGGCCAGCGCCGCATCGATTGCGACGCGGCGCTGATCGGCACCTGGACCTGGCAGCCGAACCGCATCGGCCTCGACTGGTTCCTGGAGAAAGTCGTACCGCACCTGCGGCCCGGTTTCCGCATCCGGATTGCCGGCAGCATGCCGTCGGGCGTCACGTCGAAGCATCCGGGTGTCGAATTTGTCGGCAGCGTGCCGGACGCGCAGGCTTTCGTGCGCAGTGCTGCCGTCATCCCGCTGATCAGCACCGCCGGCAGCGGTGTCCAGTTGAAGACCATCGAAACCTTCGAGCTCGGCCTGCCGTCCGTCGCCACCAGCCGCTCGCTGCGCGGCATCGACCATCGCCCGGCCAATTGCGTCGTCACCGACGATCCCGCCGCCTTCGCCAGCGCACTGGAGGGCGCGGCAGCAGACATTCGCGATGTTGACGGCAGCGCATTCCGTCGTTCGCAACTCAAGGCGCTCGATGCCGCCATCCGGCTCGGCCTCGAAAAACTCGGGCCTGTCAGGCAGGAGGCGTTTGCATGAACATGCACAGCGCCCGCGCCGCGTTCGGGCTCGACACCTTGAAGACGATCCTCGGCATCCCGGTGCTTGCGATCCGCTGGGACGATGCCATCAGCTTGCTGAACCGCCTGATTGCCGAACGGCGTTTCACCAAGGTCAGTTTCCTCAACGCCCACAACGCCAACATTGCCTACACCGAACCGGTCTTCGCCGAGGCGCTGGATGATTTCCTCATCCTGCCCGACGGCATCGGTGTCGATCTGGCGGCGAAACTTCTTTATGGGACGCCGTTTCCGGACAATCTCAACGGCACCGATTTCGTCCCCGCTTTCCTGCAGGCCTCGACAGCGCCGCTGACCGTCGGGCTGCTCGGCGCGACGCGCGCCAACGCCGAAGCGGCCTCGGTCAAGCTGGCGGCACTGGCCGTGCAGCACAGGTTCGTGGTCATCCATGACGGGTTCTTCTCGGCTGCCGAGGAGGCGGGAGTAATCGACCGGATCGAAGATTTGCGGCCGGACGTGCTGCTCGTCGCCATGGGCGTGCCGCGCCAGGAATTGTGGATCGCGCGCCATATCGACGCGCGCCACTGCACGCTGCCGATCGCCGTCGGCGCGTTGCTCGATTTCCTGAGCGGCGCGGTGCCGAGGGCGCCTTTGTGGATGCGCCAACTGCGGTTGGAATGGCTGTTTCGGTTGGCTGTCGAGCCGAGCCGCCTGTGGCGCCGCTATGTGGTCGGCAATCCTCTGTTCCTGCTGCGCGTCGTCAGGCAGAAATTCTCGCGCGGGACCGTCTCCGCTGGAGACATCAAGTGAACAGCCGATTCGTGCCAGGTGCCGTTGTCGACCCAAGTCCGCTTCGGCAGATCCCGACAGCGGCAATCGTGACGGCAAGCTATGCGCCCGATTTCGAGCGCTGCCGCCTGCTGTGCGAAACGCTTGACCGCCACGTTTCCGGCGCGGCGCACCACTATGTCCTGGTCGAGCATCGCGACATCAGGCTGTTTCGCCAATTGGAAAGCAGCCGTCGCAGCGTCGTCGACGAGCGGGAATTGCTGCCGCGCTGGCTGCATGCCTTCGACGATCCGCTCAGCCTGTTTCGCCGGCGCGTCTGGCTCAGCCTGAAGACCCAGCCGCTGCGCGGCTGGCACGTGCAGCAATTGCGCCGCATCGCGATATCGGCGCATGCATCCGAAGACGTGCTGATCTTCTGCGATTCCGATGTCGCTTTCCTCAAACCTTTCGACTGCGGCGCCTTTTGGCGCGACGGCAAGGCGCGGCTGTTCCGCCGCGACGGCGTGCTGGCGGATGAAGGTCATGAAGAGCATCGCATCTGGTCGCGCAACGCCGGCTCTGCGCTTGGCATCGACCCGTCCCGGACATCGGTCCACGACTACATCTCGACGCTGATCGCGTGGCGGCGCGACACCGTGTTGGCCATGTGCGGACAGATCGAGAAGGTCCACGGGCGCGGTTGGGTCGAGGTCGTCGGCTCGGCACGCAAATTCTCCGAATGCATGATCTACGGCCGCTATGTCGACGATCTGCTGGACGGTGCCGGCCATTTCCATGGCTCGGAGGAGTTCTGCCGCGTCCACTGGACTGGTGAAGCGCTGTCGGACGACGAGTTCCGCCGCTTCGTTGCCGCCATGGCGCCGGAGCAGGTAGCGATCGGCATGCAATCCTTCATCGGCACCGACGTTGGTCGCATCCGCCGCCTGATCGGCTTGGACTAAGGTGTGTTGAGATTCAGGTCAGGCCGAACCGAGAATGGTGGTTTTCGAGAACCGGAGCGGACATTCGGGTCGGTGAGCATCGGAAGCGCAGAAAGCCGTCGTTTGCACGCCTGAACATCAACACAGCCTAGACCGGCTTCGCCGGCTTGCGCATTGCCGAATAGGTGAGCAGCGTCGAGGCGAGATACAGAAGCAGGAAGACGACGTTGAGCGACAGGACCAGATTGGGCGTGTCGAGGATGGTCGTCAGCACGTAGGTCAGCAACAGCCCTTTCAGTGCGGCGAGCAGGCCCAGATTGAGCGCCCGCACCAGCGTCTGGCCACGGGCGAACAGCAGCTCCGCCTGGTATTCGACCAGATTGCGCAGTCCTGGAACGCAGATCGCCAGCGCAACGAGGGGCGCTGCCTCGGAGACATTCTTGCCGAGCGCGTTGGGAAAGAAGTGCAGCACGATGCCGAGTGTCAGCAGCGCCGCCGTCGAGACCGCGAACACGCCGCCTTCGATGCCGCTCTTGACCGCGAGGCGCGAGAGCATTTCCGGAGCCCGCATCATGCGCTGCACCAGCATCATCGAGAAGGTGCGGATCGGAATCGCCGTCAGGTCGACCAGCCGCATGATGATCGCGTAGATGCCGGCCAGATGCGGTCCGCCGATCGCCAGAACCAGCAGCTTGTCGAACTCCGATTGCAGGTAGAACAGCACTTCGGCGCCAGCCACGTAAATGGAATCGGCCAGCCGCCTGAGATAAAGCTCGATGCGCAGCCGCAGCCGCTGGCGTGGGTAGAAGAAGACGAAAGCCAGCAGCAGCGAGGCGGTATTGGCGCCGATATAGAACCACGACCAGATCCAGACGCTGTGCTGCGCCCAGAACATGAACAGCACCGCGCCGAGCGCCCGCAACGCCGTCGCCAGGATGGCCAGCAGGGCGGCGCGGCCGAATTTGCCCAGACCGTTGTTGACGATCAGCGCTACCTCCACCGGCCGCCACAGCAGCGCTTCGGCAAAGACGATTGCCGCAAACACCGACAGCGGCACGGTGTCGGCGAAGAAGATCAGATAGACGCCGAACGAGGCGGCGGCCAGCAGCGGCAGCGACAGCACGCCAAGCAGCAGGAAGCCGGCGGTGAAGGTGCCGATCAGATTGGGGCGGATGGTGGCGGTGCGATAGAGTGCCGAGA
Source organism: Mesorhizobium sp. AR07 (assembly GCF_024746815.1). Classification (GTDB taxonomy): domain Bacteria; phylum Pseudomonadota; class Alphaproteobacteria; order Rhizobiales; family Rhizobiaceae; genus Mesorhizobium. The sequence continues at coordinate 5,609,296 of NZ_CP080525.1, forward strand.
TGAAACCAAAGGCGAGCAGGCGCGACAGCATGACGCCGGCCGCCGATGCGGTGGCGAACATGCCGAACTCGGAAATGGACAGCGTGTTGGCGAGTGCGATGAAATAGGCGAGTGAAAACACCAGCCGCCCGCCGGCGCCGCTGATCGCCGAGAAATAGTCGCGAAGCAGCCCCCGGCGTTCGGCCAAAAAAGTGCCGATCCGGGCGAGAGGCCGCCTTTGCGGTATGTCACTGGCTTGCGTCATGTCTCGGTGAAAAGCATAGGTGTGAAAGTTTAACGCGCCGTGTGAAGCCTAAGGGTGCGTTAAAAAATATACGCAACCGGAGCGAGAAACGGCACCTTCCGCAGGCAAAAATTAACCTTTTGTTTTCCATGCCTGTTTAGCGTGGCTTAACGAATGGCCAATCGCCGTTTTGCAGGCCGCCAAAGGTAAGCTCCAGACGATGGTCGACAGGGAAAACCGCGAAGACTGGAAGCGTGAGCGTTCGCTGCTCGCGCTCGGTCAGGCTGTGCGCGGCGACGACGAGGCCGATGCTTCGCTGGTTTCGATCGGGGATCGGGCAGATCGGTCATGGCGCGAGGATGCCGCCACACGCCATCGTCTGGCCCGTTCGCAGCGCGAAGCGCGGTCGAATCCGAAGCAGGATCCTGCAGCGACAGACATGGCTAAGGCTGGTTATGGCGCTGCTTCGTCAGCCCAGATGCCGCCCGAACACGGTCCCTCCGCCGACGATTTTTCACCTACCAGGTCGGCACCGTCGGGCTATGCACAAAATGCGTCCCGGACAGAGTCCGTTGCTGCAGAAACCGCAGGCACCCATCGCCCCGATCGGACATCCGAACCTTACTATCCAGACTATCCAGGCGACGCGCCGGCCTCCCGCAGTGACAGTGCGGACAGCCAGCAGTGGAAGCCGCTGATCAATCCGATGCAGGTGGTTCGCGGTGTCGGCAAGTCGAAGCTGCTGATCGTGGCGACGACGCTGCTGGGCGCCGGGCTCGGCATTGCCATCGCGCTGTCGACGCCGAAGAAATACGAAGCCACCACCGAACTGATCGTCGATCCGCGCGACCTGAAGCTCACCGACCGCGATCTCACCCAGTCGGTCGTTGCCTCCGACGCCACGCTGGCCATCGTCGAAAACCAGGTCCGGGTGCTGACGTCCGGCACGGTTCTCAACAAGGTTGTCGACAAGCTCAATCTGGTCAACGACCCGGAATTCAATGGGCAAGGCAGCGGCGGCCTCGGCGTCATGTCGCTCATTCGCTCCATCGTGTCGCGGCATGACGGGCCGGGCGGTGTCGACGACACCCGCCGGCGCGCGCTCGCTGTCGGCAATCTGGCCGAAAGCCTTTCGGTCGAGCGCGGCGGCAAGACCTTCGTCATCACCGTCAGCGCCACCACCCAGAACGGCGAGAAATCGGCTCTCATCGCCAACACCATGACGGATGTCTTCCTGCAGACCTTCGGTCAAATCCAGTCCGATACCGCCGGCCGCGCCACCGACGAACTGACGGCCAGGCTTGATGAACTGCGCAAGGGCGTCGAGGCTGCCGAACGCAAGGTCGAGGATTTCAGAGCCTCGCACGACCTTGTCGACGCACAGGGCCACCTCATCAGCGACGATGAGATGCTGAAACTCAACGAGCAGCTGTCGGTCGCGCGCGCCCGCACCCTGGAGCTCAATGCCCGGGCTGCGTCGGCGCGTTCGGTCGACGTCAACTCGGTTCTCACCGGCACCTTGCCGGAGGAGATCAACTCCAACACGATGAGCGATCTGCGGTCGCAATATGCGTCGCTCAAGCAGGAGGCCGACCGAGCGGCCATCAAGTTCGGCCCGCGTCACCCCGAACTCCAGGCGCTCAATGCCCAGCTTGCCGGTGCACGCGACCGCATGGCGGCGGAGTTGCGACGCATCGGCTCGTCGCTGCAGGTCGACCTCAAGCGCGCTGTCCAGCTCGAACAGGATCTCGCGTCCCGTCTGGCGCAGCTGAAGGTCCGCAGCGGCGACGTCAACAGCGACCTGGTGTCGATGCGCGAACTGGAGCGCGAGGCCGCGGCCAAGCGTTCCGTCTATGAACAATATCTGCTGCGCGCCAAGGAGACCGGCGAGCAGAAGGACATCAACACCGCCAACATCAATGTGATCTCGAAGGCTTTCGCGCCGCTCGAACCGAACGGGCCGTCGCGGGTCTTGGTGGCGCTTGCCGGCCTGTTGCTGGGCTTTGCCTCGGGCGTTGGGCTCGGCGCCATGCGTGGCGCCTATGAGAGCTTGCGCGAGACCGCGACGTCGCGCTCGCGCTACAATCGCGGCACGGACGAACGCCGCACGCCTTACGAAGACGAGGCATATCAGGCAGCACCGCCGCCGCCACCAAAACCACCGGCACCGCCGCAACCTGCACCGCCACCGCCAGCGGAACCACCGCCTGTTCAGCAGGCTGACATCACGCCGGCCGAAGGTCCCGGCCGGATCAGTGCGTTGCTGTCGATGCTGCGCAAGGCCGTGTCCCGCAAGCCGTCCGCGGAGGAGCCCGTCGATGCCGGTGAGTGGGTCTCACCCTTTGCTGAAGACGGGAAGCCAACGCAAGATCCGACAGATCCTGTCCATCCCGGATGGACCCCTCCGGTCCATCCGGGATGGACAGCTGCCTTTGCGCCTCGGCAGCCGGTTGCGGCGGCCTATCCGCCGCCGCCTTTCCAGCCCGGCGCACATATGGCGCCGCCGCCGCTGCCTCCTCACATGGTGTCGCAGCAGCGGCCGTATTCGGGGCCGCAAGCCTATCCCTATGGACAGCCGATGGGCTATCCGCAGGCGCAGCCCTGGCAGATGCCACAGCAGCCTGGCTATCCCTATCCACAGGTCGCGCCAGCGCCCAATGCCGCGCAGATGGCCTATTCCGATCTGCCCGCTGCTCCAGCCCATCCGCAGCAGCCCAACTCGCCGCGGCAGGCAGCTCAGCCTCGTGCGCCATTGCCGGACGCACCTCAGGCCGCGGGGGAAGTCGAGCCGCAAACCCCAATCGAGGAAATCCGCGACAGGCTGCGCGAATTCCGCGAAGCGGTTCGCGAACTGACCGAGACCCGCGCGCGTCGCCGTTACTTCTGAGCCACAAAATACTTTGCTGTGCCGAACAAAAACATGCCGGTTTCGCGTAAACGGCATGGGACGGCGCTTTGACGGGATTGAGCGTTGGAATTTTCGTGAAAATGCCGCCGAAAGCATTGTGCTGTTGAGGATGGTTCATGGCCGAAGTGATTGACGGTAAGAGCGTCGCCGAAGACGTGGTGCGGACGGTCAAGGCCCTGACGGCCGAGCTGGTTGCCAAGGGCAAGGCCAAGCCCGGTCTTGCCGTGGTCATCGTCGGCGAGGATCCGGCGAGCCAGGTCTATGTCGCCTCCAAGTCGCGCACCGCCAAGGAATGCGGTTTTCACTCGCTCCAGCACACGCTGCCGGCCGAGACCTCCGAACAGGCTTTACTGAAGATCATCGGCGACCTCAACGCCGATCCGGCCATCAACGGCATCCTGGTGCAGCTTCCGCTTCCTGCCCATATCGACGCCGGCAAGATCATCCAGACCATCGCCCCGGAAAAGGATGTCGACGGCTTCCATTTCATCAATGTCGGCAAGCTCGGCACCGGCGAACTCGAGACCGCCTTCGTGCCCTGCACGCCGGCCGGCTCGATGCTTCTGATCGAGCGCGTGCGCGGCAAGGACCTGTCCGGCCTCAACGCGGTCGTCGTCGGCCGCTCCAACATCGTCGGCAAGCCAATGGCCAATCTTCTGCTTGCCGCCAACTGCACCGTCACCATCGCGCACAGCCGCACCAAGGACCTGCCGGCACTCGCCCGCACCGCCGACATTCTTGTCGCGGCCGTCGGCCGGCCGGAGATGATCAGGGGTGATTGGGTGAAGCCTGGTGCCACGGTCATCGATGTCGGCATCAACCGCATTCCGGCGCCGGAAAAGGGCGAGGGCAAGTCGCGCCTCGTCGGCGATGTCGCCTATGCCGAAGCGGCGAAGGCCGCCGGTGCCATCACGCCGGTTCCCGGTGGTGTCGGGCCGATGACCATTGCCATGCTGATGGCCAATACGTTAGCCTCTGCCTACCTTGCGGCCGGATTGAAACGGCCGTCCTTCTGACCCATCAGAAAGCCGCAGCTTTGCCGAACCCAACTGTTCCTGTAGAACGGCCGGTCATGACGGATCCCGTTCAAGGCGGCCGGCAGTTCGCTTTCCTGCTGGTCGACAAGTTCTCCATGTTCTCGCTGGCCGCGGCGATCGATACGTTCCGGTCGGCGAACCGGTTGCTTGGCCGCGATTTCTACGGCTGGACGACGGTGTCGGCCGATGGCGATCCGGTGATGGCCTCCAATGGCCTGCCGCTCAAGATCGACTATGCCGTTGCAGACCTGCCGCCGGTCGACATCCTGTTCGTCTCGGTCGGACTGACGACGGAATTTCCCGGCAAGAGCAAGGTGCTGGCGGCTTTGCGCAGCTGGGGCCGGCGCGGCAATGCGCTCGGCGCGCTGTCGGTCGGCTCCTACCTGCTTGCCGAAGCCGGCCAGCTCGACGGCTATCGCTGCACCATCCATTGGGAAAACCGCGCCGGCTTCGTCGAACGGTTTCCCGACATCAACTGCACGGGCAACGTCTTCGAGATCGATCGCAAGCGCTACACATGCGCCGGCGGCACGACCTCGATCGATTTGATGCTGGAGATCGTGCGCGGCGATTTCGGCTCCAACCTCGCCAATGGCGTCGCCAACCAGTTCCAGCACGAGCGCATCCGCTCGGCCGGCGATCGCCAGCGCGTCGGGCCGGAACGCGACCTGACCGGCAAGTCGGAGAAGCTCAGGCGCATCGTCGAACTGATGGCCGACCACCTCGACGAGCCGCTGTCGGCGGTGCAACTGGCCAAATCCGCCGGCCTGTCGGTGCGCCAGGTCGAGCGCCTGTTCCTGCGCCATCTCAGTGTCACGCCCGGCCGTTATTACATGCGGCTGCGGCTGGAGCGGGCGCGCGAATTGCTGCGCCAGACCAACATGCCGATCCTCGACGTGGCGATCGCGACGGGCTTCACCTCGCATTCCTATTTTGCCCAGAGCTACCGGCTGCAATTCGGCAGGCCGCCCTCGGAAGAACGGCGCACGACCTACTGAGCGGACTTTCGCTTCGGCTCAGAAGTTTGGCATTCGGCTCCCTTCGCACCCGCGCCCGGACTTGTGTCCCGACGCCGCGTCCAATAGCTTTCCAGCCCGGATCAGGGCGGATTTGAGGAGATTTCGATGGCGGGATTTGCACGGAGCGTCGCTGCGGCGATCCTCCTTTTGTCGATGACGACGTTCGGCTTTGCCGCAAACAAGGTCATCATCATTCTCGATGCCTCCGGCTCGATGTGGGCGCAGATCGACGGCAAGCCCAAACTTGAAATCGCCCGTGAATCGCTGAGAACGGTGCTGAAGTCGGTTCCTGCCGACGACGAAATAGGCTTCATGGCCTATGGCCATCGCCAAAAGGGCAGCTGCGACGACATCCAGTTGATCGTGCCGCCGCAGGCAGGTTCGGCGAGCGCCATCTCGGCTGCCGCCGACAGCCTGAAATTCCTCGGCAAGACGCCGCTGACGGCTGCCGTCAAGCAGGCGGCCGAAGCGTTGAAATACACCGAGAACAAGGCAACGGTCGTGCTCATCACCGACGGGCTCGAAACCTGCGGCGGCGACCCCTGCGCGCTTGGCAAGGAACTCGAAGCGTCCGGCGTCGATTTCACCGCCGATGTCGTCGGCTTCGGCCTCACCGCCGATGAAGGCAGGCAGATCGCCTGCCTCGCCGACAACACCGGCGGCAAATACATCCAGGCGTCCGACGAAAAGGCATTGCAGGAGGCGCTTGTCGAAACCGTGGCGGCACCAGCTCCCGCTCCCGCTCCCGAACCAGCTCCCGCCCCGGCTCCAGCTCCAGCTCCCCCCCCGGCTCCAGCTCCCGCCCCGGCGCCTGCGCCCGCGCCGGAGCCGGCAAAACCGCAAGTCAACTTCCAGCCGACGGTGGTGATGGCCGAAGGTGGCGAGCCGATCACCGAGGGCAACGCCTGGGAGATCTACAAGGCGAACGCCGATGGCTCGCGCGGCGATTCCGTGACCACCGAATATGGCACTTACAGCGGCAATCTCGAGCCGGGCGACTATATCGTCGTCGCGCGCGACGACGAGGCCAAGGTGGAGCAGAAATTCAAGATCGAGGCCGGCCAGGTCTACAAGCCGCTCTTCACCCTGAACGCGGGCACCATGCTCATTCATCCGCGGTCGAGCCAGGGCGCCGATATCAGCGATGAAGCCCGTCTCGATTTCGCCTATCCGGGCGGCAGCACCACCCACTACGGCAACACGAAAATCATCGTGCCGGCCGGTGAGCAGAAGGTCACGGTCCAGATCGGCAGCGGCACCGTCACCGAAACCATCCAGCTCGCCGCCGGTCAGACGATGGAGAAGGACGTCATCGTCGGCGTCGGCCATGTGGTGATCAACGTCTACTATACTGCCGGCGGCGACAAGGCCGATGCCTCGGGCATCAGTGTCCAGATCGTCAAGGCGAAGAAGAAGATCGACGGTTCACGCGAAGATGTCGAACACTCCTATGGGCCGGACAGCAAGTTCTGGCTTCCGGCCGACGACTATGTGGCGGTCACCACGCTTGATCTTGCTGTTGCCGAGCAGCCGTTCAGCATCAAGGCGGGCGACAACCAGGACATCAAGGTGCCGCTCGATGCCGGCGTGCTGGCCATGTCGGCCCCCGGCGCCTACTCGATCGAGATATTGTCGCCGAAAAAGGACATCCAGGGCAAGCGCAAGGCGCTAGGCCTGAGCTATGGCGACACCTGGCAGCAGACCATTCTGGCCGGCGACTATGTGGTTGTCCGGCACATGTCCGATGACGGCCATGACAAGGAAATGCCGGTGACGATCAAGGCCGGCGAACGGAGAGAAATCACCGTCACTCCATGACTGCCATCTGCCCGGTGGCGAAAAAGGGCGGCCACGCGCCGCCCTTCTTCATGGACGGGATGATTGCATCAAGCGGTGCCGAAGGCGCTGGCGCCATGGTCGGCACGGCCGACCAATTGCCGGAAGCCGGCGAAAAGTTCGCGGCCGAAACCGAATTCATTGCCGATGAGGTCGGCATCAGCCGTCCGGCGCAGTGCGAACTCGCCGGCCGGCACCAGCACTTCGAGCGTTCCGGCGTCTGCGTCGAGCCTGATGATGTCGCCATCATGGATCCTGGCGATCGGCCCCTCTTCGACCGCTTCCGGCGTGACGTGGATCGCCGCCGGGACCTTGCCGGAGGCACCCGACATGCGCCCGTCGGTGACCAGCGCCACGCGCTGGCCGCGGTCCTGCAGGATGCCGAGCACGGTGGTCAGCTTGTGCAGTTCCGGCATGCCGTTGGCCTTCGGACCCTGGAAGCGGATGACGGCGATGAAGTCGCCGGTCAGCGTGCCTGCCTTGAACGCCTCGTTCAGCCCTTGCTGGCTGTCGAACACCTTGGCCGGCGCCTCGATGACGCGCCGCTCCGGCTTCACGGCGGAAGTCTTGATGACGGCATGGCCGAGATTGCCCGAGAGTACCTTCAGACCGCCCGTCGCCTGGAACGCCCTCTTGAACGGCGCCAGCACCTTTTCGTCGCCGCTCACGCGCGGCGAGGCCTCGCGCACCACGCCGCCGTCGGCGCCGAGCTTTGCCTCGGCGGCATAGGGTCGCAATCCTTCGCCCCACACCGTCTGCACGTCCTCATGCAGGATGCCTTCGTCGAGCAGCTCGCGGATCAGGAAGCCGAGCCCGCCGGCGGCGTGGAAATGGTTCACGTCGGCAAGGCCGTTCGGATAGACCCGTGCCAGCAGCGGCACCGCTTCCGAAAGGTCGGAAATGTCCTGCCAGGTGATAGCAATGCCGGCGGCCGCCGCCATGGCGATCAGGTGGATGGTGTGATTGGTCGAGCCGCCGGTGGCATGCAGGCCGACGATGCCGTTGACGATCGAACGCTCGTCGATCATCCGGCCGACAGGCGTATAGGCATTGCCGAGCGCGGTGATCGCCAGCGCCCGCTTCGTCGCTTCGCGGGTCAAGGCCTCGCGCAGCGGCGTGCCGGGATTGACGAAGGAGGCGCCTGGCGTGTGCAGGCCCATGATCTCCATCAGCATCTGGTTGGAGTTCGCCGTGCCGTAGAAGGTACAGGTGCCCGGCCCATGGTACGACTTGGATTCGGCCTCCAGCAGTTCGGCGCGTCCGGCCTTGCCCTCGGCATAGAGTTGGCGGACCTTGGCTTTTTCGTCGTTGGGCAGGCCGGTGGTCATCGGCCCGGCCGGAATGAACACTGCCGGCAGATGGCCGAAGGTCAGCGCCGCGATCACCAGTCCGGGCACGATCTTGTCGCAGACGCCGAGATAGACGGCGGCGTCGAACATGTTGTGCGACAGGCCGATGGCGGCAGCCATGGCGATCACGTCGCGCGAAAACAGCGACAGCTCCATGCCGGGCTGGCCCTGCGTCACGCCATCGCACATTGCCGGCACGCCGCCGGCCACCTGGGCGATGCCGCCGGCTTCGCGCGCCGCGTCCTTGATCAGCGCCGGAAAGGTCTCGAACGGCTGATGCGCCGACAGCATGTCGTTGTAGGAGGTGATGATGCCAAGGTTCGGCACCTTGTCGGCGCCCAACGCCAGCTTTTCCGAGGGGCTGCACACCGCAAATCCATGTGCGAGATTGCCGCACGACAGCACGGCCCGGTTCGCGGTGCGGTTCGACGCCTCGGCGATGCGGCCGAGATAGCGCTCGCGGCCTGGTCTGGAGCGCTGGCGGATGCGCTCGGTGATGGCTTCGATATCGCGTCTGGCGGTCATGTTACAGGTCCTTTCAGGCGAGGTCCCGGAACACCCTCCGGCTGTCTGCCGGGACCCTCGGCACGTTGAAATCAGGGCGCCCAGAAAACCTCTACGGGCTTCGGTGCTGCGTCGAGCACGGCGCGAATTGGCTTTTGCGGTCCTGGCGCGACCGCGCCGTCGAAGGCGATGCGCTTGTCCTCGCCCTCGATGTGCAGCGCGATGAAGCCTGCACCGACAATCCGCGCCAGCGACAGGGTCAGGCGCGGCTCGCCGGCGCTGACCGCGTGAACCGGCAGCACGATCCTGTCGGAGGACGGGTCGAGCAGCTTAGCCAGATCGTCGGCATCGGGAAAGAACGAGGCGGTGTGGCCGTCCGGTCCCATGCCGAGCACGACGACGTCGAGCGGCCAGGGCAAGGACCGGAGCGCCGCATCGTCGGACGCGGCGGCGGTCTCGATACCGACGGCCTCGTGATAGAGCGGCACGAAGCGTGCCGCCTTGGCCGCGTTCTGCAAGAGATTGGCGGCCACCAATCCGGCATTGGAACGCGGCGAGGAAGCCGGCACGAAACGCTCGTCGACCAGCGTCACGATCACCTTGTCCCAGGCGATCGGTATCGCCGAAAGGGCGGCGAAGAACTTTGCCGGCGTCGTGCCGCCGGAGACGGCGAGCAGCCCTGTGCCGCGCTCGGCGATCGCCTTGGTCAGGCGGCCGGCGACATGACCGGCAAGGGCGGCCGCCAACTCCTGGCGCTCGGCGAAGCCGTTCCAGCTATAGGCGGTGCTGTTCAGTTGCTCTCGTGCCATGTCCGCCCGTCACGTTCGATCAGTGCTATCGAGGCCGAGGGGCCCCAGGTACCTGCCGTATAGCCTTGCGCCTCCTGTCTGGCGCTTTCCCAGGCGTTCTGGATCGGGTCAATCCACTTCCACGCCGCCTCGACTTCGTCGCGGCGCATGAACAGGGTCTGGTTGCCGCGGATGACATCCATGATCAGCCGCTCATAGGCATCGGGCGCGCGGCCGTCGAAGGACTGCGCGAAACTCATGTCGAGCGGGATCTGGCGCAGCCGCATGCCGCCCGGGCCTGGGTCCTTGATCATGATGAACTGCTTGACGCCTTCGTCCGGCTGCAGCCGGATGACCAGCTGGTTGGCAAAGATCGGTCCAGCGCTGTCGCCGAAGATCGAATGCGGGATCGGCTTGAACTCGATGGCGATTTCCGAAACGCGGGTCGCCAGCCGCTTGCCGGTCCTGAGGTAAAACGGAACGCCCGACCAGCGCCAGTTGCCGATCTCGGCCTTGATGGCGACGAAGGTCTCGGTGTTGCTGTCGTGGGCAAGCTCCTCGACATAACCTTTCACCGGCCCGCCGGCCGAAGCTCCGGCGCGATACTGGCCGCGCACGGTGTGCTTCGGCGCTTCGTTGCCATTGATGCGCTTCAGCGCGCGCAGCACCTTCAGCTTCTCGTCGCGCACCGCGTCGGCATCCATCGACGACGGCGCCTCCATGGCGACCAGGCACAAGAGCTGCAGTATGTGGTTCTGCACCATGTCGCGCAGCGCGCCGGCCTTGTCGTAATAGGTGACGCGGTCTTCCAGGCCGACGGTCTCGGCCACGGTGATCTGTACGTGGTCGATATGGGCGGAGTTCCACAGCGGCTCGTAGAGCGCGTTGGCGAAGCGCAGCGCCATCAGGTTCTGCACAGTCTCCTTGCCGAGATAATGGTCGATGCGAAAGACCTGGCTTTCGTGGAAATCATCGCCGACCAGATCGTTGAGCGTTCGCGCCGAGGCGAGGTCGCGGCCGATCGGCTTCTCCAGCACGATGCGCGAGTTCGGCGTGATCAGCTTGTGCTCTTTCAGCTTGTGCGAGATATCGCCGAACAGCGCCGGCGCCACCGCCAGGTAGAAGGCGCGGATGCGGTCGCTGTCGCCGATCGCCTTCCTCAGCTTGTCGAAGCCGGCGCCGGTCGTTGCATCGGCCGAAACGTAGGAAAGCCGGGCAAGGAACGTCTTCAGCTCCTTGGCGTCGATATCGGCCGCTCTGACGTGATCCGAGATCGCTTGGCTTGCGAAGGCCTGGAATTCCTCGTCGGTCATCTTCGAGCGTGACGTGCCGATGATGCGGGTCGGCTCGGAGAATTGATGGTCGCGCTGGCGATGGTAGAGCGACGGCAGAAGCTTGCGTTCCGACAGATCGCCGGTACCACCGAAAATGATGAAGTCGAAAGGGTCGACGGGGATGATCTGGCTGGTCATGGTCTGTCCGCTCTGACGCCGGTCGCAGTGACGCGGCTGATATAATCTAATCGATTTAAATTTTCCAGTGCCATGGTGTCACATCTGAGTGTTGCGCCTGCCTCTTGACAGTCCGGTGCCCTCGAGGCTTGTCGACAGGCGCGGCTCCGGAAGCCTTCGCAGTTGCAGCATAGAGCGGGATCGAAGCGAAAGCCAAAGGAGAAATCGGCCATGGCCGCACATCTTTCGACCACCTCGGTCAGAAGCCGTGGTTTTGCATGTTTCGCTGGCGTACCGGTCGATCGTCACCAATCATGAGCGGGAAAAGCATGCGTCTGCAAAACAAGGTTGCCGTCATCACCGGTGCGGCGGCGGGCTTCGGCGAGGGCATCGCCAGGCGCTTTGCGCAGGAAGGCGCCAGGGTCGTCGTCGCCGACCTCAACGCCAAGGGCGCCGAGCGTGTCGCCGGCGAGATCGGCGAGGCGGCGATCTGGACCCAGACCGATGTTTCGCTGCGGTCCGAATTCGACGAGATGATCTATGCCGCGAAGAGCGCCTTCGGCCGCATCGACATCATGGTCAACAATGCCGGGTTTACCCATCGCAACGGCGACATGCTCAACGTCGACGAGGATACTTTCGATCTGATTACCGCCGTCAACATGAAAGCGATCTATCACGCCGCACGCGCCGTGGTGCCGATCATGGATCGGCAAGGTGGCGGCGTCATCCTGACAACCGCCTCCACCGCCGGTCTTAGGCCGCGGCCCGGCCTCACATGGTACAATGCCTCGAAGGGCTGGGCGATCACCGCCACCAAGTCGATGGCGGTCGAACTGGCGCCGAAGAACATCCGCGTCAACTGCCTGTGCCCGGTCGCTGGCGAGACCGGCATGCTGGAAAAATTCATGGGTGCCGATACGCCCGAGATCCGCGAGACGTTCCGCGCCTCGATCCCGCTCGGCCGGCTTTCGACACCGCTTGATATCGCCAACGCCGCACTCTGGCTGGCGTCGGACGAAGCCGCTTTTATCACCGGTGTCGCGCTGGAAGTGGACGGAGGGCGCTGCATCTGACCCACTTCATGCGCCGGATATCACGCGCCGGGCTTGATGTAGCTCTTGTATACCCAGCCGTGCTTGCCGTTGTAGACGATCTCGCACCACTGCTTGCAGCCCATCAGTTGCACTGAAGTCCGGGCCGGTATTGTGCCGATGGCGGCAGCTCCCTTCTTTGGGGCACTGCGCATGGTCACGGACCGCAGGATCCGTCCGGTTCCGGCGGTTGCGACCTTGCGTGGCTTCGCCTTGGCCTGGCTGCCGTCGCCTTCCGCTGCTGCTGGCTGCTGCCCCGGCACTTGCGGCTGCACCGCGGGGATGGCGGCGGTCCGCGCGCTATCGGGATTGCTGCCGGTCGGCGGGGTCGGCGCGGCAACCTTGGCAAGTTCGGTGCTGGCATCGGTATCGGCTGCCGGCTGCGCGAATGCCACCGCCGCCTTGTCCGGCGCTTGTTCAGCCTGGTTCGCCACCTGGGCGGGAGCAGGGGAGTCGGAAGCGGATGCGGCCTTCGACTGCGGACCGGTCCAACGGGGATCATTGGCCGGGAGCGCCGGTATGATGGCTTTCGCTGCCACCAAGGTCGGTGAAACCTGGTCGGACTTGCGCGCTGGCCGCGGCACGGCTGCTGCGGCCACTGCTGTTCCTACCGGGGCTACTTTCGTCGTCTTCACCGGAATGGCTGGAATGGTCTGCTCGGGCGCCGCCGCCGCTTGCCTGTCATTGGCCGGCAACGCCAGCCACAGCGCCACGGCGGCGACGCCAAGCAGCGCGGCCGTGCCGATCGCGGCGATCACCAGATGCGAGTTCGAACGGACCTCATGCCAGAAGGACGGCCGCATGTCATATCCGAACTGCATGGCAAAGCGCCGACGTTCCGGCGTACCGAAACTGAAGGGCTCTTTCACTCTTGCCACCTCCATAAGCGGGCCGATGTTCTTTCGATCGGTGCCGGAAGTACGGTCTACGATCGGCATCGGTCCCAAAATCAACGCGGGCAAGCCCGCAGCAATCCCCGAATAATCGCCCAGAAGCGGGACTTTTCGCCCGCGATTGTGGCATCAGTACGCCATAACAAAGGATTCTGCGCCTTTGCCGGGAATTGCGCAATGCGTCGCTTGGGCAACAAATATTACAATATTACATCAGATCAGAGCGGCTAAAGCGCGACGCGCTTTAGGTCCTTGTTTTAGGCATGCCGTTGTCCCAAAACCGGGACCGCTTTTGGGCGACATGCATTAAATCCTGTCCCGCAGCGCGAACCAGTTGAGCGCCAGGAAAAGCAACGGCGCGCGGAAACGCCGGCCACCGGGGAACGGCGGGATCTTCAGATCCTCGATCAGCTTCAGCCGGTCGCGGTTGCCGGCAACGGTCTCGGCATAGAGCTTGCCGAAGAAGTTCGACAGCATGACGCCGTGACCGGAATAGCCGCCGGCCGAGATCACATTGGGCATCACTTCGCGTACGAACGGTTTTCTCGGCACCGTGATGCCGACATAGCCGCCCCAGCCATGCGTGATCTCGACATCCCTGAGTGCCGGATACAATTCCGCGATCTGACGGCGGATGTGGATGTGGATATCCTTGGGATCGTTGACGCCATAGACCTCGCGTCCGCCGAACAGCAGCCGCCCGTCCTTGGATCTGCGGAAATAGCGCACGACGAAGCGGGAATCGTCGACCGCCTCGCCGCCCGGCAGCACGGTCGAATCCGCTCCCAGAGGCACCGTCGCACCGATGAACGACCCGATCGGCATGATGTGCGCCGCGCTCACCGGCTCAAGCGTGCCGCCATAGGCGTTGACCGCGATCAGGCATTTCTGCGCTGAAACCGTACCTCTCGGCGTTGAAACCTTCACCTTGCCGCCACTGGAAATGATGCCGGTCGACGGCGTCTCCTCGAACAGCTGCGCGCCGGCTTGCGCCGCCACCCGCGCGGTGCCGATCACCAGCTTCATCGGATGGATGTGGCCGGTGCCGGTGTCGCGCGTGCCGCCGAAATAGGCGGTCGAGCCCAGCCGCTCCGCGGTCTCCTTGGCGTCCATGAAGGAAATATGCGGGTAGGAAAAACGGCTCGCCATGATCTCGGCATGCGCCTTGTAGTCGTCGACATAGCGCGGCTTGTGCGCCACCGAGAGCTGGCCGGGCATGTAGTCGATATCGATCTGGTTGGCGGCGGCGAATTCGAGGAGATGCGCCTTCGCCTCTTCGGCAAGATCGAACAGCGCCTTGGCGCGGGAGAAACCATACTCGGCTTCCAGGTCCTCCACCCAGGCGCGCTGGCCGGTGCCAAGCTGGCCGCCATTGCGCCCCGATGCGCCATCCCCGAAGCGATACGCCTCGATCAAAACGACATTGGCCCCTGCCTTGGCCAGATGCGTTGCCGCCGACAGCCCGGTAAAACCGCCGCCAATGATGACGACGTCGCATGTCCGGTCGCCGTCCAGCACCGGGTATTCGGGTCGTGGCCCGGCGGTGTCCTCATACCAGGAACGGCCGGGGGAGATCGGGGATTGGTAGGGCATGATGCGGCGAAGACTCGGGGATTTGGAAGGGTGAGAAAGCGAATAGCGAGTAGAGAGTAGAGAGTAGAGAGTAGCGAATAGGGAAGGCAGCCGGTATTACTTCTATTCGCTATTCGCTATTCGCTATTCGCTATTCGCTATTCGCTATTCGCTATTCGCTATTCGCCTAAACATTGAGCAACAAATACTCCCGCTCCCACGGGCTGATCACTTCCATGAAGGTCTCGAATTCCGCCCGCTTGATCGCCGCATAGGTGGCGGCGAAGGACTTGCCCAGATGCGCGCAGAGTTCCTCATCGCCCTCGAACAGGTCGACGGCTTCGAGCAGGCCGCGCGGCAGGTCGATCTCGTCGGCGTTGGCGGTGGTCAGGACGGGAGGCTCAGCCTTGATCTTGTTGGTGATCCCGATCAGCCCGCAGGCCAGCGATGCCGCCAGCGCCAGATAGGGGTTGGCATCGGAGGACGGAATGCGGTTTTCGACGCGCCGCGCCGCCGGATCCGAGCGTGGCACGCGGAACGCAGTGGTACGGTTGTCGTAACCCCATTTGTTGTTGACCGGAGCCGACGCCGCCTGCGTCAGCCGGCGATAAGAATTGACATAGGGCGCGAACATCACCAGCGCGTTCGGCACATGCTTCTGCATGCCGCCGATAAAATGGAAGAAATCTTCGGTCTCCGAGCCGTCTTGGGCAGAGAAGATGTTCTGTCCGGTCTTCTTGTCGATGATCGACTGGTGAATATGCATCGCCGAGCCGGGCTGTCCCTGGATGGGCTTGGCCATGAACGTGGCATAGATCTCGTGCTTGAGTGCCGCCTCACGAATGGTGCGCTTGAACATGAACACCTGGTCGGCCAGTTCGATCGGGTCGCCGTGGCGCAGATTGATCTCAAGCTGACCGGCGCCCTCCTCGTGGATGAGCGTGTCGATCTCCAGGCCCTGGCTTTCGGAGAAATGGTAGATGTCGTCGATCAGTTCGTCGAACTCGTTGACGCCGGCGATCGAATAGCCCGCGCCGCCGCCGATGGCGCGCCCCGAGCGGCCGACAGGCGGGGTCAGGGGATAGTCCGGATCCGGGTTCTTGCGCACCAGGTAGAATTCGATCTCGGGCGCCACCACCGGCTTCAGGCCGAGCTTGTCATAGGCAGCCACCACCCGCTTCAACACGTTGCGCGGGGTGAACTCGACCGAGCGACCATCCTGGTGGACGAGATCGCAGATGACCGCGGCCGTCGGGTCTTCTTCCCACGGCACCACCGTCAGCGTCGACAGGTCGGGCATCAGTTTGAGGTCGCCGTCATCCTCGGGATAATGGAAGCCGTTGCCATCCTCGGGGTAGCCGCCGGAAATCGTCGTCATGAAGACAGCCGACGGCAGTGCCAGCGAGGTGTTGGAGGTGAATTTCTTCGACGGCATCATCTTGCCGCGCGCGACGCCGGCCTGATCGGGCGTGATGCACTCGATGTCCTCGATGCCGCGCCATTCCAGCCAGGCGCTGACTTCCTTCCAGTTCTTGACGCCACGCTGGTTCTTGACAAAGGCAGGTGTGCGGACACGTCCTCCGCGGCTCGACGGACGGACTTCCTTTTTTGCAGGCGGCATCATTCACCAGATTGGGTTGCGGATTGTGGAGTATAGCCGTGCCCCGCCGTGGAAGGGAAGGGGAGCCACGCCGGGCATTGACTGAGGCGGTTGAAAATCACGCCAATCGGCTTAGTTTCGCCCGTCCCAATCCAATCGAGACCCCAATCCCAATCGAGACCCAATCTTAATCGAGACCCAATCTTAATCGAGACATTGCATGCGGCAAGACGGCAAACTGACGACGATCGGCTTCGACGCCGACGATACGCTCTGGCAGAACGAGCAGTTCTTCCGCATGACGGAGAAGCGCTTTGCGGCCATGCTTGCCGATCATGGCGAGGCCGGACATATCTCGGCACGACTGCTGGAGGCTGAAAGGCGCAACCTTGCCGTCTATGGCTTCGGCATCAAGGGCTTTACGCTGTCGATGATCGAAACGGCGATCGAGGTCACCGACGGTCGTGTGCCGGCCTCGGTCATATCAGGGATTCTCGATGCCGGCCGCGAAATGCTGAGCCATCCGATCGAGGCCTTGCCGCATGCGCGCGAGACTATCGAGAAGCTTGCCGGCGCATTCCGCCTCGTGCTGATCACCAAGGGCGACCTCTTCGACCAGGAGCGCAAGCTGGCCGGGTCGGGCCTCGGAGATCTGTTCGACGCGGTCGAGATCGTCAGCGACAAGAGTGCCGCCACCTATGCCCGCCTCTTCAGCCGCCACGGCGATGGTCCGGCAAGAAGCATGATGGTCGGCAATTCGCTGAAGTCGGATGTGGTGCCGGCCATCGAGGCCGGCGGTTGGGGTGTGCACGTGCCGCATGAACTGACCTGGGTGCTGGAGCATGTCGAAGCTCCGCTAGCCGAGCCACGCTTCCGCCAGATACCCGATCTCGGACAACTGCCGGGACTGGTGGAAAGCATCACCAACCCAGGCTGATTGCGGGGCTCAGCGGTTGATATCGCAGGCGTCAGCGATTGATCAGGCGATCGATCACCGGTTGCAGCCGTTCGGGTGTGATCGGTTTGGCGACCACCGCATCGATGATGCTCGACAGGCCCAGGCTCTCCGGTGTGCCATTCTTGGTTGAAAGCAGGATCACCGGCGGAAGTGATTTTCCCGAGGTCCGCCGCAACGCGTCGATGCTGGACAACAGATTGTCGCAGTCCTTGTTGTCGGCGCCGCCATCAAGGACAACGGCACCGGGAATGAGGGACCGCAAGATCTTTGCCGCAGTGTCTGGGGATTCCGAGATTGGCTTGAGCCCGGATCGCTCGACGATCTTCGAAATCACCACGCGATTGATTGGTGATCTCCCGACGACCAGCACCTGCGACGGATCACGGATCGTCTCAGCGCTCGAGTCGCGGCCAACCATATTTAGATGTCTTGGAGACTCGCCTTCGCGATTCACTGGGCACACAAGTCGGCCAAGAAGCTCGCCCCTATTTCAATGCAGAGTTGAAATCTGGAGAGCAATTGGCGTGAGATCGCGGCCCATGTCAAGTTGAAATAAAAGCCCCCGAAATCGTACCCTCGGCGATGAATTTGAAGCAACGCTACTGTACTGAACTGTCCACAGGGCGGGCTGCGTAAAAAGAAAATTCACCTGCGCAGAGACTGCGCAGGTGAAGGCTCGGTTGAGTGGATTTCGATCAGCCGTGGCTCTGCTGGGTGACGATCACCGGGATCAGCAGATCGCCCCAGTTGCCGTCGCCGCCGTGATGTCGTGCCGAGCGCACGAGCTCCACCGAGACGCCGGCCTCGACCGCCTTCATCACCGACTGGTTGAGGCGGTGCAGGTCGTTGGCCAGCATGCGGATCGTCGCTTGCTGGTCGACGCTCATCGTTGTGGACTGTTCCTCGGCCCGTTCCTTGACGCGGCTTATCGATGCCATTGGTGTTCTCCTTGTTTCTCAAGCCCTGTTGGGCGTTTCCTCGGTGTTCTCGTTCGTTATTCGGCGGCCGGCTTGAATTGCGCGTGCTCGGTCGATTCATGCATGGCGGTGGTCGACGACTGGCCGCCGGTGATCGCCATCGACACGGCGTCGAAATAGCCGGTGCCGACCTCGCGCTGGTGCTTGGTCGCGGTGTAGCCATTGGCCTCCGCCGCGAACTCCGCTTCCTGCAACTCGGAATAGGCCGCCATCTGCCTTGCCTTGTAGCCGCGAGCCAGTTCGAACATGCCATAGTTGAGCTGGTGGAAGCCGGCGAGCGTGATGAACTGGAACTTGTAGCCCATGGCGCCGAGCTCCTTCTGGAACCTGGCGATCGTCGCGTCGTCGAGGTTCTTCTTCCAGTTGAACGACGGCGAGCAATTGTAGGCGAGCAGCTTGTCGGGGTGATGCTTGCGCACGCCCTCGGCGAACTTCTTGGCCTGCGCCAGATCGGGCTTCGAGGTTTCGCACCAGATCAGGTCCGCGTGAGGCGCATAGGCGATGGCGCGGGCGATGCAAGGGTCGATGCCGTTCCTGACGTGATAGAAGCCTTCAACCGTGCGCCCGGCGCCATAGTCGACGAAAGGCTGGTCGCGCTCGTCGATATCGGACGTCAGCAGCTTCGCGGCCTCAGCGTCGGTGCGCGCGACGACCAGGGTCGGCGTGCCCATGACGTCCGCCGCCAGGCGCGCGGCGTTAAGGTTGCGGATGTGCGCCGCGGTCGGGATCAGCACCTTGCCACCGAGATGGCCGCACTTCTTTTCCGACGCCAGCTGATCCTCATAGTGGACGCCGGCGGCTCCCGCCTCGATGAAGGCCTTCATGATTTCGAAGGCGTTGAGCGGTCCTCCGAAGCCGGCTTCCGCATCGGCGACGATCGGCGCGAACCAGGTCTCGACCGACAGCCCGTTGCCTTCGGACGTCTCGATCTGGTCGGCGCGCTGTAGCGTGCGGTTGATGCGCTTGACCAGTTCGGGCGCCGCATTGGCCGGATAGAGCGACTGGTCCGGATACATCGCGCCAGCCGTATTGGCGTCGGCGGCAACCTGCCAGCCCGACAGGTAGATCGCCTTCAGCCCGGCGCGCACCTGCTGCATCGCCTGGTTGCCGGACATAGCGCCGAGCGCGTTGACGAAGTCCTCCTCATGAATGAGCTTCCACAACCGGTTGGCGCCCATTTCGGCGAGGCTCTGGCGGATCTGCACCGAACCACGCAGCCGCTTCACATCCTCTGGCGAGTAGGGGCGTTCGATGCCGTCGAAGCGGCCTTCCGGCGCCGACGGGACGAGGTTGTAAAAATCAGTCATTGGTCACTCCGAAAAATTGCTGCACTATGTCCGGGCGTCAATCATCTGGCTCCGGAGTATGACTGAATTTACATTGCGGTGCGAAATAGGCCAGAAAAATCAAGAAATTCGCCCGGATATAAAGGAAAACCTGTGTTGCGTTTGACAGGGAGCTAATGTAAATTTGTCATAGTTGTAAAAGGCTGGCACGGTGAAGATTGCCGTGAGGCTGTGTAAAATCCTGTCAAAGGCAGTCAATGGCTGATCAGAAGATTTTCGCCGGGCCGCGCATCCGCCGCATCCGCAACGCCAAGGGCCTGACCCAGACGGCGATGGCCGAGGGTCTCGGCATCTCGCCGTCCTATCTCAACCTGATCGAGCGCAACCAGCGGCCATTGACGGTGCAGCTGATCCTGAAACTGGCGTCGGTCTACAAGGTCGATCCGCACGAACTGCAGGGCGAGGCAAAGGGGTCAGTCGCCGCCTTGAAGGAAGTGTTCACCGATCCTCTGCTGGTCGGCGAATTGCCGGGAGATCAGGAACTGATCGAGCTTGCCGAGGCGGCGCCCAACGCGTCCGCGGCGGTGATAAAACTGTTCCGCGCCTATCGCGAACAGGCCGAACGCCTGTCCGACCTCAATGAACTCCTGGCGCGCGAAGGTCGGGCGACGGCACTGTCCGGCGCCCGCCTGCCGATCGACGAGGTGCACGAGATTTTCGAGCGCCGGCCGAACCATTTCGCCGCTCTCGAGGAGGAGGCCGCGGCGTTCACCTCGGTGCTCGATCCCGGCGACGATTTGTTCGGCGCGCTGAAGGCCTGGCTGAAGCGCGAATATGGCATCGTGGTCAAGGTGCTGCCGGTCGCCACCATGCCGAACTGGCGCCGCCGCTACGACCGTCATTCGCAGCGCCTGTTCCTGTCCGAACGCCTGTCGCCGTTCGACCAGCTGCGTGAAGTCGCGATGGAGGCCTGCCTGATCCGCATGACGGTCGCGGTCGCCGGCGACATCCAGGCGCTCAAGCTGACCACCGACGAGGCCCGCCGTCTCGCTCGTTTCGAGCTCGGCCGCTATGCCGCGCATGCGCTGATGATGCCCTACCAGGCCTTTCACGCGGCTGCCGTACGCGCCCGCTACGATATCGACGTCTTGCGTTCGCGCTTCGGCGTCTCCTTCGAACAGGCGGCGAACCGGCTGACCATGCTGCAGCGGCAAGGCGCGCTCGGCGTGCCGTTCTTCATGCTGGAGGTCGACAATGCCGGCAACCGCTTCCGCAAGGCCGGCAGCCAGGGCTTTCCGCAAAGCCGCTTTGGCGGCGGCTGTCCCAAGCTCCCCGTGCATGTCGCCTTCTCTCAGCCCGGCCAGATCTTCGTCGAAGCGGTGGAGATGCCGGACGGCGCCGAATTCCTGTGCATCGCCCGCACGCTGGAGGGACCGCAAGGCGCGTTCTCGGAACGTCCGCGCCGCACGGCGCTGCTGCTCGGCTGCGACATCGGCTTTCGCGACGACATCGTCTACGGCGCGGCACTTCCCGGCGCGGCAATCACCGCCAAGGCGGGCAGCATAGCTGCGACGCCGGTCGGGCCTGCCTGCCGGCTTTGCGAACGCGCCGGCTGCCTGGCGCGCGCCGAGCCACCGGTGACGCGTCCGCTCGGCCTCGACGAGATGGTGACGGGCTTGAGCGCCTTCGACTTCCAGTAGGGCCATGTTCCAGTGAACCGCAGGTCAATCGCGTATGGGAAGCTGAGGCTTTCGCTCTACGAACACCCCCACCCCTAACCCCTCCCCACAAGGGGGAGGGAGACTTCCGTTGGTGCCGATCTCGGCAAATTGCCTGCTTTTCAATGCCAAAAGAGGAAGTAAAGGGCACGCGGCAGCGTTCCCTCCCCCTTGTGGGGAGGGTTAGGGTGGGGGTCCTTCTTCGCAAGAATCCATATGCGATTGCCCCACGGGAGCGAGGGCGAGGTGCCACAATTGTCGCCGGTCGCTGGCTCACCCCCGGCATGCGCCTTTGCGGTACGCGAACAGGGTATCTTTTTGTCGTCCCTTGCGCATCGTCCCGTCCACAAAAGCTCGACAGTCGCGCCCATGACCGACACAGCATCATCATCGAGCGATGTTTTATCGACCAGCTCGCCGCGCGAGGAACGCGTCGGCATGCTTTTGGTGTTCCTGTCGGCGCTGATGTGGAGTTTCGGCGGCACCATTGCCCGCTTCATCACCGCCGGCGACAGCTGGACGGTTGTTTTCTGGCGCTCTGTGTGGGCGGCCGCCTTCCTGATCTGCTTCATGGTCTGGCGCGATGGCTGGCGCGGCACGCTGAAATTGTTCCGCGACATGGGTCTGCCCGGCCTGGCCGTCGGGGTCTGCTTCGCCACCGCATCGACCGCATTCGTCGTCGCGCTTGCCTACACCACCGTCGCCAACATCCTGTTGATGCAGGCCGGTGTACCGCTTCTGGCGGCGCTGTTTGCCTGGGCGCTGTTTCGCGAAAGGGTGACTGTCGCGACCTGGCTGGCGATTGCCGCCGTCATCACCGGCGTCGCTATCATGGTGTCGGAATCGCTCGATGGCGCCGTGTCGCCGATAGGCGACGGGCTGGCGCTCCTGATTGCGGTCATGTTCTCGATCGCCACCGTCATCACCCGGCGGTTTGCCGGCGTGCGCATGACGCCGGCGACCTGCCTTGGCACCATGCTTGCGGCGGGCTTTGCCGCATCGCAGGCATCGACATTCTCCGTGTCGGCCAGTGACATGGGCTTTCTCTTTGCCTTCGGCGTGGTCAATCTCGGTCTTGGCCTCGCCTTCTTCGCCACCGGCGCGCGGCTGATCCCGGCGGCCGTCGCCGCACTGCTCGGTACGTTCGAGCCGATCCTTGGGCCGATATGGGTCTGGCTCGTCCATTCCGAAGTGCCGTCCGGCCGCACCATCATCGGCGGCGCGGTGGTGGTCACGGCGCTGCTCGTCCATATCGGGCTCGAATTCAAGCGCCAGACACGGCCCGAGCGCGCAGGGGTCACCGGGGTGCCGTCGCCTAATTGAAGCGGCGTGCAGCTTTGCCATTGACAAATTTGCCGCCGCACGGGCAGGCTGAGGCTACGGCAACAACAAGACAGGCTTATCTTGCCAAGTCTCCCCGCCGGTCAGATCGAGACCGGACCCCATCGTCGTATCTCTGCCCGCGCCACGGCGAAAGCCTCTGACGGCACCGGCACGCCACCCGGGCCGCAGCAGGGGCACACAGCCACCACCTGCCGCTCATCGAACCCTCCCCATGGCGTCGACAGTTCGCGCTTGTCGCTTCCTGGAAAGCTCAATAGTCTGAAGCAAATGCCCGGCCGCGCTGATACCGCGACGTGCCGGCGAAGGAACACTCATCAAAGGAGAATAGCATGATCCGCAAAGCGCTCTGGCTTTCGGCGACCTCGGTATTTCTGACGCTTTTTACCGTCGGCGGCCACGCCGAGGACCGCGTCGTCAACGTCTTCAACTGGTCGGATTATATCGACAGTTCGATCATCGACGATTTCACCAAGCAAACCGGCATCAAGGTCGTCTATGACACCTTCGATTCCAACGAAATCCTGGAAACCAAGCTGCTTGCCGGCGGCAGCGGCTATGACGTCGTCGTGCCCAGCGGCAACTTCCTCGCGCGCCAGATCCAGGCCAACGTGTTCCAGAAGCTCGACAAGTCGAAACTGCCGAACATTTCCAACATGTGGGACACGGTTACGGAGCGGACCGCCAAATACGACCCCGGCAACGAATATTCGGTCAACTATATGTGGGGCACGGTTGGCCTCGGCTACAACATCAAGAAAGTGCAAGCAGCACTCGGTACCGACAAGATCGACAGCTGGGATGTGTTCTTCAACCCGGACACTCTGGCCAAGCTGAAGGACTGCGGTGTCTATGTGCTGGATTCGCCGGCCGACATCATGCCGGCGGCGCTGAAATATCTCGGTCTCGACCCGAACAGCACCTCGCCTGACGATATCGCCAAGGCCGAGGAGGCCATGCTCAAGGTCCGGCCCTACATCAGGAAGTTCCACTCCTCGGAATATATCAACGCACTCGCCAATGGCGATATCTGCATGGCCGTCGGCTGGTCGGGTGACGTGTTCCAGGCCCGCAACCGAGCGGTCGAGGCCAAGCAAGGCGTGGAAATCGGCTATTCCGTGCCGAAGGAAGGCGCGCAGATGTGGTTCGACCAGATGGCGATCCCCGCCGATGCGCCGCATGTCGCCGAGGCGCTCGAGTTCATCAACTACATGATGAAGCCGGAAGTGATCGCAAAATCGTCGAACTATGTGCTCTACGCCAACGGCAACAAGGCGTCGCAGCAGTTCGTCGACAAGGCCCTGTTGAATGATCCTTCCGTCTATCCCGATGCCGAGACGATAAAGAAGCTCTACACGGTCGCTCCTTACGATCCCAAGACCCAGCGCGTCATCACACGCAGCTGGACCAAGATCGTCACCGGCCAGTAAGCAATCCGATACGGTCCCGGCAGTCCCCTGCCGGGACCAATTCTTCTGGGGCAAGAAGCAAGAAACAGGACGGAGTGGGACATGAAATCGCTTGGCAGCATCCGCAGGGATTTCGCGCCATGGAACGACCCGAACGCCAAGCCATACATCCAGTTCGACAACGTCACCAAGAAGTTCGGCGACTTTACCGCCGTCAACAATCTGTCGCTGACCATCTTCGAGCGTGAGTTTTTCGCCCTGCTCGGCGCCTCGGGCTGCGGAAAATCGACGCTGCTCAGGATGCTCGCCGGCTTCGAGGAACCGACAGCCGGCCGCATCATGCTCGACGGCCAGGATCTGCGCGGCATCCCGCCCTATCGCCGGCCGGTCAACATGATGTTCCAGTCCTATGCGCTGTTCCCGCATATGACGGTCGAGAACAACATCGCCTTCGGGCTCAAGCAGGACGGCATGCCGAAGCCCGAGATCGCGTCACGCGTCGCCGAGATGCTGAAGCTGGTCAAGCTCGAACAGTTCGCCAAGCGCAAGCCGCACCAATTGTCCGGCGGCCAGCGCCAGCGCGTCGCGCTCGCCCGCTCGGTCGCCAAGCGGCCGAAGGTGCTGCTGCTCGACGAGCCGCTCGGCGCGCTGGACAAGAAGCTGCGCGAGGAAACGCAGTTCGAACTGATGGACCTGCAGCAGAATCTCGGCCTGACCTTCGTCGTCGTCACCCACGATCAGGAAGAAGCGATGACCATGGCCGACCGCATCGCCATCATCGACAAGGGCGAGGTGATGCAGGTGGCGACGCCGGCCGAAGTCTATGAGGCGCCGGGATCGCGCTTCGTCGCCGGTTTCGTCGGCAATGTGAACATGTTCGAGGGCAAGATCGCGCGTGGCGAGGCTGGAACCGCCAGCATCGACGCCGGCAATGGCATCACCATTCGCACGGAGAATGCCGGCAATGCCGCCGCCGGGGCCGCCGTCACCTTTGCCATCAGGCCGGAAAAGATCAAGGTGTCGTCGAAGAAGCCGGCCGAGGCCGTCAATGCCATCGAAGGCGAGGTCTATGACATCGCCTATCTCGGCGACATGACCGTCTTCCACGTCAGGCTCGACGACGGACAGGTTGTGCGGGCCAGCACCATGAACGCGGCTCGTATCACCGAGGATCCGCTGAGCTGGAACGACCGCGCCTGGGTCTCCTTCCGGCCAGACGCCGGCGTCGTGCTGACACGGTAGGGGGCGGTCATGTCGAGCGTCGCCGTCACCGCCGCATCAGCCCCGGCAACCCATGCCGGCAAGTCCATCCTGGCCAGGTTGGGCGCTGCTTTCGTTGGCCGCCTGGTCATCATCATCCCCTATGTCTGGCTGCTTTTCTTCTTCCTCGTTCCCTTCATCATCGTCTTCAAGATTTCGCTGTCGCAGACGGCGATCGCCATGCCGCCCTACACGCCGGTGCTGGACTTCAAAGATGGCATCTCCGGGTTTTTCGCCGGCTTTGGCAAACTCAGCTTCGACAACTACACCTGGCTGACGCAGGACGCCCTCTACTTCAACGCCTATGTCACCAGCGTCATCATCGCCGCGATCTCGACAGTGCTGACGCTGATCGTCGGCTACCCGATCGCCTATGGCATGGCGCGGGCGCCGGCAACGATCCGCCCGACATTGCTGATGCTGGTGATCCTGCCGTTCTGGACCTCGTTCCTGATCCGGGTCTACGCCTGGATCGGCATTCTCAAGCCCGAGGGCCTGCTTAACCAGCTGCTGCTCGCCACCGGCATCATCAGCCAGCCGCTGATCATCCTCAACACCTATACGGCGATCTTCATCGGCATCGTCTATTCCTACCTGCCTTTCATGGTGCTGCCGCTCTATTCGTCGCTCGAAAAGATGGATTATTCGCTGATCGAGGCCGCCAAGGATCTTGGCTGCCCGCCAACCAGTGCGTTCTGGAAGATCACCTTCCCGCTGTCGCTGCCGGGCGTCATCGCCGGCTGTCTGCTGGTGTTCATCCCCGCTGTCGGCGAGTTCGTCATTCCCGATTTGCTCGGCGGATCGCAGACGCTGATGATCGGCAAGACGCTGTGGAACGAGTTCTTCGCCAATCGTGACTGGCCGGTCTCGTCGGCCGTGGCCGTCATCCTTCTGCTGCTTTTGACCGTGCCGATCATGCTCTTCCAGCAGGCCCAGGCGCGCGCCCAGGAGCAGGACAAATGAACACCACCTGGAGCCGCTTCAACGTCACCTCGATCGTGCTGGGTTTTGCCTTCCTGTACCTGCCGATCGTCCTGCTCATCGTCTTCTCCTTCAACGAGTCGAAACTGGTTACCGTCTGGGGCGGTTTCTCGACCAAATGGTACGTCTCGCTGTTCCACAACCAGGGCCTGATGGACGCGACCTGGGTCACGGCCCGCGTCGGCGTCATTTCGGCCACGGTGGCGACCGTGCTCGGCACGCTGGCGGCACTCACCTTGACCCGCTACACGCGGTTCAGGGGCAGGTTGCTGTTTTCCGGCATGGTCTTTGCGCCGCTGGTCATGCCGGAAGTCATCACCGGCCTGTCGCTGCTGCTGCTCTTCGTTGCCGTCGGTCTCGACCGCGGCTTCCTGACCGTCACGCTCGCACACATCACCTTGACCATGTGCTTCGTCGCCGTCGTCGTGCAGTCGCGCCTGGTCAGCTTCGACCGTTCGCTGGAAGAAGCCGCGATGGATCTTGGCGCAACGCCGGTGAAGACCTTCTTCCAAATCACGCTGCCGGTCATCATGCCGGCGATCGTGTCCGGCTGGATGCTGGCCTTTACGCTTTCGCTCGACGATCTGGTCATCGCCAGCTTCACCTCCGGGCCGGGAGCAACGACACTGCCGATGAAGATCTACAGCCAGGTTCGCCTCGGCGTAACGCCGGAGATCAACGCCGCCTGCACCATCCTGATCGCCGTTGTCGCGGTCGGCGTCATCATCGCCTCGGTCGCCAACAAGCGGCGTGAGGTGCAGCGCCAGCTCGACGAGCGGGCCGCACAACGCGGCTGAGGGTAGCTGCGGCCTATTCCCCCGAGACGCCGCGGCTGATCGGGGAAATGAACGGTGTGCTCCACGTTCCGCCGACGAAGAACGATGACTGGTTGGGGCCTTGCTTGCCGTTGGCCGGTGCTGCCGCCTGGTCGGCCTGAATGACACCGCCGGACAAGGCCAGCCCCCGTCCGGCGTAGGATGCGATACCGGACAGCCAGATCTTGTACTTCGCAGAATTGGCTTCGGCCTTGTCGATCCGCGCCACGCCCTTCGAAATGCTGGCCTTGATCTCGGCGCCGTCGATCGGCAATGTTCCGTCGGAGACGTCGTCCAGTGCGAAGAAACCGCCCTGTTCGGTATGCTTGAGGAAGGCCGGCAGGTTGAGCTTGCTCAACGCACCCGGTCCGAAGGTCGCCGAGACCGAGCCGTCGGCATTGTCGAAGATGGAGTCCCAGGTTCTACCCGGTCCTTTGAGGATCACCGAGACGGTGCCCGTGCCGACCGGCACCAGCCGGGTCATTCCCGCCGCCGTGCCGAAAGCACCGCCGTCGATATCGGAAGCCAACAGCCGGATCTCGACCTGCATGCCTTCCGGCTTGCGGTCGAAACGAAGGCTGCTCTGGATGTTGCCGCCAAAGGCCGAGGCATCGGAGATATCGAAAACGGAAAGACCATCCTTGACCTGGGCGGTGGCGGCGACGTCGGCGAGCTGGATGGGTCCCGCCGTGGCGTGCGCCGCCGACAACCGCAGATCGAGGTTGATCCGGTCGGCGAAGCTCGTGTCGATTTCGCCGGGCCCGGCCCCGCCGGTCGGGGCCAGCGGCGTGAAGGCCGACAGGAACGATCTGAGGTCGAGTGTATCGAAGGCGAGCGTGCCGGAGATCACCGGCTGCGCGTCGCCAAGAGAAAGGTCCAGCGCCCCCATTCCCGGGTTGTTGTCCAGCGCGATCGCGGTGTTGTCGAACTTGACGCGCCCGGCCGTCGCGGTGACCTTGCTCGAAATGCTGACGGAGCCGATCGCGGCACCAGGCGCGATGCCGGCCTGCGACCATTCCAGGACGCGCCGCAGCGAGGGCGCCGAGAATTTCGCCTGGCCGTCGAAATAAGCGTTTTCGGACATGCTGGCCGTGCCGTCGAAGGAGAAGGTGGCGGGGGCCGCCTTGAAATTCAGCGTGAGCGGCGCAGTGCCGCCGGCAAACAGCACAAGCGGTTTCGGCGAGGCGACGTCAAGGGCGACGCTTTCGCCCCGCCAGATCCCCGTCGCCGACAGCGTCGCATTGCTGTTCATCGCCGCCCAATTCGCCTGGCCGGTCAGGCTGCTCAGGATCTCGACGTCCTTGCCGCCGATGGACGCCACCATGCGGCCGTCGCGGAACTCCACCGTGCCGAAGGTGTCGGCCGGCAACTTGCCGAGATCGGGCTTGGCCGGGTTGGCATTGACCACGCCGCGCGCCGTGTCGATCGAACGCGTGATGCGCCCGCCGGTCGGCACGGCGGGCAGGAAAAAGCCGGCCTGCGTGCGCTGAACCCGTATCGTCGGCCGCACCAGCCGCGCCGTCGAAAACTCGACGTCGCCGCGCAAGGCCGCCATGGCGGAAAGGTCGACCTCGACCCGTTCTGCCTCGATGACCGGCGGCGCCTCGGTGTCGGTCCATTGCGAAAGCGTCACATCGGTCAGGATTGCCCGGAATTTCGGCCAGACCTCGATGCGCGGCGAGCCTTGGATGGCGACCCGAAAGCCGCTCCAGGCACTCATTTCCCAGGCGATGCGGTCGCGCACAATACGGGTGGAGGCGATCA
Organism: Mesorhizobium sp. AR07; assembly: GCF_024746815.1. Classification (GTDB taxonomy): domain Bacteria; phylum Pseudomonadota; class Alphaproteobacteria; order Rhizobiales; family Rhizobiaceae; genus Mesorhizobium. Next base: position 5,638,079 of record NZ_CP080525.1, read on the forward strand.
GCGGCAGGGCGGCAACGACCAGCGCGATGACGATCACGGCAGCGCCGATCGCCCATGTTCCGCGCCGGATCAAAGATGATGGCATATCGCCCCGTATGCTTCCATTCCGACAAAATCGCCCGACGGATGTAACCCCGGTCGTCACTACGACCCCAGCCGTCACCACGACTCCGGTCGTCACTACGACTCCAGTCGTCACTACGACTTAGGGCTGAGGCATTTCAAGTCTTTATGGCCCGGCGATGGCATTTGCGCACATCTGGCCGCATCGACCGAACAAAATCTTGCTCTGCTGCGCCGCGATATGCATAAGCGGTGGCGACCGTGGAGGAACGATCATGGCTGCCGAAGTACCGCTCTGGACCCCTACGCAAGACCAGATTGATGCAGCACCCTTAACCGCTTTCACGAAGGCCGCGGCAATGAAAGCCGGCGCGGCGTTTTCTTCGTATCCCGAACTTCACCGCTGGTCGGTCGAGGACCGCGAGGGGTTCTGGAGCCTGGTTTGGGACTTCTGCGGCATCGTCGGCGACAAGGGCCAGGCCGTGCTGGTCGACGGCGACAAGATGCCTGGCGCCTCCTTCTTCCCCAATGCCACGCTGAACTTCGCCGAGAACCTGCTGAAGAAAACCGGCTCGGGCGACGCAATCGTGTTTCGCGGCGAGGACAAAGTCGAGCGCCGGCTGTCGTGGAACGAACTCAATGCGTTGACTTCGCGCCTGCAGCAGCTCTTCCTGTCGCTCAAGGTCAAGAAGGGCGACCGCATCGCCGCGATGATGCCCAACATGCCGGAGACGATTGCCGCCATGCTGGCCGCCGCCTCGATCGGCGCTGTCTGGTCATCCTGCTCTCCCGATTTCGGCGAACAGGGCGTGCTCGACCGCTTCGGCCAGATCGAGCCGGTCGTCTTCATCGCGCCCGATGGCTATTGGTACAATGGCAAGGCGATCGAGGTCGCCGACAAGATCGCCGCGGTCGCGGCCAAGCTTGGCACGGTCCGCAAGGTCCTGGTCGTCGACTACCTCGGTACCTCGAGCGATGTCGCATCAACCATCGACAAGGCGGTGGCGATGGAAGAGGCGCTGTCGCCCTTCGCCGTCAAACCGGTCAGCTTCGAACGGCTGCCGTTTTCGCATCCGCTCTACATCCTGTTTTCGTCGGGAACGACCGGCATTCCCAAATGCATCGTCCATTCGGCCGGCGGCACGCTGATCCAGCATGTCAAGGAACACCGGCTGCATGCCGGTCTCACCGACGGTGACCGCTTCTTCTACTTCACCACTTGCGGCTGGATGATGTGGAACTGGCTGGTATCCGGCCTGGCCTCGGGCGCCACGCTGCTGCTCTATGACGGCTCGCCCTTCTATCCCGACGGCAATGTCCTGTTCTACTTCGCCGATACCGAGAGGATGAGCTTTTTCGGCACCTCGGCCAAATTCATCGATTCCGTGCGTAAGGCCGGCCTCAAGCCGATCCGCACGCATGATCTGTCGAGCGTGCGAGCGATTTCCTCCACCGGGTCGCCGCTATCGCCGGAGGATTTCCGCTTCGTCTATGACGGCATCAAGAAGGACGTGCATCTGGCCTCGGTCTCCGGCGGCACCGACATCGTCTCCTGCTTCGTGCTGGGTGTGCCGACGCAGCCGGTCTGGACTGGCGAGATCCAGGGGCCTGGCCTGGGCCTTGCCGTCGATGTCTGGGATGATGACGGCAGGGCGGTGCGCCAGGAGAAGGGCGAACTGGTCTGCACCAAGGCTTTTCCGTCGATGCCGATCGGCTTCTGGAACGATCCCGACGGCAAGAAGTACCAGGCCGCCTATTTCGAGCGCTTCGACAATGTCTGGTGCCATGGCGATTTCGCCGAATGGACCGTGCATGGCGGCATGATCATCCATGGCCGTTCCGATGCGACGCTCAATCCGGGCGGCGTGCGTATCGGCACGGCGGAGATCTACAACCAGGTCGAACAGATGCCCGAGATCCTGGAGGCGCTGTGCATCGGCCAGGATTTCGACAATGACGTGCGCGTCGTGCTGTTCGTGCGGCTGGCCGCGGGCGTGCAACTGGATGACGATCTGGAAAAACGCATCCGCTCGAAAATCCGCAACGGGGCGAGCCCGCGCCATGTGCCGGCCAGGATCGTCGCCGTCACCGACATCCCGCGCACCAAGTCGGGCAAGATCACCGAGCTTGCGGTGCGCGACGTCGTGCACGGCCGCGCCATCAAGAACAAGGAAGCGCTCGCCAACCCCGAGGCGCTGGAGCTGTTCAGGAACCTGCCGCAGCTTGCGCAGTGACCGCTAATGCATGTCGCTTAAAAGTGGCCCCGGTTTTGAGACAACGACATGCATGGAAACAGAGACTCGCCATGGTTAACCAAATATGTCGCGATAATTTACCTAGATTTCATGAGTGGTACACATTCGTAAATTTTTCAGCAGCCCGGTAAGGAGTTGTTAAGGCCCGGCGTCGATAGTCGCATGTAACTTGAGGGAGAAATCCCGTTCCTCGACCCCGGAGGATCTGATTCGCTCAAGCCCCGTTGTGACAGCAATCCCATCTCTTAAGGCGTCCTTTTGGGCGCCTTTTCTTTTGCCGGGTCGATCCGTGGGAAGAGGTTGCCTATTCCGCGAGCACGCGGGTCGACGGAAACGCGACCTCGACCAGGGTGCCTTCTCCCGGTGTCGAGTTGATGGTGAACCGGGCGCGGTTGGCTTCCACCATCGCCTTGGTCAGCGGCAGTCCAAGGCCGGTGCCGTCGCCACGTCCGCGCTTCAGCGCGTTGATCTGCTTGAACGGCTTCAGCGCCTGCTCGATCTCGGCCTGGCTCATGCCGATGCCGGTGTCGCGCACCCGCATGACGACATCGCCCGACGTCTCATAGGCGGTCGAGACGATCACCTGGCCGCCGGCCTGGGTGTAGCGGATGGCATTCGACAGGATGTTGAGCGCGATCTGGCGCACGCTGCGCAGATCGGCCACCACTTCGGGCAGCCGCGAAGCGAAGCTGGAGCGGATGATGACGCGTTCGCGGTTGGCCTGCGGCTGCATCATCGCCACCGTTTCGGCCAGCGTGTCGTTGAGCGACACCGCCTCGTAGGCCATTTCCTGCTGGCCGGCCTCGATCTTCGAGATGTCGAGCAGGTCGTTGACCAGGTCGAGCACATGGTTGCCCGAGCGGTTGATGTCGCGCAGATAGTCGCGGTAGCGGTCATTGGCCACCGGCCCGAACTTCTCGTCGACCATCAGTTCGGAAAAGCCGATGATGGCATTGAGCGGCGTGCGGATCTCGTGGCTGATGCGGGCCAGGAAATCGGTCTTCTGCGAGGACGCGCGCTCGGCCACCGCGCGGGCTTGGGTGAGATCCTCTTCGGCCCGCTTCCACTGCGTGATGTCGCGCACCACGGCACAGAAGCCGCTGTCGTTGGGCAGCCGGCCGATGGTCATGAACAGCGGAATGAAGCGCCCCTGCGCCTCGCGCCCGATCACCTCGCGGCCGTCATTCATCACGCTCGCCACGCCGGGCTCCGACAGCCCGTTGAGATAGTCGCGCGCCGCGCGCTGGCTTTCGATCGCAAACAGCGAGGCGAACGGCTTGCCGGTCACCTCGTCGCTGTCGAAGCCGAACAGCGCTTCGGCCGGGCGGCTGATCGAGCGGATGCTGCCGTCACGGCCGATCAGCACGACGCCATCGGTGGCGGTGTCTATGATGGTGCGCATCTCGGCGATGCGTGCCTTGAGTTCGGGGATGTCGGGCTGTGTCTGCTCGTCGCCGACCGCATGCAGGGCTGCCGGTGCGTCATCCTCGCCGGAGCGGCGCACCACCAGCATCAGCGCCTTGCCGTCGCGCCACGGGACCGAGCGCAAAATGGCCTCGATCGGGAATTCCTGTCCGTCACGCGTCTTCAGCCGCAACGCCCGATCGGTGCCGTCGGAGGCGCCGTCGTCGGCGTAGGGATCGGCAAACAGCGCGCCGAGGCCGCCGGCATCCGCCAGGTCATCGAGCGCCTCGTAGCCGGTCAGGGTGAGGAATTCCTCATTCGCATAATGCAACTGGTCGCCGGAATGGATGAGCAGCGGCACCGGCAGCTTGCCGAGAAGCGATGTATCGGGAGCCTTGTGTTCATCGCCGGCCGAAAACGCCGACGGCATGAACCCTTCAACCTTGAGCGGCGGCACCCGCAGGCGTGGGCGCTCGACGCGTGCCTCCACGGCGGCGCTTGCGCTGGCGGTCTCCTCGACGTGCGCAACGGTCTGTCGCTGAGGTGCGGCGGCTTGCCCGCCGTCCACCCAATCCTCATTGTCCTCGGCGTCGCGAAAATCGGCTGACGTCATGCTGTCGTCATCGACGGCGTCATGTGTCGCGCCAATGGCGTCAGGTTCTTCGCCGGTCGCGACGGGTTGGGTGCTCTCTGGTTGCGCCGCCACTGGTTTGGAAACCGGGGCCTCGTCACTGTTGTCCGCGACAGGGCCGCGTTCGTCATCACGACCGGCATAGCCGAGCAGCGAGCCGGTCGCATTCGGCAAGGTGTCGGCGGGTTCTTCATGAGCCGCTTCGCTCGGGTGAGCGCCGTCAAGCCGCGCCAGATCCTGCTCGTCCTCGGCATCGACATCCGTTTCGGAGGGCTCGACCGGCACCGTTTCGGTCTCCGGCTCCGCCACCGGGAGTTCGGCGACATGCGTCGGCTCTTCGTGCGAGTCGGGCGTTGACGGAACCGCGCCGACTGCCGCTGTTTCCACCAAAAGTTCAGCAGGTGTCTCGACCGCCGGTTCAGGAGTTACGGCGCCGGGCTTCTCGGCTTCAGGCGGCTCGACCGGAGAATTTTCCTTCTTCAGCCGTTCGCCGATCTCGCGGAACGCGCTGCGCTCCAGCGTCGACAGCCCCTTGTCGTTGGCCGGCTGGCGGTGTTCGGCCAGGCGGATCACCTTGTCGGCAAAGCGCCGCTCCGGTTTCGGCACGATAGTCAGCGCCGGCACCTCGCCCTTGAACGGATCCGAGGTCTTCGGTTCCTCGGCCTTCGGCTCTTCAGCCTTCGGCTGTTCAGGCGCGGGTTCTACGGCTTGCGATTCCGGCGCCGCGCCATTGGGCACCAGCGCCATGCCGATGGCTTCCGGATCGACGGCCGCGTCACCGGCACGGGCAACGCCGAAGCCACGGAAGCCTTCAAAGGCGCGGCTGCGGCCATAGACAGGCAGGGCAGCCAGGTCGACAGGGATCTTCAGATCGGTGCCGGCGACCGGCCACAGCACGGAGCGACCCGACCAGGTGTCGCGCCGTTCCAGCAGGCCGGCGATCTCGCCGGAGGGATCGAGGCCGAAGGTGGCCGCGACATCCCTGAAGCGCCGGCCGATCACGTCGGCTGCAGGCTTGCCGACGATGTCGGCGAATTCCGGCGACAGCGCATTGAACTTGCCCTCGGCATCGGTGCGCCAGACGAAGCGCAGTGGCGCCGCCGTGCGGTCGATCGATCGCGTGACTTGGCGTTCGGCAGGGGCGGCGGCCTTGGTGTCATGCTGTGTTGGATTTTCCGCTGCAACCTCCGCAACTACCTCTGCTTCACCGGCATTGAAATACCAGTGGTCATGCTGCGCTGGCGTGCCGCCGGCGGTCCCGGGGTCGTTGTTGGCGATCTCCGCGGCCAGCCCGGCTGGATCGGCATTCTCAGGTGACGCCGGCATCGAAATGGTCTCGGCGGTCCTGGGAGCGCTCGGTTCGTCTGCCGCGGCAGCCGGGGTTTCGATATCGATTGCCGGTCTGTTGTCCTGATCCGGTTCCGGCTGGGCGACCATGCCTTCCGCAGCCGCGGTTTCTACCTGGGCCGGCTCCTGAGGGTCCACGACGCTGTCGGCAGGGGCCGTGTCGTCGAGCTGGTCCTCGTCGATCACCACCAGCAGATGCCGTTCCTCGGTCAATCTTGCAAGGCCTGCCGGATAGGACGCCGCACCGCCGGGGACGAGGCGTTTGACGATGCGGTCGCTCTCGTCCGCGACGTCGGCAACCAGCGCCGCCAGCGTCCGCGGCAAGATACCCAGTGCCGAAAACCCTTCCGAGGCCGCCTCGATGGTGCCTTTGCTATCGACGAAGGCGATGAAATGGCCGTCTTCGGTGAAGCCGCTGATGGCGCGGGTGGCGATTTCGCCGGCACTGCGCGAGCCTGTCTGCGCTGCCGGCACGGCCAGCATGATCGCTTTTTCGGCGTCCGGCATGGTCACGGCACTGGCCAGGAAGCCGACGGCGCGGCTGGTCATGCCGGTTGCCAGCCGCACCGTGATGGCGCGGTCGCGGCCGATCTCGGGAAACCCACTGGTCGCCTTGATCTGGCGTCTGGCGATCAACGGCAGCTGTGCGGAGGCGCCGATGATGGCCTCGATGTCGGGGTAGCCGAACATCGCGGCGCCCGGCCCATTGGCCCAGATCACCTGCTCCAGATCCGCCGACAGGATCGCGATCGCGTCGCCGGCGGCAAAGCGCTGGCGAACCGCGTCGAGCACGGCGACGTCGAGGAAGGAATATTCGGACGGCATGCGCTTGGCGAACCCTCACGGAGCGGCGAATTTGCAGTTAACGCTTTGTTAATAAAAGCCGGCGGCGCGAAGGTCCACAAGCCAGAACGTGCAAAGGCCTGGAATCTGGGCTCTTGGTTAACGGCCGTTAAGGTTTTATGGTGCACTGCAACAGAGATGTTGCAATGCACAAAAAACTGTGTATATTTACATCATACATGAACGAGACGGCTTTCTGTCAAAGCCGCTGCCACTGAGAAGGATGGAAAATGTCCAGGACCAAAACTGCCGAGACGATCGAAAACGTTGAATTCCCGAGCTTTGACGCTTCCAAGGCCACCGACCAGATCCGCGCTTTCGCCGAAAAGGGCGTTGAGCAGTCGAAGGAAGCCTATGCCAAGCTGAAGACCGGTGCCGAGGAGACCCAGAAGGCTCTGGAGTCGACCTACGAGACCGCCAAGACCGTTTCCAGCGACCTTTCGCTCAAGACCATTTCCGCTCTGCGCGCCAATGCCGAGGCCGGCTTCTCGCATCTCGAAGCCCTGATCGGCGCCAAGTCGCTGTCGGAAGTCATCGAACTGCAGACCGCCTTCCTGCGCAAGCGCGTCGAGACGACCGTCGAGCAGGCCAAGGATTTCCAGACCGTCGCCTCCAAGGCGGCCGAGGACGTCTCCAAGCCGATCAAGACCGCCTTCGAGAAGGCGATGAAGGAAATCAAGGTTGCCTAACATTTACGCATGATCTGAAGATGCAACAAAAGGTCGCATTTTCTTAAGGACGATCAGGCGTATGATGGTAGCCATCAAGGAATACCCGGCGGGTGGAACCTCCTCCCTCTGCCCCCGGGGTGACCAGCCAGCACCTCCTCCCGCTGGCTCGTAACAGGAAAAGGCCGGCACCTCCTCCCGCCGGCCTTTTTCTTTGCCCGGCGAAAAGTCGATACTGTTTGTCGGGAAGCGACCTTTGCCTGAAGCGCGCCGCGTTTGAACGGATTCAGGCGACGCGCTTTGGATCTTTGTTTTTATGCATGTCGTTTTCCCAAAACCAGGCCCACTTTTGGGCGACATGCATTCGCAAAAGTCTTGAATTAAAATCCATTAGCCCGTAAGGACGCATCGCCGAACGACAGAGCGGATCACGGAAAATGAACTTTCCACCTTGGTCCGGCTCAGCAACGTGCCGTTGTAGCTCAGATGGTTAGAGCGCCGGATTGTGGATCCGGAGGTCGCTGGTTCGATCCCAGCCAACGGTACCATTAGGTTTACTAAATAAGTAATTGAATTTGCTAGATAATTGCCGGCTTCTGGCCGTCGATCTCTCGCTTCATTTTCCTCATTTGTGTTACCTATTGTGTTACTTATCGGATAGATTTAGGAGTTTTGAACGAAATGATTTGGGCCTGTTCGTCAATTTTCTCGGTCTCGTTGATTGCACCCATCACACGTAGCTCAAGCTCTCTGGCTTCGAAAGACCTTGCAACGATGCATACGGTAATCGGCGGCAACGACGTGCAATTAGGCCGGTCCTGATCCTCGACCGCAGCCTCAGAATGCTCGAAGGCGCTCGCCATTCGGTTGATCTCTACCGATCTGGCAGCCCAGTCAGATGGAATCTCTTTGAACGGATCCAGGCCGGTAGGGGCAAAGGCGCTGCGGTTGGGCGCAAGGACAGGTTCCGGGGGGAACCGTTCCGATCCTTGAGCCTTTCAGCGTCATCGTCTCCGTGCCATGGATGTGATCGCTTCTCATCAGTCCGATGGGAGGCGCGCGACGCCAAGATCGATACGGACTTTCGAAGTAGGCTACCGCACGCGCGGTGCCCCCGAATTCAAAGGAGTTAATATCGGGGCGTGACGCGACGTGACCTAAGACGGCCGTGGGATATCGAGCGGGATCCTCAGTTGCCACCCAGGTCGACGGTGCCTTTCCGGACAATCACGTTGCCATAAAACAGAGTCTCGCCAGTGGCTATGACCGCGAATGCCTGCTTGGCGCGCTCGTAAAATGCGAAACGTTCAATGCGGGCGAGGTTTATCGGCTGGCCGGGCAAGGCGTCGAGCACCGCCTGTATTGCGATATGTGCCGGTACGATCTTGTCAGGATCGCCGATGACCTCCATACCCATCACTGGGTCCGGTTCGGAATCGTCCACCGGCATCACCGACAGCACCGCCTTCAACATGCGCGGCATGTCGCTCGCTTCCATGCGGACAAGACGCTTCGACACAGTTTGTGCGGGGAAGCTCCCATCGGCGATGACAATTTCGTCGCCATGGCCCATGGCACGCAATGCGTGGAGGATGTCAGCATTCAGGATAGGGTCGATTCCAATCAGCATGATGACATATCCTTCAGCTCAGATCGTGGAGATCGGTGGTGATGGCCGGACCGATCGAGAATTCCGAAAAGCGGACGCTCAGCCCGCTGCGCTCCGGTGTACAGGCCGTCGGGCCGATCGCGTAAGAGGCGGCGGCCGGAAAGGGCGCGAGGCGTAACAGCGGCCAGAATTTGCCGTCTCGCGAGGCTTGAATGCGCATGGCGCCTCTGGCCAGCGTCACTCGGATGTAAAAGTCCTCCAGTTCCTTGAAGGGCTGCGAGACCGACCAGTCGGATTTGCCATCGGTGATGACGGTGCTGAGGAAGAGTTCGCCATCGGTGAACTCCACGCCGGTCTTGACCCAGCGCTTCTCGTCGATACGGATCATGAGGCCTGCCTGATCATACAGGGTACGAAATTCGCCCTGGATGCGAATCCTGGCGGTGAATTCATCGGTCGCCGGAAAGGCGAGGAAATGACCGCTGTCCCGGGTGAAATCGTAATGGGTTTCTCGCCAGAAATCGGTCTTGGCATCAGTCGTCATGGTGAGGCTGGCATCCTCCGCCAACCAGTTTGCCGGCTGGTTGAGCCATGTGCCGTCCTTGAAGTTAACGTTCATTCCGTTTCCTCTGGTGAAAATGGTGGTCATGGCCCCGCCGCCCTACCGCAGACGATAGGCATCGATCGCGTTGAGATGGAAAAATCGGTCGGCCAATTCGGGATTGGCGTCGCCCAGCCGGCCGGCGATATCTCTCACGTCCTTGTAGCCACCCGCCAATGTGCAAACCGGCCAGTCAGAGCCGAACATTATGCGCTCCGGCCCGAAAGCATCCAATGCCAGCCGCATGTATGGATCGAAATCTTCGGCCCGCCATGATCCCCATTCCGCTTCGGTAACGAGGCCGGAAATCTTGCACCAGACATTTCCATGCGCGGCGAGCCTTTTCAGGCCGGATCGCCAGGAGGTGATGACGCCCGACGCGATCGGGGGCTTAGCCATATGATCCAGCACGAACCTCCCGCTTGGAAATTGTCGCACCAGATCGATGGCGGCAGGCACCTCCCGGGAGCGCACAAGCAGGTCGAAGGTTAGCCCGGCCTCGAAAACGGCCGAGACGCCAGCACTGACCGCAGGCCGTCGCAGCCAATCGGCATCGGGCTCGTCGTGAACATTGTGGCGGATGCCGACAAGTCGTTCCCCGCCGGGGAGAGCACGCAGTTTTCCGATCTGGCGCAAGCAATCGTTCGCCTGAAGATCGACCCAGCCGACGACGCCAGCAACGAAGGCATGATCTTTGGCCATGGCAAGAAAGTCGCGGGTTTCTTCCTGATCATGACGGCATTGCACCAAGATGGTCGCGTCGATGCCGGCTTCCGCCATCAGCGGCAACAGGTCGTCGGGGCCGAAATCACGCCGTAGCGGGCGCATGGCATCGCCCGCCATCCATGGGTTGCTGCCTGTCTCCAGATTCCAGAAATGCTGGTGAGCGTCGATCACGCGCGGTCGCATGCGGTTCAGGCGGTGGGGGCTTGAGATGAGATCAGGCCTGCGGATCGTAGGTCCTCCCACATGGCCACTGGGATGGGCTGCCGGAAGAGCTTGTCGTTTTCGATGATCTCCTTCTGACTTCTGGCTCCGGTCAGGACGCTTGCGACCGCTGGGTGCAGCGTCGGAAACTGAATGGCGGCAGCCTTCAGCGGCACGCCATGGCGCAAGCAGACCCTTTCGAGTTCCAGGGCGCGGTCGATCAGCGCCTTGTCGGCCTCCTGGTAGTTGAATTTGGCGCCGGCTCCCGGATTTGCGAGAAGGCCGCTGTTATAGACGCCGCCGATGATGATGGAGATCTGCTTTTCCACGCAAAGCGGAAGGAGCTCGTCGAGCGCACCCTGTTCGAGCAGCGTGTAACGGCCAGCAAGCAGGAAGCAGTCGAAGATGCCGTCGCGCGCGAACTCTGCCAGCATTTCGCTCTGGTTCATGCCGGCACCGACGGCGCCGATTTGACCTTCGGAGCGCAGTTTGTCCAATGCCTTGTAGGCGCCGTCCATTGCCTGCGCATAATGCGCGTCCGGATCGTGGATATGCAGCACATCGATGCGGTCGAGACCCAGACGCTGCAGGCTTTCTTCGACTGAAGTCATGACCCCGTCATAGCTGAAATCGAAGACCGGGCGCTCTGGGGGCGTTCCCTTGTAGTACGCATCCTCGCCCTGCGGTTCTTGGGGAAGCCGCAGCAGCCTGCCCACTTTGGTGCAAAGAACGTAGCTGTCGCGGGGTTTGGTTTTCAGGAAGGCACCCAGGCGTTGTTCGGCCATGCCGTTACCGTATTGTGGCGCCGTGTCGAACAATCGTATGCCGAGATCCCAGGCAGCTTCCATCGTCTCAAAAGCGGCAGCGTCGCTGGTCGCGGAGTACAGCCCGCCGATCGCCGTCGTCCCCAGGCCCAGGGCTGTGGCCTTCAGCGAGGTGCGGCCCAGAGGCCTCCGTCCAGATGTTTCCTGCATGAAAAATTCGTCCCAAAAACGCGCCCGAAATCCGCTGGACAGCTAATTCCCACCCTCTTTCCTCTATGTCAATAAATTTCTCCAAAGAAAATTATCTTGCCAGTGAGCAATTTTCTTGTCATCTTGTGCATGCCGATTTCAGGAAGTTAGAAGCATCCATGAACGCTAAGCATGCAAACGGCGTCGCCTTTAGCGATGGCAAGTTCGTCCCAGCCGGCGATGCCAAGATATCCGTTCTCGATTGGGGTTTTACCCGTTCGGATGTCACATACGACGTCGTGCATGTCCGGGACGGAAGCTTCTTTCGTATGGACGATCACCTTGCGCGGTTCGAGCGATCGATGCTGGGCATCCGGCTGACTCCACCTCATTCGATGGCAGAGATTGCTTCGATAGCAGAGCGATGTGTTGCCCTTTCTGGGCTGCGGGATGCCTATGTAGCCATGGTCTGCACCCGTGGGAGCCCGCGCGTTTTCGGCTCCAGGCGGCCGCAGGACTGCGACAACAAGCTTATCGTTTATGCCATTCCATGGATCGACGTTATCCCGCTCGATGTGCAGGCCCGCGGAGCCTATCTCCATATCGCTTCGGTGCCACGGATTCCCCCGGCCTCCATAGACCCGACCGTCAAGAACTACCATTGGGGCGATCTGACCCGCGGCCTCTTCGAGGCTCATGACACGGGGGCCGACACCGCCGTCCTGTTGGATTGCGACGGTTATGTCACCGAAGGGCCAGGATTCAACGTCTTCATCGCGCGTCACGGCGAAGTGCTCACCCCCGATCGGGGTGCCCTGGAGGGGATCACGCGCCGTTCGGTGCTCGAACTTTGCGAAATGCTCGCCATTCCGGCGCGGATTGCGCCTTTGCGGAAGCAGGATCTGCTGTCGGCGGATGAAATGTTCTGCACAACGACAGCCGGCGGCGTCATGCCTGTATCGCGCATCAACGATCACATCATGAGCGGCGGCAAACCAGGAAAAATAAGCACGCAGCTCAAGTCATTCTATTGGGAACAGCACAAGGCAGGTTGGCACCAGACACCAGTTAACTACTCCGCATAGACGGCTCAACGAAGGGGAATGAAAATGATCAGAATGAAAAGACGTGAATTTCTGTCTCTGACAACCACTATGGCAGCCGGCGCATTGGCGTCTTCCGCATTCAAGCCGGCCTGGGCGGCCGGCAAGGAGCTGCGTATCCTGACCTGGGAGGGATATGCCGACGATCAGTGGGTCAAGGCCTTCGAGCAAAAGACCGGATCGACCGTAAGCATCAGCTATACGGGCAGCGTTGATGAAATCTTCGCCAAGATGACGGCGTCGGGTGGCGCGGATTTTGACGTCATCGCCATCGAGACGTCATCCTACAAGCGGCTGACGCAGGAGAAGCTTCTCCAGCCTGTCGATCTCGCCAAAGTCCCGCAGTCGAGCAATCTTTTGCCGGCTTTCCGTTCCGTGTCGGCGATTATTTTCGATGGCAAGCCATACGCGGTTCCCTTCGCCTGGGGTTCCATTCCGCTGATCTACAGCACCGACACGTTCAAAACCGCGCCTGACAGCTGGAGCATTCTTTGGGACAAGAAATACAAGGGTCGCATCATCGTGATGGATGATGCCAACAACGCGATCGTCACCACGGCGCTCTTGCTCGGCATCAAGGATCCCTTCAACCTCTCCGCCGACCAGTTCTCACAGGTCAAGGCCAAGCTTCTGGAGCAGAAAGCCAATGTCGCGAGCTACTATGCCGGCTTCGACGACGGCGTCAGTATTTTCGCTCAAGGAGGCATCGATCTAATGATGTCGATGGGTGAGCCTCAGGCACCGATGTTGCGCAGCCGTGGCGCCAATGTCGGGCTTACAATTCCGAAGGAAGGTGCGATCGGCTGGATCGATTGCTGGGCGATCAGCGCCAAGGCCCGCGATACCGAACTCGCTCATGCATGGGTCGACGCCATGCTTGAAAAGGCGGTTGGAACCTACATCAGCGAAAAGACCGGTTACGGCAACACCACCAATGGTGACGCCAATGACAAGATCGGCTTGACCTATTCCGACAGGCTTGTCTTCCTCCAGGCGCCCGAAGATTTCGGCCGTCGCATCGAATTGTGGAACGAGATCAAGGCAACTCCGGTTCAACAATGACTGCTGCACTCTCCGAAGAAGAGGTCGTCAGACCGAACGTCATCCAGCTGGTTGGCGTAACCAAGTCCTATAGGAACCTCAACGTTCTGAAACCGGTCGATCTCGACATCAAGGATGGTGAGTTCCTCACCATCCTTGGACCATCCGGATCTGGAAAGACGACAATCTTGCGGATGATCGGCGGCTTCACGCCGCCGACATCCGGCCGCATCTTGCTGCGCGGCGCCGATATCTCCCAGGTGCCGATCTTCAGGCGGCCGTTCAACACGGTGTTCCAGGACTACGCGCTTTTCCCGCATATGACGGTTGCAAAGAACGTGGCTTACGGGTTGCGGATCAGGCGCAGACCGGCTGCTGAGATCAAGACAAGGGTCTCTGCGGTCCTTGACACCGTCAACCTGACTGACAAGGCCGAGCGCTATCCCAGCGAATTGAGCGGTGGCCAGCGCCAGCGGGTGGCGCTGGCGAGGGCCATCGTCTGCGAGCCGCAGGTCATCCTCCTGGACGAGCCGCTGGCAGCGCTGGACGCGGAGTTGCGGCGTTCGATGCAGGAGTTTCTTAAGGACCTGCAGCGGCGGATCCGCACGACATTCGTTTTCATTACCCATGATCAGGAAGAGGCGATCTCCATGTCGGATCGAATCGCCGTCATGGACCACGGCAATCTGGTTCAGGTCGGCACGCCTCAAGAGATCTACTACAAGCCGCGGAGTGAATTCGTGGCGAAGTTCTTTGGCGAGAACAATTTGCTGCCCGCGCGGCTCGATACCGATGGTCCTACGAGCGTTGTCCAAAGTCCGCTTGGGAGGCATCCCATCCCCGCATTGGCCGGCAGTAGCGCTGACCTCTTGCTCGCCATAAGGCCGGAAAGTTTCGCCATCCACGACGGCAACGAATTGCGCGGTGATCAGCGTGTTTCCCAGGCGCGTCTGGAAAACGTCACCTTCCTCGGTGCTACAACCCAATTGTCGCTTGCCATGGCGGGGGCAGAACACAGGATCAAGGTCAGAGTGCCAACAGACCAGTCAGGGAAGAATCTGAGTTCGGGCGACGATGTGCTGCTTCGATGGTCTGAAGCCGATGTTAGCTTTCTGCCGAGAGGATGATGCGATGACCGTGTCTACCGCCGACATCGTGCACGCCAACAATGGCGGCCCGCTATATTGGCGGCCGTCGTTCGGGAGACTTGCTGCCAGGATACTGGTCTATGGTGTCCCCACGCTCCTGATTCTAATGCCGCTTTTGTCGTTTCTGACTTACAGCTTTCTCGAGATGAAAGACAACCAGGTTACGGGGCAACTGACGCTGTCAAATTATGCAGCGTTTTTCCAAAGTGGCAGCTATCTCTATGTTTTCTTCGGGACGGTAAAGCTTGCCTTTGTCGTCGCGGCGGTTGCGCTCATTCTAGGATATATCATCTCCTATCTGATATGGCGGCTGGAAGGCTCGGTACGCTATCTTTTGCTGCTGCTTAGTGCACTGCCGCTGGTCATGAATTATGTAGTCAAGATCTATGCGATGCGCAGCATTCTCGGCTTCAACGGCTTCCTGAATTCCTTCCTGCTCGCCGCCGGCATCATCGATGCGCCGAGCAAACTGTTCATCTTCAACCAGACCGCCGTGATGCTAACGATGGCGGTGATCTATCTGCCATTCGGAATCCTTCCGATCTTTCTGGCACTGGAGCGCATACCGCAATCGCTGCTGAGTGCAGCGGCCGATCTCGGCGCCAAGCCTGGCCAGATATTCCTCAGCGTTGTCCTACCGCTCAGTCTGCCCGGGTCGATCGCCGGCGCGCTGTTCGTGATGGTGATCGCGCTCGGCGACTACCTCACCCCACAGATGGTAGGCGGAAGCGAGGGCTTCACGTTCGGCCGCGCCATATGGAGCCAGTTCGGCATGGCCTTCAACTGGCCTTTCGGCGCTGCATTGGCTGTTGTGCTTCTCGTTACCGTCGTCACGCTGATTAGCGTCGCGTCTCTCATCTTGCGAAATGCGAGGGTGAAATGACTAGGCTGGAACGTCTAACCGTCGCGTGTCTCTGGGTCATCGCCGGCCTTACTTTCGCGGTACTCTACGCGCCAGCGCTGATCGTAATCCTGTTTTCATTTTTCGCCATGAAGAACCATCAGATCGACTGGTCGAACTTCAGCCTGGAATGGTACGGGCGGCTGGCGGACAATTCGCAGCTATTGGCGGCCCTTTACAATTCGATCGTCGTCGGGATCTGCGCTGTGGTCAGCGCGACGATCATATCGTTAGCGCTGGCCTACTACATGAAAACCGGCGTGCGGCGTGGCCGCGCCTATGTCGAGTTCATCATCTTTCTGCCGTTCGTGCTACCGGCCATAATCACCGGAATCTCGCTGCTGGTCGCATTTCGGGAAATCGGGCTGGAGCGAAGCCTGATCACGGTCACTATCGGCCATGTCGTGCTGATCCTGGCGGTGGTCTATCGCATGGTCACAATCAGGCTCGACACACTTGAGAATTCGCAAATAGAAGCGTCTCTCGATCTTGGCGCAAACGGTCTCGAAACCTTCCTCTATGTTGTTCTCCCCCAGTTGCGATCGGCGCTGTTGACCAGCTCGCTGCTTGCTTTTGCGCTGTCGTTCGACGAAACATTAGTCACGTTCTTTCTCGTCGGCGGGGAAACGACGCTGCCCATGCGGCTCTGGGCAATGATGCGAACCGGCTTTACCCCTGAGATAAATGCGCTCGTTTCGATCGTCCTGTGCGTAACATTGTTGTTCGCGGCGTTGGGTGCGATGTCGCTTCGCGAGAGTATTGAACGCAAGCCATAGCGTGGCGAAGATTGTGGTCTAGGCAATTGGAATCGACGGCAAGATATGAACAAAAAAACCAAAGACCTTGGAAAATTGCTGAAGGAGCGGCGCGCCTATCATGGATGGACGCTTGCCGAAGTCAGCTCCATGACTGGCATTGCCACGTCGACATTGTCGAAGGTCGAGAACGGTCACATCTCACCGAATTTCGACACCATATTGAAGCTGTCGCACGGCCTTGGTGTCGAGATCGGCGACCTGCTGAATTCGGCGCCCAGCGAGCCCACGCCACCGCTTGTGGTTGCCCGGCGCAGCATCAGCCGCAATTTCGAAGGCCAGAGGCTCGATCGCCAGCATTATAGCTACAGCTATCTGTCCGCCGACGTGGCGCACAAGCGCATCATCCCGATCCATATCGAGGTGCAGGCGATGACCCCCGAGGAGATGGGGCCGCTGACGGCGCATGTGGGTGAGGAATTCATGCTCGTCCTGAGTGGCAAGGTGCGTCTGTACAGCGAGTATTATGAGCCGATGGATCTGGAGCAGGGGGACAGCGTCTATCTCGATAGCACCATGAAACACGGCTACATGTCGTTGCAAGAACCAAGCAGTTCCATCCTTGTTTGCTGCTCAAGCGCCACGCCGAACCTGGCGCAGACATTGCGGGAGATCATCAAGGACCAGATCATCCAGGAATCGCTGTCCGGCCCGAAAGCTGACTGAGCGGCGATGCCTGCGCGCGCCGGCGCTAATCGAGCAGATAAGCCATATGCGAGACAACGCTGATTTTGCGAAAGGCCCGCAAGCGCTCGATGGCCTTGTCGCTCGACCGCTGCAAATGTTCGCGCAGCGCGTCCTGCGCCGAAGCCGGGTTGCCGGCAGCGATGGCGTCCATGATTTCCAGATGCTCGTCCATGAAGGCATCGATCGGCAATCTGCCCCGCACCGCCCTCTGGATGTGCTTGCCCGCAACGAGGATGCCGCGCGTGCGGACAAGGGTTTCCAGTATGTCGGAATTGGAGCTGTACTGCAGCAGCTTCACGTGCAGGTCCTCCTCGAGCCCATCCAGTTCGGCCGGCTCCACCAGCGGAAATTTTGCCGAGGCCTGCGTCAGGCGCCCACGCATTTCGGAAAGCGCGTCGGAAGGAATGCGGGCTATCGCGGTGCGCAAAGCAGCCGGCTCGAGCAACAGCCGTATTTCATACAAATCCTGGAATCGGCGCTCGTCGAGCGGATTTATCCACCAGCGGGATTTCTCGTCGCTTATCACGATGCCGTTCTTCGCCGCATGGTTCAATATGTCGCCGGCGACGGTCCTGCCAACCTTGTAGTGGCGCGCCAGAGCAAGTTCGTTGATGCGGCAGCTTCCAAACACGGCGCGCAGGACGACCGTTTCCTCGAAATCGTAATAGTAGGATTGCCAGGCGAAGGCCTTGGCATTCTTCGGCGCTTCAAAATCGAGCATCTCGCCCGTTATTTTCAGCCGCAGCGGCGGCCCGCCCTTTCCAGCCAGCACGCCACGGCCCTCGAACCGACGGACCAGCCCCTCCGCCTCCAGCGTAGCGAGCGCCTGCTTGACCGGCGATCGGCTGGAACCAAAGAGGGCGGCGATCGGTCCCTCGAGCAGGACAGTGCCTTCCGGAACAAATCCGCCGAGGACAGCCCTTCTGAGGTTGTCGGCGATGGATTCATAAGCGAGCGGGCGATGCCCCATGCGACTCCTTTCGAGACGTCAGGTTACCGCCCCTATTTGCCAAGGGACGAATTCGGAGTCACCATAATTGTAACCTTCGCTCAGTGTGCGTTCGCCCGAAGCGACGGCGACAATCTTTTCGAAAATGCGCTCGCCTGCCTCGACGATGCTGTCGCTTCCATCGATGATGCCGCCGCAATTGATGTCCATGTCCTCGCTCATATGCTCGAACATGGCATTGTTCGTGGCAACCTTGATGCAAGGCGCCGGCTTGAACCCGGAAACGGAACCGCGCCCCGTTGTGAACACGATCAGGTTGCACCCGCCCGCGACCTGTCCTGTGACAGCGACCGGGTCGTAGCCGGGCGTGTCCATGAAGACGAAACCGGGTTCCCGGATCGGTTCGGCATACTCATAGACTTCCCGCAGCGGCATCGATCCGCCCTTGGCGACCGCGCCCAGGGATTTCTCGAGGATCGTCGTGAGGCCGCCCTCCTTGTTGCCGTGCGAGGGGTTGTTGTTGAGCTCCGCGCCGTTTTTCGCGGTGTAGTCGCGCCACCATTCAATTCGTGCCATCAGCTTGCGCGCGATCTCCGGCGTCGCCGCGCGGCGCGTCAGCAGGTGTTCGGCGCCATAGATTTCGGGCGTTTCACTGAGCACCGCGGTGCCGCCATGCTCGACCAGAAGGTCGGCGGCATAGCCGAGCGCCGGATTGGCGGTGATGCCGGAGTAACCGTCGGATCCGCCGCACTGAAGCGCCAGCTTGATGCCGGAAAGCGAAACGGTCGTCCTTTGCTCGGCGTTGATGGCCGGCAGTATGTCGCGAATAATGCCAATCGCCTCTTCGATCGTCTTGCGCGTGCCGCCAAGCTGCTGGATCGTCATGGTCCGCAGCATTGGCCCTTCCTCCAGGTCGAAGGCCTTGACGAGATGGCTGATCTGGTTCGTCTCGCAGCCGAGCCCGATCATCAGGATGGCGGCGAAATTCGGGTTCCTCGCGTAGCCACTCAACGTTCGGCGCAGATACTGATATCCCTCGGTGTTCGTGGGGATCGCACATCCCGTACCGTGAGTGAGCGCTACGACGCCGTCGACATTGGTGAATTCACCGAAGCCGTTTGTCTTGAAATGATCGGCGACCGCTCGAGCCACCGTGGCCGAGCAATTCACCGAGGTGATGATGCCGATATAGTTCCTGGTGCCGATCAGTCCCGATGCGCGCCGGTAACCTTGGAAGGTCCTGCGTTCATTTTCGGGCAGCAGAGGCGTCGGTCCGCCGTCGACGGCGAATTCATGCGAAACGGCGCTGTCGAGCATTGCCAGATTGTGCAGGTGGACGTGGCTACCGGGAAGGATGTTGGTACTCGTACGGCCAATGATCTGTCCGTATTTGGACACCGGTTCGCCTTCGCCGATCGCTCGCAAGGCAATTTTATGTCCGCTGGGAATCTCGGCTTGAGCGATAACCTCGCCGAGGTCTTCAGCTATTTCAATCCGCCTCGTGGCTACCGCGACATTGTCCGCGTTGTGCAGTCGGATGATGGCCGGAGCCGATCGACGAACTGGCATAATCACCTCCATTAATGAGTATTGCATGCAAAAATCATTCATGTTAGGCAGGTGAAAGTCAAGAGAAGACTTTGAATCACGAAGATTCTTGGGGGATTTTCCGAAAATGGCTAAGGACGAACCGTATTCGGGCCTGTTTCCGGTGGCGCCGACACCCTTCACCGAAACCGGAGAGATCGATCTTGCAGGCCAGCGCCGGGTGCTGGATTGCATGATCGATCAGAAGGTCGACGGCATCTGCATTCTGGCCAACTATTCAGAGCAGTTCCTGCTTTCAGACGACGAGAGGGCGCAACTCACTGACCTATGCCTGGAGCACGTGGCGGGTCGCGTGCCGGTGATGGTCACCTGCAGCCATTTCAGCACCGAGATCGCCAGTGTGCGCGCGCGCCATGCGGCTGATCACGGTGCCAAGCTGATCATGTTGATGCCTCCCTATCATGGCGCCGGCATTAAGCTCGACGAAGCGTCGATCCAGGAGCATTTCGCCAGGGTTGCGGACGCGGCGCGGTTGCCGATCATGGTCCAGGACGCTCCATTGAGCGGCGTTTCTCTCTCTGTCGAATTCCTCGTACGCCTGGCGCAGACCTTTCCCCTGGTCCGTTATTTCAAGATCGAAGTGCCGGGCACGGCCGGCAAGCTGCGCGAGCTGATCGAAAAGGGTGGAGATGCGATCGAGGGTCCATTCGACGGCGAAGAAGCAATTACCTTGATGGCTGATCTCGACGCTGGCGCAACCGGCATCATGTCGAGCGCGTTGCTTCCCGACCTCATTCGCCCCGTCATCCAGCATCATTACGCCGGCCGTCGGCAAGATGCGATGAAGGCTTACGAGCGTATTCTGCCTCTGATCAACTATGAAAACCGGCAATGTGGATTGCGGGCGACGAAGACAGTGATGGCCGAAGGCAAGGTTATCAAGTCCGACCATGTCAGGCATCCGCTGAAGGCCCTGCATCCAGCGACGCGCGATGGCTTGCTGGAACTTGCCCGTAGTATCGATCCCTTGGCCCTGCATTGGGGCAAGTGAGACTTGACGGTATCGCTCAACCACATGATGCCGTCACGGACAGCGCATCGCCGTAAAACCGCACGCGGGACGGAGCTCGACCGGTCTGCGACAAAGCAAAGTTTCTCTGCCCGTAGAAGGGACTTGCCTTAGATGCCGTCAGGTCTTGAGCGCCCAAATGGCGAAATCACCGGTAGAACGCGCCTTCTCGGAATCCTGGCTCATCCAACCGAACATGTCAAAGCGCCACCTGAGATCAACCGCATTGCCCGGCTGAGGGGCACAGACGCTGTGATGGTGCCTCTGAATGTGGCACCGGCCGATCTGGAGAGCTTTGTTGGCGGACTGCGCGTACTGAAAAGTTTCGACGGAGCGATCGTTACCGTCCCACACAAGCAGGCGATCATCCGTCTTTGCGACGTGGTCAGCCCGCAGGCTCGCGCTGTCGGCGCTGCCAATGTGCTGCGCCGGGATCATGACGGCCGGATAATAGCCGACCAACTCGACGGCATCGGTTTCGTCGAGGGGCTGCGGCACGCCGGAATTGAGGTCGAGGGCAAGTCTGTCTACATCGCAGGCGCAGGCGGGGCGGCAAATGCCATTGCCTTTGCGCTTGCTGAAGCGGGCGTGCGGCGTCTAACCCTTGCCAACCGTACGCAGGGCAAGATCGAGGCGCTTCGCGAAAAGCTGATCGCTGCCTATAGTAACATTGATGTCCGACTGGGTTCTGGGAACCCGACCGACCACGATCTTATCGTGAACGGAACAACGCTGGGCATGAACATATCCGATCCGCTTCCACTCGACACGCTCCTGCTGAGGGCGGACATGGTGGTTGCCGAAGTGATCATGGAGCCGGAGATAACACCGCTTCTCGACGCTGCACGCAGAATCGGGTGCAGGATCCATCTCGGCCGACACATGCTTGAGCATCAGCTTCAACTCATGGCCAACTTTCTCGGCCTTTAAGCATCCCCAAGACCTTAATTTGCCGGCACACAAATGTTCCAGAACCCGAAGAGAGACATCCTAATGCAAGACCTGGCCATCAATGGTGGCCCTCGCGCTATCGAGGGGACCCTTCCGAGCTTTCGCGATGCATCGGGGCGCACGCTCGGCGACGAAGAGATGAAGGAGCTGTCGGACGTCCTTAAGTCTGGCAGCCTTTCCTTTCTCGTTGGTCCGAAAACAGGTGAGTTCGAAAGGCAATTCGCGGCGAGATATGGTGCCAGCCACGCGGTCGCCGTCAGCAGCGGGACCGCAGCACTTCACACAGCAGTCATTTATCTCAACCCCGAGCCTGGCGATGAAATCATACTCTCGCCCATTACGGATGTCGGCACGGTCATCCCGATCATTTCCCAACTCGCTATCCCGGTTTTTGCCGATGTCGATCCGAACACCCACAACATTGACCCGGCGTCCATCGAGCGGAACATCAGCACGCGCACCCGAGCGATCATCGTCACGCACGTCTACGGTCATCCTGCGGACATGGATGCGATCATGGCGATCGCGAAAAAACACAACCTCTTCGTCATCGAGGACTGCGCGCAAGCCCATCTTGCCTTGTACAAGGGAAGGCTGTGCGGCACCTTGGGTAATCTCGGCTGTTTCAGTTTCCAGCAGTCGAAACACATGACCACCGGCGACGGTGGCATGGTGATAAGCAATGAAGACGAGCGTTTCGGGCGCGGGCTCAGGCATTGCAGCGACAAGGGTTGGCCGCGCGAAAGGGGAGGCCGAGACCATTTGTTCCTTGCGCCGAACTACCACATGACGGAGTTGCAGGCAGCGGTGGGCCTAGCCCAGCTGAAGAAACTGGACCAGTTCGTCAAGGCGCGGGTCAGCGCCGCCGACAGGCTGACCGCTCTGCTTTCCGATGCAGACGTCGTTCCGGTCCTGCCATTGCCGGGGACAACCGGCGTCTATTTCTTCTACTCATTTCGCTTAGATTCCCAAAGATTGTCGCGGCCGATCCCGGAAGTCATGAAAGCCCTGACGGGCGAGGGCATCGACGGTTTCATAGGCTATCCCGGTCAGATTCCGCTCTATCGATATCCCTTGATCAGGGAACACAAAACGTTCGGCAATTCCGGCCTGCCGTTCACGCTCGATGGCGTTCGCAAGGACGACTTCGACACCGAACTTTGTCCGGTGGCAGAGCGTGCCTGCCGAGAAACCATCTGCATGTGGTGGACGGACAGAATGGAGGATCACCATCTCCGGCAGATCGCCGATGCGATCCGCAAGGTGATCATGGCCTATCGCAACTAGGATTTCATGGCGACGCGATGCGATTCGCGGGAAAGTTTCAAACTGTCCATCGACACGAGATTGAAACAGCAACTGCATGCTCTCGCACCGCTGGAGTTTTGCAGCCAACCCCGCTGCGCTTGCTAAGAGCCTGACAGCGTGGCGCTGCGTGCCTTGTCCATGCGGCTATCAGCTATTTTTCGATCCCATCCCATCCCATCCCATCACGACACCTCACCAGCGCCGCGAACGCTAGGATGCTTTTGGCTTGGGGGCCATATTCTTCCTTCGACGATAGCACCTGCCGCACTAGGGTGAATCCGGAGTGGGAGACCCGAGCGGACGCGTCCTAACTTAAGTTAGCTGAGGATTGGCGTGAGGGCGTGATCAGGCGTAAAAATCCATCGACAAATTGCCCAAGTTCGCTTGTGCGACCTCATTGTCGATGGCTCGAGCTCGAATGTTTCGCTCGCTGATTAATAAGCAGAGCCAATAAATCATGTTGAAAAATGTATTTCTAGGGCGGTGGCTTCGTACCTAACATACGTCCCAACGCCGCGATTTACGACGGCACTATAAAGGGGACACGCATGACCACAACTTATGAGCGCGCTAGCCTACTCATTGACTCAAATGACGAGGATGACCTCGCGGCACTTGGTTATACTCAAAAACTTCACCGGACGATGAGTCCGTTTACGTCTTTCTGTTTGGCATTTTCAATGGTGTCGATCAACACCGGTGTTATTACTCTGTTCTCAGATCCGTTCAACCGGGTTGGCGGGTTTGGCGTGTTGCTTTGGTTTCTGGTCATTCCGTTTGTCTCCTGCATCGTACTGGTTTACTCGCATTTGTCGGCCCGTATCCCAGTCACCGGCTATGCTTATCAGTGGTCCAGCCGCCTCGTGAACAAGAGCTATGGTTGGTTCACAGGCTGGATTGCCATGATCTCGTTCATGGCTGGCACGGCCGGTACGGCGGCAGCCATCGGTTCAGTTTTTGCCCCTGAGATTTGGGCTAATCCGACGCAGGTGCAGGCGCTTAGTATCTCGGCGACAATTGTCGTCTGCGCGATCAACATCTTCGGCATCAAAGTCGCTAGCAAGATAAACGACGTTGGGGCGGTTGTAGAGTTGCTCGGAACTGTTGTCTTGATGGCCGGACTTATTGTCGGTGTCTTTTTCGTCTTTGGCGACAGCCAGGGCTTCGGCTTGTTGGTTGACACCACGCCGGCCAGCGGAGAGCCGCTGTCGCTGACAACGTTTGCGCTTGCGATGTTGCTCCCAGTCAACGTGTTGCTGGGATGGGAGGGCGCCGCGGATCTGGCAGAAGAGACCCTGGATCCGCGCCGCGCCGCTGCACAGGCCATGATCCGCGCCGTTGCCGTGTCTAGCATTTTCGGGGTTGGTCTCTTCGCGTTGCTTGCCCTGGCTATTCCTGGCCCCGTCGCGGACTTTCTGGCGCATCCAGAAAACCCGGTCATTGCCATCGTTCGGCTGCGTTTTGGAAACTTTGCCACCCTTCTCATGCTGTTTGTCGCATTCGCCTCGATTTTCGCGTGCCTGATCGCCAACATGGCAGTTGCCACGCGGATGATCTACGCCTTGTCACGTGACAAAATGCTCCCCGGTTCCAAGCATTTGATGGGGGTCAATGAGCGCACGGGAACGCCTGTGGTTGCAATTATCGTGGTTACTGCCATCGCGATTGTTATGAACGTTGCCAACGGTGGGTTTGTGGCCGCGATCTACTCGATGGTTGGTCTGACCTATCTCTTGACCCTTGTTGGTGCATATATAGCCCATCGTGGCAGGCGCATTCCGTCGGCACCGATTGACGCCTTCGGCCTTGGAGCCTGGCTTGTTCCGACCATCGGTGTGGGCGTTCTCTGGACTCTCGTTGTCATTGCGACGTTCTCAATTCCTGACGAAAGTCACCCGGGGGCGTTCATGACGATGTTTATGCTGGCAATCGGTGCCACGTGGTGGCTCTTAAAGCTGCGCGGTGATCTTTCCACGGGAAGGGCGGGCCCGCCGGACCTAGCTCCGAAGAAGCTATAAAGCACGCAGTCACAGTCGCAACCATGGGGCCGCGCCTTCATTTTGGAGGCGCGGCCTTGGCGTTTGTATCGTAAGCGCGCAGCCGAGGCCGTTCAGGCCTTGTAATTCCAGGGCATGAGCTGGTCGATTTGGGAGAGATGGGCAAGCGGTTGGCGATGCGCTCGAGGGTCTGGGTGAGCAAGGCGAGCGGATCGACGTTGTTCATCTTGGCGGTCTGCAGAAGGGTCGCGACAGTCGCCCACGTGCTTCCACCGCCGTCGCTGCCGGCAAGAGCGCATTCTTTCTGACGATGGTCTGGGGTCTGATTGCCCGCTCGACGATATCGGAGTCGATCTCGACACGGCCATCGGCGAGGAAGCGTTCGAGGGCAGCCCGCCTGGAGGCAGCGTAGCGGATCACCTCAGTTTGATTTTCCCGAGATCCGCCGCAGCTCCTTTTCCCTGCGCCTGAAGGGATCGGCGACGATGGCGGCGGAACGGTCCTGACGGGCGGCGCCGCGTGCGGCAGGAACAGGCCGCGAACCTCCTCCTCGACGGACCAGAGCTTGGCCATGGTGGTAACGCTCTGCGTCGCGACCTGGGAACTGCCGTTGGTGTGCAGCTCGTAAAACCGGCGGCGTAGCCGTGTCATGACTAGTGACAAAGTGTGAGCTGTCGAGGGGTCGACCACCGATGGAGGTCCGCTTAGTTAAGACCCTCCATGCATCGCACAAAGATATCGATAGCACTCGCAGCCTCCTTGCTATGTGGATTGGCCGTGGCCTGGGTCGCCGCATCGTCATACGCGCCTGTGAGCCCGGCGGTGGTTACGCCGATCGAAGCTTCCAGGGCGACGACGGCCAGGACAAAAATGCGATAGCCGCGTCCGCGAGTTCTACGGCCGGTCCACCAACCGCTTCGACGGGAACGAGCCGCTCCAGCCGGCACCATCGATTGGCCGATAGACTCTCTGTGTTGGGCGATGCCATTGGACGCAGCCGGGAAACAAAGGTCAGCTGTCAGCACGAACGGCTTGGGGCAGAGCGCCGTGTGCCTTCTTACGGGTTTGGTGCTATATTATCGCAGTGACCCTGCCTGCCGCATCGAAGCGACAACCGACCTGCGCTTGCCGGACTTCGACGCCACCCTGTCGTGCGTAGTCTATTCGCACCTTGATCGGCGCCGTGAGCGCACCCCCACGTCGATGCAAGGCGCCTGCGCTAACTGCCTGGACACGGACGCCGCCAAGCGGCTTCGCCGCGGACATGATCGCCGCGCGGCAGGCTAGCACGACCGCGGCCGGCGTGCCGGGTTTCGCTTTCAGTGGTTCCAGGGATCCAAAGGGATATCCCTTGGTGAGGTTGCCGCCGCTGGCCTCGGAAGGCCTTAGAACGGGTGGCAGGACGATCGATTGCCTGGCGGTCTTGGCAAAGACAGTGGCCGTCTTGGCAGAGCCAGTGGCTGTCGTGGCGGAGCCAGTGGCTGTCGTGGCGGAGCCAGTGGCTGTCGTGGCAGCGGCCGGACTCCCGGGAGCGGCCGCCGATCCGTTCTCAGCGGACGGATTGGCGCCCAGGCCAACACCCGTCGAAAGGCTTCCGCTCGTGCTGCCGACGTTGCCGCTGGCACTGACGCCGGCGCCGAGCGATCCACTATTTGCGCCGACCGAAGCTCCGACGTTCGCTCCGCCTACACCGTCGACGCTCGTGCCTACCCCGACCGATGCGCCTTGCGAGCCGGCGCTCACTCCAGCACCGACCCCGAGGCCGCCGACCTTACCGCCTAGACCTGCATCGAGAGCCGAGGCAGGTCCGGTCGCGATACCGATCGCCAACGCGGCTGCGAAGTATTTTTTCATTTCTCATCCTCCCCTGCGGCATGCATTCCGCTCACCTGTCTTTCACTGCGCAGGTGGTCGGGTTGGGAGCAACGCGGCGGGAAGAGCGATGGTTGCCAGCATAACAGGTTGCGATGACTTTGGGCCCTTCACTTTATGTTTTTGCGGCAAGCCCGGTTTGCGGGCTGGTCGAGCGTCCGAACGCGGTAATGAACTTGCGAGTGCGCTTGTGGGGGGACGTGCTTTAGGCGCGCGCTCCACGGCCGCGGTCCGACGCTTATCCCTAGCCATGTCGATTTCCTCACGCGCGGCACTGAGGCTGCGGGCTAAACCGTTGGCCCTTTCACGCTCTTGATCCAGCGCCGCACTCAAGTCCATCGAGTCCTGCCTGAAGGCATCGCGTTCCTTGCGAGCAATGTCGAGGTCACGTATGGCTGAATCCGCTCGTTCACGTTCCAGTGCGAGTGCTTCTCCAGCTTGGTTTGAAGCTGCGTCGGCCATCTGCCGGTCCTTCACGGCCTTGGCCTGCTCCACCGCGGCCAGATTCGCGCCTGTCTTGAGAGCATCGATCGTTTGACGAGCCGTGGCGAGTTCTTGTTCCAGGAGCTCAACCTTATGGCGCTCCTCATCAAGCGCCTGGTTCGCAGCGGCGTCGGCCACTTGCCGGTCCTTCACGCCCTTGGCCTGCTCCGCTACGGCCAGATTCGCGCCTGTCTTGAGAGCATCGATCGTTTGACGAGCCGTGGCCAGTTCTTGTTCCAGGAGCTCAACCTTATGGCGCTCCTCATCAAGCGCCTGGTTCGCAGCGGCGTCGGCCATCTGCCGGTCCTTCACGCCCTTGGCCTGCTCCGCTACGGCCAGATTTGCGCCTGTCTTGAGAGCATCGATCGTTTGACGAGCCGTGGCCAGTTCTTGTTCCAGGAGCTCAACCTTATGGCGCTCCTCATCAAGCGCCTGGTTCGCAGCGGCCTGAGAGGCATCCGTGGAGGGGTGCGCTTCAGGCATCGCACCTTTCTTGCTGTCCCAGAGACTGGCTTCCGCCCTGAAATTTTCGACGGCACGCTGCGCCGTCTCCAGATTGAGCGTGAGCGCTTCGTCTGTTTGCTGCTGCTCTTTCAGGGCCTGCGCTTGCTTGGCCAGCTCAGCTCGTGCGGCGGCCAATTCGCGGCGTAAGGCCTCCTTATCCTCGCCGGGCGCCGTTTGCGCGCCCTTGAGTGCCTGTGCTTCACTGAGCGCAAGATTGGATATGTCGGTTCCGACCGCGCCGGGTTGCGCGTTGCCCGGTTCTTTCGCGATATCGGTGTGGTCCGAAACCACGACCGACGAGCCGCTCTTAGCCGCAGCTACCGCTGATGTTTCGGGCGCCAGCTGGCTATTCGCCGGAGATGCCAACAGCATAACGAGGAGTGACGGAACGAGGGACAGCATGGCGTTACACCCCCTGCCACGTACCCCGTGAAGTAAAATCAAAGGCCGTCGTTTAATAAAGGTGAAGTCGCAGCGTAGACATTTTGACCTGGTACCCTGCAAATTAGTCATCACTTGATCCCACCTTGTCGCGACCCTCACCGCGATCCTATTCTCCACTTGATTCGAGCTACGGCGCTGGATCGCGCACCAAAAAGGTCAATGCTATCAAGCGCCCTCGGCAACGCCAAAGCACCTGATAGGGCGTAGAGGCTATCTCCTATTTTGTCGTCATTCGAACGAACGGAACTTTCGTTCATTTACCCTTGGGTTGTCTGAGACTCGGCAAAGCTGCCAGCTCAATGCCCCAAATTGCTCTGTCTGGTCACTCCAGAACCTCGGAAATGCTGGAAGGTGACAGCCTAATGTTCCCGCTGTTTCTTGCAGAATTGGCCGGTCGCCTCGGCAATGCCAGACGCCAAGCGCACGGCCTTGGGCACCGTTAGGCGAGCGTTGAGCAAGTCCGGAAGCGAAGTGGTTTATCCAGGCTCGACGGAATCGCCCTTGTGGGGACTCGGATCGGAGCCCTAAGCCGCATCGCCGAACCGGTTCGCATCTTCAGCCGTTCTAAAAAGGGCGTAGCGAAGCGGCTATTCTACTGTCGCGTTGCAGCATCACCGCGTCGAGCCAATATGTTTGCGCCCCGACGACTCCGCCATGTGGAGCAGCACCCTGTTGCGTCCGGTTTGCTTGGCAAGATAGAGTGCAGCATCCGCCTGACGCTGTAACTGCTCCGGTGAGATGGAGTCGTCAGCCTTCTGAACTGCAACACCAATGCTGAGGGTGACGCGGCGCGATACACGGGATCCAGGGTTGGGAAAAGCGGCGGCCTCAACGCTCTTACGAATTCGCTCAGCCACAGAGACGGCCTCTTCCTCATTCACCCCTGGCAGGAGCAAGAGGAACTCTTCGCCGCCGTAGCGGGCCACGTGATCGCGGTCGCGCCTGACGTTTTCCTGAATAATCTTGGCGACCTCAACCAGACAGCGATCACCCTCGGCATGGCCAAGGTGATCGTTCAGCTTCTTGAAGTGGTCTATGTCGCACATCAGCATCGCGGCGCCATTGGGGCAACATCTGCCACTTCCCCATAGGTGGTCGAGTCGTTCCGTCATCCAGCGCCGGTTGGCGATGCCAGTGAGCGGATCGGTCCTCGCCAGGAGTTCCAATCGATCGTTCGCTTTCGCCAGTTCGGCGACCCTGTGCCGGTCGCGAAGCTCAAACAGGAACGTCTTCTGCGCAAGAATTGTCATGATGCGCCGCGCGGCAACCGTTGCGAAGATACCGCTGGCGAAAAACAGGGTCGCAGCCACGGCGCTGCCAAGTTCGATAGCCGGGTTCTGCAGCTGAAAAACGAGATAGAGACCGAGCGCCAAGGCGGCAATGGTCACCGTCCAGGCCAGCGGGATGCCGAAGATGATAATGGCTGTAATGGCCACGAACAGCATGATGTTCAAATGCCGTTCGTAGAACTCGCCACCAGCGCTTACACCGACCAACGCAACTGACAACAGGATGAGGAACATGCCTGCGATCAGCGAAGCCGTTTGGAGCCAGGGGGCCTGCGGTTTTCGCCAGATAAGGACGACGGCCGTAGCGACGGGCGGAACGATGGCGCCAGGCAGCAGCATGGATAGCGCGACCCCCCTTGGAAGGATCAGCATGTTGAGCGCCAGGGTCAGCACATCCAACAAAGCCACCCAGACCATCCAGGCGCGGATGATCTTGGCCGTTTGCGACCATATACGTGCTCGAAACAGGCGCTTGATCTCGCCTTTGAGGCGGATATCGCGCGTGCGCCGGGCCAGAAGTCGGTCGACTTCTGCAGCTATGGCAGGGTCATCCTGCGCGTCGAGATGCATCCGATCTGGCACAATCGAGGGGTCCTTAAATCGCTTTCTCCTGACATCCATTCGACGCATCCGGTCGTCGGAAATGGGAAAGCATGCCATTTTATCCTGAAGATTTGATTTCTATCAGGAGCCGATTTGATATTCACTTGGACTCCGGGTGTGCAGAGCCATTGGCCAGTCAATTCTCAGGATGAATCTGGAGAGTGATAGGAACCCGGAACAGCTCTTGCCGGCTGTCGTCGCGGACTTCGATCCTCAGAGCGCCTCGGAAAGAACCTTCGGGCAATATCTCGCTCGCGATCTCGATAAGGGCTTTCATCGGCTCGTTTCGAGCTGACTCGATGCTATGAAGCTCTATCCCTTCGCCGTCAGGGAAGCTCTCGCCAGTGTCGCAAAAATCGAAAAAGCACAGGACAAAAAGCCCAAAAATTCCAGGTCGACAAAATGTTCAACGAACGCTTAACAAGATGCCGCGCGGTCATGCCATATCATCCCGTCATCCGGGCGAGCCAGGATCGAAGTGTATGATTCATGCGAACAGTGCGCGGTAGAGACTATCCAGCTTTTCATCGATCTCAGCCCGCTTGATCCCGACCGCCTTGGCATCGGTGAATAGGTTATGCGTGGTTTCGGTTATCGAAGCGACATCCGCTTTCGCCGTCTCCGGAACATTGACGTTGATCCATTGGTGAAGGAAATTGATTTCGCGCGTGTTCATGCAGCCTTAAATCCGTCTGTTGGTTCCCGCGTCCGCTCGCACGATGTGATCAAAAGTCTGGCAAAATTTAACGGACCCGCAACTGCAAAGCTTAACTGACCTGCAACTCGCGACGATCTATTAGTAAAGTAAGCGGTTAGCTGATGGCGTCTGGCTTGAAGTTCCAGGGCATGAGCATTTCGATTTCGGCTACGGGCCAGCGCTGAGCGATGCGGGTCAAGGTCTTGGAGAGCCAGGCGAGCGGATCGACGTTGTTCATTTTGGCCGTTTGCAGAAGTGTGGCCACGGTCGCCCAAGTTCGTCCACCGCCCTCGCTGCCGGCAAATAGGCTGTTTTTACGAGTAATTGCCTGGGGCCTGATGGCGCGCTCGACGATGTTGGAGTCGATCTCGATGCGACCGTCCGTCAGAAAGCGTTCAAGCGCCTCTCGTCGGGTGAGCGCATGCCGGATTGCCTCGGCGGTTTTGGATTTCCCGGAGACCTTGCCCAGTTCCTTTTCCCACTGCTCGAAGAGGCTCGCGACGATGGCCGCGGACTTTTCCTGACGCAGCGCAGCGCGGCTGTCCGCATCCTTGCCGCGGACCCCGTCCTCGACCTCCCACAGTTTGCTCATGGCTGTGACCGAAGCCGTCGCGCCCTGCGAGATCCCACTGATATGCAGTTCGTAAAACTTGCGCCGCAGATGCGCCCAACATCCTGCGAGTTTGATCGTTTCGTTGCTGCCGGATTTGGCACGCGCCTTGAGCAGGTGGGTATAGGCCGAGTAGCCGTTCGGAACGCTTGCCTTATTGCGCACGCTCCAGCACCTTCACGATCGACGTGAGGTTGGCGATCCGCTCGTTGGCGCTTCTCTCGACGGCCGTCAACCGGGCGACCTCCGCCGTCGCTGCCGCAAGCTGAGCTTCGTTTGCAGCCCGCTCGCTGGCCATCGCGAGGATCATCGCCTTCAGCGTATCGGCGGAGCGCCGGCCCGAATGAGGGCGAGGCGTGCCATCGCAACGCGAGTTGAATCAGGGAGGGCGTCATCATCCCGTAATATTCACTACACATACTAAAGGCATGTAGCGATATCGACATGAGGGTGAAAAATGGGTGCGTCACCGCTTTTGGCCGCTGTACCAACGTCCGACCGGGCGCCATTCGCCGATCGTGTGGCCGAGTCAATTGGTCGATTGTCGCCCGCCGAGCAGCGTGTCGCGCGTTGTCTGGTCGAGCAGAAAGATGCGGCTCTGCTGGGTTCGGCGGCTGCGATCGCGGCCTTGGCGGGAACGAGCGATGCAACCGTTGTGCGGACTGTTCGCTCCCTTGGCTTCGATGGCCTCTCCGATCTGCGGCAGACGCTGCTTGCCGATATCATTGCTACCCCTACACCGAGCGCCCGGCTTCGCCTCACGCTCGAAGGTGCGGGCGACGACAGCGCGCAGGTCCTCGACCATGTGATCGGGATGCACGAAGAAGCGCTCGCGGCGATGAAGACCCCGCCCTTTCAGGCCAGCTTCTCGCGGTCGGTCGACATCCTCTTTGCCGGCAAAAGACGGCATGTCTTCGGAGTCGGCCCGTCTGGGGCAGTCGCTGATTATGCGAGCCTGCAATTCAACCGCATCGGTCTCGCTTCGACCGCACTTTCGGCCTCGGGAGTGGCGCTCGCGGACCGGCTGCTGGCGCTTGGCGAAGGCGACGCCGTCCTGATGATCGCCTATGCCCCTCTCTATCGGGAGATCGAGATCGTCATCGAGCGCGCCCGGCAACTCGGCAACCCCATCGTCCTTGTCAGCGACAGCCTTGGCCCTTTCGTCGCCGAACACATTGCGGAAGTCCTCCCGGTGCCGCGTGGACGGGCGGATCATTTGGCCATGCATAGCGGCACGATGGTGCTGATCGAGGCCATGATCGTCGGCTTGGCGGCGCGCGATCGTGCCAAGGCGATCGCAAGTCTTGAGTCGCTCAGCAGTCTGCGGGGAACAATAGACAAGGCCTGGCTCAAGCGCGGCATAAGTCGAAGTAAAATTTAATAATATGACTTTTCATTTAAAGTAGTGTCATAAACATCGTATAAGATGAACACGTCAAATTATATCCAACACTACACGTATGGAGACAGAGATGAAAAGTGTTATTCTTGCCGTGCTATCGTCAGCTTTGATGCTGGGCACCGCTGTGCGGGCCAGCCAGGCCGAGACTCTCGTTGTTTATACCGCGCTCGACACGGCGGACGCGGCTGCCAAAGCCTTCACCGAGAAGACCGGCATCG
Source organism: Mesorhizobium sp. AR07 (assembly GCF_024746815.1). Classification (GTDB taxonomy): domain Bacteria; phylum Pseudomonadota; class Alphaproteobacteria; order Rhizobiales; family Rhizobiaceae; genus Mesorhizobium. The sequence goes on from NZ_CP080525.1 coordinate 5,671,019, forward strand.
ATGTCAATCTGGTGTCTCTGAGCACCGGCGAGCTTCTCGGCAAGGTGTCGGCGGAAGGCAACAATCCCAAATTCGACATCCTGTGGGTCGAAGGCTCAGCCGTCATGAGCCGGCTCGCTCAACAGGGTATCCTGAAGCCGGAACATGGCCTCACCACCAAGGCAGATTATACCGCGCTTGGCAAAAAACTTGTTCCCGGCAGCGAGGCCTTTTTCCCGATCTCGGTGTCGACGACGGCAATCGAAGTCAATACCAAGAAGATCGGTACGCTGCCTCTACCGACATCATGGGCCGATCTCCAGAATTTCGCCGGCTCTGTCGCCGCCAAGGATCCGAACCTCTCGGGTCCTGCTTTCCAGTGGCTGTCCGGCTACTTTCAGACGGTCGGCGTCGACAAGGGACAGGGCCAGCTTGAGAAAACCCTGACCAACAAGGCGTTAAGCGGTCTTCAGAGTGGTGAAACGGTCAATCGCGCCGTCATTTCCGGCGATGCGAAGATCGCCATCCAGCAGGACAGCACGATCTACGATCTGATAGCCAAGGGCGAGCCAATCAAGGTCGTCTATCCCAGCGAAGGTGTGACCGCGCTTCCCTCGACTGCCGGTGTCGCGACAGCCAGCAAACATGAGGAGGCAGCAAAGGCGTTCATTCAGTTCCTGCTGACTACCGAGGGCCAGAAGGCCATGCTGACGACCGACGGCGGCGATGGCTACTTCGCGCCATTGATCACGGGCGTCAAGGGCAACGGTGCGCGTGTCGACAACACCGCGTCCTGGGCAATCCTCGATGACGATGTCGCAGCGAAGAATGAGGCGGCCTGGAAGCAATGGTTCCGCGACCAGTTCGTTCCGTGAGGCAATCGCTTCGAACTGCGGCTTAGGACAATCTAGTTATGGCGCGGGCGTTTGACATCTCCGTAGAGCGCTGGGGCAGCGGCGTCGCCGCCCCGGCGCTTTGGGCGGTCGCCTTCATCCTGATCGGCCTGCCGCTTGGGCTGGTTGTGGTCCAGGCTTTCCTGCCGGGGCTGTTCGACCTTGCAGGGCCGAGCTTCGTCCCCTCGCTTGATGCCATCAGCCGCCTTGTCACCTCGCCCCGTCTGGCGCGGGGCATCATTGATACGGTGGTGCTCGGCGTCGTCGGCGCGGTCCTTTCAACCGTGGTCGGCACGGCACTGGCGCTCCTGCTCGCATTGACCGACATTCGCGGCAAGAGCGCTTTTTCCGCCCTGCCTTGGGTGGTGTTCGCAACGCCAAGCTATTTCAAGGGCCTTGCCTGGGTGCTCCTGATGTCGCCGGGCGGATATTTCGTTGGCCTCGGTCTCGTCAGTCCGGCAACCGGCAGTGCCTTCTTCGGCCCGGCTGGGCTGATGATGGTGATGGCTTTTTCACTGTTTCCCATACCGTACTTCATCGTCGGATCCCGCCTTGAGGGGCTCGGCGGCGAGTTCATCGACGCAGCGCGTGTCGCTTCGGCTGGACCGTGGCGGATCGTGCTGCGGGTCGTATTGCCTATGCTCGTGCCGGCCATTGCCTTGGCGCTTCTCACGACCTTCGCGGAGGTCGTCGGCGATTTCGGTATTGCGACGACAATCGCGCGGTCGATGAATTTCGGGCTGATCACCTACAATATCTACGCCGCGACCGCGAACTATCCCGTTGATTTCGCTTCCGCGGGGGCACAGGCCCTGGTTCTCGTCCTGCTCGTAGCCGGCTCGATTGTGGTAGCCGGCCTGATGGGCGGCGATCGTACGACGACTTTCGTCACTGGCCGCAATCGCTCGCTTGCCCGCTTCCACCTTGGTGCCTGGCAGGCGCCGGCGCTGGCCCTGATGGCGCTTTTTACGATAGGCTCGGCGGTCCTCCCGCTGATAGCGATCGTCTTGCGCTCGCTCACTGTCTCGCTCGGCGGGGGTCTTGCCCGGTCCAATTTTTCGCTCGCCGCGGTCCGAACAGTCTTTGATGTTTCGAGCATACCCGGCCAGGGCCTCGTCTGGAGCGTGGTCTACGGTCTTGCGGCCGCTGTTCTCGCAGTCGCCTTCGGGTTGATCTTCGCCTACCAGATATCGCTCGCCAGCCGCACGACCCGCCTCGTGGCGTCGGGCCTCGCTCTGACAACGGTGGCGCTGCCGGGTATCGTGCTCGCCTTCGGCTATATCCTTGTCTATGACCGGCTGCCCGGCTTCAAGGATGTGCCACTCTATGGATCGCGGCTGCTTCTCGTCATCGGCTACGCAGCAACGGCGCTGCCCTATTGCCTGATCTTGATGTGGTCGGCCCTTGGGCGCCTGGGCGGGTCGCTGCATGAAGCCTCGCGTCTCGCCGGTGCTTCACCCGGTCGCCATCTGGTCAAGGTGGTGCTGCCGCTTATCGGCAGCGCCATACTGATCGCTTTCGGCGTCACGACAATCCGCTCGATCTTCGAATTGCCGATGTCGCAATTCCTGCTTCCGCAAGCAGGTCCGCCCGTCCCCGTGGTCATCGTCGACGACTTCACCCAAGGCCGCGACGCCGTAGCTTGCGCGCTCGCCATCGCCACCCTTGGCGTCGTCGCGGCAATCGGCGTGCTCACCTCGCTCGCCAGGGGACCCAAGACTTTGTCGCAAGGAGATTCATAGGTCATGACGTCCTCCATTTCGCTGCCTTCCGCTCTCCAATGCTGCAACCTGGTCAAGATGCTCGGCGACAAGACCGTGCTTGCGGCACTGGACCTCGTGGTCGCCCGGGGCGAAGTCGTCTCGCTCGTCGGTGCGAGCGGTTCGGGCAAGACCACACTGCTGCGGGCCATCGCGGGCCTGGTGACGCCCGATAGCGGTGAGATCTACCTGATGGGTGATCCGGTCTGGTCGAAGCGGCACCGCGTGCCGGCTGAGCGCAGGCAGATCGGCTTGATCTTCCAGGATTACGCTCTTTGGCCACACATGACGGTGGCGCAGAACCTAAGCTTCGGCCTTGAGGCCCAGCATATGAAGAGCGACGAGATCAAGCGGCGCGTCGACCATGCGCTCGACGTAACGCGTCTCGGCGCCTTGCGGGGGCGAAGGCCAAGCCAACTCTCGGGTGGACAGCAGCAGCGCGTCGCGATCGCGCGGTGTCTGGCCGCGCGGCCGCAAATTCTGCTTCTTGACGAGCCTCTCAGCAACCTCGACGCTGCACTGCGCGACGATCTTCGCTCCGAGATGGTGCGGTTGATCCGTGCCGAGGGCATCAACGCCATCTATGTCACGCATGACCAGGCGGAAGCCATGGCGGTCTCGGATCGCCTCGCGGTCATGGATCGCGGCACGATTGCCCAATTTGCAACGCCGCAGGAGATCTACGAGGCTCCGGCTAATGCGTTTGTGGCACAGTTCCTCGGCGGTTTCTCACTGCTCAAGGGACGGACCGAGAACGACGCCTTCCATGCCGAAGGTGGCACGATCAGGCTACGCCATCGCTCGCCTTGCGCGAGCGGCGATGGCGTGCTTGTCGTCCGGCCGGAGGATTGCCGGCCCGCGGCCAGCCATCCCGAAAACAGGATTTGCGGCGAAGTGATCGACAGTGCCTATCAGGGCCGCTGCTGGCGGCTGATGATCAAGGTCGCCGCCGACATCATCCGCCTGGACTGGCCCACGCGCGAGAACCCGGGCACCGTGATCGAATTCTCGCTGCCGCCAGACCGTTGTACCGTGCTTTCGAACTAAGCACCCGGTAGCCGCTCTTACTTTTTGTGGGAAAACTTGATGACAAACATAACCACCATCTCATCGGCAATCACCGCGTCATTCCTTGGCTCCTTCGTCGAGGTCGTTGAAGCCTTCACCATAATCCTCGCCGTCGGGTTGTCGCGGAATTGGCGATCCGCTTTCATCGGAACAGCGCTGGCGCTTGCGGTTCTGGCGGCGCTGATCATCGTACTTGGGCCGCTGCTCGGCCGGATACCGATCGAGATTCTGCAATATGTCGTCGGTGTTCTGTTGATCCTGTTCGGCATCCGCTGGCTGCGCAAGGCGATCCTGCGCGCCTCCGGCTACATTGCGCTCCACGACGAGGCGAAAGCTTTTGCGGCAGAGACCGATGCGTTGCAGCGGGAGGCTGATGACCGGCGCGCAGATTTCCTCGCCGCGTTCGCTGCTTTCAAGGCGGTGCTTCTGGAGGGCGTCGAAGTTGTTTTCATCGTGATCGCAGTCGGGGCTGGAAACGGCCTGCTTGGCTATGCCAGCCTGGGCGCAGCTGCGGCTTGCGTGCTTGTCATCCTGATCGGGCTTCTCATACACCGCCCACTGTCCGTGGTGCCAGAGAACACACTCAAGTTCGTCGTCGGACTGATGCTGACGTCTTTCGGGATCTTTTGGACCGGCGAGGGACTCGGTGCCGCATGGCCAGGAGCCGATCTGGCGATTCTGGCTATCATGGGCATCCTTGCTTTGGTCGCCCTCGCAGCTGTCCGTATTCTTCGCGACTTTTCCACCGCAAAACTTGAGCCCAAATCGCCATGAACGTCATCCGTACCGCGGTCTCTGAATTCTTGGGCCTGTTTGTCGACGACGGCAGCCTGGCGCTGTTTGTCATCATACTGATCATGCTTGTGACAGCCGCAGTGAAAATGGAGATCATCTCGCCTCTTATTGGCGGAGGGGCTTTGCTTCTGGGCTGTATAGTGGTCTTGTCCGAAAGCCTCTATCGAGCCGCTAAAAAGCGATAGAGTGCGGGAGCATTACCCGCTACCATGTCGATGCCATCGCAGCTCGTTTCGTCATGAACCCCGAGACCCTTGACGTGGTCGTCGCCTCAAATCTCTTTGGTGACATCCTGACCGATCTGGGCGCAGCCATTCAGGGCGGGCTGGGCTTTGCCCGTTCTGTCGTCGAAAAAAGGGCTTGAGAGATATTCAAACGTCAGAACGAACAAGACCCGGCTAGCTTGCTGCCGCAATCTCAGGCCGCAGACGATTGTTGATCACAGTCGTTACTTCCGATTGGTTCTGACTCGCCACTCTGCAGCAGAGCAACGAAGTCGCGACTGCTAACGCGAGCATTCGAAATACGTCAGGTTGTCCCAAGTCGGGGCGACCCCATCGATCGCTGGCGAGGGTTCGAAGAGATGCATGCAGCGTCCTCAAGCCTCATTGTTGGCTTCTGTCGTTGCTTTTCCAGGTTCTGCCAATTTGATCGCGGGGACTATCTGCGCCGATCCACCGTGATCCGCTTCATCACGCATATTGGGTTTCGCAATCTTGCCCATGCGCGCGGAATTTTCCAGGCTGAGCTTCGGCGTCGTTTGAACTAATAGCGACGTCTGCACCGCCTTGCCGAGATTGGATGTGCGGAACCTCAACTGGAGTCGTCATTACTGGGTGCGCGGCAGTGCGCGTGCGGATCCGCAGACAACGAGGATCGACTTGTCCCAGCGATCCAGCTCGCCGCTTGGATAGAGGATTGCCTTGCCGATTTTGAGGAGGGAGGCCCGATCCGCATGCAACGCCAGTTGCGAAGCGTCCCTTCGCTCAGCTGTCCGCGGCAGGGAGCGATGACTTCTTCAGGAGTGAGGTAGTTTGGGTCAGGCGTAGGTAACAGGGTTGTGCAACAGCTTGTTGCACATCTGCAGAGCTTTAAGATGTACCGATTGATGCCCTTAGCCGTCCAATTTTGAAAACGTGGCAGCCGGGCTTCGGCTCATCGCAAGGAACCGTTCTCCGCTTCCATCTCTGCGATGTCTTGAAATCTGTCAGCGATCCGTGCGTGCACCCGTCCGCCATTGGCTGCTCCAATGGCAACAAGCACTTCGTCGGCACCTGGCGCGTCGGCGATCTGGAAATTTGCGGTCAGGAAGTGCGATCGCCTGCCGTTCTCGCTCTTGTGCATCATCGGCAGCGACAGCAATGCCCCGGGCGCGTTGCGCGTATTGCAGAACTCGAGATAGGTCGTGCCGCCAACTGCATCACGGAACAGATTGCCGAACCGCAGCGTGTGGATCAGCGCCGAGGCATGCTCGATCTCGCCGTTGATGCCGACCGCCGCGGCCTTGCCGTAGGATTCGATCTCCGCTGGCGGCATCAAGGCGATCAGGCGCTGGGTGAGTTCGGCGCCGACCTTCGGGGCGATGGCCAGGATATCGGGACGAAGATTCTCGACGAAGCCTCGACCTGCCCATGGGTTTTTCAACACCGCGGCGACGACGATTGCGGTGACCGGCTTGCCGGCGGCCTTTCCGCCTTCGACAAGAACCTCCTCGATGAAGGTGCAGATCTTCCTGATTTCCATTTGCTCCGCCGGCCCTTCCTGTGCAGAATTTGGATGTCAGGCTAGGAAACGGCTGGTCGTGCGTCTTCCTCCGCTTCGGAGGAAAATCCGGATGTCTCGCTATCGGAAGACGTGTAGCTTCGGAAGGTCCCGAATTGCTTATATTCGGCTCTCAACATGCTGGCAGGAACAAACCGGAACGTGAATCACCCGTCGCAGATCCTCTCCTTGCGGGATGCAGCCAGCCTGATCAACTCGGGCGGCGACCTCGGCACAGTGCTGCGCGATTTGGTGCTCGCCGCGTGCCGGCACGCGAAGTGGACGATGGGCTCGATCATGAGCATCGACGCGCCGCACGGCCACGCTTACGTTATCGTTCGTCACGATCCAACGTTGATCCAGCGCTCGCTCCCCGACCGCTGGGAACTCGCAACCAGTCCGTCAGTTATCGCGCTGCAACGCAACGAGCCGGTCTACATCCGTGATGCGCGTGTCTCGGAGGAGTTTTCCGGCTATCGCCGCGAAGCCTTCGAGCGGGACTACCGCAGCGTTCTCGTGATGCCGATGAACTGCGTCGACGAAGCCGGCCGGCCGATGGTGCTCAGCGTCGTTTCTCGCGAAATCATGGATGTCAGTGCCGACGATCTCGCCTTCATTGGCATGATCGTCCATCTCGGTGAGATCGCGGTCGAGAAACAGCACAAGCTGCGCGAGGAAAAGCGCGCGGCGGAACGGCTCCAGAAGGCCTTGCAGGCACATACATCACTGCTGCAGCAGGCGTTGGCGGAAAGCTCGGTTTCTTCGCTTGCCAGCAAGATCAGCGCGCTTGTCCCCAATCCGGTGATCGTGGTCGATTTCTCGGCGAACCTGATCGTTGCCAGTCGCTCGCCGAGCGAGAAACATTTCGACGATGCGGCCTGGCAGCTTGCCGCGAACACGACCTTGCACCGGCAGATCATGAAGGTCGCTCGGTCGGCGGTGGATCTGCCGCAGAGCGAGGCCCATACTTTCTTTCTCGACGACGGCACGCGCCGTCTGCGCGTCACCGCGAAAATTGAACCGCTGAGCGTCGACGCGGAAGCCGTCGGCGCGCTGGTCATCTTCACCATGCAACAGCCGTTCAGCCAGCTGGACCTGCTCTTGCTCGACAGCGCCAAATTCGCGCTCAGCGTCCAGATGATGCGCAGCTTCATCCGCTTCCGTTTCGAAACGCGCACGCTGACGGACCTGTTCATGGAGGTCGTCGAGCATCGTTGGCACGATGCCGCCGATGTGCTGCAGCGGGCACAGCGACTTGGCATCGGGCTGGCGTCACCGCAGCAGATGATCGTCATCGATCTGCCTGAGGCCGCGCAAAGCAGCGCCGGCCGTTCGGTCGATCCGCATCATGCCGTGATCCGGCTGCTGCAGCAGAGTTCGGTCGCCGCGGGCATCATCGTCGTCGACAACGGCCTCGTCTGTCTGATCCCGCCCGAACTGGGCGATGACAAGGAGCGTGTCAGCAAATTGCTGCGCAAGATCGCCGAGGAACTGGGGCGCTATTTCGGCCAGAAGCCGTTTGTCGTTCTTTCCGGGCTCTGCACAAAGCTCTCGGACTATCCGGCGGCGTGGGACCGCTGCCGGCGGATGATCCGCATCGGCCGCTCATTCGGCCGCACCGGGGTGTTTGCCAGCCAGGATTTCGGTCCGCTGCCGATGCTGGTCGCGGCCGCCGATGTCGAGGATGTGCGCGGCTTTGTGCAGGACAGCGTCGGCGCGATCGCCGATCATGATCGCCAGCACGGCACACCGTATATGGAAACGCTGTTCTCCTATCTGCGCGAGGGTTGCCGCAGCCAGGCCTGTGCCGACGCGATGGGCTTGCACGTGACCACCTTGCGATATCGGCTGGCACGCATCCAGGAACTGTTCGGCGTCAATCTCGAAACGCCCGAGCGGCGTTTTGCTTTTGAACTCGCCATCCGCTTGCGCGAAGTCATCGACAGCCGCGGCTCCACAGAAAAATAACATCAGTCCAGTCTCCGCCGAACGGACAGTTTCCGGCTCGGGAACACGACCCTTGCTGGTCGGACCGCGCCTTGGCCTCTTGCTCGCAAACACAGCAGTGCCTCCGGTGCCTGTTCCTCTCAACAGGAGGAAGAATGGGCCCGAATGAGCGGCTAACGTTTCGTGCAATCCGAGAGGGAACACGAGGCCAGATGCTGACGACCCCGCAACCAACGATCGATCCGATTGCCCTCAGAAGGGCATTCGGAACTTTCGTGACCGGCGTTACGGTCATCACCACCCGCGACAGCGACGGCACGCCGCGCGGCATGACCGCCAACTCCTTCACCTCGGTCTCGCTCGATCCGCCGCTTCTGTTGGTGTGCGTTGGCAAGGCGGCGGCGAGCTACTCGGCGTTCAACGCTTCCGATTCCTTCGCCGTCAACCTGCTGCATGAGGGGCAGACCGACGTCTCGGCAGTCTTCGCCTCCAAGGCTCACGACAAGTTCGGGTCCGTCAGCCATGACCGTGTCCATACCGGCGCGCCGATCCTCAACGAGTGCCTGACCTGGTTCGACTGCACCGTGCACAACCGGGTCGATGCCGGCGATCATGTCGTGCTGATCGGCGCGGTGCAGGCGTTCGGCACCAGCCCCTCGGCGCCGCTCGGCTTCTGCCGGGGGCGCTATGCGTCCGTGAAGGATCCGCTGCCGCCGGGCTGGCTTGCTTCGCACAGCATGATCGTCGGCTACCTGATCGAAGCGGATGGAAACATCCTGCTGCGCTCCGACGGCAAGGGGGGCTGGGTGCTTCCCAGCGCCAAGAGCCGGAAGGCGGAAAACGAACTCAAGCTCGAAGGTGGCGATGCGCTCACGTTGCTGCCGGACGAAACGTTCCTCTATTCGGTCTTCGATGTCGCCGACAGCGATCCTGGCTACCTCATCTATCGGGCTCGTCTCTCTGGCACCTCGGGCGCCTTCACCATGCCTGCGGGGTTCCGGTTCTTTCCGCTCGCGGATCTTCCATACGAGGACATTCCAGCCCGCGAAATTCGCGCGCTGCTGCGTCGCTACAGCCGCGAGCGGCGCGACGACTCCTTCAGCATCTACATGGATTCGGGCGATGGCGGCCGTCTTGCCCGGATCGACGGTGGCTCGCAGCCATGGACACAAGGCCCCCAGGACGCGGAACAGGAAAAGCCATGAAAACGACCGTCGCATCGCTCGAGAACTCCCGCCAGACGCTTTTCATCGGCGGCAGCTTCGTCGCCCCCAAGAGCGGTCAATATCTCCCGAGCTATGATCCGACGGCCGGCGAGCCCTGGTATGAACTGGCCGAGGCTGACGCATCCGATGTCGACGCCGCCGTGGCCGCCGCGCGGGCGGCCTTCGCCGATCCGGCATGGCGGCGGATGACGCAGACCGATCGCGGCAAGCTTCTGCATCGCCTCGCGCAACTCGTGCTGGCCCATGCCGACGAGTTGGCGCTGATCGAGACGCGCGACAACGGCAAGCTGCTCAAGGAAATGCGGGCGCAGATGCGCGCCATGCCGGATTCCTACAGCTATTTCGCCGGTATGGCCGACAAGCTGCTGGGCGACACCATTCCCGTCAACAAGCTCGACATGCTCAACTTCAATCTGCGCGAGCCGCTTGGCGTCGTCGGCATGATCACGCCCTGGAATTCGCCACTGATGCTCCTCACAGGGACGTTGGCGCCTTGCCTTGCGCTCGGCAATACCGCCGTCATCAAGCCTTCCGAGCACGCCACGGCCTCGACGCTGGCGCTGGCCGAGTTGATCATCGAAGCCGGTTTTCCGGCTGGCGTCGTCAATGTGGTGACCGGCACCGGCGCCAGTGCGGGCGAAGCACTGACACGCCATCCCGGCATCGCCAAGATCGTCTTCACCGGCAGCACGGCCACCGGCCGGCGCATTGCGACAAATGCGGCGGCCAACCTGGTTCCCTGTCAGATGGAGCTTGGCGGGAAATCACCGCATGTGGTCTTCGCCGACGTCGACATCGAACATGCCGTCAACGGCGTCGTGTCGGGCATATTCGCGGCGGCGGGCCAAAGCTGCGTCGCGGGATCGCGATGCTTTGTCGAAGCCAGTGCCTATGACCGGTTCGTGGACGCGCTGGTCGAGCGCACCAGGCGGGTCAAGGTCGGCCATCCCATGAACGATGATACCGACATCGGGCCGCTGGCGCTCTCGGCCCAACTCACCAAGGTTGAAGCCTATGTCGCGTCGGGTGTGCGGCAGGGAGCCAGGATCGCCGCCGGCGGCCGCCGGCCGCAATCGCCGGACCTCGGCGGCGGCTGGTATTTCGAACCGACCGTCATGGTCGACGCTCGCAACGATATGGAGTTCATGCAGGACGAGATTTTTGGGCCTGTCGTCGGCGTCATCCCGTTTTCTTCGGAAGAGGAGATGACCGCGCTTGCCAATGATACGCGCTATGGACTGGCTTCCGGCATCTGGACCAAGGACATCGACCGCGCACTGCGTTTCGCTCGCAACGTCGATGCCGGAACCGTCTGGATCAACACCTATCGTGCTTCCTCCTTCATGTCGGCGAATGGCGGCTTCAAGGAAAGCGGCTACGGCCGCCGCGGCGGCTTTGATGTGATGCAGGAATTCTCGCGGCTGAAGAACGTGGTGATCGATTACTCCGGGGCCATGCAGGACCCGTTCGTCATCCGGCTGCGCTGAGCTTCATCCAAGCCCGATCAGAAACGTCAAACGGGATAAGAAAATGAAATTTGCAGTTTCGCTGACCATGGAGCGTTTCTCGCCCGAAGTACCGATGGCGACGGTCAAGAACAATCTGCTCGAATTGGCTGTCATGGCCGACGAGGGCGGGTTCGAGACATTGTGGACGGCGGAGCACCATACGATCGAATGCACCATCTCGCCCAATCCGCTGATGACGCTGACATGGCTGGCGCAGCACACCCAGCAGATCAGGCTTGGCACCTCGACCCTCGTGGCGCCGTACTGGAGCCCGATCCGGCTGGCTGGCGAAGCAGCACTTTGTGATCACCTGACCGGCGGCCGGCTGGAGTTCGGCATCGCTCGCGGCTCCTACCAGTATGAGTTCGACCGCATGGCCGAAGGCATGCCGCAGCAGGAGGGCGTCGCCTATCTGAAGGAACTTGTACCGGCCGTGAAGAAGTTGTGGGCCGACGACTACGCGCATGATGGCCACTACTGGAATTTTCCACTCGCTGCCGGAGTGCCCAAGCCGCTGCAGAAGCCGCATCCGCCGATCTGGGTCGCGGCGCGTGATCCGGGGACGTTCGACTGGGCCGTCGGCATCGGCGCGAACATTCTGTCGACGCCGCTTTCCGCACCGGCCGCCGAAATCGCCGTGCTTGGGGAAAAGTTCCGCAAGGCGGTTGCCGATCACCCGGAAGTGCCCCGTCCGCGCCTGATGATGCAGCGCCGCACCTGCGTCTACGAGAGGCCTGAAGAGTGGGAAGTCGCGGTCCGGCACGCCATCGACTACGGACGTTCCTTCGAGAACCTGTTCCAGAACATCGGCACGGTGAAGAACGGTTTCCCCGAAGTGGTCCCTTACGAAAGCGTCAAGGGCAAGGACAACTACAATCCCGAAAGCATCCGGAAGAACCTGATGTTCGGCACGCCGGACGAGATCATCGAGAAGCTTCAGGACTACGAGACCGCGGGCGTCGATCAATATTGCCTTGGGCTCACTTTCAATCTGCCGTTCGAGCTGCAGAAGAAAACGATCAGACTGTTCGTCGACGAGGTCATGCCGCATTTCGCGGCGCGCGACCGCACCCTGGCTGTCGCGGCGGGGCGTTGACGGCAATGGCGGCCAATTCCTTCGCGGCTGGTGACGTCACGCTCAACTACCGCGTCGACGGGAACGGCCCGCAGCCGCTGGTCTGCATTCATGGTGTCGGCTCCTATCTGGAAGCATGGGACGGGGTCGTGGCTCGTTTGCCGGGGCAGTTCACGGTGTTGACATTCGATCTTCGTGGTCATGGCCGGTCGGCCCGCATCAAAGGCCGCTACGAGATCGACGACTTCGTCGATGACACGCTGGCGTTGGCGGATCATATCGGGTTCCGAAGTTTCCACCTAGCCGGGTTCTCGTTGGGCGGCCTGGTCGCCCAGCGCCTGGCGCTGACCCATCCCGACCGGCTTCGCCGGCTCGTGCTCCTCGCAACCGTCGCCGGGCGTCTCCCGGAGGAACGCCAGGCGGTTCTGGGTCGCCTTGCCGCCCTGACTGCCAACCAGGCGGGCGCGCATCATGCCGCGTCGCTGTCGCGCTGGCTGACCGAAGATTATCAACAGCGCAATCCGGATGTGATCGCTGAGCTGCGCCGGCGCGACGCTGAAAACGATCCGGGATGCTACGCCGCCGCCTACCGCGTTCTCGCGGAGACCGACTTCGGCGGCATTCTCGACCAGATCAGATCCCCAACACTGATCGTGACCGGTGAGGACGATCAGGGGTCCAACCCACGCATGGCGCGCCACATGCACGATCAGATCCGTGGCTCGCAACTCAAGATCCTGCCCGGATTGCGACATTCGATCCTGGTCGAGGCGCCGGCGCAGGTTGCCGGCCTGATGGCGGATTTCTTGACCGAACAGGGAGGTAGCCATGGATAAGGAGCTGCGGAAAGCCGGCGAAACAGTCCGGCGTACGGTTCTCGGCGATGATTATGTCGATCAGGCCATCGGCAATGCCGACGATTTCTCGCGGCCCTTCCAGGACGTCCTCAACGAATATTGCTGGGGCACGTGCTGGGCCGATGTGGCGCTGGATCTCAAGCAGCGCAGCCTGCTCAATCTCGGCATGCTTGCGGCGTTGGGGCGGATGCACGAGTTCGGCGTGCATTTCCGTGGAGCGATCCGCAACGGTCTGAGTGACGACGAACTCCGGGCCGCGTTAATCCAGATCGCCGTTTATTGCGGCATTCCGGCCGGCGTCGAGAGCTTTCGCGTTGCCCGCGCGGTGCGCGACGCAATGAAGGCGGATGCCCGATGATTGCAACGAGGGGCCTGTATCTATGCCGGAATGACCTCTTCGACGGTTCGGGCTGGCTTACCATCCTTCCGAGCAACCGGCGCGAAAAACCTCCTCTGCCTCGCCGGAAGACGGCGGCAGGCTGCTTGTCTCTAAATTAGCAAACAACAACAAAGGGAACGGAACATATGAAAACATCTGTCAAACTGACCACGCTGGCGGCTTCGCTGGCTTTTGCCTTGGCGACGCTTCCTGCCTACGCCGGAGCCGTGCTGGACCGCGTCGTGGCGGCCGGCACACTAAAGGTCGCGACCGACGCCAATTGGGCGCCGCAGTCTTTCCTCAATTCGAGCAACGAACTGGACGGATTCGATGTCGACGTGGCCAAGGAGATCGGCAAGCGCATCGGGGTCAAGGTGGAATTCGTCACGCCGGGCTGGGATATCATCACGGCTGGCAACTGGGTAGGCCGCTGGGACATGCATGTCGGCTCGATGACGCCGACCAAGAAGCGGGCCGAGATTTTCGATTTTCCCGCTGTTTACTACTTCACCCCGGCCGCCGTTGCCGTTCACAAGGATAGCAAGGCCGCATCCTTGAGCGATCTGGATGGCAAGGTTGTCGGCGCGACGACGACATCGACCTTCGAAGCCTATGCCAAAAAGGATCTGACGCTCGACGCGGCAGGCGCGCCGCCATTTGAGTACAAGCTTAATCCGAAAACGGTGCACTCCTACGAGAACTCCACCACCGCCTTCGACGATCTGCGGATCGGTGATGGCGCTCGGCTCGACGCCGTTGTTTCGTCCTTGCCCAGCATCCTCGATGCGGTAAAAGCCGGCTATCCGATCAAGCAGGTCGGCGATCCGGTGTTTTACGAACCACTGGCCGTCGCCATCGAACACGGCGATCCTGAATTCTCCGCCAAGATCGCCGATGCAGTGAAGACCATGAAAGGAGACGGCACGCTCAGCACGCTCTCCAAGAAGTGGTACGGGGTGGACTATTCAGTCGTAAAATAGTCTCGACTTTCGATGGCGGCCTGCTGGAGCAGGCCTCCATCCACCCGAGGGGACAGACGATGCTCTATCCGGATACCGTCGAATCCGAAATTCTCGTGCACAAGCCGTGGTTTGTCACGACGATGTTCGGCATCGTCTTCGCGATCTTCCTCGCCTTCAATCTGACGTCCACGGGCTTCGGCGAATTGATGCGCCCCGTCATCGGCGAGCCTTCCGAGAGCGGTCTCTACGGCAGATTTGCCATTGCCTTCGTCATAGCAATTCTCTTCGTCTTCAATGTCGTATTGATCGGTTTCGCCTCGCTGCGGCTCCAGATCGCCATCGTCTGGCTGGAACTTCTGCTGCTCTTCCTGGCCTTCTTCGAGACCTTCCACCTCAGCTTGCCCTTCATCTGGGAGAAGTTGCCGTTCCTGATTTCCCAAGGCGTCGTTACGACGCTCTACGTCTCGGCGATTTCCATCATCATCGCCTCCTTGATCGCCATCCTGGGGGCCGTCGCCAAGTTGTCCACCAACGGCTTTGCCTATGCCATCGCCAGCTTCTACACCTCGTTCTTTCGCGGGTTGCCGCTTCTGATGCAGGTCTATCTGATCTATCTCGGCCTGCCGCAGCTGGGCTTCGTGGTCGGCGCCGTCCCAGCCGGCATCCTGGCGCTGTCGCTGTGTTACGGCGCCTATATGACCGAGATTTTCAGATCGGGAATCCAGAGCATCGACCGTGGTCAATGGGAGGCTTCTCGCTCCATGGGCTTTGGCTTCTCGCTGACCATGCGCAGGATCATCCTGCCGCAGGCGCTTCCGGTGATCATTCCGCCGACGGGAAACCAGTTCATCTCGATGCTCAAAGACAGTTCGCTGGTCTCGGTCATCGGCGTCTGGGAATTGATGTTCCTTGCCCGCACGCTCGGGCAGAAAACCTTCCAGCACATGGAAATGCTCATTTCGGCTTCAGTCATCTACTGGATCCTGTCGATCTGCCTCGAGCTGATCCAGTCCCGCATCGAACGGCACTACGCCAGGAGCAAGGTGCGATGAGCTCGGAGCCAATCATTCAAGCCCAAGCCGTATCCAAATGGTATGGTAAATTTCATGCGTTGAAAGACATCAACCTGACTGTCCACAAGGGCGAGCGCATCGTCATCTGCGGGCCGTCCGGTTCCGGGAAGTCAACGTTGATCCGCTGTTTCAATCGTCTCGAAGCGCATCAGGCCGGCGATATCACCGTGAACGGTGTGCACCTCCACCCAAGGATGAAGAACGTCGCGGACGTGCGCAGCAATGTTGGCATGGTCTTCCAGCACTTCAACCTGTTTCCCCATATGACCGTGCTGATGAACTGCATGGCGGGCCCGATGTGGGTCAAAGGCGTTTCGGCAGTTGAAGCACGCAAGACCGCCCTTCAGTTCCTGGAACGAGTGCGTATCCCCGAACAGGCGAACAAATTCCCGGTCCAACTATCTGGCGGCCAGCAGCAGCGCGTCGCGATTGCGCGAAGCCTGTGCATGAAGCCGGCGGTGATGCTCTTCGACGAGCCGACGTCGGCACTCGATCCCGAAATGGTGTCGGAAGTGCTCGACACAATGACAGGACTTGCGCGTGACGGCATGACGATGGTTTGCGTCACCCATGAAATGGGCTTTGCGCGCGCAGTGGCCGATCGTGTGATCTTCATGGATGCAGGCCAGATCGTCGAGGAAGGCAAGCCGGACAGCTTCTTCGGCAATCCTCAACATGCCCGTACCAAGCTGTTTCTCAGCCAGATTTTGAAACACTGACCCAGCCCTGCTGAGCTGATCCAGGTTTCTTTTCTGATGCCAGGTTATTCGGACAAGTTCGTTCCGGATCTTATTGCCGGTCGAGGCTGGCTGGTCGTCGCCGCCATCACCGCCGGCAACTGGATGCCGTTCAGGGTTGTCGGTGCGATCTTCATCTTCGCGTTTCTGGAGGCGTTGGGCATCCATGCACAAGTGGTGGGGATACCGGTCCCCCACCAGATATTCCTCGTACTGCCTATGTGGCGTCGCTGGTGCTGCTTGCCGGTCTGCGCTCGCGGACGCATCAGCCGGTCGCGCTCGGCGTACCTTACAACAGGGAATAGCCGGAGAGACAAACTCCAAACGTCTGTTAGTTAGGTCGCCGAGCGGAAGGGCTTTGCAAGCGAAGCCGGGAAATGTAGCGCCAGCATCTGGCGGTTCCGTGAGATGAGCACCAACACGATGATGGTGGCCAGATAGGGCAGGGCCGACAGCAGCTCGGACGGCACTTCCAGTCCGAGCGCCTGCCCTTGCAGCTGCAGGATCGTCATGCCGCCGAACAGCCACGCGCCAAGCAGGATGCGCAGCGGCCGCCAGGTGGCGAAAACCACCAGCGCCAGCGCAATCCAGCCCTTGCCGGCGGTCATGTTCTCGACCCACAGCGGCGTGTAGGCGACCGACAGGTAGGCGCCCGCCAGTCCGGCCATCAGCCCGCCGAACAGCACGGCCATGTAGCGGATTTTGATCACCGGATAGCCGATCGCGTGTGACGTCTGCGGCGACTCGCCAATCGTGCGCAGAACCAGCCCAGCCTTGGTCCGGTAGAGAAACCAGCTGATGGCGGCGAACATCAGCAAGGCCAGGTAAACCATCGGGTCGAAGCGGAACAGCATCGGGCCGATGACCGGCATATCGGACAAATAGGGGATGTCGACGCGACGCAAGGCCTCGATCGGGGCGCTGCCGAAGCCGCGCCCAAGGAAGGCTGAAACACCTGAGCCGAAGATCGCCAGCGCCAAACCGGCGGCATACTGATTGGTCAGGAAGGTCAGCGCCAGAACCCCGAACAGCAGCGACGCAGCGGCGCCTGCCAGTGCGCCGGCCATGATCGCGACAGGCATGGAAAAGCCTGCCGTGACAGCCCAGAACGCCAGTGCGGCCCCCATCAGCATCATGCCTTCGATGCCGAGATTGAGAACCCCGGATTTCTCGACCACGAGTTCGCCAAGCGCGGCGAAGATCAATGGCGTCGCGGCAATGATGGTGCCGGTGAAGATGGCAATGAACAGGTCCATCAGGCTTTCTCCCGGACTAGGCGCACGCGATAGAAAATGAAGAAGTCGGCAGCGAGCAGGAAGAACAGCAGGATGCCCTGGAAAATCCGCGTCAGCGCCGAGGGCAGGCCCAGCGTCATCTGCACGCCTTCTCCGCCGAGAAAGAGCAGCGACATCAACAACCCGCCGAGCACGATGCCAAAGGCGTTCAGTCGCCCGATGAAGGCGACGATGATGGCCGCGAAACCATAGCCCGGCGATATTTGCGGCGAGAGCTGGCCGAGCGGTCCAGCCGCTTCGGCCATGCCGGCAATGCCGGCTGCGGCGCCGCCGGCCAGCAGGCCGATCCAGACCGCCGCCGACTCGCGAAACCCCGCATAACGCGCGGCGAGGGGGGCCGCACCGCTCACCGACATCTTGTAGCCGAGGAAGCTGCGGTCGGTGAACAGCCACATCAGGATGACGGCAGCGACGGTGATCAAGATCGAGGAATTGAGCCGGTACGCCGGATCAAAGGATTGGAGCATCGCGGCGGCCGGCAGGAGGGCGGTCTGCGGATAGTTGAATCCGGCCGGATCGCGCCACGGTCCATGCACGAGATAGGACAGGAACAGCGTGGCGATGTAGGTCATCATCAGCGTAACGAGGATTTCGTTGGTGTTCATGCGGGCGCGCAGGAATGCGGGTATTGCGGCCCATGCCATGCCGGCGCCCATGCCGGCCACGAACATCAAGGGCAACAGCAGCAGGCTCTCCGGGTTTGGCCAGAACAGCCCGACGCCGCTGGCGGCGATCGCACCCATCGTGAACTGGCCTTCGGCGCCGATGTTCCAGACATTGGCGCGGAAACCGACCGCCAGCCCGCAAGCGATGAGGATCAGCGGCGAGGCCTTGAGCAGCCATTCCGACAGTCCGTTCATCGAGCTGAGCGGCTCGACAAAGAACGCATAGAGCGTGGCCAGCGGATCATGTCCGAGGGAGGCGAAAAAAATCGAGCCGACGGCGACCGTCAAAATTGTCGCCAGAACCGGTGCGGCGACACGCATCGGTGCGGAAGGCTCCGGTCTCTGTTCAATCCTGAAGTGCAACTTCGCCACCCCCGTTCGCCAATGCGCCCTCGCTCATGCTCCGGCCGGTCATCAGAAGTCCGATTTCCTCGCGGTCAGTCGTCATGCGGATGAGCGGCGGAGACACCTTTCCCTGGCAGATGACCAGAAGCCGATCACAAATCTCGAACAACTCGTCGAGTTCCTCGGAGACGACGAACACGGCCGCCCCGGCGCGGCTGAGATCGATGATGGTCTGGCGAATGAAGGCACTGGCGCCGACATCGACACCCCAGGTCGGCTGTGACACCAGGAAAAGCTTTGGTTTGAGCGCGATCTCGCGCCCGACGATGAATTTCTGCAGATTGCCGCCCGACAGGCTTTGCGCGATCGATTGCGCTCCGTTGGCCTTGACCTTGAATTTGTCGATGATGCCCTTGGCGAAAGCCCTGGCCTTGCCGCGATCGACCAGCCCGTTGCGTACCGTGCCGAAGCGATGCGCGGTCAGCACGGCATTCTCCCACAGCGTATGCGATGGCACGGCTCCGCGCCCGAGCCGTTCTTCGGGAACAAAGGCGACGCCGAGCTTGCGTCGTTCATGGGGACGGAGGCGGGCCGCGGCGGTTCCGCAAATCCTGATCGCATCGCCGCGCTCATGCGTCCGCTCGCCGCTGAGCAAGGCGATCAGTTCGGCCTGGCCGTTTCCGGAGACGCCCGCCAGCCCGACGATTTCCCCGCCATGCACATTGAACGACACATCCTTGAGATCGACGCCGAAATGGTCCCGGGCCTTGACCGAAAGATTGGTGACCTCAAGCACCGGCTTGTCGCTCGGGGCCGGCGGGCTGACATGTATTTCAGGCAGCTTGGAACCGACCATCATGCGGGCAAGCTCCAGCGATGTTGTCTCTTTCGGGCGGGCGGTGCCGGTAACCTTGCCGTTGCGCAGCACGGTGGCGGTGTCGCAGAGTTCCTGCACCTCGTCGAGCTTGTGGCTGATATAGACGATGCTGCAGCCTTCGGCAGCGAGTTGCCGGAGCGTCTCGAACAGCTTGACCACTGCCTGTGGCGTCAACACGGATGTCGGTTCGTCGAGGATCAAGAGTTTCGGTGCTTGTAGCAGGCAGCGCACGATCTCCACGCGCTGGCGCTCGCCAACCGACAGGTCGTGCACCTGGCGATGCGGATCGATCGGCATGCCGTAGCGCACGGAGAGGTTGCGGATCTTTTCGGCAAGTGTGGGAAGGTGAAACGCGCTGCTTGTTGACAAGGCAATGTTCTCGACCACCGACACGGATTCAAACAGCGCGAAGTGTTGGTAGACCATCTCGATGCCGAGCGCGCGGGATACCGCCGGGTTGTGCGCGACGATCGCATTGCCATCGCTATAGATTTCCCCGGAGTCGGCTTGCGCCGCGCCGTAGATGATCTTCATCAGGGTGGATTTGCCGGCGCCGTTCTCACCGAGGACAGCGTGGATTTCGCCGGGTTGGATCGACAACGAAACGTCGTCATTGGCGACGACGCCGGGGTAGCGCTTGCAGATATTGCGCAGTTCTAGACGCGGGTGCATGGCGGGTCCTGCCGTGGCGTGAAGCGAGGTTGGACTGAGCGCAAGCTGGCAGGCGCCGAAGCATTCCAGCTTCGGCGCCGGCTGGCTCTTTGAGCGACGATCAGCTCAGCTTGCCGATCATCCCCTTCACGAACCAGTTCATGCCGCGAATGTCGTCGTCGGCGAGAACCGAACCGGCGGCGACCTTGACGTTGCCGTCCTGGTCCTTCAACTCTCCGCCGTAGGGGTGCACCTTGCCGCTGCCGATATCGGCCTCGAGCTGTTTGAGCTTGGCCTTGGTGTCGGTCGGAATGCCGTCATTGTAGGGCGCCATTTTCACGACGCCTGCTGCCAGTCCGTCCCAGCGCACTTCCGGCTTCCAGGTGCGTGCGGCAACGGCCTTGGCGGCACCAACATAGTCGCTGGTCCAGTCGAGGACGAATGCCGTCAACTGCTTACCCGAACCGAATTTCGCCATGTCGCTGGCATAGCCGATCGACCAGGCGCCACCTTCGCCGGCGACCTGGACACCGGTTGCCGTGTCCGTCATCGAGCAGATGACGTCGCAGCCCTGTGAAAGCAACGTCTTGGCGGCTTCCTTTTCCTTGCCCGGATCGAACCAGGAGTTGAGGAAGATGGTGTTGCAAGTGGCGTTCGGGTTGACGCTTTGCGCGCCGAGCAGCAGCGCATTGGCCGGGCCGACGATGTCGGGGATCGGGAAGCCGCCGATGAAGCCGATCTTGCCCGATTTCGACATATAGCCGCCGGCCGCGCCGGCGACGAAAGTACCCTCGTAATATTTGGCTTCGAAAGTTCCCAGATTGGCGAGATGGACAATGCCGGAACAATGTTCAAAGGCCACCTTGGGAAACCGCGGCGCCACTTTCTGCATCGGCGTTCCGTGAGAAAAACTGGTGCCGAAGATCAGCTTGTTACCGGCGCTGGCCAGTTCACGAAAAATGCGCTCAGCGTCCTGCGGCATGAAGATGTTGTCGATGACGGTAAGCTCGACCTTGTCGCCGAATTCGGCCTTGATGGCCTCGACGCCGAGGCTGTGCTGCTTGGTCCAGCCGATTTCAGCCACCGGCGAGACATAGACGGCGCCGATCTTCAGCACCTCTTGTGCTTGCGCGATCGTGCTCAAACCTCCGGCGCCAAGCGCGGCCCCGAGCGCACCGCTGTACTTCAGGAAATCCCGTCTTGTTACGTCGTTCATGATGGTAACCCTCTGTTGGTTTTTTTGGTTGATGCCTGGCTTGTGGGTGCCGGATCTGTTTTTGGAAGATGGACGTGTAGATGCGTTGTCGTGCCACCATTCCCGGGCGTGTTCGATGACTTTCTTGGTTGCACCCTTGGTTGCACCGCTGCTGATCCATCGGCCTTGCCGTCGAGATAGGGCGCGAGAGCTTCGGCGGGCGTCAGTTCCGGAAACACCTCGCGATCCATGATGTAGCCGCGCACCACGGAGCGGTGATGGGTGTCGATCATATCCATCGCCTGTTTCAGACGACCCTTCTCCAGAAGGTCGACAACCCGCGAGTGGTCGTCAAGCAGGTTGCAATAGTCGAAATCGGCTGTAATGAGCGACCGCAGCAGCGTCGTGCGGCGCACGAGCTGTCCATGGATTTCCTGCATCACCTTGTTGCGACTGAGGCGCACGAACACGGTGTGGAATTCCTGGCCAAGCACGTCGGCCAAGGCATCGTTGCCTGAGGCTACGGCCTGGCGTTGCCGCTCGACATGCTGACGCAGTTCGGCCCAGCCGGCCGGACCCAGCCGATCGCTGAGCTGGGCTGCCACGCCCTGCTCGACAAGCGTCAGCGCGTCATAGATTTCCATCGCCTCCTGCATGCTCGGCTTGGCGACGAAGGCGCCACGATTGCGCTCGATCTGGGCCAGCCCATCATCGGCGAGCCGTATCAGTGCCTGGCGGACCACGATGCGGCTGACGTCGAATATCTCGGCGAGTTCGCGTTCGCCGAGCTTGCAGCCGGGGACGAGCCGATGGTCAATGATGGCGCGCGTCAGCGTGTCCGCAATTGCCTGGGAACGGCCGCTCATGAGACGGCGCTCCGCTTGGGTTTCCACGCGCTTTTCGCAATGTCACTGCCGATCATCGACATCATTCCAGCGCCCCATATCCCAGGTTGCGGTGTGGCATATATGGGATGCAATCTTTTCAATCTGTCAATCAAAAAACATTCATTGTCTACAAAAAATACATTGATTGATATCCAATCTTGTGTTTGCAATGGTGATGCTGACCAAGCCGGGTTCGCAGTGAAGAGCCGGCCAGGGAGGACAATTGCGATGACAAGCCCTTGCAGTGACAGGGTTCTCCTGAATGACTGGCATATTGTTGCGGATTGCTCGATGCTTTCCGCCGGCGCTCCGTTCGCGACACGGCTTCTGGGCGTCGATCTCTCGATCACCTGCATGGGGCGCTACAACAAAGAGATCGTCCGCTCGGACACCGGCGAGCAGGTCAATTCGGCCGAGCGTTACGGCTTTGTCTGGGCCTGCCTCGGCAAGCCCTGGCAGGACATCATCTATATTCCGGAGTCGAACGAGGCGGACCGGCATCTGGTCACCGGCGGTTCGGTCGCGGTCAAGGTGTCGGGCCTGCGTGCCGTCGAGAATTTTCTCGACATGGGGCATTTTCCCTTCGTGCATACCGGCCTGCTGGGAGATGAGCCACACACCGAAGTGGTGCCTTACAAGGTGGAGATCACGGACAAGGACGAGGTACTGGCGACCGAATGCAAATTCTATCAGCCGCTTGCCTCGCCGATCGCCAAGGAAGGATTTGTCGTTGATTACATCTTCAAGGTGATCAGGCCCTACACTGTGGCTCTGTACAAAAGTAATCCGGTCCAAAAGGACCGGCTCGACGTCATCACGTTGTTCGTGCAGCCGGTTGACGAGGAGAACTGCGTCGCCCATCCCTTTCTTTGCTATCTCAGGGACGGCATCGACGCGGCAACGATTCGCAGCTTCATGCAGCTGATCTTCGCCCAGGACAAGCCGATCCTGGAAAACCAGGTGCCGCGAAGACTGCCACTCGACCCGCGCGCCGAAACGCCGATCCGGGCCGACGCCGTCTCTGTCTCCTACCGGCGCTGGTTGCGTGAGCGGGCAATAACATACGGTGCCATCCCGGCCCAGGCCTGACAGGATCGACGCTGGCTTTGGCTCCTTCGAAGGACATGAAAATGATACAGACGAGATGTTCAGACCCGGTCATTCTCAATCTCTGGCATCCGATCGGCGCCATTGCCGAGACGGCGCCTAACAGGATTGTGGAGACGACCCTGCTCGGTGAGCAGATCAGTTTCGCGGTCGGCGCAACCGGCGCTGTTAGTGCCTGGAAATCTCGGCCCGACCTGCGGCCGGGGGAACAGATCGATCCTGCGTCAATCCGTGAAACGCTGCCCGCCAAGAGCGCCTATGGCTATGTCTGGACCTCGCTCGGCTCGCCGCCAGCCGAGCTGTTTCCGATCCCGGAATATGAAGAGCCGGACCGCCGCAAGCTCAATGCGGCAACGTTTGGCGTCAACGTCTCGGCGCCGCGCGCCATCGAGAATTTTCTCGATATGGGCCACTTTCCCTACGTGCACACCGACATCCTCGGCGTCGAACCGCATACCGAAGTCAAGGAGTACGACGTCGAGATATCCGTCGACCGCGACGAGATCCTGGCCACGCGTTGCCGCTTCTTCCAGCCGATGGCTTCGACCACTTCGGATGGCGGCGCGGACGTGGACTATGTGTACCGCGTGCCGCATCCCTATTGCTCGGTGCTCTACAAATCGAGCCCGGTCGACGAGGCCAGGCGCGATGTCATCGCCATCTTCCTGCAGCCGATCGACCAGGAGCACGTGCGCGCCCACATGCTACTTTGCGTGCTCGACGAAGACAATGAAGACAAGGTGATCAAGCGCTTTCAGCAGACGATCTTCGGTCAGGACAAGCCGATCCTGGAGAACCAGGTGCCAAAGCGCCTGCCGCTGGATCCGCGCGCCGAAACACCAATCCGGGCCGACAAGTCGGCCATCGCCTACCGGCGCTGGCTTAGCCAGAAGGGCGTGACCTACGGCGTCATTCCGGTTGCGGCCTGACGAGATTTTTGGAGACGACGAATGTTGGAAGAAGCCAGAAACCGGTGGCATCCGATCGCCGCTGCCTATGATTTGCCGTACCGCCACGTTTTCCATGGCCAGTTGCTTGGCCGGGAATTTGCAGTCTGGCGGGCTGATGACGGTTACGTCAACATCTGGGAGAACCGCTGCCTGCATCGCGGCGTCAGGCTGTCGATCGGCATCAATGACGGCCGCGAGTTGAAGTGCCAATACCATGGCTGGCGCTATTCGAACCGCACCGCCGGCTGCACCTATATCCCCGCGCATCCGGCTGACGCGCCGGCCCGCACCATCACCAACCGCACTTTTCCGGCAGTGGAGCGCTACGGCCTCGTCTGGTCGTCCGAAGAGCCGCAGGGTGAAGTTCCCGATGTCGCCGGGCTGCCGGAAGGCAGATTGCTCACCTTGCGCGGGATCCCGGTCAATGCGCCTGCCGACAAGGTCGTGGAGAAGCTGAAGGCCTATCGTTTCCAGCCCAGCGGGGCCGTCGGGGGCGACGGTGCCGAGACCCTCGTCGAAGCCGTGCAGGATTTTGCCGTGGCGCTCCGCTCGCGTGCCGGCGGCGAGGAGACGCATAGCGTCTTCTTCGTCCAGCCTGTCGATTCCAACCGATCAGTCATTCGCGGCGTGCTCGATCGGGATTTCGAGGGAGCCGCGCGTATCGCCGTCCTGCGCCATCACAATGAACGGCTTGGCAAGCTGCGCGATGCGGTGGAGCGTGAGGCGGCAAACTCGGCCGCCCTCGCGCCGATCGAGCCTGTCTACGAAAAGGTGTCCGCCGAACTCGCCGAAATGCCGGAACTGACGACGCATGGCCGCAAGGCGGCGCTGCGCGTCACGGTGGCGAGGAAGTGGCAGGCCGCCGACGGCATAGCCGGGTTCGAGCTTCGCCCGATCAAGGGCCTTCTGCCCACCTTCCAGCCGGGCGCCCATATCGATGTCCACATGCCCAATGGCGAGGTCCGGCAATATTCGATCACGAACGGCCCTGGCGAAACCGACAGTTTTACCATTGGCGTCAAGCTGGAAAGGGATTCGAAGGGCGGCTCGAAATGCATGCACGAGACCGTGCGTGAGGGCGACGTGCTGGCGATTTCCGAGCCGCGCAATAACTTCCCCCTGCGCCGCGATGCGATCAAGACCCTGTTCGTCGCCGGCGGCATCGGCATCACGCCGCTGCTGGCCATGGCACAGGCGCTGAAGAACCAGGATCTGACGCACGAACTGCACTATTTCGCGCAAGGAGAAGAACATCTCGCCTTCCCCGATCGGCTGCGGCATCTCGGCGGTTCTCTGGTGCCGCATCTTGGCCTCACGCCCGAACAGACGGGTGCGAAATTGCGCGAACTGCTTTCCCCATACCGGAACGGCATGCATGTCTACATTTGTGGCCCCGGCCCGATGCTGGAAGCCGCCCGCAGGACCGCGGCGGAGCAGGGCTGGCCGGACGCTGCCGTGCATTTCGAATATTTCAAGAACACCAACAAGATCGACGACAGTTCCAGCTTCGAAGTGGCCCTGGCGCGCTCCTGCGTCACGCTCAGGGTGCCCGCCGGCAAGACGATCATGCAGGTGATGCGCGAGAATGGCATCAATGTGCCATCGTCTTGCGAGCAAGGCGCTTGCGGCACCTGTGTGGCGACCGTGATCGAAGGCGAGCCGGACCACCAGGACGTCTATCTGAACGATGCCGAGAAACAGGCCGGGACCAAGATCATGACCTGCGTCTCGCGGGCCAAATCGGCACGCCTTGTGCTGGACATCTAGGAGCAGCCGATGATCACGCTTTACGACTACGAACTGTCGGGCAATTGCTACAAATTGCGTCTGCTGATGAGCTTTCTCGGCATCGACTACAAGACCGTGCCTGTCGACTTCTACCCGGGCCGCGAACACAAATCCGAATGGTTCCTGAAGCTCAATCCGCTCGGGCAATTGCCGGTGCTCGACGACGACGGGCTGGTGCTGCGCGACGCGCAGGCGATCCTTGTCTATCTCGCAGCCAGATACGATCCGTCGAAGAGCTGGTATCCTTTGAACAATCCGGCGCTGCTTGGCGAGATTAGCCAGTGGCTGGCCTTCGCCGACGGCATCACCGGAACCGCGTCTGCCGCGCGCCTTCATGACGGCCTGTTCTACGATTTCGACATCGATGCCGCCCGCGCCGGCGCCCACCGGCTGTTTCGTATTCTCGACGAACATTTGTGGTTCGGGGAACAGCAAGGCCGCAACTGGATCTGTTCGGCCGGTCACCCCACCATCGCCGACATCGCCTGCTTTCCTTACATAATTCTGTCGGAGGAGGGGGGTATTCCGCGTCAGGATTATCCGGCAATCCGGCGCTGGTGCGATCGGGTCAAGCGCATCAAGGGATTTACCGTCATGTCGGGCGTGTTCCCAGCCGGCCCTGCCAAGGTCGCCGCGTAGTCTGATCAGAAAAAGCCGGAGCCATGGCTTCGGCAAAACGAGTTTTGGGAGAGAAGAAAGAATGAAAACCCGCGCCGCAGTCGCTGTCGCCGCCGGAAAGCCGCTGGAGATCATGGAGGTCGACCTCGACGGTCCACGCGATGGCGAGGTGCTGGTCGAGATCAAGGCGACCGGCATCTGCCACACCGATGAATTCACTTTGTCGGGTGCTGATCCCGAAGGCCTGTTTCCGGCCATCCTCGGCCATGAGGGCGCCGGTGTCGTCGTCGATGTCGGCAAGGGCGTCACCTCGGTCAAGAAGGGCGACCACGTCATCCCGCTCTATACGCCCGAATGCCGCCAGTGCCCGTCCTGCCTGTCGAGGAAGACCAATCTGTGCACGGCGATCCGCGCCACGCAGGGCCAGGGCCTGATGCCCGACGGCTCGTCGCGCTTCTCCATCGGCAAGGACAAGATCTTTCACTATATGGGCTGCTCGACCTTCTCCAACTTCACCGTGCTGCCCGAGATCGCGCTGGCCAAGGTCAATCCCGATGCCCCCTTCGACAAGATCTGCTACATCGGCTGTGGCGTCACCACCGGCATCGGTGCGGTGATCAACACCGCCAAGGTCGAGATCGGCGCCACCGCCGTGGTCTTCGGCCTCGGCGGCATCGGCCTCAATGTCATCCAGGGCCTGCGGCTTGCCGGCGCCGACATGATCATCGGCGTCGACCTCAACAACGACAAGAAGGCCTGGGGCGAAAAGTTCGGCATGACGCATTTCGTCAACCCGAAGGAGATCGACGGCGATGTCGTGCCGCATCTGGTCAACATGACCAAGCGCGGCGCCGACCAGATCGGCGGCGCCGACTACACCTTCGACTGCACCGGCAACACCAAGGTGATGCGGCAGGCGCTGGAAGCCTCGCACCGCGGCTGGGGCAAGTCCGTCGTCATCGGCGTTGCCGGCGCCGGCCAGGAGATCTCGACGCGGCCGTTCCAGCTGGTCACCGGGCGCACCTGGATGGGCACCGCCTTTGGCGGGGCGCGCGGCCGCACCGACGTGCCCAAGATCGTCGACTGGTATATGGACGGCAAGATCGAGATCGACCCGATGATCACCCACACGCTGAAGCTCGAGGACATCAACAAGGGTTTTGACCTGATGCATGCCGGCGAAAGCATTCGCAGCGTCGTGGTCTACTGATCGGTTTGAGCCATACGCCGCGCTGAAGGCCTGTGTTCCCAAAATACTCTGCCTCCCCAGCATTGGCGTAAGACCGGCGGCACGACAAGGCATTCCGGAATGCCCGTGCCGCCGGTCGATCCACAACGCTTGCGGCGGTCACAGCAGCGGCGGCTTCGAAGGCTCACCTTGGTCGAGTCCGTGAAGTCGCCGCAAATGTGCTACCTATTGTGACACCTATTGTGATACAAATCGGCCTTAAAAGACAAAAAAATATAATAGAAACAACAGGATAAGATCGCCAACGATCCCAGCCAACGGTACCATCGGTTTTCCTAAGAAAATCAACAAGTTGTCAGGCAGGGCAGGGGCGTTATTTCACCTTTCCATGTCGCGGCATGTTGCAAACCGCTCCCGTTGATTTCCAAGGGTTTCCTGCGACTATCGGCAGGTCCACGCGACATGGATGCAACATAGGAGACGCGCGTAATGCGGCTGATCAGCGGGTTGGTGCGTCTGGCTTGGGAATGGACACGGCTGCAACTGGCGAAGGCCAGGAAGCGGTAAAGCCCGCTGGTGGCGGGCGTGGCACCATTCAAGATGTCGTGGCGCACGCATTTTGATTTTCTGCCAAAGTGGCCTTATCGCGCGAATCAAACCGCGCAGGTTTTCAAAGGCGATCAAAAGCCTTTGCTAGGCTACCGGGCCTATCAATCGATCCGGGCTGGACCTTCTGGTTGTTACGCAAAGCCTATTCGCCGCACGTAACCGGCGCTCTCACACTCTCCTGAAGTTCGAACTTCGTTTTGAAATGGAATGAGCTGAGCGCTCGGCTCCTGAAAAGGAGCAACCCCAATGGACGTCACGTATGTCTACGGGAAGGGCTTCAGAATACATATTAGCGCTCGCTTCATCGCGTCGCTGGTCGTTCTGCTGACCTATTTTGCCTGAATGATGGAGGCGGCTTTTGTCGCCTCCGTTTTCGCCACCCCGAGGCAGCGGGCGGGTCGGCCAATTGGCGGATGCTCTCAGCATGCGGCGAGTTGTTCCAGCGCTACGGCCTGCCCGCTCCGTTGAACCGAGCGGTGAACTGGCGCTAAAGTGGGCGACGCGTGCACCTCTCCTTGACCCCAATGTCGCCGACGAGGCACCGACTTCGTCTGTGCTGACTGGCTACGACGAGGAACGCCTCCTCACGTACATTCGCCTCCTGGATGCAGCGGCTGAGGATGCCGACTGGAGTGAAGTCGCCCGCATCGTCTTGCATCTCGATCCTGAGAAGGAACCTGAACGGGCTTACAGAGCTTGGGCGACGCATCTCGCCCGCGCCCGCTGAATGACGACAAGCGGCTATCGTCACCTGCTTGCCGGCGGCGCGCCGCACTAAGCCTCAATCTTCGCTGCCCCCGCTCGGAAAGGCCTAATGCATGTCGCCCAAAAGTGGCCCCGGTTTTGGGGCAACGACATGCATAAAAACAAAGACTTAAAGCGCGTCGCCTGAATCCGTTTCAAGGCGACGCGCTTTAACTTGCGTAACGCGGATGGTCGCAGCCCGGAATCGCCCCGATCAAAGATTGAAGACGTGCGAAGCGGTCAGCCCGGCGAGCAGCACGCCCGCAAGGAGAGCGATGATCGAGGCGAGGAACCAGCGCAGCGTGACTCGATAGACCGGCTCGTCGTCGTCCCGCGGGAGCAGCGACCGCCACAGTGTGACGAGCTGAAGGACGATGGCCAGTGCGAGGAGCAGCGTCGCCAAGATCGAGGCAACCGTCCATCCGCCTTCAGCTTCGAAGTTCCAGTACCGCAGGAAAAGAAGCGAAAATCCGAGCAGCACGGTGATCGCGGAGATGACACCCTGTCGGTAGCCGCCGGGCAAGGGAACTCTGCCCGCCTTGATTGCCTGGAAACCTGGCTCCATGGCCTCTTGGCAGTCGATCTGGCGATCGGAATGGTCATCCTGGCGCTTGGGCGTGTCGATCATGAGGCAACATTTAATTTGGCAGGCCCTTGGAGGTCGGCGCAGGTCTTGTTCGGTCGATACGATCGAGGAAACCTTGTAGCGCAGTCATCATTATCCTTACGCCTTCCTCGCGCAAGGTGAACGACTTGACGCGATCCACGGTGAGAAGCCCGACCAGGCACATGGTTGGGGCGTCCCGGTCATCCAGATCAAGCTGAATGCCTCTCACCGCCGGCAACATCTCGTCTTTCGGCTTCCTCGGCATGCTCTGCCTCCTAAAGGTGTCGTTCCCCGTCGTCGCGGTGCTCAAAACAAAACCAGTGTGAAACCTGGCGCGGCCGGGCGAAGCCGAACCCGGTATGCTTGCCGCAGCCAGGATGCTCACAGTAATGGCCAAGGAGTGCGACGCGCTCTCGCGTTACGGGCGTCATGCCTTCGGCAAGTCTCGCGGGCTCATCGCTCACGAATACGCTTCCGCGAGGATGAGCCCTTGAGAGCATCAAGCTCGTCCTGAAGGTGCCCGTTCGGCACGATCATCTCCTTCAATGCCTTCACCGGGTCGCCCTTATGCGAAGCGACGAACTTGTCGGCGACTGCCTGCAATGCCGCCTCTTGGCGGCTATTTAGCGTGATGACGCATGACGCCCTGCTGCACGCGCCTCTCACTGTGGCAGGCTTTTGCATGACCTTTTGCCTTATAGCTTAGGCTTACGGATCAGCTTCGTTCGGGATTTTGCGGGCGGCGCTTTTCGGGCTGCCTCTCGGCTGCCCATTTGGCTTTCTGCTCAGCTCGATACTCCTCCAGCCGTCGAATGGCTGCGAGCAAGTCCTTCTCGCCGTGGTCTTCCTGAAAGCGCCGCCGAGCGGGTCGCAGACATGTCGCGTGCGGATCTGCAGATCATCCTTCGTCGGGCCGCATTAATGCTCAGAAACGTTGCTGGCGTGTCGCTTGAGCCGGCGACAGAAGACGCGCTCAACTCGATCGCTGCCGAGATGAAAATCGCCAGAGCGGACCTCATCCAGATCGTGCTGCGTGAATGGCTGGAAACGAATGCCTATCTGCCGGTGCGCCATATCGACGAGGAAAGCGAAACCGACGGGAGCGCGCAGCTGGCGCCTTACTTCTGCTGGCATCCCGAGACAGGCTGTAGCGATGACCAACGCTGACATCATTACCCGATCTCCAATCATGAGCGCGCGCCTGGGTGGAACGACACTCGCGCGGCTACGGGAGACTCTGATCGCGGCTGGCGTTGAGTTCATCCCCGAGAATGGCGGTGGCGCCGGGGTAAGATTGCGGAAGTCATGAGCATCATTCCAGAGTGGGGTCTACGGTGACGAGGGCGGCCATCTGTCTGTTGGTTGTCGCGGCGGTATCTTCCGGGACCGCTGAAGCCGAAACGCTGAGAGAAGCCTATGACGCTTGTCTTGCAGCCAGCATCCCTAAATTCGAGCATGTTTGTGGCCGTGCAGACTTGATAGCGAGGGACATAATCTTCGAGTGCAGTCCGCAACTTCTGGCAATTTTGCGTTCGATGCCGCTTGCCGACGATGAAAATCAAAAGGTCGTGGCTGATCTGTTGAAATTTCGGCTTCAGCATCCCTGCGAAGTAAATTAACGCCTCTTCATCTTCGGCGTGATCTCCGCCACCCACCCCAAGTTTGTTGATTTCGCTCGCTCCATTGCGTGTCCGAACGGACAGCACAAGGAACTTCCCATGGCTTCGATCGCAGGCTCCTAACCTACCGCTTGCGGTCGACCTTATGCTGCGCAATACTACCCCCTTGGAGGGAACTATAGCGTTGTTGGGTGGACAGCATGCCAATCTATGTTGTTGCTGAAATGCACTATGATCGCGTGATTAGGTCTCAGGCGGTCGAAGCGACTAGTCCTGCTCTAGCCGCATCGGAAATGAATGCCAGCAAGACGGTCTTTAAACGATGGGCGAAGGATTGGATTCGAGTGACGGATGAGGGTGGCGGGCAAGTATTCGCCTACTCTATTGCACGGCTAAAGAACCCGGGTTAAGCGCTGGCCCAGAGCCTCTCGCGACCATGACGCTCGCGGCGACAGCCTGGCCCGCGGCTACCTTTGCGGCCTTGTAGTCGCCCTCCCATGGCAACGTGTTAAAGTCCGGTTGATAGTCACCTTCGCGATAAAGGTTCTCCGCAACGTAAATGCCTTTCACCCCATCCACCACACATGCCCAAGGCGGGTTTCCCGGGCATCGGTAAAGGCCCACTGCTGCCATCAGTGCTTTCTCCGTGAAACGCACCTATCTCACTCTAAGACATCGTCCTACGAACCCTTGCTAGTGTCGCCCTCCGTTCTGATGAAGGCGCCCACGGGCGCTTGGCGTCTTCCGAAGCAATCGGTCTCGTCCCGCTTTGGCACGATTTGATTGGCATCTGAATTGCTCATTCAGACTCGCCAGACTTAAGGCCGGAGCGCAGGCGAAGGAGGGGATGACAATGAGTTTAGCCGAAAACTTGTCTGATGTTGCGTTCACATTCGATTGTCCGGATTGCTCGCATCCGACCGTAAGGAAGGGCTCCGCGCTAAGAACGATCGCGCACTTTAGATGCGAATGGTGCAAGGCAAAAGTGCGGATCACTTATTCGCAGAAGCTAGCGATCTTCGAGAGGCATGGCCGTCTAGCCAATCGATAGCAGTCCACCACATCCTCATCTGGCCGCCGGGGGCCTACGGATGAGCGACGAACCAGCCAGGCTTGCCGAAGGCATGACGGCAGTGCCGCGCGAGCGAGCCCGGATCTAAAACCACGTCTGCGAGCATGGTCTTGTGTAAATGGCTCAGCTCATATGTGCAGCCGAAAAACAAAGTGATTTCTTGCAGCCCTAAATCGTCCAGAATCGAGGCGTTTGTCAGCTAGATTCGAGACGATGGAGAGGTCGATGAAATTGTCGGTTCTTGCCTTGGCCAGCGCGATGTTGTCGCTGACGTTTGGCACTCAGGCAGCGCCGCTGTCGATTGGCGCGCCGGCCCACGATGGTCTCGTCCAACAGGCGCGTGTGACGTGTGCATACCTGACCCGGGACGGCTACTGCGTCCGACCGCACAGGGTGCAGAAACACAGGGGATATCGGCATTATTACCGGCCCCATCGCTACCACCACTATAGGCGGATGTATCGGACCTACGAGCCGCCATACTACGAGCGCTACTATCGCCCGCCGATCATCCGGGTCATTCCCAACTATCCACCGTTTTATGATGATGGCTGGGACTATTGAGAAGTTGAGAGGGGCGGCGCAAACGTCGCCCCGCATCGTTTTAGAGGAGCGTCGCCTCCCCGTGGCCAGCAGCCTCACCATCGCCTAGGTCGCCAAAATAACCCGGCGTCGAACGCTGGTTGGAGTATCTCATGAACATTCGAATTCTTATCGCCGCAGGTTCCCTTGCGTTTGTTAACCCATTCGTGGCTCCGGCAAACGCGCAAGAGACGTTCTATTGTTGATTTCCACTAGGAACTGACCCGGCGTTTCCACCGAGATTTGACCCGCCTTTTATGTATGTTTCGGGTCTGGTGTGGTGGTCAAGTTCCTGTTTTTCTCCTTCGCGTTTTTCGGTTCATGAGCTGAGCTATTCTTGAAGCGGAAGCTGTCGTTTCCGGTTTCGAGGATGTGGCAATGATGCGTCAGTCGGTCGAGCAGCGCGGTCGTCATCTTGGCATCGCCGAAGACGCTGGCCCATTCGCTGAAGCTGAGGTTGGTGGTGATGATGACGCTTGTGCGCTCGTAGAGCTTGCTCAGCAGATGGAAGAGCAATGCGCCACCTGATGCACTGAACGGCAGGTATCCGAGCTCATCGAGAATGACGAGATCGGAATGGACAAGCCGGTTGGCGATCTGTCCTGAGCGACCCTGTGCCTTCTCCTGCTCGAGCGCATTGACCAGCTCGACCGTGGAGAAGAAACGAACCCGCTTGTGATGATGCTCGATCGCCTGGATACCCAAGGCGGTCGCAACGTGGGTTTTTCCAGTGCCGGGTCCGCCGACCAGAACGATGTTGTTGGCTTCGTCGAGGAAGGCGCAACGGTGGAGTTGGCGAACCAGAGCCTCGTTGATCTCGCTACTAGAGAAGTCGAATCCGTTCAGATCACGATAGGCTGGAAAGCGTGCGGTCTTGAGCTGATAGACTGTCGATCGGACCTCGCGTTCTGCCGTCTCGGCCTTGAGGAGTTGCGACAGGATGGGAATGGCGGCTTCGAACGCCGGCGATCCCTGTTCGGTGAGTTCACCGACAGCCTGCGCCATTCCGTGCATCTTCAAGCTTCGCAACATGATGACGATTGCGCCGCTGGCAGGATTATGGCGCATGGCGCACCTCCGAGGTCTTCCTCAAGGCATCGTAGCGTTCGACATTGGCCTTCGGCTCGTTGGTAAGCGTCAAGGCCTGTGGCGCGTCGATCGGCGGCGGCGTGGAGGACTTTCCGTCGACCAGGCGATGCAGCAGGTTCAGCACATGGGTCTTGGTCGGAACGCCGGATTTTAACGCCATGTCGACGGCCGACAGCACGGCCTGTTCGTCGTGCTGAAGCACGAGCGCCAGGATATCGACCATCTCACGGTCGCCACCCGGCTTTTTGAGCAGTTGCTGCTGCAGCATTCTGAAGGCTTCGGGAAGCTCGGTGAACGGTGCGCCATTGCGAAGAGCACCGGGCTTGCGCTGCACGACCGCCAGATAGTGCCGCCAGTCGTAGACTGTCTGTCCCGGCCGATCATGCGATCGGTCGATGATGCGTCGGTGCTCGCAGATGATCAGACCTTCCGCGGCGACAACGACACGGTCCGGATAGACCCGAAGACTCACCGGCCGATTGGCAAAGGATGCCGGAACGCTGTAGCGGTTGCGTTCCAGATGCACGAGGCAGGTCGGGGTAACCCGCTTGGTATATTCGACAAAGCCGTCGAACGGTCGGGACGTCGGCATGAGAGCCTGCACTTCCTCAGCCCAGATATCGGCGATGGTGCCGCGCATTTTGCCATGTGGGGTCTGCGCCCAGAACTCTTGGCATCGAAGCTCCAGCCAGTCATTCAGGGCTTCCAGCGAAGGAAAGCGTGGCACCGGCTGCCACAGTCGATGGCGAGCATCCTGAACATTCTTCTCGACCTGGCCCTTCTCCCAGCCAGACGCTGGATTGCAAAACTCGGGCTCGAACAGGTAGTGGCTGGCCATGGCCATGAAGCGGACATTGACGTCGCGATCCTTGCCACGCCCGACCTTGTCGATGGCGGTCTTCATGTTGTCGTAGATGCCGCGCCCAGGCACGCCACCTAAGACGCGGAAAGCATGGTCGTGGGCGTCGAACAGCATCTCATGCGTCTGCAGAAGGTAAGCTCGAACGGTGAAGGCCCGGCTGTAACTGAGCTTCGTGTGGGCCACCTGTAGCTTGGTGCGTTCATTGCCGATGATCGCCCAGTCTTCCGACCAGTCGAACTGGAAAGCCTCACCCGGATCGAAGGCTAGTGGAACGAAAGTCCCACGCCCCGAAGTCTGTAATTCTCTCTGCAGATCCGCCTTCCACTCCCGAGCAAAAGCAGCAACACGACCATAGGACCCCTCATAGCCGAGGCTCACAAGATCGCATGCAACTGCTTCATCGTGCGTTTCTGCTTGCGGTTCTTTTTGGCTTCCGTCTTCAGCCAGGCTGACAATCGGTCGGCAAAAGGATCAAGCTTGCTAGGCCGCTCGGGAACCATGAACTTCGGCTCCACGCCGCCCAGGCGAAGGTATTTGCGAATGGTATTCCGAGACAGGCCGGTCCTGCGGCAAATCTCCCGGATCGATAAATGCTCTCGAAAATGCCAGCGTCGGATCACGCTCAATAACGCCATGTCGATCACTCCGTAGCCCCCGCTGAAAAACGCGGGGCAAGGTTCAAACATGGGTCAATTCTCGATGGAAATATCCTGTGTTGCCGGGTCAGTTCCTAGTGGAAATCAACAACGTTCTATGGCTACGATTGCACTGATGGCTGCTCAAGCCATCAGGCGGGGTACGATTGGGCGCAAAGGAACGACATCACCGACGAAAGCGATTGCGACGGGAATAGCCGGTCTTTCAACGAGGGCTGCCAGGCGTACGTCGACGAGCAATCGACCGAACCAGTTCAGCGCTATCAACCCAATGATGATGGAGGGGACGAAGACAGCGGCGAATGAGGTTCTGCGAGCCACAACGAAGAGCCCCGCCAGTCGAAGCCAGCGGGGCGAATGTGGGGGTGGTGAGTAAATCGCGGGTCGCGAGTGGGATCGCCGCCGACTACTGCGGTTGCTTTTCGTTCTCAGCGGCGCGGAAACCCGAGGCGGTTGCATCGGACTCGCAGATGTAGGCGCCCTTTTTTGTGTTCCCGTAGTTCCTGCTCCCGGCGAAGTGGAAAATCTTCGACTTCAGGTTCACCCACACCACAATGCCGGCCGGGCAACGAGCTTTCGCCTGCCCCTCGGTCGCGAACTGGTTGGCACCCGTCGGTATGGCGGTTCCAGATGGTGCCGGCGAGTTCTTGGGCCGAGTTGTGGTGGTGACCGGTGCCGTCGTTGTGGCCGGCGCCGGCTTCGAGGGCGTCGGGGTTGTGGTTGTGCTCTGCACACCGGGAATCACTTCGGTTCCGGCGCGGCACGCAGCGACGAAATCCTTCTTGGTTTCGCCAGATCCTTTGATCGCGTCTTTGTTGGCTGCGTACTCGGCATCGCAGGCCTTTGCCGTTTTCACGTTTCCGGCACCAGCCGCGCTGGTGGTCGGCGCCGGAGCCGTTTTCTTGGTGGGAGCCGCTGTAGTAGCCGGCGCTACGCCGCCAGGGATGACCTCAGTGCCCGCGCGGCATGCTGCAATAAAATCCGCTTTCTTCTCACCAGAGCTCTGAATGGCGGGTTTGTTGGCAGCGTATTCGGCATTGCATTCTTTCGCGGTCTTGGTGGCAGCCGTTGCTGCGCTCGGCGCAAGCGCCAGAATGGCCGTAACAGCAGCAATTGAAAACATAGGGGCAAACTGCAATCGCATCGCAAACTCTCCGTTTCATCGGGGTTTGGCCCCCCTAATAAGCTGCCGAAACGCAAAGAGTCAGCTGCTCACCACATTTCATAGCAGTCTGGATTGGGCTGAGCGACTTACGGATTCGTAAACACCTTGAACGGCCGCCGACCGTACATTTCACCAATGGCGAAGTGCCGGACATGGAGTAGCGCTATTCCGCGACACCAGCATCATGATGGACGATTGCGTCCAAGACCGTTTCGTAGACGCTGCCCGTCTCTTCCTCGATTTCAGTGCTGCTGATGCCAATCGCCTTGGCGTCGGCGAACAATTTCTGGATCGCCTCAGCAACGGAGATCAGATCGGCGTTGACGATGCCGGACAGATTGTTGCTCAGCCATTGGTCGAGGAAGTTGATGCCGCGCGTGCTCATATCGGCATAAGCTCGCCGCGGCGGTTAGGTTCCTTGGATTACCAGTTCGGCGGCCAAATCGGCAGCCTTCGCCGAGAGGAGCAAGACGGCGATCAGGAGGCGCATCGAGAGCCCCTCGTCTTGCGAGGCTCCTTGGTCGTCGGATGCGCTGCAAGCCACGCCTCGTCCTCAGCAATGGCTTGGGCGATCTGTTCCGAGCTGATCGGCAGATAGCGGTCTTTCGCCGCCTGCTTCTTCCATTTCACCGAAACCTGATCCGGGGCCGGGGTCAGGATTTGCACTGCTACCGCCGCTCGATACCGTTCCACCCAAAGCTGGTGCCTATCCCCTATGGCGGAATGGATGGCCTCCAAACCGACGAGGGGTCCATGCCAAAAGACCTCTGCCAGGTCGCGGACAGCACGATAAGCTTCGGTCAGCCTCCTCGCCTTCCGCCATTCATTCCAGCGAGCATGACGCATTGTGCTGTTGTACGCGGTGTCCACCAGAATGGCGGCAGGGAGAGGATCAAGGCAAGCCTCAATGAACGCCGATAGTTTCTTCTGTTGCAAGAGGTCAGCCATTGCGCTGCCCTCCCGACTTTTCTTGATGGCCGTTTGCGACGTGCTCGGGGTGGTCGACCAGTGCCGCGGCTTCGCGGATCAAACCCGATCCGAGACCCCACTTGTCGCCAGCCATCTCGTCATAGTTGCCGTAGGTCAGCTTTGCGGCAAAGTCCTTGGCATCGATCGGCGGCAAGGCAGCGATCTGGATCATGAGATCGTCCGTCTTTTGACAGAGGCTTACGAACCCCTCTTCGTCATCCTCGTGTTCTTCCGCATAGCGGTCAGCGGCATCACGCGCCGCGTTCCATTGTTGAAACAGCGTCATGATCGGCGAGGTCGCCGTTGGCGACGGCGTCAGGGCTTCGATCAACTTGATCCGGTCGAAGTTATCCCACTCGAAAAAAGACCGGCAACCGGCCATGTAGGCCGCCTTGCGGCTAACCTCGTCCAGCGTGGCGGGACGGTGCGCCGGCATCGCCTCTTGCGCCGCATCGAGGCGCGCATCGATCCGCTTGGTTGCGGTGCTATCCCAAGTCTCGTCTGGAATGGCATCCCAAGCGGCAAGCGCGGCCAAATGGTGGGCGACGGTGTCTCTACAATATCGGATTTGCGATGATCTTCAGCTTCGGTCCGACGATGCTTGTCGAGCGAGGTTGGTCCAGTTCGAGCGCTGGATCGACGATCAGCATCGTGCTCTGGCTGGCCGCGTTTTCGGTTCCCTTTGGTGGCTTCCTTGCTGATCGAACCAAACGCGGCGATGCCATCCTCGTCGCAGGTTGCGTCGCCTTCGCACTTCTGATGCTTTTTCTGTCGCGAAGCGGACCGGTGCTCCCCTTCGTCATCGCCTTGGGACTCGTCTGCGGCTTGCCCGCGGGCGCTATCATGAGCCTGCCGCCACGTGTGCTGGAGCGTAAGACGCGACCCATCGGAATGGGGTTGTTTTATACCGTGTACTATGCCGGCATGCTGGTTGGCCCAGCGATCGGAGGAAGGATCTCGACGTCGGCCGGCGCAGCGAGCGCCGCCCTCGACTTTGGCGCCATTGTGCTCCTGCTTTGCCCTGTCATCCTGTGGCTGTTCCGCCGTATCGTCGCCAGCCAATTTCGGTCGGCGGTTTCATCGACGTGAGCGTGTGCGTAGAGTTTGGCGGAGCGGCGTTTTGAACAGTAGCGGATTATGTCGGCTCTCGACCAACAAGTAGTCGGGTGCGCAAGTTTCATCATAAATATCAGATAGTTAGCTGATGATGATTTTGACAATTGTCCTTGCAGTTTGCGCGGATGCACAACGGAAGCACAAGAGATCGTACCAATTTCGACGCACCCTCCGTAGAAAAACTGCCATTGACGTCTACTTGAGGATAATGCGGTGACCGATGGTCGCCCTTTTGGGACGGATAGGATGCTTCGGCTCATGAGATTGACGTGGTTGATGATGGTAGCGCTCGAGCGCTCCCACCTTTCCCCACACTCATTGAAGTACCGGTTTCGGCTTTCCTGCCATAGCTGATCGCAGCAAGTCTATCTTAACTGCACTTCTTGGGGCTCAATGCCTTGGTCACCGAAGGTAGAGCATCGTCGCCGATCAGCGGCCGGACTTTCGAGAACCGGAACTGTGCGCTATCTCCGCCAGTCAACTTTCATCCTGATGCAGACATGCGGACCGCCATGGACGGGAACAGTCGGTCCCGCGTCCCGTCCTACGGCCGGCGCTATGCTGACGCTCCTACGGCTGTTCCGTTCACCGCCCGCGACGGGGGCGAATCGTGATACGGTGGAATTGAACGATATTAAGCTAGGATAATTCTTATATTTGCCGACTGCCTCGATCTTCGATGGAAAGACCTTGTAATGATCAAAGTAGGTGACGATTCTGGATGATGAACGGTAATTCTCGGATAGCTCCAGCTCTTTAAGCTCGATCCCTGCCAATGTCCGAATCTCGTTTGCTGTGATGGCGTAACCGCCAAGTGAGTCATAGATCGCTTGGTTGGGATCACCGACGATGAATGTTCTGACTCTGCCTTTGCCCGCCTTAAGAATTGCGGCGATGATCGCGTCTGGATCTCCTTTGTGTCCAAGGCCATACCTTGCTCAACAACGCTATCAAGATGGTCAATGTAAGAAGCCAAACTCCTAGATATAGGACAAACTTATTGAACCGGCTTTGTTCGGCCGTTATGTAGACGAGGACGGGTCTGGTATAATAGGGAACGGTTTGACCGGTTTCAGGATTAGGGAGTTTCGGAAACGTCAAGTAATAGTTATTTATCAGGATGTGCAATAGTAAGACAATAGCGAAGCTCTTTGCCGAAATTTTTAAGATAAATTGTATCAGTTTCATTGTAATGTCACGACGACCGGGAAATTCTCGTAAAAAAAGATTCTGTTCATGGGTCGGTCTGTCAACATGTATGCATAGGGCAAATCGCTCCTCGTACTTGCATTCTGGTAAACGACTGCATGAGAGTAGGTTGAGATTCCACGACGCTCTTTGTGGGTGGCGACATGCTGGACAGAGAGTAGCCTATTCCACCGAGCCGCCTTCGCAGTGAAAGGCAACTTCCGTACCTTGACTTCCTGAGTATATTAGCAATCCCTTGACAATCAAGCGCCCCGCTCCAGACTCCTATCCATGGCGCGGGAGATCAATATCGGAGACAAGGTGGCGGTCATCGCCACTGTGGGCAAGCGCATCGAGGGTCGCGTCACCCTGCACATTCCGACAGCCAATTTCCCCTAGACGACTATGCCCTCCTGAATACCAACGCGCCCGCCTTCGCGATATCGCGAGCGAAGCCAGGCTCGTTGCCAAAGTTCGACGCGGGCTTTCTGCTGAAAGCGGCTTGTCGAGACAAATGCGGAAGAATACCAAGAAAGAAAAAGGGGAGCGCGACATGACGGCCGCCGTCCAAGATCATGGGCAACGTCGCGCCAGGGCGGCGACTGCCCTTGCCTGCATGGGGATCGTTTTCGGCGATATCGGTACGAGTCCCCTTTACGCGCTGCAGGTCGCAATCAATTCGGCTACGCCAGCGGGCAGCGGCCCCGCCCCACAGGCGATCATCGGCATCGTTTCGCTGATCTTCTGGTCGCTCATCGTCGTCATTTCGATCAAATATGCGATCCTGATCATGCGAGCCGACAATCACGGCGAGGGCGGCATTCTCGCGCTGCTTGCACTGGTCAGCCCGCAGCGCGCCAAGCAGAGCCGCGCGCGCGCCCTGATGGTGATGGTTGGCCTCTTCGGCGCGACCCTGCTCTACGGCGACGGCGCAATCACGCCCGCCATGTCCGTGCTCAGCGCGATCGAAGGTCTCAAGGTCTATGCGCCGCAGACGGAACATGTCGTCGTCCCGCTGACCGTCGCGATTCTTGTCGTTCTGTTCTTTGTCCAGAAGAAGGGCACGGGCTGGATCGGCGGCATCTTTGGGCCAATCATGCTGGTCTGGTTCGCGGTTATCGGTCTTCTCGGCATCAGCGGCATCATGGAAGGGCCGGCGATTCTCGCAGCCCTAAGCCCGTGGCCCGCCATCGACTATCTCTGGCACGCCGGGCCGCTGGCCTTCACGGTAATCGGAAGCGCCTTCCTCGCGGTTACGGGCGGTGAAGCGCTCTATGCGGACATGGGCCATTTCGGTCCTTTCCCAATCCGTGTTGCATGGTTTGGTGTGGCGCTGCCGTCGCTGACGCTGAATTATTTCGGGCAAGGTGGGCTGTTGCTGGTTAATCCGTCGGCCATCGAAAATCCCTTCTATCACCTTGCGCCCGCTTGGTCGCACTACGGACTGATTGCACTGGCGACGGCGGCGACGGTCATTGCCTCGCAGGCGATCATAACGGGTGCCTATTCGCTGACGCAGCAGGCGATCCAGCTTGGCTTCCTGCCGCGCATGAACATCATCCATACTGCCGGGCACGAACGTGGGCAGATTTACATCCCGCTGGTCAACTGGACCCTGGCCGCTGCCACGCTCACCGCCGTCCTTGGCTTCCGCTCGTCGGATGCGCTCGCCGGCGCTTATGGCATTGCTGTGTCGCTGCTGATGGTCATCACTACGGTTCTTGCCGCCTTCGTAGCGCTGCATTGGAAGCACAATCTATTGATTGTTCTTGTCGTGAACGGCGGCCTCTTCCTGCTCGAACTCCTCTATTTCGCATCGGCCTCGACGAAGCTGCTGGACGGCGGCTGGTTCCCACTGACGATTTCCCTCGTGATCGCTTTTCTCATGATGACCTGGCGCCGCGGCCAGGAGATTCTGGACAAGGCGCGCCTGGCTGTTCGCCAGACGGTCGCCGACTTCAATGCCGACATCAAAGCGAACCCGCCCTTTCGCATCCCCGGCACCGCAGTCGTGCTCGGCCGCTTGACGAAAGGCATTCCGCTCGCCCTCTCGCACAACCTCAAGCTCAACCATGTGCTGCATGAGAGGGTGCTGCTGGTCGCGATCGAAGTCGCGGAGACGCCGCGCGTGCCCGATGAGGAGCGGGCCGTCATCCGGAAGATTTCCGATGACATTTCCCGTGTCGAGCTTCGCTACGGCTTCATGGAGAATCCAGATGTGCCCGACGGTCTGAGGACGGCGCTCGCACGCGAGCAGATCGACAAATGCGAATTGTCGAAGATCACCTACTACACTGGACACGAGACGATCATCGCCGGGGGACTGACGGACGGGATGGCGCGCTGGCGCGAGCGTCTCTTTGCGCTCATGCACCACAACGCGCAGCGGCCTGGCGCCTATTTCAGCATCCCAGCCGAGCAGGTCATGGAAATCGGGGTCGAATTCAAGATCTGACCGTGACCTGGGCTTAGGAGCGATTGTTCAGAGCCAAGAGATGACGGCTGCCGGTCCCCTGGAGGCAGCACATCCCGGTGTTGCGACACCAATACAGAATTGATCGAACCCGCTCTCGCTAACGTTGGGCTCAATGACGACTTCGATCGGACCTTTAGGACGACGAGAGAGGCACCGTCGACCCGACGCTTAAGCGCCGAGTCTGTCCGCTGTGCACCGGGCATCGTCACCGATCTGTTCGATCTCAGGCTTTGCAACGACTCTACGATTGGCATCCAAGAACTAAATTAGCGACAGTCCGTGATCCTTGAAGTAGCGGCTTAGCAACTCCGGATCCTGCTGCTCGGCCGCGAGCGCGACGTACGTATCAGGGCGAAGAAGATACATCGCATTCTGAGCGAGGCCCTTCTTTGCGTAAGCTTCCTGCCAAGCGAAGGCATGAAGGGCGAGACCTCGACGCGTGCACCAGTCGCCTAGGTCGGCGCTTGAGGTGCCATACACATGGACTTGCCAGCCGATTGTCCCCAATGTCTCGAAGTTGTCGTCGCTCGGCGTCGGCGCCCAGGGCAGGCGGTCGCCGCCGTTGACATCGCCGGCCTTGCCTTCGCTGATCGCGCTGTCGCGGTAGTTTATGACGATCTGGGACACGGCACTGAACAAGTAGTCGCGAACCGCTTCGAATTTGAAGAGCGTGGGCACGAGTACGGGGACAATGCGCGTGCGAATGAAGTCCGCCGCCCATCCTTCGGCCGTCGCGAGTGTAAATCCTCTGTCGGTGGTTGCCACGAGCTTTAGCGCAAAGGCCCGGCGCTCGCTTTCGTAGGTATCCAGGAGAGCGTCCGATGCCTGATCGGCCAGAACGGCTTTCAATTTCCAGGCCAGATTGATGGCGTCGCCAATGCCTGTGTTCATGCCCTGGCCGCCGGCCGGGCTGTGAATGTGCGCGGCATCTCCCAAGAGGAAGATACGGCCTTTGCGGAAATGCTCCGTGACGCGGTGATGGACGCGGTAGGTCGAGAACCAGTTGACCGTTCGAATCTGTACTTTCATGTGCTGGATGGCGCGATCGCTGACATCTTCGAACTTCAGGCTATCGGCCTGCGCCGCCCGCTCGTCGCGGACGGTTCCGATCAGCCGCGCGCGACCTTCGCCTTTCAACGGAAAGACCGCGAGAAAGTCGGCCTCGTCCAGGTCGACGTGCAGCTCGCCGTCCAGCGCTGGACCTGAAGCATCGACGTCGGCGACGTAAAACACCTGTTGGTAGGTACCACCAGGAAAGCCGATGCCCGCTGTCTGCCGGACGATGGAGCGCGCGCCGTCGCACCCGGCGAGGTAATTTGCCTCGCACGGTTCTTCC
This sequence comes from Mesorhizobium sp. AR07, assembly GCF_024746815.1. GTDB lineage: Bacteria > Pseudomonadota > Alphaproteobacteria > Rhizobiales > Rhizobiaceae > Mesorhizobium. Next base: position 5,714,696 of record NZ_CP080525.1, read on the forward strand.
TGGCCGTCCGCACGGCGCAGGGTTGCAACAATATGATCGCCGGCATCGCTGAAACCGAGAAGCTCGGTGTTTCGTTCGACCGATACGCCGAACGCCTCGAGATGCTCGATAAGCAGGCGCTCATGTTGATCCTGCGGGTAGATGAACGGCCCATAGGGCGTGAGATCTGCGGCGATGGTTCCAAAGGGGACACGTGCCTTCTTCTCACCTTCGACCCATAGGTTGATCCCAGGGACCTTGTGACCTTTTGTCAGGATCTCTTCCGTCAGATCGAGTTGACGGTAAAGTTCGAGCGTTCGCGCCTGTACCGCGAGCGCGCGTGACGTCGTGCCCGGCCCATCCGTCTTGTCGATGACGCGGACTTTCACGCTCTGCTTGGCGAGCCAAAGCGCCAGTACAAGGCCGGTCGGTCCGGCGCCGATAATCAGGACATCGCTACGGCGCATCTTACTCTCCACCATCTTCCGCCAGAAAGAACGCTATCAGGTGGCGGTGAATTAGCTCGATACAGGTCCCCGTCGCCGAAGGCGATGCGCACTCGTTCCCAGTGTGCCCACGCGGATTGTGCTTTCTGTTCTAGGCATATCAAGCAATGTGGGCGGAAATCTTCAGTGCGGTCAATCGACACCAGGCCTGATTGTGTGTCCGCAAGGTGTCAGGGGCTGAACGGGGCGCCACCCGCTTAGTCCTTCCTGAACCCCAACTGAACACCGTCTTCAGCATCGGTTCGAATGGCATCTCCTAAAAAGAAGCCGTTCAACTCGCGGTCCCGTCCGCCAAAGGAGACGCTCTCATGATCCGCATTTCTTTCATCGCAACCGCGCTCGCCGCTCTTGTCGGTATTACCGTCGCCGCCCCGGCCATGGCCAACGACGTGAGCATCGAGCAATATGGCTGGTCGAACTCGGCCGGCGGCGCCCAGAACGGCTTCAAGAACCGTATCCGGGTCTACCAGGACGGCCGCTTCAACACGGTGATCGGCCAGCAGCGCGGCCGCCACAACCTTTCGGCCATCGGCCAGGAAGGGGTCGGCAACTACGGCGCCACCTATCAGAACGGCAACCGCAATGTGGCCGGCGTCGCCCAGTTCGGCTCCAACCACACCACCATCCTGACCCAGGACGGCAACGGCAACATCGCCGCCGGCGTGCAGGTGGGCCATGGCTGCGATGCCAATGTCAGCCAGGGTGGCAGCGGCAACGTCGCCGCTTTCGTCCAGGCCTGCCCGTAGACAGCAGTGCCGGCCGGGTGGCCGCGGAACGATTTCGCGGCCACGGCCACCGAACGCCAAGGAGACGAACCATGCCCCGCATCGTCAAGCATTCCCGCTCCGTCATAACGGCACTCGCCCTGGTCTTAGTCTCGGCCGGCGCGCTGGCGACCATGGCCACCGCCGACCAGTCCGTCGAACCGGTGCGTTGCGAGATCCGCGCCGCGCCGGAAGGCGGCATGGTCTTGCTGGAGGCGCTCGCCCATGCCGACAGAAAGGTGAGCGGCACCTATTCCTTCCATGTCGAAAGCGCCGGCCGGTCCGGCGGCACCAATATCGAGCAGGGCGGCGCCTTCAGCGCCGCGCCCGGCAAGCCTGCGACGCTCGGCACCGTCATGCTGGACGCAAAGGGCGTCGTCTACGACGCCAAGCTCGAGGTCACGGTCGATGGCAAGAGCATCGGCTGCGCCGAGCAGGTCGGCGGCGCGACCTGATCGCATCGCTAGATTTACGAACAGGGCGTCGGCGGTCGGCGCCCTTTTTATGTGCGCCAGGCCGGGAGAAAAATGACTGAACGACAGCTGAACGAAGGATTCCGGCAGCGTTCAGCCACGAGATGAGAAGGTTGGCCATAGGCTGAGGCAGCCGGAAAATGGAGATCAAGATGACCCGCAATATGTTCAAAACCCTTACCGCGGCTCTCGTTGCCGGCGGCATCGGCCAGGCGGCGCTGTCCGCACCGGCTTACGCGGGCGGCTGGGTTTCGGTGACATTTGCTCCTGACAACGCCCGCGACGCCGGCGCCCTGGCGACTGGCCTGCGCGTCTATTCGCTGTATCGCGGCCTGCGCGGCGCCAGCATCCGCCAGGTGGGACACGGCAACGCCGCCGGCATCGGGCAAAACGGCGGCGGCAATCTGGGCATCATCCAGCAGGAGGGTAACGGCCATTCCGCCACCCTGCAGCAGAACGGCAATGACAACGCCTACGGCATTTTCCAGTTCGGCAGAAACACCGACGCCAACGTCGTGCAGACCGGCGATGGCGGCGGCGGCGCCACCTTCAGCTACGGTTGGTAGCAGGCGAAGACCAATCGAGACTCGGGCCCGGAGATCATCGTTGCGCGTCGCCAGCGGCTCGCTTGCCTGTGGCGGCTCAGCGCCGACCTCAAGGGGCCCCCTCGCTATCCAACTTGGAGCATGAAGGTGCACCTGTTGAAGCCCTCGGAATTGCTCGAACGGGGGTTATAGCTTTTGATGATGGCGCCGTTCTTCACCGACGCGAGCATGAAGACGATGAAGCCGGAAGCCGATATGAAAAAGGCCTGGGCCGGCATGGCTAAGGCCGATCAGGACAAGATGATGAAGGAATGCAACGACGCGGCGATGAGCAAGCCTCACGCCCGCCGGAGTTGGTACCGGAGCGCACTACCACCTTTCCTTACATTCTTCAGGAGGGGTTCATTTTGAACCTTTTTGACCGTGAGCGATCTTTCGCTCCGAGCAGGACAGCCGTCAGCTTTTTGGGAGCCAACGTTGAAGTAAGCGAGTTCGTGATATTGTGTGGGTGTGGGCATTGTCGCTTCCGAGATTCGTCATCCAGATCGATCAAGCATCGTGACCGCCATCAACATTCGAGGCGCTATTACACCCTCCGGGCTCACCATTATCGTTATTTATCAATGATTTAGTAGTAATCATTGGCTCGGGTGGCCAAGTCAGGACTGACGAACCTCCGTGCATCTTATTGACTTTATCGACTTATGGCGGGCTCCGGAAGACGGACGATATCGATTTGCCGCACAAAAATGTGGCAAACTCGCAGGAATATTGCTCCTGTCAGCGCTCTAGGCAGACGGTGACGCCCAGCCCTCCGCCGATGCAGAGCGAAGCGAGGCCACGCCTTGCGTTTCGCTTCTGCATCTCGTGCAGCAGGGTGACGACGATGCGGCAACCTGATCCCGCCAGCGGGTGACCCAGCGCGATGGCACCGCCGTTAACGTTGATCAGATCGCTGTCCCAGCCCATCTCGCGGTTGACGGCTATGGCTTGCGCGGCGAAGGCCTCGTTGATTTCCATCAGGTCAAGATCAGACGCGGACCATCCGGCTTTGGCAAGCGCCTTGCGTGATGCCGACACCGGACCGAGCCCCATTTCCATCGGCTCGATACCGGCCGAGGCATAGGCGGCGATGCGCGCCAGCGGCGTCAGGTTAAGCTCGTTCATGCGCTTTTCCGAAACGACCATGACCGCCGCGGCGCCGTCGTTCAGCCCGGATGAATTGCCGGCCGTGATCGTGCCGCCCTGATCGAAGACCGGGCGCAGCCGCGACAGGTCTTCCAGCGTCGAGGCGGGGTTGGGATGTTCGTCGGCAACGACAACGCGCTGCTCGCGCTTGCCCGTGACCGTGACCAGCGCGATCTCGCTGGTGAAGCGATCCGTCGCGATGGCAGCGCCGGCCTTTTCCTGTGAGACCAGCGCGAAGCGATCCTGTTCGTCACGCGTGATCTGGTAGCGCCGTGCCAGGCCTTCGGCGGTCACGCCCATATGTACCTGGTTGGGTGCATCCCACAGGCCGTCGACGATCATCGAATCCCTGATGGCGTGGTCGCCCATCCGGACGCCGCGCCGGATGCCGTAGATCAGGTGCGGGGCCTCCGTCATCGAATCCTGGCCGCCGGCAATGACGATGTCGGCGTCGCCGCAGCGGATCGCCTGGGCGGCGAGATGGATCGACTTCTGGCCGGCGCCACAGACCTTGTTGACGGTCATTGCCGGCACGCCGATGGGAATGCCTGCTTTGAGCGCGGCCTGCCTGGCCGGGTTCTGGCCGGCACCGCCCGTCAACACCTGGCCCATGATGACTTCGCAGATCGCACCCCCTTCGACCTGCGTTTCCTCAGAGCCGAAATGCGAAAGATCGCGTTTGGCGCGCCATAGCCTCTGTATCCGACACGTTGCACGATCTCAAAGAAGAAGCCTTCGGCGTAAGTCGGGCTGTATATCTGGAAATAGTCTCCGTGATCATCCCGATCGTAGAGTATGTTGTTTGCCTTCAGCCGTTCCGTCAGGGCGGGGTCCAGGCCGAACCTAGCTTCCAGATCCTCATAATAGTTCGGGGATATGGCCAGGAATATGAATCCGTTCTGGGAGAGCCGTTTTGCTGTCGCGAATATGTCTTCCGTCCGGAACGCGATATGTTGAATGCCGGACCCGAAATTCTCGGCGATGAAGCGGCCTGCAAGGGTATTATGGTTCTCGGCACCGTTCATTGTCAGCCGGAGGGAACCCTCGCGATTTTCCACGACCTGACTGCGCACGATGCCCGAGGGATCGATAACGTCAACCATAGGAGATTTGTGCGTCTCGACAAGTGAGATGTAGAAAAGCAGGCACGTCGGCAAATCCTCGTACCGCATCGTCTGGGCAATATGGTCTATCGACGTCAATCCGGCTGAAACCGGCTCCGCGTGCTCGTTGGTGGAATGAAACTCGCCGTCCCAGGCACGATCGAGCCCCGATTTCTCGTCCAGGAAACAAAGCAGGCCACCGCCGACGCCGTGCACGGCAGGTATCTCGATTTCACCGAGCCTACCGGGTGTCGAAAATTGTTCGGCGCCGAGTGCCACCGCACGCTTCACGACCGCGGCCGCATCGTCGACAAGCAGGCCCAGGGCGTAGGCGGAGGTGCCATGGACTGCATAGGAGGCGCCTGCGAAGCCTTCTCGGCCGGTATTGATCACAATGTTGATCACGCCCTGTTGGAAGCGTACCGCTGACTTGGTCTTGTGTTTTCCAACCTTTCTGAAACCCAGGCTGCGAATGAGCGCTTCTAGCCGCGCGCCGTCCGCCTCATCGGCTGTGAACTCAATGAACGCCACCCCCTCGACAATGCCCCGCGCCGGCATCGCGGGCACGGACAGGGCTGTTCCTGGCTCCTCGCGTTTGACCTGGTCACCGAGACAGATCAACGAGCGCCGTCCATCGTTGGCGATCGTGGCGGCAGAGCCGCCCCGGAACTGATCATTGAAGATTTCCAACGAGAAATAGCCGTCATAGCCGGTCGATGCGACCGCCTTCATGAAATCGAGCACGGGCAGGTCGCCTTCGCCCGGCATGTTGCGGAAGTGGCGGCTCCAATGGAGCAGATCCATATCGATGAGGGGCGCATCGGCGAGTTGGACAAGGAAAAGTCTTTCCTTCGGGATGGAACGGATCGAGTTGATGTCGATCTTGCGCGAAAGCGTGTGGAAACTGTCGAGGATGAGACCGACACTCGAATGATCGGCGCGGCGCACGATCTCCCAGGCGTCGCGATGGTCGTTTATATGGCGCCCCCAGGCCAGGGCCTCGTAACCCACACGAAGTCCACGCCTTGCCGCCCGATCGCCGAGTTCGTGGAAATCGGCGGCCGCGCGCTCCAGGCCGCCAAGTGCCGCGGGGGACACATTGGAGCACACAAGGATGAGATCGGTGCCGATCTCCTGCATGAGGTCGAATTTTCGTTCTGCACGGTCGAATGTCCGGGAGCGTAATGTTCCCGGCATGCCCTCAAAATCCCGAAACGGCTGAAACAGCGTGACCTGCAGTCCCTGGTCACAAACCATCTTGCCCACCTGACTCGGGCTCTCGTCGGAAATCAGAAAGTCGTTCTCGAATATCTCCACGCCATCGAAGCCGGCCTTGGCTATGACCTTCAGTTTTTCACTCAGATCGCCGCTGATGGATACGGTGGCTATCGAAGTTTTCATTTGTCCAAACCTCCGATTTTCACCGCCAATTTTCGTCTTTGAATTTGGTGCAGATATCTGCAGCAAACGCCTCAGCTGCTATGTCATGCAGCGAACTGTTTGGCTGTGCCCGCGAACGCCTCGGCCCACAGCGCCAAGGCATGTTCGTCGTGCCTGGCCGATACATAGTGGCGGCCATAGGTGCTGTGCATCGACATCACGCCATTGCGCCTGAGTTCCAGGTGGAGCTTCAATGTGAAGCCGGGATCCGAAACTGCGACGGCCTCGATATAATTCGCCGGCTCCTTGTCTCCGCGCCAGACTGTGAAGACCGTCCCGTAGCCGCTGGTGCAGATGGATATGCCCTCGGCGGCGAAGGCGCTCACGGCACGCTCCCTCAATTGATTGCCGGCCTGCAGAACGGCGGCATAGTCCACTGTGTCGACGACGCTCATGGCGGCTTTTACCGCGGCGCAGGCCAGCGGATTGCCGTTATAGGTTCCGGCCCTGTTGACCCGCTGGTCGTCGAAGGCAGCCGTGAGTTCTGGCGAGCAAAGCAAGGCCGCGACGGCGACCCCGTTTCCGATTGCCTTTCCGACGGTTGCCATGTCGGGTTCGACACCAAGCAGGTGGCTTGCCAATCCCGGATGGAGCCGAAACCCCATCAGGACCTCGTCCATGATGACCAGGGCTCCATGCTTTCTGGCGAGAGCAGTTACGTATTGAAGGTAGCCTGCTTCCGCGAGGATGCATCCCGCGTTCGCCATCATGGGCTCCAAAATGATCGCGGCGATGTCAGCGCATTCGGCGAAGAGGAGATCGGCATCTTCCTTGTCGTTGAAGCGAAGAAGCAGCGTATCGCCCTTCGACGGCCTTTCGTTCGACGCCATGGCCGCCTCGCGCGATCCGGCATTGCCGAACGCTACATCGTCGAACCAGCCGTCATAGCCTGCCGCCATCTTGACGATCTTGCGGCGGCCTGTAATCGCCTTCGCCGCGCGGCACGCAAGGTGCACCGCCTCGCTACCCGAGTTCAAGAACACCACCTTGGTGAGATTGCGGGTGTGAGATGCCAGACTGGCCGCGGCTTCCTCCTCGAGGGCGTGGGCGTAGGCCGGCATGGAGCCTCTGTCGATCGCTTCGTGGATCGCCTGCGCAACCTCCGGGTCCGTATGCCCCAGAAATGTCGCTCCGAAGCCCAAAGCGGTGTCGACATAGCGCCTGCCCTGGTCATCCCAGACATAAGGACCCTGTGCCTTTGACACCAGGAAACGCCGCCCATTCACATCGGGTACTATTCGCCCCGCGCTCGAGATACCGCCAACGAGGTGCTGCATGAGTTAAACTCCAAACAGGCGGGGAAGCCACTCGGTGAGCGACGGGAACGCGACCAGCACCGCGACACAGACAATGCTCGCGATCCAGTAGGGCACCAGCCAGACCGAAACCGACCACATGTCGATCTTCGCGACCTTGCACACGACGAAGATGTTTGTGCCGATTGGCGGCGTGAACAGGCCTATGCCCAACGTCATGGTGAACACGATGCCGGTTTGATAGGGCGTGAGCCCCGCCGCGAGCGCGATTGGCACGAGGATAGGCGCCAGGATGATGAGCGCGGGGCCGAGATCCAGCCAGAAGCCCACAACCTTCAGCAATCCCAAAACCAGGATGATGGTGATCAATGGCGAGGTGTGCAGTCCGGTAATCCACGCGGCGGCGTTCGCCGGCACTTGCTCCACGGTCAAGATCCAGCCGAATGGCGTGGCGAGCGCCATGATCATCATGATCACGCCCGTCGTTGCGACGGCGCCGGCCGCAGCGGAATAAAGCGAACGGATCGGAAGTTCCCGATAGACCAGGATACCGACGAAGAACGAGTAGACGACTGCAAGAGCAGACGCTTCAGTCGCCGTGGCAATGCCTCCGATTATGGACCCCAGCACGAGCACCGGCATCAACAGCGCCGGCAATGCACCAATGGCGTCACGGCCGATTTCTCGCCACGACGCCGGTGTCTCGTTGCGCGGGAAATTGTTCCGTCGCGCGACGATGTACGAGGTCACCATGAAGGTTGCGGCGATGAAGGCGCCGGGAACCAATGCGGCGACAAGCAGGCCGCCGATGGATGTGCCCGTCAGAACGCCATACAAGATAAGAATGACGCTTTGCGGTCCTATGATGCCGAGGGTTCCAGATGCCGCGGTCACTGCCGCGGCGAACGCTTTGGGATAGCCCCGTTCCGCCATGGCCGGGATCATGATCGCGCCGACCGCGCCTGTATCGGCGGTGGCCGAACCGCTTATCCCGCCATAGACAAGGGCGGTCGCTACATTCACCAATCCGAGGCCGCCCCGGATGCGCCCGAAAACATGCTCTGCCATCCGCATGATCCGTGCGGTCAACCCGCCTCGGTTCATCAATTCGCCGGCGAACAGAAACAGCGGAATCGCCGCAAGCGTAATGGCATCCGCACCTCGGATCGTCTGCTGTGCGAACCACGCGAACGGCAGACCAAGGTTGCCGAAGTAGATCGTCAGGAGGCTGGCCACGCCCATGCACCAGGCGATCGGGACACCGATTAGAAGCAAGAACGAAAAGCTTATGATGAGGATCGCGATGGTCATTGCGCGTCGCCTTTCCTGGTCGCCGAAAACAACGAGTCCAGGATCCGGGGGGCGCGAGAAGCCGCGATGCAAACCGCGGACACGCCCAGGATCAGCACGGTGACCGTGATCACGCCGGTGGGCATCCGCAGCACCGGAGTAGGCACCAGCCATGAACGTTGCCAAACCGCCCAGCCACTGACGATGAAGGCAATTCCAATCGCCAGCAGCGCGATCGTCCCTATCATGTCAAAGACAGCTTTCAGACGAACTGGAGCGCTGTGGTTCAGCGCTTCGAATGCGACGTTTTCACCCCGCAGTTCTGCGTTGATCACGCCAATGAACGTGATCCAGATGAACGCAATACCCGCGACCTCGAAGGACCACTCAACGCCTCCAAATTCGAGATAGCGGGCGATGACGCCGAGCAGCGTCGAGCCAAACATCACGATGAACGCAACCACACCGATGAATTCGAATGCGAGCATCAGGCGCCCCCACCCGCCGGGTGGGGGTTTCAACGAATCGGGATCCATTGAAATCACCTCAGTTGGAGGTCGCGGCTTGCTTGACCGCGGACACCAGATCAGCGCCCCATTCATTGGAGAACTTGTCGTAGACGGGTTTGACGAGCACGACGAACGGCGCCGTATCCACGGTGGTGACCTTGACGCCTTTCTTCTCGAGCTTCTTCTGCGTTTCGGCGTATGTCGCTGTCAGTTCGCTGCGATACCAGGCAACCGTATCGGAGGCGGATTTTTTCACCGCCGCCTGTTCGTCGGGAGTGAGGGAGTCGAACTTGTCCTTGTTCATGTACCACCAGTTGGCGGTCCAGATATAATTCGAGATCGAAAGGTTCTTCACGACCTCGTACCATTTGGAGTCGTAGTAATCGCGCATCTCGGGTTCGACGGCTGCAACGACGTGCGACTGCAGCGCGGTGTAGACCTGACCGAAGGGAATGGACTCCGCGAGCGCGCCCAGTTCTTTCATCGTAGCCAGAATAACCGGGTTCGGAGGTGTCCTGATCTTGATTCCGGCGAGGTCGGCCGGCGTCACAACCGCCTTGCTGGTGGCGAACTGGCGGAACCCTGAATCCAAAACGCCGAGCATAAGGTAGCCGCGGCCTTCACCAAGGCGTTGCACCTTTTGTCCCTCGTCGCTGTCCAGGAATTTGTGGACATTGTCCGCATCGCGAAACAGGAACGGCAGCGAAAGCACATTCAAGCGTGGGTCGATTGCATCGACAGCTCCGCCAAGGCCGATGTCGATGGCCCCCGCGCCGACGCCATCGGCGATCGGGCCTTCGTCACCCAATTGGGCATTTGGGAAAATCTGGATTTTCACCGATCCCTTTGTCGTGTCGGTGACTTCGGCTGCGAATTTCTCTATCGCCTTGTTGATAAGGCTATCGGGAGACGAAGCATGGGCAAGCCGCAATGTCGTTTCGGCGCTTGCCTGGGCCACCCACAGGCTCGAGACGCAGATGACGCCCCCGATGAGCGAGGCGAGAATCTGGCGCCGTTTCGTGGTCTTCAACATTGGTTCCCCTTTGCGATCTTGTTTATTGCCGCACCGCTAAAATAGCTGCGCCAGCGGACCTGAAAACCGCAGATTTGTTATTGCAGCATAAGCGTCGTTGATACCTGGCAAGCCGCTGATGCAATTCCAGACACCGCTCATCCGGGGCGCGGTCAAAAGGTTCAAATTCAGATTCATGTGCTGCGAACGTCATCATCTGGCATAATCAACCTGCGAACCCTTGGAGCTGGATGAATGCGCAACCTCGACAGCGATGCATTGGCGGCCTTCGTCGCTGTCGCGGAAACAGGCAGTTTTACCGCGGCCGCCGAGCGCCTCGGTCGAACCCAAGCCGCCGTCAGCATGGCAATCGGCAGGTGGGAGGAGCGTCTCGACTTGCGCTTGTTCGATCGAGGCCACCGCCGCGTAACGCTCACTCCGATTGGTGAGCGGCTGTTGGGCTACGCGCGCAGGATTCGCGCGATAGAAGACGAGGCTCTTGCGACGCTCCTCGAAGGCAGAAACGAAAGCCGAGTGCGGTTGGGCATGCCGGACGACTACCTCACTTTGTTTGGCACGGCGCTTATGCAGCGCTTCGTCCCACAGCACCCGACTGTCAGTCTCGATCTTCAGTATGATTTTTCGCACCGTCTCGAATACATGGTCGAAAATCGCGAACTGGACATAGCGATCATCACCCAGAACGCAGGAGATCCCAAAGGCGAGGTCATTCGATTGGAGAAACAAGTCTGGTGTTCCGCGCCGAACAGACGGCCCGAGGAAGCCAGCTGTGTCCAACTCGCGCTTTTCCCTGACGGGTGCCGGGCGCGTCCGCAGATTTTGTCTGCTCTCGAACGGGCGAACCGTCGCTGGCGCATTGTCTATTCGTCTTCCGATATAGCCGGCATTCAGTTGGCGGTTGCTTCCGGCGATCTTTTGACGGTCCTGCCGGAAGCCGCTGTGCCGGCGGAGTGGCGCAAGCTGACGCCTGAGGATGGAATGCCGGACCTCCCACTTCTGCGCCTGGCGATGGTTCTTCCACAACAACCACGCCTGCCGGTCAGGCAACTAGCGACTTTCCTGAGAATGGAGTTTCAAAGCACAGTGGTCGAACCGTTTCCCGGTCGGGTGTCGAAGCTTCAAGGCTTGTCCCACTGACGCTGATGTCACTTGCAGGGAGGAAGGCAAAGAGGACCGCGGCCTCGCCTTCTGATGCAGGAGGGCCATGCCGTCATTTCCGGCGTCGTCGAGCGAAGTTAATCTGCGCGCCAATTTCTCGGCTGGGAGTTCGGCTAACCGATGCCGAAATCGAGGCGATCCGTGCGCTTGACTGCGGTCATCGCCGCGCTGGAACATCCAAAGCGCAATTTGGAGCACTCGATCTGGGGACAGTACCCACGCGCGATATGGAAAAATCCCACGGCAACCTCAAGAGAGCTTTCCATCATCGTGGCGAAGCCGGCCACAACTCTATCCGGTCCGCTAGGACACATCTTCGTCCGAACTGAACGGCGCGCTGCGCTCGTAAACACTCGCCAATTCGACGAACTTGCATGTCTGTGCCGAGATAGACAGTGCTTCACCAATCTCCAGGATATGAAGAGCACGGCGGATTGAAGCGCGGGGCTCGCGCCTTGTCCTTATCGACACGGACATTTCCGCAAGCCCCAAGCCGCGATAATTGTTGAAATGGCCATCCGGGCCTCCAAACCGCCGTTCCGCGCTGGTGAAAGTCTGCCAGCCGGTTTTCCGTCCGACATGGACGTCCCCACCAAACTGATCGGGATCGGGGAGCCGTATCGTCCCTTCCGAGCCGTACAATTCGATATGCGGCAGCGAGTGCGCCTGCACGTCCCAACTTGTTCCGAGCGAGATCTGCGTGCCCGACGCAAAGGAAAGAAGGCACCAGAAGGTGGTGGGAACCTCGACGTCGATTTGGGCTCCCGCTTTCGGCCCGGCCTTCATGATCCGCGTCGCGCGCGGCAGGCTGGACATTGCTGCCACCCGCTTCACTGGGCCGAGCAGCTCGAGCAGCACCGTCAGATAATAGGGAGCAACATCGAGCAACGGCCCGCCGCCTGCCTTGAAGAAGAACTCGGCATTGGGATGCCTGTCCTCCATGCCGGCAGACAGGAAGAAGGCGATGCCGCCCGTCACGCGGCCGATCGTTCCGGTATCCACCAGTCCGCGCGCGAATTGGTGCGAGGCTCCCATGAACGTATCAGGCGCCACCGCTGCGACCAGGCCCCGCGCCTCCGCCTCATTGGCAATGAGAAGCCCTTCCCGTATAGGTCGCGGCAAGCGGCTTTTCTGAATAGACGTGTTTCCCGGCGCGAAGCGCCGCCATGGTGATCGGAAAATGGGCCGCCGGCGGTGTAAGATTGAGGATTATGTCGATATCGGCCCGACGAAGCAGCGTCTCGACCTCGCATCCGTCGATGCCGAATTCGAGGCCTCGCGCCTCGGCCTTGTGAAGATTGCGATCCGCGACTGCCTTGATTTCGTAATCCCGAAAGAGAGAGGCATTCCTCAGATACGCCCCAGAGATTTGCCCGCAGCCGACGATACCGACGCCTGTTCGCATGATCGATTTCTCGCTTTGTTCAGATTGTGTTTGCGATGTGGGTCGCGTTGCGAAACGCCAGCGCCATGATGGTAAGAACCGGGTTATAGCCGCCGTTCGTCGGATGCAGCGAGCCATCGCAGACAAACAGGTTCTCATGTCCCCACACCTTGCCGAAAGCATCAGTGACGGAGTTCTCCGGCCTGTCGCCCATCCGGCAGGTTCCAGCCTGATGCTGCCCTCCCGACAATTGCGGGGAGGGCGGCGCACCCCATGTCTTCAAGGCTCCCGACGCCCGCAGCCATTCATCAGCCTTGCCGTGGATGTAGGCTGCCGTTTTCTTGGTTTCGTCGTGGATCGAGCCGGAGAGTCGGGCCACGCGGCGTCCAAACAGATCACGGCAATGTTCATCCAAAGTGACCCGAGAACCGGGCGAGGGGATCTCTTGTACGGGTCCCTTTATTTGCGTGACACGCCGGAAATTCGTCCTCATGAACCGCTTGGCCTCGAGGCCGTATCGGGGAAGACCGGGCGGCAGCGCTGCCTTCCAGAATATCACCGGCAGCATCACGAAGTCGTCGGCCAGCATCGCGCCCCCGATTACGCCTTCGTTGCCATGATTGTAATCGCACGTCGCGATCGTCACGCCGGGTCCTTTGGAATCCTGGACCGCATGATCGAAGAGACCGAATACGATCGGATAGATGTGGCCCTGGAGATTTCTGCCGACCAGATCTCCGGAATTTCCCAATCCGTGTGGCTCCTTGTCGGTCTTCGACAGCAACAGCAACCTGGCGGTTTCGATTGCGCCCGCGGAGAGCACAACCGTCCTTGCGGAGATGAAATCGCGCTTCAGGTTGCCGTCCGCGTTAAGCGCAACCACATAGACACCGACGACCTTGCCTTCAGCATCGGTGGCGATCCGGTCGACCGTCGTTTGCGCAAGCACTGTGCATCGGCCGGTGGCTACCGCCCTTGGAATCATAGTGTTCTGTGTGCCGTTCTTGGCGTCCGTCGGACACATGAAACCCACGCAGGAACCGCATTGGATACAAGCCTTGCGGCCAAGACGAGGCACGGTGTTGATCAGGAGCGGCGGCACGAACGTGTTCAAGCCAAGCGCGTCCGCGCCTTTCCTGAGAACGTCAGTCCCCGGATTGCCGGGTACTGGCGGCATGGGATAATCGCGATTGCGAATGCCCTCCTGCGGATTTTGTCCGCCTTGCCCGCTCACCCCGATTTCGTGTTCCGCGCGCTCGTACCACGGCTCGAGTTCGCTGTAGTCGAACGGCCAGTCGACGAGAGACGACCGCTCCGGCACCCCGTAGCGCGAAGCCATACGGAAGTCGTCCGGGTGGAATCGCCAAGCAAGGCCCCCATAGACCGTGGTCCCGCTGCCGAGTGCCGACGCGTTGGCGTGGTAGTTCGCCTCATGAGGTCGCACGACATGGGAGTTTCCCTGCGCATCCACGAAAACCCGCGGGTTGCCTTCGATATCCGGTCCAGTGTTATGTCCGTAACGTGAGAGCCGATGGTTCCGCAGGTGATCGCGATATCCGCTATTATCGTAGCGCCGCTCTTTTCCCCGTTCAATCAGCAGCACGGTCTTGCCACCTTCCGCGAGCACACAGGCAACAATCCCTCCCGCCGCGCCGCTGCCGACGACGATCGCGTCAAACGCTGGATTCATGCACATAGCTTTCCGCGAACCATGTCCTGCATATTCGAGGGTGGGCCGTCCGGCCCATCGGGTAGCCCCGGTTCGTACCCGATCATCCGCCATGAAAGCGCGTGGGGATTGGAACCGTTGCCCGGGTTGGAGTAGTAGCCTTCGGCGACCAGTTCACAGAGCGTAGCGAACCAAGGGGCGTGGGCGTGCCGCAGAACAATCTCGTCCTGTTGTCTTGCGGGTGCATCGACAAATGCAACGCCGAATACGGTGTGTGCTTCCCGATCCAGTCTTCTCAAGCCTTCGAAAACGAGAGATCCGGACGGCTCCGTGCCGCTCCTCCAGAGCCCCAGGAGAAACTCGCTTACCCCCGCTTGCCCAGCGGAGGGGAAATCATCCTCGGGTATGATGAAGTCAACAACCCTCGACAGTAAATCCACATCGCGCCGTTGAGGACATATGTCCTTAGTCGCCATATAGAGCGCTCCCGTTTTCGCGGTCGAAGACGTAGATGCTTTTGGGATCGACACACAGGGTAAGCCGGGTCCCCCGTCTTAAGGAAGCATCAGGCGACAGGCGCGCAACGGCCTTCGTGCCGGCGATGATGAAGTGTACCAGGGTATCCATTCCAAGAGGCTCGACAAGCTCTGCAACGGCTTCGATGCGGGTCGATACTTGGCCTCCGTTTGGGCCGAGGGATAAATGTTCGGGCCGGATACCAAGGTCGACCGTCCGTCCAACCGCGTCGGCGAATCTGGAAAT
Organism: Mesorhizobium sp. AR07; assembly: GCF_024746815.1. Classification (GTDB taxonomy): domain Bacteria; phylum Pseudomonadota; class Alphaproteobacteria; order Rhizobiales; family Rhizobiaceae; genus Mesorhizobium. The sequence goes on from NZ_CP080525.1 coordinate 5,729,755, forward strand.
GCCTGCAGGCAGTTCGAGACGCGAGCCATCGGACAGGACGCCGATCAGCTGTTTTCCGTGTCGTTCAAGCGCCGCGCTGACGAAATTCATGCCAGGCGACCCGATGAACCCGGCTACGAACTTGCTCGCCGGTTTCAAGTATAGTTCCTGAGGCGGCGCGATCTGCTCTATCTTGCCGGCATTCATGACGACCACCCTGTCGGCAAGCGTCATCGCCTCGATCTGGTCATGGGTGACATAGACCGTTGTGGTCGGCACCGCCTCGTGGATCTGTTTGATCTCCGCGCGCATCTGGACGCGGAGCTTGGCATCCAAGTTCGAGAGCGGCTCGTCGAACAGGAATACCGCCGGATTTCTGATCATGGCGCGCCCCATTGCAACGCGTTGGCGCTGTCCGCCAGAGAGTTGCCTTGGTTTGCGTTTGAGCAGGTGGCCGATGTCCAGGATCCGGGCGGTCTCGATCAGTCTCGTCTGGATTTCACCACGCGGCGTCTTCTTCAAACGCAGCCCGAACGTGATGTTGTCCTCAACCGAAAGATGTGGGTAAAGCGCATAGTTCTGGAAAACCATCGCGATGTCCCGCTCTCCCGGCAGGAGGTCATTGACCCGTCGCTCACCGATTTTTATTTCTCCGTCCGTAATTGTCTCAAGCCCGGCGATCATGCGCAGTGTGGTGGATTTTCCGCATCCGGAAGGGCCGACCAGCACCACGAACTCGTGATCCTTGATCGTGAGGTCGATACCGTGGACGGTTTGAACGCCCCCATAGGCTTTGACGACTTTGTTCAGCTCGATGGCGGCCATAAGGCCCTCCAGTGTTGGGTCTTGGCGGTTATCGATCGCGGACGAGGACGTTATCGCTCTTGAGCCAGAACGGCGCGAAATAGAGCGGTGTCGAGGAAAGCGGCAGGATGTCCGCCCGCAGTTCCACGCCAATCACTTTCTTCATGAAATCGCGGCGCGCGGCGATGCGCTTGAATGTCGTCGGATGCTTGGTCTCAATCTGGGACCTCAACGCTTCGTCGGCAAACACCACGGCATCCTCACAGTTCAAGGCCCAGCCGACGGCGATCGGCGTCGGGATGATATCAACCTGAAAATGCATGCCCGACCGGATGCGGTCCTTCGACCCAGGTCGGATCGGGCTATGTGTCCACTCCTCGTAGCCGCCGAGATGTCCCGGATTGAGAGCCGGCCTGAGGTTCGATATTGTGAGCGTCGATATCACCGTTTCATGGACAGTGCCGCCCTCGACACCGATCGCAGCCGTCTCGTACCAGGAGATCAGGCCTTGAAAATAACCCTTGGCGATCGTGAGAAACTCGTCGTTGGCTACATCGAAGAGACCCGCTCGGGAGGAAAGACCGCCCCAATGTCCGATGGCGGTCGTCACACCGTCGCCACGCTTGAGCTTGCGTCCCGTTGCGCTTCGCAGGCCAATCACGGTTTCACCCTTGCTCGCCGACGCGAACATGGTGTGGACGTTCAGCGGGTCTCCAGCATATCCCATGCGCGAGACGGCATCGAACTCGCTGTCACCCTCCCGAACTCCGGAAACGATCCTCCATGTCGCAAGCGAGCTGCGTGTTGCAGCCCATTCGAACGCAGCGATCTGATCAGCATCGATGGTGACGGCGACGCCGTTTTCCGGGTGCATCAGAACATGGGTCGCGTCCCGCAGCCTGCCTGAAGGGCCGACCGCTCGCTGAAGCGCCTGTACGTAGACCGCGGGGACGAAATAGGCTGTTTCAGAAGCTTCGTCTTCAAATGGCTCGAGATACTTCCAGCCCACCAGCCCTACGGTGTCGCCTGCCTTGATTCCAGCGTCGCCCAGACGGTCGGAAAAGCGCGGGAAACGAGAGCGATCCTGCGCCATGAGACTCAGGGTCTGGCTCAAAAGCACCGTCACTCCGGGCAAGCGCGCGAGCGGAGCGTAGCTTTCGGACTCGTTGCCGGTGAGCAGTACGCGCTTGTTGTTCGGCCCAAGAAGAAGGAAGGCTTCTTCGAAGCGCGGCTCGAAACCCGTCAGGAAAGCGATGTTGCCGAAATGCTCCCGATCGGCATAAACCGCCAGCCAGTCGCACCCGGCTTTGTCACAGGCAGCGCGGACACGAGCATCATATATTTCAACGGCGACGTCCGGCTTTTCACCGGGAACACCGAAGTCCGGCAACCGAACGGATGTGAGGGAAATGGTCATTTGGCATCCTTTTGTTTGTGCCGGCGCGAGAGCTGTTGAAATTGGCTGCGAGGGAGATCAATCGCCGTACATCCGGGCCTGCGCGTCCCATTCGAAATCTTTGTCGAGGGGGTAGGTCGGACGAGGCAACAGGTTCCATTGCAACTGCGTCATGTCCAATTGCGAGGTGCCGTCGCTCAGCAGCAGGATATGGCGAGCCGAGACATCTTCGAGCTGAGGATGGAGATATCCAAGCTTGACGACATATGCCTTGTGCTCGGTTGGACTGATGTCCATTGCAACGAAATGGTGCGGCGTGGTTATGCCGATGGCATTGGCGTGGAATGTTGCAATCACGTTGCCGCTTCGCACCTTGGCCCACGCGCCCTCCTTGGATCGGTATGGCTGGAATCCCGGCAGCACCAACTCTTCTCCGCATGCCTCTACGAGCACGCTGACGCGGCGCGCCATCTTCGGACGGGAAAGATGCTCGGCCCCCAATTCGATCTCCACCGTCGAGCCGACACCGGCCTGGACGAGTTTGCGGACAGTTTCGGGAGCCGTAATGCCGGCGACAACGACATCGTGGACCTGTTCGTCTTCGAGCGCTGCCTGCAAGACGAGGGTCAGATCTCCGGCCGCACCCGCCGTGGTGTTATCCCCCGAATCGGACACGAATACGGGGCGCTGCGGGCACTCGACCGCGAGCCTCAGTCCCTGCCGAACTTCCGCGGTTTCCATCTTGAGATTGAATTCCGCGCGCTTCGCCCATATCGCTTGTGCCAACCGTGTGGCCTGCACGCGCGCCAGCTCGGCGTCGCCGTCGCTTACTGCAATCGCCGATACGGCGGTCCAGGGCCTGTCGTTCCAAGCAAATCCGACAAGGATGTTCGCCTCCATCATGCCCGGCATGCTGTCGTATTCCAGCAAGGAGCCATAGAGGCTTTTCGCGGGCTCCAGGGCTGTGACCGCCGTCTCCCCGGGGATGAGAATTGGTAGGCTCACGACGGATTTCTTGGGCGTGATGCCGGTTCGAATGACCCGGATAAGCTGGTCTGCTGCTCGGTAACCCGTCTGCCTGTCGTCACGATGCGGCGCGGTGCGCAGAACGCTGATGACCGTGGACGCCTCGAGAAGTTCCGGAGTCATGTCGCCATGGAGATCGAGCGACACGCCGATCGGCACATCAGGCCCAAGGACATTCCTGATAGCCTGAATGAAGTCGGTGTCTGCGTCGATGTCCAGCCCCTGGACTTCCAACGCACCATGATTGGCAACGAGCATCCCGTCGAACGGCCCGTGTGCGCTGATGAGCGCGAGCGTCTTTTCCTTGACGTCTTGATATGCCGCCCGCTCCAGCGGCCCGCCGGGCAGCGCAGTGGCCCAGTATAGCGGGACCGCCTCGACGTCACTATCCTTCGCCATGCGCGCGAGCATGCCTCGGACCATCCAGACGTCACCTTCGGACATGTCCCTGCCGGTATAATGTTGTATCGCGTCCCACGTGGTTGGGACCGGAGAGGCGAGCATGATTTCAATGGAGAGGCCGACGATACCTATGCGCATTCTCTGACTTTCGAACTGACTTGGAATTGAACTCACGGAAGGACGTGTGGAGAATCGAGGCCCGTGACCCCGTCGAGGGCGAGTGCGACGCCGCCGAGAAACGGACTGATTGTCGACAAATGCGAGAAAATGACTTTGGTCTGCACTGACATCGAGGGATGTGCCAGCCGTTGCAGGGCGCGTTCGACCGCCGGTCGCAGATAAGGCTCGGCGCTCGCCATATCGCCGCCGAGGCAAACCAATGGCGGATTGAAGATGTTTACGAGACTGGAAATCGCCGAGCCGAGAACCGCGCCAGCATTGTCGAGCACGCCGACAACCACCTCATCATCTGCGCTGGCACGCTCCATGATCTCCTTGAATGAAGATGGCTGATTGCCGGTCAGCCTGCCGATCTCCTCCGCCAGCCCGGGTTCGGAAAGGTAAGGCGAAAGGCAACCCGAGCCTCCGCAGGAACAATAGCGGCCCTGCGGGACAACCTTGATGTGTCCCAGTTCGCCTGCCAATCCGCTGGCGCCGCGGTAGATGTTGCCGTCAAGAAACAAGGCGCCGCCGACGCCTGAGCCCGAAAACAGATAAATAAAATCTCTGACGCCGACGCATTCACCGAACATGTATTCGGCCATCGCGGCCGCCTTGCCGTCATTGCCCGCAAAAACGGGCGCATCCAGTGCGGAGGAGAACATGTCCACTACAGGGACGCCGCGCCATCCAAGGACCGGAGCGTGAAGCAGGACGCCCTCGTTGGTGAGGAGGCCCGGAAGCGAAATGCCGACTCCGAGCGTCTCGCCGTCGCGGCCGCATTCACGGACTATTTCCTTCACCCCCCGAGCGACGAGATCGACGACGCCGCCCAGCTTTCCGTCGAACGCCTGGACCTTGGAGTGTATGGGGATTCCGTCGAGCGCAGCAGCGACATAGCCGATCGTGTCGGCCTCGATCTGCACGCCAACGATCAATCCGCTTTCCGGAGAAATGGTGAGGCCCTCTACAGGTCGACCAGGCTTGTTGCTGGTCGCGACAGGGTTGCGTTCAACCAGGCCCAACTCGCTGAATTGATTGATAATGGAGGAGACAACGGACTTGTCGATGCCCGTCTTGGCGACGATGTCGCGCTGCGAAACGTTCGGCTCGATGCGTATCCTGTGAAAGATCGCATTGGCATTGAAATGCCTGATGTACGACTTGCTCAAGCCTCGCTCCGATGTTTTTCTTGCATTGAGAATAATTCATACGAGGAGGCCGTGTGATTTGTCAATCGACGAACGCCAGCCAATTTTATTCCCGGAGAATTATTGCATGATACCAATATGTTATGCGGATTGCCCTCGCGGCAATGGGCTTCCGCCCGGATATTTTGACCGCAATCTGTTGACGGGTATCATTTTTTGAGGGTAGGTTTTTCTTGTTTACAGAATATATGCCGGGGACAAAACGCTCGGCTCAACAGAGGGTAGAACAATGAGTAAATCGAAATGGATCGGCGTGGCGCTCGGCGTAGTCGCAAGCGCATCAGTGGCTAGGGCCGACGGCGCGAAGGAGCTTTGGCATTATTACGCGGCAGGGTCCGAAAAGGCGGGCATCGAAGCCTTGATCGCGTTTGCCAACAAGCAGAATCCCAACAACCAGATCGTTGGCAAGGTGATCCCGGGCAATGCCGTCGAAATGCGTCGCCAGTTGCAGACCGCATTCATGGGAAACACACCGCCCGCCGCCTATCAGAGCTCGATGGCGTCGGAGCTGAAGACGTTTGTCGACAGCGGCAAGCTTCATGATCTTTCGGAGACCTGGGCAAAGATCAAGGGAGACGAGATTTTTCCGGAGGGCGTGCAGCGCGTCGTCAAGATTGGCGGCAAGCCTTATGGCATTCCTTATGACCTCTCGCTCATCAACAATATCTTCTACAACAAGGCGATATTCACAAAGGCCGGGCTGGAGCCTCCCAAAGATTACAATGGCTTGGTGGCCGCTTGCGACAAGCTGCGCGCGGCAGGGGTGGAGCCTTTGGGCAACGCAGGAGGCCCGTTCTGGAGCCTGTATAATTTTTACGCGCCTCTCGTATCCACTGTCGGCACCGAGGGCTACTACAAGATCGCGAGTGGTGAACTCGGCTTCGATACCCCGGAATTCCGCAAGGCTCTCGACCTTTACCGCAGCACGATGGTGAAGTGTTACGCCAAGAACTGGAGCGGCAAGACCTGGACGCAAACGGCCGACGATGTCGTCAACGGGAATACCGGGATGTTCATGATGGGCGCCTGGGCTGCGGCCTATTTCAAACAGGCGGGCTTCGCCCCTGTTGAGAAGTTCGATGTGTTTCCGGCACCAGGGACAGAGGGCAAGGCGATTTTCCAGATGGATGCCTTTGCGGTTCCGGAAGGACCGGCCGATACGCTTGAAACCGCTGAAAAATTCGTGATCTCCGCTGCGTCTGCGGAAGGTCAGGCAGCATTTGCCGTTCCGAAAGGCTCACTCGCACCAAATGTGACAGTTGATCCGTCGATCTATGATGCCGTGGGTGCCAAGTTCGCGAAGGAGCTGGCGGATGCGTCAAAGGCCAACGCCGTGCTGCCGAACCTGTTTTTCTTGCTGCCCACCAAGGTCGGCACGGAATTGGGCGTCCAAATCGAGAAATTCGCGATCGAGCCCTCCGACGCCAACGAAAACGAGATGATCACGACGCTTGAGGGCTTACGGCAGGAAGCTTTGACGGAGGGATCCTATCAGAAGTGGTGATACCGTGGTCGGGCCGACACATGTCGGCCCGACATCCCGGGACGTTGACGATACGATTTTCTGATTCCGCTTGCCGAGAGAACAATCCGACATGCCGAACTTCCAACTCATGCGCCGGAAGTTTCAGACCGCAGGGGTGACCCACGCAATCTTTCTGTCGCTTCCTGTAACCCTTTTTGCCGTTTTCTATGTCTATCCCATCATTTCCACATTCAATTTGTCGCTTCACAGCTGGGATGGTTTCTCACCCACTCCGAAGTATGTCGGGCTGCAGAACTACGTCGCGCTGCTTCATCAATCGCGCTTCTTTCACGCCCTTTTGAACAACATTTCCTGGCTCGTCTTCCTCATGCTTGGGCCGACGAGCCTCGGCCTGCTCCTGGCCGCTTTGCTCGACAGGGGCATGAAGGGTGAATCGGTGTTCCGGGTCATCTTCTTCCTGCCCTTTACTATCCCGGCCGTGGCCGTGGCCGCGATCTGGCGCTGGATGTATGAGCCGACTAACGGTCTGCTGACGACGATCTTGCGGTCGGTTGGTTTGGGCGGCCTGGCCCAGAACTGGCTTGGCGACCCGTCGATCGTCAACTTCGCGCTTATGGGTTCGATGATGTGGTGGACGACGGGTTTCGCCTTCCTGGTGTTCTTCGCGGGCCTTCGCAACATTCCGGTCGAGTACATAGAGGCCGCGAGGATCGAGGGGGCGACACCCTGGCAGGTCTTCTGGAAGGTCAGCTTCCCGCTTCTATGGCCCTCCACGATCGTCGTCCTCGGTATGGCCGCGGTCGACGCTATGCGCCTGTTCGACATTGTCTGGGCGATGACCAATGGCGGCCCCGCATACGCTTCCGAGGTCCTGGCCACGCAGATGTACGACACCGCGTTCGGTAGGTTCGAGATGGGCCGCGCCAGCGCGATTTCGGTCTACCTTCTGGTGATCGCAGGGTTCATCATCATGCCCTACATCTACCAGCTGGCAAAACGCGTTCAGGACAGCGAGGCGGAATAGATGAACACTGCAACCGCCAAGCGCACGGCTCTACCCTTTTCGATCCTGGTGGCGGCTGCGGCGATCTTTGCCGCTCCCCTGGTGGTTGCGTTCCTGACGTCGCTCAAATCGCCGTCCGAAATAACGCGAGTGATCGCGTTGCCGAACGAACTCTTCTTCCAGAATTACGCCATCGCCTACGAGCGGATGGGGCGAAGCTTCCTGAACTCGATTGCGATTACGGTGCCATCCGTGATCCTGTCGCTGCTGGTGGGGGCGATTTCTGGCTACCCGCTTGCCTATATGCGCGGAGCTGGCGGAAGGGTGGTGTATCTTTTCCTGCTAACTGGCATGCTCGTTCCCTTCCAGATCGTCCAAATTCCCTTGTTTTTTCTGATCAGGGCGATTGGTCTTTACGACACTATTCCCGGCATGTGGCTGGTCCACACCGCCTACAGTGTTCCGTTCTGCACCTTCTTCATGCGGAATTTCTTCGCGTCGGTACCCAGGTCGATGTATGAGGCAGCACTCATCGACGGCTGCACCCCGGCGGCTTACTTCTGGCGACTTCTTCTGCCGGCGTCGGGATCAGGTCTCGCGGCCCTCGCGATCATCCAGAGTCGCGCCATCTGGAACGACCTCCTCTTTGCCATTACCTTGACAACGAGCGACGAGGCCAGACCTGTCACGGTCACTATCGCCGGTTTCGCCAGCAGCCTGCAGGTTGAATACGGTCCGCTCATGGCAGCGACGCTTATCTCGCTTCTGCCAGTGATGCTCGCCTACCTGCTCTTCCAGAAGGCCTTCGTGCGCGGTTTGCTTGGGGGAGCTGGGAAATAGTCGGATCCGGATCCATCATTTCTTCGCGAGGTGATCGGCTCGGTGGGAGTGTGAACGCTTCTGCACGTGCAAGGGGACCTTCTATTCGGCGCGCGCAGTCGGGGGCGTCTCCAGTTGGTCCGTTATGGCCTGCCAACGGTCGGCGAAAATGGCCGTATGCGGTCTTGATCTGGACGCCGACAGGAAGTTCTGGGCATTCATTCTCGCCATTGCTGCCCCAATTGACCCAACCGGACTGGCGCCGTTGGACGATCTGGAAACCCTGAGGCGGAGGCCACAGCCGTGCCCGTGCCGTCGACGTCTTCGTCCTCGGGATCTCCGCGCGGTTTCGCGTGCTCCGGGACGATCTCGGCGATGCCGACGCATTGAAGCATTGGATCGCCGCCGCCATCCAGCGACTTGTGGACGCTGCATAGACACGATCGTGCTCGTCTCGGCGCCTGCGCATATCTTCGATGAGCTACTGCTGGAGCGGGCTGCCAAGGATTGGCGCAAGGTTGCACGGGTCATCGCCGAGACCATGGGACACAATATGGACCCGTATATCCAGGTCGGTGACTTGATGTTGCTGACCCGTATCGTGGCCCTTGTCGATCAGGGAGCCACGAAACTCGCCGTAAGGCACGGTCTTGATATTTCGATGGACAGGTGTGTCCCCGGGCTGAAATGCTGGGCAGATGGTTCACAAAAACGTTGCTCTGGTTCTCGGTGGTGGTGGGGCTGCCGGAAATGCATGGTTGATCGGCATCATCGCCGGCCTGGCTGAAGCTGGTCTCGATATGACAGAGGTCGCCGATTTGGTGGTCGGCACCTCGGCCGGTGCCACCGCGGCAGCGCAGATGCGCAGCGGCATACCGCCGGCCGAACTGCTGGCCTCGGTGCTGTCTGCACCGGTTCAACCGGTCGGACAGAGCCGGCAGGGCGCGCCCTCCCTGCCGATGGCCACGGTGTTCGAGCGGATGAGGGCCATCGGCGCCGCGGCCACCTCGGCAGCCGATCTACGACGTGCGATGGGCGCGTTCGGGTTGGAGAGCGACCCCATACTCGGACCCGCGGCGGCGGAACAGCGGCGCGCCATGGTCGCCGCCAGGTTGCCTCGCCCTGAATGGCCGGACAGGCCGATGATCGTGGTGGCCATTGACGCGCATACCGGCGAGCTGGCTGCGTTCCACCGCGATTCCGGCGTCGACCTGGTGGACGCAGTCACCGCGAGCACCGCAATGCCTGGTCTGGCGCCCACGCACAGCATCAACGGTGCCCGCTACATCAACGGTGGCGTGCGCTCCGCCGAAAACGCCGACCTTGCCTCGGGCTATGCGAACGTCGTGGTGCTCTCGCCGTTTGGCGGGCGGAGCGGGTCACTACCGGAAGGGCAGTTCGAGGGCCTGCGCAGATTACCGGGCGCGGACCTGGAGAGCCAGGTCGAGGGCCTGCGCAAGCAGGGCAGCCGCGTCGAGGTGATCACGCCGGACGCCGATTCCCGAGCCGCAATGGGCACGAACCAGATGGATCTGGCGACCCGTATTCCCTCCGCCCGTGCCGGTTTCGCCCAAGGCAAGCGGGAAGCGGCCCGCGTAGAACTCCTCTGACGATTGCACGCCGACACCAAGCGCTACTCTATACGCGCTGGCACTCGCTTTTTTAGGGTCGACCGCAACATGGCGGGGGGCCCGAATGGGTTGTTGGCTGGAGGGCGGCGTCCGAGGCTGCTGCCACCGTGCGAAGGACGGCGAAGTGGCGAGGGCGCCGATCGGGGAGTTCAAGGCAATTACCAAATATCTCTGAGCAAAGGGGTATGACTGAGGACTACCATCTGGAAGGGATGTCCATCGTCCGCGCCGCCAAAGCAGGCATTCCGGTACTCAGTCTTGCGGCTCTGGGCATCGTTTTCGGTGATATCGGAACCAGCCCCTCTTTACACCTTCAAGACCGTCCTTGACCTGATCGACGGCAAGCCCGACGCAACCTGCGCAGGTGGCATGAGCCCGGTTCCGTCACTGCTGGCCGGGCGGTATCGTCCGCGCCGCTGATGGCCGCCTCGGAATGGTCGGGCGTTGGCTTGAGTGGCCTTAAAGAATTCTGTTGGGTCTCGCCACCGGAGTTGCCCACGGATCGCGATAGATTATGATGACACCCTGTCTTTGATCCGGTGCTTCTGGGAGGAACGATCGGGCATGAAATATGTTTTGCTGATCATACCCTGCGTTCTGAGCGTTTGGGTTCCGCTGTACAACAGCATCGAGCCGACCCTTGCGGGCATTCCCTTCTTTTTCTGGTTTCTGCTGGTCTTGATTCCGGTCTCGTCGATCTTCATGTGGGCTGCATCGAGGATCGGAGGGGACGACGCGTGATCGATCATCTCAATTGGACCGCGACGGTCGTCTTTGTCTTCTTCTTTGCGGTGGTAACGGTCATTGGCTTCGTCGCTGCCCGCTGGAAATCCGGCAATCTCGACGAGTTGCACGAATGGGGCCTTGGTGGCCGGCGGTTTGGCGCGTGGATCACCTGGTTCCTGCTCGGCGGCGACCTCTACACGGCCTATACCGTCATCGCGGTGCCTGCGGTCGTATATGCGATCGGTTCTTACGGCTTCTTTGCCGTGCCCTACACGATCCTGATCTATCCTTTCGTCTTCCTGACGATGCCGCGCTTGTGGAACGTGGCGCGCGAGAAGGGTTACATCACCGGGGCCGATTTCATCTTCGGGCGTTACCGCAACAAGGGGCTGGAGCTCGCGGTCGCCTTCACCGGCATCCTCGCCACCATGCCCTATATCGCGCTGCAACTCGTCGGCATGGAGAAGGTCATCCAGGCGCTGGGTTTCCAGGGCCAGGGTATGATGTCGCATCTGCCGTTGACCATCGCCTTCGTCATCCTGGCGCTCTACACATACAAGAGCGGCCTGCGCGCGCCCGCCATGATCGCCTTCGTCAAGGACATCATGATCTACATCTTCGTCATCGCCGCGGTGGTGATCATCCCGGCCAAGCTCGGTGGCTATGGCGCGGTCTTCGATGCGGCTGCCAAGGCATATGCCGGCAAACCCAACCAGGGTCTGACCCTCTCGCCGGCGCAAATCGGACCATTCATCACGCTCGCCATTGGATCGGCGATGGCATTGTTTATGTACCCGCATTCGCTGACCGGCGTGCTGTCGGCATCGGGGCCCAAGGCGATCCGGCGCAATGCCATGACACTGCCGGCCTATTCGCTTCTGCTTGGGCTTATCGCGCTGATGGGTTTGATGGCCCATGCAGCGGGCATCGAAGTCGCCAATCCGCAGGACGCGATCCCTCAATTGCTGCTGAAAATGTTCCCGGACTGGTTCGCGGGCTTCTGCTTCGCCGCAATTGCCATCGGCGCCCTGGTGCCGGCCGCGGTGATGTCGATCGGCGCGGCGAACACTTTCACGCGCAATGTCTGGCGGCCTTTCGTCAATCCCGCCATCTCGCCCCTGCAGGAATCGCAGCTCGCCAAGCTGATGTCGCTGATCGTGAAGGTCGGTGCCCTGGCGGTGATCATCCTCATGCCGACAAAGTTCGCGCTCGACCTGCAATTGCTCGGCGGCGTCTGGATGATCCAGATATTCCCGGCCGTGATCTTTGGCCTCTACACGCGCTGGTACAGTGGCGAGGCGCTGCTGGCAGGCTGGGTCGTCGGCTTCGGCCTGGGGTCCTATCTGTCCTGGGGGGCCACAGCTTGGGTGCCGACATCGACCATTCTCGGATACGGCGCCTATAACGGCGTCATCGCCGTGATCGCCAACATTGTTGTCGCGACCGCACTGTCGTTCGTGTTTCGCACGAAGGTTGAAGGCGATATCGCCAACGCTGATTTCCTGGATGCTCGCAGCACAGCCTGACGTCGAAGGGCCGGCTGCCGAGCCAGATCCAACAATCAATCCGAAATCGGTCGGCAAATTCCAGTTTGACCGGCGTAGGGTCGGTTGCCAGCGCCTTCGCTCAGGATCAATTCACCGCGTTGCGGTTGTTGCCGGATTCAAAAGCTGCATCGCCTCGTAGGTTGATCGATACCCAGATGTTGGGATTCTGCTGCGACTGGCGCTTGAGAAAGTAATAGCCAGTGGCATCCCATGAGCGAATGCTGTTGACGAGGTTGTCGAGGATGAAATCGCCCTTGTCGGTCTTCACCGTGAGGATGGCATGGCCTTCGCCGTGCAGGTCGTAAACAACCGTCATCAGCAAAGTCTGCCGTGGGAATCCGGCGTCGAGCAATAGTTTGCGCTTGAACAGCGCGTAGATCTTGCAATCGCTCATTTCGGCCAGGTCAAAATAGACTGAATTACCTCGCAAAAGATCATGCTCAAACAAGACGATAGGGCCAGTAGACACCAGACCGCTTCCGGCGCTCGAAAGCATCGAGAGCGATGACATTCGTTTCGCCGGGGGAGGGCCTGGTCGAAGGGGCGCGCTGCCCTGCTGGACAGGCGGCTTGGGGTCAGGACGTGTGATCGAAATGGCGCCCGGGACTGGCAAGCGGGGCGGCTTTGCCGCCCCAGGATCAGAACTTGACGCCGAGATTGGCCTTGAAGCTCTGGTCGATTGCCGCGCCGCCGAACTGGCTGGTGTAGGAGACCCCGAGCGTCGCGCTGGGCGTGAGGGTGAAGTCCAGTCCCGCTTCGACGATCGCGCTGTCCTTGGCGATCGGAACGCCGGCCACGGTGAAGGCGCCGCCGCCGGCGAAGGCGAGCGACGATAGCGGCGTGGTGTCACCGAAAGCGTGGCGCCAGCCAACCATGCCGCGCACCGTGGCGCTGATATCGCGCACTGTAAAGTCCGCGCCCGCCCTGAGACCCACGGTGGTGAAGGTCGTTTCGGTGGTCGAGCCGGCACTGGCCAGCGCTGCCCTGCCACCTTGCTCCGAAAAGCCGTCGGCCTTGACGTTGACATGGGCAAGTCCGCCGAACGGCTCGAGGGAAACGCCGCCGATATTCAGGCCGTAGCCGAGTTCCCCGAAGACCTGTGCGGTGCCGGCATGGTATTTCGCCGCAAGGCTGTCGGAAAAGCCCGGGAAGACGACGTCGCGGCTGGTCTCGATGTCATGCCAGCTGTAGGCGGCGCCGCCACGCAGGCTGAATACCCCCCACCGGCCGCCGCCGAACAGGCCGACATGGTAGCTTGAGCTGCTGCCCGAGGAAGCCCGGTCGGTTGCATCGAAGGAAGTTTGGCTGTAGCCGCCGATAACGCCAAGGCGCCAGTTGTCGCCGATGGGCGTATCGGCGCCAACGACGAAGCCACCGGTGCTGCGGCTGAATGTTGCCGCGTTGCCGTCGCTGTCGGTATCGCCCCAGGAGCCGTAGGCCTGGCTCCAGACGGCGAGACGGTCGGTCGCGGCCTCGGCGAGCACAGGGCCGCCCGGACCGTAGGCCATCACCGGGACAGAAGTCGCGCCGGCCTCGCCGAAGGCCGCCCGGATACGGGCGTTGGCGGCGTCGGCCAGGAAGCGGCTGTCCTCGACCAGCATGCCGTTCACCGATGCATGGACCTCGCCCGACAGCGCGTCGAAGGCCTTGCGGGCAGTGTCCTCGTCGAGGCTGGTGACGGCGTTGTAGAGCGCGTTGCCGGTACCGAGCTGTTCGGCGCCGCCGGCGGCGGCGATCTGGTTTCGGGTGCGCCCGACGTCGCCAAATGAAACATCGTTGCGGGCGAGCGAAAGGCTGATCGCATTGGCGGTGTAGGAAAGCGTCGGCGTCAGGAAGGCGAAATTGGAGGTCACCGACGCAAACTGGCCGGCAATGCCCGAGGCCGCCGTCAAGATGGTGTATTGCGGTGTCGTTGCGTAGTCTCCTGTCGCCGCAAGCACCTGCACGGTGCCGCCGGAAAGCGTTACCTTGCCCGAGACGGCAAGCCTGTCCGACTTGCCGGTCGCATCGGCCTCGACCTGATAGATGGAGCCGGCGGCAAAGCTCGCATCGCCCGCGACATTGAGCGTGCCGATGGAGTTGCCGGGGGCGACCGTCGAGCCGCTGAGCGCCGTTACCTTGCCGACCGTGCCGGTGCCGCCAAGGCTTGCGCCCGATTGCAGCGTGACGGCCGAATTGGCAAGCGAACCATTGACGGAAAGTCGCCCGGCGTTGACGGTGGTTTGGCCCGAAAGCAGGCTGGTGCCGGTGAGGTTGAGCCTGCCTGTGCCGGTCTTGGTGAAGGAGCCGGTGCCGTTGATGGCGTTGGCGAAAGTGGCGTCCACCGCCTGGTCGATGATGAGGGCGGCGTCGTCGAGGATGGCGCCGCTGCCGAAGCTCGATGCGGAACCGGCCAGCGTCCCCGCCGCAATCGTCGTGCCGCCAGCATAGCTATTGGCGCCGGTGAGCACGGTCTTGCCGGTTCCGATCTGCTTGAGCGAACCGCTGCCGGAGATCGCGCCGGTGAAGGTCAGCGTGTCGGAGCGGTTGAAGGCAAGCACGCCGCTATTGGCGACATCGCCGACGATCGAACCTTGCCCGCCGCCATTGCCCAGTTGCAGCGTGCCTTGCGAGATTGTGGTGCCTTGGGCGTAAGTGCTGGTGCCGGTGAGGCTGAGCGTGCCTGTGCCGGTCTTGGTGAAGGAGCCGGTGCCGTTGATGGCGTTGGCGAAAGTGGCGTCCGTCGCCTGGTCGATAATGAGGGCGGCGTCGTCGAGGATGGCGCCGCTGCCGAAGCTCGATGCGGAACCGGCCAGCGTCCCCGCCGCAATCGTCGTGCTGCCAGCATAGCTGTTGGCGCCGGTGAGCACGGTCTTGCCGGTTCCGATCTGCTTGAGCGAACCGCTGCCGGAGATCGCGCCGGTAAAGGTCAGCGTGTCGGAGCGGTTGAAGGCAAGCACGCCGCCATTGGCGACGTCGCCGACGATCGAGCCCTGCGCGCTGCCATTGCCCAGTTGCAGCGTGCCTTGCGAGATTGTGGTGCCTTGGGCGTAGGTGCTGGTGCCGGTGAGGCTGAGCGTACCCATGCCGGTCTTGGCGAAGGAGCCGGTGCCGTTGATGGCGTTGGCGAAAGTGGCGTCCGTCGCCTGGTCGATAATGAGGGCGGCGTCGTCGAGGATGGCGCCGCTGCCGAAGCTCGATGCGGAACCGGCCAGCGTCCCCGCCGCAATCGTCGTGCCGCCAGCATAGCTATTGGCGCCGGTGAGCACGGTCTTGCCGGTTCCGATCTGCTTGAGCGAACCGCTGCCGGAGATCGCGCCGGTGAAGGTCAGCGTGTCGGAGCGGTTGAAGGCAAGCACGCCGCTATTGGCGACATCGCCGACGATCGAACCTTGCCCGCCGCCATTGCCCAGTTGCAGCGTGCCTTGCGAGATTGTGGTGCCTTGGGCGTAAGTGCTGGCGCCGGTCAGCGTCAGCGTCGCGGCGCCGGTCTTGGTCAGCTTGCCTTTGCCGGAGATCATGCCCGAAGCGGTGAGATCGGCGTCGGTGGCGAACGTACCGCCTGCCGTGCGCAGGTCGATGTCGCGCGCCGTGGACATCGCTGCTGTATTGCGCAGCGTGCCGCCGTCAAAGGCAAGCCCGCCGGCCGCGGCGCCAAGATTGGCATTGGACGAGATCGCCAGGGTGCCGCCCTTGATGAGCGTGCCGCCGGTATAGGTGTTTTCACCGGTCAATGTGAGGGTCCCATGGTCATCCTTGACGAGGGTGCCGGCGCCGGTGAGCTCGGAGGCGATCGTGGCTTTGGTGGTGGCGCTCGATTGGGTGCCGTCGCCGACACGAATGATCGTCTGCGGGGCACCAAGCGCGATCGCGTCGCCTTCGATGCGATAGCCGTCGGTTGCGAATTGCATGCCGGTCACGGCAATCGTGCCCTGGCCGCCATCGACCGTCACAGTGCCTGCCTGGCCTTGGAAAATGGCGTATCCCGGCTGCGGTGTCATCGGCGTGTTGAAAGCGCCGTCCTGCCCGGTCCAGTTTCCGCCGGCAACACTCCACACGCCGTCGCCGCCGTCGACAGCGCCGTTGTTGACGTTTCCAGGCGCGCCGCCATCCCAGAAGTTCAGTGCGGCTCCCCCGGTGTTGACTAGGTTGACCTGCGTGGCCACCGCAGTCTGCACGCTCAAGTCGCCAGCCGACAATGTGGAGGGAACGGTGCCGATGGCAAGTCCGTTGTCGGCCAGCGTGCCGCCATAGTTGAACAGACGATAGATGCCGGCGCCGAAGTCGTTGCCGGCGCTGATATTGAGCGTGCCGTCGAGTGTCAGGTCGCCGTTCACGTCGACGCGATTGCCGGTCAAGCCAAGCTGGTAGTCGAGATAAGCGCCTGCCGACAGTGACAGCGAGCCCAGGGTCAGCGGGCCCGGGCCAGATCCGGGCGCAAGATGCCCGCCGTCGGCGATCGCCACCGCGCCGTCAATGGTGCCCGAGCCACCGAGCGTTGCCCCGCTGTCGATAGTGACGGCGGTGTCGGCGAGCTTGCCGTCGACCAGCAACCGCCCCGCCTTGACCGATGTCGTTCCGGTGTAGGTATTGGTGCCGGTGACGGCGAACGTGCCGGTTCCTTGTTTGACGAGGCCGCCGCCGCCGGAGATGACGCCGGAGAAGCTGGTATCGCTGGCATTGCCAGTCGTCAGCGTGCCGGCGCCAAGCGTAACGCTGCCGCCACCGCCAAGCGAGCCGATGGTCTGGTCGAAGCCATTGAGGTCGAGCTTCGCACCCGAACTGACCGTGAAGTTGCTAAGTGGGGCAAACACGCCCGCCGCGCCGGCTTGCAGCGTGCCGACATCGACCTTGGTGGCGCCGGTGTAGGTGCTGGATGCCTGCGTGAAGGCACCCGAGCTCTGCTTCGCCAGTCTGAGGTTGCCCGAGCCCGTCTTGCCCAGCGTGAAGATGCCAGAGCCCGTCTTCGTCAGGCCGCCGGTGCCGTTGATGTCGCCGGCAAATGTCGACGACGTGCCGTCGCCACCCAATGTCAGCGTTCCGGCGCCGAGCACGACACTGCCGGCGCCTGTAAGCGAGCCGATGGTCTGATCGTAGCCGCCGAGGTCGAGTCTTGCGCCCGGAACCATGCTGAAGGCGCTGCCTGAGGCAAAGCTGTTTGCCGCACTGGCCTTCAAGGTGCCGGCATCGACCTCCGTCGTTCCGCCATAGCTGTTGGTGCCGCTGAGCGTGAATATGCCTGATCCGCTCTTCGTCAGGCCGCCAGTGCCGGAAATGCCGCCGGAGAATGCCGTCGAGCCGGCGTCGCCGGTGCTCAATCGGCCGGCGCCAAGGACCACGTCGCCGGCACCCGCCAGCGAGGCGATGGTCTGGTTGAAGCCGCCGAGGTCGAGCTTGGCGCCCGAAGCCACCGTCACGGCGCTTCGCGAATCGAATGCACCCGAACCGCCGGCCCGCAGCGTTCCGTCGCTGACGGTGGTCGCGCCGCCATGGTTCATGCGGTCGACGATCAGCACTCCGGCGCCCTTCTTTTCGACGGCGTGCGGTACGCCGCCGCCGCTAAGGATGATCCCGGCCTGCCGGGCAGAGCCTTGCTTGACCCAGAGTTCGGTATTGTCCTGCTGGAGCGTCATGATGTTGGCAAGATCGACGTTCGCGCCATAATCGAGCGCACCGCTATACATCATCAGGTAGCCGGTGCCGATCGCCGAACTGTTTTCGACCCGCAACGTGCCGGCCTGCACATTGACGATGCCGTCATAGGCGCTGTTGTCGCCCGACAGCGCCAGCACGCCCGCGCCATATTTGTGAAACGTTCCCGAGCCACTGATGTCGCCGGCAAACACGATGTCGTCCGACCGGTCGAATGCCAGGCTGCCGGCATTCGCCACATTGCCGGCGAGGGAACCATGTGTCGCTCCGTCGCCGACCACCAGCACACTGCCGCTGTCGATCGTCGTTCCGCCCGTATGGCTGAGGTCGCCGCTCGTCGACAGCGTACCGCCACCGGTCACGGTGAGCGTTCCCGAGCCGGAAAGATCGCCGGTGAAGGAACCGTAGAAATCCGATCGGTTGAAGACCAGCGCGCTGTTGTTGACGATGTTGCCGGCGATCGAGCCGGTGCTTGCGCCGTCGCCGACCTGCAAGGTACC
The DNA here is from genome assembly GCF_024746815.1 of Mesorhizobium sp. AR07. Lineage (GTDB taxonomy): Bacteria > Pseudomonadota > Alphaproteobacteria > Rhizobiales > Rhizobiaceae > Mesorhizobium. Next base: position 5,748,075 of record NZ_CP080525.1, read on the forward strand.
GGCGTTGATCGTGGTGCCGCCGGTATAGGTGTTGGCGCCGGCAAGGATGCTCGTGCCGGTACCGTTCTGCTCCACCCGCCCAGTGCCCGAGATCGCGCCGCCCAGCGTCAGGTTGCTGTCCGAGCGGTTGAACGTCAGCACGCCTTGGTTGACGATATCGCCGGCGACCGAGCCGGCGGCGCCGCCGTTGCCGAGCTGCAGCGTGCCCGCCGAAATCGTGGTCAAACCGGAATAGGTGTTGTCGCCGGCCAGCACCAGCGTGCCGGAGCCAAGCTTGTCGAGGCCGAACATGCCGGCGCTCGCCAGCACCGACGAGACGGTCGCCGTCACGCCGGCGTCGGTAGTGATGAAACTGGCGCCGGCATTGCCGTGGGCATCGCCGGACAGGTCCAGCGCTCCGCCTGAAAGTTCGTAGCCGTCGGTCGAAAACTGCAACCCCTGGAAGCCGATGGCGCCCGATACCGTCACCGTGCCGGCGGTGCCGGCGAACACGCCGACCTCGCCGCGCCAGCTGTCATTGATGCCGGCCTCGCCGGGTGCGCCGGTCCAGTTGGAGGTGCCGGCACTCCATTGGCCGGTGCCGCCGTCGACGCTGCCGTTGCCGGCGACATCGGTGCCGTCCCAGAACTGCAGCAGCTGACCGCCATTGCGCTGCAGCAGGTTGACCTGGTTGGCAGCGGCGGTGGTAACGATGGCGTCTGTGGGAACCGCATCGAAGGATCCGGTGGTGGTGCCCGAAACGTTGAACAGCCGGTAGTAGCCGGTCACCGCGCTGGGCGCTTCCAGCGTGCCGCCCAGCGTCAGGTTGCCGTTGACGTTGACGAGGTCGTTGGTGGAGCCTCCGGCAACGCCGGGCGTGCCGAGTTCGAACAGGCTGGTCGAGCCGGCATTGAGAGTGAGATTGCCAGCCACGGTGAGTGTGCCGGGGCTGTTGCCGGCGAAGAGCGTGCCGTTGACGATGGTGGAGGCGATGGTGCCGCTGCCGCCGATGGCGGCGCCGGCGTCAACCGTGACGCCGGAGGACGAGGCGATCGATCCGTTGACGATGAGCTTGCCGGCGGAGACGGTGGTGGCGCCGGTGTAGTCGCTGCTGGCGGCAGTCAGGATGGTGGTGCCCGTGCCGCTATGGCCCAGTGCCCCGCTGCCGGAAATCCTGTTGCCGACGATGACCGTGTCGCTGCGGTTGAAGTCGAGCTTGCCGCTGTTGGCGACATCGCCGTCGGCGAGCGCTCCCGCCGTACCGCCGTCGCCGACCTGCAAGGTGCCATTGCTGATCGTGGTGGCGCCGAAATAGGTATTGGCGCCGGCGAGGGCCACCGTGCCCGCGCCGGCCTTGGTGAGCCCGCCCGTTCCGCTCAGCACGCCGCTATAGGTCAGCGTGTTTCCCGCCGATGCCGACAATGTGCCGCCACCGGCGGCGAGGGTAGCGTCATTGCTGGCGGCGAAACTGGCCGTCGCCAGCAGGGTGCCGCCATCGAAGCTCAGCGCGCCGCTGCCAAGGTTGGCATCGGCGGAGACCGACAGCGTGCCGCCGTTGATGTTGGTGCCACCGGAATAGGTGTTGACGCCGGTCAGGACGGTCGTTCCGGCGCCGGTCTTGGTCAATACACCGGCGCCCGCGATCGCCGCGCCGATCGTGCCGTTCGACAGGTTGAAGGCGGTGGCGGCGGTGATCGTTCCCGTGCCGGTGACGCTGCCACCGGTGAGCGTGAAGGTGTCGACGCCGAGGTTGTAGCCGGCGGCGACATTGACGGTCGCGGTCCCGCTGTTGGTCAGCGTGCCGATGCCGGTCATGTCGCCGCCGGTCAGCGACAGCGTGCCGTTGTTCTGGTTGCTGATGTCGCCGGTGACGGCGACGGCGCCGCCGAGAACCTTGATCTGCCCGTCATTGACGATGCTGCTTATTCCCGACGACAGTGTCGCCGTGCCCGTCGGGCCGTTGAAATTGATCGTGCCGCCGCCTTGGTTGTTGACGGCGCCGGCGTCGATGACGCTGCCGTTGACGCCGACATTGATGACCGTGTTGTTGTTGAGCGTGTTGCCGGTGCCCCGCAACGTCGCGCCGGCGCCGATATTGATCATACCAGCGCCGTTGTTGATCGTCTGGGCGCTGAGCGTGCGCCCGGCGCTGATCGAGGTCGTGCCGAAATTGTTGAAGGCCGTGATGCCGGTCGCATCATCGGCCGCGGTCGATCCGGTTACCGACACGGTGACGCCGCCATCGACCTGGATCGTGCCGTTGAACGTGCCCGCCAGCGTCGTGGCGCCGCCGAGTTCGATCGCGCCGATATTGCTGCCGGCGAGCGCCTTGATGCTGTTGGTGCCGCCGGTGATGATGATGGCGGTCGAAGGGGCGCCGTTCAAGCCGCCGCCGCCGCCCAGGGCGCCACCGGCGATCGTGCCGCTGTTGATGATCGTCAGGTTCTGGCCGATGATGCCGAAGCCGCCGGCCTGCGGCCGGTAAGGTTGGTAGTTCTGGAAATCGGTGCCGCCGCCGCCGCCCTTGATTGTGCCTGTATTGGTGATCGTCAGCCCGGCCGAGCCGGTTGCGGTGATGCCGTTGCCGCCTCTGCCGCCGGTTCCGTTGCCGGAAGGGTCGGTGAACGGATTGATCGCTCCGCTTGAGCTTCCGCCGCCGCCGCCGGTGCCGCCGGTGATTGTGCTGGAATTGATGAGGTTGGCGCCGGTCGTGGCGATGATGCCGGAACCGCCGCCACCGCCGCCGCCGCCGCCACCATAAGAGTAAGACGGCACGGAATTGTAATTTCCGATACCGCCGTAGCCGCCTTTGCCGCCGGTAATGGCGCTGCTGTTGTTCAGATCGGCGCCGAGGGTCAGACCGGCGCCGCCGGCGCCGCCACCACCGCCGCCGGCGCCGGCGGCATAGCCGCCGCCGCCGCTGCCGCCACCATCCGAGCCGCCGCCGACACCGCCGCGGGCCCCTTGACCAGAGGTAGTTCCGCCGCCGCCGCCGGGCGCGGTCGCGCTGCCATCTCCGTAGCCGCCGCCGCCCGAACCGCCACCTGCCGTGTAGCCATTCGGTGCGTCCCTGCCATTCCCGCCATTGCCGCCGATGACCTGAGCCATCGCCGGCTGATGCGTCGCCGCCAGCGCCAGCGGCGTGACGAGCGCGGTGCCGGCAAGCAGCATCGCGCGGTAGCGCTTATGCCGGGGCTTGAGCGGCGATGTGGGCTGTGCGCCGGCGCGGCGTGTCCCCGTCGGCGACACCGGCTCGCCATTGGCATGAACTTCGTGTCCGCTACCGCAAATGCTGCTCACTCAGTCTTCCCCGTCTTCGCGAACCGGCGGCAGCCGGTGCACAAAGCTCCGCCGCCGCCGAAAACAGCCATGCCGTCGGTCGCAGTTCACATCGGTTTCAAAATTCGGCGCCGGCACGCCCATTCCCCGAGCACCGGACGAGCGGGACCCTATGTCCGCCCAAAACCGCGGTCAATTCTCAGGAACTGACTATTATTGGGAGGAGTTTTGCCCGTTTTTGCAGATGCTTAGCCGAGGTCGGGGTCAAGGCAGGCGTCGAACGCGGCTCGACGGCGCGGGCCGCATCGCCTTCGTCGACGTCGAAAATCTGCCGTTCACCGGCACCGGCCGCAAAAGAGTTTCCATCTCTGGCCATCAATGGCTTTTGATGAGTGGCGCGTGGGCTGCCGGTGAAGTTTTAGCGGTGATTTGCAACGATAGCGAAATTCCTTATCTTGAAAGACGCTTACGCTCTTCGATGAAATGGTGCGGCAACCGCGTCGTAAGCTAGAAACCTGTGAGATGGCATTCGAACACGACCAAAAGCCCGATACTCCTCCCGATCGCACATCCCCGCAGGGCCTCGAGAACTACTTTGCCGGCCGTACCCTGATCAGCGGTGACGGCCCAGCCTGGACGGATATGTTCGTGCAGGTCTTCTCGCGCCTGCGCGAACAAGCGCCTTTCCTGGTGCCGGCGGTGGCCGAGCCGTTGATCGTGTGGGTGATATCAGGGGGTGCGCTGGTCGAGGAACGCGATCTGGGTGGAGAATGGATGGCGAACCGGGTGGCCGTGGGGGATTTTTTCCTCACCCGCTCCGTGACGCCATATGAGTTGCGCTGGCGTGCGGAGGGCGACGAACCGTTCCAGGTCATGCATCTCTATCTGTCGGTCCCATTGTTTGAACGGGTGGCGCAGGAGATATCGGGCAAGGCCACGGTCGGCCTGCGCGATATCTCCGACGGCCGGGATGAACAACTGTCTCACTTGCTGGCCCTCATTCACCGCGAGCTCACCGCGGAAGGCGCCGGCAGCGCGCTTTTTATCCAGGGGTTGGCGCAAAGCCTGGCCGTTCATTTGATCCGGCATTACACGTCGGGAGCAGGCGAACGGCGCCGACAAAACGCTCTTCCGGGCGCAAAACTGCGCCGGGCGATGGCCTTCATGGAGGCGCATCTGGACGAGCCGTTTGACCTGGCCCAGGTGGCGCGAGGCGTAGGCATCAGCGAGTTCCACTTCAGCCGCTTGTTCAAGAAGGCCATGGGACTTTCGCCGTCTCATCAGTTCATTCGCCAGCGCGTCGCCAAGGCCCAGAGATTGTTGCAGGAGACCGATACCAGCATCATCGAGATCCTATGAGTCTGGACAGCGGCCTGCTTTGATACGGCGGGAAGTGTTGTCCCGGCCAGAATAGAGCAAGATCCCGACAGTTCGCGCAGGTCGCCGCGCGAAGGCTCCGACGCCTCCGACTAAATTCCTCCTTGTCCAACACGCCCCCCGGTTCAACCGAAGGGTCCCAACAAGGAGCAGAACAATGACCAGCATTTCTGGAAAAATCGCACTGGTTACGGGTGCATCGAGTGGCATAGGTGCTGCCACTGCCTTGAAACTTGCGGAGGCCGGCGCCAAGGTCGGTATCGCAGCACGGCGAACGGACAAGCTCGAAGCTCTCAAGAGCGAAATCGCCTCGAAGGGCGGTGAGGCCCTGGTGATCGAGATGGATGTGGTTGATGCGGCCGCAGTCGAGGCTGGCGTGAAGAAGCTGGTCGACGCCTATGGCTCCATCGACATTCTCGTCAACAATGCAGGGCTGATGCCGCTTTCCGACCTCGATCAACTCAAGACCAACGAATGGCACCGCATGGTCGATGTCAATTTGAAGGGCCTGCTGAACGTCACCGCCGCCGTGCTGCCCCGGATGGTCAAGCAGCATTCCGGTCATATCTTCAACGTCCTCGATCGCCGGCCGCAAGGTCTTCAAGGGCCTGTCGGTCTATTGTGCCACGAAGCACGCGGTGGCTGCCTTCTCTGACGGCCTGCGCATGGAGGTCGGCCAGAAGCACAACATCCGGGTCACCTGCATCCAGCCAGGGGCCGTCGCCACCGAGCTTTACGACCACATCACCGACGCCGGCTATCGGCAGCAGATGGACGATCTCGCCAAGCAGATGACGTTCCTGCAGGGCTCGGACATCGGCGACACCATCGTTTTTGCCGCGCAGGCACCCTCGCATGTGGATGTGGCCGAGCTGTTCGTCATGCCGGTCGAGCAGGGCTGGTAATTGAAATCAGAGACCTTCCGCCTCTCCGTCCTTGGGCGGGGAGGCCACCCTCAACAGGAGTTCAAGATGAAAGAGATACCTGCTTCTCAGGCCTATCACCTCCTCGAACCGGGTCCGATTGTTCTGGTAACGACGAGCTATAAGGGCAAGCCGAATGTGATGACCATGGGTTTCCACATGATGATCCAGCATGAGCCGCCGCTGATCGGCTGCATCGTCGGCCCCTGGGACCACAGCCATCGGGCGATGAGAGAAACCGGCGAATGCGTCATCGCGATTCCAACAATCGATCTGGCCGAAACTGTCGTCGACATCGGCAATTGCTCCGGCGCTTCCGTGGACAAGTTTCAGCGATTCGGGCTGAAGCAGCGCCCGGCAAGCGATGTTAAGGCCCCGCTGATTGGCGATTGCCTTGCCAACATCGAGTGCAAGGTCGCCGACACCAGCCTTGTAGACACCTACGGCCTCTTCATCCTCGAGGCGAAACGGATCTGGGTCGATGAAGCACGAACGGAACGCCGAACCCTGCATCATCGTGGTGACGGCGTTTCACCATCGACGGTGACACGCTCGATCTCAGCAACCGCATGACGAAGTGGCGGCAACTCCCATAAGCTACCCACACGTCGGCAACGATGCCTCTTGGGGATTTGCTCAGATGAACAACCTGAAGAGTCAGCCTTCCTGACAGACGGAACGCATCCCTAGGTCGGCTTGTGAATCACCGCAGATGGCGACATTCGCCACAACCTGGGGCGCCCATCACCCGCTGGTGGGCATGGCGCAAATTCCTTTCCCCGCCGCTGTCGATGTTGCAGATACGGCGTAGGTTTCATGCGTTCATCGTCTGGAGCCGTTCACGGAACTGATCGGCCATCCAGTCGATGAACACGCGCAGGCGCGGCGATAGCTGGCGGGTGTGCGAATAAAGCACGTGGACCGGCAAAGGCGAGGGGGGAAAGTCGGCGAGCACTTCGACAAGGGCTCCGCTGGCCAGTTCCGAAACGACGCGGTATCGCGGCACCTGGATCAGCCCAAGGCCCAGGCATGCGGAGGCGACATTGGTCTCGGGGCCAGTCACGGTCACATTGGCGGGTAAGGTCAATTGGCGGGTCTTTGCGCCGACGGCAAAGACGAGAGGTATAATCTCGGCGGAGTCTGGAGCGAGCAAGCCGACCATTTCGTGCCCCTCCAGATCGTCGGGCGTTTGCGGCGTGCCAAAGCGGTCGAGGTAGTCAGGGCTGGCGAAGGTGCCCCTTTCCAGCGTCGCCAGACGCCGCCGTATCAACGGGCTGTCGGCCAGTTCGCCGGCGCGCAGCAGGCAGTCGAACCCTTCGCGGATCATGTCCAGCGGCTGGTGCATCTCGCTGATGTGCAGGCGAATGTCCGGATACATCGCGCGGAAGCGAGGCAGGCCTGGCAGCAGGAAATACCGCGCCTGGGTGCCATGCATGTCGACGCGAACCAGACCCGATGGCTTGGCGCCGACAAAGGCGCCCTCGGCGTCTTCCAGGTCGGCGATCAGGCCGACGCAACGCTGATAGTAGGCTTCGCCATCCAGTGTCGGGCTGACCTGGCGCGTCGTGCGCTGCAGCAACCGCACGCCCAGCCGTGCCTCCAGACCCTTCACCGCATCTGTGACCGATGAGCGGGGCAGGCCGAGATCGTCGGCAGCCTTGGTAAAGCTGCGCCGCTCGACGATGCGGATGAAGACGCGCATGGCATCGAAGCGATCCATTGTCCGAACTCCCGAATTATGATGTCGGATTATGGCCGATTATCCGCCGGAAAAGAAGGTGCATCTTGATCCCATCAGCCGCCGATCACCGGTGGCCATCACCAAGGAGAGAGATCATGACCACCCAGACCAACAAAGTAGCCATCGTCACCGGCGCCTCGGGCGGTATCGGCGCCGCAGTCGCCGAACGCCTTGCCAGGGACGGCTTCACCGTCGTGGTGAACTATGCCGGCAATGCCGCCTCGGCCGAGGCTGTGGTCGCCAGGATCGAAGCGGCCGGCGGCCGGGCCGTCGCGGCGAAGGCCGACATCTCGGATGTCGCCGCGGTCGTCCGCATGTTCGACTCGGCCGAGACCGCCTTCGGCGGCGTCGACGTGCTGATCAACAACGCCGGCATCATGAGCCTGGCGGCAATCAAGGACAGCGACGATGCCCTGTTCGATCGCCACATCGCGGTCAACCTGAAGGGTACCTTCAACACGCTGCGCGAGGCGGCTCGTCGCCTGCGCGATGGCGGCCGGATCGTCAACTTCTCGTCCAGTGTCACCAGCATGCTGCAGCCGAGCTACGGCGTCTATGCCGCTACCAAAGCCGCGGTCGAAGCCATGACCAGCGTCCTCGCCAAGGAACTGCGCGGCCGCAACATCACGGTCAACGCCATCGCGCCGGGGCCGACGGCAACCAGGCTTTTCCTCGACGGCAAGCCGCAGGAGGTGATCGACCGTCTGTCGAAGATGGCGCCACTCGAACGTCTCGGCCAGCCCGATGACATCGCCAATGCCGTCGCCTTCCTCGCCGGCCCGGACGGCGCCTGGATCAACGGCCAGACCCTGCGCGCCAATGGCGGGATCATCTGATCCGGACCTGTCCATCACCCTCAGACATACCCGACCCACCTCAAACCCAAAACCTCAAGCAAGGAGATTTCATCATGTCCAAGTCCATCATCCTCGTCACCGGCGCTTCCTCGGGCTTCGGCCTCATGACCGCCAAGGCCCTGGCCGAGGCTGGCCATACCGTCTACGCCTCGATGCGCGAGACCACGGGCCGCAATGCACCGCAAGTCGCTGCGGTCGCCGCCTGGGCGGCCGAACAGAAGGCGGATATGCGCACCGTCGAACTGGACGTGCAGTCCGATGCGTCGGCCGATGCCGGCATCGGCCACATCATCGCCGATGTGGGCCGATTGGACGTCATCGTCCACAATGCCGGCCACATGGTGTTCGGCCCGGCCGAAGCCTTCACGCCTGAGCAACTGATCCAGCAGTATGACGTCAATGTGCTGGGCGCCCAGCGGGTCAACCGGGCAGCATTGCCCCATCTGCGCCGCCAGCACAAAGGCCTGCTGGTCTGGGTCGGTTCTTCCTCGACGCGTGGCGGCACCCCGCCATTCCTGGCGCCATATTTCGCGGCCAAGGCGGCGATGGACGCGCTTGCCGTGTCCTACTCCACCGAGCTTGCACTGTGGGGCATCGAGACGACCATCATGGTTCCCGGCGCTTTCACCAAGGGCACCAATCACTTCGCGCATTCGGGCAAGCCGTCCGACGCGGCGCGGGTCGCGGAGTATGAAGCAGGCCCCTATGCCGGCATCGCCGACAAGGCGCTGAAGGGGTTGGCTGGCCTCGAACCCGCCGACGCCGATCCGGCGGAAGTGGCGCGCGCGATCGTCCGCGTCGTGGATGCGCCGTTCGGCAAGCGGCCGTTCCGGGTTCACGTCGATCCGTCACAGGATGGCGCGGAGATCGTCAACGGCGTCGCCGACCGCATGCGCCGCGAAATGTACCGCAATATCGACCTGGAAAGCCTGCTCCACCCGGCGATCATCGCCTGAGTTTGAGCCCGCCCTCCCTCGCGATTGCGCGGGAGGGCGTATCGCCGTTTCCATTTCTGCTGGGGGTTACCGTGACCCCCGAATTTTTCACTCCCACCTACAAGCTGACCCTCGAGGTCGCGCAGCGGATGACCGCGCCCCTGAGCTGAATTCCTTCAGCCTCGCCCGGGTGAGGGGACCTTCTATTCGGAGCGCACAGTCGGGGGCGTCTCCAATTGATCCGCTATGGCCTGCCAACGGTCGGCGAAATGGCCGTATGCGGTCTTGATCTGGACACCGACAGGAAGTTCTGGGCATTCATTCTCGCCATTGCTGCCCCAATTGACCCAACCGGACTGGCGCCGTTGGACGATCTGGAAAGCCCCTGACGGTTCCGATGTCCACCAGATCATGGCACGGCCAGTGGCCTCGTCGAATTCCACTGTCTTGTCGGCTGGACCGGGGAAGATCGTTTCGTGCTCGACGACCGACACGTCGATCGGCTGAGCTGTCAGAATCCAATGCCGGTCCGTGTGGTCGGCCTTGACATGCGCCGCGGCGCGCACCCGCGCGAGCCGCTCACGCAGTTCATCTTCACCGAGCACACCTTCCCACTTGCAGAACAGGCGCCAGTAGAGGTCCCAGTGGGCGGATTCGATATCGCTTAGATGCGAACGGAATTCCTCGAACTTCCGGCTCTGGTTGGCAGAGTTGGTCACCGTGTCGGCGACCAACGCGACGAGTTCCCCAGCGTAGGGGTCGCCCGCACGGTATCGCGTTCCGCCATAGGCGGCGAAACGGTTGAACACAAGCTCGCCCTTACCGCCCTCGAACTCGTCGCCGACAGTGATCTTGTTGGTGACGGAGCGGCCGTTGATGACGGTCTGGAAGGGGTCGACCCTATAGCAGCGTTGGAAAAAGGGTGTCCCGTAGGTGAAGATCCAGTCGATCGAGAACCGCTTGCCCCTGAGTTCGTCCAGCAGGCCGTCCGGGATCGTGCCGTGCATCCGGTAATGGTGCATAATCGGACCGCTCTCCAGTGTCTCAATCTCCACGGTCGTGTGCTCGGGAGGGTTGATGAGGCCGTTCTCCGGGGTGAAGAAAGGCCCATAGAATCCGCCGATGGCGTTGTTGCCGGAGGGCAGCAGCTCGAAATCGTCGGCCAATGACCGAAAGTGGCGGATTCCCCACTTGGATGAACCGAGACCTTGCGCTGTACCTGAGCAGAGCTCGAGGTCGAATGCACCCGTATTAAGGCGCGCGAAGCAGTCTGCTTCTCTGCCCTTGAGAACAATGATGCCGGGAATGTCAGCAGAAGCAGGGTCGCATGGCTCGTCCAGCGTCAGTCGCAGACGGTCGCTGAAGCTTACGGTCGCCGTGAAACGCGTTTCGCCTGGCTTGGCGTCCCGCGTCAGCCGCTGGCACAATACCCGGTTGCCGGCGTCGTCTCGGGCCCACCAGAGTGCCCGCGGCAGGTCCGCTGCGACGGAAAAGATGATCGGCTCGTGGTCGCGCCGGCCTGCCAGAGGATCTGCAATGGTGACGGCAAGGGTCATGGAGGTCCCTCCAGGAGAGAGTGGTGAGTTGGGGAGAGCGCTGCCGCGTCATGCGGGCTGGGGCGCCGCGGCGGTTTATTGGCTTGATGCACCGGGTGGCGTGTTGCTGCGAAAGCGGAAGAGCCCCGGCCGCTGCTTCAGGCTGTCGATAGCGACGGCCAGGATGATGACCACACCCTTGATCAGCAACTGAGTGAAGAAGGGCACGTTGAGCAGGATCAAGCCGGTACCCAGCACACCAAGGATCACCGATCCTATGAGCGTTCCAACAATTCGGCCGCGGCCTCCGGCCAGACTGGTGCCGCCGAGCACGACCGCCGCGATGCGCGTCGAGTTCGTAGCCGGTGCCGGCGGTGGGCTGGGCCGAGATGACCCGGGCGGCGAAGATGACGCCGGCCAGGCCGGCGCAGCCGCCAGCCAGGACATAGACGGACGTGATGACCCGCCTGACGCGTACGCCGGCGAGCTTGGCCGCCTCCGCATTGCCGCCCACGGCATAGACATGGCGGCCATAGCGCGTCCGCTCCAGGGTGAACCAGACGGTCAGGTAGACGATCGCCATCACGATGACCGGCACAGGGATGCCCCAGAGATATCCATTGCCGATGTCCTTGAAGTTCAAGGAACTCGAAACGATCGGCTGGCCTGCGGTGATGGTGTAGGCAAGGCCGCGCAGGAAGGTCATCGTCCCCAGGGTGACGATGAATGGCGCGAGCGATAGGTAAGCGGTCAGGGCTCCGTTGACCAGGCCGCAGGCCGCGCCGACGGCAATGCCGACACAGACAGCGGCGGGGGCGGGCACGCCCGCCATGGCGGCGATGACGGAGACCACACCGGAAACGGCAACGATCGATCCAACGGAAAGGTCGATGCCGCCGGTTAGGATGACGAGCGTCATACCTGCCGCCAGGATGGCGTTCACCGAGATGGCGCGCGCAATGTTGAGCAGGTTGTCGACACGGTTGAAGTTCGGAGCGATGGCCGACATCAGGATTACCAGCGCGACCAGCACCATGAGAATGCCTATGCGGTCCCACCATTTGGCGAAATCGAAGGGCGCGCGATCCGGAGCGGTCGGCGTTGCCTGAGTGGTGTCGTCACGAGCCGTGTTCACGGTTGCACTCCTGTGTTTCCGCGACGGCTCGCGGTGCCCGTCGCATGAAGCATCACTTCTTCTTCCGATGTTTCCTCCGAAACCAATTCTGACACGATCCTGCCCTCGCGCATGACCAGCAGGCGATCGCTTATCCCGATCGCCTCCGGCAGATCCGACGACATGATCAGGAGCGCCTTTCCGGCGCGGGCCAGTTGGTCGATCTCCTCGTAGATCTCGCGCTTTGCACCGATGTCGACACCGCGGGTAGGCTCGTCGAGGATCAGCACCCTGGAATCGCGAAGCAGCCATCGGGCGAGTGCCGCCTTCTGCTGATTTCCCCCAGACAGAGCCTTCACAGGCAGCGAGATTGCGTTGAGCCGGAGTTTGAGCCGCTTCATCTGCTCCATGACGGCGTCGCGCCGTTCCGTGCGATTGACAACGCCTCCGGTGATGAAGCGGTCGAGTGAACTGATTGCAATGTTGTCCTCCACCGAATGTTCGAGGAACAGGCCTTGCTCCTTCCGGTTCTCGGGCACCATGCCAATGCCGTCGGTAATCGCCTCGAAGGGGTCCGACGGGCGACTGGGGTGCCCTTCGATCCGGACTGAGCCCGCGGTGCGCGGGTCGGCGCCGAAAAGCAGGCGTCCGACTTCGGTTCTGCCGGAACCGATCAGTCCGGCCATGCAGACCACCTCTCCGGCGCGGACCGAAAGGTCGACAGGGCCAACGCCTTCACCCGCGAGCCCCTCGACTTCGAGCACGGTGGCGCCAGGGGTGCGTTTGTCGTGGCGGTAGAGGTCGGCGACCGGACGGCCGACCATCATGCGGACCACGTCCTGCGGACTGATCTCGGCCAAGGTCCCGGACCCCACGTAGCCGCCATCACGGAACACCGTAACCCGGTCCGCCAACTGCCAAACCTCCTCCATGCGGTGCGAAATATAGATGAGCCCCACGCCCGCCGAGCGCATCTGGCCTATGATCCGATAGAGTTCCTGTGCCTCGGCTCGCGACAGCGCCGCGGTCGGTTCATCGAGCACGAGGACGCGGGCGTTTTCGCCAACGGCGCGCGCGATCTCCACCAATTGCTGCATGCCCAGGCTCAACGAGCCGAGCGGCCGCCGCGGATCGATCGTCGAGTGTATGCGTGCCAGTTTTTCGCGTGCCTGCTGCTCCATGCGGCGGCGGTCAAGCATGCCGAAGCGCGTGCGCGGCTCACGTCCAAGAGAGAGGTTCTCCGCGACCGTCATGTCGCGCACGGTGTTGAGCTCTTGGTGGATGATGGCTATGCCATTGGCGGAAGCATCGATCGGGGAGCGAATCTCGACTTCGTGGCCATCGATGAGGATACGCCCCGCGTCGCGTTGGATATTACCGGCGAGGATCTTCATGAGGGTCGACTTGCCCGCGCCATTCTCACCCATCAGCGCATGGACCTCGCCCGCTCTGAGGTCGAAGCGGACTTTGTTCAAGGCCAACGTGGCACCGAAGCGCTTGGAGACGCTTTCGAGGACAAGAAGCGGAGATTGGGTGCTCATGGCAGTCTCACGGGTCTGAGGCGGGGAGCGGCGCAAGGCCGCTCCCCGCCGGGCTGGTCTGGGAGATGGTTACCAGCCGGGATACTGGGTGACGTTGTCGCGAGTGACGAGAACGCTTTCGATGAGGATTGTTTTGTCCTTCGGCGCCTTGCCGGCAATCATGTCCTGCGCGACCTTGACCGCCTGGCGCACCATCTCTGCCGGGTTCTGCGTGGCGGAGCCGATGAACGGCGACCCTTCCCGCTTCAGCTCGGCGACCGCTTCAGGGCTGCCATCCACGCCGGTGACCTTGATCTGGCTGGTCTTGCCGGCCTGTTCGACAGCGAGCACCGCGCCGAGCGCCGAGGGGTCGTTCATGCCGAAGATGCCAGTGACATCCGGGTTGGCCGTCAGCATATCGGTCGTCACGGCGAGGCCCGAGGCGCGGTCATTCTTCGAGGCCTGCTGGCCAACGATCTTGATGCCGGGAAACTTCGCTGCGACCGTTTTGCAGCCGTTGATACGGTCGATGATGGTCTGAATGGGTGTGCCGTCCACCAACAGCACCTGACCCTTTCCGCCCATTTGCTGGAAGAGGTACTCGCACGATTTCTCGCCCGCCTGTACCGCATTGGTCATGATCACCGCGTCGGCGCCGTGAGCCGGAGTATCGACCGCGATGACGATGATGCCGGCATCCTTGGCCCGCTGGATAGCCGGCTCGATGCCGGCTTCGTCTACCGCGGAAATGACGATCAGATTGACGCCCTGCTGCATGAAGGCGTCGATCTGGGTGTTTTGATTGGCCAGGTCGAGTTGCGCGTCCTGCACGTTGACGGTGGCGCCGATCTGCTTGGCGGCATCTTCCGCGCCCTTCGTCATGGCGGAAAAGAACGGATTGGACATATCCTGCACCATCAGGCCAATCTTCTCGATCTTGCTGGGAAGCTTGCCTTCCGCCGCGGCCGGGGCTACCCCCAAGGACAAGCCGAGCGCCACAAGGGACGCAGCAGTCATAAGCTGGATACTGGTCTTTGCTTTCATGTTTCTTCCTCCTGTTGTCTGCCGCCGTGATGTGACGGCAAATTCTGTCTCGCCAACTTCCAGGCCGCGACTTTCACCGTGGCCAGATTCCGGTTTTCGAGCCGCCTAATCGTTTAGGTTAAGGACGAAAAGTAGTCCGGTCATCGTCTTTCCATTTCAGTTGTCGCTAAGCTGCCTGCGAGGTCATAGGGCCTTGCGCATGCGCGCTGTCTCTTGAACAGCCGCAGGAGCAGCGGATTATCAGGCGGGCGGGCACGCGCTGCTGGTCTTCCGGAAGATAGACCGGGGTGGGCGCCTGGCCCCGCTTCTCGGCATCGATCTGCTTGTCGATGATCCTGCGCAGGGTCACCGCAGCAAGGCGGCCGATCTGCTCGCTGTGCTCGTTCAGCACTGTCATCGGCGGATTGGTAAGCTCTGACCAGGCGAATTCGTCATAGGCCACCACCGCCATTTCCTGCGGAACCGCGATGCGCCTTTCAGCGGCAAGTTTCATGGAGCCGAGCAACAGTGGGTTGTTGCCTGCGATCAGCGCGCGCGGGATCTTGCCAGTCGAGTCGAGATGACCCGCCAGCGTGCTATAGCCGGATCCTGCGTCGTTCGCCGACTCCAGCACCAACAGGTCGGCCCCGTGGATCCGCGCCGCCTCCCTGATGCCGCGTTCACGATCGAACCGCGTCGACCATTTCGAGGGATAGACCAGAAACAGCCAGTCCTTGTACCCATGATCGGCAAGATGCTTGCCCACCATCAGGCTGGCATTGTAGTTGTCGGTGGTTACGCTTGGTGTATGCGCCGCTTCGGTAGGCGGCGAGGAGTCGACGAAGACTAGGGGGATATCCCAGCGTTCGAGCAGTCGCGTGTTCTCGGCCTTTAGGGTCAGCGTCGAAATCACGCCAGCGGTCCGTGACTCAATGAGGCGGCGGATCATGCGGTCCTCGAGGCGGGCATCATACGCGCCGTTGACGGCGACATCCCCGACAACCACCGTCCATGTGGACGGTTCGAGAGCCTGCTGTATCCCTGCCATCAGATCGAGATAGTAGGAGTTTGAGGTGCTTGCGGTAATGACGGCAACCGAGTCTCGGCTCGCCCGGCGCAATTCCTGGGCTGCGCGGTTGAGCACATATCCCAGATCGCTTGCGGCCTTCAGCACCTGCTGACGGCTCGCCTCGGAGACTCCGTCTGCCCCGCTCAGAGCTCGGGATACGGTGAACACAGACAGCCCTGTGGCGCGACTGATGTCGCGCATCGTTGATCTTGCCAAGAGTCTAACCTCCCTCGTCGGGATCAGCCGGAAGCTGTAACCTAAACGATTAGGATAACCATTAGTCCTTATTCCACGCCTTGTCAATTTGAGGTTTCAATCCACGCAAACGTAGGGCGAATCTGCAGCTGCTGCCACAACGATACACGCGGTCAAGGCAAAGGACGGGTGAGGGTTACAATGTCCGCGACATCCTGACGGCTGCGCGCAAAACGCTTGAGGACGAGTGGATCATGCCCCGGCACGACATGCGCAGGCGAACTGGCGAGCTGTTTCATACGCTCGACCCCGAAGATCACGTCGCTCAGCCGGTCGAAGACCGGAAAGGGCTTTTCGCGCTCCATGTTGGCGTAGAAATGGGCCGCGTCGGACGCGATCACCACGGCGCCGTTGTCGGTCTCCACCCGGACCACCTGAAGCCCGCGTGAGTGGCCGCCGACCTTGTGGAGCGTGATGCCGGGCGCGATCCGCGACTCCGGATCATGAAAGCAGACCTTCCCTGCATAAAGCCGCCGCACCATGGTGGTGACGTCCTCGGCCTCGAATGGATGGCGCATGGCATGGTGGCACATGCAGCGGCCGGTCGCGAATTCCATCTCGGCATCCTGCAGGTGGAAGGTCGCGTTCGGGAACAGGTGATGGTTCCCGCAATGATCGTAATGCATGTGGGAGATGATGACGTCGCTGACATCCGCGTGGTTGATGCCGATTGCCGCCAGGCCGTCATCGACGGGCCTGACGACACTGCGTCCGCGTTTGTCGCCGGTTGGCTTGTCGAAGCCGGTGTCGACGATGAAGGTGCGCTTCTCCCCGACGATCGCCCAGACGAAGTAGTCGAGCGGCATCGGAACATCATGCGTATCCCCGCCCAGGAAATTCTCACCAGAGCGGCGCTCGAAATGACCGTAGCGAACCGCGTGGATTTCATAGCGTTCTGCGTCACCCATGGTCAGCTCGCTTTGGCGACATCAGCGGGCTTGGCCGAGCCGACTTCCACATGCGCCCATGTCTCGACCGTCTTGACCATACAGGTGAAATCGGAATCTGGCCCGTAGAGCTGGTTCGTCACGCTCAGCAACTGGCGCACGGCGCTGCCCACCACCATCGGCACGCCCATCGCCTCCGCCTCGTCCACGCACAGCCGCACATCCTTGAAGGACAGGCCTGTCGCGAAACCGAAATCGAAGGTGCGCGGCAGGACGGATTTCGGGAACTTGTCCTCGGTGGCGCTGTTGCGGCCGCTCGAGGCGTTGATGACGTCGATCATCACCTTGGGATCGAGGCCCGCCTTGACGCCCATCACCACCGCTTCGGAGGAGATCGCAAGTGCTGCCGCCGCAAGCAGATTGTTGGCAAGCTTCATGGTCTGGGCGGAGCCCTGAACCTCGCCCATGAAGAATATCCGGCCGAAATTCTCGATCACCGGCCTTGCCGTTTCGAAGGCAGCTTTCGGCCCCGACACCATGACGGCGAGCGTGCCGTTGCGCGCGCCCTTCAACCCGCCGCTGACGGGCGCGTCGATCATGGCGATGTTCTTGGTTAAAAGGCCCTCGGCAACCTTGGCGGCCGTTCGCGGGCCGGTGGTGGATATGTCGATGAAGATGCGAACCGCTTTGCCTTCGGCGATGCCGCCTTCACCAAGCACGACCTTTTCCAGGATCTGCGGGCTGGGCAGGCTGGCAAAGACGATCTCCGCGATATCTGCAACATCGCGCGCACCGGCGGCGGCTTTGGCGCCCGCATTGGTCAACTCCAGCACGGCCTTGGTGTCGACGTCGTAGACGGTCACGTCGTAGCCGGCCTTGATGAGACGGGTCGCCATCGGCGTGCCCATTTTTCCGATGCCAACAAAGCCGATTTTCAGGGTCGACATGATCGCTCTCTCCTCTGTCGGGGCCTATGCCCATTGTGCTTGTCTCGATCTCTTGGATCGCATTCCGTCAGGTCGTTTCCACCGCGGGCATTTCGAGCGGCTGGCTTGTGCGCGGCACGAGAAGTTCCGCTATATCCACGACCTTCAATGTGTCGGCCACGCCGAGGGCATCGATCGCGGCGGTGTACATCACCTTGTCCTTCGGGCAGGCGACGACGAAATACGCCACGTCGCCCAGGTCAAGCGCTTCACGGATGCGGTTCTCGCTTGGCCGCTCGGTCACGCCGTCGTCACCCTGCCAGATGCGGCCGCCGCCGGCGCCGCAGCAGAAGGAATTCTCGCGGCAGCGCGGCATGTCATGAAGCGTGTAGCCGGCAGCTCGGATCAGCGCGCGCGGCGCATCGAAGCCGCCATTGTAGCGCCCGAGATAGCAGGGATCGTGATAGGTGACCCTGGCGCCGTCGGCGACGTGCAGCTCGAGCTTTCCTGCCGCGATGAGGTCAGCCAGCAGCGCCGTATAGTGGAGCACCTCGAACGCCACCCCGAAATGCCGATAGTCGTTCTTCAGCGCGTTCAGGCTGTGCGGATCGGTGGTCATGATCCGGTTGAAACTGCACGCCTTGATCGCATCGATGTTGGACTGCGCCAACGTCTCGAACAGGCCCTCTTCGCCGGTGCGCCGCACGTCGTTGCCGCTGTTGCGCTCGGCATCGAAGAGAATGCCGAAGTCGACACCGGCTGCGGTCAGCAGTTCGGCAACCTTGCGGGTGATCTCCTGAACGCGCGGATCGTAGGATGCATAGTCGCCAACGAACCAAAGGACGTCGACCGGCTCGCTGCGCGCGTCCTTGACCGGAAAGCCGAGCTCCCTGGTCCAGCGGGCCCGCATCTTGGAAGGCTTGCCCATGGAATTGCCGAGCCGGGTCAGGTTGGAAAGCGCATCCTGGAGACCGGGACTGACACGCCCTTCGTCGATCAGATGACGGCGCATGTCGATGATCTTGGGCAGGTGCTCGATCTCGACCGGGCACGCTTCCATGCAGGCGCGGCAGGTGGTGCAGGCCCACAGGGTTTCCGGCGAGATCACGCCGCCGACCAGTGGCAGAGCGGACGGCCCCGCGGCAAGGGCGTCGCGCATGTCGGTGATCAGCATTTTCGGACTGAGCGGCAGGCCCGCCGCATAGGCGGGGCATACCGCCTGGCAGCGACCGCATTCGGTGCATGACAGAAGGTCGAGCTGCTGTTTCCAGTCGAACTGCGCCAGGCTGTCGATGCCGGGAGCCTCGCGCGCTTGCGGAACCGCGGGCGCGAGGCCGCGCGGTTCGAGGCTGCGGAAGTAGATGTTGGGGGCGGCAAGAAACATGTGCCGGTGCTTCGAACCAGGGATGTAGACGAGGAACGCCAGAATGGCGCCGATGTGCACCCAGTAGAACAGCTCTTCGGCTGTATGCGCAGGCATGCCGGCACGATCGAGCAGCCCAGCGAGCAGCGAAGCGACCGGCCGCCACGAGCCGTCGGCCCCGCCCATGATGCGCGCCGCCGCCTCGAAAAGCAGTGACGCCACGATCAGAACGATCAGCACGTAGATGATTGCGGCATCACTGCCGCTCGAACCCTTGAAGCGGGCAGGTCTCAGCACATAGCGCTGATAGACAGCCAGTCCGACGCCGACCAGCATCAGCATCGAAAAGATATCCTGCAACGAGGCGATCCAGGTCTCGCCGCCGACAAAGGCAAGCGAGAACCCTGGGAACAGCCGCGAGCCGAAGGCATCGATGGTAGCGGTGAACAGCACAAAGAACGAGAGGAAGATGATTGCATGCAGCACGCCCGAAAGCGGCTTGCGCAGCATCTTGCGGTGCAGGCCGATGGCGACCATGACGCCGCCGAGACGCCGCATCGGCTGGTCGAAGCGGGCCGCCGCTGGCGCCTTCGCAAGGGAAAAGGCGTAGCGGCGCGCGCGCCAGCCCGTCAGGGCCAGTGCTGCGATGACCAGGATCCAGAGCGAAAGGGTCGATGCCATCTCAACGGCCTGAGCCGGCCTGCAGCCTGTCGCTCAGATTGGCGACGAGATCGAACAGGTCACAGGTCGCGCCATAATGCGCGACATTGAAAATGGGCGCTTTCGGATCGGTGTTGACGGCAATGATGAGGTCGGCCTGCGACATGCCTTCGAGATGTTCTGGCGCACCGGACACGCCGAGCGCCAGATAAAGCTTCGGCTTGACCTTCTGGCCGGATTTGCCGACCTGGCGCAGCTTTGGCAGCCAGCCATTGTCGACGACAGGACGGCTGCCGGCGATCTCCGCTCCCAGCATCGTTGCCAGATCGCGCGCCAGATCGATGCTTGCCTCGTCGCCGATGCCGCGGCCGACGCAGACGATCCTCTCGGCCGTCGTCAGATCGACATCGGCATAGTCAGGCACGTCGATGGCAACCATCTTCACCTTGCCGCTGGCAAGAACGGGCTCGGCATCGATTGCCTGCACCTTCGCGGCATCGATCGTGCCAGGTGCCGCCTCCGCGAAGGCACCCGGATTGATCATCAGAACGGCGGGCAGATGAACAGCGCATTCGGCAAGGATCTTGCCGCCATACATTTGTGCGACGACCGTCAGGCTTTCGCCGTTCCGCTTGATTTCATTGACATAGGAGATGAGCGGCCAGCCGGTTCGCGCCGCGATTTCGGCTGCCACATCCAGCCCGTTCGCCGAATAGGGCACCAGCACGAGGCCAGGGCTCTCGACCGCGATGATGTCGCGCAGAAGCCGTGCGTAGGTCTCAGCCGGGATGACATCCGATTTTTTGGTGCAGGCCGCGATCAGGCGGTCGGCTTCGCCAAACGAAGCGGACGCGGCTTCCGCGTCACGGCCGGCGAAAAAGGCGACGACCTCGTCGCCGGCCTGGGCGAGCGAACGCGCCGCGGCGATCATTTCAAGCGAGAAGGCTTCGATCTTGCCGGAGTGGCCTTCCGTGCAGGCAATCAATTTCATGGCTTATTTCCTTGCCAGGCCTTTGGCTGTCAGGATGGTGATCAGGCGATCCGCGACAGTCTCCGCATTGCCGCCGAGATTCTCGCCGGAGCCGCCCTGGACCGGCAGACGCAATCTGATGATGTCGGCGGATCGCCCGAAACCGGACGCTTCGGACGCGGCGCGGCCTATCGGGGTCTTGGACGCTTCTCGAAGTTTGCTGCCCGATACGTAGCGAGGCGCCTTCGACGCGGTCTGCACACCCAGCACCGCCGGCGTGGCCAGCTCATAGGTGACGGCAACACCCGCGCCGCGTTCCTGCGTGACCCGAAGCACGGCGCCGTTCGCTACGATGCGGTTGGTCCCCGACACATGCGGCCAGTCGAGCAATGCGCCGACATAGGGCGCGAGCTGGCCGAAGACATCCTCTGTCGATTGCACGCCGCACAGAACCAGGTCGGCGGCTTTCGTTCGCGCCATCGCCGCGACAGACGCCGCGATCTCGCGTGAGGAAATCATCGCGTCCTCTTCGGATTGGAGCGCGACGACTTCGTCGGCGCCGCGGGCCGCGGCCATTTGCAGGACACGGTTGGCGCCTTCGCCAATGGCAAGCGCCGTCACCTTCGCGCCACCGGCTTCCTTGAGCAGGATTGCTTCCTCGAGGGCATGATCGTCGAAATCGTTGAGCTGGAAATCCAGCCATTCCCGATCGATGCTTCGCCCGTCCCCGGCAAGCTGTAGCTCGCCCGCGGAATCCGGGATCATGCGCAAGACAACTAGAATATTCACGGCCTCTCCTCCGACGGAACGCACCTCAAGCGCCGGCACCGGCTGCTAGATAAGTCGTATTCTTCCCTGCTCCCAATGGCCAAAAAGGTAATAGCAGCTATTACAAGACGGCAGATTGACGATTGCGGGTAATCGACTGCTAATTTGCGTCAAATCGCGTTCAATCGAATTTTCCTGAATTGGAGGGTTTCAGGATAATAATCGCGCGTTTGGTTGAGGTGTTGGCAATTATACTTTGTCTATACTTTTCCAAGCGTGGAAATTTCTGAGGAGATTTGGAGGCGCTCTGTCGAGCGTTCAGGAGGAGGAACCCATGTCAATAAAGAGCATCCTAGATCACAAGATATCCCGCAAGAGCTTCATCCGGAGCATGCCCGCAGCCGTAGCGGCGATCGGTGCCGTCCCCGGCCTTCAGTTTGCGCAGGCCACCCCTGCCGCCGCGGCCGAAGCGGAAACCAAGCCAGGCTACTATGGTATGCCGCGCACCTGGATGTGGAACCCGAACCCCAACACCATGGTCGATACGTCGAAATGGAAGAAAGCGGGTCCCTATACGATCGGCTTTTCCAATGCGTCGATTTCCAATGCCTGGCGCGTCGCCTTCCAGCACGGTGTCCTCTGGTCAGCCGGCCAGCATCGTGACGAGATCGCCCATCTTCTCGTCACCGACGCCAACGACGATCCCTCCAAGCAGATCGCGGATATCCAGGATCTGATCAGCCAGGGCGTCGACATCCTGCTCATCGCGGCCTCGACCGAGGACGCGCTCGATTCCGTCGTCGGTCGCGCCACGGAGCAGGGCATTCCCGTCGTCATGGTCGATCGCAAGGTGAAGACGCCGGCCAACTACATCACCTACGTCACGGCATCCGACTGGGCGCTGGGCCGTCTCGAGGCGCAGTGGCTGTGCGAGACGCTGGGCGGCAAGGGCAACATCGTCATGCTGCCGGGCATCGCCGGATCCAGCGTGGCTGAAATCCGCATCAAGGCGAACGAGGAGGTGTTCTCCAAGTTCCCCGGCATCAAGGTGCTGGAGAAGCAGTATTGCGACTGGAATCCGGCCACCGGCAAATCGGTGATGGCCGCGCTGATCCAGAAGCATGGCAAGGCCATCAACGGCGTGCTGTCCGACAGCGCGCTGCAGGGCTATGGCGCGATCGAAGCGTTCCTCGATGCCGGCTACAAGGACGGCGAAATTCCGCCGATGACCGGCGGCGACGTTGCGCGGATGTATCAGCTGGCCAACCAGCACAACATCAAGATGGTCGGCATCGATTATCCGACGTCGATGGGCATCACCGGCATCGAGACCGCGCTCGACGTGCTCAAGGGTATTTCGGTGCCGGACAAGGTCGAGGTCAGTTTCCAGGTGGTCACGTCGCCCGGCGCCGACACGGTGTCCGTCAAGGGCGACCGGCATCTGCTCGACCATGTCAGCATGAACGATCCGGGTGATCTATCGCCCAGCAATGGGCTGCCGGCTGGATACAACCCCAGCACGTTCAATCCCGACTATCCGAAGTGAGCCTCCCAGCTCAACCGGGTGCGCGTCCACAGGCGCGCACCCGGGTGTGTTTCTGCATTTCTTGAGCTCAGGATATGTCCATTTCTGTGATTGAACTCAGCCAGATCGAGAAGGAATATCCTGGAGTCAAATCCCTGGACAAGGTCGATTTCGCCGTGCGGCCGGGCGAGATCCATGCCCTTCTTGGCGAGAACGGTGCCGGCAAGTCGACCCTTATCCGCGTCATGGGCGGGGCCGCGAGGCCGAATTCCGGCACGATCACCTATCTCGGCAAGCCCGTCTCCTGGCAATCGCCAAAGGCGGCGCGCGCCGCCGGCATCCATGTCATTCACCAGGAACTTGCGCTGTTTCCCGAGCTGTCGGTGGCTGAGAACATCCTTGTCGACGCACAGCCGCGCGGGCGGTTCGGCTTCATCTCGAATCGTGCTCGCCACGCCCGTGCCGCGGAAATCCTGGCACAGCTCGGGGTCAGCATTCCCACGCATGCCAAGATCGACGAGTTGCCGCTCGCCGACCAGCAGATGGTCGAGATCGCCAAGGCATTGGTCGGCAAGGTCCGCCTGCTCATCCTGGACGAGCCGACGGCCGTGATTTCCGGCCACGAGGTCGACCTTTTGTTCGAGAACATGCGCAGGCTGCGCAATGAGGGCGTCGGCATCGTCTACGTCTCCCACCGGCTCGAGGAAATCTTCGAGATCGCCGACCGGGTGACGATCCTGAAGGACGGCCAGATCGTCGGCACCTCTCCGGTGGGCGGGATCACCCGCGAAGAGATGATCACCAAGATGGTCGGCCGCCGCCTCAGCCAGATCTATCCGGCGCGGCGCGCGGCGCCGGCGGATGGGCCTGATGTCCTGACTGTCCGCAACCTTCGGGCCGGCCCACGCGTGCGCGACGTCAGCCTGAGCGTGAAGGCCGGGGAGATCGTCGGCGTGGCCGGCATGGTCGGATCCGGGCGCACGGAAGTCGCGGAAGCCATATTCGGTGCGCGCGCGGTCGAAGGTGGTGCCATCGAATTCGACGGCAAGCCGTTCGCAAAGAAGATGCCGAAGGACGCCATTGCCGGCGGCCTCGGTTTTCTCACCGAAAACCGCAAGGACGAGGGCCTGTTTCTCGGCCTGCCGATTTCCGCCAACATCATGGCGCCGGACCTGCGGGGCATTACCAGGCACGGCCTGATCGACCGGTCGCGGGAGCGTTCACTGGCCGAGCGGCAGATCCGCGACTTCTCGGTGGCGACGCCGTCGGCCGACGTCAAGGTCGGCAATCTGTCGGGCGGCAATCAGCAGAAGGTGCTGTTCAGCCGCTGGTCCAGGATCGCCAACCGGCTGCTCATCCTCGACGAGCCGACGCGCGGCGTCGATATTGGCGCCAAGGTCGAGATCTACCGCATCGTCCGGCGTCTGGCGGATTCGGGCGTCGGCGTGCTGATGATCAGTTCCGAATTGCCCGAAATCGTCGGTCTGTCCGACAGGGTCTTCGTCATGGCCCAGGGACGCGTCGTCGGCGAAGTCGAAGGCGACGCTCTCGGCGAGGAGGCAATCATGGATCTCGCGGTACGATCGATCGACCGTCACAAAGCGACCGTGGAGGAGGTCATATGAGCGCGATCGCCATGGACATTCGCCGCAACCGGCTGATGCTGTCGTACGTGATCGTTGCGCTGCTGCTGGTCGTTCTGGCCGTCGCCGGGGGCCTGCTGTCCGACCGCTTCCTCACCTGGCGCAACATCGGCAATTTGTTCCAGCAGCTTATCGTGCTGGGTATGGTCAGCCTTGGCCAGACCTTCGTCGTGCTGATGGGCGGCATCGATCTGGCGATCGGCTCGCTGGTGGGCGCGCTGACGGTGTTCCTCGCGAACTTCCTCGAATGGCGGCCGGACCTGGTCTGGCTCGCGCTGCCGCTGGCTCTTGTGGCCGCAACAGGGGTCGGTGCGCTCAGCGGCCTGCTGACGGTCGTTTTGCGCGTCCACCCGCTGATCGTGACGCTCGGCATGTCCTCGATCATCTTCGGTGGCACGCTGATGTATCGCAAGGAACCGGGCGGTTCGGTGCCGCGTGCGTTCGCCGATGTCGCCTATGCCAAGGTCGCCGGCATTCCGGTCAGCGCCATCGTCCTCGTCGCCATTTTCGCCCTGGCCGGCCTTTGGCTGCAGCGCACGCGCTCGGGACGCAGCATCTATTTCGTCGGCGGCGATCGGGAAGCGGCAAGGTTGAACGGCTTGCCCGTCGACCGTATCGTGGTCCTTGCCTATGCGCTGTCTGGCCTGTGCGCCGGCATCGCCGCGATTTTCCTGACCGCCCGAACCGGTGTTGGCGACCCGCGCATCGGCGCGGCGCTGACGCTTCAGTCGGTGACGCCGGTCGTGGTCGGAGGCACCATTCTGGCCGGCGGCAGGGGCGGCGTGCTCGGCACCTTCCTCGGCGTGCTGCTCGTCACCATGCTCAACAGCCTGCTGAATTTCGTGAATGTCTCCTCATACTATCAATGGGTGATCCAGGGTCTCATCATCATCATCGCGGTCGGCATTCACACCACGAGGCGGAGATAACGATGGCGCCCCTCGATACTCCAATGCCACGATCGCAGGGCATGTCGCTCGCAAGCGTCTTTGAACGTTATGGGCTGGTAATCTTCCTGGCGGTGCTGATGGCGGTCGCTGCGGCGGCGTCGCCGACCTTCCTGCGGCCGGCCAACCTCGTCAATGTGCTGACCATCGCAGCGCCGCTTGGCATGGTCGTGATCGGCCAGACATTCGTGATCCTGGTGCGTGGACTGGACCTGTCCGTGGCGTCCCTGATGGCCACGGTCGCCGTGCTCGCAACTGCCTTCAAGGCCACCACCAACGACGCCATTCCGCTGATCTTTCTGGCGGCGATCGTCTTCTCGGCCATCGTCGGCTTCCTGAACGGATGGCTGGTGGCCAAGCGCAATGTCAGTCCGTTCCTGGCGACGCTGGCGATGATGATCATCCTGCAGGGCGTCCGCTTCGCTTACACAGGCGGGGCGCCGATCAGCACCTTGCCGCCAGGCATGGGCTTTCTGGCCTCCGGGCGCATTCTTGGCGTTCCCGTCAACCTGATGACGCTGGCGGTGCTGGCGATTGCCTTCGGCATCGTGCTGCACCGGTCGCGCCTCGGCCGCGAGATCTTCATGGTCGGGAGCAACCCCAAGGCCGCGTTCCTCAACGGCGTCGCGCCCGATCGCGTGGTCATCCTCTGCTACGTCATCTGCTCGGTCTGTGCGGGAATAGGTGGGCTGTTCCTGCTCGGCTATGTCGGCACCGTTTCGAACTGGGTCGGACAGGGCTACGAACTGGACTCCATCGTTGCCGCCGTCATGGGCGGGGTAGCGCTGACCGGGGGGCGCGGCAACATCTTCGCGGTACTGCTTGGCGTGGCCGTCCTGGTGGTGATCAACAATCTCGTGCTGCTGCTCGGATTTCCGATCGAGATGCAGCTCATCATCAAGGGCATCATTATCATCGGCGCGGCAGCGTTTTACCGCACGCGGCTCGCCTGACAAGATGCTGCCGCTGGACCCCAAGGGAGGAAGAGAATGACCGTTGAAGTTCTGACGGGCCGCGGTGCGCGGGCAAGGCGCGACGAGGAAGTGGACGTCGTGATCGTCGGGGCCGGCCCATCCGGCTCGGTCGCCGCCCTGCACCTGGCGCGCGCCGGCATTTCCGTCGTCGTGCTCGAGCAGGGCGAATGGCCGGACTACGCCGACTATACCGGCGCGCGTCCGGAGCACGAGCTTGTCAGCACCAAGCTCTGGCATCCCAATCCCAACGTTCGCGACAATCCGAACGACTATCCCGTCGACACGTCGACGACGGACATCAACCCGCTGATGTTTGCCGGCGTCGGCGGCAGCGCCACGCTCTACGGCGCGCAGTGGATGCATTTCCTGCCGTCCGACTTCCGCGTCCGGTCGATGGATGGCGTGGCCGAAGACTGGCCCTTCACCTATGAGGACCTGCTGCCCTACCAGCTCGAAATCGAACGCGAAGTGGGCGTTTCCGGCCTTGCCGGCGATCCGGCCTATCCGCCGCGCGGCGCCTATCCCTTTCCGGCGCTGCCGATGGGCTCTGTCGGTCAGCGCGGTGCGCTGGGCATGGAGAAGATGGGCTGGCACTGGTGGCCCGGCAGCAACGCCATCCCGTCGGAGAAGTTCGGCGAACTCAATCCTTGTGTTCGCCGCGGAACCTGCCTGACCGGCTGTCCGGAGGGCGCGAAGTCCACGACCGACCGATCGCACTGGCCGCTGGCCCTGAAGGCCGGCGCGCGGCTCGTCACCCGCGCTCGTGTCAAGGAGATCGAAACCAACGAGCAGGGGCTGGCGACCGGTGTCGTCTATATCGACGCGAACGGGCGTGAGAGGCGCCAGCGCGCCAAGGTGGTCATCTTGTGCGCCAATGGCGTCGGCACGCCCAGACTGCTGCTGATGTCGGGAGGAGCCAGGAATCCGGACGGCCTTGCCAACACCTCGGGCATGGTCGGCAAGCGGCTGATGATGCATCCCTTTGCGAGCGTGCTCGCCTCTTACCAGGATCCGCTGGATTCCTGGCGCGGTCCCTTCGGCCAGCAGGTCTATTCGCTGGAATTCTACGAGACCGACGAAAGCCGTGGCTTTGTGCGCGGTTCGAAATGGAACTGCATGCCGTCCGGCGGACCGGTCGGCGTGTCCGGAGCGACCGGGTCCAAGGTCTATGTCGCCGAAAGCGGCCGGTTCCAGGATTTCTGGGGCGCCAACCTGCATGAAAATGTGGCGCGCCGCTTCGGCCACTCGCTGATCTGGGGCATTGTCGGCGAGGATCTTCCGGAGGAGAGCAACCAGGTGATCCTGTCCAAGGATCTGACGGACTCCGACGGGTTGCCCGCGCCGCAGATCGTCTACAAGGTCAACGAGAACTCCAACCGGCTGCTGAAGTTCAACATCGACCGCTGCCTGGAATCGGTGCGCGCCGCCGGCGCCATCGAGACGCTGGTTTCGACGCCGGTGCGCGAATCCGGCTGGCATCTCATCGGCACCACGGTCATGGGCGACGACCCAAAGCGCTCGGTCGTCGATCAATGGGGCGCCTGTCACGATGTGCCGAACCTCTACGTCATGGATGCGTCGACCTTCCCGACATCGGGCGCGACCAACCCGACGGCGACCATCATGGCCGTGGCGCTGCGCAACACGCGCCGCATGATCGCCGAGCGCCGCAACCAGAAGGTGGCCTGACATGTCGAACACGAACGCCTTCCTTGCACTCGCCGATTTCCTGATCCCCGCGCACGGCAAGATGCCGAAGTTCAGTGAGGTCTGCAGCCAGGCCGATGTCGAGGTGTCCCTGGATTTTCGCACCGACCTGAAGCCAGGCTTTGCGCGTGGCACCGCGGCCGATCTGGCCAGCGGTGCCGAAGCCCATCTCGAAAGGCTCAACAAGGAGGATGGCGAAGCCTTCTCGGCGATCACCACCATCGCCATCGCCACCTACTACATGAGCCCGCGCGTGCGTGAGCTGATCGGCTATCCCGGCCAGGAGAGCGTCCCCTACGATTCCAAGGCGACACAGATCTACCTGACCAACGGCTCGCTCGGCCATGTCATCGCGCGCGGCCGCAAATATCGGCCGACTCCCGGCCTTTGATCTCCCCAAACAACAGAAAAGGACGACCCAATGAGTAAGGACGTGTTCGACAAGGGCTTTGAAATCCGCAAATCGGTTCTGGGCGCCGAATTCGTCGAGAAATCCTTCGCCAGCGCCGACGATTTCAACCGTCCGCTGCAGGAACTCGTGACGGAATACTGCTGGGGCGCTGTCTGGGGCCGTGACACGCTCGACAAGAAGACCCGCAGCATGCTGAACCTCGCCATGCTTGCGGCGCTCAATCGTCCGCACGAGCTGAAGATGCATGTGAAGGGCGCGCTGCGCAACGGCGTCACCAAGGACGAGATCCGGGAAGTGCTGCTGCAGGTCGTCATCTATGCCGGCGTGCCGGCCGGCGTTGACGCCTTCCGGCTCGCGCGTGAAGCAATGCAGGAAGTCCAGGCATGATTTCGCGTCCGCCGCTCGCCACGGAAAAGCTCTCGATGCTGATCGGCGGCCGCTCGATCGCCGCACAGTCGGGAGACTATTTCGAATCGTTCGATCCCTTCACCGGCAAGGCCTGGGCGCTCGTTCCACGCGCCGGGATTGCCGATGTCGACGCGGCCGTTCAGGCAGCCGCGACGGCCTTTCGCGGTGAGTGGCGGACAATGACCCCAAGCGCGCGTGGACAGATCATGACGCGCTTTGCCGACCTCGTGGCCGAGGAGGCCGAGACCCTGGCCGTTCTCGAAACCCGCGACAACGGCAAGCTGATCAATGAAATGCGGATGCAGTGCAAATACATCCCGCAATGGTTCCGTTTCTTTGGCGGCCTCGCCGACAAGATCGAGGGGCGTGTCATCCCGATCGACAAGCCGGGTGTGTTCAACTACACGCGCCGCGAGCCGCTCGGCGTCGTGGCTGCGATCACGCCGTGGAACTCGCCGCTGATGCTGGCGACATGGAAGCTTGCTCCCGCGCTCGCCGCCGGCAACACGGTGGTCTGGAAGCCGTCGGAATTCTCCTCGGTGTCGGCCCTGTTCTTTGGCCAGCTTTTCGAGAAGGCAGGCTTTCCCAAGGGCGTCGTCAACATCGTGACCGGCTTCGGCCACGAGATCGGCGACCGCCTCGTCACGCATCCCAATGTCGCGAAAGTGGCGTTCACCGGTGGTGATGCGACCGGGCGCCGCGTCTATCAGGCTGCCGCTGGCGGGCTCAAGAAGGTCACGCTCGAACTCGGCGGCAAATCCGCCAACATCGTCTTCGCCGACGCCAAGATGGAAGCCGCCATTCCCGGCCTTGTTTCCGGCATTTTTGCCGCGACCGGGCAGACCTGCATCGCCGGCTCGCGAGCGCTTGTGCAGCGCTCCGTCTATGACCAGGTGACGGAGAAGCTGGTCGCCTTCGCAAGGACCGCGAAGATCGGCGATCCCCTTGATCCCGAGACACAGGTTGGTCCGATCACCACCTTGCCGCAGCGCGCGAAGGTGCTCGACTACATTGGCATCGCCAACGGCGAGGGCGCCGCGCAGCTGCTCGGCGGCAAGATACCCGAGGACAAATCGATCGCCGACGGCTGGTTCGTCGAGCCGACGATCTTCGGTAACGTGAAGCAGTCCATGCGCATCGCCCAGGAAGAGGTCTTCGGACCGGTGCTGTCGGTCATTCCCTTCGAGGATGAGGACGAGGCGGTGGCCATCGCCAACGACACCATCTACGGCCTGGCGGCCGGTCTGTGGACCCAGGACCTCGGCCGCGCGATCCGCCTGCCGGAACGGCTCGAGGCGGGTAGCGTCTGGGTCAACATGTACCGCGCCACGAGCTACCTCTCGCCCTTCGGCGGCTACAAGCAGTCGGGCATCGGCCGGGAGAACGGCCAGACCGCCATCTACGAATATCTTCAGGAAAAAAGCATCTGGATCGATGCCGGGAATTCCATTCCCGCGCCGTTCGTCCAGCGTTGATCGATCAGGCCCTTCGGGAGGAAACCATGACCATACGTTTCGATGCCGTGCCGCCACTCGACCCCAAGGTGGCGGCGTTCGTCGGCGGCAAGCACGCGATGCTGATCGGCAGCGCATGGCTGCCGGCCGCCTCCGGACAGTCGCTCGACGTCATCGATCCCTCGAACGGCCGGGTCATCGCGCAGGTGCCGGCCGGCGATGGCGCCGACGTTGATCTGGCGGTCAAGGCCGCGCGGACGGCGATCGATGGGCCATGGTCCAGAATGGTGCCAGCCGAACGCGCCAGGCTGATCTGGAAGCTCGCCGATCTGATCGATGCCAATGTCGATATGCTGGCAACGCTCAATTCCTATGAGAGCGGCAAGCCGATCGGCGATTCCCGCGATGGCGAGGTGCCGTTCACGGCCGAGACGTTCCGCTACTATGCGGGGTGGGCCACCAAGATCAATGGCGAGACGATGACCATCAACGCGCCGGGTGACTGGCATGCCTACACCCGCCGCGAGCCGGTCGGCGTCGTCGGCCAGATCATCCCGTGGAACTTCCCGCTCAGCATGCTTGCCTGGAAGGTGGCGCCGGCACTGGCGGCCGGCTGCACAATCGTGCTCAAGCCGGCGGAGCAGACGCCGCTCGGAGCGCTTTATTTCGGCAAGCTGGTCCAGGACGCCGGTTTTCCGGAAGGCGTGGTCAATATTCTGACCGGCTTTGGCGAAACGGTTGGCGCGGCGATGGCGGCCCATCCTGATATCGACAAGGTGGCTTTCACCGGTTCGACCGAAGTCGGCCGGCTGATCGCGCGCGCCGCGACCGGCAATCTCAAGAAGGTCAGCCTGGAACTTGGGGGCAAGGCGCCGACCATCGTGCTGGGCGATGCCGACATCGACATGGCGGTGGCGGGCGCCTCGAGCGCAGCATTCTTCAATGCCGGGCAGAGTTGCGGCGCGGGAACGCGTTTCTTCGTTCACAAGAAGATCTACGACAAGGTCATGTCCGGCATTGCCGAACGTGCCGAGAAGCTGAAGCTCGGCGCCGGGCTCGATCCCGCGACGGAGCTCGGGCCTGTCGTCTCGCAGCAGCAGATGGAACGCATCACCAGGCTGATTTCGGAAGGCAGGAGCGACGGTGCCGAAATCGTCACCGGCGGCGCTCGCGCCGGCGACGTCGGCTATTTCGTCAAGCCAACGGTCATTTCCAGGACGCGACCGGACATGTCGGTGATCCGCGAAGAGATATTCGGGCCGGTGGCCTGCGCGATGCCCTTCGACGACGAGGATCTCGATAAACTCGCCAAGGATGCCAACGACACAGAATATGGCCTTGCCGCATCGATCTGGACCAACAATCTGGGCGCCGCGCATCGGCTGGCCGCGAAGATCAAATCCGGAACGGTCTGGGTGAACTGCCACAACTTCAACGACGTCACCATGCCGTTCGGCGGTTTCAAGCAATCGGGCTGGGGGCGCGAACTGGGCGAGCAGGCGCTCCAGCTCTACACCGAGACCAAGACCGTCGCGATCCGGCTGCCATAGGCGAGGCGGTCGATGTCCTGCTACGAGACGATCGACGCGCGGTTCGGGGACCTGATCGATCCGGTCGCATTCCTCGAAACCATCCATACGGGAAATCGCTGGGCGGAGGGGCCGGTCTATTTCGCCGACCTGCGCTCGCTGATCTGGAGCGATATCCCCAACGACCGGATGCTGCGCTGGGACGAGGAGACAGGGGCGGTTTCGCTGTTCCGCGGCCATGTCTCCAACCCGAACGGCAACACGCGCGATCGCAACGGAAGGCTGGTCACCTGCATGCAGGGGGAGCGCCGCGTCGTGCGCACGGAATGGGACGGCTCGATCACCGTGCTGGCCTCTTCCTTCGATGGCAAGCCGTTGAACTCGCCGAACGATGTGGTCGTGAAATCCGACGGCAGCATCTGGTTCACCGACCCTAATTACGGGATCATTTCGGACTATGTCGGGCGCAAGGCCCTGCAGGAGCAGCCGGGCTGCCGTGTCTACAGGATAGATCCCAGGTCTGGATCGATTTCCGTCGTTGCCGATGATTTCTCCATGCCGAACGGGCTCGCCTTCTCGCCCGACGAGAAGCGCCTCTATATTTCGGACTCCGGTTTCCTCACCGACCGCAGCGCTCCGCACCATGTCAGACAGTTTGACGTTGATGGCGACAAGCTGATAAATTCGCGCATCTTCGCCGACATATCGCCTGGCATTCCGGATGGTTTTCGCGTTGATGTCACGGGCAATCTCTGGATCAGCGCATGGGACGGCGTGCAGTGCCATACGCCCGACGGCGAACTCATCGGGAAAATTCAGGTTCCGGAGATGGTCGCGAACCTGGCCTTTGGCGGGCCGCGCAACAATCGGCTGTTCATTACGGCGACAACGTCGGTCTATGCCGTGTTCCTGAATGTCCGAGGCCTGAAGTACCCGTTCGGGACGTGAACACGGACGCCATTGGGTGAGCCTGGAAGCTCTGCGGCAGCGGATGGTTAGGGTGAGAGTTGGACACGAAGCAGCTACAGGTATTCATCGCCGTTGGTGCGGCGGGCAGCTTCTCGAAGGCCGCGCTCGACCTCAACGTCACCCAGCCGATGGTCACGCGCCATATTCGTGGGCTTGAGGAGGAGCTCGGCGTCGAGCTGTTCTATCGCAACGGCCGTGGTGTGGTGCTGACCGAGGCGGGCGTGCTCCTGAAGGCCCATGCCGACGAGATCGTCGAGCGGATGCGGCTGGCGCAGAATGCCGTCTCGAACCTCAAATCCTCGCCGAAGGGGAGGTTGGTGCTTGCCGTGCCGCCCTCGGTTGGCACCGTGCTGACCGTGCCGCTGGTCAAGAAGATCAAGAACGAGTTTCCCAATGTCGCGCTGCAGGTGATCGAAGGCTTCAGCGGCCATATCCTGGAATGGCTGATCGCCGGCCGCATCGATGCCGCGGTGCTTTACAATTCGCCGAACCACCCTTCCGTGCTGACCGAACCGCTGGCCGATGACGAGCTGTTCCTGATCGGGCCGGCCTTGCCCGAGCGCGTGTTGCCGCGCGGTCCGGTCAGCCTCAACATCTTCGCCGAACTGCCGATGATCCTGCCCAGCCGCCCACATGGGCTGCGGCGGCTAATCGACAACACGCTGGCGGAGCATGGCATCTATCCGCGTGTCGAGATGGAGCTGGAGGCAATGCCTTCAACCTTGCTTCTGGTCGAGGAAGGCACTGGCTATACGGTTCTGCCCTATGCTTCCGTCCATCTCCTTGTCGAGGCTGGCCGCATCGAGGTCTGGCCATTCGACCCGCCGATTACCCGACAGCTGATCCTCGCGACCTCCTCGCAGCGACCGATGTCCTCGAACTTTCGCCCGCTCTTCCGCGCGGTGCGCACGGAACTGCGGGACATCATTTCCACCCACATCTGGAAACCGACGACTCATCTTGAATGACTGTGCGAGGAAGCGAGCCCGATCATCCTTTCCGAAGGCAGTCTGACGGTGACGAGCGATCACCAGGTCAAGACAAGCGAAGGGAGCGTCGTCCCGGGGCTTTACGCCGTGGGCGCGGTCGAGCAAGGCGGCCTGCTGCGTCCCGGACACGGAACGCATCTTGCTTGGGCGTTCACATCGGGTCGTCGAGCCGGCCGACACGCGGCAACAAATCCCAGGTAATTTGCAGCTCAAAAACTCTGCGGCGGCCATGAGGCAGTTGGCGAGGCACGAAGGTGCGCTGGACAATCGAGGTCGTTTGTGCGGAACGTGATGGCAGCCCCATCTTGACCGGAAGCTAGGCGTGCGCAAGAGACCCAATATCAAGGATATCGCCAAGGCTGCCGGCCTGTCGACGGCAGCGGTCTCCTACGCGTTGACGGGAAAGGGCCGCGTCTCGGCGCAGACGCAGGAGATCGTCAAGAGAATCGCCGACGAGATCGGGTTTATTCGCGACGACACGGCGGCTCGCCTGAGGACCGGCCAGTCCAACCTTCTGGCCGCGATTGTACATGACACATCGAACCCCTTCTTTGCTGAACTGCTCAGCGATTTTGAGACGTCCGCCTACGAGGCCGGCTATCTGACGATCGTTGCGAACGCCAAGAACGACCCAATCCGGCAAGCCGCACTGATAGACGCTATGCTGGCGCAGGGCGTGGCCGGCCTTCTGATCAGCCCGGTGAATGGTACCGAGGAGGCGGGGATGCAGTCGTTGCGCTTCCACGGCAAACCCTACCTGGTCTGTGTCCGCGACATTGGAGACAAACAAGCCGACTACGTCGGGCTAAACGACCGGCAGGCGGGCTATCTTGCGGCGGACCACCTCTTGAGTGCCGGCATTCGGCACTTTGCCTTTGTCGGCGGGCTTGATCACACCAAAACATGGCTTGATCGGCTGGATGGCATCCGTGCGGCGGCCTCGGATTCCGGAGTGACTTTCCCAGACGAGATGATCTTCAACTCGGCACCGACGCGGGAGGCAGGGTCACAAATGTTTGACCGCATTCTCAACTCACATTCCGACTGCAATGCAGCAATTTGCTTCAACGACTATGTCGCCCTCGGCGCCTACGCCGCTATTCACGCGACGGGGAAGGTCGTGGGGCAGACCTATTCGGTTGTCGGGTTCGACAACGTTCCTCAATCGGCATCGCTGCTTCCGCCGTTAACCACTGTCGAGCTGTTCCCGCGCGATATCGGACGGAAATCCGCGGGGCTTATGCTCGGCCGTCTGAAGAACCCGAAACGTCAGCGCGAACGGTTGCTGATCGAGCCCCGGCTGATAGCCCGGGAGTCTGTCGTCCGACCGAGGGCGTAACATCGGCAATCGGAATGACAGGGTTGCATCCTACGGTTAATCGATTAATCATAACCGGATAGTTACTTGCGGCCAAGTCACGACCTGGCCGTCGGTTGGAGGAGGAACTGTCATGCCAAAATCCTTTGACTACATCATCACCGGAGCGGGGTCGGCGGGATGTGTCCTTGCATCACGCCTTACGGAGGATCCAGCAGTCTCGGTTCTCCTGCTTGAAGCCGGGGGTGGCGACGATAATTACCTGTTCCACTGGCCGGCGGGCTTCGCCAAGATGACAAAAGGCATTGCCTCGTGGGGCTGGTCCACGGTGCCTCAGCGGCACATGCAGGACAGGGTT
The DNA here is from genome assembly GCF_024746815.1 of Mesorhizobium sp. AR07. GTDB lineage: Bacteria > Pseudomonadota > Alphaproteobacteria > Rhizobiales > Rhizobiaceae > Mesorhizobium. The sequence continues at coordinate 5,783,489 of NZ_CP080525.1, forward strand.
CTCTGGTATACCCAAGCAAAGGTCATCGGGGGCGGCTCGACGATCAACGCCCAGATCTATACCCGCGGTAACGCGCTTGACTACGACGCGTGGCGCGACGAAGCCGGCTGCGCGGGCTGGGGCTACCGGGATATTCTTCCGTACTTCAAGCGCGCGGAAGGCAATGAGCGATTCAACGATGATTTTCATGGCGCGGAGGGGCCGCTTGGCGTCTCCATGCCACGGGGGGCGTTGCCGATCTGCGATGCTTTCATTCGTGCTGCCCAGGACGCGGGCATTCCCTACAATCCTGATTTTAACGGCCGGCGGCAGCGCGGTATCGGCTACTATCAATTGACCCAGCGCGATGCGCGTCGCTCCTCCGCGGCGACAGCCTTTCTGTCACCCGCGCGCGCCCGGCCCAATCTCACGGTGATGACCGGGGCGCAGGCGATCCGCGTTGCGGTCCAGGCGGGGCGGGCTCGCGGTGTCTATGTCGCCCAAGAGGGCAAGGTCGTGCGCATTGAATGTGCACGAGAGGTCCTGACAACCTCAGGCGCCATCGGTTCACCGCGCCTCCTCCTGCTGTCAGGTATCGGACCGGCCGACGACATCAAGGCCCTCGGCATCGACGTATCTCATGATCTCCCGGGAGTGGGTGCCAACCTCCAGGATCATGTCGATATCTGCGTGCTTTGCGAATGCACTGGCGACCATTCTTACGACAGCGTGCAGCGGCCGCACCGAACGCTCATGGCAGGGCTGCAATACCTGCTTTTCAAGTCTGGACCGGTCGTGTCCTCGCTGTTTGAAACCGGCGGATTTTGGTACGCGGATCCAGGCGCACGGTCGCCCGACATGCAGTTTCATTTCGGGCAGGGCTCGGGGATCGAGAAGGGCATTGCCCGTCTTGACAACCCGGGTGTGACACTGAACACGGCGTTCATGCGCCCACGCTCCAGGGGAACGGTTCGGTTGATGAGCGCAGATCCTGAGGCCACGCCGCTGATCGATCCGAACTACTGGGCCGAGCCGTATGACCGCGAGATGTCGCTACGGGGCCTTGAGATGGCGCGCGAGATCATGTCGCAGCCGGCGTTGAAGCCGTTTATCAGACGCGAAGCGCTGCCGGGCGCTGCGGTTGCCGAGGATCCGAAGGCACTCCTCGACTACGCGTGCCGCATGGCCAAGACGGACCACCACCCTGTCGGCACTTGCAAGATGGGGCATGACTCGATGGCGGTTGTGGGCACGGACCTGAAGGTGCATGGGCTGGAGGGGCTGCGAGTCTGCGACTCGTCGATCATGCCGTTTATCAACTCCTCCAACACAAACGCGCCGACCATAATGATAGGCGAGAAGGCTTCCGACCTGGTCGCCGGCAAACCGGCGCTTGCTCCGGCAATCTTCGATTGGGAACGGAACGACCGACCACGCTTCGCCGAAGCCTAGGAGACCCCGCGATCGCGTCTTGCCGGTTGACAGCCACACGACGCTATGAAATAACTAATTAGTTACAAACGAGCTGCCTCAGATAGCTTAATCGAATAAGCATGGCAGACAAGGGGAGCGACGATGATCAAGGTTCACGGTATCCAGCATATCGGCCTGACAGTGCCCAATATGGAAGAGGCAGTACGGTTCTTCCAGACGATGTTCGGTGCGGTGACCGTCATGGAGTGCGGCCGCGTCGATGTCGACGATACCTTCATGGTCCGCCGGCTCGGCGTGCCCGCCGGTTGCCGCATCAAGGACCAACGGGTCATTCGGTGCGGGAATGGCGGCAACCTTGAACTCTTCGAATACAGCGGCGAAGCCGAACCGAGCAAAATCAAACGCAACAGCGAGGTCGGGGCGTTTCATCTCGCTCTTGCCGTCGACGACGCGGTCGCCGCGGCCGACCGCCTGCGCGCGGCGGGTGTCGACGTCCTGGACGGACCGACATTGATTTCATCGGGTCCCATGGAGGGCCTGACATGGGTCTATCTGCGGGCGCCCTGGGGCCAGTATCTTGAACTGGTCAGCACGACTGGCCCGATGGGATACGAGGAGGACGGAGGCCCGAAAATGTGGTCGCCGATCGGCGAATAGCTGAAGATTAGGGGAGGGCCGCCTCTCTCGACGCTGGCGCTTGGAAGTCCAATCTTGGGTTTGGCGCTTAATCGTATCAGCAACATTTTTCTGCAACGTAAGCCAATGGAGGATGAAGCTAATGATGCATTTGAAAACGATGGTCTGGGCAACCGGCGTGGCGATGCTTTTAGGGGGAAGCGCGCTTGCCGATGACAAGCCATTCGCTGGAGTCGAGCTGAAAATGCTCGGCATAGGTGACACGTCGGTCACGCGTGTCGCGCCGCTCGTCGGCGAATTCGAGAAGCAGACGGGAATAAAAGTCCATATCGATCAGCTCCCTTATCCCGGCCTCATCGACAAGATTGTCGTTGAGGCGAGTTCAAGCAGTCCGACATATCAACTGCTTTGGATCGACAGCCCGTGGGTCGGCCTGTTGGGTGAGGCAGGGGCGTTGGAGGATATGACCGCCCGCGCCAAGCGCGATGCCAAGGAGATCGGACTGGATGACATCATCCCGGTCCAACTGCAGGAAAACACCTGGCAGGGCAAACTTCTCGCTTTCCCGGCTTCCGGAATGATCTGGATGCAGCAATACCGAGCGGATTTGCTCGGGAACGCTGACGAGCAGGCTAACTTCAAGAAGAAGTATGGCTATGATTTGGGTCCTGCCAAGACGTGGGCCCAATATCGCGATATTGCAGAATTCTTTACACGCAAGAAAAGTGAGCTCGCCGGAGGTAAACCGCTCGAATTCGACCTCTATGGTGCGAGCCAATCCTACAGTCGTGTCCAGGGTGCCATCACTCACGACTACTTTCCGTTCATGCGCTCGTTCGGCGGTGACTATTGGGATCCAAAAACCGGGCTGTGCGCCATGACGGGTGACGCGCATGTCAAGGCCGCGGAGTACATGAAGTCCCTCATTCCATTCAATCCGCCGGACTATCTCGGTCTGATGTGGGACATTCAGTCAGGCTTCATGGAACGGGGCGAAGCTGCCGAGGCGGCCTATTGGAGCGTGCGTTCGGTGCGCTTGACGAACCCCAAGGAAGCGACGCTTGCTACAATCGGCAAGGCGGGCTTTGCAGAGAGCCCCGTATCCGACGCGGGTCCCCAGCCGACCTATACCGGCACTCTTGGCTTCGCCATCAATGCCAAGTCTTCCGACAAGGAAAAGGATGCCGCATGGGAGTTCATCAAGTGGGCAACCAGCGAAAAGCTGATGAGGCGGTTCGCTGACGAGGGAAGTGGCGTCAGCCAGTTCCGCAAGTCGATCCTGTCTGACCCTGCGCTGCAGAAAAAGTACCCCTACTACAAGGTTCTTCTCGACAGCCAGGTGAATGCTCGCCGCCGCATCTTCCATCCCTTCTACCAGGATATGGAAGAAAGCTTTGGCGTGGAGCTGAGCAAATACATGGCAGGTGAAACGCCGACGGCTCTGGAGGCGCTCACCAACGCGTGCAATGCCGTCAACTCTCGGCTCTCGATCTTCCCGCTGGAACAGCGTCTGCGCTGGATCCAGGACGTACCGGCCGAAGTTCTCGCGAAGTAATTCCGATCTACCCGCCGCGGCTGTGAAAGGTCGGGGCGGGTTCCTTCAAATGGGAGGAGGAAGGAGCCATCATGAGCCACACTGCCAGCCGTAACAAAAGCATCGCGCGGATATTTCTGTTGCCGGCGGTCGTCATTCTGTTCGTTACGACCATCTACCCGATGGTATACGCATTGTGGCTAAGCTTTCGGAACTACGACCTCTCCAAGCCCTTCATCCCGCGAATTTTCGTCGGGCTTACCAATTATCTTGAGATCCTGACGTCTCAGGCTTTCTTCCATGCGCTGCTGACGACGTTCAAGCTGATGGCGATGACGCTTTCCGTGCAGCTTGTGCTTGGAGTGGGGATCGCCCTGCTCGTGACCCAGAAATTGCCCGGCATGGCGTTGGTGAGGACGCTGCTGCTTATCCCGATGATGATTTCGCCGGTCATCGTCGGGTTGGTCTGGCTCTTCCTCTATTTTCCCGAGCTTGGCTATCTCAACTATTTCATCGGTCTTGTTGGCCTGGGTCCCATACCTTGGATTACGAGCACCCGCTGGGCGCTCACAGCGATAGCGATCGCCGATATCTGGCAGTGGACGCCCTTCATCATGATGGGTACCGCCGCCGCGTTGCAGAGCCTTTCGCCGGAACCTTATGAGGCCGCGCGCATAGACGGCAATTCGCGCTGGGATGTGTTCCGTTATGTGACATTGCCGCAGCTCAAGCCGGTTCTCATAAGCTTGCTATTCCTGCGGGCCATCGACGCCTTCAAGATTTACGACATCATCTACGTGTTGACGAAGGGCGGGCCGGGCGACGCGACCGAAGTCATGTCGCTTTACATCTATCGGCAGAGTTTCACTTTTTGGCGCATGGGCGTCGGGGCCGCCGCGTCTTTCGTGTCGCTCATCATCATCACGGTACTGATCACTTTCTTTTTCAAGTCGATGCAGCGCAGCCAGGCCACCCAGGCGCGGTAGGAGAGAAATCGCCATGACATCGAGTATTCGCGAAAAGATCCTCGTCTACCTGCTGCTGAGCATCGTGCTCCTTCTGTTCATGACGCCGATCTATTTGATCCTGGTGTCCTCGCTGAAGCCGTCTGCGCTCATGTTCTCCAGGCCGCCAGCCTTTATCTTCACACCAACGCTCGACAACTACTATGACCTCTTCACGCTGCGGCCGTTTCACCTGCAGATCCTGAACAGCCTGATCGTGGCGCTTGGTTCGACCGCATTCAGTCTGACGGTCGGCACGCTCGCCGCTTATGCGATCTCGCGCATCAAGAGCCGATGGATCAACGACGTCGCGTTCTGGATCCTGTCGATGCGCATGTTTCCGCCCATCGCGGTCGTGGTTCCCTACTACATCATCTTCCAGTCGCTTGGCCTGCTCGACACGCCGCTGGCGCTCATAATTGTATATTCCACGTTCAACATACCGCTCACTGTCTGGCTGATGAAGGGATTCTTCGACGAGGTGCCGGCGGCGCTGGAGGAAGCAGCCCAGGTTGACGGTCACGGTGTCTTCGCGACCTTTCTTCACGTGACCCTTCCGCTGACCGCTCCCGGCCTCGCCGTCTCGGCGGTGTTCTGTTTCATTTTCTCATGGAACGAGTTCCTGTTCGCGCTGATGCTGACGGGATCGAAAGCCCAGACCGTGACGGTGGCGGTCATGTCCTTCTGGTCGAGCGATGCGGTCCAGTGGGGCCGCATCATGGCAGGATCTTTCGTCGTTTTGATTCCCGGCGTGATCTTTGTGCTCACCTGCCAGCGCTGGCTCGTGAAGGGCCTGACCATGGGGTCGGTCAAGGGATGAGCGCGATCCCAGAAATCAATTCAAGAGGAGGCCGTCAATGTCGTCGGTGACGTTGCGAAATGTGGTCAAGCGCTATGGCCAAGTCGAAGTTGTGCACAGTATCGACCTGGCCGTCGAGGAGGGCGAGTTCGTCGTCCTCCTTGGTCCGTCAGGCTGCGGCAAGACCACTACCCTTCGGATGGTCGCCGGACTTGAGGATATTTCGGGCGGCGAACTTGAGATCGCGGGCCGCCTGGTCAATGATATCCCACCCAAGGACCGGCAGATCGCGATGGTCTTCCAGAACTATGCGCTCTACCCGCATATGACCGTCCGACAGAACATGGAGTTCGCGCTAAAGCCGCAAAAACTCTCCGCGACTGAAGCACAGGATCGTATCACCGAGGCTGCGCGTATTCTCGGCCTCGAATCGCTCCTGGCGCGAAAACCGTCACAACTTTCAGGTGGCCAGCGGCAGCGTGTCGCCATGGCGCGAGCCATGGTGCGAACGCCGAAGGTTTTCCTGTTCGACGAGCCGCTTTCCAACCTCGACGCAAAGCTGCGCACACAGGTCCGCGTCGAGATCGCGAAGCTGCACAAACGGCTTGGCACCACCGTCCTTTATGTCACCCACGACCAGATCGAGGCGATGACACTTGCCGACAAGATCGTCATCATGAAGGACGGCCATATCGAACAGGTCGGGTCGCCTGAGGAGGTTTTCTCTCTGCCGCGCAATCTGTTCGTCGCTAGCTTCATCGGCAGCCCCGCGATGAACCTCATGCCGGGGGTCGTCGCGGCCGCTGGCGGAGCGGCAGTTCTCACCTGCGGGTCATTGCAGATCCCGGCTCCCGACGCATTGAACCGCGTCCTGAAGACAGCACAGCAGGTTACGGTCGGCGTGCGACCGTCGGACATCCGGCTGGTGAGTGGCGAGGTGTTGGCGGGCTCTTATGACACGTCGATCGAGGTCGTCGAATACCTCGGTACAGAAGCGCTACTCAATCTCAACGCCGGCGGCCAGGAACTGGTGGCGCAGGTGACTGCGTCGGCCAGGCCCACCGCCGGCCAGAAAAATGTCCGCATCGCTTTTGATCCCGACAAACTGCACATCTTCGATACGCAAAGCGGTCAGGCCATTCGGCCCTGACCTTTCGGCCTCAATTGAATTTACTGGAGGATGCCATGGGGCGAGAAATCGTCTTCACCGGAAGGCGCAAATTTGAACTTGCAGAGTATGACGACGCCCCCACGGCACCAAACGAGGTCAGAGGTCCCACCTTGGCGACGCTGGTGAGCCCCGGTACCGAGCTTGCCTGGGCCGATGGCGGCGATTTCCCGGTTCGCCCTGGCTATGCAGCCGTGTTCGAGGCCGAGGAGATCGGTTCAGCCGTCTCCGGCATCAAGCCGGGCGACAGACTGCTATGCATGGGCGCCCACCGGTCGACACAGAAGTTTGACGCCCGATACGCAGTCAAGCTTCCTGACGGTATGGCGCCGGAAATAGCGGTCGTGGCTCGCCTTATGGGGGTGTCGATGACCACCCTGATGACCACAAGCGCGCGACCTGGCGACAGGGTCATCGTCTGCGGCGCCGGTCCTGTAGGTTATCTGGCGGCGCACCAGTGCCGGATTGCCGGTTATGAAGTTACCCTTGTTGAGCCCGACGAAAGACGGCGCGCTCAAGCGGTCCGATCGGGCATTGTCGATACGCTTCCCGCGATGCCGGTCGGCGACCAGGCTTATGTTGGCTCGGTCGCTTTGGTCATCGATTGCTCGGGGCATGAACAGGCCGTGCTCGATGCCTGCAAAATTGTGCGCAAGCGCGGCGAGGTCGTCTTGGTGGGCGTGCCGTGGAAAGCCAACACGGCAATTCTGGCGCACGAGATCCTTCATGCGGTGTTCTTCAACTTCGTCGTTCTACGCAGTGGATGGGAATGGGAAGTTCCGATCCTCGCCCGCGCCTTCGTGTGGGAGGAGTTGTACGAGGGCTACAACAACGCCCCACAGAGCACCTATACCGGCTTGGCCAAAGCGCTGAAATGGTTGTCGGAGGGCCGCGTCCCCGTCGATGGCCTGGTACGCAGTCTGGATCCCGGCGATCCCTCCAGGGTCTATGGTGCGCTGATCAACAGAGAGATCGATGAGCCCTTCGTGGTGCTTGACTGGAGCAAGCACTCGGGATCTGAGAGGTCTCGTCCGGCGCTCTGATCGCTCTGGCACCGACAAAGCAACAGTTGGGTCACGGCTCGAACAAGGGCGTGGGGTCCGGCGTGTAGCGGGCGATCTTTTCCGGATCGAGCGTCACGCCAAGTCCCGGCCCGTCCGGGATCGCCAGATAGCCTTCGGCGTCGAGGCGGAAAGGTTCGGCCAGGATGCCGTCGACATAGGCGCTGCCGCCGATGAACTCGACCAGTTCGACATGTGGCAGGGCGGCTGCGAGCTGCAGGTCGGCGGCGACGCCGAGTGCTGTGTTCCAGCCGTGACCGACATACTTGATGCCGAAATCCTGGGCCATCCAGGCGACGCGGCGCTGTTCGGATATGCCGCCCATCTTGGTGGCGTCGGGCTGGACGATGTCGAAGGCGCCGCGCATCAGGAAGGGCAGGAACGACTGCCGCCGTGTCAGCACCTCGCCGCCGGCGATCGGCACCGGGCTTGCCCGTCGCAGGTGGCAGAAGTCGTCGATCGCATCGGGCACAAGCGCTTCCTCGAACCAGCCGACGTCAAAATCCTTCAGCATCTCGGCGGTGCGCAGAGCCCATTTCAGACCCTGTGGCCAGTAGGCGTCGGAGGCGCCGGCGTCGACGAAGAGTTTGGCGTCCTCGCCTATGCCCTCGCGCGCCGCCCGCACGATCGCCTCGTCGAGCTTCGTCGAATCGCGCCGGCCGAATGGCCCCCAACCGATCTTGAAGGCACGAAAACCCTGCTCGCGGTATTTGGTAATGACGTCCTGCATCAGCGCGGGCTCTTCCATCAGCAGCGAGCAGTAAGGCATCACCCGTTCACGATAGCAGCCGCCGAGCAGCCGTCCGACCGGCTGCCCAAGCGCCTTGCCCAAAATGTCCCACAGCGCGATGTCGATGCCCGAGATGGTGTGGGTCAGCGTGCCGCCGCGCCCCATCCAGAAGCTGTTCTGGTTGAGCTTTTCAGTGACACGCTCCGGCTCCAGCGCGTTTTCGCCGCGCCACAGCGGCTCCAGTACCTTGATGCCGGCCTCGACGAGACGTCCGTCGGTGAAGACCGAGCCGTAGCCGGTGATGCCCGCGTCGGTGTGGACGGCGATCAGCGCATGCACCGAGTCTTCCGGCAGGATCTCGTTCGACCAGCCGCCCTTGGGACTTTCGCCCAGCAGCGGCGCGCAGCGGATGGAGCGGATCTTGATCGTATTCATGGAGTATGACCTTGCAGGATAGGGGTCAGAACGTTGCGGAGACGCCGCCGTCGACGAGCAATATCTGCCCGGTGACATAGGCGGCGTCGGTTGAGCACAGGAAGTAGACCGGCCCGGCAATGTCGCCGGGCGTTCCCGCCCGCCCGAGCAGGATGCGGCCGTATTTAAGGTAGATGTCCTTGAACCAGTCGGTGTCGTGCTCATGGCCCGAGCCGTCCGGCAGATGCGCCATACGCGTGTCGATGAAGCCCGGCGCCACCGCGTTGACGGTGATGCCGTAGCGGCCGAGATCGGCGGCGATGGCGCGGGTAAAATTCACGATCGCGCCCTTGGCGGTCGAATAGGGCACCGCATCGGGCTGGCCGCGCACGCCCATGATCGAGGCGATGTTGACGATGCGGCGACCTTCGCCGGCCGCCTTGATCAGGGGCAGGAACGCAAGCGTCGCCCGCACCGCGCCGTCCTGGTTGATGTCCAGCACCTTTCGGTAATGCGCCATGGTCATCGTCTCGATCCCGGTCATGTCGAGGATGGCGGCATTGTTGATCAGGATTTCGCAATGGCCGAAACGGCCGCCGACGAAGTCGGCCAGCGCGGCCACTGAGGCGTCATTGGCTATATCGACGTGCGCCGCGACCGCGCCCGGCAGCGTGGCGGCTACCGCTTGCGCCTCGGCCAGATCGATGTCGGCGATCACGACGGCGGCGCCTTCCTGGGCCAGCCGCCGGGCGATCGCCTCGCCGATGCCGCGCGCCGCGCCGGTCACCACGGCTGTTTTGCCCGAAAGCCTTTGATCGCTCATTCGTCTTCCACCTCTCCCGTGGGTTTCATGCGTGTGCTCACGATTACGGCGAGCACGATCGAAAAAAGCAGCACCAGCGTGACCAGCGCGTTGATCTCGGGCGTGAAACCGACTCGCATCATCGCCCAGAGCCTGAGCGGCAACGTCGTCGTGTCGCCGGCCAGGAACACGCTGATCAACGTCTCGTCGAAGGACAGCGTGAACGCGAGGATCGCGCCGGTGGCGACCGCCGAGCGCAATTGCGGCCACAGCACGTAGCGCAAAGTCTGCCAGCGCGTTGCGCCGAGGTCGGCCGAGGCTTCCACCAGCGTCGGCGGCAACGATTGCAGCCGCGTCAGCACCAGCCGGTAAAGAACCGCCAGCACAAAGACCGTGTGGCCGATCGCCACCGTGGCGATGCCGCGGTTGATGCCGAGATTGGAAAAGAAGATCAGCAGCGACAGGCCGGTGACGATCGGCGGCAGCAGGAAGGGCAGGTAGACCACCAGTTCGATCAGCCGGCGCCCGATCGCCCCTTCCCATTCGACATAGAGTGCGAGCACGATCGACAGCACCACGGCGATTGCGACCGAGCAGATGCTGACGATCAGCGTCGAGCGAACGGCATCGAGGATCGACTGGTTCTGCCACAGTTTCGCGTACCATTCGAGCGAGAAGCTGCTCCAGTCGATGCCGCTCCGCGTCACCTCGATCACCGAGAACAGCGCGCCGATGACGACCGGCGAATAGAGGATGCACAGGATCGTCGCCGCCAGCGCGCCGACGGCGATCGTGACCAGTCTTTCACCATTCAGCGCCATCGTCAGACCCTCTGCCGGCTGGCGACGCTGCCGGCCACGACGATGATGGCGAGCGCGACGACGAACAGCACGACGCCCATGGCGGCGCCGAAAGGCCAATTGTAGGCGAGCCCGAACTGCGACCAGATCACCCGCCCGATGGTGAAGCCCGAAGGACCGCCGACCATCTGCGGCGTGATGAAATCGCCGAGCGCCAGCACGAATGCGAACAGCCCACCGGCAATCGTGCCTGGCAGCGACAGCGGCAGGATCACATGGCGAAAGGTTGTGCCGGCCCCCGCGCCGAGATCCGCCGAGGCCTGTACCAGCGAGCGCGGAATGCGCTCCAGGGACAGGAAGATCGGCAAGATGACGAAGGGCAGGAAGATCACCGCCATGGTGATCAGGATCGAACCCTGGTTGTAGAGGAAAACCAGGCTCGGTTTGGGCAGGATGCCGGTCCCGACCAGGATCTGGTTCAAAAACCCGTTCAGCCCGAGGATCGAGCGCATCGTGTAGATTTTCACGATGTAGCTCATGAACAGCGGCAGCACGAACAGCAAAAGCAGCAAATGGCGCGTGCGCGCCCGCCTTCGCCAGATGAACCAGGCGATGGGATAGCCGAGCGCCACGCCGATCAGGGTGACCTCCGCGCATAGCCACAGCGTCAGCAGAAAAGTCTTGAAATAGATCCAGTTGCCGAAGAAGGCGGCATAATTGTCGAGCGTCAGGTCGCTGACGATTGCATGGCCTTCGACACGTGAGAAAGACATCACGAGGAATGCGCCGATCGGCGCGACGACGAAGAGCAGCGGCCCGGCGGCGACCAGTGCGAAGATGCCGAAGCGGGCCGGCAGGCTGGTCATGGCGCCGCCTCGACGATGGCTATGGCGTCGGTCCCCACCGACAGCGTCACTTTTGAGCCGCGCTGCGGCGGCGGGCGGCTCGGATCGCTGGTCTTCTTCACCAGCAGCGTCGTCTCCGGCGCCGCCAGCGGCCGCACGCGAAGCTGTGTCATCGCCCCGATGAACACCGTCTCTTCGACCGTGCAGGCAATGTCGACACCGCCGGCGACCGCGCCGATTTCGATCTTTTCCGGCCGCACCGCGACGAGTACCGCGCGTGTCCCGGCGGATATGTTGGCCGGTAGCGGGAAAATCGCCATCGGCGTCTCGATGCGGCCATTGCGGACCTCGCCCGCCACAAGATTGTTGTCGCCGAAGAAGCGAGCGACGAAAGGCGTCTTCGGCGAATAGTAGATGGCGGTCGGCGCGCCGATCTGCTCGATCCGTCCCTTGTCCATCACCACGATCCGATCGGACATGGTGATTGCTTCTTCCTGGTCATGCGTGACGAACAGGAAGGTGGTGGCGATGCGCCGCTGCAGATCCTTCAGGAAGAATTGCATCTGCCGCCGCATCTCGGCGTCGAGCGCCGCCAGCGGCTCGTCCAGCAAGATCAGTTTCGGTTCGCAGACAATGGCCCGCGCCAGCGCCACGCGCTGCTTCTGCCCGCCGGAAAGCTGGGCTGGGTAGCGGTCGAGCAATCCGCCGAGGCCGACGATCTCCAGCGTCTCTTCAACCTTGCCGCGAATGGCGGATTTCGCCAGCCCGCGCACCATCAGGCCGTAGCCGACATTGTCGGCGACGGTCATGTGCGGAAACAGCGCATAGTCCTGGAACACCGTGTTGAACGGACGCTTGTGCGACGGCACGTCGGTCAGATCGACACCACCGAAGCGGATGCGCCCGCCGCTCGGCCGAGTAAAGCCGCCGACCAGGCGCAGGATCGTGGTCTTGCCGGAGCCGGACGGACCAAGAATCGTCAAGAACTCGCCGTCGGCGACCTCGAGGTCGACCGGCTGCAGCACGCGCTGCGTGCCATAGGATTTCTCAACGGCTTGCAGGGCGAGAGCCATGCTCAGGCGACCGTGAAGCGCTTGACGGCATCCCAGTCGAGTTCGACGCCAAGGCCCGGCTTGACCGGCAGGGGGATGGTGCCGTTGTCCAGCACCAGTTCCTCCCGAGCCAGTTCCCGGCGCAGGCGTTCGACGCAGAGCTGCGGCGGCAGATATTCGATGAAGGCGCAATGGTCGGTGACGAAAGCCAGATGCGCGGTGGCCGAGATCGACACGCCGGTCTTCCAGCAATGCGGCACGATGGTCAGGCCGCGCTCCTTGGCCATGTCGCAGACGATCTTCGCCTCGCCTATGCCGCCGACACGGCCGACATCCGGCTGCGCGACACCGATCTTGCCGATATCCATCAGCTCGGTGAATTCGTGGCGCGTCGCCAGCCATTCGCCGCAGGCGATCTTCATCGGCGCGCCTTCGGCGAGCTTCGCCATCTCGCGGACATTGTCCGACCAGATCGGCGTCTCGAGGAAGTAGATGTCGAACTCCTTCCAGTCCTTGACCACGGCAAGGCACGTCGCGGCATCTTCCCACAGATATTGCACGTCGATCATCAGCACCATCTCGGGGCCGACCGCCTTGCGCACGGCGGCCACGACCTCGCTGTGCCGGTCGTAGCTTTCGTGCATGCCGCCATGGGCGTATGGCCCGTTCATGGTGACCTCGCTCTTGATCGCCTTGAAGCCGAGCGCCTTGGCGTTCAGCGCCGATTGCACCAACGCATCGCGATAATCCTCAAAACCGTGGCCAGCCGGCTGAAGCGAAGCATAGGGCGTGATGCGGTCGCGCGTTGCGCCGCCGAGCAGCGCATGTACCGGTTTGCCGACAGCCTTGCCGCAAAGATCCCAGAGCGCCATCTCGATCGCACCGATGGCATGCACGACGACGCCGCGCCGGCCGTTCATGGCGGTGCCGATATAAAGCCTTTCCCAAATATTGCCGATCTGGAAGGGATCGGCGCCAATCAGCGTTTCCTTGATCGACAGGCCCATCGTGTGCGTCCCGGGCGCTTCGATACAGGCCTTCATCATCCATGGGTTGGCGTCGGACTCGCCGATGCCGGACACTCCGCCATCAGTGTGGATCACGACGATGAGGCTGTCCTGGGCAGAGGATGTCATGCCGGGGTCGAAATCGGGCGCCAGCAGCACATGGCATTCGACGGCGGTGATGACGAGCTTTGGTGGGTTGTCGATGATGGGCGAAACAGTACGCATGGGTTCCGGATTTCCTGGGAAAAATGGGTAAAGAACGACATGTCCGGCGCCGACGGCGCCGGATTTTTTCGCATGAATGCGATGCGGCTCAGGGTGCGGCCTTGACCTCGTTCCAGACCGCCACGCGTTTTTCGAAATTCTCCGGCGTCTGCAGCCAGACGAGCTTGTCGGCATAGGTGAAGCCGTTGCGCGCGTTGGCTTCCTCGTCAGTCGTATTGCCGTAGCTCTTCTTGTCGGAGAGGTAGGCGCCGACCTTCTTGTCGAGGCATGCGTCGATCCAGGCATGAGCCAGGTCGACGTCCTTGGTGCCGGCCGAGATCGTCCAGCAGTCGAGCCATCCGATCGCGCCTTCCTTCGGGATGACAAAGGCGGCGTCGACGCCCTTGGCCTTCAGACCCGGAACCTGTGGTTCGCCCATCGAGAACATCGCCTTGATGCCCGACTGGGCGAAAACGGCAACGCCGTCATCGAAGCCGGCATAGTAGGTCAACAGGAGCCGCTTCTGTTCGATCAGCTTTTCCTTGACCTGGTCAAACTGGGCATCGGTGAGATGGAATGGGTCCTTGATGCCGAGCACGATCGCGGCCAGCACGATCGAGTTGTTGGCATCGTCGAGAGCGATGATTTTCTGGGCATTGGCCGGATCCCACATCACCGACCAGCTATCGGGAGCTGTCGGAAAGGCAGTCTTGTCGTAGACGAGAGGCAGCGAACCCCAGGCAAACGGCATGCCGAACTGCTCGCTGCCGTGCATCAGTGGCGCGACCGATTTGAAAGCCGGCAGCAGATTGGCGGCGTTGGGGATCTTCGAAAGGTCGAGCGGCTTGATCAGCGATGCATTCATGTAACGGGAGAATGCCGACGTGTCGAAGGCAACGATGTCAAAGTCGGTGCCCTGCGAGCCCTGCATCTTGGCAAACATCTCGTCGACGGAGCCGGCATAGACGATGCTCGTCTTGACGCTGTGTTTCTCCTCGAAGGGTTTTACCCATTCGGGCTCGGTGTAGCCCTCCCAGGTCAGGATGCGGAAATCGCTTGCGGCGCGCGATTGTCGCGCGATGAACGGCGTAGCGAGCGCGGCGGCGCCGAGGGCCAAGGCTTGGCGGCGGGTCAGGCCCGGGATCGATCTGCTGCGAGACGTCATTGTCTGTTCCCCTGGTTATTGAGTGGCTGGGTTGTTGAGCAGCCGTTCTGCCCGTTCGAAGGTATCCAGGCCCGCGACATGCCGGCCGACCTCGGCATCGATTTCCTCCTCCGAGCCGGTCAGCAGCACGTTCAGGTAAACCCGGTGCTCCTCCACGACCCGATCGAAATCCGGATCGCGATAGGTCTCGATGGAAAAGATAATGAGTATGTGCCGGGCGATGGCGTTCCACAGCGTCCACAGCAATGCGCTGTCGGCGATCTCGAAGAGCGTCGTGTGGAAACTGATGTCGGCCTTGTTGGTCGCAAGCCAGCTGCCGCGAGACTGGGCGATGCCAGCGATGCAGCCCTCCATTCGTCGCACGAGAAGAGGGTCGGCGCGCAGATGGACTGCTGCCAGATGTGCGGCAATCCGTTCGATGGCGGCCCGGACCGCATGGAGCTGGCGGGCCCACGCCTGGTCCAGCGTGGCCACCCGCATGCCGCGGCGCGGCGAAGCGACGATGATCCCCTGGCTTTCCAGAATGCGCATCGCCTCGCGGATGGGAACTCGGCTCACTTGCAATGCCGCGGCGAGTTCCGTCTCGATCAGCCGTTGCTCCGACTGCAGCTGACGCAGCGCAATCGCCTCGACCACCTTGTCGGCGACCTGCTCCGACAGCGTTGAGGAGGAGGCCAGCGGAGTGAGGGCGCTGCCATTGAGAGGTGTTTTGATGAAGGAACCGCTCATAACCATCGCTTCTTTGAATGTGTTCTGTATACAGTCTTACAAGATGACGGGGATTGCAAGAGCTAAATTGCCGGGCGTTCCGCAGGTGAGAAGGCCGCAAGCGCGTTGACGCCTTCGTCTCCAGACAATAGCGTGATGTTCGGGATACTGGACATGCATCCGCAATTCCGGACTTGGCGACGGTGGGTATTGGTTGCCTGCCGTTGCCGGCAGGAACGCCGAATGGAGCTTCCGATGAGCTATGTCGAACTGAAGTCCGTCATCAAGCGCTATGGTGAGACCGAAATCATCCACGGCATCGACCTAGGCATCGAAAAGGAGGAGTTCACGGTTTTCGTCGGGCCCTCCGGCTGCGGCAAGTCCACTCTTCTGCGCATGATCGCCGGCCTGGAGAGCCTGCAGGAAGGCAGCATCCATATCGGTGGCAAGCGGGTCGACACGCTGCGCTCGGCGGAGCGCGGCATCGCCATGGTTTTCCAGAACTACGCGCTCTATCCGCATATGACCGTTTTCGAAAACATGGCCTTCGGTCTGCGCATCGCGAAGGCTGGACAGGACGAGATCCGCGCAAAGGTACAGCGGGCTGCCGGCATCCTGCAGATTTCCGAGATTCTCGGCCGTCAGCCACGGGCGCTTTCCGGGGGGCAGCGCCAGCGCGTGGCTATCGGCCGGGCCATCGTGCGCGAGCCGAAAGTGTTTCTGTTCGACGAGCCGCTCTCCAACCTGGATGCCAAGCTTCGGGTGCAGATGCGGGTCGAACTGACGCGCCTGCACCGCGATCTTCGCGCGACGATGATTTACGTCACCCACGATCAGGTCGAGGCGATGACCATGGCCGACAAGATCGTCGTGCTGAACCAGGGCCGGGTGGAGCAGGTCGGGCGGCCGCTCGACCTCTACAACGCGCCGTGCAACCGCTTTGTTGCGGGCTTCATCGGATCGCCGGCGATGAATTTCCTTGAAGGCGTCATCGCCGGGGCGGCCGCCAACAGCGTCACGGTGGCCCTCGGAGGCGACAAGACGGTCACCGTGCCATGCAGGCCGGGCCAGGCAAGGGAAGGCGCGCCGGTCACGCTGGGCATCCGTCCGGAAGCACTGGAAGTGGCGGGGCAGGGCGACGCCACGGTGACTGGACGCGTGCTGGCGGTCGAGCGCCTCGGCAACGAAACCTTCGTGTATGTCGATGTCCCCGGCAGCAGCGACTTTGCCGTGCATGTAGCCGGCGACGTGCGCATCGCGCCGGACGAAGCGATGAGCTTCGGCCTCCCCGCCGCCAGGTGCCATCTGTTCGACGCCGACGGCAGGGCCTTCGAGATGCTGGCGGCCTGAGCCGCCGGCGAAGCCTTCTCAGGCGGCGATTGCCCTCCCGTCGCCGTCGAGCGCGGTTACCGGCCCGGACGGCCTGAAAACATGCAGGCGCAGCTCGGCACTCAGTTCCTCATCCGGATGCAACCGCAACAGCCGGCTTGCGCGCGCCCTGGCGTCGGCAAGGCCCATGGCCGACCGGGTGGTGTTGGGTTCGAGGCCGATCAGCCGGCCGCGGCCATGCCACGGCGGTGCTGTGATTGCGCCCAGTTCGTACCACAGCCACGCGCAGGGGAAGCGCTCGGGCGTCCATGACAGGGCAACGGCAACGGCGTCGTCGAGGCGGCGCACCGCCACCCAAGCCGCTTCGAAATCGTGCAGATAGGCCATCGCCGCCACATTGTCGCCGGGCCGGCCCAGATCGACGGCGCCGGCCTTGCCCGCGGCCATCGGCCAGGCGTTGGTGACGCCGGGCAACAGCGGGTTGGCGGGAGGATCGTAACTGTCGTCGGCCGTCACTTTCCGCGCGCCCGATGTGATTTCCACTGGTCCCTCCAGCAAGTCGGAACCGAAGGTCGCGTGGTGCCCCCACATGACGTCGATCGGACGCCGGCCGGTCATGCGAAGACGCTCGCGCACGATCAGCAAATCCTTCTCGACCGTCAGTTCGCGCTGCATCGTGACCGGAACGGTGAAAAACCGTCGCGTGAGCTGGATCGTGCTTTTCGAGACGCTCACCGTCCACGGAGCGATCGACGCTTCGCCATGGAACCCATGAAAGACCCCATCGTCGGTGCAGGCGTCGCCGCCATTGGGAAACAGCAGCGGCCAGCCGCCGGTATAGCGGGTCAGCCAATGGGTCTCGTCACGCGCCGCCATTCCGGCGATGGGCGTATCGATCGCGTCCCAGGGGACTTTCCCCAGAACCGACAGGCCGAGCCCCAGATGCGTGATGGCGATAATGGTGCCGCCGACGCGCGGATTGACCTTAACCCGCAACTCGTCGCTGGCGATGCTGATCGAACCGTCCGTTGTCATTTGATCGCGCCGGCCATCAGGCCGCGAATGAAATACTTCTGGAAGGTGATGTAGAGGATCAGCATCGGCGCGCTGGCGATGACCATGCCTGCCATGGTTAGCGGTACCTGGTTGTTGTAACGTCCCTGAAAGACGCTGATGCCGGCCATCAGCGTCCGTTTGGAGTCCTCCTGCAGGAAGATGATAGCGATCAAAAGATCGTTCCAGACATAGAGCGAGTTGACCACCACCAAGGTGACAAGCGCGGGAAGCGAGAGCGGCAGCACAATCTTCATCAGAATCTGGAAATCGCCGGCGCCGTCTATGTGCGCCGATTCGAACAGCTCCCTGGGCACGGTGCGGAAGAAGGTGGTCAGCAGGTAGACCGAGAACGGGGTGATGAGACCGGCATAGATGATGATAGCGCCCTGATAGGTGCTGATCAGGCCGATCCGCGAATAGAGAACGAAGAGCGGCACAATCATGACGATCGGCGGCACCGCCATCAGCGACGTGGTGATCGCCAGCAGCGTCTGGCGGCCGGTGAATTGCATGCGCGCAATGGCATAGGCGGCCAGGCACGACACCACGATGCTGAGCCCCACGGCGCCGACGACAAGGATCAGGCTGTTCATCATCCAGGCAAGGAACGGGCTGTCGACGAGCACGGCCCGGAAATGATCGAGCACGGGCGCATTCGGCAGCCCGAGCTTGTCGATGGCGTATTGTTCGTCGCTCTTGAGCGCGGTCGACACCATGAACAGGGTCGGCACCAGCGCCAGGAACGCGGCGAAGGCCAGCACGCCGTGCTTGAGCGCGTCGCCCTGCTTCATGGCGTGGTCCTGGGGCAGCGTGATGAGCAGGATATCGGATGCGCCATGGTCTAGGTCTCCTGCTCGTTGGCGATGCGTCGCGCCCTGAACAACGGAAAGATCAGCGCGACCGAAACCAGGAACAGCATCACCGAGGCCGCCGCGGCGATACCAGGCAGGCTGGTGCGGATCAGAGCGTTGAAGATGTAGAACTCGATGACCACGGTGGAGGTGCCGGGGCCGCCCCGTCCGCCACCCACCACGTAGACATAGGCGAACACCGCGGAGAGCATGGTGATGACGCTCACCACCGCGTAGAACTCGATGACGCCGCGCATTTGCGGCAGGATGATGTGCCACACGCGCTGCCACCAGGATGCGCCCTCCAGCTTGGCGGCCTCTATCAGCGACTCGTCGAGGCTGAGCAGGCGGGCCAGAAACAGGATGATGCCGAGCGCGGATTCGCGCCAGATGATCAGGATCATCACCGTCCACAGCGCCACGTCCGAGGAGCCAATCCAGTCGAGAGCGAGGAAGTCGAGGTTGAGCCAGCGCAGCACTTCATTGACCGGCCCGCTGAACTGGAACATCCGCTTCATCACCACCGCGATGATCGGAATGGCGAGCACGAAGGGCACGAACACGATGACACGGTAAATCTTCCAGCCCGCGACGCGCTCATACAGCAGGATCGAGACCAGCAGCGAGATGACGATCATGGCCGGGATCGCCAGCAGCAATTGAAGATTGTGCAGCACCGATTCCCAAAACAGCGATTGCGAAAGCACAAGTTCGTAGTTGCGCAACCCGATCCAGGGCCCGTCGATGCCACGAACCATCTTGAAGCTGAATTCGAAGATGCGCACCAGCGGGTAGCCGAATACGAACGCCAGCAGCACGACCAGCGGCAGCACGTAGAGATAGGGGGTGAGCCGGGACGATGAGTTCATGTTGCGCTGCTATGCTGGACGAAAACGGCCGGAGCGCGGGAGCCGCGCGCCGGCCGCGAACATCAGGTTGGCGAGGACAGGTCCACCGCCCATTTGCGATAGTTTTCGACCAGATCCGGGTTGAAGTCGCGCCACTCTTTGGCGGTCTGGGCGGCCAGTTCGCCCGCCTGCTCACCGGTCATGGAGCCCTGCACGATCTGCTGGCCGGTCGGGATGGCGGCCCGTTCGTAGAATTGGCCCGGCATGACGTTGGTGACGTTCGAGATGTTCTGCCCGAGCCCCCATTTCTCCCACATGAGCCGCACCGCGTCATTCTTGATGACGCTGGTGTCGAAGTTCTTGTTGGACGGTATCCAGCCGGTTGCATCCCAGAAGGCTTTCAGCCGCTCGGGTGAATGAAGATATTCGATGAAGGCAGCGGCCGCCTGCGGATCCTTGGAATTGGTCGAGATGCCGAGACCCTGCACGTCGAGCAGCGGCTGTCCGGCCAATTTGCCTTTGCCGTATCCCGGCATGACCATGACGCCGATCTGGCCGTCGGCGGTCTTGAGGTCGGCAGGCAGGCGCGTGCCGATGGATTGACCGATGCCGAGCTTGCCCGCGGCCACCAGATCGATGCCGGGATAGAGTTCGAGCGACGACATGTCCTTGTTGAGGAAGCCGCGTGTCTTGAGCTCCTCGAGCTTTACCCAGTGCTCGTGGTATTTCGGATCGCGAAAATCCTTGTCGCCGATGAAGAGTTCGACAGCCTCGCCGAGCGAATCGAGATTCTGCGGCAATGCGTGGCTGATGTACCACTCGCTCCAATAGCCGTCCTGGATGCCGCCGCCGAGCGGCTCGATGCCGGCCGTCTTGAGCTTTTCGCAGGCATCGAGCAGCGCATCCCACGTCGCCGGCGGCGTGTTGGGGTCGAGCTTGGCCTGTTCGAACAGCTTCTTGTTGTAGATCCAGAGCATCGGCAGCGGATACCAGCCGACGCGGTAGACGTTGCCGCCGAAATGGCTGAGCTTGGTTGGGTTCGAGGCGGCCAGCACGTCGGCATTGACCACGCCGTTGAGGCCGCGAAGGTAGCCGAACCACACGCTTTCCATGTGATAGATGCCGTTCCACAGATATTGGATATCCGGTGCCTTGCCGGCGGCCGCCGCGGTCTGGAACTGCGATATCACCACCGCGGTGTCCTGCAGCATGGCCTTGATGGTTGCTTCCTTGTAGCCGGCAATGGAACTGTTGACGAAGGCCTGCAGACCCGGCAACTCCTGTTCGCCCCACCACCACATGTCGAGCGTCTTGTCCTGCGCGTATGCCGGCGCCGACGGCAGGATGCCGCCGAGCGCGGCGCCCGCTCCAAGCCCGGCGGTCGTTCTCAAGAAGTTGCGGCGGGAAATGTCCCGTAGCTTGAAATCATGCATGCTTTCAGCCTTCCCTATTTTTGCCCCAGTTACGCGAATATCCCAGGCGCGGCGTTCTCCCGCCCGCGCAAGGGTCAGAAAGTGCTCATCAGCCCGCCGTCCACGACCAGCAATTGCCCGGTCATGTAGCGGCAGTAGTCCGATGCCAGGAACACCACGGTACCGGAGACATCCTCGGGACTGCCGCTGCGACCGAGCGGGATCTTGCGCCGGTCGACATACCAGTCGATGAAATCCGGCGTGGTCGTCTCATCGACGCCGTTGACGATCGACATCGGCGTGGTCATGAAACCAGGCGCCACGGCATTGACCAGAATGTTGTGGCGGCCGAGTTCCACCGCCATCGACTTGGTGTAGGCGATGATGCCCCCCTTGGCGGCGTTGTAGGAACCGCAGTCGCCGCTCGAGGCAAAGCCCTGGATCGAGGCGATGTGGATGATCCTGCCCGCTTGCTGTTTCACCATATGCGGGGCGACGAGCTTGCTGCCCATATAGACCGCCTCGAGATTGACCGTCATGGTGCGGCGCCAGTCTTCCAGCGTGTCGTCGAGCAGGGTTCTGGTCGGAGGATTGACGGCGGCATTGTTGACGAGGACGTCGATGCGTCCGAGCGATGCGACGACGTCGCCGACAATCTGCCCATACCGGTCATAGTCGGTGACGTCGAGGACGTAGGGATGCGCCTTGCCCGCGGTCGCTTCGATCTCGGCGGTGACTGCCGCGAGCGTTTCGCGATTGCGTTCCAGCAGCACGACGCCAGCCCCCTCGGCCGCCATTTCCAGCGCCACGGATCGGCCCAGCCCCTGGCCGGCGCCGCTGACGAGGCAGATCCTGTCGTCCAGCAAACCCATGCTGCATATCCTGACTGCGCGTCGGCAATTTATCAGCCTCGCCCGACCAACGCGCTCCTGGTTCCTTCCGGAATGTTGGACCTTGATCTGGCATCTCGGAACAGATTAGACTTGGCAGGGAAATCGTCAAGCGTTGAATCGGCTCGTACCGCATTGCCTGCGCCAGGCCATCGAACCATCATCTCGTTTTTCAGGAACCTTGCACAATGTCGAGCGACCATCAGCATCTGGCGCTGTCCAATGTCGGCCTTGCCTTCGACCATCCCGAGGCCGTGGCGTGGGGGCCGGATGGCAGAGCCTATGCCGGGGGAGAGGCCGGCCAGCTTTATCGCTTCACCCTG
This sequence comes from Mesorhizobium sp. AR07, assembly GCF_024746815.1. Classification (GTDB taxonomy): domain Bacteria; phylum Pseudomonadota; class Alphaproteobacteria; order Rhizobiales; family Rhizobiaceae; genus Mesorhizobium. The sequence continues at coordinate 5,805,540 of NZ_CP080525.1, forward strand.
GACGGCAGCGCGCTGGAGGAAGTGGCGCGGGTCGCGGGCGGCTTCCTGCTTGGCCTTGCGCATGACGCCGGCGTAAACACCTATGCCTGCGACGACCGCTCGGCCTGCGTGCACCGCATCACGCCCGACGGCAAGGTCACCGTCTATGCGGCCGGCAATGCCGAGCAGAAGATGCGCGTGCCGAATTATCCGGTCTTCGACGATGGCGGCAATCTCTATGTCTCGGATTCGGGGACATGGGGTGCGCGAGACGGTTTCATCTGGAAGGTCGCTCCCGGCGGCACGGCCATGATATGGGACCGGCAGGCGTGCGCATTTCCCAACGGCATGTGCCTCTCGGCCGATGGACGCTGGCTTTATGTTGTAGAATCCTGTCCGCCGCTTGTCTCCAGGATCGCGATCAACTCCGACGGCAGCGCCGGAGCGCGCGTCGTCGTCGTGGAATTGCCGCGGCAAGTGCCCGATGGTCTGGCGCTCGACGAGAATGGCGATCTGTATATCAGCCTGTACAACCCCAACATCATCTATCGCCTGACGACGGGCGGCGAGCTGATCACGCTCTACGATGACTGGGAACAGCTTATGCTGGTCGCCCCGACCAACATCGCCTTCGGCGGCGGCGACAGGAAGACGTTGATCATCGCCAGCCTTTGCGGCTGGTCGGTGCATACCGCGCCGATGCCAGCGCCGGGCCTGAGGCTGCGTTATCCCGAACTATAACGACGCATTGCGCGGAAGCGGTCAGAGCGATGGTGTGCGATAGAGGACCTTGCCTTTCACCGAGATCTCCACATCGACGACATAGGCCGCCATGCCCCCGGGATTCATGGTGATGCCCAATCCCGGCGCCGCGGGCAGCACCACCTCGCCATTCGCGTTTGGCAAGAGATGGGTTTCGCTCATGTCCCAGGCCACGGATTTGGGCGCGAACGGATATTCGCAGATGACATGATCCTTCAAGCCCGCATAGGGCTGCAGCGAAGCGCAGAGCGCCAGGTGCGAGGTGAAGGTGTGGTTGACATAGGTTACATCTCGCGCCGCCGCGAAGTCGGCGACAAGCTTGGCCGGACCGATGCCGCCGATGCGGCCACAATCGATCTGGACATAGGCGACCTTGCCGTAGTCGATCAACTGGCGGGCCATGTGAACATTGTGCGAGGCTTCGCCGCCGGCAAGACGCACCTTGCCGCCCCTTGCGGCCAGCGCCGCATAGGCGTCGTAGGCGCCGCCGTGAAACGGCTCCTCGAGCCAGAGCGCGCCGACGTCTTCGAGCATGGCGATGCGCGCAGCGGCCGCGTCTACATCCTCGCGGAATATCTGACCCGCATCGATCAGCAATGTTCCCCCATCGCCAAGGCCCTCGCGCGCGGCCCGAAGGTGGTCACGGTCGTCGGCCAGGCTGCCGCGGCCGAACGGACCCCAGCCGCATTTGACGGCGCGAAAGCCCTTTTCCCGCGCCGAACGGCAACCCGCCAGCGTTTCCTGCGGCGTGTCGCCGAAGAGCTGCGACGCATAGGGCAGTTTTGGATAGGCCCTGGCGTAGCCGAGAAGTTCGTAGACCGGAACCTGACGCTTGCGCCCGAGAAGGTCCCACAATGCCATCTCGATGCCGGAGAAGGTGTGGGCCGCCTGCAGCAGATCCATGCATTCGAGTTCGACCGCGGCGCCGATGCGCGCTATGTCGGAGGCGGTCTCCAGCTGTTGCCCGAGAACGACGTCGCGCACCGGCTTGCAGGCTCCGTGCGACATCGGCGTGACATAGGCGGCAATGGACACCAGCGGCGAGGCTTCGCATTCGCCCCAGCCGATCATGCCGCCGGCAGCGACCCGAACGACCAGGGCATCCTGGCTTCCGTCCCCGGCATCGGTGACGACAGGCATGGACAAATAGAAAAAATCGACTGCTTCAATCTTCATGATCATCTCACTGTACGCGGAATGTGGAAAGTGCGGCCTCGTCGAGTGTAACGCCGAGGCCGGGCTTGGTGGGCAAGGGAATACGGCCGTCGACGATCGGCAGTTCTTCCGAGCATAGCTCCGTCCTCAGCCGCGAATCGGCAAGCTCGCGCGGCAGGAATTCGATGTGGGTGCAGGTCGGCGAAACCACGGAGAGATGCGCCGAAGCGGCGATGCCGATCGCCGACTTCCAGCAATGCGGCACCACGAGCAGGCCATGGTCGGCGGCGTGCATGGCGACCCGGCGTGCTTCGGTGAGGCCGCCGACGCGACCGACGTCGGGCTGCGCGACGTCCAGGCCGCCAGTGCGGAAAAGTTCGAGAAACTCGAAGCGTGAGTTTAGCCATTCGCCGGCGGCGATCCTGACGGGCGAAGCCTTGACCAGCTTGGCGTACCCCTCGACGTCGTCGGACGGAAGCGGCGTCTCGATGAAGAAGATGTCCTGGTCGGCGAACATCTCGATGGCACGCAGTGCCTCCTTCCAGTCGCGCCAGGCATAGGCGACATCGACCATCACCGTCATTTCAGGGCCGATCGCCTTACGGCATGCCGCGACGATTTTCGCGATCTCACGATCGTCCTCGATCTGCAGCGAATTGTGCGAGTACGGCCCCTTGGTGCAGACCTCCAGTTTTACCGCGCGGAAGCCGAGCGCCTTCGCTTTTTCCGCTCGTTCTACCAGAATGCGGGTGTAGGTATCGAGATCGTCGCCCTCTGGCAGCAGCGAGGCGTAGGGCGTGATCGTCGGATTGACCGCGCCGCCGAGCAATTGCCAGCATGGCTTGCCCTCGACCTTGCCGCGCAGATCCCAGAGCGCCATGTCGAGCGCACCCATGGCGCAGATGCCGAGGCCGCGACGCCCGGTCATCGCCGAACCCTTGTACATCTTGTCCCATAGGCCCTCGACATCGCTCGGATCGGCGCCGACCAGCATCTCGGTGAGGCCGAGGCCCATGATGTGGGTGCCCGGCGCCTCGATCATGGCGCGGGCGGCCCACGGATTGGTGTCGGTCTCGCCGATGCCCACATGGCCTTCGTCGGTGTGGATCTTGACGACCAGATTGTCTTGCGCCGACGAGCAGGCGTCGGCTCGGTAATCCGGGACGAGAAGCACGAAGCATTCGACTTTGGTGATCTTCACGGTGTCTTTCCCCGTTGTCAGTTTGCGTTGGTCGAAACTTCCGGAGCGTTCGGCCAGGTTGCACGGCGCTCAAGTTCGTCGAGCGGGTGATGGCAGCGTATGTTCAGGCCCTCCGGCGTCTTGCGCCACGGCGGCGCCTCCTTGTCGCAGATGTCGCCGATCCGCCAGGCGCAGCGACCGGCATAGGCGCAGCCATCGGGCGTCGGCGGCCTTGCCGTTTCGGGCTTGCGGCTCGCATCCGGGCGTGACCGCAGCGGTGTCGGCACCGCGTCGAGAAGGCTGTGGGTGTAGGGGTGGAAGGGCGCTGAAAAGACCTGATCGCGAGGCCCCATTTCCATGATGTCGCCGGCAAACAGCACGCAGACGCGGTCGGCCAGCATACGCACCACCGCGAGATCGTGAGAGATGAACAGCATGGCAATGCCGCGCTCGGCCTTCAGCCGCTGCAAGAGTGCCAGGATGCTGGCTTGCACCGAGACGTCGAGCGCCGAGAGAATCTCGTCGCACAAAAGCAGCGACGGCTCGGCGATGAGGCCGCGGGCGATGGCGACGCGCTGGCGCTCGCCGCCGGACAGTTCGTCGGGGAAGCGGTTGGCGTATTTCGCGTCCAGCCTGACATCGGCGAGCGCGGCGACGACGGGAGCCTCGGCCTTGCTGCCGAAGAAGAATTCCAGCGGTCGTGCCAGCGCACGGCTGATGCGGGCGCGGGGATTGAGCGAGGCGTCGGGGTTCTGGAACACGAACTGGATCAGCTGGCGCTCCTCGGCGTCGCGTTGCTTGACACGGCCGGCGAGCGGCTTCCTGGACAGGGAGATGCGTCCGCTGGTGGGTGCGATCAGCCCCGCGACGGCGCGCGCCAGCGTCGACTTTCCACTGCCGGATTCGCCAACCAGCGCGAATGTCTCACCCTCCCTTATGTTGAGGGTGATGTCGCGGATGGCGGTGAAGCCGCGGCCGGGGCGGCCATAGACGACGCTGACGTTCTCGACGGCGAGGAGTTCCTTGTTCGTCGCCGCGGCAACCGGAGCGGCAACCGGCCGATCGTCCGCGGGCGCCACGATCCCGGGCCAGCGCCAACAGGCGACCTCGCGTCTGGGGCCTGCCGGCTGCAACGCTTGCCGGTCGGTGGAACAAAGTGGCAGCGCCCAGTCGCAGCGAGGCGCGAACGGGCAACCGGGCGGCAGATCGTGCCGCTGCAGCAGGCCGCGCAATGGCCGCGCCGGCAGGCCGGATCGATCGTCGATGCGGGGAATGGAGCCGATCAGACCTCGGGTGTAGGGATGTTTCGGATTGGAAAACAGTTCGGCGGTCGGCGCGATCTCGACCATGCGCCCGGCATACATGACGCCAACGCGATCGGCGATCTGCGACAGCAAGGCGAGATCGTGCGTGACGTAGAGCATCGACATGGCAAGCCGCGCGCGCAAGGCGATCAGCAGCGCGATGATCTGCTCCTGCGTGGTGACATCGAGACCGGTCGTCGGCTCGTCGAGCACGACGAAGGCCGGGTCGCAGGCAAGCGCCATGGCGATGCAGACACGTTGCTGCTGCCCGCCGGAAAGCTGGTGCGGAAAGCGCGCCAGGAAATCCGCCGCCGCCGGCAAGCCGACGAGATCGAAGAGTTCCCGGGTCCGCCCGACGCGCTTTTGTGGAGCACCAAAGCCGTGCGCGGCAAGGGCCTCGTCGATCTGTCCGCCGACCCTTATGCCGGGGTTGAGCGCCGTCGTTGGATTTTGCGGCACGAAAGCGATGCGGGCGCCGCGCAGGCGGTCCAGGTCCGGGCGGCCGAGCGCCAGCAGGTTATGGCCGTCGAAGCGGATCGCGCCGCCATCGGTGCGCATGGCCGGCGGACGATAGCCGAGAAGCTGCAGCGCGACGGTCGACTTGCCGCAGCCGGATTCTCCCACGAGGCCGAAGACTTCGCCCGGTGCGATGGTGAAGTTCACGTCGTCGACGACGCGCAGGAAGCCCTGGCCCTGACGGTAGGAGACCGACAGATGCTCGACCGCGACGATGGGAGATACGGCATCCTGCATTACTGGTTTCCCAGCTTCACGGTGCGGCCGAGGATGCGCGCGAGGCCTTCAGTGAACAGATTGAGGCCGACGACGAGCGACGCCAGCGACAAGCCTGGTCCGAGTACGGTGATCGGCGAAATGATGAGCAGCGCCCGGTTCTCGCTGATCATCAGTCCCCACTCCGGCGTTGGCGGGCGCAGTCCGAAACCGAGAAAACCGAGCGAGCCGATCAGCACCGGGGCGTAGCCGGCGCGCAGTGCGAATTCGACGAGGAGGACGCTGCTTGCATTGGGCAGCAATTCGCGACGCATCACCGACCACGCGCTTTCGCCGCGCAGCCGCGCGACGGTGACATAATCGCGCGTCGCGATGTCGATGGCCGCCGCCCGCGCCATGCGGGCGATGCGCGGCGCGTATACGAGTGCCACCACCAGCACGATCAACACCGGATTGCCGGACATTTCGCTGCCCGCGGCTGCGATGGCGAGGAGCGCAAGGACGAGAAAGGGAATGCTGATCAGTGCTTCGAGCAGCCGCTGGATGAGTTCGTCTACCCAACCGCCGACATAGCCGGAGAGCAGGCCGAGAATGGCGCCGATCACAAGACCGAGCAGCGTTCCCGACAGCGAAAGCAGGATAACGATGTGGCTGCCGTGCACGACACGGCTGAAAATGTCGCGGCCAAGCTGATCGACGCCGAACGGATGGGCAAGGCTCATTCCCGAAAGCGGCCGCCCGGTGCCCATCTGCGAAAAGCCGTAAGGTGCCCAGAACGGGCCGGTAATCGCGACGATCAGATGGATGACGAGCACGATCAGGCCGATGCGGAAGCTGATCGGGGTCTGTCGCCATAGCGGCAGCAGGCCACTCAGACGGCTTGGCGGGGCGGGCATATTGGCTTGCTCGACGCTCATTGGGTCAGCTCGCGCGCAGTCGTGGGTTGATCAGGATCGCCGCGACATCGGCCATGAGATTGGCCGCCACATAGACGAAAGCGGCGATCATCACTGTCGCCTCGATGACCGGCAGATCGCGCAGCTGCAGGGAGTCGACCAACAGGCTTCCGAAGCCGGGATAGGAGAACACTTTCTCGACAACGACGACGCCACCGACCAGGTAAGCAAGGTTCAGCGCTGTGATGTTGAGCGTCGGCACAAGTGCATTGGGCAGCGCGTGGCGCAGCAGCACGCGGCGGCGCGACAGACCTTTCAACTCCGCCATGCGGATATAGTCGGAATCGAGCACTTCGATCAGGTTGTCGCGCAGCATGCGCACCGCATAGACCGACATGACGATGGCGAGCGTCAGCGCCGGCAGCGTCATCGCCCGAATGTATTCCCAGGCGCTCGATGTTGCGTCGACAAGCGAGATGGCGGGCAACAGTGGCAGCATGACGACAAAGGCGAGCAGCAGCAGCGTTGCGAGCAGGAAATCCGGCAGCGACAGCAGAACCAGCGTGACCACCGAGAGTGCATGGTCGAGCGGCTTGTCGCGGTTCAAGGCCTGCAACAGCGCGGGAATGATCGTCAGCGGCAGATAGAGCAGCAAGGCATAGGTCGAGAGCAGCACCGTGTTGAAGATGCGCTGGCCGAGAATGGATGTGACAGGACGATTTGAGACGAGCGATTGGCCGAGATCGCCGCTGAGCAACCCGCCGAGCCATGCCAAGTAGCGGATTGGCGCCGCATGATCGAGGCCGAGCTTGGTCCGCAGAAGCGCCAGCGCCTCGGGCGTCGCGTCGCGCCCGAGAATGCGCGAGGCAACGTCGCCAGGCAAGACTTCAAGCATCGCGAAGACGATAAGAGAGACGATCAGCAGCGTCACCACGGACATCAAGGCCCGGCGAACCACCAGTTTGAAAATGGTCACCGCTTGTTCCTCGCGACGCCGACGTTGGACAGGAAGCGGCCCCGAGCTTTCGAACTTGGGGCCGCCCGGTGTTACTTGCAGGAGAGGGTTTCAAAGTTCAGATTGAAGTTCTGCGCACGCGGCGTGTAGCCTTCGCAGCCCTTGCGGAGCGCAAGCACCTGGTGAACGAACATCGGCAGGACCAATCCACCCTCCTTGGCGAGCAATTCGCCGGTCTGCTGGAACAGCTTGTTGCGCTCGGCCGGATCGACGGTTGTGTTGGCCTTCAGGAGCAGCGCGTCATAGTCGGGGCGCTCCCAATGCGTCTCCTTCCATTTGGCGTTCTGGGTGTAGGCGGTTGCGAGACCTTCCCCTGGCGGCCGCATCGACCATGCGGAGGTCGTGATCGACTTCTTTAGCCACACATCGTCCCAGAAACTGTCGGCCGGCGTGACGATGACATTGATGTCGAACCCGGCGGGCTTGGCCATCTCGGCGTAGACCTGCGCCATCAGCACCATGCCGGGCACGCCTTCGGCGGTGTAGAGATCGAACTTCAGCCCATCCTTGTATCCCGCTTCGGCGAGCAGCTTCTTGGCAAGCTCGATATCCTGCTTGGGCGCTTCCTTGGTGTAGGAGGCCGGGCTCCCGACGGGCACCGGATTGTCGGCGCCGGGTTCGCCGAAACCAAGCAGCACGGTGTCGACCATCGCCTGGCGATCGACGACGGCTTTCATCGCTTCTCGCACCTTCGGGTTGTCGAATGGCGGCGTGTCGACCCAAGCCGAAATCGTCATCGAGTTCGACGCCGCGGTTTGCAGAAGTTGGACCGACGGATCGTCCTTCAGGGAAGAAATGACCGACGGATCGACATTCAGCATGAGATCGATCTGACCGGCCTTCATCGCCGAAACGGCTGCCACCGCTTCCTGGGCGACAGTGATGCGCAGGCAGTCCGACTTGGGTTCGCCGGCCTTCCAATAATTCGGATTCTTGCGCAGGATGCGCACTGGCGCGTTGGGTGTGAACTGCTCCTGCATGAATGGACCGGTTCCATCCTCATGGAGGCGAAGCGTTTGTCCGGTCGCGCCATTCGGCACGATGTTGGTGAATTTGTTGGTTATGAGGACCGGCAGCTCGACCACCGGTTTCTTGGTGGTGAACACCACGGTCGACGGGTCCGGCGCGGTGATGCCGTCCGGATCGAGGAATTCGAGAACAGCCTGGGCGCCGGAACCCGTCTTGGGATCGAGCAACCGCTTGAAGCTCCAGACCACGTCGGCCGATGAAAAATCCTTGCCGGAATGGAATTTCACGCCCTGCCGCAACTTGAAGGTCCAGCTCAGGCCGTCCGGCGAGACCGACCATTCGGTCGCCAGCTCAGGCAGAACGTTGAAATTGTCGTCGATGTCGACGAGCCGATTGTAGACGGCGAAGGTGTGATAGGCATCGTCGCCGGAATGCATGTCGGCGGGATCCATGGACTGCTTCTCGCCGCTCCATTCGTAGCCCAGTATCTTCACGCATTCGTCGCCGGCAGCGGCAAAGGCCGCCGGCATCCAGCCTGCAAAACCGAGTGCCGCGATGGCGATCCCGGACAACCACTTGGTCGTGCTCATTGGTTTCTCCTCCCTGTTATAAACGGACAGACGTTCCCTTGCGCTTTTATTCCGAAATGCCGGACAAGCGTTCGCGTTTACAGACTGGCACAATATCCGGGTTCCCTCGTGAGTCAAGAAACCGACGGAGCGAATTGCGCCCTTGCCGCCGCCGGCCGCTCAGCGAGCGGGCGCTCCTTGCGGCAACCGAGCGCATCCGGGTGGCTTCCGCTGAAGCGGTGGAGCCGAACATGGCAGTCATAATCCATAGGGCTACCGCGCCCATACTGTGTGAAAACATCAGTATGTGATGGTTTTGATGTAAAGAGCCCTAAATTATATCATATGTTGACATAGATAATGGTATTTGACAATCAGAACGGCGTAGCATTACTGTATGACGCCGTGGATCGAAGGGACGACAAGCCGACAGCGTGCCGTCGCTTGTCCGCGCTTGTTTCGGGCTAGAAGGTCGCGCGGACAAATGCGGGTGCCGTTGCTTTCAGCCGTGGCGATGCCAGGTCGTGTCATGGCCAGTGTCGATTTTCGCAATGGCCGCAGACGCATCAATGGATGATCAAATGGTGCGACCCCAGGATCCATTGTCAGCATCGGCCGAGGTCGACCAGGATGATTCCAAGCCGCGCGTCCAGACAGCCGTGCGAACCGTGGCGATCCTGCTTTGCGTCGCCCGTAGCGGCAATGGCTTGAAAGCCAAGGAAATCAGTGAACAGCTCGACCTGCCGCGCCAGGTCACATACCACCTGCTGCATACGATGCTCGGCACCGGCATCCTGCGCAGAAACGCTCAGAACCGCTACGTTCTTGGATTGGCCGCAGCGCCGATAGCGGAAGGCTTCCGCCGGCAGATCGCACCGCCCGAGCTCATCGCGCCGAAGGTCCGTGCAGCCGTCGCGGCGACCGGCGAAACCGCGTACGCCAGCGGCTGGATCGACGGACGAATCGTCGTGCTGGCAACGGCCAGGCCAGGGGACAATCGGCGGTTCAGGCGGTTGAGGTGCCCCACGGCTATAGCGGCCACGCCCACGCGCGAGCCACGGGCAAGCTGCTGTTGGCCTTGACTGATGCCGAGACACGCGAATCCCATCTGGCGCCACACCTGCTGGTCCCGGTGACAAGCCGAACGGTGATCGATCGAAACTCGCTTCTCGCGCAATTGAAGCGGATCGCCGATCAGGGATATGCCGTCGAGGAAGAGGAGTTTTCGATTGGTCTATGCTGTCTCGCCGTGCCGGTGGAGGGATTTGAAGGCAAGGTCGCCTTGGGCATCTCCGTGCCCACGGAAAGGTTCAGGAAGCAGTTCGAGAACCATTTGGAAGCGCTGAAGACAATCGCACGCATGACCGAGGATTAGCGGGCTTCGCCGGCGGCTGGACGGGAGATGAAGGGATGAAGCTGCTCGAAGGCAGGCTGGCACTGGTGACGGGCGCGGGCCGCGGCATCGGAGCCGCCATCGCGCGTGGAATGGCGGAAGCCGGTGCTCGCGTGATCGTCGCCGACATCGACCCGACCGCGGCCGATCAAACCGCGCAAACGCTGAAAACCGATGGGCTGGATGCCCGGGGCGAGCGGCTCGATGTCACCGATCGAGAGGCGCTTACGGCGTTTGCCAGCTATGTTGCAAACAGCCACGGTGACTTGTCCATCTTGGTAAACAACGCCGGAGTGGCCGGAAACGAGCGCATCGACGACGCGGCGTCCGGCGAGGTGTGGGACCGCAACATCGCGGTCAACCTGACCGGGGCATTCAACATGGCGCGAGCCTTCCTGCCCGCCCTGAAGACGACACGCGGCTCGATTGTCAATATATCCTCCGTCGTGGCCTTCGCCAGCGGGTTCGCTCATGTAGGCTACACCGCCTCCAAGGGCGGAATTCGATCGCTGACCCAAGTGATGTGCCGCGAATTCGCGCCGTTCGGGATCAGGGTCAACGCGGTGGCGCCCGGGTACATCGACACGCCCATGGGGGGCAAGGGAGATGGTTCCACGGACGAATGGCTGCGCTGGCATTGTCCGTGGCAGCGTTTTGGTGAACCGCATGAAGTGGCCAGCCCCGTGGTTTTCCTCGCCTCGGCCGGAGCCGGTTTCATCAATGGCGTGACGCTCCCGGTCGATGGCGGCTATCTCACAATATGAACGCTAAATGTGATGGAGAGCGAGGATGATCATCGGGTTCAATCACACGAGTTTCACGGTTCCCGATCTCGAAAAGGCTGTACGGTTCTGGACCGACGAGCTCGGGTTCGAGGGGCAGGGGATTGTCGAGCGCCGGGGTGCCTGGGTCGCCAAAGTCACAGGCGTGCCCGATGCGCGCATACGTGTTGCTCACCTTCATGGCCATGGGCACCACATGGAGTTCATCGAGTATGCCGAGGGGGGCCGCGACAATCCGGCGGATTTGCCGGACAAGCCCGGGGTCGGGCATGTCTGTCTGGACGTCGAGGACATGGATGACACGTTCCGCCGGCTCATTGCCGCCGGCGCTACGGTGTTGGGTGAGATGACCAGCATCCGTGATCCTGCGATGGCTGCCTGCACCGCGGGCTATCTGCGCGACCCCAACGGCATCATCATCGAGCTGTTCGAGAGAGGGTGAACCGAACTGGCCGCCGGTTGCCGTGAGCCAAGCGATGCCATGGCCATGGAAGCGCGCTTTCAGGCCGATCGAGCCGGATCTGTTCGCTGTTACCCCACGTCCGCCGCCGTCTCAATGCCTTGCAGCGCGAGTATTCCGAAATGCCGGATATAAGTACAATAATGTAGACTCTGGCGTCGCTTGTGCTATGTCGGAAGCGAGAGCATGGAGTTGGAGATGGCCCCCATCAAGCTGCGCGGAATGACTTGGAATCATCGGCGTGCGATCGACCCCCTGGTGGAAACGATGCCGATGTTCCGGGCGCGTTATCCCGAGGTCGAAATCGAATGGTCGTCGCGGCCGCTGAGCGGTTTCGAGTTTACTCCGGTGGACATGCTGGCGAAGGACTTCGACTTCATCATTCTGGATCACCCCTTTACCGGCCTGATCGCGGCGACAGGCTGTCTCGTGCCGCTCGACGATATCATTGCGCCGGGGCAGGACCCGTTCGTCGGACCGTCGCTGGAATCCTATCGACTGGGAGGATCGCTCTGGGCGATGCCTGTCGATGCCGCCTGCCAGGTCGCCGTTTCGCGGCCCGACCTCATCCGGGCGCTGGACACGGCCATCCCGGCCAATTGGCACGACCTGATGGCGCTTGGCGGGAAGGCCCGGCGCAAGGGCCACTGGCTGGGCATTGGGCTATCGGGCGTGCACAGCCTGATGACGTTCTTCACGCTGATGGCCAATCTTGGCACGCCTTGCGCGACTGGCCGAGACGCAGAGTTCGCCGACCGGCATGCGGCAAGCGAGGTTCTTGGCCTCATGCGCGACCTGCTGAGCGTCTGCCCGGCCGAGGTGCTCGGCTGGAACAGCATCGAACTGCATGATCAGATGATGCAGCGCGACGACCTGGTTTTCTGCCCGGCGGTCTATTGCTACGCGACCTATGCCGAGGCCGACCAGCGACGACCGCTGCGCTTCCACGATTTCCCCGGACCCAACGGGCCGGCCGGCTCGACAATCGGCGGCACCGGCCTCGGCGTGTCGGCGCACACGCGCCATCGCTCCGAGGCGCTTGCCTATGCGCGCTTCGCCGCAGAGCAGGCCACGCAGCACGCTTTCGCCCTGCATCACGGCCAGCCGGCGCGCCGCGATGCCTGGCAGGACGAGGCGATCAACGAACGCTTCGGCGGCTGCTACCGGCAGACGATGGCGACCATGGAAGCCTGCTGGACCAGGCCGCGCTACCAAGGCTATCTGGCGTTCCAGGAAAGGGCCGGCGACCTGATCGAGGCGCATCTGCGCGGCAGCGTCACGCAAGACGCGCTTCTCACCGAACTTCAGCGCTTGCACGCCGCCGGATAGGATGCCGCCGTCAGCCGAGCCGTCGCGACAGCTTTTCCGCCGCCTTGATGACGCTGACGATCAGATAGTCGCGATTGGGTTTGACCAACCGCTGTTCGGGCGCAACCACGCTCAGCGCCGCGACACATCGACCGGATGCATCGATGACCGGCGCGGCGACGCAGCCGGCATGTTCGTTGGTCTCGTTCAATTCGGTGGCATAGCCCTGACGGCGGAACCGCCGGATCTGGGCGATAAGCTTGCTGACGTCGGTGATGGCCCTTCCGGTTGGTGATTGGCGGATTGTGGCGGTCAGCAAGGTCGTCAGCGCCTTGTCATCCATGTCGGAAACCAGCAGCCGCCCGGCCGCTGCCCAGTTGACCGGAACGCGCGAGCCGACATTGCTGATGATGCGCAAGGGGCGAATGCCTTCCTCCTTCAGCAGCACCATCATCAGATCGTTGTCGAGAACCGAGAGCTGCACGGTCTCGCCCGTTTCGTTGCGCAACTCCTCGGCGATCTGGCTGCCGTCCTTCAACAGATCGACATGGCTGCGATAAGCCATGCCGAGTTCGAACAGCTTGCGGCCAAGAAACAATCCGCTGCCCTTGCCCGACGGAGCCAGATAATCCCCTTCCGACAAGGTGCGCACCAGTTCGTAGGCTGTCGACTTCGGGATCGAAAGCTCGGCGATGATCTGCGCCACGGTAACGGGTTCGCCTTGCCGCAGCATCAACTCGAAGATGTCGAGGGCGCGCCGGACGCTGCGCGAACCCGTGCTCTCGTCATCGGCGGCGTCCCGTCCGGGTTCATCGGGATTTTTCGCGGCGGCTGGTTTTATCGAGGTGCGCATTTGGATGTTCCGGCATTGTGGACTATCGTCCGGTATTTGGAAATGTTACCTTGCGTGAGTCTGCGGGAGGGGTGGATCATGAGAATCATCGACATCGAGGTCATCGAACTGCGTGTACCCGGCTGGACCGGCGATACCTTCGACGGGTCATACGACAATTGTCTCGTTCTCGTCCACACTGACGAAGGTCTTACCGGGATTGCCGAGGTGGACAGCGTTCCCTCGGTGATCCGCGCCATCGTCGACGCACCGCGCTCCCACACCCATGCCATGGGCCTGAAGGAAGCAATCCTCGGCGCCGATCCATCCGATGTCGAGGGGCTGTGGGATCGCATGTACGACCTCACCAGCTACTACGGCAGGCGCGGGGCGGTCATTCACGCCATCTCCGCCGTCGACATTGCTCTGTGGGATCTGCGCGGCAAGACGCTCGGCAAGAGTGTCGGCCAGCTTCTCGGCGCGCGTCGGCGCGACCGCGTGTTGGCCTACGGGACCGTTTATCCGCTTGGCGAAACGGCCGACGATGTGCGCAAGAATATCGACCGTGGGCTCAAGCTCGGGCTGAAGGCGATCAAGATCGTCGCCGACCCGTTCTGGCGCGAGGACGTGGACAAGACGGCTGGACTCATACGGGCGGCGCGCGAGCATGTCGGACCCGACATCCGTTTGATGGTCGACGCCGCGACCGCCTGGGCCAAGGCCGAGGAGGGGCTGCCGTTGATGCCGATCTTCAAGGAGCATGATTTCTTCTGGGTAGAGGCGCCATTACCGATCGACGATCTCGACGGGCATGCGCGTTTTCAAGGATTTGATGTGCCGATCGGCGGCGGCGATCTCGGCTTGACCACGCGCTTCGAATATGAGGAAGCCTTTGAGCGCGGCAAGATCGACATCGCCCAACCCGACGTGACCATGGCCGGCGGCATCACCGAACTGATGCGGATCGCCGAACTGGCGCAAAGGCTCGGCAAACGCGTGGTCACGCACGGTTACAAATCGAACATAACCATCGCGGCGAACCTCGCTTTCCTGTCGCAGCACTGGATGGACGAGCCATGTGAATATTCCACCAGCCAGTCGCCGCTGCGCTGGCATCTGACGAAGGAAAATTTCCCGATCGGCGCCGATGGCCGGATCGCCATTCCGCAAGGGCCGGGACTGGGTGTGACCCTCGATCCGGAGACCGTGGCAAGATTTCGGGTCGGATGAGGCCTATTTGCCGTCCGTGCGCCAGCGGGAAACAAGCTCTTCATTCAATTCGATGCCCAGGCCAGGCCCGGTGGGCAGTTCCATCAGCCCGTCGACGACGGCTGGCTCGGGAGAAACCAGTTCGCGCCGCAAGACGCTGTCAAACACATGCGGCGAAACATATTCGAAGACCGGGCTCGCCTGACAGGCGGCCTGGAAATGCCGGCCGGCCGCCGACGTGATGCCGGTCTTCCAGCCATGCGGCACGACTTCGGCGCCGTGAAGTTCGCACATGTCGGCAATCCGGCGCATCTCGGTCAGTCCGCCGCCGCGTCCGATGTTTGGCTGGACCACCCCGACCCCGGCAACGGTCAACCACTCCCGAATCTCGAAACGGGTGGCGGCGGCTTCCGCGCCGCCAATGCGGATTGAACTCCTCTCCGCGAGCCGAGCATGGCCCGCGAGATCGTCGTGCTGCAGTGTCGCCTCGGCAAAGAAGATGTCGCAGTCGGAAATTCGATCGAGGACGAAAAGTGCATCATGCCAATTGTGCCAGCGATAGCCGAAGTCGACAGCCATCAGGATGTCGTCGCCAAGCATCCGGCGACCTTCACCGATGAGCCCGGCAAGCTCACGATCGGTCACCAGATCGTAGAACAGCACCTCCATCTTGACCGCTCGGAAACCTGCCTGGAGCGCGGCGTCGAATTGCCGGCCGATTTCCCGCATCAGGTCCCTGATGCCGCGACCCTGCGCGAGGCCCGGAAAAATGGTGCAGTAAGGTCTCAATTTTTCGCGACGCGCCCCGCCCATCAGCTTGTAGGCCGGTACGCCGAACTGCTTTCCCGCAAGATCGTGAAGGGCGATGTCGATGGCGGAGATCGCATGGATGCCGATGCCGCGCCGGCCGGGCCAGAAAGTGCCGTCATAGAGTTTTTGCCAGATTGCCGCGATCTCGATCGGATCCTCTCCAATCAGGATCTCACCTGCATTGCGGCTCCACAGATGAGCAGTCGGCATTTCGAGGAAGCTTTTGACAACGGATGGCGGCGCGTCGGCCTCGCCGAATCCGTAGCGACCGTCCTCGTCGTGGATCTTTATGATCACGGTGTCGGTCGTGCCGTCGAGATCGCCCGCGGAAACGACCGACGAAACGACCGGGATGACTTCGAGCCGCGCGATCTTGCTTGTCATGATCTGCTCAATAGGTTGCGCGGCCGCCGGAAAGATCAAAGGTGAAACCGGTGGTGAAACTGCAGGCGGGGGAAACGATCCAGGAGATCATCTCGGCGGCCTCGTCGAGCTCGCCGCAGCGTTTCATCGGAATCTTGTCGGTCATATAGGTGACCTGTGCATCCGGCATCGCCGCCACCATCGGCGTGCGGATGACGGCGGGCGCCAGCGAATTGATGGTGATGCCGGTCTCGGCATAGTCTTTGCCCATCGACTTCACCATGCCGATCAGGCCCGCCTTGGTCGCCGAGTAGGCGGTCATGCCGGCATTGCCTTCCTTTCCGGCGATGGAGGCGAGATGAAGGATGCGGCCATAGTTTTTCGATAGCATGTGCGGCAGCACCGCCTGCGAGACAAGAAGCGCGCCAAGCATGTTGATCTTGTAGACGACATCGAAATCGTCCGGGTCGACCTGATGCGCCTTGAGATTGGTCTGCCCGGTGATGCCGGCGCAATTGACCACCGCGTGCAATTGCCCGGTTTCGCGGATGACGCTGTCCCATACCGCGCTGTTCGATATCCGGTCGGTGATATCGATCGGATAGGCCGACGCCTCGCCACCGGTTGCGAGGATTTCGTCGGCCGTGGCGCGAGCACCTTGGCCGTTGCGGTCGAGGCAGATGATCTTTGCGCCGCGACGAGCCATAAGGGCGGCGGCAGCCTGCCCTATGCCGCTTGCCGCGCCGACGACCGCTATCGCGTAGGGCGTCGAAAAAGTGCTCATTGCATGCCTCTTGCTGGTGATGAATTGACGCATCATGCGCGGCCGTTCGATCTCGTCAGGTTAGAGTATTCCGCTTTTGCAGACAATAGTCCGCAATGACGGAAAATGCAGCATGACCGTTGAGTGGGGCAACAACGTTGGAGCGGTCAGGCCGGCATCACCTGAATATCGACACACCTTACGCCACGTCCAGGCAGAGATACTTCAGATCGGTGAAAGCTTCGAGCCCGTGGCGCGACCCCTCGCGGCCGATGCCGGATTGCTTGACGCCCCCAAAGGGGATCGGCGCGCCGGTTATCTTGACACGGTTGATGGCAACCATGCCGTAGTCGAGCGCGCGGCCCATACGCTGCTGCCCCCCGTGCTCCCTGGCCAGGGCATGCGCATCGGCGCGTCCGTGCGCCCATTCCTGCAAGACCTATTTCAGGCAGACAAGTCGCCTGATTGTCTCAACGTTGAATTGTATGCGTTCCTCCAGCGCTGCCGGCGCCATGAGATCGCGCTCAAAGATGATCGAACCGGTAAACCGGTTTGTCAGGTAGTAGTAGCCGATCGCCGCGATCGTGATGTTGAGCTGGACGGGATCGACGCCCTCGCGGAAGTCGCCGCTCCGCGCGCCGCGTTCCAGAAGCGATCCGACCATGTCGAGAAAGCGCCGGCTCACCTGGTGGATGACCTCCGACTTTTTCAGGTGCTTGGCCTTGTGCAGGTTTTCACTGTTCACCAGGGTTATGAATTCGGGATTGCGGAGATAATACTCCCACGTGAAGCGGACGAGGCGTTCCAGCGCTTCGGGTGGGGAGACGCTCGCAAGTTCGAGTCTCTGCTCCGCTGTCCGGATATCGACATAGGCGTCTTCCACGACCTTCTGAAACAGCTTCTCCTTGCTGTCGAAGTAGTGGTAGATCATTCGCTTGTTGGCCTTTGCGCGTTCGGCGATCACATCGACGCGCGCCCCGCCGAAGCCGCTTTTTGCGAACTCCTTCTTGGCAGCGGCAAGTATCCGCTTTTGAGTGGCATCCGCATCGCGGATTCTCGGCTTCCTTGCCTTCGTCACCAACATCTCTTTCCCTAACCGGTCCATTTCAAATCCAGCAAATCTCTATCGGATATGACGCAGTAACTGGATCGTGCCTAGGACAGCCTGCGAAATTGTCGAAACCCGATCCCGCGGGAGCCAGGAACCGGTACAGCGGCAAATCGCAGGGGCTTCCCTTAGCCGCCGAGCTTCTGAGAAGAAGCCCGGTTCTCAACTAACCCAATAGTTACATAGAGGCACCGGCAGTGCAATCGGCCGGGTTGCGGAACACCCGTATCATGGCTCGCGGCCGCTATCGGAGCTCAGTTGACAGGTCGGCGTTAAGAAAGTAACTAGATGGTGCATAAGAATTTGGTGGAGCATGCGTCATGGGAGGATGCACGCCCCGATCCGGATCACTTGGGAGAGAGAAAAATGTCGTTCATCAAGAAATTCATCGAGCAGGAAACCATCAATCGCCGCAATCTGCTTCTCGCATCGGCCTACGGGCTTGGCGGCGCTGCCGCGCTGCGCACCTTGGGTGCGACACCGGCGCGCGCGACAAGCGCAAATCCGACGATCGCGTGGAGCTACCGCGACCGTACAAACCCGTACTGGAACTACATCGTGTCGGGCGGCGAGGCCTTTGTCGAAAGCCTCGGCAAGCCGAAGAGCGCGCTCGTCAACCTGATCAATGAAGGATCGAGCGAGAAGTCGCTCGCCGACGTGAAGGCGCTTCTGGGCAAGGAGGGCAGCAACCTCGCGCTTGCGATCGATGCGAACGACGCCCCGAACTGCCGTCCGGTTGTTGAAGCCGTCGCCGCCGCCGGTGCCTATGTCTCCACCATCTGGAACAAGACAGACGATCTGCACCCATGGGATTTCGGCGACAATTACGTGTCGCACATGACCTGGTCGGACGAGGGGCCTGCCGAGAAGACCGCTCGCATCCTGTTCGATGCCATGGGCGGTAAGGGCGGCGTGGTTCATCTCGGTGGCATTGCCTCCAACAATCCGGCGATCGAGCGCCTGAACGGTCTGAAGAATGCGCTGAAGGACTATCCGAACGTGCAGTTGCTGGACGCCCAGCCCGCCGACTGGGATACGCAGAAGGCAAACCAGATCATGGCGAGCTTCCTGACCCGCTACGGCGACGAGATCAAGGGCGTGCATTGCGCGAACGACACCATCGCCTATGGCGTCATCGAGGCGCTGCGTGCCGAAGGCATCGAAGGCATGCCGATCGTCTCTTATGACGGCAACCAGCAGGCTGTCGAACTCGTGGCCAAGGGCGAGATTCTGGCAACCGTCTTCACCAATCCCCATTGGGGCGGCGGTATCACGGCGGCACTTGCCTACTACGCGGCAACGGGCGTGTTCAAGCCCTCGGCCGAACCCAAGGAACATCGCGAATTCTACGGCCCCACCGTCCTCATCACGCCCAAGGACGCGGCCGAGTTCAAGGCGAAGTATCTCGACAGCACGCCGAAATACGACTGGAAGGACTTCTGGGGTCCGGGCAACGGTCAGATCAAGTACAAATAATCAGCCCGCCGGCGGACGCGCACCGGCAGCGGCGCGCGTTCCGATCAGGCGGCCTGCCATTTGCTTGCGACGGCGACCCGCTTCGCCGTCCTTTGCCCGCGGGAGAAGAGCGTGGACAATTTCTTGACCAGGGACAATCTGCAGAAATGGGCGCCGCTTCTGGTGCTGCTCGCGCTCGTCCTGTTTTTCTCGGTCGCCAATCCGAATTTCCTTTCCATGCGCAATTTCGCGCGCATTTCCATTCTGTCGACCCCGTCACTGATGATCGGCATCGGTGTGACTTTCATCATCCTCATGGGATCGATCGACCTCTCCATGGAAGGGGCCGTGGCAGTCTGCGCGGTGCTGTTCGCCGCCATGTTCACGGCATTGGGCGGGAGCCTGGCAGGGTGGGGATGGCTGGCGATCGTTGGCGCGGTGGTCGTCGGGGCTCTGTTCGGCCTGGCCAACGGGTTGGTCCATGTCGTGCTGAAAATACCGTCCTTCATGGCGAGCCTGTCGATGGGTTTCGTCGGCATCGGCCTGTCGCTGCTGATCACCGGCGGCGACCGGATCCGCGTCGAAGACCCACTCTTCCGCTCGCTGCTTACCTATCGGCTGGGCGGCTTTCCGCTGATGGTCTATGTCGCGCTGGCCGCGCTGCTCATCGCTGGCTTTATCCAGGGACGGACGAAGATCGGGCGCAATTTCTATGCCGTCGGCGGGGGTGAGGATCTCGCCCATGCATCCGGCCTCAACGTGGCCAGGGTGCGCATCATCGGCTTCGCCATCGCCGGGGTCTTTTACGCACTCGGCGCAATGTTGGCGGTGGCACAGATCGGCATCGCTGAAACAGTTACCGGACGCAACCTGATGTTCGTCTCCATCACTTCGGTTGTGGTGGGTGGCACGGCGCTTTGGGGAGGCTCCGGCGGCGTGTGGAACACACTTGTCGGCGTCCTGATCGTCAATGTCATCGGCAACGGCATGGTGGTCATGGGATTGCCAAGCTACGTCCAGGACGGCGTGCTCGGCCTGCTGGTCATCATCGCGGTCTATCTGTCGACCGACCGTCGCTCCCTGTCGTTCGTGAAGTAACGCGCCATGTTCGAGCTTCAGAAGGTCGAGAAGAAATTCCCCGGCGTACACGCCCTGAAAGGCATCGACTTTTCAATCAAGCGCGGCGAGATCGTCGGTCTTGTCGGTGAGAACGGCGCCGGCAAGTCGACGCTGATGAAAGTCATCTATGGCGCTTATCAGCATGATGGCGGACAAGTGCTCGTCGATGGACGGGCGGTGCGCTTCCACAACCCGCGCCAGGCCATGGATATGGGCGTCGGCATGGTGTTCCAGGAACAGTCGCTGATCCCGAACCTGACCGTGATGGAAAACATCTTTCTCGGCTTCGAGCAGCAGTTCGTGCGCCTGGGTGTCGTCAATTGGAAGAAGATGGCGACGGCGGCCCGCCATCAGCTCGACAAGGTCAAGCTTTCGATCGACCCGGCGATGGTTACCTCGAAGCTGTCCTTCGCACAGCGGCAGCTGGTGGAACTCGCCAAGGTGCTGACTCTGGAAGAGCGTGTGCAGGGCGATCTGGTCATCCTGCTCGACGAACCGACATCGGTGCTGGCCAAGGAGGAGATCGAACTTCTGTTCAGCCTGGTGAGGGAGCTGCGCAAGCGCGCCTCCTTCATCTTCGTTTCGCATCGGCTGGACGAGGTCGTCGAGCTATCCGACCGCATCTACGTGATGAAGGATGGCTCCGTGGTCGATGTCGTCGATGGCAAGGATGCCGATGTCGCGTCGATTCAGCACAAGATGGTCGGGCGCAACATCAGCAGGGAATATTACCGCGAGGAGAAGCAGCGGCCTTTCGACGCCACAAAAGCCCTGCTCGAGCTCGACGGGATCAGCCTTGCGGGCCGCTACAAGGACATTTCGCTCAAACTGCATGCCGGGGAGGTTCTCTGTCTGGTCGGTGTCGAGGGTTCGGGGCGCGAAGCGATCTTGCGCACCATCTTCGGCCTGCAGAAGCCGCATCTCGGCCACGTCACCCTCAAGGGCCGGCGCGTCGAGAATTTCAGCGCCGCGCACGGCGTCGAATGCGGCGTCGGCTATGTACCGCGCGAGCGCAAGATCGAGGGCATGGTCGGCGGCATGACCGTCTACGAAAACATGACGCTGTCGCAGATGCGCAATTATTCGAATACGGGCGTGTTGGACATCGCCAGGGAAAGGGAGCTTGCCCGCGACTGGATCAAGCGGCTTTCGATCAAGGCATCTTCAGAGAACGTCGATTGCGCCAATCTCTCCGGCGGCAACCAGCAGAAGGTGGTGCTCGCCAAATGGCGGAGCGGCGGCTCCGATATCATCCTCCTGGACCACCCGACCCGCGGCCTGGACATCGGCGCCAAGGAGGACGTCTACGATATGGTGCGCGCCATGTGCGATGACGGGGTCGGCATCGTCCTTGTCGCCGATACGCTCGAAGAGGCAATCGGCCTCAGTCACACCATAGCCGTCGTCAGGGATGGCGAGATCCGCAAATGGTACGACTGCCCGCCGGGTGGAAAGCCGTCTCTGTATGATCTCATCCACTACATGACATGACCCAGGAGCGTGCAATGTCATTAGGTCGGCTCAAGCGACATTTTCCCTGGATCACGCTGATGGTGCTGGTGCTCATCGTCGGCACCGTTCACCCGAGTTTCCTGCGGCCGCAAAACCTGATCGAACTCGCCGGAGACATCGTACCGCTGTTCATCATGGCGCTTGGCATGACGCTCGTCATCTACATCGGCGGCATCGATCTTTCGGCCCAGTCGGTGGCGAACATGACAACGGTGCTCGCGACTATATCGCTGCCGTTGCTCGGTGTGTTCAGCGGTCTGCTCGTCATCCTGGCAGGGCTGGTGTTCGGCGCCCTTTCCGGTTTCGTGACGACACGGCTCAAAGTGCCGTCCTTCATTGCCACGCTCGCGGTGGGGGGCCTGGCGCTGTCCGTCGGGCAATATGCTTCCAGCCAGCGCGCGCTTTACATGGATGCCGGCGAACGCGACCGGGCCTTCGGGTGGATGGTCGGCAGCGGATGGAGCGGCGTGCCGCATGAACTGATCCTGGCCCTGGTTCTGGTGGTGCTTGCCTGGTTCCTGCAGAACCGCACCACGACGGGGCGAGCCCTGAAGGCTATCGGCGCCGGCGAGCCTGCCGCCGTCGCTTCCGGCCTGAAAGTCGAGCGCTACAAGATCCTGGCTTTTGCCTTCTCCGGCATGCTTGCGGCGATTGCCGGGCTGCTCTTCTCCGTCAAGCTTTCTGGTGGTTCGCCGACGCTTGCCGAAGGCTTTCTGCTGCCGGCGATTGTCGCCGTCCTGGTTGGCGGCACGCCGCTGACCGGTGGCGTCGGCGGCGTGCTCAACACGTTGGTCGGTGTGCTGATCGTGGCGGTCGTGCGCGCCAGCATGCTGTATTTCGGCGTGCCGGCGACAAGCCAGCAGATCGTCTTCGGCCTCGTGCTGATCGCCGCGATCGCGCTGACGATCGACCGTTCCAAAATGCGCATCGTGAAGTAGGTCCGGCCATGGAAACGATGAGAGCAGCCGTCCTGGTTGCGCCGCGGCGCTTCGAGGTCAGGGAACTGCCTGTCCCTGCCTGCGGACCCGATGACGTTCTCATCCAGGTTGATCACTGTGGGATCTGCGGCACGGATATCCACATGTTCAATGGCCACTATGCCGTCGAACGGCTGCCCATCGTCCCCGGCCATGAATTCACAGGCACAATCAGCCGGATGGGCGACAGGGCAGGCCCATTGGTCCTCGGGCAACGGGTGGTGGCCGACATCAATATCGGCTGCGGCCGGTGCTATTACTGCCGCAGGAACGAGGTTCTCAACTGCGCCGAGGTTCGCCAGGTGGGCATCTCGCGCGACGGCGCATTCGCGCAATATGTCTCGATCCCGGGCCGACTTGTCATTCCAGCTCCCGACGACGCCGCGCCGTCCATGCTGGCGTTGGCCGAGCCGGTCGCCTGCGTCGTGCGCGCCGCGCGCAAGGCCGAGGTGCGTTTTGGCCAGTCCGTTGTCGTGCTTGGTGCCGGCCCGATCGGCAATCTTCACATCCAGATGATGCGGCTGGTCGGGGCGGCGCCCATCATCGTGGTCGAACTGTCTCCGGAGCGCGCCCGGCTTGCTGAGCAGGCAGGCGCCGATACGGTCGTGACCGATCCTTCCAGGGTGAAGGACACCGTACTCGCCATGACCGGCGGGCGTGGCGCCGATATCGTCATCGAAAGTGTCGGCCTGCCGCAGCTCTACGCTCAAGCCTTTGATCTAATCCGGCCCGGGGGTCATGTCGCCGCCTTCGGTATCGCCGGTCCCGGCGACAGCATTCCGCTTGCGCTGCTCGACACCGTGCTCAAGGAAAATTCGGTGAAGGGATCGGTCGCGGGCATGGGAGAGGACATGCATGACGCGCTGACCCTGCTGCTGCATGGCCGGTTCGATGTCACCCCCTTCGTGAACACCACCTACGAACTCACCGCGATACAGGAGGCGTTCGAGACGCTGAAGGACCGGCCGGATGCTCTCAAGACGCAAATCGCGATCTGAGCGACCGGGAGGCGACGGCAGTGGTGCTTGAAATAACCAAATAGTTACTTATAGTGTGGTCGCGGAGGCGACCGGAGGAGAAAACCATGGATCATCAGCCCGCCAATTTCTTGCTGCCGTCCGATCCGCGCACGTTCGGCTTCTTTGTCGACGGCAAGGTCGTTGAAGCCGGGTCGCGCCCGTATTTCGAACGGCAGAGTCCGGGGCATGGCGTTGCGGTCACCCGCATCCCGAAATGCACTAAGGATGATCTCGACCTTGCGGTTGCCGCGGCGCGGCGGGCGTTCGAGGATGGGCGCTGGTCGCGCATTCCGTCGGTCGAACGGGCGAGCGTACTGCTGCGGGCAGCACAAATCATCCGCCGTCGTGCCGAAGAGATCGCCCTTTGGGAAACGCTCGAGAATGGCAAGCCGATCAGCCAGGCCCGTGCCGAGGTCGATGGCTGCGCCGGCATCTTCGAATACGCGGCTGGTGCTGCCCGCGCCCTGCATGGCGATGCTTTCAACAATCTGGGCGACCGCCTGTTCGGGCTCGTCACGCGGGAGCCGATCGGGGTCGTCAGTCTCATCACGCCCTGGAATTTTCCTTTCCTCATCCTGTGCGAGCGCGTGCCGTTCATTCTTGCGGCCGGCTGCACGATCGTCGCCAAGCCGTCCGAAGTAACCTCGGCAACAACGCTGATCCTCGCCGAGGTCCTGGCGGAAGCCGGCCTGCCGGCAGGCTGCTACAATGTCGTCACCGGGTCGGGCAGCACGATCGGCCAGGCGATGACGGAGCATATGGACATCGACATGCTGTCCTTCACCGGCTCGACCTCCGTTGGCCGGCGCTGCGTCCAGGCGGCCACCGGAAACTTCAAGAAGCTTGGCCTGGAACTCGGCGGTAAGAATCCGCAGATCGTCTTTGCCGA
Source organism: Mesorhizobium sp. AR07 (assembly GCF_024746815.1). GTDB lineage: Bacteria > Pseudomonadota > Alphaproteobacteria > Rhizobiales > Rhizobiaceae > Mesorhizobium. The sequence continues at coordinate 5,830,100 of NZ_CP080525.1, forward strand.
CGCCGATCTCGAGGACGCCGCCGATGGCGTCGCCTTCGGCATCGGTTTCAACACCGGTCAGTGCTGCGTCAGCGGCAGCCGGCTGATCGTCGAACGCTCGGTGGCGCGGGCGTTCGAAGAGATGGTCGCGGCGAAGTTCGCCAAGGTCAAGGTCGGTGACCCGCTTGATCCGGCAACCCAGGTCGGCGCCATCACCACCGCCGCCCAGAACGACACCATCATGACCTACATCGAGAAGGGCAAGGCGGAGGGTGCAAGGCTGGTCTGCGGTGGCGATCAGCTCGACTTCGGCCGAGGCCACTACATCGCACCGACCCTGTTCGGCGACGTGACCGGCGACATGGCGATCGCGCGCGACGAGATCTTTGGGCCGGTGCTCAGCATCATGCCGTTCGATACGGTCGAGGAGGCGATCGCCATCGCCAACGACACTGTCTATGGACTGGCGGCCAGCGTGTGGAGCAAGAACATCGACAAGGCGCTGACGGTGACGCGGCGCGTGCGCGCCGGACGCTTCTGGGTCAACACGACGCTTGCCGGCGGACCGGAACTGCCGCTGGGCGGCTTCAAGCAATCAGGCTGGGGACGCGAAGCCGGAATCTATGGTGTCGAGGAATACACTCAGATCAAATCCGTGCATATCGAACTCGGCAAACGTGAGCCTTGGGTATCGTGACACGCGAACGCGGATACGATTTCGTCATCGTTGGCGGCGGCTCGGCGGGCTGCGTGCTCGCCGCGCGTCTGTCGGAAAATGCGGATGCGCGCGTGCTTCTGCTCGAAGCTGGCGGCCGTGACACCAACCCTTACATCCACATGCCGGTCGGCTTTGCCAAGATGACCTCCGGCCCTTTGACCTGGGGCTTGAAGACCGCGCCGCAGAAGCATGCAAACCAGCGCGAGATTCCCTATGCCCAGGCCAAGGTGATCGGCGGCGGATCGTCCATCAACGCCGAGGTCTATACGCGCGGTCATCCCGCTGACTACGACCGCTGGGCGCGCGACGAGGGCGCCGAGGCGTGGTCGTTCGCCGACGTGCAGCCCTATTTCCTGCGCTCGGAAGGCAACACGACGTTTTCTGGAGAGATGCACGGCACCGATGGCCCGCTCGGTGTGTCGAACATCCCGGACCCGCAGCCGACCACCCGTGCCTTCGTGCAGGCATGCCAGGAATTCGGCATGCCCTACAATCCCGACTTCAACGGCAAGGCCCAGGAAGGCGCCGGCATCTACCAGACGACCACCAGGAATGCGCGCCGCTGTTCGGCAGCGGTTGGCTATCTCAAGCCGGCCGAAAGTCGTCCCAATCTGACGGTCGAGACCGGCTGCCTTGTCGATCGCATCATGTTCGAGGGCGTTCGAGCCATCGGCGTGGCATACCGCCGTGCCGGCGAGATGCGCGTTGCGCGTGCCGATAGCGAGGTGCTGGTTACAGCCGGCGCGATCGGCTCGCCAAAGATCATGATGCTGTCCGGAGTTGGGCCGGCGGCGCATCTCAAACAGCACGGCATCGAGGTCGTCCATGATCTGCCGGGCGTCGGCGAGAACCTCACCGACCATTATGGTGTCGATATCGTCGCCGAACTGAAAGGTCCGACAAGCCTCGACAAGTACAACAAGCTTCACTGGATGCTCTGGGCTGGCCTTCAGTACAAGCTGTTCAAGAGCGGCCCGGTGACGTCGAACGTCGTCGAAGGCGGCGCGTTTTGGTATGGCGACCGGTCTGCCGCCATCCCTGACCTGCAGTTCCATTTCCTCGCCGGCGCCGGCGCTGAGGATGGCGTTCCGAGCGTCCCGTCCGGTTCCGGCATCACGCTCAACTCCTATACGCTGCGGCCGAAAAGCCGTGGCACTGTCCGGTTGCGTTCGGCCGATTCCGCCGACAAGCCGATCGTCGATCCGAATTTTCTTGCCGATCCCGCCGATCTGAGAATCTCGGCGGAAGGGGTGCGCATCAGCCGCGAGATTTTCCAGCAGCCGTCCCTGCAAAAATACATCAAGCGCCTGCATCTGCCGGGCGAGGACGTCAGGACGCAGAAGGACTATGAGGACTATGCGCGCCGCTATGGCCGCACCTCCTATCATCCGACCTGCACTTGCAAGATGGGCGTCGATGCCATGGCGGTGGTCGACCCGAAGCTTCGCGTGCGGGGGCTGGAAAACATCCGCATCTGCGATTCGTCCGCCATGCCCAGCCTGATCGGCTCGAACACCAATGCTGCGACGATCATGATCGGCGAAAAGGCATCGGATCTGATCCGCGGCAACAGGTAGCCATAATCGCTGCTTGCTCGGTGGCAGTCGTGCAGGCTGCCGCATCGGTTCCAAGCTTGGCTGCCCCGTCAATCCCAGTCGGGCGCCCACGGCACCAGGTCGGAACCGACGATCCGCTTGTTCGTATGGGTGAGCGCATCGATGCGCGCCATGTCGATGCTGGAGAGCGTGAAATCCATGATGTCGAAATTCGCCCGGATATTCTCGGGCTTGGTCGACATGGTGTTCACTGAAACGCCCTTCTGCAGGATCCAGCGCAGCACCACCTGGCCGGCGGATTTGCCGTAGGCTTCGCCGATTTCGGCGAACTGCGGATATTTGAACACTTCGCCACGGGCAACGGAGGTGAAGGACGACAGCGGAATGCCGGTCTCGTTCGCCGCCCCGAGCAGGATGTCCTGGTTGAGAAGCGGATGGAACTCGACCTGATTGGTAACGATCGGGCCATCAAGGATGTCCCGCGCTTCGCGCATCATGCTGGCGGTGAAATTCGACAGGCCGATGTGCCGCGCCAAGCCCTTGTCCTGCGCGCTTTGGAGCAGTCCAAGGGGTGACGCAATGTCGCCGTCGAGCGGCGGCCAGTGCAGGAGCAGCGCGTCGACATAGTCCAACCGCAGATCCTTCAGGCTCTGTTCGACCGAAGTCAGGAACAGCGCCTCGCCATAATTATCGGGATGGACCTTGGTGGTGATGCACAGGTCCTGACGCGGCGCCCCGGTCTGCGCCAGGGCTTCTCCGACATCAGCCTCGTTGCCATACATCTGAGCGGTGTCGAATGCCCGATAGCCGACCTCAAGTGCGGTGGCGATCGCGTCCATGCAGGCGTCACGGCGCAACGGGAACGTGCCGAAAGCCCTCTGATGCGTCTTCTGGAAAAAGATGTTCATGGCTTTGCCTTCCCCAACGTCGCCGGCATCTGTAAATAACTGAATAGTTACTTATATCATTTCGCTCGCCGTTGGCAAGATCGCCGGTCATCGGTTTCGGGCGATTTGGGCAGCGGTGGACGCCGCCGCCGCAGATCGGTCTTGACCAAATCCGGTGGCATGGTAATAACTAAACAGTTACTTTACTAGATGCAGGCGAGCGGCTTCATGTCCAAGGTTACGAGTGCAGCGAATGCGGCGAGGGCGATCAAGGACGGCGCTGTCGTTGCCGTCAATTCGTCGAGCGGATTGTGCTGTCCCGATCTGGTCCTGAAGGCGCTCGGCGAGCGCTACCGCGATGAGCGCCATCCGGCCGGGCTGACTATGGTGCACCCGATCGCGGCCGGCGACATGTTCGGCACCAAGGGCATCGACCACCTGGCTCAAGATGGCATGATCGACACCATCATCGGCGGGTCCTATCCGTCAGGACCGTCCTCGTCCGAACCGCCGCTGATCTGGCAGATGCTCGGCCAAGACCGGATCGCTGCCTACAACGTGCCAAGCGGCATCATCTTCGACATTCTGCGTGAGGCGGCCGGACATCGCCCGGGCGTGATCACCAAGGTCGGCCTGGAGACATTTGTCGATCCCGACCTGGACGGCTGCGCGATGAACGGGCGCGCACGCGCGCGACCGATCGTGCGCAAGATCGAGTTCGAGGGCGATGAGTGGCTGTATTTCCCGTCGATCAAGCCGGATGTTGCGATCATCCGCGCCACGACCGCCGACGAACGCGGCAACCTGACGTTCGAGCATGAAGGCGCCTATCTCGGCGCGATGGAGCTTGCGCTTGCCGCGCACAATTGCGGCGGGCTGGTGATCGCCCAGGTCAAGCACGTCGCACAGGCCGGCACGCTGCGTCCGCACGACGTGCGCGTGCCGGGCGTTCTGGTCAACATGATCGTTGAGGATCCGGACCAGATGCAGACCACCGCGACATCCTACGATCCGGCCATTTCGGGCGAATTGTTCAGGCCACTCGATACCTTCCGGCTGCCGGCATTCGACGCAGCCAAGACGATGGCGCGTCGGGTTGCGATGGAGCTGCAGCGGGGATGGGTCGTCAACATCGGCTTCGGCATCTCGGCCAACGTGCCGCGCATCTTTCTCGAGGAAGGCCGGCACGGCGAAGTGACCTGGGTGATCGAGCAGGGCGCGGTTGGCGGTATTCCGCTGCTAGATTTCAAGTTCGGCTGCTCGGCCAATGCGGAGGCGTTCGTCGCGTCACCACACCAGTTCACCTATTTTCAGGCGGCGGGCTTCGACGCGTCCTTGCTCTCCTTCCTGCAGATCGGTGCCGACGGATCGGTCAACGTCTCGAAACTGTCGGCGCGGCCGCACGTCACCGCCGGCGCCGGCGGCTTCGTGGACATCACCTCGCGGGCAAGGAAGATCGTCTTTTCCGGCTACTTCAACGCCGGAGCAAAGCTCTCGGTCAACAACGGCAAGCTCTCGATCGACAAGGAAGGCAAGGCCGCCAAGCTGGTGCCCAGCGTCGAGCAGGTGTCCTTCTCGGGCAAGCGAGCGACGGCGCAGGGTCAGGATGTCACCTATGTCACCGAGCGCTGCGTACTTCGGCTCATCGACGGCAAGGTCACGGTGACCGAGATCGCGCCCGGAATCGATCTGAACCGGGACATCCTTGATCAGGCGGCGTTTCCGCTGGCGGTCGCCGATACCGTTCGTCCGATGTCGGGACATCTTTTCATGCCCGACCGCATGGACGGCAATTTTCGCCCTGCCGTGGCTGCTGAGTGATGTCGGAGGGCCAGGTCAGTCTTGAGATCGACGGCCAGGTCGCGGTGGTGACACTCGACCGTGCCGAAAAGCGCAACGCGCTGAATGCGGCGATGATCGACGGGCTTGCGGCGGCTTGCAGGACCATCGAGCACAATGCGGCGGTCAGGGTCGTGATCTTGACTGGCGCGGGCAACAGGGCCTTCTCGGCTGGCGGCGATATCCAGGCCTGGAGCGATAAGACACCGGACGATTTCGGACGCTTCTGGCTGCGCGAAGGGCATGATGCCTTTGCGGCCGTCGCCCGGCTTAGGCAGCCGGTGATCGCGGTCCTCAATGGGGATGCATTCGGCGGCGGACTGGAATTGGCGGCTTGCGCGGACCTCCGGATTGCCGAGCCGCATGTCAGGATCGCGCTACCGGAAACCGGGCTCGGCATCATTCCGGGTTGGTCGGGCACACAACGCGCGTCCCGCCGTTTCGGCGCTCAACTGGTGCGGCGCATGGCACTGTTCGGTGAGGTCTTCGATGCGGACGCAGCGCTTCGCCTCGGCATCGTCGATCATATCGTGGAGAGCGGTGCTGGAATGGCCGGGGCACGACAGATCGCCACGCAGGTCCGCGGTCGCGCGCCGCTTGCGACCGAACTGACAAAGATGCTTGTCAACGCCGCCGAAGGCGAGGAATCGGAACGCGTTCTGGAGGCGATGGCAGGCATTGCCGCGGCGCGGTCGCAGGACCTTAGGGAAGGGCTGGCTGCCTTCCGCGAGAAACGGCCAGCACGGTTCTGAGGACAGCACGGTTCTGAGGATGGCCAAATTGCCGGCCGGCGGATGCCCGGCCAGGACAATGAGGGCAGGGAGAGAGGTTCGGATGATCCGCCATTTTGTGCTGCTGCGTTTTCGCGCCGATGTCAGCGCCGAAACCAAAGCCGGGCTCTACGAGGACTTGGGCCGTTTGCGGGACCACCTGCCGGGCATTGTCGCCTTTCACGGCGGGCCGAATGTCAGCGTGGAAACGGACCTGATCCGCGGCAACTACGACGCGTTCTGGGTCGATTTCGCGGATGAAAATGCGCGCGACGATTATCTTCGCGATCAAAGGCACCAGGAGGCCGGTGCGCGGATCGTGGCCCACACCGAAGGCGGCATTGATGGCGTAACGGTGGTCGATCTTAGGTTCTAAAGCGCGTTGCGTTGAAACGGATTCAGGCAACGCGCTTTGGATATTGTTTCTATGCATGTAGTTCTCGCAGAACCGACATGCCTTGGCGCATGGCGTCAGATCGACTGATCAGCGCGATACGGCCTAGCGATAGACCATCAGTTTGTTCTCTCCGGACTGGACCGTTTCGCCGCGCTGGTTGGTGACGACGAAGTCCAGGGTCAGAATCCCCCGCCGCGCATTCCGCGTCTCCCGTTTGTTCGCAACGACGATGCGTGCTCGGATCTCATCGCCGGCAAGGACAGGCGTCACGAAACTCCAGTCCCAGCCCAGCGAGGCGATTGCCCGAAACCCGGCCTGTGCCTGGTTCTTCAATCCGTCCACCAGCGAGAGCACCAGCAATCCATGTGCGACGCGGGCCTGGAAGCCGTGGCGTTTCGCGCCAGCCGTGCTCATATGGATTTCGAAACGATCGCCTGTCAGTTCGGCGAAAGCGTCGATCGTCCGCTCCGTGACGGCCACGGCATCGGTCTCGAACCAGTCGCCGACAGCGATGTCCCCATAGGACAAGCCTTGAGCCGTCAGGCGACCCGCCGCAATTCCCGCCATCATGCCGGCACCGGGGCATCCTCCCGGATCAGCCTGCGATGCTTGAGGTCGGCCCAGAACTCGGCCGGGATCGGATGGCTGAACCAGGCGAGGTTCTGGGACAACTGCTCCACCGTTCGGGTGCCGGCACAGAAGGATGGTATGGCGGGGTGGGCCACGACGAATTGCAGGGCGGCGGCGGGGAGCGGCACATCGTGATCACGGCAGACGGCTTCGATCCAGGCGACCTTCTCCATGACCGCCGCCGGCGCCGGCGCATAATTGTACTTGGCGCCCTCGACCGCGCCTGTCGCCAGGATGCCTGAGTTGAACCCGCCCCCGACGACCACCGCGACATTGCGCTTTTCGCACAACGGCAGGAACTCGTTGAGCGCCTCCTGTTCCAGGAGGGTATATCGCCCCGCCAGCAGGAAGCAGTCGAAGTCGCGTTGCCTGAGAGCCTCGAGACAAACCTCCCACTCGTTGACTCCAACGCCGATCGCCTTGACCAGACCTTCGGACCGCAACGTCTCCAGGGCGCGCCAGCAGCCATCCATCGCCTGCGCGAACACTTCCGGTTGGGCGTCGCCGCGCGTGAAGCGATCGATGTCATGGATGAACAGCATGTCGATATGCTCCAGCCCCAGGCGCTGAAGCGAATCCTCGAACGACCGCATCGTCCCGTCATAGCTGTAGTCGAAGATCATCTCGTTGGCCGCGGCGTTCGCCCACGGCGAAAAGTCGATCTCGGACCGTTTCTTCGCCTTCAGTACGCGCCCGACCTTAGATGCGAGCACGAAATCCGCGCGGTTCTTCCAGCGCAGCGAATGACCGACACGCAGTTCCGAAAGCCCATGGCCATACATCGGCGCGGTGTCATAGAAGCGGACGCCGGCGTTCCAGGCATGCTGGACCATGGTATCGGCCGTGGCCTCGTCGATCTCCCTGAGAAAGTTTCCGATCGGCGCGCTGCCGAAGGCGAAACTTGTGACGTCGAGATCGACCCGGCCAAACCTGCGCCTGCCTGAAGGTTGCATTCGATTTCCTCCCGTTAGTAACCATCCGGTTATTTTTTATAGTAACTTCCCACGCTGGGCAAGCCGCAGTTGCGCAGGTCGATCGGACGCTTCGATTTTCCGCGCTTGACGGGGAAGCTGCATCCGCGTTAGAAGTAACTAGATAGTTACAAACGATGGACGCGATGCTTATCACAGACACCCAGCGCCAGGTGCGGGACATGGCCCGCCAGTTTGCCGACGAGGTCATCAGGCCGGTGGCCGAGGCTCTTGATCGCGACGAGCGTTTCCCGGTGGAAATCTACGAGCAGATGGGCGCTCTCGGCCTGTTCGGCGTTGGCGTTCCCGAGGAGATGGGCGGCCCCGGTTTCGATACGCTCACCTACGCGCTGGTGATGGAGGAGCTGTCGCGGGGCTACGCCTCGGTCGCCGACCAATGCGGCCTCGTCGAACTGATCAGCACGCTGTTGGTGCGCCACGGCACGCCGTCTCAACGTGAGCAATGGCTGGGTTCGGTGATGCGTGCCGAAACCAAGGTCGCTTACTGTATCACCGAGCCGGAAGCCGGCACCGACGTTTCCGGCATCCGCACCACGGCAACGCGTGATGGAAGCGGCTGGCGGCTGAACGGCGGAAAAATCTGGATCCACAACGCGCCGGTCGCCGATGTCGGGTTCGTGCTGGCCCGCACCGACAAGGCCGCCGGGCACCGCGGCATGAGCATCTTCATCGTCGACCTGCATGCCAAGGGCGTCGAACGCGGCCCCAAGGAACACAAGATGGGCCAGCGCGCCAGCCAGGTCGGCGCGCTCAATTTCGCCGACGTCACGCTCGGTGAAGAGGCTCTGCTCGGCGAGGAGGGCAAGGGCTTCCACATGATGATGAGCGTGCTCGACAAGGGGCGCGTCGGCATTGCCTCGCTGGCGGTTGGAATCGGCCAGGCTGGCCTGGAGGCCGCCGTCGACTATGCGCAACAGCGCAGGCAGTTCGGCAAGGCCATCGCCGAGTTCCAGGGCGTTCAGTGGCTTCTCGCCGACATGGCCAAGGACATTGAGGCGGCACGTCTTCTGGTGCAAAGCGCGGCTGCCAAGATCGACGCCGGCGAGAACGCGACCAAGGCCTGTTCGATTGCGAAATGCTTTGCCGGCGACATGGCCGTCGCCCGCACCGCGGACGCGGTGCAGGTCTTCGGTGGCTCCGGCTACATCAGAGGTTTCGAGGTCGAGCGCCTCTATCGCGATGCGAAGATCACGCAGATCTACGAAGGCACCAATCAGATTCAGCGCATGATCATCGCGCGTGAACTGTTGAAGCACGGGGCACGGGCATGAGTGCCGCACCGCGCCATGCAGTCCTGATCACCGGCTCGAGCCGCGGCATCGGCCTTGCCGCGGCACTTGAACTGGCTGAAATCGGATTCGCCATCGCGCTCAACGGCCCTGCCGACGACGACGAATTGCGCGAGGCCGAGGCGACGGTCGCGGCGACCGGCGTTCCGGTGGTCCGGGTGGCCGGCGATGTCGGCGATCTTTCATCGCATGATGGGTTGCTCGACCAGGCCGAGACTGCGATCGGCCCGTTGTCGACCCTGATCAACAATGCCGGCGTGTCGGTGATCGATCGCGGCGATCCGCTCGACGTCTCGGAAGCGAGCTATGACCGCTGCCAAACGGTGAACGCCAAGGCACAGTTCTTCCTCGGCCAGCGCTGGGCCCGGCGGCTGCTGACGCGCCGGCGCGACGACGGCCGCTTCTACAGCCTGATCAACGTCTCGTCGTCCAACGCGTCCGCGGTGGCCGAGCCGCGTGCCGAATATTGTGTCTCCAAGGCCGCTTCCGCCATGATCAGCAAGGTGTTCGCGGTGCGGCTCGGGCGCGAGAACATTGCCGTCTACGACATCCAGCCCGGTCTGATCGAGACGGCGATGACGAGGCCCGTCTCGCAGACCTATCAGCGGCGGATCGATGACGAGGGCCTGACCCTGATCCGCAGGCTAGGACAGCCGCAGGATGTTGGTCGCATCATGGCGACCCTGGCGTCGGGCGCGCTGCCCTATACGACCGGACACGTCATCTCGGCCGATGCCGGGATGCTGGTGCCGCGTTTCTAAGCTCCCGAGACCCTGTGAGACAGGAGACGACCCGATGATGATCAGTCTTCCCGACACAAACGGCAGCTTCTGCGATTATCGCATGAGCGGAAAGACCGTTCCGGTGGCCAGGCTCTCGCCGGGTTCCGCGCGCGTGGTCTTTTCGGCCGCCCATGTCGTTGCCGACCCGTTCACGGACAACGATCCGATGGGGCCGGCCACCGTGGACTGGGACGCCACCATGGCGTTCCGGCGCTACCTCGCCGATATGGGCCTCGGCATCGCCGAAGCGATGGACACCGCCCAGCGTGGCATGGGGCTCGATTGGCCCGGCGCGCTGGAACTGATCCGTCGCACCACACGGGAGCTTCCCGCGGCGCTGGTGTTCAACGGTTGCGGCACCGATCATCTCGATCCCGCCGCCACGCGCTCGCTTGACGACGTGCGGCGCGCCTATTTCGAACAGGTCGAGGCCATCCAGGCGCTTGGCGGCCGGCTGATCCTGATGGCGAGCCGCGCTCTGGCGGCGGTCGCTTCCGATCCAGATGATTATGTGTCGGTCTATCGCGATGTGCTTGCCCGCTGCGACAAGCCGGTGATCCTGCACTGGCTCGGCGACATGTTCGATCCGGCACTTGCGGGCTACTGGGGAACGGACAGTTTCGAACAGGCGATAGAGACGGTGCTTGCCATCATCGCCGAAAACGAAAGCAAGGTGGACGGCATCAAGATCTCGCTGCTCGACAAGGACAAGGAGGTCCGGATGCGCCGCCGGCTGCCGGCAGGCGTCAGGATGTATACGGGCGATGATTTCAACTATCCCGAATTGATCGCCGGCGACGAGCACGGCTTTTCGCATGCGCTGCTCGGGATTTTCGACCCGCTGGCGCCGGCCGCTGCCCATGCGGTGGCAAAGCTGGGAGAGGGCGATGTCAGGGCGTTCCGTGACACGCTGGACCCCACCGTTCCGCTGGCGCGACTGGTCTTCCGGGCGCCGACACAACATTACAAGACGGGGGTTGTCTTTCTCGCCTGGCTGAACGGCTTCCAGGATCATTTCGTGATGCTGGGCGGTGCGCAGGCGAAGCGCCCGCTGCCCTATTTCGTCGAGACCTTCAGGCTCGCCGACGCTTGCGGGCTCCTGCGCGATCCCGACATGGCGGTCAGCCGCATGCGACGATTGCTGGCGCTCTACGGCGCTTGAGCCGGGCCGATGCGCGATTTTTCAACCGACCACTCAGCGCTGGCCCTCAACACGGCCACGCTCGGTCATAATGTCGACGGGCACGGGGCCGGCTGGCCGGTCGAGCGGGTCATAGATGCCTGCGCCGAGCGCGGTTTCGGCGGCATCGTCTTCTGGCGGCGCGAGATCGGCAGGCGAGGTGCCGAGATTGGCGCCCGCGCCCGCGCAGCCGGGCTCGCCGTGGCGGGCCTCTGCCGGGCGCCATTCCTCGTCGGTCCTCTGGCGCTGCCGACGAGATCGGCGATCATGGACGATTTCCGCGCCTCCATCGCTATGGCGGCGGAACTTGGAGCTCCAGTCCTGACGATTGTGGCCGGCGGCGTTGAGCCCGGCACGCGCGGCGTCTCCGAAAGCCTGAAGCGTGTCGCGGACCGCGTCGCCGAGGCGGCGCCCTATGCGGCCACACACAAAGTGAAACTGGCGCTTGAGCCTCTGCACCCTGTCTATGGCGGGGATCGCTCGTGCCTGGTGACCATGCGCGACGCGGTCGATCTCTGCGAAGCCATCGGGCACGCCAATGTCGGGGTGGCTGTCGATGTCTACCATGTCTGGTGGGACACCACACTTGGTGTTGAATTGGAACGTGCCGGCGCCGGGCGCATCCTTGGCTATCATCTGTGCGATTGGCTGGCCGAGACACATGATGTCCTGGTTGATCGCGGCATGATGGGCGAGGGCGTCGCCGATCTGAAGGCGATCCGGGCTGCCGTCGAAGCGGCCTGCTACCGCGGCTTGTGCGAAGTCGAAATATTTTCGGCTGCGAACTGGTGGAAACGCGATCCTGCCGAAGTGCTGGACGCTTGTGTCGAACGCTTCCGAACGGTCTGCTGACAGCGAAGCGCGAAGCGGTTCGCTCACAATTCGCCGTTCACATAGCCCGTACCGAACAGAATGCGCTCGATGTCAGCAAACGCCGTCAAGGTTGGCGGCGCTGCCGGGCTCGAGGACAGCGCCGGGTGCCCAATTCGCATGTGCTGATTGTGTCCGGTTGCTGACGCGCGCGGCTTCAGCTGAGAAGGTCGGCGGCGACTTCGAGCGTGTTGCGGAGGGACGTCTCGAGATGCTGTTCCATCGCTTGCGCCGCGCCCTCGGCGTCGTGACGCTTCAGGGCGTCGAGAATGGCTTCATGCTGCTCGATCGTCTGCTCGCCATAACCGGGCTTGGGAATGGCGAGATAGCGGCCGCGATCCATCTGCGCCTTGGAGATGTCGACGGCTCGCCAGATCATAGGCAGGCCGCAGATCTCGGCGATGGTGCGATGAAAGACGTCGTCGAGTTGTATCGCGGTGGCATACCGGCGCCGCGATATGGCAAGCCGGTGGGCCGCCATATTGTCTTCCAGCAATTCGCTGGCTGCCGGCGTCAGCTTGACAGCCGCGCGTCTGGCACTCTCCATCTCCAGTGCCCGCCGGATGACATAGGCTTCCTCGAGGTCGGCCCGGCTGATCGGGGCGACATAGATGCCGGTCTGCGCCAGAATCTTGACCAGACCTTCGTCGCTGATGCGCTTGACTGCTTCGCGCACGGGAGTGCGCGAGACGCCCAGCGCCTCGGCGATGGCCACCTCGTTGATGACTTCGCCAGGTTTCAGCCGTCCGACGACGATCAGATCGCGAATCTTGTGATAGATCTGATCGCGGAGCGGAAGAGCCCGATCGAGGGTCGAAGGATCCAGGTCCATGGGAAATCCCGCGTCTTCGTTCACCTGAAATGATAAGATTATATTAGAATGTCAAACAGAATGCAGCCGAAGCGCGCGCCAGCGGTGATCGATGCCGTGCGGTCACGGCTGTGGATTCGGAGCTCCGCTTTCGCTGCTTGCAGAGGCAGCGTTCGCCCCGCGAGCCGGCATGCGCCTTTGTCGGCTATGCCGGCAAGCCTGCCATCCGCATGGCGTCGGTCACGTCATCGATGATATCGGGCGCAATTCCCACGGCGGCGGACCAGCGGCCGATGGTGAATTGCGGGTCGAGCGACAATAGCCGCGTGGCCGCCGCCGTCGCCTCGTCGAGCCGCCCGAGCCTGGCCAGCGGTGCCGCCAGCCATCCGTGCAGCATGCTGAAGCCAGGGTTCATCTCCACCGCCCGCCGGCCGGCTATGACGGCTTGCTCGTGTCGGCCGGACAAGAAGTTGCCGAATCCGATCATGCCCTGCGGCACACAGCTCATGGCGTCGAGGGGGTTCAGCCGTAACGCCTGCTCGCCCCAGTCGATCGCCCGCGCCGCATCGCCGCCATAGGCCACCGACACGCAGCCAAAGGCATAGACGAAGGCGCAAGATGCGCTGAGCGTCAAAGCCTGCGCAAACGCCTCGTCGGCCAGCCGGCGGTTATGTTCCACGATGCCGATGGTGAACCCCGCCAAAGCGAGCGCCATGGCGTCGCCCGAGCCGTGCTGGATCGCCGCATGGGCATGGCGGATCGATCTTTCGTGGTTCTCCGGCTTCATGCCGCCGCGCACAAACAGCGACTGATGCGCCCATGCGGCAAAGCCATGGGCAAGCGCATAGGACGGCTCGATGGCTAAGGCCTGGTCCAGCAGCGGCAGCGCCTTGGCGGCGCCCTGCGGCATGAAAGTGTAGACATCAGGCAGTGCGCGAAGCAGGAGATCGTAGGCATCGAGGCTATCGGGGCGCCTGCGACGGACGCGCTCGATCTCGGCCCGGCGCAGATTTGGCTCTATTGCCGCGATCACGCTGACAGTGATCTCGTCCTGCAGAGCGAACACGTCGGTCAGTTCGCGGTCGTAGCGTTCGGCCCAGAGATGGCTGCCGTCCTCGGCATCGATCAGCTGGCCGGTGATGCGCACGCGGCTTCCGACCTTGCGCACGCTGCCTTCCAGCACATAGCGCACGCCGAGCTCCTGCCCAACCTGCTTCACGTCCACCGCGCGACCCTTGTAGGTGAAGCTGGAATTTCGCGCGATGACGAACAGCCACCGGATCCGCGATAGACCGGTGATGATGTCCTCGACCATGCCGTCGGCAAAATAGTCCTGATCCGGATCGCCGCTCATGTTCACGAAGGGCAGCACGGCGATGGACGGTCTGGCGGGAATGCCCAGGCCAGGCTTCGCTTGCTCCACCGTCGCCGTCGCCCCAGCCACCGTCGCCGCCTCGCGGACGGTGCCAACGAAGCGAAAGCCCCGGCGCAGGATGGTGCGGATGAGGCGCTGCTCCTCGCCACTGTCGTGGAGCGCATTGCGGGCGGCGTTGACGCGGCTGGCGAGCGTGGCGTCGGAAACGATGCGCCCCTGCCACACCGCATCGATCACGTCGTCCTTGCTGACCACCCGGTCGCGATTGCGGATCAGATATTGCAGCAGGTCGAACACCTGCGGTTCGACAGGGACCAGCTCATCGCCGCGACGCAACTCGCGCCGATCCCCGTCCAGAGCAAAATCCTCAAAATGATACGGCAACTTGCTTGCTCCGGACCGCGCGGGAATTGCGACTCCCGACACTGTAGCCGCGTCGTGGGCGCAAAATCAAAGCGATCTCAATGCAAAATCAACATGTCCTGAAGGTCGCCTCAAAGCGCGCCCGTCAGCCCTGCCGCATAGTTCTCCTGCAACCAACGCTCAACCAACGATTTGAACAGGAGAACTCAAATGTCGAACACTGCAGCAAAGTCCGTCGTCCTCGTGCATGGCGGCTTCGTCGATGGCTCCGGCTGGGACGGGGTCTACCAGATCCTCAAGAAGGACGGCTATGACGTGACCATCGTCCAGAACCCGACGACCTCGCTCGCCGACGACGTCGCCGTCACCAAACGCGCCATCGCCAACGCTCCCGGCAAGGTCATCCTGGTCGGCCATTCCTATGGCGGCGTCGTGGTGTCCGAGGCGGGCACCGATCCGAAGGTGGCGGGTGTCGTCTATATCGCGGCCTTCGCGGCGGACGCCGGCGAATCGGTTGCGACCCTGATCGCCAACCCGCCGCCCGGAGCGTCGGTGCCGCCGATCCTGCCGCCGGTCGACGGCTTCCTGATGCTCGACAAAGAGAAGTTCGCGGCCGCGTTCGCCGCCGATGTCCGTCCCTCGGTCGCCGCCTTCATGGCGGACTCGCAGGTGCCGTGGGGCGTCGCGGCGCTCCAAGGCAAGGTCACCGCTCCGGCCTGGAGGGTGAAGCCCAGCTGGTATCTCGTCGCCACCGACGACAAGATGATCCCGCCGCCGGCGCAGCGCAACATGGCGAACCGCGCTCAGGCGACGACGATCGAGGTGCCCGGCAGCCACGCCGTCTATGTCTCCGACCCCGCGGCTGTCGCCAGCCTCATCAAGCAGGCGGCTGCCGGCATCGGCAAGAACTGAGCCCGCATCACCTCGATGGACGGCCTGGGCGCATAACGGCGCCCAGGCTCATTGCTCTTCCTGGACCATTCGCCTTCGATCACGTCGAGCGGCGGTGAATTCATTGTCTCCGCGGAACTGGGAATATGTCGGCACGCTCGGCATGGTGACCGGCGACATCTGCATGCTGCTTTGCCACCATGGTTTCAAGAAGATCATCGTCTTGTCCGGCCACGGCATCGGCGCCACGCTCGGCTTCCAGCGCAGGCAAGGCGACGCTGGCCACGAAAGAGATGGGCGAGGACATCCTCAACCGCATCATGCCGGTGCTGGTCGACAAGCTGAAGGCCATCATCGCCGGCTGAGGGGTGCGCATTTGCGAGATGCGCCTTGTTGTCGCCGCCGTCGCGGTGCGCGTGCGACGAGCGGCCCGAGTTCAAAGCGCTGCGGGCCGGATCAGGTGTCGCGATCCGCAGTCCCGGGGGTCAGGCCGAGCTTCGCAGCATCAGTTCGGCGTTGAGCAGAATGCGTTCGCTTCCCGGGTTCGCCGCCTTTTCATCCAGCCTGTGCAGGAGAAGTTCGATCGCCAGACGGCCGATCTCGTTGTAGTTCTGCGCAACCGTGGTGATCGGCGGGCAGGCGTAGCGCGACAGCGGATGGTCGTCGTGTCCCGCGACCCGCATGTCACAATCCGCCCCGTGGCCCACCTTGAGGCCCAGCTGATAGGCGGCCGCGATCACGCCGAAGGCAACACGGTCGTTGGCACAAAGCACCGTCCGGGTCGGAAAACCTTGCCCTTTCAGGATACGAAGCGCTTCATCAAAGCCGAATTTCTCGAAATCCCATGAGCGCGCATCAGTGACGGGCACGATGCTCGGCTTCATCTTGAACTGCTGCATGGCCTCGACATAGGCGTCCTGTCTGGCTTGGGCGTTGTTGTTGACAAGCGGCATGGCGAAATAGCAGGGCAGCTCGCCGGACCTGCAGAGATAATCGACGATGAGCCTGAAGCTCTGCCTGTTGTCGGTGCCGACGAACGACGACGTCTCGTCAAGCGGCGAGTCGACATAGATCAGCGGGATGCTCGATCCGAGTTCCGCCAGGATGCGGTGGTGGGACTGCACGCCGAGCGGCGCGATGATGGCGCCGGCAATGTTCATCGACTTGAATGTCTGGATCGCCTGGTCCTCCATTTCGGCACGTCCGTCGGAGGACAGCACGAACGCCAGGAAGCCGGCTTCATTGGCGATCAGCTCGATGCGGCGCGTCAGCGCCATGTAGAACGGATCCGTCGAATTCGGAATGATGACGCCGAGAATGTTGCTGCGGCGGCGGTTGAGATTGACGGCGAACATGCTGGGCCGGAAGTCGGATTTCTTCAGTGCGACCTCGATGGCGCTGCGCGTGTTTTTCCGCACCGAGCTGGGATCGTTGAAATATTTGGAAACGGTGGTGCGAGACAGACCGACAAAGGCCGAGAAGTCCTCCATCGTCCTGATCGTCTTTGCCATTCATGCGCTCCCTACTCGGCCTAATGCATGTCGCCCAAAAATGCGCAGCGGTTTTGGGATAACGACATGCATGAAACAAAGACTTTATCCATCTTGATAGATGAGTCACCGTTTTGCCGAAAGGCAGAGCAACAGTCTTTCCCGCACATCGCCTGACCTACGCTTCGGCAGAGAACTGTACCTTCATCGTGGTTGGGTCGCCGCTGCTCTTGGCGAAGAACGGCAGCAGTTCGGAAAGCGACAGCTGGTGGGTGACAAGCCGCGCCATCGTGCCGTCGTCCCGGCTGAGAATGTCGAGCGCCTGCGGGATGTTCCGGTTCAACGAATGCGACCCCGCCAATCTGATCTGCCGGCGGAAAATCTCGAACGGGGCGACCGAAATCCTGGCATCGGGGGCGCAGACGCCGAAAACGAGCGCGGTGCCGCCATCGGCGGTGAAGCCGATCATGCTCTCGACCACCTTGGCGACACCGGTGGCATCGGCGACGAAATCGAACCCGCGAGCCCGCGCCGACAGCGCCTGCGATCCGGACACCAGCGGCTCCAGCCCGAGCGCCTCAGTGAAGGCGAGGCGCTGTTCGCTGATGTCGGCGACCGCCACGCTCGCAACACCCTTGGCCTTGAGTGAGAGGGCCAGAAGCAGACCGATCGGCCCGGCGCCGAAGACCAGCGCGGTGCCGGGTGCGTCCTTGCCGGCTTCGATCCCGGCGGCGCCAAGACCATTAAGGACACAAGCGAGCGGCTCGGCGAGCGCCGCCGTGTCGAACGCGAGGTCGCCGATCCCGTGCAGATGATCGGCGGCAACGAGACTGAACTCGGCGAAACCGCCATTCTCGGTCACGCCATAGGCTTTCAGGGTGGCGCACAGATTGGTCAGGCCCTTCCTGCAAGCGGGACAATGCCCGCACGGGATGTTGGGATCGACGGCAACCCGGTCGCCGGGCTTGACCCTGGTGACATCGTCGGCGACCGCCTCGACGGTGCCCGCATATTCGTGGCCGGGAACCAGCGGAAACGCGCCTTCGCCGTAGCGGCCATACAGCACCTCGATGTCGGTATGGCAAAGGCCGGCCGCGTGGACCCGCACCAAAGCGTGTCCAGGCTTGACCTTCGGCAGGTCGAGATCCGCCATGCCGGCAATGCCCGCGGCTGTAAATCGGATGGCCTTCATGTCAGTCTCCCTTGTCTCGGATGACGCGGCCTGGAGCGCGTCAGCTCATCCAGTTGCCGCCGTCGACATTGTAGGTCTGCGCCAGGATGTAGTCGCTGTCGGGGGAAGCCAGGAAGACGGCGAGCCCCGCAATATCCTCGGGCTGGGCGAAACGGCCGATCGGAACGGACCTGGCCACGGCCGCCTTCTTCTCGCCCGGCTTCAGGCCTTCCCAGCGCGCGAAGTGCGCATCGACAACGTCCCAATGCTCGCCATCCACGACGCCGGGCGCGATCGCGTTGACGTTGATGCCGTGCTTGACCAACGCAAGTGCTGCAGACTGTGTCGCCGAAATGATCGCTGCCTTGGAAGCGCAGTAAAGTGTCACCAGCGCCTCGCCGCGGCGGCCGGCCTGGCTCGCCATGTTGATGATCTTGCCGCCACGCCCGCGCGCGATCATCACATTGGCCACCGCCTTCATCATGAACAGCGGCGCCTTGAGATTGATGGCGAACACCCTGTCGTAGCTCGCTTCGGTGATGTCGGTTATCGGCGCCATGTCGAAGATGGCCGCATTGTTGACGAGGATATCGATGCCGCCGAAATCGCGGTCGATGTCAGTGACGATCCTGTCGATCGCATCGAGGTCGGTGACGTCGAGCTTGACGGCGCTGGCCGCCGCACCGATCGCGGCGGCCGCCCGCGTCGCACGCTCGATGTCGATATCGGCAATCACCACCTTGGCGCCTTCGCGCGCATAGGCTTGTGCCAAACCCAGGCCAATGCCGCGCGCGCCACCGGTTATGAGGGCAATCTTATTCTTCAGCTTCATGTCCAATTCCAATTCCGTGAGTTTTTGAAAACGCTACCAGAACGGCCGGATGGCGGCGGGCGCGATAATCATGGGAGAACGTCGCCATCGAATCCCGCACGCCTGCTGGGAAACGCACGGACCCACAGTAGTGGATCCGTGCATTTTCCGGGCCTGCTGCAACGGGAGGTTTTTACAGGCCAGGATTGCCAAGAGACGGCACACGCTCCGCCCCTTGGCTGCTCGCCTACTTGATGTAGCCGGCCTCCGTCATCGTCCGCTCCACCGCGGTCTGGGCGCCATTGAGTGCGTCATCCACCGACTGCTGGCCTGTTACCGCGGCCGCAACCGCCTGACCGACCAGGGTTCCGATACCCTGGAATTCGGGAATGGCGACGAACTGGATGCCGGTATAGGGCACCGGATCCTTGGTCTGCTTGGTCGGATCGGCGGATTCGATCGCCGATAGCACCGTCGCGGCGAACGGCGCCGCCTTCTGGTAATCCGCGCTGGCATAGGTGGACTTGCGCGTTCCCGGAGGTGCCGCGACCCAGCCTTCGGTCTCGCCGACGCGCTGGACATAGGCTTTCGAGGTCGCCCACTTGACGAAGGACTTCGCGGCATCGGCCTTGGTGGACGTGACCGGGATAGCCAGGCTCCATGCCCAGCCCCAAGCCGAACCGTTGGGCGTGACCGCCACCGGCGCCTTGGCGAAGGCAACCTTGTCGGCAACCTTGCTCTGCTTCGGATCATAGACGCGACCCGCCGCGGACGTGGCATCGATCCACATGGCGCAATGGCCGGAGGCGAACAAAGTCTGGTTCTCGTTGAAACCGTTGGAGCTTATTCCCGGAGGTCCATCCTTCTTCATCGTGTCGACATACCAGCCGATCGCCTTCTTCCACTCGGGCGAATTGATCTGCGGCTTCCAGTCCATGTCGAACCAGCGGCCGCCGAACGTGTTCACCAGCGTGCCGACGAAAGCCATGTTCTCGCCCCAGCCCGGCTTGCCGCGCAGGCACAGGCCGTATTGCTCCTTCGACTTATCGGTGAGCTTGTCGGCGAATTCCGTGATCTGGTCATAGGTCGGCTGCTCCGGCATCTTCAGGCCGGCGGCGTCGAACAGATCCTTGCGGTAGAGGGCGAACGAGCTTTCGGCATAGAAGGGCACAGCGTAAAGCTTGCCGTCGACCGTCAGGCCGCTGCGAACCGGCGCGATCAGATCGTCATAGTCGTAGTCGTCGCCGAGATCGTTGAGCGACGTGAGCCACCCGGCCTTGCCCCAGATCGGCGTTTCATAGCCGCCGATCGTCAGCACGTCGAACTGGCCGCCCTTGGTGGCGATGTCGGTGGTGACCCGCTCGCGCAGGACGTTCTCCTCCAGCACCACCCAGTTGACCTTGTTGCCCGTCGCCTTCTCCCATTCCGGCGACAGCTTCTGCATGATGATCATGTCGCCGTTGTTGACCGTCGCAACCGTGATTTCCGCGGACAGGGCGGCACCCGCCGTCAGCACTGAGGCCGTGAGCGACAGGCCAAGAATTCCAATACGCTTACCAATTGGCATTTCGTCTCCTCCTTTACGAATGCGCATGTGTAAGTGAACATGCGTGTATATTTTATTGCGCTTGAAAACGCCCGAGTCAAGCTTCGTGGGCTCGATATTTAGCGTTCGGCCAGGATAGACGCATAGCCACTCGCCATTTGGCGGGATCACGAGAGCCACGCACGGCGCAAATAAAGTGAACATACGTGCAGTTTGTATTGACTTCGCTCTCGACGCGAATTACCTCGGCTTGGTCAGGAGCCATCGTGCAATCCGCACGCCGATACGATCCGCGTCGGCTCCGGCTGGGGAGAGAAGGAATTGCAGGAATGAGCCATTCCCGCCGAAGAGAGATCGCCTCCGAAGCCGCGGGGCCGACGATTGCCGCCGGCGAGATCCTGGCTGAGATCATGGCGACGGAGCGGGGTCTCGGTTTTCTCGAACCGCTGACGCTGGCAGGGCCTTACCCGAGTGGCGCCCCCGCCATATTCATCGATCAGGTCGCAAGACTGGGCGGCGGCGCCGGGATCATCGGCTGCGTCGGCCGCGACGATTTCGGCACGATCAACCTGGAAAGGCTGAGGCGCGATGGCGTCGACGTGTCCGCCGTGTCGGTCAGCGACCGCTATCCGACGGGAAGCGCCTTCGTGCGCTACAGGCCCGACGGCGGCCGGGACTTCGTCTACAACATCGCCGAATCCGCCGCCGGGCAAATCCACCTCACCGGCGAAGCGCGCCATCTGGCGGACAGGGCCGGCCACCTGCATGTCATGGGGTCCACTCTGTCCGTCGCCGGGCTGAAGGAGATCGTCGCCTATGCCGCCAAGGCGGTGCGCGCCCGCGGCGGCTCGACCTCCTTCGACCCGAACGTGCGCAAGGAACTGATCGACGGCGCCGACGGCGCGCAATTTTCAGCACTCGTCGACGATGCGGACCTGCTGCTGCCGTCGGGCGACGAGTTGCTTGCCGCGGCAGGCGTCGACGACGAATGCCAGGCGGTGACGGCGCTGATCGCCAGGGGCGTCGGCGAGATCGTGCTCAAGCGGGGGGCCGCCGGCTCGTCCTGGTTCGGCGCCGACGGCACCAGGGTCGACTGTGCCGGTTTCCTGGTGGAGGAAGTGGACCCGACCGGAGCCGGCGACTGTTTCGGCGCGACTTATTTGACTTGCCGCCGCAAAGGCATGGAGCCTGCCAAGGCGCTGTTCTATGCCAATGCGGCCGGCGCCCGCAACGTCACGCGGCGCGGGCCGATGGAGGGCGTCGCCGGCTTCGATGTGCTTGACGGCTTCATCGCCGGGACCGCGAGGGCGACATGATGGCCAACCCGCTTGCCGGCCTCGCCACCGCGCGCGGAAACGGATCGCCTTACGGCATCACCTCGATCTGCTCGGCCCATCCGCTGGTGATCCAGACCGCCATTAGGCGCGCCGTCAAGGACAAGGAAAGCGCGCTGCTGATCGAGGCGACCTGCAACCAGGTCAACCAGTTTGGCGGCTACACCGGGATGACCCCGGACCTGTTCATCGCCTTCGTGCTGGAGATCGCCAACCGGGAAGGGCTCGAGGCCTCACGCATCATCTTCGGCGGCGACCATCTTGGACCGAACCCGTGGCGCGCCGAGCCGGCCGGGCAGGCGATGAGCAAGGCGGAAGCCATGGTCACCGCCTATATCTGGGCCGGCTTCAGCAAGCTCCATCTCGACGCCTCGATGGGCTGCGCCGGCGAGCCGGCGGCCCTCGATGACAGGACCATCGCCACGCGGGCGGCGCGACTGGCCAAGGCCGCTGAAAAGGCGGCGCGCGCGGCCGGCGGTGCCTTGCCGGTCTACATCATCGGCACCGAGGTTCCCGCCCCGGGCGGCGTCGATCACGCGATCAGCGACCTGAAGCCGACCGAAGCAGCAGCCGCGCGCCGCACCATCGAGGTGCATCGCGAGATCTTTGCCAGGGAGGGTCTGGCGGAAGCGTTCGAGCGCGTCATCGCCGTGGTCGTGCAGCCGGGTGTCGAGTTCGGCAGTCAGAACGTCGTCGCCTACGCGCCCGAAAAATCGACGGCGCTGACCGGATTGCTCGATGAAGAACCGTCGCTCGTCTACGAGGCGCATTCCACCGACTACCAGAGTCGCGCGGCGCTGACCTCGCTTGTTCGCAACGGTTTTCCCATCCTCAAGGTTGGTCCGGGCCTGACATTCGCCTTGCGCGAGGCGCTCTATGGCCTCGACCTGATCGCCAGCGAAATGGTCGCGGATTACGGCGACAGGCCGCTTGCCCGCACGATGGAGCGCGTGATGCTGGCTGCATCAGGCCATTGGCACAGCCACTATCATGGCAGCGAGGCGAGCCTCTATGTGCAGCGTCACTACAGCTATAGCGACCGGATCCGCTATTATTGGAGCAACCCCACTGCCGGCGTTGCCGTCGGCCGCCTGCGCGAGGTGCTGAACGGCGTCAGCATTCCCGAAACGCTGATGCGCCAGTTCCTGCCGATGCTGCCGGCCGGGCTTGGATTGGCGGGGAACCCCGAAGCAATTCTTCACCAAGCGGTCGGCCAGGTGCTGGCCGACTACGATGCCGCCTGCATTGGAGACAGGGCCTGAGGCCACACCGCCATCTCGCCTCTTGAGAACCCCCTGCGCAAGCCGAATCGGCTCTCGCAGAATGCCGGCGCGGCCATCACATAATGCCGAAGGTCCTGTAGGCATCGACCGCGCTCATGCCCTCGCGGATCGCCTTGGCGACCAGCTTTTCGCCGCGCACCTTTTCGAGGGCCAGCCGCACCACCTCTTCCTCCACTTGCCGTGGAATGACGAGGACACCTTCCTTGTCACCGAACAGCAACGTCCCCGGCTCGATCCGCACGCCGCCGATCTCGAGCGCGCAGCGATAGTCGATGACCTTGCCGCGCACGCCCTGATCCTGTGCGTAGTAGCCGGTGCAGAAGCAGGGGAAGTCTAGCGCCTTGATGCCGTCCGTATCGCGTGCAAAGCCGTTGACCAGCGCGCCGTGCGCGCCGAGGATTTTTGCACGCGTCGACATCAGCTCGCCCCACAGCGCGTAGCGGGGCGAGGCGCCGCTGGCGACATAAATCTCGCCGGGCTTGAGATCGTCCAGCGCCTCGAACATCAGCCCGAACGGCTTGGTCATCAGCGGATTGCGCGTCGGCTCGTCGGAGGGAAAGATGTCGGATTCGAGCACCGGCATCGCACGGCCCAGCAAGCGTGTCTTCTCGTCGACCGGCTTGAACACCGGCGGCAGGAACTGATGCTGCAGCCCCAGCGTATCCATCACGTCGCCGACCACCGCGACGAAGAGCTCCTTCTCGAACAGGCGATACATCTCGGCGTCGTCGGCATAGAGGCGCGTCGGTTGTGTCATCAGGATTGTATCCGGCTGTTCGTGGATTGGGTGGTGCGGGAAGGTCCCAGCGCCGCGGCGTGCTGGACCAGAGCGCGCATGTAGCCCAGGGCAAAAGCCTTGCCGGCGTGCCAGGGCGCGTCGCAGGACATTTCCGGCGTGTGATCGGGGATGAGGACGCCTTCATAGGCTTCGTCACGCAGGATGCGGACGATCTCGGCCATATCGATATCGCCGTCGTCGACGAAGGTCTCGTGATAGGTCGGCACCTTGCCGCGCACGTTGCGGAAATGGATGTAGCCGATGCGCTTGCGTTGGGCGAAGCGCCTGACATGCTCGTAAATGTCGTCGGTGCCGGGCATTTCCTGCAGCGAACCGAGGCAGAGCTCAAGCCCGTTGGACGGCGAGTCGACGATGTCCATCAGCCGGTCGTATTTCTCAGGCCGGTTGACGAGCCGCGCGGCACCGCGCAGCGCTTCGGCCGGCGGATCGTCGGGGTGTGCCGCCAGCACGACGCCGGCCGCTTCAGCCACCGGCACGAGCTCGTGCAGGAAGACGCTGAGCCGCTGCCAAAGCTCCTCGCTGCTGACCGTCACCGGTTCGGCATCCGGCCGGCCGGCACGGTAGCGCATGTTCCAGACAACGCCGTCGGGCAGCGGCAGATCGGCATCGATGGCTGCGAGGTCGAGCCCCACCGACATGGCCTCGCCGCGTGCGAACGGCCCGCGCGACCAGCCCCAGACGCCGGCGATGGAAAAGTTGTAGCCGATGCACGGAATGCCGGCGCGACCGGCGTCGCGGACAAGGCGCTTCAACCCTTCGATCTGCTTCGCACGATCGGGGCCGCCGAGCAGCACGTCGGACCAGAAGCGGGGCGAAAGATTCTCGATCGCCGCGATTTCCAATCCGTTGTCGCGAACCGTCTTCACCAGGCCGGAAAAATCCTCGTAGGTCCAAAGCGCGTCGGTGGAGCAGTCGCCCCAGCCTTCCGTTTCGCTGCCGGCCGACAGCGAAGGGTCGCGGCCGCGAAAATAGTTGGTGAGATGGGCAACGATGTGGGTGGCGCCAGCCTGGCGGGCGAAGCGGAAATTGTCCGGGGTCAGCGACTCCCGGTAAAGGCCAAGACCGATCTTCATGGTTCTACTTCACACCAATGCCGGCGGTCAGGCCGCCATCGATTCTGTAGTCGGCGCCGGTGCAGAATCCGGCTCTCGTCGAACACAGGAAGGCGATGAGTTCCGCCACCTCCTCCGGCTCGCCGATGCGTCCGATGGGGTGCGCTTCGCCGAAGCGCTTGTAGGCGGCCTCGACATCGGCATCGGTGCCGTTCTCGCCGCGTGCCGCCTTTTCCAGGATCGGGGTGCGGATCGAGCCCGGGCTGACCGAATTGACGCGGATGCCGGAGCGCGCATAGTCGAGCGCCAGCGAGCGCGTCAGCGTATGGATCGCCCCCTTCGTCGTCGCATAGGCGGCGACATTCTGCTGGCTGGCATGCCCCTGTACCGAGGCGACATTGACGATGGCGCCGCCGCCCCGGCGGATCATTTCCGGAATGCCGAAATGCGCGGTCAGGTAGATCGAGCCGACATTGACCGACATCGCCTTGTTCCAGGTCTCGAAATCGGTGCTGGTTGCTGTTCCATACGGATGGACGGCCGCGGAATTGACGATGATGTCGAGGCCGCCGAACCGCTCGACGCCGGCCGCGACCGCGGCGCGAACCTGATCCGGCACCGAGACGTCGGCGTCGATGACCAGCACGCCTGCTCCGGCGTTTTCCAGATCCGCCTTCATCGCCGCGTTGGCCGCGCGGTCGATGCCGCAGGCGATGATCGCCGCGCCACCGGCCGCAAGGCGCCTGGCGCTTGCGAGGCCAATCCCGGTCGTGCCGGTCACCAGAGCGACCTTGCCGTCGAAATCCTTCATTGCGGGAACTCCATCATTGGCTGTCGGAAGCCGGCTCTTCCGGCAGGAAACGCAGGGCGAAGTCGAGATGGCGGCTGATCAGATAGGCGTAAGCCAGCCTGTCGCGCGCGCGCAGCGCAGCAACGATCTCGCCATGCGCGGTCCTTGTATCGGCCAGCACTGGCCGCATCTCCTTGCCGATGGTCATGATCCGCAGGATCACCGGGGACAGGAAGGAGTACATATCCGTCAGCATGCGGTTGTCCGCCAGCTTGATCAGCGCCATGTGGAAGTTGAAATCGTTCTCGGCCGCCTCTTCGATCGAGCCGCTGTCAACGATCCGGGCGTTGATCTCGTCGAGTGCCTCGATCTGTTCGTTCGAGGCGTTGAGCACGATATGGTCGCCGATGCCGACTTCGATGATGCGCCGGTAGCCCTGTATGTCAGCGAAGGACGAGCGCGAGATGTCCATATGCGCGGCGAAGAAATTCTGGATGGCGATGCTCTGCCCGTCGGCCAGGACGGCGCCGACGCGGGGCTTCGGCTCGATAAGCCCGTAGGTGCGGATGGTGCGCAACGCCTCGCGCACGGTGTTGCGGCTGGCGCCGGTGATCTCGCTGAGCTCGCGCTCGGTCGGCAGCACGTCGCCGACATTCAGCTGCCGCACGCGGATGAGGTCGAGAATCCGCCCGGCCGCCGTGTCGACCGCGGACCGGCCGCTGACGCGCCGGGCAGTGGCGTTCTCGCGCATGGCTTGAGAGCTTTCCAACGTCGAACCTTCCTGAATTGTTGGACCAACATACCGCAGACCTCAGCGAAAACAATCGGTTTTTGATCGGTGATCCCAGCATTTGGATGAAAATCACATCAGGAAGGCTAGACGATCGGCTCGAATTTTTAGTTTGACTCTCATTGTGGTCCAACAATAAGTTGCGCTTCTCTCGCAGAAGGAAAGCGGCAATGGAACAGTGCTGGCGCTGGTATGGACCGGACGACCCGGTGACGCTCGATCATGTCAAGCAGGCGGGCGCGACGGGCATCGTATCGGCCCTGCACGACATCTATGACGGGCGCGCCTGGCCGCTCGAGAGCATTCTGGAGCGCAAGCGCATCATCGAGGCGGCAGGGCTGACCTGGTCGGTCGTCGAGAGCATTCCCGTCCACAATTCCTTCAAGATCGGCGCGCCGGAACGCGAGCGCTACGCCGGCTATTATCGCGACACGATCCGCGCGCTTGCCAAGGCCGGCATCGCCACGGTCTGCTACAATTTCATGCCCGTGGTCGACTGGACCCGCACGGATCTGGCCTACCGGCTTCCGACGACGGGTTATGCGCTGCGCTTCGATGCGATCGATTTCGCGGCCTACGACCTGTTCGTGCTGAAGCGCAGGAATGCCGAGGCCGGCTACAGCGCCGCCCGCATTGCCGAAGCGGAAACGCGCCTGAAGGAATTGAGTGCCGAGAAGATCGACAGGATCGAGCGCAACCTGATCGCCGGCCTGCCGGCTACCGAGCGCAGCTACGACCGCGACAGTTTTCGCGAGGCCCTGGCGGACTACGATTCAATCGGGCCGAAGGAATTGCGCGACAATCTTGCCTGGTTCCTGCGCGAGATCATTCCGGTGGCCGAGCAGGAAGGGGTGCGCATGTGCATCCATCCCGACGATCCGCCCTTCTCACTCTACGGCCTGCCACGCATCGTTTCGACCGCCGAGGATGCGCGTTTCATCCTCAACGCCGTCGAGAGCCCGGCCAATGGCCTGACTTTCTGCACCGGCTCCTATGGGACACGCGCCGACAACGACATCGTCGCCATGGTCAAGGAATTCGCCGACCGCATCCATTTCGCCCATCTGCGCAACATCACCATCGAGGAGGACGGCTCGTTTTATGAAGCCGAACATCTCGAGGGCGGCACCGACATGGCGCATGTCATCCTCGCTTTGATGCAGGAGGAGGCGCGCCGTCGCACGGAAGGGCGTGCCGACTGGCGCATCCCGATGCGTCCGGATCATGGCCATCTGCTCGCCGACGATATCGGCAAGACCAGGATCAATCCCGGCTATTCGCTGATCGGCCGGCTGAAAGGCCTCGCCGAGCTGCGCGGCATCATGCGCGCGGTGGAGACGTTCGGACTGGCTTGAAGCCCTGCAATCTCGGTTTGCATATGTAAAAGTTACTTGTCTATGTGAAAATACCTGTTAGGAGTCGGCGGGCCGGGCGCATGCGCGGTTCAGGGAGGAATTGCCGGATATGACAAGACTGCGCGGTCTTGCGTGGGATCATCGACGCTGCTGGGGTCCGCTCGACGCCAGCGTCGGGCCGTATTGCGCTGGCAATCCTGGCCTCGAAATCGAATGGGATCGCCGCAGCCTCTATGAATTCGGCGAGGGCGCGCTCGGTCCGGTGCTCGCCACCTACGATCTCGTCGTCTTCGACCATCCCTTCATCGGCGACATCGCGCAGGGTCAGTTGATGGAGCCGTTCGACGCCCATCTGTCGGGAGAGCAGATCCGCTTCTTCGAGCAGGATTCAGTTGGCGCGTCCTGGCGCTCCTACGAAAAGAACGGGCGCCAATGGGCGTTGCCGATCGATGCCGCTTGCCAGGTCGCCTCCTACCGTCCTGATCTTCTGCAGCGCTACGGACCCGTGCCGCGCAGCCATGACGAGGTGCTCGAGATTGGCCGGCGGGCGCGCAAGGACGGGAAGTGGCTCGGCCTGCCCCTCGTGCCGACGGATGCCATGTGTCTGCTTTTGACGCTCGGCCATCCGCGGGAGGACGGCGAGCAATTCATCGCAAAGGAAATGGTCGAGCAGGCCATCGGCCAGTTGCGCGACCTTGCGGCGCTGTCGCATCCGAACTCGCCGAAATGGAATCCGATCCGCTGCTACGACCACATGATCGCGCATGACGATGTGGTCTATGTGCCGTTCGCCTTCGGCTATGTGAACTACGCCGCGAAAACCGACAGACCGTATCTGCGCTTTGCCGACGTGCCGACGCAGCACGCCGCCGGCGCCTTGCTCGGCGGTGCCGGCATCGGCGTCAGCGCCCAGTCGAAGCACAAGCAGGCCGCGATCGACTACGCGCTGTTCCTGTGCTCGCCCGAATTTCAGCGTGGCGACTATGTCAGGGCAGGCGGGCAGCCGGGATCGCTGGCCGCCTGGAAGGACGCCGCGGTCAACGATCTTTCCGGCAATTTCTTCAGCGCGACGCTGCGGACGATCGCCTCATCCTATCTGCGTCCGACGCATCCCGGTTTCATCGCCTTCTTCCGCGAATGCGCGCCGCATGCGGCGGCGGCCATCGCCGGCGACATGCCGGCGGACGAGCTCGCCGAACGCGTCAATCGCCGCTACCGCGAAACCAGGCAAGGCCAACCGCAACGGAGCGTTGCGTGATGGCCGCCAGCGTTGCAGAGGCGTTCGACGAGGGCGACAGCGGCCGCAACGGCTATCGCGTGCCGGCAGTGGAGAAGGCGCTCGACGTTCTCGAGTTCATGGCCGCCAGTACCGAAACGCTGACCCAGACCGAGATCGCGACCGGCCTCGGGCGCTCGATCCACGAAATCTACCGCATCCTGCTTTTGCTGGAGAAGCGCGGCTACATCTTCCGTACCCAATCGGACCGCTTCCGGCTGTCGCTGAAACTGTTCGAACTGGCGCACATGCATCCGCCGGTGAACCGGCTGGTCGAATGCGCGCTGCCGGTGATGCGCGAATTGACCGCCAATGCCGATCAGAGCTGCCACCTCGTGGTGCGCGAAGGACAGAACGCGCTGGTGGTGCTGCAGATCGATTCACCGTTGCCGATGCGCTACTCGGTTGCGCTGGGCTCGCATTTTCCGATCCTCGAAACCAGCTCCGGCGCGGTGCTGCTTGCCCATTCGAACCGGGCCGAGCGCGAGCGCATCGTCGAGCGCATCGTCGTTGCCGGCGAAGGCCAGGGCACGCGGGCGGAAATCGAAGCGCGGCTGAACGACGTTGCAAGGCTCGGCTACGAGATGCGCGCCTCATTGGCCGTCGAGGCTTGCACCAACATCTCGATGCCGGTGCGCGATCACACCGGCGCCGTCATCGCCGCGCTCACGGTGCCGCTGCTGCCGCAGAAGGCGGCGCGGTTCGACCGCGAAACGGTTTTCGAACGGGCCCGGTCCGCCGCCGAAAAGATATCGGCGGCACTCGGCTGGGGCGAACCCGCCACCTCTTCACGTGCCGACCCGGAACGGCGGGACTACCCGTTCAGCGATTAACAAGAGCGATAAACCTGGGAGAAGAAACATGTATTGGTCCAAGTCATTCCTGTTTGCATCCGCGGCCGTGCTGGCCTTGAGCACGGCAGCCACGCATGCCGAGAACATGCCCAAGCGCATCGGCTACGTCACCAACTACGCCACCCATGAGTGGTATCAGAATGTCATCAAGGGCATGAAGGCTCACGGCAAGGAACTCGGCATCGAGGTCGAGGTACAGGACGCCAATCTCGACATATCCAAGCAGGTCTCCGCGGCCGAAGACTTCATCGCCAAGGGCGTTGATGTGCTGATTATCACCCCGGTGAATGAGGAAGGTGTGGTGCCGCTGCTGCGCCAAGCCAAAGCTGCCAACATCCCGGTGGTGCTTGAAGGCAACCCGGTCAAGGGCATGACCACGATGGTTGCCATCTGCGACTATGACACCGGCTATTTCTCCGGCGTCGAGGCCGGCAAATATGCCAAGGAAAAGCTCGGCGGCGTTGCCAAGGTGATGAATGTCGGCCTGCCGCTGCTGTCCGCCACGGTATTGCGCTCGCACGGCTTCATGGACGGGCTGAAGACCATCATCCCTGACGCCGTCATGGTCCACGACCTCGACGGCGGCGGCAATCCGGATCGCGCGCTCGAAGTGTCTTCGGCGGCACTGGCCAAGAACGCCGACATCAACATCATCTACGGCATCAACGATTCATCCTCGCTCGGCGGCCTGCAAGCCTGGAAGGCGGCCGGCAAGTCGCAGGATGGCCTGTTGACCGTCGGCACCGGCGGCGAGGGACTTGCCTTCATCAACGCGATGCAGAACGAGCCCTCCTACCGCATCGAAGCCGCGATGTTCCCTGAAAAGGAAGGCTTTACGGCCATCGATGCGGCGGTGAAGCTGTTCAACAACGAGCAAGTGCCGGAGCACATCGTCAGCCCGACCGCGCCGATGAATGGCGAGGACTGGAAGAAGTTCTACGATTACGACGGCACCACCCGCACGATCAAATGGGATGCCGTCAACGCCCTGCAGCCGCCGGCAAAGTGCATGAAGACCTCGGCCGACCTGAAGAAATAAGATTGGTCGACATTTGCCCTTCCCGCGTCGCGGGAAGGGCGGACAGTCATGTGCTGCTGACGGCATGGACAAGGCGTCGGGTTGCGGCGCCTGATGCAAAGCGGCTCGGGAATGGACTGAAATGAGCGAGCTTACACACGCCTCCGCGCCGAAGCGTTTTATCGGCGGCCAGCTTCTGGGCAGCAGCCAGCTCGTGCTGGGCGTCATCCTGGCTGTGCTGTGCATCGCCATCTCGATCGCCGCGCCGCAATTCTATTCGGAGGCCAACATCATCGCCATCCTGCGCCAATGCGCGCTGGTGCTGATCGTCGCCTCGGGCATGACCATGCTCATCATCACCGCCGAGGTCGACCTGTCGGTCGGCGCGTCGCTCGCCTTTGTCGGCTGCATCGGCATGGCCGTGCTCAATTCGACCCACAGCCTGGCGCTCGCCATGCTGGCGGCACTCGCCTTTGCCGGCGGTGTCGGCCTGTTCAACGGGCTGGTCGTCACCAGGCTCAGGGTGAACTCGCTCATCGCCACCATCGGCACGATGATGATGCTGCAGGGCGGCGTCTATCTGTTCACGCGCGAGGCGGTACAGAACCACAACCAGCTGACCAGCTTCACCGATCTCGGCGCCGGCTATGTCGGCGTGGTGCCGGTGCCCGTCATCCTGGCGGCACTGATTTTCGCGGTTGCCTATGTGACGCTGCGCTTCACCACGCTCGGCCGGTATCTCTACGCGGTCGGCGCCAATGAAAAAGCGGTGCGCCTGTCCGGCGTGCGTTCCGAACGCCTCAAGTTGTTTGCCTTCGTCGTCACAGGCCTGTGTGTCGGCGTCGCCGGCATGATCCTGTCGTCGCTGATGAATGCCGGCCAGCCGACCGCCGGGCGCGGCTTCGAGCTGACGGTGATCGCCGCCGTCATCCTTGGCGGCACCAGCCTGCTCGGCGGCCGCGGCTCGCTGTTCGGCACCTTGCTCGGCGTGCTGGTGCTGAAGGTGATCGATAACGGCATCATCATTCTCGGCTGGAACCAGGATCTGCAAATGGTGGTGCCAGGCGTCGTCATCATCCTGGCAACTTATCTCGACATCATCCGGAACAGAGCCAATGTCCGTTGATTTCCTGCATCCTGGCGAAGGCGCGGCCATCGACACGAATGTGCCGGCGCTGGAGCTGCGCGGTATCGACAAGCGCTTCCCGGGCGTCGTGGCGCTGGACGCTGTCGACTTCACCCTGGAGCCGGGCAAGATTCATGCCTTGATGGGCGAGAACGGCGCCGGCAAGTCGACGCTGATCAAGATCATGGCCGGCGTCTACGACAAGGATGCCGGCAGCATCCGCATGCGCGGACGCGAGGTCGACATCAAGTCGCCGCGCGACAGCCTGAAAGAGGGCATCAAGGTCGTATTCCAGGAGATCGCGCTGATCTCCGAGTTCACCGTTGCCGAAAACATCTTCCTCGAAGGCTATCCGACCGGCAGAGCCGGTTCGATCGACTGGAAGAAGATCCGCGCCGATGCAGCAGCACTTTTCAACCGCATCGGCTTCAACGTCGATCCGGCGGCACGCACGGGGTCGCTGCCGGTCAGCCAGCAGCAGATGGTCGAGATCGCCCGTGCGCTCGCCCACGAAGCCCGCGTCGTGGTGATGGACGAGCCGACTTCCTCGCTGACGCCGAACGAAGTCTCGCTGCTGTTCACCGTCATCCGCCGGCTGGCCACCCTCGGCATCGCGGTGGTCTATGTCAGCCACAAGCTCGACGAAGTGTTTGAGATCGCCGACACGGTAACGGTGCTGCGCGACGGCCGCCACATCTCGACCAGGCTGATCGGCGAGCACACCAACGACACGCTGATCCAGGACATGATCGGCCGGCGCATCGACAACCTGTTTCCCCGCCAGCGCGGCGCGGCGGGCAGTAAGGTCGCCCTATCCGTGGACAAGCTCAGCACGGCGAGGAAGCTGAACGACATCTCCTTCGAGGCACGCGCCGGCGAGGTCCTCGGTTTCTTCGGATTGATGGGCGCGGGCCGCACGGAACTCGCCAAGGCGATCGTCGGTTACGATCCGATCACTTCGGGCACGATAACGGTCGACGGCAGCCGGCTGGTTCCGCATGACACGCGCACCGGCGTCAAGCTTGGCATCGGTCTGCTCACCGAGGACCGCAAGAGCGAAGGCCTGATGGGCGAGCTGCCCGTCTACCAGAACGCCAGCCTCGCCTCGCTGGGCACTTTTGCCCGCATGGGGTTTATCGACAAGGCGAAAGAACATCGGGCGGTGCAGGATTATGTCGACCGCTTCCGCATCAAGACCCCCAGCCTGTTCCAGCAGGTGAAGAACCTGTCGGGCGGCAATCAGCAGAAGGTGCTGATCTCGCGCTGGCTGATGCGCGGCCTGAAGGTGATCGTCGTCGACGAGCCGACCCGCGGCATCGATGTCGGCGCCAAGTCGGAGATCTTCGCGCTGATCGACCGGCTCGCCGGCGAAGGGCTGGCGGTCGTCATGATGACGTCCGAGATGCCCGAACTGCTCGGTCTCTCCGATCGGATCGCGGTGATGTGCGAAGGCCGGCTCACCGCGATCATGTCGCGCGACGAAGCCACCCAGGAGAAGATCCTCAATGCGGCGATCGGCTAAGACCATGACGCTTCGCGACATCGCTTCCTGCGATCCAGTCCTCCTTTTGGAAGGGAGCAAGCGATGAGCCTTGCCAGCACCGCTTCCGTGAAAACCCCGCCGTCCCTGCTGGCGCGGCTCTTTGCCCGCCAGGAGCTGGCGCTGCTGGTCTGCCTCATCCTGGTGATCGTGTTCTTTTCCGTCACGGCGGAGAATTTCTTCTCCGTGCGCAACATGACCAACGTGCTCGGGCAGGCTTCGCTCGCGCTCACCGCCGGCATCGGCTGCGCCATCGTCTTCATTTCGGGCGAGGTCGACATCTCGATCGGCTCGCTGCTGGCGACCATCGCCCTGCCGCTGATCATCATCATGAACGACACCAACTCGCTGCTGCTCGGCGTCAGCGGCGCGTTGCTGTTCGGCCTGATCATCGGTGCGGTGAACGGCTATCTCACCGCCTATGCCGGTATCAACTCGCTGATCGTGACGCTGGGCACGATGTTCATCATGCGCGGCGGCGTCTATCTCTATACCGGCCAGCGCGCCATTCCCGACGCCGCCAGCCTCGACAGCTTCATCGCCCTGTCGGATGGCCGCCTGTTCAACATCATCCCGTATTCGGCTGTCATCGCCATCGTCCTGCTCGCCGCCTTCGCCTACATGATGCGGCATCGGCCGTTCGGGCGGCAGATTTATGCCGTCGGCGGCAATCCGGAAGTGGCGCGGCTGGCGGGCTACGATGTGCGGCGCGTCAAATTCATCTGTTTCATCATCAGCTCGCTGCTGGCGACGGTCGCCGGCATCATCCTGGCAGCGCGCGTCGGCTCGGCGCAGCATACGGCCGGATTGAATTTCGAGTTCCAGGTCGTCGCCGCGACGGTGCTGGGCGGGGTGAGCCTCGCCGGCGGCATCGGCAGCCTGACCGGCATGGCGCTCGGCGTGCTGATCCTGCAGTTCCTGTCCAACGGCCTGCGCGGGCTTGGGCTGCCGACCGAATGGCAGCTGGTCATCACCGGCATGATCATCATCGCCGCGGTCGCCTTTGACGAAGCAAAGCGCCGGCGCGCGATTGGAGGCTGACATGGCTCGTCTTGAAGGAAAAATCGCCGTCATCACCGGCGCCGCCGACGGCATCGGCCATGCGATCGCAGAGGCGATGGCACGGGAAGGCGCGCACGTCTTCCTCGGCGATATCGCCGACAGCGCGGGCGAAGAGTTCGCCGCGGCATTGCGCGCGGCCGGCCACCGCGCCGACTATGTGCATTGCGACGTGTCGCAGGAGGCCGACATCATCGGCCTCATCGACAGCGCCGTCAAAAAGACCGGACGGCTCGAGGTGATGGTCAACAACGCGGCCATCGCCATTGGCGGCATGCCGGTGCACGAGATGACCGACGAGCAGTGGCACCGGCTGATCGCCGTCAACCTGACCAGCGTGTTTCGCGGCTGCAAATACGCGCTGCCGCACATGATCGCGCAGAAGTCCGGCTCGATCATCAACATGGCCTCGGCGCAGGGCCATATCGGCCTCGACGGCTGGACCGCCTATGCCGGCGCCAAGGGCGCGGTAATGGCGATGACGCGCCAGATGGCGGTCGAGTTCGGCCCGATGAACATCCGCGTCAACTCGATCTCGCCGGGCACCATCAACACGCCGATGAACGACAGGCTGATCAAGGAGATCGGTGGCAACCTCGCCAGGGCCTGGGTCAAGATGCATCCGCTCGGCCGCATCGGCGAGCCTTCCGAAGTGGCGGAGGCCGCAATCTACCTCGCCTCCGATGCCGCCGGCTTCACCACCGGCACCGATCTGCGCGTCGACGGCGGCCTGACCGCGGCACCCCGCTACGTTCCTGAACTGCTTTGACAACACGAAACGAGACATGAAATGAACAAGGCCCTCGAAGGCGTCCGCATCCTCGATTTCAGCCATCTGCTGCAAGGGCCGTTCGCCACCCAGCTGCTCGGCGACATGGGCGCCGACGTCATCAAGGTCGAGCGTGCCGGCGCCGGCGACATGTTCCGCGGCATGACCTTCTTCGCCAAATGGGTGGGCGGCTCCGAGAGCCCGAATTTCCTCGCCTGGAACCGCAACAAGCGCTCGATCGCCCTCAATCTGAAGAGCCGCAAGGTGCACGCCATCCTCATGGAAATGGCCAAGAGCGCCGACGTGGTGGTGCAGAATTTCCGCCCCGGCGTGCTGGCCAAGCTCGGCTATGGCTACGAGGACTTCAAGGCCGTCAATCCGCGCATCATCTACTGCTCGGGTTCCGGCTATGGCGAGGAAGGCCCCTATGTCGAACGCCCCGGCCAGGACATGCTGATTCAGGGGCTTGCCGGTCTGATCGCCAACACCGGTCGCGGCGATCAGGCCCCGGTTCCGGCCGGCGCCGGTCTCGCCGACCAGATCGGCGCTATGAACATGGTCTACGGCATCCTGTCGGCGCTCTACTATCGCGAGAAGACCGGCAAGGGCCAGAAGATCGAGGTCAATCTGCTGGCAGGCCTGCTGGCGCATCTCAATCAGGAATATGTCGCCGTGCTCAATCTCGGCGAGGACTTCGTCAGGCCCAATTCTGGCATCGGCCATCCCGGCATGCAGGCGCCGTTCGGCATCTACGAGGCGAAGGACGGCGGCTATATCTCGATCGCCATGAGCCCGTTCAAGACCCTGTACGAGGTGCTGGAGGCGCCGCAGCTCGCCGTTTACGACGATCTGAAAACCCTGTTCGACAAGCGCGACGAGGTGTTCGAGAAGGTCAATGCCGAGACGAAAAAGTTCGCCACGCAGGATCTGTTGGCACGGCTGCTCGCGGTCGACATCTGGTGCGCCGAGGTGAAGGATATCCGCCGCGCGGCGGAAGACCCGCAGGTCAAGCACATGGGCATGATCACCAGCTATGATCATCCACGCGGCGGCAAGGTGCGGGTGGTGGCGCCCGCGGTCAAGATGAGCGAGACGCCGGCGACCATCGAGCGGCCGGCGCCGCTGGTCGGCCAGCATGGCCGCGAGATCCTGGCCGAGTTCGGCCTCTCCAAGGAGGAGATTGCAGCACTTGAGGCGTCGGGCGACATGACCGTGGACGCGGCCTGACGATGACAGCCTACCAGACACTCACGGTCGAAATCTCGGGCCGCGTCGCGCTCGTCACCTTCCGGCGCGCCGACCAGCTCAACGCCATGAACCGGCTGATGCAAGGTGAGATCACCGAGGCCTTCGAGGCGCTGTCCGGCGATGCAGGCGTCGGCGCGATCGTGGTGACCGGCGAGGGGCGCGGCTTCATGGCCGGCGCCGACATCAAGGAATACGCCGCGCAGACAGCTCCCGAGTTCGACACCTTCCAGGCTGCCGGCACGCGCATGTACGCGGCGATCGAAAACAACCGCAAGCCGGTGATCGCGGCGGTCAACGGTTTCGCGCTGGGCGGCGGCATGGAGCTGGTGCTGTGCTGCGACATCGTGATCGCCAACCCGTTCGCGAAACTCGGCCTGCCGGAGATCAAACTCGGGCTGATTCCAGGCGGTGGCGGCACGCAGCGCAGCGTCGCCAGGCTCGGCCGCAGCCGCGCCAATTTTCTGCTGATGACAGGCGCCATCGTGCCGGCCTCCGAATTCATCGCCGCCGGCCTGGTCAACGAGATCGTCGATGTCGACAGGCTGGTGCCGCGCGCGCTGGAGCTGGCCGAAATGATCGCCGCCGAGCCCGCTGCTGCGATCGAAGGCCTGAAAGCGCTGACGGCGCATGCCGTGTCGGGTGAGCTAGCCGTTGGCCTCGCCATGGAGCGCGACATATTGGGTGACCTCTACCGCGGCGAGATCGGCCAGCAGCGTGTCAAGGCGTTCGCCGACAAGAGCGGAGCGCAGGTGAAAAAGGCTGGGCGATGAAGGGCAGCGACGACTATCGCGGACTGGGCTGGGCGCATGGCGCGCTGACTGTCCAGCGGCTCGGTGCGATGCTGGCGCCCGTGACGTTCGTACTGGACAACGGCCGGCAGGTCTCGCCGATGCATATCGCGCCCTGGTCGAACGAGCCGGGGGCCGAAGTGCTGCCGGGCATCCTGCGCCGGCTGCGCGGCGAATGGCCGTGCGTGCCGTTTGGCTATTCGGTGCCGGCCGACGGATGGCCGCAGGACTGGGCGCGCGTGATGGGGCCGCCGGAGCCGGATGAAGAAGTGCATGGCTACAGCTCCAACCATGACTGGACCTGGCGCGACAGCGAGAGCGGGTCATTGTCCTTGGTACTTGCCTATCCAACCGGCAGCCCGGTCGAGCGCGTCGAGCGCACGGTGACGCCCGACCCATTGGCGCCGGCCATCGACATCGAATTCAAGATCGTCGTTCGCCGCGCCTGCCGTTTGCCGATCGGCCTGCACCCGGTGTTCCGTCTGCCAGGAGAAGCCGGCGCCGCCACGCTGGAACTCGGCGCCTTCGATGAAGGCCGCACCTATCCACACGATGTCGAACCGGGCGCGGAATTGTTTGCCCGGGACATGAGGTTTTCCGGACTGACCAGCGTGCCGGCGCGCAGAGGGGGTGTGATCGACGCTTCGCAGCTTCCCCTGGCGGCCGATACGGAAGAGTTGCTGCAGATCGAGGGCGTCGACGGTATGGCGGCGCTCGTCAACCACGCGGACGGCTACAGGGTAAAACTCTCCTGGCAAAAGGAACATTTCCCCAGCCTTCTGCTCTGGTACTCCAATCGCGGCCGCAAGGCGGCACCCTGGAATGGGCGTCATGTCGCCATCGGCATCGAGCCGGTCTGCTCGCCCTTCGGGCTCGGCCCGGCGACCGCACTGGCCGACAACCCAATCGCGCAATCCGGCATTGCGACGGCGCTGGAATTCTCGCCGGAAAAACCGTTCGTGACCCGCTACCGCATCGAGGCATCGGCGCTGTGAGCGATCGTACGGGAAGGTCCCTGGTCAAGCCGAACCGGCCGCGCTTCACCGACGTCGAAGGGTTGGCCGCGATGGTTGGCAGCGGTGACGCCTTCGGCGTCGGCGGCCACCATTTCGCCCGGCTGCCGATTGCTTTGCTGCGTGCGATCGCCCGGTCGGGCGACAAGGATCTGCGCTACGTCTGCTGGGCCGGTGGCCTGCCGCTTGAACTGCTGCGAGAAGCGGACGCGGTGGCCGAGATCGACCTATGCTTTTCCAGCCTCGATATCTTTGGCCTGCCGCCGCGGTTTCGGGCCGCTGCTGAAACCGGGGCAATACCCGTTCGCGATTGGACGGCGCTGGCCATGATCCAGGCGCTGCGGGCGGGCCAGCAGAACCTGCCTTCCATGCCGTTTCAGCTTCCCCTGGGGTCGGATATGCTGGCGCGGGTGCCGGGTGCGAGCGTCAGACCCGATCCGATTGCCGGGATTGATACCGGATTTATCCCGGCGCTGCGGCTGGATACGTTCGTCGTCCACGCCCAGCGCGCGGATGAAAGCGGCAATGTGCAAATCATCGGGCCACGGGCGCTGGACTTCGCTATGGCGGGCGCCGCGCGGCAAGTGCTGGTCACTGTGGAGGAGATTGTCCCGGTCGGGGCGTTGCGGCAGGACGGGCGCCAGAGCATCCTCACCCGCAATCAGGTTTCGGCGATAGCGCTCGCGCCGGGCGGCGCCTGGCCGGCCTCGTGCCTGCCGTTCTATGTCACGGATTATCAAGCCCTGTCCGAGGCGTTCGCGACCAGGGAAACGCCTTTGGCGGACAAATTGCGCCTGCCGTCCGAAGGCGTGCCGGAGCGGGTTCGAGAAGCCGCGAAAGTCCGCGCTGAAACGGTCGTCGCCATGCCCGCGCTCGCGCACAGTACAAAGGGTGCATCCGTCGACGAGATCATCGCCGTCCGCATCGCCGCCGAACTCGACAATGAGAGCTTTGCCAGCGCCGGTGCTGTCTCGCCGCTGGCCAATGTCGCCTACCGGCTGGCCAAGGCGACGCACGCGCCGGACATGATCATCGCGACGATGAGCTGCGGCCATCTCGACATCGCGCCGAGCCCGATGATCCTGTCGCTGATCGAAAGCCTGGATTGCGAGACGGCGGTGGCGCATGCCGGCGGCGACGACACCTACTCGACCTATTACCAGGCGGGTGCGGTGACGCATGAGATCGTCGGCGCGGCACAAGTCGACCGGCACGGCCGGGTCAACACCATCGCCCTGCGCAAACCGAGCGGCGGCCTCATCCGGCTGCCCGGGCAGGGCGGCATGGCCGACGTCGCCAACATGCATCGCGACTATCTGCTCTACGTTCCTCGCCATTCGGTCCAGTCGCTGGTAGACAAGGTCGAGATCGTCAGCTCAGCCCGTGGGCTGTTGACGCCGGCTGAGCGCGAGCCGATGGGCTATCGCACCGGCAAGGCGCTGGTCTTCACCGATCTCTGCGTCTTCCGGCTCGACCAGACATCCAGGGAATTGACTGTCATCGAAACCATGCCTGGTGTCACACACCAGCAGATCCGTGATGCCACCGGATTTGCGGTGACGTTCGATGCCGGTTGCCGGGAGATATCGCACCCCTCCAACGATACGCTCGCCGTCCTGCGAAACCGCATTGACCCGCTCGGCCTGCGTCGTCTGGAATTCGTCAGCGCCAAGGAGCGCGGCGCGCTCATCGCCGAGATCCTCGCGGCCGACCGCGCCATGGTCGAGCGCTGCATCGCCGCACAGAGATCGCTCATCGAAAGCTGAGGAACATTCCATGGCAAAGCCGTTGCTCGACATGTCCACCGCGCGCGTCTTCTTCGACGGCATCTTCTCAAGCCCGCGCGTCGCGCACCCTGAGGGCGTGGCCGTCCACCGCGATGGCTCGATCTGGTGCGGCACAGAGACCGGCGATCTCCTGCGGCTGGCCGCCGATGGCGGCTCGGTCGAACGGATGGGCGGCACGGATGGCTTTCTGCTTGGCATCGCCTTCGACAGCACGGGCAACTGTTTTGCCTGCGATCTCAGGCATGCCGCGATCTTTCGCTGGTATGCCGCGACCGCGCGCATGGAGCGCTTCGCTTCGTCCGGCATCCGCGTGCCGAACTATCCTGTCGTCGACGAGGCGAGGGGGTGGCTCTACGTGTCGGACAGCGTTGGCCAGGACAATCGCTCGGGCATTTTCCGCTATGATCTCAAGACGGGCGAGGGCGGCCTGTGGTGCCGGGAGGCGATGGCCTTCGCCAACGGCATGGCGATGGCGCCGGATGGCAATGGCCTCTACATCGTTGAAAGCAACGCGCCCTGCGTCAGTCATGTGCCGATCCTCGCCGACGGCACGGCAGGGCTGCGGCAGGTCGTCGTCGAAGGCGTGCACAATGTTCCCGATGGCGTCGCCTTCGCGCCCGACGGCTCGCTGTTCATCTCATGCTACGAGCCAAGCCGGATTTACCGCTGGCGAAAGGGCAGGGGTCTCGAAGTGCTGATCGAGGATCCGGCGGCGACCACACTCGCGCACCCCACCAACATCGCCTTCAAGGGCGACAAGCTCTACACCGCAAACCTCGGCCGCTGGCACATCACCGAGATCGACCTGGCGGCGCTTTCAAACTCGAACGGTTGAACGAGCCTGTCGGCTCGGCTCTTGGGCCGCTTTCAAAAATCGGAAAAACACCCTCTTGACTCCACGCCTGTGAATCTTCCTTATACGTATCATTGATACGTATAAGGAAGTCACCTTGAAGACCGGTCGGGCCACACAGAAGGACGTCGCGCGGCTGGCTGGCGTGTC
The DNA here is from genome assembly GCF_024746815.1 of Mesorhizobium sp. AR07. GTDB lineage: Bacteria > Pseudomonadota > Alphaproteobacteria > Rhizobiales > Rhizobiaceae > Mesorhizobium. The sequence continues at coordinate 5,871,331 of NZ_CP080525.1, forward strand.
GCAAGCGAGCGTTTCCATGGTGATGAGCGGCGGCGGCTCGCCGGCCATATCGTCCGAGACCTGGGAGCGGATCACCAACGCGGCGGCGCAGCTTGGCTACATGCCAAACCGGTTCGCGCAAGCGCTCAAGACCAACCGGACGATGACGATCGCCTGCGTCGTGCCCGACATCACCAACCCGTTCTACCCGGCGTTGATGCGCGGCATCCAGTCGGTGGCCGAAAAGCTCGGCTACGACGTGATCGCGGTCAGCACCGACGGCTCCGCCGAGCGCGAGCAGCATTTTCTCGACTGGTCCCGGCAAGGACGGGTCGACGGTGTGATCGGCGTGTTCTTCACGTTGCGCGCCGCCGACTTCAAGCCGCTGGTCGATGCCGGCGTGCCGGTGGTGCGCATCGAATCGAGCAAGAAACGAGGTGGCGACATCGCCATCGACGATATCTTCATCGACAGTTACGCCGCGGCCCTTGCGGTCACGCAATTTCTCATTGGCCGCGGCCACCGGCGCATCGCCATGGTTGCCGGTCGGGGTGGCCCTCAGGGCGTGCGCGTCGAGGGTTACCGTACCGCCCTGACCCAGGCCGGCGGCACGCCATATCTGGTTATCGACGAGGAGTTCAGCGAGACCGGCGGCGCCCGGGCCACGGAGACGGTGCTGGCCAGCGGCTACGCACCGACAGCGATCTTCGCCGCCAACGACCTCATGGCCATAGGGGTGATGCAGGCGCTGCGCGATCGCGGCATTGCCATTCCGGGCGAAATCGCCGTCGCCGGCTTCGATGACATTTCGGCCGCGCGGCTGGTCACGCCGTCGCTGACCACCGTCTCCCAGTTCCAGGGCGACATCGGGGTCAAGGCAGCACAGATCCTGATGGAAAGGCTGCGCGGCTCCAAGCCGGGCGGCGCCGGAACCGCGCTCGAAATGCCCTTCAGCCTGATCGAGCGCGGCTCGACCTGAAACAAGAAACGAGAAACATCGGAGGAGAAAACATGGAACGCCGTACACTGCTCAAGACAGGCCTCGGCCTCGCCGCCCTGCCATTGCTCCCGCGCCTGGCCTTTGCCGACGACAAGAAACCTGTCGGCTTCTGGTACGAATCCGCCTCGCCGGAAAACCAGGACAACCTCAAGACCCTGCTGATCGATCCGTTTAACGCGGCGCATCCGCAGGACGATCTTTCGATCGACTTCCGCGGCTCCGATCTCGATAAGCAATTGCGCATCGCCATGCTCTCGGGCAGTGGCCCCGATGTCGTCTTTACCGCCGGTCCGAGCTATGTCGCTTCGATGGCGCAAGCGGGGCAGTTGCTGCCGCTCGACGACTATGCCGCAAAACTCGGCTGGAACGACCGGCTGCTGCCGCTGTTCATGGAACTGGGCAAGTACGAAGGCAAGCTCTACGCGCTTGCCAAGACCTATGAGACGCTCGGCCTGTTCTACAACAAGACGCTGTTCGACAAGAACGGCTGGAAGGCGCCAACCACCATCGCCGAGCTCGAGGCGCTTGCCGATGAGATGAAGGGCAAGGGCCTCGTCCCGTTCGGCTCCGGCAACGCCGACTGGCGGCCCGCCAACGAGCACCATGTTTCGATCGTCCTCAATTCGGTGGCCGGCCCCGAGAACGTCTACAAGGCGCTGACCGGCGCCATTCCGTGGACGGACCCGTCCATCCTGGCAGCCATCGATAAGCTCGATGAATGGTGGCAGAAAGGCTATTTCGGCCCGAACTATTTTTCGCTGACGCTGGAGCAGGCATTCGCCCAGGTGGCGACGGGCCAGGCCGGCATGGCGCCGAGCGGCACCTGGAGTTTCACCAACATCCCGACCTATTTCCCGCCCAACAATGCCGAGGCGGCGTTCGTCGGGTTTCCGAGCACCAGCGGCCCGCCGGTCTATGCGCTCGGCATCGGCTCGACACTCTCGATCAACGCGAAATCCGAGAATGCCGACGGTGCGGCGGCGGTGCTCGACTATATGTTCTCGGACAAGTTCTACAGCGCCATGAACTCGGTGTGGCAGGGCGAGTGGAACCTGCCTCTGAAGGATCTGTCGGCGGTGAAACTCTCCGACAAGGTGCTGCCGCTCTACACCGAGGCGATGAAGAACCTGTCGACGGCCGTCGGCGACGGCCAGTACGGCTATACCACCTGGACCTTCCTGCCACCAGCCACCGACACCTATCTCGTCAGCGGCATGGAGGAAGTCTGGCTGAAGAAGCTCACCTCGAAGGACTACCTCAAGAAATTCGACGACACGTTCAAGCAGGAAAAGGACGCCGGCAAGGTGCCGGCGATTCCGAAGCGGGCCTGACCAACACAGGAATCCGCGAACCCTCTGAACGCAGCGACGGAGCGGCGCCAAACCGGCGCCCTCCCAACCTCTAGGCAATCTGCCATGCACCGGCTCTATCTCGTCCCGACGCTGATCATCAATTTCGTCATTGTGCTGGTTCCGGCATTGCTGACGGTCGCCCTGGCGTTCTGCAGCTGGGACGGCATTTCGACGCCGACTTTCTCAGGGCTGGACAATTTCCGGGCGCTGCTTGCCGACGGCGTCTTCTGGTCGGCGTTGACCAACAACATCATCTGGACCTGCATCTTCCTCGTCGTGCCGATCGCCATGGGGCTGCTGGCGGCCTCGATGCTGCTGATCGTCAGGCGCGGCAGCAATTTCTTCCAGGTCGTCTATTTCCTGCCCGTCGTCATCGCCACCGTCATCACGGCGCGGGTCTGGCAAGGCATGATCTACAGCCCGGTCACCGGGATTTTCGGCTTCCTGTCGCGCCTGGGATTGCCGCTGGCCAATCCGCTGGCGCAGCCATCGACCGCACTGTTCGGGGTCGCGACGGTCGACCTCTGGCATTGGTGGGGATTTCTCTGCGTGATCTTCTTCGCGGCACTGCGGCAGGTGCCGCAGGAACACATCGAGGCGGCGCGCATCGAGGGCGCCAATTACGGGCAGATGATGCGCTACGTGCTGCTGCCCGCGATCCGGCCGACCATCATGCTGATGATGATCATGACGGTGATCTGGAGCTTCCTCGCCTTCGACTTCGTCTACATCCTGACTCAGGGCGGACCGGCGTTTTCGAGCGAAGTGCTGTCGACGCTGGCCTACCGGCACGCCTTCTACGACCTCAATGTCGGCCAGGCGGCGGCAGCGGCACTGGTCATCAGCCTGTTCGGCCTGGTCGGCACATTCTTCTATGTCCGCCTGCAGACGCAGGAGGGCGAGCAATGAGAATGGTCGAGAGCCGGGCCACGCTGACGATCTCCTACGTCGTGCTCGGCATCGGTGCGTTCATCGCGCTGTTTCCGATCGCCTTACTGGTGCTCAATTCGTTGAAGCCGGCGGCCCTGATCGTGCAGAACCCGCTGGCGCTGCCCAACCCCATTCGTTGGGAGAATTTCGTCAACGCCTGGAATCACGCCAAGTTTTCGAAAACCTTTGTCAATTCGCTGCTGCTGTCCGGCACGACGATTGTTCTCGTCTGCTCGACGTCGTCGCTGTCGGCCTACGTGCTGGCGCGCAGGAAAATCGCCTCGTGGAAGATCTGGACCTTCTACCTGCTGGCGACGACCACGGCGCCGATCCAGCTCTATATTTTCCCGCTCTATTTCGGCTTCGCCAAACTCGGCCTGATCAACAACGTCTTCGGCGTCGCGCTGATCTATACCGCGCTCTACAGCCCTTTCGCGGTGATGCTGCTGAGGACGTATTTCATCGCCGTGCCGAAGGAGCTCGAGGAGGCCGCGCTGATCGACGGCGCCACCCATTGGCAGGTGTTTTCCAAGGTCATGTTGCCCATCGTCTCGCCGGGCATCCTGACGGTCGCGCTGATCATCGGGCTCAACTCCTGGAACGAATTCCTGATCGCCGCGACGTTCCTGCAGAAGGCGGACAAGGTCACCGCCGTGATCGGCTTCTACCTGCTCAGCGGGCAATACAGTTCCGACTGGGGTGAGATCATGGCCGCCGCGCTGATCATCGTGGTGCCGGTGGTGGTGCTGTTCGTCGCCATGCAGAAGCGGTTCATCGAGGGCATGGCGGGCGGCTCGGTCAAGGGTTGAACTTTTTCGGGCTGAACTTTTTTCGATTATCTGGAGCAGAACATGCAGATTCCAAACGACTATCTGGAACGGGTCTATGCCGGCGTGCTTGGCAAGCTGGTGGGTGTCTATCTCGGCCGGCCGTTCGAGGGTTGGACTTACCAGAAGATCATGAAGGAGCTCGGGCCGATCGACTATTACGTGCATGAGCGCCTGAACCAGCCGCTGGTGGTGACCGACGACGATGTCGCCGGCACCTTCACCTTCATCCGCGCGCTCGAGGACTACGGTATCTCGCCCGATCTGCCGGCCGAAGCCATCGGCAAAGCCTGGCTCAACTACATCGTCGAGGAGCGCTCGATCCTGTGGTGGGGCGGCTCAGGCAATTCGACCGAGCACACGGCTTGGCTCAATCTCAAGAAAGGCATTCCGGCGCCGCATTCGGGCTCCACCGCCACCAACGGTCTGACCGTCGCCGAGCAGATCGGCGCGCAGATCTTCATCGATGGCTGGGCGATGGTGGCACCTGGGCAGCCGGAGCTGGCAGCGAAGCTTGCCGAGCAGGCCGGCAAGGTTTCGCATGACGGAGAATCCGTCCATGCGGCGATGCTGTGGGCGGCGATGGAGGCCGAAGCCTTCGTATCCAGTGACATCGACCACCTCATCGATACTGGGCTGTCGGTTATCCCGCGCGACAGCTTGATCGCAAAACTCATCGCCGACATCCGCGGTTGGGTGAAACAACATCCCGACTGGCACGACACACGCCAGAAGATCGAGGACAAATACGGCTACGACAAATATCCCGGCAACTGCCATGTCGTGCCGAACCACGCCTTGATGGTGATGGCAGTGCTCTATGCGCCCGACGATTTCCAGAAGGCGCAGATGATCGTCAACACCTCCGGCTGGGACACCGACTGCAACGCCGGCAATGTCGGCTGCCTGCTCGCTTTGATGCTCGGCCTCGACGGCATCGAGGCCGGCCCGGACTGGCGCGGGCCGATCGCCGACCGCCTGCTGATCTCCTCGGCCGACGGCGGCAACTCGATCAATGACGCGGTGCGCACCGCCTATTACATCGCCAACCTCGGCATGGCGCTCGCCGGTGGAAATCCGCTCGATGCGCCGAAGGGCGGTGCACAGTTTCACTTCTCGCTGTCAGGCAGCCAGCAAGGCTTCCGGCCGGTTGAGGGTCATGGCTCCTTGAGCGGCGTTCGCATCGGCAATGTCGAATTTGAAAACGCCAGGGCGCTTACCGTGAACTACGAGGCGCTGGGTCCCGGCCAGAGTGCCGCGGTGACGACGCCGACATTCTCGCCGCGCGAGGTGCTGTCGATGCGCACCTACGATCTGATGGCCACGCCGCTGGTCTATCCGGGGCAAGTGGTCAAGGCACGCATCGTCGCCGATCGCCACAACAAGGGCGCGGTGTCCGCCCAGTTGCGCATTCGCGCCTATGATGGCGATGATCGCCTGCGCGACATCGACGGCGATGCCGTCACCTTGAATGCAGGCGAGGACCGCACGCTTTCATGGCGTCTGCCGGATCTGGACGGCCAGCCGATCGCCGAGATCGGCATCGTGCTGACCAGCGTCGGCAAGCGCGCGGACGGCCGTGTGCTGCTCGACTATCTCAGCTGGGACGGCATGCCGGAACTCACGCTGCACCGTCCCGCCGGCGATTGCGATTTCTGGCGCATGGCCTGGGTCAATGGCGTCAGCTTTTTCTCCAAGCGCTTCCCGCCGAGCTTCCGCATTTCGCAAAGCCGCGACGAGGGCATCGTCATTCACGGCACGCGGCAGTGGACCGACTACAAGGTTTCCAGCGACATCGTCATTCATCTCGGCAATTACGGTGGCGTGTGCGCGCGGGTTCAGGGACTGCGGCGTTATTACGCCGTGCGCGCCACCCGCGATGGCAAACTGCAGATCGTCCGCACAAGGGACGCCGACACGCTCGTCCTGGCGGAGACGAATTTCGATCTCGTCTTCGAAAAGGCCATCCCGGTGACGCTGACAGTCAAGGGCAACCGCATCGGTGCGCTTTTCGGCGGTGTGGCGCTCGAGGCGCAGGACACCAGTGCGGAGGCGTTCACGAATGGCGGCATCGGACTGCTGATCGCGGAAGGCGCCATGTCCACCGACAAGGTGCATGTGAGCGGGACCTGAACGTCTCGCGTCGACAATACCAGGAAAGATTCCGATGGCTTCAGTTGAAATCGCCAATGTCCTCAAATCCTACGCCGGGCACCAAGTCCTGCACGGCGTGTCGGTCAAGATTCCGGATGGTCAGTTCGTGGTGCTGGTCGGTCCGTCGGGCTGCGGCAAGTCCACGCTGCTGCGCATGATCGCCGGACTGGAGGACATTTCGGGCGGAACGATCAGCATTGGCGACAGGGTCGTCAACGACCTGCCGCCGAAGCAACGCGACATCTCCATGGTGTTCCAGAATTATGCGCTCTACCCGCATATGACGGTCGCCGAAAACATGGCGTTCTCGATGACGCTTGCAAAAGCGCCGAAGGCGCAAAAGGCCGAGCGGGTGGCAAAGGCCGCGGAAATCCTCGGCCTGACGCCGCTGCTCGACCGTTACCCACGTCAGCTGTCGGGCGGCCAACGTCAGCGTGTCGCCATGGGCCGCTCGATCGTGCGCAACCCACAGGTCTTCCTGTTCGACGAACCGCTGTCGAACCTGGACGCCAAATTGCGCGTCGCGATGCGCGCCGAGATCAAGGCGCTGCATCAACGCCTGCGCACCACCACCGTCTATGTGACGCACGATCAGGTGGAAGCCATGACGATGGCCGACCAGATCGTCGTGTTGAACAACGGCCGGGTGGAGCAGATCGGCACGCCGCTCGATCTTTACGACCACCCGGTCAATCTGTTCGTCGCCACCTTCATCGGTTCGCCGTCGATGAACATCATCAACGGTGTGGTCGCTCGCAACAACGGCACGCCGGTGGTGCGGACAAGCGACGGAACAGCGTTGCCGGTCGGTTCAGCCTTCGGCGTGGCGGACGGAAAGAAGGTCCATTACGGGTTCCGGCCAGAGCATTTGAGTGTCTGCGCGCCGGGCAAGGGGATCGCGGCATTGGTCGGCGTGGTCGAGCCGATGGGCTCGGAGACCCAGGTTCATCTGACGATCGGTGGCGAACCGGCTGTCGCCGTATTTCGCGAGAGGATCAGCGCCCGTCCTGGGGAAACGCTTTTTGTCGAACCCGATGTCGCCAAGTTGAACCTGTTCGACGCCGAGACCCGCCGATCCCTGGAGATTTGAGGAGCGATCCGACGGGCTCTCGCATCGTGCGCGTAACAGCCGTTTGAAATATTATTTGCCTCCAGGCCTTACCATGCAGCGCTGACTTTCTTCCATTCGGCGCGGATTGGAGTGTCCGTTGCTTTGATCGGAAGGCCCTGCGTGTCACCGTGGGTGCACTGTCCATGCCCAGGGTGCTTGCCGATGGTCGCTTCTACTTCTCGTGGGCAAGGGCGGGGAAAAGAAGGAACCTGACCATGCCCAGAATTGTGCCGGTACTCGATCTGAGCCGTCTCGAACAAGGTGCGTCCGAGCATCGCACCTTTCTCCTGGACCTGCGCACGTCGGCCCGGGACGTCGGCTTCTTCTATCTCGGTGGCCACGGAATTTCGGCCTCGGAGATCGATGACGTGCTCGACGTTTCGCGCCGGTTCTTCGCGTTGCCGGAGGCGGACAAACTGGCGATCGAAATGGTCAAGTCCTCGCAGTTTCGCGGCTACACGCGTGCCGGCGGCGAACTGACCAGGGGCGCGGCCGACTGGCGTGAACAACTCGACATCGGCGTCGAGCGCCAACCGATACCGCAAGGGCCGGGAATTGCGCCTTGGACGCGGCTGCAAGGGCCGAACCAGTGGCCCTCTGCACTGCCGGATCTCAAGCCGGCGCTGCTGGCATGGCAGACCAGGGCGACGGCGGTGGCGATCCGGCTGCTGAAAGCCTTCGCGCTGTCGCTCGATCAGCCCGAAGACGCCTTCGACGCGATCTACCGTGACGCGCCCAACCATCGCATGAAGATCGTGCGCTATCCCGGCCGTGACGCGACGGAGGGCGACCAGGGTGTCGGTGCGCACAAGGATGGCGGCTTCCTGACCCTGCTGCTGCAGGACAACAACAAGGGCCTGCAGGTCGAGTATGACGGAAGCTGGGTCAATGTGGACCCACTCCCCGGAACGCTGGTCGTCAACATCGGCGAACTGCTTGAACTGGCGTCGAATGGCTATCTGCGCGCCACCGTGCATCGTGTGGTGACGCCGCCCGCCGGCGTCGAGCGGATTTCCGTTCCCTTCTTCTTCAGCGCGCGGCTGGATGCGACCATACCGCTGCTGGATTTGCCCGAGGAACTGGCGGCGGAAGCACGCGGACCGGCGAGTGATCCGGACAATCCATTGTTTCGCGATGTCGGGACCAATGTCCTGAAAAGTCGTCTGCGCTCACATCCCGACGTCGCGCGCCGCCACTATGCTGATCTTCTGGAGACCGGAGCGGTACGGCCGTGAAGCCTTATGCATGTCGCCCAAAAGTGGTCCCGGTTTTGGGAGAACGACATGCATAAAAATAGAAACTTAAAGCAATGCGGAACAGATTTTCGCCGTTCTGCTCGTTCTTTGGAACGTCATTCGTCGCCAAGCCACTGAAATAAGCTCAAACAGGTAAAATCGTTCGGCGGTCTCCTCCCATTCCGCTGAACGGTGTTCCCCTCTGAAGGTTTTGACCTTCTTTTGGCCGGGCCGTTTTCGAGCCCGGCCATTTTTTGTGCCGTGGTCTTGGAAGGCGCGATAGCGGACCTCGGCGGTTCTTTTCCGTCTCTCGCGAAACCCTTCGGCGCGGCGGAAAGAAGCAGCATGGCGAGCAGAGTCGACATTGCATGAGGATGTCACTATATACCGGCGGCTTCGACCAGCGCGCCTGAGGGCAGCGCCCTCGAAGCAACTGTAAATGTGTTACGGATTGCGCCATCTATTGTGACGAAAATCGGCTCTGAAACCGGAAAAAAGCAAATAGAAACAGTGGCGCAAAGCTGGGCGTGATCCCGGCCAGCGGTACCGACCCCTCAGAAACAGAAAATGCTCTTGAACCCTCGATTTCCTTTGGCTCTGTGGACCTTGGACGAGATCGGCTTGCCGGTTGGCGACGACTCGGCTCGAATGGGCACATGCATCCTTCGCGGGGTGTCGACGTTTATGATTACCAACCGGCTTTGCCGCCAGGGAACAGCAGTATGAGTGAACACGCGATCGAGTTCTTGCGGGGATGGATCGGCGAAAAGGTCCAGTGCCAGCCTTCCCAGGCCAGGATCGACAAGCAGGCCGAGACGCTGGCCAGGGAATGCGCTGCCAAGGCGGCGGAGGTCGGCATCCCCCTGGAGGATATCCAGGAAGAAGTCGGCGACATTCAGGAACTGATTGCATCGCGGCTCGAGGAAGCGGCCGAGGCCGACGAGCACCAGCAGGCCTCCAGCAAGGCCGCGGAATGACCTTATAGGGGCACCCTGTCTGAAACGCGGGCTGCTCGGCCCGCGTCTTCTCTGAAACGCGGGCTACTTGGCCCGCGTCTTCGTATCAGCCATCCCGTCAGCCAAATTTTTCTTTCAGCCACATCTTCGGCAGCGCCGGCACGAAGTTGCCGTCGCGCCCAGTCATGTCGTCATTGGCGACCAAGGCGTTGAGGATCGCTTCCTCCACGCTCCGGATCACCGCATCGAAAAACGGATCGATGTCGGTGTCCGGAACAAACTCGGCGCTGGCGATGCGGCCTGATGGCGCCAGCGCCGCGCTCGCATTGGCGGTCGAGAAGGCGATAAAAATATCGCCTGAGCTGTGATAGCCGAAGCCGCCGGTCATGGCGACGCCGAGCGGCACGCGGCGGGCCAGCCGTTTCATCTGATGCGGCAGGAAGGGCGCGTCCGTGGCGATGACGGCGATGATCGAGCCCTTTTCGGCGCGCGGCGCGCCTTCGCGGATCGCCGGCTCGGCAAGTTCCGGCCCGGCACGCAGGCCACGAATGGTAAAGTTTCGCCGCTTGCCGAAATTCGACTGCACGAAGGCGCCGACCGTGTAGGTGCAGCCTTGCCATTCGACGATGCGCGATGCGGTGCCGGAACCGGCCTTGAAGCCGAAGGTGATCATGCCGGTGCCCCCACCGACACTGCCTTCCTCGATCGGTCCGCTGGCCGCACCGTCAAGCGCCTGGGCAACATGCTCTGATGTCAGATGATGGCCGTTGATGTCGTTGAGGAAGCCGTCATAGGTTTCCGCTGCCACCGGCAGGCCCCAGCCGCTGTCGAGTGCGGCCGGCAATATTTGCTGCATCCAGCGCAGCGTGCCGTCGCGCGAGACACCGCAGGAATGCGTGTTGGTGATGGTGATTGGGAAATTGAAAGCGCCGGTTTCCTCGACGATGTGCGAGCCGGTCAGTTCGCCATTGCCGTTCTGGCTGAAGATGCCGGCGAAGACCGGCGTGGCAAGCTCGGCGCGCGGCCTGGGCAGGATCGCGGTCACGCCGGTGCGCACCGGTCCCTTGCCGACGACGAGCGCGCCATCACCCGAAATCACCGTCGCGTAACCGACCGCTACGCCGGCCACGTCGGTGATCGCATTGAACGCCCCGGGCGTCCCGTCGAAGTCGATGCCGAAGCTTCGCGCGCGCGGCTTGCCGGAAGGCGTTGCCAGATGGTTCGGATTGTCGGTCATGGTCTCAGAACAGCGATCCCTGATTGCCTGGTGCCTTGGTCTTGGCCGCCGGCTTGGCCACGGCTTTCGGTTTTGCCGTGCCGCTGGTTGCAATCGCATCGGCGGTGCCGTCGGCGAACTCCAGCGAAAGCGCCATTCCCGACGCCACCTCGGCCGCATGTTTGATCACCGCTCCGTCGGCGTCCTTCACCAGGGCGAAGCCGCGCGCCAGAACGGCCTTGTGGGAAAGCGTGGTCAGCAGGCGCTCCGCCTGGCTCAACTGTCCGCGCAGGCGCTCGAGCCGGACAGAGATCACCCGATCCTGCCGCCGCGCCAGTGCCGCCAGCGTGTCTCCTTGCAGTTTCTGGCGTCGCACGATCGGTGCCGGCGAAAGCCGCGTCGCGGTGCGCGATAATCGTGCGCGGCGTTCGCGCACGATGGCAAAAAAAGCCGCCTGCGCGCGGGCGAGATCGCGCCCGATCAGCGTGCGGGCCTCATTCATGCGCCGTGACAGTGTGGCCGGCGTCAGCCTTTGGGCTTGAAGCCGTGCCCGCTTGCGGTCGACGCTGACGGACAGCGCCCGGCCGAGCCGGCTTGTCGCCTCGTCGAGGCGGCGGCGCGGCAGTGCCAGCAGTTGATCGGGCGAGGGGAGCGCGCGGGCGGCCGCACGGGCAGCCTGCCGCTTGCGCTCGAAATTGCGCAAGACCGCCGCCTTGAGTCGCGCGCCAAGGCTGGCAAGCGTCGCTTCGAGGTCAGCCCGCACCGGCACGGCGATTTCGGCGGCACCTGTCGGTGTCGGCGCCCGCACGTCCGCGACGAGGTCGATCAGCGTCCAGTCGGTCTCGTGGCCGACAGCCGAGATCACCGGAATGGCGGAGGCGGCGACGGCACGCGCCAGCGCCTCGTCGTTGAAGCCCCAGAGGTCTTCGAGGCTGCCGCCGCCGCGCGCCACGATCAGCAGATCGGGGCGCTGGATGGCGCCATCCCAGGCCAGCGCGTTGAAGCCATTGACCGCGGCGGTCACTTCCGCTCCCGCCGTCTCGCCCTGCACGCGCACCGGCCAGACCAGCACATGCAGCGGGAACCGGTCCTTGATGCGATGGATGATGTCGCGGATGACGGCGCCTGTCGGTGACGTCACGACACCGATGACGCGCGGCATGAACGGCAGCAACCGCTTGCGGCCGGTGTCGAACAGGCCCTCGGCCTGCAGCCGGCGTTTGCGCTCTTCCAGCAGCGCCATCAAGGCTCCGGCGCCGGCGGGCTCTAGATTGTCGATGACGATTTGGTAGTTGGATTTGCCGGGATAGGTGGTGAGCTTGCCGGTGGCGATCACTTCCATCCCCTCCTCGGGGCGGAATTTCAGCCGGCTCATCGTGCCCTTCCACACCACGGCGTCCAGCCGCGCGCGGTCGTCCTTTAGCGCGAAATAGGCATGACCGGACGAATGCGGCCCGCGATAGCCTGATATTTCGCCGCGCACCCGCACATTGCCGAAGACGTCCTCGACCGTGCGCTTCAGGGCGCCGGAAATCTCGCTCACCGTGTATTCGGTGGCGTTGGTGCGTGATTCGGATACTGCCTCGCTCATCGGCCGATTGGGGAACGGTTGAACGCCCGCGTCAAGGCGCCTGTGACGGACCACACGTCATAACGCGATCTTAAGCCTGGTTTGATTGACTTCGCTGCAACGAAGCTGGCCAAGGACGCATGAGCGCAAGCGCACATCGCAGCCCATTGACGCGTCAGGTCACGCTGACCGTGCTGGCGCTCGCCGCCTTCGCGCTGGCCATGGTCGTCGGATTTGGCTTCTACGCGGTCGTGCAGGCCGACCACGCCTCGCTTGAGCGCCAGAAGATATTCTTTGCCGACGGTTTGCAGGACCAGATCGCAGCCGTCGAGCGCGAGCAGGAAAGTGTCTCGGTCTGGGACGATTCCGTCACCAACGCCAAGGCCGGCAATCAGGCCTGGATGGCCGAAAACCTCAGCGTCTGGATGTATTCCTACTACGGTCACAACCGTGTCTATGTGCTGGACGATGCAAACCGGCCGATCCATGCCATGCAGGAAGGCAAGGTGGTGCCGCCGGCCGTCTATGGCGCGGATGAGCCCGCTTTGCTGCCGACCATCGAAAAGCTGCGCCTGCTGATCGCCCGACCGCGACAAGAGAACGCATCCGGCGGCCCGACCAAAATGGTCGCCGAGGACCTGGTGTCGCTCGGCGGAAAGCCTGCCATCCTCAGCGTCATGCCATTGGTGCCGAGTTCGGACCGGGTCACCCAGGCCCCGGGAAGCGAATATCTGCATGTCTCGGCCGAATTCATCAACGACGTCGTCATCGGCAAGATCGCCGAAAAATATCTGCTTGATGGCGCGCACCTGCTACCATTGTCGCAACCGGTCGGTTCGGCTGCCATTCCGCTGATGGATTCACGCGGTGTCATTCTCGGTTATATCGGCTGGGATCAGGAGCGCCCTGGCCTGACACTGGTGCGCAAGGCGGGTCCGGCATTGATCTTCGGCATGCTGCTTGCCGCGGGTGCGCTGGTGTTTTTGCTGCGGCGTCTGCGGCGTGCATCGCTGGCGTTGCAGACCAGCCAGGCGCAGGCGCAGTATCTCGCTTTTCACGATACGCTGACGGGCCTCCCCAACCGGGCTCTCTTCGAGGACCGGCTGCGGCAGGCCTTGTTGACGGCCGGGCGCGATACGGCAAGGATGGCGCTGCTCTATCTCGATATCGATCGTTTCAAGCACGTCAACGACACGCTCGGCCATCCGGCCGGCGACGAGCTTGTGCGCCAGACGGCTGCCAGGCTGCAGCGGACGATCCGCGAAATCGACACGGTGGCGCGGCTCGGCGGCGACGAGTTCGCGATCATTCTGGTCAATGTTCGCGACATCAGGGCAGCCGAGGATGTTTCGGAGCGGCTGCTGAGCAGATTGCAGGAGCCCTTCAGGCTGATGGACGACCAGGTCTTCGTCAGCGCTAGCATCGGCATTGCCCTGGCGTCAGGCCAGCAGGTCGATGCCGACGATCTGCTGCGCAAGGCCGATATTGCGCTTTACGAGGCCAAGAAGAACGGTCGCGGTCGCTATCAGGTCTTTGCCGGTGACATGGACGATCTCTTGCTGCGCAAGCGCAAGGTCGAGAACGAACTCCGCAATGCCCTCGTTGGCGGGACCGGGATAAAACTGGCCTATCAGCCGATTTTCGGCGCGGACGGAAGGACGATCGCCGGCGCCGAAGCTCTGATCCGCTGGGCGCATGAGATCCATGGCGCCTTGCCGCCGCAGCAGTTCATCGCCATTGCCGAGGAACGCGGCATGATCGGTGAGCTGGGCAGATGGGTGCTGCTCGAGGCCTGCCGGTTCGCCGTCGGCACGCAATTGCCCTGGGTGGCCGTCAATGTCTCGCCGCTGCAACTGCGTGACGCCGGCTTCGCCGAACAGGTCGCGTCGATCCTTGCCGAGACCGGGCTGGCGCCGGCGCGATTGCAGCTCGAGATCACCGAAAGCGTGCTTCTGGAAAACAACGACACCACCAGGATGGTTCTGGCGGCCTTGCGCCAAACCGGCATTGGCGTCGTGCTTGACGATTTCGGCACCGGCTATTCATCGCTGAACTATCTGCGCCGCCATGTCATCGACAAGCTCAAGATCGACCGTTCCTTCGTGCGCCTTCTCGACGATGACCGAAACTCCACCGCGATCGTCAAGGCGTTGATTGACCTTGCCATCGCTCTGGACGTCGAGGTCACAGCGGAGGGCGTCGAGACCGAGGCGCAAAAGGCATTGCTCGTCGGCATGGGCTGCCATCAATTGCAGGGCTATCTGCTGTCGCCGCCGCTTGAACCTGCCCAGCTGCTGGGCTTTCCGGGGCTCGCACTCAGTCAGAGCGGGCCGGCTTCGATCCAGGCGTAATCCTGCCTACCAGCCCGGCAGGATCTGGTTCGGCTTGGTTCGCCTCATCTTGCTGAAGGCGAGCGCCGCGAAGTCGAATGTCCCGGTCTCTTCGCTGATCGGCACGGAAATATTGTCCAGGCTTTCCGAAATGTGGCGGGCAAGCGCGTCGACGATCTCCGGTCGCGACGTCTGGCCTCGCATGATGCCGATGCGGCAATCGGGCAGGGCGCCGAAGCCGTCGGCTTCACCCAGCACCCGCATGCCGGGCCTCAGCGCGCATTCCGGGAGCACCGAGATCGCCAGGCCGGAAAGCACCGCAGCGGTGATGACGGTTGCCGAGAAGCTGGTGAACAGAATGCGATAGTCGCGGTTCTGCCGGTCGAGCACATCGACGGCGGCGCGCCGCCAGATGCAATTCGGCCGGCCAAAGGCCATCGGCAGCGTCTGCTGCTCGTGCGTCGCATGGTTGGCCGAGGTGACCCACAGCAGCGGCTCGCGCCGCACCACCTCCGACTGGCCGCGCGTGTCGTTTTGCGTCACCAGCGCTAGGTCGAGATTGCCGCGATTGATATGCTCGACCAGCCCTGGCGTCGGCTCGCAGATGACGGTCAGTTCGACGCGCGGATTGGAGCGCGTGAACCGCGCCATGATCTCGGGGAGGAAACGGTCGGCATAGTCGTCAGGCGTGCCGATGCGGATCGTGCCTTCTAGCCGCCGGTCGTCGAAGGCGGCCAGCGTTTCGCGGTTGAGATAGAGCAGCCGCCGCGCGTAGGAGAGCAGCTTGTCGCCTTCCTCGGTCAGTCTGTTGGTGCGGCCGTCCTTCTCGAACAGCGGCTTGCCGATCCGCTCCTCCAGCCGGCGCATCTGCATCGACACCGCCGACTGGGTGCGGTGCACCTCTTCGGCCGCCCGTGTGAAGCTGCCGGTATCGGCAATCGAGATGAAGGTCTGCAACTGATCGAGATCGAGCGGCGCTTTCATCGGCGTGATCCATCACTGGTGTTGATGCCTAGGATTAGAAACATTCGTTGGATTAATCAATCGGCTGATGTCAAATTGGCGTTGTCCACATGAAAGCATGTGAATTGGGACCGGAACGGCCGCTGTCGCCAGCGCCGTTAGCCAGGTTTCGTCCGTTCGAGTCTGAAGGAGACCGACATGACCACGTTCGATTTCGCCACCGAGACCTCGCGCATCACCTCGCGCCCGGCCGTTGCGACGCGCGTGGCAAACACCGTCTCCAACGTCTACCGCGCCTGGAAAAATCGCCGCGCCTTCTACCGCCTTGGCGAGCTGTCGGATTCCGAACTTGCCGATATCGGCCTGACGCGCGCCGACCTGCATGTCGCCATCGACGGGCCGTTTGGTCGCGATCCAACGGCGATCTTGCGAGAAATCGCCAGCGATCGCGTCGAAACGATCGAGGATCTCGCCCGCAAGGTGGCCTGATCGCCTGGATTGGTTGCTATCGTATCAGTTGCCGTGAACCTTTTTGAGGTTCGAGGCGACTGAAGAGTATGCAGGCTCCCACTCCCTGCCGGATCCCCGCCGGCCCGCCTGCACTCTGCCCGGTCCTCCCAGGACCGGGCTTTTCTTTTTTCTGCTTGGCCGAAGATCCGCCGCCAGCGCGCCAGCTATCGCCGGTCCATGTCCCGCTTGAACTGGTCGAAGATCGTTTCCACGCCCTTCTGGTACTCGTCACGCTGCTGGGCGCCGGTCTCGAACATCTTGCCAAACAGGTCGTCGAACGGGTTCCTCGGCCGGCCGCTCGGATTGGCCTGCGGCTGCGGCGCCTGACGCTGCTGTGGCGCCTGTGGCTGTTGCGGCGCCTTCTGTCCGCCCCCGCCGAAGCCGCCCCCGCCGCCTTGCCGCAGCATCTCCTCGAAGATTTTCCCCAGCGGATTGTCGCCATAGGGGCTCTGGGTCTGCTGCGGTTGCGATTGTTGCGGCTGTGGCTGCGGCGCGCCACCGCCGAACATGTCCTGCAGCACCTTGCCGAGCGGATTGTCGCCATAGGGATTGGGTGCCGGCTGTGGCTGGCTTTGCGGCTGCGGCGTCCCGCCGCCGAACATGTCCTGCAACACCTTGCCGAGCGGGTTGTTGTCCATCGGATTCTGGGGCTGCGGTGCTGGGCGCTGCTGCGGCGCCGGCGCCTGCATGCCGCCGCTCTGCCGCATCATCTGCTCGATGATCTCACCGAGTGGATTGCCGCCGCCACCACCGAAACCACCGGCGGCCTGCATCTGGCCTCCCGTCAATTGATTTGTCGTCTGCTTGAACAGTCCGCCCATGACCATCGAGGCGATGGCCGGCAGCATCTGCTGCAGGATCTGCTGGTTGACACCACTCGCTTGCGCGGCCTGGCTAGCCACGGCCCGCGACAGATCCTTGGAGCCGAACAGATGCCCGAGAATGCCGTTGCCCTCATCGACACCTTGCGGCGAGAAGGCTCTGGTCGCGTCCTCGAAATACTTGGCGTGCTGGCCGCTTGCCATTGCCGTCATGAAGGCGCCGAGCCCGTAGGGGTCGGCTGTGTTGCGCTGCAGCCCTTGCGAAAAGGCCGGCAGGAGAGCGGCGACGGCCGCCTGTGTCTGCTGCGTCGAAAGCCCGTATTGCTGGGCAAGCGCCTGCATGCCGTTGCCGTTCTGGGCCTGCGCCAGCATATCGAACAAGGTAGGCATCGGCTTCTCCTCCGGAAATCCTCGATGGAGAGCCTAATTCGTTTCGACGACCGATTGAAGCGGCTTTTGCCAATCAATCGGTCGCGCCGACTTCGCAAGGTTAGTAGGCGTATTCCATGAACACTGGCTCGATCGAGCCGCCCCAGCGCGTGTGATAGGCGGAGAGCATTTCCTCGGCGCTGGTGGTGCCGCGGGCGACGACTTCATCGAGCGTGTTGAGGAACGAGGTCTCGTCATAGCCGTCGCGGTTCTTGCGGCCGCGGTTCTTCAGCCCCATGCGCGAGATAACCATCACGTCGCGGGCGATCTCGCGCAGCGTGGTGTTGCGGAAGGGCGCGGAAATGCCTTGTTCGGGCACCGCGTTGCGCATCGCCAGCACTTCCTTGTAGCTCCAGCTGGAGGTCAAGGCCTCCGCCGCGTCGAGCGCGGCCTCGTCGTAGAGCAAACCGACCCAGAAGGCCGGCAACGCGCAGATGCGGCGCCACGGCCCGCCGTCGGCGCCACGCATTTCCAGGAAACGCTTCAGCCGCACATCGGGGAACAGCGTCGACAGATGGTTCGCCCAGTCGCCCATTGTCGGCAGCCAGTCCGGCACTTCATGGCGCGCGGCCCCGGCCATGAACTGGCGGAAGGTAATGTGCGTCATGTCGTGATAGCGGCCGTCGCGGATGACGAAATACATCGGCACGTCGAGCGCCCATTCGACATAGTCGGCGAAACCGAAATCGGGTGAGAAGCAGAATTCGAGCAGGCCCGAGCGCTGGTTGTCGGTATCGCGCCAGATGTCGCCGCGCCAGCTTTGCAATCCGTTCGGGTGGCTCTCGGTGAACGGCGAATTGGCGAACAATGCCGTCGACAGCGGCTGCAGCTTCAGCGACACCTGCATCTTGCGGCGCATGTCTGTTTCGCTCTCGAAGTCGAGATTCACCTGGATCGTGCAGGTGCGGTACATCATGTCGAGGCCCTTGGTGCCGACCTTGGGCATGTAGCGCGTCATGATCTCGTAGCGCGACTTCGGCATTTTCGGCGTCTCGGCCAGCGACCATTTCGGGCTGCCGCCGAGGCCGAGAAAGCGGATGCCCATCGGCTCGGCGATCTCGCGCACCTGCGCCAGATGCGCGTTGCCCTCGCGGCAGGTCTGGTGGATCGTCTCCAGCGGCGCGCCGGACAGCTCGAACTGGCCGCCGGGTTCCAGCGAAATCGCGCCCTGGCCGGTCGGCTCGACCAGGCCGATGATGCGGCCGTCATCGATGATCGGATCCCAGCCGAGCTTCTGCTGCATGCCTTCGAGGATGGCGCGGATGCCGCGCTCGCCGCCATAAGGCACAGGCGCGTTGCCGTCGACATAGAAGGGGAATTTCTCGTGCTCGGTGCCGATGCGCCACTTGTCGCGCGGCTTGTTGCCTTCGGCCAGATGCTCGACGAGTTCATCGACGCCTTCGATCGGGCGGAAATCGGTTGTGTCGCGCGCCATAATTAGCCCTCAGAGGCGATCGGACGACCGCCGGCGCTAAATGGACGAAATGTCAGCAGACGATCAAGCGAAAAATCCTGAGCCACAGGTCAACAGGAATTGAACGATACTACCCTGTCCATCCCTTGCAAGAGACCAAGTCTCACCAGTCTCCGATCGTTGCCTGGATCACCGCAAGGGCGGCCACTGCCGCCGTATCGGCGCGCAGGATGCGCGGGCCGAGCGGAATGGCCGTGACGAAGGGCAGGGCGCGCAGCATCTTGCGCTCGTCGTCCGAGAACCCACCCTCCGGCCCGACCAGCAGCCCAAGCTTCTTTTCCTTGACCGCCTGCAACGCCGGCAGCGGATTGTTGGTCGAGGCGTCCTCGTCGCAGAAGATCAGCCGCCGCTCTTTGTCCCAGCCGGCCAGCAGGCGATCGAATTTTTCCGCCTCGCGCACTTCCGGCACCGCCAGGATGCCGCATTGCTCGGCGGCTTCGACGACATTGGCGCGCAGGCGATCGATCGAAGGCTTGGCCACCTGCGTGTGCTGGGTGATGACCGGCTGCAGGACACCGGCGCCCATCTCGACCGCCTTCTGCACGAGATAGTCGAGCCGGCCCTGCTTCAGTGGCGCAAAGCAGTAGATGAGGTCGGGCAGCGGCGGCTGCGGCCGTTGCGGCGCCATAACTTTCAGCCGCACCGCCCTTTTCGTCTTCGCGGCGATGGCCGCCGACCACTCGCCGTCGCGGCCGTTGAAGACCAGGATTTCGGCGCCCTCGCCAAGCCGCAGCACGTGCTGGAGATAGTGTCCCTGCTGCTGGCCGGCATCGAATTCGATCTCCGGACCGAGGTCGTCGGGCACGAACAGACGTTGCATCTTGTAATTGGCGCGCATCACCGAGGAATGAGCGAGCCGGCCGCCGGCGTCAAGTCTCGGCCGCCGGATGCCACACCGGTCGAAAGCCATGCCGCAGGACGGCGAGCGTCGTGGCCGGCGTCAACAGCACAAGCGGCTTGCCGAGCAGGACGACATCGGCGGGCGGACCATACCCGGCAAACGACCAGCGCAGTGCCTTGCCGGCGCGCAAGGCATAGGCATTGCCGCCATCCGCAACCATCGCGCCGTCCGGAAGGCCGGCGAGCTCTTCAAGGGCCAC
Organism: Mesorhizobium sp. AR07; assembly: GCF_024746815.1. Lineage (GTDB taxonomy): Bacteria > Pseudomonadota > Alphaproteobacteria > Rhizobiales > Rhizobiaceae > Mesorhizobium. The sequence continues at coordinate 5,891,288 of NZ_CP080525.1, forward strand.
CATCGGTGGCTTGCCGCCCGACGCCAGCCGCTCCTTGTGCAGCCGTTTGTCGACCTGCGGCGCGCGCGGCTCGGCAATGCCGAAGGCCTCGCCGAAACGCTGGACAAAGTCCTTGGCCCGTTCGCGCTGGCAAAAGAAGCAGGGGCGATGCCCCGCCGCTAGGGCCGTCACCTCGTCGAGGAAGAACAGCTCGGTCCAGCCCGCTTTGCCACCCAAATGGTCGTCGCTCTTTCTGTTGCGGCCCATTGGTTCGCGCCGCACATTGCGGAATTGGCACACGCAGATGATCCAGGCCTGAAGCGCCCAGCGCTTTTTCAACAGTGTCTTCGTTCCGGGGTCATGGACAATGCCGCGATTGCCGGTGAACAGCCCGCGCTCGGGCACGGCGTGGATGGCGCCGAACGGATCGACCCGGTTCTGCAGTGGCATAGTTTTCTCCCGCAACACGCATCTTGGCTGCAACGCTGGCGGCATGATATCGCTCGTCCCGTCCTTTTCATGTCAGCAGGGTTTTTCATGCGGGTGCTGGTGGTCCAGAACTACGACAATACCGGCCTTGGGCAGGTTGGCGCGGCCCTTGCGGAAGCGGGTGCCGATCTCGACCTGCGCTTGCCCTACAAGGGCGATACCCTGCCGGATGACGCGGCCGGGCATGACGCCATGGTGGTGCTCGGCGGCGGCCAGAATGCGCTGGCTGACGACGAGTACCCTTATTTCCCGGCACTGCTCGAACTGACCCGCGATTTCGCCGACAAGGATCGCGCCGTGCTTGGCATCTGCCTCGGCAGCCAGCTGGTTGCGCGCGCCTTCGGTGGTGAGAACCGTATCGGCGGCGCCAACGAGTTCGGCTGGCGCGGCGTATCGCTGACGCCGGACGCCAGGGCCGATCCGGTGCTGGCCAAGCTGCCGGAGAAATTTCCGATCTTCCAATGGCACGACGACACCTTCGTTTTGCCCGAAAACGCCGTAAGGCTCGCCGGCAACGATGTCGCCGAGAACCAGGCGTTTCGCGTCGGCCGCGCCGTCTACGGCTTCCAGTTCCATTTTGAGGCCGACCGGCCGATGGTGCGGGACTGGAGCACGTCCTTTGCACCGACCATCGCCGCGCGCCATCCCGACTGGGCCGGCAAGCTCGATGGCGAGATGGCCCGCAACGGGCCTGACGCCGATGCTGCCGGCCTGGCCATTGCCCGCGCCTGGGTGGCGACGATCTGAGCGTCGTCCATCGGTGCCCTCCAGCGTGACATAATTGGCACGCGGCGGTGAAACCGCCTGGGGAAAACGCCTTTCATTCTTGGCTTGTGTCCGGCCGCCATCCTAGAAGGCGCGCGCTCTGCATCGGCTGTGCAACCGCGACGAACCTTTTGTGTGACCCGCGCGACACACCGAAGATACAGAATGCGCCTAGAAGCGCGAAATCGTCGAAACTTTGAAGCGAATTTTCCGTTTCAACACATTGGTAACCGCCTGCTGCCCAGATGCAGAAAGCTCAACAAGAGATGACCTCCGTGAAAGCAGCGCTTCTGTCCTTTGCCATGTTGTCCGCCATCGTGCTGTGCGGCCTCGGCATCTATGCCGCCGACGCAGCCAACAACCACAACGCCGTCGACGGCTACGGCGTCACCGCCTCGCTTCGCTAAAAAGCGGGAAGCGTCTTTCGCGTCCTCGGACGCGCGAGGGCTCAAGCTTCCTTGATGGTCATGGTCAGGATGCGTTTGTCCGGGCCGTCGACGACGAGTGCGCTGAGCATGCCTGATTGCCAGGCAAGCGTGTCGACGTTGACGCGATTGGCCATCACCTCCGCCTCCGGCACGGGGGTGTGGCCATGCACGACGATCTTCGGGAACAGGCCGGTATGGTCGTGGAAGACATCGCGAATCCAGATCAGATCCTGCTGGTTCTGCCTCTCCAACGCGACGCCAGGCCTGATGCCGGCATGGCAGAAGAAGAAGTCGCCGAACGTCACCGAGAACGGCAGCGAGCGCAGGAAATCGACATGGTCCGGTGGCACGGCCTTGACCAGCGCCGCGTGACCCCGTCTCACCGTCTCCACCTTGCCGAACCAGCTGGCGTCGGCGGTCAGTGACACGCCATAGGACAGCGCCGTCTGGACGCCGCCATAGCGCATGAAAAGCCCTTCCGGGTCCGGGGTTCTCAGAAAATCGAGAAAGCCGATGTCGTGATTGCCGGCCAGCATCAAATGGCGCGGGTCGCGCTCTCGCGCTTCGATCAGGAAGTCGATGACACGCTTTGAGTCCGGTCCGCGGTCGACATAGTCACCAAGATGGATGACACGCCAGTCGGCAGGCGTCTCCTGCTCGATCTCGGCCTCGATGCGTTGATGCATGGCGACCAACAGGTCGAGCCGGCCATGCACGTCGCCGATCGCGTAAAGACGAATGTCGTCGGGGCCACACGCATCAAGGAAATGGATACCGGGTTCAGCCAACGTGTTGTTGTCTCCGTGGTCGGCGATCACGGACTTAGCGCCGGAGCTGGTCCTTGCCCATGTCGGTGACCAGACGTTTTCCGCACAGCGCCAGCGTGATGTCCATCTCCTTGCGGATGATTTCCAAGGCTTTGGTAACCCCTTCCTTGCCGAGCGCTCCCAGGCCGTAAAGAAATGGCCGGCCGATATAGGTGCCCTTGGCGCCGAGACAGAGCGCCTTCAACACATCCTGGCCGGAGCGGATGCCGCCATCCATATGCACTTCGATCGTGTCGCCGACCGCATCGGCGATCTCTTCCAGCGCCATGATCGACGATGATGCGCCGTCAAGCTGGCGCCCGCCATGGTTTGATACGATGATCGCGTCGGCGCCGGTCTTGGCCGCCATCAGTGCGTCTTCCTTGTCGAGAATGCCTTTCAGGATCAGTTTGCCGCCCCAGCGTTCCTTGATCCAGGCGACATCCTTCCACGACAGATGCGGATCGAACTGCTCGGTCGTCCATGAGGACAGCGAAGCGACGTCGCCGACGCCCTTGGCGTGGCCGACAATGTTGCGGAAGGTGCGGCGCTTGGTGCCGGCCATGCCCATCCACCAGCGCGGCCGCATCGCGATGTCGGCGATGTTGGCCAGCGTCATCCTGGGTGGCGCCGAAAGCCCGTTGCGGACATCCTTGTGCCGTTGGCCGAGGATCTGGAGGTCGAGTGTCAGCACCAGCGCCGAGCATTTCGCCGCCTTCGCCCGGTCGATCAGGTCGAGCACGAAATCCTTGTCGCGCAGCACGTAGAGCTGGAACCAGAACGGCTTCTTCGTCACCGAGGCGACGTCCTCGATCGAGCAGATGCTCATCGTCGACAGGGTGAACGGCACCCCGAATTCCTCGGCCGCCTGCGCGGCTAGCATCTCGCCATCGGCATGCTGCATGCCGGTCAGGCCGGTTGGCGCCAGCGCCACCGGCATCGCCACCTTTTCGCCGATCATGGTCGATTCCAGCGAGCGGTTGCTCATGTCGACCAGCACACGCTGACGGAACTTGATCTTGCCGAAATCCTCCTCGTTGGCCCGGTAGGTGCTCTCGGTCCAGGCGCCGGAATCGGCATAGTCGAAGAACATTTTCGGCACGCGCCGGCGCGCGAGATCCTTGAGATCGGCAATGGTGAGGATTTGGCTCATGAGGCTTCCCGCTGGTGCAATTGTTCGTCGACGGTTCGATCTTGGCCGGCTCTCACGAGCGTTTCCTCGCCGGCTCACTGTCGCCCGCCTCGGAGCGTTGTCTGAGCCTCAATCGCGAGACGCGTTGCCAGTCGCCGCTGCGCTCGGCCTCGGCCATCGATCGTTCGACATAGATCATGTGGTCCATCGCCGCTTGCCGCGCGGCCGCCGGATCGCCAGCCTTGACCGCTGCATGGATCGCCTTGTGCTGGGAAAGCAGTGCCTCGCGCGCGCCGGGGACCGTGAACACCAGCAGCCGGTTCTGGAACACGCCTTCCGACAACAGCCGGTAGCAGGAGCGCAGCGTGTGCAGGAGCAGGATGTTGTGCGCGCACTCGCAGATCGCCTGGTGGAATTCAACGTCGATTTCGGCCTCGTCGTCGAAATCGCCGGTGCGGTGCGCATCGTCCATGCGCGCCATGATGCGGTCGAGCAGCGCCAGGTCCTCCGGCGTGGCGCGCCGGGCCGCATATTCGGCCGCCACGCCTTCGATCTCGCGCCGGTATTCCAGATAGTCGGCCACCGCCTTGCGATGCGTCGAGATCAGGTCCGCCACCGGCTTGGTGAACAACTGGCCGATGATGTCGGCGACATGCGTGCCCCCGCCGGCCTTGGTCGTCAAGAGGCCGCGCCCTTCAAGCGCCTTCAGCGCATCGCGCAAGATCGGCCGCGACACGTCGAACTGGCGCGCAAGCTCGCGCTCGCCCGGCAACCGGTCGCCGGTGCGCAGCACCCCTTCGAGGATGAGGCTCTCGATCTGCTGCACCACCTCGTCGGCGGTGCGCGAATGCTCGATCCTGGAAAAAATGTCGCTCAACTAAAATGCCTGGAAGGTGAACCGGTGTCGCGCAGGATAAAGCCTGCGTCGCCAACTGGTCAAATTATTTATCCAATTGGTCGAAGTGAGTCGGTTTTGCCGCCCGACGCCATATCGTCTTCGGCTAAACTTTGCTGTTTGCGTCATCTGGCGGTTGGCACTAGAGGAACGCAATGCAAGAGGGTCTAGAGAAGTCCGGGGGACAAGCCGTGTCAGACGACCCGTCCAATCTCGAATTCCAGCCGCGCGCCAAGGGCAGCGTCATGGGTTTTCCCGCGCATGAGGGCCGGCCCGGCGCGCTTGGCGAGGTGCATGCACGGCCGCATCCGCTGATCGAAAAGCCGCGCGTCCTGGTGCAACTCGCCTTCATGACCGAGGGCGGCTCCGGCGTCGACCATGCGGTGCTGTCCGAACTGTCGCGGCGCCTCGGCATTGCCGCGCCCGACCGCCAGGCCCGCCACCACGCCATGAAATGGGGCAAGGGCTCGCTGCGCTGGGAGCGGCATACCGAGTTCTCGACCTATCTGTGGGAAGGGCCGCTTTCCGAAAACGGCAGGGCGCAGGAGGACTCGCCGTTCGGCAACGGGTTTTGCCCGCCAGGCACCGTCATCTCGGGCATCCGGCTCGAAATCCGCAGATGGACGCAAGCGAGCGAAAGGCTGATTGCCGGTTTTGACCCGACCAGCCTGTGCTATTCGCTGGTCGAGCGCGGCAACGCCGCCATCGTCACCGATTTCCGCCAGGATGGCGACGGCATGACCCGCATGCTGGTGCTCGACCGTGGCCTGACGCTGGCGCGCACCGGGGCGCTGTCGCAACGGTTGATCGACATCGAAACCTACCGCACGCTGGCCATGCTTGGCCTGCCGCTGGCGCTGACATTGTCCGGTCGCGCCCGCCGCATCGAGGACAGGCTGGCGCAGACCACGCTGGAAATGAAGGTCGCCGAGACCCGCGATAGCCAGACGCTGCTGGCCGACCTGACCGAGCTTGCCGCCGAGTTGGAGGCGGACGCGGCGTCCAGCCTTTACCGCTTCGGCGCCAGCCGCGCCTATGACGGCATCGTCGGCGAGCGGCTGGAGGCGCTCGAGGAAGAAGCCGTGCCCGGCTACGACACCTGGGGTGGGTTCCTGCAGCGCCGCGTCGCGCCGGCCATGCGAACCTGCCGCTCGGTCGAGGAGCGCCAGGCCAATCTGTCGCGCAAGCTGACCCGCGCCACGACGCTGCTGCGCACCTGGGTCGATGTCGAGGTCGAGAAGCAGAACCGCGACCTGCTGGCGTCGATGAACAACCGCGCCCGCCTGCAACTGCGCTTGCAGCAGACCGTCGAAGGCCTCTCGGTCGCCGCCGTCTCCTATTATGTGGTCGGTCTCATCGGCTATGTCGCCAAGGGCGCCTCGATCTTCGGCCATGCCTTCGCGCCGGAAGTCGTCACCGCCGCTTCGGTGCCGATCGCCATCCTGCTGGTCTGGTGGGGCGTACGCCGCGTGCGCCGGATGCATTCCGAACCCGGCAAGCTGGCCGGAGAGTAAGCTCCCTCCACCCTCCCCCTTGTGGGGGTGAGAAGCGGTCCGCGGAGCGGACGAAAAGCCAAATGCTTGGCTTTTCGAGCTTCGAACGCCCTGAGCCTGCGAAGGGCAAAGCGCCAACGCTATCTGCCCTGCCGGGTCCCCGCTGCTTCGCAGCGTCCCGGCGTTCGCTGGCCTTTCATCGTGCCACTGGCACGATGAATTCGCTTCGCGAACTGGCCGCTCACCCCCACAAGGGGGAGGGTAAAAGCAGCGGCAGATTGCCGCTGCGGAAGCCGTCCGACCGTGACTCCGGAATCTCCACAGCCGCAGGATTTGCAACCAACGCGCTTCACTGGTAAAAGATTTTGACCAGTCAAGCGAAACGAGGCTGCTGATGTCCGGCCTGGCCATGCCGAAACCTGACGACGCCACGATGCGCCGGCGCGACGAGATCGTCGCCGACATGCGCATCATCGTGCCGGGCGAGGGCGTCGTCGACGCCGCCAATTCCATGCGGGCTTTCGAGAGCGACGGCCTGACCGCCTATCGGCAACTGCCGCTGGTCGTCGTGTTGCCGCAGACGGTGGCGCAGGTTTCGCGCGTGCTGAAATACTGCAACGACCGCAATATCCGCGTCGTGCCGCGCGGCTCCGGCACCTCGCTGTCAGGCGGCGCGCTGCCGCTGGAAGACGCGGTGCTGCTGGTCATGAGCCGCTTCAATCGCATTCTCGCGATCGATTTCCCCAACCGCGTCGTCGTCGCCCAGCCGGGCGTCACCAATCTCGGCATCACCACGGCCGTCGAGCAGGAGGGTTTTTACTACGCCCCCGATCCATCCTCCCAGATCGCCTGCTCGATCGGCGGCAATGTCGCGGAAAATTCAGGCGGCGTGCACTGCCTGAAATACGGCCTCACCGCCAACAACGTGCTCGGCATCGAGATGGTGCTGATGAACGGCGAGGTGGTGCGGCTCGGCGGCAGCCACCTCGATGCGGAAGGCTACGATCTGCTCGGCGTCATGACCGGCTCCGAAGGCCTGCTCGGCGTCGTCACCGAGGTCACCGTGCGCATCCTGAAGAAGCCGGAGACCGCCCGAGCCCTGCTCATCGGCTTTCCGACCAGCGAGCAGGGCGGCCAGTGCGTCGCCGACATCATCGGCGCCGGCATCATTCCGGGCGGCATGGAGATGATGGACCGGCCGGCGATCCACGCCGCGGAAGATTTCGTTCATGCCGGTTATCCCCTGGATGTCGAGGCGCTGCTGATCGTCGAGCTCGACGGGCCGGGCGTCGAGGTCGATCATCTGATCGGCCTTGTCGAAGCCATCGCTTATAAGAACGGTTCGACCACCTGCCGCATCTCGCAGTCGGAGCAGGAGCGCCTGACCTTCTGGGCCGGCCGCAAGGCGGCATTTCCGGCCGTCGGCCGCATCTCGCCCGACTATTACTGCATGGACGGCACCATCCCGCGCAAGGAGCTGCCGCGCGTGCTCGCCGGCATGCGCGAGCTGTCGCAGAAATATGGTCTCGGCGTTGCCAACGTTTTCCATGCCGGCGACGGCAATCTGCATCCGCTGATCCTCTACGACGCCAATGTGCCGGGCGAACTCGACAAGGCCGAAAGCTTCGGCGCCGACATATTGCGGCTCTGCGTCAAGGTCGGCGGCGTCTTGACCGGCGAACACGGGGTAGGCGTCGAGAAACGAGACCTGATGCCGGAAATGTTCAACCAGATCGACCTCGACCAGCAGATGCGCGTCAAATGCGCCTTCGACCCCAACCATCTGCTCAACCCGGGCAAGGTGTTTCCGCAGCTTCGCCGCTGCGCCGAACTCGGCCGCATGCACATTTCCGGCGGCAAGCTGCCGTTTCCGGACATTCCGAGGTTTTAAGGGTGATGGCGGCGCTTGAACACCCCCCTCTGTCCTGCCGGACATCTCCCCCGCAAGGGGGGAGATTGGCTATCGATGACGTCTTCGCCAACCTTCCACCTTGGTGGGCGGGTGCGGCGTTGGAACTGCCAATCTCCCCCCTTGCGGGGGACATGTCCGGCAGGACAGAGGGGGGTGGGCAGGATCTCGGCATCTCCACACCGGTGTTTGGCACAGGCTTCGCCCCCTCTCCGTCTCGGGCTTTGCCCGAGCTACCTCTCCCCCGCTTCGCCGGGGCAAGGAACCAGAGATAGCCATGACCACATTCACCCCCACCACATCGGACGAAGTCCTGTCCACCGTCGGCTGGGCCGTGGCTGAAGGATCGCCGCTGGAAATCCTTGGCCATGGCTCCAAGCGCGGCATTGGCCGGCCGCAACAGAGCGAACACACGCTCGACCTGTCGAAACTCGCCGGCGTTACGCTCTATGAGCCGGCCGAGCTGGTGCTGTCGGCAAAAGCCGGCACGCCGCTGGCCGACATCGAAAAGCTGCTGGCGGAAAATGGCCAGCAGCTCGCCTTCGAGCCGATGGATTACGGTCTGCTGCTCGGTGGCGAACCCGGCAAAGGCACCATCGGCGGCGTCCTTGCCGCGAACCTGTCCGGCCCGCGCCGGCTGAAGGCGGGTGCCGCGCGCGACCATATACTGGGCATCAACGCCGTTTCCGGCCGTGGCGAGGCCTTCAAGTCCGGCGGCCGCGTCGTCAAGAACGTCACCGGCTATGATCTGTCGAAGCTGATGGCCAACAGCTGGGGCACGCTGGCCGCGTTCACCGACGTTACCTTCAAGGTGCTGCCATCAGCCGAGACCGAGATCACGCTTGCTGTCCGTGGCCTGCTCGACGATGCCGCTGCCAGCGTCATGGCGCTGGCGCTCGGCTCCAGCGCTGAAGTGTCGAGTGCCGCCCATCTGCCGGAGCGCATCGCCGCGCGTGTCGCCGGCGGCGCGCTCGGCAGCGAGGCCGCGACTTTGCTGCGCGTCGAGGGTTTTGGCCCCTCCGTCGCCTATCGCATCGCCGCGATGAAATCGCTGCTCGGCAAGGCCGGGCCGCTGGAGGAGATTTCCGGCGAAACTTCAACCGCCATATGGCGCGATGTGCGCGATTGTAGGCCCTTCGCCGACAACTGCGAGAGACCGGTCTGGCGCGTGTCGATGACGCCGGGAGAGGGCCACCAGATGGTCCTGACGCTGCGCATGCAGGCTGCCGTCAGCGCCTTTTATGACTGGCAGGGCGGGCTGGTGTGGTTGCGCATGGAAGAGGGCGACCCGGAAGCCGCTCTGCTGCGCGGGCTGTTGAGAAAACATGGCGGCGGCCATGCGACATTGGTGCGCGCCGCACCCTCCCACCGCGCCGCCTTGCCGGTGTTCGAGCCGCAGCCGCCGGCGCTGGCCGCACTCAGCCAGCGCCTGAAGCAGGAATTCGATCCCAAAAACATCCTCAATCCCGGCCGCATGGCCTAGGACTGGAATGGCGATGCAGACCAATTTTTCTGCTGCCCAGCTTGCCGATCCACATGTCGCGGAATCGGAAAAGATCCTGCGCAAATGCGTGCATTGCGGCTTCTGCACCGCCACGTGCCCGACCTATGTGACGCTCGGCAACGAGCTCGATTCGCCACGCGGGCGCATCTACCTGATCAAGGACATGCTGGAGAATGGCCGTCCCGCCGACAAGGAGATCGTCACCCACATCGATCGCTGCCTGTCGTGCCTCGCCTGCATGACCACCTGCCCGTCGGGCGTCAACTACATGCATCTGGTCGATCATGCCCGCGCCCATATACAGGAGACCTACAAGCGGCCGCTGCTCGACCGCCTGACCCGCGCCATGCTGGCCTTCGTGCTGCCCCATCCCGCGCGTTTTCGCGCGGCACTCAGGCTGGCGAAGCTGGGCAAGCCGTTCATTGGCCTGTTCGAAAAGGTCCCGGCGCTGAAGCCGCTCAGCGCCATGCTCAAGCTCGCACCGGCATCGATTCCCAAAACCTCGCCGATGGCCTCGCCAGGCATCCATGCCGGGCAGGGGACCAAAAGAGGCCGCGTCGCCATTCTCACCGGCTGCGCACAGTCGGTGCTTGATCCCGCCATCAACGAGACGACGATTGCGCTGCTGACGCGGCTCGGCATCGAGGTGGTGGTGCCGCAGGGCGAGGGCTGTTGTGGCGCGCTGGTGCATCACATGGGGCGGGAGCAAGCCGCGCTTGCCTCGGCCAGACAAAATGTCGATGCCTGGACGCGCGCCATCGAACAAGGCGGGCTCGATGCCATCGTCGTCACCGCGTCCGGCTGCGGCACGACGATCAAGGACTACGGCTTCATGCTGCGTCTGGATCCGGCCTATGCCGACAAGGCCGCACGCGTATCGGCGCTGGCCAAGGACATCACTGAGTATCTCTCGGGTCTCGACCTGCCAGAACCGGTGCGCAAACCCGGCACCATCGTCGCCTATCATTCGGCCTGTTCGATGCAGCACGGCCAGAAGATCACCCGACAGCCGAAAGAGCTGCTGGCCAGGGCCGGCTTCGTCGTGCGCGAGCCGCGCGAGGGTCATCTGTGCTGCGGCTCGGCCGGCACCTACAACATCCTGCAGTCCGAGATTTCGGCCAGGCTGCGCGACCGCAAGGTGAAAAACATCGAGGCGACGGGCGCCTCGATCGTCGCCACCGGCAACATCGGCTGCATCACCCAAATAGCTTCCGCCGCCAAGCTGCCGGTGGTGCACACGGTAAAACTGCTCGACTGGGCTTATGGCGGGCCGAAGCCGGACGGCATTCTGGAAGAGAGCCTTGTCGCCGCGCAGTAGAGTCGCCGCGTCGTGTCTCGGTGCTTACTCGGCCGCCAGCCTGTCGGCCGTGCCGTAGGTCGCTTCATAAAGCGCACGTTGCCGGCTGAGCGCCACCATCGTGTTGCGCAGCAGGATCGCGACCGTGATCGGGCCGACGCCGCCCGGCACCGGGGTGATCCAGGAGGCGACCTCGCGCACGCTTTCGGTGTCGACGTCGCCGACAATACGGCTGGACCCGTCAGGCCCGATCTCTGAATTGATGCCGATGTCGATGACCGCTGCGCCCGGCTTCACCATGTCGGCCTTGATCAGCCGTGGCTTGCCGACGGCGACGAACAGCGCATCGGCGCGCCTTGCGTGGGCAGCGACCGATCGCGTCATGTGGTGGCAGACCGTCACCGTCGCGCCTTCGCTCATCAGCAGGAAGGCGATCGGCTTGCCGACAATTTCCGAATGGCCGACGATGACGACTTCCAGCCCCTTGAGGTCGAGGCCGGTTTCCTTCAGCAGTTCGACCGAAGCGGCTGCCGTGCAGGGCGCGAGGTCGAGCTGGTTGTAGACTATGTTGCCGATCGAAGCCGGATGCATGCCTTCGACGTCCTTGAGCGGATGCACCGCCGCCTGCAGCGCCCTGATCGGGATATGAGCGGGAACCGGCCGCTGGATGATGATGCCGGTGACGCGCGGATCGGCGTTCAGGCCGTGGATGGCCGCTTCCAGTTCGCCCGAAGTGATGGTGGCGGGAAAGCGCCGTTCCTCGAAATCGATGCCCGCCAGTTGCGCCTTGGCGCGCTGGTTGCGCACATAGACGTCCACCGCCGCGGTATCGCCGACGGTGATCGAGATCAGCTTGGGCGGAAAGCCCTCGGCTTTGGCAATCGCCGCATCCTCGCGCACCGCGGCGATGATGCGCTGGGCAACCGGGCCGCCCTTGAGATAGCGGCTGTCGTCGGACAGGGGCATGGGTGAACTCTTTTTGCTTGGTCGCCGCCCACATAGCAAAAGGACATCGAAAAGGGCAGCACGAAAGCGAACCGCCATGCCTTTTGCGCGACGCGCCCAAGAATAGTCTCTCGTTATGCGCGCCAGGCTCCGGTCAAAACGGAAAGGGCAGCGCGGTTTCCCGAGCTGCCCTTTCTGACCGACCGCATCCCCATACGGCCCGTCCCCCGTTGTCTCTTCCGATCCCCAGGAAACGATCGCTTCCGGATCAGGTGATTCGCAGCACCCTTTATATCACCTCGACCGTGGTTCCGACATTGACCCGTTCATAGAGGTCGACGACGTCCTCGTTGCGCATGCGGATGCAACCCGACGACACCGCACCACCGATCGTCCACGGCTGGTTGGTGCCATGGATACGGTACTCGGTCGTGCCGAGATAGAGCGCGCGTGCGCCCAGCGGGTTCTCCATGCCGCCGGCCAGATAGGTCGGCAAATAGCGGCCCTTGGCGGCTTCGCGCTTGATCATTTGGGCTGGCGGGCGCCAGTCCGGCCACTCGCGCTTGTTGGTGATCTTGTGCGTGCCCGACCATTCGAAGCCGGGTTTGCCGGTGCCGACGCCATAACGCCGCGCCTTGCCGTCCTTCTCGATCAGAAAAAGGAAATTCTGCGTGGTGTCGATGACGATCGTGCCCGGCTTCTGCGGGCCGTCATAGGCGACTTCCTGCGGCAGATAGATCGGGTTGATCTGCGGGCGCATGGCCATGCGCTTGGCCGGCGCCTGCACCGCCGCCGTCTGCACCCGGTCGGGCCGCGCCGGTTGCGCGTAGTGAAGGCGCGGCTGCTGCACGACCTGGCGGTTCTGCCGCACGATGCCGGGCGCCTGGCCAAGCTGCAGCACCCAGGGTGCGGAAAGGTCGGGACTCACCATCACCGGCGGCCTGTCGGCATAGCGGTCGCCGGCGGTGGAGGGCGTGACGCCAGCGGCAAACACAGCCACGGCGCCGAGCACGGGAAACAGAACTGTCTTCATCGGAACGCACCTTGATCGTCTGATACAACCGGGTGGAAACGCCCCCCAGTTCAGCGATCATTGGCGCGCAAGCAGCAACCGAAACATGAATCGGAATGCGTAAAATGCGCAAGTGTCGGTAAAGCTTTTGGTGTGGTTACCGCCGGGTTCAGGAATCTGGTAAAGCCACGGTAAATGCAGCGCAAAAGCGCATTAACGAACGGATTTTGGTTATGGAAAAGGAAAACACCGGCCTGCTCGTCGGTCCCGACGGCGTCGCGCGCTGCTTCTGGCACGGCAATCTGCCTGACTATCTGCACTACCACGACCACGAATGGGGACGGCCGGTGGCGGATGACCGCCGGCTGTTCGAAAAGATCTGCCTCGAAGGTTTTCAGTCGGGCCTGTCGTGGCTGACCATCCTGCGCAAACGGGAGAATTTTCGCGCGGCCTTCGCCAATTTCGAATTCGACAAGGTCGCCGCCTTCACCGACAAGGACGTCGAGCGCCTGCTTGGCGATGCCGGCATCATCCGCCATCGCGGCAAGATCGTCTCGACCATCAACAACGCCAAGCGCGCCCGCGAGATGGTCGATGTATCAGGCTCGCTGGCCGCCTGGTTCTGGACGTTCGAACCCGGCCCGGACGAGCGGCCCGAAATCGTCGATCTCGCCCATCTGCGCGCCAACCCGACCACATCAGTGTCGGTCCGGATTTCGAAAGAGTTGAAGAAGCGCGGCTGGAGCTTTGTCGGCCCGACCACCGTCTACGCCTTCATGCAGGCCATGGGCCTGGTCAACGACCATCTCGAGGGCTGCGTCTGCCGCGAGGCGGTCGAGAAGGAACGGAAGGCTTTCAAAAGGCCGAAGTAAGCGTAGCGCTCTTCCTTCTCCCCTTGTGGGAGAAGGTGGCCGCGAAGCGGCCGGATGAGGGGTGTTCCGGGGAACACCAACGCCTCATTCCGTCCAGCACCCCTCAACCGTCTCGGCGCTGCGCGCCGATCCACCTTCTCCCACAAGGGGAGAAGGTCAGGCAGCGCCTACTTCATCAAGCGGGCAATCTCAGGTGCCGTTGACGCTGGCCAGGAAAAGCCCGGCGACGATCGCCGCTACGGTGGCCACGGCTGGATAGATCACCAGCAGGCCGGTCACCAATGCGTCGCGCATGGATGGCCCCTCGCTGGTGTCTGCCGGTGCGTCGAACGGGCCGGCAGCCTGGCTGACCATTTTCGGGGCGTGGATGTCGGCCGGGCGCAGGCGTGCTGGCAAGTCGCCGGCTTCACCGTCGATGGCATGGAATCTTGCTGTGCTGGTCATGGCCGAACCCCTTCGTGTCGGTGCGGGTTATCGGCCGTGATTGTGTCGGCACAATGCCGCACCCGTGGCGGGATTGTTTCATTTCCGGTGCGTTTTGTTTCAGATCTTGGCGCCCCTTTCCCTTCTCCCCTTGCGGGAGAAGGTGGCCGAGCGAAGCTCGGCCGGATGAGGGGTGTTCCAGCTTGGCACCGCCAGTACTCTGTCCAACACCCCCTCATCCGTCTCGGCGCTGCGCGCCGATCCACCTTCTCCCGCAAGGGGAGAAGGCAAAGCGCGCGCCCTTGCCGCACAAAGCCGCATCGGTTAGGACACGCGCGCTATGGAAAGCGGTAATTTTACCGCCCCACGAAGCCACGAAACACCGGGTGCCCAGCTCATGGCCGACAAATCGGAAAAGACGAAAGCGCGACTGCCGCGCGGTTTTGCTGACCGCGGCGCCGAGGACATCCGCGCAGTCGAAAAGATGATGGCGACGATCCGCTCCGTTTATGAGCTTTACGGTTTCGAACCGGCCGACCAGCCGCTGATCGAATACACCGACGCGCTGGGCAAGTTCCTGCCCGACCAGGACCGGCCCAACGAAGGCGTTTTCTCCTTCCAGGACGACGATGACCAGTGGCTGTCGCTGCGCTACGACCTGACCGCGCCGACCGCTCGCTTTGTCGCCGAGAATTATGAGCGCCTGCCCAAACCCTATCGCAGCTATCGTTCCGGCTGGGTGTTCCGCAATGAGAAGCCAGGCCCCGGCCGCTTCCGCCAGTTCATGCAGTTCGACGCCGACACGATCGGCACGCCGGGCGTGGCGGCGGACGCCGAGATGGCCATGATGATGGCTGACGTCATGGAAGCGCTCGGCATCAAGCGCGGCGACTACGTCATCCGCGTCAACAACCGCAAGGTGCTGGACGGCGTGCTGGAAGCGATCGGCCTTGGCGGCGACGACAATGCCGGCCGCCGGCTGACCGTGCTGCGAGCGATCGACAAGCTGGACAAGCTCGGGCCGGAGGGTGTGCGACTTCTGCTCGGACCGGGGCGCTGGGATGGCGGCAAGGAAGGCGAAGGCGACTTCGCCAAGGGCGCCGGGCTGAATAATTTGCAGGCCGAGGCGGTTCTTCTCGCGACAGCGAAGACTGGACAGGCTGGCCAGGATTCCAGCGTCAGCGCGAACGCGGTCTACCAGGAGGGCGTCAGCGAACTCTCGACGATTGAAGCCTTGGTCCGGGCGGCAGGATATGCCGAAAACCGTATCGCCATGGACCGTTCCGTCGTTCGTGGCCTCGAATACTACACCGGCCCCGTCTTCGAGGCCGAGCTGCTGGCCGAAATCCCCAATGAGGACGGCCAGATCGTGCGCTTCGGCTCGGTCGGCGGTGGCGGCCGCTATGACGGCCTCGTCTCGCGCTTCCGTGGCGAGCCGGTGCCGGCGACCGGTTTCTCCATTGGCGTGTCCCGGCTGATGACGGCGCTGAAGAACCTCGGCAAGCTGGACAGCGCCGACGTGATCGCGCCGGTCGTCGTGCTGGTGATGGACAAGGACACCGACAGCCTCGGCCGCTACCAGAAGATGGTAAGCGCGCTGCGTGCCGCCGGCATCCGCTCCGAAATGTATCTCGGCGGCGCCGGCATGAAGGCGCAGCTGAAATACGCCGACCGCCGCGGCTGCCCGGTAGCCATCATCCAGGGCGGCGACGAGCGCGCCAAGGGCGAGCTGCAGATCAAGGACCTGATCGAAGGCGCGCGCATGTCGGCCGAAATCACCGACAACGCCGAATGGCGCGCCGCGCGCCCGGCGCAGGTGACGGTTGCCGAAAGCGACCTGGTTGGTGAGGTGAAGAAGATTTTGGCGGCGCAGGCCGAGGAGAGGGCTCGTGGCGAGTAGAGGTCGCGTTCCTTCGCGCCCCCCTCTGTCCTGCCGGACATCTCCCCCTCCAGGGGGGAGATTGGCCGTCATCACCGCTTTCGCCAATCTTCTGCGTTGGATGGCTGGAGCCGCCGCCGAAGCCGCCAATCTCCCCCCACAAGGCAGGGGAATCGCACATGAGTAGATCGGGTCACTTGCGTGGTGGAGAGAAATTGATTCTGACGGACCTCTTGAAGACAGGAGGTCATGATGGTGTTTGTGGATATATTCGACGAGGTTCCGGACCCTCGAGACTTCACGGCCCAGCACGAATTGCCAGAGATTTTGTTCGTGGCGCTGGCGGCGGTGCTTTGCGGAGCGACGCACTGCACGGAGATGGTGCTGTTTGCCAAGTCGCGGCTCGATCTGTTGCGGCAGTTCATCCCCCTCAAGCACGGCGTGCCCAGCCACGACACCTTCAGCCGGGTGCTGGCCGCACTCGATCCGGTGGCCTTCAACGCCGCCTTCATGCGCTTCATGGCCGCCTTCGGCACACAGGCGCACATCGATGTGCCGAAAGGCCAAGTCGCCGTCGACGGCAAGAGCCTCAGGCGCGCCTACGCCAAGGGCTGCGCCCACATGCCGCCGCTGGTGGTTACAGTCTTTGCCTGCGACACCTTCATGAGCCTGGCTCAGGTCGTGGCACACAAGGGTGGCGAGGTCGAGGCTGCGATCGAGGCGCTCAAGCTGTTGTCGCTCAAGGGGTTGACCGTCACCGGCGATGCCTTGCACTGCCATCGCCGCATGACCAAGACCATCCGCGAAGGTGGCGGCAACTATGTGCTGGCCATCAAGGGCAACCAGTCGAAACTGGCAGTACAGGCCAATGCCGCCCTCGACGCGGCAGCTGCGAGCAAAAGAACCAGGTTCCATCAGGTCGACGAGGATGCCCATGGCCGCCACGAGGTGCGCCGTGCTTTCGTCGTCCCCTTCGCCCAGACGCCGGGCCAGAACGCGCTCGTCGACCTTTGCGCCGTCGGCCGTGTCGAAAGCTGGCGCACCGTCGATGGCAAGACCACCCACAAGGTCCGCTGCTATGCGTTGTCGCGCACAATGCCGGCCAAAGAACTGATCGCCTCCGTTCGCCGCCACTGGAGCATAGAGAATGAGCTGCACTGGCAACTCGACGTCCTGCTCTGCGAAGATCGCATCAGGGGTCGCAAGAACAACGCGCCGGCAAACCACGCCATACTTCGGCGCCTTACTCTCAACATCCTTAGAGCCGACCCGGAAAACATCCCGCTCAGCCACAAACGACTCAAAGCACGGTGGGCCGATCAAGACCTCATCAGCCTTATCACTCATATGCGATAGCCCTGCCCCTGGAGGGGGAGATGTCCGGCAGGACAGAGGGGGGCGCCGTGGAGCACCGACCTTCGGTCTAACCCGCTGGTCCCAAACCAGAGGGTCGTAGAGCATCGAGGTCGGCAAATTGACCTCCCGCTACCCCGCCATATCAGCCGACATCACAAACCTCTTCGCCACGCGCAACACGCATGCGGTCGAGGTCGCCGTGCTGCAGCCGGCCGACCCGTTCCTCGACATGGCGGGCGAGGATCTGCGTCGCCGTATTTTCCTCACCGAAAGCGAGACCGGGCAGGCGCTGTGCCTGCGGCCGGAATTCACCATTCCGGTCTGTCTCGACCACATAAGTTCGCAGGCCGGCACGCCGCGCCGTTATTCCTATCTGGGCGAAGTGTTTCGCCAGCGCCGCGAAGGCGGTAACGAGTTCTTCCAGGCCGGCATCGAGGATCTCGGCGATCGCGACACCGCGCAAGCCGATGCCCGCTCGCTTGCCGATGCGCACGCGCTGCTCGCCTTGGTGCTGCCCGGCCAGGCGCTGGCGATCACGCTCGGCGACCAGACCATTTTCGAGGCGGTGCTGGCAGCCCTTGGGCTGCCGCGCGGCTGGCGCATGCGCCTTGCCCGTGCCTTCGGCTCGGCGCCGATGCTGCAGGCGGCACTTGCCGATCTCGCCAACCCGCCGCGCAACGGCCAGCTCTCCGGTCCGGTCGCAGCCCTAGTGCTCGACGGCGACCTTGAAGGTCTTTCCGCGCACATCACCAGTGGCATGGAGGAGGCCGGCCTGTCGGCCTCCTCCGGGCGCGCGCCGGCCGACATTGCGCGGCGGCTGATCGAGAAGGCCGAATTGCGCAGCGTGCGGCTGTCGAACGAGGCTTTTGCCGCGCTGAAGACTTTTCTGGCGATCGACGTGCCGCTTGATGGCGCAGCCCAGGCCCTGGAGACCTTCGCCGCCGGCGCCGGGCTTTCGCTTGATACCGCGCTGGAGAAATTCGCCGCCCGCGCCAGGGCGATCGAGGCGCACGGCCTGCCGGCGGCAAGAATCCGCTACGATGCCGCCTTTGGCCGCCCGCTCGACTATTACACAGGCCTGGTCTTCGAGATCGCGGCGCAGGATGGCGACCGGCCGCTGGTCGGTGGCGGCCGTTATGACCGGCTGCTGACGCTGCTTGGCGCCAAAACGCCGATCCCCGGCGTCGGCTTTTCAGTCTGGCTCGACCGCATCGAGGCGTTGCGGGAGACGGCACCATGATCACGCTGGCGATCCCGTCGAAAGGCCGGCTCAAGGAACAGGCGCTGGAGGTGCTGGCCAAGGCCGGGCTCGCCGTCAGCCTGCCCGGCGACGAGCGCTCCTATCGCGCCCGCATCGAAGGCGCGGAAGGCATCGAAGTGGCGTTCCTGTCGGCTTCCGAAATATCGGGCGAGATCGGCCAGGGCGCGGTCGATCTCGGCATCACCGGCGAGGATCTGGTGCGCGAGAACCTCGCCGACTGGGAGGCGCGCGCCGAAATCGTCGCCCGTCTCGGCTTCGGCAACGCCGATGTCGTGGTTGCCGTGCCGGACATCTGGCTCGACGTCGACACCATGGCCGATCTCGACGACGTCGCCGCCGATTTCCGCCAGCGCCATGGCCGGCGGCTCAGGATCGCCACCAAATACTGGCGGCTGACCCAGCAATTCTTCTCGCAGAAACACGGCATCCAGGTCTATCGCATCGTCGAGAGCCTCGGCGCCACCGAAGGCGCGCCGGCTGCCGGGCTGGCCGATGTCATCGTCGACATCACCACCACTGGATCGACGCTGCGCGCCAATCATCTCAAGGTGCTCGGCGACGGCCTCGTTCTGCGCTCGCAGGCCTGTCTGGTGGCGTCAAGGAAGACGCGTGCGGCGGCCGATGAGGCGCTTCTGCGCGACATAGCCGCGAAGATGGCAGCGGCGGTCGGATAGCGATCCAGCCCCCGCGAGGGGCAGGGCTATCGCATACGGATTCTTGCGAAGATGGACCCTCACCCTAACCCTCCCACAAGGGGGAGGGAACGCTGCCGCGCTCTTCATCTTTGGCGTTGAAACCTCGACAATTTGCCGAGATCGGCGCCTACGGAAGTCTCCCTCCCCCTTGTGGGGAGGGGTTAGGGGTGGGGGTGTTCGTAGAGCGAAAGCCTCGGCTTCCCATATGCGATTGCCTCCCCACAAGGGGCAGGGATCGTACCATCGGCGGGATTTTCACCATCCCCTCAGGCTGATACGTTCAGGCCAATCCTGGGAGGAGACAGCGATGCCGATCAATCTCGACGAGCTGAAGAATGCCACCAATCTGCGCGGGCGTGGATCGCGCGATGGCGGTGTTTTCGTGGCCCCCGTCGATGGCCGGGCGCATGTCTCGGGCGAGCGCACCGTGCCGCTGCTCAACAAGACCATTCCGGCGCTGTTTTCCGACACGGTCGGCAAATATGGCACGCTTGATGCCGCCATCTTCGTCGACCAGGACAAGCGCTTCACCTGGAGCGAACTGTCGGACACGGTGGATGCGCTGGCCGCCGGCTTCCTGGCGCTCGGCCTGGAAAAGGGCGATCGCGTCGGCATCTGGTCGCCCAACCGCTGGGAATGGCTGGTGACGCAATTCGCCACCGCCCGCATCGGCCTGATCCTGGTCAACATCAACCCCGCCTACCGGCTGACCGAGCTGGACTATGCCTTGAACAAGGTCGGCTGCAAGGCGCTGGTCACCGCAGCCAAATTCAAGACCTCCGACTATCTCGGCATGATCGAGACGCTGGCGCCGGAAATCGCCACCGCCACGCCCGGCAAGCTCAAGGCGAAGAAGCTGCCAGCACTGAGGATCGTCATCCGCATGGGCGACGAGAACTCGCCCGGCATGTTCAATTTCGGTGACGTGCTGGCCATGGCCGGGCGCGACGAGCATGACAGCCTCGACCACATCTCGCAGGGGCTGAAGCCCGGCGATGCCATCAA
Source organism: Mesorhizobium sp. AR07 (assembly GCF_024746815.1). Lineage (GTDB taxonomy): Bacteria > Pseudomonadota > Alphaproteobacteria > Rhizobiales > Rhizobiaceae > Mesorhizobium. The sequence continues at coordinate 5,911,433 of NZ_CP080525.1, forward strand.
CATCCAGTTCACCTCGGGCACGACAGGGGCGCCCAAGGGCGCGACGCTGACCCACACCAACATCGTCAACAACGGCAATTTCGTCACCTCGGCGATCAAGCTGACCGTCGACGACCGGCTCTGCATCCCGGTGCCGCTCTATCATTGCTTCGGCATGTCGATGGGCACGATGGGCTGCGTGTCGAAGGGCGCGACCATGGTTTTCCCGGGCGAGGGGTTCGATGCCGGCGCCACGCTGAAAGCGGTGGCTCAGGAACGCTGCACCGGGCTCTACGGCGTGCCGACCATGTTCGTAGCACTCCTCGATCATCCGGATTTCCCGTCCTTCGATCTCTCCAGCCTGCGCACCGGCATCATGGCCGGCTCGCCATGCCCGATCGAGGTGATGAAGAAGGTGGTGTCGCTGATGCATATGGCGCAAGTGACCATCGCCTACGGCATGACCGAGACCAGCCCGGTGTCGTTCCAGAGCGGCGTCGACGACCCCTTGGAAAAGCGCGTCTCGACGGTCGGCCGCATCCACCCGCATGTCGAGGTCAAGGCGATCGATACGGATGGCGCCACCGTCGCGGTCGGCGCACCGGGCGAACTGTGCACGCGCGGTTATTCCGTGATGAAGGGCTATTGGGACGACGACGACAAGACCCGCGAGGCGATCGACACCGACGGCTGGATGCACACCGGCGACCTCGCCACCATCGACGCCGAGGGCTATTGCAACATCGTCGGCCGCGTCAAGGACATGGTCATCCGCGGCGGCGAGAACGTCTACCCGCGCGAGGTCGAGGAATTTCTGTACCGCCATCCCAAGGTGAAGGAGGTGCAGGTGTTCGGCATCCCCGACGCCAAATATGGCGAGGAGCTGTGCGCCTGGATCGTGCTCAAGCCGGGTCAGATCGTCACCGAGCAGGAGATCAAGGCCTTCTGCGCCGGCCAGATCGCCCACTACAAAATCCCGCGCTACATCCGTTTCCGCAGCGATTTGCCAATGACGGTGACCGGCAAGCCGCAGAAGTTCTTGATGCGCAATGCGATGGTCGAGGAGTTGGGGCTGGTGACGCAGAGGACGGCTTGAGGGCTGGCGCCCCGGTTGGGCTGCTTTGCGCCAACTGCCGGAGCATGGCGACGAGGCAATGAACGTCCCAATCGGGCCGGAAGCGGACCGGCAGGTTTCAGGCTATGATAGCTGACGTTGGAAATTATTCCGTGAAGGCCAGCAATCGACCCGTCGCGCACTTGCGCTAGTCTAGGATTCCCGCCCAATTCTGGCATTCGTGTCCGCTTGCGCCCAGGACGGCTTTATACATTCAGTGTTTGCCCCCTCAGGTCGAAAGGACTTGCTAGATGGCGGTACACACTACGATACTGTACAGGAACGATACTGTGCAGGATATCGAGTCGAGATTAAGCATGAAGATAGAAAGCATCCTCATTACGAACTTTCGAGGCATCGTGAAAAGCGAGGCGCGTGAGCTTGGTGACACAATTATAATTGCCGGGCAAAATGGATCGGGCAAATCGTGCATTTTTGACGCTATCCGCCTTCTAAAGTCGACATACGGTGGATATCAGCAGAATGAATGGCAGCAATTTTTCGGTGAATTCCAAATACAACTAACTGGCGGATCGAAAAACCTGAAAGGATTGTTCAACAATGAAGCGATGCCTTGTCATATAGAGTGTCATTTTAGATTACGGGAGAACGAGAAAATATATATCAATCCTAACGCTGTAGAACTTCTAGAAGAGACTATATGGCAAAGTGTTTTACCGGAAGCGTTTCAGTTTGGTGGCTATCATAAGGCTCTGTTCTCTATTCAGTTTAGAGAGCGTCAGCCTGAGGTAACCGCGCGCGTACAGGCAGAGTTACCGCTTCTCCTAGAAGAATTAGCAAAACCAACGATCGTCGGTGCCATCGAGATACAACCGGACGGACGCATAGCGATTTCGGAATCGCGCCTCCTATCGGTTGTGTTTAGCAACTACCGTCCTCGCCAGATCGGCGTCATCGATTTTCATGGCGCCCAGCGGCACTACGGACGCGAGAATGTGCAAGGCATTAATCTAAATCTCGAACAAGCGAACCAGACGTATAGTCAAAGCACATTGTATAACTACAACAATAAGTATAACAATGTTAAAAGTGAGATGGCTGGAAATTTTATCAAGGAGATTCTAGCGGAGAAGGCCGGGCCTACAGGGGATAACGCGCCGCAACCGTTGACTGCGACTTTGATAGAGCTTTTTGAAGCATTTTTTCCGGACAAGAAGTTTCTCGGTCCCTGTCCCACGACTGATGGCAGTCTATCCTTTCCGGTAATCACGCAATCCGGTACGCAACATGATTTGGATGAGCTAAGTTCTGGAGAGAAAGAGATATTGTATGGCTATCTTCGCATAAGAAGCTCAGCGCCACGTGATTCGATTATATTGTTGGACGAGCCGGAACTGCACCTCAACCCAAGACTTATCCGAGGACTACCAGAATTCTACCGAAAGCACTTGGGCGAAGCACTTCAAAATCAAATTTGGCTAGTGACGCATTCGGATGCCTTAATTCGTGAGGCAATCGGCAAACCTGGGTTTAACGTTTTCCATATGCTGCCCTGCGGGTCGGACGGCGCGGATGTGTCTCAATTGAGGCCTTTAACGGTATCGGGCGACCTTGACGCCGTTCTGGCAGACCTAGTCGGTGACTTGGCAGCTTATCGCCCTGGAGGCAAAGGTCTCATTTTTGAAGGTGGCGGGGATTCAGATTTCGACAAAACGCTCGCCGGATCGTTATTTAGCGAGGAACTCCGGGGTATTAATCTGATATCGGGGACAAACAAAATACGCGTTAACTGCTGCACGAGGTGCTTGAGCGGGCGCACGCGAGCGGTGCCGTGCCGACAAAGTTCTATGCGATTGTCGACGGCGATACCGAGGAACCGGTTGAAGACAGTCAAGCGGTAAACCGCCACGTTTGGGATGTGTATCACATTGAAAACTATCTTCTTGAGCCAGAACTCATCGCACATGTTGTTAGAACTATCGATCCAAGCCGGAGCGACGATTCCAACTCTGTTCGGAGCGCGCTAGAAGCAGCTGCCCGCAACGTTGTTCCTTCAGTGCTGATTCACCGAATCAGGTCTTCAACTAATTCCAAATTGGTTAGAGCGATAAATCTCGGTTTTTCGCCAAGCACGCTAACCGTTGCACACGACCTTCACGAGGCAATCTCAAGATCGATGACGCGCATGCAAGCAGAGATAGCCACAGGCCTCTCTGAGCCCTCGTTGTTGGTAGCCGAGCAAGCGCTTCGGGTAGAAATTGAAGCCAGTTTTGCGGACGGGACTTGGATAAAAAAGCTGCCCGGTCGTGACATACTTAAGCAGTATGTTTCATCGCAACAGATCGCCATAGGTTATGAGATTTTTAGGAATTTAATTGTCGGGCGGATGGTGGAAGTCGGTTTCAAACCAGTTGGGATGAAAGAAATCATTGACAAGGTTGCCGCTAATTAATTGCTTATCCTCAATTAGAATACATGTGGCGACTGATTTGAGGCGTAAAGCTGTCATCCAAGATTCAGCCTAGTTAGATTGTCTTTGGGTCATTAGCAGACCTTGATGGGTCCATTGCCCCAATCACCTCAGGCGCGGACCACGGCCCGCGCCTTTCTCATCTTCAACCTTCCAATCCTCAGTCCTTCTCGAACACTCGCGCCTTGGCAACCACACCCGCAATAGCGCCGCCGATCAATGGCGCGACGATGAACAGCCACAGCTGTCCGATCGCGGCACTGCCGGAAAACAGCGCCGGGCCGATCGAGCGGGCCGGGTTGAGCGACGTGCCGGTGACCGGGATGATGGCGAAGTGCAGTCCGGCCAGCGTCAGGCCGATGACCAGGCCGGCGAACGCCGTCGAGTGCTTTTCAGCGGTGACGCCGAGGATCACGGTGACGAAGGTGAAGGTGCCGATCAGTTCCCACAGGAACGCCGAGCTGACACCCCATTTCGCCACGTCCCAGCCATTGGCGCCGAAGCCGCCTGTGTGTCCGCCCGTCTGGCCGGAGACGATGATCCACAGCGCCAGCGAAGCGAGGATGGCGCCGATGATCTGCGCGATCCAGTAGGGGATGACGTCCTTGGCCGGCAGCCGGCCGGCGAGGAAGACGCCGAGCGTGACCGCCGGATTAAGATGCGCGCCCGAGATCGGACCGATCGCATAGGCGGCCGCGATGAGGCCGATGCCGAACGCCAGACCGATGCCTTCCTGGCCGAGCGGCAGCGCGCCGCCGAAGCCGCCCGTCACCACCGACGCCGTGCCGATGAACACCAACAGAAATGTGCCTAGAACTTCCGCAAGATAAGTTTTCATTGCCCTCTCCTCGTATCGATCCGCCGGTCCGCGTTTTCCGCGCCGCGAATCATGGGGGCAAGAGTATTCCCAACCGAAAAACTTGGAAAGCAAAGCGGTTGCGCCACATGCGGTGCTTGTAGTCGCCAGTTGCGAACATTAGAGACCTGTCATCTATTGATCGATCTGCTGTTGCCGGCTACGGACATTTACTGCTTGGGCGGATTCGCCAACCTCGGTCAGGATCACCTCGTCGCCATGAGACGGAAGCGGGGTTCAATCCAGACGTGAAAGGCTCTAAGAGCGGTTCATCGTTTCATGGAAACGCAGAACCGCTCCCTCTCTTTCTTCTGACGCAATTCCGAACGGAAAACCGTTTCACACTTTTCCTGGAATTGCTCTAAGAGCAGCCCCAGAGATCATGTTTTCGATTTGATGGAATGACGAATGCGACTGGGCGGACGGCTGGCTGCGGCCATCGAAGTGCTGGAGGACATCGGCCGGCGTCACCGGCCGGTGGCCGATGCGCTGAAGGATTGGGGCCTGTCGCACCGCTTCGCCGGCGGCGGCGACCGCGCGGCGATCGGCAACATCGTCTATGACGCCTTGCGCCGCAAGCGTTCCGCCGGCTGGCTGCTGGGCGAGGACACGCCGCGCGCCATCGGCTTCGGTGCGCTGCTGCTCGAATGGGGCCAGACGGCGCAGTCGCTCAACGATGCACTCGACGGCGACAAGTTCGCGCCGCCGCTGCTGACTGCCCCCGAGCTTCAGGCGATTGCCGAGCGCAGGCTTGCCGATGCGCCAGCGGCGGTTCGGGCGGATGTTCCGGATTGGTGCGCCCCGCTTTTCGAGCAGGCTTTCGGCGCTGATTGGGCCGTAGAGGGCGCGGCGCTGGCGACGCGGCCGCCGCTCGACCTCAGGGTCAACACCTTGCAGGCCAACCGCGACAAGGTGCTGGCCGAACTGACGGGAACCGGCGCGAAACCTGCCGCCCTCGCGCCGCATGGCATCCGCATCCCGCCGATCGACGGCGACGGCAGGCACCCGAACGTACAGGCCGAGCCGGCCTTCCAGAAAGGCTGGTTCGAGGTCCAGGACGAAGGCTCGCAAGTGGCGGCCGCCCTTGCCGGGGCCGAGGCCGGCATGCAGGTGCTCGACTTCTGCGCCGGCGCCGGCGGCAAGACGCTGGCGCTGTCGGCCGCGATGGGCAATACAGGCCAGGTCTTTGCCCATGATGCCGAGAAGGCGAGGCTGGCGCCGATCTTCGACCGCATCCGCCGTTCGGAAAACCGCAACGTGCAGGTCGTCGCCAAGCCGGCCGAACTTGCCCCGCTGGCGGGCCACATGGACATCGTTCTGGTCGACGCGCCCTGCACCGGCAGCGGCACCTGGCGGCGCCGTCCCGATGCCAAATGGCGGCTGACGCAGAGACAGCTCGACGCCCGCAAGGGCGAGCAGTCGGCGATCCTCGATGCCGCCAAAACCTACGTCAAGCCAGGCGGACTGCTGGTCTACATCACCTGCTCGGTCTTCTCCGAGGAGAATGGCGAACAGGTCGCGGCCTTCCGCGACCGCGACAGCGGCTTCGTTCCGGTCGATCACCGCGCGCTCTGGGACAGCCGTTTTCCCGGCCATGCGGCGGCCGCGCGCATCGGCCCGGCAGGCGATATCTCCCTGTCGCCGGCACTGAGCGGCACCGACGGGTTTTACTTCTGCGCCATGCGCAGGTCGGCCTGAACCCCACCGGATATCGCCAATCCCCGGCGGATGCGTGGTCTCCCCGCAAGGACAGGGCAATCGCATATGGATTCTTGCGAAGAAGGACCCCCACCCTAACTTGCCGGGGCGAGCCACGGGTCTCGCCCGTCCTTCGGACCCCCACAAGGGGGAGGGAAGCTGCCGCGCGCCTATCCATCATACTCGGCGTCGAACTTCGGTAGTTAGCCGGTATCGGCGTCTACGAGAGTCTCCCTCCCCCTTGTGGGGAGGGGTTAGGGGTGGGGGTACTCGTAGGGCGAAAGCCTTGGCGTCCAATATCCGATTGCCCCGCGCCTGCGGGTGTGCCTGATGTTGCAGTGCAGCAAAAGCATTTGCCTGTCGCCCATGCCTCTGCAATAAGCTTATCCGCATAAAGGAAGGCAGCGGCCATGGCAGCAAAGATCGTACCCGCCCCGGACTATGAGGATCGCGTCAGGACCTCCTTCGCGCGCCAGAAGGCGATGGCCACGATCGGCGCCGAGCTGAAGCTGGTGACGCCCGGCATCATCGAGATCGAGATGCCCTATTCGGCGGCACTGACCCAGCAGCATGGCTTTTTGCATGCCGGCGTCATTTCGACTGCGCTGGACTCGGCCTGCGGCTATGCCGCCTTCTCGCTGATGCCGGAAAACTCCGGCGTGCTGACCATCGAGTTCAAGGTCAACCTGCTGGCGCCGGGCAGGGGCGAGCGCTTCCTGTTTCGCGGCTCGGTGACCAAGCCCGGCCGCACCATCATCGTCGCCGACGGCCAGGCCTATGCCTTCGCCGCCGACGGCGAGGCCAAGCTGATCGCCACCATGACCGGAACGATGATGACCGTGGTCGGGCGTGATGGGATTGAGGGGTGAGTGGCCGGTTCGCCGCAGGCGAATTCATCGTGCCGGTGGCACGATGAAAGGCCACGAACGCCAGGAGCTGCCGCAGGCAGCGGGTCCCGGCGAGCGGCGGCGCAGATAAGCAGGTAACAAGGCAGGGAGGAGTAAATCGTGACCGGCAAAGTGTCTCGCCTCTCAGGCAAAGACGTTCTCTTCGTCATGGCGGCGCAAGCCGAATACGGCCCGCACCTGAAGCGATTGTTCGCACCTTTCATGACCGGCGTTGGGCCGGTCGAGGCCGGCGTCAGGCTTGGCGCCCAATTGTCCCTGATGAAGTCGCAAAAGGCCCTGCCGGACCTCGTCGTGTCGCTCGGCTCGGCCGGCAGCCGGACACTAGAGCAGACGGAGATCTACCAGGCCGTCTCGGTCGGCTACCGCGACATCGACGCCTCGCCGCTCGGCTTCGAAAAGGGCGCAACGCCCTTCCTCGACCTGCCGGTGACCGTGCCGCTGCCTTTGCGGATTCCTGAAATCAAGGAGGCGACGCTGTCGACCGGCGGCGCGATCATCACCGGCGCTGCCTATGATGCGATCGCCGCCGACATGGTCGACATGGAGACCTTCGCTTGCCTGCGCGCCTGCCAGCTGTTCGATATTCCACTGGTCGGGCTGCGTGGCATTTCCGACGGCGCGGCGGACCTGCGGCACGTCGGCGACTGGACCGAGTATCTGCACGTCATCGACGAAAAACTGGCTGACGCCGTCATGCGGCTCGAACAGGCGATCGGATCGGGCGCGCTTCGGGCTCAGTCAGCGCAAGAAGACGCAAGGCCGGTTTGAAAGACACGTCTTCCAACCCATTGCGCCGACTCGTTTCTTTCTCTAAACGCTCGCCATGAAAACAGCCAATCATCCCGACACCGTCCTGATTGTCGATTTCGGCAGCCAGTTTACGCAGCTCATCGCCCGCCGCATCCGTGAGGCCGGCGTGTTTTCCGAGATCGTGCCGTTCCAGTCGGCCGAAGCGGCGTTCAAACGCATCAACCCGAAAGCCGTGATCCTGTCCGGCGGGCCGGCCTCGACGTCGGATATCGGCAGCCCGCGCGCGCCGCAGATCGTCTTCGACGCCGGCGTGCCGGTGCTCGGCATCTGCTATGGCCAGATGGCCATGTGCGTGCAGATGGGCGGCGTCGCCGAAAGCTCCGACCATCGCGAATTCGGCCGCGCCTTCGTCGAGATCGAGAAGGACAATCCGTTGTTCGAGGGCCTGTGGGCGCCCGGCCAGCGGCATCAGGTGTGGATGAGCCATGGCGACCGGGTCATCTCCCTGCCCAAGGGCTTCGAGGTGTTCGGCAAGTCGGAAGGCTCGCCCTTCGCCATCTTCGGCAATATCGAGCGCAAGATGTACGGCATCATGTTCCACCCCGAGGTGGTGCACACCCCCGATGGTGCCCGGCTGCTGCGCAACTTCGTCCACAACATCGCCGGCATCGAGGGCGACTGGACGATGCGCGCCTACCGCGAGCACGCGGTCGAGGCCATCCGCAAGCAGGTCGGCAAGGGCAAGGTCATCTGCGCGCTGTCAGGCGGCGTCGATTCCTCGGTCGCCGCGCTGCTGATCCACGAAGCGGTCGGCGACCAGCTGACCTGCATCCTTGTCGACCACGGCCTAATGCGTAAGGACGAGGCGGCGGGCGTGGTGGCGATGTTCCGCCAGCATTACAATCTGCCGCTGATCCTGGTCGATGCCGCGGACAAGTTCATCTCGGCGCTCGAAGGCGAGGCCGATCCGGAAAAGAAGCGCAAGACCATCGGCCGGCTGTTCATCGAGGTGTTCGAGGAAGAAGCGAAGAAGCTCGGCGGTGCCGATTTCCTGGCGCAAGGCACGCTCTATCCCGACGTCATCGAGAGCGTCTCCTTCACCGGCGGCCCGTCGGTGACGATCAAGTCGCACCACAATGTCGGCGGCCTGCCCGCGCGCATGAACATGCAGCTGGTCGAGCCGTTGCGCGAACTGTTCAAGGACGAGGTGAGGGCGCTCGGCAAGGAGCTCGGCCTGCCCGAAGGCTTCATCGGCCGGCATCCGTTTCCCGGCCCCGGTCTCGCCATCCGCTGCCCCGGCGGCATCACGCGCGAAAAACTGGAGATCCTGCGCGAGGCCGACGCCATCTATCTCGACGAGATCCGCAAGGCCGGCCTCTACGACGCCATCTGGCAGGCCTTCGCCGTGCTTTTGCCAGTGCAGACGGTTGGCGTGATGGGCGACGGCCGCACCTACGAGTTCGTCTGCGCGCTGCGCGCTGTCACCTCGGTGGACGGCATGACGGCGGATTTCTACCATTACGACATGGCGTTCCTGGGTGCGGCCGCTACCCGCATCATCAACGAGGTACGCGGCATCAACCGCGTCGTCTACGACGTCACCTCGAAGCCGCCGGGTACGATCGAGTGGGAATGATTCAGACCCACTCAAACGCCGCCGAAACTAGGCCGATGCTCTCTGTAATCTATTGAAAATAAAAATAAATCATTTCAGGGACAGTCAGCAACTATCGGTGGGCAGAGATTGGCGGTGGCGGACCGCTTGACGGACCTCCGGCATATTGCCCGCTCCGATTTTTCAAAGTACCGTCACGAACAACGAGGCTCATGACGGTACTTTTTTTGCCTTAAAGCATTGAAAGTATAAGAGATTTCCTGCCGGGAGACCTCAAAATTGTACTGACGGTACTTTTCAGGAGGCAGCGGGCATGTTGACGGATGCCGCCCTTAAGGCGCTGAAACCAAAAGAGAAAATCTTCAAAATTGCGGACCGTGACGGCATGTATGTTCGCGTCATGCCCAGTGGCGCGATCTCGTTTCGACTGGATTACAGGCTCAATGGACGCCGCGACAGCGCATAGCGCCGGAATGCCCTTTCCCCAGCGTAAGCGTCAAACCTGATATGGTAGAGATCGTGCCACCGCCGATGGTGGAATCGATCCCAACCCTCTCATGAAGACGCGTTGTTGGAATGTGCAAAGGTCTGCGCGGCGTCTTCCAGCAGGCGCTTATCTGCTCGAATTTGCCCTTCGTTCGAGTCGGCAACCTCATTCGGAGTCCTCGCCACTGGGTTCGCCACCAAATACGAGAACATACGAAGGGCGACGGAGCGCGGCAAACCGACCTTAGAGGCGCTCCGCACTTGGTTTGCGAAGTTTATTTACAATTTTTGCACCTAGCGTTCGCTCTGCATACTCCGTCAGCAACGAGATCGCTTCGGCAGCGGTCAAATCTTCGCTGTGACCCCGCCTGAGCCAAAGCCCGTCGATCAGCGCCGCAAAGCCCTGGGCGAACCGATCAACGCCATTTGGGGTCAGAACACTGTTGAGTGCGGAGGAAAGGTTCGACCGCAATCTGCGATAGAAGAGCCGCTGAAGCATGGCATATCGGGCGTTCGCCGCTGCGGCGGCATAGAAGGACACCCAGGCGTTGGCGGTGTTTGCGTTGTAGGACGCTTCAGGAAAATTGCCTTCTATTATGGCGATCAGGCGCTCCCAATTGGTCTTCGCCTGCCGCAACCGCATCACCACATTGTCCATGAGGATCCGGTTCGCATAACGCACCATTTCGAAGAGCACCTCGTCCTTGTTCTTGAAGTAGTAGGTCAGGATGCCCTGCGACATGCCGGCTTCCTGACAGATCCTTGTTGTTGTCAGGCCATTCAGCCCGCCGTTGAGGAACACGCGGTGCGCCGCCTCGATCAGTTCGACGCGGCGGATATCTTCGATACGGGTTTTCGTTCTCGGGGCAGATTCCATGCCCTATGTGTAGTCCAACAAAAAGTCGTACGCTCTAACAATTTCTTGTATATATAAAAAATGGCACCTTTGTAGCTTGGGCGCTGGCCCAGATCAGCAAGAGGCCGATGGGAGAAGATATGAACCCAAGCATGATGAACGCGGCCGTTCTGGTTGCGCATGGGAAACCGCTCCAATTGGCTTGTCTGCCCGTGCCAAAGCCAGGTTCGGGAGAGATCCTGGTCCGTCTGCAGGCCTGCGGCGTTTGCCACACGGATGTCCACATCTGGCAAGGCGATGTTCGACCTGTCGATGACCCGAAGCCGTTTGTTCTTGGTCATGAGGGGGTAGGCAGGGTTGTGGAACTCGGTGGAGGCGTCGACAACTGGAAGATCGGTGAACCCATCGGCGTGCCGTGGCTTCACGACACCTGCCAGATCTGCGACGAATGTATCTCCGGTGCCGAGCCGTTTTGCCAGAAACAGCGGGCCCATGGCCTCAATGTTCCAGGCGCCTTCGCAGAACACGTCGTCGTCGATTCCCGCTTCGCGGTGCGTCTGCCGGAAGGGCTTGACCCTCTGCAAACCGCCCCGGTCATGTGCGCCGGCGTCACTGCATTTGGCGCCATACGCCGCGCCAACGTCCGCATCGGCGAGACCGTCGCTATCTTCGGCTGCGGTGGGCTTGGGCTCTATGCTGTCCAGATCGCCGTACGGGCCGGTGCCCGGGTCATCGGCATCGACCGCGATCCCGAAAAGCTTCGCCATGCCCGGGAGTTGGGCGCGGCTGCGACGTTCCTCGCCGATGATACGCTCGACGAGGCGTTTGACGCGGAGCATCGCGCCCATGCCTGCATCAATTTCGCGCCAACGGCCGCCACCTGGAAAGCCATGATCTCCGCCATCAGGCCGCGCGGACGCATTGTGGCCGCCGCCATGGTTTTGCAAAACGTTCCGCTAAACCAGGAATGGCTGACGGCCACGGGTGTGACCATCACTGGAACAAGTGTGGGAACGCGCACGGAAATGCAGCAGACTGTCGCAATCCATGCCGCCCGCCCTCTGCGCAACGAGATTGTGCCCATCACACTCAACGATGCAACCATGGCGCTACAGGCCTTGGCCGACGGTCGCGCGGCGGGCCGGTTCGTCATTGATTTTCGGCAGTAACAGCTTTCCGCCACGGAAATTCAAGGACGCACCGCGACCCGTTCGGCCTTGATCCGAGAGTTCACTCAAGCCGGATGTCTGTAGAGAAGAATAGCCTTCACGACACCAACCAGAGAGCTGTGTGAGGCGGGGTCGTTGAGCTTGAGCGGCCCTGGCTCGTGCAGGATCATGTTGATGAGCGCGCCATACAACATCTGAAGCGAGAGCCGTATTTGCTCGTCGGCGCCGCCGCCAAGTTTTGGCGACAGCAAGGATACGATGATGTCGACAAGTTCCCGCCCGGTGCGGCGTGCCGGCTCCCAGATTTCGGGCTTCGCGGCGGAATGGACCAGGGCAGCGCGCAGCACGCCCTCCGCGTCACCGCGAAACGTCTCTATGACAAAGCGCACAACGGCTTCGATGGCATCCTCTGCCTCAATCTTGTGCCAAGCCTCGGGCATGAATTTTTGCCGGGCGTCCTCGACCTGTGCGCTGAAAAGATATTCTTGCAGCAGGATCAGGAACGCCTCTTTGTCCTCGAAACGGGCATAGAAGGTTCCCACCGAGCAACCCGCCTCCTCGGCGATGTGCCCAATCGTCATCTCATCGAAGCTTTTGGTGCGGAGCAACCGCAAGCCCGCCGCAATCAGCGCATTGCGCTTGGCGAGGCTTCGAGGCTGCTTGCTGGGATGAACGCCAGCGATGCCTTGCAAGGATGGCCCCTCACGGTTCACCCGGGCTGCGCGCATGTTCGCTCTCCGATCTTGAACGCACGGCCAGCGATCGAGAAATTGTCCGGGAAGGTCTCCATCACGGACCACAAGGCATCGAATGCCGCCCGATCTCCCGTTATAGCCATGGGCAGCTTCGTCGGATGCACCTGCTCGTAAATCAGCGATGTGAGGGTATCTCTGGTCAACGCCACCTGTGCCTCTGCTGTTACGCCATTTACCAGGCTCAAAACGCCGTTGTTCAGATGTGTCGTGAACTCTTCTTCGGTATCGGTCACCTGCCAGGATAGCAATATATCCATCGTAGCAGCTTTCGCACCAATGACGCGGATGGCCAGGTAATCGAACAGGGCTCGCAAGGGAATCCTCGTGGAAAGATCGGCCGAGTCACGGATCGCTCCAATCTGCTGGACATCCCCCGCCAGTTCTCTTGCGGCCGACAAATGGGCGTTGCGCCAGGTCGCATTTTCGCATGTATGGCCGAGCGTCCGATGGGCCACCGCTGCAAGGGAACGGGCCTCGGCACAGTCCGGGTCCAACCACAGCACGTGATCGAGAATCTGGACGACCCATCGAAAATTGCCCGCGACCAGATCGTCCCGCGCGCGCTTGAGCACATTCGGGATGCCGCCCATGTAATCGATGATCTTTGCAGCAGCTTCTCGCGGCGGCAACGAATTGAGCGTAGCGGGGTTGCCGTCATACCAGCCTAGATAGTGCTGAACTATCGCGCGCACGTTCTGGGATACTGTGCCGTAGTATCCACGCAGGTGCCATTGGCGGGCGAGGCTGGGAGGCAGTTCCACCATACCGGCGATCTCGTGAGCACTATATCCCAGCTTCATCATCCGGGCGGCCTGGTCATGCATGAATTTCAAGGCATCGCGCTGTTGGGTGAGGAAATCTCGTACTTTGTTCCGCCCCCACCGTGGCCAATGATGGCCGCCGATCACAATTTCGGCGTCACCAAACTGCAGTGCGCGATCGACCGAGTTGCTCCAAAGGGACGCGTCACGGCTGAGCGATCCCCGGATCGTGTAGACGTTGTGAAGCGACGCGTAGCAATTGTCGGCAACATGCAGGACATGGCTCGCAGGCAGATAGATATGCATTCCCGCCGGCGCCTCGCCGGGTGCGTATTGGAATTCGATTTCCACGCCATCTATGGTCAAGCGCCCACCTTCGCGACCTATATGGTCCGTGGGCGGAAGGTAGCTGACCTTTCCGCCCTCGGTCGCCTTGCCAAGCCCACAATCGACATGGCCGCAAGGCCCGACACCAAGATGTTCGCCATACATGTAGTTGTTGCGGGGGGCGAGGCCCTCGGAGGCGACCAAGGATTCCGCCAGCACAAACGCCTCGAAGCCGGCCGGCGCGACCACGCGGGCGTTGGGCTCCGGGTCGATGCCTTTTGCACCGCCCCAATGATCCGAATGGGTGTGAGAATAGACGACGCCGACAACGGGACGCGGCCCTAATACCGTGTTCGCGAGTTCGAGCCCGACACGCGCGGTTTCGACAGTGTTGGCCGGGTCAATGACGATCCAGCCGGTTTTCCCAGCAACAAAAGTCATGTTCGCCAGCGAGTGACCGCGGGTCTGCCACACCCCGTCCGCGACTTCGAAAAGACCCCGGATGTTGTTGAGTTGAGCGAGACGCCAAAGGCTCGGATGCACGGTATCGGGGCGTTCCCCGGCAAGCATCAGATCATGGGGACGACTGTCCCAAACTATGCGTCCGCCCTCGTCCTGGATGACAAGGTCGGGCAGGTCCCTCAGCAAGCCGCGTCGCGCATCTTCGAAATCCTTCATATTCGCCCAGTCGAATTCATTGCTTGTTGCCGCTGCCACGTTCAGTTCGGCCACGTGTGCCTTCGCGGCTTCGTCAATTTCCACTCTTTGCATATGCTCATTCCTGGATTGATGTGGCCAAAGGGCAGGTCGGTTTCCGACTCGAAACAAAATACTTGAATTCGAATTCATATTCGATGAATATGGCTTGGAAGTCAAAGCTCGGCAAGTCGGATTTCAAGGGGAGAAGGAATATGACCAAGGTTCAGGGCGGCCTTTCACGCCGGCAGTTTCTTACAGCGACGGTTGGTGCGACCGCACTGTCAGCCGCATCCGTTCTCATGGTTTCAACGGTCAGGGCCGCCACGCCCAAGCGTGGCGGCACGCTGCGGTTCGGTGTCGGGCATGGATCCAGCACCGACAGCCTCGACCCCGGCACCTACGACAACAATTTCACCATCGCTCTGGGTTATATGCTCAACAATCACCTCGCGGAAATCAGCGCGGACGGCGAACTGACAGGGGAGGTGGCTGAAAGCTGGGTGTCGACGCCGGACGCCGCCACCTGGACTTTCAAGATCCGCAAGGGGATCGTCTACCATGATGGCCGGACCCTAACGGCCGAGGACGTGGTCGCATCGGTCAACTACCACCGCCGCGAGGGCTCGAAGTCGGCGGCGCTTGCGCTGCTGAAGCCGATCAAGGACATCAAGATCGACGGACCCGACAAGGTCGTTTTCTCGTTGAATGCGGGGAATGCCGACTTCCCCTATGTCATCTCCGACTACCATATTCCGATCCTGCCTTCGAAGGACGGCACGATCGTTGCCGACACCGGAATCGGCTGCGGCCCTTACAAGCTGGAAAAATGGCAGCCCGGCATCCAGGCGCGGCTAACACGCAATGCAAACTACTGGAAGACGGACCGGGCTCATTTTGACGCAATCGAAATGACGGCAATCGTCGATGCGACGGCGCGAACGGCGGCAATGATGAGCGGCACCATCGACGTCATGGATCGCTGCGAATTCAAGACGGTAAGCTTCCTCGAGAAGAACCCGGCCGTGAGCGTAAAGTCGATCTCAGGAAACCAACACTACACATTCCCGATGCTGACCAACAAGGCGCCTTTTGACGATCCTCACGTCAGGACGGCGCTGAAACTGGCGTGCCCACGCGAACAGATGGTCAAGACAATCCTCCAGGGACATGGAAGGGTAGGAAACGACCATCCAATCGGTTCTGGAATGCCTTTCTATGCAGCTGGGCTGCCTCAACGGACGCAGGATCTCGACAAGGCAAAATGGCATTTGAAACAGTCAGGCCTGACCAGCCTGAACGTCCAGCTTTCGGCTGCGGATGCTGCTTTTAGTGGAGCCGTGGACGCAGCCGAACTCTATTCTCAAGCCGCTGCAAAAGGCGGCATCAAAATAGACGTCGAGCGTGTGCCAAATGATGGCTATTGGGCAAACGTGTGGACGAAGAAACCCTGGTGCGCCTGCTATTGGGCTGGTCGGCCCACCGTCGATGCCATGTTGTCCCTGGCATATTTGCCGGACGGAGCGTGGAACGACACCAATTGGAAAAACCCGCGTTTCGTGGAACTCGTCACCGCCGGACGGTCCGAGCTCGACCCGAAGAAGCGCGCTCAGATCTATTTCGACGCCCAGGAAATACTCTCAAACGACGGCGGTACCGTCGTGCCGATGTTCGCGGACTATGTGTTTGCGACATCCAACAAGATCAAGCATGACAAAATCGCTTCCAACTGGGACATGGACGGACAGAAATTCAGTGAACGGTGGTGGTTCGGGTGAGTACTCAGACCCGGCCCTCCTGAACGCGGGCGTTCGCCGATTAACTAGTCTGAGCCCTTTGACGGTTCGCCACCAAATACGAGGACATACAAAGGATATGGCTGGGCTAACCACCCGCTAACTGATTGTTTTTGTTGAAAAGGCGAGGTCCCTCCGGGCCTACCATCTGCGCTCGGGCGGAGCACTATGCCTCCATGTGGTGGTGCCGTCGGCACCGTATACAACCGTGAAAGCCCCAAGACGCTATCTCGCTCGATCACCCTGTGGTGATGGCGCCAGCGCCTAGTGACCCGAGTTTGCTACCTATAGTACCTATGGTGGTAGTAGTGCCTGTGGTGGTGGTAGTGCCTGTGTTGATGGTAGTACCTGTGGTGATGGTAGTACCTGCGGTGGTATCTGTAGTACTGGTCGCCGTAGTGATCCCGATAATAATAATGACGATAGGGGACGAAGTACCCATCCCCGTAGTCACCATAAAAACCACCATCATCACCCCCGAAGGGCGAGAAGATAAATTGCGCTTGCGTAGGCGCAATGACAGCGGCCGTGGCAGCAAACGCGATCATGGATGCGAATATGAGCTTCCTCACGGTTACCTCCATCGTTTGATGTTTAAGAACGGAAATGCTGGCCTATTTGTTCCATCGCGGAGGAACGCGAAAATTATTAGAAACCCCACTTCTTCAGGGTTTTTTGCTGAGGAAGGCGTAGCGGCGATATTGCCGGATGATCCGCAGGCTCTGTCGGGGAGCAGTGTCTGAGACCGCAACGGCGGGCGATCGTCGCGCGCGGGATGGAGGAAATTCGCCTCCGCTGCGGGCGGTGAACAGGACGGCCGTAGGAGCGTCAGCATAGCGCCGGCTGGAGGTCGGGACGCGGGACCGACTGTCTCCGTCCGCGGTGGTCCGACAGCGTCCCCGATTGGTCAGGGGAAAATCGTTAGCACCCGATGACACCGACGGGCCGGTAGAGAAAGTGTCGGCCTGGAAGAGATGCCGCTTACTGAGCGCTTCGTACTCGGTTCAATGTAGTCGTGGATTCCACCGTAAGCGGCCTGTCCGCTATTTGCCCGGTACACTGTAAACCGGCATCAAGGGGACTCCTGTTGTTGGCGGCGTGACGTTTGCACAGAATTTGGGGCTTTTCGCTGGCGGTGTAGGAGTTGATACGTCCATCGGCTTAGCGAACGCGACCGGTCGATTGATGACGTTGCTGACGGCAGAACCAGCGAGTGTGCGCGTCACGGAAGCCGGAAAGCAGCGGTCGTTCAATTGCGGAATTCGGATGGAATTATATCGACTCCGACTATCACCCTGCAAAGCTGCGCCGATGGCGCTTGCAACGACGACAGGAAAACACCATCTACAGATTGATAGCGAACAAGCTGGAAACGTCGGTTCAAGTCCGACGGCCCCGACCAAATCGGGGTTTCGTCTAGGGTAGGACACCACACTTGGTAGACGCCGCTCCCTTCCGGTCGAGCGGCGTTTTCGTATCTTCTGTAAAAAGGCAACAAACGGCTCGCATTGTGGAAAGGCTAGCCTTGTAGCGCCGGCTAGTGCGTCCGCAACTCGAACTTGATCAGGAGTTGCATAAGCTGCCTGTCTGTCTCGTCACTTTCGCCATTTCCAGGTGACATCGGTGAGTGTTGCGAACTGGCTTGGCAATACCGTTTGAGCGGCAAGCGATGCGAGATTCCTCTGCCTGATAAGCGCTGACTAACAGGTTGTTTGCAATCTTTGGGGGATGCAGAAGCCCTGGAGGCCTGCGAAGTCGTAGCCTGTCAGTGATCATGATGCACGGTGCCCAACTTCGGCAATTCTGAAGTGTCCGCATCAAGCATTTGTTGTCAGCAGACCGTGCGCGCGGTCTAAAATAAAGGAACTGGAACGCTGCACCAGTGCCGCCCACCGCCCTTGAAACCATGCCCGGGTCTTCCATGTAATACGCAATAGCGCACAACTTTCCGAATGAGGAAGCGCCGGCAGATGCGTCTGCTCCCACCAGCAATTCAAGAGAGCATCGCCGTGCCGACCATCGTTGGCCGGCAGCGTTAACAACAGAGCGTTTTCCTCTTCGTTGTCAGACGAAGGGAGATACACAATGGCAAAGGTCGTTTGCGTTCTCTATGACGATCCGGTCGACGGCTATCCGACAAAATATGCGCGGGACGGCTTGCCGAAGCTCGACCGCTATCCCGGCGGCCAGACACTTCCCACGCCGAAGACCATCAACTTTGAACCAGGGGTCTTGCTCGGTAGCGTGTCGGGCGAACTCGGCCTGAGGAAATTTCTCGAAGGCGCAGGCCACAGCCTGGTAGTGACCTCGGACAAAGACGGTCCCGACAGCATTTTTGAACGCGAACTCGTTGACGCCGAAATCGTGATCTCGCAGCCGTTCTGGCCGGCATATCTGACCGAAGAACGAATCGCCAAGGCAAGCAGATTGAAGCTTGCGATCACCGCCGGCATCGGATCCGATCATGTCGATCTCCAGGCCGCCATGGACCGAGGCATCACGGTCGCCGAGGTGACTTACTGCAATTCGATCAGCGTGTCCGAGCATGTGGTCATGATGATCCTGGGGCTCGTGCGCAACTACATCCCGTCCTACCAGTGGGTCGTGAAAGGCGGCTGGAATATCGCCGACTGCGTCGCACGCTCTTACGATATCGAAGGAATGCAGATCGGAACCGTCGGCGCCGGCCGGATTGGCAGCGCGGTGTTGCGCCGGCTGAAGCCGTTCGACGTCAAGTTGCACTACACCGATCGCCACCGCCTGCCCGAGGCGGTTGAGAAAGAACTTGGCGTCGCCTTCCACCAGGATCCCGCATCCATGGTCGGCGTCTGCGACGTGGTCACGATCAATGCACCTCTGCATCCGGAGACGGAGAACCTCTTCGACGAGACGATGATCGCCAGGATGAAACGCGGCGCCTATTTGGTAAACACGGCGCGCGGCAAAATCTGCAATCGTGACGCCATCGCCCGCGCGCTGGAGAGTGGCCAACTCGCTGGCTATGCCGGCAACGTCTGGTTCCCGCAGCCGGCCCCCAAGGATCATCCGTGGCGATCGATGCCACATCACGGCATGACGCCGCACTTTTCAGGATCGTCGCTCTCCGCCCAAGCGCGCTACGCCGCGGGCACCCGCGAAATTCTCGAATGCTGGTTCGAAGGCCGGCCGATCCGTGAGGAATATCTGATCGTCGATGGCGGCAAGCTCGCCGGCGCTGGCGCGCATTCCTACAGCGCCGGCGACGCCACCCGCGGTTCGGAAGAAGCAGCACGCTTCAAGGCCAGGAGTGATCCGCGCTAGATCGATTTCCGCTGCGCTCGACTCGGACGGGAAGAAGACAAGGGTGACGTGGGGGGGCAGATCGACATGGTCCTGCTGCCAAGGTTGACGAAAAGACCAAGGCCGAACTCAAGAAAATTGGAGGATGATGCTGGCCGGTTTGAAAAGTCCGATAAAGAAGATTGATGTGTCTGTGCCTCTGATTAGCGTTAACACGCTAGGGCGGAGCGGTTGGACGGGACTCATCCAACCGGAACAAGTTCCGCGCATGCATTCTCAAATTTCGTTGACCGACAAGTCTTCTCGATGTGTCGCGATCTGCCATCTATTCCCCCACGCATCCTGCATCATCGCTCGTCGGTCGCCATAAGGCGTGTCCTTAGGTTCCTCGATCGACTCTCCGCCCGCGCCGATTGCACGCCGGTACGTTTCGTCAGTGTCTTCTACATACACATAGAGGAAAGCCGGCATTGCTTTGCGTTCGCCATCGCCGCTGACCATCACGATAGAGTCGCCAATCCTCATCTCTGCCGGCGCCCCGGTCCGATACTCGCCGGTCGCGTCGAATACGGTTTTGAGAAATTCGACCAAGCCCCTGACGTCGTCGGCGACGATTCTCGGTGTGACGCTGCGCCAGCCATCGGGCTGAAATTTGACCATTTACTCACCTATCAGTCAGCCACGACAGTTGCATGAGCGGCGAGGGGTTAGCCATGCCGCGCCTCGTAGGCTCTGCACGTTACCGGCGGATCGGCGCGGTTGGCGCTGCAGTCGTTTTCCTCGAGGGATCCTAAGCTTTCTGCCGCAAGTCGAACAAGACCGCGTGCTCGGGCTATAGGGCCAGGTTCGGTCCTCGGGGCGCTTACCCACGTAGGAACAGATGAATTTCCTGACCGGGATGTTCAGTGGACGGGTAGGGAGACCCATTGGCCGTGAAACCGCGAGCCCGCAAGATTCTCCGCATGGCGGCGTTGTTGCTGCGTGTTGTAGCGAACACGGCTGATCCGCTTGCGAATGACAGAGCCGCGTCGACGAGACGCCAGCCCAATTTATGACGGCGATGGCTTTCTGCGACGACCACATACCCTAGTTCTACTGGGTAGGCGGCGGCGTCCGCATTTGATTTCGACTTGGCAAAGACGGCGGTTCGATAGTCCGGCTCTGGATTTTTGATCGCCGCAGTTCCGACCAGCTTCTTACCGTCATAGAGCATGACTAGGCCCCGCGCACCCTTGATGCGTTCAAGCAGCCCATAGTGGGAAACTTCGCCCTCCGAAACAACCAACTTGACAAAGGCATCGAGTTCTTTGTCGGAATATCCATGCGGAGGCTTGGCGGTCAACGAACTGAGATGTTGCATTGCTTGAGCATAGGTCACTCAGATTGAGGTCGCAAATTCATCGGCACGGGCGGGCCGAGAGCGCCCTCCTCAGGTCGCGGATTTCATTTCGGTTGTGAATCGCGTTTCCCAAGGCCACGATATCTAAGTTGGGATAGGTGTCGCGCCATGTTTCCGCTGTCCATGTCCTCTGCCGCCTAACAGCACCTCGATCGGGGGCGTGAGGATTACGGAGTTGCAGCCACTCCCTCGAGAATTCCAGCCTGCCGTTGCGCACCCTGGCCGTTGATCGACTGTTTGTCTATCGCGGAACGATACGGGAAGAGCGCCGTCGAACGCCGCAAAGTGCAAAAAAATGCCCGATTGGTCCGATAGTTGGGGAAACCTCAAAATTTTTTGCGGCGATTTCCCCTTTAAAATCAATAGCGTAACTTTTTGACGGTCTAAATGTCGGAGTTTGCGCGACGCTGGAGAATATTTGACAGTGATTTCAATGGGTTATATGCTGTTTGAACAATCGAGTGGGAGCGGGGGAAACGGCGGCAATAGCGCGCAACTTCGGCGGACTTAAGCCATCGCCTACTTCAAGCGCGGTCGATTCTCGTGGGTACAGCCTTCCCTTCCAAAGCTACTTGGTCGATCTGAAACGCACCGGGCGTTGGATGTAAAGCGCCGTCGGTATGCGGTGGGGCATTGGCGTACAACGGCGTGTAAATCGGCGGGTCTGCTTGCGCGCCTTTGGTTCTCCACGCTCCTGAGATTGGTCAATCGGTCAGGAGAAATTACTTCGGCCACCCACGAGGCTCCTCGATCAAAGGTTCGATGGCCGCCCTGAGTGGCGGGGAGCCTGTGACCATACCGCATTGCACAATTTCACGGCCTTGCCCACAATGCAGGCATGGTCCGATCCTCCCTAGCCGTCCTAGTGATCGACGAAAATCGCATCCGTGCTTCAATCATAGAGGCGGGGCTGCGCGAGGCCGGCCATGAACGGGTCACCGTTGTTCATGACGTAACCGGCATTGCGCGGCGGATCGCCGAGATCGAGCCCGACGTCATCGTTATCGATCTCGAAAATCCCAACCGCGACATGCTCGAAAACATGTTCCAGCTTTCGCGCGCGGTGAAGCGGCCGATCGCCATGTTCGTCGACCGCTCGGACCAGGCTTCGATCGAGGCGGCGGTCGATGCCGGCGTGTCGGCCTATGTCGTCGACGGCCTGCGGCAAGAGCGTGTCAAGCCGATCCTCGACATGGCCGTCAGTCGTTTCAACGCCTTTTCGCGCATGGCGCGCGAGCTGGAGGAGGTTCGCGGCGAGCTTGAGAGCCGTAAGGTGATCGACCGCGCCAAGGGCATCCTGATGAAGTCGCGCGGCCTGAGTGAAGAGGCTGCCTACACGCTGCTGCGCAAGACGGCGATGAACCAGAACCGCAAGATCAGCGACATCGCCCAGAGCCTGGTGACCGCCGCCGGACTGCTGGGACCGGCGGAGGACGAATGAACATGGGCGCCGAGCACCAGATCACCGCCGGCTTCATGCCGCTCTTCGACAGCGCCGTGCTGGTCGCCGCAAGCGAGCTTGGCTTCGCCGCACGCGAAGGCATTGACCTCACGCTGCACCGCGAGACCTCCTGGGCCAACATCCGCGACCGCATTGCCATCGGCCACTTCGATCTCGCGCATATGCTCGGGCCGATGCCGCTTGCCTGCAATCTCGGGCTGACACCGCTCGCTTCCGAAACCATCGTGCCGTTCTCGCTCGGGCTCGGCGGCAATTGCATCACCATCTCCAACGCCGTCTGGGCCGGCATGGCGGCGCATGGCGCCGAACCCGATCTCGATCCGGCACGCGCCGGCGCCGCGCTGCGCGCGCTCATTCGCGAGCACGCTGCCTCCGGTGGCGATCCCCTTCGCTTCGCTGTCGTGCATCCGCATTCGGGACATAATTACGAACTGCGCTACTGGCTTGCCGCCTGTGGCATCGATCCGACGCGCGAGATCGAGATCGTCATCGTGCCGCCGCCCTTCATGGCCGACGCCCTGGCCACGGGGCGCATCGACGGCTACTGCGTCGGCGAGCCCTGGAACAGCGCCTCGGTGGCCGCCGGTACCGGCCATATCGTCACCGTCAAGGCGCTGTTGTGGCGCAACAGCCCGGAGAAGGTGATTGGCGTGCGCAAAGCCTGGGCAGAACAGAACCCCGAGGCGCTAGCGGCGCTGCTGCGCGCGCTGCACCACTCGGCGCGCTGGTGCCAGGATCCGGGCAACCATGGCGAATTGGCCGCGGTGATGTCCCAGCCCGGCTTCCTCGGCCTGCCGCCCGCGGTGCAGATGCCGATCCTGACCGGCCATCTCCAATTGGGCAGCGGGGCGGAGCTGGATATCGACGACTTCTTCCTGCCCTTCGACAAGGCGGCTAACTTTCCCTGGAAGAGCCATGCGCTGTGGTTCTACACGCAGATGGTGCGCTGGGGGCATGTCGAGCACACGCCGGAAAACCTCGCCATTGCGCGCGACTGCTACCGGCCCGACCTCTACCGCTCGGCGCTGAAGCCGCTCGGTGTCGCCCTTCCCGGCGCCAATTCGAAGGCCGAGGGCGCGCTCAAGGTCGCAACCGCGGTCGGCGCGACCGGGGCCGGCCTAGTGCTTGGTCCGGATGGTTTCTTCGACGGCCAGATCTTCGATCCGGATGAGATCGACGGCTACATTGCCGGCCAGAAATCGGCCCGCACGGAAGCCTGATCATTTCCGCGCCATTCTTGTGCATTGCACAAAAATTGTGCGTGCGATGGCTCTGATGAACAATCTTTGGCCTGCCCGCTATTTCGCCTGGCGCGCCAGAGACCGGTTCATATTACTGATTTAATTGATATTTTTCCTCTCGCATCAAACTGGCACGGTTCCTGCTTCGAAATAGCCAGGCCCTTCGCGGGCCACGGAACAGGCGCCCAATGGCGGGCGCCACAGGCAAAGCTGCCGCTCAGGTCAAGACGCGATCCGGATTTCCGGACGCGAAGACCTGGCCGGCGGCTTTTTTGTTTTGGAATCGCGTTCAACCGGAGACGACGATGAAGAAGACGATGAAGACATGGATCGGGACTGGCACATCCCTCAAGGATGTGACGCGCCGCGATTTTCTGGTCAGCAGTGCGATGACGGCTGGGCTGTTCGTGGCGGCCCGCAAGCTCTTCCCCTCCGGCGCCTATGCCGCCACCGCCGCTCCGGAAGTCACCGGCGCCAAGCTCGGCTTCATCGCACTAACCGATGCCGCGCCCCTGATGATCGCCAAGGAGAAAGGCCTCTTCGCCAAATTCGGCATGCCCGATGTCGAGGTGCTGAAACAGGCCTCCTGGGGCGCGACGCGCGACAATCTGATGCTCGGCGGTGCTGCCAACGGCATCGACGGCGCCCACATCCTGACGCCGCTGCCCTACCTGATGCACACCGGCAAGGTGACGCAGAACAACCAGCCGATGCCGATGGCGATCGTGGCGCGGCTCAACTACGACTGCCAGGGCATTTCGGTCGCGCAGGAATATGCCGGCACCGGTGTCGGTCTCGACGCTTCGAAGCTGAAGGACGTCTTCGCCGCCAAGAAGGCCGCCGGAAAGGACATCAAGGCCGCCATGACCTTCCCGGGCGGCACGCACGACCTCTGGCTGCGCTACTGGCTGGCCGCCGGCGGCATCGATCCCGACAAGGACGTCTCGACCATCGTCGTGCCGCCGCCGCAGATGGTGGCCAACATGAAGGTCGGTAACATGGACGTGTTCTGCGTCGGTGAGCCGTGGAACGAGCAACTCGTCCACCAGGGCGTCGGCTTCACCGCCGCCACCACGGGCGAACTGTGGAAGGGCCATCCGGAAAAAGCGCTCGGCCTGCGCGCCGAATTCATCGACAAACACCCGAACGCCACCAAGGCGATCCTGATGGCCGTCATGGAAGCCCAGCAATGGTGCGAGGCCAAGGAAAACAAGGACGAGATGGCCGCCATCATCGGCAAGCGGCAATGGATGAACGTGCCGGTCACCGACATCATCGGCCGCCTCAAGGGCGACATCAATTACGGCAACGGCCGCGTCGCCTCCGGTACCGACCTCTACATGAAGTTCTGGAAGGGCGGCGTCTCCTACCCGTTCAAGAGCCATGACTCGTGGTTCCTCGCCGAAAACATCCGCTGGGGCAAATTGGCGCCAACCACCGACATCAAGGCGCTGGTCGATCAGGTCAATCGCGAGGATCTGTGGCGCGAGGCGGCCAAGGACCTCGGCGTCGCGGCAGCCGATATTCCGGCATCCTCGTCGCGCGGTGTCGAGACCTTCTTCGACGGCAAGGTCTTCGATCCGGCCAACCCGTCTGCCTATCTCGACAGCTTGAAGATCAAGGCATCGGCTTGAACCAGCGCAAACGGCGCATTGCGCCGTTTGTCGCCCCGAGCGCAACGGCGCCTCTTGCGCCGTTGTCGCAGCAAATCCCGATCAAGGAGTATTTCCCAGACATGGCGATCCAGACTATCGAGGACAGCACGGTGAAGGCATTCCCCGCCAAGCCGGCCGAAATCATCGCCTTCACCGCCAAGGTGCGGCGCCGCTTCGACCCGGTCGTCATCGCCGGCAGGCTGGCGAGCACACTGGTGCCGCCAATCATCGTCATCGCCCTCATGCTCGTCGTCTGGCAGGTCGCCTGCTCGTCGCCCACATCAAGCCTGCCGCCGCCGAGCCAGGTGTGGAACGAGGCCTACGATCTGATCGCGCATCCGTTCTTCAACAATGGCCCGCAGGATATTGGCCTTGCCTGGCGGGTGCTGATCTCGCTGCAGCGCGTCGCCATCGGCTTCGGCCTGGCGGCGATCGTCGGTGTCGCGCTTGGCGCGCTGGTCGGCCAGTCGATCTGGGCGATGCGCGGCCTCGATCCGGTGTTCCAGATCCTGCGCACCGTGCCGCCGCTGGCCTGGCTGCCGCTGTCGCTGGCAGCGTTCCGCGATTCCAGCCCGTCGGCGCTGTTCGTCATCTTCATCACCTCGATCTGGCCGATCATCATCAACACCGCCGTCGGCGTGCGCAACATCCCGCAGGACTACCGCAACGTCGCCCGCATCCTGCGGCTCAACCCGTTCGAATTCTTCGTCAAGATCATGGTGCCGGCCGCAGCACCCTACATCTTCACCGGCTTGCGGATCGGCATCGGCCTGTCCTGGCTCGCCATCGTTGCCGCCGAAATGCTGACCGGCGGCGTCGGCATCGGCTTCTTCATCTGGGACGCTTGGAACTCGTCGCGGCTGCCCGACATCATCGTCGCGCTCGCCTATATCGGCGTCACCGGCTTCTGCCTCGACCGCCTGGTCGCGGCGGTCGGCGCCTTCGTCACCCGCGGCACAACGGCAAAGTGAGGAAAGCGCCATGACCGCTTATCTGAAACTCGACCATATCGACAAATCCTTCGCCCGGGGCGGCCAGGTCAGCGAGGTGCTGAGGGATATCAGGCTAACCATCGACAAGGGCGAATTCGTCTCCATCATCGGTCACTCCGGCTGTGGGAAGTCGACCTTGCTGAACCTGATCGCGGGGCTGACCAAGGTCTCCGCCGGGGCGGTGCTGCTGGAAGACAAGGAGGTTGATAGTCCCGGACCCGAGCGCGCCGTGGTGTTCCAGAACCACTCGCTGCTGCCGTGGCTCACCGTCTATGAAAACGTCAACCTCGCGGTATCCAAGGTCTTCGGCCGTTCGAAGAGCAAGGCCGAGCGGCATGACTGGATCATGCGCAATCTCGACCTCGTGCAGATGGCGCATGCCAGGGACAAGCGACCGGCAGAGATATCGGGCGGCATGAAGCAGCGCGTCGGCATTGCGCGCGCGCTGGCCATGGAGCCGAAGATCCTGCTGCTCGACGAGCCGTTCGGCGCGCTCGACGCGCTGACACGCGCCCATCTGCAGGACGCGGTGATGGATATCCATTCCAGGCTCGGCTCGACGACGATCATGATCACCCATGATGTCGACGAGGCGGTGCTGTTGTCCGACCGCATCGTCATGATGACCAACGGCCCGGCGGCCACCATCGGCGAAGTGCTTCCCGTGCCGCTGGCGCGTCCGCGCCGGCGCATCGGGCTCGCCTCCGATCGCACCTTCCTGCGTTGCCGCGAGGCGGTGCTGAAGTTCCTCTACGAGCGCCATCGCTTCGTCGAAGCCGCGGAGTAGACCAATGACCGAAAAACTCGTCATCATCGGCAACGGCATGGCCCCCGGGCGCATGCTGGAGCATCTGCTGGAGCAGGCGCCGGGTCGCTACACCGTCACCATCTTCAACGCCGAGCCACGGGTCAATTACGACCGCATCATGCTGTCGCCGGTGCTGTCGGGCGAAAAGGCCTATGAGGAAATCATCATCCACGGCGACGGCTGGTACATCGCCAACAACATCACCCTCTACAAGGGCCACAAAATCGTCGCCATCGATCGGGCGGCCAAGACCGTTACCTCCGACCACGGTGTCACCGAGCCCTACGACAAGCTTGTCATCGCCACCGGCTCGGTGCCGTTCATCATTCCGGTGCCGGGCCACAATCTGCCGGGCGTGCTGACCTATCGCGACCTCGACGATGTTCAGGCGATGATGCTGGCCGCCCAGTCGCGCGCCAAGGCCGTGGTCATCGGCGGCGGTCTGCTCGGGCTGGAGGCGGCTGCGGGTCTCAACGCTCAAGGCATGGACGTCACCGTTCTGCATGTCATGCCGACGCTGATGGAGCGCCAGCTCGATCCGGCTGCTGGCTGCCTGCTGCAGCGTGCGGTGGAGCAGCGCGGCATCAAGGTCATCACCAAGGCCAACACGCAGGCGATCACAGGCAACGGCAAGGTCGAGCAGGTGGAACTCGCCGACGGCACCATCATCCCGGCGACGCTGGTCGTCATGGCCGTCGGCATCAGGCCGAATGCGGCGCTGGCTAAAGAAGCGGGCATCGCCGTCAATCGCGGCATCGTCGTCGACGCCGGCATGCGCAGCAACGATCCCGACATCCACGCGCTCGGCGAATGCGCCGAGGTCAACGGCATGGTCTACGGGCTCGTCGCGCCGCTCTACGAGATGGCGCGCGTTGCCGCCAGCCAATTGGCCGGCAACGAGGCGGCGGCCTTCGTCCACATGGACACGCCGACCAAGCTCAAGGTCACCGGCATCGACCTGTTCTCGCTCGGCGACTTCGCCGAGGGCGAGGACAGGCAAGAGATCGTGCTGCGCGATGCCGCCGCCGGCGTCTACAAGCGACTGGTGCTCAAGGACGACCGCATCATCGGCACGGTGCTCTATGGCGAGACGGCGGACGGCGCCTGGTTCAACGACCTGAAGAAGAAGCAGACCGACATATCGCAAATGCGCGACACGCTTATCTTCGGCCAGTCTTACCAGGGGGGTGCCCCGCTGGACCCTATGGCGGCCGTTGCAGCCTTGCCGGATGATGCGGAAATCTGCGGCTGCAACGGCGTCTGCAAGGGCAAGATCACGGGTGCGATCATGGCCAAGGGGCTGACCTCGCTCGACGATGTGCGTGCCCACACCAAGGCGTCCGCCTCCTGCGGCTCCTGCACCGGGCTGGTCGAAAAGCTGATGGTGCTGACCATCGGCGACAAATACAACCCGGCGGCGGTCCAGCCGATGTGCGGCTGCACGACGCTCGGCCATGACGAGGTGCGCCGGCTGATCATGGCCAAGCGCCTGAAGACCATTCCCGCCGTCATGCAGGAGCTGGAATGGACAACGTCCTGCGGCTGCGCCAAATGCCGGCCGGCGCTCAACTACTATCTCGTCTGCGACTGGCCGGACGACTATGCCGATGACTACCAGTCGCGCTTCATCAACGAGCGCGTCCACGCCAACATCCAGAAGGACGGCACCTATTCGGTGGTTCCGCGCATGTGGGGCGGCGTCACTAATGCCGCCGAACTGCGCGCCATCGCCGATGTCGTCGACAAGTTCGAAATCCCGATGGTCAAGGTCACCGGCGGCCAGCGCATCGACATGCTGGGCATTCGCAAGGAGGACCTGCCGGCGGTGTGGGCCGACCTTGGCCAGGCCGGCTTCGTCTCCGGCCATGCCTATGCCAAGGGCTTGCGCACCGTGAAGACCTGTGTCGGTTCGGATTGGTGCCGCTTCGGCACACAGGATTCGACGGGGCTCGGCATCCGCATCGAGAAATTCATGTGGGGGTCGTGGACCCCGGCCAAGGTCAAGATGGCGGTGTCGGGTTGCCCGCGCAACTGCGCCGAGGCGACCTGCAAGGATGTCGGCGTCATCTGCGTCGACAGTGGTTATGAAATCCACTTCGCCGGGGCGGCAGGCCTCGACATCAAGGGCACCGAGGTGCTCGGCCTCGTAAAGACAGAAGACGAGGCGCTGGAACATATCGTGGCGCTGACACAGATGTACCGCGAGCAGGGCCGCTATCTCGAACGCATCTACAAATGGGCCAAGCGCATAGGCATCCCTGAGATCAAGCGCCAGATCATGGATGATGGCGAGAGGCGCAAGGCCTATTACGAGCGCTTCGTCTTCAGCCAGAAATTCGCCCAGGTCGACCCGTGGTCGGAACGCGTTTCCGGCAAGGACAAGCACGAATTCCAGCCGATGGCTTCGGTCGGGTTTGCTCAGGCTGCGGAGTGATGGAGATGAACTGGATCGCCATCGGTTCCCTCTCGGACATTCCGCGCCGTGGCGCGCGCTGTGTCGATACGCCGGAAGGCAAGGTGGCGGTCTTCCGCACCCAGGACGATCAGGTCTATGCCATCGACGACCATTGCCCGCACAAAAGCGGGCCGCTCAGCCAGGGCATCGTGCACGGCACGGCGGTGACTTGCCCCTTGCACAATTGGGTGATCTCGCTGGAGACCGGCAGGGCGCTCGGTGCCGACGAGGGCGTGGTGCGTACCATCCCTGTGCGGATCGAGGGTGAGCACCTGTTCATTGCGCTGGAAGCGCTGGCCAGCCGCGCGGCCTGAACACATGGCGATTGACGAAGCGCGCGAGGTGAGGACCACTTGCCCCTATTGCGGGGTGGGTTGCGGCGTGCTGGCGAAGGTCGCCGCGGACGGTGAGGTCAGCGTCCGCGGCGACCCCGACCATCCGGCGAATTTCGGCCGGCTCTGTTCCAAGGGTTCGGCGCTGGCCGAGACCATCGATCTCGACGGCAGGCTGCTTTATCCGGAGATCCATGGCCGCCGCACTAACTGGGACGATGCGCTCGACCTCGTCGCCTCCACCTTCTCGCGAACCATCGCAGAACATGGACCGGATGCGGTCGCCTTCTACGTCTCCGGCCAATTGCTGACCGAGGACTATTATGTCGCCAACAAGCTGATGAAAGGCTTCATCGGCTCGGCCAACATCGACACCAATTCGCGCCTGTGCATGGCCTCGTCGGTGGCCGGCCATCGACGCGCCTTCGGCTCCGACACGGTGCCGTGCAATTACGAGGACCTGGAACTCGCCGATCTCATCGTGCTGGTCGGCTCCAACCTCGCCTGGTGCCACCCTGTGCTCTATCAACGTATTGCCGCCGCCCGGGAAAAACGGCCAGGGATGAAGATCGTCTTGGTCGATCCACGCCGCACCATGACTGCCGACATCGCCGACATGCATCTGGCGATCGCGCCGGATGGTGACGTCGCTCTGTTCACCGGGCTGCTCGCCTATCTCGCCGAACACGACGCTCTGGATGACGCCTATATCGCAGCCCACACAACAGGCTCTATGGAAGCCTTGTCCGCTGCGGCCGAGCTCGACCTTGCCAGCATAGCTGCTGCCACCGGGTTGAGCGAGGACGAGTTGGAGCGCTTCTACGGTCTGTTTGCCGCCGCTGCAAAGACCGTCACCGTCTACAGCCAGGGCGTCAATCAGTCATCTTCGGGCACCGACAAGGTCAACGCCATCATCAGCTGCCATCTCGCCACCGGCCGCATCGGCAGACCGGGGGCAGGGCCGTTTTCGGTGACCGGCCAGCCCAACGCCATGGGCGGCCGCGAGGTCGGCGGCATGGCCAACATGCTTGCCGCCCATATGGAAATCGAAAACCTCGACCATCGCGACCGCGTGCAGCGCTTCTGGAACGCGCCTGCGGTTGCCGAAAAGCCCGGCCTGAAGGCGGTCGAGATGTTTCAGGGCGTGGCCGACGGGCGCATCAAGGCTCTGTGGATCATGGCCACGAACCCGGTCGATTCGATGCCGGATGCCGATGCCGTCGAAGCGGCGATCAAGGCCTGCCCGTTCGTCGTGGTGTCGGACGTGCTGGCCGAGACCGACACGGTCCGCCACGCCCATGTCCGGCTGCCCGCCGCAGCATGGGGCGAGAAAGACGGCACGGTCACCAATTCGGAGCGCCGCATCTCGCGCCAGCGCAGCTTTCTGGCCGTGCCCGGCGAGGCGCGGCCCGACTGGCAGATCATCGCGGAAGTCGGCAAGCGGATGGGTTTTGCCGAGGCATTTTCGCATGCGTCGTCGTCGGAGGTTTTCGCCGAACATGCCGCCCTGTCGGGGTTCGAAAATGACGGTGCGCGGGATTTCGATATCGGCGCTTATGCTGATGTCGATGGAGAAGACTACGAAGCGATGGCGCCTTTCCAATGGCCTGCACCGAGCCAAGACACCCCCCTCTGGCCTGCCGGCCATCTCCCCCGCAAGGGGGGAGATCGGATGTCGCATCCGCTTTCGCCAATCCTCAACGTGGGAGAAAAAGCAGGGACGACGAAACTGCCAATCTCCCCCCTTGAGGGGGAGATGGCCGGCAGGCCAGAGGGGGGTGTCCAAGCGGGACATTCGTTAGAAGAGCATGTCCGGGCTGAGCAGAGGCTGGAAGGTGACGTCAACACTCCTTCCATCACCCGCTTTTTCGCCAACGGTAATTTCTACACGCCCGACCGCAAGGGACGCTTCATCGCCATCCGCCCCACCGTCGAAACCCGCACCAGCCCGGACTATCCGCTCATCCTCAACACCGGCAGGGTTCGCGACCACTGGCACACCTTGACGCGCACCGGCAAAAGCCCGCGTCTGTCCCAGCACATCGCCGAGCCATTCGTCGAAATCCATCCACTGGATGCCGCGCAATACGAGATCGGTGACGCCGACATTGCGCGCGTCTCCAGCCCGCGCGGCGAGGTGTTGGTTCGTGCGTTGGTCACATCTCGTCAGCGGCAGGGCAGCCTGTTTGCACCGATGCACTGGACCGACCAGTTCGCCGCCAAGGCCCGGCTCGACGTACTCACCGCGCAACTCACCGATCCGTTCTCCGGTCAGCCGGCGCTGAAACACGTCGCGGCTCGCATTGAGAAATTCGCCGCAAAGGCCTTCGGCTTCGCCGTGACACGGCAACATCCCGAACCGGCGGCTGCGGCCTATTGGGCGGTTGCCAGATGCCGGGGCGGCTGGCGGGTCGAGCTTGCTTTTGGCGACGACGATATCGACTGGGCAGTTTTCGCCGGGTCGTTGTTTGTTGCGTCTCCGCAGGTTGAAATGCTCGCCTATCACGACCGCGACGCCGGCCAGCATCGCATCGCCGCATTTGACGGCGACAAATTGTTGGGCGCTTTGTTCGTCGGCCCTCAGCCCGTCGCCGTGTCACGTGGCTGGGCTGCGGAACAATTGAATGCCGATCATGCCGACCGGCGCGGGAGGCTTGCGATCGTGGCTGGGCGACCCGGCGGGAATCGCGTCGACCGTGGTGCTATCGTCTGCTCCTGCTTCGGCGTCGGCGCCAATCAGATCGCGGAAGCGGTGCGCTGCGGCTGCGCCAGCGTAGAGGCAATCGGCGCAGCCCTTGATGCTGGAACGAATTGCGGCTCTTGCCGTGCTGAGATCAGGATCATCGTCGACGCACAACGTCTTCAAGCAGCGGAGTGACCAGCGCCAGTGCCTGCCGCGAATGGCCCGGAGCGAGACCATACGGAACAATGCGGGAAGATTTTTGATTTTGGCCAACGAAAAAGCCAATGAAATCAACAGCCTTGGTATATCCTCCGGGCCTACCGTGACCATTGATTTCGCAGCTAGAAAATGCGCTAGTTAGTGCGGTGACAGCCATCCCTGCTGGACGGGCCGGGCTTGGAACGAGGACTCGTTCTTCGACAGGGAGTTCGATGACGTCGTTACGAAGGCTCCGTCGGTCGCCGATGCCGCCGCGTTTTGCTCGCTCGCCCGACAGGCTCCACATTTCGAATTTTTAGGATGCCATCTGAAAATGAAGGCAGCCGTCCCTCTACGCTGGTTGCCGTGACAAGTTTCTGTCGTGCCCGGTCAGCAGTTCGACCAAGCTGTCTTCAAATGTGTCGAGATCGGCGCCGAGATCCTGCGCGGGGCCGGTGAACACGAGTTTGCCTGTGGCGATGACGCTGATCTGAGTGCACAGAGTGCGAATCTCCTGTGCATCGTGGCTGCTCAGGAACGTCGTGACGGCCTCGCTGGAGGCAAGGTCCCGCAACAGTTTCCATGTCTCCCGCTTGGCCGGCAGGTCCAGGCCACGTGTCGGTTCGTCCAGGAACAGCACTTTTGGGCTTCCCAGCAGGGCGCGTGCGATTTCCACGCGGCGCTTCATGCCCGTGCTGTAGGTTCCGATCAACTTGCCGCGGAATTGCTCCGCCAACCCCACACTGGTCAAACACCGCTCGACCGTGTCGCGGACATCCTCGATACCCCGGATACGGGCGAAGTAAGCAAGGTATTCGCGGGCCGTCCAATCCGATTGGCTCTCACTCGTCTCGTCGCTGACAAGACCGATAAGCTTGCGGACAGCGAGTGGCTCCGATGCGATGTCGTGACCCCATAGTTTCGCACTGCCCCTTGTCGGTGGGAGCAGGGTCGTGAGCATTCGGATGGTCGTCGTCTTGCCCGCCCCATTGAGGCCGAGAAAGCCGTAGAGTTGGCCCTTTTCTACTTTGATGCTGATCTCATTGACCGCGACAAGGGAACCGAAGCTGCGCGTCAGGCCGGTCGTTTCGAGGGCTAGCTCAGTCATCGCGTTCGTCTCCAGCGCGTGAACATTGCAAGGAAGCACAAAAGGGGAAGGACGGCGCCGATGCCCGCCATCTCGGCAAGCGCGTTGGGCACGTGTGCCTCGACTGCCGCCCTGGCATTAATCGTGTTTGCCTGAGGGCTGCCATCCACAAGGTACGTGGCGTTGACATCGATCGGATAGCGTATGCCGCCTATATCCCAAGGCCGGTTTGGAAACAGGCTGATGGGAATACGGGCGACCCATCCCGTTTCGACGTGATGTCCTCCCGCATCCGCAGGCCCGATGCCTGGTGGATAGGTTCGCGTCTCGAGAGTTTGCAACATGTTGGAAAGAGCTCCCGGCGGGACTTGGACGTCCAGCCCGCTCTGGCCCGTGACCTGGATTTCCAACCGCGTCAGTCGTTGCTTGCTGTCGACTGGCAGGAACAGCAGGAGATCCTGACGGGTTGCCTGTCCGGTCGGCAGCGAAGGCCATTGGTCACGGTTGAGAAGGGTGTCGCAGCAAGCCGTGGGAGCGGGCTCATTCGGGTTGACGAGTGCAAGTGTGCCACCGCCCCGCAAGAACAGCCCCGGTATGTCCGGGGCACCGTTTTGGGGTGGCGCATCCTTGTTATAATTGGTGTCGCCGAAGAGCGCGGGGATCAGGACCAACGCAGCGAGCCCAAGCCCGATAATCATGCGCTGACCCGGGGAGGCTTCCCAGGATTCGACGCCCTGTGCCCGCAGGAATATCCACGCAGCCAGCCCAAATGATCCAACCACGATCAGGCACAGGCAAATCCATGTCATGGTCGTCGAAGCGGGAATGGCACTGGTGGCCAGGGTAAACCCCAGCCCGTTCTTGAGGAGCACGAGGGGGCTGGTCAGGGCAACGTGACCTGTGGCAGTCGCGCCATACCCTCGAGTGACCAGCAGTTCCTGCAACGGCACCAGCACGGCGTATACAAGCATCACCCCAACGCCCGTGGCGACGGGTGGCGCCACGCTTCGTCCGATGAACAATACGCCAATAAGGGTGCCGACGGCGACACAGACGAGCAGAATTCCGGGCGTCCAAACAAGGTAGCGGTTCAACAGGAAAGGCATGCCGACATTGGCCACGTAAACGGCAGCCAGGGGCGCAATCGCGAGATAGTATGCAGCCGCCAGCGTCAGGATGACGAGAATCTTTGCGACAAACCAATTCTGCCGGTCCACCGGCGCGGTAAAGACGCTTTCCACAAAACGGTTGGCGCGCGGGCTTGCGATCATTCCGGCCGCCAACGGCAGGAAACAGACGGGTGCAAGGAAGTAACCGATAGTGCCGTAACCGTCGAGCCAGCTATCCTGGGTGGCCACGGCAGCAAGGCCTCCCAAGCCCAGAAGGACAATCGCCACGCCCATCCATGCGAAACGCCCCCGCATGACGGCCCGCAGTTCTTCCTTATACAATGTTAGCATGGCGCTCCTGTCTCCTTCCATCTCGCGAATGAGGTCCGCCGGTGGGCTCGCCCCGGAGAAGCGCGTCGAACGTCTGGCACAAGGCTGACATTGTTCGATCACCCATCATGACGTTGTCGCGGACATGTGGCCGTCGGCGTGCTTCAATTCGCAAAACTCAACCTCGAAGGAGGTGCCGCCGCCCGGCCTTGCAACACAACGGACATCGCCGTTGTGGTGCCTCGCGATCTGCCTCACAAGGGCAAGGCCAAGACCGACGCCCCCTTCCTGTTCGCGCGTTCCGGCCGGGCGGTAAAATGGTTCGAAGATCCGTTCGCGCTCCTCGACGGCGACGCCGGGGCCTCGGTCGCACACAGAAAGCTTGATTGCTCCACCTCGACGCGCCAACGACACGTCAATGGCGGTGCCGCCGCCATAGCGACGGGCATTGTCGAGCAGGTTGCGGACAAGCCGACGCAGCAGCCGAGGCTCGCCGAAGACCGTGACAGGCTCCCCTTCGAGCGAAGCATCGGCCGCCGCGCACTCCTCGGCGGTGATCGCCAG
Source organism: Mesorhizobium sp. AR07 (assembly GCF_024746815.1). Lineage (GTDB taxonomy): Bacteria > Pseudomonadota > Alphaproteobacteria > Rhizobiales > Rhizobiaceae > Mesorhizobium. Next base: position 5,947,224 of record NZ_CP080525.1, read on the forward strand.
CAGATCGACCGGGTGCATTTCGGTCACGATTTCGAGCGTCTCGAGGCGGCTGGCCAGCAGGATCTCGCCAACAAGCCCGTCCAGTTCGGCAATGTTGCTTTCGAACTCCTGCTGCAGCCATTTGTCGGCCTGCGGCTGTAGCATTTCCGCGCCCATTCGCAGGCGCGCAAGCGGAGAACGCAATTCATGCGAGGCGTTGGCGAGGAGCGTTTTATGGGCGGACAGCAGCTCGCTGATGCGCTCCGCCATCCGGTTGAAACTGTCGGCGAGCGCCGCGACTTCGTCCTTGCCGGAGACGTCGACGCGGCTCGACAGGTCTCCAGCGCCGAATCCGTCGACCGCTTTCTTCAATCCTTCCACGCGTCGGGTTAGGCGGCGCGTGATGGGATAGGCGCCAATTGCTACCGCAACGAGCGTGGCGCCAAGCAACAGGAATACGCTCGGGATTGGCTCGTCGTAATCAGTGGGACGGCGGAGCACCAGCACGCGCCCGTCAGAGAGTGCAAGTGTCCAAACCCAACCGTCGAGCGTAAGCCGTTCTTTGAAACTCCTGCCTTTCGCGTGTTCTGGCGGAGGAAGTGGTGCGCCCACCGAAGCGACGGACGTTCCGTCCGGGGAAAAGACGGCGATATCGGCCCGCCCCAGCCGCTTTTGGAGTTGAAGCAGCGTGGCTGCGAGGTCCGAGGGCACGGCGGTGGATGCAGACATGGCGACCTCGGCCAATGCGGTGTCGATCCCGACGCGATTTCCGGTCTGAACCTCTCCCAGCACATAACGCCACAGCAATCCGGCGAGCACGGCGAATACGCAAAGGCTCAGCAGCAGAGCGGCGTAGATATGCTGGTAAAGGCGTCTCATTCGATCTTGTCCGGCCGGTCATGATGACGGGCGAAGAGATAACCCACCCCCCGAATGGTCAGGATTTGCCTGGGTCGGCGAGGGTCTTTCTCGATTGCCGCACGGATGCGAGAGATGTGGACATCGATGCTGCGGTCGAATGCCTCAAAAGGTTCGCCCTTGACCATGTCCATGATTTGATCCCGGGACAGGACGCGGCCGGCCTGTCGGGCGAGTGCGACCAGGAGATCGAATTGATAGCTGGTGAGGCTTTGCTCAGCGCCGTTGACGCGCAGCTGTCGTGCCGCCGGATCGATTTCAAGCGGGCCGAAGCAAAGAAGGTCTTGTTGACGCGGACCCGCCTTGCGCCGCCGCAAAATAGCGCGCAGGCGGGCGACAAGCTCACGAGGACTGAATGGCTTGGGGAGATAGTCGTCCGCTCCGAGTTCCAGGCCAACCACACGATCCGTCTCGTCTCCTCGCGCAGTCAGCATCAGTATGGCGGCATCTGAAGTCACTCGAACCCGCCTGCAGACTTCGAGGCCGTCGATGCCTGGAAGCATCAGATCCAGAACGATCGCCGACACGCCGCCTCGCGCCAGGCGAGCCAAGCCTTCCTCGCCCGTTGGCATGTGTTCGACAGCAAAGCCGTTCTGGGTCAGGAAATCCGAGACCATTCCAGCAAGTCTGCGGTCGTCTTCAATCAGCAGTATGAGATCGGACATTTTCCGTTTGATGCTCCATCATGCCCATCGCCGCGCAAAGCCCAGTTTGGATAGCTGCCTCCTGTTCCTCGCGCCGTTGGCCGCGTCGAAGAACTCCCGGTCTCGCCGGAACAAGAACTTGGCGAGGTCATGGATTCCATAGCTGATAAAGAATGCCGCGAAGACGTCGATCGAGTAGTGGAGGTGGCCGAGAAGCACCGCCGCGCCGAAAAGTGCCGTGGCCGCCAGGAAGGCAAATCGCAGCCTCGAATCCTTCCAGAACATCAAGGCGAGAAGAAAAGGCGCGCCCGTATGGCCCGAGAAAAAGAGGTCGCCGCCAAAGGTGAACGACTGCATGATTGCATTCAGGTCGAACGTGCTTCTCGTGGGAAAGGGCCCAATGTGGGTCAGAATAATGAACCCCGACCTCACAAGGATGAAAAGGGCCAGCCCGTTGAAGACGAAAGGAATGCGCTGAGGTCGCGCAAGCAGAAGGACGCCGACGAACATCCACATGAAAAGCGGGCCGTCGACGAAGATGAAGTCCACATTCACGACCGGGACGTTGTCGAGAATGATGTCCGTCACCGGATTGCTGACATTCGCCGTCGCGAAAGTTCCGGCGTAGAAATTGGAAACGATGCTCAGCGCCAGCAAGATCATGCTGAAACCGATATCATAGACAAGGCGCTTGCCGAATTGGCGCGCAAGCCGACGGGACGGCCTGGCGGCTGGTGAAGGTTGCGTGTTTGTCATGGCAGCGGCTTTTGCGGTTGGTCGCGAAAGTCCAGCCAGGATTCGGTGAACGGCTTTTTCAGGAATGTCGCCCAGAAAAAGTTCATCGCGTATCGTAGCCCGATGCGCACTACGCCTTCGCCGACCAGGCGTCGCCCGGAGGAGAGCGCGGGCAATGAAAACGTGAAATCGACGTCCCCGACTTTGGAGAGGCGGCGGGCAAGTTCCGTATCTTCGCCGTAAAATGCAAAGTTCGGATTGAAGCCGCCGATGCGCACCAACGCGTCGCGCCTCACGACGAAGTTGCCTCCTTGCATCATCGATCCGACACGCAGGACATAACGGTTGAGAAGATAACAGACATAGCCCCCGCAATAAAACGCGCGCACGAGGGCCCGTGTACGCTTTGGCAGATCATAGTAGATAAGCGGCCCGCTCATGGCGGCGAGCTCGGGATTGGCCGCAAACGCTCGCAGGACCTTGTCTATCCATCCCTCGGTAATGATCGTATCGGCGTCGATGTTGGCGATCAGGTCGCCTGTTGCGACATGGTAGCCCGCGGATCGCGCACGAACGAGACCCTTGACGGGCTCATCGATGACGACGACGCCGGGATAGACCTCGGCTGTCTGACGCGTTTTGTCCGTGCTAGCATTGTTCACGACAATGATCTCGGCGGCGCATCGTGATCGCTTGATCTCAGCGACGATGGCCTCCAGCGTTCGTGGAAGGCACGCTTCCTCGTTATACGCCGGCACGACAAAGCTGATCTTGATGGCTTCTTTCATCGCTTGCTTTCCGTTCAATCAAGAGTTGATAGTGATGCTCCCATTGGTCCGCGATCCGTTCCGTTGCGAATTGCTTCACGTAGGAAGCACCGCCTCGGCCGAGCCGTGACTGCAAATCCGAATGGCCGAACAAATCCGCAAGACGATCCGCGAGCGACCCGACATCGGACGCCTCCACCAGGAAACCGCGGTCGCTTGCGACGTATTCGGGCAGGGCTCTTGCATTCGCGCCGATCACAGGGATGCCGCACGCCATTGCCTGAAGCAGAGCCATCCCCTGTGTCTCTGAGGTGCTCATGGTCACGAAGACGTCCGACGCCTGGAACAGTTCAGCGAGGCTCGATTTCGGCAGCGTCCCAACGAACCGCACGCTCGGCTCGAGGCCGATCCGTTGCACGAGGGCGCGAAGGTGGCGCTCCTGACTGCCATGGCCGGCAATGACGAGTTCCGCTGACGGTACCCGCTGCTTCAGCAGCGCAAGTGCGTGGAGGATGGGATCTATGTTCTTCTCTGAACCAAGCCTGCCGGCATAAACGATTGTGGGGCCATGGAGGCGCAGTTCCGTTCTGAGCTTGCGCTTCACCGCCTGGGAGACCGGCCGGAAGGTTTCCGTCGCGATAGGGTTGGAAACGACTTCAAGCGGCCGGCGGAGCCTGTCTTGGCCAAGCTCGTTGAAAACGGATTGCGATGGCGCGGTGACAAAATCGCAGCGATTATAATACCACAGAACGTAGGCAGTGGCGGCATCCATCCCGAATGGGAAATACGAACCGAATGCCTTGATGGCGGTGTGATTTGTTCCGGCAACAGGAATTCCCAGTCGCTTTCCCGCCAGAAGCGCGTTCAATCCAGCTCCAAAGAAGGTCTGGGTGTGGATGACGTCTGGCCGCGCGGTCGGTGGCAGACGGAGCCACGAAGCGGGCAGGGGGAAAACCGCTCGCGATTGCTTTGTCGAGGACGGAAACGGCATCGAGTGCAAGCGATGAACGTGGATTTGGGGGCCCAAATTCAACTCAACGGGTGCTGCGTTGATGCGATCGAATTCACGATGGCCGTAGCGCGGTACATGGAAATCGACAGCATGCCCTCGCTGTCCAAGCGCTGTCGCCAACGCTTCGATCGAGTCCTGGATCCCGCCGATCTCGGGATGGAAATTGTCGGAAAAGATGGCGATGCGCATGACGTCTTCTTGCCGCTGGTTATCTGGACAAGAGGAGATAGAGCAGGATCAGACCCGCGATCAGCAGAACGACGATGTAGTAAGTCATGTTTTGATCGATGGCGGCGTAGCCGGAGTGAAACACGTAGCCGAGGCAAATAAGAGCAAGGGATTTTGGCAACGTGGCTAGAAAATTTACTGTCAGGAACCGCCCAAACGACATCCGCACGATGCCTGCAGCAATCAAGACCGGTGCGCCGACCGCATGCGTGAGCTTTCCCGTGACGAGAACTTGGTCAGCCTTGCGGCGAAACTGGTCCTGAAAGTCGATTGCCCGCGCGATCGTGCGCTGGCTCGCCCACCTTGTCGCCATTCGAATTCCACCCCACCGCCCAAGCGCGTAAAGAGCTGAATCTCCCACCAAATCCCCAACCACGACGATCGCAAGCACAGGCCAGAAGCTGAGTTGGCTGCTGGCAACCAGGACCCCGCTGGCAATCGTCACGAGCGGTCCTTCAGCGATCGCCAGCGGGAGAAGCACCGAATATGGATGAGCAGACAGGAGGGCGAGAATGTTGCTTGGACTGAAGATCATTGGCCTAGACCACCGTCGTTGCTGCCACGCGGCTTCCTATGTGATCTCAGGCTAGATCACGGCTGTTTCCGGCTTTCCGTAGCTGAGTAAAGTTTTGTAAAGTCTGGCGACTCAAGTCCATCAGCGCGGCTCGATCACGATGTCCGCCATATGGCCTGAAGGAGAGGCGCGAGATACTGGCTGAGCTGATCCCGGCGAGATCACCGTGGGATTTCGAGCCTCGCAGCGGTGCGCAAGGCGGTCATCCGGCAGGCGGGCGCATCAAGTTCAGCGAACCAATGCCGGGGGAGGCCAGCGCAATTTTTCAGCTGCTCGACTAGGTTGGCATGAAGGCATGGTGTCGAAGCGCCGCGATAGCAAATAGCGGAGCCGCCGAGCAGCGCCTTGGCCTTGGTCAAGACAACCTGTTGACCTTCAGACACTTGGAGGGCGGATCTCGCAATGCGAAAACCGAGGTGGAGTTTGAACGACGCATATTAACGACTTGCGCTGGCGACCAGGCGGCAAAAGTGTTCGACCTCGTCAAGCGTATTGTAATAGTGCACCGAGGCACGGACTACCGCGTCGATACCGCGGGCGCCGAAATCGAGCCGCGCATAGGCCGAGCGCGAGACCGAAACATTGGCACCCGCGCGCTTCAGCCGTGCGGCCATATCGTCCGGCGGCTCGCCATGCTTGGTGAAGGTGACTATCGCACATTGCCGTGCGCCCCGGTCATGCAGGGTGACGCCCGGCCTGGAGTGAGCGGATCTTTCGGAACAAGAGGTCGCCCAGCCAGCGGTTGGTGCACCCAATTTCATCTGTCATAGCGCAAGCTCCGAACTATCCGCCATGAGCAGACTGAGGTGCACAGCAGGGTGCTATGGCGGGCGCGTGGTGGGCCATTGTCGTAGTGACGGACCACCTAGCGAACGGTTGCGATGCCGGCCAGGAATTGCTCGCGGTCGACGTGTTCGCGCAACTGCTCCGCCAACTGACGCACGAACGGGTTAGCACTCTCGACAATTGGAAGAAGGCTGGGGTTTGAGTTTCGGGTACCAAGCGTCAGGTTTTCACCACTGGTGAGAGGCGGCGATCTCGCTCAGGCACTACTGGCCGCCCCCATCAGGTGGTCCGAGTTTAGTATTAGTGAAGCGCGCGCTCGATGCGAAGATCACTTCGAGAAAAAGGAGCGCGTCAGGGTAGGCTGGGGTCGACGCGAGATATCCTCAAGACAATCAATCGTGCAGTAGGCCGTTGCACAATTCGATGCGCCTTTGGGAGAGCGCCCAAGCGGACCCGCGAAGGAGGCCGCACTGAATGTGTCTCTCGCTGGCGTCGGTCTCAGTGATCAATCCACAACGCTGAGGCGATCATCAATCTCCTGCAGGTCGCGTGCGTGTCGCAAGCGATGAAATCGCCTGCGACACTTCGGTGACTTGCGGTGCGATTCGATCGCAAGCGTCTTCGAAGGTCCAGCGGGTCACCGGGACAGACACGCCGACGGCTGCTACCGCCAGCCCATCGACGCCAAAAATCGGGGCCGCGATATTGATGTCGCCGCGGAAGAATTCGCCTTTCGCGTAAGCAAAGCCAGTCAGGCGAGCCTCGTCCAAGAGGCCTGTGATCTGATTTCGATCAGTAATGGTAGCTGGCGTATATCCGCGGATCTCGGAACGATCCAAAAGGGCATCCGCCTCGGGCTTCGTAAGCCCAGACAAATACGCGCGCCCCGCCGCAGTGCAATACATCGGATAACTGCCGCCTACAGGCAGTTGCACCGAAATCTGTCTATGGCCAGGAAAGCTCGTCACGAACACCATTTCGACGCCGGCCGGTTCCGACAGATTGACGGTCTCCCCGCACTTTATGTTCAGATCGAGAAGATAGGGGTTTGCGCTTTCGATTAGGCTGCTGGTTGTTGTGTAGCGCATGCCCAGTTCGACTGCCTTTGGGGTCAGGGAATATCTCTTGGAAGGCTGGGTTTTCTTCAAATACCCAAGGCCCTCAAGAGTATAAGTAAGGCGCTGGACGGCACTTTTACTAATTCCGGTAGCTGCCGCCAGTTCAGGAAGGTTCATCGCCCGCCGTTCGAGGCTGAAGGACTCCAGTATCGAGAATGCCTTGGACAATGAATGGTTGAACAGTGGGGATCCAGTGTCCGGTTCGCCAGGCGTCGATCTTGATCCTGTTTTCGTGAGCACTTTGCAGCCTTTGCGATGATTTTCGTCATTAAGACACCGTCGGTACGGATTTTGTCAATTCATATTTTCGATCCATTTAAATCGCATATCGATACAAAATATCTGTTGCGCAATACGAATGTATCGAATAGCCTTTGCTGATCGGAGCGAGTTTCGGGAACAAACGCGTTCCGTCCTGTCGAAACCCCGGGTGAAGCAGCGGTCGGAGAACGCCGCGTCTGGACCCGTGCAGCAATGAGGGGAAGATGATGAACAACAAGCGGTGGTTGCGCCTCAGCGGCGCGTTTCTAATCGGATGCTCGATCCTGGCGGCGACCTCGACCACGAAAGCCGAGGACGACGTCTATAGCGGGTATTCGGGTGAGGACTTTCTGTTCAATGGCGCTGGTCATAGCGGCACATTGAAAGCCGGTATCATGGACACGATCGCGGCTGATTTTGCCAAGAAGACCGGTGTCAACATGGCCTTCGACACCTTCTGTTGCGGCATCGCCAAGCTGGAGGCGGCGCAAGAGGGTGGAAACGTCCCGTGGACGATCGTGGCATTCTCGACCATGAGCGATCTGATCCTTGCGGAGCGGAACAACCTGCTGGTGAAGATCAATCCTGAAATCGTGCCGCTGGATAGGCTGGCTCCTGGGGGCTACGACGAATATGCAATCCACGGATACCCCTACGCTGCGGTGATCGCGTGGAACACGAACAAATGGCCGGTGTCGGGCAAGCATCCGCAGCCATAGAAGACATTTTCGATACGAAGGCTTTTCCGGGCAAGCGCTGCCTCTACAAGTACCCGCAATTCGGCGGCACCATGGAGGCTGCATTGCTTGCCGATGGCGTTGCGGCCGATGCCCTTTATCCGCTCGACACCAAGCGCGCATTCGCCTCGCTCAACAAGATCCGCGACGATATCGTCTGGTGGAGCAGCGGCTCACAGGGGGTGCAGCAACTCGTGTCCGGCGCCTGTGACATCGCATTGGTCTGGAATGGCCCGATCTCGGAGGCCATACGATCCAATGGCAGCCCTTTCGCCATCGCTTGGGGGCATACAATTTGGGACTATACGCCTGTCGCCATTCCGAAAGGAGTGAAGAATGAGAAGGCGGCCCAAGCCTTTCTCAAGATGATGGTTGAAAACAAGGAAGCACAAGAGAAGTTCGTCGCGCAGACCGCGTATGTCTTGATGCCGATGAAGGACCAGGTCGCCATTCCAGACGCGATCAAGGCCTGGGTGCTCGGCGGCGACAATACCAAGACCGCCATCCGTGAAGACGACAGATACTACACCGACAATATCGACGCGATCCTGAAGCAATTCAACAGCTGGGTCGTCAGCGGTGATATCCCGCAATAGAGCGTCCTGAAGGAATGGGGGCGAGCGCTCTCATTCCTTCCCAATCCGCCTTGTCAATTCCGCACAGCCTGTCCGTCCGAAACCGGACGCGAGCAGTTGAGACGCCATGCGCACCCTGTCGAACAAGAATGCCTTGCTGATCCTGCCGGGACTGTTGTTTCTGGCGGTGACGTTCATCTTTCCGTTGGTCGGCGTGCTGCTGCGCAGCTTCGATCCCGATGGCAAGCTTTCCTATACCGCGCCACGTTTCAGCCTCGCCAACTACATCGGTCTGGTTCACGATCCGGTCTACGGGATCATCCTGCAGAACACGTTCCTCGTTGCGGCAGTCGCGACACTGGTCACCGTGATCCTGGCCTATCCGGTGTGCTTCTTCCTCTCGCGACTGTCAGGCGGCTGGGGTGGCCGGCTTCTGGTGCTGGCCTTGTTTCCGTTCTGGACGTCGATACTGGTGCGCCTTTACGCCTTCACGCAGATACTCCCGCCCTTCGGCGCGATGTACACGACCACGGCCACGATCATCGGCATGGTCTACTACCTGCTGCCCTATATGATCGCGATCCTCTATGCGAGCATGCTCACCATCGACAACGAACTGATCAACGCCGCGCGCACCCTTGGCGCGACCATGATGCAGGCGCTGCGCCTTGTCTTTTTGCCGCTGACCAAGTCAGGCGTCTTTGTCGGCGCGGTCATGGTCTTCGTGATCAGCCTCGGCTTTTTTCTGACGCCGGCCCTTCTCGGCGGCGGCGCCGACCTGACGGTCGCCACCTACATCCAGCAGCAGGTCAACATCGCCAATTGGGGATCCGCCAGTGCCATGGGAACGGTGCTGCTGATCTTGACGCTGGCGATCTTCTTCGGCGCCAACAAGTTGTTTTCAGGCAATGAACTTACGGTCATCGGCGCCGGCAGTCAGAAGGGGGTTTCACGCAGGGAAGGCGTTCGCTTCACCTGGCCCATGATCCTCGGCCTGCTCTTTACGGTTGCGGTCTTTGTATTCCTGCTGGCACCGCTGGTCGTGGTCGTCTTTCTATCGTTTACACCCACGACCTATCTCCAGTTTCCGCCGTCGGGCTTTTCGGGGCGCTGGCACGCGCAGTTTTTCAATGACAGGGACTGGCTGGCCTCGGCCTGGCTCAGTCTGCAGGTGGCTCTGCTCACATCCGTTGCGGCCACGGCGCTTGGCCTGTTGACGGCCATCGGCCTGGTGCGTGGCAGCATTCCGGGCAGACAAGTGATCTCGGCACTGTTCCTAGCGCCCTTGATCGTGCCCGTTATACTGATGGCGGTCGCCCTGTTCGACTTCGCCAATCGCCTCCACATCGCTGGCACGATCCTCGGTTATGTCGTTGGTCATACGCTTCTGGCGTTGCCGATTACAGTCATGATCGCAAGCAATGCCTTGCGCTCGATCGGTACTGAACTGGAGCTGGCCGCCAGGACGCTCGGTGCTTCGCGGCGCTATGCTTTTTCCGCGGTGACGGCGCGGCTGATCGCTCCGAGCCTGGGCGTGGCCGCGATCTTCGCCTTCGTCACGTCATGGGACGAGTCTGTGATCGCCCTCTTCATGTCGACAGGCCGCCCGACGCTGCCAGTCCATATCTTCAATCACATTCAGACCGAGGTCACGCCCACGGTCGCCGCCGTGTCGACGATGCTGATGGCGGTCGTCCTGATCGGCGGTCTGGTGTTCAGCGTCGCATCCGCCGCGCGCAAACGCCGCCTCGCCGCCGGCTATTGAGGAGTGCGTCAACCCATGGCCACCACATCTCCCGAAAAAACGGACACCGGCGGCAGCGCGCTGCGTATCGAGAGCGTCAGCCATCAGTACGGAGCCTTGCCTGTCCTCGACAAGGTCAGCACCGAAATAGGCGCTGGCGAGTTCCTGACGCTGCTTGGCGCTAGCGGATCAGGCAAGACCACTCTGTTACGCATCATAGGAGGATTGATCACCCCATCTTCCGGGCGCGTGTATCTTGGCGGTCGCGATATCACGCATTCCACGCCGGAGCGTCGCGACATCGGCTTCGTATTCCAGAACTATGCCTTGTTTCCACACCTGACAGTTGCCGAAAACATCGCGTTCTCGCTGACGGTGCGAAAGTTGGATCGGGCCGAAACGGTCAGGCGCGTGACCGAGGCGATCGACATGGTCGGGCTCTCGGGACTCGCCAGCCGCTATCCCGGCCAGCTTTCGGGTGGACAGCAACAGCGTGTCGCACTGGCGCGAGCAATCGTCTTTCGGCCTGGCATGCTGCTGCTCGACGAACCTCTTGGCGCGCTCGACAGGCAGCTTCGCCAGCAACTCGCGGTGGAGTTGCGTGGCCTGCAGCGGCGCAGCGGCATCACCATGATCTATGTGACGCATGATCAGGAGGAAGCCTTCACCATGTCGACACAGGTCGCAATCATGCACAATGGCGCGATCCGGCAGATGGCGCCGCCGCACCATCTCTTCGGCAAGCCGGACGACCTCATGGTCGCGCGGTTTGTTGGCGACCTGAACAGTTTCCCAGGAACGGTCAGGGGGACCGAGGCGGGCAAGACTGTCGTCGAAACCGCAATCGGAACCATCTTTTCCGATAGGCCGGATTTCCTCGCCAAAGCTGGCGTCACCTGCGCCGTCCGTCCCGAGCATGTGCGCCTGTCGCCCCTGGCGACCCATGGCAACGCTTTCCCGGCCCGGGTCATCTTCGGCGGCAGCTGGCACCGGATCGAGTACGCGTTGCCGTCAGGCGTCATCATTCGCGCCGAGGGCAGAGGCGAGCCTGAAGCCATCAATGAAGGCGACGACGTCTTCATCACCTTCGACGCCAGTCGCGTCATGCTGTTCAAAGATATCTAGGAGAGGGTCCATGCAAGGAAAGTTTGCGAGTTTTTCGGAACAGGAACATCGAGCGCGGCTCGCTCAAGCGCGTGGCTTGTTGAAGGAGCAAGGGATCGACCACTGCATCAGCGTGGCGCCGGAATCTCTCTATTACTACGGCGGATACGATTCCTGGGTCAGCGTGAACAGCCCGCAAACGCTGATATTCTCGGTGGACGAGAGTGACCCGACCATCGTTTTGCGCGACACGGACGTGTCGCTCGCCCTTGAGAGCTCTTGGGTCAAGGACGTGCGTAGCTACCGCATGATGTTCGACGACATTCCCGGGACGTTTGCGGCTGTCGCCCGCGAAAAGGGCTTGCGGGGCGGAAAGGTCGCCATCGAAATCCAGTCCTATGCGATTCCGCATTCACTAGGCCTTGCCCTTGCGCGTGCGCTGGCGCCAGCCGAGATCGTCGATGCAACTGTGCTGCTGGGAATGCCCAGACTGATCAAGTCCGCCGCCGAGATGGCCTATTTGCGCAAGGCCGGCACTTACGCGCAGGCCGGCCTCGACGCCGCGCGGCAGGTGCTGAAGCTCGGCATTTCGGAAATAACGCTCGCGGGCGAGATCGAGCATGCGATGCGGGCGGCCGGCAGTGACTATTGGTCGATCCCAACCGAACTCGCCAGCGGCGACCGCTCAGCCGGCGGCCATGGCACCGCGCGCGAACGCATCATCGAGCGGGGCGATATCGTGCATCTTGAGTTCGCCGGCGTCGCGGCCCGCTATCATGCAGCCGCGATCCACACCATGGCGGCGGGCGAACCCAGCAAGCGGGCACGCTCGGTCTATGATGTGGGTCGTGCATCCCTGGCCGCTGGCATCAGGGAAATCCGGCCGGGAGCCAAGGTGAGCGACATCGAGGAGGCCTCGCTTGGGCCGGTGAGGGCCGCCGGGCTGGAACATGCGGCGGTCATGCGGTTCGGCTACGGGCTTGGCGTCGCTTATCCGCCAATCTGGCTTGAACCGCTGCAGATCAGCCGTGGATCCGACCAGATCATGCAAACGGGCATGGTCTTCGTTCTGCACGCATATCTGCAACTGGTTGACGAGCAACTGGGCATAATCCAGGGCGGCACCTACGCGCTTACCGAAAACGGCGTCGAGATGCTGATCGGCGGCGGCGATGTCGAGCTTGAGGTCGTCTGATCATGCCTGTCGAGATCGACCGGGTGGATTCGGACACGGTGCTGCCGCGACACGCGGACGTGGTCGTCGTCGGCGGCGGCATTATCGGGGTTTGCACAGCGCTGTTTCTGGCGGAGCGGGGCATCAAGACCGTGCTGTGCGAGAAAGGTGTGATCGCAGGAGAGCAGTCGAGCCGCAATTGGGGCTGGTGCCGAACCATGGGGCGCGATCCGCGCGAATTGCCCTTGATGCTGGAAAGCCTGAGACTTTGGCGCGGCATGAACGAACGTGTCGGTGCCGACACCGGCTTTCGGCAGACTGGCACGCTTTATATCTGCCCGGATGCCGCGGCCTTCGCCAAGCGTGAGGCGTGGCTGCCATTCGCGAAGGCGCATGGCGTCGACTCGAGGCTCCTGCGCGGGGCCGAGGTCAACCATCTTTTGGAGGGATCCGCGCAAGACTGGATGGGCGCGCTCCATACACCGGGCGACGGCGTCGCCGAACCAGGCTTGGCAGCTCCGGCGATCGCCAGGGCGGCGCGCAAACACGGCGCGTCGATTCTGACGAACTGCGCGGTTCGCGGTCTCGAATACAGCGGTGGACGCGTGTCCGGGGTGGTTACCGAGAAAGGCAGCATAGGCTGCGACCGCGTTGTGCTCGCCGGTGGCGCGTGGTCGAGCCTGTTTTGCGGGAGCTTCGGCCTGCGTCTTCCTCAGCTGAAGGTGTTGGCCTCGGTGTTGCGGACCGCGCCGGTCGCGAACGGCCCGTCCACGGCGGCCTGGGGTCCGGGTCTTTCACTTAGAAAGCGCCTTGATGGCGGCTATACCGTTTCAAATGGCCGTGTTGTTGCGGATGTTGTGCCCGACAGTTTCCGTTTTCTGAGAGAATTCCTGCCGGTCCTGCGTATGGAATGGTCTGGTATCTCGCTGAACATCGGTCGGCCTTTCTTCGATGAGTGGCATCGGACGCGACCGTGGCGGCTCGATGACGTTTCGCCGTTCGAACGCGTGCGTACCCTCGATCCAAGCCCTGTCGCAAAAGACATTCGTAGCGCACGCGCCAATCTCGAACGTGCATTCCCGGCTTTCAAGAACATTGCCGTCGCGGCAAGCTGGGGTGGGATGATCGATGCGACGCCGGATCTCATCCCGGTCATTTCGGAAGTGGACGCCATTCCGGGTCTTGTGATCTCGACCGGTTATTCTGGCCACGGTTTCGGCATCGGTCCGGGCGCAGGGCGGCTCACCGCCGATCTGGCCAGTCAAAATCGTCCTGTGGTCGATCCGACACCATTCCGATTTTCACGGTTTTCCGATGGCACCAGCATCAGACCTCAAGCCGGCCTATAAATGAACGATCGTCTGCGCAGCAGGAGCGACAAAATGAAGCCGTACTTTCAGTTCTACATTGACGCATCCAAGGCTCGGTCGAGCGGCCCAGTTTGCGTCCGCTGACAGGCAGGGAATATAGATAAATAAAATCAAATAGTTATTGGACGGCGCGTGCAAAAACTGCACACGAAAGTTCTGCTTCTCTTCCATTTTCGTTTCTGCGATGGAGTATCCGACGGGTATCTAGGACCCCCGTTGAACTGCGGCGCTGACCTGTCCTGCGAGGATCGTCGCAGGTACATCCGCGATCTGGCGTTTGCCAGATAGCCGACGTCGTTCACGATGGTTCCCTCAAGCCGCCGGCTGCATGGCCGCCCTCAGCAGCATGCCGAATAGATCGCGCGGCTCGTCGGGATCGGCGAGCAGGTCGAGTTCCTCATAGAGGCCGGTCGCCTGCAGTTGGTCGCGCACATAGCGCAGCGCCGAAAAATCCTCGATAGCGAAGCCGACGGAATCGAAAAGCGTGATCTGCTTGGCATCCCGGCGGCCTGGCGTCTTGTCGGTGATCACTTGCCAGAGCTCGGTCACAGGATGGTTGGGATCCAACTGCTGGATCTCGCCTTCAATGCGTGTCTGTGGCGGGAACTCGACGAAAATGTCGGAGCGCAACAGGATGTCCCTGTGCAGTTCGGTCTTGCCGGGGCAATCGCCGCCAACGGCGTTGATGTGGACGCCTGAGCCGACCATGTTGTCGGTGAGAATGGTGGCGCACTGCTTGTCTGCGGTAACGGTCGTGATGATGCCGGCACCTTCAACCGCTTCCTGCCCGGTTTCACAGATGGTGATGTCGAACCCCATGCCAGCCAGGTTCTTCGCGCATTTCAGCGAGGCTGACCGGTCGATGTCGTAGAGCCTGAGCCGATCGACGCCGGTCAGCGCCTTGAAGGCGATCGCCTGGAATTCCGACTGGGCGCCATTGCCGATGATGGCCATGGTGCGCGCGCCGCTCGGTGCCAGATACTTGGCCGCGACAGCGGATGTGGCGGCGGTGCGCAGCGCGGTCAGGATGGTCATTTCGGTGAGCAACATCGGGTAGCCGCTGCCGACATCGGCGAGCACGCCGAAGGCAGTGACCGTCTGCAAACCCTGGCGCATGTTCTTCGGATGGCCGTTGACATATTTGAAGCCATAGAGGCGCCCATCGCTTGTCGGCATCAGTTCGATGACGCCGTCATGGCTATGCGAGGCGATGCGAGGCGTCTTGTCGAAAAGCTCCCAGCGACGGAAGTCTTCCTCGATATAGCCCGCGAGCTCGGTCAGGAAGCGCTCGATGCCGATGGCAATCACCAGCTTCATCATGCGGTCGACGCTGACGAAGGGGACGATGTTCAGCTTTGCCGTTGTCATGATCAAAAGCTCCCAGAGTGGCTGCGAGTCGGGCGGTCCATGATGCGGCGGCCCATCAGGCTCGCCGTCAGGTCGACCATCAGCGTCGCGGTCCGGCCACGCTCGTCCAGAAAGGGATTCAACTCAACGAGGTCCAGGCTGGAGACGAGGCCGCTGTCGGACAGCATCTCCATCACCAGGTGCGCCTCGCGGAACGTGGCGCCGCCGGGAACCGTGGTGCCGACTGCCGGCGCAATCGAGGGGTCGAGGAAGTCGACGTCGAGACTGACATGCAGCAGCCCGTCTTCCGCCGACACACGCGCCAGGAAGGCGCGCAGCAGCGGCGCGATGCCATGCTCGTCGATGGCGCGCATGTCGTGCACGGTCACGCCCGCCTGGTTGAGCGCGCTGCGCTCGGCCGGGTCGACACTGCGCAGGCCCATGGTGCAGATACGCTTGGGATCGACCAGTGCCGGCAGATCCGGAAAATAGCCACCAAAACCCGGCTGGCCGCTGGCATAAGCGAGCGGAACACCGTGCAGATTGCCGCTGGCGGTGGTGTCGAGCGTATGGAAGTCCGGATGCGCGTCGAGCCAAAGCACGAACAGCGGGCGCCCGGTTTCGGCGGCGCGGCGGGCGAGACCCGACACGGTCCCGGCTGATATCGAATGGTCGCCGCCGAGAAAGATCGGCATGGCGTCCTCGCTCGCCGCGTAGGCGGCTTCGGCAATGGCGGATGTCCAGGCCGATATTTCGGGCAGTGCCTTCAGCGCCAGATTGCCGTGCACAAGGCGCCTTGCCGGAAGCGGCTGGACGGCGCCCATATCCTCGACAGAGTGGCCAAGGCCCAACAGCACGTCAGATAGTCCGGCGGTCCTCAGGGCACTCGGCCCCATTTCGCATCCCATCCTGCCAGCACCGTCTTGCACCGGCGCCCCGACGATTTTGCAACGCATTGGTTTTTCCCGCCAAATTCGAGTAGCGGGCAGGGGATCATGCCAAGCCGGCGATTTGAATAGCTATAATTGGCAATTCGATATGTCTCTAATATCATAACGGCAGCAGAATTGATCGGAATGGCACAGACAATGGATTCACTCGACGAACGGCTCGTGACGTTGCTGCGGCATGATGCTCGACGCAGTGTATCCGATCTTGCCGTCGATCTCGGCGTGTCGCGCGCCACGGTTAGGGCACGTATGGAGCGGTTGGAACGGTCCGGCGAGATCATCGGCTACACGGTGGTGCTTCGTGCCGACGCCGTCGATCAGCGCATCCGCGGCATCATGTTGATAGAGATTGAGGGCCATGCCGCCGACCGCGTGGTCCGGGCGCTTGGCGGCTTCCCCGAAGTCTCGACCATCCATACCACCAATGGCCGCTGGGATCTGGTCGTCGAACTCGGCACTGCCTCGCTGACTGACTTCGATGCGGTGCTGCGCCGCATCCGACTCATTGCCGGCATAACGGGCAGCGAGACCAGTCTTCTCTTGGCGACGCCACGCACGACGCGAGCACGACTGACCTAGCTCTTGTGAAAACAACCCAGGTCATTGGTGCCTGCGGCTGGCCGCCAGCCCTTCCGAGGGATGGTTTGCACAGAGATGCTGCCGGTTCTCCGCCGATTCCGTCATGCGGAATCCCGCAGCGCATCGGCGAGCCGTTCCCTTGCCAGCCGCAGTCGGCCGCTTAACTGGCGCCCCCGCTGCCAGAACACGACGTAGTGATAAATTGCGCTGGGTTCAAAAGGTCGGAACCTGAGGCCAAAGAACGCGCATTCCTTCGCGACCACACTGTTTGTCACCGAAATCCCAACACCGGCCGCAATGAATGCAGCCTCATGCCCGTTGGCGTCCACTTCAACGGCGATGTTCGGCTCGACGCCCATATAGCGCAGAGCGTTCAAATCCATCTGGTGAGTATTCTGTCGGGGTTCGATATCGATCATTGGCTCGCCGCGCAAATCTTCCGGCGTGATCAGGTCCTTGTCGGCTAAGCGATGCCCCGCCGGAAAGAGACAGACATTGGTCGCAGTCGCGACCGGCATCCAGTCAAAGAGTCTTTCGTCGAGGGGCAGACGTGACAGGCCCAGATCAGCCCGCCCGTTGAGCACATGCTCTGCGACGTCCTGGTAGCTGCCTGACTTGACGTGGAAGACACATGATCGGTCATCGACACGGATCTGCCTGACAGCTCGTGGGACAAGGGTGAAGCAAAAGATGTCGGGCGCCGCGATGCCGATTGCATGACCCTCAATCCCCTTGAGCGCCGCGATCGACTTTCCAACCCTGTCGAGGCTCAAGAACGTCCCGTCGATCTCGCGAAGCAACTCCCAGGCCTGCGCCGTGGCGACCAGCCGGTTTCCCTCACGCCGAAACAGCGGCACGCCAAGCGTCGTCTCCAACTGCGCGACCTGTTGGCTTACCGCCGATTGGGTGATGCGCAGGACCTTGGCGGCCTGACGTTCAGACCCCAGTCGCACGACCTCTCGGAAAATCTGCAGTTGGCGGAGCGTTACACCCGTGTTCGCAATCTCGACCAAGTTCAGCCTCCGTTGGTCGTCTCTGCCCGGCGCGCTTACGGCTTGGGAGCAAGCGATGATTACTTATCATGCGGCGGCGTGACCCCTCGATCAATCAGGAAAGATGGGCCGAAAACGCGCATTTTTGGCACAAGCGCATCATCAGCTATATTAGCACAGCTTATAAGAAAAGAATCTGGCTTATAAATTGACCCGTCCGCCTCCCTTGACCGATTGTTGTGGCAGATCACGGTCAAGCCTGGTCGCCGGCTGAGACGAACTCTCGGACGTCGCCTCGCCACTGCCGGGTTTCAACGCAGAATGGGAATGACGGATGATGCGACCTTGGTCGGCAGCAGTGCGGAGCTTTTCGCCCAGTTCCGGGAAGGCTCGATTGCCACAGCGGTTGGCGCGCATCGCATGTACGGCGGACGACGTTTCGTTGGCCCCCTTCGATCTCGACAAGTCAGGCTGCGATGACGTGGCGGCCCTCAGGGTAGAAGGACTTGAAAAATCGTTCGGCAATTACCCCGTTCTACGCGGCGTTACGCTCACCGCCCACCGGCACGAGGTGATCTGCATCCTGGGAAGCAGCGGCTCCGGCAAGAGCACGCTGTTGCGCTGCCTCAACCTGCTTGAGGTGCCGAACCGCGGGCGCATGTGGGCCTTGGGTGAGCGGTTGAAGCTTCGCGAGGCGGCAAACGGCCGTAGCGGCGCCATTGTTGACCGGCGCCAGATTCAACGGGTGAGGGCCTCCCTGGGGATGGTCTTTCAGAGCTTCAATTTGTGGCCGCACAGAACGATCCTTGAGAATGTCGCGGAAGGCCCAACGCACGTCCTGCGACAGCCACGGCGGGAAGCGATCGGGGTCGCGGAGCACTATCTCGCACAGGTCGGCCTTGCGGACAGGCGCCATCACTATCCGCCACCTTTCGGGCGGGCAGCAGCAACGTGCGGGCATCGCCCGGGCCCTCGCCATGGAGCCCGCCGTCCTGTTGTTCGACGAGCCGACCTCGGCGCTTGATCCGGAACTGACCGGCGAGGTGCTCAAGGTCATCCGGTCGCTGGCCGAGGAGGGGCGCACCATGCTCCTGGTAACCCATGAGATCGCCTTCGCCAGAGAGGTCTCCACGCACACGGCGTTCATGCACGACGGCAAAATCGAAGAAGAGGGGCCATCGCGGCAGCTATTCCTCGAGCCCGCTTCCGATCGGCTCCGCCAGTTCCTTCAATCGCATTATTGATTGGGCGACCTGCGTCATGAACGGCTTCACCATACAGTTCCTGCACGGCCTGAGCATGACGGTTCTGGTTGCTGCCATCAGCGGTGTCCTTGGAACCGCCGTGGGCCTCGCCGGCGCCGCGTCGAAGCTGTCGGCGTATCGGATCCCGATGTGGCTGGCCGAAATCTACACGACCGTTATCAGGGGCGTGCCCGAACTGCTGGTGATCCTCCTCATTTATTTCGGGGGAACGGCGGCGATTACCTTCGTGATTGGCCGCTATGTCGAGATCAGCGCTCTCTCGGCAGGAGTCATCGCGCTGACGGTCATTTTCGGCGCCTACTGCACGGAGATATTCCGCGGCGCCATCTTGAGCATCCCGCGTGGACAGTGGGAGGCTGCATCATCGATCGGCCTTAAGTCCCGGCACATCTGGTTACTCGTGATCTTGCCGCAGATGGTGCGCGTGGCGTTGCCCGCCTTCTGCAACCTCTGGATCTCCCTCCTGAAGGACACAGCGCTGATTTCTGTGGTCGGCCTGACGGACATTATGCGTGTCGCCTTCGTCGGTGCGGGCTCCATGCGGGCGCCGCTCACGTTCTATCTCGCCGCCTCGGCGCTCTACCTGTTGCTCACCAGCCTCTCGCTGTTGGCGTTCAGATTGCTCGAGCGACACTTCGTTGTACCAGGCCAGTTGCGCTGAAGGGTAACCCAGATGCAGCTCGACATCTTCCTCCAGAGTATCGCGACACTGGCCAACGCAGCGTTCCTGACGATAGCGCTGACGGTTCCATCGCTGATGATCGGGTTCGTCATCTCCGTGCCCTTGGCCTTCATGCGGGCATCGGACAGCCGATATCTCTCGTGGGCCATACTGACCTGCACCTACGTGTTTCGCGGCACGCCGTTGCTGGTGCAGCTATTTCTCATCTATTACGGCCTCGGCCAGATCGACGTGATCCGCCACAGCCCTCTCTGGGTGTTGTTGCGCGACCCCTTCTGGTGCGCGCTGCTCGCGTTCTCGCTGAACAGCGCAGCCTACACCACGGAACTCTTCCGGGGCGCAATCCAGGCGGTGCCGCGCGGGCTGGTCGAAGCCGCGGAAGCCATCGGGATGTCGCGTTTGCAGCGAGCCCGGCTCATCGTATTTCCAATCGCGTTCCGCGCTGCGTTGCCGTCCCACACCAATGAGGTCATCGGGTTGCTGAAAGCCAGTTCCCTGGCCAGCACTGTGACCCTTCTCGAAATCACCGGTGTAGCGCGCCGGCTCGTTTCCGAAACTTTCGCGCCATACGAAATATTCCTTGCCGCAGGCGTTATCTATCTCGCTCTCACATACCTGGTAACCGCGGCCCTCCGGTATCTGGAGGGGCATCTCGCCGGCGCTGAGCCGAAAGTTGCGCGCAACGCGGCGATGCTCTCGTTGCGGCGGGTTTTGCCATGACGGATGCGCGGTCTTCGTTAGCGTCCGCAGCGGCATCGTCCTGTTGGCGGGAGATCAGCCTTTCGGCGATCGTCCACAACTATCGCGCCGTCAGGTCGGCCGTGGGGCCTGCGGTCAAGATCTTTGCTTGCCTCAAAAAGGATGCCTACGGGTGTGGCGCGGACGAGGTCGCGGCTGTGCTTGCAGCCGAGGGGGTGGACGGATTCGCCGTTGCCTCCGCGCGAGACGCCTGTCGTATCCGCACACGGGCTCCCCGGACCCCAATTCTCCTCTACCCGGGCATAAATCCCCAATGGGCCAGCGCCGTCTCGGAGCAGGATCTTACAATCACCCTTTCGAGCGTATCCGAGCTCGATACCTGGGCGGTGACCTCGGAAAGGTTATCCGCATTCGTCAAGGTCGATCTCGGCTTCTGGCGCGCCGGCGCGCTTCCGGCCGAGGTTGAAGGATTGCTCCGTAGGGCCGCCGCTACACCCAATATCGACATCAAGGGCATATACGCGCATTTGAGCGAACTTGCGGGCACCGGACCGACCGCCAACGAGCAGTGGAGCCGCCTGAAAGATCTTCTGGCGTCCATCGGTCGGCCCGGATGCTTCTCGACCAGCACGCGCACGGCTTCGATCTCCTTGGTGAGATCGTCGTCGGTGTTGAGGACCAGGGTCTGGTAACCCGATAGTGCCGCTGTGTCGATGATGGCCCGCGTCGCATAGCTGAAAAACGAATTGCTGATGTCGGCCACGACGACGCCGATGGTTTGCGTGGTGCCCGCCCGCATGGCGCGCGCAACGACATTGGCGCTGTAGTTCAGCTCCCGAGCCGCCGTCATTATGCGTTCTCGGGTTTGATCACCGACGAGACCGTAACCGCCCAGCGCGCGCGCCGCGGTGGCGCGAGACACCTTGGCCCGCCGCGCCACGTCGATCAAACGAGCCGGCCGCTCGACAGTGCTCTTGCCGTTCCCGTTTGCGTTGTCTGCCACTGTAACCCGCTACCTCCGGTCCTTGGTGCAATCTAGACACTTGATGCGGACGTTGCCAGAGGGGCCGCCCACGCCATCGGCGGCCTGCGACGTCAATGCCGCGTCCGGCAGGTGCGAAATGAAGGAAGGGAGTGCCGCAACAAGTTGGTCCGCTAGGGTGACAGACCTTAGCCTCCGGCGACAGGCTTTTATCGAGGGCCCGATGGAAAGGCGGGGTTGTCGACGATCCTGAATTGCCCCCCTTTCTTGAGGATGAGTTTGCGCATCCCCCGCTGCAGGATTTCCCCATAGTCATGCCCGGCCAGCGGGTTGCAGACCCACACAAAGACGAGCTTGTCGGGGCCGACATTTATCGATCTGTGCGCCCAGTCCGGCGGGATGAACGCACACACGCCGGGCAGCATCTCGACGATCTCCGACCTGTCGTCGCGGCTCTCCAGCAGCAGCACGCCTCTGCCGCTTTGGGTGTAATAGACCTCACCCAGATCCCTGCGTGCGTGGAAGTGCCCCCTGGTCATGAAAAATTCGCCAGCGACGTCGCCCGGGTACATGGTGGTGGTGCCGAAAAAAAGATCGGCGCCGTCCTTTCTGTATTCGGAAACCTCGTAGACAAGAGGGTTGGCGTTCAGCCGAACCTGTTCGAGGAGCGCCTGCTTGTCCTGAAAGATACCAGCAAGCTCAGAAAGCCGCTTGGTGTAACGCCCTGTTTCAGGGGTCACTCCGCCCGTTGTCCCGTTTATCAGAACGCCCTCGGGAAGCAGCATGCCTACAATCCAATCATGTTGACGCGCTCAAGGCAGAAGGCGAGGGGAGGCAGGTGATCTGTCTCCCCCCGCCTGTGCGCCCAGGCGGAATCCCGGGCGCTTGGCCCGGAAAAACGTGTCCCTAGGCGGCTGCGAGTTCGAGCTGCTTTTGAACCATGCCGCGCAGGGCCTGCAGGTCCTTGGCGAACGCCCGGATGCCTTCGGCGAGCTTTTCGGTCGCCATCGCGTCCTCGTTCATCATCCATCGGAACGTTTTCTCGTCCATGGCGATCTTCGGATCGGGTTTCCTCGTATCCGGCGAAAGCTTCGGTACGAGCGTGCCTTGATCCTTCGAAAGCTCGTCGAGCAGCGGCGGCGCGATCGTCAGCCTGTCGCATCCGGCAAGCGCTTCGATCTCTCCGACATTGCGGAAAGAGGCGCCCATCACGACCGTCTTGATGCCGTTGACCTTGTAGTAGTTGTAGATATCGCGGACCGAGAGGACACCTGGATCCTCCTCGGCAGCGAACTCCTTGCCCATCGCCTTCTTGTACCAGTCGAGGATGCGGCCGACGAAAGGCGAGATCAGAAAGGCGCCGGCGTCGGCGCAGGCAACGGCCTGGGCCTTCGAGAACAGCAGCGTCAGATTGCAGTCGATGCCTTCCTTCTGCAGCACTTCGGCGGCTCGAATGCCCTCCCAGGTGGAAGCAAGCTTGATGAGGATACGGTCGTGTTCGATACCACGTTGCTTGTAGGCGGCGATGATGCCGTGCGCCTTGGCGATCGAGGCCTGCGTGTCGAAGGAGAGATCGGCGTCCACCTCCGTGGAGACCCGACCGGGAACGAGCTTGACCAGGGCAGCACCCACCGAAATGGCCAGGCGATCGGCCACGGCGGCGGCCACGGCCTGATTGTCGCCCGCCTGCCTCTTGCCCCAGGCGACGGCTTCTCTCACATCGTCGGCGAACATCGGCGTCGCCAGCGCTTTGAGCACGATCGTCGGATTGGTGGTGCAATCGACCGGTTTCAGGCGGGCGACGGCTTCGATATCACCGGTATCGGCCACGACCGTGGTGATCCTGCGCAGTTGATCAAGTTTGGATGTCATCGTTACGAATCCTTTTTTCCTGGGGCCTCATACGGGTAGCCTGTTCAGGTAGCCAAGCCGTTCTCGTCGAATTTGTGGATGTTTGACTTGTCTGGCGACAGGAAGACGGTGTCTCCCGGTCGGGCCGGGAACTCTCCGCCGGCGCGCGCCGTCAATGTGCCCACGCCCCCGACATTGACCTGCAGGAATGTGTCGGCGCCCAGATGTTCCCCGACGATCACATTGCCCTTCCAATCACCGTTTTGCATCGACAGCCCAAGATGCTCGGGGCGTACGCCGATCGTATTCGCACCGTACCGGGCAGCTGGCGCTCCCTTGATGATGTTCATCTTCGGTGACCCAATGAAGCCGCCAACGAAAATGTTGCGCGGATTGCGGTAGAGTTCAAGCGGCGAGCCCACGTGCTCGATCCTGCCTTGGTTAAGCACGACGATCTTGTCGGCCATGGTCATGGCTTCGACCTGATCGTGCGTAACATAGATCATGGTCGTCTTGAGCTGCTGGTGCAACTCGCTGATCTCGAGGCGCATGTTGGCGCGCAGCGCCGCATCGAGGTTGGACAGGGGTTCGTCGAAGAGGAAAGCCGATGGCTGGCGCACGATTGCGCGGCCGATCGCCACGCGCTGACGCTGTCCGCCCGAAAGCTGGCCCGGCTTGCGATCCAGATAGTTGCCCAGGTTGAGGATCCGCGCCGCGTCTTCGACCTTCCGGTCGATTTCCTGCTTGCCGACGCCTGCCATCTTGAGCGGAAAGGCGATGTTGTTACGCACGCTCATATGCGGATAGAGCGCGTATGACTGAAACACCATCGCGAGACCGCGAGCCGATGGAGCCTTGCCGGTTGCGTCCTTGCCGTCGATGATGATCGCGCCGCCGGACACGTCCTCCAGACCCGCAATCAGGCGCAGAAGCGTGGACTTGCCGCAGCCGGAAGGTCCCACGAAGACAACGAACTCGCCATCCTCGATGTCGAGATCGATCGACGTGATGACATTGGCATCGCCAAATGATTTGGAGACCTTCTGCAAGGTTATGCTGCCCATGGTTCTCTCCCCTTGTCCTACTTCACCGCGCCGAAGGTCAGGCCGCGCACGAGTTGCTTCTGACTGAACCAACCCAGGATCAGGATCGGTGCGATCGCCATGGTCGATGCCGCCGAAAGCTTGGCGTAAAACAGACCTTCGGGGCTGGAATACGATGCAATGAAAGTCGTCAGCGGCGCCGCTTTGGACGTTGCCAGGTTGAGCGTCCAAAAGGCTTCGTTCCAGGCCAGGATGATGTTCAGGAGCAGTGTCGACGCGATGCCCGGCAACGCCATCGGGGTCAGCACATGGACAAGTTCCTTGGCAAGCGACGCTCCGTCCATGCGGGCCGCTTCCAGGATTTCTCCGGGGATTTCCTTGAAGTAGGTGTAGAGCATCCAAACGATTATCGGCAGGTTTATCAGGGTCAGGATCGCGACCAGGCCGATCCGGCTGTCGAGAAACCCGCTGTCGCGAAACAGGAGATAAACCGGAATCAGCGCGCCGACCGGCGGCATCATCTTTGTCGACAGCATCCACATCAGCACATCCTTGGTCCGCTTCGTGGGGGCGAAAGCCATGGCCCACGCCGTCGGAATCGCGATGATCAGTCCAAGAAGCGTCGAACCGAGGGAGATGATCACCGAATTGGCGAAATGGTGGAAATAGTCCGAACGGGCCTGGACCTCGACATAGTTCTCTGTCGTCCATTCGAAGAACAGGAACTGCGGCGGAAAGGCGACCGCGGTCTGTTCCGTCTTGAAGCTCGTCAGGAATGTCCACAGGACTGGAAAGAAGACGATCACCGCGAGCGTCCAGACAATGGACGTCATGACGAGCTTGCGGCTGTGCGTGGTTCGCCTGGCCATGGTCAAGCCTCCAGATTCTTGCCGACGACGCGCAGCAGGCCGATCGCGACGATGTTGGCGAGCACGACCGCAACCAATCCGCCCGCCGAAGCTCCGCCGACGTCGAACTGCAGAAGGGCCTGCGAAAAGACGAGGTATGTGAGGTTGGTGCTTTCTGTGCCAGGCCCACCGTTGGTGGTGACCAGGATTTCCGCGAAGGCCGAGAGCAGGAATATGGTCTCGATCAGGATCACAACGGTGATGGCGCGTCCCAGATGGGGCAGGATGATGTAAATGAAACGCGAAACAGGCCCGGCCCCGTCCATTTCGGCGGCCTCCTTCTGTTCCTCGTCGAGCGACTGTAACGCGGTCAGCAGAATAAGCGTGGCAAACGGCAACCATTGCCAGGCGATGATCAGGATGATCGACAGGAGCGGGGCCTTCGCAAGCCAGTCAAACGGCTGCAAGCCCACTGAGCGAGCGAGCGCGGCGAACAGCCCGTTTGTCGGGTTCATGAACATGTTTTTCCACACCAGGGCGGCGACCGTCGGCATCACGAAAAAGGGGGCGATCACAAGTATGCGCGCCACTCCCTGGCCGTAGACCTCTTCGTTGAGGAGCAGAGCGAATCCGATTCCGCCAATGACCGAGATCAGCAGCACGCCAAGCACGAGCAGCAGTGTGTTGACCAGTGCCGAGAAGAACGCCGGATCCGTGACGAAGTAGCTGTAGTTCAGGAACCCGACATAGCGCTCCATGCCGGGACTGAGCAGATTGTAATCCAGGAAAGAGAAGTAGATCGTCATGACAAGCGGGACGATCATCCAGATCAAGAGCAGTACAACCGACGGCGCCATCATGACCCGTGCAGCGCTGCGTGTATGCAGATTTGCCATTGTCGCACCCCGTGGATTTGACACAGTGGGTGGCCGCCGATGCCGCGAGGCTATCGGCGGCCTTGCTCCGGTGAGCCGCGCCTATTTCGGATAGCCGGCCTTGGCCATCGCGCGCTCGGTCAGGTTCTGGGCTTGCTGCAGCGCCGCATCGACGGTCGTGTCGCCGGTGAGTGCCGACGAGAAGACCTGACCGACGGCATTCCCGACAGCCTGATATTCGGGCAGGATCACGTACTGCCAGAACGGGTACTGCGTCTTCTGCTTGCCCTCGCCGGCGGCCAGCATGGCGTCGAGCGTCATCTTGGCGAAGGGAGCGGCATCCAGATATTTCTGGTTTTCATAGAGCGACTTGCGGGTGCCGGGGGGCACATTCGCCCATCCCTCTTTCTCGGCGACGAGTTCGATATAGTGCTTGCTGGTTGCCCAGGCGATGAACTTCTCGGCGGACTCGGCCTTGTGCGAACCGGCCGGGATGGCCAGCGTCCATGCCCAGAGCCAGTTGCCGCGATTGCCGCTGCCCTTCTCATCCGGCGACACGGCAAACGCGGCCTTGTCGGCAACCGTCGACTGTTTTGGGTCCGACACGAAGGACGCCGCGACGGACGCGTCGATCCACATTGCGCACTTGCCTTGCTGGAAGAGCGCAAGGTTTTCGTTGAAGCCGTTGGATGACGCACCGGCTGGTCCGGCATCCTTCATCAGCTTGACGTAGAAACCAAGCGTGTCCTTCCATGACTGCTGGTCGAACTGCGGCTTCCAGTTCTTGTCGAACCATTTTGCTCCGAAGGAGTTGGCGAGGGACGTCAGCGACGCCATGTTCTCGCCCCAACCCGCCTTGCCGCGCAGGCAAATGCCGTTGACATCGTTTGCGCGGTCGGTGAGCTTTCGGGCGGCGTCGCCGATGAAGTCCCAATCGGGCTTCTCAGGCATGGTCAACCCGGCCTTCGCAAACAGATCCTTCCGGTACATAAGCAGGGACGATTCCGCGTAGAACGGGGCGGCATAGAGCTTGCCGTCCTCGGACGTCGCGTTGCGAATGGCCGGGATGAGATCTTCGACATCGTAGTCCGGACCGAGATTCTGGAGCGGAAGCAACCATCCCTGCTTGGCCCACAGAGGCACCTCATAGGTGCCGATCGTCAGGATGTCGAACTGCCCCGCCTTGGTGGCGATATCGACGGTCACCTTCTGCCGAAGGACATTCTCCTCGAGTGTAACCCACTGCAGCTGAATATCGGGGTTGGCCTTGGTAAAGTCATCCGTCAGCTTTTGCATGCGGATCATGTCGCCGTTGTTCACGGTGGCGATCGTCAGGGTCTCCGCGAATGCTGCCGTCGACAGCAAGCCCGCGGCTGCGATGATTGACGTTCTGATCAGGTTTTTCATTTCACTCCTCCATCTTGGTTTCTTCGCGACGCACGAAGGCCTTTTCACCGGAGATGCCGCCGGCGAATTCACAAAATCGGACGCGTTGGGTTGCTCAGCGTCTAGCCGAGGCCGTTGTCTCCATCGACGTTGCAGGTTTGGCCAGTTTCATTTCTCAACCTCACCGCGATATCCTCTTGCCTGCCGCGTGCCCCGCTACCACACGGTGTAGCCGCCATCGGCCAGTACGATCGAACCCGTCATCAGGCTTGCGGCATCCGATGCCAGGAACAGCACGATCGAAGCGATTTCATCGGTCTGGCCGACCCGGCCCATGGGCGTGTTGCTGAGCCAGATGTTGGTGGTCTCGATGTCGCTCCTGAGAGCAAAGCTGTTCATCGGGGTCTCGATGAAGCCGGGCGCGACGGCATTCACACGCACGCCGCGCCCCGCCCATTCAGCGGCCAGCGACCTGGTGATGTGATGAACTGCCGCCTTTGAAGCGTTGTAGTGGACGTTCTTCTGCGGCCGCGTAACGATCTCTCCGGACATCGAACCGATGTTGACGATCGATCCCCGGCGACGCTCGATCATCCCGCGGCCGAATGCCTGGGAGCACCAGAAGACGGCATTGAGGTTGACGTCCATCACCTCATGCCACTCGGTTTCGCTGATGTCTTCGCCAGGCGTCTGTCGGCCTATGCCAGCGTTGTTGACGAGCACGTCGATCGGCCGAAGCCTGCCGGCCATCGCTTTGACGGCAACGGTGTCGGTGACGTCCAGCTGCTCGAACGAGACGTCCTGTCCCAGGAGGCGTTCTTTCGCTTTCTCGATGGCGGCAAGACTGTGATCGAGAACGACCACATGCGCGCCAGCTTCAAGCAGGGCATCGACGCAGGCGGCGCCGATGCCCCCGGCTCCCCCGGTCACCGCGGCACGTCGGCCATCCAGTCTCAGCTTCCCCAGATATCCCATAGTCTTCTCCATCAGGAATCGGTGCCGACCATAGACAGGGCGAGCGACGCAACGCCCAACAGCCCGCAATTGTCGCCAAGTTGAGCGGGCACCACGGGCACGTCCTTGAAGGGAGCCATCGCGTCCTGCCGGATGCGGCGATGAATGCCGGCATCGAGCAGGTCAAAAGCCCTGGACACGCCGCCGCCCATGATGATCCGTTGCGGGCTGTAGAGATGCAGCAGCCCTGTGAAGCCAACACCGAGGAGGTCGGCCTCTTCCGCCATGAGCGCCAGGCATTCAGGGTCACCACCGCGTGCCCCTTCGACGGCATGGCGCGTCTCGATCGGACCCGCGCTTGCCTGGATTCCGAGATAGCCGGCTGGATTGCGCGTCGCTGCATTGGCTGCCCGTTCCCCAAGGGCCGTGCCGGCGGCCAGCGCCTCGAAGCAACCGACAGCACCGCACGAGCAGACTGGACCATCGGGTGCAATCCGGAAGTGCCCGACATGGCCGCCCATGCCCTTCCTGCCATGCAGCAATCGGCCGTCGACGACCACGCCCCCGCCGATACCCGTGCTTACGGTGACGTAGACGAGGTGTTCGAGGCCCCGACCCGCACCGTATTTCCATTCGCCGAAGGCTGCCGCAATGCCGTCATTCTCGAGCACGGCCGGCCGGTCGAATGCATCGGCCAGGCGGTCGCGAAGCGGGAACCCGTCCCAGCCGGGGAGCGTCGGAATGTGCTCCACGACGCCGGCCTCGGTATCGAGGGGACCTGGGGCACTCATGCCGACGGCGCGCACCGCATCAAAGCCGGTCTGCTTGCAAACCTCCGAGGCAAGCTGGCGGAACTGCGCCATGACGCCTTGCGGACCGCCGCCTACGTCTGTCCTTGCGGAGGCTCGCGCCAGTATTGTCCCTTTCTCCACCAGGGCGGCACGGACCTGCGTGCCGCCAAGGTCGAATCCAAGAGAGCGGCCTTCGTGCCCGGCCATCGGGTTAGCCTTCAACTGTTTGAGCATGGACCCAGGCCATCTGCTGCTCGAGGTTTTCCGCATTGAAGGCAAGCGAACCCATGACGATCGTCTCGGCGCCGGCGCGGCGCAGAGCGGGTACCGTGTGCTGGCGAATGCCGCCATCGGCTCCGAGAACAACTCTGTTTGCGCTTCTTTTTCGAGCGATCAGTGACGCCGCCTCGTGCAAACGGGACTCGGCCTGCGCATCGAGGCCCTGGCCCTTGATGCCGATGCGCGTTCCGAGCAGCGTGAGCATGCTGATGCGGTCCAGAAACGGTTCGGCTGACGCAACAGGGGTCTGCAGTTGCAGGACAAGCCCTGCAGC
Organism: Mesorhizobium sp. AR07; assembly: GCF_024746815.1. Classification (GTDB taxonomy): domain Bacteria; phylum Pseudomonadota; class Alphaproteobacteria; order Rhizobiales; family Rhizobiaceae; genus Mesorhizobium. The sequence continues at coordinate 5,976,747 of NZ_CP080525.1, forward strand.
CAGGCCAAGGTCCGAAATCAGTCTGAGTCCGGATTCGATGTTCCGGTTTTCGGCGTGGATGCTGATCAGGTCGGCACCGGCATCAGTGAACTGACGGATCTGATCCTCAAGGATGCCGTCCGCTACCATCAGATGCACGTGCAACGGCTTTGCCGTATGCCGCCGGCAGAGGGCTACGAGATCCGGGAACAGCAACAGGGCGGGCGAGAAATGCCCGTCCGCGACATCGAGATGATAGATGTCGGTGAACGGGTCGACGCGCCGCATCTCCTCTTCGATGCGCCCAAGATCGGCTGACCACAAGGACATCTCCGCCAGGAGACGATGTGTCGGGAGGGCGTCGATCCAGTTGGCAAGGGGGCTCATTCAGACCTCATTGAGAAACGTGGCGAGCGCAGCCTGGAAATCGGCACGATAGGCCGCCGGGCTTTCCGCCTTCGGGGTGATTTCGACAAAACGCGCGTCCGGGATCCATGCGGCCAGAGTGCGCGCATGGGAGATCGGGTGAACGGCATCGCGCTCGTGACCGATCACCAGCGTCGGTACCGAAATCCTTTGGATTTCGTCCTCGCTGACCCCAGGCCCGTCGGCCGAGATTCCAGACAGCAGCGCTGCCGTCACGTCGATCGGCTGACGAGAGAAGAAGCCGCGTATGCTGTTCAAATTGTCGGGGCCGTGGACCTCCAGGCATGCCGCGATCTCCGAGTCCTCGAACGCCAGGCGTGCTTCCGTCGGCTGCATGCGCCCGAGCAGGTCCCCGGCAAGCGCATTCGGCCGCATGTTGTCTGGCGCGGGATCGGCAAGCCAGGCCGGGCGAGCGATCACCAGGGCCTTGATCAGCCCGGGCGAGCGGACCGCGATGCGGATCGATATCGCGGCTCCCATCGAGATGCCGCCAAGCACCGGGCGGACCATATTCGACCTCTCGATGTAGCCTGTGATGTCGTCTGCGAATGTCTCGATGGACAGAGCGTTTTTCGAGCCTGTCTCGGACAAGCCATGGCCGCGACACTCGACGGTGACGCACCGAAAGGCCGTATCAAGGGGAAAGACCTGAGCCGGCTGCGACGCGTCTCCACAAAGGCCATGCTGGAAAATGAACGGCGCTCCCGTACCCGTCTCGGCCACGGACAGGCGGAGGCCGCCGCTCTGGTGGGCCGACCGTTTCATGTCGGTTCTTCTCGCGCGCACAACGCCAGTCGCAGAAGCCGGGCAACCTCCGCCGCCTCCGCGGCGACAAGTCCGTGCGTGATGACATCGCCGGCAAAAGCCGCTTGCTGGAGACAGGACAGGTAGTGCGCAAAATCGATCACGCCCTTGCCCGCGGTGGCGAAGCTGCCATCGGGATTTCGGTCCTTGGCATGCGCGATTTCGATCCGGTCGCCCAGCAGGGAAATCGCGGTCTCGATGATCCGCCGCCGGTCATCCGCGGCCTCTCGTTCGAAGAGGTTGGCCGGATCGAAGACAATCCTGACCCGGTCGCTTCCAATCGTATCGAGAAGGTGGCGGGCCTTTTGGGCGGAGTTGATGACGTTGGCCAGTTCCGGCTCGACGCCGATGCGAACATCGAAGCGTTCGGCGATGTCGATCAGATGGCGAAACTCCTTCACCATCTCCGACCAGGCAAGCATGGATTCGTTGTCGGGGTGATAACGCCACTGGTCGTCGGGGTCACAGCTCCCGGTGCACACCGTCAACAGGCGGCAGCCCATGCGCGCGGCCTGCGAAGCAATCGCTTCAAAGCCGCGGCGGCCAGCCTCGCGGATCTGAAGGGAGGGATGGATCATGTTGTAGGTTGCCGAGATCGCGGCGATCCCGACTCCGGTCTCCCGGGAGGCGCCGAGAACCGCGTCGGCAATATTATCGCTGATGTCTTCAGGCAGGGAATTCAGGCCCGAGCACGCCATGTTGTACTGAACCGACTGATATCCTGCCGCCGCCGCGGCACTCAGCACAGTCCGGGGCGATGAGCCGGGAAAGGTCTTGGCGAAGATGCCGATGCGCATCACAGCGCCCCCGATACATCGGCAAGCCTGACCGGCTTTCCGGATCGGACCGATTGCGCGATCGCGACCATGCCCCTGACCGAGGCGATGCCGTCGTCGATGGACGCACCGGTCATGGGCGCGCCGTTCAGGACGGTGTCCGCAAACGCCTCGAGCTGGCGGCGATAAAAGTGCCCGTCCGCGCCAAGGATGCGCGTCGTGGCGCCGGTCTTTTCGCTGAAGATGTCGACGTCGCTCGTCTTGAAGAGCCAGGGATTGTAGGTTTTGCCGAGGATGCTGCCGTTCTCGCCGTAGATCTGGAAACCTTCGTGCCAGTCCATGCGCACGGAAACCGTCAGGTCGAGATGGCCGATGACGCCATTGGCGAACGCGACATCGACGAACCAGCAATACGCGCCGAATCGCTGGCGAAGCCTTGCGTCGACCTCGGTGATCGCTCCGCCGAAATAGCGCGCTGTGTCAATGAGGTGGCTGCCATGCGCAAGCATATAGTAGCGCTCCAAGTCAGCCTTCGGATTGACCGGGGGCTTCTTGGCGTTCGCGCTCTTAACCATGAGTGGCTGCACGGCGTCAGTAAGCTGGTAGCGATGCGTTGAATCGCAGTACCAGGCCTTCAGAGCGAGCATCTCGCCCATCTCGCCGTCGATGAATGCCTTGGCGCTCTGAAGGCCGGCGTCGAAGCGCTTCATGTGGCCGACCTGGAGTTGCTTTCCGCTCCTTTCGACGGCCTTCTTCAGGTCTTCGACCTCTTCGATGGAGATGCCGATCGGTTTTTCGCTCAGCACATGCTTTCCTGCCGAGAGCGCCTCCATCGCCGCGGGAACGTGAAATGCGTCGGAGGTGGCGATGACCACAGCGTCGAGGTCCGGATCCGCCAGCATCTCGGAGTAATCGCGAAACGCTTTCCTGGGGGCGTGTGTCGCCGCCATGCGTTCGCGCAGGTCGTCAGCTACGTCGCAAATGGCGTGGAGCTCAGCATTTTTCGCCTTCGTCGCGCTCTCAAAATGTGCCGCCTGGGAGATCGGCCCGCACCCGAGAATGCCGACCCTGAGCATCCGCTTTTCATCGTCCATTTCATCTCTTTCTATCGAAGCGTGTGGTCGTAGCCTGTTTCGGGCATCCATTTTGGGCCAGCGATGGACTGCTGCGGCTGTTGGACCAGGGGCGAGGAAGAGATTTCAGCACGCCACAAGTCTGCTGGGCCATTCTGGAGAGCGGCCAACATCCAGCTTGGTTTGCGGCCTCACCTCATCAGGGAGAACCTGTGCCTCCAGGAGAACGCCCGCGATGGACGTTGAAAGCGAGCAACTGTCTTGCGTCGACTGCCATTGGTTCCTCCCCGGCATCAGTCTCTTGTATAATTCCTTTACAAAAGAAACTAATTAAGGGCAACCATTTTTCTCACGACTGGGCGTGCATGGGCGCCAGCGCACAAATTGTCCGATGCGTCAGGGGTTGGGCGGCGCCAAGGGCCGCGACGGCGGCGTTCGGCCGCGCTCGTAGCTAGGCTTGCAACTCATTTTCAGAGATCTCGACCCTCGAAATATCGAAGGCATGATGGTGGGCGATCGTCGCGGCTCCTATGGCGCATTCGAACTTGCCGAGTTCCGAAAGTCGCACATCCGGAACCGGAAGTCCGGAGACAATCCCCTTCTGCACCGCGTCTCGAATGTTCTGAAGGCTGAACTCGAGCAATGGCCCCATCTCGCCGCCAAGGATCATCGTGGACGGATTGAACAGATTGACCAGTGAAACGATGCCCAGGCCTAACCAATGAACGAAATCGTTTACCGTCGCCGCCGCTTTCGCTTCGCCATGTGCCGCGGCGGCCGCGACTTCGGCGGACAGATTGGCAAACTCGGCCTCGCTGAGGTCGTCGGTGCCCCGGTAGCTCCTGGCCAACGCACCAAAATTGACCCAACTCTCCAGGCAGCCCTTCTGGCCGCAACTGCATTGCGATCCGTTGTCGGCAAGACGAATGTGGCCGAACTCCCCTGCAGCACCGTTCGCACCCCTGAGCAGCCGCCCATTCACGATTGCCGCGCCACCGCAACCTGCTCCAAGCTTGAGAAAGATGGTGCAGATGCTGGGCAGGTTGGGTTGCGTATACACAGCCCCGAACGCCGCGGCGTTTGCATCGTTCTCGACGATGCATGGAAGTGTTACCGAGCGAGATAGTTCTCCGAGAAAATCAACCGATTTCCACCCTAGAATTGGCAGGTTTATAACAAACCCATTGCTGGTCACTATCCCGGGGACAGTTACGCCCACGCTCTGAATCTTTTCCTTGTAACGTACCTGATTTTTGCAAGTCTCGAGGTAGTCGGATATCACAGTGACCGCCTCGGCGGGCGATATGTCCCTGGCAACGACGACCTCGCTCGACTCAACCACCCGCGACAAGAGGTCGATCATAGCGAAGCGAACCATCCCGACACCGATTTCGACGCCAAGAAAAAATGCGCCCTCACGGTTCAACGAGACCTGGCCGGCCGGACGACCTGGTTCCCGTGATGCTGACTTCGCCTTGGTGAGTTTTCTTGCTTCATTGACCAGATCTCTGGCCATCAGCCCGTTGACTAGCCGTGTTATCGTGGCGGGGGTTACGCCGAGGCCACGCGCGATATCCGCACGGCTGGCTGGGCCTTGTGTGCGCAGCATCGTCAAGATGCGAAGTTCGTTTAGATATTTGGCGAGGGTCTGATCGACCATGTCGGTATCTGCCGCGATTCTCTGCTGCGCGCCGCAGGCGCGGAGCTTCACGCTATCGCATTATTTTCGTTTCGAAACAAATCAATGCGAAATGCCGCCAGATTCGGCAAGCCCCTCAATCTGCATCGATTAAAGCGTGTCGCGATTTAAGGGATTCAGGATTCCCATAGATTTGAGTTCGTGATTCATTGCGGCTGAAAGGAGACCGCGATGGGCAAGCCGCTACCGCTTGAGTTGCGTCGGCGTGTTGTTGCGTATGTCGATGAGGGACATGGTCACCGCGAGGCTGCGCGCCATTTCCGCGTTTCGCCTCGCTTTGTGAACAATCTGATCAACCTGCGGCGGCAGACCGGTTCGCTTGAAGCGCGTCGGCAGGGCCATGTGGGCGGCGGCAAGCTTGAGCCGCATGCCGAGTTTGTCCGCTCGCGGTTGGCCGAGACCGGCGAACTGACGCTAGATGAGCTTTGCGTCGAGCTGGAGGTGCGCGGGGTGAGCGTGCACCGCTCCAATGTCGGTCGCCTGCTCAATCGCCTTGGGCTCAGTCATAAAAAAAACTCTACTGGCCAGCGAGCAGCAGCGGGCCGACGTGCGCCAGGCGCGTGAACTGTGGATCGGGCGGCGAAAGCGCTTCTTCAACAAGGCTTTGGCGCGGCTGATCTTCATCGATGAGACGTCGACCAATACCAAACTGACCAAACGCACCGGCTGGGCGCCGAAGGGCGAGCGCTTCAGGACGCATGCGCCATTCGGCAAATGGCAGACGCAGACCTTCATCGCCGGGCTGCGATGTCACGGTCTTGTCGCGCCGTGGATCGTCAACGCGCCGATGAATGCCGCCATCTTCGAACGCTACGTCGAAACGCAGCTCGCTCCCGAACTGTCGCCCGGCGATGTCGTCATTCTCGATAATGTCGGCTTCCACAAGAACGAGCGCGCTGCCCAACTGGTTCGCCAAAGGGGCGCATGGCTCCTGTTCCTGCCGCCATACTCACCCGATCTCAATCCGATCGAGATGGCCTACTCAAAACTCAAGGCGCGGCTGCGAAAGAAGGCGGCCAGAACTTTCGATGCCCTCTGCGACGCTCTCGGCGATATCTGCCACCTGTTCGAGCCAGCCGAATGCAGAAACTTCTTCAAGGCTGCCGGATATGAGGCCAATTAATCGCGACACGCTTTAGGTGTAGTGGCCGCTCTCGTAATTCCGTCGGCACGTGTCTGTCGCAGCGCATCATTAAATCTGCTCGCCTGTATGAATCGGCGTCGTCGATCTGGGGTGTCGATCACTGTTTGCGTTGAGAGCTCGATAGTCCCTCGATAATCGGGCAATCGGGACGGCTATCGCCTTGGCAACTGCGGACAAGGATGCGAAGCGTGTCGCGCAACTCCGTGAGCTCCACCAGCTTGCGGTCGATCTCGGCCAGCTTTGTCTTGGCCAGCGCCTTCACATCGGCGCTCTCGCGCTCCTTGTCGTTATAGAGTGAAAGCAGTTGTCGGCATTCCTCGACCGAAAAGCCGAGGTGGCGCGAGCGTTGGATGAAGCGCATGCGATGCACGTCGGCTATCGAATAGTCGCGATAGCCGTTGCTGGCGCGGTCAGCCGTCAGCAGGCCGATATCCTCGTAATAACGAATGGTCTTGGCCGGCAGGCCCGATTTTTCTGATGCAGCGCCAATGTTCATAGGGTTCTCCTAGGGTGAGTCGAACATCATGTAATGCTTCCAGTCACTGGAAGCTCAAGCCTTTGTTCGCCGGTGGAACCGTAAAAATGGTTCCCCCTGGCGCTCGGTCAGGCCTCGTAGGCCATCGACGTCATCATGCCGCCGACCATGTGATAGAGATGGTGGCAGTGCAGCGCCCATTTGCCGGGATTGTCGGCATCGAAGGCGATCGTGACCTGTCCCATGTAGGCCGGAACGAGAACCGTGTCGCGCACGGCACCCGCGAACCGCCTTCCGTTCACCGCGACCACCTGGAAGTGGTGCCCATGCAGGTGCATGGGATGCGACATGGTGGTGTGGTTCATGAAGGTTAGCTCGAAGCGGTCACCGGCTCTCACGGCAAGTGGCTTGTCCGAGCCGTGCACCACCCCATCCAGGGTCCAGACATAGCCGGAGCCTTCACCCAGCATCATGGTGTGCTTGCGCGCTACCCTTTCCACGAGCGGCTTCGCCGCCCGCAATTTTTGCTCCAGTTCGGCGCCGACAGCCGGAAAGTCCGCGTCAGCGGTCTCGGCGAGCTTGCCGACCGAAGAACCCTTGGCGGCGAGCACCACGCCGGTCCGCATACGGCCGCCTTCCTGCACGGCTAGGACTGGCCATGCGGTGGCTTCCCTGGGCAGTTCGAGCAGAATGTCAAGCCGCTGAGCGACCGCGAACTCGAAGCGCGAGCCGCCGATCGGCTCCACCGCCATGCCGTCGACCGCAATCAGTTGACCCGACAGTCTGCCAAGGTCGATCCACATATTGGTGCTCGCGGCACCGTTGATCAGCCGAAGACGCACACGCCCGCCCGGCTCGACCGCAAAGACCTCGGGATCATCGAGGGTTCGATCGTTGGCAAGAAGCGCATCGTATTGCACGCCCTGGAGATGGGACATGCCACCCATCTGCATGTCGCCGTGATCTATCGCGGCGCCTGTCGTCATGCCCGACATATCGTGCCCTTCATGTGCGGATGCCGCCGGCGGCTTGCGCGTCGCCGCCATGTCGTGACCGCCGGCCTTGAGCTCCGCGAGGATTTCGGCCGGGTCGCGGAAGGTGAAATCATGGAACAGCACCACGACCTCCTGGACATCCTTCGAAGCTTCCACCGGATCGAGGACGATCAGAGGTGCGGCAAGCAGATGCTGCTCCTGCAATCCCATGTGCGAGTGCATCCAGAATGTACCGGGACGAGCGACCGGAAAGTCGTAGTCGTAACCCCCGCCGTCCGGGATCGGCTCCTGTGAGAGGCCGGCGACACCGTCCTGCTGCCAGGGCGGGGTGAGCCCGTGCCAGTGAATGGCAGTCGGTTCGCCGACACGGTTTTCGAGCCGGACCCGGAAGGTCTCGCCGGCATTCATCACCAGGCCATGGCTTCCGGCTGGTTGCGTCAGACCGAGGATATTGGCTGCCTTGCCGTTGACTTCGATGACACGCCTGCCCGCCGTGATAATCGTTGGAGCGGAGCCTTGGGCCTTGGCGTGTGAAGCGAAAAGGGATGGTGCAGTTGTCATCAGGGCGCCTGTTGCTGAAAGTTTCAAGAAGTCTCTACGAAGCATAATTGGGGTCTCCATTCGGTGATTACGCCACGGCCTCGAAATCTTCTTCCGATGTGAAGAAGATATCGGCGTGGATGTCGGATGAGGCGACGCCAAGGGCTGCGAGCACGGAGCCTACGGCATCGACCATGCCGGGCGGGCCGGCGACATAGCCTTGGCGCCGGCGAGCTGCCGATGATCTTCAGCCAGCGCGTCGGAAACAAAACCGGTGCGCCAGCCTGTTTCGACAGCCTGTGAGAGGACCGGCACGAAGTCGAGGTTCGAAAAATGCTGTTCGAGCCAGCGAAAATAGTCGATGAGATAGAGATCGTCTTTCGTGCGAGCGCCAAAGTAGAGGTGGATCGGCTGGCTCATGCCGGCACCGAGCGCGGTCTCGACAATCGATTTGATCGGCGCCAACCCGCTTCCGCCCGCGACAGCGACGATGGGGCCACCATGGGCATCGCGCAGATAGGCTGAGCCAGACGGGCCTTCGATCTCGACCCTGTCGTGCGCTTTCAACGAAGCATGGATCAAACTGCTGGTGCGGCCCACCGGCACAAGCCTGACATGTAGCTCGACAAGCTCGTCGTCGGGTCGGCTCGCCATCGAATAATGGCGGGCGGGTGCTCCCGGCATGGTGAGCGAAAGATATTGCCCGGCAGCGAAACGGAAGGCGCAACGGTCATCCAGCCTTAGCCGGATGGCGAGGATGTCATGGGTTTTGCTCTCGACCGCGACGACTGTCGAAAGGCAGCTTCTGCACCGTCAGCCAGCGTTTCAGCGCCACGCAGTCGGGGCAGGTCGGGGTGGTGAAGATCTCGATCCAGGGAGCGACTTTGGTCGGCATGGGCGGCGATGGCTTCAGCCGTGCGGCGATTGTCGCCGGTGATCATAGCCACCTTCAGGCCCATATCGTGCAGGGCACGGATCGCCTGCGGCGTCGTCGGCTTGATCGGATCGGACACCGCGATGATTGCGGCCAGTCTGCCGTCGATGGCCGCATAAAGCGGGGTCTTGGCCTTGTAGCCCATGCGGATCGCGGTTTCCGCGAAGTGCTGAACCGAGATGCCGAGCTTGGCCATGTAGCGGTCGGCGCCGACAGCAACACGATGCTTCCCGACGCCGGCGCTGACACCGAAGCCGGGGATAGCCTCGAATGCGCTGGCTTCACCTGTCTTCAGCCCCTCTTCCTTGGCCGCGGCAACGATCGCCCAGGCCACGGGGTGCTCGGACTGGGCCTCCACGGCGGCGACCAGCGACAGAACCTTGGCGCGCTCAAAACCCCTGGCGACTTCGAGGTCGGTCATGACTGGCTTGCCGGCGGTCAACGTGCCGGTCTTGTCCAGCGCCACGATCTGCGTTGCCTTGAGCGACTGCAATGCCTCGCCGTTGCGGAACAGCACGCCGAGTTCGGCGGCACGGCCGGTTCCGACCATGATCGAGGTCGGCGTGGCAAGGCCCATGGCGCAGGGGCAAGCGATGATCAGCACGGCGACCGCGTTGACCAGCGCGAAGCTGACGGCTGGCTCCGGGCCGAAGAACAGCCAGACGGCAAAGGTCATTGCGGCAGCTGCCATGACGGCAGGCACGAACCAGGCGGTGACCTTGTCGACCAGCGCCTGGATCGGCAGCTTTGAGCCTTGCGCGGTTTCGACCATCCGGATGATCTGGGCCAGCAGCGTATCGGCGCCGACCTTCGTTGCGCGATAGGTGAAACTGCCGGTCTTGTTGATGGTGCCGCCAACGACCTCGGCGCCTTCGCCCTTGCTGACTGGGATAGGTTCGCCCGAGATCATGGATTCATCGATGAAGGACGAGCCCGAAAGCACGATGCCGTCGACCGGCACCTTGTCGCCCGGGCGCACCTGGATGACATCACCAGCGGTGACATCCTCAAGCGCGACGTCGACGAATTCGCCGTTGCGTTCGACACGCGCCGACTTCGCCTGCAGGCCCATCAGCCGCTTGATCGCCTGGCTGGTGCGGCCCTTGGCCTTGGCCTCAAGCACGCGGCCAAGCAGGATCAGCGTGATGATGACCGCCGAGGCCTCGAAATAGACGTTGGCGGTGCCGGCCGGCAGCACGCTGGGCACAAACGTGGCCACCACCGAGTAAGCCCAGGCCGCCGTCGAGCCGAGCACGACCAGCGAGTTCATGTCCGGTGCAAGGCGTAGCAGCGCCGGCACGCCCTTCTTGTAGAAGCGCAGGCCGGGGCCGAACTGGACGATGCTCGCCAGGACGAAAAAGGCTATGTAGCGCGGCTGATCGCCGACATTCATCATCAGCCAATGGTGCAGCGGCGGCAAGACGTGGGAGCCCATTTCGAGCACGAATATCGGCAGCGTCAGCACCGCGGCGATGCCAAAATCGCGCTTGAGGTTGGAGAACTCACGGTTGCGGGCATCCTCGCGACTGTCGGTTCCCGCCGAAGTTGCCGCGCGACGCGGCTCATAGCCGGCCTTGCGGATGGCGGCGTCGATCGCCGCGCGTGGCGTGGAACCGGTGAGCAACTCGACAGTCGCGCGTTCGGTGGCGAGATTGACCGAGGCGGACTTCACGCCTGGAACCGCGGCGATCGCCTTTTCGACACGGTTCACGCAGGACGCGCAGGTCATGCCCTCGATGTCGACTTCAAGCTTCGTAACCGGCACGTCGTAGCCGGCACCGCGGATCGCGGCGATGATCCCGTCGGAATCGATGGCACCGCCGAAGCTGACGTCGGCGCTCTCGGTGGCGAGGTTGACCGTAGCCGCCGTAACGCCCGGCACGGCTGCGATCGCCTTCTCGACACGGCGCACGCAGGATGCGCGGGTCATGCCCTCGATCGGGAAGCTCTGCCTGGCTGCTGCGGACGGTATTTTAGGCATGGCATTCATCGTTCCTGTCCTGTGTTCGAATGTGATGAACGGAGGCTAAGGCTTCCAGTCACAGGAAGGTCAACAGGGGTTGGAAGAGATTTTCCTCTCGCTCCAAGTTGCTGCTTTGAAAGTGTTTTTCTCGCGCGGACCAACAAGACGTTCGAAAATTGCGACGGCAACAAGCCGCTTGACCTTCCACTGGCGGGAACGCGCAACTTCGAGAAACGGCGCTTGTGCCGATGACGAGACAGGAAACCCAATGTTAAAATTGAACATACCCGACATGACCTGCGGCCATTGCGCCGGAGTCGTCACGAAGGCGATCCAGAGTGTCGATGCGGGCGCCGGGGTCGATGTCGATCTCAAGACCCAGACCGTGACCATCGACGCCAACTCCGACGGCGCCGCTTTCACCCAGGCACTTGAAGTGGCGGGCTATCCCGCAACCATCAGCGCCGCCCAATAACGACTATTTTCCGGGGGGCGGAGTTTCATCCCCGTCCCCAGCCCAGCATATCCCTCGAGCTTCGCGGGGACGGTGTGGGGCGGGCAGGCTTGGCCGGCCCGCCCCATGCTCGTTAGCCCAGCGGATCGCCTTCGACAGCCGCCATCGCGCTAACCTGGGAACGGGCTGCTCGCCGCAGCACCAGCTGTCGGATGACGACGTAGAAGACAGGCGTCAGGATCAGCCCGAAGAATGTCACGCCAAGCATGCCGGCGAACACGGCGATGCCCATGGCATGGCGCATTTCAGCACCGGCTCCCGTCGCAATGACCAGCGGCACGACACCGGCAATGAATGCGAGTGACGTCATCAGGATCGGCCTCAGGCGCAGGCGCGCGGCTTCGAGCACCGCGGCAATTGGATCCCGCCCCTTCTTTTCCTCTTCATAGGCGAACTCCACGATCAAGATGGCATTCTTGGCCGCAACACCGACCAGCACGACAAACGCGATCTGGGTGAAGATGTTGTTGTCGCCGTTTTGAAACTGGGGCATATATCAAGAACCAGACGCCGCCGGAGCCCGACGACGACGTCAACGTGACGTGAGTGCACCCCAGTCCGCCGAGCGGCGGACTGGGGTGCACTCATTCGGTGTCGCGTTGATCGAGCACTTCAAGCATGGTGGTCAACATGCTTCCGACTTCTTCCGAAATCTCCTCAGGGTGAATTCCCGCCTTGATGGCGTCCGCCGTCGCTTGTTCGGCGAGTTTCGTCGCAAGGGCCGGATCGGCCTTCGAATAGGGTGGAACATTTTCCTCCACCCATTTTTGCAGGAACTCGATGCCGCGAGCGCTCATGACGAACTAATGCTCGTCGGAGCAATTTCGTTCCGTTGACGTCTTCGATTGATATCGTTCGATGAATGATATCGTTCGATGAACGTCAGCATCGGTTCACGAGGTCGGGCGTTCTTCCCAAAAGGCTCACGTTACGATGAACGAGGATGCGGTTAACGATAGATGCGGAGACAGAGTGGCAAAATGAATCTGATGTGCGCCGCCGATGCCATCGCTGTCGAAGGAGACTGCGCCGGTCGTGCTGTTGTAGATAATGTGGTCGGTACTGTCTTGCGCACCCCTGCCGACGTGGAACGCGTCCTGGGAAAGGGTGCCCCCATGAAGCCCCGCAAACACAGTGTGGTCGAGTTGAATCTTGTCTTGGGTCACGTTGAAGTCAGTAACCTTGGCGACGTTGCCGGCCTTGAGGGCGGCACTGAAGACGAAGACGTCCTTGCCACCATTTCCTGTCAACACATCCTGCCCGCCACCACCGTTGATGATGTTGTTGCCGGCATTGCCCTGTATGCTTTGGGAGAACTCATTTCCCGTGAGGTTGATGGCGGTGGTGCCGGAGCGGTTCGTGGTGGCGAAATGCTCGATCTCCGACCCGGCCGAAAGCGCATAGCTCACCGATGCCAGCACGGTATCGTTGCCGCCGCCTTTCACCTCTATCACCCTATCGCCGGGGTTGTTGACAAAGTAGGTGTCGTTGTAGCCACCACCGATCATCGTGTCAGCGCCGGTGGTGCCGTGAAATACATCCGCGCCGCCAGTGCCGGTGAAAATGTGATCGCTGGGCGAGGTCACGACGGGCGTCGGCTGGGTCACCACGGGCGTCGGCTGGGTCACCACGGGCGTCGGCGGGGTCACGACGGGGGTGGGCGGGGTCACGACGGGCGTTGGCGGGGTCACCACGGGCGTCGGGGGCACAATGGTGGTGCCATGGTTGTGTTGAAGGAAGAGGGCTTGTAGCGCCGCCGAGTTTCCAAGCGCCGTATCGCCCTGCTGGGAACCCCATGCATAGGCATAGTCGAAGGCAGGTGACGGAACCAGGTTGGCCCAGTGGTCCAACATGGTCTGTTCCTGGGTGGCGGTGGGAAGGACGTATTTGCCGCCCGTATCGGTTGTAAAGCTGCCGCCCCCAAACGTCTGATAGACCGGAACCATCTGGCTGACCGGAATGCCCGAGTTGACAGCCGCGGCCACGGTCCTGTCGATCATGTTGTAGTCGACCGCGCTTGTTCCGGTGCGCACCGGATAGGGATCCAGTCCGTAGTAGTCGATATGCGTGTTGGCAGGATTGAAGGTGTTCGAAAAATCAGGATTGGCGGAAGATCCCATGTTCATCATGGTGATGAAGGACTTGGCGCCTGGCAAATTGGAGTGGATCCAGTCTGATTCCGCCTTCAGATTCGCGGCGGTTGCGTAGGTTCCCCATTGGCCGGTGGGGTCCGGTTCGTCGACAAGGAAGAAACCAAATGCCTTCGGATTGCCGATGAAGGGAGTGACCTTCTGGATAAAGGACGAGGTTACCCCGTTGGCCTCATTCAGCCAGACCAGACCTTTCGTGCCGGCTGGCAGCGCGTTGAGTTCGTCCACGGACGAAACGTCGACAAGATTGAATCCGGCGGTTGCGACTTCGGCGGCTGATCCACCCGAGGCATAGTGGAGAGTTGTCATGCAAATATCCTTCGTCTGATTCGGTAGTGCCCCATGCCTGCGTAGTGGAAATGGTATATTAGCGCCAAATCAAATAGCAGCACCCTTTGATAGAATCGTTGATCATCGCGAGGAAATCGCCGCGCGAGACGATGGCTGCCTTGGTTCCGGGAATGTTGGATTATCTAGAAAAACCTTAGCTAGCGCGGCAACGCGGGACTAGACTGTCCTTGCCGCTGCGGCGCTGCTGGATTTGTTGTGGATAGCTGCCAGGAAAGCGCGCAGTCGCCCTGGTTCATTCCATCGGCGCAGCTTAGGAGAGCGGGAATAGCGGCGAGTCCGCTATGAGCCGCTCACCAGGAAGGCGCCTTCTATCAAGGGACGATTGTGGCTGAGGTGCGGTTCAATGAGCATATCGAGGTGCCCGCCCACGATCGGAACTATGTTCAGACCGGCAAAGAAGGCGCCCCAGCCAAGATCTGACGGAACGCCCGTACGCCTGCACCGAAACAGGGTGGCGGTAATCGGCAGCGCGGTCTTCGGTTGCACGAGCCACTGGCCAAATGCGCGCATCCGTAGGATTTCCTCGAGTTCGAGGCGCAAAATAAATCGCGTTCTGGCGAAGGCCCTCCATTTCAGCCGATCGATGCCCCTCGCGAGCAGGGCCTCGGCACCCAGTCTGGCGAATATTTTCGCCAGGGCTCGCAAAATCATGCGATCCACCGTCACTCTATGCGCGCGGATACGCTGGGCGGTGCGTGCAAGAGTTTCACGGTAGTTGTGCTGCCCAGCCCCGATATTGGTGTCGAGGATTCCCAGGAACGTGACCGACCGGCCTGCGGCAACAAGTTTGGCGGCAACCTCGAACGCGACGCCGCCGCCGAGCGAATAACCGATCAGGTTCACATTGCCATCAGGCTGGACCTCGCTGATCTGGTCGACGATCGCATCCACCATCCGCGGTATTGTGCCATGTCCCTTCAGCAGGTCGTTCAAATCGCCATAGCGCGCGGCCACAACCCTGGCGACATTGCTCATCTCGACTCCGAAGGCTGCCAGGCTTGGACCGTAGCCGATCGATCCTGGCACGATGAACAAAATTGGCCTTGGGTCCGAGGCCTCGACAAGCGAGCTGCTTGTGTCTTGCTCTGGTGACGCTGCCCTGACGATATCGGCAAAGCTCATCCCGACGGTGAAAGCGTCCAGGTTGAGTTCCCGCCCAAGCGCCGTCTCGAGCTCCATGACGAATTGCAACAGCTTCAATGAATCGCCGCCCGCATCGTCCCAGTGGCTGCCAGCCGCCTTTTTGCCCGGGAGTATCCTCTCCCATACGGCCGTCGCGGCGCCTTCGACATCGAGCGGGTTTGCCGCCTGCCGGACGGCTGACGTCTTCTGGGCATCTTGCGCGTTCAGCGCGCAATCCAGTTCCCGCAATCTGACGCCGTCGACTTTGCCGCCTTTGAGCTGCGGTATCTCGGCGACACTGTGCAGTCGCGTGGGATGAACTGCCGGCGGCAGAGTTCTTCTGATCAATTCGCGCAATTCAGGAACGAGTTCGCTTCCGTCAGTTTTCGCGGGAACGACAAAAGCCACCAGTTCGTTCGCATCCGTCACGACTGCAACGGCATCCTTCACTTGAGGCGCTCGGCGCAGGACGAGTTCCAGTTCGGCAGGCTCGACCCGTCTTCCGTTTATTTTTATCTGACGTCCCTTTCGTCCGACGATCCACATCATTCCGGTGTCGTCGACTTTGACCAGATCGCCCGTTGCGAAGATCCGAAGCCGAGGATTGGCGGAACTCGCTTGAAGGGGGACGTTTCCCCCATCCGCCCAATATCCGAGAGTGGTGTAGTTGCCTCTGATCAGCAACTCCCCCTCATCGCCCGGGGCGACCTCGCATCCATTCTCATCCACGACGGTGTATTCGATCCCGGGAAGGACAAAGCCAACCGGGACCGTCGCGCCTCGTTCCGGGTAGTCCCACGGCAGGATCCATTGCGTGCCAGTTGTTTCCGTGGACGAATAGCTGATCTGTACAAAGCAGGAGCCGGGAACGTTGTCGCGGAGCCGGTCGATGTCGGACCATAGAATTTTTTCGCCGCCCACCCGCACGACCCGCAGAGACGAGAATGTGTCGGGCGCAGAACCACTCATCAACACTCGCACCAGCGCCGGAACGAGATAGACGACCGTCACCCGCCATTTCTGGAAATTGTCGCGCGCGGCGCGAATACCGGCACTCTCGATGTCCGAAAGGTACAACGTGGCACCGCACAGCATCGGGGTCATCATCTCGCGGCATCCGGCGATGGTTGCCGGCCCGGTCAGCGGCATGAACACATCATCGGAGCCGATGTGGCAGGCATCCACATATTGCTGAACGCGCTGGAGGATGGCCCGCTGGCTGTTTACGACGCCCTTCGGGGTTCCGGTACTGCCTGACGTGTACAGAACGATTGCCGGGGAATCGACTGAAACATCGGACGGCAGCACCGGCAAGCCGCCGCCCGGCGTTTGGGCCAGGCAACTGGCCGCATCGATCCATTTCAGTGACGAGGCATCCGGCCAGCCTACCGGCTTGCCCGGCCCCGGCTTGACGATCGCGGCCAGCCGCGCGCTGGTGGCAATTGCAGCAAGGCGCTGAAATGGATCCCGGGGATTTAGCGGCACGGCAGGTCGACCGGCGCGCATGGCGGCGAGCATGGCCACCGGATACCAGAGGGTGTTTCCGATCAGAAGCCCGACTGCCTTGCCCGCTGGGACTGAATCAGCGATTGCACCGGCCAGGTTTTGGACCGCGTTCAACAATTCCGAAAAGGTG
Organism: Mesorhizobium sp. AR07; assembly: GCF_024746815.1. Lineage (GTDB taxonomy): Bacteria > Pseudomonadota > Alphaproteobacteria > Rhizobiales > Rhizobiaceae > Mesorhizobium. The sequence goes on from NZ_CP080525.1 coordinate 5,993,328, forward strand.
AGGGATGTCGAGCCGTCACTGATTGCGATTTTGTCCCGGTATTTTTCGACAACTCGCTCCAGGTGCCAGAACGCCGGTTTTTCGGAGAAATCGTCGCCCATCCTGCGGAAGGGATAGCTGGTCGGGCCGTCCATGTCCAAAGGACGGGCGGATGGCTGTTTCCATGGGAAATCGTCTGGTGGGCCATTGTGGCGGGATATCGCGGCGTCCTGCTCCTTTGCTGGTCCGCGAATGGACGGCAAGGCGCGGGAGGGCAAGCTTTCTGAACGTCGGCGCCCAAACGCTTCCAACACAGCCCCCTTTTTGCTGAGCGGTTCCGCAGTGTCGTACGTGACCATGCTGGTCGTGGCATCGTTAGAACGAATGATTTTCGACGGATGCAGTTAACTCGGTCCGACATTTTTGGGCCTGGTCTGGGGTGGCCGATTCAAGGTCGTCAAGTGCGCAACCGTTGGCGGGATCGACTGCCTTCCGCCTCGGTGGTTTGGAGGGACAACGCAGGCTTTTGGCACGGCATGCCACGACCGATCCACCGCCTTGCCGGTCCGACATGTAGCGATCCGGTGCATCGCCGCATCGTCCAACGCGCTTTGCTTCATTCAAACAGACGAGGACAGCGGGGAGGCCTGCCCCTAGCGTGGTCTTGGGGTTGTGGGCACAGAGGCAATGAAACCGGACTATGAAAGCAGATCCAAAAGCCAGCCATTTCGCGCGTCTGAGATACCGCTGGTATCCAGGAGGGACAGGATGAGCCCACACCTGGTTTGCATCGGAGGCGAGGATCACCGCCTTAGAATCCCGTTCCTGCTGGAGCTGCGCGAAAGAGGCTTTCGAGTCACCGCGGTCTCAAGCGATGTCGGAGCCGACTTTTTACCCCATGGCATTCCCCATCGGCGATTTGGGTTCGACCGCTTTGCCAGCGGCGGCGGGGAATGGGGCGCTCTCAGGGCGGTCCGCAAATTGATGTCTGAACTGCGTCCGGACATCGTTCAAAGTTTCGACACCAAGCCCAATCTCCTGACCCCCTTGGCCGTGCGTGGGCAGGTTCCGGTCATCCGCACCATCAATGGTCTTGGTTGGACATTCTCGTCACTGGAACCGCGGGCTCTGGCCCTGCGTCCGATCTTTTGCGGCCTTCAGGGGCTCGCGTCATTCTGGACAGCCATGACCGTCTTCCAGAATCGCGACGATCAGGCGTTCTTCGAGCGCTATCGGCTGGTCGGTCGCGGCCAAGGGCGACTGATCCGCAGTTCTGGCATCGACCCGGATGCATTCTCGACAGCAAGGTATCGTGGCCCGTCGGCCACGACCATGCGCGAGGAACTTGGGCTTCAATCGGCCGAAATCATCATCTTTGTCGGTCGGCTGACGCGTCAGAAGGGGATCCCGACCCTGCTCAAGGCGGTCCCTCGCATCCTCTCCGAGAGGCCCAATGCGCGTTTCGTGCTTGTCGGTCCACAGGACTCCGAAGGTCCGTTTGCGGTCAACAAATCCGATATCGATCGATACGCTCCTTACGTAGTCGCCCTGGGGCCACGACGGGACGTTCCGGCCCTCCTTGGCATGGCTGATCTGTTCGCGTTTCCGACGCAATATCGCGAGGGTATCCCGCGTGTCCTGTTGGAGGCGGGATTGTCCGGATTGCCAATCGTTGCCTCAAGAATGCCCGGCTGCAATGACGTGGTTGAAGATGGCTGGAATGGCTATCTCGTTGCGCCGCGCGATGCCGATGGCCTCGCATCCAGAATAATCGAGATACTGTCCGACCGCGCTCGCGCAAAAATCATGGGCAGCCGTTCCGTCGGGTTAGTCCGGGAGCGCTTTTCGCTGTCTTTGGTCGTCGACCAGTATTGCGAGCTATACAAGACTGTCCTCGGCGGCAAATACCGCGGCAGTCCAGCACGATCGGTGCCCGCGGTCTTGATGGAAGAGGGCTCGCGAAACCCCCGATTGGGTGAGGCGCGGCAATGATCCGTGATGCACTCCTGGCCTGCGGCGTCGCGATGTCCTATGCGGTGCGGCTCACTATCCCGGGGCTGCCGGTAGGCTACAGCGAACTGTGCCTCACGCTTTGGATATTGCTGTCGATCGGGCGGGTTCTCGCCGGCGGCCGATTGGAGGTTACGCCGGCCCTGGCCCAACTTGCCCGTTTCTGGCTGCTCCTGACACTGGCTCTGAGTGTAGGCGCCATCACCGGCTATCTGACCACCGTACTGGTCTTCGATCCGTTGATACATGACACGATAGCTTACCTGCTGTTGGTCTTCATCACCTGCCTGACCGCCGCGGAGCCCGACGCGGGTCGCCATCTGCGTCGTACTGCCTGGTGGATAATCGCTTTCGCGAATGCAGGCTTTGTCGTTCAGCTGGGACTTGGGTGGGGCTGGATTCATCAATCTGGCGTCGATCCCTGGTATTGGGACCGCTTCAGCGGTTGGTCTGACAATCCCAACCAGCTTGCGCTCTATTGCGCTCTCTTTGGTCCTCTGGCCCTGCATCTTGCCACAACCACCAGCAATCCGTGGGGGAGGTACTTTGGGCTGTGCAGCCTCGTCCTCACCTTCTTTGTCGGAAGGCTGACGAAGAGCGATACCTACCTGTATACAACAATCCTGACTTGCCTGATCCTGCTTGGGCTGCGGGTTCGGGCTTGGCTCACAGCCGCCGGCGGCAAGGTCAGCCTTTCACGGCAACTTGCCCTCTTGTTCACGGTTGGGTTCCTTCCGCTGGCCATCTCCATGACGCCTTACGCCCTCAGCGAGGTCGCCAGCGCCGAAGACTTCGCCAAGAGCCTCACAAAGGACAAGGGCGGGCAAGCGACCGCGGAAACCGCCGAGCTTCGCCTCTACCTTTGGGACGAGGCATTGGACAAAGGAGAGAGATCTGGGTCGCTCGGCCTTGGTCCAGGCCCGCACCTTGATCGTCCCCCCGTCGTCAATCAGCAGTTTCTGCCGCGACCTTTCGAGGCCCACAGCACGATTCTCGATCTCTACACCCAAGGCGGCCTGATCTCGGTCCTGGCCCTTGTTTGGATGCTCGCCTCGGCCGCCTTGTGCGCCTGGCGCGCGAAACAGGACGCCCTCCTGGCGCTTGTGGTCTCGATCGCGGTCTTCAGTGTTCCGCACCTGATCATCCGCCATCCGATTGTGTGGTTCTCTCTGACCATCTGCCTTGTTGCCGGAACGCCTCGGGCGATCCCCGCGACTGTTCGCCAGAGGAGATATTAGGATGTGCGGGATCGCTGGAATTCTCTTGGCGCCCGATGCGGTCGATGCGAATTCGCTCAGGGCAATCGGGCCAATGACGACGGCCCTTCGTCATCGCGGGCCTGACGGCGAGGCATTTTGGATGAGTCGTGAAGCTGGGATCGCCTTCGGTCATCGGCGTCTGGCCATCGTCGACCTGTCCGAGGCGGGCCGCCAGCCCATGCATTCCGCAAGCGGCCGTTATGTCATCACCTTCAACGGCGAGATATACAATTTTCGCGATCTGCGCCGCGAACTGGAAGGCGCGGGCCACCGTTTCCGCGGCACCAGTGACACGGAAGTCATGCTGTGCGCGATCGAGAGCTGGGGTCTCGACGCGGCACTCACGCGCTTCGCCGGCATGTTCGCTTTCGGGCTGTGGGATATGAAGAAACGGATCCTCCACCTCGCCCGCGACCGAATGGGCAAGAAGCCGCTCTATGTCGCCTCGACACGTGAAGCGCTCGTCTTTGCCTCGGAGCTGAAGGCGATCAACGGCTTCCCGGGGTTCTCTCCCGAACTCGATCTCGATGCGGCGGCAACCATGCTTTCGAAGGGATGGGTGCCGGATGACGGTTGCATCTGGCGGGGCGTGTTCAAACTGCCGCCCGGTTCAGTCCTGTCTGTGACGGCAGCAGATTTTGCCAACGCTCGCGGTGCTGGCTCTCTTGCGCATCGCATTCGACGCTGGTGGTCGCTGGCCGACGTCGCCTCTAAGGCACGGCGGGAACCGATCGCCGGCAGCGACGAGGAACTCACGACCGAACTCGACAGCCTGCTTCGGCTTGCGGTCGGCGAACGAATGGTTGCCGATGTACCGCTTGGCGCCTTTCTGTCGGGCGGAATTGACAGCTCGACGGTTGTCGCGCTGATGCAGGCACAGTCCAGCAAGCCCGTTCGCACCTTTACCATAGCGTTCGGCGAGAGTGGGTTCGATGAGGCTCCTCATGCCGCCGCGGTTGCGCGGCATCTGGGCACCGACCACACGGAACTTCACCTTTCATCGGCCGCGGCGCGCGAGGTCATTCCGGAGCTGCCGCGGATTTGGGATGAGCCGTTCGCCGATGAGTCACAGATACCGACGCTGCTGGTGTCACGGCTCGCCCGGCAACACGTAACCGTGGCTTTATCGGGTGACGGTGGCGACGAATGCTTCGCGGGCTATTCTCGGCACTTCCTGGCGACCCGCCTGAGAAGGCAGCATTCGCTTCCATCACCACTTCGCCGGATGTTGGCGGCGGGGACCGGATTGCTGGCCCAGGCCTGCCAGAACGATATCGTCGGCAGCCTGCCGCTTTCGGCAGGCATGCGGCACGGATTGCGAAGTGACCGGTTGAATCGCCTCGCACGCCTGCTCGCGGCGGCAAATGAGGACGAACTGCTTCAGCGGCTGACGGTGTCTTCGACCAACAGCCTTGTTCTTCACAAGCCGCCGGCATCGAATGCCAGCGCATCGCAGCTCGACGACCTGCTGTCCCGTCTCCTATTCGACGACATGACCGGCTACCTGCCCGGCGACATATTGGTGAAGCTCGATCGCGCCACCATGGCCAACAGCCTCGAGGGGCGCTGCCCGATCCTGGACCATCGCGTCGTCGAATTCGCCTGGCGCCTGCCGACGGATGCCAAGGTCCGAAATGGCAAAGGCAAATGGATACTTCGCCAACTCCTTGATCGTTATGTTCCGCGGCGGCTGGTCGATCGACCCAAGCAAGGTTTCGACGTTCCGGTCGGGGCCTGGCTGAAAGGACCCCTGCGCGCCTGGGCAAGCGATATCATCGCCACGACACGCCTCTCGGGAGACGGGATTCTCGATTTTGCAAAGGTCGACGCTTGTTGGCGCGATCACCTGGGTGGAAGACAAGATCATTCTCGCGATTTGTGGCCGCTTCTTATGTTCCAGGCGTGGCGCAACGAAGCCATGCGGCGATCGGCGCCGGCAACACGCCTTTCTCACGACATCGAACTGACAGGGGTTTGAGATGGAAGGTTCCATAGCCAGCCGCACTAGGCTTCCGCGCGTCACGCAAATGGCGGTAGCTGCGCTCGAAACCAACTCGCGGATGCGGCGATCGCTGCGCGAGCCCATGCAAACGTCGTCTCCCTTCCATCAGCTCGTCGTCACCGTGGCGACGAGAAAATGGTTCCTGCTTGCCATCGCGGTTCTGGGTGGCATCCTGGCCGGGCTTGCCGGCCTTGCTCGCCCGGTGCTGTTCGAGGCGACGACTCAGATAATCATCGACGCTCCAAGCAGGAGTGCGGGTGTTACCGAGTCCGTTCAGGACTTGCTGGATTCGAGCATCGATGACCATCTGACGATGCTCTCGTCGCAAGTCCATCTGCGTCGAGTTCTGGCGGCGCTGCGCAAGGCCGAGGCAGCCGATGCTGCTGGAAAAAGCGGCTCGAGCGCCGCTTCGGGCGATCAGCGCAATACGGGCTCGTTCCTCAGCGGTCTCGTGAACAGCGTGTGGCCGCAAGGCAAGCCCGCGGCGGGAAGTCCGCAAGCAGCGGATGCCGCCGAACTGAAGACGCTGCGGAATGGAATGAGGGTTGGACAAGAGCTGCGGTCGCGGGTCATCACCATCGGCTACACCGATAACAATCCGGCGCGCGCTGCGCTGGTCGCGAACACATTCGCTCAGGTCTATATCGACGATCTCATACAGAAACGTCGTGCATCGGATCAGCTTGAACTGGAATCGCTGGTCGCCAGCCTGCCGCAAGTACAAGCCAATCTGGTCGACGCAACCGATCGTCTGGAGACGTATCGGCTGACCCATGGCGCTGTCGATCAAAGTGCGGCGAACAACGCGGCCAATGAGACAGCGGAACTCAGCCGACAGATTTCCTTGTCGAAAGCCGATCTCTCCGCCTCGGAATCACACCTTCGCCGTATCGAGGATTTGCGAAAGGCGGGCGCGGCTGTCTCGGTGATGGCTGAAGAAATCGGATCGCCGGTATTGGCCGATCTGGTGGCCCGCCAGCCGGGTGCCGCTGCGGACGAGGGTCTGGGCAACGCGATCAACCATGAGATGGAACAGGACGTCGCGCGCATCGCTGCCGAGGCAAACGTATATCGCGCCCAGGTTGCGGCCCTGGAGGGACGCAAGAGGGTGCTCGACGCGGCTGTGGCCGACATTGCGAACCAGCTTTCCGGCTTGCGTTCCCTTGAGCCGCAGGTGGCTATCGTAACACAGCACTACAACGATCTTCTTGGCCGGCAACAGGACTTGATACGGCGCATCGCGACGCCTTCGCCAGGTGTAATGATCCTTTCAGCGGCATGGCCGCCATCAAATGCGAAAACCCTGTCGCCAATTTTCCTGGTCCCGCCCGGTATGATCGTGTTCGGTCTATTGGGGGCGGTCCTCGTCATAGTCCGCAACAGCTTCAATCAGACCTTGCGCAGCGAAGCCGAAGCCGAAGCCGAACTTGGGATTCCGTGCGTAGGGCTGCTTCCCAAGGTTTCGGGAATTCACGCGAAACAGCTGCGTCATCTGGTTCTGAGCCAGCGGAACTCGCCGTTCAGCCGCGCCGTGACGTCCATTCTTGTCACTGCGGCGCCAACGCAGGGGAGGGGTCACCCGCCACATATCATCCTCATAACGTCCAGCGTCCAGGACGATGGCAAGACCGAGTTGGCGTGGAGCCTGGCGCTGGCGGCAACTCGACTGGGAGGAAGGGTGCTTTTCCTCGACCTTGACCGCAAGGATGCGCGGCTCACGAACGAGTTTCGTGGCGAATTCAGCACCGTCATGGCTCACAGTTCCTTTGGAGACTATGTGAGTGACCGCTGTCTCCTGCAGGATGCAATCACGAGAATGCCAGAAATCGGCATCGATCTCATGGCCGCTCCTGCACCCTCGGATGATCTGCTGACGCTTCTGTCCACGGTGGACAGGTCCCAGTTTACGGATGAACTGCTCTCGGTTTACGACGTCGTCATCATAAACGGACCCTTGGGACTCGGAGGGCCCGAAACCAGACTTCTAAAGCGCTGGGCGGATGCAGTCCTTTTTGCCGTCCGCTGGGCCAGGACGCGGCGCAGCATTGCCCGCGGTGTTCTGGAGCCACTCCGGGCCGGTGGGGCAGGCGCCGTTCCCATGGCGAGCGTGCTCACCCAGGTGAATCTCAAGAAGCATGCTGGCTATCGGATGGGGGACAGCGCCGACCTCCTGCTTGCGAGGGTTTGATGAGGACCGTCGTCTCCGCTCCCCAAAAATATCACAGGGAACCAAGTGCGTTCCCACGATTGAGCCTGACCCAGAATGATCATTGAATTTTTCGGACCGCCAGGATCCGGCAAAACAACGTTTGCACACGCGCTCGTTCGGCAGTTGCGTGGGAGAGGGTATCACGCCGAGGTTGCTCTCAGCCACAAGCCTAGCCGCAGGACCGGTAGCTTCGATCTCGGGATTTTGTTGTTTGTCTCGAGAATAACATCGGCAATATTTTCAACTTTAAAAATATTGCTGTCCTCCGGAGGAAGAGTGAACGATCTTTCCATTTCGTTGTCGATGGTAAGACTAATTCCGCCGAGCAGACGAATATGGCGTGCTCGAATCTGGCAATATATATTGCATCTCTCGCGTTGTTGGGGTCGTTCGCAGAAGTCGCCCGATATCATAGTATTCGATCAAGGGTACGTTCAAGCGATCGGCTCGCTGGCGATGTTCAACGGAGACACCGACCACGGTGTGCTCGCAAAGGCGCTCAGCCTCGCGCCGCCGGCTGATCTTACCGTCAGGCTGATGGTGCCATATGCGGTCGTGGAGGAACGCTTGCGACTGCGGATGGAGCATGAACCGCCGGCGGAACGAATTTTCGAGGCCGACTTGAACGTGAACATGCGCTCTTTTGGTGTGTTTGAATCTATAAATGATCTTCTGGCGATTTCCGGCCGAAAAGTCATCTCTATCGAAAATACCGACGGTCAATCGACCTTGAAAAGTATTCACCAGGTCGAGAAACAAATCATTTCGACGTTTTTGCGTGCGGATGGCGGGGCAGAACCTAGAGACCAAAGATACGCCTCACTCGATACCAACGCGGCCGATGTCGATAATTGCGTGTATCGAAAATCCCCGGACCATCCTCCCGGCGGTCTTGCCGCAAGACCCGTGCCTCCGAAGAGGGATGTCGGCTCGCGGCTTGCCCGGGCGAGCGTCTTCGCTCTCTTGATCTATATCGGAGGTGCTGGGTTGACCAGCCTTGCGCAGCTGGCCATTGCGCGCCTCATCGGACCCCACAACTACGGAATATATTCCTACGTTCTGGCGTGGACCTCCGTGCTCGCTTATCTGGCGACACTTGGGTTCAATGTATCCTTGTTGCGTTTTGTGCCCGCCTATAGAGCCAACGGGAGGCTTGATCTGGCGCGAGGGGTAATAAAATTCGCCCTGCAAAGATCGCTGGCGGCGGCGACGCTCTTCGGGATGACCGGCGCTGCCTTTGTCCTCTTCTTTTCGGATCATACGCAAAGAGGGCTTGAGATAAGTATCATGCTCGGCATGGCGGCGGTGCCCTTGATTACCGCTTACGCCCTTGGCGCTACGCTGGTACGTGCTTTCGGCGGCGTCATCTCGGCGCTATTGCCGGAGCGCATCGTGCGAGACGGGCTCCTGCTGGTGTTGGTTGCGATGCTGGCAAAGTCAGGATTGCGGGTGGTGGACGCACCATCGGTGATGCTGGCGGTGTTGATAAGTTCCGCCATCACGGTTGGGCTGGTGTTCATCACCGCGGCGAAATTCGAACCGCCCGGCTTGCGGCAAGCCCAGCCCAGTTATGCACCGAGGGAGTGGTGGCTTGCAGTCCCACCGCTCATGCTCATCACCGGTCTCGATGTTTTTGTCAGCCGGGCCGGGGTGCTGGTGTTGGGCTGGACACACCATATCCGTGAAGCAGGTATATTCGCCCTGGCATTGAACGTCGCGATGCTTGTGGGACTGTCCCGCATCGCCGTCGCTACCATGTTTTCGCCAACGGCAGCCGATCTGCATGCCAGAGGAGACCGGAAAGCTCTGCAGCAGTTGTTCGCACGGGCTACCCTGCTTTCTGCTGGCGGCGCCATCGCGGTGGCCATCCCAATGATGGTGATTGTTGAGCCGTTCTTGAGCTACTTCGGTGAGGGTTACATCGCGGGAGCGCCAATCGCGCGGGTTCTCATTTTGGGATATGTCTTTGTTGCGCTGTGCGGGCCTCAGCAGAATCTCCTGACCATGACTGGAAACGAATGGGCCGCCGCGACAACCATGATCGCCGGTGCGGTGGCCAACATCATAGCCTGTGCCGTGGGCGTCGCGATATACGGCCCCATTGGCGCTGCAGTGGGTGTCACGCTTGCCCTGAGCATCTGGAGCGTCGCGATGGCTATCTATATCGGCAAGCGACTGAAAATCCAGCCTGGCCTGGTTTTTGCCCTGCTCTCGCTCAGGCCGATCGGCGGCCAACAACGGAATTGGCGCTTGCGTTTGAGGTTTGGCAAATGAGAACTGTCTATCCATCGGTGATGTCCGTCACCATTGGGCCGACAGTTCAACAAAGCCGCGACGCGTATGATCGGCATTGCAGCCGATAGCTCTCCCTGATGGCTGGAGACACAAGGTCGTTGGATCTCAAAGAAGCGTCGACGTTCACCTGCCTCTCGGCACAACTGCGCCCTGCCGACACGGCCCTTGTGCTTTTGCGGTCTGCGTCCGTCATTTGAAGGATGCATGAGCTCTGGAAGGCGCGCCACAGTGATCCGGCAGAGCTTTGGAGCATCCATGCCTGACGAACAAGAGCCGGTTGCGACAATTTCAACGCCGCCGATGCGCCGTGAGTCCGAGACATCGACGCCTGTCGAAGCCCGGCAACGCGAAACACTCCCTCAGGTCCAGATCCTGCGCGCCATCGCAGCAACTTCGGTCGCGCTGCGCCACGCGCAGCATGACGCCGCGACCCTGGAATTGCAGGCTGGCAGCACCTTCCAGGCCTGGAACCCGATACCATGGAGTGCCGGAGTCGACGTCTTCTTCGTGATTTCCGGCTTGATCATGGTGCACTCGTCGCGACAATTGTTCGCAAAGGCGGGTGGCGCGCGTCTCTTCCTTTCCCGTCGGATCGCCAGGATTGTCCCGCTTTATTGGTCTGTCACCACGCTCTACCTCGGAGTGGCATTGCTCTCTCCCACCTTCCTCAACCAAAGCTACATCAATCTCAGGTTTGTTATCGAATCCTATTTGTTCATTCCGGCCGCTCGCCCTGACGGCATCGTTCAGCCCGTCTACGAACTCGGTTGGACACTCAATTATGAAATGCTCTTCTATGTGTTGTTCGCGGCTGCAATCGTACTGCCTATGCGTTGGGCCGTTGCGGTGCTGCTCACGACCCTGGCGGGGATGGTGGTTGCAGGCCGTCTCGCCGCGCCCCTGTCAGAGCCCCTCGCGTTCTGGACCAATCCGATCATCCTGGAGTTCGCTTTCGGCGCAACAATCGGAATCATGTGCGCCTGGGGCCTGCGGCCCTCTGGTTTCATCAGGGCCTGCGTCGCCGGAACGGGACTGGCCGCCCTGATGCTCGCGGCGGCATTTCCCGAAATCTCGATCGATTTTTCCCGCCCCCTTGTCTATGGCGTCCCCGCGGCCCTCATAGTCTGGAGTGCTGCCTTGGCCCCAAGCGAGCGGGGGCATGAAAGTCTGGCTGCTCGATGGGGAGCCGGCGTCGGCGATGCGTCATACGCTCTCTATCTGCTGCATCCATTCGTGATCCGCGCCATGCGCATCATCTTCTGGCGAACAGGCTTGATCGTGTTGCTTGGCCCGTGGGCCTTTATCGTATTGGCGCTGGCGACCACTTTTGGCGTGGCTCTGATCACCTACCGCTGGTTCGAGAAGCCGCTGACACGTCATGCCCGGCGCCTTTTGGGAGTGGGGGCTGGCGCCCGCCGGCAGCTTCGACCATTTCCGGTGACGGCGTATCCCAAGACAGACTGATTGAACACCGTAACCCGCGCGCAAGGTGGGGGCAGCAGGGCGAAAGCTCATCCGTTCGGTTTGAAATCCTCGGCCATGGGCCTGGGAGAATGAACCGGCACGATAGTTTGAGGTTTGTCGCCAACCGCCCGCGTTCTCGCGCCCTTGTGCCTGAATGAACGTTGCCGTTCTCGGCTGATGGGCAAATCCCTTCCATGAAAATCCCTGTACCATTCCACAAAACGGTGCACTCCGTCCTCGAGTGCTGTCGCCGGTGCGAAGCCGACAGCGCGGCGAAGATCGCTGACGTCGGCGCGGGTCTCCAGAACGTCGCCTGGGGGTAAAGGCACATCGACGCGAAGGGCGCGTCGGCCAAGGGCTGTCTCGATGATCGCGATCAGGCGGTTGATCTCTTCGGGCCGGTCATTGCCAATATTGTAGATTCGATGTGGCGCCGAACTGGTAGCGGGATCGGCCGTGCGACCGTCCCAAGCTGGATCTGCACGTGGTGGTGCGGCGAGCACTCGAACCACGCCCTCGACGATGTCGTCGATATAGGTGAAGTCTCGCCATACGTGTCCAGCATTCGCTATTTCGATCATTCGTCCTTCGGCTATGGCATGCGTGAACGTATAGACCGCCATGTCGGGCCTGCCCCAAGGGCCATAGACGGTGAAGAAACGCAATCCGGTCGCGGGCAGGCCGAACAGATGGCTGTACGAATGCGCCATCAATTCGTTCGAGCCTTTGGTCGCGGCATAGAGGCTGACCGGATGGCTGGCGCCATGGTGCTCGGAAAACGGTATGTTTCGATTGGCGCCGTAAACGGAACTCGACGAAGCGTAAACGAGATGGTTGATGCCGGCGTGTCGGCAGCCTTCCAGAACATTGAGAAACGCCACAATATTCGACTGCACATAGGCATGCGGGTCGGCGAGTGAATAACGCACGCCGGCTTGAGCGGCGAGGTGCACAAAGTGTGAGGGTCGAAAGTCGGAAAACAGAGCGTTTACGAGCGCCCTGTCGGCCAGGTCCATACGCTTTGGAACGAATCCCGGCTCGGCGCAGAGGCGTGCAAATCGCTCTTCCTTGAGTCTTGGGTCGTAGTAGGGCGTGAAATTGTCGACGCCTATGACGTCGACGCCATGCCTCAAAAGCCGCAACGCAACATGGAATCCGATGAACCCCGCGGCACCTGTGACGACGACCGGCCCTGCGCGTGCAAGTTCCAGCACAGCACCGTCCGACCGTGAACGAGCAGATTCCGCCGCGCTGGAAACAGCAGGCCCGCGGCATGGATCATCATCCAGCCTGTGGCCCGTCAAATTTGAGTCAGCCATAAAAAGTTACTCCCGTTCAGAGATCCGGGTCGCTGCCTGTGTCGGACAGCGCATCGAAATGGACAGAGACAGCACCGTCAGCTCCACGATCAGCGCAACCCGCGGCCGCGCACAAGGCGGCTGCGGTGAAACGGTCCAATTTCCGGTCGCCCAATTTCCGGTCGCATGAATCCGGGCGGATGCCGACGCCCGGCGAAATCGGCTATCTCATGGCTAGACCGAACTCACGGCAGGACCGAAATGCGCCCCAGAAGCGCCACCAACTCCGCCTGACGTTTTGTCTCCGTCTTGGCGAACAGCGAAGCAAGCTGGGAGCGGATCGTCGTGCGGCTGAGGTGCCAACTGCGGGCGATGTCCAGGGGCGCATCGCCGTGAGCCAAGCGCAACGCCAACTGCGTTTCAGCGCTGGTCAAGCCGAACATTCTTTGCAGTGTCAGAGGATTCGCCGCCGACGTGTTCTCCCGATCCAGCAACGCGACGATACTCGTCCCGTCAGGTGCGATGACGCCCATCTCATTCAGTATCACTGGCCTGTCGCCTCTGCTTCGGATCACCACCCATGAGAGTGAGCCCGGCTGAAAATGGACCGGAACATTCGCAACCAGCCGCCTCAGCGCGATAGAAAGCTCGCCAGCGGTATCGGCCGCTTCGCCCTGGCGCTCAAGCGTGTCTTGAGCGGCTGCATTCCATTCTATGACCCTCTTTTCGCGGTTCAGCACGAGATAGCCACAGCCGATGCGGTCAAGCATGCCGGCGATCGATTCCAAACTGCGCCGCTGCGGCCCGCCAACTTTGGTGTCTGATCGATCCGATTTGGTGTCTGATTTGGTGTCTGATCGATCCGAAAAGTGTGTCGAGCGTGCGTGACGAATATCCCTCAACACAATGTATTTGCTGCCCGCAACCGTATCGTTGCGCCTGTCAATCAGTGTCATCGCTTCTACCCCAGCCCGAGTTGTTTCTGACGCAAGTAAATTACTTGTGATTTACCGGCGGTTGTTTCTGGCTTTTGACCAGAATGTGCTCCTCTGCCTTGAATTTCGACACAGCTTAAGAAATACGCGGCGGGTGTGTTCCGCAGCGTTCGTTGTAATGTGCGTTTCTGATGAGCCCTTCCGACCCGATTCTATTCGCGGACAAAGGCAAGGCAATCCGGCAGTGGTACTAGGTTGTCCCCCTCGCGGCCTAGTCTCGACGAACTAGGCGGAAGGTTGTAGTCTGGCGCATGAGTTCGTATCTGCGCTGGCTGAAATCGAACGTGTCAGGCAAGCCGCTATCTTATGTGGCCTCCATATTGGTGCTGCTGATAGTTTCAATAGTATTCGAAGAAATAAATTCGATACATGTTGGTCAGGATGCAGTATTTATTGCTTTTATTCCTGCAATTATTATTATTGTGTACCTTGAAGGTCGTTTGGTCGCGATCGCTGCGACGGTTGTCATGGCCGCTGGCGGTTTGTGGGCACGCCGCGTCGTGAATGCTCAACTCTCTGCTGGAGACTGGACGCGCGCTATCTTCCTTCTGGTCTCAGGCGGCCTGATTGCGTTTATGTTCCACCGCCTGCGACAAGATTTGCGCGGGGCGCTTGATGTTGCAGAGGCGAGGCTCGCAGCCATCGATGCGACCGCGAGCCGCTATCGTTGGGCTTTCGAGCGCGCCGCCATGGGTTTTGCAAACACCAATCGACGTGGCGAACTGCTGCAATCGAACAGACGCCTTTGTGAGATGACAGGCTACGGAGAAAAGGAACTTGCCCAGCTACAGCTTGCGGCACTCGTTCATCCTGACGATCGAGATGCCTTGCAGGAGCTGCTGAGAGGTCTGGGCGATGGCGCCACTCCGTTCGCTGCGGAGGTCCGTCTGTTAAGAAAGGACGGCAAGGCATTCTGGGCTCGTCTGGCTCTGTCTTCGTCCCGACCTGATGAGGTATCCACCGAGAGCGTGTTCGTGGTGGTCGACGATGTTTCGGAGCGACGAACGGCACGCGAGGCGCTCCAGGCTCAGAAGGAATGGCTTGATCTCGCTTTGTCTGCCGGGCGACTGGGCACGTGGCGAATCGATCTCGAGGATGGGACAGTCGCGGGCTCTGGCAAGTTCTGGGACATTCTCGGTCTGCCCGCAACTCCCACCCGCCGCCTGGAACAACTCTCGGCCGTGGTTCATCCTGCTGATTGGCCGAAGCTGGCTGCCTCGGCAAACCCCTCGTCGGCAGTGAACTACGACATCGAGATTCGTGTCCGGCGGAAGGATGGTCATGTCCGCTGGGTCGCTTTGCGCGGACGTCTGGAAGAACACGACGATCGCCCGTTGCGCATCGGCGTGGCCGCCGATCTGACCGAGCTGCGACAATCCACGCTTCTGCGCGCCGCCGTAAGGAAACGCGAGCGCATCATGCTCGAAGAACGCCATCGGTTCAGCAACCTGTTCCCTGTGATCACGGCCCTGGTAAACATGATCAATGTTCCCGAGAACAACGTTGCCAAATACAAGGAGATGCTGATCGACCGGATTCGAACGCTGGAGGCGACGCATATGCTCCTGTCACGTCGTACCAGCACGTCAGGAATGCTCCACGATCTTGTGGCTCAGGGGTTGCATCCCTTTGAAGAGACTCAGGACATAACGATCAGCGGCCCCTCCGTCACAATGCCGGGTGGCGCCGCCGAGAGCTTTGCGATGGTTCTTCACGAACTGACGACCAATTCCGTGAAATACGGTGCGTTGGGAGATTCACAAGGGCGGGTCGACGTAAAGTGGGAGTTCGCATCCGACGGCGCAGGGAACGACGTCGTGTTCAATTGGGTGGAATCGGGAGGGCGGAAGAACTCAAGCGTCGTGCGCCACGGTTTCGGTTCCATGATAATCGGCGTGGACGGCGCGCCGCTTGTCGGTCATTCGCCGAAACTGGAAATATCGGAGTACGGACTGCGATATTCGTTGCGGCTATCGCGGAAGGAAATTGAATTCTGAAGCGCGTGCGACACGCTTCTAAGTTCTTTGTCCATGCATGTCCTCACCCAAACCGCCGCCCGCCTTGCGTGACATGCATCAGTTCACATTTTTCGACAGCCAAGCCTGCAGCAAAACGGCTGCTTCAGTCCGGTTTCGTACTCCAAGCTCGCGCAGAATGGCGGCGGCATGGATTTTCGTTGTCGCTTCGGCAATATCCAAATTGCGGGCAATCTCCTTGTTCGAGTACCCTTCCGCCATCAGCTTGAGGACGTCCTTCTGCCTCGATGTCAGGCGGCCGAGATTGCTGGCGTCCATGTGCCGTCTCGGTAGGTATCTCTGAGAAGACGGAGGTCCGTGCGATCCCTGTCCGGCAGACGTTCGCGACAGAAGCGCTGGAACATAGATGCGGCCGGCGAGGATCTCTTTCACGGCCAGCACGACTTCCTCGTCCTTTTGCGACTTTACGATGTAGCCGTGGAGCCCGATCGAAAGTGCCTTGAGGATCTCTGCGCGTGAATCATCGGCTGAAACGATGGCGAAGCGCGTATCAGGATAGGCAGACAGAACGTCGCCGAGCACTTCCTGATCGAACAGGCCCGGCATGTTCAGGTCCAGGATCGCGAGATCGATCGATGCTTGCTGTTCCAGAAGACTGACCACGGCATCGAAGCACGCGGCGTCGAATACTTCGACGCCCGGAATACCTGCCGTCAGTGCCAATCGCAATCCGTAACGATACAAGCCGTGATCGTCGGCGATGACGATCCGATACATTGAACTACCCCAACGCTCGCTCTGCCCGGCGAGCAGACCCGTCCAGCCCGCCGAAACTCCGTTACCCCGAGATGCACGGAACCGTGATGAGCTTATAGTCGTGGCCAACCACTGGTCGTTACATCACAGTGAGATCCACGGCGCCCCCGCCCGTAAACATCACATACGGCTAATGTAATCCTAAAAGGCGAAAAGCTTCAGTTATTTTTCTTAAACCTTACGTGAGGTGCCTGCCGGACCAAAACCGCTGTGCCGCACAGCCCCTTTGATGCCTTTGCCGGGCGGCCACAGGCCAGTTCCGGCACTTGGCGGATCGCTGTCTTTTCAGCTGCGAAAATCATGTGGGCTCCATTGGTCTCAGGTCCTGATCGCTTAGCTCTGCCCTCGATCCTTCGTGGCTATTTGATACCGGAAACGCGTTGAATCGTTACCATTCGAATGCACGACGACACTCGTTCAGAGTGGCCATACCATTCACCATGCGATGTTCGGATTGGCCCCAGGGCCGCTCTCCGAGCACTCATTCGGCAGCTGGCTCGCGACGATGATGTTCGGGCTGAATGGAGTTGGGAGGATTGGATGAAAGCGGTTATTCAATGCGGTGGAATGGGGACGCGCCTTCGGCCCTTCACA
This sequence comes from Mesorhizobium sp. AR07, assembly GCF_024746815.1. Taxonomy (GTDB): domain Bacteria; phylum Pseudomonadota; class Alphaproteobacteria; order Rhizobiales; family Rhizobiaceae; genus Mesorhizobium. The sequence goes on from NZ_CP080525.1 coordinate 6,010,225, forward strand.
TCGGTCTTGCCAAAGCCACTCATGCCGATCGGTGCCCGGCCCGTTCTCGAGTTGCTCCTGAAGTGGCTGCGGCGCAACGGCATCGAAGAGGTCTATGTCACGACGGGGTATCTCGGGCACTTGATCCGCAGCGTTTGCGGCGATGGATCGCAATGGAACCTGAAGATCAGATACACGCAGGAAATGGAGCCGCTCGGCACCATCGGGCCTCTCTCTCTGATCAGGGAAGAACTGAACGAAACATTTGTCGTGCTCAACGGCGATGTTCTTACCGATCTAAGCCTCAGCCGATTTGTAGCTGCGCACCGCATGCATAAGGATCCGGTTACGATCGCCACTGCCTGCCGCCTGATCAAGATGGACTTCGGTGTCATTGACGAGGTCAACAATGCCGTTCAGCTCTTTCGGGAAAAGCCGACACTCTCTCATCTCGTCAGCATGGGGATTTACTGCATGAACCCCGATGTTCTGAAGTTCATTCCTTCCGGTATCCCATTTGGATTCGATGATCTGATGCTGCAGATGATGCAGGGCGGCACGACCGTGCATGTGTACAAACATGACGGTCTTTGGCTCGACATCGGTCGTGTCGACGACTTTCAGAATGCACAAGCGATTTCTTGGGAAGAGCAGTCGACTTCAATCGAGGTCGCCGCCGCCGCTGCATGAAGAATTCGGATGTAGAGCCAATACCACAAATTATAATTGAGGAGGTCAAGATGCTCTTGGTGAGCGCCCCGATCCTAGGCGTGCCTGAGAAGGCAGCGCTATCGAAGGTGATTGATAGCGGTTGGCTTACCATGGGAGAGCGGGTACGAGCTTTCGAACAAGCCTTTGCCACCATGCACGGCGCGGAGGATTGCGTCGCGGTCGGTTCTTGTACCGCGGCGCTCCATCTCATTTTGCATGCCCTTGGAATCGGCCCGGGCGACGAGGTGCTGGTTCCATCATTGACCTTCGTGGCGACCACCAATGCGGTGCTGTACGTCGGGGCGACTCCGGTCTTTGTCGATATTGAGTCGGCCGACGTGCCGTTGATGTCGCTTGCGGAAGCCGAAGCGCGATGCACGCCACGCACAAAGGCGGTCATTCTCGTTCACTTCGCAGGCTATCTCGCCAATCGGGAACAATGGCAGCGGTTCGCCCGTGCGCGAGGACTGTATATTGTCGAGGATGCCGCGCATGCTCCCGGTTTGAGGGAAGTGGGGACGTTTGGCGCCGCGGCGGCCTTCAGCTTCTACGGCAACAAGAACATGACAACGGCGGAAGGGGGAGCTGTAATTGCCCGTGACCCCGATCTGCGCGACAGGATTCGCCAGGCCCGCGGGCACGGGATGACGACCGGGACACATCAGCGTCTGAACAGTCGTACGCCGCAGTATGATGTCACCATGCTCGGGTTCAACTATCGCATGGACGAGATGCGGGCGGCGATTGGACTGGTTCAGCTGCAGAACCTGCAGGAGTGGAACGAAATCAGGCGTATCCTGGTCGTCCTGTACCGCCGCCTCATCACGGAACGATGCCCGGCCGTGACAATTCCATTCAGCGAGCCGCGGACGTCCGCTTACCACATCATGCCGATCCTTCTGCCGCGCTACGCAAGGCGGCAAGATATTATCGACGAATTGCGGACGCAGGGGATCCAGACCACGATCCATTATCCGCCGGTGCACCAGATGACGCTCTATCGCGAGCTTTTTCCCGGCACCAATTTGCCGCGTACAGAGGATTTTGCTCAGCGTGAGCTGACAATTCCACTGCATCCCCAGATCACTTCACCTGTCGCCGAAGCGGTTGTGGCCGCTCTGGCAAGCGCGCTCGACAGCTGCGCCCAAACAGGAACTGCGGCATGAATGCGTCGGATCTTTCCCTTCACCGGCGTCTCGCCTCAGGACCCACGCATGGCTTTGCGAGACGTTCGATCGATCTCGCGGTCGCGAGCGCCGCGGCCGTCATACTGGCGCCGCTGATGCTGCTGATTGCCGTTGCGCTTCTGCTCGAAGGCGGCCGCTCCATCTTGTTCGTACAGACCCGCTTGGGCGCTGGGGGGCAGCCCTTCCGCATGTACAAATTCCGCAAATTCAGTGTGGACTGCAGCCCCCATGGCCTCGCACTGACCATGGTGGGCGACAGCCGCATGACCACGGTAGGCCGGTTCCTCGCCGCCACAAAGTTCGACGAGCTGCCGCAACTGTGGAATGTCCTCAAGGGCGAGATGGCGATCGTCGGCCCACGACCCGAGAGCCTGGCTTTAGCCGATTGTTTCCGGGGTGGCTTCGAGGCCGTTCTACAGTACAGGCCCGGCCTGCTGGGTCCAACCCAGGTTCTTTTCCGGCATGAGGCGCATCTCTTTCCCCGATCCGTGGATCCGATCCTGTTCTACAGGGAGGTGATGTTCCCCGCCAAGGCCAGACTCGACCTCTCCTACTATCCGCGGCGCACCATCGCTTCCGACATCGTCTGGATGGTGCGCGGCTTTCTGGCGGTTCTCGGCTGGGTACCACGGCCGCCGGTGGACATGTGAATCCCAAATCGGAAGCGCCTTAAGTCGGCCAAGGAAAGCGGTCATGAGCTACAACGGCAAGAAAGTTCTGGTGACGGGCGCGGATGGCTTTATCGGCTCGCATCTCACCGAAGCACTCGTTCGCAACGGGGCGGATGTCACGGCCCTGGCCCTCTACAATTCTTTCGACAGCCATGGGTGGCTGGACGATTTGCCAGACAACATTCGAGGCCAGCTGAAGCTCGTCCGCGGCGACGTTCGCGACAGCGCGTTCTTGAACCGGATCATGCGTGGCCAGGCCGTTGTGTTTCATCTGGCCGCGCTCATTGCGATTCCATACTCGTACGCGGCTGCTCAGTCCTATGTGGAGACCAACATCCTTGGAACGGTAAATGTCCTCGAAGCGGCACGGCAATGGGAGACAGAGAGGGTGGTGCATACCTCCACGAGCGAGGTCTATGGGACCGCCCTGACCATGCCTATCCGCGAAACCCATCCATTGCAGGGACAGTCGCCATATTCGGCATCCAAGATCGGCGCCGACATGATGGCGGAGTCTTACGCCAGGTCGTTCGATGTCCCGGTCGTCATCATGCGGCCCTTCAACACATATGGTCCGCGTCAGAGTGAGCGAGCCATCGTGCCGACCATCATCCGGCAGGCTCTGGACCCGAATTGCCCAGTGATCATGGTCGGCGACACAAGTCCGATCCGCGACCTTACTTTTGTCGAAGACACCGCCGCTGCGTTCCTGACCGCGGGCGTGGCCGGGCTCGAATTCGGCCGCGCCTACAATGCCGGCAGCCAACGCGCCGCGACCATCTCCGATGTATTGGGTCTTGTACTCGAATTGAGCGGCTCCAAAAAGCCGGTCCATCGCGACGAAAGCCGTCTGCGGCCGCAAAACTCGGAGGTCCGCGCCTTGCTCGCGGATTCCTCGCACTTCGAGGGCGAGACCGGATGGCGGGCCCAGACCAGCCTGCGCGATGGTCTGGAGCGAACCATCGCATGGTGGCGGGCGCGCCTTAGCCAAGGCCGGGTACGCCGCGAGAAGGGCTATATGACATGACCCTGCTCCGCCGGCATGCGTTGGCGCTGTCGCTGATTGCCGGTGCCATGTTCTTGAACATGTATATGGCCGGAAGCCTGGAAAACAGCGCATCGGCGCAACCGTCCGCCCCGGCTGCGAAAGACCTGCCGGACTATCTGCACGGAACAAAGGATCCGGCGTTTGGCACAATTTTCGTACGGATCACAAAACCCGGAATCCTTGGCCAAGGGATTACATGCGGCCAGAAATACTGCAGCCACCGTTATTCAAGCGCCCAGGCCTGGAACGCGGACCAGAGTCTTCTCCTTATCGTCAATGGCTGCGGCGCCATGTGCTTTCTCGACGGGCATACCTACGCTCCACTGTTTCGCCGCGATCGCTCAACCGAATGCGAATGGCATCCCAAGGATCCCAGCCTGATGATTTGCGTTGGTGGCCGGCAAATTTCCACCTGGGCGCCACGCACGGATCATGAGGACATCGTGTTCGTCTCGGCAACCTATCGCGACCTTCAGTTCGGGCCGTACAAGGGCAATCCGAGCCGCGACGGCAGCCGCCTTGCGGTGCGGGCAACCCGCAGCGATGGCAAGGCGGTGGTCTTTGGCTACGATCTCAAGCTGCGGCGGAAGTTTCCGGACATCGATCTTGCCCAACTTCCGGGAACCACCGACACATGCTCGATCTCCCCGCTCGGGATCAATATTCTATGCTCCCAGGAATTGCCGGACGGCAATGAGCCGAGCTTCATCTTTTCTATCGACGGCACCTTGCGCCAAAAGTGGACGGAGCATCATCGACCCGGTCATGGCGACATGACGGTCGATGCCGACGGGAACGAAATCTATGTAGGGATCAGCAAATCGGATCCGGACAAGTATCAGGTGATCAAGCGCAGATTGTCCGACGGCAAGGTCACCTCCCTGATGAGATATGGCGAAGCTCAGCACGCATCCCTCAGGTCCCTGGACAGGCCCGGCTGGGTGTTTGTGACCTATGGCGGAACTCCCGCCGAGATATCGCAGCACCAGGATTGGGCGCCATATGCGCAGCAGGTCATTGCGCTGCGCACGGACGGCAGTGGAGAGGTGCGACCTATCGTGAACACGCGCAACGCTCATTTCGACTACTGGAGCGAGACGCATGCTTCACCGTCTCCAGATGGCTCACAGATAGTCTGGTCGAGCAATTGGGGGGTGCCTGGTGGCCCGGTGTACGATTTTGTTGCCCGTGTTGATTGGCCTGGCAAGCCGGTGTCGGCTCAGAAGGAGATTGTCGCAAATGGCCTTCACTAAGCGAATCGTTCTTGCTTCGGTTGCTGCGATGTCCCTGACGTCGATGGCTGCCGCAGGCGACGTCGGGACCTATCAACTGTCACCTGGCGATACCGTGGAGATAGGGATTGCGCCAATTTCGGATCGAACGCAGCGAGCCGTGGTCCAGATGGATGGCAATATCGCCCTTCCCGAGGTCGGGATGGTCATGGTTGGGGGCCTGACCGCGCCCGAATTGCAGGCGCGCATGCAAACGCTTCTGCCGACCAAGATATTTCATGTGCGCCTGCCCGATGGGCGGGAGCAAATGGTTGTCGTCAAGCCGGACGACGTGACCGCTGTCATCGTCGACTACCGCCCGATCTATGTGATGGGCGACGTGCTTACCCCGGGACAACAAGCCTACCGCCCGCTCATGACCGTGCGGCAGGCACTCGCCGTCTCTGGCGGCTACAGTCTTTTGCGGTCGCGAGCAAGCCAGTCCGGACCCGATCCGATCGATCTCAGGCGCGATTACGAGGCACTTTGGGGGGAGTACACCAAGGACTATTTTCACGCTGCCCGTATCCGCGCCGAACTTCAGAACCAGGCGAATTTCGACGGGCAGACACCACAAGGGTCACCTTTGTCTCCCAGTGTCGGAGCCGCGATCGCCCAAGCTGAAGCGGACGCGCTGAAGATTGCGCTGAGCGATTTCCAGCAGGAGCAGAGTTTTGTCGAGAAGGGCGAGAAGGACGCAGCGGATCAAATCGAGGTTTTGGCCAAGCGCGAACAGGTCGAGACCGAGGGTGTGAAAGCGGATGAGGAAGACCTGGCGCGCGTAACAAAAGCGTTCCAGTCAGGCAATCTGACCAACAACCGGCTTGCGGACGTCCGGCGCGCCTTGCTTCTCTCTTCAAGTGGGGCGCTTCAAACGTCGGTCGAACTCATGCGGGCGCGACGCCAGCAGGAGGACTATGTCAGGCAGCACGAACGCAATGACAATCAGAGGAGGATTGGCTTGCTGACTGATTTGAAGGACACCAACATACGCGTCGCCGACGTCACCGCCAAACTCCACGCTGCCAGCGAGAAGTTGCAGCCATCCGGGGCTTCCGCCCAGCCACTGCCGATTGCCGGCGAAACAATCCACGCTCAGGTCACTCTCGTGCGCAAGGTCGGCGATGAGTGGCGCAAACTGTCGGCCGACGAAGATACGATCGTGATGCCAGGCGATACCATCGAAGCCAGATTCAGCAGTGATCTGCAAAGTGCGGCAATCCAATAGGTCGCCTGCATGGCCGGCTGCGGCGAACTCACTGTTCGATCGGGTAGTCGAACAAAACTCAAGGGGAGGTTTTGATGAGGCTTAATTCCAGGCGAGGGGTGAAGCTGACGGGGTCGACGACCGTGACTCAAGCGGCTGGCCCCGTAAATTATGCTTTCCAGACGCCATCGTCGGCACGAATTCCCTTTGCCGAGTCCCAGGCAGGTGAGGCCGGAACTTGGCAAAATCCAACGTCCAGCCAGAAGGCCCACTGCCAAGGGGACGGCGTGTCGGACGACTACAGGTCAAGCCATCGCACACCGGGCTACGGCGAACTCTACAACAAAACCCACGAATCCGGCTATTATGGCGCGCTTTGGGAGAAAATCGAGAGATCCCTGGTTCTGGATGTTCTGCGTCCGATGGGCGGAGCCGGCCGAACGTGCCTCGATTTCGCATGCGGAACAGGCCGCATCACGAACATCGCCGCTGAGCTCTTCGGCGAAGTGGTGGGCGTCGACGTCTCCGAATCCATGCTTGCCTGCGCGCAGGTTCCGCAGAATGTGAGACTGCGTCACATTGATATGACAACGCAGCCCCTCGGCGAAACCTTCGACGTCATAACGGCGTTTCGGTTCTTTCTGAACGCCGAGGATCGACTGAAATGGGAGGCGCTGAAGGCAATAAATGAGCAACTGAAGGACGACGGGCGATTTGTGTGCAATGTTCACATGAATGCGACGTCGCCCATCGGTTTGGTTTGCCGCCTGCTGAATCGTTTGTCTGGACGCACGATTCGCAACACGCTAAGCGCGGCGAGATTCAACGAGTTCCTGAGTTCTTCGGGTTTCGTCGTCGAGGCGATGATACCTTACGGCTATCTGCCCCGCCCGGGAAGCCTGTTGCCAGGGGTCTGTGAAGCGTTGATCGAGCCCGTCGAGAAGGCGTCCAGGACCCTTCGCGTGCCCGGACAACTGGCGCAGCATTTTCTGGTTGTTGCGAAAAAGCGCTAGAACATCGAGATCAGACACCGGGCCTTCTCCCCGGGCGAATCACCCCCGAAATGGATTGCGCGGTGCCGCATTGATGCCTGACATGCGACCGATGCCGCCATCCGACCCACCCGAAAAATAGCTTCCACCTCCGTTTTCCCCCGATTTGACATGTCGGTTCCGGGTTTCTCGGACCTGTGCCACGATTTTGCTACATTTTGCCCAAAGGCACATACGTTAGCGGGGCGTAATATTCGATATCGGAGAGGGAAGACGCTCCTGAAAACCCAAAGTTTGTTCACACTCGACGGAGCCAATGAGCCCGCGCGAGGACTGCTCATGAATGGTCGCAGGCCATGAATCCGGGTGGGCAGCGCTCGCCCGATCTGCGCACCGCTATGCTTGGCTGCACACCCGGGCTGGTTGGCGTTGGCGTGTTCTCGGCGGTCATAAACATTCTCGCTCTGACCGGCTCCGTCTACATGCTGCAAATCTACGATCGCGTTTTGCCGTCGCAGAGCGTTCCGACACTTGTCGGATTTACAATCGGGATGCTCGGCCTCTATGCGGTCTATGGGCTGCTCGATTTCGTGCGGCTTCGCCTATTGGTTCGAATCGGCAATCGCCTCCACAAAAATCTGCAGCAAAAGGTCTTCGCTCTCTCACTTTCCCTGCCGCTCATCGGCGGGCAGGACGCGGGCCGGGTGCAGCCGCTTCGCGATCTGGATCAGTTGCGTGGTTTCCTTTCCGGATTGGGGCCAACTGTCGTCTTCGACGCCCCGTGGATACCGTTTTATCTGCTGGTCATCTACCTGCTGCATCCATCGCTCGGCCTGTTGGCAACGTGCGGTGCGATTGTTGTCGTGCTGTTGACGGTGGTCGCGGAAATCCTTGGCCGCGGACCGGCCGCGCGTGCGTCCGAGACACTTGTGTCGCAGCGCAACCTTGCCGATTCCGGCCGCCGCAACGCGGAGGTCGCGCGCGCGATGGGCCTCTCCGGGCGGCTCGCCCAGCGCTGGAGCGAGGTCAATCATGCATATCTCAAGCACCAGGAGCGGCTTTCCGACATTGTCGGCGCCACCGGTTCACTGTCGAGGGCGCTGCGGATGGCCTTGCAGTCTTCCGTTCTGGGGCTCGGCGCCTATCTTGTGATCGGGGGTGAAGCTTCGCCAGGCGTGATCATCGCATCTTCCATCTTGCTGGGCCGCTCGTTGGCCCCGGTCGATGCGGCGATCGCCAACTGGAGAGGGTTTGTGGCGTTCCGGCAGAGTTATTCGCAATTGACAGCGACACTGGCCGCTTTTGGTAGCCATGGCGAACTCATGGAGCTGCCACGCCCGCAGGCGACACTTGCGGTCGAGGAGCTGACAGTGGCCCCGCCAGGTCGGCAAAAACCCACCGTTATCGATGTCGGCTTCCACCTATCGGGGGGCACGGGGATGGCCATCATCGGCCCAAGCGGTTCGGGAAAGACGACGCTCGTGCGCGCGTTGGTGGGCGTGTGGCGGCCGCTTCGCGGAACGGTAAGGTTGGACGAAGCCTCTCTCGACCAATGGGGTTCGGAACAACTCGGCGCTCATATCGGCTACCTGCCGCAGGATGTTGAGCTGTTTGATGGAACGGTCGCCGACAACATCTCGCGATTTGGCGACAAAGGCGATGCCAAGGGCGTGCTGGCGGCCGCCAGGGCCGCGGGCATCGACAAGATGATCATGCGTTTGCCTGAAGGTTTTCAGACACGCGTAGGCGATGGAGGGGCGGCGCTGTCGGCTGGACAGAGGCAACTCGTCGGGCTTGCCAGGGCACTTTATGGCGATCCATTTCTTGTCGTCCTCGACGAGCCGAATTCAAACCTGGACGTCGATGGCGATGCCGCCTTGGCTGGTGCGATCCTGGCGGTACGCCGACGTGGAGGCATCGTCGTCGTCGTTGCGCACCGTCCTTCCGCGCTCACCAACATCGACAAGGTGCTCGTCATGTCGAATGGAATGCTTCATTCCTTTGGCTCGCGCGAGGAGGTCCTGGCAAACGTTATTCGGCCCTTCCCATCAACCGAGGAGCGGCCAGGTTCGGTCGTCTCGCTGCAGAAAGGTATTGGCGGTCATGCGTGAGGTCTGGTCCTATGTCTGACGTGACGATGTCGTCATATGCTCCGGTTCGCGATGGGAGCCGAAGGGTCGGGACGAATTCGGCCGATGCGCCGGATGACATCCGGGCCAATCTGACCCTTGGCGTGGTGGTCACAGTTCTGTTGATTGTGGGTGGCGGGCTTTGGCTCGGTTTGACCAGGATCGCCGGCGCGGTGATTGCGCCCGCCACCGTGGTGGTCGAAAGCAACATAAAGAAAGTCCAGCATCAGACCGGCGGCACGATCGGGGGCATCTTCGCGCAAGATGGGGACCATGTGCAGGCTGGTGACGTGATGGCCAGGCTGGACGACACCCTGACGCGGGCCAATCTCCAAATAATCAGTGAGGATCTCGATCGCGCAAACGTTCGTCTTGCGCGGCTGGAGGCCGAGCGACAAGGTCTGCCGGAAATGCAGCTTCCCTCCAGCCTTCGGACACGGATAGGCGATCCGGGGCTGGCTGCACTCGTCAGCGGCGAGCGTGCCCTGTTCGAAAGCCGGGCCGCGGCGTTGACGGGCCAGAAGGCACAGTTGCAAAGCCGCTCAAAGCAACTCGAAAATCAGGTCGCCGGCCTCAAGGCGCAGCAGGCTGCTGAAGACCAGTCCGTGGTCCTGCTGAACGGGGATCTTGCCGATATCGAGGCACTTTTTTCAAAGAAGTTGGTGTCCAAAGAAAGACTAAGCAACATCCGATTGGATGCTACCCGGGCTCACGGAGAGGCAGGACGCCTCGCGGCGGCGGTCGCGGAGGCGCAGGCCCGCATTAGCGAGACTGAGTTGCAAATTCTTCAGCTCGACGAACAAAGGCGCAGTGAGGTAACGAGCGAACTTCGCGAAACGGAAGCCAAGCAGACCGAACTCGACGAACGCAAGGTTGTGGCGCAAGACGAATTGACCAAAACAACCATCCGCGCTCCGCAGTCGGGAACGGTACAAGAATCCTCTATCCACACAATTGGCGGCGTGATCGCCCCCGGGGAAGTGCTTATGATGATTGTCCCCGATGCCGACAACCTCGTCGTCGACGCGTCGATTCCTCCATCGCGCATAGATGACATTCGCCCAGGTCAGCGGGTCTCGATCCGGTTTCCGGCTTTCGATGCCGGCACGACGCCTGCTTGCCAAGGATCGGTCAAGCGCATCTCGGCGGATCTGATCAAGGATCAACAACGCCAGCTCTCGTATTTCTCGGCGCGTATCGATGTCGAAAACAAGGCGGCGTGCCTGACGGATGCCAAGGTGCTCAAACCAGGTATGCCAGCCGAGGTTCACATAAGCACGGACGAACGCAGCGTCTGGTCTTATTTGCTGAAGCCTCTTACGGATCAGATGTCCAAGGCCTTCCGCCAATGAAGCGGTGGCAATTCTTGCGTTCAAATTGACGTCATCCGTTGCCAATGCATGTCGCCCAAAAGTGGCCCCGGTTTTGGGACAACGACATGCATGAAAACAAAGACTTGCGTTGGCACCGCGATCGAATGCTCGCTTGTCCGCATGCGAGGGCGTGCGACAACAAGCGATCATGCTTTCGCGAAAATTGAATTGCACGTAAGAGCCTCGCCAGCCAAGGCGAGCGGCCCGACAGCCTTGGGAGGGGGGCCTCTCTGGCGGCCGGGCCTAACCGGCACTTGGGTGGGCTTTGGGTTACCGGCTGAGCCAGCATGCGCCTCAGCCGACGGAAGCGCATCATTCGAACGAACACTGTTCGTCGGGGCAGGCGCCGTTCAATCCAATTGTGCAAGCTCCGCCGCTCCGCCCACTTGGGCCAACTCCGGTTTCAAGCACAACAATTCAGGCTCGACCTTCGAATGAACGATAAGCTCATAGCCAAGGAGGGATAGTGTGGCTTTGGCGGCAACAAGGCTCGGATTTCGCAGGTAAAAAGGGGCAAGGCCATGTGCGGTATCGTCGGAATCGTCGGTCACACGCAGGTTGCGCCGCTCATCCTTGCTACGCTGAAGCGGCTTGAATATCGCGGCTATGACTCGGCCGGGGTCGCCACCATCGAGCATGGCGAGCTTGCCCGCCGGCGCGCCGAAGGCAAGCTGATCAACCTTGAGCGCCGGCTCAAGGACGATCCGCTCGACGGCACGATCGGCATCGGCCACACCCGCTGGGCGACGCATGGCGTGCCCAACGAGACCAATGCGCACCCGCATTTTTCCGACGGCGTCGCCATCGTCCACAATGGCATCATCGAGAATTTCGCCGAATTGCGCGAGGAACTGAAGCGCGACGGCTATTCCTTCTCCTCGCAGACCGACACCGAGGTCGTCGCCCATCTGGTGGCGCGCGAACTGGCCAAGGGGCTGAAGCCGGTCGAGGCCGCGCACCAGGCGCTGAAGCGGCTGCAAGGCGCCTTTGCGCTGGCGATCATGTTCAGGGGCGACGAGGACCTGATCGTCGGCGCCCGCAATGGCCCGCCGCTGGCCGTCGGCCATGGCGATGGCGAGATGTTTTTGGGCTCCGACGCCATCGCGCTCGCCCCGTTCACCAATTCGATCACCTATCTCGAAGACGGCGACTGGGCGGTGGTGCGCCGTGACGGCGTCACCATCTTCGACATCGATGGCAAAAAGGTCGACCGCAAGCGCCAGCAGTCGCTGTCGACCAGCTTCATGGTCGACAAGGGCAACCGGCGCCATTTCATGGAGAAGGAAATCCATGAGCAGCCAGAAGTGATTTCGCACACGCTGGCGAACTATCTCGATTTCGTCGGCGGCGTCTCCAAGCCGCTCGACCTGCCTTTCGATTTCGCCAGGATCGACCGGCTGGCGATTTCGGCCTGCGGTACAGCCTATCTGGCCGGCCTGATCGGCAAATACTGGTTCGAGCGCTACGCCCGGCTGCCGGTCGACATCGATGTCGCCTCGGAATTCCGCTACCGCGAAATGCCGTTGTCGAAGAACGACGCGGCGTTCTTCATCTCGCAATCGGGCGAGACCGCCGACACGCTGGCCTCGCTGCGCTACTGCCGCAAGGCCGGCATGAAGATCGGCGCGGTCGTCAATGTGCGGGAATCGACCATGGCGCGCGAATCCGACGTGGTGCTGCCGACGCTGGCCGGTCCGGAGATCGGTGTCGCCTCGACCAAGGCGTTCACCTGCCAGCTTTCGGTGCTGGCATCGCTTGCCGTGCGCGCCGGCGTGGCGCGCGGCACGATCTCGCGCGAGCAGGAAAAGACCTTTGTGCGCGAACTGTCGGAAGCGCCGCGCTATGCCAACCAGGTGCTGAAGCTCGACCATCAGATCGAAAAGATCGCGCGCGACCTCGCGCACTACAAGAACGTGCTCTATCTCGGCCGCGACACCAATTTCCCGCTGGCCATGGAAGGGGCGCTAAAGCTCAAGGAAATCTCCTACATCCACGCCGAGGGCTATGCCGCGGGCGAATTGAAGCATGGGCCGATCGCGCTGATCGACGAGAACATGCCGGTCATCGTCATCGCGCCGCACGACCGGATCTTCGAAAAGACCGTGTCGAACATGCAGGAGGTGGCGGCGCGCGGCGGCAAGATCATCCTGATCACCGACAGCAAGGGCGCGGCCCTGACGAGCGTCAAGACGATGGAGACGATCGTGCTGCCGGACGTGCCCGAAATCATCTCGCCGATCATCTACGCGCTGCCGATCCAGATGCTCGCCTATTTCACCGCCGTGTTCATGGGCACCGATGTCGACCAGCCCCGCAACCTGGCGAAATCGGTCACCGTGGAGTAGACCGGATGGCTAAGCCGCCGCCAAATCTTCAGGAATGCCGACTGTGTCCGTGATCTGAACCGACATGCCGGTTCTCATGGTGATCGGCAACACGCATCGTCACCGAGGCTGGGATGGCAACGAAGCGCGTCTGATCGGCCATATCCTAAAACACACCACCAATGCCTATGCCTCCACTAATGTCTGGTGGGGGGGCCGCGGGGCGTCTCGGGGCAACCTGTGAGCGCTTCGCAGTGTTGCGGCTGGAACCGGTTCGCGAGGAGCCGGCGTCCGACGCAACTTTAGCCGGCTTGGCCTTTACGATGACCGGCTGCTTGCAGATTCTGCCGGACCGTAGAAAGAGATCGCCGAGCAGCCCGACGGTCGGCTCGGTCGTCGATGCGACCTGCTTGGTATTTTTGTAATAGTCGGCGAGGGCGCGGACGGAACCCGTGCCCCAATCGCCATCCACCTGCGTCCGGTAGCAACCCAGGCGACGAAGTTCCGTCTGGACGCTGCGTGCAAGATCGCCCGCCTTGCCCTTGTCCGCTTCGCCCGCCGATGCGCCGACAATGAGGGTTTCGAGGCCGGAGACGACGCTCTGGTGAGCCTCTTCAACACTTTCGGTTGGAGACAGATTGGCCACCTGAGTGCCAACCGGCTCCGGTAACCCGGCTGACGGTCCCGGAATCTCGACCGACCGCAACGTCTGCCCGACGATAAGCACGGCAGTCTGCAGGTCGTTGGAGGCAAGTTCGACCTGCAATCTCTTCTTTGCGATGGGGTCCGCCAGAATTCGCGAAAGGCTTGCGCTCAACTGTGCTGGATCGAGTACCTGCTGCTCCGTGAAATAGAACTGCTCGCGCAGGTTCGATTGATCCCACGGCACTTGACGGCCAACTGTCAATGCTTCGGTTTCGTTGCGGACGCGGATCATCATGTCCGAGATGCTGAGCCCGGGAATCTCCAGATTCTTCAGCAACGCAACGGTGAACGGGCTGTTTGCGCCGCCGCCATCGGCCGTGACATTGCCGGGCTGAGTGGCAAAGGCAACGAAGGTGTTTTCACCGACGTCAACTTGCGCCAGACCATTGCCCGCGCCGGCGCCGGGGCCGAGCGGATTGTTGCGGCACGCGTCCAGGAATATGAATGTCTGGCGGTCCCGGCGCGCGAACCTCGCGATCACATCATTCAGCTTGATGGCGTGGGCCGTCAGCTTTTCCAGGCTTTCGGGATCAGGCGTATCGACCGGGAGCAGGTAGTTTTCGCCATTCAACTGCACGCCATGGCCGGCATAGAAAATCAAAACCGCACTGGTGGTTGGCAGCTTGGCGTCGGCGTCTCGAAGCAGTTTGGCGAAACCTTCGGTCGAAAGATCGGTTCCCGTCAGGACTTCGAAATTTAGCCGCTTGAGGCTCTCTGAAAGCCTTGTGGCATCGTTTGCCGCATTGGGGAGATGCTCAAGTCGGGAACTCTGATAATCGGAATTGCCGATCACGATCGCCAGCCGGTTACGGGATGGCGAGGACGGGGTTTGCTCGATCGCCGCATGGGCGCAAATCGAGGCGGCAAAGAGCAAAAGCAGAAATGCCGGAATTCGTAAAAAGGAACGGTTGCGATAGATCATGTCAGCATGCCCGTTTCGCCGTGCGACAATCGTGGAGCCGTCGAAGCGTGCCACGAAGCTGATGCGATCCTGCTTGCGTTTGAACCTGACGGCTCCAAAGGCCAACGAATTTTTATACCAAGACACGCTTCAAGGATAGGGCCGGGGTTCCCGGTCCACCCTGTCCGTGCACTGGCATCCCTCGACAAAGCGCCCCAGCATCGTGGCTGGTTGCTTACAAAACACGGAGAAGTTGTTTTTCGGCCACATGCTCAAAATTCGGTAAACACCGGCACGACGCCGCCATGTATCTGGAATCGATCCGCGATTCATTTTGTTCTTTCAATCAGTTGTGTCGACATCCTGTCGAAACGGCGCAGCCTCTTCATCAGGGGGCAATTCTCCAAAACCAGCACAATCGGGTATTCGCCAACTGAGATCGAACTGTATCCTCACAAAAAAGCAGGTGTTATATTTCCCAGATGCTGGGGGGCGTCGTTATGACGATCCGAAGAGTGCATTGACGGACGTGATCGCAGTTCGAAATTTTTGGGGATTTGGACGGGGACTTATTCGCGGAGAGGGATGATGGCCGGCAGAAACCGGATGTTGGGCTTGAGCGGCGTCTCGGCGCTGGCGATCGGCGCGGCTGCGTCCTTGATACCGGTGGATGCGATGGCGTGTCAGGCGAAGTCGAACGGGCAGGGCGGTGTAACGATAGATTGCCCGGCCCTGGATCCGACAGCCGGGCCTTTTTTGTCAAGCTATGGCAACGGCGACAGCACTATCTACCATGGCACCGGTCCGGACACTCTGAACATATCCGGCGGCAGGATTGCCAAAGGCGGCGGTCGGGTGAATGTCAATGGCGGCGTCGGCGGTAATCAACTCGATTCCAGCACTGGCGACATCGGCCTTCTCGGGGGTAACGACATCGTCGATTTCCAGGACGGCACAGTCGGCCTTCAAACCACGCCGACCAATATCTCTCTCGGTGACGGCGTGAACAGCTTCACCATGAGACAGAACATAAGCACGGGGGCGAGCGGAATTCTCTATGGCTCGGTCATCGGCGGAAACAATGCCGACAAGTTCAATGTCAGCAGTGGCCTCATCAACGGCTCCATCTTCGGTGGCGGGGGCGACGACAGTGCCATGGTGTCCGGCGATGCCCGCATCAACGGCGACAAGGCGGTTGGGCCGGATGCCGTTGGCCTCGAGGGCGGCAATGATTCCTTCCTGATGACAGGCGGCACGCTCGGCGGCGCCGTGAGCGGCGGCGCGGGCAATGACACGATCGATCTGCGCGGCGGCACGATAAACGGCTTCATCGAAGGCAATGATGGCGACGACCGGATACTCGTGTCCGGTGGCGTTCTGACCGGTGAAATCATCGGTGACCTTGGCAACGATACAATCATCATCAGCGGCGGAACGATCGGCGGGCCGGTTTCCGGCAATGAGGGCAACGACCATATCAGCATCTCGGGCGGCATGATCGGCACGACCACGGCTGCCGCCAATGTCGATCTTGGTACCGGGGTCAATACGTTCGACATGAGCGGCGGCACGGTCAACGGATCCGTTTTAGGGGAAGGCGGCGGCAACACCTATACGATCAGCGGTGGCACAATCACCGGATCGCTATTTGCCGGCGGCCTGAACGACAGCGTCACGATTTCGGGTACCGCCAACATCCAGGGCAATGCAATCGGCAGCTTCGCCGCTGTCGCACGAGGCGCCATAGTACTGGAAGGCGGCAACGATACGTTCAACATGACCGGCGGCACCGTCGGCGGCTCGGTCAGTGGCGACGACGGCAACGATACGCTGAATATCAGTGGCGGAACAATCAACGGCAATCTTGCCGGCGATAACGGCGATGACGTGATCACGGTTTCCGGCGGCACCGTCGCCGGCAACGTCACCGGCGGCGCCGGCTTCGACAATGTCTCGGTCACCGGCGGCGCCATCAATGGCGGCATCGACGCAGAGCACGTTCACCTGTCGGGCGGCACGATCGGCGGCGACATCACCGGAATCGGCCCCAACACCCTGATCATCGACACGGTGGGCGCGGTCGATCCGCTCAATCTACGCGATGGCGTCCTGTTCAGTGGAACCAATGCCAATGGAACCGTCACCGACACCAACCTCGCGGCGGGCGGCAAGAGCCAGAATTTTGCCGGGTTCGATAATTTTTCCGCCGACAATTCCACGCTGCGCTTCAATGGCGGCACGCAAGGCATCAACCACCTCAATCTGGGCAACGGCTCGACGCTGTTCATCAACGGCAACGTCAACATGCCGGGATCGATCATCGTGACGAATTCGCTGATCGACATGCGCAATGGTGTCGCCAACGACGTGCTGACGCTCGGCGGCCTCACCCTCAACGGCGCCCGCATCGGCCTCGACATCAACCAGCAGACCGTGCAGGCGGATCAAATCGTTGCCCACGCGTTTTCGGCCACTGGCGTCAACACCATCATTGTCAATCTGCTCGGCACGCCGCAATTCGCCCAGGCGACCGATATCCCGCTCATCGTCTCCACCAGCGGGCCGATTGCCGGGACCTTCGACGTCAAAGGCATTCCCGGCACACCGGGTTCGCTTTTCACCTATGTGGTCGTAGCTGGCCCGAATGGCGGCTTGTTCCTGCGTGCCACGCCGGCCAATTTCGGCATTGCAGCCGCACCCACCAGCGCCACCAACGCCGGCGCGGTCACGGTGGCAATCGACGCCCTCTACGGCATAAACCGCGACGCACTCGATGCCGACCTCGGTCTCTCGCCCGCATCCGGATCTGGAATGGTGCCGGTTTCGTCCAGCTTCGGCGTCTTTGCCTCCGGCCAGTTCGCTCATACCGAGCATGACGGCTACAACATCAGCGGCGGTGGTTTGGATGGCCCCGGCCCGAGCTTCGATGCCAATGATTTTTCGGCCGCCATCAGCCTGGATTTCAATGCCGCCAAACACTTCCAGTTCGACAATGAGTATGGCCTGAACATCGGCGTTTTCGCCGGCTACGCCTCGACCAAGGTCAGCCTCGGCGCGTTCCAGGGATTTGATGCCATCGGCGAAGGCACCAACAAGGCCGGCATGTTCGGCGGCTACGCGCTGTTCCGCAAGAACTACGATTACGCGCTGGTCTCCGCCTCCGGCTTCATCGGCGGAAGCGACGTGACGAACGGCGTGCTCGCCACCACCGGCAGCTATGACACCAAGGGTTATGCGGTCACGGGATCGGTCGGCCACATCTTCACGCTGGGCGAGCGTACCCGTTTCGATCTGCGTGGCGGCCTGCTTGGTGTTTCGTTCCGCGGCGATCCCTATACCGACAGCGGCGGCAATGCGTTCGGCAAGAGCCAGCTTTCTTTTGGCGCGATCAAGTTCGAACCCGGCATCTATGGCGATTACACGCTAAGCAACGGCATGGTGTTCAGCCCCTATGCGCGGGGCGAATTGCAGCAGCGTTTCGGTTACAAGAACACGACCGAAATCGACACCAGGAAGATCGCCTTCGATGATGCGGATTTTTCCGCCGCGCTGTCGACCGGCTTCAACCTGAAGATGTCGGAGTCGACCACCGTCAACGGCGAAGTCCGTGGCAAGGTGTCGTCCGACAGTTCTACCGTCGGCGCCAAGTTCGGACTGAAGATCGCCTTCTAGCCGGTGGGCTTGAGGCCGGAATTTCGGATCACCGGGAGTGGCGCGCCGCGCGAAGTTCCTGAGTTGTTGCCGTGGAAATAGCAGGAACGTCAAATCCACCGCACCCGAGCAAGGTGCTGGACCGCTATGCCCGGATCGTGGGCTGGCCAAGCACACCAAGCGAGATGCTCGCCAAGCGAGAGCAAGTGTTCTATGCTCTCTGTCGCCACCGCATGGTCGTGGTGTCGATACGGGGTTCTGTTGTCGTAGGCAGGGGGGTTCCATGTTCGAAGTCGTCGGAGTCTGGCGGAAAACACGGTCAGGAAGCTGGCTCGCCATAAGGACGCTTGGCTTGATCGTTGCGTTATCCGTGTTGCTTTTGCCCGGACTGGGAACCGCGAACGCACAGACGAACTGGACACTCGATCCGACCGCTTCGGTGCTCACCTATCAGTCGGTCAAGAAGAACACGATCGTCGAAACCAACAAGATCAGGAATATATCCGGCAGCCTTACTTCGGCGGGTGATGCAAAGGTCACCTTCGACCTCAATTCGGTCGATACGGGGGTCGACCTTCGCAACGTCCGCATGCGGTTCCTCTTCTTCGAGACATTCAAGTTTCCGTCCGCCGAACTGACCGCGAAAGTGGATCCCGCGGCATTTGCCGACCTGGCGACCAAGCGACGTGTGAAGGCGGTTCTTCCGTTCCGTCTCAACTTGCACGGGGTCGACAAGGACCTCGAGGCCAACGTCGTGGTGACCATGATCAGCGACAACATGGTGTCGGTCGCTTCGGAAGCTCCTGTCGCCGTCCATGTGGAAGATTTCGGCCTGTTGCCGAATGTCGACAAACTCCAGCAGGCGGCCAATGTGACCAACATTGTTCCCACCGCATCGGTGTCGTTCGATTTCGTGTTCACTGCTGACGGCAGCAAGCCGGCCCCCGTCCAGACCGTCGCGGCTAGCACCGAAGTTGGACCCGTCGCTACCGATGCTGCGAAGACCAACTTCAGCGACGAGGAGTGCCTCAACAGATTCGCGGTGCTGTCGCGCACCGGAGCTATCTACTTTCGATCGGCGAGCGCCCGGCTCGATGCCCAAAGCCGCCCGCTGCTTGTGGAGGTTGTCGGTGTCGTTGGCAAGTGCCCGGGCCTGAAGGTCGAGGTTTCCGGACACACCGATTCCGATGGGTCGCCTGTCGAGAACAAGCGCTTGTCGGAGCGCAGGGCCCAGGCGGTTGCCGACGCCATTGTCGCCGCGGGCATTCCTCGCACGCAGATCACCGCGACCGGCTATGGCGAGGATCGGCCAGTTGCCGCCAACGACACGCCGAAGAACAAGGCGCTCAATCGGCGGATCGAGTTTTCCGCCACCAAGCTCGTCAACTGAGGAAGGATCTGTTGTCCCGGTGGCTTTGGATCTGATCGCCCGTTGCGGTGGCCTTATACGCGCCATCGGGCTTGTTGCGCTGGCACTGCTTTTGACTTTGTCGGCGGCCAATGCCGAACGTCGTGTTGCTCTGGTGCTTGGCAACTCCCAGTACCAGCATGCTCCGGCGCTGACCAATCCGGTGCGCGATGCCCAGGCCATGGCCGAACGCCTGAAGAACCTGGACTTTGAAGTCGTTTCCGGCTTCGATCTGACCAAATTGCAGACCCAGACGACGATTGCACAGTTCGCAAAGCAGGTGCGCGGCGCCGACATTGCCCTTTTCTTCTATGCCGGGCACGGGTTGCAGGTTTCAGGCAGCAACTACCTGCTTCCGGTCGATGCGGCACTTGAGGACGAGACCTCGCTCGACTTCGAGGCTGTGCCTGTGGATTTCGTTTTGCGGCAGATGTCGCGCGAGACCAGCATAAGGCTGATTTTCCTCGACGCCTGTCGTGACAATCCGCTTGCCGAGGTGTTGGCAAAGACCGCCGGCATCAAGGGAGCAAGAAGCGGTCTTGCCGAAATCCCGATCGAGAATGGCGGCGCCGGCACGCTTGTCGCGTTCGCCACCAGTCCCGATCACGTCGCCTATGACGGATCGGGCGAACATTCGCCGTTCGCTTCGGCGCTGCTCGCGCATATGGGCGAAACAAATGTTTCCATCACCGAAGCGATGAACCGCGTTACCGCCGATGTCTTCAAGGCAACCGACGGCAAACAGCGTCCCTGGATCAATGTCTCGCTGACCACCGAGGTCGTCCTGCACAAGCTCGATCTCAACGCGCCGCTGATCGTCGGCGAGGCGAGCGCTCCGCATGCGGAAGGCGGTTCGGACGTGCGCAACGCCACGGCAAATCCGTCGGGCTCCGCTGACGACGCCCAACTTGCCCTCAATGTGCTTCGTCAGAAAATCCCAAAGCTTGCCTCGGACGATCCCATCTTTTTCGACCACCCCATCGATTTCGGCGATCCGGAAATCGATGGCAAGAGCATTGCGCAGCTTATCAAGGGCGAGCCACGCTTCAGTCCGGTGGAAGGGCTCGACAAGTCGGTATGGCAAGGCAAGCACTGCGACGGCTGCCATCAATGGAATGAGGCCCGTCTGTGCGAGCAGGCGAAAAATTTCGCCTCCAACGATGTCTCTGTTTTGCGCTTGCAGCATCCGCTTGGGACACGCTTCAAGGTGGCGCTGGCCAAATGGGCTCAAGGTGGCTGCAAGTAGGGCAGGAGGGTGAAGGCGTCCGTTCCGATTGGGATGGAAGCTCTAATATGCGTCCGCCGATTGGTGCTGCGCCTCGATCTCCGCCATCTGGATGCCCATTTCGACAAATGCTGAAAGAACGGAAAACCGGTCCGCGAGCGCGACACGTGCCAATCCGGCCAGAATCCCGGCATTGACCGCATGGGCAGCTGGAAAGGGTTGCAAGGCCGTCGTCGAGGCCATCGCCGAACTGTTGTCGCGCCATGCCGCGGCCAGGACAATCCAGCCGACCGGCGTCGTTGGCGGTGTCGCCGCGGCTGCGCTGACATCTGCCCGATGGCGGGGGCTGTCTGGTTCACTCACCCAGTCGCGAACAAGCGCGAGCAACTCGTGATCGGTCTGATCGAACAGGTCGGTCAGGTGGCTCAGGCATTCATGAGCCCACCAGACCGCGGCCCGCTCGGGAAGCAGGTAGGCACAGAATGTAATCGCTTCCTCGGGAACGCGCCCGGCGAGGAGGTCGCGGCAAAACTCGATCGAGCGCTGTTCGGTTGGAGGGGTTCGCATGTCCCGGGCAATAGCGGGACAAGCCATGAAAAGATCCCGTGCCGTTTTGAATCGGAGCCCATAGGCCATGAACGCCACGCTTTCATCGAGGAGCTTCGGCCAGTCAAGCCTCAGGCGCGGCGCGGGTCAAGTCTCAACCCGTGTCACGGCAAAATCAGTCGTGACTGTCATGTCCCCAATGTTTGTCGACAGACAATTGCCCGGGAATTTGGTATGATGCCGACCATCAAGATCGGATGCTCAAAACAGGAGGAGCCGCTATGAAGTGGAGCAGTTCAGCTTTTGTGTTGGCGGTCGTGTTTTTCTCGACCCATGCTTCCGCCGACCCCGCTCAGAAATCAGAAGACATTGTGAAGTTTTTTGCCGGTGCGGCCGATCTCGGCAAGTCTCGAGGAATTTGTGTCGGCTCCGAGGAGGAGTGCAAAAGCAAGAGCAAGGCAAATGACGGGCAAACAGGCAAATCCAGCCTCGACATGTTGATCAATTTCAGGCTGGATTCGGCAGAACTCGACACGACTGCGCGCGCCGAACTCGACGAATTCGCCAAGGCCCTGAAGGACAACCGGCTGAGCACGTTCAGCTTCGTCGTCGAAGGCTACACCGACGCCACCGGCACCGTGCACCACAACGAAGGCCTGTCGCAACGACGCGCGAAATCGGTGGCAGCCTTCCTGACGGCCAGCGGTATCGAGCCTGCCCGCATCAACGCGATCGGCATGGGTGAAAGGAATCCGCGCAGCCCCAACCCGTACGATCCTGTGAACCGCCGTGTGGAAATGCGGATAAAGACGCAATAGCCGGCCAAACGTCGCGGCAGTCCTGGGATGCCGCGACGGGCTGGTTCAAAGCGTATTCTGAATCGAGCCTATGAGGGCCGTGACGGCCTGCTTGTATTTTTCGAACTCCGGCGATGTTTGGCGGATTTCCGTGGTCGTTGTCTGCGGGCTGGCGTCAGTGGCCACACGGCTTAGCTTTTGGCCCATTTTCCGTTCGGCCCAGTCCACCACATAGCTGACTGTCTTGCCGGTGAGAAACGGGTTGGCCTGGATGACGGCCGACCCCAGCACGGCGCTCAGCTGCGCCGAACCTGTCGCCGACAGCACCTGATGCGCGCCTTCCATTCCCAGGAAATGACAGAGATAGAGACGGCCGGCGGTGATCTGGTGACCGCGCGCCCGAAGATAGGCCTCGCCTTCGCGCGCCAGATTGCGCACCATCTCGCGCGAGATCGTGGCGTCGTAGCGCAAAGCGAGCAGGTCGGCGGTCGACAGCGAGCGCGCAAGTTCCGGGCGGTAGGTGTTCATCATCCTGATCCAGGTCTTGGTTATGAACTGGCCGGCGCCGGTCGCTGAAGAATTTGGGTTCTTGGCGCGCGCGCTGCCACCACTTTCGACATGAACGATACGCTCGGTGAGCGTTTCGACAGCGGAATCGTTCGAAGCGACCGCCGTAACCGTGCCCAGCGGGTCGATCGCCTCGCCATTTTGATAAAGTTCGAAATGCAAATGAGGTCCGGTCGAAAGGCCGGTGGTGCCGATGTAGCCAATGATGTCGCCAGCTTTCACCTTGGTGCCGACGCCAGCCTCGATCGCAAATTTCTGCATATGCGCATAGCGCGTCTCGCGCCCGTTTGCGTGCGAGATCTTCACCAGATTGCCGTAGCTGCCTCCATCGCCCTGGAAGGTGATCTCGCCATCGAAGGCCGCTTCGATCGGAGTGCCCACCGGAGCCGCCCAGTCGACGCCCTTGTGGATGCGGACGGTTCCGAGAATTGGATGCTTGCGTGGCCCGAAGGTGGAGGTCATGACCCCGTTGACCGGCGTCACCATGCCGTTGGTGACTGTCAGCGAGCGAACCTGATCGTCACCCGTAACGCACGCAAACTGGCCGTCGCTCTGCTGGAAGACGAAACAGTCGAGGCTTTTTTCGGTGCCCTGGACGCCCACATAAAGCACCCGCCCGGCACCCTCGTCCTTGCCGCGCGGCGTCTGCGAATAGATCAGCACAAGGCGCTGGTCCTCGCTTGCAAAGGCGTCCAGATCCTGCCCTCTCGAGAGATACATGATCGCTTCGCCGATCACGCCGGTCGGAACATTGTTGCGGGCTGCCGTCGAGTAGATCGCGTCGAGCAGGCGATACTGCCTTTTGTGCGTGCCTTCCGCTTGTGCGCCCGAATAGTTGAACAGATCTTCGCGGACCCAAGGATCGACACCCGATACGAACGCGCCCGCGGCGTTGCGCGTCAGCGTGCCGACGAACACGTTCTTGGCGTAGATCGAAACCTGCATGAGAGACATCGTGGTCGTCTCGCGCGTCGGCCTGAAACCGCGCATGGCAACGACATAACCCGCTTCCAGACCATCCCGGCTGAAAAGCGTCTTCAGGGCTTCGCCTGCCAGCTTGGCGTCGTCGGCGGAGAAATGCGCATCGAGCGCAACGCTGTCCAAACTACGGTCGTTGAGGATCTTCACGAACGTGTCTTCGGTCGCTTCGAACCGCTGATACTCATTCGCGACGACCGCGACGCTTGTGTTGTTTTCGATCTGGGTCTTCTGGAATGCGGGAAGGGCTGCATCGCCGGCATCGATCGTTTCACCCCAGCCGGCTTCGGGATCGTCGGCGTCGGCTTGCGGGCCCGCAGTCGCCGGAGGCTCTTTGGTAGTGGGCGATGGCTGAAGATCGTTCTGGAGATCGCCGGACGGCGCGGCGGCGGTCTTTCGTTGCGCCTGGAAGAATGCGAAATCCTCCTGCGTCGACGGTATCGTCGTCATGAACTTCTCGCTGGCGCTAAGCATGACGTCGGACAGGATTTCGATCTGGGGAGAAACCCCGGCCTGATCGAGTTCCGCCGGGCGAGGGATCGCCCGGCCTTTCGTTGCGGCGCCGGCCTCGGGCGCCAGCGTGATCCACATCGGGTCTCCGGCGAGGTCGATAATGGCAGGCACATAGACGGATGCGTCTGCCGGTACATCGTCCACGCCTTCGACCGCGTGCAGCTCCTGGTCTTCGTCACCGAACGACCAATAGTCCGCGGTGAGATAGAAACCGGCGGCGATGGAAAGCAGGGCAGCCACAGCGAGACCGGCAAAGAGCCTGCGCCAAAGCGTGCGCCTGCGAAGGGCAGCGCGCGCCTGCTTCTTCTGCTTGAAGCTCGTGTCGATGTTGTGCGTCACGGATTGCTTCCGGTCAGGAAGAACGTCCACCGCACCTGTTCAAGCGTATCGACTTCGAGAAACTGCGCGGCGATATGGCCGCGCTGCCAGCATTCGTCGATGCCGCGGATCGAGAAACGTCGCCGCTCGATGCACATTTCGGTCGATCCGGTGAGGATCGCATGACCAAACACGTCCGTCGCGTAGATGTAGATGTAGCGGTTGGTCAGTTCCTCGCGGATGACGTTCACGCATTGATTTGCGCCGATGGTCCACCAGCCGTCGGTCTGGTCCGCATTGTCGATCTTCTGGCCGACGGCGAGATTGACGACGTCGAGCGTCTGGTTGCAGACGGTGAATTCGGCGCGCGCCTCGCTGGATGCCAGCACGGCCAGCAATGCGGCGCCGCAGAACACCGCGAGCCGCATGCGGCCCGTCAGGGCAAACAGGGCTCGAACCGGATCACGCTGCTTTATGGGCAGGGCAGACAAGCGGGGCAAACACGAGCGGCGGCGTTGCATCGGGCGCCCATGCTATCCGCCGAGCCGGAAATACTTGGCGGTGGCTGAGAACTGAGATCCGGTGGTCCCGATTTCTTCAAGAATTTTGGGGAGCAGCACCGAGGCTGGCGTGGGCGCGGAGAACCCAGCCGCCTTAATATCCCGGGGGCCCGTGATCACCATTATGATCTGCGGCACGGCCTTTCCGGCAGCCTTGTCGGCGGCGCCGAGACCAATCGGGATCTTGAAGGTAGCCCTGTCCGATTTTGCGACGATGCGATCGTCGAGATTGAACACCATGCCTTTGTGATCGATCAGCAGCACGCTGGAAACGAGCCCGCCACGCGTCACCAGTGTGCCGCTGATCGGCGTACCGTTCGGCACCGATGTCCGATCCAGAACAAGCTGCGGCTTGTCGGCCGCGGTCTGCCCCAGAAAGCGCAGAAAGTTGGTGACCTCGCATTGGCTGGGTTCAATGAGGCGGACGCTGATGTCCGGTTCGACATGGAATCTTGCCTGGAAATCGCCAAGCATGCGCTCGAATGGCTGGACCACCGTTCCAAATCCTTCGATCGCGGCGGCCTTGTCGGTTGCCGACGTCATGGTGGCATAAAAACAGTCACCGCCGCTGAAGTCGTGAACCCAGGAGACCCTTTGCGCGACGTCGTCGACGACTGGGGGAATCACTGGTTTGGGCAGGTTCAATGCGATGACAGGTTGGTCCGGCTGTTTGGCTGCCGGTGACACAGGCTTTTGGCTCTCGGCGTTTGCGACATCCGTCTGGCTTGCAGCGGGTTTTGGCGCCGGCGCCGTCTCCTTGGGCGGCTCTACAGGCTGGCTGGTTTGTGGCTCGGGCTTTTGGCTCCCGACAACCTCAGGCTGGGCCGGCGGCGGCGTTGCCGCCTTCACGGCTGCTGGCGGGGCTGGGGCGGTCGTCCGAGGCGGTGAAGCCGGCCTTTGACTGTCGCTGGCCAGCGTATCCGGCTGGATTGCCGGCTGTGCCTTTTGCGGCGGCGGCGGCGCGGTCGTTGCGGATGGCTTCGGGGGGACCTCGGTCTGCGCGGGGACTTCGGCGGGCTTGGCCGGCTGCGGCTTTTGAGCCACTGCTGCATCTGGCTGATTTTCAGTCGGCGGTGTGCTGGCCTCCGCTTTGGGCTGCACAGGCGGAACCGCCTTCGCTGGCTCAGGGGCGTTCGCGATGGTGTCCGCTGGAGCCGGCTTTGGCGTTTCCGGCGCAGGCTTCGATGGCT
Organism: Mesorhizobium sp. AR07; assembly: GCF_024746815.1. Lineage (GTDB taxonomy): Bacteria > Pseudomonadota > Alphaproteobacteria > Rhizobiales > Rhizobiaceae > Mesorhizobium. Next base: position 6,036,476 of record NZ_CP080525.1, read on the forward strand.
CTGGTGCGGAAAGCGATATCTTGCCGGCAGTCGGCGTCGCGGGCGTCATGAAGCCGCTCAGATACAGGCCCGCGCCGGAGGCGACAGCCAGCGTCGCCAAGGCAGCGATCGCGACGGTTCGGGTCTTTGTGGATTTCTTGGGCACATCAGCCGCGACCGCGCGCGGCGGGCCGACGACCGCCGAAGGTTGCGGTTCGGACAAATGCGCGGGCCGCACATGCCGGACGAAGGGCTGCCCACCCGAACCTTTTGCGGCTGCGGCGTCGTTCCCCTCGACATTGGCTGGCTGGGTCTGGGTCTTGGTATCCGGCGCAAAGGTTGCCCCGGCCCGCGGCAAACCCGGCCGGTCACGGGGTGTGATGGACGTCGGCGGCGTTGTCCCCTCATTGTCGTCACGCGTCATCCTGGCGATTTCCGCCATGCTGACCGGCCGGTCCTGCGGATCCGGCTGCAACATGGCTTCAACAATGTCACGAAAATCGTCATCGATGTCGGAGAGATCGGGCACGGTCCGGCGCTTTTCGATGACCTCGAACTGCGACCCGCTCATGTCGATCGGCTTCCCGCGCAAAGCGGCAACCAGCACCAGCCCCAGGCTGTAGATGTCGGACTGCTCACTGACGTCGCCGCCGTAGAGCCCGAGCTGTTCGGGTGAAACGTAATTGTACTTCCCCGCGAATTTTCCGCCGATCAAGGTCTCACCGCCCACTGTCGCTGATCGTGCGATACCGAAATCGATGATCTTTGCGCGGTCGACCCGGCCTCCCGGCAGGATGATGTTATCCGGGGAGAGATCTCGGTGTATGGCTCCAGCCTGGTGCACGGCGCTCAGGCCGGACGCGAGGCGATGGCAGAGTTTGCGGACCTCTTCCGTCGGCATCGCGCCACGTCGCATGATGTCGAACAGCGACTCGCCGTCGACGAACTCCATGGCAAGGTAGGGACGGCCGATCCCGGGATCGATCGTGAAGACGTGATACCGCACGACCGCGTCATGCGACAGGTGATTGAGGATCGATGCTTCCTTGCGGAACAGAGACAGGATCGTCTGGTCACGGGCAAACTCGGGCAGGACGATCTTGATCGCGACGTGGTCGCCGGTCTGGATGTTGTGGCCGCGGTAGACCTCCCCCATGCCACCGAATGCGATCCGCTCGTCAAGCTCGTATATGCCGCTGAGTTGCGTGCCGACGGCGGTGTTGGCCACGCCCGTCGATATTCGCGTCTTGTCGTCGGCGCTCATCAGCCTCAGCCCCCCGCTTTGTACAGATCTGGACGGGGCGATTGCCCATCGCGCCCGTCTCCGATCTTCACAAGCACGATAGTCACGTTGTCTGTCCCGCCACGCGCCAGCACCGTTTCCAGCAGGTTTTCGCAGGCTGCCTGAGGGGTCGCGGACACTGTCGCCGCTTCGATCTCGGCGTCGGTGACATGCGCCGTCAAGCCATCGGTGCTCAACACAAAAATGTCTCCCGGCAGGATTTCACCTTGCTGGAAATCAATGACAATCTCGTCGCTGACGCCGACCGCATGCGTAATGACATTGCGGCGCGGCCAGGTGAGCGCTTCGGCTTCGCTGAGCATGCCCTTGTCGATAAGCTCCTGAACTTCGGTGTGGTCTTTCGAGATCTGCGAGATCGAGGCGTCGCGGATCAGATAGACGCGGCTGTCACCCGCCCATATGCAGGCAAACCGCCCATCCATCGCCAACAGCGCGGCAACGGTGGAGCCGATGGTTATGCCGCGAGATTCGGATATGCTGCGGATCTCGGCATTGGCCCTGCTCAGCCTGTCCTCGAAGCGCGCCCGAAGATCCGGTGCGGAGCTCGCAATGCCGATCGTTGCCAGATGATCGACGATACTGGCTGAAGCGACCTCTCCGGCGTCATGTCCACCCATTCCGTCGGCTACCACCCAGAGGCCCGTTTGTGGCTCGACAAGATAGTTGTCTTCATTGAGCTCACGGACACAGCCTTTGTGGCTCACGCCGAAGCTTTCAAAAGGAAGGGCGACATTGTTCAATTTGCCACCAAGCGCTTCTCAAGCGTCCTCTGCGGCACACCTTGAGGGCGCTCGCTAGCGCCACTTTGCCACAGGCTCGAACATTAAAGTATCGAAAACTAAGGTCTGAGCGTCCGTGGTTTACGGGTCGGCGCCATGCCGACCAGATCAACCTCATCTCAAAACGCCTTGGGACAGCTGAACCCGGACAGCGCGGGGAGGAAGAAGGAGTTGGGGCCGGAGCCTGTCTGGATCGTATAGGTAACGTCGCGCCCGCCGATCACGAAACGTGCTTGCACGGTGTTGTCGTTGCTGGTGATGGCGGCCTTGTCCAGAAGCCGCTTCAATGCCCACGACCCTTCGAACTTGATGGCGGATTCGCGGCCTGGCATTGCCGGCGTCAGGCTTAGACTGGCGGACCCGGAGGCCGTACCGCTCGGCCAGGTCACCGTGCTCGGCGCGTTACCCGTCTGGTTGCTCTGGACGGTCTGGCCATCGACATCGAGTATCGCCGTATCGGCATCGCCATGCAGTGAGAAGGGGGTGAAGGTGACGCTGACCGACGGCACCGAACCGCCCGATGGAAAGAAGGCGTTGCGGATTTCCGCAGCCAGCTGGAAGTCTTTCAGGGTTGATTTCGACAGGTCGCGTCCAAAGCGCGCATCCTGCTTCCAGCTCCAATCCTGGCCGGTCATATCGATCAGCGAGGCAAGATTCTGTGCGAAGAACCGGTCCATCAGCCCGCCCGGGGCAAAAAGTTTCGCGAAATCCGCCATGGCAACATCCTCGGTGCCACTGCTGGCGAAGGGATAACGGCCGTTGATCGCCGCCTCGCAGGGGGCCGTGACCGTCTGGTCGAGTATCCGGTTCAAGTTTGCCACCGAGGTTTCGGCGACGTTGCCTTCAAACTCATCCGCCGTTGCGTTGACCATTCGGCCGAGTTGCTTGGGCAGGCGCGAGACATTGGCGCGAAGGGTGGCGATCTGCAGCTGCAGATTCGCATTGACGCGCTCTGTCTGCGAGGGGACTTCGGCCGCCAGCTGCAGGCTCTGGTAGATCTCGCTGAAATTCTGGGTCAGTGCATCGATTGGGCGGTGCCCAGCAGGGCCGCTCACAAGTGCCTGGAATGGTCTGAACTGCGCTTCGATGTTCGCACCCGGATTCAGGTTCTGCGTGTCGGCGGATTTTGTGCCGGCGCGGCTTTGCGATTTGCCGGTGGCGATTTGTATGCCAATGCGGGCCAGGCCCTTGGCCAGATCCGCCGGGTTGCGTGGCTGGTTTTGAGCCGTACCTGCTTCGACCTCGGCGCCAGGACCATTGCCGTCACCTAGGTCTCGCGTCAGCGCTGTTTCATTGGCGATCGCCGCGAACAGCTGGTTTATCGGTGAGGTTGGGGAGGCCGCGGCTGAAAGCACGATGTAGTGCGGCTTGTCCGTCAGCATCGCCTTGAATTTCAACTGGCCGAGAACGCCGTTCCACGCTGCCGCGAACTCCTTCCCGTAGCGATCGAGAAGTTCGGGGCCGAGCTTGAGCAATTGCCGATCGATGTCGCCTTGTTCGCCGCCGCCACCGAGAACCCACTGCTCGTCGACAAGCATCTGCGCAATGCGCGAAAGCTGGGCAAGATAGAAATTGTCGAAGCCGGCATGGGTGTAGATGCCGGGAACACGAAGGCCTGACAGATCGCTGCCATCGATGCGCTCGAACAGCAGCTGTGCTTCCGGGCCGCCTTTCAGGGAAACGGAAAAATCGTCCAGGGCTGCCGCGTAGATCGCCGACTTGATCAATGCGGAAGCTCGATCGGCAAGGCTCATACGCCCGAGAGAGCGTTGGGCGGCTTCAACAAGCGGCTGGTTGAGCTCGAAAACGGGATCATAGGCATGGCCCAAGGCAAGCATGGCCCGCAGGTGCTTTTCGAGTTGCTCGCGTCCTTCGCGGTTGTTCTCGCCTGGATATCGGTTCTGCTCCCAATCCTGCTTCATCCAGGAAACGATCAACGCGTCATCGACCTTCGGCGCCTTGCCGCCAAGCATCAGATAGATTTTCAACGGTTCGTAGAGCGCGATGGGATCGGCCATCTTGGCCTGGATCGTCCGCTCGGCCTGGATCAGCAGGCGCGATCGGAACATTCGCTCCAGTGCTTGCCGATAAGCCGTTTTGGCGGCCGAAAGAAGCCTGTCGCGCTGACTGAGGCCGAACGTTTCCTTGATCGGTGTCGGCAAGTCACCGGTTTCGAATCCGGCCGGCAGATCGCGCAGCTGGTCGAGCGGGCCGATGACGTTTTCAAGATCGACATCGGCAACCGTGGTCGTCTTGAGCAGCGGGTCCGCCGCCTCGCGATACTGGCCCATGGCCGTAGTTGTAGAGGCGATCAGCGACCGGTTGGCCGCGAAGCTCAGCGCCAGGGTGCCGAGTACCGCGGCCGCGATCAAAGCGATTGCGCCGAGGCCGCCAAATCTAGCGATCGCCGCACGCCTTGCAGCCGATTTGTCGTACGAAACCCATCCGGATTCGGCAAAAATGACGTCCGTCAGCAGATCATGCAAAAAGAAGCTTTTGCCGGTTCCGGAAAGATGAGGACGGGAATTGCCGCCGAAATTGCGGCCGATTGCCCCCAGCACCTGATCGATCGGCGTTCCCTCTTGCGTGCCTGACGAAAAATAGAGCCCGCGCAGGCTGACGTTCACTTGGCTGCGGGTCGGATCGAACAGGCTGGTGACAAAACTGGCAATTCGACCCCTCAGCGCGCCGAACTGTGCCGGAAAGCCAAAGATGGAGATGCGGGTGACCGGATCGGCTTCTTCCTGGAGGCGGTCGGCGATCTCGTCCGCCAGTCGTTTGGCCAGCGCATCGAATCCGGCGGGGGCCTCGGCGGCCATGTTCCTGTCGCGCTCCGCGGTCTGGAATGTCGCTCCCCATACCTTGCGTCTGCGCGGCTCGTCGAACCCGCCGAAGTAATCCATGAACCCGGAAACAAGATCGGCCTTGGTGAAAAGCAGATACACTGGAAACTGGATTTTCAGCGTCTCGTGTATTTCCCTCAGCCGGCTGCGTATCTCGACGATGTGGGCATCAAGCTGCTGATCGTCGAAGCTCATCAGATCGGCAAGGCTGATGGCCAGGATAACGCCATTTATCGGTTGTCTGGTGCGGTATTTCTTGAGCAGCGACAAGAAGGCGAGCCAGCTCTTCTTGTCGCTCTCGGCATTGGAGTCCTGCGTCGTGTAGCGTCCGGCGGTGTCGATCAGCACGGCCTGGTCGGTAAACCACCAGTCGCAGGAGCGCGTTCCGCCAACACCAGCCACCGGTTGGGCGTCCCCCGAACCCGCAAGCGGGAAATTCAGACCCGAATTGACCAGTGCCGTCGTCTTGCCGGTCCCCGGCGGGCCTATGATGATGTACCAGGGGATCTCATAGAGGAAGTTGCGCTTGCCGCTCGACCGTTTGAGCGCCGCCACGGCCTCATTCATGCGGGCTTCGAGCACCCGCGAATCGTCATCGCGGTCGTCGTTCTGTGCAACGACGGTTTCGAGCTTTGTTTGCGCCTTTCTCGCTTGCCAGAAACGCAGCCCGTAGAACAGCGCCAGCGTCGCCACGATCACACCAATGATGGTCGCGCGCAGCCAGGCAGGTCCCAGCGGGCGGGTATCGGCGAAGCGGATCAAGGGTCCGGCAAACCACACTGCCGCAGCGAAACCGGCCAACGCCAACACGCTGAATATCCGCAGCAGCCAACGCGTCATGGGTGCTTCCAGCAGGCCGTGCTCACAATGTTTCCTCCCTGGGAATCATCACATCGACACGGCGGTTCTTGGCGCGGCCCTCCGGCGTTGCGTTGTCGGCGATCGGTTCGTCCTCGCCCTTGCCATCGACCGTCAGTCGCGATGGATTGCTGAATTTCGCCGCCATCAACGCCTCGACAGCCTTCGCCCGGGCGACGGAAAGGTCGAAGTTGGATTTGAAGGCGCCCGACTTTCGCGGTTTCACATTATCCGTGTGGCCGACGATCCGGATTGGTCCGGGCTCGGGTTCCAGAGCAGCCGCAATGTCGGCGGCAATGGGCTGGAATTCCGGCTTCGCCTCCGCCCTGCCGGACTGGAACAGCAGGAGATTGTTGATTTCCACCACGATGAAATCGCCCTTTGTGCCGATGGTCAGCCCGCCGCCTTTGACGTCCTTGGCCAGTGCCGAGCGGATGCGATCGATCTGCGTGGTTGTGGCCGCGGGTGGGGTGACTTTCACCGGCTCGGCCAACGGCGCCACGCTGGCGCGTTCGATGGCGACCGGTGTCGGTGGGTTGAGGGCCAGCAATTCGCCGGCGGCGGCGTCGCCTTCATTGGTGATGAAGACCCGAAATGCGAAGAACGCCGCTGTCAGCAGCGCCGACGCCGCTGCCGCAACGACCCAAAGCGGCAGCCGGGCCGACGGCTGCGCCATCGTCGCCGCCAGTCCCTGCCAGTGCGGCGAGATGTCTTCACCGGCGCGCGCCCGGAAGTAACGAAGCGTCTCGTAGACGTCGCGTCGAACGCGTTCGAGATTGTTGTCTTCGCGCGTCACGCCTCGATACTGGCCCTCGAAACCCAGCGACAGGCAGGCATGCATCAATTCGAGCAGATCGTAGTGCGTCTCGGGATTGGCCAGTATCGTGTTCAGGGCTTCGTAGAAGCCCGTGCCGGTGGATTCTACGTGAAAGAACTGCCCCAGCATGCTGTGCTGCGCCCAGTCGTCATTCTTGGGCCAAGGCAGGTTGCCGATGAGATCGTCGGCGGTTTCGCACAGGATAAATTTCGCGATCCGCGCATCCTCCTCGGGCACGCCTGATTTCTCCATCGTTCGGTCGAATTTTTCGATCGCCTCAGTGACGTGTTGCGCCAGTGGCTCCGCTTGTCTTTCGACGGAGATGAGCCTGAGCTGCCCGAACAGCATCAGCAAAGGCGCCGCCGCGGCGAGAATAGGGTTTGCCGCGGAGTATTTGACGATGTCCGCGGCATCGAGCAGGGTCGCCTGCTCGATGGCTGGCGTCGGCGCGGCCGCGGAAGAGCCGGTGCCTGCCGCGGCGCCCAAAGCCGCACCTTGATAAATCACGGTTCCGAATGCCCAGCCCGGCGGGCGTCCGCCACCAGGATCGAACACCGTTGAATCCTTGACCCGAGAGGGTTGGCCCGCGTCCGCGACAGGGACCTGTGGAGCTGGCGGCGATTTTTGTTCGCGCCGTGGTTTTGCACGAATGACGGTCTTGCCCGCCGGGCCGAAGGGGTCGTCCTTCGAACTCATCGCCGATCTTCCGTGCAGGCGGCGTGCCCGCGATTGGGCGAGACAGGCGCAAAACGGTTTCTGGTCGGGTAAAGGAAATGCAGCCCCTGCCGACCGTGGCAGTCTCCGCAGGAGGATTGGCTAGAAAACGCTATCCCGCCACAACATGACATTTGCCGCAGACCCCCAGGTCAATGAGCCTTACCCGCTTGGCGAACTGTCGTATGTGATCGTAGTCTCAGAAATTGCCGATTGGAACCGGATGACGGGCGTCAAGAAGACTTTTCTTCGCCGACCGCTGTGCCATGCGTCTGTTGGCTTTGCGTTTCCTGGCTATACGTTTCTGGGATCGCCTATTTTTGCTTGTTGGCTTTGGCATAGGCCTCGCTGAAATAGGCCAGGAATATGTCCAGCATGCCGTTTTCGTGTGCCTCCTCCATGGTCCGCCATGTCGCGACATAGGCGTCCCAGGCCTGGCTCTTCTTCGACGTGAACGAGGTCGGCGGGAGTTTCCTGCCGATCGCCTCAGGCGACAGGTCGTCGAGCAGCCGGGAGAGCGCGGCCTGCATGGCTGCATAGGTGGCAAATTCGTGCGTCTTGAGATCGCGGAATGCATCTTCGAAACTGCGCCTGGCATCAAGATAGCCGGCCCTGCGACGGGCGAACATGATTTCGAGGATGTCGTCGGTTCCTGGAACGAACTTCAGCGGATTGTTGTCCGCGGCGCCGATCATCGTTCGTTGTGTGCTCTTGGCCAGCGTTTTCGCGGCCGCGCGTGCTTTCAGCAGCAAGGTCAGTTCCTCGACCACCGTGCGCAGGACCGCGCCGATTTCGGCGGCAACTTCATGCGGGTCGCGCAATTGAAGCAGTTCCGGCGAAATGCCGGCTCCAACCGCGATCGCCCGCAGCACCTCGTCTCCGGTTGAGGGCAGGGGTGTGGGGTGCGACGAGGAAGTCGGCGCCGGAACCCGCTGCCCGGACCGTTGCCGCGCGGGATCGAAGAAAGGCCCATCTCCGAATTCCAGCGGCTGGCCTGCCGCGACCGGTATTTCTCGCTGCGTCGAAACGTGGCCGGTTTGAGAATAGCCCGCCAGCGCGCGCTCCTCGTCGATCGATACGAAGATGACATAACGGCCGATCAGCATCCGGTCGCCATGGCCCAGCCGATGCGGGCCTGTCATGCGCTGGCTCGATCCGTTGATGAAGGTCCCATTGCGCGAGACATCGTGCAGCCAGAACCCGCCGGCCTCGTAGCGAACCTCGCAGTGCCGGCCCGAGATGAACTTGTCGGGGTCCGGCAAGGTCCAGTCACAAGCATCGCGTCCGATCTCGAAGCCGCGATCACGCGCCGCGTAGCTGGTCGGGATGCCAGCGGGCAAGGCGTCGATATTGTTGATTTGCAGACTGATATACATCCAGGATCGCCGTTGATCGATACTCGACCATTCTAGCAGTTTGCGCGCACAACAGGACAGCCGCGTTTCGAGCCGATGCATCGACAGGGCAAGGTTCAGTCGTCACCTGTCCTCTTTGGTCGGCGGGACAACATGTGGTAGGCTCCATGCGGCCTGGTGCGGCGGGTCGAAAAAGTTCCTGAACAGGGTGCGGGAACTTCAATCCACCGCGCTGGCGGCCGCGTCCAGGAGGGGCACGACCCATGCCGAATGAACGTGCCACCGTTGTCAAGACACCGGTTGGCCCCGAGTTGTTGACGTTCACGCATCTTGTCGGACGCGATGAGATCAGCCGTTGTTTTGCCTATACGGTCGGGTTCGTGAGCACCGACCCCGATATCGATCCGATGAAGATGCTGGGCGGACCGGTCTCGATCGAAGGTGAATCCGATCCGAAACGTTGGTTCAGCGGTCTCGTATCCGAGTTTCGCCTCACCCGTATCGAGGACCGGCTGGCGTATTACGAAGCTGTCGTCAGGCCGTGGCTCTGGTTTCTCGGCAATGCCACCGATTGCCGTATTTTCCAGAACAAGAGCGTCGTCGACATCGTCAAGGACATCTTCAAGAAATACAGCACGGCCGAATTCGATCTGCGCCTGCAGGGATCCTATCCCCCGCGCGAATACTGCGTGCAGTATGACGAGACCGATCTGGATTTCGTACAGCGGCTGCTCGAGCATGAAGGCATCCTGTATTTCTTCGAGCATGACGAAGACAAGCACACGCTTGTCCTGGCTGACGCGATGAGCAAGCTGAAGCCGGCGCCGCACTATGAGAAAGTGCTCTATAACTTTGAAGGCCAGGGTTCCCGGCGCGATGTCGAATACATCACCGAATGGATACCGGGCAGCTCGGTGCGGCCGGGCGCCTATGCCCACACCGACTATGATTTCAAGAAACCGGGCGCCGACCTGATGGCCAAGTCGGCCCAGCCGTTTGGTCACAAACAAGCCGCGGGTGAGAACTACCGCCAGCCCGGCGCGCATCTCGAAGTGGGCCGGGGCGACAGCCTAGCCGCGATCCGGCGCGAGGAAATCCAGGCCGTCCACCAGCGCATCGCCGCCGTCGGCACCGTGCGCGGCCTCTATTCGGGCTGCACGTTCAAGCTGGACGGATTTCCACGCGAAGACCAGAACCAGGAGTATCTGGTGGTCAGCGCCGAATACAGGCTGTTCGACCCGGGCTACAGAGCCCATGCCGACGTCGACAGCGAGAACTTCAAGGTAATCCTCGGCGTGGCACCGACTGCCTTGCCCTATCGTCCGCCGCGGATCACGCCACGGCCGATCATGCGTGGGCCGCAGACGGCGACGGTGGTCGGCCCATCCGGCGAGGAAATATTCACCGACAAATATGCGCGGGTGAAGGTGCAGTTCCATTGGGACCGTGTCGGCAAGAAGGATCAGAACAGCTCCTGCTTCGTGCGGGTGTCGCAGACCTGGGCTGGCAGCGGCTGGGGTTTCATCCAGATACCGCGCATCGGCCAGGAGGTGATCGTCGATTTCATCGAGGGTGACCCGGACCTGCCGATCATCACCGGCAGGGTCTACAACGCCTCGCAGATGCCGCCCTACGGCCTGCCGGGCAGCGCGACGCAATCGGGCTGGAAGTCGGACTCCTCCAAAGGCGGCGGCGGCTACAACGAGTTGATGTTCGAGGACAAGGCCGGCTCCGAACTGGTCAATTTCCAGGCGCAGAAGGACCACCACCTTCTGATCAAGCACGACCGCACCAAGCTGGTGCAGCACGACCAGTCCGACCGCATCGACCACGACGCCAAGCATTCGGTCGGTCACAACCTCGACGAGGACGTCGGCAACAACAAGACGGTCAAGGTCGGCGTCGACCAGACCACGAATATCGGCTCGAACGACACCGAAACGGTCGGCAAGAACCGGTCGCTGACGGTAATGGCCAACGAGACGATTCATGTCGTGTCGAACTCGACGGAGAACATCGATGCCAATCACACGCAGACTGTCGGCATAGTCCAAACCGTCACCGTCAAGGCCGCGCGTTTTGACACCGTCGGCGCCGCCGAGACCCGCAGCGTCGCCGGCGTTCAGACCAACAGCATCGGCGCGACCCGCTCCGTCAGCGTGGTGATGGGGCAGAGCCATGATATCGGGGCGGCGGATACTTGGTCCGTCGGAGCCAGCCAAATCGTAAGGATCACCGCCGACCAGAACTTTGACGTAGGCGGCGCTCATGCGTCACAGATCGGCAAGGCCAGATCGGCCAAGATTGGCGCCGATGACGCCACCGATGTTGCCGGCGGGCACACCCTGAAGGTCGGCAAGGCCAGCGCCGTGGACGTCGCCGATGACGGCAGTTTCAAGATCGGCAAGAACTTTGCGGTCGACGCCGGGGATTCGATTTCGCTGACCTGTGGCAGTGCCTCGATTACGATGAAGAAGGACGGGACTATCACGATCAGCGGCAAAGACATCACCGTCAACGGGTCCGGCAAGATCAATATCAAGGCATCGAGCGACGTCACCATCAAAGGCTCCAAGATCCATGAAAACTAGCCTCGGCTTTGTTGGTGATCGGTCGATGGCAAAGTGGTGCCTTACAGCTGCGCGTGCGGCCTGACTGATCCGTTCAGCACTTCAGCACCGCGCACCGCGAGAAATCGGCTTCCTTGCCCAAATGACCATCCTGGAGAACATTGTCGGGGAGCATGCCGAGCGGGTGGCCTCCTTGTGGGTGCAAAGGGACTGTCTAGCCCTTGAAGATCCTCCGGATCTGGATGCTGTCGGGGCCATAGACGACAGATTGGAAACAAACCTCGACGGCATAAGGGTCGCCAGCCAGGCAGCCTGGCCTTGCGTCCTCTCCCTCCATGAGGCTTGGCCGGGCAAGGGTGAACTCTTCGTCGTGACCTGGACAGCTCTCGAATTGGAAAGCGCCGACTATGTTGCGCAAGCCGTTGAAATCGGCCGCATGGCGATCGATGGCCCAAGCGGTTTGCTTGGCGCATTGGCATGGCATCCACCTCGCAAGATTGCGCCATGGGTGCGCGCGTGGATTGGCGCGCCTGATCCGTTCAAGAGGTTGCTAGGCTTGTCAGCCTGTGTGGAACACGACGTCGATCCAAAACAGATGCTGGTGCTAAGGCTTCGCGATCCTGAAGCGTCAGTCCGTGCCGTAAGCCTCCGGTTGGTCGCAAAGCTCGGCCGCGCCGATCTGGCGGCCGAAGTCAGAAACATGGTTATCGATGAGGACCAGCAGGTGCGTTTCTGGGCTGCCTGGGCTTTGAGCGAACTTGGCCTGGGGGAACTCGCCCTTCCTGAACTCAGAAGGGCGGCTACGCAAGGCGACGACAATGCGCTGCGCGCACTTCGGGCAGCGGTGAAGGCGGCTCCAGTCAAGGAGGTGCGAAGCTGGATTGGCTCGCTGCTCGCCTTGCCGCAGAACGCCTCCCTGGGGGTAAGAGCTGCGAGCATGCTGGGCGATCGAACGATTCTGCCGTGGCTGATCGAACAGATGGACAATCCCGCTCTTGCCGTGACAGCGGGTGCGTCACTGCTGGAGCTGTTTCCCGAGGCGCGGCAGCAGAGCGACCTCTTCACGAATGACCCTGGCGCGGCGGGGCTTCGTTTCGAGGAGCATTTCGGTGATCAGGCTGCAAGGGTTCCGCTTGCCGGCAAGGTTCTCGAATGGGCGCGGCGACAAGGATACGTCAAGTAGCCGAACAAGGGGTGACAGGCAGGCGGGCTGCAGCGGCGTTATAGAACATCAATCGTCGTCGGTGCGAGGCGTGTGAACGAGCGAGCCGAGCTGTTGGCCAATAGAGCATCCGGCGCACTTAGCGCCAAATCCAAAGCGGCGCTTCGCCTCTGACGCTGCGTCCCACTTACAAAGATCTCCCGCAGGTTCTCCGCTGCCAGAGGCTTGCCCAGTAAATACCTTTTGCCGGGACTAAAGCCTGTCTGGTTGCGCCGCCACCATTCGCGGACCTTGCGGATATCGGGCCAGACTAGGTCTTCGTCGCGAGCGGAGTGATCGGCCGGCAACGCATCCCCGGAATCCAGGTCAGCTAGCGGCTTGACGTGCATTGCTTCGCTCTCGAGCGATAATCCGGTGATGGTTGCAAAACTCTCGCCGGCCAACCGTGCAAGCGTCGGGTCACGCATGCGTGTGGTCAGCCACGGCACAAAGATCGGATCCCCCAGAATGCCGGCCCCGGCGGCAATCAGACGCTCCTTCGAACGATCGCCACGCAGACTGAGCAACCACTCCACGGCGCTTTGATGATCCGCGACTCTCAACAGCAGCTGCGCGCCCTTCCAGCCCAACCCGTCGACGCCCGCGTACATGCGGAGGATGTCCAGTGCCTGATGTCCATCACCCAGCAATGCGCAGGACCATGCCGCCCAGAATCGGCACTTCTCGTCCGGATCGTTCAGAGCTGCCTTGATATCGGAAAGCAGATCGACCCGCCCGACTTCGCCGGCGAGGCGCAACGCCCTGGCGCGAACCGCCGGAGCATCGTTCATGAACAGTGGAAGACGCGCCGCGGGATCGATCCGCCGAACGGAACATGCTGCCAAGCCGAGCAGGCGCCTACTCGGGCGCGGATGGTCCAGGAGGGAACTTACTCTCTCGCGAGCCAGGTGCGGCTCCACCCAGCCTAAGGCCGACACGACGGCTGGGAATAGTTCTGACGACGCTTCGGCGAGATTCAGGATATAGCCGATCCTGTTCCCGGACAGGCTCTCGAAGGCAAGAACCGCGGCCACAAAGGTTTCGCCTGGCTCCTGATACTGGTCAAAGGCTCGCTCCGCTATGTGCCAGCCCCACTCGCCCGCAACGCGAAGACCGTCGATATGGGCCTCCAGGCGATCGTCCAGACGGTTCAGATTCCTGAGATACTGGTCGGGAGCATCAAGCGCTCTGTTACGCTGCAGCCAAAGAAAGGCCGCGTCCTCGGCATGCTGCTCGACGATATGCTCGATAACGCGGCGCGACATTCGAGGCTCTAGTTAAGCTGGATCGAGCCACCCTTGATCTTGTTGGGGCCAGAGGAACGACTAAGAATGTACGTGCCACGCAGGATGATTTTGCCGGTGCGGGTCAGCGTGATGCTGGCCTTGCCGCAGCGAAGCACGATCTCGCGTTCGGCGGAAAGCTCCAGGCGTTCGCCATCGAGCGTCACGGCGACATCCTCCGCCGCAACCGGCGTCGGACGCAGGAGGCGGCCTAGAATGATCGCGCGATCGGGATCGCCACCGTCGAACATCACGACCACGTCGGTTCCGAAATCCGAAGCCTCAAGCATGGTTGCCGCGCGTGCAGCAACCATCCTGGTTTCGATTCCGTCAGAAATGGAGACGATCGGCTCGCCTGACCTGTCGCGGCCGATGAAGGTGCCGATGACAAGGCCGTCGCTGAGGCTGCCGCCGGCGTGCGAGAAGTCGGGGCGATCATTCACTATGCTTACCCCTTTCAAAACTCATCCTTACCATAGCCGCGCCTGCAAGACGACGCAACTCGGTAAGGCTCATGCGGCCAGCGAAGCACTGGTGGCCACGAGCTGCACGCAAAGAATGTAATTCTCTATGGTGCTGTATTTTACCTGTAGCGAATACTCGACAAAATGCCAGGTCGCATAACCGTCAAATTCCTCATCAAGCACATCGTCTGGCGGGCGACCCACCTTGTGCATCACTTGCTCAGGTGAGTCGTTGAACAATAGCCCTTTCGGAAGCTCTCCGGGCCAGCGTGCGCCCTCCACCTCGTGCTCGCGGTATAGCAAAACATTTGCGAGAATCTGGTCGCGGCCTCCATTTGGATAGCGAAATCGCAGTTCGATTCCGATATGCCGCGTGAAGCTGGCAACCGATCCGGTTTCGTCTTCTTCCAGATTCTGGTCGAGGCGCAACGGCGCGAAAGTCAATCGGACCTCCGGATCGGCGAGCGGCTTGCCCATGACGCGCGCGATCTGGTCGATCGTGGGCACCAAGGCGGCATCGGCATCGTCGGCTGGCATAACGGGCGGACGCATCAGGCAGAGCACGAATCCGATCCGCGCACCGTTATCGACGTAGCTGACGGTCAATCGGCACTCTGGCATCTCCCAGGTGTCGCGCAGATAGGACCGCCTGGTCGATTCATAAGCTGCGAGGCTCGCACGTACCGTGTTCTTGGCCTCGTCGAGTCCGATGTTGAAGGGCAACGGTCCCTTGTACGGTTTCACCTCGTCATGCTCAAGGTAGAAGTACACCTGCGACAGCAGCATGGGTTCGTTGTAGGGGTCGAAATCATCCTCGCCAAGCAGATGCGCGCGCGCTTCGAATCCGAGTTCTATGCCGAGTTGTCGATTGATCAGCCAGTCTTGAGCCGAAAGAACCGGGCCTTCGTCGCTTTCGTCGACGTCGATCGAGGGCTGACGAATGATGTTTAGGCTTGCAAGCAGCGCCTGCACGTCAGGATCCGTCGATGGTCGACCGAGAAGGGCAATTGACCTGCTGAAATTCATGAACGTAGATCGCAATCGTGGTTAGTCGGCTTCCGGCAGGCTTAGCATCAAGGCTTCGATAGAGGATCTGTCGCTGGTATATTGGGCGGTTAGCAAAAGATTGTCCGCAATAATCCAGCGATCCCAGCCAATGGCGCTTTCCGATTCGTTTGGTTTTCCAAACCGGGCACGCATGTCGGACTGGGAAGAATCTCTTTTTATGTCGTAAGGTAGCGGCCCCGTGTAAGTGGAGGTCTTATCCTTCTCAAGCCGAAGAACCACCCCGGTCAGGACGCAGTTGCCGGACCCCACAGGAGGTGGGTCTTCAAAGAGTTCTGCATCTTGAAAGTTCACGGTCATACCTGGGATGTCGACGAGAAGATCCAATTCGTCGCGCGGCATTACTAGCTTCTTGGTGACTCCGGCCGATCGTAGTAAAGATTTCACCGCCGCGTTTTCAGCTGTGTGGCCAAAAAGGTCGAGCCAATCCTTGTAATTTAGATGAGTCATTGGATGTACACCCTGTTACATTTTGTGCCTATTTGCACTCTTCTACAGCATCCCGGATCATCTGATCGAAATCGAATTTCTTGAGCTCCTTGACCGCAGCCGCGTAGGCCGGGCCGCAATCGGTGGTCTTGAGGTGATCCTGCAACGCCTTCGTGTCACGGTTGACAGCATCAGTCATGCTGTCCTTCGATTTTGCATCCTGTCTAATCTGCTTTTTTGTGTTCTTGCTACCGCAGGTCTTACTGAAACCGCGATGTGACTTGCGAGGGATTACGATCGCCATGCCGCGGGATTCGATTTTTCCCTTTGCGCATTCGTAGACATCCGCGGACATCGTATTGAACATGACCTTGGCGCGCTTAAAGAGAGTGGCCTTGGCAGGGATATGGTCACGTTCCCAGACCCTCGACCCGTCGGCGCGGCTTGCCTTTCCGCTGTTCTTGAGACCGCCATAGCTGCCCACTTCGCCGCATTTGTGCATCGGCTTGTTGTCCGGACCCTGCTTGTTTCCGGTCGAGGTGGCGGAGTTAGCTCCCATTGTTCGTCATCTGATCGCCGAGCAGTTGGATGTTCTTGCCTTCTGCCTTCACGTCCATCGAGCCGGGCGCAACGAACTCGGTCTTTCCTTGCGTAGCCGACGATACCACGCCGCCGCCGGTACCCTGGCTCGCCACATCAGGTGACGGCGCGCTCATGTAGTAGCTGCCTTTGATGGCGATCTTCTTGCCTTCGATCTTGACCGTCGACGTGGCGTCTGACAACCGGTCGGCGGAGCGTCCGAAATTCGGCAGCGGAACTGGCACGAACGGCGCCGGCGGTCCCGGCATCTTGCACACATTGGGCACATCCGCAGGCGCCATATCCATACTTCCCTCGGTCACCGGCGTCTTGGGTGGATTGACCCCAACGGAAACCATCACGCAGCCTTTCTTGGCGGGCTGGTAGGAAAGTCCAGCAGCGTCACCGCCCGCTGGCCGCCCTCGGAACTGGCCCAGAGCGCCGCCCGCGAACCGTGACTGTAGCCTTTGCTGGCGGCGGCGTAGGCGAGCGTCGCGAACAGCGGACCCGACGCCGCGCCGACGTCGCCCCAGCAGTCCGCAGGATGCAGATAGTGGGTTGCCGCATCTGAGAGATGCTGGACTCGCAGGATTGCGTAGACCAGTTCCTCACTGCGGTAGCGCTGTCCATTGAGATCGCAGTAGGTATCAGTGATATTGCGGCGGCCCATGTCGACGGCGGAGCGGAGTCCGAGGAAGGCGGAACTCAGCCCCTCGCCGACGCAAACCTCCTCCTCGCCGTGCCGCTTGATGGTGATCCGCTCGGGCGCGGTGCTGACCGCAGTCAGCCGACCCAAGGGTTGCAGGCCCAATTCTGATATCAGATGGCTGGGTGCCAGCAGGCAGGCACCCGCCGCTTCTCCCGGGAAGAAGCCGTCTCGGTTCACCTCGGATTTGAGTTGCCCCGTTTCATCCATCCATTTCAGCGTTTGGTACTCGTGATAGGAATCCACTCCTGCTACCACCGCTAGGTCCGTCTTGCCCTCATCGATCGCCTTGGCGGCGACACCAAACGCAAGCATTCCAGCAGCATGTCCGTGGGGCAAGTATTGTACGCGCAGGTTCGCCGGGCCAAATCGTTCCATCGCGGCACGGCCGAGCATTTCAGCGATGCCGTCCGGCAACCCTGGCCGCGGCTCCGGCGCACAGATGATCAGGAGCGTTCTCAGGCCGTTGGCCGACAGCGCCGCGGCCTGCGGCAGTTGCAGCAATGTCGAAAGCAGCAGTTCCTTCATTCGCTCTGCCAGCGGCACATCAGGGCCCATGACCGCATCCTGCGCCAGGCGCATGGGCTCGCCGTTGCGGTCGACGAAGAACGGATGCTCGGAAATTGCTGATATCCCAGCCCGCACCGCTGCGGCAGCGCTTTCGGGGCGCAGGCCAACCGGAGTCCGCGCTGCAAGGCCGGCCAGCCAGATTGGCGTCCGAGGGACATAGGCTGCGACGCTTGGCGTAGGCACCGTCATTCCATCACATCAGCTTTTTCAGGCGGACAGAGGTTTGATCGAGATAGTCGATGTCCTTATTGCATATGAGCGAGCTTTGCCAAACCATAATAACGCGCGAAGCATCCGGCTCTAGGATCACGGTCGCCAGTGTGCCTCGAGTGTGAATCGTCTCGCGTTTGATGCGCGTTGAGAAGCCAAACACCAGTCGCGGCAGATGGAAACGTATCGTGCCGTTCGGCGAGAGATTGATGAGTTGTACCGGCTCGCCACCGCGCAGATAGCCGGCAACCTGTTGATCCCGCGGCGCGCAGCAGTAATAGTGAGAGTCGAGATCTTCCGCCCAAAGCGGGAAGCGCGTCTTCTGCCAGGCCTCGTCATAGGTACCAGCGAGTTCCCGGCGCGGCGACCAATGACAGGCCACGGCGTTGAAACCAGCTGGCGCGGGGCGGCTGGCGACGGAAGAAACCAGGTTTGCTGGATCTTCGATATTGGGAAGCGGCCGCCCGAGACAGCCATTCGGGTTGGAGATGAAGCCCTGCCCGACAGGATTCCTCGCCTCCAGGCGATGATCCTTCGGATTGCTGGCGGTGCGATCCCAGCCGCCGAATGCTGCTTCATATCGGATCGGCATCTTGAGGAATGGATCGGGGCTCGCGATAACGCGTCGTCCGGCAAGGTTCACCGTCCACCAGCGATTGCCGAATACGCGTAGGCGCTTTTGGATTGGACCAACCTGGAATCCTACATCGAGCTCTGTGGTCGGCCTGCCGTTCAGTGACCAGCCGGTGCCATTGACAAGCACGTCCGTGCACGGCTTCACCCCGAAAAAATCGGCCTCGTAGATCAGGCTTTTCTCGTAGTCGCCGTCTAGGGGTTGCCCCTGTATGAACGGCGGCACCTGGTTCTCCGAGGGCCGCGTGCTTCCGTCGGCCAGTATGTCGAAGGTCGCCTTCACGCAGACCAGCCAGATCTTGTTCGCGGCCTTGTCCTGAACCCAACTCCCCATCGCAGGAAATCCGGTGCTGCTGCTGACTTCCCACATAGCGGCCGCGCATCCTCAGACTTGGGTAAAATGGCCGGCCAGAAAGGTTTTCCAAAACCGCATGCCGTTTCCGGTTGCTTGGGCACGCCGGGACATGTTCCTTGCCGTACGGTTCCGCTCCATCAACCTGCCTCCGAACCCGAAGATAGCAAGTTCTCAAGGGCAGCGCGTGGCGCGTCCGGCTCGACCTCGATTAGATCTTCCGAAACGATCCAGAGGACCATTTTTTCGACCGGGTCGCCCATCTGTTCGGGCATCGGAAACGGCAGCGCAATCAGCTCGGCGGCTAGTTCATCGGCATTCAACTGTCCGCCGCGGGCCGCAAATGCTGCGTTGATCACCTGTTCGAACCAGCCGGCAGCGGAGTACGCGAAAGACGTCGCCACGAAGGGCAGGGGGACACTGATCGCCAACGGAAATTGTCGACCGGCGCGGTCCATACTCGGGACGAAAATGCCGGCCGCCGGCCCCAGCATGCCCGGTCCTATGAGAAAGCGGATGGCGAGATGACCCGGCCAGGCGTTTGCGATTTCCCATGGTGCAAGATGCCGGGCCAGCCAATCGTCCCAGCGTCGCGTGAATTCTGCGGCCAGACCGCGCGACACGAAATCGCCTGTCGCCGGGATCTTTCCAAAGAAGCCCGGGGTCATATTTGCGGCGGACATGAGAATTTCTTGAACATTTCCAGGTTGTAGGGGTTCTCGACGCTGGCGGCCTTGAGTTCGAAATCGGCATACACGCCCTTCGTCCCCAAGCGCAGGCTGTAGACATCGGACAGCGACGTGCCGGCGAAGCGGCCGTTGCGTAGCATCCTCAGCCACGCCCAGCTGCCGGTTTCGTTGAGCATGATTTCGGGCGATCCGTCGATCGGTTGGAAAGCGAGCGAAATGACACCGGTGCCGTCCTTGCCGGGCCACGTCATTGGTTGCGGCCGCGTCGCGTTGTTGTAGTAGACGAGGCTCTGGCCATCGAGATTGAGCGTGACGCGCGTGACGTTGGGAGACAGGTCCTTCGGTTCGAGCGTGAAGCTCATCACCGGTCCGGTGCCACCCGGAAAGAGATCGTCGCGGATGTGCCTGGCCTGCTCGAACGCCGCCAGCGCCGAAGGATCGAGGCCGAAATCGGCGCGCCACTTCCATGGCTGGCCGGTCGTGTCGACATAGTTGATCAGGTGGTCGTTGATGAACCCGTCGATCAGCCCTGCCGGTCCGAACAACCTGGCGAAATCACGCACATTGACGTCCACCGCGCTGTCGGCGCTGAAGGGGTAGCGGTTGTTCAGCGCCGCCTGGCAGAAAGGCAATATGTCGGCTCGCCAGATGGCGTTGAGCTCCGAAGTGACCGCCTTTTGAGTCAAGGAACTGGTGTCACCGGCAATCCCGCCCAGCCAGCTGTTGATCGGGTCGGGCAGGATCTGTGCCTGCCTGGCCACCGCGCCCGTCAGTTCGGCAAGGCCGCCCTGCTTCTTGATAGCATCCTGCGGATTGGGGTTTGCGGTGACCGTCTGCAGCACGTTCGAAAGCGCGGTCAGCGCGACAACCGCGGCATCCAGGGCCGGCGGCTGGCCGTCGACCTCTGCGATGGTGCTCTTGAGCGGTTTGAAATGTTGGGCCACCAGATTGCCGGTTAGGTCCACCTCGCTTGCCGACCCGGCGCGGGGCAGCAGTTTCGCACCGCTGGTCGCCAGCTTGCCGAGCTTGCCAAGCTTGCCGAGCAATTTCGAGGCGCCGCCCTTGGCCGCCTTGTCGTCGGCAGTTGCGTCATCGGAGCGGGTCAGTTCGGTCTCCTGAACGACCGCTGTCAGCAGCCGCTTCAGCGCCGAATCGGCGCTCGAGAGGTCTTTCAGGTTTTCGCTGGCGACATTGAGGTCGGTCAAAGGTGCGAGCCTCATGTCCCGCAGGAAACTGTCCCATTGCGCGATATAATCGTCATAGTAGAGCTTCAGAATATCCTCGGACAGCGCCGAGACCGAGGTTTCGGAGTTTTCCGAGCAGCCGCCGGCGAAAACCGCGCGATCGAGCGCCGCCTGGGCGGCGACATCGTCGATGCGGTCGAGAATGACGTCGTGGAAGCCGGAATAGGTGAAGGCTCCGGAAATGCCGACGCGAAGTGTCTTGTCGGAACGCCGCGCAAACACCTTGCCGCCGTTGGGGCCGGCGAAATTGGCCGGGATCCAGTCCTTGAGCCCGGCCACCGCCGGATCGGCCAGCAACTGCTTGTAGGCACGCGCCGGCAACGAAATCGTGCACACCGTTTTCAACGCCTCGGCAACCAGGGCCTGGTCGGGCGCGATGTAGCTTTCGTCGACCGTCATCCGGCGGATGGCGGCAAGCTGATGCTCTTCGGCATCGGCGGTCGGAAATGGCGCCGCGGCCGCGAATTCGGGCAAGCTCTTCACCCACCAGTCCTGGGCGTAATCGGGATCCATCTGCGACAGGCCCGTCATCATGCGATAGGTCTTTAAGGCCCCGAGCATGAAATCCGGATCGCGGATCTGCCGCCACATGGTGGCCTCGAGCAGAGCGACCATGCGTGGCTCGAGGACGTTGCGCAGGGCGTGGTCGTATGTGTCGGTCTGTGCCCGCACCAGTTCCGCCGAGGCCGATGGCCCCAGCAGATCCTGGGCGGCGCCCGGCGGTGCCGTGCGGGCATTCGCAACCGCGCCAATCGCCTCGAGAGCGCTGTCCATGGCAGGCTGCTCCACCGACGCCTGGTTTGCGGCCACGGAGGTCAGCGGCGTTTGCAACGCTTCGAACTGGCCTGCCTGGGCCGAGATCGCATTGCGGTTGTCGTAGTAGGACCAGGTGAACACCGCACTGGCCAACAAGCCCGCTACTGCACATGCAGCCGCGGCACCGCGCCAGATCCAGGCGCGGCGGCGTTGCGCCAGCGGGTCGAACGTACCGAGGCCCGCCTCCTTGAAGATGACTTCGGTGAGCAGGTTCTTCAGGAAGAAGCTGCGTTTCTCGACCCTTGGTGCCGGCAGCACCCGCCTCGGCGGAAGGCCGAAGGACGATGACAGCGCCGCCGTCAGCCGGTCGATGGGCGCCCCTTCCTGCGTTGCCGACGTCAGATAGAGCCCGCGCAGCCAGGCGACCTCTTCATACCGGCTTTCGCCAAACATCGCCTCGATCAGCACCTGGATCGGTTCGGACAGGCTTGCGAGTTGGGCGGGAAATCTGAAGATTTCGGCACGGGCGGCGAGTTTTTCCTCATCCTCCAGGCGCGGCACCAGCCGCCGCTCGAGTTCCGTCGCCAGCGTCGAAATTTCCCGTTCGATGGTCTTGGCATCCACACGCGCATCCAGCGCGAAGGTCGTTCCCCAAACCTGCTCGCGCGAGGCGGTGGACAAGCCGCCGAAGAAAGCCTCGAAACCCTTGATCAGATCGGCCTTGGTCAGCATCAGATAGACCGGAAGGCGGATTTC
This sequence comes from Mesorhizobium sp. AR07, assembly GCF_024746815.1. GTDB lineage: Bacteria > Pseudomonadota > Alphaproteobacteria > Rhizobiales > Rhizobiaceae > Mesorhizobium. Next base: position 6,058,631 of record NZ_CP080525.1, read on the forward strand.
GAGCCGGTCGTTGAGCTCGGCCAGCCGGCGGCGGATTTTGCGGCCATGCGCCTTGATGGCTTCGTCGCCCTCCGAAAGCACGTCGATCGAAAGCGCGACGATCACGCCGTTGAGCGCGCGGCGACCCCGGTGCTTCTTCAGCAAGTCGAGGAAGCCCAGCCATTCCGCCGCGTCCACATCGGGCTGGCTCTCCTGCTGGACATAGCGGCCGGCGGTGTCGATCAGAACCGCGTTTTCGGAAAAGAACCAGTCGCAGTTGCGCGTGCCGCCGACCCCCTGCAGGTCGTCGGTGAGGTCGATCGGGAAATTCAGTCCGGACTGCCGCAAGGCAGTGGTCTTGCCGGTGGCCGGCGGCCCGACGATCACATACCATGGCATCTCGCGCAGAAACTTGCGCCCGCCCAGCTTGCGGCGCTTCAGTTCGGCCATCACCTCGGCGAACTTGGCACCCACGGCGGCGACGTTCTCTTCGCCGGGGCTGAGCGGCTTTTCCACCGCTGGCGCGGCAATCTCGGCGACGAACATGCGGTTGGCACGGATCGCCCGGCGCTGGGCGACGATCAGCCAGATCAGCCAGAAGATGACCAGCAGCGCGATGATGACGATGCGCACATTTTCGGAAGCGAACGGTTCGTAGGGGCCGACCCTGACGATCGGACCGAACACCCAGATGACCAGGGAAAGCAGCGTGATGCCGATCAGCGTCCATAGCCAGCGCGATGTTAGAACCGCCCAAAGGAAGCGCAGGATGAACATCTCACAGCCTCTTTTCGACGAGCACCTCGACGCGGCGGTTCAAAGCTCGCCCCTCGCGCGTGCTGTCGCTGGCCACTGGATCGGTGGCCGCGCGGCCCTCGGAATGGACGCGGTCCTGCGGCACTCCGTTCTGGACCAGCATGTCGGCAATCGTCTGGGCGCGCGCCTCGGACAGTCGCTGGTTGGTCGACAGCGGATTGGTCTTTTGCAGGGGAATGCCGTCCGTGTGACCGATCACCGTGATGTTTCCGATCAGCTCCTGATTGGCGAGGATCACCTTGGCGATCGACCCGATCAGGGGCTCGAAGCCTTCGGTCAGTTGTGGCCGCGACGACTGGAACAGTTCGGGGTTGGAGGCCTGGATGATCAGCTTGGCCAGCGAAACGCTCTCGGTGCCGGTGAGGGCGGATTTGAGATCGGCCGGCGCGCCGGCCTGAAATTCCGGCAGCAGCGCAAAATCCACTTTCTCCGGCGGCGGGGCATCGACCTTGGGCGAGGTACGGCTGATGTCGCCGCGTGCGGGCGGCGGCAACGCGCGAACAAGTGCGGAAAGCTCGACCGCCCGGCTGCTCAGTCCCATCGAGAGCCCGATATGGATGGCCGTGGCAACAACGGCGGCTCCCAGCGCCATGACCCAGATCGGAACGATGAAGCGCTGCGGCTCGTCGGACGCAATCACGCCTTTCCAGTTCGGCGACAGTGGCGCGCCTTCAGCGTCGGCATCGCGCAGGAAGCGTGCCGCGGCCACGCGAACGGCATTGAGCGAGCGGTCGCCCGACCGGCCCGGCACACGATATTTGCCGCGGAAGCCGAGCGCCATGCAATCATACTGCAGTTCCAGCAATTCGCGATCGCGGTTCGGATGGCGCTCGAGTTCGTCGAGACGTGTGAAGAATTGCGTGCCGGCATCGACATCGCCGCGCAGCATGACCACAAGCGGCTGCCGCGGCCAGGCGCTGGCGCCGCCCCATGGCGTGTTCAAAGCCAGATCGTCGAGCAATGCCGCCACCACCCAGGCGGCCTGATCGGCCCGCTCCATCGAGGACCCCGCCGACATTGCCGTGTCGCGGGCCCGAACCAGTTCTTCGAGCAATCGGGTACGCAAGGCTTCCGGATTGTCCGGCGGCAGTGCGCTTTCAAGCTCGGGAGCGAACTCGAGCAAGGGCGCGAATGCGTTGACAAGCGCGTTCGGGTGGGTGCGGGATCGCTTTACCGCCGCGCCCGGCAAGAGTGGCGCCATCGGCCGCGGCATCGGCGCGCCGGTCAATCGTATGCGAGTGCGTTCGCGATCCTCCGACAGTCCGAAAGGATCATCGCGGCTCATGATCTCACCTGTTCACCGAATAGCAGTCCACCTGCGGCTCGCTTGGCAACACGCCCGAAACGCCGATGACGAAGCCGGGAGCATCGAGCAGCGACGCCCAGTGCTCGCTTTTCTGGTCCAGCTCGAGGCACAATCGATCGCCATCGTAAGGAATCTCGCGCGGCTGCGAATGAAGCGGTTTCAGCGGAATGCCTGGCAAACGCGATTTCCACAGGCCCTCGAACTGGTCGGCCGAGCCGACAGTCGCCTGATTGACGAATATCTTGCGCAGCGCGTCCTCCGACAGCTCCGAACCGACCCGGATGACGATCCGGCTGGCCACCAGCAGCTTCGGGTTGTCGATACGGATTTTCCAGACATTGGTCGAATGCCGCATGACGGGCAGCGCACGCGATTTCGGCTCGATGTAACGCAGGCTGAGGATGAGCGAGCGCAGCGCGTCCGCCAGCGCCGAATAGGCGGGGCCGGGCGCCATGTGATCGTAAGCGGGCAACTCGCCCAGCCGTCGTGCGCTCGATCCGTAGGTGGCCATCGAACCGGCGAGCCCGGCGAGTTCCAGGTAAAGCTCGGCCGGATGGAAGACATCCTGAGCCAGCATGTGGGCCAGCCGCGGCCGCGCCGCGTTGGCGAGATTGAGCATCAGCAAATCTTCGACGCTGCGCCCAGGCCCGCCCATGACCATCTTGCCATGCGCCTCGGCGATCTGGTCGAGGCCCGTGACAACTTCCAGCAGCAATTGCCGATACCAGGCCACGGCGCCGGTAACTAGTGTCGGTGGCAGGAAGGCCTCGTCCAGGGAGACGCCACCATCGGCCCGAACCCCTTTGAGGTCGGCTATCGGCAAGGCCGTGTAGCCACCGACCGACTTGCCAGGTGCAAGCAGCAGCGCCTGCGGACGGGCGATTTCGATTTCCTCGGGATCTGAACCGCCCAGGACGGCGTCACGCACCGAAACGATCCGGCCATGGTATCGTGCTCCGGATGCGGCGGCGTGTGCCGGATCGAAGCCGACACCGCCAGGAGGCTCCAGCGGCAAGGCGACAAGCACCGGCCCGGCACCCGTGTCCGGGGTGACCGGCAGCGGTCGCGGCGCGTCCATCATGTCTGGAATGGCGAAAGGTGTCCCGTCCGGGAAGATGCCCCGTGCGGACAGGATCGAGATCTGCCCGGCCTCCAGCAATGCCTGGTCCAGCGTCAGCTGTTGAAAGCCGAACGTATGCAATTGCCCGGCCTGCAACGCGCCGCGCACCGTCGCCTCGAAGAAGCGATCCTGCTGCTGGAAATGCTGGGTCCGCAGGAAAAGCCCTTCTGACCACAGCACCCTGTTTGCATCGCTCATGCCGCTACTCTCTGCATTGAGCTCCCCTTGTCCTGGCCGCTAGGCCGAAATGCCGCCTTTGCCAAGCGTGACATTGATCGTGAATTTTGATCCTGGCGACACCGACTTGGTTGTCCGCCAGTTCCTGCCGCCAGGCTCGCGGATCAGTGCAACGAAGCCCAGCGCCGTCGCGTCCGGCTCGACGGTGATGGTTTTGGAGGCGGATTTTCCCGGCCCGACGGCGATCTGGTCTGATCCGATAAGGTCACCTGCCAGCGCCGTGCCGGCATCCCCCTGCAGCGCAAAGTAGTCGGCGGAATTGAACTTGCCGGTGCTTTTCAGCCGCATCACGAGGATAGTCACCGGCCGGTCGCCGCCACCTGGCCCTGGGTTCATGCCAGCCCCGCCGGTCACGTTGACAGTGATCACCGATGGTTTCGGCGGACCACTCTGGCAAGCCGCAAGGAACCCCGTCGCGCCCAGGGCAACGACAAATTCACGTCGATCGATCATGTCTCACTCCTCCTCATATGCATCTCGAAAATCAGTGCCGATTTCGCCAAGGAAGCTCTTTTCCGCGCTCTCGGCGATTTCACGATGGCGTTTCTGGTAAAGCTCCCACAGTTTGGCGCCGCGCCCGCCCGAAAGCAGGGTGCCGATCGCTGAATTCGATTTCAGCTCTTCCTCGATCGCTGCCGGGTCAAAACGGTCAATCATCCGCCGTAAAGCGGCCTGTATGCCTCGCCAGGCGCGCACGTGATGTTGCGCGAGATCGCGAACCGCGTCGGCGATTGCCGCTTCGCCGGCGAGAAATCCGGGGCTGCGCTCGGCGATAAGCGTCACGATGGCGTCGTCGACCGTCGGCAGAAACTTGAGCGGATTGACTTCGGAGGCCCCGACCATGGTCTGGGCGACGCGAGCGTTCCCCTTTTCCTCGGCCCGCTTGCGCAGAAGCTGCATCAGGCCTTCCATCATCAGCCGATATTCGCGGCCAAACTTCTCCATTTCCGCGATGCTGTCGCGCCCGGGGAAATCGGCCTCCTCGACGCCCATGCCGCGCAGGAATGCGGAGCGAAGCGCCATGTCCCCCATCTGCGCCGCCGCCGGCAGGCGGGCGGGTTTGGGAGCAACGCCCACACGTGGGGGAGGGGCATCCGCCGGTTGCACGGGCAAATCCCAGGGATTGGCGGATTGTGGTCGTTGGGCAACGCGCTCGCGCTGTCCGGTCGAGCCGGCGCCGTTTGTCGAACTGGGTGCCGCGGCCGGCCCGAAGCCAAAATCATCATTGAAATCGGACGGCTTTCCAGCAGCCTGTTCGGCTCCGCGGCTGGAGGACGGCACCGCGTCGAGGCTGAATGGGTCCGCATGGCTCGCCGCGCCGCCCGGTTCGGGATAAGCGGCGGCATTTTTCGACACAGGCGTTGAAACCGGATCGAGGCTGAACGGGTCATCGAAAGCAGGCGAGCTGCGCTGGCTGGAGGTGGCGCGCTCGAACGCTCCAGCAACCGGCTGCTCGAACGGGTTCGGCAGATCGGCCGGACGTGGCCGTCGCGGCTCTTCTTCGACCTTGGCGGAAAAGAAGTCGTCTCGGCCGATGCTCACCGGCACCCGAGATGCCGGCGGCAGGCGTTCCGGAGCCGGCTGGCCGGCCGCGGGTGCTTGAGCGGTTGGCATTTGCAGGTCGACATGGACGATGTAGTCGCCCAGTCTCAGCCGCATGCCGCTTTGAAGGCGCGTCGATTTGCCGGCACCGAGCGGGCTGTCGGAGTCGTTTATGAACAATCCGCTGCTTGACGTGTCGGTGACGAAATATCCATCGCGCCCGCCAGAGATCTTGCAATGAGCTCGCGAAATGAACATGTCGGGATCGTCGATCCGCCAGCCCGCGTCAGCGCTGCGGCCGATCACCAGCTCGCCCTCGTCCAGCCGGGTCTGCCGTACCGCCTGGGTACGTGGCCCTTGCTCCAGCGTCAGCAGCAGACTCATGCCGCGACCTCCGCCATTTCCGGCCGCCATCCGACGATTGTCCGCAGCCGCATGTCGTCAGCATCGCCCCTTTCAGCGGGCCGCGCAAGCCAGGCGGTCCGGCCGAGCTGTACCGCTCCAATACGGGGCGGCGGCACTGCTTCACGCGCCAGCACGATGCGCAGATCGACGTCGAGCGATTCCCCGACCATGTCGCGAACGGCCTTCTTGAATAGCTTGAGCCGCTGGCCGCCAGGCAGGAACGCGTTGAAGTCTTCGTATCCCAGCGGGCCGACACGCAGTTCGATCCTGCTTTGGCGGTTGAAGACGCGCGGGCCGACCGTCGCCCCCCGGCCGAGCCCTGCATAGGCCTTTGCAAGGCGGGTCTGGAGCCCCGTCGGTATGGTTATCCAGGCTGCGATGAACTCCTTGATCTGAACCGGTACCTTGAATGCTTCCGCCAGGAACAGCGTCAGCCGTTCCGGGCCGTCGACCTGGCTGGCGAGCGAAGCCGCCTGGCGAAGCTTCACCGTATCGAGATCGGTGTTCTGGGTGCCGGGAAGTCCGATCCCGGCCATGGCTTCGAGCATGGCGCGAACGCGGCCGCCGACCGCGCGCTCGACCTGTACCGCCGGATGCGCATCCGCCCAGGCCCTGTAGTAGAGGGCGATCATGCGGTGCTGCAGAATGTTGACGAAGTCCACGAACGTCGTATCGCTGGTCAGCTGTGCGTCGGTGCCGGCGAACCAGCGCTGCGACAGGCGGTCCAGCACCCAGCGCGTCAGATGCAGCGGCATTGGACCCTCGGGTCCCAACAGGCCGAGATTTGCAACCGTGACCCGGGCCGGCGCCTCGTCGCTGGCTTCGCGGAATTGAACCAGGTCCCGCGCGGAAAAGGCGAGGCGCACATGCTGGCCGAGCCGCGCCGGCTCACGGTCGGGGCGGCCGGAATGGCCAAACCGACCGCCCCGCTGTTCGAGACGGCGCAGCAGTTCAAAAAAGTCGAACGCTTCAGACAGACCTTCGGCCGGTTTCCGGCTGGGCTTGTCTAGATCAGGTAGCGATTGCCGGGCGTCATCGGCCATGGCACATCCTCCTGCTTCTGCAGCAGCCGCGTGCGGGTTCGCACGAAGCCGTTTATTCCGGCATAACGGGCAAATAGCCGCGCCAGCAAGGCCGAAAGCAGCAAGGTACTTTGGCCGGCCAGGACCGATTGATCAACGTGCAACGTCACTTCTGTGCCGCGTCCGAAGCACATCGGCCCATCGATCTGCAGCCGTTCGATGACAGGCTGCGTGTCGATACGCACGATCGAATGCACATTGCGGGCAAGGCCCGGATCGCCGCGGTCGGCATAGAGGTCGAGCAGCGCATGCAGGGGGTCGATGCCGCGGCCTTCCTTGGCAAGGCTGAGAAAGTTGAGCGCGAGCTGCGCCACCAGCCGCCAGGCAAGATCGTCGGCCCGCGATTCACCGTCGGCCCCGGTGGGCAGTGCCGCGGGGATAGCCGGTTGCGGCGGACGCAGCGCGCCGAGAAGCCTGACGGTTTCGACCGGGTCGCCGGCCTCCAGCGTCAATGTCGGACTGTCATCGAGGATCGGCAGATCGCGATTGGTGCAAAGTGCCATGACGTCGAGACGCTTCAGCGGCCGGTTCGCCGGACTTGCGAGCGGCCGGGATATGGCCAGGAAAACGTCGTCCCCTGTGTATGACGTGCGGGTCAGGCCGTCGCGCCGCTCCTCTTCCGTCGCGCGGCGAGGGCGCCGCTCCGTCGAATAGACCCAGCCGCTGCCGCGATTCTGACCCAGGCTGAAGAGCTCGGGAATTTCGGCGTCGCTGCCCTCGGTGTCGGCGTCCTCGACACGGATGACCCGATAGATTTCGAAGTCGCGCGCCCGCGTCCGGTCCGCATGCAGCACCTGCCGCGTCTTGCGCGCATCGACCTCGACGACGTTGCACTCCCGTTCGAACAGATTGATGATCGGCGTCGCGAAAAGTTCGAAGTCCGCCGGCGTCAGATCGGCCAGCTCTGGCGCCGGACGTCTGAACAGGAAGATGATCTCGAGCCCGGCGCCGCATCCGCGCACGACAGGCTGCAGCCCGCAAACCCGTACATAGTGGAAGCGCTCGGGCATCATGAAGTATTCGCGCAGCAGGCGGTATCCTTCGAATGTCGGGCGCGTGCGCGGCATCAAGGCTTCGTCGTCGCTGATGCCGACCATTTCGGGTGCCGGCAAGGGTGACAACGGGTTGGCCTTGCCTTCCGGTCGTGCGCCTGCAGCCGTGCAGGCGCCGAAAATCGCGTCGAACAGAAGCGGGGCCTTGGTGCGTCCGGTAAAATAGAGGTCGAGTCGGTCGAGCGCCAATTCGTCGAGCTTGCCTTTTCCAGTCCGGGCCAGCGTGATGCGGAGCGCCGCCTCGCCGCGGACGCCGCCGACCGGCCCTATGCCCGCGGCCGCCAGCGCGCTGCGATCCTGAAAATAGCTGACGGACGTGATCGCTACCGGCCACAGGGTCATTTCCTGAGCGGTGGAGAAAGTGCAGCGCGTCGACAGGCCGGGCTGCAGGCTCGAAACCAGCCGCGTGTTGCGCTTGACGACATGGCCGGCGAGCATGGTCTGGACCTGCTGGCCGGGTTTCAGCACCACCATCGCCGTTGCCGGCGCCGGAGTGACCAGATCGGGATAAAGAACATCGAGCACACTGCGTGAAAATCGCGAGCGCTCGGCGTCGACCTTCAGCCGGGTGCGCGCGGCGAGGAAGGCGACGCCGTCCAGAAGCCGCTCGACATACGGGTCCGGACACGGGACCGTGTCGAGCGACAGGTTGCGCGCCACCGCCGGATGCATGTCGGCGAATTCCGCCGCAAGGCCACGGATATGGGTCAGTTCCTCCTCGTAATATTCGACGAAGACCCGATCCATCTCAGGCGTCCCTAATTTCCGTCCGCGCCAAGCCGTTATCGAGATTGATCGTGGTGCGCAGGCGCATGCGTTCCGGCGTCGGCGTCATGATCAGCACAGCGTCTATCTCGATCTTCAGGCCCACGGTCTTGTCGCCCAGGGTGACGGTAACCTTGGTTGCGCTTTCCTTGAGGCGGGGCTCGAAGGTTGCGAGCACCGACCGGATTTCGCGCGCCAGCACGTCGCGGTCAAAGTCGCGCGACGACCGGCCCGAAAAGGAAGGCACGCCGTAATTGACCACGCTTCGGCGCACCTCCGGAAAATCGGCGAGCGACGGCGGGTTGTCCCACATCTGTTCATTTTCCAGATCGGAAAGAAGCGGTGTGGCCTCGAAGCGCTCGGTGTTGAAGAGCGCCTCGATGTCGCGCCGCACCGCTTCCCTGAGGACACGAGCCGACACCACCACGCCACGGCTTTCAATCTCGACGCGGTGCTGGGTCTGAAAGGCCAATCGATGCAGACGGCGTTTCTGATCGGGTGTCAGTTCCGCATCGGCGTCGATGGCCCGCGCGTTGCCGGCAGCGAGCGTATCGAGACGGTCCGCGCCAAGCTCGTCGAGCAGGGCATGGCGCAGCCCGTCTATCTCCGAGGTCAGGCCCGGCAGGTCATTGACGAGGCGATCCCAAAGTGACGGCTGGACGGCCTCGCTTTTTGCCCGCAAGCTGCCCGTGATCTGCTGCTTGCCCGCGCCGGGTCGCCGAACCTCACTTGCCGACATAGACATCCATTTCGGCTTCATCGTTGCCGTCATAGACGAACTTGATCTTCTTGTAGGCGAAGCTGACCTCTTCCTGGATCAGGTCTTCCTCGTCCTCGGCCTGCGACATGTCGTATTCCATGATCGAGGCGTCGGTGAGGGTAACGACCAGGTAATCCTTGCTTGCGCCATCGATGGTCCGCCGTGCCGAAAACACCACCTCATTGAGGGCCTTGTTCTCGAACAACGCCTTTGCCAGGTAGGGCGAGGATTTGTCGTAGTGTTTGGTGAACTTGATCATGCCCATGGACACGCGGCCACGGCGTGAGAGCGAATTCGGATCATAAGGTGCGACCATCTTGTAGTCGACGCCATGGATTTCAATCTCGTCCGAGTGGCCGTCGCGGGTGCTGGGGCCTTTAATATCGGGAACCTTCAGAAAGCCATCAATTTTCATGGTTGTAGGCATGTTCTCTCTCCACCGCTTTCAAAAAAACAGGATGTTGTTTGCTGCAAATCAAGTCTTCACGGACGGTAGTTCCGACACCAGTCGGAGCGAGGCATTGATGCCCTCCAGCTGGTAATGCGGGCGCAGATAGAAGCGGGCATTGTAATAGCCGGGCCGCCCCTCCACGCTGTCCACCTGGACCTCGGCTGCGGCAAGCGGGCGCTTGGCGCGCGCCTTGTCGTCGGCAAAGGCCGGGTTGGCCAGCACGTAGCGGTTGATCCACTCGGTCAACCAGATCTGCATGTCGGAGCGCTCCTTGAACGAGCCGACCTTGTCGCGCGCGATGGCCTTGAGGTAGTGCGCAAAGCGTGAGACCGGGAACAGGTAGGGCAGGTTGGCGCTCAGCCGCTCATTCGACTGCGCGTCGGGGTCGACCAGCCGGCCGGCGCGCGTTTCATCGTCCTGCAGCGAATGGGCGCCGATGAAGGCGGCGAGATCGGTATTCTTCCGGTGCAGGATCGGCATCAAGCCAAGCTTGGCGAGTTCCGCCTCGCGCCGGTCGTCGATGGCGACTTCCGTCGGGCATTTCATCGCGATGGACCCGTCGTCGGTCGGGAAGCTGTGCACAGGCAGGTTCAGCACCGTGCCGCCGTTCTCGACGCCACGGATCTGCGTGCCCCAGCCGAACAGCTTGTGGCTGCGGTTGATGTTGACGCCCATCGGGAAGGCGGCATTCATCCAGACATATTTGTTGTGGTCGCCCTGCACCTCTTCCTCGAAGGTGAAGCCCTTCACCGGAACGGTATCCGTGCCATAGGGCAGACGGGCCAGGACGCGGGGCATGGTCAGGCCGATGTAGCGAGCGTCCTCACTCTCGCGCAACGACTGCCACGAGGCATAGGCCGGGTTGGAGACGATCTGCTGCAGGTCTTGCGGGTTCGGCAATTCCTGCCAGCTGTCCATGCGGAACAGGCGCGGTGAGGCAGCCGCGATGAACGGCGTGTGCGCCGAGGCGCAGATGCCGGAGATGTTGCGCAGCAGGCCGACGTCGCGCGGGTGGTTGGAGAATTCGTAGGCGCCGATCACGCAGCCGATCGGCTCGCCGCCAAGCATCGAATACTCGTCCGTATAGACTTTCTTGAAGATCGGGCTCTGATCCCACATCTGGCCTTCATAGTCTTCGAGTGTGTCGCCCAGCTGCTCCTTGGAGATGTTCATCACCCGGATCTTCAGCTTCTGATCCGTCTCGGTGTTGTTGACGAGATACCAGAGGCCGCGCCATGTGCCTTCCATTTCACGCACTTCCGGCGCGTGCAGGATCTCGTTGACCTGTGTCGTCAGCATCTTGTCGATGCCTGCTATCAGCGACTTGATCGACTTGATCGCATTGGACGAGATGGTCGTGGTGTCGGAACGGGACTGCGCCGCTAGTGCGAGATTGCGCACGAGTTGCTGCAGCTTCTCGCTGTCGTCCTTCTTGACCTTGAAATCCTTTTCGAGAAGTCCGCTGAATTCCCCAAGATCGATGGCTTCGGCCTCTGCGACGGCGGCGGTCTTTTGCTGTTCAGCCATGATCTATTCTCCCGCCTTGTCGTCGTCGGCCAGCGCCTGGTTGGCGATCTTGCCAAGCAGCGGTTCGTTGTTCAGAAGCTGCGCAATGCGCTTTTCGGCGTCGACGCGGCCATCCATGAAGCCCAGCAATTCCTCGAGCTGACGACGCATCTTGAGGATCTCGGCCAGTTGCGGAACTTGCTCGGCGATCTTGTCGGGGGCGAAATCACCCATTTTGGTGAAGGTGAGATCGAGCGCCAGTTCCTCGTCGCGCTCCTGGCCTTCGGCCTGCGGCAGCGTGTTCTTCACCCGGGCTTTGACGCGGGGCCCGAGCGCCTCCATGAACTTGGGGAAGCGGTTCGCGTCGGTCTCGACAAAGGAGCGGTCCAGCACCGACTTTGACGCTTCCCTGGTTTGCGAAGCGCCGGAAAGGTCGGCCATCACGCCCATCACAAAAGGCAGTTCGATCGTCGTCGGGCTGCCGTAGGTTTCCACGTCGTAGGCGATCTGCACCCGCGGCGCGCGATTTCGTTCGATGACCTTCGCTTTGCTTTCGGCTGGCATGGTTGTTACCTTTCATCCTTCTGAGCCGTCTTCTTGACATCGGGAACGCCGGCAAGGAGCCGGAATTCCTTCAGCCCCGACGGGGCGAGATCTTCCATCAGTTCAACGAAATCCATATGCACCATCCGGCGCACACGCCGAGCCAGGTGCGGGATGGGGCTCGACGGTTCGGTGCGGTCATAGAAGGCGACGACGAGGTCGAGGCATTTCACAACGTCGTCGCGCGAGGAAATCCGGTCGGGAAGCCCCGTGCTCGAGTCCGTGTAGCTTGCCATCGTATCGGCTCCATGACCGTTTCGAGCAGGCGTTGCCGGTTCTGCCGGCGCCGGCGTGGGCGGCTTGGCTGCGCCATTCGCCACACCGCCGGCTGCCGAATTCCGCTCGAGGGTCGTCAGCAAACGCTGCAGAAACCGCTTTAAGTCCGGAACGGGAGCGCCGCCGCCCTCGAGACGAGCGTTGAGGGCGGTCTCGACCGCATCGAGGGCCGCGATCGCTGCCTGGACGTCGGCGATGAGCAAGACCATCTCGGCGTTGGCTTGATCTATCTGTGCCGCGCATCCGGCACGCACCCGGTTCAAGAGCTGCGTGTGCGCACTGACCAGTGCGGCCTTTTCCGCGGCATTCAACCCCGAGGCGGCTTCCAGGAGCATGACACGGTCGTCGAGCGCACCCTTTTCTAGATCCTTGCCCTGAATCGGGCCGATCGAGCGCGGCGCAAAGAACGTCATTTGCCGCAGGTTCGCCAGCAACCCGTCCTGGCCATTCTGGAGGTCAAGCAGCGCGTTGATGCGGCGCAAGGCGGCATCGCGTGGCGAAGCGTTGGGCCGCAGTGCCGGATGCATGGTCTCCCAATGCTGATCGAATGTCCGCGCAATGAGGGTCAGGCCCTGCGCGAGCCCGGCCAGTCCTTCTTCATTGGCCAGCGCGCGCGTCACGATGACGAGAAGCCGCAGGTCCCGGCCATGCGCGCGCAATTCCTCTGCCTTTGCCAGCACCACGGGCCAGTCGACCGGAATGGTGCTTTGCGCGGTAGCCTTGTTGTGGCCGTCGTGGAGGACCTTGATCTGGGGTTCGGTCAGGCGCTCCAGCTCATGGAAAGCCGGGTTGTTGCGCAAATCCTCCCCGGACGGATTTTCACCGTCGAGCGGAGTAAGCCAGAGTGCGACATCAATCACACCAACCCCCAGCGAGCGGCCCTCAAAACCGTGCGTGACCCAACGTTACCACACCGTTGCACCTCACTACAATTCAAGGACTGCTCAAAATTAACAGAAGCTAAACGCAACCGCCCCCTAGTGCCGAAATCCGTGGCGTGATTGCCGGACCCTGTATGTGAAATGCATCGCATAGGGCGCAATTCCGTGGTTGTTTGCAGCCGGGTGGTACAGGACTTTGGACAAACGCAAGAAGCCGGCTGAACCGGGCATTGAGCCCCGTCCATCACACGCTTTGTCAAGTGACGGCTTATGTGGCAGGTTATCGGCTGGCAGATTGCAGGAGCACGTTCGATGGAACAGCGCCGGTCGTCGCAGAGCTTCAAGCGCAAGGAACTGGTCGGTAAGCTCAACCCTGTCGGTGTCCGTGCCTTCAAGGCCGCGGCCGACACCGCCAAACTGCGCGGCAATCCTTACGTCGAACTCGTCCACTTCATCGAGCAACTGGTGCTTTCCGATCGCTCGGATGTGCAAATGATAATCGCCGATGCGGGAGTGGAGGCGAGCCGGCTCACGGGCGATATGACCCGCGCCGTCGACAAGCTGCCTTATGGCGCAACGTCGATCGAGGAATTTTCCGACCATATCTTCCATGCCATCCAGGAAGCCTGGAACCTGGCAGCGCTCGAGTTCGGCGTCGAGGAAGTCCGCAGCGCACATATTCTTCTCGCCTGCCTGAGGACGCCGGTGCTGGAAGGCCTGCTGTCGAAGATCAGCGGCGAGTTTGACAAGATCGACGCCGCCGCGGTCATCGCGCGGTTCGCCGATGTCATGGAAGGTTCGCTCGAAGCCGGCGCAGCCATCGCGGTTCCGGCAGCCGAAACGCCGAAGCGGGGTCCGGGCGGGGATTCGGCGCTGGCGAAATACGCCACCGACCTGACCCAGCGCGCCCGCGACGGCAAGATCGATCCGGTCGTCGGCCGTGATCCGGAAATCAGGCAGATCGTCGATATCCTGATGCGCCGCCGGCAAAACAACCCGATCCTGACCGGTGAGGCCGGGGTCGGCAAGACAGCGGTCGTCGAGGGCTTTGCCTTGCGTATCGCCCAGGACGATGTGCCGCCCACCTTGCAAGGCGTGAGCGTGCGCATGCTCGATGTCGGATTGATGCAGGCGGGTGCAAGCGTCAAGGGCGAATTCGAAAAACGGCTGAAGGCCGTCATCGACGAGGTTCAATCGTCCGAAACGCCGGTCATCCTGTTCATTGACGAAGCCCACACCTTGATCGGCGCTGGCGGCGCGGCGGGAACCGGCGATGCCGCCAACCTCCTGAAACCGGCACTGGCGCGCGGCGAACTCCGCACCATCGCGGCAACGACCTGGGCCGAATACAAGCAGCACATCGAGAAAGACCCCGCGCTGACCCGCCGATTCCAGGTGGTAAAGATCGACGAGCCGTCGGAGGCGGTGGCCGTTCTCATGTTGCGCGGCGTGGCCGGCGTCCTGGAGCAGCACCACAAGGTGCAGATACTGGATGAGGCGATCGAGGCCGCGGTCGGCCTGTCGCATCGCTACATCCCGGCCCGCCAACTGCCCGACAAGGCGGTAAGCCTTCTCGACACCGCGTGCGCCCGCGTCGCCATATCGCAGTACGCCACGCCGGCCGAGGTCGAAGACATCATGCGTCGCCGCCAGGCGCTGGAGGTCGAGCACGGCATCATCGGTCGCGAGGCGGCAATCGGCATCGAGGTCACCGAGCGCCAGGCACGGGTCGACAGCGGACTTGCCGAAACCGAGGTTACGCTGGCCGCGGCGCAACAACGTTGGGATCGGGAAAAAGCCCTGGTTGCCGAGATACTCGAATTGCGTGCCCGGCTGCGCGGCGAAGGCGTGCCGCTCGATGCGGTGGAGACGCCGGAGACCAGCACCGAGACGGCAGGCGCGGACGCAGTAGAGACTGAGCTGCCCAAGACCGAAACGCCCAAAACCAAAACCGCCAAGACCAAAGCAGCCAAGACCAACGTGGGGACACCGGCGGCTGCCAATGCTCCTCCACCCGATCCGGCCGCCGATCTCGCCCGGCTGCGCGAGCTGATGGCAGAACTGGCCGAGGCGCAAGGCGAAACGCCGCTGATCCTGCCGTCGGTCGACCGCAACGCCGTCGCGGCGGTCGTTCAGGACTGGACGGGAATCCCGACGGGGCGGATGCTGTCGAGCCAGACTGAAAAGGCGCTGCGGCTTGCCGCGACCCTGTCCGAACGCGTGGTCGGCCAGGATCACGCCATGGAGATGATCGCCAAGCGTGTGCAGACCAGCCGCGCCGGGCTCGGTGCGCCGGAAAAGCCGGTGGGCGTGTTCCTGCTTTGCGGCCCCTCTGGTGTGGGCAAGACCGAAACCGCATTGGCGCTGGCAGAGACGCTCTACGGTGGCGAGCAGAACCTGATCTCGATCAACATGTCCGAGTTCCAAGAGGCCCATACCGTCTCGACCTTGAAGGGCGCTCCGCCCGGATATGTCGGCTACGGCAAGGGCGGCATCCTGACCGAGGCGGTCCGCCGCAAACCCTATTCGGTGATCCTGCTCGACGAGGTCGAGAAGGCGCATCCGGACGTGCACGAAATCTTTTTCCAGGTTTTCGACAAGGGCATGATGGACGACAGTGAGGGCCGGCGCATCGATTTCAAGAACACGCTGATCCTGCTCACCTCGAATGTCGGCTCGGAGGTGATCATGGAGCGGACCAGGAACGGCACGCTGCGGGCAGGGCTCGACGATCTGGACACCGCCTTGCGCAGCCCGTTGCTGAAGGTCTTCCCCGCGGCCTTTCTCGGCCGTGTGGTGACCATTCCTTACTATCCGCTTTCGGATTCGATGATCGAAGCGATCACCCGTCACCAGTTCGCCAAGATCGCTCGCCGGCTGCGTGCAACCAACGACGCGGAATTGGTGATCGGCGACGGTGTCATGGATCTGGTCAAGGCCCGCTGCACCGAAATCGAATCCGGCGGGCGGATGATCGATGCCATCCTGACCAACACGCTGCTGCCGGAATTGAGTCGCGGCGTGCTGAACCGGTCGCTCGGGGGCGAAAAGATGACCAAGGTGACCGTCGGCGCCTCCAAGGACGGCTTCACCTATTCTTTCGAGTAGCGTCAGGCGAATTGAAATCGGCAATTGCCGTCATCCGAGCTTCGGCGTCATCCATCTCGAAACATCTCCATCGCGAAATCTCGCGTTTTGTGGATGGCACGATGGATAAGCCGGACACCACGGTTCCATCAATGCAAGCCGAATTCGCGCAGCAGCTCCTCGCGGTAGCGCACGAAGTAGGTTTCGCTGCGGTCGCGGGGGCGGGCCAGGTCGACGTCGATCAGCCGCGCCGCGCTGCCTTTCTCCTTGGGCAGGATCATTGCAAGCATCTGGTGGCAACGGCACTGGCTGCAAATGCGGCAGGCGGCGATGGCGACGCGCAAGGCGCCGATGCTTTCACGCGTATTCGCAAACATCTGGAGGGGAAGGACAAGGCAGCGCTCGTCGACATGATCATGAACAGTGCCGAACGCGACCCGATCTTGTTGCGCAAGCTGGAAATGGCGTCGCTGTCCACGCAGAACGGCGATGAGGCGGCCCTTGAGGCGCGCCTCGGCAAGATGATCGATGGTGCAACCGCCACGAATGGCTTCGTGGATTATCGCGAGGCGCCCGACTGGGCGCAAGGCGTGGAGGAGGCGCTCGATGTGATCGCCTCTGTTTCAGACAAGCATGCCGGCATCATTGTGCGACTCGCCATGCGGGCTATCGATCGGATTGAGGTCGCCATCGACGAACTGGACGATTCCGACGGCCACTCAAGCGTGCTTCTCGACCGGGCATGCGAAATCCACCTGCAGGCTGCCAAGGTGGCACCTTGCAAACCCGTGTCCCTGGCGCGTGACCTTTTCGAACGCGAGATCAATGGTGACTACGACACCTTCGGTGGCGCGGCCGCGCGCTATAGCGATGTGCTCGGCAAAGATGGATTGGCCGAATACCGTCGCCTCGCCACGGAGGCCTGGGGTGAGTTGCCTGCAACCGCTGGCAAGAGCCGGACCGGTCACATACTGAACGGGGATCATTACAGGCTGCGGGAAATCCTCGACTTCTTCGCCGAACGAGACGGCGACGTCGAGGCGCGCATCGCGCTTCGCGCCAAGCATCTGTCGTCACAGGAAGCCTATCTGCAAATCGCCAAACTCTGCTCCTCGCACGGTCGCGCAGATGAAGCCTTGCGCTGGGTGGAGGACGGTCTGTGGCTATTCGAAGACGACCGGCCCGAAGAGCGGCTCGTTTTCTTTGCCGTCGAACTGCTGACCACAGCCGGTCGCGATGCGGATGCCGAAGCACATCTGTGGCGCGCCTTCGAGAAAGCGCCGAGCCTGGAACTGTATCGGCGGCTGTGCAAGACGGATGGCACGGCAGCGCGCGATCGGGCAGTCTCGCGTCTCCAGTCCAGACTGGCGGGTGAGAAGCCATCCAAGTGGCATTATCCGGCCGAGCTGCTCATCAGCATCCTGATCGAGGAGAAGCGGTTTGACCTGGCCTGGGCGAACACGCGCGAACATGGTGCTTCCGATGGGCTTAAGGAAAGGCTCGCGCGGGCCAGCGAAGCCACGCATCCGCGCGAAGCACTGACGATTTACGCCGAACGCGTCAACCGGTTGGCCGAGTTTGGCGGCAATGACGCCTATGCGGAAGCGGCGGTCTTGATCGGCCATATGGCCGGCCTGCGGACCGCGTCCGAACATGCCGCTTACCTGGCGGATGTGAAGGCCCGCTTCGGCCGCAGGCGCAATTTCATGAAACTGTTGACCTGACATGCGTCGCGCGGCGATCGACGAGCAAAACCGCTATATGCTGGAACGCCAGCGGCAATTCCGCGCGGCGGCGGATGTCGTCACCGATGCCTGGGTGCGCTTTCAAGAGGTGGCGGCGGTGGCTGTTATCGGCTCCGTCGCGAAGCCGCTTTGGAAAGAGGTGCCGCGCTTCAGCGACTTCCGGCGCGCAGGGATCGAGGTCTGGCATGAATGCAGCGATCTCGATCTGGCGCTGTGGCTCGACTCGCAGCAACGACTTGGCGAGCTGCGCCGCGCCGCCACTCTTGCCCTGCGCGACGCGTTCGAGAGGGGAACAGGGATCAGCGTTGCCAATCACCAACTGGATGTTTTTCTGATCGAATCCGGTAGCGACAACTATCTGGGTCGGCTCTGCGACTTCAATCGATGTCCGAAGGGAAAACACGACTGCCTGGTTCCCGGCTGTGGCGAGATCGCCTTCAACAAACGCGTCGAGGGTTTCACGCCGCATGCCGATCTGCTCGCCCCGGCCCAAAGCGCGACGCTCTACAAGCGTGGCGTCGGCCGGATACGCTCCGCGCTTGACCTGCCGCAGATCGGCTGAAGGCCAGCAACCCTGGTTAATCGCGCCCCACGGCACTTAGACGGTCATTTTCGTATCGGGCGCAGCAAGGTGAAGCGCACGGCGAAGGAAGTTACCTTCCCGCCTCGAAACAGTGCGTATACGAGCATACTTATATCCATACACGGTGTCTTCAGCTAGGCTGAGCGATGCGTGGAGGGAGAGCATCGGTTGCGAGGATTTGCGGAAAGCGTGATGCAGGGGCCGCGGACAGTGGCGGAGCAGGTCGCCAATGTGTTGCGCGAGGCCATAGCCAGCGGAACCTTGAAAGCAGGCACTCCACTGCGTCAGGATGAGCTGGCGGAGCAGTTTGGCTTCAGCCGGATGCCCATTCGCGATGCCCTTCGTCAACTGGAAGCCGAGGGCATTGTCACGATCCACCCGACAAAGGGCGCGCATGTCGCTGGGATGGACAGCGGCGAGATCAGCGAAATCTACGCCCTGCGCGAGTTGCTCGAAAGCGAGGCGCTCCGGCTCTCCGTGCCCAGCCTCGCCGGCGCGAAGCTCGATGAGGCGGAACAAGTGCTCGACCAGATCGACGCGGAGCGCGATGTCGGCCGATGGGGCGCGCTGAACCGGGCCTTTCATCTGGCTCTCTACGATGCCTGTGGCAACCATCGATTGCTGGCCTTGATCGAGGCGCATCACAATGCGGCCGATCGCTACGTCCGCATCCTCTTGTCGAATCTGGACTACCGCAACCGCTCGCAGAGCGAGCACCGCGACCTGCTGGCCGCCTGCCGTCGGCGCAACAGTGACAAGGCCGTAAGCGTTCTGAAGCAGCATCTTCGCGAAGGAAGCGAGACGCTTGTCAACGCGATAGAGGGAGATGGTCTGTCGCGAAAATCCTAGACCGAGTTGAAAGCGTGGCGGGGATTCCAATGGCGGTTGCCTCTGCGCGCGTTCACTGCCACATATTGCAACATCAACGTTCGACACGAGGATCGCCATGTCCCCCGACAGCCGCCTGGCGGCGCGTGCCCTTGCCCCGCGTCGCCACGACGAGATCCTGCGGCGCGTGGGCGCTCAGGGTTCCGTCAGCATTGCCGAACTGGCCGGGTTCTTCGATGTCTCGCGCGAAACCATCCGCCGTGACCTGAAGCTGCTCTCGGACCGCGGTCAACTCGACATCGTGCATGGCGGCGCCGCTCGTTTCGAACCGAGTGAACCGGCGATGAGCCTGCGCAGCCAGGAAAATGCCGTGGGCAAGGCGGTGATCGGCAGGGTGGCCGCTGGTCTCGTAAAGGACGGAATGGTGGTTTTCCTCGATTCCGGCACCACCACGCTGGCTGTCGCGCAAGCCATGACCGAACTGCGCAATCTCACGATCTGTACGGCGAGCCTGAAGATCGCGCTTCTCCTGTGCCACATGCCCGACATGCGCGTGCATATGCTGGGCGGCGAAATCGACCCTGGCGAGGAAGCGGCTTCGGGCATCGACATGCTTGAGGCAATGTCGCGCTTTCGCGTCGACATCGCCTTCCTTGGCGGCGGCGCGCTCTCACCCGACGGCGAGGTGACGGATTTCACGCGCGCCGGCGCCGAACAGCGCGGACGGATGATTGCGCTCGCCGGCAGGGCCTATTTCGTGCTCGACAGCAGCAAATTCGGCAAGCTGACGCCACTCAGGATTCCGAATTTCCAGCGCGCCGCCGGTGTGATTGTCGATGCGAAGCCCGAACCCGGCATTTCTGAAGCGCTAGCGCGCAAAGGGCCGAGCCTGATTCATCTCTGATGTGATATTTTGTGGCATTTTGTGTTGATATCTGTTTGGCAGAGAGTATGGTTGCGCCCTCTCACCAGACGGGCGGTCCCTCATGGCAAGCAAATTTCCAACCCACGCGCGCATCATCATTGTCGGCGGCGGCGCCATCGGCACGAGCATCGCCTACCACCTCGCCAAGGTGGGCGAGAAGGATGTGCTGCTGCTTGAGAAGAACGTGCTTACGGCCGGATCCACCTGGCATGCCGCCGGGCTGATGGGCCAGTTGCGCAGCAAGGTGAACCTCACCCGCCTGATGCAGTACAGTGCCGACCTGTGCGCCAGGATCGGCGCCGAGACAGGACAGGATGTCGGCTGGAAGAATGTCGGCAGCCTGCGGCTCGCCGCTTCCGATGCGCGCTGGGAGGAATTGAAGCGCGCCCACACGGCCGCCAAGAGCTATGGCTTCGATATGGAGCTGGTCGGTCCGGACGAGGTCACGCGGTTGTTCCCGCTGGTCGACACCAAGGACTTGCGCGGGGCCACATGGATCGCCTCGGACGGCCATGTCGACCCGCATTCGCTGACACACGCCTACGCCAAAGGGGCGCGTGCCGGCGGCGTGCGTATCATCGAGGGCGTCACGGTCACCGGCTTCACCATCAAGGATCGCCGCATCACGGCGGTGAAGACGGCCGAGGGCGACATCGACTGCGAGATCGTGGTCAACGCCGCCGGTCTGTGGGCGCGGCAACTCGGCGAATTGGCCGGCATCGACTTGCCGATCACCGTGGTCGAGCACGAATATTTCGTCACCGAAAAGTCGCCGCTTGTTCCCGACGACCTGCCGACACTGCGTGACCCCGACGCCAATTTCTACGTCAAGCCGGAGCCTGGTGCGATGGCGATTGGTGGTTGGGAAAAGCAGACACGCGCCGCCTATGGCCTTGGCAAGTTGCCCATGAGTTTCGGCCAGGAGCTGTTTGCCGACGATCTCGATCGCATTTCCGAAGTCATTGAAGGCGCATCGAACCGCATCCCGCTGCTTGGCGAGCTTGGCGTCCGCTCGGTGGTCAATGGCCCCATCCCGATCTCTGCCGACGGCGAGCCGGTGATGGGCCTTGCCGGCGACTATGAGAACTTTTTCGTTGCCTGCGGCTTTACGTCCGGCATCGCTGCCTCCGGCGGCGCCGGGCGTGCCTTGGCCAACTGGATACTGGAGGGCGATCCCGGCATGGATCTCTGGGCCTTCGACCTGCGCCGCTTCGGCCAGCCGCATGGCGGCCTCGCCTATCTGCGCGACAGCGCCATCGAGGCCTATTCGAAATACTATGCCATTGCCTGGCCGGAGGAGGAGCGTTCGGCCTGCCGGCCGCTGCGCCGCTCACCGCTCTACCAGGCGCTTACCGCCCAGGGCGCCGTCAACGGCGTGAAATTCGGCTGGGAGCGGCCGAACTACTTCCTCAGTCCAGGCGAAGCAAAGCCACCGCTCGAAACCTTCGAGCGTGCGCCCTACGCCGAGATCATCGGCCGCGAGCATCGTATCGTGCGTGAGGGCGTGGCGCTGATCGACCAGTCGTCGTTCTCGAAATTCGAGGTCTCCGGTCCAGGCGCGCTTGCCTATCTGCAGTGGCTGGCTGCAGCCAATGTCGACCGCGGCGAGGGCGCGGTGATCTACACCCAGTTGCTCAACAAACGCGGTGGCATCGAGGCCGACCTGACCATCATGCGACCGCGCGAGGAGATCTTTCATGTCGTCACCGGTTCGGCCTTTGGCACCCGCGACGGCGGCTGGATTCGCCACCACATGCCCCGCGATGGCTCAGTCACAGTGAAGGATGTGACGGGCGCCTTTGGCGTCAGTGCGGTCCACTTGCGCGCGCGGTGCTTGCCAAGGTCAGCGAGGACGATGTGGGCAACGTCGCCTTCCCCTATATGAGCTGTCGCAACATCCGCGTCGGCTGGGCGCCCGTCATGGCCGCGCGGGTCACCTATGTCGGCGAACTCGGCTGGGAACTGCACGTGCCCACCGAATACATGGCCTATGTGTACGAAGTGCTGAAGGGCGCCGGCGCGGCGTCCGGGATCGCCGATGTCGGCTACAAGGCGATCTCCAGCTTGCGCATGGAAAAGCGCTACCTGTATTGGGGCGCGGACATCACGCCCGACGACACGCCGCTGGAAGCTGGGCTCGGTTTTGCCGTGTCGATGAAGAAGGGCGATTTCTAGGGTAGGGAGGCGCTCGAAGCGCAAAAGCAGCGCGGCATCACGCGCAAGCTCGCCTGTTTCCGGCTCGACGATCCGCTGCCGGTCTACGGTGGCGAGGCGATGTCGGCGAACGGCCGCGTCGTCGGCATGACGACGTCTGGTGATTTTGGCCATACGACCGGTGCGCCCCTGGTGTTCGGCTACCTTGCAGGGAACGACATGGATTTGAGGGAGATCGAGGTCGAGGCTTTCGGACGCCGCAGCCGTGCCACGATTGTCGAACGCTGCGCCTATGATCCGGCCGGCGAGCGCGTCCGGATATGATGGTCGTGAGAAGCTCGGTATTGGCTTGAGGCGAGACACTTGAGGAGCTCGCCTACTCTAGGATGTGATATTTTGTGGCATTTTGTGTTGATATTTGGAATGCGCCTGTTATGATCCAGCACATGGCAAAACGGCAGGATTTTCCATGGCACATGAATTCCCCACGCAAGCGCGCGTCGTCATCGTCGGCGGCGGCATCATCGGCTGCTCGGTGGCCTATCACCTGACGAAACTCGGCTGGACCGATGTGGTCCTGCTCGAGCAGGGGCAGCTCAGCGGCGGCACCACCTGGCATGCCGCCGGCCTTGTCGGGCAGTTGCGCAGCCACGCCAACATGACCGGCCTGATCAAATATTCCACGCAGCTCTATGGCGAGCTCGAGGCCGAGACGGGGCTGGCCACCGGCTGGAAGAATTGCGGCTCGCTGTCGGTGGCGCGTACGGCAGACCGCATGACGGTGCTGAAACGCACGGCCGCGTCGGCGCGCGCTCAAGGGGTCGACATCGACGTCATCTCGCCCAAGGAAGCAGCCGAGCTGTGGCCGGTGATGGCGACGGACGACCTGGTCGGCGCCGTCTGGCTGCCCGGCGACGGCAAGGCCAACCCGACCGACCTGACGCAATCGCTGGCCAAGGGCGCGCGCAATCGCGGCGCAAAAATTTTCGAGCGGGTCAAGGTCACGGGCATCACGGCGAAGAACGGCGTCGCCTGTGGCGTCGAGACGGACCAGGGCGCCATCGCCGCCGAGATCGTCGTCAACTGCGCCGGCCAATGGGCGCGCAAGGTTGGGCTGATGTGCGGCGTCTCGGTGCCGCTGCACTCGGCTGAGCACATGTATATCGTCACCGGCAGGATCGAGGGCGTGCATCCTGGCCTGCCTGTCATGCGCGACCCCGACGGCTTCATCTATTTCAAGGAAGAGGTCGGTGGCCTGGTCATGGGCGGCTTCGAGCCGCATGCCAAGCCGTGGGGCATGAATGGCATTCCGGAGAATTTCGAGTTCGCGCTGTTGCCGGACGATTGGGATCAGTTCGAGATCCTGATGGAGAACGCGTTGGTCCGCGTGCCGCAATTGGCCGAGGCCGAGGTGAAGAAATTCTACAACGGTCCCGAGAGCTTCACGCCCGACAACAACTTCATCCTCGGCGAGGCGCCCGAATTGAAGAACTTCTATGTCGGCGCCGGCTTCAATTCGATGGGCATCGCCAGCGCCGGTGGCGCGGGCAGGGCGCTGGCCGAATGGATCGTCAACAGCGCGCCGACCATGGATCTGTGGCCAGTCGATATCAGGCGCTTCGCCTCGTTCAACAACAATCCGCGCTGGCTGCACGACCGGATCAAGGAGACGCTCGGCCTGCACTACGCGATGCCCTGGCCGAACCGCGAATTGGACACCGCACGGCCCTTCCGTCGCTCGCCGCTCTATGACCGGCTCGCCGCCAAGGGTGCCTGCTTCGGCTCCAAGATGGGTTGGGAGCGCGCCAACTGGGTTTGCGGCACCGGGAGAGAAGGCCGAGAACGACTATGCTTTCGGCCGCCAGAACTGGCACGAGGCGGTCCGCCGCGAGATGAAGGCGACGCGTGAAGCGGTCGCCATCTTCGACCAGACCTCCTTCGCCAAGCTTCTCGTCCAGGGCCGCGACTCCTGCGCGGTGCTCAACCGGATCTGCGCCGGCAATGTCGATACGCCGATAGGTACGTCGGTCTACACAGGCGTGCTCAACGCGCGCGGCGGCTACGAAAGCGATCTCACCGTGATGCGGCTCGACGCCGAGAAATTCCTCATCGTCACCGGTTCCGCGCAAGCGGTTCACGATGCCGACTGGATCGTCAAGAACATTCCGTCCGATGCCCACGCAATCCTGACCGATGTCACCTCCTCCTACGCGGTACTGGCACTGATGGGCCCGCGATCGCGCGATCTCCTCAGCAAATTGTCCCCGGCGGATCTTTCCAACGCCGGCTTCCCCTTCGCCGCCATCCGCGAGATCGATATCGGCTACGCCACCGCCTATGCCAACCGCATGACCTATGTCGGCGAGTTGGGTTGGGAATTGATCGTGCCGACCGAATTCGCCGTCGGCGTCTATGAGGCGCTGCATGAGGCAGGCCGCGCGTTTGGCCTGACCGACGCCGGCTACTATGCGCTCGATGCCTTGCGCATCGAAAAGGGTTTTCGTGCCTGGGGCCGCGAGCTGACGCCTGACATCAACCCCTGGCAGGCCGGACTTGGCTTTGCCGTCACCATCGACAAGCCGGGCGGCTTCATCGGACGTGACGCGCTCGTCGAGGCAAGGCCATCGGCGGCACCGGCCAGGCGCATCGTGCTGTTCACACTCGATGATGCCGAGCCTATGCTGTGGGGCGGCGAACTGATCCTGCGCGATGGCCAGCCGGTCGGCGAGGTCCGCTCCGCTGCCTACGGTCACACGCTTGGCCGCTCGGTGGCACTCGGCCTGATCGAGAACGAGGCCGGCGTCGATGCCCAGTTCCTGAGCGGCGGCCGGTTCGAGATCGATCTTGCCGGCGTTCGCCATGCCGCCACGGCGCATTTGCGCAGTCCTTACGATCCGAAGTCGGAGCGGGTGAAGGCGGACTTGGTCGAGGTGAGGGTTGCGGCTTAATCCGCCGACATCGAGCGTGCCATGTCGAGAAAGGCGCGCACGAGTTTGCCGCCGCTGCGTTCGCGCAGGCAGATCAACGCTTCATCCATCAAGGTTTCGGGAGCGTCGATGGTGATCGCGACCAACCGCGAATCCTGACCGAATTCGGCCGCCGAGACGAAGCCGATGCCGGCGCCCGAGGCGACGATCTCGCGGACGGCTTCGCGTCCCTCGGCCTCGATCGAAGGCCTCAGTTCGATCTTCGAAGTCGCGGCGAGGTCTTCGAGCTTCTGACGCGTCTTCGAGCCGCGTTCGCGCATGACAAGCGATTCCTGCGCGAGTTGCTTCAGGGTCAGCGATTTCTTGCCCGCCAGCGGATGATCGACGGACGCAAACGCGATGATCGGCGTCGAGTTGAGTTTCAGCACCTCGAAATCGCGCCCCGTCGGCACCTCGCCCAAGACACCGATGTCGGCATCGTAGCTGTAGAGGCTGCTGATCACCGTCTCGGTGTTGCCGGCGCGCACCGAGACCTGGACGCCGGGATAGCGAGCCCGGAAACTGCCGAGGATGTGCAGCAGATGATGCGCGGCATCGGCGACGATGCGCAGCGTGCCCGAACGCAAGGCGCGCGACTCCGTCAGAAGTTCGAGCGCCTGCTGTTCCGTGTCGAACATGCGGTGGGTTATCTCGAGCAGCTTCTGGCCCGAATGGGTCAGGGTGACCTGCTTCTTGTTGCGATTGAACAGCAGCACATCATACTCTTCCTCGAGCTTGCGCACCTGGTCCGATATGGCCGGCTGGGTCAGGAACAGCGCTTCGGCCGCCCGCGAAAAACCGCCGGAGATCGCCACCTGGTGAAAGGCCCGCAACTGAACGTAGCGCATCTTCTGTGCCTTCGAGATCCCCGAAATTTCCGGCAGCTTATCATAAGGTGCACTAACTAAAAGATAGAAATGAACGATTTGACTTATGTTTAGCCGACCATCAGCCTGACTGAGGGTCGACGTCTTTGCCGGCCGCGGGCACCGGAGGCGTAGCCATGCAATTTTCGATCATCCTGCTGCATCTGGCGGGCGCCGTCATGCTGCTGCTGTGGGCCGTGCGCATGGTGCGCACGGGTGTGGAGCGGGCCTGCGGCCCGACATTGCGCGATGCCCTGAGACAAGCCCGCGGTGCGCGGGTCAGGTCGGCGGGCGTAGGCACCGTGCTTGCCGTGCTGCTGCAGAGCTCCACCGCCGTCGCCATGCTGGCGGCCGGGTTTGCCGCCAGCGGCATGGTTTCGGTATCGTCCGGGCTGGCGATCCTGCTCGGCGCCGATCTCGGTTCAGCCCTGGTCGTCCAGGTGTCGTCGTTCGACCTCAGCTGGCTGGTGCCGGCGCTGATCCTGTTCGGCGGCGCGATGTTCCTGAAATTCGAAGCGCGCGGCATCAAGCAAAGCGGGCGCATCCTGATGGGTGTCGCGTTCGTTCTGTTGTCGCTGCACATGATCGGCGAGGCGACCGCGCCGATGCGGCAGAGCACGTTGCTGCCATTGGTGATCTCCTACCTCCGCGCGGATTACTTCACCGCCTTTGCCGCGGCTGCCCTGTTCACATGGCTGATCCACTCCAGCGTGGCGGCGATCCTGCTGTTTGTCACGCTTGCCGCCCAGGGCGTCTTGCCGGTCGAGGTCGGTCTGTTCTTCATTCTCGGCGCCAATTGCGGCGGCGCGCTGATCGCCGTGTGGCTGACGCGCGGCGAGGCTGTCGAGGCGCGTCGTGTCCCGCTTGGCAATCTGATCTTCCGTGGCACGGCTGCACTCGCCGCCTTGTTTGCACTTCAGGCCGTGGTGTTTCCGGCCCATCTGTTCGGCGCAAGCGAAGGCCGGCAATTGGTCAATCTGCATCTCGCCTTCAATCTGGCGCTGGTCGTCTGTTGCCTGCCGTTCACCGGCATGATGGAAAAGCTCGTCACCTTGCTGATCGCCGACAGGCCGGCGGCGAAGGCAGGCGAGGGTACGGACCTCATGTCGCGCCGCACCAGCGCGCTTGACCGCACCGTCATGCGGACACCCGGTCTTGCACTGGCAAGTGCTACCCGCGAATTGCTGCGCATGGGCGAAGTCGTCGAGGTGATGTTGCGTCCGGTGATGGATTTCTTCGACGCCGGCACCCCCGAGCAGGTCCGTCAGGCGCAGAAGCTCGATGACGAGGTCAACCGCGCCCATACCGAGATCAAGCTCTACCTTGCCGAGGTCAATCGCGGCAGCATGACTACCGTCGAGGCTCAGCGCGGCATCGAACTCACCGACTTCGCCATCAACCTCGAACGCGCCGGCGATATCGTCGCCAAGAACCTGCTCGTGCTCACGCAGGAGCTGCGCGAGAAGGATCTGCGTTTTTCACGCGACGGCTGGACCGAACTGGCTGGGCTTCACAACCGTGTCATGGCCAACATGCAGCTTGCGCTCAACGTGCTGGTTTCGAGCGATCTCGATTCGGCGCGGCAACTCGTCGTCGAGAAGGAGCGGATGCGCAAGCTGGAACGCATGAGCCATGACCGTCATCTCAAGCGCCTGCAATCGGGATTGTCGCAGAGCATCGATACCAGCGACATCCATCTGGAGGCGGTCCGGGCACTGAAGGAAATCAACTCGCTGATGGCGTCGGTCGCCTACCCCTTGCTGACACAGAGCGGCGATCTGCTTGAGAGCCGGCTGGCCAGGGGCGGCGGGGCAGCGGACGTGATGATTTCGGCGCAGGCGTGACGGGATTGCCGGCGGGCGAAGGCAAGATCTCTGTCATCGGATAAATCGATACTTCGATACAAAATAACGATTTTACAAATATGTCATTCAGGCCAAGAATAGAGCCACATCGAAGAAGCGACCTGTCGGAGGACAACATGCTCGCCGAAACCAAATTTGCCGCGGAACCGCTGGCCAGACCGGCGCTGGGCGAGCCCTATCTGCTGACCCCGGGACCGCTCACCACCGCCCATTCGGTCAAGCAGGCGATGCTGCGCGACTGGGGATCGTGGGATGGCGACTTCCGCGCCATGACCGCCGATATGCGCCGCCGCCTGCTGGCGCTGGCCGGTGACGCGAACGGCGAGTTCGATTGCGTGCCGATGCAAGGCAGCGGGTCCTTCTGCGTCGAGGCGATGCTGGGTTCGTTCGTGCCGAAGGACGGCAAGGTTCTCGTCCTGGCCAACGGCGCCTACGGCCTGCGCGCCGCACAGACCATGCAGTATCTCGGTCGTGCCTATACGCTGATCGACAAGGGCGACTATCTGCCGCCGCGCGGCGACGAGGTGGCGGCCGCGCTCGAAGCCGACCGTGCCATCACTCATGTGATCGCCATCCATTGCGAGACCAGTTCGGGCATCCTCAACCCGATCGCCGAGATTGCCGAAGCCGTCCAAGCCAAGGGCCGCAAGCTGCTGGTCGATTCCATGAGCGCCTTCGGCGCCGTCCCGCTCGATGTCAACGAGATCCGCTACGAGGCGATGGTCTCGTCGGCCAACAAGTGCATCGAGGGTGTGCCGGGCTTCGGCTTCATCATCGCCCGCAAGAGCGAACTGGAAGCCGCCAAGGGCCGCAGCCACTCGCTGTCGCTCGACGTTCATGCGCAATGGGCGCACATGAACAAGACCGGCCAATGGCGCTACACACCGCCGACGCACGTCGTTGCCGCCTTCCTCGAAGCGCTGCGCCAGCATGAGGCCGAAGGCGGCGTCGCCGGCCGTGGCGCCCGCTATACTGCAAACCGCGACGTGATGGTGGCGGGCATGCGCGAGCTCGGCTTCGAGACGTTGCTGAAAGACCGTTGGCTGTCGCCGATCATCGTCACCTTCTTCAACCCGGCCCATGCCAACTTCGCCTTCGACCGCTTCTACGATCTGATGAAGGACAAGGGCTTCATCATCTATCCGGGCAAGCTGACCGCCGTCGACAGCTTCCGCGTCGGCTGCATCGGCCAGATGGACGAACATGTCATGCGCCGCGTCGTCGAGGCGGCGGCGCAATCGCTAAAGGAAATGGGCGTCGACACCGCCGCGCCACCGCCGCGGCGATCGCCGAGCGCGCCAAACTCGCCGCCTGAAGCGGCAGATTTCGAGGATTTTCGATGAACCAGATGTCTCCCATCAACGTCGCGGTCAACGGCCGCACCTACGCCTGGCCGCGTGTCCCGGCCATCGCCATCTGCCTCGACGGCTGCGAGCCGGCCTATCTCGACGAGGCGATCAAAGCCGGGCTGATGCCGGCCCTGGTGAGGATCAAGCAGAAGGGCACGGTGCGCTTTGCGCACTCGGTCATTCCGAGCTTCACCAACCCCAACAATCTGTCGATCGCCACCGGCCGCCCGCCGTCGGTGCATGGCATTTGCGGCAACTATCTCTATGAGCGCGAGACCGGCAAGGAAGTGATGATGAACGACCCGCGCTTCCTGCGCGCGCCGACCATCTTCCAGGCTTTCTACGATGCCGGCGCCAAGGTGGCCGTGGTGACCGCCAAGGACAAATTGCGCGCCTTGCTCGGCAAGGGTCTCGCTTTCGCCGACGGCCGCGCGCTGTGCTTCTCGGCGGAAAAGTCGGACACCACGACATTAGCCGAGCACGGCATCGACAATGCATCGAAACATTTCGGGCTGCCGGTGCCGGAAGTCTACTCGGCCGAGCTGTCCGAATTCGTCTTCGCCGCCGGCGTCCAGCTGCTGAAGGAATTCCGCCCCGACATCATGTACCTGACGACGACGGATTATGTGCAGCACAAATATGCGCCCGGCGTGCCGCAGGCCACCGCCTTCTACGAAATGTTCGACAAGTACCTGACCGAGCTTGATGCGCTGGGCGCCGCGATCGTCGTCACCGCCGACCATGGCATGAAGCCCAAGCACAAGGCGGACGGCTCGCCTGACGTCGTCTATGTCCAGGATCTTCTGGACGAATGGCTTGGCAAGGACGCCGCCCGCATCATCCTGCCGATCACCGACCCCTATGTCGTGCATCATGGGGCGCTCGGCTCCTTCGCCACCGCCTATCTGCCGGCAGGTGCCGATCAGACCAACATCATGGCGCGGCTGGCCGAGATCGATGGCATCATGCTGGTTGTCGACAGCCCGACCGCCTGCGAGCGCTTCGAACTGCCGGCCGACCGCATCGGCGACATCGTGCTGATTTCGACCGAGAACAAGACGATCGGCACCAGTGAACACCGCCATGATCTGGCAGCACTCAACGAACCGCTGCGCTCGCATGGCGGACTGACCGAGCAGACGGTGCCGTTCATCGTCAATCGCGTGCTGCCGGAGCTGCCGAACGAGCCGACTCTGCGCAATTTCGATGCCTTCTACTACGCCACGCTTGCCGCGGCGCTGGCGGGCTGAGCCCTATGTCGACCCCCACTCCGTCGAGTTTCGCTCGACACCTCTCCCCGAGGAAGGGCGCTGAGCCGATTGCGCCGCGTTTGGAAACAATGGGGCGCTGACCTTGCCGAACTTCCTCTCCCCCGTCGATCGGGGGAGAGGTGGCCCGAAGGGCCGGAGTGGGGGTCGATCCTCCGCCGCAACACCCCCCAGGAATCTGCTGGAGCAGAGCACATGACCAAGCTTGACCCTGCCATCAAAGTTCGCCACGAGCCGATGCGCATTGCCGGCAAGAAAGTCGATGCCGATGGTGTCGTCGAGGTGCGCTACCCCTGGAACGACACCGTCATTGGCACCGTCCCTGCCGGCCGGGCCGAGCATGCCCGCCAGGCGTTCGAGATCGCCGCCGGCTACAAGTCGAAGCTGACGCGCTACGAGCGCCAACAGATCCTGTTCCGCACAGCCGAAGCGCTGGCCTCGCGCCGGGAAGAAATCTCCGATCTCATCACGCTCGAGCTCGGCATCTCCAAGACGGACTCGCTCTATGAAGTCGGCCGCGCCTATGACGTGTTCACGCTGTCGGCGCAGATGTGCATCCAGGATGACGGCCAGATATTCTCCTGCGATCTCACCCCGCACGGCAAGGCGCGCAAGATCTTCACCACCCGCGAGCCGTTGAAGGCGATCTCAGCGATCACCCCGTTCAACCATCCGCTTAACATGGTCTCGCACAAGGTGGCGCCGGCGATCGCCACCAACAATTGCGTGGTGGTCAAGCCGACGGAGCTGACGCCGATGACGGCGCTGCTGCTGGCCGACATTCTCTACGAAGCCGGCCTGCCGCCGGAAATGCTGTCGGTGGTGACCGGCTGGCCGGCCGATATCGGCAACGAGATGATCACCAACGAGAACATCGACCTGATCACATTCACCGGCGGCGTGCCGGTCGGCAAGATGATCGCCCGCACCGCCGGCTACAAGCGTCAGGTGCTGGAACTCGGCGGCAATGATCCGCTGATCATCCTCAATGATCTGTCCGACGAGGATCTGGCCAAGGCCGCCGATCTCGCCGTCGCCGGTGCCACAAAAAATTCCGGCCAGCGCTGCACCGCGGTCAAGCGCATCCTCGTCCAGGAAAGCGTCGCCGACCGCTTCGTGCCGCTGGTGCTGGAGCGGGCGAAGAAGATCCGCTTCGGTGACCCGATGGACCGCTCGACCGACCTTGGCACCGTCGTGCACGAGAAGGCAGCGACCCTTTTCGAAGCCCGAGTGCATAGGGCCGCCGAGCAGGGCGCGGACATACTTTACAATCCAGGCCGGCAAGGTGCGCTGCTGCCGCCGATCGTCGTCGATCGCGTGCCGCACACATCCGAACTGGTGATGGAAGAGACGTTCGGGCCGATCATCCCGATCGTGCGTGCCCCGGACGATGACGAGGCGCTGATCAAGCTGTCCAACTCGACAGCCTTTGGCCTGTCGTCGGGTGTCTGCACCAATGATTTCCGTCGCATGCAGAAATACATCGCCGGCCTTGAGGTCGGCACGGTCAACATCTGGGAAGTGCCGGGTTACCGCATCGAGATGTCACCCTTCGGCGGCATCAAGGATTCGGGCAATGGCTACAAGGAAGGCGTCATCGAGGCGATGAAGAGCTACACCAATGTGAAGACATTTTCGCTGCCCTGGCCCTGACCGGGCAGCAGCGCTGGCAGAACAACCGAGGGGGCGTTCCACGCTCCCTCATTCGCGTTTCGGAGACAGTGATGGCCGCGATATCTGAGCTTGTGCATACCGAGGGCGATTCCAACACGACAGCGGCGCGCATCCGCTGGGATGCGGGGCAGAACGATCCGCGCATCCGCGGCCTGCTCGATCGCGATGCGGCTGCATTCATGCACCAAAGCTTGTCCAGCCCTTGTCTTTCGACGATCGCGAAGGCTGAGGGAATCTGGATCGAGGACACTGCCGGCCGCCGTTTCATGGATTTCCACGGCAACAGCGTGCATCACCTCGGCTATCGCCATCCCAGGCTGGTCGCCGCGATCAAGGCGCAGCTCGACGACCTCTGCTTTGCGCCGCGGCGCTTCACCTGCGAGCCCGCCGTCGAACTGGCCGAGAAGCTGGCAGAACTTGCCCTTGGCGATCTTGGCAAGGTGCTGTTCACCACCGGCGGTTCGGACGCCATCGAAGTCGCGCTGAAGATCGCGCGCGCTGCGACCGGCCGTTTCAAGACGATATCGTTCTGGGATGCCTTTCATGGCGCCGGCTTCGGCGCCGCCAGCGTCGGCGGCGAAGCGACCTTCCGCTCCCACATCGCCGGTCCGATGATGACCGGCACCGAGCATGTCGCGCCCTGGGACGGCTATCGCTGCCCCTATGGCCACGATTCCCTGGAGGCGTCGGGGCTCGCTTGCGCCAACATGATCGCCTACGTGCTCGGCCGCGAGCAGGATGTGGCGGCGGTCGTCGCCGAGCCGATGCGAGCGACCCCCAACCCGCCGCCGCCCGGCTTCTGGAAACGGGTGCGCGAGGCCTGCGACCGGCACGGCACGCTGCTGATCTTCGACGAGATCCCGACCGGCCTCGGCAAGACCGGAAAATTCTTCGCCCACGAGCATGATGGCGTGACGCCCGACATCGTCGTTCTCGGCAAATCGCTGGGCGGCGGCATCCTGCCGATCGCCGCCGTCATCGCGCGGCGCGACCTTGACGTCACCGGCGGCTTCGCCATCGGTCACTACACACATGAAAAGAACCCGGTGACGACGCGCGCGGCGCTGACGACCATCGACATCATCCTGGAGGAAGGGCTGGTCGAGCGCGCGGCGGAACTCGGCCAGCATATGCTGGGGCGCATGCACGATTTGATGGCGCGCTCGCCCCATGTCGGCGATGTCAGGGGCAGGGGGCTGATGGTCGGTGTCGACCTCGTCGAGGATCGTGCCACGCGCCAGCCGGCGCGCGACCTCGCCGAACGCGTCTTCTACGCTTGCCTGGAGCAGGGGCTGAGCTTCAAGATCAGCCAAGGCAATGTGTTGACGCTGTCGCCGCCGCTGGTCATTTCGAAAACCGATCTCGACCGTGCGCTCGACATCGTCGAAGCAGCCGTGCTGGCGGCCTGACCATGAAAGCCGTGCGCACCGACCGTGAACTCGAATGCCCTGAAATCGACGCCGGCCTGCGGGCGAGGGGCGTCGAACTGGTGACGCTGCCGGACGGCGTCCCCGAGGCCGATCTCGTCAGAGCGGTCGCCGACGCCGATCTCCTGCTCATGTGCTACACGCCGATCACCGCCCGAGTGATCGAAGCCGCTCCCAGGTTGAAGGGCATTGTCAAATATGGCGTCGGCATCGATGCCATCGACATCCCTGCCGCGATGCGGCGCGGCATTCCCGTCGTCAATGTGCCTGACTATGCCGAGGAAACCGTCGCCGAAGGCGCCTTCGCGCTGATGATCGCGCTGGCCAGGCGGCTGCCGGCGATCACGGCGGCGGTGTCGCACGATGGCTGGATCTGGCCCGAGCAGCGCTGGCTCGGACGCGACATGTCAGGCGCCACGCTTGGGCTCGTCGGCTGTGGCAAGATCGGGCGCAGCATGGCGCGCATGGCCGGGCAGGGGTTCCGCGCGCGGGTTCTCGGTTTTGATCCTGGTGTCGATGCGGCAACAATGCACGCCGCGGGCATCGAGAAGGTCGACGACCTTCAGGCCATGTTGCGTGAATGCGACTTCGTCTCCATCCATTGCGTGCTGAACGACAGGACGCGCGGCCTGATCGGCCAGGCCGAGCTCGCTTGCCTGAAGCCTTCCGCCATCATCGTCAACGTCTCGCGTGGCGCGCCCTGATTGACGAGACGGCGTTGGTCGATGCGATCGTTGCCGGACGCATCGGTGGCGCCGGGCTCGACGTCTATTCGGTGGAACCGCTGGCCAAATCGGGCCATCCGATGAGCGCGCTTTTCAGCCGCGACAATGTCATTCTGTTTCCGCATCTTACCTTCTTCACGCAGGAGGCGATGCGCCGGCTCGAGGAGGACGCGCTCGCCCGCTGCTTCGAAATCCTCGACGGCCGGCCGGTGACCGTCCGCTCGTTCGACCCGCGGCTGCGGGCGCAGACGGCAGGCGTTTCGTTCGGCTGATTGCCATCATGTCTGCCGCCAATCGCCGGCCTTCCGCGAGGCTGGAATCACCGCCAAGACAGCGATACGACAGTTCCATGACAACTATCAGAAGAAGTTTGGCTCTCATAAAATAAATAGATTTTACTTATCGATCGCCAATCCCCAGAGTTGACACAACGACGACATCCACCCGGGCTACAAAGCCAAAGGTTCCAAGGGGCGCGGTCGTCATAGTGCATCGCAGAATGTGCCATCAATCACAGGGGAACTGATCCATGAAATCGCGAAATGCAACCATCTCCATGGCCTTCGCCGCGTCGCTGCTGGCGTCGTCGGCTCTTGTCGGACCGGCGCTCGCCGACGGTGTCGTCACCATCTACTCCGCCGACGGCCTGCATGACGGCAATGGCAGCTGGTTCGAAACCGAATTCGCCGCCTTCACCAAGGCAACGGGCATCACCGTGCAGTATATCGAGGCAGGCTCGGGCGGTGTCGTCGAGCGCGTCGCCAAGGAAAAGTCGAACCCGCAGGCCGACGTGCTGGTGACCTTGCCGCCCTTCGTCCAGCGCGCCGCGGCCGATGGACTGCTGCAGGACTACAAGCCTGAAGCAGCGTCCCAGATCGACGGCGGCACCGACAAATACCGGCCGCTGGTCAACAACTACATGAATTTCATCTACAACAGCGCCGTGCTTTCCGAGGCGCCAAAGAGCTACAACGACCTGCTCGACTCGAAGTTCAAGGGCAAGATCCAGTATTCGACCCCCGGCCAGGCCGGCGACGGCACCGCCGTCATGCTGCAGATCATCCACGCCTTCGGCGGCGAGGATGCCGGCTTCGGGTTCATGAAGAAGCTGCAGGACAACAATGTTGGTCCCTCCGCCTCGACCGGCAAGCTGACGGCGCTGGTCAACAAGGGCGAGCTGCATGTCGCCAATGGCGATCTGCAGATGAACATGTCGCAGATGGCCGATAATCCGAACATCAAGGTGTTCTGGCCGGCCGGCCCCGACGGCGTGCGCTCCACCTTCGCGCTGCCCTATGAAATCGGTCTGGTGACCGGCGCGCCGAATGGCGACAACGGCAAGAAGCTGATCGACTTCCTGCTGTCCAAGGAGGCCCAGTCGACGATAAGCTCCGTTGCCCTCGGCATGCCGGCGCGCAAGGACGTGACGCCGACCGATGCCAACTTCGCCAAGCTGCAGGAGGCGATGAAGGGTCTGACGGTATGGTCGCCGAACTGGGGCGACGCGCTGAGCAAGCTTCCCGACTACGTCAAGAAGTGGAACGAAGCGACCGGAAGTTGATCCGCAAGGGAAGCCCGGAGGAGCACGCCATGTCGGCCGCCGCCTTTACTGGTACCAGTGTGATGGACATCGACGCCGCGAAGGTTCGCGGCGCCGGTTCCAACGTCCACTTCGACAAGGTCAGCGTTGCCTATGGCGCGCATGTCGTCCTGCATCCGTTGACCCTGGACATCGCGCCGGGCGAAATCCTGGCGATGATCGGCCCGTCCGGTTCCGGCAAGACCACCGCCTTGCGCGCCGTGGCCGGCTTCGTGCGGCCCGCGAGCGGACGGATCCGCATCGGCGCAACCGACGTGACCGATCTGCCGCCCTACGAGCGCGGTCTCGGCATGGTGGTGCAGAACTACGCATTGTTTCCGCATATGCGGGTCGAGGACAACGTCGCCTTCGGCCTGCGTGCGCAAGGCGCCGACAAGGCGCTGATCGGCGAGCGGATCAAGGATGCGCTCTCCACCGTCGGCATGTCGGCCTATGCCAGGCGCTATCCGCGCGAGCTTTCGGGCGGCCAGCAGCAGCGCGTCGCCATTGCACGCGCTCTGGCCGTGCGGCCGCGTGTGCTCCTGCTCGACGAGCCGCTTTCGGCACTCGACGCGCAGATCCGCCGCAACATGGTCGAGGAGATTGCCCGTCTGCACCGCAGCCTGCCGGGCCTGACGATCCTCTACGTCACCCATGACCAGACCGAAGCGCTGACGCTTGCCGACAAGATCGCCATCATGCGCGATGGCTCGGTCTGTTCGCATGGGCCGACGACCGAACTCTACCGTCGCCCGCCGAACCGCTTCACCGCCGAGTTCCTCGGCCGCGCCAATCTTCTGTCGGTGACGGTTGCCGAGGCCGCGGGCGCGAAGGGTTTTGCCACGGCAAGGCATGGCGACACGCTGCTCACAGGCGCCGGCCGCGACGAGAAGGCCGGCGACAAGAGCCTGCTTTGCATCAGGCCGCAGCATCTGAGCCTGACGGCCGACGGCGAGCACACCAACCGCATCGTCGGCACACTCAGGGAAGTGCACTGGCAGGGCGAACTGACCCATCTCGTGCTCGATGTCGACGGCACGCCGGTGCGTGTCTCGGCGACGACGCTGCCGATCGCCTTGCCCGAAACCGGCGCCAAGGTGCCGCTGTTCTTTGCGCCCGCCGATACCTCGCTGCTGCCGGAAGACGCCGGTGTCTGACGCGGCCGTCATCAGGGCGCCAGTGGCGAAGATCGAGCCCGGAAAATTCTGGATCGTGCCGCCGGCGGCCCTGCTGGCGCTGCTGTTCTTCTATCCGCTGGCGCTCATCGCTCACCAGGCCTTTGTCGACGACAGCGGCGTCGCCAACTTCGCCGAGATCATTCGCGTCCTGCATTCGCGCTTCTTCCTCAACGCGCTGATCAACACGGTGACGATCTCGGTCGCGGCGACTGCCGGATGCCTGATCGTCGGCCTCGTGCTGGCGCTGATCCTGGCTTTCGTGCCGTTCCCTGGCAGCGGCTTCATCGCCAGGCTGATCGACACCTTCATCGCGCTGCCGACATTCCTGGTGACGCTTGCCTTCACCTTCCTCTACGGCTCCGCCGGCATGCTCAATGCCGGGCTGATGGAAGCCTTCTCGCTGCCGCTGCCGCCTGTCGATTTCCTCTATTCGACCTGGGGCGTGGTGCTGGCCGAGGTCACCGTCTACACGCCCTTCATCCTGCGGCCGCTGCTCGCCGCCTTTTCGCTGGTCGATCGCGGCCAGATCGAAGCCGCAAGCGTGCTCGGTGCCAGGCCGTTTCGCATCGTCCGTCAGGTCATCTTGCCGGCGGCAATCCCGGCACTCATCGCCGGCGGCAGCCTGTGCCTGCTGTTGACCGTCAACGAATTCGGCATTGTGCTGTTCATCGGCGCCAAGGGCGTCATCACGCTGCCGCTGCTGATCTATGGCAAGGCGATCCAGGAATCGGCCTATCAGGTCGCCTGCATCATCGCTGTGGTCAACATCGCGCTGTCGCTCGGCCTGTTCGGCCTCTACCGGTTCGCCGCCGGCCGGTTGGGAGCCTAGCCATGCTGGTCTGGTCGCGGCCCGGTCGTCTTGTCCTGTGGGTGCTCTTCGCGCTGCTATTCGGCGTTCTGTTCCTGGCGCCGCTGGCGGTCATCCTCTTGTCCAGCCTTGCCGATCAGTGGAACGGCGTGCTCCCCAATGGCCTGACGACGGAGCATTACGCCGACGTCGTTCGCGGTGCCGCGCGGAACGCGGTGAAGGCGAGCCTGGTCACCGGTTTCCTGGCCAGCGCGCTGGCGCTGGTCAGCGGCACCTGGGCAGCCCTTTCGCTTCGTCTTCAGGGCCATGCCTTGAAGCGGCTGCTAGGCCTTTTGTTCTTCATCCCCAGCGCCGTGCCGTCGGTGTCGGTTGGCCTTGGCCTGCTGGTCGCGTTCAGCCATCCGCCGCTGCTGCTCAACGGCACGGTCGCGATCGTCATGATCGCGCATTTCGTGCTGATCTCTGCCTTCACCTTCGGCAACGTCTCGGCCGGGCTGGCGCGGCTTTCGCCCGATTTCGAGCAGGTGGCATCAAGCCTCGGCGCGCGGCCGGCCTACCGGCTCTGGCATGTCACGCTGCCCTTGCTCGCACCCTATCTGGTCGCCGCCTTCGGCCTGAGCTTTGCGCTGTCCATGGGTGAGCTCGGCGCCACCGTCATGGTCTATCCGCCGGGCTGGGTGACGCTGCCGGTGTCGATCTTCAGCCTCACCGACCGTGGCGACATCTTCGCCGGTGCCGCACTCACCATGATCCTGGTGGCGGCAACGCTGGTCCTGCTGCTCGGGCTCGAGCGCATCACCGCGCGCGCCACGGGCTCGTAGGAATTGGTCCGAGTTTCAGCTCTGCGCCGGCTTGCGTTCGACGATGTAGATGTGGTCGGCCGCCAGCACCACTTCGCCGCGCTGGTTGATCACCTCGCAGCGCTCGATCACTCGTCCTGAGCCCGGCCGCTTGGGATCGTCTTCCTTGGCCGCGATGGTGGTGCGCGTGCGGATCGTGTCGCCGATGAACACCGGCTTGATGAAGCGCAGCCGGTCGTAGCCATAGGAAAAGGCGACAGGGTTGACGATGGTTGCCGTCAGTCCGATGCCGACCGAGAACACCAGCGTGCCATGCGCGATGCGCTGGCCGAACGGTGTCGTCTTCATGAACTCGGCATCCATGTGATGCGGGAAGAAATCGCCGGTATGGCCGGCATGCACGACGAAGTCGGTCTCGGTGATGGTGCGGCCGCTGGTGAGACGCGAAGCGCCGATCTCGTAGTCCTCGAAATACTGGATCTGTTCCATCAGGGTCTTTCCGCGATCGGCGTTGCCGGTGCCGCGCTCGAGCGATAGGCGGCCTCGACCAACGCCATCGTGCTCCAGGCATCCTCCACCGGACTGATCAGCTTCGCGTCCTCGCCCGCTGCAAAACGCTGGACATTGGCCATGCGGCCGACGAAGGCGTCGGGGAACCATTCTCCGGCCAACGGCACCGCGATCCAGTCCGTCCCGCCTTTCGGATAAATTTCCAGCACATCCGGTTCACCGCGCGGATAGTCGAGATTGAGGCCGAGCTTGAGATAGGCAGCACCCTCGGTGCCGCAGATGCGGAACTCGCAGGCCTGGTGCCGGCGGCCGAACTTGTGGTCGTGGTTGATCGACAGTGCGCAGCGCACGGTGTCGCCATAGTCGAGAATGGCGCTGGTGCGCGTCTGCGCCACCGCATGGTTGGGATGCCCGAGCGTCTTGGCGTGCACGCCTTGCGGATCGCCAAGCAGCTGCCGGATCAGGTCGAGATAATGGATCGAATGCATGGCGATCTCGACGCGCGGCGCCTTGAGCAGGAATTCCCACAGCTCCCACGGCGTCGCCAGTGCCAGCCAGGCATCGAAGTCGACGATCTCGCCGAGCCAGCCCTTGGCGATGGCGTCCTTGAGCGCCAGCATCATCGGTGCGAAGCGCAGCTGGAAATTCACCGCCGCCCGCAGCTTCTTGGCGCGGCAGATTTCTAGGATCGCGGTTGCCTCGGTGAGGTTGCCGCCCATCGGCTTCTGGATCAGCGCGACAGTGCCGTCAGGCAAGGATTTCAGCACGTCGGCATGGCGCGACGGCGGCGTCGCGAGGTCGAAGATCGCGCCTTCGACGGCTGCGGCTTCCTCGGCCGAACGAAAGGCTGTCACGCCCCATTGGTTGGCCAGTTTTTCAGCTCGAGCATGATCGGGATCGTAGAGGCCGGCAACCGGGAAGCCCGCCTTGCGGTAGGCCGGGAAATGCGCGTCGCCGACGATCGACCCGGCGCCGAAGGTGACGATTGGCCGGGGTTTCGAAGGTTTGGGCCAGGACTGGGCGAGTGAGGCAGGGTCGAAACCGCCTTCAATCATGATGGAAGACCTCGTCCATCGCTGCCCACCATTCGCCGTCCTTGCGCGTCGGCAGCGGTTCCTGGCTAGGCATGCAGACAGCCCACCATTCCTGCGTCTTCGGGTCGGCCGCCATCTTGGCCATGTCGGCCGCGTAGTCGGTACCGTGGTATTCGAAGGTGCTGAACAGCAGGTTCTCCGGCCGCTTCAGGTAGATCGAGTAGTTCTTGATGTTGCAGGCCGAGATCATGGTCAGCACGTCAGGCCAGACAGCGGCATGAAGACGGACATACTCCTCGACCTTTTCCGGCTTCAGGCCCAGAACCATCCCCATCCGCTGCATATCAGTCTCCTATCTGGTGATCGCCATGGTGAACTCGGCGATGCTCATGGCCTTGACCGCGTCCCAGTCCCAATCGATGCCGATGCCCGGCTCGTCGGGCGCCAGCGCCTGTCCATCCTCGATGCGCATGCGCTTGCCGGTCAACTGGTCGAGCTGCGGAATGTACTCGACATAGCGACCGTTCTGAACAGCGCAGGTCAGGCTGACATGCAGTTCCATCAGGAAATGCGGGCAGACTGGTATGTCGAAGGCCTCCGCCGCATGGGCGATCTTGAGCCAGGGCGTGATGCCGCCGATGCGGCCGACATCGACCTGGACGATCGAGCAGGCGCCTTTCTGCATGTATTCACGGAAATGGCGGATGGAGTAGAGCGACTCGCCGATTGCGATCGGCGTCGGCGTCGAGTTCGACAATCGCACATGTCCGTCGATATCGTCGGCTGGCAGCGGCTCCTCGATCCAGGCGAGGTCAAGCTCGCGCAGCCTTGCCGCGCGCCGGATCGCCTCGTCGACCGAGAACCCCTGATTGGCGTCGGTCATGATCTCGTAGCCGTCGCCGACCGCCTTGCGCACCGCCGACAGGCGGGCAAGGTCTTCCGAGCCGTGCGGCTTGCCGATCTTCACCTTCGAACCGCGAAAGCCCTTGGCCTTGGCGGCCAGCGCATCGTCGACCAGCGCCTGCGTCTCGATGTGCAGCCAGCCACCCTCGGTCGTGTAGAGCGGGCAGCGGTCCTTGGCGCCGCCGGCCAGCTTCCACAGCGGCAGGTTCTGCTTCTTCGCCCGCAGATCCCAGAGCGCGGTGTCGATCGCGGCGATCGCGATTGCCGTGATAGCCCCGATCGTGGTGGCATGCGTGGCGAATTCGAGGTCGTGCCAGATCGCCTCGATCATGTCGGGGTCGCGGCCGATCAGGCGCGGCACCAGATGGTCGGACAAGAGCCGCATCACCGACGAGCCGCCAGTGCCGATCGTGTAGCTGTAACCGGTGCCGACCGCGCCGTCGGAATCGGTGATCGTGACGATCGGCGTTTCCTGGCTGACGAAGCTCTGGATCGCGTCGGTGCGCTTGACCTTGGGTACAAGGTCCACCATCCGCAGTTCGACTTTCTCGATTCTGGCCATGTCGGTCAGCTCCGCAATGTCTTTCCGGTGTCGGCGGCGAACAGATGCGCCTGCGACATGTCGAGGCTCATGGCGACGCGCTCGCCCGGCCTCAGCGGCCTCGGGTTCAGCATGCGCGACACCCAGTCGGTGCCATTGAATTCGACGAACACCAGCGTCTCGTTGCCGAGCGGCTCTGTCACCGTGATCGGCAGTTCGACCTGATGAACGTCGGCGGCGCCACCGGAACTGATGCCATGGCCGGTCGGATAGATGTCGTCCGGCCGCAGTCCGAACACGACCTTGTCGCCGGTCGCGACATTGGTCTTGAACTGGCCGGGCAGCGGCAGCTTTTCACCGCTGGCGAAAACCATCTGGCCGTCGTCGATCGTCGCCTCATGCAGGTTCATCGGCGGCGAACCGATGAAGCCGGCGACGAAGCGCGTCGCCGGCCGCCGGAAAACCTCGTCGGGCGTGCCGACCTGTTCGATATGGCCATCGCGCATGATGACGATGCGGTCGGCAAGTGTCATCGCTTCGACTTGGTCATGGGTGACGTAGATCACCGTCGACCGCACCTTGGCATGCAGCTTCTTGATCTCGGTGCGCATCTGCGTGCGCAGCTTGGCGTCGAGATTGGAAAGCGGTTCGTCGAACAGGAAGACGTCGGGGTCGCGCACGATGGCGCGGCCCATGGCGACGCGCTGGCGCTGGCCGCCGGACA
The DNA here is from genome assembly GCF_024746815.1 of Mesorhizobium sp. AR07. Lineage (GTDB taxonomy): Bacteria > Pseudomonadota > Alphaproteobacteria > Rhizobiales > Rhizobiaceae > Mesorhizobium. The sequence goes on from NZ_CP080525.1 coordinate 6,100,951, forward strand.
GCTGCGAGGGGCGGCGGTCGAGCAGCGTGTCGAGGCCAAGGATGGCCGAGGCCTCGGCGACGCGGCGCTCCATGTCCTCCTTGGCCGCGCCGGCGATCTTCAGCGAGAAGCCGAGGTTCTCGCGCACCGTCATGTGCGGATAGAGCGCGTAAGACTGGAAAACCATCGAGATGTTGCGCGAACGCGGCGGCAGGTCATTGACGACGCGGCCGCCGATCTCGATCGAGCCGGCGCTGATTTCCTCCAATCCGGCGATCATGCGCAGCGTCGTCGACTTGCCGCAGCCGGAGGGGCCGACCAGCGCGATGAATTCGCGGTCGGCAATGTCGAGATCGATGCCGTGCACGATCTCGATATTGCTGTAGCGCTTGGTCAGTTTGCTGAGGGAAACCGTTGCCATGGGATCAGCCTTTCACCGCGCCGGAGGTCAGGCCGCCGACAAGGTGTTTCTGGACGATGAAGGTGAGGGTGAGCGCCGGAATGATCATCACCACGGCGAGCGCGCACATGCCGCGCCAGTCGATGGTGAACTCGGCGGTGTAGTCGAGCAGGCCGACGGGCAGCGTCTTGGCGCTCACCGAGCGGGTCAGTTGCGAGGCCAGGGCGAATTCGTTCCAGCAGGTCAGGAAAGCGAAGATGGCGGCCGATGCGATGCCCGGCCCAGCGAGCGGAAACTCGACCTGCCAGAACGCCTGCCAGCGCGTGCAGCCGTCGATCTGCGCTGCTTCCGCGAGGTCCTTGGGCACCTGGCGGAAGAAACCGTCTATCAGCCAGATCGTGAACGGCACATTGAGCGCGACATAGGCCAGGATCAGTCCGAAATGCGTATCGATGATGCCAAGCCGCACATAGAGGAAGAACAGCGGCAGCGACAGTGCGATGCCCGGCACCGTACGCGTCAGCATCAGGCCGAGGAAGACGCTCGACTTGGCGCGGAAGCGGTAGCGCGCGAAGGCATAGCCGCCGGCCATGCCGATGGCGACCGCGATGACCGTCGACGTCACCGAGATGATCAGCGAGTTGCGGAAATATTCGATCACCGGGATGCCGCCCTTGCCTATGCCGCTGAACATGGCGACATAGGCGTCGAACGAAATCTCCTGCGGAATCCACACTGGCGGCTTGGCCATGATCTCGACGGTAGGCCGCAGCGACGACAGCACGATCCACAGGCCGGGCAGGCAGATGGTCAGCATCGCCAGGAACAGGCCGATGCGATAGACGATGGCAAACAGCCGGCGCTTCAGGCGGGCGGAGGAATTCTCGTCCATCTTCACCACTCCGCACCGATCTGCGTGCGCGCCGCGGCGAGCTTGTTGAAGAAATAGACGGTGAAGGCGATCGACAGCAGGATCGAGACATAGGCCATCGCGTTGGCCATGCCCATGCGCCCGTCGCTGTAAGCGGTGCGTGCCACCAGCGTCCAAAGCAGCTCGGTGCGACCCGCCGGCCCGCCATCGGTCATGATCTTGACGATGTCGTAGGCACGCGCGACGTCGAGCGAGCGGATGGTCATGGCGATATAGGCGAAGGGCATGACGAACGGCCACGTCACATAGCGGAACGTCTGCCACGGCGTGCAGCCATCGACGCGCGCCGCTTCGATCGGTTCCTTGGGCATGGCCAGCAGCCCGGCGAGGATCAGGATGGCGAAGATAGCCGTTGATGACCAGACCTCGGCGATCGAGATGGCGATGAAGGCGAGATGGCTCTCGATCAGCCACGGTATGGCGTTCTGCGTGAGCCCAAGCGACTGCAAGGCATTGTTCACCAGGCCGATATTGTCGTTGAACATGAATTTGAACTGGAAGCCGACCAGGATCGGCGAAAACATCATCGGGAACATCATCAGCGTGCGCAGGATGCGCTGGCCGCGTGTCGCCTTCTCGACCAGCATGGCGAGGCCGAGGCCAAGCAGCATCTCGAGATTGAGCGCAATGGTCAGCAGCAGAACCGTGCGGCCGAACGCCCACCAGAAATCGGTGTTGGACAGGATCGAAAGATAGTTCCTGATGCCGATGAAGACGTAAAATGTCTCGGGCCTCGTCAGCCGGAACGGCGTGAAGCTGGAATAGAGCGACAAAAGCAGCGGCACGACGACGACCGCCGCCAGCACGATCATGGCCGGAAGCAGCAGCAGGAATGGCGCGGATGGCTTGAAGCCCTTCATCGGGATCCTGTGAGGTGACGTGAACCGAACATCAATGCGGCCAGGAGCAGCTGAGGCGATCTTGGATCGTCCACTGCCCTTGTGCCGCAAGGCGCGATCGCCTCCCCCATCGCCGATGGGGGAGGCAGCCTTGGGAGGTTTCTAGAGCTTGCCGGCGTCTTGGAGGATCTGGGTCGCTTTTGCGACCGCTTCGTCCAACGCCTGCTTGGAGGTCTTGTCGCCAAGGATCGCCGCCTGCAATTCAGGATAGACGGCGTTCGAGATCTCGATCCACTCAGGCGTCTGCGGCACGGCAAAGGCGTGCTTGGCCTCTTCCTGGAAGGCGGCGAGAACCTCCTTCTTGTAAGGGTCGTTTGCTGCTTGCTGCAGGTCCCAGTCCCACACCGCGGTGCGGGTCGGCAGCGGACCGGCGGCCGCCTCGAGCTTCTGGCTGTCCTCGTTGGTCAGCCACCACACCAGGGAGGCCGCGGCCTCCTTGTTGGGGCAGTTCTGGGTCACCGAGAAGCCATGGAAGCCGGACCAGCCGGTCCGCTTGCCCGACGAGCCCTTCGGCGCAACCTTGACGCCGACATTGCCGGCGACCTTCGACGACTTCGGATCGTTGAAGAAACCGGCCCAGCCCGGCCAGTCGAGGTTGATGGCGACGGTGCCCGAAGCAAAGCCCTGGCCGAGGTCGTCCCACAAATAATTGGTGGTTCCAGCCGGCACGGCCTTCGCCTTGTAGAGATTGACGAACCAGTCGAGCGCCCTGATGCCGGCTTCCGAATTGAAGACCGGCTTGCCGTCCTTGTCGAGATATTCGCCGCCCTCGGCGACCACCATCTCGTAGAAGCGGCCGTTGATCGCCTCTTCCTTGCCGGCAAACTGCGTGCCGTAGAAATTGGGCGGGTTGGCGAAGAACTCGGCCTGGTCGGTGACTTCCTTCCAGGTGTCCGGCGGCACCAGATCATAGCCGTACTTCGCCTTGAACTTGGTTTTGTTGTCGGCGTTCTCGTACAGGCTCTTCTGGTAGTAGAGCGCCGAAACGTCGAACTGGGCGCGCGGCAGCAGTTCCAGTTTGCCGTCGATGGTTGCCGACTTGATCGTCGAAGGCACGAAGGCGTCGATCTCTGCCTTGGGCAAGAGCTTGCTGAGGTCGGTGTAGAGGCCTGTATACTGCGGCGCGAAGGACGAATGGTTCCAGCCGACGCACCAGTTGGTGCTGCCCGAGGCGATGTCGGACTTGAGTTCCTTGTCGATGTCGAAGCCGTTCTTCTTGGTCAGGATGTTGACCTTGGCGCCGGTCAGCTTCTCCCATTCGGGGATCCGCTCGTAGAGCTTTTCATATTGCTGGCCACCGATCAGCTTGACGTCGACGGTGACGCCTTCGAACTTGCCGGGCAGGTCGCCGGCAAGGGCCGTGCCTGCACCGAATGCAAGCAACAATGCGCCGGCGGACACGCCGGAAAGCAGTCTGTTCATTGGTATCCTCCCTAGGTGCGCCTTAGCGGCGACCGCAACTCGCCTAATGACAAGAAGCGTTACATTCATATACAAACAAAACATTCATGGATACGTCAAGGCGAAATTTGTTTCCGCCGGCCGCGTTCATGCGTATATGAAAGCCGGAATTCACTGGAAGGATGGGCCATGGACGACAGCGAAGACGAGCGCTATCGCGCGCCGGCGCTCGACAAGGGGCTCGACATCCTCGAACTGCTGGCCGGCGTGGACGGCGGCCTGACGCAAGCCGAAATCGCCAAGAAACTCGACCGCAGCCCCAACGAATTCTACCGCATGCTGGACCGGCTGGTGCGACGCGGCTACGTCACGCGGCTAGACGGGGATCGCTATTCGCTGACGCTCAAGCTGTTCGGCCTGGCGCAATTGCACGCGCCGGTGCGGCGGTTGGTTTCCTACGCCACGCCACTGATGCGCGAGCTCGCCGAGACATCGCAACAGGCCAACCAACTCGTTGTTTTCGATCGCGGTTCCGCCGTTGTGATCAGCCAGCAGGAGGCGCCGAACTACTGGGGCATCTCGATCCGGGTCGGCTCCCACATCAGCCTGTTCGACACCGGTTCGGGCCATGTGCTGCTCGCCTTCCGTCCACAGGAAGAGCGGCAGATGATGATATCGGAACATGTCCGCAGCACCGACAAGACGGCGCAGTCGGCCGAGTTCTTCACCCGGCTCGACCAGATCCGCGACCGCGGCTACGAGATGATGGCATCGTTGCAGACCGCCGGTGTCTTCAACCTCTCCGCACCGGTGCGGAGTTCCGATGGCAAGGCCATCGCGGCACTGACGATCCCCTACATCACCGTCGTCAATGCGCCTTCGGCGCCTGACATCACCAAGACGATCGAGCTGTTGGTGGCAACAGCTGAAAAGCTGTCGCATCTGGCCGGATCGTCCATTGGCTCGTCAGCTTGAATTCTTATTTGAATGAAGAATTCCTCCGTGAGATGATTTGAACAGCCAAACAGGAGGAGCCGCCATGATCATCGACACCCATCTGCATCTCATCGATCGTTCGGTGCTGCGCTATCCCTGGCTGGCTGGCGTGCCGGCACTCGACCGCGATTTTTCCTACGACGAATACGCCGTGGAAGCGCATCGCGTCGGCGTCGAGCGTGTGCTGCATATGGAGGTCGATGTCGATCCGGCCGACATCGAGGCCGAGACCACCCGTATCGACAGCCTGTCGCGACAGCCAGGCAGCATGCTGGCCGGCGCAATTGCGTCCTGCCGGCCGGAAGAGGCGGATTTTCCAGCCTATCTCGAACGCCAGAGGGCAAATCCATTCGTCAAGGGTTTCCGCCGCGTCCTCCATGTCATGCCCGACGATCTTTCGGAGGGCGCGCTGTTTCGTGACAACATCAAGCGGCTTGGCGGCACCGGCCTGACCTTCGACCTCGTCGTCCTGCCGCACCAGATTCCGAAGGCGATCGCGCTTGCCGATTTGGCGCCCGATGCCCAGTTCGTCCTCGACCATTGCGGCGTCCCCGACATCAAGGGCGACAGTGAACATCCGTGGCGCGAACACATCAGCGAGATCGCGCGGCGCCCGAATGTCGTGGCCAAGATTTCCGGTGTCGTCGCTTATGCCGATCCCGGCAGCTGGACGGCCGAGACGCTGCGGCCTTATGTCGAACACACCATCGCTGCGTTCGGCTGGGACCGTGTCGTCTGGGGCAGCGACTGGCCGGTCTGCACGCTCGGCGGCGGCCTGTCGACCTGGGTGGCGGCGACCCATGCGCTGCTTTCAGGCTGCAGCATTGCCGAGCGCGACAGACTGCTGTCCGCGAATGCCCGCAAGCTCTGGCGGTTGGCATAGAAGTCGCCGGGCCCGATGTCGTTCCTCAGATCGTCGTCGAGACGTGCCGTTCGCGGCCATAGAGCGAGACCAGCAGCACGATGATGAAACCAAGCGCGGCCTGCACCGCGGAGGGCTGGAAGCCGAGGCCGATCAGCAACGTGTTGATTTCGGTCAGCACCAGAACGCCGGCGATCGTGCCGAGATAGCTGCCTCGACCGCCGACCAGCGCGGCGCCACCGACGACGACCGCCGCGATGGTCTGGAACAGATAGGGCTGACCGACATCGCCATAGGCCGAGCCGGTGAAACCGAGCAACAACACGCCCGCCACGGCGGCGAAGAAGGCGCTTGCCGCATAGGTGATGACCCACATGCGAACCGGATCGATCAGCGCCAAAGGCGCCGCGCCAGGATTGCTGCCAAGCGCATAGAGCCGGCGCCCATAGGGTGTCCGCTCCAGCACCAGCACGACGAGTGCCGCCAGAACCACAAGGCTTGGCACCAGCCACGGCACCGGCAGTGGCCCGGCGGATCCGCCGATCGACACGAAGCTGGAAACGGCTTGCGGCGCCGAGCCCGACGGGAAGCCGGCCGTCCACAACAGCACCAGCCCCTGCACGACCATGCCGATGCCGAGCGTGACGATCAGCGGCTGGATATCCAGGCTGCGCGAGATCAACCCGTTCAGTGCGCCGATGGCGAGCGCCAGCACGCCAACGACGCCGCAGACGAGGACAAAGTTCCAGCCATCGCCATAGAGCTGCGCGGCCACGACATTGGCAAAGCCAATGACGAAGGGGATCGACAGGTCGATGCCCCCCATGATGACGACCAGCGTCTGCCCAATCGAGGCAACGGCAAGCAGAGAGGCGAGCACCAGCATGGCGCGTACGGCAAACGGCGCCGAGTAGCCCGGAATGAGAATGGTGCCGGCGAGATGCAGGAGGGCGGCGACACAGAAGGCGCCGATGACGCGGGCATTGGTGGTCGCGAACAGGTTTCGGCGCAAAATCATGTCAGCGCCCCCTCGTGGCAAGACGTTCCTGCAGCGCGGTCAGCATCACGGCCAGCACCAGTATGGCGCCATAGGCGATCTGCAGCACGAAGGTCGAGACGTTGAATGTCGTCAGCACGCTTTGCAGCAGGAAGATATCGATGGCGCCGATAGCAGCACCCGCGACGCCACCGCGCCCGCCCGCCAGGCTGACGGCGCCAAGCGCGACGGCGGCAATGGCGATCAGTGTGTAGGTCGGCCCGATGTTGGGGTCGGCGGAGCCTATCAGCGCCGTCAACATCAGCCCGGCGCATCCGCTAAAGATGCCGGTCATGACATAGGCGATGAAGCGGACGCGCGTGACATCGACGCCGGCGGTGTAGGCGGCGCGGTCGTCACTGCCAACCGCCATCAGCTGATCGTAGTAGGGGGTGCGCCGCACCAGCCACCAGGCAATGAACATTGCGGCCAGCGGCAGCATCGACAGTGGGCCGGACAGCGCCTTCAGCCAGGCCGGCGCGGGGCCGATCGGCGCCGGCAGGATCGTCAGCGTGACGCCGGTGAGGATCAGATAGGTGCCGAGCGTGGCGACGATCGGCTGGATGCGCACGACCGTTGCCAGAAAGCCATTCGCCGCACCGACCAGCGCGCCGACCAGCAGCGCTGTCGGAACCAGCACCAAGGGCGATGAAATGCCGGCTCCAAGGAACAGCACCTGGATCGCGAAAGCGTTGACGAAGCCCATCAGCGGCCCGACCGAAATGTCGATGCCGCCACGGCCGGCGAGGATCACCGGTGTCGAGGCGATCGCCGCGCCGATCAAGGGCGCGGCCAATCCGATCAACGCGCCCCAGGAGCCCGGCTGGAACCGCACCGGACTGAGGATGAGATTGACCGCAAGCAGGATGACCAGCAGCACGGCAGCGAAACCGACGCTTCGCCAAAGAGACAGAAGGCGCGTGACAGGGCTCATGCCGCGCGTCCGAACATGGCTGATATCACGCTGTCGGTGGTCAGCGCCTGACCGGCGATCTCGGACGCGACCTCGTTTTCCCTGAACACCAGCACGCGGTGGCACAAGAGCAGGATCTCCTCGATCTCGCTGGACAGGATGACGAGCCCCATGCCGTCGGCCGCCAGCCGGCGGAAGACGTCGTAGAGAACATGGCGCGTCGCCACATCGACGCCACGCGTCGGGTCGTTGAGAAGCAGGATCGCGGGCTCCAGAGCCAGCGCCCGTGCCAGCAGCACCTTCTGCTGGTTGCCTCCCGACAAGGTGGTGATCGGCGCATCGGGCCGGGGTGCGACGATCGACAGCTTTTCGCGGTAGATGTCATAGCGGGCCTTGCGCGCCGCCGGGCTGATCAGGCCAAGGCGCGTATCGCGCGACAGCGTGGAAACGGCGAAATTGTCGAGCACCGACTGCGTCGGAAAAATGCCGTTCGCGCGCCTGTCGCGCGGTAGATAGGCGATGCCGCTGGAGACGGCTTTGCGAAACCCGGTGATCTTGCGGGATGCGCCGAGCATGATCGAGCCGCCAAGCGGCGGCGCCAGGCCGGCAAGCATCTTCAGGAACAGCTCCTGGCCATGACCATCGAGGCCGGCGAGGCCGACGATCTCGCCTGGAGCGATCGTTTGCGTGATCGGGCTGGCGCCGCGCGCGATGATGAGGTCACCAACCGTGAGCGCGGCGCGGTCAGCCATGCGCCAGCTCCGCCGCCGTGCGTGGCGCCATGGCCTTGAGAAGTTCAGCCGGCGTCGAAGTGCCGCGCTCTTCGGTGCGCACCACGCTGCCGCCGCGCAGGATCGAGATGCGATCCGAAAGCGAGATCACCTCGTCCATGCGATGCGTGATGAACAGGATCAGGCAGCCTTCGCCGGCAAGGGTGCGCATCAGGGCAAAGACGGACTCGCGGTCGGCGAAGTCGAGTGCGGCGGTGACCTCGTCGAGGATGAGGATTTTTGGATTGCGCACGATCGCCCGGGCGAGCACGACCAATTGCTGCGCGGCAAGCGGTAACAGACCGGCACGCGCGTCGAGAGGCACGTCGGTAATCGCGAAACGCTTCAGTGCGGCGGCCGCCCTGTCGCGGCGCTCGTTACGAGGAACGGCGCGCCGGACCAGCCCGTCGAGGCCGAGCAGGATATTGTCGGTGACGCTGCGATCGGGCGCAACCAGCACCTCCTGGAACACCGTCGCAAACCCTTGCCCCTGGAAGGCCGAAGGGTTGACGCCGGAAAACGGTTTGCCTTGCAACAGGATCGCGCCGCTGTCCGGCTGGACGATGCCGGACAACAGCTTGACCATCGTGCTCTTGCCGGAACCGTTCTCGCCCAGAATGGTGTGGATGGTCCCCGCCCGGAACGCGATCGAAGCGTCCGCGAGCGCGACCGTCTCGCCATAGCGTTTGGATATGGTTTTGATTTCAAGCATGTCGCGTTTCGATGCTGGCAAGCCGGCTCCCCGAAGAGAGCCGGCTTGCCGAGATGTTAGTTGGCGCAGGCATCACTTTGCACAGGCGTCACTTTGAGCAAGCGTCACTTTGCACAGGCGTCTGGCACCTTCGAATAGTCCCAGCCCTTGGTCGGCGCCGGGTTCGAGAAATAGGCGTTGAGCCATTCCTCCGGCATCGGGTCCGTTGGCGGGATCGGGAAGATTGAGACGGCGTCCGTCGTCATGCAGTCCTTGTACCAGGCGCCGAGATCGGCGCCGTGAACCGGTGGGATCGGGATCAGCAGCGTGTTCAGTTTCGGCTTCTGGCCGTCGAGCATGCGCTCGCCGACGCGAAACAGCGTCTGCGCGGTCCAGTGCGGCAGCACCGCATGGCCTTCGAAGCGATACTTGTCGGGATTGGCCTTCCAGTAGCCTAGCGCATCGCCGGTTATCGAGCCGGTGATCAATGGCGCCGGCCGGCCGGCTTCGGCAAACGCTTCGGCGACGACGCGGCTTTCGCTGCCGGTCGTCCACACCGCGTCGATCGGCGCCGGGTTGGTGGCGATCGCCTGCAGCACCACGGTCTTGGTGACGTTCGCCGTCCAGTTGCCGTTGACGTTGCGCGAGATCTTCAGCTTCGGATTCTCCGTCAGCGCCTTGTCCGCGCCCTGGCGTTCCTGGACCACGATCGGGTGGCCGGCAATGCCTTCGACCAGCAGGATGCTGGCTCCGTCCGGCTGCGCCTTGCCGATCGCCGTCATCATGTCATAGCCCCAGCGCGCATAGTTGGAATCGACATTGATCGCGTTCGGGCTGGTCACCGAACCGGCGGCGGTGATGAACGGGATGCCGGCCTTGGCGGCGGCATCGATGGCGTCATCCAGCGCGGTCGCCGATCCCGGGATCGAGGTGATGATCGAGCACTTCTTGTCGATGAAGGCGCGGATCTGGTTGATCTGCTGGCTGGCATCGTTGTTGGAATCCGACACTTCGAAACTGGAGACGGTGCCGTCGGCGATCAGCCCGTCGACGAGACGCTTCAGTTCCTTGGTGACGGTGACCCGCCACGGATTGCCCTGGTAGGATTCCGAGTGGCACCACTTCCACGGCTTCGGTGGTGGCGTGAAATTGTCCCAGGCCGAGGGCAGCACCTTCTGCGGCGCGCCGTCATACTGCGCCTTCAGTTCGGTCGGCAGCCCGCCGATGACGCCTTGCACATCCTGTGCGAAGGCGGTCGTTGCGAGCGAGGCAAGCGCCGTTGCGGCCATCAGGCCGCGGATCATTCTTGTCATCTTGTTCTCCTCCGTTCGGTTTCGTTCAGGCTCCTCCACCGGCAACGCCGGTCGCCTGCGCCGGAACACTTTCCCGGAACAGGCGATTGAGATCGGCAACGACCTGGGCGGCTCGATGCCCGCAGGTCATGCCGGAAATGATGCGCTCGGACGCCGCCTGCTGGAAGGCCATATAGCCGTCATGGCGCGGCCGCACCCAAGCGCCCTCCAGCGTCGCGCGCGTATCCCTGTAGAAATTGCCGGTCGCGGCATTGACGGCCTGATCCTCCCAGGCCGCTGCATGGCCGGGCTGGCCGCCGGCGGCGGCATAGGGACCGCGCTGGACATCGCCGCTGGCGACCCAGTAGGCGAAGTCGGTCGCCGCATCCTTTGCCTTGGAAAACGCAGATACCGCTATGCCCGTGCCACCAAGCGCCGAACCGATGGGGCCGCCGGATCCAATCACCGGGATATCGGCAAAGGCCAGGCGATGCGCGCGAAAACCCGCCACCGCATAGGAAACATAGCCGTAGATCAGCGGTGCGCAGACGATTTTGGAATCCGCCTCAGCCATGCGCTCCGAAATGGCGATCGGATCCATGTCGAAGCAGGCGGGGTCAACCATCGCCGCGATCTCGCGCATCGTCTCGAAGGCCTTGCTCCCGGTCTCGATGTCGATGAGATCGCGGGATGGGTCCGTCGCGCAGGCATGGCCGAGATTGCCGGCCAGCGTGTAGAACACCATCAGCGCATGGGGTGGACGCAACGGCAACAGCACGCGGCCTTGCCGGGCGAGATCGAGCACTTCGCTCCAGCGCGATGGCGGCGCATCGAGCGCATCCGGCCGCCAGGCCTGCACCTGCGTCGCCGCATCGATCGGGAAGGCCCATTGCCGTCCCTGCCAGCTGTAGCTTGGATAGGATTGGCCGACGCTGCCCGAGGCCAGCACCGCGCGCTCCGCCTCGCGGCCGTTGACGTCGAGCGGTTCTAGGCACCGCTCCGCCGTGATCTGGCCGACATGCGGATGGTCGATGACGATCAGGTCATACGCGCGTGCCAACTCTTCCACCGGGAAGGATTCGAAATCTTGCAGCGAGCGCTTGTCCACTCTATCGAGATACCAGTCTGTTGCTGCCACAGCGACGAACACGCAACCATCGGATCGTAGCCGCGCGGATGGCTCCAGGTCATGCCCCTGAGCGTGGGCATGAGCGTGCGCACGCTCACAGGCCGAACTCCTCGCGGATTGCCGCACTGTGCTCGCCGATGCGCGGTGCTGCCCGGTCGACCTTGGCTCTGATGCCGTCGACCCTGAGCGGCGAGCTGGTGGTGAGGATAGAGACGTCGTCCTCGCGCGTCACCGTCTGCAACATGTCGAGCGACTGGAACCCCTCGCTTGCCAGCATCTCCGGCCAGGTCAGCACCTTGGCGCACCAGATGTCGGCCGGCTCCAGAATGGCTAGCCATTCGTCGATCGTCTTGGTGGCGATCCTTTGCGCGATGATCGCCTTGATGTCGTCACGCGCCGTGAACCATGAAGCCGGTTTGTCGCGATAGGGCGCCAGTTCGCTGAGCGACAGCAGGTCGGCCAGCTTGGGGATCGGCGTCATGGCGATGGCAAGGTAGCCGTCCTTGGCCGGATAGACGCCGTAGGGCGCCGACAGATAGGCATGCGCGCTGCGGAAGCTGGAGCGCCTGGGCAAGCGGCGGCCGTCATTGAGATGCGTGGTCAGCACCTCGAACTGGAAATCGACCAAAGCTTCCAGCAGGCTGGTTTCGATGTGGCTTCCCTGGCCGCTGATGCCGCGCCGCACGAGTGCCGCCAGGATGCCTTGCGCGCAGGCCGCACCCGCCAGCATGTCGCCGATGGCAAGGCCGAACGGCACCGGTCCCTGGTCCTCGTCGCCGTTCAGCCACATCACCCCGGAGCGCGACTGCGCCAGGAGATCTTGGCCGGGGCGCTTGACCCATGGGCCGTCCTCGCCATAGCCGCTGATCGAGGCATAGACCAGGCGCGGGTTGATCTTGCGGACGGCCTCGTAGTCGAAGCCGAGCCGTTCGATGACGCCCGGCCGGAAATTCTGGATCAGCACGTCGGCCTTGGCCAGCAGGGTGCGTAGCGCCTTGAGGTCGGCCTCGTTCTTGAGGTCGATGGCGAGGCTTTCCTTGGCCCGGTTGATGGCATGGAAGATGGTGGAATCGCCGCCGATCTCGGTATCGCTGAGGTAGAGCCGGCGCGACAGGTCGCCGCCATCCGGGCGCTCGATCTTGATGACGCGGGCGCCGAGATCGAGCAGCCTGAGCGAGCAGTAGGGCCCAGACAGGAACTGGCTCATGTCAACGACGATCAGACCGGCAAGCGGCAATTCGGCTGCTGCCGGCATCTTCATTTCTCCGTCTTGCCGGCGAAATCGGCGGCGTTGCGGTATTTTACCGTCTGCAGATGCTCGCAATACAAAACGAGTTCGCCTTCGCCCTTGAACACCTCGTAGCTGGCACGGATCAGCCCCATCTCCTTGTAGCGGGGCTTCTTGTCGAGGTTCGAGCGGATCGAATAGATCGTGTCGCCAATGAAGACGGGCTTTATGAAACGCAGTTTGTCGTAGCCGTAGGAAAAGGCATTCACGCAATTGGTGGCGACCAGCCCGAGGCCCGCCGAAAACACGAAGGCGCCGGCGACCAGCCGCTTGCCGAAAATGCCTTCGGTCTCGGCGAACATCTGGTCCTGCACATAGGGGTGGATGTCGAGCACCAGCGTGTTGAAAAGGTGGCTGTCGCCTTCCGCCATGGTGCGCCGCAACGAGCGGATTTTCTGGCCGACCGGCCAGTCCTCGTAGAACCAGTTCTCGGCATTCCACACCGGCAGTGCGGCGTGTTCCTCGGGCATGTTGGTGGGATGCGTCGAGGCGACGCCGACAGTGGGTGCGAAATCGTTCATCACCGGCTCCATACCTCCAGCGGGAGCGTACCGGCGACCGTTTGAACACGCGTCAAGGCGCCTGAAAGCACGTCGTTTCCTCCCGTCAATCTTCTTTTGTAAATAGTATTTTCACATATGGGGTTGCGTTGCAAGCGTGAACAGGCGAAATTTTGGCTGTTCCCGCGCGCCGAAGCGCTGGCGGGCAGGGAGAAAAAACATGCGCAATGCCTGTCTGGTCTTTGTCGGCAGCCTGAACCGTGAAGCGCCGTATTTTCAGGGCGCGCGCGGTGTCGGCCTCGGCGTCTACAGCTTCGACGAAGCGACGCTGGAAACGCGAAAACTGGCCGAGACCAACGACGTCGACAACCCGACTTTCCTGTCGGTGACGCCGGACGGCTCGCACGTCTATGCCAATTCGGAAGTCTTCACCTGGCGCGAGGGAACCGTCTCGGCCTATAGCTTCGATCGTGGCTCGGGCACGCTGAGCTATCTGAACAAGCAGCCTTCGCTGGGCAGCATCACCGCGCACAACACCATCACCCGCGACGGGACGAAGCTTCTGGTCGCCAACTACGGCATGGGCGAGGGCGGCCCCGATCGTGCCGTGGCGGTCTATGGCTTCGAGAAGGACGGGGCGCTGTCGGCGCCGCTGGCCAGCATATCGCACAAAGGCACAGGCCCGAATGCGGCACGGCAGGAACGCTCGCACGCCCACACCGTCACCGAAACCATTGCCGGCGGCACGGCTGTTGTCGCCGACCTCGGCATCGACCGGCTGGTGTCCTACCGGATAGGGCGCGATGGCAGCCTGACCAAATCAGCCGAATCCGCTTTGCCGCCAGGTGCTGGCCCGCGCCATCTTGCCTTGCACCCGAACGGTCGCTTCGTCTTCGTCATGAACGAGCTGGACTCGACCATCGTGTCGATGGCGCTGGACGAAGCCAGCGGCAAGCTCTCGATCATCGATGCCAGGCCGGCGGTGCCGGCACAGGCGCGCGACTGCAACCATTGCGCCGATATCCAGATCTCGCCGGATGGCCGGTTCGTCTACGGCTCCAACCGTGGCCATGACAGCGTGGTCATCATGGCGGTCGACCAGCAGAGCGGCGCCCTGAGCCTGGTCGGCTACGTCCCTTGCGGGGGTGCTACGCCGCGCAATCTGGCGCTGACGCCGTCAGGCGGCCATCTGTTCTCGGCGAACCAGAACGCCGACCGCATCTCGATCCTTGCCCGCGACGCCGAAAGCGGCATGCTGACCGACACCGGGCGGGCCATCGAGATCGGCACGCCGATGTGCGTCAAGATCGTGGCCTGACCGCCCGCAAGCAGCCATCACACCCGCACCGAAGCCTCGGACCAAAATGGCGGGGCTCAAGCCTGTTGTATTGCCGAGAGCTTCCAGCTTGAGCCATTCTCACGCGTGAATGTCCACAGCTCGGTCGTCTCTGTCGGATGATCATCGTCGCCCTCGACGACCTTGCCGCTGGCTCGTTCGCGCGTCACGTCACGAGACTCGTAGCGCAATGCGGCCGTGGCGTAGTCGCGGTCATCCTCGCGCCAGCTTTCCGCGATGTCGGCCTGCAGCAAAGTGATGTCCGATACCTCGTTCCTGAGACCTTTCTGGGCATTGTCGGCCAGTTCCTCGGACAGATAGGACACCATCTCTGGGGTCACCGCCCGGCGCAGAGCGGCATGGTCTTCGCGCCCGAATGCTTCCTGAACATCAGTCAACAGCTGCTGGAACGCGTCGAGGTCGGTCTGGGCCAGCGTGATCTCATCAGAACCGGTGGCCGGAGAGCCTCCGCCCGAACCGCCGCCAAAGCCGGGAATCGTGAAGGAGCGTGCGGTGTCCGTCTGCTGCTGTGCCGTTGCGCGGTTTTCAAACCTCGAAGTCTGGGCATTGCCGGCACCGGCGAGCGCAGGGACTGGACCACGCGCGGATTGCGACCGGAAAAAGCGAATGGCCAGCATGATTGCGCCACCTATGAGCAGGGCCTGAAGCAAGAAACCGAACATGCCGGCCAGACCGCCGAAGCCTTGGCCCATGAGCAGGCCGATCAGGCCGCCGATCAGCAGGCCGCGCATTATTGTTCCACCCAAGCCGCTCATGAAGCCGGGCCTTTGCAGGCCGGCCTGCGGCTGCCGGGCCGCGGTGTTCACACCGGTGTTGGGTGTCATCGAACGCTCGACGGGAGCGGTCGGCGCGGGCGCGGTCCTGGTTGGCGGTGCCGATTGGAACGTGCGCGTGCCACGACTGCCGAAACTGCCGCCGCGACGGGCCTCGGCATGATCCATCGCGACCATGGAGAATGCAAGGAACAGTCCTGCAAAGAGGGCTGCAAATCGGCTTGTGCGGGAAATCATCGGGATGGACCTTTATCGATGTGGTTTCGGAGGTTTTCAGCAAACGCGGGCCCGGGTACCGGGCGTCATGCGGTCAGTCGAACAACTCTTCGAAGAATGATTTCTTCCGCTTCGGATAGCGTTGGCCTTGTGAGCGGGAATGATCGTCATCGCGGCCCTGCCCATGTTGCGGCTGGGAGAATGCTGCCGTGTGTGGCTGCGGTGCGGGCGACGCATCCCTGCCGGAACGCTCGATTATCTTGTCGAGTTCCCCTCGATCAAGCCAGACGCCGCGGCACTGCGGACAGTAATCGATCTCGATACCCTGGCGTTCGCTCATCACGAGCGCCACGCGGCAGGAGGGGCAAACCAGACCAAGAAGGGAAGATGTCATGCGAGGCTCCGAACCAGAAAGGAATGAGCCCGCTTGAACGAAAAGCATGGAAACGGGCCCGTTACAGCGGTCCGACATCACAATCGCCAAAAGCGACAGTCAGAGGGGCCCGGCCCGCACGGGACAGTTAGGAATACGGAGCCGCGCCTTCAAGGGCGATATTGCCCGCGAGAATGATTTGTTCGCCATCGCAGGCCTGTCTGAAAATCGTAGCTCGCGGCCGAGGCCTGTGTATTCGGTCACAGTGCCGGCGCCCTCAGTTGAGGTCGCGCGGATACTCCTTGACCTCGGCGCGGTCGACGATCAGCTCATCTCCGTCATGCGCGGTGATGTGGGTCTCGATCCGCCAGACTTTTCGCAGCGCTCGCACCGTCGCCTTCACGCAAAGGCGCACTTGCCAGTCGTCGCGGCCATAGGACTTTTCCCATGTGCAGGTGCCGACCGCCGAGTTCGGATCGTCGGGGTGGATGGTAAACCGGTCGACATGCCTCGCCGAAACGACCATCCGCGTATGCGGATGCCGCACCGTGCCGCCGTCATTGACGACCTGATAGACGGTCTCGCCGGTGATCTGGTCCGTCGACACCGAGCGCTGGAAGCCGTCGCCCTTGACCAGGACCTCTTGCTCCATCGGCTTGGCGCTCTCTGGGCCGGGGAAGGCCGGCAATGTGTCGTCCAGCGGTTGAGGTTGGCGCACCGGCAGGATCAGCCGCTCCGAAGGAACTTTTCGCATCGCCGAAAGCGGCGAGCTGCAATACGCGCCTGTGATTGGAAGCTACGCGGCCCGGGCATCGCAAGGTGCCTGAGCCGCGCGGCTTTGTTCGCTACAGTTTGCAGTAAGGTGTTACCGGCGCGATGACGCCGAAATCCCTAGCGATCTCGTAGCCGATGCCGTCGGCCGCCGCCTTGCCGACATAGGAATGGCAGAGCGTGTGGTTGTTGGTGGCGTCGACGCGGATCTTGCCCTGCGGCGCGTCGAACTCGATGGTTGGCAGCGCCGCCAGCACATCATCGTCCTTCAGCGATCCGGCCTTCTCGGCGGCCAGTGCGTAGAGGTGCAGGCCGTTGTAGCCGGCTTCGCCGATGCCGTTGACCATCTTCTCCTGGCCGAACTTTTCGCGGAAGCTGGAGATGAACTTCTTGTTGACCGGGTTGTCGAGCGCCATCCAGTAGGGCTGGGGCGCGTAGGTGCCGGCCGCCACGCCGGCTGGCAGTGCGTCCTTGTTGAAGACCTCGTCGAGCGGCGCGATCAGCGGCTGCTTGATGTCGAAGCTGCGATACTGCTTGAGCTGGGTGACGGCGTCGTTGCCAACCACCATCGACCAGACGACATCGGGCTTCAGCGACTTGATCTTCTGGAACGCCGGGCCGAAATCGTTGGTGCCGAACGGGTAGTAATCGGCGCCGATGATCTTGCCGCCGGCCTTTTCATAGGCGGCCGTGATCGCCTCGGTCATCTTCTGCGGCCAGGCATAGTCGGAGGCCATGATGTAGATCGTCTTGCCGAGGTTTTCGGCCACCCAAGGCATCATCGGGTCGACCTGCTGCATCGGGATCGGGCCGGTGGCGACGAAGTAGCGGTTGCATTCGCCGCCCTCGAAATTGGTCGGGTAGAAGAACAGCTTCTTGGCCTTCGAGGTCACCGACAATGTCGCACTGCGCTCCGGCGAAATGATCGTGCCCATGATCACGTCGACCTTGTCTTCGTTGATGAGCTTGCGGGCCTTATCGATCGCGCCCTTGGTCGTGGTCTGGTTGTCCTCGATGAACAATTCGACCTGGCGGCCGCCAATGCCGTTGGCGGCATTGAGTTCGGCGGCGGCGAGCTTGTAGCAATTGAGCAGCGTCTCGCCGAGGATCGCCTGCAGCCCGGTGATCGGGATCGACAGGCCGACCTTGACCGTATCGGCGGCGCGCAGGATTGACGGCGCGCCGACCATAGCGAAAGCGGCCGCGGCGCCGCCGGATTTCAAAACAGTTCTTCTGCTTATCATTGTTGTGTTCCCTTCCAGTTCAGGCGCGCCCCATGCACGCCTTACAAAGCCAACAAATCCCAGGCGCGCTTCAGGCGCGCCTTATAAAGCCAACAAATCCTTGAGCAGGGTCTCGTCGGCGAACGCCTCCGGCGTGCCTTCATGCACGATCCTGCCCTTCTCCATCACCAGGCAGCGGTCCGCCGCCTTGAGAACGAGATCGAGATTCTGCTCGACAAGAACGATCGCGATGCCGCGCTCGCGCGCGATGCGTGGCACCAGCTCGGCGATCGACTGCACGATGTTCGGCTGGATGCCTTCCGAGGGTTCGTCGAGCAGCAGCACCGATGGCAGGCCGCACAGCGCGCGGCCGATCGCCAGCATCTGTTGCTGGCCGCCGGAGAGCGTGCCGGCGACCTGCGTTTCGCGTTCGCGCAGGATCGGGAAATAGCCGAAGATGTCAGCCGGAATACCACCGTCGCCACGCCCCTTAGCGGCGCGGGTGCCGACCTCCAGGTTCTGCCGCACGGTCAGCTGGTTGAAGATGCCGCGCCCCTGCGGCACATGGGCGATGCCGGCCCGCGCCCGGCGGAAGGCCGCAGCATTGGTGAGGTCCCGGTCGCCGAGAACCACGGCGCCGCCGCTCGCCCGTAGCGCGCCAGCGATGACGCGCAGCAGGGTCGTCTTGCCGGCGCCGTTGCGGCCGAGCAGGCCGACGACTTCGCCCGGCGCGACGCTGAGGTCGATGCCATTCAGCACCGGGAGCAGGCCGAAGCCGGCCGAGACCGCCATTGTCCGCAGCACGGTCAGCGCCTCCCCAGATAGACGTCGCGGACCATTTCGTCGGTCTCGATGTCATGGAAGGGACCGCTGCGCAGCCGGCGCCCCTGATGCAGCACAAGTGTCTCGCAGTTCAGCGCCCGCACGAAGCGGATGTCATGCTCGACCGCGACGATCGAGAACTCGCCCCTGAGCCGCAGCAGCATCTCGGCCGTCGCCAGCGTCTCCTGCGGCGTCATGCCAGCGGTCGGTTCGTCGAGCAGCAGCAGCCGCGGCTCGATCGCCAGCGCCATGCCGATCTCCAGCCATTGCTTCTGGCCATGCGCGAGTTCGCCGGCCAGTGTCGAGGCGCGATTGCCGAGCGCGACCAGTTCCAGCAATTCAGCAACCGGCCGGACCGGTGAGGGCACGCCCCACCGCGCCACCTTCAGATTGTCTTCCACCGACAGGCTGGGAAAGACCGACGGGATCTGGAATTTGCGGGCGATGCCCAGCCGCGCGATGCGGTGCAGCGGCAGGCCGGCAATGTCGTGGCCGAGGAAACGCACGCTGCCGCTGGTCGGACGAAGCGTGCCGGTCAGCACATTGAGGAAGGTGCTCTTGCCGGCCCCGTTCGGCCCGATGATGCAGCAGAGCTCTCTGTCGCGCACGGTGAGGTTCAACGCTTCCAGCGCCTGCAGACCGCCAAAGCGGATGCCGACGTTCTCGGCCTGGAGCAGGACGTCGCTCATTGCACGCGCCTCCGGCCGGTGAACAGGCTCTTCAGCCGCGCGTAGATCGACAGGATGCCGTCCGGCAGGACGAAGACAATGACCACGAAGACGCAACCGAGCAGCAGCGGCCACAGGCTCGGATTGAAGCTGCTGATCGTCTGCTGCGCGCGTTGGATGAAGATGGCGCCGAGCACCGGACCAAGCAGCGTGCCGCGCCCGCCGACCGCTACCCAGACGATGACCTCCGTCGACAAAAGCAGCCCGGACAGGTCGGGCGCCACCAGCCCGGCCATGCAGACATAGAGGGCGCCGGCAAGCCCGGCGATGGCAGCGGACAGGGTGAAGGTGACGAGCAGCCGCAGCGGCGCGTTGTGGCCAAGTGCGGCCGCTCGGACCTCATTGTCCTGGATGGCGGTCAGCACCGTGCCCCAGCGGCCACGGCTGATCGACCACAGCGCCAGCACGGCCACCGCGACGATGGCCGAGACGAAGATATAGGAGGGCAGGTCCTGGCTGAGATCGACATGCAGCCCGCCGACATCGAACGCGATCGGCGGGATGCCGATCAGGCCGCTGTCGCCGCCGGTGACCGAACTCCAGGAAACGGCTGCCTGCTGGCAGATGACACCCATGGCCAGCGTGACAATGGTGAAATAGCTGCCACGGATGCCGCCGAAGAACAGGAAATAGCCGATGATGGTGGCGACGAAGGCCGCCCCGGCGACCGCGCCGGCCAGGCCGAGCAGGCTGGCGAAGGGGATGGCGTCGTTGAGCGTGACCAGCGCCATGATGTAGCCGCCGATGCCGAAGAAGGCGGCGTGGCCGAAACACAGTATCCCGGTGCGGCCCCAGAAGAAGTCGAGGCTCGCCGCGAAGAGGCCGAAGATCAGCGCGTCGCGGATCACCGTCAGCTGATAGCCGTCGGCAATGAGCGGATAGAGAATGGCGAGCACCACGCAGACAGCGAAGATCAGCAGCCAGTTGCGGTCCCGGGCGATCATCGCGACGCTCCGTTGAACAGGCCGTTGGGCCGCAGCCGGACGGCGACAATGGCCGCCAAGAGCACGATCGCTTGCGCCAGCGACGGCGATATCTGGTAGTTCAGGACACTGGTCAGGCCGCCGACGAAAACGCTGCCGGCGACGAGGCCGCCGATCGAGCCGACGCCGCCGACGATGACGACGAAGAAGGCGTTGGCGAGATAGTTCACCCCCATCTGCGGCAGCACGATCGCCAGCGGCGCGACCAGCCCGCCGGCAAGCCCCGCGATGGCGGCGCCGAAAGTGAAGGCGATGGCGTAGGTGCGCCGCGTGTTGATGCCGACGCCTTCGGCCATTTCGCGGTTCTGGATGACGGTGCGGATGTCGAGGCCGAACGACGTCCGGCTGATCAGCAGGACGACGCCGAGCAGGGTCAGCATGGCAATAGTGATCAGGATCAGCCGGTAAGCCGGATAGACGGTGAAGAAGAGGTCGAGCGTGCCCTCGATCGGCGGCGTCACCGGCTTGGCGCCGAGACCGAAGGTCAGTTCCAGCCCTTGCTGCAGGATCAGGCTGACGCCCCAGGTGGCGAGCACGGTCGAGACCGGCCGCGAATAGAGATGGCGGATGATGGCGAATTCGAGGATGCAGCCGACCACCGCGCCGGCGATGGGCGCGGCGGCCAGCCCCAGCCAGAAGGAGCCGCCGATGCTCTGGACGAAGTAGACCGCGAAGGCGCCGACGGTGACGAACTCGCCATGCGCGAGATTGGTCACGTTCATCAGGCCGAAGCTGATCGCCAGCCCGAGCCCGACCAGCATCAGGATGCTGACCAGCGTCAGTGCATTGAGAAGCGTGGTGATCAGAAAATCCATCGCGTCAGGCCGCGCTGGCGAGGCGTTGGCGCAGGCCGGCGAGCAGGCCTTCGGCGGCATCGATCACATCAGTCTGATGCGGCTGCAGGTCCTGCCCGGCCCAGTCGTCGATATGGTCTGACAGCGGATCGACCACTTCGGTGCGATGATTGGCCAGCGTCTCGATGACGGCATGGCCGCAGAACGGCACATAGCCCTCGGAGTAGCCGCCCTCATGGCTCATGATCAGGCGACCGTTCGATGTCTCGGCGGCCAGCGCCACCATCCGCGCGGCGAGGCGGCGGAAGCATTCGCTGTTGAGCATCATGCGGCCAAGCGGATCGAAGCCAGATGCATCGAAACCGGAAGCAACGATGACGAGGTCCGGCTTGAAGGCCCGCAGGGCAGGGGCGATGACGCGGTCGAAGGCCGATTCGTAGGCACCCGTGCCACTGCCTGCCGGCAGCGGGATGTTGATGTTGTAACTCTCGCCGGCCCCTTTGCCATTGTCGGCCAGCGCACCGCGCCCTGTCGGATAAAGATTGTCCTGGTGCACGGAAATGGTCAGCACCGAGGGGTCGGAATAAAACACCGTCTCGGTGCCGTTGCCGTGATGCACGTCCCAGTCGACCACGGCGGCACGGCCGAGCAGGCCTTCATGCTGCAGCCGGCGCACGGACACGCCGATGTTGGAGAACAGGCAGTTGCCCATTGCCTGGTCGGGCTCGGCATGGTGCCCCGGCGGCCGCGCCAGCGCATAGGCGTTGTCGACCCGTCCGGTCAGCACGGCGCGCATGGCGGCATAGGTGGTGCCGGCCGATAGCAGCGCGATGTCGAAACTGTTGAGGCCGATCGGCGCCTGCGGGCCGGCGAAGCCGGAACCGCGCTCGCTGAGCATTCTGATGTCGTCGACATGGCGTTGCGTATGCACGCGTAGCAGATCCTCGACCGAGACCGGCTCGGGAATGATCGGCACCAGATGGCGTGACAGGCCGCTGACCTGAATGAGATTGTTCAGCCTGCGCTTCGAGCCGGGTGATTCCAGATGCCGGCCAGGTTCCACAAAGCGGCCGGGAGGCATCATGTCGGCGCTGGAGCCGGTGTCATGCCACATCAGCTGTTCGTGAAAAACGTAACCTGTCGCCATCCGCAGCGTCCTCTCCGAAGCCAGATGACGCTAGCAGGCTAACGATGACGCGGCCCGACCCGAAAGAGGGGTTGTGCCTGTTATCTATGCCCCTCCTTTCGGAGGGGTACGGAGGTTTGCCGAAGCTTGCGCGGCGCGCACCGCCTGCACGCGGTTGCTGACCGCCAGCTTGCCGAAAATGTTCTTCAGATGCCATTTTATCGTCGTTTCGCTGACCGACAGGGCAATCGCGATATCACGATTGGACATGCCCTCCGCGAGATAGCGCAGCAGTTCGGTCTCGCGCTGGGTGAGCTGTTCCTTCTCGGCGACGGGTGCTGCCGGCTTGCGCATCGCCACAGGCATCGTCCGCGCGGCATCGATGATGCGCGTGGCATAGGCTGACAGTGCCGGATCGGTCCTTGCCTGAGCCGCACGCAGCCGCATCAACCCTTCGACAACAGGCCTTCCCTCGTCGACGAAGGAACGGATGAAGCCAGAGGGGTGAGCGAGGCGCAGCGCATCGAGCAGATAGCGGTCGGCCTCGCGCTGGTCATGGCCGGCACTCTTGGCGCGCAGGATCAACGCCAGGATATGGCGGCGCATGCGCCCGCTGTTTTTCGTGCGCTCCAGAAGCGCATCGAAAATACCGGCCGCCGCGACATAGGATTTTTCCGCCGTCAGCAGGCGGCCCTCGGCGAAGAACTCGAACTCGTTGGCAACAGTGGGGGTGGCCTCGGCGCGTCCTTGGCGATGTTCGCTCAGCAGGGTGCGTGCCTCGGCGCCACGGTTCTGATCGAGCAGCAGCCTGACGCGATCATGCACGAGCACCGAAGCAAGGCGGCGATACACCGAGCCCCGCACGCGCTGGTAGACGCGCTCCAGCATGTCCAGCGCCGCCTCGGTGCGATCGGTCAGCTGCAGCACGCGGGCATAGGTCGGCACGCTCGCCAGCGGATAGACGATGACCGCCGCCCCTTCGATCAGCGGCCCGAGATTCTCGACCAAGGTCAGGGCCTCGCCGGACGCATTGGTCTCGTAGGCAAGTTCGGCAAGCAGCGTGCCGGCCAGCGCCTCGGCGTAGGAATTCGGACCGATCCGCGCCCTGGCCTCGGCGATCGCGTCGCGCAGCAGCCGTTCGGCGGCGGGCAAGCGGCCAGCCGAGCGCTCGATGACGGCCATGTAGCAATTGGCAATGGTGACGCCGAGCAGGCTGCCGCTTCGCTCATGCGCCTTGCGCGCCGCGTCCACAGCCGCGCGCGCGCCGTCGAGGTCGCCCAGCGCATAGAGGTTGTAGCCGATGATATTGGCCGTAGCACCCTCGATGAACCACGCATCGGGCGCGATGACGCGCAGGGCTGCCAGTGCTGTATCGCGCGCCTGCTCGAACTGCTCCAGCGTGCTGTGGACGGCGGCGGCGAGCACCGCGAGCTCGGCCTCGATCGTGGTGCCGGTCAACGTGCCGGGATCCTTGCCGTCGGCCGGCCCGGTCTCGACAAGCTTGCGTGCATTGCTCAGCGTCTGTTGGGCAATCTCCGGCTGGCTGCTGTGTACCGCCAGCCACAGCACGACGAGCTGCAGCCGGATGCGCTGGTCGATCAGCTTTTTTGGCAGCAGCGCCAGCAACTGGCGCACGTAGAGAAGCTGGCACTGGGCGATGAGGTCGAGCGCATTGTTCTCGACGAACACCGCCGCGCGGGCCTGGTCGCTGGCGGCGAGTGCGTGTCCGATGGCCTCGGTCAGCATCTTGCGTTCGCCGAACCATTCGGCCGCCGCCAGATGCAGCGGCGCGATCATCTCCGGCTCGCGCCTTTCCATCTCGCGGCTGAGGAAGTCGCGGAACAGATGATGGTAGCGAAACCAGCGCCGCTCCTCGTCGAGCGGCACCAGGAACAGGTTGCGGGTCTCAATTTCGGTGATGGCGGCTTCGGCATCCGCCGCCCGCATCACCGCGCGGCAGGCCTCGGCGCTAAAACGTTCGAAGATCGAACTGTAGAGCAGGAATTTTGCGATCGCCGGCGGCAGTTCCAGAAACACTTCGCCCATCAGGAAGTCGGCGACGTTGCGGTTGGCGCCGGTGAAGTTGCCGATGACGGTTTCGGGCGCATGCGTGGCGCTGAGCGACAGCGAGGCGAGCTGCAGGCCGGCGGCCCATCCTTCGGTCCGCGAACACAGGGTTTCCACCGTGACGCTGCTGACGCTCAAGCCGAGCTTCTCGTTGAAGAAAGCCTCGGCCTCGGAGGAGGCGAAACGCAAATCGTCGGGGCCGATTTCGAAGACGTCGCCCAGCACCCTGAGCTTGCCGAGCTGCAGGTCGGGCAGGCTGCGCGAGCCGATGACGAAGGCGACGTTTGCCGGCGCCTGCCGCGTCAGGCGCTCCATGAACCGCTTCACCGCCGGTGCTTCGATGGCGTGGTAATCGTCGAAGAACAAGGTGATGTCGGCCTCGCGCGCCGCCAAACCCGCCACCAGTGCGGCGAGCACGACATCGAGCTGCGGGATCGGGCTCGATTGGAAGGCGAGGTCGAGTTCCGCCGGGTTCTGGACGAGATGGCGCAGCGCCCCCACCAGATGCGACAGGAAGGCGCCCTCGTCATTGTCTGATACCTCGCAGGACAGCCATGCGCTCAGCCGGCCGAGGCGCGCGACTTCCGCGGCCCATTGCGCCATCGTCGTCGACTTGCCGAAGCCGGCGGGCGCGGCGAACAACACGATGCGCGTATCGCCATGCCGCTTCAGCGTCGACAGGATGGTCTCGCGGCGAACCCATCGGCGGTGATGCGGCGACGCGTGTGGGACGGGTTGCGGAGCTGTTCTCATCTAGGCTTGCGCAACCTGGCGGTTCTCTAGATTGCTGGCGCGCCACTCGGCTTCGATCAGCGGAATCTGCGGTGCGGCATTGCGGGGCAAGGTTCCCTTTATCCGGGGGTCGTCGACGATTTCAAACCCGGTTGCGAAGGGCACGAATCCGCAGGCGCTGTAGAAACCGATGACGCTGTGATGATCGAAGCTGCTTGTGTGCAGCCAGATATGGCTCGGATTGAGGCGCCATGCCAGTTCGAGCGCGCCAGCCATCAGCCGCTTGCCGAACCCGCGGCCAGTCAGCGACGGGAACAGGCCGAAATAGGTGATCTCGATCTCGTTGCTGTCGGCGACGCAGAATTCGACCATGCCGAGATGCGCGCCGCTTTCATCGTAGCCGTAGTAGAGATGCTGGCGCGGATCGGCGAAGTGATCTGTGATTTCGGCGTCGGACATCTCAGACACGCGGTCCCACAGCCAGGGCGCACCGATCTCGAGGAAGATCGCCCGATAGGAATTGCAATCGGGCATGGTGATGCGGGCCATCGCCAAGGGTTTCGCGAGATCGGGTCGCGGCGCGCGCGCCTCCATCCATGTCACCGCATTGGCGAGCTTGCCCGCCGGCAGGCGCCGGTAACCGATGGCGAGATCGGTGATTTCGGCCGGCATCGTGTCTTCGGTGATCAACGCATTCCTCTTCAAGTCTGTCCGATAGCAGTATCGGCTTGCGGCCGTTGATGCCAACACCGCGAAAGCGCCGACAAGAGACGGCTGGGCCAGGATCGGATTTTTTGGCGCCGCTGCCTCTTGCATTTCACAGGAATGGCATATGAGATATGATACACCATCCAGATGAAAGCGAAATATGATGCCTGAGCGGATTGCGGACGAGGCCATTCTCAGCGCGGTCGACGACGGCTTCGCGCGGCAGGTCGCGTTCCTGGCCGATCTCGTGCGCTTTCCCTCCCAGCGCGGCGAGGAACACGCCGCGCAATCGTTCATGGCGGCTGCCTATGAAGCAGACGGCTATGCGGTCGACATGGTGGCGCGTCGACGTCGACGCGATTCGCGACCTGCCGGGTTTTTCGCCGGTAGCGGTTTCCTATGACGATGCCTTCAATGTCGTAGCCACCCACACGCCACGAAACGCGACCGGCCGCTCGCTGATCCTCAACGGCCATATCGACGTGGTGCCGACGGGACCGCTCGACCGCTGGGTGCGCGATCCCTACGATCCGGCGATCGAGGATGGCTGGATGCATGGCCGCGGCGCCGGCGACATGAAGGCCGGCCTGTCCGCGTGTCTCTATGCGCTGACCGCGTTGCGCAGCCTCGGCTATCAGCCGGCCGCGAAACTGTTCCTGCAGTCGGTGGTCGAGGAAGAGTGCACCGGCAACGGCGCGCTCGCCTGCCTTCAGCGGGGTTACCGCGCCGACGCCGCCTTCATCCCGGAACCGCTGGAACCAAGGCTGATGCGGGCGCAGGTCGGGCCGATCTGGTTCCGGGTCGAGGTCGATGGCGATCCGCAGCACGCGTCCGGCGCCTTCTCCGCCGGCGCCAATGCCATCGAAAAGGCATTCGTCATCATCCAGGCGCTGAAGCAACTCGAGATCGTCTGGAACGCGCGCAAGGTCGATGACCCGCATTTTTGCGATCATCCGCACCCGATCCGCTTCAATCTCGGCAAGATCGAAGGCGGCGAGTGGACATCGAGCGTTCCGGCGCGCTGTGTCTTCGAGATGCGCGTCGCGACCTATCCCAACCAGAAGCTTGGGGATGCCCGGGCCGAGATCGAGGCCTGCATCGCCGAGGCGGCGCGCGCCGACCCGTTCCTGGCCAACCGTCCGCCGCGCCTGACCTACAATGGCTTCATGGCCGAGGGGTATGTGCTCGAAGGGGCCGACGAGATGGAAGCCGTTTTGCGTCGCAGCCATGTCGCCGTGTGGGGCGAGCCGCTGCAGGAACACGTTACCTCGGCGACGACCGATGCGCGCTTCTTCGGTCTCTATGCCGACACGCCGGCGATCGTCTACGGCCCGATCTGCCGCATGCCGCATGGCTATGACGAGGCCGTCGATCTCGATTCTGTGCGCAAGGTCACCCAGACCATCGCGCTGTTCATCGCCGATTGGTGCGGCCTCGAACCTGTCGATCCCGGGGCCAGGCCATGAATGCGGCTGTGCCAGACGCTTTCGGTGAAACACTCGCCGAGGACGCGCCTGATGTGTCGACGATCGACGCGCTGGCCCTCCTGCGCCAGCACTACGGTTTTGCCGGCACCGCGCGTCCGCTGCCTGGCGAACGCGACCACAATTTTCACATCCAGACGGACGGTGAGGGTGAGTTCGTTCTCAAAATCTCCCACCCGGCGGAAGAGGCCGGCTTCACCGACTTCCAGAACAAGGCGCTCGACCACATCCTTGCGGTCGATCCGACCTTGCCGGTTCCCTCGGTGCGAAAGAACCTGCAGGGCGATGCGCAATTCGCGGTCGGCGTCGGTGGCTCGGCGGCGCGCATCATCCGGCTGGTCACCTATTTGCCCGGCCAGCTGCTTTCGCGCTCGCCGACGTCAGCGGCGCAGGATCGCAATCTGGGCATCTTCCTTGCTCGCCTTGGCCGGGCACTGCGCGGCTTCTTCCATCCGGCCGCCGGCAGCGACCTGCTCTGGGATATCCGCAAGGTCGCCAAGACGCGGCCGATGCTGGCGCACATCGCCGACGCTAGCCGGCGGGCCATGGTCGAGCGTGCGATCGACGCTTTCGAGGAGCATGCGGCGCCCGTCATCCCGACACTGCGCGCCCAGATCGTCCACAACGACATGAATTCCTACAATGTGGTGATGGATGCGTCGCGGCCGGAGGTCGTGAGCGGCATTCTCGACTTCGGCGACATGATCCATTCGCCGCTGATCTGCGATCTCGCCATCGGCGCCGTCTACCGCTGGCCGGCTGAAGGCCATCCGTTGGCGCCCGCCGCACGCTTCGTCGCCGGTTACCAGTCGGTGCAGCGGCTCGAGGCCGAAGAGATCGGCATTCTTTTCGATCTGATCCGTGCCCGCCTTGCGCTCATCGCCAACATCGCCAGCTGGCAGGCGGAGCGCTTTCCGGCCAAACGCGATTATGTCCTGCGTCTGGCCACCGAAGTATGGGCCTCGCTCGAACGGCTGGACGGTCTGTCGTCCCCTGACGCCCGCCGCTATTTTCTCGACCATTCCAATCCGGAGTAGATGCTCGTGTCCCAGTCCTCGCCTGCGAATGCCTTTGCCGATGCTTCGCCACAAGAGCGCGCCTTGCTCGAGCGCCGGGCCAGGCTGCTTGGCCCGACCTATCGCGCCTTCTACCGCAACCCGATCCATCTGGTGCGCGGCAGCGGCGTCTGGCTCTACGATGCCCAGGGCCGCAAATACCTCGACGCCTACAACAATGTTGCCTCGGTCGGCCACTGCCATCCGCGCGTCGTCGAGGCGCTGTCGGGGCAGGCCGCCACGCTCAACACCCACACGCGTTATCTCAGCGAGATCATCCTCGACTATGCGGAGAAACTTCTCGGCACCTGTCCGCCCCCTCTCGGCCACGCCATGTTCACCTGCACCGGCAGTGAGGCCAATGACCTCGCCATCCGCATCGCCCAGCATTCCAGCGGCGGCACCGGGGTGATCATCACCGACTTCGCCTATCACGGCGCGACGATCGCGACGGCACAATTGTCGCCGGCTGCGATCGGGACGAAAGCCGTGCCCGCGCAGCACCGCACTGTCGCAGCGCCGGACACGTTCCGCGACCATGGCCGCGCTGCACGCGATTTCGCCAGGGATGTCGCCGCTGCCATCGACGACATGCGCGCGCAAAATATCCGGCCGGCGGCCCTGCTTCTCGACTCGGCTTTTTCCAGCGACGGCATCTTCTTTCCTGATGCGGCGGTGATGCGTGAGGCGGCTGATCACGTCAAAAGAGCCGGTGGCATCGTCATCGCCGATGAGGTCCAGTCCGGCTTCGGCCGGCTTGGCCAGGGCATGTGGGGCTTTGCCAATTATGGCATCGAGCCTGACATCGTCACGATGGGCAAGCCGATCGGCGACGGGCATCCGATGGGCGCGGTGCTCGTGCGGCCGCAGCTTGTCGCTTCCTTCGGCTCGAACACCGGTTACTTCAACACCTTCGGCGGCAATCCGGTCGCGGCCGCCGTCGGCATCGCCGTTCTCGAGGTGATCGAAGGCGAGGGGCTGATCGAGAATTCCCGCATGGTCGGCGCCTATACGGCTGAGCTGCTGGACATGCTGAAGAGCCGGCACGGCATGGTCGCCGATATCAGGCACAATGGCCTCTATTTCGGCGTCGAGTTGACGGCGGAGGGCGACGAGGCCTTGGCCGCCACCAAGACATCGGCGGTTGTCGAAGCCATGCGCGAGGACGGCGTGCTGATCTCTTCCTGCGGCCCGCGCGGCAATGTGCTGAAGATCAGGCCGCCTCTTCCGTTTGCCAGGGACAATGCCGAACAACTGGCCGAGACGCTCGATCGCGCACTATCGAACTGGTGACCGGAGCAGGCCCGCATGCTGAAGCTTGAACATCAAACCCTGAACGACCGCGCCTATGGCGCGCTCAAGCAGGAGTTGATTTCAGGCGGGTTCAGTCCGGGCCAGACACTGGTCATCCGCAAGCTTGCCGAGACGTTCGGCATATCCACGACACCGATCCGCGAGGCACTGCAAAGGCTCGTCGCCGAGCGGCTGCTCGAGATGCAGAACAACCGCTCGGTCATCGTCCCTTTGCTGTCCGCGCCTGCCTTCGAGGAACTGACGCGCATCCGCGTCGCCGTCGAGGGACTGGCGGGCGAGATGGCGGCGTCGCGGATGACCGAGAGCGGGCTGGTGGACATCCGGGCCACGCTCGCAGGCATGCAGCATGCCATCGAGGCCGGCGACGCCAGGACCTATCTTACGCTGAACGAAGGCTTCCACTTCGCCATCTACCAGCATGCCGGCGCGCCGATCCTGCTCAACATGATCCGCGACCTCTGGGGTCGGGTAGGGCCGTATCTCAAGCTGCTGATGCAGGTTGATCGCTACATTCCGCAGTCGAACGACGCGCATCGCAAGATCGTCGCCGCTCTGGAACAGCGCAGCGGTTCTGCCGTCCGGACGTTCATAGAAGAAGACATCGCCGTGGCAGCCGCTGTTTTGTCGGCAAACCTTGGCGCTGCCAGGTGACTGTCGGCCTATCCCGTCCTGTCCAACCGGTCGCGCAGCATGCTCCAGCCGAGCAGCATGTTGGGCGCGTGCCGCAGCACCGCATGGAACGGGATCGGCGCCGGCGGCGCAAAGGGCAGCGGCAGGTCACGCGCATCGGTCCCAGTGGCCCAGTCGGCCAGCACCTTGCCCATCGCCGTCGTCATGGCGATGCCGCGCCCATTGCAGGCGCGGGCGGCGATAAGGCTCGGCCCGAGGTCGATGAGGTGCGGCAGGAAATCCGGCTCGACCGCCGCCATTCCCGACCAGCTGTGAGCAAGCGGCGGCAGGTCAGGCAGGTCGAGATGTCGGCCAAGCCGTCGCCAGATCACCTGCGGCACGCGCGCATCGGCGCCGGCGCTGAGTATATGCATGCCGCCGCTGATCAGCCGGTTCTCGGCGTCGAAGCGGAAGGTGAAGAGATTGCGCCTGGTGTCGCCGACGCCTTGCCCGCCGGGCAGGAGACGCGTGCGGACTTCGCGCGGCAGTGGTGCGGTCGCGATCTGGAAAACCTTCAGCGGAAAATAGGTTCGTTGCAGCAACGGATTGAGCGACCCACCATAGGCGTTGGTGGCGATCAGCACCTTGCCGGCACGCACCGATCCTGATGGCGTTTTCAGCACCCAGCCATCGGCCATGCGATCGACCGAGGTGACGCGCGTCTGCTCGAAGATGCGGGCGCCGGCCTTCTCCGCTGCATCGGCCAGTCCGCGCGCATAGGCGACCGGATTGAGCACGCCTCCGGAACGGTCCATCCAGCCGCCGACATAGCCGCGCGCACCCGTCAGCGCTTCGACCTCCTGCCGGTCCAAGGTAACGGCCGGCCTTCCGCGCTGCGCCCATTGCCCGGCCCGCGATTTGACCGTCTCGAAGGCGGCAGGCGAATGCGCCGGCTGGATCCATCCGCTCTGCACCGCGTCGCAGTCGATGCCATACTGCCGGATCAAACGGAAAACCAGATCGGCGCTGCCAGCGGCGAAATCGATCAGCCTTGCGCCGCGCGAAGGCCCCAGATGGGCAATGATGTCGTCGGGGTCCATCTTGGCGAAGTTCGGCACGACGAAGCCGGCGTTCCTGCCGGTGGCGCCCCAGGCGATGAATTCGGCTTCGAGAACGGCGACGGAGAGCCCTTTCCCGGCGGCGTGCAGCGCGGTTGAAAGGCCGGAAAAGCCGCCGCCGACAATGGCGAGGTCGACATCGAGCCGGTCGTGCAAGGCCGGCCGGTCGCGGCGATTGCGGCTGACGGCATGCCAGAGCGAAGCGCCATGCGCTTCCGGACGAACCACGGCGTTCATAATGCGGAGCTGCTCTTGGCCGTAGCGGCCTTCGCCCGTTTGCCAAACCGTGGCCTGTCGCCGAACAGGCCGTTCGGCCGGATCAGCAGGATGACGCAGAGCATGACGCCGATGGCGGCGATCTGCAGGGCGGCCGCGCGGGCCTGCTGCTCCGGCGGGAAAAGCACGCTGGTCAAGGTGCCCGATCCTGCCCATATCGCCCAGACCAGGATGCTGCCGATAACCGCGCCGAGATTGCTGCCCGAGCCGCCGACAATCAGCATCACCCAGACCTGGAAGGTCAGGATCGGCAGGTAATTGTCCGGCGCGATGAAGCCGGTGAAATGCGCCTGCAGCGCACCGGCCAGCGCCATGATGGCGCCGCCGACGGCAAAGGCCTGGACGCGGTAGAAGCGCGCGCTCTTGCCCAGCGAGATCGCCGCCCGCTCGTCCTCGCGCAGCGCCTTCAGCACCCGGCCCCATGGGCTGCGCGACAGGTGCTCCAAAGCGAGATAGACGATCAGGGTCACCGCCGAAACAACCGCAAGGTTGGACAGGTTGAACAGCAGCGGCGTCTCGGCGAGGCTGCCGAAGGGGCGCGGGATGAAGCCGATGCCGAACGGGCCGCCGGTCAATCTCTGCGCGTTGAGCGCGATCAACTGCACGACGACGGCAACACCGAACGTGGTGATCGCCAGGTAGTCGGATCGCAGCCGCAGCGTCGCCATGCCGGTGAGTGCTGCGGCGATGCCGCCGACGACCATGGCGCCGAGCCAGCCGACGAGGATCGGCAGGCCGAAGCCACCCAGCCGCGCGGCATCGTCCGGTGTGGTCAGCAGCGCCGAGGTATAGGCGCCGATGGCGACGAAGCCGGCGAGGCCGACATTGAACAGGCCGGTCAGTCCCCACTGCAGGTTGAGCCCCAGCGTGACCAGCGAAAAGATCAGCGCGGTGGTCAGGAAGAAGGCGCCGTAGCCGAGCAGGTCCATCAGCGTTCCCTCACACCAAAAAGGCCGATCGGCCGCACAAACAGCACCGCCATCAGGATGATGAAGGAGACAGCGGCGCGCCATTCGGCGCCGATCAGCTGCACCGCGCCCGCTTCGGCGAGCCCGATGATCAGGCCGCCGAGGACCGCACCGGGGATGCTGCCGATGCCGCCCAGAATGGCGGCGGCGAACATCGGCAGCAGCATGTCGAAGCCCATGAACGGGCGGATCTGCACCAGAATGCCGATCATCACGCCGGCCACGCAGGCCAGCGCCCCGCCGATGATCCAGGCGACGCGCACCACACTGGCGACGTCGATGCCGACGATGCGGGCCAGTGCCGCATTCTGGCTCAAGGCCTGCATCGAGCGGCCGGTTTGCGTGCGTGTCATCAACAGATGCACGCCGAGCACCAGCACGGCGGTCAGCAGCAGCAAGGCGATCTGGTCGGGCGTGATGCGGATGCCGAAGCCGACCGGCATGGCGATCTGGATCGCCCGGCTGAAATAGGTCGGGCGCGAGGTGAAGGTGAATTCGAGCAGGCTTCTGAGCGCCATCGAGGCGCCGAAACTCGCCATCACCACGATGATCGCCTGGCCCTGCGAGCGCAGTCGCGCAAACAGCAGCTTGTCGAGCAGCAGTGCCAGGAGCGCGGTAAATGCCATGCCGATGATCAACGCGACAAGGAGCGGCCAGCCGAAGGACAGCGGTGCGATCGGCGCCACCTTGCCGACTGTCGCGCCGATGGCGCTGACGACGGCCAGCGTCGCGTAGCTGCCCCAGGCCATGAAGTCGCCATGGGCGAAGTTGGAGAAGCGCAGGATCGAATAGGTGAGCGTCACGCCGATGGCGCCGAGGCCGATCATCGAACCGGTCAAAAGCCCGTCGACGACGAATTGCAGGTTCATGCCGCGCCTCCCTTCCCAGCGTGCAATGTCTTTTCTGCCTTGAGGGGGCGCTGGCCAAGATAGAGTTCGGCGACCACCGGGTCGTTCCACAATTCGGAGGCGACGCCTTGGTGCCGGTCCTTGCCTTCGACCAGCACATAGGCGCGGTCGCCGATGGCAAGCGCTGCCTTGGCGTTCTGTTCAACCAGCAGGATGGTGACGCCGGACTTGCGGATACCGGCCAGCATCTCGAACACCATCGAGACGAATTTCGGCGCCAGCCCGGCCGACGGCTCGTCGAGCACCAGCACCTTGGGGTGGACGATCAGCGCCCGTGCGACGGCGAGCATCTGCCGCTGTCCGCCTGAGAGGTTGCCGGCGGGGGTCCGGCGCTGGCGGACGAGGTCGGGGAAGGCGACATACATCTCCTCGATGCGGGCCGGGATTTCGCGCCGCTCGAGGATGCCGCAAGCGACCTTCAAATTGTCCTCGACCGACATCAGCGGGAAGATGTTTTCGGTTTGCGGAACGAAGGCCAGGCCAAGCCGCACCATGGTATGGGCGGGCGCGGCGGTAATGTCTTTTCCGTCCAGAAACACCGTGCCGCCGGTGATCGGGACGAGGCCGGCAATGGCCTTGATGAAGCTCGACTTACCGGCGCCGTTGGGACCGAGCACGACGACGATCTCGCCTTTGCTGACGGTGATAGAGGCGCCGCGCACGATCGGTACGCCGGGCTCGTAACCGGCTTCCAGATCGCGGACGTCGAGGACGGTCTCGCTCATGCCGTGCCTCCGAGATAGGCCTCGATGACGCGCGGGTCGCGGGCGACCTGTTCCGCCGTGCCTTCGCTGAGCAACTGGCCGCTCGCCATGACGAGGACCCGATGGCAGAGCCGCGTCACCATGTCGATGTTGTGCTCGATCAGCAGGAAGGTGATGCCGCGGGCGTTGATGTCGCGGATGCGGTCTATGATGACTTCGAGCAGCGTCGCGTTGACACCCGCCGCCGGTTCGTCGAGCAGGATGATCGCCGGATCGGCCATCATGACGCGGGCGAGTTCGAGCAGCTTGCGCTGGCCGCCGGACAGCACGCGGGCCGGCTCCTGCGCGAGGTGGGTGAGGGTGACCAACTCCAGCAGTTCCAGCGCCTTTGCCCTGGCCGCTCTCTCCTGCGCCGCCACGCGCCACGGCGTGACGAAGTTGGCAAGCAGCTTTTCTCCGGCCTGGTCCTGCGCCGCCAGCATGATGTTTTCGATCAGCGTCAGGTTGGGCAACGGCCTCGGGATCTGGAAGGTGCGGCCAAGACCGCGGCCGATGCGCAGATGCGCGGCTTCCCCCGAAACGCGCGTGCAGTTGAGCAGGATATCGCCGCTGGTCGGCAGGATGCTGCCGGCGAGCAGATCGAACATCGTCGTCTTGCCGGCGCCGTTCGGCCCGATCAGGCCAAGGATTTCTCCCGCCCTGACATCGAACGAGACGTCGTTGACGGCGACAAGCCCGCCGAACCGCCTGACGACGTTCCTTGCCGTCAGAACCGGCGCGCGGGTCTCCTGCCCTTGCCGTTCGGCTGTCTCGCTCATCAAACCCTCTGGCCGGAGACGATCGTTGCCGTCTCCTGATTTTTGATTTGTGATCACACTTGCTTTGATCACGCTATTCGGCTTTAATTTCGTCCGCAAGCCGAAAACCGGCCGAGAACGGAATTCCATGCAAAAGGCTGCCATCGAAAAGAACAACGAGGCGATCGCGGCCCAGCTTGCGCCGGTCGGCCGCGAGACCGTGCTGGATCGTGTCTATTCGGAGCTGCGCCGTGCTCTGATCGGGGGCCTATTCGAGCCAAGCCAGGTGCTGACCATCCGTGGCCTCGCCGATGCGCTGGTCACGTCGACCATGCCGGTACGCGAGGCGCTCGGCCGGCTGATCACAGAAAAGGCGCTGGAGGCGCTGCCCAATCGTTCGGTGCGGGTGCCCCCGATCACGCTGGATCGCCTCGACGATCTCTTGCGGGCCCGCATCCTGATCGAGGGCGAGGCCATCGCGCTGGCCGCCGCCCGCATGGGGCCGCGCCAGATCGCCACCATCGAGACCATTCTCGGCGAATGGGACGAGATGCGGGCGCTGAAGCACAAGAAGGATGTCGATCGTGAAGTGACGCTCAACCAGAGCTTTCACTTCGAGATCTACCGTTCGTGTGGTTCGGCCGTGCTGATCCCGATGATCGAGAGCCTGTGGCTGCAATCGGGCCCCTGCATCCGCGTCGCCATCTACGCCTTCTCGGAGGCCGGCGAGGTCGATACCGCCCAGTATCACCGCCGCATCGTCACGGCACTGGCCACGCAGGATGCGCAGTCCGCGCGCGAGTCTCTGGTCGCCGACATCAGCCGGCCCTTCACCTTCCTGCGCAGCAAGCTGCAATCCGCCGCGAAAGACCAGACATGACCTCCATCAGGATCACCGAGCCGCGCTCGCAGCTTTCCGTCACGGCGCTGCTGTTGCCGGAGAAGGCGCCGGAAAACGCTGCCTTCCTCAAGGCATATCTTAGCGCGCCACGCATCGTCCCGGGCATCCATGCAATGTGGACAGGGCCGGAAATCTCCTGTCCGGTTCCGGCTGCCGATCTCGAGGGCCAGCCCTATGCCAGGCCCTTGCCGGCGGAGAACGCGACGCTGACGCCGCAGCCGGGCGACATCGTGCTGTCCTATGTGCCGCCGCGCATGTGGGGCGGCAATCCCAACGCGATCTTCGACATCGGCCTCTATTACGGGCAGGGCGCACGGCTCCTGTTCCCGATCGGCTGGCTCGCCGGCAGCGTGGTGGCACAGGTGCTTGCCGACGAGCGCGACCGGTTCGCCGCCGCCTGCGGCGTCATCCGCCGCAACGGCGCTTGCGACGTCACTTTCAGCCTGGTGGAGGCCTGAATGGCCGACGACGGTTTCGAACTCTTCGATCTTCGCGTCGAGGCGGTCATTCCCGAAGGCAAGCCGATCTACTGCGGTGCCAGGGCCGGCGACTATTTCGAGTTGAAGGGCGAGATGCTGTCGATGCCGGCCGGTCAGGGTTTTTCGATCTATTCGATAGCGGCCGTATTGCCGCTGCTGGCCGCCAAGCAGCGTCCCACCCACCCGAACGACTGGATGACCTCGGACGCCGAGATCGCTTGTCCCGATCCCCATTGCGCCAGCCGGCTGAGGATCGTCAGGACCGGCACGCGGCGATTCAGCCATGCCGAGACCACGGCCGTGCCGCTGCCGAAGCAGAGAGACGACAAATGAGAGCCAAGACCTTCGAACTCGGCCCCGGCTACACGATCTCGCGCGTCATTCGCGGCGGCTGGCAACTGGCCGGCGGCCATGGCGCCATCGACCGTCAGCAGGCGGTGGCCGACCTGATCGCCACCTTCGATGCCGGTATCTGGACCTATGATTGCGCCGACATCTACACCGGCGTCGAGGAGCTGATCGGTGCGGCGCGCCTGCGGCTGGCCAGTGAGCGCGGCCTCGACGCCGCCGCCAGGATGAAGGTGCACACCAAGCTGGTGCCCGACCTCGAACGGCTGGCCACCATCAGCCGCGACTACATCAGGGGCATCGTCGACCAGTCGCTGCGGCGGCTGAAGACCGAGCGGCTCGATCTCGTGCAGTTCCACTGGTGGGACTATGCGATAGCCGGCTATGTCGAGGCGATGGGCTGGCTCAACGAGCTTCGGCTGGAAGGCAAGGTGCGCAATCTCGGCACCACTAATTTCGACACGCCGCGGCTCGCCGAAATCCTCGCCGCTGGCATTCCTCTGGTCAGCCAGCAGCTGCAATATTCGGTGCTCGATCAGCGGCCGGGCAACAGCCTTGCAGCACTCGCCGCAAACAACGGCGTCAGCTTCCTCTGCTATGGTTCCGTCGCCGGCGGCTTCCTCAGCGACAAATGGCTTGACGTGGCCGAGCCAGCCACGCCGCTCGAAAACCGCTCGCTGGTCAAATACAAGCTGATCATCGACGACTTTGGCGGCTGGGACCTGTTCCAGCAACTGCTTCAGGCGCTGAAGACCGTCGGCGGCCGCCACGGTGTCGACATCGCCACCATCGCCAGCGCCTGGGTGCTGGAGCAGCCGCAAGTGGCGGCCGTCATCGTCGGCGCCCGCAACCAGGCGCATGCCATTGCCAATGCTGGTATCATGGATGTTGCGCTCGATGCCGAGGATCGGGCGCGGATCGCCGCCGTCATCGCGCAAGGCACCGGCCTCGAGGGCGACGTCTACACGCTGGAGCGCGACCGCCACGGCCGCCACGGTTCGATCATGCATTACAACCTCAATGCGGGGAAGAAATGAGCGGCGAGCCCTCCCTGTTTTCACGCGCCAGCGCCGAAATCGTTGGCCTGCATCGCCTCTTCGTCGATTGGTTCGTCGCCGCGCGCGCCGACAAGGCGGATTTCAGCCGATTCGAGCGCGTTATGGGCGACGGTTTCGCCATGGTCGCGCCGGACGGCCAGATCCTCGATCGCGACGCGGTTGTGGAGCATGTCCGCGCAAGCCGCGCCTCTTGCGATGACGGCTTCGCCATTTCCATCGAGGATATCAGGCCCGGCTGGCAGGACGCCGACACGATCGTCGTCCTCTATGTCGAGGCGCAGCTGCGCGCGGGCAAGCACAGCCGCCGGCAATCCAGTGCCGTCTTCACCACCAGTTCATCGGCGCCCAATGGCGTCGAATGGCGACATCTGCATGAAACCTGGCTGCAGGTGCCGGAACGCTGAACAGGAGCATCGGACCAAAAAGTGCGAAGCGGTTTTTGGACAGATCCGATGCGCAGACAAAGAGCTAAAGCATCGGACCAAAAAGTGCGAAGCGGTTTTTGGGCAGATCCGATGCGTAGACACAGAGACATGTAATCCAGTTCGTGTAGCTCAAAGGGGAACAACAATGAGAAAGACGATACTCCAACTCACCACCGCGCTTGCTCTCGTGACGATGGCCGGCGCGGCACAGGCCGACGATTGCAAGATCACCGTCGGCCTCGTCATGGAACTGACCGGCCCGGCCGGCGAATACGGCCAGGCCGGCGCCAAATCGGTCGAAATGGCCTTTCGCGACATCAATGCCGCCGGCGGCGTGCGCGGCTGCGACCTGACGACCGATACGCGCGACAGCCAGAGCCAGGGCAACATCGCGGTCGACGCCGCGACCCAGCTGGTTCAGGTCAAGAAAGTGCCTGTCATCATCGGCGGCATCATCTCTTCGGTGTCGATCCCGATCCTGACCTCGGTCACGGCGCCGGCCAAGATCGTCCAGGTGTCGCCGGCTTCGTCGTCGCCGACGCTGACGGCGCTCGGCCGCGACGGCAAGACCAACGGCATCTTCTTCCGCACCATCACCTCGGATGCGCTGCAGGGCGTCGCCGCCGCCAAATACGCCATCGACAAGGGTTTCAAGAAACTGTCGATCATCCATGTCAACAACGACTTCGGCGTCAACATGGTGGCCGAATTCTCACGCGCCTACAAAGCGCTCGGCGGCACCATCGTTTCCGACACGCCCTACAACGAAAAGCAGTCGAGCTATGCCTCGGAAGTCACGGCGGCGATGGCCGGCGAGCCGGACGGGCTCTATCTCGTCAGCACGCCGGTCGACGGCGCCACGGTTGCCCGCACCTGGATATCGCAGGGCGGCGTGCAGAAATTCCTGCTCAATGACGGCATGAACAGCCCGGACTTCATCGAGTCGGTCGGCGCCGACTATCTGAAGGAGGCCTATGGCACGTCGTCCGGCACCAGCCCGACGGCCTCCACCGAGTACTTCATGAAGAACTACAAGGAATTTTCCGGCATCGAGCCGTCCAACCCGGCGGCCGACCGTTCCTACGATGCCGGCGCCATCGTCGGCCTCGCCATCGCCATTGCCGGCTCCGAGGAGCCGGCCAAGATCAGGGATGCGATGTACAAGGCGGTCGACCCGGCCGGCACGCCGATCTTTGCCGGCAAGGAAGAATTCGCCAAGGCGCTCGGCCTGATCAAGGAGGGCAAGCCGATCCGCTACGAAGGCGTCATCGGCCCGGTCGCCTTCGACAAATATGGCGACATCACCGGCCCGTTCCGGCTTTGGAAGATCGTCGACGGCAAGGTGACGACCGACGGTGAGATGACAACCGACGACGTCAACGCGCTGCAGGCGAAGCTTCAGTAAAACAACCCACCGTCCGGCATCGCGATCGATGCCGGACGGTGGGCCTGGTCCCGCATTGTCCACGGATGCGGACGACGTCGCCTGCACCGCAAGGGTTTGACCGGCGGGCGATCGTGATTAGGATTGGCCGATGTCGCCCGAAACCCAACAGCTTCTATCTGCACTCGGCGGCCGGCTGGGCACGGGCGGCGTGCTCGCCGGCTCTGACGTGGATCAGCGCTATCGTGACGATCCCGACGGCAAGCTCGGCGCGCTTCCCGAAGCGGTGCTGCGCCCGCACGACACCGAGGGTGTCGCGGCAGCACTCGCCGCATGCAACCGCCTCGGCCAGCCGATTGTCGTGCAGGGCGGACGCACCGGGCTGACCGGCGCCGCGCGTGTGCAGCTGGGCGAGGTCGTGCTGTCGCTGGAGCGTATGACCGGCCTTGCCGCTCCGGACCGTCAGGCTGCCAGCATCGTCGCCGAAGCCGGCGCGACGCTGCAGGCGGTGCAGGAGGCGGCCGACGGCGCGGGCCTGATGTTCGGCGTCGATATCGGCGCACGCGGTTCGGCAACGGTTGGCGGCAATGTCGCCACCAATGCCGGCGGCATCCGCGTGCTGCGCTACGGCATGTACCGGGCGCAAGTGCTCGGCCTGGAAGCGGTGCTGGCCGATGGCAGCGTGCTGACATCGTTGAAAGGTTTGCCCAAGGACAATTCCGGCTACGACCTCGGCCAGCTCTTCATCGGCACGGAAGGGACGCTTGGCGTCGTCACACGCGCGGCACTCAGGCTGCATCCGAAGCCGGCGTCCGAGGTGAACGCCTTCTGCGCGCTCCCTTCGCTCGATGCCGCGATCGCCTTGCTCGGGCTGCTGCGGCAAAAGCTCGGCCCGCTCTTGTCCGCCTATGAGGTCAATTTCGCCCCGCTCTATGATGTCATGGTCGCCAGCATGGACATGCCGGCGCCGCTGCCGGCGGGCTCGCCCGTCTATGTGCTGGCCGAGATCCAGGGCAGCGAGCCCGAACGCGACAGCGAGCGCTTCGCCGAGGTCTTGATGCAGGCGGTCGAGGATGGCGTGATCGACGATGTGGTCGTCTCGCAATCGCCGCGCGAAGTCCGGGCACTGTGGGCCGTGCGCGAGGACGCCAATCGCTTGCTGTTTTCGATGAAAGGTCTGATCGGCGTCGACATTAGCATCCCGCTGGCGCGGATGGGAACGTTCCTGCAAGAAGCGGACGCTGCCATCCACGCCATGGATCCCGGCGCCGACATCTATGTCTTCGGTCATCTCGGCGACGGCAATCTGCACTACCAGGTCCGCACGGCCGATCCGGCGGCAGCCTATGACATCATCTATCGCGGCGTGGCGACAGCAGGCGGCGGCGTCTCGGCCGAGCATGGCATCGGCCTCGACAAGAAGAAGTGGCTGCATCAGGTGCGCAGCGACGCTGAAATCGCCACGATGCGGCGGCTGAAGGCAGCGCTTGACCCCAAGAATATCCTCAATCCGGGGCGGGTCTTCGACCCTGTTCCATCAGACTTCCCCCGGTGACAACCACCAGCTTGTAATCAACGCAGCACTCAGGTCCGTTCCGTCGCGACTTGCCTGGGGATGAGAAAACGGGCGGCAAGCGCACAGAGCAGCACGGTGAACATCAGGATCAGCGCCACCAGCGCGTTGATGTCGGGTGAGAAGCCAAGCCGCATCATCGCCCACAGCCTGACCGGCAGCGTGCTCTGGGTGCCGGTGACCAGGATGGTGATCATCGTTTCGTCGAACGACAGCGCGAAGGCCAGGATGGCGCCGCCGACCATGGCGCTCGACAAGTTCGGCAGGATGATGCGCCAGAATGTCTGCCAGCCCGTGGCGCCGAGATCGTAGGACGCTTCGACCAGCGTGCGGCTCATCGACTGCAGCCGCATCAGCACCGTGCGGTAGACGATCGCCAGCACGAAGACGGTGTGGCCGATGACGATCGTCAGCAACGAGCGTTCGAGCCCGATTTCGCGGAAGAAGATCAGCAG
Source organism: Mesorhizobium sp. AR07 (assembly GCF_024746815.1). Classification (GTDB taxonomy): domain Bacteria; phylum Pseudomonadota; class Alphaproteobacteria; order Rhizobiales; family Rhizobiaceae; genus Mesorhizobium. Next base: position 6,142,567 of record NZ_CP080525.1, read on the forward strand.
CGCCAGACCGCTGATGATGGGTGGCATCAGGAACGGCAGGAAGATGATGAACTGCAGCAGCGAACGGCCTGCACGGCGGCTGTGATAGTAGAGCGCCAGCAGCGTTCCGCTGACCACCGACAGGATGACGGTGCAGACACCGACGATCAGCGTGGTGCGCAAGGCGGCCAATATGTCATGGTTTCCGGCCAGCGCGACATAGGTCGCAAGCGTCGGCGACGACCAGTCGACATTGCCATGCGAAATGGCGAAGAACGACGATACGATCGGCACGAACAGCGGGCTGTAGAGCAGCACCGCAACCAGTGTCGTGATCGCAGCCAGAAAGATCGTCGAAGGCCGGGGCAGGGCGGTCATATTGACGTCCCCCGATTGCGCCCGAAGCGTTCGCCGACAAGGATCGCCGCGATCACCACGATCGCCAGCGCCACCGACAGCGCCGCGCCGAACGGCCAGTTGTAGGCCGTGCCGAACTGGCTGTAGAGGATGCGGCCGAAGGTGAAGCCGCTGATCCCGCCGACCATTTGCGGCGTCAGGAAATCGCCGATCGCCAGCACGAAGACGAAGCTCGCCGCCGAGGCGACGCCGGGCAGGCTGAGCGGCAAGGTGATGCGAAGGAAGGTCTGCAGGCCGCTGGCGCCCAGATCGTCGGAGGCGCGCAGCAGCACCTGCGGAATCCGTTCCAGCGACAGGAAGATCGGCAGGATGGCGAACGGGATCAGCAGCAGCGTCAGCGTCAGCAGGATGGCGTTCATGTTGAACACGAAAACCGTCGACGGCTCCTGCAGGATGCCGAGTGCCACCAGCGCCTTGTTGAGAAAACCGTTGAGGCCGAGGATGCTGCGGATCGCATAGATCTTGATGACGTAGCTCATCAGCAGCGGCACCAGCAGCAGCATCAGCAAGGCGTAGCGCCAGCGCCCCTTCAGGGTGGTCAGGAAATAGGCGGCGGGATAGGCCAGCAGAATGCAGATTGCCGCCACCGAGAGGCACAGCACGATGGTGTTCCAGAACACCGGAAGAAAGACCGGATCGGTGAAGAAGCGGGCATAATTGCCCAGTGACAGCGTGTAAACGATCGTGCCCTGGTCGACGCTGAAGAAACTGTAGCCGAGGAAGATCGCCAGCGGCACCAGGACGAAGACCACCGGCGAGGCGAAAGCCAGCGCCGTCACCAGCAGCGACCATCGCCTTTCCGCGAGCGGTATCGCACCGGTTCCGCTCATGCCAGCACCAGATGGCCTTCGTGCGGCGCAAACGAAAGCGAGATCGTCTCGCCGGATTTCAGCGTGCTGCCGTCAACCCGGCTCGGTGTGCGCAGCCGCAGGCGTTGTGCGGGATTGTCGGCGCCTGCCGTGATGGTGGCGACGGTCGACGAGCCGGCAAAAGCCATGTCGGAGATCGTGCCTGAAAAGCGATTGTCGGTATCTTGCGCCCCTGCAAGGTGCAAGGCCTCGGGACGGAATGCCGCGAAGGCGCTGGCGCCGTCCGCCGCGGCCTTCAGACGCGGTTGGCCGCTGATCGAACAAACCAGGCGCCCAAGCGTCGTCTCGATCGATCGCAGCTCGCCCTGGACGGCCCCAAGTTTCCCGGCCACCAGATTGTTCTCGCCGAAGAACCGCGCCACGAACTCGCAATTCGGCTTGTAATAAAGCTCGTGTGGCGTGCCGAGCTGGCGGATATGGCCGGCCTGCATGACGCAGATGCGGTCGGCCATGCCGATGGCCTCTTCCTGGTCGTGAGTGACGAACAGGAAGGTGGTCTTGATCTCGCGCTGGATGGATTTCAGGAACTCCTGCATCTGCCGGCGCAGCTCGAGGTCGAGCGCAGCCAGCGGCTCATCGAGCAGGATCAGGCGCGGCTGGCAGATCAGCGCACGGGCCAGGGCGACGCGTTGGCGCTGGCCGCCGGAGAGCTGGGCCGGAAAGCGGTCGGCAAAGCGGCCGAGCTGGACCAGGTCAAGCGCCTCCGCGACGCGGCGCGTGATCTCCTTGCGCTGGATATGGCGGACCGAAAGCCCGTAGCCGACATTGCCGGAAACGGTCAAATGCGGGAACAGCGCATAGTCCTGGAACACGGTGTTGAACGGCCGCCGGTTGATCGGCATGCGGCTGATGTCCTGGCCGTCGAGGCGGATCTCGCCCGCCGTCAGTGGCTCAAGCCCGCCAATCAGCCGCAGCACCGTGGTTTTGCCGGAGCCCGATGGCCCAAGAACGGTCAGGAACTCACCGTCCTTGATCGACAGGTCGATGTCGTGCAGCACGGGAACCGTGCCGTAGGATTTCGAAACGGACCGCAGCGTCAGCAGGTCGGTGTTCTGGTTCATGAAATACTCTCGCATACGCTGCGGCGGTCCGGAACGTCCGGACCGCCGGGTCCTTCGAAGTCAGAGCATCGAAAGGTCAGGGCGTCGCCTTGACCTCGTTCCACATGTCCGACCGCTTCAGCGGGTCCTCGACATTGTTGAGCCAGACCAGCTTGTCATTGCCGCCGGCGCTGCTGGTTTCGGTCACCGTGTTGCCGAAGCCGGTGCGTTCGGAAAGCGCGCCGCTGACCTTCTTGCTCAGCATGAAGTCGATCCACTTCTCGGCCGCCGCATTGTCGCGGACGCCCTTGGAAATGACCCAGTTGTCGAGCCAGGCAAGCGCGCCCTCGCTTGGATTGACGTAGGCGACATGGGCGCCGATCTTCTGCAGTGCCTTGACCTGCTGTTGACCATAGTTTGCCCAGATCAAAGCCACGTCATTGTTCTGGTAGATCTGCTGCGCCTCGTCGGCGGTGGTGTAGAAGCTCAGCACGTTGCGCTTGAGTTCGACCAGTCTGGCCTTGACCGCTGCCATCTGCTGTTCATTCAGATTGAACGGATCCTTGTAGCCGAGCGTCAGCGCGGTGAACGAGAAATTGTGCTCGCCATTGTCGTAGGCCAGAACCTTGCCCTTGTAGGCCGGGTCCCAGAGGACCGACATCGAGGTCGGCGCGGGCTTGACCTTGTCGGTGTCATAGATCAATCCGATCGAGTCGAAGCAGAACGGGATGCCATAGACCTTGCCGTCCTTGGTGACGCCGCTGACCGCCGTCAGATCGCGGAAGCGCGGCAGCACCTCCTTCTGGTTGGCCAGTTTCGTCACGTCGATCGGCGACACCAGATCGGCCTTGATGTAGCGCTGCAACTGGGCAGTGTTGACGGCGAAGACGTCGAAATCCTGCCCTTCGCTGCCCTTGATCTTGGCCCAGATCTCGTCGTCGCTGCCGATGAAGACGACATCGACGCCGATGCCGGTTGCAGCGGTGAAGTCCTTGACCCAGTCAGCATCGGCGTAGCCGTCCCAGGCCAGAACCCGAAGGTTCGCGGCCAGGGCAGCCGATGTCATCAGCCCGATGCCGAGGCCGATTGTCGCCATTCTTAGAAACAGTTTTTTCAGTCCCATTTTTAATCTCCCATTGTCATTCTGATGGACCGCAGTTTCCGGACCTTTGCCGTCACAGCTGAGTGACGGCGACCAGTCCCTCGTCCGGCACCGACACCATCCGGTTGCGCAGCGGCTTGCCGAATGTCTGTGCCTGGATTTCATACTCGTCGCCGGAAGCCGTCTTGACGCCGGAGGCGTAGCTCATCACCGCCGCACCGAAGAAATAGGCATGCAGGTCGCCCGCCCTGCGGTGCATCGGGTAGCGGAAATGGAAATGTTCGAGATTGGCGATCGAGTGCGACATATGCGCCTCGCCCGACAGGAACTCCTGCTCCCAGATAACAGTGCCGTCGCGCAGGATGCGGGAATGGCCGCGCACTTCGTCGGGCAGGTTGCCGATCAGAAGCTCCGGGCCGATCGAGCAGGAGCGAAGCTTGGAATGGGCGAGATAGAGATAGTTCTCGGCTTCCGTCACATGGTCGGAATATTCGTTGCCGAGCGCATAGCCGATGCGATAGGGGCGCCCGTCCGGCCCATTGAGGTAGAGCCCGACGATCTCGGCTTCTTCGGCGCCGGCGCGCGCGAAGGCCGGCATCGGCAGCGCGGCACCGGGTGGCACGACACAGGTGCCGACGCCCTTGAAGAACCATTCGGGCTGGATCCCGATCTGCCCGGCGGCGGGCTTGCCGCCCTCCAGGCCCATGCGGAAGATCTTCAGCGAATCCGATTCCTCGGCGTCCTCGCCATGCGTCAGCACATGCATCTTGTCGCGTGCCGCGGCACTGCCGGTGTGGGTCAGGCCCGTGCCGGTGACCAGGAAGCGCGCCGGCTCGGGATGATCGACCGGGGCCAGCACGCGGCCATCGCGCAACAGCTCGTCATAGTCGATCGTGGCAGTGCCTGTCCGTTCCTCGACAAGTACCGCGATGGACGCGCCTTGGGCGATTGCCGCTTCGGCCAGCTCCAGCACGGTGTTGGTCCCGTCGAGCGGATGCAGGCGATTGCCATCGTCGGAGACACGGCCAACCCGCCTGCTGCCATCGGCCATTCTGAACTGAACAAGACGCATGAAACACCCTTCTTCCCTTGAAACCGTACGGATCACACCCAGCCGGCGTCGACGATGAACTGCTGGCTCGTGCACATGCGGCTGTCGTCGGCGGCGAGAAACAGCGCCATGCGCGCGATATCGGCGGTCTGCAGCCGGTCGGGCAGGCACTGCCTCTCCTCGATCTGCCGCTCTCCGGCCGGGTTCAGCCACAGGCGCATCTGGCGCTCGGTCATCACCCAGCCCGGCACCATGCAGTTGACGCGGATGCGCTCGGGGCCAAGCTCGCGGGCCAGCGCCCGCGTCATGCCGTAGACAGCGGCTTTCGCGGTGACATAGGCAGGGCAATCGGGATCGCCGACCATCCAGGTGATGGAGCCGAAATTGATGATCGAGCCACCGCCCAGCGAACTCATCTGCGGGCGCACCGCTTGGGCCGCAAAGAACTGGTGGCGCAAATTGATCGCCATGCGGTCGTCCCAATAGGCGACCGTCACATCCTTGGTTTGATGCCGGTCATCATTGCCGGCATTGTTGCACAGGATCTGGATCGGGCCGTTGTGCTGCATCGCCTGCACGGTCGCCGCCTGCAGCTGCTCGACGTTGCGCAGGTCGCAGGCAATGAACAGCGGTGCGCGATGTCCCTCCGCCGCGATCGCGTCGACCAGGCGCTGGGACGGTTCTTCGGCCAGATCGACAAAGGCGACATGGCTGCCTTGCGCGCAGAAATGGCGCACCAGGCTTTCGCCGATGCCACTGCCGCCACCGGTTATGAAGACACTGCGGCCCTTGAGGCTGGGATAGGTCGCGTAGCCGATTTCATCCGTCATGGCGCGCCTCTCTAGTGGGAATGCCGGGGGATGCCGGCATCGCGCCGGCCGACGAGGAAGTCGAAATCGCAGCCCTTGTCGGCCTGCAGCACGCGCTCGACATAGAGGCTCTGATAGCCGCCTTCGGGCGGCGTCGGCGGCTGCCAGTCACGCCGGCGGATGGCCAGTTCCTCATCCGACACCAGAAGCTCAAGGCGGCGGCCGGCGACGTCGAGTTCGATGAGATCGCCATCGCGCACCAGCGCCAGTGCGCCACCCGCGGCGGCCTCGGGCGCCACATGCAGCACCACGGTGCCGTAAGCCGTGCCGCTCATGCGCGCGTCGGAAATGCGCACCATGTCGGAGACACCCTGCTTGAGTAGCTTCGCCGGCAGCGGCATGTTGCCGACCTCGGCCATCCCTGGATAGCCGCGCGGTCCGCAGTTCTTCAGCACCATCACCGATGTCGCGTCGATATCCAGCCCCGGATCGTCGATGCGGGCGTAGTAGTGCTCGATGTTTTCGAAGACCACCGCCTTGCCGCGATGCTGCATCAGCTCGGGCGTTGCCGCCGATGGCTTGATGACCGCCCCGTCGGGCGCCAGATTGCCGCGCAGGATCGAGATGCCGCCTTCCTTGGTCAGCGGCTCGCTCAACGGGCGGATGACCTCGCTGTTGTAGTTGGGCGCGCCGTCGATCAATTCGCCGATCGTCTTGTTGCTGACGGTCATGGCGTCACGATGAAGAAGCCCCACTTCATCAAGCGACGCCATGACCGCAGCCAGCCCCCCGGCATAGTAGAAATCTTCCATCAGGAACCGGCCCGACGGCATCAGATCGACAATGGTCGGAACGTCGCGGCCAAGGCGGTCCCAGTCGTCCAGGCTGAGGTCGACACCGATCCGATTGGCGATGGCGATCAGATGCAGCACCGCATTGGTCGAGCCACCGATCGCGCCGTTGACGCGAATGGCGTTCTCGAACGCTTGCCTGGTCAGGATCTGCGCAATCGTCACGTCCCTGCGGACCAGGTCGACGATCTGGCGTCCGGCCATCTGGGCGAGCACGCCACGGCGCGAATCCACTGCCGGGATCGCAGCGTTGTCCGGCATGCCGATGCCGAGCGCCTCCACCATGCTGGCCATGGTCGAGGCCGTGCCCATCGTCATGCAGCTGCCCGCCGACCGGCTCTGGCCCTGCTCGGCGGCGAGGAAATCGGCGACCGGCATGCGGCCGGCCTTCACCTCTTCGGCGAATTTCCAGACATGCGTGCCCGAGCCGATGTCTTGCCCGCGGAACTTGCCATTGAGCATCGGCCCACCGGAAACGGTGATGGTCGGCAGATTGCATGATGCGGCACCCATCAGCAGCGCCGGCGTGGTCTTGTCGCAGCCGACCAGCAGGATCACGCCGTCGATGGGATTGCCGCGGATGGATTCTTCGACATCCATGCTGACCAGATTGCGAAACAGCATGGCGGTGGGGCGCATGTTGCTCTCGCCCAATGACATCACCGGAAATTCCAGCGGCAGGCCGCCGGCTTCATAGACGCCACGTTTGACGTGGTCGGCGAGCGCCCGCAGATGCGCGTTGCACGGGGTCAATTCCGACCAGGTGTTGCAGATGCCGATGACCGGGCGGCCGTCGAAGGCGTCGGCGGGAATGCCTTGGTTCTTCATCCAGCTGCGGTGCATGAAGGCGTTCTTGCCTTCGCCGCCGAACCAGGCCTCGGAGCGCAGCTTGCGTTTGGTCTCGGTCACGATGCCAGCTCCCGATCGGTGCGGCGCTTGTTGCGGTTCTCGACACTGCGGCGCACGTCTTCCTCGGCATCGTCGATCAGCACCAGCAGTGCCTTTTGCGCGCCGGCGGCATCGCGCGCGGCAATCTTTTCGGCCACTTCCCGGTGCAGCGGCAAAGAGTGGCGTTGCCCCTCCGGATTGTCGTTGGAAAGGCGAAAGCTCATCACCAGCGCGGTTTCGACCAGTGCCGCCAGCGAGCCGATCAGCTCGTTGCCGGTCATGCGCAGAATGGTCTGGTGGAACAGCAAATCAGGCTTGGCGAAGCGGTCGCCGTCATCGACAACCGCTTCCATTTCGGCGAGCGCGGCATTGATCTCGGCGATCTGCGCCGGTGTGGCGCGTTGAGCGGCAAGTGCCGCCGACATTGGCTCGATGGCCCGGCGCAACTCGAACAGCGCCCGGACATCGTCGACGCTGACACCCCTGGCGTAACGCCACGACAGCACGTCCGGGTCGAGAAAATTCCAGTCGGAGCGGGGGCGCACCCGCGTACCGGTCTTCGGCCGCGATTCGACGAGGCCCTTGCCGGCCAGCACCTTGATCGCCTCGCGCAGCACTGTGCGGCTGACCCCCAGCATTTCGCTGGAATCGTCGGCATTGGGCAGCGCCTCGCCGGGCAGGAAATCGCCTTGCACGATGCGCAGGCCGATCTGCTCGACAACAGTCGCATGCAGCGCGGTGGAGCCGCTGGAAACCGCCACCGCAACCCTTGATGTTCGCGCCGTGCTGAAAGATTTTCTATTCTTCATACTATTCATATGATATGTCTTATAGATGTGGCGATTGGAGTCAAGGGATGGGGGCGTGCCGATGACAAAGAATTCCGCAGCCATTGCCGAGCGGCACACAGAGCTGGTTTCGATCAGCGACGGCATTGCGACGGTCGAGATCGCTCCGGCTGCCGGCGGCGCGGTGGCGTCGTATCGCTGGTGGCAAGACGGGTCTGTCGTCGATTGGCTACGCCCGGCCGATCTGGCGGCGATCAGCCGCCGCGATGCCGGCGCCATGGCCTGCTTCCCGCTGGTTCCCTACTCCAATCGCATAAGGGATGGCCGCTTCGCATTCGCCGGCCGGACCATCGAACTGCCGACAGGCCCCGACGATCCGCATCATGAGCATGGTCATGGCTGGCGTCGGCCATGGACTGTCGTGCGGCACGAAGCCTGCAGCATCGTCCTGCGCTATCGCCACGCCGCCGATTCCTGGCCCTGGAACTACGAGGCCGAGCAAGCGATCTCGCTTGTCGACGGCCAGCTGGGCATCGCCATTTCGCTGCGCAACCTCTCGGACACGCCGATGCCGGCCGGCTTCGGCCTCCACCCCTATTTCCCGTCGACGCCGTGGGCGCATGTCCAGGCGCCGGTATCCGGGATGTGGGAGACCGATGCCGACATCTTGCCCACCCGCCATGTCCTGCCGCCGGCCGGTGCCGACCCGACCACTGGCTTCGACGTTTCAGAGACGGACTTCGACACGGTCTTCACCGGATGGGCGCGCCACATCAGGATCTCCTGGCCGGAGCATGGGCGGCAACTGGACATCGAGGCCGAAGCACCGCTCGATTTCCTCGTTCTCTACACGCCGCCCGGCGAGCCGTTCTTCTGCGCCGAGCCGGTCAGCAACATCACCGATGCCTTCAACCGCGTAGGCGAGGGGGGAACCGGCCGCATCGTACTGGCGCCCGGGCAGACACGATCCGCCAGCGTCCGCTTCACGCCGTCACAGGCTGTCTGATCGCCCACGCCGAACCGGCCAAGTTATGGCCGGGTCAGAACGGATAATGCTGGCCCGGGTCCTCGATCGTCACCCAGCGCAAATCGGTGAACTCGGCGATCGATGCCTTGCCGCCGAAGCGGCCGTAGCCCGAGCCCTTGACGCCGCCGAAGGGCATCTGTGCCTCGTCGCCGACGGTCGGGCCGTTGATATGGCAGATGCCGGCCTCGATGCGCGCGGCAATCGCCATGGCACGCTTGATGTCGCGGCTGAACACGGCTGACGACAGGCCGTATTCGGTGTCGTTGGCGACGCGCACGGCCTCGTCCTCGCCCTTCACGCGGATCACCGGCTTGACCGGCCCGAATGACTCTTCGGCATAGACGCGCATGGCCGGCGTGACATGGTCGAGCAACGTTGCTTCCACCACGGTGCCGGCGCGCTTGCCGCCCGCCACCAGTCTGGCGCCCTTGGCGACGGCATCAGTGATGAGTTCCTCCATCTTGTCGGCGGCCTGACTGCTGATCAGTGAGCCCAGCACGACATGGCCGCGCGGATCGCCGGCCGGCAGTTGCGACGCGCGAGCCGCGAGTTTCGCCACGAATTCATCGGCGACCTTCTCGTCGACGATCAGCCGCTCGGTCGACATGCAGATCTGGCCCTGATGCATGAAGGCGCCGAAGGTGGCGGCGTTGACCGCCGCGTCGATGTCGGCATCGTCCAGCACCAGCAACGGCGCCTTGCCGCCGAGTTCGAGCAGCGCCGGCTTCAGGTGCCGTCCGGCGAGTTCGGCGATGATCCGGCCGACCTTGGTCGATCCGGTGAAGTTGACGCGCCTGACCGCAGGATGTGCGACCAGCGCCTCGACAATCCCGGCGGCATCCTTGGGATCGTTGGTGACGACATTGATGACGCCTTTCGGCAGGCCGGCCTCGACCAGCACCTGGCCGATCAGCCGGTGCGTACCGGGACACATTTCGGATGCTTTCAGCACCACCGTGTTGCCGCAGGCGATCGGCATGGCGATGGCGCGGGTGCCGAGAATGACCGGCGCATTCCACGGCGCGATACCGAGGCACACACCGGCAGGCTGGCGGATAGCCATGGCCAGCGTGCCGGGCTTGTCGGACGGGATGATCTCGCCCGAGATCTGCGTCGTCATCGCCGCCGCTTCGCGCAGCATGTTGGCCGCCAGCATGACGTTGAAGCCGGCCCAGGGGCCGGTGGCGCCGGTCTCTTCCATCATCAGCCGGGTGAACTCACCGACCTTCGAGGCCATCACGTCAGCCGCCTTGCTCAGCAAGGCGCGGCGCTCGCCCGGCCCTGTCTTCGACCAGGCCGGGAAGGCGGCCTGCGCGGCTTCGACCGCGGCATTGGCATCGGCAACGCTCGCTGCTGCCGCGCGCGTTGCCAGCCTGCCGGTGAACGGATCCATGCGCTCGTAGGACGCCGCACCCGAGGCAGCCCGTTCGCCGCCGTCGATCAGAAGTCCGATATCCATGACTGTCTCCCTCGCTCTATCCTTGTTTGACCATGATCTTTTCCGAAAACCGCTTCCCACTTTTCGGGATCATGGTCTAGAAACCCAGCGCTTCGGCATTGATCGATGCTTCGAGGCCACCGTCGACCGGCACGTTGGCGCCGTTGACCCAGCGTGCGCCGTCCGAGCACAGGAACAGCACCACCGGCGCGATGTCGCCGGAGGTGCCGGCGCGCCCGACCCTGGCAATGTCGCTGTCGACGCGGGCGTCGCCAAGCACGCTGCGGAACTGTTTCAGGATCGGTGTCTCGACCGGGCCGGGGCTCACCGCATTGACGCGGATGCCGCGGCTCTTGAACAGGTCCTGGTGCGCCGCACGGAAGGTCCACAACAGCAGCAGCTCCTTGGAGACGGGATAGCCTTCCTCGTTCCTGACCGCGTGATCGGCGACCACCTTGGCGACATCGGGAAAGCCCTCGATGCCGACCATCGAGGCGGCGCGGTTGAGATTGGCGCGCCAGCCATAGCCGGCGATCGAGGCGACGTTGACGATGGCGCCGCCTTCGCGAAGTCTTGGCGCGAGACCTTCCGAAAGCGCTCTGAGCCCGAAGAAGTTGACGGCCAGCGTCGACACCGCGCCGGTGTTGCCGGAAAGGCCGGCGACGTTGCAGAGCGCGTCGATGCGCTGCGGCAGACGCGCGATGAGATCATCGACGCCGGCCTTGGTCGAGATGTCGGCCTTGACGAAACTGCCAGCCGGGCTAGCCGGCTCGCGCACGTCGACGCCGATCACATCGGCGCCGAGCTGGCCGGCGAGTTCCGCCGTACGGGCACCGATGCCGGAGGCGACACCGGTGATGAGGATGGTCTTGCCGAAGAGCATGGTCACGCCTTTTCCTGGTGCATCGTTGTTTTTTGTGGCGAAGGCGTCGCGTCGCCATCGGCGGCCGCGAGCCTGACGCGGTAACCGACCGGCAGCAGGCGCAGGCCAAAACGCTCCTCGATCGTCCCCCACAGGCCGCGCGGCAGGAAGAGTGAGAACAGTACGGCGGTGGCGCCGAGCCCGACCAGATACCAAACGCCGGTGCCGCCAAACCAGGTCTCGATGAGGAAGAACACCAGCGCGCCGAGAATGGCGCCCTCGAAAGTGCCGATGCCGCCGACCAGCACCATGAAGATCATGTAGGCGGTCCATTGCACGTTGAAGTAGGTTTTCGGCTGGAAGGTGATGGAAGTCGCCAGCCACAGCGCGCCGGCAATGCCGATGCCGAAGGCGGCAAGCACGAACAGCAGCCGCTTGGTGCCGATGACGCGCACGCCGACCGACGCGGCGGCGTCCTCATTGTCCCGGATCGCCCGGATCGCGGCACCCGTGCTGCCGCGCAGCAGGCCAAACAGAATGGCAAGCAGCGCGGTCATCGAGGCCAGCGCCAGCCAGTAGATCGTCGCCCGCCTTGTGCCGGCATCATAGACATTGAGCGAGATCAGCGACGTGCCGGTTTCGCCCTGCACCAGCCGGTCGAGATTGACCAGGAGATGCGTCAGTGCCGCGATCACCCACATGCCGATGGCGAACTCGCCATTCTTCAGCCGCAGCATGAACAGCGAGAGCGGCAGCGAAACCACGCCGACGAGAATTCCCGACGCAAACAGCGCCAGGAACGGGTTGAGGCCGGCATCGGCCAGCCGGATGGCGAAATAGGCGCCGAGCCCAAAGAACACCTGCTGGCCGACCGAGACCAGGCCGCCGAACCCGGCCAGCGCGTTCCACATCGCCGCCAGGATCACATAGATGAACAGCGCGGTCATGCGGTCGACCGCGCCGGCCGACAGGAACTGCGGTGCAATCGCCAGCAACGCGATGATGACGGCGACCGCAACCGCTGCGACGCGCGACGTCGCGGTGCCGCGCTCGATGACAGGCATGGTGGCGGACGCGCTCATGACGTCTTGCCCGATGGCAGGCGCAACAGGCCGCGCAGGCCAAGGCCGGACGCGGACAACCGCACGAACAGCACGATGAGGAAGACAGCGTGGCCGCCGATCAGAAAACCTTGCGGATGCACTTGCGCGCCGAGCGTCTGGGCGAGCGCCAGCACGATGCCGCCGATCAGCGTTCCCCACAGCGAACCGGCGCCGCCGATGACGGCCGCCTCGAAAGCGAACAGCAATTGCGGTGCGCCGGCATAGGGATCGAATGTGGCGCGCATACCCAGGAACGCGCCGGCAAGACCAACCGTGACCATGGCGATGGCGGCGGCAATCGCATTGGCGCGGCGCGCATCGACCCCGACCAGGCCGGCGGTATCGGGGTCCTCGGAAGTCGCGCGGATCGAGCGGCCAAGCCGGGTGCGGGTGAGGAACAGCTGCAGCCCGCCAAGCAGGACGACGGCTGTGGCGAACATGATCACGGCGAGCTTGCCGACATAGATGCTGCCCGGCCATTCCCAGGAATCATAGGACAGGCTGCCGATATAGGGCGCCAGTGAACGCGTGTCGGCGCCGAACTGCTCGAACAGCATGTTATCGATGACGATGGCCAGGCCGAACGTCGTCAGGATCGGCAGCAGCGCACCGCCGCGCGCGCTGCGTTCGAGCAGGAAGCGCTGCAGCGCCCAGCCGATCGCCGCCATCAATGGCAGGACGATGAGCATGCCGACAAAGGGCGAGACGTGGAACCGCGAGGCGAGCAGCCACAGCGCATAGGCGGCGAACACGGCAAGGCTGCCATGGGCGAGGTTGATGATGCGCATCACCGAAAACATGAACGACAGGCCGCAGGCGATCAGCGCATAATAACCGCCAAGAAGGACGCCCTGGATGATCTGGTTGCTCATGCGGGAACGCTCCCGGTGCTTTTTCGGTGCAGGCCGAAATAGGCCTTCGTCACCTCGTCGCGCGAAACCTCCTTGCTCGCCCCCTCAAGCGCGACACGCCCTTCGAGCAGGCAGATGACCCTGTCGGATACCGCGAGCGCCCGGTTGAGGTCCTGTTCGACCAGAATGATCGTCGTGCCCGAAGCGATCAGCCCTTGCAGCGCGGCGTAGACGCGGTCGACGATCAGCGGCGACAGGCCGAGCGAAACCTCGTCGAGCAGCAGCAGCTCGGGGTTGCTCATCAAGGCACGGCCGATCGCCGTCGCCTGCTGCTCGCCGCCCGAGAGATGGCCCGTCCTGGCATGGCGGCGCGGCTTCAAATTGGGGAACATCTCCAGCACCCTGTCGACGCTCCAGTCGCCCGGCCGGCCGGCGGTCTTGCCGAGCAGAAGGTTCTCCTCGACCGTCATCTGCACGAACAGTTTGCGTCCCTCCGGCACCAGCGCCACACCCATGCCGACGCGTCTGTGCGACGCAACATTGGCGAGATCGGCGCCGTCCAGCAGCACGCGGCCGGCCGCCGGCTGATGTGCGCCGGCGATCGCCCGGAGCAGCGTCGTCTTGCCGGCGCCATTGGCGCCGACCAGCGCCAGCGTCTCGCCGCGTTCGATGGTGAAGCTCACGCCGCGCACCGCTTGCAACAGGCCGTGCCGGACAACCAGGTTCTCGACCGACAGCAGGCTCATTTAGGGCCTCCGCCGAGATAGGCGCGCACGACCTCGGGGTCGGCCATCACCGCTTGCGGATCGCCGTCGGCGATGATCCTGCCGGCGTCCATGCAGATCAGCCGCTCGGCCACCTGTAGCAGGATATGCACGATGTGCTCGATCCAGACGATGCCGATCTTGCGCCGGCGCAATTCCTTGATCGTGTCGACAAGTTCGCCGGCTTCGCCATCGGTCAATCCACCGCCGATCTCGTCCAGCAGAAGCAGCGTCGGTCTTGCCGCCAGCGCCCGAGCCAGCTCCAGCCGCTTGCGGTCAAGCAGCCCGAGCGTTTCGGCGCGCCGGTTGGCGACATCAAGCATGCCGCACAGTTTCAGCGAACCGAGCGCCTCCTCATAGGCCTCGTCGCGGCCGAGGCCGGCGCCATGCGACGCGGCGACGAAGACATTCTCGAAGGTGGTCATGCCGCTGAACGGTTTTGGCACCTGATGCGTGCGCACCAGGCCGAGCCGGCAGCGCTGCGTCGCCGACAGCGGCGTCACATCGCCGCCCTTGAAGCTGACCGTGCCCGAGCTTGGTGGAAAAGCCCCGGCGAGCACACTGAGCAGCGTGGTTTTGCCGGCGCCGTTCGGGCCGACAATGCCGACCGCCTCGTCCGCGGCCATGGCGAAGTCGACGGCATCCAGCACCACAAGCGCGCCGAAGCGCTTGTGGATGCCGGCTGCGGCGAGGATCGCCTGTTGTCGCGGATGGGTCACCAGGCGATCCCCGTCAGCGGTCCATCAGCCGTTGTAAGGCAGAAGCTTGGCTTCGACAGGAACCTTCCGGTCGGTGGCGTTCTCCGTCACGACATAGTCAAGCGGGAACTTGGCTCCTTCCTTGGCGGCCACCCACTGCGTGCCGATGATCGGTCCGGGCGAGACATTGGCCACCGGGCCGCTGGTGAAATCGACCTTGCCGATCATGGTCTCGGTCTTGAGCTGGCTCAGCGCCTTGGCCACCGCTGCCTTGTCCTTGGCGTCGGTGCTTGCCTTCAGCGCCTCGAAGCCGGCGTCGAGCAACGACATCGAGGCGCCGAGCTGCTGCGTCCACTGCTTGCCGCTGGCCGCCTCGTAGCCGTCGGCCAGCTCGGTTCCCGAAACGCCGGTCAGCGGCGATTTGTACGGGAAAGCCTTGTGCCAGTAGGCGGCGCTTGAAATCTTCATGCCAAGATCGCCGAGCGCCTCGATGTCAGACGGGAACAGCCCGGTCTTGGCGACCTGGCAGATCTTGATCTGCTTGATCAGGCCCTGCTGTGCCGCCTGGCGCCAGAACGCCGCGAAATCCGGCGGGATCGGGAACGAGTTGAAGATCTCGACGCCTTCCTGCTTGAACAGCGCGATCTGCGAGGAGTAGTCGGTGGTGCCGGTCTCATAGGCACCGGGATCGACAATGGTGAACCCTTGCTTGGCAAGCAGCGGTGCCAGATTAGCGCGGATGGCGTTGCCGTCGGCATCGTTCGGATACATGACGCCGACCTTCTTGTTGGTCTCGATCAGGTTCCATTGCGAGATGTAGGTCTTGAAGAACTCGCCGACGCCGAAGCCGAAATGATAGGTCCATTTGAACGGCGAGGGCGCGCCGGGCTTGGCGCCACGGCCGAAATACCAGGCTTCCCACGGCATGACTGTCGACAGGCACGGCACGCCGGCGGCCTCGCAGGCGTCGGCGACCGGATTGATCACTTCGGGCGTCGACACCGCCAGCATCAGGTCGATGGCCTGGTTGTTGATCAGGTCCTTGGCCAACTGGCCGGCGCGCGACGGATCGGACTGCGTGTCCTGGTCGAGGATCTCGACACTGTATTTCTTGCCGCCGATGTCGAGCCCCCCGGCCAGCGCCTTGCGGGCCAGGTCGAGCACGTAGCCGTCGGTCTGGCCGAAGCCGGCGAGCGGCCCGGTGCGCGGGCTGACGAAGCCGACCTTGAGCGTGCCGCCGGCTTGAGCAAAGGCGCCGCGGCCGCCAAGCGCAAGCGCCGCGCCGCCGGCGATCGAGGTCGCAATGAACTGGCGTCGCGAAATACCGTGAGTGATGGATTTGTTGCCGATGGCGTGGGTCATTTGTTCCTCCCTCTATGGCTCCTCATCACCACAGTGCACCAGCGGTTTGGTTTGGTAAAATGATATTTTGTGGGGTTTCATTAACCTATGGGTTAGCAAAATTGGCCCGAGACAACACCCGGCTCGAACGGGTCCGACGCGTCAGCTGCCTTGCCGTGCCGCTTCACGAATGGTCTGCAAGAGGATGGAGAAAGCCGGCGAGGGCGCCGTATCCGTCCGCATCGTCAAGCCGACCGGGCCCTTGGTCTCCTCGGTGTTCACAGGCAAGGCGACGAAGGCGCCGCTGCCGAGCTCATTGGCAACGACGCCCGCCGAAATGATCCAGACGGCATTGCTTTGCCGCAGGAAGGCGCGGCCGAAGCTATCCGAGACGGTTTCGATCTCGGTTGCCGGCGCCGTCATGCCGTTGGTTATGAACAGCCGGTCGACGAAGGGACGGATGACCGATTCTCGCGTCGGCATCAGCATCGGGAATTCGTCGAGCCGCGCAAACACATCCTGTCCGGGGTCAAGCAGCGGATGGCCCGCCCGCACCACGAACAGCACCTGTTCGGAATAGAGGTGCTCGAAGAAGAAGCCGGTCATGTTTTCCGGCGCCGCCAGCCGCCCGACGACGAGGTCGAGCGCCCCGGTGCGCAATTGTTCGAGCAGCACGGCGTTCTCGCCGGTGACGATCTTGATCGCCGCACCGGTGCCCTCCTTGAGGAACAGGCTGATCGCAAGCGGCATCACCCGCGCCGAGACCGTCGGCAGCGCACCGATGCGGATCGGATGACGGTTGATCGCCCCGTCCTGCCTGACGGAATCGACGCCTTGCTTGAGCGCCGTGATCGCCGTACCGGCATGGCGAAGGAAGATTTCGCCGATGCGCGTCAGCCTGATGCCGCGGCCGTCGCGTTCGACCACCACCACACCCAGCGCCTCTTCCAGTTCGCGCAATGTCTTGGTCACCGCCGGCGGGCTGACATGCAGGAAGTCGGCAGCCCGCGCCACGCTTCCCTGCCGCGCAACTTCCAGGAATGCCTGCAGGTGACGGAAGCGGATGCGGCCTTCGGACATGGATTTAATAACCCCTGAGTTAATGAAACGGCGCAAAATATCATTTTACCGAACCAAATGCCTTGTGCAATGTGGGGATGGAGGATCGAAATCGTGCCATTCGTCACCATCGGCGGCATCACGCTGCACCACCGCCACATCAAGGCGAACGGCAGTGCGCGCCCAATCGTGTTCATCAATTCGCTCGGCACCGACTTGCGCATCTGGGACCAGGTCCTATCGATCCTGGACGGGGAAATGCCCCTGCTGGTCTACGACAAGCGCGGCCACGGGCTCTCCGACATCGGCGACATCAGGTCGATCGACGATCACGTCGACGATCTCTGCGCGCTCATCGATCATTTCGGACTGGGCAAGGTTGTGTTGTGCGGCCTGTCGGTCGGTGGTCTGATCGCGCAAGGGTTTTATATCAGGTGCCCCGAAATGGTCGAAGGCCTGATCCTGTGCGACACGGCCCACAAGATCGGCACCGCCGAAAGCTGGAACACGCGCATTTCGGTCGTCGAGCGCCACGGCATCGAGGCCATCGCCAACGCTGTAATGAAAGTATGGTTCACGCCGGATTTCCACGTTGCGCGCGCTGCCGACCTTGCGGGCTGCCGCAACATGCTGATCAGGCAAGCGCAGCCTGGCTATATCAAGACCTGCATGGCGGTTCGCGACGCCGATTTCACCGATAGCGCCAAACGGATAGCTGTGCCGACGCTCTGTGTCGCCGGCGACCAGGATGGCTCGACGCCGCCCGATCTGGTCCGCTCGCTGGCCGCTCTCATCCCCGGTGCGCGCTTCGAGATCATCCGCGACGCCGGGCACATCCCGTGCATCGAACAGCCTGAAGCGCTGACCGCCCTGATCCGCGATTTTGTCGCATCGCTTGCCCCTGGAGCAGAAACCCATGGATGAAGTCCCCGGCAACGCAGCCAGATATCGCACGGGCCTCGCGGTGCGGCGATCCGTGCTCGGCGACCGCCATGTCGACCGGGCGGAAGTTGCCGCCACCGATTTCGACCAGCCTTTCCAGGAGCTGATCACCGAGGCCGCCTGGGGAACGGTGTGGGCACGGCCGGGCTTTACCAAGCGCGAGCGTTCGATCGTCACGCTGGCGCTGCTGGCCGCACTCGGCCATGATGAGGAGGTCGCCATGCATGTGCGTGCCACCGCCAACACCGGGGCTTCGCGCGACGATATCTGCGAAGCGTTCCTGCATGTCGCCATCTATGCCGGGGTGCCGGCCGCCAACCGCGCCTTCAAGATCGCCAAGGACGTGTTTTCGGAAATGGACGGAGCCAGGAATGCCCGCTGAGTCCGGATCGAACCGGAGGCCCGAGACCGCCGCCTTCTTCCAGCGCGACCGGACCTGGCATCCGCCGGCACTGACGCCGAACTACAAGACCTCCGTGCTGCGCTCGCCGCAGAAAGCGCCGCTCGCCTTCGACAACACGCTGTCGGAGATTGCAGGCCCGGTCTTCGGTCACGCCATGCTGGGCGAACTCGACGCCGACCTGATCCACAATTTCGCCAGGCCCGGCAAGAGCGCCATCGGCGAGCGCATCATCGTCTATGGGCGGGTGCTCGACGAACGCGGCGTTGGCGTGCCCGGCGCGCTGCTCGAATTCTGGCAGGCCAATGCCGGCGGCCGCTACCGCCACAAGAAGGATGGCTACCTGGCGCCGCTCGACCCGAATTTCGGCGGCTGCGGCCGCGCCGTCACTGGCGAGGATGGCGGCTACGCCGTTCGCACCGTCAAGCCCGGTCCTTATCCCTGGCCGAACGGGCCGAACGACTGGCGGCCCTCGCACATCCATTTTTCCGTCTTTGGCCATGGTTTCGCACAGCGGCTGATCACGCAGATGTATTTCGAGGGCGATCCGCTGATCTGGCACTGCCCGATCGTGCGCGGCATCCCCGACAAGGCCGCCATCGAAACGCTGATCGCCGCCCTCGACATGCAAGCGACGATCCCGTTCGACGCGCGCGCCTACAAGTTCGACATCGTGCTGCGCGGGCGCCGCTCGTCGCTGTTCGAAAACAGGCTGGAGGGCAATTGATGGCCCAGTCGCTCGACCGGCTCAGGGAAAGCCCTTCGCAGACCGCCGGACCCTACGTCCACATCGGGCTGACGCCCAATTTCTGCGGCATCGTCGGCGTCTATGCGACCGACCTTGGTGCCACCATGGTCAACGACAAGACCAAAGGCGAGCGTATCGGCCTGCGCATCCGGGTGCTCGACGGCACCGACACGCCGCTCAAGGATGCGCTGATCGAGATCTGGCAGGCGGATGCGGACGGGCTTTACAATTCGCCGGCGGAACTGCGCGGCGCCGCCGATCCGAATTTCTTCGGCTGGGGCCGCTGCCCGACCGACATGGACACCGGCCTGTGCGCGTTCGAGACGATCAAGCCTGGCCGCGTACCATCAAGGGATGGCCGCCTGATGGCGCCGCACATCACGCTCTGGATCGTCGCCCGCGGCATCAATCTTGGCCTGCACACGAGGCTCTACTTTTCCGACGAGGAAAAGGCCAATGCGCAGGATCCGATCCTGGCGCGCATCGAGCACCGCATTCGCGTGCCGACGCTGATCGCCGAGCGCACCGGCGATACCTTTGTCTTCGACGTCCATCTCCAG
The DNA here is from genome assembly GCF_024746815.1 of Mesorhizobium sp. AR07. Taxonomy (GTDB): domain Bacteria; phylum Pseudomonadota; class Alphaproteobacteria; order Rhizobiales; family Rhizobiaceae; genus Mesorhizobium. Next base: position 6,162,154 of record NZ_CP080525.1, read on the forward strand.
GGGGAGAAGGAAACGGTCTTCTTCGACAGCTAGAGCAATTCCAGGAAAAGTGTGAAACGGTTTTCCGTCCGGAATTGCGTCAAAACAAAGAGTTAGAGCAGTTCGCCGTTTCCGTGAAACGGTGAACTGCTCAGGAGAGCCGAGACATGACCGTATCGCCCTTCGACCATCCATTGCTCTCCGCTCTTCTCGGCGACGAGGAAGCGAGCCGGCATTTTTCCGTCGAGGCGGAAATCGAGGCGATGCTGGCCTTTGAGTGCGCGCTGGCGCAAGCGGAGGCCGAAAACGGGATCATTACCAAGGATGCGGCGGCGACGATCGTGGCAGTGCTTGCGACGTTCCGGCCCGACACCGCCTTGCTGCGCGCCGGCGTCGCCAGGGACGGCGTCATGGTGCCGGAACTGGTGCGCCAGATCAGGGTGGCGGTCGGCGAACCGCACGGCCAGAAAGTGCATTTCGGCGCGACCAGTCAGGATGTCATCGATACGGGCCTGATGCTTCGGCTCAAATCCGTCGCCGAACATCTCGGCCTGCTGTTGACCGAGACCGCCATGCGCCTCGCCTCGCTCGAAGAGCGCTTCGGGGGCAGGGCGCTGACCGGCATGACGCGCATGCAGAAGGCGATCCCAATCACCGTGGCGGATCGCACAATGGCGTGGCGGGCGCCGCTGCAACGGAACAAGGAGAGACTGTCGGAACAGTCGAGGCGTTTGCTGGTGGTGCAATTCGGCGGCGCCGCCGGCACGCTGGAAAGGCTTGACGACAAGGGGCCGGCGGTACGCGCGGTCCTTGCGGCAAGGCTCGGCCTTGCCGATGCGCCGCAATGGCATAGCCAGCGCGATGCGCTCGCCGATTTTGCCGGCTTTCTGTCGCTGGTGACGGGCAGTCTTGGCAAATTCGGCCAGGACATTGCGCTGATGGCGCAGGGTGGAACCGAGATCGAGCTTTCGGGCGGAGGCGGCTCGTCGGCCATGCCGCACAAGCAGAACCCGGTGAAGGCCGAGGCGCTGGTGGCGCTTGCTCGCTTCAACGCCACGCAACTTTCCGGCATGCATCAGACCCTGGTGCATGAGCAGGAACGCTCGGGCGCCGCCTGGACGCTGGAATGGCTGCTGCTGCCGCAGATGGTGGTGGCGACAGCCGCGTCGCTGCGCCTTGCCGCCGAACTGGCTGGGCAGATCGAAAGTCTCGGGCACTGATGCGCGCCCAGATCCTCATTGTCGGGTCCGGACCGTCCGGTCTGCTGCTCGGACAATTGCTGGCCGGCATCGGCATCGAGACGGTCATTCTGGAACGCGCCAGCCGCGAGCATGTGCTCGGCCGTGTGCGCGCCGGCGTGCTCGAACAAGGCACCGTCGAATTGCTGGAGGAGGCGGGTGCCGCCGCACGGCTGCACGCGGAGGGATTGCCGCACACAGGGTTCTCGCTGGCGTTCAACGATCGCCTGCACCGCATCGACCTGAAGGCGCTGACCGGCGGCAGGCATGTCACCGTCTACGGTCAGACTGAAGTGACACATGATTTGATGGACAAGCGCGCTGCGGCGGGACTGACCACGATCTATGAGGCGGCAAATGTCACGTTGCACGATTTCGACGGCGAGGCGCCTTTTGCCACCTATGACAAGGACGGCGTCACGCATCGCATCGACTGCGACTTCATTGCCGGCTGCGATGGCTACCACGGTGTCAGCCGCAAATCGGTGCCTGAGCGTGCGCTGAAGACCTTCGAGCGGCACTATCCATTCGGTTGGCTCGGCGTGCTGGCCGAAGTGCCGCCGGCCGATCGCGAACTGGTCTACGCCAACCATGAGCGAGGTTTTGCGCTGTGCTCGATGCGCTCGACGCACCGCAGCCGCTACTACGTACAGTGCCCCGAGGGCGCCCGCGTCGAGGCTTGGTCGGACGACCGCTTCTGGGACGAGTTGCGCCGCCGCTTGCCGGAGCAGACGGCGGCAAGCGTCGTCACCGGTCCGTCGTTCGAGAAGTCGATCGCGCCGCTGCGCTCCTTCGTCGCCGAGCCGCTGCGGTTCGGCCGGCTTTTCCTGGTCGGCGATGCCGCCCACATCGTGCCGCCGACCGGCGCCAAGGGTCTCAACCTCGCCGCCAGCGACGTGCGCTACCTCTTTGCCGGTCTTCGCGACGTCTATGCCGAGAAATCACACGCTGGAATCGATGCCTATTCGCAAAAGGCGCTGGCACGGGTCTGGAAGGCGGTCCGCTTTTCCTGGTGGATGACGACGATGCTGCACCGCTTTCCCGATACCGGCGACTTCGGCCAGCGCATCCAGGAGGCCGAACTCGACTATCTCGTCCAGTCGCGTGCAGCGTCGACCGCGCTCGCCGAAAACTATGTCGGCCTGCCTTACTGAGGAGGCGATTAGCTGCGTGGCGAAGTCCGACAGCATCGGGCGCTGCCCCACAAGGATTTTTACGTCGGCCTCGGGCAAGGTGAACCAGCCCGCTCGGTCGACTTCCGGGAACGCCTTCATGAATCCCGACCTTGGCGGCCATTCCATGGTGAAACTGTTGCTCCTGATGGCGGTCACATCGATGTCGATACGCGCCTCCACAGACCAGGCGATAACGATCTTTCCGCCCGGTTGCCTGTAGTCGCCGAGCCGCGCGAAGGGGCCATCGACCTTGATGCCGAGCTCTTCCTCGGTCTCGCGTTGCGCTGCCGTCAACTCGTCCTCGTTCTCGCCGACGAGACCCTTCGGTATCGACCACGCGCCATCGTCCTTCTTCGCCCAGAACGGCCCGCCTGGATGAACCAGCAGTACCCGAAGGCCGCCGTCGCCTCGACGATAGATCAGCAACCCCGCACTGCGTTTTGCCATTTTTCTATGTCCGTTTGCGAAGTCGGTTCTGAAGGCGGCAGTCTGGCGATTGTCACCGAACCATTGGATGCGTACCTTGTGCCAAGGGTTGCGACGCTATGTCAGGTGTATCTGCATTGCTCCTGACCCGCGAGTCCGGCAATCTGATACCATCGCTTGTTTGGCGGCTCGAAGGCTAGATGGGGCGTGACGATGCAACTGGGTCTTATCGGCTACTACAGCGACTTCGTGGTCTATCCGCTGGTGATCGCCGTGCTGGCGGTGGCCGGGCTGCTCGAGGCCGGCGAAGAAAACGCGCCGGGCTGGATCGTCACTGTCGTCGCTTGTCTCTTCCTCTGGACGCTGACCGAATACCTGCTGCACAGGTTCGTCCTTCATCATATTCCCTACATCAAGGACCTCCATGATCGTCACCATGTCGAGGAGCGCAGTTCGGTGGGCACGCCGACCTGGCTCAGCCTCGGTGTGCATGCGCTGGTCGCGTTTTTGCCCGTTTGGATGGTTTCAGACTTTGCAACCGCAAGCGCGGTAAGCTGCGGGCTGATGCTGGGATATCTCTGGTACATCAGCATCCACCACATGATCCATCACTGGCATCCCACCCATCCGAGCTATCTCTACACCCTCAAGCGCCGCCACGCGCTGCATCACCATGTCGACGAAATGGTCAATTTCGGCGTGACATCGGCTTTCTGGGATCGCATTTTCGGCACGGCGCGGCTCTGAGGCCAGGGGCGCAGCGGTTCAACGCCTCTTGCCACGGCCGCCGGGAGACTTGGCGCCGCGAGGTCCGCTCTGAACCGGCGTGTTGTGCTGGTTTTCGTCGGACAGTTTTCGCCAGCGGGCAAGGCGCTCCGGGTCGAGCGTTCCAGCCTTCAAGGCAGCCTGCACCGCGCAGCCCGGTTCATGCACATGCGTGCAGTCGCGGAATTTGCAAAGCGGCGCAAGCTCGGTGATTTCGGCAAACAGCGTGTCGATGCCATAGGCGACGTCGCTGACCTGCAGTGTCCGCATTCCCGGCGTATCGATCACCCAGCCGCCGCCGGAAATGGCATGCAGCGATCGCGACGTGGTGGTGTGGCGTCCCTTGGCATCGTGTTCGCGGATATCTCCGGTCTGTTGCGGCAAGTGCTGTGCCGATCCGGCAAGCGTGTTGACCAGTGTCGATTTGCCGACGCCGGAAGAGCCGATCAGCGCGACCGTCTGGCCAGCACCGCACCAGGCGGCGAGCGCGGTTGCCGCGTCCGATGTGCGGGGGTTCAGCGTCACCACGCTCAGCCCGCGCTGCAGCGCGGCCGCCTGCCTTTCATATGCTTCGGCGTCAGCCACGGTATCGGCTTTGGTCAACAGGATCACCGGCGTCGTTCCCGCCTCGTTGGCCAACGCCAGATAGCGCTCGAGGCGGGCCGGATTGAAGTCGGCATTGCACGAGGTGACGATGAACAGCGTGTCGACATTGGCCGCCGCAAGCTGCGGCACCCGGCCGCCCTGGGTGCGGCGTTCCAGCACCGTCCTGCGGGTCAGGCGGCGTTGCACGAGGTTGTCATGCGCGTCGACGAGTACCCAGTCGCCGACGGCATAGTCACCGGTGTTCGCCTGCGCCGGCAGCGTCAGATCGATTGGCCCCGCCTGGGATAGGCCGGCCAGCCGGTCGCGATGGACCGAGGCGATTCGCGCAGGCACGAGCCTGGTTTCGCCGGGCTCGATCTGGTCGCCGAAAAAATCCGTCCAGCCCAGGCTGGCGAGAGATGGCGTGGAGTTATCCGTCACGGCTTTGACCAAGGGCACGGCGTCGCAGACATCGGACAGTATCCCTGGCAGGTGGGGCGCGAACGGGGGTGGGGCGATTGCCCAGCCGTGTATGGGCGGCATGGCGGCATTTGGCAAGCCGGACCCTTGGCTATCGCCGAGCGGCAAGCGTTCGCAACGAGCCTATCCCTTGATCGCCGAGCCAACGATGGAATCGACGAAGAAGCGCTGCAGGAAGACGAACAGCAGCAGCGGCGGCAGCACGGCAAGTGTCGCGCCCGCCATCACCAGCCCGGTGTTGACGGCGCCCCTGTTATAGCTGAGCAGGCGGCTCAGGCTGATCACGATGGGATAGGCGTCGGCATTGCCTTGCAGCACGGTCAGCGGCCACAGATAGCTGTTCCAGTGATAGACGAAGGCAAACAGCGCCAGTGCCGCGATCGCCGGCGCCACGCTCGGTGCCACGATCTTGAACAGGATCAGCAGCTCCGACGCACCGTCCATGCGCGCCGCGTCGATCAAATCGTCGGGCACGCCTGATATGAACTGGCGCATCAGGAAGATGCCGAAGGCATTGGCGAGATTGGGCACGATGATGCCGGCCAGGCTGGCGTTGAGGCCGATCGAGCCGACCAGGCGGTAGAGCGGGATCAGCGTCACGATCGGCGGCAGGAACATGGTGGCGATCAGCACGGAAAACAGCAGCGACCGGGCGGGAAAGTGGTATTTGGCGAAGGCGTAACCGGCCATCATGCTGGTGATGAGAATGCCGGCGGTGGTGATCGAGGCGATGACCAGCGAGTTCCACATCGAACGGCCGACATTGACGACGCCGGAGACCTTCTCATAGGCGTCGAGGCTGGGCGTGCGCGGTATCCAGACCGGCGGCACCTGCATGCTCTCGGCCGGGGTTTTCAGGCTGGACAGCACCATCCACACCAGCGGAAAGGCAGAGGCTACGGCGACCAGCAGCATCAGCGTCGCCAGCAGCGCCTTGCGTCCCGACGGGCGCTTGCGCGGCAACCGGCTCGACGACCCCGAAAGCTCCGGTACGCTCATTCGTCGTCCTTCCGGTTGACCAGCGCGAACAGCGCACAGACCACGACGATCAGCGACAGCATCAGCATGACCGCCATCGCCGAGCCCAGCCCGCCCTGCGCGCGCTCGATGCCGACGCGGCGGATGTGGTATGTCAAGACATTGGTCGAGCCGACCGGCCCGCCCTGGGTGATGAGCGCCACCGGCTCGAACACCTGCACGGCGTTGATGATGGCGATGACGGCGCTGAACAGCAGCGTGCGCCGCATCAGCGGCAAGGTGATGAAGCGGAACTGCTCGCGCCGGTTGGCGCCGTCCAGCTTTGCCGCCTCGTAGAGGCTGCCGGGAATTTGCGTCAGCCCGGCGATCGCCAGCACGGTGAAATAGCCGACCTGTTGCCAGACATTGAGGAAGACGATCGAAATCAGCGCCGAGCGTGGCGACGACAGCCAGGGCTGCGGGCCGATGCCAATCAGGCCAAGCATCTGGTTGAGCGGTCCTTCGCTCGGCGAATAGAGTTTCGACCAGACCAGCGCCACCGCGATCATCGGCACCATGTAGGTGGCAAACAGCACTGTCCTCAGCGCCGTGCCGCCGGCGACGTCACGCTGGTAGACCATCAGTCCGAACGCCACGGACAGCGGCAGGATGAGGATCACCGACAGCGCCGTGTAGATCGCGGTGTTGGCGAGCGCGCCCTTGAAGTCGCGCCCGACCGAGGTCGGCCCGAAAATCTCGCGGAAATTGTCGAAGCCGATGAAGCTCGCATTGGAGAACGGCGTCTGCGTCGACCAGTCCTGGAAGGACAGCCAGACGGTGAGCAGCATCGGCAAAAGGACAAAGACGCCGATCAGCGTCACGGCGGGCGCCAGCATGATGCCCGCCGAGGCACGGTACCTGTTGATCATGGCTCCAGTCTACTTGGCGGCACGCTCCTGGATCGAGGCGGCGTCGGCCTGCGCCGTCGCCTGCGCATCCTTGGCCGAGACCTGGCCATACTGCAACGCCTCGAGCGTTTGCTGCAGGGATTCGCTGAACTCCTGGCCGCCCGGCACGACGGGGAAGGGCTTGGCGTCGGCCAGCACGCTGACATAGCCGGACAGGAATTCCGAGCCGAGCTTGTCCTTGTGCGCCTCGATGTCGGACAAGCGCGACGGCAGGATGCCCATCGACATCAATATGTCGGACATCGCCGAGGCGCCGTTCTTGCCGGACTTCGGGTTGTTCAGCCAGGCCAGGAATTCCCACGCAGCTTTCTGTTCGGCAGCACCCGCATTGGCGTTGACCACGGTCATCCAGGAGTAGGAGATCGAATGCGGCTTGTCGCCGTTCGGGCCGACCGGGATCGGCGCGGTGGCGATGTTGGCGAACTTGTCGCCCATGCCGCTCTTCAGCGCGCTCTCCCACCAGTTGGCCATGATGATCATGCCGGTCTTGCCGGAGACGAAATTGTCAAGGAACGGACCGGTGGTGTTGGCGTCGGCCGTCGCCATCGCCGGAACGCTGGCGCCGGACTTGATCAGGTCTTCATAGAGCTGGAAAGTTTCGGTGGCCTGCGGGCTGTCGAGCACCGGCTTGCCGTCCTTGACCAGGTCGCCGCCGTTGGAGACCAGCAGCGAGGCGAAGGGATGGACGACACCCGCCGCCCAGGAATTGATCATGCCAAAACCCTGCCGGCCGGCATCCTTGTTGGTCAGCTTCTTCGCCGCGTCCCTGAATTCGTCCCAGGTTTTCGGCGCAGCAAGGATGCCGGCCTGCTTGAACAGATCCTTGTTGTAGTTCAGCGCGTAGACGTCGATCTCGTTGGGAATGCCGTAGAGCTTGCCGCCGACCGAAGCCGCGCTGACGACGCCCGCCGGCCACGCGCCCTTGACCTCGCCGGCGACCGCGTCGGGAGCAGGCGCGACAAGCTTGTCGCGAGCGAGTTCAGGCAGCCACAGATCGTAGATGCCGCCGATCGTCGGGCCGTCCGAGCCGCCGCCCTGGGAGCGTAGCGTGGTCAGAAGATCGCCGAAGGGAACCGCGCGCACGGTGACGCTGACATCCGGATTGGTCTTCGCATAATCCTTGGCCGCCGCTTCCAGCAGCGCGACCGTCTCGGGCGACCAATGCGTCAGATAGGAGATGTTGACCGATTGCGCCCAGCCGGTGGCCGGCAGGAAGGCCAGGCTCGCGGCCAGAGCCAGTTTCGAAGTCCAGGCAACAGACATCCTCATCCTCCAATTGGGTATAGCGATCACGATGACGTTATGACAACATGAAGCGATGACGCAAGTGCCCGTTTGCGAAAAAGCGGCTGGTGAAGGGGATTTGGATTTTTGGCAGCATTCACAGATTCTATTTTATGATTGCAAAACAGTATGTTGATCTCGATATGAGCCCAGCGGCCTTGCCGGTCTCTGTTTCGGGAGCGCTGCATGCCTCTTGCGAATGATGCTATGTCGTTATAATGACTTTGTCGAGCGAGTGACTCTTTCGCGGCACCAAAACGCTGCGAGACGCCAAGATTGAAAAACAATGGGAGACTGGCAAATGAGCATGCTTTCAATTCACCGACGCGCGGCCCTTGGCCTGATCGGCGGCCTTGCCGCCGCTTGCGCCGGCGTCTTCACCACCTTGCCGGCGAGGGCCGACAGCACGGTGACGCTGTGGAGCTGGCGCACCGAGGACGAAGCCGCGATGCGCCGCATCTTCGACGCCTTCGAGGCCAAGAACCCCGGCATCAAGGTCAACATCCAGTTCACGCCGGACGCCGACTACCAGAACCGGCTGAGCACGGCGTTGCGCGGCGGCCGCGGGCCCGACATCGCCCAGCTCAAGGCCTATGGCGAATTGCAGCCCTTCGTCGACGCCGGCTATCTCGATGCGCTCGACGACAATGTGCCCGAGCTGAAGAACATGGCCGATGCTGCCCTTGGCGGCGCGCGCGGCCGCACCGACGGCAAGGTCTACGGCGTGCCCTATTCGGTGCCGATGATGGGCGTCTTCTACAATCAGGACATCTTTGCCGCCCACGGCATCGAGATCCCCAAGACCTACAAGGATTTCGTCGCCGCGTGCGAGAAGCTGAAGGCGGCGGGCATCACCCCGATCGCCACTGGCGGCGCCAACGGCTCGGCCTGGGAGCTGGAGATCGCCGTCGGGGTCGTCGGCCCGACCGTCTATGGCCCCGGCTTCTACGACGAGATGATGACCGGCAAGGCGACCTTCGAGGATCCGCGCTATGTCGCGGCGCTGAAGCGCTTTGCCGAGCTGAAACCCTATTTTCCCGATGGCTTCGCCGGCATCGACTACACCACGGCGACGCAGCAGTTCATCGGCGGCAAGGCGGCAATGTTCCTCGGCGGTTCATTCGAGAACGGCAGTTTCAAAGCGCAGAACCCGAAGCTGAAATTCTCGATCTTCCCGTTCCCCGCCGACGTTGCGGGCGCGAAGCTCTACACGTCCGCTTTCTCGGACGGTTCCTATGGCCTCGTCTCCGAAGGCACCAACAAGGAAGCCGCGACCAAGGTGCTGGACTTCATGGCATCGGCGCAGTTCGCGCAGCTGTTCGCCGACGAACTCGGCTGGCCGCCGGCCCGCACCGACGTCACGGTCAAGGATCCGGTGCTGGCGCAGATGATGGAGATGTCGAAGAATTCGACGCCCTATCTGACGCTGGTCGGCTTTCGCTGGCAGTCGCCAACGGCCTCCTCCGTCCTGCAGTCGGAGATCATCGACATGGTCGAAGGCAACATCGCGCCGGAAAAGCTGGCGGCCGACATGCAGGCCGCCGTCGCCACCTGGTTCAAGCCGAAGCAGTAAGGAGCCGGCCGGCCGCAATGCGGCCGGCCTCTCACTGGACAAAAGCAGCGCATGACCAACCTTCGCCGCAAAAGCAGCCTTCGGCGCACGCAGCAGCGCATGGCCGTGCTGTTCATCCTGCCGGCGCTGGCGGTCTACGCCCTGTTCGTCCTCTATCCCCTGGCGATGTCGCTGTGGGGCAGCTTCTTCATCTGGAAGGGGCTTCGCATGGTCGAGTTCGCAGGCCTGTCGAATTTTTCGCGCCTGTTCGTCTTCCCGAGCGGCGCGCGGCTCTACGGCGCGCTCTGGCACAACACGGCCTGGTTCTTCGGCATCATGCTGTTCCAGAACGGCATCGGCCTGCTGTTCGCCTGGCTGCTGTTCCTGCGCGACAAAGGTGCGGCCTTTTTCCAGTCGGTCTTTTTCTTTCCGGCGGTGCTGAGCCCGGTCATCGTCGGCGCGCTGTGGCGCCTGCTTCTGGCTCCGGGCGGCGTCGTCGAATGGGCACTGAACGGGCTTGGCCTGCACCAGGGCAGCCTGACCGTGCTCGGCAACAGCCACACCGCGCTCGGCATGCTGATCGCCGTCGACGCCTGGAACTGGATGGGCCTCCCCGTGCTCATCTACACCGCCGGTCTCAGGCAGATTTCCGGTCAGATATTCGAGGCCGCGAAGCTCGACGGTGCCGGTAGCGCGCGCATGCTGTTGTCGATCGCGCTGCCGCTGCTGATGCCGGCCATCGGCACGCTGACGACGCTGTCCTTCATCAACACATTCAACCAGTTCGACATCGTCTATGTCATGCAGGGCGTGCAGGGCAATCCGAGCTACGCGACCGACACGCTGGTGACCTATTTCTACCGGCTGGCCTTCGGCGCTGAGGGCGCCGTCGGCATCACCGATATCGGCCTGGCGCTGGCGCTGGGCACCATGCTGTTCCTGATCCTCAGCCTCGGCACGCTGCTGATGCTGCGCTTCTTCGACCGCCGCACGGTGCAGCTATGAGCGCGCTAGCGAACTCGCAGAGGCTGGTGATCTCGCCAAGGCTGGCGCGGCTGCCCGGCTGGACGGTGCTGGCTCTGTGGACGGCGGCCGTTCTTTTGCCGCTCTATATCCTCGTCGTCTCCTGCTTCAAGACCACGGCCGAGATCTACGACAACCGGCTCGGCCTGCCGCAAAGCTGGGCCTTCGATAATTTCGTCAACGCCTGGACACGCGCCGATCTCGGCCAGAATTTCGTCAACAGCCTGATCGTCACCGGCGGTGCGGTGGTGCTGACCATCGTCGTCTCGGCGATGGCCGCCTATCCCTTGAGCCGCTACCGGCTCGGCTGGAACGCCATCATGCTCGGCCTGTTCCTGTCCGGCATCATGCTGCCGATCCGGCTCGCCTCGGTCGAGCTGTTCACGCTGATGCGCAACCTCAACCTGCTCGATTCACTGACCGGCCTGATCCTCGTCTATGCGGCGATCCGCATTCCCTTCGCCGTCTTCATCTTCGCCAACTTCATGCGCGTGCTGCCCTCCGAGCTCGACGAGGCGGCGCGCATGGACGGTGCCGGCGAGGTCCGCATCCTGTTCCAGATCATCCTGCCGATGGTGAAGCCGGCGGTGTCGATCGTCGCCATCTTCACCGCGATTGCGGTGTGGAACGACTTCTTCTTCCCGTTGATCTTCATCTTCGACGATCGCTACAAGACCGTGCCATTGGCGATCAGCGTCTTTGTCGGCCAGTTCCGCACCGACTGGGGCCTGGTGTTCGCCTCGCTGGCGATCTCCATGGCGCCCATCCTGATCATGTATTGTCTGCTCGCCCGCCAGATTCGCGAAGGCGTCGGCGCCGGGGGAGGCATGAAATGATCGAGGACAGGATCTACGCCGCAAGCTCCATCCTGGTGGTCGGCGCGCACGCCTTCGATGCCGAGGTGATCGCCGGACCGCTGGCGGCCGCGGCCGTCCGGCGCGGTGCCGCGGTGACCTTCCTGCATCTGACCATGGGCGAGCAGGGCCATCCCTGCCTCATCCCCGCGCAGTATTGCGTGCAGAAGGAAGAGGAAGCGGGCAGGGCGGCCACGCGCCTCGGCGTCATCTCGCGCAATCTTAGCCTGCACGATGCCTTCCTGCCTGCCGACGACGAGACCGCGCTGAAAGTCTGCGACGTCATCCGCGAATTGAAGCCCGAGATCGTCATCACACACTGGCACGGCAGCTGGCACAAGGACCATCGCGCCGCCGCCCAGCTGACACAGACCGGCATCTTCTTCGCCGCCCTGCCGACTGTTGCGCGCGACCATGCGGCGCACACGCCGCAACTGCTGCTGTTCGGCGAGAACTGGGAAGACGATGACGGTTTTCGCCCCGAGCATCTCGTCGATGTCAGCGACGGTTTTGAGGCCTGGAGCGAGGCGGTCAAGGAATACGAATTGGCGCGCGGCCTGAGCAGCTTTCCCTATGTCGACTATTACAGCGCGCTCTACCGGCTGCGCGGCTGCCTGCGCGGCACGCGCCATGCGCAGGCTTTCGCGGCCGCGTCGCATTCGTGGAATGCCGGCAGCGGCCTGTTCGCGCCGCCGGCCAACGGAGGCCGCGGCCGATGACGCGGGTTCTGGCCATCGATCTCGGCGGCACCAATCTGCGGGCCGCCGTCCATACCGGCGATGTGCGCATGCTGGAGGTGCTGAGCCGCGAGCCGGCGCCGGCAAACCTCGACGCCCTTGTCGCCCGGGTCCGCGCGCTGTGCGCCGAGGCGGGTGCGGTAGAATCGCTGGGCATTGCCGTGCCTGGCTTGGTCGAAGGCTCGGTCTGCCGCTGGATTCCGAACCTGCCCTATCTCGACGGCGTCGATGTCGCGAGACTGTTTCCGGGCCTGCGCATCGCGCTTGGCAATGACGCGCAGATCGCCATGCTCGCCGAAGCCGTCGAAGGCAGTGCGAAGGGCATGTCCGACGCGATTCTGTTGGCGATCGGTACCGGCATCGGCTCCGCCGTGCTGGCCAACAGCCGCATCGTCGCCGGGGCGCGTGGCGGCGCCTGTTCGTTCGGCTGGGCCTGCGCCGACGTCGAGGATACCGGCGAGGAGCGTAGCGGCTGGCTGGAACGCGTCGCCTCCGGCCGCGCACTCGACACCCTGGCACAAGAGATCGGGTTGGCAGATGGCGGCAGGCTGATCGAAGCCGCCCGGGCCGGCGAGAAGGCCGCGCTTGCCGCGCTGGAGGCGCCGGCGCGTCGGCTCGGTACCGCGCTCGCCGGCGCCGTGGCACTTCTCGATCCGCAGGCGGTGCTGATCTCCGGCGGGTTGGCCGACGCACTCGACGTGATCCGGCCGTCGCTGCTTGCCGCGATGCAGCGGCAACTGCCGCCGCATCTGCGCGATATCGTGCTGCGATCCGGACAGTTCGGTTCCCGGGCCGGTCTCGTCGGGGCGGCACTGGCCGGGCTCGCGGGAAAAGAGTGGAGGCAGGTGCGATGAGCGAAGCAAGCTTTCAGCAGCCGGATCGCCGAAGGCCGGAGCCGCTCTGGTATCAGGTCGAGGAAGCAATCCGCGCCATCGTCAAGAGCGGCGAATGGGCAACGGGCGACCAGATCCCGGCCGAGGACAGGCTGTGCGCTTTGTTCGGCGTGAGCCGCATCACCCTGCGCCACGCCTTGCGCAATCTTGAGGAGCACGGCCTGCTGCGGCGCGAGCATGGCCGTGGCACGTTCGTGCGCTCCACCACGCTTGTTGCCGGCACCCGTGAGCTGACCAGCTTCACCCAGGAAATGGGCAATATGGGCGTGGTCGCCGGCTCGCGCCTGCTTGACTGCAGCCTGACCACGGCCAATGCCGCCGCTGCCGGCGCGCTGGAGATCGAGGAGGGCGATCCGGTCGTGCGCATCCGGCGCCTGCGGCTCGGCAACAACGAGCCGATCGGAATCCAGACGGCGCAGCTTGCGGCCGTGCGCGTGCCGGGTTTCCTCGATGCCGGCCTGCTGCAAGGCTCGCTCTATGAGGCGCTGGAGCGCCACTACGGCATCGTGCCGGTGGCGGCGCGTGAAAACTACCGCGTCGGCGCGGTCGGTGCGGCGGATGCCGAATTGCTCGATCTGCCGGTTGGCAGCCCGGCTTTCGTGGTCGAGCGCATCACCACGGACGAGCGCGGTCCGTTCGAATTCACCGTCTCCATCATGCGGGGCGACCGCTACGAAATCCGCTCGACGCTGCGCGCCGGACGGGTCCCGTCAACCACAAGAAGCTGATCCATCCCAAGCCGACACATAACAGGAGTACCCTCGTGTCCGATCTCTACATCCACCGTCTCGCCGCCCTCATCGACCAGGCAGCGAAAACCAATGAAGAAGCCTTCGGCCAGGCCGCCAGCCGCTTCGCCGACACGCTTGAGGGCGGCGGGCTGGTCCATCTCTACGGTTCGGGCCATTCGGTGCTGCCGGTGCAGGAAGTGTTCCCGCGCTACGGAAGCTATGTCGGCTTCAACCCGCTGACCGACCCGCGCGTCATGTGGCACAACGTGCTCGGCGCCGGCGGCGTGCGCGAGCTGCTGTGGCTGGAGCGGACCGAGAAATACGCCGAGAAATTCCTCGACCACCAGCCGCTCAACAAGGGCGACTCGATCATCATCTTCGGCCATAGCGGCCGCAATTCCTCGGGCATCGACACCGCGCTCTACGCCAAGAAGCGCGGCATCTTCGTCGTCGCGGTGACCAGCAAGAACAATCTCGACAAGCCGGCGACGCACTCGTCGGGCAAGCGGCTGGCCGATGCGGCGGACCTGGTCATCGACACCTGTTCGCCGATCGAGGATGCGATCGTGCCGGTCGAAGGCTGGAGCCGGCCGGTCTCCGGCTCATCGACGGTGCTGGCCATGATCCTGGCGCACGAGCTGATCGCCCGCACTGCCGAGCAGCTTTCGAAGCGCGGCATCGAGCTGCCGGTCTTCGCCTCGCCGACGATCGCTGGCGTGACCCTGCACGACACCGACGTCATCTACGGCGTCTACCGTGAGCGCATGCTGGAGGCGCAGAAGAAGCACCTGCCGACCTTCCAGGCGACAATGCGCGGAGAGTGACGGAATAGATCGGGGAGGCGCCGAATGCGCCTCCCCGATCCTGGCTGCTACCGCCCGAGCAGATTGCGCTCGACGGTTCTCAGATGCGCCAGCATCGCCTGGCTGGCGCTCTCGGGATCGCGCCGCAGCAGCGCATCGAGAACCGTCTGGTGCTCGCTGCAATAGATGCTGCGGCGTTCTTCCGAAAACGACCGCTTCTTCATTTCGAACCATGGTGCCTGGTTGCGCAGGATGCGCATCAGATTGTGGATCTCTTTGAGGAAGTCGTTGCGCGAGCAAGCGAAGATGCGGTGGTGAAACTCGGCGTCCCAATGCTCGAAGGTCGGCATGTCCTGCGACTCCGAGGCGATCTTGTGCGCCTCGCGCACCGCATTGAGTTCCGTGGCGCTGGCGTTGGTGGCGGCGAAGGACGCCGCCGCCGGCTCCAGCAACTGCCGGATCTCCATCATGTCGGCCGGGCTGGTGCCTTCCATGCGGCCGACGGTGGCCGCCATCGAGCCCGGATTGGTGGCGGTCAGGAACGTTCCGCGCCCGACATGCCGCACCACCGTGCCGTCATCCTCGAGGAAGGAGACAGCGCGCCGCACCGTGTTGCGCGCCACGCCGAATTCGCTCGCCAGATCGCGCTCCGGCGGCATGCGGCCATTCTCGATCCATTCGCCTGAAGAGATGCGTTTCTTCAGCGCGGTGGCGATATCGTTGGCGACGAGCTTTGGCATATCTGGCAGCTTTTATCTGATCCGGTATTGAACCATAGATATCAGCTTCCGAAGCCGTCGTCCATTCCGCCAGATTGCCGGCATCCCCCGCAGAAGCCCATTGGCGCGAGCGACAAACGTTTTTGGTCGGACCAAATCAGATTCCGCTTGCGGCCTAAACCAATCGGCGATAGCGTGTAACGAAAGAGCGAAAAATTGGCTCAGTATTGGTTCAGGGAGGATGTGGATGCGGGTCGCGACCTTTTCGATCGCCGGCGAACGTCGCGTGGGGCTTGTCGACCTCGATAAGCAGACGATCGCGCCTTTCGATTTTGCCGTCGACCAGGCCAGATCCGGCATCCTGGCGCTGATCGAGCGCAACGGCACTGGTGTGCCGCGCACCCTGTCGCCGATCCCGCTGGCGCAGGTCGAAATCGAGGCGCCGATCCCGCAGCCGCGCCGCAACATCTTCTGCGTCGGCAAGAACTATCACGAGCACGCGCATGAGTTCGCCCGCAGCGGCTTCGATTCCAGCGCCGGCGCCGGTGCGATCCCGAAGCATCCGATCATCTTTTCCAAGGTGCCTGAATCGGTCGTCGCCAACCATGCCAGCGTGCTGATCGATTCCTCCGTCTCGACGGCCATCGACTATGAGGCCGAACTCGCCGTCATCATCGGCAAGGGCGGGCGCGGCATTTCAAAAGAGAACGCGCTCGATCACGTCTGGGGCTATACGATCGTCAACGACGTCACCGCCCGCGACCTGCAAGGCAAATACAGCCAGTGGCTGATCGGCAAATCGCAGGACACCTTCTGTCCGATGGGCCCCTGGGCCGTGACCAGGGATGAACTCGATCTGGCGACCGCCGGCATCCGCTGTTTCGTCAATGAGGACCTGCGCCAGGACTCCAAGATCTCGCTGCTCATCTTCGACATCCCGACCATCATCGCCACGCTGTCGCAAGGCATCACGCTAAAACCCGGCGACATCATCGCCACCGGCACGCCGGTCGGCGTCGGCATCGGCTTTGATCCGCCGAAATATTTGAAGGCCGGCGACGTCGTGCGCATCGAGATCGACGGCATCGGCACGCTGGAAAACCGCTTCGCGGAGCATGCGCGATGACCACCGTGACAGTTGGCCAGGTCGTTGCGGAAGTTGTCGGCGAGGGCACGGCCGTGGTGATGATCCATGGCCTCGGCGGCACGTCGAACATGTTCCAGCCGCAGATGGCAGCACTTTCGGCCTACCGCGTCATCCGGCTCGATCTGCCGGGCTCCGGCCGTTCGCCACGCCCGATCGAACCGCTGACCATCGAATTGATGAGCGATGCCGTCATCCGCGCCATGGCCGGCATGGGAGTCACATCTGCGCATTTCGTCGGCCATTCGATGGGCACCATCGTTTGCCAGCAGATTGCCGCAACGCAGCCCTCGCTGGTCGCCTCGCTGGCGCTGTTCGGCGCCTTGGCGGAACCGGCTGAAGCGACCAGGCAAGGGCTTGCCAACCGCGCCAGGCTGGCGCGCTCAGGCGGCATTGCCGATATCGCCGACCAGATTGTCGCCAATGCGATCTCGGCGCACACCAGGGAAACCTCGCCTGCCGCCGTCGCCTTCGTGCGGGAATCGATCACGCGCCAGGATCCGGAATCCTACGCCCGCACCTGCGAGGCGCTGGCCAAGGCGACCGCTGTCGATGCGCGGAGAATCTCGGCGCCGACGCTGCTCGTCACCGGCGATGCCGACACGGTCAATCCGCAGGGCGTCGGGCAGGCGCTTGCCGACAAGATCAAGGGCGCGGTATTCTCGTCATTGGATCGGTGCGGGCACTGGGCCACGGTGGAAAGCCCGCGCGAAAGCAGCCAGAAGCTCGCCGATTTTTTGAGACGGGTTGATAGGTAAGAATTTCTGATCGGGCGTAGAACTACGCGCTCGACAAGTTGGGAGGCTTGTGATGGCAGACGACAGCTGGAACGGCAACGGCTCGAGCAGCACGCTGTTCACCAATGTGCGCGTGCTCGACGCCACCGGTGAATATCCCTATACCGGCGAAGTGCTGGTGCAGGGCAACCGCATCAAGCAGATCACCAAGGGCTCGTCGCGCTTCGGCTCGTCCTCCTCATCTCCCTACAGCGGTGGTGCGCCAGGGGGTGTCACGACCATCGACGGCATGGGCGCGACGCTGATGCCGGGCATGATCGACGCGCATCTGCATCTGTCCTGGAACAACGCGCCGGGCATCGACCCCATCCAGATGATGGAAATCGAAGAGCATATGCTGGTCACCATGGAGATGGCCAAGCTGGTGCTCGATGCCGGCTTCACCGCTGGCCGGGGTGCGGCCGCCGCCAAGCCGCGTCTCGATGTCGTCGCGAAAAAATTCATCAACCAGGGCCGGTTCCCAGGACCGCGCTATCTCGCGGCCGGTCCGGAGATCACCACGGTGGGCGGTCTCGGCGACTCCTCGCCCTCGCACATTCCGCATGAGGGCCTCAATCTCGGCATCGTCATTTCCGGTCCCGAGGAAATCCGCCGCACCGTGCGCCAGCTGATCAAATACGGCGTCGATTCCATCAAGCTCAATTTGTCCGGCGAGAGCATCACCGGCATGGGCGCCGAGGAGACGCCGATGTCGGAAGAGGAGGTCGCCATGGCTGCCTCCGAGGCGCGCTGCCGCAACAAGGTTCTGTCGGCGCATGCGCGCTCGTCCGGATCGGTCAAGCAGTGCGTCCGCCACGGCATCCAGAACATCTACCATGCCTCCTTCGCCGACGAGGAAGCGCTCGACATGCTCGAGGCGGTCAAGGACAAGCATTTCGTCGCGCCCGGCATCGCCTGGCTGATCAACACCGCGCGTCATGCCGAACAATGGGGCATCAAGCCGGGTTCGCCGCTCTCGCTCGAATATGAGCGCGAACTCGAAATGTGCATCGAGACGATGAAGAAGATGCACCGGCGCGGCATCCGCGTCTGCATCGGCGGCGACTACGGCTTTGCCTGGACGCCGCAAGGCACCAACGCCAAGGACATCCAGACCTTCGTCGAGATGCTTGGCTTCTCGCCGATGGAAGCCATCCAGGCCGGCACCAAATATGGCGGCCAGATCATGAACATGGGTGACGAGCTTGGCCTGATCAAGGAAGGCTACCTCGCCGACATGCTGCTGGTCGACGGCGATCCGATCTCCGACGTGCGCATCCTGCAGGACAAGAACCGCATCCTCGCCATCATGAAGGACGGCAAGTTCCACAAGGCGCCGCGCATGAACGAGCAGCGCCGGCGGCTGACTGCATGAGCCTGCTCGACCAGCCATCCTCGTCGTCGCTCTCGGGCGGCGGCATGACACGCCGGCAGGCCTGGGGCCTCGTCGGCCTGCTTGCCGCCGCCGTCATGGCATGGCTGGTCTTTGCCGCCTGGCCGGATTGGCTGAATGCGATCCTGATCTCGAAGAAGGCTTTCGTCAGCGCCATCCTCAACGGCATCACACTGGCCGGCCTGTATTTCCTCGTCGCCAGCGGCTTCACCCTGATCTTCGGCCTGATGCGCAACGTCAATCTGGCGCATGGCTCGCTCTATCTGCTCGGCGCCTATATCGGCTACGAGGTCACCAACCGCACCGGCTACTGGCTGCTCGGCGTCGCCGCCGGCTTCGCCGTGCTGGCCATCGTCGGCGTCGTCATGCAGGTGTTTGTGTTCCGCCGCCTGGAGGGTGACGATCTGCGCCAGACCTTGGTCAGCATCGGCATCTCGATCGTCGCCGCCGACCTGATGCTGGCGGTGTGGGCTGGCGGCACCTACCAGATCGCCACGCCGGAATGGCTCGACGGCGCCCTGACCTTGCCCATCATCACCGCTGTGCGCTCCAACGGCGCTTCAGTCTTCCTCACCTATCCGCTGTACCGCGTCGTCGTGCTGGGGGCGGCGATCGTTATCGGCGTCGGCCTCTGGCTGATGCTGCACCGGACCCGCGTCGGCATGATGATCCGCGCCGGCGTCGACGACCGCGCCATGCTGCAGGCTTCCGGCGTTAATGTGCATGCGGTGTTCGCTATCGTCTTTGCCGTCGGCGCCGGTCTTGCCGGCTTTGCCGGCGTCGTCGGCGGTTCGGCGCTTTCGGTCGCGCCCGGCGAGGACGTCCGTTATCTCCTGGCCTCGCTGGTCGTCGTCATCGTCGGCGGCATGGGCTCGATCACGGGTGCCGCCATCGGCGCGCTGCTGATCGGCCTCGCCGAACAGATCGGCCTCGTCTATTTCCCGACCTATGGCATCGTGCTGACCTTCGTCATCATGGTGGTAACGCTGGCAGTCAGGCCGCAAGGCATCATGGGGAAGGCGCGATGAGCCTGGCTATCGCCACCAGCAGCGTGACGCCGCAGCAGAACTGGCTGGAGAAGCTCGGCGCCGGCCACATCATCCTTGCCACAGCACTGGTGCTCTATCCTCTGGTGGCGTCGGATTTCTTCCTGACGCAGATCGGCGGTTATTCCCTGGTCTTCGGCATGCTGGGCCTGTCGCTGATGCTGCTCGCCGGCTATGGCGGCATGGTCAGCCTGGCGCAGATCACGGTAGCTGGCATCGCCGCCTACGCCATCGCCATCCTCGGCAACAACAATTCCAGCATTTTGGGCTTCGGCTGGCCGTGGTGGCTCGCGGTTCCCTTCGCGGTTCTTGCGGCGGCACTGGCGTCGGCGCTGATAGGCTGGATCTCGGTGCGCACCGAGGGCATCTACACCATCATGATCACGCTGGCGATCGCCACCGCGACCTACTATTTCGCCCAGCAGAACTACGCCATCTTCAATGGCCATTCCGGCTATGCCGGCATCCGCGCCCCGGTCTTTTGGGGCGTCAACTGGCGTGACCCAAAGCCCTTCTACTATCTCTGCCTCGGTCTGGCGGTGCTGTCCTATGCGGCCGTGCTCTACGGCTCGCGCTCGACCTTCGGCATGACCTTGCAGGCGATCCGCGACAACCCGCGCCGCATGCGCGCGCTTGGTTATCACGTCACCGCGCACAAGGTCTTCGCCTGGCTGCTGGCCGGCATCATCGCCGGACTGGCGGGCGTGCTGCTGGTCTGGTTCAACGGCCGCGTCTCGCCCGGCACCATCGGCGTCGATGCCGCGATCGACGTGCTGATCATTGCCGTGATCGGCGGCCTTCGCCATCCGATCGGGCCGTTTCTCGGCGCGGTCGTCGTCGTCCTGATGCAGACCTTCGCCATCGACATCGTCGGCGCCGAGCGGTTCAACACGCTGATCGGCATGGTGTTCCTGGTGATCGTCTTCGTCTCACCGGATGGAATTCTTGGGTTGTGGGGGAGGATCAAGCCACATCTCGCCCAGGAGTCCTTGCGTCCCGGCTCGTAGCGGCCGGGATGGAATGAACCACTGCAAAACGAAATCAACGGGAGGAAAATCATGAGGATGCATAGACGTACAGTGCTGGCCCTGGCGGTGTTCACCGGGCTGACCGCGCCTTCGATGGCGCTGGCTGCCGACGACACCATCAAGATCGGCCTGCTCGCCACCTTCGAGGGGCCGTTCACGGTGCTCGGCGAGGACGGCGAGCGCGGTGCCATGACGGCGGTTGCCGAGATGAACGGCACCGTCGCCGGCAAGAAGATCGAGATCGTCAAGGGGTCGTCCGATGCCTCGCCCGACAGCGCCGTGCGCGCGGCGCGCAAGCTGGTCGAGCAGGACGGCGTCAAGGTGCTGGTCGGCCCGCTTTCGGGCGACGAAGGCATTGCCGTCAAGGATTACGCCAAGACCCAGCCGAACGTGACCTTCATCAACGGCACCTCGGCCGCGCAGGACACCACGCTGCGCGATCCGGCTGACAATTTCTTCCGCTTCTCGACCGATGGCGCCCAGTGGATGGCCGGCCTCGGCACCTATGCCTTCAAGGACAAGGGCTACAAGAAGGTCGCCACCGTCGCCGAGGATTATTCTTTCCCCTACACGCAGGTGTTCGGCTTCATGGCCGAGTTCTGCAAGGCCGGCGGCCATGTGCCGTCGAAGTCCTGGGTGCCGATCGGCAACAAGGATTTCTCCTCGGTCATCGCCGCCATTCCTGAAGGCGTCGATGCGATCTATGTCGCGCTTGGCGGCGCCGATGCCGTCAACTTCCTGACCCAGTACCAGCAAAGCGGTGGCTCAGCCCCGCTGATCGGCGGCTCGATCACCGTCGACCAGACAGTGTTGACCTCGAAAGGCAAATTGCGCGACGTGCTGAAGGGCACGCCCTCGGCCGGGCCGACCGCCGACACCAATGACGCGCCGGCATGGAAGGCTTTCGTCGAGGCCTACAAGAAGCAGCCGGGCGCCTTTCCGTCGCCCTCGCTCTTCGCCCACGGCTACTATGTCGACATGAAGGCGACGCTGCTGGGTCTCGACCAGGTCGGCGGCGATGTCTCCGACGGCGGCAAGAAACTGCGCGCCGCGCTGTCGAAACTGTCCTTCGACACACCGACCGGCAAGGTGTCGCTCGACAAGAACCGCAACGCGATTGCCGACATCTTCCTGACCGAGGTCACCGAGGGTGCCGACGGCAATCTGATGAACAAGCTGGTCAAGGTCGTGCCGCAGGTCAACCAGACGCTCGGCATTCCCGAAGACGAATTCATGAAGCTCGGCGCGGTCAATCGCGACAATCCGAGCTGCCCGTAACATTAGACGCCGAGTGTAGCCGCCAGTGACCGAAAGCTTCGCAGCAAACCGTCTCCAGAGCTACCAGTGCCTATGCGCTGGAACTCGATGGCGTGGCGCGGCATTTCGGGGCGCTGGTGGCGCTCTCGGGCATCAATATGAGGATCGCGGCCGGCGAACGGCGCGCGGTCCTCGGCTCCAACGGCGCCGGCAAGACGACCCTGTTCAATGCCGTGACCGGCGATTTCCTGCCGACGGCAGGGCGCATCCGCTTCTTCGGCGAGGACATCACCGACCTGCCGCCGCATGAGCGCATCCGCCGCGGCTTGCGGCGCACCTATCAGATTTCGCAATTGTTCAAGGGACTGTCGGTTCTCGATTCCATCTTTCTGGCATGTCGTGGCGTCTCGCGCCGGCGGTTTTCGCTGCTGCGTCCGGCCGTCACCGACGTCAGCATGGTGCAGGCGGAATCGATCCTCAACGCCGTGCATCTCGAAGCCTATCGCGATGTGCTTGTGGCGACGCTGAGCCATGGCCAGCAGCGCCAGCTGGAGATCGCGCTGGCGCTCGCCGGCGCGCCGCGCTTCATCCTGTTCGACGAGCCTGCCGCCGGTCTTTCGCCCGCCGAGCGCCGCGACCTCGTCGCCATCCTCAACGCGCTGCCGAAGCATATCGGCTACATCATCATCGAGCACGATCTCGATGTCGCGTTGCGCGTGTCGGAATATGTCTCGATGATGCACAATGGCCGCCTGTTCAAGGAAGGCACGCCGCAGGAGATCGAGGCCGACCCCGAGGTGCAGGAGATCTATCTCGGGGGCAAGCATGGCTGAGCGTCCGACCACTTCCCGCGAAACTTCCGGCAAGGCCGCAAGGGCGGTCCTCAGGATAGACGACCTGCAAGTCTTCTACGGTGAGAGCCATGCTCTGCAGGGCGTTTCGCTGACGCTGGAAAGCGGGGTGCTTTCCGTGGTCGGCCGCAACGGCATGGGCAAGTCGACGCTCTGCAACGCCATCGTCGGCCTGAAGCGCGCGAAGTCCGGTTCGATCCGTTTCGATGGCCGCGAGATCACGTCGCTCGAGCCGCATGAGATCCACCGCCTCGGCGTCGGCTATGTTCCGCAAGGCCGCCGCGTCTGGCCTAGCCTGACGGTCGACGAGCATCTGCGGCTTGCCGCCGGCAACCGGCGCGATGCCAGCTGGACGGTCGAGCGCGTCTACCAGACCTTTCCGCGCCTCGCCGAGCGCCGCGGCAATGGCGGCTCGCAATTGTCGGGCGGCGAGCAGCAGATGCTGGCGATTTCGCGCGCGCTGCTCAGCGACCCGAAGCTGCTGGTCATGGACGAGCCGACCGAGGGGCTGGCGCCGATCATCGTCGATCAGGTCGAACGGATGCTGGTCGACCTCGCCGCCGAAGGCGATATGGCGGTGCTGGTCATCGAGCAGAACATCGGCGTGGCGACCGCGGTGTCGAACCAGGTCGCCATCATGGTCAACGGCCGCATCAACCGGCTGATGGACGCCAAGGCACTCGCCGCCGACCGCGAATTGCAGCAGCGGCTGCTTGGTGTCGGCCGCCATGCCGGAGGAAGCACCCGTCACGCCGGCCGAAGCCGCGCAGGCAAAGGAACAACTGGCGGAAGTCTATCGCGTCGATCGCACTGGCGCCGGCGCGGCCGAACCGATGCCGCAGAACGGCGTCTATCGCCCGGTCACCGAATTGCCCAACCGCTGGAACGTGCCGGTCACCGAATTGCGCCAGGCAGCGGTCGACAAGACCACGCCGCAGGACGACCTGAAAAAGGTCTTCGCCATCCCCTTTGCCGAGCGCATCGGCCGCACAGTGCTGGTCGTCGGCACCTTCGATACCAAGGGCAAGGAACTGCGCTTCGTCGCCGACCGGCTGAAGTCGCTCGGCATTCCGGTCCGCACCGTCGATCTGTCGACATCGGGAAAACCGACCAGCGCCGACGTACCGGCCATGCAGGTGGCCGGCATGCACGCACGCGGATCATCGGCCGTCTTCACCAATGATCGCGGCGGTTCGGTCAGCGCCATGGCTGACGCCTTCGCGCGCTGGATCGAGCGCGAGCCGCGCATCGGCGGCGTCATCTCGGCCGGCGGCTCCGGCGGCACCACGCTGGCGACATCAGGCATGCGGGTGCTGCCGGTCGGCATTCCCAAGCTGATGGTCTCGACGGTGGCGGCCGGCGATGTCGCCAAATATGTCGGCGGCGCCGACATCATGATGTTCCATTCGGTCGCCGATGTGCAGGGCCTGAACTCGATCACCGAACAGGTGCTGTCCAACGCCGCGCATGCGATGGCCGGCATGGTCGCCCAATTGCCCAACGCCGAGGCGTGGGAAGCAAAACGCAAGCTGGCGCGGCCGGCCGTCGGCATCACCATGTTCGGCGTCACCACGCCGGCGGTGCAGGCGGTGACCAAACGGCTTGAGGCGGACTATGACTGCCTCGTCTTCCATGCCACCGGCATTGGTGGCCGCGCCATGGAGAACCTCGGCGATTCGAGGCTGCTGTCGGCCTTCCTCGATATCACCACAACGGAAGTGGCCGACATGATTGTCGGCGGCGTGTTCCCGGCGACCGAAGATCGCTTCGGCGCGGCGATCCGCACGGGACTGCCCTATGTCGGCTCGACCGGTGCGCTCGACATGGTCAATTTCGGTCCGCGCGACAGCGTGCCGGAGAAATTCCGCAACCGCAAATTCGTCATCCACAATCCGAACGTCACGCTGATGCGCACCACGCGCGACGAGAACCGCGCCTTCGGCGAATGGATCGGCGGGCGGCTCAACGCCATGAACGGCCCGGTGCGGTTCCTGCTGCCGGAGGGCGGCGTCTCGATGCTCGATGCGCCGGGTCAGCCCTTTCACGATCCGGAAGCCGACAACGCTCTGTTCGAGGCTGTCGAGAAAACGGTTCGCCGCACACCTTTGCGCCATGTCGAACGGGTGCGGGGCAACATCAACGATACGCCTTTCGTTGACGCGGTGATCTCTGCGTTCCACGCGATCACGCCGAAGCTGCAGAGGCGGGCATGAAGAATTGGACTTCGCCACCGTGCGGGTGGATGTTTGAAAATGCTGCCGGTCGCCTCGTGCCGACCGTCTTGGCTTGGGGAGGATAGATCATGGACGCGCAGACCTTTGGCGCTTTCCTGTTGTGGCTGATCGTTGCCGCGGTCGTCGTGGTGATCGCCGTCTACATCTTGCGCTGGCTCTATCGCCGCTCGACCAAGGAGACGGCGTTCGTGCGCACCGGCTTCATGGGCGAGAAGGTGGTGGTGAATGGCGGCGCCTTCGTCATTCCGGTGCTGCACGAGATCACGCCGGTCAACATGAATGTGCTGCGCATCGAAGTGCGCCGCGAGGATGGCTTTGCGCTGATCACCAAGAACCGCATGCGCGTCGACCTGATCGCCGAGTTCTTCGTCCGTGTCGGTGCCGGCCGCGAGCTGGTCGCCGCCGCCGCGCAGACGCTTGGTCGTCGCACGCTGCAGCCCGACAGCCTGCGCGAATTGCTGGAAGGCAAGTTCGCCGGCGCCCTGCGCACTGTTGCCGCCCAGATGACGCTGGAAGAGATGCACGAACTGCGCGGCGACTATGCCGCCAAGGTGCGCAGCCTCGCCTCGGAATCGCTCGCGGCCAACGGGCTTGAGCTGGAGAGTGTCGCCATCGTCGATCTCGACCAGACCAGCCTCGAATATTTCGATCCGTCCAACGCTTTCGACGCCGAAGGCCTGACGCAGCTGACGGAATCGATCGAGACCCGGCGCCGCATGCGCAACGAGATCGAGCAGCGCACGCTGGTCGACATCCGCAACCAGAATCTCGACACCCAGCGCAAGGTGTTGGAGATCGATCGCGACAGCGAATATGCGCGCCTCGAACAGGAGCGCGAAGTCGAGATCCGCCGCGCCGCGCAGCGTTCCGAGCTCGCTATCGATCGCGCGCTGCGCGACCAGGAATCCGAGCAGGCGCAGCTTTCGTCGCGCGAAGCCGTCGAGAAGTCGCGCCTCAACCAGGAGCGCAACATCACCGAGGAGCGCATCAGGAGCGAGGAGGACACGCAGCGCCGCGAGATCGCGCGCCGCCGTTCGCTCGACGAGACCGAGATGAAGATGCGCGAGTTGACCGAGCGCGAGCAGATCGCACTCGAACTGTCACTGGAGAGGGCGCGCATCGAGCGCCAGGGCACGCAGAGCCAGCTCGAGATCGAGCGCAGGCAGCTGCTCGAGGTCGCCGAGCTGGAGCGCCAGATCGCACTGGCCGAAAAGGCGCTTGAGGTGACCAGGGCCGAGGCGGAAAAAAGGCGCGCCGAGATATCCGAGAACCAGGCGACCGAAACGGCGCGGATCGCACAAGACCGCGCCATCGACGAGGTCAGGATCGCACGGGAGCGTCATCTCGAAGCGCTGCAGATCGCCAAGCGCCAGGCCTTCGAGGAAGCCGAGATTTCGGCCGGCGAGGAGGTCGAGCGCGCCCGCATCACCACCGAACGCGGCATCGAGGAAGCGCGCCTGATCAAGGATCGCGACATCAGGCAGCTTGGCGTCGACCGTGACCAGAAGATCGAGATCGCCGAGATCCAGAAGGCCATCGACATCGCCAAGAAGACGCAGGAGCGCTCTTCCGCCATCGCGGCTTCCGAAGCGGTTCGCGCCAAGGCGATCCAGGCCGAGGAACAGGCTTTCACCGCCCGCGAGCGCGAGATTGCCGAGCGCCGCAAGCTGACCGACCTGATCGGCGCGCAGCGTGAAGCTGAGCGTGACGCCTTGCGCATCGTCTCGGCCGCGGATGCCGAGATGAAGGCGGCAAAAAGCCTTGCCGAAGCGCAGAAGATCGCCGCAGTGGCCTCGGCCGAGTCGGAGAAGATTCATGCCCTTGCCGCGGCCCAGCGCTACGAGGTCGACGCCGCCGGCCATCGCCAGCTCAACGAAGCGGAGAACATTCTTTCCGAGGGCGCGCGGGCAGGGCGCCTGCGCGGCAAGCTGCTCGACCACATGGAAGGCATCATCCGCGAAAGCGTCAAGCCGATGGAGAAGATCGAAGGCATCAAGATCCTGCATGTCGACGGCATCAACGGCGGCACTGGCGGCAACCGCAACGTCACCGACGAAGTCATCGACTCGGCGCTGCGTTACCGCGTGCAAGCGCCGATGATCGACAATCTGATGAAGGAGATCGGCATCGAAGGCGGCTCGCTCGGCCGCATGACCGACGTGCTGCGCGACGCCAAGGACATTGCGAGCCTGACCCGCGACAAGAAGGGCAAAGGCAAGGCCGCCAAGGACGACGATGACGACCGCGATCATTGACGAGAGGATTGTGTTCCGTCGCGCCCCCCTCTGTCCTGCCGGACATCTCCCCCTCAAGGGGGGAGATCGATCATCATCGGCCTTTTCGCCATCCTCGAACTTTGGAATGTTGGAACTGACGGCAAACCTGGCAATCTCCCCCGTTGAGGGGGAGATGTCCGGCAGGACAGAGGGGGGCATCGAAGGGCGCGGACGTTCCAGCCTTGGCTCGCAAGCATGACCAAGGTCTACGTCTCCTCGGTCATCCCAGCACCAGCGGCGGAGGTCTGGAAGCTCGTGCGCGACTTCAATGGCTTGCCGGGCTGGGTGCCGTTCGTTGCCGAAAGCCGCATCGAGCAGAATGCGCAAGCCGACCAGATAGGCTGCATCAGAAGTTTCACACTGAACGATGGCGGGCGGATTCGCGAAAGGCTGCTGGCGCTGTCGGACTACGATCTGTCCTGCAGCTACGCGATCCTGGAAAGCCCGATGGCGGTGGAGAATTATGTCGCCACCCTGTCGCTGACGCCGATCACCGATGGCAACCTGACACTGGCCGAATGGCAAGCGGAGTTCGACTGCGCCGCCGATCGTGAGGCTGCCCTTATGCATCAGATCGGCGCCGGCGTGTTCCAGACCGCCTTGATCGCGTTGAAGCATCGGTTCGGGCGCTGACGCCGGCCAATGGTTAGGGTTTGCCAGAGCACGATCATCGATGCGCCGATCGAAGAGGTCTGGGCGATCCTGCGCGATTTCAACGGCCATGACCGCTGGCACCCGGCAATAGCCTTCAGCGAGATCGAGGGTGGCGAGCCGGTCGATGCGGTCGGCTCGGTGCGCCATTTCCGGCTGGCCGACGGCGGCGAACTGCGCGAGCAACTGCTGGCGCTGTCCGACAAGGACCGAAGGCTGAGCTATTGCCTGCTCGAAGCGCCGCTGCCGCTGATGGGCTATGTCGCCTCGGTGCGGCTGAAGCCGGTGACCGACGGCAACGCCACCTTCTGGGAATGGCGCTCCGAGTTCAACCCGCCCGCGCATCGCCGCGACGAACTGGTCAGACTGGTCACCGAAGGCATCTATCAGGCCGGCTTCGCGGCCGTGCGCACGCTTCTGCGACGCCGAAGCGCGGGCGCACCGGTCGACGCAAGACAGCCCTTGGCGGTTGCCGCCTCGGTGCTACCCCCAAACATGCCGCGTTTCGTGCCAACCCTTTCATCAGGCCAGGCCGCGACAACCAGGGCGATTGTCGTCGAGCGCTATGGCGGCCCGGAGGAGTTGCAGGTCAGAGAGATCGGATTGTTGCCGCCGACGCCGAACGAGGTGCGGATCCGCCATACGGTGATCGGCGTCAATTTCATCGACGTCTACTGCCGCACCGGTTTCTTCGATCTCTTGCAGCCGCCTGGCGTGCCGGGGATGGAGGCGGCAGGTATCATCGAGGCCATTGGCTCGGCGGTGTCGGGCTTCGCGGTTGGCGATCGTGTCGCCTATGCCTGTCCGCCGGTCGGCGCCTACAGCGAGCGGCGTAACATGGCGCCCGAATTGCTTGTCCATCTCTCCGACGACATCAGCGACGAGATTGCCGCGGCCGGTCTGCTCAAGGGGGTTTCCGCCAGTTTTCTGCTGCACGACGTCCACGCCGTGAAGCGAGGCGACATCGTCCTCATTCATGCGGCGGCTGGCGGCATCGGCCAGTTGCTGGTGCAATGGGCCCGCCATCTCGGCGCGACGGTGATCGCAACGGTGTCGAGCGATGACAAGGCGCGTGTCGTCGAGCGCCTCGGCGCGCACCACGTTATCGTGTACTCCCGCGAGAATTTCGCCGAGGCGGTCACGCGGCTGACCAATGGCGCGGGCGCCGATGTCGTCTACGATGCGGTCGGCAACGACACCTTCGCCGGTTCGCTCGCGGCCCTTGCCGTGCGCGGCCATCTCGTCAGCTTCGGCCAGGCCTCGGGGCCAGTCGGCAATTGGGACATCGGCAGCTTCGCCTCCAAGTCGCTCACCATTTCCCGGCCCAACTATGCCCACTACACCGACACGCCGGAAAAGCTCGCGCCGCACGTCACCAGGTTTTTCCAGGCACTTCGGCAAGGCGTCCTCAGGGTGGAAGCGCCGACCCGTTACGATCTTGCCGATGCCGCCGAAGCACATCGCGATCTGGAATCCCGCCGCACGACGGGGGCCTTGGTCCTGCTGCCAAGGTCGTAGTCAGCGGGTCAACGGCCGGAGGCTGCAGGCCTCCGGCCGTTGATTGGTATTGAAGCGCGCGGATTACTCGGCGGGAACGACGTCCGCCGGCAGACTGTCGTCGGCCGTGCCGGCGAGCGCCCTGGCGAGCTTCGCTTCGTCGAGTTCGCCTTCCCAGCGCGCCACTACCAGCGTGGCGACGGCATTGCCGACGAAGTTGGTCAGCGCCCGGCACTCCGACATGAAGCGGTCGACGCCGAGGATCAGCGCCATACCGGCCACCGGCACGGACGGCACGACCGACAACGTCGCGGCGAGGGTGATGAACCCGGCCCCGGTGATGCCGGCGGCCCCCTTCGAGGACAGCATCGCAACCAGCAGCAGCAGGATCTGGTCGCCAATCGACAGGTGGATGTTGGTCGCCTGTGCGATGAACAGCGCCGCCAGCGTCATGTAGATGTTGGTGCCGTCGAGATTGAAGGAATAGCCGGTCGGGATGACCAGCCCGACCACCGAGCGCTTGGCGCCGGCCTTCTCCATCTTTTCCATCAGCGACGGCAGGGCGGCTTCCGACGAGGAGGTCCCCAGCACCAGCAGCAGCTCTTCCTTGATGTAGCGGATCAGCGCCAGGATCGAGAACCCGTTGTAGCGGCAGACGGCACCCAGCACGACGAACACGAACAGCAGCGACGTCACGTAGAAGGTGCCGACCAGCATGGCGAGGTTGATGACCGAGCCGATGCCGTATTTGCCGATGGTGAACGCCATGGCGCCAAAAGCGCCGATAGGGGCTGCCTTCATCAGCACGCTGACCAGCTTGAACATCGGCGCCATCAGCGCCTGCAGGAAGTTGAGCACCGGCGCGCCCCTGTCGCCGACCAGCGCCAGAGCGATGCCGAACAGCACCGAGAAGAACAGCACCTGCAGGATGTCGCCATCGGCGAAGGCGCCGACGATCGTGCCCGGGATGATGTTCATCAGGAAGCCGGTGACCGACTGGTCATGCGCCTTGGCGGCGTAGGTGTTGACGGTCGAGGCGTCGAGCGTTGCCGGGTCGATGTTGAAGCCGGCACCCGGCTGCACGACATTGGCCACGACAAGGCCGATGATGAGCGCCAGCGTCGAGAAGGTGAGAAAGTAGAGCATCGCCTTGCCGGCGACACGTCCGACCTTCTGCAGATCGCTCATGCCGGCGATCCCGGTCGCCACGGTCAGGAAGATGACTGGGGCGATGATCATCTTGACCAGCTTGATGAAGGCGTCGCCGAGCGGCTTCATGCTCTCGCCGATCGACGGATAGAAATGACCGA
This sequence comes from Mesorhizobium sp. AR07, assembly GCF_024746815.1. GTDB lineage: Bacteria > Pseudomonadota > Alphaproteobacteria > Rhizobiales > Rhizobiaceae > Mesorhizobium. The sequence continues at coordinate 6,192,786 of NZ_CP080525.1, forward strand.
GCAGGATGCCGACGGTGATCGCGACGAGCACCTGCACGTAGAGTTGGGCATAGAAAGGCTTGCGTTCCGCGGCAAGCGCGCCTGATTGGTCTGCGATGTGCATCGAACTCTCCCTGCCGGATGGGGCGGATCCGCCCTGCGTGACTTCTCCCATCGCGGCGCTCCGGTCGCACGCCGCTGCAAGAACTTTTGCAAGCGTCGTGCCAGATCGCTGAAAGGCCGGAATCCCGGCATTTCGGCCTTTATCAGAGCCCATGCGGCCAATGCTTGTGCGGATTTCCGCACAGGCAGCATTTGCCTGGGCGGAATTTCGCATTACACTGGCCGCGCGGCCGCGAAGAAAAAGGGGCCGCGAGGAAAAAGGGAGAGGGCAGACGCCGCAAGCAGGCACCGATAGCGAATCGCCAGGGTTTGCCGGCCGTGACTTGCTGCGCGAGGCGGTCGCCCGGCTGCGCGACGGCCGCTGGCTTGTCGCCGTTATCGCCCTGGCGGTTCTGGCGGGCGCGATTGCCATCGCCGGGCGCATCGCCTCCGGCCAGGCGGCCGACAATCTGCGCGACACAGCACTTGCCGCCTTGCCTCTGGCGGCGGGAACCCTGACCGGCGAAATCGAAAAGCAGCGCCTGGTCCCCTTGGTCCTGGCACGCGACGATGCGGTGCGGGAGGCGCTGCGCCGGGCGGGAAAATCGCAAGAGGCGGCCCTTGACGACAAGCTCAAGGCGATTGCCGGCGATGCATCGGCGTCCGCCATCTATGTCATCGACACGTCAGGCATCGCGATATCGGCCAGCAATGCCGGCGAGCCGGCGAGCTTTGTCGGCATCGACTATAATTTTCGCCACTATTTCCAGGAAGCGATGGCCGACGGCGCTGCCAGCCAATATGGCCTCGGCACGATCAGCGGCCGGCCGGGCCTCTACCTTGCCAGCCGCGTCGACGATGGCGGCAAGCCGCTTGGCGTTGCGGTGCTGAAGGTCGAACTCGACGGTGTCGAAGCCAATTGGCGCTCCAGCGGCTTTCTTGTTTTCGTCACCGACGAACGCGGCGTTGTGTTGGCCACCAGCCAGCCCGAATGGCGGTTCCATGCCCTGGCGCCGCTCTCAGCGCAGGACGCCGCCATTGCCCGCGGACAACTTCAGCTGGCCGATGCCGACTTCGAACCGCTGCCGCTGCGGCGCGGTGCCGGTGACGGTCTGGCGACGATCGACAGCTCCGGAAAGCAGCGTCAGTTCGTCGAGGTGGTGCAGGATCTGCCCGGCGCGGTGCCCGGCTGGCGTCTCTGGTTGCTCACCCCCGCCGACGCTGCCCTGTCGTCCGCCGCCAACACGGCGCGCCTGACCACGCTGCTCGGGTTGCTGCTGATGGGCCTGCTTGCCTTCGTGCTCACCCGGCGCCGTCGCGCGCGCCGGCTGCGGCAGGAAGCGCTGGCGCGCATGAATGCCGAACTGGAGAGCCGGGTCAGCACGCGGACGGCCGAGCTGACGCGCTCCAACACGGCCCTTGCCGGGGAAATCACCGAGCGCGAGAACGCGGAAGCCAAGGTCCGCCGGCTGCGCGACGATCTCGCCCAGGCCAACCGGCTCTCCATCCTCGGACAGATCGCCGCCGGCGTGGCGCACGAGATCAACCAGCCGGTCGCCGCGATCCGCACCTATGCCGAGAATGCCGGCCGCTTTCTCGTCGATGGCAGAACAGAACCGGTCAGCGGCAATCTGACATCGATCGTGTCGATGACCGAACGCATCGGCGCGATCACCAACACCCTGCGCACCTTCGCCCGCCGGCCGGGCGTCGCCGCCTCGCCATTGCCGGTGCGCGAGGCGATCGACGGCGCGCTGTCGTTGCTGTCGGGCCGCATCCGGGATTCCGGCGTGGCCATCGTCAAGCCGCGCGGCAATGCCTCGCCGGTGGTCATGGCCAGCCGCATCCGGCTGGAGCAGATCCTGGTCAACCTGTTGCAGAACGCGCTGGACGCGATGAAGGATCAGCCCGATGCCCGCATCGAGATCGATATCGCCGAGCGTGACGACAGGGTGCTGATTTCGGTACGCGACAACGGCCCCGGCCTCGGTCCGGAAGCGGCCGGCAATCTGTTCATGCCGTTCCAGACCACCAAGGAGAAGGGGCTTGGTCTCGGGCTGGTGATCTCGCAGGAGATCGCCCAGGAGCTGGGCGGCACGTTGCGGCTCGATCCAGGCAGCGCCAGCGGCGCGTCCTTCACCATCGATCTGAGGCGAATTGAATGACCGAGGGATCAGGGCTGGTGGCGCTCGTCGACGACGACGCGGACCTGCTGCACGCCACCACGCAATTGCTCGAACTTGCCGGCTTCACCGTGGTCGCGCTCGACACTGCCGAGGCAGCGCTTGCCGTTGTCGACGGGAATTTCGAGGGCGTGGTTGTCAGCGATATCCGCATGCCCGGCATGAACGGGCTGCAACTGTTCGATCGTATCAAGGCGATCGACCCCGACATACCGGTGATCCTGGTCACCGGGCATGGCGATGTCGATCTCGCGGTGGCCGCGCTCAAGGACGGCGTCTACGATTTCATCCCGAAACCCTATGCCGGCGATCGGCTTGTCGAGGCACTGAAACGGGCGACGGAAAAGAGGCGACTGGTGATGGAGAACCGGCGGCTGCGCGAAGCCGCCGCACTGGCCGCCGACGGAATGCCGCTGATCGGCGAGGCGCCAGCCATTCGGCGGTTGCGAGAGACCTTGCGGCAGATCGCCGACATGGATGTCGACGTGCTGGTGGAGGGAGAGACCGGAACCGGCAAGGAAGTGGTGGCGGACCTGCTGCACAGATGGGGCCGGCGGCGCGCAAAACCGTTCGTGGCGCTGAATTGCGGCGCCCTGCCGGAAACCGTCATAGAAAGCGAGCTGTTCGGCCACGAGGCGGGCGCGTTTACCGGCGCGCAGCGGCGACGGATCGGCCGCATCGAGCATTCCAGCGGCGGCACGCTGTTCCTCGACGAGATCGAATCCATGCCGCCGGCCCTTCAGGTCAAGCTGCTGCGCGTGCTCGAAACGCGCAGCGTCACCCCGCTTGGCTCGAACGAGACCAGGCGTGTCGACCTCAGGGTTGTCGCGGCAACCAAGGTCGATCTCGGCCGGCAGGACCAGCGCGGCGATTTTCGCGAGGATCTCTATTTCCGCCTCAACGTGGTGACGCTGCGCATCCCGCCATTGCGCGAGCGGCCCGGCGACATCCCGATGCTGTTCGGGCATTTTCTCGGCAAGGCCTCGGAACGGTTTGGCCGGCCTCTCGCCAGGGTGAACGCCGCGGTCAGCGATCATCTCCAGTCGCATGCCTGGCCGGGCAATGTCCGCGAACTCGCCCATTTCGCCGACCGTGTCGCCCTCGGTCTCGGCCCGGACGGCGAGACGAAGGCGGTTCCGGCGCAATTGCCAGAGCTTGCGGCAACGCTGCCCGAACGGGTCGGCCACTACGAGGCGCAACTCATCCGTGACGCGCTGCGCGATCACGGTGGCGATGTGCGCAGCGCCATCGACGCGCTCGGCGTGCCGCGCAAGACCTTCTACGACAAGCTCAAGCGCTACGGCATTGTCGCGTCCGAATTTCGCAATGGCGGCGATGCGGATCCGCACCTTGTTCATGGCCAGACATAAATTGCACGAGCGCCGTGCCCCTCGTAACGCTGCGTTCCCAGTCATCTGCGCATCTCGGAAAGAGCCATGAACACGACACTTGAAACGACAGCAAATCCCCTGCCGGAAGACCTCGCCTTTCTCAGCGAACGGCTGACGGCGTTCAACGACGGTGATGTCGGTGCTTCCGAAAGAAAGGCCCTGGCGGTGTTCATGCGCGACGAGGATGGCGCGGTCGTCGCCGGCATCTCTGGCTATACCGCCTGGGGCTGGCTTTACGTGCAGTGGCTGTGGGTCGACGAAAGGCTGCGCGGCCAGCATATGGCCGGCAAGATGCTGGATGCGGCCGAACAGGAAGCCATGGCGCGCGGCTGCCGGAATGCCTGGATCGATACCTTCAATCCGAACGCCGCCAAGGTCTATGAGCGCCAAGGTTATCGGCCTTTTGGCGCGCTTGCCGACTTCCCTGTCGGCCGCAGCCGTATTTTTCTCCAGAAGAAACTGGCTGCGTGATCAACCGGCGAGCTTTCCACCGCGCATCGGCTGCGGCGCGCCGGTCGTGCTCGGGAAGCTGATCGGCAGGCCCCTCAGCACGCGAACCGCGAGAAAGGCAAAGCATTCGGCCTCCACGGCGTCGCCGCTCCAGCCGAGGCTTTCCGCCTGCACCACCTCGACGCCGGCGCGGCTGGCGAGCATTGCCATCATCGTCGGGTTGTGGCGGCCACCACCGCTGACCACGAGTTTCTTGGGCCGGCGCGGCAGAAGGTCGAGCGCCTTGCCGACGGCAGCAGTGGTGAAGGCGGTCAACAGCGCCGCACCGTCCTCGGCGTTCAGGCCGTCCGCCATCGCGGCGCCGAAGTCGAAACGGTCCAGCGATTTCGGATAGGGTTTTGTGAGATAAGGATGTTGCAACAGCTTGGCGAGCCGTGCCTCGTCGACCGTTCCCGCGCGGCCGAGCGCGCCGTCGCGGTCCATTTCTCCCAGCCCCTTCGACTTGATGAAGTCGTTCAGCGGCGCGTTCGCCGGCCCTGTGTCGAAGGCGACGAAATTGTCGGCGCCATCCCACCAGGTGATGTTGGCGACGCCACCGAGATTGAGCACCGCCATGTCGCCGTTGGCGCCTGCGTTGCGCATCAGCGCGGCGTGGTAGGCGGCCGACAGCGGCGCGCCTTGCCCGCCGGCGCGCATGTCGGCCGAGCGGAAATCGTAGGCGACCTTGGTGCCCAATAGGGCGTGCATCAGTTCGCCGTCGCCGAGCTGCCTTGTCTGGCCGAGCCGACCGATTTGCGGCGCGCGATGCAGAACGGTCTGGCCGTGAAAGCCGACGACGCCGATGTTGGCCATCGTCATGCCATGGCCTTCGACCAGCTCCTTCACCGCCGCCGACTGGGCACGCGTCAGGGCTTCCTCGGCCTTGCGAAAGATCGCCGGCTCCGGCCCGGTGAAATTCCAGGCTCTTGCCTCTTTCAGTGTCTCTTCCAGCAGGGAGCGGATCGACTGCGGATAGGGCATCAGCCGATAGGTGCCGAAATCGTCGATGCGCTCGCCATCGGTCTTGATCAGCGCGACGTCGATATTGCCGTCAAGCACGGTGCCGGTCATCAGGCCGACGGCCCAGATTGGTTCCATCATCTAGCTCCTAGAGTCCATTGACGAGATCGCCGACTTCCTGCCGAAGCGAAACGATGCCGCTGTCGAAATGACGTGTCGGATGGATCCGGTTGGTGAGCAAGGTCCAGGCCTTGCCTCTGTCGAAATCGATCCACAGCCCGGTGCCGGTAAAGCCGGTGTGGCCAATGGTTCCCGGGCTGCACAATCTTCCGCCGGACCAGCCTTCATAGGGGCGCTCCCAGCCGTGGGTGCGTGTCGCGGACAGGGGCGTGCGCATCAGCGCGATCGAACGCTCGGAAGCGCCGGTGCCATCCAACAGCCCTTGAGCGAAATCGAGGACGGAAGCTGCTGTTCCGAACAGACCGGCATGCCCCGATCCTTGCAACGCCGAGCAATTGTCGTCGTGGACTTCGCCGGACAGCACGCGATGGCGCCAGGTGCAGTCCTCGGTCGCCGCTGCCGCATCCGGCTCGGCGGAGAAAGCGAAGCCGGGGCCGGGATCCATGTCTCTGATCGTCTTTCCCGACAGTCGCTCCAGCGCAAAGCCGAGCAGGATGAAGTTGATGTCGGAATAGACAGGCTCGCAGGCCCGCCATTCGCGCTGCAGGATGAAAGCGCGCAGCAGCTCGGGGTCGCGCCCATAGGTGTAGATCGGCTCGACGGCCGGAAACGCTGTCTGGTGGCCGAGACACTGGCGGAAGGTCACCTTCCGTTCCCAAGCCTCTGCATCATACTGGCGAAGGTCCGGCAGGGCGGAGATCAGGGGCGCATCGAGATCGATGACACCGTCTTCCGCCAGCGCCAGGATGCGCGGTGTCGTGAAGATGACCTTGGTCAATGACGCCAGGTCGAACCAGGTCTGGTCCCGCATGGCGCGCGGCTTTGGCACGAGTTGCGCGGAGCCGACCGCCCTGACGGTGCGTTCGCCATGTCTGTCGACAATGCCGAGCATGCCGCCGGGGATGCGCTTGGCGGCGACCGCCGCCGCGAGCGGTTGGAACGCGCGATCGAAGACCTGGGCGAGGTCGCTCAATGCCATCCTCCGCTCGAAAGTTGGCGATCCTTCGCGCCCCCCTCTGTCCTGCCGGACATCTCCACCTCAAGGGGGGAGATTGGCAGCGTCGGCTTCGACGCCTTCTTCTCCAAGCCAGAGGGGGGTGCTACCGCGCTCACCCTTCCGCCCTCGCCATATGATCCCGCCCAAACTGCTCCCAACTCGCCGGAGCCGGTTCAAACCCCTGCGGGCGGACCAGCGAGGGAACCTGGCGCGTGTCGAGCTCGAAATGTTCGTGGCGCCGGTCGATGGTCGGAACGGCGGCGATGAGCTTCTTCGTATAGGAATGTTTTGGCTTCGACAGCACCGAGGTCGCGTCGCCGATCTCGACGATCTGGCCGGCATAGATGACGGCGATCCGGTGCGCGATCCGCTCGACGACCGCCATGTCGTGCGAGATGAACAGGTAGGCCAGCCCGAACTCGCGCTGCAGGTCGACCAGCAGCTCCAGCACCTTGGCCTGCACCGAGACGTCAAGCGCCGAAACCGCTTCATCCAGAACGACGACGGACGGGTTGAGCATCAGCGCGCGCGCAATGCACAGCCTTTGCCGCTGGCCGCCGGAGAACTCGTGCGGATAGCGCTCCAGGCTGTTCTTTGGCAGGCCGACGCGTTCCAGCAGGCTTGCCATCCTGGCCCGCGTTTCAGCATTCACCCGGCCGCCGGTAGCGATCACCGGCTCGGCCAGAATGCTCTCGATGCTGAGCCTTGGGTTGAGCGACGCATAGGGGTTCTGGAACACCATCTGCACGGGCAGGGCGCTCTGCGCGGCCGAAGCCTTTCGGGCGCCGACCGAGAAGCTGCCGCGCGTCGAGCGCACCAGCCCCAGGACGGCGCGCGCGGTCGTGGATTTGCCCGAACCGCTCTCGCCGACGATGGCAAGTGTTTCGCCTGGCATCAGGTCGAAATCGACGCCATCGACGGCATGCACCGCGCCGGTGGCGCGGCTGAAGAAACTGCTTTTCAGGGGAAACCGCACCACAAGGTCGTCGACCTTCAAGGCTGGTTCCGTACTTCCATCCTTGTCGCGCTGGCCGTCCACGCGCGTCGCGCGGCCGTTGGCGAAATGCGGCACGGCGTGCAGCAGGTGCTGCGTGTAGGGATGTTGCGGACGGTCGAGGATCTGGCTCAGCTCACCTTGCTCGACGGCCTGCCCGTTCTGCATCACCATCACTTTGTCGGCGATGCCGGCAACCAGGCCGATGTCGTGGGTGATGAAGATCATCGACATGCCGGTTTCCCGCTTCAGTTCCGCCAGCAGCGCCATGATCTGCGCCTGCACCGTGACGTCGAGCGCCGTCGTCGGCTCATCGGCGATCAGCAGGCGCGGATTGCAGGCAAGCGCAATGGCGATCATCACCCGTTGCAGCATGCCGCCAGACAATTGGTTCGGCGTGTATTTCAGCCGCCGTGCCGCATCGGGAATGCGCACCCGGTCAAGCGCATCCTTGGCCGCCGCCGTGGCTTGCCTGCCAGTTAGGCCCCGGTGCAGCCGAAACGATTCCTCGATCTGCGTGCCGATGGTCAGCACCGGGTTGAGCGAGGTCATCGGTTCCTGGAAGATCATGCCGATTTCGGCGCCGCGAATGCCGGTCAGTTGCGGTTCGGTCGCGGCCATCAGGTCGAAGAGGCTGCCGTCGGCCCGCTTCAGCGCAATAGTGCCGCCGGTGATGCGGCCGCCGCCGAAATCGATGAGTCGGTTGATCGACAACGCGGTGACGGATTTTCCGGAGCCGCTTTCGCCGACGATGGCCAGCGTTTCCCCATCGGCGAGGTCGAAGCTGACACCGCGCACCACCTCATTGGCTTGCGGGTTGCGGCCGAAGCCGACGCGCAGATCACGCACGGACAGCAGCGGGGTCATGCCGGCGCTCTCCGCATCCTGGGGTCGAGGATGTCGCGCAAGGCGTCGCCGAGCAGGTTGAAGCCGAGAATGCTGATCATGATCGCCAACCCGGGGAAGATCATCAGCCAGGGCGCTGTCTCCATCAGATTGCGACTGTCGCTCAGCATCAGGCCGAGCGATGCGGCGGGCGGCTGCGTACCGAGCCCCAGGAAACTCAGGCCCGCTTCCGTCAGCAGTGCCCAGGCCAGGGCCAGCGTCACCTGGACGGTCAACGGCGCCACCAGATTGAGCAGCAAATGCCGCGTCACGATGTAGCTCGAACTGCTGCCGAAGGTGCGCGCGGCATCGACGAACTCGCGTGTCTTGAGCGACAGAGCGGGGCCGCGCACCACGCGGGTGAAGATCGGCGTGTAGACGATGCCGATGGCAACGACGCTGGTCCATGTACCCGGCCCGGCGACGGTGACGATGAGCAGCGCCAACAGGATTGCCGGGAAGGCCAGCAGCACATCCATGATCCGCATCACGATGCCGTCCCAGCGGCGTCCGAGCCAGGCGGCGGCTAGCCCTAGAACCGTGCCGGCAAGCGTCGCGAAGGCGACCGAAAAGAAGGCAACCGTGAAAGACTGCCCAACGCCCGCCATCAGCCGGCTGGCCACGTCGCGGCCGAACAGGTCGGTGCCCATCCAGTAGGCGCCGTTGGGCGCGTGCAGCCGGTCGACCCGGTACTGCGTGATGGGATTGTGCGGCGTCAGCCCCAGCATGCCGAGGATGGCGATCAGCAGATAGACGCCGACGATGATGCCGCCGATGCGGCCACTGCCGTGTCCGAAGATGGCGCGCAGGATGCGCATCATTGCTCGCCCAGCCGGATGCGCGGGTCGAGCGCGACATAAGCGAGGTCGACCAGGAGATTGATGATCATGAAGTTGAAGGCGATGAACAGCACGCTGCCTTGCACCAGCGCGTAGTCGCGCTGCAGGATCGCGTCGAGCACCATGCGCCCGAGGCCGGGCAGGGCATAGATCTGCTCGACGATGACAGCGCCGCCCAAGAGATAGCCGAATTCGATGCCGCTCAAGGTGACGACGGGGATCAGCGCATTGGGCAAAGCGTGCCGCCAGATGACGCTGCGCGCCGAGGCGCCCTTGCTGCGCGCGGTCCGGACATAGTCGTCGCTCAGCACGTCGAGCATCGCCGAGCGCGATATGCGGGTGACCGAGGCGGCGAAGGCGAAGCCGAGCGTGATGGCTGGCAGGATCAGCTGGCTGAGATTGCGCAAGGGATCCTGCCAGAGCGGCGCGAATTCGCCCATCGCCGGCAACACGCCAAAGCCGGCCGACAGCGTGTAGATGATCAGCAGGCCAAGCACGAAACTCGGCGTCGACTGGCCGATCATGGCGGCGATGCGCACACCGAGATCCGATAGTTTCTCATTGTGTGTGGCGGCAAAGATCCCTGCCGGCATGCCGACCGCGAGCGCGATGATCATCGACAGCACAGCCAGCTCGAGCGTCAGCGGGAAGCGTTCGAGGATGACGTCGAGCACCGGCCTGCCATAGGTGACCGAGATGCCGAGATTGCCGTGCAGCATGCCGCCTATCCAGCGCCAGTACTGGATGAACCAGGGCTGGTCGATGCCGAAATAGGCGGCGAGCGAGTCGCGTTGCGCCGGGGTCAGCAGACCGGCTTCGGTCCCCAGCATCGCCGTGATCGAATCGCCCGGCACCATCCGGATCGCCACGAAGACCAGGATGGACACGCCAAGCAGGACGAGAGGAAACGTCGCCAGTCGTCGCATCAGATAGTTCACGCGAAGAAGTCCTCTCGTCCAATGCCGGCGGCGGTTACTGCTGGATGGTAACCTTGCTCAGGCTGAACAGCGTTCCCGTCGGCGTCGGCACGAACCCGGCTATGTTCTTCTGCTGGGCCGTATAGCTGTACGAGGTGTAGAGCCAGATCCACGGCGACATTTCGGCGAGGTGCTTCTCGAACTCGGCGAAGATCACCTTGCGTTTCGCCGGGTCGGTCTCGGCGCGGCCCTTCTGCATCAGGCTGTCGAGCGTATCGTCGATATAGTTCGCCACCTTCTGCAAATTGCCTGCCTTGGTCCAGTAGCGGTTGTACGTGGTGTAGGGGTCGGCTCGGCCGCCGTTGAGCGCGATCGCCATGTCGAAATCGCCTTTCAGCCAGGCGTCGACATAGACGTTGAGCTCCATCATCTTGATGTCGAGCTTGACGCCGATTTCGGCCAGCTGCGACTGGATGACCTGGGCTTCCGCCGCCGCCGTCGGCGGCTCGCCGGTGGCGCCGATCACGGTCGCCGAAAAACCTTCGGCATAGCCGGCCTCGGTCATCAGCTTCTTGGCCTTTTCGACGTCACGCTTGTAGCAGAACAGCTGGCTCGGATCGGTCGCCAGGGCCGGAATGGTCAGCGGTCCGGTGACCTTGCCTTCGCCGAGCGCGGCGGTGTCCAGCACCTCCTGCCGGTCGATGGCGCAGGAGATGGCCTGGCGCACCTTGAGCTCCGTCATCGGCTTGCGCGACGGATTGAGCTGCAGCACGTTATAGGCGAGCACCGGCACCCGGTTGAGTTGCAGGCTGGCTTCCTTTGGCACGAGCGTGGCGACAAGCGGATCGTTGAGCAGCGCGAAATCGATCTGCTTGGTGCGCATGGCGGCCAGGATCGCCGCTTCGTCGGGAAGCACGCTGATCTCGATGCCGTCGACGCCGGTCGGGCCGCCGGCCCAGTCCTTGTTGGTTACAAGCACCTCCTTGGCGTTGGGATCCCATTTGTCGAGCTTGAACGGGCCGGAGCCGACCGCCTTGGTGCCGATCGAGCCGGCCTTTATTTCGCTCGCCGGAACGATGGCCGCGTTGACGTCGCTCATCGCCGTCAGGATCGGCGCGTCCGGCTGCGACAGATGAAATACGACGGTGGCCGCATCCGGCGTGTCGATGCTGGCGATCGACAGGAAATTGGCGCGGGCGGCCGCCCCCGTCTTCTCGTCGAGGATGCGCTCGAACGAGGCCTTGACGTCGGCCGAGGTCACAGCGGTGCCGTCCTGGAATTTCGCCTTGGGATCGAGCTTGAAGGTCAGTTCCTTGCCGTCCTTGGAGAATTCCCAGGACGTGGCGATGGCAGGGATGATCTGCAGGCTGGCGTCGACCCGCACCAGCGGCTCATAGATCAGCTCCAGCAGCCGCAGCGACGAAAAGGCCGTCTGTTTGTGCGGGTCGAGCCCGGTGGCGTCCTGCGCCCAGGCCATGTGCAGCGTTGCCGCCTGCGTCGAGACCGTCGTCAGGCCGAGTATCGCGGCCAGCGTGATGCCTGACAGCAGCTTTCTTATGAGGTGAACCATTCTCGTCTCCCATTGTGATTGAACTTGATGCCTTGCAGTTTCTGCGGACCGCTTCCAAGACACACATGCTTTGGAGTATCGGCCCAGTCTATGCGGCTTCACACCGTCTTGTCCCATGCGGCTTTGCCGTCTTGTCCCATGCGGCGTCCTTCACGCCGTCATGTCATGCGGCTTCATGCTGCCGTCCTGTCGCTGATCGCCTTTCGCAGGAAGCCTCCGGCCTTGCCGAGAGCCGTGCGCGCCTCCTCGACGCCCATGCCGGTGATCGTCATCAGGATCGCCAGCTTCACGTCGTTGCCGGTCTGGGCGAGAACCTGTTTGGCCTGTTGCGCCGCGCAGCCGGTGGTCTGCATGACGATCCTGGTCGCCCTGGCGACAAGCTTCTTGTTGGAGGGGTTGAGGTCGACCATCAGGTTCTGGTAGCTCTTGCCGATGCGGATCATGCTGGCGGTGGTCAGCATGTTGAGCACCAGCTTCTGCGCGGTTCCCGACTTCAGCCGGGTCGAGCCGGTGAGCACCTCGGGCCCCACAACCGGCGAGATGGCAATGTCGGCGATGCCAGCGATGGTCGATGAAGGATTGCAGGACAGTGCGACCGTCGTTGCGCCCACCTGCCTGGCATAGTTCAACCCGCCGATGACATAGGGTGTGCGCCCGCTGACCGCGATGCCGACCACCACATCGTCCGATGTAAGCCCGATCTCCTGCAATGCCTTGGCACCCATTTTCGGATCATCCTCGGCGCCTTCCGTCGACCGCACCAGGGCGTCGGAACCGCCGGCGATCAGGCCGACGACCATGCCTTCGGGCACGCCGAAAGTCGGCGGACACTCCGAAGCGTCGAGAACCCCGAGCCGGCCGCTGGTGCCGGCGCCGATATAGATCAGCCGCGCGCCTTTCTGGAAGGCAAGCACGATACGGTCCACCGCGGCGGCGATTTCCGGGACGACCTTTTCGACCGCCACTGGAACAGCTTTGTCTTCGTCGTTGATCTTGCGCAAGACGTCGATGGTCGGCAGCAGGTCGATGTCCATCGTCCTCGGGTTTCGGCCTTCGGAAACCAGCCGGTCCAGCTCAGACATCAACCCTTGTTCGGTCATCTCTTGCTTTCAAATCGTGCCGCACGGCCGGCGTCGAGCATGGCTCCCCGGCCGGCGCCGGCGCACACGGACCATGAGGCCGTTGTCGTTACCCCTGTTTTCTTTTGTTAACTTTTTAGAATTTTATATTCGCACCGTCAACCGGAATATGGAATATATTATTCCCTCAGGCAGGGCGCTATCGCCCGCCAAAAAACCTTTTGGCCAGGATGATCGCACCTGAGACGGCGTCGCTGTCAGCGGGTTTCAGCCGACGCCGGACGTCGGGAGCAAGCCAAGGCTCGAGCGGGCTGGACAGGCCGCCCAGCAAGGTCACGCGCGGCGCGCCTTGTTCAAACAGCACCCGCACCAGCGTATCGATCTGCTCGGCCGCACTTTGCACGATGCGCCGTCCGACCGGATCGCCCTGGTCGGCATGGCGCATCACCATCGGCGCCAGCGCCGCATAGTCCGTGGCGCTGGCGCGGTCCATCCAGGCGACCGCTTCCATCGGATCGCCTTCGAAGCGCTGCATCACCTCCGCCAGCAGTGCTGTCCGCTCATGCCGGCCGTCATGCGCGCGCAACGCCAGCTGCACGGCCTTCAGTCCAAGGTCGGCACCGCTGCCCTCATCGGAGATCGGAAAGCCGTAACCGCCGACGCGCAGGTCGCGACCCTCGACGAAGCCAAGGCCGATCGAACCGGTGCCGGCGATGACGATGGCGCCGTCCTGGCCGGAATGGGCGCCAAGGCAGGCGCCGACCCCGTCGCTGACGAAATCGATGCTGGCAAACGGATGCGCGATCGCCCGTAGCGCCTCCAGCGCACCCTTGCGGCCGATGCCGGCAAGGCCGATGCCGGCACTAATCCGGGCAGTCTCGGCCGGTCCGAAACCTGCCTCCTCGATCGCCGCGCCAAAAGCTTTCGCAATGGAAGCCCAGGCCGCGTCGATGCCAAGCCGCGTTGTCGCGGGGCCTGACAGACCCTGTCCCAGCACGGTTCCGTCCGCATCCTCGATGCGGGCCCGGCAACCGGTGCCGCCGCCATCGACACCGAGAAAATAATCAGCGCCACTGTTCATGCGCTCAGCCGCTCGATGTCGGCGCCGCACAGGCGCAGCTTGCGGTCCAGCTGCTCATAGCCTCGGTCGAGGTGATAGACTCGGTTGATGATCGTCTCGCCCTCGCACACCAGCGCCGCCAGCACCAACGACACCGAGGCGCGCAGGTCGGTGGCCATTACTGGCGCGCCATGCAATGTCTCGCCGCCACGCACCAGCGCCGTGGTGCCCTGCAGCTTGATGTTGGCGCCGAGCCGCATCAATTCGGGAACATGCATGAAGCGGTTCTCGAAGATGGTTTCACGCAGCAGCGATGCGCCCTCCGCACAACACATCAGCGCCATGAACTGTGCCTGAAGATCGGTCGGAAACCCCGGATAGGGTTCCGTCGTGAGGTCGACAGCCTTGAGCGGCCGGTCGCGCGACACGATGAGCCCGCGATCGCCCGGCCAGACGCTGACGCCGGTGGCTTCCAGCAGTTGCACCACCGAGGCCATGTGTTCGAGCCGGGCATGCGTCAGCTCAAGCTGGCCGCCAGTGATAGCGGCGGCGATGGCATAGGTGCCGGCCTCGATCCGGTCCGGGATGATGTCGTGCCTGGCCGCATGCCAGCCCGTGTCGCCGGCGATCAGGATGCGGTGCGTGCCGGCGCCCTCGATGCGCGCGCCCATGGCGATGAGACAGGCTGCAAGGTCCGCCACTTCGGGCTCGCGCGCCGCGTTGAGGATTTCGGTTTCGCCCTTGGCCGTGGTCGCCGCCATCATGGCGGTCTCCGTTGCTCCGACCGATGGCGAACTCAAGACGATGCGCGTGCCGGTCAGCCCGTTCGGCACTGATGCGACGATCGAGCCGTTTTCGATGACGATCCGGGCGCCCAGTGCCGCGAGTGCCGCGACATGCATGTCGACCGGCCGCGCGCCGATCGCGCAGCCGCCCGGCAGCGAAACCCGCGCATGACCGAAGCGGGCGAGCAGCGGCGCCAGGACGAGCACCGTTGCCCGCATCTTTCTCACCGTGTCGTAGGACGTCTCCTTGGAAACGGCGGCGCTGGTGTCGATCGTCGCGGCATGGGCCGATCGCGTCACCTCGGCGCCATGAAGCCGCATCACGCCGAGCATGTTTTCGACATCGGTCACATCAGGCAGGTTGGTCAGTTCGAGCGGGAAGGGGCTGAGCAGGGCGGCCGCGATCTGCGGCAAAGCGGCGTTCTTGGCGCCGGATATGGTGACCGCGCCTTCCAATCTGTGTCCGCCGACGATCCGCAATCTGTCCATGCGCTGAAACCTTGTGTGATGAGGTTCGAGAATTAATTGTGCGTTCTTGGCTGTCAATCAGAATTGGAATAATTTATTCCTCAGCAGCGACCAGCCAGTTGGCTGTGCGGCTTGCGGGCCTGAAAAGCGCGAGGGAATCCCGTGTCCGTTCTGAACAGGATCAATGCGAAGCTCGACGGCATGGCGCCTGGCGATCGGGAGATCGGCCAGTACATCGTCGACAATCCCGACCAGATGCTGCGCCTGTCGACCGCGGCTCTCGCGGCCGAGATCGGCCGCAGCCAGTCGAGCGTCGTCAAGTTCAGCCAGAAACTCGGCTATGCCAGCTACCAGGAGCTGAAGCTCGCCGTCAGCGAGGCCAAGGCGCAGGAATGGCAAGTACCGGCCGGCGTGATCCACGGTTCGATCGAGGTCGGCGACAGCTACCAGGTCATTTTGAAGAAGCTGATAGGCAGCAAGCTTCTGTCGGTGCAGCAGACGGTTGCCGCCAACAGCGAGCGGATCATCTCCAGGGCGCTGGAACTGCTCGATGGCGCGCGCCGCATCCATCTGGTCGGCGTCGGCGCCTCCTCGCTGGTGGCGCGCGATTTCTCCTACAAGCTGATGAAGCTCGGCCGCAATGTCCTGCATGACAGCGACAGCCACATCCAGATGGCCAATGTCTCGACGCTCGGGCCTGGCGACGTGCTGTTCGCGCTCTCTTATTCCGGCGCCAGCATCGAAACCTTGCGCATCGCCGAGCTTGCCCGCAAGCGCGGCACGACCGTGATCGCCGTCACCGGCCTGCACGACAATCCGCTGAGCCGCGTCGCCGACATCCGCCTCTACACCATCGCCGACGAGGAGCGCGCGCGCTCGTCATCGATCACCGCGCGCGACGCGCAACTGGCGCTGACCGACCTTTTGTTCATCCTGCTGGTGCAGAAGCAGCCGGATGCCAACGAGTATGTCCACAACAGCGAAATGGCGGTTTCGGTGCTGAAGGCCGAGCGGTCCCCGTAGCCGATCTTGCTTCGAGGGTATGCTGGCGGCCCTCGACTTTCCGATCGTGCCTCAAACGCTTTCGAGATAGGTCTCGATCTCGAAGTCGCTGACATTGAGGGCGAACGTGTTCAACTCCTGGCGTTTGCAGGCGATGAAAGAGTCGCGCAAGATTGCCGGAAAGATCTCCGCCACATGTGTCCCGCTTTCAAAGGCGGCGATCGCGGACGCCCAGTCCGGCGGCAGCTTGGCCGGCACAAGCCCTTGCCCGTCGCTCCCGGTCGGATCGCCGGGCGGCAACTGTCTTTCAATGCCGATCAGCGCCGCGCCCAATATGGCGGCAAGCACCAGATAGGGGTTGGCATCCGCTCCCGAAACGCGGTGCTCGATGCGGCGCGCGCCGGTCGGGCCGCCGGGAATGCGGATCGCGACCATGCGGTTCTCGTAGCCCCAGGCGACAGCGGTCGGCGCGTAGGACCTCGGACGCAGCCTGCGGTATGAATTGAAATGCGGTGCGAACACCAGCGTGCTTTCGGCCATCGCCGCGAGAAGGCCGCCAACCGCATGGCGCATGATTTCCGAGCCCTGATCCGTGCCGTCGTCGAACACGTTGCGCCCCTCGGCGTCGGTCAGGCTGAAATGGACGTGAAAGCCATTGCCGGCGCGGTCGCCATACGGCTTGGCCATGAAACAGGCGGCGAAGCCGTGCTTGCGGGCGATGCCCTTCACCGTGCGCTTGAACAACACGGCATCGTCGGCGGCGCGCAGGGCGTCCGCGACATGGTTCAAATTGATCTCGAACTGGCCAACGCCATTTTCGGCGATGGCTGTGTCGACGGGAATGCCTTGTGTCCTGCAGGCCTCGTAGACATCGTGGATGAAGGATTCGAAGTCGTCGATCTCGTCGATCGACAACGCGGCATCGGAATCGAGCCGCCGCCCGGTGACCGGTGAGACCGGTCCGACCGGCCGCTGCGACTGCGGATCGACCAGATAGAATTCGAGTTCCGTCGCCGCGACCGGGGTCAAACCCAGGGCCTTGTAGCGATCGAGAATGCGGGCCAGCGCCCGCCGTGGATCGCCAAGATAGGGCGCGCCGGTTTCATCGGCGAGCCAGAGCGGGACAAGCGCCGTCGGATGCGCCGTCCAGGCCACCGGAAGAATGCCGCGCCCCGTCCATTGGCAAAGTCCGTCGGCGTCGCCCGTCGAGAAAACCAGCGTGTTGCCTTCGATGTCTTCGCCCCAGATGTCGAGGCCGATCAGGGAGTAAGGCATGCGCAGCTTGCCTTCCAGCGCCTTGCGCGCCTGCTCGACCGGGATGCGCTTGCCGCGCATGACACCGTTGAGGTCGCACACCGCTGCCCTCAGGCTCTGGATGTCGTTTCTGCTTTCAAGCCAGTTCAAAACGTCCGCAATTGCATCGCTCAATTTCTAACCTCTGGTTTTTGAAAGTGCCGCAGCCTGACCGGCTACACTGTCCTGGTAAAGATAGCTTGTGAGTTTTCGAAAACCGAACCCCGACTATCGCCGGAGGTTTTCTTTATTTTTTCAAGTCACTAGCTGGGATGTCGGGAGGCATTTCAAAACCAATTTCGCGATCTGCGATCGCAACATAGAGGCAAGACGATGGAAAGCCAAGTGGCATTTGGACTGCCGTGGCCCAGCGCACTCGTGCGGTTTTGTGCTAGTCTCGCGAACTATCAAACGGACGGCGGGTGGTGGCAATGTTGGAAACGGACCAGGTGTTCACGGGCTCGATTCCGGAAAACTACGACCGCTATATGGTGCCGTTGATTTTCGAACCGTTCGCGGCGGATCTTGCGCAACGGGCGGCGTCCCTGTCGCCAGGTGCCGTCTTGGAAATCGCCGCGGGCACCGGTGTCGTCACGCGCGCACTGGCGCCAAAACTGTCGCCCGGTGCAAGCTATATCGTAACCGATCTCAACCAGCCGATGCTCGACCACGCGGCTTCGCGACAAGCTCCTGACAGTCGCATCAAATGGCGCCAGGCGGACGCTTTGGCGCTGCCGTTTGAAAATGCGGCCTTCGATCTCGTTTGTTGTCAGTTCGGCGCGATGTTCTTTCCTAACCGCCTATCTGCCTACCGCGAAGCAAAGCGGGTCCTGAAGCCCGGAGGACATTTCTTATTCAACGTATGGGATCGCATCGAGGAGAATGTATTTGCCAATGATGTGACGAATGCTCTCGCAAGGATTTTTCCGAACGATCCGCCGCGCTTTTTGGCACGCACGCCACACGGCTACCACGATACGGCACTGATCCGTAGCGAGTTGGAGGACGCAGGCTTCTCCCGCGTCGTGATCGAGACGAGAGCCGAGCAAAGTCGCGCATCTTCGCCGCGCCTTCCGGCCGTTGCCTATTGTCAGGGAACGGTTCTTCGCAACGAAATCGAGGCCAGAGGCGCGGGAGGACTGGAAGCTGCAACCGACTACGCCGCATCCGCGATTGC
This sequence comes from Mesorhizobium sp. AR07, assembly GCF_024746815.1. Classification (GTDB taxonomy): domain Bacteria; phylum Pseudomonadota; class Alphaproteobacteria; order Rhizobiales; family Rhizobiaceae; genus Mesorhizobium. The sequence goes on from NZ_CP080525.1 coordinate 6,211,136, forward strand.
AGACAGACATGGCCGTGGCGAGGTTGCCGCCAAAATTCAGGCCCACGTAATCATGGCTGCGGTCTAACTAGCTTCTCGTTTCCGGAAACCGGGCCTGCTGAAGGATATGCGTCGCGCCTTCGTCGATGTCACGGACGATGGCCGCGCGCGCGCGCTCCCCGTCCTGGGCCTCGATCGCAGCCACGACTTCCTCGTGATAGTCGATGTCGAGAATGGAGGCGAGATCGTCCTCGAAGCCCATGGCCAGGTTCCGCAGAAATGGGCCGACCTGCATCCACACGGTCTCGATCAGGAAGATCATCTGCTCATTGCCGCAATGGCGATAGATCGAGAATTTGAAGTCGTAGTTCTTCCTGAGATAGTCGTCGATATCGCCCTTGCGGGCCGCCAAGGTCAGGTCGGTGCAGTGGCGCCGGATCGTGCGCAGATTGTTGCCGTTGATGAGCTTTGTCGCCAGTTCGGTCGCCGAGCCTTCGAGGATCGTCCGCACGGCGGTCAGCTGCGAAAACCGTTCGGCCGAAATGACCGGCACTTCCACGCTGCCGTTCGGCATCGGGCTGAGCGCCCGCAGCGCTTGCAGCCGCATGAAGGCGCTGCGCACCGGCATGTCGCTTGTGCCGAGTTCCTTGGCAAGTTTTCGCGAGGTCAGCTTCTGGCCAGGCAAGAACTGGCCGGACATCAGGGCTCTGACGAGCTCCAGATAGACTTTCTCATGCAAGGGGACGGTGTCGACGGCTGTCAACCCGAATTGTGTTCTGTCCATTGGCGGCGCGCTACTTCATTCGTTCTGAAATCTACGCAGCTGGCCAAATCCGCCGCTAGTCATTGTTTGCTCACTGAACGCGGTGTGGCCGTTGTCAGCGATTTCTTGGCCAGCATGATAGACGCATCGATCGCAACGCCGCAAGCCGTGTTGGCAATACGGCCTTTGCCGCTGGCTACCGCTTTTTCGCCTTTTCCAGAACCGTTTCGTCCATTGTCAGCGCGTAGCGCGTGAAGTCGCGGTTCTCGGCCGGCAGCGGTGCGATTTCCATGACCCCGCTGGCCGGCTCGAAGATGATCATCGCCACCGTTGCCGAGAGGTTGCCGCCTTCCTTGCGGAGTGCCGGCCGGCAGACGCTGAGCGGCGCGGCGAAATCGTCGAACAGCGCCTGCTTGAGGTCATCGACGGTGATGTCGCCATGCCGCGCGGTGAGATGCCGGCGCACCCGATAGTCGCGATAAAGGCTGTCCGGCACGTCGCTCAGGCCAGTCTCGCGCAGCTTCGACAGGGCGACCGGGCTCTGCCAGTGATTGGCGTGCACGATCAGATCGTTGTCGGGATAGATCGGGAAGGCTTCGTCCGGCGCGCATTCGAAGTCGACCGCGAACCCCTCGGCCGTGCTCAGGATCATGTTGTTGGAGCCGGATTTTTGCGTCGTCGCCACCACCTTAATGGCATGGGCGAAATGCCGCGCCTCCAGCGCGCGGCGACGGATGAAGGGCAGGGGAATGCCGATCTCGCGGTAGTCGCGATCCGATTCCAGATAGTTGGCGGTGATGCCGATACCGGCCGAGTTGAAGCCGCTGCGCGCCAGTCCGCCGGCCTCGGTGAAGGTGAGGAGGTCAGGCCCATCGCTGCGCCGCACACGCAGGACAATCGAGGTCTCGGCGCATTCGGCGCGCCAGTCCCAGTTCTGGCCATGGATCAGCCGGCCGGCCTTCGTCGCCTCCGGCAGGATCACGGCACCCGTGCAGCCATCCGGCTCGTCGTCGGAAATGCCCTTCTCGCGCTTGGCCAGTTGCAGGATTTCGGTGCGGGCGTTGACCAGCAGGATCGAGGAGAGGCCGACATTGGCGCCGGCGGCGATCCCTTCCATTTCCTCGACAAGGTCGGGCGCCCATTGCCGAAGGCGGGGCAGGAATATGCCGCTGAAGCGCTCGACATCGCTCTCGCCGAAGCCGAATTTGTCAAGCTGCGCGGCATACAAAGCCACGGAGGCATGGATGCGCCCGCGCGCCTGTTCGCCGTACGCCTTGCCGCGCTCAGAAGGTGTTCCGCTCACATCGACAAGCGGAAATGGCATAACTGCGATCATGGAAGGGGCCCTCGAATTTGCTGCTGAGATCGATCGTAGTGCATTCTATGGGCCGAGGCGCTGCTTCGCCAGCACCTGCGCCGAGCGTCTATGCCACGTTGTGCAAAACCATCATCACAAATCTTGACCTCGCGCGCACTTGCACCTCTGGCCGCTCTCTGGCTTTTTGAGCTACCCATCGCAACGGACTGATTCGCGTCATGCCGCTCGATTGCAATGTCCCAAAGGCAATCTGCGGGTGGGTCGTGAAGCGCGCGCAATTGGCGAAGGAGAAGCAGGCATGGCCGAGTTCAAGAAGCCCGAAATCTCCGAGATGAGGCCCAAGATCACCGTTATCGGCGTCGGCGGCGGCGGCGGCAACGCCGTCAACAACATGATCGTGGAGCAGCTTCAGGGGACCGAGTTCATCGCCGCCAACACCGACGCGCAGGCGCTGACCATGTCGAAGGCAACGCGGCTGATCCAGCTTGGCGCTCACGTCACCGAAGGATTGGGCGCCGGATCGCTTCCCGAGATCGGCCGCGCCGCGGCCGAGGAATCGCTCGACGAGATCATGGATCATCTGGCCGGCACGCATATGTGCTTCGTTACCGCCGGAATGGGCGGCGGCACGGGAACCGGCGCTGCGCCGATCATCGCGCAAGCGGCGCGCAAGGCCGGCATCCTGACGGTGGGTGTCGTCACCAAGCCTTTCGCCTTCGAGGGCCGGCGCCGCATGCAGATGGCCGAAGAGGGCATCGAGCGGCTGCGCGAGAGCGCCGACACGGTGATCGTCATCCCCAACCAGAACCTGTTCAGGATCGCCGATGCCAAGACCACCTTCGCCGATGCGTTCGTCATCGCCGACCGGGTGCTTTATTCCGGTGTCAGCTGCATCACCGACCTCATCGTCAAGGAGGGCCTGATCAATCTCGACTTCGCCGACGTCAAATCGGTGATGCGCGACATGGGCCGCGCCATGATGGGAACCGGCGAGGCGTCCGGCGAGGGCAGGGCGATGAAGGCGGCGGAAGCCGCGATCGCCAATCCGCTGCTCGACGAGGTGTCGATGAAGGGCGCCAAGGGCGTCCTGGTCTCGATCTCGGGCGGCAGGGACATGACCTTGTTCGAGGTCGACGAGGCCGCGACCCGTATCCGCGAGGAAGTCTACGAGGACGCCGACATCATCGTCGGCGCGATCTTCGACAAGAGCATGGAAGGCCGATTCAGGGTCTCGGTGGTGGCGACGGGGCTCGACCGTTCGTTTGGGGCAGAGGATGCCGATGCCGGCATTGCGCGCGACCATGTCGGCCAACCGCCAGCGCGGACGCTTCAGTAGCGCGTATTCGATCCGGCCAGCGCCTCTTTCCCTCCTCCCACCAGGGGAGAAGGAAAAATTGCGTCAGACAGCTCAGCCGAACTTCGGATCGAGACTGCCCGACTTGTAGCGCTTGGCCATTTCGGCGACCGGCAGCGGCTTGATCTTCTGCGCGTTGCCGGCGGTGCCGAACTGCTCGAAGCGCTCCTTGCACAGCTTGCGCATCGCGGCCATCGCCGGCGTTAGATATTTGCGCGGGTCGAATTCGCTCGGGTTCTCGGTCAGCACCTTGCGGATCGCGCCGGTCAGCGCCATGCGGTTGTCGGTGTCGATGTTGATCTTCCGCACGCCATGCTTGATGCCGCGCTGGATCTCCTCGACCGGCACGCCCCAGGTCGGCTTCATCTGGCCGCCATATTTGTTGATGATCTCCTGCAGATCCTCCGGCACCGAGGACGAGCCGTGCATGACCAGATGCATGTTCGGCAGCCGGCGGTGGATCTCCTCGATGACGTTCATGGCCAGCACCGCGCCGTCGGGCTTGCGCGAGAATTTGTAGGCGCCGTGGCTGGTGCCCATGGCAACCGCCAGCGCGTCGACATGGGTGTCCTTGACGAACTCAACCGCCTGCACCGGGTCGGTCAAGAGCTGGTCGTGGCTGATCGCGCCTTCGACGCCGTGGCCGTCTTCCTGCTCGCCCCCGCCGCTCTCCAGCGAGCCGAGCACGCCGATCTCGCCTTCCACCGAAACGCCGCCCCAATGCGCCATGTCAACGACGCGCCGCGTGATGCCGGAATTGTAGGTGTAGTCGGCTGGTGTCTTGCCGTCTTCCTTCAGCGATCCGTCCATCATCACCGACGTGAAGCCATACTGGATCGCGGTGACGCAGGTGGCTTCGTTGTTGCCATGGTCGAGATGCATGCAGACCGGGATGTCGGGGTGGATTTCGACCAGCGCGTCGATCAGCTTGGCCAGCACCACGTCATTGGCATAGGCGCGAGCCCCACGGCTCGCCTGCAGAATGACCGGTGATTTGGTCTCTTCGGCGGCCTCCATGATGGCGAGGCCCTGTTCCATGTTGTTCATGTTGAAAGCGGGCACGCCGTAGCCGTATTCGGCGGCGTGGTCGAGCAATTGTCTCAGTGTTATGCGAGCCACCCAATAGTCTCCCGTATCTGGTTTCAAGCGCAACGTCGCGGGCCGGCCGATCGCCGGTCGGCCCGCTGATGCTTCTGGCCGGATTTCAGGTCAACCGCAACCTTCAGAGGCCTTGTCGACCGCAATTCTTGTTGCAGGGCTGAAATCCGGCGGCTTGCTGATCTCAGGCCGCGATCTGTTCCCGCGCCGCCAGGATCTGCACGCAGGCATTGGCCGCTTCCTTGCCCTTGACGGTGAAGTGCTCGAAGAAGAAGCGGTGATGTTCAGCGCTGTCATGATAATTGAGCGGGGTGAGCACCGCCGACAGCACCGGCACACCGGTCGACAGTTGCACGTTCATCATGCCGTCGATGACTGCACTCGCCACGAACTCATGCCGATAGATGCCGCCATTGACGACGAACGCGGTGCCGAGAATCGCGGCATAGCGGCCGGTCCCGGCCAGGGTCTTGGCGTGCAGCGGAATTTCGTAGGCGCCGGGCACATCGAAGACATCGACGGCGAAGCGTTCGCCGCCGAGCGCGGAAAGTTCAGCCTCGAAGGCCTGCACGCACTGGTCGACGATGTCGGCATGCCAGCGCGCGCGAATGACGGCGATGCGGGTCGTTTCATAGTCTTTGTGGGAATGCTGATTCATGGGTCCATCCTTCCGTTTCGAACCAGAATCAGGACGCACGATACGAAATCCGGCCCGCCTGGGCGGTCCGTCTTTCGCTCGTTCTCTTCCATCCGGACTGTAACCGTCGGCTCCGGAATCACACCGGATCTGCTGACCTCTCCGACAACCGGAGAGCGCTCGCGGGCTTGGGCCGAAACCCTTACCGCCGGTGGGGACTTTCACCCCGCCCTGAGAACATTAACGCCGTTTGTATGGAAGGGCAGGGCGCCGCTGTCAACTGGGTGAAAGACTGATCAGGGAAATCGCTCCAGACCAACGACAGGAGACCGTCAATCGCCGAAGTCAGCGCCGCCCCTCATTGCCCTGCCGGGCATTTCTCCCCGTATAGTGACGGGGAGAAAGTAACTGGCCGCAACCTCAGCGCCCTTCTTGCGATGCTGGCGATTGGCGAAACCGTCGATGAGAGTGCCCCTCTCCCCGTCACTATACGGGGAGAGGATGCCGGCAGGCAGGTGAGCAACTGTGTTTGTCAGGGTCGGGCTGGGTTCCACGGTTCGTTGTTTCGGATCATGGCACTGAGGATGGTCAGTATCTTTCGCGCGACGGCGATGAGAGCGACTTTCGGCGCCTTGCCGTTTGCAATGAGGCGCTGATGGAAAGCCTTGAGCACAGGATTGGAGCGACTGGCGGTGAGTGCTGCCATGTAGACCACCCTGCGCACGTCATGACGGCCACCCCAGATGCTGCGCTTGCCTCGGAAAGTGCCGGTGTCGAAGTCGTAGGGCGCGAGGCCGGCAAGGGCTGCGATCTCTCGTCGCGAGGCCTCACCAATCTCGGGAGCCAGAGCAAGCACGGTGTGGCTGAACACTGGGCCGGCACCGCAGAAGGACTGGATCAGGCGATCCCTGGCCGCGAGCGCTGGCTGGCTGGCGACGAGTTCGGCCATCCGTTTGGCAAGCAGAGCGATATCGAGCTCGATGCGCCGCAGCCGCCGGGTGAACATGCGCTTGACCGTCGGCTCGCGTATCTGCTCGAGCTGGTTGGCGAGGCTGACCTTGTCGTCGCTGAGCTGCCTGCGGGCAACGACCAGATCGGCGAGTTGCTCGGCGATTGGGTCACAGCGCACCGGCCGGGTCGGCAGTTCGGCGGTGTAGCGCGCAATCAGCAGCGCATCGATGCGATCGTTCTTGGCCAGCCGGCCAAGGGCGCGGGCATAGTGGCGCAGCTTGTGCGGATTGACGTTCCTGGCCGGCAGGTTCGCCTTGCGCAGCGCCTTGGCCACACCGCGCTCATAGCCGCCGCTCGGCTCCATGCCGATGGCGCGCACATTGCGACCCGTCAGCCACTTGATCAGCTCGGCCCAGCCGTCCTTGTCGTTGTCGAAACGGGCTCGTTCTAGCGTCTGAAACACCGACACATCGAGCCACCACTTGGCGACGTCAATACCGACGTCCTGAACCGTCTCTTCAGCCATCTCCTCAATCCCTTCCTTGTGTGCGGGGGCTTGCCCCTTGCAACTGTTCGGGTTCACAAAGAAGGCGGTCGGGCCCCAGCTCACCTACGGTTTAGGCCACCTGAGGGGCGACGGGCTCTCGACCGCCGCCACGAACCGGAACATCCACCGGTTCGTGGCACCCTCCATTATGCATATTCCAAACACACAAGGGGCGGCGCCAGCGCCCGTAAAAGGTGACGGGCGAATTTGAAGCCTGAAGCGATTGCCCTGAAAGACGGATGGCCAATACAGTCTGTCAATTGGCCGTGCGCCATGCCGCCGCCGAGGCGGCCACCAGCATCAGCAATGCCGCGACCATCGCGCAGGTGGCAAAACCGAAGCTGGCATAAAGCGGCCCGAAGCCGGTGGTGCCGACAAAGACCGCCAGATAGGTCACCGCGCTATTCAGGCCCATGATCGTGCCGCGCCTTGATGGATCGAGCGCCGACAGGCGCATCACCAGGACGTTCAGGCCGAAGTGGTTGGCCAGTCCCCAGACCGCGATCATGGCGATGGTCAGGCCGAAACTGCCGCTGGCCACTGCAATCGCGACATAGACCACTGCGACAAGAAGATAGGCGAAAGGCATGACACGCCGCGCGCCCAGCCAATCGATCACGCCGTCGAGGAGAGCAGCCGTGCCGAAGCCGACGCCATAGGCAAGTGCCGCCCAGCCGTTGGCGCTCACCGGTTTGCCCAATCCGCTGTGCAGGTGATCGCCGAGATAGCCATACACACCGTAGAACGCGGTCATGAAGGCAGCGCAGGCGATCAGCAGCGGCACGATGCCGGGAATGCCGAGCGCCTCCAGTGGCGTAGGCGCCGGGCCGCTCTTCCTGACGTCGCTCAGCGACGTCATCGTGAGGCAGGCCAGGGCAAGCATTGCAAACAGCGCGACCGCTGCGAACACGGCGCGCCAATGCACCAGATCGGCAAGCACGGCCGACAGCGAGACGCCGGCCACCATGCTCAAGGTCCAGCCGGTCAGTACGACGCCGATCGTGCCGCTCTCACGACCCGGCGGCGCGATGGCCGCCGCGCTCGCATAGATCGAAGGCATGGCGATACCGGCAGCGATGCCGGCGACGGACTGGGCCACGACCAGCGCCGCGACCGTCGGCGCCACGGCGCTGGCGACAAGGGCTATCGCCAGCAACAGCAATGCGCCCTGCAGCATCCGGCGGGCGCCGATCCGGTCGATATAGCGTGCCAGGAACAGGGCGCTCGCGGAGGTGCCGAGGCCGAACGCGGCCGCCGCGATCATGACGACCGGCACGCTTGTCTCGAACGACGAGGCCACGGCCGGTGCTATCGGACCCAGCACAAGCGAGTTCGAGCCGATCACGGCGATGCATCCGGTCAGGAGATAGGCGAGAGCCGGGATCGGCGCCTGGGGGTTCGCGGCCAATGGTGCAACTTGATCAGTGTTCGACATAAGATCATAATGGCCGTATTTTATTCAGCATCAATCGGGAGTTTCGATATGGATGAAGAAACAGATAGCATTCTGCGGAACAAGCCTGCGCCCCGTGATGTCGATGCAATCGACCGAAAGATATTAGGCGTCCTGGTCGACGATGCGACGGTCAGTTATGCCGAACTCGGCGAGCGTGGCGGCCTTTCGCCGCCAGCGGCGCATGAGCGCGTCAAGCGCCTGCGGCGCAGCGGCGCCATCCGCAACACCGCGGCCATCATCGATCCCAACGCGGTGCGCAAGCCGCTGCTGGCCTTCGTGCATATCGACACCAAGGGTTGGGGAAAGACCCCGGAACTGATGGCGGTTTCGCAGTATCCGGAAGTCGAGGAAATCCACACCGTCGCCGGCGACACCTGCATGCTGCTCAAGGTCCGCACCGAGGACACCAGAGCGCTCGAAGGGTTGCTGTCGCGCCTTTACGAAACGCCGGGCGTCACCTCGACGCGCAGCTATGTGGTGCTGTCGACCTATCTCGAACGGCCGGTGCAGCCCGGCGTCACCGCGCATTGGCCAACGCCCAAGCACATGGCCAAGCCGCTCTATTAGCGTTGGGTTCGTTAGCCGCGCTCGGGAAACATCGCCTTCAGGCCCTCGCGCGACGCCTTGGCGATGCCGCGTTCGGTGATCAGGCCGGTGACCAGTCGCGCCGGTGTCACGTCAAAGGCCGGGTTTGCCGCGGGCGTCGCCTCGGGCGAGATCCGCACCTGGGCGATCTCGCCGGCGGTGGTCTTGCCCCAGACCAGCGACACCTCGTCGGGGGAGCGCTGCTCGATCGGGATCTCGGCCAGCCCGTCATGCACCGTCCAGTCGATGGTCGGCGACGGCAGCGCGACATAGAACGGCACGCCATTGTCGGCGGCGGCAAGCGCCTTGAGATAGGTGCCGATCTTGTTGCAGACATCGCCATCGGCGGTGGTGCGGTCGGTGCCAACGATGACCATGTCGATCTCGCCACGCTGCATCAGATGGCCGCCGGCATTGTCGACGATCAGCGTGTGCGGCACGCCGTGGCCGGCCATCTCCCAGGCGGTCAGCTGCGCACCCTGGTTGCGCGGCCGCGTCTCGTCGACATAGACGTGGACCGGAATGCCGGCCTCGGTCGCCAGATAGATCGGCGCGGTGGCGGTGCCGTAGTCGACGGTTGCCAGCCAGCCGGCATTGCAGTGGGTCAGGATGTTGACAGGCTCGCCCTTCTGCTTGCCCGCTGCGATCGCCTTGATGATGGCAAGGCCATTCTCGCCAATGGCGCGGTTGAGGCCGACATCCTCATCGGCGATTTCAGCCGCGCGCTGGTACGCGGCTTCGGCGCGTTGTTCTGTTGGCAGCGGCTTGAGGAAGCGCCGCATCCCATCCAGCGCCCAGCGCAGATTGATCGCGGTCGGCCGCGTCTCGTGCAGGGTCTCCCACACGGCATCGAGCGCGGCATCCGACGGATCGTGCGCCATCTGCATGGCGACGCCACAGGCTGCTGTGACGCCGATCAGCGGCGCGCCGCGCACCCACATGTCGCGGATCGCGGTGGCGATGCCGGCCACGCTGCCGATCTTCTCGATGCGGAAGTCATGCGGCAGCCAGCGCTGGTCGATGATCTCCACCGAACGCCCGTCGTCGCTCAGCCAGATGGTGCGATAGTGGCGATCGCCGACGTTCAAATGCTGCTCTCCTGTTCGATCAGCGCGGCCAGGGTATTGACCTCGTCGATGCTGTGGATCTGGCGCCGGTTGACAGCGAGGTGGCGGCCGAATTTCAGCGCCTTCGCCTCACAACTGGCGCGCAAATCCTCATCGGCAATGGTCTCGAAATCGGCATTGTGGGCGAGGCCGAGGATGCGCCGGTGGACCTCGATGCCGGCAAAGCCGAGCAGGTCGGTCCACATCTGGTGCAGCACATGGTCGAGCGCCTGTTCGGCGCCAAGCCTGTCGCCCTGATCCTCGAACAGGCTTTTCTGGTAGAGCATGCCGCTCCGCTCGGTGCGCCAGAGATGCGAGAACTCGGCGCGGAACACGACCCAGGTCTCGACGGTCACCTCGAGCAGATAGGCACGCATGGCGTCGCGCTTTGCCTTCTGCTCGTGGCCGCGCTGCGAGAAGAAGGACATCCAGAAATTGGCGAGCAGCATGCCGACATCGAAGGCCATCGGACCGTAGAAAGCGAACTCCGGATCGATCATTCGGGTCTGGCTGTCGGTGACCATGATCGAGCCGGAATGCAGGTCGCCATGGAGCAGCGTTTCGGCATTGGCGGCGAAGATATGCTTCAGCCGCTGCGCCTCGACCTTGAGATCACGGTCGGCACGCAACTGCGCGACGATACCGTCGAGTTGCGGCGAGGTATGCCGGTTCATCTTGGCGTCGAAATAGGGGTCGGAGAACACCAGGCTCTCTGTGATGTCGCAAAGTTCGACATTGTCGGCGAACAGCGCCAGATCGGCCTTGCGGTCCTTGGCCGCCATATGCAGGTCGGAGCCTCGGAACAGGGTGCGGGCCATGAACAGGCCGATATCCCGGGCAATGTTCGGCAATTGCCGGCCTTCGATCAGCGCCCGCCGCAGGATGATGTGCGGCGACAGATATTCCATGATGATCAGCGCCTGGCCTTCGTCGAAATGGTAGATGGCCGGCACCGAGCCGGGCGCGCGCGCCTGTTGCCGGGTCAGCGCGTGGTATTCGAAGAAGGAGCGCTTGAGCGGCAGCGGCCAGCTGTCCCCGACCAGGCGGACATAGGGCAGGGCCTGCTTGACGACAGCCGCACCGCTGGCGCCCTCGACGATGAACACCAGGTTGAGATTGCCGTCGCCGACCTCGCGGACCTTCCAGGCGCTCGTGTCCTTGCCGATCTTCGCGCGCAACGCTTCGTTGGCGCCAAGGCGGGCCGGGAGCGTCTCGACCGATAGTGCTTCGAACTGCAATTTCCCAGTCATCGTCATCCTCCCGCATATGCACTCCGAACATAACGGAGGCATGGCTGCCGGGCCAAGCTAGGAAGCGATCTGGCAATTGTCAATCGTGTTGACAATTGCCGATGTAGCCCATAGCGTCGTGTCAGGGAGGAACGCATGATCGGCGATGCCGTGTTCCGCGCAGAGGGGCTGAGGAAATCCTTTGGCCGCAACGAGGTGCTTGGTGGCGTCTCGCTTGAACTGCATGCCGGCGAAGTGACCGTGCTGATGGGCGCCAACGGCGCCGGCAAATCCACCCTCGTCAAGATCATCAGCGGCGTCTACGAACGCGGTGGCGGCACCATGGGCCTCGCCGGTCAGGATTTCGTGCCGAACACACCGGCGGAAGCGATCCGCGCCGGCGTCGTCACCGTGCATCAGAACATCAATGATGGTGTCGTCGCCGATCTCGACGTCGCCACCAATTTGACGCTAGACCGGCTGAGCGGCAGCGGCGTCCCGTTCCTGTTCAATCCAGCCCGCGTGCGCCGCGAGGCCAAGGCCGTTGCCGACCGCATGGGCCTGGCCATCGATCTCAAAGCGCGCGTCAGCGATCTTTCGCTGGCCGACCGCCAGATGGTGGCGATTGCGCGGGCCATGGCGCACCAGCCGAAGGTGCTCATTCTGGACGAACCGACCTCCTCATTGTCCAGCGCTGAAGCCGATCGGCTGTTCGCCCTGCTCGACCGGTTGCGCCAGCAAAGCGTGGCGATCCTCTACATCTCGCATCGTATGTCTGACATCAGGCGGTTGGCCGATCGCATCATCTCGATGCGGGACGGGATGATCTCAGGCATTTTCGACAGAAAACCGCTCGACTATGAAGGCGCGGTCAACGCCATGCTCGGCCGCAAGATCCATCTCGACCAGATCGTGGTCAGGGACTCGGCCAACGCCGTCCTCGCGGTCGAAGGCCTGCGCATTGCGCAGGGCGCCAAGCCGATCTCGCTGACGCTCGGCGACGGCGAGGTCGTTGCCATCACCGGCCTCGTCGGCGTCGGCAAGACGGCGCTCGCCGAGACGCTGTTTGGCGTGCGCAGGCCGCTCGCCGGCACCATGACGTTGAATGGCAAACCCTATTCACCGCAATCGGCGGGCGAGGCGATCGCCGCCGGCGTGTTTCTCGTCGCCAAGGACCGCGGCGAAAACGGCATCGTCGGCGGCTTCAATATCCAGGAAAACATCAGCCTGCCGTTTCACAAGCGGATGTCGCGTTTCGCCGTTCTCAGGCGCCGTCTGGAGCGCGCCACCGCGCGCCGGCAGATCGAAGAACTGGGCATCGTCTGCCGCTCCGAGAAGGACGAGATGGCGGCACTTTCCGGCGGCAACCAGCAGAAGGTGATGGTCGCCCGCTGGATGGCGCAGAATGCAAAACTGTTCATTCTCGACGAACCGTTTCAGGGCGTCGATATTTCGGCGAGGCGCGACATCGCCGCCAAGTTGCGAGCAAGCGCCAGTGGCCGCGCGACGATGCTGTTCGTCACCGAACTCGACGAGGCGCTGGAGACGGCCGACCGCATCCTGGTCATGTCCGAGCAGACCATCGTCGGCGAGCACCGCAACGCCGACGTCGATCTCGACCGCCTGCTGGCCGAAGTCGCCGGCGGGCCGCTGCACAGCGCCGCCTGAGTGCGGCGTTGGATAGGAATTGGAATGGAGAGATGATGGGTTCGAGTTGGGTAAAAATCGCAGCGGCGCGCGGGAGCGCTGAATGACGCTGCGCGACCATGCCATCCGCTACGGCTTCATCGTCCTCTTGTTCGGGCTCGTCGCCTATTTCGCGACCGCCGCCGACGGTTTTGTCTCGCCGCAAAGTGCCGTCTTCATCTTCCAGTCGGTCGCCATTACCGGCGTGCTGGCGCTCGGCGTCACCGCGACCTTGGTCGTCGGCGGTTTCGACCTGTCGATCGGCTCGGTCGCCACATCGGCCATGATGGCGGCCGCCTATGTCATGGTGGTGCTGGAGCAGAACGCCTTTATCGCGGTCGTCGTCTGCCTGCTCATCGGCGCCATTGTCGGTCTCATCAATGGCTGGCTGATCGTCTATATGCGCGTGCCCGATCTCCTGGCGACGCTCGGCATGATGTTCCTGCTGGTCGGCCTGCAACGCATCCCGACCGAAGGCCGCTCGATCGCCACCGGCATGACGATGCCGGACGGTTCGGTCGCCAATGGCAAGTTCTCCGATGCCTTCCTGGCGCTCGGTCGCCACCGCTTCGACTTCTTCATCCCGAACCTCATTCCGGTGTCGGTCGTGGTGCTGCTCGTGCTCGCCGCGCTGATCTGGTTCTTCCTCGAATACACGCGGTTCGGCCGCATGATGTATGCCGTCGGCAGCAACGAGCGGGCCGCCGAACTCGCCGGTGCGCCTGTCAAGGCATACAAGATCTGGGCCTACGTCATTTCAGGAGTTTTTGCCTCGATCGGCGGCATTTTGCTCGCCGCCCGACTTGGACGCGGCGATATCGCCTCGGGTAATAATCTGCTGCTCGACGCTGTCGCCGCGGCGCTCATCGGCTACGCGGTGCTCGGCGCCGCCAAGCCGAACGCCTTCGGCACCGCCGTCGGCGCGCTGTTCGTCGGCATCTTGCTGCAGGGCCTGACGATGATGAACGCGCCTTACTACACGCAGGATTTCGTCAAGGGCGTGGTTCTGGTCGTCGCCCTTGTCTTCACCTTTGCCCTTTCGGGCAGGGGCAGGAGGTAGCTTTCGACCGGGACAGGTTTTGGGTTTCAACAAGAGTGGAGGAAACGAAGTGAACATCACAAGAAGACTTCTGGGGAAGGCAGCGCTCGGACTGGCCGGCGCAACCATGCTGATGCAGGTCCCGGCGCTGGCCGCGGACAAGCCGGCGCCGTTCGACAAGCCCGGCGTCAAGATCGCGCTGGTGCGCTATCTCTCGACCGGCGACTTCTTCCAGGCCTATCTCTCCGGCGTCGAGGCGCAGTCGAAGGCGCTCGGCGTCGACCTGCGCGTGCTCGACAGCCGACAGGACGCCGCGCTTCAGTCCGACATGGTCGACCAGGCCATCGCGCTTGGCGTGCAGGGCATCATTATCCAGCACGGCCTGACGGAATCGATGAAGGACGCCGCCCAGCGCGCGGTCGATGCCGGCATCAAGGTTGTGGCTTTCGACGTCAATGTCGAAAACCCCAAGATCCCGCAGATCGAACAATCCGACCGCGACTTGGCTCGCCTGGCCCTCGAACAGGCGGTCAAGGACAATGGCGAGAGCTGGAAGGCCGGCTATGTCTACGTCGCCGGCATCGCGCCGCTCGACCGCCGCAACGAGACCTGGGTCGACGTCAAGAAGAAGCATGCCGGCATCAACGAAGTCGCGATGTTCGGCACGCTCGACAATCCGATCGCCAACTCCGTCGCCAACCAGGCGCGTTCGGTGCTGTCGGCCCATCCCGAGATCAAGGTGATGTTCGCGCCGTATGACGAATTCGCCAAGGGCGTGAAGATCGCCGTCGACGAGGCGGGCCTGAACAAGGGCATCAAGATCTATTCGGCCGATATCTCGACGTCCGACATCGCCGCGATGCGTGAGCCTGACAGCGCCTGGGCGGCGACCGCCGCCACCAACCCGGCCGTCGTCGGCCAGGTCTCGGTGCGTGCGCTGGCACAGCTGCTCGCCGGTGAAGACCCCGGCCACAACGTCGTCGTGCCGCCGACGCTGATCACCCAGAAGGACCTCATCGACAAGGACATCAAGAACATGGAAGACCTGTCGGCCAAGCTGCCGCAGTTCGCCCATGCCGATGTCGCGATGCCGGCCTGGATGCCGAACCCGAACGCGAAGTAGGTTTCGCTCCCGAGGGCCGCTTGCAGCAGCTTGTTGCAGGCGGCCTTTTTGCCGAATATTGGAGCCGGATTGCAGATTCCGTCCCTAAGGTTCGGTTCGTATATGGAAGTGCAGACGGCAATCGAAGAAAACCTGTCCGGCGCCGTCGCTGGAAAATTGTTCCGATGCCCGCAGGCCACCACGGGCGTCGTGGTGTTGGGTGGATCGAGTGGCCGCGTCGATGTTGGGCGCGCGAGGCTCTTTGCAGACGAGGGTACCTCGGCCTTGGCGCTGCGGTGGTTTGGCGGTGAGGGCCAGATTCCCGGAATCTGTGAGATTCCCCTCGAAATGTTCTTCGCGGCAACCGGTTATCTGCTCGAAACGGGATGCCGTCGCATCGTCTATGTCGGTACATCCAAGGGTGCCGAGGCCTCATTGCTTGCGGCCGTCCATGACCAGCGGATCAGCGCCGTGGTCGCCATCAGCCCGTCATCGGTGGTCTGGGGAAATATCGGCGCGGGCCGGGATGGCGTCAGTTGGCCCGAACGATCTTCTTGGTCTCTCAACCGTATCCCCTTGCCGTTTGTGCCGACAGATCCGAACTGGGCACCAGAATACGTGGATGGCCTGGTGGCCTACAGGGGGCTTTTCGAACACTGTTTGAAAATCTCCAAGCGGGAAGCCAAGGCGGCGGCTATCCCCGTTGAGACCGCATCGGCCGAGATTCTGCTTGTCGCGGGTGGCGACGATGCGCTGTGGCCCTCCCTATCGTTCGCGACGGATATCGTCCGACGGCGAGACAAGGCAGGTAAGGTCACACATCTCATCTCGTCGCCGGATGCGGGACACCGCATTCTCTTGCCAGGCGAAAACACACCACGTTCGACAATGCATGCGCACGGCGGCAATGACGAGGCCGATTCAAGGCTGGGCAGAAAGGCTTGGGAAGGCATTCGGGAACTGCTGTAGCTGCCGTTCAGTGTCTGCGCACTTGGCGGCACGTGGTGTCTTCACTCATTGAACAGATCGGAATGGGAGCCGGTGCGGGCAAGCTGCAGTTCGTCGGGGGCCACACGATAGATCAAGAGCCAGTCCGGTTCTATGTGCGCGTCACGATAGCCTTTCCAATCTCCTTTCAGAGGGTGATCTTTATAACTCGCCGGTAACTCATCTTCGGCAATCAGAAGGCCGAGCAGCTCGCGTAATTTACCAAGGTCTTTGCCACGCTTCTCCGCACGTTTCACGTCGCGACGGAATTGCCCGGAGCGAACAGGCGTCAGCACATCAGAGACCCAAATCCTTGAACAGCTCATCGGCCGAGGCGAAACGCTTGCCCTTGCCTTCTTCCAATTCGGCCATGGCCTTTCGAGTGGTTGCGTTAGGCACCTTCACCTGAAAGGGAAATTCCTTGTCGGCAGCGACACGGACCAGCAGCAGGCGGATGGCGTCGGAAATGGACAATCCCATTGCCGCCAGGGCTTCCGTTGCCTGATCCTTTGTCGCCGTATCGATCCGAGCGCGGACCACGGTATCCGTTGCCATTTCGTGACTCCTCTTAGCAAGCCACAATGTAGCTACAGGCGACCAGCTGCGCAAGCCCTTTGGTTCTCGCGCAAACTTATTCGAAAAGTCTGGCTTTCCCGTGGCGCAGTCGCAGCTACCGCAGCGCCGCCGCGATGTTGCCGCCGTCAACCGTCGTCACATCGGCGGTGGTCCGTTCGGCCAGCGCCTGATGCAGGAAGGCCTGCGCCACATCCTGCGCCGTCACTTCCTGGCCGAGCAGATTGCCGGACATGTATTCCTTCTCCGAGACGCCACGCGCGCCCGAACGGCTGGCGATCATGGCGTCGGTCAAAAGACCCGAGCGGATGCGGTCGGCGTTGACGGCGTTGGAGCGGATGCCGTGCGCGCCATAGTCGAGCGCGTATTGCCTGGACAGGAACAGCGTCGCCGCCTTCGGCACGCCATAGGCGCCGAACTTCGGACCCGGATTGACCGCCTGCTTGGAGGTGTTGAACAAAAGCACGCCGCCGGTACCCTGTTCGAGCATGATGCGCACGGCATTCTGCGCCACCGACTGGTGGGCGAAGAAATTGAGTTCGAAACTCCTGCGCAGGAGCGTATCGTCGAGCTCGCCGATCCGGCCTTCCCAGGCAGCACCCGCATTGGACACCAGGATGTCGACGCCGCCGAACACGGCGACCGCTCTGTCGAAGGCGGCGCGCACCTGTGCCGGATCGGTGATATCTGCGGCGACGCCGATTGAGTTGTTACCGGCCTTCTTTGCCGCCTCGGCAGCCTTGTCGGCGTCGAGATCGACGACGACCGCATGCGCGCCATTGTCGGCGAACAGTTTTGCTGTCGCGGCCCCGATTGCGCCGGCGCCGCCGGTGATCAGCACCACCTGGCCGGTCAGCGGCTTCGGCTTGTTGGAGGCGAGCTTGGCCTGTTCCAGCGACCAGTATTCCAGCGGGAACAGGTCGGCCTTGGAGAGAGGATGGAAACGGCCGACCGCCTCGGCGCCACGCACCGCCTCGATCCACATCTCACCGACGTCGGAGGCGATCCTGGCATCCTTCAGCGTGCGGCCATGGCCGAACATGCCGAGGCCCGGCACCAGCGTCAGCCGAGGCATCTGGTCGAGCATGGTGCGCTTGACGTCGTCGAGCGCATCGTTGGTTTCGAAATAGGCTCGATAATCCTTGGCGAAGGCCTCAACGTGATCCTCGATCACGGATTTGTACTCGCCGATCTTGTCGGCATCGGGCGCCGGCAGCGCCATCGGCCCGGTCTTGATGCGGATCGACAAATCGGGGGTCGAAACACCACGTCCGGCATAGTCGGCAATCTCAGCCGAATTGATGAAGTCGACGATTGCGTCCGAGGTGCGGAAGTCGCTGATCATGCGGTCGAAGCGACCTTCGCCGCGTGCCACCGCGACGGCGCCGCGCAGCGTCGGCGCAATGGCCGCCGGTGTCGCGAGCTTTGCCGGCAACGCCGCCTTCGCCGCTTGCGGCTTGGCGTTCCCAGCGATGTACGCCTCGGCGACATTCACATAGTGGATCATCCGGTCGTAGGCCTGCCTGGCATCGTCGCCGAAGGTGAAGATGCCATGCTTGTCGAGGATCAGGCCTTCGACCGTCGGATCGGCGTCGAAAATATCGGCCGCCGCCTTGGCGAGGTCGAAGCCGGGCATGATGTAGGGCACATAACCCATCTTCGCGCCGAACACCGTCTTCACCAGCGGCTTGCTGTCCTCTTGGTCGACGATGGCCAGGATGGCGGTCGAATGCGTGTGGTCGACGAATTTGTGCGGCAGGAAGGCATGCAGCAGCGTCTCGACCGAGGGGTTGGGCGATGACGGGTCGATGAGGTTGACGCGTTGCAGCGCAACCATGTCCTCGTCGGCCAGTCTGTTGAGCGCGCGCGCCTTGAGCAGCGGCTTGAGCTTGACCGCCGGCAGGCCCTGCGGCTCGATGACACCCATGTCCCAGCCGCTGCCCTTGACGCACAGCACATCCCATTGGTCGCCGACGAGATCGGTGGCCGTCGTCTTGCAGGACGTGTTACCGCCGCCATGCAGGACCAGTCGTGGCTCGCCGCCAAGCAGCCGGGTCGTGTAGACGCGCAGTGCCAGGTCGCGGCCGACACCCTTCTTTGCATAGTCGGCAACGAGTTTCTCGGCTGCGTCGTCGTTCCACAGGTTCTTCATGTTCGTTTCGTCCGGTTGCTGTCTTTGATGGTGAAACAGGAATGCCGCGACGCTTTGATGACAATGCGCCGGCGGCGGAAATTTGTGCTTTCCTACGAGGCCTTTTCTGTCGTGGCAGCTGCATGATCCAGCAGTCGCTGCGCCATGCGTGCGCCAATCACCAGATGCGTGCAAAGTCCGCCCGCGATCGCCGCCAGCAGCGGTTCGAACTTGCTGTCCTCCTGCACGACCATCAGGCGCCTGGCGATGGCGCGCAGCGAGGCAAGTTCGGCTGAGATCACCCGGCGGTTGTAGCTGCAGTCGAGCACCTTGCCGTCGGCGTCGATGATCTGTCCGGCGATGACGCCGGCAGCGCCTCGGCTGCGCAGCTCCGCCATTTCACTTGCTGTCAGCGCGCCGCATTTGACCAGATGGCTGTCGGCGTCGACCGCGCCGACCGAGTACAGGGCGAGATCGCATTCACCGACGCCGGACAATTGCTCGCGGATCACCGGTTCGGCACGCAGCGCGCGCGCCAGCTCTTCCGTCGACAGCACCAGCGGCGCGTAGAAGTTGAGGCCCTTGGCGTTGAGCCGCCGCGCGATCTCCATCGTGCACTGGTCGGGCCGGTAGGAGTAGGGCGCGCCGAGATTGCCGCACAGCTGCACCACGGTGACATCCTGCAGGTCGGCATAGGACATGATGTCGGCGATGGTGTAGACGGTGCGGCCCCAGGCGACGCCGATGCGATCGCCCTTCTTGACCAGTTCGAGAAAGACGCTGGCCGCCAGAACGGCGATTTCCGTCGAAGGGTCGGCGATGTTTTCCGGGGCGATCCAGACGGCGTCGAGGCTCAGCGCATCCTCGATCTTGCGCGCCAGAACGTCGTCGGTGAAGAGCTGGGTCGAGGTCGAGATGTTGACGATGCCGGTTTCGCGCGCCTTGCGCAGATACATGGCGACCGAGGCGCGGGAAATGTTAAGCTGGCTCGCCACCTGGTCCTGCCGCAGGCCATGCGCATAGTAGAGCCAGGCGGCCTTGTGGATGAGCTGTTCTGCCGGTCGGATCGCCATGCCGTCTCCTCGGCTGACATTATTCACGGCCTTCGACAAAAGTCAAACTTGCTGAATGTATCCCGCATGCGGATCGTAGCGGTTTGGCAGTTTGACGGGGGATGACGCCAGCGCGAGCCTGTGGTTAGAAGTCTTCTATAGGAATGGGAGCACGGGATGGGCAATCCTTACGAGCGGGACCTCGACAAGAACGCGGCCAACCATCAGCCGCTGACGCCGCTCACCTATCTGGAGCGCGCGGCAAAGACCTATCCCGACCATATCGCCATCATCCATGGCCGCCAGCGCATGAACTATCGCACGTTCTGGCAGCGATCGTTGAAGCTTGCCTCGGCCCTTCAGAAGCGCGGCATCGGCAAGGGCGACACCGTCACCGTCATGCTGTCCAACACGCCGCCGATGCTGGAGGCGCATTTCGGCGTGCCGATGACCAAGGCGGTGCTGCATTCGCTCAACACCCGCCTCGATGCGGCGGTCATCGCCTTCCAGCTCGACCATGCCGAGACCAGGATACTGATCGTCGACCGCGAGTTCTCTGGCGTCGTCAAGCAGGCCTTGGAACTGGCCAAGGTCAAGCCGCTGGTCATCGACTATGACGATCCCGACTACGCCGCCGACGCACCCTATCCGAAGGGCGAGCGCATAGGCACGCTCGACTATGAGGACTTCGTCGCTGGCGGCGATGAGGATTTCGCCTGGTCGATGCCCGACGATGAGTGGGACGCCATCTCGCTCAACTACACCTCCGGCACGACAGGCAACCCGAAGGGCGTCGTCTATCACCATCGCGGTGCTGCCCTGATGGCCTACACCAACACCATCCACGCCGGCATGGCCAAGCACGCCGTCTATCTGTGGACCCTGCCGATGTTCCACTGCAATGGCTGGTGCTTCCCGTGGACGCTCGCCGTGCAGGCCGGCACTCATGTCTGCCTGCGCTGGGTGCGGCCGAAGCCGATCTACGACGCCATCGCCGATCAGGGCGTCACCCATCTGTGCGGCGCGCCGGTCGTCATGTCGGTGCTGATCAATGCGAAGGACGAGGACAAGCGCGAATTCCCGCAGACCGTCACCTTCAACACCGCGGCTGCTCCGCCACCGGAAGCCGTGCTGTCCGGCATGGCCGATGCCGGCTTTGCCGTCACCCATCTCTATGGCCTGACCGAGACCTATGGCCCGGCGGTCGTCAACGAATGGCACGGCGAATGGGACGATCTCGAAAAAGGGGAGCGCAGCGCCAAGAAGGCACGGCAGGGCGTGCGCTACGCGGCCCTTGAAGGCCTGACCGTCATGGACCCCGAGACGATGCGGACGACGCCGGCTGATGGCGAGACCATTGGCGAGGTGATGTTCCGCGGCAACATCGTCATGAAGGGCTATCTCAAGAACCGCAAGGCCAGCGACGAGGCCTTTGCCGGCGGCTGGTTCCATTCCGGCGATCTCGGCGTCATGCATGCCGATGGCTACATCCAGCTCAAGGACCGCTCCAAGGACATCATCATCTCCGGCGGCGAGAATATCTCGTCGATCGAGGTCGAGGATGCGCTCTACAAGCACCCTGCGGTTGCCTCCTGCGGTGTCGTTGCCAGACCCGACGACAAATGGGGCGAGGTGCCCATAGCGTATGTCGAGCTGAAGCCTGGCAAGGTGGCGACCGAGGCCGAGATCATCGAGCACTGCCGGGGGCTGCTTGCCCGCTTCAAGGTGCCGAAGGCGGTGATCTTCGCCGAAATCCCGAAGACCTCGACCGGCAAGATCCAAAAATTCCGGCTGCGGGAAATGGCCAAGGTCGCCTGACGTCTCCGACTGCCTCTCGCGAAAATATTTTCAGGGACCCGCATCCTGCGGCCGCGTCGTGACGTCTATTGCATGTCACCAGCTGTCACCAATCGTACAAGTACGTCGAAATCGCATTGACAGGTCGCCTATTTCAATTTACGAGTGATGAAAATCAAAATTCGTCACTCGTTAAACAATAGAGAGCCATGTCCGAAGCCGCCAACATAGTCGCCGATGCCGCCCGACAGGAAAATGTGACGCGCATTCTCGACTGCGCCGAGCGCCTGTTCCGGCACTATGGCTACGGCAAGACCAATGTAGCCGACATCGCCCGCGAACTCGGCATGTCGCCTGCCAACATCTACCGTTTCTTCGCCTCCAAGGTCGAAATCCACCAAGCGGTCTGCGGCCGGATGCTCGGCGCCAGCTACAAGATGGCCTACGAGATTTCGCGTCTGCCGATCAGCGCCGAGGAGCGGCTTCGGCGCTACGTTCATGCGCAATACAAGATGACGATGGAGGTCATGCTCGACGAGCAGAAGGTCCATGAAATGGTCATCGTCGCGCTCGAACGGGATTGGGGCGTCATCGACAAGCATGTCGACGGCATTCACGACCTGTTCGCGGAGGTGATCAGAGACGGCATCGAGGCCGGCGAGTTCAGGGAACAGGATCCGGTGATCGCGTCGCGCTGCTTCGGCGCCGCCACCGTCATCCTGTGCCATCCGCAGATGGTGGCGCAGTGCCTTGCCAAGACCAATCGGGCGATGCCCGACGACCTCATCGATTATGCAATCAAGGCCTTGAAGAAATAGCGCCGCACGTCGGTGCCGGTGTCGACCATTCATCTCCAGTTGGAGTACCAAGATGTCTTTGTCCCGTTCCGTCCTTCGCAAGCTGCCAGCCGCCGGCCTGATCGTCGCGGCGCTCGGGCTTGCCGGCTGCTCGCAGGAGAAAGCCGAAGTCAAGGACATCATCCGCCCAGTCAAGGTCGTCGAGATCGCCCAGGCGCATGACACCCGCACGCTCTCCTATTCCGGGTCGGTGCGCGCCCGCACCGAAAGCGCCCTGGCGTTCCGGGTCAACGGCAAGATCACGCAGCGCCTCGTCGACATTGGTCAGCACGTGGCCTCAGGCGATGTTCTCGCCCGCATCGATCCCGTGGATTACGACCTTTCGGTCAAGAGCGCCCAGGCAGCGCTCGATGCCGCCGAGCGGCAGGTCGAGACGGTCGAGCTTGCCCGCAAGCGCGCCGAGCAGCTTTTTGCCAAGAACTTTGCACCGAAATCGCAACTCGAACAGGCGACGCTGACCTATGACCAGGCGGTTGCCACGCGTGATTCCGCGCGTTCGTCGCTGGACCAGGCCAAGAACCAGGTCGGCTATACCGACCTCAAGGCCGACAGGGATGGCATCGTCACCGCGGTCAGTGCCGATGTCGGCCAGGTGGTCGGCTCCGGTACGCCGGTGGTCACAGTCGCGGTCGACGGCGAAAAGGAAGTGCTGATCGCCGTGCCGGAGATGGAAATCGCCGAATTCAAGCCGGGCAAGGTGGTCAAGGCGGGCTTCTGGTCCGACGATAGACTGGCGCTCGAGGGCAAGGTTCGCGAAGTCGCCGGCAGCGCCGATCCGCAATCGCGCACCTTCGCCGTTCGCGTCAGTTTGCCCAACGATCCGCGCGTTCTCCTCGGCATGACCGCCGGGATCGAGGCGTCGGCGGCCAATGAGCGGCAGCTCGTTTCGATCCCGCTGAGCGCGCTGGCGCAGAAGGACAGCCAGTCGATCGTCTGGACCGTCGATCGCGGCGCCGACACCGTTCATGCCCGTCCGGTCAAGGTCGCCGAGTTCGCCGCCGATGGCGTGCGGGTCGCCGAAGGGTTGAAGCCCGGCGATGTCGTGGTCGCTGCCGGTACGCAGTTCATGACCGAGAACCTGAAGGTGAAGCTCGCGGGTGACACGGTGCTGCAATCCGCCTCCGCGGCAGACAGCGACGCCAGGCAGGTGCGCTGAAGACAGACAACCGGCTGCGCGTTCCCGCGGCCGCTGGTTTCCGGGCGGCAAGCGCCCAGACCGAGGCGCTCGATTGATGCGTCCCCCGCGCATCGATTCTCGCGTCCCACCGCGATGAGTGTTTCTCCGCTCGGAGAGCCTTGCCGCCCGGAAGCCACCACCGAACTCGATCTTGTTGCACTAGACAGATGGACCTGCATCGATGACCAATTCCACGGAAGAGAAGCGGCCCTTCAACCTTTCGCGCTGGGCAATCGGCCACCCCTCGATTGCGCGCTTCCTGTTCGGCCTCATCATCATTTCCGGCGCGCTCGGCCTGATGCGCATGGGCCAGAAGGAAGACCCCGATTTCACCTTCCGGGTGATGGTCGTCCAGGCGATCTGGCCGGGCTCCTCGATCCAGGAGATGGAAGACCAGGTCGTCAACAAGATCGAACGCAAGCTGCAGGAGACGCCGCATCTCGACTTCGTGCGCTCCTTCACCCGCGCCGGCAGCGCCATCATCACGGTGCAGATCAAGGGCGACACCAACGCCGCCGAAGTGACGGACGCCTTCTATCAGGTGCGCAAGAAGGTCGGCGATATATCAGGCGATCTGCCGCAAGGCCTGCTCGGTCCCTATTTCAACGATGAGTTCGGCGACACCTTCATCACCCTGCATTCGATCAGCGGCGACGGCTTCAGCTATCCGGAATTGAAGAAATTCGCCATCCAGGCCCGCGACATGCTGCTGACGACGCCCGGCGTCGAGAAGGCCGTGATCATCGGCGACCAGCCGGAAAAGCTCTACATTGACGTCTCGTCCAAGGCGTTGGCCGAACGCGGCCTGACGCTTCCCGATCTGCAGAACGCGATCAAGGGACAGAACAATGTCGACCCGGCCGGCTCAGTCGACACCGGCGCCAACTCGGTGCGCATTTCGGTCGAGGGCGATGTCAGCAAGGTCGAGGATATCCGTAATCTGCGCCTGCGCGCCGGTGGCCAGGTCACCCGGCTGGGCGACATTGCCACCGTGACGTCGGGGCTGGAAGATCCGTTCCAGCGCAAATACCGCTTCAACGGTCACGACAGCGTGCAGCTTGGCGTCGTCATGGCCAAGGGCTTCAAGGTCACCGATGTCGGCAAGGATGTCGAGGCGACCTACAAGCGCTTCGAAGAGACGCTGCCCTATGGCGTTTCGGTCGACCAGATTTCCGATCAGCCGGGCGTCGTCACGGATGCGGTCGCCGAATTCATGCATGCGCTTGGCGAAGCGCTGCTGATCGTGCTCGTCGTCTCGTTCCTGTCGATCGGCTGGCGTTCCGGCCTGGTCATCGCCATCGCCATTCCGCTGGTTCTGGCCGCCACTTTTGCCATCATGTACGAACTCGGCATCGACCTGCAGCGCATCTCGCTCGGCGCGCTGATCATAGCGCTCGGCCTGCTCGTCGACGACGCGATGATCGTCGTCGAAATGATGGAGCGCAAGCTGGAGGAAGGGTTGGTCAAGATCGAGGCGGCGAGTTTCGCCTATTCCTCGACCGCCTTCCCGATGCTAACCGGCACGCTGATCACCACCGCCGGCTTCATCCCCGTCGGCTTTGCCGCCTCGACGGCCGGCGAATATGTCCGCACTCTGTTCTATGTCGTCGGCATCGCGCTGATCGTTTCCTGGTTCGTCGCGGTCTATTTCACGCCATGGCTCGGCAACATGATCCTGAAGCAGCGCAAGCATGCCGGCAGCCATCACGATGTCTTCGACACCCGTTTCTACCGACGGCTGCGCTCGACCGTGGGCTGGGCCGTGCGCCATCGCATCATCGTGCTTGTCATGACGCTGGTGACCTTCGGCACCAGCCTGTGGGCGTTCCAGTTCATCCCGCAGAACTTCTTCCCGCAATCGTCGCGGCCGGAAATCCTCGTCGATCTCTGGCTGCCGGAAGGCACCAGCATCAAAGAAGTCGAGGCGCAGGCCAAGGCGCTTGAAACCAAGATGATGGACGACAAGGACAAGCGTTTCATCGCCACCTATATCGGCGAAGGCGCGCCGCGCTTCTTCCTGCCGCTCGATCAGCAATTGCGCAATCCGAACTTCGCCCAGCTTCTGGTGATGGCCAATGATGAGCCGGCCCGCGAACGGCTGATCGTCAAGCTCCGCACCGTCCTGGCCGAGGACTTCCCGTCGGTCCGCGCCAAGGTCGACCGCCTGTTCCTCGGCCCGCCCACCGGCTGGCCGGTGCAGATGCGCGTCATGGGTCCGGATCGCCAGGAGGTGCGCCGCATCGCCGACCAGGTGAAGGCGAAGTTCCGCGAAGACCCGCTGCTTGGCGCCGTGCATGACGATTGGCTGGAGCCGGTGCCGGCGATGAAGCTGGTCATCGACCAGGATCGCGCCCGGGCGCTTGGCGTCACATCGCAGCGCATCCGCCAGATGCTGCAGGCGACGATGTCCGGCGCGCCGCTCGACGACTTCCGCGACGGTGAGGAGACGGTCTCCATCGTTGCCCGCGAGCCGGATGCCAGCCGCAGCCTGCTGTCCTCGGTCGACTCCGTCTATATCCCGACCGATTTCGGCGGCTTCGTGCCGCTGTCACAGGTGGCCAAGGTGGTGCCGGTGCTGGAGCAAGGCATCGAATGGCGGCGTGACCGCCTGCCGACCATCAGCGTGCGGGCGACGCTGCCCGACGGTGTGCAGTCGAACGACGTCGTCACCAAGATGTACAAGGACATGCAGGGCCTGCGCGACGGGCTGGCGCCCGGCTACAAGATCGAGATCCAGGGTGGTGCGGAAGACTCTGCCGAAAGCCAGGCGTCGATCGCCGCCAAGGCGCCGATCATGCTGGCCATCATCGTCGTGCTGTTGATGATCCAGCTGCAGAATTTCGGCAAGGCGATGCTGGTGCTGGCGACCGGCCCGCTCGGCATCATCGGTGCTGCCGCCGCCCTGCTGATCAGCGGCGCACCGTTCGGCTTCGTCGCCATCCTCGGCGTCATCGCGCTGCTCGGCATCATCATGCGCAACTCGATCATCCTGGTCGACCAGATCGATCAGGACATCGCCAAGGGCATGGAGCGCTCGGAGGCGATCATCGGCTCGGCTGTCCGCCGCTTCCGGCCGATCGTGCTGACGGCGATGACGGCGGTGCTGGCGCTGATCCCGATTTCGCGTGCCGTGTTCTGGGGGCCGCTTGCTTACGCCATGATGGGCGGCATTCTCGTTGCCACGGTGCTGACCATCCTGGTCCTGCCGGCTGGCTACGCCCTGTTCTTCGGCCGGGAGCCCAAGAAGCGCGGGGCCGATGCTGCCGAAGCATCCGTGACGGACCAGCCGGAAAGGCCCCAACTGGCGCTGGCCGCCGAATAGGTGTTGTCGGCTGGGGCCGGTCTGCCCAGGCTATCGCATATGGATTCTTGCGAAGAAGGACCCCCACCCTAACCAACCGGGGCGAGCCACGGGTCTCGCCCGTCCTTCGGACCCCCACAAGGGGGAGGGAAGCTGCCGCGCTCTTCCCCTTTGGCGTAAAACGTCGGCAATATGTCGAGATCAGCACCTACGGAAGTTTCCCTCCCCCTTGTGGGTGTTTGGACCGGAGACATCGCGAACAGGTGTGCGAGGACATCGCGAACAGTTTTGCATGCTATCGAGCCATGGCATTGAGGTCGATGGTTTCTATTTTCTGGTGCCTGAACCAGGCGTCGAAGAGGCCGTCTGTTGCGGTCGGACGGAAGGCAACGGATTTTCCGGCGAAGGCTTTGCAGAGGCGCATTTTGCGGCCGAGAATAGAGACGAAGCCATGCTGCTGAACGCGGCGGATGAGATCGTCCTTGGCGTATTCGAACGGCTCGACAATTTCGCGATACTGGCGCTGCGAGGCCCGGTAGCGGTCGAGCGGCACGGCGCCGTCCAGCGCGTCGTGGGGACGCTGGGCGTTGTAGACATGGCGCCACTGGTCGAAGGCGTGCTGAGCCTTGGCGAGATCGGCGAAGGGTGGTCCCTGCAGCGCCTCGGCCTTGAGCGTTCGGTGGAAGCGCTCGTCCTTGCCGAGTGTCTGCGGGTGGCAAGGCCTGGAGTGGCTGACGGCGACGCTGGCCTCGATCAACCAGACGGTGAGCAGCGTGAAGTTGTTGCGGCCGCCATCGCCCCAGGGCGGGCCATTGTCGGTGGCGATGCGCCACGGCAGGCCATAGCGACGGAAGGCCTCGATCAGGCGCGTTTGCACGGTTTGGGTGGTCTGATCGGAGCAGGCCGACAGCACGATCGAGAAGCGCGAATGGTCGTCGAGCACGGTGAGCGGATGCAGCCGGCCGGTGCGCAGGGCGACATGGCCCTTGAAGTCCATCTGCCACAGATCGTTGGGGGCTTCGTGCTCGAAGCGGATGAAAGGCTGCGCCCCGCCGCCCTGCAATCCGAGCTCGATCCCGTTGCGGCGCAGGATGCCGGTCACCGTCGAGGGCGAAGGGGTGCCGATACCCTCGCGAGCGAGCACACGCGCGATCTTGCGCCCACCCCAGGCCGGATGCGCCGCACGCACCCAAAGGGCTGCCGCTTCGACCTCAGGGGCGCTGCGCCGTGGGCTCAAATGGGGCTGCCGCGAACGCTCCAAAAGCCCCGCATCGCCTTGCGCTCGATAGCGAGCGATCAGCTTGTGGGCCAACGTCCGGCCGATTCCGAAGCGCCGACACAACGCGCTCACATTCGCACCCGCCGCGCTCGCCAACCTGACGAATTCCAATTTCTGTTTCATCGCGCTGTTGTCCCCGAATGGCATCCCGAACCCCCTCGCGCAAAACGCGCAAAACTGTTCGCGATGTCTTCGCACACCTGTTCGCGATGTCTCCGGTCCAAACAGTGGGGAGGGGTTAGGGGTGGGGGTATTTGTAGGGCGAAACCTCGGTTTTCCGCCTGCGATCTGCCGCCGGTCGCACTCACCCGGCGCCGCGCATTACCGGTATTCGGCGTCAAAAAGCGCGAAGCGGGATTGCGCCTTAAATCGCCTTGTTGTACGAACGTTCAACAAGGCGATTTAACGAGTACCTGCCGTGGTACGGACCGAGTTCCCCTTTGCCGTCGAAACCGTCGATCCGCTCTGGATCACGCTGGCCGACGGCACACGCATCGCCGCCACTCTGTGGCGCCCGCGCACCGACGTGAAGGTGCCGGTCGTCGTCGAAATGGTGCCCTATCGGCGCCGCGATGGCACCGTTGCGCGCGACATCGATATCCACCCCTGGCTTGCCGGCCACGGCATCGCTTGCGCCCGCATCGATATCAGGGGCTCGGGCGATTCAGACGGCGATCTTGCCGACGAATATCTGCCGCGCGAGCAAGAGGACGCCTGCGAGATCATCGCCCATCTGGCAGCACTGCCCTGGTGCAACGGCAATGTCGGCATGACCGGCATTTCCTGGGGCGGCTTCAACGCGCTGCAGGTGGCGGCACGCCGGCCGCCGGCCTTGAAGGCCATCATCGCCAACTGCGCCACCGACGATCGCTACGCCGACGACATCCACTATATGGGCGGCGCGCTGCTGACCGAGCAGGAGATGTGGTCGAATTTCATGCTGGTGAAGAAGGCGATGGCGCCCGATCCGCAGATCGTCGGCGACGCCTGGCGCGCCATGGGACCAGCCGTCTGGCGGCGACCAGCTCGCTGTCGGAAACCTGGCTGGCGCATCAGCGCCGCGACGACTACTGGCGGCAGGGTTCGGTTTGCGAAGACCGCGCCGCGATCGAATGCGCGGTCATGGCCGTCTGCGGCTGGGAAGACAGCTACTCCAACTTCGTGCCGCGCCTGCTCGAGCACCTGCCGGGACCGAAGCTTGGCATTGTTGGTCCGTGGTCGCATGCCTATCCCTGCCGCGGCGCGCCGGGGCCGCTGATCGGCTATTTGCAGGAAGCGCTGCGCTGGTGGCGCCATTGGCTGTGTGGCGAAGACACCGGCATCATGGATGAGCCGCTCTACCGAGTCTGGATCACCGGCGAGGAGCGGCCTCAACCTTTCTATCTCCCCGATCATGCCGGCAACTGGGCCGCCGAGGATGTGTGGCCGTCGCCGCGCGTCGAGCGCCGTGCCTTGCACCTGAACGCCGCCGGGCTGGGCAGTCAGGCAGTGCCCGGCGCCACGCTTGCCGTACGCTCGCCGGCCACCGCCGGCCGCGATTGCGGCCGCTGGGGCGGCTATGGCGGCTCTTGCCCTGATATGGCCATCGACCAGCGCCGCGAGGACGGTCAGGCCTTGTGCTTCGACACGCCACCTCTTGACGGCGACCTGACATTGCTCGGCGCGCCGGAACTCGATCTGCTCGTCAGCGTCGACCAGCCGCATGTCAATTTCGCCGCCCGACTCTGCGATATCTATCCCGACGGCACCTCGGCGCTGATGACTTATGGCGTGCTCAATCTCAGCCACCGCGACAGCCACGAGCATCCGACGCCGTGCCCAGTGGGCACTCAATTTCGCGTGCGGCTGAAGCTCAACGATTTCGCCCGCACTGTGCCCAAGGGCCATCGCATCCGGCTGGCGCTGGCCAACCAGCACTGGCCGATCCTGTGGCCGCAACCGAAATTGTCGACGCTGTCGGTGGCGAGCGGCGACAGCACGGTGATGCTTCCGGTGCGCCCGCCGTCGCCGCGCGACCGTGACGTCCGCTTCGAGCCGGCCGAAACCGCGCCGCCGGTTCCCACCACCACGCTGGATGACGGCTTCGACCGCCGCATCGTCACCGATGATGTCGGCACGGGCATACAGACCATCGCGCTGTCTTCCGACCATGGATGCAGGCGCTACGACGATCGCGCAATCACCGTGTCCTCGGCCAACAGCGATACGATGAGCATTCGCGCCGACGATCCGCTGTCGGCCAAGCTCGTCACGGAATACCGCTGGGCCGTCGCCAGCGGCGATGCCGGCACCGAAGCGATGGCGGTGACCGAACTGACATCAGATGAGACCCATTTCAACTTGAGTTGGCGCCTTGAGGCGCGAGAACGAGGCAAGCTCGTCCACAGCGCCTCGGCAACGCGGCGCATCAGGCGCGATTTCGCCTGACAGGAGCGGAGAGGGGACCATGCTTGCATATGCAGTGAAGCGCATCGGTCTCGGCCTCCTGATCCTAATGCTCGTCATGATCGCCATGTACGCGGCCGTCTTCCTGGTTCCGGGCGATCCGGCAACCGTGGCGCTTGGTCCGCGCGCCACGCCGGAACTGAAGCGGCTGCTGATCGAGCGCATGGGCCTAGACCAGCCTGTCTGGTGGCAGATCGTCGAATTCTTCCGCAACGCGCTGACCGGCAATCTCGGCTACGACGTCTGGTCGAATCGGCCGGTCTCCACTCTGGTCCTGGAGGCGCTGCCGAACACGCTGATCCTCGGGCTGACCGCGCTTGGCGTCGCGCTTCTCATCGGCGTTCCGCTCGCCTGCCTGTCGGTGATGCGGCGCGGCACGCTCGCCGATGCCGTCATCGGCGTACTCTCGGTCGGCGTCATCGCCGTGCCGTCTTTCGTCGTCGCCATCTATTCGCTGCTGCTCTTTGCCGTGACGCTGCGCTGGCTGCCGGCCATCGGCGCCGGCGAGGCCGGCGATTTCATCAGCCAAGCCAAGGCGCTGATCATGCCGGCCGCGGCCATCGCGCTCGGCTGGATCGGCTATATCGCTCGCATGGTGCGTGCCTCGATGATGGAGGTGATGGGCGAGCCGCACATCCGCACCGCGCGCTCCTTCGGCCTGCCGGAGTGGAAGATCGTCTCCAAATACGCGCTGCGCATCGCCATCATCCCGACCATCTCGCTGGTCGCCGTCAGCCTCGGCAGCATCCTGTCCAGCGCCGTCTTCGTCGAGGCGGTGTTCGCGCGGCCCGGCATCGGCAAGCTGATCACCGATGCCGTCAACACCCGCAACTATCCGGTCGTCATGGGCACCGTGCTGATCATGACCGCCATCTACGTCTCCATCACCATCGCCGCCGATCTGTTGATCGCGCGGCTCGACCCGAGGGTGCGCGATGTCTTCCGTGGCTGACGCCTCTCTGTCCCTTCCGGACCGACAACGGTTTCCGCTACTGCGCGCACTGCTGGCCGATCCGTTCACCTGCGTCGCGCTGATCCTTGTCACCGGCTTCCTCATCACCGCCGTCTTCGCGCCGTGGCTGGCACCCTATTCGCCGCTCAAGATCGATGTGCTGCACAAATTGCAGCCGCCATCGGTCGAACACTGGTTCGGCACCGATCATCTCGGCCGCGATCTGCTGTCGCGCGTCATCTATGGCGCGCGCACGGCGCTGACCATCGCCATCGTGTCGGTGGCGATCGCCGGCGCGATCGGCCTGTTGCTCGGGTTGATCGCCGGCTACGGGCCGCGCTGGCTCGACGCCATTCTGGTGCTGAGCTTCGACAGCCTGAATTCGCTGCCGATGATCATGTTCGCGCTCGCCATCATCACCGTGCTCGGCGCGGGCACTGGCACGCTGATCATCGTCATCGCCGCGACCTCGTTCCCGAGCTATGCCAGACTGATTAGGGCGCAGACGCTGGCGCTGAAGAACAGCGACTATATCCTCGCCGAGCGCCTGCTCGATGCCGGTGCGGCGCGCATCATCTTCATCCACCTCCTGCCCAATGTCGTCGGCCCGCTGATCATCCTTTTGTCGATGGACATTCCGGTCGTCATCATGGTCGAGGCGGGCTTGAGCTTCCTCGGTCTCGGCGTGCGGCCGCCGACGCCGTCCTGGGGCTCGATCCTCTATGACGGCTACACCAGCATCCGTTCCGCACCCTTCATGGTCATCTTCGGCGGCCTGCCGCTGGTGCTCGCCACCCTCGGCTTCACCTTCCTCGGCGAAGGCCTGCGCGACTATCTCGACCCGCGCCTGCAATTGCGGAGGCCGGCATGAGCGGTTCGCTCGCCGCTAGCGACCTCAGCGTCCGCTACGAGACGCCGCATGGCAGCGTGCACGCTCTGCGCCATGTCGACATCGAGGCACATCCCGGCGAGGTCATCGGCATTGTCGGCGAAAGCGGCTGCGGCAAGTCCACGCTGGTCACTGCTCTGGCAAACCTGCTGCCGGCCAACGCCCGCGTCGACGGGTCGATCAGTTACAACGGCGTCGACCTGGCCAAGCTCGACGCGCACCGCCAGCGCCTGTTGCGCGGCGACGAAATCGCGCTGGTCAGCCAGGATCCGATGACCGCCTTCAACCCGGTGCTGACCATCGGCGACCAGCTCGTCGACTTCCAGCATCACCGCAAGGATCTCGGCCGCGCGCAGAAACGGGCGCGCATCGCCGCCATGCTCGGCCGCGTCGGCATCGCGGACGCCGAGCGGCGGATGGACAACTATCCGCATGAACTGTCCGGCGGCATGCGCCAGCGGGTGGCGATTGCCGCCGCCCTGCTGACCGATCCCGGCCTTCTTATCGCCGACGAGCCGACGACGGCGCTCGATGTCACCATGGAGGCGCAGATCATCCATCTGCTGCGTGAACTCAGGCGCGAATACAACGGCATCATCATCGTCGTCTCGCACCATCTCGGCGTCATCGCCGAGCTCTGCGACCGCGTCTATGTCATGTATGCCGGCGAGGTGGTCGAGGGCGGCGAGGTCGACGCGATCTTCCACGACGCCAGGCATCCCTATACGCAAGCGCTGCTCGCCTGCGACCCGGCCCGCTTTCACGAAAGGCTGGACAGGCTGCCGACCATTCCCGGTTCGCTGCCCAACCTGACCCAGCCGCCGTCCGGATGCGTCTACGCGCCGCGCTGCGACCGCACCTTCGCGCCATGCGGCTCAGTCGCGCCGCCATTGGTGAAACTGCCCGCCTCGCATATGGCGCGCTGCCATGCGGTGACGCCATGAGCCCACTGCTCGCCATCGACGACCTGTCGGTGACCTTCTCACGCAAGGGCCTGCTTAGCCGGCTTATCAACCCGTTCCCGCTGCCGAGCTTCAACGTCATCGATGGCGTGACGCTGTCGCTGATGCCGGGCGAGACGCTTGGCCTGGTCGGCGAATCCGGTTCCGGCAAGACCACGCTTGCCCGCACTATCCTTGGCCTGGTGCGCGCGGCGGCCGGCCGCATCGTCTTCGAGGGCAGGGATGTGCGGACGCCGGCCGATTTCCGCGCCATGCGCCGACGCTCGGCAATGATGTTCCAGGACCCGGTGGCCTCGCTCAGCCCGCGCCTGCGCATCGGCACGCTGCTGACAGAACCGCAGATCATCCAGGGGCTGCCGATGCCGGATCGCCGCGCCGCGGCAAAAGCGCTGCTGGCGCTGGTCGGACTGCCGGCCTCCTTCGTCGACCGCTTCCCGCACGAACTGTCGGGCGGGCAGGCGCGCCGGGTTGGTGTTGCGCGGGCGCTGGCGATGAAGCCGCATCTGCTGCTCGCCGACGAGCCGACCGCCGGCCTCGATGTGTCGGTGCAGGGCGACGTGCTCAATCTGATCGGCGAATTGAAACGCGAACTCGGCTTCGCCGCCATGATCGTCACCCACAATCTGGCAATGATCCGCCATGTCAGCGATCGGCTCGCCATCATGTATCTCGGCCGGCTGGTCGAGACCGGACCGACGCAGGAGGTGTTTTCGGCGCCGATGCATCCCTACACCGCGACGCTGATCCAGTCCGAGCCGATACCCGACCCGCGCCGGCGCAGCCAGAACCCTGCCGTCAGCGGCGAGATTCCAAGTGTGTTCCGCCGCCCATCGGGCTGCGAGTTCCACACACGCTGCCCGATCGCGCGCGATCGTTGCAAGACCGATGCACCGACCTACCGACCGATGGGCACTGATCGGATGGTGCGCTGCCATTTCCCGCTGGTATCCGGCGGGCAAGAACGGGAAGCCTTCTCACGCGCTTCCGCAAACCAAAGGGGAAACTGACATGACGCAATGGAACATGGACAGACGTGCATTCCTGAAAGCGGCCGGCGTGCTGGGCGCCGGCCTCGCGATGAAACCGGGTTTCGCCTGGTCGGCCGTCGGCGACACGTTGCGCATCCGCATGGAAGGTGATCTTCAGACCCTCGATCCTGCCTTCATGAACGGCGGCATCGAGGATGTCATCATGCGCGGCATCTATGTCACGCTGAACCATTTCGGCGACATCCAGAAAGGGTCGCCGTGGGCGCCCTGGGGCGCCGAAAAGCTCGAACAGAAAGACCCGAAAACCATCGCCTTCACCTTGATCGATGGGCTGAAATGGTCTGGCGGTTTTGGCGCGGTCACCGCCGACGACGTAAAATTCTCGTTCGAGCGCATCGCCGACAAGGCTCTGTCGTCGCCCTGGGCCTATCAGTTCGAGAAGCTCGACCGTGTCGAGGTCGTTGATGGCAGATCCGGCATCATCCACCTGAAAGAACCCTACCAGCCGATCTTCGTCACCAGCCTACCTTACTATGGCGGCCACATCATCAGCCGCGCCGGCACCGAAAAAGCCGGCGGCAAATTCACCACCGAACCGCCGGCGACATGCGGTCCCTATCTCTTTACCGACTGGAAGCAGAAGCAGAAGGTGACGCTGACCGCCAATCCAGACTGGCCGGGACCGAAGCCGGATTTCGGCAAGGTCGAGATCTATGTCGTCGCCGACGATCAGGCAGCGCAACTGGCCTATGAGGCCGACGCCTTTGACTACACCAAGATCGCCATTTCGGCGACCAAGGCGGTCAAGGCCAAGCCGCCCGCCGACACAACCCTGATAGAGGCGCAGTCGACCCGTTACGTCTGGCTGACCATCAACATGCTGAGCCCGCGCCTCAAGGACCTCAAGGTCCGCCAGGCCGTGCAGTATGGCGTCGATGTCGGGCAGATCCTGACCGGCGTCTATGACGATCTCACCAAGCGTTCCACGGGCGTCGTCCAGCCGGGGACCAAATTCGCGCGCGCCAGCAATCTGATCGCCGCACCTGATTATGAGAAGTCCGCTGCGCTGCTCACCGAGGCCGGCGTCAGCGACCTGTCGCTGACCTTGACGGTGATGAACGATTCCATCCGCAGCGCGACCGCCCAGATCATCCAGGCCAGCCTCGAACAGGCCGGTATCAAGGTCGACATCCAGCCCTATGACGAGGCGGCGTTCTGGGGCGTCGGCGACAAGACGCAAGGCGACGGCTACAAGAACATCGATCTGGCGCTGATGGATTTCGCCGGCGGCATCGACCCTTCCGAAAATCTGGTCTGGTTCCGCCCCGACCAGATCGGCGCCTACAACTGGTCCGGCTTCGACAGCCCCGAGTTCGAGACCAGCTATCAGCAATTGGTGGCGGAAAGCGACGAGGCCAAGCGCATCGCATTGTCTAACCGCATGGAGGACCTGATGGAGCAATCCGGCGGTTTCGTCTTCATCTGCCACCAGCCGCTGGTCGTCATCCACAAGGCTGGTTTCGAGCCGGTCATCTATCCCGACGGCCATCCCAATCCGGTCTTGTTCAAGAAGAAGGCGTGACCACTTCCGTGGACAGGAGACATGTGATCATTTAGCTGGGCTCGATGACGGACAGAGAACCAGCACCTGAAAAACGCAAGCGCGGCGCCAAGAAATCGCCGCCGCGCTTCAGCCGTGAACAGGCGGATGTACGCCGTTCGATGCTGATCGAGGCGGCGACGCGATGCCTGTCGGTCGGCGGCATCGGTGCCTTCACCATCGATCGCATCTGCAAGGAGGCCGGCGTCTCGCGCGGCCTCATCAACCATCACTTCGAAGGCCTCGATGGCTTGCTGGTCGAGGTCTACAAATCCTCGCTCTATGCCAGCGTCAACAACCAGATCGCCGAGGCCAAGCGGCGCCGCGCGGAGACGTCCGATTGGTCGCCGCAGGCAGCACTCGCTGCCTTGGTGCACTCCAATTTTTCGCCCGATTATTTCAGCCGCGACAATCTGCTGATCTGGCTGTCGCTGTGGGGCGAGATCGCCGTCAACCCGCGCCTCAAGGCGGCGCACCGCGAACTCTATGACGCCTATCGGGCGGAACTCGCCGAGGACATCGCCGCGGTCGCCGTGCCGCGTGGCAGGCAAGTCGATGCCCCGACGCTGGCGCGCAATTTCATCGCTTTGGTCGACGGGCTCTGGCTCGAATGGTGCCTCGACGAAAGCGTGGTGACGCCGCAGGCCGCCGAAGCCGCCGGCTTCGAGATGCTTGAGGCGCAAGTCGGGCCGTTGCGAGAAAGCTAGTTCAGCGGCGAACCGCCCTCGCGCTTGCGGCGTTCCATGTAATC
The DNA here is from genome assembly GCF_024746815.1 of Mesorhizobium sp. AR07. Lineage (GTDB taxonomy): Bacteria > Pseudomonadota > Alphaproteobacteria > Rhizobiales > Rhizobiaceae > Mesorhizobium. Next base: position 6,247,728 of record NZ_CP080525.1, read on the forward strand.
GCGCAGCGCTTCGTCGATGCCGGGATCGATCGGCGGTTGTTCGTATTCGGCGACCATGCGCTTCCACACGACATTGGCGCGCTCGCGCGCCGTCACCTGGCCGCGCTCCATCCAGGTGTCGTAATTATCCCAGTTGGAGACCAGCGGCGAATAGAAGGCCCGCTCGTAGCGCTGCATGGTGTGCGCCGCGCCGAAGAAGTGCCCGGCCGGGCCGACCTCGCGCACCGCCTCCAGCGCCAGCGTGTCGATGTCGACCACCGGCGGGTCGAAATAGGCGCACATCATCTGCAGCATTTCGGCATCGATGACCAGTTTCTCGAATGATGCGGTCAGCCCGCCGCCGAGCCATCCGGCGGCATGCAGCACCAGATTGGCGCCGCCCATCAGGCAACCCCACAACGACATGGCGCTCTCATAGGCCGCCTGCGCGTCGACCGAATTGGCGGCGGTGACATTGCTGGAGCGGAACGGCACCCCGATCAACCGGCACAGCTGGCCGGTGATCTGCGCGGCCTGCGTATATTCGGGCGTGCCGAAGGCCGGCGCCCCGGTCTTCATGTCGACATTGGAGGTGAAGCCGCCATACATCACCGGCACCCCGGGTCGCACGATCTGGGTCAGCACGATGCCGGCCAGCGCCTCGGCATGCTGCTGCGACAGCGCGCCGGCAAGCGTCACCGGGCTCATTGCGCCGGCCAGCGTGAAGGGCGTGATGACATTGACCTGGCCATGCTCGGCCAGCGCGATCAACCCTTCGGCCATCGGTTCGTCGAGCTGCAGCGGCGAGTTGGTGTTGATGATGCCTGTGAAGACCGGCATCTCCTGCACCAGCTTCTCGCGCGTCGTGCCCAGCGAAATCGCCACCATCTCCAGCGCGTCGACGGCGCGCCCGCGGCCGAGCGCCTGCGGCTGCCAGTTCTTGTCGAGCAAAGTGATCTCGGCATAGTAGAGGTCGAGATGGCGCGTGTTCTGGTGCAGGTCGAGCGGCTCGAACGGCCCGCCGCCTTCCTGATGCAGCACGTTGAACGACTGGATCAGTTTCAAATAGTCGCACATCTCGGCATAGGTGCCGGGACGGCGTCCGCGATCATTGTCCATGACATAGGCCGGCCCGCCGACCGACGACAGGATGCAGTGCCGCCCGCCGACCTTGACGTTCTTAGCCGGATTGCGAGCCCGCAATTCGAACGACGATGGCGCCATGGCGACGCGCTCCATGACCATGGCGCGGTCGAAGCGCACCCGCATCTCGCCTTCGTCAACGTCACAGCCCGCGGCGCGATAGAATTGCCGCGCCTGCGGCTGCAGCACGCGCATGCCGATCTCCTCGAGGATGGTCAGGCCCATCTCGTGGATCGTCCGCACCTGGTCGGCCGACAGGATTTCGATCGGCGCATAGGGCCGCGTCAGCTGCTGCCACGGCCGCTGTTCTATGCCGCCGATCTCGCGCTGCGGGCGGCCGGGTCTGCGACGTGCGGTGATGCGCTCCATGGCTTTCTAGAACTCCTTTTTGACGCAATTCCCTAGGGAAAGCGCTACGCGGTTTTCCCGGGAAAACCGCTTCACACTTTTCCTGGAATTGCTCTATTCGGCCGCCGTCCGCATGTCGAAATCCGCCACTTGATCGACAATCGGCGTGTCGCGGCGGTAGGGCTGCCAGCGGATTTTTGCGCCGATCTCCTGAGCAAGCTTGTGGCCGCTATGCACCGCATGGGCGATGGCTCCCGGCGCCAGCGTGTCGCCGATACGATCGACGCCGCGGATGCCGGCGGCCGCAAGCTCGCTCGCCCGCTCCGTCAGCGTCTCGAACAGCTCGCCCCGCGGTAATCTCAGCCCGACGATCAGCACCGAGCGGCAGGCCACGCGGGTTTCCTCGCCGGTGAACAGATGCGCGAGCGTCGCCGTCTCGCCGTCGAAGGATTTGAGCAGATGCAGCGTCGTTACCGGCACCTTGCGCCGCGCCAGCGCGCGATGCACCAGCGGCAGCTCGTTGGTCATGATCGTCCAGGCGGACGCCTGGCCCGCCGGGGTCACATAGCTGACCGGGATGCCGTGCGCGGCCAGATGCTCGGTGAGAACGCCGCCCATATAGTAGTTGTCGAAATCGAAGACGAGGGTCGGTCCTTGCGGAAGCCGGCCACCGGCGATGTCGTCTGGAGTGAAGACATTGGGATGGTCGAGCCGCCCGACCGGAATCTCCAGCGAGGAATAGAGCATATCAGTCCAGCGCGCGCCGGTCGCCAGCACGACGCGATCCGGCGCCAGGTCGATGATCTCGTCAGCGCCCAAAACACTCTCGGGATAGAGCGTGACGTTGCTCATCTCGTTGAGGCGCCCGAGGCGGTAGTCGACGACGCGGTTCCAGGCCGAGAGGCCGGGCAACGTCTTCTCGAAGGTCAGCCGCCCGCCGAAGGTCCGGCTGCTGTCGGCGAGCGTCACTTCATGGCCGCGACGGCCAAGCGTCAGCGCGCATTCCAGCCCGGCCGGTCCGCCGCCGACGACCAGGATCCGCTCCGGATTGTCGGTGCGCTCGACACGTTCGGGGTGCCAGCCGCGCCGCCATTCCTCGCCGGCGGTCGGGTTCTGGGTGCAACGCACCGGCACGCCATCATGCCAGCTCGAAATGCAGATGTTGCAGCCGATGCATTCGCGGATTTCAGCCTCGCGGCCCTCGCGGATCTTGTTCGGCAGGAAGGGGTCGGCGATCGAAGGCCGCGCGCCGCCGATGAAGTCCAGCACGCCCTGCCGGATCTGCGAGACCATGGTGTCGGGCGAGGTGAAGCGCCCGACACCGACCACTGGCTTTCTCGTCAGCGATTTGACGAAATCGATCACCGGCTCGTGGCTGCCTTCGCCGCTGAAGCGCGACGCCGAGCAGTCGGTCGGACTGGAATCCATCTTGACGTCGAACAGGTCCGGCAGGTCCGCGAGCAGCTCGACCAGTTCGTGCGCCTCGGAGGGCTGATTGCGGCCGGGCCGGCCGCGCAGTTCCTCGAGACTGACCCGCAGGGCGACGCCGCAATCCTTGCCGACGGCATCCTTGGTGACCTCGATCATCTCGCGCACGAAGCGCACCCGGTTTTCGATCGGCCCGCCATAACAGTCGGAGCGATGGTTGTATTCGGGCAGCAGGAACTCGTAGCCGAGATAACCCATGCCGGCATAGACGTAGACGATGTCGAAGCCGGCCGTGCGCGCCTTGCGCGCCGCTTCGGTCTGGCATCTTAGGACGTCGCGTATATCGGCCTTGTCCATGGTCTTTGGCCGCAAATTGCCCATGAAGCCGACATGGGTGGCCATCCACGGAATTCCCGACGGCGACAGCGGCGGCAGGCGGCTTGTCCGGTTCATCACCGATGCGCCGCCATGCCACAATTCCACGCCGGCAAGCGCGCCATGGCGATGCACCGCCTCCGTCATCAGCGCATGCGCGCGGATATCGTTGTCGTCCCACATCGTGGCGAAAGGCAGCGGCGTGTCGTCCGAGCTGGGGTCGATCGAACAGGCCCCGGTGCAGATCACCCCCCAGCCGCCCTCGGCCTTGGCTTCGCGAAAGGCTGCGCGCACCCTGGGCAATGCGTTGGTCATGCCGCTTGCGTGCGGCACTTGATAGAAGCGGTTCGGCGCGGTGACCGGCCCGATCCGCATCGGCTCGAACAGGATTTCGTAGCGAGGATTGCAGGTCATCGGAGCTTCATGAATATGCTTGTTGAACGATCGTACAACAAGCATATTCGCACGTCGGCCCCTGCGCAATGGGCAGGGAGGCAAACAACAAAAAATCCATCCCGGCTTTCGCAGGGATGGATCTGAGGTCAATGAGAGGATACGGACTGGGCGCCCTTAAGCGCCCAGTCAACGGCGGACGTCAGATGACGAAATACCAGTTGGCGAGCAGCATCACCGCCACGCCGGCAACCAGCGTCAGGTAGGGCAGCATTCCCGCCTTCCTGACCGCCAGATCGGACGAACTCATGCCGAGGTCGGCCAGCATATGGTCTGGGAACTTGCCACCGTCCTGGATGTAGTGGCGATAGCAGAACACCGGGATGATCAGCGCGGCGGTGATCAGTCCGGCCCACAGCGCCATCGGGTTCCACACCTTGGCGCCGGCGCCCATGAAGATGGCGTTGACATAGGCGAAGATGGCGCCGACGCCGAGCAGCCAGCTCGGCGCCTTCCACGGCCGCGCGATATGGCCGTTGTCGATGCGATGGATCCAGCCGGCGTTGAGGTTGAGGAAGTTGAAGATGATGTAGCCGCAGTTCGACACGGCGAGGATGAAGAAGAAGCTCGTCGCGTCGGCCGAAGCGATGGCCAGCACGATCAGGTTGAAACAGAGGTCGGTCCACATGGCCCGCGTCGGCGCGCCATGCTCGTTCACATGGCTGAGGTAGCGCGGCAGCCAGCCATCGACGGAACCCTGATAGAGCGTGCGCGAAGAACCCGCCATCGCCGTCATGATGCACAACACCAGCGCCAGGATCATCAGCATCACCAGCAGGCTGTGGATCAGGGCTCCACCACCAACCATGCCGGCCAGCGCGTCGGCGACACCGGAGCCGTCGACGATCGGCGTCGCCAGCATGCCGTTCAAGCCGAGTACGCCCTGGAAGGTGAACGGCACCAGGATGAACAGCAGCATGCAAAGCAGGCCGGAATAGAAGATGGCCTTGAACGTGTCGGTGCCGGGGTTCTTGAATTCGGATGTGTAGCAGACGGCAGTCTCGAAACCGTAGGTCGACCATGCCGCGATGAACATGCCGCCAAGCACGAGCGTCCAGCCGGCAATGTTCCACGAGCCGGGCTCCGGCGCGTAGGCGGCGGCCAGCGGCACCAGCGGTGAAAAATTCGCCCAGTTGATCTGGCCGGTGACGATCGGCACGACACCGACGATCAGCATTGGGATGATGACCAGCAGGCCGATATATTTCTGCACATTGGCGGTGCCCAGGATGCCGCGATGCTGGATGGAGAAGATGATCAGCATCAGCACCGCGCCGATGAAGAAGGTTGCGTTGAGCGTGAAGGAGACCGGACCCAACGTGTGGCTGAACAGCGTCCAGTTGCGGATCGCCGGCGTGGCGGCCGCGGTCACTGCCGTGACGGCGTCGGCGGCACTCGTGCCGGCGTGCGCCGCGATATAGGCGACGACATCGGGCGAGGCATCGGTGAACAGCGGCATCGGCGCCAGCGCGTTGAGGATATAGGCGGCAGCGATCGAGCAGCCGAGCGACAGCACCGGCGACCAAGCGAACCAGTTGCACCACACCGACAGCGGCGCGATGAATTTGGAGTAACGCAGCCAGGCGGTGGCGCCGTAGATTGAGGCGCCGCCCGACTTGTTCGGGAACAGGCCGGCGATCTCGGCATAGGTGAAGGATTGCAGGAAGCCCATGATCATGGAGAAGATCCAGATCGCGAAGGCCAGCGTGCCGGTCGTGCCGGCAATGCCGCCGATCGAAAACAGGACGAGGGCCGGGACGCCGCTTGCCACCCAGAAGGCGCCGCGCCAGTCGATGTTCCGGTGCAGCTTGCTTTCGGCAGGCTGCTCCAGTGCAGTGCTTATCGTGCTCATGTGTTTGGCTTTCCCATTTTGATGTTCCCCGTCGGCGACGCCTCGACTGCGCGAGACTTCATCGCCGGCATGAATTGAACGACCATGGTGTTTCCACTCAGTCGTATTTTTTTCTTAACAGTGAAGATTGATCCGGCGCACTTGCACGTCAAGCGTTTTGTGAAGCCGTGCACATCACGCTTGTGAGCGCGCGGGTTCACGCGCCCAGCGACACAGTCGACCGGCCTGTCAGTATGTTGGGAAAACGGTTGTCAGGAGCGCGGCTTGGTCTTCTGCGGATCGTAATGGGCAAAGGCGACGACGCGCGCAGGCAGCCGCTTGGCATGGCCGTCGAGCTTGCCTATCTCGACCTCGGTGCCGACAGCCGAATGCGTGACGTCGAGCCGCGCCAGCGCGATGGTCTTGTTCAGCACCGGCGAGCGCATGCCTGAGGTGACCACGCCGATCTGGGCGCGGCCGACATGCACGCAATCGCCATGGCCGACAGCGACGTTGGCGTCGATGTCGAGGCCGACCAGTTTTGTCTGCGGGTTTTCCTTGCGCCGGATCAGCGCCTCGCGGCCGATGAAATCGTCGGTCTTGGTTTTCAGCGGTACGGTGAAGCCAATGCCGGCCTCGAACGGATCGGTCTGGTCCGAGAATTCGTAAGCTGCGAAGATCAGCCCGGCCTCGATGCGCACCATGTCGAGCGCTTGCAGCCCCATCGGCTTCAGCCCGTGCGGCTGGCCGGCCTCCCAGATCGCGTCGAACACTTTTTCGGCGTCGCGTGGATGGCACCAGATCTCGTAGCCCAACTCGCCGGTATAGCCGGTGCGCGAGATGACGACCGGAATACCGTTGCCGCCGCCGATGCGAGCAACAGCGAAGCGGAACCACTCGAGCTCGTCCATCGACGGCTGCAATGGCGAGGTCCAGATGACTTCCCTAAGGATGTCGCGGCTCTTCGGCCCCTGCACGGCGACATTGTGCATCTGGTCGGTGGAGGAGCGCACCAGCACGTTGAGGCCAAGTTTTGTCGCGGTCTCACGCAGCCATTCGCCGGACAGATCGTCGCCGCCAACCCAGCGGAAATTGTCCTTGCCGAGCCGCAGCAGCGTGCCGTCATCGATCATGCCGCCATGCTCGTAGCACATCGCGGAATAGACGACCTGACCGACGCCAAGCTTCTTGACGTCGCGGGTCAGCGTGTATTGCAGCAGCGCTTCCGAGTCCGGGCCGGTGACCTCGAACTTGCGCAGCGGCGACAGGTCCATGATCACCGCGTCCTGCCGGCAGGCCCAGTATTCGGCGATCGGCCCGTCCTTGGCGAAGGAATTGGCCAGCCAATAGCCCCGATACTCGACGAAGTTGCGGGTGTGCTTGGCAAAGCTCGAATGAAATGAAGTCTCGCGGGTCATTTTCGGTTCCGAATCAGGCGTCATGCGTCTTGCGATCGCTCGCGAGAATTTGTGCTGGCCGAAATAGGTCCGCACATGGATGTCGGTCAGGTTCCAGCCATTGGCCGGTGTCGTGTCGTCGGGGCAGGCTGAGGACACGCAGACGATGTCGGTCAGCGCCCGCAACAGCACATAGTCGCCGGCGCGCGACCATGGTTCGTCGGACACCATGACGCCGTGCGCGTCGATCGCGGTGTTGAAGAAGAAGTTGATCGCCATCCAGCCGGCGCGCGGATTGACGCCCTTGTCGGCCAGAGCGCGGTTGAAATTCTCCGAGCAGTTGGTGTGGCCGGGATAGCCGATGTCGTCGTAATACTTCGCGGCGCAAGCGAGCGCGAACGCATCGTGCCGGCCACAGGTGTCCTGCACCACCTCCACCAGCGGCTCCATGTCCTGGTCATAATATTTCGAATGCAGGCCGGGCATCGGATAACTCGCACCCATCAGCGTGCGCGTCGTCGTCACGTCGAGCGGATGGTCGCGGCCCTTGTCCAGCTTGCGCGCTGAAAAGCACTGGAAGTCGGTGCATTGGCGCCCGTCGACATCGATGATCTGCAGATAGTCGCCAGCCCTAACGAAATAGGATTCCGCCGTCGCCGAATGGACGCGCAGGTCGAGCACCGGGTCGGCGAGCGGATCGGCCAATTGCGATTTCGCCGCCGGGCGGATGGTGGCGCGCCGGACGATGACACTGAGCGGCGTCGCCGTGTCGTGGCCATCGACCAGCATCGGCCCGCCGGGGGCGGCGATGACCATCGCGCCGTCGCGTGCAACGGTGAAAGCCTGTTCGGTACCTGCGGGCGTGGTGCCACCGAACGCGCGCACGGCCTTCGCCTGATCAAGCTGCACCTGCCGGCGCTCAAGGCCACGGCGCAGGGTTGCGAGACTATCGTCGCCCGCGGCCAGCAGCGCCTTGATGCCGGCTGCATTGCTGTTGGTAGTTTCACCGAAAATGCCAGGGTCTGTCGCGCCGCTCCTGTCCCATGCCAGCAACTCGCAGGCCTGGCCGCCCTCGACATTGCGCACGGTAAGGGTGTCGCCGGCCTCGACCTCGATGAACACCGCGCCGTTGCCCTGGATCGTATAGCGCTCCATACCGGGCGGCAGCGCGATCTGGCCGGGCCTCAGGATAAGGCTCGGCCTCGGCGGTCCAGCGGCAATTGCAGGGTAGGGCGACGGGCTCATCTCAGCCTTGCGTTTCGAGAAACAAGTTTGCCTGTGTGTGAAATTATTTTAGCAGCAAGAATAGGCAGCAGGGTTGGATTTGGCAAGGCGAAGGTGGTGTGGCGGGCGCAGTCACTTGGGGTCGGAGTTCGCCGCTTAAACCTATCTGCCGAGCGTCGGCGCTGCCCCTCACCTGCCTGCCGGCATCCTCTCCCCGTAAACGGGGCGAGGGGTGCTCTCATCGACCGTTTCGCCAATCACGGGCGTTGCAAAAAGGGGGCCGGGGTTGCGGCCAGCCCCTTCTCCCCGTCGCTATACGGGGAGAAGATGCCGGCAGGCAGATGAGGGGCAGCGCCGAGATCCGGAATTGGCCGCCCTCAGCAAAAACTGGAAGCCATCATTCCTCCGAATGCGTGATCGTCACCCCATATTCCGCAGCCGCGTCAAGCATCGTGTGCCACAGGCTTTCGGCGAAGGTCGCGAACACCAGAAGGTTGAAAACTGCCTGCCCATCCGGCCGGTCGCCACCGCGCCAGAGCGCGATGCTGGTGTGGTCCATCGAGGTCGCGGCAGCCGCTCCAACCGGGAATGCCGCCGGATGCAGGTCGATCGACGACAGCTTGGCCAGCATGGCGCGTGCCTTGGCGCCCGAGATGCTGATCAGGGCGCGGGCGTGCGACTGGTCCGACAGCGAGGCGGGGCCGGACAATGCCGGCGCCAGCGTGCCCATCGTATGCCTGCCGCCCTTCGACAGGACGAAGACCTGATCCGGCCCGGACCAGATCAGCGTGGCGTCCTGAGATTGCACCGCCTTGGGCGCATCCGGGGCAGGAATGCCGAAACGGGTCTCGGTCGCCCTTGCCAGCTCTGTCGCTTTGCCGCGCCGCGCCATCACCTGGATCAGGTCGAAATTGCGGACTTCCGTCAGCGACACGCCGGCCTCGACGCCGCGCGCACCATGCGCGCCGGTGACAAGTGCATGCTCCAGCGGACTGCGAGTAACCCAGGAAAACTCAGCCACGCTGGCGCCCTCCATCCGGATCGTAGAAGACGGGATTGCACAGCTCGACATCATAGTCCTCGCCGCGCAGCGGGTCGTGCGCATGGACGATCTCGCCGATGCGTTCGCGGCCACGTTCGACAAGGCCGAGCCCGATCCACTGATCTGATGTCGGCGAGAAGCAGACCGAGGTGACATAGCCCTGGTCGTTGCCCGGTCCGGGTGCCTGGCCCTTCGGGATGATGTGCGCGCCGGAGCGCAAGCGGCGTGCCTTGTCGACTGGCTTGATGCCGACCACCACCTGGCGGTCCGGAGCAACCAGCGCCTCGCGGCCGGCCATGACGCGGCCGATAAAATCCTTCTTGGTCGACATCATCTTGCCGAGACCAAGATCGGCCGCGGTGGTCGTGCCGCTCAATTCCGGTCCGGCGATGTGGCCCTTTTCGACGCGCATGACACCGAGCGCCTCGGTGCCGTAGGGCGTGACGCCGAATAGCGCGCCGGCCAGCATCAGATTGCGTGCCATGGCGTCGCCGAAGCGTGCCGGCACCGAAATCTCGAATGCCATTTCGCCGGAGAAGGAGATGCGGAACAGCCGCGCCTTGATGCCGCCGCGAAGCGCGACTTCGCGCGCGCCCATGAACGGAAAGCCTTCGTTGGACAGGTCCTCGGCCGGATCGACAATCTCCCTGAGCAAGTCCCGCGTCTTCGGCCCGGCGATCGAGAATTGCGCCCACTGGTCGGAGACCGAGGTCAACTGCACATCGAGTTCGGGAAACAGCACCTGCCTGCAGAATTCGAGATGCTGCATAACAAGTCCGGCCTTGGCCGTCGTGGTCGTCAGGAAATAGTGATCCTCGGCCAGCCGCGACGTGGTGCCGTCGTCATAGACGATGCCATCCTCGCGCAGCATCAGCCCATAGCGGGCCTTGCCGACGGCGAGGTTAGAGAAGGTGTTGATGTAGACGCGGTCGAGGAAGGCACCGGCATCCGGGCCGTGCACGTCGATCTTGCCGAGCGTCGAGACATCGCAGAAGCCGACGCCGCCGCGCACCGCCTTGACCTCACGGGTGACCGATTCCAGCCAGTCCTTCTCGCCGGTGCGCGGATACCATTGCGCGCGCTTCCACAGGCCGGTGTCGACGAAGACAGCACCCTGTTCCGCCGCCCAATGATGCGACGGCGTCAGCCGCGTCGCGTGGAACGTCTCGTCGCGGTGATGACCGGCAAAGGCGCCGATCGCGACCGGCACATAGGGTGGGCGGTAGATCGTGGTGCCGGTCTCGGGAATGGATCGGCCGCTGACCGCGGCCATGATGGCGAGGCCGGCGACATTCGAGGTTTTGCCCTGGTCGGTGGCCATGCCGAGCGTCGTGTAACGCTTCAGATGCTCGACCGATTCAAAGCCTTCGCGTTGCGCCAGCTCGATGTCAGAGGCGGTGACGTCATGTTGGTAATCGACAAATGCTTTTCCCTTTCCGGCGACGTGCCAGAGCGGTGTGAGCGAGAAGGCTTCGCTATCGGCGACAGGCGCCGTGCCTGCCTTGCCGCTGCGCCCGGCATCAAGCGCGGCTGCCCCGCCCGCGGCAAACCCTTCGGCCAGGCAGGCGCCAAGCCCGAAGGCGCCGTTGGCAGCACCGGCGGCGACCATGCCGGGCGGGGCGCCGTCAGGCACGAAGGCGGCGATATCGTCACGCCATTTCGGCCGGCCACGATGGTAGGAGGTCAGCCCGACAGCCGGGTTCCAGCCGCCGGAAACGGCAAGCCCGCCGGCCTCGACTTCGGCGCGCGCGCCACCGGTCAGCGACACCGCTATTTTCCGCACACCGTCCTTGCCGCCATCGACGCCGCTGACGGAACCGTGCAGCACGGGGAAACCGCCCTTCGAGGCGAGGGAACGATGGGCAGGCGACACGTCAGGCCGCGCGTCGATGACCGCCGCGATCTGCAGTCCCGCGCCAAGCGCCGTCTCGACCGTGCGCCAGCCATCCTCATTGTTGGTGAACAGCGCGATGCGTTTTGCCGGTGTGGCCGCATAGCGCGCGACATAGGTCCGCATGGCGGACGCCATCATCACGCCGGGCGTGTCGTTGCCGGCAAAGACGATCGGCCGTTCGATGGCGCCGGCCGCGACCACGCAGCGTTTGGCCACGATCCGCCACAGCCGCTGGCGCACCTGATGCTCGGGCGGCGAGAGCAGGTGGTCGTTGACCCGCTCGATCGCGCCATAGGTGCCGCCGTCATAGACGCCGAACAGCGTCGTTCGGGTCATGATGCGGACGTCTGGCAGCGAACTGAGTTCGGCCAGAGTCCGTGAAAGCCATTCGGCTGCCGGCATTCCATCGATGATGCCGCCATCCGACAGCAGGCGGCCGCCGAGCGAAAAGTCCTCCTCGCACAGGATGACGCGGGCGCCGCTGCGGCCGGCAGCCAATGCGGCGGCCAAGCCGGTCGCACCGGAGCCGGCGATCAGCACATCGCAATGCGCCCACGCCTTGTCGTAGTGGTCGGGATCGGCAACGCCCGCCGCGCGGCCCAGACCGGCGGCGCGGCGGATCGCCGGTTCGTAGATGGCTTCCCAGAATTTGGCCGGCCACATGAAGGTCTTGTAGTAGAAGCCGGCGACGAAGATCGGCGCGAACAGCTGGTTGACCGACATCACATCGTGGCGCAGCGACGGCCAGCGGTTCTGGCTGGCGGCATCGAGCCCTTCATAAAGCTCTGCCGTCGTCGCCTTGGTGTTCGGCTCGCGTCGCGCGCCGGTGCGCAATTCGACCAGCGCGTTGGGCTCTTCCGAGCCGGCGGTCAGGATGCCGCGCGGGCGATGGTATTTGAACGAGCGACCGACCAGCTTGACGCCATTGGCGATCAGCGCCGACGCCAGCGTGTCGCCCTGGAAGCCGGAGAAAGTCTTGCCGTCGAAGCGGAAGGTCAGCGGCTTCGAGCGGTCAATCAGGCCGCCGGATGTGAGGCGATGGGATTGGCTGGAGGTCACGATTGCCGGCCCTCATGCAAGAGCGTCGCGCTGCCCTTTACCCTCCCCCTTGCGGGGAGGGTCGCTGCGAAGCAGCGGGGTGGGGGTGCGGCGCCGACCCCCACCCGGACCTGCGGTCCGACCTCCCCACAAGGGGGAGGTAGGGGCTTGGCGATCTTCGCGGCGGCGCTGACTTGGACAGGAAAACTCATTTCGCGGCCTGCCTCGCCCCAGCACCTGCGGCCGGCTCAACCGAAGAAATCTCATGCGTCAGCGTGTTGCGGCTGACCTTCAGCCAGGCGCGGCAGCCACCACCATGGTACCAGTATTCGCTGGTTTCGCCGGCGACATTGTCGCGCAGATAGACATAGTCGAAGACCTCGTCCTCCGAGGCGCCGGCCGCCGGCCGCACCGGCTTGGCGTCGCCGAGATAGGTGAACTCGCCAAGTTCGCGTTCGCCGCAGAAGGGACAGACAATGCGCATGGTTTCCCGGCTGTCCTCAGTGAAGGTTCGGTTGGGCGCCCTGGCCCTTTTCGTCGATCATTGCGCCAGTCCGGAAGCGGTCGAGGCGGAACCGTGCGGCCTCTTCGTGAGGCGTGTCGCGGGCCAGAAGATGGGCAAAGACAAGCCCTGATCCCGGCGTCGCCTTGAAGCCGCCATAGCACCAGCCGGCGTTGAGGTAGAGCCCGTCGACCGGCGTCTTGTCGATGATCGGCGAACCGTCCATCGACATGTCCATGATGCCACCCCACTGGCGCAGCAGGCGCACGCGGCCGATCATCGGCATCAGCGCCATGCCGCCCTCGCAGACGTCTTCCATGACAGGCATGTTGCCGCGCTGGGCGTAGGAATTGTAGCCGTCGATGTCACCGCCGAAGACGAGGCCGCCCTTGTCGGACTGGCTGACGTAGAAATGTCCGGCACCGAAGGTCATCACACCAGGGATGAGCGGCTTGATCGCCTCGGAGACGAAGGCCTGCAGCACATGGCTCTCGATCGGCAGGCGGAGCCCTGCCATCGCGGCGACCCGCGACGAACTGCCGGCGACCGCCATGCCGACCTTGCCGGCGCCGATCTTGCCGCGCGAGGTCTCGACGCCGGTCACCTTGCCGTTGGCATCGCGAGTAAAACCTGACACCTCGCAGTTCTGGATGATGTCGACGCCGAGCGCGCTCGCCGCATGGGCATAGCCCCAGACCACGGCATCGTGGCGCGCCGTGCCGCCACGTCGCTGCAGGAGCCCGCCTTGCACCGGAAAGCGGGCATTGTCGAAGTTCAGGAACGGTATCATCTTCCTGACCGCGGCGAGGTCGAGCAGTTCGGCATCGATGCCATTGATGCGCATGGTGTTGCCGCGCCGCGCATAGGCGTCGCGCTGCGCGTCGGAGTGATAGAGGTTGAGGACGCCGCGCTGGCTGACCATCGTGTTGTAGTTGAGGTCCTGCTCCATCCGCTCCCACAGCTTCATCGATAATTCGTAGAAGCCGGTGTTGCCGGGCAGGCCGTAATTGGAGCGGATGATGGTGGTGTTGCGGCCGGCATTGCCGGAGCCGATCCAGCCCTTTTCCAGCACGGCGACATTTTTGATGCCGTACTCGCTGGCGAGGAACCAGGCGGTGGCCAGGCCATGGCCGCCGCCGCCGATGATCACCACGTCGTAGCGATCCTTCGGCGTGGCGTCGCGCCAGGTGCGCTGCCAGGTCTTGTGGCCCGACAGGGCGGCGCGGGCGAGCGAGAAGATGGAGTATTTCATCGGGTCATTCCGGGATCGCTCGCCTCGTGCTGGTCAGATGTCCAGCGTGTGGTCGCGCTCCCATTGCGTGAAGTGCGAAGCATAGGAATTCCATTCCTGGTGCTTCAGCTTTAGATAGGCCGACGAGAATTCCTCACCCAGCGCCGCCTTCAGCGATTTGTCCTTGTCGAACTCGCGCAACGCGTCGAGCAGGTTGAGCGGCAGCTTCGGCGCACCCTTCACGGTATGGCCGTGCTGATACATGTCGATGTCGTAGCGCTTGCCGGGATCGGCCTTCGACCGGATGCCGTCAAGGCCGGCGGCGATGATGACTGCCTGCAGGAGATAAGGATTGGCCGCGCCGTCGGGCAGGCGCAGTTCGAAGCGGCCGGGGCCTGGCACACGCACCATGTGGGTGCGGTTGTTGCCGGTCCAGGTCACCGTGTTCGGTGCCCAGGTCGCGCCCGAAATGGTGCGCGGTGCGTTGATGCGCTTGTAGGAATTGACCGTCGGGTTGGTGATCGCGGCCAGCGCGGAAGCATGCTTCATGATGCCGCCGAGGAAATTCTTGCCCTTGGCCGACAGGCCGAGCTCCATCGAATTGTCGGCGAAGACGTTGGTCTTGCCGGCCTTGTCCCACACCGAGATATGGGCATGGCAGCCATTACCTGTCAGGCCCTGGAAGGGTTTGGGCATGAAAGTCGCGCGCAGGCCATGCTTCTCGGCCACCGACTTGACCATGAACTTGAAGAAAGAGTGCTTGTCGGCGGTGGCCAGCGCGTCATCGAAGGCCCAGTTCATCTCGAACTGGCCGTTGGCATCCTCGTGGTCGTTCTGGTAGGCGCCCCAGCCGAGTGCCAGCATGTGGTCGCAGATCTCGGCGATGACATCGTAGCGGCGCATCACCGCTTGCTGGTCGTAGCAGGGCTTCGACGCGGTATCGTATTCGTCAGAGATCGTCTTGCCGTCCGGCGAGATCAGGAAGAATTCGGCCTCGACGCCGGTCTTGACATGCATGCCGTCGCTGGCGGCCTCGGCGATCAGCCGGTTCAGCGTGTTGCGCGGCGCCTGGTCGACTTCCTTGTCGTCCATGATGCAGTTGGCTGCGACCCAGGCGACTTCCGGTTTCCACGGCAATTGGATCACCGAATCCGGATCCGGCACCGCCAGCATGTCGGGATGTGCCGGCGTGAGATCGAGCCAGGTGGCGAACCCGGCAAAGCCGGCCCCGTCCTTCTGCATGTCGGCGATGGCTTGCGCCGGCACCAGCTTGGCACGCTGGCCACCGAACAGGTCGGTGTAGGAAATCATGAAATATTTGACGCCGTTCTCTTTGGCGAATGCGGCGAGATCGTTCCCCATTATAGTTCCTCGCTTATGGTATTTTTGGTGATGTCTTAATCTCTTGTTTCGAGCATGATCTTTTCCGAAAACCGGATTCCACTTTTCGGGATCATGCTCTAGAAGCCGTTCTTCCCCGGTATCCAGTTGGTGCCGGCCAGCGGAATGCCGGCCATGGCGGCTGCCTCGATCGTCAGCGCGACGAGGTCCTCGGGTTCGAGATTGTGCAGGCTGTTCTTGCCGCAGGCGCGCGCAATGGTCTGAGCTTCCAGCGTCATCACCTTGAGGTAGTTCGCCAGCCGGCGTCCGGCGGCGACCGGGTCGACCCGCTTCATCAGTTCCGGGTCCTGCGTGGTGATACCGGCCGGGTCGCGGCCCTCGTGCCAGTCGTCATAGGCGCCGGCGGTGGTGCCGAGCTCGTTGTACTCCGCCTCCCAGCGCGGATCGTTGTCGCCGAGCGCGACCAAGGCGGCCGTGCCGATGGAGACGGCATCGACGCCCAGCGCCAGCGCTTTCGCGACATCGGCGCCGTTGCGGATGCCGCCGGAGACGATCAGCTGCACCTTGCGGTGCATGCCGAGATCCTGCAGCGCCTGCACCGCCGGCCTGATGCAGGCGAGCGTCGGCTGGCCGACATTTTCGATGAACACTTCCTGCGTGGCGGCGGTGCCGCCTTGCATGCCGTCGACGACGACGACATCGGCGCCGGCCTTCACCGCAAGCGCGGTGTCGTAATAGGGGCGGGCGCCACCGACCTTGACGTAGATCGGCTTTTCCCAGTCGGTGATTTCGCGCAGCTCGAGGATCTTGATCTCGAGATCGTCGGGCCCGGTCCAGTCGGGGTGACGCGAGGCCGAGCGCTGGTCGATGCCCTTCGGCAGCGTGCGCATTTCGGCGACGCGGTCGGAAATCTTCTGGCCGAGCAGCATGCCGCCGCCGCCCGGCTTGGCGCCCTGGCCGACGACGACCTCGATGGCATCGGCGCGGCGCAAGTCGCGCAAATTCATGCCGTAGCGCGACGGCAGGTATTGATAGACCAGCGTCTTGGAATGACCGCGCTCCTCCTCGGTCATGCCGCCATCGCCGGTCGTGGTCGATGTGCCCGACAGGGTCGCGCCGCGCCCGAGCGCTTCCTTGGCCGGGCCGGATAGCGAGCCGAAGCTCATGCCGGCGACGGTGATCGGGATCTTCAGTTCGATCGGCTTCTTGGCATGGCGCGAACCGAGCACCACGCTGGTGTCGCAGCGCTCGCGATAACCTTCGAGCGGATAGCGCGAGATCGAGGCGCCGAGGAACAGCAGGTCGTCGAAATGCGGCAGCTTGCGCTTGGCGCCGGCACCACGGATGTCGTAGATGCCGGTCGCCGCGGCGCGGCGGATTTCAGAAAGCGTGTAGTCGTCGAAGGTCGCGGATTTGCGCGGCGTCGTCGGCGGGTTCCTGTAGGTCATGCTGCCTCAATACGCATCGGCGTTGTCGATATTGAAATTGTAGAGCGTGCGCGCCGAGCCGTAACGCTTGAAGTCCGACGGCTTGACGCCGGTGACGCCGGCGCGGTCGAGCAGGCCTTGCAGCAAGTCAAGATGTTCGGCCCGCATCTCCTTGGCGATGCAGTCGGCCCCCAAGCTGTCGACCTTACCGCGCACGAACAGCCGCGCCTCGTAGATGGAATCGCCCAGCGCATCGCCGGCATCGCCCAGCACCACCAGATTGCCTGACTGCGCCATGAAGGCCGACATATGGCCAATATTGCCATGCACGACGATGTCGATGCCCTTCATCGAAATGCCGCAGCGCGACGAGGCATTGCCCTCGATGACCAGCAGGCCGCCCTTGCCGGTGGCGCCGGCATACTGGCTGGCATCGCCTTTGATGGTGATGGAGCCCGACATCATGTTTTCGCCCACGCCGGGTCCCGCTGAACCATGCACGGTGATGGTGCTGCCGGAATTCATGCCGCCGCAATAATAGCCGACGCTGCCGCGCACATCGATGGTAACAGGCTGGTCGACGCCGACGGCGACCGAATGGTTGCCTTTCGGGTTGAGGACTTCCCACGCCGTTTCATTCGAGCCGGGGGCCAGATTGTGCAGAGCCTGATTGAGCTCGCGCAACGACATCTGATCGAGATCGAAGACCCGAGAGGCGTGATCGTGCGCCGCCGTCTTCGAAAGCTTGGTTGCTGGCATGAACTCAATGCTCCCAGAAATAGACGGTTGCGGGCTCGGGTTCCCAGACCCTCGCGTTGTCTATGCCGGGCAGTTTGGTCAGCGCGCGGTATTCCGAGCCGAAGGCGACATACTGGTCGGTCTCGGCCATCACGGCGGGCTTGCAGGCGATCGGGTCGCGCACCACGCCGAAGCCGTTCTTGGTGCCGACGACGAAGGTGAAGAAGCCGTCGAGGTCGGAGAGCGTGCCTTCCAGCGCTTCGCCCAGATTCTTGCCATGCGCCATCTGCGACGAGAGATAGGCGGCCGCCACCTCGGTGTCGTTCTCGGTCTCGAAGGTCATGCCTTCGCGGATCAACTCGCGGCGGACATTGTTGTGGTTGGACAGTGAGCCATTGTGCACCAGGCACTGGTCGGCGCCGGTCGAGAACGGATGCGCGCCCATCGTCGTCACCGCCGATTCCGTCGCCATGCGGGTATGGCCGATGCCATGCGTGCCGGTCATGCTGCGAACGTCGAAGCGATCGACGACCGCCTCCGGCAGGCCGACCTCCTTGTAGATTTCGACCACGTCGCCGGCGCCCATGATCCGGATGTCGGGGCGCAGCGTCTGGATCGCCTCGCGCGCCTCGTCGATCTTGGCGGGCGTGGTCCTGACCACGGCGTGGGTGGATTTCACCGCGATCGTCACCGGCGTGCCGATGGCCTTGGCGAGTTCGGCCTCGAGGCCGCGGAAATCGCGATCCGGCTTGGCCGACTGGATGGTGATCTTGGCCTCATTTTTGGAAGGCGCGCCATAGATGGCGATGCCGGCGCTGTCTGGACCCCGATCGCTGAGCGAGATCAGCATCTGCGACAGCATGGAGCCCAACTGGGGTTCCAGCGACTTGTCCTTCAAAAACAGTCCGACAATTCCACACATGTCAGCCTCCCGGTGTTTGTAGCTCTGAGATGATGTATCGAATGAGTCTCTCGAATTCAATCACATGAAAAAAATTTTCCTCTAGTTACGTATGCGTCTCAATGCCGCCTCGCGCACTATCGTTGTCTCGCCGGGCATTGTGAACCCATTTGGCGGTGCGGATGCGGGCTATTCTGTAGGCGTCGAGGATCGACAGCGCATAGATCAGGAAGCCGCCGGCATGACGGCCGACGAAGCTGGCGTCGGGTGGTGCGATCTTGGCGGTGACCCACGCCAGGATCACCATGAAGAAAAGAAACTGCAGGCCGCGCACCGGCACGCCGAGAATGACGTGTCCGCTTGCCGGCAGCACGATTGCCGCGCCGAGAATCAGATACGGGTTGGGAGGCGCTGTGGCGGAACTGGTCATGCGGCTTGCCGTTCGTTTCTGTTGATGGCGTCACGAAGCGCCGACACCGACACCAGCAGTCTCTCGATCAGCGCTGGATCGAGTGTCGAATCACCAAATTCGGCTTGCCTGAAGACGCCGTAACGCGCCCGCTCGGCCTCGGCCAACAGCCAGACGATCCGTACACCCTTGGGCGTGATCAGCAGTTCCTTGGCGCGTCCTTCGGCAAATATCCCGAGGTGACTGGCGATGGTCTCCAGCGGGAAGCGTACGCCTTTGCGATCCGTCCGCGCCACGGCCTCGGCCGGAAATGCGGAACGCTTCGGCAGCGTATGGTCGAGATGATCGAAGTTCGAGAATGTCGTCGGCGAGCCCGGCCGCATCATCATGTCGAAGGTGCCGGGCACGGCGACTTTTTCCGTGATCGAGACCGACAGCCAGCGCGCCGGGAGTTTTCTCGTCGCCAGCGTGTCGACGATGGTGCGCAGTTGGACGCGCCGGCCGTTCCATGACCCTTCCCAGGTGATGACACCGGCGGTGCCGTCCGAGACATCGGCTGCGTCGGCAATGACGGTGCGGATGCTGGCAAGGTCGATGGCGAGCGCCGCCGCAGCCCTGTTGCGGCTGGCGCGCGCCAGCCAGGCAAGGTGAAGGACGAGGGCGAGGACCATTGCCCCGGCAAGCAGTACTGACGTCACCTCGGACATATTGTCATGCCAGGCCCGTCCGGGGGTCGGACGGGCCTACTCCCATCAATAACCCTGAGGCTTCGGCCACGGCATGGTGAACTGATCGCCGCGGCGCACGAATTTGTAGCGGTAGAAATGGAACCACAGCGAGATCAGGAAATAGAAGGCGACCATGGCGATCAGCTGCGAGCCGAAGCCGAGGAAGATGGCGAAGAAGGTGACCACGCACAGGCAGAACAGCACGATGGCCGGGATCGGATGAAAGGGGTGCGTGTAGCCGCGGCGGATCGAGCCGAGCGGCCATTTCTTCCTGAACATGATAATGTTGATGCTCATGAACGTGTATTGCAGCACGCCCGACAGGATCGAGAAGGTGATCGCCTGGTTGAGGTCGGCGATGAAGGCGAAGGCCAGCGCGATCGGCAACAGGAACAGGATCGAGCGATAGGGCGTGCGATATTTCGGATGCACGGCCGAGAACCAGGTCGGCAGATAGCGGTCGCGGCCGAGCGAGAACCAGGCGCGCGCCGCGTCGTTGATGCAGCCATTGGCGGAGGCCAATGCCGCAAGCAGCGTGGCGACGAACAAAAGGTTTTCAAGCAGGGGGCTGCCGGTCAGCTTGCCGGCGTCCCAGAGCGGGTAATAGGTGATGCCGAGATATTCCCAAGGCATCAGCGAGGCGCAGACATACCAGGTCATGGCGGCGGCGATCAAAAGCGTGATCATGCCGGCCATCGTGCCATAGGGCAGCGAGCGGGCCGGTGAGCGCACTTCCTCGGCCGCCTGCGTGGTGCCCTCGATGCCGAGATAGTACCAGATGCCGAACTGGAAGGCGGCTATGACGCCGATCCAGCCATAGGGCAGGGCGTTGCCGGGAGTGACCAGCTCGTTGAGCTTCAGCACCGCGCCCTGCGTCCACGGGCTGACCGAAAAGAACAGGATGACGATCGAGACATAGGCGATCGCGGTGATGACGAAGTTGACGTTCAGCGTCATCAACACGCCACGGTAGTTCAGCCACGCCAGCACGACGATGGTGGCGGCGATGAAGGAATTGTGGGTGAGCCCTTCGACCCCAGCCTTGGCGACGATGGTGTCGCCAAGCAGGATGGCGTCGGACACTTCGAGCATCGTGTAGGCAAAGACCAGGAACAGCGCGACATTGAACGCCATCAGCGGTCCGACAATGTGCTTGGCCTGCGCATATTGGCCGCCGGCGGCGGCGACGGTCGATGTCACCTCGGAATCGATCATCGCGACCGAGGTGTAGAGCAATCCGACGACCCAGCAGACGATCAGCGCGGCGAGTGCGCCGCCCTTGTCGGCGGCAAAATTCCAGCCGGTGAATTCGCCGACCAGCACGATGCCGACGCCGAGCGCCCAGACATGGGCCGGGCCGAGCACCCTGAGTAGTGAAACCCTGTCGCCTTGTACTGCCGGTTCGCCTTGTACTGCCGGTTCAACCGTGATCGTCATTGTTCATCCCCACTCAGATCCGGTGTTTTTCGGACGCGGCTTCCAGTTCGCCTTCGCGCGACGAGGTCAGCACCTCTTCGGAGAAGGTCGTATCGACCCTGAACCAGTCGTAGAGCATCCACAAAGCGAGCACGATCGAGATGCCCCAGCATGCGTAAGAGAGTGCTATCCACATGATCGTGCCCCGGATTACTTGTCGTCGAATTTTTCGTTGATGACGTCACGATATTCGCGGTCGGATGCGCGAAACAGGAAGACGAAATAACCGATCAGCACCGCAGCCATGATGATCAGCGTTGGCCAGTCGATGACATAGTGGAAGCGGTTCTGAATGATGTCGTGCGCGGTCTCGGGCGTGTAGCCGAGCTTCTCCCAGATCGACGCCATGGTCGGGTTCTGGCCGAGCGCTTCCCAGGTCTTGGCGTCGAGTGCGTCGATGGATTTCGCCGCACCGGCGAGGCCCATCTTGAGCGGCAGCCACAGCGCCACGAAAATGGCGACGACGACGACGACGATATCGAAAATCTGCCCGGCCTTGCCTTGCTCCGGCGGTGTGTAACGCGACATCTCTTCTACCCCTCAGGACTTGCGGTTGCGAAACGCGTCGGCGTTCTTGATATCGAGCCCGTAGATGAAGTCCTTGTCTTCCTTGTAGTGATTGACCATCGCCAGAATGGCAGCCGTGTTGAAGATCAGCACGGCGGTAGCAGCGATGGCGACGACGGCCTTGATGCCGCTGTGCGGGATGTATGGCCACGTCATGAAGAGAACGAAGAGGATCGTTGCCCACAGGCAGACGATCAGGAGCGCGGCTCCGCGCACGTCGGAGCGATACAGCGCTTCGATGCGCTGCTGCATGTCTGACATCGGTTTTTCCCCTTTTCCCGACGTCCGGTTCCGAATCCACCGCCCGCCGCTCTCTTTCAAGAGAGTGAAATTTTTTTCATAAGTTCTGTCCGAATTCCGCAATTGTCAAGCCGAATTTACGTGACGTTAAGCGTTTGCTTCATGCAACGGATTTTGCCTGACAATGAAATTAATTTCTTATGGGTATTGCGGCGCCCGAATGTTTGCGGTCAATATTCGGCCAACGCTCCCGCCGCTACGCAGGGGGCAGGGAACAGCAAAAAGATTTTCGAAACGGAGGACGAGCGGATGACGGCATCCTGGAGATTTTCGACCCTGGCGGATCGCCATCGCGCGCTAGGTTCGAAGCTCGAAGACTGGAGCGGCATGGGAACCGCCTGGACCTACGACAAGGATGCCGACGAAGAGTACATCGCCATCCGCACCAAGGCCGGCCTGATGGATGTTTCGGGCCTCAAGAAGGTCCATATCACCGGGCCGCACGCCTCGCACCTGATCGATCTGGCGACGACACGCGATGTCGAGAAGATCTATCCCGGCAAGTCGGCCTATGCCTGCATGCTGAACGAGGCGGGAAAATTCACTGACGACTGCATTCTCTATCGTACCGGACCGAACGCCTGGATGGTCGTGCATGGCTCGGGCACCGGCCACGAGGAGTTGCAGCGCGCGTCCGTAGGGCGCGACGTCTCCTTGCGCTTCGACGACAATCTGCACGACCTGTCGCTGCAGGGTCCGACATCGGTCGACTATCTGGCCAAGCATGTGCCTGGCATTCGCGACCTCAACTACTTCCATCACATGCAGACGCAGCTGTTCGGCCTGCCTGTGATGATTTCGCGCACCGGCTACACCGGTGAGCGCGGCTACGAGATCTTCTGCCGTGGCCAGGATGCCGGCACGATTTGGGACAGAATCCTCGACGAGGGCAAGAGCGCCGGCATCATTCCGTGCCGTTTCACCACGCTCGATATGCTGCGCGTCGAAAGCTACCTCTTGTTTTATCCCTACGACAATTCGCAGAAATATCCGTTCGAGAACGAAGGCCCTGGCGACACGCTGTGGGAACTCGGCCTCGACTTCACCGTCAGTCCCGGCAAGACCGGCTTTCGCGGCGCAGAGGAGCATTACCGCCTCAAAGGCAAGGAGCGCTTCAAGATTTTTGGCGTGTTGCTCGACGGCAAGGAGCCGGCCGACGAGGGTGCGCCGGTCTATCGCGACGGCAAAAAGGTCGGCGTGGTGACCTGCGCCATGGTTTCGCCGCTGGTCAAGAAATCGATGGGTATCGCCCGGCTCGACGTCGACTGCGCGGTCAAGGACACCAAGCTCGAGATCCGCAACAAGAGCGGTTCGATCAAGGCGACGGCGCAGCCGCTTCCCTTCGACGATCCCAAGAAGGCCAAGCGCACGGCGAAAGGTTGAGGCATAGTCGACAGCCAGGGGTTCGAGGCACGAAGATTTAAATGGCAGCCAAAAGCATCATCAGCCGGCCCGTTTACGGAACCCTGTCTCCACAGCCCGGCAAGCACCATCTGTTCGTGGCGGATGCGGAGGGAGCGCTGGCGATAGCGGAGATGGCCAGGAGAGCCCCGACCGGGTTTTTCGACGGGGCCCACATCATCTTCATTCCTGGCTCTGACGGTAAACGCGTCGCGAGGCTCGAAGCCTTGAACCCGGCGCAGTTCTATCAAGGTCCTTCCTTCGCCAGCGCCTTGCCGCGGCTGAAACAGACGCTGACCAACGCGCACATGGGCCTGCGCGTCTATCTCGCCGGCACCGAAGGGCTGATCGGCCAAGCCATGCAGGTGGCGCTTGAGGCCGGCATCGACCACACGTCGATCGAGACCGAGCATCGCGGCTCGCTGGCGCGCCGCATGCAGTGCGTCCACTGCAAGGGCATCACCGAAGACGTGACGACGCAGCCGGCGACCTGCGCACATTGCGGCCTGCTGCTCTTGGTGCGCGATCATTATTCCAGGCGCATCGCGGCGTTCCAGGGCGTCTGCATCAATGCGGAAGATCGCACGGAGAGTCCTCCGATGGAGGAGATTTTTCGATGAGCACCGGAACAACAAAACTCGATGTCGTGGTCAGCGATGTCGTCCCGGTCAACGATCTGGTCACCCGTTTCCATTTCCGCCGCCGTGACGGGCAGCTGTTGCCGACCTTTTCCGGCGGTGCCCATGTCGTCGTTGAAATGCGTGACGGCGAGCGGACCCGGCTCAATCCCTATTCGCTGATGGGCTCGCCGCTCGACACGCGCGAATACACGATCAGCGTGCGCCGCGACGACGTCGGGCGTGGCGGCTCGCTGTTCATGCACAGGAATGTCAGGCCGGGTCATGAGATGGTGGTCAGCTATCCGGTCAACCTGTTCTCGCTCGACCTGCGCGCCAAAAAGCACCTGATGCTGGCGGGCGGCATCGGCATCACGCCGTTCATGGCGCAGACCGCGCAACTGGCGGCCGAAGGCGGCAATTTCGAACTGCACTACACCTGCCGAACCGCCTCGCTCGGCACTTATGCCGATGTGCTGCGCGAGCGCTACGACCGTCGCATCAGGCTCTATCACGACGACCGCGACGAGCGCATCGAACTCGACCGCCTGTTGTCGTTGCAGCCGCTCGGCACGCATCTTTATGTCTGTGGCCCCGCAGGCATGATCAACTGGGTGCGTGACCGCGCCGCAGCCCTCGGCTGGCCGTCGGAGACCGTCCATTTCGAGCATTTCGCCGCACCCCAGCCCGGCCTGCCGTTCGATGTGACGCTTGCCGTCAGCGGCAAGACGATCAGGGTCGACGAACAGCAGAGCCTGCTCGAGGCGATCGAGGCGGCCGGCGTCGATCCGCCCTATCTCTGCCGTGGCGGTGTCTGCGGCCAGTGCGAAACCAATGTCATCTCGTATGACGGCAAGTTCATCCACAACGACCACTGGCTGAGCGAGGAAGACCATCGCTCGGGCTGCAAGATCATGCCGTGCGTGTCGCGCTTCGAAGGCCGGTCGCTGGTGTTGGAAAGATAGGAGGCGAGCTTGGGAATCACCTTTCGCAAGGAAACGTTCCGCGACGACTTCACCTTCAAGAACAGCCCGGAGCACATCAGGCGGTTCCCGTTCCCCTTCCATGAAGACGCCTACATGTATGCGGTCAACATCGAACCGCATGTCGTTGGCCCGAAGGGCAGCGTGCTGGAAAACCTGATCGACGTCGACGAGCACTATGTCGCCGAGATGCAGGACCGCGCTTTGGTGCTGGCCGAGGACCCGCTGCGCTGCCAGTCGCTGCCGCACATGGCGCTGGCCGGCTGGGATCTGCTCGAACTTCTGATGGAACAGCAGGCGCTAGGCTATCCCGAGCATTTCACGCTGACCCGCGACGGCGACCGCTGGCGCTGGGTCAACCGGCCGCTCGGCATCGACGACACCTTCACCTTCGGCGACACCTCGACGCTGCCCTGCGGGCCGATGGAGTACATCACCCGGCAGAGCCAGGGCGATTTCTGCATCCTCGACCAGCGCGACGGCAATCTGTGGATGGATGCCGGCATGGTCACCACCCAGGCCGACTGGTCGCTCGATTTCGACATCGGCATGAACTTCTTCGAATGGCACGCGCCGGTGCCGTTGGCGCATGAGAAAGGAATTTTCACCCGCGCCCTGAAATTCCTCACCAACATCCAGCAAGG
This sequence comes from Mesorhizobium sp. AR07, assembly GCF_024746815.1. Lineage (GTDB taxonomy): Bacteria > Pseudomonadota > Alphaproteobacteria > Rhizobiales > Rhizobiaceae > Mesorhizobium. Next base: position 6,273,145 of record NZ_CP080525.1, read on the forward strand.
CAAGCCGGCACGGCGCCTGAACTGGACGATGACCATCAATCCGCGCCTCGATACCAGCCCCGAGAATTATCACAAATGGGGGCCTGACCGCACCACGGTGACACCCGAAAATGTCGGCGACAAGGTGCATCTGCGCGTCGAGCTGCAGAGTTTTTGGCGGCTGCCGCGATCCAACGGCATCGTCTTTCCGATCCGCTGCTATCTGATCAAGATGGACGAACTGGTGACGCAGCCGAAATGGGCGCGGCGCCTGCACCGCGTAATTCGCGATCTCCCGGACGAACTCGCGAATTACAAGGGCCTGACGCGCTATCGCCCGACGCTGGTCGAATGGCTGTCGAAGCTGGATGATGGGAGTGTGACGAGCCCGGGATTCGGGCCGGATTGAAGCTGAAACTGCCGATCTCCCCCTCGTGGGGAAGATGCCCGACAGGGCAGAGGGGGGCGCGAAGGAACGCAACCTTGCCCACTCCCCAGCGAAAGACCACCAACACCCCTAAGGTCGCAGCTGCGATCGATTGATAGGTCGGCGGGACAGCGCCCCCCTCTGCCCTGCCGGACATCTCCCCCACAAGGGGGGAGATTGGCCAACTTACCCCGCGCTGTTCTGCGGATAGCAGATGATCGAGAGATAGCGCATCGGCAGCACGGTCAGCACTTCCGGTCCGTGCGGGGCATCGGCATCGAAGAACAGGCTGTCGCCGGGTTTCATCGGATAGAGGTTGCTGCCGTGCCGGTAAACGACCTCGCCTTCAAGCATGTAGAGGAACTCCATGCCCTCGTGCTGGAAGGTCGGGAACACGTCGGAATCCTCGGTCAGCGTGATCAGATAGGGTTCGACGACGACGCCGCTGGTGTTCGAGCCGATATGGCCGAGCAGATTGTACTGGTGGCCGGCGCGCGTGCCGCGACGCTCGACATCGAGCCCTTCGCCGGCCTTGACGAAGACGGCGCTGCGCTCCTCCTCGAAACGGCGGAAGAAGGCGGTGACCGGGACGCCGAGCGCTCGCGACAGCGCCTGCAAGGTGGTCAGCGACGGCGAGGTGATGCCGTTCTCGATCTTCGACAGCATGCCCAGCGAAATGTCGGTGGCGACCGCCAGATCGGCGACGGTGATGCCGAGCTTCTTGCGGAACGCTCGCACCTCGCGGCCGATCGCGACCTCCAGCACCTTTTCGCGGGTGTCGCGAATGGCGTGCGGGTTCTGCGTCAGTGGCGCCCGAATGGTTTTTCCGTCTGCTGAAACCTTGGGCAGTGGCTTGGCTTTTGCGCCAGCGGGACCGGCCTTGGGATCGGAAATCTTGTTCGCCATGTCGCCCCCGTGCTCCGCGGATTTATTTCACTCTAGGTGAACATGTCAGGTGCCGATACAGCAGCGCAAGTGCGACGGCAAGTCGCTTGAATGCGCATGCACCCGATCCGACGCCTACCGTGCGAGGTTTTGCTGGAAATCCTCCCAGCCGAAACGCTGTTTCGACACAGGAACTGTTGACAGCACGAAAGGGCCAATTACTGTCCTGTGAGTGAAATTTGTTTCGTAAGAGCAATTCCAGGAAAAGTGTGAAACGGTTTTCCCGGGAAAAGCTCATAGCGCTTTCCCTTGGGAATTGCGTCAAAACAAAAGACAGAGCGGTTCTGCGTTTGCGTGAAACGATGGAACCGATCTAGGGAAATCAGATCGGGAGGCCTGAAATGAAAAGTCGCGTTGCCGTCATCGGAGCCGGACCGTCCGGTCTGGCGCAACTCAGGGCCTTCAAGTCGGCGGCCGACAAGGGCGCTGACATTCCCGAAATCGTCTGCTTCGAAAAGCAGTCCGACTGGGGCGGCCTGTGGAACTACACCTGGCGCACCGGCCTCGACGAACATGGCGATCCGGTGCATGGCTCGATGTACCGCTACCTCTGGTCCAACGGACCGAAGGAGTGCCTGGAATTCGCCGACTACACCTTCGAGGAGCATTTCGGCCGGCCGATCGGCTCCTATCCGCCGCGCGCCGTGCTGTGGGACTACATCAAGGGTCGCGTTGAAAAGTCCGGCGTGCGCAAATGGGTGCGTTTCAACAGCCCGGTGCGCATGGTGACCTTCTCCGAGACGACGAAGAAATTCACCGTCACCGCGCATGACCGCACCAACGACGTCACCTATTCGGAAGAGTTCGACAATGTCGTCGTCGCTTCGGGGCATTTCTCGGTGCCCAACGTGCCCTATTTCGAGGGCTTTTCGACCTTCAACGGCCGCATCCTGCACAGCCATGATTTCCGCGACGCGATGGAATTCAAGGGCAAGGATATATTGATCATCGGACGCTCCTATTCGGCCGAAGACATCGGTTCGCAGTGCTACAAATACGGCGCCAAATCGATCACCTCCAGCTACCGCTCGAAGCCGATGGGCTTCAAATGGCCTGACAATTGGAAAGAAGTGCCGCTGCTGCAGAAGGTCGTCGGCAAGACCGCGCATTTCAAGGATGGCACGACCAAGGATGTCGACGCCATCATCCTGTGCACCGGCTACCTGCATTCCTTCCCCTTCCTCACCGAGGATCTGAAGCTCAAGACCGCCAACCGCATGTGGCCGGACGGGCTCTATGAGGGCGTCGTCTGGGAGAGGAACCCAAAGCTGTCCTTCATCGGCATGCAGGATCAGTTCTACACCTTCAACATGTTCGACGCGCAGGCCTGGTTCGCGCGCGACGTCATCATGGGCCGCATCAAATTGCCGTCGGCCGAGGCGATGGCCGCGCACGGCGCGAAGTGGCGCGCGCGCGAGGAAACGCTGGAGGACGCCGAACAGATGATCTGGTTCCAGGGCGACTACACCAAGGAATTGATGGAGCAGACCGATTATCCAGGCTTCGATGTCGAGGCGGTCAACCAGACCTTCATGGAGTGGGAGCACCACAAGGGCGAAGACATAATGAGCTTCCGCGACCATGCCTACCGCTCGCTGATGACCGGCACCATGGCGCCGTTGCACCACACACCCTGGCTGCAGGCGCTGGACGATTCGATGGAGAGCTATCTGGAAGTGAAGGGCGTCGCGGCCGAATAGCTGCTACGTCTCAGCCTATCCCAGCCTTGCCCGCGCGTTCGCTGTCCAGGCATTGAACAGCCGGTCGGCGACGATGCCGATGAAGGCGATGGCGAGACCCGCGACGATGCCGCGGCCGGAATCGGCCTTGGACAATGCGATGAACACTTCCTGGCCGAGGTCGCGGGTGCCGACCATGGCGCAGATGATGATCATCGCCAGCGCCATCAGGATCGTCTGATTGACGCCGAGCATGATCTCGGGAAGCGCCAGCGGCAGTTGCACGCGAAAGAAGGTCTGGCGCGGCGTGCAGCCCGAAACCTTCGCCGCCTCGATCAGTGCCGGCGGCACCTGCCTGATGCCGTGATTGGTGTAGCGGATGGCCGGCACCACGGCGAAGGCGATGGTGGCGATCATCGCCGTGACATCGCCGACGCGGAACAGCATCACCACCGGAATGATGAAGCAGAACGACGGCAGCACCTGCAGCGTGTCGATAACAGGCGTGACGATCTTCTCGAAGCGGTCGCCGCGCGAGGCCGTCAGCCCGATCGGGATGCCGATAAGGCAAGCTATGAAGGCCGAGATGCCGCAGAGATAGACCGTCGCCATGGTCTTTTCCCACAGCCCGGTGACGGCGCAGAAGGCGGTGAGCGCCGCAACCAACGCGGCCAGACGCAGGCCGGAGAGTTGATAGCCGGCAAGCCCGAGCAGGAACACCGCGCCAAGCCACGGAAAGCCTTCACAGAAGGCGCGCAGCGGGTTCAGCAAATTGAGGATCAGGGCCACGCGAAACGCCTCGATCGTGTCGAAGAAGTTGATCGTTACCCAGTTCACTGCCGCCTTCCACAATGGCGCGGTGGTGAAGGTGATTGCCTTCGGCACCGCCGCGAAGGCCGGCACGAAGAGCCCAAGCAGCGTGGTGACGACCAGGATGGCGATGGCCAGAGTGAGATTGGGGTAACGCCGCCAAAGGTTGGGCACGACCTCCCGATGGACGTGGCCTTTTGCCTGTTTGTGCGCGATGGCCTGGCTCAGCCGGTCGAGCGCGATCGCCAGTGCGACGATGGCGAGACCCGCTTCCATCGCTTCGCCGACCTTCAGCGCCCGCAGCGCCAGAAGCACGTCGTAGCCAAGGCCGCCGGCGCCGATCATCGAAGCGATGATCACCATGTTCAGCGCCAGCATGATGACCTGGTTGACGCCGACCATCAGCGTCGGCCGCGCCGAGGGCAGCAGCACTCGCCACAATTTCTGCCGCGCCGTGCAGCCGGCCATTTCGCTGAAATCGTCGATCTCGGACGGAACCCGCGACAGGCCGAGCATCGTTGCCCGCACCATCGGCGGCGTCGCGAAGATGGCCGTCGCGATCATCGCCGAGACCGGGCTGTTGCCGAACAGGAGCAGCATCGGGATGAGGTAGGCGAAGGTCGGGATCGTCTGCATCAGGTCAAGGGCAGGGGAGACGATGAGCCTTTCCGCCCATGGCTTGCGCCACGCCCAGATGCCGGCGAACAGCCCGGTGACGATGCAGAACGGCACCGCGATGGAAATCAGCGCCAGCGTCAGCATGGCGCTGGTCCATTGGCCGAACAACGCGATGTAGAGGAAACAGCCGCCGACCAGTATGCCGAGCTTGCGGCCGCCGGCGGCTTGCCCGGCGAGGAAGGCGGCAGCGCAGACGCCGACCCAGGACAGGCGCGGCAGGATGACCGTATCGGCGCCGTGGCCGATCTTGAAATTCTTGGCCAGAAGGTTGAGTGCGAAGTCGAGCGGCACGCCAAGCACGGCGGTGATCGAGCGCGTCAGCCAGGACAGGTTCGACTTGATCCAGGCCATCAGTGCGCTGACCCAGTCGGCGACCGGCACGATCGCGCTGGCAGGATAGTTGACGGCCCAGGGCAGACTGTCCTGCAGCAGGAAGACGACAAGCACGGCGGCAAGCGCTAAAACCCAGACCAGCAGCCAGATTTGTACCGGCCGCGACCTTGCCTCGCCGGCGCTTGCCGTCACCGTCATGCGCCGACCCCCGAACGATCGATGCCCGCCAAAAGGTCGATCACCGCTTGCGGCGTCACCTCGCCGATCGGCTTACCGGTGCCATTGACCACAGCGAACGGCTTGCCGGCTGAAACGATGGCAGCCGAAAAACTCGCTATCTTGGCATCCGGCGCCACCATACCGCCATGCTCGGCGCCGTCGCAGGCGCGCATCAGGCTGCGCGCCGAGATCACCTTGGCGCGGTCGACGTCGCGGGTGAACTCGGCGACATAGTCGGTCGCCGGATTGACCACCAGTTCCTCCGGCGTGCCGATCTGGATGACCTCGCCGTCCTTCATGATGGCGATGCGGTCGGCCAGCCTTATCGCCTCGTCGAAATCATGGGTGATGAAGACGATGGTCTTGTGCAGCATCGTCTGCAGCCGCATCAGCTCGTCCTGCATCTCGCGGCGGATCAGCGGGTCGAGCGCCGAGAACGGCTCGTCGAGAAACCAGATTTCCGGTTTGGTCGCCAGGCTGCGGGCGATGCCGACTCGCTGCTGCTGGCCGCCGGAAAGCTCGCGCGGATAGAAATGCTCGCGGCCGCGCAGGCCGACAAGCTCGATCACCTCACGCGCTCTCGCCTCGCGCGTGGGCCGGTCCTGCCCCTGGATGCTGAGCGGAAAGGCGATGTTCTCCAGCACGTTGAGATGCGGTAGCAGCGCAAAATTCTGGAACACCATGCCCATCCGATGCCGCCGCAATTCGATCAGGGCCGCATCCGAGATTTTCAGCAGATCCTTGCCCTCGAATTCGACCTTGCCATGCGTCGGCTCCACCAGCCTCGACATGCAGCGCACCAGCGTCGACTTGCCGGAACCCGACAGGCCCATGATGATGAAGATCTCGCCCTGGCGAATTTCGAGGTCGACGGCACGCACGGCGCCGACCAGTCCGGCAGCCGTGACGTCGGCCATGCTGGCCTTGCCATCGCGCTCGCGGATGAAGTTCGCCGCGTTCGATCCGAACAGTTTCCAGACATTGCGGCAGGCAAGCTTTATCGGGCGGTCATCCTTGCCCTTCTGTGTCGGCGCCTGTTCAGTCCTATCCGTCATCCAATCGTCCTTCTGGAACATCGAGGTTCGAGGCCCGGCTGGTCAACAGCCGGGCCTCGTTTTCCAGTCGGAACGATCACTGCGCCCAGGCTTTCCAGTCAGCTTCGTGGGCCGCGATCCAGGCGGCGGCGACATCTTCCGGCTTCTTGCCATCGAGATCGACCTCGCCGCTCATCTTGTTGAGCTCATCGGTGTCAATCGTGTAGGCCTTCGCCACCTTGTAGGCGACCGGCCATTTGTCCTTCATGCCGTTCCAGGAATACTTCCAGATCTCGCCATGCGGCTTGCCGCAATCATATTTGGCGTCGGGGTTCACGCCCCATTTCGGGTCGTTGTAGCATTCGGGCGTGTATTCGGGGAATTGCACCCATTCGCCCTTGTATTTGGCCGGCGCCCAGTGCGGCGAATAGATCCACAGCATGATCGGCGCCTTGCGCTGATAGGCCGAGTCGAGTTCGGCGAACATCGCCGCGTCGGTGCCGGCATGGATGACGGTGAAGGGCAGTTTCAACGCCGCGACACGCTCGTCGTCAAAGCCTTCCCACGTCACCGGGCCGCCGAGATAGCGACCCTTCGGTGCGGTCTCCGCCGTCGAGAACGAAGCCGCGCATGTGGCGTCGAGCAAGGCATGCCAGTCCGGCAAGGTTGGGCATTTCTCCTTCATGTATTCGGGAAACCACCACTCTTCCTTGGCCTTGGGGCCGAGCTTGCCGAGCCGTTCGGTCTGGCCGGTCGCGTCGGATGCCTTCATGGCTTCGCCGGCGGTCGTGTCCCAGAACTCCAGGCCGACATCGAGGTCGCCATTGGTGAGGCCGGTGGTCAGGCTGGAGAGGTAGTCGGCGGTCGGATATTCGACGGTGTAGCCGAGCTTTTCCAGGATGCCGCCGAGGATCTTGGCGTTGAGGTTGACACTGGTCCAGTCGAACAGCGCGATCTTGATCGGATCGTTGGATTCGGGTGCGGCGGCTTGGGCGGAAGGCGTCAGCAGGCTTAGGGCCGCGAGCGCGACGGCGCCCATCGACAGTTTCGAGATATGGCTGCGAAATGACATGCTTGTTCTCCTTCAAGCTGTGTGAAAATTATCGTTGGTTCCCTTCTTGCGGCTTTTCTTGATTGTGTTGGAAAGGCGGTTCGTTGCGCAAGGCCGTCGGCGCCAGATTGTCGCCCTGGCTTTGGCCAAGGCAGGCAAGATGGTGCTCAATTCTGGTGATGGTGGAACAGGACTGGAGTGTCGGCGTCATGGCTGCCGGCGGATCGCTGCGGGAGCGATCATCCGCGGATCAATTGCCAGTCTTGCGGCGCCCTGCAAGGTGCGAGCCATCGAGGTCCCATGATCTCGGCTGTCGGTCCGGCAAGCCCCATCTCGCCAAGGCCGTTTCATGGGATGAAATTATATATACCAACGTTCATGTCGCGCAACGACTAACGCCTGCGGGATGCATAATTTCAGACTGCAGGCGAAATCGAGCCGGCCGCGTGCGGATTGCGTCTCACGCACGGAGATCGCCGCCATCGACGACGAGGCCGATGGCGGGGCCTTACAGCGAACGCACGCTCAGAAATAGCCGTCCGACGCGGCTGTGGCTTCCTTGGGGATTTCGACGCCGTCGACCAGGATCTTGTCGACCAGTTCGTGGTGGAAGCAGACCAGCCCCTTGATGCGTTCCGCCTCGTGCACCGGTTCGGGATAATACCAGACGAGGTTCTCGTGGTGCTTGGCCTTGGTCGTCACGTGATAGTAGTTGGAGATGCCCTTGTAGGGGCAGCGCGAAATGTAGCGGCTGGGCGCAAACATATCGAGCCGCGTATCGGAGATCGGCAGATAGTGGCGCACCGGATGGCCGGTCTCGAACAGGAACACGCCACGGCGTGAATCGGCGACCTGCTCGCCGTCGAGGATCACCTGGACGCGTCGCGAGGACGGCAGGCAGTCGACGCGGCGGAACGGATCGCGGGCATGGACGAAGATCTCCTCGTCCTCCTCGAACCAGTGGCCCATCTTGCTCCAGTAGAACGACATATGGTCGGCGAGCGGCGGGCTGCCTTTCACCGGATCGGCGTAGCGCCAGGCCGCGTCCTCGACCAGCGTCACCCCGGTGTTGAGCGAATAGTGGGTCGCCACGCCCTTGAACGGGCTTTCGGTCGTCGTCGTGCTCGGCAGCAGGAATTCCTCGCGCACGTCGCTCATCGGAAAATAGTAGACCGGCAGATGGTCGGACTCGTAAAGCACCAGCGCGTTGGTCGTATCGGCGACAGTCATCGATCCAACTTGCACGCGCAGCCGCTTCTGCGTCGGCATGGTGAAGGCGACATAACCCGGCTCGAAATCATATTGGGTGATGCTGTCGAGCAGCGGAAAATGCGGCCCGCGGCCGCGCAGATGACGCTTGCGAATGGTACTCTCCCGGTTCTTGGTCTTGGCGATCGGGCTCATGATCAGCCTATGGTTACACGATCGAGCAGCAGCCCGGCGGCGATCGGCGGCAAGCCGCTGACATTCTTGCGCACCGGCACCAGCAGATCGGGGAAATAGCTGAAAATGACAGGCGTCTCGTCGAGCAGCAGTTTCTGGATGTCGGAGGCGGCACTGCGCTGCGCGCCGATGTCGAGCGCCTTAAGGTAGCTGGTGACCATGCCGTCATAGGCCGGGCTCTTGAAATGCGCCGCGTTCCAAGGTCCGTCGCTGACCAGCGGGCTCTTGAGGAAGACGTTAGGCACACTGCGATGCGCGTAGTCGGTGATGCCGAGCGGGCTGTCCAGCCAGTCCGACTGGCCGAACACGGCCTTGCCGTAATATTTGTCCTGGTCCTCGATGTTGAGCGCGATGCGGACGCCGATTTCCTTGGCGAAGTTCTGGAACAGCTGTGCGTAGCCGGGAATGTCGGAATAGCGCAGCGTCGTCAGCGTGATGTCGAAGCCGCTGGCCACGCCGGCCGCCTCGAGCAACTGCTTGGCCTTGGCGATATCCTGGACGCGCTGCGGCACCGTCTTGTCGGTGGCGGGGAAGGCTGGCGCGAACGGGCTGTCGTTGCCGGTCGCCGCCATGCCGCGGCACAGGCCGTCGACAAGCTTGGAGCGATCGATGCACAGAGCCAGCGCCTGGCGCACGCGCTTGTCGGTGAACGGGCCGGTGTCGCAGCGCATGTGCAACTGGCGATGCGCTGTCGAGGCGACCCGCAGCACCGTGATGTCGGGACTGTTGAGCACCACCTGGCTGACATCGAGCGGGACCGCGTCAAGGATGTCGACCTCGCCGGCCTGCAGCGCCAGGATGCGCGGCTGCACGTCGCCGTAGAACTTGAATTCGAGACGGTCGGGCAGCGCCTTCTCGCCCCAATAGTCGGGGTTGCGCACGAAGGTCGCGCCGACCTTCGGCGTGTAGGTCTCCAGCCGGAACGGTCCGGTCCCCTCGAAGGTCTTTTCGTAGTCGCCCTTGTAGCTCGCCGGCAGGATGATGGCGTTGTAATTGTCGATCGACACCGAATAGGGAAAGCTGCCGTTCGGCGCATCGAGATGGAAGGCGACGGTGTGGTCGTCGACCTTCCTTGTGCCGCCTTTCGACAGCAGGCCCTTGAACACCGAAAGCGCGTTCGAGGCACCGCTGGGGTCGGCCAGCCGGTCGAAGGTCGCGACGACGTCGTCGGCCTTGAAGTCCTCGCCATTGTGGAATTTCACGCCCTTGCGCAGCTTGAAGGTCCACACACTGCCATCCTCGTTCGGCGCCCAGCTCTCCGCCAGCACCGGCTTCAGGGTGAGGTCCGGTTGGGTGATGCAGAGAAACTCGGCGGTCTGGAAAACCAGCTGGTAGCTGCCGCTGTCATAGTAGGTGACGGGATCGATGGCGCCGCCTGGCGTGGCAACGCCGGCGCGGACCGTGCCGCCGGGCTTGCCCTCGGCACGGGCCTGCTGCGTGCCGAGGCCGGCAGCAGTGACAAGGCTGCCGAGGAAGGGCAGGGAGAGGCCAAGCACGCTGCCATGGCGCAGGAAATCGCGGCGGCCCATCCTGCCGGCCAGCAACTCGTCGACAGCGGAATTTTCGATTGCGGTGAGATTTCTGCGAGCGGTGTCGATCATCCTGAAATGCTTCGGCATGGCTGGATTCCTCGCTTGTCTTGGGGCTCGGCCATCTAGTTCATTGTTGACTGCCGCCGGAAAGCGATATTTTTTGATAGGGGCCATCGAAATTTTCGATGCAAGGGGGTGAGGCATGGACACTGAAAATCTGCGCAGCTTTCTCGAAGTTGCCGCCCATGGCAGCTTTACCGTCGCGGCTGGCCGGCTCAACCTCGCCCAGTCCACCGTCAGCGCGCGGATTCGCGGGCTGGAGGAGCAGTTGGGACGCCGGCTTTTCGTGCGCGATCGCGATGGCGTCACGCTGACGCCGGCCGGCCGGCAGTTCCTGCCGCACGCTTCTTCCATCACCCGCACCTGGGAGCAGTCGAGGCAGGACATCGCCGTTCCCGATGGCTACGAGACGCTGCTGCGGCTGACCGCTCCCGCCTATCTCTGGGACCGCATCACCTCGCCATGGGTCGAGTGGATGCGCGCCAGGCAGCCGAACGTGGCGCTGCGGCTGGAGGGCAGTTTCCCGGATCTGGCCGTCGACCAGCTGGCGGAAGGCCTGCTCGACATCTGCATCCTCTATCTACCGCGGCCGCATCCCGGCATCGTCTACGAAACGCTGGCCGTCGATCAGGTCGTGCTTGTCCAGCATGCCGCGCAGACGAAGCCCTGGACCGAAAACTACATTCTGATGGATTGGGGGCTGGAATTCCGCATCGAGCACGACCGCGCCTTTGCCGGCATGGTGAAGCCGGCCATCTCAGCCGGACTGGTCTTCATCGGGCTGCAGCATGTGCTGTCGCAGCAGGCGGCCGCCTATCTGCCGCTCAGCGCCGTCAGCGGTCATATCGAGCGTGGCGAGATGAGACGCATCGACAACGCGCCTGTGTTCCAGCGGCCGATCTACCTTGCTTACCCAAGCAATCCTGTCTCTTCGGATGTTCTGGACGTCGCGCTGATCGGGCTGCGCATGCTGGCAACGGACTGGGCGGCAGGCCAGGGCTTTTCGGAAGGCGACCGTTCGCTGGGCATGGCCGGCCAGATGTGACAGGCCGGGCTTAGAGGCATCCCAGATCGTGCTTGCTATGCCGGTTCGGTCACCGCCGCCTTCTGCAGCCTCGCCAGTTCGGCGTAGGGAATGTGGCAGCGGATCGAATGGCCGGGCTGCGCCTCGATCAATGGCGGTTCCTGCTGCTCGCAGATCGCACCGATCTTGCGCGGGCAGCGTGTGTGGAACACGCAGCCCGATGGCGGGTTGGTAGCGCTGGGGATTTCGCCGTCGAGGCGAATGCGCGCCGTCTCCGTCTGATCGAGCTTGGGCACGGCCGACAGCAGCGCTTCGGTATAGGGATGATGCGGGCCGGAAAAGACGTCTTCCGATGGTCCGAGTTCCATGATGCGGCCGAGATAGAGCACGGCGATCTTGTCGGAGAGGTAACGGACCACGGCAAGGTCGTGCGAGATGAAGATGTAACTGACGTCTTCCTTCGACTGCAGGTCGGCGAGCAAATTGAGGATGGCCGCCTGCACCGACACGTCGAGCGCCGAGGTCGGCTCGTCGCAGACCACGATGCGCGGGTCGCCGGCGAAGGCGCGCGCGATGGCGACGCGCTGCTTCAGCCCGCCCGAAAGCTGGCGCGGCTTGACGGCAAGATGCCGGTCGGTCAGCCGGACCGAGCGGACGAGGTCGTTGAGGCGGGCCTCCAGTGCCTTGCCGTGTAATCCCGCCAGCCGCTTCAGTGCCCGGCCGATCAGGTGCCGGATCGAATGCGAGCGGTTGAGCGCCGAGTCCGGATTCTGGAAGACGATCTGCATCGCCTTGATCTCGTCGTCGCTTCGGTTTTCCAGCCGTGGCGCCAGCGCCTTGCCTTCGAGCTCGATGGAGCCGCCTTCATCTGGCGGCACCAGGCCGAGCAGCAGCCTGGCGAACGTCGTCTTGCCGCTGCCGGACTCGCCGACCAGCCCAAGCGTTTCGCCGGGCCTCAGATCGAGCGACACATCCTTCACGGCGCGCAATGGATGGCCATGGCTGGCATAGGTCTTGTTCAGCCCCGCGACGCGCAGCACCGGGCCGGCTGTTACCTTGGGCGCGGGCGCCACATCGCTCGGGGTCGCGCGCGGCAGCGCCTGCGCTTTGTCGTGATGGAAGCAGCGCGACAGCCGGCCGCCGAGATCATAGAGCGGCGGCAATTCTGTGCGACAGCGGTCGTCGGCCAAGGCACAGCGATCGGCGAAGGCACAGCCCTTGATGTCAGCACCAATGCCGGGCAGGAAACCCGGAATGGTGTCGAGCCGGCCCTGATCCTTGCGCTGGCCGCCGCGCGGCAGGCAGCGCAGCAGCGCCACCGTGTAGGGATGGCGTGGGTCGTTGAACACGACATCCGTCGGTCCTTCTTCCACCAGCATGCCGGCATAGAGCACGCCGACCCGGTCGCACATGTTGGAGACGACCGCGAGGTTGTGGCTGATGAACAGGATTGAAGCCGACAGCTCCTGCCTGAGCTGCGCGATCAGGTCGAGCACCTCGGCTTCCACGGTAGCATCCAGACCGGTGGTCGGCTCGTCGAGGATCAGCATCGACGGATCGTTGGCCAGCGCCATGGCAATCGCCACGCGCTGCTGCATGCCGCCCGAAAGCTGGTGCGGATAGCGCTGCATGACGCTTGTCGGGTCGGAAATGCGCACCCGGTTCAGCATGGCGATCGCGCGATCCTCGGCCGCCTTGCCCGTTATGCCGCCAAGTTCAAAAATTTCGGTCAGCTGGCGGCCGACACGAATCGACGGGTTCAGCGCCTTGCCCGGATCCTGATAGACCATCGAGACGCTTGCCGCGCGGGCGCGCCGCAAGGCCTCGGCGTCCAGCTTCATGACGTCCTGGCCGTCGAGCGAGATCGCGCCGCCGGTGATCGAACCGTTTCTAGGCAAATAGCGCACGACGGTGAGCGCCACGGTGGATTTGCCGCAGCCGGATTCGCCGACCAGCCCGTAGGCTTCGCCCTGGCCGATGTTGAGGCTGAGGTTGCGCAACACCGCGCGGTTGCGGCCAGCAACGCGGTAGGCAACCGACAAATCGTGCAGTTCGAGCGCGTTGTCTGCCTTGGCGGACTTAGTCATTGAGCGCTCCGTGAACGCCGTCGGCCGCCAGGTTGACGCCGATCACCAGCGAGGCGATGGCGAGCGCATCAAACAGCACCGTCCACCAGAAGCCGCCGCCGATCATGCCGTAATTGTTGGAGATCGAGAGCCCCCAGTCCGGCGAGGGCGGCTGGATGCCGAAGCCCATGAAGCTCAGTGTGGCGACCGCGAAGATGGCGTAGCCGAGCCGCACGGTGGTTTCGACCAGGATCGGTGGGATGACGTTCGGCAGGATCTCGACGAACATCGTATGTATGGCGCTCTCATGCCTGAGCTGGGCGGCGGCGACATAGTCGAGTTCGCGCTCGGCGAGGACAGCAGAGCGCACCGTGCGCGCGATGATCGGCGCGAAGCTCAGACCGATGACGACGATGACCGTCGTCTTGGAGGTGCCGAGCGCCACGATGGCCAGCAGCGCGACGATGACCACCGGGATCGCCATGAAGGCTTCGAGGATGCGGCTGACGACATCGTCGACGAGGCCGCGAAAATAGCCGGTGAGCAGGCCGAGCGCCGTGCCGGCCACCGTCGCCAGCAAGGTCGCCAGCGGTGCAACGGTCAGGATGTCGCGCGAGCCGACGATGACGCGCGAGAAGACGTCGCGGCCGATCTGGTCGGTGCCGAACCAGTGTTCGGCCGAAGGCGGCGACAGCGCATTGATGATGTCGTCGGAGAGCGGGTCGTAGGGCGCGAAGTGTTCGCCGAACAGCGCGCAGGCAACCCAGAACAGCACGATGGCGAAACCGGTCAGGAACGTGCCGGAGCGCAGCTGGGAGAAAAAGACCTCTCCCAGCGGGCCGCGCCGGCTTGTGTCGTCGGGGGGCGGCGAGGTGGTGGTTTGGATAGCGCTCATTGTTCTGACCCCAGCCGGATGCGCGGATTGAGCACGGAATAGAGAAAGTCGGCGGCAAGTGTCGCCACGGCATAGACGATGCCGATGGTGAGAATTCCCGATTCCAGCATCGGGAAATCCTTGCCGCGCGCGGCGGTAAAGATCAGCGAGCCGATGCCCTGGTAGCGGAACAGCGTTTCGATGACCACGAGGCCGCCGATGAGATAGCCGGTCTGCGTCGCAATCACAGTGATGGTCGGCAATAGCGCGTTGCGCAGCACATGCCGCCAGATCACGGTGCGCCATGGCAGGCCCTTCAGCACGGCTGTTCGCGTGTAGTCGGAATCGAGCGCCTCGATCATGCCGGAACGCGCCATGCGGGCGATGTAGCCGAACAGCACCAGGAACAGCGGCAGCGAAGGCAGGATCAGATAATAGAGCTGGGTGAAGAAGCCGGCATTGCGCGGCCATGCGGCCGAAATCGGCAGCCAGCGCAGCCAGACGCCGAAAATCAGGATCAGGATGATGCCGGTGACGAATTCCGGCAGCACCGTCACCGACAGGCCGCCAAGGCTGATGATGCGGTCGAGCGGGCGGTTGAGGTTGAGTGCTGCAACGACGCCGCCGAGGATGCCGATCGGCACCACCAGCACGAAGGCGACCGCCGCCAGCTTCATCGAATTGCCCAGCGCATCGATGACGAAGGGCGCCACCGGCGAGCGGAAGATATAGGAGGTTCCCATGTCGCCCTGGACGAAGTTCGAGATCCAGCCCCAGTATTGCGCCAAGAGCGGGCGATCGACACCGAGCGTGTGATTGAGCGCGTCGACCGCGCGCTGGTCGGCGAACGGGCCCAATATGGCGCGCCCGACATTGCCGGGCAGCACCTGGCCGCCCAGGAACACCATGATGCTGAGCAGGAACAGCGTGACGAGCGACAGCGAGACACGCCGGACAAGGAAGGAAAGAATGGCTAAGACTCCTTGTGGAGCCAGCCCCCATGCGGGAGCTGGCTGTTACAGGATTGGCTTTCCCTTCTGGCTCAGGCCTTCGATGCCTTGTCGAGGAACAACTGCGACATCGCGGTCGGCTGCACGCCGGCCACGCCTTTCGCCGTCGCTGTCAGATAGTCGTAGAAATAGCCGAAGATGACCGGCGTTTCTTCGAGCAGCAGGCTCTGGATCTTGCCTGCCGTCGCCTTCTGCGCCTCGAGGTCGAGTGCGGCGATGTAGCTGGTCGCCAGCGCGTCGTAGTCCTTGTTCTTGAAATGCGCGGCGTTCCAGGTGCCTTCGCTCTTCAGGGGTGCCGCAAGATAGACATTCGGCACGCCGCGGTGACCGTAGTCGGTGATGCCCATCACCGAATCAAGCCAGTTCGATTTGCCGAACACCGCATCGCCGTAATAGGCGCCCTGGTCGAGGATGTTGAGCTCGAGCTCGACACCGATCTCCTTGACCCAGTTCTGGATAAGCTGGGCGTATTCGGGGATTTCCAGATAGCGCTCGGTGGTCAGCGTCACCTTGAAGCCCTTGCCGGCACCCGCTGCTTCCATGAGCTGCTTGGCCTGCGCGATATCCTGCTTGCGTTGCGGTATGCTCGTATCGGTCGAAGGGTAGACCGCGGCGAACGGGCTGTCATTGCCGAGCGCCGAGCGTCCCTTCATCAGGCCGGCGGCCAGCTTGTCGCGATCGAGGCAGAGCGCAATGGCACGACGCACGCGCGCATCCTTCAACGGGCCGTCGTCGCAGCGCATATGCAGTTGCTGATGGGCGGACGATTTCAGGCTGATGATGTCGATGTTCGGATCGCTGAGCAGCGCCACGCCGGCCAGCACCGGCATCTGGTTGATGATGTCGACCTGCCCGCCCTGCAGTGCCAGGATCTGCGGCTGCATGTCGGCGAAGAAGGTGAACTCGGTGCGCTCGGGCAATGCCTTCGGCCCCCAATAGTCCTCGTTGCGGACGAAGGAGGCGCCGACTTTTGCCGTATATTTCTCGATCTTGAACGGCCCGGTGCCGTCGAAGCTCTTCTCGTAGTCGCCCTTGTAGCTCGCCGGGATGATGACGGCGTTGTAGTTGTCGGACGACAGCATGTAGGGGAAGTTGCCGTTCGGCGCGTCGAGGTGGAACTCCACCGTGTAGTCATCGACCTTCTTGCTGGCGCCCTTCTTCAGGATGCCGGTGAACACCGACAGCGCGTTGGACGAATTTGCCGGGTCGGCGAGGCGGTCGATGCTGGCCACGACATCGTCGGCCTTCATCTCGCCGCCGCTGTGGAACTTCACGCCCTTGCGCAGCTTGAAGGTCCACACCGTGCCGTTGTCGTTCGGCTTCCAGCTTTCGGCCAGTGCCGGCTGCAGCACGAGGTCGGGGCCGTCGACGCAAAGAAACTCGGCAACCTGCTGCATGACCAGCAGGCCGCCGGCGTCGGCGATGGTGACCGGATCGATGGTCGCTGCCGGCACGCTGCTGGCAACGCGGATGGTGGCGCCGGGCGCGCCCTGGGCACGCGCCAGCGACGGCATGCCGCCGAGGCCGGCGGCCATGCCGATACGGCCCAGCAGCGGCAGCGACAGGCCGAGCAGGCTGCCGTGGCGAATGAACTCACGGCGGCTGACCCTGCCGTCGACGAGGCCATCGATCAGGTGATTTTCAAGCGGCGAGCGATTGCGCCGGATCAGGTCGAGAATGTGATAGTTCTTGCTCATGGGTTTTTACCCTTTCCCCTATGTTTTTATGACTGACGAATTTTTCGCGGATTGCTCCATTTTCCGGCCGGCAGAGAGGCCCGTCGACCGGAACTGTAGCATGCAGTTTTGTCCGGTCCATCCAGTCCTTGGCCTGGATGTGTCGGATTCTTGGCCGCATTGCTTCACCCGTCTCTGTCCAACCTTCCCGACCGAAGTCTCGGCGGCTGGCTTCTCGTCTCTTGGCGGTCTGTCGCTGCCTAGTTCAGCGGCAAACGGCGATAGGTCCCGGGCTTCGCCGGGTCATGATACTTGTTGCACGGTCCTTTCTCGGTAAAGTCTCTGTGACATGCGGCGAGGTTATCCCGCGACAACGTGACGCCGAGACCGGGACCTTCCGGCACGCGCACGACATTGTTCTTCGGCGAAAACGGCCCTTCCTCGGTGACATCCATCGGCAGCATGCGAAACAGCGACTGGTTCGGCTCCCTGATCCAGCCGAGCGCCGCGCACAGATGCAGATAGGCGGCGCTGCCGATGCCGCTGTCGCCGCTGTAGCACCAGAAATCGATGCCGGCGTGCTCGCAGGCGCCGACGAAGCGCAGCATGCGCCCGATGCCGCCATGCGTCGTCGGGTTGCCAACGAAAGCGTCCGGCACCTTCATGTCCATGGCGCGTGCAATGTCGATGTTGTGGGTCGAGAACGGGATCGAGCAATGACGCCGCAGCTCGCGCATCTCCTCGATGGTCGCCACCGGGTCCTCCCAGTTGCGTACGCCAAGTTCTTCCAGTGGTCGGGCAATGCGACGCGCCGTCGCCAGCGAATAGGCCTGGTTGGAATCGATGCGGATCATCGCATCGTCGCCAAGCTTTTTGCGGATCAACTCGACCATCTTGAGCGAGATTTTCGAATCCTCAGTTGAAAACTTGCCTTCGAAGAAGGTCGTCCCATGGGTCTCATGCAGTTCGACGCAATAGTCGGCGACTTCTTCCGGCGTTGTCTCGCCCTTCACCTTCGGCCCGTCGCCGCGCAACGAAAAATAGTCGGTGAACGGGATGTCCTTGCGCACGGCGCCACCGAGCAACTGGTAGAGAGGCTGGTTCCACGCCTTGCCGCGCAGATCCCAGAACGCCATCTCGATGGCGCCAAACGCCATGATGCGGGTGCGGTCGTTGATCGACTGCACGCCGGTCCAGTAGGGCAGGCAGGCATTCTCGGCGCTGGCGATGTCGAAGGCGTCGCGGCCGACCAGCCGCGGCGCCAGGACATCGTTGATGATCGCGGCTGCTGCTGGCGTTGGCGCCTCGCCGAGGCCGATCAAGCCATCCTCGGTCTCGACCTCGACAATGGTCGGCGAAAACCCGTCGAGTTCGCCGAACACCCAGGCGTAGGGCGCCTCGAGGCGCAGGTTGATCGGCGTGGCTTTGATGCTGCGGATTTTCATCTCAGCGGCCGATCTCGAAGAATGGCGCGCCGAGCAGATCGGGAACGACGTCGATGCCAAGGCCCGGTCCGTCCGGGATGCCCATCCGACTGCCGGTGACCGGCGGCATGTTCGACGCGGTGCGCACCGTCACCCATTCGTGGAAGGCGATGGCATGCAGACGGCGTTCTTCCGGTGTCGACAACGACAGGTGCGCCATGGCCGCGGTGTCGATCTCGGCGCCGCCAGTGTCCTCGACGGTGATCATGAAGCCGAGGTCGACCGCGAGATCGCGGATCTGGCGCGTCTTCGTCACGCCGCCAAGCCGCGAGATCTTCAGCGTCAGCCCGTCGGCCGCACCCTTGCGATGAATGTCGAGCATGTCGTCGAGCGAGGCGACGGATTCGTCCAGCACCATCGGCTTGTCGAGCGAGCGGCGCACCGACATGCATTCGTCGATGGTCGTGCAGGGCTGCTCGAATGTGTAGTCGATGGCCCGCGTCGCGTCAGCGAACTGGCGTGCCTGGTATGGCGTCCAGCCGGCATTGGCGTCGCAGAAGATGACCGTGCCTTTCGGCACCGAAGCGGCGACTGCGGTCACACGCTCGATGTCGTCATGGACATTGCCGCCGACCTTGACCTGCAGCCGGTGGAAGCCGTCCTTGACGATTCGCTTCGCCAATGCCGCCATGGCGTCGACGCTGCCGTGGGTGACGACCTTGTAGAGTTCGGCCGTGTCGCTCTCCTGGCCGCCGAGCAGCGTGACCAGCGGCACATCGGCGGCGCGCGCCGCCAGATCCCAGCAGGCCATGTCGAGCGCCGATTTGATGTAGGGATGCCCCTTGAACACCGTGTCCATCAGCCGGCCGATGCCGGCAAGCCCGCGCGGGTCGTGGCCGATGAGATGCGGCGCGATCTCCACCACGCCGGCGCGAACGCCGGCCGCGAAGGCGGGCGAGTAGAAATTGCCGAGCGGCGCCATCTCGCCCCAGCCGGTCAAACCGCTGTCGGCGGTGATGGACACGATCACCGCGTCGAAAGCGTCGGCCACGCGCCCCTTCGACATGCGGTAGGGGCCGTCCACGAAGGGCTGCACGACATGATAGGCTTTGATGGTTTCGATCTGCACGTGTCTGTCCATTGTCTGCGGTGGTGAGGAACGGGTCAGACGCCCTTCGACGGACGCTGTTCGAGGCCGCGCGCGTAGGAAAGCAACTGTTCGAAGTCGAGGTTGATGTGCTCGCGGGCATGGCGCTGGGCAGCGCCCATATCGGTGCCCTTGAGCAGTTGCACGTAAGTCTCATGGACGTCTTCAGCCGGCACCGGCTCGTTGCGGGCCTGCTGGTGCAGGGCGAAATACATCTGCAGCCGGCTGATCAGCCGTTGCCAGGTTTCCAGCAGCACCGAATTGTCGGCCCATTCGTAGATCAAGCCGTGCAGTTGCAGCGCCGTTTCGATCTGCCGGGTGGTATCGAGGTTGCGTGTCGCTTGCTTCACCGCTTCGTGGCGCCGGTCAAGTTCGTCGAAGAAACGCTGGTCGCGCTGTGGCCATGTCTGTTCGATGGCGAACTCGTCGAGCACCTTGTTGAGCGAATAGGCATCGTCGATGTCCTTGGCGGTAACCTCGATGACGAAGGTTCCGGCATAGGGAATGCTGGTCAGGATGCCTTCCTGCACCAGCTCGCGCATTGCCTCGCGCAGTGGCGCGCGGCTGACCCGCATCTGTTCGGAAATCCGGAGTTCGTTGAGCTTCTGGCCTGGCTCGAGCTGGCCGGTCAGGATCGCGCGCCGCAGCAGCGCGACGATCTCGGCGCGACGCGTCGTGTCCGCGATCGGACTGAAATCCGCTTTCGCCATTCGGCCACTCCCAAGGAAACCGAGAGCAAGACAAGCAGATTGTCGACAATCTAACAAGAGGTCAATTTCGGATTCTTGGGGACCGCTTGGGGGACCACTGGCATGTCTGCCCTCCTCGGCTTAGGCCGCGCGGCCGTAGAAGCCGACCCGCTCCTCGGCGCTGAACATCACACCTTGCTTCTCGTAGTAGGAAAACACCGCGATCATGCGCTCGCGCTCGCCTTCGACGGTGGTGACGCGATGCGCTGTGTTCTTGCCGCGAAAGACGTTCAGCGTACCGGGCTTCATGCGCAGGATCTTGGCCTCGGGGTCGCGCCCTTCGAGCAGTCTGGCGACGCCGTCATAGTTCGGATTGTCGTCCGACCGCAGATCGGTGCGGTATTCGAGGTCGCCACCGCTTTGCGCTTGTTGCAGCAGAAGGGTGGTGGTGAATTCCGAACGGTCGAAATGCCAGTTGAGCGCTTCGCCGGCGCGATAGGCCATCACATTGGTGCGCGCCAGCGGGTCCTGCATGACATGCAGTTTGGTCTTGCCCATTGTCGCCGCCAGGAAGCGCAACAGCGGCTCGTATTCGTAGATGGCAAGCACGACGCTGCCGGGGATCTGGTCGGCACAAACGGTGTGGCTGATGGTCTCGACCTTGCGCAAGGCGGGATGATCGGGAGCAAGCTCGGGAATGTCAGGCTTGAAGTAGATGTTGTGCATCCGCTTGTGCACGTGCGACCGCGTGGCCATGACCGGCTGGATTTCCTGGACGGCCTTTTCGGCGACGCCAGGGCGCAGAAACCCTTCAAGGTTGAACATGCCGTCGGCTTCAAGTGCGGCGATGGACTGTTCGACGAGGCGCTGCCATTCGGCGCTGCCTTCGCGGTCGAGCGGATAGCGGTCGAGATCGAGAATGTCTTTCATGGGTCTCAGGCTCCGAGGTTTCGAGCCTATGAGACGGCAAAAAAATCTTTCTCTCAACGCGGAAAATTATTAGGATTGGGCAAGAAAAACTTTGGGAGGAATAAGCGTGGAACGATTGCCTCCGCTGAATGCAATCAAGGCCTTCGAGGTCGCCGCGCGCGCCGGCAGCTTCACCTTGGCCGCGACCGAACTCGGCGTGTCCTCGGCGGCGGTCAGCCAGCAGATCCGCAATCTCGAAACCTGGTTCGGCAAGCAATTGTTCGTGCGCAGCGGCAATCGCATCGCGCTCACCGACGCCGGCCACGCCATCTATCCGCAGACCGCGCGGGCGCTGGGTGATATCGCGGCGATCGGCCAGCGCATGCTGGAGGGCGGCTTGCGGACGCGTCTTGTCGTCAGTGTGCCGTTTTCGCTGGCTGAATTGTGGCTGGCGCCGAAGCTGGCCGTGCTTCTCGATGCCTTTCCGCAGATGGCGATCGACGTCCGTGTCGAGGACGATCCGGTCGACCTGATGCGCCAGAACATCGACCTGCGCATCAGCTATGGCGATTATCACTATCCCGGATTGAAACTCGTCCGCCTTGTCCATGACGACGTCCTGCCGGTTTGCGCGCCGGAATTCTGGCAGAGATACGGCAAGGACGATCCGGATCTGGCGGATCTGCACGAGAGCCTGTTCATCCACACCAATTGGGGGCCGAACTATGCCTCGCACCCGACCTGGGCCGATTGGTTCGCGGCATCCGGCGGCAGCCGCTCGCCCGATCCGTCGCATGGGCGGCGCGTTGGCCTGTCCAGCTTGGCGATCGCCTCGGCGAGGCTGGGTCTAGGCATCGCCCTTGGTCAGCGGGTCATGGCGCGCGCCGATCTGGAGGCTGGCCGGCTGATCGCGCTCTCGTCCGTCTCGGTCCGCCTGGGGCATCCCTATTGCGCGTTCATGCCGCCGGCCAAGGCCGACCGCGCCGATGTCGCCGGTCTGGTGGAGCTGCTCACGAAAGCGGCGCCCGCGACCTGTGGGAAGGTCGGGGCGCCGCGCTGAAGCCGGACCTGACGGGGGTGTTCAGGTGGCCGGCTTTTCCGGCAGCGGAGAAATCGGCATTCCGGGTCCGATCTTCTGCAGGTTGCCTGTTATCACTTGATCGCCTTCGGCGACGCCGGTCAGGATCGCAATCTTGTCGCCGCTGGTCGGGCCAAGCGAAACCAGCCGCTGGTCGACCGTGTTGCCCTTGCCGACGACGTAGAGATATTTGCCGAGCTGGCTCGAGCCCAGTGCCGTCTGCGGCACCATCAGCGCATCGGCCTGCTGCTTCACATGCAGCCGGACGCGGACATATTGGCCTGGCAGCAGTGTGAACTTGCCGTTGCCGATCGTCGCCCGCGCCGTGATGGTGCCGGTCGAACGGTCGACCGAATTGTCGATGAAGGTGAGTTCGCCCTTCTGGCCGGCTTCAGTCTCGCCGGGAAGTAGGACTTCCACCTCAATCGGACCAGCCGCACGAGCCTGCTCGATCTCGGCCAGATCCGTCTCGCTCGGGTTGAAGGTGACGTAGATCGGATCGAGCTGCACCAGCGTGTTGAGCACGGTGCCGGCAACGCTGACCAGCGTTCCGACCGAAGCCTGGTTGCGGCCCAGGCGCCCGGCAAACGGCGCGCGGATTTCGGCATAGCTCAGATTGAGCTCGGCCGTGCGGACGGCCGCCTGGTTGAGAGCCAGCGACGCCTGTGCCTCGCGCAAGGTGCTGGTGCGCTGGTCGAAGCCGTCCTTGGCGAGATAGCCGCTCTTGGCAAGTTCGGTGCCACGGCCAAGGTTGGAACGGGCATAGTCGAGCGTCGCGGTGTCGCGCTGGACCTGCGCCTTGGCCTGGTCGAGAGCCGCCTGGAAGTCATCAGGTGCGATCTTGTAGAGAAGATCGCCCTGCCGGACATCGACGCCGTCGGCGGCGGTCTGCTCTTGCAGATAGCCTGGAATCCTGGCCTGCAAGGTGATGTTGCGGATCGGCTCGGTCCGCGCGGCGTAGTCGAGGTAGATCGGGATCGTCTTCTTGACGACGCTGACTACCGGCACCGGCATGACGAACGCCGCCGGGGCGGGCGCCGCGCCAGCGGTGCCGGCATTGAGGCTGAGATTGCCCATGTCGAGCAGGTGGACACTGGCCACCGAGATCGCTCCCAGCGCGACGGCCGTTCCCAACGCTATTTTCCATTTACGCATGATTAGTCTCCAATCTTATTCGGCCGCTTCCGCCAGGGGAGGGAAGGCGGGTTCGGCAGTTGGTTCAGTGTGTTCGGCGGCGGGCTCGTCATTGCCACGGCGTTCGCGCAGCTGTTCGATGACCGCGTAGAAGACCGGCACGAACACCAGCGACAGGATGGTCGCGGCGACCATGCCGCCAAAGACGGTGGTGCCGATCGACTGGCGGCTTGCCGCACCGGCGCCGGTGGCGAACATCAGCGGCAGCACGCCGAGGATGAAGGCAAAGGCCGTCATCAGGATCGGCCGCAGCCGCAGCCGTGCTGCCTCCATTGCCGCGTCGACGATGCTGAGGCCCTCCTCGCGCCGTCGCCTGGCGAACTCGACGATCAGGATGGCGTTCTTCGCCGCCAGGCCGATCAGCATGACGAAGCCGATCTGCGAGTAGACGTCGATCTGCATGCCGCGTGCCCACAGCACGGCGAACGCGCCGAACAGAGCGAGCGGCACCGCCAGCAGCACCATGAACGGCATCGCCCAGCTCTCATACTGCGCCGCCAGGATCAGGAAGACGAAGACGATGGCGAGGCCGAAGACGACGGACGCGATCGATCCCGCCTTGAGCTCCTGGAAGGTGATGCCGGTCCATTCGAAACCGAAATCCCTGGGCAGGGCGGTGGCTGCGGCCCGTTCCATCGCGGCGACCGCCTGGCCCGAGGAGAAGCCCGGTGCGGCGCCGCCATTGATCGAGGCCGAGGCGTTGTTGTTGTAGTGCGGCACGGTTTCCGGGCCGACGAAGGGCACGAGTTTGCCCAGCGTGCTCAGCGGCACCATGCCGCCGGAGGCATTGCGCACATAGAGCCGCGAAATGTCGGCAGCACCCGCACGTGCATCCTTGTCGGCCTGTATGGTCACCCGGAAGGTGCGGCCAAACAGGTTAAAGTCGTTGACGTAGAGCGAGCCAAGATAGATCTGCAGCGTATTGAAGACGTCAGGCAGGTTGAGGCCGAGCAGTTTTGCCTTGCTGCGGTCGAGGTCGTAGTTGAACTGCGGCGTCGAGGTCGAGAACGGCGAGAACAACTGCTGCGGATTGATCTCGGGCTGCTTGCGCGCCTCGGCGATCACGGCTTGCGTCGCGTCGTTGAGGGCTGAACTGCCGCGGCCGGTGAGATCCTCGACGACGAATTCGAAGCCGCCCGTGGTCCCGATGCCGGGGATCGAGGGTGGATCGAAGCTCAGCGCAAAGGCTTCCGGAATCTGCAGCAGCTTGCCGCGCACGTCGGCGACGAGCTTCGACGCGCTCTGGTCCGGACTGCGTTCCTCCCAGGGCTTCAGGATGGCGAATTCGACCGCCGAGTTCGACTGCGCGGCACTGGTCAGGAAGTTCAGGCCGCTGATCGAGCCGACGATGTCGACGCCGGGTGTCGCCTGCAGGATGTCGCGCGCCTTTTGCGCCACCGCGTCGGTGCGCTCCAGCGACGCGCCGTCGGGCAACTGGATAACGACGAAGAAATAGCCCTGGTCCTCGACCGGAAGGAAAGTCGAGGGCAGGCGCTGCCAGACGAAATAGGTGGCGACAAGTCCGGCGGCGAACAGCCCAAGCATGATCCAGCGCAAGCGGATGAGAATGCGCACGCCATTGGCATAGGCATGCGACAGCCTGTCGAAGCCGGTGTTGAACCAGCGGAACAGCACGAACTGCGTTGGCTGGCGGTGGCGCAGTAAGGCGGCGCTCAGCGCGGGGCTCAGCGTCAGCGAGTTGAAAGCCGATATGCCGACGGAGATCGCCACTGTCAGCGCGAACTGGTTGTACAGCTTGCCGGAGACGCCGGGAATGAAGGCAACCGGCACAAACACCGCCATCAGCACGGCTGTGGTGGCGATGATCGGACCGGTGACTTCGGCCATCGCGGCCTTGGTCGCCGCCAGCGGCTTGAGCCCGGCCTCCAGCTGTCGTTCGACATTCTCGACCACGACGATGGCATCGTCGACGACGAGGCCGATCGCCAGCACCATGCCGAGCAGGCTGAGCATATTGAGCGAGAAGCCGAGCATCTCCATGACGACGAGCGTCGCCACCAGCGAGACCGGAATGGCGATGGTCGGGATGATCGTCGTGCGCCAGCTCTGCAGGAACAGGAACACCACGGCGACGACCAGCACCAGCGCTTCGCCGAGCGTGATCAGCACGTCATGCATCGACGCCGAAACAAAGCGCGTCGTGTCGTAGTGCATGGCATAGGAGACGCCCTTGGGGAAACGCCCCGACAGCTCCTGCATCTTGTCCTTGACGCGCTGCTGCAGATCGAGCGCGTTGGAGCCGGGCATCTGGTAGACGGCGAGCACCACGGTCGGGTCCTTGCCGAAGAAGGCCGACGATGAATATTGCAGCGCGCCGAGTTCGATGCGGGCAACGTCGCGCAGCCGCACCAGCGAGCCGGTGCTCGTGTTGGCGCGCACGACGATGTCGCCGAACTCCTTTGGATCGCTCAACCGGCCGACGGCGTTGACCTGCATCTCGAAGGCGGTGCCGGCCGGTGCCGGCGACTGGCCGATCTTGCCGGCCGCCACCTGGACGTTCTGTTCCGCGATCGCATTCTGGACGTCGACGGCGGTGATGCCGAGATTGGCGAGCTTGTCGGGATCGAGCCAGACGCGCATCGAATAGCGCCGCTCGCCGAAGATCTGCACGTCGCCGACACCGGGCAGCCGCTTCAGCGGATCGACCACCTGCAGATAGGCAAGGTTGCTCAGCGCCACCGGATCGACCGAACTGTCGGGCGAGGTCAGGTTGACGATGAGCACGAAGTTCGGATTCTGTTTCTTGATCGTCACGCCGCCCTGATTGACGATCGCCGGCAGCGACGACGCCGCCTGCGAGACGCGGTTCTGGACGTCGACGGCCGCCGTGCTCAGGGAGTAGCCGACATCGAAGGTGATGGTGATTGTCGAGGAGCCGTCATTCGAACTCGTTGACGACATGTAGGTCATGCCTTGCACGCCGTTGATCTGCTGCTCGAGCGGCGTCGTCACCGTATCGGCCACCACCTGTGCGCTGGCCCCCGGATAATGGGCGCTGACCACGACCTGGGGCGGTGTGATGTCGGGAAACTGCGAGACGGGCAGCAGGAAATAACAAATCGTCCCGGCGAGCACCATGATGATGGCGATCGCCGAGGCGAAGATCGGACGGTGGATGAAAAAGTTTACCACGACACGCACGCCTCGCCGGTTGCTCTTGCCTTGCCGAAGGCGCTGGCAACCCTGGAGAGCCTTTGGCCGCGCCCGTCGCCGGGCTCTTCCAGCGAACGCAGCAACGGCACCTCGCGGCGTCGCGCATCGGCGAGCGAGCGCAGCATCTTCTCGAAGGCGCGCGGGTCGACGCCATCTGCTTTCATGACCAGCCGGATCATCGGATCCCGGACGGCTTCATCTATGGTAAGATCGCGGCGCTGTGGCATTGGCCGGCTCCTTGTCTGTCGATTCGCAGCCCATGCTCGCGAACCGTTTTTCATCTCTTCACCGGCCGAGGCCGCATGATCTGCAATCTTTCGCCCGTCTCGGTCTGGCCCCATCTCAATCTGGCAGGACCAGTTCACGGCCTTGTTATTGACGAAAGACGACATAGGTGTTACCAGTAAGTAACATTTGTGACGTTACAGACCGGTAACACCCTAGTCAAGAGGCGTACCGAGGGATTTTTGGGAAACCAGGAGGTTTTGATGGAAGACGGCACTGTGGAACGCGCCCGCCCCCGGGACAGGATCCTGGAGACGGCGCAGGACATGTTTCACAAGCATGGCATCAAGGGCGTCGGCATCGACGCGATCACTGAGGCCGCCGGAACCAACAAGATGACGCTCTACCGTCATTTCGATTCCAAGGACGACCTCATCATCCAATGCCTGCGCGCCACCGCCTGCAAGGCCGGTGCCATGTGGGAAAGGTTCGAAATCGAGCACCCCGGCGACAAGCTGGCTCAGCTGCATGCCTGGGTGCGTATCGCCGCCGATATGCTCAAGGCGGACGGCCGCGGCTGCGACATGGCCAATGCCGCCGTCGAATTGAGCGAGACAGATCATCCGGCCCGGCGCGTGATCAAGGAACTCAAGGAAGCCCAGCGCGATCGCCTGGTGACGCTGTGCAGGGATGCCGGCATCGGCCAGGCTGAGCTGCTTGCCGATACGCTGTCGCTTCTGCTCGAAGGCGCCCGTGTCAGTGTTCAGAGTGTCGGTACGGAAGGCCCCAGCGCGCAGTTCGTCCGCATGGCTGAAGGGCTGATCGTTTCCTTCAGAGGCACTGCAGCCGGCTGAATTCTCCGCGGCAGTTACGATCCCCTAATTCGATCTCGTGACCGAAGGAGTGCCCACGCCTTTGACGTGAGCGCTGTGATCGCTGCTGGCTGGAACGAAAAAGCCCGCTGCCGGGAGGAGGTGGCAGCGGGCTCGATTTCGAATGTGGCGCGGGAGGAGGTGCACCACACTCAGCGTCGGCATCGCATCTGGGAGGAGTAGATGGCCGACAACTGGAAGCTATGGCGTGCCCAACGATTCGGCAATCGTGGATCGTGCATAGCAGCTGTGCAGATTTGCCGTGACGCCCGGGAAGATTGTCGAGTGTGACCAGAAAAGCACGGGGCTGCCTTCACTGCACCGGAACGTTTTCCCTGAAGATCAATCGCGGCTCGATGAACTTCCTTGTCAGATAGGGCGCTGAGGATGCAATCGAGCCAAGCAGGCGAATGACCGACTGCTCGGCAATCAGCCTGGCATTCTGGTCGATGACGACATCGAGCAGGTCGTCGACGAGATAGCCGCGTGTGTCGCGGGTAAGGTCGTGACAGATGAACACCGGCTTGCGGTTCGGCCTTAATTCCCGGATCGCCTTTGCAACGCCGGAGTGTCCGGCTCCGACGCAATAGATGCCGAGCAGTTCGGGCTCGTTGTGCAGCGCCTTCATGGTCTCGGCATAGCTGACGTCAGGCTCGTCGTTGATCTCGACGGCGCTGCTGACGGTCAGGTTGGGAAACTCTTCGTTGAGCACCGAGCGAAACCCCATTTCGCGTTCTTCGTGGCCGCGATAGGAGCGCGAACCGACGACCATCGCCAGGTGGCCGGTGCGGCCACCAAGGAAGCGCCCCATCAGCAGCGCAGCCGTTCGACCCGCCACCCGGTTGTCGATGCCGACATAGGCCGAGCGCGGTGCCGCCGGAACATCGGACACCAGCGTCACCAGGCGCATGCCGGCGTCGACGATATCGCGCAGGATGTTGCGCGTGCGCGGATGGTCGACGGCGATGACACCGACACCATTGGCCCTGAGCGAGAGGTTCTCGACGGCGCTCTGCAGCGCGTTTGGCGAAATTCCGGCAAGGTTGTGGATCCGGCACGAGGCGACAAGCGGCAGCCGCCCGGCATAGTCTTCGATATACCCGGCGAGATCACGCATGAAGGCATTGCTGCCGATCGGCAGCAGGAATTCGAGATGGGCGGGTCGCGAGGGCAGCGTCACCTGATCGGCGACCGGCAGATAACCGAGCTGCTTGGCCGCCTCCATGACGCGTTGCCGGTTGGCGGCGCTCGCACCCGGCCGGTTGTTGAGCACCCTGTCGACCGTTGCGGTCGACAGCCCGCAGTTGCGGGCGATATCCGAGACGGTGGCTTTCATGCCGAAACCCTATGCGCCGACGCGGCGTCGCGCCAGACAAGCGATGCGATTTGAGGTGATGGATGATTGCCGCCCATCAGCCGGATGGTCGTTCGGCTGCCTCGATCAGGCAGCTTCCCCCGTTCTCAGGCGATGGCTTGCCATCTGCCTCAATGTGATGGCTTGCCATCGGCAATGGCATCGCGGATTTCCTTGTCCGACATGCCGGTGATGATCCGCTCGACTTCGGCGACGCTGGTCTTCTTCGGGTCGATGTCGTCGGCGACCACCTTGCCCCTGCGCATGACGACGATGCGGTCGACCACCTGGAACACATGGTGGATGTTGTGGGCGATGAAGATGCAGGAATGGCCGGAATCGCGGGCGCTGCGCACGAAGCTCAGCACGCCCTGCGTTTCGGCGACGCCGAGATTGTTGGTCGGCTCGTCGAGGATGATCAGGTCGCTGTCGAAATGCATGGCGCGCGCGATCGCCACCGCCTGGCGCTCGCCGCCGGAGAGCGATCCGATCGGCGTCGTCGGCGGTATGTTCTTCGAGATGCCGACCTGCTTGAGCAGATCGCGGGCGACCGTGTTCATGGCCTCCTGGTCCATCCGGTTCAGGAAGCGCGGCGGCTTGATCGGCTCGCGCCCCAGAAACAGGTTGCGGGCGATCGACAGTTGCGTGACCAGCGCCGAATCCTGGTAGATCGTCTCGATGCCGTGGGCGATGGCGTCGCTGGTGCTGCGCAGGCTCACCTTCTTGCCGCGGATGAAGATGTCGCCGCTGGTCAGGGGAACCGCTCCAGAGAGCACCTTGATCAGCGTCGACTTGCCGGCGCCATTGTCGCCGAGCAGGCCGACGATCTCCCGTTCGTTGACATGGAAACTGGCGTCCTCCAGCGCCTGCACTCGGCCATAGGACTTGCGGATGTTCTGCATGCGGATCAGCGGCTCGGCCATGTCTCAAGTCCCCGCCTGATGCCGGCGTTCCAGCCACGAATGGAGCGCCATCATGCCAAGGATGATCGCACCGATGAAGATGTTGTAGGCAAGGCCGGGCACGCCGATCAGCACGATGCCGTTGCGCATCACGCGCAGGATCAGGATGCCGAGCACGGTGCCGATGATGGTGCCGCGTCCGCCGGTCAGCGCCGTGCCGCCGATCACCACCATGGCGATGACTTCGAGCTCATAGCCGGTGCCGCTGTTGGGGTTGGCCGCCGAGGTGCGCAGCGAAGAAATGACGCCGGCGAGCGAGGCCATGACCGACGACAGCACGAACAGGCCGATCTTGACGCCGCTGACATTGACGCCGCGGGCGCGCGCCGCACTGGGGTTGCCGCCGGCCGCCTGGATCCAGTTGCCGGTACGGCTTTGCGTCAAGACATAGCCGAGCGCGATGGCCGCGGCGATGAACCAGAACAGCGACATGTAGATGCGGAACGGCCCGATGAAGAAATCGCCGACCAGTATGTTGGCGAGCCAGCTGCCCTCGGCGCTCCAGGTGCGCTGCGGAAAGCCGTCGGTGACGAAAAGGGCGGTGCCGCGCACCACCAGCAGCATGCCGAGCGTCACCAGGAAGGACGGGATCTTGAGCTGTGTGACGAACCAGCCATTGACCAGCCCGATGAAGGCGGCGACCAGCAGCGCGACGACGAAGCCGACTTCCAGCGAGGTGAGCCCGCTGTTGAACAGCGTCCACATCAGCACCGGCGAGAAGCCGAACAGCGAACCGACGGAAAGGTCGAATTCGCCCGACGTCATCAGCAGCGTCATCGCCAGCGCGATCAGGCCGAGCTCGACCGTGAAGGCCAGCGTGTTGGAAATGTTCTGCGGCGACAGGAAGTCGTGGTTGATGCTCCAGAAAACGGCGATCTCGACGACGAGCAGCACCAGGGGGCCGAACTCGGGCCGCGCGATCAGGTGTTGGATGAGTGAACGATTTTCCACGTGCAACCCGCGACATGATTGGAAAGGCTGAGCCTTGCACATCTGTGTGCGAAGGACTCGGCGAAAATGGAGACGTCAGTCGCGACCGCCGGGGGCGGTCGCGACTGTTTGAGATTGGAGATGTTACTTGCCGGACAGGATGTTGTCGTAGACCTGCGCGGTGCCCTTTTCGTAGAGGGCGCCGGTAATGACGTTGAAGCCCGGAGGGATGCCGCTGGCGGCCATATTGGCAAGCGAAAGCGCCACATAACTGGTCGCCTGCGGATCCTGCCACTGGCCGGCATTGACGTAGCCGTTCAGCACTTCCTGGGTGGTGTCGAGCGAATTGCCCCAGCCGACGACCGGAATTTCGCCCGGCTTGATGCCGGCCTGGTCGAAGACCCGCTTGATCGAGCCGGTGACCAGGTCGCCAAGGCCGATGATCGCCTTGACCTTGGCCTTGTTGGCGGTGAGGTAGTCGACCATGCGGTTGATCGCTTCGGCCTGGTCGAGCGTCGCTTCGGTGATCTCATAGGTGATGCCGAGTGGCCCGAAGACACTCTTGATGCCTTCTTCTTCCTGGACGCCATAGGTGGCGCCGGGGATCTCGACTGGCATCCAGACGAAGTCGCCTTTCTTCACCAGGCCCTTGTCGACCAGATACTGCGCCCAGTGCTTGCCGAAGGTGACGTTGTCGCCGCCGACATAGGCATTGAAGCTCGCCTTGGGATCGGGTGTGTTGAAATTGATGATCGGAATCTTGGCGGTGTTCGCTTCCTTGGCGATCGCGATCAGGCTGCCCGGATCAGGGCTGGTGGTGACGATGCCGTCGGCCTTGGCGGCGATCGCGGCGCGAACCGCTTCCTGCTGCGAGGCCACGTCGCCATTGTGGAACGAGGTGTTGACGGTGTTGCCGGTGTCCTTGGCCCATTGCTTGGCGCCGGCGAGGAAGTAGGTCCACACCGGATCGGCCGGGCCGCCATGCGAAATCCAGTAGAACGTCTTGGCCTGTGCCGCTGCTGGTATAACCATCAGCGCCACCAACAGGCCGTATAGGACGAGTCTTAGCCGTGTCAGCATTTGATTTCCTCCCGTTTGTAGTTGGTCAGTTCAAAATCCGTCTCCTTGTTCCGGCGATCGCCGGATTGCGTCTTTTGCCAGCGCCGGTTGGATGCATCAGAGCATTCCCTTTTTCGACGGATGGCAAGCCTCCATCTGCAAGTCGTAATTGGCGTCTGACCGGGCGCCATCAACGGTCCCATCAGATTGCATCAGTTCAGGTGATTTTCAGCGGCAGTCGAAGGGTTGGCGTCGAGGCTTAGCCGAGCAGGTTGTCTTGACCATGTCCAGAGCGGCGGTTGCGCCACAGCCTGATCAGCCGATCGACCGCCAGCGCGAGCACGGTCAGGGCGCCGGTCGCGAAGGTGCTCCACGCGGCATCGACGCCGAGCAAGCTCATTGCGCTCAGGATCACCTGGACGATCAGGATGCCGATCACAGCGCCAATGACGCTGCCATGGCCACCCGAAAGCGATGTACCGCCGATGATGGCCGCCGCAATCGCCAACATCACGAAGGCGTTGCCGTCACCGGGACCGACGGCGCCGCCGGCGCCGACATAGATCACGCCGGCAAGTCCGGCCATCGCGCCCATCAGGATCAGCGTCAGCAATCGCACCTTGGCGGTGGGAATGCCGGCAAAGGCGGCGGCTTGCGGATTGCTGCCGACGGCCTGCACCCGATAACCGAAGCGCGTGCGGTGGAGCACGACATGCATCGCCAATGCGAGCACAATGAAAACGATGCTGGCCGCCGGCACCACCGCGAAGGCCTTGCCCGACAGCGTCGTAAAGAAGCTGCCGTCACCGCGCGGCGGCACGATCGTCTGTTCCTTGCCGGCCACCAGTGACAGGCCCTCGATCATCCACCATGTGCCGAGCGTCACCACCAGGGCCGGCAGGCGCAGCGTGATCGCCAGCAGGCCGTTGACGAGGCCAAGGCCCACGCCGAGCAGGATTCCGGCCAGGGCGGCAAGCCAGGGATCGATACCGGCGACCATCAAAAGCGCGGTGACAACCGCCGCGAGATGAAACACCGCGCCCGCCGAAAGGTCGATCTCGCGCATGGCGAGCACGAACACCATGCCGATCGCCATCAGGCCGGGCAGGGCGGTTTGCTCCAACAGCAACGACAGATTGGCCGGGTCGAGCAAGGACGGCCTTAGCCAGCCGAGGATCCCGACCAGGGCGGCGAGCGCGATCGCCACGCCGATTTCAGCCGGCAGTCGAATGCCGCGTCTCGGCTGACGGTTCGCCGACCCGGCAAGCGGCGGTGCGGTCTCGGTTCTGCTCATGCGGCGCTCTCTCGCTTGGTCTGTCGGGCCTCGCCGCCGGGCTCGCCCGCTGTGATCAGCTTGATCAGCGTGGCTCCATCCGCGTCCGCGCCGGCTATCTCGCCGGCGAGCCGGCCCTGGTGGAAGGCAAGGATGCGATCGCTTAAGCCCATCAGCTCGGACAATTCCTTCGAATGCAGCAGCACGATGCAGCCGCTGGCCGCCATCTGCCGGATCAACGCGTAGATTTCCTGTTTGCTGCCGATATCGATGCCGCGGGCCGGCTTATCGAGCAGCACGACTTGCGGGCCGATTTCCAGCCATTTGGCGATGATCACCTTCTGTTGGCCGCCCGCCGAAAGCGAGCCGACGGGCGTCTCGGGAGCGGACCGGATGCGCAGCGCCTCGATCTGCCGCGCAGCGCGGTCGAGCGCCATTTTGGGCGAGTACCCGAGCGAACCCCAGTCGCGTGCGCCGACGATGACGCTCGACAGGTTGAAGGCGATGGACTTGTCGGGCATCAGCCCATTGCCGCGCTCGCCTGAAATCAGGCAGATGTTGCGCCGCGCCGCTTCGGTTCGTGTCCTCGGCAACCCGTCTCCGTCTGAAAACGTACTTTGCCCGCGCGCGCCTGCTTCTGTCCGAACAACATGGCAAGCAGGTCCGACACGCCGGAGCAGGCGAGCCCGGCAAGGCCGACGGTCTCGCCCGCGCGCGCCGTGAAGCTGACGTCGGACAGAATTCCACCACCAAGTCCCGAAACCGTGATCTGCGGCCGCAGCGTGGCGGCAAGCGCCGGCATGGCTCTGAGCGGCAGCGGGAACAGCGACTGGCGCAACTGGCCGATCATCGCTTCCTCTGATGTCGTCAGCTCCTGACGCGCCTTCGACAGCACATCGCGGC
Source organism: Mesorhizobium sp. AR07 (assembly GCF_024746815.1). Taxonomy (GTDB): domain Bacteria; phylum Pseudomonadota; class Alphaproteobacteria; order Rhizobiales; family Rhizobiaceae; genus Mesorhizobium. The sequence goes on from NZ_CP080525.1 coordinate 6,307,178, forward strand.
CGTTGCGGATGACCGTCAACTGGTCGGCAATGGCCAATGCATCGTCCAGTCGGTTCGATGCGTAGAGCATGCTCATGCCCCTGGCCTTCAACCCTCGCAGCACCGCGAACAGCCGCTCGCTTTGACGCATGTCGAGCGTCGAATTCGGATCGTCGAGGACGAGCAGTCTCGGGTTTTCCAGAAGCGCGCGGGCTATGGCGATGAGTTGCCGTTGGCCAGGCCCGAGATCGGCGAGCGGGCCGTGGACATCGACATCAAGACCAAGCTGGCGAAGCAGGTCGCGGCTGCGCGCTTCCATTTCGCGCCGCGAGATCAGCCCGTTGTGCAGCGGTTCGCGGTTGACGAACAGATTGGCGAGCACCGGGCGCTCCGGGAACAGGCCGGGCTGCTGCAGAACCGCGCCGATGCCTTGCTTGCGCGCCGCATTGGGGCTGCCGATCGTCACCGTCTTGCCGTCGAATTCGACAGTGCCCCTGTCCGGCCGGAGGATGCCCGCCAGCACCTTTATCAGCGTTGATTTGCCGGCCCCGCTTTCGCCGACCAGCGCGTGGATCGAGCCGTGTTCGACCGCAAGGCTCATGTCTTCGAGCACGACCGTGCCGCCAAAGCGCTTGGCGATCGTGTGCACGAACAATATCGGCGAATCGGACATTCGGACGGCCCCCCGACCGCGCCGCGATCTTGGAGCGGATTACGTCCACAGTCACCCGGTTCCGCGCAAAAATTGTGTTGATGGCGGCCTTCCGGGCGAAGGTCGACTAAATCAAATCGGCCTTCGCCAGCTCCCGCATCAGATGACTGGCGCCGTAGGTCCAGTGCGGGCAGTCGGGCGACAGCCGTACCCGGTTGACGAGAGCGCCGAATTTCTCCGACGAGATCGTGACGATGTCGCCAACCTTGTGGGTGAAGCCCTTGCCTTTCTCGCCGCGATCCTTCGACGGCACGAACATCGTGCCGAGATAGAGCGCCAGCCCGTCCGGATACTGGTGGTGCGGGCCCATGGCGGCGGCAACCAGTTCTTCCGGCGAGCGGCTGATCTCGGCCATCGAGCTTGCGCCCTCCAGCGAGAACCCGTCCTCGCCCTCGACCTTCAGGCGCACGACGGCCTGCTTGACATTATCGATCGAGAACGTGTCGTCGAACAGGCGGATGAAGGGGCCGAGGGCCGCCGAGGCGTTGTTGTCCTTGGCCTTGCCGAGCAGCAGCGCCGAGCGCCCTTCGACGTCGCGCAGATTGACGTCGTTGCCGAGGGTGGCGCCGACGATCCTGCCGCTGCTGGCGGCGATCATGGCGATCTCCGGCTCCGGATTGTTCCAGGTCGAGACCGGGTGCAGGCCGACATCGGCGCCAAAGCCGACCGAGGCCATCGGCTGGCATTTGGTGAAGATCTCGGCGTCGGGGCCAATGCCGACCTCCAGATATTGCGACCAGGCGCCGCGCGCGATGAGCTTGGCCTTGATCTCCATCGCCTCTGGCGAACCGGGTTTGAGCTTCGACAAATCGTGGCCGATCAGCCCGGCAATGTCGGCACGGATGGCGTCGGCTTTTTCCGCCGAGCCGCGCGCCTGTTCCTCGATCACCCGTTCGAGCAGGCTGACGACGAAGGTCACGCCCGAGGCCTTCACCGCCTGCAGATCGACCGGGGAGAGCAGGTACGGCTTTTTCGCATCGCGCTTGGCCTCAAAGCTGTTGGCGGCGATGGCGTCGAGCGAGCCGATCGGCTTGCCCTTGGCCGAGCGCACGTGGCCGGCAGGATCAGCCATCTCGCAGACGTCACGCACGGTCGGCGCCGTGCTCGACGTGATGTCGAAGACGGTGCCGTCGCGCACCGTGACCACCAGCGGATGCGCGGCATCGTTGCTCCTGGCGCGACCGACAAAAAGGCCCTCGGCGGGCAGATGCGTCGGGTTGGTCATGGCGTTCGGTCCTCCGAAATGATCGACACTGGCCGGATCGGCGCGGCACTTTCACCGGATTCCCATCAAAGGTCTATCCCGTCGGCTGGCAATCGGCGGTGCTGTTCTCGGTCGCAAGATAACTGGCCTCCAAGAGCCCTTGGCGCTGGTCCAAATGGCAGGGCGGAAAATGCTATTTCAAATTTATGAAATTCTGACTAGAATTTTCATTCATCGCAAACTGCCCAGGTGACCCTTGCCCGCACTGTTCTCCGATCCGATCTGGCGAAAGCCGCAAGCGGCTTCCATGTTTCCGGCGCTCTTTGCTGGCGGCGAACGCGCCGATGTCGTCATTGTCGGCGGCGGCATCATGGGCCTGTCGACGGCGTTGCACGCTGCTCGCCTTGGCCTATCCGTGCAGGTGCTGGAGGCCGGCGAAATCGGCCAGGGCGCATCGGGGCTGAACGGCGGGCAGGTCATTCCCGGCCTGAAATACGATCCGGAATGGCTGCTGGAGCATTTTGGCGCCGAGCGCGGCGAGGCGCTCGTCAACTTCGCCGCTTCGACCGCGAATGCGGTTTTCGAGTTGATCCGCGACGAAAAACTGGCTGTGCCGTTCGTTCGCAATGGCTGGATCCAGGCGGCGCATACCGAGGCCGCGCTGAAGGCGGCGGCAAACCGTGACCGGCAATGGCGCGCGCGTGGCGCCGACGTCCGGCTTCTGAACGCGGGCGAGATCGCCGCGATGACCGGGGCGCAAGGGTATCTCGGCGGTTGGCTCGATCGCCGCGCCGGTATCATCGACCCCCTTGCCTACACGTCGGAACTCGCTCGAATTGCCACCGCCGCGGGTGTAAGAATCGCCGAACGCCAGAAAGTCGTGCGGCTCGGCAAGACTGCCGGTATCTGGCGCATTTCGACGGAAAGTGGCGAAGAACTGCAGGCAAGGGCGGTTGTGCTGGCAACGAACGCCTATACAGGCGGTCTGCTGCCAGGCCTCGCCGAGACCATCGTTCCGCTGCATTCCTTCCAGATTGCGACCGCGCCATTGCCGCCTGGCCTGGCAGCCACGATCCTGCCGCAAGGGCAGGCGGTGTCGGACTCCCGGCGCATCCTCGTCTATTACCGCAAGAGTGCCGACGGCCGGCTGGTGCTGGGCGGGCGTGGCGCATGGCCTTGCCGACAAGTCCGGGCGACTGGGCGCATCTCGAGCGGGCGCTGCGGCGGCTTTATCCCGGCCTGTCCGGCGTCGCTATCGAGAAGCGTTGGTTCGGCCGGGTGGCGATGACGCCGGACCACCTGCCGCACATCCACGAGCCCGAGCAGGGCCTCCTGGCCGTGGTCGGCTGCCAGGGGCGCGGCGTCGGCCTGATGACGGCACTTGGCGAGCGCATCGCAACCTATCTTTCCAGCGGCGACGCCAGGCAGTTGCCATTTCCAGTCTCGCCGATTCGGCCGATCCCGTTCCACGCCTTCCGGCAGGTCGGCGTTGCCGCGACCATCGCCTGGTATCGCTTGCTCGACGCGCTGGAGCGTTGACGCAGCAATTCGTCTCAATGGGATTCTGCTTGGGGATTCCGCTTGACAGTTTCATGAATATGAAAAAGTCTTAAGTAATTTCAAATTTCGATAGGCAGGTCGATGTCGACCATTGTTGCAACGCAAGCGCCAAAGGCCCGGTCTTCATCGGGCTTCCGCGTCGCCATGTTGCTGCCGGGCGCGCTGGTCACCTTCCTTTTGATCCTGTTTGCCCTCAGCCTGGTGCTTTTTCTCGCCTTCCGCGGCAATGACGGTTCGCTGCTCGGCGCTGGTTTCAGCCTGGCGAACTTCGCCACCGTGGTGTCCGATCCGCTGTACTGGACGGTGACGCTGCGCTCGCTGGTCATTGCCGCCTTGGTCACGCTGGCCACGGTCGTCACCGCCTATCCCGTCGCCTACTACCTTGCCTTCCACGCCGGACGGCGGCGCGGCCTGCTGCTGTTCCTGGTGACGCTGCCGTTCTGGACCAGCTATCTCCTGCGCGTCTTCGCCTGGAAGATCGTGCTGGCCTACAATGGCGTCTTGAACTCGGCGCTGATCGAAAGCGGCATCTGGTCCGAGCCGACCTTGGCTTTTCTCAACACGCCGGCGGCTGTCGTCATCACGCTGGCGCATGCCTACGCGCCGTTCGCCATCCTGCCGATCTACGTGGCGCTGGACACCATCCCGAAGTCGCTGATCGAGGCCGCTTCCGATCTTGGCGCTAGACCCTTCACCTCTTTCCGCCGGGTCGTGCTGCCCAATTCGATGCCGGGTGTGCTGGCCGCCGCCCTCGTCGTCTTCGTGCCGACGGTCGGCGACTATGTCACCCCCGCGCTCGTCGGCGGCCCGGCCAGCACCATGATCGGCACACTGATCCAGGCGCAGTTCGGCAAGGCCAACGACTGGCCGTTTGGCGCCGCGCTCTCCGTCGCTGTCATGCTGGTCATCCTTGCCGTGGTGCTGGTCGCACGTTTCACCGACCGCAAATTTGGCAGCCGCACATGAGCGGGGGGCGGCGCGCGCAAGGTGGCGGCCGCTGGCTTGGCGTCTACGTCGTCGCCTATCTGGTCTTCCTCTATCTGCCGGTGCTGCTGATCCCGCTGTTTTCCTTCAACAACTCAATCCAGGCAGCGTTTCCGCTGCTAGGCTTTACCTTGCAATGGTATGCGACGCTGTTCGGCAATTCGGCGCTGTCCGGCGCGCTTTTGAACAGCCTCGTCATCGGCGCGATTGCCGCCACGGGGGCAACGCTCTGCGGCATCACCGTGTCCTACATGGACCTTTATGGCCGCTCGCCGCTTGCCGCCACCATCAGCGCCATCGCCCGGCTGCCGATCCTGATCCCAGGTGTCATCGTCGGCATATCGCTGCTGATCCTCATCAACCTTATCGGGCTCGGGCCGTCGCGCATTGCCATCGTTCTCGGTCACATATTGGTGGCGCTGCCGACGACGGTGGTGATCATGCGCAGCCGCTTTGCCGCCATCCCGAAAACCATTCGCGATGCCGCGCTCGACCTCGGCGCTTCCGACTGGACGACGTTCCGGCGCGTGATGCTGCCGCTCAGCCTGCCGGCCATCGTCTCGGCCTTCATGCTGGCCTTCCTGATCTCCTTCGACGAATTCATCGTCGTCTTCTTCCTCGCCGGCACCGAGCCGACGCTGCCGCTCTACATCTGGAGCCAGCTGCGGTTCCCGAAATCGCTGCCGACGGTCATGGCGCTGGGCACGTCGATCCTGGCGGTCTCCTTCATCATCGCTGCAATCGCCGAAATCCTGCGCCATCGCGGCCTGTCCGCGGCAGCACCACGGCCCGTGGATCCATCACAACCAAAACAAACCGAAAGAGGAGAACTGCAATGGCATTCGACCTGATATCTGGAAAGATGGCCCGGACCGGCCTGGCGGCCCTGGCCTTGGCGCTGTCGTCGACCGTCGCCTTCGCCGGCGACAAGCTGCAATATTTCACCTGGTCGGGTTATGAACTGCCCGACTTCAACAAGAGCTTCCTTGCCGCACATCCCGATGGCGTCGAGGCCTCGATCTTCGGTGACGACGATGACGCCTTCACCAAGGTCAAGGCCGGCTTCCGTCCCGACATCGCGCATCCCTGCTATGACAAGGTGGCGCGCTGGAACAAGGAAGGCCTGCTGCAGCCGATCGACACCAAGCGCATCAAGAACTGGGATTCGATCTTCCCGGTGTTCAAGAACCTGCCCGACCTGCAGGCCGGCGACGGCAAGGTCTGGATGGTGCCGTGGGACTGGGGCAACACCTCGATCCTCTACCGCACCGATCTGGTGAAGAACCCGGAAGCGAGCTGGAACCTTCTGTGGGACAAGCAGTACGCCGGTCGCATGGCGACCATCGACGCCGTGCACGACACGCCGATCGTTGCGGCGCTGCTGGCCGGCGTCAATCCGTTCGACATGACACCAGAGCAAATGGACAAGGTAGCCGCGAAGCTGCGTGAGCAACGCCCGCTGCTCTCCAACTACACCACCGACATGACCTCGGTCGAACAGGCGCTGGCCAGCGGCCAGCTGGTCGCCGCCATGACCTGGAACGCGTCGGCCACCTCGCTGAAGAAGCAGGGCGTGCCGGTCGAGTTCATGAAGCCGAAGGAAGGCATGCTGACCTGGGCCTGCGGCTTCGTCATGCTGAAGGACGCCAAGAATGTCGATCTCGCCTATGATTTCATCAACAGCAGGCTGGACGCCGACTCGGGCAAATACCTGATCGAATCCTATGGCTATGGCAGCTCGCTGAGCTCTGCCTTTGCCACCGTGCCGAAGGAGGAGTTGGAGAAGCTGCAGCTGCCGTCCGACCCAGAGGTGATGCTGAAGACCACCATCTTCACCGGACCGATGAAACAGAATGACGACCTCGCCAAGATGTTCGAAAAGGTCAAGGCGGGCGGGTGAGGCTGGCTTTCCAATCGCTGAAATCTGCGCCGCCCCTCATCCGCCTGCCGGCACCTTCTCCCCGTATAGTGACGGGGAGAAGGGAAGCGCTCCAACGCTGGCGACCCCCTCTCCCCGTCTCTATACGGGGAGAGGGTAAGGGTGAGGGGCAGCGCTGACGTTCGGAAAGTGCAGCGCTATTCAGACGATCAAGCGGCAAACGAGGACGTACGCATGGACATGCTTGACGAAGCGGCTGAAAAACCGAAGGACGATGCCGATGTGCGGGTCGGCCGGCGCGTGCGGGCGCTGCGGCTGGAGCGCAAGCTGTCGTTGGCCGATCTGGCAGCCAGGGCCGGCGTGTCGATCGGGGCGCTCAGCCAGATCGAGCGCGGCATGTCCTCGCTGCGCGTCAAGGTGATCTGGCCGCTCGCCGCCGCCCTCGACATCGAGCCATCGGCGCTGATCGCCGACGGCAACGATGCCGTCAACGATCTCTATTGCGTGCGCGCGGGCAGCCGTCGCGCGATTCCCGTGAAATCGGAAGGCATCGCCAAGGCGCTGCTGTCGCCGCCGGGTGCGACACTGACCGGCATGCTGGTGACGGTGGACGCCGGCGGCGGCACCGCCGAGGCCTATGCCCATGCCGGCCATGAATTCGGCTTCGTCGTTTCGGGAGAGGTCGAACTGGTGGTGGATTCGACAAAATACGTGCTGAAGACCGGCGACAGCTTTGCCTTCAAGAGCACGCTGTTGCATGCCTTCCGCAATCCGGGCGCCGAGCGCTGCCAGATCCTTTGGGTCAACACCACGAAACCCTCCGAGGTTCGCGATGGCGCCTGATCCTCTCGTTCGGCTGCAGGCGGTTTCGAAGCACTTTCCCGGCGGCATCGTCGGGCTCGATGCCGTCGATCTCGACATTATCAGCGGCGAGTTTCTCACCCTGCTCGGGCCGTCGGGCTGCGGCAAGACCACCAGCCTGCGCGTCATCGCCGGCTTCGAAAGCCCATCGAGCGGCAAGGTGCTGCTCGACGGCCGCGATATCACAGCGCTTCGGCCCTACGACCGGCCTGTCAACACCGTGTTCCAGGACTACGCGCTGTTTCCGCATATGAACGTCACCGAGAATGTCGGCTTCGGCCTGTCCTTGCGAAAATTGTCCGGCGCCGAGCAGGCAAAACGCGTCGGCGAAGCCCTCGATATGGTCGGTCTTGCCGACAAGCTTGGCGCCCGCGTCTCCGAACTGTCGGGCGGCCAACGCCAGCGCGTAGCACTCGCCCGCGCCATCGTCTGCGAGCCGCGCGTGCTGCTGCTCGACGAACCGCTGTCGGCGCTCGACGCGCATCTGCGCGAACAGATGCAGGTCGAGCTGAAACGGCTGCAGTCGCGGCTCGGCACCACCTTCGTCATGGTCACCCACGACCAAACCGAAGCGCTGTCGATCTCCGATCGCATCGTCGTCATGAACAAGGGCCGCATCGAGCAGATCGCGCCGCCGGCGACGCTTTACGACCGGCCCGCCACCACATTCGTCGCCAGTTTCATCGGCACCATGAACCTGTTGCAGTCACGTTTTATCGGCCGCGATGGCGATCGCTTGCGCTTCGCCGCTGGCGCCTTGCCGCTGGAAGCAACCTCGGAATCCGGCGAGGCTCCGGCCGAAGGCGCGGTCCGCATTGTCGGGGTGCGCCCGGAAGATCTTCTGGCGGTGGCGGATGCGGCGCCGGGCACGGCGCCGGCGCGTGTCAACAGCATCGTCTTTCACGGCCGCACCTTGCGCCTGCATGCCGAACTCGGGCAGGGGGCACCTGTTGTCATCGACGCGCCACGCCAGGCCGGGGGTTTTCAGTTCAGCGTCGGCGATGTGGCGCATATCAGCCTGCGCCGTGGCGCTAACTGCCCTATGCTGCCAAGCTAGTCTCACCGACAGTCCAAAAACCGGAGCACCGCCCATGAGCAATCATCTGAACTTCTTCATCGACGGCAAGTGGGTGGCACCCGTGGTGCCGGCGACGCTTGATGTGATCGACCCGTCCACCGAAGAGGCCTACACCAAGATTTCCGTCGGCTCGAAGGCCGATGTCGACAAGGCCGTGGCGGCTGCTAAGGCGGCCTTCCCGTCCTTCTCGCAGACCAGCAAGGCCGAGCGGCTGAAGCTGCTGAAGCGTATCCTCGAAATCTACAATGAGCGCTACGAGGACATCGCCCAGGCCGTCAGCCAGGAGATGGGTGCGCCGATCACCTGGGCGCGCGAGGCGCAGGCCTGGGCGGGCAGGGCGCATATGGAAGCCACCATCAAGGCGCTGGAAGACTACGAGTTCAGCGAGAAGCGTGGCGGCACCATGGTGGTCAAGGAGCCGATCGGCGTCTGCGCGCTGATCACACCCTGGAACTGGCCGCTCAACCAGATCGTCTGCAAGGTTGCACCGGCGATCGCTGCCGGCTGCACTGTCGTGCTCAAGCCCTCCGAGATCGCGCCGATCAGCGGCATCGTCTTTTCCGAAGTGATGCAGGCCGCCGGCACGCCGAAGGGCGTCTACAACATGATCAACGGCACCGGCCCGGATGTCGGCCAGATCATGGCCGGCCATCCCGATGTCGACATGGTGTCCTTCACCGGTTCGACCCGCGCCGGCATCATCGTCGCCAAGACGGCGGCCGAGACGGTCAAGCGCGTGGCGCAGGAACTCGGCGGCAAGTCGGCCAACATCGTGTTGCCGGACGCCGATTTCGAAACGGCGGTGCGCAAGGGTGTCGAGGGCTGCTTCGGCAACAGCGGCCAGTCCTGCGACGCACCGACCCGCATGCTGGTGCCGGCTGCCCGCCATGACGAGGCGCTCGCCATCGCCAAGAAGGCGGCTGAAGCGCATAATGTCGGCGATCCGCGCTCGGAGGACACCAAGCTTGGGCCGGTGGTCTCCAACATCCAGTACGACAAGATCCAGCGGCTGATCGAAGCCGGCATCAAGGAAGGCGCCACGCTGGTCACCGGTGGGCCCGGCCGGCCCGAACACCTCAACCGCGGTTACTATGTCAGGCCGACCGTGTTCGGCCACGTCACGCCCGGCATGACCATCGAAAAGGAAGAGATCTTCGGCCCGGTGCTGTCCGTCATTTCCTATAGTGACGACGACGACGCGGTGAAGATCGCCAACGACACGGTTTACGGCCTCGCCGCCTATGTGCAGTCGCAGGACATCGATCATGCGCGAAAAGTGGCCGGACAGCTGCGCGCCGGACAGGTCTCGATCAACTATCCGGAATGGGACACGTTCGCACCCTTCGGCGGCTACAAGCAGTCGGGCAATGGCCGCGAATATGCCGACTGGGCGATCCACGATTTTCTCGAGGTCAAGGGCATCATCGGCTACGGGGCGTAGGCCTGGGATCAAACAGGGCAATCGCTTCAACGACGGGTTCCCATCTGTGGCGGAGACCACCAATTGCCGAGGCCGGCGCCGCCCCTCATCGCCCTGCCGGGCACTTCTCCCCGTATAGTGACGGGGAGAAGGGGCCGGCCGCAACTTTGGTGCCCCCCGCCAATGCCGGTGATTGGCGAAATCGGCGATGACAGCACCCTCTCCCCGTCACTATACGGGGAGAGGATGCCGGCAGGCAGGTGAGGGGCAGCGCTAACGCCCCATGAGGTGCGAATTCGACGCCTGAATTGCCCTGCCGTATCAAATCCGCGCTTGACTCAAGCGAGTGTTCCTGTTTTGTTCTATCTGTAGAGCAAAACAGGAGCGTTTCTTGTCGGGCGTATGCTTATGTATCTGCAAGGCGAATTCGATTTCGGAATCCCGGAGCCGCCATGGCGGCCTAAACGGCCCGATCGCGTATTCTACGGCTTGTTCTTGCAACCGAAGGACTATTCTCGGTTTGCTGATTGTCAAAACCGGCTATGCAGCCAATGTGGGATAACCGGCTCCCGTCTGCTTTGTCAGCGTTTTCACGTCAGTCTGCAGCACGTGGGTGACTACAAGAGACTGCGAACGAAAACCATCTTTGCAGCCGCCCGGTCGGGGCGGCGCATCGCGATGCCGGAGTTCGAGGTTACCTTTCGTCATTTCAGGAGCTTTCCCGGCCGCCCGGCGACAAGGGGCAGCCCGGCCAAGCATCCTTTCGTGCTTCTCGCCGAGGACGGACCGGTTTGTGAATTGAGCACGAAGATCGGTGCTGAAATGTTGCGCGAAGGCCTCAAAGCATCCGACGGTTTCGTTCCACATTTGACGTTAGCCTATGACCAAAAACTTGTCCCGCAACAGCCGATCGACCCAATCAGCTTTGTTGCACGGGAGTTCATTCTTGTGCACAGCCTGCGCGGGCTGAAGAAATACGTTTTCCCGGAATGTTGGCCGCTGAGCGCGATGTGATGCGCCGATCTGTCTCCTCACATCGTCCTGACATGGATTGTCACCTATCGAGCGCCCCGACGATGGCAGGCCGGGCGGCTGTTCCCTATTTGCACTATGTCTGAACAGGAGGAACACATATGACCATCGCGGAAATTGCCAAGGATTTCACCGAACTCCTCAAGCAGGGCGACCACGAACGTGCTGCTGGGAAATACAATGCCGACGATATCGTCAGCTATGAAGCCATGGACGGGCCGATGGCCATCGCCCGCGGCAAGGATGCCCTCAAGCAGAAGGGCCAGTGGTGGCAGGAGAACCACGAGGTCCATGGCGGCTCGGTCGAAGGCCCCTATCTCAACGGCGACCAGTTCGCGGTGCGCTTCAAGTTTGACATAACGCCCAAGGCCACCGGAGAGCGTGTCACCATGGATGAGGTCGGCTTGTACACGGTCAAGAACGGCAAGATCACCGAAGAGCGCTTCTACTATTGAGGCCGGACATACCGCCGGCTTCCGAGAGCTTGCTCTCGTCGCTGCAGGGTTGAAAGCATGGCGGCCGGGACGATGCCCTGGCCGCCATGCGAGAGGCTCAAATCGTCTTCACGAACTGCGCGAGCTGATCGAGCACCGTGCCCCAGCCGTCGAAGAAGCCCATCTCTTCATGGTTCTTGCGGGTCGCCTCGTCGCGGTGGATGGCGGTGGCGGTGTAGCGGGTTCCTTTGCCGTCCGGCAGGAAGGAAATGACCGCGGTTATGAACGGCTCCCCCGACGGCCGATAGCCCGGCAGCAGCGCGTCCGTCCACACCAGCCGCTCGTTCGGCACGATTTCGAGATAGCAGCAATGGCGGTCGTTGACCTCGTTGCCGTCGGGCGACTGCATGCGGGTCCGGAACAGCCCGCCGGGCTTGAGATCGATCTCGCAGTCGGTGATGAGCCATGGCTTCGGCGTGAACCACTGCTGGACATGCTCCGGCGTCGTCCAGGCCCTCCACAGCAACTCGCGCGGCGCATCGACGACACGCTCCAGCACGAGGTCCAGCCTGGGGTCCGGCTTGAAGGGATAGCTCATTTTTCTTGCTCCTTGAGGGTCATCACATAGGCGTCGAACTGGTCGAGGCGGCGCTCCCACAATGTGCGCTGTTGGGCCAGCCAGTTTTCGGCAAGCTTCAGCGGCTCGGGCGCCAGTTGGTAGGTTCGGACCCGGCCGGTCTTTTGCGAATGCACCAGCCCGCAGCCTTCAAGAACCTTGAGATGCTCGATGAAAGAGGGCAGGGCCATGTCGAAGGGATGCGCAAGTTCACTGACCGAGGCGGGACTGAGGTTCAGCCGTTCGACCACGCGTCGCCGCGTCGGGTCCGACAGGGCGCGAAAGATGCCGTCGATCGGTGGAGGGCTCGCGGTCTGGAGACTTGTCATTGGTCGATCCTGGGTGCCGTCAAACCGGCTCGAAAACACTTAGGAAAATTCCTTAGTGTTGGCAAGCCAAAAATCACCGGGACGCTGGCGAGGCCGCTGGCAAAGCGCACCGAGCGTCCTTAATCTGCGGGTTAGATTCGAAGTCCGAAGGGCAAGCGTTTTGACCATTACGATGTACGGCATCACCACCTGCGACACGATCAAGAAGGCGCGCGTCTGGCTGGAGGGCCATGATGCAGTCTATCGGTTTCACGACTACAGGGCCGAGGGTCTGGACGCCAAGCGGCTGGATGGCTGGGTCGGCAAGGTTGGCTGGGAAATCCTGCTCAACAAGGCGAGCACGACGTTCCGTGAACTGGCTGACAAGGACAAGCTGGGGCTCGATGAGAAGAAGGCCAAGGCGCTGATGCTGGCCAAGCCGACGATGATCAAGCGGCCGGTGCTGGAAGTTGGCGACAGGATTCTCGTCGGCTTCAAGCCGGATGTTTATGAGGAGGCGGTAGGCGGGAAGTAAAGCCGAACTCGCCCCCGCCGCGATCCTTCGCGCCCCCCTCTGTCCTGCCGGACATCTCCCCCTCAAGGGGGGAGATTGGCAGCGTCATTGTCGTCGCCTGTTTGTAACGTTGGCGATTGGCGAAAGCGGCGGCGAAGTCCGATCTCCCCCCTCGAGGGGGAGATGGCCGGCAGGCCAGAGGGGGGCGCTGTCCCGCCTGCCTGCGAAAATCCGAAGCTCTCAACCCCCGCGCAAATAAGCCGCCAGCGCCACCGCATTGTTGTGCGCTTCATCATGAGCGCCGTAGAGCAGCGTCACGTGACCTTCGCTAAGCAGGCTGCGCAATTGCCCGACTGCCTCTTCGTTCCCGTCCAGTTCGGCGCGATATCGCTTCTGAAACTCCGCCCAGCGCGCCGGCTCATGGCCGAACCACCCGCGCAACTCATCGCTCGGCGCTATCTCCTTCAGCCACAGCGCCAGCGCGGCCTCTTGCTTGCGGACCCCGCGTGGCCAGATCCGATCGACCAGAACCCTTTGCCCGTCACCAGGCGCCGGTGCCTCGTAAATCCGCTTGACCACCAGGTCGAAGGCCATCGGACCCGCCCCAAACGTGCTGTCAGGCCCACTCGCCCTTGCGCATGACAGGCACGCGGGCGCCGTCCTTGTGGACGCCGTCAATGTCGATCTTGTCCGAGCCGATCATCCAATCGATGTGGATGAAACTCTTGTTGCCGCCTCGTGCGGCGATCTCGTCCTGGCTGAGCGAGGCGCCGTCGACGAAGCATTTCGACATAGCACTGGCCGAGCGCGATGTGGCAGGCGGCGTTCTCGTCGAACAGCGTGTTGAAGAACAGCAGGCCGCTGGCCGAGATCGGCGAGGAATGCGGCACCAGCGCCACCTCGCCGAGACGGCGCGCGCCCTCGTCGGTGTCGAGCACCTTCTTCAGCACGTCCTCGCCCTTCGAAGCCTTGGCCTCGACGATGCGGCCCTCCTCGAAACGCACAGAAATCTCGTCGATCAACGTGCCCTGGTAGGACAGCGGCTTGGTCGAGGAGACATGGCCCTCGACGCGCCTTGCATGCGGCGTGGTGAAGACTTCCTCGGTCGGGATGTTGGGATTGCAGGTGATGCCGTTCTTGGCGGTCGAGGCGCCGCCCATCCATTCATGGCCGTCCGCCAGCCCGACGGTCAGGTCGGTGCCCGGCCCTGTGAAGTGCAGCGCGTGGAAATTGTGGCCGTTGAGCCATTCGGTGCGGCTGCGAAGTGCTGCATTGTGCGCCTTCCAGTTGCCGATCGGGTCTTCGACATCTACCCGCGACGCGGCGAAGATGGCGTCGGCGAGCTTGGCCACCGCAAGATCGTCGGCATCATCCGGGAAAACCTGCCTGGCCCAGGCGAGATCCGGATAGGCGACGATGTTCCAGTTGATGTCGAAGCCGGTGATCTTTTCCAGCGCCGGCTGGTAGGCCATCGAATTGGCCTTGTTGGCGCGCGCCACTTTCGTCGGGTCCTGCTCCGACAACAGCGACGGGTCCTCGCCGCGCACGGCAAGCCGCGCCGCATTGTTGGCGAAGGCTTTCGCCATGCCTTCATAGAGCCAGCCGGCGGCACGGTCGAAACTGGCATCGGCGCCGAAGCGGTAGCGCGCAAGCGTCATCTCATCATCGTTGAAGATCGGCGTCACCAGGCCGGCGCCGGCCTTGTAGGCGTGCTCGACGATGCGCCTGGTCAGCGGCAGCGCCGCGATCGATGATGTCAGCACCAGATCCTGTCCTGGCTGCAACTGCAGCCCGACCTTGATGGCGACCTCCGCCAGTCTGTCGAGCTTCACCGGGTCGATCGATGCGGAAACGCCGCGCGAATGTGTGGTCATGATCCTGCCTGCCGTAGTTTGATGTCCGATGCAACATAGAGCGGCGCTACGGTGCTTTCCACCGTGTTCGCGCCGGCGGACGCGGTGGCCGCATTGGCGGACCCGAACTGTGCCATTGTCGCCGCGATCTCTTCCTTGATCCAGACCTTGAAGTCGCGGACCTTGCGGCTTTCAGCCTCGGCAGAGGAGGTCACCAGCCAATAGCCGAGCCCACTCTGGGCGCGAATCCCGAACGGCGCCACAAGCCGCCCGTCGGCCAGTGCATCGGCGGTGAGCAATTGCCAGCCGAGCATCACGCCATGGCCGGCAATCGCCGATTCTAGGCACAGCATCGGGTCGGTGAAGCGCGCGCCTTTCAGGAAGGTGACGGGTTCGACACCCGCTTCGGCAAACCAGCTTTCCCAGTTGATCATCGCCCGCTCGTCGGTGATGGCGCAGGTCTGGGCAAGGTCCTCGATCGACTTCAGTTTTCGGGCGATCACCGGGGCGCAGACCGGGAAGACTTCCTGGGCCAGCAGCAGTTCCGCCCGCCCGCCCGGCCATTTGCCGTCGCCGAGCCGGATGGCGATGTCGATGTCGGAGTGATCGAGATCGGTCAGCCGCACCGAAGCATCGATGCGCAGCAGCACTTTGGGATGCCGGGCGAAGTGACGCGACAGTCGCGGCAGCAGCCATTTCGAGGCAAAGGCCGGCGCCACCGAAACCACCAATGTGCATTGCGTGGCGTCTTCGGCCAGCGCCACGGCCTGGGCAAGCTCACGAAACCCGACGCCGAGGCGAGCTGAAAAGACGGCACCGAATTCGGTCAGCACGAGACCGTTCGCCGTCCGCTCGAACAGCGCCTGGCCGAGCTGCTTCTCGGTGCGGCTTATCTGTTGGCTGACGGCACTGACGGAAACGCCGAGCTCACCGGCGGCCGCCGCGAGCGAGCCGAGACGGGCGACGGTTTCGACGGCGCGAAGGCCGTTGAGATGGACGCGGTTGAGCAGGGCCATTTGAGTTTTTCTAAACCGATCCGGCCGAAATCTCAATTGAAAGACACACCGAAACGGCAGACTTTAACCGGGGAGCCAGACCCGCGGAGCCGAAGATGCTGAGGATGTTGTCATCGCTGAAGGTCTTTTTCGCGACCGATGCTCCGCATGAGCCAAGCCGCGAGAGCGAGACGCAGCGATGGTTGACCGATCCGCTCGCGCACCCCGTTCTCAACACCATGTCGGAGCGCGAGCTTGGTGATGTGCCGTTCAGGCTGACGGCGCGGCGCACGGTGCATGAGACCGCTTCATTGCATGCCGGTTTCCGCGGACGCTGCTGAGAGACTGTTTGGAAATTCTACTCTGGCGGCCATCTGATGGCGTTTTCTGCGCTTCCGTTGCTCACGGACCAAATGTCCGCTGCGCTACGGTTCTCGAAACCACCACCATATGACTCGCCAGAGCGAATTTCGAAACAGTCTCTTAGTGGATGTCACGCTTTCCGGCTTGAGCAAAAGTCGAGGCGAGCGCCGCGCACCGCGACCGGCTGGCCCAACGGATGGCGGATTGTTTCAGCGATCCCTGCATTTATTGTGCGCTGCAATGACACCGGCCACCTCGACAGCACTGCGTTTCGCCGTTGCCGGCATGATCGCCATGGCCGTTGCCATGGGCATCGGCCGCTTCGTCTACACGCCGATCCTGCCTGGCATGATGGAGGAACTCCATCTGTCGCCAGCCGATGCCGGATGGATCGCCTCCGCCAACTATCTCGGCTACCTCGTCGGCGCGCTTGCCGCCGCCGGCGGCTGGGCGCATGGGCGCGAGCGCCTGCTGATGCTAGCCGGTCTCGGCGCGAGCACTGTTCTTGCTGCGTTGATGGGACTGTCCGACACCATGGTCGCCTTTCTCGTCATCCGCTTTCTTGCCGGTCTGGCCAGCGCCTTCGTCATGGTGTTCATGGCCAGCATCGTTTTCAGCCATATAAACGCTGCCGGCCGCAGCGACCTGCAGGCGTGGCATTTCGGTGGCGTCGGCCTCGGTATTGCGATATCCGCTGCGATGATGGCGGTGCTGGTCACCGAACATGCCGGCTGGGCGGCGGGCTGGCTGTGGTCGGCGGCAATTTCGGCTTGCGGTTTCGTCGTCGTGGCGCTGTTGGTGGATGAGGGTCCGCTCGCCCATGGCGAAGCCGGCCGGGAGCCGGCACTGCCGAAAGACCGGTCGCTGATGAAGATCATCGTCGCCTACGGCCTGTTCGGTTTCGGCTATGTGGTGACGGCGACGTTCCTGGTCGCCATCGTCCGGCAAGGCGGAGGCAGCCGCGTCTTCGAGGCCATGGTGTGGATGGTCGCCGGCCTTGCCGGTTTTCCCTCGACCTGGCTCTGGCAGAAGATCGCCGCGCGGATCGGACTCCATGCCGCCTATGCGCTGGCATGCTTCATCGAAGTTGCCGGTGTCACCGCCAGCGTCGCCGTTGGTGGGCGCACCGGACCGCTGCTAGGCGGCCTGCTGCTAGGCGGTACCTTCATTGCCATCACGGCACTTGGCCTGCAGGCCGCGCGGCGGCAGGCGTCAACGGCGCCCCGGCGCATCTTTGCCTTGATGACGGCGTCCTTCGGCCTTGGCCAGATCATCGGCCCGATCGCCGCCGGGCTGCTGGCGCAGGCGTCAGGCGATTTCTTCCTCGCCTCGATCACCGCCGCTGCCATGCTGGTCGTCTCCGGCGCGATCACATGGTCGGCTGCGCCAAAATCGCCATGATTGTGGTCTTGCTCGATGCCGGGCATCGGGCGGGCATTTTCTTTCCACCTAATGTGTGACTTTATGCCCGCTGATATCAGCTGATTTACGCATCGATCGAGGAATTCGCCACAGTGTTCGTATCTTTTTTCCCGCAGCCGAAGCTGTTTTTCTCTTCGGCCGCCGCCTGGAGCCTTGCGGCAATCCTGTTCTGGTTTTTCGGTGGTGAACAACTGGGCGCCGTTTTCGGAATGCCGCCTGCCGCGGCTGGTGCGCCGCCCATCATCGGCATCGCCATCCTCGTGTCGAAGCCGTTTCTCTGGTTTTATCTGTACTTCGCGTTTTGCGTTGCCATCTTCTACGCGTTCTGGAGCTGGTATTCGCCGCATCCGTGGCAGCGCTGGTCGATCCTGATGACGGCGGTCATCCTGTTCTTCATCTATTTCAATGTGCAGGTCAGTGTCGCCGTCAATGCCTGGTATGGGCCTTTCTTCGACTACGTACAGGGGCTGATGTCGGGGACTGGAAAGTCAACCAACGGAGAATTCTATATCGGATTGGCCGATTTTTCTTGGCTCGCGCTGGTCGGCATGAACGTGCAGGTGGTCAATGCCTTCATCGTCAGCCACTGGATCTTCCGCTGGCGCACGGCGATGAACAATTATTTCGTCGAGAACTGGGGCAGGCTACGCCACATCGAGGGCGCCTCGCAGCGTATCCAGGAAGACACGATGCGGTTTTCGCAGATCATGGAAGATCTCGGCTCCAGCTTCGTCCAGTCGATCATGACGTTGATCGCGTTCCTGCCGGTCATGATCCAGCTGCAGGCTCACATCAGCGAGCTGCCGATTATCGGCGCGATTCCGCAGCCATTGGTTGTCGCAGCACTCGCCTGGTGTCTGTTCGGAACGATCTCGGTCATGATTGCCGGCCTGAAACTTCCAGGACTGCAGTTTCGCAACCAGCGCGTCGAGGCTGCCTATCGCAAGGAACTTGTCTATGGCGAGGATCATGCGGACAGGGCCCAGCCAGCCACCACCGCCGAGCTGTTTGCGAATGTTCGTCACAACTATTTCAGGCTTTATTTTCACTACATCTATTTCAACGTGGTCCGGTATACGTATCTGCAGGCTGACAACATCTTCTCGCTGTTGATCCTGGGTCCGTCGCTGGTGGCGCACAAGATCACCTTCGGCGCACTGAACCAGATCTCGAACGCCTTCGGCAAAGTGACGGGCTCACTGCAGTTTCTGCTCACCTCCTGGTCGACCATCGTTGAGCTGCAATCGGTCCACAAACGCCTGCGCGCCTTCGAAGCGACACTGCAAGGCGAGCCGTTGCCGGCTATCGATCAACGCTACCTGGAGCGGCAGAGCGCCGAGGACCCGGCCTAAAAAGCTGAGGTTTGGAAAGCCAACCTGGTTGGCGGCTCAGCCGCCCACCGTCGCCTGTGTCCCGCCAGCGCCCTGCCGCGAAACATAGTCGCGAAAGCTGATGCATTCGACATCGGCCTTGATGCAGACCTCGCCGGCAAAGCGCTCCAACGCGGTCCAGTAGGCGCCGTCATTCATCAGCGTGAAGTGGAAGCCGAGTTCCAGCGGAGTGCGCTTGCCCTGATATTGCGCGTCGAAGGCGGCGCGGAAGGCGTCATAGGTCCGGTTGGCGAACGCGTCGGCCTGGCTTGGCCGCTCGAAACCGCCGGAGTGTCTGACATAGAGATTGTAGTCCATGGCGATCACCGGCCTTGATTTCGGCCCCTCCGGAATCTGCGGCAGTGAAAAGCGCATGATGCCGTTGCCGGTCGCCGGCCGGGCAGGGCCCTGGGAGACGCCGCTCGCATCGAATTGATAGCCGGCCGCCGGCAGCGCCTAGTAGAGCGCCTTGTTCGTCGATAGGTATGGCGCGCGGAACCCGACCACCGCATGCCGTGCGAAATCGCGCCAGCCCCTGGGTTCGGGTGCGATGCCGTTGATCGCATAGGCGTTATCGAGAATGTGCTCGAACGAACCGAACTCGCTCAGCCAGTCGGCCTTGCTCCAATCCTTGCCGTCAAAATGGCCGCAGGCGTGGCTGGCGATGTCGTGGCCCTCATGCACAGCAAGGCTGATCTGCTCCAGCCGCTCGGTGACTTCCTGCTTGGAGGCGGCAAAGCCGATGTTGGATTTGCCTGATGTCTTGCCTGGCGGCGTGTATTCCTTTCGCGTTTCCTGTGACAGCAGGAACACGCAGGACAGGAAGTAGGTGAAATGCGCGCCGGTGCGCTGCGCCAGTGCCCGGCTGCGCTTCCACTGCGAAATGTCGCGGGCGCTGTCGAACGAGATGATGACGACCTGCTTGGGCTTCGCCAGCGTTGGTGGCGCCGGCGGATCGGCCAAAGCCACGCCGGCGGTGGCAAGCGAGGCGAGGGAAAACGCAACAACGCGGAACGGACTAAGCATCGGCAATCTTAATTAAACTCGGGCTGCTCTTTACTCGGGGGACGTCTGCAAGCCGGCTATCGCCCAAATGTGGCGTGGGTGCGATTGACCTTTTCGGCCGTCTGCCCTGGGAATAGGCGATTTTCCGGTGAAACCCCTTCCATGCCGACAAAATTTCGCTAAAACGCGGGCTGACAAAAGCCCGAGAGGGCAGGAATGGTTTTGATTGATGTCCGACGACAGTTTTATCCGTGAAGTCAACGACGAGATCCGTCGCGAACAGGCGCATGCGCTATGGGACCGTTTCGGTCCCGCCTTGATCGTTATTGCGATCTTCGTGGTGCTCGGCACCGCCGCCTTCGTCGGCTATCGCTATTGGGACGAGACGCGCGCCAACCGCTCGGGCGATGCGTTCTCGCAAGCGCTGAAACTTGCCAATGACGGCAAGAGCGACGAAGCGCTGACCGCGCTCGATCAACTGGAGAAGGATGGCTACGGCGCCTATCCGCTGCTTGCCCGCATGCGTGCGGCGACCGTCAAGGCCAGCAAGGGCGACGTTGCCGCCGCCGTCAAGGATTTCGACGATGTCGCCGCCGATACGGCCATTCCCTCCGGCATTCGCGACATGGCGCGCCTCAGGGCGGCGCTCCTGCTTGTCGACCATGGCTCCTTCGCCGACGTCTCCAGCCGTGTCGAGGCGCTTACATCCGATGCCAACACGCTGCGCCACACGGCGCGCGAGGCGCTCGGCCTTTCCGCCTGGAAGGAAGGCAAGACCCAGGATGCGCTGAAGCTGTTCGACCAGATCGCCGCCGATGACGGCGCCCCGCGCAACACCCGCGAGCGGGCAACCCTGATGTCCGAGCTTATCCGCGGGTCGGGCAGTGCGTCGTGACCTTCAAAGTCGCCATCATCGGCAGACCTAACGTCGGCAAATCGACTCTTTTCAATCGGCTGGTGGGAAGGAAGCTGGCGCTTGTCGACGATACGCCCGGCGTCACCCGCGATCGCCGCGTTCATGCCGCCAAGCTCTACGACCTGCATTTCGACGTCATCGACACGGCCGGCTTCGAGGATGCCGCCGCCTCGACCTTGCCCGGTCGCATGCGTGCGCAGACCGAGATCGCCATCCGCGAGGCCGACCTGATCTTCTTCACCGTCGATGCCAAGTCCGGCCTGATGCCCGACGACAAGACTTTCGCCGAGATCGTGCGCAAATCCGGCAAGCCGGTGGTGCTGGTCGCCAACAAGGCCGAGGCGAAGGGCGCCCAGGGCGGCATGCTGGAGGCCTGGGAACTCGGCCTTGGCGAGCCGATCCCGGTGTCGGCCGAACACGGCCAGGGCATGCCCGACCTGCGCGACGCGGTGATCGGCGCGCTTGGTGAGGCACGCGCCTTCGGCGAAGAAGAAGAAGACGGCGAAAACGAAGAGACCGTCGCCGGCGAGGTGCTGATCGGCGAGGATATCGTCGACCCGGATGCGGAAGATGTGCATTGGTATGACGACACCAAGCCGATGCGCATCGCCGTCGTCGGTCGCCCGAATGCCGGCAAGTCGACGTTGATCAACGCGCTGATCGGCGAGGAGCGGCTGTTGACCGGACCCGAAGCCGGCATCACCCGCGACTCGATCTCGGTCGACTGGGACTGGCATGGCCGCCGGCTGAAACTGTTCGACACGGCCGGCATGCGCCGCAAGGCAAGGATCCACGAAAAGCTGGAAGTGATGTCGGTGCAGGATGGCCTGCGCGCCATCCGCTTTGCCGAGATCGTCGTCATCGTGCTCGACGCCACCTTTCCTTTCGAGAAACAGGATCTGCAGATCGCCGACCTGATCATCCGCGAGGGGCGGGCGCCGGTGATCGCCTTCAACAAATGGGACCTGATCGATCATCCGCAGGAGCTTTTGGCGGAATTGCGCGAGAAGACCGAGCGGCTGCTGCCGCAGGTGCGCGGTATCCAGGCCGTGCCTGTCTCGGCCGAAACCGGACGCGGCCTCGACAAGCTGATGGATGCGGTGCTGAAGACCCACAAGGTGTGGAACAGCCGCGTCTCGACCGGCAAGCTCAACCGCTGGCTGGAAAGCATCCTGGCGCATCATCCGCCGCCTGCCGTCGCCGGCCGCCGCCTGAAGGTCAAATACGTCACCCAGGCCAAGACGCGGCCGCCGGGCTTCGTCGTCCAGTGCTCGCGGCCGGATGCGATGCCGCAATCCTACGTCCGCTATCTCTCCAACAGCCTGCGCGAAGCCTTCGATATCCCCGGCGTGCCGATCCGCATTGCACTGCGCACCTCTGACAATCCGTTCGCCGGCAGGGCCAAGAAACGCGGCTGAACGTTGGTGCCCGTCTGGCGCTCCATGATCACGCCACGTTGCGCAAACCGTTGTCGTTAGAGCAATTCCAGGAAAAGTGTGAAGCGGTTTTCCGTCCGGAATTGCGTCAAGACAAAGAGATAGAGCGGTTCTGCGTTTCCGTGAAACGATGAACCGCTCTATCCTGCATATTTTCGGGCAGCGCCTGCCGCACAGCGTCCAGCAGAATGTCGGCGAGGCGGGCTACCACCGGCTCGGGCTCAGTGTCCTTGCGATGCAGGAACAACGCCATTTTGGGCAGTGCCGGCAGCCCGGCGATCTCCGGCGTCATCGCGCTGACGCTGGCCGGCAGTCCGATGTCGGTACGGATCGTCAGCCCCAGTCCAGCAGCGACGGCCGCCCAGATGCCGCCAAGGCTCGGGCTGGAAAAAGCCATGCGCCAGGGCAGGCCGGCACGGTCGAGTGTTTCCGTCGCCACCGTGCGCAGCAGGCATGGCGCTTCGAACGCCACCAGCGGCAATGGCTCGCCGTCGCGCAGACTGGTCTCGATGCGCCTTGCCGGACCGATCCAGCGCATTTGTACGTCGGCGACGAGCTCGCTGTAAGGCAAGGTCTCGCCATTGTGCCATGCCAGCGCGATGTCGAGACTGCCTGACAGGATCCTCTCGGCCAGGTCCTGGCTGCGTGCGATCCTGGCTTCGATCTTGACCTTTGGGTGGGCGCGGGTGAAGCGGCCGAGCACCTCAGGCAGCACCGCCTCGCCGAAGTCCTCCTGCAGCCCAAGCCGTACCCAGCCTTCCAGTTCGACGTCATGGATGGCGGATGCCGCTTCGTCATTGAGCTCGATCAGCCGTCGCGCATAGCCGAGCATGGTCTCGCCGGCTTCGGTCAAGGCGAGGCCGCGCCCCGATTTGCGGAAGATCGGCGTTGCCGCCTGCTCCTCCAGTTTCTTCAATTGCGCGCTGACCGCCGAGGTCGACCGGCCAAGCCGGTCGGCCGCCTTGGCGAAGCTGCCCAGTTCCATGCCGGTGACGAAACTGCGGAGAACGTCGAGGTCGAATGTCACGCGTCGCATAGCTATAGTCCTGATATTCGGGATAATAAGTCAAAAACTTCCTGATATTCAGCATGAACCTATGGCGATAGAGACAGGCCGTCAAGGTCCGGATGCAGGTCGGGCCATTCCAAGGGAAATTCAGCCATGTCGCTCGTCGCTACGGATTTGGAATGCAACCAGGGCAAGCCTCGGCAGCAGGCGGCCGCTGCTGGTGCCACGGCTGTCCGCTCCAATCATCGCTGGAAGGTCCTGGGCATCGGTGTCGCCGCCAATGCCAGTTTTTCCGCGACCTTCTCCGGCATCCCGGCGACGGCGGTCTTTTTGCGCTCGGGCTACCATCTCGGCAATGGCCAGCTCGGGCTGGTTCTCGGTCTTCTCGGCCTGGGTGTGGCGCTGAGCGAACTGCCATGGGGATTGCTCACCGATCGCTGGAGCGATCGCCGGGTGCTGCTGACCGGGCTCGGCGCCACCGCGGCATGGCTGCTTCTCATGGCATTCATGGTCGTGCCGTCGCCGGCATACATTCCAGGTGTCGCGCCTCTGGCTGCCACCCTACTCGTCACCGGTCTGCTCGGCGGCAGCGTCAACGGCTCAAGCGGGCGCGCCATCATGGCCTGGTTCCGTGAAGGCGAGCGTGGCTTCGCCATGAGCATCAGGCAGACGGCGGTGCCGCTCGGCGGCGGGCTCGGCGCCCTTGTTCTGCCGTCGCTCGCCTCGACACATGGTTTTGCAGCGGTCTATGGCCTGCTGGCCGCATTCTCCGCCGTCACCGCGCTTTTCGCCTGGCGCTGGTTGCGCCAGCCGCCGATCGGCGAAGACGCAACGTCCGCCGGCAACGCCACAGTGTCGGCTGGCTCGACACCGCTGCGCAATCCAGATGTCTGGCGCATTGCAATGGCCATTGGCCTGCTCTGCGTCCCGCAAGTGGCGGTGCTCACCTTCGCCTCCGTCTTCCTGCATGACTTCGGCGGCATGGGAACGGCAGTGATCAGCGCCAGCCTGGCAGCGGTGCAGGTCGGCGCTATGGTCATGCGCGTCTGGAGCGGCCGCTTCACCGACCGTCACGGCAATCGTCGCTCGTTCCTGCGCCTTTTCAGCCTGCTGAGCGCGGTCGCTTTCGCCACCCTCACGCTGCTCGTGTTTGTGGCGACCACCATGCCGGGCTGGCAGCCGGTGCTCGCGACAATGACTGTTGCCGCCCTGATCGTCGCCGGGGTCTGTGTCTCGGCATGGCACGGCGTCGCCTACACCGAGCTTGCCACGCTTGCCGGGGCCAGCAACGCGGGGACGGCGCTCGGTCTCGCCAACAGTTTTGTCTTTGTCTCCTTCTTCCTGGTGCCGATCGCCATCCCCGGGCTTCTGGTTGTCGGATCATGGACGGGCGTCTGGCTGGTGGCTGCCATCTGTGCGCTGATCGCCTGGCCGATCTTCCTGCGGCCGGCCTGAATTCACATGCCCGCCGCAAAACCGCCCGACTTCGAAACCACGACCTTGAGCCGACTGAGAAAACGCGATCGAAGTCGTTAACGTCCCATCAAGGTTAATGCATCATTTTGCTCTCCAGTGGGGTCAGTAGCGTTCCTGGAGAGAGTTCCGTGCATCGACGTGTGTTGAAGCGGCTTGTTGCCGCCGCCGGTGAGAAAAGACGTGGCTTTCTGCCCCCGTTGGTCATCGGTCTCGGCATCTGGATCGGCTTTCCGACCATCGCCGCCTACCAGGACATGACGAGCCTTGTTTCCGGCCTCGAAGCATCGAACACCCGCTGGAACTCCTATGTCGAGAAATCCGTCGCCGGCTCGACCCATGCGGCCGAGATGCCGTTCGTCGATTCCGATGTCACCGGTTCGATCTCCGGATCGGGCGTCCATCTGGCTGGCATCGGCGCGGTCTCGTTTCGCGGCAAGGGCGGCAAGGTCAGAGGCACGCCCGACGAGGATCGCATCGTGCGCGCCGACAAGAAGGGGCGCATCGTCCAGATGTCTCCGGTCGCGCCTCCCAAGAACTTCAATGCCGGGTCGATCTTCGAGCGCACCTCTTTCCTGCTGCGGCGCGGCATGGACAGCGATCTGAAGATGGCCTTTGCCAAGCCGCAGATCAA
Organism: Mesorhizobium sp. AR07; assembly: GCF_024746815.1. Taxonomy (GTDB): domain Bacteria; phylum Pseudomonadota; class Alphaproteobacteria; order Rhizobiales; family Rhizobiaceae; genus Mesorhizobium. Next base: position 6,332,235 of record NZ_CP080525.1, read on the forward strand.
AGGCAAGGAAATCCAGATCGCGGCGGCGTTCCATGCGCGTGAGGACAAGAAGCCGGATCCCGGCGTGCCGGCCATGCTTGCCGCGCTGGTCAACAATGACCATCCCGATGTGCTGGCGACCGCCTATGCGCAGGCCGAGCCCGACTATGCCAAGGCCTCACCCTTCGAGGCGCTGCTTCAGGACGAGCAGCCCAATGACGGCCGCTTCATTCCGCCGATGACCAAGGGCGATCATTCGTGGATCCAGAACCCGCTGCCCGCGAGTGTCTTCTCCAAGAAGGAGCAGGCATGCCTGGCCAATGGCATCTATTTCGAGGCGAGAAGCGAATCCGTGCGCGGTCAGGCCGCCGTCGCCCAGGTCATCCTCAACCGCGTCCGCAACCCGGCCTACCCGAATTCGATCTGCGGCGTCGTCTACCAGAACGACAGCTGGTTCAACCGTTGCCAGTTCTCCTTCGCTTGCGATGGCAGGAAGAAGCGCATTGACAGTCCTGCCGCCTACAAGACCGCGCAGGATATCGCCATGGCTGTCACCGCCGGCAAGATCTTCATCCCGGAGGTCGGATCGTCGACCCACTACTACGCCCAATATGTCCATCCCGGCTGGGCGCGCACCATGCAGAAGATGACCAAGATCGGCCTGCATATCTTCTATCGTACCTATGGCGGCGGCTGGAGCTGAACGCCGAACGATTGCCGGTCTTTTCGCGCCGCACGCGGTCGATCGAAGAGCCATTGCCGCGGGGATTCGCGCAGCGCATCCCGGTCATCGTGGCGGGCACGATGTCGCACCTTTATAACCAGTTGATTTTGCTACCTAAAATACATGGCAATGAACTTCCGCCCGTGGCTTGACTGGCGCAAACCCTCTAACTATGTTGCCGGCGACTTTAGAAGCGGACGGACGGTGACGGTCTGACCGGGCAGGGGGTTGCGATGGCCGACAAGAAGGGGCCAGACGGAACCGGAGAATCCGGCCGCGGCAAGCAGCATGAAACCGACATCCGCGACGACGATCTCGAGCGCCGCCGGCGTGATCTTGAAGCATCGCTTGCGACAAGGCGGCCGGACCGGCTTGAGGGGAAAGACGACGCGAAAGCGGCGGCCGGATATGGCCAGGCGCTCAAGCTGTCCAGCGAATTTATCGCCGGGATAGTGGTGGGCGTGGGGCTTGGCTGGTTTTTGGACCGTGTGGCGGGAACATCGCCATGGGGTCTGATCGTGGGTCTGATGCTGGGATTTGGCGCCGGCGTGCTCAATGTCCTGCGCTCGGCGGGCGCCGTGGCGGAATTCGGACAGGGCGGCAAGCCGCGCGATCCGAAAGAATGAACCAAAGCGCTGCTCGCAGCGCGATGAACAGGACACTCAAGCCGCATTCGGCTTTGATGGGGATATAAAGTGGCTGCTGACAAGGTCGATCCGATCCACCAGTTCCATATCATCAAGCTGATTCCGATCAATATCGGCGGCTATGATCTGTCCTTCACGAATTCGGCATTGTTCATGGTCGCGACCGTGATCGTCGCGGCGGCTTTCCTCTATCTCACCACCTCGAGCCGCAGCCTCGTTCCCGGACGCCTCCAGTCGGTCTCCGAAATGGCCTATGAGTTCGTCGGCAACATGCTGCGCGATGCCGCCGGCACACAAGGCATGAAGTTCTTCCCGCTTGTGTTCTCGCTGTTCATGTTCGTGCTGGTCGCCAATTTGCTTGGCCTGATCCCCTATTTCTTCACCATCACCAGCCACATCATCGTTACCTTCGGCCTTGCCATTCTGGTCATCGGGACTGTGATCGTCTACGGCTTCATGAAGCACGGTCTGGGCTTTCTTAAGCTGTTCGTGCCGCAAGGCGTGCCTATCTACCTGATGCCGCTTGTGGTGGCGATCGAGGTGATTTCCTTCGTGTCGCGCCCGGTCAGCCTCTCGGTTCGTCTGTTCGCCAACATGCTGGCGGGTCACATCACGCTGAAAGTGTTTTCGGGATTTGTCGTCAGCCTTAGTGCTTTCGGCGCTGTCGGCATTGCGGGCTCGGTGCTGCCGCTGGCCATGGCAGTGGCGCTGACGGCGCTGGAACTGCTCGTCGCCTTCCTGCAGGCCTACGTCTTTGCCGTGCTGACCTGCATGTATCTCAACGACGCTCTGCACCCCAGTCACTAAGTTTCACCGGCGCATAACGCCAACTAAAAACTGCAACGAAAACGGAACCACAAGGAGTTTGACATGGAAGTAAATGCAGCAGCAGCAATCGGCGCCGGCATCGCTTGCCTCGGCATGGGTGGCGCGGGCATTGGCCTCGGCAACATCTTCGGCAGCTATCTCTCGGGCGCGCTGCGCAATCCGTCGGCTGCCGATGGCCAGTTCGGCCGCCTGATCTTCGGCTTTGCCGTGACTGAAGCGCTGGGCATCTTCTCGCTCCTCATCGCTCTCCTCCTCGTGTTCAAGTAAGAAACACGGGCTGACGAAGTGAGGCGCATGGTGCGACCTTGCCGGATGGACAGGGAAATGAGATGTTCGTGACATCTGCCTTTGCGGAAGAGACCGCGCCGGCTGCCGGCGCGGGAGGCGATACGCATTCGGGCACTTCCGTGCCTGCCGAGGCGCATGGCACGTTTCCACCATTTGATCCTGCGACGTTTCCGTCGCAACTTCTGTGGCTGGCGATCACGTTCGGGCTGTTCTACCTCTTCTTGAAGAAGGTGGCGATGCCGCGTGTCGGGGGCATCATCGATGTCCGTAACGATCGCATCACCAAGGACCTCGACCAAGCCGCCAAGTTGAAGGGCGAGGCCGACGCCGCCGTTGCCGCCTACGAGCAGGAACTGGCGGAAGCCAAGACCAAGGCCAACGCGATCGGCCAGCAGGCCAACGATGCGGCCAAGGCGGAAGCCGAGACCGTACGCAAGAAGATCGAGGCCGCGCTCGACGCAAAGCTCGGCGAGGCCGAAGCGCGCATTTCTTCCATCAAGGCCAACGCCATGAAGGAAGTCGGCAGCATCGCCGAGGACACCGCTTCGGCGATCGTCGAGGCATTGGTCGGCGGCAAGGCCAGCAAGACCGAGATCGCGGCCGCGGTCAAATCCGTGGCCCGGTGAGGAGCGCATCATGGACGCCACATCTCTCGCAACGCTCTGGGCCACGATAGCCCTCGTCATCTTCCTCGGCGTTGCCGTCTACATCAAGGTGCCTGGCCTGATCGCCAAGGCGCTCGACGCCCGGGCCGCCAGGATCGGCAACGAGCTTGACGAAGCGCGCCGCCTGCGTGAGGAGGCCCAGCAACTGCTCGGCCAGTATCAGCGCAAGCGCAAGGAAGCCGAGCAGGAGGCCGCCGACATCGTCGCCGCTGCCAAGCGCGAGGCCGACATGCTTGCAGCCGATGCGCACAAGAAGACCGAGGACTATGTTGTCAGGCGCACCGCGCTTGCCGAACAGAAGATCGGCCAGGCCGAGCGTGACGCCATCAGCGAAGTCCGCGCCAGCGCCGTCGACATCGCCGTTGAGGCAGCGCGTACGCTGCTCGCCGGCAAGATGGACGCCAAGGCGGGTGCGGACCTCTTCAAGGCATCGCTGGTGGATGTGAAGTCCAAGCTCAACTGAGCCGATAGCGTCCAAAAATTCAAAAAGCCGCCTGGGAAACCTGGCGGCTTTTTGTTGTGGAAAACCCTCCTTTGGCCTCGAAAGGCAGGCAATTTGCCGAGGTCAGCGCCAACGGAAGTCTCCCTCCCCCTTGAGGGCAGGGCTATCGCATATGAGTGATAAGGCTGATGAGGTCTTGATCGGCCCACCGTGCTTTGAGTCGTTTGTGGCTGAGCGGGATGTTTTCCGGGTCGGCTCTAAGGATGTTGAGAGTAAGGCGCCGAAGTATGGCGTGGTTTGCCGGCGCGTTGTTCTTGCGACCCCTGATGCGATCTTCGCAGAGCAGGACGTCGAGTTGCCAGTGCAGCTCATTCTCTATGCTCCAGTGGCGGCGGACGGAGGCGATCAGTTCTTTGGCCGGCATTGTGCGCGACAACGCATAGCAGCGGACCTTGTGGGTGGTCTTGCCATCGACGGTGCGCCAGCTTTCGACACGGCCGACGGCGCAAAGGTCGACGAGCGCGTTCTGGCCCGGCGTCTGGGCGAAGGGGACGACGAAAGCACGGCGCACCTCGTGGCGGCCATGGGCATCCTCGTCGACCTGATGGAACCTGGTTCTTTTGCTCGCAGCTGCCGCGTCGAGGGCGGCATTGGCCTGTACTGCCAGTTTCGACTGGTTGCCCTTGATGGCCAGCACATAGTTGCCGCCACCTTCGCGGATGGTCTTGGTCATGCGGCGATGGCAGTGCAAGGCATCGCCGGTGACGGTCAACCCCTTGAGCGACAACAGCTTGAGCGCCTCGATCGCAGCCTCGACCTCGCCACCCTTGTGTGCCACGACCTGAGCCAGGCTCATGAAGGTGTCGCAGGCAAAGACTGTAACCACCAGCGGCGGCATGTGGGCGCAGCCCTTGGCGTAGGCGCGCCTGAGGCTCTTGCCGTCGACGGCGACTTGGCCTTTCGGCACATCGATGTGCGCCTGTGCGCCGAAGGCGGCCATGAAGCGCATGAAGGCGGCGTTGAAGGCCACCGGATCGAGTGCGGCCAGCACCCGGCTGAAGGTGTCGTGGCTGGGCACGCCGTGCTTGAGGGGGATGAACTGCCGCAACAGATCGAGCCGCGACTTGGCAAACAGCACCATCTCCGTGCAGTGCGTCGCTCCGCAAAGCACCGCCGCCAGCGCCACGAACAAAATCTCTGGCAATTCGTGCTGGGCCGTGAAGTCTCGGGGGTCCGGAACCTCGTCGAATATATCCACAAACACCATCATGACCTCCTGTCTTCAAGAGGTCCGTCAGAATCAATTTCTCTCCACCACGCAAGTGACCCGATCTACTCATGTGCGATTCCCCTGCCCTTGTGGGGAGGGGTTAGGGGTGGGGGTATTCGTAGAGCGAAAGCCCCGGCTTCCCATATGCTATTAGCCCTGCCTCGTGGGGGAGATTGGCTGTGATCACCGCTGTCGCCAATCTTCTCAGCTCAATCCAAGCCGGCCAAGCTCTCTTCTTCCGCCACTTCGACCCCGCCAAGTCGGAACGGTGCAAACGAAACGCGATGCAGCCGCGCTACCGGCCCGTGCGCTTCGATCGCCGTGCGATGGCGGGCTGTAGCGTAGCCCATGTGGACTTCGAAGCCGTAGCGATCGTGATGGTTGCCGCAGCCGCACATCATGCGGTCGCGCATCACCTTGGCGACGATCGAGGCGGCGGCGATCGACTGCGAACGCTGGTCGCCCTTGATCAGCGCGCGCCCTGCACAGGGCAGGCCAGGCGGCACGTCGCGCCCGTCGGCGAGCGCGAGCTTTGGTTGAATCGACAGGCCGACCAGCGCACGCCGCATCGCCTCAAGGCTGGCCTTGAGGATGTTGCTGCCGTCGATACCCTCGGCGCTGATGGACGCCATCGAAACGCCCAGCGCGGAGCCGAGGATTCGCAGGAACAGCGCTTCGCGTTGCAGATGGCTGAGGCGTTTGGAATCGTCGAGCCCGTCTGGAATGTTGGCGGGATCAAGCACGACCGCCGCCGCCACCACCGGCCCGGCCAGGGGACCACGGCCGGCCTCGTCCATGCCCGCCACCGGCCACAGTCCGTCGGCCATCGCCTTCGTCTCGAAGGAGAAGTCGGGTTTCTCGATGATCTCAAAGAGAAGCGGAGAATCGGAACGCGCGCGAGCCATGTTGCGGCGAGGTTCGCATCGGCTCCGATTCTCCGCAAGTCCCTCCGGGTCGGGTGGGGCGCCGGACCGGGAGGGCACCGTCTGCAGGCCGGGGCAGGCCGGACGGGATTCTTGTGCCGCGACAGATCAAACCGCCGCGGTGAACTGCATTCTTAGAGCAGCGTCAGCTGCACCTGGTCCTTTCCGGCGGCAACGAACTGATCGGTCCGCAGTGTGCGCCGTTCGACATTGAGGCCGAGCCGTTTGGCGGTGATCTCGAAGCGCCGGCCGATCTGCCACGCGTAGGGACCGGCGCCCTTCATGCGCTTGCCCCATTCCGAATCGTAGTCCTTGCCGTCGCGCATCGAACGGATCAGCGACATCACGTGACGGTAGCGGTCGGGATAATGACGCAGCAGCCAGTCCTTGAAGATCGGGCTGACCTCCAGCGGCAGGCGCAGTATGACATAACCCGCCTCGCGCGCACCGGCGGCGCGTGCCGAATCGAGAATGCGTTCCATCTCCTGATCGGTCAGGCCGGGGATGATTGGCGCAACCATCACCGAAGCCGGAATGCCGGCATCGGAAAGCTGCCTGATCGCCTCCAGCCGCTTGGTCGGCGTGGATGCGCGGGGCTCCATCGTTCTGGCCAGCATACGGTCCAATGTCGTCACCGACAGCGCTACCTTGGCCAGACCGCGTTCGGCCATGCGCGACAGAATATCGATGTCGCGCGTCACCAGGGCGGACTTGGTCACAATGCCGACCGGATGGCCGCGCGCTTCCAGCACTTCGAGGATCTCGCGCATGATCCGGTATTGCTTCTCGATCGGCTGATAGGGATCGGTGTTGGTGCCGATGGCGATGGTGCGCGGCTGGTAGCCGTCCTTCGACAGCTCCCTGTCGAGCAGCCGCGCCGCATCCGGCTTGGCGAACAGCTTGGATTCGAAATCGAGACCCGGCGACAGGCCCATGAAGCTGTGCGTCGGCCGGGCAAAGCAATAGACGCAGCCATGCTCGCAACCACGATAGGGGTTGATGGAACGGTCGAAGGAGATGTCGGGCGATTCGTTGCGGGTGATGATGGTGCGCGGCTTCTCGACCTGCACCTCGGTCTTGAACGGCGGCAGTTCCTCCAGCGAATTCCAGCCATCGTCGAAGACATGCCGGCTGACCGGCTCGAACCGGCCGGACGGATTGATGCCTGCGGACCTGCCGCGATTGCGGTCCGGACGGACACGCATGCCACTCTGCTCGATCATCGCATTGGCCATCTCGGCTCTTCCTGCTCCGAAAGCTGCAATGTCGGCGCGCACGATCTGTTCCATCTTTGCCCGCTCCCAGGGACTGTCCGAGTTGTGTCGAATCGCTCTGTTCATGAAATTATTCCTATTTTGTCGATGAGAACAAAGCAAGAACTTTCTATGGTGCGCTGCAAAAACTGGCGCTGCGTCCGGCTTTCCGCTATTCGGCTAAAGATGCTCAGCGTTCTCATCGAAACCCGCAATGACGAGGAGGGCCTTGCCCGCACGCTCGCCTCGCTGATTGGCGGCGCGGTCGAGGGCGTGGTGCGTGACGTGATCGTCTGCGACACGGGTTCCACCGACCAGACGCATCGTGTTGCCGAGCATGCCGGCTGTCAGTACGTGACTGACGGTATCGCTGCCGGCATCCGGCAGGCCAAGGGTGACTGGCTGCTGCTCCTGGAGCCAGGCGCGCGGCTGGTGGAAGGCTGGATCGACGCGGTCGTCGCCCACACAGCCAAGCAAACCATGGCGGCGCGGTTCTCGCGGGCACGCGGCAGCCGCACGCCGTTCCTGGCTCGCGTCTTTTCGAGTAATCGCGCCTTGGCCGACGGATTGCTGATCGGCAAGCATCAGGCCGCGGCCTCGGCGAAGAGTGCCGGCAGCGCCGAGGCCATCGCGCGCGGCCTCGCGACAAAGCGGCTCGATGCCGAAATCTGGGTGGCGCCGCCGAAGCAAGCGCACCGCTCCCCGAAGTGATTTTTTTGCAGCTCCTTCTATTGTGCATTGCACAAAATTTGACGTGGGGTTAATTTCCCCGTGGAGTGGGTGCATTGGGTTTGGGTCATTGTGAGCGGGGCGTGCCGCTCTCACAGCCGAGGACCCGATGAACCTTTCACCCCCCGACAAATCTGGCACGGCCAGTCTCGAGGCCATTGCGCGCAACGGCAGCCTGCTGCGGCGCATCGCGGTGCGCGTACCGACCTATCTCAAGGATCTCCGCGAAAACCCTGCCTGGCTGCCGATGTTCATGCTGGCGCGCACGATGCCTGGGCGCCGGATGCATTGGCTGGGTGCGAAACGCGCCCGTCCGGCCGGCAATACGGGGGATACGATGTTCGCCGGCGTCGACCGTGAAGCGGTGGTCGAAGCGCTTCGGTCCGACGGGCTGTTTTCAGGTCTGGTCCTGCCGCCGGCGATCCATCAAGAGATCGCGAGTTTCGCCCGGCGCACGCCTTGCTTCGGCAATTTCGACCGCCGGCTCGAATTCATGCCGGGTGAACATGCCGAGGCCGAAAAGCGCTTTGGCCGCTCGCTGCTCAGCGGGCATTTTTTCGAGCGCATCCTCGACTGCCAGGAGGCACTCGCCATCCAGCGCGATCCGCTGCTTCTCGACATCGCCGCGCACTATCTCGGCGGCCAGGCGAAGCTGATCACGACACGAGTCTGGTGGAGTTTTCCGACCGGTGCCGCTTCGGATGCCGACAAGAACCTTGCCTCGCTCGGCAAGTATCATTTCGACCTCGACGACTGGCGCATGCTGAAATTCTTCTTCTATCTCCAGCCGGTCGACGCCGACACCGGTCCGCATGTCTATGTCAGGGGCAGTCACAAGCGCCGCAAGCTGAAGCATCAGCTCACCTTGCTGGTCGGCCATCCCGCGCAAGAGGTTCTGGATGTCTATGGCGAGCAGAGCCCGGTGACGCTGACCGGCGACGCTGGCCTCGGCTTCGTCGAGGACCCATTTGGCTTCCACATGGGCACCGTCCCGGCGCGCACGCCGCGACTTATGATGGAAGTCGGCTTTGGCGTATCGCCGCCGTCACGCCGACGCTTTCATGGCGAGCCGGTCATCCGCTGAAAGGGGAACTATCCGAAGCTCATCTCGACAGGCATCCAGCGAGCGCGACGCCTGGCTTGGCGTTGCTCTCCGCTTTCCGCGTCGAAATCCACAGGGGTCGGCTCCCGACTGAACGACTTTTGGTCGTCCAAGGTGTTGAGGATGACGATCGCCCTTGGATCATCTCCAGCGATCGCGGCGACATAGACGCCGCAGTCCCGGCAGATCAGGTAATCGGCTGTCCTCAGCCCGAACCGATATGTCCGCAATCGCGACTTGTCCTTGACCGAGATGGTCAGTCTGCCATTCGGATCGGCAACGGCACGCGAACCATGCTTGACGCAGAACGAGCATTGGCAGGCCCGAACGTCGATTTGCGACGGGTCGAGCCCGGTCTCGAATGTCAGGCGAACATTGCCGCAATGGCATCCGCCGGAGTGTGCGTTCATCGTATTTCCCGCCGCCAAGGTCGTGGCTGAGACTATTCGTGGGGCATCAGCTTGGGAATGGCGCTTCGAAGGCGCAAGCAGCGCTCTGCTGGGCGAAACCAAGGTCACTCGCTTGAATAGCCTGCGACTTGCTTCCTCTTTGCGGAACTGTTCAGCCGCGCCGCAGATGCTCGTCCAGGCGCGGCATGATCTCAACGAAGTTGCAGGGCATGTGCCGGTAGTCGAGCTGTGCCTTCAGGATGCCGTCCCAGGTGTCCTTGCAGGCGCCGGGCGAGCCCGGCAGCACGAAGACGAAGGTGGCGTTGACGACGCCGCCGGTCGCCCGGCTCTGGATCGTCGAAGTGCCGATCTTGTCGTAGGAGATGCGGTGGAACACTTCCGAAAAGCCGTCCATGCGCTTTTCGAAGATAGGTTCCAGCGCTTCCGGCGTCACGTCGCGGCCGGTGAAGCCGGTACCGCCGGTGGTGATCACGACATCGATCGCCGCGTCCTTCGACCAGCCAAGCACCTTGTCGCGGATTTTCTCGCGGTCGTCGGTGACGATATCGCGGGCGGCAAGGATGTGGCCGGCTTCGGTGATGCGATCGGCCAGCGTCTGGCCGGATTTGTCGTCGGCGAGGCTGCGCGTGTCTGACACGGTCAGCACCGCGATGCGGATTGGGATGAAAGGGCGGCTCTCGTCAATTCTGGCCATCTCAGTCGGCCTCCGATGTCATACTGCGCGTCGCGGCGACGAACCAGTCGGGCTGCCGGCCGCGGATATCGGCGGCGGCGCGTTTAGCGACATTGCCGGTTTCGAACAGGCCGAAGCATGTCGCGCCGGATCCGGACATCCGCGAGAATCCCGATCCAGCCTTGTTGAGCCAGGAAAGCGCTCTGCCGATGGCGGGCTGCATTGCCGTCGCCGCGGGCTCAAGATCGTTGCGGGTGATCTCCAGCCAGTTGCGCAGGCTGTGGAAATCGATACTGCGCGGCAGCGGCGGCAGTGGCTCATTGTCGCGACGGGAAAGCGCTGCGAAGACGTCCGCGGTCGAGACCGCCGTGCCCGGATTGACGAGCACCAGCCCAAGTGCTGAAAAATCCGGCACTATCGACAATTCGTCACCAATGCCGCGCGCGACCAGCGGCCTTGCCGCCAGGCACATCGGCACATCGGCGCCCAGCGAAAGGCCGATCCGCGCCAGCTCGGCGCCACCGATGCCCAAGTTCCATGTCTCTACCAGCCCGCGCAGCACGGCTGCCGCGTCGCTCGAGCCGCCGCCGACGCCGGAGGCAACCGGCAGGTTCTTTTCAAGTTTGATGGCGACCGGCGGTGTTCTCTCCAGCCCGGCCTCTTTTCGCAGGGCATCGCGCGCCTTGAGCACCAGATTGCTGGCATCGAGAGGAACGGCCGGCGCGTAGCGGCCGGACACGGTAAAATCATCGCTGTCGGCGAGCGCGATCTCGACCCGGTCGCCAAAGCGCGTGAACACCGCCAGGCTTTCGATCAGATGATAGCCATCGGGGCGCCTGCCGGTGACATGCAGCGCCAGATTGATCTTGGCGTGCGCATGCCAGGTTCGCGACCCAATATCGGTGTCCACGGCGTCAGTCGTATGCGGGATGATGCTCAGTCCTTGGCCAGCCGGTATTCGCCGGTCTTGGGATCCTTGACCAGCGTTCCCATTGCGCCGTTGGCCGCCTGTTTTTCGGTGCGCCGCACCTTGGCGGTCACGCGCTCGGCTTCCCGCACGAAGGTGCGGTAGCCGAAATAGGCGGCGACGCCAACGACGGTGAAGAAAATGATCTGCGGCATGTCAAAATTCCTCCCACGCTGGGCCGGCGAGGCGGCCGGTCGGGTCGGTTAACGCATGTCGCCCAAAAGTGGCCCCGGTTTTGGGGACAACGACATGCATGAAACAAAGTCATGCTAGACGGTTTTGCCGGGTTTTCAAAGCCCGAACCGAGACCACAATGCGCGCTCTTCCGCCGCATCGAACACGCCGCTGGCGGCCGCCGCGGCTATATCGGGCGCCGAAAAGCCCTTAGCTGAGCCGAAAAGACCGAAGCGGCTGAGGAAACCGCGCGGCGCCGTGATCAGCCTGAGCTGGGTTTTCGCTCCAAAACGGGTTTTCAGCACCGTGCGCATGTCGCCGAGCGCGTCGACCAGGCCGAGTTCGAGCCCCTTCTTGCCGGTCCAGAACAGGCCGGTGAACAGGTTCGGATCGTCTTTCAGCTTCGTGCCGCGCCTTTCCCTCACGAGATCGATGAAGGTTTCGTGCACCTCGAGCTGCAGCGCCTTCAGCCGCTCGACGTCTTCCTTCTTCTCGGGCTTGAACGGATCGAGCACCGCCTTGTTCTGGCCGGCGGTGTGGACACGGCGCTCGACACCGATCTTCTTCATCAGTTCCGGAAAACCGAACGAGGCCGAGACCACGCCGATCGAACCGACGATCGAGGAAGGATCGGCGAAGATCTCGTCGCCGGCGACCGCGATCATGTAGCCGCCCGATGCCGCGACGTCCTCGACGAAGACCAGTACTTTTTTGTTCTTTTCCGTCGCCAGGTCGCGGATGCGCTTGAAGATCAGCCGCGACTGTACCGGCGAGCCGCCCGGCGAATTGATCGAGAGGGCGACTGCCGGCGCGTCGAAGGAAAACGCCTTCTCGATGAGACCGGCGGTGGAAGCCAGCGACAGGTTCTGCCGGAACTGGCCGCCCGACATGATCGTGCCGTGCAGCCGGATGACCGGAATGGTGACGACGGTGGAGCGCCAGGATTTCGGCAGCAGTCGGTTGAAAAGTCGTTTCACGAGGGCGCGGTCTCCGGTCGGTGGGTTGCAGGCATGTAGGGATTTCCCGGCCAACGGCAATGTGGAGGGCCAAGAATAGCTCAGTCTCTAAACAGCGAGGCGAGGCCGTTGGTGATCATTTCGCTGCGCTCATCAGGGCCATCGCCCGTTTGCGCGTGAAGCATCAAGGGAGGGCGGATGGCGAGTTTCCCCCGCGCCCCGAGTGCTGCCCGCACCACGATACGGATCGCCGCCGCGTCGGGACGAGGGTGGACGGCGAGCATCTCGGCATCGCCGAAGCGCCCGGCGATCGCGTCGAGAATGGCGCCGAGCTGTTCGGGCCGGGCGATCACGGCAAGCCCGCCGCGCGGCCTGACCACGGCGGCGGCACTGCGGATCCAGCTCTCGAACAGCCCGTCCTCCATGACATGCGCTTCCTTTCTCAGGCGATCGGGCGTGGCGCGGTCCCGTGCGGCGTTGAAAGGCGGGTTCATGACGACGAAGTCGAAATCGTTGTCGGCGAGGCCGGCCGCCGCGCGAGCCCGGCCCGATACCGCGACATCGGCGACCAGCACTGCCGCACGATCGCTGAGATGCGCATTGCCTGGGTGGGCAAGGGTGGCCGCGGCGAAGGCCGCCATTTCCGGCGCGCGCTCGACCAGCACGACCTCGGTACTTGGGCAGCGCGACAGCACCGCCAGCCCGGCAGCCCCGGCCCCGGCGCCGAAATCGGCAAGACGCCCGGCAAAGGAGGATGGCACGGACGCCGCCAGCATCATCGCATCCATGCCGGCGCGATGGCCGCCTTGCTTGGGCTGCACGAGCCAGAATCGGCCGCGATGGAAGGCATCGACCGTGTGGGCCGGCGTGTCCGGGGCAAGGGTGGCCGGCGCGGCGGACATTATTTTCCGCGAATCTCGTTGGCGATGCCGGCATCCGTCAGGATGCGCCGTGCCGCGTCGGCCTGGTCGGCATCGACCATGACGCGTCGCGGCAGGATGCCGAGCGAGCCGTCGAGCACGCTCATGTTCTGGTCGGCGACGAAGCAGCCGATGCCGGCATCGCGCATCAGCGATTCGACAAAGGAGATGATGACGGCGTCGTTGGTGCGAATGAGCTCTATCATCGGGCGAAACTCTCAGTTTGCGGCGCATATGTAAACGGGCAGGCGGTTACCGGTATGTCCCGTGCTCCCCGCTTTACCGTTCGGCGAAGTGACGCTTCAGCCGGGCGACGTCGTCGGCCGACCAGCCCTCGACGTCCGTCACCGCCATCCAGGCATCAATATAGTGCTCCGTCTCATAAACGTGGCCATGACCCATCGGCATGGTCGCTGCACCCGCCATGTCGACCGCCAGCTGCAGGAAGGTCACGATCGGATACCAGCGCAAATCGGGAGAAACGTCGGGCCCGCGCGGCCGGCTCATCCAGTCGGGAGCCCTATAGAAGGATCTGGGCTCGAAGAAGGTGATCGCGTCGCTGGCATATTGCAGATAGACGATGCGCATCGGTCCCCAACGCGCATTGGGGATATCGAGGGCAGTCTTCTGGCTGGTAAATCGCACATAGGAGCCGTCGCGGAAGCGCGGCAGCCATGCCGGCGAGCCCGGATTGCGGTTGCTGGTGATGGAGCGCCAGATGCGGCTCGAATAGGGCGGGCCGCTCCACAGCGCGCCCTGGTAGGGATCGCCGAGCACTTCGAACAGTTCGTTGGATTGCTCGGAGTTCATCGCGCCCAGGCTCAGGCCATGCAGATAGAGCTTTGGGCGGTGATCCCTGGGCAGCGTGGTCCAGTAGCCATAGACCTCGGCGAAGAGCGCCCGCGCGGCGTCGCCGCCATAGCCGGGCTCGACCATCAGCGACAGCCAGCTCGGCAGGTAGGAATACTGGATGGCGACGCTGGCGACGTCGCCGTCATGCAGATATTCGAGCGTGTCGATGGCTGCCGGATCGATCCAGCCTGTCCCCGTCGGCGTGATGATGACGAGAACCGAGCGGTCGAATGCGCCGACGCGTTTCAGCTCCGCCAATGCCAGCCTTGCTCTGGCCTGCGGCGTATCGGCCGAGCGCAATCCGGCATAGACGCGGATGGGCTCGAGCGCATCGCGCTTCAGGAACGATTGCAGGTCCTGCTTCATCGGACCCGTCGTGACGAACTCCCTACCGGTTCGTCCAAGATGGTCCCAATCGATCAGCGAGGCGGCGCTGCCGGTCTTGGCGGGATCGCCCGGCTGCTGGATGCTGTCTTCGACAAGGGCGTCAAGCTGTTGATAGGAACTGTCGGCGACGTGGAGCGCATATCTCAGCAGGACGCCATTGATGACGCTGCCGAACAGCACGACGGCGATCGAAACGCCGGCGACAATGGCAATACGCCGGGGAATGAAACGGGCAAGCCTGTTGGCCACAAACAAAAAAGTGATCTGAAACAGGCGCGCTAGCATCAGGACCACGACGAAGGTGGCCAGTGCAATCAGGCCCACCCGGAATGGCTGCGCACTGTCGACCGGCTCCAGCTCCATCAGGGCTCGAACCGAATTCTGCCAATCCGCCGCGCGCCAGAGAAAGACCAGCGCGATCGCCGTGCAGACGACCGAAGCGACCAGCTTGATCAATTGTGCCTTGCGTGGTCCGGGGTTGGGAAGCCCCAGATATGTCCACAGCCAAAGACCGAAGACACCGGCACCATAGCCCGTGGCAAAGCAGAAGCCGGAGAGAATGCCTTGCACAAGCACGGCGCGCGGGTTGAGCGAGGGGGGTCAGGGACGCCGCGAAGAACAGCGTGCCGACAAGCAGGCCGACCGTCGAGAACGAGTGCCAGAGCCGGATCATCCACCCTCGCATCATCGGCCGCGTTCATCTCCTTTTCGGCGGGGTTGACAGGCTGTCATCGCCCCCCGCGCCAATTAGCCACTTGCCGTGGCTGTGTCTGCCGCCCTAGAGTCCATGCAGGGACCAAGGGTGCCGTCGCACGCGTTATACCAAGACGGGAGTGATTGTCGTGGGTGTCGTTCTCAATATTGAAAACGGGAAGCGGGAACCCGCCTCCATCAAGGATCTGATCGATCTGACGGCGGCCGACATGGGACGCGTCAATGAATTGATTCTGTCCAAGGCCGGCTCCGACGTCGAGATGATTCCGGAGGTTGCCAATCATCTGATCTCGTCTGGCGGCAAGCGGCTGCGGCCGATGCTGACGCTCGCCGCAGCGCAGATGTTCGGCTATGCCGGCGAGGGGCACGTCAAGCTCGCCACATCGGTCGAGTTCATGCACACGGCGACGCTTCTTCACGACGACGTCGTCGACGAGAGCGGCATGCGCCGCGGCAAGAAGACCGCCCGCATGATCTGGGGCAACCAGGCGAGCGTCCTGGTCGGCGATTTCCTGCTCGGCCAGGCCTTTCGCATGATGGTCGATGTCGGCTCGCTCGAAGCGCTCGACATCCTGTCCAGTGCGGCCTCGATCATCGCCGAGGGCGAGGTCATGCAGCTTGCCGCCGCAAAAAACCTTGAGACCACCGAGGACGAGCATTTCGCCGTCATCAAGGCCAAGACCGCCGCGCTGTTTTCGGCTGCTGCCGAGGTCGGTCCGGTCATCGCCCAGGCGACCCGCAACGACCGCGCGGCACTGCGCTCCTACGGCATGAATCTCGGCCTTGCCTTCCAGCTGATCGACGATGCGCTGGACTATGGCGGCACGAGCAAGGATCTGGGCAAGAATGTCGGCGACGATTTCCGCGAGGGCAAGGTGACCTTGCCGGTCATCCTTGCCTACCGGCGCGGCACCAAGGCCGAGCGCACCTTCTGGAAGCGCGCCATCGAAGACAATGTCGTCGATGACGCCGGCCTGGAAAAGGCGATCGGCCTGATGACCCACCACGGCGCCATTGCCGACACGATCGGGCGCGCCCGCCATTTCGGCGAGATCGCCCGCGACGCGCTGGCGCCGCTGGAAGCGACGCCGCAGAAATCGGCGCTGATCGACGTGATCGATTTCTGCATCAGCCGGGTGAACTGAGCGGCTGGCGTTTCGCGGGCTCGCTCCGGCCCATATTGGGGAGGAAGGTCGCGAATCCCGATCTCGCCGTCTCGACAAGCCGCCCCGCCGCAAATTATCTATAAAACATGGCTAAGGGCACAGACGACACCATCGCGGTGCGCATCAGCAAGGTGTTGGCGGACCGCATCATCTCGGGCGCGATCGAGCCCGGGGCTCGGCTTCGGCAGGATCACATCGCAGAAGAATTCCACACCAGCCATGTTCCGGTGCGCGAGGCCTTCCGTCGTCTCGAGGCGCAAGGGCTGGCCGTCGGTGAGCCACGCCGTGGCGTGCGTGTCGCGGCTTTCGATCTGGGCGAGGTCAAGGAGGTCGCCGAAATGCGGGCGGCGCTCGAAGTGCTGGCGCTGCGCCATGCTGCCCCGCACCTGACATCGGCCATTCTCGACCTTGCCGAGGAGGCGACCAAGGCGGGCGACAAGTCCCGCGATGTCAGGTCATGGGAAGAAGCCAATCGCGCCTTCCACCGGCTGATCCTGGCGCCATGCGGCATGCCCCGCCTGCTTGCCACCATCGATGATCTGCACGCCGCGAGCGCCCGCTTCCTGTTCGCGGCATGGCGCTCGGAGTGGGAGACGCGCACCGACCAGGATCACCGCGCGATCTTGGCCGCCTTGCGGCAGGGAAACACCGAATCGGCCGCGGTGACGTTGGGACGGCATGTCCAGTGGATTGGCCGCAAGCCGGTCAGGACCGCCTCCGGGACGACGCGCGAGGCCTTTGCCATCGTCGGTTGATGCGTGTCGCCCAAAAGTGGCCCCGGTTTTCGGGAACGACATGCATAAAAACAACAGCCTAAAGCGCGTCGCGACGCGCTTTAGGCGACCTTTGCACAGCGAAGGCTTGCCATCCCCGCGGAATTGTGGATTCGATAATAGATCGAAAACAGAAATTATCTATAATTTGCAACCGATCGAAGGAATCCCAATGGCAGACGTCGCATTCTCGTCCCGCAACCCGTCGTTCAGCCCGCTCAGGCTTCAAGGCCGCTCTCTCGGCTGGCAGATCGGAGCCGTCGTGCTCGGCACGCTGTTCCTGGCGCTGTCGTCCTATATCGAAGTGCCGATGGTGCCGGTTCCCGTGACCATGCAGACCTTCGCCGTGACATTGATCGGCGCGCTCTATGGCTGGCGGCTTGGCGCTATCACCATCGCCGCCTGGCTGGTCGAGGGCGCGGTCGGCTTTCCGGTTCTGGCCGGAGGGGCAGCCGGTCTGCAGCATTTCGTCGGGGCCGACGGGCGGCTATCTCTTCGCCTTCCCAATTGTCGGCGCGCTGGTCGGCTGGCTGGCCGAACGCGGCTGGAACGGCAACAGGGTGGTGCTTGCCTTCGCCGCCATGCTGCTCGGCAACCTTGCCTGTCTGGTGCTCGGTACGGTCTGGCTCGCTGCCATGATCGGCGCTGAAAAGGCCATCACCTTCGGGTTCCTGCCTTTTCTGCTTGGTGGTCTGCTCAAGTCGGCACTTGGTGCCGCGACACTGATGGCCCTTCGCGGCGGCAAACCGGCGAATCCGTGACGATCAGGCTGCGCGCCCATCACCTCCTTTGCCTGCTCACCTACGTGGGCAAGGGATACAGTCCTGCCTTCACCGCCAATTACGACGGGATCGCGGAGCGCCTGAGCCGGGGCGAGGACATCCTCCTCGTTTCCGGCCCGGACGACGTTTGTGCCCCGTTGCTCGACGAGCCTGAACCGCACTGCCTGCGCGACAGCGCCGCCGAACGAGACCGGTTCGCGGCGCAGGACGTGGCGGATCTGCTGGCGCGGCCAATCCGCGCCGGCGCCCGTCTCGACCTCGATGCGGCAATCCTGGCACGAATGCGGCAGGCATTTTCGGCCGGCCTTGTGCGCAGGGCTTGCGCAGGCTGCGAGTGGCATGGGCTGTGCAGTATGGTTGCGGCCGGCTTCTATCGCGACACGCGGGTGCGGCGGCCTGACTTGCCGGGCAAGCGCTGATATCGGCGACGGAGTCTCCGCGAGCGAATCTGTGATATGTTCGGCTCCGCGCAGGGCCATGGCCGGAACTCGGAAACGGAAAACTGTCCCTTGTCGCCATGGTTTGTTAATCGGGTGCCCGGATTGTGAATTCGAGGCGGATTGAAGCGCGACCCCAAAAAGGCCATGCTTTGCCCGGAAAGATCGAGTCTACGTCGATCCCGCTGACGCGGAGATGGCGCCTGGCTGAAAGGGATACGATGCAGCAAGGACGTGCGCGCTGGCTCACAGGGCTGGCAATTGTGACGGGCATGGCGATCTTGGCCATGCCGGCCTATGCCAAACAAACCACCGAACCGGTCAGGATCACGTCCTTCTCGGGAGCCTATCTGGCCGCGCGGATCGCCGAAGGCGACAACGATCTCGACAGCGCCATCGCCTACTACAAGCAGGCATTGGCCTTCAATCCGGGCGACGCCGGCCTGCAGCAGAGCCTGATGCTGTCGCTGATCGCTCAAGGCCGCTTCGACGAATCCCTGGTCTATGCCGACAAGCTCAAGGAAATTCCCGATGTCGAGCGCTTCTCGCGCCTGGCGCTTGCGGTCGATTCCTTCCACAAGAAGGATTTCACCAAGGCGCAGTATTGGCTGAAGCTGTCGCTGGAATCCGATCTCGACCGGCTGATCTCCGGGGTCATGTCCGGCTGGGCCCAGCAAGGCGCCGGCCAGGCCAGCGATGCGATGGCTTCCATCGACAAGCTCCAGGGCCCGGATTGGTTCGGCCTGTTCAAGTCCTTCCATCGCGCGCTGATCGCCGATGCGTCTGGTATGCCGGAAAAGGCCGAAGCGATCTACGCGGCGACGATGCAGGATACGGCCGCCGGCGGTGCGGCTCCCGAAACCTGGATGCGCAACGCTCAGGCCTACGCGTCGTTCCTGGCCCGCAAGGGCGACAAGGCCAAGGCGCTGTCGGTGCTCGATCAGGCCGAGGCCTTTGCACCTGGCAAGCTGGAAATCATCGCCTTGCGCAACAGGATCAGCAAGGGCGACAAGATTGCGCCTTTCGCGGCTGGCCCGTCGGACGGTGCGTCGGAAATCCTGCTTGATCTCGCCACGGCGCTCAATCGTGGTGGCGGCGAGCCGTTCGTTCGTCTTTACCTGCAATATGCCCTGGCCCTGAAGCCTGACAACGACGCGGCCCTTGTACAGCTCGCCGCCGTCTCCGAACAGCTGAAAGACGGCGAGGGCGCCATCGCGCTCTATCGGCGGATCCCCGACTCTTCGCCCCTGAAGGAGCTCTCGGACCTGCAGCTCGGCCTCAACCTCGCCGATCTCAATCGCCAGGACGAGGCGATCACCCATTTGAAAGCCTTTGTCGATGCGCATCCCGATGACATGCGCGCCTACCTGGCGCTTGGCGGCGTCTATTCGTCGAAGGAGGATTTCCGCTCCGCGGCCAATCTCTATGACAAGGCAGTCACGGTGCTGAAGACGCCGACCGCCGCCAACTGGAACATTTTCTACCAGCGCGGCATCGCCTATGAGCGGCTGAAGGAATGGCCGAAGGCCGAGCCGAACTTCCGCAAGGCGCTGGACCTGTTCCCCGATCAGCCGCAAGTGCTGAACTATCTCGGCTATTCCTGGGTCGACATGAACACGAATCTCAAGGAAGGCCTGGCGATGATCCAGAAGGCCGTCGATCTCAGGCCAAGCGACGGCTACATCGTCGATTCCCTGGGCTGGGCCTATTTCCGCCTCGGCCGGTTCGACGACGCGGTGCGCGAAATGGAACGCGCGGTGTCGCTGAAGCCGGAAGACCCGGTTCTGAACGACCATCTCGGCGATGCGTACTGGCGCGTCGGCCGCAAGCTGGAAGCCACCTTCCAGTGGAACCAGGCGCGCGACCTGAAGCCGGATCCCGACGTGCTCGCCACCTTGCAGCAGAAGCTGATGAAGGGCCTGCCGCCGATCGAATCCAACACGGCGCAGGAAACCCCGAAGGTCAAACCCGAGCCGGTGCCAGCCCCGAAGGGATGACATCGGGTTTTGAATGCAAACGGGGCTCTTTCGGAGCCCCGTTTTCGTTCCAAACGCTCAATCCGCGAAACGGGCTCAGAACAGCTTTCGATAGACGATAAAGCCGGAGCGTTCGCCGATCTTGTCATAAAGCTTCATCGCCGTGTGATTGGTTTCATGCGTCAGCCAGTACACCCGGCCCGATCCGGCTGCCTGGGCACGGTCGTAGACGCCCTCTATCAGGGCTCGGCCGATGCCTTTGCCGCGCGAGGCCTCCGTGGTGAAAAGGTCTTGCAGATAGCAATTCGGCGCGATCGCCGTCGTGCTGCGGTGGAAGAGGTAATGCACCAGGCCGAGAAGCTGTCCCTCGCTCTCGGCAACCAGCGCATGCACCGGCTCATAGGCATCGAAGAAGCGCGACCATGTCATCGCGGTGATCTCGCTTATGCCGTCTCGCCCGAGCGGCCATAAAATGCGTTGTAGCCGTCCCATAGCGGCAGCCACTGCTCGAAATCCTGGCGCGTGATGGGGCGGATGGCGACCGGGCTGGGCATGGCTGAACCTGCTGTCGTTGAGACGGGGCAAACAAACCGCAGGCTGCCATGGCCGGCAATGGGCCAGCCACCCGCAAAGCTTTCAACGTCCCGCACGCTCGCGGCGATCGGCCGGCGCGCCTTGCTTGACGCTTCGCCGCCGGGTCTCTAGGACGTGCCGGCAAGCTAGCCTTTGCTGTCGAGGCCCCCCGTGATGATTGAAATCCCCGCCCATATGCATCCCAGCCGCTCGTTCCAGGGGCTGATCCTGACCTTGCACAATTACTGGGCGAACTATGGCTGCGTCATCCTCCAGCCCTATGACATGGAAGTCGGCGCCGGCACGTTTCATCCGGCAACGACGCTGCGGGCGCTCGGGCCAAAACGCTGGAACGCCGCCTATGTCCAGCCCTCGCGCCGCCCCAAGGATGGCCGCTATGGCGAGAACCCGAACCGGCTGCAGCATTATTATCAGTATCAGGTGATCCTGAAGCCGAACCCGCCGAACCTGCAGGAGCTCTATCTCGGCTCGCTGGCGGCGATCGGCATCGATCCGTTGCTGCACGACATCCGCTTCGTCGAGGACGATTGGGAAAGCCCGACGCTCGGCGCCTGGGGGCTGGGCTGGGAATGCTGGTGCGACGGCATGGAAGTGTCGCAATTCACTTATTTCCAGCAGGTCTGCGGCATCGAATGCGCGCCAGTGGCCGGCGAACTGACCTACGGGTTGGAGCGTCTGGCTATGTATGTGCAAGGCGTCGACAATGTCTACGACCTCAACTTCAACGGCCGCGAGGGCGCCGACAAGGTCACCTACGGCGATGTCTTCCTGCAGGCAGAGCAGGAATATTCGCGCCACAATTTTGAATACGCCAACACGGCGATGCTGCTGCGCCACTTCGAGGACGCCGAGGCCGAATGCAAGGCGTTGCTCGACGCCGGTGCGCCAGCATCGAACGACAACCTGCCGATGCACCGCATGGTCTTCCCGGCCTACGACCAGTGCATCAAGGCCAGCCATGTCTTCAATCTGCTTGACGCGCGCGGCGTGATTTCGGTCACCGAGCGGCAGAGCTACATCTTGCGGGTGCGCAATCTGGCGAAGGCCTGCGGCGAGGCGTTTTTGAAGACACGGGCCGGCGGACTGGCGGCCTGAACTTCAGGCGCGCTTAAGCAATTCGAGGGAAGCGTTGATCGGCGACAGGATCTGGCCGCTTGGGCCAGCCATTGTCCGTAATGCCTGCCTAACACCCGGCATCGAGAAGGTGCCATGCACCTGCGCCGCGAAGCAGGCGCTGAGCGCCAGGATTTGCAGGAGTCTCGATGCCGTCTTCATGGTCGTTCAGCCAATAGTCCTCTGCCTGAGCGTGGGTCGCTTCAGCGCCTGCGTCTGGTTCATGGAAATCTTTGACCTAAGGACGAGCGGCATCGCCTCGTCCCGACAGAACGGCCAAAATTTCTGGAAAGGGTGACAGCGGCCAGCCGAGTTGCTATGCCCCGCGCGGACCATCTTGCCGTGCGAGCCCCATCCATGCCTGACTTGCTTCTAGAACTTCGCTCCGAGGAAATCCCCGCCCGCATGCAGCGCAAGGCGGCGGGTGATCTCAGGAGGATGCTGACCGATGGTCTGGTCGAGGCCGGGCTGACCTATGAGGCGGCGCGCGAGTACTGGACGCCGCGGCGTCTGGCGCTCGATATCAGGGGGCTGACCGCGCGCTCGAAGGATATAAGCGAGGAGATCAAGGGGCCTTCGACGACGGCGCCCGAACAGGCGGTCCAGGGTTTCCTGCGCAAGGCCGGGCTTTCATCGATCGCCGAGGCGCATGTCCATTCCGACCCGAAGAAGGGCGATTTCTATGTCGCCCACATTTCGAAGCCGGGCAGGGCGGCGGAAGAGATCATCGCCGAACTGGTGCCGGGCATCATCCGCGGCTTTCCCTGGCCGAAGTCGATGCGCTGGGGGCCGGCTTCGGCCAAGCCCGGCTCGCTGCGCTGGGTGCGGCCGCTGCAATCGATCCTGTGCACCTTCGGCCCGGAGACCGAGGAGCCGGTGGTGGTCGATTTCGAGATCGACGGCATCCGCTCGGGCAACGTCACCTATGGCCACCGCTTCCATGCGCCCGGCGCCATCACGGTGCGCCGCTTCGACGACTATGTCTCCAAGCTGGAGGCGGCGAAGGTCGTGCTCGATGCCGACCGGCGCAAGGAGATCATCCTTGCCGATGCGCGCAATCTCGCCTTCGCCAACGGGCTCGACCTCGTCGAGGACGACGGACTGCTGGAAGAGGTGTCCGGGCTGGTCGAATGGCCGGTGGTGCTGATGGGCGAGTTCGAGGAGGCTTTCCTGGCCATTCCGGCCGAGGTGATCCGCCTGACCATCCGCGCCAACCAGAAGTGCTTTGTGACATCGCGCCCGATCTCCCCCCTAGAGGGGGAGATGTCGGCGCAGCCGACAGAGGGGGGCGCTGTCCCGCCGTCCTCTCAGCGCCAAGCACCCCCCTCTGCCCTGCCGGGCATCTCCCCCTCGAGGGGGGAGATTGGCCAATCGGCGCTTTCCAACCGCTTCATCCTCACCGCCAACATCGAGGCCAAGGATGGCGGCAAGGAGATCGCTCACGGCAACGGCAAGGTGGTGCGCGCCCGTCTGTCCGACGCGCTCTATTTCTGGACGACCGACCAGGGCGATTTGCCGGATCTCGACCAACTAGACGGATCGGCGAAAAAATTCGGGCTCGATCTGAAGAAGCCGCTCGACCAGCGCATGGCCCGCCTCGACCACCTCGATGTCACCTTCCACGCCAAGCTTGGCACGCAAGGGGAACGGGTGGAGCGGATTGCCCGGCTGGCGGAAGAACTGGCGCCGATCGTCGGCTCCGATCCCGCGCTGGCGCGCCGCGCCGCTGTTCTGGCCAAGGCTGATCTCACCACGGAAGTCGTCGGCGAATTTCCCGAACTGCAGGGCGCCATGGGCCGCAAATACGCTCTGTTGCAGGGCGAGCATGCTTCGGTCGCCGCAGCGGCTGAAGAACACTACAAGCCGCAAGGCCCATCCGATTATGTGCCGAGCGATCCTGTGTCGGTCGCTGTCGCGCTTGCCGATAAGCTGGATACGCTGGTTGGATTTTGGGTCATCGAGGAAAAACCGACGGGCTCGAAGGATCCTTACGCTCTGCGTAGAGCTGCTCTTGGGACGGTAAGGCTGGTGCTGGATAATGAGACGCCGGTAAACCTTCTTTCGACCATAGCCGAGCATCGAAAAATCATCGAAGATCAGATCGACCTAAGGCACGCTGAAGAGCAAGCCAAGTCGGGCGGCGACTATGTGAGTGCACGAGCTTATGTCGGCGACGGAAGGTCTACAGACCGCGACCTCCTCGCCTTCTTCCATGACCGCCTGAAAGTCTATCTGCGCGACCAGGGCGCACGGCATGATCTGATTGATGCGGTTTTGTCGGCAGGTTCGCGCCCAATCTCCCCCCCTGTGGGGGAGATGTCGGCGAAGCCGACAGAGGGGGGCGCTGTTCCGCCGACATCTCAGCGCGAAGCGCCCCCCTCTGGCCTGCCGGCCATCTCCCCCACAGGGGGGGAGATTGGCCAATCGCAGTCCGACGACCTGCTCCAGATCGTCCGCCGGGTCGAGGCACTTGGCTCCTTCCTCGACACCGAGGACGGCAGGAACCTGCTCGCCGGCGCCAAGCGCGCGGCCAACATTTTGGCTGCCGAGGAGAAGAAGAAAACAGCGGTCGCCGACCATGTTGAGCCGGCGCTGTTTCGCGAGGATGCCGAGAAGTCGTTGTTTGCAGCGGTGAATCAGGCTGAGAAGCAAGCCGGCGAAGCGATTCAAAACGATGACTTTTCCGGCGCCCTGCTGGCGCTTAGCGTGCTGCGTGAACCGGTTGATTCATTCTTCGAGCATGTTCTGGTGAATGATGAGGACGAGGCGGTGCGCGCCAATCGCCTGGCCTTGCTCGCACGCATCCGCGCGGCCACCGGCCAGGTCGCGGATTTCTCGAAGATTGCTGGTTGACAAGCATGATCCCGAAAAGTGGGTACCGGTTTTCGGACAAGATCATGCTCGGACAAAACAGGCCGTAGGCCGAAGAGAAATTTTCTTTGCCGCCGGCCATTCGAGCCGGCTTACAGTCATATGACGATGATCTCTCCGTGGCAAAAGGGACATGTTCCCTAACCCACGGAGGCTTCCATGAATTCCGATCACGAAATCGAAGTGACAGAAGAAACCCCGGCTCCCGCCGAGGCGCTTGAATCCGCTTCCGAAACCACCCTCGACCATGCCGCTGCCGCCACGGTCGAAGCGACCGATCTGTCGGATGACGACCAACATGGCGACGATGAAGACGACGCCGAAACCGCTACGCTCTCGGGTGACGACGAAGACGAAGATGAGGACGAAGACGACGCCGACGACAGCGTAAAGGCTGAAGGCGACGACGAGAAATCCGAAGAAGACGAATCCGAAGAAGAAGAAGACGACAAGGAAGAAGCGGCCTGATTTTTCGGCTGCCGATTCTATGGTTGCCAGGGCGGCGCTGACGCGCCGCCCTTTTCTGTCAGATGCTGACCCCGTCAGTTTTCCAGAATGCTGACTTGCACGCTGTTTTCGTAGACGTCGACCTGGATTAGCGGCTCGCCATTGACGATGGCTCGCTTGGTCGAGGAACTCATCGCGCCGGGACGCTCCAGCATGCGCTGCAAATCGGCGCGCTGGTCGTTGGTCCTGAACCAGCTATCGCCCTCGTCGTCGCTGTCGCGGCGATGGAATTTGTGCCAGTTGGCGCGGTCCTGCCGCACCATCTGCGCCGCGCTGTTCAGCGCATAGCCGTCACTCGCCTGATGATCCCGATCGGAAATGCGCGCGACATAGGAACCCAGCATGTCGTCGGCATGAGCGGCGCCGGCGCCAAGCAATGACGCCAGCAGAAGCCCGGCCACGGTAACGGTCTTGGATTTTCTCATGAGAAACCCCCTTTGAAAGACGAAATCCCGCCTGCCAGAGCCGCCTGACGAAATTCAGGCGGTGACGTCCAGCGGCGAAGATAGGCTGGCGCGGAATTCGCCTGGCAATGGTGCGCCGGGCGGCAGATCACAGTCAAGCCAAGCCGTCAGGTTACTTGGCTTTGCCGGACGCGGGCATGCGCTGGGTTGTCGCCCGCGCTGGCGCGCTCGGCGGCGGGGTGGATTGCTTTCCGGCGTTCCCTGAGGGTGCTGCTGAGGCAATGGCCGTTGTTGGCGTGGCGCCTGCCGCTGGTGCAGTGCCCGCCGCTGGCGCAGTGGCTTTTGCGGGCGTAGCGGTTGGCGTCGGTGCCGAGAAGGCGGGACCGGTGATGCCGCCGCGAATGACCATCGGGCCTTGCTGGAAACCGTGCCTGGCCTCGGGCTTATCCGGGATCGCCGCCACCTTTTCATAGGTGACGTCTGGCTCCGCTTCGCCGACCGCCACGACCGACTGCACATCCTTGGTCCCGGCCACCTCGGCGATCTTAAGCTGCTTGGGCTCCCCGAGCCTGATGATGGACGGTGTCGAGGATGGCGCGCCGGGAAAAACCAGCGACGAGGCCTGTGCCCCGCCGGTTGCCGTCGCCAGAATGATGCCCAGTAGGATACGCATTGACACGGATGACAGCTCCCCTTTGCCCCAGAAGCCGCACGATAGCAGGCCGGAATTGATGCCGGCTTTCGTGGAAACATGGCATTTTAGGGATTGATGAATCGCCAATGCCCGACTTGCCCAACAGCCGCCATCGTACTACGCACGCCGGCATCTGCGAGGTGACGAGAGTGGCTGAAGTACTTGCCGTCGGCGAGGCGTTGGAGCGGGCGCTGGCGCTGCTTGAGGGCGGCGATGTCGTCGCCATCCCGACGGAAACCGTTTACGGGCTTGCCGGCGACGCCACCAACGGCATCGGCGTGGCGCGTATCTTCGAAGCCAAGGGACGGCCACGCTTCAATCCGCTGATCGCCCATGTCGCCGACATGGCGATGGCTGAGCGCATTGCCTTGTTTGATCCACTGTCGGAGAAACTGGCGCTGGCATTCTGGCCCGGCCCGCTGACGCTGGTGCTGCCGCGGCGACCCGGCAACGGCATCCACCCGCTGGTCACGGCCGGGCTCGATACGATTGCCTTGCGCATGCCAAGGGGCTTTGGCGGCGACCTGATCGCCAGGCTTGGCCGTCCGCTTGCCGCGCCCAGCGCCAATTCATCCGGCAAGATCAGCGCGACGACAGCGCAAGCGGTGGCGGCCGATCTCGGCGCACGGATAAAGCTGGTAGTCGATGGTGGCGCGACACCGGTCGGACTGGAATCGACCATCGTCAAGGCAGAAGCGGGAAGGTTGCGGCTGCTCCGGCCTGGCGGCATCGCCGCCGAAGAGATCGAGGCGGCCATCGGCATGGAGCTGCTGCGCGGCGGTGCCGCCGGCGTCGAGGCGCCGGGCATGCTTGCTTCGCACTATGCGCCGGGTGCCGCGGTGCGGCTCAATGCTGGTACGGTCGGCGAGGGCGAGGCCCTGCTCGGCTTCGGTAACCGGCGCGCGCAAGGTTGGCGACAAGCTGCCGCTTTCCTCAACCTGTCCGAAACGGGCGACCTGCGCGAAGCGGCGAGCAATCTTTTCGCCCATATGCAAGATCTCGATCGCAGCGGCGCACGGACCATCGCCGTCGAGCCGGTTCCCTTCGACGGTCTCGGCGAGGCGATCAACGATCGGCTCTCGCGTGCCGCCGCCCCTCGTGACAACACTCATGCCTCGACATAGTTTTCCCACATGACCGAAATTTCTCAGACACTCGACCCCGCTCTCATCGACCGCTTCGCCGTGATTGTCGGCGACAAATACGCGCTGCGCGACGAGCAGGATATCGCGCCTTACCTGACGGAGCGGCGCGGGCTCTGGCACGGCGTGACATCGCTGGTGCTGCGGCCGGGCAGCACCGACGAGGTCAGCCGGATCATGCGGCTGGCGAGCGAGACGGGAACGCCGGTCGTGCCGCAAAGCGGCAACACCGGGCTGGTCGGTGCCCAGGTGCCGGACAGGTCCGGCCGCGAGATCGTGCTGTCGCTGTCGCGGCTGAACCGCATCCGCGAGATCGATGTCCTGTCCAACACGGTGACGGTCGAGGCCGGGGTCATCCTGCAGACGCTGCAGGAGGCGGCCGATGCCGCCGACCGGCTGTTTCCGCTGTCGCTGGCCGCGCAAGGCTCCTGCCAGATCGGCGGCAATCTCTCCTCCAATGCCGGCGGCACAGGCGTGCTTGCCTATGGCAATGCCCGCGAGCTCTGCCTTGGTGTCGAGGTGGTGCTGCCGACCGGCGAAGTATTCGACGATTTGCGCAAGCTGAAGAAGGACAACACCGGCTACGATCTGAAGAACCTGTTCGTCGGCGCCGAGGGAACGCTCGGCGTCATCACCGCCGCCGTGCTCAAACTGTTCCCGAAGCCGAAAGGGCGCGAAGTGGCTTTCGTCGGCCTGTCATCGCCGGAGGCAGCACTTTCCCTGTTCGGCCTGGCAATGGACCGTGCCGGGGCAGCGCTCACCGCTTTCGAACTGATCGGCAAGCGGCCGTACGACTTCACGCTGGCGCATGCCCACGGCGTGGTGCGGCCTTTGATCGAGGACTGGCCGTGGTATGTGCTGATGCAGATTTCGTCCGGCCGTTCATCGGAAGATTCGAGAGCGTTGATCGAAGACGTGCTCTCGGCGGGCCTCGAACAGGAATTCGTCGGCGATGCCGTCATCGCTGCAAGTCTTGGGCAAGGCGACGCCTTCTGGAATTTCCGTGAACTGCTGCCCGAGGCGCAAAAGCCGGAGGGTGCCTCGATCAAGCACGACATTTCAGTGCCGGTGGCATTGATCCCGCGCTTTATCGATGAAGCCGCCGGTGCGGTGGCGTCGGTGAGTGCCGGCGCCCGAGTGGTCTGCTTCGGCCATATGGGCGACGGCAATCTGCACTACAACATCTCGCGGCCCGTCGACGGCGACGACGAGGCGTTTCTCGACCTCTATCATCCCATGAACAAGGCCGTGCATGACGTGGTGCGCAGCCTGCACGGTTCGATCTCGGCCGAGCACGGCATCGGCCAGTTGAAGCGCGACGAATTGATCGCCACCGCGCCGCCGATGGCGATCGACCTGATGCGCAGGGTGAAGGCTGCCTTCGACCCCGCCGGCATCATGAATCCCGGTAAGGTTATCTGATCCTTTCCACATCTTGTGGCTGGTGGCATTCCGATAACCATCCCTGAGATCAGCAAAATTTAACCGACTTTCTTAAGCGGGGCGGTAAGGAGCCCGCGCTACTGTCTGCTCACAAACGAGGCTGGAAAAACCGGCCCGGAGAGAACCGGACACCGGCTCTCAGGAGACAGACAGGAAGGCACTCTATGAACACCGGACTGAAGCCAGTCTGGGCGGGACGCAACATGCGTCTCGACCCATTCCGCCTGCCGCAAGTGGTGAGCTACGCCACGCGCGACGATTATGGTGACGTGACCTTCACCATCGACCATCGTGGTGCCGTCATACGCCGTCTGCTCGAGATGAGCGGCGTGCCGGCGATCATCGCGCTGCCCGCCAATGCGTTTCGCGGCGTCGCCGCCCGTGCGATGGAGGATCCGGATGGCAATGTCACGGTGACCCTGGAACTTCTGCACAACGATCCGATGCTGTCGGTGCCGCTGCTGGTGGCCGACGATCTCGACGATGTCGCCGCCGACTGGCGCGCCTGGGCCGACGCCTACCGCCTGCCGATGCTGCTGATCGAATCGGACGGCGTCGCCCGCACCCTGGAAGAATCGCTTGGCGCCGCCATCAAGACGCTGCCGCCGCGGGATCGCCGCAAAGGCCGTGTTTCGACCACCCGCCGCCCACGTTTCCTCGCCCGCCGCCGGGCCGGCGACCTCGGCCTCAGACTGGTCATCGACGGCCAGGAGATTATCTCGCGCGAATAGCTTGAAACTCTGCTTGCGAGGTTGGTGCTGCCCCTCATCCGGCTGCCGCCACCTTCTCCCCGTATAGGACGGGGAGAAGGGACTTCCGCACCTTTGGCACGTTTTCCGCAACGTCTGCGATTGGCGAAACCCTCGATAACGGCGTCCTGCTTGTCACTATACGGGGAGAAGTGCCCGGCAGGGCGATGAGGGGCAGCACAAGCAGTTGGAAAGATGGTTGGTTCTCACAGCTGCCAACCAATACTTTGCCGCTAAACCAGCGGCTTCAGCGCCACCCACACCGCGCCGCCGATCAGGCCAAGGAAGATCAGCCAGCCGACCTGGTTGTTCGAGCGGAACAGCCGCAGGCACTGGTCCGGATTGTCGATATCCAAAACGACGATCTGCCGGGCCATATGGGCGCCGGCGGCGATCAGCCCGGCCAGCGCCACTACTGGAGCCTGCGCCGATGCGAAGGCGATGGCGAAGCAGGCCAGCGTGCCGCCATAGAGTCCCACCAGCCACGTCTTGGTGTTTTCACCGAACAGGCGTGCCGTCGAGCGCACGCCGACAATGGCGTCATCTTCCTTGTCCTGATGCGCATAGATCGTGTCGTAGCCGATCACCCACAGGATCGAGCCGATATAGAGCATGATGGCGGGCCCATCGATGTCGCCGAACTCGACCGCCCATCCCATCAGCGCACCCCAGGAAAAAGCAAGGCCGAGAACCAGTTGCGGCCAGTTGGTTATTCGCTTCATGAACGGATAGACGGCGATGATGGCCAGCGAACAGATGCCGAGCAGAATGGCGAAGCTGTTGAACTGTATGAGCACCGCCAGGCCAACCAGTGCCTGCAGGCCGATAAACACCCATGCCCGCAGGCGCGTCGTCTTGCCCGAAGGCAGCGGCCGCGACCGGGTGCGCTCGACCTGGTTGTCGATGCCCTCGTCGACGAGGTCATTGTAGGTGCAGCCGGCGCCGCGCATGGCGATGGCGCCGATGAAGAACAGCACCAGATACAATGGCGCCGGCAGTAGCGAGAGCAGCGGATCGCCGGGACGCGGATAGGCACTCGCCGCAAGCGCTGCCGACCACCAGCACGGCCACAGCAGCAACTGCCAGCCGATCGGCCTGTCCCACCGGGCAAGCTGCGCATAGGGCCATATCGTGCGCGGCAGCACGCGGTAGACCCAATGGCCGTTCGGCGCATCGGCGACACGGCCCTGGGCTGCTTTCGACTGGATGGGTTCCATCATGCTGGATTGGCAGCAGACTGGAAGGCCGTCAAGCGGTCTCGCTTGCGGACGAGAAGATGTCGTGGGAGGCGAACCAAACCTTGGCCACCTCGATGAACGCCAACGCCGCATTCGACACCCGCTGATGCGTGTCATAGGTGAGCAGGATCCGTTGCATGGGCAGCGGATCCGACAGCGGCTTGCAGATGAGAGGCAGGCCGTCATAGCTGCGGTCGCCATGCGGGCGGGTGTAGCTGACCGCGACACCGAAGCCGTTGGCCACCATGCTGCGCTGGAGTTCGAACGAGCTTGTCGCCCTGTCTGCCACCGGGGAAAGGCCGCGGCTGCGGAAAAGATCGAGCATATGTTGCCAGCTGTGCGGCTGGTCCGTCGTGATCAGCGGATAGGCGGCCAGATCCGCCAGACTGACCTCGGGGCGGTCCGCCAGCGCATGGCCTGCCGGCAACAGCGCATGCGGGCGAAGTTCGCGCAGCAGGATGCGGGCGAAATGCGTCGGCAGGCTGAGGTCATAGGTGAGGCCGAGATCGATGGCGGCATCGCCGAGCCGTCGCCCGAGCGTCTCGAACGTCTCGTCGCGAACGACGATCTCCACGGCCGGATAGCGTTCGGAGAAGGCGCGGATCAGGGCCGGCGCGAAGAAAGGCGCCAAGTCCTCGAAACACCCAAGCACCAGTTCACCACCGATAGCGGATTTGCTTGAACCAAGACCGATGAGTTCATCCGTTTCTGTCAGGACCTGTCTTGCCTTCGCCACGACGGCACGGCCGAACGATGTCGGCGACACGCCGCTTCCCCGCTGGCGGACGAACAGCTTCTGGCCGAAATTCTTCTCGACGGCGTCGATGGCCACCGAAATCGAAGGCTGCGAGACGTTCAGCATCTTCGCCGCGCCAGTGACGCTGCCATGACGCGCCACGGCGACCAGATAGCGCAACTGAGTGAGGGTTACATTCATAGGGTAGTCCTATGTACCAAATGGGAAGTTATTATTTTACTGAATGAAAGAGGATTGCGATAGTCGGTTCATTCCAAGAGGAGAACGCCATGGCTTCCGCAATCGACACCCAGACAAACGACACCCAATTCATCGACGCAAAGACGATCGCCGACTATCAGCGCGATGGTGCTGTCTGCATTCGCGGCGCCTTCAAGGGCTGGGTCGACACGATTGCCGCCGGCATCGAGCGCAACATGCAGAACCGCAGCGCCACCGCGTCCGATATCGCCAATGGCCGCGGCAGTTTCTTCGACGACTACTGCAACTGGGAGCGCATTCCCGAATTCGTCAGCGTGGTGCGGGATTCGCCGGCCGCCGAACTGGCGGCGGCGGTGATGCAGTCGCGCACCGCGCAGTTCTTCCACGACCACGTGCTGGTCAAGGAGCCCGGCACGCAGAAGCCGACGCCCTGGCATCAGGACATCCCCTACTACTTCGTCGATGGCCAACAGACCGTGAGCTTCTGGATTCCCATCGATCCGGTGAAGGAGGCGACGCTGCGCCTGATCGCCGGCTCGCACAAATGGGACAAGATGATCATGCCGGTGCGCTGGCTCGACGACAGCAATTTTTACGCCGGCGAGGGCGACTATCTGCCGGTGCCCGATCCCGACAAGGACCCTGGGATGAAGGTGCTCGAGTGGGAAATGGAGCCGGGCGACGCCATCCTGTTTGACTTCAGGACCGCGCATGGCGCGCGTGGCAATCTGACCTCGGCACGGCGCCGGGCGCTGTCGCTGCGCTGGGTCGGTGACGACGCGCGGTATGTCGAGCGGCCCGGGCGCACCTCGCCGCCCTATCATGGCCACGGCATGCAGCCGGGACAGAGGCTGCGCGAGGACTGGTTTCCGGTCGTCTTCCAGGGTTGAGCGACAGCCGGAACATCGGCGGCGGATGGCGCCGCCGATGTTCGGCAGGGGTAACGTTCCCGTGCGCAATTCCGATCAAAGCACCCTGATGCCTTGACCCGTCGTCCAGAGAGCAATAGCGGGTTCTCTAAGAGATCGGCATCAAGAGGTAGCCATGAACGTTCTTCTTCTCGGCTCCGGCGGCCGCGAACATGCGCTGGCCTGGAAGATCGCCGCGTCGCCGCTGCTGAGCAAGCTCTATGCCGCTCCCGGCAATCCGGGTATCGGCGGCGAGGCCGAGCTGGTGAAACTGGACATTGCCGATCACGCCGCTGTCGCCGCCTTCTGCAAGCAAAAAGAGATCGGCCTCGTCGTGGTTGGCCCGGAGGGGCCGCTGGTCGCCGGCATTGCCGACGATCTGCGCGCGCAAGGCATTCGCGTTTTCGGACCCTCCAAGGCTGCCGCGCAGCTGGAAGGCTCAAAAGGGTTCACCAAGGATCTCTGCGCCAGATACGATATTCCGACCGCCGCCTATGGCCGTTTCGGCGATCTCGCGTCCGCCAAGGCCTATGTCGAAAGGACCGGCGCGCCGATCGTCATCAAGGCCGATGGCTTGGCCGCTGGCAAGGGCGTCACGGTTGCCATGACGCTGGGCGAAGCAGAAGCGGCACTCGATGCCTGTTTCGACGGGTCCTTCGGCGCTGCCGGCGCGGAGGTGGTGATCGAGGAATTCATGACCGGCGAGGAGGCGAGTTTCTTCTGCCTCTGCGACGGCACCACAGCACTTCCCTTCGGCACCGCACAGGATCACAAGCGCGTCGGCGATGGCGACACTGGCCCCAACACCGGCGGCATGGGCGCCTATTCACCGGCCCCGGTGATGACGCCGCAAATGATCGAGCGTACCATGCGCGAGATCATCGAGCCTACCATGCGCGGCATGGCCGAATCGGGCGCGCCATTCGCCGGCGTGCTGTTTGCCGGGCTGATGATATCAGACAAGGGGCCAAGACTGATCGAATACAACACCCGTTTCGGCGATCCGGAATGCCAGGTGCTGATGATGCGGCTGAAGGACGATCTGCTGGTCCTGCTCAATGCGGCAACCGACGGCCAGCTCGCGCACACCTCGGTGCGCTGGCGCGACGAGGCGGCACTCACCGTGGTGATGGCGGCCAGGGGCTATCCCGGCACGCCGGAAAAGGGATCGGTCATCCGCTGCGTCGAAGACGCTGTGAGCGACGGCGTCCAGATATTCCACGCGGGCACGGCAATCAACGGTGGTGCTCTGGTTGCCAATGGCGGCCGCGTCCTCAACGTCACGGCGACCGGTAGCACGGTCGGCGAGGCGCAGAGACGCGCCTATGCCGCGCTCGACCGGATCGACTGGCCGGACGGCTTCTGTCGCCGTGACATTGGCTGGCAGGCGGTGGCGCGCGAGCAGGCAAACTGAAGGCCTGTATTGGCGGGACGGCGGCTTACCGCTGGCCGCGGTCGATCTCGGTCGAAGCGGTGCTGAGCGGATCAGCCCCGGCAAAGGCGGCATCGAGTTGCGCGGGCGAACGCTGTTCGGTCCGCTTCCAGGCGACATATTGGACAATGCCGAAGCCCGCCCGTCGCGGCACTGTCTTCACCACAGGCATGCGGAAGCCGTCGCGGAACGTCGTCCATCGCGTGCCCAGCACTGCTACCATCTCCTCGAAGGTCGGCGGCGCCGCCACCGAGGCGTAAGTGATGGTGACATTGCCGGCGAGGCCGGCTTCGCGTGAGACCGGCAGCGGTATCGAGGCGAGATAGTCAGGTGGCACGTCGATCAGGCCGCCGAAAGGCCATTGCGCACGCAGCGTGGTCGCGTCCGTCGGTGCGACGTTGACGTCGATGTCGTTGGGCGTGCCGGCAACCCTGTAAGGGCAGTGGAAGCGGCCGCAATTGGCTTGCGCCGAAAACTGCCACAGCGCGTAGCCGCGCCAGTTGCCCATCGGAAAATGCACGTCGATGTCGTTGATGTAGCGGGCATACCAGAGCGGCAGCCGCGACAGGAGCCGGTATCTGTAGCTGTTGTCGGCAATGTACTGGGCCGTCTTGCCGTTGGTGTAGAGCACCGGGAAGCGGCCGATGCGCCGATGCACCTGGCGCGCGAACTCCTCGGCATCGTCGAGCGACATCCACTGCGAGGGATCGTTGCCCTCGATGTCGAGAGCCAGCAGATCGTCCGGCGCGGGATCGGCGAAATCGAGGAAATTGTTGGCCTGCTCGACCGGATTGCCGGGGCGGGCGAGGTGATAGGCGCCCCATTTCAGGCCGAGCGCCTTGGCGACCACCCTGCGCGTCTGGAACAGTTCGCGTGTCACCGCATGGCGTTTCCACAGCGCCTTGCACAGCTTTACCTCGCTGTCGCCGCCGAAACAGAAATAGGGCGGCGGCATGCCGTCGGATGCCTTGTTGATGAAGCCGACGATCCGCTTGTCGGTGGCGAGTTGCGCCCAGTCGATGGAATTGTACTCGTAGGCGTCGACCACCAGGGCGCGGTCGGCATTCTTCCAGGGCTCGGAAAAATCCGAGGCCTTTGCCGCCGTTGGCTGCGCCATCGTCGCCGCAAAAGCGAGAAGCGCCAGTGCATGTCGCCCAAAAGTGCGCAGCGGTTTTGGGGCAACGACATGCACAAAAACCAAAGACTTGAAGAGCATCGGCACGACGCTCTTTAAGCGGCGAAGGAGGCGCGCCGGCATTTTCAAACAGGGAATCCCCGTTGATCAAAGACAAATCCTGAACCGCTATGGTTAAGGAAGTGCTTCTGCAGGCTGGCGACGGCGATGCTAACGCCGGATAACCGGCTGAAATTCAAACGGGTCCGGCGCCGGCTCTTGCTGCAGCGTGCCTTCGGCCGCCCGTTTGCGGTGATGGGCGAGCGAGCATTGCGGCGAACACAATATGCCGCGGTCCGACCAGTAGGCGGCGCCGTGTTCCAGTCTGCCCTCATGGTACCAGAACCCTGCCGCTCGATAGGGCAGGCCGCATTCGATGCAGCGATAGGCGTCTGGTCTGGCAAGCATGGGACATTCCGGTCGATGGTTTGTGCAGGATTGAATTTAATACATGCGAACGCGATTGCAAAATCCGCGTGACAAAATTTGACGTTTACGTAAAAAGAAGATGGAGGACCGCCCCTCAAAGGCGGATGGTTTTGCGGCAGTGCGGGTCCTAGGATCAGTCCGATGGATCAGGAGGAGGAAGCGGCATGTATCGGGCACCGGTCGAGGATATCGCTTTCACGCTCAAGCACGTGGCGGGTCTCAAGCCCGCCCTCGATGCCGGCACATTCGGCGATCTTGGCGAGGATCTGGTCGATGCCATTCTTGGCGAGGCCGGACGCTTCGCTACCGAAGAGGTCGCGCCGCTCTACAAGATCGGCGATGAGGAAGGTGCGGTGTTGAAGGACGCCGCCGTCATCACGCCGCCCGGCTGGAAGGCACTCTATCGCCGCTGGATCGACGGCGGCTGGAACGCACTGTCCGGGCCTGAAGCGTATGGTGGCCAGGCGCTTCCGACCATGCTCGGCGTCGCCGCGCTCGAAATGTGGAACTCCGCCGCCATGGCCTTCGGCATCGGCCCGACGCTGACCATGGGCGCGGTCGAGGCGCTCGACAAACACGCCTCGCGGGAGCTCAAGGCGAAATATCTCGAAAAGCTCGTCTCCGGTGAATGGATGGGCACGATGAACCTGACCGAGCCGCAGGCCGGTTCGGACCTCAATGCGTTGCGCGCACGCGCCGAGCCGGCGGGCGACGGCACCTACCGCATCTTCGGCCAAAAGATCTTCATCACCTATGGCGAGCACGACTTTACCGACAACATCATCCATCTGGTTCTGGCGCGGCTGCCCGATGCGCCTGCCGGCACGCGCGGTCTGTCGCTGTTCCTGGTGCCGAAATTCCTGGTCGGCGACGATGGCTCGCTCGGCGCGCGCAACGACGTCTTCTGTTCCGGCCTGGAGCACAAGCTTGGCATTCATGCCTCGCCGACCTGCACCATGATCTATGGCGATGGCTTCGGCGGCACTGCGCCCGGCGCCATCGGCTGGCTGATCGGCGAGGAGAACAAGGGCCTCGCCTGCATGTTCACCATGATGAACAACGCCCGCCTTGCCGTCGGCATGCAGGGCGTCGCGGTCGCGGAAGCCGCGACGCAAAAGGCAATCGCCTATGCCAATGAGCGCCGCCAGGGCAAGGCCGCAAGCTACGCTGGTGCCGGCATGGCGCCGATCGTCCACCACCCGGATGTGCAGCGCAATCTCCTGACCATGAAGGCGCTGACGCAGACAGCGCGCGCCATCAGCTATTGCTGCGCTCACGCCATCGACCTGGCGCGCGTGTCGGCTGGCGATGAGGCGACGCATTGGCGCGACCGCGCCAATCTGCTGACGCCGCTGGCCAAGGCATTCTCGACCGATATCGGCGTCGAGGTTGCCTCGCTTGGCCTCCAGGTGCATGGCGGCATGGGCTTCATCGAGGAGACGGGCGCGGCCGCGCTCTACCGCGATGCACGCATCGCGCCGATCTATGAGGGCACCAACGGCATCCAGGCGATCGATCTGGTGATGCGCAAGCTGCCGCTCGGCAGCAGTGACCATGTGCATGGTTACATCGCCGAACTTGCCGCGGTCGCCAATGCCGTGCGGACATCGAATCTTAGGGGTTTCGGCCGCACCGCCGATGCCCTCGACGCGGCGCTCGCCGAGTTGACGCAGGCGACCCGCTTCCTGCAAAAACTAGCGGCCGACGGCCGGCCGGACGAGGCGCTGGCTGGTGCTACGCCCTATCTCAGGCTGATCTCGCTTGCCGCCGGCGGTGCCTACCTGGCGCAGGGCGCTCTTGCCGATCCGGGCCGCATCGCGCTTTGCCGTTTCTTCGCCGAAAACCTGCTCGGCGAGGTCAGGGCCTTGAAGGAGCGCGTTATCGGCGGCGCCGAAAGCCTCTCGATTGCCGGCAAAACACTGATTTCAGCCTGACCGCTCACAAGGAAAAAACCGTGACAGACCACATCCTCGTCGAGCGCCAGGGCGCCATCCAGATCATCCGCATGAACCGCCCGGACAAGAAGAACGCCTTGACGCGCGCCATGTATGCGAAAATGTCGGCCGCTCTGGCCGAGGGCGACGCCGATCCTGCGATCCGCGTCCATGTCTTCCTTGGCGTGCCCGGCGCCTTCTCCTCCGGCAACGATCTTGCCGATTTCATGGTCGTCGCCACTGGCGGCGATGGCGGCACCGAGGTCTGGGACTTCCTGATGGCGCTGGCCAGGGTTGAAAAGCCCATCGTTTCCGGCGTCGACGGCATTGCGGTCGGCATCGGCACGACGCTCAATCTGCATTGCGACCTGACCTTCGCCACGCCGCGCACGGTGTTCAGGACGCCTTTCGTCGATCTCGGGCTGGTGCCCGAGGCAGGATCGAGCCTGCTCGCGCCCCGCATCCTTGGGCAGCAAGGTGCTTTCGCGCTGCTCGGCCTCGGCGAAGGCTTTTCGGCCGAGCGGGCGAAAGCCGCCGGCTTGATCTACGAGGTGGTCGAGGAAGGGGCGCTGGAGGCCTCGGTTCTGGCGGCGGCAGGCCAGATCGCGGCCAAGCCGCCACAGGCGCTGAAGATCGCGCGCGACCTGATGCGTGGCTCGCGCGACGATCTCGTCGCCCGCATCGGCGAGGAAAGCGAGCATTTTCGCGAACGGCTGAAATCAGATGAGGCGCGCGCCGCGCTCACGGCATTCATGACGAGAAAGAAATCATAAGTAGAAGCTGCCGATCTCCCCTCGTGGGCAGGGCTATCGCATATGAGTGATAAGGCTGATGAGGTCTTGATCGGCCCACTGTGCTTTGAGTCGTTTGTGGCTGAGCGGGATGTTTTCCGGGTCGGCTCTAAGGATGTTGAGAGTAAGGCGCCGAAGTATGGCGTGGTTTGCCGGCGCGTTGTTCTTGCGACCCCTGATGCGATCTTCGCAGAGCAGGACGTCGAGTTGCCAGTGCAGCTCATTCTCTATGCTCCAGTGGCGGCGGACGGAGGCGATCAGTTCTTTGGCCGGCATTGTGCGCGACAACGCATAGCAGCGGACCTTGTGGGTGGTCTTGCCATCGACGGTGCGCCAGCTTTCGACACGGCCGACGGCGCAAAGGTCGACGAGCGCGTTCTGGCCCGGCGTCTGGGCGAAGGGGACGACGAAAGCACGGCGCACCTCGTGGCGGCCATGGGCATCCTCGTCGACCTGATGGAACCTGGTTCTTTTGCTCGCAGCTGCCGCGTCGAGGGCGGCATTGGCCTGTACTGCCAGTTTCGACTGGTTGCCCTTGATGGCCAGCACATAGTTGCCGCCACCTTCGCGGATGGTCTTGGTCATGCGGCGATGGCAGTGCAAGGCATCGCCGGTGACGGTCAACCCCTTGAGCGACAACAGCTTGAGCGCCTCGATCGCAGCCTCGACCTCGCCACCCTTGTGTGCCACGACCTGAGCCAGGCTCATGAAGGTGTCGCAGGCAAAGACTGTAACCACCAGCGGCGGCATGTGGGCGCAGCCCTTGGCGTAGGCGCGCCTGAGGCTCTTGCCGTCGACGGCGACTTGGCCTTTCGGCACATCGATGTGCGCCTGTGTGCCGAAGGCGGCCATGAAGCGCATGAAGGCGGCGTTGAAGGCCACCGGATCGAGTGCGGCCAGCACCCGGCTGAAGGTGTCGTGGCTGGGCACGCCGTGCTTGAGGGGGATGAACTGCCGCAACAGATCGAGCCGCGACTTGGCAAACAGCACCATCTCCGTGCAGTGCGTCGCTCCGCAAAGCACCGCCGCCAGCGCCACGAACAAAATCTCTGGCAATTCGTGCTGGGCCGTGAAGTCTCGAGGGTCCGGAACCTCGTCGAATATATCCACAAACACCATCATGACCTCCTGTCTTCAAGAGGTCCGTCAGAATCAATTTCTCTCCACCACGCAAGTGACCCGATCTACTCATGTGCGATTCCCCTGCCCTCGTGGGCAGGGCAAACGCACAGGGATTCTTGCGAAGAAGGACCCCCACCCTAACCCTCCCCACAAGGGGGAGGGAATACTGCCGCGCGCTTCCCCCTTGGCGTAAAACGTCGGCAATTTTTGCCGAGATCGGCGCCTACGGAATCTCCCTCCCCCTTTTGGGGAGGGGTTAGGGGTGGGGGTATTCGTAGGGCGAAAACCTCGGCTTCCCATATGCGACTGCCCTGCACTCCGCTGGGGAGATTGGCGCCTCAGGGATAAAGCCTCGTCTTGTCCCAGCCGTCCTTCGCATCGCGGGAAAAGACGACGCGGTCATGCAGCCGGAACGGCCTGTCGTGCCAGAACTCGATGGTCGTGGGCACGATGCGGAAACCCGACCAATGCTTTGGCCGGGGAATCTCGCCGATCGGATAGCGCGCCGTGTATTCGGCCACCGCCTTTTCCAAGGCGAAGCGGCTTTCCAGTGGCCGCGACTGTTTCGAGGCCCAGGCGCCGATGCGGCTGCCGCGCGGCCGCGTCGCGTAGTAGGCGTCGGCTTCGGCGTCGCTGACGATCTCAACCGGACCGCGAATGCGCACCTGACGGCGCAGCGATTTCCAGTGGAAGCACATGGCTGCCTTCATGCTGCCAAGAATTTCCTGGCCCTTGGCGCTCTCGAAATTCGTGTAGAACACAAACCCGCCTTCATCGAACCCCTTGAGCAGAACCATACGCACATCCGGCATGCCGTCGGCATCGACGGTCGCCAGCGCCACGCCGTTGGGGTCGTTCATTTCGCTCTTGGTGGCGTCATCCAGCCATGCGGCAAAGAGGCGAAACGGCTCCGCGGCTTCGGTAAAGTCACTGGTTGTTAACTTTGTGTCACTCATAGTTTTTCTCAAATTGTCACGAAGCCAAGATTCTTATGCAGCAGGGGGAGGTTGCCGATTGTCGCGTATCGCGCAAGCTTTTGACAGCAGGCAATGGGGCGTTATCGCTTCGGCCAGCACGAAAGCCGCGATCGTGATGATCGCGCTGCCGCTCGCCGCTTGCGGCGCGGGTGGGTTTAGCCTGGAAAAAGCTGAAGTCGACAGGTCGATTCTGACCGGCAGCACCTCGGCCTCAGCCGCGCCGGCCAATGCCGATCGCGACTCCGACCAGACGACGATCGGCAATGCGGTGTCCTCCGCCGATATCGAGCAACTCGGCGAGCAGGCCGTGCCATGGGCGAATGCCGGCACCGGGTCACGCGGTTCCATCACCGAGCTGGCGGAATTGAAGGACAAGGGCCAGACATGCCGCCGCTTCAAGGCCTCGCGTGAAAGCTTTGATGGCGTTGCCATGTTCAAAGGCGAACTTTGCCTGGCCAGCGCCGGCGGCTGGCACATGCAGGACTTCAAGGCACTCTGATTTTCCGCTTTCGATATGCCGACCCAGCACTGGAATTTCTTCCTATGCGAGCGCATATAGGAGGCAACCAGAGACTCACTCCTTTTCCAGGGCACAGGAAGCATGCGCGACCCCTATGAGGTGCTGGGCGTTGCCAAGAACGCATCGGCCAAGGACATAAAATCGGCGTACCGGAAACTCGCCAAGAAGCATCATCCGGATCAGAATCCGAATGATCCCAAGGCGAAGGACCGTTTTGCCGCGGCCAACCAGGCCTATGAGATCGTCGGCGACGAGAAAAATCGCGCCGCTTTCGATCGCGGCGAGATCGACGCCGACGGCAAGCCGCGTTTCCAGGGCTTTGAGGGTGCCGCCGGTGGGGGCGATCCCTTTGGCGGGTTTCGCCGGCAGCAAGGCGCTGGCGGTTCGCGATTCGAATTCCGCTCCGGCCGCCCCGGAGGCGATCCGTTCGACGGCAACAGCGATATCTTCAGCCAGATTTTCGGCGATGCCTTTTCAGGTGCGCGCGGTGCCGGCGCGGGCGACCGCCGTCAGCCGGCGACCGCCGCCGATCTGAACGTGACGCTCGACGTCACCATCGAGGAAGCGGCGACCGCCGAAAAGGTGACGGCGATGTTCCCCGACGGTCGCAAGGTGGCGGTCAAGCTGCCGGCCTATGTCGAGGATGGCCAGACCATCCGGCTGAAGGGACAAGGCGAGCAAGGGCCGGGCCAGCCAGGCGATGCGCTGGTCAAGATCCATCTGCGCCGGCATCCGCGCTACCGTATCGAGGGGCGCGATCTGCATGCCGACCTGCCTGTGGCGCTGGCGGATGCGGTGCTCGGCGCCAAGGTGCCGGTCGAGACGCCGACCGGCAAGCTTGCCGTCAACGTTCCCGCCTGGTCGAGTTCGGACAAGGTCCTGCGGCTGAAGGGCAGGGGCCTGCCGGAGAAAGCCGGCGGCCATGGCGATCTCTACGCGCATGTGCGGATCATGCTGCCGCAGGGCGGCGATAGCGCGCTCGAAGCGCTGTTGCGCGGCCAAAAAGGTTGATTGGCGGCTTTTGTCCCCCGAACTGTCCGGTTTGAACGCTTGAAGGGGCACTGTGCCTGTGCGATAGGGCACTCCACAAAGCAGAAAATCTTGCGGAGAGCGCTCACATGGCGGGTGGACAGGGCCTTATGGCCGGCAAGCGCGGCCTTATTCTTGGCGTCGCCAATAACAGGTCGATCGCATATGGCATCGCCAAGTCGTGCGTCGACCATGGCGCCGAGATCGCGCTGACCTATCAGGGCGAGGCGTTCAAGAAGCGCGTCGAGCCGCTGGCCGCCGAACTCGGCGCCTTTGTCGCCGGCCATTGCGACGTCACCGACCCGGCGAGCCTGGACGAGGTTTTCGCCAATGTCGCCAAGCATTGGGGCAAGCTTGATTTTCTCGTCCACGCCATCGCCTTCTCCGACAAGGACGAGCTGACTGGTCGTTACGTCGAGACGACGCGCGACAATTTCCTGCGCACCATGGACATTTCGGTCTACTCCTTCACCACCATTGCCAAGCGCGCCGAGGCGCTGATGACCAATGGCGGCTCGCTGCTGACGCTGACCTATTACGGCGCCGAAAAGGTGATGCCGCATTACAACGTGATGGGTGTCGCCAAGGCCGCGCTCGAGGCCAGCGTGCGTTATCTGGCCGTCGATCTCGGCGCCAAGAAGATCCGTGTCAACGCCATTTCGGCCGGCCCGATCAAGACGCTTGCCGCATCCGGTATCGGCGATTTCCGCTACATCCTGAAGTGGAACGAATACAATTCGCCACTGAAGCAGACGGTGACACAAGAGGAAGTCGGCGATTCCGGCGTCTATTTCCTGTCCGATCTGTCGCGCGGCGTCACCGGTGAAGTGCACCACGTCGATTCGGGCTACCACGTCGTCGGCATGAAGGCGGTCGACGCACCGGATATTTCGACGGTCAAGGACTGACACCCGCCAACCGTCGTCCGCCCGCTCCCGTTCCGGAAGACCTGATGTACCCGCTGGTTTACATCGTGCGCCACGGCCAGACCGCGTGGAACGCCGAATTCCGGCTTCAGGGGCAGGCCGACACTGACCTCAATACGCTTGGGTGCGAACAGGCGGACGGCAACGGCCATCGGCTGGCCGAACTCGTCCACAATCCGCAGGATTTCGATTTCGTCGCCAGCCCGATGAAACGGACGCGCGAGACGATGCAGCGCATCCGCGCCGCGATGAAGCTTGATCCGGATGGCTATCGAACTGATTCTCGGCTGGTCGAAGTCAATTTCGGCGATTGGCAGGGGTTTACCTTTGCCGAGCTGGAGACGCGGTATCCCGGAGCGAGCCGGATACGCGCTTTGGACAAGTGGAACTTTCAGCCGCCCGGCGAAGGCGCCGAGAGCTACCAGATGCTGCTCGAACGGGTGAAGCCCTGGTTCGACGCGATCGAACGCCAGACGATCTGCGTGACCCATGGCGGGGTCATGCGGACCTTGTTTCGCTTCGTCGAGGGGATGGCCGAGGACGAAGCGGCGAACCTGGAGATACCGCAGGATCGTGTGCTCAAACTCGACGGCAAGAGCCTGCAGTGGCTTTAGGCCCGTTCAGAGCAAGTCCAGAGAAAGTGCTTCGCAAAAGCAAATGATTAGAGCGGTTCAGCGAAATGCCGAACCGCTGGCACTGCGTCCAATTCGGGTTGGAAGCTCTAATTGGCCGCGCTGTCCGGCAGTTCCATGTCGGTGATGACGTTTTCACCA
Organism: Mesorhizobium sp. AR07; assembly: GCF_024746815.1. Classification (GTDB taxonomy): domain Bacteria; phylum Pseudomonadota; class Alphaproteobacteria; order Rhizobiales; family Rhizobiaceae; genus Mesorhizobium. Next base: position 6,376,000 of record NZ_CP080525.1, read on the forward strand.
TTGGTGACGTCGTAGGCGATGACGATGTCCATGCCCGGCTTCAGCGCGTCGAGATCTGTCTCGGCGTTCAGTTTGTAGGATTTGCCGTCGTCCAGCGTCAGTATCAGCGCGTCCTTGTCGATCTTCTTGATCAGGCCCTCGGTCTGGCCGGCGAAAGCGGCGGTGGAAAGCAGCAGCGTGGCGGCAACGGCGCCAATCAGGGTACGCATAATCGTTCCTCTTAATCATTGCACCGGCATGGCGACGGGCGTTCAACGGCGGATGGAGCAGAGCAGAAACCAACCGAATGTGTCAAAACTAAATCCGCCAGATCACAGTTTGACCCCTGTGAAAAACGCCAATAGAAGGCGTCTTGAGCCGGCTCCGACGCCGGGCAGGGTCATTTCATGTCTCACAACACGTTCGGCCACCTTTTCCGCGTCACCACCTGGGGCGAAAGCCATGGCGCCGCACTCGGCTGCGTGGTCGACGGCTGTCCGCCCGGCATCCGCTTTACGCGCGACGAGATCCAGGCCGACCTCGACAAGCGCCGGCCGGGCCAATCACGCTTCGTCACCCAGCGCCGCGAGCCCGACGAAGTGAAGGTGCTGTCAGGCTTCGTGCTCGACGAGGACGGTGAGACGATGATCACCACCGGCACGCCGGTGTCGATGCTGATCGAGAATGTCGACCAGCGCTCGAAGGACTATGGCGAAATCGCCCGCCAATACCGGCCGGGCCATGCCGATTACACCTATGACGTCAAATACGGCATCCGCGATTATCGCGGCGGCGGCCGCTCCTCGGCCCGCGAAACCGCGGCGCGCGTGGCCGCCGGGGCGCTCGCCCGCAAGGTGGTGCCGGGCATGGTGGTGCGCGGCGCGCTGGTCTCGATGGGCGAAAAATCGATCGATCGTGCCAACTGGAACTGGAATTTCATTGGCAACGCCGAAAATCCATTCTTCACCCCCGATCCGGCCTCCGTTCCCGTCTTCACGCGATATCTCGACGGCATTCGCAAGGCGGGATCCTCGGTCGGCGCGGTCATCGAGATCGTTGCCGATGGTGTTCCGGCGGGCCTCGGCGCTCCGATCTATGCCAAGCTTGACCAGGACATTGCGTCCGGCCTGATGTCGATCAATGCCGTCAAGGGCGTCGAGATCGGCAACGGTTTCGAAGCCGCCCGCATCACCGGCGAAGAGAATGCCGACGAGATGCGCATGGGCAATGACGGCAAGCCGGTGTTCCTGTCCAACAATGCCGGCGGCATCCTCGGCGGTATCTCGACCGGCCAGGCGATCGTTGCCCGTTTCGCCGTCAAGCCGACCTCGTCGATCCTGACGCCGCGCAAGTCGATCGACAAGGACGGCAACGACGTCGAGATCATGACCAAGGGCCGCCACGACCCATGCGTCGGCATCCGCGCCGTGCCGATCGGCGAAGCGATGGTTGCCTGCGCCATTGCCGATCATTACCTGCGTCATCGGGGACAGACGGGAAGGGGAGTAGGGCAGTAAGGGAGTAGGGCAGTATGGTACGCTGCCCGCCGAGACAGCCAATTTTTTCCTTTGCCCCTACTCCCGTACTGCCCTATTCCCCTACTCCCTGGCGAGCGAAGCGAGCATACCATGCCTTACGACCAGAAGAAGATCGTCGAAGCCTTGCGTGCTTTCGAGCGCGGCGAGATCGTCGTCGTCATGGACGATGACGGGCGCGAGAACGAGGGCGACCTGATCGTCGCCGCCGTCCACTGCACGCCCGAAAAGATGGCGTTCATCGTCCGTCACACGTCAGGCATCGTCTGCACGCCGATGCCGCGCGAGGAAGCCAAGCGCCTCAACCTGCAGCCGATGGTGGCCGACAATGATTCGGCTCACACCACCGCCTTCACCGTCAGCGTCGACTTCAAGCATGGCACGACGACAGGCATTTCGGCCGAGGACCGCACGCTGACCGTTCGCAACCTCGCCAACGGCAATGTAGGCGGCTCGGATTTCGTCCGCCCCGGCCACATCTTCCCGCTGATCGCGCGCGAAGGCGGCGTGCTGATGCGCTCGGGCCATACGGAAGCCGCGGTCGATCTGTGCAAGCTTGCCGGCTTGCCGCCTGTCGGCGTCATTTCCGAGCTGGTCAACGACGATGGCACCGTCAAGCGCGGGCCGCAGGTGGCGGCCTTTGCCGAGCAGCATGGCCTCAAGCAGGTTTCGGTCGCCGATCTCATTGCCTACCGGCAACGCAAGGAAACGTTGGTCGAACGCGTGGCTTGCTCGGAGATCGACACGCTCGGCGGCAAGGCGCAGGTCTTCACCTACACGCTGCCCTGGGACTCCATGCATCATGTCGCCATTGTCTTCGGCGACATCCGCGACGGCGAGGACGTGCCGGTGCGCCTGCATTCCGAGGACGTAGTGACCGACGTTTTCGGCACCAGCCATCGGCTCGACGGCATCATGAAGGCGATGGGCGAGCGCAAGCGCGGTGTCATCGTCTATCTGCGCGAGGGCTCGGTCGGCGTCGCCCATCAGGAGCGCAAGCGGCCGGCGAGCGGCGACCGCGAGGATCACGAAGAGGCGCGCCGCCGCGAGAATGAATGGCGCGAAATCGGCCTCGGCGCGCAGATCCTCAAGGATCTCGGCATTTCCTCGATCAACCTGATCGCTTCGCGCGAACGTCACTATGTCGGTCTCGAAGGTTTTGGCATCCACATCGCCAAGACCGAGATTCTCTGAACGGCAACCACCTGGGATAGCGCCCGGTCCGTTCGAACCGGAGGCCTCGGGATCATTCCGCGGCAACGACGCCTGCTTCGCATCCGTCCAGCTCGCACTCGGGCGTGGCAAGGCTGCTCTGGCCAAGCAGCACGGTGGCCAGTGCGATCGTGCCTGAAGCCACCGAGATCCAGAACCCGTTCTGCGCGCCGAACGCATCGACCACCGAGCCGGCTGCGAACGAGCCCAGCGCCATGCCTATGCCGATCCCTGTGGTCACCCAGGTGATGCCCTCGGTCAGCATGGCCTCCGGCACATGCCGTTCGATCAGGCCGAATGCCGTGATGAAGGTCGGCGAGATCGCCACGCCGCTGATGAAGACGGTCAGTGCCAGAAGCGGCACTGAGCGGGCGGTCAGCGGCAGCAATGTGCTGAGCGCGATGATGGCGACCGCGATGGCAAGCTGGCGTTGCAGCGGCGCTTTCAGGTTGAGCGCCCCGACGATGATGCCGAGCACGAACGATCCCAGCGCATAGACGCCAATGACGAGGCTCGCGGCACCCGGTTGGCCAAGTTCCTTGGTGAATGCCACCGTGCTCACTTCCGTCGTCGCGAAGGTCGCGCCGATGAAGATCAGGGCGAAGGTGATGATCTGCACCGGCCGCAGGCGGATTGCCGAGCCGCGCGAACCTGATTCCGCTGGCCGCACTTGCGGCTCGGTCGAACGCTGCAGGATGAAGGCCGTCGAACCGAAGGCGAGGAACAGCGTGCTCGCCAGCATGCCCGCTTCCGGGAACAGGGCGGCACTCAGGCCCACCGACAGCGATGCCCCGGCGATGTAGACCAGCTCGTCCGCCGCCGATTCGAAGGCAAATGCGGTATTCATCTCGGGTCGCCCGCGAAAAATCTCCGTCCAGCGCGCGCGCACCATTGCCGGCATGCTGGGCATCGCCGCCGCCAGCAATGCCGACACGAACAGCGTCCATACCGGCCAGTCCTGATTGGCCGCCGCAATCAGGACCGCGAAAGCGAGCACGGAGATGATGGTGGTCGGCACCACGATCCGCGTCTGGCCGACGCGATCCACCAGCCTTGATATCTGCGGCGCCACGAAGGCGTTGGCCAGCGCGAATGTCGCGGAGACGGCGCCGGCAAGCCAGTATTCGCCACGCGTCTGCGACAGCATCGCCACGATGCCGATCGGAGCCATGGCGATCGGCAGGCGCGCTATGAAGCCCGCGGCCGCAAAGCCCTTGGTGCCGGTGGCGCGAAAGATCTCGGAGTAAGGATTTTGCATGGTCCGGTTCCTCGACAAAGGAAGATTCGACAATTACATACGTTGCGTATGATTGTTAGATAGATCATACGCCGCGTATGTCAATTGGCATACGTGACGTATGTCAATAGGTCCAGAAGCCATGCACAAACCTCGCAGGGAGATGATCGCCGAGACGCGCGCCAAGCTGATCGCGGCGGCCCGCCATGCCTTCGGCACAACAGGCTACGCCGAAGCCTCGATGGATGATTTCACCGCATCGGCCGGGCTGACGCGCGGCGCACTCTATCATCACTTCGGCGACAAGAAGGGATTGCTGCAGGCGGTCATCGCCGAGATCGACGGCGAGATGGCTGCTCGGGTGAATGAGGTCGCGTCGAGAGCGCCGACCCGCTGGCAGCGTTTCGTTGACGAATGCACGACCTATATCGAGATGGCATTGGAACCGGAAATCCAGCGCATCATGTTCCGGGATGGCCCGGCCGTGCTGGGGGATCCGGCACAATGGCCGAATGCCAATGCCTGCATCGCTTCAATGACCGGCCATCTGACGACGCTGCAGGCGGAGGGGCTTGTCGTCTCCAGCCTCGACGCCGAGACTGCCTCGCGGCTGATCAACGGGGCGAGCAGTCAGGCGGCGCAACGGATTGCCAATTCGAGCGACCCCGAAGCGACGTCGAAGAAGGTGGTGACGGCGTTCAAGCAACTGCTCGAAGGCCTGCTCAAAAGGCCTGATCCGCAGCCGGATTGAAATTCCTTTTCGACGGTCAGGCATCATTGCCCGCGATTGACAATGGCTGGTTTGAGCGCATCCTCTTGCGCCATCTCTGAGGGGGAGATTCGGGGCATGTGGGATTTCGATATCGGCAGGGCGGTGTCCATCATGATGCGGACATGGCCCTTCATCGTCTTTCGCATGATCGTCTATTTCGGCATCACTCTTGCCTACATCTTGGCGACCGGCACGGGCGCCAGCGTCGGCTATGGCGTCGGCCATATCTCGGCCGATCCCGACGGGCCGCTGTCCTTTGCCCTGTGGGGCGGCGTGGTCGGCTTCGGTATCGTCTCGATCGCCGTCTACTGGATCCGCGAATACTTCCTCTATGTCGTCAAGGCCGGCCACATCGCCGTCATGGTCCATCTGATCGACGGCCGCGACATTCCCGACGGCCAGAACCAGATTGCCTATGCCAAGGAAATCGTGACCCAGCGTTTCGCCGAGGCCAACATCCTTTTCGTCGTCGACCAATTGGTCAAGGGCGCCATCCGCGCCATCACCGGCCTGATCAGCGGCATAGCCGCCTTCCTGCCGATTCCTGGCTTGAGCGGCGTGGTCTCCTTCATCAACACGGTGATCCGCCTGTCGCTGACCTATGTCGACGAGATCATCCTCGGCTACAACATCCGCATGAATTCCGCTTCGCCGTTCGAGACGGCGCGGCAAGGCGTCGTGCTCTATGCCCAGAACGGCAAGACCATGGTCAAGAACGCCGTCTGGCTGGCGGTCATCATGTGGGGCGTGTCCTTCGTCATCTTCCTGTTGATGCTGGCGCCGGCCGGCGCCATTCTTTTCATGATGCCCGGGCAACTGGCCGGCTGGGCCTTCGTGCTCGCCGTCGTCTTCGCCTGGGCCTTCAAGGCCGCGTTCATCGAACCCTTCGCAATCGCCTGCCTGATGCAGGTCTATTTCAGGACTATCGAGGCCCAGGTGCCCGATCCCGCCTGGGATGCCCGGCTGGCGGAGGCGTCTTCCAAATTCAGGGAACTCAAGGACAAGGCGCTGGCCTCCTTCGGCGGCTCGCGCTGGGGAACGGCCGGCGCCACACCCTGACTGTCAACGCTTGGAGGCCGCCGCTTCGGTGCCTGCGGTGTTGAGGCCAGCAATGGTCGATTTGAGCGCCGCTTCGCCTTGCCCGCAAAAAATCTCGCTCATGATCAGTTCCGGCAGCGGCAAGCGGCGGCCCCAGCCATGCGTTTCGAGATCCGGTTTAGGCGCGAACTCCGAGACACGGCCGACGCAGAGATAGGCGATCGGCGTCACATGCTCGGGAATGGATAGCAGGCTTTTCAATGCCTGCGCCTCGATGATGCTGACCCAGCCGACACCGACGCCTTCGGCGCGCGCCGCCAGCCAGAAATTCTGCACCGCGCAGACCGTGCTGTAGAGATCCATCTCCGGATTGTGCCAGCGCCCCAGCGGCGAACCCTGCGAGCGCTGGCGGTCGCAGGTGATGCAGATGTTGAGCGCGCTTTCGCAGATGCCCTCCAGCTTGAGCTTGCGGTAGAGCGCTTGCCGCTCTTCCTCGATGGCCGGCAGTTCCTGTTCGCGTGCCGCCAAAAACAGGTCGCGGACTTTTTCCCGTCGCCCGGCGTCGCGGATGACGATGAAATTCCAGGGCTGCATGAAGCCGACAGACGGCGCATGGTGAGCGGCAAGCAGCAGCCGTGCCAGCACCTCGTCGTCGAGTGCGGTGGGCAGAAAATGGCTGCGCACATCGCGCCGCGTGAACATGGCGCGATAGACCGCATCGCGCGCACTCTGGTCAAATCCGTCGCCAACAGGAGCGGTCATGGTTTCCGGCATCGCGTGTCCCCTTGCGATTGCAGTAGATGCCGCCCGCCTGACCATGCGGATGACGATGTCTGCCAGGCCGGTCTTCTGGCTCGGGATCAACCCGCGTCCGGCGCCTTCCCGTCAAAAGACAGTGGCATTTACCGGCGCGGTCCCCCTTACAGCGTTGGGCACGCCACGGAGTTCAACCGTGTTCCCGATTCTCCCGTTTGCGGCGGGCACCAGGCAGCGGTGGCGACCTTACGCCGAAGCACTGACGACGCCAATGCCTGCAGCGACACCAATGGACGCAGGCGTGATTTTCCCCAGCCATCAGCCGCCTGCTCATGGCCTTTGTCGATCCAGGTCACTAGATTAGGGCAATGGTCACTCGTCTCTACACCCATCCGATATTCCTCGAGCACATCACGCCGCCCGGTCATCCCGAGCGGCCCGACCGCTTGCGCGCCATCGAGCGGGTGCTCGACGACGAGGCCTTCGCCGGGCTCGATCGCGTCCAGGCGCCGGAAGGCGACGAGGCGACGATCCTCTACGCGCATCCCGCCGATTTCGTCGCCCGCGTGCGCGCCGCCATTCCCGACCAAGGCATCGCCCGCATCGACGCCGACACCACCGCCAGCCCGAAGAGTTGGCAGGCGGCGATCACGGCGATCGGTGCCGCCAATGCCGCCGTCGATGATGTTTTCACAGGCCGCGCCGACAATGTCTTCGTCGCCGCGCGGCCGCCCGGCCATCATGCCGAAAAAACCACGGCGATGGGTTTCTGCCTCTTCAACACGGCGGCGATCGCAGCGCGCCATGCGCAGAGGAAACATGGCGTCGAGCGTGTCGCCGTCGTCGACTGGGACGTGCATCACGGCAACGGCACACAGGATATTTTCTGGGACGACCCGTCGGTGCTCTATTGCTCGACGCACCAGATGCCACTCTATCCCGGCACCGGGGCAAAGAACGAGACCGGCGCCGGCAACATCGTCAACGCACCTTTGGCGCCGCAAACCGGCAGCGAGGTTTTCCGCGATGCCTTCCTGTCGCGCGTGCTGCCGGCGCTCGACAGTTTCGCGCCCGACCTGATCATCATTTCGGCCGGTTTCGACGCGCACCACCGCGACCCGCTGGCCGAGATCAATCTGACCGAGGATGATTTCGACTGGGCAACCGGCCAGCTGATGCAGCGCGCCACGCGCCACAGCGGCAACCGGCTCGTCAGCCTGCTCGAGGGTGGCTACGATCTGCAGGGACTGGCATTTTCGGTCGCCGCCCATGTCGGGCGGCTGATGAAAGGATGAATGATGGCTGGTGAGACCAACGAAGACGTCAAGGCGATGAGCTTCGAACAAGCACTCGACGCGTTGGAGAAGATCGTCGATGATCTGGAGCGCGGCGACGTGCCGCTCGACCAGTCGATCCGGATCTATGAGCGCGGCGAGGCGCTGAAGGCGCATTGCGACCGGCTGCTGAAGGCCGCCGAGGACAAGGTCGAGAAGATCAGGCTGTCGCGCGACGGCAAGCCGGTTGGAACGGAGCCGCTCGACGCGGACTGAGGCGCGGTCCGAATGATGGTCTTGCCTCACCGGTTTTTGGACATGATCATGATCGAGGATAGAACTCGTCCCGATTGAAAGGGCTTCAGGACAAGAGGAGGTTCGGAAACGATGTGCAGAAACATCAAGACCCTGTTCAATTTTGATCCGCCGGCGACCCATGACGAGGTGCGCGACGCGGCACTTCAGTTTGTCCGCAAACTGAGCGGAACGACGCGGCCCTCGAAACAGAACCAGCACGCGTTCGACCATGCCGTCGAGGCCATCGCGGCGTCGGCGCGCGAGCTTCTCGATTCCCTCGAGACCCATCAGCATCCTCGCAATCGCGAGGAGGTGGCAGCCAAGTTGCGGGCAAAAGCGGCGGTCCGTTTTGCCTAATGCGGCTAAGCAGGCACGGCCGCTGACAAGGAGAGTCCATGAGCTTCTTCCCTGGGAAAGACCCTGAAGTCGGCGATGCTTTTGCCAGCGACCAGATCGAGCTGATGGTCATACCGAACGCCAAGGACATTGGCGGTTTCCAGGTGCGCCGCGCTCTGCCGACCGCCAAGAGGCGGCTGGTCGGGCCTTTCATCTTCTTCGACCGCATGGGTCCGGCGATCCTGCGCGCCGGCCAGGCGCTCGATGTCCGTCCGCATCCGCATATCGGGCTGTCGACGGTGACCTATCTGTTCGACGGCAAGATCAGACATCGCGATTCGCTCGGCACCGAAATGGTCATCCAGCCCGGTGACGTGAACCTGATGACCGCCGGCCGCGGCATCGTCCATTCCGAGCGCACGCCGGAGGAATTGCGTGGTGCGCCGATGTCGATCTCCGGCCTGCAGACATGGTTGGCATTGCCGGATGGCAAGGAAGAAGTGGCGCCGGTGTTCGAGAACACCGCGGCACTTCGGCTTCCCGAGATCGATGCCGAAGGTGTCAGTGGGCGCGTTGTCATCGGGGACTTCCAGGGATTGCGGTCCCCGGTGAGAGCCGACTCCGAGACGCTCTACGCCGACCTGAGACTGGCGCCTGGGGCCAGCGTGAAAATCCCGGCCGATGCGGAAGAACGCGCCATCTATACGCTGGAAGGCGAGGTCTCGATTTCAGGTGATGTATTTCCGGCTGAGCGCTTGTTGGTGTTCCGGCCCGGTGACGAGATCGTCGTATCGTCGCAGGCAGGGGCACATTTCATGCTGTTTGGCGGCGCTTCGCTTGGCTCGCAACGCTACATCTGGTGGAATTTCGTCTCGTCCTCCAAGGAGCGTATCGAACAGGCCAAGCAAGAATGGAAGACGGGCCGCTTCGATATCGTTCCCGGCGATGAGGAAGAGTTCATCCCATTGCCGGAAAGCTAAGCCCGATCCGCGTCACTGACACGCATTTACATTCGTTGGCCGGCGGCCTATTTCGCCCTTGAACAGAAAGCCCGAGCAGGCCTACCCGTGAACGCAACGCCGCATACGCCGCTTCTCGACAGGGTCCGCATCCCGGCCGACCTGCGCACGCTTGCCGAGAGCGAGCTGCCGCAACTGGCATCCGAGCTTCGTGCCGAACTGATCGACGCGGTGTCCCACACCGGTGGCCATCTTGGCGCCGGCCTTGGCGTGGTCGAGCTGACGGTGGCACTGCACTATGTCTTCAACACCCCGGATGACCGGCTGATCTGGGATGTCGGCCATCAGGCCTATCCGCACAAGATCCTGACCGGCCGCCGCGACCGCATCCGCACATTGCGCCAGGAAGGCGGCCTGTCCGGTTTCACCCGTCGCGCCGAGAGCGAATACGATCCCTTCGGCGCCGCCCACTCCTCGACATCGATATCGGCGGGTCTCGGCATGGCCGCCGCCCGCGACCTCTCCGGCGGCCGCAACAATGTCATCGCCGTCATTGGCGACGGCGCGATGTCGGCCGGCATGGCCTACGAGGCGATGAACAATGCCGGCGCGCTCGACGCTCGCCTGATCGTCATCCTCAACGACAACGACATGTCGATCGCGCCGCCTACCGGCGCCATGAGCGCCTATCTGGCGCGCCTGGCCTCGGGCAAGACCTATGTGGGCCTGCGCGACTTCGGCAAGAAACTGACCTCCCATCTCGGCAAGCGGGCAGATCGCGCGATTACCCGGGCGGTCGAACATGCACGCGGCTACGTCACCGGCGGCACGCTGTTCGAAGAGCTCGGCTTCTATCATATCGGCCCGATCGACGGTCACAATCTGGAACACCTGATCCCGGTCCTCAGGAATGTCCGCGACAATGGCGAAGGCCCGGTGCTGATCCATGTCGTCACCCAGAAGGGCAAGGGCTATGCGCCGGCGGAAGCCGCCGCCGACAAATATCACGGCGTCAACAAGTTCGATGTCATCACCGGCGCGCAGGCCAAGGCGCCGGCCAACGCACCGGCCTACACCAAGGTGTTCGCCGAAAGCCTGGTTAGGGAAGGCCGCGAGGACGACCGCATCGTCGCCGTCACCGCCGCCATGCCGAGCGGCACCGGTCTCGATCTGTTCGGCGAAGCGTTTCCGTCAAGGACCTTCGATGTCGGCATCGCCGAACAGCACGCGGTGACCTTCGCCGCCGGCCTTGCCACGGAAGGCTACAAGCCGTTCGCGGCGATCTATTCGACCTTCCTGCAGCGCGCCTACGACCAGGTCGTCCACGACGTCGCTATCCAGAAATTGCCGGTGCGTTTTCCCATCGATCGCGCCGGCTTCGTCGGCGCCGATGGCGCCACCCATTGCGGCGCCTTCGACACCACTTTTCTGGCGACCTTGCCGGGTTTCGTCGTCATGGCGGCGGCCGACGAGGCGGAACTGCGCCACATGGTGCGCACCGCGGCAAGCTACGATGACGGCCCGATCGCCTTCCGCTATCCGCGCGGCAACGGTGTCGGCGTCGACATGCCCGAGCGCGGCTCGGTTCTCGAAATCGGCAAGGGCCGCATCGTCAAGGAAGGCACCAAGGTGGCACTCCTGTCCTTCGGCACGCGGCTGCAGGATTGCCTCATCGCCGCCGAGGAGCTTGCCGCTGCCGGGCTTTCCACCACGGTCGCGGACGCGCGTTTTGCCAAGCCGCTTGACGAGGATCTGATCCGCCGGCTGGCCCGCTCGCACGAGGTCCTGGTGACGGTGGAAGAGGGCGCCATCGGCGGCTTCGCTAGCCATGTGCTGCAATTCCTCGCTCATGAGGGCCTGCTGGAAAGCGGCCTGAAGGTGCGCCCGCTGGTGCTGCCCGACGCGTTCACCGACCACGCCAAGCCGGAGAAGATGTATGCCGATGCCGGGCTCGACGCCGCCGGCATCGTGCGCACCGTATTCGTCGCCCTTGGCCATACAGCCCGCGCCCAGCGCGCCTGAATCAAAATCTCAACGACTTGAACCGGTTCGCCGGCTTGATGCCTTAACGCATTGTTAACGCTTTCCTTTGGCGCTTTGCTTACCGCGTCTCTTGGCCGTTTTTCAACGGCGCCCTGCTAGATCGTGATCAGGCAGGGAGACAATAACAATGAAGACGCTTCTGTGCGGCGTGGCGCTTTCAGCGGTCATTGTTGCGGCGGCCGCTGCCGAAACGCGCTATGATCGCAGCCTTGAAAAGGCGGCCATGGGCATCATCGCCGGCAAGATGGGCGATCTCCGCGGCGCCTTTTCCTACAAGCAGGTGCCGCAACTGGTAGTCGTGCCAGACCCTGGTGCGGCGCCTGCGGTCCCGCCCGAGCACCCACGCGAGCAGGCCTCGGGGGATCGGGACGACGGTTTGTCTCCAGCCATAGAGCGCCAGGTTTCGCGAACCATCTTCTAGCGCCCTTGCCATCGTCGTCGGCTTTCGCCATGAAGACCGATGAATTCGCCTCTGCCAGCCAGCATCCGCCAGCGGCTCGACGACCTGCTCGTCCAGCGCGGCCTGTTTGTCAGCCGCTCGCGTGCGCGCGACGCTGTCGAACGCGGCACGGTGACGGTCGACGGCGTCATTGCCCGCAAGCCCGGTCAGAACGTCTCGCCGCAATGCCTGATTGCCATCGATGATCCCGCGCAGGGCTATGTGTCGCGCGCGGCGCTCAAGCTGATCGGCGGGCTCGACCATTTCGGCCTCGATCCCGCCGGCCGCGAAGCGCTCGACATCGGCGCCTCGACCGGCGGCTTCACCCAGGTCCTGCTCGAGCGCGGCGCTGCCCATGTCACCGCCATTGATGTCGGTCATGGCCAGATGCATCCCGATATCGGCGGCGATCCGCGTGTAACTGTTATCGAGGGCCTGAACGCTCGCGATCTTATCGTCGCCGATCTTGGCGGCCGTATCCCGGATTTCATCGTTTCCGATGTCAGCTTCATTTCGCTGAAACTGGCGCTGCCGCCGGCGCTTGCCATTGCCAAGGCTGGCGCCGCCGCCATGTTTCTGGTCAAGCCACAGTTCGAGGCGGGCCGCGAAGCGATCGGCAAGGGCGGCCTGTTGAAAGACCCCTACGATGCCGCCCGTGTCGCCGGCCTGGTGCAGGATTGGCTCGACGCGGTTCCCGGCTGGCGCTCGCTCGGGCTGCATCTGTCGCCCATCGAAGGCGGCGACGGCAATCGCGAATTCCTGCTCGGTGGGATCAAGGATCGATGAGCGCGCGCTTCAGCATCAGGAAACTCGGCGCCCAGGGCGACGGCATCGCCGAGACCGAGAGCGGCGATCTGTTCATTCCCTTCACATTGCCCGGCGAAACCGTCACCGCCGCGCGCGAAAAAGACCGCGCGATGCTGATGGCGGTGCTTGAGGCTTCGCCGCTGCGCATCGATCCCGCCTGCCGCCATTTCACCGAATGCGGCGGTTGCGCGCTCCAGCATTTCGAAGCCGAAGCCTATCGCCAGTGGAAACGCGAGAAGGTGGTGCACGCCCTGAAAGGCAAGGGCATCGATGGCGACATCGGCGAACTGGTCGCCTGCGCCCCGCACACGCGCCGCCGTGTCGTGCTCGCCGCGCGGCGCACCGATACGGGCATGCTGCTCGGCTTCAATCGCCATCTGTCGCCGGAGATCATCTCCATATCGGAATGCCCGATCTCACTGCCCGAGATCGTCAGCGCATTCGATAGGCTGAAGGCGCTCGCCGAATTGATCTGCGCCACCACCAAATCGTTCCGGCTGGCGGTCACCGTGACCGGTTCGGGCCTCGATGTCGCGGTCTACGAGTCAGGAAAACTGGGTGAGAACCAGCGTCGGGTCGCCTCCAACTTCGTCTTGGCTCAGGGATTTGCCAGGCTGTCCATCGATGACGAGATCATCATCGAGCCACGGAAGCCCGTGGTCACGTTTGGCGGTGTTGCCGTTGCCATTCCGCCCGGCGCCTTCCTGCAGGCAACCGAGGCCGCCGAACAGGCGATGGCCGATATCGTCGTCGGCCATTTGAAGCGTGCCAAGAAGGTCGCGGATCTTTTCGCCGGTTGCGGCAGCTTTGCCTTGCGGCTTGCGGCCAAATCGGAAGTCCATGCAGTCGAAGGCGACGCGGCCGCCCTTTCGGCGCTTGACCGGGGATCGCGCTTCGCGACCGGCCTGAAGCGGGTGACGGGCGAACGCCGCGACCTGTTCCGCCGCCCACTGACGTTCAAGGAATTGAACGCCTTCGACGGCCTCGTGTTCGACCCGCCGCGGGCAGGCGCCGAGGACCAATCTAAGCAGATCGCCCGCTCGGATGTTCCCTTCGTTGCCGCTGTATCCTGCAATCCGGTGACGCTGGCGCGCGACCTGCGCATCTTGCTGGACGGCGGCTACACCTTGAAAAGCGTCACGCCGATCGACCAGTTCCTGTGGTCGCCGCATGTCGAGGCGGTCGCCCTTCTGGAGAAGCCGAAACGCAGGCGTGCCTGAAGCCGGACAATGATCACGTTTGGTTGAGACCGGAATAGCGCCGCAAAGCCGCCTTGTTGCGCCCGCCTAGTTGGAGTTCCCGCGCGGAGGAGGCCCTTCCGCGCTGTCGTTGCTCTCACCTGACGGTTGATCGTAATGCGGACGGTCTCGAAGTATCTTGCTTTCTTCCTCGCTCTCTCCATCTTTGCGCTCGGGTCGACGGTCGGCGCTGTCGCGCAGAGCGAAAAACGCCTTGCCTTCGTCATCGGCAACGCAGCCTATCCGTCCGGAGCACTGGCGACGCCGGCCAACGACGCCGGCCTAATCGCGCAGACATTGCAGGCGGCGGGGTTCGACGTTGTCGGCGCGCGCGACGTCGACCAGGAATCGCTGCGTGGCGCCTACCGCGATTTCCTCGCCAAGGTGACGGCAGCCGGTCCCGACGCGGTGGTGGTTGTCTATCTCGCCGGCGAAGGGTTGCAGTTCGAGGGCGAGAACTATTTCGCACCGGTCGATGCTCAGATAGCGAATGCCGCCGACGTGCCGATGGCGGCGGTGCGGGTTTCCGATCTGACCAAACCGCTCACCGCATTGCCGACGAGGGTCAACATCGTCGTGCTCGATGCGGCGCGGCCAAATTCCTTCGCGCAGTCCAACCAGCCGCTTGCCGGCGGCCTGGCGCTGGTCGATCCCGACCCGAATATGATGATCGCCTTCAATGCCGCCCCGGGCACGGTAGCGCCTGAAGGCAAGGGGCCGTACGGTGCCTATGCCCAGGCGCTCGCCGAGATGATCCGCGATGGCGGCCTGCAGCTGGGCGACGTTTTCGACCGGACCCGGCTGCGGGTCAACGAAGTGACTGATGGCGCGGAGGTGCCCTGGAACGCCTCCAAGATCACGCAGCCCTTTGTCTTCTTCGACCGCGGTCCGGACGCGCCTGCGCAGCAGGTTTCGGCAGCGGAAGTCAGGACCACGCGGGCCAAGGCGATCCGCGACTTCGACGCGCATGACGCCTATGTCGCCGCCCTCGACCGCGACACGATGCGCGGCTACGAAGACTTCCTGGTGGCCTATCCCCACGATCCGATGGCCAAGCGCGTGCGTGCGATCCTGGCGGCGCGGCGTGAAGCCATCACATGGCGCCAGACCTGGCTGCGGGATACGTCCGAAGCCTACTGGTCCTATCTCGAGCGCTACCCGCACGGCCCCCACTCCTGGGATGCCCGCCGGCGGCTGGAGCATTTCGAAGCTGACCTGGAGCCGCCGCAGAGCTTTACCGTCTATGACTATGATGTGCCGCCGCCGCCGCCGGAAGAGATCGTCTACGTCGACCGGCCCGTGCTCTATTTCGATGATCCCGAGTTTGGCTTCGATCCGCCGCCGCCCGTGGCCGTGATCTTCCTGCCGCCGCGGCCGCGCGACTTCATTGAATTGCCGCCACCGCCGCCGCCGGTTGGAATATTCCTTTTGCCGACGCCTGTCTTTGTGCCGGTGCCGGCCTGGGTGAACCCGCCGCAGGACATCTTGCCGCCGCCGAACAATGTCATCTTCAACAACATCCACAACACCACCATCGTCAACAACAACACGACGATCAACGAGAACCAGGGTGGCCTCACCACCGGCCAGAAACTGACCGCTGGCGCCGTCGGCCTCGGTGCGGCGGCACTGGCGGCCAAGGTGGCGCTGCCGGCCTTCCTGCAGAAAAAGGAAGCCACGCTGGCCAAGGTCAATCCGGGCGGCCCGCCTTTGAAGCTTGTCCCTAAGGGACAACAGACCGGAAGCCCGCCGCTGTCCAAAACAGCGCCGGCGGACAAGCTGGCCGGTCACGCCTTGCCCGGCGCCGACGGCAAGACGCTGCCGCTCGTCAACGGCAAGCCGGTTCTCAATGGCAAGCCGGCCCTCAATGGCCAGCCGGTCCTTAATGGCAAGCCGGTCCTCAATGGTCAGAACCTGCCAAACGACAAATCCGGGAAGCGCAAGCAAGGTGTTGCCGCCGCAAACGCCGCGGCGAGCGCCAATGGAGCATCTCCGGCGACGAATGGACCGGGCAATGGACAAGGCAAGGGCGCCAAGTTGCGCAAGCTCCCGGCTGGCGGCGGCACGCCCGTTGGCACCGGACAGAACGCCCAACCGAAACAGAACGCCCAACAGAAACTGAAGGCCAGCAGCGGTCAGGTCGCGGCCGGCGGCAAATTCAAGAAACCTCACGGCCAGGATGTGAGCAATCCAGGCTCGACGAACGGTTCGGTCAACGGGCAGGGGAAGGCACCCAAGTTCCGCAAGCCGCCGACCGATGCCGGGCCGGCGGCCAACAAGGTCCCGAACAGCAATCCGCAGCGTCAGCTGAAGCTGCAGGACAAGCCGAAGGTACAGGTGCTGTCAAAACCGCAGAAGCCGCAATTCCAGGCGCAGCGGCAGCCATCGATACAGCAAAAGCCGCAGCCGCAGCCGCAGCCTGGAAAGAAGCCGCCATGCGGACATCCCAACGAACCTGCCTGCAAAAAATAGGCGGGCGCTCATCACAACTGCGTGGTCGGCCACTGCCAAGATTGCGCGGTGTCCAGACTCGCTGATACCAGTCAAATCTGGGCAGGGGGCGCTCAAGGAGAGACTATAATGAGGATTGCAAGCGTTCTGACGTCTATCGCCCTGGCGGGGTTCATCGCGACGGGAGCCGCCGCGGCAGCGACGACAGCGGCCACCACGACCACAACGGCGCCAGCCACAACCACGACCGCACCGACGAAGAAGTCGGCGCCTGCTATGACACCTCAGAAAACCGCGATTTCGAAGCAATGTTCCGCACTTGCGGACGCCCAGAAGCTGCACGGCAAGGCACGCGAAAAGTTCCGGGCTGACTGCAAGAAGAACGGCGGCAAAGCCGGCTGATTATCGGCTATCCCCGGCGAAGGTGTCGCGCCCGCGTGCCTTGCCGGGGAGGCTCGGAGCAATTCTGGAAACGGCAATGGTCAGACCTCGCGGACGCTGTCTTGCCCCGCGGCCCGCGCGGCTTTGATGAACTTGCGGTCGAAAGTCGCAAGTCCGACGCAGTGCGCGGATTTGCCCAGATGCAAGGCATCCGCGAAATCCATTCCCGTTTGGGCCAGATCGAGCGCGGAGGAGACGGTGGCGGCATCCTCCATCTCAACGGTGGGGAGCCCACCGAACGCCCGCAGGCCCCGAACGATTTCGGCCTGGCCGTAGCCATAGGCGCTGCGCAGCACCCATTCGGCCTCCAGGATCACCGTAGTGGCTACAAAGACCGGTTGGCCGTCGATCAACTGACGAGCGCGCGGTGACTGCTCGGGGTGATCGCCTGTAAGGTAACGAACGATGACGTTGGTATCAATCGCGAGCATGGCGACGCCGCGCCTCGGCGAGCACGCCCGCGTCCATTTCTTCCAGCGTCTTGGGTTCGCCGCTATGTGGCAGGGAACCAAACACGTCTTCTGGCCGCGTCTCGGCAAAAGCCGGAGCCGGCTTCAAAAGCACGCCCTCCGGTGTGTCCTCGACCTGCAGGCGTGTGCCTGCGCCCCATTCCCTGCGTTTCCGGATGACGCTGGGCAGGATGACCTGCCCCTTGGTCGAGACGGTAGTTACGAGCTTTTCCGGAGCAGCCATGGCAGTTCAGCCTTGATGTAAGACAACTGTAAGATAGCCGGAGATTACGCCGGCTTCAAGGCTATGAAGCCTCGACGGCCGATCAATCAAACCCGCGTGCCGCCCACCGTCATCTGGTTCATGCGCAAATGCGGCT
The DNA here is from genome assembly GCF_024746815.1 of Mesorhizobium sp. AR07. Lineage (GTDB taxonomy): Bacteria > Pseudomonadota > Alphaproteobacteria > Rhizobiales > Rhizobiaceae > Mesorhizobium. The sequence continues at coordinate 6,393,643 of NZ_CP080525.1, forward strand.
GTCCAACGCCGACCGGGACGCCCTGTCCGGCCTTGCCGCACATGCCGATGCCGGTGTCGAGCTTCATATCGTTGCCGATCATGGAAACGCGGTGCATGGCATCCGGCCCGTTGCCGATCAGCATCGCGCCCTTGATCGGCTGCGTCACCTTGCCGTTCTCGATCATGTAGGCCTCGGTGCAGCCGAACACGAATTTTCCCGAGGTGATGTCGACCTGGCCGCCGCCGAAGGAGACGGCATAGATGCCGTTCTTGACCGAAGCGATGATTTCGTCAGGCTCCATGTCGCCCGCCGTCATGTAGGTGTTGGTCATGCGCGGCATCGGTTGGTGGGCATAACCTTCGCGCCGGCCGTTGCCCGTCGCCTTCATGCCCATCAGCCGGGCGTTCTGGCGATCCTGCATGTAGCCGACCAGCTTGCCGTCCTCGATCAGCACGTTGCGGGCGGAAGGCGTCCCTTCATCATCGACAGTCAGGGAACCGCGCCGCTCGGGCATGGTGCCGTCGTCGACGATCGTCACCCCCTTGGCGGCGACCTGCTGGCCCAGCAGGCCGGCGAAGGCCGAGGTCTTCTTGCGGTTGAAATCGCCTTCCAGCCCATGGCCGACGGCTTCGTGCAGCATGACGCCCGGCCAGCCGCTGGACAGGACGATATCGAAGGTGCCGGCCGGCGCCGGTATGGCCTCGAGATTGACCAGCGCTTGCCTCAGCGCCTCCCTGGCGGCGTGCTTCCAGCTGTCCTCGACGAGAAAATCGCCAAAGGCCTTGCGTCCGCCCATGCCATAGGAGCCGCTCTCCTGGCGGTCGCCGTCGCCGACGACGACCGAAACGCTGACCCTGACCAGCGGGCGGATGTCGCGCACCACCTGGCCGTCGGCGCGCACGATCTCGACGTGCTGCCACGATGAGGTCAGCGAGGCCGAAACCTGGCGCACGCGCGGATCCTCGGCGCGCAGCCAGGCATCGATTTCCTGCAGCAGCTTTGCCTTGGCCTCGAAGGAGGGCGAGGGGATCGGATTCTCGTCGCCATAGAGATGGCGGTTGGTGCGGGCGGGTGCCGCGGCCAGTGTGCCGGAATAGCCGCCCTTGACGGTTGAAACGGCGTCGGCCGCGCGCAGCAGAGAGGCCTCGGACAGGTCGCTGGAATGGGCGTAGCCGCTGGCCTCACCGGCAACGGCACGCAGGCCGAACCCCTGGTCGGTGTTGAAGTTGGCGGTTTTCAGCCGGCCATTGTCGAACATCAGCGCTTCGCTTTCGCTGTATTCGAGGAACAACTCGCCATCGTCGGCGCCGTTGATGGTCTCAGTGACGATCTGCTTGATGCGATCGTCTGAAATGTCGAATTGGCCGATCAGGCTGTTCATGGCGCGTCCGTTCACAGGAGGAATAGTTCTTTGCCACGATGTAGGCGCGAAGGCGCGCCGAGACAATCGTCCCGCCGCGTTGTGAAGACAAATGCGACCGCAGACCGTCAGGACCGGGTCTTTGGCAAGCGCCTGACGGTCAGGGCAGGGCGGCGAAGCCGTCGGCGAAACCCTTGAGGTCGACTGGGATGCCGATGCCTTCTTCCGGGGTCTGGAAGACGATGAAGGTGGCCGACGTGCCGGTCTTCAGCGTGTCGAGCAAGGGCTTTTCGAGAATGACCTCGGCATAGCAGCCGTCCTGGAAACAGCGCACGAAATAGGCGCGGCCAATGTCCTTGCCGTCGACATTGAGGCCGAGCCCGTTGGGCAAAAGCACGCCGAGCGGCGCCAGCACGCGCAGGATTTCCGCCTTGTTGTCGGCGGTGCGCAGCACGACGACCGACAGCCCCATCTCGGGCCGGTCCTCGGCGACGACGTTCTGCATCATCACGCATTGCTCTGATGTGGCGCCGGCCGGCGTGTCGCAGATGATCGACCACGCGCCATGCGTCGAGCGGACAGTGCCGCTCGGCTGCACGGCATTGGCCGTACCGTAGAAGCCTGTCGCGGACAAGACGGCGAGAAAGATGACCTTCGCCAAGGTTCTCGAAAGCCCAAGTCTCGAAAGCCAAGAGTTCATGACGGCTCCATTGCGAATCACGGCACTTTAAGCCGCGCCAAAGCCAAGTAAAGGACGAGACCGCAGCCGGTCTGCCCCGAAAAAGCCAATACGGCGCTTTTCCCTGCCAATTTCGCCCGAATTGCGACGCTTGGCACGCCCAGCCGGCGGGAAGGTGCGGTTGCCCGAATATACGCGATTCGGGGCCGTTGCCGTTGCCTTCAAAGGCACATCCGGGCTTGCGCGCAAAAATGCCGCACGGTTTCGTCCGCTCCTTTCTTGCGGAGGGAAAAAGAGTATGGTTTGAACCAGCTTGAGACGGTCGGGATTCCCCTCCCGGCATGGTTCGATATTCTCGTGGGCACAGCCGCGAGAAACTGGGAGACGATGAGGGCGATGAGAAAATTCCTAGCAGGCGCAATTGCCGCTGCCGCGTTTTTCGCCGGCGCATCCGCCCATGCAGATCAGCCCAGGGACTGGGAGACCGGCTTCCAGGCACCGGCGACCGATATGATGCGGCAGATCGAGTGGTTCGGAAACTACACGATGTGGTTCATCATCCCGATCACTGTCCTGGTGCTTTTTCTGCTCGCCTACTGCATCATCAAGTTCCGGGCGAGCGTGAACCCAGTGCCTTCCAAGACCAGCCATAACACGCTGATCGAAATTATCTGGACGGTTGGACCGGTCGTCGTGCTGCTTTGCATCGCCATTCCTTCGTTCCAGTTGCTGACCGCGCAATACACACCGCCGGAAGAAGCCAAGCTGACGATCAAGGCCACCGCCAACCAGTGGAACTGGGACTACGAGTACCAGCTCGACAAGACGCTTTCGTTCAATTCCGCGATCCTGCAGGAGGCCGACCGGGCCAAGGCCGGCAAGCAAGACCGCGCGGTCTATCCGCGGCTGCTCGCCGTCGACAACGAGATGGTCGTGCCGGTCAACACCATGACCCGCGTGCTGGTGACCGCGGCGGACGTCATCCACTCCTTCGCCATGCCTGCCTTCGGCATCAAGATGGATGCGGTTCCCGGACGGACCAACGAGACCTGGTTCAAGGCCAACAAGGAAGGCCTTTACTACGGCCAGTGCTCGCAGCTCTGCGGCAAGGACCATGCCTTCATGCCGATCGCCATCCGCGTCGTCTCCGACGCGCAGTACAACAGCTGGCTGGCAGCAGCCAAGACCGACCTGCCTGGGGCCAACAAGGCGCTGATGGCCGAGGTCGACGGCGTGAACAAGGTAGCGGCCGCCGGCAACTGATGCCGCGGCCAGAAAAAGATTAGGGAACGGAGCGGAACATGGCAGACGCTGCAGCTCACGACGACCACGACCACAAGCCGTATCACGGCTGGGTCCGGTGGGTGTATTCCACCAACCACAAGGACATCGGCACGCTCTATCTGATCTTTGCGATCTTCGCCGGCATCGTCGGCGGTGCCTTGTCGGTCGCCATTCGCATGGAGCTGCAGGAGCCGGGGATCCAGATTTTCAGTGGCCTCGCGCAGATGGTCTACGGCATGAACGGCGACGCCGCGATCGACGGCGGCAAGAGCATGTACAACGCCTTCGCCACCGCGCACGCGCTGATCATGATCTTCTTCATGGTCATGCCGGCCCTGATCGGTGGGTTTGCCAACTGGATGGTGCCGATCATGATCGGTGCGCCTGACATGGCTTTCCCGCGCATGAACAACATCTCCTTCTGGCTGCTGCCGCCGGCCTTCATCCTGCTGCTCACCTCGATGTTCATGCCGAGTGCTCCGGGCGCCTACGGCGTCGGTGGTGGCTGGACGCTCTATCCGCCGCTGTCGACTTCGGGCCAGCCCGGACCGGCGATGGATCTGGCCATCCTGTCGATTCACATTGCCGGCGCTTCGTCGATCCTCGGCGCCATCAACTTCATCACCACCATATTCAACATGCGCGCGCCGGGCATGACGATGCACAAGATGCCGCTGTTCGCCTGGTCGGTGCTGGTCACCGCCTTCCTGCTGCTGCTGTCGCTTCCGGTGCTGGCCGGCGCCATCACGATGCTGCTCACCGACCGTAATTTCGGCACGACCTTCTTTGCGCCGGACGGCGGCGGCGACCCGATCCTGTTCCAGCACCTGTTCTGGTTCTTCGGTCACCCGGAAGTCTACATCCTGATCCTGCCGGGCTTCGGCATCATCAGCCACATTGTCTCGACCTTTTCGAAGAAGCCGGTGTTCGGCTATCTCGGCATGGCTTACGCGATGGTGGCGATCGGCGCGGTCGGCTTCATCGTCTGGGCCCACCACATGTATACGACCGGCCTGTCGCTCGACACGCAGCGCTATTTCGTCTTCGCCACGATGGTCATCGCGGTCCCGACGGGCGTGAAGATCTTCTCCTGGATCGCCACGATGTGGGGCGGGTCGATTTCGCTCAAGCCGCCGATGCTGTGGGCCTTGGGCTTCATCTTCCTGTTCACGATTGGCGGCGTCACCGGCGTCCAGCTGGCCAATGCCGGTCTCGACCGCTCGCTGCACGACACCTATTTCGTGATCGCTCACTTCCACTACGTGCTGTCGCTGGGCGCGGTCTTCGCCATCTTCGCCGGCTGGTACTACTGGTTCCCGAAGATGACCGGCTACATGTATTCATTTGCCATCGCCAACACCCACTTCTGGGTCACCTTCATCGGCGTCAACCTGATCTTCTTCCCGCAGCATTTCCTCGGTCTTGCCGGCATGCCGCGCCGCACCATCGACTATCCGGACGCATTTGCCGGCTGGAACATGGTGTCGTCCTACGGCTCGTATATCTCGGCCGTTGGTGTGGCGATCTTCCTCTACGGCGTGTTCGAGGCTTTCCAGAAGAAGCGGGTGGCCGGTGCCAATCCGTGGGGCGAAGGCGCCACGACACTGGAATGGCAGCTGCCTTCGCCGCCGCCCTTCCACCAATGGGAGCAGTTGCCGAAGATCAAATAAGGCGGCAGCCTGCATGGAATCGAAACCGCCGGTCTGCCGGCGGTTTTGGCCAAACGGAATGATGGACTTGAGTACGCATGGCCCTAGTCGACAAAACCAGGATTGACGAAGCGGGCTTCCGCATGTCGGAAGCGACGGCGGGCGATTTCTTCGCCCTGCTGAAGCCGCGCGTCATGTCGCTGGTGGTGTTCACGGCTTTTGTCGGGATGGTCGCCGCACCGGTGACCGTCAATCCGCTGCTGGCGGTGATCGCGATCCTGTCGATCGCCATTGGTGCTGGCGCCTCCGGTGCGCTCAACATGTGGTACGACGCCGACATCGACGCGGTGATGACGCGCACCGCGTCCCGTCCCGTGCCGGCCGGTCGCATCCTTCCCGGTGAGGCGCTGGGCTTCGGGCTGGTCCTGTCGGTGCTGTCGGTGATGACGCTCGGCGTGCTCGCCAACTGGCTGGCGGCGACGCTGCTGGCCTTCACCATCTTCTTCTATGCCGTCGTCTATACGATGTGGCTGAAGCGCTGGACGCCGCAGAACATCGTCATCGGCGGTGCGGCCGGCGCCATCCCGCCGGTCATCGGCTGGGCCGCGGTAACCGGCAGCGTCAGCCTGGAAAGCTTTGTCCTGTTCCTGATCATCTTCCTGTGGACGCCGCCGCATTTCTGGGCGCTGGCGCTGTTCAAGTCCGAGGACTACGCCCGCGCCGGCATTCCAATGATGCCGAATGTCGCCGGTCATGCTTCGACCCGCCGTCAGATTTTCGCCTATGCTCTGGTGCTGGCGCCGGTCGGCGTGCTGCCATGGCTGCTGGGCTACACCACGCCGATCTATGGTGTCGCCGCCGTACTGCTTGGTTTGGGTTTTGTCTGGTACGCGTGGAAGGTCCTTGATATGGCCGACGACGACCGAGTGATGAAGCCGGCCAAGGCCTTGTTCGCCTATTCGCTGCTCTATCTCTTCGCCATCTTCGCTGCCTATCTCGCCGACAGCGTTGTCGAGCGCGCGCTTGCCATGGGTGGAGCATGACCATGATCGAAGAAAAACTCGAACTGGTCACGCTGACCGAGCGACAGAGGAAAGCCAGACGCAACCGCTCCGTCGGTATCGGTCTGGCGCTAGCGGTGCTGGTCATCATTTTCTACATCGCGACGATCGTGAAGTTCGGCCATCACGTCTCCGGATCGATGTGAGGACGACGATGAGCAGCGCGACAGTCACCGATCCGACGAAGAAGAACACAAACCGCATCGTCGCGTTCGTCTGCCTTGTCTTCTTCGGTGGCATGATCGGCATGGCCTATGCCGCGGTGCCGCTCTACAAGATGTTCTGCCAGGCGACGGGCTATGGCGGCACGACGCAACGTGCCGAGAAGCAGTATGCCGGCCGCGTGCTCGACCGCGAGATTACCGTCCGCTTCGATGCCAACATCGCCGGTGTGCCGTGGGATTTCCAGCCTGTCCAGCGCTCGATGACGATGAAGATCGGCGAGACGGTGCAGGCGCACTATCAGGCCACCAACAAGTTCGATCACCCCGTTACCGGCCGCGCCACATTCAATGTACAGCCGGAACTGGCGGGTCCCTACTTCAACAAGGTCGAGTGCTTCTGCTTCACCGATACGACGCTGAAGCCCGGCGAGACCCTGGACATGCCGGTCCTGTTCTATGTGGACCCCGACATCGTGAACGTACCGGAACTGAAGGACGTGAAGACGATCACCCTGTCCTATACGATGTTCCCGGTCGAGAAGAGCAAGCCGGTGGCATTGTCGGAGCCGGTCCAGGGCAACAGCAAGACAATTTCGAATACCGAAGCAAATCTCGGGGGTTGATATGGCAGACGCGCACGCAAAACCACACCATGACTATCATCTCGTCGACCCGAGCCCATGGCCTTTCCTGGGGTCGATCGGCGCGCTGGTGACCGCGATCGGCGGCGTCTGCCTGATGCAGTATCTCAAGGCCGGCAACTTCCCGATCTTCGGCTTCAACATCGCCAATCCGTGGCTGTTCTTCATCGGCATGGCGATCGTCCTCTACACCATGTTCGCCTGGTGGTCGGACACGATCAAGGAAGCGCATGAGGGCCACCACACGCGCGTCGTGTCGCTCCATTTGCGCTACGGCATGATCATGTTCATCGCTTCCGAGGTGATGTTCTTCGTCGCCTGGTTCTGGGCTTATTTCGACGCCAGCCTGTTTCCGAGCGAGGTCCAGAATTACGCCCGCACCGCTTTCACCGGCGGTGTCTGGCCACCGAAGGGCATCGAGGTTCTCGATCCCTTCCATCTGCCGCTCTACAACACCGTGATCCTGCTGCTGTCGGGCACCACGGTCACATGGGCGCACCATTCGCTCATCCATGGCGATCGCAAGGGGCTGATCAACGGCCTGGTGCTGACCGTCGGCCTCGGCATGCTGTTCACCATGGTGCAGGCCTACGAGTACATGCATGCTCCGTTCGCCTTCAAGGATTCCATCTACGGCGCCACCTTCTTCATGGCGACCGGCTTCCACGGCTTCCATGTCATCATCGGCACCATCTTCCTGCTGGTCTGCCTGATCCGGGCGATGAAGGGCGATTTCACGCCCAAGCAGCATTTCGGCTTCGAGGCTGCTGCCTGGTATTGGCATTTCGTCGACGTGGTCTGGCTGTTCCTGTTCTCATCGATCTACGTCTGGGGATCGGTCGGCGCGGTGATCGAAGGCCACTGATAGAGCCCCATCTCGATTCGTCGGGATGGAAGAGGCTCCAGGATTTCGGGGAGGCGGCCGCGGCGAAGTGGCCGCCTTCTTCTTTTCGGCGCAATGATCGCCGATCGATGCCCGATGCGGCTGACAATTTGCCATCTGCACATGCATGATCGCGATAGTTCCGACCTTTGCCGACGGTGGCATGATCATGATCCACGGCCAGCCAAATGGTTTCGGCTGGTGGGGCTGGCTGCTTCAATTGGTCGACTGGACCGACGGCTGCATTGCGGTTACGGACTCCGACATGGACGAAATCTGGGCAATGGTGGCCGATGGCACACCGATCGAGATCGAGCGGTAAGCAATGAGCGACGACAAGGCGATTTGGCCACCGATCGATCCGATTTCGGCCGGCCTGCACGGCCGCTGCCCGCGCTGCGGCGAGGGGCGGCTGTTTTCCGGTTTCCTCACCGTCGGCAAGCGCTGCACCAATTGCGGGCTCGACTATTCCTATGCCGATGCCGGCGACGGGCCGGCAGTCTTCGTCATCCTGATCATCGGCTTCATCATCGTCGGCCTGGCGCTCTGGGTTGAAGTCACGTTGAGCCCGCCGCTCTGGCTGCATCTGCTGATCTGGATCCCGCTGGCTGTTGTGCTGTGCCTGACGGCGCTCCGGCTGATCAAGGGCGTGCTGCTGACGCTGCAATACCGCAACAAGGCGGCCGAGGGCCGGCTGGATCGCGGCGAATGAGCGAGGCATCCGCCAGAGCTGGTGGCCGTTCGCGGCCAAGAACGGCATTGCTGCTCGGCCTTGGCCTGGTCCTACTGCTGATCCTGCTGGCGCTCGGCACCTGGCAGGTCCAGCGCCTGTACTGGAAGGAGGGTCTTCTGCAGACCATCGACCAGCGCACGCATTCGGCGCCGCGGCCGTTGGCCGAAGTCGAAAAGGAGTCCGCCTCGACCGGAGACGTCGACTATACGCCCGTCACCGTCAGCGGCACTTTCCTGCATTCCGGCGAGCGGCATTTCTACGCGACCTGGGAAGGTGAAGCCGGTTTCAACGTCTACACACCGCTTGCCCTCGACGACGGCCGCTTCGTGCTGATCAATCGCGGCTTTGTGCCCTACGACCTGAAAGACGCCGCCAAGCGTGCTCAGGGGCAGGTGACGGGCAAGGTGACGGTCACCGGGCTCGCCCGCAATCCGCTGCCGGCAAAGCCGTCGATGATGCTTCCCGACAACGACGTGGCGAAGAACATCTTCTACTGGAAGGACCGCGACGTGATGGCGGCGAGCGCCGGGCTGCCGGCGGGCGCAGCGCTGGTGCCGATCTTCATCGACGCCGACAAGACGCCAAATCCGGGCGGATTGCCCGTCGGCGGCGTCACCATCATCGACCTGCCGAACAGCCATCTGGAATATGCGATGACTTGGTATGGGCTTGCCGCCGCACTCGCCGCCGTGCTCATCTTGCGGCTTCGCCGTCCCGCGAAAGAGGAATGAAGGCGACCGACGCCCCCCTTTCTACCGATGCACTTGACAGGGCAGGGGTAGGCACCGCATTTCGGCGCTGACAAACCGGCCAGGATTTAATGCTTCAGACAACCACCAAGCCTCCGCTGACGATCCGGCTCTGCCAGCCGCGCGGTTTTTGCGCCGGCGTCGATCGCGCCATCCAGATCGTGGTGCTGGCGCTGAAGAAATATGGCGCGCCGGTCTATGTCCGCCATGAGATCGTGCACAACCGCTACGTCGTCGAGGGGCTGCAAAGCCTTGGCGCCGTCTTCATCGAAGAGCTCTCCGAGATCCCGCCCGAGCACCGCCAGAGCCCGGTCGTGTTTTCGGCGCATGGTGTGCCGAAATCGGTGCCGGCGGACGCGCAGGCGCGCAACCTGTTCTATCTCGATGCCACCTGCCCGCTGGTGTCGAAGGTCCACAAGCAGGCGATGCGCCATCAGCGGCTTGGCCGCCATGTGCTGCTGATCGGTCATGCCGGACATCCCGAGGTGATCGGCACCATGGGCCAGCTACCGGACGGCGCGGTGACGCTGGTCGAGACCGAGGCCGACGCGGCCAGGCTTGAGTCTGCAGATTCGCAGGCGCTCGGCTTCGTCACCCAGACCACGCTGTCGGTCGAGGACACTGCCGGCATCATCCGCGCCTTGCAGGATCGCTTTCCGCAATTGCATGCCCCGGCAGCGGAATCGATCTGCTACGCCACCACGAACCGCCAGGAGGCGGTCAAGGAGACCGCGGCCGGCGCTGACCTCTATTTGATCGTCGGCGCGCCCAACTCGTCCAATTCGCGGCGTCTTGTCGAAGTGGCGGAGCGCGCCGGCGCCTCGATGTCGCTTCTCGTACAGCGTGCCTCCGAGATTCCGTGGAATGACATCGCCGGCATCTCGACGCTCGGCCTGTCGGCAGGGGCATCGGCGCCTGAGATCATCGTCGAAGAGATCATCGACGCGTTCCGCCAGCGCTTCGATGTCACGATCGACCTGGCCATCACGGCCACGGAAACGGAGGATTTTCCGGTCATGCGGGTACTGCGCGATGTCGAACTGACGCGAGCTGACATGGCTTTCGTCAATGGAGCCGCGTAAGGCACATGGCGGTCTACACCGACGTTGCCGAAGGTGAACTCGGCGCATTCCTGAAGCACTATCCGGTCGGCGATCTCCTGTCCTACAAGGGCATCGCTGAAGGCACCGAGAACTCGAATTTCCTGCTGCACACCTCCACCGGCTCCTACATCTTGACGCTCTATGAAAAGCGCGTCGAGAAGGCGGATCTGCCATTCTTCCTGGGTCTGATGGGCCATCTCGCCAAAAAAGGCGTCTCTTGCCCGCTGCCGGTGACCGCGGATGACGGCAGCGTCATCGGCACGCTGGCCGGCCGACCGGCGGTCATCATCACCTTCCTCGAAGGACTTTCGCTGCGGCGGCCGACGGCAACGCATTGCGGCGAGGTCGGCAAGGCCCTGGCGGCCCTGCATCTGGCCGGAGCCGATTTTTCGATGACGCGTCCGAATGCACTCGGCATCGATGGCTGGCGCAAGCTTTGGGATGCCTCACGCGACCGCGCCGACGAGGTTGAGCCGGGCCTGGCGGCGGAGGTCGATGCCGACTTCGCCGACCTTGAGCGGAACTGGCCGAAGGACCTTCCCCAAGGCATCATCCATGCCGACCTTTTCCCGGACAACGTGTTCTTCCTCGGCGAAAGGCTGTCCGGCCTGATCGACTTCTATTTCGCCTGCGACGACCTCTACGCCTATGATGTCGCCACTTGCCTCAACGCCTGGTGCTTCGAAAAGGATTTTTCCTTCAACCTCACCAAGGGCAAGGCATTGCTCGCCAGCTATCAGAGCGTGCGTCCGCTGAGCGACCAGGAAAAGGCGGCGCTGCCGATGCTGGCGCGCGGCTCGGCGCTGCGCTTCATGCTGACCCGGCTCTACGACTGGTTAACCGTGCCCGATGGCGGGCTGGTGATGAAACGAGACCCGACCGAATACATCCGCAGGATGCGTTTTCATCGGGCGATCAAATCTCCTTCGGAATATGGATTGGCATGAGCAAACAGGTTGAGATCTTCACCGACGGTGCCTGTTCGGGCAATCCCGGCCCCGGCGGTTGGGGCGCGATCCTGCGCTTCAACGGCACCACCAAGGAGCTTTCCGGCGGCGAGGCGGAGACCACCAACAACCGCATGGAACTGCTCGCCGCCATCTCGGCGCTGAATGCGCTCAAGGAACCTTGCACGGTCGACCTGCACACCGACAGCAAATACGTCATGGACGGCATTTCCAAGTGGATCCACGGCTGGAAGAAGAACGGTTGGAAGACCGCTGACAAGAAGCCGGTGAAGAATGGCGAACTCTGGCAAGCGCTGGATGAGGCCAACAGGCGTCACAAGGTGACCTGGAACTGGGTCAAGGGCCATGCCGGCCATGCCGAGAACGAACGCGCCGACGAACTCGCGCGCGAAGGCATGGCGCCGTTCAAGAAAGGCCCGGTCAAGCCTGCGGCAGCGCCAAAGCCAGTCGAGCAGTCAAAGCAGCCGGCGGCCGCGAAGGCACGGCGCTCGACCCAGAGTTACTGAGTTCCGGGAGAAGGGCGGCTCTTTAGGCGGGAAGACCTCTATCGTGCCGGTCCTCTACTATGTCACCCATCCCCAGGTTCAGGTCGATGCCAACATTCCGGTGCCGGATTGGGGGCTGTCCGACATTGGGCGAGCGAGAGCGATTGCGATGCTCGATCAGCCATGGGTCGGGCCGATCCTGCGTATCGTGTCGTCGGCTGAGCGCAAGGCGGTGGAAACAGCCGAGATCCTCGCAACGCATCTGCGCCTTGCCATCGAGGTGAGGGCACGGATGCATGAGAATGACCGGTCGGCAACAGGCTTTTTGCCGCCGCCGGAGTTCGAAGCGGTCGCGCACCAGTTCTTCGCCAATCCGCACAAAAGCATTCGCGGATGGGAGCGGGCTATCGATGCCCAGCATCGCATCGTGAGCGAAGTCGAGGCTGTGCTCGGTACCGCTGACGGCGACGACATCGCTGTCATCGGCCATGGCGGCGTGGGAACGCTTCTGCTGCTGTCTCTCAGTGGCCGGGAAATCAGTCGCGAGGCGGATCAGCCAGCGGGCGGTGGCAACTACTTCGCGTACGATATTCGTGCGCGCCACGTTGTCCACGAATGGCAGCCGATCGACGCGCCGGAGCGCCGCGACGGTTAACTTCTCTAGCGGGTGAGCAGCGCCGTGCCGTAAAGCCCGAGCGCGAACACCGTGTGCGATACCAGGTTGAGGGCGCGGATCTGCATCGGGTTGGGCCGCTTCGAGGCAGCCCAGCCGGCGCCCATGCCGGGCGCCAGCAGAAACCAGCCGGCGCCAACGGTGACGATGCCGAGGATGAAGGCCGGCAGGAAGGTCGGCGCCGCCAGCCAGGCCGCTCCCGCCAGCGCCACCAGGATGATGCCGTAGACGATGCCGACGAAATAATGAAAGGCCCAGCCTAGCGCCACTTCATGCGCGTAGGGCGTCGCGTCGCCGATATCGTCGTGAAAAACCTTGTCGCCGAGATGCCAGACCCAGCGGCCAACCGGCCCCCAGTTGGGCCGGGGTTGACCAAATGCCTTGTGCAAGAAAATGGCCCAGATATCCATCAGCGCCGTGGCGCCAATGCCAATCGCCACGGCACGCCAGACGACATCGAACGTCACGGTCAGAGCTGTCCCAGAATATGAGCCGCACCGGACTCGTCGACACCGGGCTTGGTTTCGACATTGAGCGCCGTGACCTTGCCGTCGTCGACAATCATCGAAAACCGCTTCGAGCGCAGCCCCATGCCGCCGCCGGAATAATCGGCGTCGAGGCCGATCGCCTTGGCGAAATCGCCATTACCGTCGGCGAGGAACAGGATTTTGCCTTCACCGCCGGTGAAACGCGCCCAGGCGCCCATGACGTGGACGTCGTTGACCGAAACGACGGCGATGGTGTCGACGCCGCGTGCCAGGATGGCGTCATGGTTCTCGAGATAGCCGGGCAAATGGTTGTTGCTGCAGGTCGGCGTGAAGGCGCCGGGAACTCCAAACAGCACGACCTTCTTTCCCGAGAAAATCTCGGCTCCCGTGATCGGCTTCGCGCCATCGGCGGTCATCTCCTTGAAAGTCGCATCGGGCAGCTTGTCGCCAACGGAAATGGTCATGAGTTCCTCGCTTGGGAAAATGGGGAAGGACGTATTCCTGCGTAGCGAACTCGGCCGCCTCCTGCAACCATCGAGGCGGCTTCAGTAGATGTCGTCCAAAGTGCGCAGCGGTTTTGGCACAACGACATGGACAAAGAGAGGACCTTAAAGCGTGTCGTTTGAATCCGCTTAGCGCGACCCGCTCTAAGGAAATGGCAAAAGCCCTTCGACCGCACCGGCCGAACTCGTCAGCGTATAGTGAAGCCCGCCATCGGTGGGCGTTGTCGAAGGGCGGTCGAGGATCGGCACGGTGAAGATCAGCTTGCCGTCCTTATCGCTGCGAACTGGAGCACCGAACATGTAATCCCGCTCGCCAGCGACAAAGAAATCCGCCGCCTCAGGGACGCCGGGAAAGCTCGCTTGGACAATCAGCGTCTCATGATCGCCCGGCAGGACGTTGATCCCGAAATCGGGTCTTGCCGGCGTCGGCAGCGCTGCGAGGCTCGCCTTGACCAGGGCTGCGTCCTCGGCATTGTCGGGGTCCGAGCCGGGATCGACTGTCAGCCTCGTCTGCACCGGAATGCAGATCGTTTCGCAGATGCCGAGAAAGATATCGGCATCGATCATCGCCGGCTGGTTCGGCGTCGCCAGCGTGAATGTCACCGGCAGTGAAACCGGATAGTTGTAGCCGGCCCATTTCCCATAGCCGTCATCATGGCGCTGCGGTGCCGGGAAGGAAAGCTGGGCGTCGGCGATGTTTGTGCTGGCCGAAATGTCGAGCTGCGGCGGCACGCCCGCGTCGCCCGGGTCGCGCCAGTAGGTCTTCCATCCGGGCTTGAGCGCTATGTCGAGAACGCCCAGGATGCGGCCGGCGGCATCGGCTTTGCCGCTCGTCACCAACCGGACCTTGCCGCCTTCGCTGTTGTACCACGCCGATGAGGAGGCCGCAGCGGGGAGAGCGGTTGCCGATCCGATGGCGGCGCCGAGCAGCAGGATTTTCAAGCTTTGCATGGCGGTGATTTGAGCGTCCGTTCGTGGCCGTGCAATGTTTTCATGACCTTGCCGGTATCATATTTGCGTGACCTCGAGGAGAGGAGTGCTGGCGGCCGGTGGCATGGGCTTTGGTCGAATCCCGCACAGTGCATCTTTTCGGCGCTTTGGAAACGCGATACCTTCATCGTCATGGACTTGTTGCGCCACAAGAAGACTGCCGCCGGCCGCGGCTTTCTCGACGATCAGTTCCTGATTGCCATGCCCGGCATGAAGGACGACCGTTTCACGCGCTCGGTCATCTACGTCTGCGCCCACAGCGATGAAGGCGCCATGGGGCTGATCATCAACCAGACGCAGCAGATGCTGTTTCCGGACCTGCTCGTGCAACTGGGCATCATGAACGAACAGGAGGCGATCCGCTTGCCGGCGCAGGCCCGCGACTTCGTCGTTCGCAATGGCGGCCCTGTAGATCGCAGCCGGGGCTTCGTCCTGCATTCGGGCGACTACCGGGTGGAATCGTCGCTGACCGTTTCGGACGACATCTGCCTGACCGCGACCGTCGACATATTGCGCGCCATATCGTCTGGCCGCGGCCCCCGTCACGCGCTGATGGCGCTCGGCTATTCGGGCTGGGGCGCCGGCCAGTTGGAGACCGAGATCGCCGAGAATGGCTGGCTGACATGCCCGGCCAACGCCGAGCTTCTGTTCGACACCGACATCGAGCGCAAATACGACCGGATCCTCGCCTCGATTGGCATCGATCTCGCGCATCTCAGCCTCGCCGCCGGACACGCGTAAGTGGCGCAACCAGATTCAATTTCGGGCGGCCCAGACTATGCTCGACGTGCCTTTCCGGTTTCCGGCGCGCCAAGCCCTTGGATGTCACTCGTCCTCCCCCGGTAGCTCCAGCGTCCGGCCGGCATGGAGAATCCTGAGGATGGCCACCGTATCCTGCCGCACGGTGAAGGCTATGGTGGCCCGGCGACGCCAGCCGACCGTGCGCAGACCCGGCGCTAGGTCGTCATGGCGCATGCCGCGCTCAGGGAACGTCGAGAATCCCAGGCAGTAGTCTACGATGCGGTCGACAAACCGGTTAGCGACTGTGGCGCCGGCCGCCTGCGCAAGGTGCGTCAGCAACTCGTCGAGGTCACGCTCGGCCGCTGGGTGGAACTTGACCGTATATTTCATGCACTGGGGGATGACTTGGCTGTCAATACCGAGACCCGCGCCTTGAGGCGGTGACGGACGTCCTCCGCGTCAGCAAGGTTTTCAGGGTGGGCGTCGAAATCCTTCAAGGTCGGCACGACTTCCTCGACGAGCCAGCGTTCCAGAGCCTTGTCTCGCGCTGCCAAAGCCCTCAGGCCGTCGCGGATGACTTCGCTCTCGGTGGCGTACTCCCCCGAGGCGACCTTCGCCTTGACCATCTGCGCCATCTCGGGCGGCAGGGTGATGCTCATCTGTTGCGTCGTACGCATTGTGGAAGTCCTCTCACTGTCTCACTATAGAAAAGTGTAGGATTAAATCCTACACTTTTCCATGTGCCGCTTGATGCAGCCGAACAGAATTCTGCACCATGGCGGCGCTCTGAGGGATGACGAAGCGATGGGAGTTTCGGCCAATCTCCCAGGCAGATCCAACTAGGCCTGCGTCAGCGGATACTGTTCCTTCAGCTGCTTCAGCACCTGGTCGCCCGGCATCGGTGCGCCGAACATGAAGCTCTGCACATACTCGCAGCCCATCTGGCGCAGTTCCAGCGCATCGCTTTCGTCCGAAATGCCCTCGGCGACGACTGACAGGCCGAGTTCATGCGCCATGTTGACCATGGATTTGAGCAGCACCGCGCGTTTGGGCGTGTTGTCGTCGACGAAGCTCTTGTCGATCTTGATCGTGTCGAAGGGGAAGCGCGTCAGATAGGCCAGCGAGGAATAGCCGGTGCCGAAATCGTCCAGCGACAGGCCGATGCCTAGCTGCTTCAGCTTGGTCAGCACATGGGCGGTCTGTTCGGGATTGTCCATCACCAGCGATTCGGTGAGCTCGAGCCGGAAGCAGCGCGGCTTCAGATTGGCGCGTGCGATGACCGAGCGGACGTCGCTGACCAGATCGCGGCGGATGAGCTGGCGGCTGGACAGGTTGACCGAGACCGACAGCGGCGCGTCGCCGATCTGCTTTTGCCATCCGGCGAGGTCTTCCGCCGCCTGTTGCATGGCGAACAGGCCGAGTTGCACGATCAGCCCGCAGCTCTCGGCGACCGGGATGAAGTCCGCCGGCGGGATCATGCCGCGGCGCGGGTGATCCCAGCGCAGCAGGGCTTCGAAACCGGCGACGCTGCCATCCTCCAGCCGCACGATCGGCTGGTAGGCGAGCGTGAATTCGCGCCGTTCGATGGCGCGCCGCAGGTCGGACTCGAACTGCAACCTGTCGGTGCCGACAGTGCGGAAGGCCGGACGGAACGGCTCGATCCTGTCACCACCGAAGCGCTTGGCCTGGTGCATGGCAAGCTCGGCATCCTTGACCATGTCCTCGGCCGACATCTGCGGCGAGTTCCAGGTGATCAAGCCGATCGACGCGGTCAGCACGATCTCGCGCTTGGCGAAGGTGATCGGATTGTTGATCGCGTGCTTGATGGCGTCGGCGACGGCGGCGATGCGGGCCGGGTCCTGTTCGGAAAGCAGCATCAGCGCGAACTGGTCGCCGGCAAAGCGCGACAGCGAATCCTTTGGCTTGAGCAGCCGGTGCAGCCGGCGTGCAATGGTCAGCAGAATGGTATCGCCGGCCGAGATGCCGAGCCCGTCATTGACCTGCTTGAAACGGTCGATGTCGATGACGAAGACGGTCGGCCGCACTTTTTCTTCGGTGCGGGCGATCGAGATGATCGCTTCCAGCCGGTTCATCAACAATTCGCGGTTCGGCAGGCCGGTCAGATTGTCGTGCACGGCGTCGTGCAGCAGCCGCTCCTCGGACTTCTTCTGCTCGGTCACGTCGACCATGGTGCCGACGCAGCGAATGACCTCGCCGTCCGATCCGATGACCGGGCGCGCGCGCAGCAAAAACCAGTGGTAGTGGCCGTCGGCGCCGCGCAGGCGGAAGTTCTGCGACACCCGGCCGCGCCGGTGTTCGAGCACCACGTCGAGCGTCGTGCGGAAGGTGTCG
The DNA here is from genome assembly GCF_024746815.1 of Mesorhizobium sp. AR07. GTDB lineage: Bacteria > Pseudomonadota > Alphaproteobacteria > Rhizobiales > Rhizobiaceae > Mesorhizobium. Next base: position 6,411,131 of record NZ_CP080525.1, read on the forward strand.
CGGTCGTCGGCGTGCAGCACCGGCAGCCAGTTGCGCGCCGCACCGCCAAGACTGTTGGGCGCCAGTCCAAGCTGGATGCTGACGTCGGGCTTGGTGACGACGCGGTCGCGCAGCACGTCCCAGTCCCACACCGTATCGCCCGATCCGGCAACCGCCAGCGCCTGCCGCTCGAGGTCGGAGAACAGGCCCTGGTGTAGCGCGCCGCCGGCAAAGGCATGCTGCATGACCGTAAAGCCGATCAGAAGGATGATCAGGATCAGCCCGCCACCCAATGCAGGCTGGGCGATATCGTTGTCGAGCATGCCGGTGATCGCCATCCACGACCCGCATAGCCACAGCAGCACCATGACCCAACTGGGCACCAGCATGATGGCGCGGTCATATCCGCGTATGCCGAGGAAGATGATCAGGCCGAGCCCGGTCAGCGCGGTGGCGGCGAAGGACAGCCTGGCGATGCCGGCAGCGACCGCCGGATCGACGATGGCGACACCGGCGATCAGCACCAGCCCGAGGATCCAGACCAGCGCGCCATAGCTGAAATGGCCGTGCCATCGGTTGAGGTTGAGATAGGCGAACAGGAAGACCACGAAGGTTCCCGCCAGCGCCACCTCCGTTCCCGCTCGCCACATCTGCTCATTGCCGGGCGAGATCTCGATGATCTTGTTGAGGAAGCCGAAATCGACGCAGATATAGGCAAGCACCGCCCAGGCAAGTGCCGCTGTCGCCGGGAACATCGAGGTTCCCTTGACCACGAAAAGGATGGTCAGGAACAGCGCCAGCAGGCCGGCGATGCCGATGACGATGCCGCGAAACAGCGTGTAGGAATTGACCGAGTCCTTGTAGGATTCGGGATCCCACAGATAGACCTGCGGCAGCTTGGGCGAGGCCAGTTCGGCGATGAAGGTGATCACCGTGCCGGGGTTCAGCGTCACCCGGAACACGTCGGCGTCCGGGCTGGTCTGGCGGTCGAGGGCGAAGCCCTCGCTGGGCGTGATGGCGGCGATGCGGGTCGAGCCGAGATCGGGCCAGAAGATGCCGGAATTCACCAGCCGGAAATGCGGCGCGACGATCAGCCGGTCGAGCTGCTGGTCGGTGGTGTTGGCCAGCGCGAACACCGCCCAGTCGCCGGTCGAACGCGCGTCATTGGCCTCGACCTCGATGCGCCGCACGATGCCGTCCGGTCCGGGAGCGGTCGACACCTGGAAATTCTCGCCCTGGTTCCGGTAAATCTCGACGGCGCCCGAAAGGTCGAGCGCGACGTCGTCGCGGGCAATCTTGATCGGCTCGACGGCGTAAGCCGACGATGCCGCGCACAACGCCAGGATTGTCGCGACGACAAAGGCGAACAGCGGCCCGTTTCGCAGGAAATTCGTCAAAAATCAGTCCTTCGTTCCAGCGCCCGGCGGATCGTCCGCGATCCGGGCGTAGAGGTAGTGGTCCTGCCAGATGCCGTTGATCCGGAGATAGGATCGCAGCAGTCCTTCGCGCCGGAATCCGGCTTTTTCAAGCACGCGGATCGACCTGATATTGTCGGGAATACAGGCCGCTTCGATCCGGTGCAACCTCAGCGTATCGAAGGCGAAGCGCGCCACCACCTTGACCGCGTCGGTCATCAGGCCGCGACCGCCAAAGCGCTCGCCGATCCAGTAGCCGACATGGCCGCTTTGCGAGACGCCATGGCGTATGTTGCCGAGCGTGATGCCGCCAGCCAGTCTGCCGCTGCTCCTCTCGAAGATGAAGAAGGCGATCGCTGTTCCCTGGGCATAGTCTTCGCGGTAGCGGCTGATGCGCAGCCGCCACGCGGTGCGGTCGAGTTCATCGGGGGTCCAGCGTGGTTCCCATGGTTCGAGGAAGGCACGGCTTTCGCCGCGCACCGCCGCCCATTCGCGGTAATCATTCGTGAATGGCACGCGCAACGTGACGCGGTCGCCCTTCAGTGCCGGCAGGTCACGGCGAAAGAAAGGGAGCGCGAACACGACGCTTTGGGGCTTAGACGGCGAGCTTGCGGGCCGTGGTCTGCGCTCCGCCAAGCGAATCGAGGATCGCCTCGTATGGCGCCAGCGTACCCACGGGCCCGACAGCGGTAAGCGTCGGCTTGGTCGAGAACAGCCGTGACGACAGGTCGGTCAGCCGCTCGATCGTCAGCGCCGACAGCCGCTCCATCAGTTCCTCCTTGGCGATCGGCCGGCCGAACAGAAGCAGCTGCCGGGCGATCTGCGAGGCGCGGCTGGCCGGGCTTTCGGCGGACATGATCAGCCCGGCGCGATATTGGGCGCGGGCCCGGTCGAGTTCTTCCTGCAGGATCTTCTCGCCGGCCTTCTGCAATTCGTCGATGATGACCGGCACCAGTTCGGCAATGTCGCTCTGGCCGGTCGCGGCATGGACGCCGAAGATGCCAGTGTCGGAAAAGCCCCAGTGGAAGGCATAGACCGAGTAGCACAGGCCGCGCTTTTCACGGACTTCCTGGAAAAGACGCGACGACATGCCGCCGCCAAGGATCATCGACAGCACCTGCGAGGCGTAGAAGTCGCGCACATGATAGGCGCGGCCCTCGAAGCCCAGCACGATCTGCGCATCCATCAGGTCGCGGTCCTCGCGGAAGTCGCCGCCGACATATTGCGCATATTGCGGGATGGTGCTGTCGGCCTTGCTGCGGAAGCCGCCGAGATGCTTTTCGACCTCGCGCACGAAATTGTCGTGCTTGATGTCGCCGGCAGCGACGATCACCATGCGTTCGGCGCCGTATTGCCGTTCGATGAAATCGTGCAGCTGCTTCGAGGTGAAGGATTTGACGGTTTCCGGCGTGCCCAGGATCGAGCGGCCGATGGTCTGGTGGCGAAATGCCGTCTCGGTGAAACGGTCGAAGACGATGTCGTCGGGCGTGTCGTGCGCGGCGCCGATCTCTTGCAGGATCACATGCTGCTCGCGTTCCAGCTCCTGCGGGTCGAATTCGGACTCCTGCAGGATGTCGGCAAGAATGTCGACGGCCAGCGGCACGTCGTCGGACAGCACCCTGGCATAGTAGGAGGTGGTCTCGACGCTGGTGGCGGCGTTGATCTCGCCACCGACGTCCTCGATCTCCGAGGCGATTTCGAAGGCGGTTCGCCGTTTCGTGCCCTTGAACGCCATGTGCTCGAGCAGATGGGCCATGCCATGCTCTTCGTCACGTTCATTGCGGGCACCTGACTTGACCCAGGCACCAAGGGCAACCGATTCGATGCTTTGAAGGGTTTCGGTGGCGACTGTCAGGCCGTTCGACAGACGGCTTACCTCAACACCCATATGGCTAGTACTCCCTAACGCGCCGCCCGCGCGCGGCGGCCGACGTAATCTTCCACCATTTTCAGGTCGGATGGAAGTACCGTGTATTTTTCCTCTGATGTCATCAACCCACCTAGCCATGCGGGCAGCGCGGGCGACACACCGCTGGCGGCTTCGACGGCGGCCGGGAACTTTGCCGGATGGGCGGTGCCAAGCACCACCATCGGCACCGCACCCGCCCTGCCTGCCGCGACATGGACGGCTGCCGCGGTGTGCGGATCGAGCAGGTAATTGCTGGCGGCCAGCGTCGAGCGGATGGTGGCGGCGACCTCGTCCATATCAGCGCGGCCGGCATCGAATTCCGATCGCATCCTGGCGATTTCCTGGGTTTCGATGGTGAAGGCGCCGGACTGCTTCAGGCTTCCCATGTAGCGCCGCACGGTCGCCGCGTCACGGCCTGAGGCCTCGAACAGCAAGCGCTCGAAATTTGACGACACCTGGATGTCCATCGACGGCGAAGTGGTCGCGAACACGCCCTTGGTACGGTATTCGCCGGTCGAAAAGGTGCGCGCCAGGATGTCGTTGTCGTTGGTGGCGATGACCAGCCGCTCGATCGGCAGGCCCATCTTCTTGGCGGCGTAGCCGGCGAAGATATCGCCGAAATTGCCGGTCGGCACCGTGAAGGAGACCGGCCTGTCCGGCGCGCCGAGCGACAGCGCCGAGGAGAAATAATAGACGATCTGGGCCATGATGCGGGCCCAGTTGATCGAGTTGACGCCCGACAGCGCAACCCGGTCGCGAAAGCCGTGATCGTTGAACATATCCTTGAGCAGGCCCTGGCAATCGTCGAAATTGCCTTCGATCGCCAGCGCATGGACATTTTGCGCGGTCGATGTCGTCATCTGCCGCTGCTGCACCGGCGAGACGCGGCCATGCGGGAAAAGGATGAAGATGTCGGTGCGGCTGCGGCCGGCAAAGGCATCGATTGCCGCCCCGCCGGTATCGCCCGAGGTGGCGCCGACGATGGTGGCGTGCTGATCGCGTTCGGCCAGCACATGGTCCATCAGCCGGGCGAGAAGCTGCATCGCCACGTCCTTGAAGGCGAGCGTCGGCCCGTGGAAGAGTTCCAGGATGAAGGTGTTGGGCCCGGTCTGCACCAGCGGGCAGACGGCATCGTGGCGGAAGGTGGCATAGGCTTCGCGAACCAGGCGTTCGAACACGGGCGCCGGGATTTCATCGCCAAGGAACGGCGACAGCACGCGGATGGCAAGATCGGGATAGGCGAGGCCGCGCATGGCACGGATCTCGGCCGCGGAAAACTGCGGCCACTCGCGCGGCACATAGAGCCCGCCATCGCGCGCCAGGCCAGCCAGCACGGCATCGGAAAATCCAAGCACGGGCGCTTCCCCGCGGGTACTCACATAGTGCATGTCACAATTCCATTGCCGCTTGGCTTTTCCATACACCGCAAGGTGGTTAATTTCTGCGCTGGCTCAGTCGCATTTTTGCCGCGCGGTTGCTATACGTCACCAGCTTTGCGAGAGGGAAGTGCAGTTTCATGGCGTTTCGTACATTCAGTGGTCGCTTTTTGGCGGGTCTTGTGCTCACCGGCTTTATGCTCGCCGCCGCCGGCTGCCAATCGGGCGACAATGGCATCATGAGCCTTGGTTTCGGCAAGAAGGATCCGACGGCGCCACCGCCGCCACAGGATCCCAAGGTCCTGGCCAGCCAGTTGCAGGCCTATTGCCCGAGAGTGACGGTGCGAGATGGCACAGCCTTCTTCAACACCTATGCCAAGGGCGGCCAGAAGCCAAAGCCGAAGTCCATGCGCAAGCCGAGGAACAAGGCCGAGGCTGAGCAGCAGGCGCAGGAGGCGCAGGCCGCCGCCGACGCCGCTGCGACACCACCCGACGAGTCTGCGAACATCATCTATCAGGCTTCGATCAGCGACGTGACCCGTGACTGCTTGCGCGCCAACGGGCAACTGACGATGAAGATCGCGGTCGCCGGCAAGGTTGTGCCCGGACCGAAGTTTTCTCCCGGCACCATCACCATGCCGATCCGTGTCGCGGTGATGCATGGGACGGATGTGCTTTATTCGCAAATCCACCCGTATCAGATCCAGGTAACCGACCCTTCGGTCGCGACGCAGTTCGTCTTCACCGATTCCAATGTTGTCGTGCCTGAGCCGACGGCGAAGGACTACCAAGCCTTTGCCGGCTATGACGAAACCGCGCCGAAGGCAACGACGGACAAGCCGAAGAAGAAAACCCACAGGAAGAAAGCCGCCGTGACAAATTAGCCTCGGCAAGCGCGTCGCGACGCACGCTTCTCAGGCGTCCGACCATTCCGACAGTGCCGCGATCACGCTTTTCAGCTCCGCCCAGCGGCGGATGACCGTTTCGGCGCCGGCCTCCGTCAACGCGTCGGCATGGCCGGGATAGCTGTGGCCGGCACCGGTGAAGCCGATCACCCGCATGCCGGCCGCCCGGGCGCCGTGGACGCCGTGCACGGAATCCTCGATGACGAAAGTGTTCGCCGGGTTGGCGTTGAGTTTTTCCGCTGCGAACAGGAACACGTCAGGGGCAGGCTTGGTCTTCTTGCTTGGTATCTCCAGGGCCGAAAAGATCCGGCCGGCGAAAAACGGCAGCAGGTGCACTTTCTCCAGCATGAATTCGATGCGCTCCGAGCGCGAATTCGAGCAGACGCAGTGCGGCACCGTGACCGCGGCGACCGCCTCGCGCACGCCGTCGATGGCGCGGACGTCGCTGCGCAATTTGCGGTCGACCAGGTCTTCGGCGCGGTCGATCAGCGAGGCCTGGAACGGGATGCTCGACTTCTCCTCGACCCGCATCATGATGTCCTTGAAGGTCAGTCCGGCATAGGTTTCCGCGATTTCCTCAGCCGATATTTCGTAGCCGGCCAGGGTCAGCAGCTCCGCCTCGACCCGTGCGGCGACAATTTCGGAATCGACGAGCACGCCGTCGCAATCGAAGATGACAAGGTCTGGCTGGGGCATGGTGATCCGGACAATGGGAGAAATGGGAGGGATGAAGGGGCCGGGAAGGCTCAGGCGGCGCGGCATACACCAACAGGGCCACCTTCGCAATTCGGATACCCGCAGCTTTGGCCTTCACCGAATATTTACGCTGATCGGTAACCATAACAGAGAGTAAAACTGTAACGCGTGCCTTGGGTGTCAGAATGTCTGCCGTGCGTCTTCTCGACGAGCTTTCCCACGCTCCCCAACAATCCGAATGGCTGGACACGATCCTCAAGGGCGACTGCGTCGCGGCGCTCGATCGGCTGCCCGAAAAGTCCATCGACGTCATTTTCGCCGATCCGCCCTACAATCTGCAGCTCGATGGCGACCTGCACCGGCCCGACCAGTCCAAGGTCGACGCGGTCGACGACGATTGGGACCAGTTCGAGAGCTTCGAGGCCTACGACGCCTTCACCCGTGCCTGGCTACTGGCGGCATGGCGGGTGCTGAAGCCGAACGGCACCATCTGGGTCATCGGCTCCTACCACAACATCTTCCGGGTCGGCGCCAAGATGCAGGATCTCGGCTTCTGGATCCTCAACGACGTCGTCTGGCGCAAGACCAACCCGATGCCGAATTTCCGTGGCCGCCGTTTCCAGAATGCGCATGAGACGATGATCTGGGCGTCCCGCGACCAGAAGGGCAAGGGCTACACCTTCAACTACGAAGCCATGAAGGCATCGAACGACGACATCCAGATGCGCTCCGACTGGCTGTTTCCGATCTGCACCGGCGGCGAGCGGCTGAAGAACGACAATGGCGACAAGCTGCACCCGACGCAGAAGCCGGAAGCACTGCTTGCCCGCATCATGATGGCCTCGACCAAACCGGGCGACATCGTGCTCGATCCCTTCTTCGGCTCCGGCACCACCGGCGCCGTGGCCAAGCGTCTCGGCCGCCATTTCGTCGGCATAGAGCGCGAGCAGGCCTATATCGACGCCGCCAACGAGCGCATCGACGCGGTGCGGCCGCTGGATGGCGCCGATCTGACCGTGCTCACCGGCAAGCGCGCCGAGCCGCGCGTCGCCTTCGTCAGCCTCATCGACACCGGGTTGGTGATGCCGGGTGCCACGCTCTACGACGCCAAGAAGCGCTGGGCGGCCAAGGTGCGCGCCGATGGCACCGTGGCGATCGGCGACAGCGCCGGTTCGATCCACAAGATCGGCGCCGAAGTGCAGGGACTGGATGCCTGCAACGGCTGGACCTTCTGGCACTATGAGCGCAGCGGCGGCCTGACCCCTATTGACGAGCTTCGCCGCATTGCACGGCTCGGCATGGAGCGGGCAGGGGCCTGAACCCCCGCCATTGCCGCGCATTCCCGTTGATTCAAAGTCGCAACGGATCGCCGGAAGCGATTCAAATCAGGCCTTTATGCCGAAGCGTTCAAGGTCTGCTTGAAGCGTCTTGGCATCGGTGAACAGCACCGCTTGCCAGCCGGCCGCCTTGGCGCCGTCGACATTCTTCTGGCTGTCGTCGATGAACAGCGTGGCCGACGGCTCGAGCCCGAACGCGGCGACGTGATGGTCATAGATGTTGCGATCCGGCTTGATCATGCCGATCTCGCCGGAGATGGTGACGCCGCGCGGCCGTTCGAGAAAATCGAAGCGTTTGCGCGCCTCGGCCAGCGTGTCGCTGGCAAAATTGGTCAGCATGGTGACGTCGTGACCGCTGTCGATCAGGCCGACCATGATGGCGACGCTGTCGTCATAGGCGTGCGGCACCATGTCGTGCCAGTAGCGGCGGAAATTGCGGATGTTTTCCGCGTGATCGGGATGGTCTGAAATCAGCAGCGCCTCGGCTTCTTCCCATGTCCGGCCACGGTCCTGCTCGATGTTCCAGTCATGCGTGCAGACATTGTCGAAGAACCACTTTCTCTCTTCGGCATCCGGAATGAGGCGGCTGAACGGGATAGTCGGATCATAGTGGATCAACACCCTGCCGATGTCGAAAACGATATGGCGGATTTCAGTCATGCAGGCCTCTTTGCAGTGTGTGGCGACGGCTTTTTCGTCGCGCCCGGTATCGCAGCCTCGATTGCCTTTTTCATGACAGTGGGCAGCGCTTCGCCCGAAATGTCCGATGGCAGCGACCAGAAATGCCCCACCGGCGCGGCGCCGCTCACCTCGGCACGGAAAACATCGAGTTCAAGCGCGAAATGCGTGAAGACATGGGCTATCTGGCCGGCACGCCGCCAGTTGGCAGGGAATGGCGCCGCCGCTGCGGTGGTTGCGCCATCGATCCGCGCGGTCCAGCCGGTCGTCGGCACCTCGGTCATGCCGCCGAGAAGGCCCTTTTCCTGGCGCTTGCGCAAAAGAATGGCGCCGTCGCTTCGCACGGCAACGAAGGCCGCGCCGCGCCGCATAGGCTTGTCGGCTTTTGGCAGCCGCACGGGGAAATGTTCGGGATCGCCTGAGACGACAGCGCTGCAATCGTCGCGCACAGGGCACAGCATGCAGCGCGGCCGGCGCGGCGTGCAGATCGTGGCGCCGAGGTCCATCATCGCCTGAGCGAAGTCGCCCGGCCTTCTCTCCGGTACCATGCGCTCGACATGGGCACGTATCTCGGCCTTAGCTTCGCTCAGCGGCGTTGTGATCGAAAACAGCCGGGAGATGACGCGCTCGACATTGCCGTCGACAACGGCGGCGGGGCGGTCGAAGGCGATCGCCGTGATGGCGGCCGACGTATAGGCGCCGATGCCGGGCAGTTCCCTTAAGGCCGCCTCGGTGTCGGGAAACCGGCCGCCTTGTTGAGCGACCAGATCGGCGCAGGCCTTGAGATTGCGCGCGCGGGAATAGTAGCCGAGCCCAGCCCAAGCCTTCATCACGTCCTCGGTCGGCGCCGCCGCCAATGCCTCGACATCGGGCCATTTCTCGACGAACACGCGAAAATAGGATTTCACCGCTTCGACCGTGGTTTGCTGCAGCATGACTTCGGAAAGCCAGATGCGGTAGGGGTCGGGTCGTACCCCCCGCGCATGCTCGCGCGGCGTGATCCGCCACGGCAACTCGCGATGATGCACATCGTACCAGCCGAGCAGGCGGGATGCGATGTCGTTGCTATCTCGGGATGCGGCTAAGCCGCTATCTCCAGATGCAGCTACGCGGCTATCTCGGGGTGTGGCCTTGCGGGTCTGGTCTCGTGGTGGCATTGATCGGGAATTGGCCTTGGCCGATAGTGATGAAGGTCGTGGCTGGAGAATGTACATGGCAGGGAGAACGCCCTACGGCAATCCCGTCCCGGTCAGCGATCTGGCGACCAAGATCCTCGATCCGGTGCTGCGCAAGCGTGCCGGCATTTCGATCGGCCTCGTCCAGTCATGGGAAGAGATTGCCGGGCCGCGGCTGGCCAGCCGCTCGCGCCCCGAAAAAATCCAGTGGCCGCGCCGCATGCATGAGGACGATCCGTTCGAGCCGGCGGTGCTGGTCATCGCCTGCGAAGGCATGGCGGCGCTGCACCTGCAGCATGAGACCAGCGAGATCATCAACCGGGTCAACGCCTTCCTCGGATTCACCGCCATCAACCGGATCAGGATCCTGCAGAAGCCGGTGACAGAGGACAAAGGAAAGCGCAAACCGACCTTCAGGGCGCTGACCGCGGCCGAGAAGACGAAATTGTCCGGCACCGTCCGTCTGGTTGACGATGATGGGCTGCGCGCCTCTCTGGAACGGCTCGGCGCCACCATTCTGGGGGAAAGGAAGTCCCCTTGAAGAAAGTCATGGTTTCGTCGTCAACATCTCGGATTTGTCTTCAATATCTCGCATTCGTGATTGCCTTTGTCAGGTTTCGCGATTGGATTGGGGACGGAGATGCCTTAATTCGCGCCAACTCTCGCCTTTTCGTGCATTTGCATTGCAAAATCCAACCCTTGTCAGGTGATTCGTATGAACCGTGCCCCGTTTGGCCAAAGCTTGTCTCGCAGAAACGTCCTGTCTTCGCTGGCCGCCATTCCGGCGGTCGCCCTGCTCGCCGCCTGCAGCGATTCCGGCCAGGAAGCCAAGGCAGCGGATGTGAAGCCCGCGGATCCGGCCACACCTGCGAAGCCGGCCACGCCGGCCGCCGCGACCGCGCCGGAAGCCCAGGGCACCGTGAATATGGCGGACCTGCTGAAGCCAGGGGCACTGCCCGACAAGCAGCTTGGCAAGGACGACGCCAAGGTCGTCATCGTCGAATACGCCTCGATGACCTGCCCGCATTGCGCGCATTTCGCCGAGACCACCTTTCCGGATATGAAGACCAAGTACATCGACACCGGCAAGGCGCGCTACATCCTGCGCGAATTTCCGTTCGACCCGAGTGCCGAGGCCGGTTTCATGCTGGCGCGCTGCGCCAAGGATAACTATTTCCCGATGGTCGATGTCCTGTTCAGGCAGCAGGCGAACTGGGTTGGCGTGCCCAATACCAAGGATGCGCTGCTGCAAATCTCGAAGCTCGCCGGTTTTACACAGGAGTCCTTCGAGGCGTGCTTGACGGACCAGAAACTTCTGGACGATGTGAGATCGGTCCAGAAGCGCGGCGCCAATGAATTCAAGGTCGACTCGACACCGACCTTCTTCATCAACGGTAAGACCTACAAAGGGGCGATGTCGATTGAGGAAATGTCGGCCATCATCGACCCTCTGCTCTGACGTCCAGGCAGCGCCGAGGCGGCAGCGCTTCGGCGCGCGCGCGCCCTTGTCTTGCCGTGGATTCTCCTCGCAAAACCACAGGACACCTTTGCTAGACCCGCTTAGTGGGCGGCGCGAATGAAGTTTTCGCGCCTTCGCCTCCTCGGCTTCAAGTCCTTCGTCGAGCCCGGCGAGTTTGTCATCGAACGCGGCCTGACGGGTATTGTCGGGCCGAATGGCTGCGGCAAGTCGAACCTGGTCGAGGCGCTGCGCTGGGTGATGGGCGAAAGCTCCTACAAGAACATGCGCGCGTCCGGCATGGACGACGTCATCTTCTCCGGCTCGGGCACGCGCCCGGCACGCAACACCGCCGAAGTCACGCTCTTTCTCGACAACAGCGACCGCTCGGCGCCCGCCGCCTTCAACGATGCCGATGAGTTGCAGGTGTCGCGCCGCATCGAGCGTGAGGCCGGCTCGCTCTACCGCATCAACGGCAAGGAGGCGCGCGCCAAGGATGTGCAGCTTCTGTTCGCCGACCAGTCGACCGGCGCGCGTTCGCCGTCGATGGTCGGGCAGGGCCGCATCGGCGAGCTGATCCAGGCCAAGCCGCAGGCGCGCCGCGCCCTGCTGGAAGAGGCCGCCGGCATTTCCGGCCTGCACACCCGTCGCCATGAGGCCGAACTGCGGCTGAAGGCGGCCGAGCAGAACCTGGAGCGGCTGGACGACGTCGTCGGCGAGCTGGAAAGCCAGATCGAAAGCCTGAAGCGCCAGGCGCGCCAGGCATCCCGCTTCAAGAACCTGTCGGCGGATATCCGCAAGGCCGAAGCGACGCTGCTGCATCTGCGCTGGACACTGGCCAAGACACAGGAAGGCGAGGCGCGTTCGGCGCTGGCGGTTGCGACAGCACTTGTTGGCGACCGCGCCGCCGCCCAGATGGCCGCCGCCAGGGAGCAAGGCATTGGCGCCCACCGCCTGCCGGACCTGCGCGACGCGGAAGCCGCCGCTGCCGCCGCCTTCCAGCGCCTGTCGATCGCTAAGTCGCAGATCGAGGAGGAAGCCGGCCGCATGCGCGCCCGTCAGGCCGAGCTCGAGCGCCGGCTGCAGCAGCTCGACGGCGATATTGCGCGCGAGGAGCGCATGGTCCGCGACAACGCGGATATCCTCGAACGCCTGCGCACCGAAGAAGCCGCGCTCAATTCGGAAAACGCCGGCGCCGCCGAGCGCGAGGCCAGCACCCGCGCTGCCTTCGAGCAGGCGGCGTCGACGCTGTCGCAGAGCGAAGCCAAACTCGCCGCGCTGACCGCCGAACGGGCCGAGGCTGCCGCCTCGCGCAACCAGATCGAACGCACGCTGCGCGACACCGCCGAGCGCCGCGACCGTTTCGCGCGTCAGCTTGCCGATGTCGACCGTGAATTGTCGGAGATACTCTCCAAGGTCGCGGGCCTGCCGGATCCGGCCGAGAAGCGCGTGCTGGTCGAACAGGCGATGGCGCTGCTGGAGGAGGCTGAGGCCGCCGTGGCGGAGGCCGAGCAGTCGGTCATCGACGCCCGCGCCACCGAAAGCGCGGCCCGGCCGCCGCTGCAGGATGCCAGGGCCGAACTGGCGCGCATCGAGACCGAAGCGCGCACGCTGGCCAAGATCCTCAACGCCGCCAGCGGCGATCTCTTTCCGGCCGTGCTGGAACAGATCAGCGTCGATCGTGGCTTCGAGACGGCGCTGGGAGCGGCCCTTGGCGAAGACCTGGACGTGCCGCTCGACCGCAGCGCGCCGGTGCATTGGGGCGAAAGCGAAATCCAGCCCGGCGACGCGGCTTTGCCGGAAGGCGTCAAGAGCCTTGCCAGCGTCGTTCACGCGCCTGCACAGCTCGCCCGCCGTCTGGCACAGATCGGCATCGTCGAGGCCGGCGATGGCCGCCGATTGCAGGCGCTCCTTGCGCCCGGCCAGCGACTGGTCAGCCGCGAGGGCGCGCTCTGGCGCTGGGACGGCTTTACCGCCAGCGCCGATGCGCCGACCGCCGCCGCGCAACGGCTGGCGCAGAAGAACCGGCTGGCCGAGCTCGATGCCGAGGCGGTCCAGGCAACGCTCCTCCTGCGCCAGGCCGAGGACGCGCTGGCACAGGCCGAACAGGCGCTTCGCCTGGCGAGCGAGACCGAGCGCAGCGCGCGCCAGGCCGGACGTGACGCCCAGCATCGGCTGGACGCCGCCCGCAATGCGCTGGCCGAGGCCGAAAAGGCCGGCGGTGAATTGTCGAGCCGGCGCGCGGCCCTCGATGAGGCACGCGCCCGCATCGTCGATAGCCATGAAGAGACCTCGGCGGCCTTCGCCGAGGCGGAAATGCTGCTGCAGGACGCGCCCGATCTCGGCGACCTGCAATTGCAGCTCGAACAGTCCTCGGCCAATGTCGCCCGCGATCGCGCCGCGCTTGCCGATGCGCGCGCGGTGCATGAGGGTTTGCGGCGCGAAGCCGAGGCACGCACGCGCCGGCTCGACGCCATTGGTGCCGAGCGCAGCAATTGGCTCGAGCGGGCTGAAAACGCCTCGACGCAGATCGAATCGCTTGGCGAACGCAAGGCCGAGGCGGAGGCCGAGCGCGAGCGACTGGCGGATGCTCCCGACGAAATCGACGCCAAACGGCGCGCCTTGCTGTCGCAACTCACCGAGGCCGAGACCTTGCGCAAGACGGCCGCCGATCGTTTGCAGGAAGCCGAAAACAGGCAATCCGAAATGGACAAGGCGGCCACCGGCGCCATCCAGTCGCTGGCCGAGGCGCGCGAAACCCGTGTTCGCGCCGAAGAACGGCTGACGGCGGCAGACGAACGCCGGCTGGAAGTCGAAGCGCGCATCCAGGAAACGCTGAACACGCCGCCGCATCTGGTCATCCGCCACACCGGTCTGGAGGCCGACAGCCCGATGCCGGAGATGGCCGAGATCGAGCGCCAGCTCGACCGGCTGAAGATCGAGCGCGAGCGGCTTGGCGCCGTCAATCTGCGCGCCGAGGAAGAGCAGAAGGAGCTTTCCGACCGGCTGGAGACGATCGTCTCCGAGCGCGAGGACATCATCGAGGCAATCCGCAAGCTCAGGCAAGCGATCCAGAGCCTTAACCGCGAGGGCCGCGAGCGGCTTCTCGCCGCCTTCGATGTGGTCAACGGCCATTTCCAGCGGCTGTTCTCGCATCTGTTCGGTGGCGGCACGGCGGAACTGCAGCTGATCGAATCCGACGATCCGCTCGAGGCTGGGCTCGAAATCCTGGCCCGCCCGCCCGGCAAGAAGCCGCAGACGATGACACTGCTGTCCGGCGGCGAGCAGGCCCTGACGGCGATGTCGCTGATCTTTGCCGTGTTCCTGACCAATCCGGCGCCGATCTGCGTGCTCGACGAAGTCGACGCGCCGCTCGACGATCACAATGTCGAACGCTTCTGCAATCTGATGGACGAGATGGCCGCCACCACGGAGACGCGTTTCGTCATCATCACCCACAACCCGATCACCATGGCGCGCATGAACCGGTTGTTCGGCGTGACCATGGCCGAGCAGGGTGTCAGCCAGCTTGTTTCGGTCGACCTGCAGGCGGCAGAGGCGATGCGCGAAGCGAGCTGAGCCGCCGGCCACAGATAGCCGCAATTCCGAGTTTCGACATGGCGCTGAACTGGCCGATTGAGCCCGATCGGATCACGATTTGAGCGTGGACGGCCTTGTTGCCTCTACGCGTCTTCGGAGCCGCGGGTGGCGACATGCCGCTCCGTCTAAAGATAAGTTCTCGGCGCGACAAGGTTCTTCTGCTGGCGCAGATAGAAACAATAGAAGCCGAATGCGGCGGCGAACCACATGAAGGCCTCGCCCATCGCCAGCCGGTTGTTCGAATTGCTGAGGATGGTGATGGCGAAGAAGACCAGCGTTGAGATGTAGCAGGGCCATGCGGCCGGAGCGATGAGCCGGGCCCGCACGGCCAACAGGACCTGTCTGGACGACCAGGTGTAGAGCAAGGCAAAGAACGCCAGCCCGACCACGCCGTAGCGCACGGCTATCTCGAGATAGCCATTGTGGAAGACGGCGAAGATCGTGGGATGATAGGTCCTGTTTTGCCATTCGGTGAGCCAGCTGGAACTGGCTCCGAAGATCGGGTGGCGTTTCCAGACCTCGATCGCATCGGCCCACAGCATCAGCCGTTCCTTGGCTGCAAACGGAACCGTGGTGCTCGCGATGGCGCGATCGAAGGCCGGAAGGACGCCATGGCTCAAAACATCCGCAACCAGGCTCTTGACGAAGATCATCGTGTCGCCGGCGGTGGACCAGAAAATGCCTTGTGCGGCGACAACGCCGGCTGCCACGATCGCCAGCACGCCGCCCCCGACCATCAGCTCGCGGCGATGGCCTCTCGCCAGGGTCATGACCGCCAACAGGAGCAGGGCGAGCGCCAGCGCAAGCCAGACGCCCTTTGACCGCAGCGCGATGATGTTGGCGAGAGCAAACAGCAGGACCGCTGTCGACAGCGCCCAGTGCAGGCTCCTGGCTGCCTTGTTCAGGTCCGTTCTTTGGGCCGTGTGTGCCATGAATTGCAGCGTGCAAAGGAAGATGAAACCAGCCGCCACCGACGCGTGAATGGGATTGTTGAAAAGCCACGGCACCGGTCTGGTGCCATGAAGCATGTCCGAATAACCGGTGTCCGCGGCCATGAAGACAAGGCTGAGGATCATGAACCAGAGGACGAGCCGCGCGGGCTGCCTGACAAACAGCAGAAACGCGAATCCGGTCGTCGCGTAAAACAGCGGAAACAGGTAGATGCCTTCGGCGCCGCCCAGCTGGTGGGTGCCGAAATAGACGATCGCCAGTCGGATGAAGACATAGAGCGACCAACCCAGGCACAGCCAGCCGACCCATCCGATCAGCGGTTTGCTGTAGGTCCACAGGTCCACTCTGAACCACCGGATGGCCGCGACCGCTGCGAGCGTCAGCCCCGCATAGCGGTAGGTGTGAGCCTCGTGCCAGACCGCGGAGGTCAAAGCGAGAATGCCGAGTGCCGCAAGGAACAGAAACAGGGTGTTGCGCGGCGCGTCGTCCCTGGCGTAATCAGGCGTTTCCCAGGGCAAGGGCGGCCGCAGGAGGACGTGATGCAGGCGGCACAGCTCGTCCCTGGCCCGGAACGCCGCCGCGCCCAGTCGGTTCGGCCAGGCAAACCTTGCGAATTTGTAGCTGCCCGAGGGGCCCGCTATGCCGGAAATCTTGCTGCTCTTGGCGAAGCCAAGCACGTTTTGGTGGACCGAATAGACTTTCAGGCCGGTGTCCCAAAACCGTTCGAGCGCGACGTCCCACGGCATTTTCATCACCGCGAGCGCCGACAATAGCCCCTGCGCGCCCTCCCGCGTCACCAGATAGGCGGCGGCCGAGCCTTGCGGGCCATGCAGCGCGCGACCGATCTCGTCGCCTTCCGTCGTCTCGACGGCGCGCATGAAGAAGCTCATGCGATGGTTGGTCAGCTTGATGACGTCGAAATCCGGCACCGCAGCGATGATGGCCTCGATGCGCCGTTTGGTGTCTTCGCTGAAAAGGACGTCGTCCTCGACAATCAGACCATAGGCGCTGCCACCGGCCAGGAACGTTTCCAGTGCCTGGATATGACTGCGGTAACAGGCGTATTCGCCGGGCAGAATGTCGCGACCGCTCAGCTTGCGCGCGGTTGGAAGATCGATCTCCGTCCATTCCTCTTTGGCAAGCGCACGGCCGTCGACGGCGGCAATGCGCTGTAAGGTCAGCCCCACCGCTTCGGCGCTGGCGAGCAATTCGCTCCAGCGACCGGTCTCGCGGTCGAGGTTGATGGCGAAGATAGAAAGGTTCATTGAAGTTCCATCTGGACCGCCACCCCTCTTGGTCGAATCTTCGATGACCTTGTATGGAAAGAGGGAGATGTTCAAGGCGATACTGTTCAGACCATGTGCATGCTTTCGGACGACCAGCCTGAGGAGATCGTCGGGGCTCGCGTGACCGGCAGAGATTGTGCAACTTGGAGTCGAGGACGTGCGCGAGCAGCACGGCCGCGCTGAACAGCTCGATGAGCAGTTCGGATTTCTGGTTGGCCACAAAGCCAAGTCCATGAGGTATGCTTCGTCAATGTTTCGAGAGGATTGAGGCGGTGCCCTACCTGAGCCCGGACCTCAAACACCGATGCCACTGGCGATCTGATCGCCTGACAAAGGAATCTTCCGTATTGGCCCACGGCGGCAGGGCAACGGCCGCCGGCGCGTCCGCTTGCGGGGTTGGGGGGCGCGCGGCGCGGACGCGCCGACGTCACCGACAACGCCAAGCCATCTTGCCGACGCACACGACTGAGGTTGGGGTTACACAGGCAGTCATGCCGTTGCCGCAGACGGTCTTGGGTTGCGGGTGCGGTCCGGAGAGTGGGACCGCCCTAGAATCTAACATAGGTGCAAGTGGCTTGGCTGTTCCATACAGAACAGGTCCTCAACGGTCCCTGTCCTTGAGGTGAGGATTGTCGTGCAGGACCACATTCAGGAGAGAGTTGTGAACCTCCAAATCTCCGTTGTATTGGATGAACCCGAGCTTGCGGAACTTGTTCATGAACGTGCTCACGCGCGACCTGGTGGTGCCGACCATCTCCGCGAGCGTCTCCTGGCTTATTTTTGGTATGACAGGCTGAGGGCTTCCCTCCTTGCCAAAGTTTGCCATCAGAAGGAGCAACCGCGCAAGCCGCTTCTCGCTCGAATTGAAAAGCTGGTCTACCAAGTCCTCTTCAACGCGGGCGTTCCTCGCAAGCAAATATGATATGAACATCTCTGAGAACTTCGGCTCCTCTCGGAGCACCCGCGTGATTGATGCCTTATCAAGCCGCGTAACTACGCTGTCCATCATCGCAGAAACTGTAGCCAATCGTAGCGGCTGGCCGGACAAGCAGCCTTCGCCGAAGAAATCCCCGCTCTCGTGGAGAGCGACGATCGCTTCTTTGCCCTGCTCCGACAGGATGCAGACTTTGACCTTGCCCTTCTGGATGTAGAAGACGGAATCCGCCGGGTCGCCTTGCGAATAGACAGTCTCATTCTTGCGAAACGTCGCTACAGTCCTTCCGCCGTCCACGGTATTGAGGAAGACGTTCACGTTGAATGGGCGCTTGTTGGTCTTGGCCACGACGGGTCTCAAGTTCTGCAAGATGATATTCTAACGCAAGCCGAGCGTCAGGAAGATCATTTAGATTAATGACGGCAGCTCGCCTCGGCGAATGTCATGGGAAGTTGCTGCAGGATATTGATTTTGTTATAAAATCTGTAGATGGCTGGGGTTCCTGGAAGCTTTTCGAACTTTCTGGGTCGCGCCTCAGCCCGAATTGCGTATGCTTATGGGGCAAATTGGGACATTAGAGTCGGTTTTGGAAAAGTTCTGAGGAGTCATCGACATTGTGGCGCGCGTGCCTTTCTGGTCGTGCGCGAAACTCCTCATTCTGCTTTCTGACAGCAGCGACGCGCCTGATCTCGATCGAGCAGATTCCCTTCGCGCTTCCCGAAAAAGGACAGCCCGCTAGCGGCCCACGAGCGC
The DNA here is from genome assembly GCF_024746815.1 of Mesorhizobium sp. AR07. Classification (GTDB taxonomy): domain Bacteria; phylum Pseudomonadota; class Alphaproteobacteria; order Rhizobiales; family Rhizobiaceae; genus Mesorhizobium. The sequence goes on from NZ_CP080525.1 coordinate 6,429,581, forward strand.
AAACGGCAGGCTTAGGCTTTTTTGGCAAATGCCCAAACCATCAGAGGGTATTCTTCGTCATTACTGAGGTCTCTCCAAAGCCCATAAGCCCGCACCGGTCCGCCGATATGAGCCCTGGCGCAGGCCTTGTTGCCCCACCCGAAGGTCTGCACGTCGTCTTCGCCGAATCCGCCTTCGATCATTAGCTGCTTCAGCCCAGCGGGCGTCCAACGGTTGTAGTCATGGGGGCGCGCATGCACGCGAAACAGGAAGGGCGTCGCCACCAGCGCCCAACCACCGGGCTTGGTCATGGCGTGGATGTTGGCGACCGCCGCCTGCGGGCGCTGCACATGCTCCAGCACCTGGTCAGCGATGACGATTGAATATTGCTCCTCGGTGCGATCTTGGCAGATGTCGAAATCCGGAAAGTCGACCGAGCGGTAGTCCGGGCAAAGCGCCCGCCAATAGCGATTCCACCCGGGCGAAATCTCGATCACGTCGCGCGACTTGCGGTTGGCCATTTCGAGGAACATTGTGAAAGCTTCGATCTGGCGGATGCGCAGCCAGTTGCGGCTGTCGTAACGAAGTAGCCGCTTCACGGTTTGTTTGCCACGGTTCGTGAGCGCGCCGGCAAGGCTTGTCATCCTCGACCTCCTCCTGCCCGCCGCAAAATCCCTTTATCTCGCAAACCGTACAAAAGAATGACGGCGCGAAGGAGCCGGCGCTGAAGGCGCCGGTCTCCGCTTGTTCACAACCCAATCAATAATTGCCGTTGTAATACCGATCGTCGCAGGGCGCGGTGTAGATGCGGCCGTAGCGGTCCTGATAGCGGCAGAGCTGATCGCCGCGACGCTGCGGCGTGGTGGCGCTGCCGACCACGGCGCCGAGCAGCGCGCCGCTCGCTGCACCAATCACTGTGCTCTTGGTGTTGCCGCCGATCGCCTGGCCGACCAGCGCGCCGCCGGCGCCGCCGATCAGCGCGCCGGTGGTGGCCCGCTGCTGGCCTTCGGTCTGCGTCTCGCAGCCGGCGAGCGCGGCGGTCATGAGCACGGCCAGAATGGCCTTCTTGATGATCATCACTAGAACTCCTCTGAAGCCCCAGGGATTGAAAACGGGGGCGGAATGGCCAAGTGCGGTCGCATTGCGGCGGAACGGCGGCGCGCCGGCTCACGAAGTGAATCACGGTTTCCCGGCAGTTGAACGCCATGGTTTCCAAAGGAGAAAGGCGGCTCTCCTGGCAGTAATCTTTTCAGTGGGTTCTCAATGGAACCATGATGGTTGTGAGCTCCCGACGGTCGGCGCCTGCCATGACCTGTTCAAGGGAGGCAGGTTCTGTAACGGCCTCGCCATCGTCAATCAGACCTTCAACGTGAAAGGCAAGCGCCTGTTCAGCAAGCTCACGCGCCTCGTCGATGCTTGCGCCGGCGGTGACCACGCCGGGGAAGTCAGGGAAGGACACTCCGTAATCGCTGGCGTGCTCTTTGTGGATCAGCCCGACGTACTGGCGCATTCCGTTCCTCTTGCCGCACGGTCATCGACCGCTAGTTTAAAGCGCCAGCACGACGGTGCAAGGCGATGGACAAGTTTGCAACGGCCCACAACCCGCCTCAAGAGAGGCGAAGGGGCCGCGCGGCTCAATATCTTCGAATGTCCACCGATCAGCAAATCTACTCGCTTGAGAACCAGAAGGATGCAATCCGCAGTTATGCGGACATCATGGGGTACGACATCGTTGCCACATATGAAGATCCTGGCCGAAGCGGGTTGAACATAGAGGGGCGGCCCGGCCTGCAGAAGCTGCTGTTCGATGTTGAAAACGGACTCGCCGATTTTGAGACAGTCGTCGTCTACGACGTGAGCCGATGGGGCCGATTTCAAAACATCGATGAAAGCGCCTCCTACGAATACCGTTGCCAGATGGCAGGGATACGCATCGAGTTCTGCGCAGAGCAATTTGCGAATGATGGCAGCGTAGGTTCTGATGTGCTTAAGGTCATCAAACGAAGCATGGCCGCCGAGGCAAGCCGCATGCTCTCGCAGAAGGTCTTTCTCGGCCAGAGTAGGATAGTCAAGCTGGGTTTCCGGGGAGGCGGATACGCAGGATATGGCTTTCGACGCATGCTGATAGATGAAGTGGGCAAGCCCAAGGCTATCTTGAAGCCGAGGGAATGGAAAAGCCTGTCATCCGACCGAGTTATCCTCGTGCCCGGGCCGGCAGATGAGATTGCTACCGTCCGTTGGATCTTCAATCAATTTGTGAACAGGGGCAAAACCGAGTTCCAGATCGCGAATGCGCTGAACGAGCGGGGCGTCCCCGCGGAAATGAATCGCACCTGGACAACCACTTCGGTGCGCAACCTCCTCACCAATGAAAAATACATCGGCAACAATGTTTGGAATAAAACCTGCACCACGCTGCATAGCAAGCGGAAACCTAACCCCCCGAGTGCGTGGGTCCGCGCTGAGAACGTGAACGAGCCGCTCGTCAGCCGCGACCTGTTCCGCCGTGCGCAAGCTGTTGTGGCCGAGGAGAAAAACGGTGCTGTGCGCATCAGCAACGAGCAGTTGCTGATTAACCTTGCCAAGCTCCTTGAAAAACGAGGCTGGTTGTCGGGCTCAATCATCAATGCCGCGCCCGGCCGCGCGACGAAAAGCCTGTACATCCATCGCTTCGGAACCCTCCAGGCTGCCTACAAGTTGATCGGTTTTGAGGCCTCGCTGAACTACCGGTATTTCGACCAAAACACCCGGCTTCAGCGGCGCCGGCTGGAGATCATCGGCGAACTTGTAGCGGCAATCGAAAGGGTCGGCGGAGAGGCCCACTACGACACTGAGACTGCGCTTGTGCGGGTCAACGGTGAGTTCACTGTCGCGCTATGGACCGCGCGCTACCGTGCCACGAGCTACGGCTATCCTCGTTGGCCAGTCAGGAGGCGGCGGCAGGCCGTCTCCGATATCACGGTTTTGGTCAGGATGAGGCCCGACAATGTCACGGTCCGCGACTTCCTGATTGCGCCAACAGCCGACTTAAGACGAGCTCCGGCCATGATGAGAGCAAACAGCGGCATGCGCTTCGATCCCTTTCTTTTCCAATCGCTGGCCCCGGTGGTGGTAATGGCAAGGCGGATGCCGATCGAGCCAGGTCTAGGGACATGACCCAAACCACGGTCCAGCGCATCCTGCAGACTAGCCGCCATGCAATTCATCTGACTGAGGGCTTGCAGGAGCCGCAGAAGCCTCTTCACCCCTATTTGCTGTGCAGGACTTACAGGCGTCATTGCGAGCGGATGCGGCGCTTCATCCGCGAGACGAACGCGACGCGTGAGCGAATAGAAGTCATTGTTGAGGTTCTTCGCCAGTTGATGGCGGTCGATATGTTCAGAGCCGTGCTGAAAGCGGAAGGCTTGGTAAATATGCCGGCAGAGCTGGCCGAAAGAATCTCGGGCGGCCGGGGGTTCAGCGCCCAGGGAAAGCCTGATCAAACCGTGGAGCCAGGCGAACCGCTGGTCGCCGGGATTTGCCCTGAAGCGATCGAGCATCTGGAAGATTTCGGTGTCCACCCGAAAATCTTTGGCTTGCTGAAGAAGGGCACGCCGGGCCGACAGGTCGAAGCGGCGAAACTCATGGTCGCTTTGGACAGGGTGACGTTCATCAGCGCCAGAGTCATCATCGCGCTCACGCCGCAGTCGCAGCTCGCGGATCCTTCAATTCCCAGGAAACAGTTCTTCGGCATTGATACCGATACGTTCGCGGGGATGGAAATCGAGTTTGCCGCTTTAAGCCACGAGTTCTTGGATGCCAACGAGTGCGGCGGTATCTGGAGTCTGGAGCTTGTTGTAGCCCGAGGGTACCTCCATCGACTTATGGATAATCTCAAGGTGGTGCGCTATCTCGCTGGGAACTATCCGAGCCAGTTTGAGACGTTTCACCGGTTTTTGGAGCCCGGATTTTGAGAGGCCGGCTGGAGTGTAATCAAACAGGATCGCCCTGCGCCGTTTGGCTGCGAATGGGGCGACCCGTGCCCAAAGGCGGTCGTTGGTGGTTCTACAATTCACCGTCGACTGGGGTTCTTGGAAGCTTTTCGAACTTTCTGTCTTGCTCCTCCAGCCGAATTGCGTGTGCTTATGAAAGAGATTGGGACTTCAGGTCACATTCTGCGACACACTTGATCGTCTGAGATGTTCGCTCGCCATCGGGGGGTATTGACCTTGACGCAGATGTCAGCGTCTCGTCCCGTATCACGCCATCCTCGCGCTCTTGACAGAGGTGTTCGATCGCCATCTGTACCTGCTATGAATAGTCCAGTGCGGCAACGGCAGGAGGATCATTCGGCTCAAGCCGCTGCATCATTCAAATCAACCGGATTCCTGCCTGGCCTGGCAATACCCACCGATGTGAGCGGCAGCTTGGCCGCCGCATGGCAGGACATGCAGGATGGGTTGCGGTTGTCGGCCGGGCCGTTGGCAGAGAGAATGATCTATTTGTCCCTTCTTTAGTCTTGGGCAAGCTGGCCGGCTGATGCCAGACAATGCCGACCGTGTTTGTGAGAAGGCGCGTGATCTATGTGGGGCTCAGATCCGGCTTGAGATGCGCGAGGTACGCTGACGCCGCCCCTGAACGAGGGAGATGTACAGGGCATACCCGCTCATGGGGCTAGCGTCGCGAGGGACACATCATATTATCTAGAGATAATGTTTCGGCGATCTTATCAACAGCATTTCTGCAACACTATTTCTTTTTCTTGGCATATTGCTTGCTCTGTGTTTGGAGGCGGATAAGGCATGGCAAGGGTAATTTCCCTTACTAGCCGGGGGGCATTTGAACACCGTCACGCCGATAGTAGCCAGGCTGTACAGCGGCGTCATTTGCTTGACGCTGTTGACGCAATATTTGCGGCAGCCTGCCGATCCGGATGCCATTCGCCACGACCTTGGGCTGGGCGAACGGGCCGCCGACCGTGTCGACATTGTCAGGGCGGCAAAGAGGCTGAAGCTCAAGGCTAGGATAGTGCAGCCCTCAGTCAAGCGACTGGACCGCCTGCCGCTGCCCGCCATCGTCGAAAAGGCGGATGGCAGCTTCGCACTCTTGGCGGCGCTTTCATCGGGCAAGGTGCTGCTGCAGGACCCGCAGACTGGAGCGCCACAAGAACTGACGCGCGCGGATTTCGAAACGCTGTGGGGCGGCTACGTTATTCTCGTCACCAGCCGGGCCTTCTCGCAAGGCTTTTCGCGGCGCTTTGATTTCTCGTGGTTCATTCCCGAAATCATCCGCTACCGCAGGATATTCGCCGAGGTGCTGCTGGCGTCATTCTTCGTGCAGCTGCTTGGTCTCATCTCACCGATCTTCTTCCAACTGGTGATCGACAAGGTCCTCGTCCACAACGGCCTGACCACGCTCGAAGTGCTGGTCATCGGTCTGTCGGCGGTGTCGATGTTCGAGGTGCTGCTCACTGCCCTGCGCACCTATACGACGATCCACACCACCAGCCGCATCGACGTGGCGTTGGGCGCCAAGCTCTTCCATTATCTGCTGGGATTGCCGATCGCCTATTTCGAGGCCCGCCAGACCGGCCAGACGGTGGCGCGCGTTCACGAGCTTGAGAACATCCGCGCCTTCCTCACCGGCTCGGCGCTCACCGTATTGCTCGACGTGCTGTTCCTGTTCGTGTTCCTCGCGGTGATGTATCTCTACAGCCCGTGGCTGACGCTGATCGTCATCTGCTCGATCCCCGCCTATGTGGCGCTGTCGATGTCGGTGACGCCGGAGTTCCGCCGTCGCATCGAGGAGAAATTCAATCGGGGCGCCGAAAACCAGACGTTCCTGATCAATAGTCGGCGTCGAAACGCTGAAGGCGATGGCGGTCGAGCCGCAGATGCAGCGGCGCTGGGAAGACCAGCTTGCCGGCTATGTCGGCGCCGGCTTCCGCACCGCTAGGCTCTCCAATTTCGCCAGCAACACCGCCCAGCTCATCTCCAAGGCGGTCATCGTGCTGACCATGTGGTTCGGCGCGAGGGCGGTGCTTGCCGGCGACATGACGGTCGGCCAGCTGGTTGCCTTCAACATCATGGCCGGCCGCGTTTCCGGCCCGGTGTTGCGATTGGCGCAGCTCTGGCAGGATCTGCAGCAGGTGCGGATTTCCGTCGATCGGTTGGGCGACATCCTGAACGCGCCGCTCGAGCTTTCCGGCGGCGCCGGGCAGGGCTCCTTGCGCAAGATCACCGGCCATGCCGCCTTTGATCACGTTACCTTCCGCTACCGCCCTGGTGAGCGCGAGATCCTGAGCGACGTTTCGTTTCAGGTCGAACCCGGCGAGATCATCGGCATTGTCGGGCCGTCCGGTTCCGGCAAGAGCACTGTCGCCAAGCTGTTGCAGCGGTTGCATGTACCGGAACGCGGCCGCGTGCTGGTCGACGGCGTCGACCTGGCGCTGATCGATCCGCGCAGCCTGCGCCGGCAGATCGGCGTTGTCTTGCAGGAGAACATCCTGTTTCGCCGCACCATGCGCGAAAACATTGCGCTGGCCGATCCCTCGCTGCCGCTGGAACTGCAAATGGGATCGCGGCGAAGTTCGCGCAAACTTCAGGCAACCTTTTGACTTACTTGCAGAATCAGCGGCTGCAGCGTCTTCGGGCAATGCCACCAGGGCAAAATTATCCACAGGGCATCCAGTTTGGCTGGGGCGCCAGGATTCGAACCTGGGAATGTCGGTACCAAAAACCGATGCCTTACCACTTGGCGACGCCCCAATTGCCGTCAGAGTCGCTTGTGCGGCGCGTTATTAGCAGAGCAGCCGAAAAGCACAATCCTTATGAGCGACAGTGAGAACGCTCAAATAGGGCGGGCAAATGCGGTGGCGCCAGATGACATACAGCGGGCTATTCAGACCACACCGCCATCTCGTTTCCGGCCGGATCGACAAAGTGGAAGCGCCGGCCGCCGGGAAATGAAAAGATCGGCTTGACGATCGTGCCGCCGGCGCCTTCGACGGCGTCGAGGGTTGCCTCCAGATCCCTGCTGTAGAGCACGGGCAGCGGCTTGGCGGGCGCTTCTTCGGCGTCGGCCTGGAAGCCTCCGTCCAGGCCTTCGGCAAAGGCCGAATAGGTCGGTCCATAGTCGGTGAACGACCATGCAAAGGCAGCGCTGTAGAAAGCCTTGAGCCGGTCCAGCGTTCCGCCGGTCGCCGGCATTTCCAGATAGTCGAGTTTTCCGGGCAGTTTCATGGGGCACCTCTTTGTTCCCTTTATGTTCTATTCCGAGAGCTCCGGGGTGGCAAGTCTTTTTGCCGCATCTCTGGACAGAGCTTTTGCTTAATCGATTGTAGCGGCCGGATGGCTTTGCCAACGCCTTGCCTTTCGCACTGCAGCATCATATCGCTCCACAGTCGGACACGGCGGAACTTTCCGTTTCGCCAATCTTTCCAATCTCCTGCAACCGGAGAGCAAAGCATGACCAAATGGGTTTTCACCTTTGGCGACGGTGCGGCGGAAGGCCGTGCCGGCGACAAGAATCTGCTGGGCGGCAAGGGCGCCAATCTGGCCGAGATGTGCAGCCTGGGCCTGCCGGTGCCGCCGGGCTTCACCATCACATCGGAGGTCTGCAACGCCTATTATGCCAATGGCCGTACCTATCCGGCAGGGTTGGAGGCCGATGTCGCGGTTGCGCTCGATCACATCGGGCGGCTGACCGGCCGCCGGTTCGGCGACCCGTCGAAACTGCTTCTGGTGTCGGTGCGTTCCGGGGCCCGCGCGTCGATGCCCGGCATGATGGATACCGTGCTCAATCTCGGGCTGAACGACGAGACGGTCGAGTCGCTGGCCGCCGATTCCGGTGACGCGCGCTTTGCCTATGACAGCTACCGCCGCTTCATCCAGATGTATTCCGACGTCGTCATGGGCCTCGACCATGAGGTGTTCGAGGAAATCCTCGAGGACCAGAAGGGCGGGCTCGGCCATGAGCTCGACACCGAACTGACGGCCTTGGAATGGCAGGGCGTCATTGCGCTCTACAAGGCCAAGGTCGAGGAAGAGCTTGGCAGGCCGTTTCCGCAGGATCCGCATGAGCAGCTCTGGGGCGCGATCGGCGCGGTGTTTTCGAGCTGGATGAACAACCGCGCCATCACCTACCGGCGCCTGCACGACATTCCCGAAAGCTGGGGCACGGCGGTCAATATCCAGGCCATGGTGTTCGGCAACATGGGCGAGACCTCGGCCACCGGCGTTGCCTTCACCCGCAATCCGTCGACCGGCGAAAGGATGCTCTATGGCGAGTTCCTGGTGAACGCACAGGGCGAGGACGTCGTTGCCGGCATCCGCACGCCGCAGAACATCACCGAGGCGGCGCGCATTGCCGCGGGCTCCGACAAGCCGTCGCTGCAGAAGTTGATGCCCGACGCCTTCCAGTCCTTCGTCACCATCTCCGACAGCCTGGAAAAACACTACCGCGACATGCAAGATCTCGAATTCACCATCGAGCGCGGCAAATTGTGGATGCTGCAGACCCGCTCCGGCAAGCGCACCGCCAAGGCGGCGTTGAAAATCGCCGTCGAAATGGCCAGGGACGGCCTGATCACCAAGGAGGAGGCGGTCGCCCGCATCGACCCGGCCTCGCTCGACCAGCTGCTGCACCCGACCATCGACCCGAAGGCCGCTCGCGATGTGATCGGCATCGGCCTGCCGGCCTCTCCCGGTGCCGCCACCGGCGAGATCGTCTTTTCCTCGGCAGACGCCGAGGAACTGAAGACGCAAGGCCGCAAGGCGATCCTGGTGCGCATCGAAACCAGTCCCGAGGACATCCACGGCATGCATGCGGCGGAAGGCATCCTGACCACGCGCGGTGGCATGACCAGCCACGCCGCGGTGGTGGCGCGCGGCATGGGCAAGCCTTGCGTGTCGGGCGCCGGCTCGCTGCGCGTCGACTACAAGGCCGGCACGCTGATGGCGATGGGCTCGACCTTCCGCAAGGGCGACATCATCACCATCGACGGCGGCAACGGCCAGGTGCTGAAAGGCGCCGTGCCGATGCTGCAGCCCGAACTTTCCGGCGATTTCGCCGCCATCATGGAATGGGCTGACGCGGTGCGCCGTATGAAGGTGCGCACCAACGCCGAAACCCCGCTCGACGCGCGCATGGCGCGCTCCTTCGGCGCCGAAGGCATCGGGCTTTGCCGCACGGAGCATATGTTCTTCGACGGCGATCGCATCGTCGCCATGCGCGAGATGATCCTGGCCGACACTGAAAAGGACCGGCGCACGGCACTCGCCAAGCTGCTGCCGATGCAGCGCTCAGATTTCCTCGAACTGTTCGAGATCATGGCCGGCCTGCCGGTGACGATCCGCCTGCTCGACCCGCCGCTGCACGAATTCCTGCCCAAGACCGAGGAGGAGGTGGCCGAGGTCGCCGCCGCCATGAATGTGTCGCCCGACAAGCTCCGCCAGCGCACCGAGGCGCTGCACGAGTTCAACCCGATGCTCGGCCATCGCGGCTGCCGCCTGGCCGTCTCTTATCCCGAGATCGCCGAGATGCAGGCGCGCGCCATTTTCGAGGCCGCCGTCGAGGCCGGCAAGAAGGCCGGCGCGCTGGTGGTTCCCGAGATCATGGTGCCGCTGGTCGGCCTGGTGAAGGAACTCGATTACGTTAAGGCATGTATCGACGCCGTCGCCAAAAGCGTTATGGAGGAAACTGGCGTCAAGATCGACTATCTCACCGGCACGATGATCGAACTGCCGCGCGCCGCCATCCGCGCCCATGTCATTGCGGCGACGGCCGAGTTCTTCTCTTTCGGCACCAACGACCTGACCCAGACCACATTCGGCATCTCGCGCGACGATGCGGCCTCGTTCCTGGAGACCTATCGCCAGAAGGGCATCATCGACCAGGATCCGTTCGTCTCGCTCGACATCGACGGCGTCGGCGAACTGGTGCGCATGGCAGCCGAAAAGGGTAGGGCGACGCGGCCCGACATCAAGCTCGGCATCTGCGGCGAACATGGCGGGGACCCGGCTTCGATCCGCTTTTGCGAAGAGGTCGGCCTCGACTACGTGTCCTGCTCGCCCTATCGCGTCCCGATAGCCAGGCTCGCCGCCGCACAGGCGGCGGTGCTGGTTGCGAAGGCAGGCCGCCGATAGGATCCATTCGAGCCGAGCTTACGGATTTGTAAGGTAAGTCACACGAACGTGCTGACGACTTTGCGCAATTTCGACCCCGTTCCCGCCCAGTTTGCGGACTTCCCGCCAATTGCCCCCGGAAACAGATGTTGCAGAGCTCACCCGCGCCGTTCCGCTCGATCCTGATCATTCAAACGAAGTACATAGGAGATCTCGTCCTCGCCTCGGCACTCGCCGAAAACCTGCGGCTCGAATTCCCCGACGCCAGGCTCGTGTTTCTGTGCGAGGCGCGCTTCGCGAACTTCGTGATCGCCCACGGCATCGCTTCCGAGGTCGTCACGTTCAGGCGTGCCCGCCTGCGCGGCACCACCCTGCAGCGCGGCCAGGAGTTTTACGCCATGCTGCGGGCGTTGCGCCGCTTCCGCTTCGACCTGACGATCGACCTGACCGATTCAAAGACGTCGCGCGTCATCACCGGGCTGGTCAAAGCAAAGACCCGCGTCGGCTACAGTCCGACCGAGAGGCCCTTGCGTCGGCTGGAGCGGCAGCCCGCCAACGTCTTTGCCAAGCCATTTGGTTTTGGTGGCGAGCATTTTGTGTACCGCTATCTTTCACCGCTCCAGGCGCTTGGCGTCGGTCTGCACGTAACTGTTCCAAGCCTTCAACCGCTGCCGTTCGAGACCGCGAAAGCGTTGGCGCTGCTGGGTAGGCATCATCTTCACCCAAACGCTTTCATCGCCGTGCATGCCGGTGCAAGCTTCGAGGGGCGACGTTGGCAGCCGGAGCGGTTTGCCGCGGCGATTGGCGAGATTGCGGGCGAAACCGGCCTGGACGTCGTCCTTGTGGGTGGCCCGGACGAGCGAGAGATTGCCGAACGTATCGTCGCCGAGACAGCGTCGCCTGTCGTCAATCTCGTTGGAACGCTGTCGCTGGAGACCTTGCTGGCGGTGCTGAAACAGGCCCGGCTGTTTCTCGGCAACGAGAGCGGCCCGATGCACATGGCTGCCGCAGCCGGAACCCCGGTTGTCGGGCTCTTCGGCTTGACGCCGCCATCGCAGTGGGGTCCCGTTGGCGTGCCCTGCATCGCGCTTCAAGCACCGATGCCTTGCAACTGCGTGGCCAGCGACCTGTGCGGCCGGCCGGATTTCGGCAAGGCCTACTGCGTCTGGCGACTCGAGGTCAAACCTGTTGTCGACGCGGTGCGAGAACTCCTCTCGCGCACCGATGTGAAGCTGGAGCGCGCCATCTGAGAGACTGTTTCGAAATTCGCTCTGGCGAGAAGCAGTCTCTGAGGTCATGCGTCGCGCGCGGGCAACCGGTATAGCCGTGCGATCAGCTGTTCACCGTGCTGACGGTCAAATTGTCGCGCCGGGCGCTTTTCTGCTATGCATCATCCCGATTTCCGCCTTCAAGCGGGTCTTGGTATGCCTGCTTGAAATTACCGGTCAGGAATTCGGTTTGATGCGCCTGCTGCAAAGAAATCTCTGCGTGATCGCCATGTCGCTGGCGGTGGTGTCCAGCGGCCATGCCGCACCGCTCGTGGAGCCGACGCTGCACATCAAACCGGATGCAGGCGGACCCGGCCGCGTCGCCTTGACGCTCGACGCCTGCGGCGGACAGACCGACGACCGGATCCTTTCGGCGCTGGTGGAAAACAAGATCCCGGCCACTATTTTCGTGACCGGCATCTGGCTGAAGCGCAACGCCACCGCCGTCGAGATCATGCGGGCGCATCCCGACCTGTTCGAACTGGAAAATCACGGCGGCCGTCATATCCCGGCCGTCGACACGCCGCAGAAAATCTATGGCATCCGCAGTGCCGGCAGCCCGGACGCCGTGCTGGCCGAGGTCGAGTCGGGGGTTGCCGCCCTCGCCAGGACAGGCGAGCCGGCGCCAAAATGGTTTCGTGGGGCAACCGCCGAATACAGCCCGTCGGCCATCGCCATGATCCGCAAACTTGGCTTCAAGATCGCGGGGTTCTCGATAAACGGCGACGGTGGCTCATTGCTCGGCGCCAAGGAAACCGCGCGGCGCATTGCGGCGGCCAAGGACGGTGACGTCATCATCTCGCACATCAACCAGCCGACCCATGCGGCCGGCGAAGGCGTGGTGCAGGGGCTTCTGGCGCTCAAGGCCAGGGGCCTGACCTTCGTGCGGCTCGACGACGCCGACGGCGTCGGCAATCACGGCACCACGGACTGACCGCGGCGGCGGCTCAGCCCGGCTGAAAATTGTTTCAGCCCGGCTGAAAATTGTTCAGCCCGGTTTTGCTTCGATGGTGACCTTGCTGGCGTAGAACGCGCCGTGGTTACGGATTTCAGCCATTTCGTCGAAAGGTCGTTCGTAGGCCCACATCGCATTCTGGCCGGTCCCGCCGGCCGGCAGCACGCTCCAATAGCTGGCATCGCCCTTGTAGGGGCAATGGGTCGAGTGCTCTGTGCTGCTGAGCTTGCCGAAATCGATGTCGGCGAACGGAATGTAGAAGGCTGTTGGATAGGGGGGCTCGGTCAGCACCTTGGCCTTCGCTGACGAAGCGATAACCGTGTCTCCAACGCGTACGGTGACGGTGCCGACATAGGGCACGATGGTGATGATCTTGTCGGGATTGCGTTGGAAGCCGGGTGCGGGATTGGCGATCTGATCCATGTGGGGGTCTCCTTGCCTCGGCTTTAAGGTGTGTCGCGCAGGCGCATTGCGCAAGACCTGCTGTCGCGAAGCGCAAGACCTATTGTCGCCAAGCGACACTCAAACCACTTGCCCAGGCGTGGCTGCCCGATCTCACCTTTTTGAAGATGGCCCAGTTCTTGAAAGACGGCCCAGTCTGTCGAGCGTCAGGCGGCGGCCTTGAACGCATCCATGAGCCCGGCATAGGCGGCTGCGATACCGGCCACCGGGTTGCTGCTTCGCGACACGGTCTCGACCTTCAAGGAGCCACCGCCGGTCGGCAAGGTCAGCAGCAGGAACTGGCGATTGCCGCCGTCGCCGACGGATGCGGCCGCGACGTGCTGGCCTTCGCCCTGGCTCTGGACGCACATTTTGAACAGCAGCGTGCCGCCGACCGCTTCGAGCGCGCCGCCGACGACTTCAACAAACTCATCTTCGGAAACAGTCTTTGTATCCGGCGCCAGATCGGCCAGACTTTCGGCAAGCGAATTTTCGAGGGCCTTATCGTCGAGTTGCGCGTCCATGCGAACCTCTTTCAGTCGCCAATCGCCCCCCTTTGCCCGTTAACGAAGCTTAACGCCGACGATGGCCGGATTGTGGCGGTTTTCTCGGTCATTTCGATCAATGCCGCGCTTGTCCGTGCTGGTGGCTGGACAATCCGCCGGTTCGCACCACAATGGCACGCAAAGCTCGGCGGCACGAAAAGCTCGGCGCAAAAGCATAGGGGAGGAACGAATGCTGGGACTGATGCAGGAATGGCCGCTGCTGTGCCACAAGCTCCTGGACAATGCCGAGCGACAGCATGGCGTGCGCGAGATCGTGTCGCGCTCGATCGAGGGGCCGATCGTGCGCACCACCTATGCGGACATCCATCGTCGCGCCCTGAAGGTGGCCCAGCGACTGGAACGCGACGGCTACGGGTTGGGCGACCGCATTGCCACACTGGCCTGGAACACCGCGCGTCACATCGAGGCCTGGTACGGCATCATGGGGGTTGGCGCCATCTACCACACGCTCAATCCGCGCCTGTTTCCCGAGCAGATCGTCTGGATCATGAACCATGCCGAGGACAAGGCTGTTTTCGTCGACCTGACCTTCATGCCGTTGCTCGAGAAGATCGCCGGCGCCGTCAAGTCGCTGAAACAGGTGATCGTGCTGACCGACAGGGCGCACATGCCGCGGACGACACTGCCGAATGTGGTCGCCTATGAAGACTGGCTTGATGAGGCGGATGGCGATTTCGCCTGGAAGACCTTCGACGAAGGCACCGCCGCCGGCATGTGCTACACGTCGGGAACCACCGGCGATCCAAAAGGCGTCGTCTACAGCCACCGTTCGAACGTGCTGCACGCCATGATCGCCGCCATGCCCGACGCCATGGGCCTGTCGTCACGCGATACGATCTTGCCGGTCGTGCCGATGTTCCACGCCAATGCCTGGGGCCTTGGCCAAAGCGGGCCGATGATCGGCGCCAAGCTGGTCATGCCCGGCTGCAAGATGGATGGCGCCTCGATCTACGAATTGCTCGATACCGAGAAGGTGACCTTTAGCGCCGCCGTGCCGACCGTATGGATGATGCTGCTGCAGCACCTGGAGGAGACCGGCAAGAAGCTTCCCTATCTGAACAAGGTGGTCATCGGCGGCTCGGCCTGCCCACGCGCGATCATGGCGAAGTTTCAGCAGAACTACGATGTCCAGGTCATCCATGCCTGGGGCATGACCGAGATGTCGCCGCTCGGCACGCTGTGTACCCTGAAGCCGGAATATGCCGGCCTTGAGGGTGAGGCACGGCTCGATGTCAAGCAGAAACAGGGCTACCCGCCCTTCGGCGTCGAGATGAAGGTGACCGACGACGACGACAATGCACAGCCATGGGATGGCAAGACGTTTGGCCGCTTGAAAGTGCGCGGACCGGCCGTTGCCCGCGCCTATTACGGCGGTGCCGGCGCGGAGCAGTTCGACGCGGACGGATGGTTCGACACCGGCGACGTCGCTCATATCGATGCCGGCGGCTACATGCAGATCACCGATCGCGCCAAGGATGTCATCAAATCCGGCGGCGAATGGATTTCGACCATCGACCTCGAGAATCTGGCTGTCGGCCACCCCGATGTCGCGGAGGCAGCGGCCATCGGGGTTCACCATTCGAAATGGGGCGAGCGGCCGTTGCTGGTCGTGGTTGCCAAGCCGGGCAAGGAACCGACCAAGGCTGATATTCTCGATTTCATGGACGGCAAGGTGGCCAAATGGTGGATGCCGGACGATGTTGCCTTCGTCGGCGAAATTCCGCACACCGCCACCGGCAAGATCCAGAAGATCACCTTGCGTCAGCAATTTAAGGACTATCGCTTGCCGACGGATTGACGGGAATGTTGCGTCTTTCGGCTTCAAGCCGCAGCCAAAAGGCTCTAGAGCAATTCAAGGAAAACTGTGAACCGGTTTTCCCGGGAAAAGCGCGTAGCGCTTTCCCTTGCGGAATTGCGTCAAAACAAAGAGATAGAGCAGTTCGTCGTTTCCGTGAACGATGGACCGCCTTAAGTCTCCGTTCGGGTTGGGGTGGTGCGGCAATCGATGGCAAGTATTCCTGAACGGCAGACGTCGAGGGCGGCCGGCTGGTCGCGGCGCACCGCGGCCTTTTCGGCGGTGCTGCTGCTGACCGTCTTCGCCGGCCATCGCTTCGACCTTGTCGAAACCCCCGTTTTCCTGTGGGTGCTGGGCATTGTCGCGCTGCTGGCGGCGCTGGCGCTGTTGTTTGCCGGGTTTGCCTTTTCGCGGTTATGGAACTTTGGCGACCTCGGCGGTCGCGCCCTGACGGTGGGCTCCCTTTTGGCGCTGCTGGTGCTCGTGCCCTTTGGCGTTGCCGCCTACTGGGCGACAATCTATCCGCCGCTCAGGGACATCTCGACGGATTTCGACGATCCGCCCGCGCTCGACGTGAGCGACCGGACGAAGGATATGAATGTGCTTGCTCCGTCGACACCAGGCGAGCAGCGGTTGCAGACCGAGAGCTATCCGCTGGTCAGCGCTCGCAGCTACGATCTGCCGTTCGACACCGTCGTGGATGCCGTCGAAAGCGTGCTCGACCGGCGCAATTGGGATCTTACCGAACCTTATCCGGACCTCAGAGGGCAAAGCGAGGTGACGATTGCCGCCGTGGCCAAGGGTTTCGTCCTCGGTCTTCCCGCCGACGTCGCGATCCGCATGACCGACGACGGGGACACGATCATCGTCGACATGCGGTCGGCGTCTCGCTACGGGCGCTACGACCTCGGCGACAATGCCGCGCGTATCGTCGATTTCCTAGCCGAACTCGACCAGGAAGTCGCCGGTCAGGTTGGCGCGGCTCCGGCCGAATAGATCCATTTGCAGTTTTGAAGCCGCATGGGCGCAATCCCTGTTAAACCGCAAAATACAGGGATCTCGACCGCAAAACCCAGTCGGCGACGATTTTCCACCCTGAATTGGTCCGTAAATTCAAGGGATACAGAAGAGTTCCCCAACAGGGAATGTTTTCTGGGTAAGAGGGAAAGAAACAGGAATATCAGTTCCATTTGCTCGATGTCCGCTACCGGCGAAACCTGCTGCGAAGGGCATCATCCGGGCGCGCCGAAGCGATTTGAAGGTAGTGTGCTGAGAGTTCTGCAAATTCGCTGAGAGATGGCGGCCATGGCAGGCTGGTGATGTTCAACGTCACCTGATTCCCGTGAAGGAACGCCACCATGACCAAGATAGAAGGTAATCCGACAGCGAACCGAAGGAGTTCCTGGGAGGCTCCCTCGACGTGGCTGATGCCCGAGGTCACCCCAGGCCGAAGAGCTTTGATGTAGACCGGAGGAGAGAACCAGTGCAGAGCCATTGGGGGGACTATCAGATATTTTGGGATCACGAGGAAAGTCTGCCGCCGTCGAGAGGATGCCGAGCGCCCTCAGGATTCTGATCCGGTCCATAGCTTCGGTCCTGCCGACGCTTTGATGAGCGCCTGCCGATCTGCTCGGGCGATGTCGCACCGGTCAAGATGTCGCCGATGCGTTCCTGTGCGAAGTCCGCCAGTTCCTCAGCCTCGGTCAATGTCGCGGCCCTAGCATCGAGAAGAGCTCGGCAAAGACGGCCTGCATATGCCTCGGGTCGTCGGCAGCCGTATTGGTCTGATACCAGGAATCGGCGGCTGCGCATTCGGGGCAGACATCGGGACGTCGCCCACGGCCCTCCGTCCTGCATTCGGTGCAGAGCCAGCGCCATTTCTTCTCGTTCGTCATTCCAGCACCTCGTCGCCAGGCTCCGGAGGCACGTCAGGAGCGCCGTCGATGATCGCGAACGCGCGCTCCGCCTTCAGGCGGTCCAGGAACACTCGCGTCAGCTGCGTCACCCGCTCGTACTCTCGAATGCGGGATTCCAACAGCTGCTCGGAGGTCTGACCGGACATCCCGGTTCCATCGGGAAACACGATCTCATGCTTGGCATCCGGGAGCCGGACCAGCACGGCGAAAGAGTCACATTCCCACCCCGCCCACATGATCGGCACGACGGCGAGAGCGTCGTAGCCAACGTCGCCGAAGCGGTCGTGCATCTCGTCGGCAAGCATTCGCAGTTGGCTGCGGTCCAGGTCCGTCATCACATCCCCGCCGACGGCGGCGCGGGCACGCCGCCTTCGGCATGGTCCTCACAGCGGGTCAGCAGCCAGGCACCGCCCTGAACGCGGAAAACGCCGGGCCTGCCGCAGACCTCGCAGGTCCCAGCCGCACGGGCTTCGGCTGCGCTATAGGCCGCGTGGATTTGAGTCTCCGCAGCGGTCGCGACGCGCTTGCCGAGGCGGTAATAAATCCGCAGGCCGCCCAGTTTTTCTTTGATCTGGAGGAGAGTGAAGTCCCTTTCCTTGCCCTTCGGGTTCACCCGTCTGACGACGGCGAAAAACTCCCGAAGGATCGGGAACCACCCAGTGTCGCACTCGAATTGCTTTGTCACGATCCCGGGGAATTCGGCTTTGATGGCTTCGTATTTCCGACTGTGCTCGGTCTCGACGGTCATCGTCAAATCTCCAAATCGGTCCGGTTGTAAAGTTTTCGCAAAAACATTACAGCGCTCAAATCTCAACGACTAAGCCGGGGTCGAACCTCGGATTCTCGTTGCCGTATCCACGCGGGTTGCAGCCCACACGCGTGTCGCGCACCCGGTAGTCGAAGGAATCATGGACGTGGCCGTGCACCCACAGCGCAGGCTTGTGAATCTCGATCATGCCCGACAGGTCTGAAGCGAATGCACCGTTGAGCGCGCTCTGCCCGTAGCGCTCATGGACCGAATTCCGGTGCGGAGCATGGTGCGTGACGACAACAGTTGGACCGTCAAACGGAGACTGCAATTCCCGCCGGATGTATGCCGCCGAGGCTTCATGCAGTTCCCTGGCTCGGCCTGCCGTGAACGCCTCATGCGGCGACTGCGTCCACGTGATTGCCCGGTAGTCTGTGAGCATGCCCTCCGCCGTCGCCATCGCCCAAGCCAGGTCGCGGGGGCTGCGGCTATCGAGCGCGAAGTCCGTCCAGAGCGTCGCCCCGACGAACCTGACGCCGCCGATGACGACGCTGGAGTTCTCAAGGAAATGCACGTTCGGCAGCCTGATCTGCCGCGCGAACGCCAGCTGTTCGACGACCGAGTAGCGGTAGAATTCGTGGTTCCCGGCAACGAAGATCGTCGGCATGAACGCGGCGATCTCGCGCCCGATCCAGTGCATGGCATTAGATACGCCGTTGGTGACGTCGCCCGCTACGATGCACACGTCCGCGTCCGCCGGCGGGATCGGCAGCATGTCCTCGTAGTCGAGGTGGAGATCGGAGAGGACCCATAGCTTCACGGCTTCGCCCTCCCAGCCTGGCGCTCTCGGAATTTCACCGCCCCGTCGCGCGCGGCGTACTGCGAGGCCTTGTTCATGAGCCGCATGCAGATGTCTTCGATCCGCTGCTCCGCATGCTCGATCGTGTAGTCGGCCTGGCGGACGAATTCTTCGGCTGCGACCGGTTTGAAATCCTGCGCGTCTACGCCGACGTCGATAGAGCCTGGCATGCCGAGAAGCTTGCCGTGACTGTGTCCAAAAGCCTGGTAGGCACCCCGATGCTGCGCATTCCACGCATAACCCGCGTAGTGCGAAAGCATGATCCTTTGTCCGTCATGCATGATCTCTGCGGCATGCGCGATCTCGGCCCATTGCAGCCGCTGCAAGGATAGGAGGATGTTGCCTTTCTTGTCCGTGTCGTGATTGCCGACGATCAGCTTCTTCGTGCCATTCAAAGCGTAGAAGATTTGGGCAACCCTGCGCTCGTCCAGCCCCATTGCGAAGTCGCCCAGATGCCAAACGGTGTCGCGTGGGTGGACGATGGCATTCCAGTTGTCGATGAGCGTCTGGTCCATCTCGTCGACGGACGAATAGGGACGATCACAAGCCTCGGGTTTGAGCATGAGTGCATGACCGAAATGGGTATCTGCAGTCAGGAAGGTACACATAGGAGAACTCCTCGAAACGATAGCGTATGTCTGCGTGCCGCAAGGCACGCGGGTGGGCTGGGTCAGCCCGCTATTCGGTTCGGGATCCTCGTCATGATGTCGTCTCCGTCTGATGCTCATTTTTAGCACCAGAGATCTAAGGAAGTGCGATCGGACTACAGGGCTCGCCTGAGGGGCGTCAAGTGTCCTTGGCGCCTTCGTGCTCAGGAGTGTCCCGATCACGCGCTTCGTGGCTTTGATCAACCGTCTGCCCGGAACCACATCCTCGGACGGAGCAGGTGTGACCGCGAAAATAATTATCGCGCCCAGTTTTGTTGACGAGGAAGTGCGGGTCCTTGGATGAACTCTTCGAGATTTGTCAGGTCGCCATTCTGATCCCTCTGCCGGCTATTGTGGCCGTCCGGTAGACGCCGAACCCTGATCCTCATGAATGGGATCGGTATGCAGGGTTCGGGTGGTAGGGCGCAGGCGTTCAGTGCCGCGTTTGCTGCTGCGCGTGCCACCAGATCGGCCTTGCTAGCCGACGAGCGCGAGCAAAAGAAGCGCCGGAAGGCCCGCAAGCGCGCCGTCATGCCTGACGGTCTGACCGAAGCCGAACAACGCACCTGGCGCCTCAAGGAACAACTCCGCTTCGAAGACGCGAAAAAGTTCGCAGAGAACGCCCGTTTCGAAAGCGGTCTCGTCGACGAGCGCCTCCGGGAAGGCTTCAAGCTCCTGTTCCCCCGAAAGATCTGCGGGCGCTGGCGCGAAGGCGTTTGCGAAAAGGGCTTGCGTAGCGTCGCTTTCGGACTCCCCGGGCAGATGCTCGTCGCGTCGACCCACAAGCGCGGCGATCTCCGGGTGTCCTGGGATAAAGCGGCTCTCGGCGTCGAGAGCCGTTCCAAGCTGCTGTCGCTTGACCTGCCGTATCTCGAAGGCAACAAAACCTTCCTCTCATTCTGGCGCATCGACCTCGACATGTCCTGGTCGTCAATCGAGTCGTTCAAGGACGACATCCATCAACTCGTGGGCTGCAAGATCCCGTTCGCGCCGCATCTCGTCGCGGGAGACGAACTCCGCGATGGCACGTTCGTGAGGCCGCACCTCTATTTCTTCTTGCCTCCGGGCGAGGCCGTCTGGAACGACCCCGAGGATCCACGGTGCAACATGTGCACGGTGAAGTTTTTCGAAGGCGTCTACTACGGCATCGTAGACGCGCTGAAGTCGATCAAGGCTGACCCGGGCGCTCCCGCGACGACCCAACGCGGCAAAAACCCACTGTCGCCGCTCCTGCTCGGTTTCACGATGAACGACCGCGAGTTCATGTCGATGTCGCGTTGGGCAGGGTGGGTCGACACTTCTCTCAACCGCGATGCACTCGTGCGACATGCCGCGGCGGAAAACGCCGGCCTCGACATCAAGACCTCAAACCAGTTCTTCACCGCGGTCCAGAAGCAGGCATACAGTCTCCTGCGTCGCTGGTACTATAACTCCGACCTTCGTCTGCGCGCCCGCGACCAGGGCGGTATCGCGGATGAGCTGCATCAGGCCCTCGAGCCTGTCGCGCAGGAGATGTCCGCGCGCATGTGCAGCCACATCTCTGAGCATCAGGTGACCCTGATGGTCGCCCGGGTCTCGTCCTACGCCGCTGGCGCGTTTGATCCAGCAAGGCTCGAGAAGGACATCGTCCGGAAAGCTCTCATGCACATCGTTGACGGCCTCACGACGGTCAGGGAACGGCAGCAGGTCGCCGCCGAATATGCATCGAAGGAGAAGGCCGAAAAGACGCTCCGGCGCCTCGTGGGCGCATGGGATTCTCTTGCCGTAGAATCCTTGCACGTCTCGAAGGCGGCGCTGGCCCGCGAGGCCAAGGTTTCCCGTCCGACCGTCTACGCGAGATGGGCGGAACTGCAGGCCGTCCTTGAGGTCCGCAACGGGTGTAAAGTTCGGTGTATAGATAAAAAGCTTCCCACTGGCACGGCCATGCCTGGATTGAAGGGCACGGCACTGCAGGACAGGAGGCCTCTCGGAAAGCTACATGGCCAGTCCGAGCACCCCATGGCCCAGACCAGAACGATGGCGGAAATCCAGCCCTTCGTGACTCGGAAACGGGAGACCGCATTCCGCATCTCTCGGGACGTCCTGCACGAAACCCATCCTGGCGCCGTCGGTCCAGCATGGTGCGGGGCTCAGTGGCTCGACGAGGAAGACGACGAGGATGCAATGCTGATTGCAATGCAGGAATCCTTCCCCGCGGAAGACTATGTCGCCGCTGCCGAGTGGCTCTGTGAAGATCCTTAGCACACCACGCCACAATGAGCATCGCGGAACGTCGCGCCTACAACCGCGCCAGGGTCGCGGAGAACCGGCAGCGCCGGCGCGAAGCCCCGCTATCGTTGAACCTGATCCGACCCCCCCGACGTGAGAGCTGCGCTCGCTGATGCTGCTCTGGCGATCAATGCGCCTGGGGCGGAAGAGATCTGGCGCGTCTTGATGGCCGCGTTTCCATCGAAGCCAAGTCTTACGATGAGCGCGAAGCTCCTAGTTGGGGCTTGTCGAGCCCGGGCTTTCGACGAGATCCTGGGGGACCCTGCATTACCCCCATCAAACCATGTTCATGGCACTATGCTGGCGGAGAGTGACGACGACCGACACGAGGCAGGGATGAGGCGCTGATGGCGCTGTCCAAGCATCTGACGGCGAGACCTGGTACATCTCAGCTCCTGCAGATCAGCGTCGTGACTAGATGTGCCGAAAGAAAGCCAAGAGCCGGGAGCGGCAGAGATCGCTGTGGACCGCGGAGAGGTTTCCCACACCGATGCGAATGTTCGGGCCGCCCTGGCTGACGTAGCGCAGCTCATTCTGGCAACCGACGCACCCAGGGCGGACCAGATACGAACTGTGCTCGGGAAGTATTTGAGGCACGACCGGACGTGCCGCTGACCGTGTCCTCCAGGGCGAAGACCGGAGCGCTCAGGACGAAACTACTTAGGCTCCCAGCACCTCATCTTAAATTATCCTGATGCGCGGCAGGCTCCCTTTGTCGCTTGCATGCGCATCCGCTCTCATGAGTCACGTAGAGACGGCTCGTAGAGGCGAGGAGAATGCCGAGACCGGAGAATCCAAGTGAGGCCGCCAAAAGGGAACGCCAAGCACGCTACAGACAGCGTCTTGAAGACCGAGGCCGTCCCGAATCGTCTGAGGTCGACGTTGCGCTAGCTGCCGCGACGGCGGCTTACGTCAACGCGGTGAATGCGATCCCCGTAGGGCAGGGCGATTTCCGCACAGCTCTGAAAGCGATCCTTCGGGGCACTGTCGACATCCTAGTTCGGCGTGGATGCTCGTCGGACGAAGCGATTGCTATGGTGCGCTGGCGCGTGTCGCGGGAAACTCGCCCGGACATCGATGCGCTCATTTCGGCTTCACGGATGCCGCAGCGGCTCGGATTGGGGGAGGTCACGTGAAACGGTCTTCTCCCCGTTACTTGGTAGAACCGAATCCAAAGCCCCTCGATTCTCTACGAGGCGGCCATGGCCGATCGGCTGACCGCTGCTCTCGACGCGCGACGTCATGTCGCCCGGCTCGATCCTGATCATGCCAGGCGGCCAAGGCGTAGGCTTGGCACGGAGCGACATTGCCCTCGGTCATCGTCTCGCAGTGACGAGCGCGGCTTCGCGAAGGGCGGCCCAATGGGCGCTACGGCGATCGCGCTTGCGGCTCGCTACCGCCGTCAAGTCCCGACAGGTATCTGACGGATCAGGGGGATCTCTTCGAATGAGCGCAGTGATTCATCCTGGTCTTTTGCATGAACTCAGCAAATCCTTGCGCCACGAAACGAGGTGAGACGGGTCGATGCGAGGAACGGAATCGGAAGAACTCAAACGGGGACGGGCGCTTTCGCGGAGGACAAGAGACATCGCGAAATCGTATGGTCTCGATAGTCGTGCCGCGCTGCAGCGTTGCGTTTGCGAGGCCGTGTTGTGGGCGCTCCAAGACGTGTCCGCGCATGATTTCGTCGTCAAAGGAGGGCTGCTAGAGGATCAGCGTGTCCGCGAGACAGACAATGCCGACATCTCATATTTCGTCCCGCGAACCGTGAAGGAAATCCAATCCGACCTTTCGTTGGCTGCCGAGCAGCTCCGGAATTACGGCATCCTCTGGTCACTCGCCGAGTTAAAGATTCTCGAAATGAACGGCCGGGTTCATGGTTGCCGTGTTCCGGTACGCGCGGCCCTCGGTGACACCCGTGTCGCAACGCACGTGGATATCAGTTTGGGCGACCTGCCTGTCGGAGCGGTTCGCCGCCTGTTTGGGTCAATTTTCAAAGGGCCAGAATTTTTGGCCTGGGCGCAACCGCTTGAAGCACAAGTTGCCGACAAATTCGCGATCATCGTCACCAACGGGGTGGCGAACACCCGGCTGAAAGACTACCGGGACCTGTTGCTGGCCCGATGGAAGGGGCTGGACGACACCAAGATTGCTCGAGCTCTGCATCGCACGATCCGCGAGCGAAATGCCGATACAGGTCTTCTTCTGGGCATTCCGGACGGGTTTGGTTTTGAGTTCGCGGATGCGAAGAAAGCGGAATGGAAAGCCTTTACCCAGGACGGCGGTGATTTCCTCGACGTCGTCTGCCAGCTGCGGCGCTGGTACGCCGAAATCTCCGACAGGCTTTATAAACTCGCCGCGGCCGGCCCGCTGGAGCCGCGTAGCCACGTCCAGGCGCCGGGTCTTGAGATGCCAAAATGCAACGTCATCGAGCTGTCGGCGTATCGCCGGATGCGCGCGTGAATCGCAGGAGAATTTCGATGGCCCGCTCAAACCGTAAGCCCGACTCTGTGCTGCCCGTCGACGAGGAGCCCGAGGTCCCTCTCACGAACTGGACTCTGGTCCATCATTCTGGCGTCGGCTATCGCCTTGCCGGATATCGGGAAGACTCCGCCCAAGGACGGATGACGTCGAAGGTTGTGGCCTTTGACCTCAGTGCAATGATGGCGACGACGAAGTCTGGGCGTATCTATCACCTCCGCGGTGACCAGGATCCCGATGCTGCTCTCCTGGTTGTAAAGGCATACATGGCAAGGTGGGGCATCGGCGTCCGCGACATGGCGCTGGCAGATGTCGAAGAACTTGAGCAGGGGCTTGGGTCAGCGATGGGCGTCACCATGAAGATGCCGACGCTCAATTGAATTCTGATCCGGGTGAGGGGGGCGGCGCTACGCATAAAGCTCGTCCCATTCTTCGCCCATTACCTATCTGAACGCCGACAATTCCCATTCAACATGCCCCATTCGAACTTGGTCCCAAGGTTCTCGGCGCCAATTTCCTCTTTCGTCTGTCGAGTGGCTTCAAGCGCTCGCCGTCGTCATGGGTTGTTCTTTCTCATGGGATTATCTGGCTCGTCCGGAACCGCGGCGACCCGCTGAACCGCCTCTCGTTTATGTTTGGCGCCTTGTCCCAGGCTTTGCGACATCAATGATCATTCTCACAGGAGCCACATGAGGGGATCACGATGGTCGAAAAAACCGAGCGCGTAGTGCATTTTTGGGCACTTATTTCCGAAAATGGGCGCGGCCCGCACGTCGCGGGAATGGACGCTTTTGGAGTGATGTGCACGTCGACGGCCCTGGTCGAATTTGACCCTATTGCAGGGACTGCCAAGACTGCATCGGGCCGCCCGTATCGTCTCGATGGCCCGCCTGAGCCCGACTACGGTCTCGCTGTCGCGCATGAGCTTTGGTCGCGTGTCTACAATCTGGAGGGTTCCGACATTAGAAGCCTGTCGCCGGACGAAGCGGTGGCACTGATATCGAAGCGCGGAAACAAGTTTTTTGGGTGTTCGCCCAAAGCCTATGGCCGCGGAAATGTTTTCCGAGATCTCGATCTACCCAATCCGGATGTCCTGATGGTCAAAACCGACGCCGCGATCAGTATCGCTTCCCTGATTCACGAGCGTGGCCTCTCCGTCGAAGAGGCTGCCGAGATCGTCGGGATCGAGGCCCATCAGCTGCGTGGGATCATTGAGCGAGGACGGTTTGACGATGTGAGCGTCGAGCGGCTGGACAAGATCGTGGAGGCATTGGAGACGCATGCGCCAGGGACGCAGCCGTGATCGGTCATGAGCGTGAAGCCAAGACGTCATGTAGCAAAGGATGCATGTTTGGCCCATGGACCACGTCGATCATCTGGAGCGTATGGTAGAGCTCGGTATCAGCGCCGGTCACAGCGAGCGCGGCTGGAATCGATTCAGCCGCGTTCACTATGAGATCGGTTCGAGGTGGCTGGGCGGCCAAGATGGTCGCCCAGCCGGCCGGTATCAATGCATCACCGCCGAGTTTATCATCGCCTTTGCCCTCGACAGGACGCCGTTTTTCGCGAACCATTCGTTCTCATACTCGATGCGGAACACCTGCGTGCCGAGCACGACGTCGCCTTCGAAGCCTCCATCTTTCAGAGGTGTGACGACGCAGTCAATGCCTAGGCCGTTGCCCTCCATCCACGCGCAATAGGAAAAGATTTCCGGCTCGTATTCCCAGATGGATGTCGGGCTACCGGAGCTGTCTTCCGAGGCCTCCTGCTCGTCTTCCGTGAGCCTACCGACCACTATGTAGCCGAGGCGTTTTCCGGCGGCGATACAGGCGAGCCTTGCCCCCACGAGCGTGGGCCAGTCACCATGCCAGATGGCTTCCTGGTTGGTGAGATCGAAGAGATAGCCTTCGAATACCCCTGCCGTCCCTCTGACAACACAAATCTCCACCTCCTCGTCGAGGCGCAGTGTGTGCTCGTCACGCCCGTAATCGTAGGTCCAATTGTAATTCCCTGGCATCGTATACTCCTTACTTGCCTGCTGGGTCGAAGAACGTTGATGTCTGCAGCTGCGCCGCAGGTCATTTCCGAGACATTTCCGGAATGACGGGCATTTTTAGCAGACTATTTCGCCATATTCAACACGTACAAATACATATATCGAGATATTTAAGATAGTTGCACAAAATAGGAAATAAATACTAATAGATGATGGTCGTAAGAATTAGAATATACTTATCCTTTATTTTGTATTTCCAATCCTAAATCTGTAGGATTGAATCCTTGTGCGAAGGGTTCGTTGATGCCGTTTGGAGCGGGGCCATCGAAGGCAGCAAGGATTCGGACGCGCTTCGTCCGCGACCGGCTTCCGTCGTCAGTAGAAAATTATTCCTGATGGACTCGCTACATCCGCCCTTTCGACGTCCGGTCCGGGGGATATTTCTCAGCTGTGACGGTCGGCATGGGCAACTTAGGCTCCTGGCGGCGAAGTGGCGGGCCACAATCGTTGGCAGTCGACCGGGTCGTTAACCGGGGATCCGGAATTCCCAGATCCCTGCTCGCCTTGGGTTCGGCATCGTTGACCGTAAGCGATACGCCTTGTCGCACGGAAGATGTGGCAAGTGGATGGACCGCCTATCCGATCATGTGGATCGACCAAGTGACGCTTGACGGCCAAGCGGCGGAACGTCCGTGCCTATCTGAGAACCTCTTCATGGCGTCCAAATTGTTGCACAAATACAACGGCAAGAGGGCTCGCCAAAAATTTCCCGCGCCAAATTTGTTGACCAGCCCCAGTGTTTGCTGAGATCGGTCAACCATTTGTTTAAAAACGCTTATTTGACCCGAAGATGAATCCAACGAACCCTTGAAGGCACCGGCAACAAGGGATTTTCGAATGCGGGTCTTTTCCACTTTCTCAGGCATTTCAGCTGCAAGCGTCGCATGGAGACCACTGGGCTACCGCTTCGTCGGTTTTTCGGAGATCGAGCCGCTCCCCTGCCATGTGCTCCACCATCGCTGCGGAGCAAGCCAACCCAGGCGACTGCCGATAGGTGACGTCAAGCGCGCCAAAGCAGTCGCCGGGCTTCCAGAGGCAGGCATTCCGAATCTTGGTGACATCAGCCAGATCACGGATGAGGATCTGCAGGCGCTTGGGCCTGTCGATGTATTGGAGGGCGGAACGCCCTGTCAGGACTTCTCGGTGGCGGGTCTGCGCAAGGGCCTGGCCGGCGCCA
The DNA here is from genome assembly GCF_024746815.1 of Mesorhizobium sp. AR07. Lineage (GTDB taxonomy): Bacteria > Pseudomonadota > Alphaproteobacteria > Rhizobiales > Rhizobiaceae > Mesorhizobium. The sequence goes on from NZ_CP080525.1 coordinate 6,456,840, forward strand.
GGGGAAATCTGACGCTCGCGTTCTGCGACCTAGCCGAGCGGATGCGTCGCGTCAACAATCTTCAATTCATCGTTTGGGAGAACGTATATGGGGTCCTATCGGACAAGACGAACGGTTTCGGCAACCTCCTCGCGGCGCTCGTCGGGGAAAGTCGCGCACTGGTCGCGCCAGGGCAAAGGTGGACGAACGCGGGTCACGTTGCTGGACCCGAGGGGGAGGTCGCATGGCGGGTCTTTGATGCTCAATATTGGGGCGTCCCCCAACGTCGCCGTCGCGTCTTCGCTGTGGCAAGTGTTGGAGACCGACAGATCGATCCTCGAGCCATATTGTTTGAGCCCAAAATACTGCGCCGGCATTCTGAGGCGAGCGGAAACCTGGGGAAAGGTGCTCCCTCTGGTAGTGACCGAGACACTATTGTCGGTCCGCTAGCTTACGCGCTCTGTGACGACTATGTGCCAAAAGCTTCGCCTGACCTCGCCTATAGCCTGCTCGCCGGGTCGGCAACAGGCACCGGACACACCCCGTGTGTCGTGCACAGGCAGGCAATTGCGAATACGGCGAATCCAGAAAATCGGGCCGTAGGTATTGATGCGCCTTCAATCGTCGCAGCAATACCGCCCTCAGCGGAATGCGACAGCAGCCTGCCGCCGAGCGTCACGCCTCCTGTCATGCGAGCGCCGGCCAACGGCGCCTCGCGGCGCTGCCGTGGGGGAACACGTTCCACTGCAAGCGGGCGCCAACGCCAGCGTCGACCCAGAGATCGGCGGCAGGCTGGGGTGGCTTCGGCTGAGGCGCCGTGGATCGTTCGGCGTCTCCTTCCTGTCGAATGTGAAAGGCTGCAGGGATTTCCAGACGGTTGGACCGGTGTGCCGTTTCGCGGTCGCAGAGCGGCGGACACGCCCCGCTACCGCGCGATCGGCAATTCCATGGCCGTGCCCTGCATGCGTTTTATTGGCGAGCGGCTGCTGGAGTGCTGGCTGAGCGAAGGGCATGGCCCGCGAGGCGTCGTATGACCCTGGGGTTCGTTGGATCGCGACACTTATGCCGCAGGCCTAGACCATAGATCACCAGCGCGACGTCCAAAAGCGCTGGTGAATTACGGAACGCAATAAGCGCCCAAATCGCAGCTCCTACGTTTAGGACGGCAAGGACGTCGGGCGACACGGCACGATGCGGACAGTCTGCGCGGTAATGAGCGCCGTGGCTTTCTTCGCCGACAAGGCGGCGACCGCGATCATCAACCCGACAGCCGCCGAATGCGATGCCGCATCCGTGCCTTCAGCGAGCGCCAACAACGCACGTGCAGTTGCTTTCAAACCTTCACCTTCCCGCTCGATCATGAGTGCGCGCGACAAGAGAGGGCGTACGGTCCTTGGATCGGGCGAAGGGTAATCGTTTGCGATTGCCGGCTTTGTTCGGCGGGCACGGGTCCCCCACCAGGCTTTCGGCGACCCAGCGTGCATGGACGACGGCTCAGTCACGAGTTGCTCCCGGCCTGATCATTCGTCCCCCCTGGCTGTCGGTGCGAACTCGTTTCAAATTTAACGGATCTTCGAATGCATGATTCATCTCGTCACCAACATCCCGTTTCCGGATCTGGATCTCCTGCGCCCCCACTGCTAAGGACGCTGCGCCCCGGGGATGTTGCGACATGGCCGCCGCCGGGCCGAGATTCCTCCTCTATCGTAGATCAGAGACTGTCCGTAGCTGCTGAGCCGCGGCCGACTCGCGTGTACCGTCACTTCGACGGAGCGCGGTCCCTAGCCAACAATAGGAGATCGAGATGGCTACCACCCTTACCAACCGCGTCGCGACGATGACGATGGGCTATTCGACTGAACCCTGGAAGCCGGAAGGCTCGCGCCGCCCGGATTCGTCGCGGGTCCCCGTCGGCTACGACGTCCCGCTGCGCGAACTGCCGCCTGAAGTACAGGCACAGTTCGTCGAGTCCGTCGACAATCCTCCCGAGCCTTATGCAGTCCGGACGTCCGGACTGGACGGCGACGAGGCGGTCGTCGAGTTCGACTTCCGCCTTTCGGACGAGACCGCACGGAGGCTGCGGATCAAGCCCTTGGCAAGGCTGGTCGTCGCAGGGCACGGCCCTGACGCCGGATACCCCGGCCGCGTCAGCATCCACTGGTCGTCGCCGAAGTCTGGCAATGATCGTCTGTTCTCCGGTTCGGAGACCCAGTTCTGCACGGAGGGGACGTGGGTTGAGAGGGCTGACGAGGCTATCGGCCAGCCCGGACGTACGCTGCTCGAGCTGCTCGAAGGCGCACTCGACGGCTAGCGTCGCCGCGTTTTTCAGGCGGCTCCATGACATACCATTCCGCGATGATTTCGCGGAATGGTACTCGGCGTACCTGGAGACAAGTAGCCCACGTTTGCGCTGACAGATGCCAAAGCCCCGCCCTGGCCGGTAGGGCTTCTTTGGCCTCCAGATGGAAATCGTACTGGCAGCCCGTCTGTCGAGCCACAACGAGCTCGCTGGCGATGCGATGGGAATCTCAGCCGCTGCGCTTGAGACGGTCCCGGATCTCTACGTAGTGGTCGCGCTCTTCTTGGTGTGATGCGGTCCTCACAGCAACCGACCTTCTTCCACGCCGAAGGCCTCTTTGAGGTCCCATTTGGGACCGCACTTGTCCACTCGGCGTTCGACATCGAGCTCCCGTTCATGGATCACGGTAAGCGCATGCGCCACGTCGGCCAGCACCTCGGTGCTGTTCCCGCCCTCCTCGCGGTAAAGGGAAAACCGGTTGTCGATCGCCACGGTCATGTATGCGATGCACTCTTTGATATGGTCGAACGCGGCTTGGCCGTAGAGACGGTCGTCCTCGTCACCGTTGCGGTCGGTCCAGCCGCCGCTCGGAATCTCCGTGGCGTCCAACCGAAGCTCTTCGGAATCGTGCAGTCCTACCGAGATCACACCGTAGAGCGCGATGCGGCGTCGGCGAAGTTCAGTGTCAGTCATGTTCACCTCCTCATTAGGGACTTCGTTGTCGAGGTTCCATACGAGGTCCCCATATATGCGCTGTGCTGGTCGGCTGCGCCGCATAGGTTGGGACACCGCTCAGGCTGCGTCGAGATCGTTGAGGATGTCACGCGCGACATAATCGCAGACGTGATAACCGAGCGCCGCCACGCGCGCGCCATCGCTGGCCTCCCAATCCATGAGGCCGATTTGGTACAAGTGGTAGACGGTATTGCCTGCGCCTCCCGAAACTCCGCGAGCCCCGCGGACTTCGTTCCAGGCCATCGAATGGCCTCCGATGGATTCGATTTCCGCCTGCGCAGCCTTGACCGTCGTCCCTTGTGCGAAGACCGCGCCGGAGTTCCCATTGACGACGACGTAACCTTGCGGAGCCGACGCCAGATCGGCGAGCGTCTGCAGTGCCTCGCCGACGGCGTTGGCGGCGAGCACCCACCGGAAATTTTGCTGAAAGCCGTCCGTGCACGCTTCGAGGAAGGCCTCGATGGCCGTATCGGCGTCGTAGTAGTCATAGATGCCGGGACTATCCTCTTCCTCCTTGATGGCGTACTCGATGACCCTGGCGGCGAATTTGGCCGAGCCTTCGTCATCCGGCAGATATCTGCCCATCAGTGCGATGATGCGGTCGTTCAGAATGTTGGTATCCATGCCATTCTCCTCGTTTTCCGTGCCGGGATGTCCCCGTATATGCGGCGCTCGTCGGCTGCGCCGCATTCGCTGGGATATCGCTCAGGCGGCTTCGGACGTGCTGTAGATGCTGCGTAGATGATCCTCTGCGCTAACGCCGAGCGGCATCGTGGTCGCGGGTCCGGTCATAGTCGCCGCTCGAGTTGCGCGTGCGGATCTCATATTGGTTGACGCGGGACTGCCCGACGTGCGGCAGCAGGTGCTCGGTCCGGCCGACGGTGACGGATTTCAATGACTTCGCCATGGTTTCCTCCTTCAAATGTAAGCCGCAGTGCACTTCCGATAACGCAAGGATTATGCGTAATGACGATCAAGGCAAGCCTGGTTCAGAATTTATTTTGATACTTGCAAAGTGCAATTTGCAACTTTCAAGCTTCTTAAGATGCCTGTAAACAAATTAAATTTCGAAAATCTGCATGTAGATTGCAGAAAACTCCGGCACGATTGGTAGCGGGACCTAATCACCGACAATTTTAAGGAGTTCGTTCGATGAAAGCTGCTGTCCGTCTCGCCCTGGAGGCTGCCGAAGCCATCCTGAAGGCCATCCTCGCGATCATCGCCGCGTTCTGTCGGCTGCTCGGGGTAGCGTCGCCGTCAATGCCCCAACCGCCGAGACCGACGACCACGCCGGAGGACGTCGCCGCGGCCTACCGCGACGAGTACACTCGCGAAATCGCGAACGATCATGCGCACGCCTCTGACGTCGGAATGGCGGTGCATCAGTACGCCGCTGCAATTGACCCAGCGATCCGCGGAGCCGTCGATATTTCCGGGTTATCAGCAGAGCAGACGGACTGGCTGCTCGGCCTTAGGGAAGAGGACCTGCAGCGGTTGGTCGCCGCGGGGCCGAAGGCGTGCGAGCTTGCCGTCTCGGGAAAGAAATGCGGCGTCGTCGGGTTGCCGATCCCGACAACGCCGCAGATCGAAGGACCGAGGACCGTGAGGCACCCGGCGCGCGACTTGCTAGTGGATCGAATCCGTGATCATGCCGCTCGCGTGAAGCTGGTCACGTAACGCGTTCCAGGCCTCCTCGCGTTTCTGCAACTCGCGCTCGCGCAGGCGAGCGATAGCCGCGTCAGGCGACTGGCCGCCGCGGATCGCACGATAGTCCCGGAGCGCGCGCTCCGCCTCAGGGACCTCTTGCAGAAGGTCCCTGAATTCTTCGTACAGCTTGTCGATTTTCGCCTTCTTCATGCTGCCATCCGCTGACGATCGATGTATGCCTGCCGTTGCTCGAGCGCGCGGCGCAGCTTCGCGTTCTCGGCCCGCTCAACGGCGAGATCGCGGACTGCCTGCCGGGCGATGCGGCCAAGGGCTTCGGCGTTGCCGAGAGCGGCCGACACGGCAGCGTCGTACGCCGCCTGTTCGCGAGCCTCACGGTCCTGGCGGACGCGCTCCATCGCGTTGGCGTGTCCCGTGAAGAGGACGGCTCCAATCCCGACGCCGAGCGCGGTTGCCTGAAGCCCGACCGCTGTTCCGACGTCCATTCCCCGATGCTGTGCCATCACGAAAATCTCCTGTTCCCGAGCCTCGCATAGAGGGATCCAGGAGGGATCTAAAGGGGTCGATCGAATTGAATCCGTCGGCGATTAGGTTTTTGCAGCCGGCCGCACAACCCTTGTCTGCAGACAATGATGAGGAGGGCGTTATGCAACAGGGTTTCACGAGCAATCTTGAGGTGACGCGGGTCGAGAAGGACGGCAAGACCGTCGGACGGCAGCACGAAGAGACCACCTTCATGGATGCGACCGCAGGACTGTGCGGCGTCGCAAGGACGCTCGCGCTCGAGGCGCGCAGATATTACAGCAACGGCATGCGCGCCCGCGCCGTCGGCCCAGACCAAATGCTTGATCTCCAGTGCAATGCCGGGCATCGCATCGAACAGATGTCAGCGCGCCTGTTTAAGCTCGACGGCAGGACGGCGACGATGGCGGACCTATCCGACGACGTGCGCCGGATCGACGCCGACGCTCTCTCGTTGCCCAGGCTGCGTGATGAACACCAAATTATTTCTGCCGCAGGACGTCGATTTTCTCGAGGAGTGGCGGGAGAAGACGGCCGAACACCGCAGCCTGAATTTGGCGGAGCGTTTCCTGCTGCACCATTCTGTTGGCCGGATCGCCGCTAACGAGATTCGGGAGTAGGCCAGTCGGACCATGTCCGAAGGCTGGTATGACCCGATGCCCCGACGCGACCTCAACGAGACCGTCTCCAAGATCAAATGCTTCGAAGACGAGCGCGACAAGGCGGTCGCCCAGGCCGACACCGCAGCCTACACGCGAGACGCTATCGTTGCACGATGCAGGGATCAGGAGGCGCAGCTTGCCGTCGAAGGCCGAGTGCTTGGGATGGACGTCCAGTCCGTCGACGGCGTGACCACTGTCAGCGTATCCGAAGTCATCGAACCCGATTTCACCGTCGGCAGCCGCATTCGCTGGATCACGGTGACGACATCCGGCACCGATGCAGCCACCGTCATTCGTCGGCATCAGGAGACGGTGGACGGATAGAATTCTACGACCAGGAAAGCGAGGCAGCATGACCGTTACCTCCGTCGACGACGAACCCGAGATCGGGTTGATGCACTGGACGCTCGTCCAACACAACGGCGTTGGCTACCGCCTCGTAGGGGCACACGAAGACACCAGCATCGGCCGCATTTCCAGCCCGATCGTCACGAACCGTCGACGAGCTGATGACACGAACCTACGCCAAGTTTTTCAATTATGCCGCCGGTTTTCTGGCCGGCAGAAGCGCGGCCACAGTGCATTCGCGATGTTCGCGTCAGATTCCTTCGGCCCGTTTTTCCCTATCGATACTTCTCTTCCGACGACATGCCGCCGCCGTCGGGTGGGCGTCCCGATGGTCCGGTGGAGGAAGACCCGGACGAGGGAATTAGCGTGCTGCGCATCGCGATCGAGAGGAACGATCTCGAGAAATAGGTGTTGTGGCCTCAGGTCACGCTTTGTCGGAAGCATAGAAAGCACGTCGCCCATGAGCGTAAGCGATTGGGTGGCCGCTTTCCACCATGCGCTAGACGGAAATCTCACGGGCCTGAAGGTCCCCGTCTACTGTCTCAGCTTGCATCGATTTGCCGTTCCTAAATAAGCATTGCATAATTTATTTGGTCGACTTAAGCTGTTAGATCATAAATAGAAAATGGTGGGCTTTTCTGGGTGGGGTGTAACGGATGCTCGCGGGGATGTTCCGCGCCGTAATTGCGCACGGAAGAGTATTTTGTTGCGACATTGTCCAACGCAGCTTTGATCAGCGCGAACAAACGGCGGGGGCATTTTTTTGACCCTGTCCAAGGTTTCGTCGATTTCGGTGATCGTCAAGTTTTACAACTGACCGGAGTCGCCGAGGCTGAGCCTCCAGTCGCTCGCCAGCCAGACCGAGCGCTACGTAGAGGTCATCATCGCCGACGATGGGTCGCGTCCAGACACGGCCGACATGATCAAGGCCCTTGCTCGGTCTGCATCGGTCCCGGTCAGCTCCAACGCTACGCCGTCGCGCTCGACAATCCACCGCTCCTGATCGTGTCGGACATCGGACCATGACCAGGATTTACACCGACTGGACCAACAGCGTCTCCAAGGTCCACAAGATCGCGATCGCGGTCTTCGACTTGGCCGAGGCCGGCGGCATCGAGCGGGATGCCGCGAGGGTGGCGCGTGCGTTGATCGATCGCGGCCACGACGTGAGATTGTTCAGCACGTCGGCCGGGCCGCTTGCCGAGGGCATTCCGACCACCATACTTCCCGCCCGGGGACTGACCAACCATAGCCGGATGGCTACGTTCGCGAACGATCTTGAGGTTATCGATCGTCGCAAGCAGTTGGTCGTCGGCTTCCAGAAGCTGACCGGGCTCGATGTCCTCTATTGTGGCGATTGGTGCTTCACCGAGCGACCGCTGCCGTTCTGGAAACGACTGTTGCCGCGCTACCGGGTTATGCGTCGGCTCGAAGGGGCGTGTTACGGGCCGCGGTCGAACACGGTCCGGCTAATGCTCAGCCAGCCTCAGGCCGATGCCTATCGGCGGGCGTGGTCGATCGCGCCCGAACGCATGGTGGTCCTACCGCCCACACTCGATCCCCGCCGTCTCCTCGCCTCGCCAACGGAATGCGAGCGCCTGGAATTGCGCCGATCCCTCGGCGTCAAGGAGGGGCAGAGCGCGTGGCTATGGATCGGCCTGCAGCCAAAGGTCAAAGGCCTGGACCGCGCAATAACCGCACTGTCGCTGGTTCCAGACGCGCTGCTGGTGGTCGCCGGCGTCGATCCGATGCAGAAATGGGCTCGCCGGATGTTCGAAGAGGCCGGCAGGCGCGGTTGCCGCGACCGTATCCTCCCTGTCGGCAGGGTCGACCATTCGATGCTCGATCGTCTTTTCGGCGCTTGCGACCTGCTCGTTCATCCCGCCCGGCTGGATGTGACCGGCACGGTCATCGTCGAGGCACTCGCTGCGGGCCTGCCGGTTATTACGACGGCGACCTGCGGTTACGCCGTGCACGTCAGCGCGTCAGGTGCCGGCATCGTGCTTCCGCCGGATGCGTCGGCGTCGATGATCGCTGAGGCGGCGGTCGCCTCCAAGTACAAGCGGGCGAGCTTCAGCAAACTGGCGCACGGGTATGTCGGGAAGACCGAACTGACTACCGGAATTCACCACGCTGCAACCAGGATCGAAGAATTCGCGAACCGGGGCTCCGCACTGCCCTTGGAGACAGCAAGCGGGCGATAGCTTGATTTTAGCAGGCTGATGCGAGCAGCCCCGAAAGTCGCGTTCACCGAGCGCGGGTTGGCATGGTGCGGGATCGATCTGAGGACGATTGAGCGTGCAAAATGCATGGTCTGTTCTCGTCGCCCATAGAATGGTCGATTCCCCGATGTTCCAACGATGTCTGCGGTTCCCTTCGGCTCGATCCGGCCCGCTTCCTGATGAGCTCGGGCACGCCTATCTCGACTATTTCACCCATGAGAGGCGCGGCCTGCCTCGCCTGTCCCGGGCGAAACGCGCATATCTTGAATCTGTCTATGGTCCGAAGGCGCAGAAAAGCCCGGGCGATCGGCTGCGCTCGCGGATCTTCGCTTTGCGTTATCGTTGGAAACTCGAAGCGACGACCAGATCTGTCACATCGACATCGAGTCTCCGCCCTCAAGGTCCTCGATATCGGCTGCGGTGACGAGCGCGCTCTTTGGACGATGAAGCAACTGGGTTGTGACGTGGTCGGTGTCGCGTTCGACGGCGAGGCCGCTGTCACTGCCCATGAGTTCGGGCTGGATGTCGGGCTTTGGTCGCTTTACGAACGGGGCTTTGCGAGGGCGACCTTTGATGCGGTTATGATGGGTCATGTCATCGAGCATCTGCCTGGCCCGAAGACGACGCTGCGGGAATGCCTCAGTACGCTGAAGCCTGGCGGCCAGCTGCCTATGCTGACCTCGAACGCCGATCCTGGGGGCCAAAGACATTTCGGTCGCGAGTGGGTGGCTTCGACGCGCCGCATCACCTCAACATCTTCACGTCGTCAAGCATGACCGATCTGCTTAGGTGCGTCGATTTTTCGGATCCGGTGGTGGAAACCACGCCGGCTGGCGCCGACCGTATCGACGTGATGAGCCGACGAATCCGCAAGACCGACCATGGCGGCATCCTCGAGCCGTCCGGGTAGCTGGAGAAGCGATACGGACGCGTTATGCCGCTTGTCGAAAGACTGGTCAACGCCGGCGGGGGTGCTCGCGGCTCGAAGTTAGTAGTGAAAGCCAGAAAGTCCTTAGGGTGAATGCATCGCTATCGTTAGGATCGCCGCCAATCTCGCATTCTCCGCTCCCATCGTCGCAAGACAGAATTGAGCAAGACGCGCGGCAGCGGTCGATATGGCATGGAGGCATTAGCAAGCTGTTTGCCGAGTATGGTCGCGACGGTAGCGTATGATCGCTGCAGGTGAACGGCCTCCACCCTCGCGCTGTCGATGTTCTTGGCCGGGTGCGCGGCGACTTCCGCGATCGCTTCGCGCCACGCCTGCGGGGTGTTGGCCACCAGTGGCGCCGGCGCGAGATCGCTGTTTCGGTATGGCCAGGCCGCCGAGTAGACCGCTGGAATGCCGTGGCCGAGGAAATCAACTGCCTTGATGTCGGACTTTGAATCGATGAAGGCCTGATGGTTGTCCGAATGGATCGGCAACGGCGCGACCGCCATCGTTTCGCCGACCGAGGCGAGAAATCTCCGGTAGTCGGCGAAGACCAGTCTGGGGACATGCTCGACCTGGCGGAACGAGGACCGGATGTGGTCGGGAAAGCGCCCGATCAGGATCGCCGTTAGGCCGAAGTCGTTCGCGACGGCGGCAATCGCCTCTGCAAGTCCCAGACCCTCGATTTCGACCATCGGAAGGTCGCTCGAAACCCAAAGCAGCTTCGTAGCCGGGGCGGCCCATCTGCTATCGTTCACCGCGACAGGCTCGAGACCGTTTGGAACGACGATGCTGCGATCTCCAAAATCTATACCGATCGCTTCTTGGAGCTCGGTTGCGAGCTTTTGATTGGGCGTCAACACGGCATCTGCATGAGCGAGGCACCAGGCGATCCTGCGGCTGGTCTCGTGCGTGTCGCGGTGCTGGTGAGCCGGCAGCCGAGGGATCAGGTCGTCGATGTCATAAATGAACCGGAGGCTATGACGCGCTAGAAAATCGAGCTGCGCTCTGCTGATATTCCTCTGCACAATCGCGGCATTGAAGTGATCGAAACCACGCCGCCCAATAGGCGCCAAGTCACGGTCCAGCAAGACATAGTCTGCTATCACCTTGGTCCTGGTCAGCGCATCGAGCAAAGGCGCGAGACGTATTTGGCAAATCTCCGGTTCGCTGGCGAAAACGGCCACACTGAGGTTCATCGTCGCTGACCACGTTAAGATGGCTCCGGTTATTTCCGGAGGAATGGCAATGGGTTACGCTTTTTAGTGGGGTTGTGGCAACGGGACGCCGCGCCATGCTCGTGGCACCAAGGCCAATTCCCATGGGTTTTTCTCAAGACCAGCTTCTGGCGCAACCGACCTCCAGTGTGGTCGATTGCAATGTCGCCTTTCAGGCGACGGCAAGGCTGACCGCTACGGCGGAGAAGGCCGCCCCCCATATGGGTCGTTCCATGGGGCTCCGCGACCTCGACGTTTCTAATCGTGACGGTCCTCGTGCTTCCTCGTGCTTGAAGCGCACCAGCGCCTCAGGCCCGAATTTGTCCTCGATCACGGCGAACCCCGTTCCGAGACTGTGATCCTTGAGTATGTGGATCGCATCCCAAATACCAGTCCATCGCGACATGAGTGCGCGGGACGTTTCCCGCATGAGCAAAACAGAACGTCAGCGAATTCTAGAAGTAGGCTTTAGGGAGCGGATGCGAAGACGGGTTCCTGGCCAAAAAAGCATTCGCAAGGGTACAATTCGAAATCGTCCGTTTCGAAGAAAGAAGGAAATCTAGGCGTGGTCGCAAGCGATCACAACAGTTTTCCGCTGAATTCTGAAATTGCTAAGATGGGGCGGCCGGCGCGCGCTCGGAATGGAGCTCCCAGACGATCATCTGTCAGCGTTGATTGCTGTTGCGCTATCTACTCTACCGTTATGCTGGATCTTCGCACCAGATCGGCACGCGATTGATCTTAATCGCCACCAAGCGGCGGATACGTAGTCGGCCGTGAACAATGAGAGGGATCAGGCTTCGAGTTCCTTGGGGCGACTTTGGAGGGCGGCGATGAGAAGCCACAAAAGAGCCTTCAGCCACCTGAGCACGAGGGAGAAGTTGTAGCCTGCGGCGGCCAGGATGGCGTTGACGGCGTCGCCCTGCTTGCCGGCGAGGTAGTTGCGGCCCATCCGGTGCTCGGCCTTGATGTGGCCGATCACGGGCTCGATGGCGGAGCGGCGGCGCATCTGGCGCTTGATGAGCGGGGTGACGCGGCGTTTCTGGCCGCTGGTGAAGACTCTGAACGTGTGGCTCTGCGGTGCGTTGTGGCCGCGATAGCCGGCGTCGGCGAGGATGCGGCTGATCTCGTTGCCAATGGCCTTTTCCATGTCGGGGATGACGCTTGCGAGCGTGTGGCCGTCATAGGGATTGCCGGGAAGCGCTTTTGCATGCAGGGCGAACTGGCCGCCCTTCGAGCGCTTCAGCCGTGGTGGCCACCGACACCTTCACCCCGAACTCGTAGGGCGCATGCGCCTTGCCCTTGCCGATGCATTCCACCTCGTGCGCGTGCAGGCTGTAGATCTTGCGGCCCCGCTGGCGCTGGCGCTGCTGGAGAACGGTGGCGGCCTGGTAGAGCGGCCATTTGAAGAGCGCGTCCAGTTCCGCATCGCCGGCGATCTGGCGGGAGATGTCGCGAAGGGTCCGGCCGAGATAGGTCTTGAGCCTGCGCAGCGCCTTGTTGGCCCGGTTGAACTGCTTGGCGTGGGCATAGCGCTGGTGCTTGATCAGCGCCAGCTTGCCGACCCGCACATAGCTCTGGCGCAAATTGAGCCCCGTCTTCTGGCCAGCCGCACCAGCCGTTCACGCGCCCGGTGGATGAGCTTGGCGTCGGTCGGGAACATAACGTTCTTCGGTTGCACGGTGGTGTCGACGATGACCTGGCACGTGTCGGCCGGCTTCATCGCCCCGGTCTTGACCGCAAGGCTGAGGCTTTCCTGCAAGAGCGCCATGATCCGCTCTTCGCCCATGCGGCTGCGCCAGCGCGTCATCGACGAGCGGTCGAACGGCAGCGTATGGTAGAAGAACGCCTCGCCGGTGAGATACTGGAAGTAGGGGTTCTCCACCCAGCGCTCGCACAGCACCTCGTCCGACAGGTTGAAGGTGTGCTTGAGGATCGCCAGCCCCGCCATCAGCCGGGTCGGCAGCGGCGGCATGCCAGGGCCGTCCGAATAGACCGTGCCGAAACGCTCCTCCAGAACCGGCCAGTCGATCGCCTGCGCCAGCCGTACCAGCTCGTGCTTCATGTTGATGATCTGATCGAGCCTGGAGCGGAACAGGTCCTGCTCCCCCGTCTCGCGTGGCCTGGACACTCGCCGTCCCCTCGATTCGCCGCCGCCGAACCGAGTGAATCACGCTCCGCAGCACAAGGGAATCGCAAAATCGAATTGCACGAAAACAGCGCCCAAACACCACAAATCCGGCATGCAATTCCAAAGCCGTCGTCCGCCTTAATCAGGATGCCAGATCAACGGCTTGCGGATAGTTCACGGCCGACTACGTAGGCCGACCGCTTCGCGCCCGGTGGCACGAATGACGGCCACACCCGGGACAGACTGGAAATGGCAGTCACTCCTTCGTCGACTGCTTTCCCAAAGAATCCCTTCTCAAACCAAGTTCAAGCCCAAAATTCCCATATGCGATTCCCCTGCCCGGGACAGGGATAGAAATGGTCCTGTTCATCAACCGGATCGCCTCAGCGGCAAGTCATCTGGCATTGGGAGCCGGGGCACGAACCGCTGGACTGGACGCTCGAAACGAAACGAGCCCGCCCACCTTTCGGCACGGTGGGCTCTCCACGGTCCAAAAATTGCTTGGGTTCCCGGACCGGTATAATCCACGTAGCCGAAATGGTTCCGGCAATCAAGCCGGACACCATTTTGGCTTGATCCGCTATCGTTGAAGTGTCAGCCTTGTGTCCGCATCAAGGTTCCGGCATGCTCAACGCCGCCGGAGGAGAAGGTGGTAAGACTTTTTTTGGCCGCGTTGCTATTCATCGGCGCCTATCCGGCGCTGGCTAACGATCAGGCCGACGCTCTATCCGACATTGAGGCCAACTGCAAAGCCGAATGGGCTACCGACGATTCGATGCAGGAGTACTGCATCGGCAGACAGATCGACGCGATCGATGCCGTCGCGAAGATTCATAAATCCTCTCTCAGCGTCGCCGAGAAAGACATGCTCAATCAGTGCCTTTCGCAATGGACAAAGGATTGGAGCATGGTGAATTACTGCTATACAAAGCAGCATGACGCCTACGTTCGGCTCCAGGAAATTGAGCACCGATAGCTGGGGTTTCCCCGCTAGATGGATACGCCTAGGGTGGTGTGGACTCTTAGAATTCCCCTTTTTGATCGGTTCGTGATTCAAGACTGCTTTTTTGGAGCAGCCTTGCGCGTGATGGATCGGTCGGTGTTGAGTGACGCGGCGTGGGAGCGAATGATGCCGCTGGTCATCGGGCGTCCTGATCAGAAGGGATCGGCTCTGAAGCGCCGTTTGACGAGCAGCAACAGGCAGATCAAGGCCGCTCGCACCGTAACAGGTCGATCACTTTCTTCATGTCCTGGATGACGTCTCGGGTTCCGTAAACAGCGCCGACCTCCCGTATTCAGTACGATGAGTGAGATATTGCGAGAATCCGGGTTTTCGGTCTGGCCAATCGCAGCATTGATGTTCATCGCAGCCGGCGCGATTGGCCTGGCATTCGGGCACCTGGAGTTCTTTGCGCATGACCGCTTGCTGAAGCCAATCGCCACCCACTTTGGAAGGCGCAAGGTCGCCGCTGACAATAGCATCCAAACCCTGCCCGCATTGGCGACCTGACAAAGGCGGGCTCGCGGTTAAGCTATCTCGTACGCGCCGTTGAAGAAGCCGAAGGCGTTATTGGCGACGATGGTCACGTTATTGTAGTCGCCGATCAGAACGCCACCGCCCGACGCGATCTCGCCCCGGATGTCCTTGCCTGTGCCCTCGTCGACACCGTATCCGGCGCTTCCACGGACAGGAGGATCCGGGAGATTGATCTGCAAGCTGCCGGTTCCTGAGCCGGCTCCCGGCAACGCCGAGCGCATAACGCCCTTAGAACCTTAGCCCCTTGCTGTCGATGCCAGGGACCTCGGTATAGCCGAGGTCCTTCAACTGCTGCTGCAAGCGCTCGACCGTTTCTTTATCCACAACCACACCGGCAGCAATGAGTGCGGCAGGTTCTGCCGCTGCCGGCCGGCGACTTGTGGCCGGCGTTGGCGGCAACGATTTCATAAACCTTGAAAGGAACGTCATGTCGAACGAATAATGCACCGCGTCTAGCAGCAAACCCTTTGGCTTCTCAGCAGGACGCTTACCGTGGCGATCGTTCTTGTAACGGCCATCATCCAGGTCGAACGCGACTCCGATCACTGATGTCGACATTTCGGCACTTGTGCGACCTCGGGATAAGTTCCCTCGGCTGAGTTCTGCATCTTGACAGCATCTAGCGCGCCCATCGTTCGTGATCGCATGTTTTCAATCAGCTGCGCCACCATCGCCCTTCGCTTCGCGATGCCTGAAGCCAGCGCGCACCACATCATTGAGTTTGCGTTTCGGACCGTGTTGGACGAAGCTGACCACCGCAACGCCGAGATAAGAGGTCGCCAATGATCGATTGCACGTGCCCAGGTTGGTCGGCTTAGGCGAATGCCTTGGGAGCCGGGTGTCGCGCATGTGTCAACGAGTCTGGGCCATTATGGAGCAGTTGGAGATGCAGGGACGCTCGATGCGCGAGAAAGCGGGGATGATCCTGCTGGTATGCCATCACTTAGAGATGAAGGCGGGTGACATCTTGCCGATGAAAACTATCCTACACCTGGCCGCAACAATGTGTGATCTTTGCGCCGAGGAGGTCGCAGAGGGGATTGATCAGGCTTTTGAATACGGTTGGGTTGCTGGAACCAGGAAGGGATCGGCCATGCTGACGGAGGTGGGTCTGAAGCATACCCGGGCCACTGGTTGAGCGATCGCAATATGGGAAAACAATGTGGGACGTCGCCGAAAAGCGATCATATCTGCCGCGAGACGGTCTGCCCTGGCGCGCTTATTTAGTTCAATGTCGGACAGCCTCAGGGCGGGGTAAAACAATGCGTATGCAGGTTGGGCCTGCCGAGCAGGAGGGGACTTCTCGAACAATCTTCTATCGATCTTTGATTGCTGGCGATGTCAGATCCGATCGATGCTGATAGCATCTATGCCGACGGCTCGAGGTACCTTGATGGAATTGACGATCGATGAAACTCCAGGCAGTGATAAACGGACACCGCTGATCGCCGCCGGCTAGCGGTGATAGGGTGGCTTTGCGGTTAGGATCGACCGTTTTGACCATCTATGTGGCGGGGTCGAGCAGAAATTCACTGAAGCCGCCGTGATGCTTGCCTATGTGTCGCACCTGATCGTCCAGTCGACTGGCGTGTGGGTCGTCAGCATTCACCCCAATGGAGAGAACGCGGGGAAGGGATTTGTTCGAGTGCTGGCGATTAGGACCACGCTTTATGGTGGCCAATATCGACAGGGCGAGCACACAATCATCGTGAACCCAAGCTCGAGCCGCGGAGACGTTGTCGCCAAATTGACGGTCGCCGGGTGATTGCGGAGTACAGAGGCGGTGCGATCAAATTCAAGCCAAGCCGGCCAAAAAAGCCGTCTACCAACGGCCTTGCGGAACCGGTAGGGCAACTTATAGTCCGAGCCTGCGAATTGAACGCCAAGTGGCAGTCCTGCCTTATACACCCCAAGTGAGCGGATCAACGTCAAGCTTTCTCCTCGATGCAAGATAGCGGGAATTGAGATCGCGCTTGCCCTTGCTGATGGCGCTATAGTTTGCGTTCCCGGATAGAGCGGATACCTACACTGGCGGTGCAGACTTTATATTATTTTTTTTGAAATCGGTTTGCCGGCTGCAGCAGCTCATCTCGCCCGATAATCCCTACACGACAAGTGTGACTAGGTTGTGGATGGTTGGGGCGCCATCGCTCTCTACAATTCCGCGCGCTATGAGATGCTCGATATGGGCAAGCACCGACAGTCCGGCAGCACCATGCAGCCGCGGATCGGTATCGCGATAGATCGTCTTGACCATGTCCGCAATAGACCGGTCGCCGGCTCTTATCCTCTCCAGGATGGCGCGCTCGCGCATCTTGCGATGCGTCTTCAACCCGCGCATGAAACCGCGCGGTGCTGTCACCGGCCCGCCATGTCCCGGCAGCAGCAGGCGGTCCCCGCGTTCGATCAGCCGGTCCAGCGAGGCCATATAGTCGGCCATCGCCCCATCCGGCGGCGCGACGATAGACGTCGCCCATGCCATGACATGATCGGCCGAAAACAGGATCCCGGTTCCGTCCAGCGCGAATGTCGCGTGATTGGCAGTGTGGCCCGGGGTCAGAACCGTCCTGATCGACCAGCCGTCGCCGTCGACCACCTTGTCGTCGGGCAATGCGATATCGGGAACGAAAGCCGTGTCGGCACTGGCATCGAGCGCATTGGTCTCGCCGATATGCAAGGGTCTTGCGGGGCGATGCGGTCCCTCTGCCACAACGGCGGCGCCGGTGCGCTCCTTCAGCCGGGCCGCCAGCGGGGAATGGTCGCGGTGCGTGTGGCTGACGAAGATATGGCTGACCGGCCGGCCGGCGATCACATCGAGCAGGGTTTGCAGATGCGCCTCGTTATCCGGCCCCGGATCGATCACCGCCAGCGTATCGCGGCCAACGATGTAGCTGTTGGTGCCGTGAAAGGTGAAGGGGCTTGGATTGCGGGCCGTGATGCGCTGGATATCAGGCGCGACACTCACCGCCTGGCCGTAGGCGGGATCGAAGCCGGTTTCGAATTTGAGAGCCATGGCAGGTGCATCGGTGCTTTGTTTGAGGAGGCGGCAAAACCGATTGCCGCATAACACGCAAGCCAATATATAGGAGAACGCGGGGCCGCGAACATGAGATAGCGGCAATCGGATTGGGGAAATACGATGGCAATTGCAACAACGATGCGTCCGCTTGTGTCTCTGGCTTTGCCGCAAAAGGGCGCGGCGCGGCTGGCAACGCAGCTTTTCCTGGCGATCGCCGGAACGCTGCTGCTGACCCTGTCGGCCAAGACCAAGGTGATGCTCGGGCCGGTCGACATTTCGATGCAGACGCTGGCCGTGCTCCTGATCGCCGCCGCCTTCGGCATGCGTCTCGGCGTCGCCACCTTGCTGCTCTACATGGCGGAGGGCGCGATAGGCTTTCCGGTCTTCCAGAGCACCCCGGAAAAGGGTCTCGGCATTGCTTACATGCTCGGCTCTACCGGCGGCTATCTCTTCGGTTTCGTGGTCATGGCGGCGATTGTCGGCTGGGCCGCCGATCGGGGCTGGGACCGCCACCCGATCAAGCTTTTCAACGCGATGCTGGTTGCCGAAGTCGTCATGATGGCCATGGGCTTTGCCTGGCTGGCGCTGCTGATTGGTCCCGAAAAGTCGTGGCAGTTCGGCGTCGTGCCGTTCATCGTCGGCGATCTGATCAAGGTTGCCCTGGCGGCAAGCCTGGTGCCGGCCATGTGGTCGCTGCTGAAGCGCGGCTGAACCCCGGGAGCGATCGAGGACCGGACAGGTGCTTCGGATGAAGGTTCTGGTCACCGGCGCAGCCGGCTTCATAGGCTATCACGTATCGAAGCGCCTGCTGGAGCGCGGCGACGAGGTTGTCGGCATCGACAGCGTCAACAGCTACTACGATCCGCAGATCAAAGAGGCGAGGCTGCGGCTGCTGGAGGAAACGAGCCGCAAGACCAATGCAGGATATCATTTCATCCGCGGCAATCTCGCCGACAAAAGCGTGGTCGACGGCTGCTTTGCCGACCACGCATTCGACCGGGTGATCCATCTCGCCGCCCAGGCTGGGGTTCGTTATAGCCTGGAAAACCCGCATGCCTATGTCGAAAGCAACATTATCGCCTACACCAACATGCTCGAAGCCTGCCGCAGAAGCGCCGTTGCGCATTTGACCTATGCCAGCACCTCGAGTGTCTATGGCGCCAACACCGATATGCCGTTTTCCGAGCACCGGCCGGCCGATCATCCGCTGCAGTTCTACGCTGCGACCAAGCGCGCCAACGAGCTGATGGCGCATAGCTACAGCCATTTGTTCGGGCTGCCGACGACCGGGCTTCGCTTCTTTACGGTGTATGGTCCCTGGGGGCGTCCGGACATGGCGCTTTTCCTGTTCACCAGAAGCATTCTTGCCGGCGAGCCGATCAGGCTGTTCAACAACGGCAACCACACGCGCGACTTCACCTATGTCGATGACATCGCCGAAGGCGTCGTCCGGGCTAGCGATAGCCCGGCTGCCCGCAATGCCGCCTGGGACTCCAACCGCCCCGATCCGGCCACCAGCAGCGCCCCCTGGCGCATCTTCAACATCGGCAACAACAATCCGGTGAAGCTGGCCGCCTATGTCGAGGCACTGGAAAGCGCGCTTGGCAGAAAGGCCATCATCGAACTGCTGCCGCTGCAGGCCGGCGACGTGCCCGATACCTTTGCCGATACATCGGCGCTGGAGCAGGCGGTCGGCTACCGCCCGACGACGACGGTGGCGGAGGGGGTCGGGCGGTTTGTGGATTGGTACCAGGCGTATTTTGGACTGACCTAGCTGAGGTCACATCTCGGCGCGAAATAGTCCGGCCGTTTGTCCAGCGCCGAGATTGACAAGCCATTGCATGGAACCTAAGCACGAGCAGTTTATGTCAGGGCTGGGGGTTTCGGCATGTCAAGGAGAACTTCTTGAAAGGAATTATCCTTGCTGGAGGCAGCGGGACGCGGCTCTATCCGCTAACGTTGGCAGTCTCTAAACAAATCCTTCCGATATATGACAAGCCGATGATCTATTATCCGCTGAGCGTTTTGATGCTCGCGGGTATCCGTGAAATTTTGATCATTTCGACGCCGCGGGATCTGCCGGTTTTCCGCGAGTTGCTTGGCGACGGATCGAACTTCGGGCTTGAGCTGTCCTATGCCGAGCAACCGCAACCTAACGGACTCGCGGAAGCCTTCATCATCGGCCGTGACTTCATCGGCAAGGACAGCGTGTCGATGATCCTGGGCGACAACATCTATTTCGGCGAAGGCCTGTCGCAGCTCTGCCGTGCAGCGGCATCGCGCGAAAAGGGGGCTTCGGTGTTCGCCTATCATGTCGAGGATCCCCAACGCTATGGTGTCGTTTCCTTCGACAAGGTCACCGGAACCGCTCTGACAATCGAGGAAAAGCCAGCCCAGCCGAAATCCAACTGGGCTGTCACCGGTCTCTATTTCTACGACAACGATGTCGTTGACATCGCCCCCGCGATCCGCCCGTCGGCGCGTGGCGAACTCGAGATCACGGCGGTCAATAACGTCTATCTCGATCGTGGCCAGCTGCATGTGCACCGGTTGGGGCGCGGTTACGCCTGGCTCGACACCGGTACCCACGACAGCCTGCACGAAGCGTCCTCCTTCGTGCGCACGATCGAACATCGCCAGGGCATCAAGGTTGCCTGCCCGGAGGAAATCGCCTTCGAACAGGGTTGGCTGACGGCGGACGATGTCCTCCGGCGCGCCACCCGCCTGGGAAAGAACGAGTATGCAGCCTATCTGCGCCGGCGTGTCGTCGAGCGGTTGGAGGAGTAAATGCTGGAGGTCAGGCCCCTTGGCATCGAAGGCGTGCTGGAAATCATTCCGAAACGACATGGCGACGCCCGCGGTTTCTTTGTCGAAACCTATCATGCCGAACGCTTTTCGCAGGCCGGCATAGACTTGCGTTTCGTACAGGACAATCAGTCTTATTCCGCTGCGGCGGGCGTCCTGCGCGGGCTTCACTACCAGCTTGCGCCGCGAGCTCAGGACAAGCTGCTGCGTGTCACCCGGGGTGCGCTGCTGGACGTAGCAGTCGACATTCGCCGTAGCTCGCCAACCTTCGGAAAATGGGTTGCGCTCGAAATTACCGCTGAAAAGGGCAACCAGATTCTGGTGCCAAAGGGCTTTGCGCATGGCTTCGTGACGCTCGTGCCGGACACCGAAGTCTTGTACAAGGTGACTGATACCTATTCGCCCGAACACGACCGCTCGATCCGTTTCGACGATCCTGCCATCGGCATCGACTGGCCGTCATTGGCTGGCGGGTTCCAGCTTTCGGACAAGGATCTCAAGGCGCCGGTGTTGGCCGCCGCCGAGGTGTTTGCTTGATGGGTTGTATGAGGACAGCAGCATGAATTTTCTAGTGACAGGCGGTGCCGGCTTCATCGGCTCGGCGGTGTGCCGGCATCTGTGCGCCAACCCGGCCTATCGCGTGACCAATCTCGACAAGCTTACCTATGCGGGCAATCTGGCCTCGCTGCGGCCGATCGAGAATGCACACAATTACCGTTTTGCTCATGCCGATATCTGCGACGAGAGGGCGGTGCTCGAGATTCTGCATCGGGACGAAATCGACATCGTCATGAACCTTGCTGCCGAAAGCCATGTCGACCGCTCGATCGACGGACCCGGCGCCTTCATCGAGACCAACATCGTCGGCACCTACAAGGTTCTGAATGCCACCCTGGAATATTGGCGCGGCCTTCCGGACGACAAGAAAAACCGCTTCCGCTTCCATCATGTCTCGACCGACGAAGTGTTCGGCGATCTTCCTTTCGACGGCGGTCTGTTCGTTGAGGAAACACCTTACGCGCCGTCTTCGCCCTATTCCGCCTCGAAGGCGGCCTCGGACCATCTGGTGCGGGCCTGGCACGAAACCTACGGCCTGCCGGTTGTGCTTTCCAATTGTTCGAACAATTATGGACCGTATCACTTTCCCGAAAAGCTCATCCCGCTGGTCATCCTCAACGCGCTCGACGAAAAGCCGCTGCCGGTCTATGGCGCCGGCGCCAATGTGCGCGACTGGCTGTTCGTCGAGGACCATGCGCGCGCGCTGGAACTGGTCGCCACCAAAGGCACGCCAGGCGAGAGCTACAATGTCGGCGGCAATTCGGAGCGGACGAACCTGGGCGTCGTCGAGACGATCTGCGATCTGCTCGACATCAGGCGTCCTCGGGCCGGCGGCAAGAGTTATCGCGATCTGATCTCTTTCGTCACCGATCGTCCGGGCCATGACCGCCGCTATGCCATCGACGCATCGAAAATAGGCCGGGATCTCGGCTGGGCGCCCAACGAGAACTTCGACAGCGGCCTGGCGAGAACCGTGGACTGGTTCCTGGACAACAAATGGTGGTGGGGGCCGATCCGCGAAGAGCGCTATGCCGGTGAGAGATTGGGTGAAGCGCGCAAGGGGGCCGCGTGAGGCTGGTTGTCACCGGACGCGAAGGCCAGGTCGCGGCAAGCCTTCTGGAGGCAGGCCAGAAGCGCGCCGGCGTGGAAGTCATCGCCATTGGCCGTCCGGAGCTCGACCTGGCAAACCCCGACACGGTCATCGACGCCATTGCGGCCGCGAAACCGGATATCGTCGTGTCGGCTGCCGCTTACACCGCCGTGGATCGGGCCGAGGATGAGCCCGACCTGGCTTTTGCGGTGAACGCTGTCGGCGCCGGCAAGGTGGCCGAAGCCGCAGCGCAGCTTGACATTCCCGTCATCCATCTTTCGACCGACTATGTCTTCGATGGCAGCGCTTCTGGTGCCTATATCGAAACCGACGCAACCGCACCGCAAAGCGTCTATGGTGCCTCCAAGCTCGCCGGCGAACAGGCGGTGGCAGCCGCCAATCCGCGCCATCTGATCCTGCGTACGGCATGGGTCTACAGCCCGTTCGGCAAGAATTTCGTCAAGACCGTGCTGCGGCTTGCCGCCGCCAGGGATGAGATCGCTGTAGTGGCCGATCAGTGGGGAAATCCCACCTCCGCGCTTGATATCGCCGACGCAATCCTGCATGCCGTGGCGATGCTGCATGGCAACAAGAACTTCGGCGCGTTTGGCGTGTTTCATCTGGCCGGTTCGGGCGAGACCAACTGGAGCGGCTTTGCCCGCCATATCCTGGACACAAGCCGCGTGTTGGGTGGTCCTTGGGCGCGGGTGCGCGATATTGCTACGATCGACTACCCGACCAAGGCGCGACGCCCCGCCAATTCGAAGCTATCGAGCGCGAAATTCGTCTCCACCTTCGACTGGGATGCGACGGACTGGCGCGCTTCCTTTGAGAAGGTAATAGACCGCCTTGTAGGCAGCATACCGAAATGAAAGAATGCGAGGAACAAGTGCGGCTCAAATCAGCTCCGATTGCCTGATGCAACAGTTTCATGCTTTCCCCTCGGAAATGGTTCGCAGCTTCTGTCGCAATCGTTCTCTCATCGGAGCTTCAATCAAGCGCGAAATCGTTGGGCGTTATCGAGGATCATTGCTTGGAATACTTTGGTCTTTTTTTAACCCGCTTCTGATGTTGGGAATATATACTTTCGTGTTTGGTTCGATTCTCAAGGCTCGCTGGACGGTTGAAGGCGGATCCGGTATGGAATTTGCCCTTGTCCTTTTCGCAGGATTGATGACGTTCAATGTTTTTGCGGAGTCCATAAACCGGGCGCCAACTTTAATTGTTTCCAATCCAAACTACGTGAAGAAGGTCGTTTTCCCGCTAGAGATCTTGCCGTTCGTCATCATTGGATCAGCGGTGTTTCATCTCTTGATTAGCCTCGGAGTTTGGCTTCTGGCTTATGCTTTTTTTTACGGCGTGCCTCCGGCAACGGTGCTCTACTTCCCGCTGGTACTCTTACCCTTTTTGATTTTCATACTGGGTTTGAGTTGGATGCTCGCGTCGCTGGGGGTTTTTTTACGTGACGTCTCGCAGTTCATAGGTATCGTCACCACTGCGATGATGTTCCTGTCGCCCGTGTTCTACCCTGCGAGCGCGCTACCGCAAGGCTATCGTCCCTTGCTCTACCTGAACCCGCTGACGCCTGCGATCGAGTATTCTCGTGACGTACTCTACTGGGACAAACAGCCGGATTTCACGCTCCTGACCATTTATCTGGTGGCAGCCGTATTGTTTGCTTGGCTCGGCTTCGCTTGGTTCCAGAAGACGCGGAAGGGATTTGCCGATGTCCTCTGATATCTCCGTCAACGTCCAGAATCTGAGTAAATGTTATCAGATTTATGACCGCCCCCGTGATCGTCTTAAACAATTTGTGGTGCCTCGCCTGCAGCGCCAAGTCGGTATGCAACCGCAGCAATATTTTCGCGAGTTTTGGGCGCTCAAAGACGTGACACTGGAGGTCAGGAAGGGCGAAACGGTCGGCATTATAGGTCGCAACGGCAGCGGAAAATCGACGCTGCTGCAGATGATTTGCGGCACTCTTAATCCAACCAGTGGCGAGGTCCACACTACCGGAAGAGTCGCGGCCCTCTTGGAACTTGGCTCTGGTTTCAATCCGGAGTTCACGGGTCGTGAGAACGTACATATGAACGCCGCGATAGTAGGTTTAAGCCCGGATGAGATTGAGGCCCGCTTCGATGACATTGCCGCTTTTGCGGACATTGGCGGTTTTCTTGAGCAGCCCGTAAAAAGCTATTCGAGCGGGATGGTCGTGCGGTTGGCATTCGCTGTCCAGGCCATGATCAACCCTGATATCCTCGTGGTGGACGAGGCCCTGGCTGTCGGTGACGAGAAGTTCCAGCGCAAATGCTTCACGCGGCTAGAGGAATTGAAGGCCAGAGGAACATCAATCCTATTTGTGTCACATTCAGCGCCTAGCATCATCGAACTGTGTGACCGGGCGCTAGTGCTCGATCGAGGCGCGCGGATCATGTACACATCGCCTCAGCAGGCCATACGTGCATATCAGAAGATAATCTATGCACCGGACAAGGACTACCAGCATCTTGTCCAGAGCTATGTGGCGGCCGATCAAAGCGGCGAGGCACCAGCCATCGAGCGCGATTTTCCTCGGGCCGTAGAGACGTCCGAAAAGGCCGCAGCCGAAAACGCCGCAATATTCGATCCCGGTCTCATTCCGGAAACGACCTCGGTCTACCCGATTCAGGGCGCGGAGATCGAAAACATTAGCATATTGGACGAGAACAATAATGCTGTGAACGTCCTGAACGCAGGATCCGTCTACCAGTTTGAGATATCTGGAAAGTTTATCGACAATTTTTCTGGCGTGTACTTCGGGATGCACATTCGCAATGTATCAGGAGCGGTTATCACAGGGCAGAAGTATCCCGAAGATGGCAACTTCATCAGGGCCGTTCAGGGCGGGAGCGCGTTCACGGTCAGGTTCTCGTTCAACATGAGCCTGATCCCTGGTGTGTATTTTGTCGGCGCGGGCGTATGGTCTGCCGAGGAGCCAACCTGCGCCCATCGAATAATGGACGCGATCATGTTTCGTGTCTCGGCGGTCGGAAAGCCTATTTCGTTTGGGTATGTAAATTTGAGCGCGAGTGAACCTCGCCTTGAAATGGTATAAGCCAAATATGACAGATCGTGCGTTACTTGCGGTCGGAGACTCGCATTTGGAGGCACTTAAGTTGGCGGCCGAGCTAAATCTTGTGGATGTGACAGCGAGTGATTTTTGTATAGTTCCTGGTGCGACAGTGATCGGACTCAGAAATCCAAATTCGTCAACGGACGCGGTCAATCTCTTCAAATCGTTCCTCAGACCGGCCCCGGTAAGCTATTTTGATATCAGCAGGGCAGTGCTGGACCGCTCATCACACGTCGTCCACGAATTCCTCAGAAATTCAGATCCTCGGGACCATCACCTTGATGATTTGAAAACGGTCGTAATCTGGGCTGAAAAGTGCAGCGCATACATGGTCGGTGACCTGTGATGTGTCCGCAGAATGACAAGGGCAAGAACAACAAATTGCGCCTAGAACATCTCGAACGTTTGGCTGCCGAAGGGCATACGCTGGTTCATCATCTGCAATGGAACAGCTACCTGTCGAACCGGTACAAGATATTGTACGTCAGTACGCCCAAAGTCGCCTGCACGTCTCTCAAGTGGTGGTTCGCGTCTTTGGAGGGGTATGCACAAGCGTTGCATAGCATTGCGGATAGCGAGGAGAGCGATCCCGCTCTCGTTGTCCACGAGTCCCACAAGGTGGCGCCGCACGTCACTGGTTTGAAGCTGGATAATTTGTCAGAGGCGCTGTCCTCGGAATCTTACTTTCGGTTCGCCGTCGTTCGAAATCCTTACGAGCGGCTATTTTCTGCTTGGCAGTCAAAGCTTTTGCTCCGGGAGCCGCGCCAAGCGCGGTTCTATACTAACACCGAGTTCTTCCACTATCCTGTGAATGACGAGCGCGATATTGCCCCGGCATTCGAGGCATTTCTTGAGCATCTCGCAGCCAACGAAGCTCCGTCTTACTGGGATCATCATTGGATGCCCCAGGCAGATTTGCTGCGTCCTGATCTGATCAATTATTCGCTGATTGCAAAGATCGAGCAGGCGTCGGAGTTAAGCAAAGCATTGGTCAGCTGGATTGGCCAATACGCTCCGGATCCCTTTGGCGTTCGACGGGCCAATGAGAGCCTTATTCCCTACCTCCCCGCTTTTTTGACACCCCGAAGCGCTGAACTGGTTGCCAGTCTATATAGCGCAGATTTCGACATCTTCGGTTATGAACGAGTACCCCCCTCTCAACGGAAGGCGTTTTCCTCCGAGCAATTGGATGTCGCCCTTCAGGCCATTGGCCTCATTCGAGGGCGTCATCAGGAGTTGAATCAGCGCGCCATCAGGATAAGCACACTTGGAACGGCGTTTGCTGCGCGCGAGGGAGAGATTGTCGATCTCAAGCAGACGCTTAGCGAGCTGAACGGCCAAATTGCGGGGCTTAATTTAGCGGCTGACGAACGCCTGGCGGAAATCTCTGACCTCAATCAGACCGTTGCCCATCGTGACCACCAAATCGCCAGCCTGAGCGAGGCGGTTGGCGAGAAGAATGACCTGATTGCCGATCTCAATCAGACCGTTGCCGATCGCGCCCGGCAAGTTGCCAACCTGAGCGAGGCGGTTTGCGAGAAGAATGACCTGATTGCCGATCTCAATCAGACCGTTGCCGATCGCGCCCGGCAAGTTGCCAGCCTGAGCGAGGCGGTTGACGAGAAGGATCATCTTCTCACCGATCTCAGCCGAACGGTCGGTCAGCGAGACAGTGAGATTGCTGGCCTGCACGACGTTATTGGCCAGCGGGACTCCATCAAAAGAGACGGAGAGATTCTTGTGCTTCGGCAAAGGCGCGCAAAGAGGTATTGGAAACATCTGTTTTCTGCGATGCGTGGACGCGTCTCCAAGTCACCTGTCAGCATTATTGGGGGGAGCTCGCTGTTCGACGCGGACTATTATCGATCCGTTTATCCAGACTTGCGGGATGTCGACCTCGATCTCGCAACTCACTATTTGATCCACGGTTGGAGAGAGCTCCGAAATCCATCACCGCTGTTCAACACAGCGCAATATCTGTCCGACAACCCCGATGTGGCGAGGGCAGGCGTCAACCCGCTCATTCACTATCTCATGTACGGCAAACGGGAGGGCCGGGCACCAGCGCCGGTCGCTGTCGCCGAGACTGAGCCTGACAATACACCGGTAGCAGCGGACCACGGCTCTCAGCTACCTGTGTGCCGGACGACGCTGTCGAGTGAACAACTTGCCGCGGAGGTCGAGGCCATCCAGGAGTCAGGACTGTTTGACGAGCCCTTTTACATGTCTATGTACGCCGACCTGATGATCTCCCCCGACGCGGCAATTAGGCATTACTGCGAGCGCGGCTGGCAGGAGGGAAGGAATCCGTCCGACGAATTCGACACCCAATTTTATCTCGCTACTTATCCCGATATTCGCAATTCGGGCCTGAATCCTTTCTGGCACTACGTCACGGCTGGATGGACGGAGAACAGGCATGCTTTGCCGGATTTGGCCACCCGCTACGAGGACGACATCTGGTTCGGAGCAATCGAGAGCGATATTAAGCCGCTGGCTTTCTATTCGACACCAGTTTGGGATGGTTTGCGAGGAGGGCAGCCAGCCTTCAAAGGGCATGCCTATCCCTTGTATCCTGGAACCGAGCTTGGTTATTACGCCCCAGCTGATTGGCACGTGCTGAAGCGTCATGCGCAAATGGCTAGGCATCACGGCATCCAGGGCTTTGTTTTTGATCTCGATATTGCCAACTGCGGAACGGGGTCACTTCCGATTGAGCACATACTGGCTCACGACGATATCGAGATTGGATTCTGTCTCCAGTTAGAGTTCTCGCCGGACGTTCCGATGGCGCAACTTGCGAAAACGCTCGCTTCGGCTTTCTCAGATCGCCGGCAGATTCTTGTCGAAGGCCGGCCCATCATAGTGGCCACAGCCGCAGACGCTGATTCTCTCCTCGGCATGCGTCTGGCTGAACTGCGACAACTGGTTGTTGACGAAGGCATGCCGAACCCGTTCGTGATCGGTCGGTTAGCTGGTTGCGACGACGAGATGACGTTGACCAGTTCCTTTGATGCCATGCTCAATGTGCCAAGACCGGAAGAGAGCGGCGCATTCTCGCCCGTGGACAAAAATGGGACCAACACGGTTCCGTATAGCGTGGTCGCATCGCATGGTGTCGCTCGAGCTGAACAAGATCGAGATGCCGCCTTTCCGATCTACCATGCGGTAACTACTGGGCACGATGACACGCCCCAGGGTTCAGAGCACCCGCTGGTCTACACGCGGTTTTCCATCGGCGATTATCGCCGCTGGCTCGATGCCGTCATCGACATGACAAGAGCTTCGCACACGGCCGACCGGCGACTGCTGTTTTTGAATGCCTGGAATAATTGGAGTTCAGGTAGCGTCCTTGAACCTGATAAGGCAGGAGGCTTTGCGCGCCTGAACGAAACGGCGCGCGCGCTCGTCAAGCTGGGGCCAGCGCTGCGTATGCCCAAGGTATCCGTTATTGTGCCAAATTATAATCATGAGCGATTTCTACGCCGTCGCCTCGACAGCATCTATCAACAGACTTACAGGAACATAGAAGTAATTCTGATGGATGATTGCTCTTCTGACCAGAGCCAGTCGATCTTGGAAGAGTATTACATGAAAAATCCTGAAATAACGAGGAAGATTTTTAATAACGAGAATTCCGGAGGACCTTTTCACCAGTGGGCCAAGGGTCTGAAGTGGGCTACCGGCAATTTGGTCTGGATTGCTGAAAGTGACGACTTCTGCGATGAGAAGTTTCTCGAAGTTCTAGTGCGCTGCTTTGATGATGAAGCAGTGATGCTGGCGTACGGCGAATCAATTTTTGTTGACAGAGCGGGAGCGCCTCTCGCCAATAACTTCCACAATTACTTGGATGATCTAAAGTCCCCGCAAAAGTGGGGTAGACCATACGTGGAGACAGCTCACAATGAGGTGAAAACGGTTCTGGGAATTAAGAATACAATTCCCAATGCAAGTGGTGCGATCTTCAGGCGACCGATAAGCATGCCATTGTTGACGGACGAGACTTGGCTATCCATGCGTGTCGCTGGAGATTGGGTGTTCTATCTGCATCTCATTCGCGGCGGAAAGATTGCCTTTACACCTAAAGCTGTCAACTTCTTCCGCCGATATCAGGGAAGCACCGCCGAGCTTACTTATAGAAGCGAGCGATTCTATCGCGAAGTTGGCCTTGCGAGTCGTGCAGTTGCGGCCTTGTATGACGTGCCGTGGAGTGTCTTAGAGCGCTGCCGCAATGGATACGAGGCCGTTTATTGGACAATGGTCGGTCGGAGCGCTTATGAGTTTGAAAGCTGGTACAACTACGGAACAGTTGTGCAGGCGCGCGATAGTCGTCTGCCGAATATTATGGTCTCCACCATGGGCTTCTTTCCGGGTGGGGCCGTAAATATTGCCTATCAGAATGGCGAATGAGTTCAAACGCCAAGGCCATTCTGTTCTTCTCCTCAGTGCCAATCTGAACCCACGTGAGGACGGCGTTCGCCGAATGTTGCGAAATGACGTACCGCTTGTCGAAGCCTCCGAAGTAGGAGACGCCGGGGTGCTCATCAACGATTTTGGCATCGAAGCGCTGAATACCCATCAATGGCACATACAGAAGTATCCAATGACGGTTCCTAACGTGTTTGACGGACTGCGCACACACGTCGCGTCCCTGCATGGCATGATTGAACATGGGGAAGCATTTGAGGTCACTGAAAAGCAACTCAGTAGTGCGGACCGGAAAGTCACTACCTGGGTCTATACCGCCGACAAGAATCTTGGGCCTTTCGTCAAGTTGGGGCTTTACGACAACGATCCAACCAAATTCATAAAGATACCCAACGGCATGCAGCCGCCGACCATATCGCCAATAGATCGTACGCAACTCAATATCCCAGCGGAGGCCTTCGTACTCTGCTGCGTCAGCCGCGCGATTCCCGACAAGGGCTGGGCTGAAGCGATCTCCGCAGTGGAAAAAGCACGCGCCAACTCGGGGCAGGATATTCGGCTTATCCTCGTCGGCAATGGCCGTGTGTATGACGAATATTGCCATAACGGTGTGCCCGATTTTGTGTACCTTGCCGGATTTAGCGAGAATTCCGTTGGATACTATGCCGCTTCGGATGCGGGCATTATGCTAACCAAGTTCAAATCCGAGAGCTTTCCTCTGACAGTCGTTGACTGCCTATTCGCTGGCAAACCCTATATCGCGACCGATGTCGGGGAGATCAGAAACATGTTGTCGATCGAGGACTCGATTGCCGGGTCCGTTATCGAACTCGATAACTGGGAGGTACCGGTAGATCAGGCGGCAGCGGCCATCGCCAGATTGGCTTCGGATCATGAGGTATACCGATCTGCGTTAGCATGCGTCGAGAAGCTCGCCAATCGATATAGGATCGACGTCGTTGCGTCTCAATATGTCAGGCTTTTCGAAGCAGGCCGCAACAATCGTCGGTTAGGTGACAGAACCGGCGAGAAATTTGATTAACATGACAGCTAGTACGGGGCGTATCACTGAGTGGCTAAAGATCCCAGGCCGGATCCTGTTGGTTGTGAGAGCTTTGCTTGAAGCTGTCCGGCCTGCACTGGATTTTTACCGCGGATCGTGGCGCATTGCCGTGCGTCGTGTCGTTGGTGTCTTCATGCGGGAGGGGTTCGGCGGCATTGTTCGTCGCGCGCATATCCTGGTTGGCAGGTCGGTGGGGTACGGCAATGAGCAGTTTTCGCCCGCTCTCATCTATGGAAAATTGCATCCTCTCGCGCCGGATTTCCGGCCGCTTGTGTCGATTATCGTCCCCAACTACAACCATGCGCCGTATTTACGAGAGCGACTGGAGACGATCTATCAGCAGACCTATCAAAATATCGAGGTGATCTTGCTCGATGATTGCTCCAGCGATGAGAGCGTCACAATTCTGCGAGAGTTTGCCAGCCGCTATCCCGAAAGAACCCGCTGCCGGTTCAATAGCAAAAATTCAGGCGGTGTATTCAAGCAATGGAAGAGAGGCCTCGAACTGGCTGCGGGAGATCTGGTCTGGATCGCCGAGAGCGACGACTATTGTTCGGAAAGTTTTCTAGAGGAACTGGTGCGCAGTTTTCAGAACCCAGGCGTCATGCTGGCATTCAGTCGCAGTGAGTTTGTGCGCGGCGTTCCCGCCGAGACCATTTGGACGACATCGGAGTATTTGCGCGATCTGGGTCCAGATATTTGGGGGCAGCCCTTTATCCGGTCAGCCCATGCCATGGTCGTGGGCGGCTGGGCAATCAAGAATATCGTCCCCAATGTCAGCTCCGCCTTGTTCCGACATCCTGGTCAACTGACGCTCTTTAACGACCCAGAATGGCGCGGTTTGCGCCTATGCGGCGACTGGATATTTTACATCTCCATCATACGCGGCGGATTGGTGGCTTATAGTCCACACGCTACAAATTATTACCGGCAGCATTCAAAGAATACGTCCGTGGATGCCCAGAAGGATGATAATTACTATGCAGAGCATGAGATCGTCGCGCGACACATTGCTACTCTCTATCACGTAGAACGCGACGTTCTCGATATGCAGGAGCGACATCTCTACCGCCATTGGTGCAGCCAGCGAGGGGATGATCGGCCAACCGATTTTCAGCGGCTTTATAGCCCAGATCGCGCGTGGCGACTGAGGACCGAAAGGCTTCCCAATTTGGCTATGGCTGTCTACGCCTTTACGGCGGGGGGCGGAGAAACCTTTCCTATCATGTTGGCCAACCTGCTCAAGCAAAAGGGCTATCCGATAACCCTGTTCAACTGTCGCGAGCAACCAACTCAGCAGGGTGTTCGTGGCATGCTGTCGCCAACCATCCCTATACTCGAGCTGGACCGGTGGGAGCACGCTGCTGCAGCCTTTTCGGATATGGGCATCGAATTAGTGCACTCGCACCATGCCTGGGTGGACGTCTCCTTGGCCACACTACTCCTAGGTTATCCCGCCATACGGCACCTCGTCACTACGCATGGCATGTATGAAATGATGACATCTGAACAGTTGGAGAGCCTGATGCCAGTATTGCAGCGGCGCATTGATCGGATTGTCTATACTGCGGAGAAAAACTTAAAGGCCTTCTCCCCCGAGTTTCGCCAAGACAAAGGCTTCCATCGAATAGACAATGCGCTACCGGCGAAGCATATCTCGCCGATATCGCGCGCCGAACTGTCGCTATCGCCGGAGGACTTCGTCTTCTGCTGTGTTGCGCGGGCGATTCCAGACAAAGGATGGGAAGAAGCAATTCGGGCGGCAATATGGGCCAACGCGCAGTCAGGGCGCCGAATCCGGCTCCTGTTGATTGGGGAAGGGCCGGAAGCCGATCGGCTGCGCCCGCAATACGACAATGAGTGTGTCCGGTTCATCGGGTTCCGCCCGAATATAAGGGACTATTTTGCGGCAGCCGACATTGGCTTGCTGCCGTCCCGATTCAAGGGCGAAAGCGCTCCACTGGTGCTGATCGACTGCCTGTTGTCTGGAAAGCCAGTGCTCGCCAGCGATGTGGGCGAAATTCGGTCAATGCTCGACTCCCCGGCAGGGCTTGCCGGCGAAGTATTCGAACTGAGCGATTGGCAGATTGACGTTCCTGCTCTGGGGGAAATAATGCGCCGGCTTGCCAATGATGACCATGTTTATAAGGAAATTTTAGATCGTGTTCCGGTTGCTGCTGTCAAATTTGAAATGTCCCGCATGTTGCTGGAATATGAAGACATTTATCGCAACATTTTGCGTAGTTCTAGCGGTGGCAACTTTCACGATGAATCGGAAATTGTTGGAGAAGCCTTGTGAGTCGAGCAGACTACGTTGAACCAGGCACGTTCAAACGGTGCCTCGTCCTAGGTGGACGTGGTTTCATCGGCTCTCACTTGGTTGAAGCACTACTCTCGCGCGGATACGCGGTTCGTTGCTTATATCGCCCACGCGGAGTCCTCCTTAATGAGAGGCGTCCGGTGCATCCTAATCTCGAAATTCTAGAGGGGGACTTCAGTAACATCGCTGACGTCGCCCGGGCGTTGCAAGATTGTGAAATTTGCTTTCATTTGATTTCGACCACCTTACCGAAATCGTCGAACGCCGATCCGATGTTCGATATCGAAAGTAACGTCGTCGGCACAGTGCGTCTTCTGACCCGCGCAGTTCAGTCTGGAGTTAAGAAGATCATTTTTGTGTCGTCGGGTGGCACAGTCTATGGTGTGCCTCAACAAACTCCGATTCTGGAGACGCATCCTACGGATCCCATAGTCCCGTACGGAATTACGAAACTCGCGATAGAGAAGTATCTACACCTGTTCCATTTTCTCCATGGTCTAGATTATACAGTTTTGCGATTAGCCAATCCCTTCGGTGATGGGCAGCGCGTTAATAACAGCCAAGGCGCCGTCGCAGTATTCCTCGGAAAAGTTTTGCGTGGCGAACCTGTTGAGATCTGGGGGAATGGTTCGGTTGTTCGTGACTATATTTACATTGAGGACGTCATTAGCGCATTGTTGGCCGCTATGGATGACGCCGGCGGAAAGCGCGTTTTTAATATCGGATCAGGCCAAGGGCATAGCTTGAACCAAGTGCTCGACGCAATAGAAATAGCAACTGGCCGCTCGGCAAATCGAACCTACCTGCCCGGCCGTGCCTTTGACGTCCCCGTTAGCGTGCTAAGCATAGAGAAGGCAAGCCAATTTCTAGGTTGGACACCGAAAGTGAGTTTCGAGGAGGGCCTCAAAAGATTCGCAATCTGGGTATCGGATCATGAAAGAGAAACTAATGGTCCTTGAAATAGGCAAATTGCCGCAGTGCGTTTTTTCGCGCATTGAGCAAACTATCTTTTCTCAGCACGCGGGAAAGCAAGACACTGGCGGCGAGCATAGGGCGGGGGAGCAAAACAGAAACGTCAGATATAGATTGATTTTTCCAACATCGCCAATCTTGATGGTTCGAATGGCGCCTGCAAGCTAACGTTACCAGTACGCCTCTCCGGGGTCATAAGCGCAGCAGCGAAACCGCCCCATATCTGGCCTTTGAGGTCGGGTCGGTCGAAAAGAACGCCGGGGACAAAATCCAGATCGAGTTCGTGCAGGTAAGGGCTATCCGACCAAGGGGCGTCGATGATGCCTTTGCGGACATCTGGGTTGCAGCTATCGTGCAAGAGAATGATGGTGGGCCGCGTCTTTGGGATATACCGCAAGCAAGTCGCAATGTCGGCCTTTACACCGTCTTCTGAATGGTCGCCATCAATCAATATGAAATTGATCTCCCTGTCGGACGCATTTATGCGGTCGATTACAGGCAGAAGCGTTACAGATGAATTACCGGTGACGAACTCGACATTCGGCAATCCAGGGAAAGACCTGTCATCAATGTCAAATGAATAGACCTGACGGCTTGCGGCGGAAATTGGACGCAAACTACCACCGAGGAAAGTGCCGATCTCAATGCTGATGTCGGGCTGAAACCGGCTCAGCACATACATCAAGGCAACTCGCTCGCTGAGCTGCATGTGCCAGTCTTTGTTCATGGCGGGGTCGAACAATGTATTCTCAAGTGATCCAGTCACGAGTCATCCCTTTTCACTGCGGTACAACGTTCGAATATCACGAAACCCCGACCGAGAGGAACTGCCATGGACCGCACTTTCGCGAGCCAGCTCGCAAAACCCCAAAGCCCTTGCCCGACGTGACACTGAGGAGCATATATACGCCATCGCCTGGTGCCGGCTCTTCCGAGGACAGTCAGTGATTAACTGGATCAACAATTCTTCTTTTGAAATCGACGGCTACCGGCTCACGCTCGACTGGGCTGCGGGGGGGAGTAAGCGGGCTTCTTCTGATCGCGATTTTACGATGATGAAGGGGCGCGACTTTATCGACCACTACACCAAAATGGTGAACACCGGGATCGAGAAGGTCCTGGAGGTCGGCGTGTATCAAGGTGGCTCTGTCGTCTTTCTGGACAAGCTTCTGCGCCCAAAGAAGTTCTGCGCCATCGAATTATCGGAACAGGCGATTCCGGCGCTCGACAAGTATGCCCGGAACTCAGGCGATCGGGTGAATATCTACTACGGCACGTCCCAGGACAATGCGCAGGCGATCGAGAAAATCATCAGGCAGGATTTCGATGGCCAGGTCGACTTCGTCGTCGACGACGCGTCGCATTGGTACGAATATTCCAAGGCCACATTTATGGCCGTATTCCCCCATGTGAAGCCCGGCGGCTATTATTTCATCGAAGACTGGTCTTGGAGCTTTCAGCCGGATTTTCAAAAACCATCGAATGGCTGGTTTAACCAAAACTCGCTCGCAAATCTCGCGATCGACCTTATGGAAGACATGGTCAATTCCGATGCGATCGATAGCATCGAAGTCGTTCGTCAGATGATAAAGGTTAGGCGCAGTAGCGCGCCAAGCCGGCCAGTGTTCGAGACGACTGCGCGCCGGTCACGTCAAACGAACCTCCTCTAACCCACCTACCGCTGCCGGCATTGAGTGGGCGCCGCTAGCGTAACTCGGTACCGTGGACAGTTTGCCTGAAACCGCGCCGTCGAAGGAACCGCGTGCCACAGTTGGGCCGACGTTTGGCAGTCTTTGCCAGACGTTCCGTGGGGGCAGCCTGCTCGTTCTCCTCCTTGTCGGCCGCCTCGATCTGCTCGGCTTCCTCAAGCCCCAGCAGTAGCTGATCCTCGGGGAGCGTCTCAGCTTCGGCCGAAGCGGTGGCGCTGCAATTCCTTGATGATCTGGATAAGATGGCGTTCTCGACGTCGCGCGCCGGGACCATCGCCTTCAGAGCGCCCGGATCGTCGGGAGGCGGGTCAGCCGTCATCGCCATGACCGGATCAGACCATATTCGCAGACAGCCCGCGACAGCGGAATCCAGGCTGATTCACTTCGTCGCGGGTCAGCCCGCCTGGGCTGGAACGCGGGTCCGGTGCGCCTCGTGGACCCGCCGCCAGTCCAGCCCTTCCAATACCCCGGACAGTTGCACGGTCGTCAGCCGCATCACGCCGTCCTGTACTTTCGGCCAGCGGAACTCGCAGTCCTCCAGACGCTTGGCATAGAGGCAGACGCCGGTGCCATCCCAGAAGATCAGCTTGATCCGGTCCGTCTGTTTCGCCCAGAAGACGTAAACCGCGCCGCTGAACAGATCGGCGCCCATCGTCTCGCGCACCAGCGCCGCTAGCCCCTCCGCTCCTTTCCGAAGTCGACTGGCCTTGTCGCCACCATGACCTTGACCGCACCTGTCGGCCCAATCACGTCGTCACCTTCAGCGCTCGGATCACTGCGGTCACGGTCTTCGCATCCGCACCCGGGCCAACGCGCATGGCGATGCTCTCGATCTCAAGCTCGATCACGCCCGCGGCGCGGGTGGCTTTCCGTTTGCGCTGCTTCGATGGATGCCTGGCTACAGATTCCGGCGCCACAACCGCCGGCTCGAAGGCAGGAGAATCCTGCTGCGCCGAAGCAGCCTGTTTGCGCGCTTCGCGCCGCCAGGCGAAGATCTGCTACGGCCTGAGGCCACACCGGCGGGCACCTCGGAAATGATTGCGTTCGGCTCCAGCGTTTCCGCGATGATCCGCGCTCTGTCATTCCATCGACCACTGACACCGATCGCCAGCACCGTTGATCGCCTCGAAACGTCGAGGGTTGCCGCTCCGGGTCAAACGCGTAAGTCAAGTCCAGACACAAGCCGATCTCCGATCGCAATGCAGAGCCGGCAACCTCACAGATCGCGACCACTCCCGAAAGGTGGTCCCGAAACACCGCTTACATTTGACCGGCTGGTCCATTTGTTCAAGCAGTCGGCGGGTAAGGCCAGCCAAGCGGAAATCAAGTGTATCTCTACGACGCTCTTCAGCCTTGATTCGCTCAAGAATTTAAGATTGACAACCAGGCTGCCGTATCTCAGGTCAGGGAATGACCATTTCTAAGAACGTTGCGATTATATCTGAACTCGCGCACCTTTCCAGCCGCGTCGACATATGGGCGTCGTGCGTCAACAAAATCGATGCACGTACGCTTCTAGAACTTGGAGTTTGGAGGGGCGAGTTCGCCGAGAGCTTATTGAAGGCCTGCCCGGCGATTGAACGGTTTTATCTGATCGACCCTTGGCGGAATCTGGACACGTGGAATAAGCCATGGAATGTAACCGATGAAACATTCCGGCTGGTTTATGAAGAAGCATTGAACCGAACGCGGATCGGAGGCGACCGGTGTGTTAGTTTGCGCGGAACCACGATGGAGGTCATAGACGAAATTCCAGATGGTTCGTTAGATTTCGCTTATGTGGATGGTGATCATACGCTGCGTGGAATTTCCATCGATCTGATTAAAGCATACCCCAAAGTTCGCCCGGGGGGTATCCTCGGTGGTGACGACTATACTCCGACGATCTGGCAGCATAGCGAGGAGTTTGAACCGTCTCTCGTGTGCCCATTCGCAGCGTACTTTGCTGAAAGTCAAAACGCTCCGTTGATTATACTGCCATTCAGCCAGTTTGCCATCCTCAAGCCGCTGGAGGGTGAGATGAGCACCTTTCAAGTGATCGACACGACAGGGACCTACGGCTCTCGGAATCTGATTTCGCAGGTCAAGAGGCGGGAAAGTCAAACGTAGGTCGACTCTGCCCTACCAACGAGATTACTCTTCGTCCCAGATATGCTGTGGTGAAGCGTGACGAGCATCGGCATCGACTGCGTCGTCTGTGCGTTTTCCGGCTATGGCATGGGATTGTTTCAGAACGGTCGCGAAATGAAAGACTCCACGCGACCACTTCTAAGTGTTAGTTTTTTGGTGCATACGCGCTGGATCAGCTTGTCATCGTGGCTGGCCAGGACGATGATGCCGGCCTTTTCCGCCAGTTCGTCCATCCGTCGTTTGGCTTTTTCCTGGAACGACGCGTCGCCGGCGCCGATCCACTCATCCATCAGCAGAATTTCAGGCTCAAGCGCGGTCGCTGCCGCAAATGCCAGACGTGCCGCCATACCTTGGCTGTACGCCTTGAACGGCAGGTCGATGAAGTCGCCCAGTTCGCTAAAATCGATTATTTCTTCCACCTTCTCTTCGATCTCGGCCGCCGTCCAGCCGCTGATCAACCCCCTCAGCACGATGTTTCTGCGCCCGGTGGCCTCGGGACGAAACCCTATGCTGATGTTGAACAAGGCATCGACCTTGCCCGCGATCGATATCATGCCGCCCGATGGCTGATAGATTCCGTAGAGAACTTTGAGCAGGGTGGTCTTGCCTGAGCCATTCGGGCCGACAAGCCCCAACCGGTCGCCCGCCTTGAGTTCGAAGCTGACATCGTCGAGTGCCTGCACGACCTGCCTGGTGCCGGAGCTCGCAATGTTGCCGCCGAGAGCGCTTCGACGCCGGCCAGGCGCCGAAAGCGTCAACTTTTCGAACAGGCGATAAACGAGGCTGACATTGTTCAGTTTGATGGAGGTCATGGAATTCAGATCAGGAAAACGATGCGCTTGCGATAAAGGCCCAGCAGCAGCAACGCAAGCGCCCAGGCGCCCAGACAGATGTAGCTTGTCACCATGAAGGCATGCATCGGAAATATGCCCGCCGTGATTGGCTCGCGCACGCCCTCCAGGAAATAGGTGAACGGGTTCCAATGATAGGCATATTTTTGAATGCCCTCTTGCCCGCTATAGACCCAAAAGACCGGTGTCAGGAACATGCCCACCCGCATCATGTTGCCTACGATGAACTCACTATCGGGAAAGAAAGCACCCAGGAAAGCGAAAACCGTGATGAAAGCAGGAGTAGCCAGCACTATGAGCAACAGACCCGGCAACGACAGCAGCCAACTCATGTTGATCCCGTAACCGCTCAGCAGGAGAATAAGAATGCAGCCCGCCATCGAATAAGCAGCCCGGATGATGCATTGCATCGTCAATCGCATTACATATACGAACAACGGCAGCGTCGTGCCTTGAATGAAGCTCGCTTCGCGCTGGAAGAGCGACACGCTCATGCTGATGGTTTCGCTGAGATAGAACCACACCAGCATGCCGATGGCTACATGGGCTATGTAACTTGGGTTGCTGGCATCCTTGGTCACGAAAACAAAGACAAATGTGCCGACGAAAGCAAAATAATTGACCAGCATCCAAAGCGGGCCAAGCGTCGTGCGTCTGTGCTGGTCGCCGATGTCCTCATGGGCAAGCGCAACCCAGACCCGGTGCAGCCGCATGGCATTGGAGATGTCGTCAAGGGCGCCGTTTAATGCCGCAATCATCAGGAGTGTCACATCTTTGTTTTGTGCGTCATGTCCAGACGGCTCTGATGAACCGTCAAAGACCTGTTCACAGTCATTGTGATGATCATATGGCAACACACTGCGTCACAATGGCGTTGAAAACGGAGCTTCTCACGGCAGGGTTGAATACCGCCCCTGTATCCTGCTGACCTGTCCCTTGCAAGGGGGCGGTTCCTAAGGAACTGGCATCATTCACGAATTAGCGGTAAACATAAGCGGCGGCTTAACTAACCGCCGTTTGGAAAAAACATCTGGCTATGACCTCAAGCCCGCAGTATGCGATACAGGGCGGGGGCCAGGGATGGCACTTTGAAAAGGTGATCGGCCACGAAGTATCTTTGTGTTCGCACTTTGGTGATATCCACGTCAGCGAGCCTGGAGTCTAGTGCCGTCCAATGAATTCTTACCTCGAAGCTGTATTCGGACTCAGGCCGGAAACACGGCGCGCCTTGATCATGGTCCAGGACGTGGTCATGGTCCTGGTAGCGGTGGCGCTCAGCCTTGTGCTTTCGCGTTCGAATCTTTCGTTCGACCCGCTCTCCAACCAGGGTTTGGCAACCTGGGCGGGCATTGTTGTCATCAGCCATTTCCTGTTCAGATATTGTGGTCTCTACAAGACCGTCTGGCGCTTCGCCTCGACGCCCGACTTTTTCAATATCCTGAAGAGTTGCGCGATTTTGACGGTCGCTCTGTATGCCGCTTCGATGCTGGTTCGTTCTTTCCAGCCTGTGCAGGGGCTCAACGAGCGTCAGTTCATCGTCTTCTTCCTCGTCTCCTTCACGATCATATCGGCGCCCCGGCTGTTCTACCGCTTCCTGCGTGACGGTGCGAGTTGGGGCATTCTAAGCAACAAGGCCAACAGGACACTGGCCAAGCGCGCGTTGTTCGTTGGCCGGCTCGGCGAAGCCGACCTGATCATTCGCTTCACGCGCACGGCGGAGCCTGCGGACTATTCGATCGCCGGGATCATGGCCACCGAGCGTGGCGTACCATTGGGCACGCGGATACAAGGTGTCCCCGTGGTGGCGACGGCGTCGCGGCTGATCGACGTCCTGGAAGACTATACGACCGGCACCAAAAGCCTGGACTTGCTGATTTTCGGCAGTGGCGCCGAGCACGAGATCGAGGAGTATTCGGAACTCGTCCGCGTCGCCAGGCACGGCGACATAACGGTCGTGCAGTTCTCCGGTCTTTCGGAATTGGAGCGGCAGGGAAAGCTGGTTCTCGACGCCGTCGAGATGGAAACGATCCTGCGCCGCCCGACAGTCCCGTCCGATCTCGAGCGTATCGGTGCCTTTGTCGGCGGCAAGCGTGTTCTGGTGACGGGTGGCGCGGGATCGATCGGCCGAACGCTGGTCAAACGTTCGCTGGAACTGGGGGCAGTGGCGGTGCTGGTCGCCGACAACTCCGAGTTCGGCATTTTCCAGTTGAGCCAATACATTGACGAGAAGGACCATGACCGTCTCAAGGTCCGCATCGTCGATGTCGCGGACCGGCGCCAGATAACGCGTGTCGTCACGGAATTCGGGCCGGACATCGTCTTTCATGCCGCCGCGCTCAAGCACGTTCCACTGCTCGAGGAAAACTGGGATTCGGCCATCCAGACCAATATTTTCGGAACGCTTGTCTGTGCCGAGGTCGCCGCCAAATGCGGGGTCGCGCAGTTTGTCCTGATATCGAGCGACAAGGCGGTGGATCCGTCATCGGTGCTTGGCGTGACAAAGCGGGCCGCCGAACAGATCGTCAGCGCCTTGCATGGGACGCCCGCGAGCGAGCCGGGCGCGCGTCGATCGGTTACCAAGTTCGTCGCCGTCCGGTTCGGCAATGTCTTTGGCAGCAACGGTTCGGTGGCGACCATATTCCAGGCGCAGATCGAAGCCGGGGGGCCTGTCACCATCACGGACCAGCGCATGACACGCTATTTCATGACAGTGGCCGAAGCCGTCGATCTCGTCATCATGTCGGCGGCCGATGCCTCATCGCGACAAAGCGGGCAAGATCATGCCGTCTATATGCTCGACATGGGCAAGCCGGTGCCGATCCTTCAAGTGGCCGAAACGATGATCCGCCTGTCCGGCAAGATCCCACACACGGACATTCCTATCCGGTTCACCGGTATAAGGCCGGGCGAGAAACTCCACGAAACGTTGCACGGCGAGGATGAGGAAGTCGTCGAACTCGGCATTTCGAAGATCTTTGGCCTGAGCACGGATGTCGTGGAATGGTCGGATGTTCAGGCCGCGCTCACGGCGCTGCAGCAGGCGGTGAAGAACCAGGACAAGACTGCCGCGCTCGCCGTGCTGGCAGGCCTCGACCGCGCCAAGAAGGCCAGGGGGAGCATTCATCAGGACGCGATCCCGAAAACGGCCAGGCAGGCGACCTAACCAAATTCAGAAGGCGATCTTGATCGTGGATCGGACAATTCAAGCCATTCCCAGGCTTTTGCAGGGTATTTGAAGCTCGTGAGCAAAGAAGATCCGCGCATTGCAGTCCTGATGGGCACGAGAGACGGCGCCGCCTTCATCGATGAGCAGCTGCAATCCCTGCTCGTACAGTCGCACCCTCTGGTCGACCTGTGGATCTCGGACGATGGCTCCGTCGATGGCACGATCGCCATTATCGAGACATGGAAATCCCGCTGGCCCAAGGGTCGAATGACCCTGGTGGAGGGGCCGCGGCAAGGGTTCGCTGCCAATTTCCGGTCGATGATCGTTGATCGGCGCATCGATGCGGACTGCTATGCCTTCTGCGATCAGGACGATATCTGGGAGTCTGACAGGCTGGAAAGCGCCATTGGCTGGATGCAGGCTCATGATGCAAAAACCCCGCTGATGTTTTGCTCGCGAACCGCGACTATGACCGAAGCCGGAAGCCTTGTCGGCCATTCGCCGCTGTTTCGCCGGCCGCCATCCTTTCGCAATGCGCTTGTGCAAAGCATCGCCGGCGGCAACACCATCCTGCTCAACGCCGCCGCACGCGATCTGCTGGCCAGGGCTTCCGCGCGGAGCGGGTTCGTCAGCCACGACTGGTGGGCCTATCTCATCGTGACCGCCACCGGCGGCGTCGTCCACTACGATCCGCGGCCGCTGGTGCGCTACCGGCAGCATGCGGCAAACCTGGTTGGCGCCAACGCGTCGTGGAGGGCAAGGTTTTCCCGGCTTGGCCGTTTGTTCAAGGGCGATTTTGCCGACTGGACCGATCTCAATCTTGACGGCCTCGCCGTCAATCGAGACCTGCTCACATCAGATGCGGCGGCATGCCTCGACCTGTTCACAAACGGACGACGGGGCAATCTTTTCCAGCGTTTGGGTGCCTTGCGCAAAAGCGGCGTCTATCGGCAGACCCTTCCCGGGACCCTGGGGCTCTATCTGGCATTCACGCTGGGACGCATCTGAGCATCGAACGGCTGCATGGCGCGCTTGGTCAAGGGACGGCCTCATGCTACCGGAATGACGGCTTCGTCCGCGGCGTTGCCGCGGGAGCTTTGGCAGGGAGCACTATCGGCCGTTCATGAAGATAGCCAAGCAAATCTTCGACTTTGCCGGCGCGGCTCTGCTGCTGGTGGTCACATCGCCTGTTCTGATGCTCGCCTTCCTTGCCGTTCGGGCATCGTCGCCCGGTCCGGCTATTTTTTCGCAAACGCGGGTCGGCCGCGACGGCCTGCTTTTTCGCTGTCACAAGTTGCGTACGATGTATCAGGGAACACCGTCATTACCCACGCATGAGGCGCCGGCGAGTTCCGTGACATCGGTTGGCAAGGTGCTGCGGAAGTTCAAGCTCGATGAGCTGCCGCAGTTCTGGAACGTCCTGAAGGGCGAGATGAGCCTGGTCGGGCCGCGCCCTTGTCTGCCCACTCAAGCGGAATTGATCGAGTGTCGCAGGCGGCTGGGGGTCTTGGCGGCACTTCCGGGCATAACCGGCCTGGCTCAGATCAGGGGCATCGACATGTCGAACCCGGAGCTTTTGGCCGAAACGGATGCCGCCTATCTCAGGACGGCATCCTTCTGGCTCGACCTTCGGATCCTGTTTGGAACGCTCTATCGAAGCTGAGCAGGCCAAGATCCCAGACTTTAAAGCGCGTCGCCCGAATCCGTTTCAACGCGATGCGCTTTAGGTTCGCGGAGCCGCGCCAGCTCGGCCAGCCGCTCCAGCGTGGCGGTTTCAGGTGCCCACCCCTGCGATATCAGCAGGGAAGGGTCGCATATCTGTGTCGCGGTCATGCTGTCCCAAAACGCCCGCCTGCCCAACACGGCCGCGGCCGGCCGCATCAGGCCGGCCGGTACGGCGATCAGGCGCATCGGCCGTCCGAAACCCCTGCGAAACGCGGCGAGGATGGCCGCGACGGCGACCGGCGGCACATCGGCGCCAACATAGATCGGGCGAAGTGGCCCCGAATGGCTCAACAGGTGCGACACCGCTCGCGCGGCGGCCCCGGCGGACATCAGCGAGCGGATTCCGCTCAGGGCGCCCGTTGGCAGTGGCAGTGCCGTATCGGCCAGGCGCATCAGGGTCGCCAGGTTTCCCTTCATGCCGCGTCCATAGACCGGAGGCAGGCGCAGTACGGCGGCATCGGAACGGCCGTGCGATGCATAAGCATCCAGAACCTTGATCTCGCCTTCGAGCTTTGAGCGCCCATAAATGCATTGCGGGGCAGGACGCGTGTTCTCGTCGATCGTTGCGCTGACGCGCGCGCCGATCACGGCCCGGATCGAGGAGAGATGGATGAAACGTCCGCTTGCCTGCGTGGCCGCTGCAAGCGCCAGCCGCGCGCTCAACTCCACATTGGCCGCCCGATAATCGGCTTCGGTGGCGTCGCCCCGATCGTTGTTGAGGCCGGCACAATGGACGACATGGGTCACATCCCTGGTGAGGTCCAGGAAGGCCGTGGCCGGCGCGTCGAAACCGGGCATCCGCACAGCCTCGTTTCCCGAACCAAGCCGCTCCGGGTGACGGGAGGCGAGGCGAAGCTCGGCACCGGCCTCGCGAAGCTGGTGCACGACATGACGCCCGATGAAACCCGTCGCGCCTGTCACCAAGACTTTCATTTGCCTTGCCCCACAACTGTTATTGGGCGGGCTGGTCGAAGTGCCTGCACTTCCATCACTGATGGAAGTGCT
Source organism: Mesorhizobium sp. AR07 (assembly GCF_024746815.1). GTDB lineage: Bacteria > Pseudomonadota > Alphaproteobacteria > Rhizobiales > Rhizobiaceae > Mesorhizobium. The sequence continues at coordinate 6,501,038 of NZ_CP080525.1, forward strand.
TGCTTTTCCATCGCTGATGGAGGTGCTTGCTCTCCCGTCAACGGAACCTGACGTCCAGAAGCAAGATATGTTCCACACACCAGGAAGACCATCAGGACCGAGTCCAGAATGTCATGGCCGATCAGGATGCCGGTCATTCCGGCCGTGAGATAGGTGATCACCACGATGACGATCATGGTGGCGCCAAACCGCTCGACCGGATCGTTGCTGTTTCGCAAGACCCGGGCGGCATTTCCGGCCGCAACGACAAAGATTGCCGCCAGCGTCACGGCGCCCAGAATTCCGGCTTGCACCAAGGCGGTCAGGAAGCCGTTGTGGAAATGGTTGAAGCCCGCGTCCATTGCGAACTGATCATGGAAGCCCTGCTTGATCAGAAGCTGGGTCGCACCCACACCATGCCCGAACACTGGCATGTCATCGAATGCCCTGAGGCCGATCTCCCAGAGTGCGACACGAAATCCCAACGAGTTGTCGTAGTTGCCGTGAGTCCCAAGCGCATCCCAGTCGGAGTGCAGGAAGTCGACGCGCCCGGATATCGCCTGGAAGCCGAAAGCAGCGATCACGATGCCGACTGCCACCAGCAGCCACAGCAGGCGAACGGCATTCCTGCCTCTGAGCCTCCGTTGGTTGATCAGCAGAACAGCGATGCCGGCAATCAGCAGCGCCAGCCAGACAATACGCGAACCGGAATAGATGATGGCGATCGTACCGGCCAATGCGGCGTAGAAGAGGGGGCTGCGGGCTCGCTCTATGCCTGACAAGGCGCCGGCTACACTGACCACCACGGCAAGGCAGAGGACCTCCGCGAACACGATCGCATTGCCGGCCCCGCCCTTGGCTCTCATCCCCAGCCAATATTGCTGAAAGATCGCCAGCATCAGTGCGACAAAACAGGCCGCTATGCTGCTGAGCACGATGATGCGGGCAAGCGTGCTTTTCTGCGTGATGCTCCAGGTGGAATAGGAGATCGGGAAAAGCAGGAAGGTGACGAGTGGGATAAGGTGTGGCGCATCTCTGATGAACGAGTTGTTGACGATGGAAGCCACGAGATTGGCCGCGCAGTAGGCATAGATCGCGGCCGTCAGCCAGATCATGGGCCGGTCGGCGTTGAAGCGCCTTTTCCCCTTGGCAATCAGCACGGCGGACCAAAGGCCGCCGCCATTGAAAACAAAACTGACCAGCGATCCCAGAACCGGTGGAAAAAAGAAGCAGAGGATGGAGAAGTAGATATTCGCCCGCGAGGGTGTGAACTGCTGTCTCAGGGATGAAAACCGGTTCAATGCTCTAGGTCACAATTCTATGGGAGCGATAGGTGTCACTGGCGGAAACGGATGTGACCGCGTCGAAATAGCACGTGTTCCATTCTGCGTCGTGCTCGTCTTCAACGGCCGGTATAGCGGCTGAGGTCTTTTTTCGATAGTGCGGCCAGGCGGGGTTGCCATCAGAAATCGACGGCCACCGGCGGCCGCCTGGCGAAGGCATGCGGATGGCAATTTATGTGTTAATCTGGGCATATTTTTCCCGACTTTTCTTGTCGGCTCGCCATGTGAGCAGGAATTTGCGCATTTTGCAGCGCACATGGAAAATTCATTCCCGAACCGTGCGCCGCCGGGCCAGTCTTGCATTGTTCTCGACAATGGCGATCTGCTAGAAGGCCGACACGAAAGAGATTGTCCAGAAGCAAGGCTTGAATCGGGCCCAAAAGGCTCGATGATCTGGTCTTCTGTCGGAAGGCACGAGAGAACGCCCAAAGTCCATGACAACAGCGCTTACGCATCTTCAGCGGCTTGAAGCCGAGTCCATCCATATCTTCCGCGAAGTTGCGGCCGCCTTCGCCAAGCCGGTCATGCTTTATTCGGTCGGCAAGGATTCGTCCGTGCTGCTGCATCTGGCGATGAAGGCGTTTTATCCGGCCAAGCCGCCGTTCCCCTTTCTTCACGTCGACACGACGTGGAAATTCCGCGAGATGATCGCCTTTCGCGACCAGATGGCGCAGAAACTCGGCTTCGATCTGCTGGTCCATGTCAACGAAGACGGCGTGCGCGACAACATCAATCCGTTCGATCATGGTTCGAACACCCACACCCACGTGATGAAGACCGTGGCACTGCGCCAGGCGCTCGACAAATACGGTTTCGACGCCGCCTTTGGCGGTGCCCGTCGGGACGAGGAGAAATCACGCGCCAAGGAACGCATTTTCTCCTTCCGCAACGCTCAGCATGTGTGGGATCCCAAGAACCAGCGCCCCGAGATGTGGAAGATATTCAACACCCGCATCGCGTCGGGTGAATCGATCCGCGTCTTTCCGCTGTCGAATTGGACCGAACTCGACATCTGGCAGTACATTCTTCAGGAGAACATTCCAATCGTGCCGCTCTATTTCGCCAAGCAGCGGCCGGTGGTCGAGCGCGACGGCATGCTGATCCTGCGGGATGACGAGCGCATGAAACTGCGCCCGGGTGAGGTCGTGGAAGATCGGCTTGTGCGGTTTCGCACGCTGGGCTGCTATCCGCTGACCGGCGCCATTGAATCGGATGCCGACACGCTGGAAGCCATCGTCGGCGAAATGCTGACCGCGCGCACCTCCGAACGGCAAGGTCGCCTGATCGACCGCGATGAAGCCGGCTCGATGGAAAAGAAGAAGCGCGAGGGGTACTTTTGACCATGCGCCACATCATGGCAAAGAGCCTCGCGCCCACCGACGGCGTCCGCGATTATCTGGCGGCGCAGGAGAAGAAGTCGCTGCTGCGCTTCCTGACCTGCGGTTCGGTCGATGATGGCAAGTCGACGCTGATCGGGCGCCTGCTGTCTGACACCAAGCAGATTTTCGAGGATCAGCTCGCCGCGCTCGAACGCGATTCGCGCAAACACGGCACGACCGGCGACGACATCGATTTCGCTTTGCTGGTCGACGGCCTGGAGGCCGAGCGCGAGCAAGGCATCACCATCGACGTCGCTTACCGCTTCTTCGCCACGCCGAAGCGCAAGTTCATCGTCGCCGACACGCCCGGCCACGAACAATACACCCGCAACATGGCCACCGGCGCCTCGACCGCTGACCTGGCCATCGTGCTGATCGACGCCCGGCAAGGGGTATTGCCGCAGACCAGACGCCATTCGATCATCGCCTCGCTGCTCGGCATCCGGCACGTAGTGCTGGCCGTCAACAAGATCGATCTCGTCGGGTTCGACCAGGCGGTCTTCGAACGCATCACCGAGTCCTACCGGCAATTCTCGCGCGATCTCGGCTTCCAGACCATCGTGCCGATCCCGATGTCCGCCCGCTACGGCGACAACGTCACCAGCCGCTCGGAAAGCATGGATTGGTATTCCGGCCCGACGCTGATCGAGCATCTTGAAACCGTGTCGGTCGACGAAGCAGTGGTCGAACTGCCGTTCCGTTTCCCGGTCCAGTATGTCAATCGCCCCAATCTCGATTTTCGCGGCTTTGCCGGCACGATCGCGTCCGGTTCGGTGGCGCCCGGCGACGAGGTGGTTGTAGCCAAGTCCGGCAAATCCTCGCGCGTCAAGCGGATCGTCTTCCATGGCGGCGACCTGGCCCAAGCTGCGGCCGGCCAGGCTGTCACGCTCGTCCTTGACGACGAGGTCGAGATATCACGCGGCAACATGCTGGTTTCGCCGGCCGCACGGCCGCAGGTCGCCGACCAGTTCGCCGCCAACATCGTCTGGTTCGACGAGCACGCGCTGCTGCCCGGCCGTTCCTATATCCTGCGCACCGAGACCGATCAGAGCAGCGCCACCATCACCGACCTGAAATACCGGATCAACGTTAACGACTTCGCCCATGAGGCGGCCAAGTCGCTCGAAATGAACGAAGTCGGCATCTGCAACATCTCAACCCGGACGCCGATCGCCTTCGATCCCTTCGCCGAAAACCGCACCACCGGCGCCTTCATCCTGATTGACCGCATCAGCAACGCCACGGTCGGCGCCGGCATGATCCTGCATTCGCTGCGCCGGGCCGAAAACATCCATTGGCAATCGCTCGATGTCGGCAAGCGCGTCCGCGCCGACATGAAGAACCAGCGGCCCGCCGTATTCTGGTTCACCGGGCTGTCGGGCTCCGGCAAGTCGACCATCGCCAACCTGTTCGAAAAGAAACTTTTCGCCACCGGCCGGCATACTTATATCCTGGACGGCGACAACGTCCGTCACGGTCTCAACCGCGATCTGGGTTTCACCGACGCCGATCGCGTCGAGAACATCCGGCGCGTCGCCGAAGTGGCGCGCTTGATGGCCGATGCCGGACTGATCGTCATTGTTTCGTTCATTTCGCCGTTCAGCGCCGAGCGGCGCATGGCGCGCGAATTGATGGCCGACGGCGAATTCATCGAGGTGTTTGTCGATACCCCCTTCGAGGAATGCGCCAGGCGTGACCCGAAGGGCCTCTATGCCCGGGCGCTGAATGGCGAGATCAAGAATTTCACCGGCGTCGATTCGCCTTACGAAGCGCCGGAGAAACCCGAAATCCATCTGAAGACGCTCGGCAAATCGGCCGAGGAGATGGTAGACGCCCTGGAACACTGGCTGAACGAGCGCGACATTGCCGAAGACCAATACGACAACGGCGGCGGCATCTGACGACAGGCTGATGCTCGAAATCTTCGAGCGGCTGGCCCTGGCGGCCGGCCGCGAGGTGATGCGTGTCTTCCACGCCGGCTGTGCGGTCGACCGCAAGTCCGATGCCTCGCCGGTGACCGAGGCGGACCGCGAGAGCGAGAAGATCATTCTCGCCGGACTGCGTGCCGCATTTCCCGACATTCCCTGCGTCGCCGAGGAGGAAGCGTCCGCCGGCATCGTGCCGCCCGATCTGGATGGCGCCTTCTTTCTCATCGATCCGCTCGACGGCACCAAGGAATTCGTCAACCGCCGCACCGATTTCACCGTCAACATCGCGCTTGTCCGTCATGGCGTGCCGGAAGTCGGCGTTGTCTTCGCGCCCTGCAGCGGCCGATTTTTTTCGGGCCGGCCGGGCAGGGCGGAAGCGCTCGAGATCGATGGCGACTACCAGGTCACAGGCCGCCGGCCGATCTCGGTCAGAACAGCCGTTGCGCCGCTGGCGGTGGTTGCCAGCCGCTCCCACAACACACCGGAAACCGAGGCCTATATTCGCGATCTCGGTGCCGCCGAAATCGTTTCGGTCGGTTCGTCCTTGAAATTCTGTCTTCTCGCCAGCGCCGAAGCGGATGTCTATCCGCGCTTCGGCCGCACCATGGAGTGGGATACCGCAGCGGGCGATGCCGTGCTGCGCGCGGCCGGCGGCATGACGCGCACGCTGGATGGCCAACCCTTGCTCTATGGCAAGCGCCAGCAGAGCGACGACGAGGATTTTGCCAACCCGCATTTCATTGCCAGCGGGAAGGGCGGGGCCAGCGGCAAGAGCGGGACCAGCGGCAAGGCAGGCGAGGCGAGCCCCGCCTGAGACGGGCCGAAATCTACTCGGCTGCCGCCTGCGCCGAATTCGAGCCGATATAGTTGCGGATCGTTTCGATGATGCGATCCTGGTCGGCTTCGCCGAGATACGGGTGCATTGGCAGGCACAGGATCCGCTTCGGCAGGTCCTCCGACACGGCAAGGCCGGTCGGCGTGCGCGGATAGTCGCGATAAGCGACCTGGGCGTGCAACGGCTTCACATAGTAGATGACCGACGGAATGCCCTTTTCGCCGAGATGTGCCTTCAGCCCGTCGCGCTTCGGCGTCTCGATTGCGTACTGTGCCCAGGCTGAACGGCTGCCGTCCAGATTGCGGGCCGCCGTGACAATGTCGCCAAGCCCTTCGGCGTAGCGGTTGGCCACCACCTGGCGGGCCACCATCTCTTCTTCCAGGATGGCGAGCTTCTCGATCAGGATCGCCGCCTGAATCGTGTCGAGCCGCGAATTGATGCCGACCCGGACATTGTCGTACTGCGTCTCACCCTTGCCGTGGAAGGCGAACGATCTGAGCTGCTCGGCCAGCGCATCGTCATTGGTGAACATCGCGCCGCCGTCGCCGTAGCAGCCAAGCGGCTTTGCCGGGTAGAAGCTGGTCGAGCCCACGGCACCGAACGAGCCGCACATCTTGCCGTCGCTTGAGCCGCCCATCGACTGGGCGGCATCTTCGATCACCATCAGCCCCTCGCGGTTGGCGATCGCCATGATCGAATCGTAGTCGGCGGCGAGGCCGAACAGATCGACGGGAATGATTGCCTTGGGCTGCAGCCGGCCTTCCTTCTTGATCATGGCGATGGCCGCCTCGAGGCTGGCAATGTCGATGTTGTAGCTATGCGGATCGACATCGACGAACACCGGCTCTGCCTTGGCCAGTGCCACCACTTCGGCGGTCGCGGCGAACGTGAAGCTCGGCACGAACACCGCGTCGCCCGGACCGACACCGGCCGCAAACAGCGGCAACAGCAGCGCGTCGGTGCCGTTGGCGCAGGCCACGACATGCTTAGTGCCGATATAGGCGGCGAGCTTGTTTTCGAATTCGGTGACTTGCGGGCCGAGGATATAGCGGCCTTCTTCGACGACACGGTCGATCGCGGCCTTCAGCCGGTCGCGGATTCGTTCGCGCTGCGCGCCAAGATCGATGAACTGCATGTCGGCCTCAAACGGGTTAGCCAGATAACCGGCCGCTGGTATCAGAGTTGCGCCAGCCGAGAAAGCCGCCGGAGCAAAACCGCGAATTGCGCAAGTGTCGCAGTCTGTTACCTCGAATTTCCGGCTCAATCGTGCGAGATGCCTGAAATCCGGGCTTCGGCAGCTGCCGCCTGCGGATTATACAAAATCCGCGCGGTCAGGCGAAACATAAAGTGATCGACGATCCCGGCGCTTTCCAGGCGGTTTGCCGTCTGTCAGGCAATCTCATGCCGCCAGGGCGGATTGGCGCCCGCCCGCGACACGGTCACGGCCGCTGCCTTGGCGCCAAGCGCCAGCGCCTTGCCGATGGCGTCCTGCGAAAGGCCGGCGATCGCCGTCTTCGTCAGCAGGCCTTGCTCGTGTAACGAGGCGAGGATGCCGGCGTTGAACGTGTCGCCGGCGCCGACCGTGTCGACCACCTTGACCTTCTCCGGCATCACCGTGACGGCATGTTCCCTGGTGTAGCCGACGGCGCCTTCGCTGCCATGCGTGACGACGATCAGCTTGGGGCCGCGGTCGAGCCAGTTGCGGATGACGTCCTCGTGCGAACCGGCTTCGCCGAACCAGTTCAGGTCTTCATCCGACAGTTTCACGATGTCGGCCATCGCCATCATGGCGCGGATACGCCTGAGATGCTTTGCCTTGTCCGGGATGAAGTTAGGCCGGATGTTGGGATCGATCATCATGACGCGGCTTTCATGCTCGCGCTTCATGAATTCCTCATAGGCACTGCCGGCGGGCTCGGAGATCAGGCTGATGGCGCCGAACAGCATGGCCTCGATCTCGTTGCCGAGTTCCGGCAGGTCGTCGATGGTCAGCATGCGGCCGGCGGTGTTCTCGTCGTAGAATGTGTAGGTCGCCTGGCCATTGTCCAGCTTGACGAAGGCAAGCGTCGTCGGCCTTGGCGAGGTGTGTGCATAGGTGGAACTGACCTTGCTGGCCCCAAGCGCGTCCCGGAACTGGCCGCCGAACAGATCCGACGACAGGCCCGAAAAGAAACCTGCCGGCGCGCCCAGCCGCCCAAGCGCGATCGCCGTGTTGAAGACGGCGCCGCCGACATAGGGGGCAAAGGCCGGCTCGCCGTTGGTCGTCGTGCGCGGCAGCATGTCGATCAGGGCTTCGCCGCAGCAGAGGATCATGGCTTCTTGGTCTCCGGCGGATAGATCACGCCCTTGCGGATGATGATGTTGGCGTAGAGCCGCGGCTCGCTTGTCGCGACGATGGCATGCGCCGATTTGACCCGTGCATAGAAGTCGGCTCCGGCCAGCGCAACCACCTTGCGGCCGGGAGCGCGTTTTGCACACAGCGCCTCGATCTCATGATGCACGGGATCGGCAAGCGAGGGGTCGCCCCTGACCGAGGCGCGAAACAGCGCCTCCGGCACGGCATCGTCGACCGGCAGCACGCTCAAGATCGCATCGAGCACCGGCAGGAGATGATGACCATCGGCTCGGATGAGCCGGTTGGCCTGTTCCTCGGCCGGGTAGTTTCCGTCGACAAGGGCGATCTCGTCGCCATGGCCCATGGCGCGCAACGTCGCCAGAAGCTCCGGACCAAGCAGCGCCGGGATGCCGATCAGCATTCAGGCGCTCCTGGAAATCGTCGTCGAACCGATCAGGAAGCGTTCGGAAAGCGGCAGGCTGGCGCCGCCGAGCGCCCGGGCATGAATGCCGACGGTTCCCTCGCGGACGGCGGGAAGCTTCAGGCCCTCGCCGTCGACCGTGGCGATGGCCGCGATGACGGCATCAACCAGCCGGCGGCGCACGGCCTTCGGCATCCATCCGTCGATCACCGCCGCCTCGAAATCGATAACCGAGGATGCGGCGACGATGGCATAGGCGAGCGCCTGGGAGGCGCTGGCGATCCAGTCATCGAGTTCGGGGCCGATCTCGCCCCAGTCTTCCGGCGATGTCCACAGATGCGAAGCCTCGACGCCGCGCGCATTGAGCGCTTTTTCGAGCATGGCGATGGACGCCACGTCGATCAATTGAGCCGGCTTGCCGTCCGGCCCGGGCACGGGCATGGATCCGAGCGCACCGGCATTGCCGGTTGGGCCACCAAAAAGCCGGCCATTCAGCACGATGCCGCCGCCGGCGAAGGCGCCGATGTAGAAATAGACGAAATCACGCGCGGCACCGGTCTGGCCAAAGACGAGTTCGGCGCCGCAGGCCGAAGTGGCATCGTTCTGCAGATAGACCGGAAAATCGCATTGCGCCTGGATGTCGGCCCTGATGTCGCGGTGACGCCATTCGTCCATGACGTCGCGCGGGGCGCCGGCGGTATCGGCCCAGTTCCACAATTCGAACGGCATGGCGATGCCCAGGCCGGCGATGTGCTTGTCCTGTACGGGCGTCAGTTCGCCGCGCATCTGCCGCATGCCGTTGGTGACGAAATCCACCGTCTCGCGCGGCGCCGGGTAACGATAGGAATGCTGCAGCATCGAGCGGACATGGCCAAGGAAATCGATCAGCACCAGTTCAGCGCTGCGGCGGCCGATCTTCAGGCCGATGAAGAAGGCGCCTTCGGCATTGAGCGCCATCGGGATGGAGGGTTGGCCGATCTTGCCGCGCAGCGGCGCCTGGCGCAGCAGAAGCCCTTCTTCCTCCAGTTCGCGCATGATGACCGACACCGTCTGCGCCGAAAGCCCGGTCATGCGGGCAATGTCGGATTTCGCCAGGCTGCCGTGCTGGCGCACCAGCGAGAGCACGAGCCGCTCGTTGTGATCCCGCATGCCGCTCTGGTTGGTGCCACGGTGAATGAGGCTGTCATTCGCCTCGGGCGAGCCGTGCCTCGCAATGGCGGTCTCCACCCTGTTCCTCCCGTCGTTTCCCCGCAATGCTTTTGGGCCAGAATGGGTGAATGAAGCGAGGCTGTCAATAATAAATAAGAGTGATTTAATTATTGACAGAGACTTCGCTCTGGTGTCTGTTTGGAGCAAGCGTCCACGCTGGGAAGAGCTTGTTCGGATGCTTGTGCGGATGCCGGTTGGCCGGCTTCCGATATGGTCTACTGGGAGGAAGTCATGGGTAAATGGACTGTTCTGAAGGCGGCCGTTGCCGGCCTTGCCTTTTATGGCGCGATGGTCTCGGCCTCGCATGCGGCTGACATTGTCGGCCTGATCACCAAGACCGAAGGCAATCCGTTCTTCGTCAAGATGCGCGAGGGTGCGCAGGCCAAGGCGAAGGAACTCGGCCTTACGCTGCAGACCTTCGCCGGCAAGTTCGACGGCGACAATGACAGCCAGGTGGCTGCCATCGAGAACCTGATTTCGGCTGGTGCGAAGGGTTTTGCGATCGTGCCAAGCGATTCCAGCGCCATCGTGCCGACGATCAAGAAGGCGCGCGATGCCGGCCTGCTGGTCATCGTGCTCGACACGCCGCTTGATCCGATCGGCGCCGCCGACGCGACGTTTGCGACCGACAATTTCAAGGCCGGCGAGCTGATCGGCCAGTGGGCCAAGGGTACGCTGGGTGACAAGGCTTCGAGCGCCAAGATCGCCTTCCTCGACCTCGCCACCAATCAGCCGACGGTCGACTATCTTCGCGATCAGGGCTTCATGCAGGGCTTCGGCATCGACATCAAGGATCCGAAGAAATATGGCGACGAGACTGATGCGCGTATCTGCGGACACGAGATGACTGGCGGCGCCGAGGACGGCGGTCGCACCGCGATGGAAACGCTGCTGCAGAAGTGCCCCGATGTGAACGTCATGTACACGATCAACGAACCGGCGGCGGCGGGTGGTTATCAGGCCCTCAAGGCGGCCGGCAAGGATGATGGCTCGGTGCTGGTGGTGTCGATCGACGGCGGCTGCCCGGGCGTCAAGAACGTCGCGGCCGGCGTCATCGGCGCGACCTCGCAGCAATATCCGCTGAAGATGGCGGCCATGGCGATGGAAGCGATCGAGAAATTCGCCAAGACCGGCGAAAAGCCGAAGCCCACGCCCGGCAAGGAGTTCTTCGACACTGGCGCGACGCTGATCACCAACAAGCCGGTCAAGGGCGTCGAATCCATCGACACCAAGAAGGGCCTCGAGCTGTGCTGGGGCTGATGCCTTCCTAGAGCAATGGAACGGTTCGGCGTTTCCGTGAAACGATGGACCGTTCCAACACCCGTCAGAAGGGTTTAAACTCCAACGGAAAGGGCGGCGCTGGCCGCTCTTTCCCGAAACACGGGATCCTTGGGAGGGGATATTAGAGATGAGCGACGACACAACCGGTTCGGCCGTTGCCGAACGCGGCCTCCAGGGCAGCGATCAGTCGGTGGCGAGTTTCGAGGAAGATCGCCGTTCCGGGCTGAAGAGCCTCCAGAGATTTCTGCACGAATATCCCACCGCAATCCCTTTCATCGTGCTCGTCGTCGGCGTCCTGATTTTTTCGGTGGCCGCCGGAGGCCGGTTCTTTGCGCCGTTCAATCTGTCGCTCGTCCTCCAGCAGGTCACCATCATTGCCTTTCTGGGCATCGCCCAGACTCTCGTCATCCTGACTGCCGGCATTGACCTGTCGGTCGGCGCGATGATGGTGCTGTCATCCATCGTCATGGGTCGGTTGACTGTCACCTTCGGTGTCCCGGTCGAAATCGCCTTTATTCTGGGAATGCTTACGGGCCTGCTCTGCGGTCTCATCAATGGCGTCCTCGTTGCCATCATCAAACTGCCGCCCTTTATCGTGACGCTGGGGACTTGGAGCGTTTACGGCGCCATGGTCATCTATGTCTCGCACTCCGAGACGGTGAGGGCGCAGGACATCGAGACGATGGGGCCGCTGCTGCAGTGGCTCGGCCATACGATCAGGCTGGGCGGCGGAGCCGTGCTGACCTATGGCACCATCGCCATGATCCTGACGGCGATCATCATCTGGTATGCGCTCAATCGGACGGCTTTCGGGCGGCACGTCTATGCGACGGGCGACGACGCGGAGTCGGCAAGGCTTGCCGGCATCAACACGCGCGGCACGCTGATTGCCGTTTACACACTGGCCGGCGTCATTTGCGCCATCGCCAGCTGGGCGCTGATCGGCCGTATCGGGGCCGCCAGTCCGCTCGGCAACCAGACCGCGAATCTCGATGCGATCACGGCCGTGGTCATTGGCGGGACGTCGCTGTTCGGCGGCCGCGGCTCGATCGTCGGAACGCTGTTCGGTGCGTTGATCGTCGGCGTGTTCCGCAACGGCCTCGCTTTGGCCGGCGTCGACTCGCTCTGGCAGGAATTCACTGTTGGTATCCTCATCATCCTCGCCGTCACCATCGACCAGTGGATCAGGAAGATCTCGGCATGAGCACCCAGCCCATTCCCCAAACCCCAATCCTTCAGGCAAAAAGCCTCAACAAGCGCTACGGCAGGGTTGTGGCGCTCGACAATGCCGATTTTGACCTGATGCATGGCGAGATACTCGCCGTGATCGGCGACAACGGCGCCGGCAAATCGACCCTGGTCAAGGCGTTGTGCGGCGCGGTGATACCCGATTCCGGCACCATCGAACTCGACGGCAAGGCGGTCCATTTCCGCTCGCCGATCGAGGCGCGGCTGGCCGGGATCGAAACCGTGTACCAGAATCTGGCGCTGTCGCCGGCGCTTTCCATCGCCGACAACATGTTCCTCGGACGCGAAATCCGCAAACCGGGCTTTGTCGGACAATGGCTGCGCATGCTCGACCGTTCGGCGATGCAAAGGAAAGCCCGCGAAAAACTGTCCGAACTTGGCCTGATGACCATCCAGAACATCAACCAGTCGGTCGAAACGCTGTCAGGCGGCCAGCGCCAGGGTGTTGCGGTGGCGCGCGCCGCCGCATTCGGCAGCCGCGTGGTGATCATGGACGAACCGACGGCGGCGCTTGGCGTCAAGGAGAGCCGCCGCGTGCTCGAGCTGATGCTTGACGTCAAGCGGCGCGGCCTGCCGATCGTGCTGATCTCGCACAACATGCCGCATGTCTTCGAAGTGGCCGACCGCATTCACATCCATCGGCTCGGCCGTCGCCTCGCCGTCATCGATCCCAAGCAATATACAATGTCCGATGCCGTCGCCTTCATGACCGGAGCAAAGGCTCCGCCCGAGGCGGCGCTGGCGGCTTGAACTGTCAAATTGCCGCAGGGTAAGCTGGCCCAGGTTCATCTAAATCGATTGAATACGCAGCGGTATCGGCTAGCATGGGCTGGGAGGAACGATGAAAGCCGGTATGATCATGGCAACCGCACGAGAGGCATCATGACGAGCGCGATGATATCCGAACCCCTCCCGCCACTGCTCGAAAATCCTGACCCACAGACGCTCGCAAGAGAAGTCTTGGTGGCCCTCAAATACCGGGTCGGCAAGGATACCACCGTCGCGACCCAGTACGACTGGCTGACCGCATCGATCAAGGTCGTGCGCGACCGCATTGTCGATCACTGGATGCAGGCGACGAAAGAGGCCTACGACCAGCAGGAAAAGCGCGTCTACTACCTGTCGCTGGAGTTCCTCATCGGCCGCCTGATGCGCGACGCCTTCTCCAATCTCGGCCTGATGGACAATATGCGCGAGGCGCTGTCGTCGCTGGGTGTCGACCTCGACCTCATCGCGGCACTCGAGCCGGATGCCGCACTTGGCAATGGCGGTCTCGGCCGGCTCGCCGCCTGCTTCATGGAAAGCATGGCCACCGTCGACATTCCCGCGCATGGCTATGGCATCCGCTATGCCAATGGCATGTTCCGCCAGGAGATCCACGACGGCTGGCAGGTCGAACTGCCCGAGACCTGGCTCGATCACGGCAACCCGTGGGAATTCGAACGGCGCGAACGCTCCTTCGAGGTCGGTTTCGGCGGTTCGGTGGAATCGATCACGTCGAAGGACGGAAGGCTCGAGCGCCATGTCTGGAAGCCGACCGAGCATGTTCTGGCCGTCGCCTATGACACGCCCGTCGTTGGCTGGCGGGCCAACCGCGTCAACACGCTGCGGCTGTGGTCCGGCATGCCGGTCGACCCGATCCTGCTCGACAAGTTCAATGCCGGCGACCACATCGGCGCGCTTGCCGAAAGCAACAAGGCCGACGCCCTGTCGCGCGTGCTCTATCCAGCGGATTCGCACAAGGCCGGGCAGGAACTGCGGCTGCGGCAAGAGTATTTCTTCTCCACCGCCTCGCTGCAGGACATCGTCCAGCGCCATCTCAGCCAGTATGGCGACCTGAAGTCGCTGCCCGAGAAGGCGGCGATCCATCTCAACGATACCCATCCGGCCATCGCGGTGCCCGAACTGATGCGCCTGTTGATGGATGTCCACGGCATGGATTTCGACCTTGCCTGGAGCGTCACCAAGCGCACCTTCGGCTACACCAACCACACGCTGCTGCCCGAGGCGCTGGAAAGCTGGCCGGTGCCGCTGTTCGAGCGGCTTTTGCCGCGCCATATGCAGATCGTCTACGCGATCAACGCCGAGGTGCTTCTGGAAGCGCGTGCCTCCGACCAGTTCTCCGACGAGCAGATCAGTCGTATCTCGCTGATCCAGGAAAATGGCGACCGCCGGGTGCGCATGGGCAATCTGGCCTTTGTCGGCTCGCACTCGATCAATGGCGTTTCTGCCCTTCACACCGATCTGATGAAGGAGACGGTGTTCGCCGACCTGCACAGGCTCTATCCCGATCGCATCAACAACAAGACCAACGGCATCACGCCGCGGCGCTGGCTGATCCAGTGCAACCCCGGGCTGACGGCGCTCGCCCGCGAGGCGATCGGCGACCGCTTTCTCGACGACATCGACGCCATCAAGGGCCTCGACGCTTTCGCCGGCGATGCCGCCTTTCGCGACAAGTTCGCCGCCGTCAAGCGCGCCAACAAGGCGCGGCTGGCCAACCTCGTCGCCGACCGGCTCGGCATCAAGGTGGATCCCTCGGCCTTGTTCGACATCCAGATCAAGCGCATCCACGAATACAAGCGGCAGCTCCTGAACATCCTCGAAGCGATCGCGCTCTACGACCAGATCCGCTCGCATCCCGAACGCGACTGGATGCCGCGCGTGAAATTCTTCGGCGGCAAGGCGGCGCCCAGCTACCACAACGCCAAGCTTATCATCAAACTCGCCAACGACGTCGCCAAGGTCATCAACGGCGACCCAGCCGTTCGCGGTTTGCTGAAGATGGTGTTCGTGCCGAACTACAATGTCAGTCTGGCCGAGATCATGATGCCGGCCGCCGACCTTTCCGAGCAGATTTCGACCGCCGGCATGGAAGCGTCGGGCACCGGCAACATGAAGTTCGCGCTGAATGGCGCGCTCACCATCGGCACGCTCGACGGCGCCAATGTCGAGATCAAGGAGTGCGTCGGCGACGACAACATCTTCATCTTCGGCCTGACTACGGCCGAGGTCGCCGAGCGGCGCAACAATGGCTACAATCCGCGCGGTGTGATCGAAGCATCGCCCGAACTGGCACAAGCGGTTGCCGCCGTTTCGTCGGGCGTCTTCTCGCCGGACGATCCGGAACGCTACCGCGACCTCATCAATGGTCTCTATGAGAGCGACTGGTTCATGGTCGCCGCCGATTTCGACGCCTACGCCGCCGCCCAGCGCGAGGTCGATGCGGTCTGGCGCAACAGCCCCGACTGGTATGCCAGGGCAATCCGCAACGTTGCGCGTGTCGGCTGGTTCTCCTCCGATCGCACGATCCGCCAATATGCGAAAGAAATCTGGAACGTGCCTGTCTGATGTGATTGCATGAGGCCACGAACAAATGTGGTCCTGTGCATGTCGCCCAAAAGTGCATAGCGGTTTTGGGACAACGAGATGCACACGAACAAAGAGTCGTGCCCGGGGAGGGACACTGCCTGATGAAGAAGCCGCGCGCGACCGCTGCGACAAGCGGGCCGGACGGACTGGCGGCAGCCAGCGATGTCGAGGCGATTGTTGCCGGCACGCACGGCGATCCGTTCGCGGTCCTTGGCGTCCATGAGATCGGCAAGAGCCTGTTTGCCCGTTGCTTCGTTCCGCATGCGGAGTCCGTCACCGCCTACACGCTGACCGGCATCATCGCCGGTGAACTGTCCAGGCGCGACGATGGCGGGTTTTTCGAAGGCAAGCTCTCGATCAAGAAGCGGCAGCCCCTGCGCTATCACGCACGCAATGCGGGTGGCGACTGGTGGCTGACGGATCCGTATTCGTTCGGTCCGGTGCTCGGGCCGATGGACGACTATTATATCGCCCAAGGCTCGCACCTCAGGCTGTTCGACAAGCTCGGCGCGCATGTCATCGAGCACGAAGGTGCGTCGGGCGTGCATTTCGCCGTCTGGGCTCCCAATGCCAAGCGCGTTTCGGTGGTCGGCGATTTCAACGAATGGGACGGCCGCCGGCACTCGATGCGCGACCGTCGCGACACCGGCATCTGGGAGGTGTTCATTCCCGACATCGGCGCCGGCCGGCCCTACAAATACGAGATCATTGGCCCCGATGGCGTCAGGTTGCCGCTGAAGGCCGATCCGTTCGCCTTCAAGTCCGAGCTGCGGCCGGCCACGGCTTCAGTGACGGCGGTGCCGCCGGCGCATCCGTGGGGCGACGAGGCCCATCGCAGTTACTGGCGCAACGCCGATCCCCGGCGCGAAGCCATCTCGATCTACGAGGTCCATGCCGGCTCCTGGCAGCTTCGCGACGACGGCACCTTCCTGTCATGGGACGATCTGGCCGACCGGCTGATCCCCTATGTCGTCGAGACCGGCTTCACCCACATCGAATTCATGCCGATCTCCGAACACCCCTATGACCCGTCCTGGGGCTATCAGACGACCGGACTCTATGCGCCGTCGGCCCGCTTCGGCGACCCGGACGGCTTTGCTCGTTTCGTCGATGGCGCCCACCGCGCCGGCGTCGGCGTCATCCTCGACTGGGTACCGGCGCATTTCCCGGTCGACGAACACGGTCTGGTCCATTTCGACGGCACCGCCCTCTATGAGCATGCCGACCCGCGCAAGGGTTTTCATCCCGACTGGAACACCGCGATCTACAATTTCGGCCGCCGCGAGGTGGTGTCGTTCCTCGTCAACAACGCGTTGTTCTGGGCCGAGAAATATCATGTCGACGGGCTTCGCGTCGATGCGGTCGCCTCGATGCTCTACCTCGATTATTCGCGCAAGCAGGGCGAATGGATCCCCAACGAGAAGGGCGGCCGCGAGAACCTCGAAGCGGTCAGCTTCCTGCAGAAGATGAACAAGGAGCTTTACGGTCACCACCCCGGCGTCATGACGATCGCCGAGGAATCGACCTCATGGCCAAAAGTCTCGGCACCTGTGCATGAAGGCGGGCTGGGCTTCGGCTTCAAGTGGAACATGGGCTTCATGCACGACACGCTGGAGTATTTCTCCAAGGAGCCGATCTTCCGAAAGCACCATCACAACGACCTTACCTTCGGCCTGACCTACGCCTTCTCGGAGAATTTCGTACTGCCGCTCTCGCATGACGAGGTCGTGCACGGCAAAGGCACGCTGCTCGGCAAGATGGCCGGCGACGACTGGCAGAAATTCGCGACGCTACGCGCCTATTACGCCTTCATGTGGGGGTATCCCGGCAAGAAGCTGCTGTTCATGGGACAGGAGTTCGCACAGCGCCGCGAATGGAGCGAGGCGCGCGCGCTCGACTGGAACCTGCTTGAGTCCCGGCCGCATCGCGGCGTCTGGCAGACGGTGCGCGATCTCAACTATCTCTATCGTTCGCGTCCGGCGCTGCACGGCCGTGATTGCGAACCGGAAGGGTTTTCCTGGCTGATCGTCGACGACAGCCAGAATTCGGTTTTTGCCTGGCTGCGCAGCGCACCGGGCGGCAGCCCGGTGGCCGTCATCTCCAATTTCACGCCGGTGCCGCGCGACAATTATCGCGTGCCGTTGCCGAAGGCGGGAAACTGGCGCGAAATCATCAACACAGACGCTTCGGAGTATGGCGGTTCCGGCAAGGGCAATGGCGGCATGATCGAGGCGCGGGCGGAGGGAGGAGGCATCTCTGCAACGATGCTTTTGCCACCGCTGTCGACGATCATGCTTGAACTCGTTGTGGACTGAGTCCGTCAACTCGTTGCGGACCGAGTCCGTCAACTGGTTGCCGACCGAGCCCGTCGAGACTGACTAACAGGTCGCGAAAGAGTAACTTGGGAGGGTAGAAATGGCAGACTTGAAACGGACCCAGCCGCTGGCGCGCGATGCCATGGCCTATATACTGGCCGGCGGCCGCGGCAGCCGCCTCAAGGAATTGACCGACCGGCGGGCCAAGCCGGCCGTCTATTTCGGCGGCAAGACGCGCATCATCGACTTCGCACTCTCCAACGCGCTCAACTCGGGCATTCGCCGCCTTGGTGTCGCCACCCAGTACAAGGCGCATTCGCTGATCCGCCACCTGCAGCGCGGCTGGAACTTCCTGCGGCCCGAACGAAACGAGAGTTTTGACATCCTGCCGGCCAGCCAGCGCGTCTCGGAAACGCAGTGGTATGAGGGCACCGCCGACGCCGTCTACCAGAACATCGACATCATCGAGGCCTACGGGCCCGAATACATGGTCATCCTGGCCGGCGACCACATCTACAAGATGGACTACGAGATGATGCTGCGGCAGCACGTCGACGCCAATGCCGATGTCACCGTCGGCTGCCTCGAAGTGCCGCGCATGGAAGCCACCGGCTTCGGCGTCATGCATGTCGATGCCAAGGACAACATCATCGCCTTCGTCGAAAAGCCCGCCGATCCGCCCGGCATTCCCGACAAGCCGGAGTTCGCCCTGGCCTCGATGGGCATCTATGTCTTCAAGACCAAGTTCCTGATGGAGCAGCTGCGCCGTGATGCCGCCGAGCCGGGCTCGAGCCGAGACTTCGGCAAGGACATCATCCCCTACATCGTCCAGCACGGTAAGGCGATCGCCCACCGCTTTGCCAAGTCCTGCGTCCGCTCGACCGCCGAGAACGAAGCCTACTGGCGCGACGTCGGAACGGTCGACGCCTATTGGGAAGCCAACATCGATTTGACCGACATCACGCCGGAACTCGACCTCTACGACCGCGACTGGCCGATCTGGACCTATGCCGAACTGAAGCCGCCGGCAAAATTTGTGCATGACGAGGATGGCCGCCGTGGCTCCGCCGTCTCCTCGCTTGTTTCGGGCGATTGCATCGTCTCGGGAGCTTCGCTGAAAAGAAGCCTGATCTTCACCGGCGCGCGCATCAATTCCTATTCGACGCTCGAAGAAGTGGTCATGCTGCCCGACGTTCATGTCGGCCGGAACGCAAAGTTGAAGCGCGTCGTCATCGACCATGGTGTTAGGATACCGGAAGGGCTGGTGGTTGGCGAAGACCCCGTTCTCGACGCCAAGCGTTTCCGCGTTTCCGAAAAGGGCATCTGCCTGGTCACCCAGGACATGATCGACAAGCTGAAGCTTTAGAACGGACAACAAGCGCATGCAGGTTCTGTCGGTCACGCCCGAGATCTTCCCGCTGATCAAGACCGGCGGGCTTGCCGACGTGACCGGCGCGCTGCCCGTCGCGCTGGCGGCCAAGGGCGTGACGATGCGCACGCTCATGCCGGGCTTTCCAACGGTGATGGCCGCCTTCAAGAAGAAGAGGGCGGTCCTGCAATATCCCTTGCTGCAGGGCGGCAAGGCTGGCGTCCATTCCGTCCAACTCGCCGGGCTCGAACTGTTCGTGCTCGACGCGCCGCATCTGTTCGACCGTCCCGGCGGCCCCTATGGCAATGCGACCGGCGTCGACTGGCCGGACAATTGGCGGCGCTTCGCCGCGCTGAGCCAGGTCGGCGGCGATATCGCAGGCGGGGCTATCTCTGGCTACCAGCCTGACATCGTCCATGCCCATGACTGGCAGTCGGCGATGACGCTGGCCTATATGCGTTACGGCAAGGCGGTCGGCGTGCCATCGATGATGACCGTCCACAACCTGGCCTTCCAGGGCCAGTTCGGCGCCGGCATCTTCGGCGAGCTTGGCTTGCCGGCGGTGGCGATGGCGCTCGACGGCGTCGAATATTATGGTGGCGTCGGCTTCCTCAAGGCCGGCCTGCAGGCGGCATGGGCAATCACCACGGTCAGTCCGACTTACGCGCAGGAGATCCGCTCGCCGGAATTCGGCATGGGTCTCGACGGCCTCATCAACATGCGCTCCAGCGATCTCCATGGCATCGTCAACGGCATCGACACCGGCATCTGGGATCCGGAAACCGATAAGCATCTGATCTCCCCCTACACGGCCAGCACGCTGAACGCGCGCGCGTCCAACCGGGCCGCCGTCGAGGACCGCTTCGGCCTCGATCGCGACGACAGCCCGATCGTTTGCGTCATCAGCCGGCTGACCTGGCAAAAGGGCATGGACATATTGGCGCTGGTGGTCGACGGCATCGTCGCGACGGGCGCGCGGCTGGCCATCCTGGGTTCAGGCGATGCCGGCCTCGAAGGTGCGCTGCTTGCCGCCGCGGCCAGGCATCGCGGCCGCATCGGGGTCGTCGTCGGCTATGACGAGGGGCTTTCGCACATCATGCAAGGCGGTTGCGACGCCATCGTCGTTCCCTCGCGCTTCGAGCCGTGCGGGCTGACGCAGCTTTACGGCCTGCGCTATGGCTGCGTGCCGGTGGTCGCCCGCACCGGCGGCCTGGCCGATACCGTCATCGATGCCAACGAGGCTGCCGTTTCGGCTGGCGTTGCCACCGGCTTCCAGTTCGCGCCCAACAATGGCGGCGCCTTGCAGCACGCCATGCGCCGTCTCGTCGATGCCCATGCCCGTCCGGCGGTCTGGGAATCGCTGCAGCGCCAAGGCATGAAGGCCGATGTGTCGTGGGACAAGAGCGCCGAAAAATACGTTGAACTCTATCGCTCGCTGCTTTCGAAAAGGGTTGCCTGAAGCATGATACGCACCGTTCCCACCAAACCCTATTCCGATCAGAAACCCGGCACGTCCGGCCTGCGCAAGAAAGTGCCGGTGTTCCAGCAGGAGCACTATGCCGAGAACTTCATCCAGTCGATCTTCGACGCGCTGGATGGGTTCAAGGGCAAGACACTGGTGATCGGCGGCGACGGCCGCTTCTACAACCGAGAGGTCATCCAGAAGGCCATCGCCATGGCCGCCGCCAACGGCTTCGGCAAGGTGATGGTCGGGCAGGGCGGCATCCTGTCGACGCCGGCCGCCTCGCATGTCATCCGCAAATACAAGACCTTCGGCGGCATCATCCTGTCGGCCAGCCACAATCCGGGCGGTCCGCACGAGGATTTCGGCATCAAGTACAATGCCGGCAATGGCGGCCCGGCGCCGGAAAAGCTGACCGACGCCATCTTCGAAAAGACCAAGGCGATCTCGAGCTTCAAGACCGCCGACATCGAGCCGATCGACATCGACACGGTGGGCACGGTCGAGGCCGCCGGCATGACGGTCGAGATCATCGATCCGGTCACCGACTATGCCGAGCTGATGGAAAGCCTGTTCGATTTCGACGCGCTGCGTAAACTGTTCAAGTCGGGTTTCCGCATGCGCTTCGACGCCATGCACGCGGTGACAGGTCCCTACGCCAAGGAGATCCTCGAGAACCGGCTGGGCGCGCCCAACGGCACCTGCCGCAACTTCAAGCCGCTGCCGGATTTCGGCGGCCACCATCCGGACCCGAACCTCGTCCATGCCAAGCATCTCTATGACGAGATGATGGGAGCGGACGCGCCGGATTTCGGTGCTGCTTCCGATGGCGACGGCGACCGCAATTTGATCATCGGCAAGGGCATCTTCGTCACCCCCTCGGATTCGGTCGCCATGCTTGCCGCCAACGCCCGCCTGGCGCCCGGCTACAAGGCCGGCCTGAAAGGCATCGCCCGCTCGATGCCGACCAGCGGCGCGGCCGATCGTGTTGCTCACAAACTCGGCATCGGCATCTATGAAACGCCGACCGGCTGGAAGTTCTTCGGCAACCTGCTCGACGCCGACATGGCGACGATCTGCGGCGAGGAGAGCGCCGGCACCGGTTCCAATCATGTCCGCGAAAAGGACGGCCTGTGGGCGGTGCTGCTATGGCTCAACATCCTTGCCGCGCGCGACGAAAGCTGCAAGCAGATCGTCACCGAGCATTGGGCGACCTATGGGCGCAATTACTATTCGCGCCACGACTACGAGGACGTCGACACCGACCGCGCCAACGCGCTGGTCGATGAACTGCGCGCTAAGCTCGGCTCCTTGCCGGGCACCAGCGTGCGCGGCATGACAATCGCCAGCGCCGACGACTTCGCCTATCACGATCCGGTCGACGGATCGACCAGCGAACATCAGGGCATCCGGGTGTTGTTCGAAGGCGGTTCGCGCGTCGTTTTCCGCCTTTCCGGCACCGGCACGTCTGGTGCGACCTTGCGCGTCTACATCGAGCGTTACGAGCCGGACAAGTCCAGGCACGATCTCGACACGCAGGCCGCCCTTGCCGATCTGATTGCCGCGGCCGATGATATTGCCGGGATTCGCAGCCATACCGGCCGCGCCAAGCCGAGCGTCATCACTTAATGAAATCTGCGATGCCGGCTGCTCATCAGCCGCGATTTGGCGGGCTTGTTTCGGAGGGTGGCATTCGCTTTGCCGCCTGGTCGCAAGCGGCTCGCCGCCTCTGGGTCTCGATTTTCGACGGTGAGCGCAACCGGGAAATCGAACGGCTTGAACTGCAGCCGGAAGGCGATGGCGTGCATGCGCTGTTCGTCGTGGGTCTTGGCCCTGGCACCCGCTACGGCTTTCGCGCCGATGGCGACTACGCGCCGGAGCGCGGTCTGTGGTTCGACCCCGACAAATTGCTGACCGATCCCTACGCTCTGGAGATCGACAGGCCCTACGCGCATGACTGGCGGCTGGCCCAGCGCCGGAGCGAGGGGGCAGACACCGCCGCCCTGATGCCGAAGACGATTGCCGCCACCTCACTGAAGCCGGTACAGGCTTCGCCGCCGCTCTTTCAGCCTGGCGGTCTGATCTATGAAGTGCCGGTGCGCGCTTTCACCATGCTGCATCCGGACATTCCCGAAAAGCTGCGCGGGACGGTTGCGGCGCTTGCTCATCCCGTTGTTGTCGAGCATCTGAAAAAACTCGGCGTCGGCGCTGTCGAGCTGATGCCGGTGACCGCTTCGATCGACGAGCGGCATCTGCCGCCGCTCGGTCTGCGCAACGCCTGGGGCTACAATCCGGTCACCTTCATGGCGCTCGATCCGCGCCTGGCGCCTGGCGGTGTCACGGAATTGCGAAACACGGTCGCCGCGCTGCGTGAGGCCGGCATCGGCGTCATCCTCGACCTGGTCTTCAACCACACCGGCGAGAGCGACCGGCTTGGGCCGACGCTGTCGCTGCGCGGCCTCGACAACCAGGCCTATTACCGGCACACATCGGACGGCAGGCTGGCCAACGATACCGGGACGGGCAATACGGTCGCTTGCGACCACCCGATCGTCGGCGAAATGATCCTCGACACGCTTCGCCATTTTGTCCGTGACGCCGGCGTCGATGGTTTTCGCTTCGATCTCGCACCCATTCTGGGACGTGTTGAGGGAACATTCGATGCCAACGCGCTCTTGCTGACGGCAATGCGCGAAAATGCACTGCTGGCCGATCGCGTGTTGATCGCCGAACCGTGGGACATCGGGCCTGATGGTTATCAGCTCGGCAATTTCCCGCCGCCCTTCCTCGAATGGAACGACAAGTATCGCGACGATGTCAGGCGCTTCTGGCGCGGCGACGCCGGCATGGTCGGCGCGCTGGCGACCCGGCTTGCCGGTTCATCCGATGTGTTTGCGACGAAGGGACAAAGCGCCAGCCGCACGGTCAATTTCATTGCCGCCCATGACGGCATGACGCTGGCCGACATCGTGCGCTACGAGCGCAAGCACAACGAAGCCAATGGCGAGCAGAACCGCGATGGCCACAATGAAAACCTGTCGTGGAACAACGGGGTGGAAGGTGAGGCGGTCGACCCGGCCATAGCCGTGGCGCGCCTCAACGATCAGCAGGCGCTGCTGGCCACGCTGTTTGCCTCGCGCGGCACCATCATGCTGACGGCCGGCGACGAATTCGGCCGTACCCAGCACGGCAACAACAACGCCTATGCGCAGGACAACGAGATCACCTGGCTCGACTGGGCCGGGCGCAACGAGGCGCTGGAGCATTACACCGCGCTGCTCTCGAGGCTGCGCCGAGCGGTGCCGGGGCTTTCCGATACGCGCTTTCTCTCCGGCCAGCCGCTGGCGGGTTCCAACATGCCTGATGTCGCGTGGCTGGCCGAGACAGGCGCCCCGCTCGACGAACAGAGCTGGCAGGATCCGCAGCGGCACCGCCTTGTCATGATCCTGGCTGGCGCCGGCGATGATGAGCGCCGTCTAGCGATCCTCATCAACGGCGATCGCCGGGCCTGCATGTTCACGTTGCCCGAGCGCGAGGGATTTTTCTGGGCGCCAGCCCTGGAAACAGGCGAGGCGGCCGACATCTCGCGGCCGGTATCGGGGCGCACGGTGATCTTCATGATCGAACGCACCGACGCGCAGGCCGGCACAAGGGAGAAGCGCAATGGCGGCAGGTGACAAGAACGGTTGGTGGCGGGGCTGCGTTATCTATCAGATCTATCCGCGCTCCTTCCAGGATACGACCGGCGACGGCAGCGGCGATCTGCGCGGCATCACCAACCGTCTGGAGCATGTCGCCTCCCTTGGCGTCGACGCCATCTGGCTGTCGCCCTTCTTCAAGTCGCCGATGGCCGACATGGGTTACGACGTGTCCGACTATCAGGACGTCGATCCGATGTTCGGCACCATCGCGGACTTTGACGCACTGGTGACCGAGGCGCACCGTCTTGGCCTGAAGATCATCATCGACCAGGTGCTCTCGCATTCATCCGACAAGCACGACTGGTTCGTCGAAAGCCGCGCCAGCCGCGACAACCCCAAGGCCGACTGGTATGTCTGGGCCGATACGAAGCCCGATGGCGGCGCGCCCAACAACTGGCTGTCCGTCTTCGGCGGCCCGGCATGGGAGTGGGATTCGACCCGCCGGCAGTACTACATGCACAATTTCCTCGCCTCTCAGCCGGATTTGAATTTCCACAATGCGGAGGTTCAGGACGCGCTTCTCGAAACGGTGCGGTTCTGGCTGGAGCGCGGCGTCGACGGTTTCCGGCTCGATACGGTCAACTACTATGTCCATGACCGCTGGCTGCGCAGCAATCCACCCTTGGCCTCAAGCGTCGCCGGCACCAATTGCGAGACCAACACCTACCTCTACCAGGAGCATCTGTTCGACAAGACGCAGCCGGAGAACCTGGTGTTCCTCAGGCGCTTCAGGGCACTGCTCGACGAATATGAGGACCGCGCGGCTGTCGGCGAGATCGGCGACGAGGGCCGCTCGCTGCAGACGCTCGCCGCCTACACCTCCGGCGGCGACAGGCTCCATATGTGCTACACGTTCGATCTGCTTGGCCCACAATTCTCGGCGGCGCATGTGCGCGGCTGCGTCGAAGCCTTCGAGGCGGCCGTCTCCGACGGCTGGGTCTGCTGGGCATTCTCCAACCATGACGTGGTGCGCCATGTCAGCCGCTGGACAAGGCCGGGCGGCGATCCCGACGCGGTCGCAAGATTCTCGATCATGCTGCTCTCCTGCCTGCGCGGATCGATCTGTCTCTACGAGGGCGAGGAACTCGGCCTGGAGGAGGCGGAACTCGCGTACGAGGATCTGCGCGATCCCGTTGGCATCCGCTTCTGGCCGGGTGTGAAGGGCAGGGATGGTTGTCGCACGCCGATGGTCTGGGAGGCCGGCGCCGACAATGCGGGTTTCTCGGCGGGCAGGCCGTGGCTGCCGATACCGGCCAGCCATCGCGCCCGCGCCGTCGACGTCCAGAACGCCGACACGGCTTCGGTGCTGGCGTCCTATCGGGCCACGCTCGCGTTGCGCAAAGTGCACCCGGCGCTGGTCGCCGGCTCGATCCGGTTTCTCGATGCAGAGGGCGAAATTCTCGCCTTCATCCGCGAAGGCGGCGATGAAAGACTGCTCTGTATCTTCAATTTCGCGGGAGAGCCGGCGAATTGGCCGTTGCCGGAGGATATCGGAGTGGTCGCAAGGCTTGAAGGTGATGCCGTGGTCATCGATGAGACCGGGCTTTCGCTGCCCGCGCTTGGGTGCTTCCTCGGCCGGCTCGACTGATTCGGCGTGTTGGTCGCCTTACTGGACAAGCACGGAACGCCCACATGTCGCCCCGGTGACCCGGACATCGGCTTCGCCGACGCGCACGCCAAGGGTTCCGAGCAGATCGGTAAGCAACGAGTCGACCGGAGCCGCCACACCGTTCAGGAGCGCCACCACCGGAGGCTTCACGAACCCGAGAAGGGTGTTCAGATTCAACGGCAGACCCAGCAAATTCGCCGTCAGTGACAGATTGCTGACCAGTGACGTGGTCAAGGATTGTGTCAGGTTTTGTGTGTAAGCGGTCTTTATCGTCTTGGCGTCGATCTCCGCCTTGTTGAAAGTCAAAGTGGTCGCCGTGTTGTTGGCCATCTCAAACGCCGCTGAGCCCACCACGGACAGCAAGGGGATAATCAGAAGACTCACGCCCGCGATTTCGGTGTTGGAGAACGTCTCCTCCTTGGTGAAATCGGCAAAGCCGGCGCTGCTGCTGTCGCCGAGATGCCCTTCGACGATACCGGGACGTGTGGCGATGCTGACCTTGATGCTGTCAGGGCCTGTCGGACAACTTATGTCGGTAAGCTTGGCCTCGGCGTAGGCGACTTCCAGATGCAGCGGCAGGCTGACCGACAACAGCGTAATGCCGCCTCCGATGCCGGTGTTGCCGGCGCCGATCTTGGTCACCAGCTTGATGCGGGTCTGGGCCGTCCGCACAATGGTGCCGACCTCGTCGACTGCCAGCCAAGGGGAGGACTGCGGCGGTTCGCCCACGGCGATGGCGAGCGTGGTCGACAGCGCCCCCGGAATGGTGACGCCGACATTGAGGTCGATCTGCTTCGAACCGTTTGCGAGCCCGGCGGCGGTCGTCAGCATCCCCAAGGCGTTTGCGTCAACGCCAAGGCCGGCCGGCTTTTGCCCGAGGCCCAGACTGCCGACCGAGCCGAGATCGATCAGATGGCTGAGCGGGATCTTGACCGTGCTGGTCGCCTTGGAGGCGATTGTCTGCAGGGCGACCTTGGCCGTATTGCCAAGTCCGGGCACGTTGGCCATGGCGGTGGCGATCTGGCCGATGGTTGCCTTCGATGCCAGCACATCCGAATAGGACACGCCGGTCAGGTTCAACTGTGTGGCAAGGCCGTCCACGAAGGAAAGCACGCTCACATCCGCGGAGACGAGCGAGTTGTAGTCCATGACGCTGAGCGAGATGTTGCCGCCGATGAGCCCGCTGAGAAGCGCGTTGAGGATGCCGCCATTGAGGCTGAGCAGCCTCGACCCGACCGAGAACGTCGCCTGCGGCGTCATGCTGGCGGTAGCCTGGGTGCCGATGACGGGAGTGGGGATCAGCGAACTCGCGAAATAGCGGGCAGGGATTTTCTTCAGGGTGACGCGGACGGCATTGTAGGGTGTGACGCCGGCCTGGAAGCGTTGGGTGACATCGGTGGTTGATGCTGCGTATCGCCCCGGCGTGACCGACACGACGGTTTTCCCGACGGCCGGCGCGATCGTCTGTCCCGAGCCTTGAACGACGACATTTGGCATGCCGTTGTCGGTGAGCGTGGTCACGACAGCGGTCTGGACGTTGGTGATGTTCGAGGCAGCGGTGATCGCCGCCAGGTCCACCATTGCCTGCGCTTCGCGGCGCTCGGTGTAGATCGAGGCTTCGTCGATGGCCACTGCGGCCAGCGCCAGTGCGACCGGCGCGCTCAATGCCACCATGACGGTGAAATTCGCCCGTCTGTCGCCCAACATCAATCGGGCAAGCCGGCCGATCTCATTGGACACATGCAGCAGCATTCAGATGCCCCCGACCCTGATCGTTGACTGGCGCGTGATCGTGGTGGCGGGCATGGCGACGCCCGGAAAGAGGCTCCAGATCGGCAGGTTGCGGGCGTCGTATTGGATCGACACCACGAACTGGCTTCCATCGGCCGCGCTGTCGTTGGCCTGGTAGGTCAACTTGCTGGCATCCACGAAGGGGTATCCGCCTGCATTGTTGGTGACAAAAGCGGCCACGAGGGTCTGCCGCTCGGTCTGGTTCAACCCGGCGATGGCCGTCCGGGCAGCGTCGGCCGCGATCTGTTGGATCGAGTTGGCGGCCCCGAAATATATGCCGTATGCAACCATTCCGAGCAGCAGAAGGATGAAGATCGGCGACAATAGCGCGAATTCAACAGCCGAAGTTCCCGAAGTGTTTGTTCGGAATCGGCGCCCTTGGACCCTGAGAATGAGGTTCCGAACCATGATGCCGAGCATGCCAAAGTTCGCATGCAAAAAGCGAAAACTCTGGGTGCAACCCATGGGTGTGTACAATTGAAAAGTCGTTCTAATTTAGCAGTTGCTTCTTTGGCCGCTGATTATTGACTTAAGGTCAATCAGTACTCGGTTGAAAAGAGCTTTCCTCCTGTCTAGTCTCCTGCCACCAGCCGCCGGAGGGAACCGGCGACGCGCTCAAAGGGGCCAGATATCGGCCTCGGGGCGTCAACACGTAAAGGCGCGCCGACGGCAGCGCCGACAGGGAGAACTTCATGCTGAAAAACATGCTGAAGGCGACGGTGTTCGCCACCACCATGACGCTGGCCGCCGGCACGTTCTACACGCCGGCTTTCGCCGAGACCGTGTACAATCGTGGCACCGCCGCCGAATCGGAATCGGTCGATCCGCACAAGACCTCGACGGTTTACGAAGCCAATGTCTTGCGCGACCTGTTCCAGGGCCTGGTCATGCAAGACGAGAAGGCGAACCTCATTCCGGGCGCTGCCGAAAGCTGGACGGTTTCGGATGACGGCACCGTCTACACGTTCAAGCTGCGCAAGGACGGCCAGTGGTCGGATGGCAGCCCCGTGACGGCGGATGACTTCGTCTACGCTTTCCACCGGCTGGAAGATCCGGCAACCGGCGCCGAGTACGCCTCCATGCTGTATCCCGTGAAGAACGCCGAGGAAGTCAACACCAAGAAGGGCAAGCCGGAGGATATGGGCGTCAAGGCGATTGACGCAAATACTCTGGAAGTCACGCTCAAGGCGCCGACGCCTTATTTTCTGGAGATGCTGACCCACCAGGCGACCTATCCGGTCAGCAAGGCATCCATTGAAAAGCTTGGCGCCGAATGGATCAAGCCGGGCAAACTGGCGTCCAACGGCGCCTATACGCTCGCCGAGTGGGTTCCCAACGACCACATGAAACTGGTCAAGAATCCGAAATTCTGGGACGCCGCGAGCGTCAAGTTCGACGTGGTCAACTACATTCCGACCGAGGATCGTTCATCGGCGATGAAGCGCTTCGAGGCCGGCGAACTCGACAGCTACGACGATCTCCCGACAGAACAGCTCGCCGACCTCAAGACGAAGTTTGGCGACCAGATCCGCGTCGGGCCGTATCTCGGCACCTACTACTTTGCGATCAAGACCGACAAGGCGCCTTGGGACAATGTCGAGTTGCGCAACGCCATCTCGATGGCGATCGACCGCGATTTCATCGCCGAAAAGGTCTGGCAGAACTCGATGCTGCCCGGCTATTCGATGGTGCCTCCCGGCATCGAGGGCTACACGCCGGCAATGGCCAAATATGCCGACATGCCGCAGATTGACCGCGAGGATGCAGCCAAGAAGATCCTTGAGAAACTCGGCTATACGCCCGAGCATCCCTTGAAGATGGAGATCCGCTACAACACCTCGGAAAACCACAAGAACACCGCCGTGGCCATCCAGGAGCAGTTGAAGCCGCTCGGCGTCAACGTCACGCTGCTCAACACCGACACCAAGACCCACTACTCCTTCCTCCAGCAGAAGGGCGACTATGACGTGGCGCGTGCCGCCTGGATCGCCGACTACAAGGATCCGGAGACCTTCCTTGGTATCTCGCGCGGGGCCAGCGGCAACAACTATTCGAGCTACAACAGCCCGCAATACGAAGCGGCCATGGACAAGGCCGCCGCCGCCGGCGGCAAGCCCGAAGAGCGCATGAAGGAACTCGCTGTAGCCGAGCGCATCCTCGTCGACGATGTCGGCGAGATACCGCTTCTCTACTACAGCTACCACGATATCGTTTCCTCGAAGCTGCATGGCTTCGTCAACAACGTGATGGACGTGCATCCGTCGCGCTTCATCAGCAAGGACTGATCCGCTGGCCGCGCCGCCGCGCACCTGAATGCGCGGCGGCGCTGGTTTGCCATCGCATCGGCCCGGGAACCGGAACCGATTTTCGGCAATGTCGGTGCGAAGATTTGAAGGCTAGAGCGCAATCGTCCAGCTGGACGCGCGCGGCTCTGGATCAAGCGGGGCGCCGATGCTGCGATATGTACTAAGGCGGCTTCTGACCGCCATCCCGACGCTGTTCGTCATCGTGACGATGGCGTTCTTCCTGATGCGCGTCGCGCCAGGCGGCCCATTCAACCAGGAGCGGGGGCTGAGCCCGGAGATCAAGGCCAATCTCGAAGCGCAGTTCGGCTTGGGCGACCCGCTTTGGCTGCAATATGTCCACTATCTCGGCAATCTGTTACGCGGCAATTTCGGTCCAAGCTACAACATGCCGGATTTCACCGTCACCGAACTGTTCGCCAAGGGCCTGCCCATTTCAGTCCAACTCGGCGCCTCGGCGCTGATCCTGGCGCTGCTGCTCGGCTCCGTGCTCGGCACCATAGCTGCGCTCAATCAGAACAAGCTTGGCGATTATGCGGTGATTGCGCTGGCGACCGCCGGCAGCACCATCCCGACCTTCGTCATCGCCCCGCTGATCCAGCTTCTGTTCGGGCTGACATGGAAACTCTTGCCGGTCGGTGGCTGGGGCGATGGCGCGTTCCTCAACAAGGTCGGCCCGGTGCTGACGCTGGCCTTGCCGCAGATCGCCATCGTCGCACGCCTGATGCGTGGCTCGATGATCGAATCGCTGCGCTCTCATCATATCCGCACCGCCCGTGCGCTCGGCCTCTCCGACTGGTCGGTGGTGGTCAAGCACGCATTGCGCGGCGCCATCCTGCCGATCGTCTCCTTCACCGGCCCGGCCGCCGCGGCCCTTTTGACCGGCTCGGTCATCGTCGAGACGATCTTCTCCATTCCGGGCGTCGGCCGCTATTTCGTCGACGCCGCGCTCAACCGCGACTACACGCTGGTGATGGGAACGGTGGTGGTCATCGCCATCTTCACCATCGTCTTCAACCTGATCGTCGACGTCATGTACGCGGTCGTCGACCCGAGGGTGCGCTATGACTGACATCGCAGCCACAGCTCCCGCCATCGTCGGCCGCTCTCTGTGGGGTGATGCCTGGGCACGCCTCAAGGCCAATCGCGCCGCCATGTTCAGCCTCTACTACCTTGCCGCGATTGCGGTCATCAGCGTGTTCGGGCCCTGGTTCGTGCCGCATCAATACACGACCATCTATGCCGACTATGTGCGCATGCCGCCAAGCCTTTCGGCCTACCCGAAGCCCGACATGATCGAGACGACGCTGACCGAGGCGATCAAGCGCATGCGGGTCGACATCAAGGAATGGCGCCAGGAAGGCAACAAGATCTTCGTTACCGTCAAGTCGACCAAGCCGATCGACGACCGCAACATCCGCTATCTCGACCGTTCCGACGCCTTTGACGACACCAAGATCGAAAGCAAGTCGCCCGACGGCCTCGAAGTGACGATGAGCGCGTCGGTCAAGCAGCAGTATTTCCTGTTCGGCACCGACAACACCGGCCGCGATCTTCTCTCGCGCACGCTGATGGCCGGGCGCATCTCATTGGCCATCGGCCTGCTCGCCGGCGTCGTGGCGGTGGTCATCGGTGTGGTCTATGGCGCCGCGGCCGGCTTTTCCGGCGGCAAGATCGACGAGGTGATGATGCGCATCGTCGACGTGCTCTATTCCTTGCCCTTCATCTTCTTCGTCATCATGCTGGTGGTGTTCTTCGGCCGCAACTTCGTGCTGATGTTCCTGGCCGTCGGCGCGGTGCTGTGGCTCGACATGGCCCGCATCGTGCGCGGCCAGGCGCTGTCGATCCGCCGCCAGGAATATGTCCAGGCGGCCGAGGCGATGGGCGTCGGCCAGCGTGGCATCCTGCTGCGCCACGTCATTCCCAACCTGCTCGGCCCGGTGGTCATCTACATGACGCTGCTGGTGCCGCAGGTCATCATCCTGGAGAGTTTCCTGTCGTTCCTCGGTCTTGGCGTGCAGGAACCGATGACCAGCTGGGGTGTGCTGATCTCGGTCGGAGCCAAGAACATCGGCACCGCCAACTGGCTGCTCCTGTTTCCCGCCTTCTTCCTCGTCTCGACGCTGTTCGCCCTGAATTTCGTCGGCGACGGACTGCGCGACGCGCTCGACCCAAGGGATCGATAAAGATGGGGATCGCTAAGATGGCTGCTTCCGAAACGATCCTCAGCGTCAAGGACCTGCGCGTCCGCTTCCGCACGCTCGACGGCGCGGTCGAGGCGGTGAAGGGCATCAACATCCATGTCAATGCGGGCGAGACCGTTGCCGTGGTCGGCGAATCCGGATCCGGCAAGAGCCAGACGATGATGGCGGCGATGAGCCTGCTGGCATCGAATGGCGAAGCCACCGGCAGCGTCGACTATCGCGGCCGCAACCTGCTGACACTGAGCAAATCCGAGCTCAACAAGGTCCGCGGCGCCAAGATCAGCATGATCTTCCAGGAGCCGATGACCTCGCTCGATCCGCTGTATTCGATCGGCAACCAGCTGATCGAGCCGATCCGCCGGCATCGCGGCCTGAGTGCCGCCGAGGCACGCGAAGAGGCGCTCAAGTTGCTGCGGCTTGTGCATATTCCAGATCCGGAACGGCGGATGAAATCCTATCCGCACGAGATGTCCGGCGGCCAGCGCCAGCGCGTCATGATCGCCATGGCGCTCGCCAACGACCCCGACATCCTGATCGCAGACGAGCCGACGACGGCGCTCGACGTGACCATTCAGGCGCAGATCCTGATGCTTCTGGCAGAATTGCAGCGCAAGCTCGGCATGGCGATCGTCTTCATCACCCACGATCTCGGTATCGTGCGGCGCTTCGCCGACCGGGTCTATGTCATGCGCCAGGGCGAGGTCGTCGAGGAGGGCGAGGCGGAAGCCATCTTCGTCAACCCACGGCATGCCTATACGAAAATGCTCTTGGCGGCCGAGCCGACGGGAACCAAGGCGCCACCGCCCGCCAATGCCCCGGTGCTGCTCGAAGGCAAGAATGTCGAAGTGACGTTCAGGATCGGCGGCGGCTTTCTCGCCGGCGAGCCGCTGATGCTGCGTGCCGTCGACCACATTTCGATCCGGCTGCAACGCAACCAGACCATCGGCATCGTCGGCGAATCCGGCTCGGGCAAATCGACACTTGGCCGCGCGCTGCTGCGGCTGTTGCCGAGCGACGGCCTCATTCGTTTCGGCGATCGCGACATTTCCCAGGCTGATCGACAGGCGATGCGGCCGCTGCGGCGCGAGATGCAGCTCGTCTTCCAGGATCCGTTCGGCTCGCTGTCGCCGCGCATGACCGTCGGCCAGGTCATCACCGAAGGGCTGCTGGTGCATGAACCGAACCTTTCGGGCAAGCAGCGCGATCAGCGCGCGGTCGAAGCCCTGCGCGAAGTCGGCCTCGATCCCAACGCGCGCAACCGCTACCCGCACGAATTCTCCGGCGGGCAACGCCAGCGCATCGCCATCGCGCGAGCTATGATCCTGAAGCCCAAGCTGGTGGTGCTGGACGAGCCGACCTCGGCGCTTGACCGTTCGGTGCAGAAACAGATCGTCGAACTGCTGCGCAAGCTGCAGGCCGACAACGAACTGTCCTACCTCTTCATCAGCCACGATCTGACGGTCGTGCGCGCCATGGCCGACTACATCATCGTCATGAAGCAGGGCAAGATCGTCGAGGAGGGGCAGACCGAGGCGATCTTCAGCAATCCACAGCACGCTTACACGCAGACGCTGATGGCAGCGGCGATCGATGTCACGCGGTTTCGGTTGAGCGCGTGATGGCGTACTCCATTTCGTGATTTCTTGTTGATTGAAATATCTCAATATGAGATATTGAGATGTGAAGCAGGTCATTTACCTCGCGGCCGCAATCAAATCGCTTCGCAAGCACCAATCCGATGCCGCCCGCATCGTTGCCAAGATCGCGATCTATGCTGAAACCCCGGAAGCCATGGCTAACAACATCAAGAAGCTGGTCGGTTCCGACGAAATGCGGCTGCGGGTCGGCGATTACCGCATCATCTTCACCGAAACCGAAAATGAGATCATTGTAAGCAGGATCGGGCCGCGCGGCTCCATCTACGAATAGGAGCGACAGTGAGCATTCACTATTTCACCACGCCCAAGGGTGACGAGATGGCTGTCCTGCCGCGCGCTGAGCTCAATGCGCTACAGGATCGTGCCGCCCGTGCCCGTGAGGTGGCGAGTTACAGGGCCGGCGAGGCGCCTGGCTTCACCGCTGAGGAGGCACTAGCCTTCGCCAATGCAGTGTCGCCGCTCGCTTTCTGGAGAGCCAGGAAAGGAAGGACGCAGGCGGCGCTAGCCTCGGAAGTCGGCATTTCACAAAACATGCTTTCGGCGGTTGAAAACGGCAAGCGGGGTGGGGATGTCGGCCTGTGGCTGCGGCTGTCGCGCGCGCTTGACGTACCGGTCGATCAATTGGTTGACGAAGACTGAGACGATCTGCTCACGCGCTTAATGAAGCGCTATTTATTTTGGCGACGTCGAGCATCTGCGCGCTCTCGCCGCGACAAGAGCCTCTTCCTGCTGCTTCAGCCGGTCGATCCTGGCCGTTTCACGCTCGGCGACCGCGCCCTTCACCCGCGAGCCGCCCAGCAGCCAGCGCGGAATACTGGTGTTCGCCACCTTGCCGCGAGTGATTGCGGTTTGCGAGATGTCGCGGGCGATGCCTCCCATAGCGCTGTTGAGTTCCGTGCAGGTCATCGAGTCGTATTTCGCCGGATCGACGGTTCTGCCGATCGATGAACAGCCGGCGAGAAACAGCGCAATCGCGAGAACCGGTCGCGAGGCTGCCGTTGAATTCAAATTCATATCCGCACCCCGGCATCGCCAGTTTCACTGGCTCTATCTTATGCATCAAACTACCTAGATGCCGACGGCCATCTTCGTCAAAGTTTCCGATCGCCACGGAACCCATCGCTGAGCCGAGCCCATGGCCGCATTAACGCACGCGGATTCCTGCAATGCAGGAACGTTCTGGGGGTCATCACTGCTAGCTAAACGGAGAGCGCCCGTCTCGGTTGATGCCGGTGCCGGTTAACGCTGGCCCGACTCCCAAGAGCCGGGCCGACGGTCGGTGATCAGTAACCGTTGTTTTCGATCACCACGGGGTGGTTCCGATGGTGGTGGGTGGAGGCGGAGCGTGTCACGACGACCGTGTCTCCACGATGATGACGGCGCCCCTGGTCATAGAACGCAACCGCGCCGTGGTGACGGTGGTGCAAGCGCTGGCCGTCCTCGTTGATGATCCTGACGTTGTCGTGGTGTCGATGGTGAGTTCTGATAACGACGTCGGCCTCGGCTGCCGACGCTATAGCCGGCAATCCCATGGAAAGCGCCAACGCGCACATGATCATTGTTTTCATTGCAGTTTCTCCATTTCCTTTTTTAGCCCTTCGTTGGGATAACTGCCCATGGTCTCTTTGGTTCCGGTCTTCCCAAAGGCCAGCCCGAACACTTACGGCAAGTCGAAGAACGAGCGATCGCACCGCCTAGGGCTGGGAAGGGGCTGCCTCTCGCTGATGGTGCTTGCAAAGAACGATGTGTCTCGACGGGGCGATAGGCGCGACGCGAGTTCTGCTCTTCGCCTTTGTCTAGATGGTATCAGTCGAAGCGGACACTGCCAAAGCGCCGCGGGCTTTCGGCCGAAGATCGATACGATGGCAGGAAGATCATTGCTCCTGTGCCATTCAAGGCACTGCGTAGCGCTCTCAAGCTCATTGGCGATGGATATGCGAGTCACGGGACAACGGCTCTCAGCCGGTGTCATCTGGGAAGCCGCTCATCTCGCCATTGTTTCAGGTGGAGCGCCAAAGTCGGGATGCGCTAACACGTTGTTTTTTCTGGTCGGAGTGGCAGGATTTGAACCTGCGACCCCCTCGTCCCGAACGAGGTGCGCTACCAGGCTGCGCTACACTCCGTGACCAGACGCGGGCTTATAGCCGCCGCACTTCGTTCCTGCAAGCGGCAATGGCAGCACTTCTGTCGCATTTCGTCCGCTTTCGTCGGGCATTCCCGGAAAGTCCGGATTTCCACCTCGGAAGATTTGCACTCCGGGATAAACCTGGCTTAAAGCCTTGTGTGCTAAGCCGCTGCCTCGATAGATCGTATTTCTGCCGCCTGGAGCCCTGTTGTCTTGCCCCCAAAAATCGTTGGTGAAGCCCGGCCCAACAGCTTCGAATTCGAAACCGAGGCGCTGATCAAGGCGTCCGGCTTTCGCGAGTATGATGCCCGCTGGTGGTTCGGCCATCCGGGCTCGGCGCAACCGCCGGAGCTCAATCTGATCGGCGTTCAGGCGCTTGGCATGGGGCTCGGCACGCTGATCCGCCACCTTGGCGCCGGGCCCGATATCGTCACCGGGCACGACTTCCGTTCCTATTCGCTGTCGATCAAGCTGGCGCTGGTGTCCGGGCTGATGGCCGTCGGTGCAAAGGTGAGGGACATCGGCCTGGCCTTGTCGCCGATGGCCTATTTCGCTCAGTTTGCGCTGGATACGCCGTCCGTCGCCATGGTCACCGCCTCGCACAATGAGAATGGCTGGACCGGCGTAAAAATGGGCGCGGCGCGGCCGCTGACCTTCGGTCCGGAAGAGATGAGCACGCTGAAAGCGATCGTGCTGGCCGGCGATTTTGATCTTATCGGCGGCGGTTCCTATGATTTCATCCGCGATTTTCGCGCCACCTATCTCGACGATGTGACCCGCGACAAGCGCATCGCGAGAAAGCTGAAGGTGGTCGCCGCCTGCGGCAATGGAACCGCCGGCGCTTTCGCGCCGGAAGCGCTGGAACGCATCGGCTGCGAGGTCATCCCGCTCGACGTCGAGCTTGATCATACTTTCCCGCGCTACAACCCCAATCCGGAAGACATGCAAATGCTGCATGCCATCAGGGACAAGGTGCTCGAAACCGGCGCCGATGTCGGGTTGGGCTTCGACGGCGATGGCGACCGTTGCGGCGTCGTCGACAATGAGGGCAACGAGATCTTCGCCGACAAGGTCGGCGTCATGCTCGCGCGCGATATTTCTCTGCTGCATCCCGGCTCGACCTTTGTCGTCGACGTCAAGTCGACCGGCCTGTTCAACACCGACAGTGTGCTGCGCGCCAATGGCGCCGTCACCGATTACTGGAAGACCGGCCACTCCTACATCAAGCGCCGCGTTGCCGAGCTCGGCGCAGTCGCCGGCTTCGAAAAGTCAGGCCATTTCTTCTTCAATCCGCCGATCGGGCGCGGCTACGACGACGGGCTGGTCACCGCCATCGCCATCTGCCAGATGCTGGATCGCAGCCCCGGCAGTTCGATGGCTGATCTCTACCGCGCCCTGCCGCTGACTTTCGGCACGCCGACCATGTCGCCGCACTGCGCGGACGATGTGAAGTATGGCGTGGTCGAGCGGGTGGTTGCCGATTTTCAGGCCATGCAACGCGATGGCGCCAGCATCGCCGGCCAGAAGATCGTCGATCTGATCACCGTCAACGGCGTGCGCGTCGTTGCCGAGGACGGCACCTGGGGGCTGGTGCGCGCCTCGTCGAACAAGCCGGAGCTTGTCGTGGTCGTCGAAAGCCCGGTGTCGTCGGATCGCCGCCGGCAGATGTTCGACGCCGTCGACGCGGTGCTGCGCCGCAGCCCGGAAGTCGGCGCCTACAACCAGACTTTCTAACGGCCAGTCGCCGAAGCTGTCTGCAGGGTGCTCCAGTCGAACGCTCGCGCCCAGTCGGCAAAATTGTGCCAGCCGACCTCCGGGAATTCCTTGCGTAAGGCGGCGATATCGGCATCGTAGCCGACGCGGTCGAACCATTCGAACATCAGGGCCGCATCCTCGCTTTGCTGGCGAGCCACGGCAATTGGGATTTCCTGATAGCCAATCGGACGGCCGATGGCCTCGGACAGGATTTTCGCCTGCGCTTCGCCTGACAATTCGTCGCCTGCGAAATCGAAGCGCTTGCCGAACACCTGGTCTCGCCGCTCGGCCAAGGCGGCAACGAAGCCCCCGATGTCGGCCAGGGAGACCAGTTGGAGGACGCGTTTGGGAGGCATCGCGAAGGCATAGGTGCCCTGGCTGAGTGCGCCGATCGACCACGGCGCCGCGACATTCTCCATGAACGCGACCGGAGCGCTGATCGTGTAGGGGATGCCCAGCCCCGCAACATGTTTCTCGACGAGATATTTGCTTTCGAAATGCGGGATGCCGGTCTTCTTGTCAGCGTCGGCAACGGATGAATAGATCAGGTGTCCGACGCCGGCAGCCTTGGCCGCATCGGCGGCGATGATCCCCTGACGGGTTTCCTCCTGCAGGCCAACTTCATAGCTGTTGCCCATCAGGAACATGGTGTCGACGTCTTTTGCGGCCCTCACGACGGAGGCTGCATCAGCGAGATCGCCGGCCACGATATCGGCGCCCGCGGAGGCCAGTTGCCGCGCAGCCTCACTGTCCGGCTTGCGCGTCAGTGCCTTGACGCGATGTCCTCTCGACAACAGGGCGCGCGCAACCGCGCCGCCTTGCTGGCCCGTAGCGCCGGTCACCAGAATGCTTCGTTTGCTGGTCATGGTGTCTGCTCCTTCTTGTTTGGCTGGAGCAAAGTTAGGACCTTTCACATTGATGCATAATTGGCTATAGTTGGAAAATATCGTCCCAATTTTGGAAACAATGCTCGACCTCAACGATATCGTCGTGTTTGCTCGCGTCGTCGAAGCCGGCAGCTTCACGGCTGCCGCGCGCCTGCTGGCCATGCCCAAGACCACCGTCAGCCGCCGCATTGCCGCGCTCGAGCGCGAGGTCGGCGTCCGTCTGCTGCAGCGCACGACACGCAGCCTCAACATGACGGCTGCCGGGCGTCTCTACTATGAGCAGAGCAGCCAGGGGCTGCGCACCATCGAGGAGGCAAATCTGCGCCTCGCGGAGGCGAGGGCGGAGCCGTCAGGCACAATACGCATTTCGGGCCCGGTCGGCTTTGGCGGCCATTTTCTCATCCGCACCGTGATCGACCTTCTCGCACTCTATCCGAAAACCAATGTCGAGCTCCGCCTTACCGACGACAGACTCAACCTGGTCGAGGACGGTATAGACCTCGCTTTCCGCACCGGGATCCTTCAGGATTCGACGCTGATCGCCCGCAAGCTCGGCTCCACGCACAGGCTACTCTGCGCCAGCCCGGACTATCTCGCCCGGCACGGCACACCGGAAAGCCCGGCGGACCTCACGCACCATCAATGCGTCATCGCAGGCCCTTCGGCCTCAGGCGTTCATTGGCTGCTGGCCGGGCCTCGCGGCCAGGAAACGGTCGTGGTGGCCGGGCGCTTTGCCGCCAATGAAATGCAGGCGGTCGTTGCCGCCGCGCTCGCCGGCTTCGGCATCGCCCAGTTGCCCCAGGCGATCGCCGAAGGGCTGATCAATGACGGGCGGCTGCTGCGCGTTCTCGGGGACTACACGACACCGGCCGGCGGCTTGCATGTCGTCTATCCGAACAGCCGCCACCTCTCGCCTCTGGTCAGGGCATTCATCGAGCTTGCATCCGAGCGCATTTCCAATGGGATTAACACCGCTTAAGGCTTGTGTGGTAGCAACCGGCCAACACTACCTTGTGAGCGCGAGACCCGAATGACCGAGCGGATTGTCAGTTTTGTCATGAGCGGCGGCGTCGGCTCGCGGCTTTGGCCGCTGTCGCGCGAGGACAATCCCAAGCAGTTCCACGATCTGTCCGGTGACGGCTCGATGCTGGCCAAGACCTTGCGTCGATTGACGGCGCGGCCGGAAGGCGAAACGCCGATCTTCCTGATCGCCTCGGAGCGTCATGCCGACCGCGTCCATGCGGATATTGCCGGCCTCGATCTCGCCGGCGGCGGCCCGCTGTTCGAGCCGACAGGCCGCAACACAGCCGCGGCGGTAGCGCTGGCCACACTGCGCACGCTCTCCGAATTCGGCGACAGCTTGGTGCTGGTGGTGCCGTCCGACCATGAGATATCAACCCCGTGCCAATTCTGGCAGAGCGTCGAGGCAGGCTGCGAGGCGGCGCGCGCCGGCCGGCTGGTGGTGTTCGGCATCAAGCCGATGCAGCCCGAGACCGGCTACGGCTACATCGAAGTCGCGGCCGAAAGCGGCGGCACCTTCGACGTGTCGCGCTTTGTCGAAAAGCCGGACCTTGCGACCGCGCAGAGCTATCTCCAGGCCGGAAATTTCTATTGGAACACCGGCATCTTCCTGTTTAGCGCCGGCGCCATGCGCGATGCCTTCGCGGCGTTCCAGCCTGATATCTGGCAGGCCACCGAGGCGGCCTACCAAGCGGCGACATCGGATCTGTCCGGCCTTTATATGCCGCTGGTGCTATACGCCGCCATCCCGTCGAACTCGATCGACTACGCCATCATGGAGCGGGCGAAAGACATCGCCATGGTGCCGGCCGGCTTCCGCTGGAACGATCTCGGCTCCTGGCAGTCGCTGCTCGATGTCGGCCCTGCCGACGATCACGGCAATGTCGTCATCGGCGACGTCGTCGCCATCGACTGCGAGAACTCCTACATCCGCAGCGACGGCCGCCTGCTGTCGGCGATCGGCATGAAGGATGTCGCCATCGTCTCGACATCGGACGCCACCTTCGTCGCCCCGGTCAGCCACAGCCAGCATGTCAAGAAGATCGTCGAACAGCTCGAAAAGTCGGGCCGGCTGGAAACCCGGTTCACGCCGGCGCATGACCGTGTCATCGAAAGCGGCGCGTGGCGGCGGCGCGTGCATCACTGGCTGTTTCAGGAGACCTTGCCACTGTGGTCGACATCAGGCGTCGACGAGCGCCATGGCGGTTTTCACGAAGCGCTTGGCCTCGATGCCTCGCCGCTGATGAAGCCCAAGCGCATGCGCACCATGGCAAGGCAGGTCTATGCCTTCGCCGTTGCCAAGGCGCGCGGCTGGGACGGCCCGGCCGACCGGCTGATCAGCCATGGCATCGACTTCATGGCCGGGAACGGCCGCACCGACAAAGGCGGCTGGGTGCGCACGCTGAACGTCGATGGCTCGGTCGCCGATGCCACAGAGGATGCCTACGATCATTCCTGTGTGCTGCTGGCACTGGCGCATGCGCATATGTCGGGCAATCCGGACGCCTTGAGGCTCGGCGAGGAAACCTTCGCCTTTCTCGATGCGTATCTCGAGGACAGCCGCATGAGAGGCTTCCTCGAAACATCAGATGGGGAAGGCGAGCGGCGCTCCAACCCGCATATGCATCTGCTCGAGGCCTTTCTCGCCTGGCACCAGGCGACCGGCGAGCGCGCCCATCTGCGCCGCGCGGCGCGCATCATCGACCTGTTCCGCAGCCATTTCTTCGACGCCGAAAGCTGGACGCTCGGCGAATATTTCGATGCCGAATGGAAACCGTCAGCCGGCGAGAAAGGCTCCTGGACCGAGCCAGGCCATCACTTCGAATGGGCCTCGCTGCTGGTCGATTTCGCCGGACGCAGCGGCCAGGCCGAGCTGAGCGGTTTTGCTCGGAAACTCTATGCGTCGGCCATCGCCAACGGCCTCAACCGCGCCACCGGTCTTGCCTATGGCGCCGTCTCACGGCAGGGCCTGCCGCTCGATCTTGTCTCGCGCAGCTGGCCGCAGGCCGAAGCGGTCAAGGCGGCGATTGCACTCGATGGTTCGGGCGGGCCCGACCTCAAGCCCGAGATCGAGGCGCGAGTCGGCCGGCTGTTCCGCTGGCATATCGACCCGGCGCCGGTCGGCCTGTGGATCGACCGCATCGACGAGCGCGGCCGCTCGCTGGCGACGGATGTTCCGGCCAGCATCTTCTATCATCTGGTCTGCGCGCTGACCCAGTATCTGGATGGGACGGCGGAGAAGGGAAGCTGAGCGGCTGAAGCTGCCAATCTCCCCCTTGCGGGCAGGGCTATCGCATATGAGTAAAGAGCTGGAAGAAGAAGTCTTTGTTCCATCTGGCTCTGCGCATTTTGCTTGCAATGGGTTTGTCGAGAGGATGGGCTTGCAAGATGTTTTGCGCGAGGCGTCTGATGACGGCGAGGTTTTGCGGGGCGTTGTCCTTGCGGGAGCGAGCGTCGTCCTCATGG
Organism: Mesorhizobium sp. AR07; assembly: GCF_024746815.1. Lineage (GTDB taxonomy): Bacteria > Pseudomonadota > Alphaproteobacteria > Rhizobiales > Rhizobiaceae > Mesorhizobium. The sequence continues at coordinate 6,543,033 of NZ_CP080525.1, forward strand.
AAGACGACGTCGAGGCTCCAATGCAACTGGTTCTCGATTGTCCAATGTGCTCTGAGCGTCTCGGCCAGTCTTTTGGGGGTAAGCACTTTGGAGAGCGCGACATAGCGCACGGAGGTACTGGATTTGCCGCCTGCCACGCTGCGAGAGGCCTCAATGCGTCCGATCGCCTTGAGGCCGGGAAAGCCCGGCAGGTCGAGCAGCCGCTTGAGCGGCAGGACCGAAGCCCTTCGCGTCTCGGTGCGGCCATGCGCGCTGTCGCTGGTCTCAAAGAACGCGATCTCGCCGGCTTGGGCGAAGCTTCGTTCGGCCGCGGCAAACAGCTTGGGACGATTGGGCTTCAGCCCCAGCGCATAATGCGCCTTCTTGCCGATCAGCGCCTTGGCGGTGTCGGGGCGGCAGTGCAGCGCATCGGCCGTCACTGTACAGCCCTTCAAATCCAAGCTCTTCAGAAGATCCAGCGTGGCTTTGACCTCGTCGCCCTCAGGCGCGCGGGCAGCGGCAATCGACAGCCTCGTCTCGGCGTCCCACACGCTCACCACCAAAGGTGGCATGAAAGCCCGCCCCTTCGCATAGCCGCGCCGCAACGCCTTGCCGTCGACGGCCACCACGCCGCGTGGCGGCGAAAGTCCGAGCGTTTGGCGCAGCGCCGCCATGAAGCTGGCAAAGCTGCGCGCAAGCTCATCGGCATCGAGAAGTCGAAACACCCGGCTGAACGTGTCGTGGCTCGGACAGCCATGCTCCAGCACCACGATCTCTTTCAGCTCTTCTTCCTGACCCTCGACGAAATCGGCAATATCCACGCAGCTTTTGGCGCCGCACAACGTCGCAGCCAAGGCCAAAAACAGAAGCTCCGCCAGATCATGACGCGCGTTGACGTCACGCGGGTCTTGAACTTCCCGCAAAATCGAAAGCAGCAATTATTGGGCCTCTCCTTCAAAGACAAAGCCCCTAAAGAATCAACCTTTCCACAGCCCGCAAGACCTACATTTACTCAAATGCGATTCCCCTGCCCTTGTGGGGGGAGATGGCCAGCAGGCCAGAGGGGGGCGCTGTCCCTCCAGCCTATCAAACCAACATGGTTGGCCCTCCCGTAATGTGAAGCGATCAGCGGGGAACGTCGGCGATCCTTCCCACCCCCTCTGTCCTGCCGGACATCTCCCCCGCAAGGGGGAGCTGGGTCGTCACGTCGGTTTTCGCCAATCGTTAAATCAATACGGGCTCGCCACATCCCCAGTCTCGACATAGATCGACTTCAGCTGCGAATAGAGCGCCAGCGCCGCCAGCGAATTCTCCCGGCCGATGCCGGACTGCTTGAAGCCGCCGAACGGAATCTCGACTGGCGTAAGATTGTAGGCGTTGATCCAGCAAGTGCCGGCCTGCAGTTCGGCGATGACGCGGTGGGCGCGCGGCAGGTCGCGGGTGAAGACGCCTGCGGCGAGGCCGAACTCGGTGTCGTTGGCGCGGTCGATCACCTCGTCCTCGCCGTCGAATTTCAGCACGCTCATCACCGGTCCGAAAATCTCTTCGCGCGCGATGCGCATCGTGTCGGTGACGCCGGTGAAGACCGTCGGCTCGACGAAGAAACCGCCGTCAAAACCCTGCAGCGAAGGCACGTTGCCACCACAGGCCAGAACAGCGCCATCATGCTTACCGATCTCGATATAGCCGACCACCTTCTCATGCTGAGCCTTGGAAACCAGCGGACCCATCTGGGTCTCCGGGTCGAGCGGGTCGCCGATGCGGATTTTTTTGGTCCGCTCTATCAAGCGATCGACGAAGCGGTCGTGAATGCCGCTCTGCACGAAGACACGCGTGCCGTTGGAGCAGATCTGGCCGGTCGAATAGAAATTGCCGAGCATGGCGCCGCCAATGGCGTTTTCGATGTCGGCATCGTCGAAAACGATCAGCGGCGACTTGCCGCCGAGCTCCATCGTCGCGTGCTTCATCTTCGAGCCGGAAAGCGACAGCACCTTGCGGCCGGTCGGCACCGAGCCGGTCACCGAAACCTTGGCGACGACATCGTGGCCGACGAGCCCGGCGCCGACATCGCCATAACCCTGCACGACGTTGAACAGCCCGTCGGGCAGGCCGGCTTCGCTGTAGATTTCGGCGAGTGCCAGTGCTGAAAGCGGCGTGTTTTCCGACGGTTTGAACACCATGGCATTGCCCATGGCGAGTGCCGGTGCCGATTTCCAGCCGGCGATCTGGATCGGATAGTTCCAGGCGCCGATGCCGACACAGACGCCGAGCGCTTCGCGCCGCGTGTAGGCGAAGGGTCCGCCGAGGTCTATCGCCTCGCCATTATAGGCGGCGACCGCGCCGCCGAAATATTCCAGGCAGTCCGCGGCCGACGGCGCATCCGCCACCAGCGTCTCCTGGATCGCCTTGCCGGTATCGAGCGTCTCGATGCGGGCGAGGTCGGCGTTGCGGGCGCGCAAGATGTCGGCGGCACGGCGCAGGATGCGGCCGCGCTCGACCGGCTTCAGCCGTGCCCATGCGGGCTGCGCGGCACGTGCGGCCTCGATGGCGAGTTCCAGCACGTTCGGCGTCGCCGAACGCAGCATGGCGATCGTCTCGCCGGTGGCCGGATAGATGACCGGCAGCGGCGCGCCTTGCTCGTCGTCGATGTAGCGTCCGTTGACATAGTGCGATGCCGTGGGCTGGGCGCGCATGGGAGGTCTCCAAATCGTCTTCGCTTGGGCGGAACGTTCGCCGGATCATGCTCTATCTGTCGGACGCCTGCCAGCGCGGATTGATCCATGGTTCCTGGTTGGACGGCGCCAGCGGCGTGCGGCCAAGAATGTGGTCGGAGGCTTTCTCGCCGGTCATGATCGACGGCGCATTGAGATTGCCGTTGGTGACGCGCGGGAAGATCGAGGAATCGGCGACCCGCAAGCCGTCGACGCCGATGACCCGGCACTCCGGATCGACGACGCTCATCATGTCGTCGGCGCGGCCCATTTTACAGGTGCCGCAAGGATGGTAGGCGCTCTCGGCGTGATCCCTGATGAAGACATCGAGATCGTCGTCCGACTGCACGTGCGAACCCGGCGAGATTTCCTTGCCGCGATAGGGGTCGAAGGCCGACTGGCCGAAGATCTCACGCGTCAGCCGGATGCAGTGGCGGAACTCTGTCCAGTCGTCCGGATGCGACATGTAATTGAAGCGGATCACCGGCGTCGACTTCGGGTCCGGCGAGCGCAGCGTCACCGAGCCACGCGACTTCGAGCGCATCGGCCCGACATGCGCCTGGAAGCCGTGCGACTTCGCCGCCGCCTTGCCGTCATAGCGGACCGCCGCCGGGATGAAGTGGTACTGGATATCAGGGTAGTCGACGCCAGCGCGCGAGCGCACAAAGGCGGCCGCCTCGAAATGGTTGGTGGCGCCAAGCCCCGTCTTGAAGAGCAGCCATTGCGCTCCGATCAGCGCCTTCGAGAATGGGTTGAGCACCGAGTTCAGCGTGATCGGCAGCAATGATTCCTGCTGGATGTAGAGCTCCATATGATCCTGCAGATTGCGGCCGACGCCGGGCCGGTCGGCCACGACGGCAATACCGTTTTCGCGCAAATGCTCGGCCGGGCCGATGCCGGACAGCATCAGGAGCTTGGGCGAATTGATCGACGAGGCGGCAACGATCACCTCACGTCGTGCCTTAACGACCTGAATCTGTTTGTGAGCTTCGATCTCGACGCCGATGGCGCGTTGATTCTCGATGATCACCCGGCGGGCAAAGCCCTTGACCAGACTCACGTTTTTTCGCCTGAGCGCCGGCTTGAGATAGGCGCTGGCCGCCGACCAGCGTCGGCCGCCGCGGATGGTCTGTTCCATCGGCCCGAAGCCTTCCTGCTTGGAGCCGTTATAGTCGTCGGTCAGTTCGAACCCGGCCTGGCGGCCGGCCTCGACAAAGGCGCCGTAGAACGGATTCTTCCGCGGGCCGCGTTGCACGTGCAATGGCCCGCCGTGACCGCGCCAGCCATCCTCGCCGCCGTCATTGTCCTCCATGCGCTTGAAGTAGGGAAGTACGTCGGCAAAGCCCCAGCCGACCGCGCCGTCTTCGGCCCAATGGTCGAAGTCGCGGGCGTGGCCGCGCACATAGACCATGCCGTTGATCGAGGACGAGCCGCCGATCACCTTGCCGCGCGGCGTTGCCAGCACACGGCCGCCGAGATGCGGTTCCGGCTCGCTGGCGAAACCCCAGTCGTAGAGGCTCATGTTGAGCGGGATGGACAGCGCCGACGGCATCTGGATCAGCGGTCCGATATCGGTGCCGCCGAATTCGATGACGATGACCGAATGCTTGCCGTCCTCCGACAGCCGGTAGGCCATGGCCGAGCCGGCCGAGCCGGAGCCGATGATGACGAAATCCGCTTCAAGCATGGTTCATATGCGCCCATCGTTCATATGCGTGATGAAATCGGCGAGCGAAACATTGCCGCCAGTTGCCACCACGAGCACGGTCTTGCCAGTCACATCCACCTTGCCGCCGAGCAGCGCCGCCAGCGAAGCAGCCCCCGATGGTTCGAGCACCAGCTTCATCCGCTCGAAGGCGATCCGCATGGCGCTGCGCACCGATTGATCGTCGACCGTAATGCCGCGCACGCCGGCGGTCTTGACCGCCGCGAACGGCGCGTCGCCCGGCCGCCGCGACATCAGCCCGTCGCAGATCGACTTCGGGCCGATCGGCATGGTCTCGATGCTGCCATGCGCGAGCGACGAGCCCATGCCATTGAAACCTTCCGGCTCGACGCCAATGATCTCGGTAGCCGGCGACAGATAGTGGAAGGCGAGCGAAACACCGCCGATCAGTCCACCGCCGCCGACCGAGCAGAACAACAGGTCGGCGCTGGCGTCCTTGGCAGCAAGCTGGTCGAGTGCTTCGAGACCGGCGCCGGCCTGGCCGGCGACGATCTCCGGATCGTCGAACGGATGCAGCAAGGCCAGCCCCTCAGTCTCGGCGATCTCGCGAGCCTTGGCGGCCGCGACTTCCTCGCGCGCACGCTCGCCATGGTCGGTCAGCACGACGCGGGCGCCATAGCCTGCGGTGGCATCGCGCTTGGCGGCCGGCGCATCGATCGGCATGACAATGGTGACCGGAATGCCGAGCGCCTGGCCGGCGGCCGCCAGCCCTTGCGCGAAATTGCCGGAGGAATAGGCGACGACGCCCTTCCTTGCCTCATCGGCCGAAAGCTGCTTCAGCCGCCAATAGGCGCCGCGCACCTTGAAAGAGCCGGCCCATTGCAGCGATTCCGCCTTGATGAACACGCGGGCCGCGCCTGTCTCACGCGCGAGTGCTGCCGATTCCAGCAGTGGCGTGATCTGAGTCGCCCGGGAGGTGACGGCATAGGCCTGCTTGAGATGGTCAAGGGTGGGAACGAGAAGGTCTGCCATCATTCGCCTCGTGGATACCGTTTGCTCTCCTCGAGATTGTCGAGGTTCATGTGGTTGCGCATGTAACGTTCCGAAGCCTTCTGCAACGGCTGGAAATCCCAGGGGTAATAGGCGCCGTTGCGCAGCGCCGGATAGACCACCCAGCGGCGCGCCTGGCTTTCGCGAACTGCGGCGTCGAAGCCGGCCATGTCCCAGCGCGCCCGAACCTTGTCCATGAAGGTTGCCACCAGACCCGCATTGGCCGGGTCGTCGGCCAAATTGTCTCGCTCGAGCGGGTCGGCGTCGAGATCGAACAGTTGCGGCGGGTCAAGCTCGCAATGGACGAATTTGTATCTGCTGTCGCGGATCGCCACCAGGGGCGCGTAGGAGCCTTCGGCTGCATACTCGATCAACACCGGCGCGGTACGCGGCTTGCCCTCGGTCAGCGGCAGCAGCGACTGGCCGTCGGTCCATGGCGCGATCGCCTCGATATCGATGCCGGCGAGGTCGCAAAGCGTTGGCGCCACGTCAAGATTGGAGACCGGCGTCTTGATCAGCCCGGCGGAAATGCCCTTGCCGGCAATCATCAACGGCACCCGTGCCGAGCCTTCGAAGAAGCTCATCTTGAACCACAGACCGCGCTCGCCGAGCATGTCGCCGTGATCCGAGCAGAACAGGATGACGGTGTCGTCGAGCATACGCGTGCGCTTCAGAACGTCCAGAAGCTCGCCGAGCTTGTCGTCGATGTAGGAAATGTTGGCGAAATAGCCGCGCCGCGAACGACGCACCTGTTCCGGAGTGATCTCGAAGGACGGATAATCGCTGGCGAGATACAGCCGCTGCGAATGCGTGTCCTGCTCGTCATGCGCGACGGCCCCCGTTTCCGGGTCTAGCGCCTGGCAATGCTCATAGAGGTCCCAATACTGCTTGCGCGCGACATAGGGATCGTGCGGATGCGAGAGAGAAACAGTAAGGCACCAAGGCCGGTGGTTCGCATCGTCCTGGTCGCGCGAAAGCTGATAGAGCTTCTGCGTGGCCAGGAACACGACCTCGTCGTCATACTCCATCTGGTTGGTGGTCTCGGCGACGCCGGCGCCGGTCACCGAACCCAGATTGTGATACCACCAGTCGATGCGCTCGCCGGGCTTGCGGTAATCCGGCGTCCAGCCGAAATCGGCCGGGTAGATGTCGGTGGTCATCCGTTCCTCGAAGCCATGCAACTGGTCCGGCCCGACGAAATGCATCTTGCCCGACAGGCAGGTGTAGTAGCCGGCGGCGCGCAGATGATGGGCGAAGGTCGGGATCGACGAGGCGAATTCCGCCGCATTGTCATAGACCCCGGTGCGCGACGGCAGTTGCCCGCTCATGAATGAGGCCCGGCCCGGCGCGCAAAGCGGCGATGCGGTGTAGTTGTTGGCAAAGCGCGCCGAGCGGGCTGCCAGTGCCCTGAGATGCGGCACGTGCAGAAAGTCCGCCGGCCCGTCCGGAAACAAGGTCCCGTTGAGCTGATCGACCATGACGATCAGGAAATTGGGTCGCTTCGGTGTCACTGTTTGCGCCGCTCGCCGAGTTTGGTTTCGAGATAGTCCTCGACCAGCGCGATCGCGGTCGCGGCGTCGGGCACGCCGTCCTTCAGCGCTCGCCTGATGTAGAGCCCGTCGATCATCGCCGCTGTCGCTTCGGCGACACGGTCGGCTTCGGCTCTGGGCAGGATGCCGGTCAGACCGCTCATCAGGTTCGAATGCAGCCGCCGCGCATAGACCCTGAGCAGCCGGCGCAAGGCCGATGATTTCTGCGCCTCGACATAGAAGGCGAGCCATGCCGCGATGGTTTCGGGCTGGAACTGGATGTCGGAGAAGTTGACGGCGACCACGGCCGAGACGCGTTCGCGCGCGGTGCCGGCGGTCTGAAGCGCGCGCCGCATGTCGGTCGTCAGCTCGGCCAAGATGTGCCGCATCGTTGCCAGCAACAGCTCATCCTTGGCGCCGAAATAATGATGGGCAAGGGCCGACGACACGCCGGCGCGACCGGCGATCTCGGACATGGTCACGTCGAGCGAGCCGCGTTCGCCGATCGCCGAGATCGTCGCGTCGATGAGCGCCTTGCGGCGCAGGAGTTCCATTCCGACTTTCGGCATTTTGCTAAGGTCCTTTGAAGCAGGATTATTTTTTATTGACGGGTCAATCAACAAAAAAATCGCCGGCGGCTCGGCCTGTACCAAGCGATTGTCTGCTTTCGGCCCTTCACGAAGCGAGCACGATTGTTTATATTTGAACAATAAATGCGAGGTGCGCCGTGAGCCCACATGCTAGGCTGGCGCCAAGGATGGAGACCGCCATGACCGCATGCATTGTTGGCTGGGCGCATTCGCGTTTCGGCAAGCTCGAGGGCGAGACGCTCGAAAACCTGATTGTCAAGGTGGCCACGGACGCGCTCGACCATGCCGGCATCGGTCCCGACGAGGTCGACGAGATCGTGCTCGGTCATTTCAACGCCGGCTTTTCGGCGCAGGATTTCACCTCGAGCCTGGTGCTTCAGGCCGACGACCGGCTGCGCTTCAAGCCGGCGACGCGCGTCGAGAACGCTTGTGCCACCGGCTCGGCGGCGGTCAGGCAAGGCATCCGCGCCATCGACGCCAATGCCGCCCGTATCGTGCTGGTGGTCGGCGCCGAGCAGATGACGACGACGCCTGGTCCCGAGATCGGCAAGAACCTGCTCAAGGCCTCCTATCTGCCCGAGGACGGCGACACGCCGGCGGGTTTCGCAGGCGTCTTCGGCAAGATCGCGCAGGCCTATTTCCAGCGCTATGGCGACCAGTCCGACGCGCTGGCGATGATCGCCGCCAAGAACCACAAGAACGGCGTCGACAATCCCTATGCGCAGATGCGCAAGGATTTCGGCTATGAATTCTGCCGCCAGGAGAGCGAGAAGAACCCCTTCGTCGCCGGTCCCCTGAAGCGCACCGACTGCTCGCTGGTCTCCGATGGCGCCGCCGCCCTGATCCTTGCCGACACTGCGACCGCGCTGAAGATGCGCCGCGCCGTTGCCTTCCGCGCCAACGAGCATGTGCAGGATTTCCTGCCCATGTCGAAGCGCGATATCCTTGCGTTCGAAGGCTGTGAACAGGCTTGGGGCAGGGCGCTGAAGAATGCCGGCGTGACGCTTGACGATCTCTCCTTCGTCGAGACGCATGACTGCTTCACCATCGCCGAACTGATCGAATATGAGGCGATGGGTCTGGCCAGGCCGGGCGAGGGTGCGAAGCTCGCCATGAGCGGCGAGACCGCCAAGGATGGCCGCCTGCCGGTCAACCCGTCGGGCGGGTTGAAGTCCAAGGGCCACCCGATCGGCGCCACCGGTGTCTCCATGCATGTCCTGACCGCCATGCAGCTTGTCGGCGAAGCCGGTGGCATCCAGGTGCCGGGCGCAAAACTCGGAGGCATCTTCAACATGGGCGGTGCTGCGGTCGCCAACTACGTTTCCATTCTCGACCGGATCAGATAAACCGCCGCATTACAGCGCCGCGCGCCTTTTGAGGCGCGCAAAGGACGCTGTAACACTTTGATTTTGCGCATGACCTCGAAAATCGGGTCTGATTTTCGAGGTCATGCGCTGGCGGGAGGTGACATGACAAATCCGGTTCTGATCGAGGTCCTGCGCGGCGCGATCGTCGAGAGCGCGCATCGCGGCGCTGTCGCGGTCTTCGATGCCGACGGCAAGCCGGTCTGGGAAATCGGCGACACCTCGAAGCCGGTGTTTCCGCGCTCCGCGGTCAAGGCGATCCAGGCATTGCCGCTGGTCGAAAGCGGCGCGGCCGATGCCTATGGCTTCGGCAACCGCGAACTGGCGCTTGCCTGTGCCTCCCATTCGGGCGAGCCGGGGCATGTCGAACTGGCGCGATCCATGCTGGCCAAGGCCGGGCTTGACGGCTCAGCGCTCGAATGCGGCGCGCATTGGCCGTCCAATCATGACGCGGAGATCGCGCTTGCCCGCGCCGGTGGTTTGCCGAACGCATTGCACAACAATTGCTCCGGCAAGCATTCCGGCTTCCTCTGCACCTGCGTCCACGCGGGCATTGCGCATCGCGGCTATATCAGGCCGGACCACGCCTTGCAGGAGATGGTGCGCGACGCCATGCAGGCGGTCACGGGCGCTGTCCATGGTGCCGACGAGCGAGCAACCGATGGCTGCTCGATCCCGACCTATGCGGTGCCACTCAGGAGTTTTGCTCTCGGCTTTGCCCGCATGGCCACCACAAATGGTTTTGGTCCCGAGCGCGCCAAGGCCGCGAGGCGTCTGCTGGCCGCCTGCATGGCAGAACCGTTCTTTGTCGCCGGTACCGGCCGCGCCGATGTCGCTTTGATGGAGGCCGCACCCGGGCGGATTTTTACGAAAGGCGGCGCCGAGGGCGTCTATTGCGCGGCACTCCCCGAGCTTGGTCTCGGCATAGCGCTCAAATGCGATGATGGTGCCGGCCGCGCTGGCGAAGCCATGGTTGCCGCCGTACTTGCCAGGCTGCTGCACGCGGACGAGGCCGTGGCGGCGAGGCTGCTTGAACTGGCGAACACGCCGATCGAAAGCCGGAACGGCGTGAAGGTCGGATCGCTCAGGCCCACCACTGCCTTGAACTGAAGATCAGCACTCAGCTGACGTGATTGCGCTCGACGGTCAGATGCGCATAGCCGCTCTTGTCCGACGAGGTCAGGTCGCCCGTTGCCGGCTCGGCCCAGCGCTGGCCGACAACGGCGCCGTTCAGCGCGCCGTCGATGACATTGTCCGAGATGACGGCCGTGCCGGCACCCTCGACCACGCTGACGACGATGCCGGTTCCAGTCTTGCGGATGATGTTGCTCGTGGCCACGACATTGCGCAGGTATGGCCCCCAGCCGATCTGCATGCCGTAGAGCGGCGCGTTCTCGATGACATTGTTGGAAACGGTGGTGTCGGCCTCGACGCCGATGCCGACGCCGAACCCGGGCGGGTCGGCGGGGTAGGGGCCGCTGGTCGACAGATTGCGCACGATGTTGCCCGAGCATACACCCATGCGGCCGCCCTCGTTGAAGTTGACGATCGAAATGCCATTGGCGGCGCCGTCGACGATGTTGTTGCTGATAATGGCGCCTTCGAACGAGAATTCCGAATAGACCGCGGTCTCGCCCGAGCGCGAGCAGGTGTTGCCTGATATCTGCAGATTGCTGGCGCTGTTGGCGCGGATTGCCGAGAAGGCGCAGTCCGAGACGATGTTGCCCGAGATGACGACATTGCCGGCGCGGAAGGCGTTGATGCCATTGCCGTTCTGGCCGGTTCCGCCACTGCGCGCCTGGATGCGCTCGACACGGTTGCCGGTGACCATGGTGCCGTCTTCCGCCGCCTGCCAGCGATGCACGAGGATGCCGCCATTGGCGCAGTCGGAGACGGTGTTGCCCGTAATCGCCAGCCCGTCGGCCTCGACCGAATAGATGCCGGCATCGGCGGCCCCCGATATGTCCGAGCGCTCGACCCGGCCCGCCGCGTGTTCCAGCGCCAGTCCGTTCTTGCCGCTGCCGGTGATCTGACAATTGTCGACGACGAGGTGCGCGATCCTCCGCAGATCGAGCAGCCCTTGCGCGTAGTCGCCCATCGAGCGGTTAGCGCCATCGAAGACCAGCCCGCTGAGTTCGATATGGTCGGCCTGTTCGGCCATGAACAGGTGGCCGTCGCCGCCATAGACGATCCGTGTTGCGCCCGGCACGCCGGAAAGACGCACGCGGCCGGGCAGCGAGAGGTTGGAGACGACATAGGTGCCGGGTGGCAGAAACACCGGCACGTCGCGATCGTTGGCGTCGCGCAGCAGCTTGGCGAAGGCTTTGCTCTGATCGTCGAAGGTGCCGGGCTGCACGCCAAGTTCGGTGGCGTTGATCGAACCGCGCATGGAGGCTTTCTCGATGCCGGTCAGGCTGGCGGCTGCCGCTCTGCCAAGCGAGAGGCCCATGACGGCAAAGCCGGCGGTTCCGGTTAAAAGTGTTCGTCTGTTCAACATCGGCACAGGGTCCTGGCGTTCAACCCTGAGATCGCAGGAATCGTGCCAGACATTCTGTCTCTCCTCTCGAGGGCAGCGACAATGGCTTGTCGAGCAGCCTCTCCACGCCTAAGTTCAACGGATGAGCAGAGCTTTTACCCGCGAGGAAGACAGCGAAAACGCCATTGCCGGTGTCGGCGAGCGGCCGATCAGCCAGCACCGCAATCTGGTGACGGAGCGCGGCCTGGCGATGATCGAGGAAAATCTCGCCGATCTGCGCGACATACTGGCCAAAGCCGAGAGGAAGGCGGACCGCGAGCGCATCGCGGTGGTGTCGCGCGACCTGCGCTATTGGACCGCCCGGCGCGAAAGTGCCGAGCTGTCCGTGCCGGAGCCGGGCAGCGACCTGGTGCGCTTCGGCATGGGCGTCACGCTCGAGGGCGATGACGACAGGAAGGTGCATTGGAAAATCGTCGGCGAGGATGAGGCCGATCCGGCCAAGGGCACGATTTCCCATGTATCGCCGATGGCTGTCGCCCTGTTCGGCAAGAAGGTTGGCGACATAGCCGTGGTCAACGGCAAGGAATGGGAAATCGTCAAGCTGTCGGAAAGCTAATCCTCGAGCTTGACGACATGGTCGCGGAAGAAAGCCGCGGCTCCGGCTTCATCGATTTCGCCTGAAGCGACTGCCATGACGAATTCGTAAAGCGTGCCGTTGTCGGCTGTCAGGACATGCCCGTTCACAATCAAAAATGCGCCGGCGGCCACGATGGCAGTCCGTTTGTTGCCATCGACAATGGCATGATTCCTGGCTATGCCGAAGACATAGGCGGCTGCAAGATCTTCAACTGAGGGATCCCCGTAGTTGGCCTTGTTCTCGGCGCGGGCGAGCGCCGATTCGAGAGCGTTTTCATCTCTCAAACCTTGCGCTCCGCCATGCCTGCGCAACTGCTCGGCATGCATCGCTTCGACCGCGCGACGTGACAGAAACTCCCAGCTCATTCGGCGAGCTTCTGAAGCGCTACCTTGTATTTGTCCATGACCTTGCGAGCAGCTTCCATCTGCCGCTCGAAACTGTCGTCCACCGGCTCAAGGGCAATCCCCTTGTCCGTTTCGACGATCTGAAGCTGATCGCCTGTCTTCATGTTCAGACGGTCGAGCAGATCCTTTGGCAGGATCACACCTTCGGAATTGCCGATCTTGCGAATGGTCGTGTTCATGATGGATCATCCTGTTGCAACGCCGATTATAACACAATCGATGTTTGTTGCAACGGATATTATAACAAGCTTGTCAGGCCGATAGCAGCCGGTCCAGCAAGCGATCCGCCGCCTCCGGAATGACGGTGCCTGGCGGGAAGATTTCCGCCGCACCGGCTTGCAGCACGGCGTCATAATCCTGCGGTGGGATGACGCCGCCGGCGACGATCAGCATGTCGCCGCGGCCGAGCTTTTTCAGCGCGTCGCGCAGTTCAGGGATCAGCGTCAGATGTCCCGCCGCCAGTGACGAGGCACCGACAATATGGACGTCCTGCGCGACTGCCAGCCTGGCGATCTCATCCGGCGTCTGGAACATTGCGCCGACGGTGACGTCGAAGCCGAGATCGGCGAAAGCCGTGGCGATGACCTTCTGCCCACGGTCGTGCCCGTCCTGTCCCATCTTGGCGACGAGAATGCGCGGCTTGCCGCCGGATTTCTTTTCGAACGCGTCGAGCTTGGCCTGCAGCCCGTCGACCACGGCATTGTCGCCGAGCGCGTTGCGGTAGACACCGGAGATCGTCTGCACCGTGGCGACGTGACGGCCGAACACCTTTTCCAACGCCAATGAAATCTCGCCGACCGTAGCATTGGCGCGCGCGGCGCGGATGGCGAACTCCAGCAGGTTTTCATTGCCCTCCGCGGCGCGGCTTAGCGCATCGAGCGCGCTTTCCACAGCGGCGACATCGCGGGTGCCCTTCAGGCTTTGCAGCTTCGACAATTGCCGCGCCCTGACTTCGGCATTGTCGATCTTCAGCACGTCGACCTCGATGTCGGTCTCCGGGCGATGCGCGTTGACGCCGACCAGCATCTGTTCGCCGGAATCGATGCGCGCCTGCGTGCGCGCGGCGGCTTCCTCGATGCGCAGCTTGGGAATGCCTTGCTCGGTGGCGGCCGCCATGCCGCCGAGAGCCTCGACCTCCTCGATATGGGCAAGCGCGCGCGCCGCCAAATCATGCGTCAGCCGTTCGAGATAGGCCGAACCGCCCCACGGATCGATGATGCGCGTGGTGCCGGATTCCTTTTGCAGGATCAGTTGCGTGTTGCGGGCGATCCGCGCCGAATGGTCGGTCGGCAGCGCCATCGCCTCGTCGAAGGAATTGGTGTGCAGCGACTGCGTGTGCCCCTGCGTCGCCGCCATCGCCTCGATCATGGTGCGGACGATGTTGTTGTAGGGGTCCTGCGCCGTCAGCGACCAGCCCGAGGTCTGGCAATGGGTGCGCAATGACAGCGAGCGCTCATCCTTGGGCGAAAAATTCTTCTCCATCAAAGTCGCCCACAACAGGCGGGCGGCCCTGAGCTTGGCGACTTCCATGAAGAAGTTCATGCCGATCGCCCAGAAGAAGGACAGGCGCGGCGCGAAGCGGTCGATGTCGAGGCCCGCCGCGACGCCGGCGCGGGCATATTCGATGCCGTCGGCGATCGTATAGGCAAGCTCAAGGTCGGCCGTCGCGCCGGCCTCCTGCATGTGGTAGCCGGAGATCGATATCGAATTGAACTTCGGCATGTTCTTCGACGTGTAGGAAAAGATGTCCGACACGATCCGCATCGAGGGCTTTGGCGGATAGATGTAGGTGTTGCGGACCATGAACTCCTTCAGAATGTCGTTCTGAATGGTCCCGGCCAGATCCTTCTGCGCAACGCCCTGTTCTTCCGCAGCAACGATGTAGAGCGCCATGATCGGCAGCACGGCGCCGTTCATCGTCATCGACACCGTCATGTCGCCAAGCGGAATGCCATCGAACAGCTGCCGCATGTCGAGGATGGAATCGATGGCGACGCCCGCCATGCCGACATCGCCGGCGACGCGCGGATGGTCGCTGTCATAGCCGCGATGCGTGGCGAGATCGAAGGCAACCGACAAGCCTTTCTGGCCGGCGGCAAGGTTGCGCCGGTAGAAAGCGTTGGACTCCTCCGCCGTCGAGAAGCCGGCATATTGCCGGATCGTCCAGGGCTGCTGGACATACATGGTTGGGTAGGGGCCGCGCACGAAGGGCGGCAGGCCCGGATAGGTGTCGAGATGCGGCAACCCCTTGAGGTCGCTTTGGGTGTACAGATGCTTGGCGACAAGGCCTTCCGGCGTCATCCGCTGGCCTTTGACCTCGGCGGGTGCGCGGCGTGGCGATACCCAGCCGATCTGGCTGAAATCAGGGATCAAGAGGCGGCTCCGATCGATTGGTCGATGCGAACCGGAAACAGCGGCTCGCAGACGGCAACGCCTTCGGTAAAGGCAGGCCGCCGTTCCGCTGTCAGCGTCTCGACCGGACGCTCGCTTTTCAACGGGTAGAGCGTGGTGCCGACGATGACCCGTTCGCCTGCCTGATAGGCTGCATTACGCTGTGCTGCCGCAGCGTGAACGCGCTTCTGGATATGTCCGTCCTGAAGGCTGGACAAGACGCCGCCCTCGGCCTCGATTGCCTGCAATTCAGCCCAGGCCATTTCGCAGAGTTCCGTGGTCAGCGCTTCGACCGCGCCGGACCCATAGGCAGGATCGGCGACATGATCGATATGGCTTTCATTGGCCATGATCAGCTGCGTGTTGCGGGCGACGCGGCGGGCAAAACCCGCCGGCAAGCCATGCGCGATCGTGTGCGGCAGGATGGAGATCGAATCGGCACCGCCAGATGCCGCCGCAAAGCAGGCAATCGTGGTGCGCAGGATGTTGGTTTCCGGGTCCATGGCCGTCATCATGCGAAACGACGTCTCGGCATGGATGTTGGCCGTGGAATTGGGGATAGAGCAGGCTTCCTGCAGCCGCGCCCAAAGCCTGCGCAGCGCCCGGACCTTGGCCATCGACAGCAACTGGTCCTGGTCGACGCTGAGCGCGAAGCCGATATGGGGTGCGGCATAGACAAGCGGTTGCCGCGCCGTCTCGAACATTCTGAGGTAGGACACGGCGGAAGCCAGCATGATGCCGAGCTCCTGCGCTTCGGTGGCGCCGGCATTGTGGAACACCCGCCCGTCCGCCTCCAGCAGCACGCCCGGAACACCCATCGAGAAGAAATGCGCCAGCGATTGCGGCATCGAGGCCTGCAAAGCCTCGATCGACATGCGCAGCCGGCCGGTTCCGGCGAAGATCGCCGCCGGATCGATGCCGAAGGAAAGATTGAGCTTTGCCGGATCGGACCGGCGCTTGCTCAGGAACGCTACCAGCCAGTCGGCCACGGCGCGGCTCCAGGGATGGGCATCGATGCGGACCTGGATGCGGTTGAGCGGCACGCCGTCCAGCACCGTCTCCAGCGCTTTAACCGTTCTCGGCAGGCCGTAGCCGAACGCGTTCGGTGCTCCTTCGAAGACAAGCGACAGTCCCGTCGCGCCTTGCGCCACGTCCTCCATGGCCTGGGCTCTGGCACGGTCGACATCCGGATCGTCGACGCGCTGGCTGACGATCCAGGGCGATCTCGGATTTGCGCGCACGATCGGTTCCGCCGCGATGCTGCGGTCGTAGAGCGGTTCGATGCGGATGTTGTCGTCGGTATGCGAGACCAGTTTTTCCTCGAAGGAAGCGCCGGCCAACGCCTTTTCCGCCAAAGCCAGCCATCGCTGGCGCTCGGCGTTCTCAGGTTCGACATCCCTAGTCAAGGCTCCGGCGCCCATCCATTTTCCTCGTTTCATGCGGCCGCACCAGCCTGGAGCGGTTCAGTCTACGGTCCCCGGTCCGTTACCGCAATGCAATGCGCTTTCACGGTCGAAATTCGATCCCTTTGATATAGGTCGGCTTGCGTGGACGAACCATGAACGATTGCCAAACACCGGCAAAATCCGCAAGTTCCAAAAATCCGATTTTCGACGATTAGCCCGGATTGGGGCGATTGGCATCATTTGAACGATTGGCCCCGATTTGGACGATTGGCCCCGATTTGGACGATTGGCATTGTCGCTGTGCAACGGCCTCACTATACCTGCGGCAAGGCCACTGGCTTGGACACATCAGTTTGCGGAGACCGGACATATGGCTGACGACACCAGTATTTTCATCGGCGCCAGCCGCAAGCCGGACGACAGCTATCAGCGTGCCGAGCATTTGTTGCTGCAATATGGGAACCGCCATGGCCTGGTGACCGGCGCCACCGGCACCGGCAAGACCGTCACCTTGCAGATCCTGGCCGAAGGGTTTTCCAACGCCGGCGTGCCGGTGTTCTGCGCCGACATCAAGGGCGATCTGTCCGGCATCGCCATGATGGGCACGGCGCAGGATTTTCTCGTCAAGCGGGCCGAGCAGGTCAAGCTCGACCCCTACGACTTCCAGGAATTTCCGGTCATCCTCTGGGACCTGTTCGGCGAGCAGGGCCATCCGATCCGCGCCACGGTTTCTGAAATGGGGCCGTTGCTTTTGTCGCGCCTGATGAACCTGACCGATGCGCAGGAAGGCATCATGAACATCGCTTTCCGTCTGGCGGACGAGGAAGGCCTGCTGCTGCTCGACATGAAGGACCTGCAGGCGCTGCTGGCCAACATCGCCGAGCGCGCCGACGAACTGGGTTCGCGCTATGGCAATGTGACGAAGCCTTCCGTGGGAGCCATCCAGCGCACGCTGCTGGTGCTGGAGCAGCAGGGGGCTGCGCATTTCTTCGGCGAGCCGGCACTGCGCATCGCCGACATCATGCGCACCACCCGTGACGGACGTGGCGCCATCAGCGTGCTTGCCGCCGACAAGCTGATGATGAATCCGCGGCTCTACGCGACCTTCCTGTTATGGCTGATGTCGGAGCTGTTCGAGGTGCTGCCGGAAGTCGGCGATCCCGACAGGCCGAAACTGGTGTTCTTCTTCGACGAGGCGCACCTTCTGTTCGACGAAGCACCGAAAGTGTTGATCGACCGCGTCGAGCAGGTGGTCCGCCTGATCCGCTCGAAGGGCGTCGGTGTCTATTTCGTTACGCAGAACCCTTTGGATGTCCCGGAAAAAGTTCTGGCCCAACTTGGCAACCGCGTACAACACGCGCTGCGCGCCTATACGCCACGCGAGCAGCAGGCGGTGAAGACCGCAGCCGAAACCTTCAGGCCGAATCCCGACTTCGATTGCGCCACCGCGATCACCCAGCTCGGCACCGGTGAGGCGCTGGTCTCCACGCTCGAAACCAAAGGCATTCCGTCCATGGTGCAGCGGACGCTGATCCGCCCGCCCGCCTCGCGCCTCGGGCCGATCACGCCCGCCGAGCGACAAAAGCTGATCCAGGAAAGCCCGGTCGCCGGCCAGTACGATCAGGTCATCGATCGCGAATCGGCTTTCGAGATGCTGCAGAAGCGGGCCAAGGAGGCGCAGGACGCCGAAGAGCAGGCACAGCAGACGAGCAGCGGCGGCTCGCGCTGGACCATTCCCGGCTTCGGCAATGACGATCCGGCACCGCAATCGGGAGGCAGGCGCCCACCGGCGCCGCGCCCATCCAATCGTCAGACGGTGGCCGAGGCCGCGATAAAGTCGGTGGTCCGATCTGTCGGCTCGTCGGTGGGCCGGGCGATCGTGCGCGGGATATTGGGCAGCCTGTCGAGGGGGCGGTAAGATTTGAGCCAGCGGCGTTGCCGCTGCCTCGTGGATCAGAAGATCGAATTGGTGATCGCTTTCACCGGGCCGAGCAGCACCGATCCTTCCGGCACGCCGGCATCGATCGGGATGGCCTTGCGGTTGGCCGTCGCCACCATTGCCTGACCGATATCAGCGGTAACAATGACCGGGCTCTTCGACGGCACGCGATCGTAGAGATCGATGATGTCCTGGTTCATGAAGCGAACGCAGCCTGAAGAGACCGACTTGCCGATCGACTTCCATTCCGGCGAACCGTGCAGGCGGTAGAGCGTGTCAACATTGCCCTGGAAGAGATAGAGCGCGCGCGCACCGAGCGGATTCTTCAGCCCGCCTGGCATGCCGCCATTGTCGGCGCTGTACGGCTTCAGTTCCGGCTGCCTGGCGATCATTTCATCCGGCGGCGTCCACTTCGGCCATTTCTGCTTCCATTGGACGACGGCGTCGCCGGACCATTCGAAGCCGGCGCGACCGAGACCGACGCCATAGCGGATCGCCTGGCCGCCTGGGCGCACGAGATAGAGGTGGTGCCCGGTCGTGTCGACGATGAGGGTGCCGGGCTTCTGTCCCGTCGGATCGGGAACGATCTGGCGCAGGTATTGCGGATCGATCTTCTCGAACGGTATGGCCGGAAGATCGAAGCCACCATCGCTGACGGCCGCGTACATCGTTGCATAGTCCGGCAGCGGCGGCTCGACATAGGTTGGCGGCGGCGGCGGCTCGACCGGTGCCGGTCCGGTGGTGGCACATGCGGAAACCGCGATCGAAGCGGCGCCCAATGCAGCGGCGTTGAGAAAGCCGCGACGGCTCAGGCGAAAGGATTCGATTTCAGTTATGGACATGATTGCCTTCTTTAGGTCTCAAATCGCAACAAAGCGTGAATTCGCGGACCGCTGCGCGGGTGCCTGACAACACCTGGCCCGATAGGCGGTTCCGATTCTGGCCCGAACGTGGGCAAACAAAGGCGAAGCTGTGACTGCGCCGCCACTGTGGCGCCAGAGACACAGGGTGTGCGACCTCTGTTTTGTGCATGGCGTTGTGCCAAAGCCCGAGCCACTTTGCGCGACATGCGCTAGCTGCCGGGCACCAGCGCTTCGAGCGATGGCAGGATCAGGGCCGGCGGAAAGTCCCGGTATTCCTCGGGCTGGTCGGAGCGGTTGATCCACACCGTGCGGAAGCCGAATTTGGTCGCTCCGGCAATGTCCCAGCGGTTGGAGGACTGGAAGGAAACCGCGCCGGGGTAGAGGCGCCAGCCGGTGGTGACCATGTCGTAGACCGTCGGGTCGGTCTTGAAGCGCCGCACGGCATCGACGGAATAGATATCGTCCAGAACCTGGTCGAGCGCTGCGGATTTGACCGCTGCCTCCAGCATTTCGGGCGAGCCGTTGGACAGGATCGCCAGCCTTGCGCCCGAAGCCTTGAGCGCCTTGAGCACGGCCGGCACTTCCGGATAGCAATCCAGCCGCCAGTAGGCGTCCAGCAGTTTCGCCTTGAGGCCGGGATCGGCCGAGGGAACCTTGCGCAAGGCGAAATCTAGCGCTTGTTCGGTCAGTTGCCAGAAATCGGCATAGGCGCCCATCAATGTGCGCACCCAGGAATATTCGAGCTGCTTGGCGCGCCAGATTTCGGACAGCAATTGGCCGTCCGGCCCAATCTGATCGGCATGGCGGCGCACGGCGGCATGCACGTCGAACAGCGTGCCATAGGCGTCGAAAACATAGGCGGCGTATTGCATGGCAACAGTTTTGAGGCGAGGCGGCGCAAGGTGCAAGCCTTGATTGCATCGCGCCCGTCGCTGGCCTCAACAAAACTCCGCGATGCCGGTTGACGGCGCCCGCCAAAGCATCTTCCAATGGTGGTGACACGAGAGCGGTTGAAACGGGATAATGCGATGACACTGGCGGCTGCGGCGCAATCCGCGACATGGACTTTCGTCGATGGTGATTGGCACGAGGGCAATGTCGCCATTCTGGGACCGCGCAGCCACGCCATGTGGCTTGGCACCAGCGTGTTCGACGGTGGCCGCTGGTTCGAAGGCGTCGCGCCCGACCTCGAGCTCCATGCCGCCAGGGTGAATTCCTCGGCGATTGCGCTCGGCCTCAAGCCGTCGATGACCGCCGACAAGATCGTCGGGCTCACCTGGGACGGGTTGAAGAAATTCGACGGCAAGACGGCGGTCTACATCAGGCCGATGTACTGGGCCGAGCACGGCGGCTACATGGGCGTGCCGGCCGACCCTGCCTCGACCCGGTTTTGCCTTTGCCTTTATGAATCGCCGATGATCCCGCCGACCGGTTTTTCGGTGACCGTGTCGCCGTTCCGCCGCCCGACCATCGAAACCATGCCGACCAACGCCAAGGCCGGCTGCCTCTACCCCAACAACGGCCGTGCCATTCTCGAAGCCAAGATGCGCGGTTTTGACAATGCACTGGTGCTCGACATGCTGGGCAACGTCGCCGAGACCGGAACCTCGAACATCTTCCTGGTCAAGGACAGCCATGTGCTGACCCCGATGCCGAACGGCACCTTCCTGTCCGGCATCACCCGCTCGCGCACCATGACGCTGCTTGGCGAGTATGGCTTCAAGACCACCGAAAAGACGCTGTCGGTACGGGATTTCCTCGAAGCGGACGAAATCTTTTCGACCGGAAACCATTCCAAGGTGGTGCCGATCACCCGTATCGAGGATCGCAACCTGCAACCCGGGCCGGTGGCCAAGAAGGCACGCGAGCTCTATTGGGATTGGGCGCATTCGACGTCAGCTGGCTGACGCGTCCGGCCTGGCCTTTTGTCGCGGCGCGGTTCGTTGCCGGAAAACCGTGTGACAGTTTTCCGCAACCCGCTTAGAAAGGGAACCGGCGCTTCATTCCGGAGTTGTTCCAGCTCAATCCAGACCTATCTTAGTCCGGTATCGACACCGGATTTTTCCACGAGGGAGTACTACCCATGGCTTTTGAATTGCCCGCCCTGCCTTACGACTACGAGGCCCTGCAGCCTTACATGTCGAAAGAGACGCTGGAGTATCATCACGACAAGCACCACAAGGCCTATGTCGACAACGGCAACAAGCTCGCCGCCGAAGCCGGCATGGGCGATCTGTCGGTCGAAGAGGTGGTCAAGCAGTCGTTCGGCAAGAATGCCGGTCTCTTCAACAATGCCGCCCAGCATTACAACCACATCCATTTCTGGAAGTGGATGAAGAAGGGCGGCGGCGGCAACAAGCTTCCCGGCGCTTTGCAGAAGGCGGTCGACAGCGATCTCGGCGGCTACGACAAGTTCAAGGCCGACTTCATCGCCGCGGGCACGACGCAGTTCGGTTCCGGCTGGGCCTGGGTTTCGGTCAAGGATGGCAAGCTGGCGATCTCGAAGACGCCGAATGGTGAGAACCCGCTCGTCCATGGCGCGTCGCCGATCCTCGGCGTCGATGTCTGGGAACACTCCTATTACATCGACTATCGCAACGCCCGCCCGAAATATCTCGAAGCGTTCGTCGACAGCCTGATCAACTGGGATCACGTGCTCGAATTGTACGAAAAGGCGAAGTGATCGATCGTCAGAAAGCCCCGGCAACCCGGGGCTTTTCTTTTTCTGCGTCGTGATCCCGTAGCAGAGGTTCGGCAAAATCATCCCGGGGGAAGGGAATATTCCCCCGGTCGCATCCGTTAGCGCTCTGTCCCGAAATGCCTTCACCCATGGAGCCAATTGAATGAGAAAGCTTGCCCTCGCCATCTCTATGCTCGCTCTCGTCGGTTCGGCGGCCTTTGCTGACCCGATCCTGGATCGGCAGGCTCTGATGAAGGAACGTGGAAAGATTGCCGGCGGATTGTCGAAAGTGGTCAACGGCCAGGAGCCTTTCGAAGCAGCAGCGGTGCTGACAGCGTTGCAGGCGCTGCAGGCGAATGCCGAAAAGTTGGATATTGACACTCTTTTCCCGGTCGGCAGCGACGCTGGCGACACCACGGCTGCACCCAAGATCTGGGAAGACATGGCCGGCTTCAAGACGGTTCACGCCAAGTATCTCGCTGACGTCAAGGCTGCGGTCGCAGCCGCGCCAGCGGATGTCGACGCCTTGAAGGCGCAGTTCAACACGATCGGCTCCGATTGCGGCACTTGCCATCAGACCTACAGAATCAAAAAGAGCTGATCGCGGGCAAATGCCCTGGCTGAAAAAACTCGTCGGCGCCCTCGTCGTTCTGGGCGGCGTCGGCGCGGTTGCCGGGTGGTTCCTGTCGGCGCCGGTGAGGCTCGACAGTGAGACCCTGGCCAAGCTTGGCCCTGGCGACGCGGCCAGGGGCAAGCGTATTTTCTATGCCGGCGGCTGCACCTCCTGCCATGCAAAGCCGGGGTCGCAGGACGTTGCGCGGCTTCAACTGGTGGGCGGCCTCGAGCTCAAGACGCCATTCGGCACCTTCGTTCCGCCCAATATTTCGCAAGACCCCAAGGACGGCATCGGCGCCTGGTCGGTCGCGGACCTCGCCAATGCCATGCTGAAGGGGGTGTCGCCTTCGGGCGAACACTTCTATCCGGCATTTCCCTATGCGTCCTACGCGCGCATGAAACCGGCCGACATTGCCGATCTCTATGCCTTCCTGAAGACGCTGCCGGCCGTCGCCGGCAAGGCGCCGGGCAATTCGCTGGCATTCCCATTCAACATTCGTCGCGGCATCGGCCTGTGGAAGCGGCTCTATCTCAGCGATCAGCCGGTCGTTTCACTCCCCGAAGGCACGCCCGACCGGGTGGTGGCCGGCCGCTATCTGGTCGAAGGGCCGGGTCACTGCGGCGAATGCCACACGCCGCGCGACTTTGCGGGCGGTACGAAGAGGAACGAGTGGCTGGCGGGCGCTGTGGCCGCCGAAGGCAGCGGTATCGTGTCGAACATCACCTCGGGCGAGGGCGGCATCGGCAACTGGTCTGACGCCGACATCGCCAACTATCTCGAAACCGGCTTTACGCCGGAGTTCGATTCCGCGAGCGGTGCCATGGTCGATGTACAAAAGAACATGGCCGAACTGACGTCGGATGACCGTGCGGCGATCGCCGCCTACCTGAAGGCGATACCGCCGCATCCAAACGGCTATCCCGCGCGCAAGAAGACGGCGAACTGACGCGTGGCGCTCAAAAGCGCGCAGCGGTTTCGAAACAACGACATGCACCAAACAAGGACCAAAGCGCGGCGTTTGAATCTCTTCAAACACCAAGCGCTTCAATTGTCGGATGGCAGGTGGCGGTCGCCCAGAAAATCGAAGCCCGTCTCGAAGAAATGGTTGTAGTTGCAGGTCAGTTCCTCGCCGGCCGCGATGTCGCGCAGCGCAAAGCTCTTCTCGGGCGAGGACACGTCGCAATTCGGCTCGTCGGCATGGTTCATGTAGCGCGCGTCGTCGGCTTCGAAGACGATGTAGTTCGGGTCGCGGCGGTCGGGATAGGAATAGCGGTCGAGATAACTCTTCACCGCTCCGGTCTCGCGCTCATAGGTCTCGACCTCGATGAGCCGGTCGAACCTCGGATCCAGCTTCCAGATCAGCGTGCCACGGGGAATGGGGCTCTTGGCAAAGACACCGATGCCCTGGATGGGCGATTTGTCGAGATAGACGTCGACGAGCAACATGGCAGACCCTTGTGAGATGGGTGATTGGAAGTTGTGAAAAAGCCGCGCACTGGGTAGCGCGCGACCATCGCAATTGCGAGCGGAAAATCGGCTGGCAATTGCATGTCACCCAAAAGTGCGCGCCGGGTTCCGCAGCGCGAAAGCGCCGCGTGAACTCTTCAAATGCAAAGTGCCTACCGGCTCGCGCCAAGACCGGCCTTTCCCATCACCTTGAGCGCGAAGGAATAGGTGTAGGCGATCTCCTCCAGCCGTGAAAACCGGCCGGAGGCGCCGGCATGGCCGGAATCCATGTTGATCTTGAACAGCACCGGATTGTTGCCGCTCTTGCGGTCGCGCAGCCGCGCCACCCATTTGGCCGGCTCCCAATAGGTGACGCGCGGATCGGTGAGACCGGCGAGCGCCAGGATCGGCGGATAGTCGAGCGCGGCGACATTGTCGTAGGGCGAATAGGCGGCGATGGTTCGGTAATCGTCGGCGGACGCGATCGGGTTACCCCATTCCGGCCATTCCGGCGGCGTCAGTGGCAAGGTTGCATCGAGCATTGTGGTCAGCACATCGACGAAGGGCACCTCGGCGACGATGCCGCCGAAACGGTCCGGCGCCATGTTGGCGATGGCGCCCATCAGCATGCCGCCGGCCGATCCGCCTTGCGCGACGATGCGATCATGGGTCGTGTAGCGCTCGACGACCAGATGGTGAGCCGTGGCGATGAAATCGGTGAACGTGTTCATCTTGTGCGCCCGCTTGCCGTCATCGTACCAGCCATAACCCTTGTCCTTGCCGCCGCGGACATGGGCAATGGCAAAGACAAAGCCGCGGTCGACCAGGGAGAACCAGTTGGTGTTGAATGCCGCCGGCACGGTGATGCCGTAGGAGCCGTAGCCGTAGAGCAGGCAAGGCGCCGACCCATCCAGCGGCGTATCGCGATGGTGCAGAAGCGAGATCGGCACCAGTTCGCCATCGGCGGCGGGCGCCATCAGCCGCCTCGTCACATAGTGGTCCGGGTCATGGCCGGACGGCACTTCCTGGGTCTTGAGCAGCACCCGCTCGCGGGTGCGCATGTTGTAGTCGAACACCTGGGCCGGCGTCGTCATCGACGAATAGGAAAAGCGCATGACCTCGGTGTCGTACTCATAGGAACCCGACAGGCCGAGCGAGAAAGCCTCCTCGTCGAGCGACAGGAGATGCTCCTCGCCGCTGGTGCGGTCGCGTACGACGATGCGCGGCAGGCCCTCCTTGCGTTCCAGGCGGACCATGTGGCCCTTGAAGCCGATCACCGACAGGATCAGCCGGCCGGGTTCATGCGGCACCAGTTCCTGCCAGTTGGCGCGCACCGGATCGCTGGCCGGCGCCGTCATGATCTTGAAATCCTTGGCGCCGTCGGCATTGGTCAGGATGAAGAAGATGTCGCCGCCTTCTTCCATGTCGTATTGAAGGCCAATCTCGCGTGGAAAGACCAGCTTGGGTTCGGCAAACGGCTCGCTGGCGCGCAACAGGCGGTATTCCGACGTCTCATGATCGTTGATGCCAATCATGATCCATTCGTTGGAACGGGTGCCGCCGACATCCATGAAGAAGCCGGGATCGGTTTCCTCATAGATCAGCCGGTCGCTTTCCGGGGTCTGCCCCAGTGCATGGAACAGCACCTTGCACGGTCGGTGGTTCGGATCGAGCCGGGTGTAGAAGAAGCCGTCATCGCCGGCGTTCCAGACGCCTGAACCGCCGGTGTCGGGAATCTGGTCGGCGAGCTCCTTGCCATCGGCAAGGTCGCGCACGCGAAGCGTGTAGAATTCCGAGCCCTTGTCGTCGAATGCCCACAGGAGCTTGCCATGGTCGGCCGAATGATCGACGCCGCCAAGACGGAAATAGGCCTTGCCCGCCGCCTCCGCGTCGCCGTCGAGCAGGATCTGCTCGGCGCCGCCTTCACGCGGCGTGCGGAAGTAACGCGGCTGTTCGCCGCCGAGCTTGAAGGACGAGCCATAGGCATGGGGTCCATCCTTCATCGGTACGGAAGAATCGTCTTCCTTGATACGGCCCTTCATCTCCTTGAACAGCTGCTTTTGCAGGTCGACCGTGTCGGCCATCAGCCTCGACTGGTAGGCGTTCTCGGCATCGAGCTGGGCGCGAATCCCGGCGTCGAGCAATGACGGGTCACGGAACATCTCCTGCCAGTTGTCGGCTCGCAGCCAGGCATAGTCGTCGGTTCGCGTGATGCCGTGATGCGTGTCGGTAACCGGCCGTTTCTCGGGCGTTGGCGGGTTGACGATCGGAAATGCGGAAGTCTTGGTCATTGCGTCTCGCTTTGCCAGTATCTTGAACGGGCCAGTATCTTGGATGGGCCAGTATCTTGGATGGGCCAGTATCTTGAATGGGGAAGTATCTTGAATGGGGAAGTATCTTGATTGTGAATGAACACGCCGATCAGGGCGGGTTCAAGAGCCGCGGTGTATGGGTCGTGTCGGCTCCGGGAGATGAGCCTGGAGGAGAGATGATGACTATTCGGTCTCGGATTGCCGCGGTTTTCGCTGTTGCTTCGCTAACTCTGGCTTTTACCGGCCAGTCTCATGCGACCGTATTCGCGGCTTGGCAAGTGGCCAATGTGCTGTCCGGCGATGCGCTCAATGTGCGCAAATACCCTTCGGGCACATCCCAGAAACAGGCAGCATATCCGAACGGCACCGTTCTGCGGACGACCGGACGATTCACCGGCGGGACAAACCTGCTCGACATCGCCAATCAGCCGGCGTGGAAGCAGCGACAGACGGTGCTATCGCTGGTTGATCCCGAGCCGGTCGGATGACAGGCACGTCGCCTGGTTGCTTGCGCGGGATATTCGGCAACCTGTGGTTTTGTGGACAGATGTGAACAACCAAGCTTGCCCTTTCGACAGGCAAGCAAAATCAAGCATTGAAACCCGCTTAGTGAGTTATCGCGAATGTAACGGCGAGCTGACGTTGCGTCAGCGGTTGCTGGTTGGCGAGCGGAATATCGAAAAATTATACAACGCACGAAAGATTGAAGCTGATCCGGGAATAATTGATCAACACTGTCCAATATAGGGCAACGAGCGAATTGACTTACTTGGTTCGGAGGCTCATTGGTGTGCGCGCGTCACGAATCGCGGAAGCTCTATCTGCATGAAATTCGTGCAATGCCCTGCCAGTAAAAAAGGGGCGCACACCGACGTAACTCTTGTTGGGGCCTGATGACCATGGATATTGTCGAAACACCTTCCAGAAACAGCGATGCGCTGATCGAATTGACCGCCGATGTGGTGGCTGCCTATGTCAGCAACAATCCCGTACCGGTCGGCGAACTGCCGAACCTCATATCCGATGTCCATGCCGCGCTCGGGCGTGTGGGCGGAACCGCCGAACTGCCGCCTGCCGACAAGCAAAAGCCGGCGGTCAACCCGAAGCGCTCGGTTCATGACGACTACATCGTTTGCCTCGAAGACGGCAAGAAGTTCAAGTCGCTGAAGCGCCATCTGATGACCCACTATGACCTGACGCCCGATCAGTATCGCGAAAAGTGGAACCTCGACCCGGCCTATCCGATGGTTGCTCCCAATTACGCCGCTGCCCGGTCCCAGCTGGCCAAGAAGATGGGTCTCGGCCGCAAGCGCAAGGCGCGGTAATCGCCGCTTGCCAGGTCGCATCGACATCAACGGCGCCTTCGGGCGCCGTTTTGATTTTGCGGATGGTAAGACGCTGATCGATTGGAGCAATTCCAGGAAAAGTGTGAAACGGTTTTCCGTCCGGAATTGCGTCAAAACAGCGAAATAGAGCGGTTCTGCGTGAAACGATGAACCGCTGACCTGTCAGGCGGTCTGCTTGAGCGCCGCCTCGGCATCGCGCTTGATGCGCTTGACCATGGAGCGAAGGCCGTTGGCGCGCTGCGGCGACAGATGTTCGTCGAGACCGAGCTCTTTCAATGTTGCGTCCGCATCGGTCTTCTGGATCTCGCTGGCCGTCCTCCCGGAAAACAGCGCCAGCATGATCGCGACCAGCCCACGCACGATGTGAGCGTCCGAATCGCCTGTGAAGGTGATGACCGGGTCGGCCCCAGGTCCGCGTTCGGTGGTCAGCCAGACTTGGCTGACGCAACCCGGCACCTTGTTGGCGGCGTTGCGATCGTCGTCCGGAAACGGCGGCAGCGCCTCACCGAGTTCGATGACGTAACGATAGCGGTCTTCCCATTCCTCAAGGAACGAAAAATCGTCGCGGATCGTCTGGATCGTGGTCGTCATGGCTCGGATATAATCACGCGGCAGCGCCGCGTCACGGAAAAAACAAGGACACCACGGGCGTCGAGAGGGCAGACAGCCCGCGGTGCGCCGTCGGACGGCTTAATTCTGAACGGGCAGGTTGACTGTCTCGGGCAAGACGATTTCCCCCGGCACGCTGCCGGTCATCGTCGAAGTATCGGGGCCTGCGGCGGATTTGTCGTCCAGCATCGCCGCCGCGATCTTGGCGGTCTCCTTGGCGCGGGCGGTGATGGTGTGCATCGCCGACTTGCCGGTTTCGCAAACCTCGGGTTTGCGTTCGCAAATGCCGGCGATGTCGCCAACCGCCTCGCGTGCCGCAAACAGGGCCTGGATCGGCCCGACGCTCTCGCGGCCCGATTCGTCGGGGCCGACAGTCAGCGGCAGCGCCAGCAGCACTAGCGAAAACCAGAAAGCCATTCTTATCAGGAAAATCATTCCCTTGCCCTCGTCGTGACCGGATCATGCATCCATATGGCATGACCTCTTTTGTAGGCAGCATGTTGGCACACAGGCGCAAAGGACGGCTTGCAGGCAAACCGAGAATTTTCCTCAAATTTTAGGCAAATTCGAAACGAACGATTGTGCAATCGATTTGTTTCAAATCCGAGCGGGTTTTCTTAACCCTGGATAACCATCTATCTTTCTGCTTTTCCTGTATTTTTCCTGAAAACCGGGAGTCCGGGTGCCGTACGCATCCACCCGATGGGCGCCGTCGCCGGATAACCCTCCGTTTACTATGGCGGCATTTGCCCGGGCATTCGGCTGCCGGCATCCCGATATTTGCCGCAGGCCGGGGCCTTGGTCGGCGCTGCCTTATCCATTCCTTAAACGCTGGATGCGAGTTTCAAAGCCAACCAGAACAATCTGCAAAGCAGAGCTGTCCACGACGAGTACGGGTGCGTTGAGTTGAGTTCGATCAAGGCCAGATACGTTGAATTGCCTGGCGCGATGGCCGCTGGTTGCGAACGCATGGTTCATCCGTCCATCCTTGGGCGGAGCGATCGCGAGCGCCAGCGTCGCTTCATCGGCGTCATGCTGGCTGCTCCCTTCTTTGCCGCCGGTGCCGCGGTCACGCTGGTCACTTCGGGCATGGGCGTCGCGGTCACCATGGCCGCCATCTTCGCGGCCTTTGGCCTGTGCTGGTTCGTTGCCTTGCTGGTGGCGGCGACCGGCAAGATGGCAGTGGCGGGTCAGGTCGCCCTGGCGATGGCGGGAGTTGCTCTCGGCAGTCTCATCGCCGCCGCCGGCGGGCTGAGTTCGCCGGTCGCCATGCTTGTCGTGGCGCTGCCGTTCGAAGCCTGGTGGATCGGCGCCTCGCGGCGTGCGGCAGTTTGGGGAGTCGTGTCGGCTGCTGTCGCCATCCTGGCTCAACCTCTGGCCGGAACCATGCTCCCGTTCGAAGGCGCGCAGATCGCCGCGTGGCACTGGCTGGTGCCGTTGGCCTGGGCGCTCACGCTGATCCCGCGCAGCTCGGCGTTTCGCAACACGACCAGTGCGGCTGATGTCGTCGACACAGCCGACCGGCTCGAAGACATCATCGATGCGGTGGTCTTGCGCGTCGCCCGCCATGGCGAGGTTCTGGACGCTTCGGCAAAGGCGCGCACGCTTTTGAAATTGCCGCCCGAACTGCTCTCCGGAAGCGGCCTCTTCGATCGCGTCCATCTGTCGGATCGCGTCTCTTATCTCAGCGCGTTGGCCGACATGCGCGATGGCGCGCTGGCGCGCCGGCTCGAATTGCGCATCAGGCTGCCTCAGAATGGCAGTGGCCTTGCGGCGGACAACTATCGGCCGTTCTCGCTCGATCTGGTGCGGGGTGAGGAACAGGGCGACGTCTTCACGCTTGTCCTGCGCGAGAATGACGAAATTGCCCGGCTGCGCGAAAATTTCGCGGCGGCCAATGAGGCGGCCGCGTCCGCCGAGGTGGCCAAGGGACGCTTCCTGGCAGTGGTCAGCCACGAACTGCGCACGCCGTTGAATGCCATCATCGGCTTCTCGGATATGCTGCTGCACGAGATGTTCGGCGCTTTCAAGGATCCGCGCCAGAAGGAATATGTCGGCCTGGTAAGGGATTCGGGCCAGCATCTGCTTGCCGTCGTGACCTCGATACTCGACGTGTCCAGGATCGAATCAGGCGTCTATGCGACCGAGCCGGAGCCATTCCGGTTCTCGGAAGCCGTCGACATGTGCCAGTCCATGATGCAGCTGCAGGCGCAGGCGAAGACCATCGATCTGCGGGCGCAGATCGCGCCGGACGCTGGCGACATCAATGCCGACCGGCGTGCCGTGCAGCAGATGCTCATCAACCTGGTCTCCAATGCGATCAAGTTCACACCCGATGGTGGCGATGTCGTCGTCGGCGCCAAGCGGATCGGCTCGCGCCTGCATTTCTGGGTCAGGGACACCGGCATCGGCATCGCCGAGGAGGATTTTGCCAATCTCGGCAAGCCCTTCATGCAGATTCAGAACGATTATACCCGCCGTTTCGAGGGGACGGGTCTCGGGCTCTCGCTGGTCAAGGGCCTGGTGGCGCTGCACGAAGGCACGATGTCCATCGAAAGCATGCCGGGCGAAGGCACCACGGTGACCATCAGCCTGCCGGTGAACGGGCCGAAGGGCCATCAGGCGGAAAAGGCTGGAGTGCTGACGATGCCGATGGCCATGGCGAAAGGGGACAGAAATGGCTCGCTCCGCAAAACAGCCTAAGGCGGTCAAGCGCCGCGGCAACACCTTTCAGGATGGCGCCGTCGCCGTCGGCGGCATGATCTCGCGCAATCCTGTGCTGGTGGGCGGGTCGACGGCATTCCTGGTGACGCTGTTCTACGTTTCCGCCAATGCCTTGTGGTATCAGCCTTTCCCGCATGCCGGCGCTTTCTTCGCGACCCGCAGCATGCAAGGCTTTCCGCGCACGGCATCCGACGAACCGGAGACGACGTTCAACATCGTGAGGCCATCCGGCGCGCCGGCACCGATCAAGGGCGACCCTGTGGTCGAGCAGGTGCAAGGCATACTGAAGGATCTCGATTTCTATCCTGGAACGGTCGACGGCATTTCCGGACCCAACACGCGCAAGGCCATCCAAGCTTACCAGCAGAAGGTCGGGCTCAATGCGTCGGGCGAGATCGACGCTGTTCTTCTGGATCAACTGGGTGCGACGCCGAAAACGGCGGCCGCGATACCAAAACCGCAACCGCGCCCGGATATGCCGGCCGCCGTTCCAGTGTCCTTGCAGACGAATTCCGGGCAGACCAATTCTGGGCAGGCGAATGCCGCACAGGTGAATGCCGCGCCACAAGCACCCGATGCCCGCATCGTCAAGATCCAGGCCGGGCTCAAGGCATTCGGCAATGACGGCATGCAACTGGACGGTGTCGTCGGCGCGCGCACCAAGGCAGCGATCAAGGAATTCCAGTCGCTGTTCGGCCTGCCGCAGACCGGCGAACCCGACGAGATCACCTACGTCAAGATGCGTGAGATCGGCCTCACCAACTGACGGCCGAAACGACGGCTCGCCGCGCGGCGGAAATATCGATAGATAGCCCGCATGCCTAAAGCGCGTCGCACCCGCAACGGATTCATGCGACGCGCTTTAGGCTTTGTTTTCGTGCATGTCGTTGTCCCAAAACCAGGGCCACTTTTGGGCAACATGCATTAGCGGAGTTCTCCCATGCGCGTCACATCGGATCTGTGGGTCTCGGCCCTGTTGCGCCGGGTTTTCGGCGCTGGCGGATTTGCCGCCGTGGTCAAGCGCGGCGCAACCGAAGCGGGCGCTGTCTTCGTGCTGGCGCGAGGCAGGTCGGGAGACATTGCCCTGTTCGGACCGGCGCCGCAGACGAGCTACGATTCGGCGAAGCCCGATGAGCGCTTCTTCAGCCTTCTCGGCGCCGGTGACGATGCCGCCGTGCTCGATGCGCGGCTGGAAAGGGAAAAGAAATTCGATCCCGACATCTGGGTGGTCGAGATCGAGGCCGGCACTGTGCCCGTCGAAGAGCTTATTTCCGTAAAGACGCCCTGAGGCCGGACGAGGCCGCAGCATCGTCGCTGTTCGATGCAGTGCGGGTATCGCTGTTTGCCGGTGCGGCGTCGCGAACCACCCTTGACAGGGTCTCGGCTTTCCAGAGCCGCACCTTGTCTTGCGCCACATCGCGATGCAGCAGGCGGTAGCGGTCGAGGAAGGTGCGGATGGCCTGCGGATGCGGGAATTGTGTAGGATAGACCGCAACCGTGATCAGGAATGCCCGGTCCTCGCTGAGGTCGAGCGAGCGCAGCGCGGCAAGCAGGGACGCATAATTCTGGTTGGCGGTAAGCGATCGTGCGATCGAGAAATCGATATCGAGCGCATCGGCGAGCGCGGTCTGGAAAAACGCGGCGTTACCGGTCAGCGCAGTCTCGCGCAATTTGACATAAGTGTCCGCGCCTGAGAAAGGATCGGCGTTCGGTCCGGCTGCCTGTTCACCGGTGCGCATCATCGAGCGCAGCCTGCGCCGTGCATTTTCGGCGGCGATGCCGGTCGCCCGTTCTCTCGTGAGCTCTTCAGAGGCGGCTTGCGTGCTCACCGGTGCAGCCTTGTCCGCTGCCGCCGCCGCGGCTTTGTCCGCCGGCGCCACACTCACATCCGGCTCCCGCACCCGCACCAGAGTCGGCCTTTCCAGCGCCCTGATCAGATCGGCGATGGTCGGGTTCAAATCCTTGCGGCGCGCAATGGCGCGTGCATGCGGCAGGCCATGCCGCCCGATCAGCGCGATGAGATCGATGTCGCTGACCGCGCGGGAGCGGATAAGCAGCGGCGCGGCAATGTCGACCGGCTCCTCGCAGAGCCGGCGCACCAACCCGGCGGGGGCATATTCGCATTCGGAAAGGGCGGCTGCCACGTAACGGCGCGATTCGACGGACACATCGCCGAACAGCGGCAGCGTCAGGTCTTCGAGCTGGCCGATCTCGCGGCGTGACGGGCGGGTGAGCGAGCAGAACGCCGACACCGCGGCGCGGAACAGCCTTTCGGCCTTTCCCGAGTCCGTCCGTATCGCGATTTGCCTGAAGTCCGAAGATGACACGAAGGATACGCCCGTACACTCGACACAAACTTGATCACGCGCCACCGGGACTGTGTCGGTTTCGCGTTGGCCTCGGGTCAGGATGTCCCGACCTCTAGACAAAGATCAAGTTAGCGACGATCCGTTAGCGCTCCGTTAACCCTCTGCCGTCCTTAATGATATTTGGAGGCGTTGCGTTGTGCTCCGGGGAAACCGAGAGGAATGCGCGAGTCATGGGCATGGTACTGTCTTTCGTGCCGCGAACGGCACCAAGCAATCGGACAAAGCAAACCGCCGAAATGCCGGCGGCGGTGATCATCTTTCCCGGCATCCGCTATGAGCGGTCTCATGCCGGCGAAGTGCGGCCGGTCGATCCGGACAAGCCGGGATCAAAGCCGGTTCCGCATCACTAGAAGTCCTGCAACTCGCAGGAACTCTGTTCGAGGAAGCTTGACACGATCGGCTTCCAGCTGTCGTCGGGCACGAAGGTGCGGATGACGAAGATGCCTTCCTCGATCGGGGCTTCGACGAAGATCGCTCCCTGAAGGTCCTCGGGAAGATCCTTGCGCACGTCGATCATCTGCGCCGGCGTCAGCACGACGGCATCCAGCACGCCGCCGGTCGCCGTGTGGTCGTTGAAGGAATAGATGTTGTGGCCGTTGCGGTCATAGACCGACACCGACCAGAACGGGACATGTCCCGGCGCCTTGATGCGGACCATTCCTTCACCCAGGTCGAACCGGCAAGCCGTTGCATAAAACAGCGGGTCGACGGATTTCACCACGGGCGCACCGCCGGCCTCGGCATCGAGACGGATCATCTTGTAAAGGTCCGATGCCATGGAAAGCCGCGACCAGGCGTCGCGTTCGGAAAATTCAGGCACCAGCAGCAGCACGATAATGTGCACGATGCCGGCGCCAAGCAGGCCGAGCAGCACAGCGTGCAAAAGCTTGCGCGTCGCCGCATAAAAGCTACGCATCGCAGCCGACCTTCACGATCTTCGGCAGCGAAACGTCCGACAGGCCGGTGCTGCTGGCGATCGGCGTGTCGTAGAATGTCAGCACGAAATACATCCTGCCGAAGCCGTCGGTCAGCAGCCAGTTGCCTGGCATCGGGTGACGGCTGACGGAAATGATGACCGAATTGTCGGGCTGGCGCACCATCCCATAGGATTGCAGCGCCGCCAGCCGCGGTTTGCCGGTTTCGACCACGCCGAGCGACTGGTCGGCGGCATAGAGCGTCCAGAACCGCGCCGTCGGAAATCCGCCCTTGATCGTGTAGGTGCATTCGCGCTTGAGCTCGTCGCCGCCCGCGTCGTGCTCGGCGACGAAGGACAGCCCTTCGGCGCGACCGAGCGCAAGCACGCCCTCGCGCGCCACACGGGCCTTCGAATAGGGATCGGCGGCTGGTGTGCCGATATCGGGAAAGGCCGTCCACTGGCCGATCCGGATGGCGCCGACACCATCCTGGACCTTCAGCGCATACCAGACGCTGCCGCCACCGCCGCCGATGGCTATGGCAAGCGAAAGCAGCGTCAGGAAGGCGTTCTTGAGCATGAGGGGCCGGGGACAAGAAGAGTTGCCGCTCGGGATATCGCGGCGTAGGGCCTCGTGGCAAGCGGCGGGCGCAGATTTGCAGACAAGCGTCGTGGCCAGGTACGGCTTCCTCCCACAGGGCTGGGCTATCGCATATGGATTCTTGCGAAGGCGGACCCCACCCTAACCCTCCCCACAAGGGGGAGGGGATGCTGCCGCGCGCCTTCTCATATTGGGCGAGATATCGACAGTGTGCCGAGATCAGCGCCTACTGAAGTCTCCCTTCCCCTTGTGGGGAGGGTTAGGGGTGGGGGTATTCGTAGAGCGAAAACCTCAGCGTCTCATATGCGATGGCCTATCCCACGAGGGGAGAGGGGAGAGCCGTACCAATCACAGAGCCGACAGCGTCTCCGGCGGTTGCGGCGCACTGAGACTGGGCGCCGACTGGAACAGCTTGGTCATGTCCCTCAATGTCTGCGTGGTCCGGCTAGACAGCACCGGCGGCCGCTCGGAGGCTGCATCGGCCGCCGCTTGCGCGTCGTTCTTCTTCTGCGCCTCCTCGGCCTTGGCCGCGACGGTCTCGTCGACGAAGGGCTTGTCGATGCCCGGGATCGGCTTGAGGTCGATGTTCTGGTGGGCGTAGACCATCAGGCGCTGCCAAACCATCGCCGGCAGCGAGCCGCCCGTCATGTTCTTGGTCGGCGTAAAGTCGTCATTGCCCAGCCATACCGCCGCCGTGTAGTTGCCGGTGAAGCCGACAAACCAGGCGTCGCGGTAGGATTGCGTCGTGCCGGTCTTGCCGGCGACGACGATGTTGGGGATCTGAGCGCGGCGCGCCGTGCCCATCACCGGCACGGCTGCCAGCATTGTATTCATCGATTTGAGCGCTTGCTCCGACAGCACCCGATGCGGTGGTGGCGCATCCTTGGCAAAGTCGTAGACCACGTCGCCGGTGCGGGTGACGAGCTGCGTGATGCCGTGCCGGGAGCCGACGAAGCCGTTCTGGGCGAACACGCTGTAGCCCGTCGCCTGATCCATCACGGTCATGCCCGAGGTGCCGAGCACCATCGTCTTGTGTGCTTCGAGCGGTGATTCCACACCCATCGCCTCGGCCATTGCCTTGATCGGCGGGATGCCGAGATGGTCCTTGGCCAGTCGCACCGGCACGGTGTTGATCGACTTGGCCATCGCCATGATCAGCGTGATGTTGCCGGCCGATTCGCCGCTGTAATTGTGCGGCGACCAGGTGCCCCAGCTGATCGGGCCGCCGGAAATGATGGAGTTGGGCGTAAAGCCGTGCTCCATCGCGGTTGCATAGACATAGGGCTTGAACGACGAGCCGGTCTGGCGCAGCGCCTTGGTGGCGCGGTTGAACTGGCTGGCGCCGTAGTCGCGACCACCGACGATGGCCCTGACCGCGCCGTTGGTCTCGATGACGACGACAGCGCCTTCGGTGACGTTGTACTCCTTGCCGAACTGGCGCAGGTGGAACTCCACCGATTCTTCCGCCGCCTTCTGGATGTTGGCGTCGAATGTGGTGTGGGCAACGAGCGAATGCTGTCCCGGCTTCGCGATCTTCTTGACCTCATCGAACGCCCAGTCGAGGTAATAATCCGGGCTTTTCTGTTCGCCGCGATCGACGACATCGGCTGGATGCAGCCTTGCCTGCAGCACTTGACCCTCGGTCATGAAACCGGAATCGACGAGATTGGACAGCACCACATTGGCGCGCGCACGCGCCGCCGGCAGGTTGATGTGCGGCGCGTATTTGGTCGGCGCCTTGAACAGCCCGGCCAGCATCGCCGCCTCGGCGAGGTTCAGGTCCTTGACGCTCTTGCCGAAATAGAAGTCGGCGGCCGCCTCGATGCCGAACGTGCCGCCGCCCATATAGGCACGGTCGAGATAAAGCTGCAGGATTTCCTTTTTCGACAGGTTGGCCTCGAGCCACAGCGACAGGAAGGCTTCCTTGATCTTGCGCTCGAAGGTGCGCTCATTGGTGAGGAACAGGTTCTTGGCCAGCTGCTGGGTGATGCTCGAGCCGCCTTGGACGACCGAGTTCGCCCGCACATTCTCGAAGATCGCGCGTGAAAGGCCAAGCACATCGATGCCGTAGTGCTCGAAGAAGCGGCGGTCCTCGGTGGCGAGGACTGCCTTGATGACCTGGTCGGGCATCTCGTCGACCGGCACCGAATCGCGTTGGATGATGCCGCGCTGGCCGATCTCGTTGCCATAGCGGTCGAGGAAGGTGACGGCGAAGTCGCCCTGGGCGCGCCAGTCGCCAGTTGTATCCTGGAAGGCAGGAATGGCCAGCGCCAGCATCACGACAATGCCGCCGGCTCCCAGCGTAAAGCCTTCGCTCAACAGTTCGATGATGCCGCGACGCCAGCCGGTGAGGCGGAAGCGCCGCGAGAAGATCGTCGCGGCTTCCCAGAACTGGCGTGCCTTGAAACCGATCTCGTAGAGCGAGGAATCGATCCATGCGTCGAGCGCCAGCAGCCGGGCGGCGATCGGACCTCTTCTCTTGCGCGGTTCAGGACTGGCCATTCAAAAACCCGGCTAGGCGATGGCGCGACCTGAAAACCGCAAGCCGGCAATTTCAGGGCCGCACACCCTGGCAGACTATTCCTCCATTTTTCCCATACTCACAAGGGCGGCGAAGACACAGTGCGGGGTTTGTTGCAGAAGGGCGAGCCGCCTCAGGCCGGCTCGCGCTTCAACGCCTGGGCCATGCAATGGATGCCGCCGCCGGTCTTGGAGATCTCGCTCATGTCGACCGCCGCGACCTCGAAACCGCGTGCCTTGAGCTGGCCGATCAGCGTCTGGCTGGAGGTCGGCGCGATCACCCGGTCCTTGCCGAGCGACATGAAATTGCAGCCGAGTGCCATCGTATCCTGGAACGGCACATCGATGATCTCGTGGCCCTTGCCCTTCAGCCAGTCGACAATGCCGGGTTCGGTGCAGGCGAGGCAGACGGCGGTCAGTTTTTCGGCGATCGGCACCACCATCAGGTCGATATGGACATAGTACTCGTCGATGAAAGCGATGCGGGTTTCCCAGCCTTCCTTGTCGAACCAGGCCTGCACCTGGCGCGCGCCTTCCTCCTGCGTGCGAGCACCGCCGCAGCCGATCAAGACGACGCCGTCCTCGATGACGTTGAAGTCGCCGCCCTCGAAGGTGCCGGCGGTTACCATGTCGTAGATCGGGATGCCGAGTTTTTCGTAGGTGCGGATGGCGGCATAATTCTCGCCGCGCCGCCACCAGTTGGCCATGGCGGTGATGACGGCGCCGTAAGGCGTCATCACGCTGGAATCGCGTGAGTAGACCTGCATGGGCAGTTCCGGCGTCGGCTCGTGCCAGTGGATGTTGACGCCGAAATGCTCGTAGGCGGCGACAAGATCCTTGTGCTGCGCCTGCGCGATCTGGACGTTGCAAGGCGCCTCGCGCAGATGCTTGCGCGACAGCGAGCTTGTCGACAGATGGCGCAGGAAATTGGGCGAGCCGAGCAGGACGTCGGTCAAGACATCGGTCTCGTTGGCAAAGCCCCAGACGGTCAGCGGCTTGGTGCCGCCGGCCGGGTTGCGGCGCTGCAGCGAAAACGGCTCGGCGACGATGCGGTCATGAACGGTCATCGGGTTCTCCTCGTGAGGCGGCTTGGTTGATCATTGGGTATTGCTCGGTATCCACCAGTCGCGTCCGCGCGGGGTGGTGACGTATTCCGGCCAACGAAATCCAATCGGCGGTTCGTAGTCGCAGAGCGGCGCGATCCAGTTGGAGCCACCGATGCCGCCACCGGTGCGGGCGACGAATTCATCCAGCGCCGCGTCCCGCGCGGCCTTGTCTTCCAGGAGGCGAAGGGCGGCCAGCGCTATGGTCTTCGATGCACAGATGACCATCGGGCCGATGGTGGCGGGAATGCCGCCCAGCGCATTCATCACCCAGGCCGGCCAGGCATGTCCGCTTGCCGAACGCAGCGCCGGACGGGCGACGTAGAATCGGGCTGTCGGCGTATGCCACGACATGTCGGTATAATCGTCGGAGGTCGAATTGATCTGCGATGGCGGCAGGTCGCGGCGCAGGATCGCTTCCGCGTCCCGCGGCGCGATCAGGCGCTCCAATTCGGCGATGAACGGCTCCTCCGTCGCCACCCCACCGGCATTGACCTGAATCTCGCGGGCGACCGCCTTGGCCGCTTCGTCCCAACGTGGCGGCCCGACCGTCGACAGCGCCTCATAGGCGATTTCGGCCATCGCATGGTTGGCAAGCCCCGGTCGCGACTTCGACACCCAGTGCCGCTCGGTGCGGCAACCGCTCATGCCCGCGGCGGCTTGCGCATTGCGGTCGAGCATGGCGGTGACCTGCTCGGCCATGGCAAGCGTCGGCACGCGGACCATGTACTGGATCTCGGCCAGCCCCGCCGGCAGATTGTCGGCGGTCGCTTGCCCTGCCGTCAGGATCGCCTCGCTGATCGACCAGCCGCCCTGATGCGGCAGCATGGAATCGCGCAACGCCTTCGAGGCCATGTACATCATCGACAGCGCGTCGTTGGCGCCGGGCGCGCGCACCGCCGAATGCGCTTGCGGGATGGGTGCGCCATCGCTTGCGCGAACCCAATTTTCAGGTTCGTCGCACACAAAGCGATAGATCATTGCGTAGGCCGCGCCGCAATGCGTGTCCCAGCGCGCCGTGTTGCAGAGCGGCAGCATGTAGAAAGGATGGAAGGAGATCATCCCGGCAAGGCCGTCATAATAACCCTTGGCGGCATGGATCGGCTTTGACCCGCGCACCTTCTCGGCCGGTTCGCCGGTGAAGCGCAGCGTGCCCGGTATGCCGTGACGCTGCATCGCCGCCTTGGCCGCCAGCAGCCCGCCAAGGCTTGAAATGCCCAGTCCGGAATGCGGATCCGTATGACCGCCGGCCTGGTCGCCAAGCCCCGGGCGCGGACGCTTGACCGTCGCGGCATCCTGGCAGTTGCCCGGCACCGCGTCGTACTCCGCGTACATGCCGATGGTCGGGCCGGGACCATTGGTCCAGTGGGCACAGAAGGCTGTCGGCATGCCGCCGGAACCTTCCTCGACGGAAAAGCCTTCGTGTTTCAGAAGCTCTACATACCAGGCGGCTGACTGATACTCCCGCCAGGCGGTCTCACCGAAATCGAAGATGGTTCGCGTCCACGCCGACAGCGACGGCTGGATGTCGTCGAGGCAGGCAAGCGCGGTTGCTTGCGCCGATGTGGTGGCCGCTTTCTCCATGGCAGAGAAGAAAGCAGTGAAGCGGTTCGCCAAAAAGTGATATGTTTTCCCGGCTCATGCAAATTCGGTTCACCTGAGGCCTCTTGCGCATACCATCGACACAAGCGCTGCGCGCGCTCGACAGCTTTGCTCGCCACGGCAGCGTCTGGCGCGCCGCCGACGAGTTGCATCTGACCCGCAGCGCCGTCAGCCATCAGCTTCGCCTGCTCGAGCGCGACCTCGGCTTCGACCTGCTCGAACGCATCGGCAAGGGCGTGACCCTGACGCCACGCGGCCAGCGCTACGCCAGCGATGTGCGCAAGGCGCTGACCGTGCTGGGTGACGCGGTGACGCGCCATGCCGGCACCGGCGTCGGCGGCTCGTTCAGCGTCAGCTGCACGACGGGCTTCGCCTCGCTGTTCCTATGCACCCATATTGGCGAGTTCAGGCAGATGTACCCCGACGTTGCGCTGCGCATTCTGACGCCGCGACGGCTGGACGATGTCAGCAACGCCGACGCCGACGCCTTCATTGCCTTTGGCGTTGGCAATTGGCCGAACCGGGCCGCCGAACTGTTGTGCGACATTTCCTTCACGCCGCTCTGCAGTCCGACGCTCCTAAACAAGGTCGGCGGATTCTCCAAGCCGGCCGATGTGCTGCGCGCCAATCTCCTGCATCTCGGCGACACCGAGGATTGGGCGCGCTGGCTGGCGCTGTCCAAGGTCGAGAACCCCGACCCGGAAGGCGGTATCTTCTTTTCCGACATGAATCTTGTCTTTTCGGCCGCGATCGCCGGCCAGGGCATGGCCATGGGCGACGAACTGACCAGTGGCAAGGCTCTGGCCGAGGGCAGGCTCGTGCGTCCCTTCGACATCGCGATCAAATCGCCACGCTCCTACTTCCTGGTCTCCGAACACGCCAAGGCGACGCACCCGGTGCTTGACGCATTTGCCGGATGGCTGCGATCGAAACTCGCGGAGAGCAATGCCAAGGGCATGGCCGACCACTGGCGCCACCGACTGGATAGATGAATGAAATTTGCCGATGCGGCGAAAACTATTCGGTTGCGGTGAGGCCGCGCGCTGCCCTACGATTTCTCTTGGGAACCGAGGAAACAGGCAGGATGCAGCAACCCGGCCGGGCCGCAGAGATCAAGGCAATCGGGATCGGCAAGAGCTTCGGCTCGTTCCGTGCGCTGGACAACCTGACGCTCGACATTGGTCGTGGCGAATTTCTGACCCTGCTCGGGCCGTCCGGTTCGGGCAAGACCACCTTTCTGATGATCCTTGCTGGCTTCGTGCAGCCGACCGAGGGCCGGTTGTTCAGCGATGGCGTCGACATCACCGAACGGCCGGCCGAACAGCGCGCCGCCGGCATGGTGTTCCAGGGCTACGCGCTGTTTCCGCATATGAGCGTCGAAGCCAACATCGCCTTCCCGCTCAAGGTGCGCAAGAAATCGGCGGCCGACATCAAGCGTCGTGTCGGCGAGATGATCGAACGCGTGGGCCTCAAGGGCCACGAGAAAAAACTGCCGGCGCAACTTTCAGGCGGTCAGCAGCAGCGCGTGGCGCTCGCCCGCGCGCTGGTGTTCGAGCCGGGCGTGCTGTTGCTCGATGAGCCATTCTCGGCCCTCGACAAGGGCCTGCGCGGCCAGATGCAGGCCGAGATGAAGCGGCTGCACCAGGAAACCGGCACCACCTTCG
Organism: Mesorhizobium sp. AR07; assembly: GCF_024746815.1. GTDB lineage: Bacteria > Pseudomonadota > Alphaproteobacteria > Rhizobiales > Rhizobiaceae > Mesorhizobium. The sequence goes on from NZ_CP080525.1 coordinate 6,584,543, forward strand.
TCTTCGTCACCCACGACCAGAGCGAGGCGTTGGCACTGTCGTCGCGCGTCGCCATCTTCAATCACGGCAAACTGCTTCAGGTCGGCGCGCCCGACGAGGTCTACGACCGGCCGGACAATCGCTTCGTCGCCGAGTTCCTCGGCGAGATCAACATGCTGCCGCTGAAGGGGGTGCGCCCGGCCGAAAATGGCTCGACCGGCCTCTGCGAAGGCCGCGCGATCTCCATGCGCTGCAAGGCCGAGGCGGTGCGCGGCGATGCAATCCTGGCGATCCGGCCTGAATACATGTCGATATCAGGTGAGGCGGCGGCCGGCGAGAACGGCATCGCCGCGACTGCGATCAACTCCACCTATCTCGGCGCGGCAACGCGGCTCGACCTGACGACGCGGCAAGGCGCCAAGGTCACGGTCTCGGTGCCGAACGAGGTCGCTGCCGCTGCGCTGAGCAAGGGCAACTCCGTCTGGCTCACCTGGCCGGCGGAAAAGGGTTTCCTCCTTCCGCATGGAGGACAATGACGAACGGTGTGGCGAGACATCAGCACCACCGCTTTCCGGTACTATCAACGACAAAAAGGGGAACTGACATGACAAACGACACCAAAAAACAAGCCATCGAGAGCCTGTCCGCCAGGGCAGGTCGCGGCGAGATCTCGCGCCGGCAATTCGCGCAGCTGGCGGCACTGGTGCTGGCCGGCGCGCCGATGCTGCTGCGCTCGACCGGAGCCTTCGCCGCGGCGAAGGAGCTGGTGCTGGTGAACTGGGGCGGCGACGCCATCACCGCCTATGATGCGGCCTATGGCCAGGCCTTCACCAAGGACACCGGCATCACCGTCAAGATGGACGGCTCCGGCCCGACCGAAGGCGCCATCGCCGCGCAGTTCAAGAGCGGCGCCCCGACCTGGGACCTGGTCGACGTCGATCCCTTTTCCGCTATCACCCTCGGCGCCCAAGGCATGCTCGAGCCGATCGACTACAACATCGTCGACAAGAAGAAGATGCGGCCGGGCTTTGGCTGGGACTACGCGGCCTCGACCTATTTCTTCTCCTACGTCATCGCCTATGATTCCGAAAAATACGGCAAGGACGCACCGACCGGCATGGCCGATTTCTTCGATGTGAAGAAATTCCCCGGCAAGCGCTCGCTCTACAAATGGGGCGTGTCGAGCTGGGAGGCGGCACTGCTGGCCGACGGCATCGCGCCCGCTTCGCTCTACCCGCTCGATCTGAAGCGCGCGCATGACAAGATCGCCGCCTTCAAGGAAAACGTCGTCGCCTATTGGGGCGGCGGCGCCGAAAGCCAGAGCGTGCTGCTCAATGGCGAAGCCTCGATGGCCATCGTCTGGTCGACCCGCGCCTCGCTGATCGAGCAGGACTCGGGCGGGAAGATCAAGTTCATCTGGGACCAGGGCCTGATCTCGCCCGGTGCGCTCGCCGTGCTCAAGGGCAATCCCGGCGGCAAGGACGCGGCGATGAAATTCATCGCCAGCGCCCAGGACCCGCAAAAGCAGCTGATCATGTTCGACAAGCTCGGCCAGGGCCCGGCCAACCCGGCCGCCGACGCGCTGATCCCAGCCGACAAGAAGCGCATCAACCCGGTCGACCCAGAGAACATGAAGAAGCAGATCGCGCTCAATATGGACTGGTACGCTAAGAACTATGGGGCAGCGCTCGACGAATACACCAAGATCATCTCCGCCTGATCAAGGCCGGATGACCGGGTCGAAATGAGAGCATATCTCTCCGACAGGATGGGCGCGGCGCTGTTGATGGCGCCGCTGCTCCTGTTTCTTGTGTTGGCCTATGCCTGGCCGTTCCTCGGTGTCGTCAAATGGAGTTTTACCCTGCCGACGCCGGGGCTCGGCCAGTATGAGGCGCTGCTCGCGGATGATCTGGTGCAGTCAGTGTTCATCCGAACGCTGCGCATCGCGGCCATCGTCACGCTGGTTTCCGTCACCGCTGCCTATGCCATCACCGTCGTATGGGTGCGAGGAACCCCTGCACAGCGCCTGATCGCCGAATTCTGCATCCTGGTGCCGTTCTGGATCTCGGTGCTGACCCGCGCCTTCGGCTGGGTGGCGCTGCTGTCCAATCGCGGCCTGATCAACACCTGGCTGCAGGCGATCGGCTTCATTTCCGAACCGCTGGCGCTGGTGCGCAACGAGTTCGGCGTCATCGTCGGCATGACGCATTTCCTCATTCCTTTCGCCGTCTTTCCGCTGGCGTCCGCCATGCGCAGCCTTGACGACCGCGTGCTGCTGGCGGCGCGCGGGCTCGGCTCCAGCCGCATGCGCACCTTCTGGACAGTCTTCGTGCCGATGACCCGCTCCGGGATTATCGGTTCGGCGATGATCGTTTTTGTGTTCTCGCTCGGCTTCTTCGTCACGCCGGCGATCCTCGGCGGCGGGCGCAGCGTCATGATCGCCGAGCTGATCTATCTCAGGATCTTCCAGAGTCCGGACTGGGGGCTGGGCGCGGCGATCAGCGTCGTGCTGGTGCTGTTCGTCGGCGCGCTGATGGCGCTCTTGTTCCGCTATGTCAGACCGAAGCAATTGATCTGATGCCGACCTACCGCCCCGGTCCCGTCTCACTCATCATCGCCGCCTTCGTGGCGCTGTTCCTGCTGCTGCCGCTGCTCGCCGTCATCCCGGTGTCGCTGACGCCGAGCCGCATGCTGGCGATGCCATCCAGCGAACTGTCGCTGCGCCATTACCGGGCGCTGATCGAGGATTCGCGCTGGATCGACTCGATCCTGCTCTCGATCCGGATCGGCATCGTCAGCAGCGCCCTTTCCACCGTGCTGGCGCTGTGCTTCAGCCTCGGCGTGTGGATGTTCCAGCCGCGCTTCACCGCGGCGCTCGTTGGCTTCGTGCTGCTGCCCATGGTCGTGCCACCGGTGGTTTCGGCCATCACGCTCTACTTCCTGCTGACCTCGATCTCCGGCTTCAGCTCTCTCTTCGGCTATGACACCTGGCTTGGCGTCGCCATGGCGCATTCGGTGATGACGGTGCCTTTCGCCACGGTGCTGATCCTGGTGTCGCTCAGCCAGCTCGACCGGCGCATCGATCTCGCCGCGCGTGGCCTGGGCGCATCGGTGTGGGAGCGCGCCACCCGGATCATCGTACCCAACATCAAGTTCGGCATCATTACGGCAGCGCTTTTGTCCTTCGTGCTGTCCTGGGAAGAGATCGGCGTCACGCTGTTCATCACCTCGGTCAATGCCATCACGCTGCCCAGGCTGATGTGGATGGGTCTGCGCGACAACATCGACCCGGCGATTGCAGCCCTATCGGTGATCCTGATCATCATCACGGTGCTGGTGCTTGCGCTGCGCAGTTTCGTGGTTAGGCTGCGGGGCGTCCACTGATTGGCAAGCCGGGCAGAATCCGGATACCCCTTGAGGGGCAGTCCTGGCACATGATCCGCAAGCCGCTATGGTGAGGGAAAACGATGACCGCATCCGGCGACTTGCTGCAGGCACTGTTTCTGAGACTGAGAAGCGATGCATCGCTGTCGGCTCTGTTGGGCGGCGCCGGGTTGCTCGAACATGCGGCCGACAATGCCGCCTTTCCTCACGTGACATGTGGCCAGACTAGCGCCTTCGACTGGGACACTGGCGTCCAGAACGATGCCGACCAACTGGTCACGCTGCACATCTGGTCGAAGGCCCATGGCGACGCCGAAACACGTGCCATCATGGACAGCATAAGGGCGCGCCTCGCCGACGCGGTGCTCGTCATCGGCCCTCGCGGACAGACACGCCTCGTGCTGGAATTCGACGAGGCCCGCTATGACGAGGATCTCCTGGTGCATCACGGGCTGCTGCGCTTTCGCGCCATAACGCAGGAAACTGAGTGATGCGCTTTCAATATAGGCAAAACGGAGTCTAGACTGGCGCTTCGAGGATTTCGCCGGGTTGGGCGGCGAAATTCCGGATCGGTTGTCTCGCGTTGCAGGGGTGTAGCGGGCATGTTTTCAGCGGCGTTCACTGTTCATTTCACGTTCAGCACCGATGCGTTACAACGCCGACCATGAAAACGCTTCGCTCCCACTTCCGAACCGCGGCACTGGCGCTGAGTGCCGCCGGACTGTTTGCGTCGCAGGCGATGGCGGTGCCGGCGGTCGCGCCCGATCAGGCCACCCCGATTATTCTGGCGGCATCCGATTGCTACGCGATCGGCCAGCAGGTGGCCGAACAGAATGGCGGGACGCTGGCCAAGGCTTCGCAATCGACGCGTGGCGGCCAGCCGGTCTGCGTCATCGTCGTGCTCGTTCCGGGCAAGGACGGACAGCGTCCGCGCCGTTCCGAAATCGTCGTTCCGCAGAACTAGCTCCTGCCGTTTCCCAGGCCGCCGGAATCGGCCTATATCTGACCGAGTTCTTCAACAGGTATCGATCTCCGCATGCGCGTACTCGTCGTCGAGGATGACAAGGATCTCAACCGGCAGATATCGGACGCGCTGGTCGATGCCGGCTACGTCGTCGACCGTGCCTTCGACGGCGAGGAAGGTCATTTCCTCGGCGACACCGAACCCTACGACGCAGTCGTGCTCGACATCGGCCTGCCGCAGATGGACGGCATCAGCGTCGTCGAGCGCTGGCGTCGCGGCGGCCGCAAGATGCCGGTGCTGATCCTGACGGCGCGCGACCGCTGGAGCGACAAGGTTTCCGGCATCGATGCCGGCGCCGACGACTATGTCACCAAGCCGTTCCACATCGAGGAGGTTCTGGCGAGACTCAGGGCCCTGATCCGGCGCGCCGCCGGCCACGCCTCGTCCGAACTGACTTGCGGGTCGCTGCGTCTCGACACCAAGGCGTCGAAGGCCGATGTCGACGGCGTGCCGCTGAAACTGACGTCGCACGAATTCCGCCTGCTTGCCTATCTGATGCACCATATGGGCGAGGTCGTCTCGCGGACCGAATTGGTCGAACATCTTTACGACCAGGATTTCGATCGTGATTCCAACACCATCGAGGTGTTTGTCGGACGGCTGCGCAAGAAGATGGGCATCGACATGATCGAAACCGTGCGCGGCATGGGCTACCGCATGCGTGAGCCGGAGGCGTAACTCGGAACCGCTCAAACCACTCGCAAGGACGCCGCTTTCGCTGCGTTTGTGGCCGCGCTCGCTGACGTTCCGCGTGATCGCCTTTTCCACCGTGTGGGCGATCCTGACCCTCGTTGTCATCTTCACCCTGATCACCACGCTCTATCGCCAGGCCAGCGAACGCGGCTTCGACAGCCTGCTTTCGGCGCATCTGTTCAACCTGATCGGCTCCGTCGGCATTTCCGACAGCGGCGCGCTGACCGGTGCGCCCGACCTTGGCGATCTCCGGTTCTCGGAGCCGAATTCGGGCTGGTACTGGTCGGTGGAACCCGCCTCGGAAGGCGTGCATGGCGACCTCCACTCGTCGTCGATGACCAGGACGATCCCATCGCCAAGCGTCGCCGAGGTGCCTTTCAATTCCAGCTTCCAGCGCAGCTATGCGACCGAAGGCATCGACGGCGAGCGGCTCGAAGTGTTCGAGAGCGAATTCGTTCTCGATGCCAAGAACCGCGCCGCGCGCTTCCGCGTCATGGGCAACCAGAGCGAACTCGAACAGGAAATCTCCACCTTCCAGCGCCGCCTGCTGACCTATCTCAGCCTGTTCGGCGTCGGCATGATCGCCATCAATGCGATCGCCATCCTGCTCGGCCTGCAGCCGCTGCGCCGGGTCAGGAACGCACTGGCCATGGTGCGCGAGGGCACCGCGCAAAAGCTCGACGGCCGCTTCCCGGCCGAGATCGAACCGCTTGCCAACGAGACCAACGCGCTGATCGAAAACAACAGGCGCATCGTCGAGCGGTCGCGAACCCAGGTTGGCAATCTCGCCCATTCGCTGAAGACGCCGCTCGCGGTGCTGCTCAATGAGGGTCGGGCGCTTGGCGGCGCCAAGGGGCAGCTGATCGCCGAACAGGCCGCTTCGATGCAGAAGCAGGTCGAGCATTATCTGCAGCGCGCCCGCGTCGCGGCGCAACGAGACAGCGTCGTCTACCGCACGCCGGTGACGCCGCTGGTGCAGCGCATGGTGCGGGTTCTGCAGAAACTAAACCCGCAGACAAGCCTGTCGCTGACGCTGCCGGCCACCGAGATCGTCTTCGCCGGCGAGCGCGAGGATCTGGAGGAATTGCTGGGCAATCTGCTCGAAAACGCGATGAAATGGGCAAGGAGCGCCGTTTCGGTGTCGGTAGCGCCCTTGACCGGCAAGGACGACGCGGCCGGCCTGTTCGAGATCGACATCGAGGATGACGGCCCCGGCATTCCCGACGACAAGGCGCGCGAAGCGCTGAAGCGCGGGCGGCGTCTGGACGAGACGAAGCCTGGAACAGGTCTCGGGCTGGCCATTGTCGCCGACCTCGTCAACGAGTATGGAGGCATTCTGGCGCTGGAACGGTCCGGCATGGGCGGATTGAAGGCGGTGGTGCGATTGCGGAGCCTTCAGTGATGTTTTCCAGGGTCGATCGACGTCGATGGGCGGGGCGTGCCACTCTCGGCGTGTCGACTGGTCCCGAAACGGCCAGCGGCCAAATTTCCGACAAATATCAAGACTATGGCCACGCCGACTTCTCCGATGACGCGGCCCCCGGCTCATCCTTGGCAGGCTCCAACTCAAGAAAACCGGTTGTTGGCATGAAGATTCGCGTCGCGCTTGTTTCCGCATTGCTGGCTGTTTCGGGCTGCACCACCTTGGGCGGCAAGGGTCCGACCGTTGCACCGACACCGGCCTCGACGCCGCCTTCCAGCGGCAAGGTCACCAAGACGATCATTTCGGCGATGGGCGGTGGCCTCGTCGGAGGCTCGATCGGCAATGGCCTTAGCGAGACCGAGAAGCGCAGTGCGCTGGAGGCTGAATACAAGGCGCTCGAATACACGACGAGTGGCCAGAAGGTGGCATGGAAGGGCGACCAGGCCTCGCACTATGGCGAGGTGGTTCCAGCCCAGCCTTATCGCGTCGGTTCGCAGGACTGCCGCCAGTACACGCAGACGGTGTTCACCGGCGGGTCCGGGGTGACGGCGCGTGGAACCGCCTGCCGCAACGCCGACGGCAGCTGGACGCCGCTGACCTGACAGCAATCTGGCGAAGGTCGGCGCCTGGCGCCGGTCCCCGTCAAAGCGTCGCAGGATGCATGTGTTGGCAGGGCAGGGGTCTGCCTTTATTGGAAGAGCCATGCTGTTCTGGGTCATAGCCGCAATCCTGACGCTGGGTGCAAGCCTGGCGGTGCTGCTGCCGCTGGCCGGTGGCTCGAAGGGCGCGTCGTCGAGCAGCGATCACGACCTGGAAGTCTATCGCGATCAATTGTCCGAACTCGACCGCGATGCCGCGCGTGGCTTGATCCAGCCGGCGGAAGCGATTGAGGCGCGCGCCGAGATCGCTCGCCGCATTCTTCGCCTCGACAATGCGGCATCGGCCGCCAAGGCGTCCGTCCGGCAAGCCTCGGTCGCGGCAAGGCTGGTGGCGACCGCGGCTGTGCTGGCGGTACCGCTTGTCAGCTGGGGCCTCTACGTCAAGCTCGGCTCGCCTGATCTGCCGTCGCAGCCGCTCAGCGAGCGGCTGGCCAAGAACCCGGCCGACAGTTCGGTCGACGAGTTGGTGGCGCGGGCGGAAGCCCATCTCGCCGCCAATCCTTCCGACGGAAGGGGATGGGACGTGCTCGCACCCGTCTATCTGCGCATGCAACGCTTTTCCGATGCGGCGGCGGCCTATCGCAACGCCATTCGCCTCGATGGCGACAGTGCGACTCGCCAGGCGGGCCTTGGCGAGGCGATCGCGAATGCGGCGGGCGGCATTGTCTCGGCCGATGCCCAGGATGCTTTCGAGGCGGCCTTGAAGCTCGATCCGGCCAATGCCAAAGCCAGCTTCTACCTGGCCATGGCACTGGCGCAGGAGGGCCGCGGCAAGGAGGCGGTCGCGGCCTGGCAGGCGATGCTGGACAAGCTGCCACCGGATTCGCCATGGCGCGGCGCGGTCAAGCAGGCACTGGCCAAATCCGGCGGCCCCGACGTTGCGTCCGGTGCCGCCACCAATGGCCCGAATGCCGGCGATGTCGACGCCGCATCCGTGATGACGCCGCAGGATCGGGAGGCCATGATCAACACCATGGTTGCCGGTCTCGACGACAAACTGCGGCAAAATCCGCGTGACCCGGAAGGATGGATGCGGCTCGTTCGTTCCTATGTCGTGCTGGGCAAGACGGATCAGGCGCGTGACGCGCTGGGTCGCGCTATTGCCGTCTTTGGAGCCGACAGTGACGAAGCGAAAAAATTCACCGCCTTCGCCGCCTCGCTTGGCCTGACGGCGACGGAGTAGAACCGGATATGACGCGCAAGCAGAAACGATTGTCGGTGATCGCCGGTGGGCTGGTTTTCCTCGGCGCCGCCACCGGGCTGACCTTCTACGCGCTTGGCCAGAAGGCATCCTATTTCTACATGCCGGCCGATCTCGTCACCGCCAGTGTGCAGCCCGGCCAGCGCATCAGGCTGGGCGGGCTGGTCGAAAAAGGCACGGTCCAACGCGGGCAGGGGGCGACGGTCGCCTTTTCGGTCACCGATACGCACAAATCGGTCAAGGTCACCTACACTGGCATCCTGCCCGACCTTTTCCGCGAGGAGCAGGGCGTCATCACCGAGGGCACGTTCGGCCCTGACGGCGTCTTCGTTGCCGACAGCGTGCTGGCCAAGCATGACGAGCGCTACATGCCGAAAGAAGTAGCCGACGGATTGAAGGCCAAGGGCGTCTGGCAGGAGAGCAAGAGTGAATAATTCTGCTGGGAGAGCAAGAGTGAATAGCTCTGGCAGGAGAGCAAGCGTGGATCACGGGCATGGTTGAAACCGGACATTTCGCCCTGGTGCTGGCATTTGCGCTTTCGCTGGTGCAGACGATCGTGCCGCTGTTTGGAGCGCGCCTGAACAACCAGCGGCTGATGGCTGTCGGCGGTCCGGTCGCGGTGACCGGTTTTGCCTTGACGGCGCTGTCCTTCGCAGCACTGGCGAGCGCCTATGCGAACTCCGACTTCTCGGTGGCGAGCGTGTGGGAAAACTCGCATTCGCTGCAGCCTTTGATCTACAAGATCACCGGAACCTGGGGCAATCACGAAGGCTCGATGCTGCTCTGGGTGCTGATCCTGACCTTCTTCGGCGCCCTTGTCGCCGCTTTCGGGACCAACCTGCCGGCGACGCTGCGCGCCAATGTGCTTGCCGTGCAGGGCGCGATCGGCGCCGCCTTCTTCCTGTTCATCCTGGCGACGTCCAATCCGTTCATCCGGCTCAATCCGGCACCCATCGAAGGCCGCGATCTCAACCCGATTCTGCAGGATCTCGGCCTCGCCATTCACCCGCCGTTTCTCTATCTCGGCTATGTCGGCTTCTCGATCTGCTTTTCCTTCTCGGTCGCCGCCCTCATCGAAGGGCGCATCGACGCGTCCTGGGCGCGCTGGGTGCGGCCATGGACGCTGGTCGCCTGGATGTTCCTGACCGGCGGCATCGCCATGGGGTCATACTGGGCCTATTACGAGCTCGGCTGGGGCGGCTTCTGGTTCTGGGATCCGGTCGAGAACGCCTCCTTCATGCCGTGGCTGGCGGGCACCGCGCTGCTGCATTCGGCGATCGTCATGGAGAAGCGCTCGGCGCTGAAGATCTGGACGCTGCTCCTCGCCATCCTCACCTTTTCGCTGTCGCTGCTCGGCACCTTCCTGGTGCGCTCCGGCGTGCTGACCTCGGTCCACGCCTTCGCCACCGATCCGACACGCGGTGTCTTCATCCTGTGCATCCTGATGTTGTTCATCGGCGGCTCGCTGGCGCTGTTTGCGCTGCGCGCCTCCAGGCTGACGGCCGGCGGCCTGTTCCATCCGATTTCGCGCGAAGGCGCGCTGGTTCTCAACAATCTGTTCCTGACCACGGCGACCGCGACCGTGCTCGTCGGCACGCTCTATCCGCTCGCCGTCGAGGCCTTTTCGGCTGACAAGATCTCGGTTGGCGCGCCGTTCTTCAATCTGACCTTCGGACCGCTGATGGTGCCGCTGCTGGTGATGGTTCCGCTCGGGCCGCTGCTGGCCTGGAAGCGCGGCGATGTCTTCGCCGTCGCGCAGCGCCTGATGGTGGCGTTCGCCGCCGCCCTGCTGGCGACGCTGGTCACCGCCCTGTTCATCGACGGCGCATCGGTGTTCGCCGCCCTGGGCACGGGTCTTGCCGTCTGGCTGATCCTCGGCGCGCTCACGGATCTGGCCGTCAAATCGGGGATCGGCAATGTCGCGCCGGGGATCATGGTCAGGCGCCTGCTCGGCTTGCCGCGTTCGGTCTTCGGCACCGCCTTCGCTCATCTCGGCCTCGGCCTGACGACGCTCGGCATCGTTGGCACGCTTTGCTTCGGCACCGAAAAGATACTCTCGATGCATGCCGGCGAGACGGTGGAATTGTCCGGCCACACGCTGCGTTTCGTCGGGCTTTATCCCGCCCAGGGACCGAACTACAGCGAGGATCGCGGCCGCTTCGAGCTGATTGGGGTCAGTGGCAGCCCTGTCGGTGAAATCAGTTCCGCCAAGCGTTTCTATCCGGTGCGGCAGATGACGACGACGGAGTCCGGCATCAGGACGATGGGCCTCTCCCAGCTCTACATTTCGCTGGGCGACGAGGGCAAGGATGGCTCGGTCGTTGTGCGCCTGTGGTGGAAGCCGCTGGTGACGCTGATCTGGGGCGGCGGCCTGATGATGATGGCGGGCGCGGTGATGTCGCTGATGGACAGGCGCCTGCGCGTCGGTGCACCGTCGCGCCGCCGCAAGCAGGCCGTGACGTCCGCGGGCCTGACATGAGCGCAAGGCTTTCGCTGACCTCGATTGTCCTGCTGCTGGCGGTGTTTTTTGCCGGCGCGGCACTGGCGGTGAAGCCCGACGAGATGCTGGCCGATCCGGGGCTCGAGGCGAGGGCGCGGGCGCTTTCGGAAGGTCTGCGCTGCATGGTTTGCCAGAACCAGTCGATCGACGAATCCGACGCCGACCTTGCCCGCGACCTGCGCATCCTGGTGCGCCAGCGCCTCGTTGCCGGCGATTCGGACCAGCAGGTGATGGACTACGTGGTTTCGCGCTACGGCGAGTTCGTGCTGCTGAAGCCCCGCTTCGACCTGCGCAATGCCTTGCTGTGGGGCACGCCTGTGCTTCTCCTGCTGGTCGGAGGCGTTTTCATTGTGCTGACGGCGCGGTCGCGCCGCGCGACGGCAACCAAAGCGCTGACTACCGAGGAACAGGCGGCGCTGGACGCCATCTTGCGCCGGGACTGACGGCGGTCCTTCACAGTTTCGGTGCGACGATCTCGACAACCCAGTCGATGAAGACACGCACGCGTGGCGAAAGCTGACGGCTCCTGGGATAGAGCACCGAGATCGGCGTCGGCGAGGGCGGGTTTTCCGGCAACACCTCCACCAGCGTGCCGGCCGCGAGGTCTTCGGCATAGCGATAGCGGGGCGCCTGCATCAGTCCGAAGCCGAGACGGGTCAGGTCGGCATAGGTCTCGGAGTTGGTCACACTGATGCGCGACGGTAGCACCAGTGTCCGAAGCTCGCCCTCGACGGTGAATTCGAGCGGCAGCACCTGTCCCGTCCGCGATGAGGCAAAGCCGATCATCTCGTGACCGTGGAGATCGTCGAACGTGCGCGGAACGCCGTGGCGTTCCAGATAGGCCGGGCTTGCGAACGTCGCCTCCCGAGCCAGACCCAGTCTGCGAACGATCATGTCGCTGTCGGCGATCTCGCCTGCGCGGATGACGCAATCGAAGCCCTCACGCACGATGTCCACGAAGCGGTCGCCCTCGCCGATGTGGAGCGACAGGGCCGGATGGCGCTCGAGGAAGGCCGGCAGTTGGGGCAGGATGAAGTTGCGCGCCATCGGTCCGTGCACTTCGATGCGCAGCAACCCGCGAACCTCGCTGCCGGTCAGCGCCGCTTCGGCATCCTCCACCTCGGCAAGGATCGCCTTGCAGCGCCGGTAGTAGATCTCGCCTTCCAGCGTCGGCGTGACGTGGCGGGTCGTCCTTTGCAGGAGCCGAATGCCAAGCCGCTGCTCCAACTGCTTGATCGCCGTGGTCGCGCTGGATCGCGGTATGCCAAGGTGGGAGGCCGCCGCGCTGAAGCTCTGTCGCTCCACGACGCGGACCAGCAGGCGCATGCTGTCGAAATGGTCCATTGTTGTGGTTTCTGGAACGCAGATGTCAAAATGAGATAGATTGTTTCAATCTACAGACCGATTACATCGGTGTCCATGGATCAATCAAGGAAGGATTTTGAACATGGACACGCAAACACGCAAAATCGCTCTCGTCACTGGCGGCAGCCGGGGCCTGGGCCGCAACACCGCTGAAAACCTTGCTCGCAAGGGCGTCGATGTGGTGATCACCTATCATTCCCAGGCCGACGCCGCCCGCGCGGTCGTCGCGGCGATCGAGGCCGAAGGCTGCAAGGCGGTCGCCATGCAACTCGACACCGGCGCGACGCAAACTTTCGAGGGCTTTGCCGAGCGGCTGAAGGGTGTGCTGCGCGATATCTGGGGTCGCGACAGTTTCGACTTTCTCATCAACAATGCCGGCACCGGATTTCACAAGCCCATCGCCGAGACCAGCGAGGCGGATTTCGATACGCTGGTGGCGATCCATCTGAAAGGCGTTTTCTTCCTGACGCAGAAGCTGTTGCCGCTGATCGCCGATGGCGGCCGCATCATCAATCTGTCGAGTGGCCTCGCACGATTCGCGATGGCCGGCACGGCCGCCTATGCGATGATGAAGGGCGGCATCGAGGTGTTCACACGCAGTCTTGCCAAGGAACTTGGGCCGCGCGGCATCACCGCCAACACCGTCGCACCCGGCGCGATCGCCACCGATTTCAACGGCGGACGCTTGCGTGACAATCCGGACATGCAGCGCATGGTGTCCCAGATCACGGCGCTCGGGCGTGCCGGCGTTGCCGACGACATCGGCCCGATGATCGCCTCGCTGCTTTCGGACGACAATCGCTGGATCAACGCGCAGCGCATCGAAGTGTCCGGCGGCATGTTCATCTGATCGCCATGCGGGTCAGGCTCGTCGAGTCTGGCCCGCGAAAATTGGCCTGCAACATTACCAAAGTTTCATGTGTCGGAAATGGCGCCGTAATGTGCGCCTCTCTAATTCTCCTTTCCCGAGGATGCCGATCAAACGCGTCCCTTTGAAAGAGGATACGAGACCCCATGAATATTGCCCCCAATTCATATTCCGTCACCCGCAAGCGTCTCATGGCTGCCGTCGCGTCCATCGCCGTCGCCGGTGCGATCGGCGTCGGTGCTCTGACGACGGGAACCAGCCCTGTTCTGGCCGATGCCGTGCGCGTCGAGGCGCCGCAGGTGCCGGGCTTCGCCGACGTCGTCGAGCACGTTTCTCCCGCCGTGGTCAGCGTCAAGGTCAAGGCCAAGATCAGCCCGGCGGCCGACGACGGCTCCGACCAGTCCGACGATCCGGACGGCATGAACAATCTTCCCGACAATCCGCAGTTGCGCCGCTTCTTCAAGGAATTCCGTGGCTTTGGTGACCAGAATGGCCAGGGTGGCGGCAATCGCCGCTTCAGCCACCGCGACCACAACAACGACCAGCCGCGGCCGGTTGCGCAGGGTTCCGGCTTCTTCATCTCCGATGACGGCTATCTCGTCACCAACAACCACGTCGTCCAGGAAGGCTCGGCGTTCACCGTGGTGATGAGTGACGGCAAGGAACTCGACGCCAAGCTGATCGGCACCGACCCGCGCACCGACCTCGCCGTGCTCAAGGTCGATGGTGTCGGCAAGTTCACCTATGTCGACTTCGCGGACGATTCCAAGGTTCGTGTCGGCGACTGGGTGGTGGCCGTCGGCAATCCGTTCGGCCTCGGCGGCACTGTCACCGCTGGCATCGTCTCGGCCCGCGGCCGCGACATCGGCGCCGGTCCCTACGATGACTTCATCCAGATCGACGCCTCGGTCAATCGCGGCAATTCGGGTGGCCCGACCTTCAACCTCAACGGTCAGGTCGTTGGCATCAACACCGCGATCTTCTCGCCGTCGGGCGGCAGCGTCGGCATCGCCTTCGACATTCCCGCTTCGACCGCCAAGCAGGTGGTGCTGGACCTGATGAAGAGTGGCAGCGTGCAGCGCGGCTGGCTCGGTGTCGAAATCCAGCCGGTGACGTCCGATATCGCCGAATCGCTGGGCCTGAAGTCGCAGAACGGGGCTCTGGTTTCCAGCGCCCAGGACGATGGTCCCGGCAAGAAGGCCGGTATCATTGCCGGTGACGTGATCACCCAGGTCGACGGCAAGGACGTTGCTTCGCCGAAGGAACTGGCTCGTCTGATCGGCGCCTACTCGCCTGGCAAGCCGGTCGACGTCACCGTGTGGCGCGACGGCAAAAGCCAGACGGTGAAGGTCGATCTCGGCACACTGCCTTCGAGCGACAAGCGGGCATCGGCCGACCAGCCGAAGCCCGCCGCCCCGGCCAAGCCCGACTCGTTGGCCGATCTCGGCCTGACCGTCACCAAGTCCGAAAACGGCAAGGGGCTGGTGGTGACCGACGTCGATCCCGACAGCGATGCCGCCGACCGCGGCATCCAACCGGGTGACGTCATCACAGCAGTCAATTCGGCTGAAGTGAACGGCGCCGACGACGTCACCAAGGCGATGACCGAAGCGGTGAAGGCCGGACGCAAGGCGGTGCTGATGCAGATCACCCGCGACGACAACAACCGGTTCGTCGCGCTGCCCGTCGCCAAGGGCTGAAGCATGGCCCCGGAGCGTTCTCGCCTCTCCAGTCGGATGAGGACGCTCCGGCGGCAGGTTCGACTTTTCCAGTGCGGCTGTTTCAACACCCCCGAGCCGCCGCACGGGAAAGCATGGAGGAGCGCGCGTTAGTCAGTCATCGCGCTCTCCCCGGCGGCAGCGGGCTCCCATCGCCCGCTGCCGCGCCAATCCAGGCATGTCGTCAAAAAGCGTTTCAGCGATCTTGGCGCAACGACATCGCAAACAAGGACTTTTATCGCGCACCGGCCTCGAATCATCTTGATCGCGACGCGCTTTGGCAAAGGCCACAATGCAGATGTCCGCCACTCAACCTTCCAGCGAAATCGCGTATAACAGTCCTATGAAGATTCTCGTCATAGAAGACGACCGCGAGGCTGCGGACTACTTGCAGAAAGCCTTTACCGAGGCCGGTCACACCGCGCATGTCGCCGGTGACGGCGAAACCGGTTTCGCGCTCGCCGATGCCGGCGACTACGACGTGATGGTCATCGACCGGATGATGCCGCGCCGTGACGGCCTGTCGGTCATTGCCGGTCTCAGGTCCAGGGGCAACACGACGCCGGTGCTGATCCTGTCGGCGCTCGGCGAGGTCGACGACCGGGTCACCGGCCTGCGCGCCGGCGGCGACGACTATCTGACAAAACCCTATGCCTTCTCCGAGCTTCTGGCCCGCGTCGAGGTGCTGAACCGCCGCGCCAGCGCCAAGGAGGCGGAAACCGTCTATCGCGTCGGCGATCTCGAACTCGACCGGCTGTCGCATTCGGTTCGCCGCGCGGCACGCGAGATCACGCTGCAGCCTCGCGAATTCCGTCTGCTCGAATATCTGATGCGCCATGCCGGGCAGGTGGTGACGCGCACCATGCTGCTGGAAAATGTCTGGGACTATCATTTCGATCCGCAGACCAACGTCATCGACGTCCATGTCTCGCGGTTGCGCGGCAAGATCGAGAAGGGCTTCGACAAGCCGATCCTGCATACGGTTCGCGGTGCCGGCTATATGTTGAAGAGCGGCTAGCGGCAGCATGGCTCTTTCCGTGCCCGCCATCATGAGGACGACGGCTGCGCGGCTTTCGGCGCTCTATCTCCTGCTCTTCGCGCTTTGCGCCGTGGCGCTCGTCTTCTACATGACCTCGCTGTCGGCGCGTATGCTGACCGCGCAGACGCAGGAGACCATCAACGACGAGGTGCTCGGTCTCGCTCGCGCCTACCAGCGCGGTGGCCTGCCTATCCTGGTGCGCGTCGTGGAACAGCGCTCGCGCCAGCCCGGCGCCAACCTCTACCTGATCGCCGACGCCAACGGCCAGATCCTGACCGGCAATGTGCAGAGTCTGGAGCCGGGCGTTCTCGAAACCGAAGGCTGGACCAACAGCCCGTTCTCCTATCAGCGCTTTGGCGAGGGCGAACTCGAGCGGCAGCGCAATCTGCCCGCCGACCAGAACACCTCCGAGCAGAGTGATGCACAGGCGCAAGGCGAAAAGGGCCACAACGCCATAGCGCTGGTGTTGCGGCTGCCGAACCAGATGATCATGCTGGTCGGCCGCGACCTTGGCGAGCCGGAGCGGTTCCGCGCCGTCATCCGCCGCGCCCTGATGCTGGCGCTGGGCATGATGGGGCTGGGCGGATTGCTGATCTGGTTCTTTGTCGGCCGCGCGGCGCTGAAGCGCATCGACAGCGTGTCGGATGCAAGCCGCCGCATCATGGGTGGCGACCTGTCGGGCCGGCTGCCGGTGACCGGGGCCGGTGACGAATTCGACCGGCTGTCCGAAAACCTCAATGCCATGCTGGCCAGGATCGCCACGCTGAACGAGGGCCTGAAACAGGTCTCCGACAACATCGCGCATGATTTGAAGACGCCGTTGACCCGGCTGCGCAACCGCGCCGAGGCCACCCTTTCGGGCAAGCACAAGACATCAGACTACCGTCAGGCGCTGGAAGGCACCATTGCCGAGTCCGACCAGCTGATAAAGACCTTCAACGCCATCCTGATGATTTCCCGGCTGGAGGCAGGCTATTCTTCCGAGAACACCAACCGCGTCGATCTTGCGGAAGCCGTGCGCGATGTCGTCGAGCTCTACGAGCCGGTGGCGGAGGAGGCGGGGGTATCGCTGGAGGCGGACGCGCGGGAGGCGGCCTTCGTCAACGGCAACCGCGAATTGATCGGCCAGGCGCTGTCGAACATCGTCGACAACGCCATCAAATATTCGACCGGCGCCAATGCCCAACCGGCTGTGCGCGTGGCTCTCGAGCGGACCGGCACCGAAGTCCGGCTGTCGGTTGCCGACAATGGCCACGGCATCCCCGACGACGGCGACCGCGCCCGCGCGACGGAACGTTTCGTGCGGCTGGAGAAGAGCCGTTCGCAGCCGGGTTCCGGTCTAGGACTGAGTCTCGCCAAGGCGGTCATGACATTCCACAATGGCCGGCTTGAACTTTTGCCTGGCAATCCCGGATTGTCCGTGGTCATGAGTTTTCCCGCACGGGAGGATCACTGATGAGCGCGGCTGCAAAGCGGGCGGGGACAGACTGGCTGCTGAAACCCGCGGCCATCCTCGCTCCGCTCGACGAAGACCGGGCGCGGCAAGAGCTGGCCGAGATCGCTTCCGCGGCACGGCAAGAAGGGCTGCCCCGGCTGGCCAAATTCCTGGCTGGCAAGGGTGCGGCTCAGAGCCTCCTTTCCGCCGTCTTCGATCTGTCGCCCTTCCTGCGCAATACGGCACGTCGCCGGCCGCGGATCCTCGACGGGCTGTTCGACCAGACTGTCGAGGACCGGCTGAAGGCGATCGGCGCCGCCATCGACCGGGCGCATTTGGCCGAGGCGCTCTCGGAAGCCGGCCTTATGATGGACCTGCGTCAGTGGAAGGCCGAAGCGCATCTCCTGATCGCGCTCGCCGATCTTGCCGGCGAAGCCGAAACGGCGCTGACGGTGCGGCGATTGAGCGATCTCGCCGAGGCCTGCACCCGCGCCGCCGTCGACTTCCTGCTGCGCGACGCGGATAGTCAGGGCAAGCTCAAACTGCCGGATCCCGACAATCCGTCGCGGCAATCGGGCTGGATCCTGCTCGGCATGGGCAAGCTCGGCGCGCACGAGCTGAACTTTTCGTCGGACATCGATCTCGTCGTTTTCTTCGATCCGGAAGCGCCCGCCGTCGTCGATCCCCTCGACGCCACCGAGCTGTTTTCGCGGCTGACGCGCCGCCTGGTGCGGATCCTGCAGGACCGCACCGAGCACGGTTATGTCTTCCGCACCGATCTGAGGCTGCGCCCCGATCCAGGTTCGACACCACTGGCGATCCCGGTCGAGGCGGCATTGCGCTACTATGAGGCGCGCGGCCAGAACTGGGAGCGCGCCGCGATGATCAAGGCGCGGCCGGTGGCCGGCGATCTCGCCGCGGGGGCAGCCTTCCTCAAGGAGTTGCAGCCCTATATCTGGCGCAAATACATGGACTATGCCGCGATTGCCGACGTCCATTCGATCAAGCGCCAGATCCACGCCCACAAGGGCCATGGCGAGATCGCCGTGAAGGGCCACAACGTCAAGCTCGGGCGCGGCGGCATCCGCGAGATCGAGTTCTTCGTCCAGACCCAGCAGCTCATCGCCGGCGGCCGCTTCCCGGAGTTGCGCGGCCGCGAGACCGTGCCGATGCTCGGCCAGCTTGCGGCACGCGGCTGGATCACCGCCGATGCGCGCGATGCGCTGGCCCGTCAGTACTGGTTCCTGCGCCGTGTCGAACATGCCGTGCAGATGGTTGCCGACGAGCAGACGCACACACTGCCAGAAGACGATGAAGGGCTGGAACGCATCGCCCGCATGCTCGGCTTTGCCGATGCGGCCGCCTTTTCCATGGCATTCCGCGCCTCGCTGCAACAGGTCGAACGCCATTACGCGGCGCTGTTCGAAACCGCGCCGGAACTGTCGACGGGCATCGGCAATCTGGTCTTCACCGGCGATGTCGACGATCCCGATACATTGCAGACCTTGCATGGTCTCGGCTTTCAGCGACCGAGCGACATCTGCCGCGTCATCCGCGGCTGGCATTTCGGCCGCTATCGCGTCACCCAGTCGGCGGAAGCGCGCGAGCGGCTGACGGAATTGACGCCGGCGCTGCTGCGCTCCTTCGGCCAGACGCGCCGGGCGGACGAAGCCTTGATGCGCTTCGACGAGTTTCTCGCCGGTCTGCCTGCCGGCATCCAGCTGTTTTCCCTGCTGCAGTCCAATCCGGCCCTGCTGAAGCTGCTGGCGACGATCATGGGGGCAGCACCCCGGCTGGCGGCGATCATCACGCGCCGGCCGCATGTCTTCGATGGCTTGCTCGACCCGGCCTTGCTGACCGAATTGCCGGACCGCGCCTATCTGTCGGCGCGGCTTTCCGCCTTTGTCGAGGGCGACCGGCTTTACGAAGACGTGCTCGACCGGCTGCGCATTTTTGCTTCCGAGCAAAAGTTCCTGATCGGTGTCCGGCTGCTGGCCGGCTCGATCGATCCGGCCCGCGCCGGCCGCGCCTTTTCCGATCTGGCGGATCTCACCATCGAGGCGGCGTTGCAGGCGGTGGCCGCCGAATTCGCGGCACGCCACGGCACGATTGCCGGTGGCGTGGTTTCGCTGCTCGGCATGGGCAAGCTCGGCAGCCGCGAATTGACCGCGGGATCGGATGTCGACCTCATCCTGCTCTACGATCACGCGCCGGATGCCGAGGAATCCGATGGCGACAAGCCGCTGGCGCCTTCACACTACTACACCCGCATGACGCAGCGGCTGATCGCGGCCGTCTCAGCGCCAACCGCGGAAGGCGTGCTCTACGAACTCGACCTGCGCCTGCGGCCGTCCGGCAACAAGGGTCCGGTGGCCACCCACATAGATGCCTTCAAGAAGTATCAGCGCCAGGAAGCCTGGACGTGGGAGCACATGGCGCTGGCACGGGCGCGCACTATTGCCGGCGACGCCGGCCTGTGCGGTGAGGTTGAAGCGGAAGTCGCCGCCGTGCTTGGCCAACCGCGCGACGCGAAGAAGGTGATGGTCGAGGCCTCGGACATGCGCGCCATGATCCAAAAGGAAAAGCCGCCGCGCGACCTCTGGGACATCAAGCTGATCCCCGGCGGCCTGATAGACCTCGAGTTCATCGCCCAGGTGGCCGTCATCACCGGGCAGGTTGAATCCGGGCCGCGTGCCCCGGCCGTGCCAATTGCACGTGCCCCGGCCGTGCCTGCACGTGCCACGGGTACGGCCGAGATCCTGTCCCGCCTGGCGCCTGCCTTCGCCAGCGCCGGGGTCAGGCAGGACCTTGGCGATGCCTATGCGCTCTATCTGGCGCTGACCCAGATGGCGCGGCTGTGCCTCACCGGAGCTTTTGAGCGCGACGACGTTCCGCCGGGGCTTTCGGATCTGCTTCTGGCGGTGACTGACCTGCCGGATTTCGGTGTGCTGGAAGCGCACCTCAAGGAGACGTCGCAAAAGGTCAGGAAGGATTTTGACCTTTTGCTTCGTACCGGACGACCGTGAAGTGGTTCGTCTGGTCGCATCGGGGGTGACGATGCAACAGGAGAAGACCATGAGAAAGACAACCAGACTTGCCCTTGCCTTCGTAGCCCTGGCCGGCGCCGTCGGCACCACCGCCTATGCCGAAAACAATGCCAGCGAAAAAATGCGCGAGGGCACGATGATGCGTCTCGACAAGGCGATGAGCGACCACAACGGCTCCATCAGCTTCGACCAGTTTTCCGAAGCCATGAACGCGCGGCTGAAGAAGCTCGTCGCCGACAATGGCGGCAAACTGACCGTCGCCCAGCTCGCCGACGCGCTGGAGAAGGCGCGTTTCGAGCAGATGGCCAAACGCATCATCGCCCGTTACGACACCAAGGGCGACGGCACGCTGACATCAGACGACATCACCAGTCGCGAGAAGAAGGTCTTCGCCGTGCTCGACAAGAACAATGACGGCAAGATCGAAAAGAGCGAACTGCCGAAGGACGGCCGCTTTGGCCATCATCGCCTAGGGGGCGACGACGGCAACGACGACAGCATGCAGTGATGCCGTCCGATGCAGGCTCCGGCGACGTCGGCCGGAGCCTGTGTTGCTCAGGCCGCGACCTTGATCGCCGGCGCGCTCTTCTTCACCGGAATGCGTACCGACACGATTGTGCCGACACCTTCGGTCGAACGGATTTTCAGCGCGCCGCCCTGAAGCTCGGCCAACGAGCGCGAGATGGCGAGGCCCAGGCCCGACCCGGCATGGCTCTTGGAGAACTGGTTTTGAACCTGCTCGAAGGGACGGCCGAGCTTGCCGAGCGCGTCTTTCGGAATGCCGCAGCCATTGTCCTCGATCGTCAGCACCAGCGCGCCGGAGGTGTTGCGGGCCCTGACCGATATGTGGCCGCCCTGACCGGTAAATTTCACCGCGTTGGACAGAAGATTGATGACGATCTGCTTGATCGCCCGGCGATCGGCAAACAGCGTCAATGCATCGGCGATGCGTGTTTCCACCGTGATCGCCTTCTGCGCGGCTTGCAGCGAGACGACGCGAACCGTTTCGCTGATCAGCGGACCAAGGTCGATCTCTTCCTGGTCCAGCGAGAACTGGCCGGCCTCGATCTTGGACATGTCGAGGATGTCGTTGATGACGCCCAGGAGATATTTGCCGCTGCTGTTGATGTCGGTTGCGTACTCCTCGTAGCGCTCCGACCCCAGCGGACCGAACAGGCCCTGTTCCATCAGTTCGGAGAAGCCGATGATGGCGTTCAGCGGCGTGCGCAATTCATGCGACATGTTGGCCAGGAATTCGGATTTGGCCCGGTTGGCGGCTTCGGCGCGTTCGGTTTCCTTCATGTATTTGCGGTTGAGGTCGACCAGTTCGCGCGAGCGTTCCTCTTCGGCCCGGCGGGCGAGGCTGAGATCATGGATCGTCGCCATCAGCCGGCGTTCGCTGTCGACCAGCTTTTCCTGGTGCAGCTTGATCTGGGTGATGTCGGAACCGACCGAAACGATGCCGCCATCCCGGGTCTTGAGTTCGTTGACCTGCAGCCAGCGGCCGTCGGCCAGCTGCCGTTCGAACGTGGCGCCGCCCTGCAGGCCGCTGGTGTGGGCAAGCCGCCGTTCGGAAGCAAAGGCCAGCATGCGTTCTTCCAGCGCCGCACGCGCCACGCCCGGCAGGACGTCGCGGTCCGAAAGCCCGTTGTCCTGCTGGTATTTGGAATTACACATGATCAGGCGCTGTGCCGAATCCCACAGCACGAAGGATTCGTTGATGTTCTCGATCGCCGTTCGGAGGCGAAGGTCGGCCGCCTCGGAACGCAGCGCCAGATGGCGCTGCTCGGTGACGTCGACGGCGATGCCGATCAGCTGGATTTCCGGCGCCTCCGGATCGATGACTTGCGCCCGGGCGCGCATCCACACCCATTGGCCGTCGGCATGCCGCATCCGGAACACCTGGTCGATGTGGTCGATCTCTCTCGCGACAATTCTGTTGGCAAGCTGGAACAGGTCGCCATCCTCGGGATGGATGATCTCGTCGACCTCGCCGAAGGACAGCATCGTGTCGCAGGGCTCATAGCCGAGCATGTCGTACATCGAGCGCGACCAGTACATCTTGCCGCGCACCATGTCCCAATCCCACAGGCCGCAGCGGCCGCGAACCAACGCCATGTCGATGCGCTGATGCGCTTCGAGGTAGATGCGGTCGGCTGCCTGGGCGCGCGCCGCCTGGCCGAAATAGGCGTAGAGGATGATGATCAGCACGCTGGCCGTCAGCACGAACAGGGTGACGTTGAGCGAGACGGTCTTGCGCCAGGCGTCGAAAACCGCGTCCTGCGGCACCAGTGCCGCCGCGGCACCCTTTCGGCCATTCGCCAGGCTGACCGCCGCGTACCAGTCCTGTCCGCCGATGTTGACCTCCATGACGCCGGCGCGGTCGCCGAACATGAACAAGGGCTGGCCGCCCTGGACGAGACCGTCGAGCGAATGACCTTGCCATGGCACCGAGCGCGGGGTCACCGCGACGATCTTGAAGGCGCTGTCGGTGATGACAAGCACATGGCTGCGGCCCATCGCACCCTGACGGCTGGTGGTCTCCAAAAGGTCCTGGATGGCGCCCGGCACCGTGTCCGAGGTGGTGGCGAGCGAACTCGCCAGCTGGGCCGCTGCCAGCGTGAGGATCGCCTTGGCATCGCGCTCGACATCGTCGCGCTCGTTCATCAGCGACAGCACGCGCAGCGCCGCGATGACGATCAGGAAGGTGATGATGAGGGCCGGTATCGATCGGCGCAGCAGCGGCTCGGCGGCCAGAAGCCGCCGGTAGGCCGGTTCGGCGATGAGCCGCGCATTCCCCGCAAGGCCGTCGCTTCGCGTCTCGCGATGCGCAAAAGCCTTCCCTCCGGGCGCGCCCCACGCGTCCGCCTTCGCCATAAATGGCACTCCCCGAATTTGCCTGTGCTGCTTGGTGATCCGGCAAACGCCGCACATCCGAATCGTCAGTAAAGAATCAAAGCTGATTCGCCTTGTCCAGGGGCCCGGCGAAAAAAGATTAAAAATCGACTAAAATAATGCTGAAACGGTCGAACTGGCCCTTCTGGAGTTTGAGGATCTCACAACAGAACCCCGATAGGCTTCCTTTGGCCTTCATTGACAGAATGTAGTTTATAAACTACAACTCCTTATGATCGATCTAAAACAAACCGAAACGTTCCGAAAGTGGTGGACGCGGCTAAAGGAAGCGCGCCCGAGGCGCGATCTTTGCATGGCAGAAAAACTGACAACCTTTGATCCGGCTGAAGGCTTGACCTCCGATGAGGCGATTGCGGCATTCATGGCGGAGGCCTTTGCGTCTGAAGATTCCGGCTATATCGCGCATGCGCTGGGTGTCGTTGCTCGTGCCAAGGGCATGGCCCAGATCGCGAGCCAGACCGGGCTTTCGCGTGAACAGCTCTATCGCTCATTCAGTGAGAACGGCAATCCGACCCTGAAAACGATGATTGCGGTGATGAAGGCGCTAGGGATCGAGCTGACCGCAAGGCCTCAGCCCCATCAGCCGGGTTGACGGACGCGAGAGAGTTTGCGGCTCTCCCATGGAGAGTGCGCGTTCACGCCAGCGTGCGCTCGACGATATCCCTTAGATCCGCCGACAGGTTTTCGGCATTGGCGATCGAAAGCAGCGCTTCCCTGGCTTTGGCCTGCCGGCCAGGTTCAAGCGAGCGCCACGATCTGAGCGCCGTTGCCAGCCTTGCCGCCACTTGCGGGTTGCGTTTTTCGACCTCGAGCACGGTCTGCGAGAAGAACCGGTAGCCTTCGCCGTCGGCGCGATGAAAGCCGGTCTGGTTGGCGCTGGAGAAGGTGCCGATCAATGAGCGTACCCGGTTCGGGTTGGCCATCGAGAAAGCCGGATGGCCGGTCAAGGCCCGAACGGTGTCCACGGTCTGTGGGCCGGGCACGCTGGCCTGGACCTGGAACCATTTGTCCATGACCAGCGGGTCGGACCCATAGATCGTCTCGAAAGACGCCAGCGCCTTGGTCGCCTCGGGCGACCCGTGATGCCGATGCGCAAGCACGGCAAGTGCCGCCGCGCGGTCGGTCATGTTGGTCGCGGACTGGAAATGCCCGGCGGCAAGTGCCGCTCCACCCGGCAGCAGCGACAGGTAGTCCAGCAGGATGTTGCGCAGGGCGCGTCGCCCGGCGCTGGCCGCGTCTGGGCTGAAGGGGCCGTTATCGGCAAGGCGGTCGTAAAGGCCGGAGAACGTTTCCCGGTTCGCTGCCGCGATCGCCAGCGCCAGCGCCTCGCGGGCGGCGTAGATGGCGTCGGTGTCGATATTGCTACCGATGTCGCGGGCGATGTCGGCTTCGCTGGGCAGCGCCAGCGCCAGAGCCCGGTAGGCCGGCTCGAGCGCCTCGTCGCCGGCGATGCTGCCGGCGAGTTCGGTCAGCCGTGGCGCAAAACCAGGCCGTTTGCCGCCAAGGATCTCGCGGAAAGCGGCAATCAGCGCATCGGTCAGCAATGTGTTGAACGCCTGCCAGCGTGAGAAGGTGTCGCTGTCATGGCGGGCGAGGAAGAACTGGTCGTCGGCTTTCTGCTCCACCGACAGCGTCACCGGCGCCGAAAAGCCGCGGTTGAGCGACACTGCCGGGCGCTCGGTCACGCCTGAAAAACGCACCATATGGCGGCGCTTGCGGACATGGATGACGCCGTCCTCGACGCTGGCACCCTCGACGCCGCTATACTCCACCGGCTTGCCGCCGGCGCCGATCAGGCCGAAGGCGAGCGGGATGTGCATCAGCCGCTTGCGGCTTTCGGACGGTGTCGGCGGCACCGACTGCTCGATTTCGAGCGTGAACTCCTGCGACGCCGGATTGTGTGTCGAACTGACCGTCAGGTTGGGCGTGCCCGCCTGGTGGTACCAGAGCGCGAACTGCGACAGGTCGCGGCCGGACGCATCCTCGAACACCTTGATGAAATCCTCGATCGTCGCCGCGTCGCCGTCATGCCGCTCGAAATAGAGGTCCATGCCGGCGCGAAAGGCGTCAGGCCCAAGAATGGTGCGGATCATGCGCACCACTTCGGAGCCCTTTTCATAGACCGTCGCCGTGTAGAAATTGTTGATCTCGCGGTAGCGGCGCGGCCGCACCGGATGCGCCAGCGGGCCCTGGTCCTCGGGAAATTGGTGCGCCCGCAGCGTCCGCACTTCGGCGATGCGCTTGACCGCTCGCGATCGCTGGTCGGCGGAGAATTCGTGGTCGCGGAAAACCGTCAGCCCTTCCTTGAGGCAAAGCTGGAACCAGTCACGGCAAGTGATTCTATTGCCTGTCCAATTGTGGAAATACTCATGCGCGATGATCGCCTCGATGTTGGCGAAATCGGCGTCCGTCGCGGTCTCCTGGTCGGCCAGCACATATTTGTCGTTGAAGATGTTGAGGCCCTTGTTCTCCATCGCGCCCATGTTGAAGTCGGACACGGCAACGATGTTGAAGACGTCGAGGTCGTATTCGCGGCCGAACGCTTCTTCGTCCCATCGCATCGACCGTTTCAGCGCATCCATGGCGTAACCGGCCAGCTTCTCCTTGCCGGGCTCGACATAGATGCCGAGCTCGACCGTGCGGCCGGATGCGGTGACGAAGCTGTCGGCGACCTGGCCGAGATTGCCGGCCACCAGCGCGAACAGATAGGACGGCTTGGGGAAGGGGTCGTGCCATCTAGCATAGTGCCAGCCGTCGCCGAGATCGCCCTTGTCGACCGGGTTGCCGTTGGACAGGAGCAGCGGCGCCTCGTCACGCAATGCCTCGATCCGCACCGTGTAGACGGACAGGATGTCGGGGCGATCGAGGAAATAGGTGATGCGACGAAAGCCTTCGGCCTCGCATTGCGTGCAGTAGACATTGCTGGACCGGTAGAGGCCCATCAGGGCTTCATTGGTGGCCGGTGCCAGCTCGGTCTCGATCAGCAACTGGAAGCGCCGCGCGGCCGGTGGCTTGAGGATGGTCAGCTGGTCCGATGTCACCAGCAGATCCGCCGGCTTTGCTTTCTTGCCGTCGATTTCGATGCGCTGGGGCGTCAGCCCGTCGCCGTCGAGCACCAGCGGTGCCGACACGGATACGCCGTCACGGCGTTCGACCGTGAGCACGGCGGTGACGCGCGTTGCGTCTGGCGAAAGGCGAAAGGTGAGGTCGGTTTGCGGAATGAGATAATCGTTGGGGCGATAGTCTTCGAGCTTGAAGACCTGGCCGGTGTCAGTGCGCATTCCGTGGGTTTTCCTGTCGATTGCGTTGGCGGCGGATTGTTTCCGCTGGTCCAAGAAATTTGAAGTCCGCGCTCTTTACACGAAACGGCCCCTCGACAAAACTGAGACGATGCCTATTTCAGGCGTTCCTTCTCCTGTCATCCCCGCGAGGCATTCATGACCGTCGTCACACCGAAATTCGGGATGGGCGCATCCGTGCTGCGGCGCGAGGATGCCGCCTTCATCCAGGGGCAGGGCCGCTATACCGACGACATCCAGCCGGCTGGCGTCCTGCATGGCTACGTGTTGCGCTCGCCGGTCGCCAAGGCAAGTTTCACCATCGGCTCGACCGAGGCGGCGAAGGCCGCGCCCGGCGTCCATCTGGTGCTGACCGGCAAGGACCTTGCCCATCTCGGCGATCTGAAATCCGGCGTCATGCAGGGACAGCCGGACGGCACCAAGGCGCCGACCCGCGACATTCCGATCCTATGCCGCGACCGCGTCAACTATGTCGGCGACGCCGTTGCCTTCGTCGTCGCCGACAGCCGTGCCTTGGCGCAGGATGCCGCCGAACTGATCGATGTCGACTATGACAGCGAAGACGCCGCCTCTGGTACCGCCACGGCGCTTGCCGAGGCCACGCCGCTGGTCTGGCCGGAACTCGGTTCCAACCGCGCCTTCAGCTACCACATGGGCGATAAGAAAAAGACGGATGCGGCTTTCGCCAGGGCCGCCCATGTCACCCGCATCGAGTTCGTCAACAACCGGCTGGTCTGCAACTACATGGAGCCGCGCTCGGCGATCGGCGAGTGGAACATCGAGGAGAACCGTTTCGTGCTGACCACGGGGTCGCAGGGCGTGCATTCGATGCAATACATCCTGGCCGGCCTGTTCAAGATCAAGAAGGATCAGCTGCGCGTCATCACACCCGATGTCGGCGGTGGTTTCGGGCCGAAGAGCTTCGTCTACCGCGAGTATCCGCTGGTGCTCGAGGCGGCAAAGCGGCTTGGCCGCCCGGTGAAATGGGCCGGCGACCGCACCGAACATTTTTTGACCGACGCCCAAGGCCGCGACAATGTCGTGAAGGCCGAGATGGCGCTGGACAAGGACGGCCGCTTCCTTGGCATGAAGGTGGACCTGCTTGCCAACATGGGCGCCTATGTCTCGCAATACGGTCCGTTCATTCCCTATATCGGCGTCACCATGTCGACCGGCGTCTACGATATCCAGGCGCTCGACGTCTCGGTGACCGGCCTCTACACCAACACCTGCCCGGTCGATGCCTATCGCGGCGCTGGCCGGCCGGAAGCGGCCTTCCTGCTGGAAAAGCTTGTGGATGCCTGCGCTCATGATCTGGGCCTGTCTGTCGACGAGATCCGCCGCCGCAACTTCATCCGGCCCGAGCAGTTCCCTTACCGCACGCAGACCGGCCGTCTCTACGACAATGGTGAGTTCGAAGGGCATATGGACCGCGCCATAGAACGGTCCGAATGGAAGGCGTTTCCGGCGCGGTTGGCGCAGTCGAAGGCAGGCGGAAAGATCCGCGGCATCGGCATGGCGACCTATATCGAGGCTTGTGCCTTTCCGGGCTCCGAACCGGCCTTTGTCGAGCTTAACGGCGACGGCACGGTGACGCTGAAGATCGGGACCCAGACCAACGGCCAGGGGCACGCCACCGCCTATGCGCAGTTCCTGTCGGAAAAGCTCAATCTCGACATCGACAGGATCCATGTCCGCCAAGGCGACACCGACGAATTGAAGGCCGGCGGCGGCACCGGCGGCTCGCGCTCCATTCCGCTCGGCGGCGTTTCGACGTCGCGTGCCGGCGAGGACCTCGCCAACAAGATCAAGCGCATCGCCGCCGACGAGCTGGAAGCCTCGGCCGGCGACATCGAGCTGTCGAACGGCGTTGCGCGTATCGTCGGCACCGACAGGTCGATCGATTTTTCGAGCATCGCCAAGGCCGCAAAAACGCCCGACGATCTCAAGGGCTTTGGCGAGTTCGTCCAGGACGAGTGCACCTATCCGAACGGCACGCACATCTGCGAGGTCGAGATCGACCCTGATACCGGCGCGACCGATATTGTCCGCTACACCATCGTCGATGATTTCGGCGTCACCGTGAACCCGATCCTGCTCGCCGGCCAGGTGCATGGCGGCGTCGTGCAAGGCATCGGCCAGGCGCTGACCGAGGACACCATCTATGGCGAGGATGGGCAGCTTCTGACGGCAAGCTTCATGGACTATGCCATGCCGCGCGCCGACAATTTCCCGTTCTTCCATTTCGAGACCCGCAACGTGCCCTCCACCACCAATGCGCTCGGCATCAAGGGGGCAGGCGAAGCAGGCACCATCGGCTCGACACCGGCAGCACTCAACGCGGTGACAGACGCGCTCTGGCGAGCCTATGGTGTCAAACACATCGACATGCCGGCGACCCCGGCGCGCATCTGGGCAACGATCCGGGAAGCAGCCAGACCATGATCCCGGAAAGTGGGAACCGGTTTTCGGAAAAGATTATGGTCAAACAAGAAGATAGAGTCCGATCCCGATGTAATCGGGACGGATTGGACTCGAGGTGACGGCCCGGCCCGCACCGGACGCTGTCGCGGCCAGTAATCAAGCCGGCGGGCACAACAACACGCTCACCGGCATCACGCTCAAGATCGTGTCGGTGGCGGTCTTCGTAGGCATGTCGACCTGCATCAAGGCGGCGGGCACCGTTCCGGCGGGCCAGATCGTCTTCTTCCGCTCATTCTTTGCGATCTTTCCGATCATCACTTTTCTCGCCTTCAAGGGAAAACTCGGCACTGCGTTTGCCACCAAGCGCCCGCTCAATCACATTGCGCGTGGTGTCGTCGGCGTCTGCGCCATGGGGCTTGGCTTTTTCGCGCTGACACGGCTGCCGCTGCCCGAGGCGATCACGCTGAACTACGCGCAGCCGCTGCTGGTGGTGGTGTTCAGTTCGATCTTCCTCGGCGAAGCCATCCGCGTCTATCGCTGGAGTGCGGTCGCCGTCGGTCTCGTCGGCGTGCTGATCATCTCCTGGCCGGAACTGACGCTGCTGAGTTCGCACGAGGCGCTCGGCGACCAGGAAGTGCTTGGCGTCATCGCCGCTCTTGTCGCGGCGGCGATCTCGGCCGTCGCCATGCTGCTCGTGCGCAATCTCGTGCAGAGCGAGCGCACCGCGACCATCGTTCTGTGGTTTTCGGTGACGGCGAGCGTCATGGCGCTGCTGTCGTTGCCGTTCGGCTGGCAGGCACTGACGCCGCTCCAGGCGGCTCTTCTGATTGCCGCCGGCTTTTGCGGCGGCCTCGGCCAGATCCTGATGACCTCGGCCTATCGCCATGCTGAAGCCTCGGTCGTGGCGCCATTTGAATACACCTCGATGATCCTTGGCGTCATCGTCGGCTATCTCGTCTTTGGCGACGTTGCCACGCTCAACATGCTGGTCGGCGGCCTGATCGTCGTTGCCGCTGGTATCTTCATCATCTGGCGCGAACGCCAGCTGGGTCTGGAACGTACCCGCACCCGCAAGGCGGCTCCGCCTCAAGGGTGATTACGATCGTTCTGCCCGCTCCTTCGCCAGCCGCACCAGCACCGTTCGTGTCTGCTCATCGGCCGGGAAAAACGATTCGATCGCCAGTTCCGACAATGTCACGTCGAGCGGCGTGCCGAACACGGTGATGGTGCTGATGAACGACAGCACTTGATCGCCATGGGCGAGGCGTAGCGGATGTACTATGGCATTCGGCTCGACGGGCGTTGGCCTGCTGCCCTTCAGCCCGGACGGATAGCTGCGCAGTTCGCGCTCCAGATCGATCAGCACCGGGTCGCCGCTTGCGTCATTCTGGTGCTTGAGACGCTCGAGCAGATGCGTCCGCCACTCCGCGAGATTGACGATGCGCGGTGCGATGCCGCCCGGATGCAGGCTGAGGCGAAGCACATTGACCGGCGGCGTCAGCAATGACGGCTCCGTGACATCGGCAAGGAAGAGAGCGATCGCCGCATTCGCCGAAACCAGGTTCCAGTGCCGGTCGACGGCCAGAGCCGGGAAAGGCTCGTGCCCCTTGAGCACGATCTCGACGGCGGCCATCGCCGGCGCCAGCGTCGCGTCGCTGAGCGGCCGTTCGCCGAAGCTCGGCGCAAAACCCGCGGCGAGCAGCAGCTGGTTGCGCTGCCTGAGCGGGATCGAAAGCTGTTCGGCCAGATGCAGCACCATGTCGCGCGACGGCGCTGCACGGCCGCTCTCGACAAAGCTCAGATGCCGCTGCGAGATATCAGCTTCCATGGCGAGGTCCAACTGGCTCATGCGGCGTCGCGTACGCCATTCGCGAATGAGGCTGCCGGCGGAAGTTTGGGCTGTTGTCATGGGGTATGGTTAGGGCGGCGGCAGAGGGATTTCAATTACCTGGGAGGTTATAGCTCCTGCCGGCCTTCGCCTGTCGACATTGGAGATTGGCGAAGGTCGATGCGACATCCGATCTCCCCCCTCGTGGGGGAGATGCCCGGCAGGGCAGAGGGGGGCGCTGTCTCGCCGACCTCCAGATCGGCATCACGGAATCCTTCAACTCATTCGTGCGGTCAACAGGTGAGGCAAAGGATGCGATCCTTCGCGCCCCCCTTTGTCCTGCCGGACATCTCCCCCACGAGGGGGGAGATTGGCTATTCGTCCAACCTCACCCCAACTCCTTCAACTTCGCCTTCACCTCGAGAAAATCCCGCCACGCCAGCTTCTTGTGCGCAGGCGTCCGCAGGAGATAAGCCGGATGCAGCGTCGGCATGGCTGGAATGGCGATGCCGGATGCTGTCGTGTGGACGCGCCAGTTGCCGCGCAGCCGCAAGATGCCCTCCGAGGTGTTGAGCAAGGTCTTGGCTGATGGACCGCCGAGATTGATCAGCACCTTCGGGTTGACCAGTTCGATCTGCCGCTCGATGAACGGCCGGCAGATCTCGGTTTCGTGCGGCGTCGGCGTGCGATTGCCCGGCGGTCGCCAGGGAATGACGTTGGCGATGTAGACCGATGTCCGGTCGAGTCCTATCGCCGCCAGCATGCGATCGAGCAGCCGGCCCGAGCGGCCGACGAAGGGCAGACCTTCGATGTCCTCGTCGCGGCCGGGCGCTTCGCCGACCAGCATGACGGCGGCCTCGGGGTTGCCGTCGGCGAACACCAGGCTCTTGGCGGTGGCTTTCAAATTGCAACCGTCGAAGGCCGCCATGTGCTGGCGAAGCTCGTCCAGGGTCGTTGCCGTCGTCGCCAGCTGGCGCGCCAGCGCTGCTTGCGCCCCGTCGGGAACGGTGGCGGTGACCGACGGTGCGCGCGCAGCGGGCGGCGCATTTGCTCTGTCGCTCGCCTCAGCACGCGACACGCTGGTCGAGCGAGGTGGCGTAGCGGCGTCGCCGGACGGCGCCACCGCCCGTTCCACTGGTTTGGGATCGGCAAACCGGTTCACCGGCTGGTCTTCAAGTGCCTCGTCGACGCCAGCGCTGGCGTAGAAAGCCAGCAGGTCGGCGATATCAGGTCTGTTGTTTGGGGAAGCGGCAGTCATGGCAGCACATTCGTCCGCATGACGGCAATTTGCAAGGTTGGCTGCTTGTTCTACCCGGTGGGTATGCGTGGATCCTGCACCAGATAAAAGGTCCAGCGCGGCGTGTAGTCGGTCATCAGGAATTCGAACCTGGCGGTTTTCAGCGGGTCGACCTTGCCATTCCTGAACAGCAGGCGGTCATAAGGTTCGAACTCGCGGTCGAAATCGGCGAAATTGCTCGACCAGATGTTGTCGGGCGTCTTGTTGCGCTGGTCGAACGAAAGTCCGTCGCCGAACACGCTCGGCTGGTTCAGGATCTCCTGCAGCTCGAACTGGAACTCGATCCAGGCCTGGCCGCTGTTGTTGAGCGCATCGATGCGCATATACATGATGCCATTGGCGAATTCGCCGGCCGGACCGAAGGCCTGGATCTGCTTTGTCGTGCGGATGGTTGGCGTCACCGGCGTTGACGAATTCAGCTCTTCGGTGATGACCAGCGGGTCGTCCTTCGTTCCGATGCCCGAAGCGCCGGTGATGTGGAAACCGCCGAGCTCATCGGAGAAGGAATAAGCGCCTGTCGCCCAGACTTTCACCTCGTCCGCGGCGGCGTGACCCGGTGCCAGCATCGGAAGGGCCAAAAGGAGCGCCCGGCAGGCCCGGCCGGGCGTCGATGGAAAGCGCGTCGATGAAAAGCCGGCTGGCCCAGGAATGCGCATGGCGTGAAGTATGGCCGATAAGCAAGCCGTCGAACAATTAAAAACGTTAGCGCCATATCGGGCGAAAGCAGCCGCCCAGCCTCGCGGGTGCGCGACTTTTTGGCCAAAACGCCATTGTCACGTATGTGCCGGTTTCCTGTCGCCAATTGATGCGCTATGCAGCGCAGGAGCCAGCAAGATACCCGAATGGGATAAGCCAGTGCGGAGGGGTTGATGAGCGACATCGAACGCGAAAGCATGGAATTCGACGTGGTTATCGTCGGCGCCGGCCCGGCCGGCCTCGCCGCCGCCATCCGCCTCAAGCAGGTCAATCCCGAGCTGTCGGTTGTCGTCCTGGAGAAAGGCGGTGAGGTCGGAGCCCATATCCTCTCCGGCGCCGTCGTCGACCCGATCGGCATCGACCGGCTGCTGCCAGGCTGGCGCGAGGAGGAGGGCCATCCGTTCAAGACGCCGGTCACGGCGGACCATTTCCTCGTCCTTGGCCCTGCCGGCTCATTCCGTCTGCCCAACATCCTGATGCCGCCGCTGATGAACAATCACGGCAATTACATCGTCTCGCTGGGCAATGTCAGCCGCTGGCTGGCGACCAAGGCCGAGGCGCTCGGCGTCGAGATCTATCCTGGCTTTGCCGCCACCGGCCTGCTCTACAATGAAGAAGGCGCCGTCACCGGCGTCGTCACGGGCGACATGGGCGTCGAGAAGGACGGCACGCACGGCCCGGGCTTCGCGCCGGGCATGGCGCTGATGGGCAAATATGTGCTGATCGGCGAGGGTGCACGCGGCTCGCTCGCCAAGCAGCTGATAGCCAAATACAAGCTTTCCGATGGCCGCGAGCCTGGCAAGTTCGGCATCGGCCTCAAGGAACTCTGGCAGGTCAAGCCTGAGAACCACCGGCCGGGCCTGGTCCAGCATTCCTTCGGCTGGCCGCTCGACATGAAGACCGGCGGCGGCTCCTTCCTCTATCACCTCGAGGACAATCAGGTGGCGGTCGGCTTCGTCCTCCACCTCAACTACAAGAACCCCTATCTATCGCCGTTCGAGGAATTCCAGCGCTTCAAGACCCATCCGGCGATCGCGGGCACCTTCGAGGGCGCCAAGCGGCTGGGCTATGGCGCCCGCGCCATCACCGAAGGCGGCTGGCAGTCGGTGCCGAAACTGTCTTTCCCCGGTGGCGCGCTGATGGGCTGCGCGGCCGGCTTCGTCAACGTGCCGCGCATCAAGGGCTCACACAATGCGGTGTTGTCTGGAATGCTGGCGGCCGAACATGTCGCCGAGGCGATCGGCGCCGGTCGCGCCAATGACGAGCTTTCCTCCTACGAGGCGGCCTGGCGGGCGACCGACATCGGCAAGGACCTCAAGAAGGTGCGCAACGTCAAGCCGCTATGGTCGCGCTTCGGCACCATCGTCGGCATCGGTCTCGGCGGCCTCGACATGTGGCTGAACACGCTGTTCGGCGTCTCGCCCTTCGGCACGCTGAAGCATGGCAAGGCCGACTATGCAACGCTCGAGCCTGCAGCCCAGCACAAGAAGATCGCCTATCCGAAGC
Source organism: Mesorhizobium sp. AR07 (assembly GCF_024746815.1). Lineage (GTDB taxonomy): Bacteria > Pseudomonadota > Alphaproteobacteria > Rhizobiales > Rhizobiaceae > Mesorhizobium. The sequence goes on from NZ_CP080525.1 coordinate 6,618,844, forward strand.
CCGACGGCGTGCTGACTTTCGACCGGCTGTCCTCGGTGTTCCTGTCCAACACCAATCACGAGGAAAACGAGCCGGTCCATCTGCTTGTCGGCGACATGGAGCTGCAGAAGCGTTCCGAGCACGATGTCTTTGCCGGACCCTCGACACGCTACTGTCCGGCCGGCGTCTATGAGTGGGTCGACAAGGACGGCAATGCCGCCGCCGATCCAGCGGCGAAGGACGTGCGCTTCGTCATCAACGCGCAGAACTGCGTCCACTGCAAGACCTGCGACATCAAGGACCCGAACCAGAACATCAACTGGGTGCCGCCGCAAGGCGGAGAAGGCCCGGTCTATCAGGGCATGTAAGTGACCGAGCCGGCGGCACTCCGCCGCCGGTCCACTCGTCGTTGAAAGGAAGCGGATATGCGCTTGCTCACGCTTTCAGCGCTGGCGCTCATCGGCGCGTTGTGCGGCTCCGCGACGGCCGCATCGGCTGATGTCAAGGTCCTGGTCAAGACGCGGACCTATGATATCTCCGGCACGACGGGAGAGGCCTTGATCGCGTCCATGAACCGCAACGGGCCGAGGCATGGCTTCATGGCCCGCGCCATTGCACAGACCAGCTATACAAAAGATTGGGACTTCGACTTTGTTCAGGTCAAGGGCACTTGCCGCATCAAGCAGGCCAACGGAACGCTCAACCTGAACTTTACCTATCCCCGTGTCGTGTCCACCCTCCCGCCGGTCCTCGACAAGCGTTGGGCGCGGTTCTTCGCCGGCGTTCGTACGCATGAGGGGACCCATGGCGACATTGCCACGCAGATGATGAAGGCGACCGAGAAGTCGCTTATGGGCCTGACGATCCAAAATGACGCGCAGTGTTCCAAGACACGGCGCGAGGCGCGCCGGCGGATCGACGCCATTTTTGACGAGTACGAGGCCAAGCAGAACGCCTTCGACGCGCGTGAACACCGGGAAGGCGGACACGTGGAATATCTGGTTGACGCCTTGGCGAAATCATAGAGCCTCTTCGCGGTTCCGGATGGAGCCGTGCCCCGTACGATAGATGGACTGCAAGAGGCTCAGATTCGTGGCTTGGCTGATGTCAGCGACGCAGTCGCGGTTTCATGCTCATCGACCGGCTTCTGCTCTTTCGGCCGAACCGAGAACTCGACCAGCACCGGCAGATGGTCCGAGCCGGTTTCTTCCAGCCGTGTCGCGGAATGTATGGTCACCCCGCCCTTGCTGAACACCTGGTCGATAGGCAGGCCGGCGAAGCGCCGCAGGAAATCCGGGAACTTGATATACATCCAGGTCGGTCCGACGGACGGCATGACGGTCAGCCCGCCGAGCGAGGCGACGCGGCGCACGGCGGCACTCCATGGCACGGCGTTGCAGTCGCCGGCCATGATCGCCGTCTCGCCGAGCGAGCCGAGCGATTCCGCAAGCTCACCGATCTGCCAGTGCTGCTCGCGTGGCCACGGCCAGCCGAGATGGATCGCGGCAACATCGACGCCGATGCCACCGAAGTCGACGGTCGCCATAGCCATGGCGCCGCGCCGCTCGCAATGCGGTTCGGTGCCGGCGGCAAAGGGGCGCCGTGAAAGCAGTGCGGCGCCGAATATGCCGTTGGGGTAGGGACAAAGGATCCGGTATGGGTAGGCGCTGGTGATATAGCCAAGCTCGGTCGTCCACATCGCCGACACTTCGTCGAGGGTGATCACGTCGGGATTGGTCCGGCCGATCAGCGACAGCACCTTCTTCGGAGTTGGATTGTCGTAGCGCAGATTCATTTGCAGAAGCTTGTAGACCATCCCGTCAGCGGGTTTGGCGACCGCTTGCACGGGCCACAGCTGCGGCATCGCACTCATGGTCGTGGCAAAGGCGGCTATGGCAAAAAGCAGTGCTGCGGCCGCTTGCAGGCGAAACGTCGTGGCCAGCAGCGGCAGCGCGCAAAGCGCCATCAGCACGGCAAGGTAAACGCGCAGATGCGAGAAGGAATCGAAGGCGTGGTGCAGCGTTCCGAAGAACCCGGCGACCAGGGCGACCGAGAACATCATCATCGCGATGAATGTCAGTGAAGCCGCCATGTCTCGACTGCGTCTCATCGGGTCAGGTCTGCACGGTTGCCAGAGGTGGTGCTGGCATGGTTATCGGCAAAAATGCGGCCCAATCAAGATGACGAAATGCCCAATGCATGGCGCCCAAAAGTGCGCAGCGGTTTTGGGGCAACGACATGCATAAAACAAAGACCTAATGCGGATCGCGTTTCAACGCGACACGCTTTAGGTGATACATGGATCCGTCCTATTGGAACGCCGTCTCCGAAAAGCTTCTGAGCTTGCGCGAATGCAGTCGCTCCATCGGCATTTCCGCAAGCTTCTCCATCGCCCGGATGCCGATGGTCAGGTGCTGCGCCACCTGGCGCTTGTAGAACTCGGTCGCCATGCCGGGCAGCTTCAGCTCGCCATGCAGGGGTTTGTCCGAAACGCACAGCAGCGTGCCGTAGGGCACGCGGAAGCGGAAGCCATTGGCCGCGATCGTCGCCGATTCCATGTCGAGCGCGATGGCGCGCGACTGCGACAGACGCTGCACCGGTCCGCGCTGGTCGCGCAGTTCCCAGTTGCGGTTGTCGATGGTGGCGACGGTGCCGGTGCGCATGATGCGCTTGAGATCGTAGCCGGACAGGCCGGTAACTTCCGCGACGGCTTCCTGCAGCGCCACCTGGATCTCGGCCAGCGGCGGGATCGGCACCCAGACCGGCAGATCGTCGTCGAGCACGTGATCCTCGCGAACATAGGCATGCGCAAGCACATAGTCGCCGAGCGCCTGGGTGTTGCGCAGCCCCGCGCAATGGCCGAGCATGACCCAGGCATGTGGCCTGAGCACCGCGATGTGGTCGGTGATCGTCTTGGCGTTGGACGGCCCGACGCCGATATTGACCATGGTGATGCCGCCATGGTTTGGCTTCTTCAGGTGATAGGCCGGCATCTGCGGCAGGCGCGGCGGTGCGACGCCTTCGCTGGGCGCGCTCTGCCCGGCCCTGGTGATGACATTGCCCGGCTCGACGAATTCGGCATATCCGCCGCCGCCATTGGCCATCAGGTCGCGGGCGCGGGCGACGAACTCGTCGATGTAGAACTGGTAGTTGGTGAACAGCACGAAGTTCTGGAAATGCTGCGGCGTGGTCGCCGTATAGTGCGACAGGCGGTGCAGCGAATAGTCGATGCGTTGCGCCGTGAAGGGCGCCAAGGGCCTTGGCTCGCCGAAGGCCACTTCGAAGGTGCCGTTGGCGATCTGGTCGTCGGTGCCGTCGAGATCCGGGACATCGAACAGGTCGCGGATCGGCCGCTTGATGCGCTCGGCCGCCGCGCCGTCGACATGGGTGCCTTCTAGAAAGGCGAAATGCAGCGGGATGGGGGTGGTCGATTCCGACACTGCGACCGCAACGCCATGATTGCGCATGATCAGGCGCAGCTGCTCGACCAGATAGCTTTCGAACAGGCCCGGCTGGGTGATGGTGGTCGAAAAATGCCCCGGCGTCGGCATATGCCCGTAGGCCTGCCGCGAGTCGATCTGGGTGAAGGAGTTGGTGGTGACGCCGATCTCCGGGTAGAAGGCCCGGTAGCGTTTGCCGTTGTCGCCGCCCGCTGCCGCCAGCGCCACAAAGGAGTCGCGCAGGAACTTGGTGTTACGGTTGTACAATGTCTGCAGTGCGGCGACGGCCTTTTCGGCATCGTCAAAGCTTTGCCGGCCAAAAGGCTCCGGCATGACAACAGATTCGATCGCTTGTGGGTAGATTCGCTTTTCCATGGCTTAATATAGAGACTTGGATCGGCACTTGGGAGGGTGTCGCGACCGAAGCGGCCGTTTTCTTTCAACCGCGCTGCAGGCTGACCAGAAGCACGAAGCCGAGGCCGGACTTCCTCAAAGCGGGCGCTTCGATCGTCGAGCCGGCGTCGGAGCGCATCATCGGCACGGCCAGAACCGGAGCGGCGAGAACCATCAGGATAAGCGCCGCCCGCGGCAGAAGCCGAAGGATATTGAGAGCGTTGGCGGCGATGCGGTTCATGGTGTTTCAGCTTTTCTTCTCGAGGTCTTGGTTTCTTTGTTCAGTTGCGAAGATGGGTGGGGCAGGCGAGGCGGCAGGTCCGGGAACTGGCTTCGTCCCAGGCGCGGGCCGGACGCCCAGTTTCGGCGACGAGGATGGCGAAGAACATTCCAAACAGGCTCATCAGCAGGCAGACGATGGTGAAGCGGCGAGCAAGCATTGGGTCGTTTCTCCTTCAACACGCAGGAGAATGCCCGAGCGCGACTGAACCGGCTCTGATGCCGGCGTTCATCTGCGGTTCAAAATGATTGACGGGGTTCTGAGCCGCGCCGGCGTCAGTTTCGACAGGTGCCAGCGAGACGCGGCGAGGCGAGGGCACGCGCCCTCGACAAAACGAAAACGGGGCCCGTCGAGGCCCCGTCGTCATAGTGCTAGGATGCGATCGATCAGAGCTTGTGCCAGGTCTGGCTCTTGCAGATCAGTCCGCCGAGCACGCAGCCGCTCATCTTGAGCGAAGTGCCCGACAATGTTGCCTTGCCCGAATAGGTCTTGTCGTTTGCCGGGTCTGTGATGTTGCCGGCATATTTGTTGTCGCCGGTCGCTTTCAGCGAGCCGATGGTCTTGCCGGCATATTTGCCGGACTTGAGCGTGATGGAAAATGTGCTGGCGCCAGCGATCGCCGCGGTATCGCCGGCTTGCGTCTTCCAGTTGCCCTCGATCGGATCGGCCCATGCCGCACCCGCCATGATCAATGTGGCCGCAAGGGCCAGGCTCATTTTTCGAAACATGGGTCTTCCTCCCTTTGGATGTCCGGCCGGATGCTCCGCCTCACCGGTCTGCCGCTTACGCAAACGTAAGCTAATCCAGCTCCCGGCAAAACAAAAGTGGTGCCGCAGCGGAAGACTTTTCAGATTTTGAAGGCACCTGAATGCGTTCCGTCGGCGAGGAAACGAAACGATCGACACATTGCCTTTGTCTCCCGTGGTTAGCGGAGTCTTGATTTGGCGGCGGAAGATTTTCGTCAAATTCGATGCAATCCGGCATAATTGCTGACTTCGTATCCTTAACGAATTTCCGCGTTTACCTCTTGTTTTAGCTTTGTTTTCCTCAAATTAAGCACGCCATTTAACGACGGATTCAAGCCTCCACGGCATTCTCGAAAGCATCGGAAGAGCAGCCAGCACGGACGAAAGAAGGCAGCTCTCGGGAGCCTGACAGGGGCCGGAAACAGGGGATTGAAATGGCACGTTTTGAAATGCTTGAAGCAGGTTTCGGCGCCATGGGGGCAACTGCCCAGGCCGACATTCTTTTCGAACTGGGCATGATGTATGCGACCGGCCGCGATTGCGAGACCGATGTCGTCGCCGCCCACAAATGGTTCAACATCGCCGCGATCAAGGGTTCGGCCCGCGCCGCGGAACTGCGCTCGGAACTGTCGGCAGCGATGTCAAAGGTCGAGATCGCCAAGGCGCTTCGCGAAGCCCGCGAATGGATGACCATGCACTGAGATCCGCCAATCGCGGATAGCTATCGAAGACAGGGAAGCTCCGGGATCAAGGCCGCACAGACGGCCAGACCCGGCGGAATGGAAGGCCGCGCAAGACGGTCGACGATGTAGAGCATGATCCCGAAAAGTGGAATCCGGTTTTCTCGGGCAAACGGAAACCGTTTGTCCAGAGATCATGCTCAAACAAAGACAAAGCATGGTCCCGAAAAGTGGAATCCGGTTTTCTCGGACAAACGGAAACCGTTTGTCCAGAGATCATGCTCAGACAAAGAGAAGAGAACGCGGCAGGCCAGCAAGGCCCGGCCGTGCACGACATGGGGAAGGCGAGCGGGATTTTTGGGCGCGGGGGCGCTTGGAGATTGCTCGACGGGCAAAAGCCACGACCGGCCGAAACAAGGCCGGCGTGGCTTTTTTGCGTGGATGACGTCTTGCAGGCCCAATCGAGTGCCGCCAATGCGCCTAGACAGGCCCAGCGAAGGATGAAATTGTCCCGCCTCTCTGGAAGAAGCGCGGCCGGGGCGGCCGCGCGTGAGTGGAGGAGTTCTGTTACAATGAAAAAAATGAGTATTTTGAGCGCGGCCGTTTTCGGCCTGATGATGAGTGCGCCGGTCGCATTCGCCGATGACATCACCTTTGCGGTGGTCGGCCCGATGACCGGACAGCTCGCCACCATCGGCGATCAGTTCAAGCAGGGCGCACAGGCCGCTGCTGACGCGATCAACGCGGCGGGTGGGGTCGGCGGTCGCCAGATCAAGTTGAGTATCGAAGACGACCAGTGCGATCCCAAGCAGGCCGTGTCGGTCGCCAACCGCATCGTCGCCAATGGCGTCAAGTTCATCGACGGCCATGCATGTTCGGGTTCGAGCATTCCGGCCTCTGCCGTCTATGCTGAAGCCGGCGCCCTGATGATGAGCCCGGCCTCTTCCAATCCGGTGCTGACCGACGCGGCGGCCAAGGCCGGCTGGCCGACGATCATGCGCCTTTATACGCGTGACGATGCGCAGGGAGCCTTCATCGGCCCATGGATCGCCAAGAAGTTTGCCGGCAAGAACGTCGTCGTCCTGCACGACAAGAGCGCCTACGGACAGGGCGTGGCTGACGCCGTCAGGGCAACCATGAATGCCGGTGGCCTCAAGGAGGTGTATTATGACGGCATCAATGCTGGCGAGAAGGACTATTCGGCTCTCGTCACCAAGCTCAAGGATCTGAAGGCCGACGTCGTCTATTTCGGCGGCTACCATCCTGAGGCCGGCCTGATCCTGCGCCAGTCGGCGGAACAGAACGTGAAGTTCCAGCTGATCATGCCGGACTCCATCGCCTCGCCGGAATTCTGGCAGGTTGCCGGTCCGGCCGGCGAAGGCACCATGTTCGTCTTCCCGTCGGATCCGCAGGCAAAGCCTGAAGCCAAGGCAGCCGTCGAAAAGATCAAGGCAGGCGGTTTCGTGCCTGAGGGCTTCACGCTGTTCTCCTACGCCGTCATCCAGGCCTTCGCCGAAGGCGTCAAGCGCGCCGGCAGCGACGATCCGGCCAAGGTTGCCGAAGTGTTGAAGAACGGCACGCCGATCAGCACCGTTGTTGGTGACGTTACCTTCGACGAAAAGGGCGACCTCAAGAATGCCAGCTACGACATCAACCAGTGGCATGACGGCAAATACGCGCCGATCGCGCAGTAATCGCTGACGTCGCTCCAACCCTAGGGAATGGCCGGGTTCGTCCCGGCCATTTTTTCTTTGAAAGTATTGCTTTAATTGGTATTTTTGGTCATTTCGCGCGGCTTTCATAACCACGACCGCGCCGCGGAATGACTGACGAGGTGGTCGGAGAAGTTTCGCCTATCCTGTTGATTCAACCCGCTGATCCGGATTTTTCCACTACTAATGCAGACGATTCAACGGGCTGCGCTACCTAACCTGTCGCGACTCAGTTAGCTATAGCTAATGAAACGGCGATACACCATGCGAAGGGTTCGCGACGAGCTTTGGGAAGTCTACGATATAGACGGCGATGAGGTTGTCTTCGTAGAACAAACAGCTTTGACAAATTTATCCGATGACGAGGCACTCGACGCCCTGGAATCGATCGAGGCAGGCTTCCTTGTACCTGACAGGCGAAGGGTTTCATCTCGCCGACGTGGCATTTAGCGCTCACCTTCTGCGTGATCTCTTCCACCGTCACTCGGTGCCCGCGCCGTTCTTCACAACGCAGCCCGTCGGTTGGACCCGCGCCCTATTTCACCCCAAGGAGGATGCAGGGCCGCTGCCGCCTTTGAAGCACCGACTTATGAAGAGCTTTGTCGATGTCGTTGGCATAAACTCGCCGGGCGAAGACCCCAACCACCTCAAGCCCGGCGAGCCTACAACCTGATCAGAGTACGCGATCAGGGCCGGGATCAACCGGCACCTTTCCGAAATGCAAGAGCGATGCCAGCAGCTTGGTCCAGAAAAATGGGGCAGGGGCCAAAGAGCGTCGCCTCAAGGACGGCGGGGTGTATCATTTTAATACAATCTCCAATTGGTAGACTCCCGCGATGCATCGGCAGCTAATTTCTCCGTCAGGCCAAAGGAGAGACAGGGCCGCAGACCGGAGGGCCGCAGACCGGAGGAAACGATGTCAGTGCAAAAAGAAGACTATCGGACGAACAGAGCCGACTACGTGATTGCTGCCAAGCATGGCCGAGCGACCGCCGATGATGGCGGCCGCGAAGAATTGCTGGCAAGGAGATGGAAGTCCCAGTGGCTAAGAGATCGGCGCTTCGCCAAATTGGCCGTAAACCCGTCGGAAAGCTCGCCAGGACCGAAAGCCAGACCGCGCGGTTAGCGCCGACCACTCGTCTTGACGCTGGTTGAACCCATGGAAAAGCCCCGCCGACCGGGAGTCAAGCGGGGCCCTTTGGAGCAGACCGTAGGGACTGGCTGCGGGACTGTCCAATGATCCGAGAGGATCGGCTTCAACATGGCCCACTGGATTAGATGGCACATCGGCCGAATAGATGAAAATGGGCCTCGGCCATGCCTTTTTAATCTACGCCGGCTTCGGCAGTAGATCGAACAGGAGCCAGTTCATCACGATTTCATTGGCCACGCTGCCCGTCCCATTCTGGCTGGTAGTTGCGTCGTCGTGGCTGGCGCCCATCCACTGTTGGCGAAGGCGGCGTTGACGTTCGTAACTCCAACGGTCGCGAACCACGCTCCAGAGACACGGTGAAACCGCTATCCGTATAGAAATCGCATACCAACCGAATGAAGCTACCGTTTTGCGAGCCGGTGACGCCAAAAACGTCCGTCTGGCCGGGTTCGTCCCGGCCATTTTTCCTCGTGCAATCCGTCGTCTGCCCTCGCGTGTCAGCTCGCGGCCGGGGTCGAGGCATCCTGTTCCTCGACAAACCGAACCAGCACCGTCCCATCGGTGACCTGGGCGCCCTCGGTGGCGATCTCGGCGATCACCCCGTCATGCGGCGCGGCGATGCTGTGCTCCATCTTCATCGCTTCGAGGATCAGCAGCGGCTGGCCCTTGATCACCGCATCGCCCTTTGCCACGCGCACGAGCTTGACCAATCCCGGCATCGGCGCGCGCAGACTGCCGGAGCCCGCCGCTGCATCATCGGCCCGCGCCAGCGGGTCCGGCACGGCGAAGGTATAGCCAACGGCGCCTTCGAATACCGTGATGTGGCCCGGCCAGCGGGCAAGGCGTGGCGTGGCGCGAAAATCATGCGAATTGGTGTCGTCATAGGGCTTGTCCAACGTCACCTGGAACCGCCCGTCCGGCCGCACCGAGACCTTCGCCGCGATATCGCCTTCGCCGAACTTCAGCCGTGTGCGCCGCGCCACGCTGTGGAAATGCGCATAGCCGGCAAGCGACGACCACGGGTCGCTCGATGACGGCAATGCCGCTGCGCCGGACGCGGCAAGTGCGGCGGCAGCAATGGTTTCGCCTGTCGGCGGCGGGACGATCGTCAATGCCTCATGATGCCGGCCGATTAGGCTGGTGTCGACGTCGCCGGCGGAAAAGTCCGGATCGGCGGTCAGAGCGGCAAGAAAGGCGGTGTTGACGGTCGAGCCGGCGATTTCGGTTTGCGACAGCGCCGCGCCGAGCGCTTCCAGTGCCGCCTGCCTGTCCTTTGCGTGGACGACCAGCTTGGCGATCATCGGGTCATAATAGGGCGAGATGGCATCGCCGGCCCGCACGCCGGTCTCGATGCGCATCGTGGCACCTTCGGGGGCCGCGTCCGGAAACTTCAGATGGTGCAGCGTGCCCGTTGCCGGCAAGAAACCCTTTGCCGCGTCCTCGGCATAGATGCGCGCCTCGAAGGCATGGCCGGAAAGCGTGATCTCGCTCTGCGTCTTCGGCAGCTTTTCGCCGCTGGCAATCCGCAACTGCCACTCGACCAGGTCGGTGCCGGTGACCATTTCGGTGACGGGGTGCTCGACCTGCAGGCGGGTGTTCATTTCCATGAACCAGAAGCGGTCGGCCTTCAGGCCTTGCGAGGCATCGACGATGAACTCGATGGTGCCTGCGCCGGAATAATTGATCGCCTTGGCGGCTTTCACCGCCGCATCCGCCATTGCCTGGCACAGTGCCGGCGTCATGCCGGGGGCGGGCGCTTCCTCGATCACCTTCTGGTGGCGACGCTGCGCCGAGCAGTCGCGCTCATAGAGGTGCACCGCATTGCCGAAACTATCGCCGAACACCTGCACTTCGATGTGTCGCGGCTTGTCGACATATTTCTCGACCAGCACGCGATCGTCGCCGAAGGCGGCCTTTGCCTCGCGCCGCGCACTGGACAGCGCTTCGGAAAACTCATCGGGATGCTCGACCCGGCGCATACCCTTGCCGCCGCCGCCGGCGCGCGCCTTGATCAATACGGGATAACCGATCTCGCGTGCCTTGGAGGCAAGCAGCACGATTTCCTGCGCCTCGCCATGGTAGCCCGGCACCACCGGCACGCCGGCCTTTTCCATCAGCCGCTTGGCGGCATCCTTCAGTCCCATGGCACGGATCGAGGCTGCCGACGGGCCGATGAAGATGAGCCCCGCCACCACCACCTGGTCGACGAAATCGGGGTTTTCCGACAGGAATCCGTAACCGGGATGGATGGCTTGCGCGCCCGTCGCCTGCGCCGCGGCGATGATCTTGTCGCCGCGCAGATAGCTTTCGCCGACAGGCGAGGGGCCGATGTGAACCGCCTCGTCGGCCATCTCGACATGCAGGGATTTGGCATCGGCATCCGAATAGACGGCGACGGTGCGCACCCCCAGCTTGCGCGCCGTGCGGATGACACGGCAAGCGATCTCGCCGCGATTGGCGATCAGGATCTTGGCGAACATGGAGCCTCCCGGGTTTGCAATGGGTGACGACGGCGTTCCTTCGCGCCCCCCTCTGTCCTGCCGGACATCTCCCCCACAAGGGGGGAGATTGGCCGCCGCCGCCGATTTCGCCAATCTCCAACGTTGCAGCAATGAGCGAAACGCCAAAGCTGCCAATCTCCCCCCTTGTGGGGGAGATGTCCGGCAGGACAGAGGGGGGGCTGTCCCGCCAACCTATCCGGGCGAGCAGATGCTCAACACTGTAGACCTCTCCCTTACCAAGGGAGTGCTCTACGTGGTGCCCAGTCTTGCCTATTTTGATGCGGCGATACTGCAGGCTCCGGCTGTGGAAACTTTCCACTTTTTCAGACCCGCTTGACAGGATTTCAATGCCTTCGCCTCCGCCGCCTGCTGCGACGATGCGTTTAGAGAGACACCGCAGATCGTGAATTCCGTCGCCCAGTTGAATGGCGTCATTGCGTAGGCGGAGTGGCCGCGCGCTGCGACGTATTCCCGGTAGTGTTTGCTGCAACCGCCCGTGGACCCTGGTGCCATGTAGACAGGAAAGCGGACGTGCCCCTTGGTTCCGGCAAGCGACTCCGCTTGGCCGATGCCTGTCATTCCGAATATAAGCGATCCCGCAAGTATCGAAGCCGCTGTTTTCTGGTAATATCTTTGTTTCATTTTCGCGCCATCCCCGTTGCACTGTGCAGGACGAGCGGTAGCGAATATCTTGCCTCGCCGCCAGTTCGCTAGCGGAGATTCGACGTTGCCTCTGTTGGTGAATCGGTTGGTCCATACAGTTCAGCCCTTTCGAAGAGCAGCAACGGCCTGCCGGTATAGTTCCGTCGTTTGACTGTCGAAACAGCAAAAAATGACGGTTTCAGGCACTGCTTTCTCTTTGATGAACGTGCTGACCGTGTCGACAGCGATCTGCGTCGCCTCATCTTTCGGGTAGCGGTAGACACCCGTCGAGATCGCCGGAAACGCAACCGTGCGGCAGTCATTGGCGGCGGCGAGTTCGAGGGAGCTGATATAGCAGGAGGCCAGCAGTGCGGCTTCACCTTTGTCGCCGCCTTGCCAGACCGGCCCGACGGTGTGGATGATGTATCGTGCCGGCAGTTTATGGCCCTTGGTGATCTTGGCTTCGCCGACCTTGCATCCATTCAACATGCGGCATTCGAACTCGAGCTCACGGCCGGCCGCGCGATGAATAGCACCATCGACCCCGCCACCACCGAGAAGCGAGGTGTTGGCGGCGTTGACGATGGCATCGACCGCCAGTTTGGTGATGTCGCCGGCATGAACCTGAATCCGTGGACGGTCGTTCATGTCACATCCTGAACACGCCGAAGCGCGTCTCCTCGATCTCGGCGTTGAGCGCGGCGGACAGGCTGAGCGCCAGCACGTCGCGCGTCTTCGCCGGGTCGATGATGCCGTCGTCCCAGAGGCGTGCGGACGAGTAGAGCGGATGCCCTTCATGCTCGTATTTCATCAGGATCGGCTTCTTGAATTTGGCTTCCTCTTCGGCGCTCCATTCGCCGCCCTTGCGCTCGATGCCTTCGCGCTTGACCATGGCGAGCACCGTCGCCGCCTGTTCCCCGCCCATCACCGAGATGCGTGCGTTCGGCCACATCCACAGGAAACGCGGTGAATAGGCGCGGCCGCACATGCCGTAATTGCCGGCGCCGAACGAACCGCCGATGATGACGGTCACCTTCGGCACCCTGGCGGTGGCGACCGCCATCACCAGCTTGGCGCCGTCCTTGGCGATGCCGCCCGCCTCGTATTTTCGACCGACCATGAAGCCGGTGATGTTCTGCAGGAAGACTAGCGGGATCTTGCGCTGGCAGCACAATTCGATGAAGTGCGCGCCCTTCAGTGCGCTTTCGGAAAACAGCACGCCATTGTTGGCGATGATGCCAACCGGCATGCCATGGAGATGGGCAAAGCCGGTGATCAGCGTGGTGCCGTAGTTCTGCTTGAACTCATCGAATTCGGAGCCGTCGACGACGCGCGCGATCACCTCGCGCACGTCATAGGGCTGGCGCAGATCGGTCGGCACGATGCCATAAAGTTCATCGGCCGGATGAAGCGGCGGAATCGATTTGTGTAAGTTCAGGCTTACAGTCTTGTTCCGATTCAGGTTTTTGACGATGCGACGACAGATGGCGAGCGCGTGGTCATCGTCCATTGCGTAGTGGTCGGCAACGCCGGAAAGCCGGGTGTGCACATCCGCGCCGCCCAGATCCTCGGCGCTGACGTCCTCGCCGGTGGCCGCCTTCACCAGCGGCGGTCCACCGAGAAAAATGGTCGCCTGGTTGCGCACCATGATTGTCTCGTCGGACATTGCCGGCACATAGGCGCCGCCCGCCGTGCAGGAACCCATGACGCAGGCGATCTGCGGGATGCCGGCGGCCGACATGTTGGCCTGGTTGTAGAAGATGCGGCCGAAATGCTCGCGGTCGGGAAACACCTCGTCCTGGTTGGGCAGATTGGCGCCGCCGCTGTCGACCAGATAGATGCAAGGCAAATTGTTCTGCAGCGCGATCTCCTGCGCCCGCAAATGCTTCTTCACCGTCAGCGGATAATAGGTGCCGCCCTTCACCGTGGCGTCGTTGACGACCACCATCACCTCGGTGCCTTCGACGCGGCCGATGCCGGCGATCAAGCCGGCCGCGGAAATCTCCTCGCCATACATCGACCATGCCGCGAACTGGCCGATCTCGAGGAAGGGTGAACCGACATCCAGCAATTGGGCGAGACGCTCGCGCGGCAACAGCTTGCCACGCGAAACGTGGCGCTCCCGCGCCTCGTCCGAGCCGCCGCGCTCGACGCTTGCAGCCTTTTCCGCAATGTCGGCGACCAGCGCCCGCATGCGCTCGGCATTGGCGCGGAAGGTGTCGGAGGCGGGGGAGATCTGGGAGGTCAGCACGGGCATGTTACACCCCCTCCGCCATGATTTCGCGTCCGATCAGCCAGCGGCGGATCTCGCTGGTGCCGGCGCCGATCTCGTAGAGCTTGGCGTCGCGCAACAGCCGGCCGGTCGGATAGTCGTTGATGTAGCCATTGCCGCCAAGCAGCTGGATGGCATCCAGCGCCATCAGCGTCGCCTTTTCGGCGGCGAACAGCACGCATCCGGCGGCATCCTTGCGCGTCGTCTGGCCGCGATCGCAAGCGGCGGCGACGGCATAGACGTAGGCACGCGCGGCGTTCATCGTCGTGTACATGTCGGCCAGCTTGCCCTGCACCAGTTGGAACTCGCCGATCGGCTGGCCGAACTGCTTGCGCTCGTGCACATAGGGGATCGCCACGTCGAGGCACGCCGCCATCAGGCCGATCGGCCCGCCGGCGAGCACGGTGCGTTCGTAGTCGAGGCCCGACATCAGCACCTCGACGCCTCGGCCTTCCTCATGCAGCACATTATCGAACGGCACTTCGACATTCTCGAACACCAACTCGCCGGTGTTGGAGCCGCGCATGCCCAGCTTGTCGAGTTTTTGCGCCACGGAAAAGCCGGCCATCGCCTTCTCGACGATGAAGGCGGTGATGCCGCGCGATTTCCGCTCCGGATCGGTCTTGGCATAGACGACCAGCGTCTCGGCGTCCGGGCCGTTGGTGATCCACATTTTGGTGCCGTTTAGCACATAGCGGTCGTTGCGTTTTTCGGCGCGCAGCTTGAGGGAGACGACGTCCGAGCCGGCACCGGGTTCCGACATCGCCAGCGCGCCAACGCGCTCGCCCGAGCACAGCGGCGGCAGGAATTTCTCCTTCTGCGCCGGTGTTGCCCAGCGGTTGATCTGGTTGACGCAAAGGTTCGAGTGGGCGCCGTAGGAGAGGCCAACCGATGCGGAGGCGCGTGAGATTTCCTCGACCGCGATCACATGCGCAAGATAGCCCATGCCGCTGCCGCCGAAATCGGGATCGGCGGTAATGCCGAGCAAGCCGAGCGCGCCAAGTTCGCGCCACAGATGCGCCGGGAATTCGTTCGAGTGGTCGATGTCGGCGGCGATCGGCGCGATCCGGTCCTGCGCAAAGCGCCGCACCATGTCGCGCAGCGCCTCGATATCCTCGTCATGCCCGAAGCTGAGCGTGTTCGTGTACATGCCGTTCCTCCCGCCGCATGACCCCGAAAATCGACTTCGATTTTCGGAAAGGATCATGCGCCAAATTAAAATGCTACAGCGTCCTTTGCGCGTCCGAAGGGACGCGCGGGGCTGTAGGTGCCGATGTCGATCTTCGCGCCAACCAGACGCATTGTCATTGAAAGATATGTCGCCGTCACTTCAGTGATCGACAGTCGCTCGCCCGGCCGAAACCAGACGATGACGCCGGTCATCATCTGGATCAGCGCCATGGCTGTCAGTCCGGTGTCGTCGATGCTGAACACGCCCGCCTCGGCGCCGTCGCGCAGGATGGCGCGCAGTTCCTTTTCGTAAGCCGTGCGCATCCGCAGGACCTGTGTCAGCCTGTCGGGCGACAGGCTGCGCAATTCCATATTCGACACATGCGTGGCGTGCCGACGCTCGATATGAAAAGCGATGTGGTTTTCGACATAGGTGGCGAGCCGCTGCACGGGATTGGCGCTGGTAGGGCGGGTTGCTTCCCACGCTTCGGCCAGGCTTTCCATGTGCTCGCGCATCAGCGTGAACAGAAGCTCTTCCTTGGTCGGGAAATAGCGGTAGAGCGCAGCTGCCTGGACGCCGACTTCGGCGGCAAGCTGGCGCATAGACATTGCCTCGTAGCCAAAACGCGCGATCAGATTGACGGCCGCCTCGCGGACGGCTGCCTCGGTCTTTTCGCCATCGGATCCGGTCGTGCGTGCCATGCCAGCCCCTTCATGGGGCAATAATAAAACGAACGTTCAATTAATTCAAGAGCAGCCGAACCAAATCCATCGTTATGCAACAATCCTGAATCCAACAAAGGCGTTTCCGGCTGCCAACTCCTCGACGTCGACCCTGGAAACCGAAGCCTCGGACGGCCCTTTCCAGAGCCGCTCGATCATCGCCGAAACCGCTTCATCGAGGCCTGCAATCTGGGTCGTTACAGACCCGTCCGCTTCATTGCGAACCCAGCCCGCAAGACCAAGGCTTGTGGCCTCGCCCCGAGCCCAGATTCTGTAGCCGACGCCTTGCACATTGCCGTAGACGCGCGCCCGCACTTCCCTGCGATGACCTACCATGAATCTCACCAAGTCTGTCTCCTTGGAATCTGGCGCATGGCTCGGGGAATGCAACCCGAGACTTGCGCGAACGACGCAGTGGCTGGGCTCTCGGGCCTTTTGAAAATTAATTGACTCAGTCCATTAATTTTTTGGAAAATGGAGCTGCCTATTGGGAGTTGGACGCAGATGTTGGATGAACGAAACGCGTTGGTGGCCGACATCAGGCGCTTCAATCGCTTCTACACGCGCACCGTTGGCCTTCTCAATGAGACGCTGACACAAAGCGCATTCACCTTGACCGAGGCGCGCGTACTTTTCGAACTCGGCCACCTTAATCGTCCGGCGACTTCTGAAACTGGTGGGGAGCGGGGTTTTCTTGCCAGGGCTTTTCATCTGGAGATGGGCCCAACTGCTTCCAATATCGCCAGGCAACTGCGTATCGATGCCGCCTATCTGACGCGAATTCTGCGCAATTTCGCCGGTGAGGGCCTGACCGAGACGCGGACCGATCCGGCCGACAAGCGCCGGCGGATTCTGTCGCTCACGGCAAGAGGCGAGGCGGCCCTTTCAGGGCTCCAGGCTGCGGCGGATCGCGATACGGCACGGCTCATCGCGAATTTGCCTGACCACAGATTGCATGAGCTGGGCAGCGCCTTGCGCAAGGCCGGGGAATTGCTGGGCGATCCTGTCAGTGAAAACGGCGAGGTGACGCTGCGGCCGCACCGTGTCGGCGACGTGGGCTGGGTCGTGCAGCGGCAGGCCCAACTCTACGCCGAAGAGTATGGCTGGAACATCGAGTTCGAAGCCATGCTCGCCGAAATCGGCGCCGATTTCATCCGCAATTTCGTGCCCGGCCGCGATTTCTGCTGGATCGCCGAACGCGGCAGCGAGCCGGTTGGCGCCGTGTTCCTGGTCCATCTGGACGACGAGGCGGCAAAGCTGAGGATGCTGCATGTCGAGGCGGCGGCGCGCGGCCTGGGCATCGGCAAACGCCTGGTCGCCGAATGCGTGAGCCAGGCTCGCGCTTGCGGCTACAAGCGGCTGGTGCTGTGGACCAACGACATTCTCGTCGCGGCGCGCGCGATTTATGAGCGCGCCGGCTTCAGGTTGATCTCGGAGGAACACCACCACAGTTTCGGCAAGGAATTGACCGGCCAGACCTGGGAGCTGGATTTGTAAGCGCGAGCCGGCCCCTGAGCATGATCCGCGAAAAGTGGGTACCGGTTTCGGAACCGATTATGCTCAAATGAAAAATAGGCTCTAATTCCCGCGCGCCGCCGCCAGCGCGCCGGGCAGTTCTTCGGCGAAAATGTCGAGTTCGTGATCCAGGCCGACGCTGACGCGGATGCAACGGTCGAGCACTGGCACCATCGGCTTGCGGATGAACACGTCGCGCGACAACAGCCCCTGGAGCACTTTCAGCGCGAAGGCGCCATCGCCGCCACAGTCGATGGTGACGAAATTGGTTGCCGAGGCCAGCGGCTTCAGCCCGTTCGCCTCGGCTATCCCGGCAATGCGTCGGCGGCCGGCCGCGACCCGCGCCACCACGCTCTGCAGATAGTCCTGATCGGCAAGCGCCTCGACGCCGGCGATCTGCGCCATGCGGCTGACCCCGTAATGGTTGCGGATCTTCTCGAAATCTCGGATCACCTGGGCTTCCGCCACCGCATAGCCGCAGCGTATGCCCGCCAGCCCATAGGCCTTCGAAAAGGTGCGCATGCGGATGACGTTCGGCCTGGAGATATCGATCGGCGGCAGCGCCGAGGCTGGTCCGAGTTCGCCATAGGCCTCGTCGAGCACCAGCATGGTGGTTTCCGGCAACGCCTCGATGAAGCGGATGAGTTCGCCCGCCTCCCACCAGCTGCCCATCGGATTGTCGGGGTTGGACAGGTAGACCAGCGGCGCCTTGTCCTTGCGCACCGCCGCGAGCAGGCCGTCCAGGCTCTCCCTGTCGTTCTCGTAAGCGACCGTGACCAGCCGCCCGCCGACACCGGCAATATGGAAGTTGAAGGTCGGATAGGCGCCGAGCGACGTGACCACCGCATCGCCTGATGCCACATACATGCGCGCCACCAGGCTGAGCAGCCCGTCTATGCCTTCGCCGACCACGACGTTCTCGGCTTTCACACCGTGATGCGCGGCGGCCGCCACTTTCAGATCGTGATTGTCGGGATCGCAATACATCCACATGTCGCGCGCGATCCCGGCCATGCGCTCGATGACGCGCGGCGAGGGGCCAAAGCTGCTCTCATTGGCGCCGATGCGGGCGCGAAAAGCACGGCCGCGCTCACGCTCCTGCGCTTCGGGGCCGACAAACGGCACGGTCGACGGAAGCGCTGCGACGAGCGGCGCTAGGGGAGGGCGTTGGTGCATGGCGGAAGGCTCGCTTGAAAAGGGCTTTCTTGCTAGCGTGACCGGATGGCGGGCGCAAGCAAGTCCGGATCGTCGCGCTGGATTCAATTGGTGTTTTTTGCTAGCCAGCAACCATGAGCAATCGACTGCCACCTGCTTGGTCCAAGCATCTCAGAGTCCCATCCGGGCCAAAGGCATCGCCGCCCTTGCCGAAAGCCAAACCACTACCGCCTGTACAGAGCGACGACATGTTGCTGAGGCTGGCGCTCGAGCTTCAGAAGGCCGAGCGGCTTGCCGAGGCCCAGGAACTGTGCCTCCGTGTGCTGGCCCGTACACCCAACCATCCTCTCTCGTTATACATACTCGGCACGCTGGGGCTCGGTTTCGATAATGAGCTGGCTATCACGTATTTTGCTCGCGCGGCCGACCAGCAACCCAGCAACCCATACTATCAATTCAGCCTGGGCGAAGCGTATTTGAAGGTTGGCGACTATCCTCCGGCGATCAAGTATTTGCAACGCGCCTGTGAACTGAAGCCTGATCTGGTTGAAGCCCATTGTGGCTTGGCACAAGCCTATGGCAAGTTTGACAAGGCCGACACGGCCTTGCTTATCTACTTGAGGGCGCTGGAGATCGATCGCGATCATCCGCAGGTCAGGATTGGCCTGGCGGATACGCTTATCGACCTCGGACGAATGGATGAGGCCGCAGCCTGTCTAAAAGAAGCCATCGCTCGGCGTCTGAATGTAGCTGGAGCCTACCAAGTTATTGTGAATACTCGAAAATTTTCCACTGAACCACCCGAACTCACGTCCATCCTCGGCGAACTTGGCAAACCATCGATCTCCGCCGACGAGTCGAGTGGGCTTCATCTGGCGGCAGGCAAGGTTCTGAACGACCTTGACCGTTATGACGAGGCGATGGACCATTTTGTAAAGGCCAAGGCACTTAAGGCCCATGACTTTGACATTGGTTCCCATCGCAGGTGGGTCGATTCCCTGATCGGGCTGTTCGATGCAGACCTTCTGGCATCCAAAGCGGGGTATGGTAACCCCTCCGAAGCGCCCGTGTTTATCCTCGGGATGCCGCGCTCGGGCACAACCTTGACTGAGCAAATCTGCTCAAGCCACCCCGAAGTTCATGGGGCAGGAGAGCTTACGAAACTGTGGCGAATGGCGACCTCCATCGGCCTGAAGCGGGAGCCGGGACAACCTTTTGGCGAGACCCTAAGGTCGATGACGATCCAGCAATCGCAGGCGCTGGCTGAGGAATATCTATCGGACCTGAGTCTCTATTCGTCTACCGCGCCGCGCATTCTCGATAAATTACCTCATAATTTCGAGCGTATAGGTCTGATCGCCATCCTCTTCCCGAACGCGCGTTTTATTCATTGCAGGCGTGACGCAATCGACAATTGTCTTTCTTGCTTCTTTTCAAATCTTCAACAAGACCATAGTTACAGTTACGATCTCAGGACTCTTGGGTTGGCCTATCGTGAATATGATCGGCTCATGCGCCATTGGCAGGCGATGTTCCCAGGGCGAATTTTTGAAAATCGCTACGAAGACATGATCTCCGACCAAGAAGGGCAGTCGCGTCGCCTGATAGACCACCTCGACCTGAACTGGGATGATGCCTGTCTTCGCTTTTTCGACAAGCCTGGGTCGGTCAGGACAATCAGTCGTTGGCAAGTTCGCCAGCCGATCTACACGTCGTCGGTCAAACGCTGGAAAAACTACGAAGGTCGAATCCAGCCATTGATTGAAGCCTTGGGAGATCTGGCTGAACTTTGAACAGATGCGCTTGATGCCGCGCGCATCGACGTCGGGCTGCGGCTTGGACATGACCTAACGGCACGCGAGGCACTTTGAACCCTTGGTTTTATGCATGTCGCCCAAAACCGAGCGGCGGTTTTGGGCGACATGCATTAGGCAGCCTTGACGAGGCCGGAAGCGGGCGGCATGCCATCGGGAAATTTTTGGCGGCAGCGACTGCTCAACTGACAGCACTGTGATCACTGTCGAGGCGCGCTAATGGTGCGCCTGGCGCTCACGATGCTCATTTGGCGTACGGAGTTGGCCATGTTTTGGTCACCGAAGCCTCGCCAAGGGGACCGTGCAGTACATTGTGGCAGCTTGGCCACTCTTGTACTCAGCGCCTTTGTAGCAAAATGGGCACGAAAAAACCCGGCGGTTGCCCGCCGGGTTCGATTCGATCAGGCGAGGCCTGTTAGAACGAGCGCTGGAAGCGGAGCATGCCGCCGACGCTGTTCTTCTTGTTGGCATTGGTCCAGTTGACATTGGTGAAGCTGGCGGGATCGCCAAAGCGACCGTAGTGGTTGTAGTCGACTTCGGCCGTGACCGTGAAGCCGGGAACGACGTCGTAGGCAACGTTCGCCGCCACGCCATAGTTCTTGTCCTGGTCACCCGACACCTGGAGGTTGAACGAGGTCTTCTCGTTGAACTTGTAGGTGCCGCCGGTCCAGAATGCCCAGTGACCGCCCCACTGCTTGTAGAAGCCGCGACCGAAAGCGGGGATAGCGTTGGTCGAGTCATTGAGACGACTGTTGGTGCCGTAGCCGCCCATGGCGAACAGCGACAGCTGGCTGGTGACGTTGAAGTCCACACGGATCTTGCCGGCGAACTCGTCATAGTTGGCGTCATAGGCAGCGACGCCGGTGACCGCGCCCCAGCCCTGCGTGTACTTCAGGCCGCCGACGACATGCGGAACATAGCTGTCGATCGTGCCCGTCACGCCCGAGCCCTCTTCGAGCGAGGCCACGGCCGAGAAGCCGTTGCCGGCGTCGAAGTAGTACTGGACGACGTTGGTGTCGAAGTTGCCGTAAGGAACGATCGTATCCTGGATCACGTTGCCGGCGTAGCCGATGAACGTGTTGAAGGCCGATTCGTCCTTACCGACGCGGAGACCACCGAGCTGGATCCAGGCGAAGTTCAGCGAAACGCTCTTGTTGCCGGCGGGATTGCCGATGTCGGCACCGGTGTCGGCGCCGTAGGCGTTGTGGTTGCCGAAGTTGAAGCGGGTCTCGGTGTAGGTCTTCAAGGTGCCGAGTTCGGTTTCCTGGCCGGTCCAGGTCTTCAGCGTGAAGCGGGCATTCTTGTACCAGGTAGCCTGGTCCTTGCCGGACCGCGCGTCGAAGCTACGCGCACCGTCAAACGAACCAACGTCGCCGAGGCCGATGTCGTAACGGATATAGCCGCCGATGCGCAGGCAGGTTTCGGTGCCGGGGATGTAGAAATAGCCAGCGCCGTAGACGTCGCAGATCTTGACGTATTCAGCGGGTTCCGGCTCGGCGACGACGACGGCGTCGGCGGCGCGCGCACCGGAAACTGCGATCAGGGCCGCAGCGGAGCCGAGAAGAAGGCTCTTGATGTTCATTTTCTGACCTCCAGTCAGAATCGAACAAAATTGCGTTGTGTCGGGTGCATTTCAGCGCTGAATCGCGCGGCGCTGGCGACGGGATATCCAGCCATCCATCTGTTTTTACGTGGTAATTTTGGAAAGTCTGCCGTCGAAGCAGGCAAAAGTGGCGGAGAGGATGGGATTCGAACCCACGAGAAGCTTTTGACCTCTACTCCCTTAGCAGGGGAGCGCCTTCGACCACTCGGCCACCTCTCCGTTGCGCCGCTGGATAAAGAAAAGCGCCGGCACAATCAACAAGCCCGCGTCATTATATGGAAAAATAACAACGCACCGAACCGCGGCTTTCCCGCGATACGGCGGTTCTGCGGCAATTCCCTGGCTGGCGACTCGGGGCGTTGCCATGATTCCGTCGGCCGATCGCCGGATTCGGCGCGAAATAAGCGGTTGTGGCAGGCCTGATGGTTAACGAGAGCTTTCTGAGTGAGGCCAAATCGTGTCATTTGTGCAACAACGCCAGGGGATAGCAGCCGAACATTCCTTTCGCCGGTACGATCGTGGTTGAACGCCGCCGGCTCATGGGTAATGTCGATTTCGAAGGAGCGGCGCGGTGCGCATCTTTTTCGGTAGTGGGGATGGGGCAGGGAACGCTGTCCTTCAGCAAAGAATACCCAGACCCGTTTTTTAACTTTTGACTGGAGGTCAGAAAATGAACATTAAGAGCCTTCTCCTCGGCTCCGCTGCGGCCCTGATCGCAGTTTCCGGTGCGCGCGCCGCCGACGCCGTCGTCGTCGCCGAGCCGGAACCCGCTGAATACGTCAAGATCTGCGACGTCTACGGCGCTGGCTACTTCTACATCCCCGGCACCGAAACCTGCCTGCGCATCGGCGGTTATATCCGTTATGACGTCGGCGCCGGCGACCTCGGCTCGTTCGACGGCGCGAAGGCTGGCGATGTCAGGAGCGGCAAGGAACAGGGCACCTGGTACAAAAAGGCCCGCTTCTCGCTGAAGACCTGGACCGGCCAGGAAACCGAGCTCGGCACCTTGAAGACCTACACCGAGACCCGCTTCAATTTCAGCAACGACCAAGCTGCTGAATTCCCTAACGATGCCTACAACAGTGGCGTCTCACTGAATTTCGCCTGGATCCAGCTCGGTGGTCTACGCGTCGGTAAGGACGAATCGGCCTTCAACACGTTCATCGGCTACGCCGGCAACGTGATCCAGGATACGCTGGTTCCCTACGGTAACTTCGACACCAATGTCATCCAGTACTACTTCGACGCCGGCAATGGCTTCTCGGCCGTGGCTTCGCTCGAAGAAGGTTCCGGCGCAACCGGAACGATCGACAGCTATGTTCCGCATGTCGTCGGCGGCGTGAAGTACACGCAGGGCTGGGGAGCGATCACCGGTGTGGCTGCTTATGACAGCAACTATGACGAGTTCGCCGGCAAGGTTCGCTTGGACGTGAACGTGTCGAGCGCGCTGGCGCTGTGGGTGATGGGCGGTTACGGCACAACCAGCCATCTTGAGGAAACCTTCCCGACCGCCGCTTTGCCGGCTGGAGGCCGTGGCTTCTACAAGCAGTGGGGTGGTCACTGGGCAATTTGGGGTGGCGGCACCTACAAGTTCAACGAGAAGACCTCGTTCAACGCCCAGGTCTCCTATGACCAGTGGAAGAATCTTGGTGTTGCAGCTAACATCGCCTATGACATCGTTCCTGGCTTCACGGTCACGGCCGAAGTCGACTATCTGAATGCAGGCAGGTTCAGCGATTTCGGATCTGACCCGCAGAACTTGAATTGGACCGGTGCCAACAAGAAGAGCAGCATCGGCGGTATGCTTCGCTTCCAGCGCTCTTTCTAAGGGCTGGTTCCTTACAGGTGAAATCCAGCCCGGGCGCTTCAACGCCCGGGCTGTTTTTGTTTCGTGACTGGGTCAAGGCAGACAGAAGGAACAGGGGGTAACGGTAGCTGAATAGAGTCCGTGGGATGATTTCGTGGGATCCGCTGATGGGCGGATGAAATCACAACCGCGTGATTCAAACCTCTTGAAAGGACGCTTCCAAGCGGATAGGGCTGATCTATCCACTCGGGGGTGTGGCAAATAATGACGAACGAAGCGATTCAAGAGGGTAAGCCCTCTGATCAGTTTACGATGTTTTCTTCTCAGAATTCGAAGATACGATACAGTTATAACAAGATACGAGAAGTAAAGTCGTTCAGGGTCGGAGAGCTGTTTTTAGCATACCGGGACATATTGTGGGATGATGGGCGGCATAAATACAATGTCAGCTCTTTCATCGGCGAGATAGATGAGCTTCTCCTCGGAGAGCGATTCAGCGCCTTTGACCAGAGTACCCTGGACAATCTTATCGGCACCTTGCGCCAGCGCGGCAACAGCAACGCAACCATCAATCGAAAGATGGCTGCTCTCAGCAAACTGCTGCGCAAGGCTCACAAGATGGGGGATATCCACAGCCTGCCCGAGTTCCGCCGCCAGAAGGAGCGGGCGGGGCGGATTCGTTTCCTCGAGAGGGACGAAGAGGCACGGCTGTTCGCCGCCATCAAGAGTCGTAGCGAGGATGCTTACCGGCTTTCCGTCTTCCTGGTCGATAGCGGATGCCGTCTCGGTGAAGCACTCGGGTTGATCTGGAACGACATCCAGGAGCATCGCGTCAGTTTCTGGATCACCAAGTCCGGCCGCAGCCGCACCATTCCGATGACCGAGCGGGTCAAGGAGGTCATCAAGCTGCCAGCCACTGAAGGCCGCCGGCCCAAGGGTCCGTTCACCAAGCTCAGCCAGGCACAGTTCCGTGCCATCTGGAACGATGCGAAGGCTGAAGTCGGCCTCGGCGCCGACGACCAGGTAGTGCCGCATATATTGCGCCACACCTGCGCCTCGCGTCTCGTCCAGGGCGGCATCGACATCCGTCGCGTGCAGATGTGGCTCGGCCATCAGACACTGTCGATGACCATGCGTTATGCGCATCTGGCCACGAATGACCTCGACGGCTGCGTCATCGTTCTGGAAACGCCTCGATGCAATGGTGCGGCCAGCCCGGCGGCAAAGCCCGAATCGTCTCCCTGTGCTGCTGTGCAGGAAACAAAGAGCGAGCCGGTAGCGGCAAGGACCAAGATTGTCCGAAAAGCCTCGAAATCCCAATAGCATATGACATTTTGGCACGCCCTCGACCTGTCTCGGGTCGGGGGCGCTTTCGTTTTCGATGGTGCCTGTGCCTTCCGGCCAGATATTCTCAGTCAGTGGTCGTGCCGCGTTGCTCCGCCCCGTCCAGGAACGTGGCGATGGCCTCCGGCAAATCGCCGGTTTCGAGGAAAGGGGCGTGGCCCTGGCCCTCGACGGTCATCGTTTCCATCATCGAATGATGCTCTCGCATCTGCTGCAGCGTGTCCGTGGACAGCAATCTCGAATTGGCCCCGCGTATGGTGAGCAAGGGGATTCCGCCCAACGCGTCGAATTGCGGCCATAGATCAGGCAAAGGCTGCATCAGATCGAGACCTGCAACGGTGTCGATCAGCTTCGGGTCGAAGTCCGGCAACAGGCCTTGATCCGTCTCGCGGTTGAGCGCCCATGCCATCCGCGTCCAGTCCGCGTCGGTGAGCGCGGAAAAGTCCTGGCCGTGAGCGCTGCGCTGGGCATCCACGGCTTCAGTGAAGGTTTTGGGCTTCGGCGCGCGTTCGAGATAGGACTGGATGTGGGCGAGACCGACCGCCTCGATCACCGGCCCGATGTCATTGAAAACAATGGCTTTCAGGATAGCCGGCTGCAACGCACCCAGAACATGGATGATCAGCCCGCCGCGTGATGTGCCGATGAAGGCGGCCGCCTCTATTCCCAATGCCATAAGTCCGGCAAGGATGTCGCCGGCTTCGACGCCGACATTGTAGTTCTTGACGTCTGGATCATACGCCGACTGCCCGCGCCCGCGGTAGTCGAAGGCGACGACCTTTCGCGGATTTGCAGCATGCATCGACAGATAGAGCGCAAGCTCGTGGAAATCCCGGGCATTGCGGGTCAGGCCGGGCAGGCAGACGACCGGCCAGCGTCCGGAATTCGCTTCACCGTAGACGCGGGCGTGAAGCCGCAGCCCATCCGATGCGCTGTAGAAAAAGTCGGAAAAACCTTCGGTGCTCGACATCTGGACGCGATTCCTTCCGGCTGCCGGATTGTCTTGCGACTGCTACAGGCGAGGGAAGGTGAGGTCAAATAGAGGGCGGGACGCTGAAGCTGCCGATCTCCCCCTTGCGGGCAGGGGAATCGCATTTGAGTAAAAGTAGGTCTTGCGGACTGTGGAAAGGTTGATTCTTTAGGGGCTTTGTCTTTGAAGGAGAGGCCCAATGCCATTGCTGCTTTCGATTTTGCGGGAAGTACAAGACCCGCGTGACGTCAACGCGCGTCATGATCTGGCGGAGCTTCTGTTTTTGGCCTTGGCTGCGACGTTGTGCGGCGCCAAAAGCTGCGTGGATATTGCCGATTTCGTCGAGGGTCAGGAAGAAGAGCTGAAAGAGATCGTGGTGCTGGAGCATGGCTGTCCGAGCCACGACACGTTCAGCCGGGTGTTTCGACTTCTCGATGCCGATGAGCTTGCGCGCAGCTTTGCCAGCTTCATGGCGGCGCTGCGCCAAACGCTCGGACTTTCGCCGCCACGCGGCGTGGTGGCCGTCGACGGCAAGGCGTTGCGGCGCGGCTATGCGAAGGGGCGGGCTTTCATGCCACCTTTGATGGTGAGCGTGTGGGACGCCGAGACGAGGCTGTCGATTGCCGCTGCCCGCGCGCCTGAGGGCGACGAGGTCAAAGCCACGCTGGATCTTCTGAAGAGCTTGGATTTGAAGGGCTGTACAGTGACGGCCGATGCGCTGCACTGCCGCCCCGACACCGCCAAGGCGCTGATCGGCAAGAAGGCGCATTATGCGCTGGGGCTGAAGCCCAATCGTCCCAAGCTGTTTGCCGCGGCCGAACGAAGCTTCGCCCAAGCCGGCGAGATCGCGTTCTTTGAGACCAGCGACAGCGCGCATGGCCGCACCGAGACGCGAAGGGCTTCGGTCCTGCCGCTCAAGCGGCTGCTCGACCTGCCGGGCTTTCCCGGCCTCAAGGCGATCGGACGCATTGAGGCCTCTCGCAGCGTGGCAGGCGGCAAATCCAGTACCTCCGTGCGCTATGTCGCGCTCTCCAAAGTGCTTACCCCCAAAAGACTGGCCGAGACGCTCAGAGCACATTGGACAATCGAGAACCAGTTGCATTGGAGCCTCGACGTCGTCTTCCATGAGGACGACGCTCGCTCCCGCAAGGACAACGCCCCGCAAAACCTCGCCGTCATCAGACGCCTCGCGCAAAACATCTTGCAAGCCCATCCTCTCGACAAACCCATCGCAAGCAAAATGCGCAGAGCCAGATGGAACAAAGACTTCTTCTTCCAGCTCTTTACTCATATGCGATAGCCCTGCCCTTGCGGGGGAGATGGCCGGCAGGCCAGAGGGGGGTGGGACGGATCACGGCGTTTGAATGGCGCACTTCTACTGGAAATGAGCCAATGAATTGGCTGATGAGCCGAGGGCCAGCACCCCCTCTGCCTTGCCAGGCATCTCCCCCGCAAGGGGGGAGATCGGCAGGAGCCATCAGATTCGGTCAACTACGTCCGTTCACCAGATCCCCGACGATGTCGTATTTGCCGGAAATACGCATCTTGTAGACTTCGTAGTTCTCCATCACGCGCTGCACGTAACTTCTTGTTTCCGTGTAGGGAATCCGCTCGATCCAGTCGACGACGGCGTCGATGTCCTTGCCGCGCGGGTCGCCGTATTTCGCGACCCACTGGCTTGCCCGGTTGGGGCCGGCATTGTAACCGGCGAAGGTCAGCACATAGGAGCCGTTGAAGCGGTCAAGCTGCTCGCCGAGGAAGGCGGCGCCCAGCGTCGCGTTGTAGCCGGCGTCGGTGGTCAGCCGTGTCTGCGAAAACTGCAATCCGGCCTTCTTCGCCAGCTGTCTGGCGGTTCCCGGCATCAGCTGCAGCAACCCGCGCGCGCCCGCGCTCGACACGGCGCCGATGTTGAACTCGCTTTCCTGGCGGGCGATCGCATAGGCCAGCGCCTTGCCCGAGCCGGAAATGTTGGCCGAATCGGGAATGACGCCAAGCGGATGCGACAGCGCGCCGACATCGATGCCGCGCGCCCCGGCGATCTTGCCAACCTTCAGCGCCATGAAATGGTTGCCCTGCTTTTCCGCAAGAACGGCAAGCAGCGCCAGCTCGCCCGGGCTGGTCAACTGCCCGGCAAGGTCGCGGTAGAGCGTCTCGGCATAGCGGTCGTAACCTGCCTCCTGCAGCCGCTTGATGGCACTGACCGCCTCGCGGCCGGCAAAATTCCGCCGGTCGGCGTCGTCAGGCTGCGGATAGACAATGGTCAGCGCCGGCCGGCCGACGCGTTCGGCGGCAAGCTGGCCGTAAAATGTCGTGCCATAGGCAGCGGCACGCGCAAAATAGTCCTTGGCGTTGCCCGGGCCACCGACTTCCGCCGCACGGCCGAGCCAATAATAGGCGCGTGACAGCGTCATCGGCCCCTGGGCAAGGTCGGCGATGCGCGCAAAATGCGTTGCGGCAAGCTTGGGGTCGTTCAGGCCGCGCAGCGCATACCAGCCGGCGTGGAATTCGGCGTCCACCGCATTGGCGGCACTTTCGGCCGCATGCGTGGCGACGATCCGGTAGGCCGTCTTCATGTCACCCTGGTCGACCAGTTCGCGCGACAACACCCGGCGCTCGACCCACCAGGCGTCCGGATCGACCAGAGCTTCGCGATCGGTCGGTGCCTGCATCACCACGGCCGCGGCGTCGGCAAAGTTCTCCTGCCTGCGCAGATATTCAGCCTGCGCGAAGAAATAGCCGGCCGAACGCTGCGCCACCGGCACTGCTTTCAGCAGTTTAGGTGCGTTCTTGTCGCCTCTGTCGGCCGCGGCCCAGGCATCGGCAACCTGCTGTGCACCGGCGAGGCCGGCGACGCGCTGTGCGGAATTCGCCCGACCGGCATAGAACATGCGCTCCATGCGAAAACGGTGGTCGGCGGCCGGAATCAGGCTGCCGAATTCCTTGATCAGCGCCGTCTCATCCTTGGCTTCGAGGATCGCGGTGCGCCAGAATGGCGACAGCACCGAGCGCGCCGCCTTGGCATTGCCCGACGACACATAGGCGCGGGCGAGAACCATCACGCCCTCGAATGTCTGCGGTTGGCTGCCGTCGAACGTCCGAATGACGGTGTCGGGGGCAGGGTTCTCGCGATAGAGCGCGCGCTCGCTGTTCTTGCGCAAGGCGACGGTGCCCGGCCAGTTGGGCAGCATCTTGGCGGCGGCGGTAATGTCGCCGCTTGGAACCTTGTCGCCGCCGTAAAGCGCGATCGCCCAGGCAAGGATATGCTGGTCGAGCGAATGAGCGGCAAGTGAATCACGCACCGCACGGGCAGCAGGAATGTCGCCAGCCGCCAGCGCATCCAGTCCGCTCTTCAACAGGGCGACGCTGGGCGAGGCATCCTGTTGCGCTTTGTCCTGAAGGCCCGGCATAGGGATGGCCGAGGTGACCTGCACATCCACGCTGCCGCCGATCGCCATGCCCGGCATCAGCGCGAGCGTGGCGCCGAGCAGCGCGAAGAGGTGAGGCCGAGTGGCCGGCATGATCGTTACGCCTTTCCTTGCCCTGGCATTTTACCACCAGTGCGCAATGGTCCGAAGGCTAAACTTAGGTCGTGAAGAGCCCGTAAACAAAAGGTTATCGAGGCCATTCGAATTGCGCTTGCTGGCACCATGGCAATGCTTGCCGCGTAACAGTGTCGAGACTATGGTGCGCCGCTTCGCTTTCGTTTAGAAGGCGCGCGATAAAACACCGATGCATGTCGCCTGAAAGTGGGTACCGGTTTTGGGACAACGACATGCATAAACAAAGAAGTCCCAAGGAGTTGGACGACATGCTGAGAGGCTCGCTTACCGCGCTCGTGACACCGTTCGAAAAGAGCGGGCGTTTCGACGAGAAAGCCTTTCGCGCGTTCGTCGAGTGGCAGATCGGCGAGGGCACGACGGGCCTTGTCCCGGTCGGCACCACTGGCGAGTCGCCGACGCTGTCGCATGATGAGCACCGCCATGTCGTCAAGGTCTGTGTCGAAATGGCCAAGGGCCGGGTTCCGGTCGTTGCCGGCGCCGGTTCCAACAACACGGAAGAGGCGGTCGGGTTGGTGCAATATGCCGAGAAGGCGGGCGCCGACGCTGCCCTGGTCGTTACGCCCTATTACAACAGGCCGACCCAGCGCGGCCTCTACGCGCATTTCGCCGCCGTCGCCAAGGCGACCAGCCTGCCGATCATCATCTACAACATCCCGCCGCGCTCGGTCATCGACATGAGCCCGGAGACGATGGGCCGGCTATGCCGAGACTTCAAGAACATCGTCGGCGTCAAGGACGCCACCGGCAAGGTCGAGCGGGTGTCCGAGCAGCGCGCCACGTGCGGCAAGGACTTCATCCAGCTTTCGGGTGAGGACGCTTCGGCACTCGGCTTTAACGCGCATGGCGGTGTCGGCTGCATTTCGGTGACCTCGAACGTCGCGCCGCGGCTCTGCGCCGAGTTCCAGGAAGCAACGCTTTCCGGCGACAGCGCCAAGGCGCTGGAGTTGCAGGATCGCCTGCTGCCGCTGCACAAGGCGATCTTCCTCGAACCCGGCGTTTCCGGCGCCAAGTATGCGTTGTCGAAGCTTGGCAAGGTCGAGAATGTGCTGCGTTCGCCGTTGATGACGGTCGAACAGTCGACCGCCGACAAGATCGATGCGGCGATGAAGCACGCCGGCTTGGTAAATTAGCGAGCCCGTTTGGAAACTCTACTCCTGCGGCCATCTGAAGGCGTCACCTGCGCTTCCGGTGCTCACGTACTATATGTACGTTCCGCTCCGGGTCTCGGTTACACCATCATCTGACTCGCAGGAGCGAGTTTCGAAACGGACTCTGGACGTCATGAATCAAGTCAGAAAAGCCGATCCCAACAACAAGACCGTTTCGGAAAACCGCAAGGCCCGGTTTTCCTATGAGATTCTCGATACGATCGAGACCGGCCTGGTGCTGACCGGCACCGAGGTCAAGTCGCTGCGCCAGGGCCAGGCCAACATCCAGGATAGTTATGCCTCGGTCGAGGGCGGCGAAATCTGGCTGATCAATTCCTATCTGCCGGAATATCTGCAGGCCAACCGCTTCAACCACGAGCCGCGCCGGCGCCGCAAACTCCTGCTCAACAAGCGCGAGATGGCCAAGCTGTCGCAGAGCGTCGACCGCGAAGGCATGACGCTGGTGCCGCTAAAGATCTATTTCAACGATCAGGGCCGCGCCAAGCTGCTGCTCGCCGTCGGCCGCGGCAAGAAGCTGCATGACAAGCGCGAAAGCGAGAAGCAGCGCGACTGGTCGCGTGAGAAGGGCAGGCTCTTAAAAGAGCGTGGGTAGGCTGGGGCCATTCGTTTGAAGAGCCGGATCGTCCTTTTGGGCTTGGCCAGCCTGGTTTTGGCGTGTTTCATCGCTGTGGGCGGCCATTTCTATTTCAGGGCATTCTCGCCAGACCGTGGCAAATATCCGGTCAGGGGCATCGACGTCTCCCACCATCAGGGCCAGATCGACTGGCGCCGCGTTGCCGCCGACGATGTCGCCTTCGCCGTCATCAAGGCGACCGAAGGCGGCGATCATGTCGACGACGCCTTCGCAAGGAACCTGCAAGAGGCCCGCGCCGCCGGGCTTGCCGTCGGCGCCTATCATTTCTTCACCTTCTGCCGGCCAGGTGGCGACCAGGCGAAGAATTTCATCTCGGTGGTACCGCACGATCAGCCGCTGCTGCCGCCGGTCGTCGACATCGAGTTCGGCGGCAATTGCCCGCAGCGGCCAACGCCCGAGCAACTGAATGCCGAACTCGCCGCGTTCCTCGCTCCGGTCGAGGCCGCATTCGGCAAGCCGGCGATTGTCTATCTGACCGACGAGGCTGAGCAGGCCTATGCCGGGCGCATCGTTGCCCGGCCGCTCTGGCTTCGCTCATTGCTGCTGCAGCCGGCCAGCGACGACTGGATCTACTGGCAGTACCACAACAAAGGGCGTGTCGACGGCATCAACGGCGATGTCGATCTCAATGTGCTGCAGGGCGGGCCGGCCGTGTTGGCCGCGCTGTATTCAGCCTCGCCGGGATCGATCTCTCCGGAGGCACCACGATCTCCCTGAACCCGGTCGGGGCATTCATGCCGCGGCCTGGGAGACCTCCGGCGCGAGCGTCACATTGGCATCGCCCCAGACTTTCAGCGCGGTGATCACCGTTTCCAGGCTTCTGCCGCGCGGCGTCAGGCTGTATTCCACCTTCGGCGGCACCTGCGGGTAGATCTTGCGCGCAATCAGTCCGTCAGCTTCCAGTTCGCGGAGCTGGTTGGTCAGCATGCGCTGCGTGCAGTTCGGAATGCGCCGGCGTATCTCGTTGAAGCGCAGCGTGCCCTCGAACAGATGGTAGAGCACGACGCCTTTCCACTTTCCGTCGATGTAGCGGAGCGTTCCTTCCACGGTGCAGCCAGGGCTGCAATCGAATCGTTCGTGGCGAATGCGCGGCATAACGGTATCCTTTTCGACACTATGTGCTTTATATGTGCATTCTTGCGCTTCCGGCACATAATCCGCATCTCTGCTCCGAACAACGTTCAACAGCAATCGCGGAGACCAAAAATGCGCGCCGTCGGCTATCAAATTCCAGCCCCCATCACCGATGAGGTCTCCCTTGTCGATATCGACTTGCCCAAGCCAGAGCCGAAAGGCCGTGAACTGCTGGTCGAGGTGAAGGCAATCTCGGTCAACCCGGTCGACACCAAGGTGCGGCAAAGCGCCAGATCCGAAGCCGGAGCGTGGCGTGTGCTCGGCTGGGACACCGCCGGCCGGGTCGTCGCGACCGGTCCGGACGCCAGCCTATTCAAGGTGGGTGACGACGTCTTCTATTCCGGCGCCCTGGCGCCGCAAGGCACCAATGCCGAGTTCCACAATGTCGATGAGCGTCTTGTGGGGCGCAAGCCCGGCTCGCTCGGCTATGCGCAGGCAGCGGCGCTGCCGTTGACCGCGATTACCGCCTGGGAGGCTCTGTTCGATCGCCTCGATGTCAGGAAGCCTGTCGCGGGCGCGGCGAATGCCATCCTGATCATTGGCGGCGCCGGCGGTGTCGGCTCGATCGCGGTGCAGCTAGCGCGGCAACTGACCGATCTGACGGTGATCGCCACCGCATCACGGCCCGAGACACGCGACTGGGCGCTTGGGCTCGGCGCCCATCATGTCGTCGACCATTCCAGGCCGCTCGCCGCCGAAGTCGCAAGCCTCGGCATCGGCGCGCCAGCCTTTGTGTTCTCGACAACCAACACTGACCGGCATCTGGCCGAGATCGCCGAATTGATCGCCCCGCAAGGCCGGTTCGGACTGATCGACGATCCCAAATCGCTCGACATCAATCCGTTCAAGCGCAAGAGTGTGTCCGTGCATTGGGAATTCATGTTCACCCGCTCGATGTTCGAGACGCAGGACATGGCCGCGCAAGGCCAGCACCTCAACGAATTGGCCCGGCTTGTCGAAACGGGTACGATCCGCACGACATTGGGCGAGACCTTCGGTCCTATCAATGCCGCCAATCTGAAGCGCGCCCATGCCCTGATCGAGACCGGCAAGGCCAAAGGCAAGATCGTGCTGGAAGGGTTCTGAAGGCGGCGCTATGTCTGCAGGAACGCCGCGATCTCGCTGAAGACGCTGACGAACATCGCTTCGGTCAAGACGCCGGTGTTGGTGTTGTAGCGCGAGCAATGATAGCTCGAAAACAGCGTGATGCCACCGGCCGGCAGTTGCCCGCCATGCTTGAACGGATAGGCGGCGACGCGCGCGCCCAACGCGCGCACTGTCGATTGGTGCGCGATCGATCCCAGCGCCAGCACGGCACGCAAATTGGCAAACCGGGCGATCGTCGGCACCAGGAACGTCCGGCAGGTGGCAATCTCGGCGCCCACCGGCTTGTTCTCCGGCGGCACGCAGCGCACCGCATTGGTGATCGCGGTGCCGACGAGCTCCAGCCCGTCATCCGGCCGCGCCTTGAACTCACCGCGCGCAAAACCGTGCGAAATCAACGTCGAGTACAGCAGGTCGCCGGCATAGTCGCCGGTGAAGGGGCGTCCGGTGCGATTGGCGCCGCGCAGGCCGGGCGCCAGCCCGACGATCAGAAGCCGGACGGCATCGTCGCCCTCCGGCGGCAGGAAGGTCGGCACCGGCGCGTTGAACCAGGACGGCTCGCGTTGCCGCCATTCGGCGATAAACTCATGCAGCCGCGGGCAGAGCGGGCAGTCGCGGCCGGGTTCGGAAGAGGAAAGGGCGGTCAAGGCGACCGGCCTCAGTAGTCGTCCTCGTCGACTTCGGCTGGCTCGGGACGGCGCACCGGCCGTTCGGACGGATCGCGACCGACCTCGTTCTTCAGCGTTGTCAGGTCGATGAAATGATCGGCTTGGCGGCGCAGATCGTCGGAGATCATCGGCGGCTGCGAGGCCATGGTCGAGACGATCGATACCTTGCGGCCGCGCCGCTGCAGCGCCTCGACCAGCGTGCGGAAATCGCCGTCGCCGGAAAAGATGACATAGTGGTCGACGACATCGGCGAGTTCCAGCGCATCGACCGTGAGTTCGATGTCCATATTGCCCTTGATCTTGCGGCGGCCGGTCGAGTCGGTGAATTCCTTGGCCGGCTTGGTGACCACCTTGAAGCCGTTATAGTCGAGCCAGTCGATCAGCGGTCGGATCGAGGAGTATTCCTGATCCTCGACCAGCGCCGTGTAATAGTAAGCGCGCAGCAGATAACCGCGCTTCTGGAAGCTCGCCAGAAGCTTGCGATAGTCGATGTCGAAGCCGAGCGCGCGCGACGTCGCGTAGAGATTGGCGCCGTCGATGAACAAGGCGATTTTTTCGCGAGGGTCGAACATGGAAAATAGTCCTTTTCGAAATAAGTGGTCGTCTAAACGAAAAGCGGTAGCGACTATCGGTCAGGCTCATAATAAACCGGCTGACCTTGGCACCATCCGAGATAACCCCAGTTTCGCGGCAATCCAAGGGCGTGTTGTCGCACTGCAAGCAATTGTGATCGGCTGCCGAACCCATGGATGCAGCCTGGTTTTGCCAAATCGGGTGTTTGAACGAAGGATTGAGCGCCCGGCGACCCGGCCATTGCCATGATGCTTGTATTTTGGTGGCGTTCGGGTTATGGACCGCGCCTGTTTTCCATCAAATCCATCGCATGAAAGGGGCATCCATGGCCCGCGTAACCGTTGAAGATTGCATCGACAAGGTCGACAACCGCTTCGAGCTGGTGCTCCTTGCCGGCCACCGTGCCCGCCAGATCAGCCAGGGCGCGCCGATCACCGTGCCGCGTGACAACGACAAGAACCCGGTCGTGGCGCTGCGCGAGATCGCCGACGAGACGCTGTCGCCCGACGACCTCAAGGAAGACCTGATCCATTCGCTGCAGAAGCATGTCGAGGTCGACGAACCCGAGGCCGACGGCGAGGTGATTGCCGATCAGACCGGTGCCGCCGTCGCGGCCACCAACGCCGATGACGCCGAGGAGAACATTACCTTCGACCGGATGACCGAGGAAGATCTCCTGGCCGGCATCGAGGGCCTGGTGCCCCCGGAAAAGAGCGACGATTACTAAGCGAGCCTCTGTCGCGGAGGTCGCTGGAATAATCGTCCGCCACTTCCGTATCGGCAGTTTCGTGGCTATCTAGTACCAACTGTCGCAAATACCAGATGCAGTTTTGGCCGCGTTCGGCATAATGCATGAATCTGGTATTTGCGACAGTTGGTACCGGACATGCGCCGTACAGCAGTGCGGCGCATGATTCATTTCACCGCTGCGAGATCCCGCCCATGATGCGTCAGTATGAGCTTGTCGAGCGCGTCCAGCGCTACAAGCCTGACGTCAACGAGGCGTTGCTCAACAAGGCCTATGTTTATGCCATGCAGAAGCATGGCCACCAGAAGCGCGCTTCCGGCGATCCCTATTTCTCGCATCCGCTCGAAGTCGCCGCCATCCTCACCGAAATGCATATGGACGAGGCGACGATCGCGGTCGCCCTGCTGCACGACACCATCGAGGACACCACGGCGACGCGGGCCGAGATCGACGAGCTGTTCGGACCCGAAATGGGCAAGCTGGTCGAGGGGCTGACCAAGCTGAAGAAGCTCGACCTGGTGTCGAAGAAGGCCGAGCAGGCGGAAAACCTGCGCAAGCTTCTGCTGGCGATTTCGGAAGACGTCCGTGTGCTTCTGGTCAAGCTCGCCGACCGCCTGCACAACATGCGCACCCTCGACCATATGCCGGAGGCCAAGCGCCTTCGCATCGCCGAGGAGACGATGGACATCTATGCGCCGCTGGCCGGGCGCATGGGCATGCAAGGTATGCGCGAGGAGCTGGAGGAGATCGCCTTCCGCTACATCAATCCGGAAGCCTACCGCGCCGTCACCGCCCGGCTCGCCGAAATCTTCGAGCGCAACAAGGATGTGCTGTCGGACATCGAGAAGGCGCTGTCGGCGCTGTTCGAAAAGCATGCGATCAAGGCTGGCGTGAAGAGCCGGCAGAAGAAGCCGTGGTCGGTATTTCGCAAGATGGAGGCCAAGGCGCTGTCCTTCGAGCAGCTGTCCGATATTTTCGGCTTCCGCGTCGTCGTCGAGACGGTCGAGGATTGCTACCGGGCGCTTGGCGCCATCCACACCACATGGTCGATGGTGCCCGGTCGCTTCAAGGATTACATCTCGACGCCGAAGCAGAACGACTACCGGTCGATCCACACCACCATCGTCGGGCCGTCGCGCCAGCGCGTCGAGCTGCAGATCCGCACCCACCAGATGAACAAGATCGCCGAATACGGCGTTGCCGCGCATTCGATCTACAAGGACACCGGCGGCAAGACCAATGGTGCTGCCCACGCGATCTCGAAAGAGACCAACGCCTATGCCTGGCTGCGGCGCACCATCGAGCAGCTTGCCGAGGGTGACAATCCGGAAGACTTTCTCGAGAACACCAAGCTGGAACTGTTCCAGGACCAGGTGTTCTGTTTCACCCCGAAAGGCATGCTGATTGCGCTGCCGCGAGGTGCCACGCCCATCGATTTCGCCTATGCGGTGCACACCGATGTCGGCGACACCTGCGTCGGCGCCAAGGTCAATGGCCGCATCATGCCGCTGATGACGGAGCTGAAGAACGGCGACGAGGTCGAGATCATCCGCTCCAAGGCGCAGGTGCCGCCGGCTGCGTGGGAATCGGTCGTCGTCACCGGCAAGGCGCGCTCGGCCATCCGCCGTGCCACCAAGAATGCCATCCGCAAGCAATATTCGGGGCTCGGCATTCGCATCCTGGAACGCGCCTTCGAACGCGCCGGCAAGACCTTCACCAAGGAGAGTCTGAAGCAGGTGCTGCACCGGCTGGCGCGCAAGGACATCGAGGACGTGCTGGCCTCGGTCGGCCGTGGCGAGCTTGCCTCCACCGACGTCATGAAGGCGGTATTTCCCGACTACAAGGACGAGCGCGTCACCACGGCAGCACCCAAGCAGCGCGAGGAAGGCTGGTCGAAGATCCGCAACGCCGCCGGCATGCTGTTCCAGATTCCAGGCCGTGCCGCGCGCAAGGACAAGGACCAGCCGCGCGACGGCGCCGTGCCGATCCGCGGCGTGCGTGGCGATCTGCCGGTGCGTTTTGCGCCGGAAGGGGCGGTGCCTGGCGACCGCATCGTCGGCATCGTCCAGCCGGGCACCGGCATCACCATCTATCCGATCCAGTCGCCGGCGCTGCAGGCCTTCGACGACCAGCCCGAGCGCTGGATCGACGTGCGCTGGGACATTGACGAGCGCACCAAGGAACGGTTTCCCGCGCGCGTCTCGGTCACCGCCATCAATGCGCCGGGCTCGCTCGCCGATATCGCACAGGTCGTTGCCTCGAACGACGCCAACATCCATACGCTGTCGATGGTGCGCACCGCGCCCGACTTCACCGAAATGCTGATCGATCTCGAAGTCTGGGATCTGAAGCACCTCAACCGGCTGCTGTCGCAGCTCAAGGACAATTCGAGCGTCAGCGATGCAAGGCGTGTGAACGGCTAGACCATGATCCCGAAAAGTGGGGACCGGTTTTCGGAAAGGATCATGGTCAATCAAAAGAGGCAGACATGAACACCGATGAAGTGCTGGGGATTTTCCGCGAGGCGGGCGCTGTTCTCGAAGGGCATTTCATTTTGACCTCGGGCCTGAGAAGCCCGGTCTTCCTGCAGAAGGCGCGTGTGTTCATGCATGCCGACAAGACCGAGCGGCTGTGCAAGGCGCTGGCCGAAAAGATCCGCGCTAGCGTTCCCGGCAAGATCGACTATGTCGTCGGTCCGGCGATCGGCGGGTTGATCCCGGCCTATGAGACCTCGCGCCACCTCGGCGTGCCAGCCATCTGGGTCGAACGGGAGGGCGGAGAATTCCGCCTGCGCCGCTTCGAAATCGCCAGGGGCTCGCGCGTCGTCATCATCGAGGACATCGTCACCACCGGCCTGTCGATCCGCGAAACCATCGAATGCCTGCGCGAGCTTGGCGCCGAAGTGGTTGCCGCTGCCTGCATCATCGACCGTTCAGCCGGCAAGACCCATGTCGGCGTGCCTCTGATCGCGCTCGCTGAATACGAGGTTCCAGCCTATCCGGCAGACCGTTTGCCGCCGGAACTGGCCGCCATCCCGGCGATCAAGCCCGGCAGCCGCAATATCTGACCCATGCGTGCCGCCCGAAAGTGTGCAGCGGTTTTGGGGTAACGACATGCATGAAAACAAATTGACGATGATCGCAGGCATCGATCATCTCGTGCTGACGGTCGCTTCGCTGGAAGTGACCTGCGCCTTTTACCAGCGTGTACTTGGGTTTGAACGCATCGACACGCCGGGCCGGCCGACGGCGCTGGCTTTCGGCAATCAGAAGATCAATGTGCACGAGGTCGGCCGCACGTTCGAGCCGAAGGCGAAGTCGCCGACATCAGGCTCGGGCGATTTCTGCCTGATCACCGACAGGCCGCTGGGTGAAGTCAGCACCCGTCTCGAGGCCAATGGCGTGGTGGTGGAACTCGGTCCTGTCGAACGTGTCGGGGCCCGGGGTCCGATGATGTCGGTCTATTTCCGCGACCCGGACGGCAACCTGGTCGAGGTCGGCGAATACGGGTCTTAGCGTCATCGACGCTCCGCTTGCGACGACAAACTGAAGCCGCTTCTCAAATTCGCCGCGATTGTTCGGTGTAGGGAGAGACGAACCTTACCAAAAATTATTGCTGCTCGGGCGCTGTCTAGGCGGCCTTCGGTTGTTGTTGAGGTTGGGGTTGGCTATATCAAGGGGGCGATTGCCATTGGGTGATCGTCAAGCGCAAGATGGTGCTGTTACGCCCGGCTGAAAGTGCCGGTGTCGGCGCCGTGGAACGGAACAGAGTGCTTTTTCGACGTCGCAAGCCTGATGGTCTTCTCGAACGGGTGCGTACCTACCTTTGGCCGCGCCGCTCGTTTTCGCGCTCGCTTCAGTATTTCTCCAAGCGCATCCTGCGGCTGAAGGCCACGCCGCACGCAGTGGCGGCCGGCGTCGCTGCCGGCGTCTTCGCCTCTTTCTTTCCGGTCGGGTTCCATTTCGTCATTGCCGCCGTTCTGTGCTGGGTAATCGCTGGCAATTTGGTGGCGGCGGCACTCGGCGCGGTGTTTTTCGGCAATCCGCTGACCTTTCCGCTGCTGTGGGGCGCCTCCTGGGAAACCGGCAAGCTGATCCTGCATGATCGCCTGCCGAAGCATGGCCCGCCGGCGCATCTGGGCGAGATGCTGCATAATCTTTCCTTCGCGCAACTGTGGAAACCCGTGCTTGAGCCGATGCTGATCGGCGCGGTGCCTCTCGGGCTGGTGTTCGGCCTCTTGTTCTATGGCATCACCCGGTGGGGCATGAGCGCTTTCCGCGAGCAGCGTCGCAAGCGCCTGGCAGAGCGCGCAAGCCAGCATGGGCAATCGTCCCATCCCGGCGGAAGCGTCGGTTCCACCGCGCGATGATCATCGGCATCGGCAGCGACCTGATCGATATCAGACGCATCGAGAAGTCGCTGGAGCGTCACGGCCAGCGCTTCATCCAGAGAATCTACACCGATCTTGAGCAGGCCCGTTCCGAGAACCGCCGGGCGCGTGCGGCGTCCTACGCCAAGCGCTTCGCTGCCAAGGAGGCTTGCGCCAAGGCGCTCGGCACCGGTCTGGCGCAAGGCGTGTTCTGGCGCGACATGGGTGTCGTCAACCTGCCCAGCGGCGCGCCGACCATGGCGTTGACGGGAGGGGCACAGGCGCGGCTGGACAAAATCCTGCCAAAGGGCCATCGGGCGGCAATCCACCTCACCATCACGGATGATTTCCCGCTCGCTCAAGCCTTTGTGATCATCGAAGCGTTGCCCGTCGAAGAAGCGCC
Organism: Mesorhizobium sp. AR07; assembly: GCF_024746815.1. Taxonomy (GTDB): domain Bacteria; phylum Pseudomonadota; class Alphaproteobacteria; order Rhizobiales; family Rhizobiaceae; genus Mesorhizobium. The sequence continues at coordinate 6,659,105 of NZ_CP080525.1, forward strand.
ACATTGATTGCATCTGACGACCGGCATTGACGTTGCCCAGCGCGCGCCGAGACTCTATACCATCCAACGCACAATCGAGGACGAC
>NZ_CP080529.1 GCF_024746815.1 Mesorhizobium sp. AR07
GTGGACGGGCAATCTAGCAAATTCGCGAGGGAAACGCCGCTGCTGGAACGCGGCCGCGACAGCAGCGCCCCAGCGAGCTCCATCAATGGCGCAACGGCAATTGACAAGCCCGGTCCAGAAGTCATCGGGCTCAAGACGACCCTCCGGCCGCTGGGCGAGCCACTAAAGTCCGAAGAGAGCTCCGGTGGGTTGACCCGGCGTCTGTCTCACGCGAGCGTTTGGGCTCTGTTCATCTATGCCGGAGGTGCCGCGTTGACCTTCGCGGCCCAGCTCGTCATTGCCCGTCTGGTGGGCGTCGTGAGCTATGGCATCTACACCTACGCGTTCGCCTGGATCACACTCCTGTCCTACGGTTCGACTCTCGGGTTTCACGTGTCAGTCTTGCGGTTCGTGCCAGCTTATGAGGCGACGAACCAATTTCCGATGGCGCTCGGCTTCATCCAGTTTGGGTTCAAGGCAAGCGTCGCTGCGGCGTTTCTAGTCGCGATCGTTGGCGCACTGATCGTGACGGGATCGCCTCGCAATTTGGATCCGGAACTTGCCACCAGCATGTTGATAGGCATGGCAACGCTTCCCTTGATCACGATCTACCTCGCCGGCGCCGGCATTGTCCGCGCCTTTGGAGGAGTTGTTTCGTCACTCCTTCCCGAGCGCATTGTCCGGGACGGACTTGTGCTTGCGCTCCTCGGCCTGGCAGCTTTTTTGACGCCGTGGCACATGGACGCGACGATTGGGATGTGGACGCTGCTGGTGAGTTCAGCCGTCGCAGTCTTCATAACGGGTGTGAACGTCCGGCGCCTTTGGCCCGCTGACCTGAGTTCCGTGCAGCCGGCCTATGCGCTCCAGGACTGGTGGCCTTCCCTTCTTCCAATCACGATCATGACGTTCGTGGACATCCTGATGGGCCGCACGGGAGTGATGTTGTTGGGATGGAGCGGGGTCATAAAGGGCGCCGGTATATTCGCGGTCGGATCGAGCATGGCGATGCTGCTTACTCTGCCGCGGGTTGCCGTCAGCACGGCTTTCGGTCCCGCTATCTCGCGCCTGTTTGCGCGCAAGGATTCGGCCGCCCTTCAGGCACTGTTCGGTAGGGCCACCGTATTGTCTTTTGCTGGTGGCGCGGCGCTGGCGCTCCCCCTGCTTGTGTTTACGGAGCCGCTGTTGCGTGCGTTTGGCGGCGAATTCGCCTCCGGCGTACAGATTACTCGGCTTCTGGTGATCGGACAGCTATTGGTAGCCGCAACCGGGCCTCAGCAGCAACTCATGATTATGACGGGCCATGAACGCGCCGCCGCCATACTGATGTCTGTCGTTGCAACGTTGAATGTCCTCGGTTGTGTCGTCGGTATCGCGATGTACGGCGCAGTCGGGGCAGCCATTGTCACCAGCGCGATGATGGTGATCTGGAGTGTCGCTCAGGCAGTCTATGTCCATTTGCGCCTAGGGATTCTTCCAGGATCGATGTGGCGTTTGAGAATGCGTGCGGATCCGCGCTGATTTCCTGGCGCAATGCTACGCGCAAACCGCGTATGATTGTCATTCGTTCGCGTGATGCGAGTTCTTTTCTCGGCGTTTAGTAATCGGACTGAAACAGGCGATGTTTCTTACCGGGCTATGGGGAAAGCGCTCGCACTTGTCAATTCCGCTGGCGGCAGCAAACGGACATTGGGGAATGTGGATGCTCACTGCCGCAACGCAGCTGGTGGCGCGACTGGGTACAAGGGTCGTCGGAAACTTCCAGCGATCAGCAGGCGTCTTGAGAAGCGAAGGGCTTGGTCGATTCCTGCAGCTGTCGGCCTTATCGCTGAGCGAACCGCTTAGGTCGCAATGGCTCCGTCGTCGCGTTGCGGCCGATGCAAGACAGGCATTGTCTAAACTCGATACGGCAACGAAAAGACGCGGATTGTTTATCGATTGCGGTTCAAACATCGGCCAGGGATACAAATTCTTTTCTCGATACTACACGCCCGACCGCTACGATTACGTTCTAATCGAACCCAACATGAATTGCCTCCCGCACCTTCATGCTTTGCGCTCAGAAAAACTGACGATGGAGATCGTCGCCAAGGCGGCAAGCGTCAAAGATGGTTATGCCGAACTATTGGGTCCCCCTTCAGACCGGCCGGAACCTACCCATGAAGGTTGCTCGATTGTCCCTATACACAACGAAAGCTTGTATCGATCGCAGCGATTTGCGCGGGACCTTGTTGAAACGTTTTCGCTATCGCAGATGATCCGGGCGAAGAGTGATCTATACGACGTTGTCGTTCTCAAACTCGATGTCGAAGGGGCAGAGTACGAGATCCTTGATGACATGATCAGGTCCGGGATCCATCGTGATCTCTATGCCGCATATGTGGAATTCCATTCTCTCTACATGAGGAATTCTGAGAGACGAAAGAAACGCGCCGTGGAACGCAAAATGATCCGTGCTTTCCTCGATGCGGGCACACGCTTCAGCAGATGGATTTAGCGTCTGTCATAGGACGGATATGCGTCGGTTGGTTTGCCAAATCCTTCGTCAAGATTTGGATCATGTCGGGCTAGGGGGTAGTATGCAACGCCAGCGTTTCGGCAAACCGGTTCGGGTCGCACTGGGGAATTCCAGGAGAACGACCTATTCTGTCCAGCGTGTCGCCCAAGCTGCCCACATCCTTCCGATTCGTTGGCTCTCCGCCACCAGTCAGAAACATGTGGATGCCCGCAACGCCTGCCTTGGCGCACTCGAACGGCAGAAAGATGAGCACTTCGAGTGTTTTCCAGAACCATCCGGCGGCTGGGTGGTATGGGACAACGACGCCGACGAACCGGCGATGCTGTCCGGGACAGTACTCAGTGGCGTTTCGGAACGCGAGGCTTACATCATCATTGATATTCTTAACGGATTTGGCGGTCGATCAGTGAATGTCGACACGCTAGGATCTCAGCGCATCTTTCCAGTGTGTAATGAGCCTGATGGTATTGTGGTCTCGGTCGCGCGAGCTTCTACCGTTGAAAGTCAGCTGTCTATCACTGCTGTGCAGCAGCTGTACCTTGGGAAATCGCGCGCTGCCGGTTTTAGTAGACAGGAATAGGGCGCTACCGAATCAGACGAGGAAATTCGCATGGCAACCCTCCATTATGCATCAGGTGGATCAGCCGCTGAAGTCGCAACCGCCGGATTCAATCTGGTTGACGTTCAATCCGTCGAGCAGCTCAACGCTCTACCGGCCGGCATGAAGGGCTTGGTCTGGCTCAACGAGGTCAATGGGGCATCATCGTCCTTCATCCAGAAAGTCACTCCCTTCCTTGGCAAACCGAAGCTGTTTGGCTTCTTCCTTGCCGACGAGCCGGATCCCACCGGCAAATGGGGTACCTACGCAACCGCCGCGAACCTGAAGGCGGAGTCCGACTGGATCCATTCCCATGTGCCAGGCGCCAAGACCTTCATCACCATGATGGACGTGGGTTCTTCCGCGAATCCGGATTTTTCGAATACCTACAATCCTGCCAACAGCCATATCGACTACTACGGACTCGATCCCTATCCGGTGCGGACGGGAACAAGCACGGTCGATTACAACATGATCGACAGAACCGTGGCCGCCGCTGTGGCGTCGGGTGTCCCAGTCAGCCAGATCGTCCCGGTCTATCAGACGTTTGGAGGCGGCAAATTTACGACCGATACGGGCGGCCAATATGTCGTTCCCACCACGTCGCAGATGCAGACAATGGTCGATCATTGGGCCACGCTGGTTCAGTCACCTGCCTTCGATTATGCGTACGCTTGGGGTTCTCAGCAAGGCGACACCGCGCTTGGAAACTCACCCGCACTGCAAGCCTTCTTCCTTCAACACAATGCAGAGCGTTTTTAGCTTGGCGTCGCGCTGAAAGGCGGCTGGCGAGAGCGCGCTGGGGTGGATCGCGACGGTGAGCTAAAAACGTGTTGGACTAAGCCGCCGGCAAGGGTGGCCGCTATGGGACGCGGCGATTGAAGGCGTGGCGTGCGCCGAAAGCGGCACGGATATCGGTTCCGGCATGTGAGGATCGGCGCCGCGCCCTGCCTGGGAGAGGTTGCCAGTGATGACGGCGCACACTTTTGCGGACCGGCTCAGTTTGGCTTCCGAGCGGGCCGGCGCGATGCTGATGACAAGGAAGGCGACGCCCCTGCTTCATGACGTATCCTGGTATGGCGGGCGTGCAGTGACGCCGTCGAATGTCTCGATAATGATCATCTGCCCATGATGACAGGCCGGGCATTGTCTGAGGGAATGCCCGGTGATATCCTCGTAGCGGTCGCGGTAGTCCTTTGCGGATCGGCTGTCCGACGGCTCGGGAACCAGCAGGTCGTGGCAGTGGGCGAGCTTTTGCGCCCAGTAGCGATTGCCGAGAAAGCCGTAATAGCGGATGCGAGGAAAGCCCTCGGGCAGGAAGCGGCGGATGAACTCGTCGGCCGAGACGGTCATGACCTTTTGCCGATTGTCGTGCCGATAGTCCTTCCGTCGGAAACGAACGGCGCCATCCTCGATGTCGATGAGGCGGTTGTTGGAGATGGCGACCCGATGCGTGCAGCGGCCAACGTAGTCGAGGACCTGCTCCGGCCCGGCAAAGGGCGGCTTGGCGTAGACCACCCACTCGGCCTTTCGAAGGAGTGCGAGAGTGCGCAGGAAGGCGTCGCGCTCGCTCAGGGCCTGCAAGCCAGAGAAGAACTGCAACTGGTCGGCGTCGAAGGCTTTCTTCAGATGCTCCAGAAACAATCGTCGGAACAGGCGTGAGAGCACCCGGACCGGGAGGAAGAAGCCGGGCTTGCAGGCGATCGGTGGTGTCGCCTTAATTGCCTGCGACGCAGAAGGGATGGCTGAGCGGCTTTCATGAGGCAGTCGACAACGTGATTTCGCTCCAGGCCACCATGGCTGCGGCACGAAGTTCGCGACGATCGGCAGCTGTGAGATGTTTGCGATGGAGATGGAAGAGGTTGGCGATTTGGCTGTGGATTGAAACGAAACGCTGGCATTGTCGAGCCGACTTGAACCGCATCGTGCCTCGCTCTCATCGTCGCATAGCCAGATGGGAATTCTCAGCTCGATTGTTGGCCTTTGTGCGAACGATGCTCAACGCCCCGCATCAATTCGGCCTTTGCTGCAGAGTATGAGCGGAGCTTTGTCGGTGATCATGACACGCGGCGTGACGCCTTGGCTTTTCAACAACTTTCGCATCAGCCGAAGAGCGGCGTTCTTGTTGCGTCGGCTTTGCAGAAGGGCATCGAGAACATAACCATCGGCATCGACGGCGCGCCAGATCCAGTATTTGTTTCCCTTGATGGAGACGACCATTTCGTCGAAATGCCACTTGTCGGCAAAGCTGCCTCGCGATCGCCGCTGAAGATGGTGGGCAAATTGCGACCGAATTTGGAAGCCCATTCCGAGACAGTTTGAAACGAGACATCGATGCCGCGCTCGGCGAGAAGATCCTCGACGTGACGCAGGCTCAGCGGAAACCGATGATACAGCCATACCGCATGGGCAATGATCTCGGCTGGGAAGCGGTGGCGCTTGTAGCGTTGTACCATGCTGTTGGTCGGAAACCTGTTCATGGCCTTCAAATATCATGCCGAGCGGCATCTATTCGTTAAGGCGACGCCACCTCCCATCCTGTTTGTCGCCGAATCTCACCCTGTTTGTCGCCGCGCACCCCATGACCCGGCATGGCTTGTTCCAGCCTTCAGGCGCAGGCACTCAGCCTCCGGCAACGAACCCACGCGCGTCCATGGTGATCATCGGCGTCGACAGGGCTGCGTCCGACCGCACGCCGAGCCGACGATGCCGCACGGCCGGAAGACGAGGCGGTCCGTGTGCATCAATCCCGGCGCTTCCCGACGGCGGTCACGCCGTCCCCGAAACCAGCCGAAATCCGAAATCCCCATAGCAATCGCCCGTGGCCCGCACGTTCGTTCCTCGGGGACTTTCGTACGCCTGCCGGCGCCTGTTCACGGTCGGCCCAATCAGTAGCCTTTCTCTTTGCAATCGATCACGGCCGACCTTATCGGTGGTCGTACGTACCTTGGTGTTCACGCAGTCGGCCAACCACGCGAATGTCTCGATTTTGCCTTCGGCGGTGTTCATTGTCGCCGACTGCGGTCAACCGAGGAGCGACGGCAGTCCCGTTTACCGCGTCCTCTGCGCCTCGGTTTCGAGGGAAAGGCTCGAGATTCATGGTTCCGGAGTAGGTTTGACTGGCGCACAAATGCCGAACACCTATACTGGGAAGATCAAGAAAGCGGGTTCGCCGTGAGCAAAGAGTTCAGTGTTGCCAACGCTTATGGCACGGGCCGCGCCATCTTCATGGGACTTGAGCTGCTCGTCGCGCCCGGTGCGCTCGTCCCCCGGCCAGAGACGGAGTTGCTCGGCATGACGGCTCTTAGTGTTTTGCATCTCATGAACCTGCCGGCGCCGCGCATAGTCGACATGTGCTGCGGCACTGGCAATCTGGCGTGTGGCATAGCCCACCACGTCCCCACCGCACGTGTCTGGGCGAGCGACCTCACCGATGAATGCGTCGAAGCGTCACGCCGTAACGCCGCCCATCACGGCATGGCTGACCGCGTTTCGGTGCTTCAGGGCGACTTGTTCGACGCTCTCTCCGGCCTGAGGCTTGACGGGACGATCGACGTAGTCGTCTGCAATCCGCCCTACATTTCGGAAAAGCGGCTTGAGAGCGACCGCGCGCATCTGATCGAGCTTGAGCCGCGTGAAGCGTTCGCAGCCGGCCCTTACGGCCTTAGCATCCATATGCGGGTGGTGAAAGACGCGCCGCGATACTTGCGGCCTGGCGGCATCCTGCTCTTCGAGGTCGGCCTTGGCCAGGACCGGCAGGTGCTGGGTCTGCTGGAGCGCAGCAAGGCATACGAGAACATCCGCGCTATCTCGAACGAAGCCGGCCAGGGCCGGGTGGTTCTGGGACAAGCAAAGGCGCAGGCATGAGCCGGGCGGAAAACTAGGCTTTACGCCGACAATCAGTTCATTTTGCGGATGACGTATTGGGCAATCCCCTCAATGGAATCGAGGTTTTCAGGCAAGAGTTCGCTATCTTCGACGGTGATGCCAAAGGTCTCCTCGATAAAGCCGATAATCTCAAGCACCCCCGTAGAGTCGACGATGCCTTGATCGAGCAAGGACGTGTCGCTCACCAATGCCTTCGTGTCGCTTACGTAGAAATTCGAAACCAGGAAATCGCGAATTTGCTCGCTGTAGGTTTCGGTGCGGCCCTTAGTAGTCAACATGAATTCGCCCTCCGTTGCGACACCAAAAATTTAGCGACTTCGTCCAAGAGCCCGCCTCATGACAGGGCCGTTTTCTTGAGTTTGCCCGTGTCTGTCATCGGCAGGCTGGCCACGACGACGATGGACTTCGGAACCATGAAGTTTTCCAGTCGTTTCTGGCACTCCTTCTGCAATTGCTTTTCGCCGATGGTTCTTCCATGCTCCATCACGACAAACGCCTTCACCGCCTGCCCGAGGAGTTCGTCCGGAACACCGATGACCGCCGCTTCCCGGACCCCCGGAATATCCATAAGCACGTTCTCCACCTCCTTCGGCGCCACCTTCTCGCCTCGCGATTTTATGATCTCGTCACCACGGCCAACGAAGTAGAGGTAACCTTCCGTGTCCATCCGGCAGTAGTCGCCGGTGTACAAGACCTGCTCGCCCGGTAGCGGGCCGGGTTTGAGCTTCCTGGCCGTCGCCTCCGGCTTGGCCCAATAGCCCTTCATCACCGTTGCTCCGCGAATGACGAGCTGGCCAACGACTCCGGGGCCGACCCGGCTGTCATCCTCGTCGACAATCCACATTTCCGTGTTCGGAATGGCGATCCCGACGCTCAACGGCTTTCGCTCGAGATCCTCCGGCGGCAGATAGGTGCATCGCTTGCATTCGGTGAGGCCGTACATGGAATAGATGCGTGCGCCCGAAAACAGCTCCTGGAGCATGAGAATGTGCTTGAGCGGCAAGGCTGCCGCAGTGTTGGTGACGTAGCGAATGCTTGAGAAATCCTGATCTTTCAGGGATTTGAGTTCAGAGAGTGCCGCAAAGATGGTCGGCACGCCGGGAAAACCCGTAACCCTCTCTTGCCTGATCAGCCCAAGGATCTGCGCCGGGAAGGCGAACGAGCGTTCGAGCACCAGCCGGGCGCCGGTGCGAAACGCCATGATCATCTGGTACAGACCGTAGTCGAAAGCGAGGGGCAGGACATTGAGGATCACCTCGTCTTCGCCAAGCTCAAGGTACGAGGCGATAGACGTGCACGCGGTCATCATGTTCCTGTGCGTCAGCATCACGCCCTTGGGTTCGCCTGTCGAGCCGGACGTGTAGATGATGGCGGCAAGATCGATATCGATGCAGCGGCGCGCCGGCGGTGCGCAGCTGCCGGTGGCGACCGCCGTGTCCCAGCGCACGGCATGCGGCAATCCAGCCAACTCGGCGTCGTCGATCGACCCGGAAACGATCATCCGGAGCAGTGACGGGCAGTTGCGAGCCGGCTCGCGGAAGATCGAGTGCAGATGACCGTCCGTGATCAGCGCCGTCGGCCGGCAGTCGTTGAGCAGATAATCAAGCTTGTCGCTTTTGGTGAGCGGGTTGACGATGCACACCACGGCATTCGCCTTGAGCACCGCCCAGAAGCTGACCACCGTCTCGACGGTGTTGTCGGCGAAGATGATCACCCGATCGCCGCGTACGACCCCGGCTGCGGCCAGATGCTGCGCGATTGCATCGGAGCGCGCTTCTAGCTCACCATAGGTGACACGTTGCTTGCCGCACACCAGCGCCACCTTGCCGCCGAGCCGGCTGGCGGAGTGGGTGAGGTAGTCGTGCAGCAGCGGTACGGCGCCATGCATCATGCAAGTACCTCTTCCCGATGCTCGCGGTCGACGTCGACGCTGAGCTCAACCGGGCGAGCCCCGCTGGGACGGCTCGCGACAAACTGTTGGTGAAGGAGCTGGGTCGACAGCACGCCGACCAGCGCCATGTTGTCGGCGTTGGACAGATCTCCGTCGCCGGTCCTGGCCTGGCACTTGCCGAGCAAGCGCGCGACCGACTTCGGATCGAAGACATTCGCCTCGCGTAGCGCCGTCTCCGAAAGCGCTTCGCGAATGTAGGCCGGTGCGTCGTCGGCGACGAAGCAAAGCGCGTTGGGCGCCCGGAATGGCTGCTTCTTGCGCGTTACTATTTCCGACGGGACGATCGGTTCCGCCACGCGCTTCAGCACGTGCTTCTCGTCGAGGACGCGCAGCTTGTAGGCAGCTGGAAGCGAATTCGCGAGCGTCACAAGTTCATCGTCCAGGAACGGGAAGCGCCCCTCCACGGAGTGAGCCATCAGCATCCTGTCCCCTTGCGAGGAAAGCAGATATCCGGTCATCAACGTCTGGACCTCGAGATACTGGTCCTGCGCAAGAGAGCTCCATCGCGAAAACTCTGCAGGCAGGCGGGCGAGCAGCTCCGACCCCGCATTGCGGTGCTCGGACTCGGCGCGCATGTCCGCGGAAAACAATCGCTTGATGGCGCTGGTGGTGCGCCAGCGGGTGTCATGGGCAAAGCCGGGCGCGTCGTAGGCCTGGATATCGCGTCCGAAGAACTGGCGCGCCATCGCTTGCTGATGCACCGGCGAGCGGGTGAGATAGGGGTAAAGGCGTTCGAGGAGCCGCGAGCGTCGTGTCGATGCCGGCTGGCGCCCCCAGAACCGGCGGACCTTGCCTTCGCGGAACAGGTCGTAGCCAGCGAACATTTCGTCAGCCCCCTCGCCGGTCAGCACGACCTTGATGCCACGCTCGCGCACCAGTCCCGAGAGCAGGAACAGCGGCGCCGGGGCCGTCCTGAGGATTGGACGCTCGGTGTGGTAGATCACCTCCGGAAAAATTCCGGCGATATCGCTGCGCGAAACCACCACTTCATGGTGCTCACTGCCGGTCGCCTCGGCAACCAGGCGCTGGAAGCGGGTCTCGTCATATTCGGCGTCGGCAAAACGCAAGGAGAAGGTCTGGAAGCGCTCGCCGGCGAAGCGCCTTCCCAGTGTCGCCACCAGCGAACTGTCCAGCCCGCCGGACAGGTAACAGCCGACCGGGACGTCCGCGCGCACTATCCTGAGCGCCGTCGCGGCCTCAAGGGCGCTACGCACCTCGTCCGCCGCGTCGTTGCGCGACCCGGTGAATTCGCCGTGGCGCGGTCCGGGACCTTCGGGATAGCGAGGCTTCCAGAAGGCCTGCTCGCGAACGGTGCCATTGTCGTAAGTGCGGACATGCCCTGGCACGAGTTCCTTGATCCCCTGAAATACGCCTTGCGGTGGAACGACTGTCCAGAGCGTGAAAGTCTGATCGATGCCGGCTGGATCAAAGGCGCGGGGTATGGCCGCATCGGCCGCGAAAATGGCCTTCACTTCGCTGGCGAAATAAAGGCGGCCCGCGTGCTCGCAGAAATGCAGGGGGCAAATGCCGAACCGATCGCGCGACAATACGAGACGACCCGCTATTGAGTCCCAGATTGCGATTGCCCATTGGCCGTTCATCCGCTCGAAGGCAGCTTCGCCCCACGCACGATAGGCATGGATGGCGACCTCTGTGTCGCTGCGGGTGCGGAAACTGTGGCCGAGCGCGACCAGTTTTTCCCGCAGCTCGAAATAGTTGAATATCTCGCCGTTGAACACGATCCAGGTCGTGTCGCCGGTGTCCGCAAGAGGCTGCTGGCCGTTGGAAAGATCGACGACGGACAGACGGGCATGCGCCAGTCCCGCACGTTTGTCCCGGTACAGGCCGCGCTGGTCCGGGCCGCGATGCACGAGCGTGCCCACCATGCGCATCAACGCTTCGCGCGAAGGAGGAGCCGCGGCGGCGCTCAGCGACACGATTCCAGCGATGCCGCACATCCCGGTCAGTCCTCGGCCATTGCGGCGGACAGCAAAGGCCGCGCGTGAAGATAGTGCGCGGCACGCCGTTTGGCGTCGATGTCCTTGAAGACTTTCTGAAGCTGGGCCTCGGTGAGGCCGGCAACCGCCGCGACCTCATCGGCCGAGATCCCGTGGTTCAAGCCGTAGAGGCACAGATCCATCAGATGATAAGGCAGCGCGAAATAGAATTCCTCCTGGCTCTGCGCCATGGAGAATGTGTCGGTGGTCGGCGGCCGCCGCCGGATTTCCTCGTCCACCCCGAGATATTCCGCCAGTTGATAAACCTGGGTTTTGTAAAGGTGAACGATCGGCATCAGGTCGGCAATTCCGTCGCCCTGCTTGACGAAAAAGCCCTGGTCGTACTCCAGGCGGTTTGGTGTCCCCGCCACCGCGTATTTGAGGCGGTCCGCGTGGTAGTATTCAGTCATCTTGCGCAGGCGCTGCTTGTAGTTGGTTGCAGCGACAATCTGCAGATAGGCCGCAGGCGACAGCCGCACCGTGTCGACCTTGCCCTCTGGATCCTGGACCGTGAGCCGAGTGATGTTGAGGCCGTTGCTCTCGAGAACAGACGCGAGCACCAGCTTGCATTTCCAGCCGTCCCCATAGTCGGGAACGACGGTTTGGATCGCTTCGATCTGACGGCGGTAGGCGCCGATGGCCTCCAGAGCCGGTGCTATGTCCTCCAGGACGTTGTCAATGCCAAGCTGTGCCGCGACACGGCGGCCAAGCCTTAGCGAGTCACCGGAGGAATCGCGCTCCGGCATGAACAGTCCCAGGACCTTGTCCTTCCCGAACGCGCGTGTGCACAAGGCCGCGACGACGGAGCTGTCGATGCCCCCGGAAAGGCCGACAACCACGCCGCGGCGACGGAGCGCGCCAAGAACCTGCTCGCGCGAGGTGTCAACGATGCGATCGACCTCCGCACGAGCATCGACCACCAGCACGTCCTTGCTGAATCCCGAAATCACGTCGATGACAGATCCTCCCTTTTGCGAGACTCGGCTGGCGAGTAGGTTTGCACCACGGCCTTCTCGATGAGCGGACGGTTGATGGCGAGATGAGGCTCTACGACCAGGTCGATGTGGTTGCCCATGATCGCAACCACATACCACGTGTGCCAAAGCGCTATCCCAGCCCAAGGCCAGAGGCATTCCCTCCCGACGACATCGGAACAGGGTGCCGGCGATCGGCAGAGCGGGCTTCGGCTCTGCCAGCCACTTGAAGAAGGACCGCGCCCGCAAGACCTCCTGCAATTCCAGTTTGGTTCTGAAGCTCGTCGCGTTGAACTGTCCCTGGGCGTAGCGGTCGAGGATCCTGGCGAGATACGCCTCGCAGCCCATTGCAACGGTGATTTTCGCAAGGGCGCGGCAAGCCATTCGGTAGGCGGATATGCGATTGGTCCGGATGCGATGGAATGTGCGGGAAAGCGTCTCCCAATGATCGCTCGGCTCGGCCAGAAGGCTCGTATCGAGGACGCCCAGGAACTTTACCGATCGCCCCGCGGCCAGAAGCCGTGCCGCAACCTCGAAAGCAACCGCGCCACCAAGCGAATGCCCGAGAAGTCGTACGGGACCGGCAGGTTGGGCGCGGCTGATCTGCTCGAGTGCGGCGACAGCCATGGCGGCGAGAGTGTTCTGTCCGCCCAATATCGCAGTAAGGGCAGGATACCTGATGGGGCTCACCCTGGCGACTTTGCTCATGGCGGCTGCGAACGCAGCAAGGCTGGGGCCATAGCCGACGGATCCTGGAAACAGGAAAAGAACAGGGGGGTGGCGCTTCTGCACGCGCTGTTCGCCTGCCTGCGCGGACACGACCGCCTCAACCATCTCGTCGACGCTCATTCCGACGGTGAAGGCCTCAAGGCCTATCTCTTGCCCGATGGCGCTCTCGATCGCCATGACGCAATGCAGCAGCTTCAGCGAATCTCCTCCTGCATCATCCCAGTGTCCCGCGGCAACGCTCGTGTTGAGAACCTTGGTCCACGCATGCTGCACTATTTGATGGGTGTTCAGCTCGCTTCCTGCAGCGGGCGGCTGGGCAGCGGGCGCTGTCTTTCTGTCTGAGATGTCCATCTGCGCGAGGGTCGCCATATCGACCTTCCCGCTCAGCAGGCGCGGGATCTCGGCGATCGCGTGCAACCGCAACGGACGCAGCGGCGGCGGCAGCGTGGTTCTGACAAGCCGGCGGAGCTCGTCGGCAAAGGCAGCCCCGGCGGAGCGCTGGGGAACAGCGAATGCGATGAGTTCATTTTCCGCCGTCACGATTGCCACGGCATCCTCCACCGAAGGCGCGCAACGCAGGACCCGTTCGAGCTCGGCGGGCTCGACGCGTCGACCATTGATCTTGATCTGGCGCCCTTTGCGGCCGATGACCTGCAGCAGGCCATGATTGTCCAGCTGGACGAGGTCACCCGTGGCAAAGACCCGAACATCGGGATCGTCCGGGTCCGGTTGCGCGGGAACGACGGCACCGTTCTCCCAATGACCAAGCAGGACATAGGGGCTTCTGATCAGAAGCTCTCCACTCTCGCCTGCCTGAACACTACGTCCCTCTTCGTCGACAATCGCGAATGCAATTCCGGGAAGCAGCCAGCCGACCGGAACCGATGCACCTTGCTCCGGCCAGTTCGGCGGCAAGAACCATTGCGAGCCGGTGGTCTCCGTTGACGAGTAGCCGATCTGGATCAGGCAGCGGTCGGAAACGGCCTTGCGCAGCAAGGCGATGTCGGTCCACGACACCTTCTCACCACCGATCCGGGCCACTCTGAGTGACCGGAAGGCGTCAGCGGGGTCCTCCGCCAGGAGCGCCCGAAGCAGCGCCGGCACCAGATAGGTGACCGTCACGCCTTCGGCTTGCACCCGAGCGCGGACGGCGCGCAAGCCGACCGCCTCGACCTCGAGAAGATGCAATGTGGCTCCCGTCAGCAGCGCGGCAAGAATCTCCCGGCAACCGGCAATCGTGGCCGGCCCGGTCAGAGGCAGGAAAACGTCATCCGAGTTGATATGGCACGCGTCGACATATTGCCGGACCCGCCACAGCAGGCTGCGTTGGCTGTTGACTATGCCCTTTGGACGGCCGGTGCTGCCTGAGGTGTAGAGCACGATTGCGGGCGCATCGACGGAGACGGAAGAGGGCTGGGGTTGCAGAGGCGTGCCTTGACCTCCCGGCGCGACGCTGGTCGCGACATCGATCCAGCGCACCGCTTGCGGCACACCGGCGGCGCGGACATCTCGGTCGCCGATGATGGCCGAGAGCCGCGCGGCAGCCACAATCTCATTGATTCGCGAGCTCGGATCTCTAGTGTTGAGCGGGACCGAAGGCCTCCCGGCCGCCATGCTCGCCAGCATCGCCACAGGGTACCAGGCCGAGTTGGCCTGAAGGATTCCGATCGCCTGTCCTTCGGGGACGAAAGCAGCGATCCGATGCGACAGCGTCTCGACAACCCGAAAAAGCTCAGAGTAAGTCAGGCGATTGGCGCCGTCGCTGATGGCAAGCTTGTCGGGATATTGGCCGGTGATGTTTCTCAGATGATCGAAGACAGCAATTTTCGCGAAATGGACGCCCGTCCGTTGATAGGGGCGCAAGACAGGGCCGCCCTCGTCAAGAGCATATCCAGGGACGTTTGACCATCTAGAGGACGCTGCTGGTTGAAAATCCGCCTGTAGATCTTGATCCGCCGCTTCTGATTGCAAGTACTCCGGAGACATACAGAGCCCCGCCAAGGTTGATGTCGACCATCGCTCGCCGCTGGAATCTTTTCATCAATCATTCGGATGATGCCTCGATCTTGACCAGACAGCGCTTCCCACCCCTGCCCGGAAGTTCTCTAATCCCTTTCCAGCAACGGCCGGTTCGCCCCAAGGTCCCCCGACCGCGAGACGCTTGCCCAAGGCCAATCCCGCGTGCCACCGGCAGCAGGTATAGCTTTTGATCCGGAGGCGGGCGCCTCCAGAATATGCTGAGGCCAGCCAACATCTTGCCCATGTACCGATGCGAGTCCAATCGACGTCGCCTCGATCCGATACGTCCGCCATCAGCGTGTCGCGTGAATACATGTCTTCGACGCTGCAAACTCGTGATCGAGGTGGCGCTGCTCCCGTCGGGCAGGTCCCATAGCCTTCTCAAGAGTCCGCGGATCCGGACAGTCATTCAAATGAACGTTGGTGTGGTTTGTAATCCGGCTAAGCTCTGATCCGCAGGTAAATGACAGCTTGCTCGGAGACGCTTGGGCATTCCGCCATGATCATCGAGTTATTTGGGCCGCCTGGCGCAGGCAAGACCACGCTTCTTCGCGGCCTCTGCCGGAGGATGGCGAAACACGGCATCAACGTGAAGACAGTGAACGGGTATCGCCTGATTGAATATGGGTCGACCCAGGATGACGGCCCGGAGGCGCGCCATGCCATTGGTCGTATTGGCAGAAAGATTGCCACCTCTGGTCCTGTCTTGCTATCTACCTTGCCAAAGGACGGTGTCGCGGCGCGGCTTCTAGCATCAATCCCTCTACGAAGCCGCACATGGTCATGGCGCATGAAGGTCGACATCGCTCTACTGTGCGAGTCCTGGCGTAAAGCGCAGGAATCGGAAGGCTACTTCATTTTTGAAGAAGGCCTGATCCAGGCTTTGTGTGCGCTGGTTGTGCTGGCGCGAACTCCAAGCATTGACGTGGTTCGTGACAGCTTGGCGTTCCTGCCGCGACCAGACCTCCTTGTCCAGATCGATGCGCCACAGGAGACATTGCGCCGCCGTCTTATGGATCGGCATGCGCAGCAACCGCTCCTCGAGGTCCTCCTGTTCGAACTCGGCGTGGACAGGGGCTTGAAGCAGGCCGATATCTCAAGGGAGATCGGCGAGTGCTTGCGCCAGGATGGATGGCCCTTGATACAAGTCAACGGTGCCGACCCTCACGATTTCGATAAGGTCATCACGCGCGTCTTGGGAGAGCATATTAATGAGACCGCCCTAGAGTGAGCATGAATGACGTTCTAAATTAGATCAGCCACCTGATCACGACGGCGCTCACGGCCCCCACGGCGCTAGTCGTCACCGGCGACGCCAGCATGCTCTTCCTCGTCGTTGGAAAACCCCGGCATGATGTCGCCCGCCAGCAGCTTCTCCTTCACAGCAGCCCGGCGTCTTCCAGCGCCTCGAAATCCGGCAAGTCGCGTAGCGTGTCGAGGCCGAACTCGAGCAGGAATTCTTTCGTCGTGACATAGGTGTAGGGCGCGCCCGGCGTCGGACTGCGCGGGCCGGAAGCGATCAGGCCGGCGCCGCGCAGACGGCCGATCAGGTCACGGCTGATCTCCTTGCCGAAGAAGGACGACAGTTCCGCGCGGGTGATCGGTTGGAAATAGGCGATGCACATCAGGATCAGCACTTCGGACTGCGTGAGGTCCACCGCTTTTTCACTGCCGCCGACAGCGGCGCGGATGGCGTCGGCGTAGGCTGGCCGGGTCAGATGCCGAAAACCGCCGGCGACGGCGACCAGATCGTATGGGCGGCCGCGCAGTTCCTCCCGGATGTCATCGATGAGAAGGTCGATGTTGCAACTTGCGCCAACCACACGCGCGAGCACACTACGTGTGACCGGCTCACTGGCGGCAAAGATGGTTGCCTCGACGCGATTCATCCACTCGCGCCAGCGTGCCTCCGGCGGCAGGTGATCTAGGTGTGAGCTTTCGGGAGGTTGTCCATTCGGACCGGACCGGAGAGACTGGAGTTACCAGGCTTCAGCACTCACCGGAGGGTCCGAATGAACATCCACAAGAATGCCCGTCTCACGCCGCTGCGTCGAGAGGAGATGGCGCTGTCGGTGATAGAAGGGGCTTTTTCCAAAGCCCATGCGGCGCGCGTCTACGGCGTGTCGGCCAAGATCGTGGCGCGTTGGGTCGAGCGCTATAAGGCCGAAGGGCGGGCCGGCATGATCGACCGTTCCTCGCGGCCCGCCCATATGCCACAGGCCACCGCTGCGTTGATCGCCGAGCGCATCATGGCGCTGCGGCGGCAACGTTGGACCGGCAAGCACATCGCCCATGAGGTCGGCGTCTCGCCCGCCACCGTTAGCCGCGTTCTCAAGCGTGCCGGACTGTCGCGGCTCAGGGATATCGAACCGGCCGAGCCGATCCGACGCTACGAGCGCGAGCATCCCGGCGAGATGATCCATATCGACATCAAGAAGCTCGGTCGTTTCGAGCGCATCGGTCATCGCATTACCGGCAAGCGCACCGGCAATGCCAGCTCGCGCGGCAGCAGTTGGGAGTTCGTCCATGTCTGCATCGACGACGCCTCCCGCATCGCCTTCTCGCAGATCCTGCCCGACGAGAAAAAAGAAAGCGCCATCGCCTTCCTCAAAGCGGCGGTCGCCTACTACGCCAGCCTCGGCGTCGCGATAGCCCGCGTCATGACCGACAACGGCTCCTGCTACAGATCGAAGGCCTTCGCCAAGGCCTGCCGCGATCTCGGTCTCAAGCACGTCAGGACAAGGCCTTACACGCCCAAGACCAATGGCAAGGCCGAGCGCTTCATCCAGACGGCGCTGCGCGAATGGGCCTATGCCATCGCTTATCCGACTTCAGATCACCGCGCCGCCGAACTGCCTGTCTGGCTGCACAGATACAATTGGCATCGCCCACACGGCCTAAAGTCCAAACCACCCATCAGTCGCCTCGATCTAACCCTGGACAACCTGTTGAGGCTCCACAGCTAGCTCGCACGGAACCTCACGGCGGTCATCGACCACGCCAGCGTCAACGAGGTCGCTGAAGAAGTCGTAGCCACTCATCATGAACATGAGCCACGCGGGTGCTTCTGCTGCACGCGCCTTGTTAATTCGTCGCCTTACCGGCATCGGGTTGCTCCTAAGTCTGACTGCTACACCAAGCGAGCAACGGGTCGTAGCCAGCTCCCACGCATTCCGCCTCAAGCCTGTCGCATTCGTCGTCTTCTGCGGCGGTTCGTTCTTTCACCTGCCAGAGTGCCCATACGCGGCGCAGCGCCGTCGTCATCGTTGGCGCCGTACACCCAGATGACGCCGTCCTTAGGCTCGAGACCGAGGGTCAGGTCCTGGATGAGCGCTTCGCTGACATCGAGGTCCCTGGCGACACGTTCGACGGTGTAGACGTGATGCACCTTATTGCGCTGCATGATCAGGCCGCCGCTGGTTGGGTCCGCACTTTTGCGGACCTCCAATTCCAAGGCAGCAAATCATCGATCCGATGGGCCGGATAGGCGGGCAGTTGGGCGAGGACGTGGGCGAGCCAGGCCTGAGGGTCGACGTCATTCAATTTGGCGCTGGCGATCAGGCTGTAGAGAACGGCAGCGCGCTGTCCGCCGCGATCGGAACCGCAGAACAGCCACGACTTTCTGCCGAGAGCGATGCCGCGCAGGGCTCGCTCGGCAGCATTGTTCGACAGGCAGATCCGCCCATCGTCGAGGAACCGGGTGAAGGATGACCAGCGGCGCAGCATGTAGTTGAAGGCCTTGGTCAGATTGTGTCCGCGAGAGAGCTTGTCGCGCCTCTCGATCATCCAGCGCTCGAGCTCGGTGACCAGCGGCGCGCTCCGCTCTTGGCGCACGGCGTGGTGTTGGCCTGGCGACAGGCCGTTGATCGCGCGCTCGATATCGAACAGGGTATCGATTCGCTTCACGGCCTCAACCGCTAGCGGATAGACCAGGTTGGGCTTCTCGCCGTGCGCCTTCTTGCGCGCCGCCGCTTCGATATCGGCCAGCTCGAACACTTTGCGCCGGCTGTGGGCCCAGCAGCTGGCTTCCAGAATAGGCGCCGGCTGACGGCCCGTTGCATAGAGATCCCCATAACCGCCATAGGCATCGGCCTGCAGGATGCCGCTCCAGCCGGCGAGATGCGCTGCGGGATGTTCCCTTCGACGATCGCGGGAATAATAGAACACCGCCGCCGGCGGATCGGCGCCGCCGAACGGTCGGTCATCGCGCACATAGGTCCATAATCGGCCGGTATCGGTCTTGCCCTTGGCCAGGACCGGAACCGTCGTATCGTCGCCGTGCAGACGTGAAGCGGCCAGCACATGGGCTTCGAGCCGCTTGAACAGCGGCATCAGCGCCGCGGCGCCGGCGCCGACCTGGTCGGCCAGGGTCGACAGGCTGAGCGGCACGCCTTCGCGGGCATAGCGTTCAGCCTGGCGGTTGAGCGGCTGATGCTGGCCGAACTTCTCGAACAGGATCATCGCCAGGAGGCCGGGACCGGCCCAGCCGCGCGGGGTGACGTGGAACGGCGCTGGAGCCTGGCTGATCGCCTCGCAGTCGCGGCAGGTGAACTTCTCCCGCACGTGCTGGATCACCTTCCATTGCCGCGGCACCACCTCCAGCGTCTCGGTGATATCCTCATCCAGCTTGCGCAGCCGATGACCGCCGCAGCAATGGCAAGCGGTCGGCGCCGGCTCGACCACGCGTTCGCGCGGCAGGTGCTCGGGAAATGGCTGGCGCGCCGGTCGTTTGCGCACATAAGGCGCCACCTCGGTGGTCCGGGCCGCTGCCTGTTCGGCGGCGATCTCGTCTTCCGTCGCCGTGCTCTCGAGTTCTTCGAAGGTGAGTTCCATCTGGTCGTGCAGGCGGGCGGAACGTTCAGAACTCTGACCATGCAGCGCCCGCTGCAGCTTGCGGATCGTCAGATCCTGATGTGCGATCAGCGCCGCATCATCCGATGCCTTGGCCCTGGCGACCGCCAGTTCGGCCTCGACCAGCGCAGCGCGCGCGGCCTCGTCTTCGGCTCTGGCCAGCGCCGCGGTCAGCGCTGTTCTCAGCGCGCCGATATCGTCCGGAACAGCATCCAAGGCGGTGGCAACCATGCTCTGGAGTGAATCATAAAACGCGTTCGCTGACTCGCGGAAAATGGCGCAAACTCAAAGAAAAACTCAGCCCGCGCGCTGGGGGCGGAACGTGTGACGCGGGTTGCGCCAATCGATCCCGTCGAGCATGTAGGCGAGCTGCGCCGGTGATATGGAAACCGTACCGTCCGCCGGCGACGGCCATAGAAACCGGCCCTTCTCGAGCCGTTTTGCATACAGCGACATGCCGAGCCCATCATGCCAGATAACCTTGATCAGATTGCCGCTGCGGCCGCGGAAGACATAAAGATCGCCGGCATGCGGATCCCGGCCCAACGTCTCCTGAACCTGCAGAGCGAGGCCTTGCATCCCGCGACGCATATCGGTCCGGCCGACCGCCAACCAGATCCGCACCTGGCTCGGAACCGGGACCATGAAACGCCCAGCGCCTTCACCATCGCCGCCGCCAGTGTCGGCGGCGTGGTTAGCGGAATCCGCAGCCGCACCTTGCCAGCGATCTCCAGCTCGATCACCGCTGGGGGCGCCGCCGGCACCGAAGCGGCGACAGGCTCATCGGGAACCACGACGACTTCGGCAAAGCCCGTCTCGCGGGCTCTCAGCGTGCGGCGCCACTTATAGATCAGGCTGGTTGCGACATCGTACTGACGCGCCACCGCCGCCACCGTGGCCCCGGGCGCGAATGCCGCGGCCAGTATCCGGCACTGATCCTCTTCGCTCCAACGACGACGGCGCTCCGGCCCGGTCAATAACGTCACTTGGCTCATGCTGTGCTGCTAACTACGCTCGTAAGGACGACCTTAAGAGCACAGCCTCGCTACCGTGCCATACTCGCGCAAGGCGGCCTTAGCCGGAGGCGTACCTCTTGGCGGGCATCAGCCATTCCTCGTTGATAACGAGGGGCCTCATGCCCGAGGGACTGACCCATGCGCGACTACGCGACCGTGGCCATGCATTGGTCTGCCATCGATGTGATGCGTAACCGTCAAACAGGCGCCATTGAAAAGAGAGATCCCAACAATCCTGTCGAAACAACGGAGCTGTGGACCTTCACTCGCGAGACTGGGCAACCATGGCTGCTATCTGCGATCCAGGAAACGGCCAATTGAAACGCAACGACGCCGGCTCCTATCGCCCAATGCCTAAGCGCCGACCTTCTCACGGAACGATTCGGCATCTTCCGCATTGCGGTTCCGGGACCAAAATTAGGAGAAACTGATATGAAAAGAGTAATAATCGCGGCGGCAGTTTTCGCTGTTCTGGGTGTGAGTTCACAAGCCCAGGCGATCGGATGTCTGTCGGGTGCCGCAGCGGGCGGCGTGGCTGGCCACTATGCCGGCCATCACACGGTGCTCGGAGCCTTGGGTGGGTGTGTGGTGGGTCACCAGCTCCATAAGAAGCAGAAGCGTAAGAAGCAACTGCTGGAGCAGCAGCAAACTTTACCCTCCCAGCCGGCTGTCAAAAAACAGACAGCTCAATAACGCTCGTGCTGATGACGCATGCATTGGAGGGCATCATGGATCGTCCTTTGTACTTTTTAGCGGAGTTCTTCTCAAGGCCGCCTGGCTTCTACGTCATGCTCGGGGCAGCAGTCACTTGCGCGGCGTTCGCCAGCTCGTCCGTTGGAAGCTACACCCTGTCCATATCAGCCATTGCGTTAACCGGCGTCGTTCTGATCCAGAACAGCCGTGACACTCGCGCGATGCAGGCCAAGTTGAACGAAATTATCGTGGCTCTGGACAATGCGCGAAACGAGGTAGTCGGTCTCGAACATGCTTCGCACGCGGAAATTACCGCTGAGATCGAGAAGATCGAGCGGAACGCTGCGCTTTCGAACAATCGGTGAGACCTCAAATGAGAAGCTATCGGGTCGACGAAATGGTAGATGACACCGTGCGAAAGTCGCATGCAATCAAAGCGCCGACGCCGTTCGAAGCTGCGGGAAAAGTCATTAGCCAAACCGTGAAGCTAACCAAGCAGCCTGAAGGCGACTGGGTGAGGGTCACGGACGAAGAGAAAGGGCTGGTTTTCGGCTACATTGCGACGCCATGATTTGAAGCGCGCGACAATTTCCGGACCAGGTCGCGCTATTTAATTGGAGATAAGGGGCGACCTGCCGGCCCGACAGGTCGCCGCTCCTGAGATGCGATTAGCTTAGTATGTCTACCGCGCGGGCAGCTACCAGCGCGAGTGTCATAAGCGACACTGCTGCTTCGGCCGCCATCAGGAGTTTGGCCCGGGCCGATAGGGGCATCGTGTCTGTAGGGGAAAACGCCGTCGCGTTGGTAAAGGACACAAAGAAATAGTCCACGAAGCCAGGTGACCAGTCTTTAGGGCGGTCGATACTCATTGCCATTTGGGGAAATAGAAAATCGACGGTGGACTGGGGAACCATGCCTCTTGATGCGGGCCCGCCCCTATCGATGCTCCAGTACCACAGCGCGAAGACAATCACATTGGTCGACCAGATATTCGCCGCGTCGATCAACAGCGACCTGGCGTCCCCAGCGTGACCGCCGAGCAAAGCGCGCAACAGGAAATACAGGGCGACGAAATTCATGAAGGTGATGATGGCGGTCAGCACCAACGCCGCGCGGCGGATTAAGCGACGCGTGCGCGTCGCAAGTTGGAGATGCATTTCTGTCGTGGCGTTCTTCACCTGATTGTGCACCCAGGCCGTAGCAAATGCGCATTGACCAGCTCGACCGTGGAGAAGAAACGAACCCGCTTGTGATGATGCTCGATCGCCTGGATAAGGTTCGCCGAAACGCTATACGTGCGCTGGGCATCGCGGCGCCCGATGACGCCACCGCGGATGTCCTGGGAGAGCTGCAGTTTGAATTGCGTCGAGTGCCGACGATATGGACCTCGTGACTTCATGAGCCTTCTCCGTTCAAGGCCCATCGAGCGTATCAGTTTTTTTAGGCCCCCCTGGTCCAGCCGCAGGGGTTCACTCCATTGCCGGGTCAGTTCCTAGTGAAAATCAACAAAGTGTCAGCGCTCCGGCTCGGTCGAACACAATCGATGCCCGCTTGGATAACGGGACGCACACGCAACAACACGCGAAGCTCACTCAGGATTTCATTTTACCAGCCGCTTTCGAATCGACAGCAATTCCTGCCGGCGCTTTGCGGTCGTCCTCGGGAAAGTCATTTTGAGTCCTTCGAGCGTATCGAGAACGATTTGCGATACGATCAGCCGGGCGTTCTCTTTGTCATCGGCGGGGACGACATACCAGGGGGCGTCGCTGGTGCTCGTCGCACTAAGACATTCCTCGTAGGCCGTCATGTAGTCCTTCCAGAATTTCCGCTCCTCGATGTCAGCAACGCTGAACTTCCAGTTCTTTTCGGGCTCATCGATACGCTCAAGAAAGCGCTTTCGCTGCTCCTCCTTCGAGAGATGAAGAAAGAATTTGATGATGCGTGTTCCATTGCCGGAGAGGTGCCTCTCCAAATTCGTGATCGAACGATACCGGTCGTGCCACACCGTCTTCTCGTCGCGCAAAGCATCGGGGAGCCCCTCGCTGCGAAGAATCTCTGGATGGACGCGGGCGATCAGAACCTCTTCGTAATAGGACCGGTTGAAGATGCCGATCCGACCGCGTTCCGGCAGGTCACGGGTCGTGCGCCAGAGAAAGTCGTGTTGCAGTTCGGCGGGGCTGGGATGCTTGTAGCTGAATACCTGGCAGCCTTGCGGATTGACCCCCGACATCACGTGCTTGATGGCGCCATCCTTTCCGGCCGCATCCATCGCCTGAAAGATCATAAGGATGGCATAGCTATTGGATGCGTAAAGAAGCTGCTGTTGCGCGCTCAGTTGCGCAACATGGTCAGCCAGAAGTTTGTGATATTGCTCCTTCGACTTGTAGACGGGCTTGATTGAAGTCGGCCATTTCTTGAGATTGACATTGTCTCCCTCCTGCACGCGAAAGTATTTTGAATTGATTCTCATCCTTTTCCTTTCGCCGCGGCTGGCACATCGATCGGTTTTCCTTGGCGTTGTTCGTGACGAAGGTGAAATCCCCCTCCACGATGCGTGGCATCAGATCCCAGTCGGTTTCGCCGCTGAGCCCAAGCCAGCTGACATGGTTTGCTTCATGTCCGCGCACCTGAGCGACAGCAACTAGGGACGTATGCAGGCACTCGTCGATCAGGAACTTCACGAGGCCACGCGTGTCTTCGAACTCGTAGACGGGTGTGGATCTCCTTGCAGCACCATGTGCTTCGACGACTTGGCTTTCAGCCCCATCTCGGAGAGCTTCTTTGGTCGTCCGCGCGTTGGATGAGCAGCGACCCAGATTCTCGCAAGCTCAATCATCCGTGGCGTCAGAATGGGATATCCCTCGAGAATCTCCGTCTCGCCGGCACCTTGCGCAAGCATCGCCGTGATCATTCGCACAGGGATGCGGGTTCCTTTGAAGACCGGCTCTCCGCCCATCACCCCCTTAACGCGGCCGATGGCGGCCTCCGCTTCATCGAGATCGACTATGCGTGCCTTAAGCTGCTTGCGCGCTTCAGCGACGTCGACGATCAGCAAATCGTCGGCCTTGACAGTCTTGGCCGTTGGGGCAGCCTTAATCTCCTCGAACAGGCGACGTCGACGATCAGCCGGGAGTGTCGAACCGACGCCATACCAGAGCTTGAGGCGCAGCAGACCTTCCCCGGTCAGCGCCCGTCGGACAATCCCGCCGGCACGTCGACCAGTTTCCGGCACCGTATCGACAATGCGTTTGTCGATCGCGTTGTGAACGGCCTTGATGCCGATCCCGCTGACGGCTGCCGCCTCTGCAGGCGTGTAAATGCGAACTAGCGCACCCATAATTGTTCTCCTTGTGAAGAACAATATAGGCGCTTGGTCTCTCTTCGTAAAGGCTGGTTGCTACCTGACCCCGTGCATCCATATTTCAGGAGCCCTGATGTACCCCGATTGAGAAGGCCGAAGCCTCATACGGCCGGCCGGCAGCCATCTAGACGCGGCCGCCGAAATCGTCTGACATTCCGGTTTCTGATTCGTCCTCTTCGTCATCGCCAGCGAATGCTGGCAAGATGTTCCCAACCAGCAGCTTGTCCTTGCTGAGCAGTCCGGCGTCTTCGAGCGCTTCGAAGTCGGGCAGGTCGCGCAGCGTGTCGAGCCCGAAATGCGACAGGAAGGTCTTGGTCGTAACATAGGTATAGGGCGCGCCTTGTGTGGGACTGCGAGGGCCGGAAGCGATGAAGTCCTGTGATCGAAGGATGCCGATCAGGTCGCGAGAAACCTCCTTGCCGAAGAAGGACGACAGCTCGGCACGAGTGATCGGCTGGAAATAGGCGATGCACATCAGCACCAGGCTTTCCGACTCCGACAGGGGTCTTTTTTCACCACCGCCGGCACCCTGGCCGGTTGCAGCGCCAAATGCACCCCGGATGGCGTCGGCAAAGTTCTTCCGGGTGCGGTGCTGCCAGCCGCCGGCAACGGAGACCAATTCGTAGGGACGTCCACGCAATTCGTCGCGGATCTCGTCAATGATGAGATCGATGTTGCAGTTTTTGCCGACCACGCGCGCGAGCACACTACGTGTGACCGGCTCGCTCGCGGCGAAAATCACGGCTTCGACCCGGCCCATCCACTCGCGCCACCGCAGCTCCGGCGGCAGATGCTCGAGCTCGGTGTCCAGAAGCACGGGCTGCTCGCTTTCCTTTCGGCGCGTCGCGGATTCTGCCATCGCTACAGCCCGTAAAGCCGGAAGGAAGAGCGGCCGGACAACTCCCGCACAGCCTCGAACTTTTGCAGCCGCTCGAACAGGCGCCGTGCCCCGAAGCGCGACAGGTTCTTTGTTGTCAGCGAGCCGGAGATGGCGTCTTCGTTGAGCAGCAGAAAAATCACCTCGCCAGCGCCCTTGGCGCGCAGCTTTGGCGCTACCGCCATGAGCCTTTCGGCACGGCGCGACACCTCGGCGGCCAGCCGGCAGGCATCCGCCGCCGCTTGAACCAGCGCAACGCAAACCGCGCGCTCAAAACTTTTTTCGCCGGGTCGGATGCGCTTGCCGCCAACCTCGCAGCGAAAAGCCGGACCAAAGGCCTGAGCCATCAGCAGCGGCACCGGCCGCGGCCAGCGCAGGCTTTGCGCCAGCACCAGGTCGGCGAGCCACCAGGCAAAAAGCTCGGCATCGGAGCGCAGGGCGACGACGTGGGCGGCGATCGCCGCGGCGGCGAACGGCGCCGGCCGCCGCGACCGCGCCAGTTCCTCGATTTGCGTGCAAAGCGCAGCCAGTGCTGTGGCATCCCAATGGAGCCCGAGCAGATCGACTATCTTTTCAAGCCGATCAGCGCTGGCGAACGGCGGCTGCAGCGCCAGCTGCCGCCATGCGCCGAAGATGGCGCCGGCGGGACCGGGATCGGCGCCGGCCGCGCGCAGATGCCAGGCGTCGCGCAAGGCGGCTGCGTCCTCGGCGCGGCCGGCCAGCCGCATGCTGGCGGCGGCGCTGTTGAGCGCCAGCCGCTGGCGCCAGGCACCGGCCCAGCTGGCTTGCGCCCGAGCAAGCGTGTCGAGCGGAGCCAAGGCGGCGCCGGCCTGGAAAGCGGCGGCGGCGTCGTTGGGCGCGCCGCCGCCGGCGAGCGCCCAGGCCGGAACGGTCGGCGGCGCGAGGGGACTGGCGGTCGCGGGGTCGAGGCGAATCATGATTTGAGCGTAGAGCGCCGGTGCGCTTTCCGCCATCGATTTCGCGCCAAAACGCACAGCCTGTCCGCGCACAATAACGAACGATAATGTTGCATTATCGCTCATTATGAGGCCTAGTGCCGAAATGGCTGCTGTCGGTCATCCTAGATCGCTGGAAAGCCCGCATTTTCGCGGTTTCAGGCGTCGTTCTCGCCCTTATTCGGTGGATTCTCACCCCAATTGAGTGGACAGATCGGCCAGGATCGGCGGATTTGGAGCGGTTTTCTTGAGACTGCGCGCTAGGTCAGATCCGCCTGTTGGCTGCTAACCATCTGAATTCCTTGTTTTCGTAGCTGACGCCGGTGCGCAAAGGCGCGCTTTGTCACGTAGTCTCACTTTTTCCGACTCGGAATCACGTGGTCTCACGAAATCCGCTCCGCCCGCCGAAACAGGACCAAATCGGGGCGTTTCCTGTGCACCGGTGCAGGTCCGTCAGGGTGCCGGGCTCGAAACGACCAGTTTTGTCCCTCTTCGGCCAAAGCGGCCTCATGGGCTCGATTTGGCCCCTTTCGATTCCTCGGACACGTCCGGAGGCCTCGATCGCGCTCTACGGGGCTGCAAATGGGTCGATAATACACGTCACCAAAGGAACCTTTTCTGACACATTGCACTATTGCAAAAAACGGCCCAAATTGTCCCCGCAAATGGCCAAACCGCGCACCCAAGCCACACCCCCTCCCCGCGCCCGCCGCCTGATCGGCTATGCTCGGGTTTCCACCGAGGACCAGCTCAACGACGCCCAGGTCGACGAACTCAAGGCCACCGGCTGTCATATGGTTCACCAGGAGCACGGCTCCGGCGCATCGCGCTCCCGGCCGGTGCTGGCGAAGCTGATGCGCGAGATCGCCGCCGGCGACGTTCTCGTCGTCGTGCGGCTCGACCGCCTCGCCCGCTCGGTCAGCCATCTGCTCGAGGTCATCGAGCAACTCGAGGCGCGGGGCGCGCACTTCCGCTCGCTGCGCGATCCGATCGACACGTCGACGCCGCAGGGCATGTTCTCGCTGCAGGTGCTCGGCGCCGTGGCGCAGCTCGAGCGTGCCCTGATCGCTGAACGCACCAAGGCGGGCATGAAGGCGGCCAAGGCACGCGGCAGGCTTGCCGGCAACCCCGGGCTTCGCGAACGCCGTCCCGAAGCTGTCCGGGCGATCGCGGCAGCGCGTGAGCGCGCCTATCTCGACGATCTCATCACCTCGGCGCAGACCTGGCTGCCGACCGTGCGCCGCTTGCGGCCGCAGCACAGCTGGGACGACGTGGTGCGGGTGCTGAACCGGAAGGGGCACAGCTGGACGATCGAGCGGCTGCGGCGCGCGGTGCATCGGCTGGTGCGCGAACACATCGCCGAACCGGCGCTGATCAAACGCGCCCCTCGCCGCCCGCCGGAGGACCGGCTGATGACGTTGGTCGCCGGAATTGCGCTCGCCGATCCGGATCTTACTCTGCTCGAGATCGGCGCACAGCTGGAACGGATGCATGAACGCACGCCCCGCGGCGCTCGCCAATGGCAGCCGTCGTCGGTCAAGGCGCTGCTGGATCGAGCCCGGCGGCTCGGTCTCGTGGTGCCCGATCAAGGGCCTCAGTCATGAGGCGTGCCAACGCCCGCTCGCGCACGGTCCGTGCGGCGCCCTGAACGGCCCTCCATTGGGGACTGGCGAGGATTTCTTCGGCCAATGTACGGTACTCGGCATCCGATCGGGGCGCGTATGTCGTGGCGGGGCGCTCGACATTCCGGGTCTGCGGCACGACCCGGCCTGTGGCAGACCGCGACAGGTCGCCCGCCGCGAATTTTTCCGCCAGGAAGAAAGGCGGCGGCCCGATGCGGCTTCTGGCATCGGCCAGATCCAGCAGCTGTGCAATTCCGAACAGGGTCAACATGCGGCTTGGCAATGAGGCAGTGGCGAGCGGCTCCTCGCGATCGGCCGGCATGTCGTTGCCGTTCAGGCGGGGATGCCCCAGCCATGCGATGAAGGGCTTTCCGCCCGCCTGCGATGACGACCACAACAATCGCGCGGCCCGCATGATGTCTTTGGTCGCCGTGCCCTGAGGCCCCTCCTCGATGGCCAATGTGACGATGTCCGTAAGCGCCAGGAGGAAGCTTTGCCGTTCCGAAACGACCCTATTCGCGCGCCCGAAAGACACGGGAGCCGAACAGCTCCGGCAAACGAGACGCCCCCTCCCCTCTCGGCAATCGAAGCGAAATCCCGTACGGGCGAAGCAATGGCCGCACAAGTCCCGCAGCATGGTAAGATGCCGGGGGCAGACGATTGCTTCAACCCGAGACCACGCGCGGCGAAGATAATGATCCCGGCCGCCGGCGTGATCCTCGTCGAGGCAAGCACTACAGACGCCCTGATGCCAGCGATCCTGGATGTACCAGTTGAGGCCGCGCGCCTGCCGGCGTAGCGCCATCCGAGCAAGTCGGCCCGCATCCATCCGGCAGGCGCGGGCCCAGCGTGTGATCATTGCATCGCCGGGATCGAAGTCTCGACCGATCAGATCGCCTCGCCGCCCCGGATCGATGTCCGCGTCGAGCCAGCTTTCAACTTCGAGCAGCGTGCATCCGTAGCGACAGGCCACACGCCCCTGCCAGGAGGAAAGCAACTCGTCGTCGAATGGCCGGGGCGCGAGGGGCAGGACGCGCACCGGCCTCACCGGCTCGCCCGGTGCCGCAGTCCCTTTTCCATGTGGCGTGTCATCGACACAAGCGGCAGGACGAGATTGTCGCCGTCGAAACTGTCGATGGTGATGCACTCACTGCCGCTGCGGACCGCCTCAACCGCCACCGTCTCCATCAGGCCAAAGATCCGGGAGGTCATGCCGTCGGTCAGATCGAGCACTTTTCGGCGGACAGCCGTCGTTGCCAAATCCGAGGGACGGCGCAGCGGCAGGATCCCGCTCAGGCTCGTCAAAAGCTGGGAAACCTGGAAGTCATCTGTCCAACGCTCAAGGTGGAAGGCCTCGAAACGCTCGGCAAGCTGGGGGTCGGTCAGCAGCGCGTGCCGGGCCGCCTCGGTCCCGGCGCAGATCAGTGGAACCCTCAGGTCATTTGCCAGAAACCGGATGATGTTGAGAAAAATGCGCTGCTGGCGGAAGCTGCCGGCAAGCATCGAGTGGATTTCGTCGATGATCAGCATGCGGGCGCCCATGCTGCGTAAAAGGCTCCGGCAGACCTCCTTCAGACGATAGGTGGAGTCCGTCATCGGTCCCGGTGCGCCGAGCGCGGTAAGAAGTCCGCCATAAACGTCCCGTTCCAACGGTTCGGGCGGCATCTGCATGGCCACGACGGGCATGCTGGTGATGCCTGTGCCCCGATCGAAACAGGCCGGATGATTGCGCAGGAATTTACGGATGATCTTGGTCTTGCCTATACCGGTGTCGCCATAAAGCAGAAGGCAGGGCATGCGGTCGCGCGCAGGATAGGACAGCAGGTCCTCCAGCCGCGCCAGCACTGCCCGCGCCTGGGCGGTTTCCAGCCAGCGGTCGGCCCGGATCCAGGCGATCCTTTCGGCATCGCCAAGAGCGGCATGCGAGCGATAGGCGGGGAGCAGATGCTGGTAGTCGCTCAAGACCATTCTTCCACGACCAACGACGGCAGATCGGTATCCCATTCTTCGCCGTGGTCGGTTTCCGGGGCGGCAAAGCTCCTGTTTTCGGTCGCCATCAAGGATCGGTCGCGGCGCTCGGCATGCCGGCGCGCGCTCCTGGTCCTATGTCCGGCTGCGTCGACGAGCTGCCGCTGCTTTTCGACCGTCTCGAAAATAAGCTGCTCGTCCACCGCCTTGACGCCGCGCTCCTTCAGCGCCGTGCGGGCAAGACGATGTTCGCCGAGTGTAATGCGCGGCCGCCTGAGGTCGGCAAACCGGACCGGCCAGTTCGTGCCGTCGGGGCCTTCCACAAACACGCATGACAGGTCGCGCGGATCATATCTGACGCGCATCCGGCGAGGAAACCGGCCTGCCCATGGACTTAACACATCGTCCCAATAGCGAAGTCCGAACAGATGCACGCCATCGCGTCGGATGCCGCGCTCCTCGAAGGGCAGGAAATCCTGGAGAAAGCGCTCGCGGTCATGGGGCAGCCGCAAAGGATGGCGACGTGCCTCAACGGCATCGTCCCATGCGCTGGCGGGCGGCAGATGCAGGCTGCTGTGGATCTCCGCATGATAGCGACCGACAATCTGCAGCGCGAGCCACCCTTCCAGTTCGTCGAGCGTCATTGCGGCATGTTTTTGCGGATCGTAGGTGCCGCGCGCGGCGATGTTGCTGGACGTCGTGCCCGGAAGCAGGTGGACCGCACCCATCATCGTCCCGATCAGCCGCTCGATGTGCCCCCCATAATGCGGCCTGGCGACGGGCCGATATTCAAGGGCGATGCCATGCTCCGCCGTCCCACGGATCAGCGCCTTTCCATGGAATTCCCTGCCATTGTCGACGTGGATCACGTCAGGCAACCCGAAAACGGGCCACGCCGCCTTGATATCGCGTGCCTCAAGCCAGGGTTCCTTCGGCATCACAATGTGCTGGACGCAAAGCGCTACGGAGGCCGACGACGGACTTTCCAGAGTGAGGTAGAAGCCCGCCACCATCCGGCTTGCAATGTCGATGGCCAGTGTCAGCCAAGGCCGCTGAAGGGGCCGGCGATGCACGGCGTCAACGATAAACAGATCGACCAATGTGTGGTCGATCTGGACGATGTGAAGCGCATGATCGGCGCGATATTCCTGCACCACAGGCTCAAACCGTTCACGTGCCGCTTTTGCGCCTTCCCGATCACGCATCAATAGCCGCGGATCGGCAAGTTTTACACGGGCCCTTACCGCCTTCCAGGAAGGCGCCACCTCTCCACAAGCTCGGCACAACTCTCGAACGCGGTCATGCAGGGCGGTGATCGAAGGCCTCTCCCGCCTGCGGTAGGTGTCGCGCATCGCGGTCTCGATGAGCGCCTCCATCTCTTCCGACAGGCGCCGTCGCCCTTTCGCTGGGCCGGGGTTGTGCCCAAGCAGCGAACTCGTGACAGGAGAGACCCGGTATTGAGAGAGAAGTTCATAAAGGCGTGCCCGCCTCACACCGAGTTGGCGGCACGCCAAGCCTATATCGGCGGGAGACAAGCGATCCTTCGATGCCAAAGGGCGGATGACAGCCTCGCGCGCCACAGCCCTGCGCCAGTCGGCATCATCGGCCGCAAGCTTGTCGGGGTTACGACCCATGACCGTCGCTCTCGCCTTCGTCCACCAAATCAGGGTAAGAATCTACCTAACCGGGACGAATCCACTCGATTAGGATGAGTGATGAATGTTACAAAACAAAGACATACCGTCCACTCATCTAGGAAGAGTGACAAACAGGATGACGCTTCGCCGCTCGAAACACCATTTCTCGCCAAAGTCTTTGCTCACCGTCGCCGGCAAGATATCCCAGCCGGGCAACGACGGCGGCGAGAACACTTCGTAGCTCAGCCCCCGAGGAATCGTGATCTCTACGTAGTGCTGGTTGGGCGGCAGGCGGCCGCTGCCATGCACCAGCTTTTCGAGGAGCGCGGTTGAATAGTGCTCGCTGGTGTAGATGATCGGGCTTCCAGTGGTATTCCACCGACCGGGAGCGATCGTAGAGCCCGTTGCATCAAAGATCGGATGAGCGCCACTTGGATCTCCGATCCGAAAGCCTGACAGCGTGCGATCGAGCGTCTGCGCCGTCACGCAGCACTGCCGTACTTGAGGCTTCCCAGGATATCGAGAACCAATTCAGCCCCGATTTCATTTCGGATGACGACGTCGATCGGGCGCTTATCCTCGAGCATTGGATGTGGTCGAAACAGGAAATCCCGGGCGTCGTCCTCAGTCTGCCAGACATCGAGCGCCAGGCCCCAGACCCGCGCCACGCGGGCCAGCCGGGTGCCTTCGTCCGAAGACAGACGCAAAGCAGTTTTTCGCCGTTCATAGGTAGCCTTGGCAATCAGGCGATATTTGAACTGCGCGTCGCCTGGCGCCAGCAGGCGCACTACACGATCGAGTGCACCGAAAGGAAGGCCATCCTCAATCCTCGAGATCAAGCCGAAAGGCGACCGATCCGCCGGTTCCTTCGACGGCAGTCCGAGCACATCGGCAACATTTCCGAACGCTAGCATCGTTGGTCTCCAAACCATATGAGACTAGATATAGCTTCACATGAGGCCCCAAGCAAGGTCCAACAAGCCGAACTCGGCGACCGATCCATGCGCAAGGGCAATGAGATCGGTCGAGCACCCGAGAAACATTGTCGTGCTCGCATAGTCACCCGGTCATCCGCGCGGTTGCCCCATTGGCCTTCAGCGCTGCCATGAGCATCGGTCCGACAGAGAACTCTCCTGCCCTCGCCTTTTCGGTCAGCACCCGCAGATAACCGCCGGCCGAGTTGATATGTTGCGCTCGTTGCAAAATGCAGGCGATCACGATCGCGGCAACCTCCTGGCCCATCACATGGCAGGCCTCCTCATAGGCTGAGGGCGAAACGCCAAGATAGCCGCGCACCTGGGCCGCGGTCATCATTAGGTCGCGCCAGCTTCCGATACCGTTGACGGCATAGTCTGCAATTTCGGGGCAGGCCCGCAGCACCAATCCAATCGGGTAGCCTTTCAGCTTCTCGGCCGGAGCGGAGACTGGCTCAACCGCCGCCCTGCTTTTTTCGAAAGCCGGTTCAAATACAAAAGTGGAGTCTGTGTTTGAATCAGATTGCTGCCGCTCATTTTGGGACTCATTGCCGCTAAGATTCGTGGAATTTGTAAAACTTTCCAGCATCCTATCCACTTCATCGTGCAGCGCGGTCAGCTCAGCAACGATCGCCTCCAGCTCCGATAGCCCGGCTCGGCGTGGAATGGTCTCCACAATCGCCCGAAACCGTCTCCAGACGGCTCCCCAGTCGCCAGGAGCAGCCTCCTCAATCGCGGCTTCGACAAGCTTATGGATGTCGCGGCGATGCAGCGTGATGCGCTCGCGCATCAATTTGAGTGCCCGAGCGCCGGCGCGAACCTCATCGGCCGCGCGCTGAAACTCCGCAGCCCGTGTCAGCAATGGCGCGAGCGAGAACCCAAACGCCTCCACGACAGCCCCACCCTGCCCCTTGCGGGCGAATCTTTTGCCATTCGGACTGTCGCGGCGGATGATCAGCCCGCAATTCACCAGCTCCGCCAGGTTCCTGCGCAGGGTGGAATCGGCCATGCCGTGTGCGCGCAGCGACAACTGGGCGTTCGACGGAAACACCATCAGGCCGTTTTCCTCGCTGATCTGATCATCCGGATAGAAGGTCAACAGGCCACTCAGCACGGCCAGGGCGCGATCGCCGACGCCGAGAACCGATTTTCCTTCACAGAGCCAACGATAGACCTGCCATTTCTCAACAAGAGATCCTTGCGGGATCTCGCGCGCTGCCGCGTTCGCTTGCACCAAGGCAAGCGTCATCGGCCGCCGCCCGAAGGGCGTCGTCGCATAACCACTCTCCATTTCCCTCACCTTTCAATCAGGCAAAAGAAACCAGCTCGCCGAAACGGCGCCACGACTCTTGACAGTGATTCGGGGAAGTGCGATTCTCAGCTTGCTAGAGACAGAGAAGGGCTTCCGCGACGGTGACGTTCGGGGGCCTTTTTCTTTTGCGGTTTAGTCTCCTGTTTTCTTCGCCATTTCCGACTCCCGAAAAGCCTCGAAAAGCTCATCGAGCCTGCCGGCAATGAATGCGCCGAAAGGCGATGCTTCCTTGGACTTCAAGGCAAGCGTAAACACTTTTCCCGTGTCGGTGATCTTGGCTCGAACTGATTTGTCCTGAGGCACCCACGCCCTCTCCTGGGGCTTCGATGAAGCCCGCGGGCGCTTCACCGGGGCGCTCAGAAAGTCGAAGAGACAGGCAAAACGGGCCTCACTGCCTGGCTGCGCGAAATCGGCGATTGCCACGTACTCCGCCGCCCTCGTCGCGGATCCAGGATGCTCCATGAGCTTGGCAAGTTGCCACCAGCGGTCTCGGCCAATGCCTTTGGCGGCGCCCACTGCCAGAATGACCTGCTCGGGAATGTTGCTGGTCACGGAACGCATCTTCGAGAAGGTCGTGTCATCGAGCGCAAGGGCTGATTTCACCGTGTCAGGCGAATGGCCCCGCTTGAGAATGCGGTCCGCAAAAAGCGTTCGTTCGATGAAGGACAGATCGGCTCTGGCGGCGTTCTCCTGGCCCTGGGCGATGACATGGTCCCTGTCGTCCATCTTCTTGACGACAGCGCGCACAGGTCTTTCCAACTGGCGAGCAACCCTGACGCGCCTATGGCCAAAGACCGTCTGAAAACGGCCCGAAACCTCCGGGTGAGGCCTGACCAGAACCGGAGAGTCCTGCCCTCGTTCCCGAATTGCCGTCAGCAATTCCTGAAACGCCTCATCGTCATCGTCGATACGGTCCGAGACGAATGACGTGTCGACCAACCCCGGATCGAGATCGACGACCGAACTCTTCGAGAGCTCCTCGAACGACTGCATGATCGTTCGGGATGCGCCGCGGGCCGCATACCCCGAAACATCCCGGCTGGCTGAGACTGACGTCGGTGGACCCATCACACTGCCGAATACGTCCTTGCGTGCCATTCAATCGCTCCGATTCGCGGTTAGCCGACTGATTTCACGGGCAAAATTCATACTATTTACTGCCGTAAAACACGCCTTCATGACCGCCCCCATGCGCGATGAATGAGTGCGGCGATCTCCGAGTTCACCGCGTCCAGCGATTCGAGCGCCCGGTCGTACGTTGAACGGGTAAAAGCCGATTTCTCCACCTCGTAGAGCGTCTGTTTCGTCAGGCCTGCATCCGAGATTGCCGTCGACTTTAGCATGGGGCTTTCGAGGATCTGACCAGCCAGCATCGACTGCATGAAGCCAACCATCTGCGCCTGTGGAATGTCTGTCGGTTCGTAGCGCGTGATCAGATAGCGAAACCAATCCAGATCGATCCGTGCGCCGGCATCCTTGATGGTCTTCAATATGCCGCCGAGCATCAGCAGGAACTGGCTCATCGACATCAGGTCGAGCATCTGAGGATGAACGGTGATGAGAACCGAGGTCGCCGCCGACATCGCCGTCAAGGTGAGATAGCCGAGTTGCGGCGGGCAATCGACAACGACGACGTCATAGCGGTCGTCCACCTCGGACAACGCCTTTGCGAGCCTGGTGAAGAACTGTCGGCCAGCGCTGGACGATTTGTCCTGCATGGCGAGCGGCGTGTCGTACTCATACTCCTGCAGCTCGAGACTGGCTGGGATGATATCCAGGCCAGGAAAATTCGTCGCCATGATCACGTCGGCTATGGACTTGCGCTCGTCATCGTAACGGATAGCCTCATACAAAGAGAGGTTGAGATCGAGTTCCGGCTGGAAGCCGTGCAGGGCGGAGAGCGAGGCCTGCGGGTCGAGATCGATTGCAAGGACGCGGTGGCCGGTCAGCGCCAGGTGCTGGGCGAGGTGGGCGGCGGTCGTTGTCTTGCCGCTTCCGCCCTTGAAATTGACGACGGCAACCACTTGGAGCTTGTCGCCCGGCTTACGGTGGGGGACGTATTTTTTGACCTCGGTCCTGCCATGCCGATCCAGAAAGTGGCGCAGCTCAAGCATCTGCTCAGCGCTATAGGACCGGCGCCCCGAGGGGACCTGCTCGGGCATAGGTCCCTTGCCTTCCAGATGGAGGCGCTTCAGATTGTTCTGCGACACCCCCAGATAGTGGGCGACCTCCGCCATCGAAAAAGACCGGAGTGTCTTTGTCGCATTGGGCGGGAACTTCTCCATACGAAGCTGGTTGAGCCGTCGGGATATCTCTGCGCCTTGCTCGAGGATTTTCTCATCGAACTCAAAGCGTGGCAGCCGCATGGCAATGGTCATTTCTTGTCGAAACCTGAATTGGCGCTTTTTGTGAGCAATCCACTCAACAAGCGCCATTAAGCTCCGATTCGGAAAGCCCGGCAAGAAGTTTTAGGTTAACAGAAGGTTAACGACGCCCCCATGCTTCTTGCTGCCCTATGCTGACGTCTCGACAACAGCTAGGCTCATTTGCGGGAGAACGACAAGCGTCCTGCGCTGCAACTAAGTGCATGTTCTTTCTGTCAAAATGATCATTCTTTACGGCAGTAAATTGCGGCCGTCAGGGGTAGGAATTGCAGGGTGCAGGCTCGCGCAGGAGGGCGTTTGGATCCCGCCGGTGGCCGAGGGGCTCTGGCGTCGCCGTATGGATCGAGAACTCGGCCGCCGGCATGCGCCTTGCTCCCATGCTGGCACGTGGGTGAAATTCGCCCACGCGCCTATGCTCTAAGCGCGTGAACGTAGGCGATACGAATGAAAGCAGCTTCGGCTGCTGTCCCGCCAGCCAAGGAGTGGTCTTCCCTTCATGAATGGTGGAGCAAGCCAG
The DNA here is from genome assembly GCF_024746815.1 of Mesorhizobium sp. AR07. GTDB lineage: Bacteria > Pseudomonadota > Alphaproteobacteria > Rhizobiales > Rhizobiaceae > Mesorhizobium. The sequence goes on from NZ_CP080529.1 coordinate 36,819, forward strand.
ACCGCATTTGACGAATGAAAGAGGAGATGGGCAATGGGCGCAAAGCACTCGCGGCTTGTGCCGGCTGGCTTGCACCTGCTTCAACGCCAGACTGACGGCTTCAGGCTCTCGATTTTCCCGCTCGCATACAGGCCTGCTTTTGCGGGTCCTGCCGCAGAATCCGATCAGGGACTTCCAACTGGACATCCGCAGACGTCGAGTGAGTCCATGGAATTTTCGCGCGTCTGAGATGCGAGGTAATTCCTTGCTTCATCATATTGGAGAGACGACAGATGCCAAGCGCGCGGAAGGTCGGCTATTTATCAGCGGGCGACGCAACCGGCGCATCCGCCTGCGAACGCTCGAGATCATTCAAAATAAGGCGCCGGAGCACTCTTCGACGGTCGGCGTCGTGGTCGGAGATAAGCGTGCGCGGTTTCACTCCATCCACTCGTTCCGGTCAACGGTGCCCTACGGACCTGAGGCGCACCGCCTTCGAACTGGCGATGCTTGAGACCATCTCTTGACCGCTATCATGACGGACGACGGTTGCATTCCGTGTGGTCATTTGCGCATTCTCTTTTTTGGGGTTGAGGCAGATTGGGGAGGGCGCCGGGGCATGGCGAACGCGAAGTATTATGTCTTCAAGGAGGCCGACGGCTGGAAGGTCCGCTACGACGGCAAGGACTATCCGTATGGCTCCAACACCGACGCCGTCCTGGCTGCCGTCAAAGCCGCAAACAGCGCGGCTTCGCAAGGGCATGCGGCAGAGGTGCTGGTTCAAGGCTTTGACGGCAAATGGCGCACAGAATGGGCCGGCGAGTAGAGGCCTCAATACCGCGCGCCCCAGTCGGGGATTGAAAGGCTTGAATTTGCTGGGGCTGCGATGAAACTTGAGACGGCTAGAGTCATTAGACTGATCACTAAGCCCAATAGCCCGAGCCATTGACGCGGATGGCTTGGCTCGCCGCTAGACTGGGTCTATGGAACAGATAGATCGCCAGGTTCATCCCAGAGCGCCGCACATTTTCCAGCTCTAGCGATAATGGCTTCGGCAAGCCGGTCTGTCAGCGGATGAGCCAGGCCATCCGCTTTCGCAGCTTTGCCAACGTCGGCCAGGGTGTCGGGAATGGCTTCGGCTAGCCTGCGGATGCGGGCAATCGTCGCGTCCCGGTCGAGTTTCAGATCCTTATTGAGACGGTCCCATTGCGGAACGCTGATGTCGCGCAGGCGATATTCGCCACCGATCCGCATTGCAAGCCGTACCCGCTGCAAATCGAAATCGTAAGGGAGAATGCTTGCCACATTATAGAGCGGCGCAAGCCGTACCACGCCACCGCGGCCGATCAGGACAGAATAGTTCTTGGCGTGGGCGTCGGTCCCGCCAATGAGCCAGTTGAAAATCAGGGCGTCGACAAAACGTGCGACGTCTTCGCCCGGTTTACTTGACGTCTCCCGCAACTGACCAGCAATCGCGATAGCGCCGGGGACACCTTCGTTCTCGTATTTGCGGGTCGGCGACACGGCGAGCGCTTGGCACAAATCCTCCTGGTGGATGCGCACGATGCCGGTCGCCGTCGCTTCGCGGTCATAGCGCTCAATGATTATGGCAACCTCGTCACCAAACCGCATCACGCGCGAGCGCGCGACGGCAAGTCCGAGCTTCCTGGCAAGGCGCAGGCATAAATGCTCGTTCTCGGCGAGGGCGTCGAATTCGCCTGTTGGCGGCTTCAGGATATGGGTGTGCGCCCGGAGGGGATGCCTCAGCGATTGTCCTGGAAGAGTAGGGCCGTCTTCGGCTAGGCGCCTGCAAGGCTGAGCTGGCCGGTATCGCGCGGCGATCGCCACGCGGCGTGATCGGCGCGCAACGCTGCCAACCGTTCTGCTATCATAGCTTCTTCGAGCCACTCTATGGGCGGCTGGGCGGCGCCGAGGAGCACATCGAGGCGATCGGGCTTCACAAACTGGACTGCGCCAGCACAGTCGTCACCGACATGGCCGAGAAGGGCGAAGGGGTTGTTCGCGGACACCTGAAATTGTCTTGCCCAGCGATCGAGAACGACCAGATTGTCTGGCAGAAGTCCCCATAGGAAAGCATCGACCTTTTTATTTGGATGCTCGCGCGCAGAAAGGGCAGCGACAGGGAAATGGGATACGACACATCGCCGTATCGCCAGTCGTCATCGTAGGTGAAGACAAACCTGCCGCGCTGGTCCTGCTCGATCGCGCCGATAACACGGTCATCGAGAAGTGCAAGGAGCTTGCTCATGACGGATCACGCGCGCGCTCGATAACTCGGTCAATGTCGGTTGCTGATGGGTTTGTACCAAAGTCACCTAACGTCAGAGAAAGCCCCAATGCCGTAAAGGCACGCAGGATGAGACCAAGCTCGGCGCCTGGTTTTCCTTTTTCGACGTCGATCAGCCATTTGCGGCTGACACCGATATGCTTTGCGAGATGATCCTGATTTAGCTTAAGCCGGCGCCGCTGGTCACGGAGCGCCAAGCCAACATCTCGCGCGGTTCGTAGCTGCATGTGTCACCATTCGTTCACATGCTTTTATGACACCAAACGGTGACTTTTTCAATAAGAAACCGAACGGTAGCATTAACAAATGTGCATGAGCGGTGACATGCAGCTTGGCCCTTGTTCACCAAGTACACCCGGCGCTTTGAACGCCATAGATCAAAACGTGCGACTCTCCAACGCGTATCCACCCAACCTGACAGTGCGAATAATGTCGCTATGGGATGACTGCTTGAGCGACTTTCGCAGCCGGCTGATATGGACATCCACCGTTCGCGGGCCGACATAGACATTGCCCGGCCAGGCCACTCCGACCAGGTCGTCTCGGCTGAGAACCTTCTCCGGGTTCTCAAGCATATGACGTAGCAGTTTGAACTCAATCGGCCCCAGCAGGATTTCCCTGCCGTTGCAAAGCACGTGATGCGTATCGATCTGCATTTCGATGTCAGCGTAGTTCAGTGACATCGCGCCATCCGATCGTCGTCCGGATTGCCGGCCGGTCCCGAGTCTGGAACGCAGGTAGCCAAGCAGCTTAGCTGGCGCCAGCGGCCTGACAAAACCTTCGTCGATCCCGGATTTCAGCAGCGCGATATGCTGGGTCTCGGCACCGTGAGCGATCAACGCGACCACGGGGAGGGCGCTGGTCCGGGCATCCTGCCTGAGGCGGCTACAGGTGTCCGCCATCTGATTGTCCGGCCGGCAGTCCAGCACCCAAGCATGGACCGGCGTTTCGGCGGCCAGTTCGAACATTTCGTCGACGTTGCTGGCCAGCGCACTGGTGAAGCCGTCCACCGCCAGGATGTGACTGAGCACCAGATAGAATTCCGCGTCATGCGAGCATATCGCGATCAGTGGCTTCATAATTCTCTCAGGCGGCGTGACACAATGCACATCTCTTGGCACACCCCATCTGTCAGGCAATTGCCGGATTTCCGAAGCATCCCCGGCTTTTCACCAACCACAAGGATCATTAGTCAGCCCGGCCACGGGCATCCCACAGCCTTCTCGATCGGGCACGACCTGTGAGCCCACTAGAATCAACTCAATCGATGACTGGCAGCCGCTCCGGAGACAGTTCACTCAAAAACTCGATTCCGTTCTCGCGAACATAGATGACTTCCTCGAACTGGAAGACGGCGCCGGCGATTTCCAGCTTGGGCTCCAGGTGCAAAATCATGCCCGGTCTTATGATTTCGGGATTATCCTTGGAGATGGAAGGAGGCTCGGTGACGTCGAGGCCTCCTCCGTGACCAATTCGAGAAACGAGACCATAGGCGGGTGGCAAGCCCGCGTCGCGCCAAAGCTGCTCAAAGGCACCAAAAACGTCCCCGCACGTCATCCCAGCCCTGACGCCGTTGGCGAGGGCCACCGTTAGCGCGCGCGTTCGCTCATAAGCGCCGATCTCCCAGCTTTCAGGCGAACCACCGCGCGCAATGCGGTTTCTATCGGCAGGATAGCCACCATAGGTGGAACGAAAATCCGTCCAGGCATACTGGCCAGCCTGCAATGGCTGCATGCCGGGCGGCCGGCCGTAGTTGAACTCACCCCTGCAGAATGTCATGGCGATTGGATCAGCCCGCTCCGCTCCATTCATGATGATGCGGGCCTGGATCTGCCGACAAAGCTCGACCTCGGTAATACCTAGACGTGCTTGAGAAACGGCATCGTCGAATGCAGCGTTGACGATCTCAAACGAGATGCGCTTGAGTTGCGCTTCGAACGGCGATTTGATCACGCGTGTTCGCCACAGCGAATCCGTCGCGCGCTCCAGCCGGCCACCACGCGCCCTCAATCCATCGACGATTTCCAGCGAGCCGCGGCCAGACATATCCTGTCCATAGTCGATCGCGGCTGTTGCCGTGGCAGCCGGATCGCGGGCGGAAATTTCCTGGACGATGGCGCGCGCGCCTTCCGCAAGGTAGCCCGCGTAGTAGACGATCGAAAAAGCTCTCGCCCTCATTTCAAGGTTTCTGGTCTCGATCTTGTTGGCGATGACGAGAAGGTCTCGTTGGTCAATCACCAGGAATAGGGGACGCGAGTGATAGCCCCAGGACAATGTCCGGTAGTCGGTGAAATATTCAATGTTCTTCTGGTCGGTGAGCACCAGGAAATCAATGTCATCTTGGGCCATCTCGCGGCGGACCGCGGCGAGCCGCATGGTTAGCTCGTTCAGGGGCACGTCGGGTGATGGTGGTGCTGGAAGCATGGTCGTGTGCTCCTGGACTTCCTAAGATCAATGTTCTTGCGCCAGCCGGGCCGCCGTCGAGAGCTATTTCTTTTGCCTGGAGCCTTTGCGAGTCGCGTCGAGTTCCACCACGCATGCCAGGCGGTCAAAGGGGGATTCCGTCACTCCGAACACTGAGAAGTCCTTGTCGGTCGTGCTCAGTCGATAGAGGCGACGCAGTGTTGGGTATCCGTTTGCGATTGCGAAGGTCTGTTGTGCTTGCTCGGAGGCCGGCGCGGCATCAATCAGCAATTTGGTCTTGGTGAATTGTGTTCCGTGATCGCGCAGCGCGTCGCTGATGAACTTTTTCCCGAACTCATCAACCACCTCATCCTTCAGCGAACGGGGCAGGTAGGAGGTGTCGTACATGATCGGGATTCCGTCCGCAGAAATCACCTTGCGAACGCACAGCATCAGCCCATCCGGCGGTTCGAGCACATCAAAGGCAGGATCGTAAATCTTCTCCCTCGTCAACGAGACGAGATCAATCGAGGGCTTCAGGCCGAGCCGCAGGGCGTCCTCAAAAGAGGTAAGAGAGAAATCGAGATCACGAATAAACCTTCGTTGCTCCCTCACAAAAGTCCCCAGTCCCGGCACCGAACGCAAGATCCCGGCAGGTTGTAGGTCGCGCAACGCCCGCTTGATGGTGATGGCGCTTACCGCGAATTCCTCTGCCAAGGCCGCCGCGGAGGGCAGGGCTTCGCCTATGGCATACTCCCCAGCGCGCACCCGGCGCATGATTTCTTGGCGCACGCTCTCGTGAAGAGCAGTCCCGATTTGTCCGGTCATTTCAGCCCCGCGTAGGTATACTAGGAATACCTATCGCATCGAGAGAGCGATGTCTATCCCCGCGTCGGGGTTGAAGCGCCGGCTTACGTCCGAGCGGCGCCCTTTACAAAACTCAAATATTTTCTTCATAAAAATTTGACATACCTGTTATACCTAGTCTACCTTTCTCAAGCGATCGACATTCCGGGGAGAATAGCATGGGCACCTACCGGCTCCTTAAAACGATGACCGCCGTGGCGACAAGCTGCGCCATCCTCTTTGCAAACACAGTCGCCTCGAAGGCTGAAACGACGCGAGAACGGGTCTTGCGGGAGGGCAAGATTGTCATCGGCATTTCCAATGGCGCGCCTTGGGGATTTCGCGACAAGAATGGCGAACCTGCCGGCTTCCATCCCGAATTGATAAGGGCTGCCTTTGAGAGCCTCGGGGTCAGTAAAGTGGAAATCGTCGTCACCGAATTCGGCGCGTTGATACCCGCACTCACAGCGCAGCGTTTCGATGCGATTGCCGCCGGGCTCTACATTACGCCGGAGCGGTGCGCGCTCGTCGCTTTTAGCGACCCCGACCTCAAGCTTGCGGACGCCGCCTTGGTCGCCCAAGGCAATCCGAAGACTATTCACAGCTACGCGCAAATCGCGGCAAACCCGGAAATTATGTTCGGCGTGGGACGCGGCAGCACCACCGCGAAGAATGCGGCAGCCGCGGGCGTGCAGGATGAGCGCATGCTGCTGTTCCCCGATATTCAGTCGAATGTTTCCGCGCTGCTCACAGGCAGAATCGACATTGCAGCTTTTTCGGCGCCGACAGTGGCTCGCATTCTTTCCGACGAGAACATCCGCGGGATCGAACGCGCATTGCCCTTCCAGGGGCTGGAGGAAAACGGACAGGAACGGTTCGGCTATTCGGCGATTGCGTTTCGCAAGGAAGACGGTGACCTTCGCGACTTGTACAACTCCCGGCTCAAGGCGCTTAAGCGCGACGGCACGGTCGCGCGAATCATGGCCAAGAACGGCTTCAGCGATCAAGAGAAGGCACCAGATCTGACCGGTGATCAGGTCTGCGCCGGGCAGGGCTGACCGGTTGCGATATGAACCAGCTGTGTTCCGATGGCCAGGCCCAACAGCATCGCCTTCCTCAGCCCGATTTGTGACGAATGGGCTTCTCAGTTGCAGTAAGGATCTCAAGATCAGGGATGTTCAAGAGTGACCATTGTTGAGATTTTCGGCGGCATTTTCCAAGGGTTTCGGGTAACGGCGACCGTGACCGCATTGGGACTGCTGTATGCCGTACCCTTCGCCTTGATCTTTGGCGTGGCGCAATACCTGACCAAAGGCGTGGCACGTCTGGCCGTCACTGTGATCATAGAGTTCTGGCGCAGCTCCTCAGTGATCATCCTGCTGTTTGTCTTCTACTACGTCCTACCGGTCATCGGCATCCAACTGCCAGCGATCACCGTGAGCGCGATGGTGCTGGGGTTGAATATGGGAGGATATGGAAGCCAGGCCGTGCGAGCTGGTCTCCAGTCCCTCGATCGAGGCCAGTTCGACGCCGCTTCGGCGCTTGGCCTCCCACGTCGGCACATCCTTTGCCTGATCGAGCTGCCGCAAGCCCTGACGAGAATGGCGCCGACTTTCATCAACCAGTTCATCCAACTGATCAAAGGCACCGCGTTGGTTTCTCTCGTGACCCTAACGGACATGACGTTCCGGGCCAAGGAAATCGCCGAACTCGAATACAATCCTGTCGGCGTCTACACGTCGCTTCTGCTCGCCTATTTCGTCGTCTGTTATCCCGTCACGGTGCTTGGCCGATGGGTGGAGCAGCGCGCGGGCGCGGGGAGGGGTCTGACAAGTGAATTTTGATCTTGCCTTTGCCCTCTCGACCGTTCCGACGATCCTAGGGGTCATCGGAACCACGATCGGCGTTGCGCTGCTGAGTTGCGCCGGCGCCTCAATCCTCGGGTTCAGCTTTGAGATCGCTCGGCGAGCGGGATCTGTACCCGGCTATCTGATGCGTTTCGCGATCGACTTCATCCGGTCAACACCTGTTCTGGCGTGGCTCTATTTTCTCTATTTCGTCCTTCCTCATTGGGGTTTTACGCTGCCAGCGCTGGTGGTCGGCATACTGGGCCTGAGCATCTATTTCAGCGGATATCTGGCCGAGGTGTTCAAGGCAGGCATCGACGCCATTCCAAAGGGCCAAGCCGAAGCGGCGAAGGCGCTCGGATTGAACCGGATCGATGTGGTGTTCTTTATCCTGACTCCTCAGATGCTCCGCAATGTCGCAGCCCCTGTTGGGAACTATTTCGTCTCGATCCTGAAAGCGACGCCTTACCTAGCTGTCATCGCCGTGCCGGAAATGCTGGGCAGGGCCTTCGACATTGCCTCAGACACCTACCGCTATGCTGAACCGCTGACCGTCGTCGGCATCGTGTTTCTTGTCTTGGCTCTGACGATTGCGCAGATGGTCAAGCTGCTTGAACGCAAGCTTCTTGGGCCGACAAGCCGATGAATGACGATGGCCAGTCGATGCGACACGAAGGCTCCGGGCCGGTGGAAATTGGGCAAGGAAATAGGCGGTCTGATCAACCGGCGGCGGTAGAAGCCACCGGGCTGAACAAATGGTTTGGCAGCTTCCATGCTCTGAAGAACATCGATCTTGCCGTGCCCCAGGGCGCGCGGATCGTGATTTGCGGCCCATCAGGATCGGGAAAATCCACGCTAATAAGGTGCATGAACGGGCTCGAGAGCTTTCAGAGCGGCGCCATTCGCATTGGCGGTGTCGATCTCACCCGGGACCAGCAACAGCTGCAGAGAGTCCGACGCAACGTCGGGATGGTGTTTCAACAATTCAATCTGTTCCCGTATCTGACGGTCATGATCAACTGCACCCTGGCCCTGAGGCGCGTACTCGGCAAATCAGGGGCCGAGGCTGAAGACATCGCGCTTCACTACCTCGAGCGCGTCAGGATACCGGAACAGGCCCTCAAATATCCGGGTCAGCTCTCCGGCGGCCAGCAGCAACGCGTCGCAATCGCCCGCGCGCTCTGCATGAGCCCGGAGATCATGCTCTTGGATGAGCCGACATCGTCGCTTGATCCAGAGATGGTCAAGGAAGTGCTCGATGTCATGATCGACCTCGCCGAGGGCGGCATGACGATGCTTTGCGTCACGCATGAAATGGGCTTCGCGCGCGAAGCCGCCGACCAGGTGGTGTTCATGGATCAGGGAAGCATCGTCGAGATGGCTTCGCCCGCCGCGTTCTTCAACGCACCGAGCCACGAGCGGACCCGGCTCTTCCTGGACAAGGTGCTTCATTGAAAGGATCAACGATGACCGGTGCAACGCGGATTTGGACCCCGATCGACTATGATGCCGACGGAAAACAGTCCGACTGTCTGAGGCTGCCCCATTCGTCCGACCTGTCGGCCTATGGCTGGATACCCATTCCCTTGGTGTGTATCAGGAATGGCGCCGGCCCAACGGCGTTGCTGGTCGCCGGTAACCACGGCGACGAGTATGAGGGCCAGATCGCCCTTTCCAATCTGGCCCGAGAGATTGAGGTGCACCAGGTTTCGGGGCGGCTCCTCATCCTTCCAGCACTCAACTATCCAGCGGTCGCGGCAGGCCGCCGCGTGTCTCCGCTCGACGAAGGCAATCTCAATCGGATGTTTCCCGGCGATGCGACCGGGTCCCCGACCGAAATGATCGCCCATTATGTCTATGACGTGCTGATCCCGATGGCGGATGTTGTCGTTGACCTTCACTCGGGCGGCCGGTCCTTGAACTATGTGGCAAGCACACTGGTGCGTCCGGGGCGGACCGCCGACGAGCATGAAACGCTGCTCAGGCTCATGCGGCTGTTCGGAGCGCCAATCAGCTTCGTAAGCGACGGAACGGGGGGCGGCGGCCTTGCAACGTTGGCAGCGGCCGCGCAGGAACGTGGCGCGCTCGCCCTGACCACTGAACTTGGCGGCGGCGTAACTTTGTCCCGAGAGGGATTGTCGTTAGCCGAGGCGGGACTGAAGCGGCTGCTGAAAGACCAGGGGATCCTGCGCGATGTCGCCGTCGAACCCGCTTCGCCCACGCGGCTCATGAAGGTCAAGGGTCATAGCGCGTTCGTTTATGCACGCGATCGAGGCATTTTCGAACCGGCCGCGAATATAGGTGAGGAGGTCGTGACAGGTCAGATCGCCGGCCGCATCCACTTTCCGGATTTGCCGACGCGCGAACCTGAGACGCTGTTCTTTGAATCGTCCGGTCTGGTTGCGTGCCGCAGGGTTCCGTCGCTCACCGAGCGCGGCGACTGCCTATTCAAGGTCATGGCCGATATCGACGTCAGCGCAGATCGCGCCTTGCATGCATAGACCGGTTTCGAGGCTCAATCCGCGTGTGATTGGTCTGCGCTGCATTCGTTGTCGGGCTACCCTTCCGATCGCCGACTACTTCATAGGTTGCCCGATCTGCCTCAGCCACCATATGCCGGCGAGCCTCGCTATCGAATATCAGGAGTTCCCACAATCCTTGGAGCGTGTCGCTGACTGGCAGGTCTATCCTGACCATCCAACGCTCGGCGAGGGCAACACACCTCTTGTGTCTCTGGAAGGGCTGGCTAAGGAGACTGGCGTGCGTGCGCTTTATCTCAAGAACGAGGGCGCCAACCCGACTGGATCACATAAAGACCGCATGAGCAGGTTCGTCGTGCAACGGGCGTTGGAGATCGGCGCGTCGACAGTTGCCGCAGCCTCAAGCGGCAATGCGGGCGTATCGCTGGCGGCCTATGCCGCTCATGTCGGGCTGGCCTGCGTGATTGTGACCACGCCTGATATGAACCCGAACTGGCGCCGCGCGATCGAGATGCACGGGGCGACCTTGCTGGCCACAGAAACCCCGGAGCGCCGCTGGCTGGTGCTCGCCGACCGGGTCCGGGACGGGAACTGGTATCCGGCCACCAATTTCGCCGTCCCGCCAGTGGGCAGCAACCCTTACGGCGTGGATGGTTATAGGTCGCTTGCCTTCGAGATTTTCCTGCAACTGGGCACACATCCATGCACCGATATACTCGTCCCGACGTCAAGAGCGGATCTGCTGTGGGGGATTGCGCGCGGATACTGCGATCTGCAGACGGCCGGGCTTGTCGAGGAACGACCTCGAATTCATGCCGTCGAGCCATTCGGTCGAATATCGAGAGTGCTTGCCGGCGAGGACTATCGCGGCAGCTTCGCAGGCGGCTCGGCTTTGACCTCAATCGGCGGTTCGACCGTAACCTACCAGGCCGTGGATGCGATTGCATCGTGCAAGGGATCAGCGGTGGTCATTGGCGCCGCCGCCGCTCGCGACGATCAGAGGCGGTTGGCCCATTGCGGGTTTTATCTCGAACTGTCGAGCGCGGCGAGTTTGACTGGCCTGCGAAAACTTGTCTCCCAGGGTGTGGTTGCGTCGGATGCCGTGGTCGTGCTTGTCGGCACGTCCAGAGGATTTTCCGAATTCCAGACCTTCTCGAACCCCATTGCCCTGATCGACTAGGGAGTTCGCCAACTTGGCTCGGGCGACCGCGCCCTTGTCCGCACCTGGGGCAAGGCCCCTAATTCTGATGCATGGCGAGATTTCTATAGCTCAGTATTGTCTATATCATGAGTTATAGAAAGGCGCCCTATAACGCATGGTTTGGAACTGGGAGCAGGCTGACTGGCCGCATTTTACCTACGATAAGAAGGCAATGGAACCGCTGGAAAGCGAGTTCTTGCTGCGATCGGGCGAGTTCCTAGGTGTTTTTCGTCATGTCGGTTCAGACGATCGCGACCAGATCCGCATCGATCTTATCAGCGAAGAGGCTTTGAAGACATCCGCGATCGAGGGGGAGTACCTCAACCGCGAGAGTCTGCAATCATCCTTGCGCCAGCAACTTGGACTAGGCAGCGAGACCAGACGCATTCCGCCTGCCGAGCGCGGCATCGCCGAAATGATGGCCGATGTGTATTTGCATTTTGCCGATGCGCTCTCCAATCGCACCCTCTACGCTTGGCACAAGATGGTGATGTCGGGTGAGCGGCGTAGCGAGACCATCGGCAACTACCGCCAGCATGCCGATGCCATGCAGATGGTTTCCAACCGGCTGGATAAGCCCAAAGTCTATTTTGAAGCGCCACCTTCGGCACGCGTGAAAACCGAAATGGACGCCTTCGCCACTTGGTTCAACGATACCTCGCCAAAAGGCAAGACGCCGCTCCCTGCGTTGACGCGTGCCGGTATCGCGCACCTCTATTTCGAGAGCATTCACCCGTTCGAGGATGGCAACGGGCGCATAGGCCGTGCCCTTTGTGAAAAGGCGCTGGGACAAAACCTGGGAGAGCAGAGCCTCATCGCCTTGGCGTACACGATCGAACGCCGCCGCAAGGCCTATTACGACAACCTGGAGGCCAGCAACAAGAGTAACGCGATTACAGATTGGCTGCTTTACTTCGCCAACACGATCCTTGAAGCGCAGCGCGTAACGCTCGCTCGTGTCGAATTCTCTGTCGCCAAGGCCAAGTTTTACGAACGCTACCGGGATCAGTTCAATGAGCGTCAGGAAAGGGTCATCGCCCGGATGTTCCGCGAAGGGATCGACGGCTTCAAGGGTGGGCTCAGCGCCGAAAATTATATTGCCATCACACAGGCATCCCGCGCCACAGCGACAAGGGACTTGCAGGACTTGGTTGCCAAAGGTGCGATGACAAGAACTGGAGAGCGTAGGCACACGCGCTACGCTCTCCAAGTGTCAGATTCTGACGGATAGGTCTTCTGCCATCCCTATCCATGATCTCGCACGAGGCGCTGCGTGCGGTCCGTCACGGTCAGAGAACGCATCACCCATGGTTTCTGATTAATAATGTGCTGAGCGTCGATCAACGCGCCCCCTTCGAGGAAATTTATCGCCATTCAAACGTCTTGGAGGCCAATCAGGAAAGCTCTTCGACAAATCGTCAATCACGATAGTCGCGACCGAGTTGCCGACGACCCCGTTTGCAATCGCAATGGCATCTTGCTCATGGTCGAAGTCTCACCAGTCGGTTCATGTGTGAAAACGTGGTGAAGGGTTCCAAGGACGGCAGACGCCTTCGGTCACAATCCAAAGGCGACGACGTTGGCCGAAGGCAGCGGGCCACCTGCCCTGATCAAGAGGCATGTCTAACGGCATCTGGCAGTGCCGAAATGCAGGAGAGCAGCGGCGCGATTTTCCCCTTTCTGAGCAGAGCCACCGACTGGATGAGTTTCCCGAGCTCGGCTCGCGATAGGATGTCACGCCCGAGGTCGTGGAGTTTGTCCTCGACAGCGGATCGCTCCATCGGATTGTTGGCGTCGCCCAGAGGAAGAGGCACATCAACGGTTAGCTCTCGTCCGCCAACAACCATTGTCACGCGCGCCGGCGTGCGTTGCGGGAATATACCGGCAAACTCGTCGGGGTAGCGGATTTCCACATTCTGCGCGAGCTTCACCACCTGTGGGTCTGAAAGGGAGTGAGGATGTAAGGGCCGGAACGCTTCGGCCCCTCGCAGCGCCGCGAGCGCGGCAGCGAATGGGACCGAAAACTGTCCCCCCTCAAGCGACTTCGGCGCGCACTCGTTGGGCAGTTTTCGCGCTTCGGGAAAGATATCCACAACAATGCGGCCAATCGGTTCATCTGGATCACGGCCTGCAACCAGAGTGAGTACGGCATCAATGACGGGGTGTGTGTAGCGGCATGAGGCGTAGGGCTTGAGATAGGTCTCACTGATCAGCCAGCGGCTTCCGAGATCCGCGGTAATCGCCTGGACGTTGTAGGCATGAACGCGGTCCAGCATATCGATCGAACCGCTCATTCCGCAGCCAGCCCGCTCGACCGCGAACAGAGCCGCTACCGTCGACCAGGGACTGCTGCCCTTGACGGAACTGGCCTGGCAGTCGCCTTGCGGCAGGTTTTGCGGTGCCTCGGCACCGGCTATCGCCATTGCATGTGCGAGCTGGTCAGCGCTCATCCCGCGTAGCCATCCAATGGCGGCCGCCACACCGAATCCGGTCCATTGGCCACTGGCAAAGCTCATCGTGTCGCAGAAGCGGCGGGCGGCGGCAATGCGCAATGCAACGTCATATCCAATCGCGGTAGCGGCCAGCACGTCATGGCCGTCACTGCCAAGGTTTGCCGCTTCCATCAGGACGGCCGGAATGATGGCAGCACCTGGATGACCTGCCGCGAGACAATGGCCGTCATCGACATCGAGTGAACTCGCCGCCGCGCAATTGGCAAACAGTGCGCCAAGCGGATGCAATTGGGCTTCGGCGAACCAGGCGTGGGCAGTCCCGTCTCCGAAACAAGCCCTCGCGGCCTTGCGTGAGAGCCTGGCATTGTCGGTTGGCACGCCGCCGATCAGTGCTGCGAGCGTATCGAGAATGGCACGTTCAGTCTTTTCAATGACCGGCCCCGGCAGCTGCTCGTAGCGTGCATTTCCGACAAATTCGGCCAGCTGTTCCGTGATCAATCGCATGGGTTCCTCCGTGATAAATATACCTAGTATACCTAGGCAAGTCGGAAGGAAAGACCGTGTTCACGAAATTTCTTATCAGCCGTCGTGGCGATAAATTTGGAAGCTCAGGATGTGCTGGTCGCCGATCGGACCACGAAAGATCTCACCTGTGTCGACAAACCCAGAATTGAGATAAACGGATTTCGCGAGCCCATTGCGTTCGTTGACCGCAAGCATCAGTTGCCTGACGTCGGGCCGGTTCTGCCGCACCCAGGAAATGGCCAACGCCGCTCCCGCTCGTCCATAGCCTTTCCCCTGACAGGCGCGGCAAATGCGAAAGCTGTGCAGCGTAAACGCACCGTCAAGCGCCCAATCCGGCGCTGCCTGTTTCTCGCGCAGGATGAAGAACCCGATCCTCCTTTTGGGGACGACGATTGCAAAAGGGTGTTCCATGTCCGGATACCGGCTGTTTTGCAGGTCGTTGAAGATCGCATCCACCGACCCGGCGAACAGCTCCTGTTCGGGGTCAAGCACCAGTTTTTTGATGGCGCCGCGATCAGCGACTGTCACTGGACGCAGACTGATTTCATTGAGGTAGGCCCCGGTCAAAGGCGCCTGCGGTTTCTGAAGTGCCACACCGTCATATTTCGTTCGCGACTTCATGAATCCATCCCTTCATCAAACTGCCCGGCCATTGGATGGGTGGTCTGGGTTGACATGGCCATCGTGACACTGTGGGCGCGCAGCCTTTGCCCCGCTCCATTGCATCCAAAGGATTGCGCAGCTTCCGCAGCCAAACAGACAGGCGAGACCGAGGAAGATGTTCCGGGCATGAATACCCGGGACGAGAGTTGGGATGATGTAGATGAGGACAGCGATCACCCCGATGCCGGCGTCGACATTGGTTCGGACCCGGCCAACCATCCGACCTGACACGGTCTTGAGTATCGTAACGTCGCTTCCGGCACGAACCATCACGAAGGACAAACCTATGAGACCTTGCCAGAGCACGGCCTGAACCATGGTTTGAGAGGTGGAGAAGGCAGCGGTGGCACAGGCAAGCAGGACGGTTCCCGCTCCAATGAGGAGCCTTTCCCTTGCCACACCGGAAAACCCCGCAAAGGTGACGCTTCCGATCAAGCCGCCCCCCGAATACATCGCCGCGAGCCAACCATAGTGGTTGGATGGCAGCTTCAGCTCATATCGTGCGAAGCCGGCGAGAAAGGCATTGGATGCATGCGCCGATGCATAGGCCAGCAACAGGGCATAGCCCGCCACCTTGAGACGAGGGTTTCTGACTGTCGCTAGAAGACCCGCGATCAAGTCGTGCATGTGCGGGTTTGGGCGCGTTGGGCGAATGCGACCTTCGTCGTCGAGAAAGCTCGCGAACATAGCAGCCAGAAAGGACGAGGCCGCGCAGATGGCCAGACTGGCGAGAACGCCTAAAACCGTGAGACAGAACCCACCGACCGCGGCGCCGACAATGTTTCCGATCTGGCTGGAAAAAATGCCGAGGGAAACGGTTCGCATCAGCAAACGCGCACCCGCACGCTGGATCAAGGCCTGGCTGCTGGGATAGGATAGCAGCGAGCCGACGGAGATGACGCATGCCGTCGCGTAAAGAACAGAGATCGGCGTGTGTGCGGGAGAATTGGCCCAGGCGATGAACGCCAGTGATCCTACACCGGTGCCATGAATCGTCTCGCCAATCACGAACATCGTACGCCGGCGGGAGCGATCTATCAGCGGTCCGATGAATGGCCCAATCGTGAAAGCCAGGAGTTGCCAGCAGATCAGAACCTTGCCGACCGAAGCGATTTCACCAGTGATCTGCAACGCAAACCAGGCGACCAGGACGATATACATGCTGCGCGCACACTGCATGGCGAAAAGCATCGCGTAGATCGGCAGGACCGACTGGCTCAGGCAGCGCGTCCTCGGATACACTGGCCACTCGCGTCGAAACAGCACTGTCCCGTCTCCTTCGCGGCATGCGGGCCGCCTGCGCAACTCCCGCGCGCCGATAGGTAGTCGCCGCCTATCTGAGTCCGACCATTCGACGTCGAACCGAATTGCAACCCACCGGCGCGCATGTTTCCTGAGAAATTCAAAACCGACGCTGGGCGTTAGCCGTTGGCTCCGTCGCGCCCTTCGCCGGCATGCGCCAACACTTCATCGAGCGACCTGCGTTTCCACGGAAAGTGCGACCATCCCGACATTGGCTCCTCCGGCGAGCTCACCGTGACGGGGCTTGCCCGCAATGGACCGGCCCACCCGGCAATTGTTTCGAGCCATTCCTGGTCGTAGACGGTTTCCACATATCTGTGCCCCTCATCAGGAAACAGCGCGACCACCGTCTTGCCGGGGTTGCTCCGGGACCACCATTCCGCAACCCGATAGGCGGCACCGCTGGTCGGACCCATGAAAAGACCATGCTTGCGATGAAGGTCATGTGTGGCGCGAAATACCTCTGCCGGGGTCAGCCAGTGAACTTCGTCGAACTGGCTGTGGTCGACATTGCTTGGAAGAATGTTTCCACCAAGGCCGCTGAGGTTGAGCTTGCCGCTCGGCTGGCCGAACAGGACACTGTTCGGCGTATCGACACCGATCGCGTACAGGTCCGGAAACAAGGCCCGCAGGTAACGGGATGTCCCGCTCATGGAACCGCCCGACCCGACAGGGCCAACCAGGCAGTCCAACTTTCCGAGCCTGTCTATGAATTGTTCGGCCACCTTGCCGTAAGAGAGCGGATTGTCGGGATTGTAGTACTGCGAGGGCCAATAGCTGCCGGCAATGTCTCTCAAATAGATCTGCAAGCGGTCGAGCCGCGCCTGCTGCAGACCTCCTGAGGGAGCCGGGCTGTCCACGATCGTCACCTCGGCGCCAAGCTCGATCAGGCGTCGATGAAGATGGCGATCGAGCGCCCAGTCGCTAACGAGGATCAGCCTGTACCCGTGCTGAACGGCCAGCATAGCCAGAGCAAGGCCAAACGTTCCTGACGAGGATTCGCAGATAGTCGTTGCTGGCTTCAACTGCCCCTGTTCCGCGGCGCGCTCGAGCATGAACCGGGCCGGCAGAAGCTTCATCAAAAAGAAGCTGGCGCCGTAGAGATTTTCGCCCAGCGGGACGAGGCGAGGGCCTTCGAACTCTTCCAGCTTGCGCATCAAGGCACGGGTCGACATAGGCTTCTCCTGCGCGCCAGAGTTTCAATGACAGAAGATCGTCGGATCAAAACCAGACTGTTCCAACGCTACGGTTGCGCGCTCGATATTCGCGGATGCTCCTTCGTCCGTCGCATCGAACATCAGTCCGACGACCGTGCCGCTGTGGGCGACCTGGATGCCGATGGCGCCAAAGCGGCCACCGATCGCTTCGATCTCGTTTAGCCGTGGTTTGGGCAGAAAACGTTCGTTGATCCGCGCGCTCGCCGTTGCGACCCTGCCCAGCATCCGGGCATCCGCATTCTTGATGGCTGTTCGCAACAGACTGCGAAGGGGGCGGAAGGTCTCTATTTCTAGCTGGCCATACCGCGCCGGCTCGAATTCAAGCGTATCGACTGTTACGTCAGGCGTTGTATCGATGCTGATGAAATCGATCGGCGGCAGCGACCTGCGGAAGGACTCCATGACGATACCGTCACGGTGCGCAAACAGCACCGCCTGTTGCCTAAACAGAGTGGAGTCACAGGCAGTTTCGACGCTGACAGCGATCCGCATGACATCGTCTGACGCAGCCTCGATCTCCAGCCAATCCAGGATCGCGAGAATGCTGGCCAGCACGTCGGCCGTGGACGATCCCATGCCGCGGCCGATGGGAATGTTGCTGTCTATCGCGAGATTGCCACCGGTTCCTGGGCGGCGGAACGCATTGATGGTCAACTCGGCCGCGCGTCTGGCCTTCTCCCGCGAGGCTGGCATGACGCTCACATGATCGCTATCGCTTGCGGTGAACTTGGCTTTGGATCTCAGTTGCCGGCAAGGCAGTGAAACCAGCGCGCCGCAGCCTGGCGCCGTCGTCCTCAAACAGGCCTTGCACCAGCTCGCCGTGATGGCCGATGGCCTCGGCATATCCCACTCCGCCAACCATGAAAATTCCTTCCCGCACAACAATGTATGCGCTTATACTTTGGAATCTCCATGAAATGTTTTCACACTGAATTTGACTACGCAACAAGAAACACAATAATATTTTATACTTCTTACATTACAAACGAAGCTATTTGCACTTCACAAGTATTACAAATGGATAACAAACTTTACGGCCGAGCCGTTGGGGCCTCAGCCGATCCGGACCAGCGGAAATGGCATTGATCCCGGGCTGTTTTGAACAACACTGTTGAGATAGTCACTTTGCTCTGCGCGCCAGCGCGTATCCTGCGAGCCTGACAGTGCGGATGGCAGCGCCCCGCGAGCACTGCTTGAGCAGCTTTCGCAACTGACTGATGTGAACATCGACCGTTCGCGCACCGACACCGGCGCTGCTTGGCCAAGCCACTCCTATGAGCTCATCACGGCTGATGACCTTCTCTGGGTTTTCCAGCATGTGACGCAGCAATTTGAACTCGATTGGCCCGAGCAGAATCTCTCCGCCGCCGCAGCGAACGAGGTGCTTATCGATCTGCATTTCGACATCGCCATATATGAGCGATTTGCCGTTTTGGGGTCCTTGTCCCGATGTCTGACCGATAGCCAGCCTGGAGCGCAGGTATTCGAGCAGCTTGGCCGGCGCGAATGGCCTGACAAAGCATTCGTCAACGCCAGACCGCAACAACTCAATGTGCTGGGCCTCCGCGCCGGGAGATAACAGTGCGACACAGGGGAGGGCGCCTGTGCGGGCATCCTGCTTCAATCTGGCGCTTCCGGCCGCCAGATGATTTGTCCGGTCGACAGTCAATCATCACCGCCTTGACCGGCCTCTGCGCAGCGAGCCTCAGCACGTCCTCAATTGAGCCGGCCAGCGTGCTGGTGAAGCGGTCAACCTCCAGAATGTGGCTGAGGAGCAGATAGAATTCCGCATCCTGCGAGCAGATCACGATCAATGGCTTCATCTGCGCAGCTAGTGGTTTCCGCCTGACATAAGAGTCCGGATCGGGATTCCCTTTTGGCTGAGCGCGTGCGAGTCTGCGGTATGCGCACAGGAATATCTCTCACCGTCTCGCCTTCTGACCATCGGCGTTTGGTTGCCCTGGTCAAAGATCGTAACAGCCCGCAGAAGCATGTGTGGCGCGCCGAGATCGTGCTGTTGAGCGCCACCGGCGCCGGCACGATCGAAATCATGGGGCGGACCGGCAAATCCAAGACCTGCGTGTGGCGCTGGCAGGAGCGCTTCGCCACGGAAGGCTTCGAGGGGCTGCTGCGCGACAAGACGCGTCCCTCGCGCATTGCGCCGCTCGGGCCTGAGATCGCTGAGCGCGTCGTGGCGCTGGCGCTCGACGACCCGCCAGGGGAAACGACGCACTGGACCGCCGACATGATGGCCAGGGCCGCCGGCATCAGCGCCAGCGCGGTGCGCCGCATCTGGAAGGCGCACGGGCTGCAGCCAAACCGCTGGCGGCAGTTCAAGCTCTCCAACGATCCGAAATTCATCGACAAGTTGCGCGACGTCGTCGGCCTCTATGTCGATCCGCCGGCCCACGCCATCGTGCTGTCGGTCGACGAGAAGAGCCAGATCCAGGCACTGGACCGCACCCAGCCCGGCCTGCCCATGAAGAAGGGAAGGCTCGGCACCATGACGCACGATTATAAGCGGCACGGCACCACCACGCTGTTTGCCGCTCTCAACGTGCTCGACGGCGCCGTCATCGGCCGCAACATGCAGCGTCACCGCCACCAGGAGTTCATCCGCTTCCTCAACGCCATCGACACCGAGGCGCCGGCCGGCAAGGCGGTCCATGTCATCCTCGACAACTACGCCGCTCACAAGCACCCCAAGGTGCGTGCCTGGCTCGACCGCCATCAGCGCTTCACCTTCCACTTCACGCCGACCTCATGCTCGTGGCTCAATGCCGTCGAGGGCTTCTTCGCCAAACTCTCCACGCGTCGTCTCAAGCGAGGCGTCTTCCACTCCGTCGTCGACCTCCAGGCGGCAATCAACCGCTTCGTGGCAGAGCACAACCAGCAACCCAAACCCTTCACTTGGACCGCCGATCCCGACAAAATCATTGCTGCCGTCAAACGTGGGCACCAAGTGTTAGATTCCATCCACTAGGTCTTTCGGCTGCCATCAAGACGGCCTGGCTGTATGGCGAATCCCACATTTTCAGATGCCAGAATGCCAGAACAAGCCAACTATAACAACAAAGCCCAGATGGGTACTCACACCAGGCCGGCCGCTACCATGTGACGGTCGTTCAGCTTGAACCTAAGCCTCTTTCGTGCTGCCGTCACAGCGATTTGTCGAGGCTGCGGCGACGCTTGCTCATCACGAGAACCCATCGCTCAAAGCCGGCACGGGCGCTCCTTCCCACAAGTCGAAGCCTGTCTGGGCGTTCGGCGAAGAAGCTGAAGGCGTCGCTGGTTCCCATCATAGGGACCACTGCGACTGGCTGGAATGAGAAGGCGCCGCTCCTTGGGAGGTGACCTGCCGCGCCAGTCTGGAGGCCCGCCGCGTCGACAGACGAGCTGAACTGCTCCCGACCGGTTGTGTGCAACCGTTGAGGGCCACCCGCGGCCCATCGGGTCCCCAATTTGCGGAGAATGCGGGCGCCAATCTCCGCATTTGCACGGATATTATCTCGTCCGTTTGCGGAGAATGCTATCGATCCGTGCTTGCCGATACATCCATCTACCTGCTACCCTCGGCTGGGGCTTTCTGAAGGCGAAATGCTAGACCGGACCGTAGCTTCCACCACACCTAACTCGCGGCACTTTAACTTTCTTATTTCTGACGACGTCGTCGACGCTGTGCAGGGGTATGTCGGCTGCTGTGCTCCCGGACGCATCATTTCAACCTTTTCAGCAGTGCGGTCCGTGCGAGACAAAGTCCCTGACTGCGAGCTGTCCGACGACCAGATTGAGCGTTACGCCGTATTGTGCGCAGTCGACCAAGCACTTGCGGTCCATTTCGATCGCGGAGGAAGTCCACGGGATCCTTACTCAAGCCTAAGTAGGAGCCACTGGCATCTCGTCCCGATCTGGAAAACCAAGGTGCGGACGACATGGGCACTTGCGCCGTTCGCGCAACGTCCACGTTAATCGCGCCTTCAAAATCCAATAAAACCCAAAATCGGAATTTCCGAGGCGTGGATGATCGTCGCGCTACATCGCCGGTGAGATATTGTGATTGACCCCGAAGAGGTTCTGCGGGTCGCATTTCCGTTTCAAGGTGGCGGGCCGCGAAAAGTTATTGCCGAAAGTCGCCTTGAGGCGTGTTTCGCCCTCACTTCCATCATGAAATTGGGGTAAGGCCCGCCAGATTGTAGGGCTGCACCGCCGTCCAGTAGTTGCGCGTCCACTGCTTGGGCACCGACGCCTGTGTCGCAGCGGGGCTGACGCCGACGATTGCCATCGACCAGAGGGAATCGCGCATATTCCAGGCCTGGGCGTCCGTCTTGCGGCGCGTGCACCGCGCCGTCGATCGGATAGAGGTGCATCGCTGAAATCGGCGGCGAGCCCGTACTGGCGGCTGAGATAGCCGTGGCCGCCTGAGAGCGTCAACCCAGCACCTCAGTGGTCGAGATGATGCCGAAGGGTACTGCGAGGCCGAAAGCGTGCGTGGCGTGGTCCACTTCGCCGGTCACGCACCCCGCACCAACCCTGACTGCGCCTGCCTTCGGGTCGACACGCACGGCCGCGGATCAGCGACATGTCGATGACCAGAGCGTCGTCGACGCTGCCGAGGCCCGGCTGGAGCGCGTTTCGGCAAGCGCGAGGGTGCGGAGCTCAGATGACGGTAGCGTTTATCACGTAACTTATTGCTGGCCGCCCCATGAATTCGTAGACTCCGATCTTGTTCTGCGGATCATCCGTAAATGACCAACCGAGACGGACATCAATGATTTCGCGTCGTGCCTTCGAAATGATGTCGCCTGCCGGCGCAGCCTATTTCCTGGTGATGTTTTCCAGGCCAACGATGGCTTGAGCAAAGAAATCCTGGTTCTCACTGGCCAGAACCAGCAAGCGCGAGATGGCTTCCACTCGCCATGTCGGGGGCGCGCGCCGAAGCAGGAATAAAGCCTCTTCCAGCCGATACTCCTGGCTCGACGGCTCGTCGATGGTGGCGCCTTCAAGCACCGGGACATCCTCGGCGGCCACGAGGCGGACAGGCAGCTCGAGGGATATGCCGTTGGCACCTTTGATCTCGACTGTGTAGACGCCGGGCTCGACGCCGGACATCGTCAGGTTCGCGTGACGATCGTCAGTGACGTCCAGCACTTTCGCGGCGCCGCCATCTTCCTTGGCCATGGAAATCGAATAGGGCGCCGTGCTGCCGACCCAGCGGATGGAAAGCGTATGGCTGGGGTCGATCGACTGTTCGCCAACGGCATAGACGCCCGGCATAATCAGATATTGAGAGGGTATCGTCTCGCGTGTGTCGCCAACAATGGCAGCTGCCATATCGCGCGTCTCTTGCCAATCCTTGCCGATGATACCCAGCGTAAAGTCCATGAGGCGTTGAAAACTTGAGGTCACGGCGACCTCGGGTATTTCCACGACATCGGGAAACCTGACGGAACGCACGGTGTTGTCCGGCATGTTGATCTCAGCGCTCACACCGGCGCCTGGGCGCACAATATCGCCCGGCTGCAGGAAACAGCCGGCCTTTGCCGGCTGGATATCGACGCCCCGTTCGACGCTGAGCCATGTGTCAGCTCCGGCCTGCCGCTCGACCTTGATCACGTTCGCACGGGTGTTGGGGCCACATTCACAAAGAGGTGGTTTCTCGTCCTGCCCCAAGGCAGCTTGCACACAGGACAGGGCCACGGCGACAGCCATCGCGGCGCCCAAGGCAAACCGTTCGAACCCATTCCGTAATTCGAAGCGCTTATCAACCACCATCGTGCCCCCTAGCGGCCCGTCAGCAGAATTCACTCGCTAGCCGGCGGAGTATGCGGGCGGCTTCCAATCGCCTGCGCCCAGGTCAGGGCCGCGGAAAGCGCCTCTCGGATGACCTGCAGGATAGAGGACATTCCCTCGAAGGCAACGGCAATGATCGGCGACATGACAGCTATGGCTGTGCCAGCCGCAAGGCTAGCGAACCCATGAACGGCCCCAAGAATAAATACCGCCAGGATGGTGACGACGATCGAAAGCGCGGCCAGGACGAGTTTGGCGATGTGATTGAAAGGCGATCGCAGCCGCTCATGTGCCTGATGGCCGGCGACGTGGAAGACGGCGCCGATCAAACTGGCAAGGCCGATCAGCAGCAGCTCCCAGCCCCAGCCTTCATACTCGTCGACCAAGGTTCCGGCGGCGATCGCTCGAATGGCATTGGCGTGCACCATTGCGCCTGGCATGCGCAGGCCCAGAGGCGTTGCATGCAGATCCCCGGAGGCCGCGTAGCCGCCGCCGATGACGACGACAGCCCCGTCCAGCAGCGACGGGTTCTCGCTCAAGCGCTGCTGCAACTCGTAGGCTTCGATGGTCTGGAAAACGAATGGCGCGTAGCTGTAGGTCGCTGCAACTGCGCTGCCCGGATCCGACGGCAGCGAAAACAGGATCCGCAGGACCGAAAAGTCGTGGTTGTCCGACGGCTCGTAAACGTGGTTTGCCAGATTGAGGGGTTTGGCTTCGCACTTTGCGCTCGAGCCGGGACGCGACGCTGGAAACAGACATGCAAGACCGCTTCGGTCGACTTGTCCGTCCGTCAGCGCGGCGCCAAGCAGTCCAAAGCCGGAAATGCGCTGCGCCGCCGCGGGCGTATCCCCGCGTATCAGGTGCCAGGCATAGACCGAGCGCACGACATTGTCCGGATCGGGTTGGAGCAGCGGGGACGCAAACCAGAGATCCGGATGTGACGATGTCGAAGCATCGGGACTGCATTTGGTGTCGTCGAAAATGGATGGATAGGCCTGGGCAATCGGCCGTGACGGATTCGAGGCTTCGCTCACCACCGGCCGCACGGCCAGTACAGGGATCGACTTCGCGATCGAATAAGTCTCGGCGCACAGCAGCTTGTCGGTGGCGCTCGCTTTTTCACTCTGCTGCGGGGCGAGCTCGACGTCGAGCATCACAAGCTTCATCGGAGTTCGGCCGGCGTTGGCGCTAGCAAGCGCCTTTAACATTTCGATGAGTTCGTCGCGAGGTGTCTCGAAGCCGGCAGCGCAGGCCTCACCGCGGGCCTTGGCCCAAATACGACACGTCGCCTCACCGACACTGACAAAGACGTAGCGTTTGCTCGTCTCAGACTGGGCACCGGCCAGCCGTTCCCGCGCCAGTTCGCGCATGATAACGTCGGTGACATTGCGGTCGAGCGACCTGACGGCTTCGACATGGCCAAGCGCCGTCATGACGAGACTGACCACAAGCGCCAACGCGCATAGCAATAGCCACTCTATTGCAAATGCCCGAAACAAGTTCTGCCATGGATGCGAGCTTGGTTCGTTGTTCACGTCGATCTGGCTTCGTGAATTTGGAGGTCGGCGGCACGCTCAAATCTAACGATAAATCATGAGTTCACGCCAACCGCGAGTCAATTGGCTGATAAGGTCTGCATTCTCCAGGGAACTGACGGGGGATGTGTCTGATTGCCGATATCAGTTATCGCCTGGAAGAGAGGATCACAGCCTGATGGCTAGCGATGGTGATTGGAGACGGACACTCCCTCGGGCTGGGCCTTGATTTTAACGCAGTTCACCTTGACCCTGCATAGGGGCTGTTTCTCGGAAATATCGGAAATGGGGTTTCCAGCGTTCTTCCCGCTCAACACAATGCGTTTCTATCGCCGTTTCGTAACGGCGAGTCTGACGCCTTCGGCAAGGCTGCTGTTTGCACCACTGGCAATAATGGTGTTGTTCGCACCGCCGGCTTCGGCGCAGCAGGGTGGCCCACTGCGCGGCGTGGCGATTGTAATCGGCAACAGCGACTACGACTATCTGCCAAAGCTGACCAATCCGGCCAACGACGCTCATGCCATCGAGAGTTTGCTCGGCAACCTCGGCTTCGACGTCGCCGTCTCGTCTGACCATAACGCCGTCAAGCTCAAGCGCGACCTGGAACGCTTCGCCGAAGACGCCCAGGGCGCTGCCGTCGCGGTCGTGTATTATTCCGGCCACGGCATCGAGGCCGGGGGCGAGAACTTTCTCATTCCTGTCGACGCCGACCTTGCTTCCCTCAACGATGCCACCGAGAGGCTAGTGCCACTCTCGACCCTGCTTGATGAACTCAGGACAAGGGTGCCTGTAGTCATTGTCATGCTGGATGCCTGCAGAAACAATCCCTTCCCACCTGGTGCAACCATGCGACTTACCTCGGGCTCCGCACCGATAGCCATCGCAGCCGGAGGCCTTGGCGGGGCACGCGGGGCAGCAGCTCTTAGCGCTCGCGATAGTTCTGCAGGCGGGGCCGATGACGATGCCGGTACGGTCATCGCCTTCTCGGCCGCGCCGGGCAAGGTTGCTCTGGACGGCCAGCCCGGCACTGACAGCCCCTATGCGGCGGCCGTACTGAAGCATTTTTCGGCGATGTCGGGCGAGGAATTCGGCACCGTAATGCGCATGGTGGCGGAAGAGGTCTATCTTAAGACCAATGGCCGCCAGCGACCTTGGGTCAACGAGTCGCTCACCAAACTTCTCTATTTCGGCAAGACTGCCCCTGAGCCTGAGGGAGACGAGGGCGACATCCTCAAGGAACGCCGGCGGCTTCTGCTCACGATTGCGGGCCTGCCGGATTTTGAGCGCAAACAAGTAGAGGTCAGCGCGGGAGCCGCCGGGGTGCCCATGGACGCGGTGTACGGTCTGTTGCGAACGCTCGGCGCCAATGTACCTAAAGACCCGGCCGAACTCGACAAGGTGCTGAAGGCGCAGAGTGACAGGCTCAAATCCATTCTCGCCGAGCGCCAGACATTTGAGACTTCCGACCCAGAGATTAGACGTCTAGCCGATCTCTCCGACAATGCGATCCGTGAAGGGGCACTCGATGCCGCCATCGCTTTGAACGAGCGCGCCAAAGTGCGCGTCGGCGAGTTGGAAAAAGTCATCGGCACGGTCGAGGCCAGCCTAAAGGCGCGGCACATCGAGTTTGCCAAAGTCTATGCCAAGAGCGCGCAGGCCTATGCGATAGCGTTCGAACATCTCAGCGCGGCACAGGACTATCAACGCGCATTCGAGGAAGTGCGCACTTGGGACCACGACTTGGCGATAAATTATAGGAACGACCGAGTTCGATCGCTGATCGCGCTAGGCGATTTCGAAGGCGACAACAATGCACTCGAACAGGCGGCGCAGGATAGCCAGGACATGTTTCGGAGTGAGGGAGGCAATCTCAGCGCATCCAATGCCGTCGCCATTCGCATCAATACGGCGCGAGCCTTCTATATCCTTGGAAAACGGCAAAGCGATCCAAAACACCTGGGCGAGGCCGCCGAAACCTATCGGGCGATACTCGCTGACTTCGGACGGGACCTTACGCAAGCCCAGCGCACTGCCATCCAGGTCGACCTTGGAACCGTGCTACTTGCGCTCGGCGAACGCACAAGCGATCTTACAGACCTGCAGCAGGCCATTGCCGCGTTCGACGTAGCCCTCAAGACCTACACGCGCGACAGAGCACCTGCCGACTGGGCATCGATCAAGACGAGCCAAGGAAATGCATTCTGGCTTCTGGGCTACCGGCAACAAAAATCAGGACCCTTGCTAGCGGCTATTTCGAATTATCGCGATGCGCTGTCGGAAACTGAACGCACGATATCGCCCCAGTCCTGGGCCACCAACCAGGCGGCCCTTGGTAACGCTCTCATGATTCTTGGTGAAGTTGAGGGTAAGCCGGAGTCGCTACGAGAGGCTCTAGATGCGTATGGCAAAGCGCTGCAGGAATTTCCACGAGACCGGACGCCCCTTTTATGGGCAGCTGCGCAGTCAAATGTCGGTATAACCCTGCACTATCTAGGCAAAATTGAAAGCGACATGACGCTTGTGACGCAAGCGACCAGCGCCTTCCGTCTTGCCCTCGAAGAACAGACGAGGGAACGCGCGCCATTCGACTGGGCAGGGACTCAGAATCATTTGGCTCAGGCGCTGGTGACGCTGGCGACGCGCGATACTAGCGCTGCTCCACTGAAGGACGCAGTAGCCGCCTATCGGGCCGCCCTGACAGAGCTGACCCGGGAGAAGATCCCCGAGCAATGGGTCATCACCGAAAACAATCTAGCAAATGCATTGGGTATGCTCGGTCAGCGCGAGGAAGGGGTGCAGTCATTCGCGGAGGCCGTCTCCGCCTACCGCCAGGTTCTCGAAGTCTATACCCGTGGGCACTCACCTTCCGACTGGGCGGCGGCGCAATCGAACCTTGGGTGGGCTTTGAAGCTCGAAGGCCAACGTGAGACTGGCGTGGAAAACCTCGAAAAAGCGGCGGCGACCTACGGAGTCTTGCTGGAGCAATACCCCCGCGAACAGGCGCCGGTACAATGGGCACAGATCACAGACATCATCGGCGAGATCCAGATCGACATGGCGATCCGCGCGGGATCCGCCACGCAATTCGCTCAGGGCATCAGCACAATCGAAGCTGCATGGCGTGCCTTCCAGACGGGGGGCCAGAGGCAGCACGACACTTACTTCGCCGATCGATTGCGCGTGCTCCAGCAAAAGCTTGCGAAATTGCATGACGGCCCATGATCGTGAGTGCGCCAGCGGCCGCACGATCCTTAGTCACATGATCCCGAACCGATAGGCTAGATGAACGACTCGCATACCAAGGCCCATCGTGACTTCGCCACGGTTGGCAGCGAGGTCCCAGGCGAAGAATATTACCCAGCTAGAAAATAGGATGAAGAAACGCATTATCTAATTTTGAATTTGATATGTGAATTTCAGGTTACGTCACCCAGATCGGAGGCTTGGCGGCGGCGGCCGGAGACTTCCGTACGAGGGCTAAGCGGTTCGGCGGATCTGCCGTCTATGTCTAAGTCCCGCCGCTCTTGCGCCATTGAGCCGCCAGGGTCGGCGCACTAGCATGGGGCGGATTTGAATCTTTCGGGCGGAAGGATGAGGATGGTCGGCCGGCCTAGCGGGAGCATATTCGCAGCGCTGCTGGCGCTGTTCTTCGCCATAATTTCACACGCTCCAGCCAAAGCCGAGGACGCCAAGCCGATGCGCGGCGTGGCGTTGGTCATCGGCGAGTCCCACTACGACAATTTGCCTGCCCTGCCCAATCCCGCCAACGACGCTCGCTCTGTCGAACGCCTGCTCGGCGAACTCGACTTCGACGTCACCTCCGTCACCGATGGTGACAAGGCTAAGCTCGACCGCAGCCTGCAACGCTTCGTCGAGGATGCCGCCGGCGCCGACGTCGCGCTGCTCTATTATTCAGGACATGGCATCGAGGCCGGCGGCGAGAACTATCTGGTGCCGGTCAGCGCCGATCCGTCGTCGCTCGCCGACGCCGGCAAGAACCTCGTAGCCTTGTCGGGCCTGTTGGCCGAGTTGAAGGCCAAGGTTCCCGTCGCCATCGTGTTGCTCGATGCCTGCCGCACCAATCCATTCCCGGCAGGGGCAACCATCACCACGGTTTCCGGCTCGGCGTCGGTCGCCGCCGCCGGGCTCGACCTGACGCGCGGAGCTGCCCCTCTCGCCGACGCCACTGACGCGCCGCAGAGCCTGGGCGAGGTGATCGGCTTTGCCGCCGAACCCGGCCACGCCGCGCTCGACGGCGATGCCGGCGGCAACAGCCCCTATGCCGCAGCCCTGATAAAACATCTCGCCGCCGGCGGCTTTGCCTTCGGTGACGTGATGACGATGGTGGCCGAAGAAGTCTATGTACAGACCGGCGGCCGCCAGCGGCCATGGACCAATGCCAGCCTGCGCCGGCTGCTCTATTTCGGACTGTCGCCGGAGCAGGCGACGGGTGACGATGCCGCCATCCGCGGCGAACACCGCAAGCTGCTGCTCACCATCGCCGCCACACCTCCTGACACCAGGCGGATCGTCGAGGCCGCCGCAAATTCAGAAGCCGTTCCGCTCGGCACGCTCTATGGTCTGCTGGCGGCACTTGGCACCGATGTGCCGAGCGACCCGCGCGAACTGGATCAGCTGCTGCGCGGCCAGACCGAGCGTCTCAAGACCATCATTGCGGAAAGGCAGGCGCTGAAGAGCACTGACGTGGACATCGTGCGCTTGTCGAATCTCGCCGAAAAGGCGCTTGCCGACGGTGCCGTGACAGCAGCGATCCAGTTTCAGCAACAGGCCAAGGCGCGCATCGCGCAACTGTCCAAAACCGTCGATCAGGCGGAGGCCGACGTGAAGGCCAGGCGGATCGAATTCGCCGAAGTCTACAGCCGCAGCGGCGATACGTATTTCCTCGCCTTCCAGCAGATGAAGGCCGCCGACGACTATGGCAAGGCTTTCGAACAGGTGAAGAAATGGGATGCTGGCCTCGCCTGGCATTACAAGCTGGCGCAAGCCAATGCTATTCGCGCTTATGGCACGTTTCGCGGCGACAACAAGGCATTGCAAGACTCGATGCGAACATTTACCGAAGCGGCCAAACTACTTCCTCAGGATCACCTGACACCCCAATTGGTGATGACCCAGAACGATTTCGGCCTGGCGATGTTTATGTATGGGGAACGCCAGAGTGACTCCGCGTCGCTGGAGCAGGCCGTAGGCATCTTCTCCAACATCGTGTCCAGCGGCATCAAACAGGTCGATCCTTCGCTCTGGGCAGAGGCCCAATCCAATCTCGGCACGGCGTTGATATCGCTTGGAACGCGCAAGAGCGGACCGGAGCAATATGAGCAGGCGGCCGTGGCTTTCCGCTCCGCCCAGCAGGTCATTTCGCGGGCGCAGCAACCTCTCAAATGGGCGCTGGCACGCCGGGGCGAGGCAGACGCGGTGGCCTGGATCGGCCTGCGTGGCAATGAGCCCGACCGGCTGCGCGAGGCCGTCAAAGCCTATGAGGACGTCTTGACGACGCTGACCCGCGACCTCGACCCACTCTCCTGGGCTGGGGTCCAGGATAGCCTCGGCAGTGCACTATGGGCGATCGGCGATCGGCTTGATGACAGCGAGTTGCTGCACAAGGCCGTACAAGCCTATACCGCTGCACTGAGCGAAAACACGCGTGAGCGCGTGCCTCTCTGGTGGGCCGCGGGCCAGAACAATCTGGGCAATGCGCTGTTCTCGATTGGCCAACGAGAGACCGGGATGGCAAGCCTCGAGCTGGCTACCGAGGCTTATCGCAGGGCGCTGGAAGAGTGGACACGCGAGCGCGAGCCTTTCAACTGGGCAACCGCACACAACAATCTGGGGCGCACGCTAGTGGTCACCGGCGAGCGGTCTGGGGACGAGGCAACCATCGAGGCCGGGCTCGCTTCGTATCAGGAGGCTCTGAAGGAATGGACGCGGCAGAGCGCACCGCTGCAATGGGCGTCGCTCCAAGGCAGCGTCGGCGAGGCGCTGCTCATACTCGGCCGCGACAGATCTGATGCGAAGCTCATCGGCGAGGCGCGCCAGGCGATGCAAACAGCCTGGACATTTTACCGCGACGCGGGCTACCCGCAATATGACGGGTATTTTAGGGAACACATGGCACAGATCGATAAGGCGCTTGCCTCGTTGAAGTAGCAATTTTGCCCAGCCGCGCCGCGGAGAGTGGGTAGCGGTATAGCTTTGGACGGTAGTAGCCAAGGCCGGAAGGAATTCGCGTGAGTGAGGATGGACGTGAGTGGTGGCATGGGCAAGTCGTCGCTCATCTACCCCGCAATCCCGGCGATGCGAACAGCGAGCGACACCGCCCAGCGCCGTCCAGTTGTTTATGAATCCGTAGGTCGCCGATCCAGGTAAAGCCAGCTAGTCATCACCGTCGGAAGCGAACGGCACTTTGCTGCCCGGTAGGCCTCCACCCGCCGAAGCTAATGGCCCGCTCACCGGCCGGCGGCGGGCCTGTCGATTTGCACAAAGCTTTGCCCGCGGCGAGGGCGTGCCTAGCCGCGCCTGTCTTGGCCGCCGCCAGCTTGACTGAATACAACCGTCCCGTCGCGCTGTTCGCTCGGCCTCTCAGTTCTGGTAAAATCGCCTGATGCAAGAGGTGATTGATTTTCTGCAAGCGAACGCGGCGCTGGTTCTCGCCAACCCGGTGGCTTTTGCCACCTTTGCCGTCCTATTCGGCGGCGGTGGATTTCTGGTAGGCCGCTATTTTTTGGCCGAGAGGATCGCAAACCTCGAAAGCCGGATAGCCAGGCGAGACGAGGAACTGAAAAAGAACAAGCCGGCGAAGCTGGAAGGCTCGATGGTGCCGATCAAGGGAACACGCGCAGTCGACTAGGGACCGAGACCGAGGTATATTTGAATTATCTTGCGGCAAACCGCCCGCGACGATCGCGCCCGAGAAGGGTTCCGAGCCGCCCGCTGGACATCCCTCGGTGCACCACACCGATGGCCTCTGGCACTACGGCGACAATTGGAAACGGCGTGGTGCCTTTCGCAGCACGTCGATCCGGCCGCCATCACGCGGACAGCGACTTACTTTTCCCCCTATCACGAATTCTGCGTCCGGCGGCAGCCGGTGCGCGAAGGATAGAGGGCGTATAAACCGGAATCCCGCGCGCGTCCGTTAGGTCGGACGAGCTTCGCGCGCGGGATGGAGGAAATTCGCCTCCGCCGCGGCGGTGAACCGGACAGCCGTAGGAGCGTCAGCATAGCGACCACCGAAGGCGGAGACGCGGGACCGACTGTCCCCGCCGCGGTGGTCCGCACATTGCACTAACATAAAAGCGAGACCACCGAGCCGGCCGCCAAGCGCGCGGCGTTGGCAGTCAAGTCTTTCGGCTACCATCAAGAAGGACTGGTGGTATGCGAATTCCGCATTCGGAGGCGTCATAAGGCCAAAACAAACCAACGATAACAAAAAGCCAGATGGGTCTGGACCCGGGCCAACCGCACAATGTGTCGGTAGTTCGGGCTGGCCGTGAGTCTCTTTTGCGCTGCCCTCGTAGCGATTTGTCGACGTCTCAGCAGCGTTTGCTCATCACTGGAATCCATCGCTCAAAGCCGAGCTCCGGTGGCCTTTCCCACATGCCGAAGCCTGCTATAACGACCACATCGACGCGCATCTGCGTTCACCACATTTGAACCGACCAGGATGAAAACCAGCATCGATCATTTGCCGGAGCACAAGCAGGAGGAGCTGGCCCGAGTGGTCGAAATCCTGCATGCCGAATTCGAGGACGCGCTGGCAGAAAGCAGCGCGGACTGGAAGAAGAGCGGCCGCATCCTGAAGATCATCCTGTTCGGCTCCTATGCCCGCGGCAACTGGGTCGACGAGCCGCTGACGATGAAGGGCTATCGCAGCGATTTCGACCTGCTGGTGATCGTCAACAACAACAAGCTTTCCGACTTCGCCTATTGGTACAAAGCCAAGGATCGGCTGGAGCGCGATCGCGCCATCAAGACGCCAACCAGCTTCATCGTACACAGCCGGCGCTTCGTGAACACGGCGCTGCGGCAGGGGCAGTACTTTTTCACCGACATCCGCCGCGAGGGCATTGTCCTTTACGAACTCGACGATGAGCCGCTGGCCGAACCCAAGCCGCTCACGCCGAGAGCAGTGTATGAGACAGCCAAAGAACATTTTGAGAGCCGGTTCCCAGGGGCGCGAGACTTCTTACAACTCTTCGATGCCGGCATGGAAAAAGGCCTGTCGAAAACAGCAGCTTTTCTTTTGCATCAAGCTATCGAGCATACCTATTCGACACTGCTATTGGTGCTCACCAACTACAGTCCCCCGTCCCATAAGCTCACTTTCCTTCGGTCTCTGGCCGAGGACCAGGATCGGCGATTGTTCGAGGCGTGGCCCCGTGAGCAGCAGCGTCATCGCGCCTGGTTCAACACACTGAATGAAGCCTACGTGAAGGCCCGCTATTCCAAGCATTACCTGATAAGCGAGGAGGCGCTCGTCTGGCTGGGCGAGCGGACGGCAGTACTCCACAAGTGCGCTGAACTGGTCTGTCTGGAGCATCTGGAGCGGGTGAGAAAAGCGGCCGGTGCCTAGTCGCACGCAGTCGATTTGTTATCTTAACTGCGTGGCGAATGCGCTGCGAGAAGCGACTGCCGTATCGGGGAATTGCAAGGTTTGCTTAGCGTCAGAAGCAGTCATCTGCCGCCAGTTTTTGAATGACCGCAGTGGGCCGAAAACGGACATTCTGCTTCCAGGATCCAACTGGCAAAAGCAGCCATTCAGCCCCACCATTTGAACCGTTGAGTCCTGATCGTTGCCGACTGGATATGACCCTAAGTAGTTATAGAATAGTAGCCTCGCTCTCCGGCTGAACAGGCCAAGAACTGTCTTGGATAGCCGGATTTCTTAAGCTGCCTACATTGTAGACCAAGGTTGATTCGTCAAAGGCAGCGAGATGCTTGTCCGACTATCCGCCGGCAAGACGCGGCAGCAGGAAAATTTCAGCGTCTTTTGGCAATTCCTTCGACCATGTGTCGCGATAGATCGTCCCGTCGATGGCGACGGCGATGCCGCGGTCGATCAAGGGCTTGAGGCCGGGATACTGTTCAGCCAGCTTCCTGAACAGCTCCCTTATGTCCTTGGCCTCGATCTCGAGCTTGTTCTTGCCTCCGGCGGCCGCGCCAAGCGATCCCCAGAGCGTCACTTCGACCATCAGCCTGCCCGTTCCGCCTCGATCGCCGCCAGGATGCGCGGCGGCGACATCGGGATGTGGGTCATACGCACGCCGGCGGCGTTCGACACCGCATTGGCGATCGCCGCCAGCGGCGGCACGATCGAGGTCTCGCCGACGCCGCGCACCCCATAGGGGTGGTTGGGGTTGGGAATCTCCAGGATCTGCGTGTCGATCATCGGCAAGTCCGAGCACACCGGGATGCGGTAGTCGAGGAAGCCGGCGTTCTGCAGCCGCCCGTCCTTGCCGTAGATATACTCCTCGTTGAGCGCCCAGCCGATGCCTTGCGCGGCACCGCCCTGGTACTGTCCCTCGACATAGGTCGGGTGCACCGCCTTGCCGGCATCCTGCACGACCGTGTAGCGGATGACCCTGGTGGCGCCCGTCTCGGGATCAACCTCGATATCGCAGATATGGGTGGCGAAGGAGACGCCTGCGCCGTCGGCGACGAGCTCGCTGTGGCCGGCGATCGGCCCGCCTGTCCTGCCGGACTGCAGTGCGATCTCCTTCAGCGAGAGTGCCGCGAGGTTGCCGTATTTCTCGCCCTTGGCAAGGGCATGGCCCTTTTCCCAGACGACGTCGTCGACGGGAATGTCCCACATCTGCGCGGCCCGCCCGCGCAGGATTTTTATCGCATTGCGGGCAGCAGAGATCGTGGCCATGGAGGAGGAGAAGGTGCCGCGGCTGCCGTCGGTCATGTCATTGTAGCCGAGGCTTGACGTGTCGGCGACAATGGCCTTGACCTGGGAGTAGTCGATGCCGAGCTCCTCCGCCGCCACCAGCGACAGCGAGGCGCGGGAACCACCGACATCGACCGTGCCGACGGCCAGCGAGACCGAGCCGTCCATGCCGATGTTGAGGTCGGTGCAAGTCTGGCCGCCGAAGTTGAACCAGAAGCCGCAGGCCATTCCGCGCCCCTGGTTTTTGCCGAGCTTGGCCTTCATGTGCGGATGGTTCTTCGCCGCTTCCAGCGTCGGGCCGATGCCGATCGGGCCATAGACCGGACCGTAGGACGACCTTGTGCCTTCCTGCGCGGCGTTCCTGATGCGGAACTCGACCGGATCCATACCGATCTCCTTGGCCAGTTCGTCGACAGCACTTTCCACTGCGAACGCCGCCATCGGTGCCGAGGGCGCGCGATAGGCCGCCGTCTTCGGCCGGTTGACCAGCACTTCGTAGCCGACCGTCTTGACGTTATCGAGCCTGTAGCAGGCGAAGGCCGTCATGGCGCCGACCTCGGCCCAGCTACCGGCATAAGGGCCGCTCGTGTAGCGCAAAGTCGCTTCGGCGGCGGTGATGGTGCCGTCCTTGCGGGCACCGATCTTCACGTCGATCGAGGTGGCGCTGGTCGGGCCGGAAGCGCGGAACACCTCGTCGCGAGTCATGACGAGCTTTACCGGCCGACCGGCCTTGCGCGACAACGCCAGCGCCACCGGCTCGGCCCAGACATGGGTCTTGCCGCCAAAGCCGCCACCGATCTCCGAAGAGGTGACGCGCAGCTTCGAGGCTTCCATGCCAAGCAACTGGGCGCAGTGCTGGCGATAGACAAAATGGCCCTGCGTACAGACCCAGAGGTCGGCGGTGCCGTCGGAACTGACGCTCGCCACGCAGGCATGCGGCTCGATATAGCCCTGGTGCGTCTGCTCGGTCTTGAAGGAGCGCTCGACGATGAAGTCGGCGTGGCCGAAACCCTGATGAACATCGCCATGGCCAAACTGGCTGCGCTTGGTGACGTTGGAGGGCTTTACCGGCTTTTCCTCGAGACCCTCGGTGAAGATCGCGTCGTTGATAAGGGGTGCCGAGTGCTTCATCGCCTCGTCGACATCGGTAACATGCGGCAGCACTTCATATTCAACCTCGATTAGCTTCAGCGCTTGCCTTGCCGTGCGGGCGTCGACAGCGGCCACCGCGGCCACCGCATGCCCGTCATAGAGCGCCTTGGTGCGTGCCATGCAATTGTCGAGGATGTCGTACATGGCGGCATCGCCGGCGGTCAGGTCCGGCAGGTCGGCGGCGGTGATCACCGCCTTCACGCCACTCAGCTTTTCCGCCTTCGACGTGTCGATTTTCCTGATCGTCGCGTGCGCGTGCGGGCTGCGCAGGATACGGCCAACCAACTGGCCCGCCATGTTGAAGTCCGCCCCGTAGCGGGCGCGGCCCGTCACCTTGTCGATACCGTCGGGACGGATGGGTCGCGTGCCGACGGATGCGAAGTTGCGAGCCGAAAATTGCGGATCGAAATTCATGCGTGCGCTCCCTTCATCACGCTGGCGGCGTCCTGGACGGCACGCACGATCTTGTCATAGCCGGTGCAGCGGCAAAGATTTCCCGCGAGGCCGAAGCGGATTTCCTCTTCGGTCGGGTCGGGGTTCTTGGCCAGAAGGTCCTTCGCCGCAATCAGGAACCCGGGCGTGCAGATGCCGCATTGCAGCGCCGCGTGCTCGAGGAATTTCTGCTGCAGCGGATGCAGCTTGTCGCCATGCGCCATGCCTTCGATGGTCTCGACGCGCCGGCCTTCGGCCTCGGCGCCAAGCACCAGGCACGAGCAGACAAGCCGGTCGTCGAGGATGATGCTGCAAGCGCCACAGTCGCCGGTGCCGCAGCCTTCCTTGGCGCCCGTCAGCCCCAGGCGATCGCGCAGGACATCCAGCAACGTCTCGTCAGGCTGGCAAAGGTATTCGATTGTGTCGCCGTTGATTGTCGTTGAGACCGCTACACCAGCCATCATTTGCCTCCTGCACGTGCATAGGCGGTGGTGGCGGCCCGCCTGGCCAGCACACCCGCAACCTTCCGTCTGAACTCGATGGTACCGCGCTTGTCGTCGATGGGGCGGCAGGCCCCAAAGCAGACCTTGGCGAGCCGCTCGAGTGCTGCTTCGTCCAGCTTCCTGCCGATAAGGGCCTCGGCTGCCTCTTCCACCAGAAGCACCGTCGGTGCGGCGGCGCCTAGCGCCACGCGGGCCGCCTTGACGACGCCGTGCTCGTCGAGCGTCAGGTTCACGCCGGCGCTGACCACAGCAATGTCCATCTCGGTGCGCGGAATGAAACGCAGATAGGCGTCGCCCGAGCGCGGTGCGCGCTTGTCGAGCAGGATTGCCTCGATGATCTCGCCTTTGGCGAGCGACGTCTTGCCCGGCCCGGTCGGCACGCTGGCCACGGGGATCGTGCGCCGGCCGCCTGGCCCGACGATCGATGCCCTGGCGCCCGCCGCGACCAACGCCGGCACGCTGTCGGCGGCCGGCGAGGCGTTGCAGAGATTGCCCGTGATCGTGCAGCGGCCCTGTACCTGTTTCGAGCCGATCAGCTTGGCCGCTTCGACGACGCCCGGCCATGCCGCCTTCAGCGCAGCGCTTTCTCCCAGGACCGCGCAAGGGACCGCGGCGCCGATGCTGAAGCCGTCAGCCGTCTCCCGGATTTCGCTCAAGCCATCTATGGCTTTGATGTCGACGATAAGGTCGGGTTCGACAAAGCCGCCTTTCATCCTCACCAGGAGGTCGCTGCCTCCGGCAAGAATGGCGGCCGTGCCGGTCGACCCGGTCAGCAGGCCAACAGCATCTTCGATTGAAAGCGGACGTATGTAGCGCATCGTCTCCCCTTGATCATCGCGACCTCGCCGATCGTTATAAACAATCGCCTCATAATGACCATCCGGTTGCTCGGCCGAGGCGATTGGGCCAGGCACCCAACCTGAAGTGGCGTGCACAGTTCGAATCGGAAATTGCCCCGAAATGGTGACTTTCGCGCAGCCTGCTGAATGGCTGCAAGGGGGCCGGAAGCGGACGGTCCGCGATTCGCCGCAGCAATCAGTAAGCGGACGTTCCGCTGCGGTCGCGCCACAGACCGACGGAGGGAGCGGGCGGCTCCGCGTCGGCTGAGCACCAGAACCGTGACTGGCAAGGCCCGGCGGTCTCTTGTTCCAATAGGCTCGACCAACGCAGGTGCTGCCCTATCCTTCCAACGCCGACAGAAGCCTCCCGACACCCGTTGAGCGGTTCTAGTCGTCAAACTGACCCGCCAGTCTCTCAGCCTCGGCCATGTCCTCCGGCGTATTGGCGTTGAAGAAGGGATCCAAGGGCTCCAACGGCCACGTCACTTTCGCCAGGCGATACCGTTCGGTCCAGCGATCGATTTTTCGGATATTCTCCTCGACCAACGCCTGGCGCAGTTCATCACGTAGAGCAACACTCCATAGACCGACGACCGGATGTGTCTGGTCACCTGACACCGCCACAGCAAGTTCGGCGTCTTCCTCTGTCCGCGCGGTCTGGAGGCGGTAGACAAGGTTGCGCGGCAAAAACGGGCAATCCCCAGGGATGCTTACGACCCATTCCGTTTCGGGCCTATTCGCCGCCGCCCAGTCGAGCGCCGCAAGCACACCTGCAAGGGGCCCGGGGAAATCGCCGACGGTGTCAGGAACGACCGTCAGGCCGAACAATGCGAAGCGTTGAGGATCTCCATTGGCGTTCAGGATAAGCCCGTCGCATTGCGGGGCGAGCCTCTCGATCACTCGGCTTAGGATCGTGCGCCCACCGATTTCACGCATTGGCTTGTCGCCTCCTCCAAGGCGACGCGCGAGACCTCCTGCCAGGACAACTCCGATCGTAGGGATGGTGTCAGTCATCGCCGTCTCCGCCGCCCTTTCGCCGATGCCGGGATGGCTCTTCCTCGATCTGTTCGATATCCTGGTCGAACACGATCCTTTTTTCGCCGGAAAGCGCCGTGAAACGCTTGCCGCGCGCTCGTCCGACCAAGGTCAAACCGACCTGTCGTGCAAGCGCCACTCCCCAAGCCGTGAATCCAGATCGCGAAACGAGGATGGGAATGCCCATGCGCACGGTCTTGATGGTCATTTCGGAGGTGAGGCGGCCAGTCGTGTAGAGAATCATGTCTGCTGGATCGACTTCATGGCGGTACATCCAGCCGGCGATCTTGTCGACCGCATTGTGACGACCGACATCCTCCATGTAGCAGATTGGTGTTCCTTCTCGACAAAGCACGCATCCGTGGATAGCGCCCGCCTCAAGATAGAGCGAAGGCGTCGTATTGATGCTCCGGGTCATCTGATAGAGCCACGAAGTCCGCAATTCGGCCGCAGGCAGATCAATTTCCTCAAGTGCTTCCATAAGGTCGCCAAAGGCGGTACCTTGTGCACAGCCTGAAGTCAGCGTCCTCTTCTTCAGCTTTTGCTCGTAGTTCGTGTTCCGCTCTGTGCGTACGACGACGACCTGAAGGTCATCATCGTATTCGACTTCGGTGACGACATCGTCAGGTTTGAGCATGTTTTGGTTGAGCAGATAACCAAGGGCCAAATACTCCGGGTAGTCGTTGATCGTCATCATGGTGACGATTTCCTGCGCATTGAGGTAAAGCGTGAGCGCGCGCTCGGCGGGGACGTTGATTTCGACACGCGCGCCGGTGTGATCGATGCCGCTTACCCTCTCAGTAAGACGGGGGGCGGCCGGGTCCGGCATAACGACAACCAATTCAGGAACGACTTTGACAGGTTGCATTCTGTTCTCGCGATGTTTGGCGAACGGGCTGAGTGCTGGAGTCCGCCTGAAAACGCTCGCCCGCTGGCGTCTGATGATATAGGCCGACCTGGGAAGGCTGGCCAATCTTTTGCGCTGGTGGAACATTGCGTTAGTTGAAATGGCACAACTTTCGGACGATTGCTTCGCGTTCGGCGGCCCGCTTATTCCGGTCGACGAAATCCTCGCGCTTATCGCGTCGCGCCTTAGCCCCCTGGATGGACACGAACTCGTGACGCTTGGCGCGGCCGATGGCCGCATTCTTGCCCACGATCTTCTGGCGCCATTGCCACTACCCCCCTTCACCAATTCGGCGGTCGACGGCTATGCCATTCGTGGCGCCGATATCCCCGATGCTGCTGCCCAGAGCTTTCCCGTTACAGACTATGTTCAGGCTGGCATGGCTGCACGCCAGGCCATGGCACCCGGCCAAGCCATTCGCATCTTCACTGGGGCGCCGATGCCGGACGGTGCGGACACGGTGTTCATGCAGGAAGATGTCGTTGTCGGCCCCGCCGATAGCGTAACGCTGCCGCCCGGTCTGAAGCGGGGTTCAAACGTACGCCCAACGGGCGAGGATATCCCCTTGGGGAAAAAGGTTCTGAGAGCAGGTCACCAGCTTCGTCCTCAGGACGTTGCCCTGGTTGCGGCATTGGGCATGACAGGCGTCGAGGTGATCAAGCCCGTAAGGGTCGCCATCTTCTCGACCGGCAACGAAATTGTTGCCCCCGGGGCAGAACGTGGAGTTTCGCAGCTTTTCGATTCCAACCGCTTCATGTTGTCAGCAATGGCTTCACGCCTGGGCTGCTTGGTCACCGATCTTGGCATTCTGAGAGACGATCGCGCGGCGATCGCCGAAGTGCTGGATGCTGCCGCCTCGACGCACGATCTGATCCTTACATCCGGGGGCGTATCAACAGGCGAAGCCGATTTCGTCAAGGCAAGTGTCGAGAGCGTGGGAACGCTTGTGTTCTGGCGCGTCGCAGTCAAACCTGGCCGCCCCGTCGCCATGGGAGTCATCAAAGGCACGCCGTTCATAGGCCTGCCTGGGAATCCGGTCGCGAGTTTTGTCACGTTCGCCTTGATTGCCCGGCCGGCGATCATGGCTCTGGCTGGAGCATCGCCGGCACCAATAGCAAAAACGCCGATCCGAGCTGCCTTCTCCTACCGAAAGAAAGTGGGAAGACGTGAATATGTCCGCGTCAATTTGCGCCAAGGGGAGGACGGCTTGCCGGAAGCTGTCAAGTTTCCGCGAGAGGGTGCAGGCCTCCTTTCATCGCTAGTCGATACGGACGGCCTCGTCGAACTTGGCGAGGAAAGCACCGAGGTTAAAGTGGGCGACACGGTCGGATTCATTCCCTACTCGTTCCTGATCTAATGTCATTGCAGTGATCCATGCCATGCGCCGCCTTGGCCAATTGACGGCAAGCGATGCCCTTGCGAGGCTCAGAAGATGAAGACCACAAAGCTTGACCTATCAGGCCTGAAATGCCCGTTGCCAGCGCTGAAGACGCGCAAGGCACTTTCGTCAATCGAACGGGGCGACAGGCTCGAAGTCCATTGTACTGACCCCTTGTCAGCCATCGACATTCCCAACCTCCTCAACGAAACCGGAGATTGCCTCGAAAGCACTGATCGCGCCGGGAACAGCATCGTATTTCTGATCACAAAGGCAAACGCCCCTCCCGCAAAGCCCAAGCGTTTCTAGCTGGTTTGACGCTTGCCCTCGTCATTGGTTGCCAATTCGCGGCACGCTTGTCCAAGTGCCTGTCGTATTTCTTCTCGCATCGGGCGATCAGTACGCTAAGTTTGGAGAAGCTGGACCCACTGCAATAGGTCGCGGCTCTGACGATTCGACGGAAGGGAATGTGCATGACGATGCAAGCTCGGCGCCCTCGCGATCGAGGACCGAAGGGACGAGCCCTTGAGGATACCGCGCTCAGGGAGGTCCAGGACCTGCTTATGGGTCGACAGCGCCGCGGCGATCTCCTGATCGAATTTCTGCATCTTATACAAGACGCGTATGGGTGCCTCTCGGCGCGCCATCTCCGGGCGCTGGCCGAGGATATGCGCCTTTCACAAGCCGAGGTCTACGAAGTCGCGTCGTTCTATGACCATTTCGACGTCGTCAAGGAGGGTGAGGCACCGCCAGCACCGCTGACGATCCGGGTGTGTGACTCGATCAGTTGCATGCTTGCCGGAGCGGAAAACCTTCTGGACGATCTCGCCTCGAAGGTCGATCCCGCCGCTATCCGGGTCATGCGCGCGCCGTGCATGGGTCGGTGCGCCTCGGCACCGGCCGCACGTATCGGGGACCGCGAAGTCGACAATGCCACGGCCGAACGGCTGTCGGAGATGGCGCAGGTTGGCGATACGAAAGTCGCGGTGCCGGAATATATAGGCTTTGAAGCCTATCGAGCGGCCGGCGGTTACCAGCTCCTGCAGAAGGTGCGCGACGGCATACTCTCCACCGAGGCCATCATCGCGACCATGCAGGGTGCGGGCCTCAGGGGACTTGGTGGGGCTGGTTTCCCGGCTGGCAAGAAATGGGAATTTGTCCGCTCCTACAAAGGCCCTCGGCTGATGTCGATCAATGGTGACGAGGGCGAGCCGGGTACCTTCAAGGATCGCGTCTATCTCGAACGTGACCCCCATCGCACATTGGAGGGTGCGCTGATCGCTGCCCATGCGGTGGAAGCCGGTCGCATCTATTTCTACATGCGCGACGAGTATCCGGCGGTGCTTCAAATCCTTCGAAGTGAAATCGCCGCGCTCGAACTGGCCGGTATTGCCGAGCCTGGATTTATCGAGCTTCGGCGCGGTGCCGGCGCCTACATTTGCGGCGAGGAAAGCGCGATGCTGGAGAGCATCGAAGGCAAGCGCGGACTGCCGCGCCACCGCCCCCCCTACATCGCTGAGGTCGGCCTCTTCGGCCGCCCGACGCTCAACCACAATGTCGAGACGCTCTGGTGGATCCGCGACATCGTGGAAAAGGGCGCAGACTGGTTCGCGGGCCTGGGCAAGCATGGCCACCCCGGCGTGCGCTCGTGGTCGGTCTCGGGTCGCGTGAAAAACCCGGGGGTCAAGCTGGCGCCGGCTGGCATCACGGTTCGCGAGCTGATCGAAGACTACTGCGACGGCATGCAGGACGGTCACGCGTTCAAGGCTTACCTGCCAGGTGGTGCGTCCGGTGGCATACTGCCCGCGTCCATGGGCGACATCCCTCTCGATTTCGGCGGTGAGCTTGCCAAGCAAGGCGCATTTGTCGGCTCCCATGCGGTGGTGGTATTTTCCGACCAGGACAGCGCCAAGGCAGCGACGGTCAATCTGCTTAAGTTCTTCCAGCATGAGAGCTGCGGCCAATGCACGCCATGCCGCGAGGGAACCGGAAAAATGGTTTCGCTGCTGGAGAAAGATGGGCCCCTGAACGAGACCGGACTGCGCGACCTGGAGATGGTGATGCGCGATTCCTCGATCTGCGGCTTGGGCCAGGCGGCTCCGAACCCCGTCAACCATCTGCTCAAACACTTCCGCGAGGACATCTGAAATGGCTGGTCAGATTGAATTTACGTTAGACGGGAAGTCCGTCACAGCGGCTGACGGCGAGACCATCTGGCAGGTCGCCAAGCGCGAAGGTACAGCCATTCCAAACCTGTGCCACGTTGATCTTCCGGGCTACCGTGCCGACGGCAACTGCCGGGCCTGCATGGTCGATATCGAGGGCGAACGGGTCCTGGCGGCGTCTTGCATCCGCAAGCCGACGACCGGGATGGTGGTCAATACCGCCACCGAGCGCGCCGAAAAGTCGCGCGCGATGGTGTTCGAATTGCTCGCCAGCAACATGCGGCCAGCAAGTGACGGCCCGGACAACCAGTCAAAGTTCTGGCAGTGGGCCAGTTCAATGGGCATCTCCGGAAGCGACCGTTTCGACTCCAAGTTCCACGAAGGCGAGGCTGCCGGGTTTGACATCTCCAACCCTGCGATCGCTGTCAACCTGGATGCATGTATCGCCTGCGGGGCCTGTGTCCGGGCCTGCCGGGAGGTTCAGGTCAACGACGTCATCGGTATGGCCGATCGTGGTGGGCATACTGTCCCTGTTTTCGATATGCACGATCCCATGGGCCTGTCGACCTGCGTGACTTGCGGCGAATGCGTGCAAGCCTGTCCGACGGGGGCGCTTTACGAAAAAACACTGATGGACAAGTCGGCCAAGACCCGCGTTGTCCAGGACTTTGACAAGGTCGTCGATACTCTATGCCCCTTCTGTGGCGTCGGCTGCCAGACAAGCGTGGCCGTGAAGGATAACCGCATTGTCCAGGTCGATGGCCGCAACGGCCCGGCGAACGAGAACCGTCTTTGCGTGAAAGGGCGCTTCGGCTTCGACTATGCGATGTCCCCGGATCGCCTGACCAAGCCCCTTATCCGTCGCGACGACGCCCCGAAATTCGGTGAAGCCGATTTGCGCAACGTCGATCCGTTGACCGTATTCCGCGAGGCCACCTGGGAAGAGGCGATGGAACGTGCGGCCGCAGGTTTCAAGAAAATCCTCAAGGATCATGGCGGCCCGGCGCTCGCCGGCTTCGGCTCTGCCAAGGGATCGAACGAAGAAGCCTATTTGTTTCAGAAGTTCGTCCGACAGGGCTTCGGCACCAACAATGTCGATCACTGTACCCGGCTTTGCCACGCCTCATCCGTCGCCGCCTTGATGGAAGGCGTCGGCTCCGGCGCCGTGTCGGCGCCGTTCATGGATGCCATGAAGGCCGAATGCGCCATCATCATCGGCGCGCGTCCGACGACCAACCATCCCGTCGCCGCGACGTATTTCAAGCAGGCGGTAAAGCGCGGCCTGAAATTGATTATTATGGATCCGCGTGGCCAGGACCTGATGCGCTATGCCACGCATTCTCTGCGCTTCAAGCCCGGCAGCGATGTCGCCATGCTCAATTCGCTGATCCA
The DNA here is from genome assembly GCF_024746815.1 of Mesorhizobium sp. AR07. GTDB lineage: Bacteria > Pseudomonadota > Alphaproteobacteria > Rhizobiales > Rhizobiaceae > Mesorhizobium. The sequence goes on from NZ_CP080529.1 coordinate 81,081, forward strand.
CACCATCATCGAGGAGAAGCTTTACGACGAGCAGTACATCCAGGCCAATGTGACCGGCTTCGAGGCGCTGAAGGCCAAGGTCAAGGATTTTTCGCCCGAGGCCATGGCTGAGGTCTGCGGCATCGAAGCCAGTATTTTGCGCGATGTTGCGCGGATGTATGCGCGATCCGAGCGTTCGATGATTTTCTGGGGCATGGGCATTTCTCAACATACCCACGGAACCGACAATTCGCGCTGCCTGATCGCCCTCGCGCTGATCACCGGACATATCGGCCGCCCCGGCACAGGTCTCCACCCGTTGCGTGGTCAAAACAATGTGCAGGGCGCTTCGGACGCGGGCCTGATCCCGATGTACTATCCCGACTACAAATCGGTCGAGAACATCGACATTCGCGCCCAGTACGAGAATTTTTGGGGTCAGACGCTCGATCCAAAGCGCGGGCTGACGGTGGTCGAGATTATCGATGCCATCCACGACGACGAAATCAAGGGAATGTACATCATGGGTGAAAACCCGGCGATGTCCGACCCCGATCAAACCCATGCCCGCGCGGCACTTGCCAAGCTCGATCATCTGGTCGTGCAAGACATTTTCCTGACAGAGACGGCCTGGCACGCCGATGTCGTGCTGCCGGCGTCCGCGCATGCCGAAAAGTTCGGGACCTACACCAACACCAACCGCCAGGTGCAGATGGGTCGCCCCGCGCTCGAGCTTCCGGGCGACGCGCGGCAGGATCTCGACCTGATCATTGACCTCGCCAACCGCATGGGTCTCGGCTGGGAGTACAAAGATGTCTCCGACGTCTACACCGAAATGGCGCAGGTCATGCCGTCCCTGAAACACATTTCATGGGAACGGGTCGAGCGCGAAGGATCGGTTATTTATCCGGCAGACGGCGTAGATGTGCCTGGCAATGAAGTAATCTTCTCGTCGGGCTTCCCCACCACCGATGGGCGGGGCCGCATCGTGCCGACCGACCTGCTCCCGCCCGACGAGGTTCCGGATGAGGACTATCCGCTGGTGCTGACGACCGGTCGCATGCTGGAACATTGGCACACCGGCGCCATGACCCGGCGCGCAGGAGTGCTCGATGCAATCGAGCCGCAAGGCATCGCAGCGATGAACCCTTACGAAATCAAACGGCGCGATCTGTCGGTGGGTGAGGTCATCCAGGTTGAAACGAGACGTGGAACGATCGATGCGATCTTGCGGGCAGATCGCGAGGTCGCCGACGGGATGATCTTCATACCGTTCTGTTTCAACGAAAGCCCGGCAAACAAGTTGACCAACCCGATGCTTGATCCATACGGCAAAATACCGGAGTTCAAATATTGTGCCGCCCGTGTCGCGCAAAAGGCTCATGCAGAGGCGGCGGAATAGTCGACCTCAGCATTGGTTCGCCAGGATGGGTTGCCGGTATCCGCCGTCGAAGCGCACAAGTTAGGGAATGCAGGGATGCGCCCTGTCCGCTCCCGGTCGCTCAGGGCGGCTGAGATCACCCAGTTCAATGCTATGGCCGGTTTCTGATTTCCCGGGGAACTGGCGCGACTTTGCTGCCTCAAATTTCCTTCGAAAGCGCGACCGGCTGAAAGCCGAAATCCTGCAGCAGCTTCTGTCCGGCCGCCGAGAGGATAAACAATGCGAAGGACATACCAGCCAACGAGCAGTCCTGAAGTGCGACCAGGGTATATTCTGGCACGACGTTCAGATTGGCCGGAATCTTCATCGTTTTGACCCCTTGCACCTCGTCCGCTAGCCTCTTCAAGCTCGTGCGATAGCCGAGAAACACATGGGCGGAGCCCGTCGCTAGCGCCGCGGCGATCGGGTCATAACGCCCCGGCGGATTTGCCGTTTGGGAACTGCCGATCAACTGCTGTGCCTTCGCGTCCAGAATAGCGAAGGTGCCGGGCCGGAGTTTTTCAGCGCGCCGGAAAATTGCCCAGGCATAGTCGCCCAAGGGATCCTTGAACGGCGTCGAGGTTGCAATGCCGATCGCAGGATCGAGCAGCCTGTCAATGAAATTCGCCGTCGTGAAGCCTGCATCGCGGCGCACCGCGGCAGCTATGATGTTGCGGGCAAATACCACCGGTGGCTGCGCGAGACCTAAGGCGGCGAGACGGGCTGGATGAGCGAAGTTGGCGCAAAGGAAGAGATCAGGCCGCTCACCTTCCTCAATGCGCTCCCTTAGCAGGCCGGCCGGACCATGTCGCGTTTCTACACTGACCCCGCTCAATTTCGAAAAAGCGGAAACCAACGATGGGAGGACATACCTCAGGCTTCTCGCCGCATATATAAGTATCGTTGGTTGAGGCGGAGGGGGTTTCATCGACGTATGCAATCCATGGCATTTTCTGGCCGCTGATTGATTCACGCTGGTCGGAAACCCGCTTCTTCCATCGCAATACGGCTTGCGGGCGACTTCAGCGCGGCCAGGAATGCCTGGACCGCCGGCCGCGACTTGCGCATCGCGACCAGCGCGAAATCGTAGTGCTCCTCGGTCAGCGCAATAAAGCCGAGGCCGGTGGCGCGAGCGACGGGCGCAATCGTGACACCCCAATCGGCGCGCTTTTGCACCACAGCCGCTGCGACGGCATTGTGCGAGCGGGGCTGGTTCCAGTAGCCGTCCGGTCGCGCCTGGCCGAGCAATCCGTCGATGAGAATGCGGGTTCCAGCACCCTGATTGCGGTTGACCATCATGCAGGTCGGATCGGCAAGGGCTGCAGCAAGCGCGTCTTCGGCAGACTTGCCCTCGAAGCGCGTATCGCCCGCCCGATAGACGATTCCCTGCATGCGCCGCCAGCCGGGCACGAGTTCCAACCCCTCGCTTAGGAACGGTGTGTTGTAGGTTTGGGTCCTGTCGTCGAAGAGGTGGATCGGCGCCAGATCGCATTCGCCACGCCGGGCGGCCGCCAGCCCGCCAAGGCTGCCAACGGCAAGCGATCGGGTAGACAGGCCAGCGCGCGCGAGCGGCGCCAGCACCAGATCGAGTCCGGTACAATGACTGCCGATGATGACGAGATCCGGCACCCTCACATGCGGCGTAAACAGCGTTACCTCGACCAGCGCACCGGCCGGCATATGGTCGGCAAGCGCATCGATGCGCATGAACCCGTCAGCCTGCGCAAACGAGGTGACCGCGCCGGAGCCCTTGCCGGTCGGATAGGCGATCAGCCCGTTCTCACCTTCGATCAAAGACACCATGACAAATTCGGTGCGGCCAAGTTCTGAACCGATGCGCAGCGGAATTGTTGCCTCCACCTGCATCTCGGCCCTCGGCGGCAGACCAGCCATGCGGCGCAGCACCGGCACGATCATGTCATGGAAGGTGAACATCGCCGAAGTCGGGAAGCCCGGCAGGATGACGACGGGCTTGCCGTCGCATACAGCAAGGCACAGCGGCTTGCCCGGCTTCAGCGCCACACCATGTGCAATGATGCCCGGTTTGCCGAGGCGGGAGATGATGCGGTGGCTGACGTCGCCAGCGCCTTTCGAAGACCCGCCGGACAGGATCAGCATATCGGAAGCCTTAAGTGCCTCGCGCATGGCGCTTTCGAGCAGAGCTTCGTCATCCACAATAGCGCCGAAAAACACCGCCTCCCCGCCATTTTCCGCGATTGCCGCGCTGACCACCGAGCCGTTGGCGTCGTAGACTGCAGCGGGGCGCAAGGGTTCGCCTGGCTGGACGAGCTCGTCCCCGGTCGACAGCACTGCAACGAGAGGCTTGCGTGCAACAGCGACACGCGCAATCCCACAGGTGGCCAACATGCCGATTTCCCGCGAGCCAATCTGCGTTCCCGCGCGGAGCAAAACCTCGCCGCGGGCAATATCGGATCCGGCATAGGATACGAATTGGCCAGGCGAGGCGCTGCGCCGGATCTCGATGGCGTCATCTTCCGCAGGTTGGGTATGTTCCACCATGGCGACTGCATCAGCGCCGCGCGGAAGCGGCCCACCGGTCGCGATTGCAGTTGCGGTGCCGACCCGCACGGTTTCACTCGGCGCAACGCCGCAAGCGATGATTTCTTCATTAAGCGAGAGGCGCACGAAGGCTCCTTCCGATGCAGATGTGATATCCGCGGATCGCACGGCAAAGCCATCGACATTCGAACGGTCGAAAGGCGGCGCATCGACCGGCGCAACGATATCGCGGGCCAGCGCCAAGCCGAGCGTATCGGCCAGCGGTCGCTCTTCCTGGAGTACGTCGCGTGGAAAGAGCGCCGCCTCAAAGCGGGCCATCGCTTCCTCGCGTGATAGGATGGTCAGGAACTGGTCTTGGGCAACCCCTTGCCGTCGACGGGAAGCTGCTGGCTGAGAAGATTTAATCATATCAGCGTCCTTATTTCAGGTCACACGCAGTGGAAGGGCTTCAACGGTCACGCCTGCGGCATATCCCTCACTGTCGCCGGCAACGACAAGCCATGCATCGGCCATGCGAAGATGATCCAGCGACAGATCGCCAACGCCGAGCGGGAGCCATGCGGATTTCTCCTGTCTGAGCAGCGCGATCTCGGCAATGCCGACTACGGAGGAAATCTTACGTGCCAATGGCAGGATAGTGCCGAACCTGCCCGTGCGGCCGGTCAGACGGTCAAGTACTGGCTGCAACAATGCGTGATAGACCGCAAAAGCCTGACCCGGCGCGCCGGGCAGCGCCATCACCGGAATGGCGCCCAGTTTGCCGATCGCCGCGGTACGGCCGGGCCGAAGTGCTATGCCGTGCGCAATCAATGCACCGCGCATCTTCAGCGCCTCAGCGGTGGCGTCGGAGCGACCGAAGCCGGTGCCGCCGACGGTAACAATCAGGTCGCAAGGGGGAGCATCCAGCGCATCGGTGATCGATCGTGCATCGCGCGCGACAGTTTCAACCGAGACGCGCGCTCCGGCCGCCCGCAACAATTCGGCGATGAACTCCACCGTCAGCAAATTGCCATCGATTGCCGCCACATCGATCAGGTGGACATTCGGCGAACGAACCACAACCATTTGAAGTCCCGCGGCGCGAGCGGCCAGAAGATCGGTCGCGGACAGGGAACGGCCAGTGATCGTGGCGGGTCGGCCAGCGGCAATGTCCTCGCCGGAACGGCGGGTGCCCTCGCCGGGAATTGTATCTGCGAAGGCTTGTGCGATTGTGCCCCCGCACGCGACTAGATTGGCTTCCAGAACGCAGTCACAGCCATCGGGAAGCGCATCGCCGGCTTCGACCCACACCGGAGCGGTCATCAAAGGAACTGGCGAATAAGACGATGCGCCGGCAAGATCGAGCGAACGCAGCGCCCAGCCGTCGATCACGGCCCGGTTGCTCTTAGGCAGCGGGTTTGCAAGCGCTGGCATTTCAGCCGCAATACGATCCCGAGCCTGCGCAAGCGGTACGGATGTGAGGGCGGCCGGAGCCAAGCCGTCGAGCAATTCGGCGAGCGCCGATTCGAGGCTGGTCAGCGTGCCGTTCGACGGCTGCGTTATGCTCATGCCCAATGATGGGCCAGCTAGGATACGGATTGCAACTGGCATTGACGGGCGGAGCCGTCCTTCCGCCTCGATGCAGGGATTCGGCCAGCGACCGGCTAGAACGGGTCGCGGCTGACGTTTGGAAAGAACAATTGCTGTCCACCGACCTGATAATCGGCGAACGGTTTCTGCCTTTCCGCGCAGAAACCAGATAGTCGATGAAGCTCTGGCCGAGGTCGGCCTTCACTATCGCAAACCGGAGTCAGGCCCTGGATGCGAACCGGCGATTGACCTCGCACGCGGGCTGCAAAGCCCGCTCTGCGAGTGGCACAACCGCAATCTCCCGTGCGGTCGCTGGTGATGTCCGCTTTAAGGTAGTGGCACAGCGAACTCTAATGACCGAGATCTGGGCGCAAATTGTTCACCGCTCCACTCGTGAAGTGGAGCCGCTCTTGATCAAACCTCAGTTGCCTCGGCAAGTTCGAGAGCATCTTCTATATCGACTCCCAGATAGCGGACCGTGTTCTCGATCTTGGTATGGCCGAGCAAAATCTGGATGGCTCGCAGATTTCCCGTCGCTTTGTAGATAATCGACGCCTTGGTGCGACGCAGGGAATGAGTGCCGTATTCCTGGGGTCGAAGCCCGATCGCCTCGACCCATTCGTCGACGAGGCGGGCATACTGCCTTGTGCTCATGTGAGCCCTTGGATCGATCCTGCTCGGAAATGCGTAATCATCCACTGTCCCGCCGCGTCGTTCCAGCCATGCGAGAAGACTGGAGCGTGCGTCGATCATCAACTCGAACTGAACAGGTCGGCCGGTCTTCTGTTGGATGACCATCGCGCGAGTTCGGATTTCCGGCCCTACAACAAGGTTGCCGATTTTGATCTTGACGAGATCGCAGCCGCGCAACTTGCTGTCGATCGCCAGATCGAAGAGCGCTCTGTCTCGCTGACGCCGTTCCCGATCGAGAAAGAAGCGTATCGCCCATACCTGTCGAGGTTTCAGAGGGCGTTTCGTTCCAACCTTCTTGCCTGCATTCCATGCACGGCGCTCGGGGGCCGTGAGGTCGTAGCACGAGTGTCCCATTTCGTTTCTCCTTCGGCCATGATTGGCCACCGGAGAAACGCCGGTAGACGGTTGAAGGGGGCCGTTAGCAGTCAGCCAGCTTTTGAGGTCGCAGCCCGGCAAAGCAGACGTTGAGAGTGGTTCAGCAAGTACGACAGAAGATGGCGGCTAGCGGCTCGGCCGATTTCAAGCAGCACTCCCGCTAGCTGTCGTTCGCTTACCTGGTAGAGGCCCGGACGCCGCGGGAGCGCAGGGTGATTACCAGACGCAATATGGTCCTGCGCAGGGCTCTGGAAGCCCGAGAGTCGTCGCCCTGATAAGTCGGCACAAGAGAACTTGCCTGGAATATCGTAAGGTCATTATCTTTGGGAAATTTCAGTCACACTCCATATTTCTCAACGTCAAAGCGCATGTTTGACGATTTCTCGTTAAAATGCTATTTTGGAAATGAAGGGAGTGCGACATGCTCTACAAACTTGAGATCGAAAATTTCTACTCCATCCGCGATCCGCAGGTCATCGACCTCACGATCGCGCCGAACGTGCCGGACGTTGAGGGACGCTATGCCGAAATTTTTCCGGGCTCCGACCTGCGCGCTCCGAAGGTCGTTTCAATCTACGGCGCGAACGGGTCGGGCAAAACCACCATCCTAAAAGCCCTCCAGTTCCTGATCATGTTCGCGCGGGACAGTTCGCAGCGGACAGTGCCGGGCTTTCCGTGCGAACGATTCAACGATCTGGGATCCCGCTCGCGCCCCATAAAGCTCGCGATCGAGATGGGCGGCGTCATGAACCTGAACCGCGAAACGATGGACCGGATCGAAGCGGGCGACGAGATAGAGCATGGCGTCTATCGCTATGAGGTCGAGATCGAGGTAGTCGAAGGTAACGCGCAACGCGTCCTCAGCGAGGCGCTAAGGCAGAAGCCGAAAGGCCAAGGCAAATGGCAACGCGTCTTCGAGCGCGATTGCGAGGCCAAGGTGAAAGATTCCCGATCTTTCTCCCTCACGGGCTTTCAACACCTCCTGAACACGCTGCGCCCAAACGTCTCTGTCCTGTCGTCATTCGGACTGTTCCAGCACCCTACGGCGATGCTGTTCCTTGAGACGGCGAGGAAGGTGATGTTCCAGATAGGGCCGACGCCATCCATACAGGATCAGCCGATCATCAACTTCCTCGGTCAGGCACCCGAAATGCTCGACCAGCTAAACAAGGAACTCAGCCGGATCGATGTCGGCGTGGAAGCCATGCGCTTTCAGGAAACGCCGAACGGGCTTGTGCCCATGTTCAAACATTCCGGCCTTCATGTCGAAATGCCGTGGATTCTGGAGAGCCACGGCACGCAGTCATTCATCAAGATGTTTCCGATGCTCACCCTCGCGCTCGCGCAAGGAGGCCTGTGCATTATCGATGAGTTTGACGCGTCGATCCATCCGCTTGTCCTGCCCGAGCTAATCGGGTGGTTCTATGATAGCGAGAACCGGAACCAGTTGGATGCGCAGCTCTGGTTTACCTGCCATTCCGTGTCGCTGCTCGATGACCTCACGAAGGAAGAGATCATCATATGCGAGAAGGACCGGAAAGGGCGGACGCGGGCTTATAGCCTGATGGACGTGAAGGTTCGTCGAGACGAAAACCTCTATCGCAAATATCTGAGCGGCGCTTACGGCGGCGTGCCGCAAATCGGATGAAGACGCGTCGCCCCTTCATCCCGCAGCGCAAGCCGATCTTTATCGGCTGCGAAGGCGAGTCCGAGCAAGGCTATGCAGGATTCCTGCAAGACCTCATATTTGAGGCTGACCTGCATGTTCACCTCAATATCGAGTTGCTGAAAGCTGGCGATCCGCTAGCCCGCATCGAGCTTGCGATCCGCAGACTCGCCCAGCTTCGAAAAACGCGCGGCACATTCGCCGACAAATTCGTGCTGCTCGATACCGATCAATTGGCGCTCTCTGCCGATCGCGCGCATCGTGCGCGAGAGCTAGCCACCGCGAATGACATCAGGATCGTATGGCAGGAGCCTTGTTTCGAGGCTGTGCTGCTGCGTCACTTCGCCGGGAGGACCGCGCACAAGCCCCCGACCAATCAGATCACGCAGAATGCGATCCGTCAGGAATGGCCTCAATATCAAAAGCCGATGAGCCGCGCCGAGCTGACGAGGAAGATTGATCGCGAAGCCGTCACTCGCGCGGCAGGCGTTGAAATTGATCTGATGGCCTTGCTTCGCTGCATCGGCCTGACGCCGCCTGAAGGCTGAGAAGCCATAAGAATTCGCTATACCGTCCCGTTCAGCAAGATTATCATCGACGGCCTCGCGCCAGGTTTCCGCAAGCGCCTCGACAGCATTAACGACTGGCCGCTTTCAGGAAGCGTCCCGAGCGCTCCAAATGTCCGACATGGGCGCAAAGCTGTCGTTTCCATCGTGGCAGACGCAAGCCGGGCTTCGAGTCAACGACCGCCATTGCTGAGCGTTGAGTCCTGAGCCATTCCTGTCGTTCGAGCTCTTAACCTGCGCGACGCGGTTTGACCTGCAAGCGGACTTCTTCTAGGCGCCAAAGTCCCGCCTGCAGCACGCACGGGCCCTGTTAGGACCGTGTCGAACAGATTCATGAAAGCGTCTCGCGCTAATCTGACAGCCCGGCAGCATGCAGCGCATCACCAAGGCATTCCGCGAGCGCGGGAGCACAGTTCACGCCCGCAAACTGGCGGCTGTAACGGAATGTTGGTTGCAGTTCGAGCACCCGCGCGGCAGCTGCCCTCGCTTCCTCCAACCGGCCGAGTTTGGCAAGGGCAGCGGCCAATTGCACATAAGTGATGCTGTGTGCGGGATTTGCCTGAACGGACTTGTAAGCGGCGCGACAGGCTTCGTCGTAGCGGCCGCGCAGCAAATGACTCATCGCCTGCGCATCGAAAGCGGCGAAAGCCCATGGGTCAAACGGGCTCAGCCGCATGCCCCGCTCGCTCCACTCGATGGCCCGCTCTGCTTCTCCGCTCCATCCGAGAATGACGCTGCCCAGAATGTAGGTCAGGGCGGACGAAGGACTGATAGCGAGCGCGGCTTCCAATGCAGTGAAAGCAGCTTTACGATCATGTCCATCCATGCCAATCGAAAATCCCGCGAGAGTCAGCGCGGACGCATCGTCCTGCCCGTGGAGGATGGCGGAGCGGGCATAGCGGATCGAAGCGACACGGTCGGCTTCCTGCAAGCCGGCGCGGAGGAAGAGGCAATGGTGACACATCGCGGCGTTGCCGTGCGCCAGCGCATAGGCCGGATCGAGTTCGATGGCGCGTTCGAGCAGCACGAGCGCTCGCGTCACCCGATCAGGCATTCCGGAATCAACGTCGAGCTGTGCCCGCAGCACAAGGTCATAAGCATCCAGGTTATCGGGACGCCTGCGCTTCACCCTGTCGATTTCGGCTCGTCGCAGGCTCGGTGCGATTGCGCCGACAGCCGATATGGCGATCTCATCCTGAAGCGCGAAGATATCGTCGGAGCTGCGGTCATACCGCTCGGCCCAGACGTGAGCGCCGGTCGATGCATCAATCATCTGGCCAGTCACGCGCACATGGCCGCCGGCTTTTCGCACGCTCCCTTCGAGTACATACCGTACGCCAAGTTCGCGGCCGACCTGCTTCACGTCGACGGCCCGGCCCTTGTAGGTAAAGGTCGAATTTCGCGCGATGACGAGCAGCCAGTTGATGCGCGCAAGGCCGGTGATGATATCGTCAACCATCCCGTCGGCGAAGTAATCCTGCTCCGGATCGCCGCTTAGGTTCGAGAACGGTAAAACCGCGACCGAGGGCTTGCCCGGCAATGCCAGCATTGCCGTTGGTGCGGCGCCGGCTGCCGGTTCACGGCCACCGGCTGTGACCGCCGGCCCGACATAGCGATAGCCGCGTCGCGGCAGCGTTTCGATCCAGCATGCGCCGCCCGCCAGCTCCTCAAAGAGCCGCCGTACCGCCGCAATCTGGACCGTCAGGTTGCTGTCCTCAATGGCCTGTGTGGGCCACGCCGCCTCGATCAGCGTTTCCTTCGGAACCGGCGCGCCCGCCCGTTCCACAAGCAGCGCAAGCAGCGCGACCGCCCGCTGGCCGAGCGGCGTCGGCTCGACGCCGTGGAATAGAATTCCGACATCGGTGTCTAGGCGAAATGGGCCAAACGCAAGGCTTGTCGGCATTCGCGAAGAAGATACCGTTTGTGATCTTTTCGCAACGATTTCGGAACGGCTTCACGACTCGCCGAAACTGGCAGCGCATCTTGCGCCCGTGCTTGCGGAAGTAGCACCGAGCCAATGGAGGATTAGATGAGCGTCGCTCCCGTCATTCGCATGCCCGACGAGAACAAGGGGATCATGCTACGTGGCCATCCGATGGTGTTCCTCGTCACCGGCGAGAATACCAAATACACGAGCATGTTCGACTGGACGATCCCGGCCGGTTTCGCCACCGGCCTTCATGTTCATCGCGTGCAGGAGGAAACCTTCTACGTGCTGGAGGGCGAATGCGTCTGGCAGGTTGGTGACAGGGCGATCCACGCGACCCCAGGTACCTACCTGTTCATTCCACCGGGGCTGCCGCACAACATCACCAATGTCAGCGAGAAGCCGGCGCGGGTGCTGATGACCGTCTCTCCGCCCGGGCATGAGCACTATTTCGAAGAGCTTGCCAAGCTGGCTGCACACGGCTCTCCGGATCCGAAAGCGCTTGCTGACTTGCGGGACCGTTACGATACTGACCAGCTCTCGACCCTGACAACACGAGTGTAATGTCGATTTGCAATGTCGGTTATGGCGCAACGCCGCTCATGGTGTCGGCACCAGCGATGTCCGCTTTTGCGGGCGCATAGGGCCGCCATGGGAAGTCGTCGCGCAGTCCGTTGGGTGGTTGCCACTACACAAGAAGGTCACTTCGGCAGCGATTGAGCAAAAAGATCCGATCTCAAACGGTCACTCTGGACCACACCCGGAAATCATTGAGCCATCGCCTATGCCGTAAGTCCGGCGTCCCATTGTGGCGCTCTTCGGTATTGGATGGCGTCTATTGCGCCACCACATAGACAACTTCGACATTTTGCGCCCCAACTTCAACTTTCGCCACGGTCCATCCGCGCGCAAGCTTCGCCCCCGCAAGGGCATGCTTGCTGATTTCGGCGAACGGACGGCCTTACCAGAAGCCCATGCTTTGGAAATGTTCCGCGATCATCGGGCGGCGGAGCGATTTAACTGGACATGGGCTGCCCCGGCTTGCGAGTGTTAGCTGGAGCTAAATTAGTTGGCGGGCGAGTGACATGACTGCGCGCTGGGGTTGGCTTTGCGGTTTAGCCGGAGCCTTTCTGCTTGGCTGCACCGCGGTGCATGCCGAGACGCGCGCGCTAGTTGTCGGCGTATCGGGCTATCCGAACCTTCCTGAAGCCATTCACCTTGTCGGGCCGAAGAACGACGCCCGCGAAGTGGCCAACACGCTGGTTCGCCTCGGCGTACCGGCCGGGGATGTTACCGTTCTGGCCGATGGAGTGAGTGGCCTGCAAGATGGCGTTTCGGCCCCGGGTCCAGGCACCAGGCAGGCGGTCCTGGCCGGCCTCGATCATCTCGCAGATACGGCCCGCAACGGTGATCTCATCATCTTCTATTTCTCCGGGCACGGTTCGCAACAGCCCGACCTGAATGGCGACGAGGAAGGCGGCTTCGACCAGATTTTTCTGCCCTATGACATCGGCCGCTGGAACGGCGAGAGCGTCGACCGTGCAATTGTCGATGACGAACTTGGAGCGCGCGTCCAGCGCATTCTCGACAAGGGCGCAGACTTCTTCGGCATCCTAGACGCCTGCCACTCCGCCACCGGCTTTCGCGACATTCCGAGCGATGACGCACGGGCGCGCGGCGTCGATCCGACTGATCTCGGGGTGCCCGAGGCCGTGGGTTCGACCGGGCGGCCGATTGCGCTGGAACGCAAGGCGCTGCCCAAGGGGCGGGGGCGCGCCGCTTTTTTCTATGCCGCCCAGACAACCGAGGTGGCTTTGGAAAAGACGCCGAAAGGCGCTGCCGATGGCGAGAGTTACGGCGTCTTCACCTATACGATGTTGAACCGGCTCAATCAGACGCCTGACCTGACATACCGCACGCTGCACCAGGCCGTTGTCGCCGACATCAAGCGCAACACGCTTATGGCGACGCAGACGCCGGATCTGGAAGGCGATCTGCTGGACGAACCGGTGCTCCGACTGAGCAACGCCACTGCGATCCGGCAATGGCCGATCTATGCCGGAAACCTTCAGGCCGGCCAACTTGCCGGCCTGAACGACGGCGCGATCGTCGCACTTTATGCCGACCCCGCCGCCCCTAACGCAGATGCCGTCGCTTATGGCGTCGTGGAGAATGCGGGCGCCACTAAAAGCACAGTCACCCAGATCGCCTGGCCATGCTCGTCGCCGACAGCCAAGAGCGGCTCCTGCCTAACCGAGCCTGATGCAACGGCCTTCAAGAAGGGCCGCTTCGCGCGTGTCGTCGAGCCGGGTGTCGATCTATCGGTCACGCTCTCGCAGCCCGTCCGGATAGACCCGGCCGACGGCAAGGATTACGCGCCGGCCATCGCGGCGCTTCGTTCGGCGATTGCCTCCGACGTGCTGTCCAAACGCGTATCGATGCGCTCAAGCGGTTATGACATTGCCGTTGCGCTGGTCGACGGCAAACTGGCGTTTTCCGCCACAGGCGGGCAGATCGACCAAAGCGGGGCCGGTTCGTCGCCGCGTTTGACATTGCCCGACAATCCGGACGCCGCGGCCTCGACCGTGGCCGCAGCAATCAATCGCATTGCCCGTGCGTTGGCGCTGCAACGTCTGGCAGGCAGCGAGGCCGGGCAAGCCATTGGGCTCGAATCGCAGGTCTTGATTGCCCGGGCGAAACCCGAAGCCATTGCCGGCAAGACGTGTTCCGACGATCGCACCAACTATGAGCCGCCGCTCGAGGCGGGTAGCGCGCCGCGGCTTGGGGATTGCGACATCATATCGGTCAAGATGCGCAACACGGGACCGAAGCCCGTTGATGTCACTGTGCTGCTGATCGGCCAGGATTTCTCCATCACCACACTGTGGCCGGCCGAGGCAACGATCAACCGGATTGCCTCCGGCGACGAGAAGAGCGCCGACATCGCTCAGATCGATCTTGGTTCGGCGACAGCCAGCGACGAGCGCCTGGTGCTCATCGCGGTACCGGGCCTCGGCAAGGCGCATACGGCGTTCGACAATCTCGAGCAGGAGGGTCTGCGCAATGCGTCCTCTGGCGACGACGCCACGCCGGAGATGACCGAACTGCACGATCTGGTTTCGAAGAGCCTGAACGATATGGCGCAAAGCTCGATCAGCAAACCGCCGCGCATGGAGGAAGAGATGTCGATCGATGTCAGGCCCTTCACGACCGTGCCAGGGAAATAGCGGCTGCCGGGGCAGTAGAGGGAATTGGCGCTGGCTGGGCCGGCGCTAGCAAGGGTCCACAAACTGGTTTCGCTGCGAAGGGAGGCGGCATCGGATTGGGGAAACGCCGGGAAAACCGATGGATAACCGGCGGGGGCAATGAAACTGACACAACGGAGGACTAACCTTATGATGAAGAAACTGCTTCTCGCCGGCCTTCTTGCCGCAAACAGCCTGACCGCCGGCGCTTCGCTTGCGGAAGACAAAAAGCCGGATATTTCGGCCGCCCAGCAGGCCGAAGGCCGCCAGATCCTAGAGACGGCACGGGCTCTCGAAAGCTATGGCGAAGCCAAGGGTGACCCACTCGCGCTCGTCACTTCCGCCAAGATGGTGGCAAGCGTTCCCGGTCGGGTTCTGGCCGATGGCCAGCAAGGCGACAAGGGCGCGAACTTCGATGTCGAAGCGGTGCTCAAGAAGGCCGAAGGCCTCGCCCAGGGCGACGAGTTGATCACCAAGGTGGCCGCCGACGTGCGCACGATGGCCAAAGCCAATTCCAAAGCCGTCTGTTACTGGCAGTACTATTGCTATTGGAATGGCTACTGCGAATACGCCTACTACTGCTATTGATCCCAGGATCGCGAAATGAGCCCTGTGGCTTTGCCGCAGGGCTTTCTTTTTGTCGGGCCATGTAGCGCTGGTCGAGGCTAAAGATTCTCTCATATTTCAACATGATCATCCCCGTACAGACCGGCGCGGGGCGTAGGGAACTGGCCTTTGGCGCCGCCCAAGCGGCCATCAGGTCCGCCCCACTTCACCATGAACCTATCTTCGAGAGGTTCTCGACCTTCAGCTTAGCTCGACCACGTTGGTCCCGAAAATTGATCGGTTTGGGGTATAGGGCTTCGTGCGCTTGTGTTTGAGGCCGAGGGCGACATCTCATCCGAGGAGCAATTCCACGCCCTCGCATCAGCACCGCTAGCTGTGGAGCCTCAACAGGTTGTCCTCGGTTAGGCCGAGGCGGCTGATTGGTGTTTTGGACTTTAGGCTGCCGTGAGGTCGATGCCAATTGTATCGGTGCAGCCAGACGGGAAGTTCTCCGGCACGATGATCGGAGTTCGGGTAGGCAATGGCGTAGGCCCATTCCCTGAGCGCGGCCTGAATGAAGCGCTCTGCCTTGCCATTGGTCTTGGGCGTGTAGGGCTTTGTGCGGATATGTTTGAGGCCAAGCTCGCGGCAGGTCTTGGCGAAGGCTTTCGATCTGCAGCACGAGCCGTTGTCGGTCATGACGCGCGCGACTGAGATACCAAGGCTGGCATAGTAGGCCACCGCTGCCTTGAGGAAGGCGATGGCGCTTTCCTTGCGCTCGTCGGGCAGTATTTGCGAGAAGGCGACGCGCGAAGCGTCGTCGATGCAGACATGAACGAACTCCCAGCCCACCCCGCGACTGTTGGATTGGCCGGTGCGATCGCCGGTGATGCGGTGGCCAACCCGTTCAAATCGCCCGAGCTTCTTGATGTCGGTCGATGTGGATCATGTCGCTGGGATGCTCGCGTTCGTAGCGGCGGATCGGTTCGGCTGGTGCGATGTCCTTCAGACGCGACAACCCTGCACGCCTGAGAACCCGGCTGACGGTGGCGGGCGAGACGCCCATCTCCATGGCGATGTGCTTGCCGGTCAGCCGTTGGCGGCGCAGGACGACGATGCGCTCGGCCACGGCCTGGCTGGTCAGACCCGGCATGACGTTGGGCCGTGACGAACGGTCGGCCATGCCTTTGCTGCCTTCGGTCTTGTAGCGCTCGACCCACCGCGCCACGATCTTGGGCGACACGCCATAAGTCCGCGCCGCATGGGCTTTGGAAAGGCTGCCTTCTATTACCAAAAGCGCCATCTCCTCTCGACGCAAAAGCGTGAGACGGGCATTCTTGTGGATGTTCATTCGGACCCTCCGATGAGTGCTGAAGCGTGGTAACTCCAGTCTCCTCGGTTCGGTCCGAATGGACAACTTCTGGAAAGCTCACAACTAGAGACCGAGGTATATTTGAATTATCTTGCGGCAAACCGCCCGCGACGATCGCGCCCGAGAAGGGTTCCGAGCCGCCCGCTGGACATCCCTCGGTGCACCACACCGATGGCCTCTGGCACTACGGCGACAATTGGAAACGGCGTGGTGCCTTTCGCAGCACGTCGATCCGGCCGCCATCACGCGGACAGCGACTTACTTTTCCCCCTATCACGAATTCTGCGTCCGGCGGCAGCCGGTGCGCGAAGGATAGAGGGCGTATAAACCGGAATCCCGCGCGCGTCCGTTAGGTCGGACGAGCTTCGCGCGCGGGATGGAGGAAATTCGCCTCCGCCGCGGCGGTGAACCGGACAGCCGTAGGAGCGTCAGCATAGCGACCGCCGAAGGCGGAGACGCGGGACCGACTGTCCCCGCCGCGGTGGTCCGCACATTGCACTAACATAAAAGCGAGACCACCGAGCCGGCCGCCAAGCGCGCGGCGTTGGCAGTCAAGTCTTTCGGCTGCCATCAAGAAGGACTGGTGGTATGCGAATTCCGCATTCGGAGGCGTCATAAGGCCAAAACAAACCAACGATAACAAAAAGCCAGATGGGTCTGGACCCGGGCCAACCGCACAATGTGTCGGTAGTTCGGGCTGGCCGTGAGTCTCTTTTGCGCTGCCCTCGTAGCGATTTGTCGACGTCTCAGCAGCGTTTGCTCATCACTGGAATCCATCGCTCAAAGCCGAGCTCCGGTGGCCTTTCCCACATGCCGAAGCCTGCTATAACGACCACATCGACGCGCATCAGCGCTACGAATACATCGCGTTCTCATCGCCTTCCAAAGGATGTTTTCGATTGGGACGGTCCCTGGAAGCGCGTCCGCGATACCTTCCACCCCAGGAATAGGGTCGGCTGTCGGGAGCGGAAATTTTGTCCACACGCCCTCATACAAATTCGTATGCCAGTACAGCTGTTCGTTCGGGTTTTCGAAAAAATCTGCGAGCTATTCGTCGTGGATGGCCTTGGCTGGAGCATGGGCCTCGCGGTCGGTAATGTACCGCGCCTCATCTCCAGCGTCCTTGTTCGGATCTCCCTGGTCTGCTGCTTCACTGCCTCGAAGCCGAATCTGCGCCCACTAAAACTCAAATTCGGCAAGGACCGCAGCATGCCTTTGTTTTGTTTCTTCGGGATCTTTCGTCCCTAGCGTCTTAGCGATGACTCGACGGTGCGGGCGCATCCGTTTCGACCGCAAGAAGATCAATCTCAGCCTCGTCTTTGCCGGTCAGACCGTCGGCATCAAACAGGTCGAGGACCATATCTGGCTGGCTAGCTTCATGGACTATGATTTGGGATACTTCGATGATGAGACATGCAGGCTCGAACCACTCCAAAACCCATTCGGGCCAAAAGTGTTACCCATGTCTCCGGTATAAACCGTAACCTATGTGTCCAGAATGGACTCAAAAGAAATGATGCCCAGAGGCGGGGATGATGAATTTAATTGATTCAAATGCTTACCGAAAAGTGGGACAGGCACTCTTCCCATAGAGATGGTAAGGAAATCGGAACGCCGTCCACCGATTATCCCCGTCGCTGCGTGATGGGGTCTGGAGAAGCGCGGCATGATGTAGGCCAAGGCCTAGAGTGTGCCGAATTCCTCTTCGTTTCTTGCTGTGGGACGCCGCTCGTAGTCGACGGGGGGCAACAGCATGACCTCGCTTTCCTTTCGGCCGTACTCACGACCGATTTGGAATGCCGCATAGAGTGCGCCGAGTCGGATTAGGAATCTGAGCATGGGGTTCTCCTTTCAGCGAGAAACCATGCGGACAGCAGTTGGTTCCGTTGCCGACACGCCCGCGGTCGTGGCATCATGCGCCCAAGACCGCATTCTCGTCTCTCAGGAGTGGCAGGTATGGACAAAAAGGAAGCTGCCCGCGAACTAATGCAGATCGTCGAAACTGATCTGGCGACCGCCAGGGGCGCGGTAGAAGGACAGCAATCCTGGCAACTGATCGATGAGGCGATGACGAAATTGCGGAGGATCGCTTCAATTTTGGACCACAAAGACAAAGAGCTACCCAAACCCGCCAACCGATTTTGATGTTCTTGGTGGCGTCTGGTTGAGCCAACGGGAGTTAGTCGTCCAATATCGGCGTTCAACCTAAAAATCCTAAGAACATGCCCATGACTCCCGTAGCTCAGCGGCGGGGAGCTTAGAGGCTCACGCCGTTTGGCATTCTTGAATTCTGGTCTGCTGCAAGCCTGATGCGGGTCACTTCGACTTGACAGCAAAGCGGCAAGCGATTCACCTTCGGGAACCTAACGTTCAGACCAAGCTTATGGCCTCATGAGCACGCGCGGAACAAACTTCCTGCACCAATGGCTGAGCAACAATCTGTCAGGCATTGTAAGTTCCGACGTCATATCGGTGGCCGAAGCCATCCAGAAATTGTTCGCTGACGCCAAGGCGCTCGGGATCAGCAGCACCGAGATCGAGGACGAGACGGGCAGCGTCTATGAAACGGTCCTAGATGCGATTGTGCACCACGACGGCGGTCCGGCGGGTTGACCCGATACGCCTGTATCGCCACCTTTCGGCCGCCTGTGCTCATTGGTTAAGTCAGGTAGAACTGGACCGTAAGGCCCATATGGCTGGGTAGCGTTTATAGGCGATTCACCGGTCAACGCGTCCACCAACAGCGCAACCGGCGCTGCCAGCCGCTTCAGGGCGGTGCGGGTGGCTATCGTCATCACGACTAGGTGGTCTTCTGCCTTACGTTGTCGTTGGCGAGGTCTGTCGTTACGGGAGGCATCTTCATCCTTAGCCGGCTAGCTTTACGAAATCATTGCGCTTGGACCGTATTTTGGCCAGCAAGTCAGCTTCGGTCGTGTCCGGGGACAACTGGAAAATACCCAATACACTTGACGCGAGCAGGTGGCCGTCAAGCGTGTTTCGTTCCCAATGAGCGTCAGCGCATACTTGATCGAACACGCTTTGACATCGAGCCAAGTCGTCGGGACCTAAGAATGCGCTTTGGGGCAATCGGGCAATCATATGGGCGAGAGTCATAGCCACTTCGGCGGCACAACGGATTCGACTGTACGTTTATGACCAAGCATCGGGAACAAGCGCGCGGCGAGCTATCGATTGGCTAATGGCTAAAGCCTTATGTCTCTCAAAAATCGCAAGCTTTATTGGATAGGTAATCCGAACCTTCGCGTGGCATCCGCCGCATTTGAAATGGGCAATTGTTCTGAGGGCGGAACCCATCCTTACGGTGGGATGCAGGCAACGCGGACATTCGAACGCGAGGGCCACGTCAGCCAAGTCTTGGGACAAACTCATCACCGTTTCCTCCCGATAGGCGGGAGCACCGGATTTGCTTCCAAGCGTCCGTGCGCCATTCGGAAACGGACGACCCTTGAAGAGTACGCCCTACTGACCGATTAGCGAGTCAATTCCTTGGGGAAGCTCTTCTACCGGGCAAAGTCGCCGGCCAGGCCGAAGGTCCGCCGCAAGAACAACCTAACAGGCGTGCCGGAGGGGGCTATGGTGTGATCGCGGTATCTATTCCGGGTTGCCCGTAAGCCGAGATATTCTGGAACATTAGCTGATCCTAAGAGTTCGAATTCGGCGATGGCCGCCCTCCGGCGTCTGTCGAAGATCGGGCCTCCGATCGGCCCGCGTTCTCCGCCAGAGGCGCGGGCTTCTTTCTGGGAAGTGGGTGAACGATGGCAGACCAGCAGATTACCCATACGTCGTGAGCGTTTTTGAAAAGCCGCATTGGCCACCGTGCTCGCCGCGCCGCGTTGGCGCCGATAAAGACCGGCCTGGCCGGAACCCGCACAAGGCGCTTGATTACGTCAAGAGACAAGAGGCCGAGTGCCTAGGTAGCCACGGCCCTCCAGTAGGGAGAGCCGTGATAACCACGCCCCGTATTCTATCCACCCCAAGAAAAAACTAGGCGACTTTGATTTCCTTCAGCGCTTTCTCGAAGGCGGTCTTCATCGGCTTGGAGACGTCCTCGAAAGCCTTGGTCGTGGCGGCCTGGAATTCCTTGGCCTGCTCGACGGCACTTTCAACCTGCTTGCGGACGAAGGCGGTCTGCAGTTCGGCGAATTCGGAGGGCGACTTCACGGCAATCAGGGCTTCGAAATGCGAGAAGGCGGAGTCGGCATTGGCGCGCAGAGCCGCGATGGTCTTGAGCGACAGATCGCTGGAAACAGTCTTGGCAGTCTCGTATGTCGATTCCAGAGCCTTTTGGGTCGTCTCGGATCCTGCCTTGAATTTGGCGAGAACTTCCTTCGACTGCTCAACGCCCCTTTCGGTGAAAGCGCTGACCTGTTCGATAGCCTTGGATGCATCGAAAGCGGGGTACGCGTTGTCGATAAATTCAGCGGTCTTTTCAGTGGTCTTGGACAAAGTTTCCATCCTTCGGTTTGGGGTGGGCTTTTAAAAAGCCTTCGAGTTCATATTAGCGTTACCTAACGGAAACTCGCGTGCAATGCAACATATTTGTTGCGCTGCACCATCATCAAAACTACCCGACCCGCACATGGCGGCGGTGTTACCGGCCTGGCGGCCGGTTCTTCAAACCTGGGGAACTTCCCAAATGATCAACATCAATGGCGCGTCCTGCACTCGCGAACCGGCACCCGTGCTGGCATGGCCGACATTTGAACGGCTGGCGCATGCTGGCAAGCTGGATCGCGTTAAGGCATTGCAGTACTGGCGAGACCTAACAGAGCCTGCCGGCATGCTTGGCGGCACGGTTGGCGAAGACGAGACGAATACAGAAGAAGATCTCGAGATACAACCAACGGAGCCAGCCCTTCTGCGGGCCATAGGCTGGAAGGCGACAGGCAAGGAGCGCTGGCACCATACCGGCAAGAAGGCACGCATTTACGAGCCTAGCTGCACCAAGCCGGAAGTCGTGATGCGGAAACCTCAAGTCGCGGCTCACATCAAGTTTGGTAATCTGCGATTCAATGGCAACGAACTTGTTGAGTTGGGCAGGACTTCCAAGGGCAAACCGTTGAGGCCGATCGAGCGGCCCGCACGATCGCAGGAAAGCAAACTGGCGCCCATAGCAATGCGCAACCTTTCGACGTTCCGCGCTGCGCGTATGGCGCGAATGAAGATGGAGTTAGACCATCGAGTGCGAGGCATCGCAGCATGACTTGCGATCCGCAGACCAACCGCCTGGCGCGTGCAGAGGCCGAGGTGGCAATGCATGCGGCACGATGACAATAGACCTTGGCGCCACCTCTATGGCTCGGCAAGGTGGCGGCGACTGCGTGCACATCAGCTCTCCAATCAGCCGCTATGCGAGTGGTGTCTTGACCAGGAGATAGTAAAGCCTGCAACCGAGGTGCATCATGCAGTCGTCCACAAAGGCGACCTTGACCTGTTCTGGTCCGGTCCGTTCATTAGCACGTGCAAATCATGCCACTCGAGCCGAGGCCAGTTAGAGGACAACGGCAAAACGGTCGTTCGGTTCGGGCCAGATGGTTGGCCGATCTAGGCCCGATGCAACCTAGCGCGCACCATTGCAACCATGGGTAGGGGGTGGAGCGCGTTGTCCGCGCGGCTTCAAGAGCATCACGACCGACGAACTGAACGACATCTACGACAAGCAGTATTGGGACGCCGTGAAAGGCGATTTGCTGCCCGATGGCGTCGATTATGTGGTGTTTGACGGCGCCGTGAATTCTGGCCCCGGCCGTTCCATCATGTGGCTTCAACAGGCGCTGCGGCCTGTCTACACCGGCAAGATCGATGGCGTGATCGGGTTGGGTACGCTGATCGCGCTGAAAGCCGTCAACGACAACGACGCTCTCATTGACAGGATCTGCGATGCCCGCATGTCCTTCCTTCGCCGCCTGAGCACCTTCGCGACTTTCGGCAAAGGCTGGACCGCTCGCGTGAAGGAAGTTCGCGCGATCGGCAAGGCATGGGCGACGGGCGAGACGCCACAGGCCGCGAGCTTCGTCGATGGCGGCCAGGCAAAAGCATTGGTCGAGGACGCAACGCCGGCGCCGTCGACCGCGCCGGCCGACGCGGCAATCGGTGCCGGTGGTGGCGGCCTTGGCGTGACGGGCGTATTGCAGGGTCTTCAAGAGCAGCTTTCACCGCTGTCCTATGCCAGCGAGTGGATCACCAAGTGTGATTTTTCGTGGAATGAGGACCCTGTTTGAGGGGTGATTTTCGTCCAAACGGGACCCCTTAACGATGGGGTCATCAAGATGCCTCCGGTTTGATCGGAGGCATTTGTGTTTTGGATGTTGGTCGTGGAGACGATTGCGAAGATACGCCGGCTGTCGCTGGTGCAGGGAAAGTCGATCAAGGCGATCTGCCGGGAGCTGAAGATCTCCCGGAAAGTGGTGCGCAAGGTGCTGCGTTCGGACGAGACGGAGTTCCGCTACGAGCGCAAGCATCAGCCCTATCCCCGGATGGGCGCCTGGCGCGACGAGTTGGATCGGCTGCTGTCGACGAATGCGGCCAAGTCTCAGCTGGAGCGACTGACGCTGATCCGCATCTTCGAGGAACTTCGCGGCCTCGGCTATGACGGCACCTACAGTTCGGTGTGGCGGCATGCTCAGAGTTGGGAGGCGGATCGCGGCAGCGCCGCGGCCGAAGCTTATATTCCGTTGAGCTTTGCGCCGGGCGAGGCCTACCAGTTCGACTGGAGCCACGAGATCGTCCTGCTCGACGGCGTGACGGTGACCGTGAAGGTGGCGCATATGCGGCTTTGCCACAGCCGCATGTTCTTCGTTCGGGCCTATCCGCGCGAAACGCAGGAGATGGTGTTCGACGCCCATGACCGGGCGCTCAGCTTCTTCCGCGGCGCCTGCACGCGCGGCATCTACGACAACATGAAGACGGCGGTGGACGCGATCTTCATCGGCAGGGATCGCCGCTACAACCGCCGCTTTGCGCAGATGTGCGGGCACTACCTTGTCGAGCCGGAGGCCTGCACGCCGGCGGCCGGCTGGGAGAAGGGCCAGGTCGAGAACCAGGTCGGGCTGGTGCGCGAGCGCTTCTTCACGCCGAGGCTGCGCTTCAAGACGCTGGAGGATCTCAACGGCTGGCTGGCCGACAAATGCGTCGCCTATGCCAAAGCGCATCGGCATCCCGAACAGGGCGAGCGCACGGTGTGGGAGGTGTTCGAGGAAGAGCGTGCCAGCTTCATCCCCTATGCCGGGCGCTTTGACGGCTTCCATTGCATTCCCGCGTCGGTGTCGAAGACCTGCACGGTGCGCTTCGACAACAACAAATACTCGGTGCTATCGAGTGCCGTCGGCCGGCCGGTCGAGATCCATGCTTATGCCGACCGGATCATTATCCGCCAGGACGGCATGGTCGTGGGCGAGCATGCCCGCTGCTTCGGCCGCAACGAGGTCATCTACGATCCCTGGCACTACGTGCCGGTGCTGGCCCGCAAGCCGGGCGGATTGCGCAACGGCGCGCCGTTCCGGGAATGGGTCCTGCCGTCGGCAATGGAGAAGGTGCGCCGCAAGCTCAAGGCGGCCGATGACGGCGACCGGCAGATGGTGTCGATCCTCACCTGCGTGCTCACCGACGGATTGAGCGCGGTCGAGGCTGCCTGCCAGGAAGCCATCGAACACGGCGTCTCATCGGCGGCGGTGATCCTCAACATCCTGGCCCGCAGCCGCGATCCGGCGCCGGGCACGCTCCTTTCCATTCCCCAGGCGCTGAAGCTGGCTCACGAGCCGATCGCCGACTGCGCCCGCTATGATAGTCTCAGGAGGACGAACAGCCATGGAACGCACCGAAGTATTGGAACTGATGGCGGCGCTGAAACTCTTCGGGATGCGCGCGGCCTATGCCGAGATCATGGGCGTCGCCATCAAGCGGCAGCACGAACCGCCGAAGATCGTCGGCGATCTGTTGCAGGCCGAGATATCGGAGAAGCAGGCCCGCTCGATCAAATACCAGCTCACCGTCGCCAAGCTGCCACTGGCCAAGGACATCGAGGACTTCGATTTTGCCGGCACGCCGGTCAACGAGAGCCTGATCCGCGACCTCGCCACCGGCGCCTTCGTCGCCGATCAGCGCAATGTCGTCCTGGTCGGTGGGACAGGCACCGGCAAGTCGCATCTGGCGATCGCCATTGCCCGTGCTCTCATCCGCAACGGCACACGCGGGCGCTTCTTCAACGTCGTCGACCTCGTCAACAGGCTCGAGACCGAGGCCCGCTCCGGCCGCCAGGGCCGCATCGCCGACCATCTCACCCGGCTCGACTTCGTCGTGCTCGATGAGCTCGGCTATCTCCCCTTCGCCTAGGCCGGCGGGCAGTTGCTCTTCCATCTGGTCTCGAAGCTTTACGAACGCACCAGCGTCATCATCACCACCAATCTCGCCTTCGGCGAATGGCCGAGCGTCTTCGGCGATGCCAAGATGACGACCGCGCTCCTCGATCGGCTCACCCATCATTGCGAGATCGCCGAGACTGGTAACGAATCCTGGCGCTTCAAAAGCCGCTCTCAAAGCTGAAGTCCGAACGCCAATCAGTCGCGCCCGATCAGGCTGTGCAACCCTGACCAGCTCCGCCTGATCGGGCGCTAACCGGCGCACCCTTCAATGCCCCAGACGGGGTCCCTTTTGGGGTCTGACGCACTCTCGATGATATTTTCTTTCAGGCAGCACCGATCAAACGTGCTTGGAGAAGGTCAAGCTTTCCGCGGCCGTACATCTGCCGTTTTACAAGCTTGAGCTTGGTGATCTGTCCTTCCGTCTGCCCGTTGGACCATGGCTCGGTGATCGCGGCGCGGACGGCAGCGCGGTCGCGAATGATGCCATTGGCGAAAGACGCAATGAGGCTTTTGCTGGCGTCGGCGATCCACGGCTCGAGCTCATCGGCGACTTTCTTGCGGATCATGGAATGGAAACCAGCGATCAGATTGCGTGCTTCCACCAGCATGGGCACACCCGCCTCGATGACGGCGATCATCACAGTGTCGGTTTTGTTCAGATGATCGCGCGCCGTCGTCATTAACCGTGCGATCGTTCTGGCTGATGGCACCTTGTGGAGTTGCTGATCGGATGCCTGTTCGGCGCGTCGTCGTCGCCTCGCCCATTCGCTGACGACACCCAGACGTCCCCGAAAGCCCTTTGTCTTCAGCCGTCGCCAAAGCTCGCTTGCATTGTGGCAACCAGATTTCCATTGCCCGTCCAGGAAGGGCAGCCAGGCTTCGAGTGAACTCTGGCGGACGCGGAAGATATCGGTCCGCTGGCCACGGACCACTTGACGGACCAGCTTACGGCTGTGGCCGGTGCGACGCACGATCTCCTTGATGGGGATGTCTTCGCTGGCAAGTTTCATGATTGCCGCATTTGTCTCCTCACGCCGCAGATAGCCTTCGTATTGCCGCTTCTCCGCGTAGGTGAGCAGATCGGGATTGATCGTCGTAGCGCCGATCGCAGTTCGGATTGTCCGCATCGACTTGCGGACGGCGTCGAGGAAAGCCGCACTCGCATTCTCCATGAGATGCCAGCGGTCGGCGACCTGAACCGCTTCGGGCAACGCCTTCGCGGTCGCTTCACCGTAACCGCCGCCGCGGTCGCGCGAGACGGTTTCGATCTGAGGATGGTCGGCGAGCCAAGCCTCGACGGTGGCAACCTCACGATCAGGCAACAGCGTCACGATCCGCCGCCGCTCCAGATCACAGACGATCGTGCCGTAACGATGGCCGCGACGGAAGGCCCAATCATCAATGCCGACAATTTTGAGAGGATCTGTTTGCAAACAGGCCCGTCGCCGCACCACCCGCAGCAGCGTGTCATTACTGACCGGGACCATCAGCCGCTTCGCAAAACTGGCCGCCGGCCGGCCGCCGAGCGCCAGCCCAAGATGATGAACGATACACTCCAATCGCGAGGTCCGGCGGGATCGCTCGGCGACAACGCAGTCGTCAAAGCGTTCAGCGAAGATTCGTCGACGGCACAATGGCGCATCGCAGATAAAGCGGCGGGCGACGAGGTGAAGCTCTACCTTCATCCCGGTACAGGGAAGATCCGAAACTCGTCGAAGATAGCGGCTATGGATCCGGTGCGACACTCTGCGGCAAAGAGGGCAAGGTCGCGCTGACGCCCCTGAGCGGGCGGTAACGGCAATCACTCCTTCGCTCTCGGCGATGGCCTCGACGGCTAATCCCGCCGGGATCAACGACGACAAACGCAAATTTCTCACCATGGTGCTGATTCCCCTCAGAAAACAGCACAACGCCAGCAGCGAAAATCATCAAATGTGAGTCAGAGCCCCTTTTGCGCGAAAATACAGGGTCCCGATTCCACGGTCATTGACACTCCGGGTCGTCGAGGAGCGCGTCACAGAGGCCGAGCGAGTCGCCGCCGTCAGGATCCGGGCGGGCTCGGGGTTCGACCTGCGCATCCGCGACATCGCCCAGATCGGCATCATGCGATCGGAACTCGATGAGACGCTCGCGCGCCTGCAGACCCTCGACGGCGCATTCGAGGAAATCGAGGTTACGCGCGGGCACGCCAAGAAGGTCTCCGAAGCCCCCGACAAAGTGCGCTCCGACATCGTCAAGAAGGCGTTCAAAAGCGATCTCTGCCTTGCCGAGTGTATTCATATGCACCATGAAGCCAACCAGAGCCGCGCTTGCGTCGGCATCGAGATCGAGCTTCTCTACCTTCAATGCATGCACTGTGAAGATGTAGCGGTGAGCCGGACCAGGAGGGGGAGCTGCACCGCCGTGCTGACAGCTGATGGCGCCAGAATCGCCAGGGTGATGCCGAAAAAGAAGACGGCATTCGCAGCAGCCTCGACGGCATCGCGCACGGCGTCGCCGTCATCCGCCAATAGCCTGGCCGCCGAGGCCGAACGTCAATAGGAAAAGCTGCGCTCGCCTTCCTTCAGATGGATCATGTAGAGCCCGGGGCTGCGCCCGGCGATCCGCTGGACGAAGTGGGTTCTTATTCCGGCTTGCTCGATGAATCCGATCATCTCATCGGAAATCGTGTCCGTGCCGACAGCCGTAAACTAGTCGACCGACCATACCTTTGGCAGGAAGGCGCGTAGATAATAGGCGGTGTTGAAGGTGTCGCCGGCAAAACCCTTGCGCATGAGGCCGCCTTCCGCCTGCCGCAACTCCACCATGCATTCGCCGATACAGAGAACCGAGCCTGCCACGCTGTCAGCGGATTATGAGTCTGGAGAGTTTCAAGGGGACACTCTTTAAGGTAGCGCCCGCCGGTTCGATGCGGCTGTCGCGCTATGGTCGCGTTCGTCGCCGGTGTGGCCGAGCCGGCTCGACAGGTCTGCCGCCGCGTCCTGGAGGCTGCGCAGGTAGCTGGCGTGGTTCCTGAGGCCGTCTTCCTTCGGCGTGACCAGGCAGAGCGTGGCGACGCAGATCCGGTCGGCCTGATAGACCGGCACGGCAAAACAATGGGTAAAGGTCTCGACTGTGCTGTTGAAGGTGAAGTAGCCGACCCTGGCCGCCTCGCGCACCTGCCCGATGAAGTACGCCGGATCGAGCCACTGGCCGTCGGGCATGCGGAAATCTTCCTTCGGGATGAAATCCACGATCTCGGCGTCGCTCATATGCGAGACGAGAAGCCGTCCCGACGCAGTCCACGGGATCGGCACCTGGTCGCCGACATTGGAGGAAATCCGGAACGGCCGGATGCCTTCCTTCATCTGCGCGACAGTGTATTTGTTGCCTTCGAGCAGGCACATCTGCGCGGTCTCGCGCGTCTCTTCGGCGATCTTGGTCAACAGCTTGTCGCATTCGCGCATCAGGTCGAACTGCTCGGCATAGGCCATGCCGAGGAAATACAGTTTTCGCCCGAGGAAGACGCGACCGTCATCTCCGCGATACTCCAGCATGCCTTGCCGCATCATCAGATTGACGAGTTCATAGACCGAGGAGCGTGGCGCGCGGATCGCCTGCGCGATTTCGTTGGGCCGCATCGGCTGGCGTTTCTGGCGCAGGAAATCCAGTATCTCGAAGGCGCGGTCGAGGCCGCGCGCCCGGCGATTGATCATGTCCACTGAAACGTCATCCATGCGCCGCCTCCTGGGCATAAATCTGATAGAATACCGCCTTGCTCACCGTCACTTTACCTTGTAGGCGACGCAATCGACCTCGACTTTGCAATCGACCATCATCCGTGACTGGACACAAGCACGGGCCGGCGGGTTGGCCCCGAAATACTCGGCATAGACGCCGTTGAAGGTCCAGAAATCGCGCGGGTCGTCGAGCCATACGCCGACGCGCACGAGGTCTTCGAGGCCATAATCCGCTTCCTTCAGGATGGCGATCATGTTCTCGATCGCCTTGCGGCTTTCGGCGATGATGCCGCCACTGACGATCTCGCCCTTTTCCATGGCGACCTGACCGGATACATAGAGCCAGCCATTGGCCTCGACGGCGCGGGCGAAAGGCAATGCTTGCTTGCCTGCCCCGGTTTCGCCGGTGCCGTAGCGCTTGATCGTCATACTAATTCTCCGAATGCTCAGGTGAAGGTTGAGGTCTTGAGGAATTCCGCCAGCCGCTCGGTCTGCGGCTTCAGGAACATCTCGCGCGGGTTGCCCTCTTCGCCGATGCGGCCCTGGTTCATGAAGATGACGCGCGAGGAGACCTCGTAGGCAAAACGCATCTCATGGGTGACGAGCAGCATGCTCATGCCGTCCTGCGCCAGGTCCTTGATGACCTGGAGCACTTCGTTGACCAGTTCCGGGTCGAGCGCCGAGGTGACTTCGTCGAACAGCATCAGCTTGGGATTCATGGCGATTGCCCTCGCGATGGCGACGCGCTGCTGCTGGCCGCCGGAAAGCTGGCCGGGATAACGATCTGCGCGATCGCCGAGGCCGACACGCTGCAGCCATTTCTCGGCTGTCGCGCGCGCCTCGTCGCGATTCATGCCCTTCACCTTGACCAGGCCGAGCATGACATTGGCGGCGGCGCTCATATGCGGAAACAAATTGAACTGCTGGAAGGCCATGCCGGTCATCGCGCGCTGACGGGCGATCTCGGCCTCCTTCTTTCGGCGGCGCACGCCGCCGGCCGTCTCGTAGCCGATCTCCTCGCCGTCGATGCGGATCGATCCGCCCTGAAAGTCCTCCAGCATATTGATGCAGCGCAGCATGGTCGTCTTGCCGGAGCCGCTGGAGCCGATGATGGCGATGACCTCGCCCTGGCGCATGGTGCAGTCGACGCCCTTGAGGACTTCGACCAGACCGTACTGCTTGTGAAGGTCGCGTATTTCGAGAAGGTTTTTCATGACGGTCGGTCTCACGACGGGATGGAGGTTTTGCGCTCGACGTAGCGGCCGAAACGCTCGATGCCGTAATTGACGGCGAAATAGAGGAAGCCCGCGAAGAAATAGAATTCGAGGCTCATGAAGGTGCGCGAGATCAGCTCCTGGGTCCGAAGCAAAAGCTCGGCGACGCCGATGATTGACAGCAGCGTCGACGCCTTGACCATCTCGGCCGCAGTGTTGACCCAGGCGGGAAGCACCTGGCGCAGCGCCTGCGGGCCGAGCACATATGCGAAGGTCTGCGCAAACGTCAGCCCGATCGCCTTGGCGGCCTCGGTCTGGCCCTTGGGGATCGACTGCAGCGCACCGCGCACGATCTCGCCGACATGCGAGCTGCAGAACACGGCAAGCGCCAGAACGCCGGCCTGGAACGGCCCGAGATCGATGCCGATAGTGCCAAGCACATAGTAGCTCGCCAGCACCAACACGAGCACCGGCGTGCCGCGGATGAAATCGGTATAGCCCCGCACCAGCCAGCGCAGCGGCCGCGCACCATAAGTCAGCGCCAGGCCGACGCCGATGCCGAGGATGGTGCCGACGCAGATCGCCAGAAGCGAAATGGAGATGGTGACGCCGATGCCCTTGAGGATGGGGATGCGGGCGAGCCACAGAGTTTCAAAGAATGTCACAAGTTCCATGGCGATCACCGGGGAATGGACATGCGCCGCTCGAGCTGGCGCAGCAGGGCTGCGAGCACCGAGCAGGTGGCGACATAAAGGCAGCTGGCGACCATCCACGTCTCGATGACGCGGAAGGTCTCGACATTGATCTTGCGGGCCTCGAAGGTGAGTTCGGGGACGGCGATCGCCGCGGCGAGCGACGTGTCCTTGAACAGCGAGATGAGGGTGCTGCTCAGCGACGGCAACACGTTGCGCAACATCAGCGGCATGATGACCGAGCTCCGGATCTGCATTTCGCTCAGGCCGATCGCCAGTCCGGCTTCGCGCAGCCCGTGCGGCACCGACAGCAGCCCGCCCCTGAACACTTCGGCGAGATAGGCGCCCGAATAGATCGAGAGCGTGAAGACGAAGCTCTCGATCTTGCCGAGCTTCACGCCAAGCTGCGGCAAGGCAAAGAAGGCGAACAGGACCAGCACCAAGATCGGTGTGTTGCGGATTACCGTGACGTAAATCCGGGCCGGATGGCGGAAGCCCCCCGACTTCGACAGCAGCCCGAAGGCCGTGACGAGACCGAGCACACAGCCGATGGCGATTGACACGAAGGCAAGGCCAAGACTGAGCGCCAGACCTTCGAGCAACAGATCGAAGCTGCGCCAGACCGCGGAGAAATTGAGGGTGTAGCCCATGATGCCAAACAGCTCCGAGAGGGGACGGCGGCCCGGCACGTCATGCCGAACCGCGCCGACTGGTAAAGCTTACTTGTACTCGACAGGGAAGCCGATCTGCGGCGGTGCCAGCTCCTTGCCGAACCAGGTCTTGTAGGAGTTCGCGTAGAAATCGAACTCGACGCCGGTCATCGCTTCATGCAGCGCGGTGTTGACAAAGTTCAGCCAATCCTGATCGCCACGCTTGACGCCGCAGGCATAGGTCTGGGGGTTCCAGCCATAGCCTGCGTCCTTGTAGCGGTCCGGGTTCTGCTTCATGTACCAGGCCAGCGACGACTGGTCTGTGGCAACCGCATCGGCGCGGTCCGATTCCAGCGCCTGATAGATCAGGTCGACGGAATCATACTGGTCGACCTTGGCCGCCGGCAGGGCCGCATGCACCATCGCTTCGGCATAGACGTTCTGCAGGACGGATATGGTGACTGCGGAACCGGCCGCCTTCAGCGCGGCATAGTCGGCATATTTGCTGTCGGCCTTCAGCATCAGGCCGACGCCTTCGCGGTAGTAGGGAATGGTGAAGGCGATCTGCTGCGCGCGCTCGCCGGTCACAGTCATGAACTGGCAAGTCAGGTCCACCTTGTTGGTGGTGATGTTGGGAATGCGGGCGTCCGACGACTGGTTGACGTATTCGATCTTATCCGGATCGCCGAACAGCGCCTTGGCAACAATCCGACCCATGTCGATGTCGAAGCCCTGCAGCTTGTCGTCGGCGCTCTTGAAGTGCCAAGGCGCATTGGTGCTGCCGGTGCCGAGAACGAGATGTCCGCGCGCCAGAACCTCATCGAGTTTGCTTTTCGCGTCCTGAGCGCCTGCCGATGCGGCCTGCATGAGCGCGAGCGCGGCCACAGCCGCCATGAAATAGGTCTTCATCACATCGTTCCTTTTCGAAAGAGTTCCCCTAAATTGTCCGCTATTTTGGACATGTGTCTTTAATAGTGGATTGTCGATCAAACATCCAAACTCCATAGTTTGTCAAGTGGTTCGGACGAGTGAGCTCCGAGATGAGGGCTTGGGAAGCGAAAAACGCACATGTTGCAGCAGCAAATCCAGACACTCGCCGTCCTGGTGGGCATCAATGTCGTGATGAAAGATATCAAGCGCCTTCAAGCCCACGCCGATACCCATGGTCTCAAGGTCCGGCCGCACATCAAGACGCACTAGCTTGCGGCCATAAGCGTTGAACGGCTCGACAGGATCGTTGAGGCGCTAGCAGTGCTTAAGGATACGGATGTCGAGGATGGTTTCGACGAAATCCTCCTCCAGCCCGGACTCTCAAGGGAGATGAAAGCCTCGCTCGCGCTCACTATCAAGGCGTCAATGCTCCGGCGCGGCCTGTCTATCGAGGAAGCTTCTGAAGCGGTGGGTATCTAGGCGGATATCCTGCTTCGGATCGTTGAGAATGGGCAGATGGCCGGGACCAGCCTCGGGAGGCTGCACAGGATCGTGGAAGCGCTGGAGACGCTCGATCCGGGGCGGAAGCTATCCACAGGGCATCCAGTTTGGCTGGGGTTCTTGGAAGCTTTTCGAACTTTCTGCATTGCGCCTTCAGTCGAATTGCGAGTGCTTATGAAAGAGATTGGGTATCAGGACTCGCTATTGGGCAAGCTTGACGATTCTAGAGGGCATGCAGGGTCTCGCTGCCGAAAATTCCTGCGAAACCTGCCGCTTGAACTCGACGCTGTGGGTCCGGTGCTTTGCCATGGGCTTTCATGAAAGCCCCGCTATCCGGTCAATTACTGAAAACCATCCGTCCGGCTCAAGGGGCCCACTCCACGACCCTCCGGGCCTCGAATTTGACGCGCGACCCTTTCACTGCAACAATATTAACGACTTGTTTACCAAGCGTCAGTCATCGCGGGGAACTGGGGGAAAATTTGGAACCGTTTCTGGGTGCGAACCGCCTTAATTGGGATGATCGGGCCGAACTGCATTCGACCGACACAACGGGCAGCTACCAGATTGAAAATGTGCTGGCAGGCGGCTCCAATCTCTATGAACTGGAAACGGGCGAGGTCGGCGATATTTTCGGCAGGGATATCGTACACTTGCAGTGTCATATCGGGCTCGACACGATCAGCCTGAAGAATCTCGGCGCGGGCAGCGTGACTGGTCTCGACTTTTCGCCGACCGCGATCGCAGCTGCGCGGGATTTCGCCGCGAAGGCAGGCGTTGATGTGCGCTTCGTGGAAGCGCCACTGTTCGAGGCCGTCGAAGCGCTCGGCCGAACCTTTGACATCGCTTACGTTACCTGGGGTTCTGTAAACTGGCTGGACGATGTATTCCGCTGGGCGCGAGTCGTTGCCGAGCTTCTGCGACCAGGCGGGCGGCTCTATATGGCCGAGGGCCATCCTTTGATGTTCCAGTGTGACCGCAAGGCCGCGGCGCTGGAGTTTAAGCACGATTGGCGAACGCCTATAGCTCGGCCGCTCGCATGGAACGAGGAACGGACCTATACCGGCGACGACCGCATTTTGAAGCATCCTCGCTATTATGAGTGGATCCATCCGATCAGCGACGTGGTGAATGCGCTGATTTCAGCGGGGCTGACGCTCGATTTTCTGAATGAGCATGACACGGTTTCGTGGCAGCACTTTTCATTTGCAGTGAGGGCCGGCAAGGATATGTACGGCTTGCCAAGCAACTCTCCCAAGATCCCAATGGCCTATTCCATCGGCGCGACGAAGCGAAGCGTCGGCAAGATACCATACCTTGTTGCTCCCAAAGCGATTGAGGGCCACTAGTTCTACTGTTAATCCGGTTTTGCATTGTCATCGCCGGAGCACGATTACCCCAACCTGGGAATCGTCCCCAGCCGTCACGTTGCCTCATTGCGTGGCGGCTGGTTCCAACCCCTCCGGTGTCGAGCCAGAATGACCTCGAGCGGTCGGACAGTGCAAAGTTTTCAGGACTGTGAAGTTCAAAATTAATTAATGAAAGCTAATGTTCTATCGGCGGGTCGATCCGAGAACCTGGATAACACAAGGGGGTTTTCACCCTATTGGCTCTTTTCGGCGCTAGGCTAGGCGGCATAAAGGATGCCGTGTTTTCGTCGGCGAATATTCCGGCGGCAGTGGCGGTTTTGGTTCTTGCCATCAGCGCGGCGTATGCGGACCATCAGAACAAAATCGTCTCGGACCAAGCCGTCCGCGCGGATGTCTTGGCCAAGGTCAATCTGATCCGCGCCAAGCTGGAAGGGAATATCAACGGAAACCTTCAACTTGTGCATGGGCTGGTCGCGACGGTCGTGACTGAACCCTACATGGGACAGCAACGCTTCGCCTCACTCGCGAGTAACCTGTTTGGCGAGGGCTCGCAATTGAACAACATTGCCGGCGCACCCGATCTGGTCGTTTCCTTGGTGTACCCGCTAAAGGGCAACGAGAAAGCCGTAGGCCTCGATTACCGTAAAGACGATCGGCAGCGCGACGCCGCGCTACGGGCGAGAGACGGGCGCACGTTGATTCTTGCCGGTCCGGTCGAGTTGAAGCAGGGAGGCCAAGGGTTCATCGGCCGGTTTCCAGTTTTCGTGCCGAGTGCGGGCAACACTGAAAGGTTCTGGGGCATCATTTCCGCTGTTGTCGACGTGCAGCGCCTTTACAAGGCGAGCGGCCTGTTCGACGATGATCTCGGGATTGACATCGCGCTCATCGGTAAAGACGCCCTCGGCCCAAGCGGAGATCAATTCTTCGGCGATGTGGGCGTCCGCAAAAACAATCCAGTGACGGCCGAAGTTCTGCTCCCGTCAGGATCGTGGCAGATCGCAGCCATCCCCAAAAACGGCTGGCCTTCGACGCCCAGCAACGCGTGGTTCTTGCGCGCGATCATGGCCGCGGCCGGGGCGCTGGTTGTGATCCCATTCCTGGTCGCAGGTCGTCTGATCGGCGAGAGACAGCGCAACTATGCGGAACTGCGTCGATTGTCGAGACGCCTAGAACTCGCTTTGGAGGCATCTGCTATTGGCGTTTGGGAACACGATCTCGCGACCAATGACCTGTCGTGGGACGAGCGGGTCAATGAAATATATGGCAAACCCAGCGATGGAGGACGTCGCGGCTACTCGGATTGGGCAGGCGCAATTCACCCCCTGGATTTGGCCGCCGCCCACGCAGATTTCGACAATGCCGTGGCCAGCCGCGGAACATATTCGTCGGAATACCGGATTGTTCGTCCGGATGGCGAGATTCGTCATGTCCGATCTAAGGCGACCATATACGAAGCCCCAAATGAGACGCCCAAAATGATTGGTGCGGAATGGGATGTCACAGCCGACGTCCTGCTAAACAGCGATCTGGTTCGCGCAAAACAACTGTCCGAGTCGAGAAATGCCGAACTCGAGGCGGCCAAGGCGCGCATCGAGCATATCGCGCTTCATGATTCGCTGACCGGTTTGCCCAACCGTCGTTACCTCGACCAGGTATTGGAACAGTACGCAGCCAACGCCAGGCGCGACGGCGGTCAAGCGGCCCTGCTTCACATCGACCTGGATCGGTTCAAGCATATCAACGATACGCTTGGCCACGCCGCGGGCGACGCGATGTTGGTTCACGCATCTACCGTCCTTCGATCCAAGGTCGAGGATGGAGGATTCGTCGCTCGGATCGGAGGAGACGAATTCGTCATCCTGTGCATAGTGCATGACGAAATCAAGCAACTGGCGCTGCTGGCTGACCGCGTCATCAGCCAGATGCGCGAACCCGTCTACTACCAGGGCCACCGATGCCGGTTTGGTGTTAGCGTGGGAATTGCAGTCGACAACGGAAAAGACGTCGAAGCCAAGCACCTGCTGATGAACGCCGACATCGCGCTTTACCGAGCAAAGAGTCGTGGGCGCAATCGGCACGAATTCTTCACTGAGGCGATGCAAAGCGAAATCGTCGACACAAAGCGGATTGCGGATGAGGTGCTTGGTGGCCTTGAGCGCAACGAGTTCATAGCCTTCTACCAGCCCCAATTTAGCGCAAAAACGCTCGAACTTGTCGGAGTCGAGGCGCTTGCGCGATGGAGACATCCAAAGAAGGGTGTTTTATCGCCGGATGTCTTCCTAAGGATTGCAGAAGAGCTAAACGTCGTCTCGACGATCGATCGAACCATACTGAACCAGGCGCTTTCAGATTTTGAAGGCTGGTCCGCTGCGGGACTTCATATACCACGCGTATCAGTCAACGTTTCGGCTCGGCGCCTTCAGGACGAAGAACTCATAAAGAGCTTGAGAGAACTGAATATCAAGAAGGGAACAGTTTCGTTCGAGCTTGTTGAGTCCATTTTCCTTGACGAAAGCGATGATTTGGTAACTTGGAATGTCGATCAGATTAAACAACTCGGCATTGATATAGAGATAGATGATTTCGGTACGGGCTATGCCTCCATAGTCAGCCTGCTCAAGCTGCAGCCTCGCCGACTGAAGATAGATCGGCAGCTGGTCATCCCAATTGTCGAATCGCAGCAACGAAGGCAGGTTGTTTCGTCGATCATTGAAATCGGCAAGTCCTTGGGTATCGAGGTCATTGCGGAAGGCGTCGAGACGATGGAGCACGCACGGGTACTCAAGGTCTTGGGCTGCGACATACTGCAGGGTTACGCTTTCGGGCAGGCGTTGGATTCCGACGGCCTAAAGGTCTTGGTTCGATCTCGGCGTCTGCGCGTGGCCAGCTGAATGCTAGACCCGGCGTTTGCTGCCTGCCGGCTTCGCAAATGTGCACAGAGATGATAATCGGCTGACACTGCGGCCAGAGCGGTTGGCATCAGGAGGTTTTTTCTGGCTGGTTTTTCGGCGCGCCCGGTGAATCTAGACGCTTGCAACAATTGCATGAGCCTGAAATTTTCCAGGAGACTGCCGGTCTCTATGCGCCTTCGCAAGCACCTCGGTGGCGCTTCGACTTCATTCCACGGCGCGACCGCGGAATGGTGTGGCGGGCGTTTATCTGCTTAGCGTTTCGATCCGGTTGGTTGAAAAGCCAGCGGCACGCAAATCCGCTTCGATCGTGCCGACATCATGATTTGGGGGCAGTCGCATCGCTGCGGAACTGATAACAGGCTAATGGCGAGTGTGGGCCGCATGAAAACGCGCAGTCTCTGGCTCGGGCTGGGTCATCGTGATGCTAGCGGTTCTTCCTGCTTCAGGGGCACGGCCCGCTAACTGACTTGTCGCCCTATCTGCAAGCGCTTTTTTCTCGCCTTCGGTAGCGCCGGCCCGTCCGTTAGCTTGTCACCGCGCCCGCCCATCGCGCAACCGCACGCCTGGACAGCCTGTGGCTGTCTCACCGTCGTCGGATCGTGGGCGAGTCCGATTTGGCGAGCGGCCGCTGGTGGGCCGCTCGCGGTGGTATATGCCTAATTATTTGGCCGGTGCGCCG
This sequence comes from Mesorhizobium sp. AR07, assembly GCF_024746815.1. Taxonomy (GTDB): domain Bacteria; phylum Pseudomonadota; class Alphaproteobacteria; order Rhizobiales; family Rhizobiaceae; genus Mesorhizobium. Next base: position 118,007 of record NZ_CP080529.1, read on the forward strand.
CGCCCGTAGGTCAACATCACGAACGTGTCCGGAAAGATCCTGTTGGGATAGAAGGGCGAAATGGCAGCCAGATTCTTCTTGGAAGGATCGACAGTGTAATCAGCCGTCATGCCATAGATCAGCTTTGTTTCTGTATCGAGGCGCATTACGCGCATACCTGCACGGGTCGAGAAAGCCTCGCTCAAGCTATATTTGTCCCCATCGCCCTGCTTGTAGACGACGACATTGGCGTCCAGACCGTTGGCTGTATAGATGAGCTTGGTCGCGGGATCGAAGATCACATCGTCAACGCCGCGTCCAATCGGCGCGCTCGCAACGGTTTTGCCGCTGGCGCCGTCGACAACCACGAGCTGCGGGTTCGTTTGCTTACCACGGCAGCCCAGAAACAGCCGATCGGTGGCTGCGTCATAGTCTGCTCCCGACGGCTCCGTGCATTTTTCTGAAACGTCCCAATGCGCGACGATTTTCTTGGCCCTCAAATCGATTTTGTAAACAGCGCTCTTATCGCGCAGCGGTAAGTACAAGTTACCTTTGCCATCCAGGGTAGGGCGTTCAAGCTGATCGCCTTCAACCTCGATCGTAGTCGCCAGTTTCATCGTAGCGGCATCGACCAGCAGTTCCCTTGAATTGTCGGCCTGCTGATAGGCGAGGATGTTTGTACCCTCGTCATAGACCACGCCGTCAAAATTGTCGCCGAAGCTGATCCGGTCGACAGGTGAAAAATCCGACAGCTTGAAGACTGAAGTTGAGCCGTCCGTGTTAGCAGTGAAACCGCGGTCGAGCTTTGGCGCGAAGGCCACAGAGCCGGTTCCTTTAGCGTTTGCGACATTTGCAACGACTTTGCCGTTGTTAGCGTCGACGACTGTCAGGCCGTCGGCCCGGCGACTGAGATAAACGAGTTTCTTGGTTTGATCGTAATCGATGTGGTCCCAGGATGTACCGCTGCCACCTAACTCGACAACGGATTGCAACTGATAGAATTTCTGCGGATCCTGCGCCTGTGCGCCACATGTGGCACTAAAAACGATAGCGGCGACCGCCAGCGTTGCACGTATTGGCTTGGATAGCATTGTGAGTCTCCTCCCGTGAGAACGTCATTTTCGACAACAGGCATTGATCGCTGTTCGTCGCCTCCATCTCCAAGCACATTGCGTGCCAATAAGCGTAGTGTCGTGGCCTCTTGTCTATGTTGTTGATAAGGCAGTATTTTTGCCGAAGCGACGATCGCCAAAAAGGCCCCGTTTGTGTGGGAATCCGCACCGCCCGGTTCTTTTTGGCTGGGTTTCCACACAAACGGGCCTTCGTGGTTGGCTGATCTGCCGTTGCTTGGTGATGCGCTTGGCTTCTCACGGACTCTGCATCTCGAAGGCTGGCGACGCGGACGTGACCCGCGCGCTCCACGAGGCGGCGTCGGGTTCTTGGAGGCTTTTCGAACTTTCTGTCTCGCGCCTCCAGCCGAATTGCGGGCGCTTGTGAAAGAGATTGGGGCATCAAGGCACGCTATTGGGCTAGCTTGATCTTCGCACTCGGTCTGGACCTGAATGCCCTTCGGCAGTTCATAGTAGCGAGATCCGCCTAGGCGTAGCGTTCGCTCGCCTACAGGGGTTCGAGTCGGAAGACCGCTACATCGCGAGACCCACTATCGAAGAGGCGTTCTTCTGCTATCGACGGCCCGCAGTTTAGTCGACAATCTTCCAATTTTGGGGACAGAGGATAGCCGATGCCCTCCGAAGGCAGAGGTCACAGGTTCGAATCCTGTCGGGTGCGCCAATTTTCACTTTTATTTCAATAGATTAGATAGCCATCGACTAAATTTCGTTTGTGCAGGGCATCGCGCCCGTAAGCAATCGTGCAAGCTTTCCCATTAACTGACTGTACGTCAATTGGACCGATTATGGGTCGGATTCATTCATTTTCTGCGGGAGTGATCGTCAAAAGATGCGCGGCGTGGTTGAGCTTTGCTCATATGGGCAGCACTCAGATTTGCACCGTAGGACGGGCGCGCGGACGCTTTGGTTCAGATGCCGACCGATAGAGGAACGTATTTCTGTGCCGGTTCGGTCTGCTCCATGCGAGAAGCCGACATCAGGGATCGACGTTCCGAACGTCCTATTTTGGGTTGCAATCGGCCCGGACGCTCCGGGCATGGGACCTTCAAAAGGGGACTCTCAGTTCGGCGCGAGCATCGTCGTGAGTGAACGATCCAGACTCCCTCGCTGCTTCAGAACCGGGTAGAACGCTCTGCGGGTTGGGGCGACTTCAAACCGTGGCAAGAGCATTCAGGATTGACCGGAAGACGTGCCGCGGTCTCCAGCGCAACCCGCGAGGCTGTCATAGAGAGGTTCGGCAACACGTCGTCCTGCAGCAATGCTTGGCGATTGCGGTCCATGTAATCGTTGAAACCTGCCGTTACAAACGCAAGAGGCACGAAACACGCGCCGATTTCGCGCGACAAGGTAGCCTCAGGGGCGATCGAATGGTTGAGTACATCGGCCCCCATGCCGCGATACGCCAAAGCCTCGGCTGGGGTTGTCAGTCGCGGCCCATAACAATGGGCAGCCACCAACTGCTGTTCAATGCCATGAACGCGGCATTCGGCTGGCCAATGACGGCGGGCCGTCTCAACCAGAACCGCCGCACATCGTGGACATACGATCTGCTTGCCCGAGCAGTCGAAGCTCTGGCGGTCTGGAAGCAGTGAAAAAGGCGTCTGCGTCAGTTCGATGATATCGGCGGTCACCACCATGTCGCCGGGTTGGATCGCCTTGTTGACGGCGCCAATGGTCGAGCAGGACAGGACTTGCTTTACACCCGCGGTCATCAATACCCAGAACGCGCGGCGATGACAGGAATGGTCGATGTGGTCGCGCGGATTGCCGTGCGAATACATGCACAACGCACGTTTCGTTCTGCCTTCCGCGGTAATCGAGGCATCGAACTCGAGCACCTTCCAGTTGTCGCTGCGGCCGAAAGGCGTTTCAAAACTCATGTCACGCCGCAAGGTGCGCACGCCATCGAATTCGACATCCTCCGGAAAGGCCAGGCCCCAGTTTGCCGACCCTGTGATGATGGCCAATCCTACCTGAGGTATGTCCGCTGAATGATCCGCCGGCGCACCGGCTGCGTGCAGATTTGTGAGCATGTTTCCAATTCTCGGTCATGATTTTTGGCGAAGGGTCACGATCAAGACGACGACCACGACGATAGCGGTCCACACCGTTGAGATCGCCGCGATGGTCGGATCGATCTGATCGCGCAGAGATATGAACATGAGCTTCGGCAGCGTGCTGTTTTGACCACTTGAGACGAAGATCGAAATCACGGACTCGTCAAGGGAAGTCAGGAATGCCATCAATATGGCCGACAGTAAGCTGATCTGAAGCTGCGGAACAATTATGCCACCAATGGCTCTCGCCCAGTTCGCGCCGAGGCTGCGCGCCGCCTGAACCTGGTTCCAGTCAAAGCGGGTCAGAGCGGGCAACAGCACAATGCACACGACAGGAATGGCCAGCACCACGTGCCCGACCAGCACGCCGAACAGCGTTCCGACCAGATGTTGCGCCGCCAGCACGAAAAAGAGACCGATCGCAAGCAGAATTCCTGGCATGATGGACGGGCTGAGCAGAATGCCCTGAATGGCAACAGCGGCCTTTCCGCCGAGCCGATTTATCGAAATGCAGGCCAGCAGCCCCAGGGGCACGGCGAGCATCGCCGTCAATGTTCCAAGGATCATGCTCGTCCTAAGCGCGGCCATCCACGTCGCCGAACCGAAGAAATGCTCGTACCAGCGCAATGAATATGCCCGCGGAGGAAACTCAAGAAGATCGGACGCCGAAAAGGACAGCGGCACGACCACGAGCGTTGGCAGCATCAAAAACGCCATTACGAGTGCGGAAAAGCCCCACAGAAGGATGCGGACCAGCCTGTTGTCCGGATAGGCCTCAAGCATGGGCCGCACCGTTGCGCATCATCAGTCGCCTCGCCGCCAGGAACATCACTCCGATCAGCGCCATAAGAACGAGGAGCAGAATGCCCAAGACGCTCGCCGAGCCCCAATCCTGGAAGGTCGATAGCGTGCGCTCGATCCGGGTGGAAAGAGGATTTACCTTGCCGCCGCCAAGCACCGCCGGCGTGATGAAGAAGCCTAGGGTATAGATGAAGACGATGATCGACCCCGAGAAGATGCCGCCGGCCGAAAGAGGAAGAATGACTGTGCGGATCACTTGCCCCAGTGAGGCTCCCATGCTCGCCGCCGCGCGTATGAGGTTCGAATCGATATCGCGCATTGCGGCATAAACGGGCAGCAGAAAAAGCGGCAACATGTAGTGAACCATGCCGATGAGCGTTCCTGTGAAGTTGTAGACCAGCGGCAATGGCTCTGCTGTCAGGCCTGAACCTGTCAAAGCCGCGTTGATCAGGCCATCGCGCCGCAACAGCACGAGCCAGCCATAGGTGCGCACCAGAATGGAGGTCCACAACGGCAGCATGACGAAGGCCATCAGCAAATTGGCCACCCTTGGTCTGGCGCTGGCCAGGGCGAGCGCCAAGGGGGTACCGAGTAGAATGCAGATCGCCAGCGTGCCCAGGGACAGTTCAAGGGTTGTAACGAGCGCCGACCATGTCAGTCCGCTCGAAAGCACCTTCTCGTAATTGCCGAAAGTGTATTCGCCTCCCGTGGTCAGGAAGGATTGCCGAATGATCCACAGGATGGGCAGTATCGCCGCCAGTCCAACGATGAACAGCGCTGGCAGCGAAAGCGAGAGGAAGAACCGCCGCTCTCGTCGCGCATCTGCGGCGAGCGCGGGATCCGCCATGACGGTCACGCTCTTGCTCCCGGTATCGCGTGAACTTTCGCGGCTGGTGCATATGCGGTAATCCGCTGACCTGTGGCGAGCTCGGCGCAGCCTCTGGCCAGGGCTGCCGGAATGCAGACAAGAACCTCTTGGCCGCCGTCAAGCGCCAGCGTCAAAAGCCAGTTCTCGCCGCGAAACGCCTTGGCGTGCAGTGTTCCTTCGAGCGCGACGCCATCTCGCCCCACGAGCTTCTGATCAAGATGGAAGCTTTCCGCGCGGATCATCAGGGCTTCGGGCGATGCATCGGCGCCGTCGATTCTGCGCACCAAGCCTGGGGCTATAATGTTGGCCTCGCCCATGAATTCCGCGACGAAGCGGGTCGATGGATGATTATAAATCCGCTGCGGCGTATCGATCTGTTGGATGCGGCCGGAATTCATTACCGCGACCCGGTCTGACATAATCAGTGCTTCGCGCTGGTCATGCGTCACATAGATTGTGGTGATCCCCAGATCATCGTGCAGACGCCGGATCTCGTACTGCATGGTTTCGCGCAGATTCTTGTCGAGCGCAGACAACGGTTCGTCCATCAGCATCACGCGTGGCTCGAAGACGATCGCCCGCGCCAGCGCTACCCGCTGGCGCTGTCCGCCGGATAGCGCGGCAATGTTGCGCTCCGACAGACCGTCCAGCTTCACGCGGGCCAAGGCCTCAGACGCCCGCTTTCGGACCTCCGCTCTCGGCGTCTTGCGCAGTACCAACGGATATTCGACATTCGACAGGACGTTCATGTGGGGAAACAGGGCATAGTTCTGAAACACGATGCCGATGTCCCGCTTGTTGGGGGCCAGGCGGGTGATGTCCCTATCCCCCAACAGGAGCTTACCGCCATCGGGCCGGACAAATCCAGCCAGGGTCATGAGCAACGTGGTCTTGCCCGATCCGGACGGCCCCAGCAGCGTGAGGAACTCGCCAGCCTGAATGTCGAGCGAGACATCGTCCAGCGCGACGTAAGATCCATAGGTCTTGCGCACGCTGTCGATGGTGATCGGGAGCGACTTCATCATGTGCTTCGGCCTTAAAGCCGAGACTCAGCGAGCCATCATCTCATCGAAGGCTTTTTGGGCAGCCTCGCCATTCTTGACCCACCAGTCTGCATTCGAAAATACCGAAGTGCCAGCATTTTCAGGCGCGGTCGCAAGGGTCTTCAGACGGTCCTTAGGGATGAGGCCACCCTCATAGCCAGCAGGATTGACTGGGCCGTAGGCAATAAAATCGGTCAGCTTGGCCACGCGCGCAGGCTGTGTCATCGCCGCGATGAGCTTCATGGCTGCTTCCTTGTTCGGCGCCCCCTTCGGCACTGCGAGACAGTCGGTGCCAATGACGGAACCCTTGAACGTGTAGTCGGCCGCGCCGCCGTCTTTTTTCACAGTCTCTGCCCGTCCGTTCCAGGTAATGATCAAATCCGCCTCCCCGTCTTTCAGCAACTGCGCCGACTGAGCGCCCGAGGTCCACCACACCGAGACATTTGGTTTAATCGCTTCGAGCCGCTTGATGGCGCGATCCAGACCCTCCGGCGTGCTGAGCACGGAATAGACGTCGGCCGGCGCCACGCCGTCGGAGAGCAGTGCGATCTCGATCGAGTCCTGTGCATTGGCGCGCAGAGCGCGACGGCCCGGGAATTTGGCAACATCCCAGAACTCCGCCCACGTCTTCGGCGGATTCTCGCCATAGGTTTTGGTGTTCCACGACATGACGGTGCCATAAGAGTCGAAGGGATAGCAGTAGTCGGACTTTGCACCATCCGGCACGGACTTGGGATCGATGATCTTGTAGTCAAGCGGCTCCAGCAGCGACTGTGCGGCCGCCTGCGCGCCTTCCGGTGAGCCAAGGTGAATGACGTCGGTCGTGATGGCCCCAGAAGTGACCTGCATCTTCAAGGCGGCCAGGCCGTCGCTCAGGGTCTCCTCGCGGACATCATAGCCAAGCTCTTTTGCAGCGGGGGCCCACATGGCTTCCTTCATGGCGTTGCCATAATCGCCACCTGCGGTCGTGATGGTGACTGTTTCAGCATGGACGGGCAAGGCAGCCGAGATTGCGATCGCCGCCAGGGAAATGTGTAGTAGCCAAGACATTGGTTTCTCCTCCTCCGGATCCTAAAAATGTCGAATAGACGGTATTTTTATCAATCGTAACGTTACGATTACCGCAAAAGTCCCAGAAGTCAAGCCGCTCCCAGCTCGCTCCGCTCAGGTTCGGTGAGCTTCGATTTACCCGATAGGCCGAATCCGGTAACGTTACGATGCCCAGCAAAATCAGCCGGCGCTTTCGCAAATGAAGTCTGGCGGTATGGCCAATCTAAAACAGCTCGCGGCGGAACTTTCCCTTTCGGTGACCACGGTGTCCCGCGCTCTGAAGGATGGGGCGGAGGTGCATCCCTCGACCATGGCGCGCGTCAAGGAGGCGGCGAAGCGGGTCGGCTATGTGCCAAATCATCATGGTCGCGCGCTGAAAACCGGACGAACCCTGACGCTGACGGCAGTGCTTCCGATGGAGACACGCGACTACCTGTCCGATCTGTTGAAGCTTCCTTTGATAGAAGGCATGACGCTGGCGGCGCGGCAAGCGGGTTATAGTCTGTCCATCTATTCCACCACCCCCGATGACGATCCCGTCGAGAGTGTGCGGCGGCAGCTTCAGGCGGGCAGCACAGACGGACTGATTATCACGCGCATGGTCTCGGGTGATCCGCGCGTCAAGCTGCTGCTAGATAGACGGATGCCATTCGTCGCGTTTGGAAGAACCGACCTGGATACCGCGTATCCTTATGTCGACATCGACAATGAACAGATTGCCTACGAGGCGACCCGACGGCTCATGGATAAAGGCTGTCGACGCATTGCGCTGCAACTTCTCGTTCCGGAGGATCAGGCGAGTGCCATGCGTCTCGCCGGCTATGGACGGGCAATGGCCGAGGCCGGTATTCCGATCGACCAGTCGCTGATCGGTCATGGAATGTTCACCATGGAATCGAGCGCAGCCTGGTTCGATCGCATGCTGGCCTGGTCAGATCCGCCGACGGGCTTGGCATGTGCCAACGAACTGGGCCTTCTAGGGGCGTTACACGCTCTTGGCAGAAGGGGTCTTGTGCCGGGGAGCGACATCCACATTGTCACTCGGGACAGCACGCGGCTGGCACGCTTCCTGCCGGCGAAGATCGGAGTTCATTTCGTGGACATGGCGGATGTCGGGCGCAAACTTGTCGAAGTCCTGGAGAGCCGGATCGTCAATCCCCTCGGGCCAGTGGAGACAGTCCTGTTCAAAGGTGAGTTCGACCCTAGCGAATAGTCGGACCGAAAGAAGTCGGACTGAGTTAGATACTCAAAAAGGGAAAAGCAGACATCCGTATTGCCCCGTCTCGGTTTGATCCTGGGCGAACCTGACAGTGCGGTTCCAATGATGCCGAGCCCTTTGCCGTTCCGCAGATACGGCCGCCATCAGGCACCTCGTCTTAAACCGGCTGGATCAGCGCCTTTGCGGCATTTGCTCCCGCCGCAAGGATACGATCCGACAATTCCGTTCCGTCCACGGCACGGGCCAGCTGAAGCGTGCCAATGAGGGTCGCCAAGATGCCGAACGCAACGCTCTCCGGATCAGGAGTTTGCGGCGGCAGCTCTGCCAACACCTGGCGCACCTGGGTCAGCCAACGCTCGGTATAAAGCTGACGCGTTTCGGGTGGCTCACGGGCGATTTCGGGCAGCAGCGCGGCAGAGGCGCAGCCCTTCCCAGGATTGTCCCGGTGCGCGGCCGACAGATATGTGTCTATGGCCACTATCAGACCGCCGGAGGCCAATGCTTGCCCAATCTGGTCTGACTGATCCTCGAGAGCTGAAGCAACCGTTTCACGTACAAGCGCCGCCTTTGATTGAAAGTGGGGATAGAAGGCCCCGTTCGTCAGCCCGGCGTCGCCCATGATGGTTGCCAGTCCGGACGCCGCTATGCCGTTATTCCGAAAGCGTTCCGTAGCGACCTCCATGATCCGGCTGCGTGACGCGTCCTTTCGGCCCTTTTCGTAGCGCATGCCCGCTATTCCTTTCTGCTATTGCATTATGTTCATAATTTTATATTATGATCATAATTGAACCGGCGGACGAAAGCTAGCCCCCGATAGTTTTGGAGCATCAAAAATGAATGCGAACTCTGGAAAAACTGCTGTTGTGACCGGCGCCTCGTCGGGCATCGGCCGCGCCAGCGCCGAGGCCTTGGCGCGGGCAGGGTTTACCGTCTTCGGGACAAGTCGGCGCACGGTCGGCAACGGCCCGGACGGGGTGACCATGCTGTCTTGCGACGTGACCGATGGTGACTCCGTCAGCGCCCTCGTTTCAACTGTGCTGGCGCAGACCGGCCGGATGGATCTGCTGGTCAACAATGCCGGCGTCGGCCTGCTTGGCGGCGCCGAAGAATCCTCGGTCGCACAGGTGCAGGCTCTGTTCGACGTCAATCTGTTCGGCGTCATCCGCATGACCAATGCGGTGTTGCCGTCGATGCGGCAGCAAGGCGAAGGGCGCATCATCAACATCGGCTCGATTCTGGGATTAGTCCCCTCGCCATACTCAGCTCATTACTCAGCGGTCAAGCACGCACTCGAGGGCTATTCGGAATCGCTCGACCACGAGGTGCGCGCCTTCAACATTCGCGTCTCGGTCATCGAGCCGGCATACGTGCGTACCGTCTTCGACCAGAACGGGATTGAGCCCGATTCGGTGTTGGAAGAATACGATCAGGCCCGAGCCGGGGTCGAAGCGCTGCTTCGCGATGTGATGCCCAAAGCCGATCGGCCGGAAGTGGTGGCGGATGTGGTCGTCAAGGCGGCAACCGATTCCCGTCCGCGACGGCGCTATACCGCTGGCAAGGCAGCGCGTCAGGTCAGCATGCTGCGCCGCTTCGCCCCCGCGGAGATGTTCGACAAGACCCTGCGCAAGCAGTTCCGCCTACCGGTCTGAACCACAGCGAGGAGTTCACGCATATGAGACTGGCAACCACAACACAATTGGTCAGACGCCACGGCTCTGAGGTGTCAAACATGGCACATATATTCGATCAGTCGCCCCATTCACGGCTATCATTCCAGGACGCGCCGACGCGCTCTGTCGATGTCGGCGGCACGGCATTTGTTTACCGGGAACTCGGGCCCAGGACGGGCGTGCCGGTGATCCTGCTCAACCATCTGGGGGCTCAGCTGGACAATTTTGATCCACGCATCGTCGATGGCCTCGCTGCGACCCGGCGGGTGATTGTCTTTGATAACAGAGGCATCGGTGCTTCGGCTGGCAAAACGCCGTCAACCATCTCGCAGATGGCGCGCGATGCCGTCGCCTTTATCCGGGCATTGGGGTTCGAAGAAGTCGACCTCTTCGGCTTTTCACTCGGTGGCTTCGTGGCGCAGGAGATTGTGCTGACCGAGCCCAAGCTTGTGCGCAAATTCATCCTCTCCGGCACCGGGCCGGCCGGCGGTCAAGGCATCGACAAGGTGACGCCGCTGACGATCGTGGACATGATCAAGGGCGCGCTGACTTTTCGGGATGCGAAATACTATCTCTTCTTCACAAGGACAGCGAATGGCCGCCGTGCCGCAAACGCATTTCTGGAGCGGCTGAAAGAGCGCAAGAGTAACCGGGACAAGGCGATTTCGCTGAGCGCGTTCGGCGCGCAACTGAAAGCGATCAAGGCCTATGGGCTGCAAACGCCGCAAGATTTGAGCACCATCCGCATTCCTACCCTGGTGGCGAATGGCGATCAGGACAGGATGGTGCCGAGCGCCAATACCCACGATCTCGCCCGGCGTATCCCGGGGGCGCAACTGGTCATCTACCCAGACGCCGGGCATGGCGGGATCTTCCAGAATTACGCCGATTTCGTCCCGAAAGCCCTGTCCTTCCTCGAGGGCTAAGGCCTTTCCCACCGGGCGGCTTTGCCGCCGGAAACGCTCGGCTTGTTTCGTTCAGGAACACCGATAAACACTCTTAGAAAGTCACTGCCATGAAGGCATTCGTTGTCGATAAATATAACAAGAAGGGCATTCTGCGGCTGGCCGAGATGCCGGAGCCGGAGCTGCTGGACAATGATGTCCTGGTCGAGATCCATGCCGCAGGCGTGAACCTGCTGGATTCCAAGGTCAGAACCGGCGAATTCAAGCTCATCCTGCCCTATCGCCGGCCCTTCATCCTGGGTCACGACGTGGCTGGGACCGTTGTCAGGGTGGGCGCAAAAGTCCGCAAATTCAAACCCGGCGACGCTGTCTATTCGCGGCCGCGCGACGGTCGGATCGGGACATTTGCCGAGTTCATCGCAATCGATGAGGCCGACGTGGCCCTGAAACCCAAAAACCTCAGCATGGAAGAAGCGGCTTCTATTCCCCTGGTCGGCCTGACCGCATGGCAGGTGCTGATCGAAAGGGCAAATCTGAAGAAGGGCCAAAAAGTCTTCATCCAGGCTGGCTCCGGCGGTGTCGGGACGTTCGCCATCCAGCTGGCAAAGCATCTCGGCGCGACCGTTGCGACAACGGCGAGCGCGGCGAGTGCCGATCTGGTCAAGGGTCTCGGCGCCGATGTCGTCGTCGACTACAGGAAAGACGACTTCGAGAAAGTCCTGTCGGGCTACGACGTCGTGGTGAATAGCCAGGACGCCAAGACGCTTGAAAAATCCCTGAATGTGCTCAAACCGGGCGGCAAGCTCATCTCCATCTCCGGTCCGCCGGATCCGGAATTTGCCAAGAAGCAGGGACTGAACCTGGTGCTGAGGCTGGTGCTGCGCCTGCTGAGCCGCGGTATCCGGGCCAAAGCCAAGCGCCGGGGCGTCGGATTTTCGTTCCTGTTCATGTGGGCGCAGGGTGATCAGCTGAGTAAGATCAAATCCCTCATCGAATCCGGAGCGATCCGCCCGGTTGTCGACAGGGTCTTTCCCTTTAAAGCGACCAACGAGGCTCTGGCTTACGTCGAAACAGGACGTGCTAAGGGCAAGGTCGTCGTCAAGGTCAGATAGCAACTCCCTTATATTGCAGGATGCAAGGCGACTTCGCTTGATTTCACCTTAGGCGCAAAGCGACCAACGCGGTGCCGCAGCCGAGTGTCTGCTGTTGGCAACGGCAAGCAACGTCGTTGCGGCCAAGACGGGGGGTCGCTAGCGGAGTGGCAGGAAAGGCAGCGCGACGTTCGCTCTGCTAGGTGCCTTGTCGCTGGTTATCGGCGCCTTCATCGTCAGTGCTGCCGCAGCCCTTGTGGCAGGCAGCGCGACGATGAGGAAGCCGTTTTCCTGACCAGCCGCTGAAGCGCGATAAGTTAGGTAAGCGGCGCTCTACTTCACTAGGCATCAGCTTGTTATTGTGCAGTGCAGCAACGGTATCGCTGCATGTGCGTTGTGCACAACTCTGCCATTCCGGCGAGCAAGGATACCGATTTGCGAAACATATCAGATACGATCGCGCGCCTGAGCGCGATGCGCGGCCGGCCTGTCGGACCCGAACAGCGCCATGAATATCGTTTGTCGGATGTGACGGGGTTTGGTTCCAATCCTGTGCCTTGCGCGCGCCTCTACGTTCCGGAAAATCTGCCCGAGGATGCAGCATTGGTAGTAGTGTTGCACGGCTGCACGCAGAACGCAGCCGGCTATGATCATGGATCCGGCTGGTCGCAACTAGCGACCGAGCAGGGTTTTGCGGTCCTCTTCCCCGAACAGCAGCGCGCCAACAACTCCAATCTTTGCTTTAACTGGTTCGTGCCTGCGGATATCCGGCGCGACTGCGGCGAGGCGCTTTCTATCCGCCAGATGATAGAGGCGGCGGTCGTCGCGCATAAGCGACGCGCCGACCTGTACGGTGGGCCCTTCGCGGCCGATGGAGGCGCCGCAAAACAATCCGACGGCGGTAAGCGCAATCTTGCCCACGATCAGCCGCAGCGACAGTATGTGGCTGCGATCTTCGTCGTCGCGTAGGTGCCGAGCAGCGATCGCCTGAGGAATGCCGCTGCCTTGCGAGCCGGGAAAGAAAGCATAGGCTAGCCACGCGCAGAAAACAAAACCAAGCGGCGTGATGGCGAGCGGCAAATAGCTGCGCCAGCCTCCACTATCGCCATTAATTTGGTGGAACAACGCCTGCGCTTTGTCAGCCAGAACCGCAAACAGCACGCTTATGATACCTATGGCAATGGCGCCGGCCCAGAACACAAGGCGCGGCTGCCAGACGCGGCGCGACCCCCACATGGCCCGCGAGCGCCGCAGCATTGGGTATTTACGCGATACGTCTGCCATGTCGGTTCCTAGGTGAGATACCCGACCTAACACAGGCACGGCATCGATCAAGCCAGATCGAGGCTCGATAGAACCGAAGCGCAACGTTCGTACGGCATATGCCATTCAACGCCCGCTTGTTTGCGTCTGGCCGAGCTGAGAGACCTACGGTACGAAAGGACCTCATCTTTTCGTGGTTTCATTTGTTGTTGTGTCTGCGCACAAAGCTCTTAAGAGTCGAGCGGTCACCGACCACGAAACGGGCGCCGCTGCTTGAGAGTGCGTGTACTCCCGGCCTTTGCGAGGCACGCATGCAAGACGACAAAATCCCAAGCGGCGTCATTTCGGCTCTCGATTTCCACACTCTGAGGAAGCCTTTAAGGCTTCCATTGCCGAATTGCAGCTACCTGAAACGAAATGGGTAGAACACGCCACCGCGATGGTGCGCGAACTCACGGGCAATCTTCACGTTGACACCGGCGTCATCGAGTGGATCATCCGCAAGTGAAGCGGCCGGTGGCTGCTGACCTGGCGAACGACAATGGCACGTCGGAACAGCATCTGACCGTGGCGACGTTGGGCGTGCACGCCGCCATAGAGGCTTGGCGGCTCCTGCCTGGCCGCGACTCTCGGGTGCCGCCAAGGCCTTGCCGAGCATCTGATGCGGCGAGGGAGCTCGCGGCCTGATCAAAAGGCGCCTACCGGATTTTTTGAAATCGTTTTGTCCAGATCAGAATTTCGCACATTGTGTCCGTTCACAGCGGCCTTTGAAATGTTGTTTGACCACTACGCATGTGCCGATCCGTAGGCGATTGAATGGCGCATCTGCCTCAGTGGTGATGGCCTTCCGGTTCCACCATCTTGAAATGGCAACTCTTGCCGCTGATCGATCGCCTCCAATACCAGCGTCGCTTGGAATTCGTGAGGTTCGGCGGGACCTGCATCGCTCTCGAAGCAATGATAATCGCCGATGACGGGACGGAGGTGAAGGGTTTCCGGACCTTCTCCATAGTGCTAACATTGACCGATCGGGAACTGCGTGAAACGCATTCGCCTTGAAAACGAAGCCGGCTAAATCGATCTCGGCGACATGACGGCGATATTGGCAATTTGCAGTGCAAACCATCAGTCGCCGACGCACCCTCCGGCCGGAACATTTTTGGCTGGAGCGTGTTCAACAGCTAGCAGCGAATTCTGTCCGGTTTTCGCTGCTGGTCGGAAGGCAACCGGCCGACCCGCGTTCTGCAACGGGGGCGCGGGTCCTTTGTTTCCCTTTTTGATCGAACATTCGTCATGGCCGCGTATCTCTCCATGGCGACGACGGTTTTCATCCTCAGTTAGCGGGGAAGTTTTCTCGTATCAGTAGCCCGGTTTCATTCTTCGTTGCAGGCTTTTTGGCTCGGTCCAATCGGCGCTGTCGATCTTCGAATCCTTGAATTGGCGGTGATCGCACTGTCGATGCCCTTAGCCCTCCACATGTCGCCGACGTTTGACCCGGATTCGCCCCCATCGGCCTGAGGAATCCTCACCTAAAAAGTCCATCTAGACTTGGCTTGCGCCTAAGCCTGATGTCAACCAACTGCCTGCTGCCTGAAATCTTTCGCAACCAAGCCCCGGCTTGATTTGCTTCCGGCACGTCGGCACCCGCCCTGCGCCCACTATCGGCAACCCGACAGGCCCGGGATGGAGCCTTTGCCAATGTGGCGAGTTGTTTAGACCTGATTTCATCAGCGAGGGACCATGTGGCGGTTCCTGTGACGGATGACAGACCAGTTTCGAAAACCGCTGATCCGATCGAGATGCTGCTCCAAGCGGCATGATCGGCTGATTGCATGGAAGAGATTGCTCTGGCACCCGAAGCGATCAGGCTCGACGCGCAGTTTTTGTGCCCTCGAACGCCAGCCCTCCCAAACAGCGCATACTGATTAGACCGTTTTAGCCGTGCGGCCGCTATCAGGCGCGCCGCGACATTCACGCAGCCTGGTTTCACGCGAGGGTGATGCGTGTCTATGAAACTTCCTGCGACGATGTGCGTTGTGTGAGTTCAGCCAATCCGAGGCCCACCCCCATGTACGATGCATGGTTTTCCAAGCCAGTATCTGTTGCCACCGGCATAAGCGGCGACATTCGAAACCTTACCAATGCTCGGCAAGCTTTTGACTTGCTAACCGATCAATGGCGCAGCGGGGGGAGCGATAAGCATCGATCCGCGCGACGGGCGTGCCAGCAGGCATTGAACGGCAGTGTTTCTGCTGACGTCGCCAGAGACGCGTTTATCGAAGCAGCGCGGGAAGCGCATATGTTGGTCGAGTGAGTTGCGCGGCGGCAATTGATGACGGGTCGCATAAGGCGCCGCCGCGGTTTTCCATGTTTCTCCGCCCGTCCAAATCCACCGATATGCTCTAGCGAGGTCGCCATGAACGCAACAACCCGATTGCATGAACTCGGGCAAAGCCTTTGGTTGGACAACATCACCCGCGATCTGCTGAGTAGCGGCATCCTGCAGCGCTATTGCGCCGAGTTTTCCGTGACGGGATTGACTTCAAATCCCACTATTTTCGATGAAGCCATTCGGAACAGCAAAGCATACGACGATGCCCTTCACCGGAAAGGGAAGCAGGGGAAAGTCGGCGAGCAGCTATTCTTCGAATTGGCCCTGGAAGACCTGACGCAAGCCGCAGCACTGTTCCGACCGGTTCATGAAGCGACAGACGGAGTCGATGGCTGGGTTTCCCTGGAAGTGTCGCCTTTGCTGGCTAACGATGCCGGTGCCACTGTCGAGGCCGCCAAGCGATTGCACGCGCAAGCGAACTGTTCCAACCTGTTCATCAAAATTCCAGGCACGCCCTCGGGCGTCGAAGCCATTGAGGAATCGATCTTTGCCGGGGTGCCCGTCAACGTGACGCTATTGTTTTCGCGTGAGCACTACATCGCGGCGGCCGACGCGTATAGCCGAGGCATCCAGCGTCGCATCAATGCCGGACTCGATCCGAAGATCGCTTCTGTCGCGTCGATCTTCGTCAGCCGCTGGGACAAGGCGGTGATGGACAAGGTTGCCCCAGCACTCCGCAACCGCCTGGGCATCGCAATATCGGGGCAAATTTATAAGGCTTATCGCAAACAGCTCGCCTCGCCCGGTTGGCGCAAGCTGGCCGATGCCGGCGCACTTTCTCAGCGTCTGCTTTGGGCGAGCACCGGGACCAAGGATCCACAGCTTCCGCAATCCTATTACGTCGAAGCGCTCGCGGCACCCGACACTATCAACACCATGCCGGAGAAGACGCTTGGTGCGTTCGCGGCAAACGGTACATTGAGGGGCCCCATGCAGGAGGATGGCGGCGATTGCGAAACCGTCCTTGCCGACTTCGCAAAGGCCGGCGTCGACACTGACGCGCTTGCCGCGCAGCTCCAACTGGAAGGTGCGCAATCCTTCACCAAATCGTGGAACGATCTGATGGCCGTGATTGCGTCGAAGAGCGAGCAGTTACATCGTTCTCCCGCATCGGCACGCGGATAATGACCGAGCCTCTTATGGCCAGGGCATTGCCGCTAACGGAGCTTCCAGCCTGGAAGGCGTTGCTGACGCATTACCAGGAAGTGCGCGTGTTGCATCTGCGACAGCTCTTCGCGGACGATCCCCAGCGTGGCACTCAGTTCGCCGTCGACGCATGCGGACTCTACCTGGACTATTCCAAAAACCGCATCACCGCTGAGACAATCCAGCTTCTCATTCAACTTGCCGAGGCTTGCAAGTTGCGCGAGCGCACCGAGGCGATGTTCAAAGGGCAGAAGATCAATGTGACGGAGCAGCGCGCGGCGCTTCACACGGCGCTTCGCGCGCCGGTCGGCGAGCGAATTCTAGTCGATGGTATCGATGTCGTGCCGGAAGTGCACGCGGTGCTCGGCAAGATGGCCGATTTCACGGGCAAGATTCACAGCGGCGCATGGCGCGGCCATTCTGGCCTGCCGATCCGCAACGTCATCAATATCGGCATCGGCGGCTCGGACCTCGGGCCGGTCATGGCCTATGAAGCGCTGCGCCACTATAGCCGCCGTGACATGATCTTCCGCTTCATCTCGAACATCGACGGTACCGACTTCGTGGAAGCAACGCGGGATCTGAACCCTGAAGAAACGCTGTTCATCATCTGCTCAAAGACCTTCAAAACGCTGGCCAACGCCCAAACGGCACGTAAATGGGCACTACAGAAGTTGGGCGACGAGCAGGCTGTGGCCCGGCATTTCGTCGCCGTCTCGACTAATGCCGAAGGGGTCGCCGAATTCGGCATCGACAGCGAGCAGATGTTCGGCATGTGGGATTGGGACGGCGGCCGCTATTCGATGGATTCGGCGATCGGCCTATCCACAATGCTCGCCATCGGGGCAGAAAATTTCCAGGCGATGCTGTCGGGCTTCCACGACATGGACCAGCACTTCCGCACCGCGCGATTTGGTCAGAACCTGCCAGTTCTGATGGGCCTGCTCGCGGTGTGGTACAACAATTTCTTCGGGGCACAGACGGTCGCGGTGCTGCCCTACGAGCAATATCTGAAGCGCTTTCCTGCGTATCTCCAGCAATTGACAATGGAAAGCAATGGCAAGCACGTCACGCTTGGCGGCATGAAGGTCGATTACCAAACAGGGCCGATCTATTGGGGCGAACCAGGCACAAACGGGCAGCATTCATTCTACCAACTCATTCATCAAGGCACCAAGCTGGTTCCGTGCGACTTCATCGGGTTTTGCCAGGCGTTGAATCCGCAGGGACGCCACCACGACCTTCTGATGGCAAATCTCTTCGCGCAGACCGAGGCACTGGCGTTCGGCAAGACGGAAGAGGAACTCAGGACCGAAGGGACGCCGGATTGGCTGGTTCCTCACCGCACCTTCGAAGGCAACCGCCCCACCAATACCTTGCTTGCCGAGCGCCTGACTCCGAAAACACTAGGCAGTCTGGTGGCGCTATACGAGCACAGCGTTTTCACACAAGGCGTCATCTGGAACATCGACTCCTTTGATCAATGGGGCGTTGAACTGGGCAAGGCACTGGCCGAGAAAACAATCCTGGAGCTGGAAAGCTCTAAGGCTCCGAATCTTCGACATGACAGCTCGACCAACGCTTTGATCGAGCGCTATCGCCGTTTCCGGAAGCGAAAGAAATGAAGCGCAGTGGGCGGCGCTTATGGCGCCGACCTGACCAAACTCACGGCGGCGCAGCTTAGCCAGCACTTGGACAATCGGGTGGCATAAATCCGATCAAAGGATTCCTAATGAAACACCTGCCACTCGACCAGCTCAGCATCAACACGCTGCGAATGCTTTCCATCGATGCGGTCCAGAAAGCAAAATCCGGCCATCCCGGAACGCCGCTCGATGCCGCGCCGACGGCCTATTGCCTGTGGCAGCGCTTCCTTCGTTACGACCCTGCCGATCCCGATTGGCCGAACCGCGACCGCTTCGTGCTCTCGGCCGGCCACGCCTGCGCCCTGCTCTACAGCCTGCTTTACCTGTGCGGCGTCAAGGCAAAGGGCCCGAGCTATCCGGCGGGCGACCGGCTTGCCGTGACGTTGGAAGATTTGAAGACTTTTCGTCAGGCAGGCAGCCACTGCACAGGACATCCCGAATATGGCTGGACGTCGGGCGTGGAAACCACCACGGGTCCACTCGGACAAGGTGCAGCAACAAGCGTCGGGATGGCAATTGCGGAACGCTGGCTGGCGGCCACCTACAATCGACCCGACTACGATCTGTTCTCGCACAACGTGTATGCGCTGTGCAGCGACGGCGACATGATGGAAGGGCTCAGTAACGAGGCGGCATCGCTGGCGGGACACCTCAAATTGTCGAACCTGTGCTGGATTTACGACGATAACCATATCACCATCGAGGGTCCGACTGGCCTTACATTTACCGAAGACGTGGCAACCCGCTTCGCCGCATACGGATGGCACGTCGAGCGGGTAAGCGATGCAAACGATCTGGTGTTGCTGGGCAAGGCTTATCAGAGATTCATCGATACGCACGACCGCCCAACGCTCATCATCGTTCAAAGCCATATCGGTTATGGCGCGCCGCATAAGCACGACACAAACAAAGCTCACGGAGAGCCACTGGGCGTCGAAGAAGTTCGGCTGACAAAGGAATTCTACGGCTGGGATCCGGATGCCGATTTCATGATTCCGGATGGTGTCGTGGCGCATTTCCGAGCACATGTCGGCAAGCGCGGAAAGGATGCTCATGCTGCCTGGAGGCAGCTCTTTGCCGCGTACCGGACCCAATATCCAGACCTGGCTGAACAGATTGATCAGATGCAGCGACGCGAAGTGCCTCCCGGGTGGGACGCCGCGCTGCCGGCCTTTGCAGCGGATGCGAAGGGCCTCGCGACGCGCGACTCCTCCAGCCAGGTGTTGAACGCCATCGCGGCCCACATGCCATGGCTGCTGGGTGGCGCGGCAGACCTGTCGCCGTCAACCAAGACAAACCTCGATTTTGACTTTGCCGGCGACTTCCAGGCCCCTGGGGGTGACCAGGCCGTAAGCTATCGCGGGCGCAATTTCCACTTCGGCCTGCGCGAACATGCCATGTGCGCCATCGGCAACGGCATGAGCCTGTCGAAACTGCGGCCGTTCGTTTCCAGCTTCCTGATCTTCACCGACTATTGCCGCGCGGCGCTGAGGCTGAGTTCGATGATGGAACTCCCGCTCATCTCCATCTGGACCCATGATTCGATCAGTCTGGGCGAGGATGGTCCAACCCATCAGCCGATCGAACAGCTTGCATCGTTCCGGGCCATGCCCGGCATGGTCGTGCTGCGCCCTGCAGACGCGAATGAAGTCGTGGAGGCATGGAAGCTAATCATGCATCTCAGGGACAGGCCTGTCTGCCTCGTGCTGACGCGACAGGCAGTACCGACGCTCGATCGCGCGACCTATGCGAGCGCAAGCGGCGTGGCGCTTGGCGCCTATGTGCTGGCTGATGCACCCGACGGCAAACCCGATGTCCTGCTGCTGGCGACCGGCAGCGAAGTCGCGCTCTGCGTGACTGCATTTGAAGAGCTGAAAGCCGAGGGCATCAAGGCACGCGTCGTCAGCATTCCGTCATGGGAATTGTTCGAAAGCCAACCGAAAGACTATCGCGAGACGGTCCTGCCGCCGGCCGTAACGGCCCGGGTGGCCGTGGAGGAAGCATCTGGTTTTGGGTGGGAGCGCTATACGGGTTTCGATGGCGCTATCCTCGCTCTGCATAGTTTCGGCTTGTCAGCGCCATCGAAAGTTGTCGCAGAACACTTCAGCTTCGAGCCGGCACACGTCGTTGCGGCTGCCAAGGCGCAAATTGCGGGCCGCCGGTGAACCAAACAAGTCGGGATTGCCCGAACCGAATGAGGCAACCAGCATGACCATGAAAATCAGTCCATTGGCCGGAAAGCCGGCGCCGCCTGACATGCTGGTCAATGTCGCCAAGCTCGTCACGGCCTATTACAGTCAGGCACCGGACCCTGCCAACCCCTTGCAGCGGGTGGCGTTCGGTACATCCGGGCATCGCGGCTCGGCGTTTGAGAACACGTTCAACGAGGCGCATGTTCTGGCAATCAGCCAGGCCATTTGCCTGTACCGCGAGCGACAGGGCATCGATGGCCCCATATTCGTCGGCATCGATACCCATGCGCTTTCGGAGCCAGCCTTTGCGAGCGCCCTTGAGGTGCTGGCCGCAAACGGAGTGAATGTGATGATTGCGGCGGGTGGCGAATATACGCCCACCCCGGCCGTTTCCCATGCGATCCTCAACTACAACAACGGACGGAAGACCGGGCTCGCCGATGGCATCGTCATCACCCCGTCACACAACCCGCCCGGCGACGGCGGCTTCAAGTACAATCCGCCCAATGGCGGCCCGGCGGATACCGACGTCACTGGCTGGATCGAAAAACAGGCCAATGATCTGCTTGGCAACGGACTGAAAGGCGTCCGCCGGATGGCGTTCGAAAGAGCCCTGCATGCGCCGACAGTCCATGCCCACGACTTCCTGAACGCTTACGTCAACGATCTCGGTAACGTGATCGACATGGACGCAATTCGCGGAGCACGTGTTCGCATGGGCGTCGACCCGCTCGGCGGCGCGGGAGTCCACTACTGGCCCGCCATTGCCGACCGCTACAAACTCGACCTGACCATCGTCAATCGGCAGGTCGATCCCACCTTTCGTTTCATGACGGTCGATTGGGATGGCCAGATCCGCATGGACCCGTCTTCATCCTACGCCATGCAAGGCCTGATCAGCTTGAAGGCCCAATTCGACATCGCTTTTGCATGCGACACCGATCATGACCGGCACGGCATCGTCACGCGCAACGCCGGGCTGCTGCCGCCCAACCATTACTTGTCGGTGGCGATTGACTACCTGTTCCAGCATCGCCCTGAATGGCGCAAGGACGCCGCCGTTGGAAAGACGGTGGTGAGCAGCCAGATGATCGATCGCGTCAGCACCAGGTTGAAGCGCAGACTGTATGAAGTCCCGGTCGGGTTCAAATGGTACGCGCAGGGGCTTCAGGACGGCTCGCTAGGTTTTTGTGGCGAGGAAAGCGCCGGAGCAGCGTTCATGCGCCGCAACGGTGCCGTCTGGACGACCGACAAGGATGGCATCGTTCCGGCGTTGCTGTCGGCCGAGATCACGGCAAGGATGGGTCGCGATCCTGGCGAGGTCTATCGCGACCTGACGAAGGAGTTGGGTGAACCGGTCGCCGACCGGCTCCAGGCAACCGCAACCCCAGCACAAAAAGAGAAACTGTCGAAGCTTTCACCGCAAGAGATCACGTCGAAGACATTGGCTGGAGAACCGATCCGATCAGTGCTCAGCCGCGCGCCAGGCAACAATGCGGAAATCGGCGGTGTGAAGGTGACTACCGAAAATGGGTGGTTTGCCGCACGGCCGTCGGGCACCGAAGATATTTACAAGATCTACGGCGAGAGTTTTCGCGGAAAGGACCACTTGCACGAAATCCTAGCCGAGGCACAGACTATCGTCGACCGGGCGCTTGGGACAACCGAAAGGACCTGAATTGGCCGGGCGACTGCTCTGACGCATTGCCGATCCGCTGCACCGCGTGCGGTATCCGAGGCGTGAATGAAGCTCCGGTCGCGGAAACGCTAGTGCCGTTCGTGTCGCGGACCACCTCCATTTTGGCATCTCAAGCCCGCAACTCGCGCGACGAAGCTTCGCCGACGCCCCAACCTCGAAGTCGTCCGTCTGCTCGGGGGATGATCGTTTCCAGGAGGCGCAGGGGCGGGATATCCCATTGGCCGTCGCCGAGGGCATAAAGCAGTAGCCCATGCGCCTGCTGGGGTCCCTTGAATGTCGATGAGCGGCCGGGACCTGAATTTCTCGCCAAGAACGATGAAGGCACAGGCCATAGTAGTAGCTCCGCTGCAGCTAAGAGCGACCGTCATCAACGTTCGGTAATGAATCTTCGGCGGGATAGATGACCGTTCCATTGTCGCGAACGACGGCGCTGGGTGTCAACTGCGCCTCGTCGACATGCGACGGTCCGAGTATATGCACTACACGGTCTCCGGCGGCGAGGAGATAGTCGGCGATGAGCCTGCGATGACAGCGCCACCAGACGGCCTCGGCGCACATGATCGCGCAGCTGTGCTGAAAGCCGAGTTTTCGCAGCCGCGCCAGACCTGTGGCGAACGGTTCCGTCAGCGCATAATCCGCGTAGTTTAGAAAGCCACGCACCCGCCAATAGGCGTTTGGGGACCCCTCCACGTTCCGCGCCCTCCCCCGATGACCGCCAAGCGAGGCGATATGCTCATAGCCAATCTGCCACGATGCCAGCGTCGCTGGCAGGCTTTCACCGTTGAACTGCGGATTGGTGCGCGAACGTGGCATTGATCTGACGTCGATAACGAAATCGGCCTGGGATTCCCTGAGCAGATCTATGAATTCGGCGACCGTCCTTGTGGAATGGCCTATGGTGAAGAAGGTGTTCGTCATGGCTCCAATGATGAGGCGAGGTTACTTGGCAATCCACCGCATCGGCCTTGATCGTAAGCCGAGGGTTTCGAAATCAAAAGCGTCGTTTATCAGCGACGTCCCGTAGTTCGACGGAACCGACATCGATAGCGCGGGTTGTTGCCGTAGTCGGTGCTGTCTTGGCGTCATTTGAGCGCATGACGGCGGCTAGCAATTTCGATTGCGATGCTGACACAAGCGCTACGGAAGCATCGAACAAGGTCACCATGGCGGACACCTTCAAGATTGGCGACAATGTGAGTTGGAATTCGGAAGCCGGGCGGGTCTCGGGTACGGTCATTCGCGTGCGCACGCGAAATTTCGAGGTCAACGGCTATACCCACCATGCAAGCGCGGAAGCGCCGCAATATGAGATCAAGAGCAACAAAACCGAGCACATCGCATTTCACAAAGCTTCGGCGCTCACCAAGGGTCATGATTGACGCCGATAGAGGCGCCATCCCTTAAAGAAAGCGATGGGCCTATGCCCGCCATTCTCCAACCTCCCCCCATCGATCCGCTTCGTGCGAAGCTCAGCGGCGCCGACGACCGTGTCCGCCTCGATCACTGGATGTCGCCGCAACAAGGAATTTTTCCGCGAATCCGGATCGGGAGCCGCTGGATCAATACCTTGTGGAGCCTACCCATCGGTGCCGCGGCACTGCTTTGTCTGGTTGCCCTGGCGCAAAGCCTGCGCGAGCTTCCTAGCGTGGCAGCCTTTATCCAGAACCATCCTGGTATCGCGCAGTCCGCGCCCTCGGTCGATTCCGGCTTCCCTTGGTGGTTGCAGCTTCAGCACTTCCTGAACATGTTCTTCATGCTGTTCATCATGCGGGCCGGCCTACAGATATTGGCTGATCATCCACGGCTTTACTGGGGGCGGGATTGCACGCCGGGAACCGACTGGTTCCGTTTCCAGGTTCCGGTGCCGAAGGACCGGATCTGGACCGCCAAGGATGACTCCGTCACGCTGCCGACATGGCTGGGTATTCCGGGCCTCCGCCACACCCTTGGGCTCTCGCGCTGGTGGCATTTCTCGATCAACCTGCTGTGGCTGATCAACGGCATCGCATTCTACGCCCTGCTGTTTTCCACCGATCAGTGGCGCAGGCTGGTGCCCATGACCTGGGAAGTGTTTCCGGCTGCATTGTCGACGGCGATCCAGTACGCCTCACTGAACTTTCCGGTCGATGAAGGCTGGACACGCTACAACGGCCTGCAGCAGTTCAGCTACTTCGTCACCGTTTTCATCGCGGCACCCGTCTCCATCCTGACCGGGCTGATGCAGAGCCCGGCGATTTCCAATGCGCTGGGGTGGTTCGGCAGGGTGTTCAATCGGCAGGCGATGCGGTCGGTTCACTTCATCTCGTTCGCCTGGTTCGTGGGCTTTATCGTGGCGCATGGCGCCATGGTGTTCGTCACAGGCATCAGGCAAAACACCAATCACATGTTCGGTGGCGTCGACAACGCCTCATGGGCAGGATTCCCGCTGTTTCTCCTTGCCATGGCTATCCTGCTGATTACCTGGCTTGTGGTGTCACCGTTCACCATCCGGTACGCCCGCCTGGTACAGCGCGTCGGCGCGTTCACGATCGGCTGGATCATGGGGCTGGCCGAAGACTGGGACCCGCGCTCGCAACTCACCAAGAAGGATATTTCCCCGTACTTCTGGCCGAACGGCACCATGCCCCACTCCAAGGAATTCGATGATCTGGTGGCGGAACAGTTCGCCAGCTACAGGCTCCGCATCAGTGGTCTTGTCACCTCGCCGCGGGAACTCTCCCTGTGCGACCTCAAGGGGATGGCTAAGCAAGAACAGATCACAACGCATTTCTGTATCCAGGGTTGGTCCGGTGTCGCCGAATGGGGCGGTGTTCCTATGCGCGACATGCTGGATCTGGTGAAGCCAACGCCCGAGGCACGCTACGCAGTGTTCTACTCTTTGGCCGACGGCGCCGACGGCGGGCGCTACTATGACGTCCATAGGATCGAGAACATGCGTCATTCGCTGACGATCCTGGCCTACGAGATGAACGGCGCACCCGTCAGCGTCCTGCACGGTGCGCCGTTGCGGCTGCGGTGCGAGAACGAACTGGGCTTCAAGATGGTCAAGTGGATTGCAGCAATCGAATTCGTGCGGGATTTCGCCGATCTCGGCGCGGGTCAGGGCGGCTACAATGAGGATCATGAATTCTACGGCTATCGCATGCCGATCTGACCAATTGCTCTTCGAGCGCCGGTATGCCGAACGCACGATGAAGGCCAGTTTTCCGGACGCCTGGGAAGCGATCACAGGCAACGTTCTTGATTCAGGCGAATCCTGGAAGAAGGATGAGCGCGCTTTCTTCGACAAGCACGCCAAATGACTGGATCGTTGTGTGATCACCAGCCCAGCTTTACCGAGGTGGTCGGGACGGCCGGTGGCAAGCGTGGGCCTGGAACAGAGGAACGACGCTTCCTTGTTCCTTCGGACGAATACCGTGTTCACCGCTTCGGCTCGTCATCGATCCGGAGCAGTACGCGTCCTATATCGGACCATCGAGCTTCGCCACCTGGCGTGAGGGCGGCATAATGTTCCCCTGTGATCGCTGTGCGCAGCTCTTCCGTATGGAAGAAGCTCGCCGGCAGACCCAGCGTCAGCTCGGCATCATCGACCGGCAGATCACCTGCCACGAGTAACCGGGGTAAAAGCGGAGGCGTTTGGGCGCGTCGATCTGCTGTTCGGGTTCAGCGAGCGGCGAGGAGAACGGGAAGCGGTAGGATCTTGTTGCCAGGGATGCCGAGACGGTCGCCGAGATAATCCCAGAAGCTGACACCGAGCTTGTTGCAGGTCTTCATCATGCTGAGCATGGTGTCGCGGGCGGCACGGCCCTGGTCGCGGTGGGTTCCGCCGCTGATCTTGCGCCGGGTCACCACGCTGCGGATATCGTTCTCCGAGCCGTTGGTGTGGAGCGGAATGTCCGGACGTTGGAGGATCTTCAGGAAGCTTTGGCGGTCGGTCCGGATGCGCGCGAGTAGACGGTCGAGGGTCACGAACCTGGTCTTCATGCCGACGATCCGGTCGAACCGCCGGGCCAGTTCCCTGGCTCTTCGGGGTGTGGGATCCAGACACCACGCCTAAACCTATGGCTGGCGCGCGTAAGGCAATTTGGAGCCAAAAAAAAGGGCCGTCCTCAACATGGCCGGCCACGTCAACCAAGTCGTCCGACCACGGTTGAAGCCGCATTGAGCAGCTTAAAAATAGAGTATACTCTATAATGTCTCTGTTGCGTGGTGTGTCGAAACTTTAGCTCTCTCCGCCATGAAAGGCCAACTAGCTTCGGAGTGGCATGCAAATTTATGGATTGCCAGCTGAATCGATGGCCGTTGACATTTACAGTGTATACTCTATAAATACCGCCCAGCTCGCTTATCGGAGTCCAGTCGGGAGGTCGTTAGGTTCATGCCAATTCACACGCAGATTGCGGTCATAGGTGCCGGACTTGGAGGGGCGGCGGCGGCCGGCCTTCTCCAACAGGCCGGCTTTCAGGTCGACGTCTTCGAGCAGGCGCCAGCCTTTGCGCGCCTCGGCGCCGGGATTCATATGGGTCCGAACGTCATGAAGGTGTTTCGCCAACTTGGGATGGAAGACGCCGTCACGACGTTGGGCTCGAAGCCGGACTTCTGGTTCAGCCGGGATGGGCGTTCGGGCGAATATCTTTCGCGGATCCGGCTGGGCGCATTCGCCGAGAAGGAGTATGGCGCTCCCTATGTGACCGTCCATCGCGGCGATCTGCACGCCCTTCAGGTTTCGCTGCTGCGGCCGGAAAACCTGCATTTCGGCAAGCGCCTCGAGGCGATGACGGAAAGCGGCTCCAGCGTCGACCTAGGCTTCGCCGACGGCACCCAGGTCCGGGCCGACATCGTGATCGGCGCCGACGGGATCAATTCTAAGGTGCGCGAAGCTCTGCTCGGCGAGGAAAAGCCGAATTACAGCGGCTGGGTCGCCCACAGGGCGGTGATTTCGTCCGACAAGCTAAGCAGCTATGGCCTCGAATTTGAAGACTGCGCGAAGTGGTGGTTCGCGGACCGTCACATGATGGTCTACCACACCACCGCGGACCGCAGCGAGTACTACTACGTCACCGGCGTGCCTCATCCTGCCTGGGAATTCGATGGCGCCTTCGTGCCGTCCAGCCGCGAAGAAATGCGCGAAGCCTTTGCCGGCTGCCATCCGGTGGTGGACGCGCTGATCGACGCGAGCGACGAGGTTACCAAATGGCCGCTGCTCAACCGCAAGCCGTTGCCGGTGTGGAGCGAGGGGCGGATGGTGCTGCTCGGCGACGCTTGTCATCCAATGAAGCCGCATATGGCGCAGGGCGCGGCCATGGCGATCGAGGACGCGGCCATGCTGGCGCGTTGCCTTGGCGAAACCGGGACCGGCGACTATGCATCGGCCTTCGCCCTCTACGAAGCGAACCGTAGGGATCGCGCCTCGCGCGTCCAGGCGGTGTCCAACGCCAACACGTGGCTGCGCAGCCAGGAAGATCCGGCCTGGGTGTTCGGCTATGACGTCTACCAGACGCAGCTGCAGAGCCGTGAGGCGGCACAATGAGCGCGTCAGCGGTCACAGGCGCCAATGTCGCCGCTAACGGCATCCGCCAGCACTATTTGCATCATCTCGGCACGGGAGCGCCGCTGGTGCTGGTGCCGGGCATCACCAGCCCGGCCGTGACCTGGGGCTTCGTCGCCGAAAGGCTCGCCCGCGAATTCGACGTTTACGTCCTCGATGTCCGCGGCCGCGGCTTGTCGCAATCTGGCCCGGACCTCGACTACTGCCTCGACAGCCTGGCCGACGACCTCTCGGGTTTCATCGCGGCGCTCGGTCTTTCCGGCGTGACGGTGCTCGGCCATTCCATGGGCGCGCGCATCGCGATCCGCGCGGCGACGCGAAACCCGGCCGGCATGGCGCGGCTCCTCCTCGTCGACCCACCGGTCTCGGGGCCGGGCCGCCGCGCCTACCCCTCGAAGCTGTCCTGGTATGTGGATTCGATCCGGCAGGCGGAAAAGGGCATGGATGCCGAGGCTATGCGCGCCTTCTGTCCGACCTGGAGCCGCGAGCAGCGCGCGCTGCGGGCAGAATGGCTGCACACCTGCTTTGAGCCCGCCATCGTGACGGCCTTCGAAGGCTTTCATACCGACGACATCCATCGCGATCTGCCCGGTCTTCCCGTCCCTGCCTGCCTGATGGTGGCAACGCGCGGCGGCGTCATCGAACCTGCCGACGAGGCGGAAATTCAGTCGCTCAACCCCGGCATCCGCATAGAGCGGGTACCCGCTGCCGGGCACATGATCCCCTGGGACAATTTCGACGGCTTCCTGGCCGCGACCGACAAGCTCCTGGGAACTGCTCTGGCCGGAAGGAAAGCGGCATGACGACCAAGCTGTTCCGGATCGGCCAGATCGTGCCGAGCTCAAATACCACGATGGAAACCGAGATCCCGGCGATGCTGCTGGCGCGGCAGGCCATTCGTCCCGAGCGTTTCACCTTCCATTCGAGCCGCATGCGCATGAAGACGGTGAGCAAGGACGAGCTTGCCGCCATGGACGGCGAGTCCGACCGCTGCGCCGCCGAGCTTTCGGATGCCCGCGTCGATGTGCTCGGCTATGCCTGCCTGGTCGCAATCATGGCGACGGGCCTCGGCTATCATCGCCAGTCGGAGGCGCGGCTGCGCGGTCGCACGCAAGAGAATGGCGCCGACATTCCCGTCGTCACCAGCGCCGGCGCCCTGATCGAAGGCCTCAAGGTGCTGCAGGCCAAGCGCATTGCCGTCGTGGCGCCCTATATGCGGCCGCTGACCGAACTCGTGGTGAACTACATCCGCGAGGAAGGTTTCGAAGTCGTCGACTGGCGCGCGCTGGAGATACCCGACAACCTCGACGTGGCGCGGCATGATCCGGAAAACCTGCCTGGCATCGTTGCCGGCATGAACCTCGACGGCGTCGACGTGATCGTACTGTCGGCTTGCGTGCAGATGCCTTCGCTGCCCGTCGTCGCCAAGGTCGAAGCTCTTACCGGGAAACCCGTGCTGACGGCGGCGATCGCCACCACCTACGGCCTGCTGAAGGCGGTCGGCCTGGAGCCGGTCGTTCCCGGCGCCGGCGCACTGCTTTCCGGCGCGTACTGACGGAGGCGGGCCATGACGCAGCCGGCAATTCCCATAGAGGCCGAAACGCAGGCGGCAGCCGACAACTACAGCGGCGTCTGGGGCAGTCGCATCGGCTTCGGGCGCAAGCCGGCGCTACTGGTGATCGACTTCATGAAGGCCTACACGACCCCCGGCGCAGCGCTCTTCGCGCAGGGCGTGGTGGAGGCCGTCGCACACACGTCCGGGCTGCTGGCCGCTGCGCGCCAAGCCGGCGTACCGGTGATCCACACCAACATCCTCTACCGCGCGCCGAACTGCGCCGACGGCGGGATCTGGGTGAAGAAGGCGCCTGTGATGGCGGCCCTGGTCCCCGGCAGTCCGCTGGCCGAATTCTGCGACGGCGTCGAACCGGTGCCGGGCGAACTGGTCGTCACCAAGCAGTATGCCAGTGCCTTCTTCGGCACCAGCCTCGCGCCGATGCTGCATGCCGATGGCATCGACACGGTCATACTCGCCGGCTGCTCGACCAGCGGCTGCATCCGGGCAAGCGCCGTGGACGCGGTCCAGCACGGCTTCCGAACCATCGTGATCAGGGATTGCGTTGGCGACCGGCACGCCGGGCCGCATGAAGCCAACCTGTTCGACATCGATGCCAAATATGGCGACGTCGTCGGCCTGAAGGAGGCGCTGGAAGAAATCAGCCGCGCTGGCCGGCGAAGGGCGCCCGAGCAGAATGAATAACCGAACCCCATGAACTGGGCCGCAACGCCGCCCACATTGCAAAGGAGATCGCTGGATGGACCGCAACGTTCTGACTGAAATCTGCCTGCACCAGCTCACGCTCAGCGGCGTGCATGAAGGAGAGAAGGTCATCGTGCTGTCGCAAGGCAGCGAGCGGCTCGACTATGCCGACGCCTTCCTCGCCGCCGGCCAGCGCCTCGGTGCACGCATGTACCACATGCGCCTGCCCGCGCCGCTGCCCGGCAACGGCGCCTGGGCGGTCGGCGAGACCGGCCTGGCTGCAAATCCTGAGGCGGTCGAAGCGCTGAAGCAGGCCGACATGGTCGTCGACCTCATCTTTCTTTTGTTCAGCCCGGAGCAGATGGCGATCCAGGCGGCGGGCGCGCGCGTGCTGACGGCGGTCGAACCCGCACCGCTGCTCGCCCGACTGCTGCCCACCAAGGAATTGCGCGAGCGCGTCGAAATCGGCGAAGCGCTTTTGTCGAAGGCCAAGACGATGCGCATCACCTCACGCCATGGCACCGACGTGGTCTACAAGCTCGGCGTCTATCCGACGGTTGGCGAATACGGGTACACCGACCAGCCCGGGCGCTGGGACCACTGGCCAGCGGCCTTCGTCTTCACCGGCGGCGCCGACGACGGCGTCGACGGCAAGATCGTGCTGGCGCCTGGGGACGTGCTTTTGCCATTCAACACCTACGTGCGCGAACCGGTCGTCTACACGATCGAAAAAGGCTTCGTTCAAGACATCCGCGGCGGGCTCGAGGCCGAGCTGATCAAATCCTACATGGGCGAGTTCAAGGACCCGCGTGGCATGGGCATGAGCCATGTCGGCTGGGGGCTCGACCACCGGGCGCAGTGGCACGGCCTGACGCAGTTTCCCGGCGGCATGGGCATGGAGCTGCGCTCCTTCTACGGCAACGTGATGTTTTCGACAGGCCCGAACAACGAACTCGGCGGCCCCAATGACACCGCCTGTCACCTCGATATCCCGATGCGGGATTGCAGCCTTTTTCTGGATGATGAGCCGATCGTCGTGGATGGCAAGATCGTTGTGAAGGAGATGCAGCACGCATAGAACAAGCCTCCGTCGATAAAATCGATGTAACGATACTAAAATTCTTTCGGCATTATTGCTTTCCGTCGCTTCTTCTGAAGGACGGAACCTGAGATATATTGCACCATAATTTGCACCGACG
The DNA here is from genome assembly GCF_024746815.1 of Mesorhizobium sp. AR07. Classification (GTDB taxonomy): domain Bacteria; phylum Pseudomonadota; class Alphaproteobacteria; order Rhizobiales; family Rhizobiaceae; genus Mesorhizobium. The sequence goes on from NZ_CP080529.1 coordinate 149,162, forward strand.
AAATCTTATATTACAAAATATTTATGTAACCTATTGACAACGATCGGGTTCGGAAGTTTTGTTTGTATACCAACAAAAAATGGGAGCAAGAACATGCAACAGACACGACGCAGTTTTCTGACAATGATGGGTGCTGCCGCGGTGGCCGGCATGGCAGGGCCAAGGCTGGCACGGGCCGCGACCAGCATAACGGTTCTGAACTGGCAGGGTTACGGAACCGACGAGGCCTGGGCGGTAAAAGCCTTTACCGAGAAGACCGGAATCCAGGTGGTGCACGACTATTTCAGTTCGGAAGCGGAAATGCTGACGAAGCTGCGAACCAACCCCGGCGTCTACGACGTGGCGCTGATCAACAGTGCCCGTTCCCAGCAGGCGGCCGGCGAAGACCTCCTTGCCGAGATCGACTTCAGCAAGCTCAAGAACGCCAGCGGCCTGTCGCCTGAGCTGCGCAACCATCCCAACCTCAAGACGGCCGGCAAAGTCTATGGCGTGCCGTGGGTGTGGGGCATCACAGCGCTCGCCATCCGCGAAGGCAGCACCAAGCCGGACAGCTATGCCGCGTTGGGCGATCCGGCCAATGCCGGCCGCGTGGCGCTGTTCGACGACGCCGTGAGCGGTGTCGCCATCGGCGCGCTGCTGTCCGGTCAGGATATGAACAACCCGACCGACCTCGCGGTCGTCACCGAGAAGCTCAAGGCGTTCAAGCCCAACGTCAAGCTTTTGTGGTCGAGCGAGGACCAGTGGAACAAATCCTTCGCCGCCAAGGAGTTCGACCTCTCCGTCTACTGGTCGGGGGCATCCGTCCGCTCCAGGCGCATCAGTAAGCTGCCAGTCGAATTCGTTGTGCCCAAGGAAGGCGGCATTGGCTGGCTGGACAGCCTGTCGGTTCCGGCGACCAGCACCAAGCAAGACGCAGGGCTCGCCTTCATCGACTACATGATCGACCCGGAATTCTATGTCGAGTGGGCGACCAAAGTCGGCGCGCCCGCTTCGGCCAACGCCGCAGCTATGGAAAAGCTCCCCGCCGATGACCTGAACCGGGTCATCCACAAGCCGGAGTATCTCAAGACGATGACGCTGCAGTCGGCGCTTCCCGATGACCGGCGCGCGGCCTTCAACAACGTCTGGGAAGAGGTCAAGGCGTTCTATGCCGGCTGAGGCGGCGAAGCCGACCCCGTCGCGCGAGCCTGGCGGCTCGCGCAGGCCGTTGCCGTCGTGGGCGGCGACGGCGGCGTTGCTGGTGCCAACGTATGGCTGGCTGACGCTCGCGGTGTTCCTGCCGCTCTGCACCATGTTCGCGTTCAGTTTCCTGACCGCGACGCCGATGGGCAAGGCTCCGATTGCCTTCACGTTGAAACAGTACCGTGCCTTCATCGACCAGCCCTACCTGATCGGCGTCGCCTGGCAATCCCTGCTGATGGGCTTCTGGACGACGTTCTTCTGCGCCGTGATGGGCTTCTTTGCTGCGCTGGCCCTGGTCCGCGCCACCGAAGGCAAGGTGCGCGAGACCCTGCTGATCCTGGTTCTGCTGCCGTTCTGGACGAACGGTCTCGTGCGCGTATTCTCCTGGACCATGGTGCTGCGCGAAGGCGGGTTCCTAGATTATCTTATCCATTCGGTCTGGCCTAGCGCCGGGTCGGTCGGATTCCTGTACACGCGGCAGGCTGTCGTGGTCGGCCTGGTGCACGGCTATCTGCCCTACATGATCCTGACGTGCTACATCGCGCTGGTCACCATCGACAACACCATCGTCGAAGCCGCCACCAGCCTCGGTGCGCGCTGGTGGACGATTCTTTTGAAGATCCTGCTGCCAATGGCCGCCCCCGGCCTGATCTCCGGATCGGTCCTGATCTTCGTGCCGGTGATTGGCTCGTTCATGGAGCCCAGAATTCTCGGTGGCCGCGTCGGCGTGACCATGGGCACGGTGATCGAGGATCAGTTTACGCAGGCCTTCAACTGGCCGCTCGGTGCGGCTCTCTCGTTCACCATGCTTGCAGTGGTTTTGGGCATCTTCGCCACCTTCTCCGGCGTGTTGCGCCGCGGCACGGCTTTGTGAGAGACCGAAGATGAAGATCGCCGCCCGCTTCTACATCTTTGCCATCCTGGCCTTCCTTTATCTGCCGATCCTTGTGATGATGGCGATGGGGTTCAACGAATCCCCGCTCTACGAGCTGCCGTTCACCTTCTCGACCCGGTGGTACGCATCGCTCGCCGGCAACACCCAGCTCGTCAATTCCGGCATCAACAGCGTCTGGATCGCCATTGCCACTTCGATCATCGCAACGGCGCTGGGCACCATGGCCTCGGTGGCGCTGTCGCGGCGAACCTTTCGCGGCAAGACGCTGCTTCAGCTGATGCTCTTGCCGCCGATCGCCATTCCCTGGCTGATCACCGGCACGGCGATGCTGGTGTTCTTCTTCTACAGCGGCATCGGCCGTGGCCTGCACGCGCTGCTGATCGGCCATGTGGCGCTTGCCATCCCTTATGTCGTGCTGGTCGTCGGCACCGGCTTCCAGACGGTGCGTGCCGATCTTGAGGAGGCGGCGATGAGCCTCGGCTCGACGCCGGTGCACGCCTTCTTCTCGATCACCTTGCCGCTGCTCTATCCGAGCATCCTTGGCGCGGCACTGTTTGCCTTCGCAGTCTCGCTCGACCAGTTCGTCATCTCGTACTTCCTTGCCACGCCCGGATTCTCGACCCTGCCGGTGCAGATCTATTCGGCAATCCGCAAGGGTTTCACCCCGGAGATCAACGCTATCTCGACCATCCTGCTGGTCGGCTCGATGGCGGTCATCGTGATCTTCGCCCTGTTCGCAAAGCCGGGAGGCGTCAGTGACAAACGTTGAAGTCCGTTCGATCGCCAAGAACTATGGCGCGGTTCCCGTCCTGACCGACATTTCCACGGACTTCACGCAAGGCTCCTTCACCAGCCTGCTGGGACCGTCCGGGTCGGGAAAAACCACGCTGCTGCGCATTATCGCTGGGTTCATCATCCCGGATCAGGGCAATGTGTCGATCGGCGGGCGCGACGTTACGCGCACCCCGGTCTGGGCGCGCAACATCGGCATGGTGTTTCAGTCCTATGCGCTCTTCCCGCACATGACGGTGAACGAAAACGTGGCGTTCGGGCTGGCTCGCCGCGGCATCAAGGGCGAGGAGTCGCGCAAACAGGTCGAGCGCGCACTCGAGCTTGTGCGCTTGCCTGGCTTCGGCGACCGCAAACCCAAGCAATTGTCCGGCGGCCAGCAGCAGCGTGTCGCGCTCGCCAGGGCGATCGTCACCAAGCCGAGCGTGCTTCTGCTGGACGAGCCACTTTCGGCGCTCGACCGCCGACTGCGCCAGGAGATGCAGGTGGAACTGATCCGCATCCAGAAGGAAAGCGGCCTGACCACCATCTTCGTCACGCACGATCAGGAAGAGGCGCTGACACTGTCGGACAAGGTGGCGATACTCGACCGCGGACGCATCGTGCAGATCGGCGCCCCCACCGAGGTCTATGAACGCCCGAAAACCCGTTTCGCGGCGGAATTTCTGGGCGACACGAATTTCCTCACCGGCACGGTCGTTGCGGGCGGCATCAGGCTTGCCAACGGATCGACTGTGGCCGTCGACGCACCGCTGCCCGCTACGGGAAGCGAAGCGACGGTCGCGGTGCGGCCGGAAAAGATTGTCATCAGGAACGTGGCACGTGGCGGAAAAGACACCGACCGCAGCAACCGCGTCAGCGCCACGATATCGTCATCGGTCTATGCGGGAACGGCATTGACCTACGAGGCGGCATTCGACGGCCTCAGCTTCAAGATCTTCGCCCAGAACAGTGATGGCAAGCCGCATACGGTCGGCGAGCTCGTCGAGCTGACATGGTCGCCCGCGCACACGGTTCCACTGGAGGTGGCGGCATGACGGCACTGTCCGAACCCATCGGCCGCAATGCCGTCCATCTGTGCATCGATATGCAGCGCCTGTTTGCCGAGAGCACGGATTGGCATACACCGACGCTGGCCGACATCGTGCCCAATGTGACAAGGATCCTCGAGGCAAAGGCCGGACACACGATCTTCGCACGCTTCACCGTGCCCGACACGCCCGAAACCGCGCAAGGTGCGTGGCGAAGCTACTATCGACGATGGTTGGGAATTACGGAGGCGGCGTCGAAGGACCCCGGCCTGATCGATCTGGTCGAACCGTTTGCTACGCTGGCGCGTGGTGAGGAAATCCTCGATAAGCCAACCTATTCCATGTTCGGAGTCGCAGAACTCCAGGAGCGTCTCGCGGCCCGCAATATCGACACGCTGATCATTACGGGCGTGGAGACGGACATCTGTGTGCTGGCGACGGTATTCGATGCCGTTGACCGGGGATACCGGGTCATAGTCGTGGAGGATGCCGTGACCAGTTCGTCACTCGAATCCCATCAGGCGGTCATGGATCTGTTGTTGCCGCGGGTGCCAGAGCAAATCGCGCTGGCGAGTACCGCCACGCTGATCGCAGGCTGGACGGACTGACCACAACACGGCGTTCACCATCGGCCGAGGCTCTCTGACCTGCAAGAGGCCGGCCGGTGGGGAAACCGTGCTCCAAGAAGGCTGGCTGCTGAAATGATTGTTGTTTTTGGCTCTGTCAACATGGACTTGATCATCCCGGTCGAGCGAATTCCGCATCCCGGCGAAACTGTCATGGGCCCGGCCTATACAAAGTTCCGGGCGGCAAGGGGGCCAACCAGGCGGTGGCCGCAGCTCGGACAGGCGCGATGGTAGCATTCGTGGGGTCGCGCGGAAACGATGCCTTCGGCCGCGAGGCTGTCGCAGAGATGGAGAATGCCGGCGTCGATCTGTCCGCGCTCGCCGTCTCTGGCAGCCCAACCGCTCTCGCCTTCATCACTGTCGATGCGCAGGGAGAGAACGCCATCGTCGTTGCGGCCGGTGCCAACCTCGAAACCGAGGCCGCTCAGCTTGCGGCTCTGGATTGCCCGGCCGGCACCATCCTGCTGTTGCAACGGGAAATCCGCGAGGACGCGCTGCGCGAACCCGTCCGCTTCGCAGCAGACCGGCACTGGCGGATCATCCTCAACGCAGCGCCGGCTGGGCCCGTGCCAGAGGACATGATGCGGTCGCTGGAAACGTTGGTGGTCAACGAACACGAAGTGTTGTCCATCGCGGAAAACGCCGGGCTTCCGGCCGCCGATGCGGAAACCGCGGGCAAAGCCCTGCACGACCGTTTCGGCTGCCAGGTTGTGGTGACGCTTGGGGCTGCGGGCGCTGTGGCTTTCGTGGCCGGTGAACACCATACGGCGCAAGCGCTTGCGGTCACTCCCTTGGACACAACCGTTGCCGGCGACAGTTTTGTCAGCGCCTTCGCGGCGGCGATCGACGAAGGGCTGCCTTTCGGAGCAGCCCTCCGTATCGGCTCGACAGCGGGATCGCTGGCCTGCACGAAAGAGGGTGCACAAAGCAGCATTCCAGACCGTGTCGGCATCGACAAGGCACTGGCGCCAACGAGGGCCTTGGGCTGCGAACTGCATCGGGAAAATCACCGATCTTCACGACCTCATTCCCGCCATGACCAGTGATGGATGCAGCCCGCATGATGTTGCCATCGGTCGCAAATTCGATCCCAGCTGCCGTCGCCACCTTGTTGGGCAATGGACCCGTCATGTGTTTGAACGCACGCTGCGCAACGCTACCGAAGCCGAGAAAGGGCCGGTTGCAAACCGCTCTATGCGGACATCGATCGCCGCTGACGACGTGTTGTCGGGAAAGCAGGCCCGAAAGCCGTGGACGCCATCTTGCTTTGTACGATGCCAACGTCTTAAGCATACCTCGAACGTCAATATTCTGGGTTGGGACGCTAGGTGCCGGGACACCAGTCGAGCGAAGAGGATCGTATGGAAGGCGTAGATCGCTATGTCTTCTCGGATCAGGTCGGCTACCTGCTCCGGCGGGCCTATCAGCGCCATCTCGCCATCTTCCAGGCGAATGCCGGCGACCCGCAACTAACGGCAGTGCAATTCTCGACACTGTGCGCGCTGAAGGACAACGGACCCCAGTCCCAGAGCGAACTCGTGAAGGCGACAAGTGTCGACCAGGGCACGATCCGCGGGATCATCGACAGGCTGAAGGATCGCGGCCTGATCGCGTTTTCGAAGGATCCCGCGGATGCACGCAAGGTGATTGTCTCCATCACCGCGGCCGGCCTGCAATTGTTGGAGCGCACGGTGCCGCATGCGCTGGAGATCACCGAGCTGACCATGAAGCACCTCAACCCGGCCGAGCGCATGGCGCTTCTCCATACGCTGCGTCTATTGGGAGAGGACGCCGACACGAACGAGTGAAGCATACCGATCTTCTGGCATTCCGAGTTTTGCGGAGGCTCGAGTGGATGCTTTGATTGCGCTCCGCGTGAATGGCAGGGATATTGAACTCTCCCTCCCATCAACAACACTGCTCCTCCACGTGCTGCGTAATGACCTCGGCTTGAACGCTCCGAAATATGGCTGTGGCCTGGCCGAATGCGGAGCCTGCGCCGTTCTCGTCGGCGACACCTCGGTCCGGTCGTGCGTGGTTCCCATCGGCGCGGTCGCCGATCGGTCGGTCACCACCCTGGAGGGGCTGGGAACCACGGATCACCTCCATCTCGTGCAGGCCGCGTTCATTGCCAACAATGCCGCCCAATGTGGCTACTGCCTGAACGGCATGATCATTGCCACTGTCGCGCTGCTCAGGCGCGATCCGCGGCCAGACGAGACGGCGATCCGCGCCGCGCTGCGGCATCATTTGTGCCGCTGCGGCACCCATCTGGAAATCCTCGCCGCCGTGCGCGCGGCAGCCAGCGCCACCGCGCAAGTGACCGCTGGCGCCACTTCGGAGCACGTTTGATGAGCGGCCCGCGCGACCGGCCTGCCACCGCCTATCTACGCGACAGCGAGGCGCTCCTGGTTCTGCGGCCGAGCCGTGTCGCCGGCCAAGATGGCGAACTCTTCCTCGCGCTCGACGCGGACGGCTCCGTGACCGCCTTCAACGGCCACGTCGATCTCGGCACCGGCATACGCACGGCGTTGGCCCAAATCGTTGCCGAGGAACTGGACGTTCCGTTCGAGCGCGTACGTATGGTTCTCGGCTCGACTTCTGCGGCTCCGGATCAGGGCGCGACCATCGCCAGCGAGACCATCCAGGTCACCGCCATGCCACTGCGCGCCGCCGCCGCGACCGCCCGCGCATATCTGATCAAGCTGGCCGCCCCAAGGCTTGGCATCTCGGCGGAGGAACTGATCATCGAGGACGGTGTAGTCAAGCCGGCGGATAGGGAAGAAAATCTCTTCGTCTCCTTTGGGGATCTCATCGCCGGCGCCAATACGCACCTTGCGATCGATCCGCACGCGCCCCTGAAGCCAGCCGCGCAGTACCGTATAGTGGGCCGGCCGCAGCCGCGCGCCGACATTCCGGCCAAGGCCACCGGAGCCTTTGTCTACGTCCATGACGTGCGCCTGCCAGGCATGCTGCATGGCCGCGTTGTCCGCCCGCCCTACGCCGGCTTCGATTCAGGGGGTCACGTCGCCGCCAGCCTGATCGCCGTCGACCAGGCATCGGTGGCCGATGTGCCGGGGCTGGTGGCGGTCGTGACCATCGGCGATTTCGTTGGCGTTGTGGCGGCGCGCGAAGAGCACGCCATCGAGGCGATGCAGCGGCTCAAGGTGCAATGGCGCGACGCGCCCGTCGTCCCCGACCTCAATGCTCCCGAGGCGGCGCTTCGTAACAATCGGTCGACGATCCGCAAGCTTGCTGACCGCGGCGATGTCGAACGCGCGCTCGGCGCGACGGCGATGCCTATGGAACGGACCTATGTCTGGCCTTACCAAATGCACGGCTCGATCGGCCCTTCCTGTGCGGTCGCTGACTGGCGCGAAGACGGCCTGACTGTCTGGTCCGGCACGCAGAATCCGTTTCCGATGCGCGCTGACCTCTCAAAACTGCTCGACCTGCCGGAGGAGCGGATCGTCGTCGAGCGGCTGGAGGCGGCCGGCTGCTACGGTCGCAACTGCGCCGACGATGTGACGGCCGATGCCGCGCTTCTTTCCCGTGCCGTGGGTCGCCCGGTGCGCGTCCAACTGACCCGTGAGCAGGAGCACGCCTGGGAGCCAAAGGGGGCTGCGCAGGTGATCGACGTGCGCGGCGGACTTGACGGCGAGGGCGGCCCCGCGGCTTACGATTTTGAAACGCGTTACCCGTCCAATCTGGCGCCGACCCTGCCGCTGATCCTGACCGGAAAGGTTTCGCCAGTCGCAGAGGTCGCGTTGATGGGCGATCGCACGGCGGTGCCTCCCTACGCGTTCGGCAATCTGCGCGTCACCGTTCACGATATGCCGACACTCGCTCGCGCCTCCTGGTTCCGAGGCGTGTCGGCGATGCCCAACAGCTTCGCCCATGAATCCTTCATCGACGAACTGGCAACGGCAGCGCAAGTCGATCCGATCGAGTATCGCCTGCGCTACCTGACCGATCCACGAGCCATCGACCTCGTGCGGGCCGTCGCCGAACGAGCGAATTGGAAGCCGCATACCGCACCGGGCACGCTCGGGCGCGAGGGTGACATCCTCTGCGGACGCGGCTTCGCCTACGCGGTCTATGTCCATGGTCCCTTCCCCGGCAAGGCCGCCGCCTGGGCGGCCTGGGTCGCCGACGTGGCGGTGAACAAGGTGACGGGCGAGATCGCCGTCACCAAAGTCATCTGCGGCCAGGATACCGGTGCGGTGATCAACCCCGACGGCGTTCGCCACCAGATCCATGGCAATGTCATCCAGTCGACGAGCCGGGTTCTCAAGGAAGAGGTCAAATTTTCCTCTACCGCCGTCGCCAGCCTCGAATGGGGCGCTTACCCGATCATCGGCTTTCCCGAAGTGCCGGACATCGACGTGCTGATGATCCCGCGTCCCGACGAGCCGCCGCTGGGTGCGGGCGAATCTGCCTCGGTGCCAAGTGCCGCCGCCATTGCCAACGCGGTGTTCGACGCCACCGGCGTGCGCTTTCGCGAACTGCCGTTGACGCCGGAACGTGTGCGCGCTGCCTTGAATCCGCTGCCGACTCCGCTGGTATCGAACGAGAATAGGCGATCCAGGCGGTTGCGCCTGAGATTCGCATGGCCGCTCGCCGGCGCCTTTTCCGGCGCCGTGGCCCTCGGTGCGGGGATTTTTCCGTTCAGTGCCGGGATCGCGCCGGTGGCGCGTCCGCTGCCCGACGTCTTTTCAGCCGCCACGATCGAGCGTGGCCGGCTGGCAGCGGCGGCAGGCGCCTGCAACGTCTGCCATGTTGGCGCCGACGGCACGCCGTTTGCCGGGGGCAGGGCTCTCGAAACCCCCTTCGGTACCGTCTATGCCACCAACATCACCCCGGATGAAGCGGCCGGCATCGGTGCCTGGTCCTATCCGGCTTTCGCCAGGGCAATGCGCCAGGGTGTTGCGCGCGATGGACATCATCTCTATCCGGCGCATCCCTACACATCCTTCGCCAAGGCGAGCGAGGCCGATATTCAAGCGCTCTACGCCTATCTCATGGTGCAGCCTGCAGTGACTGCCAAAGCACCGGAAACGCAGCTGCGTTTCCCCTTCGGCATGCGGCCACTGATGGCCGGGTGGAACGCGCTTTTCCTGTCGTCATCGCCGGTACCGTCTGACCCGATCCGAAGCGCGGCCTGGAACCGGGGCGCGGAACTGGTCGAAGGCCTTGGCCATTGCAGTGCCTGCCATTCACCGCGCAATGCGCTTGGCGGAGAGATCAAGGGGGCGATGCATCTTGCCGGCGGCGTCGCAGACGGCTGGCATGCGCATGCGCTGACGGCAAAATCATTCGCTCCGGTCGCGTGGAGCGAAAACGCCTTCTACGACTATCTGCGAACCGGTCATTCGGCCGCGCATGGCGCCGCGGCCGGGCCGATGGCCCACGTGGTGGACTCGCTGGCACCACTTCCCGACGCGGACATCCGAGCGATGGCGGTCTATCTCGCCGGCTTCAACGTCGGCGGCGAAACGTCTCCAGCCGGCTCGTCGGCCGGAAGCGCAATCGCCGCTGCAAATCTTGCCGCCCCCAAAGCGGCGGCCGCCTTTCCCCGCGGTGCGCGCCTGTTCGCCGGCGCTTGCGAGACTTGTCACTCCGAAACGTCGTCCATCACGTCGCTGGCCTTCAACACCAATCTTCATTCCGATGTGCCGGACAATCTTCTCCACGCCGTCCTGGAAGGCGTCTCCGCGCCGGCTGCCTCGCCGCTCAGGACGGACGCGGGCGATTTCGGTGTCATGGCGATGCCTGCCTTCGGCGGCGTGCTGGATGATACCGATCTGGTTGACCTCTTGGGCTATCTGAGGGCGCGTTTCGCGCCCGACAGACCGGATTGGCAAGCCATCCCGGATTCGCTCGCTGCCGTTCGATCCGCTCACCATTGATGCAACGGAAATATCACATGCTCAAAAACGCCAACGTGCCCGCCGAACGCGCCTGGAACACATGGTCGGAACGGCCGGGCGAGATGGTGTTCCTGCCGCTCGGCGTCCGCATGACGCCAGTGCTGTTCTCGTCCGGTGCGCGCAAGGCGACAACCATCAGCCCGCCCGTGGAAATTCGCTTCGGACGCCACGGCCTCCATGGCGAGGTCATCGATTTCGAGACCACGCATGGCGGCACGCGGCTCAAGTTCTCCTATGCAAAGCGCGATCCCTTCTGCATCGAGGGCCGCTGGTCGGTGCGCGAAAAGCGGGAGTGGGGTCTGCGCTACTGGGTCGTGCTTTGCCTGTCGGCGGAGAACGGGGAAGAGGTCAGCTACAACCATCAAGATGGCGCCGCGACCCTGGCTGTCGGATCGCGATACGTGTCGCTGGTCTCGCGCGACGCGCCGGTACAGGTGACCGGTCACGACAGCGTCGAAGCCCTGGTCGCCGAGATGGACGCCAACGGCTATTTCGACCTATCGAGCCGGTCGAATTCGGCAAAGGTCATCGCGCTGCGGTTCAATCTCGAAATGATGCCGGAAGCCCGGTTTGCCGCAGCGGTGGCTGACAGCCGCGCGCTGGCCGTGAAGACAGCGAAGGAAGCGCTGGTGACAGACGCAGCACCCGCCAAGCCGCTTCACACCGGGCGCAACGAAGGCGCGCTCGACGCGGTGCGCGACGTGATCGGCTGGAACACGCTCTATGACCGCATCAATGCCCGCACCTATACCGCGATCAGCCGCATCTGGAATCTGGGCGGCTTCGCCGTCTGGTTCAACGACCAGACTTTCGCGGCGCTAATGGCCGGTCTTTTCGATCCGTCGCTTGCGCGTGATAATTTCGACGTCGCGATGGCCAGCGCGACGCCGCAGGGCAATTTTGCCTGCCTGCTGACATCGCGCGATTCCTGGGTCGACCGGTCACAAGCGCCGCACGGCGCCTTCGTCGCCTGGACGATGTATCTACGCAGCCGGGACCGATCGTTGCTCGAACACGCCTATGGCCCATTGCTGCGGAACAATCGGTGGTGGCGAGCCAGCCGCGATCCGGACGGGCGCGGGCTGGTTTCCTGCGGCACTTCGGACGTTGGCGATGCCCTCTACAAGGGCACAGCTTTCGGCGCGCGCAACGAAACCGGCATGGACAATTCCGCAACGCATGACGAGGCGATCTACGATCCCGTCACACGCTCGCTTTCGACGTTTGACGTCGGGCTCAATTGCGCGCTGGCGCTCGATGCCGAAATGCTGGGAAAGATTGCCCGTGAGCTCGGCCACATCGACGATGCCGCAAGTTTCGAAGCTCTGGCAAAAGATATTTGCGGCAGGATCCGGACCGAACTGTGGGACGAGGCGCGCGGGCTGTTCGCCAACCGGCAGCGCCACGGCGGCTTCGTCTCCAGCGTCTGCCCCACAAGTTTCTATCCGCTGTTGTGCGGCGCTGCGAGCGAGGAGCAGGCAGCCCGGCTTCTTGAGCACCTTGCCGATCCGGCGACATTCGGCGGGCAGTTCGTGCTGCCCAATGCGTCGCGCGACGATCCCGCCTACCAGGAAAACGTTTATTGGCGAGGGCGCATCTGGGCGAATGTCAACTATTTCGTCTGGCAGGGTCTGCGCCGTTATGGATTCGAGCTGGAGGCGGCCGAACTTGCGCGCAAGAGCCTTACCCTGTTCGAGCAGTCGTGGACGAGCGCGCGGCTTTGCGGTGAGAATTACAATGCCGAGACCGGCGAAATCGTCGATCAAGGCGATGCCGATCCCTTCTACACATGGGGTGCGATGTTGCCGCTGCTCGGAGTCTGCCAGGTCATGGACATCGGCCCGTGGCACGGCTGGGAATTGGCAAATAACGGCGAAACCGTGCGGCTAGGCCCGCTGTCGAGCCCCGCCGGTGACGTCGTGATCACGGTCGAAGCGGGAACGCTCACTCTCTCGGCAAGAGGCGCCGTGCTGTTTTCCACTGATTACAGAGGCCGCATCAGCCAGATCGTCGTGGAACGAGGGCTGCTGTCGGTCCGTTTCCCGGAGGGCTGCACCAGCAGTGCAACCTTCCGGCTCGGGCCGGAAATGGCTGCGCGCCTCGTGTCAGCGCGCCTCGATGGGGAGGAGATCGCGACGGCGCTGGACGACGGGTGCTGCGTCATGGATCTGTCGGGGGCAGGGGCCGGCGCGCGGCTTGACTGCCATTTGGCGCCTGCGTCATGAGCGGTGACGGCCTGGACTGGTTTCGCGCACCGGGGCCGGATTTTCGGCCGGCGGTCTTCTGGTTCTGGCACCGCATTCCCACTGTGGAGGAAATCGGTCGGCAACTGGCAGATATGCGCGCCAAGGGCGTCGGCACGGTGATGATCCAGGCCCGTCGCGCGCTCCCGCTCGAATCCTATCTGTCTCCTCCCTACCTTGACGCATATCGGCTGGCGGCGGCCGAGGCGCGGCGACTGGATCTCAGGCTCACGATCTATGACGAATATGGCTGGATGTCCGGTCACGGCGGTGGGCACACCGTCCACAATGCCGACCACCTGCGCGAGCGCCACTTATTCTGGACGAGCGGGAAAACGAGGCAGGACAGCACCGAATTGACGATCTCAAATATCCACTCGCCCTTTCTCGATTTTCTGGGCGAGGCGGGCCGCACCTGGTGCTACGAGGGTGGCGTGCCGCGCTGGGACGACTGGCAGGTGGTGCTCGCTGTTTCGCACCCCGATCAGGAATCGACCTTCTCTGCCGAAAGCGACATCCGCTTGGTGACTGGCGCAGTCGAGGTCAAGCAAACAGGCGCCGCCTCGTGCCGGATCGTGATCGAGCACGGGGGTACCATCCCTGCAGGAAGTGCGGTCACCGTCTTTGCATCGGCAAGATGCCTGACTTCGCGGCTCATCAATTATCTCCTGCCGGAAGCGGCGGAACGCTTTGCCGACGCTGTCTACGCGCCGCTGCTGGACGCCGCCAGTGGCGCGGCGGACGGCTTCTTCTTCGACCACCCCTATGCCGGGTTCCACGTCTGGGACGAGCACCATGGCGACGTCGGCAACAGCCTGCTCTGGGACGCCGCCGACCCGGCCGACGCCATGCAACTGCTGTCGCTGGTGCGCGACGTCGGTCCGCGCACGGCCGCGTTGCGGGCCAGCTTTTTCGAAGCCTATGGCCGGCGCATGCATGAAGCCTTCTTCGGAACTCTGTCTCGCTGGACCGACGAGCGCGGCATTGGCTTTACCGGGCACGAACTTTTGACCCATGTCGGCGCCTGGGGGCTGCACGCCGGTCTCAAGGGTTTCGATCCTCGCAGCATGCCGGGTGTCGACTATTTCGGTATCGACGCCTACCGAAGTATGACGGCGGTCGATGCGGCCGGCTACGCGCCGCAACTCTCTGCCAAGCTCGGCGACAGCGTGGCGCGGGCGCACGGGCGCCGCCGTTGTATGATCGAGCAGTACTCGACCGGACGGGAGACGGGCACGGCGAGCCTTGCCGGGCAATGGGGACTGACGGCCGAGCGGTTCCGCGCGCAGGCGATCCGCCATCTCCTGTTCGGCGCGCGGCAGATCCTGCTGCACGCCTACAATGTCACCGATGGCGACAAGGGCGACGGGCTGCTCAGCGCACGTTTCGACTTTCCGCCAGCCTTCAACTTCGAGCCGTGGTGGGAGGATTGCCCGGCGATCTTCGCGGAACTGGCGCGGCTCTCGGCTTTTCTGGAGCACGGCGAACCGCTGCGACCGGTGGCGCTTCTTTATCCGCTCGAGACGATCCGTGCAGAGGCGATGGCACCTGCCTGCGGAGAGCATTTCGGCTGGTGGGCGGAAGCGCTGGCGCGCGCAGGCCTCGGCTACGACATCGTGGACGAGAGCATGCTGGCCTCGGTGCTGGGGCCCACGCCGCGCTATGAGGTGCTGGTATTGCCTGCGGTGACGACGCTCGCCTCGGTTGCCACGGCCGAGATTATCGCCGCTTTCGTTCGAAGTGGCGGTCGGCTGCTGGCGACCGGCCCACTGCCGCACAAGACCAGAACGAAGGGAGAGGACCCGTCCGGCGCCGTGCTCTTAACCAGCCTTGCTGCGGAGTGTGGGCGTGTGGTGCATCTGCCGGATGCGGGACAGCAAGACACCGCGCGCCATATCGCGGCCGAACCGCGCCCGCTGCCCGACATGCGGTTCGAAGATGGCCCTTCCTGGAGTTCGGTTTCGCGGTGCGGTGACATCTGGCGACTGGCCGCTTTCAACGACCAGGCGACCACGCGGCGGCTCAACGTCCGGTTGGCCGAGCCGACGCCGGAAGTCTCGTTCTGGAATCCCGAGACGGGCGAAGTGGGCGTCACGCCTTGTACGGTGATCGATGGAACATTGTCCCTCGATGTCGGTGCCCAGCGTCTGGTGTGCCTGTCGATCCGGAATGGCGACCCGGCGTCGAACAACTCGGTCGATGCCAGACGGCGTCGCGCCGCCGCCCTTGTCGATGTGCCGGCGCCGATCGTGCTTTCCGAAGGCTGGACCCTGGAGATCGACGGCGGCGAACCAATTCCGGTTGCCGTCGATCGCGGATGGGAGGCGCAAGGCCATGCCACTTTCGCCGGCTCAGGAGTCTACCGCCGGTGCGCAAACCTGCCCATTCTCGCCGACGGTCTCGTCTGGCATCTGCTGCTGCCAGGCCTGCATGAAACGGCGGAGCTTTGGCTCGATGGCACATTTGTCGGCCGGCATGTCGCGGGAGAAGCACGCTTCGCGCTGCCTGTCGCGTGCGGGGAGGTCGCAATAGAGCTCCGCGTCAGGAACACGGCGGCCAATCGTTACTATGCAGGCACGCCTTACTGGGGTGGCACGCCACTACCCTCGGGACTGACTGCGGCACCATATCTCTATGCCGATCGCGACAGGTTAGTTGCAAATTTAGGGGCAGCCATTGAAACTGCTTCTCGTTGAGGACCTCATACAGGGCGTGTCGACCCGGAAGGTCGAGGCGATCGCCCGGTAGGCTGCATCCAAAGCTGGAGCCCGCCACCGTCAGACGGTTTCATGAGTTTTGAGGTGGCTCGGGCGCTGCGGCATTTCACGTCGGAAAGGGCCATTTGGGGTCTCACATTGGTTGCGTCGATACCAACAGGATGTCGGATACCAACAAAAATACCAACACGTCGGCTCGTTGGACCATATGCGCCGAAGACCGCGAAAATACCAACCCGCCCTGCACGTCTAAAAGATAAATTATTTCATGGCTTTGCGCCGCCTGAAGCGTAGCGGCTTCGGCGAGAGGGAATGCCGGGAGAAGAGGGGATGGTGCCTCTGGTGGAGACGCCTTTTTCGAGTTAGGAGCATTCAGGCGTGGCCGGCCAGCGCCGACAGGCTGCCTAGAAGCTTCGTTTTGTCCTTGCCGATCATCAGCACGCCGCTGTCGGGGGCCAGCAGTGCCGAGAACGGCAACATAGCCGCGCCGATCGGCGAGGCCTCGGGGCCGAATTGTCCAGAAACGATTTCCGGCGCGACGATGCCGATCGCGCTGGTCCGGTTGAACTGGGTCTGCACTCTTGCCAGTAGTTCGAGATGGATCGGCCGCGGCAGGATGCTGTCGAGAACTATCGCCTCGATGTCGATGACGGAGGTGATGGCAATGATCGCCTCGACCAGCGCGTTCGCACAATCGTCGATCCATTCGAACAGTGGCTCGCGCGCCCCCGGCGGCAAAGGGTCCAGTTCCCGCACACGATTGATCTCGACGCCGCGCGACTTGAGATGATTGACCAGCACATAGATGGAAGCGCGATGCAGCAGGCTTTGGTAGCGCGCCGGCTTGGCCGCTACCGAATCAAGACTTGAAGGTGAGACTGGCAATGGTCCGAGTGCGGCGCTGTTGCCATGCGGACCAGTATGGACCTTGCCGCCTTGCACCAGCCCGCCGCCGACGAAAGTGTCGATAGAAATATGCATGAAGTCGCGAAACCGCGCGCCGGCCCCCTGGATGAGTTCGGCGAGTGCTGCCGATGACGCGTCGTTTTCGACGAAGACCGGCGTCTTCGGCCGAGTAGTGAAGAATGTTGTCAGGTCGATTGCCTCCCAGCGGCTGCCAAGGTCGTCGGGAAAGCCCAGTTCCTCACTCCAGCCGCCGAGGAAATAGGGCGAAGCGATGCCGACGCCCACGATGCTGGCATCGCCAAGTCCGGCGACCACCTTGTCGAAATTGGAGAGCGACATATTTCCGGCCCTGAGCACCAGATCGGGATCCGGAAACCGATATTCGTGCGACTCGCGGGCGCGGACCTCGCCGGCGAAGTCTACAAGCACGGCTTCCAGCGCACGCCGGCCGATCTTGATGCCGACGCTGTAGATCCGCTCCGGCGTAAGCCTGTAGAGAGTGGAGGGAGATCCGCGTTGCCCGAACCTTTTTCCCACTTGCTTTACGAATCCAGACGACTCCAGCCCGTCGACAATGGTGGCGACTGCGGCCGGCGTCAGATTTGCGACGCGTGCCAGATCGGACTTGGACGCCTCCTTCAGGCGGCGGATGGCATCGAGCACGAAGCGCTCATTGTAATGCCGAACCTTGACGGAATTGCTGCCTTTTCCAGACAAAACTGGCGCCTCCCATTTATTTCTCGCGGAGCCACTCTGGCCGCTTACAGCTTTGAAACTGCTGCGCTCGAGGCACTCCGGCAGCGCCTGTGCGTGACGGGACAGTGCGCGCCCAGATCGTGGAAGTCAATTTTCCTATTGCGACCCGCACCTATTTAATATAGCAAATTGAAAAAATAACTAAAGCCAGGGAGGAGAGGTGTTGCAGCTGACCGCATTAGGCGAAGCCGACGCCACCGGGCGTAGGGACGTGGCTGTCCCTGTTGCCCTGGTTCAGGCGACAAAGGCCTTCGGCGGCACGATCGCCCTCAAGGACGCGTCCTTCGAATTGCGCTCCGGCGAGGTGTTGGCGCTGCTTGGGGAAAATGGCGCCGGCAAGAGCACTTGCGTGAAGCTGCTGGCCGGCGTGCACTCCCCAACCGACGGCCATGTCGAAGTCGACGGCAAGCCTGTGGTTTTCCATTCCCCGCACGACGCCCAGGCCGCCGGCATTGCGGTCATGCACCAGCATCCCGGCCTGTTCCCCGATCTTTCAGTGGCGGAAAACATCTATCTCGGTCATATGCCGCGCGACCGCTTCGGCGGCATCGACAACGCGGCGATGCTTGTTGGCGCGCGCAAGGTGCTGGCGACAGTCGGCCTCGACGTGCCCGCCGAAACGCGGCTTGGAATGCTGCGTACCTCCGAACAACAACTGGTCGAGATCGCCCGTGCTCTGTCGCTCAACGCGCGCGTGCTGATCATGGACGAGCCCACGGCGGCCCTCTCGCAGCGCGAAGTTGAGCGGCTTTTCACCGTCGTCGCTGATCTGAGGCTGCACGGCGTGGCAATGATGTTCGTCGGTCATCGCATGGACGAAATCTTCCGCATCGCAGACCGTATCGCGGTGCTGCGCGACGGGCGCCTCATCGGCGTCAAGCCGAAGGCAGAGCTCGGTCGCGCCGCCGCCATCAGCATGATGGTCGGTCGCGAAGTGACCGACCTCTATCCAGAACGGCGTCACGCAACCGGCGCGCTGGTGCTGGAGGCGAGGGGGCTTTCGCGCGCCGGCGGCTTTTCCAACATCGACCTCAAGCTCCACGCCGGAGAGGTGCTCGGGCTTGGCGGCCTGGTCGGCAGCGGGCGGACCGAGATCGCGCGCGTGCTATTCGGCATCGATCGGCCGGATGCCGGCGAAATTCTTATCGACGGCCAACCTGTGCGCTTCGCATCGGCGCGCGACGCCATGGACGCGCGCATCGCCTATGTCTCGGAAGACCGCATGGGACAGAGCCTGGTGATGGATTTCTCCATCCTCGACAATGCGGTGCTGCCGGTCCTCGACAAGGCCGCTCACTTCGGATTCTACGGCACTGACCGCGCGATTGATCTGGTCGCGGATTGGCTGAAGCGCATGAACCTGCGCTTCTCCGGCTACGGGCAGCCGGTGAAGGAACTGTCCGGTGGCAACCAGCAGAAGGTCGTGCTGGCCAAATGGCTGCGCACCGAGCCGCGCGTCCTCATCCTCGACGAGCCGACGCAAGGCATCGACGTCGGCACCAAGGCGGAAGTGCACGCGATGATCGCAGACCTTGCCGCGCAAGGCATGGCGATCATCCTGATCTCCTCCGAAATGCCCGAGCTCATCGGCATGTGCGACCGCATCGTCGTTCTGCGCGAAGGACACCAGACGGCCGAATTCGCCAGGGACGAAGCCACCCAGGAAAAAGTGCTGGAGGCGGCGACGAAGACCAGCGATCGCGTCGATCCGGCAGCGGAGGCGGAGCGTGTCGCCGTCAACGAGAAGAAAAAAGGAATGCTCGATTTCCTCAAGCGGCGGGAGTTCGGGCTGCTCGCCGCGATGCTGGCGGTCGCCATCCCGGTTACCATCATCAATCCGCGCATGGTGAGTGCGGCAAACCTGACCGCCGTGTCGATGGACGCTGCGCTGCTGGTCGTGGCGGCACTCGCCCAGATGCTGGTGCTGATCACCCGCAACATCGACCTTTCAATCGCCGCAGTGATCGGCCTTTCAGCCTACATGGCGGCCAGCATGGTTCAAGCCTATCCAGGGCTCGACATCGGCGTCGGCCTGGCGACCGCTTGCGCGGTCGGCGGCGTCGCCGGGCTGCTCAACGGCCTTGTCGTCACCAAGGGAAGGATCCCAGCCATCGTCGTCACACTGGGCTCGATGTCGATCTTTCGTGGCTTTAATTCACTATGGGCGGCCGGCAACCAGATCAGCGCCGACGAGGTCACGCAAGCCTGGCTCGACATGACTGGCCTGAAGATCGCCGGCGTGCCGCTGATCGTCGTCATCGCCATCGTCATTCTCTGCGCCGGCTATGTGCTGCTCTATCGCACGGCCATCGGGCGCGAACTTTACGCCACCGGATCCAATCCGGATGGCGCGCGCCTTATCGGTATCCCCGTTGACCGGCGCATCCTCCTGGCCTTTGGCATGGCTGGCGTGCTCGGCGGCCTGTGCGGGGCGCTTTGGGCATCCCGCTACGCCACAATCGATGCCCGTGTTGCGCTCGGCTTCGAACTCACGGTGATCGCTTCGGCGGTGGTCGGCGGCGTCGCCATCCGCGGCGGATCGGGCACATTGCTTGGCATCATCCTCGGCGCGCTCACTTTGCTGGTCATCAAGAACGGGCTGACGCTGGTGCGAGTCGACCCGTTGTGGCTGCAGGGCGTGTACGGCCTGGTGATCCTGGTCGCCATCGGTATCGACACCTTGATCGTGCGGCGTGCGGAGCATGCAAGACAGGCGAGGGCGAGATGAGAAAGTTCCTGAGCTCGATCGACTTCTGGGACCTTTTGCTGGCGACCGCTTGCCTTGCGGTCTTCCTCTACGCGGCGGTCTTCGTGCCGAACTTCGTCTCCGGCTTCAATCTCTCGCAACTTGCCGCGAGCGCCTCGGAAAAGGCACTGCTGATCCTGCCGATGACGCTGCTCATCATCACCCGCGAGATCGACCTGTCGATCGCCTCGGTGCTGGCGCTTACGTCCGTGGTCTTCGGCCTGCTTGTCCAGGCCGGCGTGCCGACACTGGCGGCCATCCCGCTGACGCTTGTCGCCGGCGGCCTGCTCGGCACCTTCAATGGCTATCTGGTCTCGGGCCTCGGACTGCAGTCGCTGGTGGTGACGCTCGGCACGATGGCGCTCTATCGCGGTATTGGCTACATCCTGCTCGGCACCGGTTCGGTCAACATCCTGCCGCCCGCGGTCGTCGATTTCGGCATCAACAATCTGCCTGGTACCGAGATACCGTGGACCATCGTGCCGTTCCTGGTGCTGGCGCCGGTGTTCGCGGTGGTGCTGCAGAAGACGCCGACCGGCAAGCGCATCTACGCGCTCGGCGGCAGCCCCGAAGTGGCGCGCTATTCCGGCATCAACACGCGCCGCATGGTGCTGAACCTGTTCGCCGCCTCGGGTGTCGTCGCCGCTATCGCCGGCATCGTCTACACGGCGCGCCTGTCCAATGCCCGCGCCAACAATGCACTCGGCATGGAGCTCGACGTCATCACCATCGTCCTGCTCGGCGGCGTCAGTGTCTTTGGCGGCAAGGGTCGCCTGACCGGGGTCATGCTGGCACTGGTCCTGATCGCTGTCATCCGCAACGTGCTGGCGCTCAACCAGATCGGCGGCGACGCGCAGGGCATGACCATTGGCATGCTTCTGATCGGCTCGCTGCTGGTCGGCAATTACTGGCGCTCCGTACAGGAGCGGCTCTCGAGATCGCGCGTCCTGCGCGAGACCAAGGGGTGATCTCGGGCCCCTTCCTTCAAGCCCGAATTTTTGACGGAGGAGTCACAATGAAAGCGTTTAGATTAGCCCTGCTCGCATCCGCGGTTCTGCTCGCGCCAACCTCGCTGGCTCTCAGCCAGGAATGCGCCAAGGAACCGGTAACGGTCGGCTTCCTGCCCAAGCTCGACACCGATCCCTACTTCAAGGTCGCCCAGCAGGGCGCCGAGGAGGCCGCCAAGGAAATCGGCGGCAAGGCGATCCAGGTCGCGCCCTCGCAAGCGACTGCCGAAGCGCAGATCGACTTCATCAACAGCCTGGTCTCGCAAAAGGTCGGCGTCATCGCGATTTCGGCCAATGACGCCAATGCCGTCGCGCCGGCCTTGAAGCGTGCCGCACAGCAGGGCGTCAGGGTCGTGTCCTACGATTCCGACGTCGCGGGTGACGCCCGCTCGATCTTCATCAACCAGGCCAAGGGCGACAGCCTGGCCGAGATGATGCTGGAAAGCGCCTATAATCTGACCGGCGGCGAGGGCGAGTTCGCGATCCTGTCGTCGACGCCGACGGCAACCAACCAGAATGCCTGGATCGACTTCATGAAGAAGAAGATGGCGGCCGAGCCGAAGTTCGCCAAGATGAAGCTGGTCCAGGTCGCCTATGGCGAGGAGAGCGAGCAGATCAACCAGCAGCAGGCGCTGGCGCTGGTGCAGGCGTTCCCCGACCTCAAGGCGATCATCGTTCCGGCCGGCATCGGCCTGCCGGCGGCGGCACGTGCATTGGAGGAAGCCGGCA
Source organism: Mesorhizobium sp. AR07 (assembly GCF_024746815.1). Classification (GTDB taxonomy): domain Bacteria; phylum Pseudomonadota; class Alphaproteobacteria; order Rhizobiales; family Rhizobiaceae; genus Mesorhizobium. The sequence goes on from NZ_CP080529.1 coordinate 170,719, forward strand.
TGATCGGCAAGGTCAAGCTGACCGGTCTGGCCCCGGCGACGCTGATCTCGAAATACATCAAGGACGGCGCTGCCCAGGACATCTGGTGGAATGTCTCCGATCTCGGCTACCTGACCTACCAGGCCGCCCAGGCACTGGCGCAGTGCAAGATCACCGGCAAGGAAGGCGACAAGTTCACCGCCGGCCGGCTCGGCGAATACACGATCGGCGCCGGTGGTGAATTGATCCTGGGGCCGGCCAAGATCGTCACCCCCGACAATCTGGCCGAGTTCAAGTTCTGATCCCGCGGTCTTGAAACCACGGCGGGCGCCGGCTCCAGCCGGTGCCCCCCTCTCAACTCGCTTCTTTCAGTCGAACAATGTGGGGGCGGCAATGAAAATGTTGCTTGCAGGCGAAACCTTCGCGGCAACGACCTCGGTCGCCGTCGGGGGCGATGTGCTGACAAGTGCGACATCGACAAATGGTGCAACGGCCTTCAACGCCGCGCTCGCCGGTGAGGGCATCGCGGTCACACAGATCGGCGGCGATCGCTGTGGTGCCGAGTTTCCGTTCGATCTCGATGCGCTCGCCCAGTACCAGGCCGTGGTGATCTCCGATGTCGGCGCGCTGACCTTGCTGGTGACACCGGATGCCCGCGCCGGCCGTGTCGGCGTCAACCGCCTCGAAATGCTCAAGGCCTATGTCGAAGCTGGTGGCGGATTGATGCTGGCGGGCGGCTATATGGGCTTTCAAGGCATGTTCGGGACGGCGCGGTTCTATGACACCCCGGTCGAGGATGTGTTGCCCGTGCGCTGCCTGCCGTTCAGCGACGGCATGGAGGTGCCGCAAGGCCTGCAGGCCTTGATCCTGCAGCCGTCGCATCCGATCTTTGCCGGCGTGCCGGGGCCATTGCCACCGATCCTCGGCATGAACAAGCTGGATTTCAGGAGTGACGGTTCGTCCCGGCTTCTGGCGACCTGCCACCATCGCGGCGCGGATTGGCCGCTTCTTGCCGTCCGCAACCATGGCCACGGCCGCACTGTGGCCTGGGCGACCGATATCGGCCCGCACTGGCTGTCGCAGGATTTCCTAGGATGGCCGCTCTACGGAAAACTGATGGCGAACATCATCCGTTGGCTCGCCGGTAAAGAATAGGAAGTCCCGGGATTTCCTGGGCTGGATGCCAAGTTTGACCAGTGTCGTTACCCCGGCCTCCCTCCGGGCTTTCGGCGAAACGAAACGCTTGTTTGGCGCGAAGCGGCACTGGTCAAAACCACCTCAACATCAATTGCAAACGCAGGAGACCGCCATGAAATTTTTTGTCGACACGGCCGATGTCAAGGACATCCGTGAGCTCAATGATCTGGGGCTGCTCGATGGCGTTACCACCAATCCGTCGCTGATCCTGAAATCCGGCGGCAAGATTGCCGAGGTCACCAGACAGATCTGCGACATCGTCAAGGGCCCGGTATCGGCTGAAGTCACCGCCACCGAATATTCCGAGATGATGGAACAGGCCAGGGTGCTGGCAAAGATCGCCGACAATGTCTGCATCAAGGTGCCGCTGACCCTGGACGGCCTGAGGGCCTGCAAGACGATCCGCACCGCATGGTCAACGTCACGCTGTGCTTTTCGGCCAACCAGGCGCTGCTGGCGGCCAAGGCCGGCGCTTCCTTCATCTCGCCATTCGTCGGCCGCATCGATGATATGGGCATCGACGGCTTGGAGTTGAAATGTCTTTATCTCGCCATCTGGCTTGGTAATCACGCAACCCGCAACGAGAGGGTCACTGCCACCGAAACCGCCGTCAGCAAGCTCAATGCCGACATGACGACCGTGAAGGAAGTCACCGCCGAAGTCACGCGGTGGAAGCTCATGGGGCTCGGCGCCCTTGGTGTAACCGGCATGGCCGCCGCCGCGCTGGCATCCCTTGTCACTGCGTATTGGCATGACATCTGGCGGATGCTGCGAGGCGGATGACCAACACCGCGCCGGCGGTCCCCGGCAAACAGGAGCGAAACCATGCCAAAGCTCCATCCTCCTGATCTGGTCATCGCCCGCACTCTCGCTGTGCCGTGGCCTGCGTGACCATTTTCCCGACGCCAGCAATATGATCCGCCCGTCTCGGCTCACGCTGGGGCGGGCTTTTTGCGTTTTGGGAACCAATTCAGCGCAAGCTAATTGAATCGCGGTTTGGGTGGGTTCCGTGCATGCGTTTGAAATTCGTCGCGCCCTTGATGCCAACCCTTGTCGAGCAGCCTCCCGAAGGCGACGACTGGATTCACGAGGTCAAGTTCGACGGCTACCGATCCCAGATCTATCAGAAGTTGCTGGCACATGTCAGCGCCAGAGCCCTATACTGCGACTCCGAGCGACCGAGCCTTGGCTGTTTGGAAATTGGACGTCGGCGAATGATCGCCCCTTTTATTAAAGGTCTACACTAGTGTCTGCGGCAGAACGCAAACGGCGAGAGCGTGTTGATACCGGAGACAATACTACTCGGTCTTGGAGGATTTCTCGGCCGCTAGTATTGCGGGGCTTGGCGTTGGCTCACGACGGCATAATGGGTGCTGTCGCGATGTTGCTTTCGCTCGTTTTGAGGTTTGATTTCGATATTGTCGTTCAAAGCCTGACGTATTTCCTTGGTGCGGCGGCTCTATTCGGGCTTATTGTCAGCGGCGTCGGTTTCTTGTTTGGCCTGAACCGTGGTATTTGGCGCTATGCGTCGCTCTCGGATCTCCTAGCAATCACCTATGCTGCTAGCGCGTCCGTCGCTAGTTTCACAGTGGCCCAATTCCTGCTGTATCGACTGGGCTCGATTCCCCGCTCTTCGATCTTGATCGCCTGGGCCTTCCTGATCCTGTTGCTAGCCGGGCCGCGTGCCGCATATCGGCTCTATCGTAATCGCCACGACACCGGTCGCTTGTTCGATCGCGGCACCTGTAAGTTCGTGCTGCTGGTTGGAGCCACCGACAACGCCGACGCCTTCCTGAGGGCCACTAAGGAGAGAAATAATGCGTCATTCAATATCCTTGCGATAATCGACGAACGGAGTCGCAGGACCGGACGTTCTATTCGCGGGGTTCCAGTGTTGGGTCCGCTGGAAAGACTGCCGCAGATCCTCGATCGATTTGAGGCACAGGGGCGGCGACCCGAAGCGCTCATCCTGACGCGTTCCCGCGAGGATTATCAACGGCACGCCAGCATCGAGGCGTTGGTTGAGATTGCGGCACAGCAGAAAGTCGAAATCCTGAAGCTACCGAACCTTCTCGATATGCAAAGCATCGATGCTGAAATTGAGCCGCGTCCGATCAAGTTGGAAGATCTGCTGCATCGGCCGCCCGTTAGACTTGATGCGCTCAAGATCGCCTCGATGATCGAGGGCAGGACCGTCATGATCACCGGCGCGGGCGGTTCGATTGGATCCGAGCTGGCACGACAGGTTGCGGCCCTGAACCCACGCGGCCTCATTCTCGTGGACGCCAGCGAGCACCTTCTTTACTCTATCGAGACTGAACTCGCTGGCATCCGCCCGAGCCTCGAGTTGCATGCTGCCCTCTGCAACGTGCGCGAAAAGGACGCCGTCAACAGAATCGTTGCCGGCCATAGGCCCGACGTGCTCTTCCACGCAGCAGCACTCAAGCATGTGCCGATCGTTGAGGCTCAGCCGCTTGAAGGCCTTTTCACCAACGCGATCGGGACGCGTAATGTCGCTGAGGCCGCGCTTCGTGCCAACGTCTCAACGATGATTATGGTGTCGACCGACAAGGCTGTGAATCCCTCTAGCGTTATGGGCGCGACCAAGCGGATGGCGGAGATGTTCTGCCAGGCGATGGATCTGGACTCGGCGGTCAACGGCACACGTTTCGTCACCGTTCGGTTCGGCAACGTCCTAGGCTCGGCCGGATCCGTGGTCCCGCTGTTCGAGAAGCAGATCAGGGCCGGCGGCCCTGTGACAGTTACCCATCCGGAAATGGAACGCTTTTTCATGACAATTTCGGAAGCCTGCCTCCTCGTCCTGCAGGCGGCGGCGCATAGCCGGGAGCGGCAACAGGAGCGCGGCCAAATCTACGTTCTAGACATGGGCTCGCCGGTGAAGATCGTGGATCTTGCTCGAAATCTCATCCGTCTCTCGGGGCACCGCCCGGACACCGACATTCAGATAGTCTATACCGGGCTTCGGCCTGGGGAAAAGCTTTACGAGGAACTCTTCGACAACAAGGAAACCTTGAGGGGGACCGGTGCGTCGGGGATCCTGGCCGCATCTCCACGGTCGATCGAGGGAGCGCTGATCGTGCGCATCTTCGACGAAATGAAGCGCAGGATCGACGCCCAAGATTTGCCCGGTGCCCTACGGCTTCTGAAATCGACCGTCGGGGAGTTTACTCCGGGGAGCGAGATTCACCTGCTGATGAGCGGGGAGGACTCGGGCAAGCACTGATCCCCTGGCGACATAGCGGTAAGGACGGTTTATCGCGCTCAATTTCCTGAAGCCGAACGCCTCGCCCAGCGTATCGGTCGGATCGTGCGCAATGGGTCAAGCCGGGCCTGATCGGCCGCGTGAAGCACTTGCGCGGCGAAGAGAATTTGCGGCACGCTTCGCTGTAGGATTTTCGAGAGGAAGACGACAATGGCCGTGGCTAAGAAGGACCAGGAGCGCGTCACCTACGCGTGGATGTATGGCGCACAGGCGCGCAAGGACGGCAAAGAGCGGGGCGTGCCCGAATACTGGCAGGAATTTGCCGACGCATGGCTGCAGGGCTTTGATGGCGTGCCGATCGCCGGCACTGGCAAGGCCAAGCCTGTGAGTGACCAGATGGAAGCGGAGGTCGACGAAGCCGGGGTCAGCAAGAGTTAGGCTTGCCAGCGGGCTCCCGCCGCGCAATATTTCCGGTGGGGGAAGCAATGCGGGAACTGCCTCGAAACATTGATGCTGATGTGGTCTTGGCCATCGGTCATTGGCTTGACGACCAGGCGAAGATGACGCCGGTTTCCATCGCTGCGGCGATTGCTGGGAGCAGGAGCTACGGGAACACAAAAAAAAGGGCGCCTACATCTGCGAGTCTGATGCAACCGCCTCGGGTTTCCGCGCCGCTGAGAACGAAAAGCAACCCCGTAGTCGGCGGCGATCACTCGCGACCCGCATTTACTCACCAAGCCCACATTCGCCCCGCTGGCTCCGGCCGGCGGGCTTTATTGTTTCAGTCGTGGTAATGCAACTGCATTCGGGTGTTGATAAACCCCTTCGCGGTCCTTCTCTATATGGAGATCGGCTTCTGGCTGGCGGCCCGCAATCGCAATTGCAACCAACCCCCTTCGCCGCTCGTTGATCCATGCTGGGTTGATTCGTGGCCATCCAGACCCTCGCCCGCCCGTATCGGTCTGGCAGGCCTTTTTTCTCGGAATTTGAATCAAATTCTGCGCTGCGCCTTGAGGCCTAGAAAACCATCTTACCGAATATGGTTTTAGCAGCTGCGTCTAATATGCCGCTCGCAAGTTGGTCTTGTACAGTCACTCACGGCTGTTAAAGGCAACCAAGGAGAATCGCATGTATTCCCTGAACAAAAGTCTGGTCAAGACTTTGGCCGGCAGCGTATTGGCAATTGCATTATCTTTCCCGGCTGGCGCGGCTGGTATTGGCGTCGGCGCCGGCGCATCAGTTGGCGGCGCTAGTGGAGTAAACGCTGGCGTTGGAGCCTCCGTTGGCGGTAGCGGCGGCATCGGCGTCGGGGCAGGTGCTTCCATAGGCGGCAACGGCGGCGTGAATGCTGGTGCTGGCACGAATGTAGGCGGCTCCAACGGTGTCAGTGCCGGTCTGGGCGCCTCTGTTGGCGGTAGCAATGGCGTCAATGCCGGCGCAGGTGCCAATGTCGGCGGGTCCAATGGCGTCAGCGCCGGGCTTGGTGCTGCCGTTGGCGGCGCGAATGGTGTTAACGCTGGCGCCTCCGTTGGCGGAACAAACGGCGTTAACGCCGGGCTCGGTGCCACGGTCGGCGGAACAAACGGGGTAGGCGTTGGCGTCGGCCCGGGCGTGGGCGTGGGAGGCATCAATCCGTCAACTACCAGCAACCCAGCCAATCCGAGCAACCCCAGCCGTCTGCCGGCAACGGTCGCCCAGATGTCGGACAGCCAACTTGCGCGGATGAAGAAGCGTTGCGCCGACGTACTCGGCAACTCGGGTTCGTATGATCGCGACTTGCGCCAGTTGTGCCTGCTGATCGCGCGCCGTTAGGAAGCTGCGAGACAAAGTTCGCGGTCAATCATTTTGGTGGCGACTGGCACAACTCCCCTCACCAGTCCTCCCAAGGCAGCCCCGCTGCGGAGCATACTGCATCGGGGCTTTCTGTACGGATGCAAGCGCCCTCGGAATGAGATCCGTGCTGCTGAACAGTCAATGCGTGGTTCCTCCATGGCGCGACTTGGCCAAGCGGCTGTTGTAATCCGAGGCCTCGTCAGCAGTAGAGAACTGCTTTGCAGTCACGGTCCCATTAGGTGCTAAAACGACCGCCAGGAAAGGCAAGCCCTTCGTTGGCGGGCTGTAGATCGCGTAAGCAGGCTGCTTTTCTTTTACCGCCAAGGTAGTTCCTCCCGTGCGCCAGCGGATCGAACACGCGGCCGCGCTAAAGGTTCCGGAACCGTTTCAGCAAAACTCCTGCCTGGAACCGTAGCCTCGGCGAGCTTATGGCTCGATGAGCACGCGCGGCACCAACTTCCTCGACCAATGGCTGAGCAACAATCTGTCGGGCATCGTCGGCGCCGATGTCATCTCGGTTGCCGAGGCGATCCAGAAATTGTTCACCGACGCCAAGGCGATCGGCATCAGCAGCGCCGAGATCGAGGAAGACACCGGCAGCGTCTACGAAACCGTCTTGGACGCAATCGTCCATCATGATGCTGGTGTCGCGGAATAAGCGCTATTCCATATCCGGCACGTCGCCATTGGTGAAAAGCACCATCGGCGGCCGTTCCAGTTGTTTACGAATCCGTAAGTCGCTCAGGCCAATCCAGTTAGCTATAGCTGTGGCGAGCAGCTGACCCTTTGCGTTTCGGCAGCTTAATAGGGGGCCTCGAACCCCCGATGGAACGGGAGAGTTTGCGATGCGATTGCAGTTTGCCCCTATGTTTTCAATTGCAACTGTTGCGGCCATTCTGGCGCTTGCGCCGAGCGCGGCAACGGCTGCGACCAAGACCGCCAAAGAATGCAATGCCGAATACGCTGCCAACAAACCCGCCATTCAGAGCTCTGGTGAGAAGAAAGCGGATTTCATTGCAGCGTGCCGCGCGGGCACCGAGGTCATCCCTGGCGGCATAGCGCCGGCCACCACAGCTGCTCCCGCCAAGAAAACGGCTCCGGCGTCGACCAACAACGCGGCTGCGGCCGGGACCGTGAAAACGGCAAAAGCCTGCGATGCTGAGTACGCAGCCAACAAGGACGCGATCAAAGGATCTGGCGAAACCAAGAAGGAATTCGTTGCTGCGTGCCGAGCCGGAACCGAAGTGATTCCCGGCGTGCAGAGCACAACCACAACCCCGACGCCCTCGAAGCCGGCGCCAACCACAACGACGGCACCGGCCACCACCACAACTCGGCCCAAGAACGCGCCGGCACCATCTGCAACCGCCACACCGACGGGTGCCAACCAGTTCGCGACCGAGGGGCAGGCGAAAGCTCGTTGCCCGGCCGGCATTGTGGTGTGGGTGAACCTGAAGTCGAAGATTTTCCACTTCGCCGGGAGCAGGAACTACGGGAACACAAAAAAGGGCGCCTACATCTGCGAGTCCGATGCAACCGCCTCGGGCTTCCGCGCCGCTGAGAACGAAAAGCAACCGCAGTAGTCGGCGGCGATCTCACTCGCGACCCGCAATTTACTCACCACCCTCACATTCGCCCCGCTGGCTTCGACCTGGCGGGGCTCTTCGTTGTGGCTCGCAGAACCTCATTCCGGTCGATCAGCTTTCAGAACAGCCCGTCTCGACCGCAAATGCCGGCTCTCTCACGGCGGCCGGCGTAGGTAATATCTACGGCGTCGACTCGACAAACAAGTTTGCTCGGATTGGCGACATCAGCTGGGATTGATGATTGCCGCGTCAACGGAGGGCTGATATCCCACTCCGCAAATGATTTACAAGAACATTCAGGGTCTTCGCGCCATCGCGGCTTTGATGGTGGTGTTCTCGCACTCTTTTTGGCCTCTCGTGCCGATGCGGGCTCACTGGTCTCCGGTCTTCGTTGGCGCTATCGGGCCAGCTGGCGTCGATCTGTTCTTTGTGATTTCTGGCTTCGTCGTCTTCTTGTCCGCAGACCGATTGGGGAAAGGCGCCGAGAGCACAGGGATGTTGCGAGCCTTACGAGAGTTCGTCGTGCGGCGCGTGTTTCGGATTTATCCTGTCTACTGGATCGCGTTTGCAATCGCCACGCTGGCAATGACGTGGGCAGACCTCTCCCCGGCGGGGATGGCGCAGCAACCTTGGTGGAAGCTAAAGCGTGTCGCGATTAATTGGCCTCATATCCGGCAGCCTTGAAGAAGTTTCTGCATTCGGCTGGCTCGAACAGGTGGCAGATATCGCCGAGAGCGTCGCAGAGGGCATCGAAAGTTCTGGCCGCCTTCTTTCGCAGCCGCGCCTTGAGTTTTGAGTAGGCCATCTCGATCGGATTGAGATCGGGTGAGTATGGCGGCAGGAACAGGAGCCATGCGCCCCTTTGGCGAACCAGTTGGGCAGCGCGCTCGTTCTTGTGGAAGCCGACATTATCGAGAATGACGACATCGCCGGGCGACAGTTCGGGAGCGAGCTGCGTTTCGACGTAGCGTTCGAAGATGGCGGCATTCATCGGCGCGTTGACGATCCACGGCGCGACAAGACCGTGACATCGCAGCCCGGCGATGAAGGTCTGCGTCTGCCATTTGCCGAATGGCGCATGCGTCCTGAAGCGCTCGCCCTTCGGCGCCCAGCCGGTGCGTTTGGTCAGTTTGGTATTGGTCGACGTCTCATCGATGAAGATCAGCCGCGCCAAAGCCTTGTTGAAGAAGCGCTTTCGCCGCCCGATCCACAGTTCACGCGCCTGGCGCACGTCGGCCCGCTGCTGCTCGCTGGCCAGTAGAGTTTTTTATGACTGAGCCCAAGGCGATTGAGCAGGCGACCGACATTGGAGCGGTGCACGCTCACCCCGCGCACCTCCAGCTCGACGCAAAGCTCATCTAGCGTCAGTTCGCCGGTCTCGGCCAACCGCGAGCGGACAAACTCGGCATGCGGCTCAAGCTTGCCGCCGCCCACATGGCCCTGCCGACGCGCTTCAAGCGAACCGGTCTGCCGCCGCAGGTTGATCAGATTGTTCACAAAGCGAGGCGAAACGCGGAAATGGCGCGCAGCCTCGCGGTGACCATGTCCCTCATCGACATACGCAACAACACGCCGACGCAACTCAAGCGGTAGCGGCTTGCCCATCGCGGTCTCCTTTCAGCCGCAATGAATCACGAACTCAAATCTATGGGAATCCTGAATCCCTTAAATCGCGACACGCTTTAGCTTTGCTCATTGACCAGCCGAACAACCGAATTCTGGCGGCTTGGACCCTGCAATACGAGATGGTTTTCTACACCATGTGTACCTTGGGAATTCTGCTGTTCCCGCGTCGCATTGTGGCTGTTTTAACGCTCTGGTTCTCCGGTGTAGTCTACGTATGGGCGGCCGGAATCTACACGCCGTCTGTCTTCATGCCGCCGATCGTGTTGGAGTTCGCTTTCGGTATCGCCGTCGCCTTCCTGGCCGAAAGGAAGTTCTCGGAGTACGCGGTAACCTCGCTCGCCATTGGAGTTTGCGGACTGTTCGCAGGGGCGGTTTACTACCATCTCAATGATCCCAACGCCGCCTGGGCACTCCCTCCGATGTGGCGAACTGTGTGTTTTGGCCTGCCGAGCGGTTTCATTGTCTATGGGCTCTTCGCCATCGAGATGAGGCAGATGTGGACATTTTCAAAGGCATGGATTCGCCTCGGGGACGCATCCTACTCGCTTTATCTGTGGCATCAGCTTTTGTTCGCGATAATGGCCGCCTGTTATGTGCAATTGGGCCTCACCGGAAAAGTAAACGAGTGGGTCTTGTGGCTTTCCCTCTTCGTGGTTGTGATCCCCGTTAGCTTCGTCAGCTTTTACCAGATCGAGCGCCGCATCAACAAATCCGGATTGGTGGCCTCGCTTGCCGGTCGAGAAAAAGAAGCCGCCTATCGCGCCTGCTGTTGCCGAGCTTAATCGCCATCTCCCCAAAAGGTAGCGCTCGCCGTCGCCGCGGTGCGCGAAGCAGAACCAGTGAGGCGCCTGCTCACGCCGGCTGCGGCAAGACCCCTTGGAATTGAGCGAGTTGCTTTGGAAAATGATGAGCCAGGTACCGTACAGCCTTGGGGCTATCCATCAGCCGGCTGAGGTACCCTCGTGCCGTCACATATTCGAGGTTCCACAACCCGTGGCGCTCAGCCGTGATCAGAAACTGGTCGCTCAATTGGGCAAACTCGGTTTCCATCGCCGCCAGCTGGGCAGCACTGATGCCTACGAACTGCTTCCGGAGGGTCGAAGGGTCTGCGAGTTGTGACTGCGGCGTGAGTGCGATGAAGACCCTTGCGCAATCGAGCTTCACCCTTTTCAACGCGATCATCAGCTGTGTTATCCTGACCTGCCGGCTTGGTGCCACTTTCCGCAGCAGGCCGAACATTTTCGGCGGCACGACGCAATCTTGCAAAAGGTCGAGGACTTCCGCGCAAATCCCTCCGACAAGCTGCTGGCTCGCGGCTGCGGCGTGGCTCTTGGCAATGGGTGCAGTCGGCCGCTCGCCCAGAATTCTATCCGCCAGTGCCCGTGGCATCGTCGCAAAGCCCTCCGCCTTCAACAGCGCGCGAAAAGCGTCAAGAACCAGCGGCGGGTGGAGGCCGTCAGCGATGCTCTCCAGGCGCTCTCGCGACGCATTCGCCTCGCGGATGAAGCGCCGCATTCGTTCGCTCTGGCATTTGTAGGTCTTCAGAAACACGTATGAATGAAGCTGTTTCGCGGACTCCCGTAAATCGCCGGTCAGATGGATTGCGTGTCGGTTGCTCATTAGAATGGGATAGCCTTCGGCTTGGGTCATCCCCATGGGCTCCCCTCGAGCGGCGCCCGCCTTGCCATCTCCACCAAAGGATCCAGCGACTGGAAAAGGAAGGCATCAAGGCGCACACCGTTGTTTGGGGAGAGCATAGGCGCTGCGCGTTGCGCCTCCGATGCTGGGGCGATCACATAGTCGCGAACCGTAACATTATCAGGCTTCATCCTGATCAAAACCGACACTTCGGGATCCGCCCGCTGCCGTTTGTGGAATGGCCAATGGGGATATCCGTAAGTCGAGGGGCGGCAGCGCGCTATCGATATCGCGATGGTGAATTCCTCATTGACGCTGACAAGATCGGTCTTGGGGTCATAGTGAGCAAGCCCGCCAGCCTGGCCGATCGTGGCCACAAGGTTCTTGATGATCTCCAGCCGGCGCCGATGAAGCTCGTTGTTGATGTTGAAATGCCGGTAATTCAGCGAGGCCTCAAATCCGACCAGCCTATAAGCCGCCTGAAGGCTTCCAAAGCGATGGATATAAAGGCGTTTCGTCGAGCAGCCTGGGTCAGCGTTGATGATCGAGCCCGATAACCAGCCTCGCTTTTCGAGAAGATTGGAAAGGTCTACTAGCATCTGGTCGTTGCTGATGCGCACAGGTCGTGCCTTTGCGACAGCTTGCGCGCGGTTGAAAAGCCTTCGGCTCACCAGCAGCTCGGACACATTCTCGGCGCGAATCCATTCGCTCGGAGGATTTCTCACCCGCTTGCGGTGCAGCCTCTCGGATGTCCGGTTCCATACATTGTTGCCAATGTATTGCTCGTTGGTCACGATCCCACGCACCGAAGCGGTCGTCCACGGACGGTTCAGGTCTGTGACCACGCCCCGCTCGTTCAATGCTCTTGCGATTTCGACCTCCAGCTTGCCCTTTACAAACTGCTTGAATATCCAACGGACGATTGCAATCTCTTCCGCCGGCCCAGGCACAAGGATTACCCGATCCGTTACCAGGCTCTTCCACTCCCTCGGCTTGAGGATGGCTTTCGGCTTCCGTGATGCATCTACCAGCAGGCGCCGAAAGCCGTATCCTGCGTATCCGCCTCCTCGGAAGCCCATCTTGACTATTCGGCTTTGACCGATGAAGACCTTCTGCGACAGCATGCGGCTCGCCTCGGCGGCCATACTGCGTTTGATGACCTTGAGCATATCTGACCCAATGCTGCCATCATTCGCAAATTGCTCGGCGCAAAACTCGATCCTCACACCGGCCATCTGGCATCGGTATTCGTAGGAGGCGCTTTCATCGATGTTCTGAAAACGGCCCCAACGGCTCACATCGTAGACAATGACCGTTTCGAAATCAGCACGCTTTGCTTCTATGTCCGCCAGCAGGCGTTGCAGCCCAGCGCGCCCGTTTATCTGCAGGCCGCTTTTACCTGCGTCCTCATAGGTAGCGACGATGTCGTAGCCCATGATGTCGGCATAGTCGCTGATCGCATCTTTCTGGTTCTCTATGGAATAAGTCTGGAGGTCGGTCGACATCCTTAGATACTGCGCCGCGCGGATTTTTGGCTTGGATGCGGAAGCCTTCAGAACGCCAGGATCTCTGTCCATCGTTTTTCGTGCCAGCACAAAGTTTTAGCCGACAATCTATCGAGATTCCGCCTGCCGTTTGGTTACGGATTTATGGACAGTTTATTTTGAATGGGCTGCTTTGTGCCGCCAGCCTTGTTTCCGGCCCGAAGACAATATTGTTCAACCAGCGGGAAACCATGACTCACTTCGTGAGAAAGCGCGCCCCCATTCCGCCGCAATGCGACCGCACGTGGCGATCCATAGGGATTTCAGGCCTTCAAGGGAGACTTCACATGAACTTTCACAAAACCATTGCCGCCGTGCTGATGACTGCGGCACTCGCAGGCTGCGCACAGACAGAGGGCCAGCAGCGAGCCGGAACCGGCGCGCTGATCGGCGGCGCCGGCGGCGCTCTCGTCGGCCAGGCCATTGGCGGCGACACCAAGAGCACCGTCATTGGTGCGGCCAGCGGCGCCCTGCTCGGCGCGGTGGTCGGCTCGGCCACCACCCCGCAACCGCAACGGCGCGGCGAACAGATGTGCCGCTACCAGGACCGCGACGGCCGCATCTACACCGCGCCTTGCGACGACCGCTATTACAACGGCAATTATTGAGTAGCCCCTTCTCCCCGTAGAACGGGGAGAAGGTCCCGGCAGGGGGTTGAGGGGCAGCGCGATGTTCTGAAATGCAGGCATCGCCTGCTCAGCCAGTGTCGCCGGGAGGCGGCGCCGCTATGTCATCTTTTGCGCATATCACGGTGCTATGGAGCTGATGCGGCGGGATTCTGGAGGTCGTTATGACGACGACAAGCCTTGCTGGCACCCTGAAAAACCGCGGCAAACAGGTGGCGAAACGGCTGCTTGGCTACGATTCCCGCAACTGGCTGCGCATCCGCCAGATCGAGGCGTTCACGGTCTTCCTCGAAGCGGGCAATCGCAAAGCCTCCGATGTTATCGAGATCTCGCCCGGCTGGAACCGCTACTGGCGAGCGATGTGCCCCAACTACCGGTCGGTTGATTTCCCCAACTTCGACATCTGCAAGGACCGCACCGACGAGCAATATTCCATCGTCATCGCCGACCAGGTGCTGGAACATGTGCCGCGGCCGCTGGCGGCGGTGCAGAACATCCACGCCATGACCCGGCCCGGCGGCTGGGCCATGGTGGCGACGCCGTTTCTGTTCAGGGTGCACGCCAGGCCGCACGACTACAACAGATGGACCCCCGCCGGCCTGAAGCAGCTGATGGTCGAGGGCGGCTTCCCCGAAGCCAACGTCAAGGTCCACGGCTGGGGCAACAAGGCCTGCGCCAGGGCCCATATCGGCGGTCCCGTGCGCGCCTACGGCCTGTGGCGCGACCTGAGCAACGACGAGGAATACCCGCTGATGGTCTGGGCGTTCGCGAAGAAGGCGTGAGTACCCCTTCACTTCGATCCGGCTTGTTCTGATCTGGAAAGGGACGTTGTCCGACACTATTGTGCCGCGCGATGCGAGCGAAGTTCTTGCGCGATGGTGTTGATGGCTCTGTGATCTCGACCAAGCGCCGGAACCCGGATGGTCTCCAGTTCCTGACCCGCGATGGGTCAATTGCTTGCTTTGGCACCGCAATTGCAATGACGGGTACGAATTCATAGAGCTTGGCCAGGCAAGCGGCCTGACACCCTGGCAGATGTTTACCAAGATCAGGCTCCCTTTCGCCATCCCGAGCATAATGGCGGGGATCAACCAATGCCTGATGATGGCATTCGGCATGGTCGTCATTGCCGGCATCGTCGGATCTGGCGGTCTGGGTGAGACAATCTATTCGGCGGTGCGCACGCTCGACATCGCCACGTCGATCAACGCCGCGATAGCGATCGTTATCCTGACCATGGTGCTCGACAGGCTTACGCAGAGCGTGGCGCGCCGCGCCAAGGGAGACGCACGATGAATCCTGATCTGCTCCAGTTTTCGCCGGGCGCTTACCTCGCCCCTGCCGTGGACTGGCTGAACAAGAACTTCCATCCGTTCTTCGATGCCGTGACCAAGCTGATCGAGGCGGTGCTGGGTGGCATCGAAACCGCCCTGCTCTACCCGCCGCCTTACGCGACGATCGTCATTGCTGTCCTTCTCGCCGCGTTCTTCGTCAGCGTCAGGGTCTCGGTGGTGACGGCCATTGCGCTCACATTCTGCTTGCTGGCGGGTTTCTGGACCGCTTCGATGCAGACGCTTGCGCTGGTGACGGTGGCGGTGATCATTTCCGTCGCGGTCGCGTTCCCGCTTGGCGTCCTGGCATCACGCTACCGCAAGTTCGAGGCCGCGATCCGACCCGTGTTGGACATCATGCAGACCGTGCCACCATGGGTCTATCTCATTCCCGCCGTCATGATCTTCAGCCTCGGCCGCGTTCCGGCAATCATCGCCACGATCGTCTACGGCATCCCGCCGATGCTGCGCCTGACAACGCTCGCCTTCAACCAGGTGCCGAAAGACCTGCTGGAGCTCGGCCAGGCCACCGGCGCCTCGCCGCGGTCGATCCTGTTCAAGATCGAGATCCCTTCGGCCACCCCGACACTGCTGGTCGGCCTTAACCAGTGCATCCTCTCGTCGCTGGCTATGGTCGTCCTGGCGGGCCTCGTCGGAGCTGGCGGTCTCGGCGCCGAAGTGACGCGGGGATTGACGCGGATGGAGATGGGCCTAGGCCTGCGGGCCGGCCTGTCGATCGTCGCCGTCGCCATCCTCCTCGACCGGGTTTCCAGGGGCGTGCTGCAGCGCAGCCAGGCGCCTGGCGCAGCAAAGCCCGCCTGAACCGCAAAAGGAATTCCCATGCGCCGCAGTTTCTTCTGCATCGACTCCCACACCTGTGGCAATCCGGTGCGCCTTGTCGCGGGAGGTGGCCCCTTGCTGCCACATATTCCCATCGCCGAGCGGCGGGAGCTGTTCGTACGCGACCATGACTGGGTCCGGCAGGCGCTGATGTTCGAGCCGCGCGGGCACGACATCATGTCGGGCGCAATCATCTATCCTGCCTACCGTGAGGACTGTGACTTCGCCGTGATCTTCATCGAAGTCAGCGGCTGCCTGCCTATGTGCGGTGCCGGCACGATCGGCCTGGTGACCGCCGCAATCGAAGAAGGCCTTGTCACGCCGCGCGTCCCCGGCAAATTGTCAATCGAAACTCCAGCCGGGAGGGTCGATATCCAATACGAGAAGCCGGGCGAGTTCGTGGACTCCGTGCGGATGTTCAACGTTGCCAGCTATCTGCATGCCGCGGACGTCGCCGTCGATGTCCCCGGTCTCGGTCGGCTGGTCGTCGACATCGCCTACGGCGGCAACTACTACGCTGTCGTCGAGCCGCAGGAGTCATGGCAGGGCCTGGACGGCATGTCGGCGAGCGCCGTCGTGGATCTCAGCCGCGGTCTTCGCGAAGCGCTCGCACCCATCTGCGATCCAGTTCATCCCGAAGATGAAAGGATACGCGGCGTAGACCACGCCATCTGGTGCGACGCGCTCTCAAGCGGCAATGCCGACGGCCGCGGCGCGGTGTTCTACGGCGACAAGGCGATCGACCGCTCGCCGGGCGGCACCGGGACTTCAGCTCGCCTGGCGCAACTCCATGGGAAGGGGCGACTGAAGGTCGGCGACAGCTTCCGCCAGGAAAGCCTGATCGGCACCGTGTTCGAGGGCCGCATAGAGGCGGAGGCCGATATCGGTTCCTTCAAGGGCATCAAGCCCAGTGTCAGCGGTTGGGCACGGATCATCGGCCACAACACGATATTCGTGGACGATCGCGACCCGTTGGCCCACGGATTCCAGATCAAGTAGGCGAAGCCGAGCGCATGGTGACATTGGCCGCCTGAGCACGATCGGCGATGCGTTGGCTGGAACCGGCGTTCGCGACGACACTGTTCTGCGACGGTCGCGTCGTTCGCAGGCTATGAGGGAACACCAGCGGCTGCCATTGTTGCGAGCGGGAAACAGTTTCGACAGCACGGGTTGAGACAATCATGAAAACGGCCAATGACGTTCCGGAGATTGACCGATTGAAAATCGGCTTTGTTCTGGCTCGCTCCTTCACCCTTTCGGCGTTCGCGCTGTTCGTCGATACGCTCAGATTGGCGAGCGACGAGACCGACAAATCCGGCAGGGTTTTCGCCGATTGGCAGCTCCTGGCGAGCACCCGAAACCTGATCACCTCAAGTTGCGGAGTTCAGGTTGCCCCGACATCGGATTTCGTGGACCCGGGTGAGTTCAACTACATCGTCGTCGTCGGCGGGCTGCTGAACAGCGAGTTCCCGGTCGACAGCGAGACAGTCAGCTACCTCAAGAGAGCCGCCGCTGCGAAGGTTCCATTGATTGGGGTCTGCACGGGAACGTTCATCCTGGCAGAGGCTGGTCTTATGAAATACCATCAGACTTGCGTCAGCTGGCTCCACTTTCAGGCTTTCCGCGAGCGCTTCCCGGATCACGCGGTCAGGGCGGACCGTCTGTTCAATCTTGACCGCACCAGGGGATCATGTGCCGGGGGCAGCAGCGCGGCGGATATGGCGGCGTCGATCGTCAGGCGCCATATCAGCAGGGAGGCCGAGACAAACGCACTCGAAGTGCTGCAGATCGAGAAGGCGCGCTCGGCGTCGGACATCCAGCCGCGCAGGCCGCTTTCCATCGAGAGCCACGATCCCAGGCTCAAGGCGGCGCTCATCATCATGGAGAACCATGTTGAGAACAGAATCTCCATTCCCAAATTGGCGGCCCTGGTTGGACTGTCCCGAAGGCAACTCGAGCGCCTCTTCATGGAGAAAACAAAGAGTTCTCCGGCAGTTGTTTATACAAGGGTGCGTCTGGAGCGGGCGAAGTATCTCCTCATGCAGACCAGGGCTCCGATGATCGAGATCGCTATCGAGGTTGGGTTTGAAAATGCCTCGCATTTCTCGAGGCTCTTCCGTCAGACCTATGGCCAACCGCCCAGCAAGTTCAGATCGGCAGTTTCGAACTGACTTGCCGATATTTTCAAAAATGGGGCACGAAAAAGGCCGGTTCGGTAGCTGACTGCCTCATCGCCGAAGATGAGATCAACCGGCTGAAAAAACTCCTGGCAACTGCGGTCGCATACGAAACCAAGTTTGCGGCAGTGAAGGCGCAAGCTCACGCCGAGCACGAAAAATTGTCGGCGTACGGACTTAAGCGCGCGCTGGAGAAACATGTCGCGGCCATCATGGCCACCCCTGATTTGACCATGGAGGGTCTTGTAATCAAGGCGCAGGCCTTAGCGGAATGGGACCGCGCCGGCGACGAAAAAATGGACAAGCTGGCTTTTGAGCACGGCCTCGACTGGCACGGACAGATAGCCGCTTCCATCCTGCGCCACGCGAAAGGTGGTGCGATATGACCGGGGATGCCGAGTTGTTACGCCTCGATGCCGAATTCAAGGCCGCGTACGCCCTGATGGATGCTGCCGCCGATCGGGTTGAGGAGTTCGAAACGCGAGGGCGCACAAAACTGGTGCGCACGGCCGAAGATAAATTGGAGAAGCTGACTGAGGCCGCCGACGCCAATACTCGCAAAATTCTGCGCACACGTGTCAGCACGCCGACAGGAATGATGGTCAAGATCCGGGTGAACGACACCTGGTCCGGCACGTATGATGATAATGATCTCCTCGCATCGATCATTGCCGACGTGAGGGCGATTGCGGGCTAGCGCCTGGCCGGCCGCCTCTCAAGGCCCGCTGCCTCACGGTGGCGGCCTCGTCGCTTGAACGACTTCCGCCGATTCAGCGTGCGGCGGGCGATAACCCCGACACCGATCGCACGGTTCCGCTTGAGAAAACTACGAAAGCAAATACCACCACGGCAGCAGCCACGATCAGTGACCCGCCAGCGACGATCGGCTCGAGCGCCGTATAGCCTCCATGCAGCATCAGATACAGCGCTGGCAGCATCACCACCAACCCGACCGTATAGAGGCCGTAGTGGACCATCGCGATTTTCCGCGCTGCCTTTGCCGGGTTAAGGGCGTAGTAGCCGCCAAATATTGCACTTGTGACCCATCCGAGCAGATTGATGTGTGCATGCGCCGGAAACGCACCGTGATCGCCCGAGATGGCCATTTGCAAGCCGGCGCCGATCCCCAAAATGAGCCACACAATAGCTGTCTTAAAGAAGAGTTCCGAAACTCCAGGCATGACACTCCCTCCCAAAAATGCCGATTTCTAACGTTCCATCTTGATCCTGTTCCAGCACTTTTGCAAAGGGCAGCCGGCTTTTTACGGGGCACGACGGGAACAAGAGAGCGGCGAGCCGGTTTTCAGGGAGGGAGGAAGCGGACATGCCAAACAAAATCAAAGATCCGCCACCAAAGCGGCCCGACCCCGAGAAGACGCCTGTCCGTCGTCATGACGAGGAAGCACCGTCAGAGCGTAAACATGTCGATCCGCCACCGCGAGATGTGCGAGAGGCACCGGTACCAAATCCAAACGGCGATAAGAAGTCCTGACCGCCGGCACGCGGCGAAGGGCCCGCTGCCTCATGGTGGCGGGCTTTTTCATGTGGGCCATAAAGCGTTGAAGCGGGACCACCACTCCAGTTTTAAAAACTGCGGAAGGAAAGGAACGAGTCGGCCAGAGTCTGCGCTATTCACGATCGAACCGATGGAGGTAACACAGTGAGGAAGCTAATACTCGCGGCCGTGATCGCGATTGCTGGCACGGCCGCTGGGCGCCTCTGTTGGCGGTAGCAATGGCGTCAGCGCCGGGCTTGGTGCTGCCGTGGGTGGCACCGGCGGCATCAGAGCAGGAGCAGGCGCGGATGCCGGAGGTACAGGCGGCGTCACTGCCGGACTTGGCGCCAACGTTGGCGGTACGAGCGGTATCGGCGTCGATGTCGGCGTAGGCATCGGTGGCGGAACAAACCCCGCCAACCCTTCGAACCCCTCCAATCCATCGGCACCCGTTGCCTCGATTCCAAGCGACACCTCGAATCCAAGCAATCCGAGCAAAGTTGCCCGACCCAACCTGCCGAGCGCCGTCGTTGACATGTCAGATGGCAAGTTGGCCCGATTGAAGAAGCGCTGCGCGGACGTACTGGGCAGCGAAGACACCTACGACCGCGACCTGCGCCAACTGTGCCTGCTGATCTCGCGCCGCTGAAGGTAGGAAGACGGACGAGCCCGCCGCCGATCTGGCGGGCTCTTATCGCCAGCAGCGCTTGCGGATGCAGCCCCCGCCCCGAAGGGTGCTCCGATCAAACGACGTGGACCGCCTAAAATCTAGCCGGCTGAAAAATCTTCGTAGCCGAAAGGAACGCTAGTCGATTTCGGACGCTTGACCTGCAAGCGTGGATTCGACTGATGGCTGACGAACCGAAAATACCCGACCCGAAAGGCGAATTTGAACGCAAGGTCGCCCGAGAAACCGGCATTTCGGAGAATCAGGTGCGATACCTGATATCGATGGTCGGCTACTATTATTCTTCGATTGTGCGCGAGGCTCGGATTCTGAAACAGGGTGGGCAGTGAGCACGCGCGGCATCAACTTCCTCGACCAATGGCTTAGCAACAATCTTTCGGGCATCGTCGGCGCCGATGTCATCTCGGTTGCCGAGGCGATCCAGAAATTGTTCGCCGATGCGAAGGCGATCGGCATCAACAGCGCCGAGATCGAGGAAGAGACCGGCAGCGTTTATGAAACCGTGCTGGACGCGATCGTGCACCATGACGGCGGCGTGGCGGAATAAGCGCTATTCCATATCCGGCACGTCGCCATTGGTGAAAAGCACTGTCGGCGGCCCATAATCGCCAAGCGCCGGGTCGGCATCGCGGCTCCAAGCGATGACGCCGACGTGCTTTCCCGCCAATGCCTTGGCCGTTCGGATTGCGCGGTCCTCGCTTTGCTGATCAGTCGGGCCGTACGCCGTGAACAGTTCGCCATCCTCGCCGCGGTCGAACGCAACGACAACGATCAGTTTAGGCTTCTTCTGATCAGGCAGAACGTGGTCCGACATCGTTGCTCCCTATAGATGCCGATCGCCTTCGGCACGGTGTTCGAGGCAATACCAGTGCGACGGCTGTCTCGGCCGGGCGAAGCCGAACGGCGCCCGCTTGCCGCATCCAGCAAACTCGCAGACGTGGTTTTCGATCCGCGCTCGCTCGCGCGTGGCTGGCGTCATGCCTTCCGCAAGTCTGGCAGGTTCGTCGCTCATCCGTACTCTTCCAGTATGTCGGTCATGGTCCATTCCGTCGGCACCCATTCGACAGCGTGGAACTCGACATCGGTATCCCACCGACCCCAATAGGGCCGTTCGTGCGGCTCTAGCTCATGCTGAAGACACCAACGGATCTGCGCGATCCTGCCCTTGTGGTCGCGTGCGACGATCGGCGTGCCATCCTTGGGCGCCTCTGACATCGGCAGAGTGGTCTTCGCCGCAGCGAACTCTGCTGCGTGCGATTTGCGGGCCGATTTCAATTTGACGCTTTGCGCTTGAGCGTATCAAGCTCGTCCTGAAGGTGCCCGTTGAGCACGATCATTTCCTTAAGCGCCTTCACCGGGTCGCCGTTGTGCAGGCGGATGAACTTGTCGGCCACGGCCTTCAAGGCGGCCTCTTGGCGACTGTCAAGAATTACGATGTGATCCATGGTGATACTCCTAAAACAATGAGCCTTGTGTTGGAGCCGGTTGCGGGAACTTGATCTGGGTTGCCGGCTTGTCGACGATCACAAGCGCATCGTCCGGCGCGGCGCGCTGTAGCCGCTTCGCTTCCGACCACGGCGCCGTAAGCCAAGTCTCGGTCTCTTCCTGCGTGGTCAGGATCACCGGCATGGCCTTTTCGTGGATAGGCTTGATGAGGCTGTTGGGCGCGGTCGTCAGGAAGGCGTAGACCTCGTGATCGCCTGGACCGTCCTTCACCTTGCGGACCCCGTGCCATGGCGTCCACAGGCCCGCGAAGAAGAACAACGGGCGGTCCTCATTGATGGCAAACCAGTAGTTCTTTTTGACGCCCGTCTCGGGGTCCTTCACGTCAACGGGGCTGGGCTCCGCAAAGCTCGTCACGGGCACGACACAGCGGTGTTCAACGCCAACGTACTGCTGCCAATACGAGTAGTTTGGCTGGCGTATGTTCTGCCTGCCGGAGTCGGCATTGCCCTTGATCTGATCGGGCTCGGTCGGCATCCCCCAAAGGAGGTTGGCGAGCTCGCGTTGTCCGTCAAGCGCGCTGCGAACCACCGGGGCGGGCCTGTTCGGGTAGATGTCGATCGACGGTTCCATGTTGCCCAGAATGTCGCGCAGGGCGCCTGTAAACTGGCGAATGGCCTCTTGCGACGTGGTGATGTTGTAGAGATTGCACATGTCTTTCCCTTAGTGGCGCAGGATCTCGGGCACGCTGAGCGGTCCCATCTCGAGGATCTGTCTGTATTCACCGGTGCGGCGCCAGACGCCCTTCACGTTCCCATTTTCCCGATCTCGCTTCGGATCGAATTTCACGCCGTCAAAGTGATCTCGGAAGGCCCGCGCCGCTGCATCGTCGCTGAAGCAGTGGACCCGATAATTCTCATATTTGCCATCCGGCCAAGTCGCCTGGACACTCCGCAGATGGAATCTGAGCCCTCGATCCTGGCAGAACTTCGCGATCATGGTGAAGTTCCGATCGGTGCAGATGTCATCCGGCAGCGCGACCTGGTGCGGCCACTCCCTGTCGATGACGGATGGCGACGGCGTGACGCGGCTGCGGGTTACCATGTCGCCTCGAAGAAACTGTCAGCCTGCAGACGCATGGCGGCCAGCGTCAGGGCAATCGCGGTGTTGGCGGGTGGCTTGTCCATGTAGAGCCGTCCGTCAAAATAGCGCCATGCGGCCACGCTCCTGTCCTCATCGTCTTCGCGCTGCGGATCGATGATGCGAGCATCGCAAGGCTCTTGGTCGATCTCGATTGTCCAGCCCTGAAGGGATTTCTCGGTGATGCCGGCAACCTCGGCCAGATTGCTGGTAAGGTAGGGTAAGCCCAATTCGGCCGCCTCTTGCGTCGTGCCCGGTTCACTGACCCAGCCCATCACATAACAGATGTCGATGTCGAGCTGACGGTCTGGACCACTGGTTGTTTCGAGGCGTTGAATGATGTCGGGATAGAGCTTCTGCCGTTCCGGCCACGTCGCCAGATTGGCTGTTTTCACCTTTGGCTCCGCCGACCCGACCCCTAAAGCCCTGGTCCAGACGACCTTTTCATCGGGCCATCCGGCGCAGCAGGCTTCGCACGCGGCGCGCTCTGCCTGGAACCAGACACCGGCTGCCGAATCCTGGTCTGCACTTGGAGCCGTGTCGTCCGGACATCCCTTCATTTCCCACAGTTCGACGGCGAGCACGCCGCTCATGGCATCGTTGTAGGAAAATCCGGAATTTGCAAAACCCGCCGCCGCGGCTGCTATCCCGCGGGCGAGTTCTTCCGGCGTTGCATTCTCGATCATCAAGCGAAGTGGCATGTCCACCTCCTGTGGTCTTCCTGCCAACAGTGAACAAAATGAGAACACAGGAGTCAATCCCTCTTGACGGGACAGGAATATGTTCCTCATTTCAAGGGATGCCGGAACAACCAGAAAAGTGGCCGAAGGGCATCCCATGGACGTTGACGCATGCCCACAATGCGGGGCAGGTGGCCCGCATCCGCTGTGGCCATTGCAATATCAAGCGCTTCTACAAACCGCTGGAATTGCGGGAGGTGATCGGCAACGTCACCGTCGACCAGGTGCGCGCAAAGGTGCGCTGCGAGAAATGCAAGAAGAAGGAATATATGGACGCCGAGCTATTTCACCCGGTCGGGCAAGAGCTAGAGACCATCCGGTTCCGTCGTCTAGTCGAGATCAGGTGGGAGAAACGCGTGATCTGGAAAGACGAGTGACAAACCACCGCCTTGACGGAACATTAGCCGTCTCTAAAGGTTTGGTGCGTGCGGCAAGGTGATGCCCTCCATCACCCTGCCGAAGATCGGGCCTCCGATCGGCCCGCGCTCTCTCCGCCAGAGGGGCGCGGGCTTTGCTGCGAGACGCTAGTTCGGTTTGCCACCCTACGAACTGCTGTTGAACGCATCTCGCGAGCGTCGAAATGGGCACTCCGTGCGCGAAGCGCAACATGGCGGCGCCCGGCCCGATTCTATCTCACAAAAGCCCTGACAGGTGGATTAGGTGGAAAAAACGCATACCAAGGCCAGTTGTGAATTTGCCATCATTGGTAGCAAAATCCCAACCGAAGAATGCCGCCCAACCAAAAAGCAGAATGGAGAAGCACATGATGGATGAAATCTTACATTAGACGATTTGAATAAACGGTTAAGGCATGGACCCCATTTCAGTGCTGCGCCCGGCGGCCAGATGAGGATGTGGTGGACTGCTATCGATTGGCTAGACGGCCATGCCTCTCGAAGATCGCTAGCTTCTGCGAATAAGTGATCCGCACTTTTGCCTTGCACCCTTCGCATCTAAAGTGCGCGATCGTTCTTAGCGCGGAGCCCTTCCTTACGGTCGGATGCGAGCAATCCGGACAATCGAATGTGAACGCAACATCAGACAAGTTTTCGGCTAAACTCATTGTCATCCCCTCCTTCGCCTGCGCTCCGGCCTTAAGTCTGGCGAGTCTGAATGAGCAATTCAGATGCCAATCAAATCGTGCCAAAGCGGGACGAGACCGATTGCTTCGGAAGACGCCAAGCGCCCGTGGGCGCCTTCATCAGAACGGAGGGCGACACTAGCAAGGGTTCGTAGGACGATGTCTTAGAGTGAGATAGGTGCGTTTCACGGAGAAAGCACTGATGGCAGCAGTGGGCCTTTACCGATGCCCGGGAAACCCGCCTTGGGCATGTGTGGTGGATGGGGTGAAAGGCATTTACGTTGCGGAGAACCTTTATCGCGAAGGTGACTATCAACCGGACTTTAACACGTTGCCATGGGAGGGCGACTACAAGGCCGCAAAAGTAGCCGCGGGCCAGGCTGTCGCCGCGAGCGTCATGGTCGCGAGAGGCTCTGGGCCAGCGCTTAACCCGGGTTCTTTAGCCGTGCAATAGAGTAGGCGAATACTTGCCCGCCACCCTCATCAGTCACTCGAATCCAATCCTTCGCCCATCGTTTAAAGACGGTCTTGCTGGCATTCATTTCCGATGCGGCTAGAGCAGGACTAGTCGCTTCGACCGCCTGAGACCTAATCACGCGATCATAGTGCATTTCAGCAACAACATAGATTGGCATGCTGTCCACCCAACAACGCTATAGTTCCCCCCAAGGGGGCAGTATTGCCCAGCATAAGGTCGACCGCAAGTGGTAGGTTAGGAGCCTGCGATCGAAGCCATGGGAAGTTCCTTGTGCTGTCCGTTCAGACACGCAATGGAGCGAGCGAAATCAACAAACTTGGGGTGGGTGGCGGAGATCACGCCGAAGATGAGGAGGCGTTAATTTACTTCGCAGGGATGCTGAAGCCGAAATTTCAACAGATCAGCCACGACCTTTTGATTTTCATCGTCGGCAAGCGGCATCGAACGCAAAATTGCCAGAAGTTGCGGACTGCACTCGAAGATTACGTCCCTCGCTATCAAGTCTGCACGGCCACAAACATGCTCGAATTTAGGGATGCTGGCTGCAAGACAAGCGTCATAGGCTTCTCTCAGCGTTTCAGCTTCAGCGGTCCCGGAAGATACCGCCGCGACAACCAACAGACAGATGGCCGCCCTCGTCACAATAGACCCCACTCTGGAATGATGCTCATGACTTCCGCAATCTTACCCCGGCGCCGCCGCCATTCTCGGGGATGAACTCAACGCCAGCCGCGATCAGAGTCTCCCGTAGCCGCGCGAGTGTCGTTCCACCAGGCGCGCGCTCATGATTGGAGATCGGGTAATGATGTCAGCGTTGGTCATCGCTACAGCCTGTCTCGGGATGCCAGCAGAAGTAAGGCACCAGCTACGCGCTCCCGTCGGTTTCGCTTTCCTCGTCGATATGGCGCACCGGCAGATAGGCATTCGTTTCCAGCCATTCACGCAGCACGATCTGAATGAGGTCGGACCGGCCGATCTTCATCTCAGCGGCGATGGAGTTCAGCGCGTCTTCCGTAGGCGGCTCTAGCGGCACGCCAGCAACGTTTCTGAGCATTAATGCGGCCCGACGAAGGATGATCTGCAGATCCGCCCGCGAAACGTCCGCAATACGTTCAGCGGCGCTCTCAAGCTCTTCGGCGAAGGATATGCGGGTCATGGGAAACTCAAATCACCTTTTGTTGCCTTCACTCAATTCCCGTCGAATTTTCCCAGCCTGTGGAAGTCGGAAAGTGCTGAAAAAAGGCGCTGCACGTGGTGTCGGCCTGCGTCAATTTATCGAAGCGGTGGGTGAATGGAACCGGAGATAACGATGCACGGTAATTTCCCTACTTTCCGTCGCGCTCGCATTGTGCGCCGGGATGACACTTGGACATTCATCGAGGGCGAATTGCTCCGCAAGCACTGGCCCGATGTTGAATTGTTGCGGAAACATCTCCCGCATCGCACTGAGCGCGCGATCAGGAACATGGCAAAGAGGTGCGGCCTGATACCGGACAAATTACAGCACATCTGGACGATGCCCCAGGACGCCAAGCTGCGGCGTTTGGCAGCGGAAGGCAGCGATCGAAGGACGATGGCAGGGGAGCTAGGGTTGAGCATCGCCCAGGTCGCTAACCGGCTGCTTTACAAGAAGATCAACATCGCCAAGCGCCCACCCGTTCCGACGGGCGATGCTCTTGTGGATGCGATCAAGCGTCGGGCCTTCGATTTGCGAATGACGACGATCGATCTGGACAGATCCCTTGGCAACGCTTCCTGAAGTTCGACGGGACTGTGGTGAGCCGTGTTATTTGTCGTGGTACCATCTGGCGCCGTCGACAACCGCCAAACACTGAAGCATCACCCTGTGGGGATCACCAGCGCCCCGGGACACTCGCATGATGTTCGCAGCGAGTTCGCGGAGCGGCCATTCGATCTCATGCCTTGCCAAGATCTGTCGACCGTCTTCTTGTCGTTCTCGACGGCCAGTCGGATATGCGGCTTCTTCTTTTCGTCGTCTGCCATGCAGCCCTCCCTTGGCATTTCTAGCGACTGGTCAGACTTCGCAAGAAACGCGCGTGGAAATCAAATCGAAATCTATGTCCGCGACCATCGCGCGAAACTGAAACGGACATCGACATGACGCGCCTTTCCATCGCCCAAGAGCTTGAAAGTGCCGCCGAGCGGGTCGCAGACATGTCGAGTGCGGATCTGCAGATCATCCTTCGTCGGGCCGCATTAATGCTCAGAAACGTTGCTAGCGTGTCGCTTGAGCCGGCGACAGAAGACGCCCTCAACTCGATCGCTGCCGAGATGAAAATCGCCAGAGCGGACCTCATTCGGATCGTGCTGCGCGAGTGGCTGGAAAACCAACGCCTACCTGCCGGTTCGGATGGTGACGAGGAAAGCGAAACAGATGGGAGCGCCTAGGCGGCGCTTCCGCGATCAGTCTTGGGGCAGCGAAGTATGTTCCGCGTATCTGGCCAGCGAGCCGGTAGAAGCGGCACAACTTCGGCATCTTGACTTGCAGCAAAGAGGGTAGGATTCTATCGAAATAGTCCGTCGCGATGGGTGCTTGGATGTCCGCGCTGAGGCCAGTGTTGCTAGCCCTTCTCTTGGCAACGTTTTCCGAACGAGCGGATGCTGAAATCAAGATTTGCAATCAATTTTCTCAGACCGTTTACTTTTCCATGGCGTACGCCCAGCCTGGCTATGATAATTCATACATTTCTAGGGGTTGGCTCGTACTACAGCCGAATGGCGGCTGCGACCAATTCGACAGCGCGCTTCATTTGTCTGTTTTTTGGTACTATGCAGAAACCAATGCATACTACGTGCGCAAGCACGTAAAAAACACTAATACCTGGGGCTCTGTTAGAGCAGATAAAAAGTTTTGGGTTGCCACCAATTCTTTTAATTTTATTGATAACGTTGACAAAAATAAAGCTCCCAACGATCCGGGGGCAAAATTAGTAGGATTTACCCGGTCCGTCGAAGCTACGGGTTCAGAATTGAACGAGACGCTGACCATCGAGGCTGATGGAATTAACGTCTCGCAAAGCTTCAGTAACCCGTAACATGTCTGATTTGGGCTGCCGATGGATCACGGACAAGCGCAGAAGTCCTATGGCACCGACCGAGCACGACTCGTCTATGCGAGATCGCCAAGGCTGTTCCTCCCGGCTTACAATTCACCAGCTAGCTTAAACTGGTCATCCTCGCGCTCATCGACACCGGTTGTATTCAGAACAGCGCTCTGCAATAAATTGCCTCTGCGCAAGCTTCTTCGGGTGTCTATCACCGCCCCCCGAAGCTGCCCAAGGCCAGGGACGACACGACAAATATCCTGGGCGTAACGCCCTTGATCGTGGCTCACTCCGCGTGGGTTCCCAACGTCCGGCCTCGCAGCGCGTCGCTGCCCTCGCCGGACCAACCCGCGGGAGCCGTTGGCATGCGAAAAATTCACTCCGATCATGTCCGTGCCGGCAGTGCAGGCATTGGCGAGTTGACACTCTGGCAACTGGCTGATCCAGATGCAGCGGCGCAAGCAGCTATTGAGCTCTATGGATCGAGCGCGGCGACTGCTGCAGCACATTGCGCTCTGACAGCACATTTCGATGGCCGCACAGGCGACTACCGCTTCTGGTGCACGGTTTTTTCTGAACTGGATTGCCGCAGACAAGGCTGAGCCGACCAGTGCGCGCCAATCGTGCGATCGCGTGCATTTTGAAGCATGCTGAGCAC
Source organism: Mesorhizobium sp. AR07 (assembly GCF_024746815.1). Taxonomy (GTDB): domain Bacteria; phylum Pseudomonadota; class Alphaproteobacteria; order Rhizobiales; family Rhizobiaceae; genus Mesorhizobium. The sequence continues at coordinate 199,107 of NZ_CP080529.1, forward strand.
TAACATCGTCAGCGAGGCGCCATAGATTCACGCCTCTATCGGAAGCCGGTTCGACCGCTTGATTTGGGCAAGCGCAAAACTGGATTCGATGGACGCGACGCCGTCTAGTCGCGTCAGCTTTTCCTTCAGGAAGCGCTCATAGGCGTGCAGGTCGCGCACCACGACGCGCAGCAGATAGTCACGCTGGCCGGTCATCAGATAGCAGTCGACAACCTCCGGCCAGCGCGCGATCGCCGTGTTGAACCGCTCCAGCTCGTTCTCGCGTTGCCGCTCCAGCTTGATCGACGCGAATACCGAGATGGGCAGATCAACGAGGTCCTGATCGATAACCGCGGCATAGCCGGTGATGACACCCCTGTCCTCCATAAGGCGGACCCGTCGCGCGCAGGGCGAGGCCGAAAGGCCAACTTGGTCGGCAAGCTGCTGCGCCGTCATCCTGCCGTCGACTTGCAGCGCTGCGATGATCTTGCGGTCGATCTCGTCAAGTTGGCTTTTTGGCACAGAACGTCACTCCCATCATTGATATTGACCAAACCAGCTAAAACAACTGTCGAAATAGGGCAAGTTTAGCGACAATCAGCTTTTCCCCAGCTCTATGATTTCGATCGGTTTCACCAGGAGGCTTGGCGCTTGGACGAACGGGAATTGGAGGCGCTTTCGGCGCTGGAGAAAAAGGTGCTGTGGCTGTCTGCCTGGACAATTCACAACGCCAATCATTTGCGCGACAACACCGACGGATTGAAGGTTGGCGGCCACCAGGCTTCGTCGGCCTCACTCGCGACGATTATGACCGCGCTCTACTTTTCCGCGCTCAGGCCGGAGGACCGCGTGGCTGTAAAGCCGCATGCCTCACCGGTGTTTCACGCCATCCAATATCTCCTCGGCAACCAGACGAGGGAGAAGCTTGAGCAGTTTCGCGCCTTTGGCGGTGCGCAGAGCTACCCGTCGCGGACCAAGGATATCGACGATGTCGATTTCTCCACCGGCTCCGTCGGGCTAGGGGTCGCGCAGACACTGTTTGCCTCGCTGGTGCAGGATTACCTGCGCGCCCGCGACGAAAGCGTCCCCGAGGGCCGCATGGTGGCGCTGATCGGCGACGCCGAGATGGATGAGGGCAACATCTTCGAAGCGCTTCTGGAGGGCTGGAAGCACGGTCTGCGCAATTGCTGGTGGATCGTCGACTACAACCGCCAGAGCCTCGATGCCGTGGTGCGCGAGGGCCTCTGGGAGCGCTTCGAAAGCATATTTCGGAATTTCGGCTGGGACGTCGTCATCCTCAAATACGGATCGCTCCAGCAAACCGCTTTCGCCGAGCCAGGCGGCGACGCGCTGCAGGCCTGGATCGACGACTGCCCGAACCAGCTCTATTCCGCGCTGACCTTCCAGGGCGCCGCCGCCTGGCGCAAGCGCCTGCTCACCGACATCGGCGAGCGGCCGGGTCTGAAAGCACTGCTTGACCGACGCTCCGACGCGGAGCTTGCCGCGTTGATGACCAATCTCGGCGGTCACGATCTGCCAAGCCTGCTCGAAGCCTTCGCGGCGGCACGCAGCAATGACCGGCCGACCTGCTTCATTGCCTATACTATCAAGGGCTTCGGCCTTCCGCTTGCCGGACACAAGGACAATCACTCCGGCCTGATGACCAAGGACCAGATGGCGCTGTTTCGCGCCTCGATGTCCGTCAGGGAAGGACACGAATGGGAAACCTTCGAAGGGCTGGATGTCGACGAGCTGGACCTGCGGCGTTTGCTCGACGCAGTGCCATTCGCGGTAAAGGGCCAGCGGCGCCGGCATGCCCAGCGCATCCTGGTGCCCGACCGGCTCGTCTCGGAAGCCAAGGGCAGCGTCTCCGCCCAGGTCGGCTTCGGCAGGATATTGGACGAGATTGCGCGCGCCGGCGGGCCGCTCGCCGATGCGATCGTCACGACATCTCCGGATGTCACCGTCTCGACCAATCTCGGTCCATGGGTCAACCGGCGCGGCCTCTTCGCCCGTGAATCGCTAGCGGATACGTTCCGCAACGAGCGCATCGCCTCGGCGCAGAAATGGGAATTCGGCACCTCCGGCCAGCATATCGAGCTCGGCATTGCCGAAAACAATCTGTTCATCCTGCTGTCAGCGCTTGGGCTATCGCATTCGATCTTCGGCAAGCGGCTGCTGCCGATCGGCACGCTTTATGATCCGTTCATCCAGCGTGGCCTCGATGCACTCAATTACGCCTGCTACCAGGACGCCCGCTTCCTGCTTGTCGCCACGCCGTCGGGCGTCACGCTGGCGCCGGAGGGCGGCGCGCACCAGTCGATAGCCACCCAGTTGATTGGCATGGCGCAGGACGGGCTCGCCGCCTACGAGCCGGCCTTCGTCGACGAGTTGAGCGTCATCATGCGCTTTTCACTCGACTATATGCAGCGCGACGGCGATGCCGTGCTGTCGGAGCGCACTTGGCTGCGCGACGAGACCGGCGGCTCGGTCTACCTGCGGCTCTCGACACGTCCGGTCGAGCAGATTGCTCGCGCCATGACGCCGGAGCTCGAGCAGGACATCGTCGACGGCGGCTACTGGTTGCGGCGTCCGGGTCCAAATGCCGAATTGATCGTCGCCTATACCGGCGCGGTCGCACCAGAAGCCATCGAAGCGGTCGGCATGATGGCTGAGGACCGTCGCGATGTCGGCCTGCTGGCCGTGACCTCCGCGGATCGATTGAATGCGGGCTGGACAGCGGCAAGTCGCGCACGCGAGCGCGGCCTCGTCCATGCCAGAGGCCACGTCGAAAGGCTGCTTGTCGATCTGCCACCCCATTGCGCGATCGTCACCGTTACCGATGGCCATCCAGCATCAATGGGCTGGCTCGGTTCGGTCCATGGGCACCGCACGCGCAGCCTCGGCGTCGAGCACTTTGGCCAGTCGGGGACGATCGATGATCTTTACCGGCACTTCGGTATCGACGCGAACTCGATCGCGACGGCCGGTGACCGGATTACCGATGGTCGGCCAGTCCGCTATTTGCGCGCGCTGGATTGACGTGGGCGCCGAGCCTGCGACGCGTCAACCAGGCGTTCAGCGGGACCCTCCGCCAGCGCATGTTAGCGAGGAGTATCTGTCCGCGAGCCTAGATCCACTTGCGCTTTATCGCGATGCCGAGGGCCTGGTAGGTGGTCACGACGTTGAGCTTTCGACGAATGTTCTGCAGCTGAAACTCGACGGCCCGCCGACTGACGTTGCGAAGTGCAGCGATATCGTCGTTGGTCTTCCCCTGCAGAAGCCATGCGAGGCATTCCAGCTGATAACTCGTCAAAGGGGAGGGCGCTGCCCTCATCAGCCCGTGGTCGCTGCGGCTCTGCAAATAGCCATCGACGAAGGCACCAAGTGTCAGAACGGAATATCCGTCCGCCAGCATGGTGGTGTCGGGTTTCCGCTCACGGGACGAGAACGTGAAGAGCGCACGCCTTCCGAACCCGTCGAATATCGGGATAGAAATCCCCGAACGGATGCCAAAATTTCGGGCTTCGCTAAAGAACTTGCGGTGAGACTTTCTTGCTGGAACGGGCAAACCGTTCTCTGACCAGGAGTAGGCGCCGCGCCTAGGGGATACGGCTTCGACGACAGGGTCGACCTTGGCTAGGTCGCTCTCGAGATAATGCTTCTGCCACTCCACCGGATAGTTCGACATGCCATACACGTCAGCCTCGTGGACCGACAGATAGGTGAACCATTCGAATCCCTGGGCATTTGCGAATCTACGCAAAGCCTGATCGATCGCTGCCTTGTCCGGCGCTAATTTCAACCAGTCCCGCAGTATTTCAAACTGTGGCTTCAGAGATTTCATCAATTCTCCTTCGTGCTGCCCCAGCCGCAAAAAGGTGTTTCTCTTATTCAAGTTCCGAGGAGTGAGATCAACCTCCAAAATACAACCACCGCTAGAGGACCGGTCATTCCTGTGGATTTCGCAATCTGGACGACCTTCGGAAACCCGTAATAGCCCGCCTGCTCGAACCCTGTTTTTTTCGCGCCATCGAAGTAGCAGGGAGAAAATGGCATGCGGGTTGTCACGGTCCGGAATGGCGAAAACAGTATAGGGGACAGGCTCATTGATCGAATGCACGCGCTACGGGCACGCGTATTCAGTCAACGCCTCAACTGGAATGTAACGGTCAAATTCGGGCGCGAAACAGATGAGTACGACGCGCTCGATCCGACCTACCTCCTCGCCGTAACCGACGATCTCCGCGAGGTGGTCGGGTGCGCCCGGCTTCTCCCGGGCTCCGGGCCAACGATGCTTGGCCGGACGTTTCCGGCCCTTCTCGATGGCGAACCAATGCCGTGTCATCCCGGGGTGATTGAAAGTTCCCGGTTTTGCGTGGACACGGAACTTGGCGTGAGAAACGCGGCACGAGGACTTCACAAGGCGACGATGGTCTTGTTCGCGGGCATTCTCGAATGGTCCTTGGCCAATGGTTATTCGGAGGTCGCGACCGTTACTGACCTCCGATTCGAAAAGATCCTTCGCCGGGCAGGGCTGCCTTTCAACCGGCTCGGCGCGCCGCACCCGATCGGAAACACCATCGCGATCGCCGGCATCATTCCCGCCACGCCTGAGAACATCCATCGCGTTAGGCCGGAGGCCTCCGAACCATTCTTCGTGGGCTACCATCGGCACCTTCACCTCCACCGGCAACGGCTTCAACGGGACGATCAAGACCCTCAACCTCAACGTCAAGGCCAAGATCGTTCGCGCAGAACGCACCAGCGACAAGGCTCCCGACTTCCGCGTCCTCGCCGGCAATGTCGAGTTCGGTGCCGCCTGGCAGAAGACCTCGAAGGAGACGGAACGCGACTACCTCTCGGTCAAGCTGGACGACTCGAGCTTCCCCGCTCCCATCTACGCCACCCTGATCGAGGTGGAAGGCGAGGAAGGCCTCCAGATGATCTGGTCGCGGCCCACCCGGGACTGACGCCTCCGTCTGAAGGTCCCGCCGCAAGGCGGGATCTTCAGCGCACTGCTTGCGGACCGCTCTTGAAAGAGCGCATCAAATAGACTAAGTCAAATGGACTAAGTTTAGGAGAGGCAAATGCACACGGTCAATATTCATGAGGCGAAGACGCACCTGTCGCGCCTCATCGAAAGGGCAGCGAAGGGTGAGCCATTCATCATCGCCAAATCCGGCAAGCCGATGGTCAAGGTGGTCGCCATAGACGCGCTCGACGCCAGTGAAGCGCGCCGTGTCGGCTTTATGGCCGGTAAGGTTTCTGTCCCGAAGGATTTTGATCGGATGGGAAGTGACGAAATCGAGCAGCTGTTTGGCGGCGATGTATGAAACTGCTGCTGGACACACATCTCCTGCTCTGGGCGGCCGCTGAACCTGATCAGCTTCCGCTTGCGGCCATGGCTGAAATCGAGAATCCCGACAATGATCTCGTGTTCAGTGCGGCGAGCCTTTGGGAAGTCGCCATCAAGCGAGCTCTTGGCCGTGCCGACTTTACTGTCGATCCGCGGCTGCTTCGACGTGGATTGCTTGACAACGGTTATCATGAACTGGCGATCACGAGCGAGCATGCCGTTGCCGTGGACGGGCTTCCGCCCATCCACAAGGATCCGTTCGATCGGATCCTGATTGCACAGTCGATCGTGGAAGGCATCACCCTCCTGACGGTCGACGATCTGGTTGCACAGTATCCCGCGCCTGTCCGCCGGCTCTGACAGATCCCGCGAAGGTTAGTCATGGAGCAACAATGGCCTACACTGTCATCTGGTACGGAAGACAGGGCATCGTCGACAAGGTGACCTTCGACGCCGAGAAGACCGCCAAAGACCATGCAATCGCTATGTTCCAGACCCGAAAGGGTGATGATGGAATCGTGTCGGTTGAAGTTCGCAAGGATGACGGCGCTGTCGTCTTTAGCCATGCGGAGAATTAGGAATGCCAACTGGAGCCTGAGTCGCCGATCGGTCGGTTCAGGAAGGCATTTTTCCTGCCGCTGCTGCGCGAGTTCATCGCACGCCGCAAGACATTCACCGGGGTAAATCGGCGGCGGCAGCAATCGGGTCAACGTAACCTCGCCGTCGCTTTGCGCGCTCAAGCCGGATGAATGCGCCGTCGACCTCTTGCGGCTCATCAAAGGTCTCGACTTTGACTTGGCCGTTCGTTCCGATCCGTCCCCAGTTGCGGATGAGCGATACACCGCCGAACAGCGTCGGCTGGATCGAGAGCGAATATGAATCCGTGATTGACCGGGGACGTCAGGATACTGACCAAATCCAATCATGCCCAAGAATGGAAGATCAGCGTGGTCAGTCGATTCACCCCCCACTTAACGGCCTCAGATAGATATGCTGATTCTAATCAGAGTCTTTTGATGCATAACCATTGAGGCTGCTGCCCGAAGGGCCGCCGCCGGCGTTGCCGGCGGCGAGGCGGAGGGGCTGAACGCGCAATCCAAACTGCGCCGAAGAGAAGCCCCGGAGCTTCCTTGGGGAAGAAGTCCTTGGCCAACTGGCCATGTCATTTCTTTTTCGGGCCGAACTTGTTCGCCCCGACTCGGTCGGTCATGTCCTTGCGCCGGAAATAGATCGCGCGGCCGCAGCGCAGCGGCGGATTGCCGGCGGTGAAGACGATCTGTTCGTCGGTGCGCATTTGCATGACTTCGTGTGGAAGGATCAGCGGGCGTCGGGCGAGTTGCTTCGAGCGGGTTCTCGACGTTCCGTTCATCCGCGAGGACGTGCTGGTTTGTCCGACCTCGACCGTCGTGTCGCCGCAACGCTTCGAAATGTACTCGGCTGTTTCAGGATCATTGATCGCGGCGAATGATATCCACGACGCGGACTCGAACCATTTCGAGGAGGCGTCGCGCCCGCCATAGGCTTCGCGCATCTGGCCAATCGACTGGAACAGCATCAGGAGACTGATGCCGTATTTGCGGCCTGCGTCACGGGCGGTTTCGAGAATGCGCATGAAGCCAAGGCGGGCCACCTCGTCCAGCAGGAAGAGGGTGCGGTCTTCGACATCGCCATTACGATTGTAGATGGCATTCATCAGCGAGCCGATGATGACGCGCGCAAGGCCCGGATGGTTCTCAAGCGTCTTCAGGTCGAGGTTGATGAAGATATCGGTGTTGCCCGCTGCAACCTCGTCGGTCGCAAAACTTCTGCCCGAGACGAGCGCGGCGTAGTTCTCGTAGGAAAGCCAGTGCGTTTCCTTTGAGGCGGCGCCATAGATGCCCGAGAACGTCTCCGGCGTCATGTTGATGAAGGGGGCGACATTCTCGCGGACGAATGCGCTTTGCGACGAGTCGTAGATTTCCTGCAGCCGGGTTCTCAGTTTTGGTTCCGGCTCGGCAACATTGGTCCGGACCTGGCGCAGCGTTTGGTTGCCTGAGGGTGTGTGCCCGGAGAGGCAGACGTCCGCGATCAGAGCGGTGACGAGCTGCTGCGCGGAGCCGCGAAAGAAGTCGTTTCGCCCGGCGTCAATACGCGGATTGTCCGTCATGATCCAGGATGCGACCGCGGCGATGTCCTGCTCTTTCGTGCCGCCGAATTTGCCGATCCAGTCGAGCGCGTTGAAGCCGGTGCCGTCGCGTCCCGGATCGATGACATGGACCTGTCGGTTGCGCGATTTGCGATGCGCGGCGACCATCGGCGCGACCTCATTTGAGGGGTCGAGAACCACCAGTCCACCCGTCCATTGAAGCGCGGTCGGGATTGTCACTGAAGTCGTTTTGAAACCGCCGGACCCGGCGAAGACAATCGCGTGACCCGATCCGAAGTCGCCTTCGAAGCAGAGCAGCGATTTCCGGCCCCCACTTCCCCAGCTTTCTTTGTCGCTCGCCTTGAATGGGCTGGCCGCAACCGTGTCGCCATCGACGCGATAGCGCTCCCCGACGGCGATGCCGCCCTCTTTCGGAAAGAGTCCCGCTGCCTCGGTCAATGTCATCCAGTCGGCGTCGCCGTGGATGGCGCGCTTGCCGATGGTGCGTTTTGGTGATGGTGACGCGAAGGCCGTGTTGCCGTGCAGGGCAACACGGAGCGCAAAGACGCCGACGAACAGCGTGATCGTCGCGCCGCCGATTGTGAACGGATCGGCATAGGATAACAGCCCCTCGGCGACACGATCCGTGAATGAAAGGAGCCTGCCGCCTTCGTTGATAACGGCGATAACAACCACGAGCATCGCGCCGAGAAACGCACTGAGGCCCGCCGACCTGATCGATGCCGAGCCGGCGGCGGCAAACAGAAAGACAAGTCCGACGACACCCGCCGTAGCGTAGGGAAGCGCCAGCCCGAACTTGCCCAGAAACAGGTAGGCGGCGTGTGATGTTCCGAACGAAGCCAGCCAGTTCTCAATCCCTGTCAGGCCCCACCGGGTTGCGATCATAAGCGCTGCCGGCGCGATCGTGAGCACGAGTTTCTTCCATGTCATTGCCAAAGGCAGCCTTTCCGATTGCGCGCAGGCGCGCCCATTCTTTTTGGTTGTCCACGCGTCGCGACAGATCGACAAGGGCGCCCAGGATCACCGCGCGATCGGCCGAGCGAAGGCCGGCCTTCACGATCAATCCGCCAAGCTGAATTTTCTCGCGGGTGTCGCGCTTGCGCTCCTTCGACGACTCCCGGCGCTGCATGTTCATAGTCCGCTCAAGCATCGCTTTCAGGAGGCCGAGGCGGCTTCGGCGCGGCCTGCCGGCGCTTCTCGCTTCCCGACTGAAATCGTCCGGCAATCTCTGCGAAAAGGTCCGCGAGCTTAGTCTCGTCGATCTCGATATCGCTCAGACCGGCCTTGACCGCGATGCGGCCGATCCGCTCGGCCTCCTTGGTCTCGGCAGCCTTCAGTTGATCGTGCAGGCGCTCGATCTCCTGGCGGATCTTCGACGATGATTTTCTCATGATGTTTGCGCTCCTTCATGACGCTCGTTTTCAGAAGCCCGATCATGACGATGAAGCCGATGCCTGCACCTGCGGATTTCCGAAGCTGTGCCAAGGCTAGTGCCGACGCAGTATCCCGCTGAACGAAGAGAGGATTGAAGGGCGCACTTATACGTCGCTTGGGCGACGGTGTGCTCCCGGCGGGAGCCAGAAAACCGGATGGCGATCTATCACTTGCATGCGCAGATCATCGGTCGCGGAGAAGGTCGGAGCGCGGTCGCGTCCGCCGCGTACCGGCATTGCGCGCGGATGGAGATCGAGGCGGAGGCGCGTGTCGCCGACTATTCGAACAAGAAGGGGCTTGCCCATTCCGAGTTCGCGTTGCCCGAGGAAACGCCTGCTTGGCTGCGAACCCTGATCGACGGGCGCGACGCGACAGGTGCTTCCGCTGCCCTCTGGAATGCCGTCGAGGCGTTCGAGAAGCGGGCCGATGCGCAGTTCATGCGCGAGATGGATCTGGCGCTCCCCGTTGAACTCAACCGGCAACAGAACATCGAGCTCATGCGCGCGTTCGTAGCGGAGCAAATCCTTCCGCGTGGCCTCTAGGGAAGCAGGTCCGAACGATGGACCGGCATGCCGGAATTTTCCGAGCGCAACCATGACCGACCCCCTGCTTAGTAAGCCCGCCAGGGCGTGGAGGTCGGCCGGTAGTGAGGCCTGTAACGGATGTGGCGCAGATAGACGGTCCGCATCATAGGATCGACCTTTGCCATCATGCGCAGTATCCCGACGATGACTATCCAGATCGCGATGCCAAACAGCGCGGAAAACCAGGTCAGAACGACGAAGATGAGGATGACGCTTGTCAGGCCCGTCACGAGCACCAGCTCGCGGTCCGCGCCGAACAAGAGGTTCGGCCGGGAAAGCGCGCGATGGATCCTGACGCGGTGGAGGTGGCTGACGCGCTCAGCCATCGGTGCGAGCCGCTGAAGGCTCAAGCGCCCTTCCCTCGATGGGCGCCTGCATGGGCGCGCCGATCGATGCGCCGCCAGCGCCGAATAGCCCGACGATCTGCGTGGCGCCGAGAAGGATGCCGGCAACGAGCACGACATAAACCAGCCGCCGTGCGAAATCGTTCAAGTCGCCGCCAAAGATCAGCATAGCGCCGGCGATCGCCACGGCTGCGAGTGCGATCGTGCCGGCGACAGGTCCGTTGATAGACTGCTGGATCTGTTGAAGCGGGCCTTCCCAAGGCAGTCCGCCCCCTCCGCCTGAGGCGAATGCGGGCTCGGCCAGCAAGACAAATGAACCAGTCAATCCAAGAGAAATTTTGATCGCCTTACGCGACATGGCGTTGCCCCTCTTCGCTGCCGTGGGATTCGATGCGGTACCGACCGTCGCGATAGCCCTCGACGACCAGCAGTTCACGAACGCGACGGCCCTTCGGCGTGCGCTCAATGGAGACCACCATGTCGACCGCCTCGCCGATGATTTCGGGCATCGGGTTCGAGCTGACCTCGGCCGTCAGTTGCTCGAGGCGGGTCAACGCCGAAAGCGCGCTGTTTGCATGGACTGTGGCGACACCGCCGGGATGGCCGGTATTCCACGCCTTCAGCAGGGTGAGTGCGGCACCGTCGCGAACCTCGCCAACGATGATCCGATCCGGCCTCAGACGCATCGTGGATTTGAGCAGCCGGCTCATGTCGACGGCATCGGTCGTATGGAGAGCGACTGCGTTTTCAGCCGCACATTGAATCTCGGCCGTGTCCTCCAGAATGACCAGCCGGTGTTCTGGCGTCAGGCTGACGACCTCGCCAATTACCGCGTTGGTGAGCGTGGTCTTGCCCGTCCCCGTGCCGCCGGAAACGATGATATTCATCCGATTCTCGACGGCGTTTCGGATCACCGACGCCTGGTACTCGGTCATGATCTTGTCGCGCACGTAGCTGTCGAGCGGGAAAAGCCGCGTGGCGCGCTTTCGGATCGTGAAGACGGGCGCCGCGACCACCGGTGAGAGCAGCCCCTCGAACCGATGGCCGCCGATCGGCAATTCGCCGGAGATGATCGGCCGGTTGAGGTTCACTTCCGTTCCGAGTGCGTGAGCGACCGTGCCAATGATCGTCTCGGCCGCCTGTGGGGCCAACCTGCCTGCTTGCGTGATCGGCTCGCCGATCCGTTCGACGAAGAGCTGTCCGTCCGGATTCAGCATGATCTCGACGACGAGTGCATCGTCGAGCGTGTTGCAGATCGTGCTGCCCATTGCCTCGCGGAGTTTCCGAACGAGGCGATGGTGTGATTGCGACGAGGGCATCATGAAGCGATCTTTTCTGGATGCGATGTGTGAATTGGCCGATCCTCACGCTGCGAGCGGGGTGTAGCCATTGTCTCATTCCTTTGGTTTCTCGGGTCGCGCCCATCGCGACCTCACATGAGAAGCCACTCGTCAAGGCGCTTTTCGCGCCGAGAGTGGTGGGTGGAAAGGCGAGCGCCCCGCCGGTAGCGGGACGCCCTTGACCGGTCATCGCGACCAGATGAGCTTGTGTTCGTCCTTGTCGCCCTGGACCAGGGTCGCGTGGACCGGCGCGGTGAAGGACGGATCGTCGAGCTTGACCGAGAGGTACTCGGCGCCCGAGTCCTTGCCCGTCTTGCTCCAGCCGGCGCCGAGTTCGACGCCATTTGCTGTCACCCGGTAGTCGGGAGCGCGCTCGTTGTCCTTGGCCACGGGCTTAATGGCCGCCTTGACGTTGATGTTGAGAGTGCGGATCGTCCCGGCGAAGGAGCCGTCGTCGCCGCGGGTGAAGGTGCCGATGGAAGCCATTGTCGTATCTCCTGACTGTTGCCCGAAGCCGCCCAATGCGGCCTCGATAGCGGTCGTGAGGCGACGATCCGGCCGACTGCACCCTATGGGCCGCAGCGTCAGCGGAGGACGGCGGCATCCGAGCTTGTTGTCTCGCGAGGAATGCAGCGCAGCTGCAGGGGAAGAAGGTCGGTTGCCGCCGTTGCAGGCAAAGGACGAATCGGCGCCAGACCAGCCAGAAGAGAGGCCGCCTGGGGCTTCGCCGGCATTATCGGCAAAAGAAAACGGCACTGACTGTCAGTGCCCTTCAGCACGTTCGACACGACCCGCGCCAGCCTGTTCCCCACTTGAACCCGAGGTCTGAGCCCATTTTCTGATCCGCGCCTGTGCACGTATCAACCTCACATCCGGTCGCCGCATACGCGGCCGCACCATAATCCCGCCTGCGGCGGCAAGGGCTCAGGAGGACGAGACCAGTCTCGATGACGGCGTTTCAAGCCATGCCGCAATGCGGTCGTCCACCTGGTTCCGGCGGGGCTGCTTAGGCCCGGGCCGAGCTGCAATCTGATGTCGTCATGGACGGAAGGTCGCTCCCTCAATCACTACGCCGGCGCCGACGTATTTCCACAAAGCCACGACCAGCTTACGCGCCAACGCTGTGATCATGACCTTCTTGAAGCGGCCGCCATTCTGGGCGACGCGCTCGTTGAACCAACGACTGAGCTGCGAAGCGGGTTGGTGGCGCAGCCAGAGCCAGGCCATTTCCAGCAGCGTCGACCGCAAACGCGGGTTTCCGGATTTTCCGATCCCCTGTTCCCGGTCGATCGATCCGCTTTGCCAAGGTGTAGGCGCCAGGCCGGCATAGGCCGCAACCTGCCTTCGATTGTCGAAGTGGCGGAACAGACCCTCGCCCCAGAGCACTGCTGCAAACTCCGGCCCAACACCGACGACCTTCGATAGCAAGGCGACCTCACGGGCTGATTGCCGTTCCTCAACCAGCATGGCATCCCGCTCGACCTCGACCGCCTTGATCTGATCCAGCAACATCTCCATCCGGTCAAGTTCGCGAACCACCTGGCGCTTCATGTGATCGGGAAGCGCGCGTCCATCACCCGTCTGCAACATCTCGAGCCTCTCGCGGCGGTCTCGGCGTAGAGGATCGTAGCCGTTGATCCCTTGCGAGAAGAGAAGGCCCTTGATCCGGTTGCTATGCCTGATGCGCTCTTCCATCAACACCTTGCGCTCGCGCACGATGCGGCGGCGGTCCTCCTCTGCGGGCGACGGCACGCGCAGCATCGAGCAGACCCGCGGCTCGCCGCGCTTGAAGGCCAACAGCGCCCGAATGAGCGTCTCTCCGTCGAGCCGGTCGGTCTTCACTCGGCGCCTACGCCGCGAGGTTGCGATCGAAGCCGCATCGACTACATGGCTCTCGTGGCCTTCCACCTCCAGAACACGGTGGATCCAGAAGCCGTCCAATCCGGCCTCCTGAATGATGATGACCGGGCAAGATCGTCCCGTTCGTTCAAGAGCCTTCTGCCTCAGCCGACCGAGGCGCTCCAGAAGGCCTGCAATGTCGCCACCACCGACCATGTGGCGGGACAGCTTCTCGCCGGCTCCCGGCGAAATAGACGTCACCAACCAAGTCTTCTTGCTCAATTCGACAGAAACAAAGATCGCATCCAACTCCTTATTCGTCATCGTGCTCGCATGTTCGTTCGGATTCATCTTTCCGCTCCTACCTGTCCGGGACAACACTTCCCGCCGTATCAAAGCAGGCCGCTGTCCAGACTCATAGGATCTCGATGGGGGTCGACAGACCGGAGGCGATCGACCTGCACCCGTAGGGGCCGAAACATCGTGAAGGGCGGCTGGACGAGGCTTTCTTGTTCCGCGAGGAATGGCGCGCAGCGTCCAGGGGAAGAAAGTCGCGAACTGCCGTTGCGGGCGTTAGAGCGAGACGGAGCGCAGCGAAGGCGGCCTCCGGTCAGACAAGCCACATCGAGGACGCAGGTGGGGGTGCCTTATGTGAAACCACCGGAATGAAGGCAGGCGATCAGCGATCGGTCGGTTGATTTCATTGACTTTTTCTGGGGCCAAAATCAGACATCTTCCCGTATCGTCCCGTATGGTTCCGCGACGCTTCACCATCGAAACCTGGCTACATCTATGACCGACATTGATCAGCCCCCGCCTGCTGGGACACTTCCAGTTTGGCCTGCTGCGTTTGATCCGGGATCGTTGCAAAAAGCCGTACTTAACTCGAAGTCGGTTCTCAGCGTTGGCGCCGCAAGCGTGCCGGCGAGGCGTGGTCTGCCGTGGTGGCCCGCGTCCTGGAATCAACTACCCGAGAGTCTGACTGGCGAGTGCGTAAGTCATCGGTGCAACTGCGCCGTCGACGGCAAAATCGGAGAGGCGTTTGCCCATCGACATGGTGAGCACCGTGTCGAAAACAGGCATTCCGCTGTGCGACAGAAAGCCGGCGAACTCGCCATGGTCCATGTGAGTGTCGACCCTGAGGAAAGATCCCGAATGGTCGGCCACATGCGGTCGGACAATCGCCACGGCGTCGGCGTCGCTTTCCGCCACGACCGGCCCCACGACATGGCCTCGCCCGAACGGCCGGCAGAGCGCGAAAGCGTTTAGCGTGTCACCCTTGAAAAGACCATAGCCAGCCGAGTGCGCGAAAAGCTTTTCGACGAGCGCCGCCCGCCTGACACCAAATCCCATCGCGTCGAGCGCGATCACTGAGGGAATATCTCGTGCGTCCAAGGTGCGGATATCACCCCGCGTCTCAGTCGATCCGCTTATCGTCTGCGCGCGGGCAATGCCCTGGCATTGATAGACGGTCCGTTCGGGTAGGAATTCCAGCGAAAGATAGAGCCGCCTTGCCGCCCGGGTTGCATTGAGGCGCAGATCGCGCCGGCCAACCTTGTCGAGTATCCGCTTCATCAGCCATTGCGCCGCCCCCAGCGCCTGCAGGCGCGGCGAGGTGATGACCATCCCCACGGTCGCGAAATCGGCGCCATGCTCGAACCACATTGCCGAACCCTGAACCCGTCCAATCTCATCGAGCACCACGAAGCCTTGTCCCACGTCGCGTAGGAATTGCCAGTCTTCGGCCCGATGCGGCCATCCCACGGAAAGGGAGAGCGCGTGCAACCGGTCCAGTTCGACGCCTTCAATGTCGCCGACCCGCATCGAGAAAGCATCGATTTTCAAGCTTTCGGACGGCTTCAATTTCGTGCCTCTGAAAGATTGCCGCAATAGAGGGGACACCCAACGGCCGCCCCCTGCCCCAGCCAACGCTAAACAACCAGAACAATATGATCTGTTCGAATGCCGCGCGCCAACGCAAGATTCAACTGAAACATTTCCGCTTTCGGCACGCAATCGCGAAAGAACGCCGACATCCTTGACGGCACTGGCCCGGCGAACCGGAATGCCAAATCCCAAAATGCCTTGAGGGCTGGAATGGACGTCTTCGACATCCTCGACCGTCTCGTCGCCTTTCCATCGGTGGCCGGCAAACCGAACGGCGATATCGCAGGTTGGATCGAGGCCTATCTCACGGAACACGGGGCGCAGATCACCGTGATGCCCGGGCCGGAAGGCGACCGTTCCAATCTTTTCGCGACGATCGGCCCCGCCGACGTCCCCGGATACATCCTGTCCGGCCACATGGACGTCGTCCCCGCCAGTGAGCCGCAATGGAGTTCAAGCCCTTTCGCGCTGCGCAAGGAAGGCGAACGACTCTACGGACGCGGCACCACGGACATGAAGGGGTTTCTCGCCGCAGTGCTCGCGGCGGTGCCTGCATTGGCGGAGCTGCGCCTTTTCAGGCCGATCCATCTCGCCTTCTCCTATGACGAGGAGGTGGGATGCCGGGGCGTGCCGCACCTAATCGCTCGCCTTCCCGAACTTTGTGCGAAGCCGTTCGGCGTCATCGTCGGCGAACCGAGCGGCATGCGCGCCGTGCGCGGCCACAAAGGCAAGGCGGCCGCCCGCGTGATCATCAAAGGGCGCTCCGGCCATTCCTCGCGGCCCGATCTCGGGCTCAACGCCATCCATGCCATGGCCGGCGCGCTGGGCGCCGTCGTGAGCGAAGCCGACCGGCTGACGCACGGTCCGTTCGACCCTACCTTCCAGCCACCCTACTCATCGCTGCAGGCGGGCGTAGTCGCGGGTGGACAATCAGTCAACATCATTCCCGACACCTGCACGCTGGACCTGGAGGCACGCGCCATACCTGGCGTCGACCCGGCGAGCCTGCTCGCACCTATAAAGGCGCGGGCAGAGGCGCTTGCGGCCGATGGCTTTCGTATCGAGTGGACACCGATGAGCGCCTATCCTGCGATGTCGCTGCCGCCAGACGCGCCACTAGCGGGACCTACGCGCGTTGACCGGCGAGGTGCCGCTTGCCGCCGTCAGCTACGGCACGGAGGCCGGACTTTACCAGGCCGCTGGGTTCGATGCGATCATCTGCGGCCCCGGCGACATCGACCGCGCCCACAAGCCGGATGAGTACATTCTCACCAGCGAACTCGCCACCTGCCAGCGATTGATCGAGGCGCTGGGCGTCTACTGCGCGGCTTGAAGGGGAACCGGAATGACATTCCTGTTCAATTCCGATGCGCGGCGCGGGGAGATCTTCGCCAATGCCTTCGCGAAAGAACTGCCGGACGTCCCCTTCACGATCGATGCCGCAACGGTCGATCCCGACGCCGTGCGTTATCTGATCAGCTGGACCTTGCCGGATAACCTCGCCCGCTACTGGAACCTGGAAATCCTGTTTTCCATCGGCGCAGGCGTCGACCAGCTTAGCCTCGATGCGGTGCCTCCGAACGTGAAGATCGTGCGCATGATCGAGGAGGGCATCGTGCGCATGATGCAGGAATATGTGACGCTTGCCGTGCTCGCGCTCCACCGCAACCTGCCGGCCTATCTGGCGCAGCAGCGCGCCGGCGAATGGGCAGATATCGCGCAGGTCCAGGCCGGGTTGCGCCGGGTCGGCGTGCTCGGCCTTGGGCAACTCGGCCAAGCTGTCCTCGACAGGCTGAAGCCCTTCGGCTTTCCGCTCGCCGGATGGAGCCGCTCGCCGCGGCAGATCGAGGGCGTGACCTGTCATCATGGCGAGCTCGGGCTGAACGAGATGCTCGCGGCAAGCCACATTTTGATCTGCCTGCTGCCGCTGACCGAGGAGACGCGCGGTTTCCTCGATGCCAACCTGTTTGCAAAACTGCCCAAGGGCGCGGCGCTCGTCCACACGGGCCGGGGGCCGCAGCTCGATCATGAAGCGCTTGTAGCTGCGCTCGACCGCTGCCAACTCTCGGCGGCGATGATCGACGTCACCGATCCCGAACCACTGCCAGCGGGCCACCCGTTCTGGTCGCATCCGAAGGTCATTCTGACCCCGCATGTCGCCAGCATCACCCAGCCCCGCAGCGCCGCACAGGCCGTTGTCGAAAACATCAGGCGTTATCGCGCCGGTCTCGACCCGGTCGGGCTCGTCGACCGATCGCGCGGCTATTGAAGTCCAACATGAAAGGCCATCCCTTGTCCCTGCTCAAGACCGTCGATACCAGCCCAGCCTTCCCGCCGCGCGAATCCACGGCGCTGCCCGAACGGCTGATTGCCGGCGACCCCACCTTCAAGACCTGGGCGCAGGACTTGGCCAAGGACGACCTCGTCCACACCGGCGTCTGGGAGGCGACGCCGGGGGAGACGCGCTCGATCAAGGGGGAGACTTTCGAGTTCTGCCACATCCTCACCGGCGTGATCGAAATCACGCCCGACGGCGGCAAGCCGGTGACCTACCGCGCCGGCGACAGCTTCGTGATGAAACCCGGCTTCGTCGGGGTTTGGAAGACCATCGAAACGGTACGCAAGATCTACGTAACCGTAGGGTAACGGGAGCACGGAGGCGCCGGCCTCCGCAACAGATTTTGCCGTCTGTCATCGCCGGCACACAACAATCATCCGCGACCGATCGCCGAACGGTGCATGCTGCGCTGCTGCCCGCGCTAGGCTCCTGCAGAATATTCCAGAGTGGGTGCCATGGGCCTGAGCTTCGACCCGGATACCGTCTCCCTTCCCGTCGGCCATTTCATCGGCGGCGAACTGGTCGCGGCCGAGGGAGCGATCGAGATGCGCCGACCGTCGGACGGCAAGGCATATGCCGCCTGCCCTGTGGCCGGCGTCGATATGGTCGACCGTGCAGTGGAAAACGCAAAGGCGGCTCTGAAGTCCAGCAACTGGGGCAACGTTCGGCCACGCGAACGGACGAAGGCACTCCAGGCCTGGGCCGACCTGATTGAGGCGGAGGCCGAAACGCTCGCGAGGATCGAGGCGCCGTGCTCCACCCGGCCAGTCGGCCAGCTCGTTGCCGGCGACATCGCCGTGACCGCCGAGCAGATTCGCTTCTTTGCCGAGTTCGCCGACAAGGAAGGCAGCGAGTTGGTGCCGACCGACGACGCCAGTCTCGGCATGATCATGAGCGAGCCCTATGGCGTGGTCGGCGCGATCACGCCCTGGAATTTTCCCATCTCGATGGCCGGATGGAAGCTTGGTCCGGCGCTCGCTGCCGGCAACGCCGTTGTCCTGAAACCCTCGGAAATGACACCTTTCTCAGCTGTCTACATGGCGCAACTTGCCATCAAAGCAGGCTTGCCGGCAGGGCTCATAAACGTGGTGCTGGGAGACGGTCCGACGACCGGCACGGCGCTGACCGGCCATCCCGAGATCGCCAAGGTCAGCTTCACCGGCTCGACCCGCGCCGGCTCGGCCATCATGGAGAATGTCGCCCGCACCGGCGTCAAGCCGATGACGCTGGAACTCGGTGGCAAGAGCCCGCAGATCGTCTTTGCCGATGCCGATCTGGACAAGGCGGCGACCGCGATTGCCGGCAGCGTCACCTTCAACGCCGGCCAAGCCTGTGTGGCCGGCACGCGCCTGATCGTCGAGAAGAGTGTGGCCGACAGGCTGACGGCCGCGATCCTGGAGAAGATGAAAGCGGTGCGGCCCGGCCCGACCTGGGACGAGGCGACGCAATATTCGCCAATCATCTCGGAGCGGCAGCGGGCGCGTGTCGACGGCATCGTGCGGGCCGCGGTCGAGGCCGGCGGCGAATGCCTGACCGGTGGCGTCGTCATGGACAGCCCAGGCTATTTCTACGAACCGACGCTGATTGCAGATGTCGACCAGGCCAATCCGGCAATCGTCGAGGAAATCTTCGGCCCGGTCCTGACCGTCCAGACCTTCGAGACCGAGGAAGAGGCGCTGGCGCTGTCCAGCCACCCGACCTATGGGCTGGCTTCCGGCCTGTTCACCGCCGACCTGTCCCGCACCATCCGCTTCGCGCGAAAGCTCGAAGCGGGCACCGTCTGGGTCAACCGCTACAGCCGCTCGCGCGACCATATCCTGCCGACCGGCGGCTACAAGCGCTCCGGCGTCGGCAAGGACCTCGGCCGCGAGGCCTATCTCGCCAACCGCAGGACCAAGAGCGTCCTGATCAGCCTGTGAAGAGATGCCGATGAAGTCCTATTCGATCGCCCTGATCCCCGGTGACGGCATTGGCCGCGATGTGACCGCCGCCGCCTGGACGGTGCTGGAAACGGCTGCCAGCCACTCCGGCTTTGCACTGGCGGGAACCGAGTTCCGCTGGTCCTGCCGCTTCTTCGAGGAGACTGGCCGCATGATGCCCGAGAACGGCATCGAGACCTTGCGCGGCTTTGACGCCATCCTTCTCGGCGCGGTCGGCTGGCCGGCGGAGGTGCCGGATTCCGTTTCGCTGCACGGCTTGCTGCTGCCGATCCGCAAGGCATTCGTGCAATATGCCAACATCCGGCCGCACCGCCTGCTGCCGGGCGTCACGGGACCGCTGCGAGCGGAAAACTTCGACATATTGTGCATCCGGGAGAACACCGAAGGCGAGTATTCGGGCGCCGGCGGGCGCGTGCATCAAGGCACGCTGGACGAGGTCGCCGTGGAGACCTCGATCTTCACCCGCGCCGGTGTCGAGCGCATCCTGCGCTTTGGCTTCGAACAGGCGCGGTCGCGTCGGGGCAAGCTGGCCTCCGTCACCAAGTCCAATGCACAGAAATATTCGATGGTGTTCTGGGACGAGATCGCGCGAAAGCTGGCTGCGGATTATCCGGACGTTGAAGTGACCAGCTATCATGTCGATGCGCTCGCCGCGCGCATGATCATGGCGCCGGAGAGCCTCGACGTTGTTGTCGCCTCCAACCTGTTTGGCGACATCCTGACCGACATCGGCGCGGCGATCCAGGGCGGGCTCGGCTACGCCGCCTCGGCCAACATCAATCCCGACCGCTCGGCGCCGTCCATGTTCGAACCGGTGCACGGCTCGGCGCCCGACATCGCCCATCTGGGCATCGCCAATCCGATCGCCGCCATCTGGTCCGGCGCCATGATGCTCGATCATCTCGGCGAAAAGGCTGCGTCCGACCGCGTGATGAAGGCGGTCGAAGCCGCAACCACCAGAGGCATAGGCACCATCCCCGGCAAGGACCGCACGGACGCCATCACCGCCACGGTGGTCGCAGCGCTCACCTGATTGCAAGGTCGTTTTCGATGAAAAACCTGAAAGACAAAAACCTCTTCCGCGAAGCCGGCCTGATCGACGGCGAATGGGTCACTGCCGGCTCCGGCAGGACGGTCGACGTCATCGATCCGGCAACCCAGGCAACGATCGGCACGGTCCCCGATATGGCCGGTCCGGACACCCGCGCAGCCATAGAGGCCGCCGCTTCCGCTTATGCGGATTGGAAGAAGAAGACCAACGCCGAGCGCGCCGCCCTCCTGGAGGCCTGGCATGGCCTGATGCTGGCGCATCTGGACGATCTCGCGCTGATCCTGACGACCGAACAGGGCAAGCCGCTGGACGAGGCCAAAGGCGAGGTCCGTTACGGCGCTTCCTTCGTCAAATGGTTCGCGGAGGAGGCGCGCCGCATCAATGGCCACACCATCCCGTCGCCCACGTCCGACCGCCGCATCATCGTGCTGAAGGAACCGGTCGGGGTGTGCGGCATCATCACGCCATGGAACTTCCCCAACGCGATGATCACCCGCAAGGTCGCGCCGGCGCTGGCCGCCGGCTGCACCGTGGTGATCAAGCCGTCCGAATTCACGCCCTATTCGGCGCTGGCGCTCGGCGCGCTTGCCGAACGGGCGGGCATCCCCACCGGCGTCATCAACATCGTCACTGGCATGCCCACAGAGATCGGCAACGAGATCATGGCGAACGAGACCGTCCGCAAGATCTCCTTCACCGGCTCGACGCGCGTCGGCTCGCTGCTGATGCGCGGCGCGGCCGACAGCGTGAAGCGGCTCAGCCTCGAACTCGGCGGCAACGCCCCCTTCATCGTCTTCGACGACGCCGACCTCGACCTCGCCATCGAGGGTGCGCTGGTCTCCAAGTTCCGCAATGGCGGCCAGACCTGCGTCTGCGCCAACCGCATCCTCGTCCAGTCCGGCGTCTATGAAGCCTTCGCAGCAAAGCTCAGCGCACGCGTCAACGCCATGACGGTGGGGCCGGGCACGCAGCCCGGCGTCGCCATCGGGCCGATGATCAACATGGCGGCGGTCGAGAAGATCAACCGCCACGTCAAGGACGCGCTCGCCAAAGGTGCTGCGATCATCACCGAGAAGCCGGCGTTGCCCGACGGCCCTCAGTATGTCGCGCCGCTGGTGCTGACCGGCGCCACAAAAGAGATGCAGCTTGCCGGTGAGGAAACGTTCGGCCCGGTCGCGCCGCTTTTTCGGTTCGAGACGGAAGAGGAAGCGATCGCGCTGGCCAATGGAACGCCCTACGGGCTTGCTTCCTACTTCTACACCGAAAATTTGAAACGCGCCTGGCGCGTCGGCGAGGCGCTGGAGTTCGGCATGGTCGGGCTCAACACCGGTTCGGTCTCGATCGAGGTCGCCCCCTTCGGCGGCGTCAAGCTGTCCGGCCTCGGGCGAGAGGGGGCGCAAGCCGGCATCGAGGAATATCTCGAGATGAAAAGCTTTCACATCGGCGGGCTCAGTTGAGGCAATTTGGCTGAAGCCCGACCGGGCCGGATCTGCGATCACTGAATCCGGTCGAGCGCCTTGTAGTAGAGCCCGACCATCGGCAGGAACCAGGGCTTGCCGGAATAGCCGGGAATAGCAGGCCATTCGAGCCCCTTCAGCGGATTGCGGTCCTCGCGGCCGAGCATGGCATCGGCCAGGATCATGCCGAGAGGGGTGGAAAGCTGCGCGCCGTGGCCGGAATAGCCCATCGCATACCAGACACCGTCATGATAACCGGCGCGCGGAAAGCGGTCCTTGGTCATGTCGACCAGCCCGCCCCAGCAATAGTCGATCTCGACCTTGGCGAGCTGCGGGAAGATCGCCGCAAGGCCCGCCCGCAAGATCTGCCCGCTCCTGGCGTCGGAGCGCTGGTCCGATGTCGCCGAGAAGCGTGCGCGGCCGCCGAAGATCAGCCGATTGTCCGGCGAAAGCCTGAAGTAATTGCCGATGTTCATCGAGGTCACGCATGTCCGGTTGCCCGGCATGGTCGCGGCGATCTCGGCGTCGCTCAGCGGTCGCGTGGCGATGATGAAGCTGCCGACGGAAATGATCCTGCGGCGGAAATAACTGAAATTCGGCGTGGTGTAGGCGCCGGTCGCCACCAGCGCATTGTCGGCGCTGATGCGGCCGCGCGAAGTGATCAGCTCATGCCTGCTGCCGGCCTGCTTGCGGTCCGTCACCCTGGTGTTCTCATGGATGACGGCGCCATGGCGGGTGGCTGAAGTGGCGAGACCCGCCACATAGCGGCCCATATGCATCATGGCGCTCTTCTTCGACAGCATCGCGCCATGGAAGGGCGAGCCGATCTCGAACTTGAGATCCGCCGCCGACAGCAGCGCGGTATCCGGATCCACCTCGGTATGGAGGGCCTCGAAATTGCGGGCGATCGCTTCGAAATGTTTCGGCTTGGAGGCGAGCTTCAGCTTGCCGGCGCTGCGAAAGTTGCAGTCGATACCTTCCTCGGCGACCAGCGCCTCGATTGTATCTACGGAGTCGTCCAGCGCGCGATAGAGAGCGACTGCGCGTTCCTTGCCGAGTTCCGCCTTGGCCGAGAGGTAGCCGTGGGCAAGACCGTTGTTGAGATGCCCGCCATTGCGGCCGGATGCGCCCCAGCCCACCCGCTCAGCCTCCAGCACGACCACCTTGGCGCCGGCCTTCGCCAGCCGGTGCGCGGCGGCAAGGCCGGTGAAGCCGCCACCGATGATGGCGGCATCGTAGTGCCCCTCGACCGGGCCTTGCGCCCCGCCGGAAAAGACTGGGGCGGTGTCGTGCCAGTAGGAGACCAACTTCATCGGCAATCCGCCTGTTTCAGAGCCCAACCACGCCCGCAAGACCCGAAATGTCTGATATCTCGACATAGCCGTAATACGGGTTGGCCGGTTCGTGGCCACGATTGACCCAGACCTTGTTTTTGATGCCGAGATCGTGCGCCGACATCAGGTCATAGCGGAACGAAGACGAGCAGTGGAGGATATCCTCGGGGCCGCAGCCCAGCCTGTCGAACATGTACTCGAACGCCTTGAAACGGGGCTTGTAGGCCTGCGCCTGCTCAGCCGTGTAGACGGCATGGAACGGCGCACCGAGCTTCTCGACATTGGACGTAATCTGCGTGTTCATGGCGTTGGAGAGGATGACCAGCGGAATTTCCTTGGCGACCTTCGCCAGGCCCGCCGGAACGTCGGCGTGCGGCCCCCAGGTCGGAACGCGCTCATAGACCATTCTGGCGTCGTCGGCGCTGAAGGCAACGCCGTTGCGCTTGCAGGTGCGCTCGAGCGCGTTGTGGACAACATCAGCATAGGGCTTCCAGTCGCCCATGATCTCGTCGAGCCGATAGGCAGAGAAATTCTTGATGAATTCCTGCATCTGCGGTTCGTCGAGCCGGCTGCCGTAGAGGTCGCGCGCCGCTTCCGCCATCGCGAAATGGATCAACGTGCCGTAGCAGTCGAAGGTGATGTATTTGGGCCTGAAGGAAGCCATGTCCGTCGATCTCCGGTGGAAGCATATCCGCGCTGGGACGTATTTCATCATAGGACGGCAGGCAGCGACCCACCTGACCGAAATCGCGCTCCCGAAAGCAGAAAGTTCCGTATCCGCCATCCGGTTTGGCACGCTGTAGCATCTTGCCTGCCGATTGCGGCGCCGCGCGCGGCGTGAAGCGCCTCCACCGCGGCCGGTGTCAGCACAAGATGCGGCGCACCCGTCGCGCTACGGCGAAAGATACCGCCGAGACCAACGCCTTCAGACGATCTGCGGCGCGCCGATGGTCGAGACTTATGGCAGATTGAAGGATGCCTCATGCAACAGGACGAGATTGAACTTCGGGCCTTCGAACCTGACCATATCGAGGGCGCGGTGGCGCTTTCCCGCCAGGAGAACTGGCCGCATCGCTCGCAGGACTGGCAGATGGCGCTGCAGCTCTCCAGCGGCGTGGTCGCGCTTGACGGCCACGGCCAAGTCACCGGAACCATCCTGGTCACGCCCTATGGCGTCGACTGCGCCATGATCAACATGGTGATCGTCGACAGGAATGTGCGGGGCAAAGGCCTTGGGCGCCGGCTGATGGAACAGGCCTTCGCCCTTGCCGAGGACCGGCCGCTGCGGCTCGTTGCGACGGTGGACGGCATGCCTCTCTATCAGAAGCTGGGCTTCGTGCCCTCCGGCACGATCCTGCAGCACCAGGGCAGCGTTGCCAAGCTTGGTGCGCCCGACGGCGTGGAAGCCGCAGGCACCACCGATCTCCCGGAAATCAAGGCGCTGGACCGCGACGCCTATGGCGCCGACCGTGAAGCTCTGATCGATGCGCTGGCAGAGCGCGGCCAATTCGCGGTCATCAGCCGCAACGGCGCCATCGAGGCCTATGCCGCGATCCGCCCGTTCGGACGCGGCGAGGTGATCGGTCCGGTGATCGCGGGAAGCGCCGACGAGGCGAAGGCCCTGATCGGCTACTTCGCCGCGTCGCGCCCCGGCGCCTTCCTGCGGGTGGATACCGGCAGCGTGACCGGCATTGCCGGTTGGCTCGAGGAAATCGGCCTCGTCCATGTTGGCGGCGGCGTGGCCATGGACCGTCCGCCCAAGACGGTCGCGGAACAGGCCAGGTCAAAAATTTACGCCCTCGCCAACCAGGCGCTAGGCTAGTCGGAGAACAACAATGCTCGCCAATTCCCTGATCGAACTCGACCGCGCCCATCTCATTCATCCGGTCGCGTCATATCGCGGCCATGAGGCGCTCGGCGTCCGCGTGCTGAAATCGGCGAAGGGCGCGATCGTGACCGAAGCGTCCGGCCGGCAACTCGTCGACGGCTTCGCGGGGCTGTGGTGCGTCAACGCCGGCTACGGCCACGACAGCATCGTCGAGGCGGCGGCCCGGCAGATGCGCGAGCTTCCCTACGCCACTGCCTATTTCGACCTCGGTTCGGAGCCGGCCATCCGGCTCGCCTCTGAATTGGCCGAGCGCGCGCCGGGCGACCTCAATCACGTCTTTTTCACGCTTGGCGGGTCGGACGCGGTCGACAGCACGATCCGTTTCGTCCGCTACTACTGGAATGCAAAAGGCGAGCCGCAGCGTGACCAGTTCATTTCCATCGAGCAGGGCTATCACGGGTCGTCGGTGGTCGGCGCTGGTCTGACCGCCCTGCCCGCCTTTCACGCCGGTTTTGGCATTCCCTTTGAATGGCAGCACAAGATTCCCTCCCCCTATCCCTATCGCAACCCGGTCGGCGAGGACGGCAGCGCGATCATCGCCGCATCGCTCGCCGACCTGAAGGCCAAGATCGAGGCAATCGGGCCGGAACGGGTCGCCGCCTTCTATGCCGAGCCGATCCAGGGCTCGGGCGGCGTCATCGTCCCGCCGAAAGGCTGGATCAAGGCCATGCGCGAACTCTGCCGGGACTACGGCATCCTGTTCATCGCCGACGAGGTGATCACCGGCTTCGGCCGCACAGGCCCCCTGTTCGCCTGCACCGATGAGGACATCGTTCCCGATTTCATGACGACCGCGAAAGGGCTGACCTCGGGCTATGTTCCAATGGGCGCCGTATTCATGGCGGATCATGTCTACGATGTCATCGCTGATGGCGCGGGCGCTTCGGCCGTCGGCCACGGCTACACCTATTCCGCCCATCCCGTCAGCGCGGCCGTCGCGCTCGAGGTGTTGAAGCTCTATGAAGACGGCCTGCTGGAGAATGGGATCAAGGCGGGCGCCCGCCTGATGGCGGGATTGGAGGGCCTGAGCGACCATCCGCTTGTCGGCGATGTGCGCGGCCGCAGCATGCTTGCCGCCATCGAACTGGTGGTCGACAAGGAAAAGAAGACGCCGCTTCCGGCGTCGGCGATGCCGGCACGGCGCATCTTCGACAGGGCGTGGGACAACGGCCTCATCATCCGTGCCTTTGCGCACGGGGTTCTCGGCTATGCACCACCGCTCTGCTGCACCGACGCCGACATCGATGCGATCATCGAGCGCACACGCCGGACGCTCGACCAGACACTGGACGATCCCGATGTCCGCCAGGCTCTGGCATGACGGCGGCGAAATATGTCGTGTCTCGAAATATCGCCGGGGCAGACGATTTCGCAATTTTGTGCCGCCCCCTCACGCCTTTTCGGCGAATCCAGCGCGGGGGAAGTGCCAGACTGTTCATAAGACAAGGCCAGAAAGCCCGAATTTCCGGGCCTTCGAAAAAGGCCGACGCCCCGAACAGCACGGAATTTTGTTCTGTTCAACACATGCAATTCGGCCGCGCGCAGAGGAGCCTCAAGCCGTTAAGAACCGCGTAGCGAACGTCTGTTGCAGGCTCCCGGCCTTGCGTCTCTTCGCATTGCGCGTTCAGAATTATCATTCTGGTAGTGGCATCTGTTTTGCTGAGCCCAGCCATGGATCGGCTTCCCATATCTGCCGGTGCCCCGATGAAGACATGATAGATCGTCCATGACCCGTCCGGCTCTACTGAGGCGTTGAAGATGCGAAGGAACGGAAGCGGCCTACCAAACCCAAGTAGGCCCGCCATTCCCCTACGGCTGGGTAGCGTGGCAAACCCGCATCATCCGGCTAATCAGGTGTTTGTCGGCGTTCTCTTGGCCGGTGAGTTCGCGCACCAGATCCTTGGCGTGCTGAATCCTGTGCGCTTTGGTTACCTGTCCTTCCTCGACCGAAGCCTTGAAGGCGTCGCACAGAATGTCAAAGTCGTGAGCGGAGATAAATCCGTCTGAGCGGCTGTCGTTTTCCATCACAGTCACGGGACTCCATTCGTGATGTCGCGCGGAAAGTTTACTCCCACGGCCGCAAGAACGTGTACCAGCCCAGAAGACCTCAACGCTTCGAACGGCGGACGAGCAAAGCGTTCCCCGCAAGGGATCGGCTTATCCCTGCGACCGCGGAGTTGTGCGGTTTCGACATGGTTGGGGACTACGTCCTTGTCCCCGTCGATTAGAGGATTATCCTTGACAGGTTTGGGCGAGGCGATCGCCCATGGAGGTTGTCATGGCAGACGACAAGTCAAAGCGTGGTCCGCAAGACAGAGCACGGGTCGACGGTGGCGAAGACTATGAAGTCGGGTATCTCATGAAGAAGCACCATCTCGAACGAGCTGATGCCCTCAGGCTGGTAAAAAAGTATGGAAACAACCGCGCAAAGATCGAAGAGGAACTCGTTGCCCGAAAGGTTTGATCGTGTATTGCCGTGAGGCTGGCATAGAGCCAAGCACGCCTGAGTGTGACCAGGCTGCAGGCATAATCATGGCGCTTTTCAGCAACGGCATCGGCACTGCTGAGGAATTGAAGGCAGCGCTCCAGTTCCGTTTGGAGACTGAGTTGCGACGGTATGGTCAACGCCTATCCCGCCTAGCTGAGAACCGCTCTAGATCGTAATTGTACATCGAATTCCAAGTGGAGGTCGCGTTAGATGCAAAACGCGAGCCCTCTGAAAAAACCATTGTCCAATTAAGGCAGTGGGTTTGGAGGCTGTATGAAAGGGGACGTTGCTTGGCGCTATTTCACGGGCATGCCGTGTCAGATGCACGCGGACCTCCGGGGAGTAATACCAACGGCTTTGACGGCTGACTCTCGGGGGATTCCGGCCTGCTCGATTTCATGATTCTTTGGCGTGAGAGGAGATTCGCGCCATGGGATCAGCGATCGAGATGCGGACGGACTATTCGGCAGCCGAACTTCGACGGCTGGCCAAGAGTTTGAGGGATAGCAAGCAGAGCCGTCGGCTGTTGTCGCTGGCAGCGGCTCTCGACGGGATGAGCCGTGAGGATGAGGCGCGGGTCGGCGGTATGGATCGGCAGACGCTGCGGGACTGGGTGCATCGCTTCAACGACGCTGGTCCGGACGGTCTCAAGGATGCCTGGAACGGGGGCCCTGAGCCGCGCCTGTCCGCGGTGCAGAAAGCGGAACTGGCTGGGATCGTCGAGACGGGCCCGGACAACGCCGTCGACGGGGTCGTGCGTTGGCGGCGTGTCGATCTCCAGAAGCTCATCAAGGAACGCTTCGGCGTCGACTATCACGAGCGCTACGTCGGGACGCTTCTGAAGGAACTCGGCTTCTCCCATATCAGCGCCCGGCCGCGTCATCCGGGCCAGGACGACGAGATAGTCGAGGCGTATAAAAAAACTTCCCGCGCACGTTGAGCGCGCACCTCGCCGACCTGTCCAAAGGCAAGCCGGTCGAGATCTGGTTCCAGGACGAAGCCCGCATCGGCCAGAAGAATGGCATCGTGTGGCAATGGGCAAGGCGGGTCACGCGGCCCCGTCAACCGGCCGACCAGCGCTACAAAAGCGCCTATCTGTTCGGCGCCATCTGCCCGGCACGTGGCATAGGAGCAGGGCTGGCGCTGCCCTTCGCCGACACCGAGGCCATGCAACTTCATCTCGACGAGATCAGCCGCCATGTCGCCAGGCGCGCCCACGCCATGCTGCTGCTCGATCGCGCCGGCTGGCACACCACCGCAAAGCTCGAAGTTCCCAAGAACATCACGCTCATCTTCCTTCCGTCCCGCTGCGCGCCAACTGGCTCTCAAACCGCGTCTTCGAAGGCTACGACGCCATCATCGACGCAGCGTGCGAGGCTTGGCGAAAACTCCTCACGCAACCTGAGACTATAAACTCCATCGGAATGCGGGACTGGGCACACGTCGGTCAATCAAAATGACCGTTGGTATTAGTGGACGCTTGATCCCGAAAATGCGGCGGTATCGCCAGGGCCGCACTCTCCGTCGGCACCGTGCCGACAGGCGCCACGGTTGAGGATATGACTAGGCTGATCGGTTGTGAGACTAGACTTTCAGTGCTTTGCTGCCCGCCTCATTGAGGAAAGGACGATGAACCAAAATGCAAACGCGATTTTACGCGAATGGATTAGCGAACACTTTGTTGCACTTGGGTCGCAGGAGTAGACCCCGGGGACCGGGAACTGATCGCTAAGCGGCGTTCACAAGAACTCTTGGAATTTGCGAAAGATCGCAGAATTCGTTCTGCGCTTGAAGAAACCGCCAAGCCTTACGGCGGGGCGCTACCCTATGTGCGCGCGCTCCAAAAGTCCGCCGAGTTCGAAGCTTCGCACCCAGGCCTCTAGCAGCAGATCCACTTGCAACGACCCACATGTTCCTTTGGCGGTCGCCTATGCCGGTCCCCTCGCCTGCCGCCGGGTGGCGCCAAGCCGCGACATGGTGGCCGGTGAAAGAGGCCGCTAAGCTTGAGCTTGAGCTTGTTCCTTTCGCCTAGCCATGCACCAAGCTGTTGCACAAGCCTGCTATCTATAACTCCTGTGTCTGACCCGAACTACCTCACTCCTGAAGAAGTCATCGCTCGCTACCGCGGACAGCTGAGCGAAGGGACGCTTCGCAACTGGCGCTACATGCGCATCGGGCCCTCATTCCTCAAAATCGGCAAAGCAATCCTCTACCCAAGCAGCGAGCTCGATCGCTGGGACAGATCGATCCTTGTTGTCTGCAGGCCCACACGCAATCTGCCGTTCGAAAGGACGTCTGCACCAGAGTAGTAGAAAGGCCGTTCAGCCGTCCCGAGTGGCACTAGCGAGAAAAGATGAGCGTTCGGAATCCGTGGTTGATCGGGACGTCAGGGTACTGAGAAAATGCGATCATGCCCAAGCGTGGGAGATCACAAGTAGTCACTCAATACACGCCCCAGTTAACGACCCCGGTCCCCCAAGATCCCGGCACAAGTATCTGATATATATGACGAATATAGTCGAAGTGTTTTGATCCACAAAGATCCCATTCGATACCCCACGGGCATTCTGGGTCACAATGTGTCACGCATCGACCTAAATCCCCTCTGAAATTAGGGACTTACTTCACTCTGGCTTGCCGGACGTGGAAGGAAGCAAATGCAATCCATCGCGAAGGCGTCCTCGGCGGCGATTTCGCACCTCGGCAACTTTTGAGAACGCTACTGAACGCCCAAAATGTGGCCAACCGTCACTCGTTGAAAGAGACATTGCATCAAGAGCGGACGTGCCAACGAGCTTTCCGACTGGTGATCCGGTCAACCGATTTATACCGGTCGACACTGACATAGCTGCGGAATCACAGATGCCATCGCAAGGTGGCCAGTGAAGGCATCAGTTCTATCACATTACCCGGCACGCTTTCATTGCGTTGCTGCAGCAGAATTCGCTCGCCGGCCAGGCGCCCCATCTCGTGCGGATCCTGGTCAATGGACGCTATGTGTTTGCCGGCCAGAAGCGGAATCTCATTGAGATCGAATCCGACGAAACCTATGCTATCGCGACGTCCTGGCGCGAAGTCATCAAGCGCCTTTATCGCTCCAACCGCCATAAGGTTGTTGGTGACAAACACAGCATCGAAGTCGATCCGGTGCTCCAGCAACTGCCGCATCACATTGTAGCCTCCATCGACGCGGTTGTTGCCGTGCCTGACTTCCTGGATAACCAGCAAATCGGACCGGCTCGCATTCGAGATGAAGCCATGCAGCCGCGCCCCGCTTGTGGGGTTCGGCGGCCCCGCGATACAGACGACCTTGCGATATCCCGCGGCCTTGAGATGATTGGCCGCCAGCGAGCCACCCGCCAAATTGTCGGTCAGCACCGTGTCGTATGCACGTCCCGGCACGGCTCGATCGACGATCACCACGGGAATTCCGGCGGCCGCCAGGTCCGAGAGATCGGTGGCGTCGGAGGACGGCGCGATGACGACGCCGCCGACCCGTTCGGCGAGGGCCACATCGAGATAGTGGCGCTCCTTTTCGGGATCGTCGTCCGAATTCCCGATGAACACGCATGTGTCGCTCGGCCGGCAAACATGCTCCAGCCCGCGCGCAAGGCGGGTGAAGAAGGTGTTTTCGAAGTCGGGCACGATCAAGGCCCAAAGATGCGATGTCGAGGTGCGCATGCGCTGCGCCATGCGGCTCGGCCTGTAGCCCAGTTCGGAAACCGAGGCATGGACGCGCTCGGCCAGGTCTTCGCGCACCTTCAGCCCGTTGACCACGCGCGACACCGTCGCCGCGGACACTTGGGCGTGCCGGGCGACATCGTAGATAGTGGCGGTCGGAAGCCGATCTCTGCTGTTCATTGTCTCTTGTGAAGTGGCCGGGCCGGCTACGCGCCGGACCGGCCGGACAGGATTTTGCACCATGCCCGCGTCAAATTTCGCGGGCCGCCCACTTTGCCATGCGTTCCCACAACAGGCCGTAATTGGCCCATTCGTGAAGATTTCCGCACCAGTGATAGACAGGGTCGGTCGTGTAGGCAATGGAGCGGCCCTTGCCGAATTCGGCGACGGCCATGAAGACGTCGTCACGGACCGTCATCAGGATTTTCGAGTCGGGCTTGGGAAACACCTTGTTGTAACCAAGGATGATGCGCTCCTTGTCGAAGGCCACGCCCTTCAGGATCGGATGGTCCGACGACAACACGTCGAGCTGTGCACCCTCCGGAACTTCGATGCGGTCGTCGTTGCCCCGGTCGCAGGTCACTGGCAGCACGGCTTCTATGGGCGTTCCGCCCCAGATGCCCTTGCCTTCGATCCCTGAGAACGTCGTATAGCCGCCCGCCATGATCAAGCCGCCGCCGCCTTCGACCCATTTGCGGAAATTGCCGATGCGGTCAGGCCCCATAGGAACCTTTCGCTCGCGATTGCCCGGCAACAACGCGAAGTTGTTGTAGCCGACATCGCTGAGGATGATCACATCCCACTTGGCGAACTCTTCCGGCGTCATCGGAAATTCGGCGCGGATCTTGTCGGCCGGCATGTGGGTAAGCGCGATACCGGGGCGCGGGCTGAGCGCTTCGCGCAACACGCTCGCAGAATCCCGATAGTAATTGTGGATGAACGTATCCATGCCCTTAGCCGTGATGAGCGTCTCGGCCTGCGTGTCTCCACAATACAAAACTCGGATTGCCATGTCTTTCTCCTTGATCGGAACCGATCGGCGGTGCGTCGCCGTCAGTTGCTGGGCTGGTTGAAGCGCAGGCCGTCATTGACGGTGACCTTGTCGAGCCCGTTGGCCTGCATCCCCCAGGCGGTCAGGATTTTCTCGTAGCTGCCGTCCGACTTCATCTCGGCGAGCGCGGCCTGCACTGCGTCACGCAGCGCGGCGTCCGACTTGCGGAACGGCATGGCGTTGTATCCGGTGCCGTACTGCTCAAAGGCCAGCACCTCGAGCCCCGCGGCGTCCGGCGATGTCTGGATGACGTAAGCGGCCACGCCATATTGATACATCGTCGCATCGGCGCGCTTGGTGCGAACCTGCAGCAGGGCTTGGTTGACGTCCTGGAAGACCTGAATGTCGATCTTGTCGGAGCAGCTGCCGTTCTGCTTCTCGACGAGGCCTTGCATGACGCTGCCCTGCAGCACCGCAACGTGCTTGCCGCACAGGTCGCCAATCTTCTTGATGCCAAGAGGATTGTCTTTGAGCACGACGATGGCGTTGCCGTCAGTCGAATAGTCGACGAAATCGAGTTTCTGCTCACGCGCCGGCGTGTCGCCCATGCCGGTCAAGGCGGTGTCGAAACGCTTGGCCTCGATGGCGGCGATGATGCCGGGAAATTTCACGGCCGCCCATTCGGCCTTGAGTCCGAGTTTGGCGGCGATGGCGTTGCCGAGGTCGATGTCAGAGCCGACCAGCGTTTGGCCGTCCGCTTGGTAGTAGGTATAGGGCGGCGAACTCGGATCGGTCGCGATCTTCAAACTGGCTCCCTTGAAAGCGTCGGGAACCTTGGCCGCCAGTTTCGGCGAAGCGGTGACGGTCAGTGCCTCCCCCTTCGGCCCGATCTTGAGTTCCTCGCCCAAGGCGGCGTATGTGCTGCAAAGCAGTGCCGACGCCAGCGCGACCGTCTGCGCGGTCTTCGACAGTACGTTCTTCAAAAGCATGCTCATTGCGTTCTCCTCTGGTTTGCCGCTTGTCACGGCTGTTTTTCGGCCGGAACCCGACCGACTTAAAAGCAGGCATCGGTCACGCAGCTTTGAGCGCAGGCCGGTGAACTGAGAAATGGTGGCGGATGTAATTGTCGCCACCGGTATCGACGAGGTCGGCTATCGCCACTCCGACGGCCGGCGCCATCTTGTAGCCGTGACCGGAGAAGCCGGCGGCAAGGATCACCCGGTTGCTCTCGGGATGAAAATCGATGACCGGATGATTGTCGGCGGTGAAACCGTCGAGATAGACGCCGGATCGCACCGGTTCGGCATCAACGCCATCGAGCAGGGTCTGGGCGACTTGCCGCATGATCGCGGTATCGGCATAGGACACGGTCCGGTCGACGGCCGACGGATCCACATCACTGAGATAATTGACCGGCGGCATGATCTTGACGGTCCAGCCATCGAGACAAGGAAAGCCAGAGTAATCGATTTCTGACGTGCGCCGAATACAGACCGGAAAGCGCGACGGAAGATATGCCGCGGTATCGTCGACACCGAACCAGGTCCCCACGAGCCGCCGTGCGGTGAAATGCGGCGACGGCCCTTCGATCATGCGCGCGCCCCACGCGCCACAGGTGACCACGGCGGTGTCAAACAACTGCGTCTGCCCGTTGCTGGTGATCTCGACACCGCGGGACCCAGGTCTGACGCGCTCCACCCCGCAGCCTTGGTAAAGCGTCGCGCCGGCGGCGATTGCCGCCTGCACGGCCGCCCTGACGCCCAGCTCCGGACGGAGTAGCGCGCCATCGAGGTCGAGAAGCGCGAACTCGCCACCGCTCAGGCGGTGTTGCGGGAAGCGGTTGCGCAAGGCCTGTTCGTCAAGCACTTCATGGCGCACATCGTGCTCGCGCGCGCCATCGATCGTTCCCAACAACCAGTCTGCGCCCCGTTCACCGATGTAAAGGCAACCAATCGGATAGTGGAACTTGCGATCCGAACCGGCCTGAAGCTCGGTCCACAATGCCAGCGACCGCTTGAGCAAAGGGATGTATTCGGCGCCCTCGCGATAAGCGAGCCGGAATATCCGCGATTCCGCGCCATGAGCGCTGGTGTCATGCGGCACACCCATGCGGTCGAAGCCAGTGACGTCGTGGCCGCGCCTGGCAAGCTGCCATAGCGCCATGCTCCCCATCGCGCCGACACCGACAACCGCAATCTTCTTGGCCGACATTGTGAACCTCACCGTTGTTCGGCGCCCGCGAAGCAGGCACAGCTGACCTCATTTGATCTTCGACAGGAACGCTTGGGTGCGTGGCTCCACGGGATGAGAGAGCACCTGCTCGGATGGCCCCTGCTCCACTACGAGTCCGCCATCCATGAACACAACGCGATCGCTGACTTCGCGCGCGAAGCCGATTTCATGCGTGACGACGATCATCGTCATGCCCTTGGCCGCGAGTTCGCTCATGACCGACAGAACCTCATGGACGAGCTCCGGGTCGAGCGCCGACGTTGGCTCGTCGAAAAGCAGCACTTTGGGTTGCATGGCCACGGCGCGGGCGATTGCCACCCGCTGCTGCTGGCCGCCGGACAGTTGCGAGGGGCGATGGCCGGCGAAACGTTCCATGCCCACCGACGACAGCACGCCCATCGCGCGCTCCCGCGCCTCTGCCCGGGACAGGCGCAAGACAAGCCTCAGCGCAAGCGCGACATTCTCCTCGGCCGAGAGATGTCCGAACAGGTTGAAACGCTGGAAGACCACGCCCATGGTCGCCCGCTGCCTCGCGAACATCGCCGCGGGAACCTCCCACAGGATGCCGTCAATCTCCTGGCAACCGATCCGCACGCCGTCCACCCAGACGCCGCCGCCATCCGGCACCTCGAGGAAGTTGAGGCAGCGAAGAAACGTGCTCTTTCCCGAACCGGAAGGTCCGATGATGCACACGACCTCGCCGCGGGCTACGTCAAGCGATATTCCCGAAAGTACGAGATGGGTCCCATAAGACTTGCGGATCTCGCGGGCGCTCAGCATCGGAGGGCTGGACAACCCGCCGGCCCCGGCCATGGGCTGAAGCACGGAGACCGTCATGACTGGACCTCAACTTTGAGAGCGAGGTTGGGCGCGGAACCGTCGCCAAGGCGATGCTCAAGCCAGTACTGGAAGCCGGACGCGACGGTGGTGAGCGCCAGATACCAAAGCGACGCAACGATCAGCAGTTCGATGACCTGGAAGTTGCGGGCGTAGATGTCCTCGGTCTTGGTCAACAGCTCCTGGGCGCCGATGACGGAGACCAGCGACGTGTTCTTCAGCATGCCAATCGTCTGATTGGCCGTGGGCGGCGTGATGACCTTGAGCGCCTGGGGCAGGACAATATGGCTCATCACCTGCGTGTCGGTCAGGCCGACGCTGACCGCGGCCTCGCTCTGGCCCTTGTCGACGGAATTGATGCCGGCGCGGACGATCTCCGCCATATAGGCCGCTTCGTTGAGGCCAAGTCCCAGCAGGGCGGCGGCGAAGGGCGTCACCAGGCTGTTGATCGGGATCTGCCAGAGACCGATGCCGATGACCGGAAACACCAGCGCGATGTTGAACCAGAAAATGAGCTGGACCAGCAGCGGCGTGCCGCGAAACAGCCAGACATAGAGCCGCGAGGCCGCCTTCACCGCCGGATAGCGGGATATGGCCATTACTGCGAGAAGCGTGCCGAGAACCACGCCGATCACCATCGACAGTGCGGTGAGCTCCAGCGTCATCCAGAGCCCGTCGAGGATGGCTGCATGAAATGAGAAGCTCCGGACCACGGACCAGTTGATCGCACCGCTTGTCGCGATCCGGATTGTCAGCGCCAGCCCGAGCGCGATCACGACCCCGGTGACAACGAGCCGCTTGCCACGTCCAAGCGCGCGAGGCTTGCCTGAAAGCAGCGGCGCGGGTTGGTTGCCAAGCCCCGAAGGAAAGGTGAAGCTCACGCTCATACCTCGCTCAGATATCGATTTCAGGCTATTAGAAATCGATATCTTGTCAATCCTCCCCCGAAAAGAATAGGGCTCAGCCGATCGATTCGCGGTCTTCCCTGGCGCGGCGGGCGCCTCTCCAGGCGCCCGCCTGCCCCTTGGCGCTCATCCCATACTCTCAGGGATGATGGGCCTGTTCGATGCTCGACGTGGCCGTATCAGCCGCGTCTGTCGAGAAGTGACGCCGCCGGCTGGTTCAGATAGAGCTTGGCATGGGGCTGCTTCTGCAGCAGCGATGCCGGGCACATGAACGTCACTGGGCCTTCGAGAAGCTGCTTGATCACGCCCGCCTTGTCGGCATCGTGAACCAGCGCAAGCACGCGGCTCGTCTTGAGCAGCGCATGCATTGTCAGCGAAAGACCATAATACGGCACCTCCTCGAGCGTCTTGAAGATGCCGGCCCTTTTGACCTGATTGCGCGTCATCTCATCGAGCGCCACGACGCGGATAACATCTTTGGTGTCGAAATCGGCGGGCGGATCGTTGAAGGCAAGGTGGCCGCTGTTGCCGATGCCGACCACGCACAGCACCGGGTCGAGCTCGTTGTAGAGTTGGGTATAACGAGCCAGTTCCTCCTCGACCGGCGTATGATCACCCTGCATCGGAAAGAACGCCTTCGGCTTGACGTGGTCGAGCAGGTGCTTGCGCATGCGCGAGGCACCGCTTTCCGCCCGGCTTTCCGCTACACCCATATAGGTGTCGACGTGGAGCACGGTGATGCGCGACCACTCGATGTCGGTGCGCGCCCGCAAGGCCGTGTAGAAGGCATCCTGCGCAGCGCCCAGCGCCATGATGATGGCGATCTCCGGCTTCTTGGCCAGCGCTGCCTTCACCACGCTTGCCAGATCCTCGGCCGCTGCCTCGCCAAGCTCTCTATCAGTCGCCGCGACCAGGACTTGGAGCTGGTCGTATTTGAGATGTTCCATGTTTCTTCCTTCCGTTTTTCGATTGTGTCCGCGGACAAAGTTCGGGGTGCATGCGCGGCGGGGAAAGCCGCGCAAGGCAAAGGGTCCGGGGTATGAGTCTGTCCGGCTTCGGCAGACCCGCCGGCCGCTAGAGCTTTGGTGGTCCCGTCTTGCCGCGTCCGGACGGAGTCTTCGCATCGCCGGCGGAGACCCAGCGCACGCTGTAGGGTGCGTCCACTTTGAATTCTGCTTCGAGATCGACGAAGGTCTGGCGCAGCAGCACTTCGAGGCGCTCATGGTCGCGGGCGCGCATGGCATCCAGAAGCCGAGAGTGCACCGCGATCATGTGTCGTGCATGCCGTTCGTCATTGTCAAGCGCACCGCGCAACGGACTGAGCTGGCGATAGATGCCCGACATCGCCCGCAGCAGGATCGGGTTGCGGGCGGCATGTGCGATGCGCCTGTGGAACATGCCGTCGGCCCGCCACACCATCTTCGGATCGGCGATATGCAGGTCCATCAGCCGGATCGTATCGTCAATCCGGTCGAATTCCTCCTTCGTCCCGTTCTCGGCAGCCAGGTGATAGACGATCGGCTCTAGCAGCCGGCGTGTGGCGATCAGTTCCGCCACATGATGCGCTTCATGCGCGATGTTCTTGCCGACGACATCGACTGACGATTATCGATGGATTGAACTGATCACCGGCGAGGCACGCCGCCGACACTGGACGACCGAACAGAAGCTGCAGATCATCGAGGAGAGTTTCCTCCCGGGCGAGCCGGTTTCGTCGGTCGCCCGACGACGAGGCGTTGCGCCACCTCGCATGGCTGAAAGTCATCTGAGAAATTACGGTCGGCCATGTCGGTTCCCCCATAGGACACATCCGAAAAACGTATCGCATAGCGCTGTTTCATCGCCGCCGCTAAGACAGCACTCGCAGGCCGCGCAAGTCCGGCTACCACGCGCTGGGCGCAGGCTCCGATCCAGCTTCCCATCGCAGGTGCAATTCTGGGCTGTGCTACTCGCCGAGAACGATCCGCAAGAGGTGGACCGTACTTCTTGTGTTGGTTTTCTTGAGGAGATTGGCCCTGTGGAATTCCACGGTTCGCGGGGCAATTCCTAAGGTACGGGCAATCTCCTTGCTCGAATAACCCCTGACGATCTGGGCGAGCACGACACGCTCGCGTGCTGTGAAAACGGCATGGCCGGTGTCCGAGAGGACATCCAGTGCGCCATTCAGCTTCCTGATTTCCTGCTTGGCGTACTGGAGCTCCGGCGTCTCCAGAAATTCCCATTCGCCCTTTCTCCGGGTGATGGTGAATTGGTGGGCGCGCGCGACGTCGAGCAGGTCCACGGCCCTGCTTTTCGACAGGGCATAAGTACACAGCACGACCATCTTCTGGCCCGCCAGTGACCGGTCGAGTTCATGCTCGTACTGGCAAAACTCCTTCCAGTGGCTGGTCCCGATCCAGAATGCGTTACCGCTCACCCTCATCCCGGCATAGCCCTTTGCCAACGCCGCCCGCAGCTTCTCATTCCAGCCGCCGGTAATGCGCTGCAGGTCGAACTCCCCGCCTTGAAGGTACCAGTCAGTGCCGGGGATCAGTTCCATCTGCCCGGCAGCCAGGCGTGCGTCGATGTCGGGAATGGACTGCCGTAGCGTATCCTTCGCCGCCACTGCGTCGATCGGATCGGAGACCGCCCAGATGCAGAATTCGTTGTCCTCCAGCCCAGCCGCGAAATAGGAGGCGTTCGTGTCGAGCAGGTCCTGTTCCGCTTCGTAGAAGGCGCAGATATGTGTCCCCCAGGACATCTCGCCCATGACGCGGATGCCGGACTTGCGGGGCGCATAGGCAGGCTCATCGCTCATGTCGATGCCGCTTTCCGGATGCACACGAATACTTCACTGACCCACTAAATCGGTCGCAGCCGACGCGGCCCCACGCTACGTCGACCATTCCGTTACGGAACCTGATGATCGTGCCAGTAGAATGTGCGCGGTAGCTGGCCATTTATGGGGGCGTGCATCTCCGGAGAGACTATCAGCTGTGGCACCAACATGACAGAGATTTTCAAGGCCGGGTTCGGCAGCCTGATCCGCTCTACTCCGGCCGCCAACCCGCGCCAAGAACACCTCTGCTCCGGCCTGCCGGAAGCGATCAAGGTCAGGCTGCCCGATCTATCGAGGGATGGTGTGGCCATCAGCGACCTGCGTGAAAGGGGTATGGCGCTCGTCTACGTCAACAGCGCATTCCAGGACATCACCGGCTATTCTAGTGACGAACTGATAGGGAGGAACTGCCGCTTCCTGCAAGGCAGCGATCGCCTTCAACCTGAAATCCAGTCCATCCGCGACGCAATCGCCCGCCGTGCGGATGTTGCGGTCACGCTGAAGAACTACCGCAAGGACGGTAGCAGGTTCTGGAACGAGCTCTATCTCGCGGCCATGAGTGCCACTGGTGGCGAGCCGACGCACTACATCGGACTTATCCGGGACGTGACGGCAAGCAGAGCTGCTGCCGATCAAATTGCCCAGAGCACCCGCACCGACCTGCTGACCGGGGTGCTTAACAGATATGCCTTCGTCGAGGACGTCGACGTCCTCCTGCGTGCCGAGCAACGGCCGATCCTACTTGCCAAGATCGACATGGCTCGTTTCCATGACATCAACGAAGGCTACGGATATGATGTTGGCGACCAGGTGTTGATGCAGATTGCCCGACGCCTGACCAACACCGGCGCAGCACTGGTCTGCCGCACGGGATCCAAAGAGTTTGCGCTCGCCCAGCCGCTTGGGCATGCCAACGAGGCCCGAGCGACAATTGAAACGATCCGGCACTGGCGCCGCGGTATCTCGTTGCCGGCGCTACGATCAGCATTCGTTTCGCAATGGGCTATGTCGTCGGCAACCACACGGCGGGCGCGATGACACTGGTTCGTCATGCCGGTGCCGCTTTGCATCGGTCGAAGTTGAACGCCTTCCTCGATGTTTGCGCATTCAGTTCCGAGGATGACCGGCGCGCCCGCAACCGACTGCGCATGACCAGCGAAATGCAGCAGGCCCTGGAACATGACGAGTTCGATTTTCACTACCAGCCGCAGGTCGACCTCTCCACGGGAACTATTGTCGGTGCTGAAGCCCTATTGCGATGGCACCATGGCCTGTTTGGGATTCAGTCGCCGGACAAGTTCATCGGCCATGCCGAAGACACGGGTCTCATACTCGACATTGGCGCCCGTGGTCTTCGCACCGTCGCGGACTTTGCCGCGCGCGTGAACAGAGACCGACAAGTGCCGATAGTCTTCTCGTTCAATGTTTCGCCGATCGAGTTCAAGCTTCGCGACATGCCGAAATTTGTCTCCGACGTGCTCACGGCCAGCGGCGCCGATGCCGCATGGATCAAGCTTGAGCTCACCGAGAGCTTGATGGTCGAGAGTTCTGCGGAAATGCTGTCGATCATGAGACATCTGCGCGAACTGGGCGTCGGTCTATCGATCGACGATTTCGGTACCGGTTAGGCAAATCTGCGCTATCTCGAAGATTTCCCCCTCACAGAAATCAAGATCGATCGCGGCTTTGTCAAAGGGCTAGCGCAAAGCCGATCCAAGCGGGTCATCATTGAGTCGATCATCAGGATTTCCAGAGAACTCGGCTTTCATGTCGTCGCCGAGGGAATAGAGACAGAGGTGGAACGCACGCTCTTGCGCGACATGGACTGCGATTTCGGGCAAGGATTTCTGTTCGGCCGGCCGGTCACTGCTGCAGGATTTGAATTGCTATTTTGAGGGCTCGCACGACCCATTGAGGGCCGTTCACTTGCGTGAATGGTTTGATCGCTTAGCGCCCGTCGGGGATCTTGGCGATCTCGGCGCGCATGCGGCGCTCCGAATAGTCGAGCAGGTCGCCAACGGTCTCGCGGAACCTCTCGACGCCATGTTTGCGGACCAGATCGATCATGCGGCGTTCGCCGAGATCGATCGCGGCGATGAGCGCCCTGAAGTCGCCGTAATTGTGGCGGGGCGTGCGGACATTGGCGAGTAGAACGCGCCAACTGTCGTCGACGTCCTTGCCGGCCTTCTTGATCTTTACGGGCGGGACGCGGGGCCTCATGGAAGACTTCCGTCGCCTCGCCGGCGAACCCGGCGGGAGACATGCCGCCGATCTCGACCACGTGGCCCGACGCAACGGCCTCGTTGCGAGCCGCTCGGGTCCCTATCGGAACGTTATCCGGATGTGTCCGCCACTTTGCCTGTCGATGTCGGATGTCGATGATGTGCTGGAGCGTTTTATACGGAGCTTCCAAACTAGCACGGCTTGATGATCAATTGTCGGCCTTCGCCTCGGTGGCGATCAACGGACGTCCGCGTCGCGCCAAGAGGGCCGCAGATGCCCAACAAGCTGTTGCACGACCCTGCTAAGGCCTATTGTGCCTGTATCGGCCCGAACTACCTCACCCCTGAAGAAGTCATCGCTCGCTACCGCGGACAGCTGAGCGAAGGGACGCTTCGAAACTGGCGTTACTTGCGGATCGGACCCTCGTA
The DNA here is from genome assembly GCF_024746815.1 of Mesorhizobium sp. AR07. GTDB lineage: Bacteria > Pseudomonadota > Alphaproteobacteria > Rhizobiales > Rhizobiaceae > Mesorhizobium. The sequence continues at coordinate 240,630 of NZ_CP080529.1, forward strand.
CCTCAAGATCGGCAAGGCAATCCTCTACCCGAGCAGCGAACTGGATCGCTGGGACAAATCGATCTTCGTCGTCTGCAGGTCCACACGCACACTGCCGCTGGAAAGCCGTCTGCACCAGAGTAGCGGAGAAGCCGTTCAGGCGTTCTGAGCGGCGTTAGTGAGAATGATGAGCGTTCGGAATCCATGGTTGATCGGGACGTCAGAGTACTGAGCGAATGCGATCGTGCCCAAGAGTGGAAAGTCACGAGTGGTCGCCGGATACATGTCCCAGTTAACGGCCCCTGCTCTCCATCATCGGCAACAAGTATTTGATATATATGAAGATTTTATCCATCGCGTTTTGATCCACAAACATCCCGCTCGACACCTACGACCAGTGTGGATCACGATGGGTCACGCTTCGATCCAATTTCCACCTGAAATCATGGATTTTCCGGTTTCACTTTGGCCCGTCCAACCGTCGTCCGACGGGTGATAGAAGGCAAATTTAGAAAGTGTCCTATGAGGGGCGTTGTCGGGGCAAGACATGCGCCCTTCCCTGCCCCACATTGCCCCAGGAGCGGCCTAGCCTGATCGGGATGACTGAAATTTGGGCCGAGAGCTGCCAGTCTGCTTTTGGACCTGCTGCCAGTCTGCTTTTGGACCTGGAGCGGGTTTCACGAGCAGATGGTTCGGACATTCAACGACGCCAGCGTGTAGTTCAGATTTTGCAACGATCCTCAAGAAAACCGAGATGGCCGAAAGTTTGCAAGGAGTGGGTGCTCTTTCCCGGTGGCAATCTCGCCGGCCAGCAATTCGCCAGCGATCAGGCCAAGCGTCGCGCCGCTGTGGCTGAAGGCGACGTAGTATCCCTTGATGCCCTTCAACTGGCCGAATACCGGCTCGCCGTCTCCGGGAATCGGCTTGGGGCCGACACCGTAGCTTTCCAATTCCAGCTTCGGATGGTCCTCGAGGACCTTCGAGGCTTCATCGAGAAGCCCCTGAACGGTCGAAGCCCTCACGCTATAAGTGCCGTCCGAATTGACGACCACCTCTTCTTCCGACCAGGCGGAATCGAGCGCGAGGGCTCCGTCCGGCGTCGGTCGGATGGCAACGCGCGGCGTGTTGAGCACGGCGCGAAGGGGCAAGTTGACCGGCTTGGTCCTGACCAGCAGCGCGATCGGCGTCCCGTCGGCGATATGCTTGCCGGCGTCAGCAACCATTCGCGGCACATCACCGCCGGTCGCCAGCAGTACCGCGTCGGCGGCAAAGCTAATGCTGCTTGTCGTGGTTACGCCGGTTGCACGACCGTCGACGACCGTGACCGCAGCGTTTCCGGCATCGGTAACCAGTTGCCCGCCGCGCTCCACGAATTCGGCAATCAATATCTCGATCAGCGACGGCAGGTCGACCCAGCCTTCGCCAGGATTGAAGATCGCGCCCTGGGGCGTGACAGCGCTTGCATCGATGCCCGGCGTGACTGACGCGATAGCGCCTGCGAACAAATGCTGCGCGTCGTAGCCGAGAATTTTTTCATGGGCGAAGACCTCCACGATCTCGTTCGCGGCGTTGTCCGCATCCCATGTCAGGCCACCGTCGAAACGCAGCCATGCAGCATCCGGATATCTCGCCGACAGCGTCCGGTAGCGGTCAATGCCGATCATGCGCAGGCAATGATACTCCGCAGACCGTTTGCGTGCGGAATTGAGCCAGGCGAGCGAGCGGCCGGACGCACCCTTGGCGAGCGGTCCACCATTGACCAGGACGGTTTCGATGCCGAGCCTTGCAAGATGAACGGCCGAGGAGACACCGAAGATACCGCCCCCGACAACGACGACCTTTGAGACCGGATGTGAGGTAGCCATGGAATATTCTTTCACTGTGTGGAGGATGGATGGGGCGGCCGGGACGAAGGCGTCTTGGTTTCCATGCGTCTCAGGGGCCAAGCGATGGTGCGATCAAAGCACTTCGGCAAGGAAGTGCTTCAGACGCGCGCTTTTCGGGGTGTCGAAGATCGCAGCGGGCGTGCCTGCCTCGATGACGCGGCCCTCATCCATGAAGATGACCTGATCGGCGACCTTGCGGGCAAAGCCCATTTCATGGGTGACGACGACCATCGTCATGCCGCGCTGGCCAAGGTCCGCCATCAGGTTGAGGACGCCCTTCACCAGTTCGGGATCGAGAGCGCTGGTCACCTCGTCGAACAGGATGACCTCCGGGTCCATTGCCAGGGCACGAGCGATTGCCACACGCTGCTGCTGGCCACCGGATAGGCTGCCGGGACGATGGTGTTTGCGGGCAGCTAGCCCGACATCGGCAAGGCGCGCCTCGGCGATGCGCTCGGCCTCCTGCACCGGAAGGCCCTTTACCTTGGTCAGCGACAGCATGACATTTTCCAGGGCTGTGTGGTCGGGAAACAGGTTGAACTGCTGGAATACCATGCCGACACGCCGGCGCAGCTTCTCAGGCTTCATCGCCAGGATGCTCGCGCCATCGAGCAACACATCGCCACCTTTGGGCTCGACCAGGCGGTTGAGGCAACGCAACAGGGTCGACTTGCCCGAACCTGACGGGCCGATGACACAAGTGACCGTCCCCGGCTTGACCGTCAGGCTGACGCCCTTGAGTACCGCGAGATCGCCGTAGGCCATATCGAGATTGCTGATGGCGAGACTGCCGCCCTTGAACCGGGGAAGCGCCGAGCTGCCTTCTGGACTGGTCTCCGAAGGTGAATTGCTAATGGCGCCTTCCAGTTCGCTCACCTCGGCAAGACCACTGGTGACGAGGCCGGCCTTTTGCTTTCCAACCCGCAGCGAGTTGTCGATGTAGTTGACCACATGGGTCAACGGCACGGTGATGACGAGATAGAACACGCCGGCCAGAAGCAATGGCGAGAGGTTTCCGGTGACCACCGCCTGGTCCTGACCGACACGGAAAATCTCGCGCTCCGAGGCGAGTAGGCCGAGGAAGTAGACGAGGCTCGAATCCTTGACGTTGCCGATGAACTGATTGACCAGAGCCGGCAGGACGCGGCGGATGCCCTGCGGGATCACGATCAGGCGCATGCCCTGCCCATAGCTCATGCTGAGCGCCTTGCAGGCTTCCATCTGCCCGCGCTCGACGCTCTGGATGCCCGAGCGGAAGATTTCGCCGATATAGGCGCCGGCGATCAGGCTGAGGGCGAGGATGCCGAGCGGATAGGGCGAAGGCCCGAAGATTTCACGGCCGATGCGGGCGAAGCCCTGGCCGATCAGCAGAATCGTGACGATCGCCGGAAGGCCACGGAAAATATCGGTGTAGACCCGGGCCGGAATGCGCAGCCAGCGCGATTGCGAAATGCCCATGACCGCAAGGATCATGCCGAGAATGACGCCGAGCACCGTGGAAGTGGCGGCAAGAATCAAGGTGTTCTTCAATCCGATGGTGATCATGCTCGGCAGGACGTCAGCCATGGCCTGCCAGTCGAGGAAACTTCGGCGCAGGTTTTCAAGCCAGTTCATTCGATCCCCTTTTCCATAGCGCTATTCGCGTGCGCTATTCGCGCCGTCCAGAAATCAGGCGCAACAGTGTCTTCCAGCCGCCGGCCATCACGGACGGCGGCTGGTGCGGTCACTTCTTGGGGAGATATTCGTCGGGCATCGGCGAGCCGGGGAACCACTTTTCATAAAGTGTCTTCCAGGTGCCGTCCTGCATGGCCGCATGCAGGGCAGTGTTCAGCGCATTGCGAAGCTTGTCGTTGCCCTTGCGCACGACGAAGCCCGCGGGCGCGTCGAAGGAAGGAATATTGACCGCTATCGTAAGCCCCGGATAACGCTCGCCATATTGCTTCGCGGCCTCGTAATCGAGGAAATGCGCGTCGACGGTTCCATTGTTGAGCGCGGACACGGCGGAGTTGTTGTCGGGGAATTTGACGAGATCGGTTCCGACAAAATTCTTCGCTGCATAGATTTCCTGCAGCGTACCCTGCACGACGCCAAGACGCTTGCCCTTGAGCCCCTCCGCCGAGTTTATCGCCTTGTCGGCGGTGAGCACCGAGAGATAGCCTGCGAGATAGCCGTCGGAAAAGTCGACGGTCTTCTTGCGCGCACCTGTCGTGCCGATCGCCGCGACCGCCACGTCGAAGCGCTCATTGGCAACCGAAGGCATCAGCGCCGAGAATTCCTGACCGGTGAAGATCACCTGATCCGGCTTGAATCCAAGGCGGCTTGCGACATTCCGGAAGAATTCAATGTCGAACCCCGTGAACGTGCCATCCGCCTGGGTGAAAGCGTAGGGTTTGGCGTCTCCCATGGTACCGACGCTGATGACCTTCGCATCGATAAGGCCATAGGGATTGTCATCCGCGGCAGCAGCCCGCGAAACCAAACCTGCTCCGATGCACACAACCATAAGAGCCATTGCGCCGGCCTGTACCGGCGACATCAACGACTTGAGAATTCCAATCCTGCTCATGTCTTCTCTCCACTCTGAAGGTCTGTTCTTCTTGGCATTTACGTTGAGCCCGTAATTTCACGCCTCACATCGTCCGCCGCCACGACAGCGGCTTGCACTGCAGGCTGCCATCACGTCTCCTGGCTCCGCATTTTTTCGAAAGAGACCGGTCTCTTATTGCGTGAGACCGGTCTCTTTGATAATCGTTACCGCCAGATTGATCTTCCGTCAACAACTCTTGTAGTCGTTCATCCGATGAAAAGAACCGCGTCCAAAACCCGGTCGATAACTGTCAGCGACGTCGCCCGCGCGGCAAACGTGTCGAAAGCGACCGCCGCGCGCGTGCTCGGCGGATACGGCGTCGTCAGCGACACGATCCGCGCCGACGTCATGGCCGCCGCCAAGACACTGGACTACCGTCCGAACGAGTTGGCCCGGAGCATGACGACCGGCAGGTCCGGCATCATCGGGGTGGTTGTCGGCGACATCGAGAACCCGTTCTTCAGCCTCGCGGTGCGCGGCATCAGCGATGCGGCAAGGGCAGCCGGATTCAACGTCATTCTGGCCAACTCCGGCGAGCGTATCGAGGTGGAAAAGGCAGCTGTGCGGCTGTTGATCGGCAAGCGCGTCGACGGGCTGATCGTCACGCCATCGGAATCGCGGGATATCTCGCATCTGCGAGACATCCACCGTTCAGGCCGACCGCTTGCCCTGCTTGACCGGGCGCTGCCCGATCTGGACGTCGATACGGTCACGGTCGACGATCGCGGCATCGCCATGCGGGCGACCCGCATCCTTGCGGACGCCGGCCACCGCAACATCGCCTATGTCACCGCGGTCGACGCCGAGGGGCATGAATACCGCGACCTCGGGCAAATCTACACCTCATCGGTTCGCGAGCGTATCGACGGTTTCCTCACTGTGTGCCGAGACGCCGGAATTGATAGGCCCGAACGTTATGTTCGCCTTGGTGCAACAAGTCCCGACGAAACGCGCAGGCTCGCCGAAAAGCTGCTGTCCGGGCCTGATCGGCCGACGGCGATCCTTGCTTCCGACAGCCTCATAGCGCTGGAGATCTTCAGGGTCATCCGCCAGCGCGGCCTGAGGATTCCCCAGGACATTTCGCTCATCACCTTCCATGACGCGGATTGGACCAGCGTCACCACCCCGCCCATTACGGTCGTCGACCAGCCCGTCTATGCGCTTGGAAAAAGCGTCGCGGAACTGCTCATTCGCCGGCTGAAGGGCGAAACACGACCGCCCGAAAGGCTCATTCTGCCGACCGGGATCATCGAAAGAGGCTCAGTGGGCCCGCCTGTGAAGGGGCAAGGCCGACCGTTCCCACCGGTTTAGAACCGATGACGGAAGAGTTGCGTGTTTGATTCCATGCTTTGATGGTTCACCATTGTCGTCCGAATGGGCCAAGTTCTGCACGGAAGCGCCACGACGACGGAGGCGGTCCGTCGAGCGAAACGGCATAGTCAAGCGAGCGTGAGGACGCTTTCGAAGCGCTACGGCATCACCCCTAAGACGGTCGCGAAGTGGAAGAGGCGGAGTTCGACCGCCGATCTGCCCATCGGCCCCAGGGAGCCCAGATCATGTAGGCGGCGCGCTGTCGCGCAGCCGTTGACCATCTCAGGCAATAAGCGGCGCGCTATGGTTGCGAAATGCGTGCCAGCGCCGGTTTCTGCCTACGATCGCGACTGCCCCGCGCGGCTTGCGGGCCAAAGTACCCGTGTAGGGCCCTCACCTGTCGAACATGAACCGAGGCCATTGGGACGTAGTGCGACAGGTCTCAGCATTTGGCCGGCATACGTCGAAGAACCGCAGGAAGCCTGTCTTTGGGTGACAGCTCTGACGTGTCGAGAATGTGGGCGCCATGCGCGACAAGCATTCAGGCGATGCATTGCGCGAAGACCATCATCAATCCAATAGGAGAGCGACTTCCTCATGCCGGAGTGAGCGGCCGCCGCCATCGAAAAGGTGCAGATCCTGCGGATGCGCTGACAGCCTCACCACGCTTCCGCGCGTTGCCTCGACATTGCCGGGCAGCTTGGTTACCAGCGGTAGGTCGGCGCGGCCGATATCGACATAGACCAGTTGGACCTCGCCGAGCTGCTCGACATAGTCGACCTTTCCCTCGAACAGGAAATCGGACCCGGTGACGATGAACAGATCTTCGGGCCGCACGCCGAAGCTCACCGCCGTTCCCCTGGCGGATGCCGCTGTTGCCAAGGGCACATTGACCTTGTTCGCGCCAATATGGCTGATCGCCGTTATCTCGCCCGCAGTCTCGATCCTGGCTGGCACGATGTTCATGGCCGGCGAGCCGATGAACTGGGCAACGAACAGATTGCCGGGTCTCTTGTAGAGGTCCATCGGCGTGCCGACCTGCTCGATATGACCGTCCTTCAGCACCACGATGCGATCGGCGAGCGTCATCGCCTCGACCTGATCGTGGGTGACGTAGATCATCGTCGTGTTCGGCATCGATTCCTTGAGCTTGGCGATCTCGATGCGGGTAGCGACGCGCAACGCTGCGTCCAGATTCGACAGCGGCTCGTCGAACAGAAACACCTTGGGATTGCGCACGATGGCGCGGCCGATGGCAACACGCTGGCGCTGACCACCCGACATCGCCTTGGGCAGACGATCAAGATATCTGGTCAGCTGCAGGATTTCCGCCGCCTGCTTCACCCGTTGATCGATCTCTGCCTTGCCGACCTTGGCGATCCGCATGCCGAAGGCCATGTTCTCGTAGACCGTAATATGCGGATAGAGCGCATAGGACTGGAAGACCATGGCGATGCCCCGCTTCGACGGCGGCACGTCGTTGACCACTTCGCTATCGATGCACAGGTCACCGGAGGTGATTTCCTCCAACCCCGCGATCGACCGCAGCAAGGTTGACTTGCCGCAACCCGAAGGGCCGACGAAGACAATGAACTCGCCGGACCTTATGTCGAGGTCGATGCCGTGGAGGATGTCGACACTGCCGTAGGACTTCCTGATTTGCCTGAGGGTCAGATCGGCCATTGTGCTCTCCTCGATTGCATGACGCTGAGCAAGATGCTCGCCTATTTCTTGCGGCGGCCCGGCTTCAGCCCGGCCAGCAGATTGGTGATCCTGTCCGCCTTGCGGTTGCGGATCTCGGCTTCGTTCTTGCGGCGCACCGCGCTGCGGACGAGCTTGGCGCCGAGGTAGCGAAACGGCTCGGGCGGCAGCGACATGCGCCGCTCGATGCCGACCAGCCTGCTGGCGCTCCAGCGATCCTTGCGCTCCAGGACAAGGCTGGCCAGGATGCGTCCGGCAATCGGCGTCTGCGCAATGCCGGTTCCGTTGAACCCCATGCCGTAGAAGATGTTGGGATGATCGCGCAGGTGGTCGAAAACGGGAACGTGTTCGGGCACGCAGTCGATCGGGCCTGACCAGTCGTATTCGACCGCCACGCCACGCAGCGCCGGGTATACCCGCTGCAGTTCCCGGACATTGTCGCGACCATGCTCCGGGCTGCGGTTGAAGCTCGCGCCGAAATTCCCGCTGAAGGCCACGTTGCCGCTGCCGCGGCCGAAGACGACCCTGCCCTTGGTAGTGCGCTGGTAATATAGCACCTGGGCCTGGGAATCGCAGATCGAGGCGCCATCGCGCCAGCCGATGCTGTCGAGCAGTTCCGGCACGGCGGCAGTGGCGATGACCTCGCTGCCGACGACGTAGAGATGGCGGCGCAGTTCCGGCAGGGCCGAGAGCCAGGCATTGGCGGCAAGGACGACCTTCTCGGCCCGCACCATGCCCCGTGCCGTGCGCACCGTGCATATCTTGCTGGGTTCGACGTCGAGGACCGGGCTGCGCTCATGGATGATGACGCCGCGCGCCAATGCCAGGTTGCGCAATCCGATGGCGAGCTTTGCCGGATGGACCGTGCCGGCATTGGTTTCGACGACGCCGACATAGGACGCGGATGAACCTGTGCGGCGTTCGATCTCCTCGGCCGTCAGCGGCCTGAAACGGTTCTCTCCCACCGCCGCGCTCATGGCAACGGCGTGCTCCCATGCGCCTTCCTGGGCAATCGAGCTCGCGGTCCACAGCCATCCGTCGAGCCGCAGATCCATATCGATCGTGCCGTTTTGCTGCAGCGCCTTCAGCTCCGCGATCGACGCCACCGTGTCGGCACAGAGTTGCCGCGCTTCTTCGAGGCCGACGACGGCGCTGATCTGGTCGAGCTCGGCGAACCACGAGTGGACCTGGCCGCCATTGCGGCCAGACGCTCCAGAACCGCAGAGGTCCGCTTCAAGCACGATGACCCGCGTTTCCGGAGCAAGCGCACGGATGCGCAGCGCCGTCCACAGCCCGGTATAGCCGCCGCCGACGATCACCACATCGGCCCGCTGATTTCCCTGTAATGGTTCGGTCGCGGTGTCGGCGCCGATATCCTGCAGCCAGAACGACCGGTCGGACGGCAGCGCCACCGCCGGCTGTCGCAAACGAAGGGTCGTCACGGTCAGGCTCCCTGGGCGTCGGTGATAAAGCTCGCATATTTGGCCGGCAGCCATTCCGGGATGGGACGCGGCTTCTGCGGAAACCCGCCGAGATGGGTACAGGTCTGCGCCGCCGCGATCGAAGCCTTGTGCAACGCTTCCGAAGCGCGAAGGCCATCGAAATGGAAACCGGTCAGGAACGTGGCGATAAAACTGTCGCCAGCGCCGCACGTATCCACGACATCGACAAGCGTCGCCGGCGCATGCACGACGCTCGTGCCATCGTCGAAGTAGGAGCCGCGCCGGCCGCAGGTCAGAACCACCTGACCTGCGCCTGCGGCCCTGAGCGCGGAGAGCAACGGCTCGACCGGTTGATCGACGTCGTCGGGGCCGGAGGCGAACAGCAAGGGCACGCCTTCGAGCGGCAGCATCAGATGCGCCGTCGAGACGTCGATGCTGAACGGCACATGATCCGCGACCAGTTGGCGGACAAGGTCCTTGTTGGCGTTGGTGCCGAGATGCACCCAGTCGGCCGCGGCGATGACCGCCGGATAATGCTCCGACGCCGGCATGTAGTTCTCGCCGACCCCAAAGGATTCGTGCAGGAATTTCCGATCCCCGGATTCGTCGCGGAGCAAGGTGACGGCAGTGTCGCCGTGACGCCGTTCGACATCGTCCGGCGACAGGCCGACATCAGCCAGTTCGGCAAGCACCACGTCACCTTCGGGATCCTCGCCGACGGCGCCGAAATAACGGGCAGCCCAACCATTGCGCCGCCATTGCGCGGCGACATTGAGCGCGTTGCCGCCGACGGTGAGCAGGCCGTTGGTGAGGTAGGCATCCAGGCAATTGTCGCCGACGGCGACGAGTTTTGGCCGGGTCATGCCGACACCCGGATGGTCGGAAAGCAAAGATCGGCTCCAATCAGCTGATGAAAGGCAAGCTGCGGCATGAAGGTTCCTCTCGGGGGATTGCTACTTGCCGATGCCTTCGGACAGGCCACGAATGAAGTAGCGCTGTGCGGCAAAGAACACGATGACGATGGGCAGGGCGGAGATCGTCATGGCGGCGAACACCACGGCATAGTTGGTCCCGTGCGTTGCCATGATCGAGGTGAGGCCAACCGGCAGCGTCTGCACATCGCTGCCGCTCGTGAAGATCATGGCGAACAGATATTCGTTCCAGGCGAACAGAACGTGCAGGATGACGCAGGAGATGATGATCGGCCGGCACAGCGGCAGGGTGATGCGCCAGAAGATCTGGCCTTCGCTGGCGCCGTCCATCGTCGCTGCCTCGTCGATATCTCCTGGCAGATCCAGCATGTAGGCCCGGATCAGGAAGGTGGTGAACGGCACCCGGAACGCGGTGTAGAGAATGATCAGCGCCCAATAGGTGTTGTAGAGACCGAGCGCCTGCAGCATCTTCACCAGCGGAATGATCGCCACGGTGGGGCTGAGCATCAACCCGCCCAGCACGATGGCAACGACCAGCGGCTTCGCCGGCATCTTGGTCCGGGTCAGGCCGAAGGCGGTCCACGCGCTGATCAGAACCGTGCATATGGCGGAAGTGACGGTCACCAGGACAGAGACTGTGACATAGCCGCGAACGCCCTGGTTCCACGCCTGGACATAGTTGTTCCACGACCAATGGGCAGGCAAGGCGAAGGGGTCGCCGAAGATCTGCGCATTGTCCTTGAAGCCGCTGAGCGCCATCCAGATCAATGGATAGATGACGACGACGCCGAGGCAGACGAGGAACGAATAGAGGCATGTCCTGGCGATGACGGACCACACGTTGACGTGCCGGGCCCGCCCGACTGCAACTGTCGCGCTCATAGCTGAACCCGCCGACGCTTGGTGTACCAGAGCTGTGCCGCGCCGGTAAGCATGGTCAATACGAAGATGACGGCGGCGATCGCGGAGCCATAGCCGAAATTGTCCTCGATGAAGGCCTTCTGGTAGAGCCATGTGCCCAGGACCTGGCTGCTGTTGTTCGGGCCGCCCGCGGTCATGACCATGACCTCGTTGAACACCTGGAACGCGCCGGTGATGGTGACGATGATCATCAGCCCGGTCATTTCCCGCGTTAGCGGAAAGGTAATGCTCCACAGTCGCCGGAGCGGACCGGCGCCGTCCATGGTGGCGGCGTCGTAGAGGTCGCGCGGAATCTTCTGGATCGCGATGGCAAACAGCAGCGTCGAGTAGCCAAACCCCTGCCATTGGCTCATGGCGATGATGGCGTAGATGGCGGTGTGCTCGTTGCCGAGCCAGGGCATCACGAGTTGGCTGAGACCAATACGGCTGAGCGCTGCATCCAGCAAGCCTATCTGCGGCTGGTAGATGAAATAGAACAGTAGGCCGGTCACCGTGATCGAGATGGCGGAGGGCACGAAATAGACGGCGCGCCACAAGCGGCGCCAGCGTTCGCTCCTCAGATCCTCGATGATGGCCGCCAGCAGGAACGCGCCGAAGACCTGGAAGACGACCGAGATGATGGCGTAGAGGCAGTTGTTCCAGAGCGCGACCAGCACGATCGGGTCATGCAGAAGCCGGTCGTAATTGGCGAGACCGACATTGGTGACCTCGCCGGTATAGATGTCCTGGTCTGTCGTGCTGACGATGAAGTTGTCTACGATCGGATAGTAGACGAACCAGCCGATGAGGATCAGCGCGATCGCCGCCCATCGGAACGACAACAGATTGCCGAAGCGAGCCCGCAGGCCGTTTGGCCTTCGCGGCCTGGCGGCGCCGCGAATGACGGCGCCGCTTTCCATTGTGTCCGATGCCCTTGCCATTGTCTGCTTTATTTGGCCGCGGATGCGGCCTTGCGCACCTCGTCCATCACTTGCTCAGGCGTCATCGAACCGCCAGCCAGCGCCTGCAGGCTGGACAGCCAGACGGCGGCGACGCGCGGCGGGTTGGCCGTGTCCAACCAGGGCATGAGGTACGAGGCCGCGTTGATATCCTTGAGACCATCGACCACAGCCACGCTCATGTTCGATTCCGAAGCGCCGCCGATGGTGGCGCTCGGCTGGCCATAGGGCGGCGCGGACAGCACCTGCGCGTTTTCCTTCGAGGTCACGAACTTCATGAAATCAATTGCCAGCGGGATGTTTTTCGACGCCGCATTGATCATGTAGCCCTCTGGCGCGCCCTCGATAGACTTGGGGTCACCCTTGGCGCCATCGGGCACGGGCAGTCTGAAGAACCCGAAATCAGTGGGCTTCAGCGCCGAGTCTGACGTGGCGGCCTGATCGAACTCGATGATCTCCTGATAGTACATGGCCGACTGCGCGTTGGTGAAGGCCTGGAGAGCCGAGGCATAGGATGTGCCGTTGACGCCGGCACCATCGGTGCAGCGCTCAACAAGCTGGCTGAACTGCTTGAGCGCCGCGACATAGCCTGGATCGCTGTATTCGGCGGTGGCCGGATCGAAGTCGCGTTCCAATGTCGCCTGCGGCACATTGTAGGCCAGCAGCTGGCCCGCAAAGTGGATTGCCGGCCACGCTTCCTTGTTCCCCAGCGAGACCGGGGTCGCGCCGGATTTGCGAATGGCATCACAGCTGGTCAGCAGTTCCTCGAAAGTGGCCGGCGCCTTCAGGCCGAGCTTGGCGAAGATCTGCTTGTTGTAGCCCATGAACTTGGCATCCTGATAAAGCGGGATACCGTAGAGCTTGCCGTTGTACTCGAACGCCTTGACGGCCGCCGGAGACAGCGTCTTGCCCCAGTCGCTGTCGGGACCGATGACCGTGCTCAGGTCGACGGCGCGGTTGCCGCGCACGAAGTTTGCACCCCAGCTGCCCGTCCATGAGAAGTAGACATCGGGTAGCGAGTTCGAAGCCACCAGCGTCTTCGTCTTGCCCTTCACACTGTCGTCGCTCTCCTGGATGAGTTCCACCTTCACGCCCGGATGGAGCTTTTCATAGTCCTGCGCCAGGCTGACGAAGTATGGCGACAGCTGCTGCAACCCGAATTTGGTCAGGATCGACAGCGTGCCGCTATACTCGACCTTGGTGTTGGGGTCGGCAGTGACTGCGGCCGAAGCGGCGGAACTGCCGCCCATCGACAACCCCAATGATGATACCGCGGCCACTGTGACCGCCACGACTTGCAGCGAACGTTTCATAAGCAGCTCCTTCAGAGGTGAGAGGGGATCAGTATTCAACGCGTTTGTAGTAGCGACGTGTCGTCAGCGGGTGGTTGCGCAGCACCTCGAGATGCGCGCTCAGCCGCTCGAGCAAGGTGGCGAGCAGGACCGGCGAGATCATGCCGCGCACCTGCTGGGAGATGCCCGGCAATTTGACCGAGGCCGCATCCAGCGTGCGGACGCGGTCCGTGTAGCGTTTGGCGAAGTTCTCGACCCGGTCGGCCAAGGGGCGAAGGGCGTCCTCGCCCTTGAACACAAAGACGCTGACGCCGGGCTCGACCAGCTCGAGCGTGCCGTGGAAGAAGTCCGCGGCGTGCACCGGGCGGGTACGGATCCACTGCATCTCTTCGAGGATGCACATGCCGTAATAGATTTGCCTCCGGCCACACCGAGCCGGCGCCGGTGAAGATGTGATAGGTCTCGTCCTTGATGGTCGCGGCCAGCTCGGCGGCCTTGCCCTCGAAGGCAGCCTTCGCATCGGCGAGCAAGCCCGGCAGCAGCTGGAGTTCGGCGACAGCCGCGTCGAAACCGTCATATTCGCCGCGCTCGGCCAGCAGCGCCAGGACGATCAGCAGCGTCTGCAGGTAGAATGACTCCGAGGAGGTGTCGTCCTCGGCAAAATTCGTGAAATTGTGGTCTGCTTCCCGCGCGATCGGCGTGTCCAAATGTCCGGTGAGCGAGATGGTGCGTACGCCTCGCTTCTTGAGGAAAGCCATCAGTTCGACGCCTTCCTTGGTCGTGCCCGACAGCGACGGGATGACGACAACAGCCTTGTTGTCGAGACCGGCCGGCGGATCGAGCACGACCTGGGCCGGATATTCGGCGCTCACCGGAAATGTGGAATAGCGCTTCGCCAGCTCGATCGCGGGAAGCGTCAGAAGCTGCACGCCGCCGGTGCCCATGAAAAACAGCCGCTCGACGCCTTCAGCAAGCAGCGTGCGCATCAGCGCGCGTGCCTCGCCAGCGATGGAGACGGCACCGCTCTGGATCCTTATGAAGCGGTCCTTATCAAAATTCAGCATGTAGTTCTTCCTTGTAAACGGATGCGGCAGAGCCTCTGCCCAGGCGCAAGCGTCGATGCGCCGTCTAACCAGTCTTTGATCGATCCTGATCAATGTGAGACCGATCTCACACGGCGATAATGAACACGCATTTTCGCGGTTGGCAAGTCCCCTCGCGATTAAATCTGTCGAAAAGTGAAAGACTCTGGTGCGGTCAGCGCCTGTGCAGTTGTGCGACCGAGCCGCGTACAATGAGGCGGGTCGGGAACCGGATATGACGCGGCGCGATCTTCTTGCCGGCTAACCGTTCGAGCAGAAGCTTGGCTGCCAGCGGTCCGATCTCGGAGATTGGCTGGGCCACGACCGTGATCTGCGGGTCGGTGAAGGTGGCGAGATTGAAGTCGTCGAAGCCGACCAGCGACACGTCATGCGGGATTGAAAGACCCATTGAGCGCAAGCCGAGAAGAGCGCCCTGGGTCATCAGGCTGTCCACCGTGAACAGGGCTGTCGGACGGTTGCGGCGGCTGAACAGCCTTATGGTGGCGTCAACGGCATGCTCGACCGTCGAGCGCGACACGCTGATTAGTGATTCGTCGAGGTCAATGCCGTGCGATTGCAGCGAATTCTGGTAGCCGGCAAGGCGTTCCTGCGCGGTGAAGATGCGTGATTCGTCCCGCAACAAGCCGACTCGATCATGACCATTGGCGACGAGGTAATCGACGGCTTCGCGCGCGCCGCCCTCATTGTCGACGACCACGCTGTCGCATTGCAGGTCCTTGACGACGCGGTCGATCAGCACGACCGGCAAGCCCTCGCGTGCCAACTGCAGGATGTGCTCGCTGTCGGTCGCTGACGTCGGCGCCAGGATGAAGCCGCGGATGCTGAGCGCGCGCAGGCTCTCCAGCAATTCCTTTTCCTGCTCGACATTCTCCTCACTGCTGGCGATCAGCAGATTGTGGCGATGCTTGCGCAGCTCCACCTCAATGTCGTGCGCGATTCGGGCGAAGAAGGGATTCTGGATATCGCCCGGCACGAAGCCGACGATCGGCAACTGTCCGCCGCGAAGTGCTTGCGCGACAAGGTTTCCGCGATACCCCAGTTTTTCGGCGGCTTCCATGACACGAAGCGCCGTCTCATCGCCGACATAGCCGTAGCTGTTGAGCGCCCGCGCGGCCGTGGCGCGCGACACATTGGCGGCGGCGGCAACGTCCTTGAGGGTGATCCCTTTCTGCGTCACAGCTATTCCTCTTGCGCCCTGCATATTGCGTCAGATCATCATTCTCAGCTTGTCTTGCCGGCATTGTTGCGCGGCATATCGGCCGATTCTCAAACTGCCAACACGGCTTGCGCAATTTCTTGCCACCTGACTCGAGAAACGCGCGCCTGTTTGGCAAGCGTGGAATCTTGATCCACGAAGGCACTTACATCTTGTGGGGCCGTCAATGGCCTTGCACTGCCAGCATACGGTATGAATTCACCCTCATGGTCAAGGCGACGTCGCTGGCATCGAGCAGAACATTGATGGGGGTGACGAGCCTTGCAGCCAAACTCGTGCCGCGATTGATGATAGTGAACGTCGGTCGCGCCGTTGCCTCAATGAAGCGACCACCCCTGCGCTACGGGCCGTAGCAAGCCGAGGTGCTATATGTTGGGGCGAGCTCTTTGTCAGTAAGCGGACCATTCTCAGGCGCGCTGCGAGGCGCAACTTTGATGGCCCAGTAAACTATGAGGACGCGGGCTGGCGGAAGAACAGGTCTGCCGGCGCGCGCTCTCTAATACGATCCGCCAGAATCGCCTTGTCATCCAGGAACTGCGTTAGGTTTACCTCGAAGCCCTCCTTCGCCCATTCGCCGACGATGTCTGCTTTCGGGCAACGGCAAGCTTACCCCTACGGCAGACATGAGGTGCAAAGCCGTCATAGGCGTCTGAGCCTTTCAAAGGCTCCATCGGGTCCGACGAGAAAGTCTGCGGTGACGGTGTCAGACCTCGTCGCCCAGCTGCCTACCTTATGGGGCGCATTCAGTTTGGCCCTCCCCGCGAGTCCGCTTACACCATAGTGCCATTGGCCAACCCTAATTGACGCTAACGCAAGCGCCTAGCCCATTCACCCGGAAGAACGCGCGCCGAAAACCGGCGAAGGATTGTGAGGAGCTGGTTTCCTCCTGAATTTCATCCATTGCTTCGGGCGTCTGCCAGCTACTGCGCACCCGATGTCCATTCGGGCAGCGGCGCCAGGCTACGGTTGAACTGCTTCCACCACATGGACTGATCTATCTCGCAGCAGGCGCGAAGCATGGCGTGCGCCTTCTCGAAAGCCTGGGTGGCGAGATCGTCGAACGTCATATGCGCGTCGTACGGCACGGACACCACCAGTTCCTGACCGGTCTGTGTGCCGCCTTCGTCGACCTGAAGATAAAGCCAAACGACGAATTGCGCGCCTTGGCCGCTCGCGTCCGCGTTGCCGATCTTGATGCGGTCGATACCTGCTGCAGTGACTTTCATGCGGAGGCCCTTCATTTGGTTGGATTCGCAGTGAATCCCAGAAGTCCGTATCAATCAGAAAGGTTCCGAGACCGTTGTCCCTATGGTGAAGTATTGATAAAGAGGTGATTAGGCAGCCCCTACCCTTCATGTGAATCTCGCGTCGAAGCGCCTCAGCCGAAGTAGCAGAGAAGCCGTTCAAGCTGTTCCCAGGGCGTGAGCTAGAAAGATAAGCGTTCGGAACCCGTGGTCGATCGGGACGTCAGGGTACTGTGCAAATGCGATCATGCCCAAGCGTGGAAGATCACAAGCGGTCACTCGGTACAGACCCCAGATCACGGCCCCAACTCTCCGCGATGGGCGCGCAAGTATTTGATAGATATGGTGGTTCTGGTCATAGCGTTCTTGATCCACAATGATCCCGCTCCATACCCGTCGGGCACGCCAGATCACGCCGCGTCACGCTTCTAATCGACATTCGCTTCAATCGATCCTTCTGATGCGGCCCATTCGAGGCAGCACTGCTTAGACTCCGGACAGGCTCACATTTTGTCGTCGGCGATCAGATTTTCCCGGGCGCGACGGACCTTGCATCGACGAAGCTCCTGATCGAGCAGGCCAGGGCCGCCAGATGAGGCAATACTCAAGGCGCCAATCCACGAATCGGTGTCCAGCGGACGTCAGAAGAAATCGGCCTGACATGATGATGGCGGGACATAGCCCGCCACCAGATTGTTAGCGAATGCCGTGGCTTATTTGGAGCCGCCGAGTGCCTTCAATTTCTCGCAGAACTGGGCATGAGGCTTGCTCATCGCCGCGTCGTTGCATTCCTTCATCATCTTGGCCTGATCGGCCTTAGCCATGCCCGCCCAGGCCTTTTTCATATCGGCGTCCGGCTTCATCGTCTTCATGCTCGCGTCGGTGTAGAACGGCGCCATCATCTTGGGTTCGTCGAGCGCGCCGGCAAGCGCTGCGCCGCCGACAATGGTGAAAGCAAGTGCGCCGAAGCAGGCAGTTTTGAAGCTCATGAAATTATCCTTCCCTACTCTTTTGCCCCGACCGTCGTTTGCAATCAGGTGCGGATTCTAACGCCTTATAAGCGACACCTAAATGATGGCGAATATTAGGATGTCGCTTCACAAATCGATACATCATTGAAATGATATTGCGGCAAATGTCTCTTTTCCGACAAGACTTTGCTGGGTTGCTCGGCGCATTCGCGCGCAATCGCTCTTGCGAGGCATGGATGAAGCGCGCCAAGAATCAGCAACCCCCGTTCGAGCAATTCCGAGGGCTTCAACAGGTGCACCTTCATGCTCCAAGTTGGATAGCGAGGAGGCCCCTTGAGGTCGGCGCTGAGCCGCCACAGGCAAGCGAGCCGCTGGCGACGCGCAACGATAATCTCCGGGCCAAGTCTCGATTGGTCTTCGCCTGCTACCAACCGTAGCTGAAGGTGGCGCCGCCGCCGCCATCGCCGTTCTGAACAACATTCGCGTCGGTGTTTCTGCCGAACTGGAAAATGCCGTAGGCGTTGTCATTGCCGTTCTGCTGCAGGGTGGCGGAATGGCCGTTGCCCTCCTGCTGGATGATGCCCAGATTGCCGCCGCCGTTTTGCCCGATGCCGGCGGCGTTGCCGTGTCCCAACTGGCGGATGCTGGCGCCGCGCAGGCCGCGATAGAGCGAATAGACGCGCAGGCCAGTCGCCAGGGCGCCGGCGTCGCGGGCGTTGTCAGGAGCAAATGTCACCGAAACCCAGCCGCCCGCATAAGCCGGTGCGGACAGCGCCGCCTGGCCGATGCCGCCGGCAACGAGAGCGGCGGTAAGGGTTTTGAACATATTGCGGGTCATCTTGATCTCCATTTTCCGGCTGCCTCAGCCTATGGCCAACCTTCTCATCTCGTGGCTGAACCCTGCTGGAATCGGTCGTTCAGCTGTCGTTCAGTCATTTTTTCTCCTCGCTTGGCCCACATAGAAAGGGGCGCCGAATGCCGACGCCCTGTTCGTAAATCTAGCGATGCGATCAGGTCGCGCCGCCGACCCGCTCGGCGCAGCCGATGCTCTTGCCATCGACCGTGACCTTGAGCCTGGCGTCGAAGACAGCGCCCTTCGCGTCGAGCGTGACAGCGCCGAGCGTGGCAGGCTTGCCGGGCGCGGCGCTGAAGGCGCCGCCCTGCTCGATATTGGTGCCGCCGGACCGGCCGGCGCTTTCGACATGGAAGGAATAGGTGCCGCTCACGTTTCTGTCGGCATGGGCGAGCGCCTCCAGCGAGACCATGCCGCCTTGCGGCGTGGCGCGGATCTCGCAGCGCACCGGTTCGACGGACTGGTCGGCGGTGGCCATGGTCGCCAGCGCGCCGGCCGAGACTAAGACCAGGGCGAGTGCCGTTATGACGGAGCGGGAATGCTTGACGATGCGGGGCATGGTTCGTCTCCTTGGCGTTCGGTGGCCGTGGCCGCGAAATCGTTCCGCGGCCACCCGGCCGGCACTGCTGTCTACGGGCAGGCCTGGACGAAAGCGGCGACGTTGCCGCTGCCGCCCTGGCTGACGTTGGCATCGCAGCCGTGGCCAACCTGCACGCCGGCGGCGATGTTGCCGTTGCCGTCCTGGGTCAGGATGGTGGTGTGGTTGGAGCCGAACTGGCCTGCTTCTCCGAGGGGTTGAGCGGCGTCCAAACCGGACCGGGTGCGACCGCGTTGACGCGAATGCCTTTGTCGATGAGGTTGCCCGATAGGGCCCTTGTGAAGGCGTGAATGCCACCCTTGGTCATCGAGTAGTCGATCAGCTCCTTCGAGCCGTTGATCCCCGTTGTCGAACCGGTGTTGACGATCGCCGATCCGGGCTTCATATGCGCGACCGCCTCCTGGGCCATATGGAAATAGCCGTAGAGGTTGGTCTTCAGGGTGGTGTCGAAATGCTCCTCCGTCAGGTCGGCAAAATCGGTCGAATGCACCTGGAAGGCTGCGTTGTTGACGAGGACATCGAGCCCTCCCAGTTGCTTGACCGTATTGGCCACAGCTTTGCGGCAAAAAGCACGGTCCGCAACATCGCCGCGGACAATGATACAGCGGCGGCCTTCGGCCTCAACCGCCTGCTTCGTCAGCTCCGCGTCGTCATCCTCCGATAAATACACAATCGCAACATCGGCGCCCTCGCGTGCGAAAAGGACCGCGACTGCTCGCCCAATACCGGAGTCGCCGCCTGTGACCAGGGCAATCTTGCTCTCGAGCTTAGCAGAGCCACGCCAGAACGGCGCATCGTAGAGCGGAGCTGGTTTGATCTCTGCTTCTTGGCCGGGTTTCGGGTGATGCTGCTTTGGAAACGGCGGCGCCGGATATTTTCGCGCACCGGCCTGCATCGCGCCGGCCGGTTTCGATTTCGACTTGGCCCGATCATCAGCATCCACCTTGTTCTGGATTCGCAGCTGCCTTTGTACGGTCTTGGAGGTGTCGGTTTTTGTCCCAGTGGGCATGGCTGTCTCCTCGGTTGCTGGGCACAACGTGCATCCGAGGAAAAAGTTGATCCTTGCCGCGACAAAACGGCTGCTTAAGCACCTTATCTGAGTGATCACCACAATCACCGCACAGCAATCGGACGTCCAGCCTCCGGCGGACCTTTGTGGAACGAGCCGGCTACACCTGCCCCTTTGAGGAACGATTTGAACCGAAACTCGTTTGCCCTGACCAGAAAAAGGATGAACAAAATGGTCGCGCCGCGTGCTGCCTGGAAGGGCTTCTTGAAAGTTGGTTTGGTCACATGTGGCGTGAAGATTGTCGGTGCCACCAGCGAGGCCTCGAAGATCCATTTCAAGATCTTGAACCGCAAGGACGGCCTTCCCGTCAAAAGTGTCTATGCTGACGAAAAGACAGGAAAGACCGTCGAAACCGAGGACCAGGTGAAGGGGTTCGAGGTCGAGAAGGATGAGTTCCTTCAGATCGAGCCCGACGACATCAAGGCGCTCAAGCTCACGTCGGATCACACGCTGGAGGTCGGTGAGTTTGTAGCGATCAACGAGATCGATACTCGCTATCTCGAAAAACCCTACTACCTCATTCCAGCCGACGGCGCGGCCGTCGAGGCCTACGGAGTGATCCGCGATGCAATGAAGAGCAAGGGCGTCACAGCCCGCTCCTGCATCGTGCTCTATCAGCGCGGCCGGGAAGTTGTGATCCAGCCATATGGCAAGGGCATGGTGATGACCGAGCTGCGAAACCACAATGAGATGGTCTCCGAGGAGAGTGTCTTCGATGGTCTGACCAAGGCGAAATACGATCCTGAGCTGCTCGAAATCGCCGGCATGCTCATCGACAAAAAGGTGACCACTTTCGATCCCTCGAAATTCGAGGACACCTACGAAGATGCGCTGATTGCCATGATTGACGCGAAGCGCAAGGGCAAGTCGCCACCGAAGGCGGTGCCCAAGCCGAAAGAAAATGTCATCAATCTGGCCGAGGTACTCAAGAAGAGCCTCAAACAGGAGGGCTTAAAGACACCTAAAAAGAGCACCTCGAAGCGCAAGGTCGCTTAGGCCAAGCGCGCACAGAGCCGCTTGAGGAGAAGTTTGTGACCCAATTGACTGTGGAGCAATGCCGAGCGGCGCAGGCCCTGCTGGACTGGTCACAAGCCAGGCTTGGCGCCAAAGCGCAGGTCAGCGAGGGAACCGTTCGGGATTTCGAGAAGGGCAAGCGCATTCCGGCCGGCGACATGCTGGTTGCGATGCGATCGGCGCTCGAACTGGGGTTGCCTTTCTGAGTGATGGCGAGACGATCCATGGCGGCCAGGGCGTCCGGCTCAAAAGGTCAACGGTCTCGCGCACGCATATTCAGGATGGCGAAGCGGGAATTATTCAGAACAGCGAGATGTAAGCCGTCACCGAAGTTGAGCCATCGTTGTCGTTACCTCTGATCGTTGTACGGCTCTTTCGTTTGTCCAACCATCTTCGCCAGTTCCGAAAACGGTGGAATGTCGGACTCGCCTTGGGCAGGCGTGCCGGATAGAGACCCAAGCGATCCTTGGCGCGATCGGTGGTCGGCGGCGAACTTCTCAGCACGATCCTCAAGAAGACCTTCGATCGGCCCAGGCCAGACATAGCCTCGGTCTATTCGCCTTCTTGAGCGGATATCATGAAACCTTTTGATTTCTAAGCCGTTATCGGCCGAATGTCCGAAGCTAAATCCAAACCGAAACCGGCCAACAGCGCCAAGCCACGCGGTAACAAGAAGCCGCGCCTGCAGGCAGAGCCCCTTGTCGAAATCGCGTCCGACGTGCTCGGCGAGGCCATGCCGCCACCTGATGCCATCGAACCCGATCCGAAGATGACGCCCGAGCAGGTCGAGCAGGCGCGCAAGAAATACCTGCTGAAGCGGTTCTGGATCAGCTCGCGCGGCTACTGGAGCCGGCACGGCGATCGGCTCGCCTGGCCTTGCACAATCGGCCTGTTGGCCTTGATCGGCATCAATGTCGGTTTCCAGTATGGGATCAACGTCTGGAACCGCGCAATTTTCGACGCAATCGAGCAACGCAATGCCCACACGGTCTATTTCCTCAGCGTCGTTTTCCTGCCGCTCGTGGCTGGCAACGCAAGCCTCGTCGTTGCGCAAGTCTTCATTCGCATGACCATTCAGCGCCGCTGGCGTTCCTGGCTTACCACTTCGGTCATCGGACGCTGGCTGGCTAACGGCCGCTATTATCAGTTGAACCTCATCAGCGGCGACCACCAGAACCCCGAAGCCCGCATCGCGGAAGATTTGCGGATTGCCACGGAGTCGCCCGTGGATTTCATCGCCGGTGTCATTTCGGCATTTCTTTCGGCCTCGACCTTCATCGTGGTGCTCTGGACGATCGGCGGCGCGCTCACCCTGCCGATCGGAGGCTCGAATGTCACCATTCCCGGCTTCCTCGTCGTCACGGCCGTGATCTATGCCGCCATCACCTCCACCTCGATGGTGGTCATCGGCCGCCATTTCATCGAGCTCTCCGAGGAGAAGAATCAGGTGGAAGCCGAATTCCGCTACACGCTGTCGCGCGTGCGGGAAAACGGCGAGAGCATCGCACTGCTCGGCGGCGAGGAGGAGGAGCGCAGCGGCATCGACAACACTTTTGGCCATGTGCTCAAGCAATGGGCACTGCTTACGGGCCAGCACATGCGCACGGCTCTGGTGTCGCAGGGATCGAGCCTGTTTGCGCCGGTCGTGCCGGTCTTGCTTTGTGCTCCAAAATTTCTCGAAGGCAGCATGACGCTTGGACAGGTCATGCAAGCTGCCTCCGCCTTCGCCATCGTGCAGGGCGCGTTCGGATGGCTGGTCGACAACTACCCGCGTCTCGCCGATTGGAACGCTTCGGCGCGGCGCATCGCTTCGCTGATGATGTCGCTCGACGGGCTTGAGCGCGCGGAACAGAGCCAAGCTCTGGGACGCATCAGCCACGGCGAAACCGAAGGCGACGCAATGCTCAGCCTGAAAAATCTCTCCGTGTCGCTCGACGACGGCACAGCCGTGGTCAGGGAGACCGAGGTCGTGATCGAATCGGGCGAGCGGGTGCTGGTCGCCGGCGAATCCGGTTCGGGCAAGAGCACACTGGTGCGGGCCATCGCTGGCCTATGGCCGTGGGGCGGCGGCAGCGTCAATTTCCATCCTGACAAGCGAATGTTCATGCTGCCGCAACGTCCCTACATCCCCTCGGGCACGCTGCGCCGTGCAACGGCCTATCCCGGCGCCGCCGACAACTGGACGCTGGACGAGATCAAGGCTGCCCTCGACAAGGTGGGACTCGGTCATCTGAGAGACAGGATCGAGGAGGATGCGCCATGGGACCAAACCCTATCGGGTGGCGAAAAGCAGCGGCTCGCGTTTGCGCGCCTCCTCTTGCATGCTCCAGACATCATTGTGCTGGATGAAGCGACGGCAGCACTCGATGAGAAGAGCCAGGACAAAATGATGGAGACCATCATCCACGAATTGCCGAAGGTCACCATCATCAGTGTTGCGCATCGGGTCGAGTTGGAAGCCTACCACAGCCGAAAGATCACGTTGGAGCGGCGCAAGGGTGGGGCAAAGCTTGTCAGCGATATTGATCTTGTCCCGCGCAAGGGCGGCCGAAAATTGCTTGCCAGCCTTCTCGGGCGTCGGCGTTCCGGGTGAGCCAACGCCAACGCTCGGTTCGCAAACGAACGAATGACCCCCCGGTCAAGGCCAATGTTAGCGCAGCAGTCCCTCGTCCTCGAAGGCGTCCCAGCCCGTCAACTTAGGCCGGGGAGCGTCATCTTTCCGGTTATTCCTGGAAACGCGAACCTCGCCGCTGCCCTTGCCCGCACGCGTTAGGGCGGCCTTGTTGGCACCACGTCGCCTGTTCTCTGCAACTTCCTGCGCCTCCTCCTCCCTCCAAACGCTTGGCAGGTCACGATCAAGGACGTCCTCGATGTGTTTCGGATCGAAAACGTGGAAGGTGACTGCCTTTGACCGCCCGCGCATCCTCACGGCACGTCGGTAACCTGCGGCTTGCCGAGGGTCAGCGTGCGCAGCGTCACTGCTATGGTTTTGACCGAAGCTGTCCAGCGCCGCCCCGCCCCGCGGAAGCAGGCTACATCCTCTAACGGCTGGACGCGCAAGCGCAAAAGTGCTTGACGGCCAACGGGCAAATTAAACGAAGAGCAGGACAATCATCACCGCCGCCGCCGCCACCATCACGGCGGTTGCCAGCCAGCCGATCCAGCGCATGGCCAGCGGCACAGTCACTCGGCCCATAACGTCGCTCCGCGCCGTCATCAGCATCATCACCGCTATGACAGGCACCGCGACGCCGCCATTGACCACGGCGCTCCAATAAAAAGCCTTGATGGGGTTGATGGGCGTGAAATTGAGGCACGCGCCAATCAGCGTGGCGATCGCGATCGTGGCGTAGAAAGCTTTGGCCTGCAATGGCTTGCGCTCGAGCCCCACCGGCCACTTACGGGCTTCGCCCAACGCGTACCCAGCCGAGCCGGCGAGGACCGGGATTGCCAGCAGCCCCTGTCCCAATGACGCCCACTGCGAAAATGGCGAGCGCGAACACGCCGGCGACCGGCCGAGCGCTTCGGCGCCTGGCTGGTAGATTCGATGTCAGTAGTGCCCTTGGCGTGAAGGGTAGCGCCAGCCGTGATCATGATCGCGAGAGCGACAATGTTGGAAAACGCCATGCCGACGTAGGTATCCAGCCGAATGCGCTGAATTGCGTTTTCGACTTGTTCCGGTGCTTTCTTGAGGGGTTCGCGCAGAGGTTTTGCCTTCTGGTCTTCAACCTCCTGTGAAGCCTGCCAAAAGAACAGGTAAGGGCTGATGGTCGTGCCGAAAATCGCGACCACCGCGGTCCAGAACGGCGCATCGAGCGTGAATCTGGGAATGAACAGGCCGTTCGCGACCTCGTTCCACGGCACGTGCACAAACAACACCATGCCAAAATAGGCGAACAGGGACAGGGTCAGCCACTTCAGAACGGAGACGTAGTGGCTGTATTTGAGGAAGATCTGCAGCACGACGGAGATAGCGCCGAAGAGCACGACGTAGAGGAGAGCTGGCCCCCCGATGATGAGCTTCAGGGCATCACCCTATGGCGCCAAGATCGGCGCCGATGTTGATGATGTTGGCGAGGAGCAGCAGCACGACGACCGACAGCAGGAGCCAATTGGAATAAAAAACGCGCATGTTACCGGCGATGCCGCGCCCGGTTGTTCGCCCAATACGGGCGCTGATTTCCTGCACCACCGACATCAGCGGGTAGGTGAACAGCATGGTCCAGGTTAGGCCGAACCCGAACTGTGCGCCGGTCTGGGAATAGGTCGCGAGGCCGCTGGGATCATCATCAGATGCGCCAGTGATCAGACGGGTCCCAGCACAACCGAGCAGCCGTGGCTTTGATGGCCCGACGACCGGACTTGCCGATTTAGTTTTCATGCTGCCGCCTCCCCGCGCCCAATCGCGATACTAACTCTCCACCGTGACAAAAAACTCCAAGCGACAGCCTGCCATAGTACCATTTGCTGAAAACCAGCGCGGAACCGGTGCAAAGCAAAAGGTGTCCACATTCGGTACCGCGTACCGTGACGCTAAGCATTGCTGCATCAGCAACGGCGGCGATGCTGTTTCTAAAGCGTATTCAACTCCCGATTGGTCACCGAGCGCCCATAGGCCGCGCGCATGGCGATCTTCTCCTCCAGCGCCGCGATGACGCTTTCGGAAAAGTTGGTCTTGTACATTTGCGAAATGTTGTCGAGCCCGCCTGGGGTGAAGACGTTGATCTCAAGGATCTTTGATCCGACGATATCGAGCCCCACCAGAAACATGCCGTCATGGATGAGCTTGGGCCGCACCGTCTCGGCGATGGCGAGAATTTCAGGCGTGATGTCGACCCGCTGTGGCGTCCCATTGGCATGGATGTTGGACCGGATTTCGCCCTTGGCGGGCACACGGCGAAAGGCTGCGTATTTGCCCTCCCGTCGCAGCGGCCGGCCATTCATCAGGAAAAATCGGATATCGCCTTCGGCGGCTTCCGGGATGAAGGCCTGGACGATGAGATAACCTTCTCCGCTGACCGCTTCGAAGATCTGGTTGAGGTTGGCATCCTTTGGAGATGTGATCTTGAAGACGTGCCTGCCGCCCGACCCCTGCAGAGGTTTGACGATGACGCCTTTGCGCTGATCGTCGATGAAGGCGCGGATTTCCTCGATGTTCTTCGATATCAGCGTGGTCGGCCGCACGATCGCCGGAAAGTCCTGAAAATAGAGCTTGTTCTGCGCCCCGGCCAACCCGTCCGGATCATTGACTACCAGTACGCCGCGTGGCGCTGCAAGCCGCCCGAACATGGTTCCGACCTGCGCGGCCCAGGGCCTTTCGGCGGCGTCCAGCGATGGATCGTTGCGAAGAAACAGAACGTCGATATCCGCCACGTCGATGGTTTCAATGACCGTCTTGTCCCCCTGCAGGTCCTTGTGAAGGGTCTCGGCTTTCTTGTAGCTGGCTCCCGGCAGGGTCAGCGCCCGCACCATCAGACTGTCGTCGGGCCGTAGAACGAAATCGCCGGGCGTGACGTAACAGATGTCGTGCCCGCGGCCGAGCGCCGCCAGCGCCAGCAAGGTGGTGGTGTAGATCGGGGTCTCACCTTCGATCGAATTGACGAAGAATGCGATGCGCATGGGAGGCTCCTAGACCAGCATTTGGATGGGACTGAGACCGGCGCGAGCGGAGGCAAGGCGTGCCTCGGCCTGCGGGTGAGTGAGGAAAGCAGGCCTGAACTGCGGCGTCTTGAGCAGGCCGCGTGCGCTCAATTCCTGCATGACACTGAAATGGGTGGCGGCGATCTTACCCATCCAGAACGGATCGAGCGAGCCGCCGCTGCGCAGATGATGCAGCACTTCAAGCAGTCCGCGCAGATAGATCGCGTCCTTGACCAAACCGCCGCCCCGATAGAGCCGCAAAGTGAGGTTGAATGCCTGGGTTTCGGCAAAGCCGTGCTCGCGCACCAGCGAGGCGAAGGTTTCAGGAAAGCTCGCGCCATCCAGCATCGCGGCGCAGCCAACGACGCGGGCGGCGATCAGGCGCAGCCGCGCCACGGTCATGCCCCCCACCAGAAACTCCGCCAGCACGGCTAGTCCCTCCTGCGCACCCTCATAGCCGGCAAGCCCCGAGCGGAACAGCCGCAGCCCCTGCGCTGAGCCATTGAAATAGGTCAGCAGATGCACTCCTACCTCATGGCTGAGCAGCGCCTCGACGCGCCCGCGCGACATCACGGTGCTGCGCGCAATCAGCAGACGTCCGTTGGAGACCATCAGTCCGGCCGGCAGATCGTCGCGCATCTCGACAATGGCTGCGAAGTCTCCATTCTGGCCGGTATAGCCATTGATCATCGCCAGCGCCTTGCGTTCCACGAAGGCCGAACCCACGTCATCGTCGCCAGGCTTTGCGACGCGCTTGCGGGCAGTCGCGGTGAGAATATCGTTTGCGGCCTCCAGCAAGGACGGCTCGACAGGGCCGTAGAGCGCCCGGCTAAATTCGAGGAAGCGCGGCGTTTCGCGAGCTGTCAGCATCGACAGTTGCAGATCCAGTTCCTGCTGTTTCTCGCGATAGAGATCGAGCAGGACCGGATCCTCGAAATGGTCGAGCCCGATCGAGAATAGCGCCCTCTTCTGAAACTCGACCTGAACCGTCAGCGGACGATAGAGAAAGCGCGGCGCTTTCGCGAAGCCGCCCGCCTTGAACTCCGCCCAGGCCGCGCCAGCATTGATCGGCGTCACTGCGAGCAGGAAGTCGAACGAGGTGGCGATCTCGTCCATCGCCTTGTCAGCGCGGCTGACGGCATTGACGAACGCGCGCCGGCCGAGCGAGCGATGGGTCGACAGCGCCATTGCCTTGGTAGCCGTGACGTACGCGGCCATAGCCTGAAGCCCGGCGTCGACCATATTGGCGATCAACCGCTTGCGCAGTTCGGGATAGATCGCGTCGGATTCCGGCACCCGGTAGATCGGCGCGAAGCGAAGGGTCACACAGGGGAATTTCGGCAGCAGCCGGGCAAGCTTCGCGTGCTGGTCGCCGGCCAGGCGCTCGATCCGCGGCCGGCGGAACCTAGCGTCGACGCCTTCTATTCCCGCCGCAAGCGCTGACAGCGCTGCCTGCACGGGAGGCTCCGGCGAAGCCGTCAGGAAGACCTCGAAGGGCGGCAGATAGGGTGCATCCCCGCTCATCCGGTCGCGCTCCAACTCGCCGATATCGAGCAGCACGAACGCACCGAAGCGCTTGGTCATGGCCGCGCCGACAGCGTCGGCTATCATCGCGGCGGTACGCAGATTGCGCGCGATCAGATATGATGCGCTTGCGGAAACCACGTCGCGGGCGGCCGAGTCGTTTCGTCGCGTCATATGCACGCACAGAAATGGCAACGGCCTGTCGATGTGCAGCCGGCCGCCATTTCCCAGATCGCGGCGGATGGGCTGTCCGGATTCGAGTGCGGCGAGGATATCGGCCAACAACGCCTGATCGGATTTGGCGGCGGCTTTGTTCATGGTACGGTCAGCAATCGCCCCTCAAGCAACGGCAGCGTTGCCGTGATCATCGCTCGCATCGCCGCCAAGGCTTCGAGATCCGGCTCACCCGTCCACTCGTCCATGAAGAACTTCTTGAATTCGATGGCGATGGCGCATCCGGTCGTGGGGAAATTCTCATGCACGAAACGCGTCTGTTCGCCACGGCCCTGGAAGGCAACATTCTCGCGCACATCCAACCGTCGGCCGCAAAACACGAAGGCGCGGAGGGCATCGATGAAAGGATCAACGATATGCGCCCAGCGGGCGCGGTCCATTGAGGAGGTGCCGATGTTGATGTCGGGCGCGGCCTCCGGATTGGTAGGGGGCCCATCCGGCCCGGCGCGGCGATGGTTGTAGCTGTGGATGTCGAGGAGGACGAAGCGGCCATGGTCTGCTTCGATGCCGCTCAGCATCTGCCGTAGCATCGCATAGTACGCGTCGTGCACCCGCAGCGAACCCTCGACGATTTGGCTTGGCGGCGCCACTCGCCACACCTTGAGGCCCCACGCCTGTTCCGGCGTCAGATACACTGCGCCGTCGCGCTCGCGATTAAGATCGATCTCAAAGCGCGAACGATGGAAAACGACGCGGTTGGGTACGTCGCGGATCACCATGTCCGTGAAGGGATCTTCCTCGCGCAGGCGTTCGTCGTACGCCAGTGCCATCAACTCAAGCGTTTCCTCGCGGACATGACCGCCATTGTGGATTGCCGTGCCGATGATTGGGGACACGCCGCGATCAACCGACCACAGCGCACGCCCGCCAATATCGGGGCACGAGTGCCGGCTTGGGGGCTTCGTGGCGTCGGGGAATGAAATCATGAGCGCTTGCGGAGGCCGCTGGCAGAACCGGCGCCCCTACATCTCCGTCGGGCAAGGAATTGGATGGATCTATGAGCGATGTCCATATCCGTGAGTTCTAACACTGAGGAGCTTTGCAGCATGCAGTATCTCTTGCAAGACATCGTCGTTCGCGGCGATCCGATTGTCGCAAACACTCATCCCCTGGACATCAATTTAGAGAAGCGACACGCTATTGGCGCCATGTCACTTCGGCGCTCTTAATCTTGCCCCTAGCGACATCAACCCATCAGGTTTGGACGCCCAGCGCGAACCTTGGCTGATGGACCTCCAGCGGGCGGACGGCGGAGCAGTTTGAACATGATTGTGAGCCGCGAGCCATCGCCAGCCACCGATCGCGCCTGATACTCCAGTGCCGCAACGGCCTGCTGTGGGGACACGTCGGTCCGCTCGGCAATGCGCAAAGCTTCCTGGTCGGAAATGCGGTGGTCCTTGGATGGGTGTTGGCCATTGAAAAATCTCCAATTGGTATAGCGCGGCGGGTTGTGTGCTATGCAAAGCGGGTCCAGAAATAAGTTGCGGAAAAGCCGACGACCACCGCAGCTAACGATATTCCTAAAACCCATCTCATGTGGCCACTGGTTTCGCCCTGACGCGCGTCATTCGTTTTGGTCTTGAGGTCTTCAACCACGGCTCGCTCCTTCTGGTTGCCTGCACCGCGATCGGGTTTGGGATTTACGGATTCGCATCCTCTGGAACGCGCCGGACAGCCAGCGGTTCCTGTTCCGACTGGCTGGCAGCGAATGCACTGGAGGGCTTCCATGCATGAGAGGTCGTTTGCGAGTCGAAGACAAGATTTGGATTCTGCTTGACGCTGAGGCACAACGTGGTCGCGAATACTCCCCAGTTCCCATCGCCCGTCGGCGCTCACGGATCCGCGGTCGGAAACCGACGAGTTGCAAGCGCCGGCCAAAACATGCCGCGTCGAGGGAATGCCATTCAGACGTGCCCACGCTTGCCGTGCTGCTCGTCTCGCTCAGCCATGCGCGCTATGTTGCCAAAGCACTTCGCGTACACTGGAGAAAGCATGGCGGCAACCCGCCTCAAGGCACTCCTCCACCCAGCCTTTATGTTGCGATCGATGCCGTTAGTGGTGGCGCTCGCTATCAGTTGTGTCGTCACCTACGAATTCAATGCCGCGGCGCGTCAGGCTCATGTCATGGTCGAGCATTCGATGACCGCACTGGCGGCGATGGATAAGGTACCATCGTTGCTTCAGGACGCCGAAACCGGCCAACGCGGTTTTGTCATCACCGAGGGACGACGCCTATCTGATGCCCTACGACAAAGCTCTTGGGGAGATCGAACCCAGCTTGCAAAACCTTGATGCGTTGATCCCGAAAAATTCAGCGGGGTCGGGCGGCTGCACGAAATAGCCCGACGCAAGCTGGATGAACTGAAAAAGTCATCGCAATGCGCCGCGCACAAGGCTTGCAAATGGCCGCGTGTCTGGTCGCCCTCAACACTGGCAAGACCAGAGATGGACGGCAAGACCAGAGATGGACGATCTGCGTACGGAAATTGCAGCGATGAAAGCGCGCGAGAAGGCTATCCTCGAGGACAAGGCAGAACTAGGTGCCCCACGCACCTTGCCGATCGGGATGCGGTCGGGGCAAAGCCGCAGCGACGATTTCACCAGATCGGCAAGCGAGGCGACACCATCCTTGGTGCGCAGCGCCACCAGATTGGGCGCAGCACACTGGAGTTCGCACGTGTCCTCGATCAGCACGACGCGGTCGGTGGTCTTCGCCATTTCCGCCAGCAGAACGGCAGGAACAATCGCTTGTGCTGCGCGTTCAAACTCGAATGTGGCTGGGCACAAGATCAACCGAAAGTGCGTCCTTCTTCACAAGTATAGCCGTACGCGTGTTCTCGTCGTGATCGAAAGCACGACTGCGATGAGCCTCTTCGAACCATGGTCACGAAGCAACTTGTGAGCCAATTGGCCAATGGCGGGATTTGACAGCCACGACAAAACGGAACATTCGCGAGGTTTTGAGATGACAAGCACAACTCCACATCCCCCAGTCGCATTGCAGGATAAGTGGCTCGCCAAGCGGGTCGTTTTGCAGGCGCATGAAAAAGAGCTCACCAAACACCGCGATCGCATAAATGCCGAACGCCGCCGGCTTCCGATGGTGAAGATCGAAAAGGACTATGTCTTCGACACCTCGTC
The DNA here is from genome assembly GCF_024746815.1 of Mesorhizobium sp. AR07. Taxonomy (GTDB): domain Bacteria; phylum Pseudomonadota; class Alphaproteobacteria; order Rhizobiales; family Rhizobiaceae; genus Mesorhizobium. The sequence goes on from NZ_CP080529.1 coordinate 272,226, forward strand.
CGGCAGGCGGAATTTGAAAGACTTGTTCGAAGGACGCCGGCAACTCGTTGTCTATCACTTCATGTTCGACCCCGCGTGGGACAAAGGCTGTTCGGGGTGCACCTCTTATGTGAACTCCCTGGGCGATCTGTCGGCGCTGTACGATCATGACACGACCTTCGCACTTGTTTCTCGCGCCCCGCTGGCCAAACTCGAAGCCTACAAAGCGGAAAAGGGGTGGGGCGCTCCCTGGTATTCTTCATTCGGCAGCGATTTCAACTACGACTTTCACGTCACCCTGGACGAGACCGTGGCGCCGATCGAATACAATTATCGAAACTTTGCAGAGATGAAGGCAAGGAAGGGTCCGAATGGCATGAAGGGTGAAGAGCACGGCCTTAGCGTTTTTTTCCGGCTCGACGACGACGTTTTCCACACCTACTCAGTCTACGCGCGCGGCACTGAAGCACTCACGGACGCCTATTCCCTTCTCGACCAGACACCTTATGGGCGGCAGCAAAGTTTTGAGGAATCGCCGCCTGGCTGGCCACAGAAGCCGACATATGGGTAGGCCGCGACTATCAGGTATCCTTCACCAGGGAAGACATCGCTGACGGCAACACGATGTACAACTACGAAGCAGGTGGCAAGACGCATGAAGGCGAGGCGCCGGGCATCAGCGTTTTCATCAAGGATGAAGACGGCGACATCTTCCATACCTATTCGTCCTATGCGCGCGGCGGCGATCTCTTGATCGGCGCCTATAATTATCTCGACCTGACGCCCAAGGGCCGCAACGAGAAGGGTGAACGCCAGGGTTGGGTGCGCCGCCACGACGAATATGAGTGATACACCCTGAGACTGTGGGTGCCCCACGATGATGCTGACTCACTCCGAGGACTGGCTGCATGTTCGCAGGCTTCACGCTGGAGATGATCGAACTGCCGGAGGCGACGTTGCGCGTTCGTCATGGTGGCTCCGGTCCACCGGTCTTGCTGTTGCACGGACATCCCAGAACCCACGCGACGTGGCACCGCGTCGCGCCGCAGCTGGCACAGAACCATACTGTGGTCTGTCCCGATCTTCGCGGTTTTGGTCAATCCTCCAAACCACACGATACACCCGATCACGCCGGGTCTTCGAAGCCCGCCAAAGCCAGGGACTGCGTTGCCCTGATGCACAAGCTAGGCTTTGAACGCTTCGCCATTGTTGCCATGACCGAGGCAGCTACACCGCATTCCGCGCGGCGATGGATCATCCCGAGGCGATTGAACGCCTTGTCATCCTCGATGGAGTGCCGATCGTCGAAGCGCTGGAACGGTGCAATGCGCGGTTTGCGCAGGACTGGTGGCACTGGTTCTTCTTCGCTCAGCCGGACAAACCCGAGCGAGCCATCCTTGCCGACCCCGATGCCTGGTACGGTGGCTCCGCGGAGCAGATGGGCCACGAAGCCTATGAGGACTATCGGGCAGCAATCCACGATCCGGCAACGGTTCACACGATGCTCGAAGACTATCGGGCAGGCCTTGGTATCGATCGCGATCACGATGAGGCGGATCGCCGTGCAGGCCGGCGTGTTGCCTGCCCGCTGCTCGTTCTATGGTCCCTCCGAGACGATATGGAAGCATTGTACGGCGATGTCCTGGCAGTCTGGCGCGCCTGGTCGCGCGAACCGCATGGTCGTGGGCTCGATTGTGGACATCATATGGCCGAAGAGGCGCCGGAAGAACTCGTCGGAGAACTCATCAAGTTCCTGGCAGCTGACCAGCGAAAATGAATCCTGTCGTGTTGCAGTTTTGCTTTGTGATCACACCCGTTGTTACCGCGGCGGGAAAAAGGACATCCGCATTTCAGATAGTTCCATTGGAACAAGAATGCTCTGCGGACCGTTGGTTGAGATCAAGTCACGGACGCGCGATGAATGGGTCGGCTATGCATACCGCAAAGGCTCCAAACCGTATTTGGCCAGAACAAGAGGCCTTTGACACGCCGCCGCCTTGACGTCATAGCGGGTCTCCATCTCAACTAGGGACTACTAGCTTCCCGGCATCATTGCAGCGCCTTTTGGGCGGCCTGCCGTTCCCTATGTTCGAACGCATCGGTGAAGCTATCCAGCTCCTGGGGGTCATCCCAACCAGCGCCAAGGATGGTGCCTGCAAAATCAAATTGGTGAGGGGGATGTGGTTTGTTTTGTCGTACAATCTGTCAGTAGACCGAGACGCACGTACTTCCGCGAGCCGTTTGCAAAGCGAGGATCTGAGATCATGGTGAAAAGCATCGAACAGGCGATGGCGGACGCAATCCTTGCAATTCGCATCCTTCGAAAATCCATCGCCGACCATGGGCATTCGGAAGCCATGATCGACTTCGACAGGCTGCTGGCCACAGCTGTGGATGAAACTGAGAAACAACTGACCAAGCTGCAGGATCCCGGATTGTCTTGAACGTCGCCCACCAAGGCGAGGCGACATCGTTTCCGGTTATTTGGGTTTTTGCGATGAAGCAGGATCCGCATGCCGGTGAACCAGCTTCCAGCCCCCACCGTCCCATCGAAATATCTCCGTGATGCGCAGCTTCATCTTGGCCGCGTGTCCGCCAATCTTGCCGTCGAAATCCTGGAAGCCAGTCCAGAAGGCAACGTCCTGCGAAGCTTGCGCCTGCAGCATCTGCAGCGTCGTATGATTGCCCGCCGAGAACGCTTTCGCATCGCTGTCATACCGCGCCGCCACCTTTGCGGCGCCAGAAACCGAACCGCCGGTTGGCGGGAAGAAGGTGGCTTTTCCTTCCCGGGCGACGATGGCATCGAGCAAGGTCGCGTCGCCGCTCGAATAGGCGGCGGCGATCTTTTCGCGTTGCGCCATGAAGCCATCGAAGCCGCCAATCGAACCAGCATCGCGGAGCGTCGAAACCCACTGTTCGAAGGCCGTCAGGAACTTGCCCAGGAAGACCTTGGTCTTCTGGTTCGTCAGCTTACCGGCCTTGTCGAACAGGGAGCCGGCGTCGCCAATATAGGCTTCCGGCTGCTGCATGGCCGGGACGTTGAGAAAAACCAATGCCTGGCGAAGCGCATGATTGGCGCCAAAGGCGCCCAGCTTGTAGGGCGTGACACTGACAATGGCGGCCGGCTTGCCGGCCCACACGTTTTTGCCCTCGGGACGGGAAGCGACGTCGAGCGCATTCTTCAAGCAGGCCGGGATCGAACGGTTGTATTCGGGCGTCAGGAACAGAAAGGCGTCAGCGGCGGCAACATCGCGCCGCAAGCGCGCCCAAGGCGCCGGTTTGTCGCCTTCCAGATCTTCATCGCCGATTTCGACCAGCCGGCAGCGCAAATTGGGCGGGGCAAGTTCGATCAGTGCATTGGCTACCTTGCGCGTGAACGACGCCTTGCGCAGGCTCCCAACAAAGACGGCGACATTTATCGACATGACGGCTCCGATCACTCGCATTGTCCCAACCAATGGAGAACGGCGTCGACCGGCCATCGTTCCGCCATTTCCGCCGATCTGAGGGAGCCACATGTTGGAACGGCCTGAAGATCCCGGCGTTGTAGCGCGATGACTTACACCATTCGAAAGGGCAGCCCGGCCGACGACCACACCTTGATCCGTCACTATCGGGCGTTGTGGGAAAGCTATGGCGTCGACCCGATCAACATCAAGGGCGACGCCGAAGACGTCACCCTGGACTTCATCATGTCAGGGCGTAGGCATTATGCGCTGGCGACTTTCTTCGCTGAGATGGACGGAGTTCCCTTGGGATCGCTGGCTTGCCAGGTCGAACATCTTCCCTACCCCGACGTCACAGTGCCGTCCTTCCGCAAGCATGGCTATATCTGGAGCGTCTTCGTCGAACCTACGGCCCGGCGAAACGGAGTAGCGGCCGCTCTGGTGCAGGCTGGCATCGATTATTTGAGAACGATCGGCTGCACGAAAGCTGTCCTTCATTCCTCTGATGCCGGCGAAGGCGTCTATCTCGCCGCCGGCTTCATGATCGCCAAGGAAATGCGACTGGATTTGGCCGTGCCACATGTGTCATGAGCACAGCCAAAATCCGATTGCGGGGCTAGCGAGGCTTCGCCAACTTCAGCGCGGATTTTGAATTCAGTGCGGATTTGACATCGCTCGACGCGAAGCCAGTCACCGAATTCAAAGTGAGGCAGACACCTGCGTACCGCCCGGGGCAATCGCGTGAGCCACGCGCCTCCAACATGTAATTCGATGCGTTTGGCGGCGTGGCGAGCCGAAGCGGTCACCAGCTCTCCGAGTGTGAAAGACACCAGGGAACCTCCCTCGCGCGAGCGTGTTAATTTGCGTCGCTCGTCCGCTACGGGATCACGTCAATGCTCAAGGAGACTCCTCATCCGGCCCTTATCGAACACCATTTGAGCGATCATCTTGGATTTGGCAGTACCTTCGTTTTGCCAGTCAATCTGGCTCCGCTCGTCAGACTACTGGGGACCAACCGATGAAAGCCTTAATCACCGCAGTGGAGTGAGGCAGCACGGCAATGCATGCCAACACAGCGGCGGCGCGAATGCGCGTTGCGAATTGTGTGTTCCAGACTTTTGAATAGCGACTGCCGGCGGCAATGCGCGCCGCTCGATCCCATCGGTCGAACCTCGCCAATTCGCTGGCGAATAACCAGTTGGACTGCAAGGCCATGGAGATGCCGCCGGCGGCGAGCCATTCGCCATCGAGCGTGGCGCCTCCGATCGTGAAAACTGCACCAGGACACGAAGCGAGGATGTGCGCGTGAACGGCTTGGCCTGCCGACGAGGCCGCGCCGTTTTCACGTAGCCTGGTCAACAGATCGCGGCGTACGCAGCATGACAGCGACATCCTGTCCTGTCGTGGTCTGCCCAGACCATGCCGCCATAGCCGCCCGTAAATACCAGCAGGGGCATGAAGTCTCGGGCAAGCGAAGCTCCCTTGAAATGGGCCTTGAGGCCAAAGGGATCGTGAGGCGCACTGCTTTTTGGGAGATTGGTTGGAAGCTTCCCCTGCTCCCAGGAGCCATGCGCGGCAATCACGACTGGCGCAACGATAACTGCCTGGTCGTCCTTGCTGGTGATCCGGACAGCGGTTCTCGCCATCGCTGGTAATCTCCACCGCGCGCCAAGGCTGAAAAACGACGGCTCCGGCATTGCGAGCCGCGCCCAAGAGGATGCCATCCAGAACGTCGCGTCCAAGCGCGCATCCGAATCTACAGCGGGTAAGCGCTCCCTACGTCGTCGCGAGCGCGTGTGGGCTTGGGATTTCAATTTGTCGGAGGAACCGATCGACGAAGGGCGCGTTGAACTATGCCTATCGTCATAGGCCCCAAGGAAACAACTTATGAAAATGATTATTATTTCCAGCGCCATGGCGCTTCTGTTTGCCATTCCTGCTCAATCGGCGGAAGTGGTCATTTCTACTGGTCATCACCACCGCCACCACCATGCCGAAAAAATCATCAACGATAATGGACAGCGCCTGCATCATCGCCATCACGATCAGCAGGCGTTCTACGATTCAGGGCGTCGGCATCATCACAAGCATATGGTCGTGACGAACAACGGTTACTGAACGGATTCGATTCAAGCCGCCGCCCGCTTCTCGAGTTCGCTGGTGTTGGCCTTCCGCACTTTGCTAAGCCAGCGACCTTGAAGCTGAGTGGTGCCGATCTGAGTTGTCGAGCATAGAGCGAGGGAAGAGGCCGGCTGTTAACGAGTTAATTATAGGAGCCGGCGCCGCTTTGCTCATCGATGCCGAGTTCGACGGAAATCTCACTGACCACACCATTCGATACGTTTTGATCACGGCCGGTAACGCCACGGCAAAGGGTTGGGCGAGCACCCCAACCGACAGTCTCCCGCTACCGCAAGCCTTGCGACGATCGCACCTCGTCTGGATCAACAAACGCGGTGCAAGTCTGGTCAACCACGCCGAGGGAACTTCTAACCGATTGGCTAGTTCCAGTTGGTAATCTCGGAGCGTCGATGCGTCGTCCGAGCGCAATCCGAGGCGGTGGCTAGATTCTGGCTGGTAAGCAACCCGGAGAAATGCTGATGAGAAAGCTGATCCTTCACATGCAGACATCGGTCGACGGCTACGTCGGTCGTGCTGGGGAAGGCCCCGAATGGCAAGTGTGGGACTGGAGCCCGGAACTGACCTGGACGGATGCGCTGCTAGCGCGATTCAACCGCTTCTTCGAGGAAGCCGATTGCATTGTGCTCAGCAGCAAAATCGCTGGGGGCTATCTTGATCACTGGACCAAGATAGCGCGGAGATTTCCCCGCAATTCGCCCTTCGCTTTCGCGCACCGCATCGTTGAGATACGCAAGATCGTTTTTTCCAAGTCTGGTCACAACGTAACCGGTCCTAATGTGGAGATGGCCAAACTGCCGCTGGCCGCCGAGGTCGCGGCGCTGAAGCGCGAGCCGGGCGGCAATATCGTCGCCTTCGGCGGGGCAGGTTTCGCCGCTGCGTTGATTGCCGAGCGGCTGGTCGACGAGTTCCAGTTCTACGTCAATTCAGCGGTGTTGGGCGACGGATTGTCGATCTTCGAAAAGAACGCTCCGGACAACGCTTTGAAGCTTGTCGACGCTGAGGCTTATGCTTGCGGCATCGCCGTCACGCGTTATCAATCGTCGGAAGCCGCCAGTTGAGCCAACCTCAGATCGCCACCAGATCGGCGCACGAGTCCGTCGCCACACCCGGCCGACCAGCCGACCCGCGAGGCATTGATGTGACAGACATGAGCGGGTCAGTTCAAAATCCGGTTCCACACACAATAAAAAGACCGGACTATAAGCCCGGCCAATTAATCGTCCGAACGATCCGTGCTGCCTTGTCGGCGGCGTCCATATGCCAAATCCTACGTTCCCATCGGACACCGATATAGTACGACAATATAGAAGGCGAGTATGACCGTGACCTGAATAATAGGAGGATACCATCCGCGAGACGTTCGCGGGCTTCACCACGGACGAGGTTTCGCTGAACTATTCGGTGGCAGGCGGCAAGGGCCAGCCGGAGAAGGAGCTGATCATATCGAATTAGGATCATTGACTCTTCCGGCCCATGCGAGCTGTAATCACCTTCGTCAGCGGCCACGTAAAGGGCGCCGCTGATTGAGAGCGAACAACGCACTCTCGCCCCTTTATGAGGCGAAAGAGATGCTCACACGTTACCTCGGTACTTCCACTTTTTACCCAAGTGATATGGCGATCCTTCAACGCGTGTTCGATCAAGTATGCGTGGATGGGTCCCTCGACCATGAGTCGCTCGACGCACAAGAGATCGCCAGCACATTGATCGAGCTGTTTTCCAGCGGCTCGAAGGAAGAGATATCACTTCTCTCAGAGATGAGATCGCTGCGACAAAATTGCCGGCCCCGCTTGAATGATCAATCGTGTCGGTGGCGCAGCAGCGTTCGAGACACTGGTGGGTCGAGCGTGACCTAGCTGGCCGGTCGAGAGCATGCCGATGAAGGCGTGGTCAACCGCATAGCTGAGTCCGAGTTCTAGTTTGTCGCTTTAAGTGAAGTTCTCTTCAGCAATCGATCCGTTTCAAGCTGAGCCACGCCGATCAAGGAGTCGATCTCCTGCATTTGCTCCATAAAACCGTCTTCGGCCAAATCGCGTCTAATCGCCTTGATCTGTGCACTCGTGCGCCTCAATGCGGCGATTGCTAAGTCCTCGCCAGGCTGGTTGCGGCCGTCCGTATCGTCGACAAGCCATGCGGACGAAAGGGCCAGTGTCGCACGATAGACATGTTCGCCGTCCTCGCCGCGAACCTTGACCCAGAAAATCCGATTGGGACCGTCAGGCAACTCGTCTCGTGCTATGTCCGGAAGGACGTCTACAGCGTGATCGCTCACTTCAGATAGCGCATTGCAGACAACCCCGGTCTCATCGACCGTTGTCTCAGCGCCGTCGTAGATGTCGAAGAAGTATCGCGGCATGTTACAGCCCTGAGAAGCGTCTTAGTTTAGGCTCTCCGATGTCGCATCCGGCCCCGAATTGCTCTATGGCTAACAAAGCCGGCTGGAGGCGTTTCTGCTATTTGTCAGGAGTCGCGTCCCATTTTGGTTTCATTTCCTTGGCCCACTTTTTCGGGTCTTGTTTGTGCATCTTTTCCATTTCCTTGGCCACGTCCGGGTGTTTTTCCATCACGTGCTTTGTCATCATCTTCACAATTTCGTCCCAGGAGCCGGCCGTGAGTTTCTGATCACACTTTCCGCCGAGTTCTTTGCATGTCATGGTTTTCATCGTTGCACCCTCGTTTGTGAACTTCACTAACAACTCACCGCAAAGCGCAACGTTCCGTGTCAAGGGAGACAGCAAAAAACCGCCGCTTGAAAATTAGGAGCCACGTTCAGCACCCGCCCGGCGTTTTCGTCGCCCGTCGGCTGCAGACCGGGCGGGACAGATGGTATTGCCATTCCTTGGCCAGGATATGAAACCGGGAAAACCATCCTGTTCACCGTACCGCCAAGCCCGGTTGACGCGGTCCGCAGCAGTCAAGGAACGCCGGCACTAAACAATCGTTCCAGCCCGGCATAGACCGAAGTCGCGACAAGGCGCATAATTCGCGAATGAAGCTGCCTCAACGCACAGAGCTAGCCAACGACAACGGCAAGCCAGAAGATCATCTGGCGGCGGCGACTGTAGCCCTTCACACCGCCGTCCAAGGGCTGGATGCTTCCGTTGAAGTGCTGGCGCGCCGGATAGGCATCGAAGGACAAAACCAAGGCAGAAGCCGTGCTGAAGCAGATCGTCGAGAAGGGCGGTTTCGAGGAGATCAGGCCGAAGAAACGCTAGAACCTAACTAGGCTATGCGACTGGTGAACGTAGAGCACTACGGCAATCAGGGCGATCGAGACCATCAAGCGCTTCATACATATCATCACAGACAAATGGCACGAAAAAAGTTTGCCGGCGCCGCAGTGGCTCTGGCCAGTAGCGCAATGTTGCGGGCCTGGAGCCATTGCTCTGCTCAACTCAGGAAGCGGCTTTGTGACCAGCTTCAGGGCAAGACCGGCGCGCCGGCCCAGAAAGGGATTGGCAAGGAAAAAAGTCCGAGTCGGATGAAGCCAGGCCTTCATGCCAGAATAAATAGGTGGCGGACCGCAAGGACCGCCACCTTGAACCGCTATTGGTTGGCTTATTCGCCAAGCTGCTTGGTCGTCTTGCAGAAATCACCGTGCGCCTTGGACATTGCGGCGTCACCGCATTCCTTCACCATCTCGGCGCGGTCTTCCTTCTTCATCGCCATCCATGTGGTTTTGATTTCCGTATCAGACTTCATGGTCTTCATGCCGGCATCGGTGAAGAATGGAGACATTTTCGCCGGATCATCGAGTGCCGACGTTCCGGTGGTGGTGCCGGCGAGTGCGGCACCGGTGATCATTGAAAGCGCGATGGCGCCCACGCTGAGCTTCTTGATATTCATTTTGGGTATCCTCTGACCGTCATTGCAACGATCAACTCAAAAACGGGCCGTTCACGAAAACGTTCTCTGGCGAAAGGGCGATATTGCGCAAGTTTCAATCACCAGAAGTCGTACAAGGTGAACTGCCAGCTCCTAAAATGCCTAACGGCTTGCGCCATCTCGTCGGACTGACGCGGACAGAAAGGGAGCCCGCGGCCAAGGCAAACAGTGGGCTTTGGGGGATTGATCAGAGGTTGGCCTGAGCAGTCATACAACTGGGAGGAGGCAAATTTGTCAGCCTCAAAACGAGAACGTCCCGCTGCACAAACTGCCGTTAACGAACTCAAGTTGGTGCCAAGCGAAGTTGCGCGGAGTGCCAAGCGATTTTGCACGCCATTCGGGAGCTTCCCCAGGCACTGGACGAAGCTACTCGAAAATACCGCGTTGGCTGGCATCACACCGCATGTTTTACGGCACAGCTTCGCCAGCATCGCCAATGACCTTGGGTTCACCGAGGCGACGATCGCCGCCTTGGTCGGTCATTCCCGAGGGACGGTGACGAGCCGCTACATTCACACCGTGGACACCGCGTTCATTATGGCGGCTGACAGCATCGCCGGCTACATTCAGGGCCTGCTGGACGGCGTCGCCTTCAGCCACACCTCCTATGCGCTCGATCGGGCTTCCAGGAAGTCAGCGCTTGCCCACTTCCTTGGACAGACGAACTCTTCAACGCGCGAAGGAGGCCACGCTGCCGCCTGACCAAGGGCGACTACCGTCCTGGCCGAAGGTAGCCAAGAACTCGAGCCGTTGAGTTGCAGAAACTCGACGACGTCTGGCCGCGACGCGCGGGTGCCGCCAAGGTCTTGCCGAGCATCCGTTTCTGGCGTGTTTTGGATATCACCCGACTGCTGCTTTCGGCCTGGTCCGGTCTTTCTCACTGCGTCTGTTGAACGGCAGCTTTGCGCCCCTTTGCCAGGCGCTCGCCGTTTGGCGCGTCTTGCAGTGGATTCACTCAATGCGTTTCCGTTCGGTTCATATCGCCATTGAGAGTGGGTCCCGCGGTGCGATACCGGATGCGGGGATCCTCGCGCTAGCCGACGCCTGGTGCCCGACGAGTTGCGCGGCGCGCCCGCCAAACTTTGGGTGGACGCCAACCAACGATGAGATTTTGGTTTGTTGGAAGACTGCTCGGAACCGGTGTTCGTTCGTTTCGTTACTCCTAACGACGTTGGCGTCGACGAGATGGGATATTGTATGGACGACAAGCTGCTTATCGAGCCTGTAACCATACGTCTAACCGCCAACGGCAAGCTGCAGCGGATAAGGTCCGCCAACGATGCCTCAGCCATCCTTGCAAGCGGCGATTGGCCTGGAGAGCGCACCGCTATCCATCGGGACGCCTTCGAAACCGCCGAAAAAGTCTTGGAAGGATACCGTTCAGCAGAAGATGCGAAAATTCGTTTTTTGCAGGCCGCGCGCGAAGCTGGGATTCCTTTCAACGACAGCCATACCCAAACATCAGATCCCAAGCGCATCATTTTCGAAAGCTGCGTCAGCATTCGTCCTCACGGCAGCGCCTCGGTGAGGGAAGTAAAATCGGTGAACGGCGCCAGCGAGGTTCTGGTGGATTGGCCTCATTCGAAACGCGGACCTTACTATCAATCGGCCAGGGAGACGATCGAGGGAGCGATTGAAGGGAAGGCCACCCCTGATCAGGCGCGTGATGTGTTTGTGGCCTTGGCAGAATACGCCGGAATTCTGGTTGATAAGTCCGCCTGACGATGGATGTACCGGTTCGAAATGTCAGCAAAAACTTCTGGGCCCGCCGAAAGCAAATCGCTGATTGACAGGGAGGCCGAGCGCCACGCTGCTCGTTCTTCCAAGGATCAGCCAACGACTGTAGGTGAGTACGGGCAAGAGCGAGGCAGGGAGGCGGAATGGCCATCCGAGATTCCTGCCCTAGGATGGAGGGACATCGCTTGGCGTGTGTGGGAGGAATTCAACAAGGACCGCATCATGCTGGTCGCAGCAGGCGCCACCTTTTACCTGCTACTCGCACTATTTCCGGCCCTAGCGGCCTTCATGTCACTATACGGGTTTGTCGCCGATCCGGTGACCGTGGCCGATCACGTTTCCTATCTCGCCGGCCTGCTTCCTTCGGGCGGCATCGATCTCATTCGCCAGCAACTGCAGGCGCTGGCACGTCAGAACACCAGCGCGCTTGGGGTAGGATTTTTTGTCGGCCTGGCTATTGCGCTATGGAGTGTAAATAGCGGTATCAAGGCGTTGTTCGACGCTATGAACATCGCTTACGAGGAAACTGAAAAACGCAGTTTTATCCAACTGAACTTCATGTCGATCGCATTCACCATTGGTGCTTTGATGATCGGAATCGTTTTGCTTCTGACCGTCGGTGTCGTCCCCGTCATCTTGTCGTATTTGTATCTCGACAAATGGGCAGAAGTGCTCTTCGCGGTGGGGCGGTGGCCAATCCTCATGCTGGCCATACTCACCGGAATATCGCTGATTTACCGGTTCGGCCCAAGCCGGGAAAAAGCCAAATGGCGCTGGCTGAGCTGGGGCGCCGCGATGGCGACGTTGGTCTGGTTAGCCGCATCGTGGCTGTTCTCATTCTATCTCCAGCATTTCGCCAACTACAATGTGACCTACGGATCGTTGGGCGCCGTGGTCGGTTTAATGATGTGGACCTGGATTTCGGTGATTATCCTCATTGTCGGGGCCGCGATCGACGCCGAAATGGAACATCAGACTGCACGCGATTCAACCACCGGGTCGCCATTGCCAATGGGTCAGAGAGGGGCGGTTGTTGCTGATACGCTTGGCAAGGTCGCTGAGTGACACCAAATCTCGATCGCCCCACCAAGCGTCGTTTCCATCGGACCACGCAACCGCCAGCTTTGCCATTGTCTTCAGCTATGTGTTCAACGCTCGTGTTAGCAAGGCGCTGTGGTTCTTCGCTGCCGCCCTGCTCCTTGTGATTTCCCGTGTCTATGTCGGGACCCATTATGTCGGCGACATCCTGGGTGGGTATCGCGACCGCGCTTATTGCCGCCGGGCTGGTCCGGATAGTTTATCGGGAGGACACTCGCATCGATCGATGGGTGACCGGAATTCTGTAAATGAGTGTCAGCGAAATTCGCAATGTCATGGCAAAGGCCGCGGCTCAAAGTTGAGAAGGCGCACAAATGTTGCACGACTCCTTTTCACGAAACCTGTTTAATCGCACCAGCATGCTTGGCCGCATCTTTGCGCTACTAATCCCGTCACTCGTGACGCCGGCTTCCACCGGTGCTGCTTTCGAAACAACATCGTCGGGACTCGCAGATGCGACGGTGCTGATCATACGTCATGCCGAAAAGCCTGATAGCGGGACGGGACTATCTCCTGCGGGGGAGGCACGCGCACAGGCCTATGTGGGATATTTTCAGCATCTCATGCTCGATGGTGTCGAGTTTCGACCCGACACGCTGATAGCAACCGCCGATTCCCCAAACAGTGCGCGCGAGCGTCTGACACTGACGCCCTTAAGCCAGGCTCTTGGAGTTCCCATCGATCTGAGATTCAGCAACAAGGACCTTGCAGGCCTTGTTCATGTGTTGACGAGCGAAACCCACGGAAAGTCCGTGCTTATTGCCTGGCATCACGGCACATTGCCGCAGATCATGGAAGCGTTGGGTGGAGACCCTCACGCGCTGTTGCCCGACGGTTACTGGCCTGACAACGTTTTCGACACTGTCGTTGTGCTTCGCTACGACCATGACGGGAAATTCATCCCTGGCTCCGAGCAGCTCATTCACGAAGATTTCGCAAATCCGCCGGGGCTGATCAGCGGCGAAAATTCCCAATGAGCACCTCCGCCGTCAAAGGCACTCGCCGCAGGCGTGCTCCGTTCCGTAGACCGTCCCGGCAACAATCGGATACGATCGAAGAAACAGCGTTGCTCCGGATTTTCGGTCAGAATGAGGCACTATGAATGTCCTTTTTCTCGGCGCTCACAAATTACATCGCTTCGCACCCGCATCTCGCGCACGCGGCGATCTTTCTGCTGGCTCTGTCGGAGTCCATTCCCATCATTGGCGCCGTCGTTCCTGGAACGGCCATCATTGTCGGCCTTGCCGCTCTCGTCCCGAGTGGTGTCTTAACGCTCTGGCCGATGTTGATCGCGGCCTTTCTGGGCGCGATCGTCGGCGATGGCTTGTCCTTCTGGTTGGGCAATCGATACCACCGTGAAATCCTGCTGCGGTGGCCGTTGAACCGATATCCTGAACTCATCGCGCGCAGCGAGGCATTCTTCGAACGGCACGGCGGCAAGAGCGTCTTTCTGGCGCGCTTCACACCGGGCGTGCGCGCCTTCATCCCGCTCGTGGCAGGCATGTTGCAAATGCCTGCCCGCCGGTTTTACTACGCCAACATCATTTCGGCGTTTGTCTGGGCGCCGTCGCACATCCTGCCTGGAGTCTTCGTCGGCGCATATTTCAGCGTTGCCGGCGCTGCCGCAGGCCGGCTCGCGGTGCTCCTTGTCGCGGTGATTTTTGTCCTGTGGGTCATTGTTTGGATTGTCCGTCACACGGTACGCCGGGGCATTCCCATCCTTGTGGCCAATCTGGAACGGCTGCGCGGCTGGGCGCACGCCCGCGATGACTGGACGAGCAGCCAAATCCGCTCTTTGCTCGATCCGGCCCAGAAGGAAACGAAGATCCTCGCGGTGCTGGCACTGCTGCTCGTCGTGGCCGCCTGGACTTTCTTCGGCATCCTCGAGGACGTCGTCAGCGGAGATCCGCTGGTACGCACCGACGCCGCCGTCTATCGCATCCTTCAAGACCTGCGAACGCCGTTGGGCGATTCCTTGATGGTCGGCTTCACGGAACTCGGCGACACAACGGTGGTGATTGCGATTGCCGTCGTCGTGTTCTTGTGGCTGGCCTGGAAGCGCGCCTGGCGCACCGCCGCCTACTGGGTGGCCGCCATCGGCGGCGCTGCAGCCATCAACACGGGCATCAAGGTGGCACTACACCGTGCGCGTCCCACCGAGAACCTCTATTCCGGTTGGAGCGATTTTTCCTTTCCAAGCGGCCACAGTACGGAAAACGCCGTCCTGTATGGTTTTCTGGCTTTCCTGATCGCCCGGCGCGCCCGACCAGCTTGGGGCCTTCCGGTCGCGCTTGCAGCGGCCATTTTGGTGGCCTTGATCGCCTTCTCCCGGCTCTACCTCGGCGCCCATTGGTTTTCCGATGTGGCGGGCGGACTGGCGTTCGCGACGGCATGGCTGGCCCTGCTTTGCATTGCCTATTTGTATCATCAACCGTCCGAAAAGGGCGCCGGAGGTCTCCTGGTCGTGGCCTGCGCCGGCCTGGTCGTCGCAGGCGGATTCAATGTCTACCGCCGTCACGCTGCGGACATGGAACGCTACGCGGTGCGATATCAGGCACCGACGATCCTCGCTGCCGAATGGTGGGAGCGGGATTGGCAGCAATTGCCTGTGCAGCGGATCGACTTCGAAGGCGAGACGGAAGAACCGATTACCTTCCAGTGGGCCGGCAGCCTGAAGCGCCTTGAGGCAGATTTGCTGCAAAAGGGCTGGCGCTCGCCGGCTTCGTGGACGTTGACCGGCGCTCTCGCTTGGTTCACGCCGCGCCCCGATCCGATGGCCCTGCCAACGTCGCCCTATATGGAGCGCGGGCGCTTGCCGAGCCTCACGCTGGTCCATCCGCGCGGCGAGTTGGGCGGGACCGGTTCGCGCTTCGTGCTTCGCGTGTGGGCGACCGACATTGACCTGCGAAACGGCCATCTGACGGAACTCTGGATCGGGTCCGTTGTCGACGAGCGGCTGGGCAATCGCTTCCCGCTCTTCACGCTGGCACTGGCGCAGCCCGACGCGAACGGCCCCCGCGACCTTCTTGCTGCGTCTCTCGACACCGGCCGCCTGGTGACCCGGCCCGATCTTGGTTCAACCCCCGTTTGGGATGGTCAGGTTCTGCTGGCCCGTGACGGAAGTATTCCGGCCAATCCAGGAACGGGAGTTTTGCAGGGAGGCGCTCCCAGCCCCTGACCGAGAGGATTCATGACGCAATATCGAAATGCATGAGACGAGCAGACGATACCAGTTTCACTCCTTCTCAAATGGCGCGCACATGACAGTCCTGGTCCTCCTCAATGCAAACGCCGGCACAATTCAGCGAGCCGACTACGATGTCGAAGCATTCGTTCGAAACGGGTTTCAGGCGCGCGGATTGGAAGCCGAGGTGCGAATGGCGGGTGGGAGCCAGATCGCGGAGATGGCCCACAGCTTTGTCACGGCGAAATCACCCGGCAGCAAACCAAGGACCCTCGTGGTCGGCGGGGGCGATGGCACCCTCGGCTCCGTGGCTTCGGCAATTGCGGGGACGAATGTTGTGCTTGGCGTCTTGCCGCTGGGCACCCTCAATCATTTCGCCAGGGATCTCGGTTTGCCGAATGATCTGGAAGCGGCCATGGACATAATTGCCGCGGGCCACGTGCAGGAAATCGATGTTGCGGAGGTGAACGGCCGGGTCTTCCTCAATAACTCGTCCATCGGCATTTATCCGTTTCTTGTCGCTGAACGGACCGCGGAGCAAAAGCGGAAAGGGGTGGGAAAGTTTGCTGCTCTCGGCCCGGCGCTTCTCTTGACGCTCAAGGCATCATCCTGGCAAAGGGTTAGAATCTCAATCGACGACAAGGGGCGAGAACAGCGGACCCTCTGCGTGTTCGTTGGCAACAATTTCTACGATTTGAGCAATCTCGGCCACCGCAGTAGTCTCGCGTCCGGGGAACTGTGCGTCTACGTCGTGAAGCGACAGTCCTGGTGGGGACTTGCGCTACTACCCTTCAAGGTCGCCTTCCGTTTGATCGACCCAGTCCACGATGTGGAACTATTCCGGGTGCAAAGTCTTGAGATCAGGGCGCACCGACGACACATGCGAATTGCGATGGACGGTGAAACCGTCGAGGCGACAACTCCGGTGCATTATCGGATACGACCTGGTGCACTGCGGGTTCTGGCACCCGTCTTGACGAAGGCCACCCCTCGAAACGCATGATTCTGGTGAGGGCTTGATGAAGACGATTGCCCACCTTTCCGACCTGCATTTTGGCAGGATTGACCAGACAGTATCCGATGCACTCGCTGCCGAGGTTCGCGCAGCCGACACTGACATTGTTGTCGTCTCGGGAGACATGACGCAGCGCGCACGCAAGCAAGAATTCGCGCAGGCACGCGCATTTCTCGACACGTTGCCATACCCGCAGCTCGTCGTGCCGGGCAACCATGATGTCCCGCTCTACAACCTGTTCGCGCGCGCCTTCACCCCACTATCGCGTTACAAGCGCTATATCACAGCGGATACCGACCCGTTCTATGCCGATCCGGAACTGGCCGTCGCTGGGATAAACACCGCTCGGTCGTTAACGATCAAGGGAGGCCGTATCAACAGCGAGCAACTCACGTGGGTGAGACGACGTTTTGCCGATCAGCCGGATGAGACGACACGGATCGTGGTGACACACCATCCCTTCGAAGGGGCCAGTGCGAATGACGATGACGGTATCGTCGGGCGGGCGAGGATGGCGATGGGAGTATTTTCACAAAGCCGCGTCGATATGATCCTGTCGGGACATCTGCATCTGAACCGCATGGGTTCGAGTGCGGTCCGATACGATATTGAAGGCTACTCCGCCTTGCTGATCCAAGCTGGCACAGCGATTTCCTCACGCCGCCGGCAAGAAGCAAATTCTTTCAATCTCATTCGCATCGAGCGGCCAGAGATCCATCTGGAGTGTCGGGCATGGGACCTCGACGAGGTGAGATTCGTCAGATCGACGAGCAAAAGCTTCAGGCTGGGACGGTCAGGCTGGGCGCCGACAGGTGGGACAACTATCCCGACGCTTGTACAAAACGCCGACGACGAGATTGTACGGG
Organism: Mesorhizobium sp. AR07; assembly: GCF_024746815.1. GTDB lineage: Bacteria > Pseudomonadota > Alphaproteobacteria > Rhizobiales > Rhizobiaceae > Mesorhizobium. The sequence goes on from NZ_CP080529.1 coordinate 289,578, forward strand.
CCGACGATCGGAAACACGGATAGCAGCTTTTTTGCGACTATGGCCAATCTCTTGACTCAACGAATTTGCCGCGCTCATCGTAGCCGACATTCTGCTGATACTCGGGGGACGGCGGCCTTGCAGGCTTCGTTCGCGTGTTTTGGTTGATCGTGAAGCAAACTCAAAGGATCGGCCGGCTTCCAGTCGGTCGATCATCTGCGCCTCACATCCGTTCCTATTGCCGGCGCTAGTTGTGGTCAAAATCTGACGCTTGGTGCCTGATGGAACAGGCGGTCTCGCTGACTCATGGATGGCGGCTTTCCGGCGGGGCGCTCCGGGCAGTTCGCGACCCATTCCGGACATTCCAAGATCAGTCAGGGGCAAGGCGTTTGCGTCTATGGGGTCATGCCGTAGCGCTCAAGTAGTCGGATGATCTCCGCCTGCTGCGTCCTTGCCTCTGGCGAGCCGCTGCCGCCACGGCCGGTCTGCCGTGTCGCAAGCATCATTGGCGTCGAACCATTCCCGTTCTTGCGTAATGCGTCCGCGCCGCCATCCAGGAGTGCGCTCGCCGCTGCCCCGCACCGAGTTCTGACGGCGCGATGCAAAGGCGTGACGCCGTTTTGGTCGATAGCGTTCGGATCGGCCCCTGACGCGATCAGCAAGGCGACGGTCACGGACTGGGGGACCGGATTCCACCTGGGCGACCCCGGAATTCCGTCAGCCGCATAGTGGAGCGGCGTCGCGCCCCGCCGGTTTCTCGCGGCGACGTCCGCGCCAAGGCTGATTAGCTCTCGCGCGATCTCAGGCCGATGGGCCGCCGCTGCGACGTGAAGTGCAGTGTCGCCAGTATAAACGTAGTGCTTAATCTCGTTCAGAAAGTTATCCGTCGCCGCCGCCCGCGTCGCGCCCTTCTTCAGGGTCGCCCTCGCGAGGGCAGGAAAGGCGGTCAGCAAGCCGAGCACCGCCGCCCCGTCAGCCGATGCGATCGCCTTCATGAGGCGCCGGAGTGAAGCGTCATCCATCATCGTCTGCTTCAAGCCCTTTGTTTGGGAATTCACTGACTAAGTGTACGTCCGGCAACGGCGGCTCACCACCCTAGGGTTCTCTTGTCGGCGAAACCTCGGCGCCGATCCTGATCGATGGAGGAGCGCCACGCCGGGTACCAAGCGTCAGATTTTGACCACTAGCTTGCGCGCCGGCGCTGGTTGCGGCAGGCTCCTTCAATGAAACAGATGTCGTCCTTATCCGCCTCGGCCCTTTTCGTTGCGGTCATTGTGCTGGCGCAGTCGGCACCTTCCGTCGCCAAAGACCGAACCATGACAGGCAACATTCGTAGCTTCGAATGCGGAGACAATTGCTATCTGACGATTGTCGATACGAAGAAGGCCGAGCAAGTTGGTCTGTGCGTGGCTCCTGAGTGCGCGAACTGGAACGAGCGTACCTCTATGCCGTCGCGTTACAAAGGCAAGCGTGTAACCGTTACTGTCGGGCAAGGCCAACAACTCAACGATGCCGGGGAAGTCATGGGGAAAATGATGGCGTTCAAGAAGATCGAATTTCTCGACTGAAGTTTGCTAGGAACCGGCAAGCTTCGAAGCGTCTGCAGAGGGAGCGTCCCAGCGGTGGCCTATCTGGTGATTTGGTACGGGAAAGAGGGCATCGTTGAAAAGACGCCCTTCGATGCCGAGAAAGCCGCACGAGATCACGCGCTGGCGACATTTGTTGCTCGAAAGCAGAATGACGGTATCGTAGCGGTGGAAGTTCGCAAAGACGACGGCACGGTTGTATTCAGTCAAGCAGGCGGCAACTAAATCGTCTGGATCGTGGTCGCGGTGCTTCAGTGGGCCGGCTGACTCCAGGTCGAACAGATCTTCCTTCACCCGGTGGAGCAGATCATGCCTGTTCCAGGACGAAACAAAAAAGCCTGCGCCTCTGGCGGAGGACGCAGGCCGATCAGGGTACGGGCCCCGATCCAGCAGCAATATCCGGGAGATATCGCTGCCACTATGACTCTTTAGCGCAGGCTAACGTTCCTGATGGCAGCGACAGGTTGATAACTTTCCGACCGAGCGGCTGCCAACGCGGTTCAGGCAAGGGATGAAACCGGCCAAAAGGACCGAAAGGACAAGCGAGAGGGGTACGGCAAGAAGCCACCGAGCCTCCAAAATGCTGTTGTGCCGATTGTCCATTGGCTCGTGCCTCCTGATTTATTTCTCCGCATTGAAACGAAGTGCGGGACCAAGAGGTTCCGGACTCGACGATGACCTTCGTCGTTTAGTACCAGCGCCTACGACCGTAGAAGCCGCCGCCTAGCAGAATAGCAATAAGAACGATGACCAAAATTGTGGTGATATCCATATGCGCCTCCTATGGCTCTGACCGACGGCAAATGGCAATCGCGGCTCTGGCCGCACTGATAGAAGCCAGGATGGTACGGCGCAGCCCAAGGGACGTTCAAAGGGCCTTCGTATCCGCGGCGATGGAGGCAGACGTCCTTGATGCCAGCTTCATGAAGAACTGAACCGTTTGCCTCAACATCCTTGGCCTAATGTCGACCTTGGCGCGAGCTTGCAATGATCCTGCTGAAGTCAACGCTTGCCTCGTCCAACGCTCCAAAGCACCTCAACAGCAGGGTGGACGGGATAGCCTCTAACTGCGGACCCCACCACGGCCTTTCGCGAGAGCCCTGACTTTGCTTAGAAGCTTGGTAATTATAGTCATGCATGATCCTCGCGAAGAGCAGGTCAGCGGTGACGATTTCGGACTGTACTTGGTTGAGCTCATTCATTTTTTCTATCGCTCTGGCTCGACTTTGGCTTTTCCGCCCGCCCAGCTTGGTACATCAACCGTCGGTAGCGGTAGAAGGTTCCGGCACAAATCTCGGGCTGCACCGTTCGACCAGCCATAGTTTGTTGGTGAGGGTGCTATACGTGATGACCAGTCCGACCTCCGGTTGTCATTGAAACAAGGCAGAGCGGTCGCTTATCGCTTGCTGATCGTTGCCGACCCATGCAGGCAGCCTGGCTCTTGGTCGCCACACGGCCCCAATGAACAACGCGGATCCAAAGCCCGATGTTGGATGTGGAACCTCCGACCGCAGCCAAGGTTTAGCATCTTGATGTTCGAAGGTTTTCAACTTGAGACAATCCAGCTGCCCGAGGCGACGCTTCGGGTGAGGCACGGCGGTTCAGGACCACCGGTCCTGCTTCTCCATGGCCACCCACGTACACATGCCACCTGGCATCGCGTTGCGCCGCTTCTCGCCGAAAGCCATACGGTTGTTTGTCCTGACCTTCGCGGTTTCGGGCAGTCTTCGATTCCCGAGGATAGCCACGACCATGCAGGATCATCCAAGCGCGCGAAAGCAGGAGACTGTGTCGCGCTTATGCGCCATCTGGGTTTTGACCAATTCGCCGTCGCCGGGCACGATCGCGGAAGCTATACCGCTTTCCGGGCGGCGATGGATCATCCGTCCGCGGTAACGCATCTCATCGTTCTGGACGGCGTTCCCATCCTGGAAGCACTCGAGCGATGTGACGCCCGCTTCGCCACCGAATGGTGGCACTGGTTCTTCTCTGCCCAGCCCGACAAGCCGGAACAGGCGATCATGGTCAACCCGCAAGCCTGGTATGGCGGTTCCGCCGATCAGATGGGCGCGGAGGCGTTTGCGGTCTACAGGACGGCAATTCTCGACGCTCGTGTCATCCATGGGATGGTCGAGGATTATAGGGCGGGCCTCTCGATCGACCGTCTGCACGACGCGGATGACCGAAAGGCTGGCCGACGGGTCCAATGTCCCACCCTGGTTCTGTGGTCGATGCGCGATGATCTGGAACGGCTTTATGGCGACGTTCTCGGCGTATGGCGCCCGTGGACGACGAGCCTGCGGGGAAAGGGCATCGCATGCGGACACCATATGGCCGAAGAAGCGCCAGAGGTGCTCGCGGCAGAAATCCTGGCATTCTTAAGTTCCATCTAGAGCACGAACCCATAAATTCAGGCGCGTCGGCGGATGTCCGCGTTGATACGTATTGCGGACTCAAGTCAGACATCACGCGAGGTCCGAAAAGCGTCATTGAACGAACATGAAGTAATCGCGGTAGCGGTTGGCCACCTGAGATGTGGCGGCGATGTTCGAACATCTGGCCGGCTGGCTGTCCTCCGATAGGATGAAGAACGGGCTCTCGATCGACACCGGGCCAATCCACCGAACGGAGGACAGCGATGGAACACTATATCGGTCTCGACGTATCCATGAAAGAGACGGCAATATCGATCCGGCAGAACGGTAAGAGGATTTGGCGGGGCAAGTGCGCGTCCGATCCGCAACTGCTTGCGGCGGTGATCCGCAAGCGCGCACCGCATGTCCGGCGGGTCGTGTTCGAAACGGGGCCGCTGTCGGAGTGGTTCTACCATGCGTTGACGGCAGAGGGCCTGCCGGTGATCTGCATCGACGCGCGGCATGCCAAAGCCGCGCTCGACATGGCCGCGAACAAGACCGATGCGAACGATGCCGATGGCCTGGCACATCTGGCCGAGGTCGGCTTCTACCGAGAGGTCCGCGTCAAAGGTTTCGACAGCATGCTGATCCGCACGCTGATCACCGCACGGCGCTAACTTCTTAAGGTGCGTTTGCAGATATCCAATCAAATCCGTGGGTTGATGAAGACGTTCGGCCTTGTCGTGCCCAAGGGCGCCGGAAGCGTGTTCGAACGCAACGTTCGCGACCTTCTGCAGGGTGAAGAAAAGCTGGCGCGCATTGTTGTGCCAATGCTTCACGCATGGAGTGGTATCCGATACCAAATCGCAGAGCTGAGCAAGCAGCTGGCCGCGACGGCGCGTGAGGACCAGCACTGCCGTCTGCTCATGTCAGTGCCCGGTGTAGGCACCGTCACAGCCACTGCCTTTGCCGCAGCGGTGGAGGATCCGGCCAACTTCAGGAACTCGCGCGCCGTGGGCGCATGGGTGGGCCTGACCCCGAGGCGCTACCAGTCCGGCGAGGTCGATAATGATGGTCATATCTCGCGCCGTGGCGACAATCAGTTGCGCGGACTGCTATATGAGGCGGCCGCGGTTATCCTGAACCGGTCGACGGATACCAGCAGCCTGCGAACCTGGGCGTTGGAGCTGAAAGATCGGCTCGGCTTCAAGCGAGCGGCCGTAGCGTTGGCGCGCAAGCTGGCGGTGATCATGCATGCGATGCTTCGGACGGGCGAGCTGTTTGATCCGCACGGAGGAACGCAAGCCGCTGTCTGATACCCCGGTCGCTCGCCTGCGACGATTCCGCCATACCATTCCACCAACAGCGTTCTTACAGACGCATCAAGCTGTCCCTGCCGGGACGTGGCTGAGATCATTCCGCGAAGCGGGAAGCAACTGCCTCGGTAAGCAGATTGCGCAACGAACATAGGAAGATCTCACCTGCGAAACTCATCCTGCGGCGATCATCGCGTCGACCGCGTAGACGACCCTGTACCCGGCATTCGGACGAACGAGAATCGACAGAAAGGACGACGGCCTTGCACTTACCCCCTTGACGGTCGAGCGATTAGACGACCCGCTCGCGCGGGAGGGCGCGAGTTTCGAGGCTGGCGCGTAGACGGCGGCGTTGGTGAGGCCGCGAATGATTAGGGGGTGACGGACGGGCATCGGCCTCCGAGCATGAAGGGTCAACCTTCTGCTTGAGAGGAGCATCCGATGATCACCGATCCTTCGCATCCGTCCGGCAGCGCACTGCGCGAGCGCATGATCGAAGACATGAACGTGCGTGGCTTCACCGAGGACACGCGCCGTGACTACATCCGCTGCGTGAAGAGATTCGCGGCCTTCATCGGCCGCTCGCCCGACACGGCTACGGCCGAGGATCTCCGCCGTTTCCAAGTGCACCAGACGCAGACCGGCATGCAGCCGCTAGGCGTCAACAGCGCGGTCTCGGCGCTGCGCTTCTTCTTCACCGTGACGCTCGACCGGCCCGATCTGTCCCGCCGCCTCGCCGTCGTGCATCAACCGCGCAAGCTGCCGCTCGTGCTGAGCGTGGAGGAAGTCGCGCGGCTGCTCGAAGCGGCGCCGGGTCCCAAGTACAAGGCTGCCCTTGGCACGGCCTACGGTGCCGGGCTGCGGGTCTCCGAAGTGGTGGCGCTCAAGGTGAGCGACATCGACTCAACGCGCATGCTGATCCGCGTCGAACAAGGCAAGGGCCGCAAGGAGGTCCTGCTCGGGCACGCCAAGCTCGACACCACCGCGCTCTATGCCCGCGTCGCCACCAACACGATCCGCACCGTGACGAGCCCGCTCGACCGGATCAAGCTGCTGACGCAGGACGAGACGCGACCGGACAGATGACGCGGCGGCAGTGAGCCGCCCCTCTCTGGAGGTCGCCGACATCTTCCACCGCCATGGCGCCGCCTGGCGACCCATGCCGGTCATCTGAGCCTCGGCCAGATGAAGGTGATGGCGGCGATCGAGACCTGCCGTACCGCTGCCCTCCGCGGCCATGTCGAGGCGTGCGAGGATTGCGGCCACAGCCGTATCGCTTACAACAGCTGCCGCAACCGGCATTGCCCCAAGTGCCAGGGCGCGGCGGCACGGGACTGGCTTGCCGCGCGCCAGGCCGATCTCTTGCCGGTCGGCTACTTCCATGTCGTCTTCACGCTGCCGGCCGAGGTCGCCGACATCGCCTATCACAACAAGGCCGTGATCTACGACCTGCTGTTCCGCGCCGCCTCCGAAACGATGATCACGATCGCCGCCGATCCCAGGCACCTCGGCGCCCGCATCGGCATCACCGCCGTGCTCCACAGCTGGGGCTCGGCGATGACCCATCACCCGCACGTCCACATGATCGTGCCGGGCGGCGGCATCTCGCTCGACGGCACGCGCTGGGTGCATTGCAGGCCGGGCTTCTTCCTGCCCGTGCGTGTGCTGTCGAAGTTGTTCCGGCGGCTCTTCCTGTCGAAGCTCTCCGACGCCCATGCAGCCGGCCGTCTTCAGTTCTTCGGCGACCTCGCGCATCTCGCCGAAACGCAGGCGTTCAAAGCCTTGCTGGCTCCATTGAGGAAGAAGAACTGGTTCGTCTACGCCAAGCCGCCCTTCGCCGGGCCTGAGGCGGTGTTGGCTTACCTGTCGCGCTACACCCACCGCGTCGCCATCTCCAACAGCCGGCTGATCGCGCTCGACGAGGCCGGCGTCGCATTCCGCTACAAGGACTACCGCCGCAGCGGGCGCGAGCGATACCGGACCATGACGCTCGATCCGGGCGAGTTCATGCGGCGCTTCCTGCTCCACGTGCTGCCGACGGGCTTCCACCGCATTCGTCACTATGGGCTGCTCGCCAGCGCCGGTCGCAAGGCCAACATCGCGCACGCCCGCGAACTTCTCGCAGCACCCCCGATCGAGACCGGACGCAGCGAAACCGGCAATGCCGATGCTGCTGCCCCGACCGATTGGCGGCCGCCCTGTCCATGCTGCGGCGGCAGGATGATTGTCATCGAGACCTTTGAGCGCGGTGGCCACGCCCGCGCGCCGCCATTCTTCAGCTTCGCAAGTACGGCCAGGACGCCATGAACAGCCGAGCACCACATCGCAATCACGCCGAACAATCACTCCGTCGGCGGTCGGATGACGACACGCGCTTGTGCCTCCTCACAACACTCATGCCAACGACCGCCCCGAGATCACCCGCCCATCAACAGCCGCCGCCCAACGTTGGCCACCCGGCCGAGCCTCACACACCCGCCGACGCGGTCGTTCACATCCGCCCAGCGCTGCGGCCCAGCTGCGCGACGCGAAAACGTCAAATCCCCATAGAGTGTCGACTGCGATCCCGATCCCGCGGGTTCTTTCCCTGGAGGCTTCCGGACGCCGGCCAGAGCAACGTCACCGCCCGTGGATGGCCGGCATCCGAAACCCTTCACAGAAGCCGACATCACCACGCACGGCTCGAATGGCAAAATAGACCGCCAACTAAGGCGGCCTACGATCATACCTGCCGTGTCGGCGCTGGTGACCGGGCGGGCTCTTGGTCCTCCACGCTGTTTTCGTTCACTTGGAAAGCTTTGCCCTCAGGCTTCGACCGGTTGCGCTTGTCTCTGGACTGCTGTGGGTGCGCTGGTGAGCGAACGGACTCTTGGTCTTCCACGCTGTTTTCATTCACTTGAAAAGCTTTGCCCTGAAGCTTCTGCTGGTTGCGCTTGTCGCCGGGCTTCTGCTGCGGTTGGCGCTGTTGATTTTGCGCGGTGTTATTGTTCACTTCGAGTTCTTTCGCCATCGCGTCCTCCGTTGCTAGAGGACAACGCCCGCCATTGCGGTGGGTTCCAGGCACGATGGCCGATACGCCCGCCAAGCAATTGAGACTTGCCTCCGCGATCAGCCAGAAAGAAGGCGCTCGAGTTTGGAGGTCAATTCATCAAAGCTGAACGGTTTGCGAAGGACGGCACGATCGCTGAAGCCTTTGCGCATATCGCGATCGCTGTTACCCGTCGAATATATGAATGGCACACCGCGCTCGGCAAGCGCGTCGGCCACCGTGTTGCTATCGTCGCCATCCAGATTCATGTCCAGCATGGCGGCATCGAAAATCTGTGCTTTGATCAGGGTGATCGCCTGTCCGATCGTAGCGGCTGAGATCACTGACTGGCATCCAAGATCGCTCAGCATGTCCTCGATCATCATCAGGACCAGAATTTCATCCTCGACAACGAGTACACGCCGGCCAGAAAGCAGTTTATCCATCGCGAGTTCCCGGTACCGGAATGTTCATCGTGCAGATCAACCCGTCCGGGCGATAGTCGAGTTGCACAGTGCCTTCGAGTTCGTGGGTCAGGCCGCGCTCGATCACACGCGAGCCGAACCCTTTTCGCAGCGGTGGCGTAACTGGCGGTCCATCCTTCTCGCCCCAGGACAGCATCAGCCGGCCGCCCTCCGACATCGGCTCGATCGTCCAGTCGATCCGGATCGAGCCCTTGTCGTTGGAAAACGCACCGTACTTCACCGCGTTGGTCGCGAGTTCGTTGAAGGCGATGCCAAGCGCCAGCGCCGCCTTTGTAGAAAGGCGGATGTTTTCACCGGTAATCACCAGGCGCTCCGCCCGCCCATCGGTGACGCCGAACGGTTCCAGTGCATCGTGGAGCACATCGAGCAGCCCGGCGCTGTGCCAATTTTCACGGGTCAGCAAATTGTGCGACCGGGAGAGCGCAAACAGCCGGGACTCGACGGCTTCGCGGATCGCTCGCGGATCGGAATTGGCGCGCGATGCCTGCCAGACGATCGACTGCACCGTTGCGAGCGTGTTCTTCACCCGATGGTTCAGTTCGTCGATGAGCATTTTGGATTGCGCCTGCTCCTCCTTGTGCTTGGTCAGGTCGACGAAGGAGGTAAAATACTGGACGATGGCGCCGCTCTTGTCGTGGACAGGACTGGCGAAAAGACCCGCCCAGAATTCGCTGCCATCCTTGCGTCTGTAAAGGATTTCCGTACCCGCCTCCGCATTGGCTTCGAACTCGATCTTGATACGTTTCAGCGCCCTGGCGTCGGTAGCGTCCGCCATTAGGAAATTGAACGGCTGACCGAGGACCTCTTCCCTGGCGTATCCGGTCAAGGAGAGGAAGGCGTCATTGGCAAAAATGATCGGATTGCCGGGTTCCTTTGCATCGGCGAAAACCATGGCCATTCGTGTTGTCTCGGCGGCAACCACGAACGGGCCAAGGTCATCCTGAAACCCCTCGACTTCGGCTTCGGCGTCCTCCTGCTCTTCGGACTTGTCAACTATGCTGGACATGTTGAAGATCCATCTCGCCCGCTAACCCGTGGCGACGCCGTTCGTCTCCAAAGGCTTCTTTGGTAGCTTGCTAGGGGGCGAAAGCGCGATCGACTCCTTCAAGCGCCAGCGCCCATATACAGGCTGACGACCCTTGCTTTGTACCCGTCCGACAGTCGGTTAGCGAGTCATTCCGTCGCCGAGTTGCGGCCTGGTGCGGCATCTCGAACTTGATCACGGCTCGCTGGAACGATTGGTCAGAGCCGGCGTTCCTTGACTGCTGCGGACCGTGTCAACCGGGCGTGGCGGCACGGTGAACAGGATGGTTTTCCCGGTTTCATATCCTGGCCAAGCAATGGCAATATCATCTGTCCCGCCCGGTCTGCAGCATCCAACATCGTTGGAACGGATCGGTCGAGCCGCGATTGGCCCGAATTGAGCGGTCTCTAGCGCGTGCCTTCTGGACCACAAACGGTTATCAGCTCCTTCTAACGGGCGGCGCGGCGTGCCTTTGAACGGTCCCCGCTTGTCGCCACCAAGCAATGGCTGGCGCGTGATTTCCTTCTTCGAAGCCGTTGCACACCAGCAAGCGGCTACGGAGTGGAACCTGCGGCCATGGTCAGCGTTTCCCAAACGCTCATTCAACGAATTTCAACCATAGGAGCTACGATCATGGGAAGCACCAGCGATAAAGCAGCCGGCATTGCCAATCAGGCGATCGGCGACGCCAAGCAGGGGCTTGGCAAGGCAGTCGGCAACGACCGGCTTCGCGCCGAGGGCGCCGCACAGGAAGCCAAGGGCAAGGTCGAGAAGGCGGTTGGCGACGCCAAATCTACAGTAAAGGATGCGGCCAACAAAGCCGCGGCGGCAATCAACAAAAAGCTCTGAATTTGATTGATGGGTAGGCCTATCGAGACTTACCCATCTCTTGTTTGACCGGCGCTCTCTCCGGCTGGCACCGCATTATCCTGGGCTGCCAGAAAATTTGCTACGTGCTGCAGAGCTTCGAAGTGATCGCAGAAGACCTTGATTGCGACGAGTAGAGGCACTGCCATGACCGCACCAACAAATCCCCACAGCAACGAATATCTGGGTCTATCAACTTCCGTGACTATGCAGCGATGAAATATAGCAAGACGATAAACTTATTCACCGACGCTTAGGCATTTTCGGAGCAAACACACGAGATCAGAGAAGCCCTCAAGGCGAACAGCGCCGCTCAGCCGTAGGATAAGAAAACGTACCGCTATTCCGCCGATTGCGTGCGTTCCGCCAGTGCAAAAGCTTGCAAGTTTTTAGATTTGCCTACGTCTTGATCCGCATTTGAAATGATCGAGAAGAACGCGGCTCGCGCTATGTCCTTCTTTGATGCATTGGGATGCTCCTTTCGTATCGCCTATTGCCTGCATGTCGCTCGCATCCATAACAGGGCCTCCATGGCTGGCTATTCAGACAGCGTGCCAGCTCGGCTGGTCGCACAGAGGCCGCCCGCCGGTGTGAGCCGGCGAGCGACAGGGCAACTCTACTTATTCGAATGCTTATGCGCTTCGCTCGAGCTCTTATGAGCGAGTTCGCTGTGTTCCATCGCGGCAGCAGCGTGCTGCTTGGCTTCGGTGTGTCTGCCTTGATTGTGTTCATGAGCCGCTTGGTGATGATGATGAGCGGCTGCAGCATGATGCCCTGATGCCGTGACGTGATGCTCCGATGAAGGATGCTTGGCCATGACCGTTTCCTTTTATCTGTGAATGCCGACCGCCCGCAGAAGAACTCGCCGCCGGCTGAAATGGTTCCAGGACGAGGCGCGACACCTGGACTGCTGCAATCGACGATACGGCCCCCAAGCCAGGCAGGGCAAAAAAGACCTTCAAACTGGAATTTGCCGACCAATTTCAACAAGCCGGTCGTTCGGCACTTTCAGGTAATCGCTCATCTTCGCTGAATTGCGGCTCATGGCGGCGAATGGCTCCCTTTGCCAGGCGGGCAGGCCTTGGCCATCCTCGCGCGCTACGATGCTGATGTGGCCGACGTAATAGGTGACATCGGACAGATCAATTCCACTGCCAGCCGCCATACAGGATGCAAGAAGTCTCGGGACATCAGGCATTTCCATAAACCCATACCTGGCTTCGACATGCCAGAAATTGGGGGCCTGCTGATTGAGTGTGAAGCGATCCTGAGCTGCAACCCGTGGCACGGACAGAATGGACCACTGCAGCACGATCACGCGTTCCTGCAGCGCGCGATTTAGCTGTACATGCCAGACCATGACGGGCGGCACCCCTTTGGCGGAAAGCGTCAGGAATACCGCTGTACCCGGTACGCGCGCTATCGTGCCGGATTGCAACTCTGCAAGGAATCTGGCGGTCGGAATCAGAGTTTTCTGGACGCTGTTGTGCATGGCTTTCGTGCCACGGTGCCAGATCCACATGACCGCATAAACACCAATTGCAATTGCAAGCGGCACATAACCGCCTTGAAAGAACTTGGTCATGTTGGCGGCGAAGAATGAACTGTCGACAATCAAGAACAGTCCGGCGACGCCACCGGCAGCGACCATGCTCCATCGCCATATCTCTCGCATGGCGATGAACAACAGAACGGAGGTCATCAGCATGGTCATCGAAACGGCGATGCCATAAGCGGCGGCCAGATTGTCAGATTTGCCGAAGCCGATGGTGAGGGCGACGGTGGCAATCATCAGCAACCAGTTCACAGCGCCGACATAGATCTGGCCAAAGCCTTCAGCCGATGTCTGCCTGATGTTGAAGCGCGGCATCCAGCCAAGCTGAATCGCCTGGCGTGTCATGGAAAACGCCCCGGTAATGATGGATTGGCTGGCAATGATGGTCGCGATGGTCGCGAGCACGATGAGAGGCGTCAGCAACATGGGCGGACAAAGCCGATAGAAAATATTGCCATCCGTCGGCGCGCCATTCAAGACGATGGCGGCTTGGCCGATATAGTTGAGTACGAGGCTTGGAAAAACCACGAAGTTCCAGGCGAGTCGGATCGGAACGGGGCCAAAATGCCCCATATCCGCGTAAAGCGCTTCGGCACCTGTGACGCACAGAAACACACCGCCAAGAACCAGGAAGCCAGCCCAGCCATTTGAGGCCAGATACTTCAGCCCGTAATAGGGATTGATCGCCACGAGAACGGCTGGATGCTGCAGGATTCCATAGATACCCATGGCAGCCATCACACCAAACCAGAGCAGCATGACCGGCCCGAACGTTCTGCCAATTCGGGCTGTCCCTAGCGGCTGAACGGCGAACAATGCGACCAGGATGGCGACCGCGCCATAAAGCACCCATGGCGTCAGGCTGGGCGTGATCTGCTCTACACCTTCAAGCGCGGAGAGAACCGAAATCGCCGGCGTGATCGCGCCGTCGCCGTAGATCAGCGCTGCGCCAAACAGGCCTGCCGCGACGATGACAGGACGGTTCTGTTTCTTCACGCCGAGCAGCGACATCAAGGCCAGGATGCCGCCCTCTCCGTCATTGTCGACGCGCATGGCGAAATTGACGTATTTGACCGTGGTAACGATGATGAGCGTCCAGAGGATCAACGAAACCGATCCCAGGATGGTGGTTGCGTCGGGTCGGCCGCCCGTCAGGTCAAGGACTGTCTTGAAGGTGTAAAGCGGACTGGTTCCGATATCGCCAAAGACGATGCCCAGAGCCGCAAGACCGAGTAGTGGGATGCCCGCTTTGGCTGTGGCGTTTTTGGACAATCGACATCGCCTCCAGATCGTGGCCGTTCATCATACCCCTTGCTCAGAGGTATTTGGTAATTGCCTTGAACTCCTCGATCGGCGCCTTTGCCGCTTCGCCGTCGGCCCCGGCCGCACTCTCCAGGCAGTGATCGAGATGGTCGTGGATAAGCGTCTTCTTGGCGGACTGAACCGCTTTCTCCACGGCCTGCAGCTGCTGGGCAATCTCGAGGCAGTTCCGCCCCTCCTCTAGCATGGTGACAATGCTGCGAATGTGCCCCTCGGCATTTTTGAGGCGCTTGATGATTTTTGGATGAGAAACATGGACCGTGTGATTCATGTCTTGACCCTACCCTAGTGGGGAGGGTAAAACAAGTTCGTTGGCGTTACGGATGGTTCCGTTGCGTCGACGAGTCTGTCGATATCCTGGCGTGCTGCCAGGGTCGATTCAACCAGCAAGGGATCACATGAACCCGCGATCTAAAAGCCAATCTCCGGAGTGCGACAGTAGGCGACTGCCGCCTGCTGCAACCACTCTGCCAGGTTGGTCCGCCGCCCGGGTCGTGCTTGTAACCGCCATGCCCTTCGCGCAAACGCGCCTGGGCTAACGGCCGGGCCCTCCCGGGTTCGAGCAACCGCTTGAACCAAAGGAGAGGGCCATGACTGCCTTTCTCATCGTCGATACCAAACGGGCGCGCGTTGCGTCCGCGTTTCCGCGCGCTGCGCTCCGGCTTGTGCGCGGGCCATCATTGCCATGCCTCCACCCTCGCGCGGTGCCGACCGCGCGCTGGCTGATTGCGCCAGATGGGCGGCTGATTTGCCGATGGCAGACTGACGCGTAGCCCCCTTCAGCCTTCCTGACTGAAGCCAAGCCGCTGCACTGCGGCGCGCCCTTCCCTGCCGTTCGCTCCCCACGACAGCATAGCGTGGGGCATTGCGCCAATCCTTTTGCCTTCGGAGACCATCATGTCTCACATTGTTCTTGGCGATCCCGTTCGCTCCGTTGTTCTCGACAGCGCCCATCTCGGTGATATCCATGGTGCATTCGGCACCATCTATCGTGACGATACCTTACATCGACGTACCTGGAAGGCACGGCTTGCTACGTTGATGGCGATCATCGGCCCCGGCCTGATCGTCATGGTCGGCGATAACGACGCCGGCGCCTTCGGCACCTACACTCAGGCCGGCCAGAACTACGGCACCGCGTTGCTTTGGACGCTGCTGCTGCTCGTGCCAGTGCTCTATGTGAATCAGGAGATGGTGCTGCGTCTTGGTGCGGTGACCGGGGTTGGCCATGCCCGCCTGATCCTGGAACGCTTCGGCAAATTCTGGGGCGCATTCAGCGTCATCGATCTGTTCATCTTGAACGGGCTGACCATCGTTACCGAGTTCATCGGCGTTAACCTGGCCCTCGGCTACCTCGGCATCCCGCGGGTGTGGGGTATCGTGGTCGCCGCCGGGATTGTCATCGCCGCGGCGAGCACCGGTAACTTCCGCCGCTTCGAGCGGTTTTCCCTGGCGCTTTGCTTCTTCAGCCTGCTGCTGGTGCCGGTCTTCATGATGGTGCACCCGCCACTTGCCGAGGTCGGGCGTGATTTTGTGATTCCGCGCTTTCCCGCTGACGGGAAGCTTTCGGATGTAATGCTGCTGATCATCGCGATTGTCGGCACCACGGTGGCGCCCTGGCAGCTTTTCTTCCAGCAGAGCTATGTCATCGACAAGCGTATCACTCCGCGCTTCATGAACTATGCCAAGGCGGATCTGGTGATTGGTATCGTCCTCGTCCTGATTGGCGGGGTGGCCATGATGGCGTTCGCCGCAGCGGCCTTCCAGGGCACACCCGGCTTCGGCCAGTTCACCGATGCCGGCGCCGTTGCCGCAGGTCTTGAGGCACATGCTGGCCGCGCAGCAGGCGTGATGTTCGCGCTTGCCTTGCTGGATGCCAGCATCATTGGTGCATCCGCCGTGTCGTTGGCAACCGCTTACGCGATTGGCGACGTGCTCGCGCTGCGCCACTCCCTTCATCGCAAGGCGACTGATGCTCGCGGCTTCTACGCTGTTTATGCCGGCCTGATCGCGGTGGCGGCAGCGTTGGTGCTGTTCGGCAGTGATGCGCTGCTTGGCCTGCTGACCAACGCCGTGCAGACGCTCGCCGGCGTACTTCTCCCGTCGGCAACCGTGTTCCTGCTGCTGCTTTGCAATGACAAGGCCGTTCTCGGGCCATGGGTCAATGGGCGCTGGCTGAACGTGTTCACCGGCGCGGTGATCTGGGTACTGGTGATGCTGTCCATCATCCTGACCGCGGCCACTGTGTTCCCGAACATCTCCGGCGAGACGATACTCATTGCCCTGGGCGGCGGTACATTCCTTGGTATCGCGGGGTTTGCAGCCTTTGCGCTGTTTCGCAGGAATCGCGGCGAGACGACAACTGAGGACAATGTATCTGATTCCGCTCAGATGCGTGCATCGCGAGTGACCTGGACGATGCCGCCGCTCGACCAGCTTCCTCCCCCGAGGCTGAGCCTGAGCAAGCGGCTTTGGATGGGCGTGTTGCGCGCCTATCTCGTCGCTGCTGTCGCTTTGGTTGCCTTCAAGGTCATCCAGATCGCGGTTGGGCAGTAGCGGAGGAAGCCCAATGATTGCATTGCGCAGGTGCTCGACATAGCCGACCCGATACGACCACCGTGCTATGTGGGGCTTAGCCGAAGGCGGGCGTTGCGCAACGCCCGCCAGCATCTGGCGCGCAGGATCTGTGCTCCACAAAACCACTCAACCGAATACCGAACTGCCACGTGTTGGGCTCGTCGTAATACCGGCACATGGAGCCTGATAGGAACACCATCATGATCGCCACCATCGCTCTCATCGAACTGGTTGGCTATGTGATCTTGCTGCTTTGGGGCATGCACATGGTCCAAAGTGGCGTTGTACGCGCATTCGGGTCGGATCTTCGCCGGGTGATTGGAAGTGCCTTGCCTAATCGGTTCGCGGCGGTTGGCGCTGGGCTGGTCGTGACCACTCTGCTCCAGAGCAGCACCGCCACCGCCATGATGATCACCTCGCTTGCGGCCGACGGCATGGTGGCGCTGGCGCCGGCGCTCGCGGTCATGCTGGGCGCCAATATCGGCACCGCGTTGATCGTCAAAGTCCTGTCTTTCGACGGCTCCTGGATCGCACCACCGCTGCTTATCGCCGGTTATGTCGCCTTCCGGCGCGGCCGGAAGGGAATGATCCACGATCTTGGGCGTGTCGGTATCGGTCTTGGGTTGATGCTGCTGGGCCTTCATCAATTGGTCCTGACCATCCAGCCAATAGAGAGCGCGCCGGTGCTGGGTGAAATTCTCGGTGCTCTCACTCGCGAGCCGCTGCTTGATCTCGCCCTCGCCGCGTTGCTCACCTGGGCCGCGCATTCAAGCGTGGCGGTTATGTTGCTGCTCGCTTCGCTTGCCGCGGGCAACGTGATCACGCCCGTCGCAGCCATCGCGCTCGTGCTCGGCGCCAACCTCGGCGGCGCCATCCCGCCGGTACTCGAGTCTCCAAGCGCACAGCCAGCCAGCCGACGGCTGCCGATCGGCAATCTCGCTTTCCGCGCGTTGGGGTGCATTGTAGCCCTGCCCTTCGCGCAGCCGATCGCTGCGACCCTGTCGAGGTTGAATCCGGATCCTGCGGCGTCCGTTGTCAACTTCCACATCGCGTTCAATCTGGTATTGGCAATCGTCTTCGTCGGCTTGCTCGGTCCCGCCGCCGGTTTCCTCACACGGGCCTTGCCGGAGCAGAAGAAGAAAGCGGAGGAGGTTACCCAGCCGCTCTATCTCGATGAAGCAGTACTGGACACGCCCTACCTCGCCTTGACCAATGCGTCGCCTGAGGTGCTGCGCATGGCTGACTTGGTGGATGCCATGCTGCGCCGTCTCTTGCAGGCCGTGACTGGAAACGACCTGGAGGCGATCAAGGACCTCATTCGCTCCGGCAAGGCACTCGATCGGCAGCAAGAAGCGCTGAAAGCTTACCTGACCCAGCTTGGCACCGATGGGTTGTCGGTGGCTGACGCCCAGCGCCATGGCCACGTGCTCGATTTCGCGGTCAATCTCGGCCATGCTGGCGACATCATCGAGCGGAGCCTCGCCGATACCGCGGCCCGGAAGGCAAAACGCGGTCTGGTTCTGACAAAGGAAGATGAGACCGACCTCCGGACCTTCCACGGCCGCGTGCTCGACGATCTCAAGCTGGCGGCCTCCACCTTCATGACCGAGGATGCCAGATCGGCACAGTTCCTGCTCGACGCCAAGCGGCAGCTAAATGCCATGGAGCGCGCGTCCGGCCGCCATCATTTGAGCAGATTGGAGGGCCGTTCTCCAGGAGGACTGGAGGCCAGCACATTGCATCTTGCGATACTGCGTGATCTGCGGCGCGTGAATTCGCATGTCTCCACCATCGCCTATGACGTGCTGGGCTTGGCCGATCCTCTGGAGAACCAGGACGACGCGGCTGAACGCGTTTCGGCCGCATAAGGACCTGAACAACTAAGCTCCTATCCTGGGCTGTTTACCGTCCCAGTTTGGTCCGCTCAAACGACTGTTCCGAACAAGGCCCCGACGCCGGCGGTGATCCCCATCGCCAGCGCACCCCAGAACGTGACGCGTATTGCGCCTGGCGCCACGGCTGCGCCTCCGGCGCGCGCCGCCAAAGCGCCCAAGAGGGCAAGGAAGAGCAGTGAAGCGCTGGACACCGAGACAATTAGATTTGCCTCCGGGGCAAACGCAGCAACCAACAGGGGCATTGCCGCTCCAACGGCGAAACTGGCGGCCGACGAAAATGCCGCCTGAATCGGACGGGCTCGGAGACTGTCGGAGATGCCGAGTTCGTCGCGAGCATGCGCGCCTAGGGCGTCATGGGCCATGAGTTGGTCGGCGACTTGTTTCGCAAGCGAGCGATCGAGGCCGCGTCCAACGTAGATAGCCGCTAGTTCTTCATGCTCGCCCTTGTCGTCTGCTCCGAGTTCCGCGCGCTCACGCTCAATATCGGCCTGTTCGGTGTCAGCCTGCGAGTGAACAGACACATACTCACCCGCAGCCATCGACATAGCCCCCGCGACCAGACCAGCGACCCCCGCGACCAACACGCTCGTGCGCGTCCCATGGGCAGCCGCAACACCCAGCACCAGACTCGCTGTCGAAAGGATGCCGTCGTTCGCACCCAATACCGCGGCACGCAGCCATCCGATGTGTCCGGTGTAGTGTCGTTCTTTGTGTCGCAACGGCATTCTTGATCTCCCCAGTTCGCGCGCGCCGCAGACAACTCTACCCTGCGAGGAGTGTCGAGCCATCCGGATGCCTCTCCGCAGCCAAAGGCGAGAGAATCCCTTGGCATTCACATAGTTCAGGCCAAAGAAACCACTCGCGTCAAGGCCGACCCAATCGCCTCGCCGCCAACGTATTGCCTAAACGCTCGCACGATGTTGCGCTCAGTTGCGCCAGGTCGCGAACATGGCGATGGCCGCCACCGCCATGACCGCGGTGGCGAGCCAGCCAAATCCCATCAGCCATCGAGTTAGCGTGAACTGGCCCATCACCACGCGGCGCGAGGCCATCAGCATGATCAAGACCATGATCGGCACCGCGGCTACGCCGTTGATCACAGCGCTCCAGAACAGCGCCTTGATCGGGTCGAGCGGGGTGAAATTGAGCACGGTGCCCACCAAGGTCGCCGCCGCGATCGTGCCATAGAAGGCGCGCGCGCGGCCGGGACGGCGTGCCAGACCGACCCGCCAATGCAGAGCCTCGCCTACTGCATAAGCGGCGCTGCCGGCCAGCACTGGCACCGCCAACAGCCCGGTGCCGATGATACCCAGTGCGAAGATGGTGAAGGCGAAACGGCCGGCAATTGGCCGTAGCGCCTCGGCCGCTTGGGAGGAGGTCTGGATGTCGGTAACGCCGTGCGCGTTCAACGTCGCCGCCGTCGTCAGCACGATGAACAGCGCGATGATGTTGGAGAAGCCCATGCCAACCAGTGTGTCGAGCTGCATGCGGGCCATCTGCCGGGGCGCCTGCTGGGGCGCCTGGATTAGCGGCTTGGCCTTGGGATCCTCTTTCTCGTCTTCGACCTCCTCTCCCGCCTGCCAGAAGAAGAGATAAGGGCTAATCGTGGTCCCGAACACAGCGACGACGACGGTCAGATAGTCGCCTGACAGGCTGATATTCGGCAGCACCATGTTCCGCGCCACGGTCAACCAGGGCACGCCGACCACGAACACTGTGGCCACATAGGCAAAAAGAGAGAGGGTCAGCCATCGCAGCACCGAGGCATAACGTGAGTAGCGTATGAACACTTCGGCAAGAACGGTGACGACAGCGAAACCAGCGACGTAGATCAGCATCGGGCCGTCGATCAGCAGATGCAGGGCAGCCGCCATAGCACCGAGATCGGCGCCGAGATTTATGGTATTTGCGACCACAAGCAGTCCGACCAGCAGATAGAGCAGCGGCGCCGGATAGTGAAGGCGCATGTTGCCGGCAAGGCCTCGGCCGGTCACCCGGCCTATTTGCGCGCTAATCAGTTGGATGGCGACCATCAGCGGGTAGGTGAGCAGCAGCGTCCAGCCCAAGCTGTAGCCGAACTGCGCGCCAGCCTGGGAATAGGTAGCTATGCCGCTGGGGTCGTCGTCCGACGCGCCCGTGATCAGACCTGGCCCCATGACATCGCGGAGCTTTGGCCGTGTCGGTTTCTTGATCTCACTTCTTGAAGGCGCAGTGGGAACATTCATCAGGAAACGCTCCGCGGGCCCGCAATGTGCCGCCCTGAATTGAACGTGGACGGCACTGTATAGTTCCTGGAATCTCCGACATATATTAGGTCGTTGGCCTTCGATTGTCAGGCGCAGGGGCCGAGCAGATCGAGCTCATGCGAGCAGTCGCTCCACGCCATATGCCTTGGCCGTCGTACATGTCGCGCCAGCAATCCGAAGGCATTCCATAGGATGTTGAAAACGGGACGCATCAGCTCGGGAATACCGGCTTCGCTTTTCGAAATAGATCTCAGGAGAACAAGCATCGGTAAAAGAGATGGCCGTCGCCTCCAATATCAAGTGAGTAGACGGTGTGTCCATGAATCACTCGACGGTGGTAAAGGCTTTTCGTCGGCTATAAATTTGCCCGCCATTGGCGCGCGCCGGATATTGTCGTCAATGCTGGATGGCGATTGGCCACTCATCGACTGCGAGTTACTGCGCACTGCTTCGCTGCCCTCGAAAACACAACTGCCGCAGGCGGCTGAAATGACGCGCTAGTGGATGGAATCTAACACTTGGTGCCCACGTTTGACGGCAGCAATGATTTTGTCGGGATCGGCGGTCCAAGTGAAGGGTTTGGGTTGCTGGTTGTGCTCTGCCACGAAGCGGTTGATTGCCGCCTGGAGGTCGACGACGGAGTGGAAGACGCCTCGCTTGAGACGACGCGTGGAGAGTTTGGCGAAGAAGCCCTCGACGGCATTGAGCCACGAGCATGAGGTCGGCGTGAAGTGGAAGGTGAAGCGCTGATGGCGGTCGAGCCAGGCACGCACCTTGGGGTGCTTGTGAGCGGCGTAGTTGTCGAGGATGACATGGACCGCCTTGCCGGCCGGCGCCTCGGTGTCGATGGCGTTGAGGAAGCGGATGAACTCCTGGTGGCGGTGACGCTGCATGTTGCGGCCGATGACGGCGCCGTCGAGCACGTTGAGAGCGGCAAACAGCGTGGTGGTGCCGTGCCGCTTATAATCGTGCGTCATGGTGCCGAGCCTTCCCTTCTTCATGGGCAGGCCGGGCTGGGTGCGGTCCAGTGCCTGGATCTGGCTCTTCTCGTCGACCGACAGCACGATGGCGTGGGCCGGCGGATCGACATAGAGGCCGACGACGTCGCGCAACTTGTCGATGAATTTCGGATCGTTGGAGAGCTTGAACTGCCGCCAGCGGTTTGGCTGCAGCCCGTGCGCCTTCCAGATGCGGCGCACCGCGCTGGCGCTGATGCCGGCGGCCCTGGCCATCATGTCGGCGGTCCAGTGCGTCGTTTCCCCTGGCGGGTCGTCGAGCGCCAGCGCCACGACGCGCTCAGCGATCTCAGGCCCGAGCGGCGCAATGCGCGAGGGACGCGTCTTGTCGCGCAGCAGCCCCTCGAAGCCTTCCGTGGCGAAGCGCTCCTGCCAGCGCCACACGCAGGTCTTGGATTTGCCGGTCCGCCCCATGATTTCGATCGTGCCGGCGCCGGTGGCGCTCAACAGCACGATCTCGGCGCGCCACACATGCTTCTGCGGGCTGTTACGATCTTTGACCAGGGCAACCAAACGCCGATGGTCAGAAGGCGAGACGGTGAGAGATATTCCTGTGCGCATACCGCAGACTCGCACGCGCTCAGCCAAAAGGGGATCCCGATCCGGACTCTTATGTCAGGCGGAAACCACTAGTGGTGTGCCAATGCAAATTTCCGGCAATGCTCGAGATAAGCCTCGTCGTGGATGGAGAGAAGTTCGACCACGCTCGACCAAAGCCACGACGGAGCATCTGGCTTTTCCTTACGCGCGCGGCCAAGTTCGGCAGTCCACGATCGCCATTCTTGACCATCCATCTGCCGACCGTGAGCGTGTCCCACCACGCCGCCCAGATAGCGTGCCATAGCCTGGATCTCATCTCCAGCAAGACGATCGATCTCGATCTTCATGTCCTGCGGGGTGATTTCGCGGATGAAGACAGCCTTGTTCATCATTCTGGTTGCCACCGCGCGGTCGCCGAGATTGGGCGACAGCGCCTTCGCACCCGTTATCACCCGCTCAGCGTAGTCTCGCGGCATTCTTGCTCCAGAAGCCGACGGAGCTGTGGCGGATGCGGCCTCCTTGATATCCAGCAACGAAACCGGACCATGCTTGCCGTCTCGGACCAGGGCCGCACAACGGAGGCGGCCAAGCGAGCTGCAGCCCTTGATCCAGTAGGCGGCATCGAGGACCTTCCAATTGTCCGGCCTCGCCTTCTCGAATCCTAGTACGATCTCCTGGAGTTCCGTCTCCTTGCAAAGCGACAGAACCGCAGAACGCTCCTTCCTGTGCAACGGCCAGAATCGTCTATCGCGAGGTAGCACCGGGCGTTTCGTTTGAAAGTTTTCCATGGCAAGGTTTCGCCACCGCCTGCGCACGGAATGCTTCAGGAGCTTTCTGATATCCTTGGGTTGGCGCAGGTGCGGTGTGCTTGCCTCGCTTTCAACAGTTGCGGCCCCGTATCCGGCAACAAGCGCTTCGAGCGTCCTCGCAGTGGTAACGCCAGGCAGGTCGGAGTCCCGTGCAGCCGAGGCGAGCGAAAGTCCCAAGCGGATGAGATCGTGCGCAGGGTTGCCTATGACAGTCTGATCAAAGTCCCTAATCTGAACAGCGACATCGCCGTCGCGATCCGCCAAGGCGCCCAGGTTGCCCAGGTGGCAGTCTCCACAGATCCAGACGGCGGGGCCATCGGGGATCGACGATGAACGTCTGTCGAGCCATTCATAAAACAGCTCAGTGGTGCCGCGTATGTAAGCTTGCGGAGACCGAGCCATCTTGAGGTTTCGCAGAGAGTCCAGAAAAGAAGCGCGATCCTTGACACTCATCAGCTTGCATCCGCGTTGCGAAAGCGCCGTAAAAGAGGCCAAACATGCCAGAAACCGACGAGCAAGAATAGAGTGCCTGCCGCGCCGACCGCGCCAGCCAACGGTCGCGCGGTGATTTTGCCGACCACCACGCCGGCAAGCTGCACGGCATCTTCGTGACCAAAGCGAACCTCAACTACCATGGTTCGATAACGCTGGACCCTGACCACTGCGAAGCAGCCGGGATCTTGCCCATGGAATTCGTGCAGATATGGAACAAGAATTCCGGTGCGCGGATATCGACCTATGTCATTCTCGGCGAGCGTGGTTCACGATGCTGTATCCTCAATGGAGCGGCAGCCCGCACTTGCCAGCCTGGAGACCAGATCATCGTCTGCAACTCCATCTACCTGGAGGAAACGCAGATCACCTCGCTGAAGCCGCGGATTGTCACTTTCGACCAGGACAACCACATCGCCGACCGCCTGAGTTACTCAGTCGATCTCGACGCAGGTGGGCGATACAGTTTCTCGATCCTTGACGAGGCGAACGCGGCGTTGGCTATTCCTGTCCTGGTGTCCGGGGCGTGACGCCACGTTTTCTGGATCGTCCGAAGCTGGACGCAGTCTGCTCATCATACGGCGCCGGAAGTGGCGTCTCTCCCGGAGAAAGCGGTTCAACCGTTCCGAAGCAGCTATCGAGTAGGATGGGTGTTCGGAATCCGTAGTTGATCGGGACGTCAGGGTACTGAGCAAATGCGACCATTCCCAAGCGTGAAAGATCACAAGTGGTCACTCGTTACACACCCCAGCTAACGGCCCCAGCTCTCTAAGATAGGCGAACAAGTATATGATATATATGCATATTATAGTCAAAGTGTTTTGATCCACAACGATCCCGCTCAATACCCATCGGCCATGCTGGACCACGTTGTGTCACGCTTTAATCTAAATTCTCTCTGAAATGAGGGGCTTGAGAATTTCTTTCTCGCCAGCCCGACCGCCGCGCGACGGGTGATAGAAAGAAAATTCACGCAAGGGCATTTTCGGAGCAAGACATGCGCCCTTCCCTGCCCCCTCGACGCGGCGGAGATTTCGCGCCTCTGCAGCTTCTTGATGGACCGACTGAACACCCGCGACATGGCCAACCGCCAGTCGCTGAAGGGAAACATTGCGCCGCCAGAAACGGGCATCGTGGAAGGTATGGGCTCAAGTTCACTCGTCAGCCATGTCAAACGTCAGGTTTCGATCGGCGTGTCGGCGGTCATTCCCCATTCGGCCCATGAGCCGTAATAGACTTTGACTCTGTGATAGCCTAGGAGCTGGTGCAGCGCGAACCAGGCCTGGGCTGCCCGATTGCCGATCGTGCAGTAGGTGACGATCTCGGCTTCCGGGGTGAAGTCGCGTTCCGCCAACACCTGTCGCATCTCGTCGATGCTTCTGAAATGACCCTCGCTCGTGCGCAGCAGCTCGATGGGAAGATGGACGGCGCCGGGGATGTGTCCGGCCCGCCCGGCGGGCTGTGGAGCGCCCGACGGCCAGAAGCGTTCGCCGACATATTCGGCATTCGAGCGCGTATCGAGGAGCAGCGGCCCGGGTCGGCCAAGCGCCAGTTGGACGTCATCCTCGGATAGACAAAATAAGCGTTGGTCGGAGAGCGGATATTGCGAACGTTGAGGGATCGGAACGGCGGTGGACCAATCATATCCGGCGGCTCGCCACTGCTCACGTGACCCGTCAAGCAGCCTGACGCGCTCATGTCCCAGCGACTTCAGCAGCCAATAGCCGAGATGCGCCGCGTAGCCATAGACCACAACCGTCGTCTCAACGCTGATGCCCGACCGGCAAAGCAAGTCCTGCATCTGGGCTGTGTCGATCGGGCGATAGCCCGGATGCCGCAGGTCGGCATAGGCATTCCACAGGACGCCGCCGGGAATATGTCCGCCGCTGTAAGCCGCCGCGCTGACGTCTATCTCCACAATTCGTACCAGCGGGTCTTCGAGGCGCGCGGCGATCCAGGCGGCATCGATGCGCACATCTGGCGCGTTCCTAATCGATTCCATCTTTTCCATCTTTCATCTCCGTTATGGTGCCGATGAGAGCGTTTGAATTTTGGACAAAGCGAACGCTGCCTGCGTCCATGTACGCTGGACCAGGATGTGATCCGTTATGCTTGGTGAGCGGCGGTAGCCGACCTACTGCAGCACGTTACCGGGCCAAACCCGTTCGAATGCCTTGCCGGCCTGACGCTGGGCCTTGCGTACGCTCTCGGCATCTGGAGCGTCATATTCGCAGATCATCCGGAGCCGGTCAGCCGCAAGCACACTGCGGCTCCAGGTAACCCCGTACATCTCGAGGCACGGCTTCTCGCGGACAAGGTCGGCATTGAGGTCCGCGTCCGAGTAAGGCTGAGCAAAGCTGCGCTCGACGACAAAGTACGGCATGACCGAGTTCTCCTTGCGAACTGAACCTGCTGAAGCTAGCCGGTCCCCGTTTGAACCGGCGTTGGAATGACGAGGAAATCTTGCGCTTGCTTGAACGCGGTCCGGGCGCGGCTGCTCCACTGCGGCGCGTCGGCGGACTCGGTCATCGGCTGGAAGCTCGACAGGTCAGGGATCGTCTCGCCTTCCTGCACCGCGATACGGACGAGAATGGACTTCGCCACGACAATCTCAGTCGTCCGTTTCACGATCTGTGCCATGGCAAGCGCCTCGCTCGCCGCGAGACGCGCCGGCCCGAGCCGGCTGTGCGCAAGATGGCATTCGGCCGTCTGGTTGAGCACGTAGGACAACAGCGCCTTGTCGTCGAAGCTACGCAGGGCAGCAAGTGCGGGCCCCAGCTTGACCTCTCCGGCGTCGCCGCCTTTCAGCAGCCCGGATAGCGCTCGCAAGGCCGTCGCCACCGGCGCTGGGCCGTCCCCGCTCTGTGCCGCAACGCGATCGATCTCGCCACAGACCGCAAGTGTTTCCTGATGGGTGCTGCTCTCGATGGCGAGTTTGGCGACCCAAACCAGGCATTCGATCTCACGCCAGCGATCCTCATAGAGATGCGCCAGCGCGACGGCGCGGCGCATCAATTCGCCGGCGGCGGCAACATCGCCGTCCCAGCGCGAGAGCAGGGCGCGACCCCATTCGACCTCGACCAGGCTTTGATCGAGGGCCGCGGCAAGCCGGCCGGCTTCGTCGACGAAATTACGCGCCAGCCTCACATCGCCTTCGACTTCGAGCAGGCAGCGGCCGGTATTGGCCAATTGCTGGCAGCGCATCAGTTCGTCGGTACGCCGGCTGATCTCTTCGGCCCGCAATATTGCCTGCTGCGCCGCGAGCGTGTCGTTCGAGCGCTGTGTCCACCACGAGATCATGTGCCAGCCGAGCACCGCGTCGTCGCGCAGGCCCATGAATTCGGCCGTTTCGACGGCGCGCCTGATTTCGCCGAGTAGTTCAGGTTTTGGCCTGAGGCCGGGACTGGTGCCGGCGAATACCTTCACTTTGAGCAGCGCGATTTGGGCATGGGCGCGATCGGCGCCGAGGCCGAGTTGCGCCAGATGCCCCAGGCCGCGGTCGGCGGCGTCGACGGCCGCCGCATTGGCAAAGAGCCGCAGGCAATGCTCCCCCGCCGCAATCGACGCTTCGACGGCCAGCATATGATCGCCGGCAGCGCCGGCATGATAGACCAGCTCGCCCGCCAGCGTCTGGTCACGCCGCGCAGCGCTCCCCAGCGCCCGCGCAATCTGGCGATGGATCAGCCGGCGGTGCGGCTGGGACAGACTGCGATACGTCGTTTGTCGGATCAAATCGTGAGAGAAATCGAAGCGTCCCTCAGTGCCGGGCTTGAGGAGACCGCGACGTTCCAGGCGATCGATCCGCTCGATCAGCTGAAGCTCGGGAAGGTCCATGGCGGCGCCGAGCAGTTCGGGCTTGAAATCCCTTGCCGTCGCCGAAGCAAAGACGATGAGATCGCGCTCTGGCGCATCCAGCCTCCCGATACGATCGGCGATCATCGCCTCCAGGTCGCGTCCGGCAGCCGGCCGGCCGGCGTTGGCGAGTTCGACTAGGAACAACGGATTGCCGCCACTTTCTCGAACTGCCGTTCGGACTTCATCCTCACTGGCTTTGGCAGAAAAAAATTGGGCCGCCTCTTCTTCGCTGAGCGGCGGGAGCTGGACGCGCTGCAGCGCGCCGTCATGCGCGAGGGCGCTCACCGTCCGCTTGCACCAGGGGTTGTCCTCGATCTCGTCGGCGCGCGCCGCACCGATGAAGAGCACGCGGCCCACCATGCGGGTCGCTCGCAGGACATAATGCAGCAATGAGGACGACCCCTCATCAATCCATTGCAGATCGTCGAAGATGAGGACAATGGGGCACCGGACGGCTTCGGCGCTGATGAGGTCCGCAACCGTGGCAAATAGGCGAGTCCGACCGCCCCCATCGTCCGCCGGCAGGTCGCCATCCTCGCCAAATGGCGAGAGAAGGCGTTGTGCGGCCGGATCGGTGACGTCCTCGATTATAGAGCCGAGCGCATCGATCCAGCTGCCATACGGGCGCACCGCCTCCGCCTCGAAGCAGCGCGCGGCAATGACCCGGGCGCCTTTTCGGGCCGCCTCCCCAGCCACGAAGTCAAGCAGCCTCGACTTGCCGATGCCCGGCTCGCCGAGGAACAGCAACGCTCCCGGCGCCTTGCTTTGCAGCAGCGCGTCGATCGAGGCGGTACCGATCTGCCGTTCGGCGAAGCGACCGATGAGCCCGGTGATCTTGGGCGGAGGCATGTTCGAGTCGCGTCCGTCCGGTCCGGTCCGCGCACTGGAGGACGGCGGCTGCCCGTGCTGCGGCGCAGGCGGCTTGAGCTCGCCGAGCAGTGGCGCGGCCAGCTCACGGCGCAACATGCCCCGCGCATATTGGTAGTGCGCATCGGCGTCCTTGCGACGCCCAAGCGTGGCCAGCAGCTTGACGAGCCGGCTATGCGAATTCTCGGAGAGCGGGTCGGCGGCGACCATGGCTCGAACATAGGGCAAAGCGCGTTCGGGGTTGTCGGCGAGTCGCTCGACCAGGATCGACAACACCTGGCGCCGCAGTGCGTCCCAGCGCTCGCGTTCGGCAAGGCACCAGTGATGAAACCGATAGCACGAGGGCAGATCGAGCCCGTCGAGAAATTCCCCCTGCAGCAGCGCTGCGGCCTTTTCCAGATCATCCAGTCCGGCCGCTTGCGGGTCGCCCCGCAGCAGTCGGCCGAGGATTTGCACATCGATCTGGGCGTCGCCAGACACAAACGTGACGTGTTCCCGGTCGGCCGTCAAATGGTCGAAACCGTCCTCGTTCAGCTGCGGACGCAATTTTGTGAGGCTCCAGCGCAGCGAGGCGCGCGGATCGTCAGGCCCGTCCCATAGCAGGTCGCAAAGCGCTTGGCGTGAATGCGGCGCAGCCGTGGCAACCAAGTAGCCGAGCAGCGCACGGGTGCGCTTCGACGCGGGCAGCGGGATCGCCGCTCCAGTCTGCTGTACCCGGATTTCGCCGAGCAGGCGGATCGAGAGATCGCGCTCGGCTTTTCGCGGTCGGGTCCGAGGTTTTCGCGTTTCCACGCTCACTCCAACCATCATTCCAACGAAACCACGCCAATCTAGGCCATATCGCCACAAACCAGAAGGACATTCAGCATGCTGATCGCGCGCTGGCAGATCGACGCTCGTTTTGGACACAAGCAAAACGTCATCGACGCTGTGCTGAAATGGACACAGGACATCGCGCTGCAGGTTGGCCTCCTCAGCGGGCGGATGCTGACCGGAGCTATCGGCGCCCTTGAGGCCACCGTCGAACACGACTGGGAAGTCGAGAGCCTCGTCGAACTCGAACGGGCCAGGGTCAAGCTCGGCGGCATCGAAGCCCACAAACAATGGAGCAAGGACCTCGAGCCCTACGTGGTCTCCGGCACGTCCCGATGGACGATCAGGCGCGTGCTGTAGCCCGACTGTCGGTTCCAAAGCACCCACCAAGGAGGAATACCATGCATAGCGAAACGATCATGCAGTTCGGGCAGGCGCTCCGGGGCGCGCTCATCGGCCGCGAGCACCCGGACTACGATGCGGCGTGCGGAAACTTTACAACGGCATGATCGACAAGCGGCCGCTACTCATCGCCCGATGCGCCGATGTGGCCGACGTCATTACTGCGGTTAATTTTGGCCGCGCCAACCAGCTGCCTATCGCCATCCGCGGCGGCGGCCACAATGGCCCGGGTCTCGGCAGCGTCGACGACGGTCTGATCATCGACATGTCGCAGATGCGCGGCGTGCGTGTCGACCCGAATGCTGGCGCGGTCAGGGTTGGTGCGGGGTGCGTGACCGGCGAAGTGGACCACGCCACGCACGCTTTCGGCCTCGCAGTACCCTTCGGCATCATCTCGACCACCGGGGTTGCCGGGTTGACGCTCTCGGGCGACCACGGCTATCTCAGCCGCCAGTACGGGCTCGCCGCCGACAACCTGCTCGAAGCCGACGTGGTGCTCGCCGACGGCAATTTCGTCACGGCGAGCGAAACCGACAACGCGGATCTGCTCTGGGCGCCGCGCAGCGGCGGCGGCAATTTCGGCGTGGTCACGAGTTTTCTCTTCAAGGCGCATCCGGCCAAGATGGTCTATGGCGGGCCGATCATCTGGGAACTCGGCCAAGCGCGAGAAATCATGCGCTGGTACAGTGAGTTCGAGAAGACCGCGCCCGACAATTTCTACGCCTTTCTCGGGCTGCAACTGGTGCCGCCCGGCGATCCGTTCCCGCGCGAGCACTGGAACAAGAAGATGTGCGTGCTGATGATCTGCCACAATGGCCCGTCGGCGTACGCCGAGAAGGCCGTGAATGCCCTTCGCGGCGCGCTGCCTAAGCCGATCATCGACTGGGCCGGGCCGTTGCCCTACCCCACCGTCCAGACGATGTTCGACGCGCTCTATCCGACTGGCCTGCAATGGTACTGGAAGGGCGACTTCGCGAAAGACCTCCCCGATGCGGCGATCGAAGCCCATATTGCCGCCACCGAAAAAATCCCCTCGCCAATCTCGGCGATGCACCTCACGCAATGGCGTGAGATCGACCGCGAGGTTGCAAACTGGTCGATCGATCCGAAGGATCTGTAGCTGACTCGAAACTTGATCGTCCTCGACCTGGGCCGATACGCAGAACCCGGCGGCGACCATGCGGGCAAAGCAGGCTACAGGATGGGTAGAAGCTTCTCGTACCGTTTGATCAGCCGATCCCTCTTCAGGCGCGAGAGCCTCTGTATCCAGAAGAGTCCGTCGAGTTGATCGATCTCATGTTGGTGACAGACGGCCAGCAGGCCATCAGCCTCCTCGATCTGTTCGGTTCCATCCAAGTCCTGACAGCGGATTCGCACACGGGCATGTCGCTCGACGTCCTCCGTGACGCCCGGCATCGAGACACTACCCTCCGCATTGCGGATCATGTCGTCTGATGCCCAGATGATCACTGGATTGACATAGGTCCGAGCTTCCGCCGCTGGCGGCACCTGGATCACTACCAGGCGCTTCAAAATGCCGATATGCGGGGCGGTGATGCCGATGCCAGGCGCTGCGTGCATCGTCGCTGCGAGGTCAATGGCGAGGCGGCGCAAATCCTCGTCGAAGACCGATACGGGTTCGGCCACCGCGCGAAGGCGACGGTCGGGAAATCTCACGATCGGCCGAACCGTCACACGTCACTCCATATCCTTGCGGTCACTGCCGTTTCTGACGAACCATCGATATTCAGCGACCGTCCTGGACGTCAGGTTGTCTTAACGCCGATCTTGCGGCGCTTCGCTGGTGCCGGCGGTGGCGATGTCTCGGGTTCAGGTGCGGCGGCCTTTCTTCCCAGACCTATTGCCCGAGCCATTTGCGACCGTGCAGCGGAGTAGGTCGCGGCAACCATGGGATAATCGGCGGGCAGGCCCCACTTCGCGCGGTACGCATCTGGCGACAGGTTGTAGTGGGTGCCGATATGTCGCTTGAGCGATTTGAACTTCTTTCCGTCTTCTAGGCAGATGATGAAGTCGGGTGTCACCGATTTCTTGATCGGTACCGCTGGTGCGGACTTCTCTTCCGGTTGGGCTTGAGGTGCAGCCTGCAGCTTGCTGACCGCAGCATAGGTATCGGCGATTACGCGAGAGAGCTCCGACACTGGAAGCGGGTTGTTGCTCACATATGCGGAAACGATGTCCGCAGTCATCGCCAGCAAATCCGCGCCGGACTCTGTAAGATCTTCAGGCATTTGGGCCATTCCCTCAACTGTTCTCATTGTCTGTAGCCCGCCTGTGACCTCGCTACAGGAAAGCATACCGTTTGCACAAGACCGGAAATAGCCGCCGAGGAGCCCAGGAGGCATCGACGCTGTTCACGTCGGCGCGCATGCAAGGCTCCCGCTGTCGGCATTGAACGCTAGATCGTGTCGGAAATCGATCGCATGTCAGGGTCCTTCGTAGTCGGCGTAAATGCGCACGGACCTATCAGCAACGCACAGCAGCATGTTGTTGCTGCACTGCACAATGACAAGGCGTAATCGCGCCCTTGAGCGTTAGATCGTGGCCTTGGCGTACAGCATTTGATGCCCACACCATCGTGGTTCCCACCGCAGCCGCTGGCGAAGTTTGGAAGGTTCTGGGATGGGAACCGATCGCCAACTTGTGTTTGGTCGCGACAAAAGCGTTCAAAGAAAATCCTGCTGTCGTGGGTAAAGAACCCGCGGCATCCCCCCGGCGCAGAACCTCCGGCCATTTTTCCGGAATGAACGCGGCTTCGTAAAGGTCTTCGCCGATGGCTGCGATCATGGGGTTAGAACCTTACAGGCGATATTGCAGCGCGTCTGATTTTTCGACAACCGGTATGGATTGCATTTTGTCCGAAGATATATCCGCCCGCGTAGGTGAATTTCCCGTCGACCCGACAGGGCATGTCCCCGCACGCCGGGTCAGATGGCTGTTACCACCCGAACAGCAAGGCAGCTCCGCTCTGATCATTGTCGTTTTGCGAAGCGTCCGTTTTGGTTTGGCATCCAACTGTTGCTCTGTCGCCTCGCGTTGAAGTCGGAGTGCTTTGAGCGCGGCTGTTTTGGCTGCCCGAGCTTGCGCTTCCGTAACGATTACCCGCTTCGCTTCCGTGTCGGTGCGATTGAATTTCTCATCCCGGATGCGCTGCTTTTCCATCGACCTCAAACGGCTCAGCGGTCTGTATGGTTCCCCAATGCAGAAAAGCCCGCCGTCCGGCGCGGGGACGACGAACTTTCCACTGACCAGAAGTTTGGAGGGATCCAGTCACCCGCTACAATTCAGGCAAGCGCATTTCGTTCCGCGTCGGGAGAAAAATGAGGCCCGCGCCCTGCGCTGACTGGGTAAACCCGGGAGGGCTGACGCGCGTGGATTGGGTCGATCACGTCTGGTGGTCGTTGGGCGCCCCTTGACGACCGTGGCGGCCGAACCAATCTCATAGTATGGCACGAGAGATAGACATCGGCGACGACGTGAGGCTCACCGTCACTGTCATCAAGCAGCTGGACAGTGGCCGGCTCCGCGTCAGTATTCCATCCTACGATTTCCCCTGTTCGATCGAAGCGCCGCGCGGAGCCAAGGTCGGCGACAAGCTTCATCTTACCGGAGAGGTCACGCACGTCGACGACGAGGCTGGCCGCGTCACCGTACGGCTTGGCGGGCTCGTCACAGTCGATGTTGCGGCGATCGATAGTTGGACGAAAGCATGGACGCGCACGAAACCGCTACTCGACGTCTGGGACTGATGAGCGTCATCAATTGAGAGGAAGCACCGAGCAGAACTTCTCCAGGCTTCCTCGGCCCGGCAATCTAGGTCGGACGTGGATCAAAAAGGACAGGTAGACCTCGTGAGGCCGACATTTCGACCACCAGCTCCTCCAGGTCACCGTCGCCGAGCTTCGTTTCGATCTCAGATCGAACAGTCTTTAGCAGAGAGCCGATCCTGTGAAGCGCAGAGCGCGAAGCAGGATGGCGGGCCACGAACGATGAAGGTGTTGGCGAAGTCGGCCGGCGTAAATGAGACCATCAGTTGGCAGCGGTGTGCAGATAGGACCAATCGCTGGCAGCGTAGCGGCCACCCCTTCGTGCAACGGCGAACACGCGCCATGCGAAGGCTCCCTTAAGACTTGAGAGAGCCACGTTCAGGCTCGAAATATCGACAAAGCCGGAATAGATTTCCCTTGAACCAGATGGCACAAGTGCGCGCAACTCCACGAAGAAGCGCACCCCCTCTGGTTCCTGGGGTGCCGTCCACACGAGCTCGACACTATTTGTGCCGGAGCCAATCAGCTCGCCCTCTGCAGGCGCGATGAGTATTGGAGCGGAGAGCGTCGCGGCCTTTGCGCCACCAGAGCGAATGGCAGTCAGGCGCGCGCGCGCAGCCGGGAGATCGGATGCTTTGAACCACGCACGGGCGAGATCGACGTTTTGCGGAACGCCCTGCCCTGCCTCGTAAAGCTGGCCGAGATTATATGCCGCTCTTCGAATGCCATGAGAGGCCGCACGCGCGTACCATGTGGCGGCTTGCGCCACATCCGGGGACACGCCGCGGCCGCTGTCAAGCATGATGGCAACATTGAATTGTGCTTCGGGCAAACCGGCTTCTGCAGCACGGCGGTACATGTCGAAGGCGAGCCGAGCATCTGTCGACCCGCCCATCAAGTCTTGTCGCAGCGCCTCGCGAAACAAAGCACTCGGATCCTCGGCGCTAGCCGACGTTGCCGACTGTGCAAACGCGAGCAGTAGACTGGCCGCGGTCGCGAAGCGGCGCACGGCGTTAGCGCCAGGTGATCTCGACACGACGGTTTTCAGCTTCAGCAATACCCTCTTCGGTCGGAACTGCGAGTTCTGTTTCGCCTTTCGCCAGGACCTGGAACCGGTCGACCGGAAGTCCGCGATCGAGCAAAGCTTTC
Source organism: Mesorhizobium sp. AR07 (assembly GCF_024746815.1). GTDB lineage: Bacteria > Pseudomonadota > Alphaproteobacteria > Rhizobiales > Rhizobiaceae > Mesorhizobium. The sequence continues at coordinate 323,538 of NZ_CP080529.1, forward strand.
AGCACAGCTGTCGCCCTGCGCTGAGAAAGCGAGAGGTTCCGCGCTGGTGCTCCGACACGATCGGCACAGCCCGTAACGATCATGACTTGCGGCTTGCCCTCGTTGAAGGCGCGAGACGCTTGATCGAGGACTGCTCTGTCCTTGGGAAGAATTGTGCTGCTGCCGATGCCGAAATGGATGACCAATGGGGCCGGTCCACCACTTTGTGGTTTCGAGCCTTCCGGCGTCGTGGTCGAAGGCGGATTTGTTTGGGCGAAAGCAGATGTGCTTCCCAGCAGGACAATAAAGGCGAGATGGCGAACAAAGCAACTGAGGTTCATGTCAGACTCCTGTTTTGCGCTACCTTACTGGTTACCGCCCGATTGCCACTTCGATAGTTCCTGGGCGGGGGAGTGAACCATCGTCTGCAAATGGGCGCTGGATGAGAGCAGCTTCCGCAAGCCCAGCCGCTATACGCTCTGCGCTCGGTCGATCCTCATTATAAAAGTACATGACTTCGTTTGCCCGAGAGCTTGCGGGTGAATCTCCGGATTTTACGACGTCGAGACCCTGGGCTCGCAGACTCCGCTCCAGGGTCTCCGCTCGTGTCCGCGCGGAATCACGGTTGCGCGCGAAGCGCAGAATGACTCGGGGAGTTGTATCTGGGGGCAGACCGACATCAGGCGATGTGCCGATGGATGCGGTAGACTGAGGCGGCTCTTGAGGCTGCAGGATGGACGGAGGCGTGTTGGCCGCTCGCGGTGGCGCATGAAATGCTTCACCAAACTGCTTTTCAAGGCGATCCAAGCCGGCATGATTGTCCGTCGCCTCCCGCTGCAATTTCTCGATCTGAGCCACGAGTTCGGCCCGCTGGCGATCAAGTGCCGCCGCATCCGGCGACGGTGCCCGGGCGACGTCGCTCACCTGCGTTCGCAGCTGCGCCATGGTCGCGCGGTCGATCGTCGCGTCCTGCCGTAACTTTTCGATCTCGGCCACGAGTTCGGCCCGCTGGCGATCAAGTGCCGCCGCATCCGGCGACGGTGCCCGGGCGACGTCGCTCACCTGCGTTCGCAGCTGCGCCATGGTCGCGCGGTCGATCGTCGCGTCCTGCCGGAACTTTTCGATCTCGGCCACGAGCTCGGTCCGTTGGCGATCGAGCGCGGCCGCATCGGGCAGTGGTGCCCGAGAGGCTTCGCTCACCTGGGTCCGCAGCTGCGCCACGGCCGCACGGTCGGCGGTCGCGTCCTGCCGCAACTTTTCGATCTCGGCCACGAGCTCAGCCCGCTGGCCATCGAGCGCGGCCGCATCGGGCAGTGGTACCCGCGAAGCTTCGCTCACCTGGGTCCGCAGCTGCGCCACGGCCGCACGGTCGGCGGTCGCGTCCTGCCGCAACTTTTCGATCTCAGCCATGAGTTCAGCCCGCTGGCGATCGAGCGCATCCGGCGGAGGCGCCCGGGCGGCTTCGCTCACCTGCGTTCGCAGCTGCGCCAGGGCCGCACGGTCGGCGGTCGCGTCCTGCCGCAACTTTTCGATCTCAGCCACGAGTTCAGCCCGATGGCGATCGAGCGCATCCGGCGGAGGCGCCCGGGCGGCTTCGCTCACCTGCGTTCGCAGCTGCGCCACGGCCGCACGGTCGGCGGTCGCGTCCTGCCGCAACTTTTCGATCTCAGCCATGAGTTCAGCCCGCTGGCGATCGAGCGCATCCGGCGGAGGCGCCCGGGCGGCTTCGCTCACCTGCGTCCGCAGCTGCGCCACGGCCGCGCGGTCGGCGGTCGCGTCCTGCCGCAGCTTTTCGACTAACTGGGCGAGGTTGGTGCTGTCGACCGCCGCCACCTGCTGCAACTTTTCGATCTGACTCACAAGTTCGGTCAGCTGGCGATCGAGCGCTGCGGCATCCGAGGACGGCGCCACGGCCGCTTCGCTCAGCTGCGTCCGCAGCTGCGCCAGCTCCGTGCGCTCGGCGGTCGCCTGCTGCCGCAGCGTTTCGATCTCAGCTTCGAGCCCGGCCCGCAGGCGATCGAGCGCTGCGGCATCCGACGACGGCGGCCGGGCGGCTTCGCTCACCTGCGTTGGCAGCTGCGCCAGCTCCGTGTGATTGGCGGTCGCCTGCTGCCGCAGCGTTTCGATCTCAGCTGCAGACGCGGTACATTGGCTCTCCAGCTTTGCGATCAAAGTGCTGTAGCGCTGGGAAGCATCGTCAGTTGCCACCTTCGCTGGCTTGAATAGCCCGGTCGCAGTCGAAGGAGTAATTGTCGCCCCGAAGATCAACACACCAAGCAAGAGTTTTTTTTGCCAGTTGACGCGAAGCCAGTCCCTGCCATTCGGCAACTCGGCAACGCCGCTTGCAGGTGGAACAGCAGCTATTCGACCAAGCAAGGTGGAATCCGCTTCAGCGACCGGCCGGGACTCCAGAGGGAATCGAACCAGTTCGCCGAAATGCTCGCCTTTCACGATGGCCTCCCCGATCGGACCGCGGTTCAAGTCTCAACGAAGGATCTTAGAGAAAATACGCGAAACTCTGCCATTAGCTTCATCCGTTCAGAGGATAGAAAACGTCGTGGCGTTCCGCAGAAACCAATGCCATTGCCGGCTCCCGACGGCGCTCTGCCTGAGCGACAGCAACGCAAAGACCAACCCAGGCAAGATTTTCAGTCGTTTGCCGATATAGATCGCCATACCCACGTTCCAGATGGCCAAGGCAAGCGCGACACCCACTGCGGCACCCACGGGACCGTATAGCGCGCCCCCCAAGCCACAGGCTACAATGTTAGCCAGCGCACCCGCGATCATGGTTGTTGCCGCAGCCCATTCGTTTCCGGTCATGGTCAAGAGGCTCTACTGAGGTCCGCACAGCGCAACAAAGACATACCCCAGAATGAGAACCCGCGCGATGGATGTGCCTGCAGTGAAACCCGCGCCGAAATAGCTCAAAAATGGTTCTACAATCACAAGCAGCGGAATGGCCATCGCGATGGCGCCACCAGAGGAGAGCATGGTGGCTCGCGAAAACAGCCGCTGCAGGCCTTCCCGATCTCCTCGGGCAGAGAGATCAGCTGCCGTCGGCGAAAACATCGTAACGACAGCGATGCGGGAGAGGCCCACGAGCATCGCAACGTTCAATGCCAACGCGAAGATTCTTGCTTCGCGGATATGGTGGGTCCAGCCCGGCACCATCACCCCGGCCCGGCTGACGAAAACATCGAGCCCGGTGATGAGCATGCATTCCTTTGATGCGTCGCCGGGCGGGTGAAGCTTTACCGCTGTAATAAACACCAGTCCAACCGTCATGCCCGAACTTACCAGCACCGCCAACATCACCAACGGCGCGTCCACGGTCCGTAGTCCGGACACGGCGGCGAGTCCCACCAACACCAGCAGCAGACCGTCCCGCACGATGCGCTCCGGCAACAGGGCTGAGACAACGCCGCCGAAAGCCCGCACGAGTGTGGCGCCGAGGGCATAGGCGGTGATCAAAGGCACCGCCGCCATGCCGAGAAGGTTGCTGACCTCAAGCGCCCTCTGCGAATGGTCTGAAAAGAAAAGGATCAAAGCGGCGCCAATCATCCCGAACAGCGTCGCCGCCGCCAGCGATCTTTGCGGAGCGAATTTGATTCCATTTTGGCTAAGGTTGCTTCAACACGTTCGGTGCGCCCCGGGGTCATGCGCGAGAGGCGGCTCCGCGCCATTTGCCCCTCTCCGCTGCCAGATCTGGAATGACCGTAGCGGACCGATGATCGGGATAGGGGGACGCCTCGCGACGCCACCCCTCCCACCCCACCGGGCATACGGGTCCGTACCACGGCGGTTCGATCGGATTAAGCTTGGGCAGAGACATGGAGTCGAGGGAGGCCGAGAGACTCGAAGTAATGGTTGCGCAGGGCCTGTTGGACCGCCGGGTGTCCTGACATGCGCCAGAATTCCGTCGGCGAACCGGCGGCAGCCGCAGCACTGAACTTTGGGACGCCACGATGGCGCAGTTCCTTGAAGCGGTTGTGCCCGTTCCCCCATTGCCGCCAGAGATACATGCGTAGTCTTCGGCGGATCCACGCTTCCAAGTTCGTAAGCACCCGTGGGGTCTGGCAGAAGCCGAAGTAACCGCGCCATCCGATGAGGTATGGCTTCAGCTCTTTGATCAACTGCGGCAGACTGATCCCCCGTGTCCTGCGTGTCATGTCCCGGATTAGCGTCTTGAATTTGTCGAGGGCCTTCGGCGCGATGCGCCGCTCGCTCCCGTCATTCGAGATGCTGAACCCCAGGAACTTCCGCACCTCCGGTCGCGCCACAGCGCTCTTTTCCTCGTTGACCTTCAGCCGCAGCTTCTTGGTCAGGAACCGGCTGACGGAAGCCATGACCCGTTCGCCGGCGCGGCGGCTGCGAACATAGATGTTGCAGTCGTCGGCGTAGCGGCAAAAACGGTGGCCACGTTGGGTCAGTTCCTTGTCGAGATCGTCGAGCAGGAGGTTGCTTAGGAGGGGCGAGAGCGGGCCGCCTTGCGGGGTCCCCTCGTCCACCGGACGGACCAGGCCGTCCTCCATCACCCCCGCATTGAGGAATGCACGGATGAGTTTGAGCGCACGCTTATCGGACACCCTGGCGGCAACGCGCGCCATCAGGCTATCGTGATTAACCCGGTCGAAAAATCTTTCGAGGTCGAGGTCAACCACGTAGCTGTAACCCTCGGCAATGTAGCATTGCGCTTGGGCTACTGCCTGATGGGCGGAGCGTCCCGGGCGGAAGCCGTAGCTGTGCTCCGAGAACGTCGGGTCCCACTGCTCTTGGAGGACCTGCAGCATGGCTTGCTGGATCAGTCTGTCGACGACGCAAGGTACGCCGAGTTTTCTGACCCCGCCGTCCGGCTTGGGGATTTCGACCCGCTTGACCGGCTGCGGCTGATAGGTTCCCTCAAGCAATCGAGACCGGATGCTTGGCCAGTGCTCACGCAGGTAGCCCTTGGCATCGTCGATGGTCATCCCATCCACGCCTGGGCTACCCTTGTTGCTTCGAACGCGTTTCCACGCTGTTTCCAGATTCTCTCGGCTACATACCGTCTCCATTAGCTGTTCTGTCCAAACCGGGCTTTCGGGTGCCGACTTCGCCACGAGTGGTTCGGCCCCTTGGTAACCGTTGACAGGGGCTTCACCCCGATCCCTCGGTGCCAGGGCCAGTGAACACTGGGTCTTCTGCCGCTTTCCACTCATGAGTTGCCAGTCCTAGTTGCCACTTCCAGTCGTTCGGGCCTTCGATCATCGTTTCCGGCTCGGCCTATCCATTTGCTCCGCCTTTCGGCCTTGGAGTGCCTCACTAGCTGTTGATTTCCACTAGGAACTGACCCGGCGTTTCCACCGAGATTTGACCCGCCTTTTATGTATGTTTCGGGTCTGGTGTGGTGGTCAAGTTCCTGTTTTTCTCCTTCGCGTTTTTCGGTTCATGAGCTGAGCTATTCTTGAAGCGGAAGCTGTCGTTTCCGGTTTCGAGGATGTGGCAATGATGCGTCAGTCGGTCGAGCAGCGCTGTCGTCATCTTGGCATCGCCGAAGACGCTGGCCCATTCGCTGAAGCTGAGGTTGGTGGTGATGATGACGCTTGTGCGCTCGTAGAGCTTGCTCAGCAGATGGAAGAGCAATGCGCCACCTGATGCACTGAACGGCAGGTATCCGAGCTCATCGAGAATGACGAGATCGGAATGGACAAGCCGGTTGGCGATCTGTCCTGAGCGACCCTGTGCCTTCTCCTGCTCGAGCGCATTGACCAGCTCGACCGTGGAGAAGAAACGAACCCGCTTGTGATGATGCTCGATCGCCTGGATACCCAAGGCGGTCGCAACGTGGGTTTTTCCAGTGCCGGGTCCGCCGACCAGAACGATGTTGTTGGCTTCGTCGAGGAAGGCGCAACGGTGGAGTTGGCGAACCAGAGCCTCGTTGATCTCGCTACTAGAGAAGTCGAATCCGTTCAGATCACGATAGGCTGGAAAGCGTGCGGTCTTGAGCTGATAGACTGTCGATCGGACCTCGCGTTCTGCCGTCTCGGCCTTGAGGAGTTGCGACAGGATGGGAATGGCGGCTTCGAACGCCGGCGATCCCTGTTCGGTGAGTTCACCGACAGCCTGCGCCATTCCGTGCATCTTCAAGCTTCGCAACATGATGACGATTGCGCCGCTGGCAGGATTATGGCGCATGGCGCACCTCCGAGGTCTTCCTCAAGGCATCGTAGCGTTCGACATTGGCCTTCGGCTCGTTGGTAAGCGTCAAGGCCTGTGGCGCGTCGATCGGCGGCGGCGTGGAGGACTTTCCGTCGACCAGGCGATGCAGCAGGTTCAGCACATGGGTCTTGGTCGGAACGCCGGATTTTAACGCCATGTCGACGGCCGACAGCACGGCCTGTTCGTCGTGCTGAAGCACGAGCGCCAGGATATCGACCATCTCACGGTCGCCACCCGGCTTTTTGAGCAGTTGCTGCTGCAGCATTCTGAAGGCTTCGGGAAGCTCGGTGAACGGTGCGCCATTGCGAAGAGCACCGGGCTTGCGCTGCACGACCGCCAGATAGTGCCGCCAGTCGTAGACTGTCTGTCCCGGCCGATCATGCGATCGGTCGATGATGCGTCGGTGCTCGCAGATGATCAGACCTTCCGCGGCGACAACGACACGGTCCGGATAGACCCGAAGACTCACCGGCCGATTGGCAAAGGATGCCGGAACGCTGTAGCGGTTGCGTTCCAGATGCACGAGGCAGGTCGGGGTAACCCGCTTGGTATATTCGACAAAGCCGTCGAACGGTCGGGACGTCGGCATGAGAGCCTGCACTTCCTCAGCCCAGATATCGGCGATGGTGCCGCGCATTTTGCCATGTGGGGTCTGCGCCCAGAACTCTTGGCATCGAAGCTCCAGCCAGTCATTCAGGGCTTCCAGCGAAGGAAAGCGTGGCACCGGCTGCCACAGTCGATGGCGAGCATCCTGAACATTCTTCTCGACCTGGCCCTTCTCCCAGCCAGACGCTGGATTGCAAAACTCGGGCTCGAACAGGTAGTGGCTGGCCATGGCCATGAAGCGGACATTGACGTCGCGATCCTTGCCACGCCCGACCTTGTCGATGGCGGTCTTCATGTTGTCGTAGATGCCGCGCCCAGGCACGCCACCTAAGACGCGGAAAGCATGGTCGTGGGCGTCGAACAGCATCTCATGCGTCTGCAGAAGGTAAGCTCGAACGGTGAAGGCCCGGCTGTAACTGAGCTTCGTGTGGGCCACCTGTAGCTTGGTGCGTTCATTGCCGATGATCGCCCAGTCTTCCGACCAGTCGAACTGGAAAGCCTCACCCGGATCGAAGGCTAGTGGAACGAAAGTCCCACGCCCCGAAGTCTGTAATTCTCTCTGCAGATCCGCCTTCCACTCCCGAGCAAAAGCAGCAACACGACCATAGGACCCCTCATAGCCGAGGCTCACAAGATCGGCATGCAACTGCTTCATCGTGCGTTTCTGCTTGCGGTTCTTTTTGGCTTCCGTCTTCAGCCAGGCTGACAATCGGTCGGCAAAAGGATCAAGCTTGCTAGGCCGCTCGGGAACCATGAACTTCGGCTCCACGCCGCCCAGGCGAAGGTATTTGCGAATGGTATTCCGAGACAGGCCGGTCCTGCGGCAAATCTCCCGGATCGATAAATGCTCTCGAAAATGCCAGCGTCGGATCACGCTCAATAACGCCATGTCGATCACTCCGTAGCCCCCGCTGAAAAACGCGGGGCAAGGTTCAAACATGGGTCAATTCTCGATGGAAATATCCTGTGTTGCCGGGTCAGTTCCTAGTGGAAATCAACATCACTAGCCTTACCGACAGCATCACCTACTATGCCCTCTGCTGACTCCTGCATCACGGTCAGGTCACCTTGCGGTTCCCTCAGTTCCGAAGTCGGAACATGACGCAGGCCTCCCCAGGTAAGTTCAATCGCCTTCCCCGCGCACCTGCCGGATCTACAGCCCTGCCCCTTGATGGATATGGACTTCGCGACACGTTGCCCGCTCGTCCAGCCAGGGATGCCTCATATCCGGTTTCTGTTCGTCAGGTCGCGGTTTTGCTCCACGCTTCCTTCAGACACCACCTCGCGGTAATGCCCTTGCGCTTTGCTAAGCCTTCACCTCCATCAGGTTGGCTAAGGGACTCTCACCCCCAAGCGGTTGAACATGCTGGGCACACAACGAACCCGCTGCGCGGGATTGGTGCGTGCGGTGAGGTAGCGGCCAGCCTGCTGTCCTGACGCTTCGATTGAGCGTCGCCCGGCGAGGGCGGAACATTTCGTCTCCTTCAACCTGAGGAGACGAAAGATGAATGAGCTCATTCCCAATATCCCCCTCGGCCCGCTGCGTCAGCGGCTGATCGACGACATGAACATGCGGCGCTTCTCGCGCGAGACGCAGCGCAACTACATCCGCGACGTCGCGCGCTTCGCGACATTCCTGAGGCGTTCACCTGACACGGCGACCGCAGACAACGTGCGTCGGTTCCAGGTCGAACAGCGTGAGGCCGGAGTGCCGGTGCCGACCATGAACGGCATCGTGTCGGCGCTACGGTTCTTCTTTGACCACACGCGCGACCGGCCGGACCTCGCTCGCAGGATGGTTCGCGTGAGCCATCCCGCAAGCTGCCGGTCGTGCTGAGCTGCGAAGAGGTGGCCCGTTTGCTGGACGCGACCACCTGCCTCAAGCATCAGGCCGCGCTGTCGGTTGCCTATGGCGCGGGCCTGCGGGTGGCAGAGGTCTCGATGCTCAAAGTGCGCGACATCGACAGCGAACGAATGATGATCCGGGTCGAGCGTGGCAAAGGCGGGCAGTACCGCAACGCCATGCTCCCGGCCGGTCTGCTCATCCTGCTGCACCTGTGGTGGAAGGACGGAAGCCTCGAATGCCTTACGGGCATCCTGAGATGGCACGTTACCTTCTATCGCAGCCACGCAGGTCTCAACCGCCTGCTTCCACTTGGGCCCTCGATTGGTCCACTTCAGGAGCTGCTCGGCTGCACCCTCGACGTGGCTGACCCCGAAGCGGATACCTGGGCGATCGGCTCTGACGTAGACCGGAGGGTTGAACCAATGGAGGGCCATGATGGCAAGCTAATGGAGGTCGGGAATGTTGGGTAGAAATTTCTGAGCGGGGGATCGAATAGTTGGCCAAGGCCTACATCGCGACAATCACTTGGTGGCAATAAACCTGACAGGCCGGTACGCTCCGCTTCATTGGAGCAAAATCAACAAATATGCTAAGATTCGTTCATTGGGCGCGGCGGGAAAAGCCAATGGGCAAGAAGGCAAAGCAAAAGAGCGAATCCCCAATCGATCGTGAAAGAGCGACCGAGGCGGAATACTACGCCCGCAAATGCGGCCTCACCAAAGAGGAAGCCGCGAGAATTCTCAAAGACGCTCGCACCCTGAAGCCACTCGCTGAAATGGCTTACGCGGCCAAACGCTAGGCGCTGCCCAACCGCAGGCAAATGACCGACGCGGATACCGGTGAGACAGCATTTGCCCGCGTCGGTCACTGCGGCATTGTTTGAGGGGGTATGCCGCCTGCCATATTTAGCATCCGCTAAAATGATGAGCAACGAAGCGCTATCCAGCCGTAGGGGGATGGCTACAGGGCTTGTAGACACGCCCCTTCTAACGGAACATAAGGCCGCCAGCCCGTTGGCCGATGTCGTCTGAAACGGTAAACCCACCACGGTCTCTGCCGCTCGCTTCCCTATATCGGTGTTGCAGAGTACGCACCTTCCCGGCGAACGCTGCCTTCAACCGGTCATACCCTGGTCGAACGTGGACGCTGGTGATGTGCCCACGGCAATACGTCTCAACAACGATAGGGGTCATAATAGCAGAGCAAATCATATCGGCCATTTGAGTGCCCGCATGATTGTCGCTATGTGAGAAAGCTGGAAGCTCGATTATCCGGTCATTGGAATCGCCCGTACCCTTGAACTTTTGGGTGAAGATCGAATGTGCGACCGGTGTGTTCAAATGCTTCAATCTGCTATCCACGATCACGAAGCCGACGTCTCCCTCTTGAGTAAGGTAATTCTGGAAATCAGTGTAGATTGATTGCAGAGAAAACGTGTAGATTGGGTTTGTCAACCGGATAATCGCCAGTCACTTTTCAGATGCGGCGATTCATGCCTCATCGAAAAAATGGATCGTCTGTAGTTTTACATGATGCGCCACAGTAATCGATCGGTATGTCTTGATGATAGGGCATCTCCGCATGAATTCGCGCGTCACTTCGCGAAATTCATCCATGTCCACGACGTTGACGCAAACAAGTATGTCTGTGTCGCCGGTTATGACGTCGCAGCATGATATGTATGGCGAAGCCCTCAACACATCCAGCAGCTCATTGAACATATTAAGCTGATGGGACGACAGGGATATCTCAATCCAGATTGCCATCTTGCGCTCCGCATGCGCTCGGTTGACGACGGATACGTCGCCAACAATCACGCCGGTATCACGCAGGCGGCGGATCCGCCGGTGGCATGCCGGTTGAGAAATGCCCACTTTGTCGGCCAGCTGCTGAACGGTCAGCAAACTGGACTGCTGAAGCAGGTTCAGCAGTTTTCGATCAGTGCGATCCAGACCCACTCTGGGGGAAGACATTGCACGCTCCATGTGGCTACCGAGGTAGTCCAGCTAGGCGCAACTGTTCCCTAGAGCAAGGCCGGAAGAACGACACGTTGCGATGACAATGTCGGTTTTATGCGCTCACGCGGCGTACCGGTTATAAATTTGCCGGTTGGCGTACCAAAAAAGAGAAAACCATAGGGCGTGCGGATGCCATTGTTGGGGGAAGAGCTTGTCGGCCCTGGAGCCGAGCGCTTCATGCCCATTTGATGGATCACAGGTCCGCATGCCGTCTTACGTCCCTGATACAATACTCGCCCAAGGTGCCGGCGAAGGGCACGATCTCACCGGTGCGGTCGTTCCTCCTATCCATCTGGCGACGACCTTTCTGCGTCCGTCCGAAGGCTATTCGTCGACTGGGTGGAGCTACAGCCGCTATGGCTATCCGGGGTTGGAGAAGCCCGAGGCAACGCTGAAAGTCCTCGAGGGGGCGGCCGACTGCCGTCTGTTTGGCTCAGGCATGTCGGCCATGACCGCGGTCGTCATGGCGCTCCGGCCTGGCGATCATTGCGTGTTTCCCATCGACATGTATCACGGCCTCAAGACCTGGCTGAAGGCGTACGCGGCCCATTGGGGCACGCGGATCGACCATGTCGACATGACCGACCAAGACAAGGTCCGTGCCGCCGTGATCCCGGGCGTGACGCGTCTTGTTTGGCTTGAGACGCCGTCCAATCCGCATTGGCATATTTATGACATTGCGAACCTGGCCGAAATTGCGCACGAGGCAGGCGCCAAGCTTGTCGTCGACAGCACTGTCGCGACGCCGGTACTCACCCAGCCGATCAAGTTTGGTGCGGACATTGTCGTTCACTCGGCTACCAAATATCTGAATGGGCACAGCGACGTCCTGGCGGGGGCGGCGCTGACTGCGGCCAACGACAGCTTCTGGGAGCGGGTCGTATTCAACCGCGACTATCACGGCGGCATCCTCGGCCAGTTTCAGTCCGCGCTGCTTCTGCGGGGCATGCGCACGCTCCACCTGCGCGTCGCCCGGTCTTGCGAATCTGCAATGGCTTTGGCTGACGCACTTGAACGACATCCGAAGGTCACCGCAGTTTTTTACCCCGGCCTGCCAACGCATCCGGGTCATTCTCTGGCTGCCCGCCAGATGACGGGCGGGTTCGGCGGCATGCTCTCCATCGTTGTCGCCGGCGGGGCGAGCCAGGCAGACCGGGTCCTGACGCGCACGCATATATGGAAGCCGGCAACGTCGCTGGGGGGCGTAGAAAGCCTGATCGAGCGGCGTGAGGCAATCGAAGGACCGGATTCACATGTCGATCCGAGCCTCTTGCGTCTGTCTGTCGGGATCGAGGCCACGGCAGATCTGATCGACGATCTGTTTTCGGCGCTTGACGCAAGTATCGGCAGTTAGAGCTTAACGACACGAATGTTGTGCATGCGCCACGCTTGATTATTGGCACCGCCGTTCATCGCCGGCAACTGACCAAAAAGCCAAGTGAAAAATGGAGGTAGAGAAATGAAGTTGTTTGATCAACAGTCTCGCTGCGGCCACCACTCTTCGAGTCCGAGCACGCCGCCGATTCCTTTCGTCACCTCGCCCTTGGTCGCGCGTCAGGCAAGATTATCGTCGATCAGATCTGGGGCTCCAGATGCGTGAGACCCAGGCAGCTATCCAGCCTGACTCGCAGTTTCAGAAGGCGGCGGAGGCGATCTTGCGCGCCGCGCAACAGGCGCAGGCCATGCCGCCGCTCAGCGGAGAATATCCCCAGCTTAGTGTGGATGACGCATACCGGATCCAGGACCTCCTTGCACAGGCCCGTCAACAGGAGGGCGCCAGCTTTGCCGGCTACAAGATCGGCCTGACCTTGCGATCGGCGCAACTTGCATCGAACCTGACCGAACCGATCCATGGGCGGATCATGCGTGGCGCCGTCTACGATTCGGGGGCCTGGCTTTCGGCGGCCAAATTCATAAGGCCGCATGTCGAGGTCGAACTTGCTTTCGTCATGAGACGCGACATTACCGAGCGTGACATGTCGTTGGACGACATCATGGCGGCCACGGAGTTCATCATCCCGGCCCTGGAAGTCGTCGATCACCGCATGAACAGCCCGCGCACGATCTCGGATACGATCGCCGACAATTCGGCCTTTGCCGCCATTGTCCTTTCCGCGCAGCGCTTTCGCCCGAACGACATCGATGCGGCCTGGATAGGGGCCACTTTGTCCCGCAACGGCCTTGTCGAAGAATCCGGCGTTTCCGCAGTCGGCATGGGGCATCCCGGCGCGTGTGTGGCTTGGCTGGCCAATAGGCTCCTCGAAAAAGGCCAGAGCCTGCGCAAGGGCGATATCGTCATGTCCGGCGCTTTTGCTCGGTCGGTCTCCGTTGCCGGCGGGGACAATATTCACGCTGACTATGGTCCGCTCGGCACCATCGAAGTTTCCTTCCGGTGACGATTAGTTGCCGGTATCAACTTTCACCCTGAAAGGAATGTGCAATGACCCTTCACAATCGAAACGAAAAGCCTGTACCTGCGGCCGTCACGCAGATGGCCGAGATGGCCATGGCCAATAGGATGGACAGGCGCGAATTCCTGACCATCGCCAGCACGATGGGACTGTCGGCCGCGGCTGCCTATGGCTTGCTGGGCCTGTCAGCGCCTGTGCCCGCGCGGGCGGAGGAGCCCAGGAAGGGCGGCGTGATCAAGGTTGGAATGCTGGTCAAGGAGCTGAAGGATCCCCGGACATTCGACTGGGGTGAGATGGGCAATCTGGGACGCCAGATGCTCGAGCCCTTCGTCAAATACACCGCCGATTTCACCTTCGAGCCCGTTCTTCTCGAAAGTTGGGACGTCAATGACGACGCGACCGAATATGTCCTGCATCTGCGCAAGGGCGTCAAATGGAACAACGGCGACGATTTCAACGCCGACGACGCATTCTTCAACCTCAACCGCTGGTGCGACAAGAAAGCGGAAGGCAATTCCATGGCCGGCCGCATGGCAGCCCTTGTCGATCCGGCGACTGGCAAGTTACGCGACGGCGCGATCACCAAGGTCGACGATCACACGATCAAGCTGACTCTTGCGAATTCGGATATCTCCATCATCGCGAGTTTCGCGGATTTTCCGGCCTTGCTCGTGCACCGCAGCTTTGAGGAAACCGGCAAGAATCTGGTCAAGAATCCGATCGGCACCGGTCCCTTTGAACTCGTGTCCTTCGACACGTCCGTTCGGGCAGTGTTCAAGCGGCGTGAAAGCGGTTGGTGGGGTGGCGAGACATATCTCGATGGCGTCGAATTCATCGACTACGGCAGCGACCCCAACGCGCTGGCCAGCGCTTTCGAATCCGGTGAAGTGCATGCCAATTTCGAAACCACCGGCGATCAGGTTGCGGGGTTCGACGCGATGGGCCTTTCGCGCAGCGAGGTGCTTACCGCCGGCACTCTGATCGCTCGCTTCAACATGAGCAACAAACCCTATGACGACCAGCGCGTGCGCAAGGCCATGCAGCTTGCGGTCGATAATGCTGCCATCCTTCAACTTGGATATGGCGGTCGTGGCAGCGTGGCCGAGAACCACCACGTATGCCCGATCCATCCCGAATATTTCGCGCTACCCAAGGTCTCTCGCGACATCGACAAGGCCAAGGCACTCATGCAGGAAGCCGGTCAGCTCGATTTCGAACACGAATTGATCAGCGACGACGAAGATTGGCACAGGAACACCGGAGACGCGATTGCCGCGCAGATCAGGGAAGCGGGTTTCAAGGTCAAACGCACGGTGCTGCCGGGCTCGACCTTCTGGAACGACTGGACGAAATTCCCATTCTCGCTGACGGGATGGACCATGCGTCCGCTGGGCGTGCAGGTTCTCGCGCTTGCTTATCGGTCCGGGGAAGCCTGGAACGAAACGGCCTTTTCGAACAAGGAATTCGACGCCAAGCTCAACGACGCGCTCTCCATCGCCGACGTCGAGAAGCGCCAGGCGGTCATGCAGGATGTCGAGAAAATCCTGCAGGATTCCGGGGTGATCATCCAGCCCTACTGGCGCAAGATTTTCGTCCACTTCGTGGCACGCGTTAAGAACCATCGCGCCCATCCGCTAAACGAGTTGCATTTCGAGAAGGTGTGGCTGGGCGCCTGACGGCCCACCACACGCGCTGAGTGCGCAGAGCAAGCCAAGGGCTTCAGCGACAATGGGCCGGGAATTCCGGCCGAGGAGCGCGACAAGGTGTTCCAACGGCTCTATCGGCTCGACAGCAGCCGGACTGCGCCCGGCAGCGGCCTTGGTCTCAGCCTTGTGCGGGCCATAGTCGATCTGCACGACGCGTCCGTTGTCCTTGATGATCGCCGGCCGGTCTGACGGTCATCGTGGGTTTTCCAGCCGCAGAATAGCCAACTGAATAGATATGGCAGTTCCTGTGGACATCAGTAAGCTGCTGCAGGCGAAGCTTCCCCGCCTATTCCTTGTTGAGATAGTTCTTCTCCAGGAATTCGGACCTGAAGTTCTGTGGCGGCGTGGGAATATCCGGCCGACCCTCCGGCGTAAAGTCCATGAGATTCCAATACGGCCACACCGTGTCGACATGGTTCCCCGACAGCTCGGTTCCCCAGAAATGAAAGACCTTTCCATCCTGCCTCCTGAATACATGCATCACCGGCAATTGCATGTCGTCGGATTCTCCCTGGCATTTGTAATCGGCCTGATAGGCAGAGTCCGATCCCGAGACCAAAGCGATCTGCGACCATCCGCGTTTTTTGGCCCAGGCGTTGATCTGTTCGGCCGAGGCTTTGGCAATGGCGACAAACGCGGCGTTTTGAGTGACCTGATACCAGCTGCGATCGAAACCATCGACCAGTGACGTGCAGGAGGGACAGGGATTGTCCCAGTTCGGACCATACATGAATGAGTAAAGCAGCAGGGCGTCCTTGTCCCCGAAGAGGTCGGAGAATTTCACGCGCTTCCCTACTTTCCCATCGTTTGCCCATTGGAAGACGTAATTCTCCTTCAACTGCCCGCCGAGAGGGAGATTGCGGCGCTTTTCCGCCACGGATTTTACTTTCTCGACAAGCTCTTGTTCGTCTTTGAGCAACGCGTCGCGCGCATCGCGATACGCTCTGCTTTCGTTTGGATAGCGCAGTTCACTCATGACCGTCTCTCCTCCTGAAGCCAGCACTCTCTAGACCGCTGGCTGCGGCACATCGCAACACTTTGCGGGGAGGAACGCGGCGCTTCCCCGTCCTGAAGTTGTGTGCCACCAAGGCAAATGGAGAGGCTAGAGGCGGTTTCAAGGCCGGCTGCGAATACGGCGCAACCATCAACCTCACCGATCCAGACTCGCTTACGATTGCCCCTTCCAGCGATTTGGTGATGACCAGCCAGGACGACAGCGAGCTGCTTTTTGTCCATAAGACCTCGGCGCGAGGCGGCGCCGGCGTGTAACGTCCCCAAGAGGGTCGATGCACGGCACCTCAATACCAATTGTGGCCCCGAAATCGCCACCATTCTCAAGCCATGCCGATTTGTCTATGAGGGATCGTCTGAAACCGCCTTCCTCGCCCACCGTCTGAAAGTTGCCGCAAACATGCATTGGTACTTCATCATCGGGTTGGCGGTTGCCTCCAACATCGACAATCTGGCAGTCGGGATGTCTTATGGGGTGCGGGGCATCCGAATAGGTTTCTTCGCCAATCTGGTCATTGCTGCGATTTGCTTTGCCTTTAGCGAAGTAGGAATGGTGTTCGGCGAGTGGATAGGCCAGGTGCTGCCTGGCGACCTGCCGGACATCGCGGGTGCTGGCCTCTTGTTGCTCATAGGGGTGCGGGTCCTGTTCATGGCGCTGTCGGCGACACATGAGCGAGCGAATTCCCCAAATGACGGCCATCCGATAGCAAACTGGTTTGCTCGTGCTCTCGCTGTCAAAGGCGACAAGGTTGGACCTTTCGAGGCGGTGGTTCTCGGCGTTGCGCTTTCCGCAAACGCGCTTGCAAACGCCGTAAGCGCCGGAATCCTCAACATGGCACCGACTGTCGTCGCTTCTGCCGCATCCATCGGGAGTTTCCTCACAATCGTGGCCGGAGTGGCGCTCGGCCGCCATGCGGCGCAAATCAGGGTCGGGCGCTTGGACATCGGCCGGTTCGGCACATTGGCAAGCGGGATTATTCTGGTTGCCCTCGCGATTCGACAAGTTTGGTAGAAGACGCCAGCGACACAGGGGTATTTCGCTGCAGGGGATTGAAAAGCAGCGAAGCAAGCCAACTCCCAGCGCCCAGGTTTTCGTTGAGGAATGGGACGATGGCGCTTTTTGACGTCCCTTGATGACGCGCTCCTCACGCACCATGGCTCCGCCGCGCGCAGTGACTGCCATCGCCGTGCTGGCTCTCGGTGGCTTCGTGGCGGCCTGCGGCATCTGTATGGCCTGCTTCGCCGATATCGCATCGACCAGGTCGCGCCGTTTGCGCTGCTCATACCGATCATCGGCGGTTCATAGCCTTCATTTTCCTGAATAAGCGCCCGTCGCCGACGGTGCTGGCCAGAGGGGCTGTGATCCTGATCGGGCCTGGCCTTGTCGTGCGCGAGCCAACCAAGGCCGAGTTGCAGGCTGCGTAGAGCGGGCGGCAGGGCACATTAGCTACGGGCAGGCGCGTCGTTTTACTCAAGCCGGATGTCGAAGGATTCATATTCCAATATCGACGGGGGCAGTTCTCGCCGTCCGCGTTTCCATAAGGCGGACCATCCCAATGTTTTGCGGCTCGCTGCGCAGCCACCTCAGCTAAATCTATGCCTATTAAGACATTTTTTTTAAAATTAATGCCTTAATAGACATATTGTGTTGTCAATGGCGACTCGTCTGTGATAGGTTTGCAGCAGAAGGGACGTCGACCATGATTTACAGATTCCTGACCGCCATCCGGGATTTGCGTCGAAGCCGAAACATGACGCAAGGAGAACTAGCCAATCTCGTCGGTACCACCCAGGCGTATGTTTCAAAGGTGGAAAGAGGTGGGATCAACCCAGAAAGCGCGACGCTCTACGCGATCGCGGCCGCCCTGGATTCCGAGATCGTATTCGTTCCGCGCAAGGCTCTTGTCCAGGTAAGAAGCATTGTGTCCTCCTGTTTGGATAGTGAGCGCAATCCGGCTGTCGCGCGCCAGGCTGACAGCCTGATCGACGAACTGTTTATCCCCGACGCCGATGATGATGATGATGATGATGACCAACGAAAAAGGCCTGGACACTGAACAATGGCCAAGAAAATTGAGCTGCTTGGGGTCTATCTTGAGGCTGGAGGTTTGTCGACCCGAGTGGGGTCGTTGGTCCGGGACACCGGATCGATGGTCCATTTCGACATTGATCAATCCTACATCGACCTCGGCCAGGATCGCCCCATCCTCAGTTCCGCCTTGCTGCGCATCGGCGACGAAGCGAAAACTGTGCAGCGACTACGATCGGGACCAATGCTTTCCGGCGGGCGCGACCTGCCCCCGTGGTTCCTGAACCTGCTTCCGGAAGGTGCGTTGCGTGAATTGGTGAATAGGGGACTGCCGACTGGCAAGACGTCGAATTTCGACGTGCTCAATTGGCTTGGCGAGGATCTCCCCGGTGCGGTTGTCGTCAGGGCGGAGGAAGCGCTCGACCCGGATCTCCAAAGGGTGAGGGAGACCCGCGGGGATCAGGCCCTGATCAGGTTCTCGCTGGCCGGAGTGCAGTTGAAGATGTCGATGCTGAAGCAGGGCGACAGACTGACTTTCCCCGCGACGGGCCGGAACGGTGACATCATTGCGAAGCTTCCAAGCGAAAAATTCCCGTACTTGCCGGAAGTCGAATACACGTCGATGAAACTGGCCGAAACAGTGGGCGTAACCGTGCCGTTTTTCGAGCTGCTGCCGACAGAGTCGGTCCACGGCATCAAGGAAGAGTTCCTCCAAGCGGGTTCTCAGGTGCTTGCGGTAAAGCGTTTCGACCGCACAGACGACGGCATGCGCGTGCATATGGAGGATTTTTCCCAGGTGATGGGCGTCAGCGGTGACCAGAAATATTTCGCCGCCAACGAAGAAACCGTGTTGAACATCGCCACTCGATTGGGCGGAGGCGGTACCAAGCCGTTCCTGCAAGCAGCGAAGCGCGTCGCGGTCAACTTGCTCCTGGGCAACAATGACGCCCATCTGAAAAACTGGTCGCTCTGGTATCCCGTGCCGACCCGCGGTGAATTGAGCCCTGCCTATGACATCGTGGCTGCCTACGTCTACGACCATTCAAACGAAATGGCCCTGAAATTCCGCAACAGCAGAAATTCAGAAATCATTGGCCTGAGCAGGTTCGAGCGAGCTGCCGAACTCTGTGGAATTCCCACGGAACGAGCAAGGAAAGAAATAATCGCGACGGCCGAGCAAGCGGCGGATGAATGGCCGTCATTGATCCGTGATTTGCCGATGCCCGAAGGCTACAGGGACAAATTGCTGGAGCGCACCGCTAAACTCGCCTTGACCAATGAGGTCGGAGTGACATTTCTGCCTTGAGATGAAGCATGCCCATTAAGGCATATTCAACAGAATATATGCCTGATCGAGCATTGTTGTTTCCTGACGGTCACGATGGGATCTCATATTTCCGCATTTTTCGAAATTATGTTTGACGGTTCGATATGCGTCGCGTCGCTTTTTTCCATGAAACTCGAAAAAGCAGCCTCAGCTCGAAGCGCTCGGCAACCCGACCCGCCTTCATCCCTACCGCATCCTGGTCCGTGCCGGGGAGGACGGGCTTCCTGTCGGCAGTATCCAGGAGAAGCTCGAAATCCCTTCATCGACGCTCTCGCATCACCTCAAGCGGCTGGTCGAAACGGACCTTGTCACCCAGGAACGGCAGGCGACGACGCTGATCTGCCGCGCCAACTATCCCGCCATGAATGGGCTGATCGGCTATCTGGCTGACGAGTGCTGTGCCGAAGCGAAGTGCGCGCCTTCGGTCAGCGAAGCCGTGGCGTAATTTTTTGCCTGGATAATTCGAAGATACCGGAAGGATAGAACATATGGAAATGATGGCGAACCTCCCGCGTAGCGATCATCGGCGCAGGCCCGGTCGGCCTCGCCGCCGCGGCGCACCTCGTCGAACGCGGCATCCGCCCGATTATCTTCGAACGCAATAACCTTGGGCCTTTGGCGTGTTCTTTTCGATCTTATTGGTCAGCTTGCGAGATGCCCCTAAGGGTCCGTTTGAAAACTCCCGCGGCCGGCCATGCACACAACGGCGGTATGTCCGCTTAGGATGGTTGCCGCCGCCTTGGGCTCGTAGGGTTGGTTGGCGGGCATTGCAAAGCACAACGGCCGGCGCGAAGATCGACAGTGCATTGGATTTCGCCGCCCGTTAACGTCAAGGAACTCGCGACAGGCGACACGCTCGGCGTTCGATCGGTCGAAGGCTGCATTGAGCAGATGCGGACATGGCCGAGGGTCGGCCCGAAGACAAAGAAGGCCTTTCCGATTTGCTATAGCGCTTTGGTCGGTGGCATCAAGCCAGACGAAGCGCGCAACGCATTCATAGTTGCCGCAACGGAGGCCGGCGTTTTGCGGGACCAAACTCCAAGGCGCTGAACGCTCCTTGGAAGCGCCGAAGAAGGCCGGGAAGGAGCAGAAATGCACGATCAGCGTGTGCAGCCGACGGGGCGATAAAAACGCCGGGCGGGGTGCTGAACGTGGCCCCTAATTTTCAAACGGCGGTTTCTTGCTGCCTCCTTTGACACGGAACCTTGCGCTTTGCGGTGAGTGACAAACGCCTTCACCGCCTGCCCGAGAAGCTCATCAGCACGTTTTCCACCTCCTTCGGCGCTACTTTCTCGCATCGCGATTTTCATCGGCGTCGAGCGCTTGTCATTGCCCCCTTTTTGGCTGCAGGCCCGCCATCAGCCTGCGAAAGCATCGAAATAACCTGTTGCTCGACACGGCTGATACTTTTAAATGTTGATTGATCGTCGAGAGGTGCAATAGAAATGACTTTTCGATCAGATTCAACAAGAATGTTGTTTATAATTTCAAATAAGCCAAAAGAGCGCATATTTATATTAGGATCGGCCTCGAAAATTCGTTCCGCGGGCGGCTCGTGTTCCATTCGGTGCCGCAAGCGCGCCTCCACGACCCCAGGTGGCACGATAAGCCTGACCGCGAAATCAGCCTCGGGCGCGAGGCTGAGCGCCTTTGCGAGCGCGACAGTGTCCGAGCCTCCATTGAACATTGCCAGTGATCCAATGGCTTGAACGTAACCCTGGTCGAATATTATTATCTCGGTCGATTGCTTCGCCTGATCCCAGCAGTGTGATAGATGTAAAATATATTGCCACAATCGAGCCCGCCATATTCGTCTTTTTGGCGGAATTAGTCTTACCATGGACAACGAAATGGAAAGTTCGTTGCCGCTTCCTTTGGAGGAGAGCAATATTTTTGACGTTGAAAACATTGCCGATGCGATTCTGAGAATAAAATAGAATATTCCGAGATCGAAGGGTCCTGACCTGTTGCTAGCTTGGTAACTGAGGGCAACTTTGGCACGAAACCCTCTCCCGCACAGCCGCCGGGCGAGCGCGTGCGCAAACGTAGTCTTGCCGCATCCGGGCGGCCCGAAGAGTTCAATGATCATTCTAGGTCAGACCCGATTATGGCAACTCTCGCTACCGGCGCGACGAGGCTGAGAGGTTGACATTGTCGCTTCGATAGGGCGAGCGGCGTACATTCTGGTAGTGAGGCTTCCAGAGGGTTCGAGGCTTTGCATCCCTCGAACGGATGAAGCTAAGCCGATATTTAGGGGTACTCTCCATATGCTCGTCTTCCACGTAACCCCAGGGATCGGGAAGCTCCGAGCGAGGCCAGCCTTTGTGAAGAACGGAACGGTAAACGG
>NZ_CP080527.1 GCF_024746815.1 Mesorhizobium sp. AR07
GTGGACATCTTCGATCTCGATCAAGCGCTGATAGAGCGATATGAATCATTCGCTCGCTCCTTCTCGGAGATCCGCGCGCCGGAAATCCGCGCTCAAGTTGATACTGCCTATAATGAGCAGCGTTTTTGGCCCGAGCCCCTGATCACCATTAATCCGCGCTTTGAGTCTGGTCATTCTGTTGATCAGCTTGTCGCGCAAGAAGTGCTCGATCCGGCTCTTAGCAAGATATTCGCAGCAGGCCCTGACCGGACGCCGATCAAGCTTCACCGCCACCAAGATCGCGCTGTTGCGAAGGCGCGCAATGGTGAAAGCTTCATCGTGACCACGGGCACGGGGTCAGGAAAGTCGCTGTGCTTCTTCTTGCCGATCGTCGATGCGGTGGTGCGCGCGCGGCGCGCAGGCGAGCCGCAGCGGACGCGCGCGATCATCATCTATCCAATGAACGCACTGGCTAACAGCCAACTTGAGGAGCTCGAAAGATTCATCGGCGGATCGGGGCTCGAAGAGGAGCTGCGCCCGACCTTCAGCCGCTATACCGGCCAGGAAAGCGATGCGGAGCGGCAGGCGATCGCCAAGGCCAAGCCCGATATCTTGCTGACGAACTTCATGATGCTCGAACTGCTCATGACGCGCCAGGATGGGCTCGATCGTGCCGTCATCGCTAATGCATCCGGCCTGGATTTCTTGGTGCTGGATGAACTGCACACCTATCGTGGCCGTCAGGGGGCGGACGTCGCGATGCTTGTGCGTCGTGTGAAGGACCGCCTTGTCAAAGAGCGGAAGCTGCTGTGCATCGGTACGTCGGCGACGATGTCGAGCGCACACGACGAGATTGAACGAGCAAGTGCCGTTGCTCGCGTCGGCAAGCTGATTTTTGGGGAAGAACTCAGTTCGGCATCGGTCATCGATGAGAATCTCGCGAGGGCAACGGACCCCCGAATCAACACCACAAGCCTCGGTGCAGCACTCAGAGATGCGGTTCTGTCGCCAATACCGGAAAGTCTGACGGACGAGGAGTTGCATTCCCATCCGCTCGCCTGCTGGATCGAGACTGAGATTGGGCTTGTCGAGGGCGAAAAACTGCGCCGTCGCCCGCCCATGACCTTGAGCGATGCGGGCTCCAAGCTCGTGGCCCAAACTAATGTCTCCTCAGAAGAATGCAGAGCCGCTCTCGCCGCGATCCTGTCGTTGATGGGTCGTAGCGAAGAGCTTCGTGGCGGCGTTAGCGACCGGGCATTCCTGGCATTCAAGCTTCATCGATTCATTTCTGGCGCTGGCCACGCATACGCAACGATCGAGCCCGCGACCGATCGGCGTGTTGTGCTGGAAGGACAGGTCTTTCATCCATCCGATCCGAACGCGCGCTTATATCCAGTCTTTTTTTGCCGTGAATGCGGTCAAGAGCACCACAGCGTGCGGATTGAGAATGTGCTCGACGGTGTTCGCGTTCTCGCACGGCCGATTGACGACCCAGCAAATGAAGATCCGGAGCCAGATGGAGCACGGACGGGCTTCCTGGTCCCCGCGATCAATGTTGATTTCTTGTTCGGGGGCGCTGTCGCCGACTATCCTGATGATTGGCAAGAAACGACGCCGGCCGGACAGGAGCGGCTGAAAGCGGGGCATCGCGGCAAGCACGAAGGACAGCTTCTCCTTGTGAAGCCTGATGGGTCGTTCGCCGGTGACGGGGTGCCGGCGTGGTTCTTCAGCGGAAAATATCGATTTTGCCCCCATTGCCGTCATCAGCCGCCACAACAGGCACGTGACATCAACAAGCTTGCAGGCCTATCGGCCGAAGGGCGAAGTTCTGCGACGACGCTTATCGTCTCAACCATTTTGGCATGGATGGAGGCGGACGGTACGCTTGAGGAAAGCAGCCGGAAGCTTCTGGGTTTCACAGACAATCGCCAAGACGCGGCCCTGCAGGCGGGGCATTTCAACGACTTCATTTACGTCAGCTTGCTCCGCGGCGGCATCTTGCGCGCCGTGCGTGACGCAGGTGATAAGGGCCTCGCGGATGTTCGATTCGGCGAGGCCGTTCGCAAGGCGCTCGGCTTCGATCTTGAGGAATCTGACCGTCTGTCCGACTGGATGGCCGATCCGCGTGTAAAGGGATTTCACAACCGCCAGGCCGCCGAGGAAGTGCTGACGTCGATCCTGGCACATCGCGTGTGGGCGGATCTCCGTAAAGGCTGGCGCTTCACGAATCCCAATCTCGAAGAGGCCGGCCTTGTGGAGGTCCGCTTTCCTGGACTGGGTGAACTAGCGAGCGACGATGAGGAGTTCGCCAACAATCCGCGATTGGCGACCGCCACGCCCCAGCTACGGGCCAAGCTCTTCAATCTGCTTTTCGACTACATGCGTCGCGGCCTTGCCATCGCAACAGAAGCGTTGGATCGCCAGCGGATATTGCAAGTCGCCGAGACGTCGAGGAACCACCTCCGCGATCCTTGGCTTATCGATCAGAACGAAGAGCAGGAATTGCGGCAAGCCGGATTTCTGATGATAGATCCGCCGAGCAAGGCGGAGATCAGCGCCGCGGAAGATGTGCTGATCGTCCGGGGTGGCTGGCGGACAGCGTTGGGCAAAGCACTGCGCAGCAAGGATGTGTGGGGTGAACCGCTCCCAGTCAAAGAATATGACGATGTTATCGCCACGCTACTGCGTGCGGCCGAGAGTCACCAGGTCATCCGCCGGGTGGTTACGGGCGGCGAGGCTTCTGCGTGGCGCCTGTCGTCGACCGCCTTGCGCCTCTTTCCGGCGACCAAGAGGGCCGACGGAAAACGCGAGAATCCCTTTTTCCGCACGCTCTATGAAGAACTGGCCGAAATGCTCGGGCAGGAGGGCGACTTGCCCTTTGCCTTCGAGGCTCGGGAGCACACTGCTCAGGTCGACCAGAGGGTTCGCGCTTGGCGCGAAGACCGGTTCCGGTTCGGGAAGCCGGATATCGAACGGATCGCCCAGAATCGAGACGAAATGCGTCAGGAAGGTGAGCCTGCCAGCTTCCTTCCAGCGATGTTCTGCTCGCCAACGATGGAACTCGGGGTCGATATCAGCGCGCTGAATGCTGTGTTTCTCCGGAATGCGCCGCCGACGCCGGCAAATTACGTGCAGCGGGCCGGTCGTGCCGGCCGCAGCGGCCAAGCAGCGCTTGTTGTCACTTATTGTGCCGCCCAGTCTCCCCACGACCAATATTACTTCAACAATCGTCAAGGGCTCGTCGCGGGCGTGGTGAAGCCTCCGGCCCTGGATCTCGCCAATCGCGATCTGCTGCGAAGCCATCTCCACGCAGAATGGTTGGCGGCGGCCGTCGTGCCGCTAAAGCCTTCGATCCCTGAGAATTTGAACATGGCGACGCCGGAGATGGCCATCTCAAATGAAATTGAATCCGCCTTCGCAAAGCTCGTCGCGAGCGGAGCGGCAAAGGCCACGATGCGGCGCCTGCTTGAGCGAACTGCCAGCGTGGTCGAACTGGCCGATGCGCCTTGGCTCGTCGATATCGATGCCTTTGTTGATGAGACAGATAGAGAAGCCGCTCAGAATTTTGCAGGCAGCTTCGGCCGCTGGCGGGAGCTCTACCAAAGCGCCCGCCGTGAACAGGATGAGGCTCATCAAATTCAGCAGAAAACGTCATTCAAGCCGGGCGAGCGCAAAGAGGCCGCGCGCCGTCATTTCCGCGCGACAGAAGAGCTCGACATGCTTGAGCGCGGACAGGCCTCGAACGGTTCGGACTTTTATACCTACCGCTATTTGGCAACCGAGGGGTTTCTGCCGGGCTACAATTTCCCGCGCCTTCCGCTCTATGCGTTCATTCCTGCGACTAGGCGCGCGGCTGTGTTGCAGAGGCCGCGCTTCCTTGCGATTTCGGAATTTGGCCCCAACAGTTTGATCTATCACGAAGGGCGCGCTTACCGGGTCGTACGTGCGAAGCTACCGGCTCATGGCCGCCTCGATGATGGCAAGCTCGCAACCACCAGCCTCATCTTGTGCGCCGAGTGCGGAGCGGCGCACTCCGATGACAAGCTCGAGCGATGCCATGCATGCAACGCGTCGTTGGCCGGCGTGGATCGTCTCGATAACGTCTATCGGATCGACAACGTCGAAACCGCACCGTCGTCTCGCATCACAGCAAATGATGAAGACCGGCAGAGGCGTGGCTTTGAGATCCAGACCGTCTTCCAATGGCAATTCGAAAAAGGCGTTCCTGATATCCGGACGCTCACAATGCGTTCGGAAGGAGAGCCGCTTCTTCTCCTTGATTATGGTGCGCGCGCAAAGCTATCGCGCATCAACAAGGGACTCCGCCGGCGGAAGTCGAAGTCGATAAACGGCTTCTGCATCGATCCGACGTCAGGGCGATGGGTCAAGGATACGCTCAACGGCGGGGATGACGATGAAATGGATGTCACGATCCCGAAGTCGCAGCGAATCGTGCCGATCGTCGAGGATCACAAGAATGCGCTCCTGGTACGGCCACTCGCGCATTTTGACAATGGGCAAATGGCGACCCTCCAGCATGCCCTTCTTCGGGGCATCCAGATCGTTGCTGAATTGGAGGAGGGCGAACTCTTGGGTGAGCCTTTGCCCAAACGAGAGGACCGCAAGGCGATCCTCCTTTATGAGGCGACCGAAGGTGGAGCTGGGGTTCTAAACCGTCTCGTCTCCGATCCTTGCCGCATGGCGGAAATCGCGAGTCAGGCGCTCGACCTCATGCACTATGATTTCCCAGCAGATGGGGGCGGGCTCAAGGAGCGGTCGGATGCCTGCGTCGCCGGCTGCTACCGCTGTCTGCTCTCATATTTCAACCAGCCCGACCATAATCTGATCGATCGTCGCGACGCGGAGGTCACAACCTTTCTCTGCCAGCTCGCAGCGCCTGAGGTCGTGGAGGCTGGGCCGGTGGAGGTCTCAAGCGGCTGGCTGAACGCGTTACGCCGGTGGGGATTGCCTGCACCATCCTCGCGCAAGGTCGGCGGCACTGTATACGACCTCTATTGGCCAAGCTTCCAGGTGCTCGCGGTATCCGGACCTGTGCCGGATAGACTTGCTTCGGCATGCGCCGACCTGGGAGTGGATGTCGTCGAGCTTCCTGATGTGCCCGGAGATGCGGCGCCGAGGGAATTGGTTGAGTTGTTGGGGGCGGCATAGTGGAAGCGGTCAGATTTTCGCCGGGGGATCTTGTCGAGGCGCGAGGACGCGAGTGGGTCGTTCTTCCGTCTCCTGATGATGACATCCTCAACGTCCGACCCTTGTCCGGGTCGGAAGCCGATGCGCAGCGCATTGCGCTTGCGCTTGAAGTAAATCCTGTCAGGCCGGCGCGATTTGCTCCACCAACACCTGAGCGGCGGGATACCCAAGATGGTGCGCGGTTGCTGGCGGATGCGCTCCGTCTGTCGCTCCGCCGCGGTGCCGGCCCCTTCCGGAGCGCCGCCCATCTCGGTGTTGAGCCGCGCGCCTATCAGCTCGTGCCGCTGATGATGGCCTTGAAGCTGCCTGTCGTGCGGCTGCTGATTGCTGACGATGTGGGAATCGGCAAGACGATCGAGGCAGGATTGATCGTCCGCGAGATGCTCGATCGCGGCCTGATCGACCGTTTTTCGGTATTGTGCCCACCGCATCTCGTTGAGCAATGGGTGGATGAACTTGCAGAAAAGTTCGACATCGACGCCGTCGCCGTCACGTCGGCCAGGGCGCGCAGCCTAGAGCGCGGACTCCCCGCGGCTCAGAGCTTGTTCGAGGCCTATCCGCACACCGTCGTCAGCCTCGACTATATCAAGGCCGACAGCCGCCGCGATGAGTTCGCGAGAGCTTGCCCCCCATTCGTGATCGTCGATGAAGCGCACGCTTGCATCGGCGGAGACCGTGGAAGACATCAGCGTTTCGAGCTTCTCGAACGCTTGGCCTCTGATGAAAAGCGCCACATGCTGCTCCTGACGGCAACGCCGCACAGCGGTGACGAAGCCGCATTCGACCGTCTGTTGGGCCTCATTAGCCCAGACTTCGCAGGAGGTCTGCATGGCGACGAGAATGCACGAGCCCGATATAGCCGCCGCCTTGCTCAGCATTACGTTCAGCGGCGCCGACCCGATATCACTGAGGCTAGCTGGCACGAGAAACGAATATTTCCCGTCCACAATGTGAAGGACGAGCCCTTTAGCCTCAGCGGCGAATTCGCCACCTTCCATGATCGCGTTCTCGACTACTGCCTAGCGGTCACTCAGCGAGCCGGCACCGACCAACGCAGCCGGCGGCTTGCTTTCTGGGGCACGCTCGCACTGATGCGATGCGTCGGCTCCTCGCCTGCGGCCGCGACCAATGCGCTCCGCAATCGTTTGTCGGGTGTCGCGGACGAAGAAGCGATGCAGCCCGTCGTCTTCGACGAAGATGAGGGTCTGCTCGACCAAGGCGACGTGGAGCCTGGCACGGCCAGCGCCGGCGCTGAGGAGCGCGGTGAACTCGTCGCGCTGATCTCTACGGCAGAGTCACTCGATCGCCGTCGTGCAGAGGATCCCAAGGTCGCCCGCCTGTTGAAGGTTGTGAGGGAATTACTTCAGGAAGGAGCCATGCCGGTCATCTTCTGCCGGTTCATCGCAACGGCTGAGGCGCTTGGCGAAGAGATTAAGCGAGTTTGGCCGAAAGCTGACGTTGCGGTTGTGACTGGACGCCTGCCGCCGGAAGAGCGGCGTGTCCGCGTCGACCAACTCGACAGCTCTGAGAGCCGGATCCTGGTCGCGACGGACTG
This sequence comes from Mesorhizobium sp. AR07, assembly GCF_024746815.1. Classification (GTDB taxonomy): domain Bacteria; phylum Pseudomonadota; class Alphaproteobacteria; order Rhizobiales; family Rhizobiaceae; genus Mesorhizobium. The sequence continues at coordinate 6,743 of NZ_CP080527.1, forward strand.
CCTTTCCGAAGGCATCAATCTGCAGTCATTGTTCGACGCCGTCGTCCATTATGACCTCAGCTGGAATCCGACGCGTCATCAGCAGCGCGAAGGGCGCGTTGACCGATTTGGTCAGCAGTCGCCCATCGTCCGGTCGGTCACCATCTTTGGCGACAACAGCGCGATCGACGGGGCGGTGTTGCAAGTCATTCTCCGCAAAGCGGACGCAATTCGCAAGGCGACGGGCATTTCCGTGCCGATGCCCGAAGATAGCGAGGGCGTGACCTCGGCGCTTATGCAAGCGCTCGTGCTTCGTGCCGGCGGACATCGCACGCAGCTGGCATTCGATTTCGGCCTGTCAAGCGAGCGGCTAGATGGCAGATGGCGCGACGCCGAGGAAAACGCGAAGGCAAGTCGCGCGCGATACGCGCAGGGAGCCCTGAAGCCCGATGAGGTATTGCCGGAATGGCAGCAGATGCGCGCGCTGAATGGCGGCCCGACCGAAGTCGCACGCTTCACGGAACGTGCCTTGAAGCGGGTGGGAGCGCCATTGGAGAAGGTCGGAAAGCACCATCTCGTTCATCTCGACGCGATGCCCGACGCTATCAAGGAGCGCCTGGAAGCGCGGGGTTTGCGTGGAACGCGAAGGATTGGCTTCGAGGATGATCCTGCTCCGGGCGTTACCCACGTCGGGCGCGTCCACCCGCTCGTCGCGAGCCTGGCCGAGAGTTTGGCAGAGGGCGCTCTTGATCCGGAAGGCGCCGCGTTCCGGCCGCTTGGCCGGTGCGGCGCCTGGCGCACGCGAGCCGTTAGTCAAATGACAACGCTGCTGCTGCTACGCCTCCGCTTCAAGCTCATAACTAGCGGCCGTACAAACCGCATGCTGTTGGCGGAGGAGGCCACTGGGATTGCTTTTGGGGGAATAGCTCCGGCGGCGCTCCTCGAAGGACCGTCCGCTCTTGAACTTCTCGAGGCTGAGGCAACAGGGAATCTCGATGAGGTTGCTCTTGCGCGTCAGCTTCAGCGGGCTCATGAACGATTAGTGAGTTATCAGCCTGCGATAGGATCTTACGCAGCGGAACGTGGCGCTGCGCTTTCTGCGGACCATCTTCGGCTGACGGAAGCCGCACGCGGCGGGGCGACAGTCGAGGTTGTTCCTGTCGTACCAGCGGACGTCATTGGTCTCTACGTCCTCCTTCCGGAGGGCGAGTGATGGCTCGGCATCTCAAACGCACCGCCAATATTGGGCTTACCGCTGTATCGATCGAAGGTGGGTTGATCTCCCCCGATCAGGTGGCGGCGATCGCCGCCACCGCGCCGGATCAGAAGGCGGCAGCCGACTATGGTTGTCCCAAAGGGACGAACCTGCGAGACGAGATCACGCGCTACTTCAGGATCGGCCAAGCGCATTGGCAGGCGTATGCCAAATTGCCGGCGCCCAACGAAGCTCAGACAGCGACCTTTGTGAAAAGCTTGCTCCAGGAAGCGTTCGGGTTCGAAGCTCTGCGCGGTCCGAACGTTCACCATCAGGATGGCCATACGTACCGCATTGGCCTTGAGGCAAAGGGCGGCCGAGTGCCGATCGTGGTGGTCGCACCTCTACCGGAAGGAGATGCGTTCACCAAAGCGCTTACGCAAATGGGCGACGATCATGTCGGTACGATTCCGCGTCGTTCTCCGAGCGTACTGATTCAGGATTGGTTGAACGCAAATTCCGAGTTCTTATGGGGTCTGGTCTTTGCTGGAGACCGCCTTCGCCTCATGCGGGACAATGCCAGCTTCACCCGGCCGGCCTTTATCGAAGCGGATCTCGGCGCGATCTTTCGCGACGAGATGTTCGCGGACTTTACCGCGACATGGCTGCTGATTCATGCCACGCGCTTTGGCGGCGAGAGCGCTGCAGCAGCCGATTGCGCGCTGGAGCGCTGGCGTGAAGCTGGATTGCGAGCCGGAACCTCGGCGCGCGATCGGCTTGGAACGAGCGTCAAGGAAGCGCTTCTGGCACTCGGCCAGGGGTTCCTGGACGCGAATCCCAATCTCCGCGCGAAGCTCGATGAAAACCATACCAGCACGCAGGGTTGGTTCGAGCAGCTTCTACGTGTTGTCTACCGACTGATTTTCTTGGCGGTCGCGGAGGATCGCGAGCTCCTGCACGGACCGGATGCATCGGAGGCGGCGCGCGACCTCTATGCTTCGGCTTACGGCTTCAGCCATATGCGAGAGCGTTCGGCGCGGCGTTCGTCGCACGATCATCATCATGACGCCTGGGAAGTGGCGAAGATCGTTTTCCGAGCGCTGGAGCGGAGTGAGCAGCTGCTAGGATTGCCTGCGCTGGGCGGGATTTTCACGCGCGGCGCGACGCCCGACCTTGATGATGCGGAGCTGCCCAATCGGGCGTTCTTACGTGCCATCTTCCACCTGAGCTGGCTGATAGAGGATGGACGCCGCGTCCGGGTGAACTGGCGCGACATGGCGACGGAGGAGCTTGGCTCGGTTTATGAGGGACTGCTTGAGCTTGTCCCTATCCGCGAGGACCATGGGCGACGATTTGGCTTCGCCGATGCCAACGAAGCCAAGGGCAATGCGCGCAAGACCTCGGGCAGCTACTATACGCCGGACAGCCTCGTCCAGACGCTACTCGATTCCACGCTCGATCCCGTTCTTATGCGGGCCGAAGCGGAGGGAGGTGCCGAGGCGATCCTCAAGCTCTCCGTGATCGATCCAGCCTGTGGATCGGGTCATTTCCTGCTTGGCGCCGCGCGTCGGATGGCGGCCCGCGTGGCGCAACTCCGCGACAGCGAAGCACCGGACTACCCTGCGGCGATGCGTGATGTCGCGCGCCATTCAATCCACGGCGTGGATCGCAACCCGATGGCGGTAGAGCTTGCGAAGGTCGCGCTCTGGATCGAGGCGCTGGAGCCCGGTAAGCCACTCGCTTTCCTGGACAGTCATATCCGATGTGGTGACAGTCTTGTCGGGGTGTTCGACGTCGCTAGTCTCGCTGGTGGCATCCCCGACGCGGCCTACGATGCGCTTGAGGGCGACGACATCGAAGTGGCAAAAGTCTATGCCCGCCGCAACAAGGAGCAGCGGGAGGGCAAGGGTGCGACTGGGCTCTTCGCCGAGCTGAAGCCACCAGCCGTCGCGGCTGAGGCGTTGACGGCTATGCCGGAGGACACTCTGGCCGATGTCGCCGCCAAGGAGTCAGCCTTCGCGCGGATACACAGCGGACCGAATTGGTCGCGGCTGAAGGCCGCCAGCGACGCCTATGTGGCCGCGTTTTTCATCCCCAAGACCGGACCGATTCCGGGGCCTACCGACTTCACCCGGCCTCTTACGCCGGAAACCGACCACGTCTGGACGGCGGCGCGTGGTCAACCGCTTTATGACCCGCTCATCGCAGAGGTCGAGAGGATTGCTCACTCGGTCAGCGCCTTTCACTGGCCACTAGAATTCCCGGCGATTATGGCGCGCGGGGGCTTCGACGTGGTGATCGGCAATCCACCGTGGGAACGAATCAAGCTGCAGGAGCAGGAGTTCTTCGCCGCGCGCGATCCCGAGATCGCGACCGCTGCAAACAAGGCCGAGCGGGGTGCGCTTATCAAGGCGCTGAAGCAGGCCGACCCGGGGACGCCGAGGGCGTCGTTAGCGGCGGAATTCGAGTTCGCGAAACGCGCGTCCGAGGCGGCAAGCGTGTTCGTGCGCAAGGGCGGGCGCTTTCCCCTGACTGGGACAGGAGATGTCAATACCTACGCGTTGTTCGCCGAGCTTTTTTCCCAACTCGCGCGGGCGGGCGGACGCGCCGGAATAATCGTGCCAACCGGCGTCGCCACCGACAGCTCCACAAGTACGTTCTTCGGCGATCTAGTAGTCAACCGAAAGCTCTTCAGCCTATATGACTTCCAAACCGGACTTGGGTTCTTTGACGATATTGGTCACGCTCGATTCAAATTTTGCCTTCTAACGGCAGGTCAAGCGAACACGGGACCTGCGGCGATAAAACTCAGCTTCTTTTCAAGAACAGAGGAAGAGTTTCGAGATGAGCGGCGTCATCTCACGCTCACGCCTGATCAAATTCTTGAATTGAATCCAAACACTGGAACTTCTCCAATTTTTAGAACCGAATTTGATGCGGTTCTGACTCGAAAGCTCTATCGCGTAGCGCCCATACTCATTCGCGAGCGCCCGGAGCACCAAGATGGCAACGACAATCCGTGGGGCATTAATTTTCAGCGCCTGTTCGATATGTCGACGGACAGCAAGCTGTTTCGCACTGCTTCACAGCTCGCCGCGCATAGCTTCCAACGTGATGGAGCGGATTGGGTGCGTCGAGACGAACCTCGCTACGTGCCGCTCTACGAAGCGAAGATGATTCATCATTTCGATCATCGTTTCGGTTCCTACGCGGGCTTCTCCGAGCGCTCGGGCGAGGGCTCATTGCCGCCGACGCCAGACGCTGCCAAGGCCGATCCCGACTACGAGGCCGACCCGTGGTACTGGGTGCCGCAGGCCGAGGTCGAGCTGCGCGTCGCACGCGCGCCGTCGCGCCTCAAGCAATATTTCCGTAAGGAGAACGCCGAGGGTTGCCTGAAGGTACTGGCGCAATGGGTACTGGGCACGTTGGACCCCGAAGATTTGCTGGCGGGCAACCTGGCACGCTCAGCCTCCCGCGCGAGCGCGCACCTGCGCGATGTACTGGGGCAACGCGCACTCGAGCGCGATATTGTAGGCGGTAAATTCGCGACATGGCTTCACAAGGCCGCGGACGGCGCGCACGAGATGCGCCGTGAGACGCCGCTTACCGACGACGATCTCGTCTTCATCAAGACCGGTCCCGCCGATCCGCTGGCGCTCACGGCCGCGTTGATCAACCGCAAACAGCCGCACTGGCTGATGGGTTGGCGGGACATCTGCCGATCCACCGACGAACGCACGGTAATCGCGAGCATTTTCCCGAAGGCAGGTGTGGGCAACAAGCTTCCTCTAATGGAATGTGCAGACGCCGGCGCAGAGGAGGTTGCTTGCTTCCTAGCGAACCTGTCGTCGATCTCCTTTGATTATGCTGCACGTCAGAAGATTGGCGGCACAACGATGAACTACTTCATCTACAAGCAACTCCCCGTCCTTTCCCCACACCAATTTTCGCGTAGCGATCGCGCCTTCATCATGCCGCTCGTGCGCGAGCTCACCTATACCTCGTATTCGATGCGTCCATGGGCCGAGGATCTCGGCCATGCGGGTTCACCGTTTATCTTCGATGCCGCCCGCCGCGCGGATCTGCGAGCCGAGCTCGACGCTCTGTTCGCGCTGAAATACGGGCTTTTGCGCGATGAACTGCGCTATGTGCTAGATCCGGCCGATACGCATGGCGCGGATTATCCCTCCGAAACCTTCCGCGGTCTCAAGCGCAACGAGGAGGCCGCCCTGGGCGAGTTCCGCACGCGCCGGCTCGTGCTTGAAGCCTATGATCGGCTATCCGGATCGCACGTGGCGAGCGGACCGATCGAGCTTCGCTCTGCTCAGCCACGGCCGGTTGAGGTCACTCTGCCGGACGCCACATGGGCACGGGCTCAACAATCCACCCCTGGAGACACGGGCGCCGTCTTGGCTGCCATTCTCAAAGCCATGGATGGACCGAAGCCGATCCGCGATGTTCGTCTCGCCGCCGCCTTCGTCATGGAGCCGCGCCTACTTGCTCCGCTCCTGCCGACCGCCAAAGCGGCGGAATGGCGCCGCCTGGTGGGTGCGGAAGCTGATCCTCTTGCCGGAAATGTCGCCACATTTGTAGCAAGGAACAACACAGCGTGGGGCGCGGCCGTCCGAAACCACCGCGGTAATGGGCGACTGGTTGAGGATCTCCAGCGTGTGACATGGGCACGTGGCGCCGGATTGGACGCCGCCGACACTTCGGGATGGCTCGAGGGGCGCTCGGTCTTCGTGTTCGACGCCTTGGAGAGTATCAACCTCGACGCAGCGGTAAATTCATTGCCCGCTGACATTCAGCACTGGGTGGCCAATGCCGCAGCAGCCTGACCTTCTAGACCCGCAGCTCCTGACGGTAACACCCGGGTTGGACGGGCCGCGGCTCTGGGTGCGGCGCCTCGTCATATGGAGGGAACCCGGCGGGGAGAAGGTGCGGGACATCGAACTGCGTCCCGGCCTGAACATCGTCTGGTCACCCGATGGAGCAGATGATGCCGCATTGGCAGGTCAGACAAATGCCGTTGGGCATGGTAGCGGCAAGACGCTTTTCTGCCGGCTTATCCGCTATTGTCTCGGCGAGGACCGCTTCGCCACGGAGCCCCAGCGCGATCGTATCGGCACAGCATTCCTGAATGGCGTCGTTGGTGCCGAGGTTGTGCTTGATGGGATTTGCTGGGCGATCGTTCGCCCACTTGGCGTGCGCCGCAGACACATGGCTGTGCCGGGCGGAAATCTCGATGAGATCGCCGCTGGCGAGGGGGCTTCCACTGGGATGGAGCCGTTCATCGAAGCAGTCGACCAGCGCATCATCACCACCGCGCTTGCCGAGTTGGTCCGCCCGCAGGCGAATGGGCCTGTTTGGCCGGTCGCGCTCGCTTGGCTGACGCGAGATCAGGAGTGTCGATTTGATGATGTTCTGGATTGGCGCTCGCCGACGTCCGATTCGGATTCCCCAATGCCCGCTAGCGGGCAGGAGAAAGGACCAAGGCTCGAGGCGCTGCGTTCGTTTCTGATGGCCATCACACCTGAGGAGCAAGCCACGCGGGCTGAAGTGAATAGCCTCGGCGAGCAACGCCGAGTCCTGGATCAAGAGATCGGCCATCGCCGGTGGGAAATCGAGCGTACCCAAACGCGGCTCGTTGCGGGTCTCGACCTCCAAGGCCAGGCGCTTCCCGAAATGCCACTGCTGATTGATGTCATGCGCAGATCCGCTGGAAGGCGCTTGGCGGCAGCAATTCAGCTTCCCGCTGGTGGCGACGCAGAACTCGTCGCAGCACGCGAGCAAAGAGAGGCCGCGAGAAGTGATTGGGCACGCCTGGACGGCGAACGCATCCGAATCCATACTCTTGTCCCCGCGGAAGAACGCGCATTGGCGATGATACGGGGGGAACTGCCGGGAATTTCTTATTCAAAAATAGAGGCGGAAAGCCCGATTTGCCCAATCTGCGAAGTCCCGATAGATCGCGCCTTGGCAGAGGGGTGCAAGCTCTCACACAAGATACCAGATGCCGACGCATGTCGGCAGCGCTGGGGTCAACTTCAGGCGGATCACAACGCGCAAGCGAACCGGGTTGAAAGCTTGCGGCAAGAGCAGAAACAGATCTTGCCCCAAGTCGCGCTGGCCAAGCAGCACTTCGATCGATCAGTCGAACGCGTGGAGAGTATCGAAAAAACCCACGATGCTCGAGAGTCCACTTGGTATACCGCCCGCAGGCTCCAGGACGATGTCGAGCGACTGGCTGAGCTCTGCGAAACCCAGGAGGCTGCGATTAAGCGTCTCCGTGAGCAGGGCACGAAACTAGAGACAGAGAGGGAGCGGCTAGGCGCGTTTCGAGACAAACAGGCCCGCGTTTTTGGCCGCATAAGCGAAAAGTTCGACCCGATCATCCGACGGTTGGTCGGCCAACATGCAAAGGGACGGATCATCCTTACAGGGAATGGTCTTGATCTGTCGGTTGACATGGGCGGCGACCGCAGGACAGCCGCGATCGAGTCGCTCAAGATCTTGGCTTTCGACCTTGCCGCGATGTGCGTCAGCATCGAAGGCGCGACTCGCGTGCCGTCGTTCCTGCTTCATGACAGCCCCCGTGAGGCCGACCTTGGCTTGTCAATCTATGGAAGGCTCTTCGATATCGTTCAGGAGCTTGAGCACATCGGCGGAAGGCCGCTGTTTCAGTACATCGTAACGACCACGACGGCGCCTCCAAGCGAGTTTAGGGAACGTCCCTACCTGCAGCTCAAGCTACACGGTGATCCGCCTGCGCAACGCTTGCTCAGGGTGGACTTGTGATTAGCACGGAACGCCGTCTCACAGCTTATCCATTCGTCCTTCTCTCTGAGCTGCGAGATGCCGCGAACGAACATGGCTACCGCATTGGTCCTGAAGAGGCCGGGGGGTGGATCTTTTTTCGATCAGCCAGCGCGCCAGGGGAGATCGGACTGGCGGCCGCGGGTGTCTCTGGGCCTTTCTTTTTGTCTGTCGTGCTGCAAAGTGTGGCGCGAGCTCTGGATGCACAACCTGCATCTCCATGGGCCAAAGGCCATGCAGGGGCCTTCATGTTTGCCACACGTGATGATCTGCATGCTGGGGTCCAGGCGGTTTACCGCCTATCGGTCAGCCTGCCCAATTTCCCCCTTGAGAAATATGAAAAGGCCGTGGCGGGAATTGGCGAGACTGAAGGGGAGCGCGCCCAGAAGTTCAGGATTGGGCAGAATATCTTTCGTGATGCCCTGAGGGAATACTGGAATGGGAGTTGCCCGTTGAGCCGGATCTCAAATCCCGATCTTCTGCGAGCCTCGCACATGATGCCATGGTCTGACTGCGCCACCGATGCTCAGCGTCTCGATGTGCATAACGGACTTCTCCTGTCCGCTCTATGGGACGCTGCCTTCGATGCTGGGCTGGTGACATTCGATGACGCAGGAATGGTATTGACGTCTAGTCACTTGGAGGGCGTTGCGCGTGAAGCGCTGGCCATCAATGAAGCGCCGACGCTGGCGCTACGTGATGAGCATCGGCCCTACCTGGCCTATCACCGCAACCACGTTTGGATTCGGGGTTAGGCAGCACAGAAAAAGATTTGACATAAACGCGTCGCCCGATTGAGATTATCTTGACGGTAGCGTAGTTCGCCAACCAAGCCAGTCGAGATGATCATGGGCAAATATCGAGACCATCGCGAGCCACGCGGGCATCGCCATGACGATGACCCCGTTTCCTTTTCGGAACGGACCTCCGAGCCAAGCTATTTTCAGCGCCCGGCGACCGTGACGGCGCACCCCGTCGACGCCGAGGTATTGTGGTTCACAGTCAGCAAGGGTTTTGGCTTCGTCAAACTGTCGGACGGCAGGGAGGCCTATCTGCACGTCCGAGTGCTAGAGGCGGCCGGAAGCCGGGATGTTGCCGAGGGGACGCCTCTCAAGGTCACGGTCGAAAAAAGTCCGAAAGGTCATCAAGTCGCGCAGGTGCTGGAGATCGGCGATCAGATCACGAAAACTCCGTCGCATAATCGCGCCGCTGGAGGGACCATCGTCGAGACAGGTGCGCAGCTAGAGTGCGGTGCTATGAGCAGGCAAGTCTGGTCGCTAAGTCCGGTCTGGAAAAGGCGCACGAGGTCAGAGGCAACATTTTCGGCTTCTGGTGACCCCGGCTGGATATGGCTCTGTTGGCAAAGCTGGTCGAAAACCGACTTCAGGCTTTCCAAATCACTTGGATAGAGGGCTGGGTCAAGGTTGAGACGATCAATCATCCGGGCCTCCTGCGGGCTGAGATCTTGAACGACACAAAGGCGGCGGCGGAGAGACCCGCCGACAGGCGAAGATGACTCCGCCGAAAGTGCTTGTCATCAAAAAAAGTTACTGACGGCTCGGCACATTCTTGACAACGAGGCAGGACCATATTCCTATCATGTTTTTGGCCGGAGACAGCAATGCCTGCCAGCCGCAAACGCATCCAAACCGATGCCTATCTGGACCGCTTTTGGCCCTATTACGCCGCTGTTGCGAGACGGCCTACAAACCCGCCCACAGCCGGGCTGCGTCAATGGCAACCGGGTGACCGCAGCGTGCAGAGGGCAGAGGGCATATCTGCCGCGCTCGAGGTTTGCTTCTGGCCCAGGCCAACGAAATCGGGACCTTCTGGCTGAGTCGGTGCGCGGGGCTGTAGCGTCTTTTGATTAGGCCGCGTCGGGACCTTCCGATGCGAGCAGCAGTGCAACTTCGACGCGGTTTCGGCCTTTGTGCTTGGCCTTGTAAAGTGCGGTGTCGGCGGCGAGAAGCAGGCCTTCCGGCATCCTGATCGTCCCGCCCGATCGTGACAGTGCGGTCGCTGAACCAATGCTGACGGTGACGTGTCCGCCGCCTTCCAAATTGTCGCCATGAGGCAGGCCGAGGTTTTCGATTGCGAGCCTCAGCCGTTCCGCTATTTCAAGTGCTCCCTCGCTGTCGGTATCAGGCAAGATGACGGCGAGTTCTTCCCCGCCGTATCGCGACGCCAGATCCCCTGGACGATGAAGCACGTCTCTCATGGCGGCAGCGACGGCACGAAGACAATCATCACCAACCTGATGACCGTATTTGTCGTTAAAGCCTTTGAATCGATCGATATCGAGCAACAGCAAGGACATCTGTCCAGCGCTGCCAACGGTGCGCCGCCATTCCCTGTCCAAGGTTTCGTCGAAGGCTCGACGGTTGGCCAGGCCGGTCAGCCCGTCCGTCATCGCAAGCGAGCGGAGTTGTTCTTCGAGCCGTTTGCGTTCTGTTATATCTCTCATGATCAGGACGAAGTCGCCTGGAACGCCAGTTAGCGGATCACGGACGATGCGCGCCTTGCTCTCCACCCAGACGGTTTTCCCATCTTTGCGCCGGATCTCGATCGCAAGAGGCTCGCCTTCATCTGCTCCGGCAAGCAAGAGCGCGGCTGCCGCAGCGATGTTTTGAAGATGCTCGGGCGGGACGAACTCCTCCGGACCATGCCCCACCATTTCCTCCGGAAGCCATCCCAGAAGTCGGGTGCATGACGGTGAAACGTAGCGTGCCTTCGTGTCCGGCCCGAGTTGCATGATGACGTCACCGCTGTTCTCAGTGAGCATTCGGAAATTCGTTTCCTCCGGGAGAATGTCCGATCGGATAGCCTGGCCTGCCGATGACTGCCCCGACCCGGTGCGACCAAAAGCCTTGCGAATAAGCTGTGACGCGGATGGCATGCGCATATTTGTCTCCTCTTCGGACATTCTCTGCGAGGCGCCGCAGCATTCTGTATCGCCTGTTCAAGCCGCCCCCAGGGAGGGATTTCTGTCAGGCGATCAGATCGATTGGGTTCGCTATGTCGCTCGCAATCCAAGTCTCCTCAGCAGGTGGTTGCCCGAACCGCTTCAAAAGGCCTTTCGCTATCTGACGTGGTACCGCTTGCGAAAACAGATATCCCTGACCGAGCTGACACCCGATCTCCGCAAGTAAGACGGCCTGGGTTTCGTTCTCGATGCCTTCGGCGATGACCTGGATGTCGAGCTTGCGAGCGATGCCGACCAAGCCCTCGACGATCGCCAGGCTCGGATCTCCCTGGACAAGGCGATCAATGAAGGATTTGTCGATCTTGATGATATCGACCGGCACCGTCAGCAAATGGGTGAGCGAAGCGAAGCCGGTTCCGAAATCATCGAGTGCGACACGCAGGCCATGGGCCCGCAACGCCTTGATCTCTCGAGCAACGACCGGATCGCGCTGCCCGAGATAGACCGACTCCGTGACCTCCAAAATGATGTGCTTCAACGGAACGTTCTCGCGGCCGAAGGCGGCTTCAAGACGTGCGTAAAGCGTGCCGCTATGAAAATCGGCTGAGGTAATGTTGATGCCGACATGCTGCAACGGAATACCTTGATCCAGCCACGAGCGCGCGTCGGCTGCGACGATCGCTATCATGCGTTCCGTCAGATTCGAAGCGACGCTGACATCGGACGTCGCCTGGTGAAACGCAGCGGCGGAAACGACCTCGCCATCCGGCTTGCGAAGGCGGCAGAGGGCCTCCATGCCGACGATCGCGCGGGTGTCGAGCCGCAGGATCGGCTGGTAGAACGCGTCGATCCGGCCTTCGCGCAAAGCCACGTCAACATCGCGGATCACCTCGATCCGGGTCTTGATTGCGCTGCCGATTCCCGGCGAGTACAGCACGAAGCCACCTCGCGAAGTTTCCTTGGCGTGGTAGAGCGCGAAATCGGCGTTTTGGCGCACGCTTTTCGCATCGATGTCCCCCGCCGACAGCACTGCGCCGCCGATGGTAGCCTGTGCCAGGATCATGTGCCCGTCGCAATCGGCGGGCACAGCCAGAGTGTCGAGAATATGACGCGCCGTGCTCTCGATGCCGGAGGGCGCGCCAGCTCGCTGAAGGATTACGACGAACTCGTCGCCGCCCATGCGAAACACACGGTCAGGCGCTACGCTTTCGGCGAGACGTGACCCCACCGCCTGTAGCAAAGCATCGCCGGCGGCATGGCCGAAGGTGTCGTTGATGGTCTTCAGGTTGTCGAGGTCGATGATCAGGACCGCCCAGGCGCTCGGTTGGCCAAAGGACAGCCGCTCCAGGGCGACGTCCAAACTCGCCCGGTTCGGCAGGTTGGTGAGGGCATCGATATAGGCGCCGTGCTCTCGCTCGACGACCCGCCGGTGACGCTCAAGCGCGATGGCGCACAGAGAGGTACAAGAGGCGACAACCTTCTCCTCGCGAGGGGTGGGGCCGCGTTTCTCCGGAAAGTACAGGGCAAAGGTGCCGAGCACAGCGCCCTCTGCATCGCAGATCGGGCTCGACCAGCAGGCCTTCAGGCCCAGCGCCAGGACCGGCTCCTTGAAGCCGATCCAGCGCGGGTCGGTCGCGATGTCCTTCACAGCCACGGCTTTTCCGAGATAGGCCGCACTGCCGCAGGAGCCCACCAGCGGGCCGATCATCAGGCCTTCGAGAAGAGCCATATATTCATTCGGCAAGCTGGAACCTGGGAGGGGATGCAACAACCCGTTACCGTCAACGCGCAGAACGGAACATCTGACGCCCGGCAACAGTTTCTCGATCTGGCGGCAAAGACGGTCCGTCGTCGCTTCGAGCGTTTCGCCCCTGGCGATCATGAGAATAGTGTTCTGGAGATGCAGCATGTTAACCCGCCAATCCGCGTTCCTAAATACCCTGCTGGCATTCCTGGTGAAATCCCTTTGAGGAGACGCAGTGTACGAGATGATAATGTCGGGTAATTCTTTATAAGTTGGACGAACCCGTTTCGGTGAGGATCCGCGTTGAGCGGGGGGTGATTTCCTTGAGGCCAGCCCGGGCCTCTAGTTCCGGGACCACCGGCACGGCGATGTGATCCAGCCCATTTCGGTTGAGCGCCATACGTTAGCGATCACGGGTGATATGGGCCGGTCGGGCTTCAATGACGGGGAAGGTGAAGGATTGACTGATAGGGTTTGCGGGCCGAGCTTGTCGGACGCTCAATCGCAAGCGTCATTTGAGGCACTTCCTCTCCCCCATGCAACTGGAAGACACGCTCGTCCAGTCCGTCCAGGTCGGCGTGCGGAACGTTTCTGTCCATTGCATAGGCTTCTGAAGGTTACGCTGGAGCGTCCAGTTCCGAGCGCCGACGCGGCTGTGGACATGCCTGCGCTGCCGCATGAGGTCGAGGAAGGCCTCGACATTTCTTTCGGCTATCAGATATTCGACCTTGACCACGATCGGGCCGCTTCTTGGCTTCAGATTGAGAGCGACAGCTGGGGCGTCGAATTCCTCCAAAGAATCGGGCTCGGACTCGTGGCGCTCGCGAAGAGGAAACAGCACGCCGGCTGCGGCGACCAGCAACATGGCTCCAGCGGAACCCTCCAGCGCCAAGGTCAGGGAATAGTTCTGGGAAGCCGTGCCCCATACCCAGCTGCCGGCAGCGATGCCGCCGTCTATCAATGCATAATAGATCGAGATGGTCCGCCCCACGACCCAGCGCGGGCTCGCCAGCTGTACGCTCACGCCAACCCCCGACCAGGCGGTGACCCAGCCCGCGCCGCCCAAGGCGAGCGCAATTTGAGCGGCATATGTATATCCTTTGGAAAATCCGTAATCTGCCGTCTCGGCAGGCACGAGGAATGCGGCTCGTGAAAATCACCGGGGAATTCATCCGAGACTCGCTCCTCATTCAGCCTCGCCTCGACCATACAATTCGAAGGCCAGGTTGGCTTGACCGCCGGAGCAGGCGGAGCCTTGGGTCCCCGATGGCGCGCGGACGGGCCGGTGCGAAAGGTTCGGCGGGCGTTCGGGGCTTTCGAACTGGGTTGTCAAAATTTGCGGTTGAAATTTACTTTTACCGAATTGTTCGGTAGGGGATCAACACGCAGCGACTACTCTAGCGCGGGGGGTGAAAGAGTGATGCAGCGTCTGTCTCCCGCAAGGTTCGGTGACCTTCTGGCGGGAGACCTGCGAGTTTTTGGCGGGCCCTCGACGATCGAACCCCTTGCCGGCCGAATCAGGGCGGAGCAGGTCAGTCTCGTGCTTCGCAACACGCCTCTTGGCATGGTTGCGAACATACTCAATGCGGCCACTTTTGTTATGGCGCTTTGGGGCTCGCCCGACCAAACGAATGCCGTCCTCTGGGCGAGTGTTATCATCACAGCCTCAGCTGTCGTAGGCTTAAGAGCGAGATCATCGTTTCAGTCAGCCAAACCAAGGTCAGTGTCTCGCCGGACAACGCAAAACCTGGTGCGGAACGCCTTCCTGTTCGGTACTTGGTGGGGCGCACTTCCCATTCTGTTCTTCAGTGGGGCAACAAGTGCCGCCCAGGTCGTCATCACCTGCCTGAGCGCAGGGATGATCGCAGGCGGTGCCGCTTCCTTTTACACGATTCCTATTGCGGCCATCGCGTATACGCTACCGATCTTCGTCGGTTCGGCGGTTGCCATTGTGCGGGTGGGAGACGCCGTCAATCTGCCCGTCGCAATCCTGATAGTGAGCTACGCCATCACGCTGTTTCGTGCAGTGCTTGCTCACGCGTCCGAATTTACCCAACGCTTCATTCTACAAGCGGAAAGTGAAAATGCCATTCGCAGGGATGTTCTAACGAGTCTGCCAAACCGGTTCAGCTTCAATGAGCGGCTCGAGAGCGCGTTGCTGGACGCAAAGCAGTTTGACCGACACTTTGCGTTACTGTTGTTCGATCTGAATAATTTCGACGAGGTGAATGATCACTTTGGTCGAGCAATGGCGGATGCCCTTTTGGTCAAAGTGGCTGCGAGACTTCGCAAATCAACGCGGGAGAGCGATGACATTGCTAGGTTGGAGGGCGGCGAATTTGCAATAATCGATCCACGCGATATCAGGCCAGATCAAATCAGGTCCCTGGCTAAACAGATCATAGATGTCATGCGCGCGCCGTTCTTGATCGAAGGCCGCGAAATATATTGTAAGGCCTCTATCGGCATCGCTTTGGCGCCCACTGACGGTTTGGATGCCAACCAGCTCCTGCGGTGCGTCGATACCGCGCTATACAGGGCCAAGACGCGGGGGGCGGGCTCCATCCAGTTTTTCAGCGCAAATGACGATGAAGCTGCTGCAAGGCGCCATGCCCTTGAGCGCGATCTGGCATCTGCGCTCGCCAATGACCAGCTCTGGCTTGCATTTCAACCCTTTCTCGACCTCGGGAGCGATCGCATCCGCGGTTTTGAAGCGCTTCTGCGCTGGCAGCATCCGACCCTCGGCGCGATTCCTCCATCGGAGTTCATTCCTATCGCAGAAGAAACCGGATTGATTCACGGCATCGGACATTGGGCCGCCAAGACGGCTTGCTTGGCCGCGGCACAATGGCCGCGCGACTTGCGGGTTTCCGTCAATTTGTCGGCAGTGCAGCTTAAGGACAAGGCCTTGCTGGATGGAATTGTAATGGCCTTGGCTGAAGCCGGTTTGGAGCCCCAAAGACTGGAGGTCGAGATCACGGAATCGGTGCTGATTTCCGATTTTGAAGACGCTATTTCATTGTTACAATCGTTGAGTTTTCTATCCATCACAGTTGCGCTTGACGATTTTGGCACTGGCTTTTCATCGCTCACATATCTTCGCAAATTGCCTCTTTCGCGGCTCAAGATCGACCGATCTTTTGTCCAGGATATGCTCACCGATGCGGACTGCGCCGCGATTGTGAGATCACTGATTGAATTGGCGCACGAGCTTCGAATTGAGGTAACGGCCGAAGGCGTCGAAACTCCCGAACAGCTCGACTATCTTCGCCACGTCAGATGTGACGAAGCTCAAGGCTATTTGATCGGGAAACCTGTCCGGATTGACGACATTCTTTGCATCGCTGCGAAGCCGTTGGTCAGCAGCTAAATACATGAATGGCACGACCCGCACTTTGCCGACGATGGTCTTGTTTTTTCTCGTATGCCAACGGTGACGAGGTGAGGCAACGGACGCCACCCGGCAACATTGTTCGTGGAGGCAATGCGGTCTGCTTTCATCTTGATAGCAGACGATGCCACTCCGCGAACTCATCGGAATTTCCGACAGTTTTCTTGGCCATGGCAGGCGTCGGTTCCGGGGCAGCATCGTGGGATCTGTCCTTCAGGAAGTCCCAAGGCAAAGAACTGTTTTCGATCTCCTCGATTACAGATCCAGTGGCGAATGATGCAGCAAGATCGACAGCTTTGCGGCGGCGTGTGATCCGGATTGCCGACGAAAGAGCTTGGGCGGTTGTCCTGTAGCGGACCGGGCTCTTGCCGGAAATTGGGCGGATGGGGAGCAGGACGTTGAGAACCTGTCTGATCGGATTCATGGAAGCTCCCTTTTGACTATCGGCGGCAACCATATAACCAGCCGCGGCAACGAATGACAATTGCACGACGTGATTCCATCCTTCGTGCGCGACCACAGCAGAGGCCACGTGACGGAACTGACAAAACATCTCGGCACCGTGATCGTGACATCGGACGGCACCGGCCTGTCGGCTCCCGGGCGTATCAGAACTTTTCCGATGACGCTGATGGCGACGGTGGACCCCGACGGCAAGCAACGAGGACGGGTCCGTTGAATTGGCCCCTTGCGAATTTGGCGACTGGAACGTTGAAGTGGTTCAACAGCACCAAGGGGTTTGGATTTATCCAGCCGACATCCCAGGCGACAACTTATCGGCGGTCAGCCCGATCAGGCTGATGTGCCTCTCGTATTCTTGTCGGCCATGGTGTGCCCGGATGGAGTTCTTTGTGCGGACGCCACTATCGTGGCGGCATCGTCGGAAACAGGAAGAACGGTTTTTTCGCCCAGACCTTGATGAAGCCGGCATAAGTCAGCCGCAAATGCGGCAGGCATGAATCCGCGAGGTTTCGCGGCGAGTGACTTGGCTCCTGTGCAGAGCCCATTTCCCGCTCTTTCGGCTTAATTCCCTTGTTCCAGCCCGGACCTTGCCGATCAACCCGCTTCGGGGTCGGACTACGCAAGCGTGCCGTCGCTCAAGGCTTCGCCATCGCGATGATCGCGGTCCCGGCTGGACCCGACGGGCGCCTGTCGAGCGGGGAATGGTCCCCGCGAACACGGGAGCCAAACAAATGTCGCACGAACTCAGCCTCGCTCAGAGCCACGCCTGGAACCTCGCTCGCACCCTGATGACGCCGGTCATCCTCTTCAAGGTCAATGACAACGAGTACGGCGTTCTCCCTGCCGAAGACCTCGACGGCGACGAGGTCGAGGCGATCGCCGAATACTGTCCATACACAGGAGGCCGGCCGGTTCATTGAACCGGCCCTCTATGCCACGGCGTGCCGCTTGCGAGCGGCAGGCCGCAAGGGAGGCTGCGCCGCGGCGGAAGCCGCGCCCTTGCGCCCTTTGCTCTTCGCGGCGGTCGCGGAGTGTTCCGCGAATTGTGTGGAAGAAATAGACTTGGAGAAAGGCGGACCGGAAGGCTGCCGGGAGAGAAAAAAATGGAAAAGACGGATATAGAAGCGCTGCGCGGCCGGGTCGGCTGTGCGGCGGTGCTGGAGACCAGCGGCTTCACGGTCGACCTCAAGGAAAGCACGCGCAAAGCGGTCAAATACCGTCGTGGCGACGATATCATCATTGTCATCCATGACGGCAAGGGATGGTTCGACCCGTTGTCGGATGCAAAGGGCGATGTCTATTTGCTGGTGCAGCATCTGGATGGCGGCGATTTCCTGGATGCCTTGGTGCAGGTAGCGTCGCTTGTGGGATTCGTGCCAAGCGAGCCCGAATGGAAACGGCAGTCCCGGGAGACCGAACCCGACTATTCCGTCACGGAACGATGGGCGGCGCGACGCAAGCCGTGGCGCGGGTCGGCGACCTGGCGCTATCTGCGCGATGAGCGGCACATTCCCGAACAGGTCATCGCGACAGCGATCGCTCAGGACGTTCTGAGGGAAGGCCCGCGCGGCAGCATGTGGGCTGCCCACAGCGACGCGGCTGGTATCGTCACTGGCTGGGAGGAGCGCGGCCCGCAATGGCGTGGTTTTGCGGCCGGAGGCGGCAAGGTGTTGTTCCGGTTGGGGACGGTGACAGCCGCTCGCATCTGCGTCACTGAAGCGGCGATCGACGCCATGAGCCTGGCCGCGATCGAACGGAACCAGCGCGACACGCTGTATGCCAGCACCGGCGGCGGTTGGTCGCCGGCGACGGACACGGCTCTTCGCCTGTTGGCAGGAAGGCCGAACACGCGGCTTGTAGCGGCCACCGACGCCAACCCGCAGGGTGAGACATTCGTATCGAGGCTGCGTGAGCTTGCCGGCGAGCTCGCCTGCGACTTTGAGCGGTTAAAGCCGCTCGCCGAAGACTGGAACGCGATGCTGCAGGACGCGGCATCCCCCTGACGGTGCCGATCACTCAACTGCCGCTGCAGAATTGAAGATCGCCGCCCCGCGCTTTGCCATGGTCATGTCAACTTGAAAGGGTGCGTCACGCGGCCATGACAGCCGGTTCGCACCGTCAAATTGGGGAGGGCAAGAAGGGAGAAAAGAAAAGGAAACCCGGCTGCCGCATGCCCGCCGGTCGCGTGCAAGGGTGAAGCTTCGCCCGGCTGCGCCGGCCCTTGACCCGCCCGGACGGAGAGGCGGCCGCGGGGAAGGGGTCATGAAGGGCTGAAGATGATGGGCATCCACGAGGATGCTGCGCGCTCAGCCCGACGAGGCCGAAGGAGCCCGCCGATGAACCCTTTTTCTCCCATCCGTAAAGTCTACCAGGGCATTGCCGACCGCCGGCAGATGTTCCGTTTGTTCGACCGCCATGCGCAGCGCCCGAACCGGGATCACGTCGATGCCGGATCTCTTTATAGCGGCGAGTGGTTTGGAGTCGGCCGCGTCGAGCACGACTACATGCTGGAGATCCTGCCACCGCTCTGGATGCGGGGCGAGATGTTCGCGTTGCGCGAGTTGCTTACCGACAGCATCACCAGCGTCTTCTACACGCTGCGCATCGACGGCAAAACGCGCTACTTCCATGCCTACTGCGATCTGAATGTGGCGCGATCGCCTGCCGAAATGCGCGATGCCATCGTCGAGCGCGAGTCCTGGCCGGTGAAGGCGATGACGCGCGAAGAGCGGCTGGAGCATATCTGGAGCGCCACCCACGACGAGTACCGTGGCTATGCCGGGGACCGATGGCTGCCGGAGCATCACGGCAAGCGCACGGTGCTCTGTTATGGCGGTCGGCAGGGCGCCATGCTGAAGCTGCTCGACGAGCTCACCGATGATGAGATCGCGGCGAAGCTGCCGGTGCATCTGCGCCACCTTCCCCTGGCCGTTGCCGCGTGAGGGGGATGCGATGTTCACTTTTCCCATTCTTGCAGTTCGCAAGGTCATCGAGCGCGGAAAAACCGATGCCGCCAACAACGGCGGTTTTCGCAATCCCTACTATGGCCTCAAGCCCGTCCAGGGTGAGATCCCCGGCCTGTGGTTGGTCGGAGACGAGGGCGTGTATGTGCTTTCGAATGGCAAGCTCGCCGAGGGCCAGAAGGCGCTCCTTTGCTATTCCGAAGAATGCCACCCGATCGGCAACCCCGACTGGTTTCACTACAAGCAGCGCCATTTCGGTGGTGACGACGGCATCGAATTAATCGACGCCGAGCAACTGATCCCGCTGTTCGATCGCAACCTTCGCTGCACGCATCTGCGCGTGCAACTCACCGAGACCGAAGTCTCGCTCTCGCTGATCGCCCGCTAACCCCAGCAAACCTGCCAGCCCTTTCACGCGGACGCCAACGCCGTCCGCGCGATCGTGCTCGCCCTCAAATCCAAGGAGATTTTCCATGGCTGATGACGACCCCTTTACCATCGATCTGTTCGGCAGCACGGCCATTTCGTCCGGACTTGGCCTTGGCGTCACGGCCTTCGCGGCTGACTTCGGGCCGGGCGATGACGATGATCCCAATTCTTCCGCGCCTTCGCCGGTCACGCCGGCGGTTGCAGCCACGCAACCGACGTCGAAGCCTCGACGGGTTCATGGCCTGAACTTTCATCTTGCCGGCGATCGTGGGCTGGCCCGGGGCTGGAAGGATCGGGCCCGCGACAACATCGCTTCGATCCGGCTCGCCGCCGAGATCGAGGCCGATGAGCGCCCTGCCACGCGCGAGGAGCAGGAGCGGCTGATCCGGTTCACCGGCTTTGGCGCGTCCGACCTTGCCAATGGTGTCTTCCGCCGTCCCGGCGAACTCGGATTCCGTAAGGGCTGGGACGAGATCGGCTCGGACCTGGAAGATGCCGTCGGCGAGATCGACTATTCCTCGCTCGCACGCTGCACCCAGTATGCCCATTTCACCCCGGAGTTCATCATCCGGGCAATCTGGGCGGGTCTCCAGCGCCTCGGCTGGCGCGGAGGTCGGATTCTTGAACCAGGCGTCGGAACCGGCCTGTTTCCGGCACTGATGCCCCAGTCCCTGCGCGATGTTTCCCATGTCACCGGGATCGAACTCGATCCCGTCACCGCGCGCATCGCTCGGGTGCTGCAGCCGCAAACGCGGATCATAGCCGGCGATTTCGCCCGCACCAACCTGCCGGCACATTTCGATCTTGCGATCGGCAATCCGCCGTTTTCGGATCGAACCGTGCGCTCCGATCAGGCGTACCGGTCGATGGCATTGCGGCTGCATGACTACTTCATTGCCCGTTCGGTCGATCTGCTGAAGCCGGGGGCTCTTGCCGCCTTCGTCACCAGCTCAGGCACGATGGACAAGGCAGACAGCACCGCGCGCAAGCACATTGCGAAGTCGGCCGACCTGATTGCCGCCATGCGCTTGCCCGAGGGCAGTTTCCGAACTGACGCCGGCACGGACGTCGTGGTCGACATCCTCTTTTTCCGCAAGCGCAAGGTCGCCGAGCCCGAAGGTAATCTGTCCTGGCTCGACATCGAGGAAGTCCGCCAGGCGACGCAGCATGAAGGCGCGATCCGCGTCAACCGCTGGTTCGCGCGCCACCCGGATTTCGTGCTCGGCACGCATGCCACGATCTCGGGGCCTTACGCCGAGGCCTATTCCTGCCTGCCCCATCCCGGTGTCGATCTGGAGCGGGCGCTCACCGCAGCGATCTCCCTCCTTCCGGAAGAAATTTATGACGGCGAGCCGGACGAAATTGATCATGACGCCGAGCCCAGTGCCGATATCGTCGATGCCTTGCCGGAAGGCGCCGGCGTGCGCGAGGGCAGTTTCTTCGTCGCGAAAAATACCGCCCTCGTCCAGATGATCGATGGCGCTGCTGTGACGATCACCGTGCGCAAGGGCGGGGCGAGCGAAGGCGTGCCGGAAAAGCACGCGCGGATAATCCGCAAATTGATCCCGATCCGTGATGCCGTGCGTGAAGTCCTGAAGGCCCAGGAGTTCGACCGGCCCTGGAAGCCGGCCCAGGTCAGGCTGCGCATCGCCTGGTCGAATTTTGTGCGCGTCTTTGGCCCCATCAACACGACCGTCGTTTCCACCAGCGAGGACGCCGAGACCGGCGAGGTCCGCGAAGTGCATCGCCGGCCGAACCTGCAGCCCTTCCTCGACGATCCCGATTGCTGGCTGGTCGCCTCCATCGAGGACTACGATCTCGAGACCAATACCGCCCGGCCGGGTCCGATTTTCACCGAGCGCGTCATCGCGCCGCCCGCGGCACCCATCATCACAAGTGCTGCCGATGCGCTTGCCGTCGTGCTCAACGAACGCGGCCATGTCGACGTCGATCACATCGCCGAATTGCTGCATGAGGATGTCGATGACGTCATCACCGAACTCGGCGACGGCATCTACCGCGATCCCGAGACCGGTTCCTGGCAAACGGCCGACGCCTATCTCTCCGGTCAGGTCCGCGACAAGCTGAAAGTCGCGGAAGCCGCTGCCGCACTCGACCCCTTTTTCGAGCGCAATGTCCGCGCCCTGGTCGATGTTCAGCCGGCCGATCTTCGGCCTTCCGATATTACGGCCCGTCTTGGCGCACCGTGGATACCCGCCGCCGATGTTGTTGCCTTCATCAAGGAGACGATGGGTGCCGAGATCAGGATCCATCATATGCCGGAGCTGGCATCGTGGACCGTTGAAGCGCGGCAATTGGGATGGATGGCGGCCGGCACGTCCGAATGGGGCACTGATCGCCGTCATGCCGGCGAGCTCCTAGCGGACGCGCTGAACAGCCGGGTGCCGCAGATCTTCGATACCGTGAAGGAGGACCATGCTGAAAAGCGCGTGCTCAATGTTGTGGATACGGAAGCCGCCAAGGAAAAGCTGCAGAAGATCAAAACCGCTTTCCAGAACTGGATCTGGTCCGATCCCGACCGGACCGACCGGCTGGCGCGGGTCTATAATGACCGCTTCAACAACATCGCCCCCCGACGATTCAACGGGGATCACCTGCAGCTTCCAGGCGCCTCCGGCGCCTTTTCTCTTTATGGGCACCAAAAGCGCGGCATCTGGCGCATCGTCTCGGCCGGCTCGACCTACCTCGCCCATGCCGTCGGCGCCGGCAAGACCATGACGATTGCCGGGGGCGTCATGGAGCAGCGCCGGCTTGGCCTGATCGCCAAGGCCATGTTGGTCGTTCCCGGCCATTGCCTTGCGCAGGCGGCCCGCGAATTTCTGGCGCTCTATCCGACCGCGCGAATCCTGGTGGCCGATGAGACGAATTTTTCCAAGGACAAGCGACATCGCTTCCTGGCACGGGCCGCCACCGCCGCTTGGGATGCGATCATCATCACGCACAGCGCCTTCCGCTTCATCGGCGTGCCGTCGGCATTCGAGCAACAGATGATCCACGACGAACTGGAACTTTACGAGACGCTGCTGACAAAGGTCGAGAGCGACGACCGCGTCTCGCGCAAGCGCCTCGAGCGGCTGAAGGAGGGGCTCAAGGATCGGCTGGAGGCGCTGGCGACCCGTAAGGACGACCTGCTCACCATTTCCGAGATCGGTGTCGACCAGATCATCGTCGATGAAGCCCAGGAGTTCAGGAAGCTTAGCTTCGCCACCAACATGTCCACGCTCAAGGGCGTCGATCCGAACGGCTCGCAGCGGGCCTGGGACCTTTATGTCAAATCCCGGTTCGTGGAGACGAAGAATCCGGGCCGGGCACTCGTGCTGGCCTCCGGCACGCCGATCACCAATACGCTTGGCGAGATGTTCTCGGTGCAGCGCTATCTCGGTTACGAAGCGCTGCTTCAGCGCGGCCTGCACGAGTTCGACGCCTGGGCTTCGACCTTCGGCGACGTCACGACTGAACTCGAATTGCAGCCATCCGGCAAATACAAGCCGGTGACGCGCTTCGCCACCTTCGTCAACGTGCCGGAGCTGATCGCCATGTTCCGCTCCTTCGCGGATGTGGTGATGCCGCAAGACCTTCGGGAATATGTGAAGGTGCCGGCGCTTTCGACCGGCGCACGTCAGATTATCACCGCCAAGCCGTCCGCGGCCTTCAAGCGCTACCAGATGGTGCTCGACGCCCGCATCAAGGCCATCGAGGAACGCGACCGTCCGGCAGAACCTGGTGACGACATCCTGCTCTCGGTTATCACCGATGGCCGTCACGCTGCTATCGACCTGCGCCTGGTCGATCCGGACAACGACAATGAGCCGGACAACAAGCTCAACGACCTGATAGGTAATGCCTTCCGTATCTGGCAAGAAACAGCGGAACGCAGCTACGTCCGTACCGACGGCAAGCCGTTCGAGCTTCCGGGCGCAGCGCAGATGATTTTTTCCGATCTCGGCACGATCAGCGTCGAGAAAACCAGAGGCTTCTCGGCCTATCGCTGGATTCGCGACGAGCTGATCCGCAGGGGCGTTCCGGCATCGGAAATTGCCTTCATGCAGGATTTCAAGAAGTCGGAGGCCAAGCAACGCCTGTTCGGTGATGTGCGGGCTGGAAAAATCCGGTTCCTGATCGGCTCCTCCGACACGATGGGCACCGGCGTCAACGCGCAGCTCCGCCTCAAGGCGCTGCATCATCTCGATGTGCCGTGGCTTCCCTCCCAGATCGAGCAGCGCGAAGGCCGTATCCTGCGGCAGGGTAACCAGCACGATGTCATCGAAATCTTCGCCTACGCCACCGAAGGATCGATGGATGCCCAGATGTGGCAGAACAACGAGCGCAAGGCCCGGTTCATCGCGGCCGCCCTCTCCGGAGACACGTCCATTCGGCGGTTGGAGGATATGGGTGAGGGGCAGGCCAGCCAGTTCGCGATGGCCAAGGCGATCGCCTCTGGCGATCCGCGTCTGATGCAGAAGGCAGGTCTGGAGGCAGACATTGCTCGTTTGGAGCGCCTTCGCGCGGCCCACATTGATGATGAGCACGCCGTTCGACGGCAGATCCGCGATGCCGAGCGCGATATAGAGTACTCGACCCGGCGCATCGGCGAGGTCGGAAAAGATATCGAGCGCCTCGTGCCGACGACCGGCGATGGGTTCAGCATGGTGGTCGGGGGCGAGGCGTTCACGGAGCGCAAACTCGCCGGTCGTGCGCTGATGAAGGAAATCCTGACTCTCGTGCAGCTTCAGAAGGAAGGCGAAACCACTATCGCCTCCATCGGCGGGTTCGATTTCGAATATTCCGGTGAGCGTTTCGGCAAGGACAGCTACCGCTATGCCACCAGGCTGATGCGCACCGGCGCCGATGATGAGATCGAGCTGCCGGTGACCACCACGCCGCTTGGTGCGATTTCTCGCCTCGAGCATGCCTTGGCCGGCTTCGAGGGCGAGCAGGTACAATACCGCCAGCGTCTTGAGGATGCCGAGCTCAGGCTCACCTCCTATCGCTCGCGTCAGGGCGGCGAGTTTGGGTTCTCTGGTGAACTGGCCGAGAAGCGCCGGCAGCTTGCGGAAATCGAAGCCGATCTTGCGTCTTCGATTGATGGCCAGGACCGGCATGAAGCCGCATAGCGGGCTCGATACAGGCTGCCGATCATTGTCAGCCATTGACCGGCGGCAAAGGTTCAAGGCCGCTCGGGTGCAGGCGATGCAGGAGGCGCGCCGAACTGCTTACCCATGTTGATGCCACGTTTCGGTCATGCTCGGCTCCGGCCAGCCAGACCACATGACGTAACGTCAAGAATCAGCTAACTGGATCATCGCGGCGGACCTGATTGGACCGTCCGGCCGGCGCCTGCCAGAGCCCCGCGCAAAAGCAGGCGCCGGCCTTTTAGCGCTTGAAAGGCGAGCAGTCCTATTGTTTCGTCTTGTCCCCATCCAGACACGAGGCAGTTGCGATGGACGACACCAAAGGCGGCGCAAACCACACGTCCGTTGAGATAGTCGAGGCCATGGGCGAGTGGTTCGTTCGTGTTGTTGGGAACGGCGAAGAACTTACCCGATCATTCGACCTAGAATCGGTCGCCATTGCCTTCGCGGAAGGCCAGCGGATACGCCTAGGGCTTAAGGACTTCAAGCGGATCTGACCCGACTTCCGCGTTCACACCATAGCCGCCTAAATTCAGTTTGCTATCGATCCGTTGCGGATGGCCCTATGTGCCGATCAACTTCCGTTCTTCACCATAAGACGGCAGGACCAAAGTCTTGCCCCATGCGAGCAAAGGTCTGACGTAACCGCTTTGGTTCCGTACTTGTCCGTGGACGTTCCGTTATTTTAGCTAATCCGCATGTAATCGGCCCGTCACTTAGATGGATGACGGCCGCCTGTTTTATTGGTCTACAGCTTAGTCACGGCCAAAAAGAACGCGTCAATTTCGGCGTCGCTCTTGCCCAGCGCCGCAAAGCCGGCCGCCATCATTGGCCTAGAATAGATCAGGTCCGGTTGCGTACTGGACATCGCTCAAATAGAGATGGGACAAATCAGACAAAAGGACCGACACACTGACAGAAGAATCCGACCACCGCGCCGCCGAATTAGCCGAGCTTACTGCGGAGATTGTGTCCGCCTACGTAAGTAAGAACCCTGTACCGGCTACCGGCCTCCCTGAACTAATCGCATCCGTGCACATGTCTCTGTCCGGGCTTGGTACGCCTATCGCGCCTGTCGTTGAGCCGCAAACTCCCGCGGTCAACCCGAAGAAGTCGGTGACGCCAGACTTCATTATCTGCCTCGAAGACGGCAAGAAGTTCAAATCCCTGAAGCGGCACCTTAGCACGGACTTCGGTCTGACGCCGGACGCCTATCGCGAGAAGTGGGGCTTGCCGCGCGACTATCCGATGACGGCTCCGAATTACGCCGCGCAGCGCTCGCAACTGGCGAAGTCCATCGGACTTGGCCGCAAGGCTGAACCCGTCGCATCAGCCAAGAAGGCACCTTCGAAACGGAAAGCCAAAGTGTCCGCCACCACCTGACGCTACGTAACGACTCAGCTATGTCAAGGCGCGGCGGATCCCAATCCCGCCCGTGGCCGGCGCCATTCGGATAAGCTTCAGCGAGGGCGCCGGCCTTTGTTCTTAGCGTGGCGGAACTCGCCGGGCGAAGAAACCCCAACCACCTCAAGCCCGGCGAGCCTACACCTGATCAAAGTACGATCAGGACCGGGATCAACCGGCACCACGTCCGAAGCAAGAGCAATGCCAGCACTTTGGTCCCAAAATGGGACAATACCGGGGTCCCCCGCTAGAGGCGCGGGGCTTCGCTCAACGATGTGGAAGGCTTAAGATAGACTGCCTGGTAGCCTCCATCAGATGGTTCGGAGTTTGCCGGTCGACGTCTTTCCGGAACGTTTGTCTTGCACGAGTTCGTAGCTGACCTTCTGAGGGTGACCTCATGATCACAGCGCGACAGCTTCGAGCCGCTAGAGGGCTCCTCGCGGCGTCCGTAGGTTCAAAGACGTTAACCTCCAGTTTGCCGTGCTAAATTTTCCGCTTATCTCCATACCCCGGTCTACGTCGCAGGGATGAGGAAAGGAAAACGGAAGAAGAATAAAACCCGCTCGCAGATCGGGCGGGCCGCTGACGCTGGCGCTCAACCGCGCCACTCGCGATCCCGGCCGCGTCGTCCTGCGCAGGGCCTAAGAGCCCCGCTCGGCCAGCCGGGCAGGGATGCTCGGCCGCGGTTGCACCGGCCTGCCCGCTCCGCGGTCCGGGGGATGTCTTCGGGATGAAGACGAGGAAGGACACAGCGAACGGCGGTGTCCGCAAACCCCTTGAAGGAGCATCTCCATGGAACTGAAGTTTGTCGATCCGCGTGCGCTGAAGGATAACCCTGACAAGGCGCGACGCTCGAAGTCCAGTCCGCAGGCCGACGCGCTGCTGCTGGCCACCATCCGCGCCGTCGGCATCGTGCAGCCGCCTGTCGTCGCGCTGCAGACGGATGGCGGCAACAGCTACGTCATCGATGCCGGCCATCGTCGTGTGCGGCAGGCGATTGCCGCCGGTCTGGAAGAGATCGCCGTGCTGGTGATCGATCGCGCCGAGGATGGTGGCGCAATGCGGTCGCTAGCGGAAACGCTCGCTCATGAATCGCTCTGTCCCGTCGACCAATGGCGCGCGATTGAGCGACTGATCGCGCTCGGCTGGACCGAGGAAGCGATCGCCGTCGCTTTGGCGCTTCCCGTCCGCCAGATCAGGAAGCTGCGCCTGCTCGCCAACGTTCTGCCGGCCATGTTGGACCAGATGGCCAAGGGCGACATGCCCAACGAGAAGGAGTTGCGCACCATTGCGTCGGCTTCGCTTGATGAGCAGAAGGAGGTCTGGAAGAAGCACAAGCCGTCCAAGACCGATCCGCAGGTGTCGTGGTGGAGCGTGGCGCAGGGCCTGACGAAGCGCCGCATGTACGCGCGCGACGCCAGCTTCGGTGACGATCTCGCCCAGGCCTACGGCATTGCCTGGGTCGAGGACCTGTTTGCTCCGGCCGACCAGGACAGCCGCTATACGACGGATGTCGAGGCCTTCCTTGGCGCGCAGCAGGAGTGGATGGCAAACACTGTGCCCAAGCGTGGCGTGATCGTGGAAGCCGGTCAGTGGGGCGAGCCGAAGCTGCCGCCCAAGGCCGAGCGTGTGTACGGTAAGCCGTCGAAGTCCGATCACACCGCCATGTATCTCGACCGCGACGGCAAGGTGCAGTCGGTCGCCTACCGCATGCCGGCGGCCAAAAAGCCCAAGGGCAAGAATGGCGCTGACGTCAAGGCCGATGGCGATGATATCGTCGTTACGGCAAAGCCGCGTCCGGACGTAACGCGCAAAGGCATGGAGATGATCGGCGACCTGCGTACCGACGCGCTGCACGAGGCGCTGTCGCGCGCACCGATCGGGGACGACACGCTGATGGCGCTGCTCGTTCTCGCCTTCGCCGGCCAGAATGTGACAGTGGCATCTGGTGCCCGCGACATCTCCTATTACGGGGCCGCAGGCCTCGGCGAACATGCCGCGCGCCTGTTCGACCAAGAGGGCAAGCTCGAGTTCGACATGGACACGCTGCGCATTGCCGTGCGGTCCTTGCTGATCGACGTTCTGTCCTGCAGGGAGAATCGCTCGGACAGCGGCGTTGTCGCCCGTGTCGCCGGCGACGTCATCGCCGCCGACAACTTCTTAGCCAGCATGGGGACGGAGGATTTCCTGTCATGCCTGTCGCGACCGGCACTGGAAGCATCGTGCACGGATACGTCGGTCCTGCCCCGGCAGAAGGTCAAGGACACCCGCGCCGCCTTGGTCGAGCACTTCAACGAGGGCCGCTTCGTCCATCGGTCGGCGCTGTTTGCGCCCACTCCGGAAAAGCTGACCTCCTGGCTGAAGATGAACGAGGCCCGGCAACAGCCCGAGGACGACGGCACGCCGCAGGACCAGGACGAGCTCGACGGCGATGCGGTTGTCGAGCCCGCGCATGACTACGTCGGCGAGGACCCCGCTCCGCAGGACGAGCACCTCACTGACGAACAGATCGAGGCTTACAAGGTGGCCGCCGAGTAGGCGGCTCCACCTTACCTTTCCCTCCGAACGATCATTCCGCCGCCGGCACATCACCGGCGGCGGTTCTGTTTCCATCATGAGCACCACGGAGAAAACTATGTCCGCCCAATTGATCCATGACCTTGTTCCACTTGCATCCATCGTGGCTTATTCCGACGGATCCCCACGCCCGCCAGAGCGGCATCGCAAGAAGCTCGCAGCCTGGGAAAATCGCAACGGTGGCGGCCGCCTGATCCGCAAACAGGCCGAGGCACGCGTCGGCAGTACGACGCTGCCGGCCTCGATCACCCTGCACAAGGGTGACTATGGCAGTCAGGGAACCATCGTGCTGCGCGTCCACCAGACATTTTCGGTGAACAGCGACCTGAAGTTTTCGGTCAAGGAGCGGCCCGCCATCGGCACGGTTCTCGTTCTCGACCGCGCCGGCGACGATGCGGAGCTTGTCCATCTTGCCGCAAATCGCACGGCCGCCGAGGAATGGCTGACTCGCCACGGCTATCCGAACGCGGTGTTGCAGCAAGTCACGGCCGAGACCGTTGCGGTGGATGCTGTAGAGGGGAGGACGGCAGCATGACTGCGCGAACTTCTGAAACCCATGTCGTCGAAACCCCCGGTTTTCCGGGAGTTTCTTTTGGCCGAAGCGCCGATGGGCTTTGCGTTACCCTTGTCGGTGAGCTTGCCTTCGCCATGGCTCCAGCCCGCGATGGCCGGCACTATCTCGTCACGGGCTGGCGTATACGCCGGCCCATGGCCGAATGGACGTGCGGCGATTTCTACGGCCATACCGGTGAGCTTGCCGACGAGGCGGCGTTTCGCGCGCATGTCGAGGAGAACGCCCTCCACCAGCAGCAGCGCGCAGCTCTCGGACGTCGCGAGATCCACTCCCGTGCCCACACGCCATGGGGAACGTCGCAGGGAGCAACCGTCTATGCCAAGGGCGTGGTGGCTCACTCAACGGCCGGCCATGGCGGGTTCCATCTGTCGGCGGAGCGAAATCGCAAAGTCCATGGCATGCTCCGTGCCAATGGCGGCTGGTATGAGGAAGACTGCCATTGGGCGGCCGTCGCCCAAGCCTTCCCGCGGCTCTTCACGGACTTCGAGAAAGCTGGTGCGGAAAAGTCGATCCGCGACTGGTACCCGGATGCCTGGGAGGCGATCCACGGGAGGGTGCTCGAACCCGGCCAATCCGCGAAAAAGGACGAGCGGGCATTTTTCGAGAGGCATACCGATGACTGGGTCGTGGTGTCGGCGATCCGTTCCGGGCACCAGGCCGGTTTCACCGAGGTTATCGCGACCCCTGGCGGCAGGCGCGGAGCGGGCACGGAGGAACGTCGCTTTCTCGTTGCGACCGACGAATACCATGTCGGCCGCTTTGGATTCGTCATCGATGTTGCGCGCCACCGTGTCTATGGCGGGCCCTCGAGCTTTATGGATTGGCAGGGGAGGGAAGCATAATGTCTGTCTCCGATCGCCGCGCACATCTCTTTCGCATGGAGCAGCCTCGGCGCCAGACACACCGCCAGCTCGCTATGATCGACCGGCGGATCATAAGGCGGATCAATCCGCAGCCCAGAACCCAATGTGCCCGCTATCGACGCGGCAGGGGCCCGGAGCCGGCAATGTTTCTCGAACGATATCGGGCCAACCTTGCAGCGATCACACTGGACAGGCAGCACGAGATCGACGCTCTCTCCCGCAAGCTTGCAAGGCAGGATGCTGCAATCGAGGCGCTTCGTGCCAGACCGCCACCGGACCTGATGCGCGCCTGATACCGCGACCGGGTCAGCGCTTGCGGACGAACTCCGTTCGCAACACCAGCCCCTTGATCGCATCATGCCGACAATCGATTTCTTCGGGATTGTCGGTGAGCCGGATCGACTTGATCACGGTCCCCTGCTTCAAGGTCTGGCCGGCACCCTTGACCTTGAGGTCCTTGACGAGGACGACGGAGTCGCCGTCGGCGAGCACGTTGCCGGCGGCATCGCGCACTTCGATGCTTCCGGCGGAAGCTGCAATGGCAGCCATCTCCGACGCTGGTCGCCATTCCCCTGTCGCGTCGTCATAGACGTAGTCGTCGTTGTGACCGGTCATCGCTGCTCTCGCCTCGGGATTGAATGCAGTGCGCTGTCAGTCCGACGTGGGAGCAGGCCAAAGATCTGATCCGCAGCGGCGGACCGGCGCAGCTCATCTATACCAGCAGGAGCCGGCGTTCAAACCACTGTCGACCCTCGCGCAGCCTGGCGGGCAGGCAGATCGTGTGGACGCGGGAATTGAACACTGCATTTCCTCCCGCATGCCGATGTCAGAATCCATCCCTTGCCGGTTTTCCCGGCGGGTTTGCTGCGGTCTGAACCGGCGGCTGTCCACTTCAAGGCCGCTATCGCGCCGCGGTGCGGCCGGAACCCGCCGATCTCGGCAAGGCTGGCCCGCGTCCCGCGCAGGGCAAGTGAAGAACTGGCCCCGCTTGTCCGCAAGCCAACCTCGCTCGCCTGGCAGGCTCCGGACCCTGAAGCGTCCAGCTTTCGCCGGTTCCTTTTGACCGCACCCGCAGGGAAGACCGGCAAGGGCCGGAACACCTGAAGGGCATCGCTAGAAAGGATCGCATGATGTCCAGTTCAACCCGCTCCACCAAGGCCAAGGCCCGCGTCGTCCAGCTCCGCAAGGGCACAACCCTCGAAATGGTCCGGCTCTGCTGCCCGGATGGCCACCAGGCCACCCTCATTTCCGAAAGCTTCGGCCTCCCGGTCCTCGACAGCGACGGCATCCGTGAATTCCACGAGCGCAGTGTGATCGAAAGCGCCGATACGCTCTCCGAGGGCCTTTCCGAAAAGGCCATGCAGATCCACCTGCAAAGAATCGTCGGGTCCCATGTCGGCTCCGCCTTTGGAGCAGGCCAGTTCTACTCGAAGGCCGTCACCGAGGCGAAGGATGCCACGGCCAAGCTCGCCAATGACACCCGCGACGAGGACATTGACGGTCCGGTCGGCTTCGACAGCAAGGCCCAGCGCAAGCGCGAATTCGCCGCCGAAATGGGCCTTCAGGCACATGCCCTGCGCATGGCTGCCGAGGGCGCCGTTACCGCCTACGAGCACATCGTCGGCGAGAGCTGGAAGCCCTACGAACGCCAGACCGAGAACCCCGGCCAGACCGTCAACCGGCAGGCAGCCGATCTCCAGATGGCGGCCCTTGGCTAATGCCATTGGGCGGAGCTTCGGCTCCGCCCGATCCTCTCATACTGAGGCTGGTGTCCCTCGGGGGCGCCGGCCTCTTTGCATGTGCCAAAGGCACCGAACTCAAAGAATGGAAATGGGCTGGTCGTCGGGACCGCGCCAATCGCGGCCGTCACGAATGATGGTCCTGCTCCGGTGCTCGTCCCGCGAAACGGCTGCGCCGTCCTCCACTGACGTTGCGGCCCGCAAGCGATGGTTCTCAGCTTCCCCATCGATCCTCCGCGGGTTCGCGGACCTGCGGTCCTGCGCGTGCGGACCTCGTGACGGCCGCGATTGGCGCGGCCTCGAATGGAGGTTTGAAATGGACAGGAACAACAACAAGCCCCGCGTCGACATCTACGCGAAAATCACCGATCGTATCGTCGCGGATCTGGAAAAGGGAGTGCGCCCCTGGGTCAAGCCCTGGAGCGGGGCGAACACCAAGGGGCGTATAACGCGCCCGCTCCGCCACAATGGGCTGCCGTATCAAGGGATCAATACGCTGCTTCTCTGGTCAGAAGCGGTTGCAAGGGGCTTTGTTTCCCCAACCTGGATGACATTCAAGCAGAGCGTCGAGCTTGGCGGCCATGTGCGCAAGGGCGAAACCGGTTCCATGGTTGTCTATGCCAGCCGCTTCACCCGGACCGAAACCGATGCCCAAGGCGAGGAGGTCGAGCGCGGCATTCCCTTCCTCAAGGCCTATACGGTGTTCTGCGCCAACCAGATTGACGGTCTCCCAGCACAGTTTTACGACAACCCCGCGCCGGTAGCCGATCCTGTGGAGCGGATCGAAAATGCGGATGCCTTCTTCGCCAATACCGGGGCTGTCATCCGCCACGGCGGCGACAAGGCATATTTCAATCCAGCTCTCGATATTGTGCAAATGCCTGCTTTCGAAAGTTTCCGCGACGCGCCCAGCTACTATGCGACCCTCGGACACGAGCTGACCCATTGGGTCGGCTCGGAAAAGCGGCTCGATCGCAACCTTTCACGTTATCACAAGGATCGCTCGTTCAGGGCGCACGAGGAGCTTGTCGCAGATCTAGGGAGTTGTTTTTTAGCGGCCGATCTCGGCATCGTCCCGGAATTGGAGCCCCGGCCCGATCACGCAAGTTACCTCGCGAGCTGGCTTGAAATCCTCCGCGACGAGAAGCGTTTCATCTTCGCCGCCGCGGCCCATGCCCAGCGGGCTGTCAACTATCTGCATGATCTCCAGCCAGAGCCGGCACAGATCGCGGATGCTGCATGATGCTGCGCCATGTGGCGATCGATGCGGAATAACGACCGGGCGGCGTAGGACGATGCCGTGGAGGTGGATCGGGCGATCCACACCCGCCTGCGTGGCATACGCGGCGATGTCTTCCTGCATCGCTCCGGCGTTCCCCTGGATGAAGCCGATAGGTCTAAAGCGGCCGACCGCGGCCAGCTACCTCTGGCCGAATGCGGTCGTAATCGTCCCGCTTGGCACACGTCGGTGGCTTTTAGCACTCCGGCGCACTGCAGCCGGCTGAAGTCCCCGTGGCACCGGCCAGTTCGGGTAGTAGCCCAGCGGGCCGAGTCAGATCAGCCGGCCCGTGCGACATCCAGCCCGAGATGGGTATTTCCATGACCGTATAGCGGCTATCCATCTTGAAGGGGCAGACGCCGGACCGTCAAAGTTTCGCCAGTCGGCCGGTCGTCAACCGACCGAAGTGAGGAGCCGTCGCGCCCCTTTTCCGGTTGGACGATCTTCCGTTGTGCGATGGCGCCTGACGGGGAGAGACGGGTTTGATGGCACCTCACCGTGGCTGCGGTTGCAGTGATCATGCCGATAGGCTTCGCCTGTCGTCTGGCCGGCGGTTTCATGGAAGGGCGCACCACCTGCGTCCTCGATGTAGCTGGTCTGACCGAAGACCGTCTTCGCTTCGCTCCGCCTCGTTCTCAAACCCGCAACAGCCGGTCGCGACTTTCTTCCCCTGCTGGCTTCGCCATCATTCCTCGCGGAACAAGAAAGCCTCGCCCTGGCTGCCCTTCACTGTCGTTCCGGCCCTTCGGGTGCGGGCCGATCGCCTCCGGTCTGTCGACCGCCATCGAGGTCGCGGTGGTCGCGGCCCGAGAAACTCAAGGAGACGACAAATGGCTACCATCGGCACTTTCACCTCAAACGGCAACTCCGGCTTTACGGGCACGATCAAGACGCTCAACCTCAACGTCAAGGCCAAGCTGGTCCGCGTCGACAACCCCTCCGACAAGGGTCCCCACTTCCGCATCCTCTCGGGTGCAGTCGAGCTAGGTGCAGCCTGGCAGAAGGTTTCCAAGGAAACCGAGCGCGACTACCTCTCGGTCAAGCTGGACGACCCGAGCTTCCCCGCTCCGATCTACGCCACCCTGATCGAGGTGGAAGGCGAGGAAGGCCTGCAGCTGATCTGGTCTCGCCCCAACCGGGACTGATCGCCTCGACGAGGGCTCCGCCGCAAGGCGGAGCCTTCGGCCTTCCCCAAGCGAACGCCGGCAGGCGGAGGAGGGCTTAAGCCCCCTCTTTCAGTCGCGTCCTCTGGTTGCGGCTCAGTCGTTGGGAAGGCGTCCTTGATCGCCTTGGCCGGCGTGAAGGTCACCTATTCGGTTTCGGGAGAAGAGGCTACAATCGCCAGCACCTCCAGCCCCTCAATCTCCTGCATCACTTTTCCGGCGATACCCTGCAAGTCACCATACATGCCGACGGTCGACTCGATCACCCCTTGGATCTGCGCCTCGCGCTTGGCCCACAGGCGTGTTGTGGCCTTGCGTTCTTTGGCGAGGTCGTCCTGCATATCGGAGAATTTCTCCACGATCGCCTCGACGCGGTGGCGGAACCGCGGACCGGTCAGGTAGCCGTAGACCTGCTCCATTTTGGTGGCCTGGCCATCCCGGGCGAGGCGGGAGTTGGCCAGCTCGATCAGGGATTGTCGAAGCATGATGGCGATCGGGATCGCACATTTGGGATGGGCGATATAGACTCCGTCCACAAGATCGAAGGTATCCACGCCGGGAGGCAACGCTTCCGAGACCATCAGCGCGATATCCGCTTTCGCGGCTCGTTGATCTCCTCTGAGCTTGCCTAGCCAGCCCTGGCTCCAGTTCTTGGTGCGTTTCGATTCCCACAAAATGGCTCCGCATGGCTGGCCGGCCGGTCCGACCACGCGGTGCAGGACATCTCCGCCGAACTCACCCTTGGCAACCGGTTCGAGGATGTCCATCGGGAATCGGCTGGCAATGAGGGACTCCAGCTCCAGCTCGAGTACCTCGCCCTGCAGCTGCTGAGAGCCCTGTTCCGCACGGCGCTTCAGCTCCTCGATCTGGCGCTGCATGCCGGCGATCTGTTCCTCTTTCTCCGCAACCTTCATTTTGAGGCCGTCTTCGGCTTCCGTTCTCGCCTTGATGCGAACGGCACCCAGCCCCTCCTGTATCTTCCTTTCGATGGTCAGCGCCATCTCGCGCTTCTCATCGTCAAGCGCACGCTGCTGTTTCAGGAATTCCGCCTGTTGCTGCTGGGCCTCGGCGAGCTTTTCGTCGCGCGCCTTCAACGTCGCCTCCAGCTCGGCAAGCTTGTTATCCCTGTCCTCCAGGTCCACCGAAAGAAGCAATTTTGCCTTGCGGGCTTCCTCGGCCGCGATTGCGGCTCGCTCAAGCTTGATTTGCTCAGCCACCTGGTTGCCGATGTCCTCTTTGGCGGCGTCGATCGCGGCCTGCTCGCGTTTAAGCTCTTCCTCCCGGGCCGCCATTGACGCGTTGCTCTGCGCCAGGCGCCGTTCATAGTCCTCGCGGGTGGCGGCAATCAGCGGCGCCGCAAGCGACTCATTGAGCTTGATGTCCGTTTTGCAGCTCGGGCAGCTGATCGTTGGTTCATTGAGAATCCTGGGCTGTACGGTCATTGGCGCGCTGACTCGGCTGGGGGCTGATGTAGTCTCAGACTATATATTATCGGCCGCTTTTGGAAAAGAACGAAGAGTGAACATCAGTGTTATCCCCAGCGTAAGGACGGGAGGGCGATTTCGTCGTCGACCTCGCTCAAGCAGTCCGCATCGACTCGAGACAAACATCCTGCATCGCCCGGTGCCTGCAACATCAAGGGCAACATCAACGCCCGTGGTGAGCACATCTATCACATGCCTGGCCAAGAGTATTACGATCGCACCGTCATATCGACCAGCAAGGGAGAGCGGTGGTTCTGCAGCGACGAAGAGGCGGTGGCCGCCGGTTGGCGCAAAGCAAAGCGTTAAGCCACAAGGGCAGGCGTTGCCCTGCTTTTATACTGCGCTGGCGCGGGCCGTGGGAACGGTGAGTGCTTCGGCAGGGCCCCGAAAGTGCGAGCATGCGGCAGCGTCGAGATCACTGACTTCCGACTGGCGACATCGCGCCCGCGCCGGGTACACGAGCGACTTCCGTTCCTCACGTCGCCCCAGCGGCTACCCTGTCAACTAGACAACCAGACGGGATCGCTTCTGCGCGTCGGGTAGGTGGATCGCGGCTGATAGCCGCGCATCCGCTTGGCGCGCAGCAGCGCGAGGAAAAGTTCGACGGCTTCGCCCTCGGTATCAAAGGAGTGCTGTACCGTGCGGCCGGTGGTTCCGATCCGACCCCAACGCCGGACCAGGCAGGTCTGGCCGAACAGGGTCTCCTCGATCGACAGCGCATAGAAGCGCGCCATGTTCCGATCCGCGTCGCGGCGTTCGATACAGAGGCGATAGAGCTGCGCGATCATTGCAGACAGAATCGCGCAGCCGGACGCGCGCGTCCAATGAATGGTTTGAATCAGCAGACGCGGATCGATTCGCTCTGGTGATGGATGGAACCGAACGTCAGTCGTTCAACAGCGTCTTTGATGGCCCTTCCCGGAGAGATGTAGCCAATCCACGTTGGCCCGTATCGTGCGCGGTCGGTCGTAACGATCGACGCTGATGGACGCGTCTGGCTACTTCGGCTGCCGGGCAAGGAATTCCGTTATCAGACCCTGAACCACCTCCTGCATGGTTGTCCTGTTGCGCGCGCAATGGACCTGCAGCTCGATCATCTGCGAGACCGGAATGCGCGTGTGTAGCCGGGCTGTCCCGCCGTCTGGCTTTGGCCTTTCAATCTTCGCTTTCGCCTCTCTGGCAGACCGGGTTCTCGTCTGCTGCTCCAGGTTGTCCGTTTCGCTGATGCTGGATTCCACTATGGCAGCCATGTTGCGCGAGAACGGATCATCCGAACGGGCACGCGGTTTCAAGGCGGGCAGCGGCAATTGGTTTGCGGTCCGATCGCTTTTCTCGTTCATGGGGGGGTGGCTCCGTTCAGTTTGCTGATGATCTCGGCGGTCAGGGCATTCGTCTGGTCGCGAGCGTCCTGCACGGCCTTGTTCACAGGCTGGACTTCGTAAAGCGTCCCGGCGGTTGCGATTGAGGCGAAGGTCGGCCGTTGCGACAAAAAGGTCTCAAGCACGCTTGCGTTGGCCTGCCGCAGCAGCTGGATCGCTGTGCGGAAGGCCATCGTGTTGTGCTCGATCCCCGAAACCATGTTGAGCATCACCGCGTAGGGAATTTCGCGATGGCGTCCGCCAAGCGAGCGGATGTGCCGGATCAGACCGAGGCATTGCTTGACATCGAAGACGTGCGCTTTCGTCGGGATCAGCACGAAGTCGGCGTTGGCGACGGCCGGTCCGAGGGCGGCCACGGCCGTGCCTTGGACGTCGACCAGCAGCAGGTCCTCGGCGTCGGATTGCGCCAGGCGATCGATCAGTTCGTCGGTCGAGTTGATGGGGATGACGTCGATGTTTGAAAGCGCGTACCCGGCGCGGCGACTGTTTTTGCTCCACTCCAGCGCTGACAGTTGCGGATCGGTGTCGAGCACCGTCACCCGATGACCGGCGGCGGCGAACTCGCCAGCGAGCAGTATGGTGGTCATGGTCTTGCCGACCCCGCCTTTGGGAGAGGCCACTGTGATTTGCACCGCGCGTTGTTCCGGCATTATTTTTTCCCAATGTTGCGTCACCTTGGCGTCAAGGCGCATAGGCGATTTGGCGCCAAAGTGACTTTCTTGCATTATGCCTATGCGCCGATGCAACAAAGTGCGAAGGCACATAAGTGCCTATGTGATAATATGAATTTGCGCATCGGTGCAATGTCCCGGGATGCAGAGGCGGCTCGGGAGCAACACATCAGTGAATCAGTATAATGTTGCGTATTGAATTGACAAGATACGCAATTTGGGTCCAAATTGGCTGAGCAGGTCGTCGCTTCGCTTCGACCTGGACCGTCTTCGACGTGAGGCCCATCCGCCATAGCGAGGAATTTTGGACACCAGCGCCGCCCACAAGGACACTCGAAAGCGTTCCCGGATCGATATCGGGCCGGAGGCGGGCGCGCTCCTGGATGAGGCCTGCAAGGTGTTCCAGCTTGACCGAACGGAGACGTTGCGGCGCATTATCCGGGCCAGCCTGGATGTCGGTCCCGCTCTGTCAGCTGAGAATTCACGCACTGTCGCGGTGTTGGCCTCGCAAGTCCGGATGGTCGGCCGAAACCTCAGCCAGCTTCTCCATGCCATTCATTCCGGCCACGCTGCCCCCATGGAGGCGGCGTTACCGATATGGGAAGCACTGGATGAGAGGGTGAAAGCTGTCGACGCCGAATTGACGGCGATGACGATCGCGCATGGCCTGAAACTTCGGAAGGCGGCGCATCTGCTGCATGGTGAGAACGCGTGAACCTCGACCAGTCCTCCATACAGGCTATCGCCGATCGGATCCGCGCGAGCGCAGCTTTTGAAGACGAGAACCGCAAGCGCCGGCATCGGGCCATGTTGTCCTTTGCTGGAAATGACAATGATTGGTTGCTCAAGACGGTTCGCGGCCGGACAGGGGAGGGCGGTTTCGGGGCAAGCCAGCCACCTGAACCGCCCGTGCCGCGTTCGTCTCCCGGGGAGCTGGAACCGCCGCGCGGTAAAGCCGGGCGACTAAACCTCGCCCTGCCAGCAAAGCGGCGGAAGCTCGCCGGCGGACCTCGGCCGAGGGCCGCTGCCGACAAGCTGGCGGCCGGGTATCAGCCGGCCGTTCTGAAGGTGATTTCCTACGGGCATGGCGTCACAAGGGCAGCCGCCATCGGTCAATATATCCAGAAGGAGGGCGTCGCGCTCGAGACGCATGACGCGCGTATCCTGGCAACGCAGGAAGCCGTTGCCGAGGAAATGAAACTGTGGGGCAAGGGTTTCGACAAGCGGCGGGAGAGCGAGGATGTGGCGACGTTTCGGCTTTCGCTGGCAGGGCAGGAGAATGCCGAGCGCCTTTCACAGGCAGTTCAGGCAGGTTTCGCCGGCCACGGTTTCGCCTATCGTATCGACACACTGCAGGACGGATCGAGCGTCGCGCGCGTCGTCGCGACCATGGCCGGACAGAGCGTCGTGCGGGGTGAGAACGGGAACGAGAAAATAAAGCATCGGTTTCACTTTTCCGATCGACGCCAGCAGGATCGCCAGTTCTCGGCACCGACCCGGGCCATGATCGCCTCGCGGATCTCCGAGGCGCTTGGGGTCAAGGAGGATACCGTTTCGGTGAAGCCAATTGGGGAGCCCAGCCACGGCAAAGCCGGTGTCGTGTTCCAGCTCTCGCGCCTTACCCATGACGGAGCGGCGATCGGCGCCGACGGTGCCGCGATCGCGTCTGAGGAGGCGGTTCGGCAGACTGCGCAGTCCTGGGACAAGACCCTAAATTCCTACAAGCCTCGCGACACCATGCACATGATCCTGTCGGCCAAAGCGGGCGAGGACAGGCAAGCTCTGGTGAGGGCCGCACGTGGGTTCCTGCATGAGCAGTTCCCCAATCACAAATTCGCCTTCGGCATGCATGCCGACATGGCCGAGGAGGGCGGCCATATTCATGTCCATGCCATCGTCGCCGTGAAGGGCGAGGACGGTGAGCGATTGCGACCAGGTCCGGCCCAGCTTCGCGAATGGCGTGCGCTCTATGCCCAGCACGCACAAGCGCAGGGCATGAAAATCGTCGCGACTTCCGCGGCCTATCGGGCGTCATCACAAAGCTATGGTCCGCGCGACAAGGCGATAGTGGCCACGGCCGAGAAGCCGCGGCCGGGCAGGGAGGCGCGGGACCGCGCCTACGCCCGTGCAAACCCGCACGTCATCGAGAAAGCCCGCCAGCGGATCAATCACGCGAGGGCCAACCCGATAAAGATTCCGATTTCGGCGCGCCAGCTGCAGGCCACCCACGCAAGCCTTCGGGACTGGCACTCGGTTGCTGCTTCTCAGCCGGATAACACGATAGCGAGTCAATTTATTGATCGGATGACGCAAGCTTTCCGATCCGGTACTGTTGTGGTTGCTATTCGAGATGGAAAGGGTGTTCAAATGAGTTCAGATGCCACCGCGGACCAGATGCGGGAAAACCTAAAAGAGATCAACGAG
Source organism: Mesorhizobium sp. AR07 (assembly GCF_024746815.1). Lineage (GTDB taxonomy): Bacteria > Pseudomonadota > Alphaproteobacteria > Rhizobiales > Rhizobiaceae > Mesorhizobium. Next base: position 47,355 of record NZ_CP080527.1, read on the forward strand.
ACCGTTAACAAGACAGCGGCCATGATGAACGGCCCGACGAAAGCGGAGTTCTTACGGCGCGCAGCGCCCACCATGGAGCTGCTTGCGATCCGGACGGATCTCAAATCCCTGCAGGAAGGTGGCGTCACGCATGTCAGCGAAGACCAGGCCCATCGGATTGCCGGCGCGCGCGCCGAAGCTTTGATCCATCGCGCCCAGGAGATCGAGGCAGCTGAGCGGCTTGAGGCCGATCGCGCTCGCGAGATCCGTAATCGCGCCATCGAGCAGGAGATCCGCGACGAACGAGCCGGATCGGCTGATCCGACCTCGCTTGAGCAGGTTGCGCAAGACCGCGAAATGGTGCGCAACGCCGAAAGCATCGCTGCGAAGGAAGCCCGCGAGGCACAAGCCGCAAGCGAAGCCGCGCGTTCATTGGCGCAGAATCCTAACGAGCGGCTTGATCCCGAGATCGTCAAAGGCGAACGGCTCGAAGAACTGCAGCGCCTGCAGTCGAGGAGCATCAACACCGCTCCAGTCGAAGGCGAAGAGCCGGATTCACAAAAGCCGCAAAAGCAGTAGTTGCCTCGTAATGCGCCACTGCGTGGGCTCGTTGTTCCCTAAGCCGGGCTCTGGCAGCGGCTCCGTTCGGCACACGCTGGCGTCCAAACGCGGATGTACTCCGAGGAAAGACGAGGATTAGACACCTCGTGATTATGCAACCTCCTTCACCCGGATTTCTATATCCAGGTGAGCGGAGGCGGCGATGTTGACGAGCGCGTCAAGCGAGAACTTGGCGAGCTTACCGCGCAGCAGATCATTGATACGAGGGCGCGTCAGGCCGAGCCGCTTGGCGGCTTCCTCCTGGGGAATGCCCCAACGCTGGACTGCCTTACGGATTTCGTAGAGCAGCGCCGAGCGCGCTTTAAGGTTTGCTGCCTCCTGTTCGGTGTCCGCCAGGGCGTCCCAGACGTTCTCATAGATTTCTACGTTCATCGTTCTGCCTTCCATCGTTTTAGCCGTTGAGCCGCCAGATCGAGGTCTTTCTTGGATGTGGCCTGTGTCTTCTTCTGGAACGCATGAAGCACCAAAACGCGGTCCTCCAGCGTTGCCAGATAGATGACGCGGAACGCTCCCGATGCCTCCCGGACTCTGATTTCCCTGACGCCGGCCCCCACGATCTGCATAGGCTTCCAGTCGTCGGGATCGTCGCCGCGCTGGACAAGTTCGAGCTGCCAGCCGGCCTCTATCCGCGCATCGTCAGGAAACGCTCGAACATCCGCTCTGCTGCTTCCAAGCCATTCAATCACCTTCATCGGGGTGCACTGTATCGGTTTTGATACATGTTGGGTAGAGTGAAAATCAATCGCATTTTACGGACCAGCAATCAGCTCACGTCCCCACCCAGAACCGGGAGGCGCAACGAAACGGTTCGATGCGCCCGCCATCGGATTAGCGACGCTTCGTCTTGTTCTCACACTCGACATAGGCACCGAAGACACAAATCGCTCATTTGTATTCAACTGAATTCACGTCCTAGCGATCGCCGTGACATCTAATTTGATCCTGCAGCGCCTCAAGAGCGGCTGACGGTACCCCGTCGACATCTCCGCTATCCACTGGCGGTGACAGGGAACGAGCGCCGGCCTCCACTTCCTGATCGAGCGATGCGAGCAGCGCGGCGATCGACGTGGACTTGTTCCCCGGCCGGACTTGGAATTGCAAGACACTCGCCTTGCCTTCAGACGCACTCGGGTCGGACGTCTTTGATGCTGCCGGCGCCGATCGCCGGCCAAGGGTGGGAAGCGGCCGCGGCGCATCGTCAGCCGTCTGAGCGGTCCGCTTCGGCTTCAACTCCGGAACTTCAGCGGCGACCTCGCTCTTTGCTTCAGCCTCACCGCCCGTTGGAAGGCCTGAGCTTGGCAGCGCCTGTGGTGCGTCCGCGCTGTCGCTCTTTACTTTCGGCTTTAACGCGACGGGATCAGCCCTTTCAGCCGCCTCACCAGTCGCACGCGGCACCGCATCGGCATAGACTGTATCGCCCGAAACCGGCGCTTCGACGGTATCGGGTTCCCCCAACTCGAAAGGTGCCGCGGGCGCGTTGTTAGCCGCCGCTTCGACCTCCGCCATGGAGCGCAGCGGAAGATCCTGCCATCGTGAGAGAGGCGGAACCTTCAAGCGCCGGTGCCGAAATTCCTCATAGGTCGCCTTATAGGGAGCGTCCTTATAATAGGTGACCTTGCGCACCATGAAACCAGGGGGGCTCGAGCCCAGAACCACGGCCTGCTTCGCCGGCATTTGCCGAAGCTCCGCCGCCGTTCGGAACGGCCTTTCCTGAAAACTTAAACTCTTGTCTCGGCCCCCAAATATACCTTGACCAGCCCTGATGATCGCTGTGGGCACCTCGATCGTGGTCGGTCCCAGCATTACAGAGACATGTTCCGAGGTCTCCACGTCGTTCATGCGGATGAAAAGCTTCACCTGACACGCGGTCACCGTGGTCTGCCGCGTCGCTTTTCCATAGACTTCGTCAAGCTGGGCTAGATCCTGCAGGATCAGGACCATGCGAAAGCCATAGCCCGCGTTGATCGCCAGCTTGGAAACGATAGACTCCATTTTGCCGAGCTGGCGAAACTCGTCGATCATCACCAGGACCTGATATGGCTCGTCCGGGCCTGGCGAGGAAGCCATCAGCACATCATGGATTTGCTGAACCAGGAGTTTGATGATGGGCCGGAACACGTCGAGCTGCGCCACCGAGCAGCCGATGAAGAGAGCCGTCGGGTCCTTGCGAAACTTCGAGATATCGAAATCGGTCGACGCCGTAGCGGCTGCAACGAGATCATTGGTCCAGGGGTTGAGAGCCGCCGTCAGGTTGAAGTAGGCCGAGTTTCGCGTTTCCTTTTCCAGCGCAATGAACTGGTTGAGCCCGTGTACGACCCACGAAGGCAGATATTTTTCCTCGTCATTGCGGATATTCGTCAGCACCCTGAGAAAATCCACGCCGGTCGAAAGAAGCATCGCGACGGCGCGCAAATGACGCTGCCCCTCATAGCGTGGTGACGTCAGCACATAGCCTATCATGGCCGAAAGCAGCTGCCGGCCGGCGCGCGCCCAGATCTCGGAACTTCCTGTCGCCTCGGGGATGATGAAGGAGGAGACCACCGCGCAGTCCGTCGGCATGCGCGCATCGCGCCGGATGAAATCCAGCGGATTATAGCGATGCGAATCCTGCTCGCCGGGCGAAAAGAAAAAGACCTTATCGCCGAGAGCCTGCCGGTGCGCACCGAACGCCTCGAAGTTCTCCCGCTTCGGATCGAACCACACCGAGGATCCTCGCCACATATAGCCGTTTGGAATGACAAAGCTGACGCCCTTGCCGGATCGGGTCGGCCCGACCACCAAGACGTGCGCGGGCTCGTCCGAGCGGATCGTCGCCCCACCCATCTTGCCGAGGATCAAGCCTTGCTTTGCCAGCAGGTTTTTCCTTTCGGCGTCCATGATCGTGCCGAACCGCGCATCGCCGTAGTGCTTTGGCTTGCGGTTGATCAGGCTTGCAAAGATCAGGCCGACGCCGATCGCCACGACAACCGCGACCGCGATCGCGCCCCGGATGATCGTCTCGCTCTGCGTGGGATGATAGGCCAGGCGCTGGCTGAAATGCTGCCAGGCAACGAACAGGCCGCTTAGGCTGCGTTGCGCGTTCTGGTACTTTAGAAGCCCCCAGCGCGAGGCGCCTTCAGAGGGGAGGGCGGGGTTCCACCGCCATGTCGCCACCAACTCGTAGGCCAGGCTCCAAAGAGCGAAGAAGGCGGCGAGGCCGATGAGGCCGAGGAGAAGCCTATAAGCGAATACGCGAGACATTCTGGGGAACCTTTCTGGCGGCTCTCCATTCGGTCATGCGGTTGAACCAGATCGCCGAAGTTCCGCGCCAGCCGCCCCGGCGCGTTTGTTGGATCACAATCGGCAGGACCGACCGCACGTAATCGATGATCTCTGCCTTGCTCAGCCCGAGCCCAGCTTGCATGACCATCAATGCTAGCTGCTCAAACGCACCGGTCGGGCTGTCCGCATGGATCGTCGTGATCGATCCGGGATGGCCCGTGTTGACGGCGCGCAAGAACGAATAGGCTTCCGCTCCCCGGATCTCGCCCAGGAAGATTCGATCCGGCCGCAACCGCATGGCGGCTTGCAGCAGCGTTTCAACGGTCACGTGCGCCAGGCCCTGGTCGCCCTTTGATGCGACGAGGGGCAGATAGTTGGGCTGGTGTGGTTTAACCTCTCGCGTATCCTCAATGGTGAGGATCCGCTCATCTGAAGGCACCTCGTGCAAAATGGCGTTCAGAAACGTCGTTTTGCCCGACGATGTGCCTCCTGAAAGCAATATCGAATACCGTTCCCGCACGGCCAGGCGGAGGAAATCCTCGATCTTGCCGGCGTCGAGATATTCGCAAAGGGCGCTGTCGGTCTCGCTCAATTCGCCGGGATCCTGGACGGAGATCGTATCGAACGCCCCCCGTTTCCGGTAATCATCAAGGCGCATATCCTTCACCACCTGCTTGCGGATCGCGAAGGCGCCTCCTGTCGGCGTCGCCGGCGCAAGCACGCCCTGGAAGCGTTCGCCGCCGGGGAGGGCCGCCGAAAGCAAGGGATTTTCCTCGCTGATCGATTGCGAGGATGATGCCGCTATACGTTCCATGAGGTAAGTGATCGCGGCGCGGTCGAGCTCGGGGACGTCGAAGGGCTCCATATGTGTCGAGCCAACAATTTCGACCCACACAAGTCCAGGCCCGTTTGCACAGATTTCGACCACGCGATCGTCGTCGAGCCAGCGCCGCACCGGCTCCAGCGCCTTATTTAGAAAGACGGTTCTTTGCTGCCCGCTCACGTCGTATCTCCGTCAACGCCTCGCGTACCGGGTCCGGATAGAACTCCGAAAAATCGAGGTCCCGGCGGACGAACACCATGATGCGCGACCCCTGATCGACATGGATCGTGGGCGCGATATTGATCGAATTGCGAAGCGCCTCTTCGGCAATGCGGTTGAGGCTTTGCGAGACCTGTTGCGCGCCGATTTGGCGGGCGCTCTGTAGGTATTGGTTGGGCTGCGTCTGGATTGTCACCGTCTGTCCGGTCTGCGGGTCCGTGTAGGTCTGGTTGGTGTTCGACCCATTCTGGTCGTTGCCAAGGTTGGCGATGAATTGCGTCGCACCGCCCACGACACTTAGAAGGATCGCCGAGCCGAACCGCTCGAAATAATGGTTGTCGACCTCGCCCGGCATGCCGCTGCGACCGAGCTCGTCGGTGCCCGTCGAACCGAGCTGCACCGACATGCCGTCCGATCGAAGCAGGCGTGTCCACACTATGAACACCCGCGTTTGGCCGGTTGCGAGGCCACTGCGATATTCACCGATAAGGCGGGAGCCAGCGGGGATCAAAACCCTGCGACCGTCGAACGACCACACATCCTCCGACACGACGGCCCGAACCATACCGGCAAGATCGCTCTGGATCGCGGTCTCGAGTACGCCCTTGATCATCGTCCCTTGGGCGACCAGAGCGTCCGTGCGCGGGTTCATCGTGGCCTTCGATGTATCCGCTCCGCTCTGGCTCGCCCTTGCCAAAAAACGCCGATTGGGGTCCTCCTCGCCCTCGCCTGCGTTTCCGGCCGCTGCATCCGTACCATTGCCGCCCAATGCTGACGCACTGCCAGGCGCATCGCCGCTATCGACGACGAGCTGCTTGGCGCGCAAGCGCTCCCATTTGCGGCGCTCCTCTTCTTCTTGCCTGCGCCGTTCTTCCTCAGCCAGACGACGGGCCTCGGAATCATCCTGGACCTGTGGTGGAGCTGCAGGCGGTTGCAAGGCTGGTGGAGGGGGAGGCGGAGCCTCGACCGTCGACGGCGGCTGTGCCGGCGCCGCCGGCGGCTCCTCGGGAGGCGTCGGGATTTTCAGGGTCCCGTTGTCAAGCTGGGGACGCGGCGTATCGAGCCCAGGTGCGGGAAACTGTGTGGTGTGAAACTCCTCGCCATCCGACGCCGTCAACAGCGGCTTGTCTGGCGCACGCGTCGCCGCATAGATCATCCAGCCAGCGAAGACCACCGCACCCAGCGGAACCGCGATCTTGAAGAATGTGGTTGCCCCGAATTTTGGCGCGGCGACCGCCGTGCCTTCCTCAGCGAGCATTCTGTACTCATTGGGAGATGGCATCGGGTCCCCTCACTTTCCGAACAGTCCCACCGCCGACACGCTGCGGCTCGTAAGGTTCAAGCCCGGTCGGTTCGTTCACATTGTTCAGTCTCAGATTGAAGACGCAGGTTGCTTCGTTGCCGTTGCGCAGGGTCCATTGGTAATTGACCTTGTCGACGACGATGTACGCGCCCTCGCGGCGATAATTCACAAGGGTCTCATTGCGCTCGCTGTCGACGACATAGATCGCCGGCACTTCCCTTGCCGGATCGAAGCGGAACCAGGTCTTCACGCCGTCGTCGTAGATCACGAGTGGCTTATTTGCCGACGACCCCTTGTAGGCATAGGACGAGTTGGCGTTTTCGGCCTTGAAACCCTGCCGGTTCGGCTGTGCCGCCCGGGCCCGGGCTTCGTCCATCAGCGCCGCGTCCGACACCTCTTCGGGATAGCGGAACTTGATCGCATAGACTTGTTGCGCAACCGGCCGAAACTCGCCGTTGAGGAAGAACACATAGCTGCGCTTGTTCGTCAGGACGTTGAGATTTCCGCCCGCATTCTTCTCGATCGGCTTCACAAACAGCACATTGCCCTTCTTGTTGGGCTCGATGCTCCAGGCCGGGACGTCGCCAGCGCCGAGAGTTTCGATTTTCTCGTCATCGCCGAATTCGATCATGGTCGAGGCGCCATAGCTGGCCGGCACCGACACCACATCGTCCTTTTGATACCAGACGAAGCGAATGCGACTGTCACGAGATCCCGCCCGAGGGGTCTGTTCGGCAAGGGCCGGCTGAACCGCGCAAACGCCGAGCCCGATTGCCATCAGGATGGCGGCGACCTTCATTGCGGTGTCTCCGCGGTGGGTGCCGGCGCCGTCTCCTGATCGCGCCGATATTCGAGCACCTGGAAGCCGAGCGGATTTTGAAAGCGGATCTCGTTTTTGGCCGGCACGCCGGTGTAGCGGAACCGGATCAATGACACCCAATGCCGCTGCACGGTGTTCGCCTGGCTCTTTTCCTCCGTCATGAACCGGACCAGGGCCGTCCTCTGGTTGGGAAACGTCACCGACTTCACGGTCACAGCCACGACGGTGTTTCGCCCGTACAGCACGACGGGGTTCGTCACCTTGTTTGCCGGGCTGAAAAGCTCGACGAGCTCCCTCGAGGCATCGCCGGCGCTCAGCAATTGCGCGAGATCGAAGTTGTCCTTCAGCGCCTTCGGATCGTAGGTCTCGCGAGCCTTCACATAACGGACGATATCGAACATCCCCATCGACTCGTCCTGCTGCAAAGGACCGTCGGCTAGCGGCCGCTTGACCTCGACAAACCCGGTGGATTTGTCAACCACCACCATGTAGGGCTCATAAGTCTTGAGCGGCAGCGCAAGGATCAGCGCGCCCACCGCTGCAACGGCAATGACCGAGGCGACGCTTGCCACACACCACGCCAGAGATCGCGACCAGCGATTGCGGCGCGCGATATCTTTTTCCCAGATTGCCGCATCCACGTAGTACGGCAAGGGAGACTCGGTTTCCTTCGCCGGTCGCCCAGCGTTTTCCTTCACATCGCTCATTGGTGCCCCAAACTATGCGGGATCCGTCAGCTTTCGGGAAAGCCGTGCATATTCCGCTGAATTCTCATACCTTTTCTGTGCGAGGCTCACGCGTGCCCGCTCGCGACCCGCCAGGCGTTCCTGCCGGGTGCTCCAGCCCAAGCGTCCCATCAGCCTGCGCTGACCGGCTTGGCCCATCGCTGCGAAGGCGCCGCCGTAGAAGCGCCCAAACGAAGGCGTTCCAATACCAATTCCGCCCGCGAGAGAGGCGGCAACGTTGGTGATTTGCGACAGCAGCAGCACGCCAACAAGGCAGATCAGGATCAGCGGCGCGGCTTCGGTCAAGGTCGTTGTCGCAGCGCCGTTCGACCGGTTGACCGCGTCGAAATAAGTCTGGGTGATCGAGATGAAGAAGGCACAGAATGCGTAGACCAGTATCTGCACACACATGTACTGCACGATCGCGGTTACCCAGCCGGCGAAGAACCGGGTCGTGTAGCCGAACAGCATAAGAATGATGAACACTGGGGCGAGCGCCAGCAAAAGCCAAAGAAAGATCTTCGACAGGATGATGAGGAAGATCGCATAACCGATGAGCAGCGCGCCGACGACAAGGATGATCGCCGCCAGCACGTAGCCGCCGAAGTTCAACACCCCAAGGCTCTTGATAAAGGCGGAGGTGGAATTGGCGAGCGAATCCCAGATATTTTGCAGGGCCGTCTGCACCGAGTTGACGGAGTTCAGCCCGGCCGATGTCCCGGTCACATTGGCCGAAACGCTCGTCAGAAGGCTGTTCCCGATCGCGGAAGGTGTCTCATTCGCGAACGAATAGGCATATGTCTGAAAGTCCCCCCAGCTCGTCGCCAGAGCGTAGATGACGAAGGCGCGGAACAGGCGCCAGACCATCTCTTTTCCCGATCCGGTCGAGGTTCCCTGCCAGATGCCGATGGCCCAGAATATCACGTACAGCGTCAGCATCAGGCCGGCGACGCCCACCTGTCCGCCGCCGGTCAGGGCCGACGCCAGGTTCTGGTAGGCTTGCGATACATAGTTATTGCCGAACTTGTCGACCTGTTGCAGAAGCGTCGTGATATTGAAGTTCATTTTTTCGCCGTCCCACCTGGAAACAGAGATGGATCGCTATTGAGTGCCTTCATCGGACCGCACTCGAATGGCTTCTTCGCTTCTGTTCTTGGTTCGGGCGCCGCGAACGCCATCGGCTGCATCGGTCCCTCGTCGCGCGAGCATGGAGCCTTGAGCGGCTTGTGGCCGCACCCGGAGGTCGCGACAGCGCCAATGATGGCGGCCGCTGATAGAAGAAAGCGCACCGTCATTGGCCGGACTTGTATTCGAGCCCCCGCGAGGCCTGCGTGATCAGGTTCATACGATCGATGTTTTCCTGGTTGGCGGCAGCCGTAGCGGTGTTCACCGCGCCGATCAACTCGTTCACGGTCAGACCCGTTTGCACCATGATCTGGCTGTTCTGATCGATCGAGCCCTTGATGTCCTGCGCCGTGCCGATCCGTTGAGCGCCCGACTGAAAAGCGCTGGAACGAGTCTTCACCCCATTTTGCGAGGAGTCCACCAGCCCGGTAACAGTGGCCGCGACGTTCACCAGGGCGCTGTAGTTCTTATCCATCTGCGTCGTCTGGCCATTGATCAGGCCCGAAATGGTTTTCACCAGCTGCAAGCCATTGATCATGTTCGAAACGATGCCCTGCGATCCATTGCCGAGGCCGGCGAACGACAACGAGCCGCCCGAGATCACGCTACCAAGCGAAGGCGCGTCCCCCATGGAGAAGCCGCCATTGCCCAAGGCCATCTGCGCGAGTTGGCCGGCTTGGCTAGACCGGTCGCCCGTGACGGCCTGCAGCGTCTTTTGCGTATAGTTCATGATGTTGCGGTCGGTGCTGAGGATCTCGCTCGTGGCCGATGCAATCTGCCGAGCCTGTTCCAGATTAGCCTCGTCGATCGTAGGCACTTGCGCAAAGGCGATACCGCCAAGGCCAAGCAAAAGTGCCGCTGTTAACGGAATTCCACGCATAGCGCTTTCTCCTATTGAGCCTGATATTGCTTGACGGCCGACATCAGTTCGTCGGTCGTCATGGTCACGGGAGCGCTGTTCGCGTCCCTTTGGATTTGCGAAAGCACGGGCGAGACGTTTTCAACCGTGTCGGTCGTGCGCGGCGCCGTGCATGCGCTGTCCGTCGAGGGGCAGCATGGGTTGCCGGCCGTGCCGCCGCTCATAGCCCCGGGACAGCTTGTCGAGCCACCCGAGCCAGGCGGCGGGCCCGAGCCAGGCGGCGGGGACGCGGGAGTGGGCACCACCAGTCCGGAGGATCCCCGACCCGTCAGTGTGGCAGTGCCGATGTTTCGCACGTTGAAAGCTTGGGCGAAGAACCCGGTTGCCTGGATCACCTCGTTGAACGTCAGCCCGCCTTGGGCGCGGATTGCGCTGTTGCGGTCGAAGGCTTCCATGACCGTTTTGTCGGTCCCGATATCCTGCCCCATGGTCTCGAAGGACTGCTTATTGGGGGCCACCGTTGACATGCTGCCGTTCATGCCCCCTAGAACCTGACCGGTGATATCCAACTGGCCCCTTTCGCCGGCATTGCCGCCGACAGCGCCCGATCCCGACCCGGTCGAGGCGAACGCCGAAGAGCCCTTGATGTCCGGATTGGCCTGTTCCAAGGACGCCCGGCCACTCGCCGGATCGACCGAAGCCTTCGGGCTCTTCACGTCCTGCGCCTTTTTGGGTGTCGTTACCGAGCAATTGACGCCCTGCGTGGCGGACTTCGTATCCTCCTGGATGAGCTTGATCTGAACCTTGTCGGCCTTGTCCTCGCTCCGCTGCGACAAGATCGGGCTGTCAGAAACCGGCACGGCCGCCATGGCCGTCGATCCCGCGAAAATCGTCACAAGGGCGACCGTCGCGCCCATGATGGTCTTCATTCCGGGTCCCTCCCAAGAAAGATTGGCAACCAAACCTCCGGATCGTCGCCCACGCGCGCGCGCAGCGCGTCGAGCTCCTGAACCGTCTCAATTCGACCGGAGAGGATCTTGATCGCGTCAGGCATCGCGCCCAGATTGAGGCGCGCAATGACGCTGTCCTGGTCATGCTTGATCAGGAATTTGCGGGCTTCGGGCGGGGTTTCGCGGATCCATTTGATCTCGCGCTCCGACAGCCCGAACGCCCTGTGCGATTCCTCGTCGGCCTTCGGGTTGGGGAAAAAGATATTGGTCGGCGTCTGTTCGATCAGCGTGTTGGCGATCGATGACTTCACAATATCCGCCGCTGACTGCGTGCCGAATCCAATGATGCCATTCAGCTTACGAATGGTTTTCAGCTTGTCCTTGATGAAGTAGCTGAAAATATCATTGTCCAGCAGCTTCCAGCCTTCATCGAGGAAGATCATGACCGGTTGCCCGTCAAGCAGCTCCTCGATGCGATGGAAGATATAGAGCAAGGCCGCCGTGCTGGTCGTTGCGTCGCTCAACACGCTCGTCATGTCGAAGCCGAAAATGGACGACATCGAAAACGAGTCTTCCGCGTTGTTGAACAACCAACCGCGCTGATCCGGCCTCATCCATGGCTGCAAGCGCGAATAGAGATCGTCATCGCCGGCGCGCATCGCACCGCGCAACAGCTCGGCGAACTCCTCCATGGTTCGACCTTCGGACGGCGCGCTCGCCACCTGGGCGATCGCGTTGCGGATGACTTGCTCCTCGCGCGTCGAGTGGGCGTGTCCGTCGGATCGACGCAGCATGAAGCTGAAAAGCTGGAAGAGAAAATCCCGGTTGCGCGGCGTATCGGGCAGGCGCAACGGATTGAAGCCGGAAGGCTCCCCGGCCTTCAGAACCTCATAGCGGCCGCCAAGCGACCGCACGAAGATATCCAGGCCGCGGTCCTTGTCGATCATCACCAGCTTGGGGCGCGGCGTGATGCGCTGCGCCTGTGCCGCGAGAAAGCCGAGCAAGACCGTCTTGCCGGAGCCCGAGGGACCGTTCAGAGTGAAATTGCCGAGGTCTCGAACATGGAAGTTGAAGAAGTAGGCCGTTTGCGACGTCGTCTCGAGGACGCTTATGGGCGTTCCCCAATGCACCCCGCCAGCCCGGCCGCTCGGATAGTTATGAAAGGCGGAGAAGCCCGCCATGTTCTTCGATGAGATCATCGACTTGCGCGCGACATAAGCGAAATTGCCGGGCAGGCTGGCCCAGAACGCAGGTTCACAATTCAGGTCCTCGCGAACCCACAGGGCGGACACCTCCGTCAGCGCCGTGCCGACATCGGTCACGCAGCGCGCCACGTCGTCCATGGTTTTCCCGAGGCACAGCACCGTCAGGTGATGCAAGCCATAGAGCGCTTCCGAGGACAGAAGCTCATCGCGCGCTTCACCGAGTTGATCGGCCACGATCGAACCGGCTTCATCCGACATGTCGATCTTGCGCCCGACCCGCTCCATCTGGGTCAGCGCCTGGGGCTTGTCGATGATGGCGAAGGATTGCGTGACGATGAATTCGTGCGGCACCTTCAGCATGGGGTTGAGCATCCCCGGTCCCGTGATGGAGGGGTACTCGCCGACCGAAATGATGGCGCCATATCGCGTTTCGCCAGGGAACGCCCCGCGAATTTCCAGCGCATTCGGGCCGAAGAACAGCCGCTTCGTCGCTAGCGCCTCCGCGAGTTTCATGCGCGGCAGCGCCATCGGCCGCGGAAATCCGCCATTGACGAGCTGCACCAGGAATTCCAGCGGCTCGGAATGCCAAACGTCACTGCGCTTGACGACGGTGAGAACCCGCGCGCCATACGCCTGCAGGCTCTCTCGGACGGCTTTCATCACGTCCGTGAGTTCGATCAGCGCCCGCTCCTCGCTCGAAGAGCGACCGTCCGCAGCCCTTCGTCCCAAAAGCTTGCGGATCACGAGATCCGCCGTCCCGACCGTGCCCTGCAGCTCGCGCCGCACGATCGTCAGGTAGATATCGTTCACAAACATGCGCTGTGTGCGAAGGGCCGCCGTATATCGCGCATCCAGCTCTTGGCAGAACTTATTTTCGAAGCTCGACTCGATCGCGGGCTTCACCTCGCGGCGCACGATATGCGAGTAGATCGCATAGCGGGAATTCGCCAACCCCCGAATGAGATCGTTGCGGCCGAGCAGGCGCGAATTGATCTCGGCGATATCGATCGTCTCGAAGCACAGTCCGCTCATGTGAACGAAGGACATCAACATTCCGTCCTGCGTCTTGATCACCTCGTCGGACACATGCCGTGAATAGGGTATGTGAGCCGAAACCGGGTTTTCCCGACGAGATACGGCCCCGAAACTCAGTTCATCACGAAGAGCCCGCGCAATTGCCACGGTCACACCCGATAACTGCGCGCACCCCAGAAGCTGGCGCTTCGGGGCGGCGTCTTTCGTGAACGAATGAACATGATCTCGATGAACATGGGATCGCGCATGATCGCGATCCTGGCGACCGCATAGAGCGGCACGCAGATAGAGAGCATGACCAGATTATGGGTTGCAAGGAACACGACAGCGGTCAGCACGCCGATGAACCCCGCGAGCTCGTAGGGGATACCGAGCACCGTCGGCGCTCGGGTCAAGCCCTTGACCAGCGGAGTGATCAACAATTTGGGCTCGCCAGGATCGAGCCGGCCGTCTGCCATGCCGATCACCTTCCGACCGCGGATTGAAAGAATTCGACGATCTGGGCCGAGCCGAAGACCAGCACGATACCCAGGACCCAGCTTCCGGCCACAAACCATGACAGGCGTGCCGCCCAGGCCATGAAGCCCATGAAAATGCAGAACAGAACCGCCAAAGCCGTCGCGATCGGCCCGGTCAGGGTCTGCACCAACGTCTGCAGCGTGCTTTGCACCGGCTGGAGATTTCCGCCCCCAGCCATCGCCTGCGTTGCCAAGAGCATGAGCGGCATCGCCACACCAGTGCTGCGTGCAGCAAACATCTTCCACAAGGTCATCAAAGCTTCTCCTCAGTCAAAGTTTTGCACCATCCCGCCTTGCCAGACCGGCGCCGTCGCTTCGCGAGACGTCATTGTGCTGCCATTGCGGGAGTTGGTGCGGGATGTCGGATCATTTCGTTGATCCGCTGCGCCGGCCGCAGCCGGTTGAACGCCGGCCAGGTCAAGGCTCACCACCCCGGTGGGCATCACTGCCTCAGACCCGACCGATGGCCATTGGTAGAAATCGTTGATGACGTTGGCGACGTAGCCAACCGTCTCGGGGTAGGGCGGCACGCCCTTATATTTGAGAACCGCGATCTCGCCGGCATTGTAGGCGGCGAGCATGTATATCGGGTTCGGAAATTTGCGATGCAGATCTCGCAGAAAGCCGATCCCGCCTTTCACATTATCCGCAGGATCGCAGATATTGACACCGTAGCTTACCGCCGTGGACGGCAGAAGCTGCATCAGGCCATAGGCCCCTTTGGGCGATAGCGCGCCGGAATTGAAGCGGCTTTCGGCCCGGGCAACCGCGAGGACGAGGGGCGGGGCAAAGCCTTGCTGGCGCGCGACCGCTTCGACGATCCGCTGTCCTTCGTCCTTCGACAGGGCAGCGACGCCGGGGCATGGGTTGTCAGCCAAGGTCGATGTCACCGTAGCGGCCGCGCGGTCAGCACCTCCCGCCGCAGCGATCCGCTGCACGTCCTGGCTTTCAACCTGGTAGGCCGGCATCACCCGGCCATTCACGTCGACGGCAGCATTAACGCTGCGCGTGGCAGGTGCCGTAACTCGGTCCTGGAATTTCTGCGAAGCTTCCTGTGCAGACGCCGCTTGGCACGTCGCCAGGATCGCACCCGCTGCAAGTACCGTTCTGCGGGATCGAATCATTAAAATAATCCTGCGCCGTTGCCGATTCGGGAATGCTGAATTAATACAATGAATCGATGAACTGCAATCGAGAAAATGAGGCAGACACAATGAAAATGAGCAAGGTTCTTCCCGTTGTGGCGTTTTTGCCGACCTTGGCGGCTCTGTCCCCGGCGCCGGCCCATGCTGATGATTTTGGCTGCAAGGTCTTGCTGTGCATCCTCAACCCGCAGGGTTGGGCGAGCGTCGGGGAATGTGTGCCTCCGGTCGAGCGCGCTTTCCGTATGGTCGCGCATGGGGAGCCCTGGCCCCAGTGCCCCGAGGCCGGCAGTTCCGGTCGCATCGGATATGAGAAATTCAAACCCTGCCCAGACGGCACGATCGCCCTCTCGCCCGAGACGGAATCGAGCGGGAGCGACAACAGCTCTCGCTCACAAACTGTCTACAAGCCCGACAATAACGGCGCTTTCTGTGCTGCGCGGAATGCAACGAATGCCTCTTGGGACACGAACCCGAGAGGTTCGGGTTACGGTGCGCGTCCAACATCGGCCGTGACGCGGCGCGAGCAGAGGACGGAGCCAAACTATCTCGATCTCACAACGACCGACGGCAAGCAACGGTTCTGGTTCAATCTGAGCAGGTATCAATAATGAAACCTGGCTTCGCCGCCGCCGGAATTCTCGCGGCCGTCCTCGCCAGTGTTCCGGCACTGGCCGAGGACAAATCCAATCCCTGGTTTCCGATCCCCGCCACGGCATCGTTCAGCACCGGCGACACCTGGACCTATGCCGGCGAGACCCACCGTCTCTACGGCGTTCAAGCCTGCCTGCGACGCACATATTTCACAAATGGCGCAGGGGGGCATGTCGATTGCGGGGAGGCAAGCCTTGCAATGCTCGTCTCTCTCATCCGGGATCTCAAACCTCAATGCTACACGGCCGCTTGGCAGGCCGCGACCAAAACGCGCTTCGTGGTTTGCGTCGCGCAGCCTACTTCAGGATCCGCGGCCGGTTCTCGCATCGATCTCGGCACGGCGCTGATCTCGACCGGCTGGGCGTTCGCGGCCGTCACTCCGAACGGCGCTCCGGTCCATGCTCCCTATATCGTCGCGCAGGAGGTCGCTAAAAAGCAGCACCTTGGCCTGTGGCAGTTTGCCGACGTGCCCGATCCGAATGCCATCATCCTCCGCGATATCCGAAACGCATCTAACCAGGCTGGTCAGTCTTCGAATCCGCCTGCAAATCGATAACCGGTCCCCGGCGCGTTGGATCATACTGTACATTCTGCTGAGGCCATCGCCGGACCACGAACGCGACGGCAAGCGCAATCGCCGAAATCAATCCGAGAACAATAGCCGCGATCAGCCCCGGCTCTCGCCAAAACGATAGACTGTCCCACTGGTTCAAAAGCCGGGCGCCGGACAGCACCAAAATGAGGACTGTTGCGATGACAATGCCCGTTCCCGGATCCATGTCGAATTTCTTCAGCATCGCTTTCTCCTTTTCGCACCCCCTGGTCACGGCCCCGATCAACGGTCGCTTTTAGCGTAAACACCGGCGCCAGGCGCAAGCCCCTAGGCTCAGCCTGCCCTCTGGGTGCGCCAGCCGTCGCCCGCGCTTCGGCTTTTCAGTTGTTCGGTCAATATTCCAAAGCCTGCCTGCCGGGCGGAGCCGAAAGCCGCTGCTGTTTGCCCGGTAGCGCCGGTCTGGGGCCGCTTGCGTCCCAGCGCCAGGTCTCGAGCTCGCAGCTTGAAATCAGATGGTCGAATTCCGCCCGTACCGCCTCCTTGGCATCGTGCGGTACGACAAAAAGCGCGGTTCCCTGTTGGTCAACGTCGGTCAGAAGACCGAACGCCATCGGCACCGCTGGCAGCACGTTGTAGCGCAACGTTTTCACAAACCGCCGATGCTCCCCGGTCAGGACCTCGATCAATTCCTTTTCGTCGTTGTGCTGAAACGGAATCCAATTTTCCGTCACGTTCATAAAGCCGATTTCGTCGATCGACAGAATGCCGGACGGCATCTGCATGACCGTTGCGATGGTGATCAGGTGCGAATTTTCGTGCAGTCGCCACAGGTCGAATTCCGCTGCAAAGCGCTTCGGCACTGCCTTGAACATTTTCTCATCCAGGAAGAGCGGTGCGTCGGGCATATGTTTGATCGACAGCTTGCCACCAAACCGGGCGGGATCCAGCGATTTCACAATTCCGATCACGATCTTCTTGTGCTTCGCCTTAGCTGCCGCCGCGAAAGCCCGCTCCCGGTCCGCAGCCAGGCGATCCTTGTGTTCAGGCGAGTACATTGCCGGCATAAACAGCAGCTCGCGCAACTGGAACTTCTGGCTCGACTTTGCATCGGCCGCGCCCCAAAGAAATTTCCGGACCAACCCCCAATTTCTTTTTCCCGCAAAGCCGGGCGCCATTAATGTCAGTTCCGCCTCTTCCCAGAGATAGTCAAGCAAGCCTCGCAGCGTGAGCTTCTTCGGATCGGCTTTCACGGTGTGGTGCGAGTCCTCTCGCCGGATGACCCCTGCCGCGCCTTGCCTTGTGTCAGTGCAAAGGCCAGCTTCAGCCGCGCGGCCTCCGATGCAGGATCCTCAATGATCGCTTGACCCAGGACCTCCGCCTTTCCCGACAGGGCAAGGGGCAGTTCATAGCGATCACAGTCTACCGCATGGTCCTTGCCGGTGTTCGGCATGCGCTTGACGATCAATTCCTCGCCGACAGCGGCAATGTACATCGGCACTCCGGGATGGCGACACAAACACAAGACACGGGCCTGCTTGTCCCGCGCCTGACGCAAGAGCGTCTGAATTTCCGGATGCTGTGGGCCAACCGTGCGACCCAGAATAGCAAAGTCACTCATAAGGATGCCATCCGACTTTAGATCGTGTGCCCTATGATTAAATCATTGAACCGATATCTCATTCAACCCATTGGGCATCAACGATGCTTCCCATGGATTGACGTGGTTAAGCCTGGGTCGTCGCCGCGTCAGAGGGGTCGTCCATTCCACCGCCATCGCTTTCCCTTCGAACAAAGCGACGCTCATGGACTACGCGGGCCTAACAACCTGTATTCGACCCAGAGAAATTATCGGTCTCCCTCAACCCGTCGGCCCGTATCGCCAACAGGTTGACGGTCTGCAAATCCTCTTGGCCAAGATGCACGAAGTAGCGGCCTTCCTCGATTGCCAGGCGCCAGTGGTCGTTGACGATGAGCTGGCAGTGGTACTCGGCGCACGAAGCCTTTTGGAACTCGGGACGTCGCCTTGCGCAAAGGCGTCTAATCATTTGCGTTACCGTATCAGGCAGATCGCAGACCTGATGAAACAGGCGGACGGTCTGTGTGCGTGATTGAGCGGTTGCTGGCGTGTTGGGACTGTTAGAGTTTGAAGCGGCCAAGGCGCCGATCGTTGAGGCGGTATTGCCAGATGAGGTTCGGATCCTTGGGGTTGACGCCGGATGTCGACCATGCGGACCGCTCGAACTTTCCAGCGTCATGCAAAGGAGGATCGTCATCACAGCGCGACGGCTGTAACGACGAGCGAAGACGATAACGTCCGAGTTTGCGCGTCAGAAACGCGATGACACAGACGGCGGCGAGGGACAGGATCAAGAAAGCAGTGGAAAAGATGAGCATGCGAAGGCCGGCTTCCTGATCGGGCAGAGCGAAGAAAGCGAGCACGCCGCCAGCGAAAATTGCGAACGCGAACCTCATGAACATGAGAGAGAGAGCCCCTATTTCGATGTTGATCATTATAATACCACAGATCGATCGTCATTATAATGATCAATGGAGATAGGATGGCCCCTCATGGATCAAGCGTTTTTCGACGGCGGGCGGCATGGTGCCGCTTTTGGCGGCACCGGCTTCAGACTGCGGCGTATTACCCGGCGCCTTTTCCAGCTCGAACAGGCATAGAGATTGGATCCTCGCCGACTCCGCGGGGCCAAGCCTTGCGGTCCGTTTTGAGCGTAATCGGCAGTAAGAATCGTGAACTGCGCAGCCGCCTAATATGGTTACATAGCCGGGAAATCATCCGCGCTCTTGAAACAGCGGCGTCGAGGTTTCGCTTCTGGTCGATCTGAACCAGGTCATTCGAGATGGTATGGGGCAACAATTGCAGGGCCTGCCCGCCGCAGGGGCAGAGATCAGGGTTGTCCCTCCGGATTAGGTGTTGCACGACAAATTCATAAGTCGGATGACTAGGCCATCCAAACTGGATCATTTAATTATTCATTTTCAACAGGGCATGCAGATCGAAATGCTATCGTGCTCTGGAATGATTTGCGACGGCCAAAAAGGCTATACGCCTCACTTTGAGGGAAGTATGGGGAGGATGCCGCGACACTTTAATGGGGCAATGAGTCATCGTTTCGGCTAACAACCTGAGCACTAGACATTTTACAAAAAATGGCCGTCATATTCCGACAGATAAGCAGGAGTGCAACCGTGCCGATATTTAAAAACAAGACAGAAGACAGCGATGGTTGGCTTTCGATCCTGCTCGCGCTGCGACTTCGCCAAATCGAGAACGAGTACCCGGACTATGCGAGTTTTGCCGACGCTACGGGGCTATCGCGCGGCACGCTCTACCAGTTGCGGACGGGGAAGGGGAACCCGACATTCGTCACCCTGGAGCGGCTGGCACGGCACCTGAAGGTTCCGGTGTGGACGCTCATTGGTCGGACTGGTGACGACGACAGCGTGAAGCGGGACATCGAGACGTTCGGCTTCAACTTCAACGAGATTGCGCGGCATATTGAGGCCACGCGTGCTGTGAAGCGCTCGATGACGGAGTTCAGTGGTGTACCTTCTTTGAAAGAGGCAGCCAGCCCCGCTGGGGCAACCTCCGAGAAGAAGCGGCTGCCTCCGGCCAAAAAGGGACGCAGGACGAGCCAGTAGCATACAAGAAAAGTAGAAACTACTAAACTACCAGCGTAGATTCATTTGCTACGATAGGCCGAAAAATATATTTTATATTTCTTTGACTCGCGTCATAAAATCCGCCAGCGTCGATGCAACGGCATCATTTTGCTGGAGGGGTCACCATGCAAGCGAATATCTGGCAAGTCGCAGGAGACAATGCGCTCTATAAGGAAACGGCGGCGTTTGTCGATTGCCAGCCGAAACCATGGGTGGAAGAGGTTTCGGAATTTTTGCGGAAGAAAGGCAAGCCCGAGGCGATCACGTTGGTGATCGGACAGTTCATCGTGGCGGCTCTATTCGAAGGACGATACGCGGATCTGCTGTACTGGTCGCTGGTTGCGGCCGAAGTGAACTGCGTTGTGATGGAGCAATGGCCTGATGATGTGCGCCAGGAGCTGGCAAGCCATCTGAAACGGGGATTTGTAAAGCTCTGGTCGCGCAATCTCTCCCATTGAAGGCGGCGGGCCGACGGCATGGCCCTCAATGGGGAGACGGCGTCACACCTGACCAGGGGCAACGTTGATGTCGCTGCCGGCGGGACCGGGAGCGGATGAAGCGAGTTTTGTGTCACCTGCTGTATTGAAATCCCCTGGCCCCAGGCACGCGGCGGTGTCACCTTCTTGGCAGCTGGCGTCGGCCATAGAGCGTGCGTTCTTCGCCATATCGCAGATCGTTGTCCCGTTGATATCGGAGAATCCGCTACAGCGGCCTGAGCGAACCATCTGCTGGCAATTGCCAGTCCCCAATTGAATACAGGCCGCAATAAATGAGGCATCGACCTTCTGACCGTCGAAGGTCCCCATCTGGATGAGCTGCTTGACGGGCGCGGAGTTATAGCCGTCGTTTGTAAGCTTGGCCCAGGTGTCGACCTGAAACTGGAGGGATTGGCAGCCAAACTCGGAACGCGACATGCCTGCGTAGTTTTTGATGTTGGTGTTGTTCAGCTGGAAAATGCCGGTGCAGCAAGAGCCATTGTAGACGCCTTTGTTGCCGCCGGATTCGAAGCGACCGAGGCCGCCAAGGCTGCACGATGTGGTTTTCAGCTCGTCGTGCAGGGACGAATTCTTCACGGCATCGGTGATGTCCTGTGCGGAGTAGTCGGTGCGCTCGCAATATTGTGCGCCGGCTGCATACACTGCCGCCACCGAATTGCAGACTAGAAGGCCGGCGGCAAGGACGCGGCTGAGTTTGGAATAGAGACGATGCATAGGATCGTGCCTCACGGAAGCTTGACGCTGGTTGTGCATCGAGACCAATTCGTGCCGCCGACGAAGGAACGAAAACGGATCTCTTTGGCGTTTGCTTTGACGTCAATTTCGGTTCGATCGTCACGATTGGCCTGGGGTCGATCGTCATCGGACAGGTCGACGTAGCAGGCTTCCGCGCGTGCAACGACTTTGCCGCTGTCTGGATCGATGATGCGCGCCTCGCATAGGTCAGGCTCGATGGAAGAGCCGACGTTGTTTGCGCCGGTCTCGCATTTGCGGGTCGAGGCGATTGAGACGATGAAGGTATGCGATCCGACTTTGATGGGCTTCGACAGGATATCGAGTGGCGGTATCTGCCCGGCCGGAATGGTTCTGTGCAACTCGTCACGCCAATAGGCGGTATTCGAGGCGATGATATCGGACCAAGCGGTCTGCATGGCCGGCTGCGCGTCTGCGGTCCTAAGCGACTGGTAGCCAAGAGGCTCCCATGCGTGTGCGGAGATGGCAGACATGGGGATAATCGCGAGGGCGGCAAGCGTGGACATGGTAAACCTCCTGAGCTTCACACCGCCGTGGCCGCCGCCAGGAGCCGCGGTCAAGACCGCGCATCGCGCGCCGTCAGGGAAGCCTTGATCCGCTGGCGATGGCCGGTGGCAGGCTGGTGTCCTGAACAAGGTCAGGTTTTCCATGTCGATCATGGTTGCGCTCCTTCGGGATATCGAGGTTGGTTGCCGAAAACACAACGGCATGGGCTGCTTCCTCTAGGGTTGCGGGACAGGGACCCGGAATTGGCATTCCTGGGCGATTTCACCTTGGAATACGATGCCGGAGCGAATGGTTTTGGCCTGAACATCATATGCACCCATCGCACCATTCCGAGCGAGGTCGGGGCGGACGTTGTTCGGTTGCGCGCCATATTCGATGAAACAGCCGGAGCCGGCGTCAGCGACCGTGGATCGGCCATTCTGATAGATCGCCAAGCGCATGGGGCATCGTTTCAGTGTGGCATTGCCGACAGGATCGGTGCGGATCGGCGAGCAGCCGGTGAGCGTGTGCAGGACCGAGAGGACGACGGTTTTGGTCGGGCTGCGAACGACGATGTGACTCTCGGAAGCCGGCGCGTTGGCGACCGCAAAGCGCGCATCGCCCTTGGCCACGTAGGCGTCGTTGTTCTTCTTCAGTCGGTCGGCCCATAGGGAGGCGTAGGGCACAGCTTCCGAGTTCGGGAGCTCGAGATCGGCATAGGCGACGGCCCGCCAGGCGTTCGGATCATGCGTGAGCGACTGAGCCGAAGCGTGAGGCGACAATGTAAGGGCAGCCGCGACTGCGACAAATGTCAGGCGTTCGTGCATTTCTTGCCTCGCTGTTATGCCCTATGATTAAATCAATGTCTTAGTGATTGTCGAGCGTGATATTTGAATGGAACAAGAAGCTCGCTTATCGGGGCTGGATGAATTGCGAGGCCTGGCGATCGGGCTGGTGGTGCTGTCGCATGTCGGGCCGGTCTTCGGAGAAGGCGGGACGGCCGCCGCTCTGCTGTTTGCGCCGGCGTGGAGCGTGGGGGTTGACCTGTTCTTTGTGATTTCCGGCCTGGTGGTGGAACGCTCATTGCGAAGCCTGCGCCTCGAGCGCGGTGCGCTCGAGGCGGCCTCCGCCTTCTATGTCAGGCGTGCCATGCGGATCGTGCCGCTGGCCTGGTGCGTCGGCGCCATCCTCTCGATCGGGTTGATCATCCCGGGAAGCGGCGTTGAGCCTGCAGACGCGAAGGCGGCATTCGCCTTCATCTCGAATGCGCATTGGGCGCCCTGTTTCGGGGGCGCCGCAGGATGCGGGAACGCCTTTGCGTTCGCGCCATTCTGGTCGGTCGCCGCCGAGGTGCAATTCTATCTGCTGGCTCCGCTCCTGGTGTTCCTGCCACCCCGGCGTGCGCTTGTGGCGCTGGCCGGGCTCGTCCTCGTGGTCGGGGTGTTCACGCTGCGGCCATGGGGCGGGACGCTTTGGACGTTTCGTATCGATGCAGTCGCGGTCGGGCTGGCGATCGGAGCAATCATGGGGACAAGTGCATGGCCGCGTCTGGCGAAACACCTGCGGGTGATCGGCAACATGGAAGCGGCGTTCTGGATGTCGGTCGCGGCCTTCCTGTTGGCGATCTTGCCGCCGGCGACGCATGGCGTGGCGACTGCCTTGCTGGCGTTGATGTGCGGATGGATCGTGGCAAGGGCGACCCTGCGGGGCGGTTCCGTTACTTGGCCTGGGCGGATGCTGCGCCGACTAGGAGGCATCTCCTATGCCCTCTACCTGATCCACCTGCCGGTGCTGGCGCTGTGCAACTGGTCGCTTGGCCATTTCCTGGGTACCCCGGCGACCGTAACGCTCTCGATCGCGACGGCGATCGGGATGTCTCATGTGCTAACGGCGGTCATGGGAGCTCCGCTCCACCAGCTCGGTCGCCAATGGTCAAATCGAACAGTACGGGAGGTGTCGCCGTGACGGAAGAAAATCGTCAATGGTCGCTTGGTGGTGTAGATGTGGATCAGATTCCGCGAGGGGTGAGAGCGCTGGCGGAGCAACTATTGACGGAGAACGACGGCGATGCCGTGGCAGCGCTCGTCGGGGCATGCTGCGTCATTGGAGCCATGCGCCCGGCGATATCGAGGGGGATGGTACGCGATGCATCCTCGTCAGGGGTCGATATAGCGCAAGTGCTGGATGTGTTCGTCCGAAGCGAGCACCAGCCAGAAGAGCAGGACCGGAAATTGTGAATTGCGTGTAGCTGCTTGAATTTGTCCGCGATCGCCTGGGAAAAAATAGGCTCGGCGAGAGCATTGCCGAGCGGTCATCGGTCGACAGCGAGGGAGACGTGGTAGTAAATCGGCAAGCTGCGTGACGACACATCCGTAGCGTCGCAGAAGCCAGTCGCGAAAGCTTTGGTTTTGCGACAGGGATCGTTCCGCCGTATGTTCGTCTCGACCATTGGAGTGTGACGGCGCCGCTTAATAGCGGTCGCCGAACAAACCCTTGCTCTTTGGGGGCGAAGGTTCCTGATACGTCCACGGCACGGACTTGTAGGACGGTCTTGGGTCTTGGACGTGCCAAGCCTTCCGCCAGTAGTAGAAATTGAGGGGTACTCGGGCCAGCACGCGGCCATCGTCCGACAGGAGGTCGCAAGCGCAGGCGACGACGGGGCCGTTGTAATATTGCACGCGGCCGGAATAGCCGTTGAGCGCTCCTGGCCGGCAGGCAAAGACGCGGACGCCTGCAGCAATCATGTCCGGGGCTTCTGCAGGGACGGAGACCGTCTTTATACCTTCCTTCGTGAGCGAGCGCACAGGCACGGTGCTCCAACGCGAGCGGCGCAAAGCGTTGTTCGCCTGGGCTTCTGTTGGGTAGCCGGTGCGCCGGGTCACGATCGGCGGGAAGCGGCCCCAGTCGGGGGCATATTCCTGCCGGCTGCGGCTGACCCAACCCGGCTTCCAATAGGGGTCTGTGACCGCAACGGGGCTGGCCAAGGCAGAATGTGAAGCATCCAGCGAACGCCCGGCGCAGCCGGCGAGCAACGCCGCGGATGCGACGACGGGAAGGATATGGCGAAAGGGACGCATGTCGTGCTCCGGGGTCATGGATTTGGCGAGGATTTCCGGTACAGCCAAGGCATCTGGAATGCACTGGCCCAATTACCGCGATAGGATTTGCGAGCCTCACGCTGGAGCTGGGCGTAGATGGGGATGCGACGATCGGGATCGTCGGGGAGGGTGATGGCTATACCGGCTTTCAGCATTTCGCCTGCGACGTCGGCCATTTCGCCGGTTGCGCAACGCGCGACGATGACAGCCTCGTCTTTCCGGACCGGCAAGCAGGCAACCCATTTAACCAAGGTGGCCTTCTCGAGCCATGCCACGGCGACAACGCCACATGGCCATGTCTGCTTTCCAAGCCTCGCGGTCTGGCCCAGATCGCAGGCGTCAACGCCGTAGAGCCGGTACTTTTGTTTGGTTTCGACATCCTGGAACGTCGTGGGCGAGAGGACCACGACGCGCATCGGATTGCTCGCTGCGTGGTCGCCCGGGGTATAGACGTCGGGCGCCGTGGCGGTATCCAACGTGGGGACCTGCGCTGGGGCGACTGGCGGCATTGTCAGGGCGAGGCCGCAAGATGTCGCGGCGATCGCAAGAGCAGCGCCAATGGTTTTACGCGCCGGCTTCACTGATCGGGTCTCGGGCTGGCGTGAGCGCACAGATCGATGCCTTCGGCGATCACCTCCGTGGTGGAGTGGATGACGCCGTCCTTCTGATGCATGCTTTCCGACACGCGCGCCTGGACGAGCCCCTTGTCGCCTTTGTGAATCTGGCGCGGCACGAAATCCGCCATCTTTCCCTCGAAGAAGGTGACCGTCATCCAATCGCTGACTGATTTTCTTTGGCCCTCGTCGTCGAGCCATGACCGGTGGGTGGCGACACTGAGCTTGACTGTCTTGCCGACCTGGCGCGGTTCCCGACCGACCTTTCCAGGAAGCAAAAGTTGGCCGCTGGTTCCCATGACTAACTTCTCTCAAGATTCATTGGATCAGTAAACTATCTCACAAATCGCTGTGCAAGTGTCTCGGGCTCAAAATCCGGACGGTGGGGGGGGGGCGCTCGTGCCCTGGTCCGGCGCCGGATGCGCCGGGGTCGGTTCCACGGTGTCGAGCTGGGCGCGGGCGGTCTGATTTTTATGATTTCGGCCAGGGCTGAGGCCACGACCGCATGCTGCGCTGCCCTGCTCGGCAGGGCGCAGCCCCGTCGTCAGTTGGGCGACAAGCGGATTGATATAGCTGGCAATGTTGCGGCCGGTACGCTGGAAAAGGCGACGAGCGTTTTCATAGGTGAATGGGCAATCGCGGAGCTCGAGCACGGCTGGAACTGCCACGCGCGGCGTGCCGTATTTGCGCAGCATCAGGATTGCGAACGCCACTTTCGATTGCCGAAAACGTTCGAACCCTTGTCGCCTCACTCGGCTTGTCGCCTCCGGCCACTAGGTCGGTCCCGATCGCCGTCCGGCTTCAGCGGTCCAGGAGGACCTGAGCGAAAGAGCTGCAAATGCGTGTGTTGTTGAGGGCGGCGCATTCGGTTTTCGCATACGCGCAGACGATCGCCGGGTAACTCGACCACGATCGACCTACCGCCAAGGTTGACGGATTGTCGAACACTTCGACGCTGCGGAGCTGAATTTTCATGGCGCAACCTCACACGCGGAAATGAGCGACAAGCGCCTGGTTGGCGCGATCCGACACCACGGCGCAGGCGCAAAGCTTGAACGGTCCTGTCGCGATCCGTGATCGCCGGCACTGGGAAATGCCTGTCAGGCAATCGATACGCTGAATTCGCGCCATGCCGCAGCTGTTGCAGCGGCATCCGACTGGACGAATTCAGCGGCTTCGTGGGCGGCCTTGCCTGATGTCGCTGCGAGCCTTCTGAATCTGCTGTTCGAGCGCGAAATAGCGAGCCGTAATCGAGTTCAGCTTTGTGAAAAACTGCCTGCTCTGCGCAGGGTTGCCCGGCGCAGGCGGAGGAAAGAAAGCAAAAAGAGCGTCCCGATCCGCGTCTAATTGTTCCAGCTCCGAGCAGAGGCGGCAAATCTCGTGGTCATCCGTCGCGGAACGCTGATTTGATGCACGGCGGTTGGCACGTGTGGAGTTAGTCTGCCGAGCCACATCGTTTGACGAAAGTACAATCGTATCCAAGGCGCTTCCTCCACGCCGGGTTGTGGTCATCCAATCTAGAATAATGCGGGTTGCAGTCTATGTATACTGGCGGTTTCGCCTGTCACTTTTGACACCTCGTGAGGCGCTGGAATTTCGCGTGGAGCAACCTTAATTAGATGACCGCCGGAATGGCTTGGATAGCTGCACGTCGATGACAAGGAGGTATGGCTGGACATGGCGCAATCTGTGACTGATTTTCATGGCATAACTGAGCGAATTAGGGCAGTTGCCTCTCCTACGGACGCAACGGAGCTTTTGAACACAATTGTCAAAGCCTACGGCCTAGAGACGGCCGCCTTCCTTACCGTCAGGCCGGTTTACGAGGAGCCGAGTCAGCCATTCTATGTGACCACATATTCGCCTGACTGGGTGAAACGCTACATCGACAAGAGGTTTTTCGACATCGATCCTGTGCTTCTCCATGGGCTGCGTGCTGTGACATTGGTCGATTGGAAGGAGATCGACCTATCAGACAAGTCCGTACGCACGTTCTTCGGTGAAGCGAGGGAACACGGGGTCGGAAAGCATGGCGTCACGATCCCGGTTAGGGGTGCTGACGGCGAACGCGGCATTCTGAGCGTAACGAGCAACGAGGACGCAGCAGGGTGGCAGGCGTTTCTCAAATCCCAGGTTCGTGACTTCCAGCCTCTCGCAGGCGAATTTCACAATGCTATCAGCCGAATCCAAGGAACGCCCCTCCATCAGACGGCCTGCTCTGATAGAGAGATCGAATGTCTGAGGTGGTACGCGAGGGGAGAGAAGGTCAAGAGGACCGGGGAGATATTGTCTCTGTCCCCTCGCACAGTTCGATTTCATCTTGATCTGGCACGGGCCAAGCTGGGCGCCAAAAGCTTGACGCATGCAGTTGCGATCGCGACAGAGCGCGGGCTCTTCTTCCAAAAACTGTTTTGATCGGTAGCCAAGCGTTTCGCGAGAAGGGCTCGCCGGCAATAAGCTCCGGAAAGGCGACGCGACGCTCCGAGGGTAGAACGGTGGTCAACCAAATGGCTATTCGCAAACCATACGGTACCGCTTGCCGGACGCGCTGACGCTCTTGCAGACAAGCGGCTTGTGCGGCCCGGAAGAGGAGAGCGGAGGACTAGCGACCCGCGGCATGCGTCTCCTTGATGTCCTGTGAGTTGCCGTACGGCGCGGTTCGAACCTTTCCGGCTCCTGTGGCGCTACCGGAAACACGCTGGCTTCGATTTGTGGCTGTTGCAGGCGAGGCGGCTCTTTGTCAAAGAATCGCCTAGCATCCAGCGGTCTTGGAATAATCACCGTACCATCATCGCTGCGTGCGCAGCCGCTGCCCAACAGCAAAGCCAGCCCGAGGAAAAAAGGCAGTATCCGTTCAAACATAAGTACACCCCTGCCGGGCATATACCCCGGCTTGCGGGTCGCCGACAACCGGCGGAATGGCGCAGGCACGTTGAGGCAAGAACCGTGGCCACAATGAACCCTAGGCGGACCGGCCGCTTGCACCAGTGGCGGGCAGTGATGCCGAATGTTTCGGAAGGCGTCACCTTGGCCGAAAGGCTCAGCCGACTTGTGTGATGGTAATCGTCGCAGGCAAGGTGGTCGCACACGGCCTCTGCTTTTTCCCATCACCAGCAAGGCTCCGCGACCTGACCGTCGTTGCGTCGAGATCCCGGAGACCGAGGCGAAGGGCGAAGCTCTATACGCCGGCCTGGATCACCGTGGGTGGACGAATTCAATGGGGCAGCAGTGGCGGGAACAGATGTCACAATCGACGCCTATTGGCTAAATGTCTCGGTCGGGTTGCCACGCGCAATTTGAAGGTAGTTAGGCTGAGCGGCCCGGCGACGCGTAAAGCTGGTGATCCTGGGTCTCCATCTTTACCCAAAAAATAGGTGAAACAGTTTCTTTCAGTATGGCTGATTTATGAGACCTGTGCGCGGGAAGCATTTAGCATTGATTTTGTTTGATCTTTTCCGCTTCCGGGGTAAAGGGTGCAAAGTATCAGCGCTGACGTCGTCGGCTGTATCTTCTGACGCTCTCGTGTGAGCGTCAGTGGTGTTTTTGCCCGCTATCCAGCCATACCGAGGACCTTCAAACTGCGTTTCATATTGTAGGCGATGGCAGTGAGGCGAATTTGAACGCCTGCCTTTGCAAGCCCTCGCCATCGCATCCGGCGAAGGCCGTAGCTTCGTTTCCACGTGCCAAAGATCTTCTCGATCCGGCCACGAATGCGATGGATCGGTTGGTTCCAGGCCTCAAGGCGTGCCAGTGTTTCGGCTTCGTCCCGTCCCCACATGCCGGTGGCGACGATGTGTGGCGTTCCACCCTTGGCACGCACCGCGTCGCCGAAATGATTGCCGCGATAGGCGCTATCGGCAAACACCTGGCCGGGATTGTCAGGCAGAGCATCGGGACCGGCCTTGCCGTCGTTGATGTTGGCGGGTGTGACGGCGATCTCCTCGACCAGAGCTGTATCGGCGTCGGCACCGACATGGGCCTTGAAGCCATGAACCGCTGGTCGACCCTTATGCTTGACCCAATGGCCCTCTTCGTCATCCTCACTGGCCGAGGCGATGATCGTCGCATCGACAAGCGTACCGGTCTTCACCTGAATAGCTTTGGCCTTGAGCTGGCCGGTGATCTCGTCGAACAGCGTCTTGTCCAGACCATGGGCCACAAGGGCCTTTCGAAAACGCACGAAAGCCGTTCGCTCAGGTGTCGGCTCTTGAGCCGAAAACCCGCAGAACCGTCGGAACGAACGATCCTCTGTCGTCCAACGCCTCGGCAAGCTTGACGTCGGACAAGTCGTACCAGATCGACAGCAGCATCGCCTTGAACAAGGCCTCTGGCGGCCAGGCAGGCTCGCCCTTCGAAGAGCAGGAAATCCCACAAAGGGCCTGATCGATCGGCACCCAGTCAATCAGTCTGGCAAGCGCATCCAAAGACGAATGCTGGCCGCGATCAACGGCAAAACCAAACTTTTCCTGACCAATGCGCCGACGTGTCATCGCATCCCTCAATCCATTGTACTGATTGAGAGAATCACAGATCAACACGCCAGTCCAGACACCCGCGCACAGGTCTCATTACCTGTTCTAGGAAGGACCATCCCGATCAAATCACGCCCCGCTCGGGAGTCTCTCCTTGACGCGCGTGCCGGCGAGCTCAAAGAGCGCGCAGGCTATCTCGTCCTCGGTCCAGCCGGATTCCGCAGCGCGCTGAACCAATTGATCGAGGGCCGGTTCCAAGGCGAGTTGGCACTGAAGGGCGCGGACCGGATGGTCTACCCAGCTTGGGTGCGCGATCGCAATGCTTGATCGCTTCGTTGCAGGCCATGGGCTCTCGCCCCTCTCCTTTTGCCAAACGAGGCGCACCAGCTCACGTGTTGTTCGTGCGCGGCTCGGCAACCGCTTCATCTTCTCAACTAGCCGCTCCAGCGATCCCTCGCGTTCCAACTCCCTAAAGAAATGACGCGGCGTGGCGCTACTGAGCCCGTGCATCTGGGCCAGGTTCCACACATACGGATAGTCGACCATGAAATCGGTTCGAGGCGAGACCTTGGACGGTTGAGCCTCGGTCAGGATGCCGCCGCCCACGAGCCGATCGGCCCTCTCGATGATTTGGCGCACCCTCGGTGTCGACAAGTCATGTTCCTGCGCCAGGTCGGCGAAGCGCTTACCCTTCAGAAAGCCTTCGACCAAGGCGACGTTCCTATCGACGTTCGAGCTAAAACCCCAACAGGCCCGCAGTTTTTCCAGCATCATCCCGTTCGTTCATCCGGTTGTTCGCGCCCCTGCAAACCTAACCGGCCAAATCGGCGCTTGGAAGCCCTCAGGTTCACGTCATGGCTCCGGTGCTTACGTCGCCGCCAAAACGGCCAACTGACAGAACAATCAGCGAACTCTTGTTCTGGCCAATGCGGCCGACGGTGACCTTGTGAACACGAAAGATCCGGGCGATCACCATGATCGTTGTTGACCGCAGATCTGGCGAGTGTCGTCTTCAACAAGACACCCGGTAGCTCTCGGGAAATGTTGAACAATCCCGTCTGAAGATTGTTGACTTTCGTGTCCGAGGCTCGATCCATCAGGATCGATGTTGTAAGCCGCTGTCGACCTATGTCAGCGAGGCTCGCCGCCTCGGACGCCTCCGGGCGTGACCTCCGTCACGGTGCTCAACGCCATCCTTCGGGATGGCGTTGAGTGTCGAGGGCGGTAGCTGTTCCGTGGCTTCTTGATACCGCCAACGAACTTGCGAGCTGAGTGCCTGGATATTTATCGTCATTCCGCTTCCAGAAGACCGCAAACCAAAAGCAGAGGTCGTGCTCGCGATGGTCGAAGTGTGCCGTCAAGGCGCAGTGAGCTGCAGCGGTGGCCGCATTCGGCCCATACAGGTCGAGTGCGGCCTTGACCGCCTCTTCCGGCTAAGCCATCCAAATCCAAAAAGCGTAAAATCGCTGCGATGCTACAAGCTCCCTTTGGCCTAGACGGGCACAGCTCAGGCCTTCGCCTTGCGTTTCGCCGCAGGTTTCTTGACTGGAGTTGCCATCCTTCCCAAGCCCAGCGACTTTGCCAAAGCCGATCGGGTCGCCGAATAACTTGGCGCAACCATGGGATAGTCTTTCGGCAAACCCCATCTCGCCCGGTATTCATCAGGCGTCAGCCCATGACTGGTCGCAAGATGGCGCTTAAGCGACTTGTATTTCCTACCGTCCTCAAGGCTGATGATATAATCCGGAAACACTGACTTTTTAGGGTTGACTGCCGGCGTCGGGGCGGGTTCTGCGATGGGAGTTGACGCACCAATATTAGACAGTGCCGAATTCACGCTCGCAATCAAATCGGGCAATCCAGAGACTGGCACCGCGTTTTTCTGGACATAGGCGGCAACGATATCTGCAGTAAGTTCAATCATACTATTGCTTGGTTCCCCGGGCATCGACGTGCTCCTTCAATTATCACATCCTCATATCCGTCAAAGAGACGATATGCCACCAACCTATGCCACTCGCACTTTCCCCGATCAAGCCGGATATTTGGCATTTCTGTATGACGCAGGGTTACAACGAACTTTCGTTTGGTGACAAAGCGTATCCACGCCAAACCAGCCTCCCGATTGGTGCTGGGCCAAAGGATGTTGAAATGTCCTCAATTGAAGATGGTCTAGGGGGCGTCAAAATTCGGCTCGAGATTATGCGAAGCGGGATATCATGGAGTGTAGAACGCAAAATGCTAATAAAGCCGTCGCTGTTGCTACAGAAATCCCCTGGTCGGATCGCCTAGCTGACGCCGAAAAGCCCGGAGCGCAACACTCCGGCCTTTCTGTGGTTGTCCAAATGACATCGCGATGCCGGGCAGGGGCCTGGCATCGTCTTAGGAGAAAAGTTCAAGGCTCTTGAAACGCCCTGCGTCGGCGCAATGCCGCGCCTAGAAAAGAAGCATGGATTGCTTAGGCGAGGGTCCGAACGGGACCGGGGCAATCCTGGAGGAGCTTCGAAGCGTACCCTTTCCATCATGCTTACCGCTTATCAGACGGCTTTGGCTTCCTTCGCTCATGGGCAATGACGCCAACGCAGCAGAGAGAGGAGAATCGAAATGAATCGTCATCTTAAGAAGTACACCGCCGCTGGGATGTTCGTGCTGAGCATGACCAGCTTTCTGCCCGCTGCGCACGCGGCGGACTGGTGGAGCAGGAATGTCGCTCCCGTCGGCAGGGGGATCAACAAAACGTTCAACTCCATTGTGAAGAACCCGGGGGAGATTCTCCCCGTCTGCTGGGGCTCGCCGCAGAAGTGCCACAGCGAGAACATGCCTGGAGACGCTAAGACCTCGCCAGTTGCGGACTCGGACAGCGCGACCTCGATCTGCGTGCAGCCCGACGGGCAGGGCGGCGCAATTGCCTGGTTCTACCCCTTCCGGCCCGCGCAGTATCAGCAGAACGCACCGTAACGGTTACCAATCTACGGCAATGCGAAGAGCGCACGATCTCTGGTCCCGTCCTGCCTGATAACAAGCTCACCATTGCTCCGACGGGCTGGACGGAGACCGTTTTCGCCAACGGAACGAAATTCTGGATGATGCGCGGGCGCATCCTCTGACCAGCCATGGCGCCTGGCTCGCGCACATCGCGAGCCGGGCGAAGACTGTCCTTTCCCTCGAAACTATCAGGAGAACACAATGCGCTATTTCATTCTCACCGTCGGCTTCATCGTTGGGCTCCCCGTTATCTCGGCCGAGGCTCAGAACCACAGCGACAATCCCCTGGCTCATGGGCAGTACATTTCGCCCTGCCAGGATGGCAATAGCTGCAACACGATGAATGTTGGCTCGCTTGGCGGTAAGCCGGGGCCGAACCCGGTGCCGGGCGGCTACCCCGGCGTCCCGTCCACCGTTGCGCCACCCCCGCCTCCACCACAGAAGTAGGCGTCGGCCTCGTCGATGCCTGGGCGGAAATTGCCCCTCCAACGGCCTCATCTCCTCGATCATAAAAGGTGGTCGAGGAGACCAGTTTGAGGCAATGCTATCAATGGATGGCTCTGGGGCAATTTCCCGGCCATACCAAGCTTTGCGCTGCAATTTAACAAGAGCCGGAGTCGGTGCGCGGCCCTTTCGGGCTTGGCATCGAGCGCTACATCCACTGGACGGCTACCAAGAAGCTATCCGCTTAGGGCCGACGACGCCCGTAGGCTCGGCCGCATCAATGTGTAGCCGATGGCGCAGATCTGGGTTGCTAGGCATCGCCCTAGGAGCCGGCTGCTCTGCCATTGTGCCACAGCGCACCGTCCAGGACGGTGCGCTTTTCTTTTTCACGAGGTAGACGGTCGTGGCAGGCGTCGTCGAGACGAAGAGACCGGGCCCCGGTCAATTAAAATATTTTATCCATCCATACTTGTCGTTGTCTTTGAAATGCGATCTGATGATTGGGGTTGTTGGGATGGCTTCCAATGAAGCAACTATTGGCGGCTTTGGTGTTTTTCGTCGTGGCCGGACCAAGCTTTGCCGGAGACGTCGGAATTGACCGCCAGATAGAATTTGGGGCAGGCCTCAAAGGCGCCTTCGACGGTGGTGCACTTACAAAACTCAATGTCGCCCCACACTCAATTGCGACATGGTCTAATCCTTCATGGTCAGATGCTGTTCATAACCAACCGGGTGAGGGGCTCAGTTTCGGCTTCGACACGTTTGACCTTAAACCCAAAGTCACGAAATTCCACCTGGGTTTCGACACTCCAGATCATTGCCCAACGTGCATCATCTTCCCTCTCGATCCTCTTCCCAAAGACGCTCCGATCAAGCTTCCTCCCGACACACTTGCTCACCTTCAACCAGGTGTGAATGCACAGAGCGTCTTCCGCGAAGCCGCTGCGTGGGGCGGAGACGACAGCGAGGTGTTGGGGTGCAATATAGCCACCAGTTCGTTCCTGAAGACGCTCAGCCACAAGCGCCCGGAATTCTCCTGGCGCCAGTTCCCGGAAGTGGTGAAGCTTTCGATCACCCGGCCCGGGACTTTGGGCGTCGAGGGATGCACGGGGACAATCGTCGCCGCCAACTGGGTACTGACCGCTGCGCACTGCATCACGGGAAAAAGCTCGGCCGCGCTTGCCAACAACGACGCTAACCAACCGGAGGAGCAGGATTTTGTGTTCTCGCCACCGACGAACGATCAGGCGCTTCAGATCAACGCCATGAATTCAGCACTCGTAGATGTCGACAAGGTCCGATATGGCGATAAGGCCATCGTCAATAAACTTTATGATGCCGAACCCTCTTCAAATTCTCACGATGTAGCGCTGGTGCATGTCGCTCAGCCATTCAATCCCGGGGATTTTCCAGAGGCGTCCTTGGCCGACGCTTTCACCAGTTTAGCGACGCTCGCTGGTTATGGCGTATCGAACACTGCGGCGCCCCTGGGGGAGTTCTTTGTCACGTTTCCTCCTTCACTGGCAGAAGAGGGCGAACATTTCACGTTTGTGCCCGGAGAGAAAAAGGGAGCGTTCTGCCAAGGTGACTCGGGCGGTCCGGTCTTTGTTGGTCTGAACAGAGGCTGCAAGCCTGGAGATACTTTCGCGGAGAAGCGGCCCAGAGCGGTCCAGGGCGTCATTTCCTTCAACATCGAAGGCGTGGAGAAGTCCATGGCGGCGACCTGCATGGCAGCGAGCAAAATGGCAAGCCAGAGCGTCACGCTCACGGAAATCCACGACTGGATCTGCCGAACATCGAACAACGAGATTAACGGATGCGGCTCACAACCAACAGCGGGGAAAAGCAAATGAATAGGCGTGAAGTGCTCGTCGGTGGTGCGGTATCTGCTGCGTGGACAGTCATGGGTCTGCCCGCAATGGCGCTCGCCGACAATCTCAACTTCGATCAGACGCTGGCGGCTCTCCGGGACAGCGGCGTAACCTTGCTGGGTGCTGGAGGCAGTTTGGAGGCCAAGGACGCGTTGCACGCCGGCGTCGCGACTTCGGCCGGCGTGTCCAACGGCCCAATATCGAACACACCGATCGCGCCGGAAGCAATCGACCTAATTGTGTTCTGCGAGGTTACCAGCAAAAAAGCCTATACGAAGAAATACAAGGGGTTGATTTGGCCCGGTGGCAGGTCCGGTGTGACCTGTGGAATCGGTTACGATGTCGGATATGTGACTGAGGAACGGCTGCAGGCGGATTGGGCGGGGTACATTTCCGACCAGGACATAAAGAATATCGCAAAGGCCTGCGGCATCAAGGCCAAGGCGGCCAAAAGGCTGCTTCCGCGAATGGCTCACGAAAGTATCGAGTTCGACACCGCCTAT
The DNA here is from genome assembly GCF_024746815.1 of Mesorhizobium sp. AR07. GTDB lineage: Bacteria > Pseudomonadota > Alphaproteobacteria > Rhizobiales > Rhizobiaceae > Mesorhizobium. The sequence goes on from NZ_CP080527.1 coordinate 82,551, forward strand.
CGTCAATTCATTGAGAAGGACGCACCGCGCTACACCGGTGAGGTAGAGAACGTCCTGTTCAACACGAAGCTGCTGAGCCCTAAGTCCTTAGGTGCTCTGGTGTCCTTGGACTACAATCGCGGCTCCAGCTTCAAGGCGAAGCCCGCTAAAGACAGGAAAATCGATCGCTACACCGAGATGCGCAACATCTATGCCCACATGAAGAGCAAAGAGTTCAATAAGATCCCGGACGAAATTCGCAATATGGTCCGCCTTTGGGAAAACGATCCCGAGGCGTCGGGTCTTGTTACGCGCCGCAATCTGGAGGCAAAGCTCTTCGAGGAGGGGCTGTAGCGGGTTTGCACATATTCGATTTAACATAAGATAGATTATGCGAATAAAATCAATTGGTTAGTCTAAGTTCCATAATTAAACTTATGCAACTTTTGCGTGTAGCAGCTATTTAGTAATGCGACAGTTGCCCCAGTTAGAGATGCGACACTTCCCGCTTCCGAGGCTGGTCAACATGAAGCTGGAAAGGAAGGCTGGCGACTTCACAGAGCCTGGCGTGAGACCGGGCTTGTTGCGGGAGCCGTCATGCCTTTGGTCACCTTGTCGCAAAAAGAGCTGCATCGTCTTGAAGCCATCCAGAAGATCCGTGACCGGCGGCTGAGCGTCGTCCAGGCGGCGGAGCTTCTTCATCTCAGCCGCAGTCAGGTTCACCGGCTGTTGCAGGCCTATGACCTGGACGGCGCCGGCGGGCTGGCGTCCAAGAAGCGCGGCCGGCCGAGCAATCGACGCCATGATGAGGACTTCCGCAACACCGCATTGGATCTGGTGCGCGATCGCTACCGGGACTTCGGCCCGACGCTTGCCCGCGAGAAGCTGCTTGAGTGGCACCAGATCGCCGTCAGCACCGAGACGCTACGCAAATGGATGACGGAAGCTGGCATTTGGACATCGCGCCGGGAGCGCAAGAAGCAGTTTCACCAGCCACGGGGTCGGCGCGACTGCCTCGGCGAGTTGGTTCAGATCGACGGCTCGCACCATTGGTGGTTCGAGAACCGCGGCCCTAAATGCGCCCTGCTCGTTTACATCGACGACGCGACGGGCAAGCTGCTGCATCTGCGCTTTGCTGGTTCGGAGAATACGTTCGACTATCTGATCGCCACGAAGGCGTATTTACAGGAATGGGGTAAGCCGATCTCCTTCTACAGCGACAAGCATGGCGTCTTCCGCACGACGCATGGTTCGGAGAAGGATCGGACGACCGGTTTGACCCAGTTCGGCCGAGCGCTTTACGAACTGAACATCGACATCATCTGCGCCAATACCCCTCAGGCTAAAGGCCGTGTCGAGCGGGCTAATCAGACGCTCCAGGACCGGCTTGTGAAGGAGCTGCGCCTGCGCGGCATCAGCACGATCGAGGCGGCCAATGCTTTTGCGTCGGAGTTCGCTGCCGACTTCAATGCCCGTTTTGGCAAGGAGCCACGCAATCCGAAGAACATGCACCGTCCTCTTGCCAAGCACGAGAACCTGGACGGCGCGATGTGCCGCAAAGAGTTCCGCACGCTGTCCCAGGCTTTGACACTGCGCTACGACAAGGTGCTGTTCATCCTCGATCCAAGCGCCTTCGCGAAGCGCCTGGCCGGCAAGAAGGTCGTCGTCTGCGACTATCCCGACGGCCGGCTCGAGATCATGGAGGGCACCACCCTCCTGCCCTACAGAACTTTCGACAAGCTGCGCTCGGTTCATAGATCGGAGATTGTCGAGAACAAACGCCTGGACGAAGCGCTTGCAATGGTGGCCGAGATGCAGGCTGGCCGCGAACTGACGCGAAGCCAGCATGGACCCCGCCGCACCGGCCAGACGGACCATATGTTCGGGATCCCTGATGGCAGCCAGAGCAACGGCTATGTGAAGCGTGGGCGCAAGCCTGGCCGAAGGACGGATTTCATGAACGATCCCGCCGTCATCGCACGGCGAGAACAGGCGCTAACGAGGCTGGAAGCTGCGGAATGAGATGTCGTGACCAGATCATCAGCGACATTGCGCCAATGTCGTAGGCTGGTCGGACGCTGCCCTTCGCATCCATGTCGTTGGCAGGCTCTCAAAGCTAAAGCCGAAGAAGCCACGATTGATCGCCCCCGATCGGGCTGCGCAACCCTGACCAGCTGACGCCCGATCGGGCGCTCCCTTCGGCGCCAAGAAGCGCGTCACTGTCGCATTTCTAACTTGCTGGCGGTGTCGCGTCTCTAAATCGCTTTGACATTGCGTGTACGAGCAAAGTTAAAATGTCCCACTTCTGCAAAGTAGGAATGTCGCTTCCCCTTTGCTGAATGCCATTCTCCCCGGCGCCGTTTGTGAGGGAGACAGCAAGTGGGATTGGTTTTGATGAGCGAACGCGAGCTTCAACGCATAGAGGTGCTGTCGAAAGTCACTGATCGGCGGATGACGACCATCGCTGCGGCACATGTGCTGGGTCTGACCAGGCGCCAAGTGCAGAGGCTTTTGAAGACGCTTCAGGTCGACGGCGCTGGCGGACTGCGCCACAAGGCGCGCGGCCGGCGTTCGAACCATCAGATTATAGACGGCATTCGGGATTTCACTCTATCGCTCGTCCGCGAACACTATCTGGACTTTGGGCCGACGCTTGCGGCTGAGAAGTTGGCCGAGGACCATGGCGTCACCATATCGCGTGAGACGCTTCGCAAATGGATGGCGGAGGCTGGGATTTGGCTGTCGCGGAAGCAGCGCCGGACATTCCATCAGCCGCGTCTGCGCCGGGAATCTTATGGCGAGCTGGTGCAGATCGACGGCAGTGATCACCGTTGGTTCGAGGAGCGCGGCGACCCATGCACCCTGCTCGTCTTCATCGATGACGCGACCGGCAAGCTCCAGCAGCTTCGCTTTGTGAAGTCGGAGAGCACGTTCAGTTACTTCGAGGCCCTGGAGCTTTATCTGAAGGCGCATGGTTGCCCGATAGCGTTCTATTCCGACAAGCACACGGTGTTTCGGGTGGCGAAGGCCGAGGCTCGTGCCGGCCGCGGCATGACCCAATTCGGCCGAGCCTTGTCCGAGCTCAACATCGAGATCCTGTGCGCCAATTCGAGCCAGGCCAAGGGCCGGGTCGAACGTGTCAATCGCACGCTGCAGGACCGGCTTGTGAAGGAACTGCGTCTTGCTGGCATCTCAGATATCGAAGAAGCCAACGCTTTTCTGCCGGCATTCACGACCAGCTTCAACGACAAGTTTGCGAAGATCCCTACCCGGTCGGACAATCTGCATCGTGCGATGGGGAGTATTGACCCGGTATCGACATCGTGTCTTGAACATGCCGGCCGATCGACTCCGCGACCTGCTCTGCAAACGCGAGCAGCGCTATGTCGGCCAGCAATTGTCTTTCTCCTACGAACGCAAGCAGATCATGCTGGAGAAGAACGATATCTCATGCGGCCTGGTCGGCAGATATGTCGATATTTACGAGTTCGCCGACGGTCGCCTGGATGTTCGGTGGAAGGCATGCTCCCTGCCCTACACTGTCTTCGACAAAGAGCAGCGCGTCACCCACGCCGCGGTCACCGAGAACAAGCGGCTTGGCGAGGTTCTGTCCTGGATCAAGAGCCAGCAAGATGAGGCGCGGCCCGCGCCGAAGATTAAGACGAACAGCGAACAGACTGGCTATCAGAAGCGCGACAGGAAGCCGGGGCGTAGGAAGGATTTCATGAATGATCCTGCTGTCATCGCGCGTCGACAACAAGCGCTGGCAAGGCTGGATGCTGCCGAGTGAAGTCAGCTCTCAAAGCTAAAGCCGGGAGCCTTCTGGATCGCACCCGATCGGGCTGCGCAATCCCGACCAGCTTACGCCCGATCAGGTGCTCACGTCGGCGCCAAGAAGCGGGTCACTGTCGCGTTTCTAAATTGCTGCGACCTGCCGTGCGAATTACCTCCTGGCGACATTTCTACTTTGCTGGCCGAGCGACATTCGAACTTGGTTGCAACATTGCGTGTGTAAAGTTACAATAGCACCTTATCCGCGATGTCTCAAGTTTGTCGTAGAATAAGGTCTATGGTCGCTTCGGCTTGAGAAGAGGGACCACATGAAAAGGCCGTGCGCTCTAATTGTGTCGACGTTGATTGTTCTAGCTTCCACTTTAGCCGGATCATCTCATGCCACAACACAAGCTGAATTGGCCTGCTTAGGCCATTATCACGATCGAGCAAGCGCCGCAGCGGGTATGCGAAGTGAACAGGCTTACTATGCCTCCCAAAACTGCAGCTATAGCGCGCAGGACTGCCAATACCACTTAGAGCAGCTCCGAGAAATAGAAAGCAAACGCGCTGATTGCCTCGCAAAACTAGATAAAAACCCCAAAACGGCAACCCCCGCCCCGCCCCCAAAAATAAAAGCGCCTCTGAACCAGCCACAAGCGGCAGCAGACAAGCCGAAACCATTTGATCCTGGGTATGATCTTGAGGGCCTGCCCGCGCTAGAAACCAAATTCAACTGCAAAATGGCCATCTACTCCGCCGAGTGCATGGCAATTGCAAAACGCAAGGCGGATCTGTCAGGGGGCATTTCGCCATCTGACACCGTTGACCCGCAAAGTCTGAATTCCATAGCGGAAGTGAACAGAGCAGAATTTAAAAACCATTGCGACGGTGAGAATAAAGGCACGCAACTTTGTCTCGCCTTGCAGGAGCGGCAATTTGAGTTTGCGAGAGGTCTAAAGCCACAAGGTGGAGATAGAACGTCAGTTCAAAGCAAGTGCATGAATTATAACGAGAAACTCCATCAGGAATGTGTAACAGTAGCCCCCCAGACCAGCCATGCACCTGAGTCAGGCGCCACCACCGCGACTATGACCTATGAGTTGGAATTCACGAATACCTGCGACATGACAGCTTCGATTGCAGCCGACGCGGTGGGAGCTACCGAGAATATTACAAGAGGGACCGGAATTGGGCCTTTCTCCTCATCCACACTTGTCTGTCAGACATATCCGGGAGAGCCAAGTAGTTGCAGCGGCTTCGCCAATCCGCGTGTCATGAGCTGCCATTAACGAGGGGCGCATCGCAGGACCGGGCACAGTGGCTACGTTTAGCGCCACCATGGGCGTGCAGGGTGGCCACTTGTGCTTCGGCGAGGCAAGCCGGTGCGACATCGGTTGCCCTTCCGACGCGCCGGTTATCAGCGCCTCGACCATTACCGCCACGTTCGTGGGGGATGGATCCGGCCTCACCGGCGTCGGGGTAGCGAGCGATCACATCGTAAGAGGGAGCACTGCGGCGATTATCGGCCCGAACGGCGTCCTCGCCCGGATTGTTAGGACGGCAACGTCCCGAACGGATCGGGCGAAGATCCGCGGCGGCGCCTGGTTTGAACTATGCCAGTGCCGCCCTCCAAGGCGGCCGCAGGGGGCGGGTTGACCGAACCCGCGAAGCATCATTTCGCCGGAATTGAAACCTACGTCGTCAATGCCCACATCATCCGCGTAGGTGGCGCATCGTTACAGAGGTGCAACATGGTTGGTTCGTTTTTCCCCCGGGCATCGTTCAGAGCGGATTTTGGCTCTGGATCGGGCGGTGGGTCGCTCCCTAGCGACAATCCGGGCGTTTTGACCCGGAAAATCGGCAGCATTGCCCATATCGCGCTCCATGATTTCGAAAGGGAGCGCGCAAAGCTGTTCTTTGAGACCTGTGCGCGGGTGTCTGGACTGGCGTGTTGATCTGTGATTCTCTCAATCAGTACAATGGATTGAGGGATGCGATGACACGTCGGCGCATTGGTCAGGAAAAGTTTGGTTTTGCCGTTGATCGCGGCCAGCATTCGTCTTTGGATGCGCTTGCCAGACTGATTGACTGGGTGCCGATCGATCAGGCCCTTTGTGGGATTTCCTGCTCTTCGAAGGGCGAGCCTGCCTGGCCGCCAGAGGCCTTGTTCAAGGCGATGCTGCTGTCGATCTGGTACGACTTGTCCGACGTCAAGCTTGCCGAGGCGTTGGACGACAGAGGATCGTTCGTTCCGACGGTTCTGCGGGTTTTCGGCTCAAGAGCCGACACCTGAGCGAACGGCTTTCGTGCGTTTTCGAAAGGCCCTTGTGGCCCATGGTCTGGACAAGACGCTGTTCGACGAGATCACCGGCCAGCTCAAGGCCAAAGCGATTCAGGTGAAGACCGGTACGCTTGTCGATGCGACGATCATCGCCTCGGCCAGTGAGGATGACGAAGAGGGCCATTGGGTCAAGCATAAGGGTCGACCAGCGGTTCATGGCTTCAAGGCCCATGTCGGTGCCGACGCCGATACAGCTCTGGTCGAGGAGATCGCCGTCACACCCGCCAACATCAACGACGGCAAGGCCGGTCCCGATGCTCTGCCTGACAATCCCGGCCAGGTGTTTGCCGATAGCGCCTATCGCGGCAATCATTTCGGCGACGCGGTGCGTGCCAAGGGTGGAACGCCACACATCGTCGCCACCGGCATGTGGGGACGGGACGAAGCCGAAACACTGGCACGCCTTGAGGCCTGGAACCAACCGATCCATCGCATTCGTGGCCGGATCGAGAAGATCTTTGGCACGTGGAAACGAAGCTACGGCCTTCGCCGGATGCGATGGCGAGGGCTTGCAAAGGCAGGCGTTCAAATTCGCCTCACTGCCATCGCCTACAATATGAAACGCAGTTTGAAGGTCCTCGGTATGGCTGGATAGCGGGCAAAAACACCACTGACGCTCACACGAGAGCGTCAGAAGATACAGCCGACGACGTCAGCGCTGATACTTTGCACCCTTTACCCCGGAAGCGGAAAAGATCAAACAAAATCAACGCAAAATGCTTCCCGCGCACAGGTCTCTCTTTAAGGTCTACGAAAAGAAGCTGCCGTTCCGATATTACGCCCCTGCCTTCGTCGTCGCTGAGCTTGAAGAAGCGCACCGAAAGCACCCGACCACGGACATGGTGCATAAGAGTCTGGCCTGTTTTCTCGACCAGACCTTCCAGTCCGCCACTGAGGCGCTGCAAGGCGCTGTTTGGCATGGCATCGTCTGCCGCCAACAATCCGATGACAGCAGCAAGGATATCGTGCGTCTGAATGACACCTGCGTATTCCAATGAAACCGGACAGTGATGGAGTGCACCCCAGACTGAGACAAGGAAAATAGCGGACAGTTTCCCCGCAAGGAGAGGAAACTGGGGCATGGCCGGACGGCAAAGAGTTATTGATGATGACCAAAAGCTGGAGCTTCTCCGGCGCATGGAGGCGGGCGAAACCGTCAGCAAGTTGGCAGATGAGGTTGGCGTCAGTCGCCAACGACTTTACGAGTGGCGTGATCATCTCAGGCTTCGTGGCAATTTGAAGTCACGTCGGCGCGGCCGGCCGGCCAGATCGACAGCAGGAGTTGACGGGACCGCACAGCTGCAGAGTGCAGTGGATGTGCCGGCACCTCAGGAAAAGGCACTGACCAAGGCCAGGCGCCGGATCAGGGAACTGGAGCAGAAGGTCGGGCAGCAGCAGCTCGATCTCGATTTTTTTCGCGAAGCCTTGCGGCACTTCGAGGAAGATCAGCGTCGGAGCAGCGCTCCTGGCGAAATGGGATCTTCAAAATCATCGAAAAGATGATGACCGGCCTGTCGCAAGGCGAATTCAACATCGACAGAATGTGCTGGCTCGCTGGTGTCAGCCGCGCGAGCTATTACCGTCACTGGCTGGGTTCAGCCCCTCGTCGAGCCGAGACGGGTTTGCGCGATCTCATTCAGAAGCTGGCTCTCGGCAACACACACTACGGGTACCGCCGGATTGGAGCCCTGCTTCGGCGTGAGGGGTGGCAAGTTAATCACAAATGCGTTCTGCGGATCATGCGTGAAGACAATCTGTTGTGCCTGCGCGCTAGCCCCTTTGTTCCTGTGACGACCAACTCCAGGCATGGTTGGCAAGTCGTGCCGAACCTCGCGAGGGGAATGATCCTCAATGGCGTAAACCAGCTATGGGTTGCCGATATCACCTTCCTGCATCTGGCTGAGGAGTTTGCCTTCCTTGCCGTTGTCCTTGACGCGTTCAGCCGCAAGGTTGTCGGATGGGCGCTGGATACGCATCTTAGAGCAAGCCTTGCCATCGAAGCTCTCGAGATGGCCATCGCTGATCGCCAGCCCGTACCCGGGAGCCTCATTCATCATTCCGACCGCGGGGTTCAATACGCTTGCGGGGCCTACTCCGAACTTCTGCATCTACACGGTATCCAGGCGAGCATGAGTCGTGTCGGCAATCCTTACGACAATGCGAAGGCGGAGAGCTTCATGAAAACCCTGAAACAGGAAGAGGTGCAAGGTCTCGCCTATAAGGATGCAGATGATGCCCGCAAGCACATCGGCGCTTTCATAGAGACCGTTTACAATACGCAGCGCCTGCATTCGGCGCTCGACTACCTCAGTCCGGAGGAATACGAACAGAAGCATTCACGCGGGCGACAGATGGAAAAGGCTGCATAGCTTAACACGGGAAACTGTCCGCTATTTTCCTTGTCTCAGTCTGGGGGTGCACTCCAATCGCGTCCGGTTTTTGATCGGAACGATGTCCGGTTAATCGTCGGAATTTGCAACACCCAGCGCAACCAAGCAAGCAGGATCGAGCAGGGTCTGAAAAAGCTACATTCGGAATTCGCTCTTCGCCTGGCGAAGGAGCCCTAGAGGAAGAAAAAATTCGAGACTCTTGAATTGCCCCGCAACGGCAAAGCGCCAGCGCTACAAGGCGGCATGGGTTGCAAAGGTGAGGTTCCAAGCGGAACCGAGGCAATCCTGGAGGATGCTTCCATGCCTTTACCATCATGCTCGTCGCCTTCGGCAGCGCGAGCCCGATAGGCGACGCTCATGCCGGAGGTTGGGGACACGGACCCAGCTGGCATCAAGTTCGCAAAGACGCGGGAACCATAGCCCGGGGCGCAGGCCACACTGTGGAGAAGGCGGTCCAGGAACTCGGCAAAGTCAAGGTGAATGTGAATCGGCGTGCAAAATTGACCCCATAAGCCGGGGAATCGGCGTCCAATTTTGGGTCTGACGCAATCTCGATGAAGTTTGCGTTCATGCAGCACCGATCAATCTGGCTTGAAGGAGATCGAGCTTTCCGCGTCCGTACATCTGGCGCTTCACGAGCTTGAGTTTCGTAATCTGGCCCTCCGTCTGACCGTTTGACCAGGGTTCGGTGATCGCGGCGCGGACGGCTGCGCGGTCGCGCGTGATGCCGCTGGCGAAGGACGCGATGACACTCGTGCTGGCATCGACGATCCACGGATCAAGATCCGCCTCAATCTTTTTGCGGACCATCGAATGGAACCTGTCGATCAGGCAACGTGCTTCGACCAAGATAGGCACCCTTGTCTCGATGGCAGCGATGGTCACCGTGTCGGACTTGGTCAGATGGTCCCGGGCGGTCGTCATCAGCCGCGCGATCGTCCTGGCCGACGGCACCTTTTGCAGTTGCTGATCAGAAGCGCGTTCGGCCCGCCGTCGGCGGGTTGCCCACTCTCCGACCACGCGAAGGGAACCGCGAAAGCCTTTGGCGTGCAGGCGTCGCCAGAGCTCAGCTCCATTGTGGCAGCCCGAAGCCCATAGCTCATCCAGCAATGGCAATTGCGCATCCAGCGAACTCTGCCGAACCCGGAACACATCTGTCCGCTCACCACGGATCACCTGGCGGACGAGCTTGCGGCTGTGGCCGCTTCGGCGCACGATCTCTTTGATAGAAACGCCTTCGCCTGCGAGCCTCATGATCACGGCGTTGGTCTCTTCGCGCCGCAGATAGCCCTCATATTGCAGCTTCTCGGCGCAAGTGAGCAGGTCTGGATCGACCTTGGTGGCGCCGATCGCAGCACGGATCGAACGCATCGATTTCCGGACGGCATCCAGGAAGGCAGAACTGGCGTTCTCCATGAGATGCCAGCGATCGGCGACCTGGATCGCGTGCGGTAACGCCTTCGCCGCCGCTTCGCCGTAACCGCCGCCCCGGTCACGTGCGATTATTCCGATCTCCTGATGATCCGTAAGCCACGCCTGGACGGTCGCGATCTCGCGGTCCGGCAAAAGTGTCACGATCCGCCGCCGCTCCAGATCGCATACGATGGTGCCGTAGCGATGGTTGCGGCGGAAGGCCCAGTCATCAATGCCGACAATGCTGAGAGGATCGGTTCGCACGCAGCTTCGCCGCCGCACCACCCGCAGCAGCGTATCGTTGCTGACCGGCACCATCAGCCGCTTGGCAATGCTCGCGGCCGGCCTGCCGCCGAGCGCCAATCCTAAGTGGTGAACGACGCATTCCAGACGCGAGGTCCGGCGGGATCTCTCCGCGACAACCCCGTCATCAAACCGTTCGGCAAATATCCGTCGTCGACAGAGCGGTGCACTGCAGACGAAGCGTCTCGCAACGAGCCGAAGTTGGATCTTCCTGCCCGCGCAGGGCAAATCCGCAACCGTCCTGACATATCGGCTATGGATTCGGTTCGACGACTTCCCGCACAGCGGGCAAGCCCGCCTATCGACCTCCGCACGCGCTGAAACCACGATCACGCCCTCGTCCTCGGCGGTACTCTCGACGATCAATCCGGCCGGGATCAGGGACGACAAACGCAAATTGTTCGCCATGGTGCTGATTCCCCTCAGAAAACAGCACCACGCCGCCATGCAAAATCATCGAATTTGAGTCAGACCCAAAATTGGACGCCGATCGGGGGTCAGTTTTGGAAGCCGTTTGACAAAGGTGAACGTTGCTATCGGATCGGCGGGAACGCACGGAGCGGGTATGCGCGGTGACGCCCCCTGCACGATTGACGAGGCCAACCAAACCCAACAGCTACCGGAGTACCCGCGGTTCGAGAATTCGACCCGTTCGAGACAAGAAGTTTTTGACGGGCCCTGTCGAGGCATGGGTTGTGAAGGCCCGATTGAAACCAATCCCGGCAACGATCTCCCCGAGAGATTGCCCGAGCCCGTGGGCGAGCCCGTAGCGGATTGACCAAACGCTTTCTGCGTTTCGCGTCGTCGATCGGCATCCGTCGGCTCTCTCGTCGGCTTCGGCATGATGATTTACAACCAATAGCACATCATTCTTCATGCTTCGGCTGTTCGGGCTGATGATGCTGGAACTGCCGCCGCACGTTGCCGCGAGAATGGGCCATCATGTCCAAAGGCAGGGCGAAACCGACACGGAAATACAGTCATTGCTGGATACGCAGGCGGAATCTCATCTAACGGTCGTCTGCCGACAGCGATTCCGAAAGGGGCAAGGGTCCGAAGGACGGGAACGCCTCCGGAGGAAGGGGTCCACCGTCGGCGGAGCCACGGCGAAAGTGCCGGCATAGCCGCCCCTTCTCCTTATGGTTTCGACGGTATTTCGCCGACGAAACGGACCTCGGGGGCTATCGTTCCGATCGGCCTGGACGGGCGGTAGTCCGGATCGAAGTCGAGCAGCCTGCCCGCCCTGGAGCGGTTGTAGATGAGCCCGGGGATTGATACCCAACCCATCAGCGGTACACTGCCGTCGCCGGGGAAGAACGCACCGAAGGCGAGCATGTCGTTGTGGGGCGATCTTTCGGAGAGCAGCCACTCCGATCCCGTGTCCAGCGAAATAATTCGAACGACCGGGAAATGATCGAGAGAGCGTCCGCGCTCTGCTGAGGCTCGGCCATTTTCGAGCAATTTTTCCATTTGTGCGATCGGAATCATCTTGCCTCTCCAGAGAGCCTGTCGTTCAGCCTGCTTTCCATCCAGAGGCACGCTGTAAGGTGATCGTGATGTAATCCACCCCTTCGCGGTGTCGAAGCGAGGATTTCGCACCAGCCCATGCTCGTTTGACGGGCCGACTCTTTCCGAAAGCCCGCCAACGTCTCGAAGTGAAGCGGCCGATAGGCTCTCCGCAAGGACCGTGCCGCAGATGTGCATGAGGGTCGGACACAGCCACAGGGCGACGACAGACCAGTCCTCAAGATCTGCGCGGGAGACATAAAGCGGATTGGTCTCGATCGCCGGGCCGATGTCATGAGCAGTGCGTAATACTTGATCGTTCTGGACTCAGGTAAGCGAATCGAGTTCCAGATTGACGGAATATCCAACTTTTATTAGTGGAAGCTAATATTGTATCGTGAGCCCCATAGCCATCCTCACGTTTATCCTTCCACCAGTCGCCCTATGCTACCATTCTTGATTGTGCCGGGGTTATGGCAATCCAGATTTGCTAAGTCAAGCTTGTTTCGAACAAGATAATATGAGATTTGTGTGCCGTCTAAATTCTAGTCGCGACGCTACTTTTATCGTTAAAAAGCAGTGGAGAAAGAGGGAAGTATTACCATTGCGTTTCATAGGCGAATTACTTATTTCTTCGATTCCGTGACGGGCGGCTAAAAGGGATTATTGGCGATGGTTCAATCGATTGAAACGACATTCGAGGTATGGGCCTCGTCACTACGCGAGGTGAAGGCCCGGATCAGTGGGCTTTTTCCTCAGGAACGCGTGGCAATCTCGGCCGGACTGTTCCTTGAAGGCCTGCTCTGGGACGAGCATCGCAAGACCGGCTGGATGCGAGCCGAGGCTGCGGGTGACCCCGGGCCGTGGCGTCCTGTGGGGTAGTGCGGCAGGTCTACGGCTCGACTGGCAAGATAGCCACCTGCCAGATCGGGGTGTTTGTGGCCTATGCATCCAGGCACGGGCATGCTTTCGTTGATCGCGCGCTGTATCTTCCGAGGGCTTGGACGGATGACCCTGCCCGCTTGGCGCGGGCCCAGGTGCCTGCCGGCAAGACTTTCGCAACAAAGTCCCGCCTAGCACTGGATATGATCGCACGCACCGTCGCTGCCGTTGACAATAAGCGCTCCGGGGAGCGGGTCCACTCGACCCAGCTTCCGCCATACTTGACCTGCAACCCTTTTTTGTCGTCCTGCAGCACTAGGGTCAGGAAGACAATGGCGGCTGTCGAGATTGCCTCGACACTTGCACATTTCACGGTATATTTGCTCACCAAGTCCTCGCACGCCAGCCCGCATTATAAGAAAATTGCAACTGTAATACTAAGAGCATGGCTTGTAATTCAGCATGTTGAGCCACCCGTTTTCGGGGATGTATTGGCCTCATATTGTTGCAATCCTGTCATGTTTGAGAGAGAGCGAAAAATTTATTGACAAGGGCTCTAGCGATGGTTCAGAGCATGTCCCAGTTAGCATTGGGGAGCCACGGAATGCAGCGAGGTAAGGACACCTTCTCGGGGAGGCTAACGTTAGCCCCTGTCAACTCAAGCGAAACCTCACCCGCCTGATGAGATAACCGCACCGGAGAATGTTTCCGTACGTCCTCCGATGAGCGACCGGTGCGTTTAATTCGTGTTTGTGCGAATGGTTCATGACGTTGACATGGAAGAATGGATACGAATGGATCAATGTTGCTTAAAATTGTAATTCGGCCTTTCGCATGATCGCCCGGCGGACTCTTATTTTTGGACTTTTCTTTGCGACCGGGGGCTGCGCTTCTCTCCCAGCGTCCGGACCAAATGCGTCGACAATAGACCCGAAGGGACGCCGCGCAAACCAAGGCTATCAAGTTGTCGACCTTGACGCTGACGTGGCTTCGATCCTTGAGCGCCTATCGGGTTCCTCCTTGGCAGACGGGTTTGGCAGCCATCCAGGGGCTCCTTCGCAACAACTCGGGATCGGCGACACCCTCTCCGTCACTGTATTCGAGGCAGGCCCAGGTGGCTTGTTCACCGCGCAGACCGACGGACCCTTCGCTACGGGTGGGCACCAGACGGTGATCCCTAACCAGACCATTGACCGAGACGGATTGATAACCATTCCTTATGCTGGAACAGTACGAGCTGCCGGTCGTACGCCGAAGGCGGTTGCCGCCGACATCCAGAAAAAGCTTGGTCCTCGCGCGCTTGAACCGCAAGTTATGGTTTCCGTAGCCAACAATGCAACGGCCACAGCGTCGGTGCTCGGTGAAGTTACGAGTGGAGGCAAGGTCAATCTTGGTATCCGCGGCGAACGAATTCTCGATGTTATCGCTGCGGCAGGCGGGATTAAGGCTCCGGAGCAAGAAGTAATTGTCCGTCTGATGCGTGGCCAGCGCACGGCCTCAGTCGCACTCCACACGATAATTTCGCGACCTAGCGAGAATATCTATGTGCAACCCCAAGACACTATTCTTGTGATCCGGCAACGCGTCACTTTCACGGCGTTAGGCGCTGTAGTCCGCCAAGGCACGCTGCCGATTCCGTCAAATGATTTCACTTTGTCGGAAGCCTTGGGAACTGCAGGGGGGCTAAACGACAGTCGCGCAGACCAGTCGGGCGTCTTTCTTTTTCGCTTCGAACGCCCCGAACTCGTTCGGGCGCTCGGCAATCGCATCGATCCCTCCGTGATCGGTTGGGATATCATGGGCAAAGCGCGAGGAAACGCGGAGTCGCTGGATTATGTTTTCCCATTAGTCTACCGCATTCGCTTGTCTGATCCCGCCTCGCTATTGGTCATGAGCCGAGTACGCATTCTGGATCGAGATATCCTGTACGTAGCCAACGCTCCTTCAGTCGAGATCGACAAGTTCCTCGGCCTTGTCAGCCAAACTTACGGCATCATTCGGGGGCCGATTTCGATCGCTCAGATCGCCGGCTGATATACATTGACGAATACAGCAAACAGCCATGGGTCTCCCCGCCGGCCATCGCTGCCCTGGCGGAGTGGCGCGAACATTCTTGCGGGCTCCAGAGCGCTGTCGCGCGACACGCAAATAAGCTTACTGCTAGACGCCCGCCTCATCCAGAGGGCCGGTGACGCCCGAGGGATTGAAGGTGGCTGTGGCTGGGGTCGAAATCCGCGCAATGAGTCGATAAGCACCCTTTGTGCGACGCGCGGACTTCCCTTCTTATTCCTCGAGGATCCCTATTTTCGCTCTTGGGGGCTTTCGAAACAGTCCTACGCGACGCCTTCGGTGGGCGTTATGATCGATGCTAATCAACCAGCTTATGACTGTAGCGGAGCAGGGTCTGCCGCCGAACGGTTGATGGTCGCACGCATTGCCGACCAAGGAGACCTGCCGAAAACGGATTTGCGGGAATTAATAATAGGGGCACGGCTAAGCAAGTATAATCTTCCCTCCAACTACCTTGGACCGATCCGCCAGCAAGGCCGGATTAAGCTAGGGATCATTGACCAAGTTAAGCATGACCGTTCTCTCTTGCACGGCGGCGGCAGTGATAATGCTGTGATTGCCATGGCCAAGCACGCGATTAACCGGTCGCTCAGTGAGGGTGCCGAGCTCGTACTCAGAACCCACCCAGACGTTGCCGCTGGAAGGGGCCATTCAGCGCTCGCCTCCATCTTGCCGCGTATGTGCGCGGCATACGGAATACATATCACAACGTCAGATTGCTCCTCCGCGCCCATCTTCTTCGATGAGATTGATGAGGTTTTTACGCTCACCAGCAGTGCGGGCTTCGAGGCCCTGGTACGGGGCATTCCCGTCACATGCTTCGGTGCGCCATTCTATGCGGGTTTCGGCCTAACAACCGATCTCGCAGGTTCCGCGGACGCTATCGTGGCTCTGGGGCGACGGGCTTGCCATCCGCCGCATTCCAAGGATGAAATCTTAAGACGGACGGACATAATCGTCTCCGTTGTGCTCGAGGAAATGACCTTGTGGTGGGACCCCGTGAAGCGCGAGCGCTGCGATGCGCTACAAGGCCTGCATCGACTTGCCTCGTGGGCTGCGGCAGAACGTTTCGACGACAAGCCCATTACCATCTACGGAACGGGCAGATGGAAACGGGCAGCCGTCCGAGCGATGGCAGCCCATCCTGGGGCTTCTGTGTCGTTCTCTATGCGACTTCGCCCTCGGGCACTCAATAGCTGCCGGAATAACCTGATCTGGGGTGCCTTCGGAAAGGACTTAGGTGGCGAGCAAGGTTACATAAGCGTCGAAGACGGCTTCATTCGGTCGGTGGGTCTTGGAGCCGCCCTCGTGAGTCCCGCGTCGCTCGTCTTTGATCCCATCGGGCTTTACTATGACGCAACGCGGCCCAGCCGTATCGAGACCATCATAGAATCAGGCGATGGACTGACGGACACACTCGTGGACCGCGCTGCAAAGCTCCGAGCGCGCATTGTGGGGTCAGCAATCGAGAAATACAATGTCGACGATGGCACCCGACCCGTCATGAACGAGTGTGTGCATCTTGTCATTGGTCAAGTCGTCGATGACCAATCTGTGTTGATGGGCGGTGCGCTCGCGCGACCCGGCGATCAGCTTGTGAAATTGGTCCGAACTTTTTATCCAAAAGCTAAGATCGCATACCGCGCCCACCCTGACGTCGCGGCGGGTCTAAGGAACGGCGATCGTACGAGCTTACATGCCGATATTCAATCCGCGGGCGGTTCGCTCTCTAGTTGGCTGACAACGACCCAACGGATACACGTAGCGACTTCGCTCGCTGGGTTTGAAGCCTTGATGCGTGAGGTGCCAGTTTCGACCTATGGAATGCCCTTCTATGCTGGTTGGGGCCTGACTCAAGATTGCCTTTCCTGTCCGAGAAGAACGCGGCGCCCGACGCTTGACGAAATGGTGGCAGCAGCGCTGATCCTGTATCCTCGCTACCTTAGTATTAAAAGCGGGCTGCGTTGCGAGGTCGAAGACGTCCTAGATGAGATCGAAGCGATCCGTGCGGGTGTGCTAGCACCGCCACGACTTAACCAGCTTACAGCTCCATTACTGAAGATCATGGCAGGGCTTGCCAAACGATCCGGTCTTCGCTTTTGAAAGTATTAAAGCGATATTTGTTGAGGTCGAAGCTAACTTAAGTATCGAATATACTGATTCTATTTTATCTCGTCGGCGGATCTTTTCGCTGGTTTTCCATGGGGAATTGGGGACTGAGAGCATGTGCGGTATCGTTGGAATTGTCGGTCAGTCGCAGGTCGCGCCACTTATCGTGAGTGCACTGAAGCGGCTCGAATATCGCGGCTATGACTCGGCCGGTGTCGCCACCATCGAGCATGGTCAGCTTGCCCGCCGCCGCGCCGAGGGCAAGCTGAGCAACCTCGAGCGCCGGCTCAAGGATGAACCGCTCGACGGCACGATCGGCATTGGCCACACACGCTGGGCAACGCATGGCGTGCCCAACGAGACCAATGCGCATCCGCATTTTTCCGACGGCGTCGCCATCGTCCACAACGGCATCATCGAGAACTTCGCCGAACTGCGCGAGGAGCTGATCCGCGACGGCTATTCTTTCTCGTCGCAGACCGACACCGAGGTGGTGGCGCATCTGGTGGCGCGCGAACTGGCCGGGGGGCTGAAGCCGGTAGAGGCCGCGCACCAGGCACTGAAGCGGCTGGAAGGCGCCTTTGCGCTGGCCATCATGTTCAAGGGCGACGAAGACCTGATCATTGGCGCCCGTAACGGCCCGCCACTGGCCGTAGGCCATGGCGACGGCGAGATGTTCCTGGGCTCCGACGCCATCGCGCTTGCACCCTTCACCAACTCGATCACCTATCTGGAAGACGGCGACTGGGTGGTGGTGCGCCGCGGCGGCGTTAGTATCTTCGATATTGACGGCAAAAAGGTCGTCCGCAAGCGCCAGCAGTCGCTGTCGACCAGCTTCATGGTCGACAAGGGCAACCGCCGGCATTTCATGGAAAAGGAAATCCATGAACAGCCCGAGGTGATCTCGCACACGCTGGCGCATTATGTGGATTTCGTCTCCGGCGTCTCGAAGCCGCTCGACCTGCCATTCGACTTCGCCAAGATCGGCCGGCTGGCAATCTCGGCCTGCGGCACCGCCTATCTGGCCGGCCTGATCGGCAAATACTGGTTTGAGCGCTATGCGCGGCTGCCGGTCGATATCGATGTCGCCTCGGAGTTCCGCTATCGCGAAATGCCGCTGTCGGCAAACGATGCCGCTTTCTTCATCTCGCAATCGGGCGAGACCGCCGACACGCTGGCCTCGCTACGCTACTGCCGCAAGGCGGGCATGAAGATCGGCGCCATCGTCAATGTGCGCGAATCGACCATGGCGCGCGAATCCGATGTGGTGCTACCGACGCTGGCCGGCCCGGAGATCGGCGTTGCCTCGACCAAGGCATTTACCTGCCAGCTCTCAGTGCTGGCGTCTCTCGCCGTGCGCGCCGGCGTGGCTCGCGGCACGATCTCGAAGGAGCAGGAAAAGACCCTGGTTCGCGCGCTTTCGGAAGCGCCGCGCTATGCCAATCAGGTGCTCAAGCTCGAAGAGCAGATCGAGCGGATCGCGCGCGAACTCTCGCGTTACAAGGACGTGCTCTATCTCGGCCGCGACACCAATTTCCCGCTGGCCATGGAAGGCGCGCTGAAGCTCAAGGAAATCTCCTACATCCATGCGGAAGGCTATGCCGCCGGCGAGCTGAAGCACGGGCCGATCGCGCTGATCGACGAGAACATGCCGGTAATCGTCATCGCTCCGCATGACCGCATTTTCGAGAAGACCGTGTCCAACATGCAGGAAGTGGCGGCGCGCGGCGGCAAGATCATCCTGATCACCGACAGCAAGGGTGCGGCACTTACAAGCGTCAAGACGATGGAGACGATCGTGTTGCCGGACGTGCCGGAAATCATCTCGCCGATCATCTATGCGCTGCCGATCCAGATGCTCGCCTATTTCACTGCCGACTTCATGGGCACCGATGTCGACCAGCCGCGCAATCTGGCGAAATCGGTGACGGTGGAATAGCTGCGGCAACACGCCGTCTTTAAAAACTACCGGGCTGCGGTTCACTAATGTTGCGCTGCAACCCGCGTCTCCAGTCGGGCTAGCGGATCGCCAAAGGTCGGAAAGGTGTGTCGGCGCAACAAAGGCGCCGTTCTGCCGTTCCAGCCATGGGCAAGCACTATACCAATTCGACCAAGGGCAGGTTTTCCGCCTCGCTGGCCAGTCCGATGTGGTCGGGGTGAACAATGCTGGGGGCCGTTAAAGCGTTCCATACGGCCGAAGACCACGCCATGCTCGCCCTGGGCATCGCCTTTTTCAAGGTAAGAGGCACGGGCATGGGCAGCGCGTGGGAGAAAGTCAGCGCGCGATCTCCTGGCGGATCCATATCGAACAAACCAACGGCCAACTTCTGCGCTGACGAGTCGTGATTTTGTGGGGCCAAGACCGCGTAGTAAGCCTGCCCTTTCGCATTCTGGCACGTGCCGTCGCATACCCAAGCTTGCCGCGATCCGTATCCTTTGCGAACTGGACAGATCGGGGCAAGCGCAATGCTCCGCCCGACACACGCGGTCATCAGCATGCCGTCGCTTCGATAGCTACTTGTTGCCAGAAACGTCCGCCGCTGCGATCGCGTCTTGCCGGCGACCGCCGATGAGTGGCTCGATCGATCAGGATAATCGGACCCCACTGAAACCGATTACGGCATTTTGTCGCATGACCATCTCCTCATTTCTCCCGATCCAGACGAATCCGGCTGCCTTCCGGCCTCCATTCAGAAGACCGCTAGGAGCCCTTTTTCACGGGCAATTTCATGATTGAAACATGAGGTTACTGTTGCTGTTTGGTCGGCAGGGTGCTCGGCAAGCGCGCGCGGGGGGCATTTGCCGTCTCCAGGACTCTTAATGTCACAGGATTATCGAGCAAGGCCTTCTTACGGCGGAGAACAAACTGCGCCTCGACCATAACGAAACCCGTCCTTTGCATGGGGGCAGCGTCTGCATCCCATTTGACCCTTCAGAGAATGGCCTGTTGGCGCGACGGCCCGGGGGCAGCCGCAGCCTCGGCGCGCGTCCAACCGGTCCTGCGATGCTCGTCCCGGAACAGGCCTTCAGGGAATTAGTCCGGCCGAAATCGCCACATGTTCCTGAAGGCAAGCCCCTGATCCGGGACTTCACCTCGCGTAGTGACGAGGCTCATATCTCCAATGTCATTTCAATCGGTTCAATCATCGCCAATAACCCTCTTTAGTCTTCCGTGGCGGAATGGGAAAAGGGCAAGAAATCATGAAACGCAACTGTAATACTTCTTCCACTCTCAGTTGTTTTTCCTACCGATAAAAGTAACATCGCGCCGACAATTAGACGGCATACAAAGTGCACATTCTATTATTCATGACAAGCTTGACTCAGAAAATATGAATTGCCATAAGGCCGGCACAATCGCAAACACAAACACGCGTCTGAAGATAAGCCTGAGAATGGATTTGGAGATAACGCTGTAATATTAGATATGCGTAATAAGCTCTGAATCATCACGAAAATCTGACGGCATGTATTCTTACATGAATCCGAATAAATGAAGTATTGTCTGTGATTAACCTTAACCCGCATGGGAGCTGGTCGATTGACCAGCAAATGTTATGGGGGAGCTTATGCTTGGTGTTGTACGGGCTGATCAGAAGGCTTCGAGCGTAACTGCGTTTTTCGCCGAGACGACTTTCGAGAACATGTTCGTCGTCGACGAAGAGCAATGTCTGCAGGCCGAAATCCACCATCATGAGTGGCGCCGTCTGCTCGCGCTAGGCATTGACGACCAAACCTGCATCGAGCTTTTGCTATCTTCTTATGACGAGATAGAGCGCAAGTGCCGAACGCCTGCGCGCGTGGCGCTTAAAAGCCGCTTCCCACGCATTGAGGCGAAATATGACGAGCCTGGGCATCGTATTGTACACACAGAGATTCGCATGCCGAGCCCCACGAGGCTCGACGCGCACGGACTAATAATGGCAGGCGGCTTCGGACGCAGGCTCGGCGATTTGACAAAGACCACACCTAAGCCAATGCTGGATGTTGGCGGCAAGCCCATCGCCGAGCATTTGCTCGACAATTTGGTAGACAATGGCATCAGCGATATTTTCGTGTCACTCTTCTTCGAAGGGGATGTGGTAACGAACCATTTTGGCGATGGATCTTCGTTTGGTGCTCGCGTTCGCTATCTCAAGGAAACCACGCCATTTGGTACGGCGGGCTGCCTTTCGCTGCTACCTCGCGAGATCAAACACCCCCTCCTCGTTGTCAACGGCGATGTCATAACCACTGCGCAGTTCGGCCGCCTTGTCGAGTTCCACAACGCGGCAGGTTATGACATCACCGTTAGCGTCCGTCCCTTTCCTATCCAGATGCAATTTGGCGTCATCGATCAGGTCGACGGGCTTATCTCCCGCATTCGCGAGAAGCCAAAAATCATCCACCAGATCAACGTCGCGATCTATGTCTTGTCACCGTCGGTCTTGGAGCATGTCCCCGCGGGTAAAGTCGATATGCCGTCTCTGATCGAAACTCTAATTCCACTCGGGTTTCGAGTCGGCGCGTTTCCGTTGATCGAGGACTGGATTGACGTCGGAACGCTGCCAGATCTCGAGCGCGCTCGAATTAAAGTCGAGGCCGGCCACCACCGTCACGAGCTATCCATTGAGAGCGCCAAGGTCATGGTACTCAAGGAGACTAAGGCTGCTGTACTATGCGGATAGACGACATTTTAACAATTTCAGGCAAAAGAGTTCTGGTGACTGGCGCGGACGGATTCATCGGTTCGCATCTCACCGAGGAGCTTGTTCGCCAAGGCGCAAATGTCCGGGCCCTCACAATCTACAATTCACTTGGTACGAAAGGATGGCTCGACCATGCTGCTCGTGACATCCGCGAGGCGATTGATTACCGTCCGGGCGACATCCGCGACCCATTCTTTGTGAACACGATCACGAAGGACATCGACGTGGTCTTCCACCTCGCCGCGTTGATCGCTATACCCTATTCATATGTAGCTCCACAAGCTTACTTGGAGACTAATGTTGGTGGGACTGCCAACGTTGTTGAAGCGGCGCGGTCTAATTCTGTTGAACGTTGTATAGTCACATCGACTAGTGAGGTTTACGGCACCGCACGTGCCGTCCCAATAACGGAGGACCATCCGCTGCAGGCGCAAAGTCCGTATTCAGCCTCTAAAATTGGGGCAGATATGATAGCGCTATCCTACCACAAGAGCTTCGACACTCCAGTTTCGGTGGTTCGCCCGTTTAACACATACGGCCCTAGACAATCGGCTCGAGCCGTCTTGCCGACGATTATCACGCAAATTGCTGCTGGGATCACATCGATCAAGCTCGGGGATACCCGGCCGACGAGGGACTTCAATTATGTAAAGGATACAGTTTCTGGCTTCATAGCACTCGCCAAATCGGCGAAATCGATTGGGCATGTGACCAATCTCGCATCAAATTATGAGATCTCGGTCGGTGAAGCGGTGAAACTGATCGCCCACAAGATGGGTGTAGAGATTACGATCGAGATTGACGCGGCCCGCCTGCGTCCAGAAGCAAGCGAGGTCGAGCGCCTCTGGGGCGACAATGGTCTTGCGCTTACCAGGGCAGGTTGGAGGCCGATCTACGGTGGTCTTGACGGCTTTGAGCGCGGTTTGGAAGAAACGATCGCCTGGTTCCGCGATCCCACTAATCTCGCTCTTTACAACCCTGGCCGCTACGAAGTCTAACGATGCAAACCGTCTCCACTATCCCGCTCGCCGTACCTAATATTGGTCCCGAGGACATCGCATCTGTCCATACCGCAATGACCGATGGTTGGGTGTCTTCCGTTGGCCCCGATGTTCCTGCATTCGAGCAAGCTGTTGCCGCTGCTAGCGGCACCTCCTCTGCTGTAGCGGTTGCCTCTGGAACTGCCGCTCTCATGATCGCGTTGAGGGCCTTACGGATCGGCCGCGGCGATCTGGTGCTATGTCCGACATACACTTTCGTTGCTACCGCCAACGCGATCCACTCAGCGGGGGCTGACCCGATCTTCGTGGACATCGACCCGGCAACTTGGGCAATTGACATTAATCACGCGGAACAGATGGTCAGCCGACTGGTTGCGGTTGGCCTGCCCAAACCGAGGGCAATCATAGTTGTGTACCCAATGGGAAACCCGATCGACATGACTGATGTCAAGGTGTTCGCTGAACGCCATGGGATCCGGATTGTTGCCGATGCGGCCGCGGCAATCGGTTCGACCTTTGATGGGCGCCCAATCGGAGGGCACGCCGACGCAACGACGTTTTCCTTTAATGGCAACAAGACCATGACCACGGGCGGCGGCGGGGCCATCGTGGGTGACGACGGTTTCATCGCAGCAGCAAGGAGCTTGGCGTCGACTGGGCGGTTGGGAGTCAATTATGATCATGATAGGCCCGCTTTCAACGAGCGGATGACCAATATCGAAGCGGCTCTCGGGCGTTCGCAGATCGCACGCCTAGATAGTTTCATCGCAGCCAAGGCGAGAATACGGGCGCGGCACGATCTTTTTGCGCACAAGCACGATCTGGACGTATTTCCACGACACCGCTTGGCGGAGCGCGGCGATTGGTTTTCCGGTGTAGTCTTACGGCCTGAAACAGATATTCGCGATGTCGTTTCCGTGCTCAACTCCCGTGGCATTGGCGTTCGACTCTTTTGGAAACCGATGCACCTCCAAGAGGCCTATGCTCCGCTTCTCAGCTCGTTGAAGCAGGCAGGTCTCTCCACCGATGATCTTTACCCCGTGGCGGACGCCCTATGGCGAAGGGTTCTACCTCTCCCGTGTTCGACCAATATAACCGATCGACAGATCGATGAAGTGCATGCCGTTTTGGCCTACGCTCTAGCCAAAACCGAAGGTGCCAATGATATTCTGTTGACGCGACTGGCGGCAATCGCTTGACCGGACGCATCGGCATCATACTTGCGCGGGCCGGCTCTGTCCGTCTTCCAGGCAAGAATACTCGCGAGTTCGCGGGCAAGCCAATGATAACTTGGACCTACGAACGCGCGCTCGCTCTAATCAACCTGGGCCATCTCGATCATGTCGTGGTCTCAACCGATGATCCCGAAGTCATCTACCTCGCGCCCGAAGGTATTGAGGCGATCGAGCGCCCTATGCATCTGGCCACGTCATCCGCCACATCGTTCGATGCCGCGGTTCATGCACTTTTGGATGCCGAAATGCGGTTTGGACGAATGGACATTGTCAGTCTTCTACAACCCACTTCGCCGCTTGCATCCGTTGCATCAGTCGCGAGTGTGATCAGATCGGTGTCTTGTGGCTTTGCCGGCTCCGCCATTACAGCTTGCGCCATTGGTGAACGTGACCCTTCAACTGGATGGATGCCCACACTGAAATCAAACGGCATGCGGCGTATCACCGAGATCGCGACAGGCCTAACCATCCCGACCAAAAATCCTGAAGGTCAATTCAATATCGTGAGTATGAAGAGGGCTGACGATTTCGATAATCCGACGCATGTGATCACAGGAGCGGCTTACTCGGTGGAACGGAATGCCTTCGTCGAACGCGGGGCTTTTATACTGTCCCGTTGCGCCGGCACACTTGTCCCCGCATCTGAGGCTATTGACATTGACACGATAGAGGATTGGGACGCAGCTGAGAAAATTGCCTTAGGCGGGGCGATCGATAACGTGGCTCCAACTGAATGAAAGATGCAGAGCCAAAACAAAGGGATGCCCTGGTATCGGAGATCCTGACGAAGGTCACGACGTCCATGCGCAAGGGCGACCTCGGAATGGCTGCCAGGTTGCTAGGCTCCCTGGATCGAGACCGTGTGCCGACGGCAACTGAAGTTACTCTGGTTAGCCGATTGTCGCGAATGATCGCGGCGGCCCTTCGTGGGCCGCTAGACGAACAGCGTCTCGTCGAACTCATTGCGATTGCCATCCAACTGTCGCCAACCAACGAAGTGGCAGTCGACCTCTCAAGGGCGCTTGCTCAAGGATTGCGCACGCAGGTTGCGTCAACCATCGCTCAGGGGGGGTCTATCCCTAGCACATTCGACCTTCTCGTAACGACGTTACCGCTCCTCTCAAGCAAAAGAGTCGACGGCGAGTTGTTCGACGCCGTTCTGTTCGTGGCTCAGCATATCCCCGACACATCAGAACTAACGCAATTGCTTTGCGAGATGGCGGGGCAATGGCGAAAGGTCGGATTTGACAGCCTCTCATCGGAACGTATCGAGTGCCTCACTCAGATAGCATCAAGACATCTAACTTCGCTGTATCCCGGAACCACACAGGAAGAAAACCCTCCATAGGCGGCCAACGCGGTCGTCAAAATCTAGACTAGTCTCACATGCAATGCAGAACTGCCCTAAAATCCCAGACAGAAGGCTATTCCATGTCAAATAAAGTAGGTAAGGACCAGCCACAGAGGCAGAAACAGCCGCGGAGCCGTCGGACACCGGCTCGCCTCGATACACCCAAGCTCGCTGTATCCGACGCGTCAGTCGGTGTTGGCCGACGCGAAGCGAGCTCAGGACGTGGGGATTTTCGCATGATTTCGGCGCAGACCATAACCCGTATAGGCGATCATGAATCCGCGATAAAAATTTATATGGATATCCTTTCTGAGCGACCCAAGGACAAGCCCGCCCTTGCGGCACTTGCCCGTATTGGCATTTCGCGCAAAAACATTGATATCCTTGGCACGGTGGCCAAGCAAGCTGGCCTTCTCGATCAAGCTACATTGGCATCGTTGGTCGGTCTTCTTCTAAGAGCTGACGCTGTATTCGTGTTGCGTGATATGATCCTACGAGAAGGAATTCTTGCTGCTGATTTTGTTGCCCCAACCGTCCGCCGTTGCCACTCTATGTTGCGCAATACCGCTGGTGGGAATGATGAAAGTCGTGCTCACAGGGCTCTTCTTTGCCATTGTATTCTCGACATCGCTCCCGACGATGCGTCCGCCCGGAGCGGTCTCGCCCGTCTGTTCGAGAAAGAGCTCGTTGCCGCCCGTAAACTTTCGGGAAGCGAACTGAGGAAGGCCGCGGCGAAGGTACTCGATGAAGACCCACGAAATGCCGAGGCCTTGCGATTGCACGCGGCGGCATGCCTTGACATGGGCGACCTTGCTTCGGCCTATGTTTCGCTGGCGCGGCTTCCCAATGCCGATCTGACACAACCTAGGATTTCGGCGCAATTCGTCGTTGCCTCGTCTGCGTCGCGCTCACTAGAGGAGCAAGTGGACGATCTGCGTCGGCTCGATGGTAGTAAAACAGATAAAAATGCGGTGCTCGTACATCGCGCGAGCAGAATAGGTCTCAAAGCAGCGTCCACTGCTGGGGATTACGCGGCTGTTATCGCCTTCGCGGATCTTGTGCTAGCGCAAAATGAAGGCGACGTTGTTGCGGTTAAGCTGCGTTCCGCTGCCATTACACAGCTTAATCGAAGCCTCCAGAAGGCCATAAGAGCCGGGGTAGTTTCCCAGGTTGAGGCCTTGTGGGACAGTATCGCCAATGTCGCTGACGTTGAGGTGAGTGGCGCCGCCATGCGGTTTTTTCTCCGCACGAAGGACTACGGGCGGGCAGAGGCTATCGCTGAGAATCTGTTGCTGATCGAGCGTGAAAACTCGATAGCTAATGGGGTCAAGGCAAAACTACACCATGAGCGCGGGGAATATGGTCAGGCGCTTCACCGGGCAATGACCGTTCTCAAGAACAACCCACAAGATTTAGCCATGATGCGTATCATACAATATGCTGGTGCAAGGCTCACTCCTGCGCAGCGCCCGAAGAGCATATCGGCGAATAATGTCAGGAACCGATGAGTCGGGAACCACAGGAGCCTGCCGTCATGGATGTATCGGCGCTCTCCATGGCTGGAGAGGCCGAAGCATCTGCGCGGATCGAGATATATAACAGATATGTGGAGCAGGCGACTGGACCTGTCGAGCGTCTCCGGCGTGAGATCGAGGTCCTTGCTTTTGAATCGGGACGCAGAAAGAAAATTGCCGAGTCACAGGCTCGCAAGGTCCGTACTAGTGTCGGCAGTCCACGCGCGGATGCAATCCTGATACAATCGATCAGTGGAATTGTCGGGGCAGTGGATGTGCCGCGTCCGCCCCGCCGCGCGCCTGCATTGGCAGTTTGGTCTGCGTTATGGGGGTTAAGATTCCATACAGATATGAATAGTGACCGGCTCGGTATGTTCTGGTGGCTTGTTGAGCCCCTTCTGCACGTAATCCTGATCACGTTTGCTACACTTCTCTTGCACGGTGGAGAAGTGTTCGACATGCCGGCCTTTCCATTCGCAGTTATTGGGGTCATTGTCTGGCTTACCTTCCGTACGACCTTCTTAGCAGCACTAGCCGGGCCAGGCGCGTTGGTACATTTAATTGATCACCCCGACGTTTCGCGATTCGATGTGATCGTGGGAACTTCGGTCAAAGGTGTGATAGTCAATAGCTGCATTGGGATTGTCATGCTTGGTGGGTGCGTGGCGGCCCGGGTGACCCGCTTGCCGGAAAATCCGCTGATGTTTGCGGGAGCACTTGCGTCGACTGCCGCCCTTGGGCTTGGTAGCGGTCTAATTGCATACCACGGTTCTCTTTATTATCCAGGGCTTAGAAAAATTTACGTAATGATTCTACGAATCATAGCGACATTCTCGGGTTTGTTCTTTGTGAGCGAACAGGTCCCCGGGGAGTATGCGGCGTATGTCTTATGGAACCCCATCCTGCACCTATCGCAATTTGCGCGGAGTGGCTGGTTTTATACGTATGATAGCACGGACGCATCGTTTGTTTACGTCTTCTCTTTCCTTTGCGCTACGCTGGCTATCGGATTTGGCTGTGCCGTGATGGACCGCCGTGCCCGCGCACGACACGGGGAATACGCATGAGGTCAGCAGGGCGTATAAGCTTAAGGGATGTCCACCTTGTTGAGCGGGTTTCGCCGGTAGGGCGATCTTCTCGCCGCAGAATAGTATTATCGGGTGCCAGCGTCGACATCGCCGCGGATCGCTATATTCTCACAGGCGAGGAGAACGATCGGCGGTGTCTGGTCGATCTGATCGTTGGACGCAGAGACCCAGCGCTGGGATCCATTAGCAGAGAGGGTCGTTGCTCCTATCCCGTGGGGAGGACCAGTCCCTTTGCGATCCCGGTACGTGGGGCTGAAATCGTGAATTTCATGGGGGAGATATATGGTTTCGATGCGAGCCATGCATTGCGCGAACTCCACGGTATCCTGCCATGGCCCAACATACTTGAAACCAGGCTCGACAAGGCTGAAGCTCATCAGCGTCTTGCATTATCGATAGCCATGGCAAGGTTTATCGATGTTGACATTCTTGTCATCGATGGCGCTTTGGCCCACCCGGCGTTTCCTGAGCGATTCCTTCGCTATGTCGGGGGACTGCTGTCGGAGCACGTTGCAGGGCGTCTCATTTTGTTTTCTTCACGGCAGTTCAATGTGGCGCGCGCGTTTGCGAACCTCGCTGTTAACATCACAGACGGCAAATTGTTCATAAGTAACGAGATCATGGCGTCTC
This sequence comes from Mesorhizobium sp. AR07, assembly GCF_024746815.1. Lineage (GTDB taxonomy): Bacteria > Pseudomonadota > Alphaproteobacteria > Rhizobiales > Rhizobiaceae > Mesorhizobium. The sequence continues at coordinate 110,825 of NZ_CP080527.1, forward strand.
AATTACCTAGCGTTGGTGAAGAGACACCGGCGGATGAACCGGAGTTGGTGTGCGAAGAAGTTGATTTGATTTGACGATCTGTAGAGACTTAAGCTGAAGCGTGGAGCGCTCTAAATCAATCGAACGGATTGGCATGGCGTGGCGACGAACATGCCGAGAGAAAAGCTATAATTGAATATTATGTTGGCCGAATGTTGTTCATCTACGGATACGCCGGCTTTGACTTCCACCGTCATTACTCGTTCTTTATTGTCGAAACGGATCGCGGATATGGTTATCGGGGAACCGAATGACGTTCGACTGAAAAGTGTCGACGGCCAATGGATTGTTCAGGTCGTCGAAAATGGCAACGTAACTCGGCATTTATTCAACGCTCAAGACCTTGCCGAGAGCTACGCCGAACTCCAGCGAATGAGACTCGGCCTGCCCGGAAAGCCACCAATTTGGGAGGAGAGCCCGGTGGATGAGCGCTCTAAGAGGCTTCGAGAAATACCAGACTTCATCATCGACGATGTCCTCGAGCTCGCCGAGTACTCTGATCGCGGTATTGTCACTACCCTAGTTGATACACACGGAGTTCGCCTCCGTCTCCACCTCACAGTCGTGACCTCGGAATTGCTTTGCGAGCGAATTGCCGACGCGCTGGAGCGCCGGTACGGCGGATAGGGACCTAAGGCCAAAAAATCCGAGATCACGCTACGCTGCGGCTCCTCAACTCTTCCTAGCCTCCTAGTTCGGACGCCCTTACTCCGCCTGGACGGCGCTATCAGACTTCGGATGGCAGGGCGTCCTTCTCTTTGCAGCGACGATACAGTGCTCTCTTCTAACTCGGAGTTAGCGTGAAATGCAGGGATCTTCGTCCGCCTGCCAGACGGTCAAGCTTCATCGGAGGCCACAGGAATATGGAATACCGGAAGCTTTGTATAGTAATCGATAAACGATCGTGTCGCCTGGAAGGCGGAGAGAGTGATATTAGTGATATCCTGGGTTGAAAGTGCTAAGAGTCGTTCTGGCGCGATATGGAGCCCCGGAGCAGGATGCCTGCCCCAGATAGCGTAACGATCGAAGTCCGAAGCAACGAGCACAACTGGACAGCCGGCGAGGCAAGCCTCGATCGCAAAATTGCTTGTTCCGGTCACCACAAGGCTTGCTGTCCCCGGCGTCACATCGAAATCTTCGACCCAAGGCGGAGCCATCTCTCTCCAAACGACTAGTCCCTGGGGCGCGCGTCTATGGGCGGGGTGAGGGCGAACGATGACGTTGTGCCCAGCCTCAGCCGCTATGCGGCCGAACCTCGACAGATTCCGCAAAATATCCAGTTGGGGCTGAAGCGCTAGCATGACAGGGCCGCAAGATTGCAGCATACGCGGCTCAATGGCGCTTCTACCGCGGAATGCCTGCGAATTTCCAAGCGGCTGTCCGGTTCCGACCGAAAGGGTAGCATCGAAGACATCGCAGATGTAACGCTCCGATTGCGTCATTAAAATTGTGTGTGCAGCGATTGTAGGCAGTCCTAACAACCGGCGCTTAGATGCATGGAATACGGATCGCAATGACATATTCGTCCAATAGACGATCGGGTGGGCGGCAAGATCGCAAGGCTGCAGAGGGGTTCCCGCCAATTGCTCAAGGCGGCCGTTCAGGATGCGATGAACGACATGGCTCAATAGAAAAGATAGAGCCGGCGGCACGCTTGCCTGCCGTAAGAGACGGAAAGCGCAAATGAGACCAATCGGGCGAAATGACTGAGGAAAAGTGGTCGTCGGCTCGATAACGATATCCGGGCGCAGGCCATCCGGCAGGCCCAGCATTGACGAAGTATCTACGAGATGGGATTGCGCTGATCCCAAATGCACACCGTGCATCGAGGCATTGGATAGGTGACCATTGTTCACCTCGTCCCATCCCTTGATCTCCTCTGCGGCTGTCGCGGCGAGCCGCTCGTGGAAAGGAAAGGAGGGCCCTTCATAACCACCTTCACGGCAAACTTCCAGCGCATCGACAAGCGGTCGCAGCAGCCCGACAAGATCGTTCATCACGAGAAATCGGGTCGCCGCGGCGTGGCGGCACGCCAGGTCGCAAATCTCTTTCGGCACCCCCGTTCCGCTGACCTGCAGAAGTCGGCATAGCTTCTCCGCGACTTGATAAGCGATACGAAAGACACGTTCCTCCGAACGCCCGTTCAGCATGAGGTGCTTGCCTCTTACATAATCCGGCATCCGGCCGCCCAGTCGGCGGTCGGCTATTTCGGAAGAGTTGATAAGGACGGGTTGGCCATCTCCAGGTACGGTGCTGATTTGCGGCAATCGAAGCATGGAGAGGACTGACGTCCGTTCAAGCGCCGCGCTTGATACTGACAAAGCACGTCGTGCATGAGCACTCAATCTGATCTCCAAACGGATACTATGAACGGCTCAGATGGAACTGGCAGCCTATTCGTCTCTAAAGTCAAAACGGAAGATTTAGCTTCGGTTTAGGGATGCTGAAGGCTTACTACGAAGTGTTGCCAGATCGAGACCTGACACATGATCAGCGATGATCACCCATGGGTCTGGCGCGTCGGAACGCGCAGGTCTTGCCTCGATCCCACCCCGCGGTTGATAAACATCTCCGATGTGCCTGGATTGGAATCCCATCAACAAGCTCTGGATTTCAGGCACAATCATCGCGACATCCCAAGGAACATCCGTTACGGGGCCGTAGCGGTCCCGTCCTTCTTGGCGACTACCGATGTTGAGTACCGGGACGCCAACGGCGCAGGCCTCTAAAATGCCAGAGGAGGAATTCCCCATAACTCCAGCGGACGCCATAAGCGCTTGAATATAGAGGTGTCCAATCGACGGCAGAACATGAACATCCTCTGGAAATCTTTTCATCAAGGCGTAGAGTTCCTTGTTGATTATATCACCGCCGGGGTCGAGGTTGGCGAGCGTAAACAAGATGGCAGGCTTAGGTCCTTTGTGTGACAGCTTTAAGTCGAGAACGGCCTCTACAACCCTTCTTGTGACATCTGCGATTTGGTCAGCTTTCGTTGTGGAAGCTGTCTCGGGGTGGATGGTGGCGATCAGGATTGCACGATGTTCAGGATTAAACCCTGTAAGTGTTTCCATGTCGACTGCAGCCAACGGCTCCGCGCGACGCGCGAGCGAGGCACCGATTGGCCCTGTCGTGACGATTCGCGATTCCACCTCGCCGATAGAGCGCAGACGCTCACCCTGCACGGAAAGGGCCGGGAAATGAATGTCAGCAAGTTTACTTATCGCATTCCGATAGCGCTCGTCTACGGCCCCTTCGGTAACGTGACCGCCCTCAAGGTGGGCCAAAGGAATGCGCATTGACACAGCAGCTAGAGCTGCACTCAGGATTTCGAAGCGGTCACCAAGTACAAGGACCACGTCCGGCTTGTAACGTTCAAAGGCGTCGGCAAACGAGATGACGGCCTGCCCGATGACCCGCGTCATGGCAGTATGGTCGGATAATGCGATACTTTCATTCGGCATGAAGTCGACCTGGTGGATCGGGCATAGACTCGATGCTTCGACGGCCCGAACAGTCATACCAAAGGCCTTTTTAAGATGGGTGCCACCAGCGAGCACGAACGTTTCCAGGCCTGACCTCGTGGCGAATTCGTTGACGACCGGCTCGAGCAAGTGCCACTCTGCCCTAGTGGTCGTCACGATTGCGATGCGGCGCGTTGCTGAGGGAATCTGCACTTTAACTATCCTGGCGACGTAGTTCGGCACGCATCCGGCGATCGTCACGTGATTCGGCTATGGCATTGTCCTTGACGTCACGATCGACAACGGCTCCTCCCGGAACCAAGGCGCCACATCCAATCTTCACGCCCGGCAGAACAATAGCGCCCGCCCCTACAAATGCAGCCTGACCAACGACGACCCCACCACAGAGGATCGCGCCAGGACCAATGAAAGCTCCGGCGGATATTTGGCAGTCATGGTCAATGTTGGCCCCGGTATTGATGATCGCGCGTGGTCCCACATAGACTTGCGCGCTCAGGTTGGCGCCTATGTGGACCTGTGCGCCATGCGCGATCTGACCGTCTGTTCCACGCGATTTGAGCGCACCCATGTAAACCTCATAGGCGTCCAGTAGCATGGCGGCAGGGTCGACTATCGGCGGTTCGAGAACCGTCAAACCCTCTTTGACCAACTGCATAGATTCGTATTGATCCACCGCCGTGAGCCGCGGATTCAGGCCATCGTTCATTATTGTTGCCCGCTGTCCGATACCATTGACGAGAACCATTTTGACTGGACCAGGGAGGCCGGCAATATGCGATATGCAAGCGCCATCACTTGCGTGATGGTGGACCACGGGCCCCTTTCCGCCCATATTGGACGCGCTGTCCGGCGTATTGCCAAAAGCAACGAGCAGGACTTCGACGATCTCCTTCGTTTCTCCCTGAGAGGCAACTATATGAATAGCCTCATATCTGTATGGCAATAGTCGGCTACCGGCCTCGTTGCGCCATGCTTCAGAGTGAATGGCAGCCCGCGTTAAAATGCGGCTAACGACGCGCGCATGCCCCCCGGCCCCGAGGAATACCAAGTGATAGCTGGCCTCGCTCATCTAACTTCTTATGTACTGATTGCATCGTCAATGTTGACGTCGTCAGTCGCGGCACGACCAATGACGTCAAAGATATCCCCTGCCGGGCGTCCCTCGGATGAGCGTTTGAGCGCTATATCCTTGTGCGTAAGGATCTGACCAGCCCTGATCGGGCGCGCTGCAACGATACGCTTGCGCGCAACGCCACGCAGAGCCAATTCGTTGTCAGATGGATTCTTCTGCCCGCTCCCCAGCGCATTAGCAGTAGCTTTGATACGATCCATCATGCGCGCGAATTCCCGTTCGTCAAGCGATGCACCGTGATCGGGGCCTTCGGCCAATTTGTCATATGTGATGTGGCGCTCGATCACAGTTGCCCCGAGAGTGGTCGCCATTATTGCGGCAACGTCGTCCGTTGAGTGGTCCGAGAATCCGATTGAAACGGGGTGAAATACTTCCCTAAGTAAGACGATTGCCGACATATTCAGCGTCGGGTGATGTGCGGGATACTCACTCGTGCAATGTAGGAGGGTAAGAAAGGCCGCTAGCGTGCCATCTTCTTGCAAAGACCTGCCCGCTTCCGTGATCATGTCAATGGTGGGAAAACCCGACGCAAAGGGATCGGAGCCGCGTCTGTAGCAGAGCTGCCCATAAGCGATTGCGTCAACCGATCGGCGGATTTCATCTACGGTCGCCATCCCGGTGGAGACAATCATCTCGACACCCTTCGACGCGACAAGCAGCAGTAGCGGGAGATTGTCCATATCGCCAGAGCCGACCTTGATCGTACGGCAACCGAGATCATCTATGAGGAAACAGGCGCTATCCTCGTCAAAAGGCGTGGCTAGAAATGCAATGCCGATTTCGTCGCAATATGCCTTGAGGGTGCGAAAGTCGTCGTAGCTGAGTTGCAGGGATTTTAGCATATCAAACTGCGAACCGGCGCCGACGGTTTGTGTTTGGTACGTGGCGCGGCGCGCACTGGCGGTCACCAGCTTGGCGGCATCAAAAATCTGAAATTTAGCGTAGTCAGCTCCGAGACGCTTGCACGCATCAACCATTTTGAGCGCAATATTGACGTCGCCATCGTGATTGACGCCGATCTCGGCGATGACTTTCATGCTTACGCCCTTTCGAAATAGCCGCACCCTCCCATGCCTGCCTCCAGTAACAAAGACAACAGCAGATGCACGCCGCAACTAGCGTACCCTAGGGACACTGTGATATAGGCCAAATCCGCACTAACAGTCCACCGACATTCACATCGCTCCTATTATCATTCCCCGGCAAGGTAGTGGCCGATGCCGTTGTCCGCGTACAGGATTCTGTCGTTGAGCCTCTTAGCCGTCATTGTTAGCGCGCCTGCGCCCGCGACCGTGCAAGGCTCCCGGGGAGTGTTCAATTTCCCCCTGCGAATGCTCAACGGAATGGAGACAATGCGGCTCGATGCCGACCGGATCGGTGCCTATCGTGGCTCGGCAACCGACAATAGCGGCAGATTCCTCCTCTACACCGAGCGCTCGATTATCGCCGACATTCTCAAGGTTGGTCCAGGCGGTCGCGACAATGCTCTGACGCGGGAGGATCTCGCCCAGCACGAAAATGAGACCGACGGCTTGAACGCCGTCTACACCGTCGGCCAGAGGTTCTCGGGTCTTCCGCTCGCCGGCTGGTATACGCCGGTGTATATCGGTAAGTCCAAAGAGGGGAAAAACGGGCTTGACGCCACGGCCCAACTGATCCTAACCCGGCATCAGTCTTCGCAACGAATCAACAGGCCAGATTCGCTCAATATCGACCCAACATTCGATGCGCGCCGGAGCGCGCCTATCGCGTATTACTTCGATCCTGCGACGGGATTCAGGCCGATGATTTGCAAGGGTTGGCCACAACCCTTTTGCATTTGGACACGGACAAACTACGGCCCACTTTATGTTGCGCGAGAGATCGTCGGTGACGACACACTCCTCGATATCGATGCGACAGACATGGTGCCCCCCACGGGTCGCCTATTGCGGCTCCAGGTATCCGCCACGTCGACCGGCGGAACGGGTGATGTGATGATCATGACGCTGCCACGAGAATCGTCGGGGCTCAATGTCGTTACGGTTGCGCGTCAAGGAGATGTGGTGCGCGCGGAGATAGAGTTTAGTGTCAACTCTCAGCGTCACTTTACGATGCGCGTGCCGCGTGGCGTGCGCGTCGATCTAATTGCACTGGGGTTCTCAATGCTCCAGCCGACATGATTCGGAAAAACAAAGACCAACTGCGACGGTTCATCACCTCCTTCGTCCGTGATCAAGCGCGTGCGGGAGCGCTGCCGAAGCCGTTCCAGGGCGCCCTGCGCGCTATTACAACCTTTCCTTCGTCAGCCAACACCGACATTCGTCCCATTGGTGTTGTTCTAGGTGTGGAACGGTTGATTTGGCATACGGTTGAGCACGCTTATCCGGAATGGGACTTGCTTTTTGCAAGCAATCAAACCGATCCCGATGGATGCGTGAGCGAGATCATCCGCCTAGGAGCAACCGCGATCGTCGGACCGTCCGCTCGCCGCCGCCATGTGGTCGCGTTGCGCGACAGCGGAATCAACATTCTGCGTCTGTCGCCTGCACCGTTGCCGCGGCTTACCTATCAGGGCCGGCATGCCTATGGGTACGTTCTGGAACCGTCAACATCTTGGATGTCGGCCCGTCGCTTAAGCGAGATGGAAGTCGTACTTACGAATGGCTTAGGCCTTATGACATCCGCGATGAGGGCCGACGCCGCCTTTGTCGCGGCTCGAATCGCACTCCCGGATCCCATAACGCCGACCACTCTGGTTATAAACACGCCTGATACGCCGCAGCTTTCCGACCAGGGTCATATCCCTATTGACTATGAGGCTATTGGAGCGGGAGCCCCCATAGAAACATTCCAGGTTAGTCGAAACAGTTACTGGTCGGACGACTCCCTCGACCGTTTTGACTCAGCTCTCTGCCGAGCTTCTACCGTCATGACTAATAATCATCCCCTTGCCGTAGCTGCGCTACTTAGAGGATTTCGGCCGCTGGTATCCCGGCGCATCTTTATGTCAAGGCTAAATGTTTATACAAATCCGTTGATGGAGCGACGAATTTCCATAGACGATCTGTCGCTCGTGAGCCAAGAAGAACTCGTTGCTGTATGCGTTCTTTGGGCAGCTCGTTACATATGTGAGGGAACTCTAATTGATCCTGTCGATTTTTTCATAGAAAAGCCCGCGACGTGAAAAGCCCTGCTATCCGCCCATCGGGTGAAGACGGCGGCGCCGCTAGCATACGAGCCGATGTCCCTTTGCATAGGCTCGTTCATCGCGCCGCTGTCTTTGACTACGCCGTAGTAGCTCGCGACCGGGCTGCCATAAAGGCAATTGGCGAGAAACGGAAGGACAAAGGGGGTTTGTTCCTGAATTCGCCGTCACCTATTGCGCTTGAGTCGGCCGAACTTGTGTTTACTCGACGCCTCGGTCGCCTAAAGCACGATCCCAGTACAGCTTCGGCGGTTTCACCCCATCCCGCCATCGCAACTTTTCCCGCTTTGTCAGCGAACTCGGTTCAACGGAAAAGATTGGACGAAGAGTTTCCGCTATCCTCCCGGAAGCGCGTGGAAGGCGGCGGTACTCATCGCGTCGCGATGGAGAACGGTACTCTCGACGGCCAATTTCCCATTGCTTTTGCTCAGCTTTTCAATCCGTCGGCTGGCGCGGTTGACCCCTCCGAATACGACGGAATAGTCTTAGCTCCAGTCATACGTGTAGATCAATTGATCGACACTCTGATGAACGTCGAAGACTGGGAGGCGAGGCTAGCTTTTGTCGCGGCTTCCCTTCTCCCCCAGGATCCGGCCGATCGTTTCGCTCGCGCCCGACGTATCCGTGCGGATCGCATAATCGCCCGTCTCCGACTTAACGAGGGCCATCTGCAAACGCTGCGTGCCATGGCTGATGCTTGTTATTATTCGGAGGACCAGCGCAGCGAATTCCTAATCCTGCAGATATTGGTAATCGCGGGTGATCTGGGGTTCGTCGCCGAGCGCTATTTGCGGCTAGAAATCCAGGCGATGATGTCGCTTGTCGCGATGACACCTGAATGCTTCAATTGGAGCGAGGGCCGCATAGTCGCAGTCGACTGGAAGCCTCTTGATGCTGATTTCCTGATAGTCGACGGCCCCCTGCCTCAGGCTTTGGGGGCATCTCTTCCGATTGACACATTATTTGCTCCGCGCAGTCTGCGCGATGCGCCAGGCCTCGCTGAACGCGCGTCTCTTGTCGCCACAGTCGCCGGTCCTTATTCGGAAGCTGAGGAATTGCTGTCGGCTGAGACAGCACGGCTGTCTAAGACAATTATGGAGCGGTATACTGCAATTCTTCAGGGGACGCCTCTCGCCCCTCTCGCGGATCTCATGCGTGAAGCTGCGATACGCGTCGATGATGTTTTGTTCTCCTCTATGATTCCTGTCTGGGCGGCGCAGCAAGCCATCCTTGCACGCAGTCCTAAGCACATCACCATCGTAACCGATTCGATTCCTTTCGCGGTGTGCGTGGCGAAAATTGCGCAAAATATCGATCCCGGCATCGCCATCGATATCCGCATGACGAAACCTGTCGAGACAGACTATGACGACGTCGACATTGCTCCGACCCATCCTGCGGAATCGGCTGCGTCTGACGCCGTCAGATGGATCTCGGACCTAGGCCTTCTAGGTGAGGCTTCGGATACCCGTCCGATATCGTCCTCGAGTGCAACTCTTTTCGCAGGCCGCCCGTTTGATCGAAACTACATTGTCGATCTCAAGGCGCTAATGCCGCTCGCTCTCAACAGTGGCCCTGTGCATCTTGTAAACACAACATCTTCTCGAACACAGGCTGGCAAGGCTCCTATCTCAGTTGCAGATGTTCTTCCTTTCTCCCGTAAGATTACCCACTGGGAAGAGCCGGAGCGTCAGGCCAGATTAATCGCCGGGGATAAAATCCCTGAAAGCCTAAAGAACCACGGATCAAATATTATTTCCTTCCTACTTGAGGGATATGATGAAAATCTGCGCCCCTATATTATCTTTTCTGAGCCGCAATTGCGACGTCTACTTGAACGAGTTCTACCTGCCACACTCATCTCAGCAGCACATGTGAGAAGTATTGTTCGCATTACCGCCCCAGGTCGACTCATCTGCTTGCCAGGACGCGACTGGCTTTCTCGTATGCTCGCCGCCGACATCCGAGCACGAATGCCATCCAGTGTGAACAGCTTCGATGTCCAGACTGTCTTTATTGGGCCAAGGCGACGCTACAAGCCAACGAACTGCGACGTACAAGTCGTGATCGACACTCATTCGGCGCAGCTCATGAGGGCGTTCTTCGGGCTACCGCCGGAACGAATCTTGATCGGAGGATCACCGCGTTACAGCGCTTCGCTCAAAGCGGCCCGGGCTGAGAAGCCAGGACCGGGACGCTACCGCATTCTGTTTACGGCCTCTCCGATTATGGATCGGTGCCTGCCCGTAATCGCTGCGCTGTGCAAAATCATGGAAGTGCACCGGGACGCCCAGCTTATCATTCGCACTCACCCTAGCTCAGGACCCGCAGATATCACACGTATGTCCACACTCACCGCTGCTCTCGGATCGAGCGCCGAGATCGAGAAGGATGGATCGCTCGCAGCATCGCTTGCTTCTGCGGACATTGTCGTGACGCGCTATTCTAATACTGGCCTTGAGGCAGCAATGCTCGGTAAGCCGGTTATAGCCTCCGACTTTCACCAGGAGCGACCACCGATCCCGCTCGACGAGATGGGCGTGGCTATTAAGGCAGCAACACCGGACGCCTTGCGCGATGCGATCTTCGATATACGCAATGGCGGACCTGCCGCAATGCAGTTCTACCGTACCTGTCAAGAATACTTCAGGATGAACCCTCAGATGCTTGATGAAGACTCAGAAATATCCCTGTGGAAGGCAATCTCTCTGCCATAGTGTATGATTATGGTAATCGAAATTTGTCTTGATTGTTGACGGCCTACGTCGTTCCGAGCGACGGTGTATTCATTCATCCATTCGGCGCATGTGCCGGAATGAGGAGCCGCCCCCGGTCGCCTCCTTGGTCCATGGCTCTCGTGTGGTCAAAATGAAAGCAAAGCTATCGGTTAGCGCTGGTTGATTCTTGCAGGCGGCAACCGGGATCAACTGAGGTGAAACTCTATCGCGACCGCTGTTTTCAATGAAGGCGAATATCGAAGTGCGATCGATGGCGACGAACGCGTGCAGTTCGCCTATAAAGATCCGACATGATTTGGGTGCTCTATGAACTCTTGTTGGGGCTGAACTCCTGGTTCAAAGCTTCTCTGTCCATGATTGACGGCCGCGGCAGGCCGGTCGTCAAGCGACTCGCTACGCGCCAAGCGAGACGCTCCATAGCGCCGGCGCCATAAAATGAGCCGGGGATGACAGCGTGCGTGTAGATGCGCATTCGTAGGGTTGCGACGCTACGCGGATCGGGGGAATGAGGGGATGTCCAAATCTTCATGAGATCGCGGCAGTGCCGGGCGAGTCCGTTGCCTTCGTAGAAGGCCTGCCCAAGGATATCTGTCTGAACGCCGTGATGGAGACCCGAGAGGCCCGAAGTCGAATTGATGGTGATAAGTCCGCTAGACGCCTTTACGGCTTCCCCCAACGGCACGTCGCAAACGACATGCACTCGCTTGGCATTGACGTGGCAGCTTAAACTATTAGCCACGATGGAACGATGGTCCAGATGCCCCGCGTCTAAGGGATGAATCTTGAAAAGCAGATGCTCCTCAGGTGGCGCGTGGTGAGAGAAGGCTGCCAAGAGCTCTTTGATCATTGTCTCGACACGCCATCCCTCCCCGTTGGCTACTAGATTGGCATCGTCGTGAACTTGAAGTGCCACCACGCGATAAGGCGTGCCAGCCTTGACGAGCTCCCTCAAAACACGCGCGTCCGAACGCCGATGGAGAGCCCGTCGCATCCATCCAAGCGGCCAGCACAAGGCCTCTTTCGCAAGCCTTCGTTTGCGGTGCCAGGTTCCGCCCATGATGGGAATGAACGCACGGAGCCATAGGATTTGCGCAATGGCGAACAACGTCTGACGTAAGCCATGGCAGCACCCTTCGTCCGGCTCCATAACGTCAGAAAGATCTAGATGATCTCTTCTCTCGACATTTGGACTCATGCGAAGAGGAGAATGGTGATGAGAACCGTTCCATTCGCATGTCACGAAACCGGGCCGGATGTATCCCTCTTCCAGACAAAGCACGGGAACATTTCTGGCGCGGAGAGCATCAAAGAAGATCTTGTGTCTGTAACGATCAACACCAAAGACGACTGCGGCATGCCAGGGCGGAACTCCTAGTTGTGCCTCGACGTCGCCTGGTGACAATGCCAGCGCGCCGCCGAGGCCGAACAGGTGATCGCCTGGGTTGAACATGCAACGCTCAACCACAAACCCGCGGCCACGCAAAACTCGGGCGAGATTCGCGAAGAAGGGCCCGACAGGCCCTCCGAGAAGAAGGATTGAACAGGCGGATACCGCAGCGTTAGCGGCTGTCACGGTAGTCACGCGCCAGAGACAAAAGGAAAATCAGCACAAGATAAATACCGATCCCCGAGGCGGCAACAATCGCCGGATGAAATATTGGGCGCGGGAAAGACGGGTCTTGTGGGAGTGAGGGATCTGCGGTGACGACGATGTACTTCTGCTTTTGCGTAGCCTCTTGCTGCGCCGCCCTGAGCGACTCGAGCGCTGTCGCATAGGACTTCTCGGCCAGGTCACGCTCGATCTGGAGTCGCTCGAATTCAGACAGCATCGTAGCCATTGCTGAATTCTTGCCGGTGATCTTTGCCCGCTCCTCTTCTATCTGTTTGGCCAGAGCTTGCTCGCGCAGCCGCATCAGCCGCATGCGCGCCTGAACATCGGTCGTCATGTTCTCCATCTGAGAGATGTCAGCTCGCGTCTTCGCCAAGTCGGTCTCGAGCCCGCTGATGATAGTGAGTTGAGACTCAACCGCCTTCTCGGGATCCACCTGGAGATTAGCATTGCGCCATTGCATAATATCAAGACGAGTTCGGCTAACACGATCTTCAGCTTTCCTCACCTCGCTTTCCGCGAAGGCTACGAAATCGAGCTTGGCGCGCTCGTTCAGTTTGTTTACGAACTCGTCAGTGCGAAGGATTAGGGTCGTCGCCAATGTCCTCGCATCCTCCGGCGAGAACGCCTCTGCACGGATGGTCACAATTTGCTCGACGTTGGAGATTTTCACTTGAACCATAGAAAGATAGTAGGCTAATTTCTCTTCGGTCGAAGCATTGTCTGGCAGACGAACGATCCAATCGCGATCATGTTTTGCAGCACCGGTGCTGAAACCTGTTGCGGCGTCTATCTTTTCAAACAGGCCCGTCGACTGCAAATAACTGCGGACTGCATAAATATCGTTCGATCCAGCTAGTCCGACACCGAGGTTACCCGCAAGTGCTCCAAGTCCTGAGATTGAGGACTGCCCATCTCGTGAGCGTATCGCGAATGAAACCTCTGAAGCATAAATCGGCGAGGCTGCGATTTGTGAGTAGATAACGGCTGCTAAGGTGGGCGCTACCGCAACTGTCAGGAAAAGAATAAGCCGTCCCCATGCGAATTGCTTATGTTGGCTGGACATCGTTCCCGACCGAGTGTGGCTGTCAGGCTCAATATAGGTCGAAGGGTCTCGAGGCTCTCCCACCCCGTTTCTGACTTGCAATGACATACACGATGTCCAATTTTCACAGGGAGGAACACATTAGGGAATGGAAAAACGAGCTGCCAGAGAGGCCGGATCAATAGTATCAATGCAGACCGAATTGCAGCTAACGTGGGAGGCTCGAGCCGCCGCGTAAATACGCATCGTTTGAATGGCAGCGTCGATTCCCGAAATCGGAGGATGATCCCCCAACGCATCGTCCATCGCGCTCTGGGCATAGCCAAGAACAGCCTGTTCGCCATTATGCCGCCAGAGAATATCGTTTGGATCTAGTGCAGTGGCACTGGGGGAGAAAGGAGATGCAAACAACGGCGTTCCGTAACGAGCAAGCGGGCGGTCCAAATCTGCTCCGCGACGTCGGCGAAGTGTCCAAGGACCGAACTCTTCGGTCCAAGTCAGTTCGCCCTTTGAGAAAGAAATCGCTGCTCCCCCCATAAACCCAACATCATCACGGGTGTCAATAAAAGCAGACGCTCCATTTTCATAAACAATCATTAAACTTGCGCCCGGATCATTAAAACGCATCCCACGCGGATTGTCGGCGGGCTGGGTTTCGGTAGCAAAGACATGGGTCGCTCTTGCATCGATCAGCGTGTTCGCCAGATCTATCCAATGGGTGCCGACGCAGCCCAGTGCCCCCCCGCCAAATCGTAACGTAACAGTTTTAATATCGCCCATCTCCTCCTTCAGATGACGTACGCGCGCGTAGGCGTCGCAATAGCGTCTCCCATGATTGACTATGACGCGAACGCCTTTGTCCTCCGATCGGAGCTTGATATCGATTGCTTCATCAACGGATTGAGAGACAGGCTTCTCAATTACGATGCGCCTGAAGCCAAGGCCGATTGCCTCTATCGCGAGCCTATGATGAAGGTCTGCCGTAGTGGCAATGACGAGGAGATCCACATTATCGGACGGAAGCTCTGCGAGACTGTCGCAGCGAAGCGAAGCAAGATCAGGATTCAACTGGATTGCATGCGGCTTGGCGGAGGGATCAACAAGTCCCACGATAGTGCACCTACGACGTAGCGCTGCAGTGACGTGGCGCGCGCCCATCAGACCGAGCCCAACCACCGCCACTCGTGCACCCTCTACCACCGGGGGACTGCCGACCCGGCGGTGGTCAGGGCCACCTATTCCTGCGAGAACTGAAGAGTGCGATGCAACGTCTATTTTTAGGATCTGAGAGGTCACAGGGGATATCCAAAGACTGTTGCGAGATGACGAAGGTGCCAAGCTTGATATGCAGCTGTGGCCAAGCGGGCTGCAGGGTCGCCTGAGAGGAAAGCCTCAACCTGTCCCTTGAGACCAGGTTTGAGATTGGAGTCATCCCTATACAATAACGGCACATCTTGCTCGGCGACTGACGGCCCTTCGACCATCTTCAAAGTCTCAAGCGGCATCAGTATGTACCGTCGCCGAGGAACACTCATCGCAATGCGCCAGCGTCCCACCGAGGCGTAGTTGCCGTGGTATACATAACGTGTTCCTGTTGATGTAAGACCGCTTCCCACGAATACCGAGTGCCCTGGATGCCATGCAATCGCAGGATCCACCGGCTGGGACGCGACGGTGTGTAGCTCGACGGAACGGCCACAGAGATAGAAGAGAAGATCGAAGACATGAGAGGCATTGGCATAGCCCCAGCGCGCCTTAATTGCTGCGTTGGTGTCAAGCGATTCGATTCGCGGAACCGGTTCGTCGAATTCAATGCTTGCGGAGAGAACCGATCCTTCTTCGGCCAATCGATTGCGGAGCGTATTTACGCTCGCCAAAAAACGGCGATTGTAACCAACGAAGACGGAGGTCACTCCGCTAGCTATACGCGGATGCCGAAATATTGCCTCCATCTCAGCCGCCTCAAGCGCGCCCGGCTTTTCCACGAGAATCTGAGGACATATATCAGCGAGAAGCGCCGTAAGCGGGGCAAGGGTATCAACGGGGGTCGCGACAATGGCAAAGCTAGGCATAGCAACTTCGCCACGGAATGCTATGCGTACGGCGTGGCCCACTCCATCCGAGATACCATCGCAACCGAAGTCGCGCGCAAAGACCGCAGTTCGCTCAACGTCCCTTCCGACAACAGTAAACGGTATATCTATATTTTTAAGGACCAAGGCGTAATCGCGCGCCATGGGACCAGTTCCGACAAGCCAAAGCATGGATTAATTACGCCACTTTTCAAGTGACCCTTTTCTTGCCCATCGCTGCATTTATGAAAGGCTTTCTGACCCGCGCGCCATGCGGTACGGCGCCGACGGCCTGACGTCGAAGAGTCCGGCCGAGCAATCGGCGGCATGAAGGTGGGTCATGCTCATCCGTCGATCAAAATACGCCGCCGCAAGCGTGAGCTTCCCGAAAAAGTCTCCCACGCGTCGACCATAAATCTTCGTAAGCGGCACACTATCCAGCTGGTCATCCCAGTTCTCCCCCCTGGTTTCGAAGTACTGATCCGTAACCCGTTTGGTGCATTCGAGCAGAAATCGGCTGCACTGAGATACGCATACGTCTACGCGTTCCGATCGGCGTCCTGTCCCATTCGTGCTCCCATCCGACAACACAAGAGAACGTCGTGGGCCATAGAGTTGGGAAACTGCTAGTCGCGACTACTCACGGACAATACTTCGAACATGTCGGATTCATGTAAAGAATACACGAAGTCCTGACTCACAGATAACCAACGCTTATTACGTGTAGCTAATGTTGTTACGTGATACCCAAAGCCATTCTCGCGTCGATGCTTACACTTTCGATTGCGCCGGGGTTATGGCAATCAAGATTTGCTAAGTCAAGCTTGTTTCGAACAAGATAATATGAGATTTGTGTGCCGCCTAAATTGCCGCCATGTCCTTACTGCTATCGGCAAAAAGCAATCGAGAAAGAGATAAGTATTACAATTGCATTTCATGGGTGAAGTACTTATTTCTTCGATTCCGTGACGGGCGGCCAAAAGGGGTTATTGGCGATGGTTCAATCGATTGAAACGACATTCGAGATATGGGCCTCGTCACTACGCGAGGTGAAGGCCCGGATCAGCGGGCTTTTCCCTCAGGAACGCGTGGCGATTTCGGCAGGACTGTTCCTAGAAGGCCTGCTCCGGGACGAGCATCGCAAGACCGGTTGGATGCGAGCCGAGGCTGCGGGTGACCCCGGGCCGTGGCGCCAACAGGCCATTCTCGGAAGGGCAAAATGGGACGCAGACGCCTTACGCGACATCGTGCGCGAATACGCGCTTGAAACGCTGGCCGACAACGAAGCGGTCCTCGTGATCGACGAGACGGGTTTCATCAAGCAAGGCAACACTTCGTGCGGAGTAGCGCGGCAGGTCGACGGCTCGACTGGCAAGATAGCCAACTGCCAGATCGGCGTGTTTGCGGCCTATGCATCCAGGCACGGGCATGCTTTCGTTGATCGCGCGCTGTATCTTCCGAGGGCCTGGACGGATGACCCTGCCCGCTTGGCGCGGACCCAGGTGCCTGCCGGCAAGACTTTCGCAACAAAGTCCCGCCTGGCACTGGATATGATCGCACGCACCGTCGCTGCCGACGTACCCTTAAGCTGGGTAGCCACTGACCGCATCTACGCTAGCGTCGACATCGAAATGACCCTGCGAGGCCGGTGCAAGGGCTATGTGCTCGCCGTTAACGCTAACCATCATTTCGCTTCCCGAAATCGCTTCTTCCCATTAGGCGGCACGGCCGAAGATATCGCAGGGAATCTCGACCCCTCCCTCTGGCGGAGCTTGCCCCAAGGAGAGGCGCTCCAGGGCTCGGAATCATGGGCTTACTGCCCGTTCACTGACTTGGACGTCGCGGAATACGATAAAACGCGCTCCGGGCTCTGGACGCCAGGGCTCTTGATCCGACGCGATGCGAACCACGCTCTCTGCTACTTTTCAACCTGGTCTCCAGCGGGAACCGAGATCGAAACACTGGTCGCAGTGCAGCAATGTTGCAGGATTATCGAGGAAGGCCTTCGCACGGCGAAGAACGAACTGGGCCTCGACCATAACGAAACCCGCTCTTGGCACGGATGGCATCGCCACGTCTCGATGGTCATGCTCGCATTCGCGATGGTGTCGACCGTTCGTCACAAGGCAAGCCACGAGTCCCCGGGAGCGGTCGGAAGGCTCATGGGGACTAGTCGCCGATTCGAACGCCTGCTGAGGACTCCCAGGAAGCCGAAACCGGGATCGCTCGGGGCCGTCGCCGCCCTCCCACGGCAAGATCATTCCAGTGAATGTCGCCGCAAGCCCTTCCCGCCGGTCGAAAAGCAATAGTAACGTGAGGTTCAAACCTGAAATTATCCGTGAAAAGGAGCTCTCAGCCGCCATTCGAATCGAGGCCGGAAGGCCGGATTCGCCTGGATCGGCAGAAATGAAGAGATGGTCATGCGACAAAATGCCGTAACCGGTGTGCCCCAGTTCACGATAACGACCTGGCCGAGGGCGACGCTACTAAACGCTCGCGGAGTCGGGTTTGTGACTTGGGCGACGTTCGGTCATCCTTTGGGAGCAAACCGTTTGGGGCTGGGATTCCAGTGAAACAGTCCAGAAAGTTCGAGAACTTCACTACAGCTGAGCTTAGCGTCGAGCCTTCCTTAGCTGAATCAAAAGCAACCACCGTGCACCGGACGAAAACGCACGTGCCTGCCTTTTCGAGCTCAAACACACTGAGAGCCTGCGAAGGCTGGGCCGCGAACCTGCCGTTTACCTCAGACAGCCTTCAGCACCCCTGCTTGCTCGGTCTCGCGGCAGCGGTAGCTGTCGTGCGGGCGGGTCCCACAGATAACCCACGAAATGGGTGATCTTGGTGATCTTGGCGCCCGAAGCCTTGTCGGCCTCGCCATCCCACGGTCCGGGCTCGAGGCAAGCGCCCAGATATGTGTTCATCGAGCGCGCCGTCGGAGGCTCGCCCTTGAGTGTTTTGGGGTCGAAAGCGACGCCCTGGGCATGGATGTCGTGTGCACAGATTTCGCCGAGCAGATCGTTGGAGACCTTGCCGAAGCTGGCGACGTCTGCCGCCGTGTTACCGCGCTGCCGCGGGAGGCTTTGATCGCCGGGCCCAAGCGGCTGTAGAGCAGTTCGGCGCGCTCCGTGTCGATCAGGTTCATGATGATGCCGTTGGTCTCGAGGAATTCCTCGTCGGACTGGGCGATGACGTCGACAATGGCATTGCTGATGCAAGGCACGTCATAATCCGGCATCAATGTCTCCGCCAAAAACCAGCGGGCTTCTTACCCCGCCGGCCAGGAATGGGTCTAGCGATTCGTTGGGTTCTCGTTCACGAAAGATGCGGTCCATGGAGTTCTTTCGTTTCGGAATTTTGGTAATTGGTCCTAGCGAGGAAAGCAGGGCGATGGAAAGTTTCAAGGTCGAAAAGATGGACGGCACGAAGATCATCCGTAGCGTGTCTGTCGAGGCACAGAGCCATGTTCACGCAGTGGTGAAAGCGATCCCGCGACCGCTCAAGCCTGGTCGAGTACCCGGTAGGCCGTGGATACGCGTTACCGACTCTGATCGTATGTCCAGAGAGTTTTCCAGCGGAGACTAGACCGAGCCATGTTGCTCCCCTCGCTCATGAGCTTATCGATATTGTTGCTATTGTCGTGTGGAATGCTGACGCTTGGAGGAAAGCGCGGTTACGATTTGTTCGACGATGGGAAATCGGGCCGAAGCGGAGATGAGACGTGTGTGTTCTGGATCGTCATAACAGTCTTCGCGATAGGATTTGCCACTTGGTGGAGAGTCTAGTATCCTCAGAACGTAGCAGTCATTTTACTTTTTCGAATGATATACCATCCCATTGGAGAAATATTCTCTGACCATCTTGCCGCCGACTGGAAAAGATGAGACGATAGGCAATGAGATTGGGGCAAGCAGACCATTTTTGGGCAGGAGTTTGGAGGGGAAAATGTATTTTCCAAGGTTTTTAGTTAGCGCGACAGTTGTATTGGCAGGTCTTCTGATTTGGACATATTATGTGACCGGATCGTGTTGGTACTCATTGATTTGGACTGCACTCGGCGCTTTGGTGCTGCAACTTGGATACTTTCTGGCTGTTGGTTTCCTCATTTTTCGCAGCGGCGCGGCAAAACTGGAACAATTATCTGCAAGAGACGAAGAACGCGTCAACCTATTTGACGGGACGGGATCGTTGTTCCATTAAATTGAAAATCCGATGTCACACCTGATCTTCCGGGAAATCCACCCACTCGATCCAGGAGTTACGATCATGCGCAACTACGTGCTCGGAGTGAGCCTGCTTGGCCTGACCGCCTTGGCCGGTCTTGCGGCGGTACAGACCGCAGTGCCACAGGCCATCAATGTCACGGCCCAATGCACCACCGACGCCACCGGTCTCAATGGCCGTCGAGCCGCGTGCGACAGCCAGGTGCAGAGGATCACGGCCCCGCACGGCTATGTACTTGCCAAGGAGACGGCAAAGGGCGGCCTGAGCTCTGGCAACGACTCGGAATAGGAATGTCGCGTCCGGTTCACCGAACAATATCGAGGTGATCCCCGGCCTGCCGCAGCCGCGGAGTATCGAATTGCAGATGCATGCCCGTTCGCCGAGTGGCCACGCTTCCGACTGGGGCTGGGCGGTCTGCTCCTACAGCGTGAACATGATCCCGCTACCGCCCAAGGCAGCCAGCTAACCCCCTGCTCGCGGGGCAAGGGGCGCTGCCTACGGGACGGAGTGTCGGCTGCGCTCCGTCCCACAATCATTAGTTCCTGATCAGACGTACCACGACCTAAATCATACATTTGCGCTCGATCTGCTACTCTACCGGACCGTCTAAGAAGTACGGCGTGCTGCAGAATGCGGCCACAGTTCCATCGCATCAGCTGTTCCCTCTGGAGGTTTTAACCTTCACACCTAAAAGGGCCTCGGTTTTCCGCCTTCGTCACTGTCTGCAACGCGGCGCGATCGCCGCTTCAGCCAACATCAATGCCCCCGACCGGGCTCAAGGCTGCCACCACCACGCCGGCGGCACACTCCCTCTTGGCCGCTCCGCAATCGCGGAGCGGGTTAGTCCAAGGTTTCTCATCTTACGGCACTACGCTGCCACAAGGTCTCGCCCGACAGGGTTGAGAACGAAGTTGTTGCGATATTTTTCAAACAAACTCTCAACTTGATCGACCCGGAAATAGCGCTCGTCAGCCGTCTTGCTGGTTGGTTTATCCCTGCGCGCGAGGGCGTCGGAAACGTCTCTCGGGATCAGGTAAATTGCCCTGCCATTTGTTACATCTGGCAGAAGGATAACGATTGCAAGCCAATCGAACTGATCGAAGTCGTCGTAGGTGACGTAGGACGGCCCGTGTTTGAACGTTCGAGATTTTACAGACACCCTTTGCGGGGAATGCCCGACTGGCTGAGCGATGACATCATAGCCAGGCCAGTTGTCAGGAACTTTGAGAGCCGGCACTCCGGCAAGGGTCAATTCAGCGGCGACCACCATCTCGCAGGCGTCACCCATCTGCTTTGACGTGTACAGTCTCGTTTGCAAGATGATGGAGCCTTCAATGTGAGAGATGTTCTGGATTTCCGGTCGCCCAACCCAACCGAAGGCGTCGGCCACTTTTCAAAACGATGATGATTGGTTGGTCTGGTCGAGCCGACATGCCGAAAAGGCTGGCAAACCGCTCGAAGTCAGCGAACCACATCCGGGAGACGGAGAAGGAATGTACGATCATCGCCGCTTCGTCCGTCTTGAACCGCTTCGCATCCAACAATGCTAATGAGGTTCGATGCAGCAGTTGGTAGCGCACGTCCGATGGAGGTACGGCGTCTAAACCCAGCAGATCGCGGATTTGAAGCATGCGAAGTTGCTTGCCAACTGAGGGTTCTGCGTGTTTCGGGTGATGGCGGGCAGTGATTTCGGAGGATGATGGGCGCGCGTTTCGCGCGATGATGGGCAGCATTTTTGCGGGCTCGTAGGCGGGTCTGGTCGGCAGACTAACGATAGAAGCCCCTTCTGGAATGAGGGAGGGGCGAGATGCCGACGGAACGACTGACCATGCGCCGAATACGGGATGTTTTGCGATTGAAGTTTGGCCAAGGGCTGAGCGAGCGGGCGATTGCCGCGTCTCTCGGTCTCGGCAAGGGAAGCGTCGGCGCCTATGTCCTGCGGGCGCGGCAGGCCGGACTGGGCTGGCCCTTGCCGGGCGGTCTTGACGACGACGGTCTGGAGCTCCTTCTGTTTCCGGCGTCGCCGACGGTGCCGGATCCGGATCGCCCGATCCCGGATTGGGCAATGATCGATCGAGAACTGCGGCGCCCCGGGGTAACCCGGATGCTGTTGTGGGAAGAATACCGGGCGGCCCATCCCAACGGCTTTGCCTATACCTGGTTCTGCGTCCACTTCGATGCCTGGAAGGGCCGCGTCCGCCCGACGATGCGGCAGACGCATGTGGGTGGCGAGAAGGTCTTCGTCGACTTCGCCGGGGACACGATCGACGTGATCGACCCGGTGACTGGCGAGGCGCGGGCGATGAAGCTGTACGTTGCGGCGATGGGGGCCTCGAACCACACCTATGCCGAGGCCGTCGCCACCGAGGGGCTGGAGGACTGGATCGGCGCCCATGTCCGGATGTTCGCCTTCCTCGGCGGCGTGCCGAAGGTGGTGGTGCCCGATTACGTGCCCGGGCACGTAATCGGGCTTTTGTGTCCCGCGCGATTATGTTCCCTGCCGCCGACAAGACGTTGCTTTTGAACAGTATTGTCGACCTGCACGACACATAGCGTGAAGGAAGCCCAGAGCGCATCTTCTGTTTCCCGTAACTGGAATGGAGGTTGCCATGTTGGAACGCTTTTTCGTCAAGCCGCAGACGGTCGATCGGATCAAGGATTGCTGGCTTGGACCGCAAATCGAGCTGTATGTGACCGCACTGTGTGAGCGGGGATATGCCGCCCGCACCATCTATCGGCGGGTTCCGATATTGACGGCGTTCGCGGATTTCACCGCGATCCGCAGCATCGAGCAGATCGAGCAGGCGGAAGCCCTCATTGATGCATTCGTTGCCGACTGGCTATCCGCTCGGCGCGCGGGCCGATCCGCTGATGCATGTCGACGCGACCGCAACCTCGCTCGTGTTACTGTGCGGCATTTCTTCAGCCTGGCCATATCGAAGACCGAGTACCACCCTGACAGGACTGCACTGGACAACCCATTCGCAAGGCGGGTGCCCGGCTTCTTCGATTATCTCAGTGACGAGCGCGGCCTGCGCCCCGGTTCCCTTCGTCACTACCGGCACTATCTGCGCCGATTCGAAGTGTATCTCGACCAGATTGGATGCTACGACCTTGGAGCACTGTCATTGCCCGTGGTCACGGGATACGTCACGACGATGGCCCAACAGTTCGGGCCAAGGTCGATGATCAACCTGGCTGGCACGCTGCGGGTTTTCCTGCGATTCGCACACAGAGAGGGTGTTCTGCCGCGGGACATCAGCAAGCTGGTCGAGATACCCCAGCATTATCGGCTGGCTGACATCCCCCGATCGATCGGCTGGGATTCCGTCCAGAAGATGCTCGATCAGGTCGATCGCCGCACCGTCGTTGGCCGACGCGATTACGCCATGCTGTTGCTGATGATCTCCTATGGCCTGCGCGCCCGCGAGGTCGCGATGTTGACGCTCGACGACCTCGATTGGAAGCGAGACCGGCTGCATGTGCGCGAGCGCAAGGCCGAGCACAGCACGACCTATCCGCTGGCGCCCGTGGTCGGCGAAGCGATCGTAGACTATCTCAGGAACGGGCGCCCCGAGGTGCCAGGCAGGCAGCTTTTCTGGCGCCACCTGGCCCCACGATCGCCGCTGACACAGTCAGCGGTGTCGTGCATGGCCACTAAATATTTGCATAGAGCAGGCATCCCTGTATCTCGCCCTGGTTCCCATACGCTCCGACATGCGTGCGTTCAACGGTTGGTGGATAGTGGCTTTCCGCTCAAGACCATCGGCGATTATGTCGGGCATCGCGCTGCCTCCTCGACCATGATTTACGCGAAGGTCCAGGTCGATGGCTTGCGTGAAGTAGCTCTGGGTGACGGGGAGGATCTGCAATGAGCCCGCGTCTTCCCGAGCCCTCAAGCCCGATCGCGCGCCATATCGTCGCTTTCGTTCGCCACAAGCGCGCGCTCAACCGGCGCTACGACGTCGAAGACAAGGTGCTGCGGATGCTCGACGGCTATCTGAACGTTCAAGGGGTGACGAGCATGACCGAGATCACGCCGGCGCTCCTCGATGCTTTTTTCCTGAGCCGTCCGCGCTCGCGGCCGAGAAGCTTCAACCATCTTATCGGCGTCGTCGGCCGGCTGTTCGAGTGGATGGTCGAACATGACGTTATCGATCGCTCTCCTGTGACGATGAAGCCACGCCGGCGAGGTAATCCAAGACCTCCCTGCATCCTGGATCTGCGGACCGCTCAACAGCTCATCGATCGCGCCGCCGAGCTGCCGGATCAGAACAACGCCCCGCTTCGCGGTCGCGCCTATGCCACCATCTTCAGCCTACTGTTCGGGCTTGGTCTGCGCGTAGGCGAAGTTGCGCGCCTGCGCTGGCGGGATGTCGATCAGGGTCGTAACGTCCTAACTATCCGTGAGACGAAGTTTTCCAAGTCGAGGCTCATTCCCATCGGGCCGCACCTGGCGCAGCGCCTCTATGCGTTCATGGCATTGCGATCACAGCACCTGGTTGCGGTGACTGCCGACACACCGTTGTTCTCTTTCCTGCGAGGTCGGCCTGTGAACCCGGGCACGATCAGTATCATTTTCCGCTCGCTGGCCGATCAACTGGACATAGCGATCCCGCCAGGAGGAACTCCGGCTCACGTGCATGATCTTCGGCATAGCTTTGCCGTCGGGCGGCTTCTGCGATGGTATCGCGACGGAAGCAATGCCAACGACAAGCTGGTCAAGCTGTCGACTTTCATGGGGCACGTCGATCCCGCCTCCACCGCGGTCTACCTCACCATTACCGCCGATCTATTGGAAGCCGCCGGTCAGCGCTTCGAGCGCTTTGCTGCGCCGCTATCGCGTGGAGGTCGGCCATGAAGACCGTCGGCAGTCTCATTTACCAGTTTTTTGAACACCATCTCAAAGCCGAGAAAGGTTTGGCGCCGACCTCGATCCGGAGCTATCGCGATGGGATCCGACTGTTCCTTCTCTTCCTGGCCACGAAGAACCGACGCCCCATCAGCAAGCTCGAATTGACCGATCTCAACGCCGACAATGTGCGGGCCTTTCTAGCCCATCTTGAAGCCGAGCGCGGCAACAACATCCGATCACGGAACCACCGGCTCGCAATGTTGCATGGTTTCTTTGCTTATGCCGCGGGCCAGGAACCAATGGTGCTGCCGGAGGCCGAACGCGTCGCCGCCATTCCGAGGAAGCGTACGCAGCCAGCGGCCACTTATTACATCGAGCGCGACGAGGTCGAACGACTCTTTGACGGACTGCCGCGCGACGGGAAGTTGGCCACCCGTGACAAGGCGCTGCTCATGTTCATGTACAATACCGGAGCTCGCGCAACAGAAGTCATCGGACTGACCGTCAATCAGTTGGCTTTGACCTCCTCGCCGCGGGTGAACCTGCACGGCAAGGGCGACAAATGGCGGGCCTGCCCACTATGGCCCGAGACCGCCCGCCTGCTTGGCAAGATGCTGCGTGACCTACGCCAGCCGGCCACGCCGGAAAGTTCGGTCTTCCTCAATAACGTCGGCAAACCGCTGACGCGATTCGGCCTGTACAAGCTCGTCCGGCGTCATGGTTCGGACATTCGCATCGGTAACGGGCAGAGGTCCATTTCTCCGCACGTCTGGAGACACACGACAGCCGTCCATTTACTCGAATCCGGTGTCGACGTGAACGTCATAAGAGGTTGGCTTGGCCACGTCAGCCTGGATACGACCAACCGATATGCCGAGATCAACATCAAGATGAAGCAGGAGGCGCTTGAGGCTTGCCAGGTGCCTTCAACTTCTTCGGTGGGACCGCCCCGAAGACCAGTCTGGCAAAGCGAGCCAAAACTTCTCGAATGGCTCGCCGGCCTCTGATCGTTATGTGCCCCGCCGTCGGCGAGAACACTGGATCAGCAGGCGGCAGGGCACATAACCGCGCGGGACACAAAACCCTGACAACCTCAAGGCGGCGGTGGTCAAGGCCGACCGCTTCGATCCCGGGCTGAACCGCACCTATGCCGAGATGGCGGCGCATTACGGAACGGCGATCCTACCCGCCCGACCACGTCGGCCCAAGGATAAAGCCAAGGTCGAGGTTGCGGTCCAGGTGGCTCAGCGCTGGATCCTCGCCCGGCTGCGCAATCGCCAGTTCTTCTCGCTGACCGAACTGAACGCGGCGATCCGGCGGCTGCTGGACGAGTTGAACATGCGCGTCATGCGCGGCTACGGCGCCAGCCGCGCTGATCTCTTCGCCACGCTGGATCGGCCGCATCTGCAACCGCTGCCTGGGGCCCCCTATGTGTTTGCGCGCTGGAAGCGCTGCCGCGTCGCGCCTGATTACCACGTCGAGGTGGACAGTTCGTGGTATTCCGTCCCCTTCGGTCTTATCCGGCAGGAGGTGGATGTCCGGGTCTGCGGGGCCATCGTCGAGATATTCCATGGCGGCCGCCGGGTGGCCAGCCATCCCCGCTGCCCCGGACGGCGCAGCCATGTGACGCTGCCCGAGCACATGCCCTCGGCGCATCGCCGTCATGCCGAATGGACCCCGGCCCGGGTACTGGCGACAGCCGCAAGACTTGGCCCGTCCGTCATGGCCTTCTGCGAGACGGTGATGGCTGATCGTCCTCACCCGGAGCAAGGCTTCCGCACCTGCCTTGGTGTTCTGGCCCTGACCAGGAGCTATGATGTGGCGCGCCTCGATGCCGCCTGCCGGCGGGGGCTGTCGATCCGCGCGCGCTCCGTCGCTTCGATCCGCTCGATCCTTCAGACCGGTCTCGACCGGGCCTTCCTGGACGAGGCCCCCGAGGAGCGCCCTCTGCAACACGCCAATATCCGTGGCCAAGGTTACTATCATTAAAAGGAGACTGACCCTTTGCTGACTCACCCCACCTCCGAGCAACTGATGACGCTCGGCCTGACTGGCATGGCCAAGGCGCTGGATGAACAGCGTCAGGCCCAGACCACCTTCGAGCCGCTCGGCTTCGAAGACCGGCTCGGCCTCCTGGTCGACCGTGAAGCCGCGGACCGCGACGCCAAGCGCCTGATCGCTCGGCTGAAGTTCGCAGCCCTCCGGCAGTCGGCCTGCGTCGAGGATCTCGATTTGCGCACCGCGCGCGGCATTGACCGCGCCGTTATGGCCCATCTGATCGATGGCAGCTGGATCCAGCGCCACGAGAACTTGCTCATCACCGGCCCGACCGGCCTCGGCAAAAGCTGGATCGCCTGCGCGCTCGGCCACAAGGCCTGCCGCGATGGCCGCTCCGCCGCCTACCATCGCGTGCCGCGCCTGTTCGAGGCGCTCGCCATCGCCAGGGGCGACGGGCGGCATGCCCGCATGCTGAAGGCCATCGCCCGCGTGGAGGTGCTGATCCTGGACGATTGGGGGCTATCGGTCCTGACCGCCACGGAACGACGCGACCTGCTGGAAATCCTCGAAGACCGCCATGAACGCGGCTCGACTATTGTCACCAGCCAGTTGCCCGTCGATCACTGGCACGAAGCCATCGGCGACCCGACCCTCGCCGATGCCATCCTCGACCGGCTCGTCCACAATGCCCACCGCCTCACCCTCTCAGGTGAAAGCCTGCGGCGGCGCGGGGCAATCACGAAACCACTTGACCAAACCGGCCAGGCCTGACTCCATGCAAGGGTCGACCAGCCTTGCCCGCGACCGCGAAATGGCTGCCCACGATGGCGTGAAACACCTGCCCGAGATCGCGTGAAATCGCCGCCCACATTCCGCGAAATGCGCAGGTTCTGCAAACCACTCGCCGACTGTTGGCCCGAATGGTTCCTTGACCTTGCCTTCAATGGTAGCCGCGCACGTCTCTTCGCCAAAGCGGATCAAAGCGAAGACATCGCTTTGGCTATCACGGCCCCCACCGGCCAACGGCACCTTGTGCTCAGGAAACGCAGCCAATAGCTCAGCTGGTTTGTCGAACATTGCGGCGATTTCGGACGGCAGACCCTTCGCCTTTTCCCAGCTGTGCGCGAGCGTTCGAGCCGAATAGCCCATTCGCCAATGCTTGGCGGGATCAGCCAAGAACGCCTGCCAGCTATCCGGCCCTGAGCTGGGAACATAAATTTGCGACATGCCGTCAAGCCTCTCGAACTATGCGGGCCATGGCTATCATAATCAGATCATAACTCAGTTGATGTGATTGTTAGAATTGGAAGGTTTGGCTTCACGAAAACCAGGGCTAGAACAATCAAGCTCTTGCGAGCCCGCGGGGTGAGCAGAGAATGCGCGCGACTTACATCCAGGCATCTGCGGAAGCGAGGGATTTCTCCCAGTGCCTGGCGAGCCTGCGGCACGCCCCAGCCGTGCGAATGTGCGCTCCGCGACCGAGCGGCGCGGCAGGATCCCGAAGCCTCTGGCTTTATCCGTCCGCGTGACGATCTCCAGGGTGAACGTGCCAACCTTTTGCATCGCGCCCTTAAGCTTCGGTCCGACATGGCCGCCGTCGGCGAAGACGTGTCGCAGCCACGGCCAGCGTTCGAGAAGGTTCTTGGGGGTATTTGTGTAGCGCCAGGCACAGCCGCTCGCGCAAATTCATGGCAGCTTCATAAATCCGTTGCGGCGATTTCGTACATGAAGGAGACGGCTTTGTTTTGAGGCCGCCCCTGGAAAAGGATGGAACAATGTCCAAGATCATCGGGAATACCGAAACGATCGAAAACGCCGGCTCCCCTGCCTTCGACCCCTCCAAGTCTGTCGAGCAAATCCGCGCTGTCGCCGAACAGGGCATTGAGCGGTCGAAGGAGGCATTTTCCAAATTGAGCTCGGACGTCGAAACGACTCAAAGGGCTTTCGACTCCACCTTTGAAATGGCTAAGATCACCAGCAACGAGATGCTCCTGAAGACGATTGCCGCTCTGCAAGCCAATGCCGAAGCCGGCTTCACGCACCTCGAAGCACTGGTTGCCGTGAAGTCGCCGTCCGAGTTTTTCGAACTGCAGACCGCATTCCTGCGCAAACAGATCGAGAAGTCCGCCGAGCAGTCCAAGGCCCTCCAGGCATTGATGTTGAGAGCTACCGAGGACGTATCCAAGCCGATCAAGGATGCCTTTGAGAAAGCTTTGAAGGAACGCAAGGCCGCCTGATTCTTTCAGGCAACCCGAGACCGAAAGTCAGTACCTCGTCTACTGGGGCACCTCGCGCTGGTCTTCTTCCATTTGGTCGGTCGGCTTTGTCTGCCCGACCTCATCGCAGTGACGTCGTCCTCACGGTTTTCGGCGCTTCTTGGTTCTCCCCGCTGTAGGCGGACAAGCCGTGCGATTTTTTCATGCAATGAGGTGGTGCGCGGCAAGTTGGGGAATGCCCCGCTTGTCGCCGTCTCGACAATCGCGCTGCGCACCGCTTCGGGGTCTCTGCCAATGCACCAAGGTCGACAGCGACGTGTTCCCGCCTGGAAGCTAGGGTACATTGCCGCGACTACCCTTCGCGAACAAGAGCGGCTAGCCTCAACAAGCCCGGAGCACGCCGGGGGACGGCCCAGCGCCGGCCCTGCTGTTCGACATACCGGCGTCGATGAGCACAGGGTTGCCGAGATTAGCGTGATAGGCATTGACGAGGATGCGGTTATGCGGGCTTGCCGGCCGTCCCTCCGGACCAGGTCGACACTTTGCTGATCACTCATGCATCCCGACCATATCAACGGCGTGCTGACCTTCTGCCAGAAGGCGTAGTCGGTAGCGGCGACGACGAGCTCTGCATCGGGAAATAGCACCTCGCCGGATCGCACTCTGGGCAACGGTAGGAGGAATTGCGCTTGTGGAGTACCTCGTCGATCGATGTAGGATCCATCGACTTTCATAGATTGGCCACCTGTCAGCAACCAACATAAGCATTGCCGCGCGCCCTATGGATTCGCGAAATGATGATCGCTCGTCGGCCTCGGCGTCAAGCAAACATGTGCGGGTACGAACGGAACCATTCACCTTGCGGAACAGCAGCAGTTGAGCAATGCTCGCCACTAGAGCATACCGTGGGGGCAGTAGATGGCCGAAGGGGCTTACCCAGGCGAAGGCGCCGACACAGCGCAGATCATTCGGCTGGCAAGTGAGTATCGTGAGGCTGCGCACAGTCTCCTCGCCCGTAAACTGAATGGGCTATCCTTGGCGCCGTGCCGGCTTGTCGCTGTTCATGCCATTGAACTCTATTTAAACGTTTTTCTTCGGGAAGCCGGCGTTCATGCTGCCGAAATACGTGGCTTCCAGCACGACCTTTCCAAGCGCGTGGAACGTGCGAAGAAGTCCGGTCTGGTTCTGCGCAAGCGCACGCAGCAGCATCTCGAGCAGATGACATCCGCACGGGAGTATGTAGTCACCCGGTACGGTCCGGAGATGACGAACACGTTGTCCCAAGTGAATCGTCTGATGGCGACTTTGGATGAACTGGACAAGAGGATTTCGTCCCTTGTTAGGTCAAAACGCGGCGATGGCTCGACCTCGAAGAATTAGCAACGTTCGCCGGCCCTATGCTTGGATCTTTGTCGGTGCCTTGGAGGACACGGGGATTGGAAATTGCTTATGGCAGAAACTCATCCGATCTGGTGATCGCGGTAAGCGCAATCGGCTCATCCGCCGGCTGCAACATCAAGAGCAACATCAAATGGCATCGCGACCGGTCATGATCTGGTACCTGCCAGCATTCTGCCAGTTCCTTTAGCGATTACTAATATGCTATATGCAAAAATGTGAGGGGTTAATTCCATGGGGCAGTCGCAAAGGCATATTGCACTGGTGTGGCTCATCCTGGCTGGCGATGCGGAGGCCCACGATTGGTACACCGGCAAGACTGATCCCATTCTTCATTATAACTGCTGCGGCAACAAAGACTGTCACCCAATCGATTCCAGCGACGTCAGGGCGACCAAAGACGGCTATTACGTCAGGCTAACTCGTCCCACCTACATGAATGAGCCACAAGGAGGGGAGTGGTTTATCCCCAGAGAGCGCGTCCAGGCGGCGCCGGATGATCGATACCATATCTGCGAGCGTTTGATGACGTTCTATCGGACGGTCACTCCACATATGAACTACGAGACCTTTCACAGGTTCAGATGGACGTGCTTCTTCGCACCAATGGGCACAGGTTCGATCGACGGGATGTAACCGAGCCTACATCGCGTTTGCAGGTGCGAAGAAGCAGTTTTCGTGCTCCTCGGTCGGATGCAGGCAGATGTGGAAATTGTCGTCGCCGGACGGAATGACCACGTCGTATGGCACGAAGTAGCGATTCTGATGAGTGACTTTCCGATGGTCGCCTGGTCGCAAGATGATCTCATAGCCATCGGGTCGCGGTGTTACTGTTTTGCTGGGAATCTTACCGCACTCTCCGGTCACCGGGTCGCCGTGACAGCAGGCCGGTGGATAGGTCCAGCTATCAGCGCTATGCGCAAACGCAGAGACATCCTTGAGCGCGGCAGCCGCGACGATCACGCCTGCCAAGCCCGCTATGCGTCGTGTTCCGACCGCATTCACCAATGGTCCCCTAAGCGGCGGCTAAGGTCGTCACAGCCTTTATACATCATAAGGCGGCACTAATGTAGGCCGGAAGCGTCTATGCTAAGACCGGCAAGGGACCGGGTGCGTGACACTCAAATGCCAAGCCAACGGCATAGTTCACAGTACTGGGGAAGATCCAAATGCGAAGCTGCTGGACCATTCTTGCTGCTCTGTTTGTCGCTCGTACCGCCTTCGCCTTTCAGTGTGAGAGCATAGCGGCCGTTGCGCCCCAGCCCAGCCAAAGTCTCGGTGAGACTTGGCCGATATCGGCATCTTAATCGGGCTCAATTTTTACTAGGCGAGGCGAATGCTCTGGACTTCCAAGCCTTTCTTGCCTTGCCCGCATGCGACAACCACCTTCTGTCCCTCCACCAGCGCACTGAGCCCTGAACGGGTCAGCGTGCTGGCATGAACGAAGACGTCCTTCTCACCGTTGTCAGGAGCTATGAAGCCGAAGCCCTTTTCGGGTTTGTACCACTTGACCGTGCCTCCGCTCTCTGGCTGCGCGCCCGTCTCGACGATGGTCGCTCCAGCGACGCGCATATGTGACGGAGTTTTCGCGATCTGATCGCCGATCTCCAGCACCTGCGCGACTTGATGACCTTTTGGACTTTTTTTCGACCGTGACCTTCAGAAGCGTCCCCTCGGCAACATCTCGGCTTCCGGCCGCCTCCAACACTCGGACGTGCAGATAGGCCTCCGTGCCGTCCGACAGTTTGACGAAGCCAAAACCCTTGGCGGCTGTGAACCACAACACCTCGGCGTCGACAGGGTGCGCGGTCACGGTCGCCGGGCGCTGAAAATAGCTTGGCTCGGAGGTCCGTTCCGAAAAGGAAACGGGGTCATCGTCGTGGCGATGCCCGCGTGGCTCGCGATGGTTTCGATATTTGCCCATGATCATCTCGACTGGCTTGGATGGCGAACTACGCTACCGTCAAGATAATCTCAATCGGGCGACGCGTTTATGTCAAATGGCCATGATGGCCGCAGCTGTGCCCGGCCTATCGGTCGACTTTGAAACTAGATTCATTTCATCTGAAACAATAGGGCCGGCGAGTCGATTTGTTGACTCGTACAGGTTGTGCTCGAATGCATTGATGGCGGCGCGGGCGAACTGGATAAGAATGTCGCAATGTCGATCGACGAGCTTTGCAATCGGCGTGGTATAGGCGGTCAGCAGACGAGCGTCGTCCCGCCTTTTTCGAACGAACATCTGGCGGCGTGATCGCGTTGGAGTTAGCAACCGCACTCGATGGACGCTTCCTTCCCCAACGTTACCAACCACGGCTGTCGCATTTGGCACATTTTTGTGTAGCCGCCAAAAGCCAAAAATCGCCACGACGCGTGGTGTTGACGGGCCGACAATTATCGTACAAATACCGAATTAAATCGGTTCAGCCGCCTACGCGGCAATGCTTGCCCAACCACTTCGGGGACCATGGACGATCGCGCAAAAGGCATCAGGAAAGGCAAGGCCTCAGTTAAGGCCAACGACGTCAAAGCCGACCTGATCGCCGTCGTTGTGGCAATGAACGGTGGGGGACCTTGTGTTCTCACCGTTGGACAGGAAGCCGCGCTGCCCTCGGGGCCATTCGAGCTTGCTCATCGTTCGCCGCAGTCGGGCCTCAGGGGATGGGTGGAACAACAGACAGGCCAGCCGCTCGGTTATATCGAACAGCTCTACACCTTCGCCGATCGCGACCGGATCGGCGGTGAACAGCGCGTGATTTCGATCAGCTACCTCGCGCTCACCCATCCAGACAAGGCTGGCGGCTCGGCCGGGCGCCACTGGGGAAGCTGGTACGACTATTTCCCGTGGGAGGATCACCGCTCCGGCACACCCGCGGTCGTGGACGAATTGCGGCTGCGCCTCATCGAATGGGCAGACGGCGCTGACGACGGCGCGACGCGCCTCGACCGGCGACGGCGGGCAGCGATCGCCTTCGGCTTCGACGACCGCCATTGGAACGAGGAACTTACGCTTCAACGCTATGAGCTGCTCTACGAGGCCGCCCTGGTGGAGGAAGCGATGCGCGGCGGATATTCGGCGGCGCCCACCTCGGTATCTGGCAAATCGATGATCGCCGATCACCGCCGCATCCTGGCAACGGCTATGGCGCGGCTGCGCTCCAAGATCAAATACCGGCCGGTCGTGTTCGAGCTGATGCCGCCGCTCTTCACACTTCTGCAGCTGCAGCGAACCGTGGAGGCGCTCTCCGGCAGGCTCATCAACAAGCCAAACTTCCGCCGGCTCATCGAGCAGCAGGACCTCGTTGAGAAGACCGGTGAGACGACGGCGGAAACCGGCGGCCGGCCCGCGCGCCTCTACCGCTTCCGCCACAACATTCTCGACGAGAGGCCCGTGGCTGGGACAAAATTGCCGCTTGCGCGGGCTTGACATCGCTTATAGTCACAACGAATATATAGATCACTTATATTCATGTAGACTATAACTGGAGGCTCGATGAGCGCCGTCCTGCCTTCGGGCGCGTCCCTGTACGACCGCGTCCGGCGCGTCATCCCCGCGATCGAATGGCCGGTATTTGCCAGCGATATCGATGCTATCCTTGCGCTGAAGCGGCAGCGAAATGCCGTCATCCTGGCGCACAACTACCAGACGCCGGAGATATTCCATTGCGTCGCAGATATCGTCGGCGACAGCCTGGCGCTTGCCCGCAAGGCGATGTCGACCGAAGCGGATGTCATTGTGCTGGCCGGGGTGCATTTCATGGCCGAGACGGCAAAGCTGCTCAATCCGCAAAAGACGGTGCTCATTCCTGATTTGCGCGCAGGCTGTTCGCTGGCGGACTCGATTACCGCCGAGGACATCCGGCTGCTGCGGCAACGCTATCCGGGCGTGCCGGTCGTGACCTACGTCAACACGTCGGCCGAGGTCAAAGCCGAGTCCGACATCTGCTGCACGTCAGGCAATGCGAAAGCCGTCGTGGAATCGCTTGGTGTTCCCAGGGTGATCATGCTGCCGGATGAGTATCTGGCCCAGAACATCGCCGCCCAGACCGACGTCGAAATCATCGCCTGGAAAGGGCATTGCGAGGTACATGAGCGCTTTACGCCGGCCGACATCCGCCAGCTGCGCGAGGACCATCCCGGCGTGACGGTGCTGGCGCATCCCGAGTGCCCGCCGGAAGTGGTGGCCGCAGCCGATTTTTCCGGGTCGACCGCAGCGATGTCTGACTACGTCGAAAAGCGAAAGCCGCCCCGCGTCGTGCTGCTGACGGAATGCTCGATGAGCGACAATGTCGCGCTCCAGCATCCGGAGCTCGAGTTCATCCGGCCCTGTAATTTGTGCCCGCACATGAAGCGGATAACGCTCGCCAACATCCGCGCCGCACTCGAAGAGAACTGCCATATCGTGACCATCGAGCCTGGAATCGCCGGGCGCGCGCGACTTGCCGTCGAGCGGATGCTCGCCGTATGAGTGCGGATGTGCGCAGCTTCTTTGGCCGGCCCATCATCATTGGCGGCGGCATTGCTGGATTATTGACCGCGCTTCATCTGGCGCCAGAACCCGTGCTTGTTTTGTCCAGGACGCCGCTCGGATCTGAAGCATCGAGCGCGTGGGCACAGGGCGGGCTGGCTGCCAGTCTTGGCGTTGACGACGATCCGGCGCTGCACCTCGCCGATACGCTCGCCGCCGGGGATGGGCTGTGCGACGCAGACATCGCAAGCCGCATTCTCCATGCGGCTCCTAACGCGATTGAGGCCCTGGAAAACCTTGGGGTCCGCTTCGATCGGACGCCTGAAGGAGCACTGCGCCTTGGCTTGGAGGCCGCGCACCGCCGCCGGCGCATCGTTCATGCCGGCGGCGACGGCAGCGGACAGGAAATCATGCGCGCGCTGGTCGCCGCCGTACGAAACGCTCCGTCGATTGTGGTGGTCGAGGGTGTGGAGGCGCGGCGGCTGGCGGTGGAGTACAATACGGTCCGGGGCGTTTGGGCAAGCTGTTCGATGAGCCCCGTGTTCCTGGGTACGGGACGGGTCGTCCTCGCGACCGGCGGGATTGGCGGCCTGTTCCACGACTCGACAAACCCCCTCGGCAGCTGCGGACAGGGGCTGGCGCTCGCGGCGCGCGCGGGTGCTGTCCTTGCCGACCTGGAATTCATCCAGTTCCATCCGACCGCGCTTGACCGGCCGGATCGCCCGATGCCGCTGATCAGTGAAGCGGTTCGCGGTGAAGGCGCTGCGATTGTCGACGAAACGGGCCGACGTTTCCTTAAAGACTTGCATGACGCGGAACTCGCGCCACGCGACGTGGTGGCGCGCGCCATCTGGACCCATCTTTCGAACGGCCACCGGGCCTTTCTCGATGGACGACAAAAGCCCGGCCCGACATTTGCGCGGCAGTTTCCGACGATTGCATCAACCTGCCGGCGCGCCGGCATCGACCCGGAGCGCGACCTCATTCCGATACGGCCGGCCCAGCACTATCACATGGGCGGCATAGCGGTGGATCGGGAGGGACGCTCCTCCGTTGCCGGACTGTGGGCTTGCGGCGAAGTCGCCTCGACTGGACTGCACGGCGCCAACAGGCTTGCCAGCAACTCGCTGACCGAAGCTGTGGTGTGCGCGCGCTGGGTCGCCGAAAGCGTGGCGGGATCTGCGATCGGCGTCAGAACACGATCGACGGCACGCGAAATTCCTGCGCCCGATTCAGTCTCCTTGCGCCCCCTCCTCTCACGCACCCTTGGCGTGAAGCGTGATGGCGAGATGTTGCGCGAGGCCATTCGGACATTGCTTCCGCTGGCCAGACGCCACAATGCGGCGTCCGATCCCGCCGCAGTGGGACTGATGATCGCGGTTGCCGCCTTGCTGCGCCAGGAAAGCCGCGGCGCTCACCACCGCACGGACTTTCCCGATCGTGCTGCCACCGCCCGCCGCTCCAGGCTCAGGCTTGACGAAGCCTTAGCGACAGCCGACGAACTCGCATGTTCGTCAACGCTTGAAGAGGTCGAGCCATGAACCTCTCGCCGCTTCCCGCAATCATGCTCGAGCCCCTGGTGCGGGCAGCGCTTCTGGAAGATCTCGGCCGGGCCGGTGATCTGACGACCGACGCCATCGTTCCGAAGGACCTTCGGGCAACGACCGTGCTTTCGGCACGACAGAGTGGAGTTGTCGCGGGGCTCGATCTGGCGATGCTCGCTTTCAGGCTGATCGATGAGAGGATCGAGAGTACGCTTGAGTGCCCGGACGGCGGCGAGGTGGCGCAAGGACAGACCATAGCGTCGGTGAGCGGGCCGGCTGGAGCCATTCTCACCGCCGAACGCACCGCGCTTAATTTCCTCAGCCATCTGAGCGGCATCGCCACGGCGACGGCATCGATCGTCAATGCCATCCACGACCACAAGGCGAAAATCGTCTGCACCCGCAAGACGACGCCCGGTTTGCGGGCAGTCGAAAAATACGCGGTGCGCGCTGGTGGCGGCGCCAATCACCGTTTCGGCCTCGACGACGCCATCCTGATCAAGGACAACCATATCGCCATGGCCGGAGGAATCCGCCCGGCCATTGAACGAGCGCGTGCGAGTGTCGGCCATCTCGTCAAGATCGAGGTCGAAGTCGATACGCTGGCCCAGTTGGAAGATGTCCTGGCTCTCGCCCCCGACGCTGTGCTGCTCGACAACATGTCGGTCGAGGAATTGCGCCATGCGGTATCGATGGTCGCCGGTCGATGCATCACCGAAGCATCGGGCAGTATCACCGCCGCCGCGGCGCCAGCAGTCGCCGCGACCGGCGTCGATATGATCTCCATCGGCTGGCTAACCCACAGCGCGCCGATCCTGGATATCGGCCTTGATTATCGGGACTCATGATCGACTACAAACGGACGGCAGCGGGCCGATAAGCCTTCCAGTCGCCGTCAATCCGCCAGCAAAGAAGCCGTAACGCCGGAACCCAGGGAACAGGACAGGGATGCACGCATCGAATTCGACGAAGACAATGCCACAGGCGCAATGCAACGATGGCGGGATGTGGACCCTGGAGAAGGCTCGGGCTGTCCACGACGCTCCCTTCAACAATCTCCTCTTCCTCGCGCAAACCGTCCACCGCGAGAATTTCGATCCCAACAAGGTCCAGCTCAGCCGGCTTCTCAGCATCAAGACCGGCGGCTGTCCGGAGGATTGCGGCTATTGCAGCCAGTCGGCCCATCATGAAACTGGCTTGAAGGCGTCGAAGCTGATGGAGGTCAGGCGCGTCATCGCCGAAGCGACCAAGGCGCGTGATGCCGGCGCCACCCGCTATTGCATGGGCGCCGCCTGGCGCAATCCCAAGGCGCGCGACATGGATGCGGTCGTTGCGACGGTCGAAGGCGTCAAGGCGCTGGGCATGGAGACCTGCATGACGCTCGGCATGCTCGATCTTGAGCAGACCGCTCGCCTGAAACAGGCTGGTCTCGACTATTACAACCACAACATCGATACGTCGGAACGCTACTATAGCGAGATCATCAGCACGCGCAGCTTTGCTGACCGGCTCGAAACACTCGAGCTTGTCCGCCAATCCGGCATCAAGGTCTGCTGTGGCGGCATTGTCGGCATGGGCGAAGAGCCGGTGGACCGGATCGACATGCTGGTGACGCTGGCCAACCTGCCGGCACATCCGCAAAGCGTTCCGATCAACATGCTGATCCCGATCGCCGGCACCCCGCTGGCCGAAGCCAGGCCCATCGAGCCGATCGAATTCGTGCGCGTGATCGCGCTGGCGCGCATCATGATGCCGAAATCACATGTGCGTCTTTCGGCGGGCCGCACCGCCATGACCGACGAGATGCAGGCGCTGTGCTTCTTTGCCGGCGCCAACTCGATCTTCGTCGGCGACACGCTGCTGACGGCGGACAATCCCGGCGAAGACAAGGATAGTCAGCTGTTCCGGCGTCTCGGCATCGAGCCGATGGAACGCGAGGCGCAATGAACGATGCACTTCTTGCCCGCTATGACGCATCCTTGCGCGGACTGGCGCGCAACGATCGCCTGCGGACGCTGTCGCCGCGCGCCGGGCTCGACTTCTCGTCAAACGGCTATCTCGGCCTTGCCTCTTCCAAAAGACTTGGCGAGGCGCTTGCGGCGGCGATCACGCGGGGAACGCCGGTCGGCGCCACCGGGTCGCGGCTGTTGCGAGGCAATGCACCTGAGCATGTCGCCGAACCGGAGATTTCCGCCATGGTCGAGGCGCTCGTTGAGGTGTTGGCCCAAACATGACCGGAGGCGGCATGACCCAACGCATCGTCATCACCGGAACCGACACCGGAATTGGCAAGACCGTGTTTGCGGCCGGGCTGGCCGGCCTGCTCGACGGCTTCTATTGGAAGCCGGTTCAATCGGGTCTCGACGGCGAGACCGACAGCGAGGTGGTTGCGCGGCTTGCTGGCCTGCCGTCGGGGCGCGTGCTGCCGGAAGCCTACCGCTTGAACAGCCCACTTTCGCCGCACCGTTCGGCCGAGATCGACGGCATATCGATCGAGGCGGCAGATCTTTCATTTCCGGTCCTGCCGGCGCCGCTGGTTATCGAGGGCGCGGGTGGGCTGATGGTGCCGCTCAACCGGCGCACAAGGTTCATCGACATCTTCGCTGAGTGGCAGCTACCGGTCATTCTGTGCGCCCGCACCACGCTCGGCACCATCAACCACACGTTGTTGTCGATCGAGGCCCTGCGCGCCCGCTCCATCCCGCTGGCGGGCATCGCCTTCATCGGCGATGAGATGGCCGATACGCAACGGACAATCGTGGAATTCAGCGGTGCGCCGCAGCTCGGCAGGCTACCGCACCTCGTTCCGCTGACGGACAAAACGCTGAGAGACGCAATGATTGCCGGCTTCGCCTTCGCCTCGATTACAGGAGATGACTGATGTCGCATGTCTGGCATCCCTTCACACAGCACGCGCTTGAGCCGGTGATCCCTGAAATCGTCCTGACCGAAGGCGCCTATCTCCACAAGGCTGACGGCACGCGCATCCTGGATGCGATTTCCTCCTGGTGGGTTGTCACGCAAGGCCACCGCCATCCCCGCATCATGAAGGCTATCGAGACGACCGCGTCAAGCCTCGACCAGATCATCTTTGCCGGCTTCACGCACGAGCCAGCGGAGCGCTTGGCCAAGGCGCTCGTCGGCCTCGCTCCCGCCGGTCTCGACTGGGTGTTCTATTCCGACAGCGGCTCGACCTCAGTCGAAGTCGCGCTGAAGATGGCGCTCGGCTATTTCCGCAATATCGGCGCCCCGCGCTCGCGCATCGTCGTCATGGAGCACAGCTATCATGGCGATACGATCGGCACGATGAGCGTCGGCGCCCGCGGTGTGTTCAACGCCGCCTACGAACCCTTGCTGTTCGAAGTCGACACCATCCCCTTCCCGGCCGCCGGGCGCGAGCAGGAAACGCTGGATCGGTTCGAGGCTGTCTGTCGCGACCGGCGCGCCGCCGCTCTGATCGTCGAGCCGCTCGTGCTTGGCGCCGGCGGCATGCTGATGTATCCGGCCTGGGTTCTGACCGAATTGAAGAAGATCGCCGAGGCCTCCGGCACGCTGCTGATCGCCGACGAGGTGATGACCGGCTGGGGTCGCACCGGGACCATGTTCGCCTGCGAGCAGGCATCCATCTCTCCGGATATCCTGTGCACCTCGAAGGGGCTGACGGGCGGCGTGATCCCGTTGGCCGCCACGCTTGCGACCGATGCCATCTTCCAGGCCCACTATTCGACGGACCGGAAGAAGACGTTTTTCCACTCGAGCTCCTACACCGCCAATCCGATTGCCTGCGCGGCAGCACTCGCCAATGTCGAGATCTGGCATGACGAACCGGTGGCCGAGCGTATCGCGGCCCTGAGCGCGCGACAGGCCGCCGGGCTTCGGCGCTTTCGCGACAATCCGTTCTTCACCGACAGCCGGACGACCGGCACGATCGCAGCCCTCGATTTGCGCGCCGGCTCAGCCGGTTATCTGGCCGAGATCGGGCCGAAGCTGCGCGCTTTTTTCCTCGAGCGCGGCCTGCTCGTGCGCCCGCTCGGCAATGTCCTCTACCTCCTCCCACCCTATTGTTTCACCGGCGACGAGCTCGAGCGACTCTATGACGCCATTGAGGAGGCGGGCGAACGCTTCGGTTCGAGGCCATGAGCAGATCATCGCGCATTCTTGGGTTTGGCCATCATGCGCCGGCGCGCAGGGTCGAGAACCCGGAAATCGAGAACAGTCTCGGCCTC
This sequence comes from Mesorhizobium sp. AR07, assembly GCF_024746815.1. Lineage (GTDB taxonomy): Bacteria > Pseudomonadota > Alphaproteobacteria > Rhizobiales > Rhizobiaceae > Mesorhizobium. Next base: position 151,055 of record NZ_CP080527.1, read on the forward strand.
GAACCCGGGTGGATCGAGCGGCGCACCGGAATTCGTTCGCGCTTCTGGGCAACGGACGAAGACACGCTGTCTGGCCTTGCCATGTATGCCGGCGACATGGCGCTGGCGAACGCCGGTATTGATCGCTGCGACATCGGTCTGCTGTTGCTTGCCACCTCGACGCCCGACCACCTTCTGCCGCCCAGTGCACCTCTGGTCGCGCACAAGCTCGGCCTTGGCCGCGCCGGCGCGGTCGATCTGACGGGCGCCTGCGCCGGCTTCATCTATGCGCTGATGTTCGCCGACGGCTTCACTCGCTTACATGGCAAACCAGCGCTGGTCATCGCCGCCAACATCCTTAGCCGCCGCATCAATCCAGCCGAGCGCGCAAGCTCGGTCCTTTTCGCCGATGCCGCCGGCGCCGTGGTTATCCGTCCTTGCGATAACCCAGATCGGGGCATTCTCGGCGCCTCGGTGGATTCCGACGGCTCGCGCTACGGACTGATCCAGATCCCGGCAGGCGGAAGCAACATCCCGTTCCATGACGGCCTCGACCTTGGGCAAACCCGCATGACGATGACCGACGGACGCGAAGTGTTCGCCAAGGCTGTCGAGATGATGACCAATTGCTCGATAGGCGCGCTTGCCGCTGCCGGAGTGCGATCACATGATGTCGGCCGGTTCGTGCCGCATCAGGCCAATGCTCGTATCTTCGATGCGGTCGGGAGAAACCTTGGAATAGCCGATCAAGCAATCGTCAAGACGATCGCCGAATACGGCAACTCTTCCGCCGCGACAATCCCGCTGTCGCTGTCGCTGGCCAATCAGACGGAGCCGTTTCGGCCGGGCGAGAAAATCCTGCTGGCAGCCGCAGGGGCGGGTCTCAGCGGCGGCGCGCTCGTCGTCGGAGTTTAGCGGGGCGACCGAGCCGCCAAGAGCACGGCAAGAACCTGACCGTGTATGATCGATAGGGACAAAAGAACCAATGCGAAAACTAGTCGCCGGCAAGCTGCACGGCATCTACGTCACCGAGGCGAACCTCAACTACCATGGTTCGATAACGCTCGACCCTGATCACTGCGAGGAAGCAGGGATCCTGCCCATGGAATTTGTGGAGATATGGAACAAGAATTCCGGTGCGCGGATTTCGACCTATGTCATTCTTGGCGAGCGCGGCTCACGATGCTGTATCCTCAACGGAGCGGCTGCCCGTACCTGCCAGCCCGACGACCAGATCATTGTCTGCAACTCCATCTATCTGGACGAAGCGCATATCACTTCGCTGAAGCCGCGGATTGTCACGTTCGACCAGGACAACAACATACTCGACCGCCTGAGCTACTCCGTCGATCTCGACGCCGATGGCCGCTACACCTTCTCCATTCTTGACGAGGCGGATGAGGCTTTGGCCATTCCTGCCCTGGTCTCCGGGGCGTGACACCCGCCGTACATGTGAGAAAGTCTCCGTCCCGTTGCAACTTGCCCAGCGCTGAAGAGGACCTAAGCCTCACGGATCTGCGTCACTCCAGCTTTGAGGAGAGGCGCGCCGCGCCTTTCGCAACAGAGGGCTTCGAGAGATGGCGCAATGTCCGCATCTCCACGCTGAGCCAACAGCAACGCGGCTCCAGTATGATTTTGCGTGTTTCACCGCTGTCTGAGGTCGGTGGCGGTGGCGGTGCAAATTCTTGCTGCTTTTACGGGCCGGTTCCTTGACGACCTGGCTTTTCATGATCTAGCCGCTGTCGATCAAGCAGGTCGCATGGCCAAGACGGCCGCAAGCAGCATTGAAATGGCCCTTCGGCGATGTGTTCCGCCCGCCGGCGCAAAGGCTCACCAGCCATCAACGTCTCCCCAAATCCGGTGCAGACGTCAGCGTTCGTCAATCGGTGGCTTGCCAGCAAGGCCGAGCCTGGCGCGCTGGTCATCGGCGACATTTTCGGCGGGAGACTGTGTCTTGAACCGAAGAACTGTCAGTTTGCCGTCCTCGACAATATGAACGACCCATCCCCCACCGGCGCGTTTGACGCGCACGTCATTTGGCTCGCCAACCACCATCGCTGCCCCTCATTTTCGTCGCCCTGGACCGAGACTGGAAGGCGTTCCCCGCGCAGCGAAAAACACGAGAGCTTACGCAACGTCAAGCGCAGATTTTGTGATAGCTGACGCCTTGCCGATTTGACGGCGAAGAGGATTTGTTCCCGGAACGTCCGACCGCGCGGCATCTTGCGCTCGTATCGATTTAGATGCCCAGATCTTGAATGTTAATGCAGGCTTAACTACCCGCAGCCAATGTGATTGAGGACGCGTATTCAGTCCGAGTAGCGCCGCAAAAACCCGCCGCTCGTGCCCAAGAGCGGCGGGTTTTTCGGCTGTGAAACGCTGGCGCGGAGAAGGCGGTGCAATCTAATCGCTGCGCCGCCGACAGGTCGCGACCGGCGGGCAGCAGGACATCGTCGGCAGACGTGGTTTTCACAGCAGCGCGTCACGATCGCCCTAGTTTTGCCGAGCCGTCATGTGCAGCCATGGCGTTCACGCCGGACTGAATCCGGCGCTCATCTTTCTGCAAAGTCCCAAAAGAATGGCGATATCGATCCTGTCGAGAATGGCGATATCAATCGTGTCGAGCGGCAGTTTTCGTGAATCCTGCGAATATCTCACTATTTCGCGCAACGATTATCGAAACTGGGCTGTTCGCGCAAGCGCATTCGCAAACACCTGCACAGCGATTCGTGGTTCACTCCATCCATACAGGGTACGAGCCCAAAAGGGCCGGATCAGGAGAAGACAATGCGCGTCGGCTGCCCCAAGGAAATCAAGAACCACGAATATCGCGTCGGCCTCACGCCGGGCTCGGTTCGCGAATATGTCGCCCATGGCCATGAAGTGCTGGTCGAGACCGGCGCCGGCGCCGGCATCGGCGCCGATGACAACGCCTACCGCGCGGCTGGCGCAACGATCGCCAAGACGGCTGCCGACGTGTTCGCCAAGTCGGACATGATCGTCAAGGTCAAGGAGCCGCAGCCCAATGAATGGGCCCAGCTTCGCGACGGCCAGATCCTGTATACCTATCTTCACCTTGCTCCGGATCCGGAGCAGACCAAGGGCCTGCTCGCTTCCGGCGTGACCGCAATCGCCTACGAAACCGTGACCGACGACCGTGGCGGCCTGCCGCTGCTGGCACCGATGTCGGAAGTCGCCGGACGCCTGTCGATCCAGGCCGGCGCTACAGCACTGCAGAAGGCCAATGGCGGCCGCGGCGTGCTGCTCGGCGGCGTGCCCGGCGTGCTGCCCGGCAAGGTCACCGTGCTCGGCGGCGGCGTCGTCGGCCTGCATGCGGCCCGGATGGCAGTGGGTCTCGGCGCCGACGTCACCATCATCGACCGCTCGATCCCGCGCCTGCGCCAGCTCGACGACCTCTTTGCCGGCCGCGTCCACACCCGTTACTCGACCGTCGAGGCGCTTGAGGAAGAGTGCTTTTCGGCCGACATCGTTGTCGGCGCAGTGCTCATTCCAGGCGCCGCGGCACCAAAGCTGGTTTCGCGCGAAATGCTGTCAGGCATGAAGAAAGGCTCGGTGCTGGTCGACGTCGCCATCGATCAGGGCGGCTGCTTCGAGACCTCGCATGCCACCACTCACGCCGACCCGACCTACGAGGTTGACGGTGTCATCCACTACTGCGTTGCCAACATGCCGGGCGCTGTGCCGGTCACTTCGGCTCATGCCCTCAACAACGCAACGCTGCATTACGGTCTGCAGCTCGCCGACAAGGGCCTGAAGGCGCTGGTCGACGACCACCATTTGCGCAACGGCCTCAACGTCCATAAGGGAAAGATCACCAACCGCGCTGTCGCCGAAGCACTCGGCTACGAACTGGTCGAGCCGAAGGCGGTGCTCGCCGCCTGATTTCAACAAAAAGAGTTTCCTCCCGTCGCCCGCCGGTTCGTTCCGGCGGGCTTTTTTTGGCGACGATTGGCCAGAGGCGTCTTCCCCTCTCCTTTCCATCAATGTCGCGGTGCAGCTCGTCGGGGCGAAGCCTGGTCGAGGATGAAGCTGAACGCCCCTCCGCCGGCTCTTCCAGATGCTGGGTACCGAGCCCCTCCCCGTGAGCACGCGCCTTGGCGCCCGAGGTGCTTGTTCAATCGTTGCGACCAGATCCCAGATCATTGTGAGTTCGATCCTGCTGCTTTACAGGCGGCCAGCTCTGCTCTCGGGGTAGCCATTGTCGAGCGCGCCGGACATGATTCTCCGAATAATCTATTCCGATCTTCAGCATAGAAGATATCTAGAACGGGCTTGGCGGCGTTTCAGGATCGCCTCCTCATCACATCGAGCATGGACGCTCCAACCGCGGTCGGATCAGCACGAGCAAGACGGCGGGATGCGTCGCTATTGACCACGGTGCAGGACGAGCATGGCAAAAGTCTTGCCGGGGCTTTATTGCATTCAACAGCAACCGCCACTATGTAGCGACACTTCGCCAGCTGTCTTTCAAGCGACCCGGAGAGTTCCATGACAGAAGAAGCGGACAACAACATCGACGTCCTCATCGAGCTCACCGCCGATGTCGTCTCAGCCTATGTCTCCAACAATCCGGTCCCGGTAGGTGAACTCCCTGCCCTGATCGGCCAGGTTCACACAGCGCTGAAAGGCACGGCCGGCAGCGTTTCCGCAAAAGAGCCGGAGGCTCTCGAGCCTGCAGTCCCGGTCAAGAAGTCGGTGACCCCGGACTACATCATCTGCCTTGAGGACGGAAAGAAATTCAAATCGCTAAAGCGCCATCTGTCGACCGACTATGGGCTGACGCCGGACGAATATCGCGCCAAATGGGGTCTATCGGGAGATTATCCGATGGTCGCGCCGAATTACGCCGCTGCGCGCTCGGCGTTGGCTAAGACGATGGGGCTCGGCCGCAAACCGAAAGAGCCGGAAACGGAGCCGGCGAAGACCCGCAAGAAAGCCGCCGCCTGACTTTATCTCTCGAGGTTCGTTGTGGCGCGCGCAACAGACAAAGTCTGCGCGGAATATGAAAAGGCGGGGAACCAACCCCGCCTTCCCTTTCAAACAGCTTGGGTTCCCCAGGATTCGCGCCGGCTTGCAGCAATCTCCTGCTCCAGCGTTCCGGTCGAGCCTTGTTCTCGCCCGCTTCTTATTGGGCGGCCATCAGTCAGTCCTCGCCGTACCGCGTCCATCCGGCGGTTGCCAGCAGGCAGGAGAAAATTAGCCAGCTTTGCTGAGGCTGCCAGCTGAGGACTTGCCCGTGCGGCGGTCCTGTTCGACTTCATAGTTGATCTTCTGACCATCAGCGAGGGTCGAAAGGCCCGCTCTTTCAACGGCGGAAATGTGGACGAAAACATCCTGACTGCCATTGTCGGGTTGGATAAATCCAAATCCCTTGGTGCTGTTGAACCACTTCACGGTTCCGGTCGCCATATGTCTGTTCCTTTGTAACAATTGCAACGTGGGCAGGCCGTTAGGCCAGTCCCGATTCATAACCGAAAATCTGGAGTTAGGCGCAGCAAAAACGAAAAATTTGCAAGGCCGGTTTGATCGGCCGGCAGCAACTCGCGCGCTTCATCATGACCCTATCATCGTCCTGCGTTTCCGCCGCTCACATAGCCCAAAACAACCGCGGGATCTGAAGCCTGGCAGAGCCATATCATATGGCTATGATCTCCTCCGAGGACAGCCGTCCGGCGCATTGGCCGCAACACATAGTCCTGCAGGTGACCGTAAACCTTTGCAATTAGGATGCGCCAGGGTCTCGGGTCACGGCAGGTTTCTTGGTCCGAAGGTGATGCCAGGGTGGTTCGGATAGATCCCGCCGGAGCCCGTCGCGTCCCGCGTTCAACGTGAGCAGTTTGAGGACGGGGACGAAGCCGGGTCTCACTGCCGAGAGGCTGCTGCTGGCCGCCGTTCGCGCGCCTGCTTGCTTATCGCCGCCGCGCCATCTGCCAAGAACGTTTTCGATAGCCGGTGAAATTGACGAGTTGGACGCCAGGCACACTTGCAACCGGACATGATTTCTCCGCTGCTTGGCCCGCAAGGTAGGAAGCGGCGCTCAGCCGGTTAGAAAAGGGCGAAGTGACCTGAGCTCCGAAGCTTCGCTAGCAGGATGATGGCCGTTCCGCAGGGGTCAACCTTCGCTTGCTCACGTAACGGAGACGCATCCCAGGCAGCCAACTCTGCCACCAAAAGGGCGGTGTCGCCGTTTACCGATGCGCATCTAAGTTGTCCATTCTTCTCCATCACGATTATTGCCGTGCCGGTCACGCCATATCCAATCGCAGCCATGCGCTGAACGCAGATATCGCCGTCGACACGGACATCGAAAAGAACCGATCCAGCGGTTTTCTGCGCGGCGTCAGCCACACGATCATAGAACGGCCGATGCAGGCCTTCGATATTGCCGAGTGACTGCTCAAACAACGCCAATTCAACATGCTCCGCCACCATGGCTGCGAAAATGCGCGCCGGCTGGCTCAATGGACAATAGGCCAGGGCTGACTATCCACACACCAACCGCGCTCCCGATGCCTACATCGCAACTGCGTTTGACCGGCGCTACTTCGCTTGTCCGCGGCATGCCCAAAGCCGTTGCAGCGCCTCCTCAAACAGATTGCGCAGGCATCAGAGCCGAAGATGGCCGATAGGACGGACGACCTTCTGGAGTATCACTTCGTTTGTCCTCCCAAGCGCCGCCGCCCTTTTCCCAAGAACCTCTTTGTCTTCGCTAAAATAGCCAAAGTTAAATTTCGAGCGTTTCGGCTTGGCGGAAATTAGGGTCTCGGTGGATAAATCCGCATGGCTTTTGGGGTACTGGCAGGAAGACCGATGCGCGGGCGTGGATGGATCAAGGCATTGCGTCAGGACGACGCTCGGCAGGTGCGTGCGCGCATTGCGGAACTGGAGCGCGACCTCATGGCGACCACACCACAAGGGCGCCATCGACGTTTCGAAGCCGGACATGAACTCCGCAATGCGAAGTTCCGCCTCGAATGCCTGGAGGAATGCATCGCCGGAATATCGGAGAGAGGTGCGCGTTAGCGGGAGCTTCGCCGCTCTCAATCTGCCCTGGTGCGACTGGTCGGAGGGGAAGCCCAATGCAGACAACCATGTTCTGCCTGCTCGTCATCGGCACTCTGGCCTATGTCGTCTACCGCTGTACGAAGAAGTTGGTCGAGGACGTGCCCGATACCTAGCCATGCGGCGCGCCGTATGGATCGAGGTGGGCATGAGTGCGCCCACACCTTTCTTATCCTTCTGCCAACATTTGAAGAATTGCACTTCTTCCTCAAATTTCTTGCCAAGTCGCTCTTTCAATCGAAAGACCATATCTGCTCCCTTTTCCCGATCCTGAATCGGAGCGACTTTTTGTCGAAGTTTTGCTGCATAAACAAGCCTGACTGTGAGGGCTGATTGCCGCGCGGGAGCTGCGAACCGCCCTCGCCGGCTGGCACGCCCTGTCGATCGAAGCGACAATGGCTGCCTTCAGCCGCGTAGCATCGGCAAGCCCCAGATATGGTTCGAGGCGAAGTCCACGCCTTGTTGCGCCGGCGAACTTCCTGACCAGCGCAGCTCCTACAAAGCCCACTCTTGTCGGCGAGCTTCGGCGTTAACGGCAGCACATGCGACTTGCAACCCTTGCTTATAGTCTGGAGAGAGCCTGACGCCGGTATCAATGCAAGAGTTTAAGTGCCGGTTTTCGATTGGACACTCGAAATGGGGCGCGTCGGTGTTCGCTGTCGCAACGAAGACCGCGAGATGCTCAAAGCGATCATGAAACGCATCATCCGCGAATGGCGAAAGGGCGTGAGCGCTGACGCTGGTGCCACTGATCCATCAAGATGAAGAATCCATGGCGACGGACCGATTCTTGAAAGTCGTTGGACGCCGCTTCCAAAGGAAGCGAGACTCCGGCCATGGAGAGAGAGGAGACAGGCTCGGTTCATCTTCGCCGCATCGATCCGGCGCAGAACATGCGGCGCTTCTATACGCTCGCGATCCAGCCTACCCTGTTTGGCGGCGCCTCCGTGATCCGCAACTGGGGCCGGATCGGCACGAATGGCCAATCGATGATGGAGACATTCGACAGCAGCGACGATGCCGATTCCGCGTCGAAGCGACTCGAACGCTCGAAGCGCCGACGTGGATATCGCGATAACGGCGCCGCCTGAGGGCGCAGCTTGCTTGCGCATGAACTGTGCGAAGCTCCGTTTTCGGTCCCTCTCAGAGGAGATGACGAGATCGTGTCGGAAGAACGCGATACCACCAGACGCGCAGCAAGCTCCGCTACTGTTGGAACTTTTCATGGGAATCCGATCCGAAATGAGGGATGAATCCGAGGAAATATCGAACACCCTCATGTGGACTTGCCGCATGATCCTGGAAAGCGGTACCGAGGATCGGCAGCGTATCGCGCTCGCCTATCAGGAAGCGCAAACCCTGGTTGCCAGCATCCCGAGGGACATTGGCGATGCTCGCCCGCGCATCGCGGCCTGCATCAAGCGGTCTGATACCTATAGGGCGGTGGACGATATTGCCTGCTTCGGTTGGACGCTGACGGCCATTGAGGAGCGGGTGGACGAACGAAACCTCTCCACCTGGCGGCAGCTCCGCAAGATCATTGACAAGATCCTCAGGGAGCTGCCCTTGTCCAAGCCGGCAGTGCATTGATGGGCAACGCGATCCCCTCATCTGCCCGATCGGAGTCGCCCTTCGTTCAAGTGACCTTGCCTTCGATGCCGAGATCGATGTCGGTCGCTAGCGCTGCCTCCACCTTGGCGCTGACAACCGCGCAAGCGCTCGAAATCGTCGAGAGCATGATCGAGGCAGGGAGACGGCTCCAAGCGGCGTCACCGTCATGCGGAGCTCGATGTCGTAATCCGCGCCGGTCCACATCAGGATGGTGCTATAGCGATACCCAAGCGCTGACCCTCATATTCGAGATCGAAAAAGCCGATCAAGCGATGATGGTTCACCCTCTTGTTAGAGCTGGATGACCGCCTATGTAGCCAGATCTTGCGAGCCGCACGAGGCAAAGCCTTCCTGCCGGCATCCTGCTTTTCAGGTGACCGCCGCATTGCATTGGGCACGCACACAGGGGACCAGCACGAACATTCCAGGCGCAAATGTGGGGGAAGGAGGGAGCATCTCCGTTCTTGCATAGCTGCACTGCACAAAATGTGTTTGCGCATCGCACAATTTTTAGCCATTAAGCCTACGGCTGATGCACGCGATGGTCTCCTCCCATTCCATCGTATCAGCTGTTCCTCTGGAGGTTTTAACCTTCACACCTAAAGGGCCTCGGTTTTCCGATGGCCCTATTTTTTTGGCGGTACCATTACCTTCGTCACTGTGCGCAACGCGGGGCGACCGCCGCTTCAGCCATCAGACTTTTGGGGTCATTTCGCCCTGGCGGAGACGACCCCTCCCGACAGAAGCCTGACCTTTGCCAGTCTTCTACGGGCAAGCGTTCGCGCCAAAAGTTCAAAGCCGCGTCCGTAACATTCAACAATGAAAGCCAGCGTCATCAGATCGAGCAGAAAGTCGTCGATCGCATGTCTTTGTTCAAGCTGAAGCAGCAGGGCGCGCGTCTCTTCGATCGCGGCCCGGCAATCGTCTGCGTCAATCAGCGAGTCAATCCTGTCGAAGATCTGCAAGCGTCCTCACTCTCCCCAAGACATACTCAGCGCATCCAACGCCGCTGGTGAGTGAGTTTCCAACGAAAGAACATGGTCGCGGCTCGCGAAAAGGCATCGCTCAGCATAGTGCCCTTTGATGAAGCATAATGGGTGAAACGACAAGCGAGAATCCGGGCTCCCACTACTACGCACCTTGGATGACGTGGGTAAAGCAAGATGAACCGGTCCGGGTCTGCTTAAGCGGCTCTTGGCCGCAAAACTCTGGTTAGGTTCCATCTTTGCGTCTTTGGCGGAATCTAATGCTTCTCGCCGGCTGGCGAGATGAGCTCCCGAATCGTTGATACGGTCTGCTTGGCGTCCAACGCGAGCTCAGCCGGCTTTTGCGCTTATGTCGGAGCGCCAAAACCGACCGTTATGTCGGCAGCGCCTTAATCAATTTGAACGGGAGACGCCGGATTGGCTTTGGAAGCACGTATAGGACAGCCCCTGGCCTAGTACCGAAGGGCATGAGGCGCCGGCCACACAATGGGTGAAGGCAGCCTGGCCGGGCGTATCAGACACCAGCCAGGGAAACCGGACTTGCGCCGCGCTTCGCTACTTGGATTTTCTCGACGAAAACTAGCGCGCCGATTGCTTTCTGGCAATGGCGACAGCGCAGAGGAAAGCCAAAGCAGCGGTGTCACACGCCGTTCGAGAGTGCCCTTTTGCGAACAGTACGGCATCCGCAATCGGGAGCGTCAGGCCATGCTTTTTAGCGAAACAGGTAAGCTCATAAGGCTGATCGTCATCTTGATTGCCAATACCAAGTTGGTAGTCCATCGATCATTTCCTCCCGTGTTCGCGACTATCCCCTCTTTGGGCCCAAAAAATGATTAGCTGGCTATGCCAGGCTCTTGTAAAGAGCATCTTCTTCGAAAATGCCCATACCAAATAGGTCCATAGCTCGCGCGGCCAGTTGCTCCGCTTCAGCAGAACCTGCGCGGATTCCTTTTTCTTGGCAGATCCGATCATAGACCCGCTTCAGCAACGCGAGGTCGTCAGGGTAGGCTATGCCGCTTGGGGATTTTTCCGAATTGGTCATCGCTCTCTCCCTGTTGTAACGCGAAGCGCGATGATCGCTCAACCGACGATGCCCTTCGGCTCCTTATCGCCGATGTAAAGCGTCCTACTTCCTTTTTGGCCAAAGGCCTAGAAACAAATGAGGTCGTCGAAGAAACATTGCACCCGAGAACTCCGGGACAATCTGGTCCGCTGGATCCCGCTCCGTTCCTCAGTGGCGCTGCGATCGTCCGGCTCTCCTGCTGGCGCCGTGCAGGCATTGGTCGGCGGCAAGAGCTCGAAGTTCCGCTCCAGGGAGCGTCGGCGCGTAAGAATTCGCGATTGGGATGATCTCTCAGTTACCAGCCGCCACGATCCAGTCGAGATTGCATGCGAGACACCTGCCAATATTCGGAAAGCAAAGGCTCGCAAAATGAGTGGGGTGGCTGGATCACATGAAGATTTGGCTGCACCAACGACTTTTGCGCCGCTCGGGAATCCGACCTTTCGGTCGATCTGGCTCGCGACCCAGGTTTCCAGCCTCGGCTGGTTGATGCAGACTGTTGCCATCAGCTGGCTGATGGCGACGATCTCGACTTCCGATCTGATGGTTGCGCTGGTGCAGGCTTCATCGAACCTGCCCGCTTTCATCTTGTCCGTCTTCGCTGGGGTTCTCGCCGACAATTACAGTCGGCGCCGGGTCATGTTCGCCGGCCGCTGCCTTATGGTGATAGCCTCTGCAATGCTCACTGCGTCCGTGGCGCTGGGCTTTGTCAGTCCGTGGATGATCCTCGGCTTCAGCTTCTTGATCGCAAGCGGCGGCGCTCTCAACGATCCTGCCTGGCAGGCCTCGGTTGGCGATATGGTGCACCGACGCGATGTTCCCGCTGCCGTCACCTTGCTCTCCGTCGGCTTCAACACTGTGCGGACCGTGGGCCCGGCTCTCGGCGGCATCGTGGTTGCCTCGTTTGGGCTTTTGGCAGCTTTTACCGTAACCACCCTCACCTATCTGGTCCCGCTAGGCACCATATGGCGCTGCAAGTGGAAGGTTCGCTCTTCACCTCTCCCGCGCGAGTCGATGAAAACGGCGATCTATGACGGGCTGCGCTTCACGGCGATGTCATCGGAGATCAAGGCGGCGATCGCCCGCGGAACCCTCTTTGGCCTTGCGAGCATCGCCATCCTCGCGCTGCTGCCGCTGGTTGTCCGCGATCATTTGGGGGGAGGACCGCTCGCCTATGGCACGCTCATGGCCGGCTTCGGCACAGGCGCCGTCTTCGCCGGCCTCTCCAACAGCACATTCAGACGGAGCTTATCGCAAGAACGGCTGATGAAGCTCTCCTGCGTCGCCTGTGCGGCATGCTCCCTTTCCCTGGCACTGACCTCTTCCATTGCGGTGGCGGCAATTGCGCTCGCCTTGGGCGGCGCGGGCTGGGTCACCGCCTGGTCCGGGGTTGGCGTGAGTGTGCAGCTGGCCAGCCCGCGCTGGGTCGTGGGGCGCACCATCTCGATCTATTATGCCTTGATAGATGGGGGCATCGCCGCCGGCAGTTGGGTATGGGGCACGGTTTCCCAGAACTATTCCCTGACCTTGGCGCTGGAGGGTTCCGCTGGAGCCCTGTTGCTCGTCGCCGCAGCGGGCGTCCTGTTTCCTCTTCGCGAGCGCCGCGAGTCCGAGCCCGATCCTTTGGAGGAATTCGACGCCCCAGCTGTCGCTCTCAATTTGAAGCCAAGAAGCGGGCCGATCGTGGTCAAGGTCGAATATCTGATAGCCGAGAGAAATCTCGAGGCCTTCCTCGACCTCATGCGGCAGCGGCGTCATGTCCACAGCCGCGTCGGTGCTCGGAATTGGACGCTCCAGCGCAACCTTCAGAAGCCCATGCAATGGACAGAAACGTTCCGCACGCCGACCTGGACGGACTACCTTCGCCTCAATCATCGTCTCACGGAAGTAGACAAGGAACTGGACGAGCGTGTCTTCCAGTTGCACGCGGGGGAGCAAGTGCCTCAAATGACGCTTTCGATTGAGCGGCCGACAAGCTCGGCCCGCAAACCAGACCAGTCAATCCTTCACCTTCCCCGTCATCGAGCCTGACCTTTCAATATCTGGATAAGGAGGCTGGGGGCTTCGACATTCCGAAGACTTGAGCCGCGCGCGCTGTTGTCGTCGCCGCGCCATCGGGGCCAGGGACCAGTGAAAGTGAGTTGAACAGCGTCTCGTTCAACAGTTCGTCGCGGCGGCCGTCGAAGCCCTCGATGGAGGCATTCTGCATCGGCTTGCCAGGCACGATGTAGTCCCATTCGACACGGACCCGGCCCATGCCTGGATGGCGTTCGGGGTGAATTCGCTGCCCTGCGTGGCCCGTTATCGTTTTCGCAGCGGCACATGCGATTTCTCGGCGCGATCGTTCAGTCCTTTGTGCGAGCGATGCTCAACTTGCGGCATCACCTGCCGCCTTGCCGCCATAGGAGGATCACTACTATCTCCGCCGCGAGGACGACTATCGCCGCGAGTCCCCCGGACGCGGGCGCTGACGCCCGACGCCGCCGTGGTCGCGTTCATGCGGCGGGGGATTGCGATTTCCCGGTCGACCTCGACCAGCCCGCCGACCGTGCCACGCTCTTCTGGATGGCCTTCCAGGCGCTCGCCGGCGTGGATGACGGTGTCCTGCGGTTGCGCGCCCTTCTGTTTCTCTCAGCCCGACAGCTTCTGCGACCGGGTCTGCCGCGCTACACGCCGGGTAGCTTCATCTTTTTTCCGGATGGCTGAGGTCAACTCGTCATAGTCGACGCCGCGCTTCTTCAGCGCCCTGCGCGCATCGTCGATCTCGAAGCCCAGCAACTCGAATACGGTCATATTGAGCTTGGAAGCGATGCGCTCGATTGTCTTGAGGGTCGGATTTCCGATACCGCGCAGCATCGTGTAGTAGGTCCCTCGCGCCAAACCCGTCTTGGGGAGGAAGGCCTCCATCCCACCATTATCGATCTCAAGCTGCTGGAGGTGCAGCGCCAGCATTTCATTGAGGATCGAATGATCGAGCGGCTGGGGCTTGCGGACGGGCGACATGAATGGACGAACTCCGGAAAGGCACCTGCGCCTGCGGAGACAATCAATGCCGCAATGCGATTATATTGTATAGTGAATGTTCTCAGAATGCGGCACGGCGCGTTGGGGTCAAACCTCCTAAGCTTCGTCATGCGCAAACTTTTTCAATTTGCACCGCCTCGAGACGGCCACCGCCGTGTTTAGGGGGTGCTGTGGACTGACACGGCCTCACCTGTCGGGGCAGCGACAACATACAAGATAGTGAGCGGACTCAGTTTCGACTCAGGTGCGAGTTCTGTCTGGTACTGATGCATTAGTTCCCGCGCGACACCGCATGCCGACGAAAAAAGGAAGGCCCGCACGATGCAAAGCAGGCACGCCTGTAGCCTATGCATGGACCAACGCTACCTTTCGACACGACGGAAAACCGATAAGCCTGCTGACGATAGGATGGGCCTTCCTGCTCCTCTCCAGGCTTCGCATAGCGAGTTCTTCTTTGGAGCAAGCCCGCAGCCGGACCGCGCGGCGTCAGCGTCTGTTCCTACCACCTGGTCCGAGGCTCGGGTTACGATGTGTCCTGTTTTACCGGTCAACAATCGAAGGTGTGCGCTCGACCGCGGATCGGTCCTGGCGACTTCCCGACCTCGACGGGGATCGCGGCCAATGCGCCGACCCCCCGCCAGCGCGTCGATCGTCGTCGCGCCGACCGATGTCTGACCAATGAGTCGACGTAATTTCGTCAGTTCGCCTCGGATTCATCGCGCAGGATGAATTTCGAGAACGCTGCAAGCTGCTCTTCCCCGGTGCGCGAGGTCGCCGCCGCGATAGTGGGCATGCACACAGAGCCAGAAGACGACTTCGTCAGAAAGTCCGGCAAAACAGGGCTTTTTGCAGAATGCGGCTCAAGATCGCCACCGCCCGCGGATACAAGTCACATGATGCCCGACGCAGAGATCGTCACCGGCCCCGTGATCATTGACAAAAGTAATCTCGACAAGGTCCGTCACCGCTTGATGGAAGCTGGCCGTCAGATACGCGATCGCAATTGGCCTGACCCGTCTCAGTTTGCATCGAATGAACCAATTGCAGTCGATGTTCCGCAAACTCCATCCGATTGGGGACTGTTTTTTGAAATACGCTCTCTCTTTTAATTCATCGAATCGATAGAGTTGAGTGGCGCTGATCGCTTTGAGGAGCCAGGTAATGTCGAAAAAGTTCGCGATAGGGGTGTCGGGCAATCTTACTCGTCCTTCGAAGACGAGGGCGTTCGTCGACCACATAGTCGGGCAGGTAGCGAAGAAGATTGGCGCATATTCGGCAACCTTCGATATCGAGGATTTCGGCCCCTCCTTCGCACAGGCCAGACGGCTTAGCGACCTTGACCCATCGGCCCGAAACATCGTCGAGCAATTGTCGAGCGCCACCGTCCTGGTGGTCGGCTCGCCGACGTTCAAAGGCAGCTACACCGGGCTATTCAAGCATTTCTTCGATCTGCTGGAGCCGACCTCGCTTAAGGGAAAGCCAATCATCCTTGCGGCGACTGGGGGCGGCGAACGTCATTCCCTCGTCGTGGAACATCAGCTTCGGCCGCTCTTTGGCTTCTTCGAGGCGTTGACCATCCCGACAGGTATCTATGCCTCCGACCGGGACTTCGCCGATGGCGCTATCATATCCGAAGCCATCCGCAACCGCACGGAACAAGCCGTAATCGAAGCGTGTCGGCTGGTTGGAGAGACGGGCAGCATTAGCCTGGCCGCCTAAGCATTGTGCGGGCGGAAATGACGACGCTGGCAACTTGTTGGCCGACAGCAAAGCTGCCGAAATCCTGACGGATCGCACACTCCGGAAAGCGCCGTCCTCATCGTGAATTTCCATGTTGACTGAAAAAGGAGACTGAAGGTGAGCAAAGTTGGAAAGCTACGGCTTGGCGCCTTTATGTATCCAGCTGGCCACCATGTGGCGGCATGGCGCCACCCGGACACCGCCGCGGATGCAACGACGAGCCTCAGGCAGCGCATCGCATTCGCCCAGGCGGCAGAACGTGCGAAATTTGACCTGATCTTTCTGGCTGACGGGGTCGCGGCCCATACGGATAATCTCAAATCCCTCTCCCGGACTGACGAATGGGCCGTCGGCTTCGAGCCTTTGACGCTCCTGTCAGCGCTTGCGGTTGTGACGGAGCGCATCGGCCTGGTAGCAACAGCCTCCACCACGTTCAATGAGCCGTTCAACTTGGCCCGCAAATTCGCCTCGCTCGATCAGATCAGCGCCGGCAGGGCCGGCTGGAACCTCGTGACCTCGTCCAATCCGCTCGAATTGGAGAATTTCGGCAACATCAGCCAGTTCGCCCATCAGGACCGCTATTCAAGGGCGGAAGAGTTTGCTGATGTCGTGCTCGGCCTATGGAACAGCTGGGAGGATGATGCCTTCCTGCGCGACAAGGATAGCGGCCTGTTCTTCGACCCGGAGAAACTGCATATCCTCCGGCATCGCGGACGGCATTTCCGGGTGCGCGGACCGCTGACGGTCTCACGCTCGCCACAGGGTCACCCGATCGTCGTCCAGGCGGGCTCCTCGGAGGCGGGCAAGGAGCTGGCGGCCCGTACAGCCGAGGTTGTCTTCACCGCCCAGCGGACGCTCCAGGAGGCTCAGAGCTTCTATGCCGACCTCAAGGGACGCCTTGAGAAGTATGGCCGCCATCCCGATGATTTGAAGATCATGCCGGGTGTCTTTCCGGTGGTGGGGCGAACCGAAGCCGAGGCGCGCGAAAAGTTCGAGGAGATCCAGTCGCTGATCCATCCCGACGTTGGGCTGGAGCTCCTGTCGAACCTCTCCGGCGGTGTCGATCTTTCCGCCTATCCCCTCGACGGTCCGCTGCCGGACCTGACCGAGACCGAGCGCGGCAAAAGCCGCCAGCAATTGATCATCGATCTCGCCCGGCGAGAAAATCTCACCATCCGTCAGCTCTACGAGACCATCGCCGGGGCACGCGGCCATTGGCAGCTTGTCGGGACGGCTGAGACCATCGCGAACGAGCTCGAAGAGCGGTTCAACAAGGGCGGCGCCGACGGGTTCAACATCATGCCGCCGACCGTGCCCGGCGGGCTCGACGATTTCATCGAGCTGGTCATCCCCGAGCTGCGCCGCCGCGGCCTGTTCCGCACCGAATATGAGGGCCGTACCCTGCGCGAGAACCTCGGGTTGAAGCATCCCGCTCATCGTGCCCCTCACCGCGAGCCCGGCAGCCAGGCGGCCGAGTAATCCATTCCCAGTCAACCAACCCGGCAAAGGGCCGAGCCACGCCGGCGGTCCAACCAAGGAGCAGACCGACATGACCACATCAACCCAAGCCACCGCATACGCATCCTCGCTGACGATCAAACCGGTCGCCGGCCGGATCGGTGCCGAGATCGCCGGCATCAAGCTTTCGGGCGACCTTTCCGACGAGACGATAGCAGCCGTCAATGCCGCTCTACTGCAGCACAAGGTGATCTTCTTCCGCGACCAGGATCAGCTGACCGATGCCGAGCAGGAGCGCTTTTCCAAGCGCCTCGGCAATCTCGTTCCACATCCGACCGAGCATGTACGCAACGGCACGACGTCGATCCTCGAACTTGACGCGTCACGAGGTGGCCGCGCCGATGCCTGGCACACCGACGTCACCTTCGTCGATGCCTATCCCAAGATTTCAATCCTGCGCGGCGTGACCATTCCCGAGGTCGGCGGCGATACGGTTTGGTCCAACACAGTGGCGGCCTACGAGAGCCTGCCACCGGCGCTCAAGGCGACCGCCGAACAGCTGTGGGCGACCCATAGCAATGCCTATGACTATGCCGCACAGCGCCCGCACGCCACCGAGGTCGATCGCCGCCACTATGAAGAGGTTTTTGCTTCCACCGTCTACGAGACCGACCATCCCGTGGTGCGGGTCCATCCGGAGACCGGGGAGCGCTCGCTCATACTCGGCTCCTTCGTGCAGCGCTTCGTCGGCTATTCGAAAAGCGATTCCGAGCAGCTCTACGCCCTCCTCCAGTCTCATGTCCTGCGGATTGAAAACACGGTGCGCTGGCGCTGGCGAGCGAACGACGTCGCCATTTGGGACAACCGTGCCACCCAGCATTACGCCGTCAACGACTATGGCGACCGCGCCCGTGTCGTGCGCCGCACCACTCTCGACGGCGACGTCCCCGTGAGCGTCGACGGCCGCCACAGCGTCACCCGCAAGAAGCTAGTTCGCGACGCCGTCACCCGCGCCGCCTGACCCTTCCCTCAAGCCAGGATTCTCACTCATGAAATTCGCGCATATTGCTGCCCTGATTGGCGGCCTTCTCGCCACCGCTCCCGCGTCGGCCGAGACCCTCATCCGCATCGGCTATCCCGGAACCGGCATCGACGACCGGCCCTATGCCTATGGCGACTACATCGCCGTGGCCAACGTGCAGCAGCTTGTCGAGGCCGAGTTCAAGGACGTTCCAGACGTCAAGGTTTCCTGGACTTTCTTCCGCGGCGCCGGCCCGGCCCTCAACGAGTCGCTCGCCGCTGGACAGCTCGATTTCGCCGCCGGCCTCGGCGATCTGCCTTCGATCGTCGGCCGCTCGCGCGGCCTGCAGACGAAATATCTGGCCTCGGCCGGCAGCCATGATGCACTCTATCTCGCGGTACCCCCGGATTCGCAGCTCAAGACCGTGGAGGACCTGAAGGGCCATAAGGTGGCGCAGTTCCGCGGCACCAATTTGCAGATCGCCACCGACCGCGTTCTCGAGAAGCACGGCCTCACCGAAAAGGACATCCGCTTCGTCAGCCTCGACTCGAATGCCGCCACGGCCGCGCTCGTGTCGGGCAATGTCGAGGCTTCCTTCGGCGGCTCGGAATATCTCGACCTCGCCAAACGCGGCGCGGTCAAGATCATCTACTCGACCAAGAACGACGACCCGACGCTTGGCCGCAACGCCGGGCTCCTCGTCACCGCGGAGTTCGAGAAGGCCCACCCGGAATTCACGGCCAAGGTCGTGCGCGCCTTCGTCAAGGCCGCGCGCTTCGGCTCAGACGAGGCCAATCGCCAGGCAGTCTTCGAGCTCTGGTCGAAGGCCGGCCTGCCGGTCGAAAGCTTCGAGGCCGATTTCAAGGACGAACCCCTGGCCCATCGCCTGTCGCCTGTCGTCGATGACTTCATCATCGCGCGCTACAAGGACCAGGCCGAGCGCGCCAAAGCCTATGGCCTGATCAAGAAGGACGTCGATATCGACAGCTGGTTCGAGACCAAGTACCTCAAGCAGGCCCTGCTGGACCTCAAGCTCGAGAACTACTGGTCCACCTTTGACGCGAAGGGCCAGAAAGTGACCGCGGGCGAGGTCGAACACACCAAAGCGGCGAGCAACTAAGATGAGCAGTGGCCAAGCCGCGGCCCAGACCGGCCATGGGGACAGCACCGCCGGTGCTGCCCCCACTCGCCGGCGCATTCTCCCGGCCGCCGGCATCCTGGTTCTCGGCCTCGTGGTGCCGCTAGGGCTTCTGACGGTCTGGACTGTCGCCGCTCTGCTGGGCCAATTGCCGGAGCAGATCCTGCCGCCGCCGTGGATCGTGTTCGACACTTTGTTGGACGGCATCCAGGACGGCTCGCTGCTCTCCAGCACGGTGACGAGCCTTGAGCGCGTTGCGGAGGGATTTGGCGCCGGTGCGCTGGTGGGCCTCGTCTTCGGCACGGCAGTTGGCCTGTCGAAGACCCTTCGCGAATTCGTCGATCCGCTATTCCTCGCCCTCAGCCAAGTCCCGACCCTCGGCTGGATGCCGATCGTCATTCTGATCGTCGGCATCGACGAAGGCTTGAAGGTCATCGTCATCGGATGGTCGGCCTTCATTCCAGTCGTACTGAATACGTCCCAAGGCGTGCGCGACGTTCCGGAAGCTTATGTGGAGCTTGGCCGTGTGCTTTCGTTCAGCCGCTGGTCGAAACTCACGACGATCGTGCTGCCCTCCGCCGTCCCGTCGATCTTCACAGGGCTGCGAGAAGGCCTTGCCAACGGCTGGCAGACCCTGGTTGCGGTAGAACTCATCGCATCATTCGAAGGGCTCGGCTACCTGATGGCCTATGGCCGTCAGCTCTTTCAATTGGAACTCGTTCTTTCGGCCATGATCGTGGTCGGCCTGATCGGATTGGTGATCCATGGCCTGCTCACGCTTGCCGAAAACCATCTGCAACGCTGGCGTCCGGAGATCCCACGATGAGCCTGATCACGATGGCGGGTCGGGAGCGGCTGTCGCACAGCGCACCGATCGCACCGCCGCCCTTCCGCCTCACCGGCCGACATTTGCGGCCGCTTGCGGTGCCGATTGCGCTGCTCGCGATTTGGGAGTTGCTCGCCCATGCCGGTGCTGCTGACCCGCGTTTTCTACCGCCACTGGAAGAGGTGGTGGCCCGCGGCGTTGCAGAGTTCAGCCACGGTGGCCTCGGCTTCAATCTACTGGCGAGCCTGGAGCGCGACCTGATCGGTTTCGCGTGTGGCAGTGTGGCCGGGATCGTGCTTGGTCTGGCGATCGGATTTTCCCGCCTCGTCGAACGCCTGCTCGGGCCGGTGCTGCTGGTACACCGCCAGATCGCCCTCTTCGCTTGGGTGCCCCTCATCTCGATGTGGTTCGGCGGAGGCGAGACCGGAAAGGTCGTCTTCATCGCGCTGGCAGCGTTCCAGCCGACCTTGATCAACACGTGGCAGGGCGTGTCCGGCATCCCGCGCAGCTATCGCGAGCTTGCCGACGTGCTGACCTTCGGCTGGTTCGACTTCGCCCGGATCATCGCCATTCCGGGTGCGCTGCCGCAAATCTTCACGGGCCTTCATGCCGCTTTGATCTACGCCTGGACCGCGACGGTGGGGGCCGAGCTTCTGCTCAACATCGCACCAGGTATCGGCGGGCGCATGAACGAGGGCCAGCAGCTGTTCCACATGGATCTATTGCTGCTGTACGTACTCCTCCTCGGTGGCGTCGGCGTGGTCTTCAATGTCATCGCCGGCTCCCTGGAGCACCGCTTTCTGCACTGGAGGAACCCATGAGCGGCCCTGTCGCCATTTCTGAGCGGGGACGTGGGCAAAGCCACGCTTTGGAGATTATTGACGTCAGCAAGAGGTTCAGTGTCGCCGGCCATCAGGTCCAGGCTCTATCCCATATTCATCTTGCAGTCGACGAGGGCGAGTTCGTCAGCATCGTGGGATCCTCCGGTTGCGGCAAATCCACCTTGCTGCGGCTCGTGCTTGGCCTCGACACTGACTATGACGGCGACATCCGGGTCGATGGGCGCAGGGTGGAACGGCCGGGTCTCGACCGCTCGATCGTTTTCCAGGAGCACAGGCTTTTGCCCTGGCTCAATGTCGAGGCTAATGTCGCGGCTGCGCTGCGTCAAAGCCGATTAAGCGCTGCCGAACGTAGCGAACTGGTTCGCGACCATCTGCATCTCGTCGGCCTCGATCAATTCGCCAAAGCGTATCCCGCCCAATTGTCGGGCGGCATGGCGCAACGTGTGGCGATCGCCCGCGCGCTTGTTACCAAGCCGCGCTTTCTGCTCCTCGACGAGCCTCTGGGAGCCCTCGACGCGCTGACCCGGCTGCGCTTGCAGGACGAGCTTCAAAGGATCGTCCGGCATGAGAGCACGACCGCCGTGCTCGTCACGCACGACGTCGATGAAGCAGTCTATCTCGGAGATCGGATCGTCATCATGCATCCCCAACCTGGGCGGATCGCCACGATTCTGCCAGTGACCGACACAGTGTCGCGCGACCGCTCCGATCCGAATTTCATTCGGCTTCGCGACGAGGTGTTATCCTGGCTTGGCGTGTCGCGGATTGGAAACGATGCTGACGCCGAAGCTCGCCGCAGCGCCTGACCGCCGACATGGCTTAAAGTCATGTCCGCGCTCGATGAGCCACCACGCGGCTCGCCTCCTTCTTTTCTTTGGTAGCCATCTCTGTGTCCTTTCCTGCTTCATCGGATGAACGAGGACTGAGAAGTGTGGTTCCGGCTCGCGGATTGTCTGCCGGCTTGAGGTCCGGCCGCTTTTGGTCGAGGCGGGCGGTTGATTGTGACAGTCTCGTGACGCACCATGCGGGTTGGCGTTCCTTCGATTGCCGTGAAGCGACGCTGCGCCGAGGACATCATCATGCAGGAAACGGAACTGAAGCTCGAGCTTTCGCGGTCGGGTGCGGGGTCGCTCCTGAAGAAAAATCCGTTCGGATCCTCGCCCACCATTCTTCAGCAGAGATCCATCTATTTCGACACCCCCGGATGGGATCTGTCCAAGCGCGGCCTGTCGCTTCGCATTCGGCAATCGGGAAATGAACGGATACAAACCGTCAGAGCCGGCGATGGCGCCGAGGTCGGATCGTTCACACGCGAGCAATGGGAGCGACCGGTCGCCGGCGATACACCGATACTTGACGATCCGCAGATCCGAGACCTGCTTGCAGGGGCTGGCCCAAAAGTGGCGCCCCTGTTCGAGGTTCACGTCAAACGGCATCGTTGGAATGTGATGGATGGCGACGCCACGATCGAAGTCGCTTTGGATCTTGGCAAGGTCGTTGCAGCCGATCGCGAGGCCCCGCTCTGCGAGATCGAGTTGGAGAAGAAGGCGGGCCCACCGACAGCGCTGTATGCCCTCGCCCGGAAAGTCGCCCTGATCACGCCGGCGCATCTCGGGGTGCTGAGCAAAGCGGAACGGGGCTATCGTCTGCTTGGCTCGGCGCCCGGTGCTGTGAAAGCGGCTTCGACCCCGCTCACGTCCAAGACGAGCGCGGCAACGGCTTTCGCGCACATCGCCGCGGCCTGTCTCAGACAGTTTCGCCTCAATGAAACGGCGCTGGCCTGGCCCCGCGATGCCGAGGCCGTGCATCAGGCTCGCGTGTCGCTGCGACGGCTGCGCTCCCTTTGCTCGATCTGCAAGTCGCTGTTCGACGACAGCCGTTTCGACCACCTGCGAGAAGAATTGACATGGCTCGCCTCGGAATTTGGCGATGCGCGCAATATCGACGTGATGATCGACCGCGCTTCGAGCGAGGCTCTTTCAAGCCGTCTTCAAGACGCGCGCGACGACGCCTATGCGGCGGTCGAAGCATCGCTCTCCTCGGTGCGCGCCCGCTCCTTGCTGATCGATGCCGCCGAGTGGATTTCCGTCAGGGACTGGCGAACCCAATCGGACGAAATGTTATACGAGCAGTCGTCAAGGGATTTCGCCTCCGGTGTATTTGATAAACTTTGGAAAAAGGTGGCGAAGGGCGGCAACAATCTCATCGATGCCGATGACGAAACCCGCCATAAAGTGCGCATCGCGGCAAAGAAACTGCGCTACGCGGCGGAGTTCTTCGAGCCGCTTTACCAGAGCAAGGCGGAAGCCAAACGCCATCGACGGTTCATCATGGTGATGGAGGACCTGCAGGATCAGCTCGGTGGCCTCAACGATCTCGCCACCGCCCCCGATATGCTGGCAGGCCTGGAGCTTTCGGACGTGGCTGGTGCGAAGGATCTCTTCAGCGCCGAAGACAAGGCCAAGTTTCTTGTGGGCGCCGCGGAAGCGCACGACGCCTTTGTCAACACAAGGCGCTTCTGGCGTTGAGGCAGCATGCAGGACCACAGGGAGCGATAAGCACCTTGGTGATCGGCAGATTCGACGTCAACTAACAAACAATGCCTGATCCCATATGGTGTCGGGATACCTTCATGCATTGGCTTTGCTGGTTGACGGCGCGGCGGTGTTGGTCTTTCCGCAGGCGCTGCCAACGTTCCGGGCAGCCGGCGTCACGACGTTGAATTGACGAACGCGACATGGCGCCACCGCAAGCGCGCCGGAAGGTGCCCGTGGCGCCTTCTAGTGACTTAAAGAGAAGGCCAGCTGTATCGGTCGAGCGTCCGAAACACCGTAACACCGAGCGATGTGGAAGGAAGCGCGAATAATATAAAAAAGCTCCGAGCTTCGCGTGCTGTAATAGGTCGGCTGATTAAAAGCCCTGAGCCTGCCGGCAGCCTTCATTGGCGACCCCTATTGGCGCAACGCCGGCGCAGCCCGCTCGCAAAATTCATGTGGGCTTCATAAATCCGTTGCGACGACTCCGTACGTGAAGGGGACGGCTTTGTTTTGAGGCCGCCCTGGAACAGGATGGAAAAAATGTCCAAGCTCCCCGGCAAGACCGAAACGATCGAAAACGTCGAATTCCCTGCCTTCGACCCATCCAAGGCTACCGAGCAAGTTCACGCTGTTGTCGACCAGGGCCTTGAGCAGTCGAAGCAGGCATTTTCCAAATTGAGTTCGGACGCCGAAACGACACAAAGGGCTTTTCAGTCGACCTTTGAAACGGCCAAGACCACCGGCAACGAGGTGTCCCTGAAGATGCTTGACGCTCTGCGAGCCAATGCCGAAGCCGGCTTCACGCACCTTGAAGCACTAGTTGCCGTGAAGTCGCCGTCCGAGTTCATCGAACTGCAGACCGCTTTCCTGCGCAAACAGGTCGAAAAGTCCGCAGAGCAGGCCAAGGGCCTCCAGGTCGTGATGATGAGGGCTAGCGAGGACATGTCCAAGCCGATCAGGGATGCCTTTGAGAAAGCGTTGAAGGAACGCAAGGCTGCCTGATTGCTTAAGGCAACCGAGACCGAAGCTCAGTATCTCGTCTATTAGGGACCTGATGCCGGTGCTGTTCAATTGGTCGGGCGGCTTTATCTGCCCGACCGCATAGAAGTGAGAGCCGTCACAGATTTCAGGCTCGCCCGCCTCAGGCTGTCTATCGCGCTTTTGAGCCCCGGTGACGAGGTCATGGGCTTGCCCATTCCGGAAGGGGGCCATCTGACTCACGGTTGGGCATCAACTTTTCGGGACCGATCATCAGTGCGTCTCCTATGGGATGCACGAAAAGACGCAGCAATGACTATGACCGCGAGCGCGAGACGGCTACGCGGGAACGGCCGAAGCTCATTTGGGTCGGCCGAACTGCTTATCCGCTTGTCTTTGACTACGCATGGGCCTCAGTACATTACGGGACACAGATATAGAGTAGCGGTTACTGGCGAAGATCGAAGACGCCAAGTTCGTGCCACATCCATTCGAAACTATATGTGGCCATCGGGTCCACCGGATCGGGTTGCCTTGAGGACTGGTTTTCGAGATATTTGAGCCACTCGGCGACTTTTTGGCGGCCGGCTGCTGATTTTGCAGCCTGACGTGGCGTCTTGTTGCCGAGCATGCCGACCGGCTGATCAAGGGTATCACGATATTGGCGGTCCAGGAACTGATGGACGACCTGCTCGGCGATTTCGGGCGGTATATCGGATGTGGCGCGTGCCTGAATGCGGGAAGGAGGATCAGCCATCATCTGCTCAACGGTGCGGATTTCGGTGAGGGGCGTTCGGACGAGATCACCCAGAGCTTGCCGGATCAGGGCTGCTCCCTTCTCCGCGCGCTCTGCTGAATTTGTCGCCAGGTGCAGGAAGCGTCCCTTCATCTCGACATTTCCCAGCACGCGAGAACCGTTATCCATCGTGGTGTCGAGAGAAAGCGTGCCGCCGAGTCTCCCCTTGGATTTCTCTTCTAGCCAGTTCCAGGATTTTGCGTTTTCCTGCGACATGCCGGGAATGGCGTTCATCTGCAAGGCAATGTCCTTCTGCGCTACCCCTGCTGCCAGCGGAAACCTGACATCGTGGAATACGAGATCGTCACCGTCCGCATTCTGGACTGACGGCATCCCCATCGTCCGCTCAAACGTGTCGAACAGCCATGAAAGAGTGAACATAGAGGCCGCTGCCTGCAGGTCTTCATCGCTGATGGCCGGCAGCTTCTTCGCATTCTTTTTGCCGAACAGCCGGCGCAGGCCATCGAACAGCGCGTCGGCGGCCTGCGGTGTGAACGGTAACAATCCCCCTGCAAAGACATTCTTACCCACCACGGGCACGATGCGAGCGGCGATCCTGTCCCACTGCTTCAGCGTTTTCGTGGCCGTCCCCTCGCTAACGGCGATCGGCTCGCCGCCGCGAATAAGGTCGCGCGCCATGAGCGACTTCCCCGGGACCACCTCGCTGACTTCGTACAAGCTCATGATGGAGGTTCGCAGCGCTTTGATATAGGCCTTCGATTGGGCGGTTTCCTTCCAGCCGCGACGCTTGAGATATACATCGACAATGTTGCCGCCCTGGACCTCGAAGTCCTGGGTCAGGAAATCCTCGAAGGCGCAGCCCCACAGCGTCATGGCCCAATCGTCGCCGAGGATTTCGGCGACGTCCTCGAATTCCATGTCTCCTGCATCGAGGGCCGGCCCGAAATGATCCTCAAACACCTCCTCGAAATACTTGCGCCATTCATCGCGGGCGAGGAATTTCATCAGACCCTTGAGGTCATGACTGGTCGGCATGGAGGATCTCCAGTTTATGGCGGTGTTCGGCGACGATACGTGAGACAGTCGGTCCGCTCACGTCGTAAAGTCTAGCCATTTCGGCGCAGCTTTTGCGGCCCGACAAGACACTTTCGGCGATTTCCAGGCGTTTTTTCGGATCGACTGCGCCGTCCCCCGATCCTGCCTTCGGCTCGTGCCTTGGCGAGAGCGGTCGTGGTCCTTTCCCGGATCATGGCACGTTCGAATTCCGTGAAGGAGCCGACCATCTGCGTCATCATGCGACCTGCGGTCGTGTCGATCGCCCCGCTGAGTGACCAGAACCCGGCACCTTCACTTGTGATCTTGTCCATCAGATGAACGGGGTCTTTTAGCGAACGCGACAGACGATCCAGTTTCCAGACGACGACCGTATGCCATCGCGCAAGTGATCGAGCACACGCTGCAGCTCGAGCCGGTCCCCAGCGCCCGCCCGATGCCTTCTGTTCGAGCCCCGTCATCTGCGACAGGACCTGGGGTATGCCATTGGGACAACGAAAGGACCTAATGGATCCTGATGCGCAATTCGCTTGGTATCGATCAGCCCGGTCACGGTACCGCGACGCCACGCCGACCATCTGCACGAAAAGATCGCTGAAACGGGGGCCGAAATCGCGTCACTACGTCCTGGTTCGGCAACCGAACAACCGGCTGTTTTTGGATGCGCTACAGCGCTCAGCGAAGCAGGCTCTCAATTCTCGACTATGTGCGACAGCGTCTCGGATCGGTTGCGGGTCAAGGCTATCCGGCAACCGGGTGGTCCTTCGATCACCATATCCATGTCATGTAAGCGCGCGATCGCCGCCACCAGACTGAGGCCGAGGCCGTTGCCGGGTTCGTGACGGCTCGGCTCCGCGCGGTAGAACCGCTTCAGAACTATGGTTCGGTCGGCCTCGGAAATACCGGGGCCGGTGTCGCTGACAGAGACGATGTCGGCCGCGCCGCTGCGGGCAAACCGGACCTCGACGGAGCCGCCTGCCGGCGTGAATTTAATCGCATTGTCGATCAGGTTGGCGAAAGCCTCGAAGAGCAGGCTCGGGTCACCGCGCGAGGGTCTGGCGGGCTCGCCCTCGAAATAGGATCTGAGCGTGATGTTCTTGTCCTCGGCCAGCGGCTCGTAGAACTCGACGGCATCGGTGACGATGGCGCCAAGGTCGACGTCGATGAAACCGGCCCGCCGCGCGCCGTCCTCGATTTCGGAAATGCGCAACAGCGCGCCGAAGGTCTTCAAGATGCCTTGCGTTTCGGCAATCGCCTCGTCGACGCTTTCGGCATAGTCGGCAGTGGATGACGACCGTCTTCGCGAACGGTCGAGACCGGCAAGCAGGCGGGTCAGCGGCGTGCGCATTTCATGGGCGATGTTGTCGCAGACGCCTTTCACCTCGTTCATCAGCCGCTGCAATTCGTCCAACATCTCGTTGACCACGGCGACAAGCCGCCCCACGTCTCCGCTGCCTCGCGTCGGCAGGCGGCCGGAGAGGTCGCCCTTGACGATGCTGCGGGTCGCCTTGGTGATGTCGTCCAGTTGCCGGACGGCACCGGCGCCGATCAGGATCGCTCCAACCAATCCAGAACCGTCGTCACGCCGCCGGCGAGCAACATTGCGCCGAGCAGGACGTCGCCGAATTCGTTCAATTCGTCGACGCTTTGCGCAACTAGTAGGGTTTGGCCTGTCGGCAATCGCCAGGTCAGCCCGCGAAAGGGCGCCATGGGAAGATGGCTTCCGTGGCCGAACTCGAACGGGGCGGTGGCATTGTCATGTCCGGCGGGGAAGGGTAGCGGGTTGCCGGCGAGGACCTTGCCGGTCGCATCGTAAAGGGTAATCGGCCGCTCGGTGGTGGCGTCGTCGCGCTGGCGGTTATCCAGCCTCTGTGCCAGCGCGGTCGCATCCAGACGCGATAGCACCTTGCCCTCGCGCTGCACCCATTCGTCGACCCTGTTCGAGAGAAAGCCTTTCACCTCCCATGAGATGAAGGCGAAAAGTGTCAGCGACGCCAGGCCGAACAAAGCCAGGAACGCGATCGCTAGCCTGAAGCTGGTTGTCCTGGAGAGCTCAACCAGCCGCATTGAGGACGTAACCCGAGCCGCGCACCGTCTGGATGACCGACGGCTCGCCGGCCGTGTCGATCTTGCGCCGCAGCTTGCTGACATGCACATCGATGAGATTGGTTGGCTCGTCGTAGCGGTAGTGCCATATCTCCTCGAACAACATGGTGCGCGTCACCACCTGTCCGGCATTGCGGACAAGATATTCCAGGAGCCGGTATTCCCTCGGCAACAGGTCGACGAGCTGGCCGTGACGGCGAACGGTGTGCGTCAGAAGGTCCACCTCCAGCGGGCCGGCCCGCAGCACGGATTCGGTTATCGGTGCATTGCGCCGGCGAAGCAGGACATCCAGCCTTGCCGTCAGCTCAAGGAAATCGAAAGGCTTGGTCAAATAGTCATCGCCGCCGGCCTTCAGTCCGCGAACGCGTTCGTCGACGGCCGTCAAGGCGCTGAGGATCAGCACCGGCGCATGGATGCCGGCTGCACGCAGCGCCGCCAGGACGCCCAGTCCGTCGAGGTCGCCTGGCAGCATGCGATCGAGAACGATGGCATCGTAGGGATCGCTGATCGCTTTCACCAGACCATCACGACCGGTGAAAGCTGTCCGTGTCTCATATCCATAGTCGACAAGCGCCGCCTCGATCTCGCGCGAGGTCTGCACATCGTCCTCTATCACCAGTATGGTTGTCACACTGCACTCCGACGCCGGGCAAGATCATGCCGCTGCTTGCATTTGGTATTCCTGTATTCCTTTAGACGCATCCGACCTAGATCGGTTTCGCGCCAACATTAAATCGGATTCATGTTTGCTTCCGGAAAGCCCAGCGGAAGCTCCACAGCGGCGGCGAACTGGCGAGCCTTGGCGAAACTGAACAAATCTGGTCATGGTGGCCTCTCGCTCCTATGTTTTGCGGGAGATGGGTGCGTTTGGCGTCAGCCTGATCCTGCGAAACTCGGTTTCTCCATACAGATCCTGTGATCCGGCAATTTCGCCATATCATGAGAGCGGGTTAATCTTCCGGCGGCGAGAATGGCGGTCCGATGCGTATCCTGATTGTCGAAGACGATGAAA
Organism: Mesorhizobium sp. AR07; assembly: GCF_024746815.1. Taxonomy (GTDB): domain Bacteria; phylum Pseudomonadota; class Alphaproteobacteria; order Rhizobiales; family Rhizobiaceae; genus Mesorhizobium. The sequence goes on from NZ_CP080527.1 coordinate 180,269, forward strand.
AGACGGCGAGTTACCTGAAGCGCGGTCTTTCGGAAGCCGGCCATGTCGTCGACCGCGCCCGCGACGGCGCCACGGGCCTGGCCATGGCGCTGGAAGACATCTACGACGTTCTGGTCCTCGACAGGATGCTTCCGCAGATGGACGGCATCGAATTGGTCAAAGGCATCCGGGCCCACGGCAACCAGGTGCCGGCGTTGATGTTGAGCGCCCGCGCCAGCACGCAAGACAGGATCGAAGGCTTGCAGGCGGGATGCGACGACTACATCGCCAAGCCCTATGCCTTCGCGGAGATCCTGGCGCGGCTCGACGCGCTGGCAAGGCGCGTCCAGCCGACACGGCGGCAGGCGGTGCTGAAGGTCGGCGAGCTGGAGCTTGATCTGCTTGGCCGGCGCGCGGTGCGCGGCGCACGCCACATCGATCTCCAGTACCGGGAATTCCTGTTGCTGGAGCTGCTGATGCGCCACGCCGGCCAGATCGTGACGCGTTCGATGCTGCTCGAAACGGCATGGCCCTATGATTTCGAACCGCGCGGCAACGTCGTCGACATGCATATCCACCGCTTGCGCGGCAAGGTGGATGAGGGGTTCGCCGCCCCGCTGATCCACACGGTGCAGGGCTCGGGCTACGTTCTCAGTCCGCAGCGGCCCTAGCGTATTTTCCTACCTGAACGATATTTCATGTTCGGGCGAACGGCCCGACATGAACGCGACCCCATGGTGATTGTGCAATGCAGCATTTGCGCTGCGCTGCCTGTCGAGAAGCGGAACATCGGCCCGAAAATTCTCTCCAGTTCGAAGTGTTGCTCCCCGCATTTGATACGGGCACGTCCTCGAAACAGAGAATGCCATCCGCCTCTTCGCCGCAACGGCAGCCGAACCCATGGAGACCCCTGTGCGCGACGACCCTGAAAACCAAGACAACCAGACGGATGCCGGCCTGCCGACAGACAGTCGGACGACGGGCAGTCTGGCTTCCACTTCCGGTACTGTACGGTGGCTGGCGATCGGCGCCATCCTCATCGTGGCGGCGGGTGCCGGAGCCCTGACGCTTCGCCAGGGGGACACCGCGCCGCTTGCCAAGATCGCCGCCGCGCCGATTCCGGTCACCGCCGCCATTGCCTCTGTACGCGACCTGCCGATCGCGCGCACCGGGCTCGGCACCGTGCTTCCGCTGAACCAGGTCGACGTCAAGGCCAGGGTCGACGGACAGATACAGCGCATCTTCTTCAGCGAGGGACAGGAGGTGAAGGCGGGCGATATCCTTGCCCAGATCGATCCGCGGGCCTATGCCGCGCTGCTCGCGCAGGCGCAGGCCACTTTGCAGAAGGATGTCGCGCAGCTCGCCAATGCGCGCGCCGATGAAGCGCGGGCGACGAAGCTCACCCAGTCCGGGGCCGGCACCACGCAGGCGGCCGATACGGCCCGCGCCCAGGTTGCGGTCATGCAGGCGACGGTTGATGGCGATCAGGCCGCGGTCGATACCGCCAAGCTCAATCTCGACTATGCTACGATCACCGCGCCGATCTCCGGGCGTGTAGGCCTGAAGCAGGCCAATGAAGGGTCGCTGGTGCATGCCAATGATGCCGTGGGTATCGTCACCATCACCCAGATGCAACCGATCTCCGTGCAGTTCTCGCTGCCCCAGGACCAGTTGCCCGACCTTCAGTCCGGTCAGTCCGCTGGCTTGATTCCGGTTGCCGCCGACACTAGGGACGGTTCCACGAAGATCGCTGACGGCAGGCTGACGGCCATCGACAGCCAGATCGACGCGACGACCGGCATGATCAAGCTGAAAGCTGAATTCGACAACAACGACAAGGCGCTCTGGCCGGGGGCACTGGTGACGGTTCAGGTCGGTGTGCGTACCGAGCATAACGCCGTCGTGCTGCCTTCCGCCGCGGTGCAGAGCGGCCAGAGCGGCCCCTATGTCTTCGTCGTCAAGCCGGACAACACCGTTACCATCGCCAAGGTGACCACAGGCGATGTGGTCGGCGACGTCACCATGCTGACCTCCGGCGCGGTGGCCGGCGACAACATTGTGGTGTCGGGCCAGTCCCGCCTGACCGAGGGGACGAGCGTGAAGGTGACGCAGGCCGACGACCCGTCCCAGAAGGTGGCGCTGGAGACGAAATGATGAGCATCTCGGAACTCTTCATCCGGCGCCGTGTCGGCACCTGCCTGCTGGCGCTCGGCGTCCTGATGCTGGGCGCGGTGGCTTATTTTAGCCTGCCGGTGGCGCCGTTGCCGCAGATCGACTTCCCGACGATCGAGGTTGAGGCGCAAGTTCCGGGCGCCAGCGCCGACACGATGGCGAACACGGTTGCGACACCGCTGGAAAACTCGCTGTCGAGCGTTTCCGGCGTGACCCAGATGACATCGTCCAGTGCGTCGGGCCGCACCACGATCGTCATGCAGTTCGACCTGACGCGCGACATCAATGCCGCAGCGCAGGATGTGCAAGCGGCGATCTCGGCGACCAGCGGCTTGCTGCCCAAGAGCATGACCAGCCCGCCGACATACCACAAGGTCAATCCGGCGGAGGCGACGCTGCTGACGCTTTCGCTGAGTTCCGACATCATGGCGACGACCGAGCTCGACCACTATGCCGAGGACGTCATCGCCCAGCAGCTGTCGCAGATGACGGGCGTTGGCCTCGTCGACTTTCACGGGCCGCAACGCCCATCAGTGCGCATCCGGCTAGATCCTGACAAGGTCGCCGCGCGCGGCCTGACGCTGGAGGACGTGCGCACCGTCATCGGCCAGCAGACGGTCAATGCGCCCAAAGGCTCGCTCAGCGGCGATGGGCGCACCGTCGTGCTCGGCGCCACCGATCAGCTTGTCGATGTGCCGGCCTATCAGGGAATGGTGGTGGCCTATCGCAACGGCGCACCGATCCTGCTTGGCGACCTCGGCACGGTACTCACCGCGCCCCAGGATACGCACCAGGCGGCCTGGCTGCAGGGCACGCGCTCGGTAATGATCGATATCCACAAGCAGGCCGGCTTCAATGTGCTGAGCACCATCCAGTCGATCAAGGACCGACTGCCGGCGCTGTCACAAAGCCTGCCGGCATCGGTCAAGCTGACGGTGGTGGGCGACCGCACCCAGATCATCCAGGCATCCCTCGCCGATGTGCAATACACGATGCTCATTACCATCGCGCTGGTGGTCGGCGTGATCTTTGTGTTCCTGCGCAATTTCTGGGCGACGGTGATTCCGAGCATCACGATTCCGCTGTCGCTGTTCGGCACGTTCTGCGTGATGTATCTGCTCGGCTACAGCCTGGACAACCTCTCGCTGATGGGCCTGGTCATCGCGGTGGGTTTCGTGGTCGACGACGCCATCGTCGTCATCGAGAACATCACCCGCCATCTCGAAATGGGCAAGTCGAAGATCACGGCGGCGATAGACGGCGCACGCGAGGTAACCTTCACCATCATCTCGATGACCATCTCACTGATTGCCGTCTTCATCCCCATCCTGTTGATGAGGGGTGTGGTCGGCCGCCTGTTCCGCGAATTCGCGGTGACGGTTAGCATCGCCATCCTGATATCGGGCCTGGTTTCGCTGACCGTGACGCCGATGCTGTGCGCCTGGCTGATCAAACCTGACCACGACCGGCAGCATGGACCGTTCTATCGATGGTCGGAGCGGGGATTCCAGGCCGTGACCAACGGCTATGCGCGTTGCCTGGACGTCGTGCTGGCGCATCGCGCACTGATGCTGCTGGTCACGGTGGGCACGCTGGCGCTGACGCTGTGGCTCTACACGATCACACCGAAGGGATTCCTGCCCGAGCAGGATACTGGATACATCCAGGGGCAGGCACAGGCGGCCACCGACATTTCCTTCGAGGCGATGTCGACGAAGATGCAACAGCTCGGCGCCATCGTGCAGAAGGATCCCGATGTCGACAACGTCGGCTTCTGGATCAACCCCAGCCCGTCGGTCAGCGTTGGACAGATCCAGGTCAACCTCAAGCCTTTTGGACAACGCAAGGCCAGCGCCAGGCAGGTGATGGCACGACTCAAGTCGGCCGCGGCCAACATCGAGGGCCTGACGCTGAACATGCTGATCCGCCAGGACATCCAGATCGGTGGGCGCCAGGGCGCGGCGCAATACCAATACACGCTGCAAAGCGGCGACACCGCCGAGCTCGACAAATGGGCGGCGACCATGAAAAAGGCGATTGCGGCGCTGCCTGGCCTGCTCGACGTGTCGTCGGACGCGCGGCCGGCGGCGACCAGCGCGACGCTCGATATCGACCGCCCGACGGCGGCGCGGCTCGGCGTCAGCGTGCAGGCGATCGACGACGTCCTCTATGACGCCTTCGGCCAGCGGCAGGTCGCCACGCTGTTCACGCAGGTCAGCCAGTACCATGTGGTGCTGGAGCTCGATCCGAGCTTCCAGCTCAACACGGATGCGCTGAGCCGCCTGTATGTCCGCTCCTCAACAACGCAGAAGCTGATCCCGTTGAGCATGCTGGCGAGTGTGAAGAACGGCGTCCTGCCGGTGACGGTGAACCACCAGGGCTCGCTACCGGCGACGACGCTGTCGTTCAACCTGGCGCCCGGCGTGTCGCTCAGCGATGCGGTGACGGCGATCCACGCCGCCGAGATCAATGCTGGAATGCCGGTCAGCGTCACCGGTTCCTTCCAGGGCACCGCGCAGGCCTTCCAGGATTCGCTGGCCAGCCAGCCCTGGTTGATCCTGGCGGCGGTGATCGCCGTCTATATCGTGCTCGGTGTCCTCTACGAGAGCGCGATCCACCCGTTGACCATCATTTCGACGCTGCCGTCGGCGGGGCTTGGCGCCTTGCTGGCGCTGCTGCTGTTCGGGCAGGACCTGTCGATCATGGGCATGATCGGCATCATCCTGTTGATCGGCATCGTCAAGAAGAATGCGATCATGATGATCGACTTCGCGCTGGAGGCGGAGCGCGAGGAGGGACTCAGTCCGACCGAATCGATCCGGCAGGCATGTCTGATGCGCTTCCGGCCGATCATGATGACGACACTGGCCGCGCTGCTTGGCACCTTGCCGCTGGCGCTAGGCCATGGACCCGGCGCCGAACTTCGCGTGCCTCTGGGAATAGCGATCGTCGGCGGACTGGTAATCTCGCAGATACTGACCCTGTTCACGACACCGGTCATCTACCTGATCTTCGACCGGTTCACTGGTCAGCGAAGAAAGCCGGCGGTTAAGGCTGCGCCAATTCAAATCGCCCTCGAATGACGCCGGGCACGATGTGGCTGCATGTTGCACGGTTGAATCGAAAGAGCCCCAATTGGGGTTGGGTTGCTTTGCGATGGCCAGCTTGAAGCCGGCAAACTGCGATCGGTGTGGGCCTTTCCCGCGCCGACAAAAACCTCGCCAGCCGACGGTTTCGGAATTGTGACAGCCGGCGCGCCGCCTGCTGAGGCTGCCCAAAGGCACCATGAAAGGGCCAAGCTATCCCGACGACACATTGCTGATTCATATGTGGACGCCCCTATGGCAAGGGCTTTTTATCGGGACGGGTGTGATCGGTTGCTTTCATATGTCCGGCCTGTTTGTGCGGCGCTGTGATTGCCGCTGGCCATGATGGAAATCCGCCGGTGAGGTCCCTGATCAAGTTGGCGCGCTTATAAAGCGCATTGAATCAGACGGGTTGGTTTCACCATTGGCTCGATCGTTACACATCATCGACTGCCGTTACCAATTCGGATTGCCTGGGCCTGTGCTCAAGCTGTCAGTTCATAGGGCCGGTAGGTTTCCTTTCGTGTCAGCACGACCCATGCGATCCGGGCGAGCTTGTTGGCCAGCGCGACGGAGACGAGCCTGAACGGCTTTTTCTCCATTAGCTTTCTGATCCAGTTCGCCATGGGCGTTGGCTTGTCCTTTATGTGGCGGATTACGGCGGTGGCGCCGACGACGAGCAAGCGGCGCAAGTACCGGTCTCCCTGCTTGGAGATGCCGCCGAGCCGGGTCTTGCCGCCGGTGGAATGCTGCTGCGGCGTCAGGCCGAGCCAGGCAGCGAACTGCCTGCCCGATCGGAACTGATCGGGATCGGTGACGGTGGCAGCGAGAGCCGTGGCCGTGATCACGCCGAGGCCGGGGATCCCGGCGAGCCGGCGACTGGCCTCGCTTTCGGTGTGCCAGGCGATGAGCTGCCGATCCAGCGCCGCGACCTCATCGTTGAGCGCCATGATCTGGCGGACAAGAATCCCCAGAGAAGTGCGGGCATAAGCTGGCAAAGCGTCATCGTCGGACAGTGCTTGTTCGGCCAGCTTCGCCAGATTGGCGATGCCGGGATTGGCGATAAGACCGAGTTCGGCTAGATGTGCGCGCAAGGCATTGGCGATCATGGTGCGTTGTCGAACGAGCAACGACCGGGCGCGATGGGCCATGAGAACGCTCTGCTGCTCGACCGTCTTCACCGGCACGAACCGCATCGTCGGACGCTGTACGGCTTCGCAGATCGCTTCGGCGTCGAGTGCATCGCTCTTGCCGCGCTTGACATAGGCCTTCACGTAAGACGGTGGGATGAGCCGAACCTCGTGCCCCATGGCGGCGAGGGTGCGAGCCCAGTAATGCGCCGTTCCGCACGCCTCCACCCCGATAAGACAGGGCGAAAGCTTCGAGAAGAACGGCAACATCTGTTTGCGGTGCAGACGCTTCACCAAAATCGTCGCGCCGCTCTCATCAACGCCGTGCGCTTGAAACACGCTCTTCGCCAAATCCAGCCCAATCGTCGTAATCGTCATCGTAAACGCTCCTCTTCCTGCTTCGTGTCCGGTCAGCAGCATAGCGGCTGCCGGTCGGTGCAGGGGCGTCCACATCATCAAGCTGCCGGCACGGGTCAAGGTCTCGCAGTAGTACGCGACGTTTCCGCAAACGACGCCTTGGCGTCGGGAAAAATAGTCATCGCGATCGACAATTCCGTGCCTACCCAAGATGGGTATTACGCCATCGCCCCCACCGAAAAAGCGCGTATTGCGAAGGCTAAGAGCTTTCGCGACTGGATTTTGAGTGAGGCAAGCGAGACGCAGAGACGTTTGAGTGTTTGAAGGCGGCCGCCAAGGCGAAGAAAAATCAGAGCTGCACGATCACCGTAAAAGTGGGGGGGTAGTGCAGACCGGTTGGAACCTGATCCGAAAAAAATGGGCGCGGCGACCAATGCTTACTGACGGATCGAGGCCGGCACGCCGGCATCGCAGATCGGCGCTGTTGGCGCGGCGGTGTCATCACCATGCGCCATAGACCTGCGGTGCTCTACCTTCCCGGGCCGGTGTGCTCACCGTACCGATGTTCCCGACTCTCGCATCGCGCTCGGGCAGCGCGCTGGCCGGCTCGCATCACTAGCCTCGCCATCCAGTAGGGGAAGCTTCCCTGACATTCGTCACGATGCGATGGGGCAACTTCCTCAGCCCTGCTCGGATTTGATTGATCCCGCGGCAAGGCCAGGGAAACGTGGCGACAAATCCGGCCAAACGGCGTTCGGCCAAACCGAGACCACGCAGTCGACCGCGGCAATTGCGCTCGCTGGATAAGTCGGTCTGCTGGGCGCCGCGGCGACGGCGGATATGCGTCTTCGCTAATGTAGTGGGCGATGACATGACGGCCGTCGGGTGCGATCCGCACGACGCGAACATGCCCTGTAAGCACCACATAGACTGAGCGCGCCTCGGACTCCGGCTCGAAGATCGGCGACTCCTTCGCAAACCGTACGGACCGGGGGTCTTGAGAACGCTGTCGAGTTCCGCGGAGTTTAGGCCCCCGAACAGCGACAGTCGCGCGATAACCGAGCGGTCAAGCGGCAAACTTAGCTCCTCGCTGCCTCATGACTCCACGGCGGCCGCCAGGCGGCCCAGCTATATTTCGCGCACCAGCTGCGCCAGCGCAAATCGCTAGCCCGCGCCTTGGCTAGAAAGTTGCAGCGGTCGAAGCCGTGACGCACTCAAGAAAGGACTTTCAATGAAACTTCGCCTGATTACCGCCGCCGCCGCCCTGCTCGCTCTTGCCGGCGCCGCAAATGCCGAGGAACACATTGTCCAGTTGCTGACAAAGGGAGACAAGGGTTCCATGGTCTTCCAGCCCAATTTCATCAAAGCGGCAGCGGGCGACGCGGTCAAGTTTGTGCCTGGCGACAAGACCCACAATGTCGAAACCATCCAGGGAATGATCCCCGACGGCGCCCAGGAGTTCAAGGGCAAGGTTGGTGAAACGATCACCGTGACCCTGACGCAAGAGGGCGTCTACGGCGTGAAATGCAATCCGCATTACGGCATGGGCATGGTGGCGCTGATCGTCTTCGGCAAGCCCGTGAATCTCGACGCGGCGCAGACCGTCAAGCAGGTCGGCAAGGCCAAGACCGTATTCCCTGACCTGTTCAGCCAGGTGACGAAGGCGAACTGATCCCAGCCGAAGGCCGGACGACCGAGAGGTCCGTCCGGCCTTCGCCAAAGCCGGAAGGCTCCGGGGATCCATCGGTCTTTTCAGCACCGCATCCTTTCCACCCTTGACATCGGGGCGACCGAGAGTTTGTCAGGGCCAGAAAAGAAGGTCCGCCTACTGCCGATAGGCCGGAAAAACCGCGACGACAGCCAGCTTCAACTTCGGAAAATGCGTAGCAGGGTGTCGCCTCCAGGCACGGGATACTTCCCAGATCGGCCACGTCAACCTCTCCGAGGCGTCCTCGCTTCGGTTTGCCCGTTATGCGGGATCCCGCAGCGCATCGGCGAGCCGTTCCCTTGCCAGCCGCAGTTGGCCGCTTAACTGGCGCCCCCGCTGCCAGAACACGACGTAGTGATAAATTGCGCTGGGCTCAAAAGGCCGGAATCGGAGGCCAAAGAGCGCGCATTCCTTCGCGACGACACTGTTTGTCACCGAAATCCCAACACCGGCCGCAATGAATGCAGCCTCGTGCCCGTTGGCGTCCACCTCGACGGCGATGTTCGGCTCGACGCCCATGTAGCGCAGCGCGTTCAAATCCATCTGGTGAGTATTCTGCCGGGGCTCGATATCGATCAGTGGCTCGCCCCGCAAATCTTCCGGCGTGACCAGGTCCTTTTCGGCTAACCGATGCCCCGCCGGAAAGAGACAGACATTGGTCGCGGTTGTGACGGGCATCCAGTCAAAGAGTCTCTCGTCGAGGGGCAGACGCGAGACCCCCAGATCAGCGCGCCCGTTGAGTACATGCTCCGCGACGTCCTGGTAACTGCCTGACTTGACGTGGAAGACACAGGATCGGTCATGGACACGGATCTGCCTGACAGCCCGCGGGACAAGGGTGAAGCAAAAGATGTCTGGCGCCGCGATGCCGATTGCATGACCCTCAATCCCCTTGAGCGCCGCGATCGACTTTCCAACCCTGTCGAGGCTTAAAAACGTCCCGTCGATCTCGCGAAGCAGCTCCCAGGCCTGCGCCGTGGCGACCAGCCGGTTTCCCTCGCGCCGAAACAGCGGCACACCAAGCGCCGTCTCCAATTGCGCGACCTGTTGGCTCACCGCCGATTGGGTGACGCGAAGGACCTTGGCGGCCTGACGTTTCGCACGACCTCCCGGAAAATCTGCAGCTGGCGGAGCGTTACACCCGTGTTCGCAATCTCCACCAAGTCTGGCCTCCGTTGGTCGTCTCTGCCGGCGCCTTTACGTCTATTGCCGTGACCCGGAGCAAGCGAAGACAACTTATCATGCGGCGGCGTGACCTGTTGAGCAAGCACGAATAATGGGCCGAAAACGCGCATTTTCTGCGTAAGCCCCTCATTAGCTATATTAGCTCAGCTGATAAGAAAAGAATCTGACTTATAAATTGACCGGCCCGCCTCCCTGGCCGATTGTTGTGGCAGATCAGGGTCAAGCCTGGTCGCCGGCTGAGACGAGCTCTCGGGCGTCGCGTCGCCATTGCCGGGTTTCAACGCAGATGGGGGATGATGAATGATGCGACCTTGGTCGGCAGCAGTGCGAAGCTTTTTGCCCAGTTCCGGGAAGGCCCGATTGCCGAACCGGTTGGCGCGCATCGCATGTACGGCGGAAGACCTTTCGTTGGCACCCCCCGATCCCGATAAGTCAGGCTGCGATGACGTGGCGGCTCTCAGGGTAGAAGGACTTGAAAAATCGTTCGGCAATTACCCCGTTCTACGCGGCGTTACGCTCACCGCCCACCGGCACGAGGTCATCTGCATCCTGGGGAGCAGCGGCTCCGGCAAGAGCACGCTGTTGCGCTGCCTCAACCTGCTCGACGTGCCGGACCGCGGGCGCATGTGGGCCTTGGGTGAGCGGTTGAAGCTTCGCGAGGCGGTAAACGGCCGTGGCGGCACCATTCTTGACCAACGCCAGCTTCAACGGGTCAGGGCATCCCTCGGGATGGTTTTTCAGAGCTTCAACTTGTGGCCGCACAGAACGATCCTTGAGAATGTAGCGGAAGGCCCAACGCACGTCCTGCGACAGCCACGGCGGGAAGCGATCGGGGTCGCGGAGCACTATCTCGCACAGGTCGGCCTTGCGGACAGGCGCCATCACTATCCGCGCCACCTTTCGGGCGGGCAGCAGCAACGCGCTGGGATCGCCCGGGCTCTCGCCATGGAGCCTGCCGTCATGTTGTTCGACGAGCCAACCTCGGCGCTTGATCCAGAGTTGACCGGCGAGGTGCTCAAGGTCATCCGGTCGCTGGCCGAGGAGGGGCGCACCATGCTCCTGGTAACCCATGAGATCGCCTTCGCCAGGGAGGTCTCTACGCGCGCGGCGTTCATGCATGACGGCAAAATCGAGGAAGAGGGCCCATCGCAGCGGCTATTCCTTGACCCCGCTTCCGAACGGCTCCGCCGGTTCCTTCAATCGCATTATTGATGGGGCGACCTGCGTCATGAACGGCTTCGCCATACAATTCCTGCACGGACTCAGCATGACCATGCTGGCTGCAGCCATCAGCGGTGCCCTCGGAACGGCCGTGGGCCTCGCCGGCGCCGCGTCGAAGCTGTCAGCTTATCGGATTCCGATGTGGCTGGCCGAAATCTATACGACCGTTATCAGGGGCGTGCCCGAACTGCTTGTGATCCTCCTCATTTATTTCGGGGGAACGGCGGCGATCACCTTCATGATCGGCCGATATGTCGAAATCAGCGCCCTCTCGGCAGGTGTCATCGCGCTGACCGTCATTTTTGGCGCCTACTCCACCGAGATATTCCGTGGCGCGATCTTGAGTATCCCACATGGACAACGGGAGGCCGCATCATCGATCGGCCTGAAATCTTGGCAGATTTGGTTACTCGTGATCTTGCCGCAGATGGTGCGCGTGGCATTGCCGGCCTTCTGCAACCTCTGGATCTCACTCCTCAAAGACACAGCGCTGATTTCTGTGGTCGGCCTGACAGACATTATGCGTGTCGCCTTCGTCGGTGCGGGCTCCATGCGTGCGCCACTGACGTTCTATCTGGCCGCCTCCGCGCTCTACCTGTTGCTCACGAGCCTCTCGCTGTTGGCATTCAGAATGCTCGAGCAACACTTCGTTGTACCAGGCCAGTTGCGCTGAGGGAATCCAGATGCATCTCGACATCTTCCTCCAGAGTATCGCGACACTGGCGAACGCAGCGTTCCTTACGATAGCGCTGACGGTTCCGTCGCTGATGATCGGGTTCGTCATCTCCGTGCCCTTGGCCTTCATGCGGGCATCTGACAGTCGATATCTTTCGTCGGCCATACTGACCTACACCTACGTGTTCCGCGGTACGCCGTTGCTGGTGCAGCTCTTTCTTATCTATTACGGCCTCGGCCAGATCGAAATGATCCGCCACAGCCCGCTCTGGGTGTTGTTGCGCGACCCCTTCTGGTGCGCGCTGCTCGCGTTCTCGCTGAACAGCGCCGCCTACACGACGGAACTCTTCCGGGGCGCAATCAAGGCGGTACCGCGCGGATTGGTCGAAGCTGCGGAAGCCATCGGCATGTCGCGTTTGCAGCGGGCCCGGCTCACCGTGTTTCCAATCGCGTTCCGTGCCGCATTGCCGTCCTATACGAACGAGGTGATCGGCTTGCTGAAAGCCAGTTCCCTGGCCAGCACGGTGACGCTTCTCGAAATCACCGGTGTAGCGCGCCGGCTCGTTTCCGAAACTTTCGCGCCCTATGAAATATTTCTCGCCGCCGGCGTGATCTATCTCGCTCTCACATACCTCGTAACCTCGGTCTTCCGCCTACTGGAGAGGTACCTCGCAGGCGCTGAGCCGAAGGTAGCGCGAAACACGGCGATGCTCTCGTTGCGGCGGGTTTCGCCATGACGAATGCCACGTCCCTGTTAGCGTCCGCAGCCGCAGCGTCGTGTTGGCGGGAGATCAGCCTGTCGGCGATCGTCCACAACTATCGCGCCGTCAGGTCGGCCGTGGGACCCGCCGTCAAGATCTTTGCTTGTCTCAAAAACGATGCGTATGGGTGTGGCGCCGCCGAGGTCGCGGCTGTACTGGCGGCCGAGGGGGTGGACGGATTCGGCGTTGCCTCCGCGCGAGACGCCCATCGCGTCCGCTCGCGGGCTCCCCGAACGCCAATTCTGCTCTATCCTGGCATAAGTCCCCAATGGGCCAGCGACGTCTCGGAGCAGGACCTCACAATCACCCTTTCGAGCATATCCGAGCTGGAGGCCTGGGCGCGACATCCGAAATTTTGTCCGCATTCGTCAAGGTCGACCTCGGTTTCTGGCGCGCGGGCGCACTTCCGGCCGAGGTAGAAGGATTGCTCGATAGGGCCGCCGCTACATCCAATATCGACATCAAGGGCATATACGCGCATTTGAACGAACTTCCAGGCACCGGGCCAACAGCTAGTGAGCAGTGGAGCCGCCTGAAGAACCTCTTGGCAACCATCACCCGGCGACCCGCTATCGTCATGTTGTCCAGCAGCGACGGTGTGCTGCGCCACCCCGAGATGGATCTCGACGCGGTCGACCCCGGGGCAATGTTGTTCGGCATCGCCGACACTGCGAGGGCGGTACGCCCACTCACCCTCAGGCCAGCCCTTCACGCGATTAAGGCCCGGCTCGTCTCCGTCAAACAGGCTGATGCCAGCATTGGCCCTGCACCTGATCTGCCTGGTTATAGCCCCGAAATGCGGATCGGTGTGCTTGGCATCGGCTGGGGACACGGGCTGCCGAGGGATTTGCCGTTTGGCGCCAGCGCGATCATCCGTGGGAAGCGGGTCCCGCTGCTTGCTCCCCTGCACCTGGAGCATGTGCGTGTCGATCTGACCCGCGTCCCGGACGCGGCCCTCGGCGACGAGGCGGTCCTGCTCGGATCAGCCGGTGGCGAACACATCGATCTGGCCGAACTGGCCACGCATTGGCGCACCGACAGCGTCGGCATCTGCTGCGGGCTGCAGCCGGACCTGGTGCGTGTCTATGCGCCCTGAACCCATCAACGGACAACTCAACCAAAAAAGGGGAATCAAACCATGCCTAAACATCTTTTGCGGATCGCCCTCGCCGCGGTCATGCTGTCGACGATAAGCGCGCACGCCGGCACTCGAACCGCGATTACGATCGCCTCCGAGGGTGCGTCTCCGCCATGGGACTCGATCGATGCCAATGGCCAACTCGTCGGCTACGACATCGACGTTGGCAAGGAATTGTGCCGCCGCATGAACATCGAATGCAAATTTGTGGCGCAGGATTGGGACGGGATCATCCCTGCGCTCACCGTTGGAAAGTACGACGCGATTATTTCCGGGATGTCCATCACCAAAAAACGGAAGAAGACCATAGCCTTCTCGGAGCCTTACGCTATCGGCACCAACCAGATTGTCATGCGTCGGGATCTGAACTTGCCGCCAACAGACATAAAGTTGAAGCTCGACCTCACGGGAATGGACGCTGGCAAACAAGCGATCCTTGACCAGCTCAAGGAAGCCTTGACCGGGAAAACCCTTGGTGTGCTGCGCTCCTCCAATTCCGAGGCAGTCTTGACCGACCTGTTTGGCAAGGTGGCGACGATCCGGAGCTACGACTCCCTGGAGAACCTGAAGCTTGATCTCGCCGCCGACCGGATCGACGGTGGGTTGGCGGATTACTCCAACTGGAAGCTGTTTCTGGACAGCCCGGACGGCCAGAACGCATCTTTCTATGGTCCGCAACTCTTTGGGGGGACGTGGGGACCCGGTATCGGCATCGGCATCAGAAAGGACGATGGCGACCTGGTGGAGGCATTCGACAAGGCGATTGTCGGCGCGGTCAATGACGGCACGTTGAAGAAGCTCAGCCTGCAATGGTTCGGCTTCGACCTCTCTCCACCCCCGACGCGTTGAATGACGTGGCGTAAGTTCTCCGAATTGCGGCATGGCGGAGGAACGGGATTCGCCTTGCTGTCGCCCCATGCTTGCCCATGCCGAAAAGAAGTTCGCAAAAAATGACATCGCCCTTCACCGTCGCAATGACCGGCCAATCCCTGATTCACCACGATATCCGTGCGTCGCCCGACAGCGGCTTCCACGATATTGTGCAGATGTTGAAAACTGCCGATGTCGCCTTCACCAATCTGGAGACGACCGTAACGGGACGCCACCCTGGCTGGCCGATGAAGGGATCGTTTTTCGGCTGTTCCGATCCGTTTGTCCTCGACGTTCTGAAGGATATGGGCTTCAGCACTCTCTCCCTGGCGAACAACCACGCATTTGATTTAGGTCCAGGTGGGGTCCTGTCCACTCTCGAGGAGGTGGAGGCCCGCGGGTTTCTGTACGCCCGCACAGGCCGTGACCGTGCCATCGCGATGACATCTCGTTCGAAGAAGTTGGGAGCGAGGACGGTCGCATTGGCCGCCATGGACGCCGGGCCTGGACCAACGACAATGTATGCCGACGACGCAGCTTCGGGCAGACCCGCTCGGCCGGGCGTTAACAGGCTAGAGGTTCGCCGGCTCTTCACTGTTGATCCTGAAAAGTTCGACATGCTGACCGCTATACAGTCGACATTCAAGAGCGGCGGGTTAGAGAGGGCAAACTATTACCAACCAGACGATCCACCAGTCGTGAGCGACTCTCGCGACATCGACTTCTACGGGACGGTGTTCCGACGGTCGGCGCAGAACCGGCGGCACATTCTTGTTGACCAAACCAGTGCGTCCAGTCAGCTTGCCACGATAAACGAGGCCGCCCGCCGTGGCGAGTTCGTCATAGCCTATCTGCACCACCACCACTGGGAGCCCGACTGGCGCGAAGTCCCCGAGTGGGTGAGGGTATTCGCCAGAAGGTGCGTCGATGCAGGTGCGCGGATATTTGCCTGCCATGGCGCGCCCGTGCTGCAGCCGGTTGAGATTTACAAATCGGCGCCACTGTTTTTTGGGCTCGGCAATTTCATCTTTCACGTTCCAGAGCACGAAGCTGAGTGGAACTCGGCCGACGTCTGGAAAAGCGTGGTGGCCCTGTGCTCCTTCAATGAAGACGGAGCACTCTGTGGCATGTCACTGGACCCGATCATCCTGGGTGGAGAGAAACCCCTTGAGACGGGGCTACCTCACACGAGGCGCGTGCCGGTACTCGCCAGGAGCGAGATGGGCCGCTCGATCATCGAGGATCTTGCCCGGCGGTCGGCGTCATATGGCACGTAGATCGAAGCGGACCGCTGGTCGGGAAGGCTAGTCCTTTAAGCGCTACTAGGCGGGATTCGATTTCGTGCCCCAAAATCGTAGGCGGCCTTTATCAACCAAAGACAGCGACAGGTTTGTGATCAAGGCCTTCCCACGCGATTCTGAGGATGTGATCTGAAGGAGATGGGAATGTCTGAAACGATGCTCGCAGCGCTTTCCAGCATCCGGACCGTTGAAGAAATGATCGCGGCCTTCCGGGATGAGCAGCATTGCCGTCGGTTGCTGGAAAGCATGGTGTGGCCGGATGGCCGGATCTGCCCCGCCTGCGGATACAAACGCTCGATTGCGCTTGCCGGTCGCGATACCGGCAAGCGGCGCGCCCGACCAGGTCTTTATCAATGTTCCAGCGGCGATTGCCGGTTGCAGTTCACGGTGACGACACACACGCCTCTGCACTCCACGAAGCTTCCCTTGCGTTTTTGGCTGAAGGCAATGTGGCTGTTACTGCAATCCGACAAGGGCTTGTCGTCGGTGCGCCTGGCCGAGGCGCTCGGGGTGAGCCAGCCAACCTGGCGGATGGAACATGCACTGCGTCTCCATGGTGGCGCGGGAGAACATGCTCGCCGGCACGGTGGAGATCGACTATTTCCATCTCGGTGGAAGGCCCAGAAAGAATCCCGACGACCCGCCTCCGGGCCGCGGCCGGAAAGGCCAGGCGAATACGGACAAACGCCAGTCATGGCAATGCTGCAGCGGCCGACTGACGTCATGCCTGGCACTCTGGCCGGTGACGCGCGTGCGGCCCCCACGCAAGTGCGGCTCGATCCGCCCGCTTCATCCGGTGAAAACCAAGATGGCGCAAAATCTCGGCGCAATGGCGCCGCCCTGAACGCCCCGAAAAATCATACTGGCAGAGATCTATCTTGCGGACGCCAAGCCGCTCGGCCAGATACGAAACCGCCTCGTCGGGAGCCTCAGCCGCCGCAGTGGCGAAATATCCGTACGCGGCGAAGAACTTCAGTTGAACCGCCAGTCCAAGCCTCGACCCGGCCGGCTTGACGTTCAAAAAGTCGATGTCGGCAAAAGAGAGGCTCCACTGCCCGGTCAACACCTCGAGCGAAACACGCAAACCCATACATCCACTCCCTCTGCCAAGAGTGAATTCTCAAGCGACGACGCCATACCGGTCAATCCGTTCCGGCAACGTTCCACAACTTGGCCAAAATCGCATATGTGGAACGGCCCGCTTGGCAAGATCTTTCGTCGTGCATTTCCCAAATAAGGACGGTGCGGTCATATGTCCGGCCTATTTTCAGGCCTTTCAGCCATGGCCACGATGAGGTCCGCGGAGCAAATCGCCTAATCAGCTTCTCGCGCTGTAACGCGCTTGCGATTTTGCGGTCTGATTTGCTTCGGGATGTCGTCCCGTTGGGTCATCACAATTGGCACCTTGCCTCTCTCTCCGACTGGTTGGCCGGAAAGTTCGTATGCCTAAGCCTGGACGATCATCTTCGCTTCCCGATAGGTATCGCCACGAACGAGAAGAGCCCAGATGATGCGCGCGATCTTGTTTGCGAGTGCGACAGCGACAACCTTGAACGGGCGGCGCAACATCATGGCCGCTATCCATTGTGATGCCTGGAGGCCACGACGAGCGAGCTTGAGGATCGACGTCGCTCCAGCGACAAGTAGCGTTCGCAGTTGCTGGTTTCCACGCTTTGAGATCGAACCGATCCGTTCTTTTCCTCCGCTGGAATGCGCGCGTGGAGTCAACCCAATCCAGGCAGCGAAATCTCGACCGGTTCGGAAGCCAGCGGGATCCGGTACAACTGCTCGAATGGTCGCGGCAATGATCGGCCCCACGCCGGGAATCGCTGTCAGGCGTCGAGCGCTGTCGTCTTTTCTAACCGCATCAAGGATTTTTCGATCAAGCCTTTCAATGCGTGCCGTCACGGTCTCGATTTGCTCGACGAGCTCTTCCAAAGCCATTCGCGCTTCACCCGGCAATCTCAGGTCACTCTCGTCGCGCACAATGGCGGCGAGGCTAATGATTCCGACCAGACCGGTCGCCCTGACAATGCCCAGTTCGGCAAGATGAGCTCTCAAAGCATTGATTGCTTGAGTACGCTGACGGATGAGCAAATCTCGTGCTTTGAGCACCATTCCGGCCGCCTGCTCGTCCTGTGTTTTTGCCGGCACGTAGCGCATGGTCGGTCGGGTGACTGCCTCGCAAATTGCCTCGGCGTCTGCGGCGTCAGTTTTATTGCGTTTGACGTAGGCCTTCACGTATGCGGGTGGCATCATCCGAACCGTGTGCCCCAGGGCCTGAATTTCCCGAGCCCAATAATGCGCGCTACCACAGGCTTCCATCCCTACGAGGCAAGGCTGCAATGTGCGAAAGAAGTCCAGCACCTGCGATCGACGCAGTGCGCGACGTACGATCACGACTCCTTCTTCGGCTATGCCATGAACCTGAAAAACGGATTTGGCCAGATCGAGCCCGACTGTGGTAATCTTCTTCATGGAGCGGTCCTTCTTTGTGGCGTTTCAACACGACCACGTTAGGCATTTGATGCCGTTTGAGAAGGGCCGTTCCACCTCATCAGCTTCGGGCCGATTAAGCCTTCATCGCTACACCATCGGCGATATTGCAGCTTAAGGATGGCGTATCGACTTGACGATCGATCATGCCTTTGATTCTATCGAGATATCCCTGCCAACCAGGATGCGCGAGCATTCTGGCTCGTTTTTCTTCCCGCTCGCCTTTGTTCCGTAGCGCCAAAACGCTGACGTGATTCAATTCGCCAATATCGCACACGAAATGTCCTACGAACCCTCCGAGAATCTCTTTCTGGATAGCAAGGTCGAGTTTTTTGCATGTCTCGATGAACTCGGCAGTGCGACCTGGGCGGATACGGTAGTCGCGTTCTTCGAGGATCATGGCTTCCTTACTTTACCTGAAACCCGAAGGCGAGTGGGTCGCGCTCATCGACGAGAATGGTATTATAACCGGTGACACGCGCCCATCCGCCGATGCTCGGAAGAATGGCAGGACGTCCTGCAACTTCCGCCACATTCTCCACACGACCATGGAATAGCGTGCCGATGAAAGACTCGTGGACAAACGTTTCGCCGACGTTCAGCAACCCCTTTGCAACACGCTGTGCCATACGAGACGAGGTGCCGGTGCCACAGGGCGAGCGGTCGATACCGCGTTCACCGAAAAACACGGCGTTGCGTGCATTTGCTTCCGGGTGCTTGGCCTTGTCAGCCCACATGACATGGCTCACCCCAGAAATCAGATCGTCCTCTGGATGCACCGGCCCCACGGCATCCTGTACCAATTTGCGGACAACCGGGCTATTCTTGAGGATATCGTCGGCCGTCATGCTGTCGAGACCGGTCCAGTTCTTCTGAGGTTCCACAATGGCATAGAAGTTGCCGCCGTAGGAGACGTCCACAATAAGTTCTCCAATGCCTGGAACGTCGATTTTTGCGTCACTTGCATGAAGATAGGCCGGCACATTGTAGATGCGGACCTCATCAATGAAACGACCGTTTCGTGTGTACTCTACCTCGACGCGACCGGCGGGCACCTCAAGCGCCAGCCGTCCTTCGGTCTTCGGCACCACGAAACCCTGTTCCAGTGCGGCGGTTACCGTACCGATGGTGCCATGGCCGCACATGGGAAGGCAGCCGGAAACCTCGATGAACAGCACACCGATATCGCAATCCTCACGTGACGAGGGATAGAGAATGGAGCCCGACATGACATCATGGCCGCGAGGCTCGAACATCAACGCCTGGCGCACCCAGTCATGGTCGCGCAGGAATATCTGACGCTTTTCGGCCATGCTGACGTTGGGCAGTATAGGAGCTCCGCCGGCAACAACGCGAACGGGGCTGCCACATGTATGGGCATCGATGCATATGAAGATATGGGGATTCATGATTTTCCTCCAGATCAGGAAAAACGGCTGACGGAAAAGGGTGTAAGATTGATCGTTGGCGCTCTTTCGGCAACCATGTCCGCGACTAGCCGCCCGGCCGTCGGCCCAAGCGTTAGACCACAATGACTGTGACCATAGGCGTGGATGACGTCATTGCGAGGCGCCGAGAAACTGATCACCGGAAGTGTGTCGGGAGTCGTTGGACGATGCCCCATCCATCGTGTGCCCTCTGTTGATAAAGATCCGGGTGTAGCGCGACAATTACGGAGGCCGGTCGGCGGCGACTATGATGGCCAATAGGGGGCCGCGCCGAGTTGTGGATTTTGCTATCACGCGTCGGCGGGGTGTGGCAACTGGCCAGCATAGAATTGCCCTGAGTGTAATTATTGCTGAGCGTGGCGGTAAGGCGGTTCGGTCTGGCCACAAAGGGTGCCTTTGATAATTGTCGCCAGCGACAATTATGATGGCCGGTCGTGCGGTGCCTCGGGCGGATAATTGTTGCTGGGGCTTTCCATGGCGGAGATGCGGGCGACAGCGGAGCGCTTGCGGCAGCTTTCGCCGTTCATCTCGAAGGCCGCCAGGCGCCTGCTGACGCGACTTCTGAAGAAGCAGGGCCTGCCGCCAAAGCGTATGATTCACCGAACCAATTGCGCTCCTACGGGGCGGCCCAACGCCGGGTCATGCCGAACGTGGAACACCAACGGGGCGGAGAACTCTCACCTGCCGTTCCGAAAACGGGAGCGAACGCGACAGGGTTTCCGGTCGGTCGGCGCATTGCAGCATTCCGTGTCGATTTTCTCCGCCCCATCGCAGACCAACCGCTCAGATGCACAAATTCGAACCCATCGACCCCAGGCAATAGCCGCGTGGTAACCGTGAGTACACGGCCTGCCTGAAAAGCGCGGCGTTGGCCTCACGCGACCACATTTCAAACAGCGTCACAACGCCCTGTCCGGCTTTGCAAAGACGCACAAAAAAGTTTGAAGGCACCCGTTGCAACAAAACCTGCAACAAAACTCGAAAAAAATTCGCAGAGTCTTAACGCCGCAAACTCGTTGACGATGGTAGCCTCGGGGCGAGGTCTGAGGTCAAGCGCGGCTACAAAGATGCCGACAATCTTCAGACCGCCGCACGGCACGCACCGAAGGAGTCCACAGCCAATGGCAAGAGCGCTGATCCTGATTGGAGGCACGATAATGGGCTCGGGTCTGCTATACCTCCAGGCTGCTCAGCGTCTTGGCCTTCAGCCAATTGCCCTTTCGGACGATCCAACTCGGTATGACCATTTCGCGGCGAAAGAGGTTGAGTCAATCCGTGTAGATACAGACGATCTGGATGCGCTGATCCGTGAATGTTCCCGGCTGCGAGCGACTTATGACATCGCTGGCATAACGGGCGCTGCCGATTCGTTTTGTGCGATAGCCAGCAAGCTCTGTCGGCACTTCAATCTACCTGGACCAAATCCGGGAGCTATTGAACAATGCCTCGATAAGTACACTCAACGTCAACTTCTCGCGGCCTCAGGCGTTCCGATGCCTGCTTATCGCTTGGCGGCCAATGCGGCGGAAGTAAGGGATTCTGCCGCAGAAATCGGGCTGCCGGTGATAGTTAAGCCTGCGGTGGGCCACAGCAGCGTCGGTGTCCGATTGTGCCGCACTGCCGATGAGATAGTCGAACATACGACCCATCTGTTGGGCGGGAAGCACATATGGCGCTCTTCGCCTAGGATATTGGTCGAAGAATTCGCGCAAGGCCCCTATTATACCGCTGAGATAATGGGGAATGAGGTCGTTGCAATTGGCACCGGTGACTTCGGCTGCCCGCCGCATTTCGTTTGTCGTGAGTTCACCTTTCCGGCCCTGCTGACTGATGACGAGCATGAGCGTATCGTAGATGTTTCGCTGAGCTGTTTGCGCGCTCTCGAACTTGGCTGGGGGCCAACAAACATTGAATTCCGGTGGACGAAGCGTGGCCCGGTCGTTATTGAAGTCAATCCGCGCCTTGCTGGCTCGCCCTTTCCTCAACTCGTTCGGCTGGCTTACGGTGTCGATCTCATCACCGAGCACATAAACCTTATTATCGGCAATGAATGGAATTTGCGCAGAAGGGATTCGCACATTGCGGCCGCGCGGCACCTGATTGCTGATCGCGATGGCACCCTTGATTGGATCGATGGGGACAGCCAAGCGGCCGCAGTATCAGGTGTTGCTGAGGTCAAGTTCTATGTTGAACCCAAGACGCCGATTGTCAGAAAAGGCGATTATCGAGACTGTATGGGACATGTCATCGCCGCTTCATCCAGTCGTCCTCGCACCGAGGCGATACTTCAGCGTGCCGTGGACTTGATCGGTTGGTCGATCATACCATTTCCGATCATTGACAAACAAAACCAATGTGCGGCCCCTCACCTTCCGGGCTCATGAAAAGAAAGCGGTTAACGGAAAAGCATCATCATCACGATACCGCGCGAGTATGAGACGGGGACGAAGGCGGGTAATCTGGCCCTGCAAGCGCGGGTCTCGGAGCCGACGCTTTACAATTGACAGCCGACCGTGAGAGTTCAGTGGCAGGCACGAGTCATTGCCAAAGCTGAACCAGTTGCCAATCGTGATGTTAGCGACAGTCCTTCAATGAATGAATATGCCCCGCTGCAGGTAGATGGCTGCCCGATTGGTACCCGTCAGGTTGTCGAGTACGCGCCACGGTGATGTTCCTTTTGATGTGCAGAACATCGCTTTTATGGCCTCTCCTCAGCCTGGCACGATTTTTGAACCGCCTCTCGTGGGTGAGATTGTGATCATTGGAGCGAAGAAGGGAAGCAGCATGTCAGGTCAGGCAGCACGTGCAGAGCGCGGCAGAATTCAGGGGGCGAAGCACGATTTCACGGCAAGCTACAATGGCAGATGGCCGCACGCCTATTTTCGGGCTTGTTTGGCCGTGGACTATATGCTTCCAGATCGGGCCAAGCCGATCTTCGAAAGGATCTTCGCCGATTATCGACGCATTCGAAACAAGACTAAGTTGAAGATAATCGATGTCGGTTGCTCGTATGGTGTCAACGCCGCCTTGCTGCGAACCGATCTCGACCTCGATGATCTGTATGCTGCCTATCTGGAACCCAGCGGATCGCTGTCGCGCGAAGAGGAGATCGAGCATCGCGCCTTTTTTCGCAATCAGGGTCTCCGTGACGACATCCAGTTCGTCGGCGTGGATCCATCGTTCCGCGCTGTTCGCTATGCGCTGGATCTGGGCCTGTTGGAGGCTGGCGTCGCGGCTGATCTGGAAACTCGTGACTTAACGATCAAGGAACGTAGCGCACTCGCGGATGCCGACATCCTTATCAGCACAGGCTGCGTGGGCTACGCTACCGAGCGAACCTTTGCACGCGTGTATGAGGCGTCGGCGACGTCACGCCCGTGGGTCGTCGCCTTCGTAATGCACCGCTTCAGTTATGACGACATCGCGGCGGCCCTTCGGGCTTTCTCGTTGGAAACTCGGCCCTTAGAACGGTTCAGACAGCGCCAGAGCCGCTTCTCCACGTCGAAGGAACTGCGGGCGATCCTGAAGGCTATGGCCAAACTCGGCATAGAGGATCGCCTAGAGCGCACGACGGGCTACATCTATGCGTCCTGCTACATTTCCGCACCCCCAGGTGAAGCGCTCTGACCGTTGTCATGGACGGACACATCTCTAGGAGAAAGCGAGTTGCTCGCTGCAGCGCAACGATCAGGTTGTCGCGCACCTTCTCCCAGATTGGTGCGCGGACGACGATGATGCTGGCCTCGAGCAATGGATCGCCGATGACACCGGCGCAAGCGTAGCATAACCGGGTCTCGGCGACACAGTCGAATTCTCGTTCAGCGAGCAGCGACCTGCCCTCGCGCATCAAACGCCGCATCCGGTCAATGCTCGGCTTCAAATCACAGCATCTGCCGCGATCATCCTAAACGGCATCGAAATGGTTCACATGATGCGTAAGCAACGGGCGAGGTTCGCCTTGAATCTGAACCCATCCCTGGCCGGGCAGTCCAAATCCTTGCCGCGTGATTGGCCTCGTGTCAGACCTTTCTACAATCCCATTCAGCCGTTGCAACAAAACCTGCAACAAAACTCGAAAAAAATTCGCAGAGTCTTAACGCCGCAAACTCGTTGACGATGGTAGCCTCGGGGCGAGGTCTGAGGTCAAGCGCGGCTACAAAGATGCCGACAATCTTCAGACCGCCGCACGGCACGCACCGAAGGAGTCCACAGCCAATGGCAAGAGCGCTGATCCTGATTGGAGGCACGATAATGGGCTCGGGTCTGCTATACCTCCAGGCTGCTCAGCGTCTTGGCCTTCAGCCAATTGCCCTTTCGGACGATCCAACTCGGTATGACCATTTCGCGGCGAAAGAGGTTGAGTCAATCCGTGTAGATACAGACGATCTGGATGCGCTGATCCGCGAATGTTCCCGGCTCCGAGCGACCTATGACATTGCTGGCATAACGGGTGCTGCGGATTCGTTCTATGCGACAGCCAGCAAGCTCTGTCGGCACTTCAATCTACCTGGACCAAATCCGGAAGCTATTGAACAATGTCTCGATAAGCACACTCAACGTCAACTTCTCGCGGCCTCAGGCGTTCCGATGCCTGCTTATCGCTTGGCGGCCAACGCGGCGGAGGTAAAGGATTCTGCCGCGGAAATCGGGCTGCCGGTGATAGTTAAGCCTGCGGTGGGCAGCAACAGCGAGGGTGTCCGATTATGCCGCAACGTCGATGAATTGGCCGAACATACGACCTATTTGTTGGGCAGGAAGCACATATGGCGGTCGCCGAAGATACTGGTCGAAGAATTCGCACAAGGACCCTATTATGCTGCTGAGATAATGGGAAATGAGGTCATTGGGATTGGCGCCGGTGACTTCGGCCCTCCACCGTATTTCGTCTATCGTGAGTTCACCTTTCCGGCCCTGCTGAGCGATGACGAGCATGAGCGTATCGCCGATGTTTCGCTGAGCTGTTTGCGAGCACTCGGCCTTGGCTGGGGGCCAACGGGCATTGAATTCCGGTGGACGAAGCGTGGCCCGGTCGTCATTGAAGTCAATCCGCGGCTTCATGGCTCGCCCACTCCACAAATGGTTCATCTGGCTTACGGTGTCGATCTCATCACCGAGCACATCAAGCTTGTCATCGGCGGCAAATGCGATTTGCGCAGAAGGCATTCGCACTTTGCGGCCACGCGGATTCTAGTTGCTGATCGCGATGGCAAGCTTGATTGGATCGATGGGGACCGTCAAGCGGCCGCAGTATCAGGTGTTGCCGAGGTCAAGTTCTATGTTGAACCCAAGGCGCAGATTGTCAGAAAAGGCGATTTTCGAGACTGTATGGGACATGTCGTCGCCGCTTCATCCAGTTTTCCTCGCACCGAGGCGATACTTCAGCATGCCGTCGACTTGATCAGTTGGTCGATCACACCATTTCCGCCCACTTGATCTAAACTAAACCAAGATAATGGCTAGAGCGGGTAATCTATTATGTCCGATACAAATCGTAATTCTGCAATTGGCGCAGAAGGATACCAGGAGCTCTTCGGAGTCGATAGCAAGGTAGTCTGCATTTCAGGGTCGAGCCGCGGTCTAGGGAAGTCGCTCGCCACCTGCTTTGGGCGGTTGGGTGCGAAGATAGTCCTTTCCTCGCACAATATTGAAGAGCTGACCGAAGCGGAGGCCGAACTTGCGGGCCAAGGAATCAACGTGACGGCTATCCGCGCTGATGTGCGGTCGCACGACGATTGCAAGGCACTGATCAGTGGCACCGTCGACCGGTTTGGGCAGATCGATGTGATGGTCTGCAATGCAGGTACCGACATCATTAAGCCAGCGCATTCATATGAAGAGCCGGAATGGGACGAAATCGTCGATACCAATCTGCGTGGCTATTACTATTGTGCCAAGTTTGCCGCCCAAGCAATGCTGGATCAGGGCGGCGGCAGCATCATCATGACTTCCTCGGTCGCCAGTTCGCTCGGCATACCGGGCCTGGCTGTCTATGCTGCGAGCAAGGGTGGCGTCAATCAACTGACGCGCACCATGGCGGTAGAATGGGCCAATAAGGGTATTCGTGTAAACGCCGTCGCACCCGGATTCATCAACAACTTCATGGATGGGGTGCATCCTAATCTCGATAGCCCTTATCAGCGCCGCGCAATGGAACTCACTCCGATGCGACGCCGCGGTAATTTGTCCGAATATTTCGGGCCTTATATTTTCCTCGCGAGCCCGGCTGCATCGTTCGTAACAGGCGAGATTCTCTATGTCGATGGGGGCTACGCAGCGAGCTGATGCAGGATGCTTCGATGTCGTGGCGGTATTTGGAGGGGCTGGGCAATGTTAAACACAATACCAGACGAATTGAACTTCCTAGATTGCACCTTGCGCGACGGTGGCTACTACACAGGTTGGGACTTCGCGCCGGAACTGGTATCGGACTATATTTCTACTATCAACACTCTCCCGGTGGGCATGGTCGAGCTGGGGCTCGCCGGAAAGCCTGAGAGCCACGGATATTTCGCCAGTGTGACGAGCTCTAAGGCCGAAGAGGTGGCTGCTGGTCTCCTGGTCAAGGCATGCGTGATGATCGATGCCAAGGATGTGCTTGCGAGCGAACTGCCTATACCCCTTGCCGTGATCCGCCTGACAGAAGGACTAGTGCCAGGCCATATCACCACCGTCCGCGTGGCGGTGCATTACAGCAACTTGGCTGCCTGCCGGAACGCTTTCGCTGAGTTGTCTCGGAAGGGCTTCCGTGTGTTTGTGAATCTTATGCAGATCGATGCGGCAAATGCTGCAGAAGTTGAGATGTGCCTGAAGGAGGTAAAGCAGATCGACACCATCGACGTGCTATATATTGCCGATTCCTTTGGCTCTATGAAGCCGACCCGCGTTCAGGAATTAATCAGCCGGTTTGCAGACCGAATTGAGCCTGACATTGGATTCCACGGCCATGACAACCGCGGATATGCGCTGGTCAATTCAGTGGCCGCCGCGATGGCCGGAGCGACCTGGATTGACTGCACCATGGGGGGAATGGGCCGGGGCGCAGGAAATACGGCTAGTGAGCAGCTCCTACCGCTTCTCACTCGCCTCGAAACATCCAAGGAACGGGCACTCCTCGAGCACGTCTTGCGTCACTTCGATCCGCTTCGCAAACGGTATGGCTGGGGCAGCGGCGCGGCGTATCAATTCGCGGGCTCAAACTTCATCCATCCGTCCTACGTTCAAAAGCTTTGTGAAGGCGGGGCTTTGTCTGACGCCGCAATTATCAGGCGCCTTTCCGACCTTCGCGCCGATGAACGGATGAGTTTTTCCGATGACAAGCTGTCGGCGCTGATGGCGCAGGACATCGCCTGATCGAAGACATCTCTGTCGAGGTGCCTCTTTTTCCCAACTTGGAGGAAGCCATGACTCTGCCAAATGCGGTAGTGAAACCATCGGTCCTCCCGTCCGATCCACGGTTTTCATCAGGCCCTTGCCGTAAACATCCCGGTTGGAGCGTGCACCCAACTATGCTGCGCTATGTTGGACGAAGTCACCGGAGCTCCGAGGGAGCAGGAAGGCTGCGAGAGGTAATCAGGCGCATGGCCTCTTTGCTAGCGCTGCCTGATAGCTGGCTCTGCGGAATCGTGCCCGGCTCAGGCACTGGGGCCTGCAGCATGGCCTTACAAAATCTACTCGGCCCGTCTCCAGTCGAGACATTCTTGTCAGACAACTTCTCGCAGTATTGGGCAAATGAGATCGATACGTTAGGGCTTGCCCCCCAAAATCGGCACATTTGTGCTTACGGAGATTTTCCGAACACGAGCAGGATCGATCCCAATCACGACATTGTTCTAGTGCTAAACGGCACCAACAGCGGCGTCTGTCCACCGGATCTTGACTGGATTCTTCCTGACCGTGCCGGGCTTGTGATCGCAGATGCCGTCTCGGCGGCTTTTACGAGGCCCATCGACTACGATCGGATCGATGTTCTGTGCTGGTCATGGCAGAAGGCGCTTGGGGGCGAAGGCGGCCATGGCATGATCGCACTCTCGCCTCGGGCCCAGGCACGGCTGAAGGTCGGCGGACGTAAGCCTGTAGCCAGGCTCATGAGACTGCACAACGCCGACGGATCTGTAAACAAGGCGTTCTTTGGCGGCCGGACGATCTCGACCCCCAGCATGTTCGCCGTCGCGGATATCCACTCTGCGCTCGACTGGGCCGAAGCGTGCGGCGGACTACCAGGGCTTCTGAAAAGGGTTGCCAATAATTATGCTGTGATGGACGACTGGGTGAACTCTACTGCCTGGATTGATTGGACTTGCACCAATCCCGCAGCACGCTCCACCTGTTCAATTACTCTTCGGCTTGTGCGAGAGCACGCTGCCGGCGAGAAAGAGGACGACGGCAAAATCGTGGCGGAGATGATCCGTCTACTCGAAGCCGAAGGCGCGGCTTTTGACATTTGGAGCTACGGTGACGCGCCGCCGGGATTTCGGATATGGGCGGGCCCGACGATCGAGGCAGATGACTTGGCGATCTTATGCAAGTGGCTGGCCTGGG
This sequence comes from Mesorhizobium sp. AR07, assembly GCF_024746815.1. Taxonomy (GTDB): domain Bacteria; phylum Pseudomonadota; class Alphaproteobacteria; order Rhizobiales; family Rhizobiaceae; genus Mesorhizobium. The sequence continues at coordinate 208,334 of NZ_CP080527.1, forward strand.
CGTATAGCGAGACGTGCGCGGCCAGCATACCGCCCGAAGCGAGGGTCGTGCGTCACGGCTACTTTCCGCCCTCTAAGGCGCGCGCGGTTCAGCCAAGCACGGAATCGGCTTGTCCTCAAACCGCGGCCCTCGAAAGCCCACCTCCCCAGACACTGGCAGATTGCTATGACGCGATACTTTTCGACGCGACGGGGGTCCTGATCAGCCAAAATGACGCCCTGCCTGGCGCTGCTGATATCTTGGCCAGACTTGATACGTCCGGTCAGCCATACTACATCGTGACGAATATCAGCAGTGGATCGGACGAAACGATATTAGCACGTCTCCGCGGCGCGGGACTTCCGATTCCGGCGGTCGACCGTATCGTGTCAGCGGGAGGTGTTGCGCGGCATCGCGTACTCGAAGAGCTGGCGGCCGGGCGGTTAGTTTCGTATGTGGGCAGTGCACAGGCCGCGCATGACATCTTCGGCAAGCATCCAAATCTTCATTGCGCTGACACGGTCGAGACATTCGACACGCTCGTAGTGCTCGATGACGAAGGTTTCGATTTTAAACGAGGGGCCGATCACATCCTTTCCACTTTTCGACGCAGACTGATCGAGACGGGCGAAATGCCCCGTATTATAGCGGCAAACGCGGACATCATTTATCCTAGCAAAAACGGCACACTCGTCTTTGGACCAGGCATAATAGGGCCAATGCTTCAAGCTGGACTAGCGCCCTTCGGTGCTCCTCCAATCTCGGTAGAGATAATGGGCAAGCCAGGAAGAGCGATTTTCGAAGAGTGCATCGCTCGGGCCGGTACCGACCGTCTTTTGATGGTTGGCGATCAGGTTGATACCGATATCAAGGGCGCAAAGGCGGCTGGGCTCGACGCACTTCTCGTAACCACTGGCCTCAACAGCTGCGGCGAGTTGCGTCAAGACGAGAACGGCGCTGCCGATTTCGTCGCAAAGAACCTCAATCAAATTTTCGACGGCAGTTTGTCTCCACACCTTCGATCGGCGATGCATTCCAGCAGAACAAATCAGGTTTGAGCAGCTTGGAGCGAGAAGCGCGGATTGGAAGACGTGCATCTGCGCAGTGATAGGGCTGCGGCTCATTTTTTGGGGCGGCAACACGCGCCCTCTAATGAGCGCGCGGGTTGCTGTTCCAGCGAGGAGGAGATTCAGGATGCAGAGGCAATCGAGCGCTCCATGCCGGATGGAAGGAAAGTGATGACTAAGAAAGAGGCCGTTCGCAACAACATCAGCATACGCGCCAGTTCCAGGCGAACTTCCCGCGCGAAAACTATGCGACCGAGGTCACCCTCGGCCTTTTTTTGGCGGGGGACTAGGCCATGACTGGTCGGAAAGTCGGTTTCATCGGTACAGGCACCATCACCGATGCCATCGTGCGAGGATTGCTCCGGGAACCGGCGGCTCTGTCGCGCGTCCTGGTCTCCCCACGCAACGCCGAGGTCGCCGCGAAACTCGCCACGGATTTCTCATCGGTAACGGTTGCAGCCGACAATCACTCAATCGTCAAAGGCTGCGACACTGTTGTTCTCGCGGTTCGCCCTCAGATCGCGAAGGATGTCGTCCGCTCCCTCCCCTTTCGAAATGGCCAAACCGTGATCAGCGTGATGGCTGCGACTGACCGAGCTACACTCATCGACTGGATCGGCTCGAATGTGCGCCTGACGCAGGCTATTCCCCTCCCCTTCGTCGCCGAGCGCAGAGGCATCACCGCAGTCTATCCACGGGATCCCGAGACAGCGGCGATCTTCAAGGTGCTGGGCGGCGTGGTGCAATGTGACTCAGGCAAGGAGTACGAGTTGCTTGCCGCCGCCAGTTCCCTGATGGCAACCTATTTCGGTATCATGCATGGGGCATCCGAATGGCTGGCCTGGAAGGGGCTGTCCAGAGACAAGGCGAGATCCTATCTCGCGCCCCTATTCACCGAACTATCGAGAGTCGCCCTGGATGCACCCTCCGGAGTTCCCTTCGCCGAACTCAGTCGCGCATTCGCGACCAGAGGCGGACTGAACGAACAAGTCCTTGGCGACTTTGAAAAACATGGCGGAGCCGATGCACTGAAGACGGCGCTCGATCACGTACTCGCCAGGATCGAAAAAGGCTTCCCACCGGAGCACGTCAAACTTAAAAGGTCGGCCGCGTGCACGCAATGATCACCTCGCATCGGGCTGCGCCAGCGTCAAGGCGACCCGACAACACGATGCCGCCTTCCTCACCTTCGTCCAGGAGCGGCACCTTGCCGATGTCGGCGCCAGGTTGATAGCATTCCTTCAGATATGCAGGTATACAGGCTCCTGCCAAAGAGGCTCTCGCCGACCTGGCCGTAGGAGATCGGCCGCTTGCGATTTCGACCTTCGACCAGCTCGGAATTCCATCCAATGCCCTCTTGAGCGCGCTCACTGAAGGGCCCCCATATCGAATAGTTGTCGAACTTAGCACTGCCAATGAACAGCTTCGGCAAGGCAAGAGCGAACAGCATCTCAGACTCTATAATTTGCTTCTGCTCGGCACGTCTTTTATCGACCGGTTAACCACGATAACTCCAACCTCCGACGGCGCGCCGTGAAAGATGGTCGAGGATCCACGTGACTGCACAGCCTCAAACGATTCAATCTGATGGAGCATCACCGGCCAGCCGACCTGTGCATCATCTCACCCAATTTCGCCAGATAAGTTTCGCTCTGAGTGGTCCACGGGAACGAGAAGTTAAGCGCAACGAAGTTTCGGAAGGACGCCTCGATCGAGAAGATAGGGCCTGGGAGGAAACTGAAGTCGGATTCTATCGCCTGAAGCAAAGCGCCAGTAGCATCGAAGGTGACTGGACCTCGTACCCAGCACATAAACCCGCCGGCGGGAGGCGATACAACACATTCACTGGGAAAATGTTCTGCGATTAGCTCGAGACCCCGTTGCATCCTCGCTGCAAGTGTGCTGCGCAATCGCCTCAAATGTCGGTCCTGACTACGGATTGCCAGAAACGTGGCGATCGCGCGCTGGACAATACCGTCACCGCTGTTCAGTCCGTGTGTATACTGGTGTGTCATCAAACGCCGTGTGTGGGTGCCGGCAATGATCCAACCCAATCCATACGCTGGCGGGAGCGAGGCCATGAAACTCCCGAATTGCACCACGATATCGGACGGATCGTGTTGTTTAAACGAAGGCTGCCTGCTGCCATGGTAGTTCAAGTCGCTGAACATGTCATTTTCAAGGATAAGCACTTGGTGTTGGCGGGCAATTTCCACGACACGGCGCATGGTTTGCTCGGAATAGGTCACGCCTGTGGGATAATGATGGGAGCCCATAAGCAATGCTACGCGAACGGAATTCGAGCGGACAAGATGCAGGAATTGTTCGGGATTAATGCCAGAGCGCGGGTGGGAGTAAATTTCCACCACGGAGAGGCTCTTACGGTTCAATCCGGCCAGCATTGGAAAATAAGAAGGACTTTCGACAAGGACTACGTCTCCTGGCTTGGTAAATGCATTGAGGCACATGTCGAAGCACGACATGCCCGTGTTACCGACGATTATCTCCCCGTGTGCTACGACGCATCCTCGCTTTGATACGCGGCGCGAAATTTCGTGTCGCAACTGCACGTCGCCTTGTGGTGAATCGCACCCAACAAGCCTAGTCTCGCCTTGCCGCAAGAGCTGGCGCAAAAGCCGGTCTATTTCGCTGCGGTCGAATAAGTCCGGACTTGGGTAGAAGCTGCCGAATGCGCCAAGCTCATTTGAATAACAAATATGTAGCAAAGCCTCAGGCAGATTTTTAACAGTCTCTCCATCGCCATCGTGGCCCCCTGAGCCTGTGACTGGCGCGGGCAAACCGACGACATAGAAACCTGACCGCGGCCGGGCCTCGCAAACACCCTCAGCCTCCAGGAGCTCGTACGCATGATGCACCGTCATCGGGCTGTAACCGGTATCCTCGCTTAACTGCCGGACAGACGGCAGGCGATCACCGACCCTCAGAGTCCCCGTGCGAATGCGGCGCTTTATGAGGTCAACGACAAATTCGTAGCGGCGCATGGCCGATGTCTGGGTACCATGGGTCATAGGATTGGACTTCCTATCGCAACTGGCACCTGCTGTGTCTGCACAAGAAAGCCGTTCCACCGTTAGACGAACAATGGGTCGCAGTCAGATTGTTGCAGCACTTGAGCCTTCTGCACCGCCATAGACCCATCAATATCAATCCTTTCTGACCGTTAAAATGCACAAAAGCCACCAATTCCGCGGAGCACAGTTTCTGGCGAGGACGCGCTTCGAGGTTTGGAAACTGGGCCGTCTGTGCTGAACGAATTCGCAGGAATTTGACACTAGCGCGCCTCCATATTTTTGTTTCTTTTTGTCATGTTGGTAACGTTCAAAGTCGCGAGGCGCTGAGGAAGGTTTATGGAAACGGTCGTTATCATCGGAGGAGGACTAGCAGGACATCGTGCTGCCACAACGCTCGCCGAGCTATGTCCTGAGCAGCGCACGGTCCTGATTCATAGCGAAAGCGGGACACCCTATGACAGGCCGCCGCTCTCCAAGGACTTTCTCTTGGGGGGCAAGAGGCCGACTCTGAAAGGGTCTGACCTGTATGCAGACCGTGTCGTTTTGCGGGATGGGACGAAGGCCACCCTAGTCGACCCTCTTCGACGCATCGTCCATACTGATATCGGTGAACCGGAACACTACGACAAGCTGTTGATCGCAACGGGATCTCGAGCACGGCTCTTCGAGAACTCCAGTGTGGACCCGGCACAAATTCATTATTTGCGCACTGAACCAGACGCTTTGCGATTACGCGCGGCTCTTGTGCCTGGCCGGCGGCTGGCAGTTGTAGGCGGTGGTTTTATCGGGCTGGAGGTATCAGGGATGGCTCGCCGCTTGGGCTGTCAAACAACGGTCATTGAGTTAGCGCCACGACTGCTGCCGCGCAGCGCCTCACTCTCTTTGTCAGAATGGGTCGCGACGCGTCACACGAGCGAAGGTGGTGAGTTCCGTTTGAACTGTGCGAATCTGCGTATGTCGAATAATTCAAAGGGCGAGGTCGTTCTGACTTGGAATGGAGGGTCGGTCGTTGCTGACATGGTCCTTATTGGCATCGGGATTGGGCCTAATGCGCAAATCGCCGCTGACGCTGGCATCGACACCGCTGACGGGATCGTTGTGAACGCTCGCTGCGAAACGTCCGTTCCGGGAATATATGCTGCCGGGGAAGTGACGAACTATCCTGTGCCCGCGCTTGGCCGGCGGCTACGCAGTGAGAGCTGGACCGTGGCCGGCGATCAGGCCGTCGTGGCCGCACAAGTTATGTGCGGTCTGGATGCACAGTATCAGGACCTACCTTGGTTCTGGTCCGATCAGTGCGGCGTAACCATCCAGTCACTCGGGCTGCCAGCGCTCGCGACGCGCCTGTATCGCATCGGAGACGTCGCGAGCGAACGGTGGCTGGAGATTGGCGCCGATGACCAGGGACGTTTTGTCAGTGCCGTGGGGGTCAACCCCGGTCGTGACATGATGCAGCTCCGGCGAGACGCAAAGGCTGGCAGGCCTATATCGCCTGATATAATGAGCCGAGCCGAGGAAGTCGATCCGTCCGATATATACCTCGCAACTGGCTAATCGTGGCAATCGGAGTGAACTGTGACAACAGTAGAAAAGAACATAGGTACAGCGCCGCAGAACTATGAATGGATCGTTCTTTGCGCCATTTCCGATCTTCAAGACGAGGCCGTAACGCCGTTCGAGATCGACGATAACAAAATTGCCATCTACTTGATCGGCGGCAAAGTACACGCGACCGACAACGTTTGTTCACACGCATTCGCTCTCCTTTCTGATGGCTGGCTGGAGGGGACTCTTATCGAGTGCCCTTTGCATGGTGCTCAATTTGAGATCACCTCCGGGGAAGTGGTTCAAGGCCCGGCTGACTGCCCAATCACCGTGTTCAAGACGAAGGTGGAAGACGGCCAGGTCCTGGTGCGACTTCCCGTAGAGTGAACAAAGCAGTTTCTGCTTAAGCTTTCTGCAGCAAGAACATCATTACTGGCGACCAAACAGGCCGCCAGCGACCTCGCGCCGACGACAATTTTTCAGTGTGAACAAAGGACCATGAAACTATCGGCGAGGCATTGAACCCTCTCGTGCGACGGCACGGTCCAAGATACGCAGCGGTGAGCAGAGCGGGGCGTCAGGGCCGACTGTGCGCGCGGGTTTCGGGCAAGCCGGCATGCCGTTGCGGACAAGCTCTCGGGCCGCGTCGGAGCCAGCCATTATTCTCAACGAAGAATGCGTCATTACTGTCGAGTTCGGCACAGTTGTGGAGATGGACGCTCGGATTTGGCGCGCGGGGCTTGTTGGACTCCGGCGGCTCGCTGGACGAAAGCAAAGAAAGATTGGCGCAGACACGCCCCTCGCATCGCTCTGTGTATCAGGCTGCCGTCGTCACTAAGGCACCTGATGGTGGCGTTGTGCTGGTGCAATTTGCCGTCATCTGCATCTAGAAATGCGGAGCTTGGCGCTTACTTTCCCTGGCGGAGCGAGTCAGCGAGACAAACTGGATCCAGAGAACCCGAGCCAGGACAAATCAGAAAGATCGTGGAAGATATTATTGTTATCCGAAGCATTGCCGCGGGGTCACGCTGCTGCCTCCGAGGTTCAGCCATGTGCGCCCAGGCTCCGATACTCAATTTCACCGCAGCAAAGACAGGCACCCTCACCGGTGAAATATTAAGTACTCCGCCAACATCAAGATTGAACAGCGTGTCGAGTAGGGAAAGAATTCGATGAGCGATGCAAGCAGCACGTTTGAAAGCTATGAGAGTGATAGCCATATGGCGGATTCAAGAAATTTCTACTCACTGGTTGACGGCTCTCTTGTCCGTGACGGCCTGAAATTCAACGTCATAAACCCGGCGACGCAAGGCACTGTCGGAACCGCAATAGTACCCGGAGCGAAAGTTCTGCAGCAGGCGATCGACGCTGCTGACCGGGCTTTTGTGACTTGGCGGGCCGAACGCTGGACGGTGCGCAGTGGCCTCCTCCTTGCTCTGGCGGACGTTATCCGGAAGAACGTTGAAGAACTTGCACGCCTTCTGACCCTGGAGCAGGGAAAACCGCTCCAGCAAGCTCGAAACGAAACCATTTCGTGCGCCGAATTTCTTGAGCACTGTTCAGGCCTGGAGTTGCGGCCTATCGTACTGAATAATAAGCCGGAGGCATACGCGGAGCAATTCTTTGTACCGTACGGTATCGTCGCAGGAATAGTTCCGTGGAATTTTCCACTTGAGGCTGCAATATCCAAAATCGGGCCAGCAATCATTACAGGAAATTCCATAATCATTAAGCCGGCACCGACCACTCCATTAACGACCCTGCGCTTCGGTGAACTTATTAGGGATGTTGTTCCGGCAGGGCTTATTCAGATCATCGCGGACGATGGATCCCTTGGTCCACAGCTCGTAAGCCACCCCAGTATTGCAAAAATTTCTTTTACGGGATCCACCGCATCCGGCAAAGCAGTCATGACGTCTGCTGCTCAAGGCTTAAAGCGTCTCTCTTTGGAATTGGGTGGCAATGATCCGGCAATCGTGTTCGACGACGTCGACCGGAAGAGTGTAGCGCAAGCCATTTTCAACGCGGCATTTCTCAATAGTGGACAGGTCTGTACTGCAATCAAGCGGGTTTACGTTCATGCGGCTATTGCAGATCGATTCTGCGAATGCCTGGCTGCTCTGGCGCGGAATGCAGTTGTGGGCGACGGTTTGGACGACAATGTCACCGTAGGTCCTCTGCAGAATAAAGCCCAGTTCGATAAAGTTCTTCAATACTTGGACGAAGCGGAGAAAGTCGGCCGCATTGTCGCGGGGGGGAAAGCGCCAGCTCTTGCCGGCTATTTCATCAACCCTACCATCGTGACGGACATCTCCGACGAAGCCTCGCTCGTCAAAGATGAGCAGTTCGGCCCGATTCTTCCAGTCCTGACATTTACGGATGTCGATGACGTTGTGCGCCGGGCCAACGCCACGCCTTATGGTCTTACTGCTTCCGTATGGTCGGCCGACAGAGATCGAGCGGCGCGGATCGCTCGGCGGTTGGACTTCGGAACAATATGGGTGAACAAGCATCTGGAGTTCAATTTAGATTATCCGTTCAGTCCTTGTAAGGAATCCGGCTTTGGGACCGAAGGAGGTATCGAGGGATTGAAGGAATATGCTCAGCCTCGCCTGCTGAGCTGACATATTGGGACCATATTGTGGATCGATGGCGCGAACGACGGTGGTTCCGGCCCAAATTGGCGCAGATATCAATCCGTTCAGTGGCGCCAATGTCTGAACCGGTGCTGCTTAGACACCACCGATGCTGGATTTTAAAGCCATCACTGTTCTTGACGCTCGATGTGTCAAGATTGTCTCGCGTCGTCCTCCGGGGTGCGAGTTCCACGGCCGCTACCCGTTTGCAAGAGACCTGCGCAACGCAGGCGCCTGCACCGTTGCTCGGATCGAATAACCCGAGACAACTGCCACAAGTTAAGAAGAGATCCGTCCAATGAAAGATATCCGCGTGGTCACCGATTTCCCGCGCAAGGTTCGTGAGATCGAGAACCTGTGGATCCCGATGCCAGATGGCGTTAAACTCGCTGCCCGCATCTGGCTCCCCGAAGACGCCGAGGCCGATCCGGTCCCTGCCATCCTCGAATACCTGCCCTACCGCAAACGCGACGGAACCGTGGAGCGCGATGCACTTACGCATCCCTATTTCGCCGGTCATGGCTACGCCGGCGTACGTGTCGACATGCGTGGCACCGGCGACAGCGAAGGCGTTTGCAAGGGTGAATATTTGAAGCAGGAACAGGACGACTGCGTGGCGGTAATAGAGTGGCTGGCGAAGCAAGCCTGGTGCTCCGGCGCGGTTGGCATGATCGGCATTAGCTGGGGCGGCTTCAACGGGCTCCAGGTCGCCGCCCGCCGCCCGCCGGCGCTCAAAACCTTGATCTCACTGTGCTCTACCGACGACCGCTATAATGACGACATCCATTATCTCGGCGGCGCGCAGATGTGCGACAATCTGGACTGGGGCACTACCGCCTGGGCGATCGCCATGACGCCGCCCGACCCACTGATCGTCGGCGACCGCTGGCGCCAGCTTTGGGAAGGCCGCCTCAACGGCAACGGCATTTGGATGCAGGACTGGTTCGAGCACCAGCGCCGCGACGAGTTCTACAAGCACGGGTCGATCTGCGAGGGTTATTCCGATGTCGAGATCCCCGTTTACCTCGTCGGTGGCTGGGCCGACAGCTATCCGAACCCGATCTTCCGCATGCTCGAAAGCCTGCCTGGCATCCGGAAAGGCCTGATTGGTCCTTGGGGTCACAAATATCCACATTTCGCCATGCCAGGACCGCGCATCGGCTTTCTCAAGGAATGCCTGCGCTGGTGGGACCAATATCTCAAGGGCATCGACACCGGCATTACCCACGAACCGATGCTGCGTGCCTGGATGCAGGACCCGTGTCCGCCAGCCGCTATTTATGATGAGCGGCCAGGCCGCTGGGTTGCAGAGCCGTCATGGCCGGCACCCGGTCTAGGCGAGCGCTCGTTGGCCCTTTCGCCGGGGCTCCTTGCCGAGGGCGCCGGCAGCGACGACGTGCTGAGAATCTGTTCGCCTTCGACGGCGGGGCTCTCCTCGGGCGCATGGTGCGGCTACGGCGTGGATCCGACCTTGCCGGTCGATCAGCGCATGGAAGCCGGCAACGCACTCGTCTTCGAAACGAAGCCTTTGGAAGAAGCCGTGGAGATTCTCGGCTTTCCTGAATTCGAGGTCACGCTCGCCGCGGACAAGCCGGTTGCTCTGATCTCGGCGACGTTGTCGCTGGTGCTCGAGGACGGCGCGGCATTACGCGTCAGCTACGGCATTCTCAACCTCACGCATAGGCATGACGACCTCGAACTGCAGCCGATGAAGCCGGGCGAGACCGAGATTGTGCGCATCAAATTGCGTTGCTGTGGCCAGCGGTTCGAGAAGGGTCAGCGTATCCGCCTTGCCGTCGCAACGGGGCATTGGCCAATTGTCTTCCCGGGGCCGGAGAAGGCGACGCTGTCGATCCATTGCGCCGGCAGCAGGCTGATCCTGCCTGTGCGCAAGCCGCAGCCACTGGATGCAGCACTTGCGGCGTTTGACCGACCGGAGAGCGCAATGCCGATGCTGCAGGAAGTGATCAAGGAGGGTGAGCCTTTCCGGCGCGAGGTGACAACCAACCAGATCACCGGGGAAGCCACTTACACCGTCGTCAGCGACGGCGGAAGCGTGCGTCATCCACACGCCGGCATCACTCTGTCAGCCAGGCAGACAAACGTCTTCGTCGTCCATCCGGACGATCCGAATTCGGCACGGGGAACCGTGACCTGGGAGAAGTGCTACGCCCGAGGCGATTGGGACGCCAGAGTTATTGTTTCTGCAACGATGCACGCGCTGCGTCATGTCTGGCGCATGGAAACTCATCTCGTCGCGCGTTCCGGCGACGAGACCATTGTTGACCGCGAAGAGGTCAAGGAGTTTCCCCGCGATCTGAACTGAGAAGATGAACCCGGCGGCCTCGCCGCAGATCGAATCAGGTGTTAGTTTCGGCCGATTCCATAGTCATCTGCGCGTCAGAGTACGTCTTCATGAGGACTACGCGACGAATTCTATCGCGCAATCAATGCTAGAAACCGAAGAAGAGTGCACCGGGCGCGGCGCCCGTAGACGCGCCCGCCGGCGTCGGCGGCTTCGTCGCTGGATTTAGATCCCGGTCGAGGCCCATCAGCAGCGTGTCGGCTGCCGCACCAGCCGCTTCGGTGGGCGCTGCGAACGTAGCCACCGCGCAGAGCGGCCCAAGCGAGCAACACTGATCCCGATGCCGCGGCCTCGGTTGGTCTCAACTCAGATGTCCGACCTTTGCCACGACCACCCGATTCTTCAGCGGCATCCGCCTCCGATGACATCAGCGGTCGCCGTAACCGGACCTCCTCAGGCAGTCGTGGCTGCGCGCGCGTCTTCAGGTTCGGTTCTGCTTTCGCCCTGTGGTGGTGCATTTTGATCCAATCTGTCTATTCCGCAGATGGAGCGAGGTTATTAGGTTTAACATGGCTTCTCGGATCAGTTCCGTCTCGCTTTTGCCAGGGAGGAAAAATGGCTAAGCACGTGGTGGGCAAGGCAGAGGATGTCGGCCCGGGCATGCGCAAGGTCTTCGAGGTGCGTGGCCGGCCGATCGTCATCTTCAATGTCGATGGCGACTACTTCGCCCTCCTCAATCGTTGCCCTCACCAGAGCGCTGAACTGTCGATGGGCTTGATCTCAGGTATTGCAACGGCAGATGAGCCCGGACATGTCCAGTGTTCGCGTCGCGGGGAGTTCATCCGCTGCCCTTGGCACGGCTGGGAATTTGATATTCGCACCGGTCAGTCATGGTGTGATCCGGGGCGAATATCAGTGAAACAATACCCGGTATCGATAGCTGCGGGAGCGGAATTGGTCGAGGGTCCGTATAAAGCGGAAACCTTCCCTGTGAGTATCGAAGACTCATACTTGGTCGTCGATCTCTGAACGATCGACCCGATCCATCGTGAGATGGCAGAGTTTCTTGGAAGCGAGGCATTTATGCTCCACAAGCCGACATCGGTAATCGATTGCGATATTCATCCCGCAGTGCCGGGAAACGATGCTCTGATCCCCTATATGGACGAGTATTGGCAGGAACAATTTATCAGCCGCGCGATCGGCGAGATGGATCTGGCTAGCTATCCGCCGAGCGTACCGCTGTCATGTCGCCCGGACTGGCGGCAAGATGGTGAAAAGCCGGGCGTCAGCCTCGATCGCTGCCGGGAACAGGCGCTCGATAAATTCAATTGCGAGATCGCAATCTGTAATCCGCTCTATGGCGGTCAAGTCGCGGCAAGCGGTTTGATGGGAGCAGAAGTATGCACCGCGACCAACAAATGGTTGGCTCGGGAGTGGCTGGATGCTGAGCCCCGTTTGCGCGGTTCGATCGTCGTGGGCTCGCAGCTTCCCGAGCGGGCTGCGGAGGAAATCCATAGATGTGCCTCCGACAAAAGGTTCGTTCAGGTCCTGTTGCTGGCCGGCAACGAGATGCTTCTGGGCCGGAGCCATTTTTGGCCGATCTATGAAGCGGCCCAAAAGCATGGGCTGCCTGTCGGCATCCATGCCGGGACGATGTATCGCTATCCCACGGCGAGCGGCGGCATGGGGTGGCCGTCGACCTACCTCCAGGACTATGCCAGCGGAACTCACATTTTCGCGGCGCAGCTCCAGAGCCTGATCATGGAGGGCGTATTCGCCAAGTTTCCGGACCTCACCTTCGTGATGATCGAGGCGGGCATCAGTTGGGTGCCCAGTTTTATCTGGAAGAGCAAGAAGGACTGGCATGGTACCCGCGGCGAGGTCCCGTGGGTGAAGCGCTCTCCCGCAGTGGAAATCCGGGATCGTGTCCGGTTTACAATCCAGCCATTCGATACGTCGAAGGATCCGGTGCACGTCGAGAAGCTGATAGAGCATCTCGGCTCCGAAGACATGCTGCTCTTCTCTTCCGACTACCCGCATTGGCAGTTCGACGGAGATGATCCGATGCCACCCGGTTTTCCAGCGCGGCTTCGCCAGAAGATTGCACAGGAGAACCCGCTGCGGACATACCCACGGCTGAAGGAGACGGTATCATGAACGATACGATAGCCAGCCCGAAGCAGCCGGTGCGTTCCACATCTTCGGTAGGCATTGCCGATTGCGATATCCATCCGGCGCTCAAAGACCGCTATGGCCTCCATCCGTATCTTTCCAAGCGATGGCGCGATCATCTCGATCAGTATGGAGAGTTGGGATTCGAGGCGTTTGCCAGCGGCTACAACTATGACGGATCCAATCCAATGTCGTGCCGTCGTGACGCCTGGCCGGATGGCGGGCTACCCGGTTCGGACCTGGCGCTCATGAGGAAGCAGCACCTCGATCCCAACAATGTCGTCTTCGGTGTGCTCCAACCCATGGTAGGGCTGCCCAATGGCGGGCGCAATCTCGATCTCAGCAACGCGTTGTCCACGGCGATCAACGATTGGCAGATCACCGAGTTCGTCGAGCCAGAGGACCGGCTGAGAGCATCCGTTGTGGTCGTTCCAGACGATGTCGTTGCCTCGGTCGCAGAAATCGAAAAGCGGGCTCTGGATGCGCGATTTGTCCAGGTGGAGATATTCGCAGGGACAACCGAACCATTGGGCCACCGGCGCTACAGGCCTATCCTGGAAGCCGCGGGTCATCATGGCTTTCCGATAGGCATGCACATCGGAGGCCGAGCCGGCGCACGGACTGCCAGCGGCTGGCCGTCCTACTACTGTGAGGACCATTTGGATCTCACCTTCGCTGCGCAGTCGCAGATTATGAGTCTCATTCTCGATGGCGTGTTCGATCAGCTGCCATCTCTCAAGGTGGTCATCGTCGAGTGCGGCTGTACCTGGTCGATCGGACTTGGACACCGGCTCGACATGTTGTGGCGGCGCATGGGCTCGGAAGTGGCGAGCCTGAAGCACCCGCCTTCGCAGTATCTTCGCAAGCATTTCTACTTTTCCACACAGCCGGTGGAAGAGCCGGACAATCCCGAGGAACTGAACTACCTGTTTGATCAGATCGGCTGGGACAAGCTGCTGTATGCAAGCGACTATCCCCACTGGGACTTTGACGACCCCCGCTATGCCTTCAAGGCTCGGATATCCGAGGAACACAAGGCGCTGCTGTTTCGAGAGAACGCCAGAAACGTTTACCGGGGCCTGTAACGCGAACCCGAATATCAGCATGCGCATAATGCGCCAGGCACTACGCCAAGATACAGCAGCGTAGCCACTTCATACGTGGCCCACAGGAAGGATTTCGATGGCTGGGCAACCGACGGCGCAACGGACTGGTCCTGACGAGACGTGTTGTCCTGTTTCACGCGAACGGAGACTTGAGAGGGCCGACGAGAAAGCGAACTGCGCGGCGGACACGGACCGATCCGTGCGGCCCGACAAACTGGATCTGTTGAGCCTGCTCAACGAAGCGGAAGATTTCTGGGCCAGAACCTTGTCCGGTCTTCAGCGAAAATTGGTCGTAGGTCTTGGGGTGGTATCGTGGTTTCCGACCTGGTAGATTTGTGCAAGCCTGAGTCAAGAGTGCGTAGACACGGGATGACCCAGCCGGTCCTTTCGGTTTCGCAGTTGGTGACCTCCTTCCGTGTCGGAGGGCGCTGGGCGCCCGTCGTGGACGGTATATCGTTTGACATCGGCGCAAGAGAGACAGTCGCCGTCGTGGGCGAATCCGGCTCAGGAAAGAGCGTGACGGCTCTCTCGATCATGCGGCTCAACTCGCCAGCGTCGAGCAGGGTCAAAGGGTCGATCAAGCTTGACGGGCAGGAGCTGCTCACACTGCCGGAAGCCGAGATGCGGCGTATCCGCGGCAACGACATTGCCATGATTTTTCAGGAGCCGATGACCTCGCTGAACCCGGTACTCACAATCGGGTTCCAAATAGCGGAATCGCTGATTCTGCACCGCAGCCTGTCGCGATCCGAGGCTGAGTTGGAAACGATTAGGCTGTTGGAGAAGGTACGGATCCCGGCGGCTAAGTCGCGCTTCCACGAATATCCACACCACTTCTCGGGCGGCATGCGCCAACGCGTGATGATTGCGATGGCGTTGGCCGGCAAGCCAAAGCTGCTGATTGCCGATGAGCCGACGACGGCGCTGGACGTGACGATCCAGGCGCAAATCCTGGAGCTGATCAAGGAGCTGCAGAAAGAGGAGGCCATGTCCGTCCTCTTCATCACGCACGACATGGGCGTCGTCGCCGAGATCGCCAACCGCACGGTGGTCATGTATAATGGCCAGGTGGTCGAGGCTGCGCCGACCGAGGAGATCTTCAAACGCCCCGAACACCCCTACACGCGTTCGCTGCTTGCAGCCGTCCCAAAGCTTGGCTCGATGAAGGGCCGAAGGCGGCCAATGCGTTTCCCTATTGTCGACCGCACGACTGGCCAATCCGACGTGCCGGCCGAGGTGCCGGATACCGTAAAGGAGGCGGAGCGCCCGGTGCTGGAGGTTGCGGGCTTGACGAAGCGCTTCGAAATCCGGTCGGGCATGTTTTCTTCGGTCAAAGGCCGGGTCTACGCGGTCGAGAATGTCTCCTTCAGCGTCAAGAGCGGCGAAACCTTGGCACTGGTCGGCGAATCAGGCTGTGGTAAATCGACGACTGGCCGGACGGTGATGCGGTTGACCGAGGCCCTCTCGGGGTCGATTTTGCTCGATGGTGTTGACCTTGTAAAACTTGGTCAATCCGAGTTGCGCAAGCAGCGTAATCGCATTCAGATGATCTTCCAGGATCCGTTCGCATCGCTCAATCCGCGCATGGATGTCGGCACAGCGATCATCGAACCGCTGCTGATCAACAATCTCGCCAGCCGTTCGGAAGCACGCGATAAGGTCGCCGACCTCCTGCAGCGGGTGGGTCTTTCGCCTGACATAGTCAACCGCTTTCCGCATGAGTTCTCGGGTGGCCAGCGCCAGCGCATCTGTATTGCGCGTGCGCTTGCACTCGAACCGCGGCTCATCGTGGCGGACGAAGCCGTCTCGGCACTGGATGTTTCTGTGAAGGCGCAAGTCGTCAACCTTATGCTGGATCTTCAGGCCCGCATGGGCCTTGCCTATCTTTTCATTTCGCACGACATGGCAGTGGTCGAACGTGTTAGCCACCGCGTGGCTGTGATGTATCTCGGCGAGATCGTCGAGATCGGCCCGCGCGAGGCGATTTTTCAGAATCCGCAGCATCCGTATACCAAACGGCTGCTTGCGGCAGTGCCGATCGCAGATCCGGCACGGCGCCTGCAGAAACGCCCGGTCTCAAATGACGAAATCAAGAGTCCGGTCCGGCCTGCGGACTACGTCCCACCTGTGCGCCAGTATCGTGAAGTCTCGCCTGGCCACGCAGTCATGATTTGGGGCGAGGAATGGGAGCAGGAGAACCTAATGGGCACTACAGCCTATTGGTCTTTAAACAACTAGAGGGAACGAAAATGAAGATCAAACTTATTACATGGACGTCCAGAACAACTGCAGTGCGTCGGTTAGTAACAACTGCCGCTGTCGGCGTTTTATCCGTCGGTGCGGCGAATGCGGACACGCTGCGCGTAATAGAGGGAAGCGCCCTGAAAATTGTTGACCCCATTGTGACAACATCGGGGGACACACAGATGCACGGATATCTCATTTACGATAAATTGTTCGAATTCGACAGCAGCGGCACACCTCGTCCCCAAATGGCCGACAAAGTTGAAGTGAGCTCAGACAAGAAGACCTACACAATCACGCTTCGCGACGGCCTGAAATTCTCCGACGGAGCTCCAATCACCACTGACGACGTGATCCAGTCATTGAAGCGCTGGGAGTCTCAGGATGTGGTTGGTGGACTCCTCGGATCCCGGACCAAGGAGATGGTCAAGGTCGACGATCTGACGTTTCGGATTGAGCTTAGCGAGTCGTTCGACGTTCCCTCGGCGCTTGCCAATACTGAGGGTAATGTCCCTTTCATAATGCCCAAGCGGGTCGCCTCCCTGCCACCCACAGAACAACTCACCGATACAACCGGTTCTGGTCCGTATAAGTTCGATTACTCCACCTGGAAGCCGGGGCAAACACCCGTTTACACCAAGAACCCCTTCTACAATTCGCGGAACGACCCACCGAGCTTCTATTGGGGTAAGAAAGAGGCAACTTTCGATAAGATCGAAGTTTCTTACATTCCTGACCCAAACACCGCAATGGCGGCGATGCTGACCGGCAAACAAGATATCTGGATAAATCCTGCGATCGACAACGCTTTGGCGCTGCGAAAAGATCCGAAGCTCGTGGTCTCGAAAGGTTATTTCGTGCAGAGCCTTTTTGTGGTGAATCACGAGGTGCCACCGTTCAACAACATAAAGGCGACTGAGGCTCTTACCTACCTGATCGACCAAAAGGAGGTCATGCAGATCTCTGTGGGTGACCCGCAATTCTGGCATCCCTGCTACGCTTATCTCACCTGCGAGGGAAAGTATGGCGACGAGTCCGCCTATAGCGGTCACCGGGGTGCTGCGGACCTTGACAAGGCTAAGGAGCTCTTCAAAGAAGCCGGTTACGATGGAAAGCCGATTGTGATCTTCGATCTAACCGATTGGGCAGAGGCCCACGCGAGATCGTTGTACTTGGCGCAGCAGTTGAGAAAGAGTGGCGTCCAAGTAGACCTTCAAGCAATGGACTGGGCTACCGTGACGTCGCGCCGCACGTCGAAAGCGCCTGCTTCGGAAGGCGGGTGGAACCTGTTCCCTACCTACATGGAAGTGGGACCTGCCAGTTCTCCTATCACCCATCTGATGCTAGCTGCGAACTGCGATAAGGCTTGGTTTGGTTGGCCTTGCGACGAAAAACTCGAGAAACTGAGAACTGCCTTCGCCAGCACAGTCGACGAGAGTGAGAAAAAGAAAATTACTTTTGACCTCCAAGCCCGCGCGTCAGTCTATTTTCCCTTTGTCATGACGGGAGAGTACGGCATTCCGAATGTTTATGGAGCCGACCTTGAAGGGTTCAATGCCGAGGCACCTTATGCCTATTTCTGGAATATCCGGCGGAAGGGCCAGTAGCGCAACGCGTCTACGGTTTGTGAGGTAAGTATGATCAGGTATCTCATCACCAGGGTCCTTTCCGTCATTCCGGTGGTGGGGATCGTGACCGCCATAGTTTTCGGTCTGACGTATCTGAGCCCTGGAGATGCCGCGGCCATGCTGGCGGGCGACTACGCGACGCCCGCCCAGATCGCCGCTATTCGGGAGAGACTTCATCTCGGTGATCCTCTGGTGGTCCAGTATCTTCATTGGTTGGCGAATATCATCCGGGGAAACTTGGGAAACTCGCTTTTTTCTAAACAGCCGGTATTGAATCTCATTCTGTCGCGAGTAGAACCAACGATTATTCTCGCAACCGCAGCAACTGTGGTTCAAATAACCGTCTCGCTGCCGTTGGGATTGTTGGCAGCACAAAAGAGGGGGGGCATCGCCGATCGCTTAGTATCACTGTTCGGGGTTGCCGGGACAGCGATACCCCCCTTTCTGATCGGGTATGTGCTGATATACACGTTCGGTGTGTACTATGGGTCAATGCCGGTCTCCGGGTTCCCAGGATTCGACAGCGGTGTGACGGAAGTCTTGCGGCATGTGCTTCTCCCCGCAACCATGTTGGGATTTGCGCAAACGGCACTCATCACTCGAATCACAAGAGCGAGCGCGATCGAAGTGCTGAATCAGGACTTTATTCGTGTCGCGCGAGCGAAAGGGCTCGACGAGTTCACGATCCTCGTTCGACACTGCCTTAGGCTGATCGCCGTACCTCTGGTCACCGTAGTTGGAATGTCGTTCGCCGGAATGCTTGGTGGTGTGGTCATAACAGAGGCGGTCTTCGCAATTCCCGGGGTCGGCAGCCTCCTCGTGGAGGCCATCCAGCACCGGGATGTTCCGGTCATTCAGGGGGTCCTGCTGATAAGTGCGTGTGTGTATGTCATGGTAAATCTGCTGGTGGACCTGTCGTACCCCTTAATGGACCCGAGAATTAAATATACTTGAGGAGTTAGGCCGTATGACGTTTTCCCTGTTGTGGCCGCATATGACGCGCCTGCCGGCGTCGGTGCGTGTCGCCGTGATTTTCATGCTTGTGGTTGTACTCGTGTCGTATCTCGGTCCTGTATTAGCCAATCTTGATCCCTTGTCGATAAGTCCGGAGTTGAGACTCAATCCGCCCAGTAGCGCCCATTTGCTGGGCACCGATATGTTCGGGCGGGACATCTTCACGCGTGTGCTTTACGGCGGGCGGGTCTCGCTCGCAATTGGACTGGCCACTGCGGTTCTGGCGACAACAGCCGGAACAATCTTGGGTCTTGTGGCAGGTGCCGGACAGGCATCAGACAAGATCTTGATGAGGGTGATGGACGGCATCATGGCGATACCGGGGATTCTGCTCGCCATTGCCTTGGCAACGATCTTCGGTGGCGGGATCTCGACCGTAATCCTGGCTTTGGCGATACCGGAAGTGCCCGGTGTTGCAAGATTGGTTAGAAGCTTAACGCTGACGCTCCGGGAGCAGGTCTTCATAGAGGCGGCTCGGTCATACGGCGCTAGTCCTCGGCGGCTATTATTCAAGTACATTTTGCCGAACGCGTTGGCCCCAATCACCGTGCAGGCGACATATATCTGTGGCCTGGCTATTCTTTATGAAGCCTATCTGAGCTTTGTGGGTGTTGGGGTTCCTCCTGAGCACCCGAGTTGGGGCAATATCGTCGCCGAAGGCCGGTCGTTTGCTCTGATCGCACCTTACCTAATATTGTATCCAAGCCTAGTAATTGTGGCTGTAGTATTGGCTATCAATTTGATTGGTGATGGCCTGCGTGACATGCTCGACCCTCGCTTCGCGCTACCCGACTAGGTCGTTGCGCAAGATCGCCGGCCGCCGCTCGTCGAGTGGTATATGAGGATCGAAGGGCCAAACGGCCGAGGATATTTAGAACCTCGACGCAAATCGATTGCAACTTGCTGGCGTGTCCCACCTGCGCGCTTAGCTGACAGGGTATTGAATCATGGCGACGAGCTATCAGTCTCCATCGAAAGTTAACGTGACCACACCGGTTGGGGACATTCCCAATCTCTAAAATGCACTGCGTGCTAGAACGGCCTACTCTTCGCCCGCGTACCTCGGCGAGGTCGCCGGAAAGCCCGAGAAATGCCCAAGAATTTAAACGCTTCCGGATACGGCCATCCGAACAGTTAGCCATGACCTCAAGGGACATAGAAATTATGCAAAACGATCCTCTTAGCCTTGATGAAATCGTCCGCCGCGTGAATGCGAAAGCCGCCGACTACTGCGCCTTAAGTGACCGCATCTGGGCGATGCCAGAATTAGCATTTGAGGAGCATCGCTCGGTTGCAGAGCACATCGCTATGCTCGAGCGCGAAGGTTTTCGCATCACCAGGAATGTCGGTGGCATCGCTACCGCCTTCATCGCCGAGTTCGGCAAGGGCAGCCCCATCATTGGCATCCTCGGCGAATACGATGCGCTTCCCGATCTTGCTCAAGTCTCGAGTGCAACAGAACCCAGCTCGACCGAGGGTGGACCAGGTCATGGCTGCGGGCACAATCTTCTCGGCGCTGGCTCAGCGCTTGCAGCAGTTGCATTAAAGGGTGCGCTCGCAGCCGAACGTATTGAAGGTAGAGTGCGCTTTTACGGCTGCCCGGCAGAAGAAGCTGGAGGGGGTAAGGCCTTTATGGCTCGAGCCGGCGCTTTTAACGATCTTGATGTTGCCTTCTGCTGGCACCCAGCAGTGGTGAACGAAGTTTTAACAAAATCCTGCAACGCTGCAAAGTGGGCTCGTTTCTCCTTTACCGGTCGCGCGGCGCACGCGGCGTCGGATCCACATTTGGGGCGCAGCGCGCTCGACGCAGTCGAGTTAATGAATGTTGGCGTCAACTACATGCGCGAGCACATGCCCTCAAACGCTCGCGTTCACTATGCCATTACAAACGCCGGCGGTGAGTTCCCTAACGTCGTGCAGGCGTATGCCGAGTCCTCGTATTCTATTCGTTCTCCGAACTGGCAAGATGCTGAGCGGGTGTTCGCGCGCGTGCAAAAGATTGCAGAGGGTGCTGCGCTTATGACCGAGACATCTGTTAAGATGCAAATCACTGGCGGCTACTCCAACCTTTTGCCCAACAAAGCGCTGTATGATGTCATGTATGAGAACATGCGCCGTGTCGGCCCACCCTCCTTTGACAGAGCTGACTATGAGTTCGCCGAGGAGCTTCGCAAGATGGCGCTGACGGATGAAGGCGCGCTGGCCAGCGTCGCGGGGCGCGATGTCTCGTTGAAGGACAAGGTCCTCCACGACAGCCTCCTTCCGTTGGGGACAGACCAATTCGAGATGGGATCGACAGATGTGGGCGACGTCAGCTGGATCGTGCCCACTGCACAGTGTCAGACAGCCTGTTTCGCCATTGGCACGTCCTTCCACAGTTGGCAGCTCGTCACCCAAGGCGATATGCCTGCCGCCCACAAGGGGATGATATTGGCTGCCAAGGTCATGGCTTCTACGGCGGCAGATTGCATCCGCAATCCAGAAATCATCGCTCGTGCAAAGGCGGAGTTGAAGCAACAAACGGGGGGGCGCCCATACCTCTGCCCAATACCATTGGACGTCACACCCAGTGATTTGCGTGGGAAGGCGCTATAAAGCGCCGCTCCCAACTCGCTGACGCGCGAAAGCATGGCAGGCTCGCTTCGCTTGTATGACCCATCCGGTCAAGCCTCACCGGAGTCGTACCTCCGCTTTTATTCCGTGAAAGGCTAATAGGTTCGGCATGCGACCGATCAGTCCGTAGCCAGCCGGTAACCGGTAAACACCGCAGAGGTTTTGGCTTGACCGGGAATAATGATCAGTCGGTTTGATCGCGATGCGATGAGTCCGGCAACTGCTCGATGCCGAAGTCGGTGAAAGCAATCGTCTTTTCGTCACCCGGACCATAGACGCAGATTAATCTGGATTCGGGCTTCATCTCGCCGGCGATATCCGAGAGCCATTTTTCGTCTTCGCCCAGCTCCGCGGCAACGCGGGCGATCGTGGTGACGCGGTATACTTTATTGATGAGCATATCAGGTGGCCGGGGCGTCGAGCCCCTCGCGGCGCCAGTTCCAAGAGAAGAGTTTGTCGATCTGCCGACGTAGCACTCGGGTACGAAGTCCTCTTTTTCACCGAGCATTTCGGCCGAATATTTCACGTATCCCAGGTCAGCGCTTTCCGTCCCTGTCGCCCAATTTGCCTGGAGAGACTTACACCCCGCCACCGCGCAGAACTTCTGATCCCGATGCCGCGGCCTCGGTTGGTCTCAACTCAGATGTCCGACCTTTGCCACGACCACCCGATTCTTCAGCGGCATCCGCCTCCGATGACATCAGCGGTCGCCGTAACCGGACCTCCTCAGGCAGTCGTGGCTGCGCGCGCGTCTTCAGGTTCGGTTCTGCTTTCGCCCTGTGGTGGTGCATTTTGATCCAATCTGTCTATTCCGCAGATGGAGCGAGGTTATTAGGTTTAACATGGCTTCTCGGATCAGTTCCGTCTCGCTTTTGCCAGGGAGGAAAAATGGCTAAGCACGTGGTGGGCAAGGCAGAGGATGTCGGCCCGGGCATGCGCAAGGTCTTCGAGGTGCGTGGCCGGCCGATCGTCATCTTCAATGTCGATGGCGACTACTTCGCCCTCCTCAATCGTTGCCCTCACCAGAGCGCTGAACTGTCGATGGGCTTGATCTCAGGTATTGCAACGGCAGATGAGCCCGGACATGTCCAGTGTTCGCGTCGCGGGGAGTTCATCCGCTGCCCTTGGCACGGCTGGGGAATTTGATATTCGCACCGGTCAGTCATGGTGTGATCCGGGGCGAATATCAGTGAAACAATACCCGGTATCGATAGCTGCGGGAGCGGAATTGGTCGAGGGTCCGTATAAAGCGGAAACCTTCCCTGTGAGTATCGAAGACTCATACTTGGTCGTCGATCTCTGAACGATCGACCCGATCCATCGTGAGATGGCAGAGTTTCTTGGAAGCGAGGCATTTATGCTCCACAAGCCGACATCGGTAATCGATTGCGATATTCATCCCGCAGTGCCGGGAAACGATGCTCTGATCCCCTATATGGACGAGTATTGGCAGGAACAATTTATCAGCCGCGCGATCGGCGAGATGGATCTGGCTAGCTATCCGCCGAGCGTACCGCTGTCATGTCGCCCGGACTGGCGGCAAGATGGTGAAAAGCCGGGCGTCAGCCTCGATCGCTGCCGGGAACAGGCGCTCGATAAATTCAATTGCGAGATCGCAATCTGTAATCCGCTCTATGGCGGTCAAGTCGCGGCAAGCGGTTTGATGGGAGCAGAAGTATGCACCGCGACCAACAAATGGTTGGCTCGGGAGTGGCTGGATGCTGAGCCCCGTTTGCGCGGTTCGATCGTCGTGGGCTCGCAGCTTCCCGAGCGGGCTGCGGAGGAAATCCATAGATGTGCCTCCGACAAAAGGTTCGTTCAGGTCCTGTTGCTGGCCGGCAACGAGATGCTTCTGGGCCGGAGCCATTTTTGGCCGATCTATGAAGCGGCCCAAAAGCATGGGCTGCCTGTCGGCATCCATGCCGGGACGATGTATCGCTATCCCACGGCGAGCGGCGGCATGGGGTGGCCGTCGACCTACCTCCAGGACTATGCCAGCGGAACTCACATTTTCGCGGCGCAGCTCCAGAGCCTGATCATGGAGGGCGTATTCGCCAAGTTTCCGGACCTCACCTTCGTGATGATCGAGGCGGGCATCGGTTGGTTGCCGAGTTTTATCTGGCGGATTACGAAGTACTGGCGTGGTACTCGCGGCGAGGTTCCGTGGGTGAAGCGCTCTCCCGCAGTGGAAATCCGGGATCGTGTCCGGTTTACAATCCAGCCATTCGATACGTCGAAGGATCCGGTGCACGTCGAGAAGCTGATAGAGCATCTCGGCTCCGAAGACATGCTGCTCTTCTCTTCCGACTACCCGCATTGGCAGTTCGACGGAGATGATCCGATGCCACCCGGTTTTCCAGCGCGGCTTCGCCAGAAGATTGCACAGGAGAACCCGCTGCGGACATACCCACGGCTGAAGGAGACGGTATCATGAACGATACGATAGCCAGCCCGAAGCAGCCGGTGCGTTCCACATCTTCGGTAGGCATTGCCGATTGCGATATCCATCCGGCGCTCAAAGACCGCTATGGCCTCCATCCGTATCTTTCCAAGCGATGGCGCGATCATCTCGATCAGTATGGAGAGTTGGGATTTGAGGTGTTTGCCGACAGTATTACCTATAACGGCTACACTAATAACGGATACCGTAGCGATGCCTTGCCGCCGGGTGGCGGGCCGCCCGGTTCGGACCTTGCGTTCCTTAGGAGGCAGCACCTCGATCCGAACAATGTCGTCTTCGGCGTTCTACAGCCCATGGTGGCGCTGGGCAATGGTGGTCGCAATCTCGATCTCAGCAACGCGTTGTCCACGGCGATCAACGATTGGCAGATCGCCGAATTCGTCGAGCCGGAGGACCGGCTGAGGGCATCCGTCCTGGTCGTTCCGGACGATGCCGTTTCCGCGATCACAGAAATCGAAAAGCGGGCTCTGGATGCGCGATTTGTTCAGGTGGAGATATTCACCGGGACAACCGAGCCATTGGGGCACCGGCGCTACAGGCCCATCCTGGAAGCCGCGGCTCATCATGGCTTTCCGATAGGCATGCACATCGGAGGCCGAGTCGGCGCACGGACTGCCAGCGGCTGGCCGTCCTACTACTGTGAGAGCCATATAGACCTCACCTTCGCAGCACAGACGCAGATTATGAGTCTCATTCTTGATGGCGTGTTCGATCAGTTGCCAACTCTCAAGGTAATCATTGTCGAGTGCGGTTGTGCCTGGTCGATCGAACTTGGACACCGGCTAGATATGTTGTGGCAGCGGATGGGCTCGGAGGTGCCGACCCTGAAACACCCGCCTTCCCACTATCTTCGCAAGCATTTCTACTTCTCAACACAGCCGGTAGAAGAACCAGACAATCCGGAGGAACTGAACTACCTGTTTGATCAGATCGGCTGGGACAAGCTGCTGTATGCAAGCGACTATCCCCACTGGGACTTCGACGACCCCCGCTATGCCTTCAAGGCTCGGATATCCGAGGAACACAAGGCGATGCTGTTTCGGGAGAACGCCAGAAACGTTTACCGCATCCTCTGAGACGCAGCCCCGGGGAAGCGTTTGAGATCGGCGTGAGAGAGAGCCCTCATCGTCGGTGAATCCGATCAAAACGAAAAGAAACGTCGCCGATGGCGGAAATCTTTGGAGCAGCTTCACTCTGGGGCCTGAAAGGCCTCTGTCAAAGAATGGACCGGTCCTATGAATCGCATAATAGCGGCAATTGGGCGTTTCATGTGGTTAGCAGTGAATAAACAAGAAATCACAAAGAAAGGGGAATTAAGATGAATGATGAGATTCGGTTTCTAAGTGAACGTGTCGCGAAAGGTAAGCTATCCCGCCGTGACTTTTTAGGTCGTGCAGCGGCGCTCGGCGTCAGTGCAGTTCTGGCCAACAACCTGCTTGCTGATGCCGCAAGGGCGGAGGGGCCCGTCAAGGGCGGTATGCTCAAGGCCGGAATAATGGGTGGACAGGCGACGGATAATCTCGATCCAGCGGCCCTAACAAATGATGTCCAGTTTATCTTCAGCCGCGCGTGGGGCGAACAACTCGTTGAGCTGGACGCAAATCAAGTACTTCAGCCGGTACTTGCCGAGGAATGGGGCGCATCAAAAGACGCCAAGGTCTGGACGTTTAAGATACGCAAGGGCGTGCAGTTTCATAATGGCAAGGAGATGACGCCCGCCGATGTGCTCGCAACAATGGAACGCCACTCCGACGCTAACTCGAAGTCGATTATGCTCGCCTTCATGCAGGGGATCGACAAAATCGCCGTCGACGGCCAAAACCTTGTCTTCAGCCTAAAAGAAAGCAATGCCGACTTCCCATCCATTATGAACGATGTCCACTTGATGATTCAGCCAGATGGCGGCAAGGACAACCCGAACGCAGGCATCGGTACGGGTCCGTACAAGGTCACGGTAAACGAAGCTGGTGTTCGACTTGGCGGGGAGAGGTTCGCCGGTTACTGGCGCGATGATCGCGGCTTTGCCGACCAGATCGAAATTATCGTCATCAATGACGCGACCGCGCGCACTTCCGCTCTGCAGAGCGGGCAGGTTGACATGATTAACCGGGTCGATCCGAAGGTGGTTGAACTCCTCAAGCGCTTCCCTGATATCAGCGTCCGCAACGTTGGTGGCCGTGGCCACTCCTATTTTGTTTGCCAGCTCGACGCGGCCCCCTTCAACAACAACGACCTGCGGCTCGCGCTTAAATATGCCATTGACCGCGAAGAGATGGTCCAAAGGATCCTCGGGGGCTACGGCTCCGTCGGCAATGACACGTATGTAAACAAGTTCTGTCCACTTTTCACCGAAATAGAGCAACGCAAATACGATTCGGACAAAGCTGCCTTTCATTACAGGAAGTCCGGACACTCGGGATCGCTGCTCCTTCATACATCCGATGGTGCGTTCACGGGCGCGGTGGATGCAGCTCAGCTATTTCAGCAAAGCGCGGCTAAAGCGGGGATCACCATCGACGTTAAACGCGAACCGGCCGACGGCTACTGGACAAACGTGTGGCAAAAGCAGCCGTTCGTGGCATCTTCTAGTCCGGGCCGTCCGACTCAAGACATGGTGTATTCTCTCTTCCTCCAGTCTAAAGCGGTATGGAACGAAACTCACTTCTTCAACGAGAAGTTCGACCAGATGATTGTCCAGGCACGTGGCGAACTCGATGCCGATAAGCGCAAGAAGCTTTATGCCGATATGGGCCAGATCATTCACGACGAAGGCGGCCTGATCATCCCGATGTTCAGTGATTACATCGACGCCACGGGCTCGCGTGTCGGGGGCTGGGCTAAGAATGGCAACGATCGATTCATGAATGGCTACGCGCTGACCAAGTGCTGGCTGCAGGCCTGAGGCCCTGAGACGATGGTTCTCAAGCTTATTGCCCAGCGCGTCGCGCTGGGCATCCTCCTGCTGCTCGCCGTTTCGGTCCTCATTTTTGTTGGCACGAATCTTCTGCCCGGCGACGTCGCGCAATCCATTCTCGGCCAGTCGGCGACGCCACTGGCGCTCGCCAATCTTCGCGAGCAGCTGGGGCTGAACGACCCGGCCTACGTCAGATATTGCCGCTGGCTTTTCGGAATGCTGCAAGGCGACTTAGGCGCTGCTCTCACCAGTGGGCTCGATATCGCCACTTCCATCAAGGAGCGGCTGTGGAACACGCTATTCCTGGCCTTCTGGGCAGCGATTGTCTCCGTCCCGCTCGCGATTGTGTTCGGGCTGACGGCAGTACGGTATCGCGACGGCCTCATCGATAAACTGATCACCGGCGTGGCACTCGCCTCGACATCGGTGCCGGAATTCTTCATTGGCTATCTGTTGGTGTATTTCTTGGCAGTGAAGTTCCAGATCTTCCCTGGCATTTCGATGGTCTATGAGGGCATGCCCTTTCTCGATAAGATGAAGGCAATCGCGCTGCCCTGCACGACACTCACGCTGGGCATCCTGGCCCATATGATGCGTATGACGCGGGCGGCGATCCTCAACGTCATGCAGTCCGCCTATATCGAGACGGCCGAACTGAAAGGACTCACCGCCTTCGAGATCATCCGCAGGCACGCTTTCCCCAATGCCATCGCCCCGATCATCAATGTGATCATGCTCAACCTCGCCTATCTCGTGGTGGGCGTGGTGGTGATCGAGGTAATCTTCGTCTATCCCGGCATGGGCCAGTATCTGGTCGACCATGTCGCCAAGCGCGACGTGCCGGTCGTGCAGGCCGTTGGGCTGATCTTCGCCGCCGTTTATATCTCCCTCAATGTCGTGGCCGACGTGGCATCCATTCTCGCCAATCCGCGCCTCAGGCATCCGAGGTAAGGAGCACCATGATAAGACATATTCCCATCGTCGCCCTGATCGGTCTTGTTACCACCACCCTCTTCTTCCTCGTCGCGATCTTTGCACAGTGGATCGCCCCCTACGGCCTCGGCGACATCGCCGGCGGAGTTTGGGAGCCGATATCGGCGAAATTTCTCTTCGGCACCGACAATCTTGGCCGCGACCTACTCTCGCGCATGATCTATGGCGCCCAGACGACGATTCTGATCGCGGTGCTGGCTACACTGCTTTCCTTCTCGATGGGCGCAATACTCGGTTTCACCGCTGCGGTGGTCGGCGGCTGGTTCGATATGTTGATGTCCCGTTTCGTCGACCTGCTGATGGCGATCCCGACGCTGATCTTCGGTCTCGTGGTGCTCTCCGCGCTGCCGTCCAATGTCGTGACGCTGATCCTGGTCATGGGCGTTCTCGACTCAACCCGGGTCTTTCGCCTGTCGCGGGCGGTGGCGGTCGACCTCAATGCGATGGATTTTGTAGAGGCTGCGAAGCTGCGGGGTGAAGGCAAATGGTGGGTGATCTTCGCCGAAATCCTGCCCAATGCTCTGTCGCCGCTGGTCTCCGAATTGGGCCTGCGCTTCATCTATGCGGTTCTGTTCCTGTCGACACTGTCCTTCCTCGGCCTTGGCGTGCAGCCGCCGGATGCCGACTGGGGCGGCATGGTCAAGGAAAACAAGGACGGCATCGTCTTCGGCATAGGAGCAGCACTCATCCCGGCGGCGGCGATCGCCATGCTGGCGATTTCGGTCAATCTCGTCGCGGACTGGGTGCTCAACCGTACGACAAGCCTTAAGGGAGGACGCGGGTGATGGCCGACAGCAAAGCAAAGCCTGGCCTGCTGCTCGACATCCGCAATCTGCGCATCGAGGCTACCGTCTACCCGCCCGGCGAGCTGCCGAAGAACATCGTACTGGTGCATGACGTCTCGCTGACACTCGAGAAGGGCAAGGTGCTCGGCCTGATCGGCGAATCCGGCGCCGGCAAGTCGACCATCGGCCTGTCGTCGATGGGCTATGGCCGCGGCGGGGTGCGCATCACGTGTGGCGAGGTGATCCTAAACGGCCGCGATATCCTCAAGGGCGGCAAGGAAGGCTTCCGCAAATTGCGCGGCCGCGAGGTCTGCTATGTCGCGCAATCTGCGGCGGCGGCCTTCAATCCCGCCCGGCGGTTGATGGACCAGGTGGTGGAAAGCTCGCTCAAGCACGGCTTAGCCAACCGCGCCGAAGCCGAACGTCGGGCGGTGGCACTGTTCCGCAAGCTCAGCCTTCCCGACCCGGAAAATATCGGCCGGCGCTATCCGCACCAGGTGTCGGGCGGGCAACTGCAGCGCGTGATGACGGCCATGGCGCTCTGTCCGGAGCCGGACCTCATCATTTTCGACGAGCCGACCACTGCGCTCGACGTCACGACCCAGATCGACGTGCTCGCCGCGATCAAGGAAGCGATCCGCGCCACGAGTGTTGCAGCTCTTTACATTACCCATGACCTCGCCGTTGTCGCTCAGGTAGCCGACGACATCATGGTGTTGCGTCACGGCAAGATGGTCGAGAAGGGCACGACTCACCAGATCATCAAGGAGCCGAAGCAGGACTATACGCAGGCGTTGGTTTCGGTGCATCACATCGACCATCAGGAGAAGCAGCCGACGCCGAAGCCGGTCCTGTCGGTGAAGAATGTCACGGCGGCTTATGGCAACGGCATCGTCAAGGTGCTGAAGAATGTCTCGCTCGACATCCATCCCGGCCAGACATTGGCGGTCGTGGGCGAATCCGGTTCCGGCAAGTCGACGCTTGCGCGCGCCATCACCGGCCTCCTGTCGCCTTCGGCGGGCGAGATCACCTTCGATGGGCGCACGCCCTCGAACCAGCTTGCCGACCGGACGAAGGAAGATCTGCAGCAATTGCAGATGATCTACCAGATGGCCGACGTGGCCATGAACCCGCGCCATACGGTCGGCACGATCATCGGCCGGCCGCTGACATTCTATTTTGGCCTCCGAGGCGAGAAACGGGACCGGCGGGTGAAAGAGTTGCTCGAAGAGATCGAAATGGGCAATGGCTTCATCGATCGCTATCCGGCCGAACTCTCCGGCGGTCAGAAGCAGCGCGTCTGCATCGCCCGGGCGCTGGCGGCCAAGCCCAAGCTCATCATCTGCGATGAGGTAACTTCGGCCCTCGACCCGTTGGTGGCCAACGGCATCCTGAAGCTGTTGCTTAATCTCCAGCAGATCGAGCAGGTGGCTTACCTCTTCATCACCCACGATCTCGCGACGGTGAAGTCGATCGCCGATTCCATCGCCGTCATGTATCGCGGCGAGGTCGTGCGCTATGGGGCAAAGAGCCAGGTGCTGACGCCGCCGTTCGACGACTATACCGATCTCTTGCTGTCGTCGGTGCCGGAGATGGAACTTGGCTGGCTGGAGAAGGCAGTTGCCGGGCGAAAGATGGCGAGCGCGGGGTATTAGCGATGTGAGTCATCGCGAGACCGTCAGTTCAATGAGGTTCTTCTGCCCCGGTGGCTCCTATCACCAGCAAGCTTGCTTGCGCCTTCGTGGCGGCCTGTCTATCGAATTTGCACGCGTCACAATGCCGGTCGGAGGCCACAGACACAAGTCGGCGCGCCTGAAAACATATTGCGCGGCCTATGCAGCGGGCGGCTGATCTTGAAGACGGGCATTCTCGCGGCGGTGTGATAGCCAACTTCTTGGCAAACTGTATATTTTGGGTAACTAACAAACCTGCCATCGTCGCTTGGGAATTCGATTGCGCAGTAGCGCAAATTTATGGCTCCCTCCGACTCTAAGGTAAGCTTCCTTCCCTGCTTGGAACGAAGGCGTTCCGGGTGGGGCGGTTGCCGCTAAACGCAGTCACGGTTCAGGCTACGCAAAGGATTGTTAAAATGGCAGGACACGCATTCGCCGAAACCATTAGGTCGGGAAAACCGCAAATTGGAGGCTGGATGCAGATTCCACACGTGATGGTCGCAGAGACACTTGCACAGACAAACCTAGATTTTCTATTGGTCGACGGTGAGCATTCACCTATCCCACCAAACTCACTTTTAGAAATCCTTCCTGCGACCGAACGATACGGAATGCCTGTAATGTATAGAGTCGCTTGGAACAGGATTGAACTTATAAAAGCGGCGCTAGATCATGGTGCGAACGGCATCATGGTACCAATGGTAAATTCGGGTGCCGAAGCCATCGATGCTGTCTCGTCCGCAAAATATCCTCCTGCAGGAAAGCGCGGGTCTGGAGCGTGGCGAGCATCAAATTATTACCAAAATGATTCAGAGTATCGGAAAAATGCGAACTCTAGCCTGGCTGTGGTACTCCAAATAGAGACACGAGAGGCTCTCAACAATCTTGATGACATAGCCTCGACACCTGGTGTTGACGCGCTCTTCATCGGTCCGGCAGACCTTGCTCTTTCGTTTGGCATGGAACCAGGAAGGCTCGCACCTGAGTTGATGGATGCCTGCCAGGCAGTCGCGGATGCCGCTAAGAAGTATGGTATCGCATCGGGTATTGACGTGGCATCCATAGACTATTTGCCCCGACTCCGACAAATGGGCCTCAGCTTGTTCACCTACGGATCGGACCTCGATTTTGTTTTGCAGGGCGGCCGCGCTGTGGCGAAAGATTTCCATCACGTCTTTCTCACTAAGTAAACTGTTCATTTAACCGATAAAGCCGATGGGTGATCCGATCGCTGTCCGCGTTTCAGTTCAGCGAACGCTTCTCCCGTCCAACTATCCTTAAAGGCCCACCCGCACACTGCCTGAATAGGAAATCTATATGACTGATTACCGCATTAATCCCATGCCAGAACCCTTGTGGCCCGAACTCGTTCTAAAGCTGCAACTGGTCCAAACAGCGACTGTCGGCCATTTTCGCCAGTGGGGCTTTATGGATCGTCGAATCCGACCGCTTCTTCGCGGTAGACGCGTTGCTGGTGTTGCAGTTACTGTGGCAATTCCCGGACCGGATTCGACGCTACTTGGTCATGCGCTAGGACTTCTTCGTCCAGGCGATTTTGTGGTAGTGGACCGCCTTGGAGATGATAGGTATGCCTGCTGGGGCGGAGGGGTCACCGCTTCGGCCAAGGCAGCCGGCGCAGTAGGCGCCATCGTCGACGGTCCATGCACGGACTTACTGGAAATCGAAGAAGCGGATTTCCCGATGTGGTGCCGCGGACTTTCGTCGATCACCGCCGGGTGGTACAACCTTGGCGGGACGATGAACCATCCCGTTGCTTGCGGGAATGTTCCCGTTCTTGCCGGCGACGTTATCCTCGCGGACGAGGAGGGAGTGGTCATATTGCCTCGCGAAGAGGCCAACGAGATCGCCGATTCAGCTATCGCCCTCCAGGATTTGGAAGAGGCTGCGCGACTAGAGATGCCGGCTGGGGAAACATCAGAAGCGACTAAAATGGTGCTTAAAGCAATTAACAAGCAATCCTAGAAGAGATGTGGGCGATGAGCACCGGCATCGCTCAAGGCGCTTGAGAAGGCCGGCTGGTCGATCGAGCGCCGAGTGCCAGCTCGAACCCGCCGCCCACGGCAGCGCGCTTTCTCTCCTGTGTGACGCTGGAAAGGGTCCGGGCGCCTTCCGGCGCAACGTGGAAATGACTGCGGCATCTTGGTCAATGGCCTGGTTGTGGCCGCCTACCAAGCGATGCGCGGCGTTGCGTTCATTGACAGGACAGCGATCTCGCGAGCCATCCAGCCGCCCCAATAATCCCTATTCGTCTTGGAATTGTCACGCTGATCACGTGTTACCCTTTCAATTTTGACCACAAACAGCAGAGGCGGGACTGGTCTTCCAGTGCTCGATTCCAAGCACACACGAAACTTCGGGATTTATCTGGCGGCAGCTTGATCCAGCGTTCTAACGAAATCGAAGTCAAGCCCGGTCCTTTTTCGGGCTTCGTCCAAACAATCCAGAATAGCAGCGAGAAAGGTGAGCCGCACTCGAAAAACCGGTGGCGAATGCGATTTCAGAAATTGATAAGGGGCTCTGCTGCAATAGGCGGCGCGCATGGGTCAGGCGAAATTTCCGATACGCGTCGGAGTAGCTAGCGTTAAGATGCTCGGAGAACAGACGGTCGAGGTGGCGCTTGCTGACGCCGGCATAGACCGCCATCTGGGAACGGTCCAATGGTTGCTCGATGGCAGCTTCCATCTTCTCCAGCATGTTCAACAGTACCGGGTGGCTCACCCCAAAGCGTTCAGCGGTGGAGGCCCGTTGTGGCGCCAATGGCTCCGCAACCGCTGTGTGGAGGTACCAATCACTTACGCGGCGAGCAAAATCCGCTCCCATCCGCTCGGAGATAAGGGCATGCATCATATCCAGAGGCGCAACCCCACCTCCGCAGCTAATGCGGTTTCCGTCGAGCACAAATCTGGCCTGGCGTGGACTGAGCTGAGGAAACGCTTCAACAATTGCCGCTGCATGCTCCCAATGGACGGTAAAGTCCCGGCCATCGAGCAAGCCGGCAGCGGCCAAAAGATAAGGTCCGCCTGAAATTCCGCCGATGCGAACCCCGTTGCGAGACAACCGGCGCAGGGCTGCGGAAAGCGCGGGCGAGCCTTGGCTCGCTGGATTTCCACCAGCGCAGACGAAGATGATGTTCAGCACAGAACGATCCAGCCGCTGGCAGGGGATGATGGCGCCGGAAGAGCTGACCACAGCTGTTCCGTCAACCGAGATGGGTCTCACGTCGTAGAGTGCTTGGCCGGCAAGAAGATTTGCAGCGCGCAGCGGCTCCGTCGCAGACGCATACGACATGAGTGAAAAGCCTGGCAGCAATAAGAACCCAATTATTTGCGTAACCCGGCTGGTTTGGTCAATCATGGCTCTCCCATGTCATTTTTTGGCTCTTCCAAGATAAGAATAATCTCCGTGACCAGATATACAAGATGAAATGACATGGAACCAAATCCTATGCGCTACTCTGCACTTTCCATCTTTTTCAACGGACTTCGCGGCAACAAAGGCTGGACTCTCGCCTGGCGCCAGCCCGAGCCCAAGCCGCGTTACGACGTGATCATCGTCGGTGGCGGCGGACACGGTCTTGCCACGGCTTACTATCTCGCCAAGGAGTTCGGCATCACCAACGTCGCGGTGCTGGAGAAGGCCTATATCGGCTCCGGCAATGTCGGCCGCAACACCACCATCATCCGCTCCAACTACCTACTGCCCGGTAACAATCCCTTCTATGAACTGTCCATGAAGCTGTGGGAAGGGCTGGAGCAGGATTTCAACTTCAACGCCATGGTCTCGCAGCGCGGGGTACTCAACCTCTTCCACTCGGACGCCCAGCGCGATGCTTACACAAGGCGCGGCAACGCCATGCGCCTGCACGGCGTCGACGCCGACCTGCTCGACCGTGCCGCGGTGCGAAAGGTGCTGCCCTTCCTCGATTACGACAATGCTCGTTTCCCGATCCAAGGCGGCCTGTTGCAGAAGCGCGGCGGCACCGTGCGCCACGATGCGGTCGCCTGGGGCTATGCGCGCGGCGCCGACAGTCGCGGCGTCGATATCATCCAGGGCTGCGAAGTGACCAGCATCCGCCGCGAGAACGGCCGCGTCACCGGGGTAGAGACCTCGCGCGGCTTCATCGGCTGCGGCAAGCTGGCGCTGGCGGCGGCCGGCAATTCGTCTGAGGTCGCCCGCATGGCGGATCTGAAGCTGCCGCTGGAAAGTCATGTGCTGCAGGCTTTCGTTTCGGAGGGGCTGAAACCGTTCATCGACGGCGTCGTCACCTTCGGCGCCGGTCATTTCTACGTGTCGCAGTCCGACAAGGGCGGCCTCGTCTTCGGCGGCGACATCGACGGCTACAATTCCTATGCTCAGCGCGGCAACCTGGCGACGGTCGAGCACGTTGCGGAGGCCGGCAAGGCGATGATACCGGCGCTGTCGCGGGTCAGGGTGCTGCGCTCCTGGGGCGGCATCATGGACATGTCGATGGACGGATCGCCGATCATCGACCGCACGCCAATCGACAACCTCTATCTGAATGCCGGCTGGTGCTATGGCGGCTTCAAGGCGACGCCTGCCTCGGGCTTCTGCTTTGCCCATTTGCTGGCGCGCGGCACGCCGCAGGAAACGGCGACGGCTTTCCGCCTCGACCGCTTCCGGCGCGGTTACCTCATCGACGAAAAGGGCCAGGGCGCCCAGCCCAACCTTCACTGAACTTGGATCAAGGACATTTGAAATGGCAAGTCTCCTGCCCTGCCCGCATTGCGGGCCTCGACCAAAAGAGGAATTCACCATCAAGGGCGCAGCGCTTGCGCGCCCGGTGGCCAATGCCGGCGCTGATGCCTGGTTCGACTATGTTTATCTGCGCGACAATCCCCGCGGCGCCTACGAGGAATACTGGCACCATACCTCCGGCTGCCGCCGCTGGCTGGTCGTCGCGCGCGACACCGTGACCCATGAAATCGCCGCTTGCCGCGACGCTGCATGCGTCGAGCAAACCGTCGTCCGGCAAGGAGCTGGCGCATGACCTCCTACCGTTTGCCCAAGGGCGGATTGATTGACCGCTCCAAGCCCTTGTCGTTCACCTTCGACGGCAAGTCGATGCAGGGGCTCGACGGTGACAGCCTGGCCTCGGCACTGCTGGCCAACGGCTGCCGCCTCATCGGCCGCAGTTTCAAATATCACCGGCCGCGCGGCATCCTGACGGCCGGGGCTGCCGAGCCGAACGCATTGATGACCATCGGCAGTGGCGGCCGCACAGAGCCCAATACCCGAGCCACCATGCAGGAGCTCTATGCCGGTCTGGAAGCAAAAAGCCAGAACCGCTGGCCGTCGCTTAACCTCGACATCGGCGCGCTGAACAGCCTGTTGTCGCCCTTCCTCGGCGCTGGCTTCTACTACAAGACCTTCATGTGGCCCGCCCCCTTCTGGGAAAAGGTCTACGAGCCCTTCATCCGCAAGGCGGCGGGTCTCGGCAAGGCGGCCTACGAGGCCGATCCCGACGTCTATGACAAAAGCTGGGCCCATTGCGACCTGCTCGTTATTGGCGCCGGAGCGGCCGGCCTGGCCGCAGCACTGTCGGCCGGCCGCGCCGGCGTCAGCGTCATTCTGCTCGACGAACATCCGCGTGCCGGTGGCGCGCTTCTTAGCGAGACCGCAACAGTCGATGGCCGGCCGGCCGCCGAGTTTGCCAGCGGCTGCGTCGCAGAACTTGAATCCCTGCCGAATGTCACCTTGCTCGCCCGCACCACCGCCTTCGGCTGGTATGACGGCAATGTCTTCGGCGCCGTCGAGCGGGTGCAGAAGCATGTTGCCCAGCCGAAGCCCAACATGCCGGTGGAGCGCCTCTGGCGTATCGCCACCAAGCGCGCGGTACTGGCGACGGGGGCGGAAGAGCGGCCGCTGGTGTTCGGCGGCAATGACATTCCGGGTGTGATGATGGCAGGAGCGATGCGCCATTACCTCAACCGCTATGCGGTTGCCCCCGGTAAGACGACGGCGATCTTCACCACCAATGACAGCGGCTATGCGCTCGCCCGCGACCTCGAAGCGCAAGGTATCCAGCTAGCGGCCATCATCGATAGCCGCGAGAACGGCGGCAGTTTCTATGCTGGCAAGGCGCGCCTCATCAGGGGTGCCGTGGTAACGGATGCCAAGGGCGGCAAGACGCTGAGCGCAATCGATATCCGCGCGAACGGCGGCAGCGAAATCCTCGCTGTCGATGCACTCGCCATGGCCGGCGGGTTCAGCCCGATCATCCATCTTGCCTGCCACCGCGGCGGCAAGCCAGCCTGGTCGGACGAACACGCGGCCTTCCTCGCCCCCGGTAATCTCAAGGGGCTCATTCTCGCTGGGGCCGTCAGCGCTGCAGGCGGTCTTGCCGCCTGCCTAGCCGACGGCGCGCAAAAGGGCGCTGCCATGGCGGCGGAGCTTGGGTTCACGGCGGCAGCCGCCGATTTCGGCACGGTCGAAGACGATATCGTCGTTCCACCAGCCAGGCCCCTGTGGTCGATCGCGGGCGCCAAGGGCAAGGCCTTCGTCGATTACCAGAACGACGTGCACCGCAAGGATCTCGGCCTTGCCGTCAGCGAAGGCTACGGCCATGTCGAGCTTGCCAAGCGCTACACCACCAACGGCATGGCGACCGACCAGGGCAAGCTATCCAACGTCAATGCCATCGGCCTGCTGGCCGAGACGCGCGGCATCTCGCCGGCCGATGTTGGCACGACAACGTTCCGGCCGTTCTACACGCCGGTCTCCTTCGGCGCGCTGACAGGCCCGTATCACGGCCACCATTTTCAGCCGGTGCGCAAATCGCCGCTGCACGGCTGGGCAGAAAAGCACGGCGCCGTCTTCGTCGAGACCGGTCTTTGGTACCGCTCCTCTTGGTTCCCCCGTGCGGGCGAGCGGTCTTGGCGCGACAGTGTTGACCGCGAAGTGCTGAACGTACGCCGCAATGCCGGAATCTGCGACGTCTCCATGCTCGGCAAGATCGAGGTCTGCGGGGCAGACGCAGCCGAATTCCTCAACCGCGTCTATTCCAACGCCTTTCTGAAGCTGCCCGTCGGCAAGGCCCGCTACGGCCTGATGCTGCGCGAGGACGGCATGATCTACGACGATGGCACGACCAGCCGACTGGAGGAAAACCGCTTCTTCATGACGACGACCACGGCCTACGCCGCCGGTGTCCTGACCCACCTGGAATTCTGCGCCCAGGTGCTGTGGCCCGATCTCGACGTGCGCCTCGCCTCGGTTACCGACCAGTGGGCGCAGATGGCAATCGCCGGTCCGAAAGCCCGCACCATCCTGGAGAAGATCGTCGATGACGACGTCTCCGACGCGGCCTTCCCCTTCCTCGCAGCAAAAGAGGTCTCGCTGTTTGCTGGCCAGTTGCATGCCCGTCTATTCCGCATCTCGTTTTCGGGCGAACTCGCCTATGAGCTTGCGGTGCCGGCCGGCTACGGCGAAAGCGTCGCCGACGCGCTGATGGACGCCGGCATGTCCGACGCCATCATGCCTTATGGCGTCGAGGCGCTCGGCGTGATGCGCATCGAAAAGGGCCACGTCACCCACAATGAGATCAACGGCACCGTCGTACCGGCCGATCTCGGCTTTGCGAAAATGGTCTCGGGCGCAAAGTCCGATTTCATAGGCAAGGCGATGGTGGATCGCGAAGGCCTCGCCGCTGCCGACCGGCCGCGCCTGGTCGGCGTCATGCCGCTCGATGCGAAGCAAACCTTTAGCACCGGTTCTCACATCCTGGCCAAGGATGCCGTGGCGACGCTCGAAAACGACCAGGGCTATATCACCTCTAGCGCCTATTCACCCCATGTCGGCTCCACCATCGGTCTTGCGCTTGTCAAGCACGGACCGGAACGGCACGGCGAGGAAGTGGTGGTATGGAACGGCCTGCGAGGCGAGTTCACCGCCGCGCGACTGTGCAATCCGGTTTTCGTCGATCCGCAGAACGAGAGGCTACATGTCTGATTTCCGCCCGATCCTTCGCCCGGTGCTTGCCGCCAAGACCGCCATCTCCTCCGCTCACGTCAAACTCTCGGCCCTGCCGGAAGGCGCGATCGTGCATGTGCTTGGCCAACCCGGCGAACAGGACATGGCATCCTTTTTGAGCGGTCTCGACAAGGGCGCCGTCCGCAACGTTTCGCCCGGACAATGGTTCATCGTCGGCAATGAGCCGATGATGCACTGGGATATGAAAGCCCTGTTAGAGACGCTTGAACCGCGTGCCACCGGAATTGACCAGAGCGGTGGCCGCGTCCGTATCCGCATCGAAGGCAGTCACGCCGCGCGCGTCCTGTCAAAGGGCACGGCCGTCGACCTTTCCGCCGGCTCCTTTCCCATCGGGCAATCGGCAACGACCCTGATCGGTCACATTGCGGTGCATCTCACTCGCATCTTGCAAGACGATTTCGAGCTGATGGTACTCAGAGGTTTCGCAGAGAGCCTTTGGGACGATCTTATAAGGATGAGCGCTGAATATCGATAGTTCAGGCTGGCGCCAGCGCTGCAAGGGTTGCGGTTGGCTTGCCGCTAATGAGGGAGTAGCTATGCCTAGCAACTTGATTTTGACCGTAAAATGTAAGTCCACGCGCGGGATCGTCGCAGCGATCTCAACCTTCTTGGCGGATAGCGGCTGCAACATCGTCGATAGCTGGCAGTTCGACGACCTCGATACGAGCAAATTCTTCACCCGCATCAGCTTCATTTCCGAAGAAGGCGCCACGCTGCCGGCCCTGAAGGAAGGCTTCGCGCCGATCGCCGAGAAGTTCGGCATGGAGGTGCAAATTCATGATGGCGCCAGCCGCATGAAGGTTCTCCTGATGGTTTGCGCTTCGGTCATTGCCTCAACGACCTGCTCTACCGCTGGAAAATCGGCGCGCTGCCAATCGACATTGTCGGCGTCATCTCCAACCACTTCGACTACCAGAAGGTCGTGGCCAACCACGATATCCCCTTCCACCACATCAAGGTGACCAAGGAGAACAAGCCACAGGCCGAAGCACAGATCATGGCGGTGGTTGAACAGACTGGCACCGAGCTGATCGTTCTCGCCCGCTACATGCAGATCCTGTCGGACGAGATGTCTCAGAAGATGTCCGGCAAGATCATCAACATCCACCACTCCTTCCTGCCAAGCTTCAAGGGCGCCAACCCCTACAAGCAAGCCTATGAGCGCGGCGTCAAGCTG
The DNA here is from genome assembly GCF_024746815.1 of Mesorhizobium sp. AR07. Taxonomy (GTDB): domain Bacteria; phylum Pseudomonadota; class Alphaproteobacteria; order Rhizobiales; family Rhizobiaceae; genus Mesorhizobium. The sequence goes on from NZ_CP080527.1 coordinate 247,712, forward strand.
ATTGGCGCGACGGCGCACTACGTCACCGCCGATCTCGACGAAGGTCCAATCATCGAGCAGGACATCGCCCGTATCACCCATGCCCAGAGCGCAGAGGACTATGTCTCGATCGGCCGTGATGTTGAAAGCCAGGTTTTAGCCAGAGCTATACACGCGCACATTCACCATAGGACGTTCATCAACGGCAACAGGACCATCGTGTTTCCGGCCAGCCCAGGTTCTTATGCCTCCGAGCGGATGGGCTAAGCATGGGCACGGTCGACAAAGGTTGCTGCTTCCGTACACGACAGGGTCAAGTCAAGTTGGCCCACACTTGGGGAAAGCTTTCGAACCAATCAGGTCTGCGCGCACGGTTCACGATTAAGTAGGCTCCGGGAAACACGATGTCCAATGTCCTGATCGACCAGATATTGAACTTGTAGCCCGGGCGGATTTCGAGCGTCGGCTGGACATCGATGTTCTTGGAGATCGTCCGCTCGGCCACGCGCCCGAAAGTTTCCTCGAAGGATCGCCTTGCCGAATTTTCGGCAGTGTTTTCGGTGCTCTCACATTGATTGAGCGGTAAGGAAATTTGAGATAGCAGCGCGCTTGTGACCCGTGAGCGCACCGACCTATACGAACCACCTCTATCCGATCGAAATCGTAGCGCGTGCTGTCTGGCTCTCCTTCCGCTTCAATCTGAGCCTGCGCGAGGAAATGCGCCGATGGTGCCGAAAGCACGGCCCTGATTATGCGCGCCGCATACGCCGCGAGGCGCCGACGAAGACGATGTCTGGCACCTCGACGAAGGTGCGCCACGAAGGCGCGAAGGAGGAGCTATGATTTAGGCACTTCCCAAGCAGCCATGCTGCACAGGAGATGAGGGCTGGCCCCTCGAAGCCGGCTTGCAGGAGCGGGTTTCAAACCACCTCAAGCTGCTGTCGTAAAGAGCGATGGTGGTGAGCGTTGAGGAAAAGGCCGGACTTGATCCGGTCAGGTAAGATGCAAGGAGACGAGCGTGAGCGAACCGCTGACGACGTGTCGAAAAGTGCATAGATGGCGTCAAAACCGGGTGGGCTTCGTTAACCCGGGAGAAGTCTGGGAGATACCTGTCTACTGCCCAGATGGCGTCCGGCATGAAGGCGGCGTGACCTTGCTTCAGGCTCTTGTGTGGAACGTGGGAACCTGTCGCCCCGATGCGAAGGGAGACATCCAAGTGGAAGCACCATGAGGATCCGAGTACCGATGCGGGGCACAGGGACGGAGTTGCGTGTAGTAGTGAAGAAGGTGCTGTAATGGCGTTGGAGCGAAGGCGCAACACTGTCCAGCTTTATCGAAAGGTCAACCGTCATGCGGGAGGAGCCTTTGGGTAAAGCAAAGCCGTTCGATATTCCTAAACGGGCTGTTTGGGAGGCTTATCAACGGGTAAAGGCGAACCGGGGTGCAGCCGGGGTCGATGATCAGTCGATCGAAGATTTTGAGCGGGATGTGAAGAACAACCTGTTCAAGCTCTGGAACCGATTGTCATCTGGCAGCTACTTTCCGCCGCCAGTCAAACGGGTCGCGATCAAAAAGCGGCAAGGTGGTACAAGGCCGTTGGGCATTCCCACGGTCTCAGACCGGATTGCGCAAGGGGTGGTGAAGGCATACCTGGAACCGGAACTGGAAAGACATTTCCATCCCGATTCCTATGGGTATAGGCCCGGCAAGTCGGCACTCGAGGCCGTGGGTATGGCAAGGCAGAGATGCTGGCGCCATGACTGGGTTCTCGATCTCGACATTCAGGCCTTCTTCGACACCATTCCACACGACCTGTTGCTACGGGCGGTGCGAAAGCACACCGACTGCACGTGGGTGTTGTTGTACATTGAACGGTGGCTGACGGCTCCCGTGCAACTGGAGAACGGCACTTTGGAACCTCGGGAGAGGGGAACTCCGCAGGGGTCAGTTATCTCACCCTTGCTGGCGAACCTCTTTTTGCACTATGCGTTCGATCGGTGGATGGCCAAACACCATCCTGAGATTCCGTTTGAACGCTTTGCCGATGATGCCGTTTGTCATTGCAGCAGCGAGCGTCAGGCCCAAAAGTTGCAAACGGATCTTGAGCAACGGTTTGCTGAATGCGGACTGAAGTTACATCCAAACAAGACACAGATCGTGTATTGCAAGGATAACGTTCGGCGGGGGCATTGCCCCAATCAGAAGTTCGACTTTCTCGGCTACACCTTTCGACCGAGACTGGCAATGAACCGATGGGGCAAGACCTTCGTCAATTTCAGTCCGGGTATCAGCAACCGAGCCGCGAAAGCCATCCGTCAGACAATGCGGGACTGGCAGCTTGACCGCCGTATCGACAAGCGCATCAATGATCTGGCCAAGATGTTCAATCCGATCCTTCGTGGTTGGATGAACTACTATGGTCGTTACCACAAATCGGCACTTTCCCGAGCATTGATGCACCTCGATCTGCGCCTGGCACGCTGGGCCATGTCGAAATATCGACGCCTGAGACGCCATCGTCGGCGTGCGCGGTACTGGGTCCAGGACGTAAGGCGTCGGGAGCCAGCGCTGTTTGCACATTGGCGATTGCTGTATCGGGCAACGGCTGGACGGTAGGAGCCGGATGAGTGGAGACGCTCACGTCCGGATCTGTGAGAGCCTGGGGGTGAAATTCCCCCGGGCCACTCGACTGGTGGTGCGCATCAACGGTCAGAAATGCTGGTTGTGGAGAGCGGTTGATCAGGACGGATATGCGCTCGACGAGATTGTCCAGACGCGCCGCACGGGAGCGAACGCAACAGGGTTTCCGCTCGATCGGCACATTGCAGCATTTCGCGTCGATCTTCTCCGCCGTCCGAAACCTCTTCGTCCAACCGCAGACCAACCGCTCCGCAGCACAAATTCGAACCCATCGACGCCAGGCAATGGCCGCGTGGGAAGCCGTGAATGCACGACCTGCCTGAAAAGCGCGGGGTCGGCCTCACGCGGCCACATTTCACACAACGTGACAACTGCCTGCGGGGTAGATGGCCGCAGACTGGGGCGGGGGAACACAGATCCCGCGCGGATTGACGTGACGGATGACGGACGGGATCCTAGTTAGCCGGTGGAGATGTATCTCGCGACGCGCGATAGGCCGTATGAGATGAAGTTTCTCTGCACGAATCCGACCGCTCTCAGATCTCCAGCACGCAACGCACGGCAGTGTTCATCAACTTCCTCCTTGAGGAACCTGACTTCATCCTCCCACATTCTATCTACCAAGCTGTACCACACACGTGACGCCTGAAAGTACAGCCGGTCGTGGCTCTCCCTCATCGCGGAATTGTTGATCAGCGCATTGACCGCGAAATGAAGCTCGTGGTTGATCTGCCAGAATTGCTCAAAATCCCTTGACTGAAGAAGGGCTTCCACCCGCGGGACAAGCGCCTCGACCTCCTCAAGTGCTTTGGGGGTTCGGTCCGGTCTGCTGAAATCGCCGATCATTTCACTCAGTCTTAGACGGAAAGCGTAGACATCCTTGAATTCTTTAAAATCCACTCCGGTGACTGTCGTACCGACGCCATTCTTGGTTTCAACGAGACCTTCGTAGTCAAGACGCTGCAACGCCTGCCGGACCGGTGTACGACTGACATTGAACTCCGCAGCCAATTCTGTCTCGACAAGCAGTTCTCCCGGCCGATATTGCAACAGGCAGATCCGGTCTCGAAGAACACGATGGATCTCGATTGACTGGCCCCTGGGAGGCGCAGCTCGTGGCGCCTCTCGCTTAAATGCTGTCGCGGCTTTAGACATCAGTTCTCTTTGAAAAGTCGGCCATATTTGTCGCTCCGGTCATTCACCCCCGCCAACCGCAAGCAATCCCACATCATCGCCTGGTTGCTAGTGATCACCGGCTTACCCGATTCTGCTTCAAGTGCCTGGATAATGTCCACCGAGCGAAGGGCGCCGCAACTGATAAAAATGGCATCGGAATCTGCCCGATCGACCTGCTTCGCGAATTCGTAGATGTAGTCAGGGGTCACCCGCACCATGTCTTCATCATTTTCAATGTTCAAACCCTGGATATTCAGGATCTCAAATCCCCGTTCTTCCATATAAACCCGCTCGATCTCGTTGACTGGATCGACATACGGGGTCGCTATGGTGATCTTCCTCGCATTCACGGCCTTCAGGGCGCGCATGACGCCTGAGATTATAGACGTCGGCTTGGCGCCGGGTGCACCGCGGGTGAGCTCGGCGAACACGTTGTCTTCGCCGATCACGACGCTTCCAGAAGTGCATGCGTAGCAAATGACGTCGAGTTGCACCTCCGGAACGATCAGAGCAGCAGCGTCACCGATCCCCGAAGCCATGGCAGACAAAGTTTCGACGGCCACCTTATTTGCCATCGGGGCTCTCTGGAAGTGAACGCCGACCCCATTCGGAGCCAGGTTGAACATGTCCTCTTCGATGGTCTGCTCCATTGCCAGAAGAACGAAACCCAGCTTGGCCTTGTGATGGCGTCCCGCGTCGAACCGGATGACTCCGCGACCGAGTGAATTTTCTAATTGTCCAGTCTGTTGCATTTGCCGTCTGCTCCCATAGCGTTTTCTTACCTGTACACAGCCAATGCAAATGCGCAAGATTTGTTACCAAAAAAAACACCAATGCAACACCATTGACAGATATTTAACACCAATTTAACATTCGGAAATCCAACCTGCATACAGCTTGAGAGGCCCGAGACCATGAGACCAGGCAAGCAACGGACCGAGAAACTGAAGAAGGCGCTCCGGGCGGGCGGCTTCGAAAGCGCCATTCTGACCAACCCGGATTCCATCGCCTACTTCGGCGAGTATCTGGACTACCTCGGCATAGACTTCGGTCGCCCTACCTTGATGACGGTTCCTGTCGACGGCGAGCCGACCATTGTCACTCCCCTGATGGAGTCGGAGATGTGCGGACGGATGAGCTGGGTGGCTGATATCCGTCCATGGAGCGACGGCATCAACGACGAGTGGCGCAGCGTCCTCAAGTCGGCGGTCGAAGGAAAGGCGCGCCGAGTTGCAATCGAGAAGCGGTCCATCCCGGCGCTCGTGGCCAATGATCTGCTCCCCATGCTTCATGGAGCCGAAGTCGGCGATGCCGGACCTGTCATCTCGGAGATCCGGATGATCAAGTCGGCCGATGAGATCGGAATTATGCGCAAGGCCGGCGAAGTTGCCGTCGCGATGGTGAAAGGCGCGCGCGAAGTCATCGCCGAGGGCGTGCCGGAGTACGAGGTCGCGCTGGCAGTCATCGCAGCGGGCACCAGGAAGGCAGCGTCATTCCTCGATGATAAGACGGATCGCTTCGTCTCTCCCACCATCTACAATCTTCAGATCCTTCAGTCGGGCACCGACGTGTGCCTGGTACACCGACGTTCGTCGGTTCGTGAAATCCGGAAGGGAGATCCAGTTTATCTCTGCTTCTGCGGGATCGCCAACTTCCGCAACTACAAGCTCGGCTTCGACCGCGAATTCTTCGTCGGCGGAGCGACAGACGAGCAGGCACGCGTCTATGAGACTGCCGTGGCCGCTCAGCAGGCGGCGCTCGCGGCAATCAAGCCGGGCATCGCATGCGAGGAAATCAACGCCGCTGCAGAAGCAGTCTACACGGAGGCAGGCTTCGCGGCTGGATATCGTACCGGTCGTTCGGTCGGTCAGTCATTCCTGGAATCCCCAGAACTCAAGCGCGGAGAGAAGCGTCTGCTCGAAGCCGGCATGACCTTCGCGGTCGACGGGGGAATCACGATCGAAGGAAGCTTCGGCGGCCGCATTGGCGACTCGATCGTGGTGACCGATACCGGATTTGAGTACCTGACGAACTATCCGCGTGAACTCGCAGTCGTTTGAGGTAGGTCAATGAGCCGGCCCACTTTTGCGACATTGAAAGCCATGAACGCCGAATTCTTCGGCAGCCGCTGGGACGAGAAGGACGTGGAGCAGCTTGTCGCGCCAACATTCGGCGTCGTCTCCAGCTTCGAAAAGGTCATTTCGGACCTTCAGCGCATTGTCAGTAAAGATCTGGGCCAGGTGTCCCCCGATGACCACTGCTCGGGGCTCACCAATGACTAACAGGAAATCCGTCAAACAGATCGCGGCAGAAATTCGGAGCGGCCGCTCGGTTGTCGAAGTCGTCGAGGAGAGCTTGGCTGCTGCCGAACGGCTGAACCCCGAGCATCGCAGCTTCATAACAATCATGCGAGATCCCGCACTCTCGCAAGCGGCAAAAGCAGACGCCAGAAGAAAAGACGGCAAGAACGGCGGGCTGCTCGACGGCGTGCCGTTTGCGGTAAAGGACATGTTCCAGACCGCCGGCGTTCTCACGACGGGCGGTAGTGCAGTGCTTAAGCACAACGTGCCTGACACATCGGCTCTGGTCGTCACGCGTCTGGAGGAGGCTGGCTCTGTACTGATCGGCAAGGCGAACCAGCACGAGTTCGCGTATGGCGCGACGGGGGAGAACGGCTGGAGCGGTACGACACGCAATCCGTTCGATACCACCCGGTTGGCCGGAGGATCTAGCGGAGGGTCGGCGGCCGCGGTTGCGGCTGGGATCGTGCCCTACGCCCTGGGAACGGACACTGGCGGGTCGGTCCGCGTTCCAGCCGCACTTTGTGGAGTAGTTGGTTTCAAACCCAGCTTCGGGCGCATGAGCCTTCAAGGCGTTATTCCATACTGCTGGTCTCTCGATCATGCCGGGATCTTCGCCAATAACGTCGAAGACGTGGCCCTCGTTCTCGATCAGACGACAGCTATTGGTCACGCGGCGGTACCCCGGAACTTGAAGGTCGGAATCGTAAAGGGTTGGGCCGAAAGAAGTGACGCGCCCGTCCGACAGGCCTTCCTCACAGCCAAATCGGCCCTCGAACAAATGGGGGCCTCGTTCACGGAAATCGAACTCCCGGATCAAGCGGAAGCAAGAACAGTTTCGCTGACGATACAGTTGGCAGAGACGCTGGCCTATCATGGCCCCAACCTCGTTCGTGCGCGCTCATCGTTCGGGGAGGACATGCTGAGCGGGATGGCGCTCGGACAGTTCCTTTCGGCAGAAAGCTACATCCAGTGCAAGCGCATGCTTGAGGTCTACAACCGGGCATTCTCAGAGACGATGAGCACCCTGGACGTTCTCCTGACGCCGGGCTGCCCGATTACGGCCCCAAAAGTTGGTGCGGTGCATGTCGAGGTGGGAGGTGACAGCCTGCCCGTAGGGAACGCGCTGACACTGTTCACGTCGTTCTTCAACCTCGTGGGGACACCAGCTATCGCGCTCCCCGTCCACGCGGAGAGATCCTACCTTCCTGTGTCAGCGCAGCTAGTCGGCGGACGCAATCGCGACTCCGAGCTTCTGGCGGTAGCACACGCTTTTGAGGAAACACTTCGAGGAACAAACAAGATCGCGGCCTAGCCGCTTCCGAATTCAATCGAGCCGGCGAGAAGATCGGTCAATCCAGAGGAGTAACAAGAATGAATAAGTTTCTTTATCTAGTGGCAGGCACTGCGATTGCTAGCATCTTTACCGTATCTTCCACAGCCTTCGCGGCGGACCAACTGGTCGTCGCGTCGTTCGGCGGTGCCTATACGGCCAGCCAATCGAAGGCTTTTATTGAGCCGTACATGGCCGAGAAAGGCGCGAAGGTACTCACCGCCGATTATAACGGCGGTCTCGCAGAACTTCGATCCCAGGTTCAATCCGGCAACGGCGCCTGGGATGTGATCGACCTCGAGCTTCAGGATGCGCTCAGAGCTTGCGATGACGGCCTCATCGAAAAGATCGACGCATCCCAGCTTGCTCCGGCTGCCGATGGAACCGCCGCTAAGGACGACTTCCTGCCAGGCACCCTGATGGATTGCGGCGTCGGAACTATCATGTGGTCGAACATCATCGCCTACGACAAGACCAAGTTCCCGAACGGCGGTCCCAAGACCATTGCAGACTTCTTCGATCTTGCGAAGTTTCCGGGCAAGCGCGGCCTGAGCAACAAGCCGAATGTCAATCTCGAGTGGGCGCTCATGGCCGACGGCGTGCCGAACGACAAGGTTTACGAAACGCTCGCGACCAAAGAAGGTCTCGATAGGGCGTTTGCCAAGCTCGACTCCATCAAGAAGGACGTCGTGTTCTGGGGGGCACATGCTCAGGCACCGCAGCTTCTCGCTGACGGCGAAGTCGTCATGACCGCGGCCGCGAATGGCCGTATCTACGACGCAATCTCGAAGGAGAACAAGCCATTCGAGATCGTTTGGGATGGGCAGATCTGGAACCTTGACGTCTGGGCGATCTCGAAGGCCAGCAAGAACAAGGACGCGGCTCTGGACTTTGTGAAGTTCTCGACGACAGGCCAGCGCCTTGCCGACGTGACGAAGTATATCAGCTACGGCCCGGTCAGAAAATCTTCGCAGTCGTTGATCCCTGAGGCGATCCGGACCAGCCTGCCGACGTACGAAGCCAACTTCAAGACGTCTCTTGCGAACGATCTCGAGTTCTGGGCAGATCATCAGGACGAGATCAACCAGCGCTGGGCGACTTGGATGGCGAAGTAATTCGTTCGCGAATTGCTTTCCCGCTGAGATGGTCGGAGCGTTGCTCCGGCCATCGGATCTGACGCGGTGGCTGCGCCAGTACCACGAGCCAGAACGAGAGATCATGAATAGCGACACCAGAGCGTTCGTGAATTTCCACGAAGTGCAAAAAAGCTACGACGGCTCTTCCCTCGTCGTGCAGTCCCTTTCCCTTGCTATAGCAAAGGGAGAATTTCTCACGATGCTAGGCCCATCAGGGTCGGGGAAGACAACGTCGCTAATGATGCTTGCAGGTTTCGAGCGGCCCACCGGCGGCAAGATCACCGTAGCAGGCCGGGACCTAACGAACGTTCCTCCTCACCGGAGGGATATCGGCATGGTCTTTCAAAACTATGCTTTGTTTCCTCACATGACAATCGAGGAGAACGTGGCGTTCCCCCTTGTGGCGCGCAAGATGCCGAAGCCGGAGATTGCATCCCGCGTAAGCGGCGCGCTGGAACGGATCCGCATGGGCGCATTGGCGCACCGTCGCCCCGCCCAGCTTTCGGGTGGACAGCAGCAGAGAGTGGCCCTTGCCCGCGCTCTGGTGTTCGAGCCTTCGCTTGTGCTGATGGATGAACCCCTGGGCGCGCTCGACAAGCAGCTTCGCGAACACATGCAGATGGAGATCAAGCATCTGCACGAGGAGCTCGGCCTTACCGTGGTGTATGTCACGCATAACCAGGACGAAGCCTTGGCTATGTCCGACCGCGTGGCGGTATTCAACAACGGCATTATTGAGCAGGTCGGCCCTGCCCGCGCGATTTATGAATCCCCTGAAACGGCATTCGTCTCGTCATTCGTGGGTGAGAATAACCACCTGAGCGGCGTGATCTCTTCGGCTGCTCGCAACGTGTGCGTCGTGACGGTCGGAAAAGTCGACATGCAATGCGTAGCCGTCGGATCCTTGAAGCGGGGTGATAGCGCGGTGGTCTCGCTTCGTCCTGAGCGCGTGTCGTTGGTACATGATGGTGCGGTTTTCGCCAACACCGCCAAAGCTATCGCAAAGGAAGTGGTCTACTTCGGAGATCATCTGCGCCTGTCGTGTCAGCTCGAAGACGGGCAGACCGTGACGATGAAACAGCCGAACAGGGACGGGATCGCACAAATCTCCGTCGGTCAGGCCGTGCTGCTCGGTTGGCAAGCAACCGACGCGCGGACCTTTTCATCCGATGGAGTGCCTGGCCATGGCTGATGGGGCTGCGGCTGTCTTCGTGACACCTAAAGAAATCGCCCGGCAGGTCGCGCGTTCTCGACGGAGCGAAACGCGGAAGGGCCTTCTCCTTCTGGCGCCTGCGTTGCTGTTCCTGTTCTTCACCTTTCTCCTTCCGCTCGGCTACATTTTCCGCTTGAGCGTTTACGATCCGACCATTCACGATGGACTGCCTCGGACCGTAGAGGCACTTCAGAACTGGAGTGGACGCGGTGCCCCCGACGAGCAGACGTTTCAGGCTCTCGCACACGATCTGATCGAAGCCCGGCAGGCGGATACAGTCGGCTCCATAGCCAATCGACTGAACGTCGAGGCCGCTGGGCTTCGTAGTGCTCTCACAAGAACGGCGCGGCGCCTCGGGCAGAACCCTCCCACCGATCACTATTCAGAATGGTTCTTACGAGCGGATCCTGTGTGGGGTGAACAATCGACCTGGCAGGCCATCAATCAGTTGCGTAGCTCTGTGAGCGCCAACTATTACCTGGCAGCGGTGGATCTCCGCCGGAGCGCGTCAGGCGCCGTCGAACGCGTTCCTGAAGAGAACCGTATCCACACCACGCTCTTCGCGAGAACCTTTCTCGTTGCGTTTTCAGTGACAGCACTCTGCATCCTTCTTGGCTATCCCGTGGCCTATCTGATCGCGACGTCGTCGAAGCTTCTCGGCTCGATTATGATTGTCTTCGTCCTTTTGCCATTCTGGACATCCCTGCTTGTTCGTACCACCGGCTGGATCGTGCTTTTGCAATCTCAGGGCGTTCTAAACGACCTGCTCGTTTACCTCGGGGTCATCTCGGACGAGCACAGGGTGAGGATGATCTACAACCTTGCCGGCACCCTGATCGCCATGACGCACATCCTTCTGCCCTTCTTCATCCTCCCGCTTTACAGCGTGATGGTTTCAATATCTCCGATGTACATGCGTGCTGCCCAATCGCTGGGTGCCCATCGGTTCTACGCCTTCTGGAAGGTCTACTTTCCAAACACACTGCCGGGCGTTGGCTCAGGGGCCCTTCTCGTCTTTATCCTTGCCGTTGGATACTACATCACGCCCGCTCTTGTCGGCGGACAATCCGGTCAGATGATCTCCAACATAATCGCGTTCCATGTTCAGTCGTCGCTTAACTGGGGTCTAGCCGCGGCTCTGGGCATGATACTCCTGTCCGTCGTCCTGGTCCTCTACGCCGTCTACCACCGATATTTCGGCGCCAACCGACTGGTGACCTGAGGAACGCGATATGAACAGCTACACCATTGAGATAGTTTGGTCGGTTCTCTTCCGCGTCATTTGCTGGGCGATCCTGATCTTTCTCATTACGCCGATATTCATCATCGTGCCGCTCTCCTTCAATGCGGAGCCCTACTTCACATTCACCAACGGTATGCTGCACTTTCAGTCGGACGCGTTCTCGATGCGATGGTACGAAGCATTCATTTCAGATGCAGGCTGGATAGTCGCCGTCCGCAACAGCTTCTTCGTCGGGACTCTTTCGACGCTTCTAGCGACGGCGCTTGGTACCCTTGCTGCTTTGGGGCTCAACAAGCACCTTCCCATGCGCAGCCTGCTCGTGAGCCTTCTCCTGGCCCCGATGATCGTCCCGATTGTGGTGCTGGCTACCGGAACCTATTTTGTCTTTGCCAAGGTAGGTCTCGTTGACAGCTATCTCGGGCTGGTGCTCGCTCATTCTACCTTGGGACTGCCGTTCGTCGTCGTGACAGTGCTGGCCAGCCTCTCGAACTTCGATCAGGGCCTCGTGCGTGCAGGTCTCATTTCGGGAGCGCATCCGACGATGGTCTTTCGTCGCGTCACACTGCCCCTTATCGCACCGGGCGTCCTTTCCGGCGCGGCGCTGGCCTTCGTGACATCGTTCGACGAAGCCGTGATCACGCTCTTCCTGTCCCCAAGTCCGGGATACTACACGGTTCCCCGCAAAATGTGGTCCGGGTTGCGTGAACAGATCAGCCCCACCATCCTGGCCGTCGCCACCACCTGGATCGTTCTCTCGTTGGTGCTGATGATCCTGATGGGAATGCTGCGGCGCCAGTCCGCCAAGCGCTCGGCGAAACCAGTTCGGTAGCTGAACAGAAGAAGCTCCGGCCCGCTCCTGGGACAGGAATTCATGAACGATTACGTTGGGGACGAGCCGCTATTCATCCTGTCGGCAACAAACGAAGTGGGTGTCGCAGGTTCAAGTTGGCAGGCTGATGCACTCCGTGCGGTGCCCAAAAGAGTTGGCGAGATCCACCATTCTGTGGGAAGTCATCCCTTCCACGGCCAAGGTGAAAGTTGCCCTGAGCCAATGAGCAATCCTTCCAGAATTTGCCGAGTACTTCGCTGTTGCGCGTCCTCTCGCCCCGCACGCTCTGACCCCTCCTTGCTCGCATCCGGGAGGGTGTCCCCGATGACACGATCCGCGCGGAGCGCATGTAGACCTTTGGTTTTCGGATCGAGCGATGCGCCGGGCACCGTCACAAGATCTTCGGCCGCCGCTGTGGCACCGCTTAACTCGGCGACCAGATCGCCCCTTGTATGTTCCAATGTCATGGCTCGAAAAAGTCAATGTACATCGGCCTATTGCAAGGTTCGTTGGCGCATCGCTTACCGCTGATGCGCGGGAGCGCGATTAGCACCGCTTACGGCGACTACGCCCGGCTTTCCGCACCTTCCCGCGGCGGCCGTCCAAGATTAAATAGGCCAACGGTTTGCTCGCTGAAAGGTGACGTGTTGCGGCGGTCAATTTTCACCGGGAGATGCCTGTTGGCAGGGCTCAGACCAATTCGCCCGGCGGTGCAGAAACGTGGCAGGATGCGTAAATATAGCCAGTCGTGCGCTCCAAGCAATCCTCCATGCCGAGCTTGGTCATCGCGGTTAGGATAGCCCGCCGTTCCTTCACTGTCGAGAAGCGGCGCTGGCGCTGTCTGAAGCGGTCTACAAGCCTGGTTTCCAGTCCGAAATCCCGAAGGGCCATTGCGATATTGTCATAGCTGAAGGGATGCATTGCCAAGGCAACGACCCACGGGCGACACGTTGCAGACGCATCATATACTCGTGCAAATGTTGGCTCTGTGGCGTAACCCACACAGCCTGTACTGATGACGACATCCGCACCCGCGAGATCGCAGCGTTCCTCGACCGTCAAGTCACGGGTTTCCAGATCAGCCATGATACCGGCTTTCAGCAGGCCCAGAACTCGCGCATAGCGAACAGCCCGGAACGACGGGTCCACGCCGACGAACTGGATGTCGTCTCGGAGGCCGCGATTGCGAAAGAAGGCACGATGCTCGATCTCGTGTCGGCGCGAGAGCGATCCGCTAGGTCTCAGATAGGCAGCATACAGATCGTCGAGACTGAGATCGGTGCGGAGTAAGGCGGCGTTAATGCCATAGGAGAAACCGACGTCGATAATCTTCAATCTGGTTTTCTTTTCGAACGCGTCGATAATCGGCAAATATCCTTTCGAAAACCGGCTTGGCCCGATCGGGGATCACATTCTCTAAGGACAGATGCGCGCGAAAATAAGCGTGCGGCCGCCTGGAATTATAGGCTGCCGCGAAATCATGCTTCGCCCCCTGAATGTTGGCGCGCCCTGCACCCGATAGCGCCATCGTGCCCCTCACTGCCCAGTCGCTCCAGGGCCTTCCGGGAGAAGCGCTAGGCTGCCGGCAGGTCGCGATGTTCGCTGAAGAAGAACTCGACCGTGTCGCCGACGCCGTCGACGGCACGATAGAGATACATCCATTGGCCGCGTATCTTGATGGATGGATGTCTCGTCCATGTGCGCAATCGCACCCGTCGATCGCGGTTGACGTCACCATCGACCAGAGCAGCAATCTGCGCCGGCGCATGGATGACCGCGCCCTCGACATCACGCTGCTCACCAGCTCCTTTAAGACCGGTACACTCGGTGCCGAGGTCCTGCTCACCGAGCCGAGCCAAGGGCGGCTGCGCACATCTGCGCGAGCCGCTACCGGTGTCGCTGTGGGAAGAAGGCTGCGCCTGGCGGGCTGGCGCCCTGGAGGCGCTTGGCCGCGAGGGCCGCAACTGCCGCATTGCCTATATCAGTGCACACACGGCCGGCCAGCGCGCCGCGATCATGGCGGATCTTGCAGTCGCGCCGCTTCCGAAATCGTTCCTCGGCAGCGACATGGTCGAGCTGTGCCCGAAGGACGGCATGTGCCACTTGCCGGTGACGGCGCGCTTGCGCCCGTTGAAGCGCTCCATAAGCTGGGGCGAGAAGTGAACGACCCAACGGTGCACAGTCGAATGGTCGACGTTCAGGCCGCGTTCGGCCATCATCTCCTCCAGATCGCGCAGGATGAGATCGTAGGCCAGATACCAGCGCGCGCACAGCAAGATCACTGATCGGTCGAAATGACGGCCTTTGAACATAGCAAGCGAGCCCAAGATAGGGGTTGCCATTCCGTTTGCGACAGGGAAGAAGTCCGCTCGCTCGCCGAGATGATCGCGCCGGCGAGCGAGCATGTCCTCGACTGGTTCCATATCACCATGCGCATGACGGTCCTTCGTCAGTTCGCTCAAGGGCTCGAAAACCACGACGGGCAGGCCGGACAGGACCTGCTTGAAACCCCGCGCAGGAGCCCGCCGATCAGCAGGCCGCCTGAACTTCACGCAACGCCATCATAGAGCCCGCCGAGCCCACGCGCGTGTGCCAATCGTGCGGCCTTGGTCGTATGCGTACGGCGCGACCGAGCCTTTCTGCTCTTCTTGGCACTGACCGGCGCCCGGGTCTCCGAAGCCACCGGCGTCAACGCAAACGACCCTCCCAGCCAAGGGATGTTACCGCGGAAAACTCCACTTTCGAACGATCCAGTTTTCAGGGATCGGAGCAACCAAGGCGACGCACGATGGCGCTTCTTCTGCTCCACATACGCTTGGTCATTCTTTCGATAGGCGCGAGAAACCAGTCCCGATTCAGTGGTGATTGACAGTACCTGAAGCCACGGCCTTTCATGCGGTGGAGAATTCACTCCCTATCGCTATCCATAGCATCTAATTGCGATAGAACTATTGCCAGATGCGCCTTGTGAATGGTCGCGACCAGCCGCACATCCCGCAAATCAAGTGCGGCGCGGATCATACGAAGCTCAGTCAGCAAATCACTAACCTGTCGCGCGAAATCCATACGTTCGAGCAATTGGAACCAAAATTGTGTCGACTGAAAAAACAAAATGTCACTAAGATTCCTAAGGGGTGCGTTGCTGCTCAGGCCATGGAGGATACCATGCAGGCGAATGATAATGTCGGCGAAGTGCCGCTTATTTCGCTGAGGAAGAAGCGCACGGCAAGATTCCTCTAGTTCGTCGAACTCTCGAAGAATTTCGCTAGTAATAGGAAGCGCTGTGGACTCCGCCATAGCATCCATCAGCCGCATTCGGACGACATATATGTCGCGGATCGAGCTTAGGTCGGTGGACGTAACCTCGGTTCCGGTCCCGTGCTGGCTTACTATAAGGCCCTCGTATTCGAGGCGCTGCAAGACGGTACGCATAGGCGTGCGGCTGACTCCGAATTCAGCCGCGAGCTCCCGCTCGTTCAACCGGCTGCCGGGCTGGTAGTCAAGAAGACAGATGCGGTACCGCAGTGCATGATAAATATCGGTCTTTGTCATTCGGCCGCTGTTCTGGCTCTGATCGGCAAATTCAGGAGCTTCTGTAACGTTGTAGCTGGTCAAACAGTTATCTCCGAAATAAAAGCGCAAACTAGGTCCGAGTTCGTAACACTGCAGCGCTACCGAGCGTGACGGATTCGGTTTTCATTAGGCCTGGCAACATAAAAGCTGATGTGGCTGGCGCAGTTCCTCGCTCGGAACGGCGATGACCTTCTTCCGTAAACCGCTTTCTCTTCACCAGTCCGTCCTTCAATCGAGGTCGAACACTCAATTTAGTTTCAGTCGAAGGAACTACCCATGGCAGGTTAGGCCATCCGCCCGTCATCCCGAATGGAAGGATCATGGGCAACGAGATCCGCTGAATCCTCGCTGACGTCACCTAGCTCTGCTATAACGTGCCGCAGAGTCGATACTTCGAGTCTTCACCAGCGGCTAGAAACGCCGCATCACCCCAGCCATCAAGCGTCAGGTGCACCTCGGCTCCGCCATCGCGCCCGAGATCGGCCACATCAAAAACCGAGCACCGCATGGGCCGCAACTGCCTCGCCGGGCAGCAGAGCGACGTACTCAAGGCATCCTCGCCGTCGCCGGCTGCAACTTGACCATATACGCAGCTGGTTCAGCCAGTAGTGTTTTGTGGCTTCTCGTCGCCGCCATGCAAGGTCTGCCGATAAAGCTCGAAGCCCGCTCCTTCTCATTGTTCGAGGCCGACCCTTTCCAGATGTGGAAAGGTCTTTGCGAACCGTCCGAATTTATGCGCTCCGCAGGTGACGGGTAAATAGCGCGAGGGATTCGATGGAGACACGTACCGCTCAAGCGGCTCGACCACAGTATCATAATCTGCGTCGATAAAGAACGGAATCGAATAACGCTGGCGCCCGGACGTGTTCACCACCCGATGAAAGTTGGCAATGTACAGTTCGTTGGTTAGTATTTGCAAAAGCTCGCCGATGTTGATGACGAAAGTCCCGGCAACAGGCGCTCCTTCAACCCAGACCCCTTCACGATTCATCACCTGGAGTCCTCCGACACTGTCCTGAGCAAGTATCGTGAGACTGCCGTAATCGACGTGCGCGCCAATACCAATAACTTTCTCCTCCACCCGTCCGGATTGCGGCGGGTAGCGAAGCAAACGTTGATAAGTGATCGGATCCGTCACCCTGGAGTCAAAAAAATCCCGGGGTAAGTCGAGGCTCAGCGCGACTCCTCTTAGAAGTTTTGTCGCGAGATCCTTCATTGCCTGGTGAAACGCAAATACAGTCTCACGAAACCCGGGCAGCGCCGACGGCCACTGGTTCGGACCGAAGAAGGGGCGCTCAAGAGTAGATCGTTCAGGGCCGATGTCAAAACACTCCTTCAAATCCTTGGTGTTCATTGGATCTGTGTTTTCACCAAAAAACTCCACGTAACCGCGCAAAGCAACTCCCGAATTGCCCATATGAAGTTTCATCTTCTCTTCAAGCGGCTGGTCGAAGAACGCACGGGCCTGGGCGAACGTGCCGTCCACCAATTGTGCCGACACCCCGTGGTTTTTCACGTACATAAAGCCAACGTTTTCGAATGCCCAGCGGATGTCCTTTGCTACGCCCAGAGCGCCGCTGTCATCAAGAAGGGGTCCTACATCGACAATAGGTATTTTGTCGAAGGATTGGCGCTGCGCACGAAACCTGTCGTCGAGGCCCAAAAGATCGGATTTGGTCATAGACATTCTCCCGTTTTTTTGAGGAGGTACGAACACCGTTTGCAGCGCAAAAGTCGCGCCATATCAAAAAGTTCTTTGATTTGAATTGGTTGCCTTTACCGGTCCATTTCTGAGTGCATGAAGGGCACCAATTGTAGGGCTTCTGACAATAGAGAAGCCAATTGGATTTGCGGAAGGCACCAGCGGTCTTAGGCACAGAGTGCGAAGAGAACCCAGTCAGTCTTCAGCCGATCCGCAAGCACACAGGTGGAGACGTTCGTGAGCCGATGTCTGCAGGCCGCTTTTTACGTCGGTCCCGCTGGTTGCCACGCGATAAGTAGGCCCGGTATGCCCAGCCTGCGCAAGGAGGGCGGCCCGCACGGCAGCGGCGGCCCTGGCGCTTGAGCGCCTTGCGTCGACACCGCGTGGCCTCACTGTGATTTCGCCGCGCTGATCAAAGTTCGACCGTAGAGTACTTCGCCGGGCGGTGCAGAGATGTAGCACGATGCGTAAACATAGCCCGTCGTGCGCTCCAAGCGATCCTCTATGCCGAGCTCGGCCATAGCAGTCAGGATCGCCTGCCGTTCCGTGGTTGTGGAGAAGCGGCGCTGGCGTTGTCTGAACCGGTCTACGAGCCTCGTTTCCAACGCAAATTCCCTGAGTGTGGTAGCGATGTCGTCGTAGCTGAAGGGGTGCATTGCAAACACCACGACCCACGGGCGTGATGCCGCCGACGCTTTGTATACACGTGCAAAGGTTCGCTCAGTAGCGTAGCCCACACAGCCTGTGCTGATGATGATGTCTGCGTCCGCTAGGGCGCAACGTTCCTTCACCGTTAAGTCCCGGGCTTCTAGATCAGCCGGGATGCCACCCTCCAGAAGGCCTTGGTTGCGGGCATAGCGGACAGCGCGGAACGACGGGTCCACGCCGACAAATCGGATATCATCACGAAGGCCGCAACTGTGAAAGAACGCGCTATGCTCGATGTCGAGTCGGCGTGAAAGCGATCCGCTGGATCCCAGATACTCAGCATACAAATCGTCGAGATCGAGATCGCTGCGCAGCAAAGCAGCGTTGACGCCGTAGGAGCAACCGATATCAACGATCTTCAGCTCGGTCTTGTTGCGCAGGCGTCGATAATCGGCGAAGATCCTTTCGAAGACGGGCTTGGCCCGATCTGGAATTGTATAGTCTAAGGCTAGATGCGCACGAAAATAGGCATGCGGCCACTTGCGGTTATACGCTCCGGAGAAGTCGTGCTTCACCCACTGGACGCTGCTGCGCATTACACTCGCCATCATTGTTGTCCTTTTCACTGCCCCTGTTCTCTTTGGGACCACAGGCGACGGCTTCCCGAGTTCGACAGACGCAGCGAGCGAATTCGATCGCGGTCACGCCGCGGCATGAACCTGCCGGCAGCTGTTGCCGTGTCGCAAAGGGTAGCATCAACATTCGTGCCAATTGCATGAAGAGCCATAGAATTGATTTTCCGCATGCCCTTCAAGGACCATTGGGCGCGCAGCAGGAAACCACCGACCATCACCGTGTCGCAGACCCGACTAATCCGACAGGAGGTGCCGCTGTCCGCTTTTGGTTCCCAGAGATGGGCAGGCTGGATCGCGATTTTCTCGCAAACTCTCAGCAGACCGCCACAATGAGGGTTTTTGATTGTCCTTCCGTCAGTTTGACAGGTTTGACAACGGCGACTGCATTATGATGGCGTGTGCATGGTCTGATTGGCATTCCGGCCCTTCACCAACCTGCGAGATCTTCCTTGCCGATCTTGGCGGCAAAGAGGTGCTGCGCCGAGCTGAAGCCGCTCCTTCGCCTTGCGGCGTTGAGATGCAAAGTGTGGCTCGCCAAGTCGAAGCGAGGATGATCACGGCAAGGCTGCTTTTCAAGCGGCGCAGCCCGCCCACTTATCGATTTACGGACCGGCTCCGTCGATATGCTGTGATCATCCCATGCGTTCTGAGGCGTAGCTTCCCGGGCCCGCCGGGAACACGACAGTACGGTTGCCATTCAAGAAGACGCGGTGATGGATGTGGGCATGGACTGCCCGTGCAAGGACTTGACTCTCAACATCCCGGCCTATTGAGACATAATCTTCCGCGCTTTGGGCGTGGGTAACGCGAACCGTGTCCTGCTCGATAATCGGACCCTCATCCAGGTCGGTGGTGACATAGTGAGCCGTCGCCCCGATCAGCTTCACGCCGCGCTCATGGGCCTGCTTGTAGGGATTGGCGCCCTTGAAGCTCGGCAGGAACGAGTGGTGGATGTTGATAATCTTGCCCGACATCTTCTGGCACATAGCATCCGACAGCACCTGCATGTAGCGGGCAAGCACGATCAGTTCGGCGCCCGAGCTTTCAACCAGTTGCATGATCTGAGCTTCGGCCTGCGCCTTGTTTTCCTTGGTCACTTTGATGTGGTGAAAGGGAATATCGTGGTTCACCACGACCTTCTGGTAGTCGAAATGATTTGAGACGACGCCGACGATGTCGATCGGCAGAGCACCAATCCGCCAGCGATACAGAAGGTCGTTGAGGCAATGGCCAAAGCGCGAGACCATCAGAAGCGTCTTCATTCTTTGCGTTTGTGTGTGAAGCTCTGCTTCCATTTGAAATTTTTCGGCGATTGGCATCAGCCCTTCGGAAAGTGCTTCGGCTCCTTTCCCGTCCTCGGATATGAATGAGACGCGCATAAAGAAGCGGCCAGTGCTGAGATCGTCGAATTGCGAACTATCGACGATATTGCAACCCATTTCGCAAAGAAAACCGGAGATCGCGGCTACTATTCCTCGGGTCGATTTACACGTTGCAGTCAGGACATAAGTGGTCATTGGTTTGCCTTTACGTTGGAGGAAACAAAGCCCTCTTCTCTGGGAAGCGAGAAGGTGGCGGCAAAATGCGGCTCAAGGGTTTCGGAGCCCGGCTGTCGTCCTTGGCATGAGGTCGCCCGACCAAGCCAAACGTTGCGACTCGGCAGCGTCAGGAGATCAGCGAAGGAATTCGCGCCACACGCTCAGGTCCACGTTCCCTCCGGAGACCACTGCCACGACAGTCTTGCCGCTCCACATTTCGGGGTGCCGCAGGACCGCGGCAACCCCAGCAGCTCCACCGGGTTCGGCAACGATCTTCATCTCATCGGCCAAAAGTTTCATTGCGAAAATGACGTCAGCTTCCGACGTCGCGTAGCCGTGGGAGACGAGTCTCTGATTGATAGGAAAGGTCTTCTCACCTGGAATTTGCGTTACGATCGAGTCGCAAATCGAGTTGTACCCCGGCTCGTTTCCAATGCGCTTGCCCGCAATCAAGGATCGCCTGGTGTCGTCGAAATGTTCCGGCTCAGCCGCGTAGATAGTGGTCGCCGGGGACAACTCTGCCATCGCGGTGGCTATGCCAGCGATCAGCCCGCCGCCGCCACAAGGGCACACCAAAGCGTCTGCAGACGCTTTCAGTTTCTCCAGTTGATCGGCGATTTCCAGTCCGACGGTTCCCTGCCCCGACATCAAAACGAAATCATCATAGGGGGCAATCAAAGTCGCCCCCGTCTGCTCCGCCAAATCTCTTGCGATCTTGGCCCTGTCGCCGGTTGCCCGATCATATGTGATGACCTTGGCCCCGTAGGCGGCAGTGTTGCGCAGCTTCACGGCGGGCGCATCCTGAGGCATGACTATAGTGGCTGGAACATTCATTTCCGCCGCCGCCGCCGCAACTCCTTGAGCATGATTGCCGGACGAAAACGCCACGACGCCAGCCGCGCGCTCCTCCTTGCTCAAGGAGGCGATCTTAACGTAGGCCCCGCGAATTTTGAAGGATCCGGTGCGCTGCAAACACTCGGCTTTTACAAGAAGACGGAAGCCAAGCCGGCGGTTGAGAAGCTCAGACTCGAGCAAAGGCGTGACTCGGATTACGCCGTCGAGAATCCTCGCGGCATCAACAATCATGTTGTATTCAAGCATGCGGTTCTTCCCAACTGAGATAGGCTGATAAATTCTGGTCTCGGCCCTACGATCAGCTCCGCGATCAGGCGGTAGATCGCGCGGTAAGCTCTACCCTTGGAAGGTCGATGACTCGCGGCAGACCTGTTCAAATCGATGAATTTGCTCTGCGCTGTCGCTGTAGGACATCACAAGACGGCAGCCTTGATCCTTGCGCTGAAAACGCCACGGGCGTAAATGAATACCGCTATTCCTGAGCGCTTCCAGAAGGCTCGGTGGCATGGTGACGAACACCTCGTTTATATGAACGGGGTGCACCAACTCTACACCCGAACACTGTCTTAGAGCAGTCGCCATGCGTGCTGCGTTTCGGTTTGCCTGCAGAGCATTTCGGCGCCACAGGTCATCCTGCAGGTAGCTCAACAGTTGCACCGACATGTAGCGCATCTTCGAGAACAGATGCCCGGCGCGTTTGTGCATGAAGCTCAGGATCGTTGCGATTTCGGGATCGAAGGTGATCACCGCTTCGGCATTCATGGTTCCGTTCTTGGTCGTGCCGAATGTCAGAATATCCACACCAGCCTTCCAGGTTATTTCGGCCGGCGTTGCGCCCAGATGAACCATGGCGTTTGCCAAGCGCGCCCCATCAAGATGGACTTTCATTCCTGCCCTATGCGCAATTGCACTCAGCGCTCGTATCTCATCGAGTTCGTAGACGACGCCTGCCTCTGTGGCTTGGGTGAGGATAAGTGCACTGACTGCCATATGATGCACATTGCCGATGCCGTGGCGTTGTAAGCCCTCCTCGAAAGTGGCCGGCGATATCTTATGGTGCTCACCTTGCAGCAAAGTCATGCGTGCACCTCCGCTATAGAATTCGGGGGCGCCAGCTTCCGTCGTCACGATATGGGCACTCTCGTGACAAAAGATTGTGCCGTACGGTGGGGTGATCGCGCCAAGCGCTAGACCATTGCCGGCGGTCCCGGTGGGCACTGGGAAAACAAAAGTTTGACGTTCAAAGAAATTCGAATAGGCCCCTGGCAAGGCTGCGGTGAACTGATCTGCGCCGTAGGCCGTCTCGGTACCTTGGTTGCAGTTCAACAGCGCAGTCATTACCTGTTCGCAGACAGGCGCGCCGTTGTCTGAATTGAAGTGAAAAGTTGCTATTTTAGATCCTCCCGACGTCAAGCAAAGCCGCCGCCAAATTCGGCGGAAGCATCCTGGAGCACATCCCATAGATAGTCGGCTGAGGCGAAATCAGTCAGCATATGCAGGCCGTAGGGGCCATCCTTCATTTCGCGGATCAAAACCGCGCTGATCCGCGCTACCACCGTTTGTACGACCTCACCTTGGGGAAAACGATCACTGCGCAAATCCACACCGCAAATTTTCGCCAACATCTGCGGAATGAAACTCCCCTTGAGATAGAGCCAACTGTGGCTGTCAGCACGGGGAAGCGGGTACCCTATTCGAAGCTCACCGTTGGCGTCGTCCGCATTCCAGCTTGCCTCCAGGTCGCTGCACACATTACCTATCGCGTCTCGATCAGGCAGGACGAGGTACTCTTCCTTTCCGAGCCGCGCGATGAGAGCGCCATCGGAAAGGGTGATAGCTTTGTTGGGGACATCCGGGACGGCGCTGACCTTCGAGCTCAGCCATTTCGTCGTCCCACTACCCTTGAAGCCGATCCGCGGCAGCGTCGACAGGTCACGGATGACGACGTTCTCGTTCTGCGGAGTCTGACTCAGGCCGGTCAAACGATGAGCGAACGGACTTCTCGCAATGGCGCCCACCTTACATCTCCTGCCGCAGGTTTTCGGGATCGTAGAAATGAGGGGAAACGACTTCCGCCTGATGCTCGCTTCCGTCACTTGAACGCAGCACAATTCGTGTTCCAAGATTGGCGTCCAAGCGATCGGCATAGGCCAGACCGATGATTTTCCCCAACGTCGGCGAAAAAGCGATTGATGTGATGAAACCTGCTATCGAGCCGTTTTTCACGACCAGGTTAGACTCCTGGAGCCCTGTCGTCGGCATGCGATCGAGAGCAAACCCGACAAGTTTGCGGCTAGATAACGTCTTGCTGCGAATTTCTAGACTGCGCTTTCCGATGAAAAAAGGCTTTGAGTTGGCCACCGCCCAACTCATATCCAGCTCTTCGGGCGTGGTCATGCCGTCAGTGTCTTGTCCGACTATTACGTGTCCCTTCTCGAGCCGCATGAGCCTCTGGGCTTCAAGGCCAAACGGGCGAATACCGAAAGCTTTGCCCGCTTCCCCAATCGCACGCCAGAGTTCTGACCCAAAGCGTGAGGGAACATGGATCTCATAACCAAGCTCACCGATGAAACCCACTCGGAATACCCGCGCAGGTATCCCGGCCAGCTTCCCCTCCCGGTAAGCCAAGTATGGGAAGTCCCGTGGTGACAACGCAATGTCGTCGGTAAGGTTTTCAAGCACCATGCGGGCACTTGGCCCCGCGAGGTTAACTCCCGCATAGGCGGCCGTAACATTCGCGATGTCTACGTCGAGGCGCCACTGGGCGTTCCACCACAACATGTTGCGGTAAATTCGGTCCACGCCCGTTGTAGTCGCCGTGACGTAGAAGTAGCTCTCGCCACGGCGACACGCGACACCGTCGTCTATGACCGTGCCTGCCTCATTGGTCATGAGTAGATAGCGGGTCTTGCCGACAGGCAGCTTCGCGTAGGCAAACGTATACATGCGGTTCAGAAATTCGGCCGCATCGGGACCGCGTATGTCTAGTCCGCCCAAAGTGGAGACATCGATCATGCCCACGTTGTTTCGTACGCTGAGAACCTCTTCAGCGCTGATCATCTTGGGATCGTCCTGCCGGCCATAATAGGCGGGGCGCAGCCAATTTCCGGCTAGAAGCCAGGCTGCTCCTTGAGCCTCATGCTGCTCGTGCATTGGAGTTCGGCGCACTGGCGTGAACTTTCGTCCTGCCAAAGTCGCGATCTTCTCCGTCGTAACAGGGGGGCGGGCAGTGGTGACGCCGACCTCACTGATCGTCCGATTTGTGCACTTCGAAACGATCATCGCAGTCGGTAGGGCCGCATGCCGGCCCTGGCTTGCACCCATGCCGACAGTCGAAAATCGCTTTACGAGTTCAAGTTCACGATATCCGTCCGCAATGGCGTTCTTGATGTCCTTGACCTGAAGGTCTTCATCAAAGTCAACGAAATCCATTCCCTCAGGGTGCGGGAAAATCGGCCAGGGATGGTTTGGAGAAATCCGCCCTCGAACCGGAAGCGTGGGGCTACCTTGAACCTTATGACCGCAATTGATCGCAGCCGTTGCGCCCTGCGCAGCCCCATGAGCTATGCAGTCTTCAAGCTCGAAAAATCCGTCGACCGATCCGGCAAGGAGAACGCCTTCATTCTGTCCGGAAATTGTAAAATGCGCCGCCGCGTCATCGTAGGCAAGCGTGCCCCCCGATTGCAGCGGCAATTGATAGGCGGGAATATAACCGACGGACATGCAGACCAGGTCGCAGTCGATCTTCCGACGCCTTTTGCCTGCGGCGCCCCCTGCATCGATCTCCGCCAGTTCCACACCCTGGACATGTACATGGGCCTTTCCCGGACGTGCCTGGTAGATGCACCATCCGTCAAGGACCTCGATCTTGCGATCCAATACTTCTGAACGTATCGGTCCGTCGTGGCCGCGCTTACGAAGATCGCAGATTGCCGCCAGGTCGACGCCTGCTTCAAGAAGGTCAAGCGCAACGCCATATGCATCATCATTGGCAGCGAGTACGACTGCACGATTGCCAGGTTTCACACCGAACAGCCGAATGAGCCTTTGAGCGGCCGTGCCCTGCATGATGCCGGGCAAATCATTGTTGCGAAACTGCGATGGCTGCTCGATGAGTCCGTTTGCAAAAATGACCTGCTTGGCACGCAGTTTGTGCAATCGGTTTCCCCGAATTACGGGCAGCCAGTTATCGGCATACCATGCATTGCAAATCGCGTCGGTCCAGATCGCAATCTTGCTATGGCCTTTCACCTCGCCGATAAGGTCGCGCTCGCTTGATAATCGCGCATAGTTCAGGGCCCCACCGATCTGCGGGTTCTCGTCCACCAGCAATACAGACGCGCCCGCATCAGCCGCGGCGATCGCGGCCGCCATGCCCGCGGGCCCTGCACCCACGACAACCACGTCGTACCAGCCATAGGCCTTGTCGTAATATCCTTCAGTGGGTTTTGTGACGTCGAGCTTACCCAGTCCAGCTTTCGCCCGAATGATGGGTTCCCAGACCTTTTCCCATATCCCTTTAGGTTTATAGAAGGTTCGATAGTAGAAGCCGACTGGCATGAAGCGCGAAAGCTTGTTCATGACGAAGCCGCTATCGCTACGCGCCGAACGTCCAACATTCTGAGCCCGTACTGCGAGACCGTCAGAAATAGGATGGCGATCTGCAAAGACGCTGACATCGTTTCCAATTTGGACGAGAGTGTTCGCGTCCTGAGCAGCCATAGTCAGGATGCCGCGCGGTCGATGATACTTGAAGGACCGTGACAATATCCATTCGTCATTGGCGGCAAGCGCCGAGGCGATTGTATCCCCGGCGACGCCTTCATAATCTCGTCCGTCGAACGTGAACCTGATTTTCGTCGATGCGTCGATGAGCAGGCCCTGCCGTCGTGTCGCGCTGTTCATGACGGTTTCCCCAAAGGCCCATCGGCCGGTACAGGGAATGTGGCCATAATCTCGTCGGTGATTGTGTTGCGCTCCGCCAGGAACCAGAAGTTGGTTGGTGCATGACACCACCACTCACGTACGACGCCCGCCGTGTTGTTGGACATCCAGATGTACTCAGCCCACTCTTTGTCGCTCGCGGCTGACGGATCGGGTTGCTGATGCACCTCTCCGTGGCACTGGAATTCAGTAATGTTGCGTGGCCCGTTCAAAGGGCATGTCATTAACTTCACGGTCCAGTTCCTCAATGGCTCGCGGCGGTCGCGCCCATTTCGTTGACCAGGTCGAAGCGGTCGAACCGATCGAGCTGAAAGGGCCTGATCTCGTCAGGAATGTGATTTTCGGAGATGGCCTTGGCCAGGAAGAACCCGCTGGCCGGCGTTGCCTTAAAACCCCAGGTGCCCCAACCGGCGTCCAACCAATAGTTCGAGAGAGGACTCGGGCCCATGATCGGACTATAATCGGGCGTCATATCGGTGATGCCGGCCCACTGGCGCAAGATCTTTAGTTCTCCAATGAACGGGAACATCTCCAAGGCCGAAGCCGCAAGAGCTTCTTTGACTTCAAGAGTGGAACGAGTGCTATAGAGTTCGTACGGGTCCGATCCGCCGCCGATGACAAGTTCGCCCCTTGCTGACTGCGAGATGTAACAATGCAGGGCGGTGGACGAGACCATCGGATCCAGGAATGGCTTAACAGGATGCGTCACCATTGCCTGAAGCGGGTAGCTGCGGACCGGTAGCTTCAACCCAACCATCTTTGCAACCACTGACGAGTGGCCTGCTACGCACTGCACCACGGTCCCAGCCGAGACATCGCCGCGATTTGTACGAAGGCGTGTTACCTTTCCCCCAGCGACTTCCATTTGCAGGACTTCAGTCCTTTGATGAAGCTCGACACCCCGCTCACAGGCGCGGATAGCATACCCCCATACGACTGCGTCGTGACGCGCGATCGCTGCGTTCGCGTGCCAGAGGCCGCAAAGGATCGGCATTCCATTGATATCGAGATTGAGCGAAGGCACCAGCTTCCTGATCTGCTGGCGATCCACGATCTCGTTCGCCTCGCCGTAAAAGTCGCCGGCGTCCGCGCGCAGGCGAAGCGAGCGCGAAACGCCATCCGAGTGTGACAAGGTGAGCTGTCCCCGGCGGGAATACATCATGTTGTAATCCAACTCATTGGCCAGGGATTCATAAAGTCTCAGCGACTTCGCATAGAACCTGATGGATCGCTGATCTGTGTAGTTCGAGCGGATCACCGTGGTGTTACGGGCGGTATTGCCGCCCCCGAGGTAACCCTT
Organism: Mesorhizobium sp. AR07; assembly: GCF_024746815.1. Lineage (GTDB taxonomy): Bacteria > Pseudomonadota > Alphaproteobacteria > Rhizobiales > Rhizobiaceae > Mesorhizobium. The sequence goes on from NZ_CP080527.1 coordinate 274,756, forward strand.
CTCGAGAATTGCTATCTTGGTGATCCCATGATGTTTGGCCAGGTGGTAAGCCAACGAAGCTCCGTGGCCGCCACCTCCGATGATGACGACATCGTAGTGTGACTGCAGATCAGGCGTGCGGGGTATCTCATCGCGTTCGGGATACTGTCGCGAGAAGCCATACCTTAACAGCGCAAACACCATCTCAAAGGTCTCCCTTATGCATTGCGGCTGAAAAGCGCTCGCTTTGCCGTACGGGATATCCAATGTGCTGAGCCGTCCTTTTACCGAAGCGCGGACCGATCAGAGGTGATGCGACGGAGAGACGATCGCCCAAACGTATCGAGCGGTTGCATGACACGGTCGGCATATCAGGCGTCCACTTTCGGTAGCGGGATTGAGAACCGGTCGCATCGCTCTATTGCGTGCGCGGCGCGCAGGACCGTCTGTTCGTCGAAGTACCGGCCTATCAATTGCAGCGCGATCGGGAGGCCTTGCGTGTGCATGGCGCATGGCATCGTAAGCGCTGGGTGGCCGGTCATATTGAAGAATGTCGTGAACCGGGTGATCGCATTGCCAATCGCCTCGTCGACACCGTTTCGTCTGACTTTGACAGTGCCGATTTTTTGCGCGATTTCGGGTGTCGCGGGAGTGAGGATCAGATCGACTTCGTCGAAGAGGCTGTTTGTCTGCTGTCGGTAAACCTCGATGAACCGTTTTGCTCTGACGTAGTGCTCAGCCAGTATGCACTGCCCGAGCGCCAATCCGGCTCTGAAATCCGCTCCATAGAGGTGGCCGCGGTCCTGCAAATAAGCCGAATGCGCGCTGAGCGCTTCAGGCATCTGCACCGTGAGAGAGACTGTACGGCTATGTTCCATATCCGGAAATGTCACCGGCACCAGCCTGGCACCGTTCTCAACCAGATACTCTTTCACGCGTTCAAGAGCCCCCAGGATTTCCTCGTCCGTGCGCTCGCAATAGAAGTTGCTTGGAATGCCGACGCGCAATCCTGAGATGTCTCCATTGAGTGCTTCAGAGTAGTTGTCGATGGGCCGATTGACCGAAGCGGGATCGCTAGGATCGTAGCCTGACACGATGCTCAGCAGATCGGCGCAGTCGGCGATCGTCCGCGTCATCAATCCGACATGATCCAGCGTCCAGCAATAAGGCACCACTCCCGAAGTGGGGACCCGCCCGATCGTGGGCTTAAAGCCGACAAGCCCGTTCAAGGCAGCTGGCGCCCGGACGGAGCCGCCGGTGTCCGTTCCAAGTGCCGCCGGCACAAGACCAAAGGCTACCGCAGCAGCCGAGCCGCTCGAGGAGCCGCCGGCAAGACGCGTCGGATCGTACGCGTTGACGGCCGTGCCATAAACCTCGTTTTCGCCTGTCGCCCCGTATGCGAATTCATGCAGGTTCGTCTTGCCAAGACTAATCGCCTTGGCCGACCGTAGTTTGGCGATGGCAAACGCGTCGGTTTTGGCAATCCTGTCGTGGAACACTCGGGACCCAGCAGAGGTCAGGACACCGCGAACGTCGAACAAGTCCTTGGAAGCGTAAGGTATTGCGGCGAACGGGGAGCTGTCCAAATCATTGCTGGAGAACTGCGACGCTTGTTCTCGCGCATCGTCGATCGTTGTCGTGATGAAGGCTTTCGCTTGTGGATTGTGTTGGCCGATGCGCTGCGCGAACGTATCCACAAGCTCGACCGGAGTTATCTTTCCGTGCTCAAGCATTGACCTCAGCGTCTTGACACTCTGGAATGCGATATCGTCACTCATGCTTGGTTGCGCCTTGGACGCTCATTGCCTGCGGCGTGGTCCCAAGATCAATTTTTCTCAGTTGCTCAAGTTCATCAAGGAGATCTTGGAAGCCGGTGATCATCCCCAACCGAGGATCAACCAACTCGTCTATTTCCGCCTCAGACCAGCTATGCGATGCCATCTGGGTGCATATGCCGGTCAGCGTAGCTTTTGTAAGTCTCTGCATGAGATCCTCCGACAATGGTCGCGAAGAGCGTCCGCTCAAATCTGGCCATTAGCGAACGCCCGCGAGTAATCAGCGCACGATCAGCGTTTCGGGTGTCTTATTTGTCAGGATTTCTCCGCCGTTCTCGGTCACCATCACCGTATTGGAAATGAAATAATCGGCTACTTTCGTGTTGGTGAACCAGGAATGGGCGTGAACGACCATGCCGACCTCTATCTTGCGGGTCGACTTGGGGAAAAGGCTGGTGACCATTGAGCCGCCTGTCCAGCTCGGCGGGAAGCCTATCCCAACGAGGTAGCCGCAGTGATGGCGATGATAGTCGACAAGGCCGGCGCTCGCGGCCACTTCATGCCAGGCTTGATAGGCGTCACCCGCCTTCGCGCCCGGCCGAAGGGCTTCGCAGATTGCCCTCATGCCGCGAATGGCAAGTTCCGCCGACTCTTCAACGCCCTTCGGAGCGCTACCGACATAGACAAGCCTGCCCATGGGAGATTGATACTTGCGGTATGAGGCGCAGGTTTCGAGGAACACGGCATCGCCATTGCGGAACACTTCTCCTCTCCAGGTAGTGTGCTCTTCACCCAAGCGGGTAGTTGGCCGAATGAATGGGCCGAAACCAGGATATTCGCTGCCCTCGAGGATCATCCTGCTGTGGCAAGCCGCTGCAACTTCGTAGTCGGATGCGCCGTCGTGCACCGCTTCGACTGCAGCCAATGTGCCCAGATCCACTGCATGGGCCGCTTTCCGAGTGTATTCCATTTCGAGGGGCGACTTTACAAGACGTAGGTCGTCAAGAATCCCGGATGCGTCCACCCAACTTACGCCGGAACGGTCATCTTGAATGCGCTCAGCATGTCGTGGCGTAAGGAAAAGGCTGCGCTTTTCAATGCCCACGCGGGCACCCAACAGACCAAGATCTTTCATGGCTCGATGAACATAGTCTGAAAGCTCCTCGTGATCCTTGTGCCCGTAGAACCGTGCGTTTCGGACCTGGTTCTCTACCGTTATCTGCTCCATTGCTCGGCAGCAAAGTCCCATCTCTCCGCTTTGATTCAGAACGAGTACATGCGCCGCAAAGAACCCCCAGTGGTCGAGCCCCGTGAGGTAATAAATGTTCTCGGGGACGGCAATTAAGATGCCATCAAGGTTGTTCTCTGAGAGCGCCTTCCGCGCGTTCGATATGCGGCGATCAAGCTCGTCTTTTGGAAAGGGCGAAAGATAGGTCATGGCTTCCCTCAGCTGGTGCTTCCCGTTTTTCATGCGGTAATAGGTATACCTTTGGTACCGATGACCGGAGCAAATGGCAAGACAATTCTACACCGCTGTACCAAAAATGCGCGGTTGTGCCACGAATATCCGGCGATCTGGAACATTCGCTTGCGGCTCTCCAAGGCTAGTGGTATACCTATCGGGCAATTCTGCACAAACTCGAAGAACAGAGGGAACGCATGAAAATGAAAGCTATCCTGGCTACGATCGCCGCGACTGCGGCTCTAATTATCGGCGCCACTTCCGCCAACGCTGACGAGCTGACGGACCGTGCTGCTGCGGGAAGGCCAATCCGCATTGGCTTTGCTCACGAAATCCCCTGGGCTTATCCAGGGGACAAAAACGAACCTCTGGGGTTTGCGAACGCACTGGCGCTCGGTGTCCTAAAGTCTATGGGGTACACTAACATCGAGCCCGTCGTGACCGATTGGGGTGGTTTGATACCGGGGCTTCAGGCAGGCCGCTTCGACATTATTACAGGCGGCATGTACATCACCGGCAAGCGTTGCAAGAACGTCAGCTTCGCCGAGCCGATGGGCAAATTCGGTGACTCCTTCATCGTCAAGAAGGGTAACCCCAAGGCAATCCAGACCTATCAGGACATCAAACAGAAAGATGCCACCATGGTAACAGTGGCCGGCTTCGTAAACGCTGATGCGGCGGTGAAGGAAGGGATCCCGGACAGCAAAATCATGCAGGTGCCGAGCCTTACAGAAGTGCTGGCTGCCGTAAAAGCAGGCCGCGCGGACGCTGGCGCTGGCAACGATTTCGCAATGAAGGACCTAGCCGCCAGCTCTTCTGGCGAAATTGAGGTAACCAACTCTGCGGCGCTTCCTGATTGGACTTTTAATTGGGTGGCGATTGCGTTCAAACCAGAGGACAAGGACTTTCTGAAGGCATACAACGAGGCCCAAGCAAAGTACCTCGGTTCGCCAGAAATGCTTGAGGCAGTAGGGAAGTTTCAATACACGAAAGCTCAGCTTCCAGGCGATGCAAAAACCGAATGGGTCTGCGCCAATCGGTAACAATGAGTTGGCTGACGAACTGCGCATGGCAGCTCGTCAGCACTGCCGAGGCGAGCTTCTATGACATACACCTCGTTCCTTGCGGATTATGGTAGCCGGTTTGTAGACGGTGCGCTCGTAACCGCCATCCAATTCCTTTGCTCTTTGGGTCTGGCCATATTAGTGGCCAACCTCTTCGGCCTGATGATGCTGTCGTCAAGCCCGGCCCTGAGGAGAGTCGCGGTAGGATATGTCGAGTTTTTTCGCGGCACCTCACTGCTGGTTCAGCTTTTTTGGTTATTCTACGTGTTGCCCCTGTTTGGCATCACGTTGGACAATTTTCTTACCGGGTTTCTTGCAGTTGGCCTGAATCTTGGCGCCTACGGCGCTGAGCTTGTGCGGGGCGCCATACAGTCGGTGCCGCGCGGTCAGTGGGAGGCATCTTACGCATTGTCGATGTCGCCAGCCCAACAAATGCGAAAGATTATCATCCCGCAGGCCTTTGTAACTATGCTGCCGGCTTGGGGAAACCTGGTGATCGAGCTGCTCAAAAGCACCGCCCTGGTGGCGCTGATAGCAGTTCCTGATCTTATGTTTGAGGCGCGTCAGCTGAACAATACAACTTATCTCTCTACGTGGACTTTTGGGACCGCGCTGGTCATCTACTACGTTTTCGCTCGCTTTCTCGTCACGCCTTGCATGCGCTGGCTCGAACGCATCATGGCTCGGCGGATAGGAAGGGCTTAAGTGATGCAATGGGACTTCGCATTCACAGCCGAAATTCTGCCCATCATGCTGTGGGCAACCGTCAATACGCTTCTGGCTGCCGGCATTGGATACGCTATTGCCGCTGTCATTGGTCTCTTGTTCGCGCTCGCTCAGCGAACACCGTTTCATTTTGTGACGTATATTACCCGGGAAATCGTCGAATTCATTCGCTCAACTCCCCTCGTCCTGCAGATCTTCTTTGTGTACTACGTTGGACCTGAATACGGGATTTCCTTGAGCCCTTGGGTTGCAGGCATGATCGCTATCGGCCTTCACTATGCTGCCTATCTCTCAGAAGTTTATCGAGGTGGCATTGAATCGGTCCCGAAGGGGCAATGGGAAGCATGCACAGCCATAAATCTAACGACGATGCAGACCTATAGGCGTATTGTTTTGCCGCAGGCTCTCCCCCCGTCAATTGCCGGGATGGGAAACTACCTGGTCAGCATTTTCAAAGATACGCCAATGCTGTCTGTAATTGGTGTTGCCGAATTGATGCAGGCAGCAAACGCCGTAGGCGGGCAAAACTATCGCTACCTTGAGCCTTACACGATTGTGGGCATTATTTTCTTAATTATCTCACTGACCTCCGCCAGCGGCATCCGTTGGTTTGAAGCGACCGTTCGCCGTAAGTTAGGGATGCAATGATGGAAGATCTCTCGTCATATCCTCTTGAGCTCGTCGGTCCAGATATACCGATGGTCCGGTTCATGAAGGTCCGTAAAAGCTATGGCGACCTGATCGTTCTGGACAACCTGAACTTGGACATCGCACCAAGTGAAATGGTCACCATCATTGGCCCATCGGGATCCGGCAAAACGACGGTCCTGCGCATGCTGATGACCCTCGAGACCATCAACGGTGGCGTCATCTATGTCGATGGCAAACCCCTCACCCACATGCCGAAAAACGGCGTGCTGGTGCGGGCAGATGCAAAGTACCTGCGAAAAGCACGCTCCTCGATAGGAATGTGCTTCCAGCATTTCAACTTGTTTCCCCACATGACGGCGCTACAGAACTGCATGGAGGGGCCGGTCTTAGTCTTGGGTCTCTCGCGCCGCGAGGCTCGAGAGCGTGCCGAAGAGCTTCTCCTGATGGTTGGCATGATCGACAAGAAGGACCAACATCCCTCCCGGCTTTCGGGTGGTCAACAACAGCGCGTGGCGATTGCCCGCGCCCTGGCGATGCGGCCCAAGGTTATGTTGTTCGACGAAGTGACCTCCGCCCTTGACCCCGAGGTAATCGGCGAAGTCACGAATGTGATTAAGGATTTGGTGTTCAAGCACAGGCTGACGATGCTTATGGTGACCCATCAAATGGGTTTTGCTCGTGATATTTCCGACCGCGTCTGCTTCTTTTTTGGTGGAAAGATCGAGGAACAAGACAGCCCCGATGAGCTGTTCTCTAACCCCAAAAGCAAACGGACGCAGCAGTTCTTAAGCGCGGTAAAAGCGGCAGATTGAAAATCGGAGTTCATATGAGGATTGGAATAGCCGGGATCGGCGCAATTGGCTCCTCGGTGGCACATGCGTTGGATCGAGGGGAAGTGTCTGGGTGTGAATTAGTCGCTATTTCGGCGCGTAGCCTGGAGCGCGCCGCTGAGTTCAATGCCACCTTGAACAGGAGTGTTCCTTGTGTTTCGCTTGAGGAGTTGGCTACCAAGTGCGATGCAGTTTTGGAGTGCCTCCCACCACACATTTTTGACGCGGTTGCGCTGCCCGTCCTTGGCGCGGGGAAGACCCTGCTAGCTATGTCTGCCAGCCAATTACTAGGTCGAGAAGATCTTGTGGAGCTGGCACGCCGCACTGGAGGGCGGATTGTGATCCCATCCGGCGCGATGCTTGGGCTCGATGCCCTCAAAGCGGTTGCCGTTGGTGAAATCTACGCGGTGAAGATCCACACCCGAAAACCACCAAGGAGCCTTGCAACCGCACCATATGTTATTCGCAACGGGTTGCGCCTGGAAAACCTAGCGGAAGCGGTTTGCGTTTTAAGAGGAACGGTGAGCGAAGTGGCGAAGGAATTTCCCGCCAACGTGAATGTCGCTGCCGCGCTCAGCTTGGCGGGGCTCGGACCGGACCGCACGCAGATGGAAATTTGGGCAGATCCAGATTTGGAGTTCAATACTCACACCGTAAATGTGGAATCCGACAGTTCCAACTTTTCCATGTCGATACAAAATCGGCCCAGCCAAGAGAACCCGGCCACCGGGCGTATCACCTCGCAGAGCGTAATAGCGTACTTACGTCAAGCGCACGCTGTTTTGCGCATCGGAACGTGATGCGACGCCCTGGAGACTCTAGAGAAAGCTTTCGATGACACGCAATAGTTCCCTAGCACCTAGTAGCGAAATCACCCTGACTGTTCCTGAAGGTCGCGACGGGAATTCGGAAGGTGAGAGGCAACTTGTCGGCAAAATGAGCAAACAGGAGATATATCTCGAGTTACGGCGCCGGATATGCCTCCTCGACTACCAGCCAGGTAGCCGCCTCAATGAGAGGGAACTTGCGTCGGAATTTGGTGTCAGTCGGACGCCTCTGCGCACGGTCTTGCAACGCCTGGAGTACGACGGTCTGATCGTAAGCCAGCACGGCAACGGTACTGAAGTCACGTCGATCGACCTGAGCTCTATGCGGGATATATACATCGTTCGTATGCGGTTGATGGACGCCATGGCGGAATCTTCACCACTTCCCGTGACTGACGAGATCCTCTGCGAGTTACAAGACTTGGAGCAAGTGTGCCGCCAACTTCTTGATAGCAAGGATAAACGGCAATTCGCCGAAATAATTATCCGCCTACATGGAATTCTGCATAGTTTGAGCAGCAATGGTCCTCTTAGGAGTTTCAACGATATGTTGTTCTTCCAGTCGGCTAGATTCTGGTTTTTGCTTCTAGAAAAAATGGATTTCCGTCAGCAGGTAGAAGATCTTCTTGATGAGCTGCGCATGATACGAAGGAGCCTTGAGCTCCGGGATGTTCGTTTGGTTGCCACCGTTCATAAATCGCATTTGGCGATGGTGCTATCCCGGCTGGACGCGATGGAGAGCTAGCGCAGACCGATTTGAATTTTAAGACTGGGAATGAGCGTCGTGGCTGTGTCTTCCGATCTCCTCTATATGGATTTTCGCGTGCTGCTGTCGGTAGGGTATCGGTATCTCGTTTTGCAGGCGGCCGGCTCGCAGTTGTAGTGGGTCTACGTGATCACAAAAGCACCCGTTCCATTTCTCGCCTCCACCAACGCTCCATACGGGGCTAACGCTGGATAACATCTTGTTGCGAAAGAAACTGACGGCATTCGATATTGGAGGCCCGTATAGCATGCCGACAATTGGGGTTATTGGAACCGGCGACTTCTCCACCTACCTAATCGCCGCCCTGCGAAAGGGTGGCTTTGGCGGTCGAATTCTGCTCTCGCCCTACAGCCGAGATAAGGCCGAGACGATTGCCGCGACCCACAACTGCACCGTAGCCCCGGATGACGCGAGCATGCTCGCCGAGGCCGACTGGATCCTTCTTGCGGTGCGGCCCGAGCAGCTAGCCAACGCGCTGCCGAGACTGGTCCTGCGTCCAAAGCAGGTGTTAATTTCAGCCGTCGCTGGCGTCACCATTGCAGAACTACGGGCAACAATAGGCGAGGACATATTGGTGGTTCGGATCATGCCGTCGAGTTACATTGATACGATTAGCGAAGGCCTCATTCCAATATTTCCCGCATCTCAGGACATCGAAGCGGTGCTGAATTCGGCAGGTAAGGTCGTAACCTTCGATACCGAAGATCAATTCGAACTTGCAATGATCGGGGCCTGCCTCGCTGGCTGGATGTATCGCTTCGTCGCCACGCTCGAAGCTTGGTTCTTGGACCGCGGACTCACGCCGGCTCAAGCACGGCTGATTGTTGCAGGGAATATCGCAGGATCGACAGGTTACGCCCTGGCGCGGCAGGATGTTTCACTCGAGCTCGTTTCTGACCTGATCGCAACGCAAGGTACCTACACAGAAGCAGGGCTGGACCATCTTTTGAGAAGGCAGGCCGCTTTGCCTTGGGTAGAGGCTCTTGATATCGTCTTCGCAAGATTGAACTTGGTCAAAACCTAATCACGGGGTCTATTGCTTATCTGCCCGGCGAGTATGACCTAGGAAGAGCCGCACTTTTTGCGAACTGGCTCATTTCTCTAAACAATGCGACCGTAGGACTGGGAAGTTCCGACTATCGTCCAGCGACAAACGCTGAAAACTGAAAAGACATAATCGCGGAACGCAGCCTGCGCCTTGGCCCTCTGACGACACCGGCTGATTGCCTTCGCTTTCCTCTCCTGCATGATCGGATACGTACAGACTGGTCAACCGGGTTCGCCGCCTCAGGTGTGAGGCTGCCCAACGGCACCATGAAAGGGCCAAGATATCCCGACGACACATTGCTGATTCAGGCTGCCAGCGCGGGTCAAGGTCTCGCAGTAGTACGCGACGTTTCCGCAAACGACGCCTTGGCGTCAGGAAAAATAGTCATCGCGATCAACATTTCCGTTCCTACCTAAGATGGGTATTATGCCATCGCCCCACCCAAAAAGCGTATTGCGAAGGTTAAGAGCTTTCGCGACTGGATTTTGAGTGAAGCAAGCGAGACGCAGAGACGTTTGAGTGTTTGAACAGCGCCGCTCCGCGATGCCGGCCTGCTGGCCTCGATCCGTTAACAAGTATCAGTCGCCCGCCCACTATTCTCCCGATCAGGTTCCAGCGTGCGTATTCCAATGATTCCGGACAGTGATTCCGAGACTAAACCGGACTGGAGTGCACCCCCAGACTGAGACAAGGAAAATCGCGGACACCTCCCGTGTTAAGCTATGCAGCCTTTTCCATCTGTCGCCCGCGTGAATGCTTCTGTTCGTATTCCTCCGGACTGAGATAGTCGAGCGCCGAATGCAGGCGCCCCGTGTTGTAAACGGTCTCTATGAAAGCACCGATGTGCTTGCGGGCATCATCTGCATCCTTATAGGCGAGCCCTTGCACCTCTTCCTGTTTCAGGGTTTTCATGAAGCTCTCCGCCTTCGCATTGTCGTAAGGATTGCCGACACGGCTCATGCTCGCTTGGATACCGTGAACATGCAGAAGTTCGGAGTAGGCCCCGCAAGCGTATTGAACCCCGCGGTCGGAATGATGGATGAGGCTCCCGGGTACGGGCTGGCGATCAGCGATCGCCATCTCGAGAGCCTCGATGGCAAGGCTTGCTCTAAGATGCGTATCCAGCGCCCATCCGACAACCTTGCGGCTAAACGCGTCAAGGACAACGGCAAGGAAGGCAAACTCCTCGGCCAGATGCAGGAAGGTGATATCGGCAACCCATAGCTGGTTTACGCCATTGAGGATCATTCCCCTCGCGAGGTTTGGCACGACTTGCCAACCATGCCTGGAGTTGGTCGTCACAGGAACAAAGGGTCTAGCGCGCAGGCACAACAGATTGTCTTCACGCATGATCCGTAGAACGCATTTGTGATTGACTTGCCACCCCTCCCGCCGCAGCAGGGCTCCAATCCGGCGGTAGCCGTAGTGTGTGTTGCCGAGAGCCAGTTTCTGAATGAGATCGCGCAAACCCGTCTCGGCCCGACGCGGGGCCGAATCCAGCCAGTGACGGTAATAGCTCGCGCGGCTGACACCAGCGAGCCAGCACATTCTGTCGATGTTGAATTCGCCTTGCGACAGGCCGGTCATCATCTTTTCGATGATTTTGAAGATCCCGTTTCGCCAGGAGCGCTGCTCCGACGCTGATCTTCCTCGAAGTGCCGCAAGGCTTCGCGAAAAAAATCGAGATCGAGCTGCTGCTGCCCGACCTTCTGCTCCAGTTCCCTGATCCGGCGCCTGGCCTTGGTCAATGCCTTTTCCTGAGGTGCCGGCACATTGACTGCACTCTGCAGCTGTGCGGCCCCGTCAACTCCTGCTGTCCTGGCCGGCCGGCCGCGCCGACGCGACTTCAGATTACCATGAAGCCTGAGATGATCACGCCACTCGTAAAGTCGTTGGCGACTGATGCCAACCTCATCTGCCAACTTGCTGACGGTTTCGCCCGCCTCCATGCGCCGGAGAAGCTCCAGCTTTTGGTCATCATCAATAACTCTTTGCCGTCTGGCCATGCCCCAGTTTCCTCTCCTTGCGGGGAAACTGTCCGCGATTTTCCTTGTCTCAGTCTGGGGGTGCACTCCAATCGCGTCCGGTTTTTGATCGGAATGCCGTCCGGTAAATCGTTGGAATCTGGAGGGTTATGTGAGGTCGCATCGGTCGTCGCGGCGAGCTCGAGCGACCTCACATAAGCCGGATTGAAGTAAGGCGCGGGTTGTTAGCCGCTGTTATGGAGATAGTAGGGCACGCTGTTTGACGGCGATAGCGAATTCGTCGCGTGCAGCGGTGGCACGACCGAATTTTGGCTTGATCCGGCGACCTTCGCGAGCAGCTTGGCGGGCGATCGGTGGCGATTTTTGCGCTCTCAATGCACACTGTCGGTCTTTCGGTGTGACCAGGGCCAAGCGGTGTCGCGCGCAGGCGGGGCGCTTGGTTTTGCGGGCATATCGGAGGGGGTGCGGATTGTCGGAGTTCATGATGTATCGCACCAGAAAGATGATGGCCGGGGCGGCGAAACAGGCGCAACAGTGATCCCTGTCCTGTGCATGGGACGCCGGCAGTCGGGGCATTTGTGGGATTGCCCGTGCTGGGATTTGTCAGGCTGGGGTTTCTCGCCTGCTGGTGATGGCTGGTCGAGGAGCTGCCTGCAGAGGCCGATACGATCCCGTCGGTGGCTATTGGCGAGAAAGCCGAAGTGGCGCATGCGGTGGAAGCCGTCAGGGAGCACGTGCAGAAGAAAACGCCGGATGAACTCGTGTGGGTCAAGTCGCATGATCTTCTCGCGGTCGCGACCATTGCCACGGTAATCCTTCCATCGGAAAGCAACATGGCCGTCATCGACCTCGACGATGCGGCTGTTGGCGATGGCCACACGATGGGTATAGCGGCCGAGATAGGCGAGCACCTGATCCGGGCCGCCGAACGGTGGCTTCGAATAAACGACCCATTCGACGCGGCGAGCACGCGCGAGATGGCGGGTGAACGCCTCGTCGTCGTTGAGATGGGTGAGTTCGTTGGAGAAGCGGAGTTCACCGTGAGCAAAGGCGTCGGCAAGGGCCGTCAGAAACAGCCGCCGAAACAGGCGTGACAGCACGCGCACGGGCAGAAAGAAGCCCGGCCGGCAAGCGACCCACCTTGACCTGTCGGGCGAGAGACCGCCGCCGGGCACGACGCAATGGACATGGGGATGATGGGTCATGGCCTGGCCCCAGGTGTGAAGCACGGCGACGATGCCGATATCGGCGCCCAGCCGCTTGGGATCGGCGGCAACGGTCCGTAGCGTCTGGGCGGCGATCCGGATCAGCAATGCATAGACGACCACCTTGTTGTGAAAGGCGATCTCGGCGATGCCGGGTGGTAGCGTGAAGACCACATGAAAGTACGGGACCGGCAACAGATCGGCGACGCGTGCATCGCCCCACTCCTTGCGGGCCGCGCCTTGACACTTCGGGCAATGGCGATTGCGACAGGAATTATAGGAGATGCGGGTCCTGCCGCAATCGTCGCAGGCATCGACGTGACCGCCGAGCCTGGGTGTCCGGCAAGCTTCGATCGCGCCCATGACGCGGCGCTCGCCGCGGCCCAGATGACCGGCGTTCTCACGCCTGTAGGAGCTCCCATGCCGTCGAAAGATGTCGGCGACTTCGAAGGTGGGGCGCAACCGATTACGATTCCGGCGGCGTCACCTCCAGTCGTAATCGATCGAGCGGACTGGCCGTCGACCGGATCGTGTCGGTGGAGACTTGCGTATAGCGCGCTGTCGTCGAGAGGTGGGCGTGGCCGAGCAGGACCTGGATGATGCGGATATCGGTCCCGTTCTCGAGCAGGTGAGTGGCAAAGGAATGCCGCAGCGTATGGACGGTGACGTGTTTGGAAAGACCCGCCGCCGCAACCGCCGAACGACAGGCGGAATGTAGCACCCACGGCTCGATCGGCTTGTCAGGATCGCGCCCAGGAAACAGAATGTCCTTGGGCCGCGCCAAGCGCCAATAGCTGCGCAGGATCCCGAGCAGTTCCGGCGACAGCATGACGTAGCGGGCTTTGCCGCCTTTGCCGCGCGTGATGTGGATCACCATCCTTGAGCTGTCGATATCGTTGGCGCGAAGACCACAGACCTCCGAGACCCTGAGACCGGCGGCATAAGCTGTTGTCAGAGCCACCCGCGCCTTCAGGCTGGAGACAGCTTGCAGAAATTGGACGACCTCGTCGCTGGAAAGAACAACCGGCAACTGGCGAGGCTCGCGCGCATACGGAATATGCTCCGGGATTGTATCCTGGCCGAGCGTTACGCCATAGAGGAACCGGAGTGCGCAGACGATCTGGTTCAATCCCGACCAGGAGATGCCCGTCGACACGAGGTAAACCTGGAAGGCATGGATATCGTCAAGGCCCAGCCGATCCGGCGATCGGCCAAAATAGCGGCTAAACTTTGCGACTGCATAAAGGTAGGATTGCTGCGTGGCCGGAGATAGATTGCGGACTGTCATGTCCTCGATCATCCGGCGACGCAGAGGGCTCATCTCGGCCATCTGGATCTCCTGTCTGAAGGATGGGTTTGCAACACCCAAATCCTCTCAGACAGGAGGCGTCTCTCAAAGCGGGCACCAATTGCCGCGACTAGCGGCTTAGTTCAATCCGCATCCAGCGGGTCTACAGTACCCCGCCGGCGTTTTACCGTGATCGTACAGCTCTGATCCTTCTTCGCCTTACCTTGAGAAGAAATACCTCTGCAGCATTAGCGGGATCTAACGAAGTTTGTCCTTGGCCAAGCAGAGTGCGGTTTTCCGCACGGTTAAAGGCGGTTCATCGGCGATGCGGCGGCGAAGACGATATGCCGGCGTTCTGAACTGAGATTCAGCTACTTCCGAAGCGCTATTGCAGCCCCAGTTTCCTCTTCAGCTCGGCGTTCTCCTCGCGCAGGCGTCCCGCTAGCAGGCTCTTCAGTCGCTTGTTTTCTTTTTCGAGCGCGACCAGATCGATTAGTTCGTCACTGGCTGCCGGGAGCGCCGCAGCCTTCTTCCAGTGATAGTAGGTCTGTTCCGAAATGCCGGCCTGCTTCACGGCGCTCTTGAGGGTGGTGCCGCCACTCATCGACTTCGCGATCTGAGTAAGCTTCTGGGCGCGCTCCTTTACGGAGTGGACCTTCCGGCCAGAAGGCGCGGCCGCTGCTGGTGTTTCCCCCGCTGGCGGTCCCGCATCGGCGCCATTCTTCCGAGTTCGCGGCCTCGGCTCAGCCTTGGTCTTTCGCGATCGTGAGGTTTGATTCTTCCCATCAGGCGTCGCAACTGTGGTTACAGGCTCGGTCGCCATTTCTCCTGATTCAATTGCTTTAGGATCTACCATGAGAGGCTCCGCTCCGGGTTGATGCACGTGTGCAACATCAAGGGCCACGACATTAGAGTCAACAAGATGCCGATTTGGCAGCTCCATCTCCTTGAGCTCTCTTGTTGTCTCGGCCACGGCTGCTGACAAATCAATGTCACCCCAAATCGAGTGACCCCGCCTTTGAGCGCTGCGCTTCTGTTTGATCTCAACAGTGAACGGTCGGGTCGGCCGCCTCATGATTACTTCCTTGTTGGACGCGAATTGCACTGAAAGTTGCTAATGCCAGGATTGAACGTCCTGACGCTTCCTTTATCGGATGACACTACCTGGGAGCAAGCGACCCTGATCGTGTCGTGCCGCAGCCCGATGAACGCGACAGTATTCTCGAAAACTGGTTACGTGACCATCCACGCAAGGGGCTTCCTGCCCTGGGTTTCGCAAAAATGGAAGGACGACGCTTGGGCCGTCGCCCAGATTTGCGGCCGAGACGACCGCCTTTCTGTCGAGCAGGTCCGGGCTATTCGGGAGCTTGCGAGGATCCCCCCAGCTAAAACCATCGCCGAGCGCATCGGCGCACGGAACCGTGAGCAGGTGCAACGGGTGATCGACGGAGAGACATATACGCGAGTGATTTGAACAAGGTCGAGCATGGTGAGTGTCAAGCCGAAGATCGGCCGCCAGGATGAGGACACAGCTCGGATGAGGAGCTGATAGTCCTACGCTGATCGACGCGGGTTTCAATCTTACTGACTTCGCTGATACAGCTCCAAGACCCACGGTGAATGGTGGTGCTCCTGATAGACCAGGCTGAGGTGCCTTTTCGGCCGGGTCACGCCGACATAGAACAAGCGCCTGGCGTCGCGAAGGCTCGCGGGACTGGTCCTATCGCGCGTGCTCGGCATGTCGGAAGCGTTTACTCCGTACATGATGACTGCATCGAACTCTCTTCCCTTGGCGCTGTGGAGGGTGCTGAGGTTGACACGTCCGGAACCTTCCGTTCGACCAGCGAAGTGCGCCAAGGAAAGATCGAGGTCACGAGCCGGATCGGTGTTGGTGATCATCTCCGGACAGACATCCCATTCCTGTTCGGAGTTGCGGGCAATCATGCGCCACGGCGTGACGAGTTCACGAGAGAAGCGCTGCAGCCAGAAATGGGTGGTCTCGGTGGTTCCGAGTGAGGCGTTGAGAAATCCCATAAGCTGCGCGGACAGGTTCTGTTCCTCACGCTCGCTGGCGTGGCGCCCATAGACCAACGTCATCGCTTGCGACAGAAGCCGCGCATATGGCGGCTCGGCATCGCGCCAGCCACCTGTGACCCAGCGGGCGCATTCCTCGATGAAGCGCGCAAGGCGGGAACTTCTCTTGACCAGCGCATTCGTGTCGGTTCTGACAAAAGGGATTCCTGCCTCTTTCAAAGCGGCCGCGACCTTATCGCCGAGCCAGGCTGCCCGATAGAGAACCGCGATTTGCCCGAGTTCGAACCCTTGTTCCACAAGCTTCGGGATGATCGTGTTGGCAACCGCCTCAGCCTGATCGTCGTGTCCGTACGGAACTGGCCAGAAGCTCAGGTCGCCGTCGGGAGCGCCATCTATGCCATGATAGTCGCGCTCCTCGCCAAGGGCCCCGAGCGAGGCTCGAATGATCTTCGCGCCGGAACGATAATTGAAGCGAAGCCTGATTGTGCGCACATCGGAACGGCGCGTCAGGCTTTCGAGCAGCTCAGGGTTGGCGCCGGCGAAGGCGTAGATCGATTGGTCGGTGTCGCCGACGGAGAACAGCCGAATTCCGCCCTCGAAGCAGAGCAGCAGGACGAGCTCATGCAGCGCGTCCCCGAGATCCTGATATTCGTCGACAAACAACACAGGAAAGCGTGCGCGAAGAGCGTCACGAATCCAGCCATTCTCCTTGATCATGCGATAGGCGATCAGCGGCATGTCGTCGAAATCGATCAGCCCTTGCCGGCGCAGATCTGCCTCGTAGGCCTCGACGAAATCAGCCAGCTCCGGATTGCGCCCCCGCCATTCGGGCCGCGTGCGATCGACATCGCGCAGGCGTTTTTCCGACGCGAACTTCCATCTTTCGTGAGGATCGTCATAGCCGTCGATCGAACTCTTGTACGCCGTTTCGACGGCGGCCCGCATCTGCGATCTACTTGCGACCTTGAAGTCCGCAGGAAGCCCGGCGGGCACGCAGCGCGCGTAGGGGCCGATGATCTGGCTCAGCGCGAAACTGTGTACGGTGCCGATGAAGGCGCGGTCTCCCGGCGTGATCCCAAGGCGGGCGAGCCGTGTTTCCAGCTCTATCGCGCAGTCATTGTTATAGGTGATGCAGGCAACGCCGCGAGGATCGGCCACGTCCTCGATCAGCGCGCGTGCCATCGCGGTCGTCAGCGTCTTGGTCTTGCCACTTCCCGGACCGGCCAGGACCACGCAATGGCCTTTTTCCACGACAGCGGCCGCTTGCTCCGGGTTGGTATTGAGGTCGGCCAAAGCTTGAATAAGGGCCCGGTCGCTAAGCATTGGAGACCAACGCGACGAGAGCGGTGATTGCGTTCTCGATATAGGCTGGTGGCGGAAAACCCGCAGCCTTCTTCGCCAGCCGGGCGCCGAGCCGTCCCTTACCGACGCTCGCGACCATAGCCAGCAGCTGTTCAGCATCAACTGCCATGCCAGCACGCCAGGCGGCAATGCGCTTGGTGCGCACCGACCCGAAATCCTCTTCATTCAGGATATCGAGGAGCGGGATCGACAAGCCGGCCGTGTTGGCGACGGAGACTTCGAAGGTCCGTTCATTGAGAAAGACCCTAGTCTTCACCGCGCCGGCACTGAATGCGGCATAATCCTTTGCCTCCCATTCCGCCAGCTGCGTCGGCGTCAGTGAGGGTTTGCCGCGAATTGTGAGCATGTCCGCCCAGAGATCCATGGTTCGTTTCTTGCCCAGAGGAGGCTTGCTCCCGTCGAGCGGATCCCAGTCGGTGATAACGCAATAGGGCAGTTTCAGCGCCTCGGCGAGCTTGACATAGGGGCGGAAGTTCGTCCCGGCCACATTGCAGACAGTGATACCGAGATCGTCAAGCGAGTGGCCGAGAGAGGAAGCGAAGACTGGTAACAGCGCCTCCTCTGCGTCGCCTTCGACGAAGATGACGCCCCGTGCGAACAAAAGCTCGGCGCGGGTGGCGTCGAGATAGTTTTCGAGATCGTCAAGCTCGCCGGGCGTCACCGGCAGTGTCGCCAATGAGAATGCCTGCGTCGCGCTTCCTTGCCTCTTCAACTGGACGATCGATCGCAACGGCGAGACCGCAGCCAGGGTGGGTGAATGGCTGGTGACGATCATGGCCCGGGAAGCGTCGACATCGCCGAGCAATTTCGCGAAGACGGATCGCTGAAGGTGCGGGTGAAGATGCGCCTCTGGCTCTTCGATGCAAAGCAGCGAGAAATTGCGTTCGTTCTTCTTCCGGCGCCATGCAAATTCCGCAAGCTTCAGTGCCAGCAGGGCGACGTTCGCCGACCCGAGGCTGGCCTCTGCGATGCTCCGCTTGCCGTTATCGATGAACATTGCGATCGCCCGGAATAAGCGCAGCGGGTCGGTGGGCGCAAACCTCAGGCGCGCGTCGATGTCATGCGCCTTCCCAGACAGGTGGGCGATGCCAGCTCGCAGTTCATCTTCAAGCGTCTTGATGGTCGGAAAGGCTTCGAGCGTCTTGCTCGCTTTTTCGAGCTCCGCCGCAACCGCGTCCAGGTCCGGGCGGCTGATCCCGGAAATAGCCTCCTCAAGCAGATGGCGCAGTGGTGAACTTCGCCAGCTCCCGAGCTGTCCTTCGGCGTCGCGCAAGGCGTCGAGCAGATCGATTGCGATCCGGCGACGTACCTTTCCTGGAAGGGAGCGCGTTTCGTCGCCGCCGCCAAAGACCAGAAACTCGCAATCGGCGCCCGACTGTGGGGCGCCAGTGACGTCGGACTTCTTGCGGAACAGATAGCTGAGCTGAGCAACGCTCGGATTGTGAGAGGCTCGGAAATCGGTCAACAGCGCAGTCAGCGCCATGTCGGTCGCGAATTCCGAAATCTCCAGATGCACCTCGATGGGCGTGCTGTAGTCAGCTGGTCCGCCATCCCAGAAATCCGTGAGCTTCAGCTGTCTTGCCGAATCGGGCAGTGTCGGGTCGAGGATAAGCTGGATCGCGAAAAGCAGATTGCTCTTCCCGACCCTGTTTTCTCCGAGGAGCACGACATTGCCAGCCAGCGCAACGTCGATCGATTGAAAGTTTCTGAAATTCCTGATGCTTAACTTGCTTAGATGCATTTCTATCCCCAAGGCCAAAGCTTTTTTCTTTGCCTGAGCTTTAATAGCTGGTGATATTGAGCGATCACAGTGCCTTATAGGAACAACAAGCCGAAAACCCGATGCTCATTCGTTCCACTCACGTCGTCGATGGCATGCTGGCGCTTCGCAGCGCCCGCGCTGCCGCGGCGCGAGCCGGAGCAATCGGTCGCGAGATCCTCACTTTGCCGCTGCTCGCTGCACGCTTGGTCGGTGGTTTCGCCACACCTGCCGGCACCGATGTTCTCTATCCGGCGATTCAGGCCGCGCTCGCTTCCGAGAGCTTTGGCGACATCGGAACCGTTGCGGGGCTGCCAGGCATGCCCCGTGCGGTCCTCCATTCCCTGGATTGCGCCTGGCGGGCGGATCTCGATCTGTCGTCACTGGCAGGCGAGGCGCCGAGGTTTGATGACCTTCATCGCATCGAGACCTACATTCGCGATCACGTTCCACCCACGCATATGTTGCCGCGCGACCTTCGCGACACTGCCAGCAGGCGGGTCGATCTCGCGCGCAGCCTGCTGGGTCCGGTGACGCTTTCAGGATTGGTGGACGTCGACCCGCTTTGGCGGCCGCTTCTCAATAAGCTCGCTCGCGTCACCGACCTCACCTGGGAGCTGTCGGTCCCCGTCGAGCAGCCATGGTTTAGAGGGTCGATCCAAAGAAGGGCGGCGACTACTCCGGTCTGTACATCCGCCGAGGCGAGCGCGGACCCGAAGGCGGAGGCCATCGAGGCGCTGCGCTGGACCCGGCAGTTGCTGGCCACCGGCAGGGTGCAAGCTCAGGACATCGCCATCGCTGCGACTGCGACCCAGGACTGGGACGATCATTTTCTGGCCTATGCGCGAAGCGCCGGATTGCCGTTGCACTTCTCTCACGGCATTCCGGCCTTGAGCACGCCGGAGGGCCAGGCGTGTGCGGCGCTGGCGGACATTCTTGGAAACGGTCTCAATCAGGAGCGCGTCTGGCGCATGATCCGGCGCCTACCGGCGCGCCCATTCGCCGGCTTGCTCCCCCCGGACTGGTTTGCTGCTGTTCCGCGAAACGCGGGACTGCGAAGCCTCGACCAGTGGCGCGAAGTGCTGGCGGCGGCCAGGCCGCAACGCGCCGATGGTGAACTGGTCGAGCAGGTCCTGTTTCCGATTCTTGAGCTCCTCGCGCGCGGAGCGCAGGCGGCGGGAGAGGCCGGCGCGCGGTTGCTGAGCGCCGCCAGCCTGGCGATGTGGGAGGAAGCGTTGCGAAGCGCGCCGGCGCAAGCCATCGCCCTGTCCTTGCAAGCTCTGCGTGTCGCCGATCAGCAAGACCCCGCCAACAGCGTCGTCTGGTGCCCGGCGTCGCAACTGGCGGCATGCCCACGTCCCTTCACCCGCCTGCTTGGCCTCACAAGCCGGTCCTGGCCGCGATCGGAAAATGACGACCCGCTGCTGCCGCATCATTTGCTCGACCGCCGAAGGCTGCATCCCGTGGGTGTCGCTGAGCGCGATCGGCGTCATTTCGAGATCATCCAGGCACACACAACGGAACAACTCGTTCTGTCGCGGTCGCTGCGCAACGCCAAAGGCGGCGTTCTGTCACCCAGCTCCCTATGGCCTTCGGACGAGATCGTGCACAAGCGCGATCGCATTCCGGAGCATGCTTTCAGCGACGCTGACAGGCTTTTGGCGAGGCCGCGCGATGCCGGCCACCTGCCCCATGTTCGCCAGAGCCAGCTTTGCTGGCGCAACTGGCAGCGGCCTTCCGAGTTGACGCCGCATGACGGCCTCTCAAGTGCCAATCATCCGGCGATTGAGGCAGCCTTGTCGCGCGTTCAGTCGACGACGTCACTGCAGCGCCTGCTGCGCGATCCGCTAGGATTTGTCTGGCGCTACGCTCTAGGTTGGCGCTCTGTCCGATTCCAGGACGACCCGCTGCAGCTCGATGCAGCCTCATTCGGCGAGCTGGTGCATGAGTTGATCAGCGGCGCGATCGCAGCGCTCGAGCCTACCCCGGGGTTTGCGCGTGCCAGCGCCGGCGAGATCGACGCGGCGATCGTTGACGCTTCGACAACGATCCTGAAGGCCTGGCCGCTGCAGCGTTCAGTTCCGCCGCCAATCCTGTGGCGCCACACGGTGAATGAGGCTGCACGTCGCACGGCCTGCGGCCTTGCCGCCGACGATCAGGTCAGATCCGATACGCGCAGCTGGACGGAGGTGCCATTCGGTCAGCGCACTGCCGCGGAGGAAGAAGCGCCGTGGGACACCACGGTGGCGGTGCCGATCGAGCAGACCGGTCTGGTGTTCGGCGGCCGCATGGATCGGCTAGATATTCGTGCCACAGGCGACGGTGCGCGCATCACCGACTACAAGAGCGTCAAGCCGCCTCCGAAACATCAGCGCATCGCGCTGGGCCAGGGACGGGAGCTGCAACGCGTGCTTTATGCGATCGCGGTCCGCTCCCTGCTGCCCGAAGTCAGGACAGTTGTGGCGCGCCTGATCTATCTCGCCGAAGATCCCGCTACCTTCGAGCTCAAGGGCGACCAGCTCGATGCGGTTGTGAATGAAGCGGCGGGGTATCTGTCGGCAGCCATGGCGATCCTGCGCGGCGGCCGGATTGCGCCGCGTTGGGAACAGGATGCCCTCCATGACGACATGCGTCTGGCGCTTCCGGCCGATCGCGAAAGCTATCTGCGCCGCAAAGCCGCTGAGTTCCGAGCGGCCAATCAGCAGCTCAATCGGCTGTGGAGCGCCTCGACATGACGCTCGTCGACCAGGACGCCCGTTGCCGGGCGATGACCGATTTCTCCTCGATCCTGCTGGTGGAGGCGGCTGCGGGAACCGGCAAGACCTCGCTAATGGCCGGCCGCGTGGCGATGATGCTCGCATCCGGCCATCATCCCGGCGACATCGCGGCCATCACGTTTACGGAACTTGCCGCAAGCCAGCTCGCGCACCGGATCAGGGAGACGATCGACACGCTGCTGATGGGCGATGTTCCGGCTTTCCTTCAGGCCGTTCTTCCGGAGGGCCTCTCAGAGCAGCAGCGCAATGCGCTGGTCGCCGTCTCTCCCCGGCTCGATGAGCTGACGGCGACGACCATCCACGGATTTTGCCAGGCGATCATCCGCAGCCATGGCGTCCAGGCTGGCCTAGACCCCGGCGCTCGCGTGGTCGATGCGACGGTCGCCGACAATCTGTTCATGGCCGAGCTGTCAGCCTGGTTTTCCAAGCGGCTTGCGGCAGATGCGGCGGAAACTGACCCAATCGTGGTTCTGGCCGAGGCTATCCCGCTCCAAGTCGTGGACCTTATCCGGGAGTTGGCGAGCCTCCGGCGCAAGCATCCGGATGCGCGACCGATCCCTCCGTCTCCCGACGCACGGCCCGACATTGATTTCGTCCAGGCGGTCGACGATTTCGCCCGGTGGCAGACAAGCGCCGACACTGAAAAATGGCTTTCCGAGATCGCGTCGGAATTGAGCCGGCTTGCGGAGCGCTATCAGGACTGTCTCGCCCAAGGCGAGGATTTCGGGGCCTTGTGGCGGCTTTGCGATCCGGGAACCGGCCGGCTCTTCGAGCGCAAGGGCCTCCAACTCAAGACCTATGAAGATGCGGCGCGAGGCTTCGGCGCTCACCGCAACGATGCCGGCCCCGGTGACGGCCGGACGCTCTACGAGATCGTCGTCATCGGCTGGAACGAGCTGGTAGGTCATATCGCAAGCGCGCTCGTCTGCTCTTTGTCGGCCTCGCTCGACCAGCTGCTGGAAAGCTACCAGGCACGCAAGCGTGCCGCCGCCGTCCTGGATTTCGATGATCTGCTGATCCACGTTCGTTCGCTGATCCACGACCATAAAGAGGTGCGTCAGGCAATCGGCCAACGCTATCGCTACGTCCTGGTCGATGAGTTCCAGGACACGGACAGCATCCAAAACGAGATTTTGTTCTCGATCGCCGCGACCGAAACGCGGCCAGGACAATGGGAGAAATCAGACCTGCGGCCCGGAGCGCTTTTCCTCGTTGGCGATCCGAAACAGGCGATCTATCGTTTTCGCGGCGCCGACATCGAAGCCTACGAGCTCTGCCGCCGGCTGATCGACAGCCAGGATCACGGTGCGGTGCTCGAGATCACGGCCAATTTCCGTTCGCTGAGCCGGATCATCGAGCATGTGAATGCCTGCTTCGAGCCGGTCTTTGCCAAGCCGTCGCAGCCCCGTTATGTCGCGCTTGCCCCCACGCTCTTCGAGGCTTCGCACTCGCTTCCCTGCGTGGGACGCTTCACCGTCGAGATTGCGACCGAGGGGCGCGTCTACGCGGAAATGTTTCGGGAAGCCGAGGCCGAGCGGGTTGCCGACATTTGCGCCGCCTTGATCGGCAACCTGTCGATACAACGTGCCGACAAGACATGCACGCCGCTCCAGGCCGGCGACATCGCGCTGCTTTCGCCGGGACATACGGAACTGTGGCGCTATGAGCGGGCGCTCGAGCAGCGCGGACTCGCGGTATCCTCGCAAGCCGGCCAGACGCTGATGCGACGACAGGAGACGCAGGATATCTTGGCATTGTTGCGGGTCCTGGCGGATACTTCCGACACCTTGGCCTTTGGCGCGCTGATGCGCGGACCATTGGTCGGGCTCAGTGAACAGGAAGTGCTCGACATCACTGCGACCCTCGCCGCGAGGGAAGAGGGCCAAACTTTTTTCACCGTGCGAACGGATCCAGAACTGGTGCAGCATCCAGTGGCTAGGGGCATTCTGGTCGAGCTGCAGCAACTTCGCCGGCGCGCTTCTATTGTGACGCCAAGTCTGATTCTGGCGGAAGCCATCGAGCGCCTGAACATTCGCGTCATCATGGCAGCGCGACATCGCAATCGAAATGCACGCGCGCTCGCCAATCTCGACGCCCTGATCGAGAGAGCGCGCGGTTACTCTGTTGCTGGCCTGCGCGCATTCATTCATGATCTCCAGTCTGATTGGGAGCGAAAGGCCCGGGCACAGGAAGGACGTCTCGACGCTGCCGAGGATGCCGTCGAGATCGTCACCATTCACAGTGCCAAGGGATTGGAATGGCCGGTCGTCATTCCGGTCAATTCCACGACCGAACTCTACCGGCCGGATCAGTTCGTGCATCGGCAATCCGATAACAGTCTGCACTGGATGCTCGGCGGCGTCGCTCCGCAGGAGCTGGCTGCAGCGCGTGCCGAGGAAAGCCTGGAAGATGCCAATCAACGAGAGCGGATCTGGTACGTGGCATGCACCCGGGCAAGGGATCTCCTGATCCTCCCCCATATTCCTCAGGCGTCCCAAGATTCCTGGTTCAGCTCCATAGACCTGCGTCAGCAACACATTCCCGAGATGGACCTTTCGTCCTTTGCGCGGCGGGAAACGCCTAGGCCGGCCTCTTCGTCGAACGTACAGTCTTCCGACATTTTTGCCGCCGAGCAGCGATCTGTTGAGGAAAGCGCGCCGCCGGTCCTGTGGCGCCGGCCCAGCGAGCACGATGCCGATCGGCTCGGGGACCCTCTCGCCGGGGTCGTGATCTTGGAGACCCATGCCGAGCATCTTGAGGTCGTCGGCGCCGGGACGCGTCGCGGCGTGATCCTTCACAAGCTGATGGAAGAGCTTCTCACCGGCGAGCTTGCGGGAGAATTCGCCGCAAGCGTGTCCCGCGCTCGCGAACTGCTCGATCAGCTTGTTTCCGACGTCAATGACGACGAACCTCGACCCGATCCTAATGAGATGGCAGCCGCGGCGCTTCGTGGGCTCGCATTGCCAGAGATTGCCGAACTGAGGCCCCACCTCGTGCCCGAGATCGCAATCTGGGGACGAGACGAGGTTGGCCTGCTCGCCGGTCGGGCTGACGCCTTGGCAATCATCGAAGAACGCGTTGACGCTGCGATCGATTGGAAATCTGACGCAAACCCTACACCTGCTGTACGCAAGGCACATGTGCAGCAGCTTCATGAGTATCTGTCCGCGACCGGCGCCGTACGCGGCGCAATTGTCTATCTGACGAGCGGCGAGGTCACCTGGATCCTCCGTTCCTAAATGGGATCATCTATTCGTCGAGCGCGATGCTGGCACCACTATCGTCGATATCTGCAAATCCCGGTATGATGTCGCCCGCCAGCAGTTTCTCTTTGCTGAGCAGTCCTGCGTCCTCCAACGCCTCGAAGTCGGGCAGGTCGCGCAGCGTGTCGAGGCCGAACTCCAGCAGGAATTCCTTTGTCGTCACGTAGGTGTAGGGCGCGCCCGGCGTCGGGCTACGCGGACCGGAAGCAATCAGGCCAGCACCGCGCAGATGGCCAATAAAATCGCGACTGATCTCCTTGCCGAAGAAAGACGACAACTCGGCGCGGGTGATCGGCTGGAAGTAGCCGATGCACATCAGCACGAGCACCTCTGACTGCGTGAGGTCTGCCGCGCGCTCGTTACCGCCGACTGCACTGCGGATGGCGTCGGCATAGGCAGGCCGGGTGCGGTGCTGCCAGCCGCCGGCAACGGCCACCAGATCGTAAGGGCGGCCACGCAGCTCCTCGCGAATGTCGTCGATCAAAAGGTCAACGCTGCAGCTCTTGCCGACGATGCGGGCCAGCGTCTCGCGGCCGACCGGCTCGCTGGCGGCGAAAATCGTGGCCTCGACGCGATGCATCCATTCACGCCAGCGCGCGTCCGGCGGCAGATGATCCAGCTCCCGATCAACCAGCATTCGCTGGACATCTTTTTTTCTCGTCTGCGCACCGCTTCCGCCATCGTCTTCACAGCCCGTAAATGCGGAAGGTCGGACGGCCGGACAGCTCGCGCACCGCGCCAAGCTCAACCAGCCGGTCGAACAGGCGGCGCAGCCCACGGTCACTCATGCCTGCGATCTTTTCCGAGGCAACGATCGTATCGTCAGAAAGGAGCTTGTCGACAACAGCGTCCGCCGCCTTGGCCCTGAGTTTCGGCGCAACAGCAAGCAGCCGGTCCGCTCGGCGCTCGAGCTCAGCGGAAAGATCAATGGCGCGCAGCGCAGCGCGCGCCTGCGCGGCAAGCAGACTTTTGGCACGCTCAGGATCTGTCTCAATGTCTGTCACCACAGAGCTGGCTGCCGATCGACGCGTGCGGGCGCTTGTGCCCAAGGCTGCCTCGGCGCCCAGCAGCGGCACCGCGTGTGCCCAACCCAGCCGTTGCGCCAGCAGGGCGTCGGCGAGCCAGCATCCGAAGGCTCGTGCGAAGCCATATCTTTCGGCGGCCATGAACGCGCCGGTCAACGTTGCGAGAATGCCAGCGCCGTCGGCGAGTTGCCGAAGATCATCCGCCAGATCGCTGACCGCCTCATCATCCGGGGCGTAGCCGAACTCTTCCAACACCGCAGCGAGGTTTTTCTCCGTCAGCAATTCGTCCCCGGGCCGGGCCGCCAGCCGGCGCCAGGCCAGCAGCATCGATCCGGCGGGGCCGAGGGACAAAAAATCGCCCGGTCGTGTGAGCAGCACGGCATCGCGCAGCGCGCCTTCATCCTCGACGCGGCCGGCCTGCTTCGCCGTCACCGCGGCAGCGACAAGCGCCAGGCGCTGTCGCCAGGCGCCGGCCCAGCGTTCCTGCCGACGCACCACCGCATCGAGCGCGCCGATGGCAGCGCCGACAACGAGCGCCACATCCTCTACGTCTTTACTGGCAAGGCCTTGCCCATCCGGGACGGCGCGGCGCAGCCAGGCCGGCACCGCTGCCATTGGCGCGGTCGAAGGGGCGCCGGCAAGCGTGACGTAGTGGCGCGGAGCGGGTTTGGGACGCAGAATCATCGACAGCACGATGAATCATGGCGGCGCTTTTGGCAACGTAAATAGACAAAAAGCGCTGTGCTTGTCGCGCGCCAACAACGAATGATAATGTTGCATTATCGTTCGTTTTGCGAATGAGACGCGAAATGCCTCAGCCGCCCTTATTTTTCACCGGAAATGAGATTCATGTCGCGGCACGAAAGGCTGCCGACTGTCGCCATCACGCCGGCAAATTATCTTGCCTGGCCCCCGGGGTTGTCGGCTGCCAGCAACCTTAGACCCGACCAAGATGGAACGATCACAGCGTTGTCCATCTCAAGGCAGCGTATAGCGCATTTTTGCCCTTTTCGCAACCGTTCGCCCTTGTCGGTCATCCTAGATCAGTGGAAAAGCCCAGAAACGGTTTTCGGAACGTCGTTCTCACCCTAATTCGCCGGACTGTTGCCCTGGTTTGGTGGACTGATCGGCTCAGATGAGTGGATTGGCGCCTCGCCGCTGCTCCAAACGGCGCCTCCGAGCCCAGCTAAGCACCAAAGCAGGCTGCTTTCCGCCCTCTACCTTCCCAAAAGCCTGGAATTCCGCGCTCGCGGTCATTGATTATGAGATTGCCGGAGCACAATTATGAGACCGGTGAATCGGAATTGCGAGACTGAGCACCTCTTTTGGGCCCGAGCTGCGTTCGAGACTTTTCGGGGCGCCTCCGTCAACTGCATCGAAAGAGGCTTTCTACCGCGCTTTGGTTCATCGCCACGCCTCTTTCCGGTGGCGGCAGCTATCGCATCATGTCGCCAAGGGCAGCCTGCAGCGGTGGCGATCGCTCCAAAGTGGCCGCAATCCTGTCCCGCCAGCGCTTGCCGCGCGCCAGGGCGTCCTCGAGAGCCTCGCGCAGGTCGTCCGGCCTATCCGTAGCAAGCACATCGATCAGGAATTCGGCCTGCAGCCGGTCCTTGATTGATTTTAGGCTGTCTGGCCCATCGCGGCGGCGGTCGGCCACGATGAGCTTATGGATTGCGAAGCGTTCCGGCCGCGGAATTTGCACGAGCACGCCGTCGCGATAGGTAACGGCTGCCAGCATTGGCTCTGCCAGGAGATAGTTGAGATGATGCAGCGATTGGGCATGTACGCCGAGCGCCGGCAGTGGACGCAGCCCCTCTTCTTCGGCGAAAGACGGCGTCAGGAATTCGACGAGCGTCTCGCTCCGCGTTTGTTTCCAGCGCCAGGTCTTACCGGGGTCCAGCGTCGGCGCCGGTTCGAACGAGAAATCCTTGAGAACCCTTTCGAGCGGCGCCGACACGCTGTCGTCCAGGGCGATCGAGAGTCGCTCGAAGCTGGCGATGTCGACGTCGTTCGTTTGGGCGGTCTGGTCAAGGGTGAAGCGAACGCCGAGCTCGCCCTCGTAGAGGCGGAACGCCTGAGTTCCCACGACCGTCCCGCCGAGGCGGAAAACGCCGGCGGATGCGAATGCGTGCAGAAGGCTACCGGTCGCGGCATCGACGCCAAGAAACCCTTCCGCGCGCAGCAGGCGGACCCGCCGCGCGCGATTGCGTCGGCGATTGTCGCGGTCGTCGCGCAGTGCTTCGATGCGTTGCATCCGAAGGCGGAGTTCCTCGCTATCTTCCCCGATATAGGTCTTCTTGACATCCGAACCGACGCGGTAGGTATCGTACCAGTAGACGCGGCCTTTGCGGTCGATCCGCGTCGGCGTTCCGCGGATCCCCGCCGCGACTTCGTCGCGCAGGGACGACAACAGATCGTGGTAGGCCGAATGGGCGAGCGGTGAATGGCGCGTGATCATTATGCTCAACGAAATGGATTGTTGTTGAACATAGCCCATGTTCAACGAAAATGAAAGACGTTGAACATCATGCCGCCGCGATTTGATTAGGGCAAACTTCGGCGGTCGAGGGGGCATTCCCGCTAATCGTCCCTGACATGGTATGTTGCGAATCGTAGTTGAGGATCCGCGCGCTTGCCCGAACAAGATGACCTGCCCGATATCGTGGAGATCGTCCACGCCATGGGCCGAGATGCGGCTGAAGGGTCAAATGCGCGGTTGACGGCCGCCAGGAATCATCCCTCCCCTGCCCTGCCGGAGCCAAATCCTGTCGACCGGCAGCGCTTGCCCGGCCACCTCGAACATCTTGCCGATCGCGCCCGCGACTATGTCGAGGCGGCGAGTTCCGCCAACACCCGCCGCGCCTATGGCTCGGACTGGAAGCATTTTGCCGGCTGGTGCCGGCGCCAGGGCGTCGAGATGTTTCCGTCTGATCCTCAGGTCGTCGGCCTCTACATCACCGCTTGCGCTTCCGGCAAGGCGACCGGCGACAAGAAGCCAAACTCGGTGTCGACGATCGAACGCCGGCTTTCCTCGCTGACCTGGAACTATGCGCAGCGCGGCCAGCCGCTCGACCGTAAGGACCGGCAGATCGCCACCGTCATGGCCGGTATCCGCAACACCCACGCCTTCCCTCCCCGGCAGAAGGAAGCAATCCTGCCCGAAGACCTGATTGCCATGCTGGAGACGCTCGACCGCGGCACCCTGCGCGGTTTGCGCGACCGCGCCATGCTGCTGCTCGGCTTCGCGGGCGGCCTGCGCCGCTCGGAAATAGTTGGCCTCGACTTGGCCAGGGATCAAACCGAGAATGGTCGTGGCTGGGTCGAGATCCTGGAAAAAGGGCTGCTCGTCACCCTGCGCGGCAAGACCGGCTGGCGCGAGGTCGAGATCGGCCGCGGCTCGTCCGACGCGACTTGCCCGGTGGTGGCGCTGGAGACCTGGCTCAAACTGGCGAGGATCGGCCATGGGCCGCTGTTTCGACGCGTCACCGGCAAGGCAAGACAGTGGGAACTGATAGGTTGAACGATCAGGAAGTCGCCCGCCTCGTCAAGCGTGCGGCGCTCGCCGCGGGCGTTCGTGGCGATCTGTCGGAAGGCGAGCGTGGCCAAAAGTTTTCTGGCCATTCGCTGCGCGCCGGCCTCGCTTCCTCGGCCGAGGTCGATGAACGCTACGTGCAGAAGCAGCTCGGCCATGCTTCTGCGGAAATGACCCGTCGATATCAGCGCCGCAGAGACAGGTTCCGTGTCAATCTCACCAAGGCAAGCGGGCTGTAAACGCCCCTTCAGAGGGAGCCCGCGCCCCTACCAAGGCCAATAACCTCCGTTTGCGCGATCGCCTTTCTGCAATCCAGTCATGTCGATAGATTGCGAGTCTGTCGACATGACTGGAATAGGTCGATGCCGGCGACGAGCAATTGAGGGTCGTCGAGGAAGATATCGATGTCGTGGCTTTTCGCGATGGCCGATCTGCATCATCATCTATGACCATTCGAAGCCGTAGCCGCCGCCATTCGGAGGGACGTCGGCTCAAGTCCAGCCATTACGTGGCGAGCGGGGAGCTCTCACCGGACCAGGCAGAGAACTGGGCGGCAAAAGCCTTCAAGTCGTGGACCGCTATGTCGTGCGCGATTGCGAACTCGACTTGCTGGGCCAGCGGGACCTCACCGAAAAAGGCGCTGATATGACCCGGATGCAGCTTGGCCAGATCGATATCAGCAAGGCAGTGCGCCAGCGCCGCGTCGTCCAGTTGATCACTGTAGGGCGCATTCACCGTCGTCAGGACAGATGCTAAGTGCTTGCTCATGATGGCCGTAAGGTAGTCTTTTCGGGCCGATGACACAATTGCCACCTCTTTCGCTTTCAACCCTGCCGGCGTAAGTCTGTCACCGGCCGGTAGAAGATCACACGTACCGACGGAACAAGCTGGTTGAGGTAATCGAAATCCCGAACGTTGCCTCTCAGGACCGTCGCCCCCAGCAGGCCGGCTGGTGAAAGATCAGCGCATCATTAAGAAAGCGGCGTTCGTGCCCCCTCCCTTTCGGCAGACGGCTCACCCGGAACAGAAGGCCACCAAGCATGCCGGCGCGTCCCAGGCGGTGGCGTCGGGAGCATGTAGCCGGTGCGCGGGAATGTCCTTGATCGTGTCCGCAACCACTTTCAGGACCGACTTCGTCGTGGATGCAGCGGCTCGAGCCGGCCGAACACATGGCTAATCTCGGCAAGACAACGGCGGAGTGATGGCAAAGCCGATAGCTGACAAGCTCGTCGACCACTTCGGGCGTGCGTCACTGCAGAACATCCAGATAGACGCTCGTGTCGAGAAGCAGGGCACCGCCGACAGGCGCTTGGTCAGTTGCTCAGGACAAAAGGGAATCCGGCCGCCTTTCCAGCCCGGTACGCCGCTGTGGCTTGAGGGAACGCAGTGCGCTCCCTAGATCACACGCGAAGATCAATGTCCGCAGGGATGGTGCCCTTACGGTCGACGAGCCGGGCGCCAAAATCGTCCTCGAGGGCCAGCCCGGACAAGGCGAGTTCAAGCAGCTCGGTGTCGGCCGCTTCGATCAATTCCGGTGGCACCCTGCCGGAAAGCCGTGTGTTCTTGGCCGCGCCAACAAGGCCAACCGCCCTTGCCTGCTCTAGCACCAGACGGTTGCGGGTGTGAGCGATCCGCTCCTCGCTTTCGGCAGCTGTTGCGCCGCGATTGGTCATCCTGGGTTCTCCTCCGTTGAACGAAATTAGAGGATGTTGAACGCGAAGGCAATGAATGCAGAGAGTGCGGCGGGACCGGTGCGGGCTCCAGCGGCTTTGCTCGCCCTTTTCGTTTCAGTCGGAGCTGGAACGGAGAGTTGGCCGCGGCCAACTTTGCTGTTCGATTACGACATAGGCTCTATTGTCGCCGAAACGATTCGCACGAAAGAAAGTGTTGGCCGCGGCCGACTATGACCGTAGTTCTCCGAAACCGTTGAATCATAAGGGTTCTTGGCAGGGTTACCGAATCGTGCCATCTTCGATACGGTTTTTTAGCCATTCGCAGCTAAAAAGCGCATCGAAAGGGGAAATCGATGTTGCAGACTCAAAACGTATCGACGGCCATTTCTTCGGACGCGCGGATTGCTCATCATGCGCGTCAGCTGTCTATGCAGCTGCAGTTGCTGCGAGAGCGCCTGTTCCCACCGTCCTCCCAGAAGATGTTGAAGACGTTCACCTCCGGCGAGGCCGCTCAGCTTGTCGGAGTATCAGACGGCTATTTAAGGCAGCTTTCAATAGATGGCAAAGGCCCTATGCCCGAGATGTCCCAGACGGGGCGACGTTCGTACTCTCTCGCCCAAATTCACGAGTTGCGTCAGTACATGGCTTCTATCAAGCCGAAGGACGCCCTCACTTACCTGCCGTGGCGGCAGAAAAGCGAGAAGCTCCAGACGATTGCCGTCGCCAACTTTAAGGGCGGCAGTGCAAAGACAACGACATCAATCTACCTCGCACAGTATCTTGCTCTGCAGGGATATCGCGTTCTCGCGGTTGATCTCGATCCGCAGGCTTCGTTGTCGTCGATGCTCGGTGTTCAGCCGGAGTTCGATCTAGCGGAAGGCGACACCCTCTACGGTGCGATCCGTTACGACGAGAAACGGCGGCCGCTGAAGGAAATAATCAGAAAGACGTACTTCGCTGGTCTCGATCTCGTTCCCGGAAATTTAGAACTGATGGAGTTCGAGCACGAAACCCCGACTGCGCTGATGGAGCAGCGGAAAACCAGCAATAGCGGGATCTTCTTTCGGCGCGTTGGCATGGCTTTGGCCGAAGTCGAAGCCGATTATGACATTGTGGTGGTCGATTGCCCGCCACAACTCGGATACCTAACGCTGGGTGCGGTTTGCGCAGCGACATCGCTTCTAATCACCGTCCATCCTCAGATGGTCGACGTGGCGTCAATGTCGCAGTTTCTGCTCATGACTTCCGACCTTCTGTCGGTCGTCCGCAACGCAGGCGGTGATCTCAACCACGATTTCATTCGATATGTCATAACGCGCCATGAGCCGCACGATGGTCCGCAAGCACAGATCGTTGCCCTGCTGAGAAATCTCTTCGGGGAGGAGGTTTTGGCCGCGACAGTACTGAAATCGACGGCGATCGCTGATGCCGGGCTTACGAAGCAGACACTCTATGAAATCGAACGAGGTCAAGTCCGCCGCTCGACATTCGACAGGGCCATCGAATCCCTTGATGCAGTCAACGGGGAAATCCTCGGCGGCATCGAAAAGGCATGGGGCCGGTCATGAGCAGGCGAGACGTTCTGAACGGAATATTTGCCGATACGACACGAGAGTTGGCCGCGGCCAACTTTTCCAAAGAGACAGATAGCGGTCGTGTTCTGGCGGGGCCCGTAAGGACGATGGGACTTGCCCTGGACCGCATGGACCAGGAAGCCAGAGAACTTCGAGAAGCCTTGAAGTCCGGCGAGAGGGTTGTCGAACTCGATCCCGAACTGATTGACGGTTCATTCGTGCGTGATCGCCTCGACGGCGAGGTAGCCGCTACGGACGATATTGTGAGGTCGATCGAGGAAAACGGCCAGGAAGTGCCCATCCTCGTCAGGCAGCACCCCGATATCGAAGGACGATATCAGGTCGCCTATGGCCATAGAAGGCTTCGTGCTGTCCGGCTCCTGCGGCGGAAGGTAAGGGCGGTTGTAAGACCACTATCGGACAACGAACTCGTTGTCGCACAAGGTATCGAAAACACTGCGAGAAAGGATCTCTCTTACATCGAGAGAGCGATCTTTGCCTCAAGCCTCGAAGCACACGGCTTCGGCCGCGATCTGATCATGCAGGCGTTAAGCACTGATAAAACGGAACTGTCGAAACTTCTGTCTGTCGCCAAGAGCATTCCGGGTAGCCTAGTCAAAGCCATCGGCAGCGCACCCTCTATGGGCCGCCGTAGGTGGATGGATATCGCCGAGAAGATCATCGATCCCAAAGCGCTGGAGGCCGCTAGAAAAGCCATCGAGAGGCCCGAATTCGAGGCCGTCGGATCGGACGAGCGCTTCATGATCGTTCTTGCAGAGGTTTATAAAAAGCCGCAGCGAGAACAGACAGTCAGCGAGTGGAAACCGAAGGGTGGCAAGGTCACGGCAAAGATCAAGGACACCGGGACAGCCTATACGCTCTCCCTCAAGACCTCCGGAACCGATGGAGGCTTCGGTGCATATCTGACAGAACGGCTGGATGATCTCTATGCCGACTGGCAGACAAACAGAAAGTCGAAGCAGGAGTAAACCGCAAAAGAAAAAGGCCCCCGAACGTCACCGTCGCGGAAGCCCTTCTCATCCTTTAGCAAGTTGAGAATCACATTTTCGCGAATCAGTGTCAAGAGTTTTAAGCGTCGATTCGGCGGACGGATTTCTTTTGCCTAATTGAAGGTGAAAGAAGAAATGGAGACGGGTATTGCAACGACGCCCTTTGGGCGGCGGCCGATGTCGCTTGCCATGCTGGCAGCGCAAAACGATGCACGTGAAATCCCCAAGGGCAGGGTCGTCGACAAGTGGCAGATCTACCGCAACCTGTGCGAGGGTAAGAGCATCGTCGGCATCGGCGATCGCGCTTTGGCCGTGCTGAATGCGTTGCTATCATTCTATCCTGACAGCGAATTGAGTGAGGAAAACGACCTGATCGTTTTTCCCTCGAACGCACAGCTGTCGCTCAGGGCGCACGGAATGCGCGAGCCCACAGTCAGGCGGCACCTGGCGGCTCTTGTTGACTGCGGGCTGATCATCCGTCGGGACAGCCCGAACGGCAAGCGTTACGCCCGTAAGGGCCGGGGAGGGGAGATCGAGGAAGCATTCGGTTTCTCCCTGGCGCCGCTGCTGGCCCGTGCTTACGAGTTCGAGGCGGCGGCCGAGCGTGTTCGTGCCGACAACCGGGCGCTCAGGCTGATGCGCGAGCGGATCACCTTGCACCGCCGTGACATCCACAAGCTGATAGAGGCGGCCTTTGACGAAGATGTCCCAGGCGACTGGGGAGGCCTGTGGAAGCGTTTCCGCGGCGTTGTGGAGGCAATTCCACGCCGAGCTTGTGTTGCCGAGCTCGAGCCCATCGTTGCCGATCTGGCCGCCTTGCGCGATGATGTGGATAAGCTGCTGGAAATCCATATGAAATCCACCAATCCGAGCGGCAATGACTCTCAAAACGAGCGGCAGCAATCTGATTCAAATACCGACTCTACTTTTGAATTTGAACCGGCTTTAGAGAAAAGCGGGGCGGCGGCCGAGCCCAAGACGAGGACCGCAGAGGCGCCGAAAACATACCCGCTGGGGATGGTGCTGAAGGCCTGCCCAGAAATTGCGGACTACGCCGTCGACGGGATCGGCAATTGGCGCGATCTCATGATAACCGCCGCCCAGGTGCGGGGATATCTGGGTGTTTCGCCGTCAGCGTATGAGGAAGCCTGCCATGCGATGGGCCAGGAGATCGCGGCGGTGGTGATTGCCTGCATCCTGCAACGTGCTCAGCACATCAACTCGGCCGGCGGCTATTTGCGGGTACTGACCGAAAAGGCGACGGCAGGGCAGTTCTCTGTCGGGCCTATGCTGATGGCGGCGCTCAAGGCCAACGGCGCCACAGCAAGGATGACGGGATGATGATCGCCAAATCCCGCAGCTTATCGCTTTGCGCCCAGCTCAAGCGCGAATTACGATGGCCGGTTGATACCTGTGGAAAGCCCGGAAAACCCGTATCTTCCGGAAGAAATGAGTTCAGCCGATGACCACCGCCGCCGCCGTCTCGAAAAACGTCGGCGCCTATCGGGATGCCGCGGTTCGCGACCCTGTCATCATCACCAAGAACGGCCGGCCGTGCACCGTGCTGCTGGCTTACGAGGATTTTTGTCCGGCTGTCGAAGCGCGACCGGCGGGTCCATCTGACCGCGGAACTCAGCGCCGAAGAAATCGCCGCTGTCAAGCCGTCGAAATGGTGCCTGGCCTTTACCATCTCAACGACGAGTTCCCTCCGGCGAAGGTCTGACGGATGGAAGGACGCCCTCCGGCTCTTTCCAGCGCTAGGCTGGTCCTGCCAAACCTGACGCGGTCCGCGCAGCGCCACGGTGGTCAGCGATCCCGTGAGTTCGGTCGTGGCGCTGCGCCCAATCATCCTTGCAATCGTGGAGTGCCACTCCTATTTTGCAACGAAGAATCGAAGGTCACGCCGCGTCGGCCGTTACGGTCAAGCGTTCGAGCATGGCGATCAGATCATCCGGCAGCACCGCCTCTTTTGAGGCGGGGCGGCGTGTTTGTTTGCCGTCGCGGTATGCTTGCTCTTGCCCAACGCGCATTTCCGGGTTTTGATCGACGAGAGGGCATCTCCTCTACAAGGATCAAAACGAAAGGCTACGGTTTATCGTTCGTTTTTAACTGTCGACGGGCGCGGCGGCTTTGGGCCATTTTCGTTGCCAGAAGCGCCGCGATGATTCATGCTGTCGACGATGATTCTCCGCCCGAAACTGCTTCGCCATGCACCTGTGGCCCTCACCGGTGCAGCCCCGGCTGCGCTGGCCACTCCCGTGCCGACCTGGCTGCGCGCCGTGGCGGCCGGTCCGGACTCGATCGAAGACGCTGCGTTTGCCGCGGCTGCGGCGCTGACCGCCCTCGATGCGGTGGTGCGCCGGCAGGAGAGATGGGCCGGCGTCTGGCGGCAGCGCCTGGCGCTCGCGGCAGCGGCGGCAACGGCCAAACGCGCCGGTCGGGTAGAGGACGAGGTGGCGCTGCGCGACGCGCTGCTGCTCACCCGTCCCGGCGACGACGTTGGACCCGCCGGCCGTATGCTGCTTGCTTGGCGAACGCTGGCATCTCGTCCGGTCGCCACGTTGGTCAGCGAGACGGTGTTGGTCGATGTCGCCGCGGATCTGGGGAGCGCGCTTGACGAGGCCGCGGCCGGCCAAATCGGTGACGAAATCCAGGCGACGACTGGCACGGTCGGTAATGCAGTCGCTGGCGCGGTCGACGCGATCGCCGTGCTCGAGCGTCATCACAGTCGCGCCGCGCGTGAGCTTGGACCGTGGCTTGCGGACGCTGTTTTGGCCGACCGGCTAGGGTGGGCGCATGCGGTGCCCCTGTTCGGCTTGCACCCGGTGGCGGGCGGTCGTCGGTCACCCCATGCCGAACGGGAATCCGGGCAGGCGTCCCGGCAACGCATTTGGGCAGCTTATGCGCAGGCGGCGCTGCAGGCGATGGATCTTGCGGCCGAGCTCGGCCGCCGCGCCGACCGCCTGCTGGCTGTCGCCCCAAAACTGCGGGCGAAAGGGGCGGACGCTGTCGTCGAGAAGCTGCTGTCCGACGACGCGATCGTCGCATCCTCAAAGATCGCTGGCATGAGCGACCGCGGCCTGCGCCGCTTGTTCGACCGGCTGATCGAACTTGGCGCCGTGCGCGAGCTGTCCGGCCGTCCGACCTTCCGCATCTACGGGCTGTGAGACCATGGAGCAGGCGAGGGGGAAAAGGGCGAAGGAACGATCAGATGGTCACCTGTTCGACCGCGAATTGGATCACCTGCCGCCAGAAGTACGTTGGCGCGAATGGATGAACCGCGTCGAAGCAACCATCTTCGCCGCCAGCGAACCGGTCAGCCGCGAGGTGCTTACCCGCATCGTCGGCAAGACCTGCAGCATCGACCTTTTGATCGACGACATCCGCGAGGAGCTGCGGGGCCGGCCTTACGATCTGGTCGCGGTCGCCAGCGGCTGGAAGCACCTGACGCGGCCGGCCTATGCCGACGCCATCCGTACGGCGGTAGGCTCTAGCGAACGCGCCGTCGACCTCACGCAATCTGAAGTGCTGGTCTTGATGTGCATTGCCTTCTTTCAGCCGATCACGCGCGCCGAACTGTCGTCATTCTTCGGCAAGGAGATCAGCCGCGACCTGATCGGCAATTTGCGCTCCTTCGGCCTGATCGCCTCCGGCCCGCGAAGCCCTACTCCAGGCGCCCCCTATACCTATGTGACGACGAAACAGTTCCTGCTGGAATTCGGGCTTGAAACCTTGCGCGACCTTCCCGACTTCGAGGCTCTCGAGGATGCGGGGCTGCTGTCGAAGGAAAAGCTTCTGGCGGGCGACATCATGCCGGGGTTTTCGGGCCCCGGCGAGAGTGATGCCGACGCCGACGAATAGAGCGCCTGTGCCTGGTCCGGACGACCGCTATCGTCACCGCAATTTCTCGAGCGATATGGCGGCAAGATCGATTTTTCCCACGAGATCCATCAACGGCGCACAATCCGGATAGTGTTGCATCAGCATGGACTGTGCAAGGCGGAGGTCCTCGATGTGTTGTTCGCCAGCTTTTGACGTTCCTCCGGCGGAATTCTCTCCGTAGTAGAGGTCGAAAAACACCGCATCGGGCCTGGCCGCCCGATCGTGTTCGCATTGAACCCAGTCATCAAGCTCGCTTCGGACTGCATCAACGCGCTTGTAGACGCCCGGGCGCGCTCGCATGTCGGTCAGCACACCCTTCAGCAGGGTGCCTATCCTGGCATGCGCGTCCACCGGCATCGCCGCCTTCGGACGCCGGCGCCGCTTGCCGCTGAGCGGCAGCCGGTACTCGACAGTGGTATTGGGACCGCGTGGCGGGGTAGCTTTTCGTTGAACGTTTCTCGCGAGCTTCGCCTCGGCTTTAGCCTTCTCTCCCGGAGTCACAAAAGGAGCGTGACCGTCGATGGCGACCCGGTCACAATTCGCCGGCACGATCGGTGAAGGGCCTTTGGACAGCGCCTTGAGAAGCCCATCAAGCGAATATCCCTTCGACGCATCGGCATACAGGTAAAGTTCACAGCCTGCCGGATAGTACATCCCCGCCTCATTCCGGCCTTGCGAGCGACCAGTTGTGTCGCCGCGCCCAGGCGTCACGCTCTTTCGACGCAGCACTCCCTGCGTAAGGTTCGTCGGCCCCAACGTGATGTTTTGCGACGGGATCGTACCAGGCACTTCCATGATCACGTCCAGGCAGGCGGGCCAGATATTCCGCTCCGGGTTCGACGTGTGCCTTGGATGGCTGCAGGCCCGTGATGTCCATGAACTGCAGTACCCTCGCAGCTCCGCAAGCGATGTCCAAAGCCGCGCTCGCAGAGTCTGGTCGATACCCATCGACCACATGGTCTGAGGCACGACGTGCGGATGAAAAATCAGTGGCGGGTCAGGTCAATATAATGCATTTCGCGGGTGGCGCAGCTGGTTGTCGGAGCAACTTTTGCTGCGCAATTCAAATAGGATTGAAACTACCTGTTTTTACTATGGAAAACACTCCAGAAGTAACGGCTTGAAATTGCAATTGCGGCGAGAGATCGCCAAGCTAAGGACAAGGTCGATTCGACTTGGGTGGCAGGTAGCGATTGTCTGGGATAGAGAGTTTTTCTGCAGCAGACTCCTTGGTGGGATATGTCTACCAATGTGAGTACGCGCTATTTCGAGCCCTGGATACGGATGATCCGGCGGAAGGCTTCATGGTGGAAACCTTCGACGACGTGGTCGTCGGAGGGAAGGACGACGCGTTTGAGCTTTTGCAGCTGAAACACCACGACCCCGCCAAGGCAAAGGCCTTCACCGACAAAAGTGCTGATTTGTGGAAAACGATCCGCATATGGTCCTCTCTCGTCGGGGACGACGCTGTCGATCCAAGCAAGACCTCGTTCTTTTTGCTCACCACTGCCCAGTCGTCGTCCTCTGCGATGCTCGTCGATTATCTAGCGCCCAAGGGAATCGCGGGAGGAACGAGGCACGTAAAGGCTGCTAAAGGCCTTCTCATGCAGATCGCGAAGGAGATAGAGGCCGGAACGACCGGTAGCATGAAGAAGAACGTCGAGCCTTTCTTGGCATTACCAGAAGCCGCCCGCGACGTGCTGATTGGAAACATGACCATAGTGCCCGGGGTGGCGGTTATCGAGAGCCTTCGCCAGAAGATCGTCAAGCGATTAAGCCTGACGGGTGCTACGACCGGAAATCTGGAGCGCTTGGCGCAGTCGCTGGTTGGCTGGTGGTACTGGGTTTTGATCGAGCGCCTCAGAACGAAAGAGAAAGTGCCGATCAGTAAAGAGCTGCTCCAAGAGAAAATTACGGATCTGGTTTCCCAGTATGTCGTGTCGAGCTTGCCTATATTCGAGGACATCACGGACCCGGACGCCGACCAAAAGGCTCGCCTGTTGCAGAGGCTGTTTGTTCGGCAATTGATGGCTATCGGGCACGCTCCGGACAAGACGGCGGTCGCCGGGGCGCTACTTGATGTCTACAAGGCTGATGGGCACATAAAGCGCTGGATTGAGAGCCTGCGGCTGCAGCCAAAGGAATTACAAGAGTTCAAGGATCAGCTTTACGGTCACTGGGCAGCAAAATTCGGTGCGATCGAACCTGACGCAGACGCTTGCCTTGGCCGGGACGGCGTAGAATTTGAGCTAGAAAAGCTCGGCCGAACCGCTCTAAGCGGCTCACTCTCGGGAAGTCAGGCAAAGCTCAAGGACGTCGAGCTCGATTATCTACGGCGCGGCGTCTTACACCTCATGGCGAACGAACCAGTGATCGGTTGGCACCCTCATTGGACCGCGAAATTCAAGCCGGACGAATGATATGGCGTTTGCTCCCTGGAACGATCGGCAGACAGATTTCGCCAACTATTTTAATCCGGGCTATCTCGGCGTCCTCGTGTATAGCATGGCCAAGGGCTATAGCGTTACTAATGGGGGCATGTCGCTAGCCCTTGCGTTTCCCGGCGTCGCCATAGCCTTGCATCCCGATATCCGGAATGCCCTTCCCCGCACTATCGCTACCCGATTTTCGAAGTGGCTGAGGGATCACCCGGAACTTCGAACCGACCTGATCTTATCTACGCAGTCCCTTGTTCCGCAGGTCAAGGAGGCCGTTTTGACGTCGCTCCGCTCGAACTGGGTCTCGACTGAGAACGGCCGCCTGATTGCGGCCACCAAGGGGCCTCCGATCTTGAAGTCGGACAAAACCCTTGATGACGACCAGACGGCGGCCGCATTTGTCGGAAAGTGGTTCGCGAAGGTAGGAGACGAGAGAGAAATCTACCAACAGATAGGAGTAAGACCATAATGCAAATCCAGAGCGTGGTCCTTTACTCCCTTGACGGCAGGATCAACGAAATCTCGTTCGACCTAGGTCGCGTGAACATCCTCACTGGCCCAAGCGGTCGGGGAAAGTCTGCACTGCTAAGCGTCGTCGATTACTGTCTTGGAGCATCGCGTTTCGAGATCCCGGCAGGTGTGATCTCGAATGCCGTGTCATGGTTCGCCTTGAAACTGGATTTTGGAGCGGAAAGGTTATTCGTTGCC
Source organism: Mesorhizobium sp. AR07 (assembly GCF_024746815.1). GTDB lineage: Bacteria > Pseudomonadota > Alphaproteobacteria > Rhizobiales > Rhizobiaceae > Mesorhizobium. The sequence goes on from NZ_CP080527.1 coordinate 315,399, forward strand.
CGCCGTAGCGTCCCCGTAGGGAGGACGGCGAGCAATGAGTTCTTCGTGCGGCCAAACCCGGACCACGAAACGCCGCCTCTGAGTGATTTGAAGCCGAATGCTCGTCGGGATGATCTTATAGAAAAGATCGGATCGCTTCTAGGCGTGGGAGTCACACTTCTTCCTCGGGCCGACGGCACGGCTGACCGACAAAAGCTTACTTTCCGGTCAAGTCTTATCTACAGCTTCCAAAAGCAGAATGAGATCGCCAACCCGGACCTGTATTTCCATCGTCAAAGCGAACTCGCTCAGACGATAAGAGATACGTTGCCATACTACCTCGGCGCAATCTCCCCTGCCATCATCGAAAAGCAAGCCGAACTCCGCAATAAGCGGAAGAGACTGCGAGAGGTCGAGCGTGCGCTTGAACGCAGCGTATCGATCGCCGCCAATCGTGACACGGAACTCCTATCAATTGTGGCGGAAAGCACCCGGCTGGGTTTGATTGCAACATCCGACATCCCAGCTAGGAGCTCGACGGCACAGATACTCGAGAGAGTTTCTTCGGCCCTCCAAACCACTCTTTTCGCCAGTAGCCAATTAGCGGACGGTCAGGACGTTGACGTCCTCAAGCAGATGAATACTGAGCTACTGAATAAGACTCGTGAAAGGTCAGATCTCAAAAAAGAGATTGACGCTCTGGAGCGTTTTGAGAACGACCAAAACGTCGTCGATAGCGCGCTCAACGAGCAGCGGCGACGTTTGACGGCGTTGCATCTCCTCGCAGATGACCACGATTCCAAGCAATGCCCGGTTTGCGAAAGCTGGCTAGAGGGTGTCACACCGGCTGTAGCGGATATGAAGCAATCTTTGGAAACGCTTGCAGTCGAACTTGCGATGGTGAATTCGGACAAGACCGATGTCCGGGAACAACTCTCCAAACACCGTGCCGCCGTCACCAATCTCACGTCGGAAATCGCTTCGCTTAGGCGCGAGGTTCAACGCTTGAAGGTCGAGGAAGACTCCATCAAGTCGCTATTGGAGCAGAAACACGAGGTTGCCCGGCTTTCTGGCATGATCGACATGTTCCGCAGGCTCATATCGGTCGACGACGACGAGACACGTGTCGCGATGGAACTTGAGAAGGCCTCTTTGGTCACGGACATCGAAGAACTCGAATCAGAGACTAACCTGTCAGACGTACGTGCGAAGACCGCGACCTTCCTCGGCGGTATCGGGCAGCAGATCACCCGCTGGGCTCGCGAGCAACGTCTCGAATACGCGAACGGTTTTCTGACATTTGATCTCCGCGGGCCGAGGCTTGTCAGCGAGACTGCAGACGAGACGATTCCGTTTTCGCGCTTTGGCAGCGGACGGAACTGGGTCTGGTATCACTTGCTCGGCCATCTGGCTCTCCACGAATGGTTTGCCTCGAACAAGCGGCCCGTCCCTAACTTTTTGATCCTCGATCAGCCGTCACAGGTCTATTTCCCTTCAGCTAACGGGGAGACAGAAGACAATGACTGGATGGAGGTCCGCAAAATCTACGAGTGGCTTTTCGACGTCGTCGAAAAACTTGATGGCCAGATGCAGATTATCGTCACCGACCACGCGAAATTCGAGAACGACGCGCGTTTCACAGACCACCTCAAGCACGACTGGTGGGAGGGAGGATCCCTGGTGCCCCAAGATTGGTTGAACCAAAACCTGCAGTCCTGATGAACCGCCCGACGTGATGGTCGCCCGTAAGTCGATGACAGTCATAGTGGCGGGCTCGCCTGCCTTCAACTTTGTTTCAAGATGCGTGGGAAGCGGAGAGCTCCCCTTGACGGTAGCCGACTAGCTGACGCCCTCTTCACCGATATCGCTAGCAAATATGTCGCGCTCACTAGGACTACCGGACTACCGATGCATTCGCGCACCTGGCTAGCCTGGCGCGCGAGCGTTTCACGATCATAATCCCTTCATCGACCGCATTGGAGCCGAATGGGCGACCGGACTATTCGAGACCACCACTGCAACCGAGCGCCTGCTGGTGATTTGGGGCGCATTTCACCCCTTGACTACGGCAAGGGGAGTCACCGGGTCAAAGTCAGCGCGACACGCATCATTGACTATGGCGGCGCCGATCTAGCCACTGAAACGTTCCACGCCAAGATCGTCTTGGCGGACGGCTTTGCAACTCATGTGGGTTCAGCCAGCCTACCGCGCGCCTGCTGCCGCTGGTCTGACGCAGTGGCAGCAGGAGGGGCGAAAGCGCATTTTGCGCAGAGGCCATCTGCGCTAACGTTTCCCACGCTATGCCGGAATGGTCATGAAGCAGGCGCGACATGCCGTCGGGCAGGAAAAGGTCGAGGCGGGCCGACCACATGCCGCCGCCCAGTTCAAAAACACTGGCGAAATGGCGCGGCGCGATTCCGTTCGCGAGCGCCAGGCGATGAAGCCAGCTCGACAGCAATTCGTCTGGTTGTGGCACGACCGCGATCGGCCAGCGGTCGGAATGAATCTGGCGGTAGCGCGGCAGCACCTCGATCGCGAACTCGGCCTTGCTGATCATAACCGCTATAGAAGGGCTTCGCGCACCGGCGCCTGACGACGGGCCGAGAGCGGAATGTGGCCCAGCCGATCGATCATCGCCATCGTGATGAGCTCGGCACCGGATCGGACGGCGACGCTCGCCGCCTTGGTAAGGATGGCGACGACCTCGCCGATCAAACCCTCGGAAAGCGAGAAGATCTTGCGCGCGATTTTTTCCTCCGACAGGTCGGAACCCTTGGCGAGCGGCAGCGCCGCCTCGAGGCTGTCAAGAAGCGCCAGATATTCTTCACCGTATTGCCAGCGCGGGACGGCGCAAAGTTCGAACCGGCTTGCCATTTCGTCGGTCGCGTTGACAAAGTCGTAGACGGCAACCTCGCCGATCAGCACCGGCGAAATGTCGTGGACCCGGCCGAGCCGGCGCAGAAAGGCGAAAATTGCCTCAATGTCACGAGTCCGGCCGCGCAATGCATTGTGGAATTCGTCGAAAATCAGAATTCTGGGCGCCAGGCTGGCGAGCAGATGATCGAGTTGCGCGGCTTTCCGGCCGACATCCCGGACATTGCCGGTTGGCGCCTTCAGCGCCTGAAGAACGCTCGCATAGAAGTGGGCAAGTCCGGCACCCTCGCGGGTCTGCACGATAAAGACCCGTTGCTCCGGCGATGTTTTCAGATGTTCGACAGCAAACCGCTCGGCGATCATCGTCTTGCCGTTGGCGTAAGGACCGACCAGCATCAGGCCATTGGTCCGCAGCGTAGCCGGCCGAGACAGCAGATCGGCCAACCGCTCATGGGCCTCCAGCGCCGTGTGATGGCCGATCCAGCGCGGCGCGCGGATGAAGGCGACCCGCTCCTCCGTGTCTCGATCGAGATAGGGCCGCACATGGTCGAGGAGATGATCGGCCATCCCCGCTACCATTCTTCGACCGGCAGCCGCCGCTTCTGACGCACCGGGTGCTCGGCCGGGGCCGGCGGCAACGGCGCCATCGCCTCATAAAGCTTGGGTGCTCCCGCCGCATGGACGGCGCGTGCGGCACCGCGCAATTCCGCCTTCTTGGCCTTGGCGGTCCCCGCTATGGTCGCAATTTGTCGGCGAAACTGGACCTTCTCGACATTCGACCGGGAATTCGCCACCCGGCGGTTGGCGCGGTCGCTTTCGTGTTCCCACAAGGTGACCGGTGTCGATATCCCGTCACGGCGAGGCACAGGACGAAACGCGGCGCTCGCCGGGTCGCGGACATAGACATTGCTGATGTCGCGCGGATCGTAGCGGACCTCCAGTTTCCCCAACCGGTCACGCTCCGGCACCAACGAGCCGAGCCACGGCGCGTAATAGAATAGGGCAAACATGCTGATGCCCTGCGGCGTCAGGCGCCGTTCGGCGCTTGGTAGGAACGTTAGCAGCACCTGATGCGATTCGTCATTGAAGCGCGGCAGCTCCGCGGCACGTGCTTGCCACTCGGTGAGCGGCACCTTCAGGGTCTTTCCGTTTTCATGGAGATTATGATCGATGATAGCGAGCGTCACACAGCGTTCGAGATCGGCAAAGCTCAGACAAGCGCGCTTTTCCGACGGATATTCGTCACGGTTGGCCACCGATCGTCCAGTCGATCCTGGGTGTGCGGCGAGCACGGCATTGAGCTTGCCCAGGAGACGCTCGACCACACCGCCCTGGTGAACGCGCCCGCGATCACGATATTGGATGTGGTGCCATAGTCCTCACAGCCGCGCTGAAACGCCCGCCCTTTGAACTCCTTGGCGGAGTCGGTGACAAGCCGGCGCGGCCGGCCGAACATTGGCCAGTCATGATCGAGACCGCGTGCGGCCATCCACCCATCCTTCGCGCATATTGCGTGCGCCAGACAGAGTGCGACGGAGAGGGAAGACGGTTTTTCCAGCGTCAGACAAAAGCCCAGAATGCAGCGCGAGAAGACGTCGGTGACGATCGTCAGGTAGGCGCGGCCGACGAAAATTCCGGCACCGTCGATCACCTCGACGAAATTGATGTCGGTCGGCGTGTGGTCGATCTGGCAGACATCGAGGGGCCGCGGCGCGTGGATATAACCCGGTCGCGGCTTCAGGCGGTGAAGATGCTTCAAGTTGGCTGACCGCCCCTTGGCTATTTCCTCTGGCGTGAACAGGGTCGGAATGCGCCGCGCGACGGCGACATAGGATGGCGGCCGAAAGCCGGCCTCCTCGCAACGCGCGCGGATTTCGGCGACAACAGGGGCAAGCGGCGGCGCTTCCAGTATCAGCCACTGCTCGCGCAGCGTCGCCGCGATGATCGTCTCGACCTCCTTGGGCAGACGCTTCCGGCGCGGTCTTCCGGCTACCGGCAGCAGCGCTGTCACCGTGCGATCGTCGCGATAGCGCGCCAGAAGATTGTAGACCTGACGCGTCGACAACCGGAGTTCCACCGCCGTCCGCGCAATCGCCGACCGACGCGAAGCGGCGGTATCGAGAATCTTGTCCAGTTCGCGTGCGATCCGTCGCGCGAGCAACCAGCGCTCAGCGGGATCACCCGCAGCGGTTCTGGACGCGCCGGATACTCCTTTGTTGTGCGATAGCTTCGGCAAGGCGCACCAGATAATTGAAATTCTTAGCGTGAAATCAGTCGCTCAAATACAAGCCGAAGCCAACGGGGATATGACATTTGTCGGATTGAAATCCGCAAGTAAAAGCCACAGCGACCGAGGTTTTGGCCCGCCTCGACGAGCGGGTGCGGACCAGCCCGGTGCGCGACGGTTTTGTCGAACGCCAGAATTTTGCCGACGCGGCCGCCGCGCTGTGGCTCGAGGGCGAGCTCGTCCACACCGAAGACCTGGTCCTGCACGACGCCCACATGGACATCCGCACCCCGACCCACGAGCTCACCCGCGCCCACGCCGTGCTGCGCGCCCGCCGCCGCATTTTTGCGCAAAAGCCCGCCTGGGCGCTCGGCCGCGACGGGTATTTGGCCCTGACCGGCCGCGGCGGCGCCATGCCGGCAGCGGCAGGCCAAAAAAGCCGGGAAGGGCAGGGGGTTTTTGCGCCCGAAGCGGAAACGGATGGGGCGATGGAGGCGCAGGAGCCGGACCTGCTGGCCGAAGAATTCGCCGAGATCGATGCCGTGCTGGCACGGTCATCGAAGATTTTGAGCGGCGCCGAGGCGCCTGCTCGAAAACAGGAAACGTCACTGCGTGACCGGCCGGAGCCGCAAAACGGCCTGGTCTACGATCTCGACTGGAATGAAGAAGAACGGCTCACCGAATGGCAGGCCGTGCTCGCCGAGACGCGCGAACTGCCGTCGGTGCTGCGCGCCGCGATCCTGCTCGAGGCCTGGACCGAGATCGAAGTGCTGCAGCATGCCGCCTGGCTCGGGCCGCTGTTTTGCGCCGCCTTGCTGCGGCAGGAGGGGCTTGCCGGCCACCAGCTCGCCTGCCTGCATCTTGGCCAAAAAAACATTCCGCGCGAGCGGCGGCGCTCGCGCAACCGCGGCGATCGGCTGCTGGCTTTTCTCGATGCGATCCACGAGGCGGCGCTGGCCGGCCTGAAGGAGCACGACCGGCTGGTGCTGGCAAAAAACCAGATGGCGCGGCGGTTGCGCGAGCGCCGCGCCAGCTCGAAACTGCCCGACCTGGTCGAATTGGTGCTCTCGCGCCCACTGGTCTCCACCGGCATGATCCAGGAGACGCTAAAAGTGTCGAAGCAGGGGGCGCTCAATCTCGTCGGCGAGCTCAACCTGCGCGAGATGACGGGCAGGGGGCGGTTTCGCGCGTGGGGGATTGTCTAGGTTGCCCCGCTGAGGCAGCTCTCCAAGTGCTACGCCCCCAATCAGAAGTTAGTTGCCCGGTGGAGAAGCGGACTCGCGGCCTACCTTCCAACTGGTCGTCCGAGGGAGGTGCGGTCGACGGTCTTTCGCTTGAAGAGGAGGCCGTCGTTGTCTCCTTCGAGAAAAGCAGCGGGGGCCCGGAGACGGAGGCCGACGAATTGGGCGAATGCGCAATACTTCAAGGCGGCAGGCTATGAACTGGATGAACCTGGACCGACGGCACGATCTCGCTCGGCGGCCGGGACGTCATGAAGCCCGTCCAAGAAGAGCGTGCAACGCGTCATGCCGAAAGTCAGCGAACTCCTACGACCGGGTAACAAGGGGCCATGGCCAGTGCGTGTTCGGCTGAACCAGCTCTTGCTCGGTTGGTCGACCTACTTCAGCTACGGCACCCGAGCGCCGGCCTATGAAGCCGTTGACGGTTATGTTTACGACCGCGTGAGCAACTTCCTGCGCAAACGGCATAAGCTGCAAGGGCGCGGCACGAAACAGGTCTCGCGGACCAACATCTCCGAGAAACTGGGCGTGGTGCGTCTTCGTCGCCGGCAGCGCGGGTCGCCGCCGTGGGCCTTACGATGAAGCCAGTCGGAAAGCTGGATGCGGGAGATCCCCATGTCCAGTTTGAAGAGCAGCGACTGGAAACGGAGCGACGGTCCGGACTGAGGCACCGGCACGAGGCGAAGCCGCCGGCCAACACTCCCCGGAACCCACCGCCACCGCGCCAGTCGTTGACTCTACAGATTATCGGCCGCAAGCGCCACATTGCCGTCGATCCGGATGGGCGGCTCTTGATGGTCAACCTTCACCACCGCCGACATCTCCGACAGTGCCGGGGCTCAGGCGGTCCTGGACGGCAATCCGCAAGCGTTGGCCCTGGGTGAAACATCTGTTCGCCGCGACGAAGTCGAGATAGGCGGCTTTGTCCATGAGCTTCAGCCGATCATAGGCGCTGTCGCCATGGGTGGAAACATGATCCGACGAAATGCACATCCCTGATTTTCAAAACGGATGGTGATTGGGGTCTCGGCCGAGCCCGAAAGAGGGCGGCTGCTTGTGTCGGGATGTTAGAACGTGGTCGCTTTTGGAGCGCCACAAACATCGGGAAGGAGCAGCCGTGAAGTATTTTGCCGGACTTGACGTGTCTTTGGAAGAGACCGCGATCTGCGTGGTCGACGAAACCGGCCGGATCGTGAAGGAAATGCGTGCGGCGAGCGAGCCGCAGGCGCTTTCGGCCGCCTTGCGGGAAGTCGATCTGCCGATGGAACGGGTGGGTCTGGAAGCGTGTTCGCTGACGGCCTGGCTTCATGACGAACTGCGCGCCGAGGGTCTGCCGGCGATCTGCATCGAGACGCGGGCCGCCAATGCGGCGATGAAGACGATGCCGAACAAGACCGATCGCAACGATGCCCGCGCCTTGGCGCAGATCATGCGCACCGGCTGGTATCGGCAGGTGCATGTGAAGAGGCGGCAATGCCGTCTGTGGCGCTCCCTGCTCGTTGCCCGCCGCACGGTGCTGAACGAAATGCGGACCATCGAGAACGTGGTGCGGGCGATCCTGCGGGAGGCCGGCCTCAAGCAGGGCACGCCGTCGCGAACCGCCTTCGCCGATCGCGTGCGCGACGTGGCTGGCGCAGACCCGGTCGTCATGCCGCTGGTCGAGCCGCTGCTGACGATCCTCGCCACCATGCTCGCAGAGTTCGCCCGCCTGACGAAGCAGGTTCTCGATCTCGTTCGCAAGGATGAGGTCTGCCGACGGCTGATGAGCGTTCCCGGTGTTGGCCCCATCACCGCGCTCGCCTTCCGCGCCACGATCGACCAGCCCGACCGCTTCAGGCGATCGAGAAATGTGGGCGCGCATCTCGGCCTGACCCCGGCGCGCTACCAGTCGGGCGAAACCGACATTCAAGGCAAGGTCAGCCGATGCGGCGACGAACTCGCCCGTACAGCGATTTACGAAGCGGCCCATACGCTGCTCGTGCGTAGCAAGAAATGGTCTAGCCTCAGAGCATGGGGCATGAACATCGCCAGGCGACGCGGCATGGCGCGCGCCCGGGTCGCGGTTGCGCGCAAACTCGCCGTTATCCTGCATCGTATGTGGAGTGACGCGACCGAGTTCCGCTACGGCAAACAACCGGTCTCCGCAGCGGCGGCATGAAGTGAGACAACAGCTGGAGGGCCAAGAAACAAACCTTCGCCCGCAAGGGTGATGCCGGATCGTCCGTGTGGACGATGGGCAAGGGCGATCTCGTTGAGAGTCCAGAGCCTTGGGGCTAAAGCCTTCAAAGGTCGTGACACAGATTGAGACGCCTTTGCTCTCCTGAACCCATCATGCGGCGGCCCGAGTGCTGACCGCGAAGAGAAGCGCGTGACCCGCGGACGATACGATCCGGAAAAGAGCAGGAGCAACTTGACTTCAAAGACCCCAATCAGAGAGGACTCTTAGCGGGCACGTTGTCGTCAGGTTCTTGACAGCTTCCCTATGGCACATCCAAGCCCAGCTTCAAACTGGCTTATATTGCTGAAAGTGAGAACGGATGGATTTCACCTCAACCAAGCGGGTGCGCGGACAATCGAACAGGGCCGGCCTGCAAGATAGCTCACGTGCGGCTCCGTTCGCAGGTGCGGCCGCGTTTGAGCGGCAACTGAGCGAGATCGCCAATTCAGGTGGAGGTGGTGGAGCAATGCCGACCGGCTCGGCGCCGCAGCCGCCTCAGTTTGTGAAAAGGCTCAGCAAGCGCCCTTTTCATTTCAGGGATGAAGACAGTAATCGCCCTCTTCACCCCGGGGATTCTGAGTCTATTTCGGCCCTTGAGGCGGCCCTCATCAAGGGCAAAGCCGCCGAGAACACCGCCAGGGTCTATTTAGGTTCTCTTCTCCGCTTTGGCCGCTGGCTCTTCGCAAACAACAAAGATCCCATGAAGGACCGGCTAGACGATCAGTCGCTGACCGATGATGTGCGCGAGTTCATCGGAAAGCGTAATCCCAAGACCCTCGGTCTGGCAATAGATCATCTCCGGACCTTGCAGTCGACGGGCGGAATCGTGCTAATCGCAGGCCCCCCTGAGTTGATTCCGTATCCTCAGGATGTGGCCCTGATCGATGAGTACAAAAACGAAGTGGCGACAAATACCGGCAAGAGGTATGCAGCTGATCTTAGGAGCTTCAGTGACTACCTGCGTCAAAACAACAAGAAGGGCATTGCTGGTCGGCTTTCCGGCAAGAAGCTGGATGGAGATGTCAAGGGCTATAAAGAGGACGCCGGTGGTCATCCAAACATCGGTTACGCACTGCCGCATCTCCGAAAATCGCAGGCCGGCGCTAAGGCGATGGAGCTCGAGCGCCGGGTTCCCCCCGTTCCTGATCCCGAGGACGCGGCACTGGTGGAGCCGAGGCGGGTCGGCGAGGCGATTGCGCAGCACAGCGCGTCGCACGAAGCTGGCAGTTGGCGAAAGGAGCTTCGGGGACAGCAGGATAATCAACCAGCCCGGTCATTTTTTATCGCTCCAGGGAAGTTGCCCGTTGGACTGAATAACCGCAACAGCATCGGCGCGGGTGCTTTCGGACCATCCGGCTCTCGGCAGGCTGGGGTTGAGGCTGCCGCCCGGCCGTTGTTAGCGCTTAGCGAACAGCAGATTCGGCGCTCGCCTGGCGCGCCTGACAGGGGCAACCTCCTGCCAACCGAGTGGGTCAACATCAACAATGAACATTCCACAGCGCTGTTGAGGCCAGCGAAGCGGCAGAGGAACCTGAATGCGCCGCCAGCCGTCGCCATTCAGCAGCAGCTGAGCGGGATCGGCAATTTAGGCGGCCGCAGGCCGATCCAGCCCTCCACCTACGAGGTGGGCGCATTGATGCCCGGGAGCGAGTCCGAATACATCCCAAGGCTGCAGTCGGAGCCTAGAGGCATCGGAGGCGCCACTGCGCAGCACAGTGCCCCGCATGACGCTATCGCTTCGCGATTCGTCGTTCCTATGGAAGATTACGATCAGGATCTACTTTGGGAGGGAGTGGCTAAGGCCGGCCCACTGCCATCTCTAGGGTCAAGTGCGAGCCATTATCAGCCGCCGGCTTCTGCAGGAGCCGTGCATGCTTTGAACGGGCGCCACGACCGCCATTCGGCCGCGGACGAGTTGGCCGGGAGCAACGTCCTGCCGAGGCGGCAGGACGGCGGGTTCGAGGCAATGGTCCGTCAGAATCCGCCCACACCATTCGAGCTCAATGCTTGGGTTCCAGCGCCTGATTTTCCGCCGCCGTTTACCGGGCCAGTACCGGTTCATCACCAGGGCGCTCGACAACCCGGCGCGCCGCAGGGGCTTTCTCCCGTGCCAGCCTCCTCGGACGATGAAGCTTTGGCGTGGTTGGGCGAGGAGTTGGTGCGGCGGCGGATCCAAGAACCGGCGTTACCATCAGCGGCCCACTTGCCCGTGCAAAGTTTCGGTGAGGAGCGGCTTTTGGGTAGTGCCGCGGATCGGGCCGATGAGGATGGCGCACCGGCGAAGAGACAGAGCACGCTAAACAATCCGCCAGAGATCGCCGTTCAGGGCCTGCTGAGCGAAAGCGGGAACTCAGGCGCTCGCGTGCTGATGCAGGCCGCCACCTCGTTGCGGCCCGCTATCAACGAAGCGCAGATCCGGCGGGGCCGACTCAACAACCCTGATGCGCCGAAGAAGGACCTTGACGGCTTCAAGCGTCCTGCCGATCGGACCCAAAATTCAACACTGGTTACCGTGGGTAGCGACAAGCGTGCTCTTTTTTCCCAAGATGCGTCCCTTATTGAGGTGCTGGAGTCAGCATTCCGCAAGGGCAAGGTAGCGGAGACCACCTTCAGGCTCAATGTAAATCCTCTTTTGCAGTTCGCCCGTTGGCTCGTTGACAGCGGAAAGCAGGGCTTTGCTACCCGCCTTGACGAGACGACACTGAAACAGGATTTGAAGCAGTACGAGCGATCGGGTGGTCCGTCCCTCGAAGCGCCGATGCGCCATCTCAAGACTGCGGAGGCCGGCGGCGTGCCAATTGCAGGACACGCTCTCCGCAATCCCTATGCCCAGGACGAAGCCCTCATCAAACTGTACAATGCAACTCCGTCTGCGAAAAACGCCGACAGAGATAGAGTCATGAGGTATACGTCTGCTCTTAAACGTTTTAGTGATTACCTGCAGAAAAATGGGAAGATGGGCATTGCCGCTCGGCTTAACGACAAGACGCTGGATGATGACGCCAAGCTCCATCCCGGTGGTTACATAGGGATCCACGCCGCGCTGGTGCAACTGCGGAAATCGGGCGCCGGAGAGTTGGGATTTGAAGGCCATATTGCCCCTGTTTTGCGCGACGATGCTCACTTTGCGCCAGCGCACCCTGCGAGAGTGCGCTCAGGCACCTTCGGCGGTCTTCAGTCTTTTGTTGATCTGAATGCGCCCACGCCGTCCGACCTGCGCGATGATGCTCACTTTGCGCCAGCGGCACCGGCAAGGGCTCGTTCAGGCACTTTCGGCGGTCTTCAGTCTTTTGTTGATCTGAATGCGCCCACGCCGTCCGACCTGCGCGACGATGCTCACTTTGCGCCAGCGGCACCGGCAAGGGCTCGTTCAGGCACTTTCGGCGGTCTTCAGTCTTTTGTTGATCTGAATGCGCCCACGCCGTCCGACCTGCGCGACGATGCTCACTTTGCGCCAGCGGCACCGGCAAGGGCTCGTTCAGGCACCTTCGGCGGTCTTCAGTCTTTTGTTGATCTGAATGCGCCCACGCCGTCCGACTTGCGCGACGATGCTCATTCTGCACCGGTGCGTCCGCGCGAGCAGATGCTTCGCGAGACGGAGTGGCAGCCCATGATGCAAGCGACAGGGTCCGCCGCCGTCTTCAGGCCGGGAGGGCCCGATGACGTTCGGCTCATCCATCGCGGGCGACTTTCGCCGATGAGTGAAGCTGCGCCAGCGCCACTGGCAAGGGCTCCCCAACCCGCCCCGTCAGCAACCGCCAGGCTGCCAGAAACCTACCGCGGTCTTCCAGTGGTTGATCTGACGAGGCCGACCACCACCTCCTCGGATGCCCAGATCGGGGCGTTGGATCCGGCAGCCTCGTCCAAGGTCCCCAACGGGTCGGTGCTCGGCGCCGACGAGTGGCTGAGCGACGCCCATATTCTTAGAGATTACCATTTGCTGGAGGAGCGGCTGCGGGGGATCAATCCGACGCTCGCCGGCCAGACGCGGTTGGTGGACCCCCTCATAGCCAATGGTCCCCTGCGCTTGCGCAGTTCCAGCGAAATCGACAGGCTATACGCATTGCAGCGCATTCTCTATGATCACAATGGCAACGACACAGCCGACTTCCTGTTCCTGCCCGTGAACAATGCCACTGAGCATAACCTCGGCACCCATTGGTCGCTGCTGCTCGTTGATCGCCGCAACCGGGAAAGACCGGTCGCCTATCACTACGACTCCCTCCAGCGAAAGGGATACAACGACATGCCTGCAACACAGCTCGCGAGACTGCTGAACGCCACCTTGATGCCAGCCCGCATGCCCCCACAGGGCAACGATTACGATTGCGGCGTCTTTGTGGTGGACGGCACGTGGGCGCTGGTTGGACGATTGCTCGACGGGGAGCGGCCGGATCACGAGCCGCTGCACCTCGACAACCTCGTCGCCGATCGGCAGGCGCTGCAAGACCGGCTGAGGGGGCGCTTGCCGCACGAGGAAGAGACAGGGGAGCTCCGGCTGCTGTTGGATGATCAGCCTGCCTCCCCACAAATGATAGCATTCGGGCCAGCGGAACTCTGGCAACTGCTGGATGATGAACCCGCCGCCTCTTCGCCACGAAGTAGTTCGACCCCAGATGCGGGAAGAGACAGTGTTCATGAGCCGGCCAAGGCGCCGTGGCTCCCTCGCTCTCAAGGGTAAGCGCTGCGTCGGCGGACGAGGGGATGTGGATCACGGGGCAGGCAAGCCCTTCGTGTAGAGGCGCAGGCCCGGTCTGACTTGAACTATGGTGGCAAGGAGCAAGAACACGTGCAGCGCCTACTGGTCGGGGAGATGTAATCTGGCCAGCAGAGCGACACCGGATCGTCGCTCGTTGCCCGGCTGCGGCTTCTAGCGCGCGTCACCTGCTGCTCTGTGTCTACTAAGAGTTGTCGCTTGGCAGTTAATCGTGAGAATGCGGTCGTTTCGGTTAGGTTTGGCAGTTAATTGCGAGAATGGGGTAGCTCAGATTCTCAATTTAACTGCACTCGCATCAGCGTGAAGGTCATGAATCCATTGAATTTCATCCGCCGTGTTGGGTAAAATCGATGCCGTTACGCCGCGACACAGCTTCTCACATTAAATGCCAATGACCTGGTTTGATTATCAAATTAAGTGCACGTTCTCAGATTAAGTGCACAGCTAACCAACTGAAATCGTTGACACGCGATTCTCATAATTAACTGCAAAGCGACAGCTGCGATAGCGATCATTTCACCGGTGGCTGGCCAATGCACAATGCCCGAAGTATACAACCCCAGCCTTCAACAACCGAGCTTTGGTCGGAGTAGTTCTTGTCAGCGTCTTGGGTGACGGCTGGAGCTGGAGCGGTCATTACAATGGCCAACGCCGTGGCAGCAAGTATCGTTCGTGGCCAGTGAGACCGCAATTTCTGGAGCCTCGAGCGGCCCACAGCGTCTTTTTCTGAGGTAGGCATTTTTCGTTTTCCTTTTGGATCATCACGGATTGAAGAGGATCTGGTGTTATGTCCCGTTGGGAGAGCCGGCGAAGCGGCCGATTCATGTGGTCGAGTCATAAGTTCTCCTGAATGTTTGTTTTACGAGAACCCTTATGGCAGCCCTAGCTGACAACAGCCTGAAAGCGGTCTTCGGGATGGCAATCCTGTCCGCCGATCGCAGCGAGATCCAACGGAGCTGGGGCGTCCCATGGGATGCGTAGCCTGTATTGCGTTCGGACGAATGTCATGTGAACTCCTGGGCTAAAGACTGCGCGACGGGCCATGTCGGAACACGTATCATGGCTATGAATATGCAATTGGCATGCCACCAAACGGGTTGTGAGCAGCGACCACAAATCGGAGGAGTCGCCCCCTGGCCGGCTTGATCCTAACCCGTAGGATGTCTGGATCTGAACACAGATTGTCGTCAATCGGACTCGGACAAAATGCTGTGACCAGCTTTGGCACCGGCTGACGCCAGAGTCCTCGGTTGAGAATTGCGCGTCTGAGGGCGGATGGGCAACAGGCGATCGCCGGGGCCGGTCGAGTTGCGCAGCCGTGTGTTGCTGTTAGCGTGGCGGCATAGGGCCGCAGGTGTGAGCACCCGCGCCGATCTGGGCGAGATGATCCTGATCCCCGCACCCGAAATCATGAAATTGCGAGAATTTGGACCGCTAACCCTTTCATTTGCAGCACTGTTGCATGGATCAGACTTTGGACGAGGCAACCCTATCCACTGCTTTTTTATGCAACGCGCTCGAACTTGGGCCGGCCAAGTTCTGTCATCCGGTTAAGAACACGGACGCCAATCTTCGCTTCAGTCTTCTGATTGTCAAAATGTCGCGCTTTGAGTTTGGGCCCGATCACAGCCTTCCATCGACCCATCTGGGTCTCAGCGCGACTGCGCTTGTTGTAGCCGGTGGATTTCTGCCATGCCATCCGCCCTTTGGTCTGGATATTCTGCAATATGGCGATCGCGGACAGATGGAACCAGCACCGATTGAGGGCTGGCAACGGCAGTCTTGCGAGGTGGGATAATGACCTCCACGATCTCACCAAAGCGTGTCGCCAGAAGATCTCGGGTTGGCGTTCCATCATAGGCGCCGTCGGCAATGAACTTCTCGACGGGGCCACCGATCTGGTCCAGAAGTCCTGGTAACGCTGTCGGATCGCCGACATCATCCACGGTCAGATCGGAACAAACAATCTCACCACTGACAAGATTGAGACCAAGGTGCAGTTTGCGCCATCTTTTGCGTTTGGCCTTGGTTTTGTGCTTGTTTTCCAGCCACTCGCCCTCGCCGAAGACCTTCAAGCCGGTGCTGTCGACAACCAGATGGACCGGACCTGATGTTGTGGCTCGGGACTTTGTCGACGGCAACGCCAGCCCTTTGCTCCGGCGAGACAGGGTGGAGAAGTCAGGCACGGCAATATCGAACCCCATCAGCGCCGCGACACTGCGCATCAAGCCTTGGGTCTGGCGTAGCGCCAGCCCGTAGACGACGCGCAGGGTCAAGCACAACGTAATCGCCAGATCCGAGTATTTCGGCTGACCACCCCGCGATGTCCGCCTCCGCGCCGTCCATAAAGACAGGGCCTCATCCTTCACCCAGATGGTCAAATCACCACGTTGACGCAGGCTTTCATTATATGCCGGCCAATTCGTCACTTGATATTTCTGCTTGGCAATCTTGTCCCGCCGATCGGCATTGAACTTGTGCGGCATCGTCGAAATCCGGATCAGGAGACTGAAAACCACCGCTCAATATCAGTCGCCGGGTGATCCACGCAACAACGCCTCCTGATGACAGGTGGGACCCCCCGAAACGGAATTCCTCTGCGCTTCCGGCCGACAAAGAGATGGGGATGCTTAGGCATTGTGCGATTGGAAAATCCGGCTAGACCGCGTGCCCGCGGCGGCGATCGGCGAGCGCAGTTACAAGCAGATCGGTATCGAGATCGCCATCATGGTCCAGCACGGCGGTACGCGCCGCATCGGCTGCGCCGCGCGCGATGTCGCAATGGGACATGCCTTTCGCTTCCGCGATAAGTCGATCCCAATCTAGGCGCGTCACATCAAATGTGGTGAGATTGTTCGCGAGCACCGCCCGCGCCTGCGCTTCGTCTGGCAGGTCATAGTTGAAGATCGCATCGAAACGCCGGAACAATGCACGATCCAGAAGCTTGGCGTGATTGGTCGCCGCGAGGATCAGGCTGGTGCTGCGATCCTCCTCCAGAAACTTAAGAAACGCCGTTGAGATGCGGCGCGCCTCGCCGACATCGTTCGGCATTGACCTTTCCGCGCGATCCGCGCCGTCCTTCTCCATGCGCCGGATGATCGCATTCGCCGCCTTGGCCTTGTCGATGGAGAGCGCCAGCGCCTCGATCTTGGCCTTGATCTTCTCGACGGCAGCGGGATCTCCCGAGCGGATCGGCTCGTCATCCGCCCCATGCGGTAAGGCTTTCCGCTTAACGGCCTTGCGGGCTGCGACCGGATGCGCGCCCAAATCGGCACGGCGGGCGTCTGCGACCTTCATGCGCTTTTCGTTGCGGGCGACGGGAAAGCGTGCGGGGCCGGTGATGAACCAGTTCATGCACCGTCCTTCCGCCGCCCAAAACCGCCGAGCCAGATCGACATGACGCAGCGCGAACGCCTCGACCTCGGCGACGCCATTAAACTCGGGTGCAATATCGCCCTTGTCGGCCAGGTTCTCGACATAGGCCGCAAAGTCATTGAGACGCGCTGCAAGCTCGTCGAGTTCGATGTTTGCGCGCCGGTCCGGAAAATGGGTGAGGGCGTCGAACTGGTGTTCGATGGACTTCGCCGCGATACTCGCGGCGAAGCTTCCAACCGAGATGACGAGCGTCCCGTTTTCGACAATGGCGACTGTCATCACGCCTCTCCTGCCACAATGGTAGGAGCGCGGCGCTCGATACGAACCTGCAAGCCCATCAACACGCCTGCGGTGATCAGCCCTCCCGCCGTCACTTCGTCGCCGGTCGCAAACACGGGGTCGAGTACCGGGCGACAGCACTTGAAATTGGCTGCTGCATCTTCAACGCTGATCAGGGGAGAGGCGTAGGGCTCGCTTCCATCGCCGCCAACGAGAACGATTTTCCCGGCCAATGGCTGCGGATAGCCTTCAAAAATGGTGAAGGCGGTCAACCCGTCGCGTAATCCTTCCTCGTCGACGAACAGGGTATGCCGTTCATCGAAACGCACAACCTCGATCATTTGGCAGCTGATCAGTTCATACAGCGGTTTGTAGCTGTTCCCGGCCGGAAACTCGACCGCCCGAAAGATCGACGTTTCGGGGTCCAATAGGTAAGCGATCTGCTTCATGGTCTAGCTCCTCTTTCTGCGCGAAGCGGTCTTGCTCTTGCCCGAGGGGCAGGAGCCCGCTCCTGCTGCCGAGCTCGTGCGGAACAGCGGGAGAGAGGGAGGCAAGGGAAAAAGCGGAGGGGTTCGCCCGCCCGCAGACGAAGCCGGAGGGTCGGCGCCGATCCGCGCATGCGGATCGACGCCGATCCTGCACGGAGCGCGGCATTGGCCGCGCGGAGGAAGGACGGGGAGACCGCTTTTTCGTTTGCGAGGGAGAGAGGGCGGAGCCCTCTTTCCCTCTCTCAGCTAATCAACGTCGGCCGCAATCGCGGCCGTCATTCTGAACTGAAAGGAGCCGTCGCCGGCTTACGCCAGGACGGCTCCCCCGCGGTGTATGACAAGAAGGGCTAGCGACTTGCCATCACCAACTCAGAGCTATCGTGCGGGGGCGCACTATGCTGAATTTGCTCCGCGCTGTAAACGGATGATGCCGCCAATTTGGTTCACTGATGATGACGATCCGGCTGGGAAGCAGCCTGCACGAGCGATCGTTACCCGAATGGGCGGAGACCGGTTGAAAACCGGGCTCCGTGCCGCTAGGCATAGAGCGCGGCCACGAAGCGGCGTGACCGAGACTACCGCACCAGATACCAGTTGCCAGGGGTAACTGCTTACCCATTTCGGCTACATGCGGTTGAATAGATTATATTGGACAAGGGGCCAATTGGCACGGGATATGGCAGAACCCTCATTCGACGACTGGATAGATCAGCTTGGCTTGCGCGAGGTCCGGGATCCTCACTTCGACAAGCCGGCCTATCTTCGCAAAGCTCCGTTCGGCAATCTCACGCTCAGTGTAGACATCGAAAAGGAGATCAGCGCCAACCTTCGACGCGGCTGGCAACATCGGAAAGGCAGGGTGCAGTTATGAGGCGTTGTTGCGTGGGAAGCCGTGAGTGCACGGCCTGCCTGAAAAGCGCGGTATCGGCCTCACGCGGCCACATTTCAAACAACGTGACAACGCCAAAAATAGCTCTTGCAACTCACCGATTCACAGCCCCTCTTCACCAAATCGCGGCCACCAAACTCTTCATCCTGATCGTCGCGCTTCCCATCCAAATTGTCGCGCCATACTAACGAGCATATCCCAAGGAGTTGCCGGCTTTTTGGATCAGATTGTGCGCAAGAAAGAAATTCCATGAACCCACCCATTCTCGAACGCGATCCGTCCGACCCGCAAAAACAGAAGAAGGAAGGCGTCAATCCTCGGCTCAAGCTGGTGCTGCAGCTGGGGCCGCTGATGGTGTTTTTCTTCGCCAATGCGCGCGGCGAATGGCTGGTGCGCAAATTCCCTGTCCTGGCCGAATTCGGCGGCCCGATCTTCGTCACCACCGGCCTGTTCATGGCCGCGACGGCAATCGCGCTGATCGCCTCATGGCTGCTGATGCGCACCTTGCCGATCATGCCGATGGTCTCGGGCGTCGTCGTCTTCATCTTCGGCGCGCTGACGCTCTATCTGCAGGACGACATCTTCATCAAGATGAAGCCGACCATCGTCAACACGCTGTTCGGCGGCGTGCTGCTCGGCGGCCTTTACTTCGGCAGGCCGCTGCTCGGCGACGTCTTCGATTCGGCCTTCAGCCTCGACGCCGAAGGCTGGCGAAAGCTGACCTTCCGCAAGGGCCTGTTCTTCCTATTCCTGGCCCTTGCCAATGAAGTGGTGTGGCGGAATTTTTCCACCGATGCCTGGGTTACCTTCAAAGTCTGGGGCATCATGCCGATCTCGCTTCTGTTCATTTTCAGCCAGATGCCGCTGATCCTTCGCCATTCGCTCGACGACCAGACCGCGAAGGAAGAGAAAGCCGGCAAATAGGAGGGGGCCAGGCGTTGGTGCGCGGATATGAAATCGAACGCATTTCGATCATTTTAATGTAGTTGGGGTAGATTGAAAGTACGTGTAAAAAGTTCACCCGGTCGACGCTTTTGCCGATCGGACGCGTTTGACGATTTCACCAACGCGGCCGCGACTGGCTTTTCCTCCGATTTTCTCTTGAATCTTTCGAATGCTCAGATCGGTTGATGCGGCAAGCACCTCGATCTCTTCAACCAACAGAATTGGGAGACTTGGCCGTCCGAGATGCTTGCCGCGCGATCGCGCCGCCTGCATTCCAGCGGTGACGCGCTCGCTAATCAAAGAGGACTCCAATTCTGCCATGGCTGCGATGATGGTGAACATGGCCCGCCCCATGGGGCTTGCGGTGTCTATCTGATCCTGAACGCTGATAAAGCGCACGCCGAGGTGATCGAATTCCTCGAGGGCGATCAGAAGGTGACGCGTGGAGCGGGCGAAACGGTCGAATTTCCAGACCAGGACACAATCGACCTCACGGTTACGAACACTCGCCATCAAGGCGTTGAGCCGGGGGCGTCCCTCGCGGCGGCCTGACACCGCAATGTCGCAGTAGTCTCCGACGATCTCCAGTCCGGCGCGCGCAGCGTAGCCATGCAACCCATCATATTGCAGATCGGGCTTCTGCTCCGGCGTGGAGACGCGCAGGTAAAGTGCCGTGCGGTTTTTGGCATGGAAGTGACGATGATTGCGTCCCAGAATGTCTTCCTTTCCGGACGGCGAATCGCTATGTCCTAACGCCTTCAATTCATACACTTTCCGTCGCCCCTTCGGCGGACCCTTTTCTGGACATCTCATGACCTCGATTGACCGCACCGCTTACCCGCGTCCTGGCGACCCTCTGACGGCTGAGGAACTGAACGTCCGCTACCTCCTGAATGAAGCCGATCTCTTCTTCGTTCGTGGTAAGGCGCTCACCGATACCGGTAGCCTGACACTGGCGACGGTGCTGAAGGGCCGGCAGGACCTTGGCTACTTTCCATCGGTGAGCGACGTTCACGTCGGTACGCTCGCTTATCTGGCGGCGCAACTTGATCTGGACGCCGTGCCCCCGTTGCTCGACGAGACCCGTCAAAAGACGACGCTCCACCGCTATCGGACGGCGGTACGCATTCATCTCGGCGTGGCGGCTTATTCCGAAACTGCCGAGCAGTTGGTATCGGTCACCGTGCTTGCGGCAGCCGAAACGATGAGCGATCCGGCGGACCTGATCAATCGAGGCATTGAAGCTCTGGGGAAGGCTTCGATTGATTTGCCGGCCTTCAGCACACTGGACCGGCTGGTCAACCACTTGCGAATCCAGGTCCACACGCGCATGTACGACCAGGTTGCAGTTCGGCTGACCGCAGATGTTGTCGCGGCTCTGGATGGATTGCTGACGGTCCCGCCGGGAGCCGCGACAACCCCTTTCAACCGGTTGAAACTGACGCCTGGGCCAGCGCGCCCAGAGACAATGGCTGTGGATCGAGCGCCTCCACTGGCTGAACAATTTGATTGATCCTGATCCGCCTCTGGCAGACATAACCCACACCAAGCTCCGGCAATTCGCCGCCGAGGCCCGGGCTTTGGAGGTGAGCGAACTTCTTGCCATTGCCCGGCCAGGACGGCGCTACCTTCTGGTCCTGAGCCTTCTGCGACAGGTCCGCGCGCAATGCCGTGACGAACTGATCGAGATGTTGTTGCGCCGTGTCCGAAAGACGCAGGCCGCCGCCAAGGAAAAGCTCACAGCGTTCCAGGAGCAGCACCGTGACGTCGAGGAGAAACTGATCGCTGTTCTGGGACAGGTGCTGGAAACGGCTAAGGAAGGCGAGAGCGACACCGATACTGGACGTCGCATCCGCGCTCTTTTGGCCGAGCAGGGCGGCGTCGAGGCGTTGTCGCAGCAATGTGAAACGGTCAGCACCTGGCATCGCAACAACGATCTGCCGCTACTGTGGCCAATCCACGCCAAAACCCGCAGCCTCTTGTTCCAGCTGCTGGACTTGATGGAGATTCGCTCGGCGACACAGGATCGCAGCCTGCTTGACGCATTGTCGATCGTGATCGAACATCGTCACGCCCGCCGTGACGAATTGGCTGGACCGCTTGACCTGAGCTTTGCCTCGCAGCGATGGCAAAGCTTCGTGGCGAAGCGCCGTGGTGGCAGTACAGTGGTCGATCGTCGCGCGCTCGAAGTCTGCGTCTTCATCCATCTGGCGGACGCGCTGCAAGCAACGGATCTGTTCGTTGTCGGCGCCGAAACCTTCGATGATTACAGGACTCAGCTCCTGCCTTGGCCGGATTGCGAAGCGCGGCTGGCAGAATATTGCGATGCGCTTGGCCTTCCCGGGAGCGGTGAACACCTTGTCGATCAATTGCGGCGAGAACTGACGGCGACAGCAGTGGCGGTCGATGCGGACTTCCCCTCCAACGCGGAACTGACCATTGACGCTGACGGCGTGCCGCACCTCAAACGGCTCAGGGCCACGTCGCTGCCCGAGGATTGCAGGGCTTCGAGATGGAAGTCCATGCTCGCATGCGCGAACGCCACCTGCTCGATATTCTCAGGGACGGGACTTTCTGGACCAACTTCACGCGCCACTTCGGCCCGCCTTCCGGAGCCGATCCGAAGCTCACAAGAGCCGAGCAGCGCTATGTCTTCACGACTTTTGGCTATGGTTGCAATCTCGGCCCCGTCCAGGCCGCCCGCCATGCTCCAGCTATCGCCAGCGCCGATACGTTGCGTCGCCTCAATGCCCAGCATATCAATACGTCCAAGCTCGAAGCCGCAATGACGGACCTGATCGACGCCTACAATCGCTTCCCCTTGCCGAAAATCTGGGGCGCCGGCCGGGCGGCGATCGCCGATGGCACGCACGTCCCGCTTCGCGAAAACAACCTCCTCCTGGGTGCTCAGCATATCCGTTACGGTGCCTATGGTGGCATCGCCTATCATCACATCGCTGACAACTATATCGCGTTGTTCACCACCTTCATCCCCTGCGGCGTCTGGGAAGCGGTCCATATCCTGGACGGCCTCATGAAGAACCGATCGACAATCCAGCCGGACATCCTCCATGCCGACACCCAGGGTCAAAGCGAGCCTGTCTTTGGTCTTTCCCGCTTTCGCGGCATCATGCTGATGCCGCGTATGCGCAATTGGGGTGACGCCACCTTCTATCGGCCCGACAAATCGGTGCGCTACCAGCATATTGACAGGCTCTTCACCCGCGAAATCGACTGGAGCTTGATCTCGACGCATTGGCAGGACCTGATGCAGGTCGTCCTCTCCATTCAGGCCGGCTTGGTCCTACCCTCCATGTTGCTGCGCAAACTCGGATCGCACAACCGGAAAAGTCGGCTATACCAAGCCTTCCGCGAACTCGGTCGGGTCGAGCGTACGCTGTTCCTGCTGCGTTATATCGCCAATCCCGAGATCCGGCGCACCATCCGCGCCGAAACCACGAAAATCGAATCCTTCAATGATTTCCTCGACTGGATCACATTCGGCGGTCCAATCATCAAGAGCGGGGATCCGGTCGAGCAGGAAAAGCAGGTCAAATATGCCAGCCTGGTCGCGAACGCTATCATGCTTTCAAATGTCGCCGACTTGACCGAGGCTCTTGCTTCCATGGCCAATGACGGCCTGCACGTCACTCCGAAGCTTGCTGCTGCCCTCAGTCCCTACACCCGTCGGCACATTCGCCGATTTGGAAAGTACGAACTCGACATGGACGACCGGCCTGCGCCACTCGTGCCGAAACAATTGCCCTTCGACCTGCCCCTGTGAACTTTTTACATGTACTTTCAATCCACCCCAAGAACGCTCGCATAGAAGTGGGCAAGTCCGGCACCCTCGCGGGTCTGCACGATAAAGACCCGTTGCTCCGGCGATGTTTTCAGATGTTCGACAGCAAACCGCTCGGCGATCATCGTCTTGCCGTTGGCGTAAGGACCGACCAGCATCAGGCCATTGGTCCGCAGCGTAGCCGGCCGAGACAGCAGATCGGCCAACCGCTCATGGGCCTCCAGCGCCGTGTGATGGCCGATCCAGCGCGGCGCGCGGATGAAGGCGACCCGCTCCTCCGTGTCTCGATCGAGATAGGGCCGCACATGGTCGAGGAGATGATCGGCCATCCCCGCTACCATTCTTCGACCGGCAGCCGCCGCTTCTGACGCACCGGGTGCTCGGCCGGGGCCGGCGGCAACGGCGCCATCGCCTCATAAAGCTTGGGTGCTCCCGCCGCATGGACGGCGCGTGCGGCACCGCGCAATTCCGCCTTCTTGGCCTTGGCGGTCCCCGCTATGGTCGCAATTTGTCGGCGAAACTGGACCTTCTCGACATTCGACCGGGAATTCGCCACCCGGCGGTTGGCGCGGTCGCTTTCGTGTTCCCACAAGGTGACCGGTGTCGATATCCCGTCACGGCGAGGCACAGGACGAAACGCGGCGCTCGCCGGGTCGCGGACATAGACATTGCTGATGTCGCGCGGATCGTAGCGGACCTCCAGTTTCCCCAACCGGTCACGCTCCGGCACCAACGAGCCGAGCCACGGCGCGTAATAGAATAGGGCAAACATGCTGATGCCCTGCGGCGTCAGGCGCCGTTCGGCGCTTGGTAGGAACGTTAGCAGCACCTGATGCGATTCGTCATTGAAGCGCGGCAGCTCCGCGGCACGTGCTTGCCACTCGGTGAGCGGCACCTTCAGGGTCTTTCCGTTTTCATGGAGATTATGATCGATGATAGCGAGCGTCACACAGCGTTCGAGATCGGCAAAGCTCAGACAAGCGCGCTTTTCCGACGGATATTCGTCACGGTTGGCCACCGATCGTCCAGTCGATCCTGGGTGTGCGGCGAGCACGGCATTGAGCTTGCCCAGGAGACGCTCGACCACACCGCCCTGGTGAACGCGCCCGCGATCACGATATTGGATGTGGATGCCATAGTCCTCACAGCCGCGCTGAAACGCCCGCCCTTTGAACTCCTTGGCGGAGTCGGTGACAAGCCGGCGCGGCCGGCCGAACATTGGCCAGTCATGATCGAGACCGCGTGCGGCCATCCACCCATCCTTCGCGCATATTGCGTGCGCCAGACAGAGTGCGACGGAGAGGGAAGACGGTTTTTCCAGCGTCAGACAAAAGCCCAGAATGCAGCGCGAGAAGACGTCGGTGACGATCGTCAGGTAGGCGCGGCCGACGAAAATTCCGGCACCGTCGATCACCTCGACGAAATTGATGTCGGTCGGCGTGTGGTCGATCTGGCAGACATCGAGGGGCCGCGGCGCGTGGATATAACCCGGTCGCGGCTTCAGGCGGTGAAGATGCTTCAAGTTGGCTGACCGCCCCTTGGCTATTTCCTCTGGCGTGAACAGGGTCGGAATGCGCCGCGCGACGGCGACATAGGATGGCGGCCGAAAGCCGGCCTCCTCGCAACGCGCGCGGATTTCGGCGACAACAGGGGCAAGCGGCGGCGCTTCCAGTATCAGCCACTGCTCGCGCAGCGTCGCCGCGATGATCGTCTCGACCTCCTTGGGCAGACGCTTCCGGCGCGGTCTTCCGGCTACCGGCAGCAGCGCTGTCACCGTGCGATCGTCGCGATAGCGCGCCAGAAGATTGTAGACCTGACGCGTCGACAACCGGAGTTCCACCGCCGTCCGCGCAATCGCCGACCGACGCGAAGCGGCGGTATCGAGAATCTTGTCCAGTTCGCGTGCGATCCGTCGCGCGAGCAACCAGCGCTCAGCGGGATCACCCGCAGCGGTTCTGGACGCGCCGGATACTCCTTTGTTGTGCGATAGCTTCGGCAAGGCGCACCAGATAATTGAAATTCTTAGCGTGAAATCAGTCGCTCAAATACAAGCCGAAGCCAACGGGGATATGACATTTGTCGGATTGAAATCCGCAAGTAAAAGCCACACCGAGGTTTTGGCGCGGCTCGACGAGCGGCTGGCGCGCTCGTCCGTCCGCGAGGGCTGGATTGAACGCCAGCACTTCACTGACGCGACCGCAGCGCTGTGGCTCGAGGGCGAGCTCGTCCACCTCGAGGACCTCGTCCTGCACGACGCGCATATGGACATCCGCACCCCGACCCACGAGCTCACGCGGGCACATGCGGTTCTGCGAACCCGGCGGCGAATTCTAGCGCAGAAGCCGGACTGGGCGCTCGGCCGGGACGGTTTTTTGGCCCTGACCGGCCGCAGCGGCGCCGTGTCGGCGGGCCAAAAAAACCGGGAAGGGGAGGGCACTCAAGCCGGCGCCGTTGAAGTCTACGGTCGCGACGATGCCGAGGACGATCTTCTGGCGGAAGAATTTGCCGAGATCGATGCTGTCCTGGCGCGCTCATCAAAGATCCTGGCCGGTGCCGACGTGCCTGCTCGAAAAGAGGAAACGTCACGATGTGACCGGCCGGACCTGATCTACGATCTCGACTGGAATGAAGAAGAACGGCTGGCCGAATGGCAGGCCGGGCTCGCCGACACGCGGGAGTGGCCGTTGGTGATGCGCGCCGCGATCCTGCTCGAGGCCTGGCAAGACATCGAGGTGCTGCAGCACGCCGCTTGGCTTGGATCGCTGCTGGTTGCCGCGCTGCTACGGCAGGAAGGTCTTGCCGCGCACCATCTCGCTGGACTTCATCTCGGCGCCAAAAACATTCCGCGGGAGCGGCGGCGGGCGCGCAATCGGAGCGACCGGCTGCTGGCCTACCTCGATGCCATTCACGAGGCAGCCGTGGCTGGCCTGAAGGAGCATGACCGTCTCGTGCTGGCGAAAAGCCAGATGGAGCGGCGGCTCAAGCAACGCCGCGCCAGCTCGAAACTGCCTGACCTCCTCGAGCTTGTGCTCTCGCGGCCGGTCGTCTCCACCGGCATGATTCAGGAGGTGCTGAAAGTCTCGAAGCAGGGCGCGCTCAACCTGGTCGGCGAGCTCGGCCTACGCGAGATGACGGGGAGGGGGAGGTTTCGTGCGTGGGGCATTATGTAGCCCGAACGGCGTCGAGGTTCGGAACGAACCTCGCGGTGGACCGTTAGCAATAATCACAGGCATTCAGCTTCCCGCTAACAGTCTCGGTTGACGCCCTACGGCGAAGCACCGTAATAAGGGGAAAACTCGTGTGCTGATCCGGGGCTGCCGAGCCCACCGCTGCACGGCCCGGATGCCTCCCTCGCCAACCCCAAGCCGCCGCCACGATTGTGACCGAAAAAGCACCCGCAGCACCTACCAACGTTCCTCCCACCCGAGAGCGTGTCGAGATGAGTGCGGAGTCTATCGGTTTCACGCTCAAGAGCGATCCCGAGACGATTCGCGCCATCGAAAAGATTCAAGAGAACGCGATCAAGGCGGCTCAGGACGTCAAGAAATTTGCGTTAAGATAGCTGTTGATTCCTTCGCACCCGAAAAAGGAAGACAAATGCGCTACGGGTTGACGAGATTGATTGCCTATGAATCTGGATTACGCCGTCGGAACGCTGGCATCGCCTGAGGATTGGGCGGGACTCGCCGAGGTCCTCGGCGGCAACGATCAACGTCCCGTGCATAGCATTATTCGCCATCTCATCACGCTCGGCGCCAAGTCCTATCTTATCGAGTCGCGCTATATCGACCGCGACTATTCCGCGGACTACCGGCGCTTTTATGCGCAGACGTTTCGCACCTACGACCGCAACTGCAAACGCGTACATTTTTTCCAGGAAGACGTGGCTACGATCCTCGCGCTGCCAAGCTGGAGTGAACGGACCATCGCGCTGCAGCGCACCTCAAAGCGCAGCTATCTCGGGTTTTGTGTGGTCCGTCCGCTGCCAGGGGCTCCGATCGGTAGGACGGCCCTCAAGCAGATGGGGCCAGGAGGAGCTGGCCTTGAGTCGGTCGTCACATGCCGCGCCGACATTCGCTCCAACGTCCTCGGTGCTGAGCTCGATGTATCGGCTGCGTGCTTCATGCAGCAGGACTCTCGCGTAGGCGCCTGCGCCCAGGTGGCGATCTGGACGGGCGCGCGCCACATGCATCAGCGCTACAAGTATAACTGGCTCTCGGTTGCCGACATCACGCGCATGGCAGCGCCAACCACCGCGTATCAGGCGACATCCCTTCCTGCCGGGTCGGAGTTTCTCACACCGGATCACATGATCCACGCCATTCATGAAATGGGATTTCAGCCGCTCTATATCGATGGCTCGGGCAATCAGATCGCGACAGACATCATTCCTTACGTGGAATCTGGCCTGCCGGTCATCCTCGGGTTGCGCCACGGCACCGGACTTGGCCATGCCGTCACAGTGATCGGCCGCGTCTTCGCTGCCCGCAAGACGCCATCCAATCAGCTTGCGGACTACGTTCCGGCATTCATAGTCCATGACGATCAAGCTGGACCATACATGCTGCTGCCGCGCACTCGCGATGCTTCGGCCACACATAACTTCGATACCAATCAGCTGATCCGGCATTCATTCTCGACCACAACACCTGTGGACCTCAACGTTGAGGAGCATGCTGTGTTCGGCGTGGTGCTGATGCCGACACGCGTCTTCTCGACCGCGCTTGCAGCGCAGCGCACAGCGATTGGTCGTCTCAACTTCGCACTCAACCACATCGCTTCGATACGACAGAAATTGGCAACTCAGGGCGCAACGGTAAACGACCGTTTGCTTGAAGAACTGATCGAGGCGCACAAGAAGCAGAAGATCATCCTGCGCACCTACCTCACGTCAGCCGCGGGGTATCGCAAGCATATCGCTCAAGGTAGCGCATGCGACGATTTGAAAGATGTGCTCGCACGCATGCATCTACCGCACTTCACCTGGATTACGGAAATCTCCACTGCCGGATCCTATAACCAGGCCTCACCAGGGATGCGCCGCATGTATGGCCATACTATCCTCGATGCCACGTCGACCGGCCGCGACGATGCTGGCTTGCTCGCGTTGCACATGCCCGGCGTGCTGATCCGCCGCGATGTCGATACCGGCAACGAAGTGGTTACCGAGATCCGAGACGATGCCCTCTATCACAGTCGCGAGAAGAAGGGGCCCTAGCGGCGTGGCCGCGTCGGCAGCGGGAAATTATCCCCACGTGCAAGCCTGCTGTCATCGACCATCGAGCATTCGAGACATTGCAGGTCCATGCGCGGCACGTCATAGCTGGCGGTACCCCGGCGCGCATTCCACCTGAACCAAGCCGTTTCGGCGTTCTCGTACTTCAGGCCAGTCATGTGAAACAAGAAATCGTCCGCAGCGTGAGCGCAGGCGACTGCATTCATGGTCACCACGCTCGGAGCCGCCACCCCTGGATCATCAACATAGGCGTAGCCCTTTTTCGTGGACGCCGGCACCGCCTCGTCCTGCAGCCGAGACGGGCTGATGAGACCGTTGCACCACAGACAGCCATGCCCCGAACGCACCGTCCGCGACACACAGAATACGTCACCGACCGTGCCGTCAGGACCGACCGGCACCTTTGCGCCGACTTGTACGCCTGGCACGCCATATTGATTAACGATGGCATTGAACAGCAGCCGTGCGCTCATCGTGTCCGCGGCAAGAAAGAGGTAGTCGCAATCCTTGAAGCGTTCGGCAACGTCGGCGTCGAGAAAGTCGCGCGGCAGCGCCGTGACCTTCGCGCGCGGGTTTGCCCGCCGAATGTTGCGCGCGGCTATGTCCACCTTGAAGCGGCGGAACCGTTCGCGCAGGAAGGAAGGGATCCACCAAGGAGCCACGTCGCTGAAGTCCGCCGCAACGAGGCGTGGCAGGTTGGAGATTTCTACCTTGTCCGGATCGGTCAGCAAGAAGTCACCGACACCGAGCCGACCGAGCAGCTCGGCGAGAATAGAACCCGCGCCGCCCAATCCGATTATGCCCACCCGCGTCCCTGACAGTATGGCCTGTCCGGTGTCTCCGAAGAGCCGGCTTTGGCGGTCATACGTTACACTCTTGAGCGCCGCGCGCGCCGGCGGTTGCGGATAGAGGAACTGCCGGCGATTGCCGACAATATGCGCCTCGCCTAGTTCGGCGCGTCTTTTGCCTGCAAACCAGAGATCGCCCGCCACCGCATGCGTCGCAAAGACAAGCGCACCGACTGGCATACCGCGAGAAATATCGATCAGGGCAGGATAGCCGCGTTCGTGCGATGCAAAATCGTCCGGCGAAAACCCCACTGATGTCGAACCGCCATGATTGTGAATCGCTAAATACGCGAGGTTCGCGTCGCGGGCGCGAATAATGCGGCTTTGTATGAATTGCGCCTTCAGCATGCGATAGCCGTACTTACCCGGCACATAGTCCTCGCCGTCTATCGCGAGGTGGAGTTCACGCGCGACGAGCCGCAAGCCGCGATCGGATTCGCATATGCCGGCGAGGATGATCGCGCCGTGCTCGTCGCCATCGCCTGGAAAAAGATGACGCATCAATTGCGCATGCATCTCTTCGGAAATTGTCAGCCGCCAAGGCTTTACGGGTGTGTTCGGAGCCATTGCATCACCTTCAGAAGTTTCAGCGCGGCAGTATCGATAGCTGGATTGAGCTTGTTGGAACGGCGCGAGAGTTGGGTCGCCGAACTGCCCCGCCAGCTGGCGGTGCCGAGGCCTTCACCGAGGGGGCGACCATCAGTCCGCGCCAGCTCAAGGCAGGTGAAATGTGGATAGACATCCGCGTACGGGTATTGGAACGTGATCTGAAACCCAACCCAGATCTTTGCCTGCACATAAGGTGGGCCGAGCGGCAGGTCGTGCACCGTCACGTACGCGCCGCCCGCGCCGTCGGGCTCCGCCTCAACGCGACAGTCCGGAAAGGAAGGCCTTATCTCAGCGATGGCCTTCTCGATCTGGGGCTGAATCTGGGTCATGAGTTGTCATCATTTGGGATAGCGAGGAAGCGGTCGCCCTTGTGGACCCGGATCGGCTGGTCGTCCCCGATCAGGTCGGTTTTGCCGCCGCCACGCTCGACGCTCAGCACGAAGTCGAGTTGAATCTGCACGCTTTGTGCGATCGCGGCCTGCTTGATCGACATCCCTGTCTGCTGCTTGTCGTCGACGGTGACCGGCTTCTCGTTTACAAGAATCGCGATTTTCCTGTCAGGACCGTCTTCGTCACCATGCCCACCGCCTTTGCCGGGATTGCTATGATCCCCGTTGTCGTTGCGACCACCGCGATCCCCTTCGCCACCGCTGCCAGGGCCTTGCCCGCGTTCGTTGTCCGCATCGTCTGCCATTTCAATCTCCTTGCAAGTCTGAAACGTGATTGCTATTGTGAAATTCACATATTGCATTCTAGACGTGGAATTTCAAGAGTGAAATCGAACAAAAAGGAACCAGCACAGTTCGACGTCGACGCCCTCCATGCAGCGCTCGATGGCGAACGCATTGCACGCGGGCTGAACTGGAAGGATGTTTCGGCCGAATCCGGGGTAAGCGCATCAACCCTGACCCGGCTCTCGCAGGGTAAGCGGCCTGACGTGGACAGCCTGACAGCTCTGACACACTGGTTGGGCTTGTCGGCCGATCGGTTTATGGGCGTCCCGCAGAAGGGCTTCGGCGGCGCGAGTCCACTTGCGCAGATATCCTCGATTCTTCGCGACGACCCCAATCTCAACAAGGCTGCGGCGACAGCGCTCGATCAGCTAATAAAAGCAACCTACGCCCGTCTGCGAACGAGCCGGTAGGTTTGCCCGCACCAGTATGCCAATTTACACGTGCACCTGGGGCTCAGTAGCCCACGTGCGTGAAGGTATGCGACACGGCCGTTCCGGACCGGACCTTCCTGGATTTCCTGCTGACTCCGGCAGGCTCCTACACCAATTCGATCAGCGTTTGCGCGAGGGCCTTGCGCAGGCTCTTTTACGGCACCGCGCGAATTGCGTCTGGATTCGGCATTGCGCACTTTGTCGTATCTTTCCCAGAGGGAGGTAGAGTGATACAAACCCTCGGAGAATAGACGCCATACTCCGAGCCTACGTATCTTGCCCGCACCCGCATCCCAGCGCCGAATTGCCCACGCCGTGCTGAAAGCGCGTGGCATCGCGCGTCTGTCGGAGCTGCGCGCGGAGGGGGTAACCGCGGCTACCATGAGCCGCATGGAGCGGGATGGGGAGGTGCTCCGGCTCGCGCGAGGGCTTTATCAACTCCCGGATGCGCCGCTCGACGCTCACCATAGTCTCGCAGAGGCAGCGAAACGCGTGCCCAAGGGCGTGGTCTGCCTGGTCTCGGCCCTCACATTCCACCAGCTTACCGATCAGCTTCCGCGGCAGGTGTGGATTGCCATCGGACAAAAAGATTGGGCCCCAAAGGCTGATGGCGCGGCGGTTAGGCTGGTGCGCTTCACGGACCGCCTGCTCACGGAGGGTGTCGAGACCCATACCGTCGAGGGCGTTCCGGTAAAGGTTTTTAGCGTCGCCAAGACGGTCGCCGACTGCTTCCGGTATCGGAACAAGATCGGCCTGTCCGTGGCAATCGAAGGCCTTCAGGAAGCGCTGCGTCAACGCAAGACAACTCCCGGCGAAATTGCCAGGCAGGCCGAGCGAGGAGCGGTCGCGACGGTCATTCGACCCTATCTCGAGGCATTGACCGCCAATGGCTAGGGAGCTGAAGAATATCGGTGCTTCAGTGCGCGCCCGCCTGCTGCAACTTGCCAAGGCGAGCGGTCAGAGCTTCGATCTCGTCCTGACGCGCTTTGCCCTCGAACGGCTACTCTTCCGGCTCGGCCAGTCACCACATGCGGACCGCTTCGTCCTGAAAGGCGCAATGCTGATGATGAGCTGGTTCGATGACCCCCATCGTGGCACGCGCGACCTCGACCTGTTGGGCTTCGGGGATACTGAACCGGAGTCGATGCTGGCGACATTCCGCGAAATCCTGGCGCAGGAAGCTGCCGACGGCGTGGAATTCGACGCCGACGCACTCCGGGTCGATCGTATTCGCGAGGAACTGGAATATGGCGGATTGCGACTGCGGACCACGGCATCGATCAGCGGTGCTCGGATCAGTCTGACAATCGATATCGGCTTTGGCGATGCGATGGTGCCAGGGGCAGAAATGCTCGACTACCCCTCCATGCTGGCGTTTCCGCGCCGCGCCTGCGCGCTTACGCGCGCGAGACGGTCATTGCCGAGAAGTTCCAGGCGATGGTGGCGCTCGGACGCGCGAATAGCCGCATGAAGGACTTCTACGATATCTGGATTCTCAGCAAATCCTTCGATTTCGCCGACGATAGGCTTGCGCGCGCGATCGCGGCGACGTTCGCGCGGCGCGCGACACCGATCCCTATCGACCCGCCCGATGCACTGACGCCGGCCTTCGCCAACGATGAACAAAAACAGCGTCAGTGGATCGCCTTCGTCAGAGATGTCGCGGTAAATCCGGGAAAGCTTGAAGAAGTCGTTGTTAGTTTAGCAGGATTTCTCATGCCGCACGCTGTACAGGCCGCAATTTTAACCAGTAGTAGTTAAAAATCATAGGCCAGATATCTCAGCTATGAGGTAACTGGGGGAGGGGCGTC
>NZ_CP080526.1 GCF_024746815.1 Mesorhizobium sp. AR07
ATGCGCCGGCTCGACGAGTTGCATCTCGATTGCCCCTTCGCCGGGGCCCGGAGGCTTCGGGCGCTGCGACGGCGAGTCGGTGTCGTGGTCGGACGCCATGTCGCGACGCTGATGAAGCGCCTGAGGATTTCTGCGATCTATCGGCGATCGAACACGAGCAAGCCAGTTGCGAGCCGCTACCCGTATCTGTTGCGAAAGATCGCACGGCCGAACCATGTCTGGGCGATGGACATCAGCTATATCCCAATGCGGCGCGCCTTTGTCTACCTGACAGCCTTCGTCCACGTCCGAGTGCTGGCCCATCGGGTTTCAATCACGATGGAGGCCGCGTTTTACGTCGAAGCGCTCGAGGAGGCTCGCCAGGCACGGCCGACCTGAGATCTTCAACCATCGAGACTCGCGAAACTAACGCGACAAGTGAGAGAGTAGACAGTAATGATTGCTGCGAAGCTCGACCCAACCGACCTCAAGATCCTTGACGCCATCCAGCGAGACGGGCGCATTACCAAGCTGGCGCTGGCCGACAGAGTCGGACTTTCGCCGACTCCATGCTGGATGCGGCTGCGCAAGTTGGAGAAGGCCGGCATCGTCACGGGCTATCACGCCCGGATCGCCATGCGCGTTGTGGCGCCGGTCGCCACCGTGCTGATGGAAGTTACGCTGGCCAGCCATCGACAGGCCGATTTCGACCGCTTTGAGCGCGTTGTCCGCGATACCCCAGAGATTGTCGCATGTTGGTCAGTTGGCGGCGGCGTCGACTATGTGCTGAAGGTGATGGCGCGCGACGTCGACGCCTATCAGCGGCTGGTCGATAGCTTGCTGGAGCGCGAGATCGGTATCGACCGGTACTTCACCTACATCGTCACCAAGACGGTGAAGGATGAGACCGTCTTGCCCTTGGCCGATTTGCTGCCCGCGCGATCGTAAGCGGCCCCGCAGAGACATCCTCCTGCGATAGCGCACAATATAGAGACTCTCTCTGCGCGTAGGCACCCAAACAGCCTCTCTGTCTGCCGATGGCGAATATTCTTCCCCGCATCAGTCCGACCCGGGAGGCCTCGACCATGTCCGCGCACTTTGCCCGCACGATCCGCCATGACGCGCTCGACCGCCTCGCCGACCGCCGGCTGCTGCGCGAGCTCGCCTATATCGATGGCCAGTGGACGGCGAGCGAGACTGCCGAAAGCTTCGAAGTCACTGATCCGGCCAGCGGCGCGACCGTCGCCTTCGTCGCAGCGCTCGATGCAGGCCAGACAACGAAGGCGATCAACGCCGCCTCGCGCGCCTTTCCGGCCTGGAGGGCTCTGCTACCGCAAGAGCGCGCCAGGATCCTGCGAAAATGGTTCGAGGTGATCATTGCCGCCAGGGAGGACCTAGCTCTGCTGATGACGCTGGAACAGGGCAAACCGCTGAAGGAATCGCTGGGCGAGATCGACTATGCGGCGTCCTTCGTCGAGTGGTACGCCGAGGAAGCCAAACGCCTCAACGCCGAAAGCGTCACCAGCCATTTGCCTGGCGCCGAAATGATGGTGCGGCGCGAGCCGCTGGGCGTGGTCGGCATCGTCACGCCGTGGAATTTTCCGTCGGCGATGTTGACCCGCAAGGCGGCGGCCGCTCTTGCTGCCGGCTGCGCCATCGTCGCGCATCCCTCCTCGGAAACACCGCTGTCGGCGCTGGCGCTGGCCGAACTCGGCGAGCGCGCCGGCCTGCCCGCCGGCGTCTTCAATGTCGTGACCGGCAAGGCGGCACCGATCGTCGGCCGCATGTGCGAAGATCCCCGCGTTCGCGCCATGAGTTTTACCGGCTCGACCGAGGTCGGCCGGTTGATCGCGGCGCAAAGTGCGCCAACGATGAAGCGGCTGGTGATGGAGCTCGGCGGCCACGCGCCACTCATCGTCTTTGCCGATGCCGATATCGAAAAGGCGGTGGCAATAGCGCTCGACGCCAAATTCGCCACCTCCGGTCAGGATTGCCTCGCAGCCAACCGCATCTATGTGCAGCGCCCGATTTACGATCGCTTCTGCGCCGCCTTCGCCAGCCGCGTCGAGACCTTGCGGATCGGCAACGGGCTTGCCGACGATACCGACATCGGACCGCTGATGCACGAGCGGGCCGTCAAAAAGGTCGAGGAGCAGGTTGCTGACGCGCTCGCCCGGGGCGCGCGCTGCCTTGCCGGCGGCAAGCTTCACGCGGCTGGATCGCTGTTCTATCAGCCCACCCTGCTAGCCGATGTTGCCGACGAGGCGCTGATCATGCGCGAGGAGACCTTTGGCCCGGTCGCCGCCGTGACACCATTCGACAGCGAGGACGAGGTGATCGCCCGCGCCAACGCCACCGAATATGGCCTCGTCGCCTATGTCGTCACCGAGAACGGCGCCCGCCAGCAGCGCATGGGCCGCGCGCTCGACTACGGCATGGTCGCCATCAACCGCGTCAAGATCACTGGCGCGCCGATCCCGTTCGGCGGCGTCAAACAATCAGGACTCGGCCGCGAAGGCTCGCGTCACGGCTTAGAAGCCTTCACAGACCTCAAATACCTTTGTCTCGATCTGGCCTAAGCTGCGCCGAGACTGCCCTCTTTTCAGGAGTCAAAAAGATGCTCGAACAGTCCAACGAACTCGCCGCCTGGGATCGCGACCACTTCTTCCATCCCTCCACCCATATGGGGATGCACGCGCGCGGTGAATCACCGACCCGGGTGATGGCGGGTGGCGAGGGCGTCACCGTTTGGGACAATAATGGCAAGAAGAGCATCGATGCCTTCGCCGGTCTCTATTGCGTCAATGTCGGCTATGGCCGCCAGAAGATCGCTGACGCCATCGCCGCCCAGGCGAAGAACCTGGCCTATTACCACGCCTATGTCGGCCACGGCACAGAGGCGTCGATCACGCTTTCCAAGATGATCATCGACCGCGCGCCGCAAGGCATGTCGCGGGTCTATTTCGGCCTCTCCGGGTCCGACGCCAACGAAACCAACATCAAGCTGATCTGGTACTACAACAACGTGCTGGGACGGCCGGAGAAGAAGAAGATCATCTCGCGCTGGCGCGGCTATCACGGCTCGGGCGTGATGACGGGATCACTGACCGGGCTCGACCTGTTCCACAACGCCTTCGACCTGCCGCGCGCGCCGATCCTGCACACCGAGGCGCCCTACTACTTCCGCCGCGCCGACCGCTCGATGAGCGAGGAGCAGTTTTCGCAGTATTGCGCCGACAAACTCGAGGAGATGATCCTCGCCGAAGGGCCGGAAACCGTTGCCGCCTTCATCGGTGAGCCGATCCTCGGCACTGGCGGCATCGTGCCGCCGCCGGCCGGCTACTGGGAAAAAATCCAGGCGGTGTTGAAGAAGTATGACGTGCTGCTGGTCGCGGACGAGGTGGTGACGGGCTTCGGCCGGCTGGGCACCATGTTCGGTTCCGACCATTACGGCATCAAGCCGGACCTGATCACCATCGCCAAGGGCCTCACCTCAGCCTATGCGCCGCTATCGGGCGTCATCGTCGCCGACAAGATGTGGCAGGTGCTGGTGCAGGGTTCCGACAAGCTTGGTTCGCTCGGCCACGGCTGGACCTATTCGGCGCATCCGATCTGCGTCGCCGCCGGTGTGGCCAATCTCGAGCTGATCGACGCGATGGATCTGGTGACCAATGCCAAGGAGATCGGCGCCTATTTCCGCGCGGAATTGGCCAAGGCCGTCG
Source organism: Mesorhizobium sp. AR07 (assembly GCF_024746815.1). Classification (GTDB taxonomy): domain Bacteria; phylum Pseudomonadota; class Alphaproteobacteria; order Rhizobiales; family Rhizobiaceae; genus Mesorhizobium. Next base: position 3,702 of record NZ_CP080526.1, read on the forward strand.
GTGGTCACAAACATGTCGGCGACGTACGCGGCGACGGCATGCTGGCGGCGGTTGAGTTCGTCGCCGATCGGGATGACCGGGTGTTCTTCGACGCTTCGCAGAAGATCGGGCCGCAAGTGGCGACCGCCCTTGCCGCCAGCGGCGTCATCGGCCGCGCCATGCCGCAAGGCGACATCCTTGGCTTCGCGCCGCCGCTTTGCCTGACGCGTGAAGAAGCCGACATCGTCGTTTCGAAGACGGCGGATGCTGTGAAGAGCGTGTTTGCTACTTGATAAGGACATCCGGGCCGAGCCTTCCCTCGCCCGATCTTCTATCCTGACTCCCGCGCAGCCGCCCCGGCTTGGCGTCGCCCGTAACCTCATGGAGCGCCTCGAGCTCCAGAAGCACCCGCTCGATGTCGGGCAACGTCGCCTTGAGTGTTTGGGCTGGCCAAATACGAGCTCGCCCAAACTTGAGATGCCGTCATCAAAAGACAATGCCCGACTTCAGGCGACGGATCTTTTGCTCTGGGTCGCACAGCGTTTGCCCAGAGGCGGGGCGCTTGCCGCTCTCAAAGCCAGATTGAAGACCGCGACTGATGACTTCAGGCTATCCGCCGCATGTCAGAGCTGATCGTACACGTCAATCTCCTCCGCCAAGAGCGACAACGCGGTCACTCCAGTGTTTGATGACCTCGTTGAATACGGAATTATTCGAGTTTTTGAAGGATATAGCCAGGAAAGATCACCTCCTCGCAGTCAATCGAAGAAGTTATCGATTTAAGGGTTTCAAGATCTTCGCTCGTGGAGAATATCACCTGCTGGTTCCGCTTTTTGGCTATGGCCGCGCGTTTCAGAAGGTTCTGAAAACTTGGGCGAGAAGACGATTGCTGACGCGGCTCATCGAAGACAAGCATACCGGGATGGTTGGTGGATCTATCACTGGCGAGCTCGAGCAGTCCCAATTGATAGGCCCACTTCAGGCGAATGGCGTCACTCGCTGATGTCTCGAAGCCGATCTCAAATCCTTCCTTCTCGGGCCTGTAGCTGTCCTGTGAAATCGACAACTCCGTCGGCGAGAACGTGCTGAAGCCGAAATCTTTGGCTTGGTCCTGAACCAGTGAGGTCAGCCGGTTGAGTTTGTCATGGTCGCTGGTAGAGAGCTTCTCGGTTGGAATTTCGGCTCGCTCCAGGAGGAGCACACCGTACACTTCTTGCAGAGCCCCAAGCCGTTCCAGGGCGTCATCGAAGATTGCCTGAAGGGCTTCCAGGTCTCGCAAGCGTGCCTCGGCCCGGATGCGCTCTTCGATGATGGCGGCGGACGGGTTGGCGCCCGGCGCTACCAGTTCTGATCGAAGAAGCCGGATCTGAGCGTAATAGTCGGACAGCCTCCGACCGACTGCTGAGAGCTGATCACGCCGCTCATTCTCATCGGCCTGTTCCCGCGCAAGGATGTCTTCGAACATTTTCTTCTGCGATCGAATGTACTCGATGTTGTCAGAGATAGGCATTACCGCCGAGAGAGCGTCCTGTGACAGCAAGGTATCGACCAGTGCCTGCTCGCATGTCGGACACCTATCTGGCGTCAATGCGGCAGTTACACCGGAGTACCGCTGCAACCTTTGGACGTCGAGGTTCTTGGAGAGATCGTCTTCGAGAGCCGCGATTCGCCGTGTGAGCGACTGCATATCGGCAGTCTTGATTTGCTGAATTCCATGAACGCGAATTCGCTCGACGTTTAGTTGGTCGACATCTTGTGTCAGCTGTGACAGCCTCTGCGTAACTTCTTCTGATTGCTCCTCTACATCTGGGACCGCCTTTGCGGCCAATTCCGTGATACTGCCTCGAAGTTGGGCAACGACCGAACTCATAGGAACCCAGTCTTTCCCCTCCGCCAACTGCAGATGCGCGTTCGATAGTGCAGCCGGATCGGCGACGGGTACGTCACTCAGCCCCGATACTCTTCCGCCACCCCTGGCGATAAATCGCTCCAACTCTTGCCGAGCCACGGACCATTCTTTCGAATTGGCTGCAAGGCGCTCCGCAAGGCGTTCTCGTTGAACTTCAAGGTTGTAGACATCGAGGTCCATAATGAACTCGACGGCGCGCTTGTGCACCTCGCGAATTCGCATATAGGTCGGAATAGCCGCCGGTATGGCCGTCCAGCCGAACTTTTGCTCAACCCAAAACAATGGGAACACGGTCTCAAGATAGAGTTTCGTTTCGGGGGCGTCGTACCGCCTAACCTGTGGCAGACTCCATCCTAGGAACCCTTCTAGAAAGTGGTGAAAACCGTCCTCTCGTTGAGCCGCACCGGGATCGAGAACGAAAAAGTTCTGTCGCCGAAGGCCAGTTATATGGCCAGACAATGCGGCACCAAAATCGACGGTAACAAGCCGCGTATCCGTAGTCGCCTTCACGGCACGATTTACAGTGATGACCTGGTCATTCCCGTTCGCAATTTCGAGCGACACACTCGATTCCAATACGTCAACGCGCTTTTCTTCGTCCGTGTTGAGATAGGTTGTCATCGCATGCGGCAGGGGGATCTCTCGCCGTGGGCTCAGCATGCGCTCCAGGCCCAAGGCATAAAGCATGCCTTGCATGCAGGTCGATTTACCCTTGGTGTTGTCGGCCCACAGAACCGTCAGGCCAGGTGAGAATGGAATATCCGCCCCATACACCCCGTCGGATGTGACCGCGCGAAGTCGCAAACGCTGAAAGCGCAGTGTCATAGGAGGTCCTCTAGCCGCCAAACCCGCTTCATGAGTGCCTCGGTCACTTTCGGGGCTACTTCGCGAAGGAACGACACCTCCTCTTTCAGCGTGTCGTCACCCTTCACGATGACCGAAGCCATTTTCTCACCGGTGTCTGTCAGCGAGACAGACGTGCCCCTTTCAATCTTCACCAGCTTCAGTGCATATGCCAATGCCACCGCTCGATTGAGGGATGGCTCTACTCGGACAGAAACCTCAGTGGGCTTATACTCACCTGACAGAAGCCCGCGGACTTCCTCCCTGCCCTCCGGCAATCGAACGGCGTGCGCCATAAACTGGAGCTTCTGGAAGTTCGATTTTTTCGCCCGGCTGTAGAAGAGCGCGAGAACCAGCACGGCTATTCCCCAAGACATGCGGAGGTCCCCCGGCATAGGGTCAGGACGTGCCGTATAGGTGAATGCCCCACCGAGTATGGCATGCCGAAGGCTCGACTCACTGGGCATTGGGAAAATCCAGCGGGCAACGCATGATCCATTCACATATGGAGCCGTACGCGATCTGCTCTGCGTTCTGCGCCGAAAGACTTGGGGCCGCCTCCTGCATCGCCGCGATCAGTGCATCGAGTTCCGCGTGCAGTATTTCCCCGGCAGACCCAGTAGACGGTGGCCCCGCGAACTCTAGTCGTCGCGCCCGGCTCCTCACCGCGGACGTGACCTTCTCGTGGAGATCGGGCGAACCAGAGCGAAGGGCATCAAGCAATGCGTTGCCCTGAAGGAAGGATCTCACCGCTTCGCCTACGACGTCATCGAGCTTGTCAGGCGGCGCCCGCTTTTTGAGCTTCCCGGTGGCATTGGCTAGAAGATCGGAAGACCCCGCCGCCCACGTCGCAAGCTCTGATTGCGAGGGTGTTGGAATAGACAGAGTCACTTTCGAAAGGGCAGACATCCCCAGAGCGACGGCGTCATTCGGAAAGTTGCTCGGGTCTTGAATAATCACCTCGACCGTTGGGTCGAATGCCGGACAAGCGGCGTCGCGCAGATCCTTCGTTTTCTTCGCGCAATGAAGGTTCACGTCCTTGCTGTCATGGAGGGGTGCCATAAGCACCCAGTGCCTAATAGGCACGCCGTGGAACAGTTTTCCGATCTCGACGTGATTTTTGACTAGCTTTCCAAGATCCGTCGTTATCTTCTTTTTCTGGCGTTCTGCCCTGACCGAGATATCTATTGGTTCTTCGACCGCATAGCATTGGTAAGCAACGGCGTCTTTCGTGCAATAGTAGTCAATGCCGTAGTCACCCTTGTGGGCAGATGGGATTTTCTGCACGTGCAGCGGGCCGTGCCGCCCATGAAGTAATGATTGGGCAAAAAACTCCCAATCGTCTGGATTCCAGACCTGCACCACACTCAGCATTGTCGACGCCCCCCAATACTGTCACCTTAACGCCAATGCGTCATAATTCAACGAATCATAGCTAGAGCTGAAAACAGCTCGGGGCGCTCCAACTACACACACGCCTGTCGTCGGACAAATCGCGCTAACCCTCACGAACAGGACAGGCGTACGCCGCGACCGTCATCACCGTCGTGCTTCATAATCAGGGCTGGCTACCTGCCTTTAATACGCCGGTCCGACCGGGATGCTGAGCTTTTGGATTCTGGCGCCACCAAAACTCGACCGTGACCGGAATGTGCCACTTCTTGGCAAGGCGTTCGACCTCTTTCCATGCATCGGAAGCCGACTGGCCTTGCACCGAAACACCCAGGTCGGGGTGGTACTTGAACCCCTCGTCCTCGAACTTGGCGGCTTTGGCCGGGATCCCCAGTTCACGGACAAGCTTGTCACCGTCGAGGCCTTTTGACTTTAGTTGAGCAATCATCGTGAGCAGGATCGATGACCATCTCGGGCTGGGGATCGCCTTCCCATTGATCGTCGCCGACAACGGTTTCGTGAAAGCCAGACCGGGCGCTACGTCGAACTGTATGGCGCCTCCCTCCGAGACAACGGCTTCATCGGGCTCATCGTCACGCTCCAAGCCGAGCTGGTCCATCGCCTCCTTCACGACACGATCCAGCGTATCGGCGGGCGTTTTCGTGCCGAACCAACTTGCGATGAGCTTTAGATCGGCAAAGGTAGCATCATTAATTCTCACTACGGGCATCATGGGGTTCTCCTGCGGCCTTCGATAGGAGATATGTTACATATTACGTGGTCAGGGGCAAGAGGATATGTTACATATTCCCCCTCGCTTGTCGTTTTTCACTATAGTCGTGCCTTTCAGCATTCGCTGAACGAGACAATTCGGGTGAAATGGCTTGTGTAATTTCAATCAACATGCCATTTTCAACGAATGTTGAAAATCTGTTGAATCGATGAAAAACTTGGAGCAGCAGGCGGCAGACGCCCTCACCGCGCTTCTGCAACGCGTCCCAGCGCTTGTCGTCGACCATATCGAGATCGAGCCCGTCGGCGGTCCCGACCGTGGCGTCGATATCCTGGCGCATGTGGTCGTTGCTGATCGCCGGCATACGCTCATCTGTGAGGTCAAGTCGAGCGGCCAGCCCCGCTATGTTCGTATGGGATTGCTCCAACTGCGCAACTACGCTGCCCATTTCGATGGGAGTGCAATACCGATCTTTGTAGCGCCGTACCTCTCTCCAGAGGCTCAGGCGTTGTGCAGCGACTACCAGGTCGGATTTCTTGATCTGGCGGGCAATGCCAATATTATCTTTGACGGCATCTTCATAGAGCGGCATGTCGAAGGCAAGCCTAGCGCGGAACGAAGGGAGCTCAAATCCCTTTTCAAACCCAAATCTGCGCAAGTGCTGCGCGCGTTGCTGCGAGATCCGGACAGACCGTGGCGCGTTGCTGAACTCGCCGAAGCTTCGGCGGTAAGCCTCGGTCATGTCAGTAACGTCCGCAGCGCCCTTATCGACCGCGAATGGGCAAAAGCATCTTCAGATGGCCTCACGTTGATCGAGCCTGACGCATTACTCGACGCTTGGCGCGAGGCTTATGAGCCCCCCGCAGGGAGGCGCTTGCGCTTCTATTCGCCACTCCACGGAGCTGGCTTTGAGACAGCCGTGCGCGGCGCCCTTAGCGCGAGGCCGGAAGTCGGACTAGCGATCCTCGCGTCATTCTCGGCAGCGCAATGGTTGTCGCCATACGGGCGAAGCGGCACGCAGTACTTTTATGCCGACGACGACGGGCTCGCACGGCTGACCGATGCAATGCAGCTGTCTTCGGCATCCAAAGGTGAAAATGTGCTGGTCACATTGCCCAAGGATGTCGGCCTCTTCCGGGATGCTATCGAGCCGGTGCCGGGCATTTTGTGCACTGGCCCTGTGCAAACGTATCTCGACCTGGCGGCGGCAGGTGAGCGTGGGCGCGAAGCCGCCGACCATTTGCGCCAGGAGAAGCTCGTATGGCACCGCTAACTCCTGCAGAGCCGCAATCGGCGGCGGACTACGACGACCGCACCACATCGGCTGTGAAGTCAGTCCTGGTCGAGATCGGCCAGATTCTGGGAAGCTTCCAAGGGAAGTTCGCGGTCATCGGCGGAGCCGTGCCATGGCTCTTGCTCGGAAACGAAGACATGCCGCATGTCGGAACGCTGGATGTCGATCTCAGTCTCGACGCTGAAGCACTGGGTGACGGCGAATATACGACGCTGATCGGCGCGCTCATGGGCCACGGGTATGAACAGCGCGCCGAGTTGAGGCGCTTCCAACTCGTTCGACAAGTTCCGGCCGCCGATGGCGGAGGTCCGATCGACATCATCGTCGATTTCCTCATGCCGCGAGACGCGGAAATCGTCAAAAACGTGCCGCCTCTGATCAGCGAGTTCGCAGTGCAACGCGCCGACGGCGCGGACTTGGCATTGCGTTTCTATCAGATGGTGGCGATCACGGGGCCCATGCCAGGAGGCGGCACAAACCGCGTGGAAATCGCGGTCTGCTCGATTCCAGCCTTGCTCGCTATGAAGGGCCATGCTCTCAACGGCCGCTATAAGCAGAAGGATGCCTACGACATCTACTACTGCGTCCGGAACTACCCTGAGGGCACCGAGGCGCTAGCCGAAGTCTGTCGGCCGCTGCTGGATCATGCCAGCGGCGCGAAAGGCTTCGGCTTCATTGCCGAGAAATTCGATACGGTCGACGCCTATGGTCCGACTTGCGTGCGCCAGTTCGTCCAAGAGACCGACATCTTGGGCGATCGCACAGCCGACCAATGGCAACAGGACGCGTTTGGTCAGGTCGACGCCTGGCTCCGAGCGCTCGGGTTGAGATGATGGCGGCTGCCCGAGAGGCTGACAAGATCGCCGTTTCAGACCTGTCCGATCTCATTGCCGGCGCCAACGAGAACCTGGGCGTCGAATTCAAAGCCTGGATGGATACGGGGGAGGCCGAGCACAGAGCCAAGCTCGCCCGCCATATCGCGGCGCTTGCCAATCATGGCGGGGGCTATCTTGTCTTCGGCGTCGACGACAAGACCCGCAAGCCACTTGGTGCCACCGACCTGCCGTCTTCCTCGTTCGGGCAAGATGCTCTCTCCAGTATCGTGAAGAAGTATCTCGATCCGCGGTTGCAACTGCTGGTCCAGGGCGCCGAGTTTGAGGGAGTGACATACCCAGTCGTGGTGGTGCCCTCGCATGGGTCGCGCCCCGTCGTCGCCATTGCAGACGGTCCGCAAGGCGCGAATGGCAGGCTGACCGGCATATCCCAAGGCACGGTTTACATCAGGGCGGCCGGTCCCGAGAGCGTGCCTATCCGAAGCGCTGATGATTGGAACGCCCTTCTGGAGCGATGCCTCTCGTATCGCGTGGACCTATTGGGAAAGATCCTGCGCCAGTCGTTGGGAGGACGGTTGCAACCAGACGTCCACATGGTCGAGTTGCTCGTCGCGGCGGTATCGGAGACGGCCGCTGATTTCACCGCGCAGACCCGCGTTCTGGCAGGGCGGGTGGAACCCAAGTATCAGCAGCGAGTACTGGAAGCAGGCGATAGCTTTTCTGCCATGGGCTACGCCTTGGTCGATGCCGACGGCGACCCGATCAATATTGAGAACCCGCGGGCGCTGAACGAGCGGGTGTCCGTGGCGATGCATCGCTATGCCTATTACGGATGGGGTTCGTTCCTTCCCCTCACCGTGCCGGAACGCGCGCCGCAGGTACGAATGTCAACATTGGCTGGCAAGGAAACCACCTATCTTGAGGGCATGCGAGTGGAAAACACCGCCCTGATCTCAAGCGCATTCGATTACTGGCGAATCTACGAATGCGGCATCGCGGTCAGCGTGGAATCGTTTCGCGACAATTGGTCGAGAGAAGGCCAACCACCACCACCCAAACATTTGACGCCGCTTTGGACGCTCGTAGCGATCCACTCGTTGCTCGCCCATGCCCGCCTCATGGGTCAGGAACTACCCGGGGTCGCGCAAGTCATCGTCAGAATGGATTGGCGCGGGCTCGCCGACCGCGTTCTCATGTGGGACAGCTTCCGGATGGTCGCCTCCAGCAAGCTCGCCGACGATCGATTTGCCAGGACGACGACGCTGCAATGGACTGACCTGCGGGACGACTACTTTGGGGCGCTCCGTCGCGTGGCTCTCCCCTTCTTGAGCGTATTCGCGACGCATGGCTGGTTCCAGCCAGAGAGCTGGCTGACGCCTGAGGCGGTGCAAAACGAGTTCAAGAGGCTCGAGGTCAGCACGATGAGATTGTTCGAAGAATGATCGCAGCTGCGACGCGATTTGATTACAGGGCACCGATCCAAAGAAATCTCAAGACTGTCCAGCTGAGAGGACACGATAGACGAACTTCCGATCTGGACGTTCGCTGGCGGGCATAGTCTTATCGATGCGAGTACCGGCACTTGTTTGTCGGGTGGATGACGGCGGCATGACCGTCAGAAGAGGGGGACGAGTGGAGGCGGAGGGGAGCAAGACGACGCTGCTCGCTCGTGCTCGCCTTGCTGCGCGGGATTTGGCGCGTGAGGCCACCTCACCACAGGCCCGCGCCGATGCATGCCTCGATCTACTTGCAGATCTCGGCGTGGACGAACGGCTCGAGCCATTCCGAAAGGCGCTCCATGCTCTGCCAGTCGACAAGCGTCATTACTGGATCGGGACGCTCTACACGCTCATGTTGCCAGCCAAGGTTCGGCGGTCGCAAGCCACCTACTTTACCCCCCCAGCGGTTGCAGATGCGGTCGTCGATTTCGCCATTGAAGCCGGATTTGATTTGTCTAGCGATGACGTCCTCGATCCGGCGGCGGGTGGCGCGGCCTTCCTCTCAACGATCGCTGGGCGAATGACCTCGGCGGGCCTTGCTGCACGCGAGGTTGCGTACCGGCTAAACGGCATCGAAATCGACGCGGGCCTCGCGACCCTGTCACGCAGGCTAATAGCCGAACGGCTGAAGGCACCCCTACCGCGGGATGTGATCCTCATAGGGGACGCGCTGCGGGTACCGATCCCGGCCTCTTATGGGTTGGTCATCGCGAACCCGCCGTACGGCCGAATGTCGATGGAGGAGGTCCGCGGAAATGCGTGGCGGCGGGTCGCCCATAGCGGGCACATAAACAAGTATGCCCTATTTGCCGAACTCTGCTTCCGCAACGCGAAGCCCGGCGGGATCGTGGCGCTCGTCATCCCGTCGAGCTTTCGTTCGGGCCCGCTCTATGATCGCATGCGCCAGTTCATTCGGTCCCAAGGCGAGGTCCTTACCATCGGCTCGATCGCGGGTCGCGACGGGGTCTTTCTTGACGTGGCCCAGGACATCAGTGTGCTAGTAGCACGCAAGGGAAAGGCACATCGCCCGGATGTGAAGGTTCGGTTCCCAATCATCGGCACGACGTCGCCGGTGGCGACCGTCGTCGCGCAGGTTCTTCCCGCCAAGTCCGAGGACGCTTGGCCGCTGCCGCCGGTCGACCCTGAAACGATCGGCGGTGCGACGCTGGCCGACTATGGCGTAACCGCGAAGGCAGGATATTTCGTCTGGAACCGTGAAGGGGCCCGGCTTGTGACGAAGCTCGGACGCCTGGACGGCTTTCCGTTGGTATGGGCAAAGAACGTTCGAGCGGGGCAGGTGTGCCGACCCGCAGGCAAGCAGGGTACGAAGATGGACTTCGTTACCTTCGCTGAAGCAAGCGCAGCCGTGGTCCGGACGCCTGCAGCTGTCATGCAGCGCACGACAAACGACAAACAGCCACGACGGCTTATCGCGGCAATGGTCGATCCTGCAATTGTGGTGCGATGGGGCGGCTTCGTCACTGAAAATCATACGATCGTTCTCACCGCCGAGAGCCCCAAACGGCTCGCCCTCGCCGTCAAGCTGCTCAACACGAGAGCGGTCGATCAGCGATACCGCCGTGTGTCTGGAACGGCGGCGGTTTCCGTCACGCTGCTTCGGCAACTTGATCTTCCGACCCCGGCGGCCTTCTCGGCTGCGCTTCGCGAGGCCGACGGAGATGCGGAAACCGCAGCATTGACGGCATACCGCAGTCAGCAAGAATCGGTTGACGCGTGATGGCGCGGTACCGACCTTTTGACCGGGCACCTGGCACTGAACTCAAGGACCGGGCGCTGCAGCGTCAGACGCAGCTGGATAAGCGCGCAGGTCTCACCTCCAAGATAGCGTCGATGGCATCGCGGCGGGCGGCGGAAACGGTCTTGGCCCCGGAACCTGTCCAGCGACCGCCGCGGAACGTCGAACGGTATATGGAGGCTCTTGCCGGGCAGCCCCTTCATCGACTTGGATCGCCGGAGCCGGTTGTGCTCACACCGGCCTACGAGCGGCTCATCCGATCGGCTGCCGAAGTGGCGAGCGATGGGTCGGCTCAGGTGATCATGCCGTGGCCACCGACTCGGATGTCGCCCTCCGCGATCGTCTCCCTGCTGTCGATTGCGGCCATCCGCAGTGCGGAGCCCGTCGAAATCACAATCAAGAACGAACGCTCGCTCAGTCGGAAAAGAGCCGACGAAGTGCGCGCTGTCGTATTCCCCTATGCCCGCAGCACACACGCGCAGGCTCGCGCCGTGCAGGTTGATCGCCATGGTATTGGCGAAGTTCACTTCGACCACCTGAAGCGCTACCTGGATGGGGAGAGCGACGCTGCCAAGGATTACCACCAGGTTCTGGCCCGTGTCCGCAAGCTGACCGGGAGAGCGACGGACGGTCGGGACTACGCCGAGTTCGAGCATCCGATCCTCGACGAGATAGTGCCACACGGTCCACCGAGAGGAGAGCGACCTTCTAACAGCTCGGTGCTCTGGCGAACGCGGAGCAAAACGGACATCGCGACGCACAAGCGGTCCGGCGACGCGGACAACCCCTTAAAGGCGGCATACTATCTCTACACCATCCGAGCCGGGGATCGGCTCGGCGTGGAGCTGAGGGCGATCACGAGGGCGCCCGACTTTCTGATTCTTGACCTTTCGCGGAATGCACGCGACCGGCTGGGATGGAACTGGCTGAAGCACGCTGCGGACATGCTCGGCTGCATGCGGGAGGTCCATCCAACCGCCGGCATTCTCGTGCTCGCGGATGATCCGTGGACATACCAAACTGCTCGATTTCAGCTTCTCGGAACGAAACAACCTGGACGCAAAGCCAAGGTGACGCCGGCCGTGGGACACGTCGTCTACTCGCCCACCACCGGGATCGTTCAGGACACCAACCAGCCGAAACTACAGTTCGAGGGCGGCTCACGGATAGAAGTCGACGGCTTCTTCGGCGACGTCGACCGGAATATCGAGCGGCTCCGTGGGCTCGCGCACAGGCTATCTGAGATGGGGGATCCGGCCGGGGCCGAGACGGCGCGAAACATGATCGCCACAGTTCGGCGCTCCGCCTGCCTGCCGGGATCGATCGCCGATCTCAGCCGGTTTCTCGAGCGGGAATCATCGACTGCGACGGCGAATGATCGACTGGCGACGTATCGCGTTGCGGCGGATGTCGCGTCCCTTTCCGACCCTCGCAGCCTTGCCAGCCAAGCGGATGCGGAGACGCAGGTCACTGCTGAGACAACTGGCATCATGCGTTCCCTTGAGCGGGCGACGCCGATGTCGACCCTACTAGCAGAGGCGATCCAGCCGGCGCTTCGCTCCAGCTCCCGGTCAGCCTTTGTTTTCCGCTCCGACATGGTGGCCGAGTTCGCGGCCGACCGGTTGGCGGCGGCGCATCCAAGACTGACGGAACGGCTCGACAACGGGATCATCCGCTTTGGTGGCGCGCGCGTGCTAAGCACCATCACGGCGATGCCCAGCTCACTGCGCAATCAGTTCAAGCGAGCCATTGTTGTCGCGCCGACGCGTTCGGCGATCCTGGCGACACTGGCCGAACCGTGGCTGCCCGAGCAGGTCGTGTTTCTTGCTGACGCGGATACGCTAGCTTTTGCGGCCAGGGACGCCGACCGGCTGGCGCAGGAAATCGACGTGGCCCCGCTTGCCGTCCGGCTCCAAGCGTTCGCGGCTCGAGCGACCGCGCGCGTCGGCGAGATTGGGCGACACGCGGTGCAGCTCGATTCCGAGATGCCGACCGACGACATCGAATTCCCAACGGGGTCGGTGGTCGACCTCAGCGGAGGTTCTCGAGGCGAACGCCGTCTGGTTGAAATAATCATGAATAATGGACAGCGCATCATCGCACGTGCGTCGACAGGCATCGTCTTGCGCAACGACAGCGCCGCGACGACCTCCTTCATCGAGCGACCGGCCTCGCAGGTTCGCAAGGGCGAAGAGGTTTGCGTGATAGGGCCGGGCTTTGTCGAGCGGGCGCGCACGCTCGTAAATGTCCGCGCTACCGCCGCGGCCGAAATTCGCGAATACCATCTGCAGGTCGCGAAGCGCTTCGGCGCCACAGTCGGCGATTCAGTCAACGAACGCCTGCGGGTCGTCGTGTCGCAAATGGGTGAACCGCGTGTTTCAATCGAAACCGCGCGCTACTGGGTCGATCTTGACGACGAGCTCGACAAGCCACTCCACGACGTGGTGCCGCACGCGCCGCACGATCGCGAGACGTTCATGCGTTTCACCGGTGTGCTCGGGATAGGCCCTAAGCTGGCGGAGAGCTTCTGGCTGTGGGCAGTGGTCGCGCAGCGCTCGCATCGCCTGCGCTCGGGCAACATCTTCCATGACGCCTTCCGTGGTATCCTGACGGACCCTCATGCCGCGCTCGCCAGCAATCGCGACCGGAGTGATGACATTCGTGCACTCCGGGCCATGGCCGAAGAACACGTGGCTACCGTGGCGGACACACGGAGCTTGGAGGCGACGTGAAGGGACTTTCGGACAAGCAGCTGGGTGAAATTGACGTCGAGCTCAAGGAGGCAGTGTGCGACGCGTTGGTCAACGCACTCGTCGCCAGAGTCAGCGGTGGCGACGAGCGCGGGCGCACCATTCTCGGCAGCTCGCCCCGTCGTGGGGTCTTCGCAGGGCAGCTGCTCCCACGGTTCGATGTTGGCGGCGTCGTGGACGAGACATCGGACATCCGGATCGCCGCGGTCGGCGTAGACCTTGTCGTGGGTGCTGGGACTCGCGCGACTATCCGTGTCACCCCGCGGTTCTCGGTCTATGTACGCGTCATCCCTCTCTGGAAGGATCTCGTAGCCGGCGGTGGTGAGCTCGACTTCGACTTCAGACTGCGCAAGAGCATCCAGCAGCAGATTGACGACGCGATCCGCACAGAGCGCGTGCCGGCGCTGCAGGCAGCCGGAGTTGATCGTCCCGATTGGAAGGGAATGGACGAGGCGAAGCGTTCGAAGGTGCGTGCGCAGCGTGCGCAGATTCTCGCGGGGATCCGGACCAAGGCGTACGCGGCGCACGGCATCAAACTGCTGTCCGGAGAACCCGATCCACCGGACGCCGAGCCAACGCCCGACAATGTGGTCGAAGATCCCAACACCCCCGACGACAACATCGCTCAGCCGGCACCGATTGCGCGCCTTGTGCGCGAGAGCCGCGCAATACCGTTGCACCATGTCGACCCGGCACCAATACCCGGGAAATGGCGTCGGCTCGATCTGGCCCTTCCAACCCTGGAGTTTGCCACCGATGCGGACGACTCAACACTGACTGTGACGGTCGATGCGTACAACATGAGCCTCGCAAACGCGGTCGGGGCGCAGCTCGAGGCGTGGGTTACCGGGAACGGGGTCACCGAAGCCTGGCGTGACGCCACGGTGCAACCGGGCGAGACACTCGACGAGGCAAGGTGGACCGCGGCCATGGCCGCGCTAGCCGCCCAACCGGTCGATCGCGCTCGCGTTGTGCCGGATCTCTCGCGAGTGGTGCTGAAGGTGGAGCGGCAGGCAGACTTCCTCGACCGGAGCCGGCTGTCGCTGCGCGTCATGCTCGACAACCAGTCGCCCGAGCCGACGCCACGAGATGCGCACGGTCAGTGCAACACGGTTTTTGGCGCAGGTCTTTCGTTGACCCTGCCGCAGACCGCACACCGACCCCTTCGGCTGGACCGCGTGGAACCGTCCTACCGCTTCCGCGACCATCTTGACTATCCTGCGATTGGCCTAAACTGCGGCATTCACGCCGACGCTGCCGCCGGCGAACTACATCTCGCCACGACGGCCGCGCCGCGCTTTGCTCAGCCGCGCATCGTCGCTCGCCAGATCGACCTACCGTTCCAGTTCGCCATCCTCAAGAACCCAGGGTTCGACGCGACCAAGCTGTTCGAGCTGCCGCGAGCCTATGTTAAATGGATCGATGAGCAAGAGGTTCGCCTTAAGGACACGGTGACGGCGGGTCTCGACCGCGCCGATGCGGAGATCGAGTCCGCCCGACTGCGAAAGGATATTGCCGCACAGCGCGCCGAGGCCCGCTACATCGAGCGCGGCGTCGAGATGCTGATCGCGTCCAGAAAAGCATATGAAATGCTATCAGGGCTCGCCGGGGCGGATCGCGAGACCCTCGAGCCCCGGGCCGCCCCCTGGCGCGCCTGGACCATGACCAACGAGGCCTTCGCTCTGCGCGACGCGCACGACCCTAAGCGAGGCTGGCGACTGTTTCAGATGGCATTCGTCCTCGCCCATGTCCCGGTATTCAGCTCTCGGATCAAAGAGTGGCGGGAGTACCATGATCCCATGCTGGACGAGGACGGCGTCAGCCTGCTGTACTTTCCGACCGGAGGTGGCAAGTCCGAGGCGTTCTACGGCACGCTGCTGTTCGCCATGTTTCTCGACCGACTGCGCGGAAAAGATCGTGGCATAACGGCCATGATCCGTTACCCGCTGCGCCTGCTGACGCTTCAGCAGGCGCAGCGTCTCCTCAAGCTGGTGGTGCGGGCCGAACTCGTGCGTCGCCGGCACGCTGTGGGGAACTGGCCGTTCGAGATGGGGTTCTGGGTCGGAAACCAGAACACGCCCAACCATTATCGTGCATTCCGCGCTGACATCCCGCTGGCGAGCGATCGGGAGTTCGCCGACGACAGCGAGCTTGACGGCGAGTCGGGAGATGACGAACAGCGTGCACAGGGTCGGCGCTACGTCGAGGCGCGCGAGGCTTATGACAAGATCCCCGAGTGCCCGGTATGCGGCCAGCCAACCGGGCTGAGGCGTGACGAGGGCGAAGGCCCGCTGGGTAAGCGGGCGGTGATCGTCTGCTTCAACGACAGCTGCGAGTGGAATCGGGAGCATGGCGGACGGCATCCGCTGCCGTTCCTGCTGACCGATGATGCAATTTACGCTCGAGCACCCGCGATCGTGCTCGGGACCGTCGACAAGCTGGCCATGCTGGGCCAGCACACGGCTACGATCAGCAAGGTGCTCGGCATGTTCGGTCTGGCCCGTCGAATCGACCGGTGGGGCAACCTCGACACACCGCGACGCGAGGATGACCTCCGCCGCGATCCCGCCGAAGACGACAATTTCAACGTCTTCCCCGCGTACGCCAAGGGCACGCGTGTCTTCCACGATCCGTTCCCCTCGCTCGTTATCCAAGACGAGGCGCACCTGCTCGAGGAAAGTCTCGGCACTTTCAGCGGACTGTTTGACACCCTGCTTGAGACGATCCTTGAGGACGTGGCCGAGATGGCCGGTGACGGACTCCAGGTCGCGCGCCGTTGGAATGGTGACGGGTGGGGCGCGCCGCGAATGCCCAAGGTCATCGCGGCGACTGCCACCATTTCGGCCCCCGAGCGCCAGCTTGAGACACTCTATCAGCGCGTGCCTCTGCGCTTTCCCTATCCAGGGCCAGATCTCTACCACTCGTTCTTCGCCGAACCTGCAGCGCCGCCAGCCGGCAACGAAGGGCGCGTCGCGCTCGCTGCATCTCTCCCGTTCGCGCAGGCGCCGGAGCAAACAACGCCGTGGATGCGTCTCTACGTATCCCTCATGACCAACGACGCCACCCACACGGTCACGACCGTTGGCGTGCTGTCGGCGTTTCACAGCATCATCACCGCGCTATGGGATGGAATGCTCGACGAGGGCAGCCGCCCCGCAGCCGTTGCCGCTATCCGGGACGCGGTTTCTCCGGGCGCGACCGGAGATTGGCATCGCGCGGCGATTGATCGCGCTGTTGCCCAAGGTCGCGCCGGCGAAATCATGGCGCTCGTCGACCTACATCGCATCGCACTCGCCTATGTCACCAACAAGAAGGGTGGCGATCAAATCATCGATGCGTTGGGTGCGGCAGTTGAAAACCAACACAGGCGTATCGGTCGCAGCCACGCCGCGTTTGAAAGCCGCTTGATATCGGGTGGGATCGACATGAAGGACATCCAGGCAGTCATGGAGGATGCCGAAAAGTCGTTCGTCGGTGGGGACTATCCCGATATTGCAGCAACCCTTCGCAACATCGTCGCCACGTCGGCAATCAGCCATGGCGTGGACGTGGACCGGTTCAACAGCATGTTTTTCGCAGGCCTGCCCTCCGACATCGCCGAGTATATCCAGGCGTCGAGCCGTGTCGGCCGCACGCATGTAGGGTTCGTGATGCTGCTACCGACGCCCCAGAACCGTCGCGATCGCTACGTTATCGAGACCCATGACATCTTCCACCGATTCCTTGAGCGCATGATCGCACCGCCCGCTGTCGAACGGTGGGCAGAGAACGCGATCAAGCGGACCATGGCGTCGTATGTCCAGGCGTGGGCCATGCTGCGCGAGGCGCGCGAATTCCTGGCCCAAGACGATGGACGGAAAGCGGAAGTAAGTCACATGGACCAGATCAGCCGGTTCGCCACCCTGGCGCAGCGCAACCATGTCGCGCTTTGCGAGGCGTTGGGCGGGTTCATGCTGCGCGCCAGTGGTTTCGCCGGCAAGGGTGCGTCACAGCTGGGCGCTCCACACTACGAGGACTTCTACCGAGCCTTGGTGGAGAAGCAGGTCGATACGTTCGTACGCGACATCTCGAGCCGGGGCACGATCGCCAGCCTGCGGGACTATTGGGACGACTTGCCGGCGTTCCGACCCCCAATGACATCGCTGCGCGACGTCGACGAGGCGGGGTACATAGTGGCCGCGGGCCGAGATCCCCTCGCGCGGGGGCGATCCACCGATGTCGATCGGCAGGATCTGGCGAAGGTGATGCGGGCGATCAGGACCCAACGCGGCACAGCCTCGGAATTGGATGCAGACGGAGGCGACGATGCGCGAGGGTAAAGGCACCGGCGGAGACTGGCGCACATCAAACCGCCGGCCGTCATCCTTCGGTGGTGCAAGGCGCGAGCCGGAAGCGTTAGAGCCGCCGACTATGTCGCGATCGCGCGTGCAGCTCGCCAGCTCCTACGCACCCGGAGTGCTTATGACGTGGGAGGGAGGCAAGGGAATCTGCCGCTCCGTCCCACTGGCGAACGATATCTCCAAGCAGCTCAACCGGACGACGATCGATCTCGTCTTCGAGAATCTGAGTGACTTCGCCACCAATTGGCGCGATCGGGCGATGAAAGCCGTTCCTGACGCCCTGCCCGAACTCGTCCTCGACGGCCCCTTTCGCGATTCCCGGACCGGGGAGGTCCGGATCGAGCGGGGCGATTTTCAGATGACAGGACCGGACCGTGTTGGCTACGTCCCCTATCCCCTCGTTTACCGTTGCGGCATCTGCGGCTCGACCCGTGAATACGAGAGCATAGCGGATCAGGCGAGGCAGCCGCTGCCAAGAAAGTGCAATGGACACGATGCCCGCTGGACCCAGATCGACGTCGTTTACGTGCATTGGTCGGGCGAGATTCAGCCCCTCAGCCCGTTCAACTACAACTTTGATCCGCAGACCGGCGGCACGCGCCAGATCAGGATGTGCACCTGCGGTTCAACCAGCTTCAAGCTGCGGAACGACGCCCCTGTTTTCTCGGAATGGCGGTACGTCTGCGAGGGCTGTGGTGATACGCGCCCGCTCAAGAAGGCCGAGCCCGAGGTTCTAGCCCGATTGCAAACCGAGCAGAATACCAGTGGTCGCGCCTTCCAGTGGATCGAAATCAATATGCTGCCGGTGTCGTACCGGGCCAACTCAACCTTCTACCCACAGCGCACCAGCTTCATCGAATTCCAGGATAGCGCCGTAGTTGAGCTGATGACGCCCCCGCGGGTCGGCGAGCTGGTGGCGAAGCTGGCTCAAATTCATAATATCCCGTTCGCTGAGCCAGCGGAGGACGAAGTGCGGGCGGCGGTGCAGGCCGACCCGAAGCACCGCAGCGACTGGGACGACTACCTTAGCTTCCTCGAGATGGCTCGCCGCGCGGAAGAAAGCGGTCGACCTGAGCGCGCCCGATCATACCGCGATAGCGCCCACGAGTTGCGCGAGGGGTGGTTCGCTGCTGGCATTGTTGAACGCGGCAGGCTGGGCAGCACAGGCGTCCTGAGAGCCATTACGCAGCGCGAGGACTGGACGCGCCGCTATGACCCGATCAGGCTCACTATCCAGCACGACGCTTTCCTACGGGAGCATGTCGAAGAGGCTATGGCCCGACACGCGGCCGTCGACGTGATGGAGCCCGACATCACACTGACCGACGTCGTCAACGATCCCCAGCGCAAGGCGCGCTACCAGTCCAATATTGGGAATCTCCTGACGCATTTGGGCATGGAGCGCTTGGTGATCGTCCGCAATCTGCCAATCTGCGAGTTCAGTTTCGGTTTCACACGGGTTTCCGCGACGCCCGTCTACAAGCGTGAGCACCAGGGCACGAGTGTCGACATGCCGGTTCGCCTCAAGGCGTTCGACCAGCTGCCGATCCAAGGCACGAAACGACCGATATACGTGACCCAGCAGCAGAACGAGGCACTCTACTTCAAGCTGGACGAGGCCAGAGTGGTCCGCTGGCTGAAGGCAAATATGGTGACTGACGTGCCCGACGATGGTCTCGGCCGAGGCTATCTGGAGCGCTACGAGGATTTCGGCCCATTCCTCGAAATGTTCAAGGACCGCGAGGGTAGCGGCGGCTATCCGCGCACAGTGCCAGCGTATGTCTACCTGCTTCTCCACACCCTGTCGCACCAGATGATGCATTCGCTAGCCGATTCGTCAGGCGTCGACCGCGATGGCATCGGCGAGCATATCTTCCCGGCAGACCTCGCCTTCGTGATCTACCGGAAGGGCATGACCCCTGACCTTGGCAACATCTCCGCAATGTGGCGCAACCGTTCCGATGAGTTTCTGCGCCGCGCGCTCGATCCGCGCATGTTGCGATGCGGCTCTGGCAGCCTATGCGACGCCAGGGGCGGCGCTTGCCCGGCTTGCGTCATGGTATCCGAGGTAAGCTGCATCGCCTCCAATCTCCTGCTGTCGCGTGCTGTCCTCAAGGGCGGCAAGGGACTGGAATGGGAACCCAGATCGGCACCCGACCTGGTCGGCTTCTTCGACGCGGCCGTGGCGAAATGACCAACGAAGTATTCATTTCGCCAAGAGCTACCGCCAGGCTCGTCGTGACGATGCCACCGACGCCCAGTCGATTGGCGGACGCTCTCGCTGCCGACATTGCGAGTGACTACGTGACCCTCACGCCGACAACGGACGCCTTCCGGCATCTCGCATCGTTGGCGCGTCAGCGATTCACGGTAATGATCCCTTACGTCGACAAGGTAGGGGCCGCCTGGGCCGCCGAGCTGTTCGAGACTACGGAGGCAATCGAGCGCATCCTGGTCATAAGGGATGCGTCGCAGCTGAGCAGCTGCGCTGAGGCGGGGCGCCGCCTTGAAAAGGCGACCACGCGCATCATCGACTATGGCGGCGGCGACCTTACGCAGGAGACATTTCACGCAAAGATCGTGCTGGCTGATGGGATCGCCGCTTATGTCGGATCGGCAAACCTGCTGAGGCGATCGAAGGCAGCCAACCTGGAGTGCGGCATGCTCGTCGAGGGACCCGCCGTGCATGCTGTCAAGGTTCTGGTCGACGCGGTGACTAACATGGCAGAGGTAGTTTCCATGGGGCGCTAGTAGAAGCACCGCAGGCCATCGAGACTCGAGTTCAAGGCAGGCACGAGGTTGTCGAAGGGTTCACCGTCGGCGTCTAGGTTCGAACGTCGGTTCATGAGCACCGGCACGGCAACCGTGCCGGGGCGCCGGTTCGGTGGACAGGCTCTATCGATCGCTGAACTCGAGGTAGGCGCTATTCAACGATGACATCGTGCGTCAGTAGCTCCGTCTCCATAAACCGCAATGAGCGCAAGCCGATCGAAGCATAGAGCTTGAGTCTGGCACGAGTGCGTGACGAGGTCTCGAGCTCGGTCGGGACAATGTCATCGTCCTTGTCGCGCAATTCGGCTTCGTCCAGATAGCGCACCCTTAAGCCGCGAGCATCCGCAAGCGCCAGCGACTCTCGCGTGGGCGGGCAGTCATTCGTCGACCTCGACCCCGCCGTATTCTTCGCTACCGGCAAAGTCCGGCATGATGTCCCCCGCCAGCAGTTTTTCCTTCGACAGCAGCCCGGCATCCTCGAGCGCCTCGAAATCCGGCAGGTCGCGCAGCGTGTCGAGCCCGAACTCCAGCAGGAATTCTTTGGTCGTGACATAGGTGTAGGGCGCGCCGGGTGTCGGACTGCGCGGACCGGAGGCAATCAGCTTCGCGCCGCGCAGATGACCAATAAAATCGCGGCTGATCTCCTTGCCGAAGAACGAAGAAAGCTCGGCGCGGGTGATGGGCTGGAAGTAGGCGATGCACATCAGCACTAGCACTTCAGATTGTGTCAGATCCACGGCTCGCTCGTTGCCGCCAACCGCGGCACGGATGGCGTCGGCATAGGCCGGCCGGGTCAGGTGCCGAAAACCGCCGGCGACGGCGACCAGGTCATAGGGCCGACCACGCAATTCCTCGCGAATGTCGTCGATCAAAAGGTCGATGCTGCAGCTTTTGCCGACGATGCGCGCCAGCGTCTCGCGGCCGACCGGCTCGCTGGCTGCAAAGATCGTCGCCTCGACGCGATGCATCCATTCCCGCCAGCGCGCCTCTGGCGGCAGGTGATCCAGCTCCCGGTCAAACAGCTGGTCAGCTGATCGCCGTTCGCCTGATCGACGGTCATCTGACCGGCTCCCTCCTCGTCTGCGCGCTGCCTCCGCCATCGTCGTCACAGCCCGTAGATGCGGAAGGCTGGGCGGCCGGACAGTTCACGCACGGCGCCGAGTTCAACCAGCCGGTCGAACAGCCGGCGCAGGCCGCGATCGCTCATGCCTGAGATCTTTTCCGAGGCAACGATCGCATCGTCGGACAGGAGCTTGTCGACAACAGTATCCGCCGCCTTGGCCCGGAGTTTCGGCGCAATGGCAAGCAGCCGGTCCGCGCGGCGCTCGAGCTCGGCGAAAAGATCGATGGCGCGCAGCGCAGCGCGCGCCTGCGCGGCAAGCAGACTTTTGGCACGTTCAGGATTTGTCTCAATGCTTGTCGCCGCAGAGCTGGCTGCCGATTGACGCGGGCGAACGCTTGTGCCCAAGGCCGCTGCGCCGCCCAGCAGCGGCACGGCATGAGTCCAGCCCAGCCGCTGCGCCAGCAGGGCGTCGGCAAGCCACGCTCCGACGGCGCGCCCAAAACCGTGTCGTTCGGCGGCCATGAACGTACCTGTCAGCATTGCGACCATTCCGGCGCCGGCACCGAGTTGCCGGAGATCGTCCGCCAGATCGCCGACCGCATCGTCGCCACGGGCATAACCGAACTCTTCCAGCACCGCGGCAAGGCTTTTCTCCGTCAGCAACTCCTCCGCCGGCCGCGATGCCAGCCGACGCCAGGCGAGGAGCAAAAGACCGGCGGGGCCGACAGACAAAAAATCGCCCGGGCGTGTGAGCAGCACGGTGTCGCGCAGCGCGCTTCCATCCTCGACGCGACCCCCCTGCTTCGCCGTTGCCGCGGCCGCCGCAAGCGCCAGGCGCTGCCGCCAGGCGCCGGCCCACCGCTCCTGCCGGCGGACCACCGCATCGAGCGCGCCAATGGTGGCGCCTGCGGCGAGCGCGACGTCCTCAAGGGCATTTGGCCCTGCGCCTTTTCCCGCAAGGCTTTGCGCATCCGGGATGGCCCGGCGCAGCCAGGCCGGGAAGGGGACTGCCGGAGTGATGGCGGCCGCGCCAAGAAGCGTGCCGGGGTGGCGCGAGAGAGATGTGGGCCGCAGAATCATCGGAAGTAGCATGGATCATCGCGGCGCTTGTCGCAATCGGAATGAGCAATAACCGCCGCGCCTGTCGTGGATAAATAACGATTGATAATCTTGCATTATCGTTCGTTTTAAAAAGCGGCCGCGAAATGCCTCAGCAGCCCTTATTTTTCACCGGAAATGAGATCCATGTCGCGGCACGAAAGCTGCCGACTGTCGCCATCACGCCGGCAAATTATCTCGCCTGGCCCTCGGGCTATCGGCTGCCAGCAGCCTTGGACCCGACCAAGATGGAACGATCATAGCGTTGTCCACCTCAAGGCAGCGTATAGCGCATTTTTGCCCTTTTCGCAACCGTTCGCCCTTTCCCCGTTCGACCTTTCATTGTTCGCAGCGGTCACTCCCCTCGCCCGCGGCGACGACGGGTGACGCGCCTATCTCCCGGCAATGCTTTCAACCTTGCGAGGGCAAACCTGTAGCCGGCCGGTAGAAAATTACACGCACCGACGGGACAAGCTGATTGAGGGGATCGAAATCCCGGATGTTCCCGGTCAGAACCGTGGCTCCCAGCAGACCGGCCTGGTGAAAGATCAGCGCATCGTTGAGGAAGCGGCGTTCGTGTCCCTCCCCTTTCGGCAGATGGCTGAGCCGGAACAGCAGACCGGCAAGCATGCCAGCCCGTCCCCAGGCGGTGGCGTCGGGAGCATGCAGCCGGTGCGCTGGAATATCCTCGATCGTGTCCGCTACCACTTTCAGGACCGACTTCGTCGTGGCGTGGGCCGGGTCGAGACGGCCGAATACATGGCTGAGCTCGGCAAGACATACGGCCGAGTGGTGGCAAAGCCGATAGGTGAGAAGGTCATCGACCGCTTCGGGCGTGCGCCCCTGCAGGACATCCAGATAGACGCTGGCGTCCAATAGCAGCGCGCCGCCGACAGGCGGCTCTTCGCCTGCCCAGGACAGCGCGGAATCCGGCCGCCGTTCCAGCCTCGCGGTGCGCCGCTGCGGTTTGAGAGAACGCAACGCGCTCCCGAGATCAAACGCCAAGATCAATGTCCGCCGGGATGCTGCCCTTGCGGCCGACGAGCCGGATGCCAAAATCATCCTCGAGGGCCAGCCGCGACAGGGCGAGCTCCAGCAGTTCGGTATCGGAAGTCACATGAGCGCGCTTCTTCGCCGCCTCGATCAATTCCGACGGCACCCTGCCGGAAAGGCGTGTGTTCTTGGCCGCGCCAAGAAGGCCGACCGCCCTCGCTTGCTCAAGCACCAGACGGTTGCGGGTGTGGGCAATCCGCTCCTCGCTTTCGGCTGCCGTTACGCCACGATTGCTCATCCTGGGTTCTCCTTTGTTGAACGAAACATAGAATATGTTGAATGCGAGTGCAATGAACGGCAAGGAAGGGCAAGGCGTGGAAGCGATCGCCGCATCGTCCATAAGTGCCCGCCCGACGCGGGAGCGCCCCGCTCTTTGTCGTGCGTGGCGGGAAGCAAAACTCGGGGCTATTCGTCAAGCGCCTCGCGGTGGACAATTCGGCGCGTTGGTCGCACGTTGTGTTCTCAAGAATCGCACCACTGCGACATTCCAATGAACGAGAGCGCCGATGGGCAGTGCCCGTAATTTCATGACGCCCGTCGACGCGACCGACACCGACGACCTGCCTGACATTGTCGACGTCGTCATGGAAATGGGGCGCCCGGATGAGGCTCCCTCCCCTCCCCCGCTGGTCCTTGATTCGCGACAAGCATCGCTGCCTGCACATCTCGAAAAGCTGGCCGACCGTGCGCGCGATTATGTCGAGGCGGCAAGTTCGGTAAATACCCGTCGCGCCTATGCCGCCGACTGGAAGCATTTTTGCGCCTGGTGCCGGCGCCAGTCGTTTGATCCGCTGCCGCCAGATCCCCAAATTGTCGGCCTCTACATCACGGCCCAGGCCTCGGGATCTGGTCGGGATAAAAAATCGGTGGCGACGATCGAGCGCCGCCTGTCGTCGCTGACCTGGAATTATACGCAACGCGGTCAACCGCTCGTCCGGAAGGACCGGCATATCGCCACCGTGCTCGCCGGCATCCGCAACAGCCACGCTTCCCCTCCCCGACAAAAGGAAGCCATCCTGCGTGACGATCTCATCGCCATGCTGGAAACGCTCGACCGTGGTACGCTGCGCGGCCTGCGCGACCGCGCCATGCTGCTTTTGGGCTTCGCCGGCGGCTTGCGCCGTTCCGAAATCGTCGGCCTTGATGTCGCGCGCGATCAAACCGAGGATGGCCGCGGCTGGATTGAATTTTTCCCGGACAAGGGCGTGCTGGTTACGTTGCGCGGCAAGACCGGCTGGCGCGAGGTGGAGATCGGCCGCGGCTCGGCCGACAGCACGTGCCCGGTTGTCGCGGTGCAGATCTGGCTCAAATTAGCGCGTATTGGCCATGGCCCGCTGTTCCGGCGCGTTACCGGGCAAGGCAAGGCTGTCGGCGCCGAGCGGCTCAACGATCAGGAGGTGGCGCGGCTGGTCAAACGAGCGGCCTTGGCTGCCGGCGTGCGCGGTGATCTTTCCGAGGGCGAGCGCAGCCAAAAGTTTTCTGGCCATTCGCTGCGCGCTGGCCTCGCGTCCTCAGCCGAGGTCGACGAGCGCTATGTGCAAAAACAGCTTGGCCACGCTTCGGCTGAGATGACGCGCAAATACCAGCGCCAGCGCGACCGCTTCCGGGTCAATCTCACCAAGGCGTCCGGGCTTTGAAAAGCCCTCCCCTTCCCCGGTCGATCCCTAGGGTAAGGCGGTCAGGTTCTTTGAGGTGATGACAACACCTCGTCGAGCACAGCGATCGCCGCGACCAGACTGTCGGCGGCCGACGCTTCGTAGTCAGGCATGATCATCAGTTGCGCGATGGCGCGGCCGACGAATTCCGGGTTGAGCCTTTCCATCCGCTCTCTGGTGCGAGCGACGTGCTCGGGGAGCGTGCGCAGGCCGTTGACGACCTCGCCCAATTGAGACCGGGCAGCAGCAGCGATGTCGAAAATGTCACGCGGCTTGGTTTCCGATCCCCGGTAATAGACCTTCTTGGCGATAATTTCCGGAATGGTTTCAAGACGCACCGTCCTGCCTTCCACTACACGGGTTTCGAACGGCGTCGTCGTTAGCGTTCCGGCAACGATGAAGTCGATTTCACCAATGCCTTCGAAGGCGAATTTCTGAAACCGGAGCCCATCCCCCTGATAATCCGATGGCACCAAATCAAAACGCAGGCGGCTTTTAGACGGGTCGATGAAGCCGAGCAGTTGAGGGTCATCGAGGAAGATATCGATGTCATGGCTTTCACGATGACCGATCTGGATCATCATAGCCGTGCCTCCGCCAAATGACCATTCGAAGTCGTAGCCGCCGGCATTCTCTCGAAGCTGGTCAATCAGATCGACGGCGATGCGAAAAAGCCGCCGCCATTCGGAAGGGCGACGGCTATCCTGTTCGGCCATCACGCAGCAAGCGGATAGCTCTCGCCGGACCAGGCGGAGAACGCAGCGGCGAAGGCTTTCAGTTCGGGGACTTGGATATGATGCACCACAGCGAACTCGACCTGCAACGCGGGGGGAACTTCACCGAGAAAGGCGCTGACATGGCCGGGGTGCTGTTTGGCCAAATCGAGATCTGCAAGGCAATGCGCCAGCGTCGCCTCGCCCAGCTGCACGCTGTAGGGCCCGTTCACAGTCGTCAGGACGGATGCTAAATGCTTGCTCATAATGGCCGTAAGGTAGTCTTTTCGGGCCGATGACACAAGTTGCCACCTTTCTCCGTCGGGAATTGCGCGACGTCATCAAAGGATCGGGTGTCCTGATCCTCGCTGTTTGAATCTCTGCCCTCAAGAACGCGTTCTCAGGCCCAGTAATACAGGCACAGTCGCGGCAAATCGGCTACGCGCAGCCCTGTCACATTGGGCGCTGCGCAATCTCGACGCCAGCGACGCCGGCGATGGTGCGCCTTGACCTTCTGGCGTGCTCAGTCAACCACATGATCGAAACGATCGAGGACGTCACAGCCAAAATGCCAATTTCCGACCACTTCGGGATCCGATCGACACCACGGCAGCGCAGGCACGTTCTTGCTACTGACCATCGGTGCTGTGACGTAGCTTAAGCGCGCTGATTTCTGAACGCATCAAGGCCGCAATCGTCGCGAAACGCTTCCCCATCGGCGCATTTTTGATAGGAAACCCCGTGCGTTCCTGCGAATCGACGGCGCAGCTGCCAATGAGTTTACGGCCGTAAACGACGCCGCAGAGCAAAGCGTTTAAGCTTTCGTTAACTTTAAAATCCTTGCAAGATCCAGAGAATCGGGCCTAAGTGCGATAAATGGGTTATTGCGGATAAATATTCGCACTTACAGGTTTCAGCTTATGAATATCGCATTCGACGCCAATAAGCCTCTTTTGGATTTTGATCAGCTGATCCTGAAGCAGGGCGCGGCGCTTTCCAGCCGCCTTGAAAAGCATCGTCTGGACAACTTTCCTCCAGATGCGGTGAAAACGCTTCGGCAGTTCCAGTTGTCCGAAGTCGCCTCCTACCTCGGAATCAGCGCTGGTTATCTCAAAAACTTATCATTGAACGGCAAAGGGCCACAGCCGAATGTAACACCAACCGGACGCCGCTCCTATACGGCCGAGCAGATGCTCGAAATGCGTCATTACCTCGACCAGAAAGGGCGCTCGGATTCTCGCATGTATGTTCCCCACCGCAAGGAAGGTGAACACCTACAGATCGTAGCTGTCGTCAATTTCAAGGGTGGCAGCGGCAAGACTACCACCACGGCACATCTTGCCCAGCATCTTGCGTTGACTGGCCATCGGGTTCTTGCAATCGATCTCGATCCGCAGGCGTCTTTGACCGCATTGCACGGTATCCAGCCTGAACTGGATCAATTCCCGTCGCTCTACGAAGCCATCCGGTACGATGAACATAGGAAACCGATTAGCGCGCTGATCCGGAAAACCAATTTTCCTGGTCTCGATATTATTCCGGCAAACCTCGAACTGCAGGAATTTGAATACGATACTCCGCTGATCCTCGCCGAAAAAGGCACCCGGGACATGGGGCGGCTGTTTTTCACGCGTCTCGATGCAGCTCTCTCTGATGTCGGAGACGAATTCGATGTTGTCGTCCTGGACTGCCCTCCCCAGCTTGGCTACCTGACCCTCACCGCCCTATCCTCTGCGACGGCGGTACTTGTAACGGTCCACCCGCAGATGCTGGACGTTATGTCGATGTGTCAGTTCCTGCTAATGCTTGGGGAAATACTCGATCCCATCAAGCGCGGTGGTGGAAACATGAGCCTCGACTGGATGCGCTATCTGGTTACCCGATACGAACCTGGCGACATCCCGCAGTCACAGATGGTTCATTTCATGCGGTCGCTGTTCGGAGGTTTTGTCCTCAAGAACGAGATGGTGAAATC
Organism: Mesorhizobium sp. AR07; assembly: GCF_024746815.1. GTDB lineage: Bacteria > Pseudomonadota > Alphaproteobacteria > Rhizobiales > Rhizobiaceae > Mesorhizobium. The sequence goes on from NZ_CP080526.1 coordinate 31,359, forward strand.
CACCGCAATCTCTGACGCAGGGATCACCAAGCAGACCCTCTACGAGGTCGAGAGGGGGCAACTCACCCGTTCAACGTATGATCGTGCCGTGGAATCCCTGCATTCCGTGAACGGGGAACTGGTTTCGTTGATCCACAGTGCCTGGGGGAGGGCAAGCTGATGGCTAGGAAGGGCATCATGGCAGGCCTGCTGGATGAGGGCGCCGATGACGAGTTTACGCCCGTAAACTCATTCGAGAACAAGGCGTCTAATGAGCAGAACAGGGACAGCGGCTCCCAGCTTAACGTTGCAAACCCTTTGATTTCCAAGCCGTCTACATCCGCCGGGGCTCCCGGACGCCGTGGCGCTTTCGGGATGATGAGCCGCGCCGCCGACGAGATGGCCGCAAAGGTTGCAGCTGCCGAGGAAATAGAGAAGCAGCTACTGTCCGGCACCCAGATCATCCAACTGGACCCCGACCAGTTGGAAGCCTCGTTCGTCGTCGATCGTCTTGATGACGATGACGATTCAAGCCTACAGGAACTGATCCAGGCCATTGCCGAAAGGGGCCAGGACAGCCCCATCTTGGTACGGCCGATACCAGGTTCCGAAGGTCGGTTTCAGATCGTTTTTGGGCATCGTCGAGCCAAGGCCGCGAAAGCGCTCGGCATCAAGGTGAATGCAGCAGTCAGGCAGCTCTCCGATCAGGAACACGTGATCGCTCAAGGGCAGGAAAACACCGCTCGTGCCGATCTCTCATTCATTGAGCGGGCGCTGTTCGCAAGGAAATTGGCCGTACAGTTTGACAACGCGACGATCATGTCTTCGCTGGCGATCAACAAGACCGTTTTGTCCAAACTGCAGTCTGTAACCACTAACATCCCGGATGCCGTGATCTACAAGATCGGAGCTGCGAGGGGAGTTGGTAGGGACAGGTGGTACGATCTATCCATCCTCCTCAAGAGCAGCAATGTCGATGGCCTCGAACATCTGCTGGGGCAGGACAAGTTCAAGAAAACCAGTTCCAACGACCGCTTTCTGATGGTCTTCAATCTCGCGAAGAAGGCCAACAAGACAGCCTCGACGAAGAAACTGAACGCAGTAGCTGCCAACTGCTGGGCTCCTAAAGACAAATCGGTCAACATCGTCACCAAATCACGTCCCAAGGATTTCTCGCTCGTGTTCACGGAAAAGGAAGCGAAGCCCTTCGGCGAGTGGATTTCAAGCAATCTGGGCGAACTCTACGAAGCGTTCAGAAAGTCGAAACAGGAGAACTGAAACCGCAAAAGAAAAAGGCCCCCGAACGTCACCGTCGCGGAAGCCCTTCTCAACCATAAGCAAGCTGAGAATCACATTTTCGCGAATCAGTGTCAAGCGGTTTAAGCGTCGTTTCGGCGAGCGGATTTCTTTTGCCTAATCGAGGGTGAAAGAAAATGGAGACGGGTATTGCAACGACGCCCTTTGGGCGGCGGCCGATGTCGCTTGCCATGCTGGCAGCGCAAAACGACTCACGTGAAATCCCAAAGGGCAGGGCTGTCGACAAATGGCAGATCTATCGCAACCTCTGCGAGGGCAAGAGCATCGTCGGCATCGGCGATCGCGCTCTGGCCGTTCTGAATGCGTTGCTGTCATTTTTCCCGGACAGTGAGTTGAGCGAGGAGAACGGGCTCATCGTCTTTCCCTCGAACGCCCAGCTGTCGCTCAGGGCGCACGGAATGCCCGAGCCCACAGTCAGGCGACACCTGGCGGCTCTTGTGGACTGCGGGCTGATCATCCGTCGGGATAGCCCGAACGGTAAGCGCTATGCGAGGAAGGGGAGGGGAGGGGAGATTCAGGAAGCATTCGGCTTCTCCCTGGCACCCCTGCTGGCCCGTGCTTACGAGTTCGAGGCGGCGGCCGAGCGTGTTCGTGCCGACAACCGGGCGGTCAGGCTCATGCGCGAGCGGATCACCTTGCACCGCCGTGACATCCACAAGCTGATCGAGGCGGCCCTTGACGAAGATGTCCCGGGCGACTGGGGAGGCCTGTGGAAGCGTTTCCGCGGCGTTGTGGAGGCGATACCGCGCCGAGCTTGCACTGCCGAGCTCGAGCCTATCGTTGCCGATCTGGCCGCCTTGCGTGATGATGTGGATAAGCTGCTGGAAATCCATATGAAATCCACGAATCCGAGCGGCAATGACTCTCAAAACGAGCGGCAGCAATCTAATTCAAATACCGACTCTATTTTTGAATTTGAACCTGCTTTAGAGAAAAGCGGGGCGGCGGCCGAGCCAAGCACGAGGACCGCAGCGCCCCCGAAAACCTATCCACTGGGGATGGTGCTGAAGGCCTGTCCCGAAATTGCGGACTACGCCGTCGACGGCATCGGCAATTGGCGCGATCTCATGATAACCGCCGCCCAGGTGCGGGGATATCTGGGTGTTTCGCCGTCAGCGTATGAGGAAGCCTGCCATGCGATGGGCCAGGAGATTGCGGCGGTGGTGATTGCCTGTATCCTGCAACGTGCTCAGCACATCAATTCCGCCGGCGGCTATCTTCGAGCGCTGACTGATAAGGCCAGGGGAGGGACCTTTTCGGTCGGGCCGATGCTGATGGCGGCGCTCAAGGCCAACGGCGCCACAGCAAGGATGACGGGATGATGATCGCCAAATCCCGCAGCTTATCGCTTTGCGCCCAGCTGAAGCGCGAATTACGATGGCTGGCTGATACCTGTGGAAAGCGCGGAAAACCCGTATCTTCCGGAAGAAAAGAGTTCAGCCGATGACCACCACCGTCACCGCCGCCGCCGTCTCGAAAAACTTCGGCGCCTATCAGGATGCCGCGGTTCGCGACCCTGTCATCATCACCAAGAACGGCCTGCCGTGCACCGTGCTGCTGGCTTACGAGGATTTTGTCCGGCTGTCGAAGCGCGACCGGCGGGTCGATCTGACCGCGGAACTCAGCGCCGACGAAATCGCCGCTGTCGAAGCCGTCGAAATGTGAGCCGGGCCTTGACCATCTCAACGGCGAGCTTCCTCCGGAAAAGGTCTGACAGCAAAAAATGCTGCCGGCTGAATGAAGGTCGGTCACGTCTTCTCCTCTAGAAAGATCAAAACGAAAGGCTACGGTTTATCGTTCGTTTTTAACTGTCGACGGGCACGGCGGCTTTCGGCCATTTTCGTTGCCAGAAGCGCCGCGATAATTCATGCTGTCGACGATGATTCTGCGACCGAAACTGCTTCGCCATGGACCTGTGGTCGTCACCGGTGCAGCCCCGGCTGCGCTGGCCACTCCCGTGCCGACCTGGCTGCGCGCCGCGGCGGCCGGTCCGGACTCGATTGAAGACGCTGCATTTGCCGCGGCCGCGGCGCTGACCGCCCTCGATGCGGTGGTGCGCCGGAAGGAGAGATGGGCCGGCGCCTGGCGGCAGCGCCTGGCACTCGCGGCAGCGGCGGCAACCGCCAAACGCGCCGGCCGGGTCGAGGACGAGGCGGCGCTGCGCGACGCGCTGCTACTCACCCGTCCCGGCGACGACGTTGGACCCGCCGGCGGTATGCTGCTTGCCTGGCGAACGCTGGCATCGCGTCCGGTCGCGACGTTGGTCAGCGAGGCGGTATTGGTCGATGTCGCCGCGGATCTGGGGAGCGCGCTTGACGAGGCGGCGGCCGGCCAAATCGGTGACGAAATCCAGGCGATCGCTGGCGCGGTCGGTAATGCAGTCGCTGGCGCGGTCGACGCGATGGCCGTGCTCGAGCGTCATCACAGTCGCGCCACGCGTGAGCTTGGACCGTGGCTTGCGGACGCTGTTCTGGCCGACCGGCTAGGGTGGACGTATGCGGTGCCCCTGTTCGGCTTGCACCCGGCGGCAGGCGGTCGTCGGTCAACCCATGCCGAACGGGAATCCGGTCAGGCGTCCCGGCAACGCATTTGGGCGGCTTATGCGCAGGCGGCGCTGCAGGCGATGGATCTTGCGGCCGAGCTCGGCCGCCGCGCCGACCGCCTGCTGGCTGTCGCCCCAAAACTGCGGGCAAAAGGGGCGGACACTGTCGTCGAGAAGCTGCTGTCCGACGACGCGATCGTCGCATCCTCAAAGATCGCCGGCATCAGCGACCGCGGCCTGCGCCGCCTGTTCGACCGGCTGATCGAACTTGGCGCCGTGCGCGAGCTGTCCGGCCGTCCGACCTTCCGCATCTACGGGCTGTGAGACCATGGAGCAGGCGAGGGGGAAAAGGGCGAAGGAGCGATCAGATGGTCACCTGTTCGACCGCGAACTGGATCACCTGCCGCCAGAAGTACGTTGGCGCGAATGGATGAACCGCGTTGAAGCAACCATCTTCGCCGCCAGCGAACCGGTCAGCCGCGAGGTGCTTACCCGCATCGTCGGCAAGACCTGCAGCATCGACCTTTTGATCGACGACATCCGCGAGGAGCTGCGGGGCCGGCCTTACGATCTGGTCGCGGTCGCCAGCGGCTGGAAGCACCTGACGCGGCCGGCCTATGCCGACGCCATCCGTACCGCCGTCGGCTCTAGCGAACGCGCCGTCGACCTCACGCAATCTGAAGTGCTGGTCTTGATGTGCATTGCCTTCTTTCAGCCGATCACGCGCGCCGAACTGTCGTCATTCTTCGGCAAGGAGATCAGCCGCGACCTGATCGGCAATTTGCGCTCCTTCGGCCTGATCGCCTCAGGCCCGCGAAGCCCGACGCCCGGCGCCCCCTATACCTATGTGACGACGAAACAGTTCCTGCTGGAATTCGGGCTTGAAACCTTGCGCGATCTTCCCGACTTCGAGGCTCTCGAGGATGCGGGGCTGCTGTCGAAGGAAAAGCTTCTGGCGGGCGACGTCATGCCGGGGTTTTCGGGCCCCGGCGAGAGTGATGCCGACGCCGACGAATAGTGCGCCTGTGCCTGGCCGGACGACCGCCATCGTCACCGCAACTTCTCGAGCGATATGACGGCAAGATCGATTTTTCCCACGAGGTCCCTCAACGGCGCACAATCCGGATAGTGTTGCGTCAGGACGGACTGTGCGAGGCGGAGGTCCTCGATGTGTTGTTCGCCAGTTTTGGACGTTCCTCCGGCGGAATTCTCTCCGTATCGAGGTCGAAAAACACCTCATCGGGCATGGCCGCCCGATCGTGTTCGCATTGAACCCAGTCATCAAGCTCGCTTCGGACAGCATCAACGCGCTTGTACGCGCCTGCGCGCGCTCGCATGTCGGTCAGCACACCCTTCAGTAGGGTGCCTATCCTGGCATGCGCGTCCACGTGCATCGCCGCCTTCGGACGCCGGCGCCGCTTGCCGCTGAGCGGCAGCCGGTACTCGACAGTGGTTGTGGGGCCGCGTGGTGGGGTAGCTTTTCGTTGGCCGTTTCTCGCGAGCTTCGCCTCGGTTTCTCTCCCGGAGTCACAAAAGGAGCGTGACCGTCGATGGCGACCCGGTCACAATTCGCGGTCACGATCGATGAAGGGCCTTTGGAAAGCGCCTTGAGAAGCCCATCAAGCGAATATCCCTTCGACGCATCGGCATACAGGTAAAGTACACAGCCTTCCGGAGGTTTTGTTGCAACGGCTGAATAGGGGCGCAGAGAGGCCTGATGCGAGGTCAATCAGGCGGCGAGGATTTCGAACTGCTCGGCCAGAGACGGATTCGGATTGAAGGCGTACCTCGCCTGTCGCATCATTTCGATGCCGGAAAGGATGGTGGAGGCGGTGGCCGTCGATTTGAAGCCGAGCATCGGCCGGACCCGGCGCTTGATGCGCCGATGGTCCTGCTCGATCCGATTGTTCAAATACTGGCTCCAGCGGATGCGGATCGGCTTCAGCAGGCGCCGGGTGCGATCCTGCAAGCGATTTGTGGTGTCGCAGGAAACGATCGCCTCGTGGTTGGTCTGGCTCCCGTCGATGATGACGCGATCCGGTCGGCCATGACGCTCCAGCGCCTTTATGAAGAAGCGCTTGGCCGCCGGCAGGTCGCGCTGCTCGCTGAAACAGAATTCGACGGTGTCGCCGACGCTGTCGATGGCGCGATAGAGATACATCCACTGGCCGCGGACCTTGATGTAGGTCTCGTCGACATGCCATTTGCCGGTCACGCTACGCTTGCGCCAGTTGAAACGCTCGAGCAACAAGGGCGAGAAACGAACGGTCCAGCGGTGGATGGTCGTGTGATCGACCGTAATGCCGCGCTCGGCCATCATCTCCTCAAGATCACGCAGGCTCAGATTGTAGGCCAGGTACCAGCGCACGCACAGCAAGATCACGGATTGGTCGAACTGGCGGCCTTTGAACATTGCAACCCTCCGAAATGATCGAAGGCTCCTTGCCACAGCACTGGTAATCAAAAGGTTGCAACAGATCCATCGATATTGCGGCTGACGTTTGAGCAGGAGCTTCCTGTACATAGGTGTATTCTAGATCCTTCAGTCGAAGCGCTATTCGAACACGTTCCCCTGCCTAGTTTTGCCATCGTGATATTAGACGCACTGGCCGCTCGACATGATTTGTGAACCGCTTGCCGATCTGGAGAAAGCGGTTGCCGTCCTGGTCGACGACCATTCAGAGAACATCAAATCATACCTCTAGCTTCAACCCATCCTGAATCGACGTATGTCGTGCCGCGCACATGCAGATGGCGCAAAAACTGCTTATATCCGCCAGTCCCTGCTTCTCGGATGGTCTCCTTGAACGCGATTAGCTCAGCGTTTTGTGACGACGAAAATGCCTCGTCCAGCACACGCCCCTGCATCTCTTCCGGTCGGACAAGGCCGATCAACTCGAGAATTGTTGGCGCAACATCACAAATACCGGACGGCGTATCGGAAACCGCGTCGGATTTGAAAGCCTCGCCCGCCAGAATGCAAACGGCTTGCATTTCCTTTGGATGGAGCCCGCCATGAACGCCATGCCCAATCGGCCCATCGCTACTCCAGGTGCGACCGATAAGACCAAAAGGATCAATCTCGTCATCGGCCCTATAGGAAAACAGGATATCAGCCACGCGCGCGTGTTCCATGTTGACAAGGCTGCGCGCAAAGCTGCCCGGTGCAATACCCTCTACTTCATTACGGCCGGTCGTGAAGATTGAACCACACCAGGGAGATTCGGTCATCGCCGCCACAACCCGACGGATGTTCTCCTCTGACGGATTGGCGAGATAGATCGCTCCCACCTGACCGGGGACAACCAACGCATCCACGTCACGCGCAGGCGCCCATGCACTGCGAAAACCGGCGCTTTTCAGCACCTCGTGCACGTCCGCACGCTGATGGACACTGACGTGACCGTGATCCGAGACGGCGACGAGGTGCACTCCTTGTGCCCTTCCCTCGCTCTCGAACCAATCCAGCACCCGTCCAAACTCCCGGTCTGTCCAGGCGAGCGCCTGCAGTGTTCTTTCCTCCGCTGTGCCGCAATAATGAGAGGAAATGTCCGGTTCGCCAAACGAGAGGATCGCGACGTCGGGCGCGGTCTCCTTCCAGACGGCTTCAAGCAAAGCCGATGTCAAGAAGGTCTGAGCCTGCAAGTCGGGCGTGCCTTGCGGTGGCACGGGTGGCATTGGCCCAAAGCGGCGTTCGAAATCCTCGAGAAGCGTCTGCGGAGACCACACGGAAGGATAGTGCCCTGAAACGGTCAGATGGCCGAGTGCACGCGCCTTGTGATTGAACAGCCGCGTCGTGCCAGCGGAGTTGGAGGCCAGGACCGCAAGGGTCCGGCCATTGGCCGCAAGGACTTCTCCGAGCGATGTCGCGCCGAACAACGTGCCCCCGCTCGCCTGATCCAGTTGTTCGATCAGCCTGTCATCTGACGTATCAGCGTAAAGCGATGGCAGGGTTGCGCGGTCGAGATAGGCATTGCCGACCATGCCGTGAAGCCCTGGCCAAGCCCCGGTCACAAGACTCGGCATCGCGGCCCGGGTTTCGCTCGGATAGACGGTTCGGTGCCGCGCGAGCGTCACACCCTGGCGCTGCAGCTTGACGAGATTGGGTGTTGTGTCCGGACGGATGAGATCGGCGCGAAGGCCATCGAAGCTAACGAGGATAGCGCGTCGGGAATCGGTCGAATGGGTCATAGATTTTTCTCACGAGATTGTCTTGTCGAGCCGGTCGCGCAACCAGTCGCCGACCAGCGAAATAGAAAGTGTCGTCATGGAGATGACTACAGCCGGCGCGACCAGGATCCAGGGCGCACGGGTCAGATAGTCGCGGCCGTAGCCGACCATATTGCCGAGCGAGGTGAGAGGCGGCTGCACGCCAAGGCCGAGGAAGCTCAGACCGCTCTCGAGCAGGATGATGTCGGGGAAGGCGATGGTCATCGTCACGATCAGCGTCGAGGCGATATTCGGCAGGACATGGCGCAGATAGAGACGCCATGGCCCGGCGCCGATCTGACGCACCGCCGTCACATAGCCCTGGGCACCGGCACTAATCGTCAAGGCGCGCGTGATGCGCGCATAGCGTTCCCATCCATGCAGGCCGAGCAGCGCGACGAAGAGCGGCAGCGAATTGCCAAAAAAAGCAAGTACGGCCAGAGCGAGGATGAGAAACGGCATGCTCGCCTGAAAATCGACGCAAGCAAGAACCACTTGTTCGACCCAGCCTCTAAAATGCGCCGCAAGAAAGCCGAGTGTGATTCCGAGCACAGCCCCGATCAAGGTCGCGCCGAAGGCGATCAGGAGGCTGATCCGAATCGAAACCAGGAGACGGGCCAGGACATCGCGCCCAAGTTCGTCGGAGCCAAGTAGATGCGCGGTCGTGCCGCCGAAGCCGACCGGCGGCACCAGCCGATGGCGAAGATCGAGTGCGGTAAAATCCTGCGAGGTGAGGTAGTTGGCAAGGACACCGGCGAGCAGCATCAGGCAAATCCAGGATAGTGCCAGTCTGACGGCGATGGGCATGGCCCACTTCGAACGTCTGCGGTTCTGCACCGTAGGCGTCGCAACAACGTTGGCTGCGGGAACATCCGACATGTCATGCACCTCCGGAGGTACGGCCAGTGGCGCGCAGACGTGGGTCAAGCACGCCATAAAGGACGTCGACAAGAACATTGGCAAGGATCATCGCGGCCGCCACAAACAGCAGAATGCATTGCACGACGGCAAGATCGCGGCTCATGACTGAAACCACGAGCAAGCTGCCAAGGCCCGGCCAGGAAAACACGCTTTCGACCAGAACCGTGCCGGCGATCAGATTGCCGATCATGAAACCGATGATGGTGAGGATCGGAATGGCCGCATTCGGCAAGGCGTGTCCACTGATGACACGCCGCCACGCAACACCCTTGGCGCTACCGGTGCGGATATAGGCTTCGCCCAGCACCTCCAGCATGGCGCTGCGGGTGAAGCGCGCGAGAACGGCGGCGCCGCCGACGCCGAGTGTCGCCACCGGCAGGATCATTTGCTGGATGCTACCGGCACCTCCTGAGGGCAGCCAGGGAAGCTCGACGGCAAACACCAGAACCAAGAGCAGGCCGAGCACGAAGGACGGCACGGTAAAGCCGGCGATTGCGCTGGTCATGACAGCTCGATCGACAAAGCTGTCGCGCTTCAGTGCAGCGAGAATACCCGCAGGAATACCGATTGCGATGTTGAGGATGAGGGCGGGCACCGTGAGAAGAAGCGTGGTCGGGATACGCTCAGCCACGACGACGACGGCAGCACGCCCGTCGCGCATCGATTGACCGAGATCACCATGCGCGATTGCGAGCAGATAGCGCAGGTACTGCACCCATAGGGGCTGATCGAGTCCCCAGCTCTGTCGGAAGGCTTCGACTACCGAGGCGGGCGTTTCCGGTGACAGCAAGGCAAGCGCGGGGTCGCCCGACACGCGCAGGATAACAAAGGCGAAGGTGACCATGATCAGGATCGTCAATGACGCGCGCGAAAGGCGTATGAGGATGAAGTGGAGCATTATCTTACTTTCCCGGCGTCATCTTCGGCAAAGTGACAGGAGACCTTTCTTGAACCATCGACATTGCGCAATTCCGGTGCCTGCTCGGCACAGAGCGGACGCGCCACAGGGCAGCGCGGATGGAAGGGGCAGCCGCTCGGTCTTGCCGCCGGGTTCGGCGGGTCACCCTGCAAGATTACGCGTTCGGAGCGCCTACCCGCTTGCGGAACTGCGGATACCAGCGCGCGGGTATAGGGATGCAACGGTTCGTGCAGAACATCGTCGGGCAACCCCTCTTCGACAATCTCGCCAAGATACATGACTGCGATGCGGTGGCTGACCTGACGAACGACACGCAGATCGTGGCTGATGAAGATCATCGCCAGGCCTCGTTTTTCCTGCAGCTCAGTCAGGAGGTTGACCACCTGCGCCTGGATCGAGACGTCCAAAGCCGAAACCGGCTCGTCGCAGACCAGAAGATCCGGATCGCTTGCCAGAGCGCGCGCCAGCACCGCGCGCTGGCGCTGACCGCCCGAGAGCTCGTGCGGATAACGTGCGGCATGATCGGCACGCAGTCCCACATCCGCCAAGAGTGCCTTGATACGATCGGGACGCTCGCCCTTTTCCCCGATGGCGTGGATGTCAAGCGGCTCTCCAACTTGGGCGCCGATGGTCCAACGCCGGTCGAGTGCTGCGAGCGGATCCTGGAAGACCATCTGGATTCGCGTCCTCAGCCGTCTCCAGGCCGGATCGGAGGCTTGCGGGAGCCGTTCACCGTCAAACGCGATCGAACCGGCATCGGCCTGCTCCAAGCCAACCAGAAGACGTCCGGTCGTGGATTTCCCGCAACCGGATTCGCCGACAAGTCCCAAGGTTTCGCCGCGCGCAAGACTTAACGAAACGTTCTTGACGGCTGTGACCAGTTGCGGTTTCCGAAACAGGCCGCGTTGCTTCGTGTAGCGGCGCGCCAGCCCGTCCGCCTTGATAATCGGGACGGCACTCATGCCAGAGCGACGTCGGGTCGCGCCGGCGTCGAGCCGTGGAGCAGGCATGCGGACCGATGCCGCAGTTGTTGCCCGCCGACGGGAAGTCTGACCTCAGTTGTTGAACAGATCAGCGCGCGTTGATGACAACGCGGTGCAAATGCGCAGCCGGACGCCAACTCACTTGGATGCGGGACGATCCCGGGGATGGTTGCAAGGTTCTTGCGCGGGCCATCGATGCGTGGAAGGGCGGCGAGAAGTCCGCTTGTGTAGGGATGCGAAGGACGTGAGAATAAAAGGTCGGCCGGCGCTTCCTCGACAACCTGGCCGGCATAGAGGACAAGCGCGCGATCGCACACCTCGCCGATGACGCCGAGATCATGCGAGATCAAGACCAGCGCCATGCCGGTATCGCGCCGCACCTGCTGCAACAAGTCGAGGATCTGCGCTTGGATGGTCACGTCGAGAGCGGTCGTCGGCTCGTCGGCGATCAATACATCCGGCTGCCCCGCAAGCGCCATGGCGATCATGACACGCTGGTTCTGGCCGCCGGAAAGTTCATGCGGATAGGCTCCAAGGCGGCGGGCGGAGTCGGGAATGCCGACCTGATCGAACAGGCGCAGGGCCTCAAACCTGGCCGCCGCACCCTTGAGGCCGCGATGAAGCCTGAGCGCTTCGATCACCTGATCGCCGACCTTGTGGACCGGGTTCAGCGCGCTCGCCGGATCCTGGAAGACCATGGCGATGCGACCGCCGCGCACCTGTTCCAGGTGCCGCCTCGAGGCCTGAAGCAGTTCTTCACCGTCAAGTCGAACGCTGCCGCTGATACTGGCCCGCTTCGGCAGAAGACCGAGCGCGGCCAGCCAGGTCACGGATTTCCCACAGCCACTTTCGCCGACCATGCCGACTGCCTCGCCACGGGCAATGGTCAGATCGATCCCGCGCAGAACCGGCGTCGCATCGAAAGCAACGCGCAGATCAGAAATCTCGACGATCGGGGGGGCGGAGGGGTTAAAGGCGTGGAAAGTCATCGCTGCTCCTTCCGGTCGTCTAAGGCTTCATCCAGTTCCTGCGGCAGCAACACCGCAATTCCAGCATTGCGCAGCGCAGTGGCCGCCTCTTCAGGAGGTGGTTGGTGGGTCGCCAGGACATCGACCTTGTCCAGCGGTTGCATGACATGTGCATCCAAGCGCGCGAATTTGCTCGCATCAGCCACAAAGGCGAGCCGCCTGGAACGGTCGGCAAGAGCCGCACCGATGGCGGTATGGCCTTCGGACGGTCCAAGGAAACCATGCTTGGGGTCGATTGCGCTCGCACCGCAGACGGAGAGGTCGAAGATGCGCGTTTCCAGACCGCGCAACATGTCGGGTCCGGTCAATGTCCGCGTCTTGGCATTCATGATGCCGCCGAGAAGGGTAACGGCAAAACGCTCGGTGGCGGAAAGAACGGTTGCGATATCGATCATGTTCGTCGTTACCGACATTGCAGGCCCGTTGCGGGCCAATTCGTCAGCGAGCAAGGCCATGGTGGAACTGCCGCCGAGGAAGACATTCATGCCCTCTTCGAACAACGGTAGCGCCGCGACGGCTGCGAGCGCCTTTGCCTCGCGGTCCACAGACAGCCTCTCGATGACGGGCCGCCGCGCCGTCAGGTCGACGGCTCCTGCCGGAGCCGCCCCACCATGGATGCGCTTGAGCATTCCGGCATCGTCCAAAGCCCGGATATCGCGGCGAATAGTCTCCTGCGAGACGCCAAAGCGGCTGGCAAGCTCACCGACCGCGAGGATTTCTCCGCGGGAGATCATCGCCAGGATGCTCTGGTGGCGGGCCGCTCCCAGTTTGGAAGCACCCCGCTCAGTGACCAATGTTATGCGATCGTCCCTCATCCGCCTTAAGCCCTCGTCAGGCCGGGGTTTGAAGGCCCGAAATTGAGCTCGAGAGTCTGCCCCGGCAGCCAGGGCAAATCCTTCCGCTTCGCATAGAATTGCCCTGAAACGTGCAGGACGATGCTAGGCGGATCCACGTCATGGATTATCTCGAGCATCCGGCGAATGATCGGCCGGCGCTGTTCCGGCTCAACGGTTTCCCGAAGCTTCGCACCGAGCGCAAAATACTCCTGGTTTTCCCATACGCCGGCCTGCGTCCAGGCGCCGTACGGCCCATACTCCCGCCACGGGTGACCGAGGTGATCGAGAAACAAGGCAGTGTTGGAACTGTCGAAGATTGCGTGAACCGGCTTCTGCTTAAGCTGCCCCGAATTCTCCATCATCTGGATCTTCACGTTCAGGCCGACCTCGCGCCACATCGCGATCATTGCCTGGGCGCCCGAGACCTGATTCGGATAATAGTTGTTGAGGAGGCGGTAGGTGATCTCGTCACCCTTATAGCCGGCTTCGTTGAGCAATGCCCGGGCCTTTTCCGGATCGTAGGCAAAGGCTGGAAAATCCTCAATGTAGCCCGCACCGTATGTCGGTAGCTGATAGCCGTTCGGAATTGGGAGCGCATTATCCCACAGGCTTTCGACCAGCAGCTTTCGGTCGATCGCGAGGCTCATTGCCCTGCGGATGCGAGGATCCTTCAGGATCGGATCGGTCTTGTCGAGCACAAGCGTGCGAATGTTCTGAACCGGGCCGCCCGCGATCTCAAGCTCAGCCCGCTTGCGGACATCGGCGAACTGGTCCGGCGGAATATCCGTGACGAGGTCGAGCTCACCGGCCAAAAGGCCGTTCACGCGGGCTGCAAGCTCGGGGATGATGCGGTATTCGATGCTTTCGAAGCTGGGGCGGCCACCCCAGTAAGCATCGTGGGGCGCCAGGACCACGTTGACATCGAGCTTTTGGCTGACGAAGCGATAGGGGCCGGTACCGACAGGCGCCGCCGTCCACTTCTCCCAGGAACCCGCCGCATCAAAGGCGCGCTTGGAGACAATTTCCGATCCCCAGGCCGCCAGACGCTGCTCGAGAAGGGCATCCGGACCCTTCGTACGCACGATCACCGTGTGCGCATCGACGATATCGATGCGGTCAATGCCATCCAACAGGGCTAGTGCTTCAGTGGCACCTTTGCGTCCGGGCCCGAGCAAATGGTCCTGTCCGAGGCTGAAGGCAACATCGTCCGCCGTCAACGGGCCACCGCCGTGAAAGACGACACCCTGACGCAGGAAGAAACGCAGGGACTGCGCGTCGATACGCTCCCAACGCTCTGCAAGGGCTGGCTTCAACGCCATGCTTGCATCCTGCTCACGCGTGATCAGCGTGTCGAAGAGCTGCCGCACGACACGGCGGATCGCCGTATCAGTGGCAATCACGGGTTCAAGCGTGCGCGGATATCCGGACATTCCGACCCGCAAAGCCTTTCGCGCGGTTCCGGCGGCGTGGGCTTCCGGGGCTTTAAATCCTGTGCTCGCCGAGACAGTTGCAGCGAGTGCGCCGGCCAGAACGTTACGTCTTGTCAGTTCAAACTTTGTCATCGTCACCTCCAGTAGAGTTGGCGATCTTTTGGCAGCGCTCCATGACAACCGGATGACAGTTTTTGTGTATTTATGTGAACTCATGCCCGCTTATGGCTGCCTATGTGGGAATGGCGAGAACGATCTTCGGGCGTTGAAAGCCTGCGCGACAAAGCTACGCCTCAGACAAGCCTGGAAAAACCTCGGCACTCGAGAGGCACTCGGAGCTTGGCGTTTCGACAGTTGGTTAGCATCATGGTGATGCCTCAATGACGTCACGCCGACGACGCAACCGACACGGGCGCACCGCCAACATGTCGGCCGTCATTGGGCCGTCCGGCAATCGCCTCAGTCGTTGCTGTTGCGCGCCAATATGTCGAGAAGCTTGCTGGTATTGTCGATGGAGAACTGTACGCGTTCGCCTGGCCATACCGACTCCGAATAGGCGACAGGAACGCCTTTCAGATCAACGTCGATCTTCTTGGTTACGACGACCGGTTGGGATATGGACTGTGACAGCTGCCGGGCTTCTTCCGCCGTCGGCAGGCGGATGATGAGGTCGGTGCGCAACCGAAGATAATCCGGCACTCCATATTCGGCGAGAATATGAGTGACGCTTCGTCCGCTCCGACGGGCCTCGTCGAAACCAGGAAAGCGCTGCACGGGATAAAAGGCGTGCGAATAGTTGATGGGCTCTTCGTCGGCAAATCCCAGTCGAACGATATGGTAGACGGGTTCGCCAACCGGCAGCCTCAAAGCTTCCGCGATTGCGGCCGATGCGGCAATGACCTCCTCGTGAATCGCCTGGCCAACCGGCTCTCTGCCCTGATCCAGAAGATTTTGGGAAAACCGCGTGCGATCGGAAAGCCGATAGTCGAGGCGCGCGTCCCGCACGAATGTACCTCTGCCGCGCTCCACCTGGACGAGACCCCGGTGCTCAAGGCTTGCGACCGCGCGTCGCACGGTATGTCGCCCGACCTCGAAACGCTGCATCAGATCGGTCTCTGTGGGAACTTGCGCTTTTGGCGGCATGAGGCCCGTCAAGATGTCCTCGGCAAGCGCGCTTTCAACTTCTTGCCATTGTCCATGCCGCAGCTTTTTTTCCATATCAATCCGCCTGATCACCCCAAACATTCGAATGTCATAGCGATTTTCGGACGTTATTTCAAGTGAAGGAAGCCCGACATCACCGCTGCGCCAACGGTCTTTGACCGAAAAATAGGAAGAACGCGAATCTTTTCGGCTTGACACAGACATGTCATGTAAGCGAGTTAAAGAACAGACATTCGAATGTCTTTCAGCCTGTCCGAATGCATCGGGCTCCGCTCCGCGATCGTTGTGGTCAACGACGGCGCCCGACGACATGCCGTGAAGAAGGAAACAGCAATGACTAAACTCACGGCCGGTAATCCGGTCATCGGAAACTATCATCACGGCCAAGCGCTCGAGATTCTCGCCGCCAGCCGCCCGGCTCAAATCAAGGCCGTCGCCGAGCAGATCCTCGACGACATCGGCGACGTCGCCGTCATCAACAACCGGACGGGGCTTGCGATGCTGCCCTATCAGGACACGGTCCAAGGGACCGCGTTTCATCTCGGCGAAGTCCTCGTTGCCGAAGCGCACATACAAGTGCCAGGCCGCGGGGTGGAAGGTTACGGTGCGGTTGTCGGCCACGATCTCGAACATGCCATGGCGATGGCGGTGATCGATGCCGCGATGGCCGCAGGCCATCCAGCGAAGCCGATCCTCGAGTTTCTTCAGACGGAGCAGCGCCGCCAGGCGGAGTGCGACCGGGAACGGCTGAGGAAAGTCGAGGCGACCCGCGTGCAGATGGAGACGTTCTAATGACACTTTCTCTTCTTCCGACAGCTGATGACAGTCGGACCAATGCCACCTTTGAGGAGATGATGTGGGCGCTCAGCCGCCCCGGTATCATTCGCACGCTGCCTGCCGGCGGACTGGCAGCAATGGCCGAAAGCCTGATCGATCGTGAATGCTCATTCCATGTCGAAGACGATGTTGAATTTGAACAAGCCTTGAAGCGAAGTGGCGCCCGTGCCGTTTCGCTCAGTGAAGCCGACTATGTGTTCACCGTGATCGACACACAGGACAAGGTCTCCAGGCACGCAGTCTTGCGCACAGGCACGCTCGCCTATCCGGACGAAGCAGCCACATTATTCGCACCGGCCCGCTTCGGCTTCGGGCAGGGACTGCACCTGACCGGCCCCGGTATCAAAGACAGCGTGACGATCGCCGTCGACGGCATCGATTCCTCGTTCTGGCAGATGCGCGAGAGGGCAATCCGCTACCCGCTTGGCTTTGACGTCTACCTGGTCGATGGCGACAGCATCATCGGCCTTCCCCGTTCCACCAAAATCGAGGTGCTCTGATGGCTTATGTGGCAACCCGTGGCGGAGAACACGCCATCGAACAGGCGGAGCGTCTGTTCCGCAGCGATCTCGGAACCATTACCAAGGACACAGTCGAGGCCTTACGTGACGGTCTGCCCTATCTCGTCGACCGTCTCATGGGCGAGGCCTCGCTCTACGAACCGGATTTGGCCGCGCTTGCACTCGCCCAGGCGGGCGGCGACCTATATGAAGCAGTCCTGCTCTTGCGTGCCTACCGCACGACACAGCCGCGCATCGCCATCGCCGAGCCCGTCACGCAGCCGGACCTCTTCACGGTTCGTCGCGTCTCAGCGGCCTTCAAGGACATTCCGGGTGGCCAGATCCTTGGGCCGACCCTGGACTATTCGCACCGCTTGCTGCAGGTCGGCGTGCTGATGGGAGAAGATTATACGCCCGAGCCGGTCATCCCGGCCGCTGAACCTGCCCCCGCAACGCAACCCTCCTTGACGGACTGGCAAAAGGCGCAAGGGCTGATCGCTGATCACCCGGTCGAAACAGTCTCGCCAGAAAACATCCCTGATCTGACGCGTGAACCTTTGCTGTTCCCGGCACCCCGAGCCCATAAGCTGCAAAGCTTGGCGAGAGCCGATACCGGCGGCACGCTGGCGCTTGGTTATTCAACCATGCGCGGTTATGGCGATATCCACCCAACGGTCAATGAGTTGCGTCTTGGCGAAGCTCCGGTACGGCTGCGCCACCCGCGCGGCACGGTCTTCAGCGCTGGCCGCGTGCGTGTCAGCCAGGCCGAGATCATCTCCAAGTCGAAGAGCCTGGAGCTTGGCTTCTCGGCCACCTTCGGCTGGAACGAGGTCAAGGTCATTGCCGCGGCGGCCCTCGATCTCGCTTCTACCCGGCCTGACGCTCATCCCGCCTCCACCGAGGAATTCGTGCTCTACCACACCGAGCCGGTCGAAAGCTCAGGCTTCTGCATTCATTTCAAGCTACCCCATTACGTCACGTTCCAATCGGCTCTCGACGCAATCCGTGACGCCAAGGCGAACGGTAACGCTGCAACTGCTGCGACCGGCGCAAAGAAACTGCCAACCAAAGAACAGGAGGTGGCGCTGTGAAGCTCCAGGAACTGACCAAGCCGTGGGCTGCTTTCAACTATGGCTTCCTCGATGAATCCGCCAAGCGCGAACTGCGCCGCCGCATTTTGAAAGCCATCGCCATTCCAGGTTATCAGGTACCCTATGCGAGCCGCGAGGTGCCGATGGCGCGCGGTTGGGGGACCGGCGGTCTGCAGGTGACACTGACGCTCCTCAATCCGACTTCGGTCGTCAAGGTGATCGACCAGGGTGCGGACGATTCCGTCAATGCCAGCAGCATTCGCAAGTTCTTCGGTCGGGTCGGGGGCGTAGTCGAAACCGAGGACATGGGCAAAGCCACGATCGTCCAGTCGCGCCATCGCATTCCGGAGGAAAAGCTCCGTGAGGATCAGGTGCTCGTGCTACAGGTGCCAAATCCGGAGCCGCTGCGCCCCGTGCAGCCGGACATGTCGATTGCCCGCGACATGCATGGCGACGCCGACTACGGCCAGCTCTGGCTCGTCCTTTACGAGCAGCTCGTCAAGTCCGGACGCATTATGCAGGGCGCCGAATATCCCAGTCTCGTCAACGGCCGCTATGTGATCACGCCCTCGCCCATCCCACGCTGGGATGTGCCGAAGCTCAATCAGGCGGACCACCTGACCATCCTTTCCGCCGGGCGCGAGAAACGGCTCTACGCCGTCCCCCCGTACACGAAGGTCGAACCCCTTGTCTTCGACGACGTGCCTTACCGGGTCGAGGATCACCGGGACAAGACCTGTTACCGCAGCCACGTCACCGGCTTCTTCATGAACGAGCTGCCGCAAGACGATGGCTCCTCGGCTTATGAACTCTCCGACAGCCATTTCGGCATCAAGCACATCCGCAAGGCGGAAGGCGAGCCGGTCGAGATCGGCGACACCTGGTACAAGAACGGAAGGATGGACTGATGACCGTGCTTAATCTGGACACTCCGGCGGTTCTTAAACGCCAGCCGCCGCGGCTCATGCTGGCCGAGCCGATCATGACCATGCGCGGAATTTCGAAGAACTTCGGCGACGTCAAGGCGCTCGGTGGCGTCGATGTCACCGTCTATCCCGGCGAGGTGCTTGGGATAGTAGGCGAATCCGGCTCCGGCAAATCGACGCTGCTCAGAATGATGAACCTGGAGGAGACACCGGATACGGGTTGCTATCACCTGGTCCTGCCAGGTCACGAAGACCGCAATCTCTTTGACCTCGATCGCTTCGAGCGACGCATGCTGAGGGCGCACCATATCGGCATCGTCTACCAGAACCCGCATCTTGGTCTATTGATGAACCACACGAGCAGCGGCAATGTCGCCGAACGCCTGCTGATTGCCGGAAACCGTAACTTCGCCGAGCTGCGAGAACGGGCACGCCAGTCCCTCGCAGCTTCGGAGTTTCCAACCGAGCGGATGGATGCCACGCCGCGCGAACTGTCAGGCGGCATGCAGCAGCGCGTCCAACTCGCCAAGGCCATCGCACTGGAGCCCGCGGTGCTACTGCTCGACGAGCCCACCACCGGTCTCGACGTCAGTGTTCAGGCGCTTGTGCTCGATACGTTGAAGCGCCTGCAACGTGATCGGGCGATCACCATGGTGCTGGTGTCGCACGATCTCGGCGTGATCCGCACCATGGCCGACCGGGCCATGGTAATGCGCCGCGGCATGGTGGTCGAACAAGGTCTGGCCGACCAGATCTTCCAGGATCCGCAACACGCCTACACCCAGCAGCTCGTTCACGCCAAGCTTTGAGGGAAGACATCCACATGAACATTCAGATTTCTACTCCCAAGACATGGGCGCCTGTGCTCCGCGTCGACGGCCTCTCGAAGCAGTTCGAGATGCATCACCTCAAGCGTACGCTCTACGCATTCGAAAACATCCAGTTCGAACTTGGCGAAGGTGAGTTCATCCTGCTGAAGGGCGAAAATGGCGCCGGCAAGTCGACGCTGCTGCGTACGCTCTATCGCTCTTACCTGCCGCGCGCCGGTCACGTGTTTTATCACACCCGCGAAGGCATTATCGACCTTGCCTCGGCGGCCGATGTCGATATTGCCATGTTGCGGCGCCGGGAAATCGGCTTCGTCACCCAATTCCTCAATGCCCGGCCACGTGTCGCGGCCGAAGAGGTCGTCGCCGAACCGCTCAGGCAGGCAGGTACCCCGCATGCGCAAGCCCTTGTCGAGGCACGCCGCTGTCTCGATGCCTTCGGTGTGAAGAAACAGCTTTGGGCCGCTTATCCGTCCACCTTCTCCGGGGGTGAGCAGCAGAAGGTCAACCTCGCCCGCGCGCTCATCCTGCCGCAACGCCTGTTGCTGCTCGACGAGCCGACCGCCTCGCTTGACCGCGACGCTCGCAGAGCACTGGTCGACCGGCTAACCGAACTCAAGGCGGCCGGCGTTGCAATGATTGGCGTGTTCCACCACCCGGAAGACGTGGCCGGCCTCATCGATCACGAAATCTACCTGAAGGCCATCAGGGTCGAGGACGGCGAGCGCTGAAGCGCACGAACCTCTCGGCTGAACAAGGAAAGCCGGTTGCCGACGGTCGAGAAGGCCGGTGACGGCTTCTTGCATCAAGTATTTACGACGGAAACAAGATCATGTGGTTGAACAATTTTGAGATCGTCCTTGAAGATCGCGTTATCGAGCAAGGCGCATTGAGGATCGAAGGCGGGGTCATCGCCGAAATCAAGGAAGGGCTGGTTGCCAACGCGGCCGTCGAGGGCAATGGTAGACTTCTACTGCCCGGCTTCGTCGACATGCACGGCGATATGATAGAGAAGGAAGTCGAGCCACGCGTCAACGTGCGCATGCCGCTCGTGCTCGGGATCTACGATCTCGACCGAAAACTCGCCTCCTGCGGGGTGACGACGGCCTTCGCGGCGCTGTCGTTTCAGCCGGAGATCTATGGACATATTCGCTCTATCGAACACACGTCCGCGATGATTGGTGCGCTTACTGGCATGCGAGATGAGCTTCTCGTCGATCACCATGTCCATGCGCGAATTGAAGTCACGTTTCCATCTGCATTGCCCACAGTGGAACGGCTGCTGAACGCCGGTGCGGTCGGACTGATTTCTTTGATGGACCACACCCCTGGCCAAGGTCAGTATCGCGACATCGAGAAACATGTTGCCAACGTGGCGAAACAGCACGGGATCAATGAAAGCGCGGCGGCAGAGCTCGTCAGGAAGCGTATGTCCGACAAGGCCGCCGGCGGCGACAGCATGCATGTGGTGATGGACCTCGCAAACCTGGCAAGAACGCGCGCGGTACCGCTGGCATCCCACGATGATGACACGCTCGAAAAGGTCGCACTGATGCATTGTCTCGGCGTAGCGATCAGCGAATTCCCGATCACGCTCGAGGTCGCCGCCGAAGCGAGGAGGCAGGGATTGGCAACGGCCATGGGGGCACCTAACGCGCTGCGCGGCGTCTCCTACTCAGGCAACCTGTCGGCCCGCGAAGCCTATGAAAACGGCGTCCTCGATATCCTCGCCAGCGACTACCATCCCTCCGCTATTCTTCCGGCCCTGTTGGCGCTCGGCGACATCGGCAGCGGCGGGCTTCCCGCCTCCGTGGCCCTGGCAACGGCCAATCCAGCTCAGGCGCTTGGTTTTGTCGATCGCGGCCGCATCGCCGAAGGTCTGCGCGCCGATCTCGTCGTTGCCGAGCGAGGCAGCATGCCCCGCTTACGCGCAACCATCCGCGGCGGCCGCATGATCTGGTCCGACGGCAGCGTTGGGGGGCTGTGATGCCTGACACTCCCTTCCCTCGCTACGCGATCTATTATACGCCAGCCCGGGACCATCCGCTGACGAAGGCTGCCTTCGAATGGCTAGGGCGCGACGCATTCGACAAGAGCACCAACCCAAGCACGCGGAATGCATACACAGAACCAGTGTCCGAGCCCTACCGCTACGGCTTCCATGCGACGCTGAAAGCCCCCTTCCGGTTGGCAAGCGATTGCTCGCTCGAGGAATTGGAAGACGCCCTGCGAACTTTCGCAGACGTCTGCCCCTCATGCCCGATCGGCCCGCTGCGGATCGGTCTGATCGACGGCTTCTTTGCTCTTGTTCCAGCTTATCCGACGCCGGCCGTACGTGGCTTCGCCTCGCGCGTTGTCCAGGAGTTCGATCGCTTCAGGGCTCCGATGAACGAGGCTGAACTTCAGCGGCGCATGGATCGGTCCCTGGAGGAGACCGAGATCAACAACCTCGTGTGTTGGGGTTACCCATACGTCCTTGATCGTTTCAGGTTTCATCTGACCCTGAGCGATCGCCTGCCTGCGGCGCTTCAGCCCAAGACACGAGAGCGTCTTACCGCGATCTTTGAAACCCATCTCGATGAGGACTACAGGTTGAACACCCTGTCACTTTTCGTCCAGGACAACCCGACATCCGTGTTTTATGTGCGATCCACCTTTCCACTCAGAGCACCGCAATTGTCCGTCCAGCGGGTTGATGGGAAAGCCTCATGAGCCCGATCGCTGGAAAGCTGGTATTGGTTGTCGGTGCGAGCGGCGCGGGCAAAGACACTCTGATTGATTACGCTCGAATGCGCCTCAGAGATGATCCCGGCGTTCACTTTGTTCGTCGTATCATCAGCCGCCCGGTGACAACAGGCGAATTCCACGAGGCCGTTCAAGACGACGAATTCGAAAGGCGTGTCGTCCAGGAAGGGTTTGCTCTCCACTGGCAAGCCCATGGTCACCGCTACGGCATATCATCAGAAATCGACATATGGTTGGAACGCGGCGATGTCGTCGTCGCCAACGGCTCGCGCGCCATGCTGGAAGTGGCCCGTCAACGCTATCCAGACCTACTCGTCGTAAGCATCATAGTTCCACCCGCAATTCTCGCTCAAAGGCTTGCGGCACGGGGCCGCGAGACGAAAGATGCGATTAGACTGCGCCTTCTGAGAAACAGCCAAGTTTCGGTCGATGGCGAAAGGGCCTTGCAGATCGATAATTCGAGGGCGCCTCAAATTGGCGGCGAACATTTGGTGCAAGCCATCTGCAACTTCGATCGAGCATAGGGTCCGTGGCTTTTGACCAATCTGTTGCAACCTTTTGATTACCAGTGCTGTGGCAAGGAGCCTTCGATCATTTCGGAGGGTTGCAATGTTCAAAGGCCGCCAGTTCGACCAATCCGTGATCTTGCTGTGCGTGCGCTGGTACCTGGCCTACAATCTGAGCCTGCGTGATCTTGAGGAGATGATGGCCGAGCGCGGCATTACGGTCGATCACACGACCATCCACCGCTGGACCGTTCGTTTCTCGCCCTTGTTGCTCGAGCGTTTCAACTGGCGCAAGCGTAGCGTGACCGGCAAATGGCATGTCGACGAGACCTACATCAAGGTCCGCGGCCAGTGGATGTATCTCTATCGCGCCATCGACAGCGTCGGCGACACCGTCGAATTCTATTTCAGCGAGCAGCGCGACCTGCCGGCGGCCAAGCGCTTCTTCATAAAGGCGCTGGAGCGTCATGGCCGACCGGATCGCGTCATCATCGACGGGAGCCAGACCAACCACGAGGCGATCGTTTCCTGCGACACCACAAATCGCTTGCAGGATCGCACCCGGCGCCTGCTGAAGCCGATCCGCATCCGCTGGAGCCAGTATTTGAACAATCGGATCGAGCAGGACCATCGGCGCATCAAGCGCCGGGTCCGGCCGATGCTTGGCTTCAAATCGACGGCCACCGCCTCCACCATCCTTTCCGGCATCGAAATGATCCACATGATGCGCAAGCGACAGGCGAGGTACGCCTTCAATCCGAATCCGTCTCTGGCCGAGCAGTTCGAAATCCTCGCCGCCTGATTGACCTCGCATCAGGCCTCTCTGCGCCCCAATTCAGCCGTTGCAACAAAACCCGCCAGCACATCTTCGAGATCGTGAATACCGAAGCTGATGTCGTCTGCCAGATCCATCAGAGTGCACGCAAACGATTTATGCCGGGCTTCTTGATGCTTACCCGGCACCTCGTTGAACGCTTGGAACTCCTCTCGATCGGCCGGCGCGAGCGGCTCGAGAAGCCAGTCGACGACACCCTGTTCGCAGTCGAGGTAGCATTTCGGTGGTTTCGACGCCTTTCGATCGAGGATCGGCGTACCACTAGTATCTTCCAGGAGCTTCGGTCTCTTGCTTGGGCTTGCGGCTTCCTTGTACGCCACGGGATATTTGAGGACGCCGAGCATAGTTTCGCGCGTGAGGTTGGAGCCAGCCGCTTTCGACATCTTCTCAAGCTTTGAGAGGATGCGAAGCGTCTGCCCGTTACCCTCAAAGCCGCCGGCATCGGCATGCAATAGTTTAGCGCGACCTCACCACCATGGCCGAATGGCGGATGGCCGAGGTCGTGAGTGCAGGCGATCGCCTGCATCATGCTTCGCTCGGGCAGGTAATGGATTGCATTATGGCTAGGCAAGTTGTGCCGGAGTTGGATCGTCAGTCCGACAGCTATCTGCGCTACCTCGAGCGAGTGCGTGAGACGTGTTCTGTAAAAGTCGCTGTCGCCCAGGTTCAAGATCTGGGTTTTGCCTTGGAGGCGCCGAAATGAAGCTGAGTGGATGACGCGCGCATAATCGACATCGCCTTTAACCCGAACTCCCCGGGTAGACCAAGATCAAGACATTAAAGGTGGTGTCAAAGGCTTCTGCAAGGCACTCATGGGCGTGGCCGTTGCGATCGGCGACCGGGACGGGTGTCGCCCGTCTCATTGCGTCCGACGGAAAGCACTTAAAAGGTTGATGTATCCGTTCCCGTACATCTTCTTAGAACAGGCAGGCTTGCATCCATCCCAACGATATTGGGAGCCGAACATTCAACCCCACGTTCTAAGTCCGCGAAAGAGGCGCCCAAGTGGCAATCTCAGCTTCTAAATGAGCTGTTGACATTTGCATAAGGTTGCATGATGTTGCGCCATGATGCAGAATGATCGGCCTGATTTTCTATCGCTCGCGGATGCCGCCGATTATGTCGGCGTCTCAAAGGATACTCTTCGACGTTGGGATGCCGCCGAGAAGCTGAAACCCGTAAGGCGGCCGGGCAGCGGCTACCGCTTTTATCGACGCGCTGACCTCGAACCATTTCGTCTCGAATATAAGCGCGCCGAGCAAGCGGTTTCGGATGATGAAAATCTTTTTCAAACTCTGACGGCCGACATCGAGGCGAACGTCTTGGTACGCGAGCCGCAGCAGGGCGCACATAAGGCAGTTCGCACCCACTTCGCGGCATCAAATGAGCCCGTGATACTTCAGATACCGGTCGGTTGCGGAAAAACGGGTGTCATCGCCACGTTGCCCTTTGGTATTGCCCAAGGACGGGCGCTCGTCATCACCCCGAATCTGACGATCAGGAAAGGCGTCGCAGAAGCGCTGGACATCACGAACCCCAAAAACTTCTGGCGTCGCGCCGCCGTGCTGCACGATTTCTCAGCTGGTCCATTCCGGGCTGTTTTGGACGGTGTCGACGCCAACCTTCACGATTGCAATGACAGCCAATTTGTCGTCACAAATATTCATCAGCTCGCCAGTTCGGCCGACAGGTGGTTGCCGCAGTTCCCACCGAATTATTTCGATATTATCATGGTGGACGAGGGCCACCACAATGTTGCGGCAAGCTGGACCAAGGTCTTCGAGAAATTTCCGAATGCCAAGGTCATCAGCCTCACAGCGACGCCGTTCCGCGGCGATGGCACACGTCCGCTTGGCAAGGTAATCTATCGCTATCCCTATACCAGAGCGATGGTGAGGGGATACATTAAACAGATTCATTCCCGCAACGTCGCACCTTCCGAACTATATTTCACCTACAGGGACGATACACGTCGCCATACCTTGGAAGAGGTGATGACACTCCGGGAAAACGCTTGGTTCCGCCGGGGCGTTGCGCTTGCGCCGGAATGCAACGCCCACATCGTCGACGCGAGCATTAAGTACCTCCGGGAACTGCGCGAGCGCACCGGCTTCAAGCACCAGATTATAGCGGTAGCCTGCTCAGTCGATCACGCCCGTCAAGTGCGCTCCCTGTACGAAGAGCGCGGGCTGAAAGCGCAGGAAATTTATGGCGAGATGGCCGACGAGCTAAAGGATCGAGTGATCGAAAACCTCCGTGGTGGGAGGCTCGATTGCATCGTGCAGGTGCAGATGCTGGGGGAGGGCTTCGACCATCCCCCGCTTAGCGTCGCCGCGATCTTCCGCCCCTTCGCCAGTCTCTCTCCCTACATCCAATTCGTCGGCCGCGTGATGCGTGTCGTGCATGAGGCGAAGCCGGAACACCAAGACAACAACGCTTATGTCGTCTCTCACGTCGGGTTGAACACCGATGCGCATTGGGACGACTTCCGTGAGATTGACTTCGATGACCAGGCCCTCATCAGAAAATGGCTGCAGGGTCAGGACGAGGAGCTGGAAGGGGACGGCAGCGGAGAGCCGCGTCGCTTTGACGTTGGCATGTTGGTCGACAGCGAGATCATTGGATCGTTCATCAACCGCTCGTTTCTCGATCCCGAAGACGACCGCGTTCTTGAAGAAATGCTCAACCACGAAATTGGAGGAGGGATTCGGCTCCGCGACCTTATCAAGAAAGAAGTGCTGCGCGAAACCTTGCGGAATAAACAACAAGACCGCGCCGATTTGGCCGAGGTCGCGAGCCTACCAGTGCAGCCGCAAAGCCGGCGCGTTCAAGCCCGCAGGCGGCTTTCGCAGCGCACGAATTCCGTCGTTGCCCGCATCCTGAAGGACCTTGGATATACGATCGCAGGCCGTGAAGTCGGTAAGGCGATCAAGACGGTCGCTGGGCGGGACAACCGGGCAGCAGTCGCCAGCCTCTTGCACACCGCTGTCAACGAGCATCTGGGCATCGCCTCGGGTAGCCGGAAAGAACCCGGCGCCGACGACAATGAGGATGCACTGGCGGCTCTGGACGTGCTCGGCGATCAGGTTCGGGACGCCATTCGAAAGGAGATCGGATCGTAATGCCCAAGGTTAGAGATATCCTTATTCATGTATCCGTCGAAGAGGCGCAACGACAAAGAAAATGTCGGCGTAACACCAATCACACGATTGCAAAGGGTGAGATGTGCCTTGTCGTCAAAACAAATCCAACAAACGATGATTATAGCTATAGCTTGGTTCCGGCTAAAGAGATTCTTGACACAGCATGGGCTAAGCTAAAGATCATTTACGCAAATCTGGGAATCGCTCCGCCATCATAAAGTGACCACCGGACAATCACCGGTAGGGGAAAAATTTAACTGCGCAAACAGCCAATGATACGCACCCTTTTGATCAGAACTGCAGGCTCCGACAAGCGGCGGAGTATAGCCTGCGCGAAGACCGTTCCTTGTGCCGCCGCGCATTAATGTCCGCTTTCGAGAAACGGTTGGGTTGACTTGAACGACCGACATTGGGCGCGAAGCTGACGCCTGGCGGCGAATTTGAACCCCATACCCCGTAATCCCATGTTGATGATTGTGCTTCGCCTGTCGCATAAAAAGGGAGTGTGGAATATGGGTCGTTGCCATTGGGTTCGAACCGATGGAGCCTCAATGTCTCACCTTGGCGCCGTCGAAATGACGGCGTTGCTCGACCTTGCCTGATAGCCATGATCCCTCGATGGGCACGCTGAAGCAGCTTAACCGATTTAATTGATTCTGACGTGAGTGTCGGCTCGTCAACGTCACGCGCCACCGCCATTATTAGCTCTTCGCACCTGCACAAAAATGTGTCAAACGCAGCCCCTAATGGTTGGTAACGTTGGGGAAGGAGCCCTTGTTGAGCGCGGTTGCTAACATCAAGGCGATCACACCGCCGGATATCCGTTCCCGGAAGGGTGGAACGCCGCTCGTTTGCCTGACGGCCTATACCACGCCGGTCGCAAAGCTCGTTGATCGGCACTGTGACATTGTTCTCGTCGGCGACAGCGTCGGCATGGTGCTCCACGGCTTGCCGTCGACGCTGGGCGTGACGTTTGAGATGATGATCATGCACGGTCAGGCCGTGCGACGCGGCCTTGAGCAGGCGCTGATGATCGTCGACATGCCGTTCGGCTCCTACGAGGAAAGCCCCGAGCAGGCCTTTCGCAATACTGCACTTGTCATGGCGGAAACCGGCTGCGCGGCGGTCAAGCTCGAAGGTGGCGAGGCAATGGCTGAGACGATCCGCTTCCTCGCCGCACGCGGCGTGCCGGTCATGGGCCATGTCGGCTTGACGCCACAGGCGGTCAATACCTTCGGCGGCTACCGCGTGCAGGGCAGGGGCGAGGACGGCGAGCGCATCCTGTGCGACGCGCTTGCTGTGAGCGAAGCGGGGGCATTCGCGGTGGTGCTGGAGAAGGTCCCCGAGGCGCTCGCCCGCCGGATCACCGCAGAGGTAGCGATCCCGACGATCGGTATCGGCGCCTCGGCGGTCTGTGACGGGCAGATTCTCGTCGTCGACGACATGTTGGGCATCTTCGGCGACTTCCGGCCGAAATTCGTCAAGCGCTATGCCGAACTCGGTGAGATCGCCGAGGCGGCGATTGCGGACTATGCGCAGGACGTGCGAGACCGCCGCTTTCCAACGGCCGAGCATCTGTTCGGCGATGCGCCAAGGGCGGCAAACAGTGGAGAAGGCGCATGAGCATTCCGATCGCACGAACCGTCGCCGAGTTGCGCATGGCTGTGGCCGGATGGCGTCAGAATGGCCTGAAGGTCGCTGTCGTGCCGACTTTGGGTGCCTTGCATGAAGGCCATCTGAGCTTGGTGCGTGCAGCACTTGCCAAGGCCGACCGGGTTATCGTGACGCTGTTCGTCAACCCGAAACAGTTTAACAGCGCGACCGATCTCGCGGCCTACCCGCGCACTGAGCATGACGATGCCGCCAGGCTCGCGCCGCTGGGCGCTCATCTGCTCTACGCGCCAAATGCGGCCGACGTGTATCCGGAAGATTTCGCCACCACGGTTTCGGTCAGTGGGGTGAGCGAGGGCCTGTGCGGCGCGTTCCGTCCGGGCCATTTCGACGGCGTGGCAACCGTCGTCGCCAAGCTCTTTCTCCAGACGCGTGCTGATCTCGCCTTCTTCGGCGAGAAGGATTTCCAGCAACTGCACGTCGTTCGCCGGCTCGTGCGCGATCTCGACATTCCGATCGAGATTGTAGCATGTCCGACGGTACGTGAAGCCGACGGCCTGGCGATGTCGTCGCGCAATGTCAGGCTCTCGGCCGCACAGCGCTTAACAGCGCCAAGGCTCGCCGAAGTCCTGTCGGCTTCGGCCGGGCGATTGTCGGCGGGATTGCGAGCCGAGCTTGTGCTTGCCGAGGCAAGGCAAGCGATCCTCGCTGCCGGATACGACGAGGTCGAATATCTCGAGCTACGAGCAGACCATGACCTGTCGCCGCTTTCCGCCGCGGATCGACCGGCCCGCCTGATCGTCGCCGCCTGGATCGGCGGGACGCGGCTTATCGATAACGTCGGAGTTCTGCCTGCGCAGTGCAAAGGCGAGCTGCTCGCGGCAGCCAATGCCGCATGATTGAGAATGCCGCAGGGCTTGGACAAACGTGCGTCGTCAAAATGACCCAGACAAATGGCCGGAGCAGGGAGTGGATATGGTCTTTGGATTGAAGGAGCGCCTCGCCAGAAAGTTTGAAGAAGAAGTGCAATTCTTCAAGGGCTGGCAGAAGGACAAGAAACGAGTAGGCGCGCTCATGCCAACGTCCGTTCATGCCGCGCGTCGCATGGCAAGCGTCATCAATCCGGCATCCGGATTGCCGGTTCTTGAACTTGGCGCGGGAACAGGCGTCATCACCAAGGCAATCCTGGAAAGAGGCATCAAGCCGCATCAGCTAATTTCGGTCGAGTATTCCAAGGATTTTTATTGGCGCCTGACGCGAGCCTTCCCGGGCGTGGATTTTCGATTGGGCGATGCGTTCGCGCTGGAGGAAGTGCTGGCCGAGCGGAGCGGGGAGCAATTCGATTGCGTCATAAGTGCGGTGCCGCTGTTGAGCTTTCCGATGGAACAGCGCATAGCCTTGCTCGAGGATTTGCTCGTCCGAATTCCTCGCGGGAGGCCTGTGATTCAGATCACCTACGGACCCTTGTCGCCGGTGATCAAAATGCCCGACCGCTATGTCGTGTCTCACTATGATTTCGTCGTCCGCAACATCCCGCCCGCACAGCTCTGGACCTATCGACGCGCAGTCTGACGGCGCGTGCGCGCAAGACGGCGGGGCGTTCGCAAAATTGTGCGAACGACAGGACGGTGGTCGTGACGAAATTCGCATCGATGGCGCTTCTGTTGCCGCCACCGCTTTGCGGAGGCGGCTATGCCTTTTAGCGCTCACTCATCGGCTATGCACACCGCCCTGCGGACAACAGACAGAGAAGCCACCACGGCCGCGAAAATCTCGCGACGGCGTCTCGATACCGGGACCGGCCCGCCATTTTTGGGAGGCGATCCGCGCAGTTGCCTGGCTTGGATCGTGCCATCTATCTCCTGAGCGCGTCATAGTCGTCGTCCATTCACCCGGCCGAACCTCCCGATCGCCGGACCCCTGATGAAGATTCCCTCTGGAACGTGACGTCTTCTTTAGAGCGTGACGGTCTGCGCCGTCTTGCCGTACTTGGCATGGTTCTGCCATTCCCTGCCGCGAGCGGCGAAGCGCTGTCACTCTACCGGGTAATAGCCTTGGGAAATACGACAGGCGAACCACAATAGTCATGTTTAGGCTGAAGACTTTTCAGCGGACCGTGAAAAAAGGAAACGCGAGTTCTTCCGCTCCCTGTGAGGCTCCTTGAACCGCCTTGCTTTGGAGAACGGAGGTCGCTTGTCAGCCGTTCCCGTGTCATCGGCAAACCGCCGTAACGGTCACACGGAAATTATGGAAGTGGCAGAAAATGCAGCCTACAGGCGCATT
The DNA here is from genome assembly GCF_024746815.1 of Mesorhizobium sp. AR07. Lineage (GTDB taxonomy): Bacteria > Pseudomonadota > Alphaproteobacteria > Rhizobiales > Rhizobiaceae > Mesorhizobium. The sequence continues at coordinate 61,991 of NZ_CP080526.1, forward strand.
CCGGTTTGCCTCAGCGAGAGCATTGTCGCGCCGTGTCGTTCAGATCGGGCGGCAATTTACGGCCATGAGATGACGTTCCCAGACAAGAAACGGGGCCTGTCTAACCATAAGCTTGAGCTCGCGCGTGATTGTCGGAAGCCGCCCAAAGCGACGCGAGTAACCATGAAACGTGTGGAAAGAGCACGGCCTTTCGTGCCGACGGAAATCCATGTCGGCACGGTCATGGACGAGAAAGGCACCTTTGGCATTCTCTCGATCCGGACAACTGAAGGCCTGCTAGACATCGCGCTGGACCGGCAAGCCGCCGACACCATCATGAAGGCGATCGGCACAATCCGCTCAAAACTGGACCCCAGGGGGAGCTAGATTCAGTCCGGCCGAGGCGGAGTAGAGACGTCTTGGCAACACCGAACGTCCAGCGGTCGGCGTGCCTAACTTGCGATGCCGTCATGACCGCCGGATGCAGGCCATACTTGTCTGTCGCCAAGCATCAAGCGATAGCCACCGACCATACAGCCTAAGACGGCTAATGCCTCGGCCGCCGAATAGAAAATCGCAAGAGGTATGGCGCGACCATTGTCCATCCGATCGAGGCGGTAGGCGTCGCTATGCGCTTGCTGTTCGTCCACCAACGATGAATCGCTCCCCTAAGGAAGAGCACGTTAGCCATCATTCATGACACTTCCGTGTGGAAACCGAGCAACGACACTCTGTCTGTCAAACTCGTAAGCGCCGAGTTTTCGAAGAATGCGTCTTAGTTGATGCAAACCTGGCGCGTCCCTTCGCAAGACCGGCGGTTGCGCTGATGGCACTCGGAAAGAGCCATTTCTTCGGCGTCCGGGATCGTCGCTTCCAACTGCAGTTCATAGCGCGAGCGCTTCGTATGTGCGCGATTGGAATGCTTCACGGTCTCATGCTTGTAGGCGTTGGTTTCCAACCATTCCCGGACCACAAGCCGGTCATGTCGCCTCGCCATTCCAGCCTTACCAGTGCAACCCTGCGATCACAGCCGGAAGAAAAATCGCGTCGACTGATCCCGCTTGCGGGTTGCCCCGGTCGGTCGTTCAATCGAAAGCTTGGTATGAGGCGGAATTCCCATATTCAATTCGAGCAGATGTTGGTCCAACTCCTTGTCCGCGGTCGTCAGGCGATGGTTCAGGCGCAGATAGTCCATCCACGTCGGCGTGCGGAAGGTTTCTGTCCAAAGCGACGGATCCTGAAGATCGCGCTGGAGGTTCCAGTGCCGTGCACCGACGCGGCTTTGTACTCGCCGTCGTTCCTGCATCCGGTCCAGGAAAGCTTCGACGTTTGCCTCCGGTATTGAGTACTCGATCTTGACGACGATCGGCCCGCTTCTCGGCTTCAGGTCGAGAGCGAGCTGTGGCGTTTCGAAGCCAAAAGGATCCTGATCAGAGTCTTGCCATTGACGGATAGGCATCAGAAAGCCGGTGGCCGCGACCATTATTAGCGCGCCAGCGGAAACCTCGAGTGCCAAGGTAAGCGAATAGGTCTCAGCCACTGAGCCCCACAGCCAACTGCCGGCCGCGATACCGCCAGACGAAAGGGCATAGTGGATCGAGAGCGTGCGACCGACGACCCACCTTGGGCTTGCCAATTGAACACTCACGTCGAGCCCCGTCCAGGTGACGACCCAGCCCGCGCCGCCGAGCGCCAGCGCAATGGCCGCCACCACCACTGAGGAGGTGAGAGCAAGAGACAGACAACACGCCGCACAGGCAATGCATGCCAGTGTAGTCAGCCGCTCCTGGGACAGCGACCGCCTCAAGACATTGTTGCAAATGCCGACGCACAAGGCGCCGGTCCCGAAGCCGGCCATCAGGACACCATAAACGATTGGTCCTCCGCCTAGCTGATCGCGGGCAACGAGAGGCAGGAGCGCGAGTATGGAGATGCTGGTCAGGCCAAAAAGCGCTCCACGCGCGATTGCCGCCTTGATCTCCGCAGAGAGGGCCGTGAAGCGCGCCCCGTCATGGATGGCAGTCGTCAATGGCTCGCGCGGGAGAGGTGAAGCGGGAACATCCCATTTGCGGCGCCCTATGGTCCACAGCAGCGCTACATAGGTCAGTGTCGCCAAAGCGAAAGCTGTCAGTGGTCCAAAGGAGGCAACGACGATGCCACCGAGCGCCGGGCCGACGCTTCGAATGGCGTTGTATCCAACCGAGATGAGCGTGACCGCGGCTGGGACTTCGCGTTTTCGCAAGATATCGCCCACCGACGCATGCCAGGCAGGATCGGTGAAAGCGGCTCCGGCTCCGGCCAAACAGCTGAAGGCGAGAACCACCCAAGGATTGAAAATCCCCAACGTCGCAAGAACAGTCAGCATCGCCGAGGACAACGCTATCGCGCACCAGCCGGCGAACATGAGATTGCGCCGGCTGTAGTTGTCAGCCAGGGCCCCGGCGAAAATCGACAGGACGAATACGGGCAGTGTGGTCGAAGCCTGCACAAGGGCGACCATCACGTCCGAGGTCGAAATGGTCGCCATCAGCCAACTGATGGCAACAGTTTGAATCAGCCAGCCAAGGCTGGCGACCTGTGTGGCAAGCCAGATCGATCGAAAGGTCGCATTCTCGAGCGGCGCAAATGTCGCCGACGAAGCCGGACTCGCATCTTCGCGCGCCACCCTGCTCATTGGGTTGAGCCCTCCCTCGGTCTACCGGTCGTGTTAGAGGTGCCCTCCCGGCGCACGTGCCCATGGAGGAATGTCCCCATGAGCGCATTTTGTCGGGACAGCGCAAGATATTTCTTTACCGCTGGCACTCTGGCGCAAGCGATTACTTCATCTGGAATTGCCACCACCGCGCTTTCGTGATTGCTGGGCCTATGTCACGTCCTCGCTTGGTGCCCGAAAAGAATTTCCCGGGCTACGCGTACCTGCCTGGCAAATATCCGCATCCGGTTCTCCACCCCTTGGGTCACAGTTACCAAAGCGATCCGGGGACCGTTGTCACGGTCCAGGAATCACTCAGCTCAAACGTGTTCCGATGGGGCATCGACCTTTTCAACCACGGCTATTACTGGGAAGCTCATGAGGCTTGGGAGCCGCTATGGCATGCTGCGAAACAAAGCGCCCAGCATCGCGTGTTCTTCAAGGGATTGATCCTGTTGGCGGCGGCCGGGGTGAAGATCAGGGAGGGAAAGCGGGTCGCTGCCGCGCGCCATGCCGCAAGGGCTGCGGCGCTCTTTTGTCAGGTGGCGCTTCTGCCGAGCCGGTTCTTCGAGGCCGCAATCGGAATGACACCCGCCGCCCTCGCGGTCGAAGCCAAAGCGGCCACAACTCTCCCGACTGCTTTGCGCGAGCAGACGCCTGGACAGCTGCCTCAGCCCGTTTTTGATTTCATTCTCGCACCCAAATCCGAGAGCAGCCGATAGGCGTCACCTATGGTCCGGCTCAAGTTTCTTCGTTTTGGATGCACTGCTGGTCTGTCAGTTTGACAAGGGCGGCTTCAATGCTGAAGCAGTAGACCCACCGCTAGGCCCGGCTCTGACGGAGCACCCATGGCAGGCGCCGCTTCCATCGTTGACCTCGCGGCAAAGTAACATCTTTGTGCCACCGCTTTAACTTGCGGGTTCGTCTGCCTCCAGCCTGTGCATTCGATGCTTCCGGCATCGGCGCTTCCTCAACCGCCAGCGGCTTAGGCGACGATCCGTCGGGCACGATCCCGTCCTTGGCGTCGGATACTGCTTCACCGGTGGTGAGCATTGGCTGAGGACGAACATCTTCGGGAAAAGTCGGCGGCGGCGTCGCTTTGGCGATCGCACCTTCCGTCTTCGCTTCCGCGACTTCGTTCGCGATGGCAGCGAGGTCGATGCCGGCCCAGACCGACTGGGGCCGCTTCAGGAGCCCACGCTTCTGTTTGATCTCGACGACAAAGGGTCGCTGCGGCTGCCTCATGGTGATCTCGCGGACTTAGGGGAGTTGCGAGTGTCCTCTAGGCGGAGCGTACGCTTTCGTCCACCCGCCGCCACGCATTCTCCAAAGTTTTTCGGAGACTTTGCCGCCGTCCAAGCCATGACGAAAGCTGCTCACCGCCGACGCCTGGGGGTACGCTCCCGATCTCTTGTCCTGCTGTCAGCATGGCGCGGTATGCAGGCTAGAGCGGCCGACCGTCGGCAACGCTTTGAGCTGGCGGCCGGCTGTCAGTCCAGTTGGAGGTCTCGGATGAGCCCGTGCGACGACACACTGCCAGGACAACACAGCCCCACAAAGCCGGGTCATCGCATCCTCATTGCGAGGTTCTGGAGCCGCGGCAGGTTTAGCCTACCAAAGCCCCTGCTTTCCTCTTGAACCGTCATTGCCCTGACAACACATTCTGCAATCGTCGGCGGGTGTCGATGAAGCGCCTGTTCACGCGGACCAGTCGTTCAGTAGGTCGGGAGGAACCAATGAACATTGATGCTTTCAGCAGCCCAGTTTTCGTGAAGCGTGCAACCTACATCGTGCAGGAGATTGCCAGCCTTGCGGACGCTATCGATTTCCTCAATGACTGGCCAGAAGATCGCAGAGACCTGATCCACGAAGCCGCCATCAAGGCCTGCTATGATGCATACGATGGGCGAAAACCCGTAAGCGCAGCACGCAATGCCTTTTTCGGCTTTGCGAAACGGGCAGCCATATTGGAAGATGCAATTTCCGCCATGCAATGGCTCGCTGCCTGCAAGTCCGGCCGTGGAAAAGTGCCGGTATAGGCATCTGGCACGGGCATGGTTCACATGTTCCGAAATCGCTTGCGTCGGCCGCTCCGCGATTTCGCAAGCAGAGGCCTCAGATGCCGCCCATGCAGAGATATTTCATTTCAAGGTAATCCTCGAGCCCGTGACGGGAACCCTCCCGCCCGATGCCGGACTGCTTCATCCCGCCGAAGGGTGCCGCTTCCGATGACATGCGTCCCGTGTTGATGCCCACCATGCCATATTCCAAGGCCTCGGCCACACGCCAGACACGCTGCAAGTTCGAGGCATAGAAGTAGGCGGCCAGACCGTAGATCGTGTCATTTGCCTCGTGCACGACCTGATCCGGATCGTCAAAGCGAATGGTGGGGGCCAGCGGTCCGAATGTCTCCTCCTGCGCAATCGTCATCTCGCTGGAGACTTGAGTGAGGACCGTCGGTTGGAAGAATGTGCCGTCCTTGCCAATGCGTTCGCCTCCGCAGCGAATTGTGCCGCCTTTAGCGACGGCATCGGCGATATGCGATTGGATCTTGGTGAGCGCATGCATGTCGATCAGCGGGCCGATGGCGACACCAGGATCGAAACCGTCACCAACCTGAAGCTGGCGAACCCGCTCAACGAATTTGTCGACAAATTCATCGTGAACGCCCGACTGGACGTAAAGCCGGTTCGCGGAAACGCAGGTCTGGCCGGCGTTGCGGAACTTGGCCTGGATCGCACCGTCGACGGCCGCATCGACGTCAGCATCATCGAAGACGATGAAAGGCGCATTGCCGCCGAGCTCGAGACTGACCTTCTTGATCTGGTCCGAGCACTGTCGCATGAGCAGCCGTCCAACCTCGGTCGAGCCGGTGAAGCTGATCTTGCGGACCCTGGGGTTGGTGCAGAGTTCGCGGCCGACGGCATCGCCTTCAGACGCATAGATCAGGTTGACCACGCCTTCGGGAAAGCCAGCCTGATGGGCAAGGGCGAACATTGCGCCGGCAACGAGCGGCGTCTGTTCAGCGGGTTTCAGCACGATCGTGCAGCCCGCCGCCAAGGCTGGCGAGATCTTGCGCGCCACCATGGAAGCCGGGAAATTCCATGGCGTAATCGTGCCGACGACGCCGATCGGCTGCTTGATTACCAGCAAGCGACGGTCCGTCGATGGTGCGGAGATCGTCTCGCCATAGATGCGGTTGGCCTCTTCGGCGTACCATTGCAGGTAGGCCGCGGCATGCGACACTTCCGATTTGGCCTCGGCAAGGGGCTTACCCATTTCCGCGGTCAATATCGCAGCAAGGTCATCGGCGTGTTCGATAATCAGTTGATGCCAGCGCCACAGAACGTCGCTGCGCTCACGGGCCGTCAATGCCGCCCATCCAGGCTGCGCGCTATAGGCTTTGGCGACCGCAGCGCGTGTCTCCTCGACGCCCATGTCGGGAAGCTCTGCCAGCACTTCGCCCGTCGACGGGTTGAGGACCTCAAATGTGCGCTCACTGACTGGTTTGCCAAGCGCCTGCAGGCGGTCAAGGCTGCCAAACAGGTCAGGTGATTTGAGGTGGCGGATCAAGGGCGGGAGCAGCGGCAATGTCGATTCCCTAGAGGCTCTTGGCCTTTCCGGCCGGATGGACATCTACTGCGCACGTGTGGCTTTTGCATAGGACCACCTCTCACGAAAAGTCGTTCGTCCCTTGGGCGGGGTGGACCTGCCGCGGGGAAGGCCGACGGCCAGCCTCCATCTAAACCGGCGAGGCCCGAACCGTCCGATAGCGCCGTCGTCCAGGCCATTTGCCCCAAGCGATCAACTTCTCGTCGCCGTGGCTGGTAGCTCTTGCCCTTCTAGGCCCGTCCGTCTCGGGTATCGCATCGGGGCCGTAACGCGTGTCGTTGTGAGCCTCTACGGGCGGACGCTGGACGGTAGATGAGGAGTTACAGCCGCCGGTCAAAACGAGCCTTGCAGATTTCTAGTTTTTGCTGCGCCTACCGCTAAAGTTTCGGTTATGAATCGGGACTGGCCTGAGGCCTGCCCACATTGCAATTGTTACAAAGGAAAACGCATATGGCGACTGGAACGGTAAAATGGTTCAACAGCACCAAGGGATTTGGATTTATCCAGCCCGACAATGGCGGTCAGGATGTTTTTGTCCACATTTCCGCCGTTGAACGAGCGGGCCTCTCGACCCTCACTGATGGCCAGAAGATCAACTATGAAATCGAACAGGACCGCCGCACCGGCAAGTCCTCAGCTGGCAGCCTCAGCAAAGCCGGCTGAATCTTTTTTCCCTTGGCTCCTGTCAACAGTGGATGGACGCGATGGATTCAGGATCGTCTGACGCCGCGTGATCAGAGCGGGCGAGCACAGGGCTCGACTGGACGGCTTGAGCAGCGGATGCTGCAGCCCGCGAATTGCTGGAGAAGCCAAGCTGCTTGAAAGGGAAAGCGGGGTAGACCCCGCCTTTTCATATTCCAGACAGATGCAGATTGTGCCAATGGCAACTGCGCACCCCGAGACAAAGCTCGATTGCTGAAATCAAGCTGCGACGTTCTTGCGGGTCCGCTTTGCCGGCGCGGGCGTTTCCGGCTCTTTCGGTTTGCGGCCGAGCCCCATCGTCTTGGCCAATGCCGAGCGCGTAGCGGCGTAATTCGGCGCGACCATGGGATAATCCGCCGGCAGACCCCATTTGGCGCGATATTCGTCTGGCGTGAGCCCATAGTGGGTCGACAGATGGCGCTTTAGCGATTTGAATTTCTTCCCGTCCTCAAGGCAGATTATGTAATCCGGTGTTAGCGACTTCCTGATCGATACAGCAGGCTTGAGAGCCTCCGGTTCTTCTGCGGAAACATTGGCGCCGGCCGTGCCTTTGAATGCCGCGTGCACTTGGCCAATCAGGGCAGGAAGTTCACCCACCGGGACCGGATTGTTGGCGACATAGGCTGAGACGACATCGGCGGTGAGCTCGATGAGGACGTTGATGTTGTTGTCGGCTTCTTCTGTCACGAAAAACTCCGGGTGGCTTGAAAGACAGTCGGCGAAGTGTCGCTACATAATGGCGGTTGCCGCTGAAAGCAATAAAGCCCCTGGCAAGACTGTTGCGATGGTCGTCCTACACCGCGGTCAATAGCGACGTATCCGGACCGTCTTGCGTCGTATTGATCCGACCGCGGTTGGCGCATCCATGCTGGATGTAGCAAGAGGGAGCGATCCTGACCTGAAACGCTGCCAAGCCTGTTCTCGATCTCTTCTGTTCTGAAGATCGGAATCGATCATTCGGAGAATTCCGGTCCGGCACGCTCGACGATAGCTATCTGCGAGCAGAGCTGGACGCACGTAATGAATAGAATCGGACTTGCCGGTGGGGCGGGTGTACTCCTGTTCCTCAGCGACGATCTGGTCGAGACCGGGAACGATTGCACCGGGCACCCCGGGGGCGCCAAAGCGCGTTCTAACGGGGAGAGGCTCCTGGTACTCAGTCGCATCAGGAAAAGCCGGGGACTCCAGCTGCGCGTTCAGCTTCATCGTCGACCAGCGTTTCGCCCCGACGAGCTGCACCGCGACATGGACGAAAAGGGGAGGGGAAGACGCCTCTGCCAATCGTCGCCAAAAAAAGCCCGCCGGAACGAACCGGCGGGCGAGACGGGAGGAAACTCTTTTTGGTGAAATCAGGCCGCGAGAACGGCTTTCGGCTCAACCAGTTCGTAGCCGAGCGCTTCGGCGACCGCGCGGTTGGTGATCTTGCCCTTGTGGACGTTGAGGCCATTGCGCAAATGGTGGTCGTCGACCAAAGCCTTCAGGCCCTTGTCGGCGAGCTGTAGCCCATAATGAAGCGTCGCGTTGTTGAGCGCGTGCGCCGACGTGACCGGCACCGCGCCGGGCATGTTGGCGACGCAGTAATGGATGACACCGTCGACTTCGTAAGTCGGGTCAGCATGGGTAGTGGCATGCGAGGTCTCGAAGCAGCCACCCTGGTCGATGGCGACGTCGACCAGCACGGCGCCCTTCTTCATGCCGGACAGCATTTCGCGCGAAACGAGTTTCGGCGCGGCAGCACCCGGGATGAGCACGGCGCCGACGACGATGTCGGCCGAAAAGCACTCTTCTTCTAGCGCTTCGACGGTCGAATAGCGGGTGTGGACGCGGCCGGCGAAGAGGTCGTCGAGCTGGCGCAGGCGCGGGATCGAACGGTCGATGATGGTGACGTCGGCGCCAAGGCCGGCCGCCATGCGGGCCGCATGCAGGCCGACAACGCCGCCGCCGAGCACGGTGACCTTGCCGGGCAGCACGCCGGGCACGCCGCCGAGCAGCACACCGCGGCCGCCATTGGCCTTCTGCAGCGCGGTGGCACCGGCCTGGATCGACAGGCGGCCGGCGACTTCCGACATCGGCGCGAGCAGCGGCAGGCCGCCGCGATCATCGGTCACCGTCTCGTAGGCGATCGCCGTGACGCCGGAAGCCAGCAGGCCCTTGGTCTGCTCCGGATCCGGAGCGAGATGGAGATAGGTGTAGAGGATCTGGCCGTCGCGCAGCTGTACCCATTCGTTGGGCTGCGGCTCCTTGACCTTGACGATCATGTCGGACTTGGCAAACACGTCCGCGGCCGTCTTGGCGATGGTGGCGCCGGCGGCGCGGTAGGCGTTGTCGTCGGCGCCGATGCCGGCACCGGCGCCGGTCTCGACCAGCACTTCATGGCCATGGGCGACATATTCGCGGACCGAGCCGGGCGTGAGGCCGACGCGGTATTCGTGATTCTTGATTTCTCGGGGGCAGCCGACGCGCATCTTTTTATCTCCTGATCCGGCCCTTTTAGGCTCGTTCCCTGTCTAAACCCAGTGAACCATGAATCGGCGCGCAGGTGTTTGCGAATACGCTTGCGCGAGAGGGTGCGCTTCGATAATCGTTGCGCAAAATGGCCAATTAGTCGCAGGAATCACGAAAAATGCCACTCGACAGGATTGATATCGCCATTCTCGGCTTTACAGACGGATGGGGGGAACGAACGATGCTCGCCGGATTCAGTCCGGCTTGAACCAGTGCTCTGCATGACGGCTTGACAAAACCAGTGGGGCGATCGTGACGCGCTGCTGCAAAAACCACGGCTTGCCGACGATGTCCTGCTGCCCACCGGTCGCGACCTGTTTGCAGCGCAGCGATTAGGATTAGATTGTCTGAAGCACCGCCACTGTCGTCGGGCTGCATCCATCTGCAGCTTCTCCGCGCCAGCGTTTCACAACCGAAAAACCCGCCACTCCTAGGGGCAAGAGCGGCGGGCTTTTTGCAGAGCTACTCGAACTGAATACGCGTTCCCATCCACATTAGCCGCGGATAATTAAGGCCGCATTAACATGCAAAATTCGGGCATCTAAATCGATCCGAATGCAAGATGCGGCGGGCTCGGAGGTTCCGGGCCGAAATCGCTGCCCCCGTCCAAACCATAAAGCGTCAGCTATCAGAAAATCTGTGCTTGACGTTACGTAAGGTACCGTGCTTTTCGCTTTGCGGGGAACGACTTCCAGTCTCGGTCCAGGGCGACCAAATGGGGGGCAGCGATGGTGGCTGGCGAACCAAACGACGTGCGCGTCAAACGCGCCGGTGGGGGATGGGTCGTTCATATTGTCGAGGACGGCAAACTGACAGTTCTTCGGTTCAAGACACAGTCTCCCGCCGAAAATTCCGCCGATGACCAACGAGCCAGGCTCGGCCTTGCTGGCAAGCCGCCGATTGACGAACGCTGATATCTACACCGGATTGAGGGAGACGTTGGATGGCTGGTGAGCCTTTGGCGCCGGCGGGAGAAACACATCGCCGAAGGGCCATTTCAACGCTGCTTGCGGCCGTCCGGCTGGCCATATTTATGGTGATGGTTGGCACCGCCGCCGATGCGGAAGACGACTATGTGGCCTGCTTGATCGACACGGCGGCAAAGATCATGAAAAGCTAGGTCGCAAAGGACCGGCCGCGGCGCTGGAAAAGGCGGCAAGAATTTGCAAGCCGCCACCGCAAGTAGCCTGAGACGGGGTTCAAACACGCAAAATACATTGAGGCGCGTCGCTGTTCGAGCATCATGGAGATGCGAGACATTGCGACATCTCACGAAAGCCCGCCGTATCGAAAGGCGACCGGACTCCTCCGTTCGAAGCCGGAGTGTCAGCGGCTCCGGCAGGTTTTAGATCCTCTCTTCAGCACCGAGCAAGTTGGAACGGGGGGAGAGGCCGTCACATATGCGGAGCGCAAGTCACGCCCCAGAGACCAACGCAGGAATGGCCAAAGCCTCATTCGCCTCGTCAAGGATGGAGAAAGTGTAGCGGCCATCCGCGTCAAGATCGACGGAGTAGCTCAGGCGGTCAAGTATGTGGTTGTCCTGGTCGAACGTGACGATCCGCGGCTTCAGCGAGGTGATATGCGCTTCGTCCAGGTAGATGGAGTTGCAGACAATGATCTGGTCGTCTGGCTGGCACGTGCGGGCAGCTGCTCCATTTAGAACACAGCAGCGTGAGCCGCGCTCGCCCAGAATGACATAGGTCGAAATCCGCGCACCGGAATTCTGGTTCCATATCTCCACGAATTCCATGGGCAGGATCCCGGCTTCTTCGCAGTGGTCAGGGTCGAGCGTTATCGAACCGTGGTAGTTGAGGTTCGCTTCGGTGACATGGATGCCGTGCAGCTTGCCGGCGACTATTTTTCGCATTTCTGCTGTCCCTATTCATCATACAAGGTCGACCTTGGCAGCCGGGTTTCCCGCTAAATTCCGACGACGAGTGCGCCGCCGCTGAGACCTGCACCTGCTGCGGCGAGCAGGATTTTCTCGCCCGGTCGAAACGGCTCTGTTTGATTGGCAAGCGAGAGCGACAGCGGGATCGTCGCGGCGGAAGAGTTGCCGTATTCGGCGATCGTCTTGACGATTGCTTGATCCGCTATGCCGAGGTTTCGCCCGACCGCATCAAAAATGCGCGCATTCGCCTGATGAGGCACGAACCGACCGACATCCTGTGGTCGCACTCCGGCGGCGGCGAGCGCGCTTGTCGAGCAATCGGTCATCATCTCGACAGCCCTGGCGAACACTTCGCGGCCATCGGTCATCGTCATCCGGGTTTGCCCAAGGTCGAGGCCGTCATGGAACGGCATGTTGCTTCCGCCGGCCGGTATCTGGATCAGCCCGTAGCGCGAGCCGTCGGAATCCACCGAAGCGCCGAGAATGCCCTGATCGGTATCCTCGCAAGGACCAATCACCAGGGCGCCGGCGGCATCGGCGAAAAGCACCGAGCTTGCGCGCTCGGCTGGATTGATGCGGCGGCTGAGGATGTTGGCGGCGATGACCAGCGCTGGTTTGCCGTGCAGGCGGGTGAATCCATCAGCAAACATCAGCGCATAGATGAAGCCGGCGCAGGCGCCGGTTAAATCGACCGCGCCTGCGCGGCCAAGGCCGAGCTTGTGCGCGACAAGGGGTGCACTGGGCGGCAGAAGGTGGTCGGGCGTCGAGGTGGCAAGCAACAGCAGACCGATGTCGCTTCGGTCAATATCGGCGTTCGCCAGCGCCATGTCGCCAGCCTGCGCGGCAAGACCGGACAGCGTATCTTCCTCCGTCGCCCAGAAGCGTGACCGTATTCCGGTGCGCCGCTCGATCCAGCCAGGCTCGAGCCCGAGATTGTTCTCGATCTCGGCATTCGCCACTTTGCGACCAGGCGCATGGTGGCCAAATCCGAGAATGCACGACGACCTGCTCATGGCTTTGAGCCGAAGCGTTCACCGGCCTCCTCGATGGCGTCATAGAGTCCGTCCAACTCGTCGCCAGTGATGCAATAGGGCGGGAGAAGGTAGAGGACGTTGCCGAGCGGACGAACAAGCATGCCGCGCGCGAGGAAGAACGCGCGCAGCTTCGGTCCGATCTCGGCGAGATAACCGGCTGAATCGGCGCGCAGATCGAGAGCCGCGATCGTGCCGGTCGCCCGGCAGTCGGTGAAGCTGGCATTGTCGTGAAAGCGCCGAACCCCAGCGACCTGCATCGCGCTCAGGGCCGCGATCCGCTCGGCCACCGGCTCGTCGTGCCAGATCTCGACATTGGCAAGTGCCGCCGCGCAGGCAATCGGATTGGCGGTGTAGGAACTCGAGTGGAAAAACGTCTTCTTGCGGTCCGTCGAATAGTGGGCCTGGAAGATGGCATCGGTGGCGAGCGTGGCGGCCAGCGGGATCACGCCGCCGGTCAAGCCCTTCGAGGTGCACAAAATATCAGGAGAGATCGATGCCTGCTCGCAGGCGAACATGGTACCGGTGCGCCCCCAGCCGGTCATCACCTCATCGGCGATCAACAGCGTGCCGGAGGCCTCGGCGATCTTCTTCAATTCGGTCAGAACCCAGGCCGGATACATCAGCATGCCGCCGGCGCCAAGCACCAGCGGCTCGACGATCAGCGCGGCGGCGCGCCGGTCGCGGCAGACAGCCTCGAACCGATCCAGTGTCTCCTGCTCGCGCCCGGCGGCCGGGAAGGGGATGGTGTCGACCTCGAACAGCAAAGGCTCGTAGGCGGCGTTGAACACGCCGCGGGCGCCGACGCTCATCGTGCCGATCGTGTCGCCATGATAGCTGTGCTCCATGACGACGATGCGCGAGCGCGGCGCGCCGATGTTGCGGAAATAACCGAGCGCCATCTTCAGCGCGACTTCGACGCAGGTCGAGCCGCTGTCGGAATAGAACACCCAATCGAGCCCGGCGGGAGCGAGACCGACAAGTGCCTTGGCCAGGCGCTCTGCCGGCTCGTGCGTGAAGCCGGCAAAGATGATCTGGTCGAGGCTCGACGCGGTCGTCTCGATAGCCTTCATGATGCGGGGGTGGCGGTGGCCATGGGTGACGACCCACCAGGAGGAGATGGCATCCAGGATACGCGTGCCGTCAGCCTTGTGGAGATAGGCTCCCTCCGTCAGGACGATTTCAGGGATCACGGGCTCAAGCGCGTGCTGGGTAAAGGGATGCCAGACCTGCGACATCAGTGATCCCCCGTACCCGAGGCGAAAGCAAATCCGGCAACCATTGCGTCCTTCAGCGTTTTGTCCGTCAGCGGATCGAGATACGGCAGCCTGCCGAGCTGCGGCGCACCGCCCATTTCCACGATGGTCCGTTGCGTATCGGCCATCTCATCGCCAATGAAAGCGATGCCGGCCAGCGGGATGGAGCGGGCCCGCAGGGCCTCGATCGACAGCAGCGTGTGGTTGATGGTGCCGAGCGTGGTGCGGGCGCACAGAATGACCGGCAGCCGCCATTCAGCGAATATGTCGATGAACCTTGTCTTCCGGTTGAGCGGCACCATCAGGCCGCCCGCGCCCTCGATCACCAGCGGCGCCGGCAGGACCGGAAATGAAAGATCGGCAGCCTTGATCGATATGCCGTCGATCTCGGCCGAACGGTGCGGCGACAGTGGGCTGTTCAAGCGGTAGGCTTCCGGCAGCACGCGCCCCGACGGCAGGCCGGCAAGCCGCGCAACCACCTCGCTGTCGGTCTCGCCGTCGAGACCCGATTGAACCGGCTTCCAATAGAAGCCGTCGAGCAGGCCGGCGAGCCCGGCCGAGAATACGGTCTTGCCAATTCCGGTGTCTGTTCCGGTGATGACGATGCGTTGGGTCATGGCGCCTTCGGTCATGCCTTTGCCAACACCTCGACGAGCGCCTCGACCATGGCCGAAATGTCGGCTTCATCGACGTTGAGCGTCAGCGAAATGCGCAGCCGCGATGTGCCCTCGGGCACGGTCGGCGGGCGAATGCCGCGGATGTCGAAGCCGCGCGCCTGCAATGCCGCCGCCACCGCCATGGTGCGCCCGACATCGCCGATGACGAAGGGCTGGATCTGCGAGCCGCTGGGCGTCACGCAACAGCGCTCGGCCAATTGGCGGCCGGCGAAGGCAATGCGTTCATGCAGCCGAACACGGCGCATCGGCTCGTCGGACAGCATGGCGAGCGCTTCGCGTGCCGCGACCGCCATCAGCGGCGATGGCGCGGTGGCGTAGATGAATGGCCGGCAACGGTTGACGAGATAGTCGCACAGCGTTCCCGGCCCGGTGACCAGCGCGCCCGAAGCGCCAAGCGCCTTGCCGCATGTGTGGAGCGCGATGACGTTGTCACGACCCTCGAACGCGGCGGCCAGCCCCCGGCCGTCCGGCCCCCAGACGCCGGTGGCATGCGCTTCGTCGACGACGATGAATGCCTCGTGCCGGTCGGCAAGCGCGACGAGGCTCGCAAGAGGCGCGTGGTCGCCATCCATGCTGTAGAGGCTTTCGACGGCGATCCAGACGCATCCCATGCCGCCTTCGGCGCGCCAGCGGGTGATCGCATCCTCGACAGCATCGACGTCGTTATGCGCGGCCAGCTTGAACTCGGCGCGGCCAGCGCGGGCCCCCTCATGCATGCTGGCATGGGCGAGTTCGTCGAGGACCAGCAGGTCGCCCTTCTGCGGCAAGGCGGTCAGGAGGGCGAAGTTGGCGATGTAGCCGCTGCCGAAGAAAAGCGCGCGTTCGGCGCGGAAGAACCCCGCTGCGTCCGCCTCCAGCTGCTCATGCTCGGGCGCATTACCGCGCAACAGCCGCGACCCGGTGGCGCCAACCGGCGTACCTCGCGCAATGGCAGCCGCAACCGCCTCGCCAAGTCTCCTGGAGGCGGCCAGCCCGAGATAGTCGTTCGACGAGAAGTCGAGCCCGGTGCGCGGCGACAGTGTCCGCAACCGGTCCCTGCGCGCCAGTCCCTGCAAGGTTGCCTCATAGCGGGCAAGCGGTGCCCCGTTCATTGCGCCTCGAGTGCCATCGGCTCGATGCCAAGGCGCCGGAAGAGCAAAAGATCCTTGTCCTCGCCGGGATTGTCCGCCGTCAGCAGCGTGTCGCCGACGAAGATCGAGTTGGCGCCGGCAAAGAAGCACAGCGCCTGCATCTCGTCGGTCATGGCGGTGCGGCCGGCCGAAAGTCGCACATGCGATTTCGGCATCATGATGCGCGCCAGGGCAATCACGCGCACGAACTCGATCGGCTCGATGGGCTTGGCCTCGGCCAGCGGGGTGCCGGCGATCGGGATGAGCATGTTGATCGGAACGCTTTCGGGGTGCTCCGGCAGATTGGCCAGCGTCACCAGCATGTCGATCCGGTCCACCGGTTCTTCGCCCATGCCGACGATGCCGCCGCAGCAGACCTTGATGCCGGATTGGCGAACCTGTTCGAGCGTATCGAGCCGGTCGGCAAAGCTGCGCGTGCTGATGATCTCGCTGTAGTAGCGTTCCGACGTATCGATGTTGTGGTTATAATAGTCGAGACCAGCCTGTTTCAGACGAGTGGTCTGCTCCAGATCGAGCATGCCGAGCGTCATGCAGGTCTCCATGCCGAGCGCCTTGACGCCTTCGACCATCGCCACGACCGCATCCATGTCACGCGCCTTGGGGTTTCGCCAGGCAGCGCCCATGCAATAGCGGGTGGCGCCCGCATCACGCGCCTTGGTCGCCTCGGCGATGACGTGCTTGACCTCCATCAGCTTCGACGCCTTCAGGCCGGTTTCATGATGCGCCGACTGGCTGCAATAGCCGCAATCCTCCGGGCAGCCGCCCGTCTTGATGCTGAGAAGCCGGCTGAGCTGGACCCTGTTTGGATCAAAATTTTGCCGATGAACGGTCTGCGCCAGGAAGAGGAGATTGTTGAAGGGCGCATCGTGAAGTGCCCGAGCCTCTTCCCGGGTCCACATCCCGTCGTCAGCGGATTGAGCCGGTGGCATTGTCTTTGTCGGATTGGTGGCGTGCATCTCTATCCTGTTCCCTGGGGTTCCGGCCTTCACGGCTTCTTCGCTCGCCGATTGGCGGCGACCGGACAGTTCATCCGCCGGCTTTCGTGCGTTCCTCAGGCGGTCATGAGCTCCGATAGTCGAGGCCGATATCCAGGATCGGCGCGCTATGGGTCAGCCAGCCGATGGAAATCAGATCGACACCGGTCGCGGCGATCGCTTGCGCTGTCGCGGCGGTGATCCTGCCCGAAGCTTCGGTGATAGCCCGGCCGGCAACCATGGACACCGCCTGGCAAAGCTCGTCGACCGACATGTTGTCGAACAGGACTGCGTCGGGAGCCAGCGCCAGGGCCTCTTCCAGCTGGGCCAGCGTATCGACCTCGACTTCGATCTTGACGAGGTGGCCGACGCTCGCTCGCGCTCGCTCTATCGCCGGGCGAATACCACCGGCGATGGCGATGTGGTTGTCCTTGATCAGGATGGCGTCGTCGAGGCCGAAACGGTGATTGGAGCCGCCGCCAGCGCGCACGGCGTACTTTTCGACTGCCCGCAAGCCGGGTGTCGTCTTACGGGTGCAGACGACCTTCGCCTGATACTGGCGGATCGCATTGACAATCGATGCCGTCGTCGTAGCGATGCCGCTCAGATGGCACAAAAAATTGAGCGCCGTCCGTTCGGCGGTGAGAATGGCCCGGGCCGGACCGCTGACCGATGCGATGGTCTGTCCGTGCGCCACCTCGCTGCCGTCCGGACACTCTACCGTAACCTGCACAGTCTCATCGATCAGCCTGAAGGCGAGCCTCGCCAGATCAAACCCGGCGACAACTCCGGCCTGGCGCGCCGCCAGCACGGTCGTCGCGCCATGGTTCTTCGGCACGATCGCGTCGCTCGTCAGATCACCCGCCCGGCCGAGATCCTCCAGAAGTGCTGCCCGCACCAGAGGCTCAAGCATGATTGCTGGAAGCGGCGAAAGGTTCATTGCCCAACCTCTTCAAGCGTTGAACATGCGAATTCCCGGGCTGTCGCCAAGGCTTCATCAAGCGTGAGCCTGGAGCGGCGGGCGACGATCGCACGATCGGGAAAGTCAGTGCGGTAATGAGCGCCGCGGCTTTCTTGGCGCAGCAAGGCGGCAATCGCGATCATCAGTCCCACTGTCGCAGGATCGGACGCCGCATCGTGGCGTTTGGCCAGCGGAAGCAATGTCCGAACGGCCTCGCGCAACATCTCACCATCACGCTTCACGCCAAGGGTGCGTGACAGAAGAGGGCGAAAGGACAGTGGATCGGGCGCCGGAATTTCCCGTGCCGTCGATCGCGTTCTGACACCGATCGGAGATCCCGCCACGCTTTCGGCGACCCAGCGCGCGCAAACGGTCGCCTCGGTCAGCGAGTTGCTGGCGAGCCTGTTGGCGCCGTGCAGCCCGGTCGAGGCGACTTCGCCGCAAGCCCATAGTCCGGCAACGGAGGTACGTCCGTCCCTATCCACCGCGACACCGCCCATGTGATAGTGCTGGGCCGGCCGTATAGGGATCAGGTCGCGCGCCGGATCGATGCCGGCGCCCCGGCAGGCGGATGCGATCGTTGGAAACTGCCGCGCGAATGTCGGGCCGGGCTTTTCTCGTCCATCGAGAAAGACGCGGTGGCCGTTCGAAAGATGCGTGCAGATTGCGCGCGACACGACGTCGCGTGGCGCGAGTTCCGCGTCATGCAAGTCTTCGAGGAAGCGTCGGCCTGTTTCGTCGACGATCGTCGCGCCTTCGCCGCGAACTGCTTCGCTGATCAGCGGCATCGGGCGAGCCGGCCCGTCCAGCGCGGTCGGATGAAACTGGATGAATTCCAGGTCGGCAAGGACAGCACCGGCGCGCGCCGCAAGCGCCAGCCCCTGTCCGCAACTGCCCAAAGGATTGGTGGTATCGAAAAACAGGCCGCCGATCCCACCGGTCGCGAGGACGACACGTCCGGTACCCAGGAACACAGGGCTCATCGAACAGCTTGCCCAAACGCCCCGGATCGTATTGTCCTCCACCGCCAGCCGCCGCGCCTCAACGCCCTCGACGACCACAATCGACGCAGTGGAACGCACGGCTTCGACCAGCGCTCGCATGATTTCCTGCCCACTGCCGTCGCCGCCGGCATGAACAATGCGTCGGCGACCGTGCGCGGCCTCCAAACCCAGGAGCAGTGCTCCTTCCCCGGTTCGATCGAAGCGGACACCAAGCGTCGCCAGGGTCTCAATCGCGTCAGGAGCCGCTTGCAGGATTCGGCCTGCCATTTCCGCGTCGCACAGCCCGTCGCCGGCGGCGAGCGTGTCGGCGAGATGCAGTGCCGGATCATCGTCGACGCCAAGGCTGGCAGCCAGGCCGCCCTGGGCCCAGGTGCTCGATGCGTCGGTTCCAAGCGGTGTCCTGGACAGAAGAAGCACCGGTTCTGGCGCCAGATGCAGCGCGGTCAATAATCCGGCAATGCCGCCGCCAATTATGATGGGCCGGCCAAAGAAGCTGCGGACATCCGCGCTCATACGGCGAGCATCCGCTCGACGGCAAGTCGCGCGCGCCCGGCAATTTCCGGTTCGATGGTTACGACATGGCGGTTTTGCTCGAGAGCCTCGCGGATGTTCGCGAGCGTGATCCGCTTCATGTGCGGGCAAAGATTGCAGGGCCGGATGAACTCGAGCTCCGGATGCTGGAGCGCGACATTGTCGCTCATCGAGCATTCGGTCAGCAGCACGACGCGTGGCGGCTTTTGCCTTTGGACATAATCGGACATGGCGGCCGTGGAGCCGGAAAAGTCTGCCTCCGCGACCACGTCGGGCGGACATTCGGGATGCGCCAGCACGATCACACCGGGATGGCTTTCGCGCAACTCCCTGATATCGGCCGGCGTAAAGCGCTCATGGACTTCGCAGTGGCCTTTCCAGGCGATGATCTTCACTTCGGTCTGGGCGGCGATATTCTGAGCCAGATACTCGTCCGGCAGCATGATCACCCGAGGAACACCCAGGGATTCCACGACGGCTTTCGCATTGCCCGAGGTACAGCAGATGTCGGACTCGGCTTTCACTTCGGCCGACGTGTTGACGTAGGTCACGACCGGCACGCCGGGATAGCGTTGCCGCAGCAGGCGGATGTCTTCGGCAGTAATTGAATCCGCCAGCGAACAGCCGGCGCGCAGATCGGGAATGAGCACCGTCTTTTGCGGATTGAGCAGCTTTGCCGTCTCGGCCATGAAATGCACGCCGGCAAGCACGATGACATCCGCTTCGGTCGACATCGCCTTGCGGGCAAGCGCCAGGCTGTCGCCGACGATGTCGGCAACGCAGTGGAAGATCTCCGGCGTTTGATAGTTGTGCGCGAGGATGACGGCGTTGCGCTGCTTCTTGAGGTCGAGAATGGCCTCGATGTCCTCGGCAAAGACCGGCCATTCGATCGTGGGGACAAAGTGGCGAACGCGCTCGTACAGCGACGCGCCTGAAGGCAGGATGGCGCTCATCGAGCCTCCAGTTATAGTCTAGAAGAATATAAGACCTATATATCCTTTGTGACTATAAGAGATGTCAAGCCCTCGTAAGCGGCAATTTTGTCCCGGCCACCGGCCTCTCATCGAGAATGTCGTGGCGGAAGCGGTAGAGCTGCGCCGGCCGGCCGCCGGTCTCAGTGGTCGTCTCCCCGGTTTTCTCCACCAGCTCCTGCTGCTCTATGAGCCGGCGAAAATTCGGCTTGTTGATGAGCCTGCCGGAGAGCGCTTCCACGGTTCGCTGCAGCTGCAGAAGCGTAAAGAGCGGCGGCATCAGCTCGAACACGACGGGCCGGTATTTGATCTTGGAGCGCAGCCGCGCAATAGCCGTTGCCAGGATGCGGCGGTGATCGGCGATCATCGATTTGCCCACTACCGGAGTAGGTGCGGCTGAAGGTCTACCGCGTATCGCTTCCTCCACAAGCGCCGCCTCATAGAGTAGTTCATAACGCTGCAGCGCGAACTCTTCGTTCCATGACCGGTCGTCGAAGCCGAAGGCAACAGCCGCGCGCCGCCGGCGATCAAGCCGTACTGCTGCGTCGCCAGCGCTATCCGCCCATTCCCTCAGGCGCGGTCGCAAATCTTGCAGCACTGCCGCCGGCGCGCCAGAGCGGTGATCCTCCCATGGAAAATAGTCGTACCAGCTTGCCCAGGATCGCCTGGCTGCGGCGCCCGCATCTTCGATCTGCGTAAGTGCGAGATAGCTGATCGAGATTACGCGCTCTTCGGCGCCGATCCGGTCGCGATCGGCGAAGGTGTAGAGCTGTTCGATATAGCCGAGCGGGTGGCCGGTTTGTTGTTCCACCCATCCCCTGAGGCCCGACTGCAGCGAACGATGAGCAAGCTCGAATGGCCCCGAGGGCAGCGCGGCTTCCTGTCCAACGGTGAGAACACAAGGTCCACCACCGTTCATTGCCACAACGACGGCGATCAGGTCGGCTTTGACGTCGTTGGCCTTAACCGCGGCCTTGCCTTTCCTGATGCCTTTTGCGCGATCGTCCATGGTCCCCGAAGTGGTTGGGCAGAGCTTTGCCGCGTAGGCGGCTGAATCGATTTAATTTGGTTTTGTCTGATAATTGTCGGCGCGTCAACACCAAGCGGGGTCGCGATTTTAGCTCCTCGCCGCTGCACAAAAATGTGCCAAACGCGACACCCATGGGTGGTAACGTTGGGGAACGAGGCAACCATTGAGCGCGGTTGCCAACTCCAAGGCAATCACACGGCCGGATGTACACGCCGATTTCAAAGCGCGTCGATCGACATTGCGACATTCTTCTCCAGTTCGCCCGCGCCGCCATCAACGCACTCGAACTCCAGCACAGCCTAATGCGAGTCAATAAATCGACGCGCCGGCACTATTGTTTCTGGTGAAATGAATCTAGTTTCAAAGGGTTCGACCGATAGGCCGAGCACAGCTGCGGCCATCACGGCCATTTGACATAATCGCGTCGCCCGATTGAGATTATCTTGACGGTAGCGTAGTTCGCCATCCTGCCAGTCGAGATGATCATGGGCAAATATCGAGACCATCGCGAGCCACGCGGGCATCGCCATGACGATGACCCCGTTTCGTTTTCGGAACGGACCTCCGAGCCAAGCTACTTTCAGCGCCCGGCGCCCGTCACCGCACACCCTGTCGACGCCGAGGTATTGTGGTTCACAGTCAGCAAGGGTTTTGGCTTCGTCAAACTGTCGGACGGCAGGGAGGCCTATCTGCACGTCCGAGTGCTAGAGGCGGCCGGAAGCCGGGATGTGGCCGAGGGGACGCATCTCAAGGTCACCGTCGAAAAAAGTCCGAAAGGTCATCAAGTCGCGCAGGTGCTGGAGATCGGCGATCAGATCGCGAAAACTCCGTCACATAAGCTCGCCGCTGGAGGGACTATCGCCGAGACGGGTGCGGAGCTGGAGAGCGCGGGCACGGTCAAGTGGTACAAACCCGAAAAGGGTTTTGGCTTCATTGCTCCTGACAACGGTGAGAAGGACGTCTTCGTTCATGCCAGCACCCTGGCCCGCTCAGGGCTCAGCGTGCTGGTGGAGGGACAGAAGGTGTTTGTCGAATGCGGGCAAGGCAAGAAAGGCTTGGAAGTCCGGAGCATTCGCCTCGCCTAGCAGGCTGTTGAAGAAGTATCTCGTTTGGCTTTGAGGATCGCCTCGTCACCGTTGTGATAGGTGAAGGTGATCGTGATCGAGCCGTCTTCAAGCATTTCGGCGGAGCCGTCGCCGGTGACTTCGTCCAACTCGTCGCAGCCGGCCCATGTGAAGAAGACCATCGAGGGACTATAGCTGAGATTGAGGCCGACTTGCAGGGCGCCAAAGGCGATCTCGCCGTTGTTGTCGGTCCCGATGGTCATGATGGCGGGTCCGCCGAGGTCGAGATAGCCTCGATCCCACAGATCGGCCCCGACGATTCGCCAGCGACCGATCAACTGACAACCCGCCGGCGCTGTCATGCCGGCACCGCCATAAGCTTCGGCAGCCGCACCAGATTGTATGCGGCAGCGCTGAAGGTGAAGGCCCACCCGACACGGTCGCGGCCGCGCAACTTGGTCTTATTCTGCCCGGCGACCGTCTTGATCCAGCCGAATGCCTCTTCGATGCGCTTCCTGATCCGCTGGCTGACGGCATAGCCGCCGTGCCGCGTCGTGCGCCCGTCGATCGCCGAACGACGGCCGTTCGTGTTCTGCGCGACATGTGGCGTCACCTTCATCGAGCGCAGTTCGTTGACGAAGTCTTCCGCGTCGTATGCCTTGTCGGCGCCGAGCGTGATCGCAGCCGACCGATCCGCACGAGGTTCGATCATATGGAGTGCCGCCACCCGCTCGGCATGCCCGTCGGCAAACGTCAGGCAGGCGTCGACCAGAAGGCCATGGCGGTTCTCCATCAGCCCGTGCCCCATGAAGCACAGCTTCGCCTCCTTGCCTCTTCCTTTGCGGTAGAGCCTAGCGTCGGGGTCGGTGGTCGAGGCATGGGTCTCGTTCGATCGCCTCTCGCCGTGGAAGTCCGCTTCCGCATTGCGTCCGCCGCCTTCTGCCGGCGGTTCGCCCGAGCTGTCCTTCGGCTTGACGCTCTTCATCGACGCCCAGGCCTCGATCAGCGTGCCGTCGACCGAGAAGTGGTCCGTGGACAGAAGCTTCTTCACCTTGGGCTGCGCCAGCACGGCAGCCAGGAACTTCGCCGCGATGTCGCCCTCCAGCAGCCGGTCGCGGTTCTTCGAGAATACCGAATGGTCCCAGGCAGCAGCATCAACGCCGATGCCGACGAACCAGAGGAACAGAAGATCGTATTCCAGCCGCTCCATCAAAAGCCGTTCCGAGCGGATCGAATAGAACGCCTGCAACAGCATCGCCCGCAGCAGCTTCTCCGGTGGGATCGACGGCCGCCCGATCGGCGAGTACAGCGCCGCGAACTCCCGCTCCAGTGCCGAAAGCGCATCGTTCACAATCGCCCGAATACGGCGTAACGGATGATCGCGCCGCACCCGCGCCTCAAGGTCTACATAGCTGAACAACTCGCCCGTCTGTCCGTCACCGCCACGCACGATTCACTCCCACCTCTTCGTGGCAGAGTGAATCACGAACATGAGACCGTCGCGAGCCCCTTTTTCAACAGCCTGCTAGACGGCGCATTGCCCACGGCCCGTACGCAGATATTGCAACGACACGGTTTACGGGCCGGTCGTATTATGAGTACAGGATTTGACCGATATGCCCGAGATCAGTCGGACGGGTTGGCCCTCAACTTCTGTCTCAGAAAAATCCGACACTTGTCGAGCATGTTCGACGAAGTTGCAGGGGTGCACGGGCTCGGCCATCGCGCCGGCTAGCATTCAGTGCGGGTCCATGAGGGAACGGTTAGCCTGCCCGCCTCAAATCCTGCTGTCGCGCCCTAGTGGTGAAAGCCTGACGCTTGGTACCCGACGCGTAGGGCAGCTCAGGGTGGAAAGCGGCCGCTTATTCCTATAGCGAGGAGATGACCTAAACCGGACTGCTCTCGATGAAGCTCATTATCTTCGACTGTGACGGCGTGCTTGTGAACAGTGAGGAGATCTATCTCGCCGCCGAACTTGAGTTCCTAGCGTCCATCGGAGTCATTTTCGAACGTGGCTCCTACACGCAAGCATTCATGGGGTTATCCCCGGCGATGTGGAAGACAAAGCTCCAGTCAACAGTCGAGCAGAAGAGCGGGGGGACCCTCCCTCCCGACTTCTTTGAGCGACTAGATGAACTTACGTCTGCTCGAATGGACAAGCATCTGGCGGCCTTACCAGAGGCTCGGCTGACGATTAGCGGTATAACGGCGCTCAGGTGCGTCGCATCGAGCACGCCTTCCGCGCGGCTGCATTGGAAACTGCAGCATACCGGCCTGATCAGCCTCTTCGATCCTCATATCTTCTCGTCAGACATGGTCAGGAACGGGAAACCTGCGCCCGACCTCTTTCTCCATGCCGCCGCCGCCATGGGCGCGCACCCCGACGAATGCGTGGTTGTCGAGGATAGCGTCAATGGCGTCATGGCGGGTAAGGCAGCCGGTATGCACGTCATCGGTTTCACCGCTGGCGGTCACTGCGGCGGCAATCATGGGGATAGTTTGTTGATGTCCGGTGCAGACACAATCGTTTGCAAGTATGGGGATCTAGTCGCCGCATTAAACGGGTTGGGCACAATGACTGCCTAGGGGCGCCCCCGCGCGAACGGCAGCTATGGGTCGGATCTTGCCCGTCATCGCGGGTACCAAGTGTCAGGCTTTCACCACTAGCTGCTATGAGCAGGCAAGTCTGGTCGCTTAGTCCGGTCTGGAAAAGGCGCACGAGGTCAGAGGCAACATTTTCGGCTTCTGGTGACCCCGGCTGGATATGGCTCTCTTGGCAAAGAAAACCGACTTCAGGCTTTCCAAATCACTTGGATAGAGGGCTGGGTCAAGGTTGAGACGATCAATCATCCGGGCCTCCTGCGGGCTGAGATCTTGAACGACACAAAGGCGGCGGCGGAGAGACCCGCCGACAGGCGAAGATGACTCCGCCGAAAGTGCTTGTCATCAAAAAAAGTTACTGACGGCTCGGCACATTCTTGACAACGAGGCAGGACCATATTCCTATCATGTTTTTGGCCGGAGACAGCAATGCCTGCCAGCCGCAAACGCATCCAAACCGATGCCTATCTGGACCGCTTTTGGCCCTATTACGCCGCTGTTGCGAGACGGCCTACAAACCCGCCCACAGCCGGGCTGCGTCAATGGCAACCGGGTGACCGCAGCGTGCAGAGGGCAGAGGGCATATCTGCCGCGCTCGAGGTTTGCTTCTGGCCCAGGCCAACGAAATCGGGACCTTCTGGCTGAGTCGGTGCGCGGGGCTGTAGCGTCTTTTGATCAGACCGCGTCGGGACCTTCCGATGCGAGGAGCAGTGCAACTTCGACGCGGTTTCGGCCTTTGTGCTTGGTCTTGTAAAGGGCGGTGTCGGCGGCGAGAAGCAGGCCTTCCGGCATCCTGATCGTCCCGCCCGATCGTGACAGTGCGGTCGCAGAACCAATGCTTACGGTGACGTGTCCGCCGCCTTCCGGATTGTCGTCATGAGGCAGGCCGAGGTTTTCGATTGCGATCCTCAGCCGCTCCGCTATTTCAAGTGCTCCCTCGCTGTCGGTATCAGGCAAGATGACGGCGAGTTCTTCCCCGCCGTATCGCGACGCCAAATCCCCTGGACGATGAAGCACGTCTCTCATAACGGCAGCGACGGCACGAAGACAATCATCGCCTACCTGATGACCGTATTTGTCATTAAAGCCTTTGAAACGATCGATATCGAGCAACAGCAAGGACATCTGTCCAGCGCTGCCAACGGTGCGCCGCCATTCCCTGTCCAAGGTCTCATCGAAGGCTCGGCGGTTGGCCAGGCCGGTCAGCCCGTCCGTCATCGCAAGCGAGCGGAGTTGCTCTTCGAGCCGTTTGCGGTCTGTTATATCTCTCATGATCAGGACGAAGTCGCCTGGAACGCCAGTTAGCGGATCACGGACGATACGCGCCTTGCTCTCCACCCAAATAGTTTTCCCATCCTTCCGCCGGATCTCGATCGCAAGCGGCTCGCCTTCATCTGCTCCGGCAAGCAAGAGCGCGGCTGCCGCAGCGATGTTTTGAAGATGCTCGGGCGGAACGAACTCCTCCGGACCATGCCCCACCATTTCCTCCGGAAGCCATCCCAGAAGTCGGGTGCATGACGGTGAAACGTAGCGTGCCTTCGTGTCCGGCCCGAGTTGCATGATGACGTCACCGCTGTTCTCAGTGAGCATCCGGAAATTCGTTTCCTCCGGGAGAATGTCCGAACGGATAGCCTGGCCTGCCGATGACTGCCCCGACCCGGTGCGACCAAAAGCCTTGCGAATAAGCTGTGACGCGGATGGCATGCGCATATTTGTCTCCTCTTCGGACATTCTCTGCGAGGCGCCGCAGCATTCTGTATCGCCTGTTCAAGCCGCCCCCAGGGGGGGATTTCTGTCAGGCGATCAGATCGATTGGGTTCGCTATGTCGCTCGCTACCCTGGTCTCCTCAGCAGTTGGTCGCCCGAACCGCTTCAAAAGGCCTTTCGCTATCTGACGTGGTACCGCTTGCGAAAACAGATATCCCTGACCGAGTTGACACCCGATCTCCGCAAGTAAGACGGCCTGGTTTTCGTTCTCGATGCCTTCGGCGATGACCTGGATGTCGAGCTTGCGAGCGATGCCGACCAAGCCCTCGACGATCGCCAGGCTCGGATCTCCCTGGACGAGGCGATCAATGAAGGATTCGTCGATCTTGATGATATCGACCGGCACCGTCAGCAAATGGGTGAGCGAAGCGAAGCCGGTTCCGAAATCATCGAGTGCGACACGCAGGCCATGGGCCCGCAACGCCTTGATCTCTCGAGCGACGACCGGATCGCGCTGCCCGAGATAGACCGACTCCGTGACCTCCAAAATGATGTGCTTCAACGGAACGTTCTCGCGGCCGAACGCGGCTTCGAGACGCGCGTAAAGCGTGCCGCTGTGGAAATCGGCTGAGGTAATGTTAATACCGACATGCTGCAACGGAATACCTTGATCCAGCCACGAGCGCGCGTCCGCTGCGACGATCGCCATCATGCGTTCCGTCAGATTCGAGGCGACGCTGACATCGGAGGTTGCCTGGTGAAAAGCGGCGGCGGAAACGATCTCTCCATCCGGCTTGCGAAGGCGGCAGAGGGCCTCCATGCCGATGATCTCGCGGGTGTCGAGCCGCAGGATCGGCTGATAGAACGCGTCGATCCGGCCTTCGCGCAAAGCCACGTCAACATCGCGTATCACCTCGATCCGGGTCTTGATTGCGCTGCCGATTCCCGGCGAGTACAGCACGAAGCCACCTCGCGAAGTTTCCTTGGCGTGGTAGAGCGCGAAATCGGCGTTTTGGCGCACGCTTTTCGCATCGACGTCCCCCGCCGACAGCACTGCGCCGCCGATCGTAGCCTGTGCCAGGATCATGTGCCCGTCGCAGTCGGCGGGCACAGCCAGAGTGTCGAGTATATGACGCGCCGTGCTCTCAATGCCGGCGGGCGCTCCGGCTCTCTGAAGGATGACGACGAACTCGTCGCCGCCCATGCGGAACACACGGTCAGGCGCTGCGCTTTCGGCGAGACGTGACCCCACCGCCTGTAGCAAAGCATCGCCGGCGGCATGGCCGAAGGTGTCGTTGATGGTCTTCAGGTTGTCGAGGTCGATGATCAGGACCGCCCAGGCGCTCGGTTGGCCAAAGGACAGCCGCTCCAGGGCGACGTCCAAACTCGCCCGGTTCGGCAGGTTGGTGAGGGCATCGATATAGGCGCCGTGCTCTCGCTCGACGACCCGCCGGTGACGCTCAAGCGCGATGGCGCACAGAGAGGTACAAGAGGCGACAACCTTCTCCTCGCGAGGGGTGGGGCCGCGTTTCTCCGGAAAGTACAGGGCAAAGGTGCCGAGCACAGCGCCCTCTGCATCGCAGATCGGGCTCGACCAGCAGGCCTTCAGGCCCAGCGCCAGGACCGGCTCCTTGAAGCCGATCCAGCGCGGGTCGGTCGCGATGTCCTTCACAGCCACGGCTTTTCCGAGATAGGCCGCACTGCCGCAGGAGCCCACAAGCGGACCGATCATCAGGCCTTCGAGAAGAGCCATATATTCATTCGGGAAGCTGGACCCTGGGAGGGGATGCAACAAGCCGTTGCCGTCAACGCGCAGGACGGAACACCGGACGCCCGGCAACAGTTTCTCGATCCGGTGGCAAAGACGGTCCGTCGTCGCTTCGAGCGTTTCGCCCCTGGCGATCATTTCGAGGATATTGTTCTGGAGATGCAGCACGTTAACCGCCAATACGTGTGCCAAATACCCTGTAGCATTCCTGGTGAAATCACCCTGATAAGGCGCAGTGCACAAGGTGACAGTGTCAGGTAATTCTTTATAAGTGTTATCTTTCGCCTCTGAAAAGCCGGGGCAGGACGCATTGATCAGAGCCAGAAGATAATGGCTGCTGCGATGCAGATGTCCTTTTCGGTGAGGCCGTGCTTTTCGAGGACGCGGTCAGTGGCGATCTGCAAATTGGTACCGCGGAACTGCTCTACCGGGGGGCACCGCGATATACAGCGCATCGTGGCTGCCGACTGAGGCCAGATATTTCGTCTGCAAGCCGCGCGAGCGGCCGACGATGGAAGGCAGGTCGCCGAGGCCAGCGGCAAAGTCGAGCTGTGAGGCGGCGAGCGACTCGTTGATCGGGCCGGCGCCGCGGAAGAAGGTCCAGGTGGAACGGAGATATCCCTCTTAGGGCCTAGATGTCGACAGCGGCGTCAACGTCACGATAGGCCTTCATTCGTGCGGACGTTGCCGGACCATGGAACGGCTCCGACCGGGTGATCGTCACGCTCTTCATCAATGCGAAGCAGTTCAACAGGCAGGCCGATCTCACCGCGCATCCGCGCACCGAGGACGAGGATGCCGCCAAGCTGGCGCCGCTTGGCGCGCACCTGCTTTATGCGCCGGATGGCATCGAGATATACCTGGAAGGATTGGCCACCACTGTTGCTGTGAACGGTGTCAGCGAAGGGCTGTGCGGCGCGTTCCGTCCGAGATTGGAACAGCTCTGTTCCGACCCGATTTATCCCGGTTTCAAAAAGCATGCTGGCCGCAGGCAATTTATTGCGTGTCCATGTTCCGCTGTTCCCTAGGATGGGGCGAACCATCAGGGAACGCCATGATACCTCTTGAGCTCAAGGTCACTGCCTCGCGCAGGCTTCTGTCCGTTACATGGGATGACGGTGCGGTCTCGCTCATCCCGGCGTCCATGCTGCGGGCACGCAGCCGCGCGGCACAGCAGGTGCGGGCGGACATCGAGGGTTACGAACACTCGTTCGAGACCGTCACCGTGACGAGCGCAGAGGCGATCGGTTCCTATGCCATACGCCTGGTTTTCTCCGACGGTCATGACAGGGGCATCTATCCCTGGAGCTATCTGCGCGAAATCGCCGATTCTGCGGCGTGAGGAACGAGAATGGATAATTTTGTCGAAGGGCTGTCGGAAGTCACCTGCGATGTGCTGGTGATCGGCGGCGGCACAGCCGGACCGATGGCGGCGCTCAAGGCGAAGCAGAAAAATCCCGCTCTGAATGTCGTCCTGCTCGAAAAGGCCAATGTGAAGCGTTCCGGAGCTATCTGCATGGGCATGGACGGGCTGAACAACGCCGTCGTCCCGGGATATGCGACACCCGAGCAATACACCAAGGAGATCACGATCGCCAATGACGGCATTGTCGATCAGGCGCCGGTCTTCAAATATGCCTCGCGCTGCTATGACATCATCCAGGAACTTGACCGTTTCGGCATCCGTTTCCAGAAGAACGCCAATGGCGATTTCGACCTGAAGAAGGTCCACCATCTCGGAACCTATGTGCTGCCGATGCCGAATGGCGATACCGTCAAGAAGGCGCTCTACCGGCAGATCAAGCGCGAAAGGATATTGGTCTCCAACCGCTTCATGGCAACGCGCCTGTTGACCGCCAGCGACGGCAGGATCGCGGGCGCCATTGCGGTGAACACGCGCACGGCTGAATTCCTCGTGCTGCGTGCCAAGACCGTGATCCTGTGCATGGGGGCGGCGGGCCGGCTCGGATTGCCGCATTCCGGCTACCTCTTCGGGACCTATGAGAATCCGACCAATTCCGGGGACGGCTATGCCATGGCCTATCATGCGGGCGCCGCGCTCGCGAATCTCGAATGCTATCAGATCAATCCGCTGATCAAGGACTATAACGGTCCGGCTTGCGCTTACGTTGCCGGTCCGTTCGGAGCCTATACCGCCAACAGTGAGGGCAATCGCTTCATCGAAAGCGACTACTGGTCGGGACAGATGATGCAGGAATTCTACAACGAACTACAGTCGGGCAAGGGGCCAGTGTTCCTGAAGCTCAACCACCTTCATGCCGACACGGTCGGCGAGATCGAAGAGATCCTGCACAAGGTCGAGCGCCCGTCGCGTGGCAGGTTCCATCAGGCGCGGGGCACCGATTACCGCGAAAAGATGATCGAAATGCACATTTCCGAAATCGGCTTCTGTTCGGGTCACAGCGCGTCGGGCGTTTTCGTCGATGAATTCGCCCGGACCACGGTGCCGGGCCTGTACGCCGCGGGCGACATGGCGAGCGTGCCCCACAACTATATGCTCGGCGCCTTCACCAATGGAGCCGTCGCCGGCGAGCACGCTGCCGAAGTCGCGCTGGAAACCAACCTTCCGGATTTCGACAGCGAGTTTGTCCGGGCGGAGCGCGAGCGGGTGTTGGCACCGACGCGGCGCGAGGACGGCATCCCGCCCAACCAGCTGGAATACAAGGCCCGGCGGCTGGTCAACGACTATCTGCAGCCGCCCAAGGTGACGGCCAGGATGCAGATCGGGCAGGCGCGGCTCGCCGAGGTCAGGGATGATCTCGAAACCGCCCTTGTCGCACGCGACGCGCATGAACTGATGCGTTCGCTCGAAGTGTCGTCCATTCTCGACTGCGCCGACATGGCCGCGCATGCCTCGCTCTTCCGCACGGAGAGCCGCTGGGGACTCTATCACAACCGCGTCGATTACCCCAAAAAGGATGACGACAACTGGTTCTGCCATACGCTTCTGCGCAAGGTCGACGGCCGCTTGGTTTCTGAGAAGCGGCCAATCCAACCCTACATCGTTCCGATCGAGAACGAGGAGCGCACAGCCTATGACCGTCTGCGCGTTTCCAATCAAGCCTGACGGGGAAAACCATGCCGCTTGCGCTTTCACCCACAACCGTTCCCGTCGTCGTGGACGAGGCAAAATGCATCGCCGACAAGGGCTGCACGGTCTGCGTCGATGTCTGCCCACTGGATGTCCTGCGCATCAGCGATCTCACTGGCAAAGCCTATATGAAATTCGACGAGTGCTGGTACTGCATGCCGTGCGAGAAGGATTGTCCGACCGGCGCTGTAACCGTCAACATCCCCTATCTGTTGCGCTGACATGACTGCTTTCGATCCCTTCGAAGATTTTGGCGACATCGAGGAAATCGGCGAGCGTCTGAACGATGCTGACGCGGCCGTGCGACGGCTTGCCGTGATCGACCTTGCCGAGACGGCGAGCGCGGATGTGCTGCCGCATCTCCTGACCGCAGTTGCCGACCCCGACGCGACAGTGCGTTTGCAGCTGGCGATCGCATTGTCCGAGTTCGACGCCGTTGAGGCGGCTGCGGGCCTTGCCCGCCTAGTGGCGGATCAGGAGTTGACGGTGGCCCAGGCGGCCGCCGATAGCCTTGCTGAACTGAAGGATCCGGCGGCAGCTGAATCCATTCTGCCGCTCGTCAGTCACGGGCGAGCCTTCGTCCGGGCTGCGGGTTTTCGCGGGTTGAAAGCGTTGCGTTCGCGTGGGGCACTCGGCCCCGCTCTGGCCGCGATGCGGGATGAAGATGCCAATGTGCGTGAACAGGCGCTCGGCGTCATTGCCTATCTCAAGCTGGAAGAGACCTTGCCGTCCCTCATCGCCGCGACGCGCGATGCCGATGCCACCGTTTCGGTCCGTTGCGGTCAACGCCTTGTCCTTCACGAGCCACCCCGCCGCAGCGGCAGCCGTGACGGCTGCCCTCGACGATGAGAACTGGCAGGTGCGGGCCGCGGCCGCCGAATCGCTCGGCCGCATCCGCCAGACCTCGGCCGTCGACGGACTGACCGCCGGCCTTTCCGACGAATACTGGCAGGTTCGGCAAAAATGCCTGAATGCGCTTGGCAAGCTAAAGGCGCAATCGGCGGTACGGCAGATTTCCGAGCTGTTGACGAGCGACATGGCCTCGCTGCGCAAGGAGTCCGCGGCGGCGCTCGGTGAAATCGCTGATCCATCGTCGCGGGATGCTCTCATGGCGCATATCGGCGACGCTGATCCGGACGTACGCAAGACTGTTCGCTGGGCGCTGACGCGGCTGGGTTAGGGAAGCCGAAGCGTGGCCTCACCCCGCCGCGCGCTTCGAAACCATTTCCATCAGCGCGTGCGGGCGTTCGATACGGATATGACGTGGCGTCACCGTTACCAGCCCTTCCTTTTGGAAGCGCTTCATCATCATCGTCACCCATTGGCGGGTGGAGCCGACCATGGCCGCAATCTGGTCATGCGTCACCTTGGCATTGATGACGATTGCCCGTCCGTCGCGCACGCCATGAAGGGTACCGAGGTTCATCAGGAACTGCGCCAGACGTTCGATCACCGAACGCGTGCCGAGCATCTGAGCCATCGCCGAATAGCATCTGCCCTTCGCTGCAAGTCCCTGTAGAAGACAGAGCGCGAAATTCGGAAGCTCGACGACGAGCTTCTTCAACGCATTGGCCGGTATGAACAGCATCCGGCATTCACTCAATGCTTCTCCGGACCAGATATGAATTCCACCGCCGGTCATTTCGGGGCCGCCAATGAAATGCCCCGCTGTCCAGTAGGCGAGGGTGATTTCGCGTCCTGACGGTGCCGTGTAGAAGACGTGAACCTTGCCGCTTTCGATGATGAAAATGCCACC
Source organism: Mesorhizobium sp. AR07 (assembly GCF_024746815.1). Lineage (GTDB taxonomy): Bacteria > Pseudomonadota > Alphaproteobacteria > Rhizobiales > Rhizobiaceae > Mesorhizobium. The sequence goes on from NZ_CP080526.1 coordinate 94,945, forward strand.
GTGCGTATCGCCCTGGGTGAAGATTGGCTGACCGGTTGCAAAAGCAAGACGTCGGCCATGCGCCCTCAGTTTCGCCCACTCGTCTGATGTCAGGGTATCGAGAAAATGGGCGCCATCGTCGAGCCCTTCCACGCTTTCGCTGAGAAAGAGCGCCCGATCGCCGGGAAGAACGACCTGCTCGGGCAGTTCGAGCACCGGCTCATGTTTCTTACGCTCAGCTTCGAAATCGGTCGAAAGCATCTCGAGGCTCATATCCGGCTCCTTCTGCATCGTGAAACGCGTAAAATATATAAATTCTATAGACAAAAAAGGAATATAATTGCGCCGTTCATGCCTGACTTAGATGATTCTTGTCCCAATTTCGAACGGCGCCAGCGTAACCTTTTGTTTTAGCAAGACGAATTTAATACTGACGGGCATGCCCGGGATCGAAACCGGCTCCGCAACCGCGCAAGTAATTGCTTATGCCTTCAGCCCGTCGGTCACATAAATTCGCGGGACAGCGGGTGGCAAGCGCCACCGGGTCAGCAAATACAGCCGCCGAATGCCGGCAATCAGATCACGAGGTAAAACCCATGAATTTTCGCACACGTTTGGCTGCCCTTGCCCTTATGGCGGCCGGATTCGCTTCTGCCGCGGGTGCCGAAACCATCCGCGTGGCGATCGGCACGCAGGACACCACCATCAATACCGCCACGGGCGGATTGCTAATCCGTGAGTTGAAGCTGCTCGACAAATACCTGCCGCACGACGGCAAGTATAAAGACGTCAGCTATGATATTCAGTGGAAGAACTTCACGAGCGGCGCGCCGATCACCAATGAGCAGATCGCCGGAAAGCTTGATTTCGGCGTGATGGCGGATTTCCCCGGCTCGTTCAACGGTCTCGCCCATATCAAGGCCGGAAGAAGGAGCTTGTTCATCTCAGTGCTGTCGGGCAGCGTGAACGGCAGCGGCAATGGCATTGTCGTGCCGACCGCTTCGCCCATCCAGTCGCTCTCGGACCTCAAGGGCAAGACCATCTCCGTTCCATTCGCATCGACCTCGCACGGCATGCTGCTTCGCGCCATCAAGGCACAGGGCTGGGACGCCGAAAGCGACGTGAAGATCATCACCCAGGCCCCTGAAGTTGCCGGCGCGGCCCTCCAGGCAAACCAGATCGAGGCGCATGCCGATTTTGTCCCATTTGCCGAACTCTTCCCGTGGCGCGGCTTCGCACGCAAGATCTATGACGGATCGCAGGCAAAGACGCCCACTTTCCACGGTGCTCTGGTCGATGCCAACTATGCCGAAAAATATCCCGAGATCGTTGTTGCCTATCTTCGCGCCGCAATCGAGGCCAATCAGTTGATCGCCAAGGAGCCGGAGAAATACAGTGAGCTGATCGCCAAGGTGACAGGCGTCGACGCCGAGGTCGAATACCTGTTCCATGGACCGCTCGGACTTCAGACCCGTGATCTCACCTGGAAGCCGGAATACCGCCAGGCTGTCGCTACTGCGATCGACACCTTGAGGCTCCTGAAAAAGACCGACCAGTCGCTCGACGTGAACAGCTTTGTCGATGACCGGTTCATAAAGGCCGCATTCAAGGCGTCTGGGCTCGACTATGATGTCTCGCTCAAGAACTATGCCCAGCTGCCTTTGAATGCCAAGGATGCTGCCACCGGTGAAGCGATCAGCGATCCCAAGCGCGTTGCTGAGATCTGGGTCCAGGGTGAGCCGCTCGTCCGACACTATGCGTCGCCGCAGAACGCATTCAAGGCGCTCAAGGCCATCGAAGGTGAGGGCAAGCCGGTCCGGGTGTTTTATGCGCAGGACCGTGAAAGCGGCATCAAGCTGCTCGGCAATCAGGCCTGGTTCGTGCGCGCCGACGGCGGCGAAGTCAGCGCCTTCCTTCTGAAGGAAAACGCCGAGAAATGGGCCAGGGATCATGGTGGCAAGGTGCTGGATTTCGCTGCCGCCAAGGCCTCGATCATGGCCAGCAATTGACGCTGGCCATGACGCGTTTCCACCTTGGGCGCTGGTTGCGCCGGGCCGGATCCCTCGCCATCTGCCTCATTCTCTGGCAGATCGCATCGAGCCTCAGACTGAATCTCGGCATTGTCACGTTCGAGAATGTGCCATTGCCCGTGGATGTCGTCTCGGCAGCGTTGGATTTCCTGCGCTCGCCCAAGTTCTTTGCCCATATATCGAGCAGCCTGGAAAGGGTTCTGGCGGGCTTTGGCATCGCCGCCGTGATCGGTATCGGCCTCGGCCTCGTCATCGGTCGCTCGAAGTGGCTTGGTGATTTCCTGCAAGCCCCGATCGAGCTCCTGCGGCCGATCCCGGCCGTCGCCTGGATTCCGCTTGCGGTTCTGATGTTTTCGTCGTCGGAACTCTCGATGATTTTCATCACCTTCACGGGCGCATTGTTTCCGATCCTGCTCAACACCGTCCATGGCGTGGAAAACGTCGATCCAAGGCTGATCGCCTCTGCGCGCAGCCTGGGGAGCACGCGGACCGCGATGCTGTTGGAAGTCATTATTCCAGGCGCGGCGCCGAACATCGTCACGGGCCTGGTCATCGGCATGGGCACGTCCTGGTTTTGTCTCGTCACCGCCGAGATGATCGCCGGCCAGTTCGGTATCGGTTACTACACCTGGGAATCCTACACGCTGCAAAACTATCCTGAAATCATCGTCGGCATGATCCTGATCGGGCTGTTCGGCATGGGAAGCAGCGCCCTCTTGCGAGCGGCAGGGGCGGCACTTCTTCCATGGCACACGAAGGACAGCAAATGATGAACACCCATCAGCGCAGCTTTCGCCCGGCAACGGGTCGTATCGAGGCCAATCATGTTTCGATCCGGCTCGGTCGCGGCAGCAGTGCGTTCGAAGCCGTCAGTGATGCGAGCTTCGAAGTCTCTCCCGGCGAATTCGTCTGTCTTCTGGGGCCATCCGGCTGCGGGAAGTCGACCCTGCTCGGCGCCTTGGCGGGACATATCAAGCCAACTGCCGGCGTCCTTTCGGTCGACGGACAGCCCGTAAAAGACCCCCATCCGGAACGCGGTATCGTTTTCCAGCACCACACGCTCTTTCCGTGGAAGAACGCGCGCGACAACGTCGCTTTCGGCCTCAAGATGCGCGGCGTCAAGCGCCGGCAGCGGCGTCTCGAGGCGGAGAAAATGCTCGAGCTCGTCGGTCTGAACGGCTTTGCTGGGCGCTATCCCGGCCAGCTGTCCGGCGGCATGCAGCAACGCGTCGAGATCGCGCGTGTTCTCGTCAACCAGCCACGGCTGCTGCTGATGGACGAGCCCTTCGGGGCGCTCGATGCCCTGACACGGCTTCGAATGCAGGAATTGTTGCTCGATATCTGGGAGCAATTCCGCAAGACGATCCTATTCGTCACCCATGATATCGACGAAGCCCTGCTGCTCGCCGACCGGATCATCGTCATGCAGGCGCAGCCCGGCCGGATCCACGAGGAAATCACCGTGCCTTTCGAGAGGCCGCGCATGACCGAGATCATCGCCTCGGGCGAGTTCATGCGCCTGAAACAGCATTGCCTGCATCTCCTTCACAGCGACAGGCGAGGGGATACTTTGCCCCGGCTTTCTCCCTTGGGCTTGTGAGTGAGTGTCGAAGCGGTCTCGACAGCCGGTCGAGTATGACGGAAGCGGGTCAATGTGGACCAACTGCTCGAACTGGCATCGAATGGATACCTGCGGGCCACCATGCATCGCGTCGTGACGCCGCGCGGACCGACGAGCGATCCGGACAAACCGTTGTTCCGCGATGTCGGAACCAACGTTCTGAAAAGCTGGCTGCGTTCGCATCCCGCTGTGGCACGCCGGCACTAAGCCGATCTTCTCGAGTCCGGAGCAGCGCGCCGTGAGGCTTGCGGCAATGCGGAGCACGAATTTTTGCCGTCTCGCGCTTTCTTTGGAATGTCATTCGTCGCCAAAGCTCTGAAATAAGATCAAACAGGCAAAATCGTTCGGCGGTTTCCTCCCATTCCGCCGGACGGTGTTCCCCTCTGAAGGTTTTGACCTTCTTTTGGCCGGGCCGCATTCGAGCCCGGCCTTTTTTGTTCGAGGGCTCCTTGTCCAGCGGAACGCGTTTTTCGAGTTCGATGTCGCGGATGGTTGCCGGGCGTGAGGAATGCGATCCTGCGGATGCTGTGCGAGACTGTCGTCAAAGCCGCTTCTTTCCTGCTGCGGGCCGTTCCGGATCTGTTGCAACCTTTTGATTACCAGCGCTGTGGCAAGGAGCCTTCGATCATTTCGGAGGGTTGCAATGTTCAAAGGCCGCCAGTTCGACCAATCCGTGATCCTGCTGTGCGTGCGCTGGTACCTTGCCTACAATCTGAGCCTGCGTGATCTTGAGGAGATGATGGCCGAGCGCGGCATTACGGTCGATCACACGACCATCCACCGCTGGACCGTTCGTTTCTCGCCCTTGTTGCTCGAGCGTTTCAACCGGCGCAAGCGTAGCGTGACCGGCAAATGGCATGTCGACGAGACCTACATCAAGGTCCGCGGCCAGTGGATGTATCTCTATCGCGCCATCGACAGCGTCGGCGACACCGTCGAATTCTATTTCAGCGAGCAGCGCGACCTGCCGGCGGCCAAGCGCTTCTTCATAAAGGCGCTGGAGCGTCATGGCCGACCGGATCGCGTCATCATCGACGGGAGCCAGACCAACCACGAGGCGATCGTTTCCTGCGACACCACAAATCGCTTGCAGGATCGCACCCGGCGCCGGCTGAAGCCGATCCGCATCCGCTGGAGCCAGTATTTGAACAATCGGATCGAGCAGGACCATCGGCGCATCAAGCGCCGGGTCCGGCCGATGCTTGGCTTCAAATCGACGGCCACCGCCTCCACCATCCTTTCCGGCATCGAAATGATCCACATGATGCGCAAGCGACAGGCGAGGTACGCCTTCAATCCGAATCCGTCTCTGGCCGAGCAGTTCGAAATCCTCGCCGCCTGATTGACCTCGCATCAGGCCTCTCTGCGCCCCAATTCAGCCGTTGCAACAAAACCCATCAACTCGGCCGGCGGCTATTTGCGGGTACTGACCGAAAAGGCGACGGCAGGGCAGTTCTCTGTCGGGCCTATGCTGATGGCGGCGCTCAAGGCGAACGGGGCGACGGCGAGGATGACGGGATGACGATCGCCAATCCCGCAGCTTGTCGCTTTGCGCCTAGCTCAAAGCTTCAGCAATCGCATCAGGCAGGCAAGCTTCAGTGCACCAAGAGAACAAGTCTGGTGGCCTACGGCATGTCGTTGAAGTGTAACCTTTGCTGGCCCATATGTGCGGTGCGTCGGATGTTTCCTCCCATTCGTCTGGCGCGTTCCCCTCTGGAGGTTTTGACCTTCATACCTGGCCGGACCAAGGGTCCGGCCTTTTTCTTACGCGCGAGAAACTGGTAACTGGGGCGACGACGTTCGGCCACTGGTTGGGCCACCTCTCTACCAATATCGTCCAATATCGCGTTGCCAGTTCCCCGGTGAACTGAGAACCGTGGTCAGAGCTGTCAAGCCAATGGCTTATCTTCGCCAGCCTGGCAGGCGAAGACGGGTACATGGCCGTTTTCTCGGACTGCCATTCTCTCCGGTCATGCAGGCTTGTCGAAGACCATGGGCAATCCACGTTTAGACGCCATCTCGACGACAAGTTTTTCGATTGCTAGATCGGAAAGGCGGGTCTGCAGTGTCGTACGAATCCGCTTGACCAGTTCGTGCACCGGCAACGGGGCGATATCCTCGGCATCATCGAGAAGCCGACTGACTTCAATCACAACATCAGCATCGATGTGGCTCGGCAAATCTCGCATATTCCATCTCCGATCGAGTTACTTTGCGGTCTTCCTGACCGATGTCGCGTTAAGCAGATGAACGTCGGGTTGTTTCCCGCGATGGCAGGCCTCGATGCTCTGAACAAATCCCGGTCATCACTGTGCTGGCGTGAAGCTCTACTTTTCACAGTCACTTTCGAAGCCATTGAGGCTACTATCAACATGGACCTCAGTCGCTGCGTAGGATGTTCGCTTCCAACGCCGCTGCAACGAAGGCCCGTCTCGCAACCGGCGTTTGAGCTTCACCGCGCAGAACCTGAAGACATGCATCCATAGCCAGTTTTCGCTTCGTCGTCTGATGAGGGAAACTCCGCAGCAGAATCGTCGCTGCGTCGTTCACATCGAATATCACCCGCTCACGGTCCTGCCGGCCAACTTGCACCACCACCGGCCGGACGAACCTGCTCGACATGCAATTACACTCTCAATTCCGACCATGCCACGGTCTTCGCGTATCATGACGTTGGGTCAGTTTATACCGGTATTGGCTAGGGACCGAAGAGAAACTGCAGTTGCTCAATCTCGAGAGAAAGTTGCCTGTCCAATTTCAGCAGGCCGCTACCTGAATCCGGAGGGGCCTCAGCCCTGTTGCGCAAGAAAGCACAGCGGAATTCTGTCGCGTCCGGAAGGTGAAGCTGCGCTTGGTCCCAGGCTCGGGCTTTCCTAAGAAGGCCGCGCCTTCCTTCCCGGTTGCAAGCCTTGAAGAGGCTGCTGCCGCAATGGCGACGCTTCTAGGGGCGCGGGCGCCGGGAGAGAAAGAGGGCGGGCGGGTTGCGGTGGCGGGTAAAGGACCGGGAGAGAGTCTTCCGGCGCCCGCCGAGGAGCGACACTCATGACCCAGATGGAAATTCACACGCCCAAGCGCAACGAGCGTGCCGGTTATAAGGTCGACGTCAGCCGCGGCCAGCGCATCGGCCGCGTGTCGTCAGAATGGTTCAACCGGCCGGCGGACGAGCGATACCTGTCGCTCACCGACCTTCGGAATTCGGTGAAGAGCCGGTCGGAGCGCAGCAAGACCCGCATCGTCGAAAGTGAGCTGATCCGCGTCGAGGCCAGCCGCGACGATCCGGAGCGCCTGAGGCTAATGCTACCCGATGCGCCTGCCCCAGTTGCCCCCACGCATTGGAGTTTTGGCCAACTCGCCAGCCTGGTTGGCGCGCCGGCCACCTATCTGCGTCAGCTTCCGGCTCCGCTGGCGGCGATCAACCTTCAGCATGGTCTCCTCAACCACCGTGCCGAGCAGGTGAAGACGCTGGAAATCGAGAACGGACGCCTCGAGTTGCGTGCGGTAACAGGCCCTGATTACGGCAGAATATTTGACTCAGAACTGGTGGACGCCGTGCAAAAGATCGCCGGCGACGGTACCGGCGACACGCGCTGGAAAGTGCCCGGCGTGCTCGACTGGTCAACGGGAATCTACAATCCGCACGTAGACATCTCCAGCGACACCACGACGCTCTACGCGTCTGATCGCGATATCTTCGTGTTCCTCGTCGACGATCTGAACCCGATCGAGGCCGGGCGGCTGACGAATGGGGAGCCGGATCTCTATTTCCGCGGCTTCTATTGCTGGAATTCCGAAGTCGGAGCCCGCACCCTCGGGATCGCCAGCTTCTATCTGCGCGCGGTTTGTCAGAATCGCAATCTGTGGGGCGTGGAAGATTTCGAGGAAATCACCATCCGCCATTCAAAATACGCGGCCTCCCGTTTCGCGCTGGAAGCCGAGCCGGCCCTGATCCAGTTTGCCGATTCCTCGCCCATGCCGTTCGTCAACGGCATCAAGACGGCTCGGCAACGGATCGTTGCCAGAGACGACGAAGACCGCCAGGGCTTCCTGCGCAAGCGGGGCTTCTCCAAGTCCGAGACCACGAAGATCATCGATACTGTTCTCATGGAGGAAGGCAGACCACCGGAATCGATCTTTGATTTCGTGCAGGGCATCACGCGGGTCGCGCGCGACAAGTCGCATCAGGATGTCCGCCTGGAAATGGAGGGCAAAGCCAAGAAGCTTCTCGATTTCGCCGCCTGATTCGGCGGAGGCCGGCAGCGAAAACTCTCGTCGCCGGCCTCGCCTAGGGGCGGTCTCCATCGATCCCAGCGCGGTCCTCCGAAGCAAGTGGACGGCGCTCTTTTCGTGGGAGAAACCCGTCGACTCCAACATGCTGAAGGCCCCTCCTGCGGCTTGGTCCCGCGTCGAGGTCCGCGAGCCGGGGCCGGGGTCGGCGCCAGACCTGAGGCAGAGGGGGGAGGGGAGGGTTGGTGACGGGCTTGGAGGTTCGGGGAGAGGCCCCGGGCCGCTCGTCATGGAGAACCTGACCATGGCAAAGAACGCCATTCAGAAGATCGCGATGAACGCCGCGGAGAACATTCCCTACGACAAGCTAATGCTGTCGCAGAAAAATGTCCGGCACATCAAGAACGGCGTGTCGATCGAGCAGCTGGCCGAAGACGTCGGTCGGCGAAAGCTGATCCAGAGCCTGAACGTCCGTCCCGTGCTTGACGGTGAGGGCGAGGAGACCGGCACGTTCGAGGTGCCCGCCGGCGGCCGGCGTTATCTCGCGCTTGGCATCCTCATCAAGCAAAAGCGCCTGGCCAAGAACGAGCCAATCCCCTGCATCGTCAACCGCGGGCAAGAGACGTCGGCCGAAGAGGATTCGCTTGCCGAAAACCTGCGGCGCGCAGACCTGCACCCGCTCGACCAGTTTCGGGCCTTCAAGACGCTCAGCGATCAGGGCCTCGATCCGGAGGAGATCGGCGCCCGCTTCTTCATATCGCCGGCGACGGTGAGGCAGCGCCTGCGGCTGGCCTCGGTGTCGCCGAAACTTCTCGGTCTCTACGAGAAGGACGAAATCCGGCTCGAACAGATCATGGCGTTTTCGATCTCGGACGATCATGCGCGCCAAGAGCAGGTCTGGGAGCGGATTGCCAGCTCGCACACGCAGGAACCGTATTACATCAGGCGCCTGCTGACCGAGACCACGGTCCGGGCCGATGATCGTCGGGCCGTCTATGTCGGCGCCGAAGCCTATGAGGCTGCCGGCGGGGTCATATTTCGCGATCTCTTCGAGCAGGATTCCGGCGGCTGGTTCCAGGATGCCGCACTCCTCGAGCAGCTTGTCTTCGACAGGCTGAAGGTGGATGCCGAGGCGATGCGCGCCGAAGGCTGGAAATGGGTGGAGGCGGCGATCAGCTTTCCCTATGGCCACACCTCCGGGATGCGGCGCATCTACGCCAAGGCGCAGGAGCTCAGCGCCGAGGAGATCGAACGCTACGACGCGCTGAAGGCCGAATATGACAAGCTGGATGCGGACTATGCCCAGGCAGAGGAGACCGACGAGGCAATCGAGGCCAAGCTCGACCAGCTGGGTGCCGAGCTCGATGCGATCGATGATCGTCCTCAAAGCTACGATCCCGCCCAGACGGCCATTGCCGGTGTGTTCGTTACGCTTGCCGCGAACGGCAAGCTCCAGATCGACGCCGGTTTCGTGCGGTCCGAGGACGAGCCGCGGACCGAAACCGGCGACGTCGATGAGGGCGAGGAAGGGGGCGCCGACGGCGGAACCCGATCCAATCGCGACGACGACGGCGATGGTGTTGTCGTCAACGGCAAGCCGGTGAACGACGCCTCTGGCGACGACGGCGACGACGATGGCATCAAGCCACTGCCTGATCGGCTTGTCTTCGACCTGACCGCGCAGCGCACGCTGGCGCTACGCAACGCTCTCGCCGGCGACGTCGATATCGCCATCATCGCCGCACTCCATGCCTTCGTCCTGCAGGTCTTCTATCGCTTCGCGCCGAACACGTGCCTGGAGATCAGCATGAAGAGCGGCAGCTTCAGCCAGGTCGACGGTCTTGCCGAGACATCCTGGGCCAAGGAGATCGCCGAGCGGCACGAAGCCTGGGACCGCGATTTGCCCGAAGAGGCGGAAGGCCTGTGGGACTTCCTTCTCGGCCTCGATGAAGCAAGCCGCAAGGCGCTGTTCGCGCACTGCGTCTCGCTGACCCTCAATGCGGTGGTCGAACCCTGGAACAGGCGAGCGAAGGCGCTCGAGCATGCAGACGTGCTTGGCCGCTCGCTCCAGTTCGACATGGTCGACGCCGGCTGGACGCCCACGGTCGAGTTCCTCGGGCGGCTCACCAAGGCGCGGATTCTACAGGCTGTCCGTGAAGCGCGTGGCGCAGACTCCGCGCAGCTGATCGACCACATGAAGAAGGACATCATGGCCCGTGAAGCCGCCCGGCTTCTCGAAGGCTCGAACTGGTTGCCCGAGCCGCTGCGCGTTGAGGTCGATGAAGTGTCTGCCGATGCTGGCAACGCGGTCACCGGCGACATGTCGGACGAGGCAGCCCTCGACGGCGATGCCGCCGAGCTGCCGGCCTTCCTCGCCGACGATGCGGATCCGTCCTCCGATGAGCCGGTGACGATCGACGGCGACGAAACGGACCACCTCCAGGCCGCTGAATAGTCGGCCTCACGCTCGCACCGGGCCCGGCGCTCCCGCCGGACCCATTCAGTTCCAACTCACTCTCAAGCCCGGGATCGCCATAGCGCGCCCGGGCATTTTTGTTTCATGGAGATCGACATGTTCGACTGGAAAAGATCCTGCTCCTACGACGAGCAGCAGAAGAGACGTTTCCACACCACAGCCCGTTCACGGCTGAAGAAACTCGCCGCCGAACTTGCGCTGCCGCAGGGAAGCTTCGACCTGCGCTCCAACAGGGCGGGCATCGCCGTTTGCGGTGAAATTACCCTGCACCATGACCGTGCCTATATCCAGGTCGGCCAGTTCGGGCAGTCCTCTGGTCACGGCATCCTGATCCGCACCTGCAAAGGCCGCAAGGACTATACCGGCGGAGCCAACCACTTCGTCGCCCTCGGCATGCTGGACGACATCCCGGCGCTCGCCGCCGCCGTCCGTGCCATCACCGGGATTGGTCGAGACGCTTCGTGTTCCTCCGAGCGCCGCGCCGCCTAAACTCCTGCAAACCCCATCATCGCCAGTGCACGTGCCGGCCGCAGGCTCGGCCCGTCGCCAGCCACAACACAGCAAGCAGTTGCCATGGCGCGGTGATGCCGCGCGTGGCCGACCTGCCTTCAGGAGAACCTTATGACCGCACATCCACCCTTCAGGAAGGTGCTCGACGGCGTCGCCACCCGCGAGCAGATGTTCCAACTGTTCAGCCGTCACAAAGACACTCCCGGCATCGATCCGCTTTCCGGCACTCCCTATTCAGCCGAGTGGTTCGAGATCAACGCGTCAGAATATCACTTCATGCTCGATTTGCTGCCGCCGCTCTTCATGCGCACCGGCATGTTCGGCATGTCTGAGTATAAGGCCGGCAACGTCACCAGCGTATTCTTCGCGATCCGGATCTGGGGCCGCGAGCGCTGGTTTCATGGCTTCTGCGATCTCACGGATCGGCAGTCGCCAGACAAGATGCGCGCCGCCATCATCGCCCACGAGACCGGCGCGAGCGACAGCATGACCCGCACAGAAAAGCTCGAGGCGATCTGGAACATAATCCCTGTCGAGCTCAGGGGGACCGCCCGCAACGCAGACCCCGAGACCGGGTGGGCCGAACATCAAGGCAAACGCACGATTCTCCTTAACGCCGGAAGGCATGATGCTGCCTTCAAGCTGCTCGATGATCTGTCGGATCTCGAGATCGATGAGTTCCTATCCAAAGTCCGATTGCGTCGGAGCTGACGAAGGAAGACGACGATGGGCATCTATAAGAACCGCGCTTCGGCGGCGAAGCGTCTCCATCACGGTGACCGACTTTCGCTCAATGGATGCACCCGCGTACGGCCCATCCTCAAGCTGTTGAGACATGCGAGACCGTATGGCCAACTGCCCCGAGGATACAAGCATCCGGCCCTCGGCAAAACTTGGGGTCAGTGCCTGCCACGCGGGAGGTATCCGGCATTACGTAAAGCGCCGATGAACAGGCTGGCCGGGCCGGCGATACTCGTCCTGGCCTGCGTTGCGAGCGGCAGCGTGTTCCAGTCCTCCAACGGAGCGATAAAGCTGGAGAAAGTGCCATTGACCATGCAATGGCTGGTCCACAAGCCCTGCTTATCCAGCACCAGAACCCCTGTCTGATTACTTGGATACCGGATGGCGGCGACGCGCTGAAGTTCCATGTCGCCATCGATGCGCAAATTGAAAAGCACAACGCCCTGGCTTCTGTTGGCGACTTCCGCGACTTTTTCCGTGAAAGGAACAGGAAGCGCCCGAACGCTGTCGACCGCCATCCCGAAAACAAGCGCATCCAGCTCATCCGCCGCCATGAGAAGATTAGTTCCCAAGAAAATAGGGATTGCAATCGCTCCAGCCGGATTGTGCACAGTCATCGCACTCCGCCAGCTAGACGCCTGAGCATCGCGTGTATGAGGCAGCTCTCTCTCGGTAGGCATGTTTGCCCCCGTTGATTGACCCCGCTGCCCAAGGCCATGACACACCGCTTGCTCGTTGCGGGGCTTCTCCGATAAAGCACGGCGAGAGCGATAAGATACGTCGGATACTCGCTGACGCGAAACAGCGACTTGGCTTGCAAGTCATGCTCACATCAAGGAACAGACTATGAAGCGCCAGATCCGGCCATTCATCGTGGAAGTGAAACAGAGGCGCGGGAAGCAAAAGCCAAGCCATTCGATCTGGGGCGATCTCGACCTGTCCAAGATTGCCACGGAGATGACACAGCCGGGCTATGCTGCTCAGCTGCCAAATTCCCAGGTCATTGACTTCAGTATAAGACCCCTTGATGCTGAAGAAGGAGATAAACCACAAGCGGAGTATATGATGGCCGATATTCAGGACGCTCAGACTGTTCAGACGACAGTTGCCCCAGCCAAAGTGGAAGTGCCTGAATCCAAGAAGAAAGTTCCGCGAGCAAAGAAAGCGAAGGCAGAGCTCGTAAAGCCGGTCCGCAAGAACGGAGCGAAACCTGCGCCCCAGGCCGCGGAAGCTCCCGTGGTAGCGAAGACCGCCCGCAAGACATATTCCGAGAATGAACGCGCCCAGAAGCTTGCCCAGATCGAGAAATCGATCGCTGCCGGCGCGACCAGCAAGATTGCGGTCGGCCAGGCCGGCATATCCGAGCAGACCTACTATTCTTGGAAAAGAGCTGCCGCACCCTCTTCCGACAACGGCGATCTCCGCGATCTTGTCGCGCTCGAAGAAGAAAACAGGCGCCTTAAGAACCTGCTTGCTGACCGTCTGCGCAAGGAAAATGCCGAGCTCAAGAAGAAGCTGGGCCTTGCGTAAGACATACTGAGCCTCGTTGGAAATTCCGCCGACGCTCAGAGCGGCAGCGGCGGCATATCGCCTTCGCCGACCCGCCACACCCAGGAGCCGATCTCCGGACGCGCGGCGATCATTTCGTCGAGCGACGCTTCAAAGGTCTCGTCCGCTCCGGCTGGAACGACAAAGAGCGCTGTCGGATCGTCCCTGTTCTGAAGCAACGCATTGGCGATCGGCTGGTCGGGTTGCAGGTCAAAGCGCAATCCCTTCACGCTCTTCTCGCGAAGACGAGCCAGCCCATCGACGAGCCTTTTCTCCGGGACCGTCTCATAAGGGATCCAGTTCTCGGACACCACCATCAACGCGATCTCCTCGACAATGGCGAGGCCGGCCGGGTTCAGTCCGAACGTCGCGATCGTCATGAGATGTGAGCTGGAATCCGCTCCCCACAGCGACAGTTCATTTTCGAAACGTACCTGCAAACGCCGATGCAATGCATCGTCGATGATGAAGGGAAAGCCGGGCAAATGTCTGATGACAAGTTTCTGACCGGATCGGGCGGGCACGATCTCCTTCACCTCGCCGATCAGGACGAGCAACTTTCGGGGGCCGGATTTCGGCGGAAGCACAGTTGCAAGGACGGCGTTGCGACGATTTTCGATCGCTTGCCTGTTCTCGGCGCGAAACGGCTCGGGCACGAACAGGATATCCGCGAGCGGACCGCCCCTCACCGTCATTTGCCCGGCAGCCTCGAGCAGATGCCAGCGGACATTCCACCAATGTCGCTTGCCAGCCCACCTCGATGTCCAGACCGTCAATTCGGCTTCGTGCCACAGATAATGAAGGAGGCCACGCAGCGACATCCTCCTGGGATCGGCGGTTAGACTGGCGGAACTTTGCCCCGCAGGCACGGATGCGGCCCGGCTCCCTGTCTTCGATAGGCTGAAGTCCAACTTGAGGGCCGCCATGCCGCTTTGCGGATCGAGCTGTATCGCGCTGCCCATCAAGGCGCCCAGGCCGGACAGTTCGTAAGGCGATTCATATGAATCGCAGGACGGATCATGCCCGCCGCCGCTCAGCGGCATGCGCTTGATCAGATGAAGGTCGCCGATGCGGGCGATGTACATCGGGCAGCCCGGCTCGCGGCACAGGCATAGCGGACGCTCGCTGCGGGCATAGGCGTTCGCCAGCGCCGCCTGCAGGTCAGGCGCTCCCTCCTCGTAGACCGCACTGCCATTTCTGAACCGTCGCATCACCTCCACAGCTCCAGGTCGCCGCCGCATCCCTGTGCGCGCATTCAAGTCATGGGTTTGCACAGAGCGCAACCCCTTTGGTGCATCGGCGCCAGAGGCAGAGGGGAGCCGGGAGGAGTGTGGCCCGGCTGGCGCGGAGAGAGTGCCGGCGCGGGCATCATTCCCCCTCTCGCGAAGGACATCTCCATGAACATCGTTTCCGCCACAGCTGCCGTTACCCCGACCGCCGCTCCCCTCCACGCGCCGACGCCGGCCTCCATCAACAACGCCCAGGCAATCTATCAAGCGGCAACGCTGCTTCTGCCTTTCCTCGAGCAGGGCAAGCCTGTCACCACCGCCGCACTGCGCACCGCCATGACGACAGGTTTTGGCGGCAACGATGCGCAAGGGTTCTGGGTCTGGAAGGACGCCTATGAGGCGCTCGAAGTCGCCCAGGTGCTGTTTCTGCGCCGGTTCGGCCCGGCGATCCTGTCCCGGTCGAGCACGCCCCAGGCAATGCTGGCGATGATGAAGCGGATCGCCGACCTTCTTCCCACCCACACGCGGCGCTCCGACGAGAGCCAGGCCATGCAGCAGCTCTCCACGCCCTTGCCGCTGGCTTTCGTCACGGCGCACGCCGCGGCGATCGCATCTTGCGACCTCGTTCTCGAACCCTCCGCCGGCACCGGTCTGCTCGCCGTCCATGCCGAGATGACGCGCGCTTCGATCGCCCTCAACGAGCTTGCCGCGACGCGGGCCGATCTCCTCGGCCTGCTGTTTCCACGGTTGCCCGTCTCGCGGCACGACGCCGCCCATATTGACGATCATCTCGACGCAGCTATGAAGCCGTCTGTCGTTCTGATGAATCCACCCTTCAGCGTCGGCGCCTATGTCGACGGCCATGTCACTGACGCGGCATGGCGGCATCTCTCTTCCGCATTCGCACGCCTGCGCGCCGGCGGGCGCCTGGTCGCCATCACCGGCACCGGGCTGTCTCCCGAAAACCTCAAATGGCGGCCCGCCTTCGAACGGCTGCAGCAGCAGGGCACCGTCATCTTCACCGCAGCGATCGACGGCCGTGTCTACGCCCGCCATGGGACGATGGCCGAGACCCGCTTGACCATCATCGACAAAGTTCCTGCTACCGACCCAACCAGCTTCTCCGGCTCGCCGGGCAAGGCCATGGATGTCGAAACGCTGCTCTCCTGGATCACGGATCTGCCGCCCCGGACGCCGGGCGGCCTTCCGGACTCGATCGGTGCATTGTCCAGCGGCATCCTGCGCAGTGCCGCCATGCGTATGGGCGCCCGATCAGGAGCAAGAACCGCACCCCTCGCTGTCTCAAGGGCTGCTGCAAAGCCCATCCAATCGGTCCGCCCGATTGCGCAGGCGAAACCCGCCCGCCAGGTCAAGGCAAACAACACGCCGCCGGTCCCCCTTGCCTATGAGCTGCGCGACTGGATGCCGGAAGAGGGCGGCCGGCTCACCGACACGATCTACGAGCCCTACGCGCTCCAGTCGATCGACATTCCCGGCGCAAAACCGCATCCGACGCCGCTGGTACAATCGGCGGCAATGGCCGCCGTCGCGCCGCCGAAGCCTTCCTATCGGCCGCTTCTTCCTGATGCGATCATCGACGAAGGCCTGTTGTCGGACGCCCAGCTCGAATGCGTCATCTATGCCGGGGAGGCTCATTGCGGCCATCTCACCGGCGCCTGGACGGTTGACGAGACCTGCGATGTCGTCTCGGCCGCGCCAGAAGGCGCTGCGAACGCTGTCCGCTTCCGCCGTGGCTGGTTTTTGGGTGACGGGACCGGCTGCGGCAAGGGACGACAGGTCGCCGGCATCATCCTCGACAACTGGCTGCAGGGCCGCCGCCGTGCGATCTGGATTTCCAAGTCGGACAAGCTTCTGGAAGATGCCCAGCGCGATTGGGCAGCACTTGGCCAGGAAAAACTTCTCGTCCAGCCGCTGTCGCGCTATCGGCAGGGCACGCCGATCCGCCTTGCCGAGGGCATCCTGTTCACAACCTACGCGACGCTGCGCTCGCAGGAACGGGAAGGCAAGAGATCCCGGATCGCCCAGATCCTCGACTGGGTCGGACAAGAGGCGAGGAGGGACGAAGGCCCGACTGGAGAGAACCTCGCGGGAAGGGCCGAAGGCCCTTCAGGGACCAATAGCTCTTTCGATGGTGTTATCGTCTTCGACGAGGCCCACGCCATGGCCAATGCCGCTGGCGGCAAAAGCGAGCGTGGCGACGTCGCCCCGTCGCAGCAGGGCAAGGCAGGCCTGCGGCTGCAGCACGCCCTTCCCGACGCGCGCGTTGTCTACGTCTCCGCGACCGGTGCGACCGCGGTCGAGAACCTGGCCTATGCGCAGCGTCTCGGCATCTGGGGCAGCGAGGATTTTCCATTCGCCAACCGGGCCGAGTTCGTCGCGGCAATCGAGGGGGGTGGTGTCGCGGCGATGGAAGTGCTCGCCCGCGATCTCAAATCGCTTGGCCTCTATGCGGCGCGCTCGCTCTCTTATGACGGCGTCGAATACGACCTGCTCGTGCACGCGCTGAGCGAGGAGCAGATCCGTATCTACAACGCCTATGCCGATGCATTCCAGGTCATCCACAACAACCTGACCGCCGCACTCGAGGCGGCCAACATCACCAGTGAGGCCGGCACGCTCAACCGCAACGCCAAGTCGGCTGCACGTTCAGCCTTCGAGAGCACCAAGCAGCGCTTCTTCAGCCATCTCATCACCTCGATGATGACGCCGACCCTGATCGGCGCGATCGAGCAGGACCTCGCCGACGGTCATTCGGCGGTCGTGCAGATCGTCTCGACCGGCGAAGCGCTGATGGAACGACGCCTTGCCGAAATCCCCACCGAGGAATGGTCGGATCTGCATGTCGACGTCACGCCGCGCGAGTACGTCGGCGGGTACTTGATGCACTCCTTCCCCACCCAGTTGTTCGAGGAATATTCGGACGCGGAAGGGAACGTCTATTCGCGGCCTGTCCACGACGAAGATGGCAATCCCGTTCAATGCCGCGAGGCCGTTCGCCGGCGCGACGAGATGATCGAAAAACTCGCATCGCTGCCGCCGGTCGGTAGCGCGCTCGACCAGATCATCCATCACTTCGGCACCGACACCGTTGCCGAGGTGACCGGCCGCTTGCGGCGCATCGTGAAGAAGACCGGCCGCGACGGCATCGACCGGCTGGCCGTCGAAAACCGCCCTGGCTCGGCCAACCTCGCCGAGACACAGAGCTTCATGGACGACGACAAGGGCGTGCTGATCTTTTCGGACGCCGGCGGCACCGGTCGCTCCTATCACGCCGATCTGGGGGTGAAGAACCAGCGCCTACGCAAGCACTACCTGTTGGAAGCCGGCTGGCGCGCCGACAACGCCATCCAGGGTCTCGGACGGACCCACCGCACAAATCAGAAGCAACCGCCGCTGTTCCGGCCCATGGCCGCCAATGTGAAGGCCGGCAAACGCTTCCTGTCGACAATCGCCAGGCGGCTCGACACACTGGGTGCGATCACGCGCGGCCAGCGCCAGACCGGCGGGGCAGGGCTATTCCGTGCCGAGGACAATCTCGAAAGCCCCTACGCGCGGGCCGCACTTCGCCAATTCTACATGCTGCTGCATCAGGGCAGGATCGAAGGTTGTTCGCTCACGACCTTCGAAACCGTGACCGGGCTGTCGCTGACGACCGACGAGGGTGGGCTGCGCGACGAACTGCCGCCGATCACGACCTGGCTCAATCGCCTGCTGGCGCTCCGCATCGAGACCCAGAACCTGCTGTTCGAAGTGTTCGAGCAACTGATGACGGCGAAGGTCGAGGGCGCGATCGCTGCCGGCTCCTATGACAAAGGTCTGGAGACCATCACGGCGGAAAGCATCGTCGTCACCGATCGCCGCACCGTCTACGCGCACCCGGTCTCCGGCGCGCAGTCGCATGTGCTGACCGTCGCGCGCAAGGACCGTATTCGGCCGCTCGGTCTGGTCGATGCGTTGGCGATCGCCCGCGCGGAGCCGCAATCGGTCCTGTTGGGGAACACGCGTTCCAGCCGTGCGGCAATCCGGCTGCCGACGGCGAGCCTGATGCTCGACGACGGCACGATAGAGCACCGCGTACGCCTGCTGCGGCCGACGGACGAGCTGCGCTTCGGTCTCGACGCTCTTGCCGAAACCCACTGGCAGCCGGCCGACCGAAAACTGTTCTGCGACCTATGGCAGGCAGAAGTCGCCGCCGTCCCGGAGTTCACCACCAGCACCTTTCACATCGTGACGGGTCTGCTGCTGCCGATCTGGCGTCGGCTGCCGGACCATGATTGTCAGGTCTACCGGATCCAGACCGATGCCGGCGAACGCATCATCGGGCGTCACATTGCGCCTACCCTTGTCACGACCATGTTCCGCAATCTAGGGCTCGACGATGTGCCCACGCTCGCGCCGGAAGATGCCTGGACTGGGCTCGTGGAAGGCAGGATCGGACTGCAACTCGCCGATGGCCTGATCCTGCGCCGCAGTCGGGTCATGAACGACTACCGTGTCGAGCTGATCGGCTTCACCGACGCGATGGTCCCCCGGCTGAAGGCGCTGGGGCTGATCTCCGAGATCATCTCCTGGAAGTTGCGGCTGTTCATCCCCACGTCCGCGCGCGGGTCCGCAATCCTCGCCGCGCTCCTCGACCGCCATACGCTGGTCGGCGTCACCGACCGTGCCTCGGTGGCTTGAGGGGGAGGCGATCATGTCCGGCTCGGCCTCCAAGCTGGCACGCCGCCTTGGCGATCATGCCGAAGCGGTGTGCCGCGAATATCTCTCCAACGGCCATCGCTCGGGCAATTACTGGATGGTCGGCGATGTCCGCAACACGCGCGGCCGTTCCATGCATGTGCGGCTCAAGGCGGTCGGCGACAAGGCAGCCGGAAAGTGGGTCGACGAGTCGTCGGGGGAATATGGCGACCTGCTTGACGTCATCGAGCAGAGCTGTGGTCTGGTCGACTTCCGCGAGGTCGCGGATGAAGCACGTCGCTTCCTCTCCATGCCGCCGCCACCGCCCCCGCCCCAGCCCTTTGGCACGCAGCGCCAACCTGCCGCGGCACGCGGCTCGCCTGAGGCGGCGCGTCGCCTGTTCGCCATGACGCAGCCGATCGCCGGCACGCTGGCCGAACGATACCTTGCCGGTCGCGGCATTCTGCTCTCCGCGCATGAGCGAGCCCTGCGCTTTCATCCCGGCTGCTACTACCGGGATCTCGTGACGGGCGAAACGCAGACTCATCCTGCGCTGATTGCCGCTGTCACCAACCTCAACGGGCAGATCACCGGCCTGCAGCGCACTTACCTCTCCCCTGGGCTCGACCCGAGTGGCAAGATCGGCAAGGCGCAGCTCGCCGATCCACGCCGCTCGCTTGGTCACCTGCTGGGCAACGGCGTCTGGCTCGGCCTTGAACACGGTGCGCCAGTCCCGGTCATGGCCGCCGGCGAGGGCTTCGAGACGATGGCTTCGCTTAAGGTAGTGATGCCGGCGCTGCCGGTGGCAGCCGCCACCTCGGCCAATCACCTCGCCGGCCTGATCTTGCCGCCCGGCTGCTGTCGCCTCTACATCGCGGCCGATGCCGACGCCGCCGGCCGGCACGGCATCGAGCGTCTCAGCCAGCGCGCAGGCGAGTCAGGGGTTCTCGCCCTAGTGTTAAGGCCGCAGCTCGGCGACTTCAACGACGATCTGCGCCATCTCGGCCCCGCCCATCTCGCGGCATGGCTCAGCGATCAGCTCGTCCCGGAGGATGCCCGTCTCTTCCTGCCGCCCGGATGAACGGGCGGGGCCGGCAGGCGGGCAGGGGCGGCGTCACCGGAAGCCTTGCAGGCATTGCGGCGGTCCGCCGGAGAGCCACGCCCGCGGCCTGCCCGAGAGGCGACCCCTGCCACCCCCCGGTCACGGCCGCAACGGCTGCGCCGTCCTCCGCTCGCGCTTCGGCCTTCGGTGCGGCCGCGCCCGCGGCGCGGCCGGGGAGCGCTGTCAGGCCGCGATAGGCGCGGCCTCAACCGACGGAGACACGCCATGACCTACGAGCTTCCTTTCGACGAGGCCTATGAGCCCTACCACGCCTCCTCGCCGACCGACCGCGTCATCCTCGAACTGCAGATGTACGGCCATCGCCCGCATCAGGACGAACCTGATGCTCGGCCACTTCCCGACGACGAAGTGATCCGGGCCGGCCTCGCCGGCATCGTCGAGACCTTCGCCGGCATGCTCGGCGACACCAGGCTCGAACCCGATCTCGACGACCTGCTCTGGTCCTTCGCAAACGTCTTTCATCGTGCCGCCGAGCGCGTAACCCGCAGCCTCGACCGCAACGAGGAGGCCCAGCGTTCGAGCCAGCAGGAGCAGGACGGCTCGGAGGTGAAGTCGGTCGAGCTGGAACGGCTGACCGCGGAAGGCATCACCTATATCGAGCGCCGCAACGTGCTCGAAATCATGCGCGATGAGGCCGCCGACCTCTACGAGGCGCAGACCGGATCGGCATGGCGACCGCGCACCGGCTCTAAGGTCTCCCACCAGGCGATGACCGCGTCGGTAATAGACTCCCGCGACTTCCTCGCTGCCCGTCGCCACGCCGAAACCGAGGTGCTCGTTCCAGCCGGGACCAAGATCGCCTTCGCCGGCGGTCTCGACTGCAACGATCACGACCGGATCTGGGACGCGCTCGACAAGGCTCGCGAGAAGCATCCCGACATGGTTCTGCTCCACGGCGGCAGCCCGCGCGGCGCCGAGCGCATCGCCGCTTGCTGGGCCGAGAACCGCAAGGTCACTCAAATCGCCTTCAAGCCGGACTGGACCCGACACGCCAAGGCGGCTCCGTTCCGCCGCAATGACCAGCTTCTCTCGGTGGTGCCCTACGGTCTGATCGTCTTCCCCGGCTCCGGGATCACCGACAACCTTGCCGACAAGGCGTGTCGGCTGGGCATCCCCGTCTGGCGGTTCGCGGAGGGCGGCGCGTGAGCGCCGTTTTCTTGCAAATCAAGAAAATCCAGATAATATGGAGATCGATAAGGAGTCCAGCCATGCGCCAGTTCACGACGGGGGATCTCAACAAGCAGGTTGGCGACGTCACCGACGTTGCCAGCCGCGAACCCGTTATTCTTACCAAGCACCGGAAACCCCGGTTCGTGCTGATGAGTTACGAGCACTACGAACGGATGCGCATCGGCGGCGATCCCCGCCGCGCATACCATGTCTCCGAGATGCCGGAGGAACACACGGAACTCTTCGCCGCCGAGATCGACCGATTGGCGCGCGGGGAAGGATACGATGATGAGCGGTAGATTTCTGCCTGGTCAGGTGATCTCCTACCCGTATCTTTGGGCATGGCAGCACGAGCGCGGCGAAACGGAAGGCCGCAAGAGCCGGCCGACCTGCGTGGTCATCGCTGTCCGCGGCGCAAGAGATGGCCTGACCCATCTTGCGCTCCTGGCGATAACCACCCAGCCACCGACCAGCGATCGGGTCGGTTTGGAGGTCTCCGCTATCGAGTGCCGCCGCGCCGGTCTGACCGATCTCAAACGCTGCTGGATTGTGGTTGACGAATACAACTACGATATTGCCGAACGCTCCTGGTACATCGAATCCGACGGTAAGCCCCTCGGTCGTTTCAGCAAGGCATTCATGATGAAGATCGCAGGCGCCTTTATCGAAGCGCGCAGCGAGGGCCGCCGCGTCAGCCGTCTGGATTGACGTTCTCTTTTCGCGGCCATGCGCTCGATCCAGGACGTGAGCCTCTGGCTGGCCGACAAAGACCACTAGCTCCAAGCGCGAAGCGCCACTAGCCAGATGCGCGTAGCGCCTCCGGCAGCGGCAGGGTTCGGGCGCGCCGGCCTGCGGCCGGCCGGGCTCTCGTCGCGGCGTCCCGCCGCTTCCCGAGCCGGCTTCGCCGTCTCGGCCTTCGGGTGACGATCCCTCGCGCAGGGTCAGGGGGAGAGGGCGGCCGGAGCGGGGCGGGGGGCGCTGGAGAGGAAGGGAAAGTCACCATGTCGATGATATTCATAGGTGGATCGCGCGAGATATTCGAGCTGCCGGAACCTGCGATCGCTCGCATCGGCGCAATCGTCGCTGCCGAGCACGGCGTGCTGGTTGGCGACGCGTCGGGAGCCGATGCAGAGGCGCAGGGCCTGCTCGCGGGCTACAAGTACGAGCATGTCGGGGTCTTCCATGCCGGCAAGGAACCCCACAACAATCTGGGCGACTGGGCCGCCTACCATGTCCCGTCACCTGGAGGCACTCATGGATCTTGGTACGACGCCGCCAAAGACCGGGAGATGGCGCGGCGCGCCGACTTTGGCATGATGGTCTGGGACGGCGCATCACCCGGCACGGCCGTCAACGTCCTTCGGCTCGCCATCGCGAACAAGCCGTGCGTCATTTACGATCTGGCCAGGGGCCGGATGGCGACGACGTACAATGTGGAGGACTGGTGCGCCATGCTCCGCCATGCCGGTTCGGACATTCGCCGCCAAGCCGAAGCCCGCATGATGCCGGAGGAGCGTCTAACGTTGCCAGGATGATGTACGCGCGGTCCTGCCGACAGCCCGGCGGGTTCAATCCGATATGTTGATCCGTCTCCTCGCCGCCTAATCCACTTGTATGAACGCCCGGGGCCGGCCCCTTTCGAAACCGGCACATACGCAGAGCATGGGGGGCGTTGTGCAGGATGATCATCTTCACCGGTCTCGCCTCTGAAGCGGGTGCAAGCGTGCCGAACATCCTGGCTTGCCGGGTCATCCAACTTGACTGCGCGGTATCGTCCCCCGAGGGGCTTGAAGGTCGCTGCCAGTCTCAAAACCGCTGTGCCGCCATACCGAATGCGCAAGGCGGTTCACGCGCCCAGGCTGCTGTTCGAGGTATTTGACGACGCAGACGATGACCCGAGAGGTGCGGGGCAAGCATGCCGGCGATCCGGCAGCGTTGCATGGGCGGCCAAGCGATGGCGGCCTGAGTTCTTTCCATCTGCCGCATCCGGGGCCATTCCCGTTTCATGTCGCCTTTGTAGACGACCGCCTGCTTTGTGCGGTCAACCCCCGTTGGGGGTACACTCGGCGAATATTCAGGAAAATTCGATTTCTGTTTTTTATCTGCGGGCAGGCGAAGGGCCTGCCCGCTATTTTTCGGCAAATAGAATTTTCCAGAATTTTCGCCGAGATGACCGCAGCAGGACGGCCCTCTCCTTTGGCGCCATCGGGAATGGTCCCGATGCAACCGAAGGAGAACTACCATGGCCACCACGATCGCAAACCTCACCACCAAGGCCGACGGCTCGATGGAAGGCGTCTTTGCCACGCTCCGGGTCAACGCCCCGATCACCCTCATCCCGAACACCAACAAGTCGCGCGAGGACGCCCCCGACTACCGGATCGTCAACAAGCGCACGGGCTTCGAGATCGGAGCCGGCTGGCACCGCATCTCCCAGCGTTCGGGTGAGGAATACCTCTCGGTCAAGCTGGAAGCCCCCGAGATCGGCGTGATCTTCGGCAATCTCGCTCCCGCCCCGGGTGGCGAGGAAAACAAGAAGGTCATCCTCTGGAACAACCCCCAGTGAGGCATCGGTGGCCGGCCCCTCGAGGGGCCGGCTTCTCCACCGGCAAGAGGAGGTTGCAATGAGCCGCTACACCATTACTGTCACTGGCACCGTCACCGGAAAAGTCCGCTTGGATCCAGACGCTGTCATCGGCTACGATCCACCACTTCGGACCTACTTCCTGCAAGCGTTCCCGCACGAAGAAACCGACGAGCCCGCGCTCTGGCTTGGCACCGCCGATCGCGCGTTCGAAACGCTTGGATATCTTCGCCACGCCGCGACTGCGCAGGGCTACGACTTCATGCCGCTGCCGCCCGAAATGGCTGCAAAGCTGGTCGAGGACAAAGCGGCAGCCGGCGATCGTTCGGAACGGGACGGAATCCTCGGTGAACTGCTGAAACACCTCAACCAACCCGAGTAGGCAAACACATCTCAGGGCCCGCGATGGATTGCTCCGTCGCGGGCCCTTTTTTTGCGCGTCGCAAAGAGCCACGAACATCACCCGTCACAGCATGCGACAGCGACTCCATACCGCCGATTATTCCTTCGGCAGTTTGTGCTTATGAACGCGGATATAATCCTGCACAGCCTTTCGCAGCAGTTCAGTCATGCTGTGCCCGTTGCTGATCGCCAGCAACTTGAACTGGCGCTGCTCCACGGCCGTCAGGTAGTAACCGCAGCGGATCATCTCCTCCTCGCGAATCTTCTTTCCGGCGATGGGGTCCTTTTTCTGACCCTGCCGCAGCAGCTTGCGGAAATCGGGCCCAACTGCCGGGGACGGCTTTGTCGGTTCCTGCATCTGTGGCGTAGCTTGCTCCTTGGCCCCTGACGTCTCGGCCTTCGGTGGGATGAACATGCTGGGCAGCGCCGGCGGCTGCGTGGAGATCGCCTTCATCATGCGGGCTTTCTTGTCGTCACCGGGTTTAGGTGCGGTTTCTTCACTCACGCCGCTTTCCTTGTGGCTTCGATGAAGGTTTGCAGAAGGTCGTCAAAGACCCCTTCGCTCTCGGCAATCGCCTTCGCGTCAGGCACCGCGGGGCTGTAAAGGGTTTGCCCGGTCTGAAGGTCGCGGTAGGCAACACGATTGTGCAGGACGTGTTCTGCAATCGGCGTGCCGTTGGCCTGGATGATGGCGCGCAGTTCGGTCAGGGCTCGCGCCCTGCCATCGATGATGGTCTGCTTGGTCAGCACGAATATCGCAGGCAGCGGTCTACCCCGGCTTTCGACCGCAAGCGGAATGTAGTGGTCGGTAATCTGGATGGCGGCGGTCACGTCGTCGAGGGCAAAATAGACCGGCACGACGACAATATCGGCCGCGAAGAGCCCGGCCATGAGGTTGTCATTTGTGGTGCCTTCCGTATCGATCAAGACGACGGAGCGCTCACCGTTGTGAGTGGCTGCCGCGTCGAGGATTTCCTGCGGGGTCATCGCGCTCACCAGCTGCAGGCTGTCAGGGCGATTGCCAGCGTCACCCAGCATCTGGAACCAGCGGTTCATGTTTTGCCGCCGGTCGCCATCGACAAGAGTGACCGAATAACCCCGATGCAGCGCGACGGATGCGAGGGTGCGCAGCATCGTCGATTTCCCAGTGCCGCCCTTTGGGATCGCAGCGGAGATGATCATGGGGGCCTCCTTCCGGCGTTGGCTCCTTGTTTCCATGTCAACATGGAAACAAGTCATCATGGACACATGAAACGAAATCACGTTCGCAACATGGTGACATTGTCGACGGGGAGGACTGATTTGGCAACCCAGGCGCGCATCGATAGGGGCTCGCTAAAGAGGCAGTTTTTGCGCAGCTGCCGTCTTCAGGAAAGAAGGGGTCCGGTGGCCCACCGACTGCGCATTTCCGACTAAGCTTTTCCGACTACGCATCAGAGGGCTGATGTTTCCATGTTAACATAGAAACAAGTCGCCAACGCATCATAGACACAACGCATCAAATCACGATGGAACATTTCGCCCGCCGCTGCCGCTGACAACTGGGCCGGTGAGAAGACGCGCGCGCCTAATTTTCATTCCTCGTTGTTTCTTTCTTATTGGCAGGATAGCCTATTTTGTGATACACACAAAATAGGCGGCGCGGCCCTGGCGGGCCTTAGCGCCCGCAAGCGGGCTTGAGAGATGGATGCTGACGCCCAGAAAACAGCGGTGAAGAGCACGTCACGACGCTATGGCGAGGTGACGCACATCCGGTTTTCGGCTAACGAGTTGGCCAGCCTCAAAGCCATTGCGGAGCGGGATGGCGTCACCGTCAGCGAGGTCGTCCGGCGTCTCGTACGGGCTGAGGTTGGGCATCTGCCTATCGCGTCAGAGGCGTTGCGGCCGGCGATCGTGGACATGACCGATCAGCTGCGGCGCGTCGGCGTCAATTTCAATCAAGCCGTGCGCGCCATGAACGACGGCCGTGTTGCCCATGATGAGGATCTTGAGGAGGCGTTGATCGCCGTGGGCGACCTGGTGCGGCAGTTCCGCGACGAACTGAAAGCGATGACTAGCGGGTCCCGCAAGGCGAGGGAGGCCAGGCCATGAGCGGTCGTCTTGCTGGCTACGCGGCCGAAATAGAACGCTATCTGCGGGGCGAGTCCGGCGTGAAGCGCGAGGACCTGGACGACGACAAGTCACTGACGGGCGCCAGGCGCGAGGCCGGTGAATTCCAGGCGATGAAGAGTTATGAGCGGACCGGTGGTGGCGGGCGCCTCGGGCAAGGACAAGCCGGCTCGATGGTAAGTGGCGGCAGGAACCCTCCTCGTTCGTCGCCGGGAGGGACAGGAGTGGCGGGGAGCTCCGTCTCCAGCAGGGCTCCGAAGTCCGCTGCGGCTGCGAGCTCGCCCAAAGCCGCTAGCGCGCCGATCATGGTCTATGGCGCTACGCTCGCCGGTTTTCGGCCGGAAGAGGAGGAGGAAGACTGGAAGCGGCGCGGCGGCGGCCGTGGCGCGAGTCGCCCCAGCGGTACAGGGCGAGCGGCGCGGGTCGCCTATCAGGCGCGGGCCGTCGCGGCACGGGCAGGCTATGCGGCGGGTGCGCAGCCTGCTGTGTTCAAGGTCATGCCCAATCCTCCGTCGACCAAGGAAGCCGCCGCTCGGCTTCTCAATTACATAGGGAAGCGCGAGGACGAAAAAGGCGAGAAGCACGACATCGAGATTTTTGACGAGGATGGACAGGTCCTTGCGACGGGCGGCGCACGAAAGGCGTTCCTGGAAACGTTTTGCGAGACATTCGAACCACCCCTGGAAAATACGAATTTTATCGAGGTTCGTTTCGATCTCGCCGGCGAGGTCACCGATGCCGCCTTGAGCGTGGCGTTGAACAAGGCCTTCGGTTCGAAACCGTTCATCTATGCGCAGGACGGACAGACGGTGGAGGTTTACGCACACACCGATGAGCGAGCGGGGCCGCTTGCGAGGGTCCTGGCCGGCGGTCGGGAGAATTCGCGCAGCAAAGGGCTCGACAAGATCGAGGCGCGGTTGTCTGAAGCCATGGGCGCGGCGGGGGTGGTAGCCCAGGCAGAGATAACGGCGGCCGTCAGCCGTGAACCCAAGGCGAAATATTTCCTGCAAAAGTTTATCCGCACCCACAGCCAGGTCCGCCACGCAAATGGCGAGCCTGTGCCCGGGGTGAAGAATTCGACCAAGGCGGCGGCTTCGGTCTATGAACAATGGCGCCCGCAGTTTTCGGGGCGTGAGCGCCGCAATGCCTATCACCTGCTTTTCTCGGCAAGGGCCGGCACCGATGCCAACGCCGTCATGGCCGCGGCACGCGCGGTGCTCGAGGAGCGCGCGCCAGGATACAAGTTCGTCCTGGCGCATCACAACGACACCAAGCACGTCCATATCCATGCGATGGTGCAGGCACGGTCAGCCGACGGCGAACGCCTGAAATTCTACAAGCCGGATCTGGTCGCCTGGCGCGAGACCTTTGCGGAAAAAGCACGCGAGAACGGCATTGCGATGGTGGCGACGCGGCGCATGGATCATGCGATGACGCGGCCATTCACCAAGGAGCATGCCGGAGCCTACAGCCGCGCCCAGAGCGATCCGCGTTACCAAGTCAGCGCCAGGACGATCGAGCGGGTGGAGGCCAAGCGACAACGCCGTTTGGATGGGCAATCCCTTGTCGTGAACGGCGATGCAATCGCTGCCGCATGGCAAAAGACTGTGACGACGATGCGGACCGCGGGCGTGGTCGGTCAGGCTCTCACGGCGGCGGAGTCGATCGGCAACAATTTTCTACGGTTCCGGCGCGATCGGACAGGTGAAGGGCAACCAGGTCCTGCCGCGGGGCGCGGAGCTGATCAATCGGGGCAGAAGTCTTTCCTGTCCCATCCCGGTATGAGAGAATTGAATGCACCGATAGGAGATTTGAACATGGCGCAAACCCCCTTGGAAATGCGGCGTCAGATGGCCCGCGTCAATGAGGCTCTGGACAACATGCGCGAGACCCTGCCGCCGGCGCATCAAGGACAGTTCGAACAGTATCGTGACGAGGTGAACGACAAGATGCACGACCGTCTCGCGCGGCTGCAATTCGAGCGGCAGCAACAGCGTCGCGGTGGTGGCAGTGGCGAGCCGATCCCCGAGCGTGAGGCGCGAGGGCGAGACCTTCCAACTCGCGACGATCCCCGCGAGCCAGAGCAGCCGCGCACCGGCACCGAGCAGGAAAAGGTGAGAGCCAAGCAGAAGGACGCGAACAAGCAGAAGACTCAGCAGGCTGAAGAGCAGGACCGCAAGACCCAGCGCTCGAATGATAACGATTACGAGCGCTGAGCTGGCCCTTTAAGGCGTGCGAGAGTGCAGGGAAATGTCACCGAGGCTCGTTCGTGCGTCGGAGGTTCAGGATCAAGAGCCACGCATCTCATGTCGGGCAGTCAGATGCTTGGTCCCGTTTCCAGCCAGCCGAAGGTTCGTCTCTCACGGTCACCCGTTGGGGAATCCAGCACCTATGCTTTGTCGGGACAAGATGGCTGCTATTGGGATTTGGCCGCTGCCGCCGCGAGCATCGCCTGTCCGACCTCAACAGCGCCTTGAGCCGTCAGCGTCTCTCCGGCGTTCTGGATGTCGCGCAGCTCCTTGTTCTGGCTGAGCTTGAATTTTCCGACCAGGCTGGTGATCTCGATCTCCAAGGCCACGATCGCTTTGGTCATTGCATCAATGAAATCCTTTGGCGCGTCGCCTGTCTTCCACGGGGCCGGCTGGTTGGCCTCGTGCATGTGAGTGAGTTTTGCGACGTTGCGGCGAACATAGCGCTCATCGTCCCGGACAGTGATGCGACCATGGGCGTGGGCAACGCGATAGTTCCAGGTCGGCACCTGCTTATGGAATTCCTGTTTGCTTGGATACCAGTTCGGCGAGATGTAGGCGTCGGCCGCTCGGAAGACGACGAGGACTTCGTCGCCATTGGCAACTTCCTCCCAGACAGGATTCTTGCGGGCGACATGGCAATTGAGGACGCCCTTATCGCCCTTTGAGCGATCGAGCTCGAAGGGGATATGGTTTGCGTCGAGTGCGCCGTTGCTGTGGGTGATCAGGATACCAAACGGGTGCTTTTCGATAAGATCGAAGAGGGCATTCTGATCGGGCACGGCGAAATGCGGAGGAACGTACAAAGGAGGACCGTGAAGGGGTTGTCAGTGGTCTGCGAGGTCTTGCGAAGCCAGTGGCGACGTCGTTGCCAGCGAAGAGGGTGCCGGAACCCGCTGTCCGCCGCGCTCGAGAACCGCCATCGAGAAGTGGGCGGGCACGTCGGATGCCGCGGCATACGAGTGGGGTTGATCTGTAACGAGGCGCGCACTTTCGCCTGCATTAGAATGATCTCGTCGCTGCCCACCGTGACCTTGAGCGAGCCTTGGGTAACCGAGAGCAGTTCGCGCGTATCGGGACTGTGCGCATCGGCGGCAAACACATCACCCGGCATGAGGACCCAGCTCCAAAGCTCGAACATCGTGCGTCCCGAGGTTGATGTGTGAAGTTTTGCCTTGCTGCCTTTGGCGCTCGTCCAAAGCGTCCTGGAAATATTCCGCTCGATCGGACGGTCGGAAACTGCGGTAGGTTCGTCGTTCAGCAAATCGGCAACCGATAGCGAGGCTACGTGGCAAATGAGCGGTTACGGAGCGATGCTTTCCTTCATCGTCGAAGGTGGAACCGATGCTGCGATGGCCGCGGCCGCCCGCCTCAAGCTTGTTGTCCGGGCGACAAGCCTTGGCGGCACGCACTCTCTGATCGAGCATCGCGCATCCGTCGAAGGTGCGAAGTCCGAAGCGCCGGGTGGATTGCTGCGAATGTCCGTGGGGCTCGAGCACCCTCAGGACATTATCGACGACCTGATGCAGGCCCTGGGCGCAACTTTCGATGTATAAAGCGCGGCCAGTGGGCCCAAGGCTGGCGAAGGATCTGTGATGGGCCTGCCCAGGCTCTCGTCGTTCTGAAAATTCTAGGGGGCTGTTATTTGTTCTATCTGGCATTCAAGGCGGCGAAGGGAGCTTTGACACCCGATAAGCCCGAGAGTGCTACGGCTATGGCCAACCGTACTGTGTCTGGCTTGGCGCTTTATAGGCGTGGTCTCCTGATGCACCTAAGACATAACCTAAGCCATCTCTTACTCGTCTATGCCGCCTATGTGATCGCAGCCGGCAGCCCAGGACCGAGTACCATGCGGATCATGGGAACGGCGATGCATCAAGGCCGCCAGGCTGCCCTCGCTCTGGCCGCCGGCGTTGTCACCGTGTCGGTTTTCTGGGACGTCATGGCAGCCACCGGCGTTTCCGCCCTTCTAGCCAGCTATGGCAATCCCAAGTCGATTCTGGCCTGGATAGCGTTGGTCACACTTGGACTCGGCCCGGATGCCTCGGCGACGGACGTAATCCTCATCCTCGCGGGATGTGCGGTGCTGAGCGTGACGATTTTTTGCGGGTACGCCGTCGTGTTTTCCACGCAACCCATGGTCAGGATGTATCGGCGGGCGCGGCGGGGAATTGAGGGAGTCTTGGCGGTCAGTTTCGGCTATGCCGGCCTCAGGCTGCTGCTTTCTCGAAACTGAAAAACGACGGCGCTACAAGCTCTTGAAAGCTAGCTGTAGGCGTATGGTGTCCGAGCGAATGCCCGTCTAACAGGCGTGAAACTGAGCCTGCCGACCCCAGTCAAAGGCGCATCGAATATGACGTAAAGGACATTATGTCATATAACAACGCTATCGTTGCAATTTTGCTGCAGCTGGGCGAGTAAGCCTCAGGGTTAGAAGTCTGGACCAACGTTGACGCTTGATGACTGCCGCCAAACTCGACCCGATCGACCTCAAAATCCTCGACGCCATCCAGCGCGACGGGCGCATCACCAAGCTGGCGCTGGCCGAGCAGGTCGGATTGTCGCCTACACCTTGCTGGATGAGGCTGCGCAAGCTGGAGAAGGCCGGCATCGTCTCGGGTTATCATGCAACGATCGCCATGCGTATCCTGGCGCCGGTCGCGACTGTGCTGATGGAGGTCACGTTGGCCAGTCATCGTCAAGCCGATTTCGATCGTTTCGAACGTGTGATCCGTGACATTCCCGAGGTGGTCGCCTGCTGGTCGGTGGGCGGCGGTGTCGACTATGTGCTGAAGGTGATGGCGCGCGACATCGACGCCATATCAGCGGCTGGTCGACGGCCTGCTTGAGCGCGAGATCGGTATCGACCGTTACTTCACCTACATCGTCACCAAGACGGTGAAGGATGAGACCGTCTTGCCGGTAGCTGACCTGCTGCCGGCGCAATCGTAGCAGGCTACAGAGATATCCTCCTGCCATGACGCACAATGGAGAGACTCTCTCTACGGGCAGGCATACAAACAGCCTCTCTTTCTGCCCATTGCCAATAGACTTCCCGCATCAGTCCGACCCGGGAGGCTTCAACCATGTCCGCGCACTTTGCCCGCACGATCCGCCATGACGCACTCGACCGCCTCACCGACCGCCGGCTGCTGCGCGAGCTCGCCTATGTCGATGGGCAGTGGACGGCGAGCGAGGCCGCCGAAAGTTTCGAAGTCGCCGATCCGGCCAGCGGCGCCACCGTCGCCTTCGTTGCCGCGCTCGATACGCGGCAGACGACGAAGGCGATAGATGCTGCTTCGCGCGCCTTTCCGACCTGGAGGGCACTGCTGCCGCTGGAGCGCTCAAAAATCCTGCGGAAATGGTTCGATCTGATCATCGCCGCCAAAGAGGATCTGGCGCTGCTGATGACGCTGGAACAGGGCAAACCGCTAAACGAGTCGCTGGGCGAGATCGACTACGCCGCCTCCTTTGTCGAGTGGTATGCGGAAGAAGGCAAGCGGCTCAACGCAGAAAGTGTCACCAGCCACCTGCCCGGGGCCGAGATGATGGTGCGGCGCGAGCCGCTCGGAGTCGTCGGCATCGTCACGCCGTGGAACTTTCCGTCGGCCATGCTGACCCGCAAGGCAGCGGCGGCCCTTGCCGCCGGTTGCACCATCGTCGCCCACCCTTCTTCGGAAACGCCGCTGTCGGCGCTGGCGCTCGCCGAACTCGGCGAGCGCGCCGGCCTGCCGGCGGGCGTTTTCAACATCGTCACCGGCAAGGCCGCAACGATCGTCGGCCAGATGTGCGAGGACCCGCGCGTTCGGGCCATGAGTTTCACCGGCTCGACCGAAATCGGCCGGTTGATCGCTGCCCAGAGTGCGCCGACGATGAAGCGGCTGGTGATGGAGCTCGGCGGCCATGCGCCATTGATCGTCTTTGCCGATGCCGATCTCGACAAAGCCGTGAGCATTGCGATCGACGCCAAGTTCGCGACATCGGGCCAGGACTGCCTCGCCGCCAACCGCATCTATGTCCAGCGCCCGATCTAGGATCGGTTCTGCGCCGCCTTCGCCAGGCGCATCGAGGCGTTGCGCGTCGGCAACGGGCTTGCCGACGAAACCGACATCGGCCCGCTGATGCACGAGCGAGCCGTCAAAAAGGTCGAGGAACAGGTTGCTGACGCGATCGCCCGGGGCGCGCGCTGCCTTGCCGGCGGAAAGCTTCACGCGGCAGGATCGCTGTTCTATCAGCCCACCCTGCTAGCCGATGTTGCCGACGAGGCGCTGATCATGCGCGAGGAGACCTTTGGTCCGGTCGCGGCGGTGACACCGTTCGACAGCGAGGGCGAGGTGATCGGCCGCGCCAACGCCACCGAATATGGGCTCGTCGCTTATGTCGTGACCGAGAACGGCGCCCGCCAGCAGCGCATGGGCCGCGCGCTCGACTACGGCATGGTCGCCATCAACCGCGTCAAGATCACCGGCGCGCCGATTCCGTTCGGCGGCGTCAAGCAGTCGGGCATCGGCCGCGAAGGCTCACGCCACGGCTTAGAGGCCTTCACCGATCTCAAATACCTTTGTCTCGATCTAGCTTAAGCCGCCCCGAGACTGCCCTCTTTTCAGGAGTCAAAAAGATGCTCGACCAGTCCAACGAACTCGCCGCCTGGGATCGCGACCATTTCTTCCATCCCTCGACCCATATGGGCACGCACGCGCGCGGCGAGAGCCCGACCCGCGTTATGGCCGGTGGCGAAGGCGTCACCGTCTGGGACAACAATGGCAAGAAGAGCATCGATGCCTTTGCCGGTCTCTATTGCGTCAATGTCGGCTATGGCCGCCAGAAGATCGCCGATGCCATCGCTGCTCAGGCCAAGAACCTGGCCTATTACCACGCCTATGTCGGCCACGGCACAGAGGCCTCGATCACGCTTTCCAAGATGATCATCGACCGCGCGCCGCAAGGCATGTCGCGGGTCTATTTCGGCCTCTCCGGGTCCGACGCCAACGAGACCAACATCAAGCTGATCTGGTATTACAACAACGTGCTGGGACGGCCGGAGAAGAAGAAGATCATCTCGCGCTGGCGCGGCTATCACGGCTCGGGCGTGATGACGGGATCGCTGACCGGGCTCGACCTGTTCCACAACGCCTTCGACCTGCCGCGCGCGCCGATCCTGCACACCGAAGCGCCCTACTACTTCCGCCGCGCCGACCGCTCGATGAGCGAGGAACAGTTTTCGCAGCACTGCGCCGACAAGCTCGAGGAAATGATCCTGGCCGAAGGCCCCGAAACCGTCGCCGCCTTCATCGGCGAACCGATCCTCGGCACCGGCGGCATCGTGCCGCCGCCCGCCGG
This sequence comes from Mesorhizobium sp. AR07, assembly GCF_024746815.1. Taxonomy (GTDB): domain Bacteria; phylum Pseudomonadota; class Alphaproteobacteria; order Rhizobiales; family Rhizobiaceae; genus Mesorhizobium. Next base: position 128,978 of record NZ_CP080526.1, read on the forward strand.
CTACTGGGAGAAAATCCAGGCGGTGCTGAAGAAGTATGATGTGCTGCTGGTCGCCGACGAGGTGGTGACGGGCTTTGGCCGGCTGGGCACCATGTTCGGTTCCGACCACTACGGCATCAAGCCGGACCTGATCACCATCGCCAAGGGTCTGACCTCGGCCTATGCGCCGCTGTCGGGCGTCATCGTCGCCGACAAGATGTGGCAGGTGCTGGTGCAGGGTTCCGACAAGCTCGGCTCGCTCGGCCATGGCTGGACCTACTCGGCGCATCCGATCTGCGTTGCCGCAGGCGTCGCCAATCTCGAACTGATCGACGAGATGGACCTGGTGACAAATGCCCGCGAGACCGGCGCCTATTTCCGCGCCGAACTGGCCAAGGCCGTCGGCGGTCACAGGAATGTCGGCGACGTGCGCGGCGACGGCATGCTGGCGGCGGTCGAGTTCGTCGCCGACAGGGACGACCGGGTGTTCTTCGACGCCTCGCAGAAGATCGGACCGCAGGTGGCGACGGCGCTTGCAGCGAGCGGCGTCATCGGCCGCGCCATGCCACAGGGCGACATTCTCGGCTTCGCCCCGCCGCTCTGCCTGACCCGCGAGGAAGCCGACATGGTCGTGGCGAAAACGGCCGATGCGGTGAGGAGCGTGTTTGCTCCTCGTTAGGCATTCGGGTCACACCAGCGTTACCCATTAGGCGATCCGAAATTAGGCAAAGAACCACTGCCGCCAGTTTACCTGGGACCAAATGCCGATCGGCAGGGCGATTTGGGCTCAGTGGCAGCGCCGTCACAGCTCGACGCGCTTATACATAGCCGCCGAGATGCCAGAGCTGCGAAGCGGCCAAAGGGGAGGGCCGTGTATCTTCGGGCCATGATTGAGGACAAAACTACGATCTCATGGCCGGGCCAAGCAAGATGTCAGCCCGGCGTAAGCATCGTTAGCTTAAAGGCTTCGGTAGCCGGGGCGGACAATGCGCACCAGCAAATCCGACTACGGTGAAGCAATGTCGAGCCAGCGCGACAGTTTCAGCAGTTCGTCTCATATCCGATCCGATCGCCAACCTGTTTCACTTTTACTGTCAAATCAACTTGCATAGTTCAGAGCAGAACCGGTTCAGGTTCGCTGTGCAGCAAATTATGAATGACGTTCAATCCGCGGTGCAGCTCTTCTGCCGTGGTCGACCCGACTGAAATGCGGACAGCTGGATGATTCTCCGAAATCGCAAAAGCTGAGCCGCGCGCCAGGACTACGCCCTGCATGCGAGCGTGTGAGACAAACTCATCTTCTGGAAACCGCTCACCAAGGGGAAGCCATATGTGGAGACTTGCACGGTTAGAACTGTATTGAACACCTTTGAGGACAGATGCGACCAACTCGTGCCGCCCGAGAAGTGTTTCGCGTTGCCATTCCACGAATCGTTGGCAGGTCCCATCCTCAACCCATCTTGCTGCGATTTCAGCAATCAATGGTGTGGCGCTCCAACTTGTTACGTTATGACGATTTTCGACTGCAGGGAGGAGACGTTCGGGCGCCACGAGATAACCCGTGCGTAGTCCGGACATGATCGGTTTCGTGAAGCTTGTGATATAAATGGTCCGTTCGGGTGCCAGAGCCTGAAAAGTTGGCGGCCTGTTGTCTACGAGCGGCCCCAGGGCGTCATCCTCAATGATCTGCAAGTCGTATTTTCGAGCGATCTCCACAATCGCATTGCGCCGCCCCTCGCCCATAATAAATGCGGTTGGACCAAGCGCATTGGGCATCATGAAGAGCGCGCGAATGAGGTGGTGCTGGCAGACGCTTTCGAGCGCATCGGGGATCAATCCCTCCTCGTCAATAGGCACACCCTGAACCTTTAGACCAAGATACGAGGCCAAAGGCAGCATCACATGGAGCCCTATCGCTTCGGTTGCGATCGTCATGCCGGGCTGACAGGTCGACATGAAAGCGACCGTCAAGGCGGGCGTTCCGCCATTCGTCAAATGTACTGTCCTCTCATCTGTATCGACGCCGCAATACTTCAGCCATTCGGTTGCAATCGAGCGATGGCGCGCGAAAAGAGTTCCTGGGCGAGAGCCGAAGACGGTGCTCGGCGGCAAATCGACGGCTAACGCTGCAAGTGTCTCCTTCATACGTTCGAGGTGCAGAATGTCGGAAACTGGCTTCAGTATCGACAGGTCAATCAATCCGGATGTGCGCAGGGGTGCGTATGGCGTGACCGCTTCAGAATTGACGCTAGAACCTTTGATAAACGTTCCGCGGCCAATTTCCCCAGCCACGAGACCGCGGCGAGCGAGTTCTTCATACGCTCGAGACACGGTAGGGAGCGAGACACCGAGCCTAAAGGCAAGCTGCCTTTGCGGCGGAAGCTGCTCGCCTGGCTTCAGAGCCCCAGAAGAGACGGCTCCCGCTATTTGATCGGCAATCGACAGAAAATATGGCTGCGAAAGACGTTCGTTTGTCGGCGTCCACATCGTCATGGAGGTCCTACCGTCGACTGCCGCCCTGCGGACGGGCGAAAGTCAGAAAATTGTCTAATTTTAATAGCGCAACGCGAGGAAACATAGAACAGCAACCTAATGTCATTGGACAATTTAGTCAATTGACAACGATCGGACCGATTGTCATGTTTATACCGGCAGCGGAAAAAAGCAGTTTGCCCTAGGTCAAACGAAGCTCTCGTCATGTAACCGCGGGGCATCGGGTCGGGATATTTTCGACCGACGTCCTGCTGGCAAAGCGATCTAGAAGAGCCACCAGAAAGGGAACAACAATGGCATCAAACACCAAACGGCAGTCTTCTTTTGCTCCTCGCGGCCTCGCAACGGTGCTGACCGCAATCTTGGCAATCACAGCGGGGAGTGCTGCGATCGCGGAGGATCTCGACGTCAACCAAGAGATTTCGATCGCCATCGGCGGTGAGCCGCCCTATACGGAGTTGAAGCCCGACGGTACATTGAGTGGCGCTGGCCCCGACATCGATCGGGGCGCATTGGCGCTCTCCGGGTTCAAGAACTTCAAAGGCGAGCTGATACAGTACGGGGCGATGATACCAGCCCTACAGGCGAAACGCGTAAGAATCCTCTCAGCCGGCTCTCTCAACATTCGCCCCGAAAGGTGCACGGTCGTTGATTTCGCTGAACCGGCCATCTGCACTGCGCAAGCTTTCCTGATCCGCTCCGACATGAGTGGCAAGTTTAAAAGCTACAAGGAATTTGCCGACCTCGGCCTCAAGCTGGCGGTGGGCGCCGGAACTTTGCAGGCCCGGGATGCGCTCTCAGCTGGAGTGAAGCAAGAGAACCTGGTTCCCTATCCTGACAACACCAGTGCGGTGAAGATGCTCCAAGACAAACGCGTGGATGCCATCGCCCTCAATGATGCGGGTGTCATAGACATGAAGAGTCGGTCGGGTGATGATACTTTGCAGACCATCATACCGATCGCTAACACCCCTATTGATTGTGCAGCCGCAGCCTTCAATAAAGAGGATAAGGCACTACGCGACGCCTACAATGTAGGCCTGAAAAAGCTAAAAGACAGCGGCGAATTCGAGAAGATCATGGCGAAATATGGTCTTCAAACGAACTATAAGATTTTGGCTAGCGCCAAGTCGGCAGCCGAGATGTGCAATCCGTAAATTCGAACTCCAGTGATAATGCCCAGCAGCGACAGCTGCTGGGCTGCGATCACACGAAAGGAGACAGCGCAATGGGATTGCATGTCGCATCCAAGGCTCCTGATTGCCAGCCCATCATTGAATTCCGGAACGTTGAGAAAAGCTATGGCTCCCTCAAGGTTCTGGAACAACTCTCGTTCTCGGTTAAAGCCGGTGAGCATCTTGCGCTGATTGGTCCATCTGGCTCGGGAAAAACGACGATCCTTAGAATTTTGATGACACTCGAGTCGGTTACTGCTGGAGACGTGATCGTCAATGGCGTTTGTCTAAACCACGAGCAAAGAGGCGGTAAACAAGTGCCGTCGTCAGAGGCGCATCTACGCAGAATGCGGGCTGCCTTCGGAATGGTCTTCCAACATTTCAACCTCTTCCCGCATAAAACCGCTCTTCAAAACGTTGCCCTCGCGCCGGTACTGACTGGAAGTTTATCGAAAGCGGCGGCCAAAGAACGTGCGCTTCAAATGTTGGAAAATGTTGGACTTGCCGACAAAGCACATGAGTATCCGTCAAGATTGTCTGGCGGCCAAAAACAACGCGTCGCGATTGCGCGTGCTCTCGCTTTGCAGCCAAAAATACTACTTCTTGACGAGATCACCTCGGCTCTTGATCCGGAACTGGTGGAAGAGGTCCTAAACGTCATCACAAATCTCCGCAACGAGACCGACATGACGATGCTCCTGGTTACCCACGAGATGGGTTTCGCCAAGGATTTTGCCGACCGGGTGTTGTTCTTCGAGCGCGGGAAGATTGTTGAAGAAGGCCCGCCGTCGGAAATCTTTCAGTCGCCTCACCACGAGCGCACGAAAAGTTTCCTTCGCAAGATAATCGCCGCAGGCCATCGCCTTTGAGGCGGTCCATCAAGGCAGCGCAAGGTCATCCCAGTGAATAATTTTGAGTCTGCAATCGGATACAGCTGGTTCATACTCACGGGGGCTGTCGCTACCGTGGAACTCACGTTTTTGAGCTGCCTGCTTGCGTTGATACTGGCTATGCTGTCTGGCATTGCTCTCACTGCAGACCAGATTTCCGTGCGAGCCATAACGCGGATCTATGTGGAGATCTTCCGCGGCACCTCAGTGTTCGTCCAACTGTTCGCGGCTTATTTCGTCCTGCCATTTGTTGGTGTTTCTCTATCTCCACTGCAGTCCGGCGTCCTGGCGCTGGGCCTGAACGGTGGCGCTTATGGCGCTGAAGTTGTTCGCGCGGCGCTCAACGCCGTCGGTCGCGATCAGCGGGAAGCAACTATCGCATTAAACCTGACGCGGTGGCAGTCGCTCTGGTGGGTGATCCTTCCACAGGCGGTCGTGTTCATGCTGCCAAGCTTTGGAAATCTCGCGATCGAGCTCATGAAGGGCACTGCGGTGGCATCGCTCATAACGGTCTCGGAGCTAACGTTTCAGGCGCAGGTGGTACGAGGCCAAACAGGCGACACCGCTATGCCCTTTCTGCTCATCTTGGTCATTTATCTTCTAATTGCGTCTGCGTTGATAAGTTTCGTTCGGTGGCTTGAAAGACGCTTTGGGCGTGGCATCGTCAGCGCAAACACCGGAGGTTAACCGATGAACTGGAGCTGGGAATTCGTCGCTGAGATAACGCCGGATTTGCTTAAAGGACTCGTCGTTACGGTAAAGATAACGTTGATCTCGTCGGTTGTGGCTCTGAGCGTCGGACTATTCTTCGCAATCGCCAAGATGTCGTCAGTCGATGCGGTTCGCCGTTCCGCGGTTCTCGTAACAGAGACGATTAGAAGAACGCCGCTGCTGGTTCAGCTGTACTTTCTCTTCTACGTCCTGCCAGACATTGGAATTGTTTTGTCTCCCATGGTCGCCGGGATAATCGGTCTCGGTTTTCACTATGCCACTTACGTGTCAGAGGTCTATCGCGCCGGGATCATTAATGTCCCAGCCGGGCAATGGGAGGCTGCGAGGGCCTGCAACCTGACCAAAAGGCAGACGTGGAGGGAAATCGTCCTGCCGCAAGCCATTCCCCCGATGATCCCGCCTTTGGGGAATTATGTAATCGCGATGTTCAAGGAAACGCCAATACTATCGGCGATCACCGTCCTCGACCTTATGGGCGAAGCGCTAGCCAAGGCCAACTTCAGCTACCGCTATCTCGAACCAATCACTCTCGTCGCCATAGGCTTCCTGTTCGTCAGCCTTTGCTCTGCGGCCCTTGTTCGGCTTTTGGAAAACCATCTGAAACTTCGGGCTGCGTGAGCAGCCGAATTGAGGAATCAACAATGACTGCACCGGAACCACGGTTTGAGATCTCCGAATACAAAGCTCGGCTCGAGGCCACCCGCAAAGCAATGGAGCGTGAGGGTGTCCACCTTCTGATCGTCACAGACCCCGCGAACATGGCTTGGCTTACCGGTTATGACGGCTGGTCCTTCTACGTTCACCAGTGCGTCCTCATCCATGAGGACGAAGAACCGGTCTGGTTCGGTCGCGAAATGGACGGCAACGGTGCTCGCCGAACCATTTACATGGACGACAGCCGCATCAAGTCCTATGCGGATCACTACGTCCAATCCTCCCAATATCATCCGATGAGTGCCCTTGGCCAATTGGTTACAGACCTCGGCTGGTCCACCGGTTCCATCGGGATCGAAAAGGACAATTACTACTTTACCCACGCAGCCTTTGAAGCCCTGTCATCCACGCTGCCGAATGCAAGCTTCAAAGACACGACAAGGCTTGTGAAATGGCAGCGGATCATCAAGTCGCCCCGCGAAATCGAGTACATGCGGGGAGCAGGCAAAATCGCGACGGCCATGCATCAGCGCGTGGCCGAAGTGTTGAAACCCGGCGTCAAGCAATCGGACATTGTCGCGGAAATTTACCACACCGCCACTCGTGGCGTTGATGGCTTCTGGGGCGATTACCCAGCGGCCGTTCCCATGATCGGGGCGGGCATCGACGCCTCCGCGCCTCATCTGACTTGGTCAGATCGTGAGCTTCGCTCTGGGGAAAGCATTTTCTTCGAACTCGCCGGCGTCCACAAACGCTATCACTGCCCTCTCTCCAGGACATTTTATCTAGGTAAGCCGGATCGAAAGTTCGTCGACGCAGAAAAGGCCGTGCTTGAGGGAATGGAGGCTGGCTTGGAGAAAGCGGTGCCGGGGAATTCCTGCGAAGACGTCGCGCAAGCCTACTACACCGCTATTGAGCGTCACGGGCTGAAAAAGCCAAGCCGTTGCGGCTACTCGATCGGTCTCGCTTATCCGCCGGATTGGGGTGAGCATTCCGCAAGCTTCCGCACAGGGGACCGCACTGAATTGCGACCAGGGATGACGTTCCATTTTATGTCTGGCCTGTGGTTTGGCGACTGGGGCATCGAAATCACCGAAAGCATCCTTATCACCGACACGCAGCCCGAATGCCTGGCGCAGTCTCCACGCCAGCTGATAGTGATCGATCAATGAATGCGGCGGACACAGACCTCAAACGGGCCAGTCACGCATACCATTTGCCGGCGGGATGCGAGGAGCAAATTCTCGCTCTCCGGCACTACATGCACGCAAACCCCGAGCTATCAAATGAGGAGCACAACACTCGGGCAAAAATAGCGGAGTTTTTGGGTGGTGCGGGGCTGCAAACACCTCAGGTCTTTCACGCCACAGGCTTGTTCGTTGACATTGTCGGTGAGGGAAATGGAACCTCCATAAACGTGGTGGTTCGTGGCGACATCGACGCGCTGCCCATCCAAGAAGCTCGCCCAGATATTCCATTTAAGTCCCGGTTCCCTGGAAAGATGCATGCTTGCGGCCACGATGCGCACGCATCTGCAGCACTAGGCGTTGTATTGGCGGCGCTTGCCCATCGTCAGCACTTCGCCGGAAAGGTGCGTGTTGTGTTTCAACCGGCCGAGGAAGCAGAACCTCTCGGCGGCCGATCTGTCGCTGAACAAGGTCTGCTTGACGGTTTTGACTGCGCGATTGGGATGCATGTGAACCCCGAAATGCCCTCCGGAACGTTTTCTGTCCTGACGGGTCCGGTAACAAAGTCTTCCGACGAATTCCAGATCATCTTCAAAGGCAAGAAGAGCCACGCGGCGTGGCCGGAGCTGGGTGTTGATGCGATCGCGATCGCGTCCACATTCGTCATTGAGATCCAAAAGCTCGTATCGCGTGAGAGCCACGCCGACGAAGCTCCTGTCATTTCAATCGGCCGTTTCCATGGTGGCGAAGCAACCAATATCATCTGCGATCGCGTCGTGCTCGACGGCACCCTGCGAACACGTTCGCCCGACGCCCGTCAGAGGCTTCGACGCCGTTTGGAGGAACTGGCTCGCCAGATCGCCGCAATGCATCGTGGAGAGGCAGAGTTCAAGTTGGTTCCCGGAGAACCTGCCGTCGTAAACGATCCAGGCATCAGTCGAACGGCCCGGGAAGCGATCGCCGAAATCTGTGGAAGGGACTCACTCGTTCCGACGAGACCTCTCGCAGGCGCAGACGACTTCGGATTCTACGCCGAGAAGCTCCCATCAGTCTATTTCTGGTTTGGCTGTTACAACGAAGCGCTCGGAAACATAACCCACGTTCACACGGCGGAATTCGGAGTCTCCGATGATGACGTGTTAGGCGCGGCTCGTGCTGCTTGGGCAATCGTCAGAAAACTTCAAGTTTCAGCAAACGAGGGCATGTCGTCTTGACCACGTTATCAATCAAACATCTTGAAGCGGCTATGGACGCAGGGATGGCGGGCCAGGTCGTAATCGGCTTGATTGCTCTTTCGACAGATGTCGTGACTGAGTACGAGCTGCGGAGGATGCTTCCGGAGGATGGCGTTAGTATTTCTGCAACCAGAATTGAGACGAAAAACCCCATTACCGTCGAAAATCTGCGTGGCCATGCGCATGAAATTGCGAGAGCTGCCGAGCTGTTCGTGCCCCGTCAGTCCGTCGATGTCTTTGCCTACGGCTGCACGTCTGGATCTGCGCTGATTTTGCAAACGACCCTTGAAGCAGAACTGCACCGAACTGCACCAGGGGCGAAGTTAACATCGCCTATGACAGGAGCGTACAAGGCTTTTCGTCAGCTCGGGATTCGGCGGGTCGATCTTTTGACACCCTACCCAGACGACGTTACGGCGGCGATGACCGAGTGCTTGAAGGATGAAGGTATTTCAGTCGTGTCTTGTGGTTCATTCCACATCGAAAACGACTATGAAATCATCAATATCACGCCGGAGAGCATAATAGAGGCGGCCGAGGGACTAAATTCCGCTGATTCCGAAGCTTTGTTCATACCATGCACTGGTCTGAGGACTTCGACAATCATCCAGTCCCTCGAAGCACGAATTGGCAAGCCTGTAATCACCGCTCACCAAGCAATGCTCTGGGATGCGCTTAGACTTGCCGGCTACACACAGCCACTGTCGGGATTCGGAAAGCTACTCACTGTCTGAAGCGACCTGCGAATCGACCAATTATCAGAATTCAGGAGGACCAGATGAAAGTTCTATGCTTGTGGTATGCCACGGACACTGAGATCAGCCTGATCAAAGAAGTGCTGCCGCCGGGAACCGAGGTGGTGGCACCGAGGGGCGAATATCTCTCGCGTTTCGACTGCGACTATTCAGACGTGAAGCATCTGGCGACCGACGCCGATGCGATCATTGCTTTTAGCGTTCCGGAAGGAATCCTTCAGGTCGCGGAAAAGCTCAAGGTGTTCTCGTGGCTGCATTCCGGCGTGGACGACCTTGGGCTGATGGGCGCGCTAGATCTTTTCAAACAGCGTGGCGTCAAGCTCGCCAACATTCGCGGCGCTAATGCGGTCGCGGTCGCAGAGCAAGCAATGATGTTTGTACTAGCTCTTGCAAAAAAGACTCTTCTCAAGCACCGGGCGACAGAAGAAGGTAGGTTTCTATTCCCTCTCTATGATGACGAATACAGATCGGCGATGCTACACGGTCGCACAATCGGCGTGATTGGAATAGGGAATATCGGCGGGCGCATCGCCAAACACGCCAAGGGGTTCGACATGCAAGTCCTCGGCGTGCGTCGCACCAAGGGCGGCCCCGCGGTCGAGTTTTTCGATGCAGTGCACGGGGTCGACGAGTTGCACCATGTTCTGCCGAAGTGCGACTACGTCGTCCTGGCAACGCCTGATACAAAAGAGACGCATCAGTTTTTCGGCGCCGCGGAACTCGCCGCCATGAAACGATCGGCTTTTCTCATTAATATCTCGCGTGGCATGTTGATCCAGGAGAAGCCGCTATACGAAGCGCTCACTGCGGGCACCCTTCGTGGTTTCGCAACCGACGTATGGTGGCAGTACAATTACGGCCAAACATTTCCGATTGGCTGGGGATCGCGCCTTGGAATCCACAAATTGACCAATGTGATCGTGTCGAACGACCAAGCGGCGAATGCCGATGACGTGCTTGAGAGGAATATCCGCTGGGGCTCGCAGAACCTGGCAGAATTTGTATCGGGTACACCCATGAGGCGAGAAGTGAGACTTGATCTGGGATACTAAGCCAGCATGGTGTTCTTGCAAATAGTCATTCCGTAAACTCGGTGATCGTTTAAAGCCGCCGGCCACCGCTGACCCAAGATAGAGCGCGACATACAATGAGCAGCGTTACCAAAGGTTTCGGGACCTTGCGGACCCTGACGGCTGTCGAATGCATCGAGCTATACAAATCCGGCGCGACCTCGCCTGTGGAGGTTATCCGGGACTGTCTTGAGCGCATCGATGCGGTCAACGCTGATCTCAATGCTTTTTGTCACGTCGATGCCGATGCAGCATTGACGGCAGCCCGGCAGTCTGAGGAGCGGTGGAACAAGGGACAGCCGATTGGCGTGCTCGACGGCGTGCCAGCAACAATCAAAGACCTTACACTGACACGCGGAATGCCGACACGACGAGGGTCAGCAACAACCAGTGCGGCCGGGCCATGGAATGAAGATGCACCGCTCACCGCCCGCATGCGAGAAGCAGGATCCATCATTCTCGGAAAAACTACGACACCTGAGTTTGGCTGGAAAGGAGCTACCGACAGTCCACTGACCGGTATCACGCGTAACCCTTGGAATCCGAAATTGACGCCAGGGGGATCGTCTGGTGGTGCGGCCGTGGCATCAGCGTTGAACCTCGGCTTTCTTCATCAAGGTAGCGACGGCGGTGGCTCAATCCGGATTCCCGCGAGCTTTACCGGCACATTTGGTTTCAAGCCGACTTTCGGATACGTGCCGCAGTGGCCGCTTAGTGCCATGGGAGCGCTATCTCACATTGGACCAATGACCCGGACGGTCGATGACGCTTTGCTGATGATGGATGTTATCACCCGTCCCGATGCACGGGACGGCTATAGCGGCACGACTTATAAGGCCGACGTGTCAGGCGAAACCAAGTCCCTGGACGGGATCCGGGTCGGATACAGTCGTACTCTTGGCTACGCCGATGTGGCGCCTGACATTCTGCGCGTCACCGACGCAGCTGTTCAACAGCTTCGAGGCCTGGGGGCAGAAGTTGTTGAGGTAGACCCTGGCTTTGCCAATCCCGTAGAGGTATTCGCAACTTTCTGGTTCGCCGGAGCAACGCGTCTGATTGCTCGCATGAGCGAGGCACAGAAAGAGCTGCTGGATCCCGGTTTTCTTGATTGTGCGCTCCGGGGTGAGAAAATCTCTCTCGCGGAATTCAAGGATGCCGAACAGGCACGCTTCGATCTTTCGGCAAAAATGGCCGATTTCCATGAAAGCTTTGATCTGCTGATCACTCCTACCGTCGCCATTGCACCTTTCCCCGTTGGAAAGGACAAGCCAGACGGGTTCAGCGGCTGGGTCGATTGGACGCCCTTTACCTACCCTTTCAACCTGACTCAGCAGCCTGCAGCATCCCTGCCGTCTGGGCTCGACGACGCCGGGCTTCCGGTGGGCCTGCAGCTTGTCGGACCGCGGTATCAAGACGCACACGTACTCAGCGCCGCGCGCGTGATTGAAAGGCAGCTAGGCCGCCTGACTCCGCCAGATCTGCAAACGGGAAGTCGCTAGCCTTCCCCCAAATTTCCACGTGTCAAGCGTCATCTCGCCATTCTCGAGAGGCGCGCACGCCACCAAGGATGGAGGACCAATGTCCGTGCAAACGAATGACTTGAGACAACACCCCAATGGCAAGGTTCTGACATTTGCGCTGCGGGAGTTTGAGAACCGAGTCAGCCGACTCGATGCCATGCTCCAGAAAGAGAAGATCGACATCTACCTCGGTCATGCGCCCGAAAGCCTCAATTATTTCACCGGCTTCGATCCACTTGGCATCTATTTGTATGAATGCGTGTTTTTCCAGACTGGAGCGAAGGAGCCCTCGCTACTCACTCATAAAGCTGAGAAAGAGCTCACCGTTTTCCAGTGCTGGATCTCCGACATTGTCATCTGGACGCACGGTCAAGATCCCGTCCAGATGACAATCGACAAATTGCGCGCCCTCGGTGCAATAGCTGGGAAGAGGGTAGGCCTCGAGATGGCAAATTGGTATCTTCGGGCCGACCTCTACAAAGCCCTGACAGTGGCATTTCCAGAAGTTCAATTTGTCGACGTGACGCAGAAAATCATGCGGCTGCGCACCATTAAATCGCCGACCGAAATCGAATATATGCGAAAAGCTGCCGGCTTCTCCGACCTCGCTGTGGAGGCGATGGCCGAGGTTCTCCACCCGGGAGTAAGCGAGCTCGATGTGCTGGCGGCGGTGCAGTCGAAATTGGCGCTTGCCGGCTCCGAATATCCCACACTGCCGTTCATTATCGCTTCGGGGTGGCGTTCAGGCACATTCCACGCGCTTCCCTCATCGAAAATCATTGAGGCGGGTGACCCGATCCTTTTTGAGTTCACGGGAACCTGGAAACGCTATAATTCCAACCTTTGCCGCACCGTAGTAGCGGGCGAGGCATCTGACCGGCTGCTCCACCTCTGGAAAATCAACTACGAATCGTTCTGGCGGCCTTTCGAGCTGATCCGGCCTGGCGCATCGGTTTCGGATATCGACCGCCTCAGCCGAGACATCAGGGGCGATTATGCCGACTTCATAGTGGGTCGCGCGGGCTTTGGGATGGGCCTGTCTTACCCGCCAACCTTTGCGCAATTCCCGAACATTCTGGTGGGTGACGAAACAGTCCTCGAGCCCGGGATGATCTTCTCCCTTGAGCCGTCGATATCGCAGTTCGAAGGCGTTACCATGTCATACGGATACAACATCCTCGTGACGGAAAATGGCGCGGAGATTCTGCAGAACACACCTAAAGAACTTTTCGAGATTGCAGCTTAGCACCGCAAGAACTGCCGACTGAAACGCGGAAGCTACGTTGACCTCGTACTTTAAACCGTGGCGGGTGGCGCATCAAACACAGCCTGTTTCGGTTGGCCGGGAGGCTCGTTGGCGGCCATCGTCGTAGGCTGCTCGCCTAATCGACTAGATCAGGCAAAGCTTCTTCGACGATGCTGAGATTTCGATCGAAAGTCTCGGTGTCGGATGCGTTGGCGCGCAGAGAACGCACCTTGTTCAGGATTGCCGCAACCGCCGCTTCCTTGTCGGGCGCTATTCGTGTTGTCACCGCTTTGGCGGCCAAAGCGGAAAAATCTATAGAGGCATAGACTGGTACGGATTCGGCGTCTGTTGCTTTCAGCCGTTCTCTTACGATTGTGCGCCGGCGTGGAGGGGGTGCTATGCTGCTTGCTTTCGCGGCAAATGTCGCGCCGCGCCGCAGGCGCGTCTGCAAGAGGCCTGAGCGGTACGTGGGTGCTTTCGGCACAATCGTCGGGACCGCTGGAGATGGAACCGCCGCGGAAGCGTCCAATGCAGGGCCTTTCGTGCGCGAAACCTCGACAGAGCCGGGCAGGGGCATGAACGCGCGTTTGGCTAGCTGGCCGTCGGCGAAATAGAAATTGCGCGTGCCGAGGATTGGCAGTTCGCCGCGCGGCAATATGATGACCCTGTTCTTGTCGAGGGTACGGATTTCATCCGGCCGCATGAGGGGTCGCCGCACTTGCTTGCGGTGCTCCGAGCGCGTGTAATAAGTGTCGAACAACGTAGCCTTGGTGCGCGTCACGTCCTTTTGCACGTCCGACGTTTCGCCGAGCTGTTCGGAAACATAGCGCAGATCGTCAACGTCTTGCGCACCGAAAAAGATCTGCACGCGAGCGGCGTTGATGAGTGTCTTGCGCCCCTCCTGGCGATAGATCTCGTCCACAGCCTTCAGCGACTGCACGAAAAACCACATCGAAACGCCGTTGCCGCCGAGCACGCTCGCCATTTCGGTCACGTTCTCGAGCTTGCCGAGGTTCTGGAACTCGTCGAGCAGCACAAGCACCGGATTCTCGTCCGGACGCGGCATGGTTTCCGACATGAAGTTCATCATCTGTGTGATCAGGACGTTGAACAACGGTCCAAGCGACGTAATCTGCTCGCGCCGTACGTCGAGATAAAGAGAGATCCGGTCGCGCTTGAGTTTGCGAATATCGAACGTGCTGCGCGAGGTAGCTCGCATCAGGCGCTCGTTGAGAAAGGGGGCCATGCCGGTCCGCACGCCGGCATAGATTCCGGAAAACTGCCGCTCAGACATTTCGAAATATGGCAACAGGGTTTGCAGCGTGAAATGCGAACATTCGCGGCGGCGTTCCTCTCGCAGCGAGCCGATGAATTCGAGGAGCGGCTGCTCGGCACCGTTCATGATCTCGAGGATTGTGGCGAAGGTTTTCTTCTCGTTTGGGATTGCAGGCGATTCCATGACGAAGGACGCGATGCCGGTAAAAAGGAGGCGGGCATCGTTGACCCAATAAGGGTCTGAATTTGAGGGCGGACGCGGAAACAGCGCCGCAGCGATATTGCGAAGGTCGATGTCGCGCTGCGCTGAGTCCAGCGAGATGAAGTCCATGGGATTGTAGCATGCGGTATTGCCATCCGGATCAGCCGGCGCAAAACGCACCACGCGGCTCATGGTCGAGCGGTAGCCTGCGGTCGCCGCATAGGTCTCGCCGCGCAGGTCGAGAACCACGAGCGAATGCGGCCAGGTCAAGGCGTTCGGTATGATGAGAGACGTGCCTTTACCGGAGCGCGGCGGCCCTATGACGAAGCCGCCGACATCATCGCCATCAATCCACAGTTTCTTGCCGCCGATCAGCTTGCGCTGCGTCAAGCGGATCTTGCCGGTGCGCTGATCGCGGCCGGGCGACAGAATTTCGGCAAGCCTGCCGCTAGCTCGACCGACGAAGACGCCGCCCACTTTCGTCAGGCCGGTTTTCGATACGTCGCTCATCGTCATGAAGCGAGAGTCATTGCGCTTTCTCGGGCGCATGAGAAACAGGCTGACTAGGGGCGCAAAAAACCCGAATGCTCCGGCGGCAATGGCGTATTGTATCCGGCCAAGATCCCTCGCCATCGTGTCCGCCCAGGCCTGACGAACGACCGGCAAGGGATTGGCGTTCAGCTGGTCGAACAGGACGTGGGAGCCAGTCCGGTACCAATCCGTCGCGGCATAGGCGACGGTGAAGACCAGGGCGCCCAGGGCCATCGCCATGAGCACCATGAAAATTGCTGTTGCGATTTTCTGCATGGGTGGCCCCGCTAGATCGTCTCCGCCTTGGTGAACTTGATCTCGCTGATGCCGCGCCGTCCGCCTTCGGTGCGGACCATCTGGACGACCACCGGAATGACCTCGCGCAGGTAGTCGAGGATTTCGCCTCGTGAGAGGCCCGAGCTGCCCTGCATGACCATCAACGCCAGCCGCTCGTAGGCAGACCGGGCGGAATTGGCATGAACGGTCGTGAGCGAACCCGGATGGCCGGTGTTGATCGCTTGAAGGAACGCGAAGGTTTCAGCGCCGCGCAACTCGCCCAATAGCAGACGGTCGGGCCGCATACGAAGGGAGGCTTCGAGCAGCTGTTGCGCGGAAACTTTGGCAAGGCCCTGGTCGCCCTTCGAGGCTATCAAGGTGACGTTGTTGGGAGCCGGCAGCCTCAGTTCGCGGGTGTCTTCGATGGTGATGATCCGTTCATGAGCCGGGATCTCCTTCAAGAGTGCATTCAAGAACGTCGTCTTGCCGGTCGACGTACCGCCTGAAACGACGATCGAGACGCGGTTGCGCACCGCATATTGCAGGAAGTCCATCGGCGAGGTGTCGTGCAACATCTCGACAAGTCGCTTTTCTTCGGTTGACAGCGCCAGGCCGCTGCCCATCGCAGTGTTCTCGAATGCGCCAAGATCCTTGTAGGCAGCAAGGCTCATATCCATGATGACCTGCTTGCGGATCGAGATCGCCCCGCCTTCGGGAGCCGCCGGCGGCAAGATGCATTGGATGCGCTCGCCTGAGGGTAAGGCGGCCGACAGGACCGGCTTTTCTTCGTTGATGACCTGATTTGTCGCCGAGGCGACGCCAGTCGATATGTTGCGGATCCAGCCGGGCGTGACCTCGCGCTTGACGACGTGCTCCATTTCCTTGGCGCCGAGGCGTTCGATGAACAATTCACCCGGCCTGTTGATTGCAATCTCGGAAACCGAATCTTCGTTCAAATAGGGCCATATCGGTTCCAGATGAGCGCGCAGGACCGGGGCTCTCGCCCAAGGGTCGGGGAGGGGATGCACGGCATTCATTTCACCGGGCTCCCATAGCCGGGATAGAAGTTATCCTTTGGCGTCGTGTAGAGAGGCGTCGGATCGATTGCCGTCTTCGGTCGCCCACCTGCCTTCAGGCGCGCCACTTCTTCCTGGACGGGATCGGCGTACAAATCCGAGAAATCGAGATCTCGCCGCACCAGCACGACAATGGATGTGCCCTGGTCGACATAGACTGTCGGACCAATGTTCTGCGTGTCGCGAAATGCCTCCTGCGCGAGTTGCTGCAAGGCGGTCGATGACTTGTCAAAAGCGATGCCGCGGGCGTCGCGCTGCGAGCCATTGCCCCCATAAGTTTCGGTCGTGGTCTCGCCGGTCACGGGATCGATCGTCGACACCTGGCGCTGTTGTCCATCTTGCCCGCTATCGCCAAGCGAGGACAGATATTCAGAGACGCCGCCAACGACGGAAAGCATGATGGCGTTACCGTAGCGTTCAACCCAGTGCGTATCGACACGCCCGCCCATGCCGCCGCGGCCGAGCGCGTCGGCGCCAGGCGACTTGATATCGACGGAAATGCCGTCCGAGCGAATGACCCTGCTCCAGACGATGAAAACACGCTTTTGACCGCGCGCAAGCCCCGAGCGGTATTCTCCGGTCAGGCGCGAGCCCTTCGGAATGAGGATCCGCCTGCCGTCGAGCGAGAAGACATCCTCACGCACGACTGCGCGCACGGCGCCGGGAAGGTCGGTGTTAACAGCGGTTTCCAAATAGCCGCGAATGATCGTTCCCTCTGGGATCAACGCATCGGTGCGTCGAAAAACCCTGGCTTTGACGATGCCGGAGGAACTTGCCTCAGACTGCGCCAGGAATGCCTTGTTGGGGTCACTGTCGGCGCCTGGGACCGGGATGATCTGACCGTCGGGCGCGATTTCGACCTGTGCCGCCTGGGCGCCGGCATCCGTCGAGCCGGTTTGATCATTCGTCACCATCTGGCTCGACCGCAGGCGTTCCCACACCGCTTTTTCGCGCTCGGCCGCCTCCGCTTTACGACGAGCCTCGTCCTCAGCCGCCGCCTTGCGTCGGGCTTCTTCCGTCTCGGCCTTGCGGCGAGCCTCCTCGGCCGCCATTTGCGCCTCCAGCGTGCGTCGCTGCGCATCAAGGTCGGCGCCCTCCTGAACGGTCTGATCGACATTATCGGCTTGTTGCGTGCCGTTCTGGACGTCAGCCGGTGGCGGCACCACGATCTGGTCGATCGTGCCGTCGGCAGGTTGCGGCGGGTCGTTCAACGCCGGCGGGCGGAACTCTGGCGGATTGAAGTTTTCCTCGCCATCGCTGCGAATATCGCGCGATACCGGCTCCCGGGGCCAGTTGAGCCATATCAGCGCGCCTATCAGCACCACGCCGAGGCCGACCAGGGCGATCCTGGTACCCACGCCCGCACCACGGCGCGCGACCGTCGGGCTGCCGTCCAGTTGGTTATAGTCGATCTGGGTCATCACCGCCCTCCGCTGGATCCGAACAGGGTGGAACCACCTGTCAGTTTCGTTGGACCGTAGACCTGCTCGACTGGATCGATAGCGTTGGGTCGAGCCCGGTTGTAGAGGCAGAGCGTCTTGCCATCGGCCCGCAAGGTGAATTGCCGTGCGACCTTGTCGATGACGGTGTATTTGCCCTGCGTGCGAACGTTGACCAGCGACTCCTGGCGCTTATCGTC
Source organism: Mesorhizobium sp. AR07 (assembly GCF_024746815.1). Lineage (GTDB taxonomy): Bacteria > Pseudomonadota > Alphaproteobacteria > Rhizobiales > Rhizobiaceae > Mesorhizobium. The sequence continues at coordinate 146,913 of NZ_CP080526.1, forward strand.
GACAACGAAAATCGCCGGAATGTCACCCTTGAACTCCAGAAACACCCTCGTGCCGTCGTCGAATACGGTGCGCGGCTTCAAGCTGTCGTCGCCCTTGTAGGCATAGTCGTAGTTGAGATCGGCATAGTTCAGATCCTTCAAGTTCGGATCGGCGGCGCTCTCCTTGGCCTGTGAGAGCAGGCGCGCGTTGACATCCTCGTCCGGGTATTTGAACCGGACCTGGAAGGATGCCCGGTCACGGCTATCGTCAGTCGCCTGCAGCAGCAGGGAATAGACGCGCCGGTTGGTGACCACGTTGACGTTGGTCCACGCATCGCGCTCCAGCGGCTTGACGAACAGAAATCGCGATCCGCGTTTGGGGATGATCGACCAGCCTTTCGTGTCGCCAGCGGAGACGGTTTCGATGATTTCGGTCGGGCTGAGCTCGACCATCGTCGAAATACCGAGAGCTGCGCGCACCGATGTGACGTCGTCGTTGTTGAAAGTGACATACCGGATGCGGCCGTCGCGCGCGGCCGCGCCGTGCATCGTGCCGAGCAGAAGGGCGGCTGTTAGAGCGAGGCCCACGCGCCATCTCATTGCAGGCTCCCCGCGGCCGGCGCCGATTCCTGGTCGCGGCGGTAATCCGTTACCTGAAATCCCAGCGGGTTGTCGAAACGCCATTCGTTCTTGAGCGGTGTTGAGGTGTAGCGGAATTTTATCACCGCCACCCAATTGTCGGCCGTGGACGAATTGTCCCGCCGCGTCGTCGTGGCAAAGCGCACCGAGGCTGTGTTGCGATTGAGCAGGGAAACCGACTTGATCTCGACCGCGACAGTGACATTGCGGCCAAAAATCTTGTCCAGCGATTGTGGGTTTGCTGGCGTATAAAGCCATGTCAAATCCTTGGACGCGACGTCGGTCGAGTAGAGCTGCGCCAAGTCGTAATTCTCTTTCAGTTCACGGGAATCGTAGGTTTCGCGGGCCCTGATGTAGCGCACCAGATTGGCCGCCGTGACGGCCTCGTTCTGGGACAAATCTCCAGGCTTGAGCGCGCGCATGATCTCGAGGTAGCCCGTCGATTTGTCGACCTCGACAACATACGGTTCGAACTGCCGGAGCGGCAGGATCAGCACGAGCGCCAGCAGCGACAGCACCGCCACCAGTCCGGAAACGCCACTGACGATCCATGCCAATGTACGCGATCGACGCATTGACCGGTGCGTGTCGTCTTCCCAGGTCGCGCCCGCCCCGTAATAGCGCTTGTCGACGAGCTCGCCGCCGCTGTTAGCAGCTGTTTCCATTGGAGTTGACACTTTACTATTGCCTCGTTTGCGCGACGCATCCTGAGCCAGAGCCGCGATCGGTGATCGTTGTGTTCTCGTTTAGGCCAGAGGCCTGGAGTTATCGCGCGCACCTTGTTGGATGGCGGACCGGGTTGCGGCATCCGCCCTCGCTGCTCGCGAAGTTCGAAAACTGTTTGCCACGAGCTGCCGGGCGCCCCGAGCGGCGCGGCCGGCGGCCCATCGTGCACCGGAGTAGCGCACGGCATTCCTGCCGAAGGTCCCATAGGAGTAGCGAGCTCCCACGGTGCTGAGATACCCGCCGCCGTTCAGGATCGAAGCAATCGAGGGTATCTGCATGAGAACGTAGATCCCGATGATCGTCACCAGCACCAGCGGCAGCACCAGCGACATCTTGCTGTCCATGGTTGCTCCACCGGACGTGGCGGTGTTCAGCGCCGCATTGACGAGCGAAAAGTAGAAGCCGAGAAATCCGTAGATCAGGATTTGCTGGATCATCAGAAAGGTGGTCAGCGAAAGGAAGCCTTCGCTCATGCGCGAGGACCAGCGGTAAAGCCAAAGAATGATCCATATCGGCGCCAGTGCGAGCGTGATGAACAACATCACCTTGGCGGCGATGATTGCGGCAATGGCAAGCGCTGCGAAGATGATGGCTGATAGCAGAACCAGCAACGACAAGAGCGCGCCAAAAATGTCATAGAAGGATCCGCTATAGACCTGATTGGCGACGTCCTGCGCCCCTTTGTAGAGATTGTCGATCAGCGCTGGAATTGCCGCCTGATCGCTGAGCTGGTTGCCGGTGGCTCGCGACACGGCGCCAACGATCACCTTACCGACCTCATCCGGAATGCTTTGAACAAGCTGGTAAATCGTTGCCGAAAATGTCCCCCATCCGGTCAGCAGCAGATAGATGATGACGGCGCGGCCGAGGCGATAAGCCGCTTCGATTGGCGAAATTGACTCTCGCCCGCTCAGGATCGAATAGCCCCACCACACGATATAGAGGGTCAGCATGAGGGTGAAGACGTTGCCCATCGCATTGCCCAACTGCATATAGACGGTGCGGACGAAGTCCTCGCCGATGTTGTCAATGCCACCGAGAATGCTTTCGGCAAGACCGTTCATGGATCCTCGTCAATGATGCTGGCGAACGGCGTTGAATTGACCGGCTTCAGCGCGCCGCATTCGTCGGAGCGGGCATACGCCAAAGGCCCGCACGGCGCTTTCAGCTCGCGATTTGCGCATCCGAAAAGCCCTGCGCCGAGCCCGATCACAACGCATATGCGCAGGACTCGCCTCGACAAGCGCTCAGTCCCCGCTCTTGCCGAATTCCGCGAACGGATTGACGTTGCGCGGTGTCATCATCTTCTGCACCTGGCTCTGGCGAAGAAGATCTCCCTTCAGCTTCTCATTCAGGGCCGCGACCGCACCGTTCTGGACGCCGATCAATTCGTTGACCGCGCGCGCGTTTTCCAGCTGCATTCGTGTGTTCTGGTCCATCGATCCCTTGACGTCCTGCGACTGCCCGATCTGCCCGCTCGCTGACTGCAGAGACTGTTGGCGCTGGGTAACGCCCTGCGAAGCCTGCGAGGTCAATGCGCTTAGCAGCGAGGCCACGTTGACGCTGCCGCCATAGGCCGTGTTGACGGCGCTGGTCTCCTTGCCGGCAATCTGCTGGAGCTGCTTCACCAGCTGGAGGCCGTTGATGACGGCACCGGCGATTTTCTGGATTTCGGGCGACAGGCCGCCAAACGAAAGAGCCCCGCCGTTCAGGATCGATCCGAACGACGGCGCCTGGGCAATCGACATGTTGCCGCCGAGGCCCATTTGTCCGATGCCGAGCGAACCGTCACGACTGCCGCTGAGAGCCTGCAGGATCTCCTCACTCTTTTTCAGAATGTCCTTGTTCGAATCCATGATGGAGTTGGTGTTGTCCGCATTCTTGCGGGCGACATCGAGATTGGCGCCATCGATGACCGCAATCTGTGCAAGGGCCGCACTCGTCCAAAGCGCCATGCCGGCAGCAATCGCGAATTTCTTCATGTCAGCCTCCTATTGCTGTAGAGAATTGATCACGCTGGCAGCGCCGGCAGGATCACTGGTGATGATCATCGAGCGGTTGTCGGCCGAGCTTGCCCCCGCATTCTCAAGTGCGCATGGTAGCCACCGGCCGCGATCGATCCTCAACCGCCCCAATTCCGCAGGATCACAAGAGAACGGGTTTGGAGAGCCGCTCTTCGGCCGTTGCACCAGTTTGGACGACTGCGATGCCTGAACATTCTGCAACGATAGAAGTTGGGCCAGCAACGTCGTAAAATCCCCCGCCTGGGCGAGGTACTGGTTGGTGACATCGGCGTTGATCCCACGAGCCGACGAGTTCAGCTCCCAGGCGTCCTTGTATTCGGTCACCTGGCCAACGTTGCCCGATAGCGCGTCGATTGCCGCGTCGTTGGCGCCCATCTGCGATGAGCTTGCATCAAGGCCGCCAGCCGCCTTCCTCACCGTGCCCATGGCCGCGCCCTGGGCCGCGCCGCCTACGCCGTCGGCCGTTACGATCGAGAATGGTGGCGGCGCGGCGGCGGGAGCCTTGCCGCTCGATACATATTCGTTGAAGTAGCTGTTCCAGCGGCCGACGCCGCCGGCCCATTGGTTTTGCTCGCCTGCGTTCGATCCGTTGTAGAAGGAGGCGAGACAGCTGTAATTCGTCGCCCCGCATTGCTTCACGCCCATTCCGAGATATTTGACGCCGCCTTCGACATTCTGCTCGTTCACGTCGCGGTCCAGTCCCATGGACTTGCCGGTGCCCTTGGTCAGCTGCATGACGCCTTTGACGCCGGTGTGGCTCCCGGCGCATGTGTCGAAGCGCGATTCCTGATAGGCGACGGACAGCGCCAGGCCTTCGGGCACCCCGTATTTTTGCGCAAAATAGCGGATCATCTTCACGTTGCCCGCGTCGCGCTGCAACGCTTCGGCTGGCGACCGGCGAAACATTTGTGAGCGGTATTTGTTCGAATAGGTGCAGACGACGCTTTTCTTCTTGTCGGTTTCGTCGTTCTTCGCTTCATCCGACTTCTTGCTGTGCTGCTCGTCCTCCTGCCGTTTGTCGAGGTTCTGCCCGTCGATCACCGCGATCTGAGCGACAGCCACGCTCATGCTTTCCGCCGTCGCGAGAGCCACGGCCAGACAAGCGCTGCTAAGCCGCTTCGTCATGCTCGTTCTCCCATCCGCAGAAGTATGGCAGCCACATCTCCGGCTCGTCGCCGAAGGTCTCCCGGAGCCGGGCGCATTCCTTGCTGTTGGCTTCGTTCGAGGACAAGACCTTGATGAGATCGGGCATCGCCGACAAATCGAGCTTGGCAACGATCGAGTCGCTGTCGTGCTTGACGAGGAAGGTGCGTGTTTCCTTGGCGGTGCGGCGCACGAACTCGAATTCCTTCGCTGTCAGCGAGAAGCGCTCCATGTAGGACTCCTTGCTCGCCTTCGGGTTGGGGAAGAAAATGTTGGTCTTCGTTTGCTCGATCAGCGACGACGAGATGGAGGAATTGACGACGTCCTCCGCCGTCTGCGTGCCAAAGCCGACCACGCCGTTGCGGCGACGAATGGTCTTCAGCGTCTCGTTGATGAAGGCGGCGAAAACCTCGTCGTCCAACAGCTTCCAGCCTTCATCGAGGAACAGCATGATCGGTGAGCCGTCGATGACGTCCTCAAGACGATGAAAGATATAGAGCAACGCCGCCGAGCGCAGCTTTCGGTCGCCTAGGATCTTCGTCATGTCGAACCCGACAATGGGCTTCGAGAAATCGATGAGATCGACGGGATTGTTGAAAAGCCAGCCCTTGTCCTTTGGGTCGAGCCAGGGTTGTATTCGCGCCGCCAGATCGTTCATGCCAGGCATGAGCGAGCCCCGCAGCACTTCCGGCAGCAGGTCGAAGGTCCGCTGTTCGCGCGGGATTTTGTAGATCATGTCGACGGCGGCGTTGATGACGCGCATCTCAGCCACGTCCAGCGCGCCGCCTTCTGGCGTCAGAATGTAGAGGAGCAGATCTTCGAGGAATGAACGGTTTTCCGCCGTATCCTCCTGCTGCAATGGCGCGAACCCGGTTGGCTGGGAAGGTTCCATCACCTCGTAGCGACCGCCGAGCGCCCGAACGAAAATTTCAGCACCGCGCATATAGTCGAAATAAACACACCGTGGCCGCGGCATGATGCGCATGGCTTGCGCCATCAGGAACGACAGCACGACGGTCTTGCCCGAGCCGGTCGGGCCGAACACCGTGAAGTGCCCGACATCGTGAACGTGGAAATTGAAATAGTAGGCAGTCTGGCTGGTCGTTTCGAGCAAGGCGATGGGCCGTTTCCAATGCAGCCTCTCACGTTGGCCGGACGGGAAATTGTGTCCGGAGAAAAGACCGGCGAAGTTAAGTGACGAGATCAACGCACGTCGCGCGATGTAGCTGAAATTTCCCGGCAACTGCGCCCAGAAGGCCAGTTCCGTGTTCAGTGTCTCGCGAACCGGCACGATCGACATGCGCGAAAGCTCGGCCGTGATGTCGGATAGCGCACGGTTGAGCCCGGTCATGTCCGGTGCCAAGGCCATGACGCTCATGTGATGTTGTCCGAAGACGACTTCGCCGCCGGCCAGCTTGTCGGCGCCGTCGTGGACTGACTCTTCGACCGTCGTGCCCGCCTCGTCGGAACCCTCAACCTGGTTGGCGATGGTGTTGATCCTGCGCATCGCGGTTACACGGTCTTCGATCGCGAAACTCTGCGTCAGGACAAACTCATGTGGCAGGCGCAAAAGACCGTCCAATGAGCCCGGCGCGGTGAACGGTGGGTATTCCTTGATCGACACCATCGCGCCGAGCTTGCTTTCGTCCGGCCCGCGAAGTTCCAGCGCGGATTTGCCGAAAAACAGCTGTCGTGTCGCCAGCACATCGCCAAGGCTCATGCGCGGCAAAGGCATTTCGACGTCGACGCCGCCGGCGAGGATCTTCGCCAAAAATTCCGCCGGCTCGGAAAAGAAGCTGTCGCGGCGCTTCACGACGCCGAGAAGACGCGCACCATAAGCCGTGAAATCCTTGACCATCCCGTCAAGGATGTCATGCAGTTCGGCGATCGCCTCTTCGCGGGTTTCTTCGCCTGCGGTGCTGATGCGGAATGCATTGAGCGTCTTGTCCACCCAGCCGACGCGACCGACCATCGGTCGGCGTATGACCGTGAGATACGCCTCGTTGACGAAAAGGGTTTTCGCCCCGAGCTCGTCCATGTAGCGGGCGTCGAGCTCGGCCACGAAAGGATTTTCAAAGTCACCTTCGATCTCAGGCGTCACGTGGCGGCGGATGATCGTCGTGTAGACGGCAAAGCGAGAGGTCGAGAGATTGCGGAACGTCGTGTTGCGGTTGAACATTCGGCTGTTCAACTCGGCCTGGTCCATCGTCTGGAACGGCAGGCCACTAAGCTGGATGGCGCCGACCAGAAAGCCACTCTTCGTCACGATCAGATTGTCATCGACATGGCGAAGGTAGGGGATGTGCATCGCCGCGGGTTTTTCGCGGCGGCGCTCACGGCCAAATTTCAGGTCGGCATCGAGGCTCACGGCGAATAGCTCCTCGCGCCCCAAAAAGTAAGGTTCGCCACCGCTCCGCGTTTGGAGATGCGCCGCTCGAAAATATGGAACATGTAGGGGTCGCGCTGGCACAGATATGCGCTGACCAGATGCACCACGCCAAACACGCCAAGGCCGAGCATGAAGCTGCTCGTGGCGATAAAGCCGATCACCGCAAGAATGCCATTCAGGGCAAAAACCTCATAGCGCACCCCCCATTTCATCGGGGGGCGTGTCAGGGGCAGGCTGACCGGCTCGACATAGACCTCCTCGTCGTCCATGCGTCAGCTGCCTCCAGCGGTCGCGCGAACCGCATCCACAAGCTGGGCGGCGCCGAAGATCAGGGCGATGCCAATGATGATGGAAAAAGCCATCATCCACGCCAGCCGGCCGGTCATGGCGAGGAAGCCGAGAAAACAGACCGCGATGATGGCGAATGAGCGCGCTATGTTGCCCTGCAGAACTCCGACGAACCACTGCAGCACATTTTCGACTGGCGCGGCCGACTGGGCATACGCAGTGGCTGGCGCGAGCGCTATTCCGACCGCCGAGGCCAAGGCCAGTTTCAGGGCAAATTTGCCTGCTTTCCTGTATTCCACCCTTGGCTCCTTTCAGTTGCCGAGATCCATGACATGACCATCCTGCCAAGCGTCCTCGCTTGCTGCCGGTGCGGCGAGCATTTCGGATTTGGTCAGGACGGACTTCTTCACGACACCGCCGAACTTCCAGCGGTTCAGTATTTTTACGATGTATTCCGCGGTCTCCGGATTCACCGGAATGCCCTGCGCCTTGTAGACGCTGTTGGGCCCGGCGTTATAAGCCGCAAGCATCAGCAGCGGATCCTGGAACTCGTCATAGAGTGACTTCAGATAGCGCAAGCCAGCCCGGACATTCGCCTGCGTATCGCAACGGTCGCTGACGCCGAGATCGGCCGCCGTGGCCGGCATCAACTGCATGATCCCCAGGGCTCCGGCCTTGGACGGACCCTGAATGGCGCCGAGATCGCTTTCAGCCCATGCAATCGCCTCGGCCAGATCGGCATCGAAGCCTTCGTCCCGCGCGATTGAACGCACGAGTTCGGCGACTTCAGTACGGTTTCCGGTTTTGCACGCCCCCGGCCTTTGCGCCCCGACTGATGCAAGGGCTTGCGCCGGCGTTGCAAAGGCGACTTCGACGCGGTCTGATGCCAGGTCCCGGGCGTGCGCTACGAAAGGCATGGTAGCGGCACATAGAGTGAGCAGAAGAGCTGATCGAGTGTTCATACTGTCGCCAAAATTTAACACTTTACTATGGCTACACGCAGCCCTAGTAAAGTGTCAACACCAGATGCACCACAAGGACGAATTTGGATGAAACAGATTGCCCTTTGCACGGCTTTGCTGCTCCAGGGCGCCGCGGCTCATGCTGGTGGCGCCGACGCCCCAAGTGCCTTCGCGCAACCCTCGGAGCATTACCTGCTCCAGTTTGCGAAGCCGGGCGAAAAGGTGTTCGTCTATGAGCGCTACGATGCGAAAGGTGCGCTCTTTCAGCGCGATGCGGCGACCCTCATCTCGCCAGTCAAAGTGCCGTCTGCGACCGAGCGCGTCATCAACGGCGTGGCCTATCGACTGCGCGGTCTCGCGGCCTGCCCAAAACCGAAGATTACCTACAAGGCGCAGGAGTGGGACTGCACGCAGGCCGCGCAGGACTATGAAGAAGGAATCTACAACGATCGTGCTTCTGTCGTGCTTTGCAAAACGCTTGTGCTGCGGAGCGGGAAGGGGGAACCAGACGCCGTGTCGTGTTTTTCTCTCGTGGGTGCGGGCAATGCAAACGACCCGTACAATGTCGCCTACGACGATGACGAAATGGTTTTTTTCGACATGGCCGCAATCGGACGTAACAAGGACGGCAAGTCGCTGCGCCCCGATCTGGAGCACTCTGCCGACCTCGGTGGACAGTTCCAGGAATGAAACAGGCGCGCTTTGCAGTGCTGGCCGTTTTTGGTTTGTGCGCATCGGCACAGGCCCAGGATGCATCCGAATCTGCCGCGCCAACGCCCTTCGCGGTATCGAAATCGGCTCAACTGCTGACTGGAGATACCTGGCGTGACGGCGACCACCTTTTCCGCCTCTATGGCGTGCAGTCGTGTCTTCGCGGTACGTCGGCTGAACAGCCAAATGGGAACAAACTCGATTGCGGGAACATCTCGCTGGCGCACCTGGCAGCCCTGTTCGATAGCGCTGCGGTGACATGCCAGCCAATCGGCTACGCCCTCGACAAGGCGGCCTTTGTCGTCTGCGGTGCGCAGCTGAATGGCGACACAATCGACGTCGGCACCGCGCTCATAGCGACCGGATACGCGTTTGCCGCAACGACAGGAAAGGGCAAAGCTGTCAATGAGAACTACCTCGTCGCGGAAATCAACGCTAAGATGAAACGTGCAGGTTTGTGGAGCACGACGTTTCAGCATCCTGTTCAGCTGCTGCTAAATAAGCGATCGGAGAGACAAGAATGAAGCACGACGATGAGGCGCACAAATATTACTATCCCGTGGAAGGACGCGGTGACGGCGCTATTGGCGGAGCCGCGGCGTTCTTGGCAATCATCTTGGTGCCTGCAGGGCTCTATGCGGCCTGGAATACCGTGGCCTCATGGATTTCGGCACTCTTCTCCTAGGACGGCAGTTTCGCGAAAGAACCGAGCAACGCGCGAAAATCGTCGACATCAACCTCGCACCAGTCATGAGACGTCAGCCGTTGAAAGTAAGCAGCCTTCATTTTGATCTCCGCGATAGTGGCGACTGGAGCAATGGCAGCACGCCTTCGTACAGCGGCCTCCTCCGCCATGACCGCGTCCAGTCTCGCACCCAGCACGATCGCGTCCGTACCCTCTGCCTCCATCGCTCGCTTGCCGATACGTTCAAGCTCAGCGACCCTCTGACGATGTTCCGCAATCAGTTTCCCGACGCCTTCAGCCGGTTCCATCTGTCGGTTGCTGGAGACCAGTTGAATAGGCATCGTCCTGCTCCTGGCGTACATCGGTCAGACACAGATACCTCGGGAGGTGAGGAAAAATAGGGATGGGACCATCCCTTTTTTGAAGCGACTTATTCTGAAAGACAGGGCAGGGGGCGCCTGCGTAGAAGGACTGGCTTTCAATGTTTCGTGCCCTGGTGGTCGAAGACCAGACGCTTATGCGTCTGGCTCTGATGAATGAAGTGCAAGCGAGCTTCGAAAAATGCGTCGTCCTGGGGGCGGAAACGCTGAACATCGCGACCGTAGAACTTCAAAACAGCCATTTCGATCTTGTCGTTATCGATCCTGGCTTGCCCGGTTTTGACCCCACCTCACAAGGCGATCGCGTCGCTGTCGTCGACAGGATCATCGAGGCTTCACCCAGTGCAATCCATATTGTTGTCACCGGTTCCGACAACCGTAGCGAAGCAGATGGTTTCCGACGAATCGGCGCCGCCGCCTATCTAGGCAAGACCGGACTTGCGCCCGGCGTGTTCAGCGACGTTCTGGACGATATTTCCACCAAGGGATTCTCCTTGCGCCTGTCGCGGGCTGTCATGACAAAACCCGATTACCGATTTTCCGTCCTTACACCGCGCGAACAGGAGGCCATCGACATGATGGCGCACCGCGCACCCGGCGTGAAACGCAAGGAGATATTCTCGCTCATGGCCGATCGACTCGCCATTGATGCCGGCTCGGCCGAGAAATATTACAAGCAGGCTCGCGCCAAGCTCATGAGGCAAGGTCATCCGCTCCCACAGGGGCTATGATCGCGATGGCTTCTCTAACCGTACATGGGATCAAGGTCCCCGTCGAACCGCGGGATGTTTCGCCGGTTATCTGGCGAGCGCTTCAAAGCCAGAGCTATGAAGCGAAGGAAGCGAAGTGGATCTTCAGGGCGGTCAAGGCGCGCGATCGCGTACTGGAGCTAGGGTCCGGTATTGGCATCATCACCGCATTGATTGCGAAAATCCCCGGCGTTCAGGTGTGGGCTTTTGAAGCAAATCCCGCAACAGCGGAACTAGCCAAGCGCGTGATAGCGGCCAACGAGCTCGACAATGTCACATATTCCCAGGGCATCCTCACAGCAGGCCCGCCGCGGTCCTTCACCTTCTACGTTCGTCGCGACCTTTGGATGTCATCCACGGACAAAAACCAGGGACCATATGAGCGCGAATTTTCAATCGTCTCGGCCGACGTCGATCGTTTCATCGCCGATCATCGAATAAATGCCCTAGTCATGGACATCGAAGGTGCTGAGAAAGAACTTTTGCAAGACGCCGAGCTGCCCGGCGTCGAACGTATCTTTCTTGAGCTGCACGACCATCTCTATGGCCTTGACGGCATCCGCAACATCACGCTTGCCCTGGCAGAAAAGGGATTTGCCTACGATCCGCGGGGCTCCCGAGGACCTTGCGTGCTGTTCGCCAAGAACGATGGACCCCGTGAATACGAGGATATGGAAGATGTTGCGTAATGCCCTTGCTGTCATGTTTGCCCTGGCCCTTCCGCTCGCTAGTGCGGCCGAGGAAATCCCGCTCGATCCCAACGAAGTGTCGGTTCAAGACGCCAGCGGCAAGACCGTCGCGGTCTTTTCGGTCAACCAGCTGCAGGCAGAGTTTCCGCAACAGACCTATGACACGCGAACCCCCTGGACGAGCGACAACGAGAAAATCGAATACCGTGGGCCGCTGCTTGCAAACGTGCTTGCTAAGGCTGGAGTAACCGTCGCGCAGGAGGTGAAAGTTGTCGCCTTTGACAACTTCGTTTCCGATATTCGTATTGACGAAATCCGGTCTTATAATCCGATCCTGGCAGTTGAGCGTCGTTGCAACGAGAACGACAAGGCCGGCTCGCTTTGCCCGCAGGGCCAGGATTTCCGCCCGATCAGCATGGTGGAGAAAGGGCCCATCTTCATTGTTTGGCCCTTCGACAAGTTGCCCGCTTCATATGTTCCCGCAAGGAACTCGATCTGGGTGTTTTTCCCAGTCATCCTGCGCGCCACGCAATGAAGTTTTTCAACGGCCGTTTGCTCGCTGTTCTGCCATATCTCGGTATGGCTGCTGCCCTTGGCCTGAGTGCGTGGACATTCATCCAATCCGACCGCTATCGCCAAGAGACGGATGCCATCCTCAATCAGACCTTCGAGATTCAGTGGCGCGCGGCACAGATTCGCGAGCGCCTTATACGGGTCTATGGCTATCTTCGCATTGCCGACGCGACGGGAAAGCTTGATGCGGACATCGATCGGCAAATGGCGCTGGTCAGCGTCAACGTCGCCCAGCTGGAAAACCTGCCCTATCTGAACCGCTTTTTTCCCGATCGCGATGCCGAACTCTTAGGCGGGATTCGCCTGACTCTCGAACAGAAAATCGCACCCCTTGTGTCGGCGCGCAAAAACTACACTCAAGCCATTGCCGACATGGCCAAGCTGGAACAGTCAATTTATGAGATTTCCAGCTCTACCGTTGATCACAGTGCCACCTTGCAGCAGACAGCCAGCATCGACATTGCGGCCACGCGCAACTGGTTCATCTTTGCCATCGCGCTTGGCCTGGGCGCTACCTTCTACCTCGTGATCCATCAGCGATATGCGCTAGCCAATCGCCGTGACCAGCATATGCGCTCGTTCGCTTCGCTGTTTGCGCATATGACCCGATCGCGTGTCACAGCCTTGCGGCTGTTCCTTGAGCACGCACAACCAGACAAGCAGCCGAGCGGTGAAATGCTTGAGGCTGCGCGCGGTGCTGCCAACGAACTGGAATCGATCACCAACAGCGTGCTTCAGATCGCCTATGCACCACAAGATTCCAGCACCGTGGCGCTCGGCCAACTGCTTGAGGATCTCACGCGCGATCGCAGCAGTATGGTGCAAGTTCTGGTCGATGCTAAAGCGCGTCTGCATCCCGTGCCGGCGGCGCCGTTCCGGCTGGTGGTCAATGAGCTGATCGAAAACGCTCTGGCCGCGTTTTCCAGCGCCAGAAACGCACGAGTACTCATCTCTGCGACACTCAAACGACAACCATTCCTTCCGCGCAGTTATCTCGTGCTAGAAGTGGCCGACAAGGGCGCAGGCATGCCACCTGCAATTGTTGCAAAGGCAACTACCCCTTTCTTTTCAACGCGAGCTGGAAATCATACTGGCCTTGGACTGACCGCATGTTCCCAGATGGTCTCGACGCTGAACGGAAAGCTCGTCATCCATAGCGCCCAAGGTGTCGGTACAACCGTGCAGGTCAGGATTCCTGTGCGTTCCACCGCAGCTCTGAAATGACTCTCTACGCCTCCGGCTGCGTCAGAAGCATATGGTCAGTTGTTGGCGGGATCTTATCGGAAAAGAGGAAGGTCGCTGGATCAAGTTTCAACGCCTTGGCGATCGCCGCAATCGTGTCCACGCTGATATTGCCGCTCGCGCGTTCCAGTTTCGTGAATGTCGCCTCCGCCACACCGATGAGTTCGGCCATCTCATAGCGGTGCAAAGTACGTCGTTGACGCTCAAAATCGATGATGTGCGCCAGCCGCTTGCGGATCGCATTGTCGTCCAACCGATGCGCCCATTCCGGAACTTTCTTGCCGCCGGCGAGCAGTGCTGCAAAAGACAGTTGCAAGCCGTTTGCCATGATCTGCAGCGTCGTCAATGTGACATTATTTTTCTGACGCACAGTCTGAATGTAGGTTCGATAGGCCAGTTTTTCGCCCTCGGCGGTCCGAAACAGCTCGGCCATGTGCATGTGGGATAGGCCACGTTTGGCTCTCTCCCGCTCAAGCGTCAGAGCGATGTTGGCGCGCAAAGGGTTGTTGACCGCGCCTGCGTCGTCTCGTTTCATAAATCGGTGTAGTCGCACAAACCTGCCTTTTCTATCTGTCCTCTTTCGCGCGGATCATCCATAGTAAACTATCAAAATCCGCAGCGAGGAAAAGGCTATGACCATGCTCAAATTCCTTTTGGTGGGTGCCGTCGCCCTCGCGGGCGCCGCAGCTCTTCCATCCCAATCGAAAGCGTCGGAATGGGGCTGTCAGGTCCTCCTCTGTCTGGCCGGCGACTGGCAGGGTACCCCCTCGTGCCACCCGCCAATCTCCAAGTTGATTGCGGCGATGGAATCCCCGGGTTTCAACTGGCCGACCTGTCCGCAAGCAAACTCCAGCGCCGCGAAATACGAGAAGTATGAGGATTGTCCGTCTGGCTGGCAAGCAGTTGGCGCAAATTCCGACCGGCCCGGAATGGGGCAAGAACGGAGTATCTGCCGCATCGCGACCGACAGGCTCACATTGCCCGTTACTTTCATGAATAGTCGCCTCGGCCAGAATCATGACGACGGATCTCGACAGGCCCAAATCGAGATCGACGGAAAGTTTGTGACGGCAAAAATCCAAATCACGGGCAACGATAGAGGGCATTCCCTTGGCAACGGTTCCACATACGACACCATCTCTCGGCCGAAGCGCGGAAAGCCCTGGTTCATCGAGTATGATGACGCGAACGGCGTGCGCCAGAAAAGCTGGTTCAATCTCAACATGCCATGAGCCGGGCGATCACGCAGGACGATGCACGATGGGGTCGCAATTCAGGGAGGTTTGTAGTGTTCAAGGCGCTTCTCCTGTCCACGGTGATTTTGAACACAGGCGCAGTGTTGACGGCGGCGGCTAGTCAGAGCGACAAGCCGCGCTCAGGTGTGGACAATCCTATGTGGCCCGCTTCACTGAAATGGGATTGCAAGACCGCCGCCAAAATCGTGTGTGAGCGTGATGGCAGTTGCTCGGTGGCTGAGGACCACACTGGATTTGTGCTGAACTACGGCAGCAACGAAGCTGAGTTCCCGGCCAGCAATGTCAGGATCAAACGCCACTATCAACAGACCGTGCAGGCAAGCCCTTTGCAGCAGGAAGTCAAAGTCGAACTGGCCGACAATCGCGTACTCTGGCTGACGGCCGTGGATGCCAGCCGCACTTATTCCGAAGCGTGGGTCGGCGCACTGAGCGAGTTGAAGGGTGGCGCGCTACTGATGGAATCCGAGGGAGTCTATTGCATGCCGCACAAGTGAGTGCGCCGAGAGGGGAGGCGAGCGAAGGCCGGTATGGTCTGACTTGGGACGCCGGCGGTTCAGAAGAATTCAGAGTCTCCCGTCCATTTTATCAGACGATGAGGGGGTCTCAAGTAGCATATATCTGTCGAACCGAGACGTCGAGTAAGCGTTACTGGTGAAACATTGACGGCTTGCCTTACTCATGACAGTTGCTTAATATCGGTTATTGAACTAAACTTATATAAATCAATTACTCAGTTCAGATAATATCCATTATGTTAATGGATGATCCCAAATGAAAGTTCATGATCTCATCTTTTCGCGTGCAACTAAAAAGCATCGGCAACCGGCATAGCAGCCGGAGACATTCAGACTGCCACGCTTTGTGTTGCTGACGTTTCGGAATTTCCGCGCAGTTTGGCGTCAAGCCCGCGCGGTTAAGCATCATCCTTTCAGACTTGAGTGGCAACGATTGCGACCGTGGGCGCTGGGAAGGGTTGGCTTCGACGGACATCGTAGGCTCAAAGGCAGTCTTACTTCGGAATTTTCGCAATTCCCGTCCTATGACCATTCAGGGACGAACACGCCCACCACCGAGGCACAGACGCCGGCCTTGACCAGGCCTGGGAAATGACGCGCCCCCAAAAAGCCCGGGATCTTTGCCCTGATCTCGTAAGGCGCAACCCCGGTCCGTCCGATGGAATGGATGCGCGCCAGCGTTCATACGCAGACAACGTGACAGCGTCAGCCGGCGTCCTGGTACTCCCCCGATTATCCCCGATTTAAATCAAATCCGTCTGTGGATATTGACGATTGCGCGACCCTCACCTCGTAGACGGCTAATGTGGGCGGCTACTGAGAGGGTCATATGACAAGCGATTTTTCCGCCGCCCGAGTGCATTTAGATCGAGCGTACCACTACCTTCGTGGCGATGATCCGATGAGCCAGAGGGGACGCGAAGCCTTGGACCTGTTAATTGAGGCGGTTGCCGCCGAAGAGTTCAAGCTGCCACGCCAAAACGCGGAGGTGCTAATGTTTCCGATTGGGCGCCGCTTCTGAGGCGATCTCCATGGCCGCCACTCTGAACCATGGTGAGCAAATCCTCCCAGAACGCAAGGAAGCCCGCCCCGGCATGAGCCGAGACGGGCAATAGAAATGGCAGTCCAAGCGCGCGTCCACGGAAACAGCGCCGGCAGGTGAAATTCAGCAGAATGTCCATCCTGGCGCACGTATGTTCCCCAAACTGAGAAATTGACCGATGCCGTGGGAAAACTCGACTGCGCGCCTGTCTCCCTACTCCGGTTCCTTATAGGTGGTCGGGTAGCCCCTACCGATCACCGTGTACCCCTCCTCACCCTCCGAATGAATCCTGAGAATGTTGGAGGGGGGCAGTTTGTGTTCGACGCCGAGATCGAGGCCTTCGCGAAGGAATTCGGAACCCAGGCTGCACGCATATTCCCTGACGGCAATCCTGGCGACGCTAAAGCCTGCCAAGCCACCGTTGGCTTCCGCAAGCGGTACCGTGATCTCGAAGACTCTGCCGCGGCCGATTTCCTTCAGAACGCTGATCACGTCCTCATCTTCCGTTCCAACAAGCAGCCAGTAAGCGGATTCGCCGCCCCAGTGCTCGACGAGCAGCTTCACGGCAGATTCGTCCGGATGGAGCGGCACAGTTGTTGACCAGAAGCCTTTGCGGACGCCGAAATCCGTGCGCAGGCGGGGTCGCTTGATGATCCTAGTGCCCTGTTCCGGTGTCAACCCTCCGGCAGCGACCTGACGATCGACGCGGTTGTTCAGGGAATCCACCGAGGTCGGAACCATGCCTTCGGCCTGCACGGATTCAACCTCGTCGTCAGTCATGCGGGTGTAGTGGAATGTCCGCAACGTTTTCGTTGACATGATTTCGGCAAGGCCATCGACCGTCGCCGCGTAGTCGCCTTGGAACCGGTTCGGCTGGATCGGCACCCAGGTCGCGAGCTTGGCGACCATGATGTCCTTCTTCCGCTCGAGGGCAGAATAGCCGTCGATGATGTCTCGGTGGGACTCGAGATAATCCTTAATCTCGCTGTCGTAGGTGCCGATGTCCCAGAGATCGATCATTCGGTCCGTCCGCCGCGCCACAGTACCCTCAGCGACCTCAACCAGAAACGGATCTCGGTCATTGCGACCGGCGAGCCGTCGCACACTTACACCCTCGGGCAAACTCACGCGTTCGCCAGCGCAAGGCTGAGCGCATTTCGGCTGCTCTGCGAATCAGGCAAGCCGCCGAAAATCCGGGGGGCCACGTTCCCTAAATGAATGCGATAAAGTCGTCGACTACGATCCAGCATGGCCAGGGATATTCGAAGAGCAAAAGCGTCGGATCTTGGAGGTGATCGGCGACATGGTCGCGAGCATCCATCACATCGGCAGCACTTCGATTGTCGGGCTTTTGCGCTAGACTGCGGCGCGGCAATCAACGTGAGAGCGCGTCAATCAGGGGATCTTCCGCATATTTGGTGCAGGGGCCGGGATTCACGGGCGGTGCGAATGAGTCCATAGAGTCGGAATCGCAGTCGACGCCGGTGATTCGCCCGTGCTCCATGCCTTCCGTTCGCTGGTCTCGCCCGAGCTTTCGATTGTCCAAATTCTCCCACAGGCCGACAAGGTGGTGCTTGTAGCCCGGCCGAAGACGACAGAATGCGCAGCTGTCCCTCCTGCGGCTGCGGAACCGGCCGCGTCCACAGCCACTACATGCGCCGGGTGGCTGATCTGCCGTGGCAGGGACGGGTTGTCGAAATCCGGCTTCACGCCAGGCGGTTCCGTTGCGCCAATCCGCAATGCCGTCAGCGGATCTTTACGGAACGATTGCCGGAAACGGTGCAGCCGAAAGCGAGACGCACTGCACGCCTCGGTGAGAGCCAGTTGGTGATCGGCTTCGCGGTCGGCGGCGAATCCGGCTCGCGCCTGTCGCGCAAACTCGCCATGCCGGTAAGCGGCGATACGCTGCTGCGGATGATCCGCTCAGCCGGGTTCGAGCCACCGGACGCGCCGCGGGTGGTCGGCATCGACGACTGGGCCTGGCGCAAGGGGCAGCGCTACGGAACGATCATCTGCGATCTGGAGCGCAACCGCGTCCTCGATCTGTTGCCGGACCGAAATGCCAACACTGTCGCGTCATGGCTGAAACGTCATCCGGGCATCGAAGTCATCGCTCGCGATCGCGCCGGCGTTTATTACGGCGCCCGTCGCGGTGCTCCCGATGCAACGCAGGTCGCCGACCGCTGGCATCTTCTCCAGAATCTGGGCGAAGGGTTGCGTCTGGCCTTCGGCCGCCATCGCAAAGTGGTCAGGGCGGCTTCGCGTGGTGACAGAAGGACGTCCGCGCCGGTCATCGCCTTGGCCGACAATCTCAACAGGTTGAGGTGGACGAAGGCCACGGCGGTGGCGGCATAGGCGGCGTCACGAATTGCGACGGTATCTATGTCGGTGTGGCTTGATGCGAGCGTCAGCATGGCAACGCGCCGAAGCCGGTTTTGATCGGCATGGTCAAGCCCGCCGCGATGCCAAACTCCTCGGCCTCCGCGAAGAACTGCCGCTCTTCGCGGCTAAGGTTTGACATTTTGCGACCAGACCAACTGATCTGCATCGTGCGTTTGGCGTGTGCGACAACCGGGTCCAGGGCGGCGTAGTTCTTGGTAAGGTAGCGGCGCTGCCATTCTTCGGGATAGTTGGAAAAGGCGCGGCTGTCGGGTCCTCGGGCGTGGAGAAAGGCGAAGCGCTCGAAGCCGGAATCGAGGGCGAAACTCTCCAATGCGAAGCGTATGCGCTCGTCATATCCGACCTCAAGCGCATCGATCAATGTCCTGATGTGCTCATCCAGCTGCCGTTTTGGATCCTTCGCCATGCTCGAGCTTCTCTTTGCTAGAGTGGTGTATTCCTTCAGCTCCAGCCTGCGGGCGGCCCGGGTTGTAGATGTCGACCACGTCCGGTCCTGTGACTGAAACGTCGGGGCGACGCGCCAGAAAGCCCGTGTGGAATAGTCGAGCAAGCTGTCCCTGCCCGCCGCGGTGGGACCGACGATGAGGAGGAGTGTTCCGCGATCTGCACCGGCGCAGATCATCCCGTCGCCTTCATCGGTTCTCGTGTCCAAAGAGGGAACCGCGTTTGCGCCAGAAAATCGCCTCCTGGATTGTCCTGTACGAACAACGTCAGCGCGTCGATGTGCAAGTCCTCTGCAAGCAGCACCGGGTCGAACATCGCCTTGAGCTGACCGCCTACTGCCTCACGCCGGCTGGCTTGCACCGGTCCGGTCAGGGTCATGTGGAAGCGGAAGCGATCGAACACATACGGATAGCCCCACCGGACCAGATTTGTAATCTCGACGTCATCAAGGTCGAAGCGGAGGCGGCGTTGAAGCTCGGCTTCGTTCATCGGCGCGCGAAACTCGTCCAGGTCGGCTACCGCCCGCGAGGCGAGCCCGCCGAGAAATGGCGTTCTGGTGCTCGGGACAAGGGCAAAGAAATTACCGATCCGCGCAACACTCAGAGGGCCGATCGGGCAGATTGGCCGGTTGGCACAGAAACTGCCGACGGCGGCCTCAAGTTCTTTCGCTGTGCGATCTTCGCGCAATCGGAACGGCGCCTTGATCGTCGCGTGGAAGCCGTAGCGTCTCGGCTCAGCGGTCAGTGCCTGATCACCGCCTGATGCTTGGCTAGACTGATCGCAGTTGTGGGAAAATGCACTGCGGCCCAGCCATCGCGATGCGACGCGGGTCAACGCATGATCAGGTGGAGTGGTATAATAGAGGGCGTATCTCATTCAGAGTATTCTTGTCCGCGGGTCTGGGTATGGAGCTGAAAGATGCGGGCTCGCGTCGTCAGGACAGCCCATCGCATCCGGGTTCCACTCTGGTTACGGGTTCAGCGCAGGAACCGTTTCTCTTCCGCTTTCGCCATCTCCATCCCCTGCAGGCGGAATATCTCTTCGACCGAGACAATGTCGCTGTTCACGTTCTGAATTCCGCCGTCTCTCCGGATGCGGGCAAACACATCCTTCATAGCCGTCACCGAAGCGCGGATGGCGTGATTGCCGTAGATGACCATGGCGATCTTGCCGAGCTTGCGGATGCGCTCCTCGTTCATCTCGGGGTATGCGGTCGGAACAATGACGATCGGCACCTTGCCCGACCAGGCCCGCACAAAGCTCTCCACCTCGCCGGGGTCTTTCTGCTTGGAGTGAATCAGGATCATGTCGGCGCCGGCCGCCTCGTATGCGGCCGCGCGCGTCAACGCCTCTTGCTCGCCGAGCCCGGCGATCAGCGCCTCGGTGCGCGCGATGATGAGGAAGTCCGGATCGGCTCTGGTGGCCAGTGCAGCTTCAACCTTGCCTTGGAACTCCTCAATGCGCACGAGCTCCTGGCGGCCGTCGGCGACGAGGCTGGTGACCTTTGGGAAGCTCTTGTCTTCAATGACCACCGCGGATGCGCCGGCACGCTCGTACTGTTGAATGGCGTGGATGACGTTCAGCGCATTGCCGAAGCCGGTGTCGATGTCGGCGACGATAGGCAGCGTGCTGCGGTCGGCCATCGCGCGCACCATGTCGAGGTGTTGCGTCATCGTGGTCAGGCTCATATCGGGCACGCCATAGAGGGCGGAAAGCTCAAATCCTGACGCCCATAGGCCATCGAAACCGGCTTCCTCCGCCAGGCAAGCCGACAGGGGGCTGTGCGCCGCCATCACATGAGCAAGGCCGTTTTTCGCAATGGTGTCCTTGAGGTTTTTGCCCCGGCTCATGCTGCTTCATCCTGAGAGAGTTTCGAACATGCAGCGATGATGCGATCGCATGCAGTGGTGAGATCCTCGATCGAGGACGCATAGGAAATGCGAATGTAGGGAGATGCCAGGAATCCGGATCCAGGTACGACTGCGACGCCCGCGTCTTCGAGCAGGTACATGGCGAAGTCGGTGTCGGTCTCGACCACCTTGCCCGCTGCTGTAACGCGGCCCAGGACGCCGGTGCAGTTGGCAAAGAGGTAAAAGGCCCCGTCCGGCACGGTGCAGCTCAATCCCGGAGCCGCGTTGAGTCTCGCAACGACCAGGTTGCGGCGTTTTTCGAACTCGGCCCTGAACACAGGAACGTAGCTTTGGTCGCCGGCGATCGCTTCGATTGCGGCGTACTGCGAGATCGAGCTGGTATGCGAAGTTGTCTGGCCCTGAATGACGTTGATGGCTTTGATGAGCTCGATCGGGCCTGCTCCATAACCGACACGCCAACCTGTCATCGCATTGGTCTTGGAGACACCGTTCACGGTGATAGTGCGATCGAAGAGGTCGGGAGCGGCACTTGCCATCGTTGCAAAGCGTGCAACTCCGTAAACAAGCTTCTCGTAGATATCGTCTGACAGGATATAGACGTGCGGATGTCGCCGCAGGACGTCGGCGAGCGCAACCAATTCGGCCTCGCTGTAAACCGCGCCCGTGGGATTGCTGGGCGAGTTCAGCATCAGCCATTTGGTGCGGGGGGTGATTGCGCTCTCAAGCTTCTCCGGCGTCAGCTTGAACCCGTCTGCCTCGAGGCAGTCTACAATCACGGGCTGGCCGCCAGCCAGACGCACCATGTCGGGATAGGACACCCAGCACGGTGCGGGAATGATGACTTCCTCACCGGGTTCCAGGCTCGCAAAGAAAGCGTTGAAGACGACCTGCTTGGCACCGCATCCGACCGTGATCTGGTCGATCGAATAGCCGAGGCCATTCTCGCGCCCCAGCTTGTCTCGAATGGCCTCCCGCAGCGGAACCACTCCCGCCACCGCAGTATATCGGGTTCGACCATCGCGGATCGCCTGGATACCGGCGTCAGCCACATTGAGCGGCGTATCGAAATCGGGTTCGCCCTGACTGAGGGTGATGACCTTGTGCCCTTGGGCCCTGAGTGCGGCCGCCCGTGCCGTCATCGCCTTCGTTTCGGAAGGGCGGATGGATTTGAGACGGCTTGAAACAAGCGACATAGACAACTCCGGCAGTGCGGGTCGTGCATGGCGCATGCGATTCAGAAAGGCGCTACGGGACCATGGCACGACACCTGGGAAATGCGATCATGAAGCCCGCGGAGTTGCGATTGAGCAAACCCAAAAATCGAATTTGGAGATGAAAACATATCATTATTCGATATTTGCAGAATCCCGGCCAGATCTTTCTTGCCGCTGAGGCGCAAGCCAGCGACAAAATTCGGCGCCAGGTTTTCGCGTCGCCGCCTATCGCGGTACGGCAGTCAGTAATGTCATCTCCCTCTCTGCGCAAAGGAACTCATCCATCGGATAACATCGTGTTGTGATCGTAATATGCGATAGTTGTCACAGATATGTCGTGGACGGCCATTACACGGCGTCGCACCGTGGTTCCTCCGGTAGCCCCGCGAAAGCGAAAGGCCAAGAATGAAACTACGCACCACCCTGGTCGGGACAATTTTCGCTGCATGGCTCGGCATGCGCGGTCGAGGGCCTATGATTTCCGGACGCCAATGATGACGAGCGGCTCTTTAGGGGGCGGCCGGATCACGTATCTGAACGGGGTCTATATGCCGCTGGAGCAAGCGCGCGTGCCGATATTCGACCGGGGCTTCAATCTCGGAGATGGAGTTTATGAGGTCACAGCATTCGTCAATCGCTGCATGGTCGATTTCGAGGCGCATTTGTCCCGCTTACGCTCATCGCTTGCGCAGGTCGGCATCCTTGTCGACCTAGATGACGCGGACTGGCAAGCAATCCATCACCGTTTGATCTTTGAGAATCCTGTCGATACCGGAACTGTCTACATTCAGGTCACGCGGGGTGTGATGGAACGTGATTTTGTGCCGAGCGAAGGTCAGCCGCCGACCATCCTTGGCCTTGTCCAAGCAAAGGCGCTCGATACGGACCCAAGGCTTGCCACGGGGATTTCGGCGGCCTTGGTCGAAGACCTCCGATGGAAGCGTCGCGATATAAAGTCGACTTCCCTCCTGGCACAGGTTCTCGCGAAGTCGAGAGCCCATGAGATGGGAGCTGGAGAGGCAATCCTCCACGAGGGCGGGGTTGTTACGGAAGGAGGGTCAACCACCGTCTTCGGTGTGGACAATCAGGGTGTTCTTTGGACTCACCCTCTAGGCCCGATAATACTCCCGGGTATCACCCGAAGGCGGGTAATTGCCTTGAGTAAGGATTTGGGGCTCCAAGTGCGGGAAGAGCCCATCACTCTTTCCGCACTTCACCACATGTCTGAGGTGTTCCTGACAGGCGCGACGTTCTTCGTTGTTCCGGTCGTGCAGATCGATTCACAGAAGGTCGCTGAGGGGCGGCCGGGGTCCGTTGCTTTGACGCTGCAGAATGCATACTTGAATTTCGTGCGACATGGCGGTGAAGCAGCGAAACCCTCTTAAATGACCATCCTCAGCGTCCGTTGGAATGAGATGCGCCGCAATCTGCGGGTTTTGTCTTT
Source organism: Mesorhizobium sp. AR07 (assembly GCF_024746815.1). Classification (GTDB taxonomy): domain Bacteria; phylum Pseudomonadota; class Alphaproteobacteria; order Rhizobiales; family Rhizobiaceae; genus Mesorhizobium. The sequence continues at coordinate 170,278 of NZ_CP080526.1, forward strand.
GCCTTCCAAGAATGAACGCAGCGGCAGCGCCAAAGGCGGCCGTGGGTAACTAGCCGCCTTGATGCACGGCGATCGGCTTTCGGCGGCCTGCATCGGCGATCTGGCCGCCCTCGGGGTGCATTTTGACAAGCCTCGTCGGGCGCCGGCGATGATCCGTCGTGATGGCAGGTGGGGTTTGCAGGTTGCGGTCGGCGGGTTCGTTTCGGGGCGCCTGCGCCCCATCGTTATGTCGCGAGCCGCGGAATGCGATCGAGGACGATGCGCAGAATACGCTGGTCGGGGCAGGATGTCGGCAGGTGCAGGCGGATTTGCATTTTCATCTCGACCACCCGCGCGGCGATTTTGGGATCTTCCGCATATTTGGTGCAGGGGCGTCGTTCCCTTGGTTGCCCCGTCTGTTTCTACGGTCGTTAGGCGGCTGCCAGCATCCTGTTTCTCAGCAGCGGATACCCGGAGCGCCCATACATCTGGCGCTTGATGGTCTTGAGACGGTTGATCTGTCCCTCGACGGGACTGGTGCTCCAGGGCTGGGTGATTGCGGCCCGAACAGCCGCAATGTCACGGCCGATGCCTGCCGCAAGGGAAGCCAGTTCGCTGTCCGTGGCGTCCTCAATCCATTGATCGAGGCCGGCATCATCGTCGCCGCGTATCAGTGCAGCGAAACGTCGAGCCAGGTCACCCGCCTTCAAGAGCTCCGGCGCGCAGTCATAGAGATGGCCCAAGAATTGCGGCTCTGTCGCAAACTTGGAAATGGGATAGTGAACGGCCATTTCGGCCTGTCCGTCAGGCGGCGAGGATGTCGAACTGCTCGGCGATCGATGGACTGGGATTGTAGGCATACCTCGCCTGTCGCTTGCGCATCATATGGATCATCTCGATGCCGGAGAGGATAACCACTGTGCTCGCCTGCGACTTGAAGCCGAGCATGGATCGAATGCGGCGCTTGATACGCCTGTGATCCTGTTCGATCCGATTGTTGAGATACCGGCTTTTGCGGATGCGGATCGGCTTCAGTGGTCGCCGCGATCGCTGCCGCAGGCGGCTTTCAGCGTCGCAGGAAAGGATTGCCTCGTGATTGGTCTGGCTGCCGTCGATGACGATGTGCTCCGGCTGGCCATGGCGCGCCAGCGCCTTGCGGAGGAAGCGTTTGGCCGCCACCAGGTCACGGTTTTCGCTGAAATAGAATTCGACGGTGTCGCCGAGGCTGTCGATGGCGCGGTAAAGATACATCCACTGGCCGCGGACCTTGATGTACGTCTCGTCCATATGCCACTTGCTGCCGACCGCACGCTTGCGCCGGTTGAAGCGCTCCAGCAGCTGCGGCGAGAAGTGAGCGACCCAGCGATGCACGGTGGAGTGGTCGACCTTCAAGCCGCGTTCGGCCATCATCTCTTCCAGATCGCGCAGGCTCAGATTGTAGGCCAAGTACCAGCGCACGCACAGGAGGATCACCGACTGGTCGAAATGACGGCCCTTGAACATCACGTGCCTCCTCCATAGCTGAGGAGCGTTCCATGACATGCTCTGCTTACCGAAAGGTTTGCGACAGAGCCGTTTTCTGCGCCGTCCCCCGATCCTGCCTTCGGCTCGTGCCTTGGCGAGAGCGGTCGTGGTCCTTTCCCGGATCATGGCACGTTCGAATTCCGTGAAGGAGCCGACCATCTGCGTCATCATGCGACCTGCGGTCGTGTCGATCGCCCCGCTGAGTGACCAGAACCCGGCACCTTCACTTGTGATCTTGTCCATCAGATGAACGGGGTCTTTTAGCGAACGCGACAGACGATCCAGTTTCCAGACGACGACCGTATGCCATCGCGCAAGTGATCGAGCACACGCTGCAGCTCGAGCCGGTCCCCAGCGCCCGCCCGATGCCTTCTGTTCGAGCCCCGTCATCTGCGACAGGACCTGGGGTATGCCATTGGGACAACGAAAGGACCTAATGGATCCTGATGCGCAATTGGCTTGGTATCGATCAGCCCGGTCACGGTACCGCGACGCCACGCCGACCATCTGCACGAAAAGATCGCTGAAACGGGGGCCGAAATCGCGTCACTACGTCCTGGTTCGGCAACCGAACAACCGGCTGTTTTTGGATGCGCTACAGCGCTCAGCGAAGCAGGCTCTCAATTCTCGACTATGTGCGACAGCGTCTCGGATCGGTTGCGGGTCAAGGCTATCCGGCAACCGGGTGGTCCTTCGATCACCATATCCATGTCATGTAAGCGCGCGATCGCCGCCACCAGACTGAGGCCGAGGCCGTTGCCGGGTTCGTGACGGCTCGGCTCCGCGCGGTAGAACCGCTTCAGAACTATGGTTCGGTCGGCCTCGGAAATACCGGGGCCGGTGTCGCTGACAGAGACGATGACGGCTGCGCCGCTGCGGGCAAACCGGACCTCGACGGAGCCGCCTGCCGGCGTGAATTTGATCGCATTGTCGATCAGGTTGGCGAAAGCCTCGAAGAGCAGGCTCGGGTCACCGCGCGAGGGTCTGGCGGGCTCGCCCTCGAAATAGGATCTGAGCGTGATGTTCTTGTCCTCGGCCAGCGGCTCGTAGAACTCGACGGCATCGGTGACGATGGCGCCAAGGTCGACGTCGATGAAACCGGCCCGCCGCGCGCCGTCCTCGATTTCGGAAATGCGCAACAGCGCGCCGAAGGTCTTCAAGATGCCTTGCGTTTCGGCAATCGCCTCGTCGACGCTTTCGGCATAGTCGGCAGTGGATGACGACCGTCTTCGCGAACGGTCGAGACCGGCAAGCAGGCGGGTCAGCGGCGTGCGCATTTCATGGGCGATGTTGTCGCAGACGCCTTTCACCTCGTTCATCAGCCGCTGCAATTCGTCCAACATCTCGTTGACCACGGCGACAAGCCGCCCCACGTCTCCGCTGCCTCGCGTCGGCAGGCGGCCGGAGAGGTCGCCCTTGACGATGCTGCGGGTCGCCTTGGTGATGTCGTCCAGTTGCCGGACGGCACCGGCGCCGATCAGGATCGCTCCAACCAATCCCAGAACCGTCGTCACGCCGCCGGCGAGCAACATTGCGCCGAGCAGGACGTCGCCGAATTCGTTCAATTCGTCGACGCTTTGCGCAACTAGTAGGGTTTGGCCTGTCGGCAATCGCCAGGTCAGCCCGCGAAAGGGCGCCATGGGAAGATGGCTTCCGTGGCCGAACTCGAACGGGGCGGTGGCATTGTCATGTCCGGCGGGGAAGGGTAGCGGGTTGCCGGCGAGGACCTTGCCGGTCGCATCGTAAAGGGTAATCGGCCGCTCGGTGGTGGCGTCGTCGCGCTGGCGGTTATCCAGCCTCTGTGCCAGCGCGGTCGCATCCAGACGCGATAGCACCTTGCCCTCGCGCTGCACCCATTCGTCGACCCTGTTCGAGAGAAAGCCTTTCACCTCCCATGAGATGAAGGCGAAAAGTGTCAGCGACGCCAGGCCGAACAAAGCCAGGAACGCGATCGCCAGCCTGAAGCTGGTTGTCCTGGAGAGCTCAACCAGCCGCATTGAGGACATATCCCGAGCCGCGCACCGTCTGGATGACCGACGGCTCGCCGGCCGTGTCGATCTTGCGCCGCAGCTTGCTGACATGCACATCGATGAGATTGGTTGGCTCGTCGTAGCGGTAGTGCCATATCTCCTCGAACAACATGGTGCGCGTCACCACCTGTCCGGCATTGCGGACAAGATATTCCAGGAGCCGGTATTCCCGCGGCAACAGGTCGACGAGCTGGCCGTGACGGCGAACGGTGTGCGTCAGAAGGTCCACCTCCAGCGGGCCGGCCCGCAGCACGGATTCAGTTATCGGTGCATTGCGCCGGCGGAGCAGGACATCCAGTCTGGCCGTCAGCTCAAGGAAATCGAAAGGCTTGGTCAAGTAGTCATCGCCGCCGGCCTTCAGTCCGCGAACGCGTTCATCGACGGCCGTCAAGGCGCTGAGGATCAGCACCGGCGCATGGATGCCGGCCGCACGCAGCGCCGCCAGCACGCCCAGCCCGTCGAGGTCGCCCGGCAGCATGCGATCGAGAACGATGGCATCATAGGGATCGCTGATCGCTTTCACGAGACCGTCGCGGCCGGTGAAGGCCGTCCGCGTCTCATATCCATAGTCGACAAGCGCAGCCTCGATTTCGCGCGAGGTCTGCGCATCGTCCTCTATCACCAGTATGGTTGTCACACTGCACTCCGACGGCGAGCAAGGTCATGTTGTTGCTTGCATATGGTATTCCTTTAGACGCATGCGACCTAGATCGGTTTCGCGCCAACATTAAATCGGATTCATGTTTGATTCCGGAAAGCCCTCGGCGGAGGTCCACAGCGGCGACCTGACGATGGCAAAGGAAGGTCACTGGCGGGCCGCGACGAGACTGAGCAAATCTGGTCATGGTCGCCTCTCGCGCCTATGTTTTGCGGGAGATGCAAATCCGGTCGGTGCGTTTGGCGTCAGCCTGGTCCTGGGAAGCTCGGTTTCTCCTTCCAGATCCTCTGATCCGGCAATTTCGCCATATCATGGGAACGGTTCATCTTCCGGTGGCGAGAATGGCGGTCCGATGCGTATCCTGATTGTCGAAGACGATGAAAAGACGGCAAGCTACCTGAAGCGCGGGCTTTCGGAAGCCGGCCATGTCGTCGACCGCGCTCGCGACGGCGCGACGGGCCTGGCCATGGCGCTGGAAGACATCTACGACGTTCTCGTCCTCGACAGGATGCTTCCGCAGATGGACGGGATCGAATTGGTCAAAGGCATCCGGGCCCACGGCAACCAGGTGCCGGCGTTGATGTTGAGCGCCCGCGCCAGCACGCAAGACAGGATCGAAGGCCTACAGGCGGGATGCGACGATTACATCGCCAAGCCCTATGCCTTCTCGGAGATACTGGCGCGACTCGACGCGTTGGCAAGGCGCGTCCAGCCGACACGGCGGCAGGCGGTGCTGAAGGTCGGCGACTTGGAGCTTGACGTGCTTGGTCGGCGCGCGGTGCGCGGTGCACGCCACATCGATCTCCAGTACCGGGAATTCCTGTTGCTGGAGCTGCTGATGCGCCACGCCGGCCAGATCGTGACGCGTTCGATGCTGCTCGAAACGGCATGGCCCTATGATTTCGAACCGCGCGGCAACGTCGTCGACATGCATATCCACCGCTTGCGCGGCAAGGTGGATGAGGGGTTCGCCGCCCCGCTGATCCACACGGTGCAGGGCTCGGGCTACGTTCTCAGTCCGCAGCGGCCCTAGCGCATGTTCCTACCTGAACGATATTTCATGTTCGGGCGAACGGCCCGACATGAACGGGACCCCATGGTGATTGTGCAATGCAGCAATTGCACTGCACTGCCTGTCGAGAAGCGGGACGCCGGCCGAAAACTCTCTCCAAGGGTGCTCACATTTTTGGGCACGCCGTTGAAACAGAGAAATGCCAGTCGTCTCTTCCGCCACAACGGCAGTCGAACCCATGGAGACCCCTGTGCGCGACGACCCTGAAAGCCAAGACGACCAGACAGATGCCGGCCAGCCGACAGACTGTTCTGCGCCCGCATCCCGTAAGGTACGGTGGCTGGCGCTCGGCGCGATCCTTGTCGTGGCAGCAGGTGCCGGGGCATTGACGCTCCGCCAGGGGGACACCGCGCCGCTTGCCAAGATCGCGGCCGCGCCTATCCCTGTCACGGCGGCCCTTGCCACTGTACGCGACCTCCCGATCGCGCGCACCGGGCTCGGCACCGTGCTTCCGCTCAACCAGGTCGACGTCAAGGCCAGGGTGGACGGCCAGATACAGCGCATCTTTTTCAGTGAAGGGCAGGAGGTGAAGGCCGGCGATATCCTTGCCCAGATCGATCCGCGCGCCTATGCCGCACAACTGGCGCAGGCGCAGGCCACCTTGCACAGGGATGCGGCGCAGCTTGCCAATGCGCGCGTCGACGAAGCACGGGCGACGAAGCTCACCCAGTCCGGCGCCGGCACCACGCAGGCGGCCGATACGGCCCGCGCCCAGGTTGCGGTCATGCAGGCGACGGTTGACGGCGACCAGGCCGCGGTCGATACCGCCAAGCTCAATCTCGACTATGCGACGATCACCGCGCCGATCTCCGGGCGCGTGGGCCTTAAACAGGCCAATGAAGGTACGCTGGTGCATGCCAATGATGCCACCGGCATCGTCACCATCACCCAGATGCAACCGATCGCCGTGCAGTTCTCGCTGCCCCAGGACCAGTTGCCCGACCTTCAGTCCGGCCAGTCCGCCGGCTCGCTCCCGGTTGCCGCCGACGCCAGGGACAGCTCCAGGAAGATCGCTGACGGCAAGCTGACGGCCATCGACAGCCAGATCGACACGACGACCGGCATGATCAAGCTGAAAGCTGAATTCGACAACAACGACAAGGCGCTCTGGCCGGGGGCACTGGTGACGGTTCAGGTCGGTGTGCGTACCGAGCATAACGCCGTCGTGCTGCCTTCGGCCGCGGTGCAGAGCGGCCAGAGCGGCCCCTATGTCTTCGTCGTCAAGCCGGACAACACCGTTACCATCGCCAAGGTGACCACAGGCGATGTGGTCGGCGACGTCACCATGCTGACCTCCGGCGCGGTGGCCGGCGACAACATCGTGGTGTCTGGCCAGTCCCGCCTGACCGAGGGGACGAGCGTGAAGGTGACGCAGGCCGACGACCCGTCCCAGAAGGTGGCGCTGGAGACGAAATGATGAGCATCTCGGAACTCTTCATCCGGCGCCGTGTCGGCACCTGCCTGCTGGCGCTCGGCGTCCTGATGCTGGGCGCGGTGGCTTATTTTAGCCTGCCGGTGGCGCCGTTGCCGCAGATCGACTTCCCGACGATCGAGGTTGAGGCGCAGGTTCCGGGTGCCAGCGCCGACACGATGGCGAACACGGTTGCGACACCGCTGGAAAATTCGCTGTCGAGCGTTTCCGGCGTGACGCAGATGACGTCGTCCAGTGCGTCGGGCCGCACCACGATCGTCATGCAGTTCGACCTGACGCGCGACATCAATGCCGCAGCGCAGGATGTGCAAGCGGCGATCTCGGCGACCAGCGGCTTGCTGCCCAAAAGCATGACCAGCCCGCCGACATACCACAAGGTCAATCCGGCGGAGGCGACGCTGCTGACCCTTTCGCTGAGCTCCGACATCATGGCGACGACCGAGCTCGACCACTATGCCGAGGACGTGATCGCCCAGCAGTTGTCGCAGATGATGGGCGTCGGCCTCGTCGACTTTCACGGGCCGCAACGCCCATCAGTGCGCATCCGGCTAGATCCTGACAAGGTCGCCGCGCGCGGCCTGACGCTGGAGGACGTGCGCACCGTGATCGGTCAGCAGACGGTCAATGCGCCCAAAGGCTCGCTCAGCGGCGATGGACGCACCGTCGTGCTCGGCGCCACCGACCAGCTTGTCGATGTGCCGGCCTACCAGGGAATGGTGGTTGCCTATCGCAACGGCTCGCCGATCCTGCTTGGCGACCTCGGCACGGTTCTCACCGCGCCCCAGGATACGCACCAGGCGGCCTGGCTGCAGGGCACGCGCTCGGTGATGATCGATATCCACAAGCAGGCCGGCTTCAACGTGCTGAGCACCATCCAGTCGATCAAGGACCGACTGCCGGCGCTGTCACAAAGCCTGCCGGCATCGGTCAAGCTGACGGTGGTCGGCGACCGCACCCAGATCATCCAGGCATCCCTCGCCGATGTGCAATACACGATGCTGATTACCATCGCGCTGGTGGTCGGCGTGATCTTTGTGTTCCTGCGCAATTTCTGGGCGACGGTGATTCCGAGCATCACGATTCCGCTGTCGCTGTTTGGCACGTTCTGCGTGATGTATCTGCTCGGCTACAGTCTGGACAACCTCTCGCTGATGGGCTTGGTCATCGCGGTGGGTTTCGTCGTCGACGACGCCATCGTCGTCATCGAGAACATCACCCGCCATCTCGAAATGGGCAAGTCGAAGATCGCGGCGGCGATAGACGGCGCGCGCGAGGTCACCTTCACAATCATCTCGATGACCATCTCGCTGATTGCTGTCTTCATCCCCATCCTGTTGATGGGCGGTGTGGTCGGCCGCCTGTTCCGCGAATTCGCGGTGACGGTGAGTATCGCCATCCTGATATCGGGCCTGGTTTCGTTGACCGTGACGCCGATGCTGTGCGCCTGGCTGATCAAGCCTGACCACGACCGGCAGCATGGACGGTTCTATCGATGGTCGGAGCGGGGATTCCAGGCCGTGACCAACGGGTATGCGCGCTGCCTGGACGTCGTGCTGGCGCATCGCGCACTGATGCTGCTGGTCACGGTGGGCACGCTGGCACTGACGCTGTGGCTCTACACGATCACACCGAAGGGATTCCTGCCCGAGCAGGATACTGGATACATCCAGGGGCAGGCACAGGCGGCCACCGACATTTCCTTCGAGGCGATGTCGACGAAGATGCAACAGCTCGGCGCTATCGTGCAGAAGGATCCGGATGTCGACAACGTCGGCTTCTGGATCAACCCCAGCCCGTCGGTCAGCGTCGGACAGATCCAGGTCAACCTCAAGCCTTTTGCACAACGCAAGGCCAGCGCCAGGCAGGTGATGGCACGACTCAAGTCGGCCGCGGCCAACATCGAGGGCCTGACGCTGAACATGCTGATCCGCCAGGACATCCAGATCGGTGGGCGCCAGGGCGCGGCGCAATACCAATACACGCTGCAAAGCGGCGACACCGCCGAGCTCGACAAATGGGCGGCGACCATGAAAAAGGCGATTGCGGCGCTGCCTGGCCTGCTCGACGTGTCGTCGGACGCGCGGCCGGCGGCGACCAGCGCGACGCTCGATATCGACCGCCCGACAGCGGCGCGGCTCGGCGTCAGCGTGCAGGCGATCGACGACGTCCTCTATGACGCCTTCGGCCAGCGGCAGGTCGCCACGCTGTTCACGCAGGTCAGCCAGTACCATGTGGTGCTGGAGCTCGATCCGAGCTTCCAGCTCAACACGGATGCGCTGAGCCGCCTGTATGTCCGCTCCTCAACAACGCAGAAGCTGATCCCGTTGAGCATGCTGGCGAGTGTGAAGAACGGCGTCCTGCCGGTGACGGTGAACCACCAGGGCTCGCTACCGGCGACGACGCTGTCGTTCAACCTGGCGCCCGGCGTGTCGCTCAGCGATGCGGTGACGGCGATCCACGCCGCCGAGATCAATGCTGGAATGCCGGTCAGCGTCACCGGTTCCTTCCAGGGCACCGCGCAGGCCTTCCAGGATTCGCTGGCCAGCCAGCCCTGGTTGATCCTGGCGGCGGTGATCGCCGTCTATATCGTGCTCGGTGTCCTCTACGAGAGCGCGATCCACCCGTTGACCATCATTTCGACGCTGCCGTCGGCGGGGCTCGGTGCCTTGCTGGCGCTGCTGCTGTTCGGACAGGACCTGTCGATCATGGGCATGATCGGCATCATCCTGCTGATCGGCATCGTCAAGAAGAATGCGATCATGATGATCGACTTCGCGCTGGAGGCGGAGCGCGAACAGGGGCTCAGTCCGACCGAATCGATCCGGCAGGCATGCCTGATGCGTTTTCGACCGATCATGATGACGACACTGGCCGCGCTGCTTGGCGCCTTGCCGCTTGCCCTAGGCCATGGCCCCGGCGCAGAACTTCGCGTGCCGCTTGGCATAGCGATTGTCGGCGGACTCGTGATCTCGCAGATACTGACCCTTTCACGACGCCAGTCATCTACCTGACCTTTGACCGGTTCGCTGGCCGGCGAAGAAAGCCTGCGGTCGGGACTGCAGCAGCGATCCAAATTGGGGAGCGGGAAAAAGCTGGGGGTCAAGCCGCAAGGGCAAACTTGGCTTGCTTCAATCGACCATCGGCAACCGCCGCGCGGACCTGAAGTACCCTGTGAGCCCCTGCGGGAGACCAGCGCATCTGACGTTTTTTGTTCATGCGGGCATTGACGAGGCTGTTGGCGGCGGATTCGGCCGGGGCACTCGAGATCGGGTGATCCGCCCAATATCGTTGGCAGTAGTCGACCAGGGAGGTTTTGTTCTGGATCAGGTAGGTCTGAAGATTGCTGACCAGTTCGAAGAAGCGCTTGAGCTTGTTGCTGGCATCCGGCAGCCGAGCATATTGCTCCAACTGGCAAAGCATATCCCTCACGGCTCTCGTCGCCTCCCTGACGTAGCCGCTCCAGAGGAGATGACGAAGCCGCGGCACATGAAGCGCAGTGTCTCGAAGGTAGATACTCAGATTGCCAACGCTCTTGAGCCCTTCCCACGCCTGTTCGATGTGACGGAGCCGCATCGACAGATGGAACCAGTCGAGAATGTGGGTGATGGGCTGGCGTGTTGCGCCGGTGACGATACCCTGCAGCCCGACGTCTCCGTCGCTGAAAACGGTGACGTCGCTGCCTGGCACCCACCCTTGCGCCCGCAGCGCCGCACGAACAACGTCGTGCTTGCCGGTGGTAACATGCGGTGAGGCCGCGAACTGACGCGGTGGTCGGCCTTTGGTCACAACCCGCCCCATGGCAATTTCGAAATGGCGGCTCTGGTATCCGGGGACCGCGCGAATGTAGGCGCCATCAATGAACACGGAAATGGGCGACCCGTCGGCACGGCTCAGTCTATAGGGACTTGCAAGGTCCCATTTCTCGATCTGATCGGCGACCTTCGCCAGCCGGTTGCTTACAGTGCGATGATTGTGCGGCCGCATGGCCGGCACAAAAAGGTCGAGAACACGCGCCGCTTCACGAAATGACAATCGGGAGCCGAGTTGTGCGTGCGACAATTGCGATCTCTCGACGTAGCGGCAGGCCATCGGCGCCAACCAATTCGACCCAGACCTTCATCCTCAATTGCGCTGCCACCGAATGCCCCTTCCGACAAAAAGCTCCGGTTACGCTAAAATTCTTACCCCCAGCTTTTTCCCGCTCCCGGGCTTGATATCATTAAGCGAGAAGTCTCACCTTTAAATGCAGCGCGACACCCGGAGAGCGGGAAGTAGGCTGATGTCAGGCCCTTCGCGACGGTAATAAGGTCTGGTTCGATGCCATAATGCTGCGAGCCAAACATTGAGCCTGTGCGACCGAAGCCGGTGATCACTTCGTCAGCAATCAGCAGGACGTCGTGCTTCTTGAGCACCGCCTGAATCGCCTCCCAATACCCTTCCGGGGGAGGCGTGATGCCGCCGGTGCCAAGAACCGGCTCACCGATAAAGGCGCCGACATTGTCCGGGCCTAGACGTTCTATCAGCTGGTCAAGCTCGGCGGCGCGGCGAGCGGAGAATTCGCGCTCGGTCTCGCCCGAGGTTGCGCCCCAATAGTGATGCGGAACACCTGTGTGTACGATCTGCGGGAGCGGCAGGTCCATATGGTCGTGATAAAAGCTCATGCCGGTCATCGAACCAGACACGACAGAGCAACCGTGATAGCCGCGCTCGCGCGAGATGATCTTCTTCTTGGTCGGCTTGCCGCGCAGATTGTTGTAGTACCAGACGAGCTTGGCCTGGGTCTCGTTGGCGTCCGAGCCGGACATGCCGTAGAACACCTTGCTCATCTTGCCCGGCGCCATCTTCACGAGGCGATCGGAGAGGATAGCGAGCTCGTCGGTCGTGTGGGCCGCGTAGGAGTGATAGTAGGCAAGGCGGTGGGCCTGGCGCGAGATCGCTGGGCCTGGCGCGAGATCGCTTCGGCGACCTCCGTGCGGCCATAGCCGACGTTGACGCAGTAAAGGCCTGCAAAGCCATCGATCAGCTGATTGCCATGCGCATCCTGGATGCGGATGCCCCTCCCCGTCTCGACGATCGTCGGGTCGCCAAGCTTGCCCGTGGCAAAATCCTTAAGATGCGTGAAAGGATGCAGGACGGTGTTGCGGTCCTTTTCGCTGATGTCCTTGATATCGACCATTTTAACTCCTTCCGCTGCCGGATCTAATCGCTTCGTAAGCATTAGCGAAACTGCATAAGAAGGCAGCGGGTCGGATGGATGGTTCCGGCCCGCCGCTTCGCATCAGTTCAGAACGCCGTTTTTCTTTGCCGTCCATGTGGCGAGAAAGTCCATGAGCGCCGGCGAAAGGCAATCATAGGGCTCGAGTCCTACATCTTTGAGTTTTGCGCGGATGCCTTCCATCTCCAAAGGGTCGACCCCACCTTCAATGGCCGAAGAAACAAACGCGGCGAAACTGGGCTCAGGCCAATTGCCGTTGTCGAACAGTTCCGGGTGGATGAAGGACAGCCCCTTGAAGGCATGGTCCCGCTCGACCGGACCGTACATATGCGTGCCGCATTCCTTGCACGCGTGGCGCTGGATAAGGGCAGATGGATCGATGACAGCGAGCTTGTCGCCGTTTTCGACGACCGAAACGCTTTCGCTTGGGACCACGGCCACGACGGAGAACGCCGAGCCATCTGGCTTCCAGCACTTTGTGCAGCCGCAGGCGTGATTGTGGGCGATCCCGGCCGCGACTTTCACCTTAACAGGTCGATCTGTGCATTTGCAGGCAAGAATGCCGCCTGCATGATTGCTGTCGCCCTTGTGAAGCCCGTTCTGGATCAAAGGATGAAGAAGTCGAACGCTCATGGTTCCTCCTTGGTTTTCCTGCGACATGCGGGTTCTTATCAGCGATCAATAGACGATCACCGAACGGATCGACTTGCCTTCGTGCATGAGATCGAATGCCGTGTTGATCTCATCAAGCGGCATCTTGTGCGTGATCAGGTCATCGATGTTGATCCTGCCTTCCATGTACCAGTCGACGATCTTCGGTACATCCGTACGCCCACGGGCACCGCCGAAGGCCGTACCTTTCCAGACGCGGCCGGTAACAAGCTGGAACGGACGGGTGGAGATTTCCTTGCCGGCTTCCGCCACGCCGATGATGATGGATTCTCCCCATCCGCGATGGCAGCATTCGAGTGCCTGGCGCATTACGTTGACGTTCCCAGTTGCGTCGAAAGAGTAATCAGCGCCGCCGTCGGTCAGGTCCTGGATAGCCTGGACAACCTTTTCGTTGCCGATTTCTTTCGGATTAATGAAATCGGTAAGGCCGAACTTGCGTGCCATTTCGGCCTTGGCAGGGTTGATGTCGACGCCGATGATCTTGTCAGCGCCGACCATGCGCGCGCCCTGAATGACGTTGAGGCCAATCCCACCGAGACCGAAGACAACAACGTTCGATCCGGGGCGAACCTTTGCCGTATAGATCACCGCGCCGATGCCCGTCGTGACGCCGCAGCCGATGTAGCAGATCTTGTCGAAAGGCGCGTCTTCACGAACCTTGGCAAGTGCGATTTCCGGCAGGACGGTGAAGTTGGAGAAGGTCGAGCATCCCATGTAGTGGAAGATCTCGCCACTATCGCAGGAAAAGCGTGTCGTTTTATCCGGCATAAGCCCAAGCCCTTGCGTGGCCCGGATTGATGTGCAGAGGTTGGAACGCTGCGAGAGGCAGGTTTTGCACTGGCGGCATTCCGGAGTGTAGAGAGGAATGACGTGGTCGCCCGGCCTCAGGGTCGTGACGCCAAGGCCTACTTCACGAACGATGCCCGCCCCCTCGTGACCGAGGATTGCCGGAAACTTGCCTTCGGAATCGAGACCGGCAAGGGTGTAGGCATCGGTATGGCAGACGCCTGTCGCCATGACCTCCACCAGCACCTCGCCGGCCTTCGGGCCGCCTATTTCGACGGTCTCGATGGATAGGGGTTTATTCGCCTCCCAGGCGACTGCAGCTCTGCTTTTCACGTTGGGACCTTCTTGAATTACTGCTGAGATGGGCGGCTGCTTTCGCTGCCGCGCAAACAGTCGATTGATCTCTGGCCTGCCGTTACGATGCCAATCGTGATCGCGTTGGCCGGGTCAAAAGGTGGGGATCGGCGGTTTTCGCGATTAGATCCTCCGAAAGGTCGGGCTGCTCGGCCAGGACTTCGCGAATAGTTTTGCCGGAGGCCAAGACTTCCTTCGCAAGCTCCGCTGCCCGCTCGTATCCGATCGCAGGCGTTAGTGCTGTTGCGACGGCGGTACTGGCTTCGAGATGCTTGCGGCAAGCCTCGGCATTGGCGGTAATACCCACGACGCACTTCGTGCGCAGTACATCGACGGCATTGGTCAGAAGCTCCAGCGAGTGCAGTATGTTGTAGGCAATGACTGGCTCCATCACGTTCAACTGCAGCTGCCCTGCTTCGGAGGCGAGAGTGATTGTGAGATCGTAACCAATGATCTGGAAGGCGACCTGGTTGACCACCTCCGGCACTACAGGATTGACCTTTCCGGGCATAATCGAGGAGCCGGGCTGAAGCGCTGGCAAATTGATTTCGTTCAGGCCGCCACGAGGGCCGCTGGACAGCAGCCGCAGATCGTTGCAGATCTTCGAGAGCTTCGTCGCCGTCCGCTTCAGCATTCCAGAGAAGAGCACGAAGGCGCCGGTATCCCAGCAGGCTTCGATCAGATTTCCAGCCGAGACGACGGGCACGCCGGATATTCCGCGCAACTCCGCGACAGCTGCCGCCTGATAGTCAGGGTTCGTATTGATTCCCGTGCCAATCGCCGTACCGCCGAGGTTGATTTCATGGAAGAAGGCGGCGATCTCACCGATACGGGCCACATCTTCCCGCAGCGTCGTCGCGAAAGCCTGAAACTCCTGGCCCAGCGTCATCGGAACAGCGTCCTGCAACTGCGTTCGGCCAAGCTTGATCACGTCCGAAAAGTTTTCGGCCTTGGCCTCCAACTCGTCCGCGAGCTGCTCCAAAGCTCGCTGCAACGCCCCGCGTGAAAGTAGGATCGCAAGGCGGATCGCCGTCGGATAAACGTCGTTTGTCGACTGAGCGAAGTTCACGTCGTTGTTCGGATGTAGCTTGTCGTATTTTCCCCGTGGCAGTCCCATGATCTCCAAGCCGCGGTTGGCGATGACCTCGTTGATGTTCATGTTGGTCGAGGTCCCGGCGCCGCCCTGAAACACATCGAGCGGGAATTCGCCGAGGTGCCTGCCCGCCGCGATCTCCTCGCAAACTTGGCAGATGACATCGGCCTTTTGTTCATCGAGATCGCCGAGCGCGGCGTTGGCGCGTGCCGCTGCCATTTTCACGTAGGCAAGCGCCTTGATGAAGTTCGGAAAATGGCTGATTCTAATACCCGAAATGGGGAAGTTGGCGATGCCCCGCGCCGTCTGAGGACCGTAGTAGGCATCGACCGGGATGCTTACAGGGCCAAGCGGGTCTTTCTCAATGCGCTCGATTTGTGGAGCGTTCGTCACGATGATACCTCGCGTGATTTGCGGAAACCGGCACTGTTGCAAAGCGCTGGGCTTTCAGTGGATGATCTGCTTGAGGAATTCGCTCATTACCCTTTCGGTCGCCACCGCTCCTGCCGGTCCGATCCTACACAACATGGATACTTTCTTTCCGCCCCAGAGCGACCGGGCCTGCGGCTGTTGCGGACAGAAGTACATGCAGTCTAGGCAAATGGCTGGGTTTACGATCATGACTGTGTTCCTGGTTCACGTCTTATCGTTATTGGAGCCTGCAGCGATTGCCGCGCTCCGGTAAGGCATCAGGCGGCCTTTGAGGAGCGCCCGGCCGTGTTGCCGCGTTCCTTTATGACGTGCAGGACGCGATCGATGTCGGAAGCGGTGTTGAACATGGCAAGCGAGATGCGAACGCCATCGCGCTCGGGCGAGACGCGCACATCCTTGGAGGCAAAGTAGTCGATCCATTCATCGGCTGGCAGCGCGGCGACGTAGATATGCGGAGCACGGGTGGAGCGGTCGCGGGGGCCAACAAGCTTGATGTTGAGCGTATCAAGCCCCGCTAGGAGCCTGTCGCCCAAATCAAAACAATGAGCCTCAATCTTCTCGATGCCGATTTCGTTGATCAGATTGAGAGCGGCGCCGAGCCCATGAATTGCCGGCAGGTTGAAGTTGCCGAGTTCGAAGCGGCCGGCCGTGGGAGCCAGTGCCATGTCGTCAGGGCGGGCGATGAAGTCCGCTGGCGGATTTCCAAGGCTGATTGCCGCAAGATACGCAGGCTCCAATTCCGTGCGGGTGCGATCCCAATAGAGCAGGCCCAGACCTTGGGGAACGAGGAGTCCCTTGTGCGTCCCGGAGCCGATGAAGGTGGCGCCGACTTTCTTCGCATCGATCGGCACGACGCCGACCGCCTGCATGATATCGATGACGAAGTAGAGGTTCTTTTCCTTGCAGAGCGCACCTACGCTTTCGATATCGAAGCGATGGCCTGAATGGAAGGCCACATGCGACATCGAGATAGCTTTGGTATTGGCGTCGAGGTGCGGGCGGAAGCTGTCGGCGTTGACGATTTCCGTCATGAGAATGAAGCGGACCTCGACGCCCTTCTTTCTCAGGTTCAGGAATGCGTACGTGTTGTTGGGATGGTCGCCATGGATCATCAGAACATTGTCGCCCGCCTTTAGCGGAAGAGCGTTCGCGGCAATGTTCATCGCTTCGGACGTGTTTTTCGTGAATGCGATTTCTTCAGTGGCCGCGCTCAACAAAGCCGCGACCTTGGCCCGAGTTTCCTCCATGCGGTCAATCCACACGGATTTCGGACCAGCTGTCTCATAACTTTCCTTTATAAAAGCTTCAAAGGCGTGCTTGACGGGCGTTGACATCGGCGCCTGGAAGCCGGAGTCGAGGTAGGTCATTTTCCCGACGACAGGAAATAGCTTCCTCACCGCCTCAACATCATAATACTGCGTCATCTATCTCTCCGATTCGGCTAGCCGCCGCTGCTCGCCGCGGGGTGAGCCACGCCCTTGTCGTCCGGCACATAGGCGACGCTATTTGCACGCACGTTGTTCATTGCGCTGCACAATTTTCGCTTGCGAGCAGCAATGGCAAAAGCATATGTAAAAAGAGCTATCGGTCCACCATTATATCGTTTAGCGGACTTGTTTATTCCGAAAAATGATAATACATGAGGATCTTGCCTCTTGAAGGCGCTCTGGCTGCGCATCCAGCTCGCTAGCCAGCGGCGCATTGAGGATTGTAGCAAGCGTCATGGCGAGCCGCATGCAGTCCCGCCATGCAGCCAGTAAGTAAAACACAGCAGCGAAGGTTGCTTCGTCCGCGCTCTGTAATCGATGGAAGAGGGATTGGAGTGCGAAGGCGTCTAACCCCATTCACCAGTACACGCCGAAAGGGAGACGGTTAAAAAAACGAGGTCTGGCGTCGAGCAAAGCCAGCTCGCCTGCAGCATTAACAGGGCAAAGCGCGCGCCGTAGGGTGATCCATGTTCCCCATAAGGGGCATCAACTGCTCATCGACGACTGAACTGATCACTAAGACAATCGGCCCTCTAATCTTACTGAGTCAGAAAGTCGCGGCTGAGGTGGGATTCGCCGGAAGTTGGGTGTGATAGGGTGCTGATTCACGGGATTGGTCAGCGCCATGGTCAGCGAGAACGGCAGCGAAGCGACTGCATTTGATGGGTATGTTGAGGCACTGATCGAAGTCATCGGCCACGCCGATCGGGCGGATCCGCTTCGGGATTATTGTACGGGTCTGATGATGCCGGTGGCGCGCAAAAGCGTCGAACCGTTGGCGGCGATAACGGCGCCGGCGCGCGTTTCAGCCAAGCACCAGTCACTTTTGCATTTCGTGGGACAAGCGCCCTGGTCGGATGAAGCGCTGATGGCGCGGGTTCGTGATTGGGCTTTACCGCGCATGATTGAGCGCGGCGGTGCGATCACCGCATGGATTGTCGATGACACAGGCTTTCCAAAGAAGGGCAAGCATTCGGTCGGCGTTGCGCGTCAATATTGCGGTCAGCTTGGCAAGCAGGACAATTGCCAGGTCGCCGTCAGTCTTTCGATTGCGAACGAAGGCGGCAGCTTGCCGGTCGCCTGGCAGCTTTATCTACCAGAAATCTGGGCGCACGATCTGGAACGTCGAAAGAAGGCGAAAATCCCGGACGACATAATCTTCCAAACCAAGCCACAGATCGCGCTTGAGCAAATCCATGCCGCGCTAGCGACGAAGACACCAGTAGGCGTGATCCTTGCCGATGCCGGCTACGGCGCGGATGGCGAGTTCCGGCAAGGCCTGACAGAGCTGGGGCTTGCTTATGCCGTGGGCGTCCAGCCGACACTCACCGTCTGGCGCCCAGGTGAAGGGCCACTGCCGCCCAAGGCCTGGAGCGGAAAGGGACGGCCGCCCTCGCTGATGCAACGGAGCGCGGATCATCAACCCCTCTCGGCCAAGGCCCTTGCCGAGAGCCTGCCGGCAGACGCGTGGCAGACCATCACCTGGCGCGAGGGCAGCAACGTCGATCTCGCATCGCGGTTTGCCGCTGCTCGTCTTCGCCCCGCCTCGAGAGACTACAATCTCAGGCATCCACGAACCGAGGAATGGCTCCTCGTGGAATGGCCCGAAGGTGACAAGGAACCGCTCAAATATTGGCTTTCCACCCTCCCGGAAACGATGTCGCTGCGTGAGCTCGTCGCAACGACAAAGCTACGGTGGCGAATTGAACGGGATTATCGCGAACTCAAGCAGGAGCTGGGTCTTGGTCATTACGAAGGCCGAGGTTGGCGAGGCTTCCACCACCATGCCAGTCTCTGCATAGCGGCTTACGGGTTCCTCCTCTCCGAACGGGAGACTATTCCCCCCTCAGCACTTGCCCGTCCCAAAAGCGGCGAGGAACCTCCCGTTCCCCGCGGTTCCAGATCCGACAAGTCCGCCCATTCGGCCCGAGCGACACACCTCAAACTCGATCGCGACGCTGCGCCGAAAGCTCACCGTCGCTCTCGCTCGCAGAATGATGCGATGTCCATGCTGTGCCACGGCACAGCCCAATCATCGCATCTTGTGACGCAGTAAGACTAAACCTGCAGCGAAATTCGAGGATCAGGCGGGATTGAGAGGTTCGATAGCGGATGTGTTTCTAATTGCCGTCAGACATTCTCAAAATTGAGTATCGCTGCTATAATCAAATTTCGGGAATTTTATTCTCATATTATGAATCCTCTCAGCCCAGCGCGAGTCATTAATGAGCTCAAACGTCAATTCGGATGGTCCATTGGATCGGGCATTTGCAATCCTTGATTTTGTGGCCACTCAACTCAAAGCAGTTACTGCGGCAGACATTGCCAAGAATCTCGACCTTCCCTTGCCAACAGCCCACAGATTGATCAGCAACCTCGAGTCCCGCGGACTGCTCCAGCGCGCGGCGGGCACAAAACGATTCGTTGTCGGCAACAACCTAGTTGTGCTTGCGGGCAAGACGATTGGCTCAGCCTTTCGAACGGCACGACGCCACGCAGTTCTTCAGAATGTCTCAGCAGAAATCGGCGAGCAATGCGAGATTGGTATCGTGCGGAACAATGCTGTGGTCTATGTCGACAGCGTGCGAGTTAAGCCCCCCCAAGGACTGCAATTTGATCCTGGGCACAGTGCGCCCCTCTATTGTACGTCCACTGGCAAAATTTACATGAGCATGCTTCCGGTGAAGCCGCGTGAAAAGCTGGTTCGGTGTCTGAAGATGGAGCAGCATACTGACAGGACGATAACCGATCCTGATTCCCTTCTCGCTGTTCTAGAGGAAACTCGCAGGGAGGGGTGGGCTCGGACCAACGAAGAGTTTGTCAGAGGTGTGGTTGGATGCGCTGTTCCAATTCTCGCCCCGGGCGGAACTTTGATCGCTTGTCTTGGCGTGTCCGTTCCAGTTGCCCGCGTCAGCTTTGAAGAGCTTCAAAGCTTCCGTGAGCCCTTGGGCCGTGCAGCGAAGTTGCTATCTGAGACGATACTGCAGACTAGCAGCGACTTTGCCGAAGAAGACCCGGCTAAGCGAAAAACTGAAACAGCGAAAAAATGCAACAATTGTCCATGACAATAGCTTTCGGAGAGGCACAGTTTGGCAGAGAGTGACTTGGCGACCGGATCGGGACTGGATAATTCTAGTACCCGGTGAACGCAAAAACTTTGCGACAACCCGGTTGGGCACGGGCACGAGTTGCGTCTGTCGTTCGCTCGATCGAAAGCACTGTGCGCGGAGGAAGCTTTCCGTCGTGCAACGCGCGAAGACGCTGGCCGACTTCCTCATCCGCAATCGTGAGACGATGATTGAGGCGAAGAAAGTCCATCCAGGTTGGCGTGCGGAATGTTTCCGTCCAAAGTGAAGGCGTTTGAAGGTCTCGCTGGAGCGTCCAGTCTCGTGCACCGGCTCGACTCTGAACGTGCCGCCTTGCACGCATGCAGCCCAGAAAGGCTTCAATGTTTTCCTCCGAAATGGAATATTCGACTTTGACAGCGATGGGGCCACTTCTGGGCGTGAGATCGAGTGCCAGTTCCGGGGCGTGAAAATCTGCATTCTCTTGATCCGATTCTTCCCACGGACGTATCGGCAGCACGATTCCCGTTGCTGCAACTAGCAACAGTGCCCCCGCGGCGCCTCCTAAAGACCAAGCCAGTGAGTAATTCTGCGCGACAGTGCCCCAGAGCCAACTGCCGGCTGCCATACCGCCATAGGCAAAGCCGTAGTAGATCGAGATCGTGCGGCCGACGACCCACCTTGGGCTTGACAACTGCACCGACACGTCAAGGCCCGTCCATGCGATAACCCAACCCGCGCCGCCGAGTACCAGCGAAATGGCGGCCACAGCGACCGACGATGTCAGTGCAATGGAAAGGCAACATGCCGCACAAGCTGCCGATGCGAACGTCAACAGCCTCTCTTGAGACGTGATCCGCCTTAGAAAGCCGTTGCTCATGCCTGCGATGAAAGCCCCCATGCCGAAGCCGGCCAATAAAATGCCGAATACGATCGGACCGCCCGCCATCTGATCGCGAACTATGAGAGGGAGGAGCGCGAGGATGGAGATGCTGGCCAAGCCGAAAAGGGCTGCACGGGCGATTGCGGCTCTTATTTCCGAGGACAACGCCGTGAAGCGCACTCCGTCATGAATCGCCGTCGTCATTCTCTCCCGAGGAAGGGGAGAAGAGCGAACTTTCCATTTGGTGCGCCAAATTGCACTGAGAGGCGCCAAATCACCCAGCGCCGCTAGGGCGAAAGCGGTCAACGGTCCAAAGAAGGCCAGGATCACGCCACCCAAGACCGGCCCTATGCTCCGCACGACGTTGTAGCTGACAGACATAAGCGTCACCGCAGCCGGGATGTCGCGCTTGTCCAGGATATCGCCGACGGAAGCGTGCCAGGCCGGCTCATTCAAGGCCAAGCCGCAGCCGGCCAGGAAAGCCAATCCCAGTATTAGCCAAGGACCGACAAAACCCAGGCCGACGGAAGTCGCCAGCGTGATGGATGCCAATGCCATCAAGCAGTGCCCTGCAAACATCACCCCCCGACGGCTGAAATTGTCGGCAACAGCTCCCGCGAGAATTGAGAGGAAGAACGTCGGCAATGTGGAGGCAGCCTGCACAAGTGCGACCATTAGGTCGGAAGCCGAAACCGTTGCCATCAGCCAGCCGATGGCAACGGTTTGCACCAACCGTCCTAGGTCGGCTATGCGTGTGGCTGTCCACACCGATCGAAATACTCGGTTCCGAAGGGGAGCGAGGATCGTTGAAGCGGGCGGAGAGGGACCTTCACGCTGCATGACGCTGTGACTTTTCACGCTGCATGAAGCTATGACTTCAATGTCAATGTTGAGTCCGTGGAATGCGATTCCAAACTATGTGGGGCCGCTTGTTCGGTCTGAATAGCCTCCCAAGTTTTAGAGATCCCCTGATGCCATGTTTTCCGCTGCCTTTCGAACCGGGCGGACCAAAGCATTCCGTTCCTGACCTGCCGGCGCTTCCGTCTCGATGCATGCAATCGAACACATCCTGGCGAGTATTGTTCTTGGGTTCGGCTTCCCCTGAGCGGCGGTGTTGAGTACCCCTCTCCTTGGGGGGCTCGATGCGGGCGCAACTGAAGCCAGAATGACATTGGAGGCTTTGCGAACATTCGCGTCTTGGCTCTGTCGACCGGTTGCGGGGTTGCCACCCGCGCTAAGGACGACCGCAGCGAAATCGCCTGCGGAGTTTTGGCTCGACTGTCTTTCGGCAAGCGTGGGCCTCCTCCTTCTTTTGGATCCGAAGCATCTGCTATCCGACGGTCGGATTACGTGCCCGGCAGGATGCCGTTTGGTGACTTTTCGACACTCTCCTGACTACAAGCAAATTGCGTACCAAAGAAAAATGCTTTCAGAACCATGGCCCGGGTCGAACCAGCCATGTCGATGTCCGACAAAATCGTACAATGCCACGCGACATTTACTCGCGCCCGGAATGCCAGAACGGACAGCCATCCAATTCGCGAGAATAGCGATGCGATATCCTTTCCAACACGCGAACTGGGGAAGATTCAAAGGCCGCTTATGGGAACGTTGATGCGGCCGAGTGGCCAGGAGATGCCCTACGGCACCAGGTACACCTTTTAGGCGCGCACATCGAGGCATTCCCGCAAGTTAAGTTGCGGGCCGGTTCGATTGACGAGACCTATGCGAAAATTCCGGCATTGGCGCTGTCTCTACCCGGCCATCGACAAGCGACATGCCCTGTCGGGTTTGTCGCGCCTGCTCCATAGTGGGGCCCAATTTCGTACGGCGCTCTAGCTTAAATATTTGATCTTAATGTCAAAACTTTATCCAGGCTCTTTCTGCGCAGTTGGCACGCTTTTTGAAGCGCTCATCGTGCGTCAACAAGCTCGGCAATTCTAGGCGGATCCGCGTCGCTATAGCTTCAGCGATGCCGGGCATCCCGCACGGCGGCGGAGCAGGTAGAGAACATATCGCTATTGAGAACACGCAAACGGAACGACCGCGGATGGCCCGCATCACAGATGATCGGTGGCGCAAAACCTTACCAATAGGAATTTTCGATGATCGACGTCATCCCGCGACGCAATTCCCTATCTCCCGGACTACTTGGGCAAAGAAAACCACTTGGAGTGGTCGGCGGAATGGGAAGCTTGGCGACTGCTAAATTCTTGGAGGTTCTGGCTCGCAAAAGCCGAGTTGAAAGAGACCAGGATCACATCCCATTTATTTGTCTATCGGTTCCCAATATCCCTGATCGTTCGCAAGCAATTTCAATCGGCAGCGACGCCCCCTTGCTGCACATTTTGGAACGCGCGTATTGGCTAGAGAAAGCCGGATGCGGAGCAATCGCTATCCCTTGCAATACTGCACATCTCTGGGCCACAGAGATTAAACAAGCGCTGTCAGTAACATTGATCGATATGGTAGAGATCACAAGACAAGCCATAGAGGACTCACGTGGCAGCGAAGCACACAACCTTCGCTCAATTTCCTTAGGAACGAGCGCATCTATGCAAAACGGGCTTTACGCGAGACCAAATGAAAACGCCTTCGGCAAACAGTTTTTTCGCAGCCTCACGAAACTTCAGCATGAAGCCATCAAGATTATAGCTGACGTCAAGTCCGGGAACATCACAGATGCACAGGACAATTTAACGAGACTTGTCCACGCCGCCAGATCTTTCGACCCTGACAAAATTATCCTCGCTTGCAGTGAATTGTCAGCGATCTGCGGAGATATCGCAGACGATAATGACATTGTCGACCCAATTAATATCCTTGCTGATGCTTGCATTGACTGGTGGGCAGCAGAAAGACAAACTTCCGGACATGTTGGCTGACCGATTATGGGGTAGAATACGATGAGCACTTTAGTACTAGGAAATGTTGGCTCCGACGCTATGGCTCCATCAGCTCCCTTTTTGTCGGACAACTATTTGCAAAATAATGCAGCGGAAGCCAAAAGAATGATTTGGCTTGCTAAGAGCGACGACATACTTATCACCCCGACGCCTGTATCACAATCATTTTTAGACTATGTTAATACCCTAAAGGGTGGAAGCAACATCGTGTCGCTAACGACTTCAGCGACGGCCACCAAGCGTCCGTTACCGATCTCGAAAAAAGACCTCGAGGCTGGCAGTCCTTTGTCCAAGTCCCTGAGTTCGTTGGCTTCGGGCCGCGTTTCGTGTCTGGAGCCGTATATCGCCGACGAAGTATCTATTTGCATTGCAAGATTTTTGGGGAATGTTCCCATAACGTTTTCAAATCAGAACGTTCGGGCAAGTCCAGAAGCAACACGTCGCTTTAACGACAAGGCACAATTTCGTGAGTTTGCGCATAATCTCGGCGTGCCGATTGCAAGTGGCAGTGTCTGCGTAAACGCTCAGGAAGTGGTGGATGCTGTGTGCAGAGCCCTGTCGGTTTCCAATAAGGTAATTCTGAAGGTGGCTCGTCATTCAGGTGGTGATGGCAACTTCGTCATCTCCAAGAGTATCGAAAGATCGTTCCAGGGCGCGACGCGCGCGGTTTGTATTCGCGAAGCTGATGCCAGTTCCATCCGTGCAGGGGTTCATGAAATAGGATTGATTGCGACGGAGAAAGAGCCTGTAATCGTTGAGGCATATAGCGAAAATGAGTCTTCGGTAGGCGTACATTTCGACATTGGCAGAGACAGAGTAGAACTCGTAGGCGTCGCGTCTATCCTGTTCAATCCAGGGTACGGAGGTGCATATTGGGATAGAACGCTTGTTGATGACCTGCCTAAAGACGTTCTGGCTTGGTGTCATAGCATTGGTAACTATGCCCGTGAGGCTGGATATTTCGGACCCCTCAGCGTTGATATCGTCAACGCCAAAGAGGTCGGCTTCTTCGCATGCGAAGTAAACGGGCGACACGGAGGTTTCTCTTCGATAAGGGCCGTATCAAATTCCTTAGGATTAGAACCTGATATCAAAAACGGTGAGCGCGTTGTCTTGTCGCGAACCGCCATCCCTATTGGCATTCGATTTCCAGATCTTGTCGATCTGCTTGAAAAACGACAACTGCACTACAATTCTTCCGTCAAACGTGGAGCAGTTGTGATGGTAGAGGGCTATGAAGATAGCGGTCCGTTTGATCTCGTAATCGTCGGAAGGGATCTGAGTGATGTTCAAGGCATAGAATGCGCCCTCGTTGAATTGGTTGAGGGGATATTGGTTGCCACGTTTCACCATGACTTATAACGAGGAAATCATAGTGGATAAGGTTACAACTTCGTTAGACATAGAAGTCGACAACCTTGTGCGCTTGGAGGAACATCGTCAGTTGTCCCAGATAAGCTTGGTCGCCTCTGAAAACTATTCCTCTCCAGCGATCAGATTTTTTGAAGGAAGTATATTTGCCGACAAGAATGCAGAGGGTTACCCGGGTAGGCGGTGTGTCTCAGGTTGCGAATATGCTGACCAACTAGAAAATTTAGCGATCGAGAGAGCAAAATCTGCGTTCGGCTGCGAACACGCGAATGTTCAGGCCATGAGCGCTACCATTGCCAATTTCGCGATAATGAATGAGCTTTTTCAGCCATCCGACGTGCTAATGTCCATGCGGCTTCGGGACGGCGGTCACTTAAGCCACGGCGCCCCGTTTCATGCGAGCGGCCAAAATTTTCGATGGTGTTTCTACGGAGTGTCAGAGACCGACGAGCAACTGGATTATGATGAGGTCCGATCAATTGCGCTCGAAAATCGACCTGCGGCAATCATCTGCGGAGGTTCATCATATCCGCGATTGATTGATTATGAGAAGATGCACCAGATCGCACTAGAGGTTGAAGCACTGCTTTGGGTGGATTTAGCACATACCGCAGGTCTTGTAGCGGGATGCGCGATCCCCTCTCCTTTCCCTCACGCCGACATAGTTACGACTTCCACACACAAAACCCTGCGGGGACCACGTGGCGGCGGTTTGATCTTATGTAAAAATAGCTTGGCGAAACAAATCGACAGGGCAATATTTCCTGGCTTGCAGGGCGCGCCCAAAATGGACATGATTGCAGCGCGTGCGGTTTTGCTTTCTGAAGTACAAACTGATCGGTTTCGAGAGTATGCAAGAGATGTTTTGAGAAATGCGAAAGCCTTGGAGCGGGGCTTGGTTCATGCAGGTGTTACGCTTGTTTCTGGCGGCACTTCCTCGCATCTACTGCTTCTCAATGTGTTGAGGTGTGGCACGACCGGAAGTGAAATTGAAAGATTGCTGATGGAAGCTCATGTGGTCGCGAATAAGAATCCGATCCCATTTGACACGCTTTCCCCATCAAAGGCAGGCGGACTTAGGATCGGTAGTGCTGCACTTACAACGCGGGGGCTTGATGAAGGGCAGTTCGTTGAACTCGGAGGAATGATCGGAAAGGTCGTTATGTCTGCCAGTAATCCTCATAGAGTTGCGGACTTGAGGTCTTTTGTTGAGCAAAATACACAGGGACTTCCTTTGTTCAATCGGAAGTGGGTGGCCTAGAAGGCGTAAAGCCGTCGAGTAGTATTGCTGGCATGGCGCAGCCTTCCGCCAGCCAATACTAGCATGAGGAAGCAACTATGAATGTTCAAAGTGCACAAGATTGCGAGGAGGAATTCGCGATCTTCAATCATCTTGAGTCTGAAGTGCGCAGCTACGCCCGTAGCTTTCCCGTAGTTTTCGCGATGGCACGAGGGGCACAGCTGTTTGCGCGAGATGGGACAGCCTATCTCGATTTTCTCATGGGTTGCTCAAGCCTAAACTATGGGCACAACCCCCCTGAGCTTAAGTCCGCCCTCGCAGATTACATTGCCGCTGACGGCGTGACCCATGGCCTCGATCTGTATACCGAAGCCAAGGAATCTTTCCTGCGGGAATTCCAAGAGACGATCCTTAGGCCGCGGCAACTGGACTACGTAGTACAGTTTCCCGGTCCGACCGGCGCCAACGCGGTCGAGGCTGCCCTCAAGCTAGCGCGCAAGATCACTGGTCGGCCCAACATCATAGCCTTCACCAACGGCTTCCATGGCGTAAGCCTTGGCGCTCTCGCCTGCACCGGAAGTCGACACCACCGCGCAGCCGCCGGCCAGCTGCTCGGCGGCGTCACGCGGCTACCATATGACGGCTATCTGGGATCCGCTGTCGACACCGCCGATTACCTTGACCGCGTGCTCTCGGATCCCTCCAGCGGCGTGGACGCCCCGGCGGCGGTGATTGTCGAGACAGTCCAGGGCGAAGGCGGCCTGAATGTCGCCGGGACTGCATGGCTACGCAAAGTAGCAGCCATTGCGCACAGACACGGAGCTCTGCTGATCGTCGATGACATCCAGGCGGGAGTTGGCCGGACCGATGCGTTCTTCAGCTTCGAAGCTGCTGGGCTACGTCCAGACATCATTACAATGGCGAAGTCGATATCTGGCTATGGCCTGCCGATGGCCCTCGTCCTCATTGATCGACAACTCGACAAGTGGGAGCCGGGAGAGCACAACGGGACGTTCCGCGGGAATTGCCATGCTTTCGTCACCGCGCGAGCGGCCCTAGTCTTACTGAGTCAGAAAGTCGCGGCTGAGGTGGGATTCGCCGGAAGTTGGGTGTGATAGGGTGCTGATTCACGGGATTGGTCAGCGCCATGGTCAGCGAGAACGGCAGCGAAGCGACTGCATTTGATGGGTATGTTGAGGCACTGATCGAAGTCATCGGCCACGCCGATCGGGCGGATCCGCTTCGGGATTATTGTACGGGTCTGATGATGCCGGTGGCGCGCAAAAGCGTCGAACCGTTGGCGGCGATAACGGCGCCGGCGCGCGTTTCAGCCAAGCACCAGTCACTTTTGCATTTCGTGGGACAAGCGCCCTGGTCGGATGAAGCGCTGATGGCGCGGGTTCGTGATTGGGCTTTACCGCGCATGATTGAGCGCGGCGGTGCGATCACCGCATGGATTGTCGATGACACAGGCTTTCCAAAGAAGGGCAAGCATTCGGTCGGCGTTGCGCGTCAATATTGCGGTCAGCTTGGCAAGCAGGACAATTGCCAGGTCGCCGTCAGTCTTTCGATTGCGAACGAAGGCGGCAGCTTGCCGGTCGCCTGGCAGCTTTATCTACCAGAAATCTGGGCGCACGATCTGGAACGTCGAAAGAAGGCGAAAATCCCGGACGACATAATCTTCCAAACCAAGCCACAGATCGCGCTTGAGCAAATCCATGCCGCGCTAGCGACGAAGACACCAGTAGGCGTGATCCTTGCCGATGCCGGCTACGGCGCGGATGGCGAGTTCCGGCAAGGCCTGACAGAGCTGGGGCTTGCTTATGCCGTGGGCGTCCAGCCGACACTCACCGTCTGGCGCCCAGGTGAAGGGCCACTGCCGCCCAAGGCCTGGAGCGGAAAGGGACGGCCGCCCTCGCTGATGCAACGGAGCGCGGATCATCAACCCCTCTCGGCCAAGGCCCTTGCCGAGAGCCTGCCGGCAGACGCGTGGCAGACCATCACCTGGCGCGAGGGCAGCAACGTCGATCTCGCATCGCGGTTTGCCGCTGCTCGTCTTCGCCCCGCCTCGAGAGACTACAATCTCAGGCATCCACGAACCGAGGAATGGCTCCTCGTGGAATGGCCCGAAGGTGACAAGGAACCGCTCAAATATTGGCTTTCCACCCTCCCGGAAACGATGTCGCTGCGTGAGCTCGTCGCAACGACAAAGCTACGGTGGCGAATTGAACGGGATTATCGCGAACTCAAGCAGGAGCTGGGTCTTGGTCATTACGAAGGCCGAGGTTGGCGAGGCTTCCACCACCATGCCAGTCTCTGCATAGCGGCTTACGGGTTCCTCCTCTCCGAACGGGAGACTATTCCCCCCTCAGCACTTGCCCGTCCCAAAAGCGGCGAGGAACCTCCCGTTCCCCGCGGTTCCAGATCCGACAAGTCCACCCATTCGGCCCGAGCGACACACCTCAAACTCGATCGCGACGCTGCGCCGAAAGCTCACCGTCGCTCTCGCTCGCAGAATGATGCGATGTCCATGCTGTGCCACGGCACAGCCCAATCATCGCATCTTGTGACGCAGTAAGACTAGCAGGCTGTTGAAGAAGTATCTCGTTTGGCTTTGAGGATCGCCTCGTCACCGTTGTGATAGGTGAAGGTGATCGTGATCGAGCCGTCGTCAAGCATTTCGGCGGAGCCGTCGCCGGTGACTTCGTCCATCTCGTCGCAGCCGGCCCATGTGAAGAAGACCATCGAGGGACTATAGCTGAGATCGAGGCCGACTTGCAGGGCGCCAAAGGCGATCTCGCCGTTGTTGTCGGTCCCGATGGTCATGATGGCGGGTCCGCCGAGGTCGAGATAACCTCGATCCCACAGATCGGCCCCGACGATTCGCCAGCGACCGATCAACTGACAGCCCGCCGGCGCTGTCATGCCGGCACCGCCATAAGCTTCGGCAGCCGCACCAGATTGTATGCGGCAGCGCTGAAGGTGAAGGCCCACCCGACACGGTCGCGGCCGCGCAACTTGGTCTTATTCTGCCCGGCGACTGTCTTGATCCAGCCGAATGCCTCTTCGATGCGCTTCCTGATCCGCTGGCTGACGGCATAGCCGCCGTGCCGGGTGGTGCGTCCGTCGATCGCCGAGCTGCGGCCGCTGATGTTCTGCGCGACATGCGGCGTCACCTTCATCGAGCGCAGTTCGTTGACGAAGTCTTCCGCGTCGTATGCCTTGTCGGCACCGAGCGTGATCGCAGCCGACCGATCCGCACGAGGTTCGATCATATGGAGTGCCGCCACCCGCTCGGCATGCCCGTCGGCAAACGTCAGGCAGGCGTCGACCAGAAGGCCATGGCGGTTCTCCATCAGCCCGTGCCCCATGAAGCACAGCTTCGCCTCCTTGCCTCTTCCTTTGCGGTAGAGCCTGGCGTCGGGATCGGTGGTCGAGGCATGGGTCTCGTTCGATCGCCTCTCGCCGTGGAAGTCCGCTTCCGCATTGCGTCCGCCGCCTTCTGCCGGTGGTTCGCCCGAGCTGTCCTTCGGCTTGACGCTCTTCATCGACGCCCAGGCCTCGATCAGCGTGCCGTCGACCGAGAAGTGGTCCGTGGACAGAAGCTTCTTCACCTTGGGCTGCGCCAGCACGGCAGCCAGGAACTTCGCCGCGATGTCGCCCTCCAGCAGCCGGTCGCGGTTCTTCGAGAATACCGAATGGTCCCAGGCAGCAGCATCAACGCCGATGCCGACGAACCAGCGGAACAGAAGATCGTATTCCAGCCGCTCCATCAAAAGCCGTTCCGAGCGGATCGAATAGAACGCCTGCAACAGCATCGCCCGCAGCAGCTTCTCCGGTGGGATCGACGGCCGCCCGATCGGCGAGTACAGCGCCGCGAACTCCCGCTCCAGAGCCGAAAGCGCATCGTTCACAATCGCCCGAATACGGCGCAACGGATGATCGCGCCGCACCCGCGCCTCAAGGTCTACGTAGCTGAACAACTCGCCCGTCTGTCCGTCACCGCCACGCACGATTCACTCCGCCTCTTCGTGGCAGAGTGAATCACGAACATGGGACCGTCGCGAGCCCTTTTTCAACAACCTGCTAGAGCACTTCTGGCGGACGGACAATTTGGCAGCGTCCGTCACAGGCAAAGGCGATCTGCTGGAAAGCCGTCTTGATCAGATCGCGCAGAAGTACGACCCAGGGCGAGTGTCAGCAAAGGGTCGTGGCATGATGCGAGGCATTGATTTGAAGTCCGGCGAGGCTGCCGGTCAGGTCGTCAGGATCGCTTTCCGGAAGGGCCTCATTGTCGAGACCGCTGGTCCCAATGACGAAGTGGTGAAGTGTCTGCCACCTCTAGTCATTGGGGAGGATCAGCTTAGCCAAGGCCTCGACATCCTCGAGGACGCTATCGATCGCGTGATCGCAGCGCAGCGAACGCGGCAGTTGAGAGGTGAGGATGATCGTCAGGGATCTCACTGAGGAGAAATTGAGGGTCCGGCGTGTCGAGACGTCGAACTGGGAATCGTGCGGTTGCTCATGGAAGAGCGATAGCCACAACCAGGAAAGTACGACGAGGCGTGGGATCGATCGATCTACCATGGCTGGGCCGATCCGTGGGCCTTCGCATGGCAGCGGCAGCACTGCGGCCGCGTGAGAAGAATATATAACGTCGACGCGCTTCTAGGACGGAGAAATCTCCAGGGTTACAATCGGAGGGTTACCGTCCATCTGGAGTGGCCCCCTTTCTAAGCACCTGCACATTCTCTAACGATCGCAACCTCAAGCGTTCGCTCGCCCGGTAATGCCCAGCTTTCTGATTGATCTAATCTAATCTCGGGATTCAAGAAGCCCAGCAGTTGTAGCGGCCGCACCATTATAAGCGTAAGCGATGCGCCAAGGCACCTTGCAATAGGCCGATGAACATGGAGTTTTCGAGCCATGACATTGGAACATGCAAGCGGCGATACGGTCGCCGAGTTAAGCGGCGCCGCGGCGTCCGAAGATCTTACAACGGTGCCCGGGCGCGTGCGGCAACGAAGGCTGTGGAGTTGCACGGAGAAGCGCGCGTTGGTCGATCTGGCGAGCGCGGCGGGGTCGTCGGTGACGGAGGTGGCGGAGGCGTTCGGCGTAGCTCCATCACAGCTCTATGCCTGGCGCAAGCAGATGGCCGGCGGCGAGCTTGATGCCGATCAGGCGATAGCGACCTTCGCGCGCATCGACGTGAGCGATCTGCCCGGTGTCGAACGCCCCGTCGCCGATTGCCCGGACCCGGCCGGCAGGATCGTCGTGGCCTTTCCGAGCGGCACGCGACTGCGGATTGATGGGACCGTCGATCCGACAGCGCTGCGTATCGTCCTGGCGGAGTTGACCAGGTGATCACGGTTGTGCCGACCGACCGGATTTACCTTTGCTGCGGCGCGACCGACATGCGTCGCGGGATCAACAGCCTGGCGCGGATGGTGCAGCAGGTGCTCGCGCTCGACCCGCACACCGGCGCGATCTTCTGCTTCCGTGGACACAAGGGTCATATCATCAAGATTCTGGCGCATGACGACCAGGGGTTCTGCCTTTTTACAAAACGGCTTTCCGAGGGTTGTTTCGCCTGGCCGACCACCAAGGATCAGGTGACTGTGTCGCTCACCAAGGCACAGCTTTCGCTGCTTCTGGACGGGATCGACTGGCGCCGGCCGAACAAGATTTATCGACCGCGTCTGGCCGGCTAAATTCGGTCGTTTCTCATTGATTTTGTGTCGATTTTGCTTCCGTGGACGAGGTCTTTCGGGTATGTAATTTGGGTGTCGGAACAAGCTCCCTCAACCGCTGATTTCTTCGCTCGGATCGCCCTTCTGGAGGCGGCCGTTTCTGCCCGTGACATCACCATCGCCGAACGCGATGAACAGCTGCGAAGAGAGCGCGTCGAGGCCGCACTTCGCATCCAGCGCCTGCAGCTGCGGATCGATCGCTTCAACCGCAAGGCCTTCGGCCGCTCCTCCGAGAAGCTGGGCCAGATGCGGCTCGAACTCGAAGATCTCGAGACCGATTTCGCCGCCAGCGTGCCGGATATCGAGCTGCCCATCGTTGCTGACACCGACAAGGTCCGGGTGTTGCTGGTGCGCAAGCTCAACCCGAACCTGCCGCGCAAGAGGATCGTTCGCGAGCCGTCCTGCGCATGCTGCCCGGGCTGCGGCGGCGATCTGCGCGCCATGGGCGAAGATAGCGAGGAGATGCTCGACCTGGTCGCCCAGGCCTGGCAGGTAATCGAGACCGTTCGACCCAAGTACAGCTGCCGGACCTGCGATAAAATCATCCAGGCGCCCGCACCAGCCAAGGCCATTGCGCGCGGCAAGCTCAGCTATGCCGCGCTCGCCCATATCATGATGGCCAAGTGGGGTTATCATCTGCCCTTCTACCGTCAGGTACAGATGATGGCCGCCAAGGGCGTCGATATCGAGCGATCCACGCTTGCGCGCAGCGCCGGCTACGCCGCCGCCTTGCTCGATCCCATCTACAACCGCATCCGTGAGATCGGCCGTACCCGCACCAAGATTCACACCGACGACACGCGGCATCCGATCCTGGCGCCCGGCACCGGCAAGACACACAAGGGCGCGCTCTGGGTTTATGTCGCCGACGATCGCAACTCGGGTTCGAAGGAGCCGCCGATCGCCTGGTATCGCGCCACCATGGGCCGCGCCGGCGAGAGCGTGATGAGCGAGCTCGCCGGATTTACCGGCACGCTCCAGGCCGACGGATTCAGCGGCTATAACCAGCTCTACAAGGGCGGCGCCATTCGAGAAGCTGCCTGCCTGGCCCATCTACGTCGCAAGATATTCGACGTTCACGACAGCCAGCCGACCGAGCTCAGCACGACGGCGATGGCTGGTATCCAGGCGATCTACCGGATCGAGGAAGAGATACGGGGGCTCCCGCCCGCCGAGCGATTGGTCGCACGACGAATGCGGACCCGACCACTGGTCCGCGCGCTGCGACGACAGCTCATGCGCCAGGGCAAGGGTTTGTCGCGCCATGCCGATATCGCCAAGGCCTTCGCCTATGGCACCAACCGATGGCGCGCGTTCAATCGCTTCCTCTATGATGGCCAGCTCGAGCCCGACAACCTCATCGCGGAGCGCGCCATTCGGGGATTTACAACGACCGATTCATACTGCACCTCCTCCTCAAACGTCTGGAAACAGGGACTTTTGGTTTTCCATTTTGATGCGACACGGGCCCCTGTGACGCGGAAACTGGGTTACTTGATCCTTTTCCAGGTCAGTGGCTCGTATTTGGTGCGGCGCATCCGGAACAACCTGCTCGGTAGGGAGCACGCCCTCCTTGATCAGTCGACGGACACGATGGGCTGTAACTCCAAGCTTTTTGGCAGCTTCGGTCAGCGTGAGCCATTCGCCATTCTTTTCGGCGGATCGGTAGCCGTGGATTTTATGGACCGTGCGAAGTGCCCCGACACGGCGCGCCGTCCAGGTTTTGCCTTGTCCGGTCTGCATTCCCATCCGGTTGAGAGTGGCGGCAATGTTTGCGTCGGACCAGCGGGTAGCCATAGACCGCATGACGGCAAGGGCTGCCTCCGGAGTACTCTGGCCATGTTCGCCCGCTTTGGGTTTGCGAATACGCAGCTGGGAGTGTTGCCCACCCCTCCAGTGGATCGTCAAAATGACTTCACGTTGTTCTTCATCGACGTCAGCGATGATATCAGACACGAGGGTGCGAAGGAGCTGCTGACGACAACGCATATCGACGTCAGGCGCGCGCCAGGCAGCCTCCAGGTCGGTGGCAATGCCAGCAAAATCGGGAACTGGGGTGACAAGATCGATTTGTCGCGCTTGGGCCAAACCCGCTTCACAGGCTTCCACGCGCCTGAGCGTTGCCTCCCAGCTCTTCTCAAGTTGGGCAGCGATCAGCCGGTTGTCGGGGTCGCAAGCGGCATAGCGACGTTCAGCGAGAGATGCCTCGTATCGGGCTTGCTGCAAGTCCAGCTCCACCATACGGTGTCGTTCTTCCAGATTATCCCGATGCGCACGGTCAGCTTCCATTGCGGCCTCGATCGCCATTGGCGTCACGGCCCTCAATATCTCTTTGCCGATGGCAGGGTCGATGCGAGATGCGCCAAAAGTCATGCATCGTGGCTTGGCCAGCATCTGGTTGATACGTTCGCAGCGGTAATAGGGATGACCCGGAGGCCGGCCCGAATAGACAACGCCCAACCGCCTTCCACATCGGCCGCACGTGAGCAGGCCCGCGAGCAGCGCCCGGCCGCCACGACCCGACTTGATGCCGCCTTTCTGTCCAAAGGCATTGACGGCGATATGGCTCTGGTTCCTCTCAAACTCACTCCAATCGATATAGCCTTCATGATGATCCTGGAGCAGCACTTCCCACGTTCCAAAGGGCTTGTCGTGGCCGTAGCTTTTGCGAGCCCTGCCATCGACAATCTCCGTTCGCTTCTCGCTTTTACCATAGACGTAGACCCCGGCGTAGAATGGGTTCTTCAGGATCGAAATAACACTTCGATAGCGAACCGGCACCCAGTCGAAGGACACCGTTTTGCGCCCGTCAGAAGGACGGGGAAAATGGAAATTATCAGCCGTCAGCGAAATCAGCACCTGACGGGCGCTGCCAAGCTCGCGGAAGCGCGAAAAGATGAGGCGGATCGCCTGCTGTACCCGAAGATCAGGATCAAGCCCCAGACCGTATTCACGATGCCAGATATAGCCGATCGGAACACTGAGGCGCAGTCCCCCCCGCCGCGCTTTGGCGCGAGCCGCGTCAAGCATGCGCGTTCGCAAAATGCCGAGCTCAAACTCGCTGATACTGCCCTTCATGCCCAACAACAATCGATCGTTCGGCCGACAGGGATCGTACACCCCGTCGAGATCTATGACGCGCGCTTCAACCAGGCCGCACAGTTCCAGGAGATGGTGCCAATCCCGACCATTGCGAGAAAGGCGCGATGCGTCGAGACAGAGCACTGCGCCAATTTTGCCCGTGCACAGGCCGCTGACCAGTCGTTCGAAACCAGGGCGGTCTACAGCACCGCTGGCGGTACGACCAAGGTCATCGTCGATCACATCGACATCACGGAAACCCCAGCGGCGCGCGACATCGACAAGTTCATATTGTCGCCGCTGACTCTCCAGGTTGTTCTGGACCTGACCCGGCGTCGACTGTCGAACGTAGACCACAGCTTTGCGCTTCAGCACCGTGGCTGGAAGGAGATCATTGCCCGTCATCGCTGGCCTCCTTCGTCGCGACGCCGGCCGCGGCCATCAGGAGGGTCGCCAGCCTGGCAACGACGGCGCTTCGTTCCGCGTCGCTCAGGCCTCGCATCTGCGGCGTATCGAGCGGCATGCTCAGCTGCTGGGTCAGCAGCGGTAGCGACGAGGGTCGTGGTAGTGCCTTCATGGCGCGCCTCCTGGATGGCCGTGAGTCCATCCGTCGAAGTCTGCCTGAAACCGCGCTCGGTAAGCAGTCTATGAAGCTCTGCAAGCCCAACCACCGCAACGCGCGGTTCGCCCATCTCCATGTCGGCGCAAAACGCCCGATCCAGCATCCACTCCGCCACCTGGATGATCTCACCCGGCCTGATCTCTACCCGGATGATCGCGCCATTGGCCCGGTCCTCGCGACCTTCATGCCGAAAACGACCGCCGTAATATGGATGCCAGCGATAATGAAACTCTACCATCTGCCCGACATGGGCAGAATGACCCTGCGATGGCGGTCGGAAGGCGCAATTGGCTTTTCTCGGGCAACTTCGCCGCGGCGGAGCGGTCAGCGGTCGTGCTCAGCGTCATAGAGACCTGCAAGCTCTGCGGCGTCGATGCCGAGGCCTACATGGCCGACGTCACCGAGCGCATCCAGAATGATTGGCCAGCCTCGCGCTGGGACGAACTGATGCCGTGGAATTGGGTGCGCCGCGAAGAGATGCAGCTCTCCTTGGCGGCATGAGCGCGCTCGATGACATGGCGCTGTCGGACGAGGCGCTCGAGGCCTGGATGGCTGCCAAGACCAACCGCCCGCTGGTGCGGACCATGTCGGCGCTGGATGGCTTCGTAACGGCGGCGGTCACCGGGCCGCGGTTCCCGGACCCGCAATACTGGATGTGCCCGCTCATGGGGTTGCCGCGCGACGTCCTGGCCAAAGGATCTGCAACCGATCACGCCGTGTTTGCCAGCGTCGCCAGGATCCACAACCGGATCAACGAGACGCTCTTCGACAGACCGCAGGATTATGCGCCCCGTTTCGCCACCAAGCCCAGCGGCGGCATCGACCCGCGGCCGTGGTGCCAGGGGTTCTACGCGGCCATCAATCTCAACATCAAAAAATGGAAACGGCTACTCGACCTCGACAACCCCAACCACGGCCTGCTGCTGCCGATCCTGATCTACTGCGTCGACAAAAAGGGGCGGCCCGTCCTCGGCAAGCCCAGGCCAGGGCCAGAGACCGCGCGCTTCATCGAGCATGAGGCCTACAAAGACATCGCCCTCGTCATCCCCGCCCTGCGCGAACTCCACTACGTCACCCGTTATGATGATCCGCAGTGATCGGCGGCGACGCGGACCAACGGCTTCCTATTATCTACTATAGAGCACTATTTCGGGAAAGGTGCCTTGGCGCATCGCTTACTTATAAGCCGTAGAAGGTCAGAGACATAGCCAGGCTGCGCTAGCCCAGTTTATATAGCGACCTGTTGTTTTTATGCAGGATCATCCCGGCGGCCTCAATTGCCTCTTCAAAGCCAAGGCTTCCTCCAACGACGTGTTCGGTGAGCGCCTTTGCGAGGTATCGCTTGCCCCAGCGGCCGGCTAACCAGTAAAGCTCGGGGATATGAAACGCGTCGCTTGCGAACAATATTTTCGAAAGCGGAACGACTTCCATGACTTGCATGTACCGCTGAAAAAGACTCTGATGCACGAACGGCGTCATGATCGATAATTCAAAGTAGCAGTTAGGATACAGATGGCTGAGCCATGCGGCTTTTCCGACTGAGGGATAGCCTGCATGTAGCGGAATGATTTTTGGCATCCGCATTACGTTATCGCGGTCAAATCGGCAAACTTCCTCAAGGTAAAACGGATCCTGGTTGCGCAGTATTACAGACGGAGCTTCTCCGTCGCCCGTGTGGATCTGCATCGGAATGTCACGCTTGAGGCATTCTTCGAGAGCTAGCGTGAAATTGTAACGGCGGAGATCCTTTGAGAGATTGTACTCGGACTGGCGGTCCATGCTTGGAATCTTGTGGAACGATCCCCTTAGCGCCTGCCATGATGCCCGGGCAGGACCCCTATCGTAAAGAGGCTCGATAAGTCCAATGTACGGAAGAAGATAGGACTTCATCCCATAGGATTTCTTTCCGTAATTCCCGTCACCGTCTAGCAAGTCCAGTAGCCGCGCCATGTATCGCTGCTCGTACTCATCGAATGTGATATCGAGAGGAAAAAGCTCCTTTTGGATCATCTCTATTCGTGCAAGCCGGTTCGTACGGCAGGGCAGTATGCTTTCTTCATAGCGGTCGATCTCGGCTGCGCCGCAACCTTCCGCATAGCCGGTGTCCACCATGACGTTTTCGTAGTTCACGTCTCGCAGAAGGCTGCTGACATAGGCCCAGTAGTTTTTACCACGCTCGTTCCTGGCTTCGATGACCGTTTCCAGTTTCGGCTCGCAGCCCAAGAATTGCGCGAGTTCCTTTACAAGAAATTTCACAAAGACGCTTTGAGCTATGTCACCGACGATACCGCCGACCTTGTTCTGGATACCGAATTGCTTGTCGAGATCATGCCGTGTGGCCTCATCACCATTTAGCCATCGATCGTAAACGCCGGCAGGAAAATATGCCGGTATTGGATCAAAAGCGGCCAACGACATTCGTTCCAAGAACCGCTGCGGGGTCGTGAACGCATCTCGATCGGTCACAATGTGGCAATGGGTATCATCAATGGGTAGATCGTTAACTGCCTCGAAAATATTCAAAAACTCCGGGTGCTGTTTCGAAAGAAACAGTGGAAGGTGGTCAAAATTATTTTCTGGTTTGCGTTTCATGTTCTTGTCTACCTGAGGAACTGTTTCGGTTGCAACCTAATGCTGTGCGTGACTTGGCGGCATGCTTCCGCCACGAATGTTCCCGTCCAAAGACTCATCGGTCGTTTCGATGGCCGATCACGCTTGATCTGCCCCCGTATTATTACCAGCCAACATTGGTGGCCGGTCGGTTGCGCACCGCGATAGCTCCGCGAGGACCCGGATCCACGAGCGAATCCCCTTGTGGAAGCTGGACAGGTCATACTTCTCGTTCGGGCTGTGATGCCGGTTATCTGATCGCGCGAAACCGATGGGCAGAGATTCCAGGCCCAATCGACGCTTAACCATACTGACAATTGGAATTGACCCGCCACTTCCAATCAGTACAGGTTCACAGTTCCACTCCTGCTTCAGAGCAGCACGTGCTGTGGAAAGATATTGGCTTTTCGACGAAATAACGGATGCAGGGCTGCCACCAAGTCCGGTAAAGTTCACTTTGCAGTCGGCAGGTGTTCTGGCGCGAATGTGATCACGAAACCTGGATTGAATGCTTTCTGGATCTTGACCGGGGACCAACCTAAAGGAGATCTTAGCCAGAGCACTGGACGGGATGATGGTTTTCAGACCATCGCCGTAATACCCCCCTGCAATTCCGTTAATTTCGCAGGACGGACGCGTCCAAATCTGCTCTAGAACTGAATAGGCACTATCTCCGGCAGAATGAAAAAGCCCCGCACTCCTCAGAAATGCATCCGCATCGAAATCAAGTTTCAATATATCATCTCGGCGTTCTTCGTCTAAGTCCTGTATATTGGCGTAGAATCCCTCGATGGCTACTTCGCCATTTGCACCTCTTAAGCTGGCGATAAGCTCGGCTAGGACTTGGATTGGATTGCGTGCAGCGTTGCCATACGCACCAGAATGCAGGTCGCGGCTGGCACAGCTTATTTCAATCTCTTCTTCCAAAATGCCGCGAAACATTATGGTGATGGCGGGGACCGTATCTCTCCATAGATAGGTATCGCAAAGCAGCATAACGTCAGCAGCCAGTTCGCCCCCATTTTCATCCAAGAACCCCTCCATACTTGGGCTACCGCTTTCTTCCTCTCCCTCGAAGAACATGGACACGTTTATCGGTAGACGTCCTGTCACCGCCTTCCACGAGCGACATGCTTCAATGAAGGTTAGAAGTTGCCCTTTATCGTCCGATGCACCACGAGCAACAATATGGGTTTCGCCATCGGGCTGCTCCTTAAGGCTCGGCTCGAAGGGGTCGGAGCTCCACGCCTCGACAGGCTCTACCGGTTGAACATCGTAGTGGCCGTAGAACAAGACATGCGGGCCATTTGCTTCCTTGTTGTGCGCGACCACTATGGGGTTCCCGATAGTGGATTTAACGGACGCCGCGAAGCCTATTCCTGACAGCTCATCTGCAATCCAGGAAGCCGCGTCGCGGCATTGTGGTGCATATGACGCGTCGCACGAAATGGAAGGTATCCGCAGGAATTGGAAAAGCCGATCAAGGCTGGCGCTCAGATTGGCGCCCGCGTGCCCTAAGACCTCTTCGACAAGTTGCTGCGACACCCCGTGGCCAACCCCTACGTCGGAATTTTCCTCCATTATCATCTTCCTTTCATAGCGGGAGCAGTGTGGCGGCGCTCACCATCTTGTTGGTTACTTCGAAGTGCAATCAATAGTGGACATCCGCTGCTCATGTAGCGCTCTATGAACCGCTTTCGGAGCAACCTCATTAGACTTCAAGATGGTCCGGCCTTCCAGGTGGTCTCGCCTCAAGCCTGGAGTGGGACGACTGTCGAATCAGTGGGCGTCAAATAATTCCTGGATTTTCGCCAGATCGGATGTTTGGGTGAGCGCCAGCATCAGCAGGATGCGAGCTTTTTGTGGATTCAGAGAGTCAGCGGCGACGAAGCCAAGTGCGTCATCATCAAGCTCGTCGTTTCGCGCGACAATGCCGCAGTTGGCGCGCGAGGAGCGGACAAACACCAATCCCCTCTTCACAGCTTCAGTAGCTGCAGGCCGGATCACCTTTGGAAGGTTCCCGTTGCCTGTCCCGGCCCAAACAACACCTCTGTAACCGGATGCCGACACGGCTTCGAGTATATCAGGTGTCACACCGACGTGGCTGTAAAGGATTGCAACGCGAGGGAAGCTTTCCGCACTCAAGTCGAACGCGCTCGCTATTGTGTGTCTGCGTTTCGGCGAACGATAAAAATGCGGTTTACCGTGCATTACGTAGCCAAGGGGGCCAAAATCCGGCGCCTTGAACGCGTCCAAATTGAAGGTGGTCTTCGTGACATCACGGGCCGAATGAATTTCGGCGTTCAGCGTCACCAGCACACCCTTGCCCCTCCCCTCGGGGTTACTAGCGATGGCGACAGCATTGTAAAGATTAGCTGGGCCGTCTGCGCCGAGCGAATAGGGGCGACGCATGGCTCCCACCACAATGACCGGCTTGTCACTTTTGACGACAAGATTGAGGAAGTATGCTGTTTCTTCCAATGTGTCCGTGCCATGCGTAACCACCACGCCTTGGACGTCATCTTCGGCCAGGGCCTCATTGATTCGGCGTGCCAGTGTCAGCCAATTCTCGATCGAGATGTCGGGACTTGATACCTGAGCGATCTGCTCCACCGAGATATTGGTCATATTCCTGAGCTGCGGCACGGCATCGACCAAAGCGTCGCCAAGCAAGGTCGGATCCTTTGGCGATGTTTGTGCTATCGAGCCCCCGGTGGCAAGAACAAGGATTTTTCCGGCGTATAGATCCATTTTGTTCTCCGTTGGGGAATTTAGCGCTCAGATATCTAGCTTCGGCGATGCGGCCGAACACCGGAGCGGTAGCGCTTGGGCTCCGCTCCGCTCAAGCCAGACACTTTTCGGTCCAGTTGCCTCGTGGCTCTCGCGACTGGCTACCGGGAACTTGCGGCGGATGGCGGAGACATCGAACTTGCCAGCCATGCGTTCCTGCCCGTACGAAAATCTGAAGTCGCGTCATCATTCACGGGCGGCTCACCGAGGTCCACACTAAAATCGGATTGTGGGATTATTTATTCCGTTTATCGAGAATTTTGCGACACTGTCCGCTATTCAGGCGGCACTCGGCGAAACGCGGCCACCGCAGCCGACGATCTGTTGTTAAAATGGAATGCACTGCAACGGGCGTGGAGATGCCGAGGCGGACCATCCGATCGATCGCGCCGATCTACCGTGTGGCCGGCATCCACCACATCCACAACATCCGCCCGTCCGGTCCTGGCAATCGCCGCATTCTTTGATTCTTTGAACCTTTGAATGCTCTTTATTTTAGTGCTTCAGCACACGAGAGAGGAAGGTTCGGGTACGTTCATTGCTCGGCACGTCGATCGCTTATGGTGACCGCCTGCCGCGCAATGGCATCCCACAACAATGACCTACCGGCGCGCCTAGCCCGTCCTATTCACGAGCGGCCTGGGTCCTTGCCGCTTAGCGTTCGGTCATGAAGGTGTGAGGCGTCTTTTTCACCGCAGCTGAGACTGGACGTTGGAACGCGCTGGAGGGTCAAGGTATCGGGTTCGGCGGGGCTTTGATGCCCCGGCGCTCATGGCCCTGCGGGCTGCAGCGTGATGGCGATCGTTCGGAACAGACTTGCTTCGGGACAGGCGGCGGCGAAGGCCAGACGGATGCGCGAGACGGTTTCGGTGACGCGGGCGCCGAGCTTGAGAAGCCTGAGCCGCAGTGTAGCGAACTCGGCGTTGCACAGATGATGGGTCGTGGGCACCGCCTCGCGCAGGGTGAGCATCAACCAGTATGCGGCGGTGTGCAGGACGAGACGGACCTGGTTGGCAATCGGTGAGCGGCAGCTGGTGCGGTCGGAGGCGAGCTGGCTCTTGTGCATCTTGATCAGGTTTTCGGCCTGGCCGCGGGCGCAGTAGATCACATCGTAGACATGCTCGGCGGAGCCTTTGTCGAGATTGGTGACGACGAAGCGGATGTCGAGGCCGAGGGTGGTTGCCTCGATGCGGGCGCAGGCGCGGCGTTCCGTCCTCCAGGATTTCGCCTTGTATCGGGTCTCGGCATAGCCGCGCAGCACCGGCTTCTGCTCGAGCGCGCGGCGGGTGCGGATATCGTCGGCGGCTTCATCAACGAGACGCTGGAGAACCTTGTTGCCGGGCAATCCGAAGAGGTAGTCGACCGCATTGTCCTCGCACCATGCCATGACTTGCGCCCGGCCATAGTGGCCATCGCCGCGGATCAGAATGCGGGTGGTCGGCCAGCGGGCGCGGATGCGCCGGACAAGCCGGCGCAGATGGCCGCGGATCTCCTTGCCCGCCGGGGTCCTGCCAGGACGCAGGATCATGGCGACCGGGCGTCCTGTCGCGGCGTCGTAGATGTGGATCGGCAGGAAGCAACGCTCGTCGTAATGGGCGTTGAACAGCGAGAGCTGCTGATGGCCGTGAACGACATCCACCGTGTCGTCGATGTCGAGCGTGACGCTTTTGGGCGGCGCGGCATAGCTCGACAGCCACAGATCGACCAGCACCCAGCCGAGCCGGATGACGGTGCGCAGGTCGGGCAGGTTCTCGAGGCGCGAGCATGTCGGCTGCGAGCACAGATCAATCCCGCTGTCGGGCAGCCGCCCGCAGGCGAGCTTGAAGGCCGGGTCGGTGCGCAGCCGGTCGAGATCGTTGGCATCCTCGTAGCCGCATGCGATCGCAAAGATGCGGGCGCGCACAATGTCGGCCATGGCGTGCGTCACCCGCGCTGGATCGCGCGGATCGTGGATCGCGGCGGCCAGCCTGTCGGCCAGTTGCAGGCGTCGCTCGGCCGCTGCCAAAAGCATGACGCCACCATCCGAGGTGATGCGTCCGCCGTCAAACGCAGCTGTGATCTTCTTGCGTCCAACGGCTGGAAATGAGAGCGGCAGCAACGTATCATCGGTCATGGCGGGTGTGGCTCGCGAGAGGCGGTGGCAGGGTTGGCTTAGACAACCGAATCCTACGCTAAATCAATCGCTTAGGCTACATCCGCCAACCTCTCAGACGCAACGTCGTGCATAAGACGGGCTAGTCTTAGTCTTAGTCTTAGTCTAAGTGTAAGTGTAAGTGTAAGTGTAAGTGTAAGTGTAAGTCTAGCTTCTGTCTCTTGCAGCTGACCGGGCGCGTTCCTGCGCTGAATGACTGAGTGCCGCTTCCGCGGCCCGAAATGCCAAGGCCATAATGGTCAATTGGGGATTGACGCCAGGCGCCTCCGGTATGAGGCTGCCGTCGGCGACAAAGAGATTTTCGAGGCCTCGCACGCGTCCGTAACTGTCGACGGCGCAAACGTCCCGACGCTCGCCGGGAGGGCAGCTGGAAAACAGGTGTATGGTCATCAGATTGGTTGCTGCCTGTGGCAGAGGCCTATTCCAGAATTCATGTACCTGATCAGGGCTCGTCCACCCCTCGTGGCCGGATATGCTCGGGAACACCTTGCGGGCGCCGGCCGCAAACATGGCTTGGCCAAGACGAGTGAGAACCTGGCTCAAAGCGATCCAGTCCTCCGGGGCGAGCTTGAAACTGACAAACGGCTCGTTGATGCCGGGAAGCGGTCTTACCGACCCCACTCCGCGCGGGCGTATCATGCCGTAATATGAGCCGCAAAACCGCCAGTCGCGCATCAGATCCCCGCGATTGGTCCAGTCTTGCGCAAGCGAGAGGCCAAAGATCGCGGGCGTGAACACCGATCCGCCAATGCGTTGATTTGGCATAAATTCGGTAATCGCCGCCAGTGGAAGCTGCGACCGATGCGCGTCGACAGGCTCGTCAAACAGCGCCGTTGCCTTGATTGTCGGGTGAAGG
The DNA here is from genome assembly GCF_024746815.1 of Mesorhizobium sp. AR07. Lineage (GTDB taxonomy): Bacteria > Pseudomonadota > Alphaproteobacteria > Rhizobiales > Rhizobiaceae > Mesorhizobium. Next base: position 214,338 of record NZ_CP080526.1, read on the forward strand.
CGAAGCGTATTGCCAATGCGTTCACGCTGGCCGGAGCGGCGCAAAAGTGCCGCAGTGTGAATTGCACCTGCGCAAACAAACACCATGCCGGCTTTTACACGCACTCGCATCGCTTGTCCGCCGCCATCGCGTGACCGGGCAAAGACTTCCGTGGCACGGCCTTTGTCAATTCGTATATTGTCTACCCGCGTTTGCGCCAGCAGCCGCATGCCACGATCCACCGCCTTCGGCAGAAGGGTCACTGCCATGGACTGCTTGGCGCCGTTCGGACAAACATAAGAACATCGGTTGGCGCCCGTGCAGCCACGTTGTCCCCGTTTCAACTCCGACACTTTCCAGCCGAGGGCTTCGCCCCCCTGCCTCAGAATGTCGGTGGCACGTCCGAGCGGACCGAGGGTCAGGCTTGCATTTACCGCCATTTCCGCGCGCTCGTAATATAGCGCCAGCTGACACGGAGTAAAATTATCGATCTTGTTGAGCTTGCGCCATTGAGCAATAAGATCGCTATCAACTCGCTGGGTAATAGCGCTGTTGATTTCTGTTCCCCCGCCAACGCAACGGCCTTCCGCGTAGTTAATCGGGGGCCGGCCAATCGCGGCGGTGATTCCTCCGCTGCGCCAGGCAGACGAAAATGCGTCGCTTGCGATAGGAGAAGCCGATGACGACGGAATGTGCTTACCTTCTTCAAGCATGACTACAGACAAACCTGCCGCGGTTAGCACATCTGCCACGCTGGCACCGCCCGCACCGGAGCCGATAATCACCGCATCCGCTTGCAGTTGTAGTGGATTGCTCGGACGAAAACTTCCTTTCATATTCACGCCTTTAGTTCCGTCCCGGCCGCATGGACGACAGCTTTGCCGCGACGGGCGTCTGCTCATAGAATGCAAGTAGCGTCATCGATCGATAAAGGCGGATGACGGACCCGATGGGACCGGGCGATCTCTGCAGAAGAGTATAAAACCTCTCCGCGCGGAGCGCGCGTGCCAACGGACCGCCCGCGCCAGCTGAAATCAAAAAGATGCAAAGGCTCAGGAATATCGAAACGCTTCTAACAGCTGCACGAATATAAAAAGGAGCGCCTGCAATGGCTCGGCTGACGCTTCGTACGACTTCAGTTACTACGACTGCTTTTTCTTCTCCGTCGAGCAATGGCCACGAAGGTATCAGCGTTCGCACGATCACTCGATCAAATGCCATCTCAACCCCCTCGAGTTAGAAAAACAATACCGGCCAAAACAAGGGCGACGCCAATCCACTTGTGCGGCTGGAATGGTTCTCCGAAAAGATAGTGTGATGCGATCATCAGCATCACAAACCCCGAGCCGGCCAAAATCGGGTAAGCAACTGATATCTCCATGGAGTCAAGCGCCTTCGCAAATAGCACGACGTTGAAGCCATAAAATGCCATTCCACCCATAAAGCCGATTGAGAGAAAATTATCGGCCAGTCCGGCGTTGGCAGGCAGTGAGGCCCGGCTCCACTTTAGCAATAGATTGCCAATACAGGAATTCATGCCTGCAGCAAGAACCAAGACCAGAGGCGGTACATTCATCCAGGGATCGCTCGCAGCAAGCAGGGCACGAGTGCCAAAATTCTCTGTTTGACTGGAGACTTGTGGTGCGACGCGGCACTTTCGCTGAGAGACCCCTTATTGGCCTGATACCAATCGTAGCTATCGGTGATCATTCGTGCATTAGAGTAATTTGGTTTAAAGCCAAGCTCTCTTTCCGCTTTCGATATATCAAAATACATTGATCGCCCGTACATTAGCAAATGATAAGGGCCCAAGGGGGAGAGACCGAGCACGCTTGCCAGATTCGCCGCTACGGCAGTTGGTCCCATCGGAATGGACTTGATTCGGCTTCCGGTTCCGGCATGATCGATCACCGCCTGCAGAAGTTCACGCATTGTCCCAAATTCAGCTGCACCGATATTGTATGTGGCAAATCCTTTTGAATTCGACGCTGCAACGCATGCCCAGGCCAAATCATCTGCGTGAACGAACTGATATCTGTTGGCCCCCCCAGCCAAAACTGGAATATCGAGGCCCCGTTCAATCCAGTCAAACAGGATGTGGACGGTGCCAAGGCGGCCATGGCCAAGAATGGTCCGCGGACGCACAATCGCTACATCCAGACCATGGCGTTCCATTGCTTTCTTGCAAATGATCTCTCCTGCGAGTTTCGCGTGCCCGTAATCCTCGCCAGGATTTGGTTTCGTATTCTCTGTGACGGGATTCGATTTCGGTACGCCGAAGACAGCGCTGGATGAGGTATAGATCAACTTCCGGACCCCCGCCGCGGCCGATTCGTCGGCAATGATCTGCGTGCCATCCTTGTTGACGGACCAGAACAAGTCTACATCTTTGGCTAAGGGAATTTGAGCAGCGTTGTGAAATACCTTGTTCACACCGGAGACTGCCTGTTTGACAGCGATGCGGTCCAGAATCGTGCCTTTGAAAAATTCCAGATTAGGGTGACTGAAGCCAGGGCAGTGTAAGTCGAGCACGCGGACGTGGGTCCCTCTCTTAAGCAACTGCTTGCTCAGTACTTGCCCAAAAAACCCGGAGCCGCCGGTAACTAGCGCTGTATTCACCATCTTTGACCTATTTAAGTGCCCCCCATTTCAAACGCTGCTAGAACGCCTTGGGAAATCTCTCTGCTCGAAAATTCTCATCTCCTCTCTGCGAGCATCTCCTAAATTCCGGTTCTTGGACCAGGGGACTGGGGTCAAGAACGCGTTTGCCCGACTGCTGCATAAGAGATGACCTCTTTCCTCATTTGCCTGTCGAGACCGAGGGAGCCGCTGGCAACCTTCGACTATTGCCACCGGTCCTCATGCCGGAACCTAAGGATGCCGATGTTGGCGCCCTTGTGAGAAGAGCTTCAAAATTCGTGCCAATTCACCAACCTACCCCACAAAAGACTTCTTGGTTGATTTTCCGGCTGAATAGCAGAGGCGGGAGGAGATCGATAAACTACATTCCTGCCGCAAAACGGACAAACCCGACAAAGTATGTCGAGAACCCTAACCACAAGCCGATCAGACACGGGCTGATCGCCGTGCTGTGAGGCTGCCCGAAATGACATCACTTCTGTGGTTGCCGCCCGTTGTGCAAGGAGTTTCTTAGCTCTTGAACGTGTGATTGAGATCGGGTTGTTGGACCCGCTCGGCCCGGAACACATAAAGCGCGCCGTGCGGCCGAAGCCGCAGGACGGCCATAGCCTTACCCGCCGCCCCGTGGGTCGGTCAAAATCCCCCGGGTATGGTCACTTGAAACTCCCCCACCTGATGGTCACCGGCAGCGCTACTGAACAGCGGTAGCCGGTAAGACAGGACGTTTATTTTCATCCCCTTTCATACAGCGAGGGGACCGGGAGTTGAACGTCTTGAAGGCACATCTGCAAAGCACCGTACTAACATTACTTGATCGCAACACCAGCCAGCGCGAGATCCAAAGGCTGACGGGTGTCGATCGCAAGACGATTCGGCGTTACCGAGCGCAGCGGGCTGGTGGGGAGGCAAAATCCCCCGGGGAAGTGACCACCGGCTCGGCAAGCGCGGAGGACCAAATTCCTCCACCCCGACCACCGGCTTTTGGGGTGTCGGGAGCGACGGTCACCAGCAGCCTGGCCCGCTCAGCCTGCGAACCGCATCGGGCATGGATCGAAGAACAGGTCCGCCTGAAGCGAAATGCGCAGGCGATTTACCAGGACTTGGTCGATCAGTTTGGCTTTCCGTCCAGCTACCAAAGCGTCAAGCGGTTTGTGCGCACGTTGCGACAAAGCGATCCCAAGCAGTTTGATCGTCTTGAGTTCCTCCCCGGCGAGGAGGCTCAGGTCGACTATGGCGAGGGCGCGCTGACGATCGATCCCAAGAGCGGCCGGTACCGTCGTCCCCGCCTGTTCGTGATGACGCTGCGCTATTCGCGGCGCAGCTTCCGGCGGGTGGTCTGGCAATCCAGCCAGCAAGTCTGGGCTCAGCTTCACGAAGAGGCGTTTCGCTATTTTGGCGGGGTGGCCAGCTATGTGGTGCTCGACAACCTGAAGGAAGGCGTCCTCAAGCCCGATCTGTACGAGCCCGAGCTCAATCCGATCTACAGTGCGATGCTGGCTCATTACGGCGTCGTCGCCGATCCGGCCCGCGTGGCGGACCCCAATCGGAAGGGCAGCGTCGAGAATGCGATTCAACATACCCAGGGGACCGCGCTGGCCGGACGGCGTTTCGAGACGCTGGAAGCCCAGAACGAGTTCTTGAGGCACTGGGAGGAGAACTGGGCTTCCAAGCGGATCCACGGCAGTACTCGCCGTCAGGTCGAGGCCATGTTCCAGGAAGAGAAGCCACACCTGCGGCCGCTGCCCGTCGCACCCTTCCGCATCTTCACGGAAGTCGTTCGGACCGTCTGCGACGACACCACCGTCCGCGTCGACAGCAGCTATTACGCCGCGCGGCCCGCGGCCATCGGCAGTCAGGTCGTCGTGCGCATCTACACTTCCACGATCGAGATCCGTGATCGCCACACCCATGCGCTGCTGCGGATTCATCCCCGGATGACGCACCCCGGTTCTGTCGCCTTGCCGACGAACGAACGGCCGTTCAATCCGTCGCGGCAAACCGCCGTGCTGCTGGCGAACGCCGGTCGCATCGGCCCCCAAACCAAGGCCCTGTGTCAACACATGTTCGATGCCGAGGGACGCCCCGGACAGCGCGCGATGTGGGGCATTGTCGGGCTGAGCCGGAAGTATCCGACACGGCTGGTCGAGCAGGCCTGTGCTCATGCCATCAGCAACCGCATCTACCGTTACAAGCACGTACGCGCGACTGTCGAGCAGCTGTTTGAGCAGGCGCTGCAACAGGTTGAAGAAGCCCCACAGCCGGTATCGCAGCTCACCCAGGATCATCCACTGATCCGCGCCCCCGCGGAATATGGCGACCTCTTCAGCCATGCTGTGCGACACGATGCCGGCAACAATGGCCGGCAGGCTGGGGCTGACGACGACCGCGCCTCTCCACCCCGCGCTCGTGGCGCCTGCGCAACCCCGACCAGCTTCGCCGCCACGAGCGCTCCCGCTACCCCTTCTCACCTCAAACTGGAGATCCAACCCCATGATGACCATACCCGAAATTGAACGTTGCCTGCGACAGCTGCGCCTGTCGGGCGTCCGCGACACGCTGCAGACGCGCGTGCTGCAGGCGCAGGGCGCAAACCAACCCTTCCTCGAGACCTTCTCCTTGATCCTGCAGGATGAACTGGATCGTCGCCAATCCCGCCTTATCGAGCGGCGATATCAGCAATCCGGGCTCGATGAAAAACTGACGCTCGCCGAATTCGACTGGTCCTTCAATCCCAAATTGCCCCGCCAAACTTGCTTCCAGCTCCACACCCTGGCGTTCATTGCCGCCGGCGAGAACGCGATGCTGATCGGCAAACCGGGCACCGGGAAATCCCACATCGCCAAGGCGATTGCCTATCAGGCGATCCTGCACAGCCACAAGGTCCAGTATCTCGAGACCGATGACTTCTTCCACCGCCACGCTCTGAACGCCCCCGCGCAACGCGAGGCCCGGATGCGAACAATCATCGACTGCGATCTCCTCGTGCTGGACGATCTGTTCCTCGCACGCGCCATCCCCGACGACGCCGGCGCATGGCTGCAAACCCTGATCCATCAGCGCTACAAACTACGCCGCAGCGTCATCGTCACCTCCAATCGGGTCGTGCAGGACTGGGGGACATATCTGCGAGACAACACCATGAGCACGACGATACTCGATCGGCTGATGCATCATTGCCATCTGCTTGAGTTCGATGGACGCAGCTATCGCCTCAAAGAGGCCGCTGAAGCCCTTGCTCGGGAAACAAAGTCAAACTAACAAATCCACCTCTGTCCTGTCTTGCGGGTGGGGGAGTTTGACTGACCCTACCCGGGGGAATTTGAAGTGACCCGCGGGGCCCGCCGTCCTGCGGTTCAATTCAATCAGGCTTCAATGTAGTCGCGACCCGCCATAAATCCGCACTTCACAATCCGACGCGTGACAATCGCCCAATCGCCTCCCGCATGCAGGCGACGCTGAGTGCCATTCGACACGGCCCGATGAAACGCGCCGCCATGCGCCCATCGTTGAGACCGGCGCCTGGCTCCGTCGCGTGGTATAAGGATACCTGAACTCCCATGCGATTCCGGGAGCCTGAAACGGCTGGGCATGTTCCGCACCGAGGTCTGCAGCGCATGGCTGCGCTCGCTTCGTCGACGTAGCCAGCGCTCTCCCATGACCCGGGAACCGGTTCCAGCGTTATGCTTGGGCGATACATCCCGAAAGTCCCGCGCCTGTCATCCGCATGCCAATCCAAAGTACGCATCATGAACCGTGGCAGAAGCAGTATGCGGTAGTTCCGCACGTACAGATCAGGGCGGGGCGCTGGGAAACGAGCGTCCCTACCGCGACGCTCCCAAGTGCGCCCACGTCGATCTCAGTTGAAGTGACACGTTCACCATTTCCGGAATAAGTCGAACTGCCGACATCGGTGTTGATTTTGTCTGGATCGAGACCCGGCCTCCTTCAGCTGGATTCCTCCCGCCGACTGATGCACCTCACTGAACAATATGCAGAAAGGCTCTTGTGAATCACGTCGTGCACAGATTGGCACGACTTTTGATAGTCCATTGCTACTATGCGCTTCGTTCGCCTCTTTGATGAAGTGGCCGAATGAAGCTGCACAAACTCGATTTCGTTTCGGGGATTGAGATGAACAAGATTGATTGGGACGGCTTTGACCGTCACGTGCCTTTGGTTTTTGACCTAGATGGCACTTTGATAAAGACAAATACTGCTCACGACAGCTTCTATGACGCCCTCTTTCATTCGCCGCAACGACTACTCGGCACAATGCCCAGTTGGTGCAAGGGCCGCGCAGTCTTGAAGAAAATAATGGCGAATTGTATTGGAACTAAGCCGCAACGCTAAAGCCGAGGGGCGTCAAACCTATCTCGTTACAGCAGCTGACCAACGCATAGCGGATAGTATCAGCTGCTATCTTGGCAGTGTCAAAGGTGCAAAAGGAAGTGATGGCTCATTGAACCTAAAGAGCCGCAACAAGTTGAAATGGCTTCAGCAAAGCTTCCCCAACGGTTTCATCTACGCGGGTGACAGTGCCGCCGATCTACCGATTTGGGAGGCCGCTTGCGGCGCCGTCTTGGTTGCAATGGCACAAAATACGCGACACAGCTCCGTAAGGCGGGCATCAGGGTTAAGACTGTGATCCCGGGAAAAATAATCGTGTGAGGATTGGTTGTCGGAACTCAGGATACACCATGGTCGAAATCATCGCGCTCGCCTTTGCACTGGCGCTCTGGAAACAGATAGGTTTGCAAATATGCACCACACAAATGCGATAACTCTGAATGCTTCTCTTGTACTGCTGACGGGTACTACCGGCTGGTTGGGCGGGCGCGTCGCCGCTGCACTGACAAGTGGATTGTCGGAGGCAGAATGCTTCGTAGCTGGGACCTTTGAACTGAGGGCTCTCGTTCCTGCGGGAGAAGACGTGTCACGGCTGCGTGAACTGGGCGTAGAAATCGTTACAGGCGATATCCGGGATATGGAAACGGTCAGGGCCTTTGTAGCCGGCGCCGAGGGCGCCGTGTTGATTCACATGGCCGGAATCATTCATCCCAAAACGGTTGCCCAGTTTGAAGGAGTCAACACGCAGGGCACGATCAATCTGATTACAGCAGGGCAAAGGGCGGGTGTGCGGCGCGCCGTTGTCATGTCATCAAATTCGCCAATCGGCAGTAATCTGCACTCGGACCACAGATTCACTGAAGAAAGTCCTTATAGCCCCTATATGGGGTATGGCCGCTCCAAGATGCTGATGGAAAAGGCCCTTCGCGCAGAAATTGCCGCTGGTAGCCCGATGGAAATTGTCATCGTACGCGCCCCATGGTTCTACGGCCCCAACCAGCCGTCAAGGCAAACGCGCTTTTTCAAGATGGTGAAGGACGGCAAGTTTCCCCTCGTTGGGGCGGGGCATAATCGCCGCTCCATGGTTTACACGGACAACCTGACGCATGGCATGCTTCTGGCCGCAGTTCACCAGCGCGCGGCAGGAGAAATATTCTGGATTGCAGACGAGGCCCCGTACACCATGAATGAGATTGTTGAGACCGTCGGCGCGGTCTTGCGCGAAGATTTCGGCATCGCCGCCAAACCTAACAAGTTCCGTCTGCCGAGCGTCGTAGGCGAAGTCGCAAGCTTGGTCGATGCGACTCTCCAATATGTCGGCATTTACTACCAGAACATTCATGTTCTGTCCGAAATGAATAAGACCATCGCATGCGACATCACTAAAGCGAGAAAAGTGCTTGGTTACAAGCCTAAAATTGCCCTGCGCGAAGGAATGCGTCTTTCGGTGGAATGGTGTCTGACACACGGCCAGACAATTTGATCGAGGCATACCAGGACTGGGAGTGCACTCTTGCTCATAAGAATCTGTTCCGTCATATCTAGCGCTGTTGTTGCGGGCATCATCGGATATGCTGTAGGTTTTCCGGTGTCTAAGTACTTCGACAGCCACCGTAGGATGCGCTTGCTTATTGCGCCCGTTATCGGGCTTGGAACATTCGGCGCTGCAGGCGTTTCCATTTTTCATCTGTTATCGCTAACCGCGGTCAATCTTTATGTGGTCGTGCTTGGCATGTCCGCTGTCGCATTCTGGCTCTCGAGCGGCTCCGTCGAACCGCTGCTGCGCTCACGGACTAGTCCCGGTCTTTCCTGGCTCGCCGCTTCATTTCTTCTCTGTCTTTTGCCCACCCTAGCGATTATCCCGCAGTATTACGGTGAAAGCGCCAGCCTTGGTTACCCAATCTGGGACCATGCCAAAATAGCCATAATAGACGAGATAGCTCAAAATGGTCTCCCTCCCAGGAATCCATTTTATTCCGAAGCGGGAAGCCAAAACACCCTTATTTATCACTACGTCTGGTACTTCATAGCGGCGTGTCTATCCGTTCTTACGGGCGCAACCGGTTGGGAGGCCGACATTGCTCTTACCGGCATGACAGCGTTTTTCTCGACACTTGTTCTGGCATGGCTAGCAGTGGCGCGGAGCAGCTGCGCAAACGCCGCCTGGTGGATTCTACCGCTCTTGCTTGTCAGTTCTCTTAAGCCGGTCGTGCAATTCGTTTCGGGAAACTGGCTCGACACCTGGATGGTACGGCATTCGCACTTTCAAACCATGCAATTTCACCAAACGTGGATTTTTGCGGTTACATGGGCACCGCAGCACGTGTTCTCCGGCACCCTAGCTCTGATCGCGATCATGGCGTATACGCAACTTTTATATTGTAACGCAGCCCCACGCGGTCCGAATTTAGCGGTAGTTATGGGCGCTATCCTCGCGTCGGCTTACGGCAGTTCCACATGGGCTGGCGGTTTTTCGCTACTTTTGATATTGCCAATCGTAGGAGTGCTATCGATCTCTCACCTTCTAAGAGCCGATCGAATGCTAGAGGTGTCCATTTCTCTTTCGATCGCCGCCGCTATCACTGTGCTCTGTGCAGGAGTCTTAATCCACGAACAGGTCGCTTTACTGCACTATAGAAGAGCAGTGGAATTCTGGGTTTTGCCCGTGTTTATCGGCGCGAACCGGTTGCTTGATTTGGTCAGTTATTGGCTCGTACTGCTTGCCCTAGATTTTGGTGTGATATTTGTGGGTTTTATTATCTGGAGCTTTGCTAAGAGACCGGGTGAAAGCGCAAAACATTCGCTTATCGACCGAGCCCTGATTGTGTCGATTCTTGCGCCGTTATTTTGTGCGCAATTTCTACGCAGCGTCCTTCTGTATAATGACCTTGGATGGGACGTGGTAATTCCATCTATACTGGCTATGGTGACACTGACATCTGAGCTATTTTCCAGGCATATTGGCGGGAAAGCGTTGTTGGGGCGTCTAACGACAACAGCTGCCGTCGTATTATTGACCCCGTCAATTTTGGCTGGCGCTCGATTTGTTTATTCCTCCGCCTTCCAATTTGGAGCTCAAGGATCTGATACAGAGGGGGGCAGAGCTTTCAGAGCATCTCCTCAAATGTGGGAAGCTGTGCGCGAAGTAACACCAACGAATGAAGCGGTCGCCAATAACCCACTTGATTTCGCAAACGTAACGGCCCAGCCAGGTAACATTGCCTGGGCAGTACTGTCACAACGACGCAATTGCGCAACGTCTCTTGGACTTATTCGCTCCTATGCCGCTCAACTCACGCCAAAACAAGCATCAGACGTTTTTAACTTCTTCGTCGGTGTCTTTGAAGGCAGCGTTACCGAAGAACAACTCCGGGTTATGAAGGAAAAATATCTTTGTGAAACTCTCGTCGTCACGACAAGAGATGGGTTGTGGGGCGAACCAGTGCTGGATAACAGTTCAATTTACAAGCTTGTCTCAGAGGAGAAAGGCAAGTGGCGCATCTACCGATAATCGCATTAGCGGCTGAACGTAATCAGCTCAGGATCAGCTCAGGCGCCGCATTGACTCGCTGGCCGAATTGCCTCTACGCGTCCGAACCGACGTCTTCGGTCCAGGTGCCTAAGCTCAGGTACCGGGCTTCGACGTCTTCCTTCACCACCGCGATTGGTGTGTCCGCCAACTGTCTCGAGATGGACGCCGCCCCTACCGGATGGTGGAATGCCCTCGATTCAGTGCTTTAGGACGCGCGACAGGAAAGATCGGGTTCGTTCATTTCTCGGCTCATCGAAGATTTGCCCGGGTTGCCCTGCCTCTACGATGGCACCGCGATCCATATAGATGACGCGATCAGCGACTTCACGGGCGAAGGCCATTTCATGCGTGACAATCATCATTGTCATGCCATCGGTGCGAAGTTCGCGCATGACGTCCAGAACCTCACCAACCAACTCCGGGTCGAGGGCCGAAGTGGGTTCGTCGAACAACATAACATGTGGTTCCATGGCCAGCGAACGAGCAATCGCCACTCGCTGTTGCTGACCGCCCGACAACTGGCCGGGATATTTTTGCGCCTGGTCTCGCAGTCCAACACGATCGAGCAGCCGTAAAGCAACAGTCTCTGCCTCCTGGCGCGACTTGCGGCGGACGCGCATCGGGGCGAGAGCAATGTTCTCTATCACCGTCTTGTGAGGAAACAGGTTGAACTGCTGGAAGACCATTCCTACGCCGCGTCTGATTTGATGCAGAGCCTTCTCGCCGCCGAATTCTAGATCCTTTGTCGTCGGCATCGTAAATCCGTCAACCACCACGCAACCGTCCTGATGGGTCTCCAGCCCATTGACGCAGCGGATCAGCGTGGATTTGCCGGAGCCGCTGGCGCCGATAAGCACCACCACCTCACCGGCCGACACCGACAACGTCACGTCGCACAACGCCTGGAAGTTTCCATAAAATTTGTTTACGTTGGCAAATGCCACCATCGCCTGCGAGGAATCATCAGGCCGCCGCATTATCATTAGCGCGTACTCCTATGCATATGGCTCTCCATTCGCCGCGCTCCAAAAGTAATCGCGGAGCCGATAACGAAATATACGGCGAACATGAACAAGTAGACTTCATTTGTCTGACTACTGGCGGCGGGGTCCACCAGAATCAGTTGTCCGGCGCGCAGGAAGTCCGTCAGTCCAATGATAAACACGAGCGTCGCGCCATTGAAAACGTCGAGCACGTTACCGACCAGTGCTGGCTGGACAACCCGGAGCGCCTGCGGCAGGATTATTTCAGTTGCAACCGTCCAGTCCGACATGCCCAGCGAGTGCGCCGCCTCCCGCTGTCCGCGCGGCACGGCTTGGAACCCGCTGCGCACATATTCGGCCACATAAGCGGCATTGAAAATGGTGAACCCGACCATGCCCCGCGTAAGCGAGGATACCGAAGCTTGCGGCATGAATAGCGGCACGGTGATCCAAATCCAGTAGACAACGAGAATTAGTGGTACCGACCGCATCACCTCGATATAACCAGTACAACAGGCTCGCAGACTTGGATTACGGCTAGAGCGGCCGAGCGCGAGCAGAATGCCGAGCGGCAGCGACGCTGTTGAAACGATTACCGTGAGCATTATGCTGAGCATAAGCCCACCCCATCGATCAAACCCGGGCGGAGCCAGAACAAATACCGCGATCCCGCAGGCTGTCAGCCATATAGCCGCAGCAAACCGACGCGACCAAGGCAGTAGCAAGGCGCCGACCGCAGTGCACAGAATGGCGAGCGTTAACCAAGCGCGCCATGTTTGCTCCGCCGGATACAAGCCGATCAGCAGCAAACGCAGGCTCTCGTAAATCCTTTGCCACTGCGCGCCCCAAATCACCCATTGCAGGAAGATCACTGAAACCCAGCCAAGGACAGCAAAGACGAGTATTGTAAGTACGGAATCGGTAAGATTCACGAAGAGGTTGCGACGAACCCATCTATGCAATGTCGCGATCATCACGCTCTCTCCAGTGCGATTCTTCTATTGACGACATTTGTGAAGGCGCTGATTATCCAACTGACGAGCAGATAAGTCGCCATGACGACAATGACGGTCTCGAAATCGCGACCAGTCTGGTTGGCCACAGTACCGCTAACGCTGAACAAGTCCGGGAAACCGACGGCTATACCGATCGACGTATCCTTTGTGAGGCTGATATAGCGGTTAGTGAGAGAAGGTAGAATAACTCGAAACACTTGCGGGAGCACAACGTCTTTAATCGTATCACCCCGCGACAAACCTAGAGCCGCCGCCGCCTCCCACTGCCCTTTAGGCAAGCCTTCGATTGCCCCACGAACGATCTCCGCGATGTACGCTGCGCTGTTTACCATGATGGCAATTAGGATGGCTGACATCTCTGGGGTGAGGCGCATTCCACCGGTCGCACCGAAGCGTCCAAGTACCGGCAAATCAAAATCAATGCTGAAGCCTGTCGCGTAGCTCGCACCGACAAAACCCAATCCTGTGATCACTAGCGTCAAACGTCGCCACGCAGGGAAGCGTTGCAGGCACGCCGCCGCCAGAAGGATTATTGCTGCAGCGAGCAAAGCCGTCGACGCCGGTCCCGTACTATCGGATAGATGTGGTAGCGGCAAAAAGACGCCCGATTGCTCTGCGACGAACCACCTATCGACGTTCGTTGCGCTTGTGGCGGACGGCAACTGGAGCATGACCGCGAAATACCAGAACATGAGCTGGATCAGTAGCGGCGTGTTTCGGATGAACTCGCCAACCGAGAAGGCGAGATTCCGAACAAGCCAGTTAGTTGATAACCGAGACACGCCCAAGCCAATGCCAAACATTGTCGAGAACACGATCGCCAGAAGGGCAACTTTAATCGAATTAAAAAGGCCGGCTGCCAGCATCGCCAAATTCGACGACGCAGAGTTCGCACTTTCAAAAGTTGGCGCCCACCCCGTCCAGGTGGGCGCCAACCCCTCACTGATGTTGAATCGCGAAGGTGCAGACAAATAAGCAAAGCTGAAGTCAATACCTCGGCTTGCCAAAGTCTGGCGGATTGCTACAGCCGCCAGAATAACTATCCCAATAACGGCCGCTACTACAACGCCGTGAGTCAGCTTATACCGGGCCAAGGCAATATATCGCTTAACGGATCGCCTCGGGAGCAAGGACCGGCGCAGCCTAGTTGGCCCTTCTCTCATGTCGGAGTCCGATGCACGGACAAGCGGATTGACCGACGGCGACATCCGCTTACTCCCAAGGAGCTGAGAACAGGAGACCGCCGTTGACCCATGATGCATTTGGGGTACCTGTGCGGTCAAGAGAATACGGCGTATCCGGGCCCAGGTTGCGGTCGTACATCTCGCCGTAGTTGCCAACGGCCTTGATCATATCAGCGACGAAACTATCTGATACGTGGAAGTCCGTGCCGAATCCGCCATTTACGCCCAGGAACTTCTGGATGACCGGATCGGGTGATTTTTGCATCTCGCCCAAGTTAGCGGTGGTAATGCCCCACTCCTCCGCCTGAAATAGTGCGAAAATAGTCCACCTCAACAGGTTGCGCCATTTCGAGTCGTTCGCGACGACGAAGCCGGCAAATGGTGATTTACCGGTCGATTCCTTGAGGATATTGTAGTCTGCGGGGTTGGGCGAACTGGCGCGCCAACCGGCCAAGGCAGTTCGATCTGTCGCCATCGCATTGCATCGGCCGTTACCCAAAGCCGCAAATATCTTATCGTCAGCATCGAACGTCAAGACGTTGATATTCGCTACATTTTTGGCCTTGAATAGGTTAGCAAGGGTGACTTCAGTACCGGATCCCTGTGTCGTGCAAATCGTCCCCCCAGAAAGATCTTCAAGCGTCTTCACACCGGATGACGCCTTCACCATAAATCCGCCCCCGTCGTAAAAATAAATCGGCAGAAAATCGATTGAGATCGCCGATTCGCGAACAGGGTAAACGGTTGTAGGCAAATACGCGACGTCTGCTTGACCTGTTGTCACCGCGTTAAAACGGCTCTTGGCGGTGACGATTATGAAGCTAACTTTGTCCGGGCTCCCCAGAACCGCTGCTGCCGTAGCACGGCACAAATCAATATCTAATCCTTCCAGTTTTGCCGTTTTGGGATTGAGATAACTGAAGCCCGGGATCGTATTGTCGATCGCGCAGTTGAGAATGCCGCGCTGCTTGACATCGTCAAGTACCGAGGCGTGGGCAGATGGCGTTGCCGCAAAAGCGAGGGCAAGCGCCGTGCAGAAGTAACCAACCGTCAATTTTACACGCATGGTCGTTAATTCCCCTATTTTTTAGTTAACGGCCCAAACCTTGGTGCCGAGCTCTTCGAGGAGACCCAAAGAGCGCGTTGACGAAAGCACAGCCTTTTGTGCGTGTCCACAATTGCTATCGAAAATAGGTATCTATCTTTTCGATTTTTGAGAATTTTTAAGACGAGGGCATGAGTGAGCAAGTGCTCACCGGCTGCGCCGAGGGGTGCGTGGGGAAAGCCATAGCGGGGCCAAGTCCTGACGTTTTCGGACATTGGCCAGCTGTGTCGTTGCGACCGCGCCCGTGTGACCGCACATTATTGAAGCCTGCGAGATCGGAAGTTCGCCTGGGGCCGCGACCGGCCTCTGCATAGGCTCGAAGACTATCGTGATGAAATTCCCGTGCATTGCTGGATTGTAGAACTCCGAATTGTTCCCAATGCGGCCTGCAAGAACCTTGCAGTGCAATTCCAGGCCTTTCGTCCTATCTGGTTGGATACTTCTTGCTGGAGCTCCGGGCCTAACGATGGCTGCCTCTTTTCATTCATCGGAGAGACGGTTTGCTTCCGCCGATCGGCAAAATTCGAAAGCCGACGCTTCAGGTCACAATATGGAAACATATTTAACAAATGAGGCGCGAGGCCGCGCTTACGACCTAAGGGACCTGACAATCCGATAAATTCGGCCCCGGGTCCCGGCGCAACGGTAGCCTGTGTTTGGCCAAAATATCGCTGACCCAAGATATTTCCGTTTAGGTGCTTGAACGTGACTGTAAGGGCAGCCCATAAGCACACATCTTATTATACAGGGTCTTGCGCGAAATCCCGAGATAGCGAGCGGTTTCTCCGCGGCGGAAACGATGACGCTGGAGCGCGTCGAGTATCCATTCTTTTTCGTCTGCCGGATGCGTTTCCGGTACGTCCGTGTCGCCGAGCGGCGGCAGATGTTCGGCCCCGATCCAGTCGCCTTCGCAGCGAATGGCGGCCGTTTCGAGCACAGATCGCAGCTCACGGATGTTTTCAGGCCAGCCATGGGTCATGAGAACGCGGTAGGCGGAGTGGTCTACCAACAGTTTTCGGCTGCGGCGATCCTTTCTAAGGGCCTGGAGGAAGTGTTCCGCAAGAAGGGGAAGATCTTCCAGGCGATCCCGGAGATTGGGAAGCAAGACATGTCCGGGGGCGAGACGCTGTTCCAGCGAAGGGATGAGTAGCTCGCTTGAGCCCAATTCCGAGAGCGGCCGCTCCGATGTCAGGATCAGGCGGCCTTCAAACCGCCCCCTGTCGTTATCGCCCAGACGCCGGTAGACACCCGTTTCAATGACTTCGAGCAACCGTTCCTGAGCGTTGACGCACAGGCATTCGACATTCTCGATTAACAGGGTTGCCTTGGGATGGTACTGAAGCAGTCCAAGCACCTTGCGACCGCTATTGCTCAGGGCAGAGCCGAACAGCGATTCTCCGCTCACGTCCGCTGTGCTCGCGCTGATCAACTTGCTCCCCGGTCGTCTGGCAGCTTCATGAACTGCACGTGCCAGAAGCTTCTTGCCCGTCCCGATCTCCCCAGTAATCAGAACCGGTAGTGGAGAGGCCGCAAGCTTCACGATCCGCTGCTTGACCTGCTGGACCGACGGTGACCGGCCGATGATCGAGTATTCGCGCTGCACATGTTCCAGTTGGCGTTCCAGTTCATCAATCCGCTTTTGCAAGGTGCCGACGGATTTGAAGGCCGACGTAATCTGCTCCATCGAGGCCTCAAGTGGCACCCGATCGATGGTGGAGCCGCCTATATAACCATCCGCCTTGGCGACCGCCGAAACCTCGTACATTTCATCAGGGCTTACAATCGGACCACCCTCCAGAACGCACAGGATTCCATCTGAAATCCCGCGTATCTGACGGAAGACGATTTTCGCATACTCGGCCGCCTGCGGCAGGCTGAGCCCGGAACGGCTTCCCACCGTTCCTCCGACATTCCAGCCCAAGTTGAGATTGATAATGTCCACGCCGGCCTCAGCGGCCTGCTGAGCCTCTGCGCCCGTCCGAACATAGGCGAGCGTCGCCATGCCTCTGTTCTCAGCGGACCGTAGCATTTCAAGTTCCCGCTGAAAGCCGAGTCCTGCTTTCTCGACGTCGGCCCGAAAGCGTCCATCGAGGAAGATGGAGGTGGGAAAGTTCACGATCGCGCCGAAGCCCGCATCCGCAATTCTATCCAGTTCAGTCTCTATCGAGCATCTGGGATCAAAGGCACTGACGCCGAAGAAGACCGGGACTTTGGCGAGGGGCAGGATTTCCGATTGGGCAAATTCCAGGACGAAGTCATTGCTCTTGCGCAATGCGAGAAGGGAAAAGATGGATGGCGCGCCCATGCTCCGCAAACGCCCGGCATTCAGTGCGAGGATAAAGTCCGCCCCGCCGCGCGAGGCCGCCTGGGCGGCCATGCCTGTGCCGATCGCAGCGCCGACCAGCGTCGAATTGGGTTTGGCAAGCGTAGCTTTAAGTGCCGCAACGATCTCCGCTCTGGCATGTGCGGGAGCGGAGGACGTGGAACGCGAGAGCCCAGGATGCACGATTGGATTAGCCATTGTGAGGCCAATCTACATCCTATTAAGTCTCGATCGGAGTGCTTTTTGTGAAGGATTGCATGAAATCCTGTACTTTCACAGGCTCGCCGAGACGCGCGCTTTCGATTGCTGAGAACACCAGCGCCACGGACTGGAGATTATCCTGCACGTTAGTGGCCATCGGAGGGCCGCCATCAAGCCACTGGCAGAATTGCTCAATCAGCAGTGAATTCTTCCACTTTTTGCCGGGAAGCAACGAGACCTGCTGGCCTTTGCCCTGCCGGTTCTGCTGTACGTGCCGTTTCGCGTCCCGATGAAACACCTCCACCTCTCGATGCTCAAGGATGGCCGTTCCGGACGCCGCGTCCACCCGAAAATATTCGCATCCCCAAACGTTCAGTCCAGTCCCGTGTGCTGACGTCCCTTCATATACACCACGGGCGCCATTGGCGAAGTCCATCATCACAATGACGTCGGTATCGCCCTTGTACTCCGCCCATTCCGGTTTCCAGGTACGGGCATAAATGGACGTGCAGGGCGCGCCGGCCAGATCGGCCATGATATCGAGATGATGGACCGCACCCTCAATCAGCAGCGGATGGACCATTTCGTGGCGGAAGCGTCCCCAGGAATCGTAAACGCGTCGATCATCGGCGAAGCGGCATGACACAGTGTTGATCCGACCGAGGGCATCATCACTGACAAGCGCTCTCAGTGTCGACTTGTCCTGATCGAACCGGTGGCTCATGGTTACTGCCATCTTGAGGCCCGCGGCGGCTTTCACCTTGTCGGCGATACGCACGGAGGCCTCCATCGTGTCAGCAATCGGCTTCTCGGACAGAATATGCATGCCGCGAGCAAGGGCCAGATCGACAATTAATTCGTGGAATGCGGGCGGAATGACGATAGAACAGAAGTCGGCGTCCACAGTCTGGAAGGCTTTGTCAGCCGAGCTGAAGCATTGCTCCGTCCCCAGACCGAGGTGCTTGCGACCGGTTTCCAGGGCTTTGGGATCGATATCTACGAGACCGACCACCTTGATCGTTCCATCCGCGATGTTCGGCGGCAGGAACGTGCTGCACCAGGACGCCCCAAAACCACCAGCTCCAATTTGCAGGACCTTATAGGTCATGGATTTTACCTTTAAATGAGTAGAAGTTAGGCAACTTTCACATCCGCTCGGATTGAATATCGGCAGGGCCGTGCCTGTGCTCCCAAAGGTGCCCGAAGCGTTTTTTGCCTTCGAGAGTCGTCTCGAAATAAGCCCCCTTCACGTCGGCCGATACCTGCGGAAGATCATGATGGTGTCCCATGCCGATTGCAACGCAATCACCAACCTCGACATCGAAGCTGCGCGAACCGACAATGACCGTGCCTGCCCCGTCAATGATCACCCAGTATTCGTCGCAGTCGTGATAGTGCGAGTCAAAGTCGGTTGACTTTGGATAACTGACGGGATCGCCTCTCGTATCAACAGTATTGCTGGGAGTGACCTGGAATACGCCGCATCCGCCAAGTTCAGTGCCCCATCTACCGGAAAAGATGAGAATCCGTGCCGTGCGATCGCCGGCATCCGCTGTAAAGGGACCATCGGCGCCATCCATATCGCAGAACTGGCCCTCGCAGAGGACTTGGGCACCCTTTGCACTTGTCAAGCGGCAGGATCCGCGTGCAACCAGTAAGCGCTGCTTTTCGGCTTCGATCGGCAGGGGCAGGGGCTCGCCGGAAAGTTCGACGAATTCAAACCCGGTGAGCTCGCACCAGCTCGGCGGCTGATCTCCACTTCTAAAAACCGACATCTTTTTTTCTTCCCTTTTGGAATCAGACTGCCTGGCGGCGGATCGCCTTGAAGGCGAGCGTCTGAGACTTGATTGCCTCTTCGGTCGGAAGCCGCTCCATGCTGCTTGCGCCGTAGAACCCGTGGCATCCCTGGCAGGAATCGAGAATGAAGCGGGCATCTTCCGGATTGGCGATCGGGCCGCCATGGCTCAGAATGATGATATCGTCGCGGATCGCTTGAGCGGCTTCAATGCACTCGTTGATCAACGAGACACAATCGTCCATCGACTTGCCCGAACGCGCACCAATCGCGCCACCCGTCGTCAGTCCCATGTGGCAGACGAGAATATCAGCTCCGGCTTTCGACATCGCTGCCGCATCTTCCGGGCTGAACACGTAGGGTGTGGTCAAGAGATCGAGCTTATGGCCCTCGGCAATCATCTCGACTTCCTGGGCATAGCTCATGCCCGTCTCTTCGAGATTCTGACGGAACAGCCCGTCGATCAGACCCACGGTCGGGAAATTCTGCACGCCGGCGAAGCCGATCTCCTTCAGTTCGCGCAGGAAGGTCGACATCACCACGAACGGATCCGTGCCGTTGACTCCGGCAAGCACCGGGGTACGCGTAACGACCGGCAGAACCTCGCGGGCCATGTCGACGACGATCTGATTGGCATTGCCATAGGCAAGAAGTCCGGCAAGGGATCCGCGGCCGGCCATGCGATAGCGGCCCGAATTGTAGATCACGATAAGGTCGATATTGCCGGCTTCCTCGCTCTTGGCGGAAAGGCCCGTGCCGGCACCACCACCGATGATTGGCTCACCGGCCTTGATCTTTTTCTGGAAACGCTCGATCAGCTCCGAACGGGTGGGATATTTGATGGCGGGATCAGTGCTCACGAAGGGCCTCTTTGAAATTGGTAACAAGGTGCTCCGCAAATTGCGGATCATTTATGTGAAGGGCGACGCGCGTCAGCTGTCGCTTGTCAGTGCAACGGAGCGTGCGTTCCAAGGCTGCGAACAGGGCGGCATCGGCTCCAGGATCGTGGAATGGCTGGCCGGGCGCATCGATTGCCGAGACACCCAATTCCGGGATCAGGAAGCGAACGGACCCCTCACAGAGGTTCAGACGTTCTCCGATCCATTCGCCAATCCTGTTGCATTCTTCCGGGGTAGTCCGCATCAGCGTGACCTGCGGATTATGGACGTGCAGCCGGCGCGAACGGAACTGGCTCGGGACCGTTTCCACGGCCCCAAAATTGACCATGTCGAGTGCGCCGCAGGAGCCGACATAGGGCATTTTGGTCCGGGCGAAGGCCCCGAAGCGATCGGGCGTACAGGGGAAGACTCCGCCCACAAGGTAATCGCATACTTCGGTGGTGGACACATCGATGCCGCCAACCAGCAAGCCGGAGTCGGCGAGCTTTTCAAACGACTGTCCGCCCGTGCCTGTGGCATGGAAAACCAGGCAATCGAAGTCTGCCTCCAACGCCCGGGTGACCGCCTGGACGCACGGTGTCGTGACACCAAACATTGTCAGCCCGATTGCCGGCCTCTCGTCGGCTGCGGAGGCGGTCAGCCTGTTGAGCGCCATTCCGGCAATGGAATGTCCAGCGTTGGCCAGGACCACCCGCGAGATGCGGTTCAGCCCCGATACGTCCGTCACCGAATACATCATGCTGATGTCGGTCGGGCCCACATAGGGCGCAACGTTGCCGGAGGCGACGGTTGAAACCAGCACCTTCGGAGTGCCAATTGGAAGAGCGCGCATGGCGGGTGCGATCAACGCGGTGCCACCGGATCCGCCCGCGCCGATGATGCCGTCGACATCCGGGCGCGATCGGATGAACTCCACCAGCGCCTGCGACATGGCGGCGACTGCCTTGCCGCGGTCCTTGAGCTCTTCGACCTTCGGCGGGTTCTGATGGAAGCGGGCCACCTCCGATGACTGCACGTCGACATCCGAGGCTTCGCTGTGAATCACCGACACCGACACATCGACCAGAACGGTGTTACAACCCGCGTCCCGGATAAGGTCGCGAAGATAGCGCAGTTCGCAGCCCTTGGTATCGCAGGTGCCAACCACATAGACTGTTTTCACTCTTTCCTCCCGGCCATTGCTCAGTCGGCCCTACTCGCCTCCCCAACCTTAGTCGCCGCGCGAACAGCGAATCAATTGGCGCAGGCCGATGTTTTGGGTAGAATTGTGTAAAAGCTCGAAGGGACAAAATGTACTCTTCTTCCACTCTCCGCTCCATCCAGATCGTCACGGATCTCGGCGCCATCTCCGACGACCCGCCTCAGTCCGTTAGGCTCTATTGCCCCTCTTGCGAAGGGTTGGACGGCAACGCCTATGACAGCCTCGTGCTGCTTCCTATCCATGACACCAATGGTCGTCTCCTGTCCGCGCTCAGAAACAGAATGGCACGCCCGAACCAAGTATTCGCGGGGGTACTTGCGCTCGATCCATTTCGCCGTCATGTCGACATCTTCAGGGCCCTTGAGACCGCCGGATGCCCCGGCGTCGTCAACTTTCCGAGCGTGACAGCGATTGACGGAGAAATGCGCGTCAGCCTTGAGAATTTCGGATACGGGACAACAACCGAAATCAGTCTGCTGCGTACGGCGGTCGCGAAGGGTTTCAGCTCCCTGGCCGTGATCGACAGCTTCGGCATGGCGCAAGAAGCTGTCACTGTTGGCGTCAGCGGACTGATTGCGGCGCGGCACGTCAACGACGCCATGCTCGCCGAGCTGTTGGAGCTTGCGCATGTGACCAAGCTAGGGCTGTTTCGACTTCCTGACGCCGTTGACCAGGCCTGAACAAGATAAGTGGCTCTAGTCGAAGTCCACGGTTTCTCCCACTCATCAAGGCGATAACTTTATTCTAATTCCAGAAGTATTTTGGTATTTGACTGGCCCACTTGATCTGCATTGACCACCCTGGCGCATGAGCTTGTCTTGAGCGATCCTCGGTAAGTGGGCTTCTTATTCCGACCGCCCTGCCACAACGCTCAGGCTCATGATCTCTTCGCCTTGGAGCTCGCTCAGTTTGTGTTTCTCCACCGCCCATAACATCTTTCTGCAAAGCAGGCAGGCTGGCTTACCCAATATTGCACGTGTTCGCGCATATTTTCGTCACTCTAACCGGCCGCACACTTTACAATTCTACCCACCGTAACGGAGTCATAATTTTGTCCCCGGGCAATTTGAACATCGTCATCCTTTCCGATCACTCGCGAAGATCGGACTGGGTCAAACGGAGCGCATCACTGTTGGAGAGTCTCTTCGTACTTCGTCCGGTTGGGTCAAGCGGCTGCCAGCAGTCGCCTCCGGAGGAGTAGATAGGCGGCGCGCCCGTACATCTGGCGCTTGATCGTCTTGAGGCGGTTGATCTGGCCTTCTACCGGGCTCGTGCTCCAGGGCTGGGTGATTGCCGCCCGGACAGCCTCAATGTCACGGCCGATGCCTGCTGCAAGGGAGGCCCACTGTTCGTGGCATCCTCGATCCATCATAAGCTTGCTCAAATGGTCAAACGGCTGCTATTCGGCGCGCGCCACGATTGCCATGGTCGGGTGCACGCAGCGAAATCAGGCCCAGGTCCCGGTAGCGCGATGAAACGCCGGCGGCGTGACCGCCGGCCTTTCATATTGGAATCTACTTCCCGTTTGGACGGAACTGATTGCTCAATTGAACGCCTGCGCCACCGCAGACACCAGGGCGGCGAAGGTTATCTGAGAGCTGACACCTAACCTCCAACCCACCTTACGGTCGGAGTGGATCCACTCATGAAAGCGTTGGAGTGACATAAGCGGCTCTCGTTGATGGATGCTATGCATGAACTGCAGCGGATCCGGCATGATAGCAGCGATAGAGCCGAGCGAGACAACCAAAGCTGAAGCCGGTGTAGCAAACAGCCAGATCGCAAGCGCCAGACCTGCGCAGGCGTCAACACCGACGCAGAACAGATCTATCACCACGTCTCGGTTCAACCTAAGGCGCCGATTGTCGGCGCCTTTCCCAACCGAGATCGACCGAAGCGGGTAGTCCCAATGCGGTATGGCGTCGATCGCAAAGTGGCTCGCAAAGCCAGCCACGGCCGCCAGTATGGGATCGGAAGGGAATAGACTGGCGATCGCGCCGCCGACGACTGCATGTGTGCTCAAAATCATTGGGAAGCATCTCCGCGTTGCAGTTTCAGTGTCACGAATTGCACCCAGTGAGGAATAGCTCCGCCGGCTCGCTTTGTCTCCCTCTACGCGGGCGAGCGGAGAGGTGTTGCACCTTCGGCGCTGTTGATCGACTAGCGATGGACCCCCCCTTGTCACCGATTTTGGACGCGAGCACGTCTCTCGCCGTTCTCGACTATGATTAACTAGTCTAAGTCTAGGTGACATGTTGTTGATTACATAGCCAGTATTCCGCGCCGCCGTCAGAGCCTGCGAAGAGCAACTCTTGCGGTTGAGGGCCATCACCCGTTCATCGTGCCCGAGGACGAACTGGAAGTTCATTATCGCTGGCATGCATAGTTTGGCCGAAAGGTCAGCGTGCGGCGTGCGGCGTGCGGCGTGCGGCGTGCGGAGCAGCGGGTAACTGGCCAGTTTCTCAAGGTGCAATACCCTTCGGGCATTGTCGTATCGATTCCAAGCCGGATGGTGAATCGGCCGCTTGCGCGGGCATGACTTTTGGCCCGCCACAGGTTGATCTCACGGCCTTGTCTGATCTGAAGAGGCTGGTCACGCCGGCCGCTGTTTCCACAAACTTCCCGAGCGAGAATGGATCCGCACGGGAGAAAGTCGATGAAACAGCACGACGTGCCTGCACCGACCTCGGACAGGCAGATGAGCCTGATATTCGAACCCCGCAGGCTGGATCGACACTGGAGGGGATGAGCAAAGTGAAGCGGGCGAAGGCCTTGCTGACGTTCGCCCAAATCCTCCTGCAGGCCGCCGGTCTGGTCATCAAGGAGCTCGATGATGACCAGCACTGATCTGATCCCAACCGCGCTCCTGGAGCGCAACGCCGTCGTCTATGTACGCCAGTCGACGCAGACCCAGGTCATGACAACCTGGAGAGCCAGCGACGGCAATCTGATCTGGTCGACATTGCGCGACAGCGCGGCTTCGCCAATCTCGAAGTCATCGACGAGGATCTCGGCGCCGATCAGCAAGCGGAATAGTGGCGCGCCCCGGCTTCGATCGGCTGGTTGCATGGTTGTGTGCGGGCAAGATCGGCGCCGTGTTGTGCCTGGACGCATCGAGGCTCGCACCCAATGGGCGGGACTGGCATCATCTGCTCGAGTTGTGTGACTTGTCGAAGCCCGCGTCATCGACCACGATGGCGTCTACAACCCCTGCCTGCCTAATGATCTTCTGCTCTTGGGCATGACGGGAAGCATCAGCGAGTTCGAACTGGGGTGCTGAAGGCACTGATGCTCGAGGCCGCCAGATCGAAGACGCCTGGGAAACGTCAAACAACCGACACCTGCTGTCGATTTCATCGAGTCGCCGACATTGCGCAATTTGGCAGGATCCCTGTCCCAATCTCAGGCACGGCATTGAATAGAATGTAGAAAATATCTTTCGAGGCTCTTTTTGCAGAGTTGGTACGATTTTTGATGCTCCTTTGTCGCGACGCGCTGGGAGTGCGACCTATAGTCTTCTCGTGGGTGACGTCGCCATCGATGGAAAGAAGGAAGATGCAACATGTCAGGTCCGCGTCCGCTCACATTTTATGAGAAAGCAATTGTTGGCAGATGTACTACTTCTCCAAAATACGCTCGCAGCACGTGTCGGCCTTCTCGGGCAGAGCACCTTGATCGTCGGCGAGCGCCCTAAGGGCGCAGAATACCGTACGAGCCGCAGCGAGAAGCTGAACAAACTCGATTTCTCTTTCGGGAATGAGATGATGATGGTTGATCTGGGCGGCTTTGACCGTCAGTTGCCTTTGGTTTGTGACTTGGATGGCACTCTGATAAAGTCGAACAGCCTCCATGAGAACTTCTTTGAAGCCTTCTTTCATTCGCCGCAGCGCCTGCTTCGCTCCGTTCCAGGCTGGCTTAAGGGCCGCGCCGCCCTCAAAGAATCGCTGGCAAGCGTTCGTCCGATTGAAGTCCAGGCGCTTCCTTATCGCGAAGAGGTATTGGATCTCATACATGGTGCGCAAGCTGACGGGCGTGAAATTTATCTCGTCACGGCAGCTGACCAGAGCATAGCTGACAATGTCATTTCTCATCTTGGTGGATTCGGCGGAGCGAAGGGCAGCGACGGCGCGTTGAACTTGAAGAGCCGGAACAAGCTGAAATGGCTTCAGGAAAGCTTCCCTAACGGGTTCATTTATGCAGGCGACGGTGCCGCGGACCTTCCAATCTGGGAGAAGGCGGCCGGAGTCATTCTTGTTGGCAACGGAGTAAGGTACGCAAGCCAACTCCGCAACGCGGGCGCCAAGGTTAAGACAATTATCCCAGAAAAAACCAAGCCGGTGAAGGATTGGCTATCTGAACTTAGGATACACCAGTGGTCGAAGAATGTACTGATCTTCGTTCCGCTGTTTCTTGGCCATGTTTGGGGCGACTTCCATGCCGTCTTGAAGACCGCAATCGCCTTCCTTGCTTTCGGTCTCGTGGCGTCTTCAACCTATATCATCAACGATCTGGCTGACTTGAAAGCAGACCGGGCGCATGTGACCAAGCGCTTCAGGGCGATCGCGGCGGGCAGGATAGGCCTCATGAACGGCTTTCTGGCTAGCATGTTCCTGCTGGTTGCAGGCCTTGGGGTGGCCAACTTTTTGCACCCTCAATTCGGACTGGCTGTTGCAGTCTATCTACTGCTGACACTGGCCTATTCAATCCGCTTGAAGCGCTACGCGTTACTCGATGTGACGGTCATCGGAGCGTTGTTCACACTGAGGATTGTCATGGGCCAAGTGCTGAACGATCTGGCATTCTCGCCTTGGCTTTTGTCCTTTTCAGCCATGTTCTTCTTTTCGCTGTCGCTGGCAAAGCGCCATGTGGAAACAATGCGCGCGTGCTCAAATGGGAAGGACGCCATCAAAGGGCGCGGATACTTGCCTGACGATTGGCCGCTCACCTTGGGCTATGGCCTTGCTTCCGCCTCGGCTTCGATCGTCATCATGCTGCTTTTCGTCGCACTCGAAACCAGGGGGCCGCAAGCATATCACAATCCAGCATGGCTTTATGTTGCGCCGGCCGGCGTGTTCATGTGGCTGCAAAGGATCTGGCTCCTGAGCCATCGCATGGATTTGCACGACGATCCTATCGTCTTTGCGCTCAAGGATAAGACCAGCCTGTTGATCGGCGCCATTATCACAATGGCGTTTGCGCTGGCTTTGTAAAACAACGCGATTTATGACAGGGGCGAACTTGATAAACCTGAATGCGCCCCTCGTACTCCTGACGGGAGCCACCGGTTGGTTCGGCGGGCGCGTCGCCGCGGCGCTGACGACTGGTTTGCCGGAAGCAGGACTTCTCGCAAGCCCCACGGCCGGTGTCATCGACAGATGGGGTATTCGGCTTGAGCCTCATCGTTTGGCGGTGATGGGCGTTGGTGCGCGGATATGAAATCGAACGCATTTCGATCTTTAATGTAGTTGGTTATGCCTGCGTGACTTGACGCCGGATAGACTCCGGGCGTGCCCATGCCAGCATGCGGTTGAGAACGATGCAACCGATGGCAACCTCGCCGGAAGAGAGCGTGCTCGCAGGCGCCGTCCGATCAGCCCCTTGTATCGTCCGATGGCTGTTTCGCTCAGCGCCCGCTTGCCGTAGCCGGTAGCTGCCTGCCATTTCAGCCGACCGTCGCTTGCGATTGCGGCAATGTGCTTGTCCCTTTGACCAGGCGGTCCGGTATCACCGCTTTCCACCGCCGTGGAACGCGGTGGAATGACGATGTTCGCGGTTGCGCTATGCTGCAGGATAGACCGATAGGTTGGCTTGCCGTCATAGGCTCCGTCGGCTGTGAACTGGTCGATCTCGCCGTCGATCTGATCGAGCAGCGGTGCCACCTGGGAAGGATCATCCGTGTCCTGATCTGTCAGCCTTTGGGCAATGATCGCGCCACTTTTGGCATCCACTGCCAGATGCAGCTTGCGCCAGTTGCGACGTGATCTGGCGCCATGTTTCTGCTCCAGCCATTGCCCGGCGCCGTAGACTTTCAATCCCGTGCTATCGACAAGCACATGCAGCGGGCCGTCCGGCAGCGGCGGGTTTCGTCGGGCTGATGGCTCCCACTTCTGTGCCCGACGGCTCAGCGTCGTATGATCTGGAACTGGGACTTTCAGCCCCATGAGATCCAGCAGCGAGTGAAGCAATCCCTCGGTCTGGCGCAGCCGCATTGCGAAGACGCAACCCAGCGTCAGCGCTGTCTCAATGGCGAGATCGGAATACCGGGCTTGGCCGCCGCGGGTCTTGCGTCGCGGAGCGCGCCATCCCGCCAGTGCCTCCGGCGTTACCCATAAGGTCAGGCTACCACGCCGGCGCAGACCTGCTTCGTAGTCACGCCAATTCGTCACCCTGAATTTCATCTTTCCGACGTGATGACGACGATCTGCGTTGTGTTTGTACGGCATGGCACTCGCATCAAGCTGATTTCGATCCTGCCTGCCTATCGCCAAACCGTTGACAAAGGATCCATGCACCATGTGTAGACGCCCGTTTGGCAAGAGGAATCTTTAGTTGGCATTGCGCGTTGTCGGGTGCTGACATGTGTCCGGCCTGTGATGCGGCTTTCACACATGCCGCGGGCCCTTATGGTGTTCGCAGGTCAGGTCCAAATCAACGCCGCGTGCTCTTGAGACACTTTGGTGCACACTGGTTTTCCTGATCCCGTCTCACGACCGTTGCGCCATACTTCCGATGACCTCTCTCGCTGCGACGTCCCCTCGGTTACGTTGGCTTTAGACCGCAGCAACCGGAGCTCTGTATATTCCTCCCTTGGCCATGATAGCCCAGATCATTCGCGCCATCTTGTTGGCAAGCGCCACCCTCACCAGCATCGGGGGTTTATGCGCCAGCATCTTGGCCAGCCACGTGCCTGGTGTTGCACCCTTGCGGGCGCGCCACACAAGCTCGCTATTGGCCCCTATGATCAGGAGCCGCCGCAGAGATCGATCCCCCATCTTCGTCGTGGAGCCGAGACGCTGTTTGCCGCCTGTCGAATGTTGTCGCGGCACAAGCCCAAGCCATGCGGCGAAGTCCCGCCCACGTTTGAAGGTTTCAGGCGATGGCGCCAGAGCCACCAGTGCGGTGGCAATCAATGGGCCAATTCCGGGAACTGTCATCAACCGGCGTGCGGTCTCATCTTCACGAGCCCGGCGCACAATCTGTGCATCCAGCACGCGAATCTGATCATTCAGTTGGGACAAGCTTGCTGTCAGAAACCGCAGAGCAGTCCGCGCAGTTTCTGGAAGAGCCGTTTGCGGATCCTCAATCATCGCAATCAGTTTCGAAGCGAAGCTTAAACCCTGCGGCACGACTTCACCAAATTCCGCAAGGTGGCCGCGCAGCGCATTGATGGTCTGCGTGCGCTGCCGGATCAGCAGATCGCGGGTGCGCAACACCACTGCTGCGGCTTGTCTTTCTTCGCTCTTCACGGCAACAAAGCGCATCGTTGGTCGTTGCGCTGCCTCGCAGATCGCCTCAGCATCAGCCATGTCGTTCTTCTGCCGCTTCAAAAAGGGCTTCACGTAGGCCGGTGGGATCATACGGACTTCGTGTCCCAAATGCCCTATCTCACGCGCCCAGAAATGCGAGCTTCCGCAGGCTTCCATCGCAACCAGGCACCGTGGCAGGCCACCAAAGAATTTCAAAACCTGCCCGCGCCGCAATTGCTTGCGAAACACAACAGCACCTGTTTCGTCAGCCCCGTGGACCTGAAACACGTTCTTGGCTAAATCCAAACCGATCGTACGAACTTCGCTCATGATGCCCATCTCCAATGGTGGTTTAAACAACTCCACTTTGCCACACACTGCGGTCGTCGCGGGCGTCTACACCATCAACGCCACCCCTGACCGCTTACCCTCAATCAATGTGACAGCACCCCCACGGGCGTTCAGCATAGCGTCAGGTTCCGTCATTAGGCATGAGCCCTACAATATTAATGGAGCTCGGCATGTTTATTTTACTGATTGAACGTAAGCGCGTAGGCATCCCCACGTAGCGTGCAGGCGGATGATCGCTCATTTTCGGCATGAATCATGCGGAGAATCCTATGAGCGACAGTATGAGTCATCCTCGAACATTCGAGATTTTGAGGGCGGAGCCTGTTCCGTCCCGACGCAAGCCGCGCCATCGGTCGGACGAAGAGAAGGCACGGCTTGTCGCCGAAGCGTTCTCGCCAGGGGGCAATGTGTCGGTGGTTGCGCGTTCTGAGGGGCTGGACCCCTCGCAGCTCTATGCGTGGCGTCGCAAGGCGCTTTCGTCGGGCATGGTTGCGCCACTGACGGAGGCAGCGAGCAAGCCGGCGAAGTTCACGCGCTTTGAAGCGGTGGGCAGCGACACGGTGGAAATCGTCATTGGCGATGCAGTGGTGCGCGCCGGCGGCGATGTTGATCCCGATCGCCTGGCGAGGATCATCCGCGCGGTTCGCAAGGCATGATCGCTTCCGGTGTGGTGGTTTACGTGTCGTGCCAGCCGGTCGACTTCCGCAAGGGCGCGGCATCTTTGATGGCGCTGGTCAGGGATGGCGGCCTGGACCCGTTCTCGGGGGCGCTTCACGTATTCCGTTCGAAGCGTGCGGACCGGGTTCGCATCGTGTGGTGGGACGGCAGCGGGGTTTGTCTTTATTCGAAGACTCTGGAAGATCACAGCTTCTGCTGGTCTGCGATATCGGCCGCGCGCATGCGTCTCGACCACGCCCAGTTGATGGCGCTTCTGGCCGGGCTGGACTGGAAAAAGATCCGTCCGGCCAGGATCAGGCGGCCGTTATCGACGGGCTGAAACCGGCCTGCGGCAAGATGAATCATGCGGCTGGAACGGTTGGGAAAGCGGCTGTTTTTGTGCTTTGCTGCTTGCCATGGTTCTACCGGGTCTTGCCCTTCCTGACGACGTTGATGCGCTGAAGGCGATGATCCTTTCCATGGCTCGCGAGCAGGCTGCGAGCGAGGCCCGGATCGCAGCATCCGAGGCGGAGGTCGCCCGGCTGAGGGCCGTCGAGAAGAGCGCCAACGAGCGGATCACCAACCTCACGTCGATCCTGAAGGTTTTGCAGCGCACGCAACATGGCACGCGTTCCGAGCGACTACGCCTGGCCATCGACGCCGAGCAGGCCTCCTTTGCCTTCGAAGAGGTCGAGACCGGCCTTTCTGCGATCCGCAGCGAACTCGATCACACGGTCAAGGGCAAGCCAAAGCGCGCGGCGCGTCCACGCAAGGGTTTTGCAGCTCATCTCGAACGCATCGAAGCGGTCGTCGAGCCGGAAATCCCGGCCGACTGCGAGGGGCTGGAAAAGGTTCTGATCGGCGAGGACCGCTCCGAGCGGCTGGACGTCGTGCCGCCGAAGTTCCGGGTCATCGTGACGCGCCGTCCAAAGTATGCCTTCAGGGATCGTGACGGCGTGATCCAGGCTCTGGCGCCGGCACACATTATCGAAAGCGGCCTGCCGACGGAGCGGCTGCTCGCCTATATCGCCGTGTCGAAATATGCCGATGGCCTCCCGCTTTACCGGCAGGAGGCGATCTATCTGCGTGACGGTGTCAAGCTCAGCCGATCGCTGATGGCGCAGTGGATGGGGCATCTGGGCTTCGAACTGCGGATGCTCGCCGATTACATCCTTGAGCGCGTCAAGGAGGGCGAAAGGGTCTTCGCCGACGAGACGACCTTGCCCACCCTTGCCCCCGGTTCCGGGAAAACCACGAAAGCCTGGCTATGGGCCTACGCACGGGATGATCGACCCTATGGCGGAACCAGTCCGCCAATGGTTGCCTATCGTTTTGAAGACAGCAGAGGCGCCGATTGCGTGGCGCGTCATCTCACTGGATTCAGCGGCATCCTGCAGGTTGACGGCTACTCGGCCTATACCAATCTGGTCAAGGCACGGGCCAAAGCCAGCAGCAATGAAACAATCCGGCTCGCCGGGTGCTGGGCTCACCTGCGGCGCAAATTCTACGACCTGCACATCAGCGGGGTCTCACAGGCCGCGACGGTAACGATCATCGCCATGACCGAATTGTGGAAGGTCGAGGACGAGGTTCGCGGCAAGGATGCCGGAAGCCGCGCCGCGCTGCGTCAGGAAAAGTCCGTGGCCATTGTCGCGAGCCTCTTCGATCTATGGGAAGCGGAACTGGGCAAGGTCTCCGGAAAATCCAAGACCGCCGAAGCGATCCGCTACGCGCTCACCCGGCGGGAGGCGCTGGAACGCTTTCTGATGGACGGTCGCATCGAGATCGACTCCAATATCGTCGAGCGTGCAATCAGGCCCCAGACGATCACGCGAAAGAATAGTCTATTCGCCGGTAGCCACGGCGGTGGACAAACCTGGGCGACCGTAGCCACCTTGCTGCAAACCTGCAAAATGAACAACATCGATCCGCTCGACTGGCTCTCGCAGGCCTTGACCCGCATCGCTCAAGGCTGGCCGGCATCCGAAATCGAAATGCTCATGCCTTGGAACTTTAAGCCTGACGTTATCGGCTGACCGCTTACGATTGAACACAACGAGGGCTTTGTCAGCGATGTACGTGAACATACGATGGGCCACGCGATCCACTGGGCCAAGGACCTGTCCGAAGCGCGGGATAAAGCAGGCCTGTTCGTCTACGACCTTGTTCTGCTCGACATTGATCTGCCAGACGGCAACGGCATCGACTACCTGCGGGAGATGATGAAGTGGCCGGTACCGGTCATCATCTGGGCAGGCAGCGAACAGGACGGCATCGAGGGGCTCAACGCTGGTGCCGCCGACTATTTGGTCAAGCCGTTCATTTTCGGCGCACTTTTCGCGCGCATTCATGCCGTGGGGCGTCGTCATGAGAAGTTCCCGGAGCCATATTGTGTCGGGAGGCTGTACATAAACGAGGCCGAGCGGTGCTGCGAGCGCGACGGGCAGCGGGTCTACCTGACTAGATGCGAATGGACAGTTACCACCTGCCTTCGGCGCCGACCCGGAGCGGTAGTTTCGAAGGCGACGATCGAGGAAGAACTCTCTTCCTTAGGTTCGGAAATTGAGAGCAATACCGTGGAGGTTTATATTAGCCGGCTCCGCAAAAAGATCGGCCGGGACCGAATAGCGACAGTGCGTGGCGTCGGGTACAGTTTCGTGCCCGAATCGGACACAGCCCCCGTCGATCTTGTCCGAGAGGTTCGGTCAATCGTTAATTACTTCTTGAAAAAGCCGTGGTTTACCGGACGGATAATCCTTGACGACGACGGCTGCCCCCCTTTGGTGCGCAAATTTGAAGACGTCCTTGCGGTTTCCGTCGCGCTTCATTGCCTAATCGAAAACGCACTCACACATGGACTGCCCGATACCCCGGCAACAGTTTCCCTCCGAGCTAATGGAACTATCGCCATTGTAAACGGAGGACCGGTGGTGCCCCTCCCAGACCCTGACGAATTAGAAGAGCGACATCGTCGTAGGACTGAGGCGGACTCAGGCTTTGATCTATCCCTCGCTAACCAAGCTATCAAGGACGTCAAGGGCAGCCTTGAATTTGCCTCGCCTGCCCCAGGTCGCGAGGATGGTTTTGAGACGATTATTCGAATCCCTCAATGACACTGGTTGGTGGTGTCACATCGATTGAGCGGTAAGGAAATTGAGGTAGCAGCGCGCCCATGACCGTGAGTGCAGCGACCTACAAGAACCACCGCTATCCGATCGAAATCGTGGCCCGTGCTGTCTGGCTCTACTTCCGCTTCAATCTGAGCCTGCGCGATGTCGAGGAAATGCTGCTCGATCGCGGGATCGTCGTTTCCTACGAGACCATCCGCCGATGGTGCCGAAAGCACGGCCCTGATTATGCGCGCCGCATACGCCGCAAGGCACCAACGAAAGATGACGTCTGGCACCTGGATGAAGGTGCGCCACGAAGGCGCGAAGGAGGAGCTATGATCTAGGCACTTCCCAAGCAGCCATGCTGCACAGGAGATGAGGGCTGGCCCCTCGAAGCCGGCTTGCAGGAGCGGGTTTCAAACCACCTCAAGCTGCTGTCGTAAAGAGCGATGGTGGTGAGCGTTGAGGAAAAGGCCGGACTTGATCCGGTCAGGTAAGATGCAAGGAGACGAGCGGGAGCGAACCGCTGACGACGTGTCGAAAAGTGCATAGATGGCGTCAAAACCGGGTGGGCTTCGTTAACCCGGGAGAAGTCTGGGAGATACCTGTCTACTGCCCAGATGGCGTCCGGCATGAAGGCGGCGTGACCTTGCTTCAGGCTCTTGTGTGGAACGTGGGAACCTGTCGCCCCGATGCGAAGGGAGACATCCAAGTGGAAGCACCATGAGGATCCGAGTACCGATGCGGGGCACAGGGACGGAGTTGCGTGTAGTAGTGAAGAAGGTGCTGTAATGGCGTTGGAGCGAAGGCGCAACACTGTCCAGCTTTATCGAAAGGTCAACCGTCATGCGGGAGGAGCCTTTGGGTAAAGCAAAGCCGTTCGATATTCCTAAACGGGCTGTTTGGGAGGCTTATCAACGGGTAAAGGCGAACCGGGGTGCAGCCGGGGTCGATGATCAGTCGATCGAAGATTTTGAGCGGGATGTGAAGAACAACCTGTTCAAGCTCTGGAACCGATTGTCATCTGGCAGCTACTTTCCGCCGCCAGTCAAACGGGTCGCGATCAAAAAGCGGCAAGGTGGTACAAGGCCGTTGGGCATTCCCACGGTCTCAGACCGGATTGCGCGAGGTCATGAGATGTCCAGAAAAGGGTCCGCCGAAGGGGCGACGGAAAGTGTATGAATTGAAGGCGTTAGGACATAGCGATTCGCCGTCCGGAAAGGAAGACATTCTGGGACGCAATCATCGTCACTTCCATGCCAAAAACCGCACGGCACTTTACCTGCGCGTCTCCACGCCGGAGCAGAAGCCCGATCTGCAATATGATGGGTTGCATGGCTACGCTGCGCGCGCCGGACTGGAGATCGTCGGAGACTACTGCGACATTGCGGTGTCAGGCCGCCGCGAGGGACGCCCCCGGCTCAACGCCTTGATGGCGAGTGTTCGTAACCGTGAGGTCGATTGTGTCCTGGTCTGGAAATTCGACCGTTTCGCCCGCTCCACACGTCACCTTCTGATCGCCCTCGAGGAATTCGATCACCTCGGCGTGCGCTTTATCAGCGTTCAGGATCAGATAGACACCGCAAGCCCCATGGGGCGGGCCATGTTCACCATCATCGCAGCCATGGCAGAATTGGAGTCCTCTTTGATTAGCGAGCGCGTCACCGCTGGAATGCAGGCGGCGCGATCGCGCGGCAAGCATCTCGGACGGCCAAGTCTCCCAATTCTGTTGGTTGAAGAGATCGAGGTGCTTGCCGCATCAGCCGATCTGAGCATTCGAAAGATTCAAGAGAAAATCGGAGGAAAAGCCAGTCGAGGCCGCGTTGGTGAAATCGTCAAACGCGTCCGATCGGCAAAAGCGTCGACCGGGTGAACTTTTTACACGTACTTTCAATCTACCCCCGCAAGGACTCCATCATGCAAATCAAAACCGCAAGCCTTGGCCCTAACGCGCATCCGCACGACCCGGTTGCGGGCGACGGATCGTCACCCGCCGACCGCAGCATCGAGATCGAAGCGGGACACGGCAGCGGCACTCTGTGGCCCACGGACGGCACGCAAGCACGCGCGTGCCCGAGACCGGCTTCGGAAACCACGATGTGCCTCGCGGACCTGCTGTCGATCTCCAGCCAGCGGCCTTCGAGGCCCGAAGTCATACCGGCCATTGTGCAAGCCGGGGACGATGAAGGCGTCCCGGATTTGCTTCCGCAACCGGCCCGTTCCGGGGCGAGCCAGCCGCGCCTGGCCAATCCCGGCGAAGCGAGGGACGTCGAGAGCGGGTTGCTCATGCGCGATTGCTCGTCGCGGATCGCCGCCTTCCTGGGCAACCTGTCGGTCGTCCAGGAGCTTCGGCAGTTCGATGACAGCGAGTTCGTGGGCAAGCTGCGTAACGAACTGGTCACCGAGCCCGGATGTCGAGAGCCGAAGACGCTGCTGGCCGCCATGGGCGAGAAGGTCGATGAACTGCGGTCGCACCTGGACAAGCAGGCGTCGACACCAGAGGAGGCGGAGTTCCTGGCAGAGGCCCGGCGCTATCTCGAGCCGGTCATGAC
Source organism: Mesorhizobium sp. AR07 (assembly GCF_024746815.1). Lineage (GTDB taxonomy): Bacteria > Pseudomonadota > Alphaproteobacteria > Rhizobiales > Rhizobiaceae > Mesorhizobium. The sequence continues at coordinate 249,679 of NZ_CP080526.1, forward strand.
CAGCTTCGAGACCGACATCCACACCTTGCAGCACGACGCGAGTGCCGCGAAGCGGATATACCAGGGAGCGCTGACGCTTCTGCTCTACCCCTTGCCGCTCGCCACGCTGTTCACCCAGAAGACTGGCACCTACGCTGCGTTCAACATTGCTTCCTACACCTATACGGCGATACAGCTGGTCTCGCTTATGCGACGCCCGACAACGGACGCCAAGCTGTTCATGAAGCACGCCATCAACCGGCACAGCCTGGTCTTCTTCATCTCGCTGATCTATGCCGTACCCACCTTCTACGCCAAGGCCGCGCCGCTGCAGCGCAACGCCGGCTTCGTCGCCGGCGCAGCGGCAGCGCAAGGGGCGATGATGTTCGGCCTGCGGCTGGGGCAGGACCTGATGGACTCGATGCGGCTGCGCTTCAACGGCGCCTTCAACCGCAGGCGTGATCTTCCCGACGGCTTCAGGGACGCCATTGAGGGAGTCGTGGGCGATCTGCGCGCGGGTCTGAGCAACGTCAACCGCTCCGTCGGCGAATTCCAGAAGGACCGGCGGATCACGCCGCACATGGATCGGCAGCTCACCTTCTTCAAGCAGGACCTGTCCAGAATCGTGACGGGCCTTGAGCGGCTCGTAGCGACCGGGACGCGGCAGGAGAGCCCGGTCGCCGCAAGCGATGACCCACCAGGCCCCCTAGAGGCGGTGCGCCGGACCCTGGACGCATCGTTCGCAAACAACCCCGACCTGAAGGGAAAGCTCGCGCTGGCGACCGTAGCCTTCGCCGTCCTCGGGTCAAACATCGCCCTGATGCGCAACAACGGGCTGGCCCTACCTGACTTCATCGCCGATGCGGTCGTCTCGTCGACGTTCCTGCTCCGTGAAGCGCTGAGCCCGCACGTCACGCACGCGGGGATGAACGACAGCGTGAGCGACACCGTCGGCGGTATGACGATCGGCCTGCCCTTCTCCGTAGCCGCTGTGATGAGCGGCTACATGGACGACCCCAGGGCCAACCCATCGGGCTTCATAGCCGGGACCGTCGGCTACACGGCGGCCTACCTGCTCTTCGGCCGGGTGGCCGGCGACGTCATGTCCAAGGGCCTCATGGCTACGAGCGGAGCGCTCGGCTGGGGCCAACAGCAGGCGATCCGACTCGGCCGGAGCGCGATGGCCTTGGGTTTCGAGCTGGTCGCCGGGCACCGCTCGCCGGCTGCAGCGGATGTGCACGACGTAGCCGGGGTCGAGATGGCGGGTGTGCCGCATGAGCCGCTGTTCTTCAGCCCCTCACAGCGGGCGTCCGCCGAACGCACCCTGGTCGGCACGCTTGAGCAGATCGGCGACGAGTGGTACGAGGCGCGCGACGAATGGGAAGGCGAATCGGAGGGGACGGCGGGTAGGGACGACCCCTGGGTCGACGCACCGGCGGAGCTGCCCATGCAGCCGGCGCCTCAGTCGGAATAAGCAGCCCTGCACGCGTATGGGGTCGGGCGGGATTCCTGAGCGGGAGGGTCGGTAGGGATTCGTGTAAGAAACCTTTACTGACAGCGAGTTAGCTCACTTTTGGCTGTTTTGTACACAAATCCCTGCCAAGCCTCTATAGAGGCTCGAGAATCCCGCGCGTCAATGCTTCGTCGTCCCAGCTATGACTTCGGTGAGCCAGCGCGAATCGGAGAGTTTCTCGCCAAACTTGCTCCTACAGTCACTGTAGGAGATCAACATGGGTCTATGCGTTTCAAAGCCGAGCGTGGCAGGCTCACCTGAGCATTATGCAGCCCACGCCACAGAGCAGGCCACGCCCTCTACGCCGTCATCTCCCGAGGCGTCCATGTCACCCAGCCTGTATGGCTTGGCGTCACTCGGGTCTCCCGGAGCGAGCTCGAGCCGCCGTCCATTAAGTCCACTGCTGGAGTTGAATACCAGCGATCTGGTAAAGCAAAAAAAGCGACTTTGGCAGCGGATCCAACACGATGGGTCGCAGTTCCGAACCACACCTGAAGAACGAAAACAGTTCAAGACTGCGCTCATAACTCTTTGGGGCTAACAATCCCGCCCACAGAGGCAGCAGCAGTGGAATGGGATGATGCAAAGAATGGCACAGATGAAGAGGAACCACCCAGAACTCGAACACATGGCAACCGAGGATCTCGTGGCGCTGCAGGCATGGACGACGGACGATTATGAAGTAGTACAGGATGTTCTGGAGAAAGAAGCGACGCCCACTGCTCATGGCCTTGCATTTGCAAAATGCATCATTTCCGCCCTGCACTCGCTTCCCGAAGAATATTCATATCAAGGGACTGTCTTCACCGGCGAAGATCAGTTGCCGGACTGGGTGTCGGAGCGATACCAAGAAGGAAGCATCACCACGGACCGCCGATTCTTCGCGACCTCAGAAACCAAGAATGCATCCTGGCAAGGAATGGCAGTCGAGTGGGAAAGCAATTCAACAACTGGAAAACGCATCTCCATGTTTTCAGAGCGCCCGAATGAGCAGGAAGTTCTCTTCCCTCCTGGCACCCGCTTTCAGGTAACACGAATTGAAGAGAACGAGACTCATCCCCGCCTGAAGATTTATCAAAGCCAGATCGCGTAGGCATTCTGAATCGCCCTGGAGAAGTATTCACCAGAAGTACGGATGTGGGCGGTGTGGATGGTGTTCGAGCGGACTGAACTTCGCAGCAACAGGCTGCTGAAGAATCATCTGCCACGCGAAACGGCAAACGGACGGCTCGACAAGGGGTTCTCAGTTCACAGGCCAAGCGCGCTGCTGACAGGCAATGCGCTTGCCTGTCAGTTGCGGTCACTTTGTGCCAGTCGCAGCGCTGCGCCATGACCCGACTTAAACACCGCCTGTAAGAATATGTCATTAAGTCAGCATGTTAGGCGCGCGCCGGCGCGTGTTACCACTACATTTTTGGGGTGATCTCAGGCGAGTTGTTCGTCGAGGTTGTGTGGCAGAGCGATGCCAGATGCCTTGAAGACGTTGCCCACTTGGCCCGTAACGTGGGTTCTGGTGGTGACGATGCGACCATCCTTTTCGATGGTGGCTTCCTGGAGGCGATCGAGATCGCGTAGGAGCGGCTGCCATTCGGGCGTCAGGCCTTTGGCCCGGCAGAGGCGGCGCAGTTCCTTGCTGAGTACGAGCCCCAGGAACGAGCAGAACACATGCCCGCGGATGGCGGCATCGGATTGGTGGAAGATCGGCCGGGTATTGAAGGTTGCCTTGGCGGCGCGGAACAGGCTCTCGACCTCGAGCAAATCGCGATACCGCAGCACGGCCTGGAGCGGGGTCACCTTCGCGTTGGTCCGCACCACGGTGATGCCGTCGTACCGGGCTTCCTCGGCAAGCTTGCCGACATCGATCTTGAAGTTCTTGCCGCTGGCCTTGAGGTAACGCCGGTAGGCCGAGTTGCCGACCAGTGCCTTGTCGCCCTTCTTGAGCTGCGCCTCGAGGCCGGCGATGATCGCCTGGCGGTCGGCCTTGTCCTTCTCGGCCTCGGCGTCATTGCGGCTGACGATGTAGCGGTCTTTACCGACCTTGACCTCTTTGACCCACAACTGAGTTTCACCACGCTGGCGCTCGAGAACGAGCGGAACCATCGGTGCCGTGTCATTGAGCACGACGTTGTGGATCACGCTGCTCGAGCGTTCGCGGGCCCCCAGAATGTATTCCATGCCCAGCTTTTCGAGCGCGGCGATGGTATCGGCGCTGATCATGCCGCGATCGGCGACAACGCAGGCGCGTGTGACGCCGAAGCGCGTTCGCAGCCGATCGACCACCGGCAACAGGACGGTCACGTCAGCGGTGTTGCCGGGTACCATCTCGGTGCAGATCGGCCGGCCCTCGGCATCAACGACCAGCGCCAGGATCATTTGCGCCAGATCGGGGCGGAAGTCCTTGGAATGCCCGCGCTTGCCCAGCGTCTCGCCGCCCGCGCCGTAGAAGGACAACGAGGTGGTGTCCATGAACACAAGGCTGAGGTCGGTGAACAGGTCCTGCCGGCGCGCGAAGAGCTTTTCCTCGATCGCGTCTTTCACGCAGCGCGCCACCAGCGCGCCTTGCGCCTTTTCGCCGAGTTCCTCGCCCAGCCAGGCCATTGCCCGGTAAAAGTGATGGAGCGCCAGACCCTCGGCGCCCTCGATACCATAATCGGCCATCCAGTTCGCGCAGTCGCGGTCCGAGCCCGAGACGAACAGCCGATGCAGCGTGCCAACGAACACCGCCCGTTCCACCGCAAAGCCGAACTGGCGCCCTTCCAGCACCTCTTCCAGCACCTCGCCGATCCCGAGCCGCTCCCACAGCCGCCCGAACAACAGCGGACCGCCGATGCGGCGAGAGGCAATTCGCCCCGCGTCAATGTCGGACAGGATGAGGCTGCGTTCGCCATGGCGCGCAATCGAGGCCGCCAATCTGTCAAGTTCGCCGCTGGCAACCAGCGCATCCTTGCGGCCCAGCGCCTTTATCGTGCGCTGGCGAACGGTTTTGCCGTCGCGGACACTTTCCACGAGGTAAAGATAGCGGTGGCCGCGCGCGACTCTCTCAACGACAAACATGCCAGCGTTGTTAGCGAATAAATGCCGTAAAATCCATACAAAACAGGGACAACAGCACAAATGTTGTTACCACACATTTTCGTGCCGGAAATCCAAGGCAAGTGAATTCAATAGCTTAACGGACAGTGTTCGCCATCCGTTCACCTCCAACTGTTCAAGTTGGGCATGACAGCACCCGTACGTCCCTGGCGCAGGCAACGCGCACTAAGAGCGGCGATGGCCACCGCCGTACAGATCTACGACCAGGTCACCAACGGCTGCCGGCGATCGCCCATAGGCTCCGTGAGAATCCCTCGCTAGCGACATCGCAGCCGGCCAGCCCTCCCGCAGGCCCGCTGGGCGCTCTGTAAGTGCTGCCTCTGACCAGCAGCAGGCCAGCGGCGCTGTGCGAGTTGCATCCTCCTTGCCTGGCTGCGCTGACTTTGCCAATTCACAACCGTCCAGCCTAAATGACGCCGCCGTCCAGTTTGACTGATAGCTTTGTCCAGTTTATTTAGTGCCGGCGTCCACTTGCTTGGCTGTATGTAGTAACATGCTGACCCCAGCGAGCACGTGGTACTCACTACCTGCTGCGTTCAGGCCCGCCGAACCGGCAACAATCGCGCCAACGGAAATCGCTCCAACTACGATCCGCCAGACGGCAAAGAACCGAAACCCGTAGCGTCGTTGAGCAAGAGTGTTGAATTGCACTACTGCGCCCAGCCCAAGGAAGGCTGCAACAGCGATCGCGATATAGGTCAGCGTTTCCATGTTGCCTCCTCGTGCACTTTAGGTAGCATTATGCTACCGCGATAGCCGGTGGGTTTCAATGGGTGTGGGCAACGAGGCCTGAACGTCTCAGCTACCTACCTTGATCCTGTTCGCGGTCCTGATCCTTGCGGCGTATATCCGGGAGGGTTTCACCACGCTCTATACGGCCCGCCAAGTCTTCGCGCACCTTTTTGGCTACCCCAGCAGCCGACGCAGGCTGGGAGGCCGCTACGCGCGCTTCTACGGCCCTCACGTATGCGTAGGAGGGAGCTAAGTCGGGATACTTCGCGACGGCCTGTTTGGCGGGCAGGGACCGGAACGCGTCAGCCCTGTCCTTCGCTTCCGACGCTTCCCTAGCAGAGCGAAGTGTGGCGGCTCCATCTTTGCCATAGCGAATTTCAACGTCATCGCCGACACGTGGAGGGCGACCTAGCCTGAAAAATTCATGGGGGTTGGTGGATGTGGCGCAAGCCGTTGAAATGACTTAGGATTTGGTTGCTTAAGCCGATCCGAACCATTTCCCGGAGACCACACCCACCATGAACGATCTTACGCTGCCGCTGAGCGGTTTGTCATCAGTCGGCGGCAAGTCCGTCGTCGCCCGTTTCGACGGCGGCATGCTGTCGTCCAACAGCGGCGTTCTGGCTTTGGCCGAGGTGGAAAAGCGGTTGCGGGTGGCCGAGCGTCTGGCGCGTTGCATCGACGATCCGCGCTGCCCGGACCAGGTCGTCCACAGCCTGGCGGACATGATCGGCTTTCGCATGAAGATGATTGCCGCCGGCTACGAGGACGGCAACGACGCCAACCGGCTGCGCCGCGATCCGGTCTTCAAGATGGCCCAGGATGCGCTGCCGTCGGGTCGGGATCTGGCGTCGCAATCGACGCTGTGCCGGCTGGAGAACCTGCCCGGCGTGCGGGAGCTGGTTGCGATGGGGCGGGCGATGGTCGATCTCTATTGCGCCTCGTTCCGGCAGGTGCCGAAGCGGATCGTACTCGACATTGACGACACCTTCGACGCTGTGCACGGAGGCCAACAGCTTCGCCTGTTCAATGCCCACCATGACGAGTACGGCTTCCAGCCGATCGTAGTGTTCGATGGTGCGGGACGGTTCGTCAGCGCGATCCTGCGACCGGCCAAGCGGCCGAGTGGGGCTGAGATCCGCCCCCACCTGCGCCGTCTGGTGCGGGCGATCCGGATCAACTGGCCGAACATTCGAATCCTGCTCCGCGGCGATAGCCATTATTGCAGCCCGCAGGTCATCGACTGGTGCCGCGCCAACGACGTCGACTTCATCTTTGGCCTCGCGCCCACCACGACCCTGCGCAAGCATGTCGCGGATCTGGAGGCCAGCACGACGGCGCGCTTCGAAGCGTCGGCCAAGACAGGCAAGGTCCGCAGGTTCAAGGAGTTCGTTGACGGCGCCGCTAGTTGGAGCCGCGTCGAGCGCATCATCGCGCGGGTCGAGGTCGGCGCCCAAGGTGCCGATACCCGCTTCGTCGTCACCAACCTTGCCGGTGGGAAGGCCAAGGCGCTCTACGAGGATGTCTACTGCCGGCGCGGCGCGGCCGAGAACCACATCAAGTCGTGGAAGACGCATCTTGCCGCCGACCGCACATCCTGCACCAGAGCGACGGCCAACCAGTTCCGGCTATTCCTGCATGCCGGTGCTTACTGGTTGATGTGGGGCTTGCGGGCCGCGATGCCGAGGCGCTCGAGCTTTGCCGTCGCCCAATTTGACACGCTGCGATTGCGCCTCATCAAAATCGCCGCGCGGGTGGTCGAGATGAAAACGCAAATCCGCCTGCACCTGCCGACATCCTGCCCCGACCAGCGTATTCTGCGCATCGTCCTCGATCGCATCCCCCAACTCGTGACATAGCGACGGGGCCAAGATGCCCCGAACCGAACCCGCCAACATCAACCCGCAAACCCCGCCTCCCATCACCGACGGATCAGCCCCGCCGCCCGACCAGGCTTGTCAAAATGCACCCACATCGCGACCAAATCGTAGCTTCAGGCCGCCGACAACTCATCGCTGTGCATCAAGGCGGCTAACTTGTCTCTGAAATGCGCAATGGCAGAGCGTGCACCGATCTGCTGCACCAGGTGCAGGTCGGTTTCGCCAATGACCTTACCGCTGTACTCGCTGATCGGCCGTGGAATGAATGTCCGGCTCTCCTGTCCCAAGGCCCGCTCCGCGATCGCCTTGGCATCCGCAAAGCTCGCAGCATCCCGATGTTGGCGGCTCTGTGAGAAGTTCTGCAGTTCGTCCTTGTAGAGCATCCGAGCCCAGGCCGGCACATTCTCGCTGGCGCGAATTGCCTTGCCGCGCTCCAATATCACCGACAGTTCGTGGGGCTTGCCCAGCTGCGAGTTGTCGAAAATGTACGCCCGGTCAGCAAGCTTGGCAGCCTCGCGGATCAGCGGTTGATTGCGGTCGTAACGCTGACGGATCTTGTCTTCCGGACGGGATGCCCACCCTTGTTGACGCGATCGGCGACACGCATCACTGACAGGTTCGGGCTTCGGACGTTGACGTGGTAAAGCACCACCTCGTAACCGGCAGCTTTGGCGTCACGCACCAGGTCTACCTTCGACGGATGTGAGAACGTGGATTCAGTGACCAGGCTCTTTGTTCGGCCATGAGTTGCCGGCGACGTTCCTCTGCCAATTCCTGGCCACGTGCAGACTCCGACTTTGTTTGCGCTGGGTGACCAAACTCTCGCAACGCCAGCTCGTCGGCGTTTACAAACTCGGCGTCCGGATAGCGCTTTTCCAGTCGATTCCTGTAAAGCGTTGTCTTCCCTGCGCCGTTAGGCCCAGCAATGACGTGCAGTGTCGGCGTTCTTTCGTCAGTCACTCTTCGATCACCACAGTGTTCCCGTCGCCCGCAACCCGAACAAGCCGGCCATGCGCGTCATACCCTGCAGCACCGGCAGAGCGACCCAACAAGGCCATCGCAGCTGTTTCCTCGCTGCTCGGTGCAAGCATCACGTCATCAAGCAGGTCGTAGTAGTGCGTGCGTTCCTGGTCGGCCAGCAAAGCCGGATCAAAGCGACCCTCCAATGCGGCGCGAACGCGATCGAGGGTAAACCCTGGCGCTTGCTCGATGGCGCGCCCGATCCGCGCCCAGTGCTCGAGCTGGCCACCAATGGAACGCGAGAACACCGGTGCATCTTCCCGCGCCAGGTTGACGAGGGCGCTTGACAGTTTCACCGACGCGAAATCGATCTTAGGCTGACGGGCAGGGGAGTTTGGCGAAGGTTTGGTCTTTGTGGGCATCACGTTGCTCCTATTTGAGTAGCAAAATGCTACCCGAAATGCTGCCTAAAATCAAGCCGGGTGGCAAAGTGACACTCAAACAAAAAGCGCGGCCTGAGCCGCGCTTTCGTTCCTACATCGGTGGGAATTACCGCGCCTGTGTCTGCTGCCCGTTGCCAGGCTGCGTGCCCGCTGCGCCTCCACCACTGTTGCCACCGGGGGTGCTGCAATCCTGGTAAGCCGAATTGCATTTGCCCTTGACGATCGATTCCACCAGGTCATCTTGTCCGGACGGGCACATCTTGAGGAAATTGCGCCTCTTCTTGCGCTCGTCGCTGGGCTTGTCCGCCCTGATACTGAAATAACGTCTCAGCGGCGGAGTACATTCCGATGGAGCTGATCCAGCCACCAGGCACAGAAGTGCCTCGCACGCGTCCTTCTGGTCTCCCTGCATCGTCTCTTGCGCAGCTACGCTTCCTGTGCCGCCGGCGATGAAGCTTGCCACCATTAAGATCCAAAGCTTTTTCATAGTCGTCACCTGATTGGTCATTATCGTTCCGCGCCGCGATCCTGCCGGCGTTCTGCTTCCTGCCGTTTACGGACTTCCGGCAGAGAATTGCCCTTAGCCAAGCCGCGCTCGATATTCTCACGCAGCGAAGCTAGGCCCTGTCGGCTCGAAGCCGGGATTTTGGCCAAGTTGAAGAACGTTGTGGGAACATTGTCTCGCTAATTGACGAGTGCTTTGCTGGGGAATGACAGTCTGCTCCAATTTTAGGGATTGGAGTGACGGGTTTGCATATTTCGCGAGAGGATTTGATCGGGCGCTGGAGCCTGAGCTATTCGGATATTGAATTTGTGAACGGCAAGCCGGTCCCGGCGCGACTGGGATTGGCGGTTCAGCTTAAGTTCTTCGCCGCGCACGGCTTCTTTGTACAGGACCATGCCTCGATCCCGGCCGACAGCGTTTCCTGGCTGGCCGAGCAGCTTGGCGTCGGATCTGGCGCCATGACCGAGTATGATTTCTCCGGTCGGACTGCGCGCCGGCATTGTGCCGAGATTTTGCAGTACCTCGGCTTTCGGCGCCTGAAACGGTGCGATCGGGAAGAGCTGACATTATGGATCGCTGGCGAACTGTGTCCGACCGGGCAATCGGTCGGCGCCATGCTCGAGCAGGTTTTTCTGTGGTGCCGGGACCGTTGCATATACGGCCCGTCGCACAAGGAACTGGAACGCCTGGTGCGTTCGCAACGGCAACACTATCTCGACGACTGGTTGACCGGGGTGAGCGCTCGCCTTTCAGCAAGCACGGTCGCATTGCTGGAAGCTTCTATTGCTGAGGCAGACGGCCAGACCGGCTTCAATACGATGAGAGGTGATGCTGGCCAAGCGTCGCTCGACAACATCCTCAGCATGACGGCGAAACTTGCCTTCATTCAGAAACTTGATCTGCCACGGGATATGCTGTCGGCGACCGGCAAGGCATGGGTGGAACAGATTGTCCGCCGTGTCGCCGGCGAAAAGGCCTGGGAGATGCGGCGGCACCCTTCGGCCAAACAAATCGGACTGTACGCAATTTATCTTTCGTCACGGCAAGCGCAGCTCACGGACGCGATGGTCGATTTGCTGCTCGAGACGGTCCACAAGATCGGGACGCGCTCGAAACGCAAGGTGGTCGGCGATATCGCGAAGGATATCGAGCGGGTTTATGGCAAGGAAAGATTGCTGGTTGAGATTGCCAGTGCTTCGATCGACGAGCCCGCGGGGCGCGTCTGCGATGTCATTTTCCCGATCGTCGGCAAGGACAAGCTGGCGGCGATCGTCAAGGAGAGCCAGGCGAAAGGGGCTCTCGACCGGCGCATATATAAGGTGATGCGCTCGTCCTGGGCCAATCATTACCGGCGCATGCTGCCCAGTCTGCTTTCGGTTCTGGAATTCCGGTCGAACAATACCGCGTGGCGTCCGGTGCTAGTGGCGCTGGATTGGATCAGGAGCAAGGTGGATGATGGCTGCCGGTTTGTGCCGATGCAGGATGTGCCGTTTGACGAGGTTATTCCGGCCAGATGGCGCAGTTCGGTCAATGACGATGGCGTGTGAACCGGATCAGCTACGAGCTTTGCGTCCTCACCCAGTTGCGTGATCGCATCCGCTCCAAGGAGATCTGGGTTGTCGGCGCGGACCGCTATCGCAATCCTGACGACGATCTTCCCAGGGACTTCGAAATCCGGCGTGACGCCTATTACACAGTCCTCAACCTGACCCCGAACGCGCGAGCGTTCACAGCCGGCATTCGCAAGGAGCTTGAGCATGAGTTACTGCTTCTGAACGAAACGATCCCACGAAACGGCAAGGTCCGGCTGCTGTGGCGGGGCGAAAACCGCATATCGATTACACCGTTCAAGCCTCTGCCGGAACCGAAGGGGCTGGAAGCAATCAAGGGCGAGATCGGTCAGCGCTGGTCGATGACAGGATTGCTCGACGTGCTGAAGGAAGCCGCACTCGATACCGGTCTGCTGGAGTCCTTCGAAACATCGGCGTCGAGAGTTGCCCTGTCGCGCGAGGCGCTGGATCGGCGGCTTCTGTTGTGCCTTTATGGTCTCGGCACGAATGCCGGGCTCAAGCGGATCGCCGGCGCAACACCTGATGTCAGCTACGACGAGTTGCTGCATGTTCACCGCCGCTTTATCCACGCGCCGGCGCTGAGGGAGGCGTGCGCGAGGGTTGCAAACGCGACCCTGGCCATCCGCAACGCAGCAGTCTGGGGTGACGCGGGTACGGCGTGCGCATCTGATTCGACAAAGTTCGGAGCGTGGGATCGCAATCTGATGACGGAATGGCATGCCCGCTACGGCGGCCGTGGTGTCATGATCTATTGGCATGTCGAAAAACGTGCGACCTGTGTCTATTCGCAATTGAAACGGTGCTCGTCCTCGGAGGTCGCCTCCATGATCGAGGGCGTGCTGCGTCATTGCACCGATATGGAAATCCAGCGCCAGTATGTCGACAGTCATGGTCAGAGCGCAGTCGGTTTCGCATTTTGCCGCCTTCTCGGCTTTGAACTCGCCCCACGCCTGAAGGCGATAGCCCGTCAGAAGCTTGCCATCCCGGAAGCCTCGCTGCGCACAAGGCTGCCGAATCTCTTGCCGATCCTTTCCAGCGCGATCGACTGGGAGGAGATCGAGCAGCAATATGACGAGATGGTCAAATACACCGCCGCCATGCAGACGAGAACGGCGGACCCGGAGGCCATCCTGCGCCGTTTCGCCCGTGCCGAAGTGATGCACCCGACCTACAAGGCGCTGAGCGAGCTCGGCCGCGCGGTCAAGACGATATTCTTGTGCCGCTACCTTCGCCAGGAGGCATTCCGCCGGGAAATCCACGAGGGGCTGAATGTCGTCGAAAACTGGAACAGCGCTAATGGCTTCGTGTTTTTCGGCAAGGGCGGCGAGTTCGCCACGAACCGGATCGATGAGCAGGAGATTTCCGCTCTGGCTTTGCACCTGCTGCAGGCGTCACTGGTCTATGTGAACACACGCATGCTTCAGACCGTGCTGGTGGAACCGAAATGGGCCGCACGGATGGCGCCGGAAGACTATCGCGGCCTCACGCCTCTGATCTACAGTCACGTCAATCCTTATGGCCGTTTCGATCTCGACTTGAATAGTCGGATCGATTTTGATCGGCTGGCGGCATAATTTTTGGAGATACCAATGGTTAAAATTGCTGAATCATGCCTGAATGTTCTCTACCAACATGGGCTGTCGTCGGCGCAGTTCCAGTTTTATTTCGAGAGAGCAAAGCATGATCTTCTGGCCAATGACATGGCCTGCGACGCCATCGTTGCGGAGGTTATGCAGTCCATGGACGATCATCCGGATGTGGCAACCTTGTTCGGATTGCTGCTGGATGAGGCACGAATGGGCATCGAGAATGACAGCCCATATGGAAAGGCCTTCCTGGAAAATGCGGAGAAGGCGATCAAGGCTCGCATTGCTGCGGGCGCTGGCGAGCCGCTTCACGGTTTGAAAATTGCTGGCTTGTATCGGCGTGCCAGTCTGCCCGTACCAGACATACTGATGCTTGACCCGGTTGGGGAAAGCCCCGCCGAGGAGATCCCGATGCCGGATCTTGATGGCGCGCTTGCCGTTTTAGCGGCAGAAGTTGAAGCTGAAGGCGGCGGCGCGTATGAGTTCTTCAGTGGCCTGGATGAGATGTCGGCAGGAATGCCGGAGGAGTTCAAAGCCGAGTTTGTCCATCATCTGTTGAGCCTCGACAATCCCTTTCTGGAGCGCTGTGCACTCTATTGGCTGGTATCCGGCACATCATTGACGGGAGAGGCCGTGGCCGCCGGCCTACGAGAAAGGCTCATGCGCGGGAAGCTGGAGCCTGAAACCTTATCCTATCTGCCGATCATTCGCGGCTGGCTGTCGGCGAGCGCCGCCCGGGCGGCTATCGATGACATTGGCAAGCTGGCGCTGCGACAAGGTCTCGCTGATGTTTCCAAACAAAACAGGGCGGAGCCGATCGTCAGCGACATCCTGGCGACCACCGCTGACGGGGTCGGAGCGCAAGGCCTAACGATTGTGGGAAAACTGCAAGCCCAGACATTTGTCGCGATGATCCTGTTAAAGACCGGATACGGCATCAAGGATGCCTTTGTCATTCGTTGCCGTTCAAAGCGCGAAGCAACCAGCATCGTCTCTTATGCCCGCCAGGAAGCAAACAGCGTCCGAATAGATCGAATGTCTGCCGAGCTTCTGCTGGAAGCGGCTCTGGCGGATGGGATAGAAAACGGCCATCCACCAGCGCCGGCCTTCATTGACGTCATGGAGGCTTGTAGCTTGAGCCAATTGCGGCCCCAGGAAAGGGATCTGCAGGCTTTGCTGGATCACGTCGATCCGCAAAAGGAAATCCAGAATGCGACAGCGGCACAACTGGATCGGATGCTCCGCAATGAGCCCGCACTGGATGCGCTTGTCCCGTTCACCGACAGCTGGTTTGAAGACACAGGAGAAACACGCGATATCATTCGGGGATCCCGCTCGGCGCGGACTGTTGAAAAAAGAATCTGGGCCTTTCTCGAAGGCCGACGAGACATCTGGGCAAGGCGATTTCTGCAAACCGCGATCATTCTCAAATCGGCTAAAAAGGAGCGACTGTCAAAAGCACTGGCAGCCGCAGCCTTTGCACTGATACACAAGCATCCCCTACAGGGCATCCCGCTCATGGAAGATATCGTTATGACCACACTGGATGCAGGCGGTGCACCTTTGTAGTGAATATTTTTGGTATACCCATGGAGAACATCGTCAATGAACGGGTTGCGGCCGTTGAATCCTGTTTATTGTGGGTCGGAAACGAGATATTGAACAACTCGGCATGACAGCACACGCAAATTGAACAGTTAGCATGGTTAGGACATGGCTCGTATCGGATATGCCCGTACATCCACAACAGACCAAAACCTCGCCGCGCAAATCGCCGCGCTCAGGAACGCCGGCTGCGAGGTCATCCGCGAGGAGCAGAAAAGTGGTGCATCGCTCGAAGGTCGTCCGCAACTGATGACCATTCTCGACTTCATCCATGCCGGCGAAACTCTTGTCATCACCCGCATCGACCGGCTGGCCAGATCGTTGCGAGATCTTCAGGTGATAGTCGACCGACTCAAGGCCAAGGGCGCGCATCTGGTGGCCACCGAGCAGCCCGTCGATACCTCCACAGCCGCCGGCAAGGCGTTCTTCGACATGCTCGGCGTCTTCGCGGAATTCGAAACTAACCTGCGGCGCGAGCGGCAGGCTGAAGGTATCGCCGCCGCCAGGAAACGTGGCATCTACAAAGGTCGCCCACCGAAGATTGACCGCGCAGAAATCCTGCTTCGCCTCCAAAAGGGTCAGGGACCCAGCAAGATCGCCCGCGATCTCGCCATATCACGTGGCACGGTCTATCAGGTACGCAACGGTGCTTCCGAATGAGCAAGGCCAACCGCATCACCCGTTTAACATCCGCCGCCTGCGAGCAGATTCAGGCCCGCATGCTTGAGGCTTGCAGAAAGATCGCCTCAGATCACGGACTGGTCATCGAAAGTACCGGGTGGCGTGGCCTGGAACCTGGCTTCTCATTCGAACCAGCATTCCGCATCAGTATTCCCGCGCCAGACGGCAAGACGCTCAATCTGGATAAGGAGATGTTCGCCCTGCTGGCCGAACAGTACGGCCTGGAGGCTGCTGACTTCAAACGCGAGTTTATCGCTGGTGGCGAGCGTTTCCGGATCACCGGCATTGATCCACGAAGACCTAAATATCCCATCTCCGTCGAGCGTATCCCCGATCGCCGCGGCTTCAAGTTCACCGCCGACAATGTTGCCATGTTGCTCAAAGCTCAGGTCGAACCCTGACGTTCACCAATCGTTCTTCAACTTGGCCAAAATCCCGGCTTCGAGCCGACAGGGCCTTTCTGCTCGATCGCCAGCCCTCGATCCTGTCCATACCACTCAACGCAC
Organism: Mesorhizobium sp. AR07; assembly: GCF_024746815.1. Taxonomy (GTDB): domain Bacteria; phylum Pseudomonadota; class Alphaproteobacteria; order Rhizobiales; family Rhizobiaceae; genus Mesorhizobium. The sequence goes on from NZ_CP080526.1 coordinate 264,733, forward strand.
ACCAACGGCCAACAAACCATTGCAAATGCTCGCAAAAAGAAGCGTTTGTGGACGAAAACTAACTAGTTGAGAAAACTGGCGCACCCGACGCGATTCGAACGCATGACTCCTTCCTTCGGAGCGCCCATCGGCTAAGATTACGAGACTTTAGAGATATGTAATCATTTGTTTTCTGGTCATTTTTACCCGTCGATCATCATCATTACGGGTCGTGTCTCATCAGGTGGTGTAGCTCGGTGGTTACGAAGCCGCTCGCGAGCGTTCTCTTGCAAATCCGGCGCTCGGCGTCACGCGATCGATGGGTGATCGCTTAACAGCGACGCCCGGCGGTCGGCAGGCCGGTAGACAATCGTCTGAGGCCGGTCTACCCCTGACCCGCTGCCCCCGCCCGGTTATTCTCGTCCTTGCGATCCCCCTGAAAGAGTAGTTCCGATGCTTCCTCCCCAACTCAGCCGCCGCGATCTCCTGACCATGATCGGCGCGCTTGCCGGCAGTGAGGCCATGTATCAGGCCATGACGACCCTGGGCTTCGCGCAGGAGTCGCCCTACAAGGGTCCGATCAAGCTGGACGGCGATCCGAAAGGGGCTTCCGTTCTCGTACTCGGCGGCGGACTGGCCGGCATGGTCGCTGCGTACGAACTCAGCAAGGTCGGTTATAAGGTGCAGGTTCTGGAGTACAGGGAAAAAGCCGGCGGTCGCTGCTGGTCGCTGCGTGGCGGCGACAATTACACCGAGCTCGGCGGCTTCGAGCAGGAATGCAAGTTCGACGAGGGTCTTTATATCAATCCCGGCCCGTGGCGTATCCCTTACCATCACCATGCCGTGCTGGATTACTGCAAGCGGCTCGGCGTCAAACTCGAGGCGTTCGTGCAGGTGAACCACAACGCCTACTTGCATTCGGTCAAGGCGTTCGAAGGCAAGCCGCAGCGCTACCGCCATGTCAGCGCGGATTTCAACGGCCATGTCGCCGAGCTGCTTTCCAAGGTGACGAAGCAGGGTGGACTCGACCAGGCGGTCTCGACGGAGGACCGGGAGAAGCTGCTGGAAGCGTTGCAGAGCTGGGGCGCGCTTGACGAAAACTACGCTTACGTCGCTGGCACTCACAGCAGCGAGCGGCGAGGCTTTGATATTGAACCGGGCGGCGGCCAGATGCCGCTGGCCAAGCCATCGCAGCCGATAGGGCTCTCCGACATCGTGCAATCCGGCCTGTGGAGCAGCCTTAGCACTGGCAGTCTCTATGACTACCAGACCACGATGCTGCAGCCGGTCGGCGGCATGGACATGATAGCCGGGGCGTTCGAGAGGGAAGTCGGCAGCCTTACCAAATACAACGTGAAGGTCACGGAGATCGACCAGGACGACGAAAGCGTCACCATCCGCTACGAGGATGCGCGAAAGGGCGGCGAGGCGCAGACCGCCACCGCTGACTGGTGTATCTGCACCGTGCCGTTCTCCGTGCTCAGCCAGATCAAAACCAAGGTGTCGACCGAAACGAAGGCGGCGATTGACAACCTGCCTTACGGTGCCGCGATCAAGGTGGGATTGCAGTTCAAGCGCCGCTTTTGGGAAGAGGACGAACACATCTACGGCGGCATCACCTACACCGATCTGCCCAACACGCTGATCTCCTATCCCAGCACCGACTATCACAGCCCGGGCAAGGGCGTGCTTCTCGGCGCCTTTTCATTGGAGGCCTGGGCTTACGAGTTCACGTCGCTGCCGCCGGAAGAGCGCATCCAGAAGGCGCTGGAGTACGGGGCTCAGATCCATCCGCAATACAAAGACGAGTTCGACAACGGCGTTGCCGTCGGCTGGCACCGCGTGCCATGGACGCTCGGCTGCTATGGCGAATGGACCGAGGAGAAGCGCAAGGAACACTATCATGCGGCAAGCTCGATCGACGGGCGCATCGCCATGGCCGGCGAGCACATCTCCTACATGCCGGCCTGGATGGAAGGAGCGATCCTGTCTTCGCTCGATGCGATCGGGCGTCTCCACCAACGCGTGGTCAGCGGCTGACGGCCCGCCGCCAGCCAGCTCGCCCTGATCGCAATCTGGAGACTTTTGGACATGAACCGGATCACCTCTTTCGCCGCCACCGTTGCCGTTGCGGCTTTCGCTGCGTTTCCTGTTTTTGGGCAATCGTCCGACTCGACCGGTTTTGGCAATGCCTCGAAGATCCAACCCAGAGATGGCGCCGGCATTTACGCGGCGATCTGCCGGGGTTGCCACATGCCGGAAGGCGTCGGCGCAGTCGGGGCCGGCAAATATCCGGCGCTCGCCAAGAACGAGAAGCTCGAAGCGGGCGCTTATCCGGTCGTCATGGTGGTCAAGGGTCAGAAGGCGATGCCGCCGCTCGGCTCCTATCTCGATGACGAGCAGGTGACGGCCGTGGTTAATTACATCCGTACCAATTTCGGCAACAACTACACGGATGCGGTGACTGTCGAAGACGTGCAGGCGGCGCGCCCGTAAACCCGGCCTGAACAGGTCATTGCAGGCGCATTACCGGCGGGCGCACGCTGACCTTCCTTGGCTCCGCGGCTATCTCGAACAGGAGTTGGTGCCGCTACGCTCTAAACTCCAGGCCACGAAAGCACTGGGCTGGAAAACGCCCGCTGAGGCGCTTGACGAGTGGTTGCGGTAGGTCAAACAGATTGGTGTTGCGACGACCGGCCTGAATCCGCCCAATTTTCGTGCGCTGCCCATTCCGGTCTTCTCAACCTGCACGGCACCCAGCCAAGCATGAGCCGCGTTGGCACTAGGACAATGCCGAGGCGGAAAACTTCATGAAAACACTGAAGCAGGACGTAGTGCAGGTCCTCAAGCGCCTCCTTCGGGATTCTCTTCCCCAAGGTTGCAGGCTAGGCCTGAGTCCAGGAACGCCCTAAGATCGAAAAGTCGGGCAACCGAAAGGCGCGGAACGTCAGTGGTCTTGACCGATGCGACCGCGGGATCGATCATCCAGGCATATTTCCCCCACCATTTTCTAGGCAACGCCCCACGCCCGACAGCGTCTCCTCACGTCATCTCGCGAACCCCGAGTCGTAGATCACGTTGAGGACGCCGCGAACTGCGGCCACCGGCCAGGCAGCGTATTATTCATCAGTGCCGACGCTAAGCATGCTCTTCCTCGTCGTCGGATAATCCTGGCATGATATCACCTGCGAGTAGCTTCTCCTTCGAGAGCAGTCCAACGCCCTGCGACAGCGATCATTCCACCGGTGGAGGGCCAATGCACAATGCCCGAAGTATACAACTCCAGCTTTCAATACCCGAGCTTTGGTCGGAGTAGTGCTTGTCAGCGTCTTGGGTGACGGCTGGAGCTGGAGCGGTCATTACAATGGCCAACGCCGTGGCAGCAAGTATCGTTCGTGGCCAGTGAGACCGCAATTTCTGGAGCCTCGAGCGCCCCACAGCGTCTTTTTCTGAGGTAGGCATTTTTCGTTTTCCTTTTGGATCATCACGGATTTGAAGAGGATCTGGTGTTATGTCCCGTTGGGAGAGCCGGCGAAGCGGCCGATATTCATGTGGTCGAGTCATAAGTTCTCCTGAATGTTTGTTTTACGAGAACCCTTATGGCAGCCCTAGCTGACAACAGGCTGAAAGCGGTCTTCGGGATGGCAATCCTGTCTGCCGATCGCAGCGAGATCCAATGGAGCCGGGGCGTCCCATGGGATGCGCAGCCTGTATTGCGTTCGGACGAATGTCATGTGAACTCCTGGGCTAAAGACTGCGCGACGGGCCATGTCGGAACACGTATCATGGCTATGAATATGCAATTGGCATGCCACCAAACGGTTTGTGAGCAGCGACCACAAATCGGAGGAGTCGCCCCCTGGCCGGCTTGATCCTAACCCCTAGCATGTCTGGATCTGAACACAGATTGTCGTCAATCGGACTCGGACAAAATGCTGTGACCAGCTTTGGCACCGGCTGACGCCAGAGTCCTCGGTTGACAATTGCGCGTCTGAGGGCGGATTGGGCAACAGGCGATCGCCGGGGCCGGTCGAGTTGCGCAGCCGTGTGTTGCTGTTAGCGTGGCAGCATAGGGCCGCAGGTGTGAGCCCGCCTCGTAGCAGAGGTGGATCCGATCGAACTTGGCGGCGATCCGTTGGATAACGCGGCGCATGCTTGTGTCCGATGCATCGACCTCACCGAAGTAGCGAACCTCTCCTTCCCGGCCGGCGTCCGCAATCGCCACGGCATTCCTCTGCTTCGCAACATCGATTCCGACAAGTGCTTCCCTATAATCTGCCACGGCTCGTCCTCCTGCGATGCGGATCGGCTCGGCCCGCCCGAGATGGGGTATTCGGCTTGAGCCCTATCTTCGGGCGACAATGCATGGTGGATAGGTTGAAGGTGCTGCCCTTCGAGCTGATGGTCAAGCGTGGTCTGCATGCCCGCAGCCACAAGCATCAGAAGGAGAAGCGCAGCATGAAACATTATGTCGGCCCCATTGCATTATTGGGACACAGATATACGGTAGGCATGTCGGCGCGGTCATGAGGCGTCAATCCTAAGCGGCAGGAACCCTTCGCCATCGACCATGAGATGGTCTGACCAGACGTAATCGCCCGTGATGTTGATATGGTCCAGCCCAACGGCGAGAGCTGCGGGATTATGCGCTCATCGAATGCCGTTCCGCGCCGGCGCATCGCTTCGACGACGCGACCGAGATAGCGGCAGTTGAACAGGAGGCGTTGTCACGTTGTTTGAAATGTGGCCGCGTGAGGCCGATACCGCGCTTTTCAGGCAGGCCGTGCACTCACGGCCTCCCACGCGGCCATGGCTTGGCGTCGATGGGTTCGAATTTGTGCGGCGGAGCGGTTGGTCTGGGATGGGACGAAGAGATTTCGGACGGCGGAGAAGATCGACACGAAATGCTGCCGACCGACCGGAAACCCTGTCGCGTTCGTTCCCGTTTTCGGAACGGCAGGTGAGAATTCTCCGCCCGGTTGTTCAAGCCTTTATGCGAGCGGTGTTCCAAGTTTGGCATGAGCTGGCGTTTGGCCGCCCCGTAGGAGCGCAGTTTGTCGGTGATCATACGCTTTGGCGGCAGACCCTGCTTCTTCAGAAGTCGCGTCAGCAGGCGCCTGGCGGCCTTGGTGTTGCGACGCGTCTGGACAATCTCGTCGAGCACATATCCGTCCTGATCAACCGCTCTCCACAACCAGCACTTCTGACCGTTGATGCGCACCACGACTTCATCCAGGTGCCAGACATCGTCTTTCGTCGGCGACTTGCGGCGTATGCGGCGCGCATAATCAGGGCCGTGCTTTCGGCACCATCGGCGGATGGTCTCGTAGGAAACGACGATCCCGCGATCGAGCAGCATTTCCTCGACATCGCACAGGCTCAGATTGAAGCGGATTAGAGCCAGACAGCAGGGCCACGATTTCGATCGGATAGCGGTGGTTCTTGTAGGTCGGTGCACTCACGGTCATGGGCGCGCTGCTACCTCAATTTCCTTACCCCTCAATCAATGTGACAGCACCGTCCTGCCTCATTCTTGACAGAGAACATGAGCGCGGGCGGTCACAGCCGGAGTAAATCCAGGAGCACCGGGAGCCTCCCGTGGCCGAGATGCCTCCTGCATCATTATCTCTCGCATCCAGATGCTTGCCGGATCGCTATTGTGGAGAGCCGGCCACTGGGCGGCTTCGGTGAAACCGGGAAGCGGCAGCGGAAGTTCGACGACCTGAAGGGGAAACGTGTTTTCGAAATGCCTGACCAGCCGGAGGGGCACGGTCGCTATACGAGCTGTGCCGGACACCATGGGCGGGATCATGCTGAAGCTCTGCACGACGACTTCGACACGTCTTTTAAGACCATGCTCAAGCAAGAACCCTTCCTCGATGGAGGGTTTCAGCAAACGTCCGAACCTGACGCAGACGTGCCTCATCGACATGTATCTCTCGAATGTAAGGTGCCGTGGCAGCTGCTTGTTCGTGGGACAGCCTACGCATACGAGCCTCTCGTGGAAAAGCGCCACACTTGGATGCGCCTTCGACATGAACACATCCGGAGTGATCAAAAAATCGACCTCGCCACGCCGGAGGACCTCATCGGGGCTGCCGTGGAGAGGCATCAATTCGAAGCTGACGGCGGGGGCTTCCCGGGCAACACGCTCCACGACCGTTTCAAAAAACACGAGCGTGGCGAAATCGGAAATAATGATCCTGAAGCGGCGATCGGATCGAGCAGGGTCAAACGGATCCGACGACATAATCGAGGACTGGATGTTTAGGAGAGTCTCGCGGACTGCGGGGCCAAGTGCTGCTGCACGTGATGTCAGAATACGTTCTCGGCCGCTCATGCTGAACAGTTCATCGCCGAAAAAATCGCGCAGCCGGGCGACGGCCGCACTCATGGCCGGCTGACTGAGGTTGATGCGTCGTGCCGCCGCCGAGAGATTGCGCTCGGCCAGCAGGGCGTCGAGCACGACGAGAAGGTTCAGATCAAGCCCTTTGAAACGCATGTCTGCGGCTATCCATCCGTCCAGGTGGCCCGCGATGTGATCAACCCGACATGGCCGATCACCGGAATGGCCTCGTCGGAGAGCCGCTCCACGGTCGCCAGACTGGCGCTGCAATAGACGGCGTCGGCGCTCGCCTTGTAGAGCGCGAAAGCCCAGCGCACAAAATCGTCCGCCATGCCGACCTCGAAGAAATTGACGCCCGGCACCGCAAACAGGCTTGGCGCAACCTCGCGGAAATGCGGAAGAACCATGATCTCAGGCGGCACCGAAACCATGTCGACGCCGGCCCTCTCGGCAGCCTCCAACTCGTCCAGCGTCTCCACGCGGATCATCGTGAACTGATACTTGTCTTTCAAGGCGCGGATATCCGCTACCGTGGGTCTCTTCCTGCTCATCGGCTGCACCTCACATTTTGCGCGATCATGACGCCAGCAACGTCTTGAGTTTCACGTCGGGCGACATCAGTTCCGAGGGTCCGGCCGCGCCCGCCTCGCGATCAGCATGTCGGCCAGGCAGTGGAGCAGGATCGGCGCGCATCTTCTGCTGCAAACCCGCACGCAGACCCTCGACGGCTCCCTGCGCTCGACCTTCAAGCAATGGTATCCCGGTATGGCGAACGACAATCACGAACCAGACGAAACAGCTCTCGCCGCATAACCGCCCCACAGCTCCTCATGCTCCCCTAATTAGCGCGGAGAATAGACCAACACGGGTCCTTCGACTTGGACGAGACCGTCGGCGTCGTTGGACAAATCCGTCAGTGGCAGCGGGCGACGGCGCCGGGCGTGACCGCGTATTTCTTGCGGAACTCGCGATAGAAATAGGATAGGTCGTTGAAGCCTGCGTCGTAGGCGATTGCCGTGATGCCCTCGGCCGCTTGTGCCTGTCTCGGCGCCACCAGCCGGGCGTGCGCAAGTTCAAGCCGCCGGTTGATAAGCCGGTGGCCGGGCGTTTCACCGAGCGGCTGAAAATGCCGCTGCAGCATGCGTTCCGATACATTTAGTCGCCGCGCCAGTTCGCCGGGGCCGAAGCTCGGATCGGCGCAATTGCGGTCGATCATGGCCAGCGCGCGCGACAGCAGCGTTTCGGCGTGCTGCACGGCGCCGTTCTCTTCGATGCCATGCAAATACGCCCCGAGCAGACACAACAAGGCCTCGCCGAGCTGGGATGGCGCACTCGGTTCCGCCACCATCTTGGTGATCACCGCCCGCATCGCCAGCCAGAGGGGATCGTTGCGGCTAATGGGCACGCCGTTGGTGCAGCCTTTGCCCAGGCGATGTAGCATTTCGGCGCGCGGCATGTGGATGGAAACCTGGTTGGAGCGCTTACCGTCATAAACGAAGGAGGATGGACGGACGGAATCGACCAGAAACATATCACCTTGCGCCAGCTGGGCGGAACGCTCGCCCTGCTCGACGCGGCAATGGCCCTCGTCCTGAATGAGCAGGAACAGATGTTCGCCGGGGTCCTGACGGATCGATCGGGCACTGCGCTGCACGTAGCGCGCATCCAGCGCCACGATCGCGGTATCGAAAAAGCTGATGCGGCGCGTGGTGACGTCGCCGGCCACCATCTGGGCTCGTGCCATCGGCTCCAGATCGAAAGCGCCACAGGCCTTACGGATTTCCTCCCGCAGCACCTCCACCGCGGTCGGCTTGTGCACTGGCGTCATAAGTGATTGCATCCTGGCCTCCCTAGCTTTTGCTGACTGCTTGTCAATTATCCTCGAACGCTATGACCCGTTGCCTATCACCGTTCCACCCGCGACAGTCGTAAAACCGCCGGATTCAGCGGCACGCCGCAGTAGCTTGCACGGCGCGTCTGCCAACCCTTCGACGGAGAGACGCTCCAGCAACGCGACGACTGTTTTAAGCCCCCGGTGTTTCGCATACTGGATCGGCCCGCCGCGGCAGCGCGGGAAGCCGTAACCGTGGATCTTGACGAGATCGATGTCGGAGGCCCGGAGCGCGACGCCTTCCTCCAGGATCCCTGCCGCCTCGTTGACCATCGGCAACACGATGCAATCGGCAAGCTCGCCTTGTGCCCAGTTGCGCTGCGGCATGACCGCCGACTCTTCGGCGATAATCGCCGCCACGATGTCGGACGCTTTGGGCGTGCGGTCGCCCGGGTGGTAATCGTACCAGCCGCCGCCGGATTTCTGGCCGTGGCGCTCCATCGCGCAGAGCCGGTCGGCGACCGGCGCGAAGGGCGCTTCGCCCCGCTCGCGGGCCGCCTTGCGCTGGAAGGCGGCGATGTCGAGGCCGCCGAGATCCTGCGCCTCGAACGGTCCCATCGGTAGGCCGAAGGCGCGCATGGCGGCATCGACAGCGGACGGTGTCGCACCGCAGAGCAGCAGGCGCTCGGCCTGTGCTCGCGTGACCTTCAGGATGCGGTTGCCGATGAAGCCGTCGCAAATGCCGGCGCGGACCGGGATTTTCCCGAGCAGGCGGGCGAGTGCGAAGCCGGTCGCCAGAACGTCCGGCGCTGTGGTCGCCGTCGGAACGATCTCCAGGAGCTTCATGACATTGGCCGGGCTGAAGAAATGCAAGCCTAGGAAGCGCTCGGGATGGCTTGCGCCTCCGCTGATGACGTTCGGATCGAGATAGGAGGTATTGGTGGCCAGTACAGCATCCGGCCGGCAGACCTCAGAGAGCTTTGTGAAGACGGTACGCTTGACGGCGATATCCTCGAAGACCGCTTCGATGACGAGATCCGTATCGGAAAGCAGGCCATAGTCCTCGCTGCCGGTCACACCGGCCATGCGTTCGACCGCGGCTTCCTGGGTGATGCGGCCGCGTTTCACTGAGCCGTCGAAGATCGCGCGGATATTGGCCAGGCCTCGCTCGACCGCCGCCTTATCGCGCTCGACGAGAACGACCGGCAAGCCGGCATCGCGGAGTGCGACGGCAATGCCGGCGCCCATCGTGCCGCCGCCGACGACAGCGGCCGAGCGGACGTTGCGCGGCGTGACACCGGATAGCTCGGGGGGGCGGGGGGCGGCGCGCTCTGCGAAGAAGACGTGGCGCAGTGCGGCTGCCTGAGAGGAGCCTCGGAGCTCAAGGAAGGTCTCGCGCTCGAAGGCCATGGCGTCTGCGAAATCCGTTTCGCTGGCGTTGCGGATGGAGGAGAGCGCCTTGAGGGGAGCGACTTCGCGTTTCGCCTTTGCAGTCACTTCCGTTTCAGCACTTTCCCAGAATCCGGCTTCGACCGCCGGTACGGCGCGGCGGGAGATCGGCTCGGGCAGAGGCTTTTCAGCGACATCGTTTGCGAAGGCAATCGCACCCGTGCGCAGATCACCATCGATCACAGCATCGATGAGGCCTAACATTTCCGCCTTTTTTGCACCGACCGGACTGCCACTCGTCACCATATCGACGGCGGCGGCGGGGCCGATCAGGCGGGGCAGGCGGACGGTGCCGCCGGCGCCGGGAATAATGCCGAGCTTCACCTCCGGCAGGCCGAGGCTGGCTGAGGCTACGGCAACCCGGTAGGCACAACCGAGCGCCACTTCGAGACCGCCGCCGAGTGCACTGCCATGGATCGCCGCGACCCAGGGCCGCTTAGCGTCCTCGATGCATGCCACCACATCTGGCAGATGCGGCGGCCGCGGCGGCTTGCCGAATTCGCTGACATCCGCCCCGGCGATGAAGGTGCGGCCGGCGCAGATCAGGACGACAGCCTTTACAGCCTCGTCCGCGTTGAGTTCCGCCACCGCCTCCACCAGGGCTTGGCGCAACGCCTGCGACAGGGCATTGACGGGCGGGTTGTCGACGGTAACGACGGCGATGGCGCCTTCGCGGGCGATGGTGACGGTCATGGACTCATATTCCCAAATATGCGGCGCGGATGCGTTCGTCCGCGATCAATTCCGTGGCGGGGCCGGAGATGATGATGCGCCCCGTCTCCATGACATAGCCCCGATCGGCGACGGACAGCGCGCCAAACGCGTTCTGCTCGACGAGAAGAACGGTGACGTCGAGCGCCTTCAAGCTCTTGACCACGTCGAAGATCTGCCCAACGAGTATCGGCGCAAGACCCATGCTCGGCTCGTCGAGCAGCAGGCAGGAGGGGCGCGCCATCAGCGCGCGGGCAATCGCCAGCATCTGCTGCTGCCCGCCGGAAAGACCGCCCGCCGCTAAATTACGCTTCTCCTTGAGGATCGGGAACATCGCAAAGGCGTCCTGCATGTCGCGCTCCACCTTGTCGTCGGCGAAGAGATAGGCGCCGAGCCGGAGATTCTCCTCCACCGTCAGGTTGGTGAAAATCTGCCGTCCCTCCGGCGACTGGGCGAGGCCGCGCCGAACGCGGGCATGCGCCGGCACTGATGTCAGCGTCTCGCCGCGGAAGACGATGGAGCCGGACGAAACCGACTGGATGCCGGAGAGGCATTTGAGCAGCGTCGTCTTGCCGGCGCCGTTCGCGCCGACCACCGTGACGATCTCGCCGGAGGCCACGTCGAGATCGATGCCATGCAGCACCTCGATGCGGCCGTAGCGCGAGCGCAGTCCCTCAACCATCAGCATGCTGAGCCTCCGTTGCCTGGACGCCGAGATAGGCTTCGATGACGCGCGGGTTGCGTGAAATCGCCGTCGGCTCCCCCTCGGCGATCTTTTCGCCGTGATCGAGCACCACGATATGATTGGAAATGCGCATGACCATCTTCATGTCGTGCTCCACCAGCAGGATCGATACGCCTTCGGCCGCGACCTGTGCAATGAGGTGATCGATCTCTTCCGTTTCGACCGCGTTGCAGCCGGCCGCCGGTTCATCGAGCAGCAGCACGCGGGGCTTTAACGCGAGCGCGCGGGCGATTTCCAGCCGCTTCAGCGCGCCGTAGGAGAGCGAGCCTGCCTCCTGCTCGGCGGCACGGCCGAGGCCGACGCGGTCGAGAAGCGCGCGAGCGCTTTCCTCCGATGCCTGGCTGCGGCGGCGCGCGGCGGGCAGCGAGAAGAGATCGGCAAAAACCGAACCGCGCTCATGCAGGTGATGGCCGGCGATGGCGTTTTCCAGAACACTCATCGACTGGAAAATCTGCAAATTCTGGAAGGTGCGCGACAGACCGCGCCGCGCCAGCAGATGCGGCGGCATGCGGGTGACGTCCTCGCCATCCAGCACGACGCGGCCACGGGCCGGGGCATAGACGCCGGAGATCATGTTGAACAGCGTCGTCTTGCCGGCGCCGTTCGGGCCGATGACGGAGACGATCTCGCCGGGTTTCAAGGAGAATCCGACATCATTGACGGCGCGCAGGCCGCCGAAATCGATGCCGAGGCCTTCGATCTGAAGCAGGCTCATTCTCCCCTCCCCCGGATGCGGCGCGCGATCGAAGGCAACAGGCCCTCGCGCATGAAGATCATGACGAGCATCATGACGAGGCCGAGCATGAGCTGTTCGTATTCCTGAAAGATCGTCAGCACCTGCGGCAGGGTCGTCAGGATCGCAGCACCCAGGATGGCGCCGAGCACCGAGCCAGCCCCGCCCAGAACCGTCATGGTGACCATCTCGATCGAATGCATGAAACCCGCGACATCCGGCGTGATGAACTTGTTTTGCAGCGCCAGCAACGAGCCGGACACCGAGGCATAGACCGCCGAGATAACGAAGGCGACAAGCTTGTAATGCGCGACGTCGACGCCGACCGTGCGAGCCGCGACTTCCGAACCGTGCAGCGCCCTGAGCGCCCGGCCGGTCGGGCTATGGTAGAGGTTGAGCGCCAGCCATGCGCCGCTCACCAGCACGAGGCCGGAGAAGGCATACCAGAATTCGGTGTTGGAAAGATCGATGCCGATTGCCTTCAGCACGGCGCGCAAGCCCAGTTCCGGCACCGCCATGCCATCCGGCCCGCCGGTCAGCTGCGCCTCGTTCGAGAGCACCATGGAGACGAGAATGCCGAAACCGAGGCTGGCGACCGCGAGATAATAGCCCTTGAGCCGCAGGATCGGCCGGCCGACGAGATAGGCGATGGCGGCGGACAAAAGCGCGCCGAGCAGGGCGGCGAGCGCCGGATGCAGGCCTAGATGAACAGGTGCCAGCGCGCAGGCATAGGCGCCGATGCCGGCGAAGCCTGCATGGCCGAGGCTAATCTGGCCGGCATAACCGATGAGGATGACGAGACCCGTCACAGCGAGGCCGTTGACGAAAATCAGCGAGCCGACGCGGAAATAGTAGGACGATGGGAAGAAGATAGGCGCAATCGCGATGACCGCCGCGAGGATGAGGAGCGTGGTTGCCTTGCTGGAGAGCCGCATGGTCACACCCGATCCGTCGACTTGCGGCCGAACAGGCCCTGCGGCATGGCGAAGAGCACGGCGAGGATGACGATGAAGGCGGCGGCATCCTTGTATTGCGAGCTGATATAGCCGGCCGTCATCGCCTCAAGAATACCGAGCAGCAGCCCGCCGACCAGCGCGCCCTTGGGGTTGCCCATGCCGCCGAGCATGGCGGCGGCAAAGCCCTTCAGCGCCAGCGCCAGGCCGACATCGTAGCTGGTCAGCGTGATCGGCGTCACCAGCACGCCGGCGAGCGCCCCGATGGCGGCGGACATGGCGAAGGAGAGCGTCATCACATAGTTGGTGTTGATGCCGACGAGCTGCGCGGCGACGCGGTTGTTCGCCGTTGCCAGCACCGCGCGGCCGATCAGCGTGCGTGTAAAGAACAGCCACAGACAGACGAAGACGGCGAGCGCGCCGGCAATCACCCACAGGCTCTGCGGCAGGATCGTCGCGCCGCCGATAAGGATCGGCTGGTCACCGGAAAAGGCCGGAAAGCGGTGGATCTGCTTGTCGAAGACGAGCTGCGTCGCACCACGGATGAAGATGGAGGCGCCGATCGTGATGATGATCAGCGAGACGACCGGCGCACCGCGCGCGGGCTCGATCGCCAGCTTGTTGAGCGCGACACCGATCGCCGCCGTAACGATGATGGCGATGAGCGCCGCAAGCGGCAGCGGCAGGCCGGCGGCATGCGCGAAAAAGGTGATCATGCCGCCGAGCATGACGAACTCGCCCTGCGCGAAGTTCACGACGTCGGACGCATTATAGATGATCGTGAAGCCGAGGGCGACCAGCGCATAGACGGCGCCGACCGTGATCCCGGACAGAAGGAATTGCAGCAGTTCGGGCATGGAGGCCTCCGCTTCGCGCACGACGTTTCCGCCAGCCCATGCCACGAGGGCGCAGGCTGGCGGTTCGATTACTCGACGATCTTCCAGCCGCCCTTTTCGATCTGCAGCATGCGGAAGGCCGAGAGATCGAGGCCGAGGTGATCCTCGGCCGTCATGGTGACGGTGCCTGTTGTGCCGACGAGACCCTTCGTGCCCTCGATCGCATCGCGGATCGCCGACGGCTCGGCACTGCCCGCCCGCTTGATGGCATCGACAAGGATACGCAGCGCATCTTGGGCATAACCGCCGAAGGTCGAGACCGGCTTGCCGGTCGCCTTCTCATAGGCGTCCTTGTAAGCCGTGACGACAGGGCGCTGCGGATCGCTTTCCGGCAGCAGCTTTGCCACGAGCAGCGCCGTACCCGGCAGGCGAACGCCTTCCGCGGCTTCCGCGCCGGCAAGCTCGATGAAACCATCCGACGCGACGCCGTGCGACTGGTAGAGCGGCAAGCCGACAGCGAGCTGGGCGTAGTTGCGCGTGACGATCGCCGGGCCCTGGCCAAAGCCGGGGTTCAGCACAGCCTGGATGCCGTCCTTGCCCTTGATGTTGGTGAGCTGCGGCGTCATGTCGGCGTCGGTCGGGCCATAGGTCTCGTCGGCGAGAACCTCGATGCCGTAGTCGCCGACGATCGAAAGGCACTGCTTGTGCATGGAAGCACCAAAGCCATCGGAACCCGAGATCATGCCGATCTTGGTGATGGCGTTCTTCTTCATGTCTTCAAAAATCTTCGCACAGGCCATGCGGTCGGTGTGGGGCGTCTTGAAGGTGTAGGGCTTTACGGGATCGATAATCTCGATGGCGCCGGCAAGCGAGATGAAGGGCACTTCCGCATCCTCGAAGACCGGGATGATCGCCATGGAAGTGCCGGTCGTCGTGCCGCCGATCACGGCCACCACTTCGTCGTCTTCCACGAGGCGGGTCGCGAAGGTGCGCGCCTTGTTCGGGTCGCCGCCGTCGTCATAGATGACGAGTTCCAGCTTCTCGCCATTGACGCCGCCGGCCGCATTGATCTCTTCGACCAGCAGCTTCAGCGTCTTGGCTTCCGGATCGCCAAGGAAGGAGGCGGGGCCGGTTTCGGAAATGGTTGCGCCGATCTTGATATCGGCAAAGGCGGGCGCCGCAAGGCCCAGGACCAGGGCAAGTGCTGTGGTGGTGAGCGCAAATTTCATGTCGGTTTCTCCTCCCAACAAAGACAAAGGGTTAAAGCGAAAACTCCTCTTACGCCACCACGGGGCGGCGCCACATCACCACGCGGAACCGGTTCGCGACGAAAGCCGCATCCGTCAGGCTGGCATTGCCTGCCGGGTTCGCACCGGTGACGTGGAAATCGCTGAAGGCGGCACTCTGGTTGACGTAGATGCCGCCGGTCAGGTTGACCGAAAGATTGACGCCGGCCGTGGCGAACCGCTCGGCGGCGGCAAGGATCTGCGCTTCGTCGGTGGCGTAGAGGGCAGCGGTGATCGCGCCCTTGCGCTCGGCGAGCTCGGCCGCGCGGTCTACGCCATCGGTCGCGTCATCGACCGCGACAACGAAGGCGATGGGACCGAAACGTTCTTCCGCATAGGCCGCGCTATCCGCCGCGTCGACGGCGAGGATCAACGGCGTTGCGGTGCGCGCGTCGTCAAGGCCCTCGACGGGTGCGGAGTCCCGCACGACGCGGCCGAGCGAACGGACTGTCGCGATGCGTGCGAGCGTCGCCGGGTTGGCAATGGCACCGCAGACGCCGGCCGCGCGGGCCGGGTCGGCGAGCAGGCTATCGACAGCCGCGGCGATGCCGGCAGCGACCGCGTCGAATGTCTTGCGGCCCCCGTTCGTCTCGATGCCGTCGCGTGGGACAAAGATATCCTGCGGGGCGGTGCACATCTGGCCGGAATAGAGCGAGAGCGAGAAGGCGATGTTGCTGCACATGCCGGCGAAATCATCGGTGGCGCCGATGACGATGGAGTTGACGCCGGCCTCTTCCGTATAGACGTCGGCCCCGCCGGCATTTTCGCGCACCCAACTGCCGAATGTGTTGGAACCGGTATAGTCGATGATGGCGACCGCCGGGTGCTGCACGAGATCCTTGGTGATTTCGGAACCGGGCGCATCGGCAGCGAGCAGCACGATATCGGCAGCAAAACCCCCTTCCACCAGCACCTGCCTGATAATCTCGACGGTAATGGCAAGCGGCAGGATGGCTGCCGGATGCGGCTTGACGATGACGGTGTTGCCGGTGGCAAGGCTGGCAAAGAGGCCGGGATAGCTGTTCCAGGTCGGGAAAGTGTTGCAGCCGATGACCAGCGAAACGCCGCGCGGCACGACGCGCCAGTGTTTTTCCATGACGATCGGCTCGCCCTTGCCCTGCGGCTTCGTCCAGATCGCCTGGGCCGGCGTGCGGGTCATCTCGGCATAGGCGTAAGTGACGGCTTCGAGGCCGCGGTCCTGCGCATGCGGGCCGCCAGCCTGGAAGGCCATGGCGAAAGACTGGCCCGTCGTATGCATGACGGCATTGGCCATTTCGAAACTGCGAGCATTGAGGCGGGCGAGGATCTCGAGACAGATGCCGGTGCGCACCTCCGGCGAGGCCGCGGCCCATTGCGGAGCGGCGGCACGGGAAGCCATGATCAGCATGTCGACGGAGGCTGCTGGATACGTGATGCCAAGAGATGGCCCGTAAGGCGACACTTCCGCACCCACAGAGCCCTCTGCCGGATGATCGGCGAGAACGAAGGCCTTGCCGAGCCGAGCCTTGTAGGCAACGAACCCGTCGTCCTTGGCGGTCTCGCCATAGATCTTGCCGCTCGGCACTTCGGGATAGGCGGACCAGAAGTCACGCTTGGTGGCCGCTTGCAAAGCTGCATCCAGCGTCGGGCGATGGCGCTCGAAAAGTTCGGTCATCTCTGGCTCCTCCCAGTCAGTGATTTTATAATTGACCGGCCGTTCGGTTTATGCAAGAGTTTTTTTTACGGTCGCCGCTGGGAAGGGCGACAGGGAGGAAAAATGTCCACATCCGACACCATTCTGTCGGCGATTGCCGATGGCGTTCTGAGCCTCACGCTGAACCGCCCGGACAAGCTCAACGCCTTCGACGAAGAGATGCACCTTGCGCTGCGCGCCGGTTTCGAGCGGGCCCATGCGGATGAGACTGTCCGCGCCGTGCTGCTTACCGGCGCCGGCCGCGGCTTCTGCGCGGGCCAGGATCTCGGCGACCGCGATTCCAAGAAGGGTGTGCCAGACCTCGGCCACACGATCGAGACCTATTATAACCCGCTGCTCCGCCTCATCCGCAGCCTCGAAAAGCCGGTGATCTGCGCCGTCAACGGCGTTGCCGCCGGCGCCGGCGCCAACATCGCCTTTGCCTGTGACATCACGCTCGCCGCCCGCTCGGCCCGCTTCATCCAGGCTTTTGCCAAGATCGGCCTCGTGCCGGATTCCGGCGGCACCTGGAGCCTGCCGCGCCTCATCGGCGAGGCCCGCGCCAAGGCGCTCACGCTCACCGCCGAACCGCTCGGCGCGGAAACCGCCGCCGACTGGGGCCTGATCTGGCGCGCCGTCGACGACGACACGCTGATGGACGAGGCAATGGCACTTGCCACCCGCCTCGCCGCCGGCCCGACCCGCGGCCTCGGCATGACGAAGCGCGCCATCCAGGCCGCCGCCACCAATTCGCTGGACCAACAGCTCGACCTCGAACGCGACCTGCAACGCGAGGCCGGCCGCAGTGCCGACTATGCCGAGGGCGTCTCCGCCTTCCTCGAAAAGCGCAAGCCGGAGTTTTCAGGCAAATGAGCGCTGCCAACCTTTCCCCCCAAGCGCTGGCCGAAGCCTGTGCCAAGGCCATGTGGGACGACGACAATGCCACCCGCCATCTCGGCATGGAACTGATCTCCGTCGCCCCCGGCGAAGCGACGATCACCATGACGATCGCGGACAGCATGACGAACGGCCACGGCACCTGTCACGGCGGCTACATATTCACGCTGGCGGATTCGGCCTTCGCCTTTGCCTGCAACACCTACAACCAGCGCACCGTCGCCCAGCACTGTTCGGTCACATTCATCGCACCGGCGTTCCGGGGCGACCGGCTGACGGCGACAGCTCAAGAAGTGTCGCGCCGGGGGCGCGGTGGCATCTACGATATCCGCATCACCAATCAGGAGGGCGAGCACGTCGCGGAGTTCCGCGGCCACTCGCGAACAGTCAAGGGTACGCACCTGCCGGAGTGAGGCAGACCATCCCGCATTCTTGGAGGAGAATTTCATGGAAGACCTGTCCCCCCGCCCCGGCGACCTCGAAGCGATCGAGACAGCGTCGCGCGACGAGATTTCCGCGCTACAGCTTCAGCGCATGAAGTGGTCGCTGACCCACGCCTACGAGAATTCCCCCTTCTATCGCCAGCGCTTCGACGAGGCCGGCGTGCATCCCTCCGACCTGAAGACCCTGTCGGACCTCGCGAAATTCCCCTTCACCACCAAGAAGGACCTGCGCGATACCTATCCCTTCGGCATGTTCGCCGTACCCCGCGAAAAGCTCGCGCGCATCCACGCCTCCTCCGGCACGACCGGCAAGCCGACCGTCGTCGGTTACACCAAGAACGATATCGACACATGGGCGACCGTCGTCGCCCGCTCGATCCGCGCCTCGGGCGGCCGGGCCGGCGATATCGTGCATGTCGCCTATGGCTATGGCCTGTTTACCGGCGGCCTCGGCGCGCACTACGGCGCGGAAAAGCTCGGCTGCACCGTGGTGCCGATTTCGGGCGGCATGACGGAACGCCAGGTCACGCTGATGCAGGATTTCAAGCCGCGCATCATCATGGTCACCCCCTCCTACATGCTCTCCATCCTCGATGAGTTCCGTAAGCACGGCATCGACCCGCGCGAAAGCTCGCTCGCCGTCGGCATCTTCGGCGCCGAGCCCTGGACCAACGCCATGCGCGAAGAGATCGAGCAGGCCTTCGACATGCATGCCGTCGACATCTACGGCCTGTCGGAAGTCATGGGCCCGGGCGTCGCCAACGAATGCGTCGAGACAAAGGACGGCCTGCACATCTGGGAAGACCATTTCTACCCCGAGATCATCGATCCGGTGACGGGCGACGTGCTGCCGGATGGCGAAATGGGCGAGCTTGTCTTCACCACGCTCACCAAGGAAGGCCTGCCGATAATCCGCTACCGCACGCGCGACCTGACGAGGCTTCTGCCCGGCACCGCGCGCGCCATGCGCCGCATGGAAAAGATCACCGGCCGCTCCGACGACATGATGATTCTCCGCGGCGTCAACGTCTTCCCGACGCAGATCGAGGAGCAGATCCTGAAATGTCGCGGTCTTGCCCCGCATTTCCAGATCGAGCTGACCCGTTCCGGCCGTATGGACAACATGACCGTGCATGTCGAATGTACACTGGAAGCGACCGACGAGGGCGCACGCGCAGGATCGGCGAAGGAACTCGCCCACCACATCAAGAGCGTAGTCGGCATCTCCACCAAGATCCTCGTGCATGAACCGGGCGGCGTGGCGCGCTCCGAGGGCAAGGCAAAGCGGGTGGTCGACAACCGCCCGAAAGAATGAACGAACGCAGCGCCGGTATAGCCCGGCACCGGGTTGACTGTGTATAGGGAAGGCAATCGCCCTCCCATGGCGGGTGTCAGCCCGAAATAAGCAGAGCAGGACGACATGGCACGCACGCGCGCACTGGATTTCGAGGAAAAACAGCGGGGCATTCTGTCGAGTGCCGCGGCGGTGTTCGCCGAGATGGGCATGGAGAAAGCCTCCATGTCGCTGATCGCCTCGCACAGCAACGTCTCGAAGGCCCTGCTCTACCACTATTATCCGAGCAAGGACGCGCTGATCTTCGACATCGTGCGCACGCACCTGTCCGAGCTGGAAGAGGCAGTCGAGGCGGCCGACCGCACCGACGTCACCCCGCAAGAGCGGCTGCGCCTGCTGGTCAAGGCCGTGCTGGCGAACTACGAGGGCCGCGACAACGAGCACAAGGTGCAGCTGAACGGCACCAGCGCGCTGTCGGAGGCGCAGCTCGCCGAATTGCAGGCGATCGAGCGGCAGATCGTCAAGCGCTTCTCCGGCGTTATCCGCGACATCAACCCGGATCTTAACAAGGACCGGCCGCTCCTAATGCCCGTCACCATGTCGCTCTTCGGCATGATGAACTGGGTCTACATGTGGTTCCGCCCGAACGGGCCGATTACGCGCGACGAATATGCGGATATCGCGACAACCCTGATCCTTGAGGGCGTCAAAGCCGTTACGTAAGTTTTAACTAACCGTCTTCTGGCCGCTCGACATCCTTGCCCGTCGCGGCGACCGACTCCAGCCGCTCCGCGAACTCGCGCCGCAACGTGCGACGCAATTCGGCCGCCTTGTAGCGCCGGATATCGACCGTGCTCTTCGGCTCCAGTTCCGGCACGCGCACCGGACGGCTGGCCTCGTCCACAGCAACCATCGTGAAATAACAGGAATTGGTGTGCCGGCGGTGGCCGGTGCGGATGTTTTCCGCCTCCACGCGGATGCCGACTTCCATGGAGGTGCGCCCCGTATGGTTGATCGAGGCGCGGAAGGTGACGAGTTCGCCGACGTTGATCGGCTCCTTGAACATCACCTGGTCGACCGAAAGCGTCACCGCATATTGCTGCGAATAGCGGGACGCGCAGGAGAAGGCGACGCGATCGAGCAGGTTGAGCAGCGCGCCGCCATGAACCTTTCCGGAAAAATTCGCCATGTCGGGCGTCATCAAGACGGTCATTTCCAAGCGGCGCGGGTCTTGCTCGATCGGCGTCATGCGGTCACTCTCTCGTTTTGGCCACCATCGTCAGAACGTCGTACTGCGCGACCGTGGCCCCGGTCTGGTTGGTCACATTGCAATCCCAGCGCACCTCGCCGTGTTCGGCATTGGCGCGCGGATTGATTTCCTTGCAGGTGAGCTGCACCTGGAGCGTATCACCCGGATTGACCGGTGTTAGGAAGCGCAGGTTGTCGACGCCATAATTGGCAAGCACCGGACCCGGCGCCGGATCGACGAAGAGGCCGGCAGCAAAGGAGACGATGAGATAGCCATGCGCCACGCGCCCATCGAAGAACGGGTTCGCCTTGGCCGCTTCGTCGTCCATGTGGGCGTAGAAGGTGTCACCGGTGAAGTTGGCGAAATGTTCGATATCGTCGAGCGTCACAGTACGCGTCGCCGTGATCAGCTGGTCGCCAATCTTCAATTCCGCCAGAGACTTGCGAAACGGATGCTCCCCGCCGGCCCGCGCCTCGGCGCCCGGCATCCAGCGACCGGTGACGGCTGAAAGCAGCGTCGGCGCGCCCTGTATGGCGGTGCGCTGCATGTAATGTTTGACGCCGCGCATGCCGCCCAGTTCCTCGCCACCGCCCGCGCGGCCGGGGCCGCCGTGCACGAGGCCCGGCAGCGGCGAACCGTGGCCGGTGGACGATTTGGCGCTCACGCGGTTGCCGATCATCACGCGGCCATGGAACGGCGCGAGGCCGAGCACGACCTCTTCGGCAAAAGCCGGATCATTGGTGAAGACGGAGGCGACGAGGCTGCCCTTGCCGCGCAGCGCGAGATCGACCGCCTCTTCCGCCGTGTCATAGGGCATGACAGTGCTGACCGGACCAAAGGCCTCGACATCGTGGATCGCGCGGGCGGAACCCGGCTTGTCGCAATAGAGCAGCACCGGATTGAGGAAGGCGCCGGCCACCGCATCGCCAGATGTAACGCTCGGATTGTCCGGATCGCCGGCGACGATTTCCGCATCGGCAGAGAGATCACGGATGCGGGCGCGAACCTCCTCGCGCTGGTCGAGGCTGGCGAGCGGCCCCATGCGGACGGCCTCGTCGGTCGGATTGCCGAGCGCCGTCTTGCCGAGACGGGCACGCAGGTTCTCGATGAGCGCCTCGCTAAAGGCGCGCGGCGCGATGACACGGCGGATCGCCGTGCATTTCTGGCCGCCCTTTGCGGTCATTTCACGAGCGACTTCCTTGACGAAGAGGTCGAACTCCTCCGTGCCGGGCGCGGCATCGAGGCCGAGCACCGCAGCATTGAGGCTATCAGCCTCCATGGTGAAGCGCACGGAATTTTCGACGATCGCCTTGTGCGTCTTGAGGCGCCGGCCGGTCGTGGCCGAACCGGTGAAGGTCACGGCATCCTGACCTTCGACATGGTCGAGCAGATCGCCGACCGAGCCGCAGACAAGCTGCAACGCACCTTCCGGCAGGATACCGGTCTCAACAACGCGGCGGACCATCAATTCGGTGAGATAGGCCGTCTGGCTCGCCGGCTTGACGATGGCGGGAACGCCGGCCAGCAGCGTCGGCGCTAGCTTTTCCAGCATGCCCCAGCAGGGGAAGTTGAAGGCGTTGATATGGACCGCGACACCCTGCAAGGGGCTCAGGATATGCTGCGCCGAGAAGGTGCCGTCTTTGGAAAGCAGCTCCACATCGCCGTCGAGCAGCACGCGGGTGTTCGGCAGTTCACGCCGCCCCTTCGAGGCATAGGAGAGCAACGTGCCGATGCCGCCCTCGATATCGACCCAGCTGTCTGCGCGGGTGGCGCCGGTCGCGGTCGAAAGGGTATAAAACTCTTCCTTCCGTTCCATCAGGGCCTGGCCAAGCGCCTTCAGCATGGCGGCGCGTTCGTGGAAGGACAGGCGGCGTAGCGCGGGGCCGCCCTTCTCGCGGCCATAGACGAGTGCTGCCTTGAAATTCACGCCGGTAGAATCAATGAAGGCGACCGGCGCGCCCGTCGAGGCGTCGAGCAGCGGAACGCCATCCTTCGCCCCCGCGACCCACTGGCCGCTGACATAGCTTTCAAGCCGGCGCGGCCGGTTTGACATGACGTTCATCTCGTCGTCCTTTCAGTTCAGGTTCAACGCAGAAAGCTGCGCATCGACCTCTGCCCGCCATTCGGCAAGCAGGGTCTCGTTTTGCGTGTGCCGCAGCCCGAAGCGCGAAAGCGTCTCGAAGCGGGCCGAGCCGGAATGGCCGAAACTCGCGGCAACGCGGGGATACCAATAGGCGATCGAGGCCTTCGCCTTCGCACGGCCTTCCGCGTCATCGACAATCCGCACGAGACCGGCGAGCCCGAGTTCGGCATGGCGCATCTCACGCGGCAGGATGGTGCGAAACACTTCGGCAAGCGGCTGGTAGGAGACGCGCGACAATTCCTTCAACTGCACGACGCTCGCCCGCCCCATCAGCACGTTCATGACGACGGCATCCACCCAGCCTTCCACCGGATAGTGGAAGACGGAGAGGCGCATGTCGCTGCCCTGCCGCGCCGCGCCGATATCGGCCTCGCGGGCAAGCCGCACGGCCCAGGGATGGTGCACCGCGTAGCGCCCGCCATCGGCCCCGAAGGTCTCCATCACCTTCAGCACCTGGCCGGCATGGTCGGTCTTTTCCAGCACGATGCGGGCGGCGGAGATGCGCTCCTGAATACCGGGCGCATCGTTGATCGTATCGGCGAAACCGGCGGAACCGGCAAGGTCGCTATCGACGAAGCTCGCCATCAGGCGCAACAGTTCACCCCGATAACGCGGCGGCACATTTGCCGGCGACGTGAGAACGCCGCCCTGCGCCAGGTAATCCTCGATCGGCATCGTATCGGACATGGAAAATTCCCCCTACTGGTCGTAGCTGACGACGATGCGGTCGGTGAGCGGGTAGCACTGGCAGGTCAGCACATAGCCCTGGCGTACCTCGTAATCTTCCAGCGCGTGGTTGGTTTCCATCTCGACCTCACCTTCCAAAACCTTGGCGCGGCAGGTGGAACAGACACCGGCCTTGCAGGCATAGGGCGCGTCCATGGCGTTTTCGAGCGCGGCGTCGAGCAGACTCTGGCCGTGTTTCGGGAACTTGAAGATGCGTGTCGCGCCATCGAGCGTGACGGTCGCCTCGCAGGCTGCGCCCTGGTCCGCGCCGTTGACGGATTCCACCTTGCGGCGGGAGCGGCCGGGCTGCGAGGAGGCGAAGAGCTCGAACTTGATCTGGTCGTCGCGCAATCCGTGCTCGCGAAGGGCCGCGGCGATGGCCAGCATCATCGGCTCTGGGCCGCAGATGAAGGCTGTCGTCACCGACTTCGGGTCGATCCAGCTCTTGAAGAGCGCCGCGCATTTCGCGCCATCGATGCGGCCGGTGAAGAGATCGATATCCTGCGCCTCGCTCTCCAGCACATGCAGCACGGAGAGCCGGCCGAGATAGAGGTTCTTCAGGTCCTCCAGCTCCTCGCGGAACATGATCGAGCTGATCTGCCGGTTGGCATAGACCAGCGTGAAGCGGGCGCGCGGCTCACGCGACAGCACCGTCTTGATGATCGAAAGCACCGGCGTGATGCCGCTGCCGCCGGCAAAGCCGAGATAGTGTTTGGCGACATCCGGCTCCAGCGCAGTGAAGAAGGCGCCCATCGGGGGCATGGCTTCCAGCGTGTCGCCGGGCTTCAGGTTTTCGTTGACCCAGGTGGAGAAGCAGCCGCCATCGACGCGCTTGATGCCGACCTTCAAGACGCCCTCGTCCTTGCCGGCGCAGATCGAATAGGAGCGGCGCAGTTCCTCGTCCTCAAATTTCTGGCGGAAGGTCAGGTACTGGCCCTGCGTGAAATCGAAGACGGCGCGGTCCTCGTCGGACGGCCGGAGCGTGACCACGACCGCATCGCGCGTCTCGCGGCGGATGTCGGTCACGGTCAGGGGATGAAAACGTGACATGCGCGGGCCCTTTCCCGATGGGTCAGATGCACTTGAAATAGTCGAACGGTTCCAGGCAGTCGGTGCAGCGATAGCTCGCCTTGCAGGGCGTCGAGCCGAACTGGCTGATCTTCTCGGTATTCGTCGATCCGCAGCGCGGACAGGCGATCGTCAGGTTCGAGCGGCCCGAAAGCCGGTCGACGCGTTTCATCAGCACGCCATCGGCCGCCGTGCCGTCGATCGGCGGGGCGATACCGTAGTCGCGCAGCTTTTCCCGGCCTTCGGCGCTGATCCAGTCCGTCGACCAGGCGGGCGAGAGCTGGCGTTCCAGCCGCACCTTGGAAAGACCCTTCTCCGCAAGCGCCGTCTCGATATCGAGGTTGATGATCGTGGTGGCGGGACAGCCGGAATAGGTCGGCGTCACCGTCACCACCAGCGTATCGTCCCGCCAGGCGACATTACGGATGATGCCGAGGTCGGTGAGCGAGATCACCGGGATTTCCGGGTCCGGCACGTCCGAAAGCCAGTGCCAAACCTCCTCGACAGAGGGACGGAGTGCCGTCGCCATCATCGCCTCCTACCAGGTTGCGCCCGGATAGGCGCGCTGGAGGAACTGCATCTCCGACAGGATGAAGCCGAGATGCTCGGTGTGAACGCCACGCCGGCCGCCCTTGTGCATGTAGCCGTCGACCGGTTTCTTCAGCGTGCCTTCGGAGAGCGTCTCGGCAACGATCTCGTCCCAGCCGGCCTTGAGGCTCTGCGGTTCCGGAATGACCCCGGCTTCCACAAGTGCCGTATCGACCGCATCGGCGGCAAACATCTCACCCGTATATGGCCAGAGATCGTCCAGCGCCTCCTGCATGCGGCGGTGGCTTTCGGCCGTGCCGTCGCCGAGGCGGATGATGAGGTCGCGGCTGCGGTCGAGATGATAGGAAACCTCCTTGAAGGCCTTTTCCGCAATCTCGGCGATGCGCTTCTCGGTGGAGCCCTTCAGCGCCTTCAAGAGCAGGTAATGCCAGGCATCGAACAGGAACTGCCGCATCAGTGTCTTGCCGAAATCGCCGTTCGGGCGCTCGACCAGCAGGATGTTGCGGAAGTCATAGCCGTCGCGCAGATAAGCTAGGTCATCGGCCGAGCGACCCTTGCCTTCCACTTCGCCGGCAAGGCCGAGCCAGAGTTGCGTCTGGCCGATCAGGTCGAGCGCGGTGTTGGCAAGTGCGATATCCTCCTCCAGCGCCGGCGCATGGCCGCACCATTCGGACACGCGATGGCCGAGGATCAGTGCATTGTCACCGATGCGCAAAAGAAATTCGAGAAGCGCGGCCTGATCGACCGCTGGTTCAAGTGCCGCGGTCGCCATCACATGTGCCCCACTTCATCCGGGATGTCGAAGAAGGTCGGGTGACGGTACACCTTGGAGTTCGAGGGATCGAAGAGCGGACCCTTTTCCGACGGCGCACTGGCGGTGATCTCCGAAGACCGCACGACCCAGATGCTGATGCCCTCGTTGCGGCGCGTATAGACGTCGCGGGCATTGTTGATCGCCATCTCGGCGTCAGGCGCATGCAGGCTGCCGACGTGGCGATGGTTGAGGCCATGCTGGCCCCGGATGAAAACTTCCCAAAGCGGCCATTCGCTGGACATCGTGCTCTCTCCCTTACTCGGCGGCGATTTTTGCAGCGGCGCGGCGGTCGGCAGCCTTTTCGGCATGCGCCGTCAGGCCGTCGCGGAACCAGGCGCCGTCATTCCAGGCCTTCTTGCGGGCATCGAGGCGTTCCGCATTGCAGGGACCGTTGCCGGCGATAACGTTGAAGAACTCCTCCCAGTCGGGCTCGCCGAAATCGTGGCCACCCTTTTTCTCGTTCCACTTGAGGTCCGGGTCCGGCACGGTGAGGCCGAGATATTTTGCCTGTGGCACGGTCTGGTCGACGAATTTCTGGCGCAGCTCGTCGTTGGAATTCTGCTTGATCTTCCAGGCCATCGACTGGGCCGAATGCACGGAGGCATCGTCCGAGGGGCCGAACATCATCAGCGACGGCCACCACCAGCGGTTCAGGGCATCCTGCACCATGGCTTTCTGCGCCGGCGTGCCCTTCACCATGCGCATCAGCGCGTCATAACCCTGGCGCTGGTGAAAACTTTCCTCCTTACAGATGCGTACCATGGCCCGCGCATAGGGGCCGTAGGAACAGCGCTGCAACGGCACCTGGTTCATGATGGCCGCGCCATCAACCAGCCAGCCGATCGCGCCGATATCGGCCCAGGTCAGCGTCGGATAGTTGAAGATCGAGGAATATTTGGCCTTGCCGGAATGCAGCTGCTCGTACATCTGGTCGCGGCTGATGCCGAGCGTTTCGGCGGCACAGTAGAGGTAGAGGCCATGGCCGGCCTCGTCCTGCACCTTGGCGAGCAGGATCGCCTTGCGCTCCAGCGTCGGCGCGCGGGAAATCCAGTTGCCTTCCGGCAGCTGGCCGACGATTTCGGAATGTGCGTGCTGGCTGATCTGGCGCACCAGCGTCTTGCGATAGCCTTCCGGCATCCATTCCTTCGGCTCGATCTTCTGGCCGGCATCGACGCGTTCCTGGAAGGCGCGCTCCACGGGATCCATCTCGTCGAGGGACCGGACGCGCGCGGCGTCGGTTTTCACCATCTGGGCATACATGGTCTTTCCTCCTGGCTAACGCGTCAGACGCGCTCGAGAATGATGGCGATGCCCTGGCCGACGCCGATGCACATGGTACAGAGTGCATAGCGCCCGCCCTGGCGTCGGAGCTGATAGGTGGCGGTGGTGACGAGGCGCGCGCCGCTCATGCCGAGCGGATGGCCGATGGCGATGGCGCCGCCATTCGGGTTCACATGCGGGGCATCGTCCGGCAGGCCTAGATCGCGCAACACGGCGAGCGCTTGCGACGCAAAGGCCTCGTTGAGTTCGATGACATCCATCTGCCCGAGCGACAGGCCGGCACGCTCCAGCACCCGGCGCGCCGCTGGCGCGGGGCCGACGCCCATGATGCGCGGCTCGACGCCGGCCGCCGCCATGGCGACGATGCGGGCCTTCGGCGTCAGGCCTTGCGCCCTCGCGGTTACTTCGCTGGCGATGAGCAATGCGGCTGCGCCGTCATTGACGCCGGAGGCATTGCCGGCGGTGACGGAAAGGTCGGGGCCGTTGACGCCCTTGAGCTTGCCGAGCTGCTCGGCCGTCGTGCCGGGACGCGGATGTTCGTCGCGGTCGACGACGAGCGGGTCGCCCTTCTTCTGCGGCACATGCACGGGCACGATCTCATCGGCAAAAATGCCGGCCTCGCGTGCCGCGGCCCAGCGCGCATGGCTGCGGGCGGCAAAAGCGTCCTGGTCCTCGCGGCTGACGGCAAAATCGGTGGCGACGTTATCGGCGGTTTCCGGCATGGAATCGACACCAAACGCCTTCTTCATCTTGGGATTGACGAAACGCCAGCCGATCGTCGTGTCATAAACGGCATTCGAACGAGAGAAAGCGCTCTCGGCCTTCGGCATGACGAAGGGCGCGCGGCTCATGCTCTCGACGCCGCCGGCGATGACGAAATCACA
Organism: Mesorhizobium sp. AR07; assembly: GCF_024746815.1. Lineage (GTDB taxonomy): Bacteria > Pseudomonadota > Alphaproteobacteria > Rhizobiales > Rhizobiaceae > Mesorhizobium. Next base: position 292,622 of record NZ_CP080526.1, read on the forward strand.
GTCGCCAGCGCGGATGGCGCGCGCGGCCATGCCGACGGCGTCCATGCCGGAGCCACAGAGGCGGTTGACGGTGGTGGCGGGAATGGAAACGGGAAGACCGGAGAGCAGCACAGCCATGCGGCCGACATTGCGGTTGTCCTCACCGGCCTGGTTGGCGCAGCCGTAAATGAGGTCGTCGACCTTCGACCAGTCGACATCCGGATTGCGCGCCATCAGCCCGGAAAGCGGCAAGGCCGCCAGATCGTCGGGACGGACCGACGACAACAGGCCACCATAACGGCCGATGGGCGTACGGACAGCATCGCAAATGAAGGCTTCGGACACGCGGTTTCCTCCCTGTACCCAGGTCGGCTTGCCTCTCCCGAAACATTCGCCGACCGATCGGTTGGTTATTTACCACCCAATGCATCACAAATCAATGGCAATTTCTCCAAATTCTGTGATGTGTCGTGTCAGCAGCCGGTATTCTAGCACAAACTGGGTTTTTCCGTATGAAAAGCGCCTCAGATGGCGTCGCGCAACAGCGAAAGACGGCGCAGTGTCGCCTCGCTCGCTTCCGGCAACGCACCGTCCGCCGTGACGAAATGGCGGGCCACATGCAGGTCCGCCTCAGGTGACAGGCGAAGGTAGAGATCGCTGAACAATCGCCGCGCCTCCTCGCCCGGCCAGTCGGCCGGCAAAGCCGCCCGCGGCAGGCGCGGATCGCGCAGCACGACGAGGCGGAACTGGTGGACCAGCACCAGCCGGGCGGCGAGGCTTTCGGCCGCACCCAGTCGCGCGCCGCCACCGAGCAGATCGGCAAGCCGCCCGAACCTTTGGATGAAACCCCGATAGGCATGCGCATGCTGCGCGAGGTTCCAGTGATCGGCCGCAAAGGCGCCGAGATCCCCTTCGCCGCTCACGACCTCCGCCCGGAAGAGCACGGCCGGCTGTTTCAAGGACGGCATGGGCCGTGCGCCGACGGCAAGTCTCGGCCCCAGCCGCGCATGGCCGGCGCGCTCCAGCCCCTGCATTGCCTCGTCCGGCGCCGACCCCGTCAACTGCACGAAATGCCAGTCCGCCGGCTCCGGCGGTCCGAACAGCAGCCGGGCGGCCGCGGCAAATTCCGCCCGCGCCGGCGCGGCCAGCCGATAGAAACTACGGCGGCCTTCCCGCTCGCCGGACAACTGGCCGGCGGCGACAAGACGGGAAACCGCCGTCCGCACCAGAGTTTCGCTGATGCGGACGTCGGCACAGATGTCGACGAGATTGCCGGTCCAGACCACTCCCCCGCGCGGCTCCACCACGTCGCCATAGATGGTGACGATAAAACCGGCCGCCTTCAACGGGCATTCCTCGAGGATTGCCTGCAGCTGCGCCGCAAACGATGTTCCGTTCCTGTCATTTCCCGGCAAAAAGGGACCTCGCTCATGATCGTGCCATCGGGCTCTACGGACTGAATAACGCCAAAGAGCCAGGCTGCGATACTCCGATTTCACAATCTCGACCATGAAAGCATGGTTGCAAGGTCGCGATCGCCGCGGCAACGCCTCTCCGGCTGACCCCGCCATCGCAAGACGCCCGCCCCGTTCAAATGGAGGGGACCGGAAACACCTCGAGCAATCGAATCGGCCGTCCCTGCCGCATTCCTCTTTTAGAAAGCAATAAATTTCGCTTCCCGCATTGGCACAGGGCCGATTCGACCTCGTTCATCTGAACGTCTGGTCGTCGGTCCGGCGACCCGGACAATGACAGGCCGACCCTGGGCGCCAATGGCTCCGGGGACAACGACAAAAACACCAAGGGGGTTTTATCGTCCCTGCCGCACGCAGCGCTTTACATCAGGTAGCGTCGGGCAAGCTCCACCGTTCGCTCGACGAACATCGGCGTGAGTTCCTGCGCGGTTTCTGTTTCCCTGCGCGTGTGCACCCAGCTGAGATAGGTGATGCTGCGCAGCAGGAGGAAGAGCGGCAATTGTGCCCAATGGGCATCCGAAAGCGCGCGCTCCGAGCGATAGCCGGCGACCAGCGCATCGCGGACCGCATCATAATAGGGTGTATCGAGATAGAAATAGAGCGCCGTCGCCAACTCGAACATATGCCAGCCGAAGCCGGCATCGTCGAAATCGATCAGTAGCAGCGACCCATCGGCGTGCAGCAGGTTTTCGGGTACGAAATCGGCATGGATCAGCCCGTAAACCGAAGCCCGACGGCCGAGTGCCGCCAACTCAGTTTCTGCTTTGCGGCAGGCGGTCTCGATGAGATCGCGGTGTTCGGCGAGCGCCGGAAGTTCCCGGAATTTTCCCCAGAACGGGTCCTCGCCGATCAATCCGCCGGCATCCCAGGCGTGGCGGGCAAAGCCGTCCGGCATCTGCCAGCCCTCGCCGAAATTGTGCAGCCGTGCAGCGAGCACGCCGGCCTTGACATAGTGGTCGCGAAGCGCCTCTGTATTCGAGGCGCCGATATCCTCAATGCTGCCGATGGGCTGGCCGGCAAGCCACACCAGCATGTCTATCTGCATCACCGGCCTCTCCGGCAGCTCGACCTTCACGAACAGCGCGCCATCGCGCGTCGGAACGATGCCCGGAACCGGAACACCGGCCGTCGCGAGTGCGGACATCCATAGCAGTTCCGACCGCAATTCCGCATCCGAATGATAGCCGGGGCGGTGAACGCGCAGGGCAAAACGCTGTCCCGCATCGTCATAAAGGCTGTAAACCGCGTTTTCGCGATATTTGACCAACGTCATATCCCGGAATCGGCCGGGCCAGCTGGCAAGAGCGCGCTCGGCGGCCTCGTTCATGGCGGCCAGTTGTTCGTCGAGAACATGTGTGTTGGTTTCAGTCATTGTCGGCCTCAGATCCTGGCGATGGCGTCATCAAGTGTCGAAAGCAGCAGATCGGCATTTTCCATTGAGAAGGGCAGCGGCGGCCGCATCTTCAGAATGTTGTCGTGCGGGCCAATCTTGCTGATCAGCACCCCGCGCTCGCGCATGAGATTGATCAGGCGCCGGGTTTCGGCGGCAGCCGGAGCCTTTGTCTTGGTCAGGAATTCCAACCCGAAGAACAGCCCCCTGCCCCGCACGCTGGCGATTCGGCCATGACGCTCCGGAAGCGCGCGAAGACCCTTCTGGAGATGGGCGCCGACCCGGCGCGCATTGCCCATGAGGTCTTCCTGCTCAATGACGTCAAGCACCGCGCTTCCGACGGCGGCAGACACGGGATTGCCGGCAAAGGTGTTGAAGTAGAGCGCTTCGGCGGCAAAGGCGTCGAGATAATCCGGCCGTGTGACCAGCGCGGCCAGCGGGTGGCCGTTGCCGAGCGACTTTCCCATCGTCACGAAGTCGGGAACGACATCGAAAGCCTGATGCCCCCACATGTGATCCCCCATGCGGCCGAGGCCCGGCTGCACCTCGTCGGCGATGAACAGCCCGCCGGCGGCGCGGACATGGGCGACGGCTTGTTCGAGATAGGTCTTCGGCAAGAGCGGCAGGCCCTCGGTCGAAAAAATCGTGTCGAGGAGGATTGCCGCTGGCTTGTAGCCCGCGGCCTGCAACGAACGCACCGCCTCGTCGACGCGGGCCGCGTAGTCCCGCGCCAGCGCTTCCGGATCCGCGTCGGCATGGTGGAGATCGGGGATCGGCACCGCGCGGACATGCGGCCCCAGCGCCTCGGGCGCGGGCAGGCCGGTCGTGGCGGCCGCAAGGCTCGCCGAATTTCCGTGATAGCTGAAATCGCTGACGATGATGCCTTCGCCGCCAGTGATGAAGCGGGCGATGCGCAACGCCAGCTCGTTCGCCTCAGTGCCGGTGCAGGTCAGCATCGCCACGGACAGGTCCGGGTGGAACGTCGCGGTCAGGCGCTCGGCATAGGCCACCACGTTTTCATGCAGATAGCGCGTGTGGATGTTGATCATCCCGGCCTGCCGGCACAGGGCCTCGACGACGTCGGGATGGCAATGGCCGACATGCGGAACATTGTTGTAGACGTCGAGATAACGGCGCCCGCCGGCATCCTCGACCCAGACGCCATTGCCGCGGACGAGATGCAGAGGTTCATCGTAAAACAGCGGCGAATGCCGGCCGAGGACCGAATACCGTCTCTCAAGGAGATCTTTCTGGTTGAGCATGGTTATTTACCTTCTGCGTTCACGGGGCTCCGGCGCCCGTTAGGCGCCGGAGCGGAATTCGTCGGTGATGGCCGCATAGGCGGACGGGCGATTGCGCTTGAGCCAGCCGGCATAAGCGCCGCCCGCCAGGAAGGCTATGACCAGCAGCGCGGGCAGCGACAGGACGGCGGCGTTTTGGAACCCGGTCAGGAGATCGAAATTCTTGACCCCCAGGATAACCGTGGCCGCAAGGCCGAAAAAGCTTGCGAGCGGTGCGAGGACCGTCGTCCACCAGTGCGAGCGTCCCTTGCGGCGAAAATAGGCGATGACGGCAACGCTGGTGATCGCCTGAAGCGCGATGACTCCGATCGTGCCGAAGCCGATGCCGACCGCCCCGAGCTGGAGAAGCGGATCGAGACCGAGGAGAACGGCGATGCCGACAACGGCGACGGTGACCAGGGTCACCACCACGCTCGCGGCATGCGGGGAGGCATGGACCGGGTGAGGACGCCCCAGGAAGGTCGGCAGGCAGGCCTGCCGGCCGAGTGCGAAAATATAGCGGCTGCAAACATTGTGGATCGCCAGATGGGTGGCGAACATGCTTGTCGCAAGGAACACCATCATGACCTTCGTGGCGAAGCTGCCGACATATTGGTTGCCGAGGTTGAAGTAGAGTTCCGCAACCTGCTGCTGCGCCACGGCCTGCACATCCGGGCCGACCGCGCCGATGGTGATCCATGTGGTCATGAAATAGAAGACCGACGTCAGCAGAACCGCGCCGAAGGTGGCAATGCCGATCGTGCGCGAGGGCGAATGGGTTTCCTCCGCATAGAGGGCGGCCGATTCCACGCCGATGAAACAGGTGAAGGCGAGCATTATGGCGATGCCCGGCGCACCGCTCCAGACGGCATCGAGGCTCAGCACGGCGGACGGAAAGGCGGCGACCCCCTTCGTGCCGACGATGCTGACATTGAGCGCCAGTAGCACAGCAAACTCGACCGACAGCAGCACCGCGAGCATCCGCGAGCTGAAATCGATCCGGCGATAACCGAGGAAGGCTGCGACGACAAGGGCGAAGGCTGCCGGCACAACCCAATGCACCTCTACCCCGAAAACATCGGCCAGCGCGACCTTCGTGAAGAACGAGAAATAGCCGACCACGCCGCAAACGAAGACCAGATAAGCAAGCAGCGCCAGAAAGGCCGCTCCCAGCCCGACGACGCCCCCGAAACCGCGGGCAATATAGGCATAGAACGCACCGACATTGACCACTTCCTTGCTCATGGCGTTATAGCCGACCGTGAAGAGGCCGAGAATGACGGCCGCCGCCAGGAAGGTCAGCGGCAAGCCCATGCCATTGCCGAAGGCAAAGGCGACCGGAACGACGCCCAGAACGCCTGCCATCGGCGCGGCAGCGGCGACGATCAAGAAGATCAGGCGAACGGCGCCCAATGTCGGGCGAAGCGACGCGGCCACGTCAGCAGAGGCAGCCGCCGGAGATGTCCCCACGAGAGGGGTGCTCTGAATTGTCATAGATTTCCTCCAATGAGCAGGCGCCATTCTCACGCCATGCCCCGTGATAAAGGTGAATTCGTCTGGATCGGCGGACGCTCGCAGGCCGCAGCCTGCGCGGCAGTACAGCAGCCCGTGCGTCCTTACGCCTTGTCGAGGCCCTTCGCGCCCACCGCGTCGTCGGCCGCGAAGATCGGGCTTTCGGGAAGCGTGCTGCCTCCATCGACGACGATCGTCTGGCCGGTGATGTAGCCCGCGACATCGCTGGCCAGGAAAAGCATGGCGTGGGCGATGTCTTCCGGCGCCCCGAGCCGCCGCATCGGAACGTATTTCGCCATGAATTTCTGCCCCGCCTCATCTGCAAGAAGGTCCATGGCCGGTGTTTTGATGAAGCCCGGCTCGACACCGTTGACGGTGATCCCGTCATGGGCAAGCTCGATGGCGGCCGTGCGAATGAAGCCGTTGAGCCCGCTTTTGCCCGCCGCATAATAGGACGAGCCCGGCATGGCGGCCCGCGGCCCGGTGACGGACGAGGTGAAAAGCAGCCGGCCGCCACCCTGCCGCCGCAGATGCGGGATCGCCGCTTTAGAAAGCCGGAACGCAGCCTTCAGGTTGACACTCAGCGACTCCTCCAACTGCCCTTTCGAGGTCCTCAACCATGCCGCCGGCAAAGGAAGCCGCATTGTGGACGACGATATCGAGACGGCCGGTCCGCGAGGCAGTCGCAGCAATGGCTACATCGATCTGATCCGCATGGCCGACATCCATGACTTCAAGGACCGCCTTGCCGCCCGCCGCAATGATGTCGTCGACGACGGCGCGGCCGGAGCTTTCGGTTCGCGTGGCGACGACGACATCCGCGCCCGCGCGTGCGAAAATCCTGGCGATGGACGCTCCGATGCCTTGGCCCGAGCCGGTGATAAAGGCGGTTTTTCCCGCCAGAGACAGTTCGATCATTTGCAGTTCCCCTAAGGTTCGAGCCGGTATGCCGGCTTCTATGATGGATGTAAAATATTCGAACTTTTTGTCCACTGCAAGAACTTTGCTTCCATAATTGAACTTTTTGTTCATTTACTGGAGAGTCCTCCCCTTTTCGCCGCTTCCCAAGCGCGTTATAGAAGCCTGATGACAGAGCTCCGCCCCTTAAGTCTGCGCCACAAGAATCGACTGAGAACGCGCCAGGAACTGCTGGATGCCGTGCTCGACTTGTTTGCCGAGGGTGGCCTCAGCGTGTGTTCGGTCGAGGCGGCGGCCAAGCGCGCCGGCGCCTCCAAGACGACCGCATATTCCTATTTCCCGGAGGGTCTGGACGAGATGCTGCGCGACATCTACCGCCTGATCGCGCAGCGCGTGCTGGAACAGGCCACGCGGCGGAGAAACGCCGAGGAACGCCCGGAGGCGCGCATTTTCGCTCTCGCGCAGGCGCTTCTGGTTATCTCCTCGGAACCAAAGGTCGGGCGGTTCTACATGATGCTGAGCCCCGCGCTCAGCCCGTTGCTCGAACCCGTCGTGGGCGAAGCCTCCGCCCGGTTCAAGGAGATGATCACAAGCGACCTGATCACCGCCGGAAAGGCCCCGGTGCAGGCGGCCAACTACGCCGTCCTGATCAGCGGCTCCCTGCGGGAATCGGCAACGGCCGTCGCGAAAGACCCTTCTCGCCAGGAACCGCTCGCCGAAGCGATACATGATTTGATCGACGCTATCATGACATCGAGCCGCTAACGGGTTTCGTCGTCCGGATATGCGCTTAACGCCTTCGCCGTGCATAAAGCTGCGAGGGAACGCAGTATCCAACCACAGGCGAATTGCCGCTTCCTTTTTCAAGCCATTCTTTACGTAGATATTTGGCCGGCAATGGCCATCAGCACCATCGCCTCGAAGTCGGACAGCGGAGGCGCCGGGGGGCGCGTCGGGGCTTACGATGGACGGATCGCGAGCGCGTCGGCCGGACGGCTTCGGTGCTGCCAGCCACCGGCGACGGCGCCGATCTCGTAGGGCCGAGAACGGAGTTCCTCGCGCAGATCATCGATCAGCAGGTCGATGCTGCACTCCTTACGACAACGCGGGCCAACCTCTCACGGCGGAGCGGTTCGACCGAGGCAAAAATCACTGCCTCGACGCGCATCACCCATTCCCGCCAGCGCAGCGCCGGCGGCAGGTCGGCCAGTTCCCGGTCGAGCAAACGGTCGTTTGTGCCCTCCGTCTCCGACGCTTGTGTCTCGCTGCGCGGAGTTTTAGCTGCGCAGGGTCCGCTCATCGTTACAGCCCAAAGATCTGGAAGGAGGATCGGCCGGACAGCTCGCGTACCGCGCCAAAGCCATTCAACCGTTCGAACAGGCGTGTCGCTGCCCAGCGGGAGAGATCACTGCCGGGTGCCGAGGCTGGCACGGTGTCGTCATCGAGCAGCTTTTGGATAATAAGACCGGCCCCCTTGGTGCGTCCCTTTGGTGCGGCGGAGAGAAGCTTCTCGGCGCGACGGGCAATCTCGCCGGCTGACTGCAGTGCTGCCCCGGTCCCCTCAACGAGGGCCAGGCAGATGGCCCGAACGAAGGCGGGGTCGTCGGGTCGGGCGCGGCCCCTGCCGCTGGACGCGCGGAAGGCCGACCCGTAGCGTTCGGCCATCAACATCGGCACGGGGGATGTGTCCATTTGAGTTTCTCGGCGATCAGGGTATCGGCCAGCGCCCAGGCAAGCCGTTCGGCATCCGGACGGGCGGCGTGGATTGCCGTTAGCGCGCCGGATCCTGGTCTATGGCGCCACGCTCGCCGGTTTCCGGCCGGTAGAGGAGGAGGAAGACTGGAAGCGGCGCGGTGGTGGTGGCGGCGGTGGTGGGGGTCGCCCGAGCGGTATAGGACAAGCGACCCGGGTCGCCTATCAAGCGCGTGCCGTGGCGGCACGGGCCGGCTATGCGGCGGGCGCGCAGCCTGCTGTGTTCCCCTGGGCACCTCCGGTGATGACGGCAATTTGCTCGCTCGACGGCATGGTGACTCACTTGGCGGTTAGAGTGCGGTCCCGCAGTCGAGACGGAAAACGGGAAGCTTGGCGCCACCCTCGACCTCCTCGAAGTCGACCGTGACGCGGTCGCCGCAACGCGAGTTCTCCGCGTTCGGACCAACGATGTTGCCCATCAGTTGCACGCCCTCGTCCAGCCTGATGATGGCCAGCACATAAGGCAGCCGGTCGGAAAACCCCGTCGGCGAGCCGGCAACCTGAACGGTGACGGAGTAGATCTCTCCCTTCCCAGTCGAGGCACGCCAGCTGAGATCGTCGCCAAGGCAATGCGGGCAGACACGCTTCGGATACATGATCGGCTTGTCGCAGCCGCGGCATTCCTGGACCACGAAGCGGCGTTCGGCCGCGGCCAGCCAGTAGCCAGCGGACCAGGGCTCGACTTGGGGGGCGGGCGGGCGGGTGTGTTCATCAGTGTTCCCCAGACAAAATGGTGACGTGCGAATCCATCCAGGTCCCGCCGGAGGCGGTCTCGGCGGCATTGACGAGATTTTCGACCTGGCGCGGCCCGGCCTTGCCCATCAGTTGGCGGAAGGCCTCGACAAGAACGGCAACGCCACCGCCGACGCCGGTATGGCCTTGCGACAGCATCCCGCCATTGGTCGTCATCGGCATCGAGCCGCCGGGCGACGTTTCGCCGGCGGCGATGAAGGTGCCCGCCCGCTCGCCACCGCAAAGCTTGAGCCCGTCAAGGGCGATCAGCGCGAAGACCGGATAGGCATCGTAGAGTTCGGCGATCTGGATGTCTCTCGGTCCAATGCCAGCCTGGGCGGCGGCCTGGGGATGGCCGAGCTTCGCCAGGTCGGTGTCCTACGACAAGGCGTAATGCGTCACCAGCGAGGAATGACCCCTGACATAGACGTTCCCGACCGCAACGAAGTTGCATCTGGGGCGTGACATTGGCGCGGGTTTGGGCAGCGCCGGAACGGCTTGCCCGGTCTAATAGTACTTATGTGTGCTGAATCCGCTCATATGCCGTTTATACAGCTCTACCTGGTGTGCCGTCAGTATCGGCGCCGGAACGAACCATTTTCGAAAAATCACTATATAGCATAGCGTCGAAGGCATGGGCTGGGCATGAATCCGGAGCACCTCGTCCGCCAACATCTGCAGACGGAACGCTAGTCGAATTGATCCCCCATATGCCGCTCGACGTCTCACTTTTCTGGGAGGTTAGCGGTAGAGCGGTTCGGGCACAGCGCAGGCAGCTTCGAGGAAGGAACGCTAAGTTGCTCCTGATCTTAGTATGATATCCCACACACCTAGTTGCCTTTCTTCGACAGGTACTGCGCCGAGGTCAGATAGTAATTCCGGGCCGTGGCATTGATCTGGCGTTCGCCCAGTTCGGTCAGCGCCCGGGCCTTGAGTTCCTTTGCCGCCCCGTGTTCAGGGTCGAGGGCCAGCACATAATCGACCAGTTCGGCCGCCCACTGGAACTCCTTGGCCTCGACCGCTTCATTGGCTCGATCGAGCATCTTCGCTGGCCCACCGGCTTAGCTTGAGCATCTTGCGGGCGCGCTCGGTAGGAGGCAGCGGGTATAAACTGGTCGCGTTGCCATCGAACCATCCCACATAGTCGGCGTAGATACCCCGTACGGCCCAAGCCACGCTGCCATAGTATTCCTGAAGGTAGGGGCTGTTTGCGAGTTCGGTAGGAAGCTTTACCTCCTGGACAAGTTCGTCCGGCGTCTTGCCCTGCTTGATGCCTGCGAGGGCCTGGTCGAGGACGGTCTTGATCCCGTCCCGGTAGTCTGTGAGTGCCTTAGAGGCCGTTTTGAAAATCGGCTTGCTGGGGTTTCGTCTGAGGCTGGGTTATGATTCAAGCTGTGGATGTGGACAAAGCAGAGCCGTGGCCGGATGGCCCAGATCGCCAAGAAGACCAAGCGCTACCCGTCTGATTTGACGGATGAGGAGTGGGAGCAGTTCGCGCCGCTGATGCCCATGCCTGGGCGGCGTGGCCGTCCGCGCGAGGTTGATTTTCGCGAGGTGATCAATGCGGTGCGCTACCTGGTCCGTTCGGGTTGCGGCTGGCGGATGCTGCCGATCCACTTTGGACCCTGGCAGACGGTCTATGGCTGGTTTCGAGAGCTGGCGCGGCGGTTTCTGTTCCAGACCATCCACGACGTGGCGCTGATGCTGGATCGTGAGCGGGCCGGACGCGAGGCGAGCCCGTCGGCGGCGGTGATCGACAGCCAGTCGGTCAAAACCACCGAAAGCGGCGGAAGGGGGTTTGATGCCGGCAAGAAGGTCATGGGCCGCAGGCGCCACATCGTTGTCGACACGCTCGGTCTGCTGGTCGGCCTCGTCGTCCACGCCGCCGATATCCAGGATCGCGATGGCGCCCCGGCGGCCCTGAAAGCCATCCTCAAACGCTGGCCGTGGCTGCGCTATATCTTCGCCGATGGTGGCTATGCCGGGCCGAAGCTGCGGGGCGCGCTGCAAAAAGTCGGACAGTTCACGCTCGAGATCGTCAAGCGCACGGACAAGCCCAAAGGTTTCCAGATCCTGCCGCGCCGATGGGTCGTGAACCGCTGTACAATGTTGCCAAGTTTGCCTTTGAGTTGTCGGTGCGCATCGAGCGTCCAAGCCGTAAGCGGCAGCTTGTTGAGGCTCGTTGTGGTCGGAATGCGAGTCGATTTGTCGCGGGCGAATCAGAGCCACCACAGGATTTAATGCGCCATCGACGGCCCAGCTGCGAGCTGGCCGATGGAGGCGCACATGGTCCGACGCATGGATCGCCCTGTGCTGCGCGTGCACGTGTCGTTCGAAGCGACAAGAACCGGCCCCCAACATCTGCTCGAGGCCTATTCCCGTCTTGTGCCGACGATACGGCGCACGAGCCAGCGGCAGGACCGCTCATCGAAGGTGAAGGAAGTGATGGCGAGATCGGGAGGTGAGCAATGACCGAGACGCGATGCGTGCTCTATGCACGGGTATCCAGCGAGGCCCAGACGCGCGACAACACGATTGCCAGTCAGGTCATTGCGTTGCAGGAACGCATTGCCGCCGATGGCTTCATGCTTGAGCCAGGTCACAGCTATCTGGATGACGGCTACAGTGGTTCGATCCTGCTTCGCCCCGCGCTGGAGCGGCTGAGGGATGCGGTTGCCAGTGGCCACGTCGAGCGTCTCTACGTCCATGCTCCCGATCGGCTCGCCCGCCGCTACGCCCATCAGGCGCTGCTGATCGACGAGTTCCGTCGTGCCGGTGTGGAGATCGTCTTCCTGAACCGCCCCATTGGTGGCACGGCCGAGGATGATCTGCTGCTCCAGGTTCAGGGCGTGATCGCCGAATATGAGCGCGCCAAGATCCTCGAGCGGAGCCGTCGCGGTCGTCGTCATGCGGCCCGTTCCGGCTCCATCAGCGCTCTGACTGGTGCGCCCTTCGGCTACCGCTATGTGAGCCGGGGCCAAGGTGGCGGCGTGGCTCGCTTCGAGGTGGTGGAGGCGGAGGCGCACATTGTTCGTCTGATCTTCGCATGGGTCGGCCTCGATCGCATGAGCCTGCGGGAGGTGTGCCGGCGGCTCAAGCAGATCGGCTGCCAGACGCGGGCAGGAGCCATGCATTGGCACGCCTCCACGATCCGCGGCATGCTTGCCAATCCCGCCTATGTCGGACGCGCCGCTTTCGGGCGCGCCCGCTATTTGCCACCACAACCAAGCCCGCGACGAAATCCGCGAGCCGGATGAGATCGTCCGCCTCGAACGACAGATGACCACCTTGCGTCGCGGCATCGGCCGGCTGATCGACAGCTATGCGGAGGGCGTCATCGACAAGGCGGAATTCGAACCGCGTATCGCTGGCCTGAAACTACGCCTCTCCCAAGCTTCAGGAGCGGCACCGGGCGGCGGTCGAAGTGGCCGAGAACGAACGCGACCTCTCACTCCTCATCAGCCGTCTGGAAGACTTCGCCGCCAAGGTGGACAGCAGGGCTCGCCGCCCTTGATCGAACCGGCATGCGCCAGATCATCCGCTCCGTGGTTCGCCGGGTCGAAATCGACGACGCGCACAATGTTGCGTGGAACTGGTCATTTTGCTTGGTGATTTTGGGCGGGCTGGGCCATCGAGCGGGGGAACCCGGAAGATGATCTCGATGATGTCGATGTTGCGCCTGATCGTTGCTGTGATGGATCGACCTTTCCGATCAGCAGGAGCAGCGATGTCGAAGACCTTGCGCGGATTTATAACGAACGCCAGCCCGGGCCCCAAGTCTGCTTTTACGAAGAACATGTCCTGGATGACTCACATTCACGAACAGTTCACAGCCATGAAAGCACATCGTCCAGGTATGGTGCGCAGTATCCTTGGACACGTGCACAGGCCAAGGTCCGTGATCTTCATCGATTAGAAACTGCATCGCTTCTATGAAGACCTGCGTGAACTGATCCGTGGTTGTAAGAGTGATTACCGGCTCGAAAAGCACAAGTAGTGGACGGTGGTGGTTGAGGTCGATGGAGTGAATAGTGGTGTGGGCGTTGTCACGTTGTTTGAAATGTGGCCGCGTGAGGCCGACACCGCGCTTTTCAGGCAGGCCGTGCACTCACGGCTTCCCACGCGGCCATGGCTTGGCGTCGATGGGTTCGAATTTGTGCTGCGGAGCGGTTGGTCTGGGATGGGACGAAGAGATTTCGGACGGCGGAGAAGATCGACACGAAATGCTGCAATGAGCCGACCGACCGGAAACCCGTCGCGTTCGTTCCCGTTTTCGGAACGGCAGGTGTGAATTCTCCGCCCGGTTGTTCAAGCCTTTATGCGAGCGGTGTTCCACCTTCGGCATGTCGCAACACCAAGGCCGCCAGGCGCCTGCTGACGCGACTTCTGAAGAAGCAGGGTCTGCCGCCAAAGCGTATGATCCCGACAAACTGCGCTCCTACGGGGCGGCCCAACGCCAGCTCAGGCGTGCAACTGCTAGGATTCGATCACCGACAAACGGCTCTGGAAAGCCGCGCGTCCGACATCATGCACGTCTCAAGCCAGACCCGGCATGCGGCATTCTGCAGCGTGGCGATTGGCGAAATCGGCGGCAGCTTCACCAACTTCCCCTTATGTTGCACTGCGATAGATTTGTTGCATTGCGATATCGGCGCACAGGACCGAGTCTGCGCATGGGTGGGCTTTCAACGACTACGGCGCCGCGCGTTGCTTCGGCATGCGCACCGCAGCAGTTTGATCGGCGCGATCTACGGTCTGCGCCGGGACAAGGTTCACAGTGGCAACATCGTTCCGTCCGGATATCGAAGGCTTGCGTGCGGTGGCGGTGGTGGGCGTCATCGCCTTCCATTTTGGCCTGACCTCGCTGCCCGGCGGCTTCACCGGCGTCGACATCTTCTTCGTCATCTCCGGTTACCTCATCACAAAGCACCTGCTGGGCGAGATCGGCGAGACCGGGCGACTGAACCTGTGGCGCTTCTATGCCCGGCGTGCGCGGCGGCTGTTGCCGGCGTCGCTGTTCGTCATCCTCGCCACGCTGGTGGCGGGCTACTTCATCCTGTCGCCGGCCGAACAGTCGCTCTACTCGAAAGGCGCCATGTTCGCGTCGGCCTATATGATCAATCTGTGGCTGATCCGCTGGTCGTTCGACTATTTCGCCGCGGATGCGACCAACAACCCGTTCATCCATTTCTGGTCGTTGTCGGTCGAGGAACAGTTTTATCTGGCCTGGCCGGCGCTGCTGCTTCTCGCGGCGTGGCTGCGCCCGGGCAGGCGCACCGCGATCCTGGTGATCGGCGTCGCCGGCCTGGTCTCCTTCGCCGCCTGCGTCTGGCTCACCGCCGTGGCGCAGCCCTGGGCCTTCTATTTCTCGCCGCTGCGCGCCTGGGAATTCGCCGCCGGTGGCCTCGCAACCATGGCGCCGGCAAAGTTCTGGCGCGACCGGCCGCTGCTTGCCACCGGGCAGGCGTTGGTCGGCCTGGCGCTGATCGCCTTCGCCTATCTGATGGTGAGCGAGGAGTCCCCTTTCCCCGGGGCGATCGCGCTGGTGCCGGTGGTCGGCACGGTGCTGGTGCTGCTCAGCGGCAGCGGTGCGGGCCAAAGCGCGTCGCAGAGCCTGCCGAACGCCTTCCTGTCGCTGCCGCCGATGCAATGGCTGGGCAAGCTTTCCTACTCGCTCTACCTCTGGCACTGGCCGGTCATCGTCTATGCGGCGATGCTGGTGCCCGACCTCTCCGGCCTCCAGCGCCTTGCCTGCGCAGCGCTGACGCTGGCGCTGTCGGCCTTCACCTACCGTTTCATCGAGAACCCGATCCGCCGCAATGGCTGGCTGATGGCGGGAGCGGCCAGGGCCCTGGTGCCGGCCGCGGTGCTGACCGGCGCCGGGGTGATTGCCGCCTATGGCAATGCGCGCTTTGCCGATCACAATTTCAGCCCCGAGCAACGCAGCATCGCCCAAAGTGCGGCGCAGAATTCCACCGTGCGCGCCAGCAATATCGACTGCGTGCTCGATTTCGCCACCGTCCAGCCGAAACCTTGCGTGTTCGGCCCCAGGAACACGGAGAGCTCGGTGGTGCTGTTCGGCGACTCGCATGCCGACCACTGGTCGACGCCACTGATCGCGGCGGCCGCGAACAACAATTTCCAGGTGGTGACCTACCTCAAATCCTCCTGCCGGGCCTCGCGGGTGACGACCTGGAACTGGCGCATGAAGCGCGACTACACCGAATGCGATCAATGGCGCGAGCAATCGATCAAGGACATCATCGCGCTCCATCCGCAACTGGTGGTGATCTCGGAATTCTCGATGGGCAATGTGATGCGGGAATCGCCCGACGAATTGAAGCACGCCAACTGGGACGAGGAGTGGCGGGACGGCCTGCGCTGGACGCTGGAGGCGTTCAGCCAGGCCGGCATCAAGGTCGCGGTCATCAGGGACGTGCCCTACAATGGCAGCTATGTCGACAAATGCGTGGCGCGCGCGCTGTGGCGCGGGCAGCAGCCGGCGGCGTGCGACACACCGAGGGCGACCGCCGCAAATGACGAGATCGCCGCGGTGGAGCGCGACATCGTGCGCGGCACGCCGAACGCCACCTACATCGATATGACCGACAAGTTCTGCGACCAGACCACCTGCCACGTGTTCATCGACGGCATGCTGGCCTTCCGCGACCGTCACCATCTGGCGACGCCCTTCGCGCAGTCGCTGGAGCCGGCGGTGGAACGGGCGCTGTTCTCAAGCGCGGTGGCGCAGCGGTGACCTAGGCGGCGGGGCAGCTTCCCGCCCCCAATTTCCACTAATGTTGCACTGCGATAGATTTGTTGCATTGCGATATCGGCGCTCAGGGGCGAGTCTGCGCATGGGTAGGCTTTCAACGAACTACACGAGGTTTTCATCGTGTCAGCATCGTTCCGTCCTGACATCGAAGGGTTGCGTGCGCTGGCGGTGTCGGGCGTCGTCGCCTTTCATTTCGGCCTGACCGGCCTGCCCGGCGGCTTTGTCGGCGTCGACATCTTCTTCGTCATCTCCGGCTATCTCATCACAAAGCACTTGGTGAGCGAGATCGCAGAGACCGGACGGCTGGATCTGTGGCGCTTCTACGCCAGTCGCGCCCGGCGGCTGTTGCCGGCGTCGCTGTTCGTCATCCTCGCCACGCTGGTGGCCGGCGCCTTCATCCTGTCGCCGGAGGAACAGTCGCTCTATTCCAAGGGCGCCATGTTCGCCTCGGCCTATGCGATCAACCTTTGGCTGATCCGCTGGTCGTTCGACTACTTTGCCGCGGATGCGACCAGCAACCCGTTCATCCATTTCTGGTCGCTGTCGGTGGAGGAGCAGTTCTACCTCGCCTGGCCGGCGCTGCTTTTGCTGGCGGCATGGCTGCGTCCGGGCAAGCGCATGGCGATGCTGGTGATCGGCGTTGCCGGCCTGGTCTCCTTCGCCGTCTGTGCCTGGCTCACCACCGTGGCGCAGCCCTGGGCGTTCTATTTCTCGCCGCTGCGCGCCTGGGGAATTCGCCGCCGGTGGCCTCGCAACCATGGTGCCGCAAAGATTCTGGCAACAACGCCCGCGGCTCGGCGCGGTTTTGGCAGCCGTTCCGTAACAGCCAACCGCAATTCGTCATCTCTCAGCGGGTTGACAATCGCCCCTCAAACGCCATGCTGCAGTGCAACATGACTATCGAGGAACGCGGCATAACAGATATCAGGTCATCGCGCATCGAATGCCTGGACGGGCTTCGAGCGCTCGCCGCGAACTGGGTGCTTGTCGGGCACTGCCTGCTGCTGACCGGCTGGCACGTTCCCATCCTCGGCGAGCCGGATCTCGGCGTCGACCTGTTCATCATGCTGTCCGGCTTCCTGATGGTGTTTCACTATCAGCTGCGCCAGGACAAGGAGCCTTGGCAAAGACCGGAAACCTGGCTGAAATTCTGGACGCGTCGCTATTTCAGGATCGCGCCGCTGTTCTACGTCATGCTTTTCCTGGCGCTGGCGCTTGGCCCCTATCTCTACGAGTCGAGAATCGTCATCGACGATTTCCTGTCGAGATCGCACCAGGCGCCTGAACGCTACCTCGACAGCGGCCTGAAGAACATCGTCGCCCATCTCACGTTCCTGTTCGGCCTGGTGCCGAACCTCGCCTACCGTACGCCGCTGCCCGACTGGAGCCTGGGGCTGGAGATGCAGTTCTACGCCGTGTTCCCGGCCGTCATGCTGCTGGTGCGCAGGCTCGACTGGGTCAGGAGCGCCGTGCTGGTGGCGGCGCTTGGCTGCCTCATCGTGTTTGTCATGGGTCAATTGTCGTTCCGTTTTCCGATGCCGTCGTTCCTGCCGCTGAAAATGCAGATCTTCCTGTGCGGAATGCTGTTGGCGGGCGTCGTGCATCAAAGCCGGCCGCGGCCGCTCCTCTATCTCGCATTGGCCGTGCTGCTGGTGGCACTGCCTTTTGGCGGCGACTACGGATTGGGCAAGCTCCTGGTGCGTGAAGCGCTGGTGGCGGGCTTCTTTGCCCTGGTGCTCTATCGCATGCTGCCGGGAATGGTGGGAACGGTGGCGAGGGCGATCGCCGTGACGCTCAGCAACCGGTTCTTTCATCTCATGGGAGAGCTTTCCTTCAGCATGTACCTGATCCATCTGCTGGTGTTGCAGCCGGTCGCGGCGTTCGTCATCAGCCAATACGGCCACGAACTGGCGGCGCCGCTGCGCTTCGCCATCGTCATGGCTGCCGTCCTGCCGACGGTGACCCTGCTGTCCTGGATCACTTACACTCTAATCGAGGTCCCTGGCCAGAAGGCGGGCCGCTTCGTCGTCCAGCGCTTTGGGCGGAAAAACGAGCCGGCGCTGGAGACGACGCCGGCGGAGTAGCCGCGAAGGACAAGGGGAAGATTGGCAGCTTGGAAGGCGCCCCCGTCGTCCAGACGGCACCGTAACGTTAACCGGGCATCGATCAAAATGTGGGATCTGGCGGCATGACCAGATTTTCCCGTGATCCTCTTTATCGTCGCCACCGATTTCCGGCGCAGGTGATTGCCCATGCCGTTTGGCTCTATTTCCGGTTTCCGCTCAGCCTGCGGATGGTCGAGGATATGCTGGCAGCTCGTGGCGTCATCGTCTCTCACCAGACCGTGCGACTTTGGGCTGAGAAATTTGGCAGACACTTTGCCAATGATATCCGGAAGCGATCGGCCGGCAAGCTCGGCGACAAATGGCATCTCGATGAGGGTGCGCCACGAAGGCGCGAAGGAGGAGCTATGATTTAGGCACTTCCCAAGCAGCCATGCTGCACAGGAGATGAGGGCTGGCCCCTCGAAGCCGGCTTGCAGGAGCGGGTTTCAAACCACCTCAAGCTGCTGTCGTAAAGAGCGATGGTGGTGAGCGTTGAGGAAAAGGCCGGACTTGATCCGGTCAGGTAAGATGCAAGGAGACGAGCGGGAGCGAACCGCTGACGACGTGTCGAAAAGTGCATAGATGGCGTCAAAACCGGGTGGGCTTCGTTAACCCGGGAGAAGTCTGGGAGATACCTGTCTACTGCCCAGATGGCGTCCGGCATGAAGGCGGCGTGACCTTGCTTCAGGCTCTTGTGTAGAACGTGGGAACCTGTCGCCCCGATGCGAAGGGAGACATCCAAGTGGAAGCACCATGAGGATCCGAGTACCGATGCGGGGCACAGGGACGGAGTTGCGTGTAGTAGTGAAGAAGGTGCTGTAATGGCGTTGGAGCGAAGGCGCAACACTGTCCAGCTTTATCGAAAGGTCAACCGTCATGCGGGAGGAGCCTTTGGGTAAAGCAAAGCCGTTCGATATTCCTAAACGGGCTGTTTGGGAGGCTTATCAACGGGTAAAGGCGAACCGGGGTGCAGCCGGGGTCGATGATCAGTCGATCGAGGATTTTGAGCGGGATGTGAAGAACAACCTGTTCAAGCTCTGGAACCGATTGTCATCTGGCAGCTACTTTCCGCCGCCAGTCAAACGGGTCGCGATCAAAAAGCGGCAAGGTGGTACAAGGCCGTTGGGCATTCCCACGGTCTCAGACCGGATTGCGCAAGGGGTGGTGAAGGCATACCTGGAACCGGAACTGGAAAGACATTTCCATCCCGATTCCTATGGGTATAGGCCCGGCAAGTCGGCACTCGAGGCCGTGGGTATGGCAAGGCAGAGATGCTGGCGCCATGACTGGGTTCTCGATCTCGACATTCAGGCCTTCTTGGATCCATTGTCATAATACCCCCTGGTTCACGGTATCTGTTCGAAGAGGCTGGGATTTTTGTCTATCGTCTTGATCCATAGGCCTTTTCTCTGTCCACGCACGACATGGACGGATTCGAGTTCGCCGCGTTTTACTCGCTGCAACACGACCTGGCGCGACAGGCCGAGGTTCTCCATGGCGTCGCGGATGGGCTCAAAGCCTTCGCCAGGCGTGGCCAGGAATCGGGCCTTGAGTTCGGCGGTCAGGCGAATGCGCCATGGCGCACCGGGTGTCACCTGTTCGCCCGGGATGAGGCCGTCGTTGACATGGCGGTGGAGCGTCGATGGCGCCACGCCGAGCGCGGCAGCGGCCTGACGGACGGTGACGATGTCGCCGTCGGCGGCTGGTGGCTTGGCCTTGCAGGCGGGAATCTTCCAGTGCTTACGCAGATAGCCGACGCGGTTGGCGTCAAACCGGTGGCCGTACGCCGTTCGGCGGCCCTGGCGGTTGAGGACGCCGGCAATGACCGCGTCGGGATAATGCGGTGCCAGCCGCCGCAGCAGCGCCAGCGTGTCCTCGTCGGTACGAACCGTCGCCGGCCGCGAGCGCGGCAAGGCGACGGTGAGGCGACTCGTAGCGTTGCCCTTCCAGCGCAGGACGAGAAGCGCCGCTGCCTCGTCGCGATCGACATGGAGGGTGACCTCATCGAGGAGCGTGCGCAGCAATTCCTTGCGGTCACGCGGCGTGGTGGGCGCGTACCAAACGCTCGCCAGATCGGCCCCGAGGGCAAGCAGCGTTTCCCGCTCCGTGGCCGACAGGACGCGCGGACGCTGCTCCTCGCGCCGCGCCAGTTCCGCCTTTGCCGCCTCCAGTGCGCGCAACGCCTCCTCCCACTCCTGCTCGAGCCTGCGGGCGACCAGGCGATTGTCGGGATCGACGGCGCAATAGCGGCGCTCGGCGCGGTTGACGGCGAAGGCGGCGCGCTCCACGTCGAGCCGCCAATGCTTGAGTGCTGCCTCGCGATCGTTCTCCAGCCGCTCGGCCGCTTCGAGCGTGGCGGTCAGGCGCACCGGCTCCAGCGCCTCCAGGAAGGCCGCCACCACGGCTTCATCGATCTGCCCGCCGCCAACATTGAGGCAATGGACGCCTCTGCCCTCGACGACCACCTTGCCGGGACAATGGTAGCCCGGCGTCACGGTGCGGCCGCGATAATGGGTGTGCAGCCGTCGCCCGCAGTGGCCGCAGCGGGCAATGCCCTGCAGCAGGGCGCCACCCTCTCTGGCGGCGCCACCGGCCTGTTCCTGCGCCTTGGCGTGCGTCCGGGGTTGGGTGTTGGCCGCCATGCGCTCTCGATTGGCCTCGAAGGTGGGCCAATCGATATAGCCCTGGTGGTGGTCCTTGATCAGCACTTGCCAGTCTTCCATCGGCAGCTTGCGTATCCGCTTGCACCGCGCGCCGGTTTCGTCGAGCACCGTCTCTCGGCGATACTTGCCATAGACATAGGCGCCGGCATAGACTGGATTGGCAAGCACGCTGTGAATCGCGTGGTAGCTGGCCTCGCCCCAGCGCAGCTCGGTGCGTGCATTAAGCCACAGCGGGAACTTCATCGCTTGCTCGCGGAACCACAGCCACACGCGGCGCGCCGAGCCGAGCTCGGCAAAGCGGGCAAAGACGGTGCGGATGGCATGGGCGACGGCCTCGTCGGGATGGATCAGGATCTCGCCGTCCGCCTCGCCCCAGACGAAGCCGATCGGTAGGCCGCGGCGCAATTCACCGCGCGCTGCCTTGTTGCGGATGCCGCCATTGAGGCGGGCGCGCAGGACGTGCAATTCGGCCTCGCTCATGGCGCCTTTCAACCCGAGCAAAAGCCTATCGTTGAACAGAGCCGGGTGGTAGATCCCGTCAGCATCGCCAATCAGCGTATCGGTCAGCCCGGCCAACTCGATCAGCCGGTGCCAGTCGGCATTGTTGCGCGCCAGCCGCGAAACCTCCAGGCCAAGCACGATGCCGACCCGGGCCAGCGCCACCTCGCTGGTCAGCCGCGCAAAGCCGGCGCGCATGACGCTGCCGGAGCCGGACAGGCCAAGGTCCTCGTCGATGACCAAGACACGCTCGTCCGGCCAACCCAGCTCGCGCGCCCGACCGGAGAGCGCGTATTGCCGCTCGGTCGATTCACGGTTGTTCTCCACCTGTGAGGCGCTCGACTGGCGCAGGTAGACGACAGCCAGCCGGGCCTGGTGACCGGCGGCGATTTTGCTGTGTTCAGTCATGACCGGCCTCCCTCACTGTCAGCATGCGCGCGATCACGAGGGCGAGCCGGCGCAACGCCTCCGCCCGCGCCTCGGCGTCCAGCGTCTCCCAGGTGGGTGGGTCGGGAGGCCGCTTGCGGTCTTCCTCGGCGAATCTCAGCTTCAGTTGCATGTCGCTCCTCCTTGTCATCGGGCGGCGACTCGCCGCGCCGTTCAAGAAGAGCGTCGGTCAGAAAGCGCAGATGCAGAAGGTCTGAAAGCCGCCCAATGCTGGAGTGATTAGCCGGCGAGGCTGTGGAATCACCCCCCAGGCCCCCGAGATCCGTCCACGCGACGGGAATGTAGGTCCGGCTGCCGTCCGGCAATTCTAAAAGCAGCGTTGGCTCGCCGCGGCGTTTGAGGCGGCTGATTACGGCCAGAGGCCGCCCTTCAAAGGCGTGGCCCTCCCGCATGATCGTTGCCGAGGCGGGAAGGTCCTGGTGATGGGCAGTCTGGAGATGTTTCCTTCGACACCATTCCACACGACCTGTTGCTACGGGCGGTGCGAAAGCACACCGACTGCACGTGGGTGTTGTTGTACATTGAACGGTGGCTGACGGCTCCCGTGCAACTGGAGAACGGCACTTTGGAACCTCGGGAGAGGGGAACTCCGCAGGGGTCAGTTATCTCACCCTTGCTGGCGAACCTCTTTTTGCACTATGCGTTCGATCGGTGGATGGCCAAACACCATCCTGAGATTCCGTTTGAACGCTTTGCCGATGATGCCGTTTGTCATTGCAGCAGCGAGCGTCAGGCCCAAAAGTTGCAAACGGATCTTGAGCAACGGTTTGCTGAATGCGGACTGAAGTTACATCCAAACAAGACACAGATCGTGTATTGCAAGGATAACGTTCGGCGGGGGCATTGCCCCAATCAGAAGTTCGACTTTCTCGGCTACACCTTTCGACCGAGACTGGCAATGAACCGATGGGGCAAGACCTTCGTCAATTTCAGTCCGGGTATCAGCAACCGAGCCGCGAAAGCCATCCGTCAGACAATGCGGGACTGGCAGCTTGACCGCCGTATCGACAAGCGCATCAATGATCTGGCCAAGATGTTCAATCCGATCCTTCGTGGTTGGATGAACTACTATGGTCGTTACCACAAATCGGCACCTTCCCGAGCATTGATGCACCTCGATCTGCGCCTGGCACGCTGGGCCATGTCGAAATATCGACGCCTGAGACGCCACCGTCGGCGTGCGCGGTACTGGGTCCAGGACGTAAGGCGTCGGGAGCCAGCGCTGTTTGCACATTGGCGATTGCTGTATCGGGCAACGGCTGGACGGTAGGAGCCGGATGAGTGGAGACGCTCACGTCCGGATCTGTGAGAGCCTGGGGGTGAAATTCCCCCGGGCCACTCGACTTGTCATCACCATCGGTGGAAAGAAACACTGGCTTTGGCGCGCCGTTGATCAGGACGGGTTTGTTCTCGACGTGTTGGTGCAAAGCCGTCGCAATGCCAAGGCGGCAAAGCGCTTGATGCGAAAGCTTCTGAAAGGGCAAGGCCGTTCGCCGCGTGTGATGATCGCCGACAAGCTTCGATCCTACGGTGCGGCGAAGCGGGAGATCATGCCAGGCGTCGAGCATCGCTCGCACAAGGGCCTGAACAATCGGGCGGAGAACTCTCATCAACCCGTCCGACGGCGGGAGAGGATCATGAAGCGCTTCAAGTCAGCGCGACATCTTCAGCGTTTCGTTTCCGTCCACGACCCGATCGCCAACCTCTTTAACGTTCCCCGCCACGATATTCCATCCACCCACCATCGAGAACTGCGAGCAACTGCCATGCAAGCATGGCGCCAAATCGCGCGCCTTCACGCCGAATGAACCAAAGCCTCACTCCCAGATCTTGTCTTCACAGCGTTAAGTTTACGGTGCCTCAGAAGCCTATGCAATGGACAGAAACATTCCGCACGCCGACCTGGACGGACTACCTTCGCCTCAATCATCGTCTCACGGAAGTGGACAAGGAACTGGACGAGCGGGTCTTCCAGTTGCAAGCGCCGGCCAAGCGGCCACCGTCAATCTGGGGCGGCATTGACCTGCCCGCCATCGCGAACGATATCGCGCCGGTAGTATCCAGCCCTGCTGACACCGGCGAGACGGGTACCATATGGTGCCAACGACGTTTGGCGGGAATCCAACCTTTCGTTCGATCTGGCTCGCGACCCAAGTTTTCAGCCTCAGCTGGCTGATGCAGACAGTCTCGACTTTCGATCTGATGGTTGCACTGGTGCAGGCTTCATCGAACCCTGGCCGCCTTCATTTTGTCCGTGTTCCCCGGGGCCCTCGCCGACAATTTCAGCCGGCGCCGGGTCATGTTCGCCCTCCGGAGCCTGATGGTTATAGCCTCTCCGGTGCTATCTGGGCCTGGCACTCGGTGGCATTGTGGTTGCCTCTTTTGGCCTCCTGACGGCTTTCGCTGTGACCACCCTCACCTATTTGGTACCCTTGGCCACCAGATGGCGCTGAGCCATAGGCGGCACCGGTGGCCGCGCCACCTCCATTTCCATCAGCCGCTCGGCCGATCACATCCCGGCCATGACCTCAGAACGGCCAAAAGCCGACCAAAAAAGCCAGCATTTTGCTGCCCCATTTCATGAAGTTTTGGTGCCAGCCAGACACCGTTTCATAAGCAACCCGCAGTGCATCTAGGAACAAAACGAAACAGACGAGGATAGCAAATACCTTGCCAAATCCCGCTATAGCTCCTCGAGGTGAGAAACATGTTATTGCGCCGGATCGGTCCATGTCCGGCCTCCTTGAACAAGGACGTCTTTAGGCGCCTCGCGCTGCGATAAGTGACGCCCGGGCTCGCATACGATGACGTGCTAGCCGACGACGATGCTCCTCCGTAAGGGAAATCGGGAAACGCCAGCGCAACTCGCCGAGCGCGTACTCGCTGAGGCTGGGAGCAAATTCCGGCCGTCCCTCGTCGTCGAAAGTGACGAGCGCGCGATCGAATGCGGCGTCCCACAGCGCTGAGAGAAGCAGTCCGTTATGGACGTCGAGCCGCTCGGCATCGCTTTCGCAACCCGCCCACGGGATGATGTGTGAGGCGCGCAGCAGGGCCGGGTCGGAAATTCCGGTAAGGGGACAATACCCTTGCCAATAGTCCATAAGCCGAGCGCGAAAGATGTCCTGACCGATCCTCTGCACGACCAGTCGTTCTACTTCGGTCGTCCGAGGTAGGTCCGCTACTTTTGCTTCAAACTCCCGTAGGGGTGCATCCGGTAAGCTTATAGTGAGTTCATAGACGCGACGCAGAGTCCCATAGAGTGCGCCAAGGCTTTCGAACGCGAGGCGGACAAGCCCAGTCTTGGCCGTGGCTTTGGTCCTTCGGCCGTCAACCATCGCCCTGTTCGTAGCGCTCGCAGTTTCGGGATCATTGGTGGTCGGCTATGTCTTCCAAGCGCTCTGGACGTTTTTTTCGTGAGAATCGATTTCATCCCTGACCCTCATGATGGTTTGACGGCTGGTGCCGTATGTCAGGCTAATGCCGAAACGCTCACTCCTTTGGCCAGGTCTTCGAGGGCTCCCTTTCGCTGCTGCTCATCGAGCCAGGCCGGCCGGCCAAGTTGTTTTCCCTCCGACTTTGCCCGATGGAGCCCTGATAGTGTGCGCTAACGCCGCCAAGGGCTAGTGTCGCGTCGCGGTGATTATGACTCTTTGAGAGACGGCGTGGGATAGGATTTTGCCATCTTCGCTCGGGCCTGCTGTGTGGAGAACATCCAGCGGATGCGGGCGCCACTTTCGGTGCGGCGGCGTTCCCAGGTCCGGATCTCTGTTTCAAGGAGGTCGCGGCTAGCGATGCGGCGATCAAGACATTGGCGGCGCATGACGCCGATTTCGATCTCGACGATGTTGAGCCAACTGGCGTGCCTGGGTGTGTAGTGGAACTCCAGGCGTCGCAAGATCCGACGCGCCTCGACTGCTGGAAAGGTCTGATAGACAGCGGAGGCGGTGTGGGTTGATAGGTTATCCATCACGACGCGGACCTTGTCGGCGCCGGGATAGTCCACGTCGACCAGGTCGCGCATGCAGACGGCGAAGTCCTCGTTGGCGCGCCGGTCGGTGACCTTGACCTTGCGCCACGACCGGTTGGCGTCGACCATGACAAAGAGGTTGGCCGTGCCGTTACGCTTGTACTCGGAGTCGTAGCGGTATCGCTTTCCGGGTTTCGGCACGATGGGCACGCGCACCTCGCCGATGAGCTGGATCGGACTTTCATCGAAGCAGACCACCGGTCGCTTGGGATCATGCGGCTCGGCATAGAGATCGAGGAGATCCTCCATGCGGGCGATGTATTCCCCATCGATATTGGCGATGCACCACATCTTCTGTTGCCAGGGCTTCAGATCGTTGTCGTTCAACCGCCGGCGGACGGTGTCGCGTGAGACGCTCGGGTGTTCGATCACTTCGACCAGGGCGTTGGCCAGAAGCTTCAAAGTCCACCGGGCGCATCCCTGCGGCGGATCAGAACAGGCCAGCGCCACCAGTTGCACCTCCTGCTTGCCGCTCAGTTTGCGAGCCGCCCCCGGACGCGGCCCTTCACTGAGGGCGGCCTCCAGGCTGATCTCCACAAAGCGCTTCTTGGTGCGGTAGATGGTCGAGTCGCTGGTCTGCACCGAGATGGCGATGGCCTCGTCGGCGACCCCGGCGTCGGCGGCCAGCAGGATCTGCATCCGCTTGAGCCGCCGCACCGGCAGTTTACCCCCGCTCACCAAAGCACGCAGCTCGTCTCGTTCGGATTGGCTGAGTTCGACCCGATATCGTATGTTCATTCCCAAAGCCCTTCTTGGTGGAAGAGCCGTAGGTGAATCTACAATGAATCAATTGCTTGACCAAAAGACGCCGGCGCCGACAGCACGGTTCACCGCCAAACAGGGCCAGTACCTCGCCTTCATCTGGGCCTATTCGCAGATCAATCGCCGCGCTCCGGCGGAGGCGGACTTCCAGCGCTACTTCAGGGTCACCGCACCGTCAGTCCATCAGATGCTCAAGACCCTCAACCAACTCGGCTTGATCGACAAGCAGCCCGGTGTCGCTCGCAGCATCCAGTTGCTCGTCCCGCCACAGGACCTGCCCATTCTCGGCGTAGACTAACCCGTCATAATCACTGCGACGGTACACTAGGCAGTGCACCCGCACTGGCGACGCAGCGAACTATTCATCACCGGCGAGGGCTGCTCTTCCTCGTCGCTGGAAAACTCCGGCATGATGTCGCCCGCACGCGACTGAAGCCAAGGAAATTCGCCCGTCAGGACGGCACTTGGGACCTTAAGTTCTTTCATTGGAGCTTGACCGCACCTCTATGTCCTCGCTCAAGCGCTGCCGAAGTGGGCTCATGAGAACGCAACCTCGCGCCCAATAGCGGGCGCTTGCAGCAGGTTTCGCCGTTTGCACGTCCCTTCGGCAAGTCGCGGTACGGTTGGTGGCCGATGTCGCGAACTCGACAAAGTGTCGCGGCCATTCCAACCGCCGCGCGTGTTTCACTCTTGATAAGTAAGGGGCACCGCATTCCGCACGTGGCACGCCGATTGCTGGGATGATGCGCAAGAGCCGCCGCGACAAACCGGTCGTAATGGCCCCGTCCCAGGATAGCAGGTTACATTGGAGGGCGAGCTATGTTGTCCCAGTTTGAAAACCAGTCCATAAACCAGGAGGTCGCCAGGCTCAATCTGCCGAACTCTCGGATCAAGCACTTCGCGCCGGCTAGTTACGCACAAGCCGGAGAAGACGTTATTGTCGAAGGAATCTTGGCTGCAAAACTCTGCAAGAGCCAAAGATCTTGGGCCAGTGTGTTCTATGTCGAGATCGGCGCTAATCACCCCATCTCTACCTCAAGCACCTATCTTATGTACCAAAGGGGAGCGCGAGGTGTTCTGGTTGAACCCAATCCTGAATTGGAAGCGCTGATCCGCACCGCGCGCCCGGACGACATTCTCGTGCGATCCGTTGTCTTGCCCGCTCCGCAAGAGTCTGCCACGCTCTTCATTGGAAACGCCCATGAGCTTACCTCCGTGGACAAGGCACATGTTGAAAGTTTCGGCGACTTCAACGGTATAGGAGGTATCCGAGAACATATCGAGGTGAGCGCGATCGGTATCAATGAACTATTGACGCCATATGCCAATAAGGTCGACTTTTTATCGATTGATTGCGAAGGACTGGATCACGATCTCGTTAAGGCCATTGACTACGAGCGCATCAGACCTGCTGTCATCCAATGCGAGCCAAGTGAGCATCATCTAAAGGGCATCAGGGCCAAGATCATCAATCTGATGGAATGCAGATCATACCGGCTTGCTGCAATGACTGACGGCAACGTCATCTTCGAGCGATTGACCTAATTTAATGCGCCCCAAATCGAACGCTGTCATCGAACATGCACCAAGCCCTGCCATTGCGTCCGGCCCTCAGGCGCCGCACGGCAGACCAGGATGGAAGCGCGTATTGCCGCATGTAGCGTAAGCGAGCAGCTGAGGCCGGGCAGCGCTGATGATTCCACGCCATGAGGGCGGTCAGGGTGAGCCAGTCGTGCGGATTGACCTGATTCATCTTGGCAGTTTGTGCATCGGCGATGCGGCCTGGGACCATTCGGTATTCTCCAAAAACCGTGCCCGGCTGCTGGAGGGCGACATCGCGGCGAAGTTCATTGCGGCGGTGCTGGCGCAGCCGGAGTTCAAGAAGCTGCTCTCCACGGATCACTTCTCGGTCGACGGCTTCGATCAAGAGCGTCAAGCCGACTCAGGCGAGCTACCGACACAGGGCGGCGGGCCGCCGATGCCGATGAACCAGCGGACCAGAAGATCGCATTCCAGCCGCTCCGAGCGGATCGAATAGAACGCCTGCAAAAGCAGTGCAAGCGGGCAGCTGAGGCCGTTCAGCGCTGGTAGTTCCATGGCATAAGGGCGTCGATATCGCTGTTTGGCCCCCCGCGGGTCACTTCAAATTCCCCCGGGTAGGGTCAGTCAAAATCCCCCACCCGCAAGACAGGACAGAAGTGGACTTGTTAGTTTGACTTTGTTTCCCGAGCAAGGGCTTCAGCGGCCTCTTTGAGGCGATAGCTGCGTCCATCGAACTCAAGCAGATGGCAATGATGCATCAGCCGATCGAGTATCGTCGTGCTCATGGTGTTGTCTCGCAGATATGTCCCCCAGTCCTGCACGACCCGATTGGAGGTGACGATGACGCTGCGGCGCAGTTTGTAGCGCTGATGGATCAGGGTCTGCAGCCATGCGCCGGCGTCGTCGGGGATGGCGCGTGCGAGGAACAGATCGTCGAGCACGAGGAGATCGCAGTCGATGATTGTTCGCATCCGGGCCTCGCGTTGCGCGGGGGCGTTCAGAGCGTGGCGGTGGAAGAAGTCATCGGTCTCGAGATACTGGACCTTGTGGCTGTGCAGGATCGCCTGATAGGCAATCGCCTTGGTGATGTGGGATTTCCCGGTGCCCGGTTTGCCA
This sequence comes from Mesorhizobium sp. AR07, assembly GCF_024746815.1. GTDB lineage: Bacteria > Pseudomonadota > Alphaproteobacteria > Rhizobiales > Rhizobiaceae > Mesorhizobium. The sequence goes on from NZ_CP080526.1 coordinate 321,595, forward strand.
ACCAGCATCGCGTTCTCGCCGGCGGCGACGAACGCCAAGGTGTGGAGCTGGAAGCAAGTTTGGCGCGGCAATTTGGGATTGAAGGACCAGTCGAATTCGGCGAGCGTCAGTTTTTCATCGAGCCCGGATTGCTGATATCGCCGCTCGATAAGGCGGGATTGGCGACGATCCAGTTCGTCCTGCAGGATCAGGGAGAAGGTCTCGAGGAAGGGTTGGTTTGCGCCCTGCGCCTGCAGCACGCGCGTCTGCAGCGTGTCGCGGACGCCCGACAGGCGCAGCTGTCGCAGGCAGCGTTCAATTTCGGGTATGGTCATCATGGGGTTGGGTCTCCAGTTTGAGGTGAGAAGGGGTAGCGGGAGCGCTCGTGGCGGCGAAGCTGGTCGGGGTTGCGCAGGCGCCACGAGTGCGGGGTGGAGAGGCGCGGTCGTCGTCAGCCCCGGCCTGCCGGCCATTGTTGCCGGCATCGTGCCGCACAGCACGGCTGAAGAGGTCGCCATATTCCGCGGGGGCGCGGATCAGTGGATGATCCTGGGTGAGCTGCGATACCGGCTGTGGGGCTTCTTCAACCTGTTGCAGCGCTTGCTCAAACAGCCGCTCGACAGTCGCGCGTACGTGCTTGTAACGGTAGATGCGGTTGCTGATGGCATGAGCACAGGCCTGCTCGACCAGCCGTGTCGGATACTTCCGGCCAAGCCCGACAATGCCCCACATCGCGCGCTGTCCGGGGCGTCCCTCGGCATCGAACATGTGTTGACACAGGGCCTTGGTTTGTGGGCCGATGCGACCGGCGGTCGCCAGCAGCACGGCGGTTTGCCGTGACGGATTGAACGGCCGTTCGTTGATCGGCAGGACGACAGAACCGGGGTGCGTCATCCGGGGATGAATCCGCAGCAGCGCATGGGTGTGGCGATCACGGATCTCGATCGTGGAAGTGTAGATGCGCACGACGACCAGACTGCCGATGGCCGCGGGCCGCGCGGCGTAATAGCTGCTGTCGACGCGTACGGTGGTGTCGTCGCAGACGGTCCGAACGACTTCAGTGAAGATGCGGAAGGGTGCGACAGGCAGCGGCCGCAGGTGCGGCTTCTCCTCCTGGAACATGGCCTCGACCTGACGGCGCGTGCTGCCGTGGATGCGCTTGGAAGCCCAGTTCTCCTCCCAGTGCCTCAAGAACTCGTTCTGGGCTTCCAGCGTCTCGAAGCGCCGTCCGGCCAGCGCGGTCCCCTGGGTATGTTGAATCGCATTCTCGACGCTCCCCTTTCGATTGGGGTCCGCCACGCGGGCCGGATCGGCGACGACGCCGTAATGAGCCAGCATCGCACTGTAGATCGGATTGAGCTCGGGCTCGTACAGATCGGGCTTGAGGACGCCTTCCTTCAGGTTGTCGAGCACCACATAGCTGATCACCCCGCCAAAATACCGAAACGCTTCTTCGTGAAGCTGCGCCCAGACTTGCTGGCTGGATTGCCAGACCACCCGCCGGAAGCTGCGCCGCGAATAGCGCAGCGTCATCACGAACAGGCGGGGACGACGGTACCGGCCGCTCTTGGGATCGATCGTCAGCGCGCCCTCGCCATAGTCGACCTGAGCCTCCTCGCCGGGGAGGAACTCAAGACGATCAAACTGCTTGGGATCGCTTTGTCGCAACGTGCGCACAAACCGCTTGACGCTTTGATAGCTGGACGGAAAGCCAAACTGATCGACCAGGTCCTGGTAAATCGCCTGTGCATTTCGCTTCAGGCGGACCTGTTCTTCGATCCACGCCCGATGCACTTCGCAGGCCGAGCGGGCCAGGCTGCTGGTGACCGTCGCTCCCGACACCCCAGAAGCCGGTGGTCGGGGTGGAGGAATTTGGTCCTCCGCGCTTGCCGAGCCGGTGGTCACTTCCCCGGGGGAATTTGCCTCCGTAGCAGCCCGTTGCGCTCGGTAACGCCGTATCGTCTTGCGATCGACACCCGTCAGCCTTTGAATCTCGCGCTGGCTGGTGTTGCGATCAAGTAATGTCAGTACGGTGCTTTGCAGATGTGCCTTCAAGACGTACAACTCCCGGTCCCCTCGCTGTATGAAAGGGGATGAAAATAAACGTCCTGCCTTACCGGCTACCGCTGTTCAGTAGCGCTGCCGGTGACCATCAGGTGGGGGAGTTTCAAGTGACCATACCCGGGGGATTTTGACCGACCCACGGGGGGCCAGCCATTGGCAATGCGACGCGAAGAGTCTGTTCTTTCGGATGGCGCGCTCGACGATGTTGGAGTCGATTTCGATCCGGCCGTCGGTGAGGAAGCACTCGAGCGCGGCACGCCGGCCGAGCGCATAGCGGATCGCCTCAGCGGGCTTCGATTTTCCCGACAGCTTCGGCGCTCCTTTTCCCACAACGCAAAGAGAGCGGCAACGACGGCGGCGGATTTCTCCTGACGCGCAGCTATCCGAACCGCCGGGTCCTGGCCGCGCACGACCTCCTCGGCGGTCCACAGCGGGGCCATCTGCGCCACCGTCTGCGAGGCGATAACGGAGGAACCTGCGGCATGGAGTTCGTAGAACTTGCGCCGCACGTGAGCCTTATGTGGAGCTCCACATAATGCAGAGCGTTTTTAGCTTGGCGTCGCGCTGAAAGGCGGGTGGCGAGAGTGCGCTGGGGTAGATCGCGGCGCTGAGCTAAAAACGTGTTGGACTAAGCCGCCGGCACGGGTGGCCGCTATGGTTTTCAATTGGGGCCGCACCCATAGCAGGCATCGCGTGGCGGTGCGGATGCGGTCGCGGACGCGGCGATTGAAGGCGTGCCGTGCGCCGAAAGCGGCACGGATATCGGTTCGGCAAAGCGAGGACCGGCGTCGCGGCCTGCCGACAAAGGCAGCCGGGGATGACGGCGCACACCTGCGCGGGACCGGCTCAGTTTGGCTCCGAGCCCGCCGGCGCGATGCTGATGACAAGGAAGGCGGCGCCCCTGCTTCATGACGTGTCCTGGTATGGCGGGCGTCCGGTTGACGCCGTCGAATGTCTCGATGATGATCATCTGCCCGCGATGGCACGCCGGGCATTGCCTGGCCGCCGCAGCTTCCAATAGTCGCGCAGGATCTCCAAATGCTTAGGCGACAGCATCACGTAGCGGTCCTTCTGGCCTTTGCCCTGCTCGACGCGGATGACCATTCTCTGGCAGTCGATGCCCGTGGGCTTCAGCTGCACCGCTTCCGAGATGCGCAAGCCGGCGGCATAGCAGGGTCAGGATGGCGTGGTGTTTGACATCGAGGACGCAACCGAGGAACCGCTGAACTTCCTCGGGACTGAGGACGACCGGCAGCCTCTGCGGCTTCTTGGGAAGCGGCAGGACCTCTTCAGGCGCCCAGTCCCTTTCGAGCGTCACATTGTAGAGAAAGCGCAGCGCCGCAATGGCGGTGTGAATCGAGCCGGGCGACAGCTTCTTCTCATTGGCCAGATAGACCTGATATCCTCTCGCCCGAGCAAGTCCGGCGACTTGCCGAAGTGGCGGGCGAACAGCGACACCTGTTGCAGATACGACAGCTGGGTGTTGAGCGCGAAGTTGCGCACCTGCATGTCCTAGCTCATGCGCTGGCGAAGTTGGGTCATGACAAACTCCTCCTTTGTCCGATGGAATGGGCTGCAAGCAGCCACTCCATGCTGACGCAGTCGGAGCTTGTTGTGGACACATGACCAGCGCCACAGACGACGCGATCAAAACCACGCCGGCGGCACGCCCTCGTTGCCGCTCCGCAATCGCGGAGCAAGTCGCATTATCCAAAGCGTAGTTTTATCTGGAGTTGTGTGACCGGGAGGTCGGATACCAGCGGAAAAAGCGATGGCGTTTGTCGACATAAAATCAAAGCGATTGGAGGAAGGTTAGGGACGATCCCGCGATCGAGCAGCATTTCCTCGACATCGCGCAGGCTCAGATTGAAGCGGAAGTAGAGCCAGACAGCACGGGCCACGATTTCGATCGGATAGCGGTGGTTCATGTAGGTCGGTGCACTCACGGTCATGGGCGCGCTGCTACCTCAATATCCTTACCGCTCAATCAATGTGACAGCGCCGCCATCAGTTTGTCCGGTATCGAAATGGTCGACATGATGTGCAACCGACAGGCGAGCTACGCCTTCAATCCGAACCCGTCCTTGGCCGAGCAGGTCGAAATCCTCGCCGCCTGACCCCAGCCCACCTAATCCCAAATCAACCGTTGCAACAGGGCCGATCACTGTGTCCTGAATCTAACATTGGCTCCACAATCCTTGTGCTTTGCAGGGAGCTTTTGGCTCTCACCGCTTTGGACGGCTTGAGGAAAACGGTTGTAAATCAGCTATCTAGCTGGACGTGTTCTCAGTCGGCACGTCCCTTGCGTGGAGAACAGCATATACATCAAATGCCAAATTGAGGGGGCCCAGAATGTCGCGTCAAATGAAGTTTGTAGCGTTTCTCATGGCGGGGCCAACTTGCCATCATCATGCGATGTGGCGCCATCCGCAAACAGAGAATAGGTTTCTCGACCCCGCGTTCTGGGAAGCGCTGGGGAGAACGCTCGAGGCCGGGAGATTTGACGGACTATTCTTCGCGGATGCTCTCTGTTTCTATAACGAAACCACTATGGCGCGAGGCGGGCAGATGTCGCTGCTTGATCCTGTCCCGCTAGTGGCGATGATGGCGCGGGCGACGTCGCGCATCGGACTCGGTGTGACATTATCGACGACTTTCCAAGAACCCTATGCGATAGCCCGAGTGCTTTCCTCGCTTGATGTGCTAAGTGGCGGCCGCATCGCCTGGAACATTGTGACTTCCCTAACCGACCTGGATGCGCAGATCTTTGGCGAGGAGGCGCTCCTGCCGCGCAGTGAACGTTACGACCGCGCCGAGGAGGTCCTGAAAGTGTGCCTCGACTTGTGGACGGGGTGGGCGGACGGCGCGCTCGTCCTTGACAAGGAGAGCGGCGACTTCATTGATGAGGCGAAGATGCGCCGCACCGAGATCGCCGGGAAATACGTCGGAGCAAGGGGCGTATTCACCGTCCCACCGAGCCCTCAGCGACACCCGGTCATCATGCAGGCCGGATCGTCACCGCGCGGCCGCGATTTTGCCGCCAGCCACGCCGAGCTTGTCTTTACGCTTCAGCACTCGTTGCCGGACATGCAGGAATTTTATGCCGAGATGAAGGATCGCGTCGGCAGGGCGGGGCGGAATCCGGACGATTGCGCCATCCTTGTCTCAGTGGACCCGATCGTCGGCGAAACGGACTCGCTTGCCCGCGAAAAGCAGGCTTACATCAATGACTTGGTCGACCCTCACGTCGGGATCCCCTTCATGTCTGCCCACACTGGGCTCGATCTGTCGCAGTATCCGGTAGACAAGCCAATCATCGACATCCCGGCAGAAACCGGCTCTCGCGGTTCCTTCGATATCATCCTTCAAGGCACCAGGGCCAATAATCTCACGCTCGGCGAAGCGGCCAAGCATTTTGCCATAAGCGAACTCTGCCCTCAAGTTGTGGGCACGCCCGAGACCGTGGCCGACCAGCTTCAGGATTTCTTCGAAAATAAGGGCTGTGATGGCTTCATCGTGACGCCCACCGAAATGCCAGGCTCATTCGAGGCCTTCACACGATCAGTCGTCCCGATTCTCCAGAAGCGCGGTCTATTCCGCAAGGAGTATCCGGGCTCGACTCTGAGGGAAACGATCAGAGCGTAAGCGATCCGGCATTTTGCTTTCGCCTCCAAGCAAGGATCGCAGATGAGTTCGAATACCCTTTCGCATCTCCGCTTGTTGCAGCCACTCTTCTTGCCGCGCGAGGCCCCCGGTTCGAACCCAAGTCCCTCAACCAACTCAGAACATCTCTAATTTAATTGCCGGCTCCTTGGAAGCTCCAAAAGCGGTTGCCGCTGACCTCGACACATTGGCGATGCGGAGGGCCTAGACCTAGGAGTGGACGACGAGTGAGACGTTCTCAGCCAGAAAGATTGCGCTTGCGCGAAGGAGACAATATGCAGCACATACTAAAGCGCATTGCCGCCAAGATAAAGCAAGCCGATGTTAATCGGCCGTCTTCCGGAAGATCCTGTATTGAACATACGGTTGATCCTGACATTTATGGCGAGATAGTTCCGCGTCTTCCAGAAGACGACGTCTATGACGACATCTATCGATTTATCGGCCACCCTGATGCAATGTTTCCAGACGGGGGCGGTCTAACAGAAAAGATCACCAAAAGACAAAAACCGGAGGATCGCCTGCTCTGGAGCAACATGCGTGACACCGACCATAACGCGCAGATAACGGCGAAGGATATTCCGAAGGTCCTAGACGAATTTGGAGACTCCCTAAAGGTACTCTCACTTGACTGTTTCGATACGTTGCTATGGCGCAAGACAGCGACACCCAGAGACGTTTTTGCCGTGCTGGCCAATACTCCAATCGCGCGAAGGTTAGGGGTAACTCCTCACCAACGAATTAGCGCTGCGGCGCGTGCCCGTCGAGCGAAGCCTTTAGAGAACGGATCCAGGGAAATCGATATCGGTGACATCTATCGGTCTTTTACATCGCTCTCCAGTGAGGAACGGGAGCTATTGGCTGAGGCAGAAATCCGGACCGAAATGAGTGTTTGCTTTGCATTCTCGCCGTACGTAGAACTGATCAGACTGGCGCACACCCGTGGTATCAAAATTATCGTCGTGAGCGATACGTATTTGCGCGAAGACGAGTTAAGGCGCCTCTTGGCCCGGCATTTGCCTGAAGACGTTATGCAGTCAATCAGCAAGGTTTACTGCTCCGTCGATTATGGGACGTCCAAGAGCGATTCCCTTTTTCAGATTGTAATCAAAGAGTGTGGGGTGCCTGCATCGCAACTACTTCACATCGGAGACAATGATGTAGCCGATGCGCAAGCGCCGCGGAAATTCGGCGTACGAGCGCTGCATTTCTTGCCGTTTGATCGTGAGGTCGCAGATTTCTTGCGCCTACAGCACGCAGCATCCTCGTTGATTGTACTCGAACAGGCAGCACCGGAGGCAGTGATTCTGCCATGCTATAGTCCGTTTCGCCCGGTTTTTTCTGCAGCAAACCTGCGTCCGCACACGCCTGAGACATTGATAGGATACATGTCGTTTGGTCCGGCGCTATACGCCTATGCCCGTTTTCTTATGGACGAGGTGGAGGTGCTCCAACAACAGGGCAAGCGAGTAAAAGTCTTCTTTCTGTTGCGTGACGCTTATCTTCTTTCAGCCGCGTGCGAAGCCTACGCGCGCAAGCCCGTGGGCAAGCTGGTACGAATCCGCAAATTCCATGCCATTGCCGCCTCTCTCAAAACCCGCGCCGATATCGATTATTACATCAGCGGGATCGAGCCCGAATGCGACACTCTTCATGCCATTGCAAAACAGCTTTTGCTTCCGCCTGAAGTGACGGAATTGCTAATACGAGCCGCCCATCAATCTGGAGATCCAAAAACGGCGTTCCATCAGTTGCTGCACGACGAGGATGTGGTTGAGTTGATCCTCAAGAACTCTTTTGCTTTGCGCGCCCGTCTGATGCGCTATATATCGAAGGAATTGGAGGTGGAGGAGGGAGATACCATTGTATTTGCAGATATAGGATTTAACGGCAGAACGCAGGAATATCTGGCTCGCGCGTTCAAAGAAGACTTGAATATTGACATACTTGGGAGATATGTGTTCTCCTCCGACGAATCTTACCGTGCGGCGAACAGCAAAGCGCTTATTACGTCAACCTGGGATAATTCGACGGTATTTGAGCAATGCTGTACTGTAAAAGAAGGAGCGGTAATTGACTATGAGTTTGACGGCGAGCCAGTTATTGCGGACATCAATCTTAGTGACAAGCAATATGAGAAGGTTGCCAATGTTCAAGGTGAGTGCTTGCGGTTCATCGATGACGCGAGGACGTTTTTTACCAAATCTGGTATGACGCATGAGTATTCTATTCTGCAGCGGGCCGCCCACGCAGCTTTATTCCGGAATGCCTACATGCCTGTTGAAGCGGAGTTGGAATATTTCAAGGACTTCCAGCACGACAAGTTTATGGGACCAGATCGCAAGAAGACGATCTATCATCTAGAAAGTGCTTGGAAGAATGTGACGCGCCTGCCCTCACCCTATCGGCTGGGCGCATATGAAACGCGCGGCTTGGGGCTTGACTTCACATTCAGCGGTCTGGTGCAAAGAAGATTTCAACTTGATCTGGGCCCAGACGATATGAATGTGCGGTTTTCACCTCTGAAAGTCTCGATAGGGAGCATACATGAGTCCAAAGTCCTCTTGCTTCGAGCACGCCATCTGCATGAAGGATATTTCTCCATTTTGCTGCCATATGTATGCGGCACCGGCGTGAAAATGCTCTTTGGAGAGCACTACGAGTGGTTGCAAATCGCAGATATCCAACTTTTGAATAATGCAAGAAGCGTGTGTAGGAATGTATCGAGTTCTCTCGAGCTGGAAGAAATCAACCGAGAGGGAGAGATCTACCAGTGCCTGTCACAGGCAAGTGTCGCGACAATACGTCCCATTGATTTGCAACAGTTCAAAACGCCTCATTACTATCATGTGATCTTTCGCCCATTGGTTTCGAGGGCATCTGAATCCGCCGCGGAGGCCAAGCGCGTCGCAATAGGGGAGGAAGAGTCATGCCGACCGCGCAACGGTGATTCACTGGCTCCGAAGGGATTCGGAGGATAGCGAGTGCGCCGGCGGCGACGATTGAACTGGCGGACTGTTCAGATCCTATGAGGAGTGGATAGCGACCGGCGCCGGCATCGAGGCTGGAATCTCGTGCCCCAGACGTATGTTACCTGGCGCGGTCTCGACCGCTTCAAGGCCTACGTCTGTTTCAAAGTAATTTTGGATTATGTCAATGTGGATTCCAGACCTGTCTAATTCAGTCGGCCCGCGATACAAGGCAATCATCGACGCGGTTGAGCGAGCCATTGCTTCGAGATCCCTACAGCCGGGTGATCGTTTGCCGACGCACCGCGAACTCGCAGAAAGGCTCGGCGTTAGCGTACAGACTGTAGCTCGCGCTTACGCCGAGGCGGAACGCAAGGGACTACTCTCGGGCGAAGTTGGTCGAGGAACGTTTGTTCAGTATTTCAGGCCGGAACAGCGTGCGCGGTATTTCGCCGATAGCGAAGAGCCGAACGTACGGGACTTCTCAAACATCGTGCCGGTGCTCTCCGAAATCCATATTGAGGTACTCAGGGAGGCGATGGTCGCGTCAGCCAAAGACGGCGCCATCCAGCGCATGCTTGAGTATCGGCCAACCCAGGGCATAGTGCAGCATCGCGAAGCTGGCGTCGGCTGGCTTGAGCGCAATGGGGTGCAGGCGAGTGCCGACAGTGTGATCGTAACGAACGGCGTGGCTCACGGGATCTGGACAGCAATGGCGAGCATAACCGAGCCTGGTGATGTGGTCGCCACCGAGGCGCTTGTGCACACGTCTATTACCATTAATGCCTCAATCCTGAAGATCAGGCTCCGAGGCCTAGCTATCGATCAGAACGGTATTATTCCCGAATCCTTTGAAGAGGCCTGTGCGCACGAAAACATCAAGGTTTTGTGCATTACGCCCTGCTACAGTGCTCCCACCGTCTCCCTCATGGATGAAGCGCGTCGCGAGCGGATTGCCGAAATTGCGCGGCGGCATGATGTAGCGATCATCGAGGACGATGTCTTCGGTCCTCTAATACCCAAGCGACCGAAGCCCATGTGGTGCTTCGCTCCCGAACGCACATACTACGCGACGAGCTTTACGAAGTGCGTGATGACTTCTTTACGGACAGGATTTCTTGCAGGCCCGATTCCGGCAATACCTCGTCTAATTTCACGCGTTCGGGCCACCGGATGGAGTGCAAACATCTGGACCGCTGACGTTGCTGCTCGCTGGCTGCAGGACGGGACAATTGATCGACTGATCGAATGGCAACGACAGAAACTCAAGACAAGATATGAGATCCTGAACCACATACTCGGGGGATTTAGCTATGAAGCGGAGCCATACGCGATGCATGCTTGGCTGACCCTGCCTGAACACTGGCGGTCCAGCCATTTTGTGGATCATGCGCGATCTCTGGGGCTCCTTGTCAGCCCTCCCGATCCATTCATCATCGGACGAGCAGTCGAACCCCATGCAGTACGGTTGGCACTTGGCGACACCAATAGAAATGACCAGGACTTCAAAGAGGGGCTTGAACGAATTGCGGCCCTCCTGCAAGAACATCCCGATCCAATGAGCATTTCGTACTGATCCAGAACAGCTCTATCGCGCAAGGCAATCGTGGGCACACTGGAGAAGGCGTCGTTGGAAAATCGAAGCGCTAAGCTGGACGACCGCAAGAGAAGGATGCTCAGATACTACGGGGCGGTGAAAGAAAAAGGCCCGGGTGGCCTTCGTCGTCGCTTGGCGACCCAATTCCTGTCGATGAGCAGGATTGATCCGGTATCGCCAGCGTCCTTCGAGAACGGGATGGCTGGCGACCAATGGGCCCTCATCCAAGATGCGGATCCGATCGGCAAGCTGGTGAACCTCAACAACCAGTCGGGTGCGAACGGGAACGATGTAATAGTTGCCGCCGATCGAGACGAGACCGTCATGGCTGACGCGGCGCTCCTTGAGCAGCGCGTCGAAGGGAACTGCCGGAAGGGATTGAAGTTCCAGCTGCTTTTGCCGCAAAGGCCTCGCTCGTGACGCGCTGCGTGGTGCCGTGCAGGCGGGCATTGGCGACGGTGTCGAGGCAATATTGCAACTGATCGTTCAGATCGTTGAGATTGCGGAAGGAGCGGGGCAGGAAGAAGTCCTCATGGATATGACGAAACGGTCGCCCGACCTTGCCCTTGGTTTTGGCGCGGTACGCGCAGTAGCGTCTGCAGGTCCTGGTGCAGGACGTAGCGGGCGAAGATGTGGCGCGAGTGGCCAAGCACCAACGAGAACAGCCAACCGATGCGTATCGCCGGGCTGGTGAACCGCGAAGTCGACCTGCGCCTGATATCCGGCCGGCGTCTCGAACCGCACTCGAAGGGCCGCACCTGATCCTGCGGTCGGATCGCGGCGACGACGCGTTCACGCATTTAGTCGACAAAGGGCGCAATCTTGTTGTCGGAGCGGCGGGCCTATTCCGTCGTCAGCGCCGATCGCAATATGATCCGCTACCATCCCCGTTGTTACCCGTCGTCATTCCTGAGAAAACGCCTGGCAACCGAAAACCTACTGTGGTGTTTGTCGAATCCCCGACACATTGCTTTCGGCCTGTCTGCCTGCTGCACTCCGGGTCAAGTCATTGAACAAAGCTCAGAAAAATATTTCTAAGGCGCCCTCGGCGCAATTGGCATGACTTTTGAGAAATCCTCTTCGTGAAACGCGACCGAGGCGACACTGGTGTTCGCCGGGAGGGTTCGAATGGTCAGTGATAGCCAGAGCTTCTCGTTGCCACGCAACGTCCCGTTGCCGCGAGTGACATTCCGAAGACCGACCGAGATTGATGCAGCTGTTGTATGGGACCTCATTGCGAAGTGCCCGCCACTGGACCGCAACTCGCTGTACTGCGAGCTCCTGCTCTGCACTGATTTCGCCGACACCTGCGTGCTCGCTGAGCGTGCCGGGGCGGTGGTTGGGTGGATGTCGGCTTATCGGCGGCCGGGCGAGCCCTCGACGCTCTTCATTTGGCAGATTGCCGTGCATCCTGAGAAACGCAACACTGGGGTGGGCAAGGGCCTGATCATTTCAGCCCTCAACAGGCCATCTTGTGAGAGCGTGACGCACATCAAGGCCACGGTGACGCTCAGCAACCGGGCGTCCAGGTTGTTTTTCTCAGCTGTCGCTCAGGACCTCGGCGCGCCAATCCGGCAAGCTCTCCGGTTCGACCACGAAGTCCATTTCAAAGGACGGCATGAGAGCGAGCACACGATAGCCATCGGACCCATCGTACGCTCCATCGGCCCTGCGGGCATATCCGCCGACCTGCCAAGCCAATACGCAAATAAGGAGGCAACGATGACTGACCGAAGTGCACCAAATGGCGGGGACGAATTTGCTATCTTCAACTATTTTGAGTCCGAAGTGCGCAGCTACGCCCGCAGCTTTCCCGTAGTTTTCGCGAGGGCGCGAGGGGCTCAGCTATTTGCGCGAGATGGGACGGCCTATCTCGACTTTCTCATGGGCTGCTCGAGTTTAAACTATGGGCACAATCCCCCCGAGCTGAAGTCCGCGCTCGCAGATTACATTGCGGGCGACGGCATCACCCATGGCCTCGATCTGTATAACGAAGCCAAGGAATCTTTTCTGCGAGAATTCCACGAGACGATCCTTAGGCCGCGACAATTAGATTACGTCGTGCAGTTTCCCGGTCCAACCGGCGCCAACGCGGTCGAGGCTGCCCTCAAGCTAGCGCGCAAGATCACTGGTCGGCCCAACATTATAGCCTTCACCAACGGCTTTCATGGCGTGAGCCTCGGCGCTCTATCCTGCACCGGCAACCGATATCACCGCGCTGCTGCCGGCCAGCTGCTCAGCGGCGTCACGCGACTACCCTATGACGGCTATCTTGGATCCGCTGTAGACACCGCCGATTACCTTGATCGCCTGCTCTCGGACCCCTCCAGCGGCGTAGACGCGCCGGCGGCGGTGATTGTCGAGACAGTTCAGGGCGAAGGCGGCCTGAATGTCGCCGGCACGGAGTGGCTGCGCAAAGTAGAAGCCATTGCGCGCAAACACGGAGCTCTGCTGATCGTAGATGACATCCAGGCGGGTGTTGGCCGGACCGATGCGTTCTTCAGCTTCGAAGCAGCGGGGCTCCGTCCGGACATCGTCACAATTGCCAAATCGATATCGGGCTATGGCCTGCCTATGGCCCTGGTCCTTATTGATCGACAACTCGACAAGTGGGAGCCCGGAGAGCACAATGGAACGTTCCGCGGCAATTGCCATGCTTTCGTCACCGCCCGGGCAGCCCTGGAGCACTTCTGGCGAACGGACAGCTTGGCAGCGTCCGTCAGCCAGAAAGGCAACCTGCTGAAAAGCCGGCTTGAGCAGATCGCGCAGAAGTACGACCCAACCCGAGTATCAGCCAAGGGTCGTGGCATGATGCGGGGCATCGATCTGAAGTCCGGCGAGACTGCCCGGCAGGTCATCAGCACCGCCTTCCAGAGGGGCCTCATTGTCGAGACCTCTGGTCCCAAAGACGAGGTCGTGAAGTGTCTGCCACCACTCGTCATTAGGGAGGATCAGCTTAGCCAAGGCCTCGACATTCTCGAGGACGCTATCGATAGCGTAATCGGCGGCACAGTGAACAGGGCAGCGTAAGAGGTAAATCATGATCGTCAGGGATTTTAATGAGGAGAAACTGACAGCCCGGCGGGTCCAGACGACGAGCTGGGAAAGCGTGCGGTTGCTCCTCAAGAACGATGGGATGGGCTTCTCCTTCCATATCACCACGATCCATTCGGGCGCCCGGCTCAAGATGCACTATCGGAACCACCTTGAGGCGGTCTACTGCATCTCAGGAACGGGCTCTATCGAGGATTTGCAGGCAGAGGAGGTCCATGTCGTGCGACCGGGCATCATTTACGCGCTCGACAAGCATGATGCTCACCTGCTGTGTGCCGAGACCGAATTGGTCCTAGTCTGCGTCTTCGTCCCTCCCTTGGCCGGCAGCGAGGTGCATGATGAGACCGGCGCCTATCCTCTCGACTCCGAGGCGATCTGATGTCGCCTCAGAGAAGGTTATGAGCGTCGACATCGAGAGTATTCGGCTCCTCCGCCTCTTCGCCGCGCTCGTCTGTCGATATCGGAACAATACTCCCCAAATGTGCCATTTGAATCTTCCCCATTTTGCGCCGTAGCCGGTCCTCCGGGGGCGCGAGCACCTCCGCAGACCAGGAAAGTATGACAATGCGAGGATTCGATCTACCGTACGCATACGACGAAGGCCGCATGATTGGCACGCGCGCGCGTGCGCGGCAGGCTCTATGATGGCGTTGCGTGAAGGTCAGGCGGTCTGCTGATCGACCGGTTGGTCGGCGTCGCGCAGCTTTTTCCATTGCCAGGGCAGTAGTTCGTGCAGACGCGAGGCGGGAAGATCGGCAATGCGGGCCAGGACGTCGGCGAGCCAGGCTTTCGGGTCGATGTCGTTGAGGCGTGCCGTGGTGATGAGGGTAAGCATAACGGCGGCGCGGTCGGCGCCGCGCAGGGAACCGGCGAAGGTCCAGTTTCGCCTTCCCAGAGCAATGCCACGCAGCGCTCTTTCGGCCGCGTTGTTGCTGAGGCAGATTCTGCCGTCGTCGATGAAGCGGGCGAAGTCGGCCCAGCGCCTGAGCATGTAGTTGATTGGCTTCAGGACCTCGGAAGAGCGCGAGAGGGTATCGCGCTCGCGGAGCAACCAGGCGTGCATATCGTCGAGAAGTGGTTTGCTCTTCTCCTGCCGCACGGCACGCCGCTCAGCGGCTGTCTTGCCGTTGATGGCGCGCTCGATCTCGAACAGCGCGTCGAGGCGCCTGACCGCCTCCAGCGCGATCGGGGAGATCGGCTTGCCCTTCTTGCCATCCCGGGCCTTTTTCGCGATGTCGGCCAATTCGAAGAATCCTCGCCGCGCATGGGCGTAGCAAAAGGCCGGCGTGATCGGCTGCTCCTTCCGCTGCGGGTCGAACAGCGGCACGAAGCCACTGTAACAGTCGCACTGAAGGATGCCGGCGTACCCGGCCAGATGCTTCTGAGGACGCTCGCCGCGCCGGTCGCTCGAGGCGTAATAGATTGCCGCCGGCGGCGCAGGCCCGGCGAAGGGACGGTCATCGCGCGTATAGTTCCATATGCGCCCGGTCGCGCACTTGCCCTTCGCCAGGATGCGAATGGTGGTGTCGTCGCCATGAAGGCGCTCGGCCGCGAGCACATGGCGCTCGATCAGCTGGAAGAGCGGCATGACGGCGAAGGTTCCGTGGCCGACCTGATCGGCCAGCGTCGACAGCGGCAGGTCGATCCCTTCGGCCTTGAAGCGCGCGCTCTGGCGGTTGAGTGGAGCATGCATGCCGAACTTGTCGAACAGGATTGTCGCCAGCAGTCGGGGGCCGATGAAGCCGCGTGGCGTGGCATGGAACGGCGCTGGCGGCTGGGTGATCTTCTCGCAGTCGCGGCAGGTGAACTTTTCGCGCACCGTCTCGATCAGCTTGAAGCGGCGCGGGATCTCCTCCAGCGTCTCGGTCACGTCCTCACCCAGTTTCGACAGCCGCGATCCGCCGCAGCAGGCGCAGGCAGTTGGAGGGTCGATGACGACGCGCTCGTGTTCGATGTCATCCGGCCATGGCTTGCGCACCGGTCGCTTGCGCGTGAACGGTCGGACCTTCTGCGTCTTCGCCGCCGCGGCCTGCGCGGCCTGCGCGGCAAGCTCGTCCTCGGTCGCCGAGGTGACGAGGTCTTCGAGTTCCAATTCCAACTGCTCGATCAGCCGCGCCGTGCGCTCGGAGCGCTGCCCGTACAGTTCGCGTTTCAGCTTCTCGATGCGCAGCTCGAGATACGCAATCCGCGCCTCGGTGTCGGACAGCATGGCCTGCGCGTTGGCGGCTTCAGCCCGCCAGTTGGCAGCATCCGCGACCGCCACATCGCGTTCCGCCTGCAACGCCTCACGCTCAGCCAGCAGCGCCACGTAGGCGCTGGCAAGATCCGAGGGGAGCTCAACCGGCTTCGAAGTCATATGCCGATTGAATCACATTCCATCCTATTTTCAACTAAAAAATGCTACCCAACCCGAGCCGGACGCCAGGTTTCCTGAGGGTTCCTCCAGTCTATGCCAGACAAGAGATAACTCAGTTGCGCAGGAGATACTGTCACAGCTCCACCCTCAACTGTCGGCCAGATGAAGCGGCCGCGCTCGAGTCTTTTTGTGAACAGGCATGATCCTTGGCGTACGCATACGACGAAGTTCGCCTACTGACGCGTACCTTGAGGCGTTAGTGTCCGCTTAGATTAAGTGGACACTTAGCGAATGAAGTATCTGGCTATGGAGCGGCCGTCGACGGTGGAAGCGAGCACGTCCGCGGCTCTGCCGCTGCCGCCGGGTGCGGGCCGACAGCGGACGCGCCGCTCCTGGACGGTCGAGCAGAAGCTGGCGATCGTGCGTGAGGTGCAGGAGTCCGGTGATCCGGTGTCGGTTGTGGCGCGGCGTCACGACATGAACGCGAACCACTTGTTCATCTGGGTGAAACAAGCCCAGCAAGGGCGATTGGGCCGATCCAACCCGCTGTCCGAGACCCCACCGATCGCCTTCATTGACATGGGTGTTGTCGGTCCCGGCCTGCACGATATAGAGCCGGAAGAGCCTGCTCCTGCGCGATCGCGCTCTGAAGTAGCAGCTGCGACCAGCCAAGCGGTGTCTACCGGTGGCCGGATGGAAATCGTCGGGGCCAACGGCCGGCGTGTGATCGTTGACCGCACTGTCGACGTAAGTGTCCTGCTGCGGATCTTGCAGGGGCTGGAAATGCTGCGATGATCCCGACAGAAGGCGTGCGTGTGTGGCTTGCCACAGGCTACACCGACATGAGATGTGGCTTTCCATCACTTGCGCTACGGGTGCAGGAGGTCCTCAAACATAATCCCCTTGGGGGCAACCTGTTTTGCTTCAGGGGGAAACGCGGAAATTTGTTGAAGGTCATCTGGCATGATGGCCAAGGATCATGCCTGTTCACAAAAAGACTCGAGCGCGGCCGCTTCATCTGGCCGACAGTTGAGGGTGGAGCTGTGACAGTATCTCCTGCGCAACTGAGTTATCTCTTGTCTGGCATAGACTGGAGGAACCCTCAGGAAACCTGGCGTCCGGCTCGGGTTGGGTAGCATTTTTTAGTTGAAAATAGGATGGAATGTGATTCAATCGGCATATGACTTCGAAGCCGGTTGAGCTCCCTCGATCTTGCCAGCGCCTACGTGGCGCTGCTGGCTGAGCGTGAGGCGTTGCAGGCGGAACGCGATGTGGCGGTCGCGGATGCTGCCAACTGGCGGGCTGAAGCCGCCAACGCGCAGGCCATGCTGTCCGACACCGAGGCGCGGATTGCGTATCTCGAGCTGCGCATCGAGAAGCTGAAACGCGAACTGTACGGGCAGCGCTCCGAGCGCACGGCGCGGCTGATCGAGCAGTTGGAATTGGAACTCGAAGACCTCGTCACCTCGGCGACCGAGGACGAGCTTGCCGCGCAGGCCGCGCAGGCCGCGGCGGCGAAGACGCAGAAGGTCCGACCGTTCACGCGCAAGCGACCGGTGCGCAAGCCATGGCCGGATGACATCGAACACGAGCGCGTCGTCATCGACCCTCCAACTGCCTGCGCCTGCTGCGGCGGATCGCGGCTGTCGAAACTGGGTGAGGACGTGACCGAGACGCTGGAGGAGATCCCGCGCCGCTTCAAGCTGATCGAGACGGTGCGCGAAAAGTTCACCTGCCGCGACTGCGAGAAGATCACCCAGCCGCCAGCGCCGTTCCATGCCACGCCACGCGGCTTCATCGGCCCCCGACTGCTGGCGACAATCCTGTTCGACAAGTTCGGCATGCATGCTCCACTCAACCGCCAGAGCGCGCGCTTCAAGGCCGAAGGGATCGACCTGCCGCTGTCGACGCTGGCCGATCAGGTCGGCCACGGAACCTTCGCCGTCATGCCGCTCTTCCAGCTGATCGAGCGCCATGTGCTCGCGGCCGAGCGCCTTCATGGCGACGACACCACCATTCGCATCCTGGCGAAGGGCAAGTGCGCGACCGGGCGCATATGGAACTATACGCGCGATGACCGTCCCTTCGCCGGGCCTGCGCCGCCGGCGGCAATCTATTACGCCTCGAGCGACCGGCGCGGCGAGCGTCCTCAGAAGCATCTGGCCGGGTACGCCGGCATCCTTCAGTGCGACTGTTACAGTGGCTTCGTGCCGCTGTTCGACCCGCAGCGGAAGGAGCAGCCGATCACGCCGGCCTTTTGCTACGCCCATGCGCGGCGAGGATTCTTCGAATTGGCCGACATCGCGAAAAAGGCCCGGGATGGCAAGAAGGGCAAGCCGATCTCCCCGATCGCGCTGGAGGCGGTCAGGCGCCTCGACGCGCTGTTCGAGATCGAGCGCGCCATCAACGGCAAGACAGCCGCTGAGCGGCGTGCCGTGCGGCAGGAGAAGAGCAAACCACTTCTCGACGATATGCACGCCTGGTTGCTCCGCGAGCGCGATACCCTCTCGCGCTCTTCCGAGGTCCTGAAGCCAATCAACTACATGCTCAGGCGCTGGGCCGACTTCGCCCGCTTCATCGACGACGGCAGAATCTGCCTCAGCAACAACGCGGCCGAAAGAGCGCTGCGTGGCATTGCTCTGGGAAGGCGAAACTGGACCTTCGCCGGTTCCCTGCGCGGCGCCGACCGCGCCGCCGTTATGCTTACCCTCATCACCACGGCACGCCTCAACGACATCGACCCGAAAGCCTGGCTCGCCGACGTCCTGGCCCGCATTGCCGATCTTCCCGCCTCGCGTCTGCACGAACTACTGCCCTGGCAATGGAAAAAGCTGCGCGACGCCGACCAACCGGTCGATCAGCAGACCGCCTGACCTTCACGCAACGCCATCATAGAGCCTGCCGCGCACGCGCGCGCGTGCCAATCATGCGGCCTTCGTCGTATGCGTACTCCTTGGCCATCATGCCAGATGACCTTCAACAAATTTCCGCGTTTCCCCCTGAAGCAAAACAGGTTGCCCCCAAGGGGATTATGTTTGAGGACCTCCTGCACCCGTAGCGCAAGTGATGGAAAGCCACATCTCATGTCGGTGTAGCCTGTGGCAAGCCACACACGCACGCCTTCTGTCGGGATCATCGCAGCATTTCCAGCCCCTGCAAGATCCGCAGCAGGACACTTACGTCGACAGTGCGGTCAACGATCACACGCCGGCCGTTGGCCCCGACGATTTCCATCCGGCCACCGGTAGACACCGCTTGGCTGGTCGCAGCTGCTACTTCAGAGCGCGATCGCGCAGGAGCAGGCTCTTCCGGCTCTATATCGTGCAGGCCGGGACCGACAACACCCATGTCAATGAAGGCGATCGGTGGGGTCTCGGACAGCGGGTTGGATCGGCCCAATCGCCCTTGCTGGGCTTGTTTCACCCAGATGAACAAGTGGTTCGCGTTCATGTCGTGACGCCGCGCCACAACCGACACCGGATCACCGGACTCCTGCACCTCACGCACGATCGCCAGCTTCTGCTCGACCGTCCAGGAGCGGCGCGTCCGCTGTCGGCCCGCACCCGGCGGCAGCGGCAGAGCCGCGGACGTGCTCGCTTCCACCGTCGACGGCCGCTCCATAGCCAGATACTTCATTCGCTAAGTGTCCACTTAATCTAAGCGGACACTAACGCCTCAAGGTACGCGTCAGTAGGCGGCCTTCGTCGTATGCGTACGATCTACCTCCCTGGCGTTTCGGAGGACCTTCGCACGCATGGCAGTGCTGCGAGCGACGTCAGAAGGAGAAGAACGTAGGGATGTCAGCGCGCATGCAAGACGTCTTGCGGCGAAATAGCCGGCTATGGATGGGCGCTAGTGCTGCGGGTCGTCAACTGACCAACCCACCTCGCCGAAAGGATTTTGAGGTGAAACCTCTTCTTGCCTACCGCCAGCCTAACGCCCACACCGTCTCGGCGTGGAGGCGATCTCCGTGGCCATGACGGGCTGCAACAGCTTGCTTCGCTCATAGATTACAGCCTGTGGAGAATCGGTTCAGGCTCCTCTGTTAGCATAGCGCAAATTATCTCAAGGCCACGCCTCAACTCATCTGGGCGCGTTGATCCAACAGAGATGCGAATTGCAGGAGGCTGCGCGTGTTGGGATAACGTAAATGCGCTGCCGCGTGCGACACCCACTCCGCGGAGACGCGCATTGGCGACGAAGCCATCTTCAGTGTGATCTTTTGGTATCGGAAGCCAGATGTGAAGACTTTGTGGGTGCGAAAGATATGGAACGCCACCCAAAATTTCAGCTGCAAGTTTGTGCCGCTCCGCCAACGCTTTCCGCTGCCAGTCGATAAGGCCTTTCGCAGTGCCATCTTCAATCCATCGGCTGGCAATCTCCGCTATCAGTGGCGTAGCCATCCAGGTCGTTACCAGAGATCGATTTGTGACCGCAGGGATCAGGCTACTTGGAACGACCACATAACCGGTTCGCAAACCCGGCATCAGGGACTTTGTCAAAGAGGTAATATAAAACGTCCGTTCGGGAGCGAGTTCAACAAAGGACAGCAAGCCGCGATCGACCAGCGCACCGAGAGGATCATTTTCAACAATAAATAGCCCATGGCGCCGTGCAATTTCAGCGATTTCTGCCCGCCGCCCATTGCTCATGACACTCACAGTCGGACTGATGGGACCAGGCATAATAAACAGCGCGCGCGCGTTGTGCTCCAAACAAGCCTGCTCCAACGACTCTGGACAAATCCCCTCCGAGTCTATTTTCACCGCATGGAGCTTCGAGCCGAGGTACGCAGCGAGCGGACTTAGCGTGTGGTGGCCAATTTCCTCGGATAGTAGAGTCGATCCCGGGCTTAGAACAGACATCAACGCAAGTGTCATGCCGGGCGTTGCACCATTGGTGACCACCAAGTTGCGTTCGTCGACTTCGATGCCATACGAGCGCAACCAGTCTACGCCAATGCTACGATGGCGGGCCAATGCATTATTTGGCCGGAATGAGAAGAAATTCGTAAGGGGAAGATCCACCGCAATATCCTGGAGTACCCTACGCATATGCTCAAGATGGGTTGAATCACTCACCGGCTTCAAAATCGAAAGGTCAATTGATGTTTCGGAGCGTTCAGGGGAGTGAGGATAAGCCGGCTTGTCTAATGACTCCTTGACGAAACTCCCACGACCAACAGAACTGGTGACCAAACCCCGTCTAGCCAATTCTTCATATGCCCGGCTAACAGTCTGAGCTGAAATCTTCAAGCGGAACGATAACTCGCGGTGCGTTGGCAAGCGCGCTCCCTCCGACAGTTTGCCCGCTTGAAGAGCCTCTACGACTTTCTCAGCTAAAGAAAGATAGATTGGACGTTCAAGTGAACCTGGCTCAGGTAGCCACACATTCATATTGCACGATCCTCTCTCGGTACGGCAGAGCCCTAACCAATTCGATGAATTCCGGCACCCGATGTATGTTCGCCGTGACAATTCCCGAAGCGGATCGGCTGGTCGCTTGATTTTGACCAGCCGTTTTTGCCATCAACACCCTTCGAAAAACAAGTCTTTTCAATATCCTAGGTCGAGATCGATTTTCCAGGTAAGAGGCTTGTCGTTTTGGAACTCAAGCAAGCTTTCCACCGATCGCGCTATGTTGCGATCGAGAACGTCATCGGCATTAGCACCTTGATCACCCGTGCCTATGACATTCGGCATCCTCTGGATTCCGGTTCGTGAAGGCACCGGAAAATGGTAACTTGCTGGAAATGCGTTGTTATACGTCCACCACACGTCAGAACCGTAGCCCGCAATCTTTCCGCTTTTCAAAGCGTCATAGAGCGGGCGTTCCTGAATAAGATTGCCACGAGCAATGTTTATGAGGAATGCCCCTGACTTCATCGCATCGATTTCAGTTGCCCCGAAAAACGAGTTCGTTTTGCGAGTGATAGGTGTCGCCAACACAACGTAATCGCTGTTTCCCAGCACATGCGCCATCTGGTCGACGCCGAAAACTGCATCCGCCACACCTGCACCGAGTTCTGGATGGAGGCGAACGCCCAAAACTCTCATGTCAAAAGCCTTGGCGCGCTGGGCGATCGCACTTCCAATCTGCCCAAGGCCTATTATCCCAAGGGTTCTGCGATGCAACATCGCTGAGCGGGAATCGGCATCGTAAACTGGCACTGGGAGAGCGTTGACGCAGGCTTGGTGCTTGGCAATCAGACGTTTGGCCAACCCGAGAATGATCGCCATTGCGTGCTCGGCAACAGCAATACTGTTGGCCCCACGTAAGTTGGTAACTTGGACACCCAGTGTCTTTAGGCGAGCCAGGTCAAGTTCATCGCAGCCGGCATGCATCCAGCATATCAACTTTAGCTTTTTGGCGATGTCTAACGACCCTTCGGGTAAAACATAACCTACGAAAGCGTCCACGTCTCCAAGGGTATCTGCGATCGACTCTAGAGTTAGATCGAATCGAGAAAGATATGGCTCAGGACGTGGCCCAACGACAGTAGCGCCAGGAAGCGACTGCCGGACCGTTGCCAACTCCTCGTCCGTAGCATGCCATCCCAATAAAACCTTCATTTTTGATCCTCTGACTGGTTGCGAAAACAGAAAGCCGCTTGCTGTTAACACCGGTCTTGACATGCATCAATAGCTAACTTGCATCATAGCAACTTCCCTTTGGCGCATCGCCTCGCAAGCGGCACGGTACGCAGCGGCATGCTCTGTTTTATCACTCGCGGCAGCCTGCGGCACGCATAGGGTCTTGGTTCCGAGGATTGAACTGTGTCAATTTCGATATTGACAGCTATTTAAAACGCAAGAATAGTTGGCATTGCCCCTCATCGGTGCATATCAATGGGTCGCGACCGGAGACAAGGGTCCCGCCTTGGAGAATAAGAAATTGAAAGTATTAGGGTCAGGCCAGTACCGCTATGAACGGGTCGAGCGTTGGCCAAACGTTCCAAAATATTTTGAGATGGGACAGCCAAGCGATGTTGCCATCAACTCCTCTGGAGAGATCTTCGTTCTCTCTCGAGGAAACCATCCAGTAACTATCTGGACCCCGGAAGGCGACTTCATTGGGTCGTGGGGCGATGGTGTGTTCTCTGCTATACCTCATGGAATCTTTATCGGGAGAGACGATAATGTCTGGATAGTTGATTGTGGCGCTCACGTTGCGATGGAGTTCTCACCGCACGGTCAGATTTTGCGTACTTTAGGGAACAAGAATTCCCCATCGCCTACTTGCGAGGGGCGGCTGGTTCACTCGCAACCCTTCAACCTGCCCACAAATCTCGCGATTGCACCGAACGGAGATATTTTCGTCGCGGATGGTTATGGTGGCCATAAGGTTCACCGCTTCAATTCGAAAGGTGAACTGCTGCTGTCTTGGGGGCGTCAAGGACGAGGACCAGGCCAATTTGAGCTGGTTCACAATGTTTGGATCGACAGCAGGGACAGAGTTCTTATCTGCGATGATGAGAACGACAGAGTTCAGCTATTTGATATGGAAGGAAAATATCTAGAAGAATGGCAACTCGGAAATCCGAGCGGTATTTGTATCAAAGATGATGTTGTTTACTTCGCGCAGTTACAGCCGTTTGAGGACAAAACGAACGGACGAGGGAGTGGCTCCATTTCACTCTATGACCTCGACGGTAAACTGCTTACTAGCTGGGATAATACGGCGAGTGACGACAAGGAGACTCTGATCGGACCACACGATCTATGCGTCGCTCAAAATGGTGATATTTATGTCTGCGAAGTGTACGGCTGGCGTATGTCAAAGTTCCGAAAACTAAACTGAGCGCACGGTGCGAGTGGATGGCGCCTTAACAGTCGATTCGTTAGCGAGTTGAGAGCGATAGATCTGAAGTAACCTTCCGCTCACGCACAAACCCTTGATTTCGTGGAGCACGAGCCTGATACCTTTTTCGCAATCTCGTGATGAGGCCCGCGGCAAGCCCGCGCCCATCATCAAGATCGACGGCATTTCGAAGAGCTTCGGCGCCTTCAAGGTGCTGGAGGGGCTGTCGATGCAGGTTATGCCGGGCGAGAAGCTGGCGCTGATCGGTCCCTCCGGTTCGGGCAAGACGACGATCCTGCGCATCCTGATGACGCTGGAGAAGATCGACGGCGGTCACATCGAGGTCGATGGCGAGCAGCTCTACCACATGGAGCGCAACGGCCGGCTGCTGGCGGCCGACGAGCGGCATCTGGCCAAGATGCGCCAGAAGATTGGCATGGTCTTCCAGTTGTTCAATCTGTTTCCGCACAAGTGCGTCATGGACAATGTGACGCTGGCGCCGATGCTGACCAAGGGCGTCACGCGCGCCGCCGCCGAGAAACGGGCGATGGAACTGCTGGACATGGTCGGCATGGCCGACAAGGCCAAGGCGATGCCGGCGCAGCTTTCCGGCGGCCAGAAGCAGCGCGTGGCGATCGCTCGGGCACTTGCTCTGGCTCCGAAGATCATGCTGTTCGACGAGATTACCTCGGCGCTCGATCCGGAACTGGTCGAGGAGGTGCTCAACGTCATGCGCAAGCTCGCCACCGAGACAGACATGACGATGCTGCTCGTTACCCATGAAATGGGCTTTGCCCACGACTTCGCCGATCGCGTGCTGTTCTTCGACCGCGGCAGGATCTTCGAGGAAGGCAAGCCCGATGAGATTTTCCGCCATCCGAAGCAGGAGAGAACGCAGAGCTTCCTGAAGAAGATCATCGCGGCCGGACATCGGGTCTGACCGCTATGCACGGGCGAGGCAGCCAGTCCCGAGACGACGAAGCGTCCTCGGACCTGCGCGCCCAATTCGAGCAACCAGAAGAGAAACAAGGAGTTGGGAACAATGAAGAAACTTGGGATTATGGCTGGCGTCGCCAGCCTCGCAGTGAGCACGATGCTGCTCGCCTCCGGTGCGCGTTCGGCAGACGACGCCAAGCTCGAGGAGCTCAAGGCGCAAGGCTTCGCCCGCGTCGCCATCGCCAATGAGCCGCCCTACACGGCGGTAGCCGCCGACGGCAAGGTCTCGGGCGCTGCGCCCGACGTGGCGCGCGTGATCTTCAAACGCCTCGGCGTCACCGACATCGTCGCGTCCATCTCCGAATACGGCGCCATGATCCCCGGCCTGCAGGCCGGGCGCTTCGACGTCGTCACTGCCGGCCTGATGATGAAACCGGAGCGCTGCGCGTCGGTCGCCTATTCCGAACCCGTACTTTGCGACGCGGAGGCCTTTCTGGTGAAGAAGGGGAATCCAAAGCATTTAATGACGTATGAGGATATTGGTAAGGACCCCTCCGCCACTATCGGCGGACCGGGCGGCGGACTTCAGGCAAAATACGCGTTAAAGGCCGGCGTGCCGAGTGATCGCTTTATCGTCGTGCCTGACGGTCAGAGCGGGCTAAAGATGGTGCAAGACGGAAGAATTGACGTCTATACGCTCCCGATTCTATCCATCAACGACCTTGTCAAGAAGGCCAACGACCCAAACCTCGAAGTGGTCGCCCCGGTGCAGGGGATGCCGGTTTCCTGTGACGGCGCCGCTTTCAAGAAGGGTGACGAGGCGCTGCGCGATGCCTTCGACGTCGAGCTCGCCAAAATGAAGAAGTCCGGCGAATTCGCCAAGATCATCGAGCCGTACGGCTTCTCCGCCAAGGCGGCGATGTCGACGACGCGCGAGAAGCTCTGCGCCTCGGCGCAATAGGCTCGCTCTGACCTCCCACAACGGGAAGGGTCGGGGAACGGGTGGATTTCCGAGCTGCCTTATTGACCCCCACCCGTGCCCGCCGCATGACCTCCCTTTCAGCGGGAGGTCATGCGGGTGTCCCGTCCTCAGCTGCTAATTGGTAAACACGCGATCCCATGACAGACTGGTCCGGATATCTTAACTTGATCCTGCAGGGCGCGGTGGTCACGGTGCAACTCACCGTGATGGGCGCAGCGCTGGCGCTGGTGATGGCCTTCGTCGCCGGGCTGGGGCGGCTGTCACGCTTCGGTGCAATACGGTGGTTAGCGACGGCCTATATTGAGTTCTTCCGCGGCACGTCGGGCTTCGTACAGCTGTTCTTCGCTTACTTCGTTCTGCCTCTGGTGGGAGTGACTTTGACGCCGCTCCAGGCTGGCGTGCTTGCGCTGGGCTTGAATATCGGCGCCTATGGCGCTGAAGTGGTGCGCGGCGCCATCCTGTCGATCGGCCGCGAGCAATACGAGGCCTGCACGGCGCTCAATCTCGGCCGCTGGCAAGGCATGCGCCATGTCATCCTGCCGCAAGCGTTGCTGATCATGCTGCCGACCTTCGGGAACAACGCGATCGAATTACTCAAGGCGACCTCGGTCGTGTCGCTTATCTCGCTCTCCGACCTGACATTCCAGGCGCAAGTCGTGCGCTCGCAGACGGGCAGCACGCTGATGCCGTTCACCACCATTCTCGTCATCTATTTTATCCTGGCGCTGATCATCGCCGGGGGCGTGCGGACGCTGGAACGGCGCCTGGCGCGCGGCCTCGACGGGGTGCGTGTCTGATGGAATGGGATTGGAATTTCGTCCGGGAGATCATGCCGAACCTTATCCAGGGCGTGAAGATCACTATCCTGGCGACGGCGCTCGGCTCGATCCTGGCGGCGATCGTCGGCTTGGCCATCGCTCTGGCGCGGCGCTCGCCGCACCGGCTCGTTTCGCGCAGCGTCGGCTGGTTCGCCGAGTTCATCCGCGGCACGCCGCTCTTGGTGCAACTCTACTTCATCTTCTACGTGCTGCCCGATATCGGCATCCTCCTGCCGCCGCTCGTCGCCGGTGTCATCGGGCTCGGGCTGCACTACGGCACCTACACGGCGGAAGTCTATCGCGCCGGCATCGACAATGTGCCGCGTGGCCAGTGGGAGGCTGCCAAGGCCTGCAATCTCTCTGCCCGGCAGACCTGGACGCACATCATCATTCCGCAGGCCATCCCGCCGATGATCCCGGCTTTGGCCAACTATTTCATCGCCATGTTCAAGGAGACGCCGCTGCTTTCGGCGATCACCGTGCTGGAACTGATGAACCAGGCCAAGATCGTCGCCAACAGCTCTTACCGCTATATGGAGCCGATGACGCTGGTCGGCGCCTTTTTCCTAATCATCAGCCTCTGTTCCGTCGTGCTCTTGCGCTGGCTGGAGCATCGTTACGGCAGGATCGAGACATGAAAGTCATGAAGCCATTGCCTGAGATCCGCCTCGAAACAGGGCGCCCGACATTCGATGGGCGCCCACTGGCAAAGCGCGTCGGCCTTATCGCTTTAGCCGCCGACCACACCAGTGAGGTCGATTTCCGCCGCATGGTGGCGAGCGAGCGGATCGGCGTCTATGTGGCGCGCATTCCCTATGCCAATCCGACGACACCGGAAAATCTGCGCAAGATGCAGCCGTCACTTTCGGCCGGCGCGGCGCTCATCCTGCCAGACGAGCCGCTCGACGCCGTCTGTTACTCTTGCACCTCTGCCTCGGTGGTGATCGGCGATGCCGAGATTGAGGCCGCCATCCAGGCGGCGAAGCCCGGCGTTCCCGTGGTCACGCCGCCGATGGCAGGCGTGCGCGGCCTGAACGCCTTGGGCGTGAAGCGCATCAGCATTCTCACGCCTTATACCATCGAGACCAGCCGGCCGATGGCCGCCTATTTTGCGGCGCATGGCTTCGATATCGAGAGCTTCACCTGCCTCGGCTTCGAGGACGATCGCGAGATGGCACGCATCAAGCCGTCTTCCCTCGTGGAATTGGCGCGCAAGACCACGCATGCTCAGGCCGACGCGCTGTTCGTCTCCTGCACGGCGCTGCGCGCGGCGCTCGCCGTTCCCGGCATGGAAGAAGCGATCGGCCGCCCGGTCGTCACCAGCAATCAGGCCAGCGCCTGGAACTGTCTGCGGCTTTGCGGGGACGGCACAGCGCACCCCGAATTCGGCAGGCTGATGACGAAGCGGCTGACTGAGTGATCGAATGTCAGCACACACATCTGCGGCGCATGATCCCGTGGGCCGAAGTGGGACGGGCATTCGACAACAAGTCCGGCTCACGCTCGCTCAACAAAAGCAATCGACTCCGCTTGGACTAACAAAATGAGGAGACCGCGAGCGATGCAGCCAAACCTGAAATTCTCGCGAGGAGAATTTGCCGATCGTCTTGCGAAGACGCGGACGGCAATGGAGGCCAAGGGAGTCGACCTGCTTATTGTTAGCGACCCTTCCAACATGAACTGGCTTACCGGCTATGACGGGTGGTCGTTCTATGTTCATCAGGCGGTGATCGTCCCACCTACAGGCGAGCCCATCTGGTACGGCCGGGGCATGGACGCCAATGGCGCGAAGCACACCGCCTATCTGCAGCACGACAATATAATTCCGTATGCCGACCACTACGTACAGTCGACTGAGCGCCACCCTATGGACCACCTCGCGAATATCCTTGCCGGCAAGGGCTTTGGTTCGCTGCGCATAGGCGTTGAGATGGATAATTACTGGTTCTCGGCAGCGGCATTTGCCGCCCTAGTCAAGAATCTTCCGAACGCCCGCTTCGTCGATTGTACAGCGCTGGTGAACTGGCAGCGGGCGGTCAAAAGCCCGACCGAGATAAAATATATGCGCAGCGCCGCGCGCATAGTGGAGGCTATGCACCAGCGTATCGCCACTAAGATCGAGGTCGGCATGCGCAAATGCGATCTTGTCGCCGAAATCTATGACGCTGCAACTCGTGGGGTGGAAGGCGCGGGCGGTGACTATCCAGCTATCGTTCCAATGTTGCCCTCCGGGGCGGAGGCCAGTGCGCCGCACCTGACCTGGGATGACCGACCAATGCGTGCGGGAGAAGGCACCTTTTTTGAAATTGCGGGATGCCATAATCGATATCATGTGCCTCTGTCGCGAACCGTCTTCCTAGGAAAGCCTACCCAAGCCTTTCTCGACGCGGAAAGCGCAACTCTCGAAGGCTTGGAGGCTGGCCTGGCCGCCGCCAAACCGGGTAACACCTGTGAAGATATCGCTAAGGCGTACTTCGCTGTGTTGGCCCGTCATGGCATCGTCAAAGACAGCCGTACGGGTTATGGCATCGGTGTCAGCTATCCGCCGGATTGGGGTGAGCGCACTATGAGCTTACGTCCCGGCGACCGCACGGAATTGCGGCCGGGTATGACTTTCCACTTCATGACAGGTCTTTGGCTGGAGGACATGGGTTTCGAGATCACTGAAAGCATTTTGATTACCGAGACCGGGGTCGAGTGCCTAGCCAACGTGCCACGCAAACTTCTCGTGAAGGAATGAACCATGCTGGACCGCCCTCTCCGCCAGTCGCCGATCGCGCCCACGGTTGTTTTTTCGTCTAAAGGCACACAGCACGGCTTTATGCGCCTGCCTTTCAGCCGCGACGACTCTGCCTGGGGGTCCGTGATGATCCCGGTTACGGTCGTACGGAACGGCGAGGGGCCGACGGCTCTACTCACCGGCGGCAACCATGGAGACGAATATGAGGGACCGATTGCGCTTTTCGACTTGGCGCGTTCTCTGAAGGCTGAAGACGTCACCGGGACTGTCATCATCGTGCCGGCCATGAATTATCCCGCGTTTCTCAGCGGTACCCGAACTTCGCCGATCGATAGAGGGAATATGAACCGGTCCTTCCCCGGCGCGCCGGATGGGACCGTCACCCAGAAGATTGCCGACTATTTCCAGCGATACCTGCTGCCGTTAGCAGACATCGTGCTGGACTTCCACTCAGGTGGCAAGACTCTCGATTTCCTCCCCTATTGCGCGGCACACCGGCTGCCGGACAAGAAACAGGAGCGCAAGAGCTTTGAGTTTGTTCAGGCCTTCGGCGCACCATATTCCATGGCGATGCTGGAGATAGACGCGGTCGGCATGTACGACACCGCCGCCGAGGAAATGGGGAAGGTCTTCGTCACCACCGAACTCGGAGGCGGGGGTACCACGACTGCGAAAAGTGTCCGAATTGCCAAGACCGGTGTTGCCAATGTCTTGAAAGCAGCGGGGATCCTGAAAGGTGAAGTCCAGGCCCTCCCAACCATCTGGCTCGATATGCCTGACGGCGATTGTTTCTCCTTCGCCGAGGATGGCGGGCTTTTTGAACCGCTCCATGACCTTGGCGACCGCGTTGCAAAAGGTGATGCGGTCGCTCGCATTTATCCCCTAGGTCGCACCGGCGCCGAACCGTTGGTGGTGAGTGCGAAGATGGACGGCGTGATCGCCGCACGTCATTTCCCCGGTCTTGTGAACGTCGGTGACTGCATCTCGGTCTTGGCTGTCCGATCGTAGTTGCTAAAGCGCTGCCCCTGCGACTGTACCAATCTCCTTCGACAGCTTGACAGCGAACGTGCTCGCTCCTTTCGCCTCATCCCAATGAGAAAGGTTCGTGAACAAACTCATCAGCCTGCCTGTGACGTCACACCACGTGGCGTCATCCGAATAAGAGAGGATGCACTATGAAAGTTGCCTGCTCGTGGCATGCCACTGACGAGGAGCTGAAGTACCTGAAGGATGCATTGCCGGCCGGTACCAACGTAGTAGCGCCATGTGGCGACTACTTTTCACGATTTGAATGTACATTCAATGATGTCAGAGATCTTGTCGTGGACGCGGACGCTATCATCGGCTACACTCTGCCGAGGGGCGCAATAGATACTGCAAAAAACCTGAAGTTCATCAGTTTTATGCACTCAGGAATAAATGAACTCGACCTCAATTTTCTAAAAGAGAGAAGAATAAAGGTCGCAAATATTCGCGGATCGAATGCGATCGCGGTTGCTGAACAGACTATGATGTTCATGCTTTCATTGGCTAAATTGACCGTGTTAAAACACAACATGGCTTCGAATGGACAGCAGGTTTTTCCGTGGTGGGAGGATGGAACCCGGGCTGCCATGTTGCACGGTCGTACGTTAGGACTTCTGGGTGTCGGTAATGTCGGAAGTCGCGTCGCCAAACGTGCGAAAGCCTTTGACATGCAGGTCTTGGGCGTTCGTCGCGACAAAGACGCAGGCGTCGAACATGTCGATTCCATGTACGGTATGGATCACCTACATTCCGTGCTAGCTAAAAGTGACTACGTCGTACTGGCAATGCCGCTCACCCGAGACACCGAGCAGTTCTTCGGCAAGTCCGAAATCGATGCAATGAAACCTTCGGCATTTCTTATTAACGTCGCACGTGGCACCCTGGTTGCTGAAAAGCCTCTGCATGAGGCGCTCATCTCCGGTCGTTTGCGCGGTTACGCAGCCGATGTTTGGTGGTGGTATGAGAACGCGATGCCAGCCACGTGTTACAACGGCACTATGTCTCGGCTGGGGGTACATAAATTGCCGAATGTCCTGTGCTCAGGGGATCAAGCCTCCAATGCCGACGACGTCCTTGAACGCAATCTCGCCTACGGCACCCAGAATCTAGTAGAATTTTTTGGAGGTCAGGTAGTTAAAAATGAGGTTAGTCTCGACCTAGGATATTAGAATCCGCAAGCGTTGATTTAAGGTCGACAACGGATTTCCGAAGATCGGAAGCCGTTTAGGCAAGTTCTTGAAAAATCTCCGCGGCGGCTCCGGATTTTCTGCTAATAGAATAGCAATGCGGCCCATTCGCAAAATCTTCGTCCTCACGAACCGTATCTCCCAAGGCCAAGCGGATTGCATGCCGCTATTCTGCGCGATCTACAATGAACAGATCTGGAGGCGTTACTAGTAGCCGGCGTGTTCGAGCCTGGTGAAGAAAGTCTGAGACCTCCACTATTGCGGCAACGTAAGCCAGGTGTGGAGCGCGTAGGGATGCGTCACAAATTTCGTAAGTGCCCCAGCACGGCTGGACCAATTTGGCGCATCCGATCTGCGTTGCCGCCGGCGTCGCCAACCTCGAACTGGACGACGAGATGGACCTGGTTAAAAACGCTGGCGAGACTGGAGCCTATTTTCGTGCCCAGTCGCCAAGGCCTCGGCGGCCATAAGCATGTCGGCGAGGTGCGCGACGACGGCATGCTGGCGGCGATCGAATTCGTCCTGGACCGAGACGACCGCGTAACGTCGCGGCCGCGCCACTGCATAGTGCGAACGCTTGGGCATTTATTGCAAGAATGCAATATTCGAATATTGCTATCTCCAGATCCATTTGATATGGATGGCACCGCTTGAGGAGACCGCATGATTCGGCCCGGTAGAACTCCACTTCACATTCAGCTCGCCGATATCATTCGGTCTCAGATCGAGAGCGGCGCCGTCAACGCTGGCGATCAACTCCCCACTGAGATGGAGTTGATGAAGCAGCACGAGCTCAGCAGCAGTACGGTGCGACAGGCTGTGCTTGCCCTTGTCGGTGAAGGGTTGCTTTATCGACGCGCTGGCAAGGGAACCTTCGTTGCCAAGCGTTATATCGGTCGGGACCTCCTCACTTTTTCAGGATTTTCGGAAGAAGCGGTAGCGCGTGGCTTCCGGCCGGGTACTAGGCATATGACGGTCGACTGGCGTCCCGCTGACGCCGTGGCAGCCGCGCTTAACGTGCCGACCGATGAGAGCGTCTTGACCATCGAGCGCCTGCGCACGATCGACGACGAGGTCGTAGCGGTTGAGACAGTTTCGTTCGTCGCGGCAATCGGGCGCCACATGGAAAAGCTTGACCTTGCCGATACCTCTTTCACCGAGATTCTTGAGCAGCACCTTGGTGTGCCGCTTGTCCGAGCCAAGCAGGAGATACGTGCCGGCATCGCGCGTGCCAAACTGGCAAAAGCACTCGATGTGTCGAGCGGCACTGCGGTGCTGCAAATTGACCGTACCGCCTTCGACGCGAGCGATAAGGTTATTTACTTTTCGTCCTCGTCGTATCGGGCGGACCGATACATTTACACCGGCTGGATCGAGCGAGAGAGCGTCTCGATCGCTCAACCTCGCCAATTAATCGCCCGGAGTAGATGATGCCTACCTGTGAAGTTTATGTCGTCGGCTCGTATGGAGTTGCGTTCTGGATTGTGGGCGAGGTGCCGGCGCCAGGTGAAACCTTACTAGGATCGGGGTTCGCCTTCGGAAATGGCGGCAAGGGCTCTAATCAGGCTATCGGAGCTGCGCGACTCGGCGCCAGATGCAAACTGCTGGCGGGCGTCGGCGCCGACAAGTTCGGTGACGAGGCACTGCAACTTTGGCGCGCCGAAGGCGTCGACTGCTCGGCGGTGAGGCAGATGGCCGAGACGCCAACGATGGCCGGGATCATCATTCTCGACGCCGCAGGCGAGAACCGCATCATCACCGATCCCGGCGCCAACGCGCTGCTCACCGGGACCGATGTCGAAACCTTCGCCGCCACCTGGACGAGCCCGGGCATCCTACTGACACAGCTCGAGATCCCAGTAGAGACGGCGGCCCGCGCGCTTGCCATCGGCAAGGCGCGGGGACTGACGACCATCCTGAATCCCGCACCTGGGCGCGCCCTGCCCAAGGAAATCTTTGCCGACGTTGACATCCTAACGCCGAATCAGTCCGAGGCGCGCATTCTGCTGGGGCTCGACGTGGACGATCGTCAGGCTGACGCCGATTTAGCGGCAAGACTGCGAGGTCTCGGCGTGGGACACGTCGTCATGACGCTGGGAACGGATGGGGCCTTGATTGCCGGCCCCGACGGACAGACCAAGATCGCGAGCTACCCAGTCGACGTCGTCGATACTACCGGGGCCGGAGATGCATTCAATGGGGCACTCGCTGCAGGGTTGGCCAGTGGATTGACCCTCGCTGACGCCGTTCGCCGCGGCACCGCAGCGGGCGCCCTCGCAGTTACGAAAAAGCTCGTGGTTCCGGCATTGCCCGATGAGAGTCAGATTTCAGAATTGATGAAAAACCGGACCGCTTTTGCATGAAGATTAAGGTTGCTTTCCTTCCCACTAGTCCCCTGGCTATTGCCGGAGACGTGTGCATT
Source organism: Mesorhizobium sp. AR07 (assembly GCF_024746815.1). GTDB lineage: Bacteria > Pseudomonadota > Alphaproteobacteria > Rhizobiales > Rhizobiaceae > Mesorhizobium. The sequence continues at coordinate 355,188 of NZ_CP080526.1, forward strand.
GTCGTGGACGTGATCCGTGCCACCACAGCTCTCGTCGGACTTTTCGACGCCGGCAGCAATCGTGTGTTTGTTGGAGGATTTCACTCGGACGTCGCCAAAGCGCGCGCCGCCGTGGGTGAGAATGGCGTTATTTGCGCGGAGCTGGATGATGGATCAACACCCCTCGGATTCGATCATGAGCCCTCGCCGTCCCTCCTGTCCCGACTCGATCTGTCGGGCCGCTCCGCAATGCTGGCAACGGCAAATGGCACGCCAGCTATTCTCGCGGCAGTCCGCGAAGGCGCAGCCTTGATACTGCTTGGTTCGCTGCGAAACCTTGATGCCGTTGCCCGGCGTGCGCTCGCGGAGGCATCATCGCGCAATGCGGACATCACGATAATCTGCTCAGGCCAACTTCGGAACTCGCGTGTTGCGATTGAGGATAGCTATTGCGCCGGAATGATCGTTTCACGGTTTTGTGAACTTGCAACGGATGGCGCGGTCGAGCTCGACGACTCGGCGTCGCTCGCTCACGGCTTCACAATGTCGCAAAATAGTGCAGTGAAGGTGTTGCTGAGCTCGATGACCGGTCGCCGCTTCATCGGCAACTGCAGGCAGAACGACGTGGAGTTCTGTGCGCTCATCAATGAATCGACAATCGTTCCGGTCGTTGCCGCGCAAGGCGAAGACTCCGATCATCCGGTCTATCTCCTCGATGCCTAGTAGCGCAGACGCCATCGGATTGATCAGTGGCCGACCTCGAGTCCTGGCCACAGCAGATCTTAGCCCGGAAGGGATCGCCGCGCTCCGCGAAATAAGCGAGCTTACATTGCTCGGCTGGGCGGCCGGCGAGTGGTTCTGCAATCGCAAGGCGCTAATTGACGCAATAGCTGATGCAGAGGTTGTGATAGCGGGATACGAGCGTTTCGACGAGGAACTGCTGGCTGCCGCACCTCAACTTCGCGCCATCCTCTCAGTGCGCTCGGCCCCGGAAGCGAACATCGATGTGGCGGCCGCAACGGCGCGGGGCATCGCCGTCTTGCACACTGTCGGGCGCACGGATCACGGGGTTGCAGAGTTCACGGTTGCTCTCGCGCTGGGGCTTGCTCGGCACCTTATCCCTGCCGGTGCATGGATTAGGTCCCGCTCCCCTGACTTCGACGCCGGGGAGGACTTCTATCGTGGCACGGTATGGGGTCGCGGCGCGGGTTCTCCGCAACTCGCATTCACCGGCATCGAGCTGCATGGTCGCACACTCGGTATCGTCGGCTTTGGGGCAATTGGTCGTGTCGTCGCGGAAAAGTTTTCCGGCTTTGGCATGAGGATCATCGCCCATGATCCTTATGTCGATAGCGCCGAGTTAGAAACCCTCGGTGTCGAACCGGTCTCACTCGACGAACTTCTGGCACGCTCGGGGATCGTCACGTTGCATGCGCGGCTCAGCACACAAACGCGCGGCATGATCGGTGCAGACCAGCTCGATCGGATGGGCCCAGGCGCATATCTCATCAACACAGGTCGGGCAGGCCTCATCGACACTGCCGCACTAATGCGAGCCTTGGATCGCGAACAGATCGCTGGTGCCGCGCTAGACGTCTTTGACACGGAGCCGCCTTCGGCGAGGGATCCGCTTGTTACTCATCCGCGCGTCCTTGCGACGCCTCACATCGCCGCGTGGACCGAAGAAATGCGCGTACGTCACACCCGCAGCATTGTGCAAAACCTGCAGCAGCTCTTGGCCGGAAAACCTGGCAACCTGTCGAACCCCGGAGCTCTCACAATGGCTGGGAGAACAGTGTCTTGAAAATCATCGATGTCGCCTCACGACTCTATCACATCCCGCCAACGGTCTCTTGGGAGGACGCCACACACCGCGTCGCGAACCTCGAATTCATCATCACCCGCGTGACCACAGACGCGGGAATCGTTGGTGAAGGCTTTGCCTACACAACGGGGATCGGCGGAAGCGCCATACTCGCCCTGATCGATGATTATTGCCGAACGATGCTTGTCGGACAAGATCCGCGACAAGTTGAGCGACTTTGGTCGTTCCTGTATGGCCAATTGCATCGCAGCGGCACCGGGGGCATCAACACCCTCGCATTGGGCGCGATCGACATCGCGCTATGGGATAGCGCGGCCAAATGGTACGACGTTCCATTATTCCGTCTGCTCGGCGCGCGGCGTGACAGCATCCCCACCTATGGTAGTGGCATAGACCTCTTCCTCGACAGTGACGCTCTACTCAACCAGGTCGAAGGATTCCTGGCGCAGGGCCACAAGGCAGTGAAGATCAAGATCGGTCGGGAAAACGCGGAAGAAGATCTCGATCGTATCGCAGCCGTGAAGAAACTGATCGGCCCCACGCGACGACTGTTCGTCGATGCCAACCAGCGCTGGAATGTCGCTGACTGCATGACCAGACTGCAGAAACTAGCCGCGTTCGAGCTTGGTTGGATCGAAGAGCCTCTCCATGCGGAGGATGTTCGTGGGCACGCCGACCTGCGCCGTTTCGTGTCGCTGCCCATTGCGATCGGTGAGAGCCTATACACGCGCCATCAATTTGCTGACTATCTACAGGCTAACGCCGTAGACATCGTCCAAGCGGACGTGTGCCGAGTTGGGGGTATTAGCGAGTGGCTGAAGATTGCCAACCTGTCAGCTTCCTTTCACCGCAACATGGCGCCTCATTACATGTCCGAACTCTCCGTCGCAGTTATGTGTGCGATCGACAACGCGGACGTCCTCGAATGCGTACACGGCGGGAGCTTCTCCGAGATGGGTGTACTTCAGACGGAACTTCGCCTCGAGAACGGAGTGGCCTTCCCCTTTGAGGCACCCGGACATGGGGTGGTGTTCGATCAAGAAAAGCTCGAACCCTTTGCTGTCGATCCTGCCAAACTGCGGAAGCGGAATCTGCAGAGTGCAAAGTGAATGCGTCTTCATCACGCGCACACAGCTTTCGATTGCCACAACCTCCTGGGCGAAGGATGCACCTGGAGCGCAGCGGACCAGAGCCTATGGTGGACTGATATCGAGGCAAAGAGCGTGTTTCGCTGGGACGACAACAGCAGGGCTGCAACGGTCCGGCAACTTCCCAATCGTGCGGCGTTCGTCTTTCCACGCGCGCGTGGCGGCTTCGTTCTGGGTTTTCCTAAGTCTGTAGTCGTCACGGACTCAAACTTCACCAACTTCGTACAAGTGGCCGAAATTGAGCCGCATCTTCCGCAAACCCGCGTCAATGACGCTAAGATCGACCCATACGGTGGGATCGTCTTGGGCACTTATAATGAACAAAGCCGTGAGCCAGTAGGAAGCGTTTATCGCATTGCACCCAATGGGGACATCGTTACGCTTTTCAGTGGCGTGTCGGCCGCCAATGGGCTGGAATTTTCGCCCGACGGCCAGATCATGTACTTCACAGACACTGCGGACGGTACCATCCGATGTTTCGCCGTGGCTCCGCAATTTGCGGGTCTTGCCGAGATACGCCCACTGGCAGGCCCGAATATCGCCCCGGGATCGCCCGATGGCGCCACGGTGGACATTGAAGGGGGGTATTGGAGCGCCAGGCTGCGAGGCGGCTGTGTCGTCCGTATCGATCGAAACGGTCGCCTCACTGATCGCGTGGATATGCCGAGTATGGCGCCGACCTGTGTGGCACTTGGCGGCGAAGATCTGAGAACGCTGTTCATAACCTCGCGGCGAACCAGGCAATCGTCTGAAGAACTACTTCGATTTCCTGAGTCCGGTAACCTCTTCCGCGTTCAGGTCGGTCAGGCTGGCCGACCGCCCGTCAGTTGCATAGTCTAACTCCGGGCTTGTTGCAGTCGGGTGATCAACAGAGCTGACTCCGGCAAATTCCGACGGTGGCATAAGTTGATTTCCTGCCTGACGGCGGCGAGCTTTCTCGCTGCGAATCAGGAGCAGACATGACGAAGAGAAGCCGCCGGACGCTTCACCGGCTTTCAAGGCGGGCTTTGGCCGCCGTGAAGGGGGAGAAGACGCTGGCCGAGCTGGCGCAAGATTTCGACGTTCACCGAAATCAGATCACGACCTGGAAGAACTATCTGCTGGAAAGCGCGGCCGGGGTGTTCGGGCAGGACAAGGCGGGCGCGACCGGGACGGCGGTCGCTTTGAACGCGCTGTATGCAGAGATCGGCGAACTGAAACGATTGTTTAGAGAGCGCGCTCAGCAAAGCAGGTCTGTTGCGCGCAAAACAACGATCGACCGCGAGCACGCCTTTCCGGTCGTGGGGCAAGCCAAGATGCTCGGCCCTGCCCGCAGTGCGGTCTACTAAAAGCCTCGGCCGGTTTCGGCACGGGACCTTGCACTG
>NZ_CP080528.1 GCF_024746815.1 Mesorhizobium sp. AR07
GTGATTGAGGACGATGAACAGAAACTGCTGGTGAGGCGAATTTTGCGTAACGGCCGCCGGCGGTACGACGCGGCGTCAAAAGAGCGGCTCGTTGCGGCCTGCCTTGAGCCTGGCGTGTCGGTATCGGGACTTGCGCTTGAACATGGGATCAATGCCAACCTTCTTAGGAAGTGGATAAAGACGACCAAAGACGCCGTTGCTTTGCCGCCACCTGCGCCGTCGGCGTTCATTCCAGTTCAAGTCAGCGCCGCGGAGTACAGCCTGCCTATGCAGGGCAATTCGGTAGAGAGGCCTGCCACGCGTGGTGAAGAGCGGCTGTCGAAGTCGTCGCCACTCCCAGCCAAGGTGAGCGCGTCTTTGCCGAACGGCGTGAAGTTGACGCTGGAATGCGGTGATGTAGACGCGTTGACGGCGATCATCGGAGCACTGGGTCATGTTCAGACTGGGCGCTGACCTGACAGTCTACCTGCATCGCGAACCGATCGACTTCCGCGCCGGCATCAACAGCCTTGCGGTCCTGGTTCAGGAGGTGATGGAGCTCGACCCGTTTGCGCCTGCGGTCTTTGCCTTTTGCAATCGCCGTCGCCAGCGCGTTTCATAATGCTTCCCTCTGTTAGAGTCCGGGCAATCGGACAACCTTATCATATTGATAATCTTCATAAATCTGTGGCCGTCGCCCAACCACACCCTGCACCCCTATCAGAACAGCCTCTGAGGTTAGTGCTTCAATCGGAACCATCCACTGTGAGCCCGGCAAGATTTGCGTTGCGGGCAAGATGCCCTTCTTTACAAGGCTTTTCGCCGATCCGATGCAGATACCGAGCCTTTCGGCAGCTTTCATCAGGCTAATCACGGGACTGCCCGCTTTTGTGGGATCATATTCTGGAATGCCCAACCGCTCGCGCATGTCACGAACACGCACCGCCGTCCAACCCTCACCATCACCGGTCTTGCAAAGCATCCGATTGAGGGACACTGCGAGCTCCCGATCTGGCCAATGTCCGCCCAGCTTTCGTAGTGCCTCTACGGCGGGCGGGGCCATATCGCTCGGATATCGGCCAGTCTTGACACGCGCCACGCGTACCTCAGTATGGCGGCCACCGGTCCAATGGATCAGCAGCACAGCCTCGTGGGTCGTATCGTCGAGATCGCAGATGATCTCCTGGACCAGAATATGGATGAGCCGCTGCTTTGTCCGCGTATCGGTTGACGGTGCATTCCAGGCTGTCGGTAAGTCATGGGCAAGCTGTAGAAGCCGGCCACGATCAATTGCTGGACGTGCTGCCGACAGCGCGGACAATTCTTCGATCTTGCGCTCAAGCACGCTCACACGTTCCAGTGCATCGTTCCAACGGGCTTCCAGTTCGCGTGCGACATGACGTTTGGCCGGATCGACCAGCTCGTATCTGCGTCCGGCCAGTGACGCCTCATAGCGTGCGCCTTCAAGGTCCCGCTCAATTGCCGCTATAACATCTCTTGCGGACCGCTCAACCTGATCCGAGGCGAAGATCGCCGCTTCGACAGCGCGATCCGAAACCGCTTCCAGAATCTGAGTGGCCACGGCACGATCGACCCTCACGCCGCCAATTCCGATGCAAAGCCCGAGACCCACACGAGCGTCGTCGCCGCGGCATTGATAGCGATGCGCGTTGCCCTTTGCGCTGCCGTAGAAGACACGCATCATTCGGCCACAGCGGCCGCATCGCATCAGTCCCGTCAACAGCGCACGACCGCCACGCGCCGATTTGCGATCACAATTCCTCTTCATGTGTGCGTTCTCGGTCAGAAGCTTCTGGTTCTCTTCATACTCCCGCCAGGTGATGTAACCTTGATGATTGTCGCGCAGCAATACACTCCATTCATCCCTGGGCTTGCGCAGCCCGTTGGCCTTGCGAGCGCGACCATCGATGATCAACGTTCGTTGTGCTCGCCTTCCGAAGGCATAGGCGCCCGCGTAGAGTGGATTGTGGAGGATCTGCATGACGCTATGATAAGCTGGCGCCTTCCAGACGAGCTTGCGCACTTCCACGTTGCGCAAGACGACGGGCATCTTGATATCGGCCGACCGCAGCCACAAAAAGACTTGTCGCCCACTTCCCAGTTCCCGGAATTTGTCAAAGACGAGCCTGATCGTCTCCGCCACATGTTCGTCCGGATCGATCTCGATCTTGCCCGCCTCACTCCAGCAGAAGCCCGGAGGCAACATGAACCGGAACTCCCCGCGTCCCGCCTTGGAATCGCGCGCGGCAATGCCGCGCTGACGGATCAAACTCAGTTCGTACTCCGCCATCGTGCCTTTCAGCCCAAGCAGCAGACGATCATTGACAAGCCTTGGATCAAAGGCGCCATCTGGATCGATGACCAGCGTACCAGTGAGCGCGCACAGATCGATCAGATGATGCCAGTCCCGCCCATTGCGCGCCAGACGCGATGCCTCGATGCAATAGACCGCTCCTACGTTACCTGAGCAGACCAGCGCGACAAGCCGCTCAAACCCAGGTCGCTCCACGCTGCCTGAGCCTGAGCGTCCAAGGTCATCATCGATCACAGTTACCGATGCAAACCCGGTCGTTGCGGCGGCACCAGCCAGATCATATTGCCGGCGCTGGCTTTCGAGATTGCCCATCACTTGCGCCATGGTTGACTGGCGGACATAGACAACCGCGGCGCGGCCCAGATGGTCAGACGTGATCTTCGTGTTCATCTACGCCTCCCGTCTTCGCCGTTTTGCTCGCTTCCAAAGCCTCCAACAGAAGATCCGCCAGCGTCTCCACCAGTCCTTTGACGTTCTTGACCACCGGAACCTGACGATTTTGACGCTCCAACTCCAAAACGAGTTGGTCGCGATTTTGATGTCGCCTGTTTCGCATCACCCTTCTCCTTCTTCCTCGAAGGACGAGAGCTTGCGCCTCCTGCCTGAGTCGCGCCGAACGACGCCAACGCGGCCCCCAATTCATTCAGGCCATCAATGCTTATCTCGGGTGGTCCAAGCCTCATTCCGCTGCAATAACTCTCGTCGAACATCCAGTTCGGCAACTCACGGGAGAGGTGATCGGGACGCTCGTCCGTATAGATGCACATCAGGGTCTTGCCGCGCCGATAACGCGAGACCTGCACCTTGCAGCCGAATAGTGGATGCCACGGATAGGCGATCGTCGCAAAACGAAAACCGTATGTAGAATGTCGGTCGTTGGCGCGACCGGATGAAACTCTTGTTCTTCGACCGGTCCGGCTTCGTGCTGGTTCTGAAGCGGCTGACCGAAGACAGGTTCCGATGGCCACGCCGGGAGACGGCGGTGGTTACGCTGACAACCGAGCAGCTCCATTGGATTCTCGACGGCATCGACATCGATGCAATGGTGCGCCATCCGGTGCGGCAATATCAGGTTGCGGGCTGACGGCTCCCGAATTGTGCGGTTGACGCGTCGGTGCGGTTCAGATTCAAAACTACGATGAATCGACCTGGCGAACCGACTGTTGAGGAGTTGATGGCGCGCATTGCTGTGCTGCAGGCGGAGAACCGTCAGCTCGCAGAACGCGTGGTTAAGCTCGAGGAAGAGTTGGCGCTGGCTCGCTCACATCGTTTTGCGCCCAAGAGCGAAAAGCACGTTGATCGCCTCTTCAATGAAGCCGAACAGGTTGCCGATGAAGACGACGCGGGAAGCGAAGATGGCAATGTCATCGACCTGCCCGACACCGGCTTTCCGTCCACCGAAAAGCCGGAGGGAAAGAAGCGTGGCCGCAAGGCCCTGCCGGAACACCTGCCGCGCGAGCGCGTCGAGTATGACCTTCCCGAAGATCAGAAGGCCTGTCCTTGCTGTCGTCACCGGATGCACCACATGGGCGAGGCCATTACCGAGCAGCTTCATATCGAGGTGAAGGCGAAGGTCCTGCAGAATGTGCGCTTCAAGTATGCCTGCCGCCATTGCGACCGCACCGGCATCAATACGCCGGTCGTGATCGCGCCGATGCCCGCGCAGCCCTTGCCGGGCAGCATCGCCACGGCCTCGACACTGGCATTTGCTCTTGTTCACAAGTACGTCGACGGCACGCCGCTCTACCGCTTGAGCCAGGCATTCGAGCGAGCCGGCGTGCCCGTCAGCCGCGGCGCTCTGGGGCATTGGGTGATCGGATCGAGCGAGAAGCATCTCTCCCGCATTTATGACGCACTGAAGCTGCGGCTCAGGTCTCAAGCACTCATCCATGGCGACGAGACCACCGTCCAGGTCCTGAAGGAAAAGGACAGGGAGGCCACCAGCACATCATTTATGTGGGCATACCGGAGCGGCGAAGAGAGTAACGAGCCGATCGTGCTGCTCGATTATCAACCGGGTCGCGGCCAGATTTATCCGCAGGCCTTCCTCGGCGATTACCGCGGCATACTGATGAGCGATGGCTATACCGCATGGCGCACGCTGGCAGGGGCCACCCATGTGGGATGCATGGCCCATTCCAGACGTCGCTTCGTCGATGCCCTCAAGGCGGTCCGCCGGAGCAGGCGCTCAAGTTCTTCGAGCAGCTCTACCGGGTTGAAGGCCAAGCGCGGAACGAAAAGCCGGACAAGGGCGAAACACAAGCCGATTGCATTCGCCGCTTTCGCCAGCAACACAGCGTTCCCATCCTCAATGCTCTCAAGATATGGCTCGACGACATCGCGCCGAAGGTCTTGCCCGATAGCAAGATCGGCGACGCCGTGTCCTACACTCTGAACCAGTGGGAGTACCTGACGCGATACAAAGAAGACGGCAGGATGCCGATCGACAACAACCTCCTCGAACGCGATATCAGAATCTTTGCCACCGGCAGAAAATCCTGGCTGTTCAGCGATACCGTGGATGGAGCCAGGGCCAGCGCCGTCATATACAGCCTGATGCTGACCTGCCGCGCCTGTGGCGTCGAGCCCTTGGCCTACTTGCGCCACGTCCTCAGCGAATTGCCGCAGCGCGCCACAGACGCCGACATCACCGACCTGCTGCCCTTCAACTTCGCCAAAACCGCCGCTGCATGATCCGATGCAGCTGTCTGACAGCGACCCCGTCAAACGGGCCGCGTCAACGCGCATGGAAATGAGCGCTTACACTTGAGAGACATCGCCAGTGTCCTGATCAGTCAGGGTATGGGCAATGATCTCGCCGCTGTCGGCATCCAGTGCCAGATGCAGCTTGCGCCAACTGCGACGGGATCTGGTGCCGTGCTTCTCCTCCAGCCACTGACCCGCGCCGTAGACCTGCAGGCCGGTGCTGTCGACAAGAACATGCACTGGTCCCTCCGGCGGAACCTGGCGATCATGCCGTTTGTTGAGCGATTGCCATGTCCGCGCCCGACGGCTCAGGGTGGTATGATCGGGGACAGCGAGCGCCAGCCCCATCAGTTGCAGCACCGATTCCAGCAAGCCTTCTGCCTGGCGCAGCCGCAGGCCAAACACAAGGCCCAGCGTCAAGGTGGTCTCGATCGCCAGATCAGAATAGCGGTGCTGGCCGCCACGTGTCTTGCGTCTTGGCGCTTGCCACCTGGACAGAGCTTCCGGCGTCACCCACAGGGTCAAACTGCCGCGATGACGAAGTCCTGCCTCATATTCTGGCCAGTTCGTCACCCTGAACTTCATCTTCTCAATATGATGGCGGCGGCTGGTATTGGGGTCGGAACAAGATGGGGTGGTTGCCGCCCTCCCCAGACGGCATCGCAGTGTGCCAGAGTTGTGATCCATAAAGGTCACACAGCGGAGAGGACGGCAAATGAAGAATATAATGATCGGGATTGATCTGGCAAAAAATGTTTTACAGCTCCACGGGGCGTCGATGACGGGCGAGGTACAGTTTCGCAAGAAGTTGTCGCGCGGGCAGTTTCTGCGTTTCATGCAGAGCCAGCCGACGGCTGTTGTCGTCATGGAGGCTTGCGGCAGCGTCCACTACTGGGCACGCGAGTTGATGTCGCTGGGCCATGAGGTCAAGCTGATCGCACCACAATATGTGCGCCCTTTCGTGAAAATATGGTCAGGTGAGCATATACTGCGGCAGTGCAGATCGCTATGCGCGGTCTGAAATTCGCGGGCCACAACTCCCTCGTCCGAGTACGTGTGGCACCGTCGCTCCTAGAGGCGGTCCGCAACCGGTTAGACGAGATCCCCCCGACCGCGACATCGCGCGCCGTCGTCGACCTGATCGCCGACGCGCGCGTAAAGGATGCGGGATGCATTCTCGAGACCGATGCCGGACTGGTCGACGCCACGATCGAGAGCCAGCTTGCGGCGATCGAAAGCGGCCTGCGTAGCGCCCTACTAGACTCTGCAAAGCCAAACCATAGTGATGTCGGAACACCAAGGTGATGTCCGAGCCAGCCGAGCCGACGGACGCTATTTCCCCCGAGCACGAGAACATCGATCGTTTCTTCCAGCTCGCAAAACGAGCAGTTGCGCAGGCTTCGACAATGCACGTCCGCGGCCGTGTCCTCCAGATCGTTGGAACGGTAAAGCGTGTCTGTGATTGCTGCGCCGTCGGCAGCGACGATTTCGCAGGCCCCACATTCGCGGTGACCGGCAGTGTTTTGTGGCTGTAGCGACGCGGCGCCCAACTCGCGGCCATTCTCAAGGTTATCGCCACGCGCAAGTCAGGTTTGCCCATGACTGCATTGACCGCTGCCGTCATGTCCTTCTCAGCCTTCGCGTGGGTCAGGCTGCCGCGCTTGAAGCCTTGAATGACAGTGCGCTCGTCTGGTTGGTCGTCGAACGGACGTGTGCCGATGGTCAGTGGAGCAGGCGAGTGAGAGAGAACATCAATAGGCGTGTCGCCAATATTTTCGCAATGCTCTAATCGATTAGAGTTGTGAAGAGCAATTTTAGCCCGTTTACTTGCGGCTCAAGTCACGCATAAAAGAAGGTAGCACCGAATCGGTAGCTTATCCCCTGTCTTTCGCGTACCCGCGGTCCGTGGCGCCGAGTGGACGATTGAAGACCGCCGGTCTCACTAGCAGGTGGGCACAAGGGCCTTGGGGCCGGTTGGCAAGCCACAGGAGTAGGACAAATGTCGAAGGATTCGGGTAAGGGCGATAATCACGGCGGCGGGCCAGGCAAGATCGAGATCACGGTGGTGGTGAACGGCCAGCCCACGCAGGTCGAAGCCAATCCCAACCAGCCGCTTCACGTCGTTCGTACCAAAGCCCTTGAGAACACGCAGAACGTCGCCCAACCGGCCGAGAATTGGGAATTCAAGGACGAGGCCGGCAACCTGCTCGACGCTGACAAGAAGGTTGGCGATTTCGGTTTCGCGAGCATTGTGACCCTGTTCCTCAGCCTGAAGGCGGGTGTAGCAGGTGCCTGAAATCCAAACTGTGGACCCTGCGGTCTCGCGAGCGAAGTTCGATCGGCAGATCGGCTGGTTCCAAACACAAGCAGGTGCTTACCGGGCTCAGGGTTGTTTCCTGATCGAGGCGAGCTTCCCTACGGCCTTCTTCATCTTCGCACCGCCCAAGATAAAGCCCCAGATAATCGGTGCAGCTGTCCAGATTGACTTCTCCAATTACGACCTCCGACCTCCGTCGGTGGTCTTCGTCGACCCCTTTACGCGCCGGCCGATTGCCCGGAAGGATTTACTGTTAAGGATGCTAAGACGACCGCATCTACCCGGAACCCCACCGGATATGATTTCGGTCCTCATGCAGCAGAACGCTCTGTCGCTATCGGACTTCATCCAGGCCAATAGTGCGGAACACACCCCATTCCTGTGCATGGCAGGCGTCCGGGAATACCACGACAATCCAGCCCATTCAGGTGACTCATGGCTTCTCCACCGGGGTTCTGGCGAAGGCTGTTTGGCCTTTATCCTGGACAAGATCATCAAGTACGGGACCGGCCCCGTGGAGCAGCTTCAGTATCAGTTCCAAATCTCAGTGGGAGCCATGGTAGTACCCCTACCGGCCATCCCGGAATGAGCGCTTTGACGGATGTAACGACGGTGACTCTCCCGCGCGGCTGCATCTCGACCACGCATGCGCATCTGCGCTCGGTTGGTCGCGAGGGCAATGAGGGGATGGCGCTCTGGGTCGGCGTTCAGGAAGACCAGTATTTTGCCGTAACAGAGACGGTTATCCCGGCGCAGCGTCACATTCGGACGGGCGATGGTGTTTGCGTGATAGTTCCGGCCGAGGAACTACACCGGCTCAATGTCTGGCTCTACAAGAGCGGCCTGAAACTCTTGGCCCAGATCCATAGCCATCCGGGCCGAGCCTACCATTCGACGACCGACGACGCTTATGCGGTTGCTACCACGGTTGGGTGTCTGTCGCTGGTAGTGCCGAATTTCGCCCGCGAGCCTTTCGATTTTGCTCGGGTGGCCGCCTATCGGCTTGACGGAAAGGCCAACTGGAATGCGCTCCCTTCCGCGGCACTGTCGCGAATGATCACGATAACGAGTTGAACAATGGCATTCGCTAACTTCATCGACCGTGCCGCCACGGCGGCATCGCAGGTCCTGGCCAATTTTCATCTGGAAGACTTCAAAACAGCTCTTCAAAAGCAGGTCGTGGCCGTCGCCTTCGACGATCAGGCCGCTTCGTGCGCCGAAGGCCAGGCGACACTAGATCTTGCAGTGAGATTGCTCGCCAGGCTCTATCCCGTTCTGGCGATACTCCCGCTGGACCGCGCGGCGAGCTCTCAAGCCCAAGCGCTGGAGCGCTTGGCAAAGTCGATCAATCCAAAAATCGGCATCCGGCGTTCCGGCAAGTCTGCCACGGTCTGCGTAGTTGCAGGGGTGTCGCGCCCATCACTCCGGTGCCCGACCTTTTTCATGGGATCGGACGGTTGGGCGGCAAAGCTGTCGCTTACGGACCCGGTGGGCTCTGGCCCGAGTTTGCTGCCCTATGGAGCTGGCGCCGCCAGTTGCTTCGGCGCCGCCAACGTCTTTCGAACCATCTTCGCCGCCCAGCTGACCGGCGCCGAGTTGGACGAAAACATCGACCTCTCCTTATACAGCTACGACAAGACCAAAGCCGGCGAGGCAGGCCCGATCGACTTCCCTGTCGACCTTGGCGAAACGCACCTCGTTGGGCTCGGCGCGATAGGCCATGGCTCGCTTTGGGCCCTAGCGAGACAGCCCGGCCTGTCGGGTCGCCTGCATGTAATCGATCCCGAGGCGATCGAACTCTCAAACCTGCAGCGCTACGCATTGGCCGGCCAGGCGGAGATAGGCATGTCCAAGGCGGTCCTTGCAACCACCGCACTTCGATCGACCGCCCTCAAGGTCGAGGCGCATCCGCTGACGTGGGCAGAATATGTTGCGCGCCGGGGCGATTGGGTCTTCGACCAAGTGGGTGTGGCGCTTGACACCGCCGCCGACCGTCTGGCTGTCCAAGGGACTCTGCCCCGATGGATCGCGAATGCCTGGACCCAGGAGCACGATCTCGGGATCTCCCGGCATGGTTTCGATGACGGCCAGGCTTGCCTTTGTTGCATGTACCTGCCGTCCGGGAAATCCAAGGACGAGCACCAGTTGATTGCCGAGGAACTCGGAATACCGGAAGCACACGAGCAGGTGAAAACGCTCCTGCAGACCAATGCCGGAGTTCCCAACGACTTTGTAGTTCGGGTGGCTACAGCGATGGCTGTGCCGTTTGAACCGCTAGCCCCGTTTGTTGGCCAGCCCATGCGCTCCTTTTATCAGCAGGCTATCTGCGGCGGTCTGGTGTTCCAGCTCAGCGATGGAAGTCGCCTCGTTCGAACCGTAGTTCCGATGGCCTTTCAGTCAGCGCTTGCCGGGATTATGCTTGCCGCGGAGATGGTCAAACATAGTGCGGGTTTTCCCATGAGCCCGACGACGAGCACTCGGGTGAATCTTCTGCGCCCGCTTGGCTCTCACTTGCACGATCCGAAGGCCAAAGATTCCAGCGGCCGCTGCATCTGTAGCGACGACGATTTCATTGCCGCTTACAGGCGCAAATACAGCAAGAGCGTTGAACAGCTAAGCGATGTCTCCGCCGCCTAAGCAGACGTAGACGTCTCTGTTGCCGGGGGGGGCGGCGGCTTGTGCGCGTTAGGATGTGGGCGCCACTATGACACGCTTGGCCCGCTCCTCTGGCGGCCGATGGTCCATGAAATCCCCTCCCCGCTCACGATCCCGGACACCTCCTTGCCTATGTGCCGCTCGAGCACGGGCCGCCATGGCACCAGTGTGAACTCGCGCGACTTTTCAACGACGGCATGTTTTCCGCTGGCAAGCTCTACAGAGCGGCGGAGAGTACCCTCTACTCGTTCTCCGGATCGCGCTTCAGCATAGGGCAGACCAAGTTCCTCCGACAGTTGGCCGGCAACTCGATTCAACTCTCGCTGGCGCAGGATCGAAAGCATGTTGGCGCGATAGACGATCCGATCCTGTTCCTCGTGCGCGAGGCCTTGCGCGATCAGCCACTGCCGCCGACGGGCTTGGGCATCTCTCACGTCACGGCCGAAGCCCGATCTGTGCAAAGGCTCGGGTCTCCCGGCAACCAGCTCCCGGTCCAGCCAGGTGACGCCGTCAAAACCGACCTGCCGCTCCAGCGGCATCGAAGAGAGCCTGCCGACGATTACCGGTTCAGCCTTTGCGCGCTGCCGCTCGTATTCCGATGCGCGCTCAAGGTGATCCGGCGCGATGATCCAGGTGCCGTCGGCCTGACGCTCCACACCGTTGGTTGCGCGGCGGATTGCTTCAAGCCGCCGCACGTGTGTTTCGGCGAAGCGTTCGGTGGCGGACGGGTGATGCTTGAGATGGATGTCGATGTTGTAGCGCCCGTCGTGGGCGGCGGCGATCTCGGCGACGGTCCGGTCAACTAGCCTGGGCTCGGTGTTCCTCGGCGTGACACGCACGATGCAGCCGTCGGGCATCGGTTCTGTCGCCTCGCCTCTGCCGATGTCGATCCAATGGCTTTTGCCGTCCACGCCGTCGACGATCAGGTAGTGCCGGTCGTTGATCTCGTCAGCCAGCCCGCGCGCGACAACGCGGCCGATGACCGGCTGGCCTGGCTCGCTGGATCGATCGTGGATCACACAGTCGGCGGCACTGCGGTCGAGCCCGTTGCAAGTCAGCTCGCGATGCATGGTCTTGATGATGTCGCCGCGCTCCCCGATGCGGCGCAGCGTGGGCTCGAGCTCATCATCCAGGCGCCAGCGGCCCGACCCGATCTCTTCGGCGAGGCCCATCCTCTCCAGCTTGCGCAGACGTCCCTGTTGCAAGGTCTGACGAAAGGCGTCGCGGCGGTCCGGCGAAACAAGCCCGTCGTCGCGCATGCGTATCAACTGGCGGTCGATGCTGGTGAAGCGTTCCTGCTCCGTCTCCTGGCGCAGGCGCTGCTCGATCTCGCGGTCGGTGCGGGGACCGAGGTCGAGGCTCACCAGCTCGGTCGCGCGCTCTCGCAGACCAGACGAAATATACTCCCGCGCGATGACGAGATTCTCACTGCGGTCGTCCTTGCCACGGACAATGATATGCGTGTGCGGGTGGCCGGTGTTGAAATGGTCGACCGCAACCCAGTCGAGCTTCGTGCCGAGATCTTCTTCAAATCTGCGCCATGAGGCGCCGCGTGAGCGGTTTGAGGTCGTCATACTCAATGCTGTCTTCGGCTACGACGATGAAGCGGAATTGATGGCGGTCGCCATCAGCACGGTCGAAGAAGTCCTTACCGTTGGCGCGATCGCTTTTGGCGCCATAAAGCTCGCCAGGCGCGCCTTCCCGGGTGACGCCATCGCGCTGGATGTAGCGCAGATGCGCACGCGCCCCGTCCTTGCCCTTGCCGGCGAGCTTGACGACCCTGGCCTTGACGACTACCCGCCGCTGCCGAAAAGCAGCATACCGGTCGCGTGATTTCAGCAGCGCGGCGGCCGCTCCACCTCGCGCCGTCCGGCTTCCGTTGAAGCGGCCTCCGCGCTTGGGCCGGCCGCCGGCTCGGTTGATCGCCGTCCGGATCTGGCCGGCGTAACGTTTGCCTGCCTTTGATCCGCGGGAGCCGATTTTTGCCCAGCTTAGGCGTGAATTCGTCGTCCTGCATGCCAGAGGTTGAGTGGCGGCATGCGAGAACAGCTTTCGGTTCTGACCCGGCTGGCTTTCGCCCGTCTGCTCGCCAGCGACGGCCGACCCACACCGGGCATCCTCGATGACGCGTTGGTCTATTCCGATGACGATCGCATTGAGCGCATGTTCGACGCTTTGCATCGTCAATCACACGATCAGCAGATTCTCGTTTTCTCCTGCCGCCAACGCGCGTTCGCAAAACTCGGCGGAAACATTTTGCAGATGAGCGACTGGCAACCGGGTCGGTCATAAGCGGAGATCGCGCAGCCTCAGCTAGGGCGACGGCAGATCGTATCGTGTTACGATGGCAATGCCGTTTTCGATCTCGATTTCGATAACCTCATTAATCAGGAATTCCTCTGGGCCAAGATCGTCGAGGAGAGCATCGAAGAGCTCTCTCTGTTTTTCAGGCCCGACCTGAGGGACGACGATGATCAGGCCGGCGTGAACCGGTTCTTTGGCATAGAGCTTCCTGAAGTCCTTAGCATTGTTGGTGACGAAGGTGAAATCCCCCTCGATAATGAGTGGCATGAGGTCCCAGTCGGTTTCGCCGCTTAGCCCAAGCCAGTTGACGTGGTTTGCTTCATGTCCGCGTTCTTGGGCTACCGCAACCAGAGACGTGTGCAGGCACTCATCGACCAGAAACCTCACGAGGTCACACGCGTCTCGACCTGGCCGACGGACGTGGGTCGCCCTTCAAGACCACGCGCTTCGACGACTTTATTTTCACGCCCTGCTCGACCAGCTTCTTGGGCCGCCCACGAACCGGGTGCGCGGCGACCCACATCCTGGCGAGCTCAATCACGCGCGGCGTGAGCTTTGGATATCCCTCCAGAACCTCCGCTTCATATGCCCCCCTGGGCTAGCATCCTCGTGATCATGCGAACAGGAATGCGGGTTCCTTTGAAAACAGGCTCTCCGCCCATCACCCCTTTGACGCGGCCGATGGCAGCCTCCGCTTCATCGAGATCCACGATGCGCGCTTTGAGCTGTTTACGCGCCTCGGCGACGTCGACGATAAGCAGGTCGTCGGCCCTTACGGTCTTGGCCTTTGGGGCAGCTTTGATTTCCTCGAATAGGCGGTGGCGACGATCAGCGGGCAATGTCGCCCCACGCCATACCAAAGCTTAAGCCGCAGCAAATCTTCGCCGGTCAATGCCCGTCGGACGACCCCACCGACGCGCCGAGCAGTGCTTGGCACAGTATCGACAATGCGTTTGTCGATCGCATTGTGCACGGCCTTGATGCCGATCCCGCTGACGGCGGCTGCCTCTGCGGGGGTATAGATGCGAGCAAGTGCGCCCATTATTCTTCTCCTTGTAAAGAATAATATAGGCCGTTTGACTTCCTTCGTAAAGGCACGCGTCTTTGAAACCACGGCGGTTAGCAAAGGCGGTGATGAGCCAGCCAGGAGGCCTCACAAACCCGTGAGACTCGAGACGGCAGACTTGGCGCAGCCGAGGCTGCCAACCTACGGCCTCCTTGTTCGGAAAGCCAAACCACGGTGTCCGAAAATTGTAGCATATTTCGGACGTCTGTCTTGTCTGCGTCCACTACATCAATACGACCGCCAAGATCTTCGGCACTGCCCCGAGGGTCGGGGAGATCTTGGCATCGGCCGCTGAGAACACCGGCCGTCTGGTCGCAGTTGATTGAGCATCGATGAACACCCGCGAGGCGGGATTAGGCACTGACCAAAGTTTGAATACAAATTCTGGTCACAACGATGTTGTCGATTGCTACTGACCAATTTTTATATATAATCTTCGGTCAGAAAGGCGGCCCAGATGCCAGACCCGACGTCCGACACGCTCGATCGCATTCACGACCGGATCACCCAGGCGGCACCGTCCGGCGTATGGTCGCGCGCCGACTTTCTCGACATTGGGACCCCTAATGCCGTCGAGAAGGCGCTGCAACGGCTGACCCTGCGGGGTGACATCCGCCGGCCCTATCGCGGCCTCTACGACAAACCCAGCGTCAGCAAGCTGACCGGCAAGATGGTGTTTCCGCCCCGCGCCTCGTTCATCGACGCTATCGCCCGGCGCGACAAGCTGCGCGTGCTGGTCGATGGGATGACCGCCGCGAACGACCTCGGCCTGACGACAGCCGTCCCGGCGCGCTCGACGATCTATGCCGACACCTATCCGCGAACGATCGAGATCGAGGCGAGCGCAGGCGATCCGCTGGCGACCAGGCCGGTCATCTACAGACTCGACTTCAAGCGCATCTCGGCAAAGACGGCATTCTGGGCCGGCCGGCCCGCCATGCGCGTGATCCAGGCGCTGACGTGGTTTCGGGATGAACGATCGAGCTTCGATGCGGCCGTCAACGGGATCGTCCGACATCTGTCGCGCAATCCCGATCGAGACAAGATCGCTCAGGACCTGCGCGACAACATTCATGCGGTCCCCGCGTGGATGTATCCGCTGGTAGAGACAATCACGCGCAGGATCGTCGAGGATCAAACCGAAAGCGCGCCGAAGTCAGAACCCACGAAGGGCGATCATGCAGAAGACGTTCATTGAGATCCTGCGCTCGAGCGTCGACGAACGCCGTACGCTCTTCGAGACGGTCGCCGCCCATTTGGGCACCCAAGCGCCAAATATCGAAAAGGACCTCTACGTCTGCTGGGTGCTCGACTTTCTGTTCAACCGCCGGCCGAACGATCCGGTTGGTCTATATTTCAAGGGCGGCACCAGCCTGAGCAAGGCGTATGGATTGGTGCGCCGGTTCTCCGAGGACATCGACATCGGCATGTACAAAGCTGATCTGCATGTCCCGCTGGAAGCGGACATCGCCGCCCTGCCCTCCGTCAATCAGCAGCAACGCGCGCTCGCTGAGAAGGTCGACGAGGCAGCGCGGCAGTACATCTCCGGACCGCTCAGAGAACTGCTGACCAGGGAGCTCGCGATCGTCGAAGAGGCGGCCGGACGTCCTGGCCATTTTTCGTTGGGCTTCGGCTTTGATCTCTACCGCAATAAGGAAGCGCTCGACATCCTGGTGCTTGGCTACAAGAGCGTCTTTGAGTCCGCGGGCAGCTATGTGCAGGCGGCGGTCCGGATCGAAGGCGGTGCGCGCCCCGATCCCGAGCCGGCCGAGTCACGCGAGATCGTGCCCTACATCGTTGCCGAAATGCCGGACGGGGAAAGCCTCGCCTTTCGGAACGTGACGACGGTGAGGCCCGAGCGGACCTGAACCGCTCAAGAGCATCGACACCTATGGCGATTTCCTCGTAGGGTTCAACGCCGGCACCGGCATTGTCGAACCCGAACCGGGAGCCGGGATCGAAACGGCGCTGACCCTGCAACTCACGGTGCAGAGTGATCTCGAGCCGGAATGGTCACTTGTATCCCCGCGCGCTCAGGCAGCGGGACGCACCCGCAATCTCAACTGGGCCGATCGCACCCGAATTGCGCCTGCGCGTCTGGGTGTTACCGGGGACACCCACCTGACATGGCGGCGCGGCTCGGTGCTGAGCAAACTCTCAGATGGCAAGGCGGATACATCGAGCGAGCTTACCCGGTTGGCCCGCCAAATGCGGGACGCCTTCGACCAGAAGGAACTCAAGGAACTCGAAGGGTCCCTGAAGCTGGTCACGATCGCTGCAGGCGAGATGGGTGTGCCAGTCGGCGCGGCGGTGCAGGCTCTCATCGATGCGGGCTCGGTCACCTTCACGGGCGGCACGATCTCTCTTCACGATGAGAATGGCATACCGCTCCGATCTCTCGGCCTGGGCTCGTCGCGTTTGCTTATCGCGGCGTTGCAGCGAAAGGCTGCTGACAAGGCTACGACCTTCCTGATCGATGAACTTGAATATGGTCTGGAGCCGCACCGCATCATCCGGTTGCTCGGAGCGCTTGGTGCAAAAGAGGAAGTTCCCCCGCTGCAGGTGTTCGCGACGAGCCATTTCCCCGACGGCTGTTACGGAATTGAGTGCCCATCAGCTGGATATCGTGCGACGCAATAGCGGTGGAGAGCACGTCGTCACCCGCGCCGGCGACGCCGGCGACGTGCAGGGCACGATCCGAGCTCACGCGCACGCCCTGCTCGCCACCTCGATCATCGTGTTCGAAGGCGGCAGCGAGATCGGGCTCATGCGCGGACTAGATCAGCATTTTACCAGTACGGGTGAGATATCCTTGGCGGCTTGTGGGGCCACGCTCGTCAACGGCAACGGTGATGAGACCTTCAGCCGCGCCAATGCGTTGCAGTCTCTGGGATATCGCGTC
Source organism: Mesorhizobium sp. AR07 (assembly GCF_024746815.1). GTDB lineage: Bacteria > Pseudomonadota > Alphaproteobacteria > Rhizobiales > Rhizobiaceae > Mesorhizobium. Next base: position 16,265 of record NZ_CP080528.1, read on the forward strand.
GCCATTCTGCGCGATAGTGACAAGCTCGCGCCGGCGGCGGCGGAAGCGACCTTCCTTGCCGGGGGAGGGAATGTTTTCGCTTGGGGCGGCGGTCGAGCCCTGGAGCAGGAACTCTTCGCCGCCCTTCCCGATGGTCCCGCCGCCAGGCTGTTAGATCTTGCCGTCGAGACAAAGGACCGAGCGCTCGTTGAGGCACATATCAAGACGATATCGAACGGAGCCCAAACACTTGACGCCTTGGAGACCGAGGCGCTGATCGATGGTTTCAGTGCCGTTAGCCGGGTACTCCTCGGCAATGCGGCGGCCAGCTTCGGCTGGCTGAAGACCATTACTGCCATGGAGATTGCCGGGCGGACCATTGTCGGGCCGGCCTATGGTGAGAGCAATACCAGCCTGACCGGAGTTATGGATGGCGTGCTGAATTGGGTTGAAGATGGCACCCGCTGAGATCGACCTGAGGGCCATCGGCCGCGGTCTTGTCATAGCACCGGCCGGCTGTGGCAAGACGCAGCTCATTACGGACGCCCTTGCCCGACACGGCGGCGCGAAGCCGATCCTGGTGCTGACCCATACCAATGCGGGTGTCGCAGCGCTGCGCGGTCGTCTGGAAAAGGCGGGCGTGAAACCGGCCATCTACCGTGCCACGACCCTGGACGGTTTTGCGATCCGCCTCATATCAACATTCCCACAGCGGGCGGGACACGACCCTAGGATCGTGACTGACGGGCGGCCCAATTACGAAGCGATTCGGGATGCCGCCGCCCGGCTTGTCGCGGCTGGTCATGTGCATGATATCCTGGCGGCCAGCTACGAAAGGCTGTTTGTGGACGAGTACCAGGATTGCTCGATCCGCCAGCATGCGCTCGTGACCTGGCTCGCTCAGAGCCTGCCGACTGCCATTGTGGGAGACCCGTTCCAATCGATCTTCGGATTCGGGGCCGACCGCCTGGCGGACTGGAATTCAGAGGTCATCGCATTCTTTCCGGTGTCCGGGGAGCTGACGACGCCCTGGCGGTGGAACAATGCCGGTGCAGCAGACCTAGGCAATTGGTTGCTCTCCATACGAGGGGACCTTGCCAAGGGCGCACCGATTGACCTGCGCACGGCGCCTGCCGGTGTTCAGTGGATCCAGCTCGACGCTCGGCATGACGATGCGCTTCGTGTCGCCGCGGCCGCCGTGGAAGCGCCTGGCGATACGAAGGTGTTGATCATTGGCGATAGCACCGATCCCCGCGGACAACGTCGGTTTGCGCGTCAGGTGGATGGCGCGGTGACTGTCGAAGCCGTGGACTTGCGTGACCTCACCGATTGTGGGGCATCTTTCGATATCAGCGACAGCCAAGCCCTGTCCGTCGTGACCGACTTCGCTGAGAACCTGATGAGCAACTTTTCCGCGGCCGACCTGGTGCGGACGATTGCATCGGCCAGGGCGGGCACACTTGGCCGTGCCTTGTCGGATATGGAGCAGGCGGCCGTCGCTTTTGAGGAGGAGCGAACGCTCTTCCGCGTCACCGATCTTCTCGTTGCCATCAGCCGGGCGGGTGGGGTGCGATGCTATCGGCCGGCGGTCCTTGCGGCGGCGCAGCGAGCCTTGCAGCTGGCGGGATCGGCCGGGGGACCGTCCTTCCAGGAAGCGACGGTTGCAATCGGTGAGCAGTCGCGGCTTGTGGGTCGACCGCTGGCCAGACGCTCGGTCGGCAGCACGCTGCTGCTCAAGGGGCTCGAGGCCGACATCTCCGTGGTGCTCAATGCCGGCGCCCTGAACGCCCGAAATCTCTACGTCGCCATGACCAGAGGATCGCGTCGGGTGCTGGTTTGCTCCCCGTCACCGATCCTCAATCCGGCCTGGTGATCAGGGCGAACGCGGTTCGATCCACGCAACGTGCCCCGACGACATATAGACGACGGCGCCACGCTCGGCGCCGGTCACCACGAGGTAGTCCCGCAGCTGCGCCGTGTGCGCGCCTTGTGCGGCCGCGTCCGGATTCACATCTGATTTCCAATCGACAACCAGGGCGATCCGATCCCCCTCCATCACGACAGCATCCGCTCGGCCAGCAAGGAAGCGTGGCGGGCTGGCGGCCCAGAGTGGGATTTCGGGAACCAGCCGTGAAACAAATGGGGTGAGCTCCGGCAGGCCGAGTGTGCGCAGCGCCGTGGCGGCCATCTCGACCGGATCCGGCCCGGCCGCTTCCGCCTCGTCATCGACGAGAGTTTGCAATTGACCCAGCAGTTCGGACGCACGTTGGGTCACTTCTTCCCGGGCCGAGGGCAGTTCACCGTTGAGAAGCTCTTCCATGAGCTTATGCAGGACGTTACCACGCAGTGCCCCCGCCCCGATTATGCGTTGGCCGTCTGACGTTATATCCACGACGAAGCTGTCCATCGTGTCGGCGCTGCGGTCCGGGTCGCGCTCGCTCGGACGGTCCCAGATAATCGGTGCTGAGGCCGCATCGATCCGCTCGGCCTCAGTCGCAAAGACCGCCTCTGTCTGTTCGTTCGTGTCGGCATGCGCCGGGCTGGCCACAGGGGCCGGCAATGAGTCAGTTTGAAGCTCGGTCAGGCGCTTCTGGCCAAGATCCATCACGCGCGACCATGAGCGCGAGGATGCCCCTGGCAGGTCGGGGATGACCAGCAAGTCGCGGGCACGTGTGGTCGCCACATACCACAGCCGCTCACGCTGCCTGGCTTCGCGGAACTCCTCCTCTTCGCGGGCGGCCGCAAGCTCTGGCGGCTCGATGCCCCCGACGATCCAATGGATCGTGTCATCCGACTGCCGATAGACGAACTGGTCCTGAGGCTTGAAGCGGGTGGAGGAGTTCACCGTGATGACAACCGGCCATTCTAGACCCTTCGCACTGTGCATGGTGACGATTTCGACCGAGTCACCGGAAACATCCACCCTACCCTCGGGGTGGCGGCGCTTGCGTTGCCACCCACGCTGGAGATCGAGAGCAAATGCGCGCAGGCCCGCAACTCCATACGGTCGTGCAAGCTCGACGATGGCATCGAGATTCGCCAGTGCGCGGGCGTTGCGTTGGCCGTGCCGGGCGGCCATCACAACCCGAAGGTCCAGGCGCTCGATCGCGTAGGCGAGCAACTGCATGGGCGTGAGTTCCGCCGCGAGACGATGCAGACCTTGGAGCTTTACGAGCATGTCCCGTGCAAGGGGATGGACCACGTCGTCAGCGGATGTCCGAAGCTGGAATCGCCGGCGCGCATCGGCGTCGGGCTGGAGGGCCGCGGTGATGTCCAGCAGCTCTTCGTCGGTCAGCCCCACAAGCGGACCACGCATGAGGGCGCCGAATGCGAGCGTGTCCAAGGGGTCCGCCAAGATTCGGACCAGGGCGAGAAGGTCTTGCAACTCCTGTCGCCGGAACAGCGCGTTGCCTGCTTGTGATGCGACAGCGATCCCTTGTCCTTCAAGCGCGCGCTCGTAGCGCCAGAGATCGGTATGGGTCGGGGCGAGCAGGGCAATGTCACCGGCGCGCAGACGCCTGTCGGTGCCGTCCGCCTCGGTGATCGTAAGTGCCCCGATCAAGCGGGCGCACAGTTCGGCCACCGCCGCCGCCTCTCCCTCGCGCTGCTCTTCGGCACGGGCATCGCGCGGGACGTCGATCGTCAGCTTGGCAGCAGCAGGGAATGGCAGCGGCGGCGGATTCACTGTTGCCGTCAAGGGTACGAAACCCGGTTGCCCCGGCTTTGCGAGCACCTCTTTAAACACCTGATTGACGTGCTCGATGACTTCCGAGCGAGACCGGAAATTGGCGGTGACGGCAAGCAAGCAGCCATTGGATGATTTCTCGATGACCGACTTTGCGAGGGCGTAGGCCTCGATATCGGCGCCGCGAAACCGATAGATGGCCTGCTTCGGATCGCCGACCAGAAACAACGCACCGGGACGAAGCTGCGCCTCTTCCCATTGGGCAGGCCGAGTGGCGGCAGCGATGCAGAAGACGATCTCGGCCTGTAGCGGGTCGGTATCCTGGAATTCGTCGACGAGAAGGTGCGGGTAGCGGCCGGCGAGCCAATCCCGTATCTCAGGATGCTCACAGACAAGGACGCGCGCTTGCAAAAGCAGATCGTCAAAATCGAGGACCGCAGCATCTCGTTTGCGTCGGTCATATGCCTCGATGACTTCGCTCAAGAGCGCGGCCAGTTCGTGTACGAGCCTCTGCGCGATCGATCCGATCAACACGCGATAGGCGGCACTGACCTGCTCAAACTGAGCGGCCGCCTCGGCGGCCCGGCGCTGACCCTCGACCGCTCCAAGGACGCTCTTCCAGGCCGTTGTTCTGCCGTAAGGCTGCAGGTCGATGGACTTTGGCCGCATCGCACCGATGCGCGGCGGCTGGGTCAAGCGCCACAGGGCTGCGAAGTCGGTATTCGCCAGGGCCTCCTTATAAAATGCGGCAAGCAGCTCCAAGTCATCGATCAGGTCCGCTGTGCCTGTTTCGCCAGGCCCGGCCGCGTGCCACCGGGAAAACGCTGCGACGGCATCGGCAAATGTCAGGTCTGGCCGGGATGAAAGATCCGGTGAAGGCGCAGTCGCAGTGCGATGGTCTCGGCGCAGCATGGCAAGTTCGCGAATGCGCTCGACGACGCCAAGCGGATCGTCCTTGGCCAGGGTAGCGATCGCTCCATCTTCGTCTGCACCGTCCGTCAGCTTGCCCTTCAGCCATTCGGAGAGCACTTCATCGAAAAGGGCTTCGGCGACGGTCCCGTCGACGACCCGCGATCCGGGATCGAGACCGGCGGCCAGCCCATGCGAGCGAAGGATGCCCTGGCAGAACCCGTGGTGTTGATTTTCACTAGGAACTGACCCGGCATTTCCACCGAGAAGTGACCCGCCCTTCATGTATGTTTTGGTTCTGCGGGGACGGTCAAGGTTCTGATTTTCTCCTTTGCTTTTTTAGGCTCGTGGGCAGAGCTGTTTTTGAACCGGAAGCTGTCGTTTCCGGTTTCGAGGATGTGGCAATGGTGCGTCAGCCGGTCGAGAAGCGCTGTCGTCATCTTGGCATCCGCGAATGCTTCATGATGCACCTTTCCTTGATCGCCTGGTCCGTTGCAGTCGGCGTTGAAGTTGATCGATCTGGTCGCTGGAAAGGCTGATCTGCCAAGGCTGGCCTTTCGTGCTTTGCCGACCGTGGACAAGGCCCTGGGCGAGATAGTCGAAGATGGTTTGAGCCGTCACGCCGATTGCAGCGGCTGCGCCCCGTACAGAGTAGGTTCCATCAGGCCAGCGCGGCGGATTGGCTGCGACGCCGTTGATCTTGGCTGTGGGGATTCCCCAACGGTGGCGTAAGAGCCAGATGTTCTCATAGCTGAACAGCTTGCCTCGCGCCGGACGCCCTCGTCATTCAATATTTTGGCGATTTGCCTGTCCATATCGCCCGCAGCATTGAGTTGCGTGATCCGCTCACGCACAAGCTCGAGTTCGCCATAGTCTCGATCGTAAGATTGAACTCGCCGTTGGATTTGATGGTCGCTGGTTGCGCCGGTCTGCCAAAGAATCCTGATGGCGACCTGACCGCGTATCTTCTTCTGGTCGAGAACGACCTCCTGCACGATGAAGCGCAAGATACGTTTGCGGTCTTCTGGCTGGGTGGTTTCTGAGTGCCAGATAGCCGGCAAATTCTCGGCGAGTTCCTGAAGCGCCGCGTGATCCTGTGCCTGTAACACCAAGGGCTCTCGGTCTCTCCACCGACGATATTCCTGCTCGATCTCATCGATCAAGCGCAGCTTGTCTTCCCATGCCTTTTCCAGGGTTCTGGCGACGAGACGATTTTCCGGTTCCACGGTGTCGTATTGTCGTCGAGCCCGCTCGGCGTCGTACCGCGCACGTTCCCGCCGTAGCGCCCATTGTTTCTCGAGGCTTCGTGTTTCCTCCGCAATCTCGTCGAGCGCAGCGATGGCGATGGCGATTTGGTCAGGTTCCAACGCCTTCAGGAGGGTTTGGGCGACCAACTCATCTACTGCGGGCGCCCGAACCTCCTGACAGAGAGAGCTGCCGGTCTGGTTGCGGTCCGCCAGGCAGCAGTAAACGGGGCATGCACTGTCGGGGCCGCTGTAGCGCACGGTCATCCGCCGTCCGCATTGGCCGCAGACCGCCAAGCCCTGCAGCAAAGCAATGCCCTTGCGCGGCGCGCCGCGGTGGCCGGACTCGTATCGATTGGTGTTGTCGGCGAGGCGTCGCTGATTGGCCATGAACTCCTCCCAGTTAATATAACCAGGGTGTGCGTCTTTGATGCAAATATCCCAGTCGTCAATGGCCACCTTCGAGGTTGCGCGGTGCGAACCTGGACCTTGGCGGACCGCATTTATTCGGCGCCGGCCGTAGACATATGCGCCGGCATAGGCCGGGTTGTGCAAAATATGATGGACATGGGCGATGGTGGCGTCTCGCCACACCAGTTCATGGGGCGCCGGCCCGCGAAGCGGCCGCACCGGTACGCGTAGGTCGTGCGTGCGCAGGTAACGCATAACGCGTCGCGCGGTCTGAAGCTCTCTAAATTTGTCGAAGATCAGACGCAGCCGAGCCTGAACCTCTTCATCAGGGTTGAACACGATCTGGCCGGAGCGGTTGTAGGCCAAGCCACCTGGCAGCGGTATGCGAAGCGCGCCTCGCGCAGCCTTCTGCCGCTCCCCTTGATGCAGGCGGATGCGGATCTGGTGCAACTCCGCTTCACTCATGATCCCCGAGAGCCCTAACAGCAGCCGGTCGTGATAGGCGCAGGGATCGTACGATCTATCATGTTGATACCCTTATTCGGTAGCAGGTGGGTTAAAGTCGAGGTGTTGCCGCACGCCGGATTTGAGCTCTTGTATTGCTGCGATTGTTGCTGCGGCATCTGGAAACAGAACGCGTTTGTAAGTGGCGTTTTGGTGGATACTGATCACGCCATTGCGGATTCGATGCCGGATCCAGAGCGAGAAACGTCCGCTGCCATCGCTAGTTCAGACACCTTTAGCCACCCGGGAATGTGGTGAGAGCGGGCTGGTGTAGACTGCCTCAATACGCGATGGCGTTGTCGGACGATCTGGACTGTGCGCACAGGAACGTAGCTGCGGCGCGGTGAGCGGAAGCCTTCCTTAGTCAGTGTGGCCGCTATTTCCGTGTCGTTGAGCCCTTGATGAGCCAGCTCGGGAGCTATGGCTGAAACTGGGTGATGACGGTTTGAGAAGGGCGGCGTATCGAGGCGGGTGATGAAGCCTGCCAGAACCTCTCAAGGAGAGCGATACGCCATGAACGAGACTATCAACATTGTTCGCCTTCGTCAGCCCGACGAAATCGATGATCCCCTGACGGATGTGCTTCGCACCGGCGCGCGCAAATTGCTGGCGCAGGCGATCGAGATGGAGGCCGAAGCGTTTCTTGCCGAGATGCGGGATCTCAAGCTTCCGGACGGACGTGACCGGCTGGTCCGGCACGGTCACGGGCCGGAGCGGAGCATCCAGACGGGGATCGGGGCGGTGCCCGTCAGCCGGGTGAAGGTCCGGGATCGCGGCGCGAACGGTGAAGCGGAGCGCATCCGTTTTTCCTCATCGATCCTGCCGAAATGGGCGCGTCGGACACGAAGTCTGGATGCGCTTCTTCCCGTTCTCTATCTGCGCGGCATTTCGACGGGCGACTTTCAGGAAGCTCTGGCAGCTCTGTTGGGCAAGGAGGCGCCGAACCTCTCACCCTCGGTGATCACGCGACTGACGGCGGAGTGGGGCATCGAATACGATCGTTGGCAAAAGCGCGATCTTTCGGCGCGCCGCTATGTGTATGTGTGGGCGGACGGGGTCTACCTGCAGGCCCGGATGGAAGATCATGCCGAATGCATGCTGGTCCTGATCGGCGCCACGCCCGAGGGCAAGAAAGAGCTGCTCGGCTTCCAGACCGGCATTCGTGAGAGCGCACAGAGCTGGCGCGAGCTGCTGGTCGACGTCAAGCGTCGTGGCCTGCAGATCGCGCCCGATCTTGCCGTCGGCGACGGCGCGCTTGGCTTCTGGAAAGCGCTCGATGAGCTCCTTCCCGGCACCAAGCACCAGCGATGCTGAGTGCACAAGACAGCCAACGTGCTCAACAAGGTGCCGAAATCGGTGCAGGCCGCCATGAAGACGGACTTGCGCGAAATCTTTTCCGCCCCGAACCGAGCCTCAGCCGAGACGGCGATTGCCGTCTTTGTCGAGAAATATGATGCGAAATACGGCAAGGCGGTCGACTGCCTGACCAAAGATCAGAATGCCTTGCTGGCGTTCTACGATTTCCCCGCCGAACATTGGGATCATCTGCGAACGTCCAATCCCATCGAGAGCGTCTTTGCGACCGTTCGCCATCGCACGGTGCGTACCAAGGGCTCACTCTCCTCGAAAACCGCCAGGCTGATGGTCTTCAAGCTGGTCATGGCCGCGGCCAGGACGTGGCGACGACTGAAAGGACAAAATCAGTTGCCTAAACTCATCGCAGGTGCAACGTTCCAGGATGGAATCGAGGTCATTGAACTGAAGCCGCAGAGCGCCGCTTGATCAGCCTCGTCACCCAAATTGCAGCATAGCTCGCCAGCTCGAGCAGCCGGACCTCCATCTCGGCGCCGCGAGACAGGGCGCTCAAGGCATGAACTCTCGGCTCGACCTCGCGTTCGGTGACTTCACCGCCTCGCCAAACGATGCGGATCGTAATCCGATCTCGGACCACCCGTTGCAGGATCACTTTGTCGATCAGCCTGCGTAGCAAGGCTTTCTTGCGTCCCCACTCTATGTCAGGTCTCTGCCAAAATTCGGGAAGTTGCGAACCGGCAGCGACAAAATCATTCTGTTCTGTCGGCGTCAGATCATCAGATTGGCTTTGCATTGCGCGACGGCGCTCAAGTGCATCCTCCGCTTGACGAAGCTCACGCGGAGCCCCCTCCCAACGGCGCTCCAACTCGGCCGCGATCAGGCGATTGTCTGGGTCAACCCGATGTATTGCCGTTCTGCGAGCAGCGCTTGGTAGCGCAGGCGTTTGATCTGCTGCTCTTCCGCGCGCTCAAAAGCCTCGTCTGCCTGCTGACGAGCATCTTTGGCGTGCATCAACTCGGCCAACTCAGCCGGACTGGCCGCCGCGAAGAGGGCCTCAACGACGCGGGCGTCGATGGGATCGGCTGGCAAATGCTGGCATAAGGCTCCGCCCTGGCTGCGTGCCAGGAAGTTGCAGACGTAACGGTTGCCGTTCTTGTATTCAACGCCCATTTTATGGCCGCATCGCCCGCACCAGACAATGCCTTGCAACACCGCCGCGCCATCACGCGGCGCACCGCGTGTCTGGTTTCGTCGGTATTCAGCGTGATTGTCGCTCAGCATGGTCTGGATCCGCTCGTAACGCTCCCAATCGCAATAAGCAGGATAACGGTCTTTAACTACGATTTTCCACTCTGCCATTGGCCGGCGTCGCGAGATGATTTTACCACTCGCATACCTGGCGTGACAGGACTGACTGCGGCCATAGACGAAGGCGCCGGCATAGGCCGGGTTCTTCAACATCGCGGCAAGCATGCTGGCCGTTGGCACGCGCCAGATAACGTCGCCAAATCGATTTCGCCGCGGTATGGCGAGCGCACGATCCCGCAAGGAACGGATCACTTTTCCTACGGTGCCCAACTCCCAGAATGCAGAGAATATCAGGGCAATCCGGTCCTGCACTTCCTGGTTTGAATCCTTCATCACGACACCGTTGGCGTCCCGCTCCAACCCGGCTGGTAACAGCAACGCCAACTCACCCCGTTCAGCCTTGCTGAGCAAACCAGCCGTCAGGCGGCCACGAAGCGTGTGCAATTCCACTTCCGAGATGGTGCCCTTCGAACCCGCGACATACTGCCCAGCAACAGCCGCTTGAAGTCGTTGTCCAATATCCGCATCACCCGCAGGCCGGCGAGCGCCTCACGGTCGTGCGGCGTCTCCTTTACGCCGGTCACGCCCACTTCGTCGTCGAGCTGCCAGGCGGCGGCCGGCTCCTGCTGCCTGCATGGATGACCGAGAACAACGCGGCGACGCCGCCCGTGATGGCCACGCCGCGGCTTTCCTTCGCCTGCCTGCGAGAGCTGCGCCAGCTCGTCGACGCGCAGGGCGTATCCTTGTCGCCATCGCTTGAAGCGATTCGCAACGATGGAGACGATGATGCAACAGCATGCCCAAAAGCGGCAACTCGATCTTCTCATGTTGGCGGCCGACGATGTCGTGCCCCGGCTGTTCGATCCAGTGAGGCGCGCGGAGATCGTGAGCCTGCTCAAAGCTCTCCTAAGCGATCGCCTCGCCCCGGTCAGAATATCGGAGGAGACGGACGATGACTAAAATCACTGCCGATCACCTGGCGCGCAGCGCCTATGTCCATGTTCGTCAGTCCACCCCGGACCAGCTTGCCAACAACCCCGAGAGCCGACGACGCCAGTACGCCTTGAAGACGCGCGCCCGCGCCTTGGGCTGGGAGAATGTGGTCGTCATTGACGATGATCTCGGCCGCTCGGGCGGCGGGACGGCGCGACCGGGTTTCGAACGCCTCCTGGCGGCGATCGGCAGCGGCGGCGCCGGCGCGGTCTTTGCCCTCGAAGCCTCGCGCCTGGCCCGCAACGGGCGCGACTGGCACACCCTCTTGGAGTTCTGTGCCCTTGTGGGCAGCCTGATCATCGATGAGGACGGGATCTACGATCTATCATGTTGATACCCTTATTCGGTAGCAGGTGGGTTAAAGTCGAGGTGTTGCCGCACGCCGGATTTGAGCTCTTGTATTGCGGCGATTGTTGCAGCGGCATCTGGAAACAGAACGCGTTTGTGAAGGGCGTTTTGGCGGACACTGATCACGCCATTGCGGATTCGATGCCGGATCCAGGAGCGAGAAACGTCCGCTGCCATCGCTAGTTCAGACACCGTTAGCCACCCGGGAATGTGGTGAGAGCGGGCTGGTGTAGACTGCCTCAATACGCGATGGCGTTGTCGGACGATCTGGACTGTGCGCACAGGAACGTAGCTGCGGCGCGGTGAGCGGAAGCCTTCCTTAGTCAGTTTGGCCGCTATCGCCGCGTCGTCGTCCCCTTGATGAGCCAGTTCGAGCAGCCGGACCTCCATCTCGGCGCCGCGAGACAGGGCGCTCAAGGCATGCACCCTCGGCTCGACCTCGCGTTCGGTAACTTCACCGCCTCGCCAAACGATGCGGATCGTAATCCGATCTCGGACCACCCGTTGCAGGATCACTTTGTCGATCAGGCTGCGTAGTAAGGCTTTCTTGCGTCCCCACTCTATGTCAGGTCTCTGCCAAAATTCGGGAAGTTGCGAACCGGCAGCGATAAAATCATTCTGTTCTGTCGGCGTCAGATCATCAGATTGACTTTGCATTGCGCGACGGCGCTCAAGTGCATCCTCCGCTTGACGAAGCTCACGCAGAGCCCCCTCCCAACGGCGCTCCAACTCGGCCGCAATCAGGCGATTGTCAGGGTCAACCCGATTGTATTGCCGTTCTGCGAGCAGCGCTTGATAACGCAGCCGCTTGATCTGCTGCTCTTCAGCGCGCTCAAAAGCCTCGTCTGCCTGCTGACGAGCATCTTTGGCGTGCATCAACTCGGCCAACTCGGCCGGACTGGCCGCCGCGAAGAGGGCCTCAACGACGCGGGCGTCGATGGGATCGGCTGGCAAATGCTGGCATAAGGCTCCGCCCTGGCTGCGTGCCAGGAAGTTGCAGACGTAACGATTGCCGTTCTTGTATTCGACGCCCATTTTATGGCCGCATCGCCCGCACCAGACAATGCCTTGCAACACCGCCGCGCCATCACGCGGCGCACCGCGTGTCTGGTTTCGTCGGTATTCAGCGTGATTGTCGCTCAGCATGGTCTGGATCCGCTCGTAACGCTCCCAATCGCAATAAGCAGGATAACGGTCTTTAACTACGATTTTCCACTCTGCCATTGGCCGGCGTCGCGAGATGATTTTACCACTCGCATACCTGGCGTGACAGGACTGGGTGCGGCCATAGACGAAGGCGCCGGCATAGGCCGGGTTCTTCAACATCCCGGCAAGCATGTTGGCAGTTGGGACGCGCCAGACAACGTCGCCAAATCGATTTCGCCGCGGTATGGTGAGCGCACGATCCCGCAAGGAACGGATCACTTTTCCGACGGTGCCCAACTCCCAAAATGCAGAGAATATCAGGGCAATCCGGTCCTGCACTTCCTGGTTTGAATCCTTCATCACGACACCATTGGTATCCCGCTCCAACCCGGCTGGTAACAGCAAAGCCAACTCACCCCGTTCAGCCTTGCTGAGCAGACCAGCCGTCAGGCGGCCACGAAGCGTGTGCAATTCCACTTCCGAGATCGTACCCTTCAGGCCAAGCAACAGGCGCCCGTTGGCCGAGCCCGGGTCGTAAATTCCGTCGCGGTCGCCGATGAGGCATTGCCGATAGCCGCATAAATCGAGGAGTGGGTACCAATCGGAACAATTGCGGGCAAGCCGTGTCACTTCATACGAGAGAACGATGCCAACTTCACCCAATGTGACGCGTCCAAGGAGATCTTTGAAGCCGGCACGGTGAGCCGCCGCAGCTCCACTCTGGCCAAGGTCCGCGTCGATCACTTCGATATTGGTGTCGTCCCAGCCGAGATCCCCCGCACGCTGATGCAATGCATACTGCAGCCGCAGGCTTTCCTGGTTGTTGACCATCTGATGTGGTGTCGATTGCCGGATGTAAATCACGGCTTTTCGGCACAAATGCTGGGTTGTTATCAGATCCGACATCATGGCTCGCCCTCCAGAGAACCATGCGGTTCCGATCGGGGTGATTCGGTTTCTGACGTCAGGCTATCATGCTCAGCCATATCGCCGGAACTTCGCGGCGCCTGCGCCTTTGCGCAACTGACCAGGCGAATAAAATCGCGAACGCTCGCAGTCGAAAGCTTGGCTGACGGCGAATCTGGTGCCGATGGATACAGATTGGTGGCCGAGATCGGAATCTTCAGGAGAACATCATCGCGGTAAACGACAAGAAGCTGACGATAGGCGCCGGCGCCGCTCGGTCCTGCCGCTAAAATGAAATCGCGCCCATAAAGAGGGTGTGCCGGATCAGTAACTGTTATGCGCTGATCATCTCCAAATCTAATTGGGGCATTAAGATGTGTGCTCGTACGATTCCCGGCTTGTCAACGATCGCTTGCTGCTCGGCATGAAAGGCACTTTCAGCGAACTTGAGCTGTCGACGCTGCGGCAGCGCTCGCAAGAGGCATTGCGCCTGAAAGCGGCGCGCGGCGAACTGCACACGACGGTGGCGATCGGCTACCGGCGGGGCGCTGACGATCGTCTGGAACAAGACCCTGACCGGCGCATCCGCGAAGCGCTGTCGCTGGTGTTCCACAAATTTCGTGAGATCGGCAGCGTACGCCAGCTCGTCCTGTGGCTGGGCCAGGAGGGGATCGACCTGCCGACCGCTGTCCATGGTCCTCAGGGGTGGACAGTGCGGTGGGGGGCGCCGCGCTACCACGCCGTCCATCGGCTGCTGACCAATCCGGTCTATGCTGGTGCCTATGTCTTTGGCCGCACCGCCACGCGCACGCGCGTCCAAGATGGCCGCAAAGTCGTCACCCACGGTGTCGCGCGCCGGCGTGAGGACTGGGCGGTTGTGATCCGCGATCACCATGATGGCTATATCTCCTGGACCGAGTATGATCGCAACCAGACGATGATTGCCAACAATGCGAACATGAAGGGAACGATGGTCGCGGGCGCGGTGCGCAATGGCAGTGGACTTCTCGTCGGCTTGCTGCGCTGCGGCTGCTGCGGCCGCAAGCTCAAGGTGCTGCACCATTCACGCCGCGATGCGCGCTATGTCTGCGGTACCCATGTTGACCCGTCGACCGAGAAACGGTGTACCGTCTTCAGCAACATGCGCATCGATGCGGCGGTGTCAGCGGAAGTGCTGCGGGCAATTGCACCGCTGGCACTTGAGGCGGCGTTGCAATTGATTTCCGATCGCAAGCAGGCCGGCAACGAACGGCTGCGGCAAAGCGAGCTCGCCCTGGACCAGGCCCGCTATGAGGCGGCGCATGCACGCCGCCAATACGACGCCGTTGATCCAGATAACCGCCTTGTCGCCGGCGAGCTCGAACGGCGATGGAATGACTGTCTGGCGGCGGTCGCCCGGCTTGAGGATCAGGTCCGGAGCTTGCGCAGCGAGCAGCCGAGCGCCCTAAGCGAGGACGAACGCACGATGCTTATAGCGCTCGCAGACGACATGCCTGCGCTGTGGAACCATCCCGCCGCGTCCGTCGAGACGCGCAAGCGGATTTTGCGCACCGTGCTGAAGGAGATCATTGTTACAGCCGAGACCGGTCGGCTCCACCTCGTGCTACACTGGCACGGCGGCGATCACACGCGGCTCGACGTGGTGAAGAACCGGTCTGGCCAAAACCGCTACAAGACTGATGTGGCGACCGAACAACTGATGCGCGAACTCGCCCGCCTTTTGCCGGATCACAGCATCGCCCCCGTCCTCAACCGGCTCGGCATACGCTCGGCCAGGGGACCTGGACGCAACTGCGCGTGCGCAATTTCCGCGGTGCGCATCAAATCCCGGTCTACCGGGAGGGCGAACGTGCAGAGCGCCATGAGCTTGTCCTGCGCGAAGCTGCAAGCCGCCTCGGCGTCAGCAACATGACCGTTATTCGCCTGATCCGGGATGGACTGCTGCCGGCAAGGCAGGTATGCGCCAGTGCCCCCTATGTCATCCGCGAGGATGATCTCGCCCAGCCGGCAATCCGCCAGGCGATCGCGAAAGGTCGCCCAGTATCAGCCGATGCTCGCCAAGAAACCCTGCCTTTTCAATGAGATCACGAGGTACTGCATCATGTCACCGTCCTCTTCAGGCCAAGCAAGAGGCGCCCGTTGGCCGAGCCCGGGTCGTAAATGCCGTCGCGGTCGCCGATGAGGCATTGCCGATAGCCGCATAAATCGAGGAGTGGGTACCAATCGGAACAATTGCGGGCAAGCCGTGTCACTTCATACGAGAGAACGATGCCAACTTCACCCAATGTGACGCGTCCAAGGAGATCTTTGAAGCCGGCACGGTGAGCCGCCGCCGCTCCGCTCTGACCAAGGTCCACATCGATCACTTCGATATTGTTGTCGTCCCAGCCGAGATCCCCCGCACGCTGATGCAATGCATATTGCAACCGCAGGCTTTCCTGGTTGTTGACCATCTGATGTGGCGTCGATTGCCGGATATAAATCACGGCTTTTCGGCACAAATGCTGGGTCGTTATCAGATCCGACATCATGGCTCGCCCTCCAGAGAACCATGCGGTTCCGATAGGGGTGATTCGGTTTCTGACGTCAGGCTATCATGGAACTTTGCGGCGCCTGCGCCTTTGCAGAGAAGACAAGGCGAATAAAATCGCGAACGCTCGTAGTTGAAAGCTTGGCTGACGGCAGATCTGGTGCCGATGGATACAGATTGGTGGCCGAGATCGGAACCTTCAGGAAAACATCATCGCGGTAAACGACAAGAAGCTGACGATAAGGGTCGGCGCCGCTCGGTCTGCCCGCCAAAATGAAATCGCGCCCATAAAGTGGGTGCGTCGGATCGGTAACTGTTATCCGTTGATCATCCCCAAATCTAATTGGGGCATCAAGATGTGTGTTCGTAGAGGCGCTCGCCATCGGCGATGATAACGCCGAACAATGAACACAACTCGAGGAGTTGATGCCAATCCCGGTTGTTGCGCGCCAATCGAGATGCATCGAGGCTGACCACCAGGCCCGCGTTGCCGAGCCCGATCTCGGCGATGAGCCGTTGGAAGCCGCCACGCTCGACTTGGCCGTTTCCCGATTTTCCAAGATCCTCGTCGATGACGACGACACGATCCGGCGGCCAGCCCAATCTAACGCCGCGGTCCACCAAACTGTACTGAAGTTCGGTGCTTTCCTGGTGGTGGCGCACCTGGTTTATTGAGGATTGGCGCACATACACGTAAGCGAACTTTGAACGTCGGACGGCCGTGAGCCGCTCGTCAGGACTGCTCGGAATAGCCAACATCAAACCGCTCCCTCGCCGCTGGCGCGTTCGGCGGCATCCGGCGGATCAGAGTCGCGAGCATCTGCGCGACTTGGTGCTGAGATACCGGTGGGAGATTGTTCCAAAGGCTGGGCGTATCTGGCTTGATCCTTACCAGTGGAACACTGGTCTCCGGTAGAGACACGGCAATCCGATGCGCCAAAGCATGAGCAACCATCGCAACTCGCCATTGAGTTACTAAAGGTGATTCGCGCATAATACACTAAAGGAAGCAAAGTCCGAACGGATATTAACTTTCCCGCCGCGCTACGATGTTCACGATCATCATCGCTAGCAGGCGACAAATCCGTCACTGACCGGCGGATATTGCGTGACCGTCCATCCGGAAGGCGGATGACAATAAAGGCAGGTCCGCGCCCAGACCGAAGTGATGCCACCTCAAACCGCTGTCCACAGAGCGCATGTCGACGGTCAACTACCGTGACATGAGACACCAACCGATCAACAACAGGGGTATCCTGCGTTGCTCGGTTCGCCGATGGCTTCGTGCCAGTGATCGACGGGCAACTGGCTGGTGACAATAGTCGAGCCGCGTTCACGGCGATCTTCGAGGATTTCCAGCAGGTCGCGTCGTTCCGTGGCGGTCAGGACCGATAGCCCCCAGTCGTCCAGGATCAGCACCTCCACGCGGGCGATGGCCTGAGCATGCGGGCATGCCGCCCGTCGCCCCTGGCGATGGCGAGCGCCTCGAACAGGCGCGGCATGCGATGGTAGGCGGCGGAGCGGCCATCGCGGCAGGCCTTGTGGCCGAGCGCGCAGGCGATCCAGCTTTTGCCGAGGCCGGTCGGACCGGTGATGAGCAGGTTCTCGTGGCGCTGGATCCAGCTGCCGTCGATCAGATGGGCCATAACGGCGCGGTCAATGCCGCGCGCGGTGCGCAAATCGAGATCCTCGACGCAGGCCGACTGCCGGAGGGCTGCGAACTTCAGCCGAGCGATCAGGCGCTTGGCGTCGCGGTCCGCGGCGGGTGATGGATAAGATAAACTTCTCTGGATTGGCCAAACACCACGTTGGAATTCGGTGTTAGCTTCACCTCGGCCGTGTAGTGCTCACCGTTAATCTCGAAGTGTGCCGGCTGCTCTTGGTTGCGCTGGCCCGGTAGGAACCCGAGTTTTCCCAATTCACGAATGATTTCACGCGGCATTAATTGGCCGCCATTGTCCCAGTGGTGGTGGTCCCATAACGGGCCAACGAGATATCCGATGTCATCTGAGCGGAGAACTGACGAGGACGCCTTGCCAGACGCCTGCGCCGATCCGCTAGAAGGCTTTCCGACGCAACATTCTCCAACCGCTTTCCTAACTGCTGACTTAACGCGCGACCACAGTGAACCGTCTCTGCTACGCAGGCCGGATCGCGGCGGCATCCGCATCGACCCGCCGATGTCAGGGTGCCCTCCATGGTCATCTGCGGGCGTCGCATCAGGCGGAATGAGTTGCAAGGTGCCTGGGTGCTGTTCTTGAACGGCAGCGTACTCCTGCATCGAAGCAGCCATGCTGAATTGGTCGATCGAATTGAGTTTCAAACCACTCTCCTTTGAACGTGGACTTTTCGTAGTCTCCGAAGCTAGTAGCGTCTGGTATCCGGCCTCCGGACATTCCTGCCACCATAAAACTTTTCCGCCGCCTTTTGACAGACATCCGAGTAGAACTTATCCGCATCCTCGATCGTGCACCCAGCCCCCGCGAAACAGCCACGCGCTATCTCATGGAGCGTATGCCGGATCGAGCTCGTGTCGTCGTAGACTGCGTTGAGCCACGCTATAATTACAATGACCTCTTCCCTTGATAGACATTGCTGTCCGCTCATTAAGCGCATGGTTGATGCAGGCTACGGCGCCTCGAATCCGTTGCCTTTATCATTCAATTTGAAGTGAGCGATGGGCAGGTTTGTCATGTCTTCGATTTCCCCGCGATTCCCCGGCTAGCGCGACGAGGTTCTCCTGCTGCGCCCAGGTGAGGTAATTGAAGTTGGGCGCGAGTGATTGGATCACGTCGCCATGCAGAAGCGGGGCAAGGCGATTCTCGACGCCAGGGCGGTCTTGCGTCAACCTGTTCCAGATAGCCTGAACCCGGCTAGCCCTTTTACGCCTTTCTCGAAGCGTCGCGATTCCCGTAATGGCCTCGCTCATCTGTGGATGTGTCTGCGACATGCTCAGAAGATCGGTCGGGCTGAGCCGCTCAGCAATCCGACCGAATAGCTCCTGCTGCAAATCAAGGACACTGGTGTGCCGCATGCGGCGAGAGGAGGAAACGCTTGACGCTTGAGGCTTAGAGCGTGTGTGCGCTACAACAGAACGGGATGATTGTCCGGGTCCTTCAACCCCAACAGCCGGTATGGTGGGAGAATCATCCGTGATATCACCTTCGATCGCGCTAAATATCGCCATGGGCGCCTTGCCACGCTCGTCAATGCCCCTCATAATTCACCTCCTTTCGACCGACAAACTGAGGTTCTTCCGCATATTTGGTGCAGGTTGCGGGATTCGGACGGTGCGAATAAGTTCATAGAGGCGGAATCGCAGTCGACGCCGTGATTTGCCCGTGCTCCATGCCTTCCGGTCGCTGATTTCACCCGAGCTTTCGATTGTCCAAATTCTGCCGCAGGCCGAGAGGGTGGTGCTTGTGGCCCGACCGAAGGCGATGGACTCGTGCTGTCCATGTTGCGGTCACCGAACCCGCCGCGTTCACAGTCACTACATGCGCCGGTTGAGCGATCTGCCATGGCAGGGTAGGATTGTCGAAATCCAGCTTCACGCACGACGGTTTCGATGCGCCGATCCACGACGCCAGCGGCGGATCTTCACCGAGCGGTTGCCGGAAACGGCACGGCCGAAAGCGAGACGCACGTCCCGCCTCGGCGAAAGCCAGCTGGCCATCGGCTTCGCGGTCGGCGGTGCGCCCGGCTCGCGCCTGTCGGACATGCGCTTGATCGTTCTTTCGATAAAGCGCGACAGCGTGTCACCTCCAGATCTTCGCTGCGGCACCAGGAAACGACCAACGCGTTCATGAATGCGCTGTCGTTGTCGAAGTCGACACCCCGCAGCGGAAAGGGAAACAGGGAGCGCGCCTGCTTGATTGCCATGATCACGTTGCCGCTGTCGCGCGTACGGACCGGAATGCATTCGGTCCAGCCCGTGGCAATGTCGGTCAGCACCATCGTCTGCACGAAGCTCCCCGACGAAGACGTGCCGGAATGCGCCACAAAATCGACCTCGACGAAGCCGGGCGGCGGATCGTTCCAATCGCCGAAGGTGCGCACTGGAACCGAGCGGCGAACCGCCGAACTCATTCCTGCCCGGCGGCTCTGGCCGCCGCGAGCGACTATGCGGACCTCAGTCAAAAGCCGATCTATCGTCGCCGAGCTTACCGTCAGCAGCTTGTCGTGGAGCACGTCATCGGGTGCTAGCCGGCCGAGTCGCTCAAGCGCAGGCAACAAGCCAGGGATCAGCGGTTTAAGACGTTTGGAACACAGCCGCTCCGAAGCCTCCCACAACACGATGAGCGCCTCGCGGACATCGCTGCCATACTGGCGGCTGTGGCTCTTGCTCGCAGACGGCCTCTGCTCACGACGGTTCAGAACACGGATCGCGTGCTTGCGATGATAGCTGGTCACCGCAACGAACTCATCCAGAATACGCCGCTTGTCGGCTCGACACGCTCCTCGATAACGCTCCACGATCGCCGCTGTCAGTTCCGATCGTGTCGCCATGGTGAGCCCGCCATCCACCCCCCGAACCGGGACAGCGATCCATGGCCATCCCAGTCTGGAGCATCCACACTATCGGTAACATTTTGAGCGCCTGCGGCTGATTGAGCTCGACAAGTCTTGCCTCCAAGGGGGCGCGTTGCTCTGCGGCGAGCGATTTCAGGCGGCCGCGGATCCGCTCAATCTCATCGTCTCTTTCAAAATCGCATTTCGACACAGCAAGCCTGAACCCCTGTCTGTCAATCAAACGCCAGATGTGTCAGCTCGGCCTCCAACAGGCCGATATGCTCTGGTACCATGACCATCTAACTGCCGTTCTCTAACACGTCGATAAGGCCAATCAGGGCAGAAAGATCGACGCCCTGGATATCAATCGTCCTTGGGGGAGCTTCGTCCTCGATCTGGTACAGTTCAGGCCGGTCTGCTTTATAACACCCAATTCGCGGGGCGCGAAATTAGCCTCTGACATAGCAATGATCTGATCCGTCCATAATCTGTCGACATACCGCCATATCCCATATGCATTGGACAGATCGATTGGCATCACTGCTTGTGTAACACCGAGCCATCTGCTGACATCTCGCCGCAATCCAGATCACCAGATCAGTCATG
Source organism: Mesorhizobium sp. AR07 (assembly GCF_024746815.1). Taxonomy (GTDB): domain Bacteria; phylum Pseudomonadota; class Alphaproteobacteria; order Rhizobiales; family Rhizobiaceae; genus Mesorhizobium. The sequence goes on from NZ_CP080528.1 coordinate 36,660, forward strand.
GCGAAGTTTGGCACACCGCTCAACTTGCGCATCGGGAGGTTAGCGTGAGGATCAAAGACCGGGAGTGCAAATGGATCCGTGAGAAGCTCGCTATATCGCCGCTGTCGGGGGAATTGAGAAACTGACCCCCTCGGTTATGACAGGAGCATGGATGACCATTGGATTTCGGCGATTCCTGCATTGTCGAGGACGATGCAGGAAGAGGAGGTGCTTTAGCCTGAAGAGGTAGCAGCGATGCTGCGGCTGCATGAACTCGGCTGAAGTACTGGTGGGAGGCGGCTGGTGATGACGGCGGTCGATCATGAGATGTTGGTGGCTCAGCTCGACCGGCTGAAGCTGACCGCGATCCGGGACCAGCTCGACACGCTGCTGGAGCGGCGCGTTCGCAGATGACCTTGCGCGAGGCTTTGACCTTCCTGGTGTCGCGCGAGATCGCGCGGCGCGACGAGCGGCGCATCTCCATGGCAGGCAAGATCGCGCAGTTCCCGTTTGTGCGCGAACTGGACGGCTTCGACTTCGACGCGCAGCCGTCGCTGGATCAGCGCCAGATCCGGGAGCTGGCGACCTGCCGCTGGATTGCCCATGACGATACGGTCCTGTTCCTTGGACCTGGGGGTATGGGCAAAACACATCTGGCGGTGGCTCTCGGGAGCGAGGCGATCCGGCAGAACTATAGCGTCCAGTTCGTCACGGCGGCCACGCTCGTGGCGATGCTGGCCAAGGCCCATGGCGACGGTTCACTCGAAAAGCAATTGACGACCCTGTCGCGGCCGAAACTGCTGATCATCGACGAGCTCGGCTATCTCCCGTTCGAAGCCAATGCCGCACATATGTTCTTCCAGCTGGTGTCGCGGCGCTATGAGCGGGGATCGATCCTGATCACCTCCAACCGCTCGGTGGGCGAATGGGGCTTGGTGGCATCCGCCATCCTTGATCGCCTGCACTGCATCGTGACCAAGTGGACCCCGGAAAAGGCGCAGATCTGGATTCCCCAATTCAAAGAGCGGCCTCTCGGTCGAGCAGCGTGTAGCGCGGACGAGCTCGGCGCCATCTGCCGCTGGCCGGCAATACGCGAGGATTGCTTTTTCGTCCCCAATGCCCAGCCCTTCACCCGGCAGGCCGCGAGCTATTTGCTGGCTCGGGCCGAAACGCGCGCCCGGCGTGGTTCATCACCACATGTTTTGCCAGCACGGGCATGACCTGCGCCTTGCCCAGGATTGGCGCCGAGATTCCTACCCCACCGCCCAATACACCCACATCGCGCACGAGCTTCGACGACCTTTGGAAGCTTGATGGCGCTGTTCTACAACCCTGCCTGCTGCCGGCGCGATCGATTTGAGTTGCGACAGGGATCACCGAAGAAACAGGAAATAGCGTCATGATCCCACAGAATGGTGACTTCAGTCCGGCGACTTGGGCTTTCCTGCAGACCCTGACACGGCTCCATCCATTGCCCGCGGATCCGGATAGCACGATCGCACTGGTCAGCCTTCCAGACAGTCTTGCAGCGGCAGATGAGGACGTGGCCAGCGGGACATATCCGCAAACCGACGCGCATCCGCGGCAAGACCTCTCGTTGGACGCTATGGACGAGGATCTGCCATGGGAGTGGGCACGGCAGCTTCTGGAGCACTCGCCGCAGCACCTTGTCGGGCCAAGCGACAGCACTCCTGCGTTTCCCGCCGTCGACCTGAGAGCGAGTGAGTATAGCGCGACATATGTGGAACGGCCCGCGTTGCAAGGGCTTTTTTAGCCGATTTCATCACGCGGGAACGGTGCAGTCATATGTCCGGCCTTTCAGCGCGGCCCATGACCGCTGGCCTCGATGAAGTCCGCGAAGCGGGTGGCTGATCAATCTGACGTGCTCGAAGCACATTGTCGCGCAAGCCTCTCCCGCGTCGGGATTTCGTCCCGTGGAATCATCGTCTGCTCAATGCACCTCGCCTCTTCCTGGCTCTTCTCCGGTAGCTCGTGTCGGTACTCTGCCCTCAGGCGTTTGCCGCACGAACCGCCATCCCACCAGATTTCCGATAGGTCCCGCCCTTCGTTAGCAGGGCCCAGATGATCCTCGCGATCTTGTTGGCAAGTGCGATGGCAACGACCTTGAAGGGCCGACGCGCTAGCAACGCGGTCAACCAGGGCAGTGCCCTGTCTTTGTTTCTGGCATGGCGCAGGACAGAGGTAGCGCCATTTACAAGGAGAGATCGAAGCTCCGTGTTGCCCATCTTCGAGATGCCGCCCAACAGCTCCTTGCCGCCGCTCGAATGCGACCTCGGCGTGAGCCCAAGCCAAGCGGCAAGGTGACGGCCCGACCTGAACCCGTCCGGATCGGGAACCAGCGCCTTGACGGTCGCCGCTGTGATCGCGCCGACGCCCGGGATCGTGGTCAGACGGCGCATGTCTTCGTCATGCTTTGCCTCGGTGACGATCTCGCGCTCAAGTCGTTCGACCTGTTCGCTCAGAGTGTCTAATTGGTCGACAAGGGCCGTCAGGGCGAAGCGCGCCGCCGCAGGCAGGCGAGCATCTGTCGGGTCACGCACGATCGCGGCTAATGCCGCCACCTTCGCCGGGCCGGCAGCCGCAATGATGCCCAATTCGGACATATGAGCGCGCAAGGCGTTGATCACTTGTGTTCTTTGGCGCAGCAGCAGAGCTCGCGTCCTCAGCACCATCGCCGCCGCCTGTTGCTCGGCCGACTTGATCGGCACAAAGCGCATGGTCTTGCGGGTTACCGCCTCGCTGATCGCCTCGGCGTCGGCAGCATCGGTCTTGCCGCGCTTGACAAAGGGCTTGACGTAGGCCGGCGGGATCAACCGGACGTCATGGCCGAGTGCTGCGATCTCACGCGCCCAGTAATGTGCCCCGCCGCAGGCCTCGAGGCCGACGAGACAGGTTGGCTGCTTCTCGAAGAAGCGCAGCACTTCGGCCCGGCGCAACCGCCTGTTGAACAGCGGCGCGCCTTCGGCGTCTGCGCCGTGAACTTGGAAAACCTGCTTGGCCAAATCTAGCCCGATGGTGTTAATCTGCGTCACGGAACGGTCCCTCCTTGGTGGCGTTGAAACAACGGCCACGTTAGCACTTGATGCTGTCGGAGCGGGCCGTTCCACCTCATCAATCTGGAAGAGAGGTCGTATTGCCTCACCCTGGAATGCTCCCGAACGATCTTTCCGTTGCCTCACCATAATGTTCCCCTGGGCTAGGATTCGATCAATGCGCGATCGGCTCGATTGCCGGCTCCACGTGCATTGGGCCGAACACCATCGCGTGTGCCTTTTCCTTCCGCCAGATCTTCAAGCGGCGCTGCAGCGTGCGCAGAAGTGGATCAGGATATTGCCCCGGCTGCTCCGCCTGCAGACGCACCAGTAATTCGCGGCTCGTCCGCCAGGGCTCTTCGTCGAACCACGCGCGCAACTGGCCTGTGACCTTCACGAGCGGATCCGGTCGGCGAGATCAGTGGTGCGGGTGAACATGACCCGCCATCCGGTCTCGATAAGGGCAAGTCCGATGGCCGAGGCGAGATGGCTCTTTCCGCCGCCTGGAGGGCCAAACAGAAGCAGGTTAGCTCCCTTCTCGAGCCAGCTGTCGCCGGCGGTAATGGCCATTACCTGGGCCTTGGAGATCATCGGAACGGCTTCGAACTCGAATGTGTCGAGGGTCTTGCCCGGCAGCAGGCGCGCCTCGGCGAGATGGCGTTCGATACGTCGCCGGTCGCGTTCAGCCAGTTCATGTTCAATGATCGCAGCCAGGAAGCGAGCGGCCGGCCAGCCTTCCTTGTCGGCCTGTTCGGCAAATTGCGGCCACATAACCTTGATGGCCGGCAGGCGCAGTTCGTTGAGGAGCAAGCTCAGCCTGGCGGAATCGACAGCGGGGTTCGTCTTCATGCCACATCTCCTGTCAGGTTGGCGCCAAGCAGGGCTTCATAGGCGTTGAGCGGAGCAAGACGCACGACGACACTCGGCAGCCGGGCGGGATCCGGCGCGAACCGTTCGCGCAAAGCAGCCATGTCGGGCCATCGCCGTGCCTCTAGCGAGGCGGTAAGTAGATCGGCCAGTTCGCTCTCGCAGCCGCGCTCGTGCGCCATGGCGAGAAGCTCGACCATGGTGCGGCAGGCCTGCCGCTCAGGCAGTCGCTTTATGAGCATGTCGAAGGTTCGCCGGTAGGCCTCGCGGGGGAAGAGCTGGTCACGATAGACGAGGTTGAGCAGCGCCATCGGCTTGCGGCGCAGCGAATGGATGACATGCCGATAATTGACGACCTGGTCGTGCTTGCCGGTTGAAGAGGCGCGCCCGCGCGGCAGCGTCATGAGATGCGTGCCGCCGATGAAGATATCCAGCCGATCATCGAAGAGCCGCACTCTGAGGCGGTGGCCGATCAGGCGTGAGGGCACGTTGTAGAACACCTTGCGCAGCGTGAATCCGCCCGATGACGTGATGCGCACGGTGATCTCCTCGTAGTCGGAAGTGCGCCGGGCGGGCAGTTCCTGGAGTTCGGCCCGCTCGATGTCGATGCGCTTGGAGTTGCGAGCATTCACGCGGCTGACGATCTCGTCGACAAAGCGACGGTAGGCTGCCAGGTCGTCGAAATCGCTCGATCCCCGCATCAGCAGCGCGTCATTGATCGCCCGCTTGAGATGGCCGTGCGGGCCTTCGACGGAGCCGTTCTCATGCGCAATGCCGCGATTGTTGCGGGAAGGGATCATGCCGTAGTGGCCGCACAGTTCGTCGTAGCGGCGCGTCAGGTCCTCCCGGGCGTCCTTGTCAAGGTTGCGGAATGCCGCCGAGAGGCTGTCGCTGCGATGCTCGAGGGGAGCCCCGCCAAGCGACCACAGCGCGTTCTGCAGGCCTTCCGCCAGAGCGACGAAACTCTCGCCGCCGAGCACGACATGCCCATGCTCGAAGCCGGAATAGGCGAGCCGGAAATGGTAGAGCCGGTGATCGAGTGGCTGGCCCGCGATCGTGACGCCGGCGGCGGCCATGTCGGTGAAATCCGACAATCCCATGCGCCCGGGTACGTGAACCTGCCGGAAGATGACCTCCTGTTCTTCGCCATGGACGGCGCGCCAGGCGGATAGCGGTGGTTCTTGTAGGTCGGTGCACTCACGGTCATGGGCGCGCTGCTACCTCAATTTCCTTACCCCTCAATCAATGTGACACCACCTAGAGGCGAGCAACGCCGTCCGGGAGAGAATCAACCTCGGGCTCGAAGAGGTGGGGCATGATGTCGGTCAGCCGCGGCAACTCGGAAATGCGATGCCGCTGCAAGTAGCTGACCGCCCTTTCGCGCGCCGGGCCGGAAGCCCATGTAGCGGTTCCAGAGTTGGCGAAATGCGTTTCCTCGACAATGTTTTTGATCCAAAGCCACGGCGCAATGCGCTCGGTTCGATGGTTCGAAATGCGCCACATCGGCAGATAGTCGCGCGAGAACAGGACTTCCGATCCATCGCTCAGCTTCCAGATCCCGTAGGGCAACCAGATCCGTGAGGGCACGAAGTCCGGGAGTGGGGAGCGTGGTGTGGCCACCTCGAAGTCGGCCCGCTCACCAAATCCCGTGTCGAAAAGCAGGTATGTCGGACGGCCGGGATAGCGAAGGTAGGCCGGGGTCTTGGAACCATAGGCCTTGTCCCTCACGATGGTCCCGGGCTTGCCACGACCAGGCGGGCCGAAAACACTCTGCCTCCAGAGGGAGGTACGAAGGACCATGTGCTCGTCGATCGACCATGGGGCTGCTCGCAGCAACCGCGCTCTCGATACCGCATGTTGCACCTCGGCTTCCGGGAGGGCCAGGGTGTCGGCCAGCTCGAGAATGATGCGCAAGACATCTTCGAGACTGATGCGTTCCGTTGCCGCGGAACTGTTCGGCTGGATATAGATCGAGAGCTCATGCCAGTTGTCGCACTGCACTTAAATGTAAGATTGCGCCGACCTCTCGCGACCACTGTACCTAATGATGAGATTCAATGCCCCTGAGTCTCAATTCACCTGCAGCGGCTGAGAGTTTCTCGAAGCCGACATGCCGGCGCCGATTGCAACGAATCGCGTGTAATGGGGGCCAAGCGTTTGGCGGTTGAGTTCGGAGACTAACGTGGGCCCTGCCTCATAGACGATTGAGATACCAGCGAGCAGCGCCATGCGAAGTCCGATAGGCAAGATGGGTCTTGCAATCGTAGGTCTTGGGAGACCCTGTTCGGCTACAAGCTCATCGAAACCTTGAACGACGGCGCCAAGGATGGTGGAGTGGCGTATCGATGCGATCGTGTCCCAGGGAGTGGTGTAGCTGACGGCTTGGTCGCCGCGCTCTCCGGCATGGGGCCGGGATGATCAGCGTGCCACGGCTGGCAGGCTGATGAGAGGATCATCGCTCATTTGGCTGATGGTTTCCAGATGGGGTGGATGCCAGCCTTCTCCGACGGCATCGCAATGTGCCAAGTTTGTGGTGCTTAACGCCACAAAATGGAAGGAGGCATCCATGGAAAAGGTTACCATCATTGGGGTCGATCTGGCAAAGAACGTGTTTCAGCTGCATGGCGCGGCGGCTGACGGATCAGTCGTGTTCCGCAAAAAACTGTCGCGCCTGCAGTTTTGCAAGTTCATGGCGGGTCAGCCAACATGTGTAGTGGCGATGGAGGCGTGCGCCGGTTCCCATTATTGGGCTCGCGAGATGGTCCGGCTTGGCCATCAGCCGAAGCTGATTGCACCTCGGTATGTCAAGGCGTTCGTCAAGCGGCAGAAGAACGACGCAGCGGATGCGGAGGCGATCGTCGAGGCAGCGCAACGGCCAACGATGCGCTTCGTCGAACCGAAAACCGAGGAGCAGCAGTCTCGGTCCATAATGTTTCGCACCCGAGAACAGCTGGTCAATCAGCGCACTGAGTTGGTCAACGCATTGCGTGCGCACCTTTATGAGTTCGGCCACATCGCGCCGCAGGGAATTCGTTATCTGAACCGACTTGAATGTTTCGTTGAGGACGAGAAAGCCAATTTGCCTGATCTGGCCCGCGAAATCTGCCGCGATCTGCTGGACCGGATCTACCAGCTAACTGGCCGGATCGACGCACTGAAGAAGAAGATCGATGCTCTGTCGAGGGAAGCTGAGGCATCTCGGCGCTTGCAAACCATGCCCGGCGTTGGCCCCATCGCCGCACTGGCGATCGAAACTTTCGCGCCCCCGATGGAGACGTTCAAATGCGGCCGTGACTTCGCCGCCTGGCTTGGGCTCGTCCCGTTGCAGAAATCGACCGGCGGCAAGCAACGACTAGGAAAAACCTCGAAGATGGGCCAATGCGATATTCGACGCCTGCTCATCATTGGAGCCATGGCTGTGGTCCGATGGGCATCGCGGAAGGGCGCGCCCGAGGGCTCCTGGCTCGCGCGCATGATGCCGAAGAAGCCGCGCATGCTCGTGGCCATTGCGCTGGCCAACAAGATGGCGCGTGGCATCTGGGCCATGCTGACAAAGGAAGAGGATTACCGGAATCCGGCAACGGTGCCTGCATGAGCATTCAGCAGCACACCTGAACCGGTCCGTCGGGGATGTGAGGAAGGCCTGAACCGCATGGGCAAATGATCGATCCGATCGGGATCAGGAAACCAGAATGACGCACCGAGCCTCGCGCTCGCTTTCTAGATTTGGACCTGATCCGCGTATCACCATACCGGCCCGCGGCACGTCATGGCCGCAAATCAAGGCCTGACACAAGACCGCACTCGATCACGCGTTCAAAGGTTCAAAATCTTCCTTGCAAAACGGCTGGCATCCACACAAGCGTCATGTAGCGCGCCCGCTGCACGGCCCATTCGTCGTTCTGTTCGAGCAGGAGCGCGCCGACGAGGCGGACGATGGCGTCATCGTTGGGGAAGATGCCGACGACCTCGGTCCTGCGCTTGATCTCGCCGTTGAGGCGCTCGATCGGGTTGGTGCTATGCAGCTTGGCGCGGTGCTCCCTGGGGAAGGTCATGTAGGCCAGCACGTCGGGCTCGGCGTCGTCCATGATTGTCGCCAGCTTGGGCACCTTCGGCCGGATCTGGTCGGCGACGGCGCGCCATTGGGTGCTGGCGGCTTCTGGCGTCTCCTGGGCGAAGGCGGTGGCGATGAAAGCGGAGACGACGCGGCGCCCGCTCTTGCCGGCATGGGCCAGCACGTTCCTCATGAAGTGGACGTTATGCCGACGTCGGCATAATGCAGAGCGTTTTTAGCTTGGCGTCGCGACTGAATGGCGGGTGGCAGGAGCGCACTGCGGTGGATCGCGACGGTTAGCTAAAAACGTGTTGGACTAAGCCGCCGGCACGGGTGGTCCGCTATGGGCGTTCAATGAAGCGCCACCGATGAAAGGAGACCGTGTGTGCCACGCGGCCGGGCGATTGAAGGTGTGGCGTGCGCTGAAAGCGGCACGGATATCGGTTCCGGCATGTGAGATCGGCGCCGCGCCCTGCCTGGGAGAGGTTGCCGGTGATGACAGCGCACACTTTTGCGGGACCGGCTCAGTTTGGCTTCCAAGCGGGCCGGTGCGATGCTGATGACAAGGAAGGCGACGCCCTTGCTTCATGACGTGTCCTGATATGGCGGGCGTCCGGTGACGCCGTCGAATGTTTCGATGATGATCATCTGCCCGCGATGGCACGCCGGGCATTGCCTGAGGGAATGCCCGGTGAGGTCCTCGTAGCGGTCGCGATAGTCCTTTGCGGATCGGCTGTCCGCCGGCTCGGGAACCGGCATGCCGAGCCGGTCACGACAGCGGGCGAGCTTTTGCGCGCGATAGCGATTGCCGAGGAAGCCGTAGTAGCGGATGCGATGAAAGCCCTCGGGCAGGACGTGTAGCAGGAAGCGACGAATGAACTCATCGGCCGCGACGGTCATGACCTTCTGCCGACTGCCGTGCCGATAGTCCTTCCAGCGAAAAGCGACTTTCCCATCCTCGATGGCGACGAGCCGATTGTTGGAAATGGCGACGCGGTGGGTATAGCGGCCGACGTAGTCGAGGACCTGTTCGGATCCGGCGAATGGCGGCTTGGCATAGATGACCCACTCGGCCTTTCGTAGCGGCGCCAGATAGCGCCGGAAGGCATCGCGCTCGCTCAACGCCTGCAAGTCAGAGAAGAACTTCAACAGGCCGGCGTCGAAGGCTTTCTCCAGGTGCTCCAGAAACAATCGTCGAAACAGGCGTGAGAGCACGCGGACCGGCAGGAAAAAGCCGGGCTTGCAGGCGACCCATCGATCGCCGTCGGCAGAAAGGCCGCCGCCTGGGACGACGCAATGCAGATGCGGATGATGGAGCAGGTTTTGGCCCCAGGTGTGCAACACGGCGAAGAAGCCGATCTCTGCGCCCAGGTGCTTGGGATCGGCGGCGATGATGCGCAGGGTCTCGGCGGTGGCGCGGAAGAGCAGGCCGTAGACGAGTGCCTTGTTCTGATAGGCAATGGCGGCAATGGGCTCCGGCAGCGTGAAGACGACGTGAAAGTACTGGGTGTCGAGAAGCTCGGCGCGACGATCCTCCAGCCATTGTGCGCGGGCCAGCGATTGGCAGCGGGGGCAATGCCTGTCGCGGCAGCTGTTGAAGGCGATGCGCCGGTGGCCGCATTGATCGCATGCTTCGACGTGCCCGCCGAGCGCGGCGGTCCGGCACAGTTCGATCGCCGTCATGACGCGGCGCTGGGCCGTCGACAGCGACGCATCATGCTGTGCGCGATAGGCTTCGGCGTAGCAGCGGAAGATATCCGCCACTTCCGGCCCCGAGCGAGCCATTGCCGCCGCTCAGAAGTATTGCGGCTTGGCGGGCGGCGGCACGGTGGGCGCCGGACGCGGCAAGAGCTCGAAGGGGCTCGATGTGGCGCAGACTTTGTTGGTGGCGATCCGCAGGTAATGGGCGGTGGTCGCGAGGCTGCGGTGACCGAGCAGCAGTTGAATGGTGCGCACGTCGGCGCCGGCCTCCAATAGATGAACGGCGAAGGCGTGGCGCAAACTGTGTGGCGTGACCGGCTTGGACAATCCGGCGCGTTGATGCGCCTTCTTGCAGGCATCTCCTACGGCGTCCCGTGTGATTGGCTGGCCGGGGCGATCGCCGGGGAAGAGCCACTCCTTTGGCCGCCGCATCTTCCAATAGTCACGCAGAATCTCCAGCAGCTTGGGCGACAGCATCACGTAGCGGTCCTTCTGGCCTTTGCCCTGCTCGATGCGGATGACCATTCTCTGGCTGTCGATGTTCGTGGGCTTCAGCTGTATCGCTTCCGAGATGCGCAAGCCGGCGGCATAGCACGTGGTCAGAATGGCATGGTGTTTGACGTCGAGGACGCAGCCGAGGAACCGCTGAACTTCCTCTGGACTGAGGATGATCGGCAGCTTCTGCGGCTTCTTGGGTAGCGGCAGGACCTCTTCAGGCGCCCAGTCCCGATCGAGCGTCACAGTGTAGAGAAAGCGCAGCGCCGCAATGGCGGTGTGGATCGAGCCGGGCGCCAGCTTCTTCTCGTTGACCAGATAGACCTGATAGGTCCGAATGTCCTCGCGCCCGAGCAAGTCCGGCGACTTACAGAAGTAGCGAGCGAACAGCGACACCTGTTGCAGATACGACAGCTGGGTGTTGAGCGCGAAGTTGCGCACCTGCATGTCCTCGCTCATGCGCTGGCGAAGTTGGGTCATGACAAACTCCTCCTTTGTCCGATGGAATGGGCTGCAAGCAGCCACTCCATGCTGACGCAGTCGGAGCTTGTTGTGGACACATGACCAGCGCGACAGACGACGCGATCAGCACCACGCCGGCGGCAAACACCCTCCTTGCCGCTCCGCAATCGCGGAGCGGGTTAGTCCGACGTCCATTATGCCGATGTCCGGATTATGCCGACCTTGGGGTGGATGTCGGCTTCGGAGGCGGTGATCGCTGCGATGGGGTCGGCATAATCAGAGCGCCTCGAGGAAAGCGAGAAGCTTGTCGGGCGGTCTGTAGCGTCCTGGCGCCGTGTTGGCCGGCGTGGTTTTCGCCAGGGTGCGTTCTTTAAGCTCCAGATCGGCGTGCAAGTAGATGTGGGTGGTCTCGATCTGTTCGTGGCCAAGCCACAGCGCGATCACCGAGGTGTCGACGCCGGCACGCAGCAGTCGCATTGCCGCGGTATGACGCAAGGTGTGCAGTGTGACCCTTTTCCGCTGCAGCGACGGACAGTTTCTGGCAGCGATTTCGACATACCTCGCGAGCCGGTGCTCGAGAGCGTCGCGGCTGATCATCCTGCCGGTCTGTGTAGGGAAGAGGGGATCGGCCGGCTGCCCGGCACGTTCGGCCAGCCAGACGCGCAGCACGGCGGCCATGTTGGAGGTAAGGGGTGTGATCCGCTGCTTTCGCCCCTTTCCGATACAGCTGACATGAGCGCCGGAACCGAGATGGATATCGGCGCAGTGAAGGCCGATCAGTTCGGACGCCCGCAGGCCGGTTTGGGCGGCGAGCCGAAGCAAGGCGTGGTCGCGCCGCCCGGTCCAGGTCGACCGCGCGGGGGCGGACAGCAATACATCGAGTTCCTCCTCCGTCAGGAACGTCACAAGCCGTCGCTCAAAACGCTTAGGCGGAATCGCGAGCACCCGTTCGATTGTCGCGGCGTACTCGGGGTAACGAAGGGCGGCGAACCGGAACAACGACCGGATTGCGGCAAGCCGCGCATTCCGGGTCCGCGCGCTGTTGCCTCGATGACGCTCGAGGTGATCGAGGAAGTCGCCGACACACGCGGCATCGAGGTCGTTGAACTCCAGCCTGGAAGGCTCTGTGTCATGCCGCGCGGCGGCGAAGACCAGCATCAGCCGCAGGGTGTCCCGATAGGCGGCGAGCGTATGCGGGCTGGCTTGCCGCTGCCGGATCAGGCGGTCGGTGAAGAACGCCTGCAAGGTCGCGCTGAGGGCGGTCATGCGCCGCCTCCGATCCGTCGTTCCAGACGATCACCGGCCAGTTGCAGCAATTCCGGAGCCGCCGAGAGATACCAGTACGTCTTGCCCGGATCGACGTGACCGAGATAGGTCGACAGCAGGGCAAGCCGGCGCCCCGAGTCGCCGCCGTCGCGATAAGCATCAAGAAGCGTGCGAACGGCAAACGCGTGCCGCAGGTCGTGGAGCCGTGGTCGGCAACCTGCCGAGCGCGGGGCGATGCCGACGCGACAGACGAGCTTCTGGAACGTGTTTTGAACGTTCACATAGAGCAGCCTCGTGCCGGCCGGTGAGACGAACAGGGCCGGCGTGTTCGGCGGCCGGCGGGGTCGATCGCGCCGGCGCAGATAATTGCCGAGGGCCGCAACAGTGCTCGGATGTAACGCCAACTCGCGGGATTTTCCGGACTTTCCGCGCCGAATGGTGAGGCCGCCGCCGACCGCATCGAAGTCGTCGCGGTCCAGGCCGATCGCTTCTCCAACCCGCATTCCGGTCACGGCCAGCAAGCCGATCAGGGTCCGGTAGGTTGCTTCCCGATGCGGCGTGCGCAAGGCCGCGGTTGCCGTCATCAAGGCGATGACGTCCTCCTGCGAATAGAGGTAGGGCGTCGCTCGGCAAGATCGCCCCGGCAGCAGATCACACGGCGGCACCTCGGTTGCCGGCTCGATCCCGCGCAGATGGGTCGCAAAGCGGCGAACGACGGAAAGTCGCGCCGACATCCAGCTTCGATCCGCGCCTGCCGGCAGCATCGCCCAAGCGAGGGCCGTCTTGGTGGTCAGGTGGTCTTCGCCTTGCGCCTCGAGATAGGTGAGGAACTGGGCAAGAAGCTTCTCGGACCGAACAAGCGTGTAGCCGAGGGCGCGACGCATGGCCAGGTAATCGGCCAGGGCCTGGCGAAGGGCGCTCATGCCACCTCTCCCGGCCAAGGGCGGGCGATCGTTCGCAGGGCTTCGCGATCAACCTTGGCATAGATCGCCGTTGTCAGGGCGCGGCGATGACGCAGGACCTGCCCGACCTCCGGTAGCGACGCGCCGGCGCGCAACATCGCCGACGCCGCCGTATGGCGCAGGCGGTGGGCGTGGATCCGGCCGAGCCCGGTGCGGCAACCGGCGGCGGCCACGATTTGCGACACGCCAGCGCTTGTGAGGGCATCGTGGGGCGCCCTGACTCGCACAAATACTGTCCGGCCCTGGGCGGTCCGGGGACGGCCGTGGCGCAGATAGGCCGCCACCGCTTCGCCGACATCGGCCGGCAAGGGAAGGTGTTCGATGCAGCTTCCTTTGCCCCGTACGAGAATCTCACCGGTCCGCCAATCCAGGTCGTCAAGCTTGAGCTTGGCGACTTCCCCCGCCCGCAAGCCGAGACGAACCAACATGGTCAGGACCGCGAAGTCGCGGCAGCCGTTCGACGTATCGCGGCCGCAGGACGTCAGCAGGCGCTGAACCTGGTCGCAATCCAGTCCCTTTGGCAACCCAGCCAATCGCCGACCGGCGACCGAGGGCACGCAAGCGGCAAGAGATCGCGCGATGAGACCCTCGACATGAAGGAACGTGAGCAGCGACCGCAGCGCCGTTACAGTCAGGCTTGCCGCGCCGCGGCTCAGCTGAGGGCAACGTGCCACGACAAAGGTGACGACGTCGGTCGCGGCCAAACCCGCAAGGTCCAGGGCACGCCCGTCGGACGACAATCGATGACGCAGAAAGGGGCGCACCATCCGGGCATAGACATCGGCGGTCGCTTTCCCCAAACCGCGCTCAATCGCCAGATAGCGTTGGTATCGTTCCAGCAGCTGATCTGCCGGATCGTCGGGTGCACGGGGCGACGGCAGCACCACGCCGCGAGACTGCAAATAGGCCAACAGGGGCTGCAATGCTTTGATCGAGCGGAGTTGCGGGCCAGCGGCACGACGGGTACGGACGAACCGATCGACCTCGCTCGCACCCAGTCCCTCCACGTCCATGCCTTCCAATGCGAGCCAGCGGCTCAATCGCGCCACCAGCCGCATCTGCTCGCGAGCGGAAAGCAGCGTATAGCCTTGTCGGGCGAGTTCGCCGGCAAACCCAGCCGCAAACGGGGCAAGCGGGCCCTGGACGCGAACGCGAAACGGATCGATTGACATGAAAGCATCCCCTTCTTTGGAAACAAGAAGAGGAGTTTGCACGATCCGTCAGACCGCCGGTGATTATGCCGACCCCATCGCAGCGATCACCGCCTCCGAAGCCGACATCCACCCCCAAGGTCGGCATAATCCGGACATCGGCATAATGGACCCGGCAGCGTTGCCATGTCGCGCACAGCACCTTGGTGACGGCCGCCTTAAGGCCCTCGTGCGCGTCGGAGACGACGAGCTTGACGCCGCGCAGGCCGCGGCGTGTCAGCTTGCGCAGGAACTCCGTCCAGATCGGCTCGGCCTCAGACGTGCCGACCTCCATGCCCAGCACCTCGCGCCGGCCGTCCGCGTTGACGCCGACAGCGATGATGACGGCGACCGAGACGATGCGTCCGCCGCGGCGCACCTTCAGGTAGGTGGCGTCGATCCACAGGTATGGCCAGTCGCCCTCGATGGGTCTTTCAAGGAACGCTTTGACCTTGCCGTCGATCTCTTCGCACAGCCGGCTGACCTGGCTTTTGGAGATGCCGCTCATCCCCATGGCCTTGACCAGGTCGTCGACCGAGCGGGTCGAGATACCCTGAACATAGGCTTCCTGGATGACGGCGGTCAGCGCCTTCTCGGCCATGCGGCGCGGTTCGAGGAAACCGGGGAAGTAGGAGCCCTTCCTCAGCTTCGGGATGCGCAGCTCGACGGTGCCGGCGCGCGTCTCCCAGTCGCGCTCGCGATAGCCGTTGCGCTGGGCCGTGCGCAACGGGTTCTTCTCGCCATAGCCGGCGCCGGTGGCGCCCCCCACCTCCAGCTCCATCAGCCGTTCGGCGGCAAAGCCGATCATCTCACGCAAGATATCGGCGTCGGGTGGTCTTCTCCACGAGCGTGCGCAGGTTCATCATGTGGTCGGTCATCGGTGGTTCCTTCGAATCAGGTTGGTGTTAGCAACCAGACCCTACCGGGGAACATCGATGACCGCCGCAAAGCCGCTCGCTCGCTACGGCGCTGTTGAGGGCGCGCTCGCGAGCGGCTTAGCTACCGCCGAGCTACACCACGTCTGGGGACGCGACCATCGATGCCTGATGACGGGAGCGCTTTGGGCATCGTCTGATGAGCAGCAACCGGGCGATATCGATTGGCGATACCCCACCGACAGATGCTCCCCGCAGCGACTGATCGATGAGCTCCTCCCCATGGACGGCATTTACCCAAAGATCCTCGAACGGCGATGACGTGCTTGGGAGGGCAGATGCCCCCTCCCTCGTTCCTTGCTGCCGTTGCCTGCAAACGGGACAGGTTATCCGCCAACCCTCGATCCAGCTTCGCTGTACCGCAGTTGCGGCTCCTCGCAAGCTGTTTTGCTCGGAGCAGGCGACGCAGCATTGAATGACGCGTGGCGCGACGAGCCGCGCTGCCGATTGTGGGAACCCAGACGTGGTCATTGCCAAGATTGTCGAAGATTGGGATCGAAACAGCCTCGCAATGTGAACGGCGGCGGTTGGCCCCAGGTTTGTATCGGTTTGCCGCAAAGATGTTGCCTCAGGAATGGCATGGCGAAGCATCGTGAGCGGTGGGACGCCATAGAAATCGGCATGGCGCGTGATCCACGACGACAGGAGCTCATCTGGGACGGGTTTGAGAATGACTGAAAGCGGCCGTGTGCCGTTGAGCTCTCGGATCATGCGTATGCTGTTTCGGTAACTGGCGGCCGCCAACTTTCCACAGCTTCATCGGTGATATGCTCTAAGCCGCTCTCGATCGACTCGGCGGACAGGCTCGTGATCGCCTGGAAAATATTTGCCGTGATGCCGCCGCTGATCTGCAGAATTCGGCGTAGAGATTTCGGCGTCAGCACCGTCGGTCGGCGAAGCGGCATATTCCGCAAAATGGACGAAACTAGTGCTTCGAACTGTTCGTTGGCCGCCCACCTATTCAAGGTCAGCTCGCCGAATCGGCGGGCAAGCTGTACGTCGCCACTTATCGCTTCGCGCGCTTCGATAACGCCGAAGCAAACGAGGGAGATCTGAAGCCGATTGCTGAGAAATCGCAGCGTGTTCAGCACGACCCGCTGTTCGCGGTACGAGCCGGCGAGAATGTTATGTACTTCATCGATCACAAGAACGTGGACGCCGACCGTTTTCAGAAGCCGCAATGCCGCTTGCTCCATCTGCACAATGTCGGCGCGGGGTGCCTGTGGCGCGCCAAGTGCAGCCAGGATCCCGGCATATAAACGGCGCTCACCTGGCTTCCCGGTCATCTCGATTGCCAGGACCGGTATAGCCTGTACGCCGGTCGTCGGATCAAAACGGGAGGGGTTGTTGTCGCAGAATTTTTCCAGATCATCGTCTTGCCCATACCACTGTCGCCGTAGATGGCCACCGAGGGCATGCGCGTGCCGCGAGGATGGTCGACCAGCAGGTTGAGACGATCGAGCGCCTGCTTGGCACGCGGATAAAAAATCCAGCGGCGAGCCTGAATTGCGCTAACTCGCACGATATCAGGCTCGCCTAGGAGGTCTTTGGCCGCCTGCGTCAGATGGACGGTATCGGTGCTCAAAGGGGCTCAATCCAGATCTTCAACGGAGGGAACAGGTTTGCTTGAATCGACGCCCCGAAGCGAGCCCACTTCATCGTCATCCACATTCGTTTTCGCAAGCCGCAGACGCCCTTGTGTCTTGTGTTTCGCCTCCTCGATCAGTTCGCGCTGCGAAAGCGCGGTACGAACAAGGACGTGCATGTCAATTTCGCGTTTGCCCTGAGCGTTGAGCTTGCGCCGCGCAGCCTGCGCCTCCCACAGCGTAATGGGCGCGAGTGTCACATCGGCATAGCGAGCCTCAACAAAGCTGCCGGAGTGACGCCTAACAAAAACGCGCGACAAATCGCGGGGGTCGTATTTCACAATCAGGCGGGCCTTGGCCCGTCCGATATCGGCGGCCAAGGCGGGAGACCAGTAGCGGATGTTGAAAAGATGGATGCCGGTCGGGCGCAACGTTCTCTCTGCCTCCGGCAGGAAGGAGATCCAGAATTGCATACGATCGTTCGGCAGGCGCAACACCAACTCGCTCTCGTGCTGCCGCCAGACCGCAATCGGTGGCCGACGGAGTGCGCCATGGATAGCATGATGGTATTGCCCAACGATCTCGAGTGCGATGTAGCGCTCAAGCTCTCGAAGCGTCAGTGTCGCATGGCGTTTGGCATCGTACTCGCGCCGTTCCTCGATGTTGCTTGAGGTCGATCCTGGCAGCAGATGAACCGCGCCCATCTGCGTGCCGATCAACCGTTCGATGTGGCCGCCGAAATGGGGCGTCCCCGGCGGACGCCAATCGATCTGTATGCCGTTGTCCCGGCAGGCACGTTCGAATGCATGACTACGAAAATCCGCGCCGTTGTCGACATGTATCGTTCCCGGCAAACCGGCCACGGGCCACGCTTCATGGATACCCCTCTCCTGCAACCACGGGGTCTTGTCGAATACTGAGTGCAGGATGCATAGGCTTGTCGATAATCGCGACGGCGCCTCCATGGTCAGATAGAAGCCCGTCACCATCCGAGAAAAGACGTCCAACGCTAGTGTCAGCCAGGGCCGTCCGAGCGGCAGACGCGTTTCTTCGTCGACTACGAAAACGTCAACTTTGGTATGATCGATTTGCACAAGTTCAAGCGGCCGCGACGCCGAAAGGGCACCTGGCGTGGTCGTTGTAGCTTTGACGATCTCGCTCTCGCCGCGCTTACGCCCCCTCACCCGTAGATCGACCTCTTCAACCCGGGATTTGATGGTGCGCCAGTTTGGTGGAGTAAGGCCGGCCGCTGCGCAGGCGATTTGGACCTGGCGAACCAACTGCGCAAATGACGGGCGTGTCGGCTTGAGATAGAAGCCTTCAATCGTTCGACGCACGAGGCCTTCTCGATCTTTATCGAGGGCGCGATGTCCCTGGCGCCGACCGCGCTTTCGGTCCATCAGTGAACTTACAGTGCCACCCGCTCGAAACAGCCTGATCATTCTGTAGAGAGTGGCCCGGCTGAGGTCTAGCTCCCACGCCAGATCCGCTACAGCCTGCCCGCTCAGGCCTTTTGGATAGCGCTCCACGAGCTTGCGGATTGCCTCTTCGCGCCGGCACGCCTCGTTCCAACGCGCTCGCTCTCCGTAATCATCATTGGTGTCGTCGCCCATGCCGCCTGCGAACAATTCAAGCTAACGTTAGACCGTCTAAATCTCACATTAACTGCAGCGAGCCAAGCGCGAATCTCAAATTAAATGCAAATTCTCAATTTAAATACAAGGCTAAGGGCTTGATATCATTAGGCGAGAAGTCTCACCTTTAAATGCAGCGCGACAGCCGTCTCTTCTGACGTAGCGGTCCTCCGTATTGATCAAGCCTTCAAACAGATTCAAGCACGCCTCACGCATCTCTGCCCGCTCGATCTCGGAGATGACATTCCGGAGCTCCGTTTTGGGCCCAATGCCATTCGAACCTTTACCGCAAAGGAACTGGACGATCTTCTCGACCCTGACGGGTTGTCGCGGAAGAGCGCCGGATGGCGGTTCGACAGCCAACGCTTCAGCCGGTTTTCATGGCTCGTGGTCGAGGAGACAGTGATGTTTCCTACGAATTCTGGGGGTCGCGCTCTACCCGGCCTGTTCTTCAATGCCCGCGAGGACCTCGGGCGGATCGAGCCGCACAAGCGACATTTCCCGGCTCCCGTCGAGGACGCGCTCTTCGCGTTGCTTACCGCGCCTTGGGAGGATGTCACCGGCTACTCCGGTCTGGATTGGCGGCCTTTTCGCGTGCCGTGGGTCCATACGCTTTCGGACGATCTTTTCACGCGCCGGCCGACGCCCCCCGATGCCGACACGTTATCCTGGGAGCCGGACTTCTATCAGAACGACGAAGGCGAGACGGTAGAGGTCGAGCGCCCCACACGGCTCCCCTTAACCGACGCGGCGGTCTCCCAGACGGAATATCTGGACGATACAGCCTGGTCGGAGGTGATGGCAGCTCGACGGTCCGCGGTGTTTGCTCGCCCCATCGAACACTTCATTGTTCGCGCTTTCGCGAGCGATGGCATCGACGAATTTCTCGCACATATCACGGCGATTGAAGCCGCACTAGGAATGCCAGGCGATCATGACCCCAAATCGCGACCCAAAATCACCGGACAACGGCGCCAGGGTGCGACGGCACGCGTCGCGTGGCGTTTGTCGGCCCTTCTGAATGATCCGTCGGCCGGGGAGCGATATCTCGAACTCTTTAAGGAACGAAGTGACTTTCTCCACGGACAGGCGATGAAGGATATATCAAGCCAAGTGCGACTAGACGCTCGGCGGCTTGCTCGCCGATGTGTGTGTGCCCTGGTGGGCGCTGCAACCTCTTCGCCGCCGCCGGAGAGCCAGGACGTATTCTTGGACGAGCTGCTGCAACGTGGGTCTGCTCAGCCTAAGGTATGATCAGGGCCGCTCGGGGTCACGGTTCGACAACTCGCGTATTTTGACTGGAGCATGAATATGGTCGGCGATATCGATTTGGTGAATATCGGCGCGGCATCCGAAAGGTTCTTCCGGCTCTACTATACCCACTGCATCTCACCCGATCGTGACACTCTGTTTTCGCTGCTCGAGGCAGGACACAGTCTGAATGACCGATTGAAGGTTAGCGCCGACCTCGATTTCTTCGACGTCCCGGAATTCACGGCGCTCAAATGCCTTCGGAATTACTTCCATCACGAGCAGGAATTGCGGCACCTCGTGAGGCTCATTCCGATCGGTGGCTATCCCATCATGACAGATTTGATGACGCTGTGCCTCGTCACGCGCGATTTGGTCGAGGCGGCGATTGAAGAGACAACCGCCCGATACCGGGAAGATACACGGCAAGCCTGCCATGGCGTCTTCCACTGGTATGGCCCGGTCGTGAATATCAATCCGGCACTCTTCAACTTCGTCGTCGCGGCTTACGAGCGCCTGAAAAATCAAGGGGTCCCATTAGCCGGAGAGGCGGTCGAGGAATTTGAAGTCAGCTATCACCGTGAAGAAGAGAACAACCTTCCACATATTGTCGATGGGAGGCTCGCGACATCGGCCGGAAGCATCAACGACGTCCTGACCGATATTATGGACACCACGTCGTTCTAGTCTAGCGCGCCAGATGGCGGATCGTGCTGCAGGCCTATGGATGGAACACGACCAAGGATAAGTCGCAGATTCCTTATATTGCAAGATATTGCAAGGTGCGGTCTATCGACCGAGCATCTCAACGTTAAGCGCCTAGGTCGGCGAGCAGTTTTGAGATCACGTCATTGACCTCACGCTGTCGCAACGCGCGCTGCTCACGCGTTTCGGCGTCCGCATTGTCACCCTCAAGCTCAAACTGCGCCACCGCCACGGGTCCTTCGCGCAAATATCCTTCATCGGGGTTTGGGTCGCAGAAGCGCTTCGACAATATCGCGAGCGCCGAACGAATGACCTCACCATGCTTGCCTGCCAAAGCCTTCTTGAACTTGGCGACAGCGCCGTCTGGCCCCCCGTCACCATGTTCGAGACAGTAGACGAGATCGTGGGCATCTTTGCCTTCTCTCCGGTGATCGAAGGCAAAGGCCTTAAGGGACGTGAAGGAGACGATATTGGCGTAAGGGATCGTTTCGGTGGCTCGGCCTTTTTCGCCAAGAAGGTCGGCCGTCACCTCCATGCGATCGTGGAGCTCGAAAACGAGTGACGCATGAGGAATGTTGATCGCGGAGATGTTGCCATCGGTGGGAAGCTCCTGCAGCGCGCCGCCTTTCAATTTCGGGTCGTCGGCCAGGAATTCCAGAATGACGGTAACGCCATGCTCGGTCTTGGCCCGCCAGCGCCAATTGACCGTGACGCCCTTGTCGTTCTCGGCACGCTCGAAACCCATCTTCTTGAGGTTCTCTTCCAACGTCCGATAGGCTTCCGTGTCGGCCAGCACGGCCAAGTCAACGACGACGTCGATATCGCCCGTGCCCGCATGCGACGGCACGTCAGGGGGACGTGCCGTCACGAGGTAGCGCGGCGTCAGCCCTCCGATCAGGAACACTGACTCCCGCCAGGGCCCCAGACCGCTGAAGAGCGTCACCAGGACCCGCTCACAATCGCGTGTGACATCCGGACTATATTCGGCAAGGAACTGCGGCTTGGGCATCACGCCTCCAGCCTCTCAGCACGAAGATGCTGGGCCAATTCCTTCGCCCGCCCTCCGGTCTGGACGAGATCGAGATAGGTTTGAAGAGGATCGGAGACCCAGAGGTCGTTGACCCGCTGGTGGAACCGCAATTCGCCGTCGGACTTGGCTTCCACGACACCGAGGTTCCACCCCTCGCGCACAGGCCGGGCCTCTAGGGTCTCGAGGACGGTATTTATCGGTCCGCCCCCGCTCATTCGACATGTGACCTGCGACACGCTGGACAGATAGGGCGTGTGAATCTGGCCAGCCGCGACCCCGCTAATCTCATACAGCACGCCATGCGCGGCACAGACCCGGTCGAGCTCGGGCTGAAGCTCGCCCGTGGTCGTTCCGCGCACGTAGTAGTGCCGCATTGGCTTGGGCTTGACCGCCGACTGATGTCCTGACCATGCGTCGAGAAGCGCGTGCCGGTTGGTCAACCGTCGTTCCTTCGATGGACCGGCGCCTCGGCTCTCGACCCACTCCCGACGCTCAAGCGCAATCAGAGTCTCGGATGCCGTGGCAGGCGAAACCGACGCCCGCTCGGCGATTTCATGGACGCCGAACCAGTCCTGCCCGACTATCCAAACGGCGTGGAGTGCTTGGGCCCGCTTACCGGCGAAGAGGTTGTTGAGAGAGCGCGCTTGCCGTTTGGATCCGGGTTTGTCGATGCGCACATAGAAACCTTGCGTCGCAAGAAACAGGCTGCCGCTGGCATCGAAGTAGCCAATGCGCTCCTCACGTAGGAGCTTTCGGGCGCCTGGCGAGATGGTTTCGGCTATCAGGACTGGGACGGTTTCGCGAAGATCGGGCTGGAGCTGGTGGGCCAGGTAGTTCCGCAACTGCCACGCTGCCTCGCGCGCATCACGGGGGAACAACGAGCGCTTGGCTTCCAGCACGAATCGAATGGGCCTATCCTGGATATGCGTGTGCACAACGAAGTCTGCCCGAGGATCACCAGACGCTTCCGGCATAGGCAAAGCGCTACCCGTCGCCTCGGCCACGGCGGCGGCAAAATTCTCAAGTAGCGCTTGTTCCGTTTGGTCTTCCATGCTCATTTGCTGCGCAGTGAATAACTGATATCTACCGTATATTCGACAGGATGTCCATATTCACTGCGCAGCATATGATGCGGTGCATCCTCTCCATCCCGACAGGACCGGGCCCGCACAGACATGGACGCCGGATGGAGGTGCGATGAGTCAACAGCCATTCTTCAGTGATGGTCCTTCGGGTCGGGCATATGCCAACGTCATGGCCGCATCCAACGAATCGACGAAGCGCGCCCGACGGCTTTGCGCGGACCTTTGGGAAGAATTCGAACCGTATGCCGATCGGGACTTCCTCGGCGAAGTCGACGTCAAATTTGATGAGCGGTTCTGGGAGATGGACCTCACGGTCACCCTTATCCGCCTTGGATTCCAGGTCACTTGTCCCAAGCCAGGCCCGGATGTCGGTATCGTCGTCGATGGGCTGCGGATCTGGTTCGAGGCGGTCTCCCCATCGCGGGGCGCCGACGGCTCTCCCGACCAAGTACCAGAGGCGCGCAACGACGGCACCGTGCAGAGCGTCCCCAATGCGCAACTGGTCCTGCGCTACCTCAACAGCATCTCCGAGAAATTCGAGCGGCAATATCGCAACTGGCTCCAGATCGGAGCGGTCGCAAAGGAGGACGCGTTTGTCATCGCGCTGAATCCCAGGAGACTGGGCTTCGACTATGCCGACACAATTCCCCCACGCATCCTGCAGGCCGCCTTTCCAGTGGGGCACGCCTTCATCTCGTTCAGCCGTGACAACCTCAGGCCAACCCAGCGAGGGTTTGAGGTGCGCCCCTCCCTTGCCAAGGCTTCGGGGACGCTGGTCGACACCGGCGTATTCCTCCATGAAGGCTACGAGGCACTCAGCGGCCTGCTCGTTTCCCGAGTCGATGTTGTCAATCGACCGGAAGGTCTGGGCCAGGACTTCCAACTCCTTCCCAACCCCGTGGCTGCCGTTCCCTTGCCAGCCAAGTTTCGGCTCCCCGGAACCTACTTCGCTGTCAGTGCGACCGAGGACGGCTACAACGTGCAACCCGAACCCTCAGAGTGAGGCAGACGGATCGAGGAAGAATGCCGCGGCCTGCTGATCCCTCAGGCTGAGCACGTAGTGTGCAAACGCCTCGTTCTCCCCGATCGACCTATCGAGCAACGCATTCAGTAGGCTGAGGCTCCGCTGTTGCTGCTCCCCAAGGCCGCGCCGCGCATCCACCAGATCGGCGTCGTCCGACGCGCAGATGAACGAGAGGAATTTGCCGAGAAGGCCGGTAACAATATCTGAGACTTGAATTCCGGCTTCGTCGTGGGAAATCGCGAAACGGAAGTGCTTCAACTCATGATCGCCGTCGGTGAAAGGCGTCTGCTGGAGATGCGCCTTCACAACCTCCTCGACATCAAGGATGTGCTGGGAATTCTTGACGAGGCAAATCCTCTGCACGTAGAACGGCGCGAAACCCTCGATGAGCACGTTTGGTGTCTCGTCCTCGAGGTAGGGCAGCGCATCAAGTCGCTCGGCGATCTGGAGCACGCCCTTCAGCATCATGTAGTTGAAATGCGCGAGCAGGTCCCGGGGTGCTGTCACATTGATTGAGGGGTAAGGAAATTGAGGTAGCAGCGCGCCCATGACCGTGAGTGCACCGACCTACAAGAACCACCGCTATCCGGTCGAAATCGTGGCCCGTGCTGTCTGGCTCTACTTCCGCTTCAATCTGAGCCTGCGCGATGTCGAGGAAATGCTGCTCGATCGCGGGATCGTCGTTTCCTACGAGACCATCCGCCGATGGTGCCGAAAGCACGGCCCTGATTATGCGCGCCGCATACGCCGTAAGTCGCCGACGAAAGACGATGTCTGGCATCTGGATGAAGTCGCGGTGCGCATCAACGGTCAGAAATGCTGGTTGTGGAGAGCGGTTGATCAGGACGGATATGTGCTCGACGAGATTGTCCAGACGCGTCGCAACACCAAGGCCGCCAGGCGCCTGCTGACGCGACTTCTGAAGAAGCAGGGTCTGCCGCCAAAGCGTATGATCACCGACAAACTGCGCTCCTACGGGGCGGCCAAACGCCAGCTCATGCCGAAGGTGGAACACCGCTCGCATAAAGGCTTGAACAACCGGGCGGAGAATTCTCACCTGCCATTCCGAAAACGGGAACGAACCGCGACAGGGTTTCCGGTCGGTCGGCTCATTGCAGCATTTCGTGTCGATCTTCTCCGCCGTCCGAAATCTCTTCGTCCCATCCCAGACCAACCGCTCCGCAGCACAAATTCGAACCCATCGACGCCAGGCAATGGCCGCGTGGGAAGCCGTGAGTGCACGGCCTGCCTGAAAAGCGCGGTGTCGGCCTCACGCGGCCACATTTCAAACAACGTGACAACGCCCCGCCCGGTTATTCTCGTCCTTGCGATCCCCCTGAAAGAGTAGTTCCGATGCTTCCTCCCCAACTCAGCCGCCGCGATCTCCTGACCATGATCGGCGCGCTTGCCGGCAGTGAGGCCATGTATCAGGCCATGACGACCCTGGGCTTCGCGCAGGAGTCGCCCTACAAGGGTCCGATCAAGCTGGACGGCGATCCGAAAGGGGCTTCCGTTCTCGTACTCGGCGGCGGACTGGCCGGCATGGTCGCTGCGTACGAGCTCAGCAAGGTCGGTTACAAGGTGCAGGTTCTGGAGTACAGGGAAAAAGCCGGCGGTCGCTGCTGGTCGCTGCGTGGCGGCGACAATTACACCGAGCTCGGCGGCTTCGAGCAGGAATGCAAGTTCGACGAGGGTCTTTATATCAATCCCGGCCCGTGGCGTATCCCTTACCATCACCATGCCGTGCTGGATTACTGCAAGCGGCTCGGCGTCAAACTCGAGGCGTTCGTGCAGGTGAACCACAACGCCTACTTGCATTCGGTCAAGGCGTTCGAAGGCAAGCCGCAGCGCTACCGCCATGTCAGCGCGGATTTCAACGGCCATGTCGCCGAGCTGCTTTCCAAGGTGACGAAGCAGGGTGGACTCGACCAGGCGGTCTCGACGGAGGACCGGGAGAAGCTGCTGGAAGCGTTGCAGAGCTGGGGCGCGCTTGACGAAAACTACGCTTACGTCGCTGGCACTCACAGCAGCGAGCGGCGAGGCTTTGATATTGAACCGGGCGGCGGCCAGATGCCGCTGGCCAAGCCATCGCAGCCGATAGGGCTCTCCGACATCGTGCAATCCGGCCTGTGGAGCAGCCTTAGCACTGGCAGTCTCTATGACTACCAGACCACGATGCTGCAGCCGGTCGGCGGCATGGACATGATAGCCAGGGCGTTCGAGAGGGAAGTCGGCAGCCTTACCAAATACAACGTGAAGGTCACGGAGATCGACCAGGACGACGAAAGCGTCACCATCCGCTACGAGGATGCGCGAAAGGGCGGCGAGGCGCAGACCGCCACCGCTGACTGGTGTATCTGCACCGTGCCGTTCTCCGTGCTCAGCCAGATCAAAACCAAGGTGTCGACCGAAACGAAGGCGGCGATTGACAACCTGCCTTACGGTGCCGCGATCAAGGTGGGATTGCAGTTCAAGCGCCGCTTTTGGGAAGAGGACGAACACATCTACGGCGGCATCACCTACACCGATCTGCCCAACACGCTGATCTCCTATCCCAGCACCGACTATCACAGCCCGGGCAAGGGCGTGCTTCTCGGCGCCTTTTCATTGGAGGCCTGGGCTTACGAGTTCACGTCGCTGCCGCCGGAAGAGCGCATCCAGAAGGCGCTGGAGTACGGGGCTCAGATCCATCCGCAATACAAAGACGAGTTCGACAACGGCGTTGCCGTCGGCTGGCACCGCGTGCCATGGACGCTCGGCTGCTATGGCGAATGGACCGAGGAGAAGCGCAAGGAACACTATCATGCGGCAAGCTCGATCGACGGGCGCATCGCCATGGCCGGCGAGCACATCTCCTACATGCCGGCCTGGATGGAAGGAGCGATCCTGTCTTCGCTCGATGCGATCGGGCGTCTCCACCAACGCGTGGTCAGCGGCTGACGGCCCGCCGCCAGCCAGCTCGCCCTGATCGCAATCTGGAGACTTTTGGACATGAACCGGATCACCTCTTTCGCCGCCACCGTTGCCGTTGCGGCTTTCGCTGCGTTTCCTGTTTTTGGGCAATCGTCCGACTCGACCGGTTTTGGCAATGCCTCGAAGATCCAACCCAGAGATGGCGCCGGCATTTACGCGGCGATCTGCCGGGGTTGCCACATGCCGGAAGGCGTCGGCGCAGTCGGGGCCGGCAAATATCCGGCGCTCGCCAAGAACGAGAAGCTCGAAGCGGGCGCTTATCCGGTCGTCATGGTGGTCAAGGGTCAGAAGGCGATGCCGCCGCTCGGCTCCTATCTCGATGACGAGCAGGTGACGGCCGTGGTTAATTACATCCGTACCAATTTCGGCAACAACTACACGGATGCGGTGACTGTCGAAGACGTGCAGGCGGCGCGCCCGTAAACCCGGTCTGAACAGGTCATTGCAGGCGCATTACCGGCGGGCGCACGCTGACCTTCCTTGGCTCCGCGGCTATCTCGAACAGGAGTTGGTGCCGCTACGCTCGGCGTTGGTGCACGGATCTTTTATTGGTGTGGGTTTAGGCAAGCGGTAACCGCAATAGCCTTTGTAGCGTAGCCATGCCTTTCAAACATAATACCAGCCGCCGCCATCATATTGAGAAGATGAAGTTCAGGGTGACGAACTGGCCAGAATATGAGGCAGGACTTCGTCATCGCGGCAGTTTGACCCTGTGGGTGACGCCGGAAGCTCTGTCCAGGTGGCAAGCGCCAAGACGCAAGACACGTGGCGGCCAGCACCGCTATTCTGATCTGGCGATCGAGACCACCTTGACGCTGGGCCTTGTGTTTGGCCTGCGGCTGCGCCAGGCAGAAGGCTTGCTGGAATCGGTGCTGCAACTGATGGGGCTGGCGCTCGCTGTCCCCGATCATACCACCCTGAGCCGTCGGGCGCGGACATGGCAATCGCTCAACAAACGGCATGATCGCCAGGTTCCGCCGGAGGGACCAGTGCATGTTCTTGTCGACAGCACCGGCCTGCAGGTCTACGGCGCGGGTCAGTGGCTGGAGGAGAAGCACGGCACCAGATCCCGTCGCAGTTGGCGCAAGCTGCATCTGGCACTGGATGCCGACAGCGGCGAGATCATTGCCCATACCCTGACTGATCAGGACACTGGCGATGTCTCTCAAGTTGAGCCACTACTCGACCAGATTGGCGGTCCGATCGGACAGTTTACTGCTGACGGCGCCTATGACGGAAAACCGACTTACGACGCAGTCATCGATCATAGCGCTGCCGCCGCAATCGTCATTCCGCCTCGCGTCAACGCGGTCGAACCATTCGACGATAGACCTCCCGGCCAAAGGAACCAGCATATCGCCGCAATCGGCAGAGACGGCCGGATGAAATGGCAGGTCTCCAACGGTTATGGCAAACGCTCGCTGGTCGAGACCGCCATAGGGCGATACAAGTCCACCATCGGGCGGCGTTTGCGGGCACGGTCGCTTCCCGTTCAGCAGACCGAAGTCGCCATCGGCTGCGCCGTCCTCAACCGCATGCTTGCCTGCGCACGCCCGAAATCCGCCCCCCGCAAGGCGGCCACGGCATAGTCTGCCGCTTCAAAGATCGACATCCGCTCAAGTCCGGACCCATGCACCAACGCCTGCGCTACCAACTACTGCATCGAACCTCAGCAGCATTGTTGGAGGCGAAGCGGTTCAAGACGGACGAAGCGGCGATGATCGTACATTCCTTCTCCTTCTCCGTCTCCGGATGTGGTTCGCTGACTTCGAGCGGTTTGCCAGCCTTTTCGGCATGTCGGCTCGACCAGACCAACCAATCATCATCGTTTTGAAAAGTGGCCGACGCCTTCGGTTGGGTTGGGCGACCGGAAATCAAGAACATCTCTCACATTGAAGGCTCCATCATTTTGCAAAGGAGACTGTACACGTCAAAGCAGATGGGTGACGCTTGCGAGATGGTGGTCGCCGCTGAACTGACCCTTGCCGGAGTGCCGGCTCTCAAAGTTCCTGACAACTGGCCTGGCTACGATGTCATCGCTCAGCCACTCGGGCATTCCCCGCAAAGGGTGTCTGTAAAGTCTCGAACGTTCAAACAAGGGCCGTCCTACGTCACCTACTACGACTTCGATCAGTTCGATTGGCTTGCAATCGTTATCCTGCTGCCAGATGTAACAAATGGCAGGGCAATTTACCTGATCCCGAGAGACGTTTCCGACGCCCTCGCGCGCAGGGATAAACCAACCAGCAAGACGGCTGCCGAGCGCTATTTCCGGGTCGATCAAGTTGAGAGTTTGTTTGAAAAATATCGCAACTACTTCATTCTCCACCCTGTCGGGCGAGGCCTTGTGGCAGTGTAGTGCCGTAAGATAGATACTTTCGACCAACCCCTCCGGGATTGCGGAGCGGCAAGGAGGGAGTGCCCCGCCGGCGTGGTGATTGTGGCAGCCTTGAGGTGTGGTGCTGCTCTCGGAACGTCTGGAGTACGACTGAGCTCGCCGAGCAGAATCGGCGGCAAATTCCATCGTCCGGGGTTGCAGCGATTTCCGCCCACGGCAGCACTCCAGACGTCAATTGAAGGATAGGACAACGGTCCTATCTCTTGCACCTGTCAACAAAACAGACTATGATCATCGGTAGTCATATGGAGACGTCGACATGAGAGAGATTCAGCTGAAGGACGCGAAGGCCACCTTGTCGGCGGTGGTCGATCAGGCCGTTGCCGGGGAGCCTTCCGTGATCACCCGCCACGGCAAGCCGGAGGCCGTGCTTGTGTCTTTCGAAGAATGGGAGAGGGTTTCCAAGGTGCCCAGCTTTGCAGACCTCCTGCTAGCCTTCCCGGGCGACCCCGACGACATTCCGGAACGGAAGCGGAAGCCCGCCCGCGCTTTGCGTGAGGGCCTCTAGCCCGTGTATCTGCTGGACACGAATATCGTGTCGGCCGACGCGCCGACGAAAAAGGAAGTCGGCTTGCAGCCGTTCGCCGACTGGCTGCGCAAGAATAATAACCATCTGTACATGTCGACGGTCACGGTTGCGGAGATCGAGGCGGGCATTGCCCGCGCCGTTAGGATCGGCGCGACGACGAAGACAGCACGACTGCGCCGCTGGCTCGCCGCCGTCGAGCAGCTCTATGCTGGCCGCATCCTGCCGTTCGGCATCGAGGAGGCCCGCCACGCCGGCGCGATCATTGACCGGGCGCGGGCGCATGATCCCGGCTTCGAAGACATCGCGATAGCCGCCACGGCGGCGGCGCGAGGCTACACGGTCCTGACGGCAAACGAGCGGCATTTTCAGCCGCTCGGGGTGCCGTGGGCGAACCCGCTCAAGGAACTCCCGGCTTAGTCCACGCTCTCGAAACGAGCGACCGCAAAGCGGTTGGTCTCGAACCAAGATTGATCTCGGTCGTAGATGTAATCTGCCCCCACTGATCGCGGTGGTTCGCCCGCGCCGAAATTCGCACCGCGAGGATCCTTGTTTCTTGCGGCGCGCGGGTCGTTCCTTCCTCAAGTTGAGGTAGGCGATCCGCTCCGGGATCTCGGCATGGCCCAACCTCACGCCGTAAAAGAACCGCAGCGCGCACACCGTCTGGTTCAGCGCCGGCCACGAGATACCGGTCGAAACCAGATGCACCTGGAAGGCGCGAACGTCCTCCCGCCCAAGCCGGTCAATCGAAAGCGTTATTTGAGGTGGATGTTCCCCCGCGGTACGCCACTTCGTGACCAAGTGCCGCGATCTCGCGCGCCCAGTAATGCGCACCCCCGCAGGCCTCGATGCCGACCAGACACGTCGGCTGCTTCTCGAAGAACCGCAACACCTCGGCACGGCGGAGCTTCCGGCTGACGATTGGAGCCCCCTCGGCGTCAGCGCCGTGCATCTGAAAAAACCTGCTTAGCCAAATCCAGCCCGATAGTGGTAATATGCTTCACGGAACGGCTCCTATTTTGTGGCGTTGAATAAACGACCACGTTTTAGCACTCTGATGCTGCGGTAGCGGGCCGTTCCACCTCATCATTATGACGAATACGGCTTCCAGCCGATCGTGGTGTTCGATGGCGATGGCCGGTTCGTCGGTGCGGTTCTTCGGCCAGCCAAGCGGCCGAGCGGGGCTGAGATCCGCCCCCATCTGCGCCGCCTGGTGCAGGCGATCCGGAACAATTGGCCGAACACACGGATCCTGATCCGGGCCGACAGCCATTATTGCAGTCCACCGGTCATCGACTGGTGCCGCGCCAATGATGTCGACTTCATCATCGGGCTGGCGCCCACCACGACGCTGCGCAAGCATGTCGCGGATCTGGAAGCCAGCACGCTGGCGCGCTTCGAGGTGTCGGAGAAAACGAACAAGGTCCGCCGCTTCAAGGAGTTCGTTGACGGCGCCGCCAGCTGGAGCCGCGTCGAGCGCATCATTGCCCGCGTCGAGGTCGGTGCCCAAGGTAGCGACACTCGCTTCATCGTCACCAACCTTGCTGGCGGGAAAGCCAAGGCGCTCTACGAGGATCTCTACAGCCGGCGCGGCGCAGCC
Source organism: Mesorhizobium sp. AR07 (assembly GCF_024746815.1). Taxonomy (GTDB): domain Bacteria; phylum Pseudomonadota; class Alphaproteobacteria; order Rhizobiales; family Rhizobiaceae; genus Mesorhizobium. The sequence continues at coordinate 67,436 of NZ_CP080528.1, forward strand.
GAGAACCACATCAAGTCGTGGAAGACGCATCTCGCCGCCGACCGCACATCCTGCACCAGAGCGACGGCCAACCAGTTCCGGTTGTTCCTGCATGCCGGTGCCTACTGGCTGATGTGGGGCCTGCGCGCCGCAATGCCGAAGCGTTCCAGCTTTGCCGTCGCCCAATTCGACACGCTGCGTCTGCGCCTCATCAAGATCGTCGCGCGGGTGGTCGAGATGAAGACCCAGATCCGCTTGCATCTGCCGACATCCTGCCCCGACCAGCGCATCCTGCGCATCGTGCTCGACCGCATCCCGCGGCTCGTGACGTAGCCGACGGGGCGCTGACGCCTCGAAACGAACCCGCCGACCGCAACCCGCAAACCCCCGCCTGCCATCACGACGGATCAATCCCGGCGCCGATGAAGCTCGTCAAAAGGCACCGCATCGCTAACCAGATGACCCATCAGCCGCCGAAAGCCGATCGCTGTGCATCAAACGGGTTAGTTCCTCGACTGTTTCTGCCGACAGACGGCGATCACGAAGCCGCGCCCCTGCAATATTTTCAAGCTCGGCTCTCATCTCTTCAACAAGCGTCTTCGCGCAACGGAACTCCGCGGCAAGGATGTTTTCCACCCGCGCCTGCAGGCCGCCGTTCATACCTGCTGCCACAGCGGTTTCGCACGTCCCGATCCCGTCCGGAGGTTTGGAAATACGCGGCTCAGTCGCCGTTCCAGACTGAGAGGGAGGACTGAGCTTTGGCAATGTCCGAACAACAACCCAATGGGCAGCACTTCCTGCTGTCGCCCGCGTGCCGGAAGCGACATCTCATGTATCTCGGAATCTGGAGGGTTATGTGAGGTCGCATCGGTCGTCGCGGCGAGCTCGAGCGACCTCACATAAGCCGGATTGAAGTAAGGCGCGGGTTGTTAGCCGCTGTTATGGGGATAGTAGGGCACGCTGTTTGACGGCGATAGCGAATTCGTCGCGTGCAGCGGTGGCACGACCGAATTTTGGCTTGATCCGGCGACCTTCGCGAGCAGCTTGGCGGGCGATCGGTGGCGATTTTTGCGCTCTCAATGCACACTGTCGGTCTTTCGGAGTGGCCAGGGCCAAGCGGTGTCGCGCGCAGGCGGGGCGCTTGGTTTTGCGGGCATATCGGAGGGGGTGCGGATTGTCGGAGTTCATGATGTATCGCACCAGAAAGATGATGGCCGGGGCGGCGAAACAGGCGCAACAGTGATCCCTGTCCTGTGCATGGGACGCCGGCAGTCAGGGCATTCGTAGGACTGCCTGTGCTGTGATTTGTCGGCCTGCGGCTGCCCGCCTGCTGGTGATGGCTGGTCGAGGAGCTGCCTGCAGAGACCGATCCGATCCCGTCGGTGGCTGTTGGCGAGAAAGCCGAAGTGACGCATGCGGTGGAAGCCGGCGGGAAGCACGTGAAGAAGAAAGCGCCGGATGAACTCGCGCGGGTCAAGGCGCATGATCTTCTCGCGGTCCCGACCATTGCCACGGTAATCCTTCCATCTGAAGGCAACATGGCCGTCATCGACCTCGACGATGCGGCTGTTGGCGATGGCAACACGATGGGTGTAACGGCCGAGATAGGCGAGCACCTGGTCAGGGCCGCCGAACGGTGGCTTCGAATAAACAACCCATTCGACGCGGCGAGCACGCGCGAGATGGCGGGTGAACGCCTCGTCGTCGTTGAGATGGCTGAGTTCGTTGGAGAAGCGGAGTTCACCGTGAGCGAAGACGTCGGCAAGGGCAGTCAGAAAGAGCCGCCGAAACAGACGCGACAGCACGCGCACGGGCAGAAAGAAGCCCGGCCGGCAAGCGACCCACCTTGACCTGCCGGGCGAGAGACCGCCGCCTGGCACGACGCAATGGACATGGGGATGATGAGTCATGGCCTGGCCCCAGGTGTGAAGCACGGCGACGATGCCGATCTCGGCGCCCAGCCGCTTGGGGTCGGCGGCAACGGCCTGCAGCGTCTGGGCAACCCATTCGACGCGGCGAGCACGCGCGAGATGGCGGGTGAACGCCTCGTCGTCGTTGAGATGGCTGAGTTCGTTGGAGAAGCGGAGTTCACCGTGAGCGAAGACGTCGGCAAGGGCAGTCAGAAAGAGCCGCCGAAACAGACGCGACAGCACGCGCACGGGCAGAAAGAAGCCCGGCCGGCAAGCGACCCACCTTGACCTGCCGGGCGAGAGACCGCCGCCTGGCACGACGCAATGGACATGGGGATGATGAGTCATGGCCTGGCCCCAGGTGTGAAGCACGGCGACGATGCCGATCTCGGCGCCCAGCCGCTTGGGGTCGGCGGCAACGGCCTGCAGCGTCTGGGCTGCGATCCGCATCAGCAATGCATAGACGACCGCCTTGTTGTGAAAGGCGATCTCGGCGATGCCAGGTGGTAGCGTGAAGACCACATGAAAGTACGGGACCGGCAACAGATCGGCGACGCGTGCATCGACCCACTCCTTGCGGGCCGCGCCCTGGCACTTCGGGCAATGGCGATTGCGGCAGGAATTATAGGAGATGCGGGTCCTGCCGCAATCGTCGCAGGCATTGACGTGACCGCCGAGCCTGGGTGTCCGGCAAGCTTCGATCGCGCCCATGACGCGTCGCTCGCCGCGGCCCAGATGGCCGGCGTTCTCACGCCTGTAGGAGCTCCCATGTCATCGAAAGATGTCGGCGACTTCGAAGGTGGGGCGCAACCGATTACGATTCCGGCGGCGTCACCTCCAGTCGTAATCGATCGAGCGGACTGGCCGTCGACCGGATCGTGTCAGTGGAGACCTGCGTATAGCGCGCTGTTGTCGAGAGGTGGGCGTGGCCGAGCAGGACCTGGATGATGCGGATATCGGTCCCGTTCTCGAGCAGGTGAGTGGCAAAGGAATGCCGCAGCGTATGGACGGTGACGTGCTTGGAAAGACCCGCCGCCGTAACCGCCGAACGGCAGGCGGAATGCAGCACCCACGGCTCGATCGGCTTGTCAGGATCGCGCCCAGGAAACAGAATGTCCTTGGGCCGCGCCAAGCGCCAATAGCTGCGCAGGATACCGAGCAGTTCCGGCGACAGCATGACGTAGCGGGCTTTGCCGCCTTTGCCACGCGTGATGTGGATCACCATCCTTGAGCTGTCGATATCGTTGGCGCGAAGACCACAGACCTCCGAGACCCTGAGACCGGCGGCATAAGCTGTTGTCAGAGCCACCCGCGCCTTCAAGCTGGAGACAGCTTGAAGAAATTCGACGACCTCGTCGCTGGAAAGAACAACCGGCAACTGGCGAGGCTCGCGCGCATACGGAATATGCTCCGGGATTGTATCCTGGCCGAGCGTTACGCCATAGAGGAACCGGAGTGCGCAGACGATCTGGTTCAATCCCGACCAGGAGATGCCCTTCGACACGAGGTGAACCTGGAAGGCATGGATATCGTCAAGGCCCAGCCGATCGGGCGATCGGCCAAAATAGCGGCTAAACTTTGCGACTGCATAAAGGTAGGATTGCTGCGTGGCCGGAGATAGATTGCGGACTGTCATGTCCTCGATCATCCGGCGACGCAGAGGGCTCATCTCTGCCATCTGGATCTCCTGTCTGAAGGATGGGTTTGCAACACCCAAATCCTCTCAGACAGGAGGCGTCTCTCAAAGCGGGCACCAATTGCCGCGACTAGCGGCTTAGTTCAATCCGCAAACAGTACTCGATCTGGAGGAGCCAGAGCCCGCTGCTTTGCCCTGCGGGACGAATGCCCATTTTTCTCAGACGCACCATAATCGTTGCATATATGCACGCTATGAAGGTCAGAATTGGGAACGAAAACAAATCGGGCGAGGCTTGATCATGTCGACCGCTAGCCGAGGGAAATCGCCCGCACAGCTTTTCCGCCATCTATCGGCAAAGTGGCCTGCGGCGTTCAATCCGAAAGCCCCCAAGCCGCTCAAGATCGGCATCCATCATGACATTCGCGTGCTTGATGGCGAACTGTCTGATGATGAATTGAGGAGAGCCCTGCGCGCCTATACCAGCATGGCCAAATACTTGGCGAGACTGGATGCCGGCGCCGCGCGGGTCGATCTCGATGGCGAGCCGGCCGGCGAGGTATCGGATGCAGACGCGGCGACCGCCAAGGCTTTGCTGTGCGCCCGTAAGGACAAGCAAGAGACCAAGCAAACGCCGGAGCCAAGGGCAGAGCCTGAAGCGCCACCCAAACCGAAACCGAGGCAAACGGCCGTGTTCAAGGCGAAGAATACGGCCGACAGCCCGACCGGAATAGTCGTTGAGACGAAGCGTCGCCGGTCTTTCCGAAAGCCGATGGCTTGATCGTCGCTGAGCAATCACGTTGTTCGAACAGGAAAGCCGCCTAGCTCTGCATTGGCAAGCGCACTACGGATTGCCGATCGCCGGTCGGCGGGTTTTCCTGCGGGTGACGGTTCGCCGTTTCTGGTGCGACGCCGTTCTTTGCCGCCGCCGCATTTTTGCCGAGCGGTTTGGCGCCGATATTCTGGCTCCGTTATCGCGAAGGACCGGACGTCTTGAGACGATCGTTCATCACTTGGGGCTCGCGCTTGGTGGCAGGCCGGCTGCGGCCTTTGCCGATCGCCTCATGATGCCGGTGAGCAATGATACCCTGTTGCGTGTCGTGCGCCGCAGGACTGAACAGCCTCATGATGAGCTCGCCATCATCGGCATTGACGACTTTGCATTCCGGCGCGGTCAGCGATACGGGACGATTGTCTGCGATCTCGAACGCCGCAGGCCGGTGACATTGCTGCCTGATCGCGAGCAGGCGACATCGCAGGCATGGCTCATGGGTCATCCGTCCATCACGACCGTCGCGCGTGACCGAGGTGGTGGATATGGCGAGGCGATCGCCAAGGCGTTGCCGCATGCCGATCAGGTGGCCGACCGCTGGCACCTGATGGAAAACGCCAGCCGAGCCTTTCTCGACGCGGTTAGCAAATCCATGCGGCAGATCCGAAAGGCCGTTGGCAGCACCATCATAGATCCGAGGCTTCTTACCTATGCCGAACGACTACAGTATGAGGGATATCAGCGCCGGCAGGAAACCAACGAGGCCATTCTGGAATTGTCGAAGCAGGGCATTCCGATCAAGCAGATCGTCAAGCGTACCGGGCATAGCCGCAAGCTCGTCCGTAGCGTCCTGCGCGGCCAGCGCTCCGATGTGTTCCGCGTCCGACAAAGCTCGCTCGAGGAATGGCTCCCCTGGCTGGACAGCCGTTGGGGGCAAGGCGCGCGAAATGCATCGGCGATCTGGCGCGAAATGCGCGAGAAGGGCTTCCGCGGCCAGATCGGCGTCGTCTCTGAATGGGCGCGGCGCCGACGGCTGGCCGAAAAGACCGATCAAAGCGCGCTTGCCCGCACGCCCTCGGCGCGAACCATCGCCAGGCTCATGACGCTAGCACGCGACGACCTGTCCAAATCCGATGCCCTGCTGGTCGCGGCAATCGAGAGCAATGTGCCTGACGTGACCATCGCGCGAACGTTGATCGACGACTTTCAGACGATGATCCGATCGAAGGCGGGCGCAGAACTGGATGGTTGGCTTAAGGACGCCAAGGCAAGTCTTGTCGGATCCTTTGCAAACGGGGTCGAAAAGGATATCGACGCGGTCCGCAATGCCATCACATCCCCATGGTCGAACGGCCAGACCGAGGGTCAGATCACCAAGCTCAAACTCATCAAGCGGCAGATGTACGGCCGCGCCAAGATCGATCTGCTCCAGGCGCGCCTTGTCGGTGCAACTTAGGATGAGATCGCAGCGAGAGTGCGTCAGACCCAAAATTGGACGCCGATCTGGAGTGGGCCCCTCGGGCCGGACAGGATGGTTTTCGCTAATTGACCGGGCAGCCGGGCTTTCAGAGGATGAAGGCCCATGGCAAAGCACCGAACCCACAGCATCGAGTTCAAAAGGCAGGTTTCGCAGGAGTATTTCGGCGGCGAGACCTTGCATGCCCTCTCGAAGCGCCACGACATCTCACGCAATTTGATCCGGATATGGGTCGAGAAGTTTCAGGCGGGCGCTCTCGATGAGGATGCCGCAGCGGCCGATCTTCTCCAGGCTTATGAGGCGCGCATTGCCGCGCTCGAACGGCTAGTCGGCAAGCAGGCTCTGGAACTGGAGTTTCTAAAGGGGGCTCTGCATGCACGACCGCGGCAGAGAAACGGGCCTACATCCGCGACCACCGGTCCCATGGTCTCTCCGTCGCCCAAGGATGCCGGCTGATGGGTCTCTCGCGCACGACCTTCTATGACCAGCCGCGCAGCGCGGCAGACGACACCGCGATCGTCGAAGCGATCGCAGCCATCTGCGACGAGTTCGAGCACTATGGCTGGCGTCGTGTCCGTGCCGCTCTTCGGCACAAAGGCATGATCGTCAATCACAAGAAGATCCGCCGCCTGATGCGCGAGCATGACCTTCAGCCGAGAATGCGCCGTCGATTCATGGTGACCACGGATAGCGATCACAACCAGCCGATCTTCCCGAACCTCGCCCGGGACATCATCTCCGATGGACCCGATCAGCTCTGGGTAGCGGACATCACATACGTCACCGTCGTTGGCGGCTTTGCCTATGTTGCCGTTGTCCTGGATGCCTGGTCGCGGCGGGTTGTCGGATACGCCATCAGCCGCTCGATCGACGCGTCGCTGACGCTGGCGGCTTTGACCGCCGCAGTCGAAGGACGCAAACCGCCACCCGGCTGCGTGCATCATTCCGATCCCGGATCACAAGGCGGATTCAACCGGTCGTCGCAACACCGGCATCATACTGTCCCACAAGGAGCTGGTCGAGGATTTCGGCAGGTGTTTTCCAGCCGAGCGTTTTGCGCGGTCTTGTGTTGATAGCATGGGCGACTGCGTCCAGTTCCCGGGCTGTGTGCCGACTGAGATCCGTGGCCCTTGGAAAGTACTGTCTCAGCAAGCCGTTGGTGTTTTCGTTGGAGCCTCGCTGCCACGGGCTTTGGGGATCGCAGAAGTAAATCTCGAGCCCGGTGTCGATGCGCAGGTCGGCGTGCTGCGCCATTTCCGCTCCCTGGTCCCAAGTCAGCGACTGACGCAGTTGCTCGGGAAGTTTGCCGATGGATCGGGCTATGGCTCTGCGGACTGCTTCAGCGCCGTGGCCGGCAAGTGGTGGACCGTTCTTGATGCGCAGGCTCTGCTGATAGCCATCCATGCGCGGCAGGTGAAGCAGCATTGTGAAGCGTGAACTTCGTTCCACGAGCGTGCCGATCGCCGAGCTTCCGAGGCCAAGGATGAGGTCGCCTTCCCAATGTCCGGGGACAGCCCGATCGGCAATTTCGGCCGGACGGTCGCTTATCATAATGGCGTCTCCAATGAAGGACTTGTTGCGCACTCGGGACCGTTCGCGCGGTACGCGCAGCGCTCTGCCTGAACGCAGACATGCGGTCAGTTCTCGGCGCAATGCTCCGCGTCCTTGAATGTACAAGGACTGATAGATCGCCTCGTGACTGATCCGCATGGTTTGATCCTCTGGGTAATCGATCTGAAGCCGATGAGCGATCTGCTCGGGGCTCCAGGCTATCGACCACCGCCGGCTCTGCCGGTGAACAGCCCTTCGCTTTTTCCATACCACCTTGGGGCCCTCGAATGGGGCGCCATGCGTGTTGGTGACTTTGCCGGCCAAGCGCTCCTCCACATATTCACGCAGAGCCGGATTGACCGCCAGCTTGCCAGGCCGAGGCCGCCGGGACGCACGATCGGCATGCCATTGGGCGGCACTGGCCCGGTAATCCAGATTGCCGCTGCGCGTCGCGGCATTGCGCCTGACCTCCCGCGAGATTGTGCTCGGCGGCCGACCTAGCTTACGCGCAATGGCCCGGATGCCGATTCCCTTGGCGAGCTCAAGCGCAATATCCTCGCGCTCCCGAAAGGAAAGATATCGCCCCGAAGGCGGCTTCGCCCACGGCGCCAAATGCGTTGGCGGCATCCCTCCTGCACTCCGAAACCAGCGCGGACCAAGAGGCGTTGATATACCGGCATCCAGTGCGGCCTCCTCGCTCGAACGTCCCAAGGCAATAGCTTGCCAGAACCGGAAGCGATTCTCACGCTGCCAGGCAGGCGGACGTCCGGGCGAATCTAGCTTCTTTCGAGTGCACCGATCTGAAGCGCGTTGGTGAACCGTCATTGCAACCTCCAATATCTTGGTGTTGCGACGACCGGTTGAATCCGCCCAATATGCCGCGACAGCCTATCGCGATCACCTTGCCGCCCACGGCCTAGTCGGTTCCATGGGCCGGCGCGGCAATCCCTACGACAACGCAAAGGCGGAAAGCTTCATGAAGACGCTCAAAGTCGAGGCCGTCTATCCGATGGCCTTCGAGACGTTCGCCGATGTCATCGAACACCTTCCGCATTTCCTTGAGGAGGTCTACAACCGCCGACGGCTTCACTCAGCACTCGGCTATCTCAGTCCAATGCAATTCGAGGATCAACACACCCGGCAAACGGTCAAATCAGCGGCCTGACTCTGTCCGGCCCGAGGGGCCCACTCCAATCCGGGGTCAGTTTTGGAAGCAGTTTGACAAGCACCGCTATTCTGATCTGGCGATCGAGACCACCTTGACGCTGGGCCTTGTGTTTGGCCTGCGGCGGCGCCAGGCAGAAGGCTTGCTGGAATCGGTGCTGCAACTGATGGGGCTGGCGCTCGCTGTCCCCGATCATACCACCCTGAGCCGTCGGGCGCGGACATGGCAATCGCCCAACAAACGGCATGATCGCCAGGTTCCGCCGAGGGACCAGTGCATGTTCTTGTCGACAGCACCGGCCTCAGGTCTACGGCGCGGGTCAGTGGCTGGAGGAGAAGCACGGCGCCAGATCCCGTCGCAGTTGGCGCAAGCTGCATCTGGCACTGGATGCCGACAGCGGCGAGATCATTGCCCATACCCTGACTGATCAGGACACTGGCGATGTCTCTCAAGTTGAGCCACACCAATAAAAGATCCGTGTACCAACGCCGTGTTCAGGCAGAAATTCCACTTATAACCCCTGTCCAAATTTCCCGATCCAGCTCTGCCTCCTGCATCATTATCTCTCGCAACCAGATGCTTGCCGGATCGCTATTGTGGAGAGCCGGCCACTGGGCGGCTTCGGTGAAACCGGGAAGCGGCAGCGGAAGTTCGACAACCTGAAGGGGAAACGTGTTTTCGAAATGCCTGACCAGCCGGAGGGGCACGGTCGCTATACGAGCTGTGCCGGACACCATGGGCGGGATCATGCTGAAGCCCTGCACGACGACTTCGACACGTCTTTTAAGACCATGCTCAAGCAAGAACCCTTCCTCGATGGAGGGCTTCAGCAAACGTCCGAACCTGACGCAGACGTGCCTCATCGACATGTATCTCTCGAATGTAAGGTGCCGTGGCAACTGCTTGTTCGTGGGACAGCCTACGCATACGAGCCTCTCGTGGAAAAGCGCCACTCTTGGATGCGCGTTCGACATGAACACATCCGGAGTGATCAAAAAATCGACCTCACCACGCCGGAGGACCTCATCGGGGCTGCCGTCGAGAGGCATCAATTCGAATGTGACGGCGGGGGCTTCCCGGGCAACACGCTCCACGACCTTTTCAAAAAACACGAGCGTGACGAAATCGGAAATAATGATCCTGAAGCGGCGATCGGATCGAGCAGGGTCAAACGGATCCGACGAAATAAACGAGAACTGGATGTTTTGGAGAGTCTCGCGGACTGCGGGGCCAAGTGCTGCCGCACGTGGTGTCAGAATACGTTCTCGGCCGCTCATGCTGAACAGTTCATCGCCGAAAAAATCGCGCAGCCGGGCGACGGCCGCACTCATGGCCGGCTGACTGAGGTTGATGCGGCGTGCCGCCGCCGAGAGATTGCGCTCGGCCAGCAGGGCGTCGAGCACGACGAGAAGGTTCAGATCAAGCCCTTTGAAACGCATGCCTGCGGCTATCCATAGAGGGTCGGCATTCCTGGCGTGCCTCAAGCTACCGGTCATCGACCGCGTGGCCGACCATTAGTTTAGCACTTTCTAATGGCGATGGTGCACGGATCTTTTATTGGTGTGGGTGGCATCGTAAACTTAACTGGTTTTCCAGAAAGATGTGGGATTTAGCGGCATGACCAAACCTGCCCGTGATCCTCTCTATCGTCGCCATCGATTTCCTGCAGAAGTGATTGCCCGTGCGGTGTGGCTCTATTTCCGTTTTCCGCTCAGTCTGCGCATGGTCGAGGATATGCTGGCAGCGCGTGGCATCATCGTCTCTCACCAGACCGTGAGGCTCTGGGCGGAGAAGTTTGGCAGACACTTTGCCAATGATATCCGGAGGCGAACGGCCGGCAAGCTCGGTGACAAATGGCACTTCGATGAGGTTGTGATCACGATCGCCGGCAGAAACACTGGCTATGGCGTGCCGTCGATCAGGATGGTTTCGTCCTTGACGTCCTGGTCCAGAACCGCCGGAGTGCCAGGGCTGCAAAGCGGTTGATGAGAAAACTCCTGAGAGGACAAGGCCGTTCGCCCCGTGTGATGATCACCGACAAGCTCCGGTCCTATGGCGCCGCAAAACGCGACATCATGCCCAGCGTCGAACATCGCTCGCACAAAGGCCTGAACAATCGGGCGGAAAACCCCATCAGCCGATCCGAAGGCGTGAGAGGATAAGCGCTTCAAGTCAGCCAGGCAGCTTCAACGCTTTGTTTCCATCCACGACCCGATCGCCAACCTCTTTCACATTCCCCGCCACGACATCTCATCCACCCATCATCGCGAGCTGCGAGCAATAGCCATGGAAACATGGCGCCAGATCGCACGCCTTCATGCCGCCTGAACCAAAGGCAGAACTCCAAATCGTGCCTTCGCAGCGTTAAGTTTACGATGCCGGAGCCGGTGCTTTCGGCAAAAGGTGTCGCTGAGTTGGATAGGCAAAGGCACTGACAGTGTTACTTTGATTGAACCAGCTGCTCGCGCAGTACGAATGCGATGGTGTCGAGAGCGAGGTGGGTGGCCGTCAGCACGCCTGCCATTTCGATGAAGCCGTGGACCATGCCGGGGAAATTCCGGCGTATGACCGCCACGCCGGCTTTTTCTAATCGATCTGCGTAAAGCACTCCCTCGTCGTGCAGTACGTCACAGCTCCCCGTTATAACCAGAGCTGTCGCCACATTTTCTACAGACTCGACCACCAGCGGCGACACTCGCCAATCCTGCGCAGCCGTCTTGTCGGGTAAGAAACTTTCCCGGAAATATTCCATTATGGGACGTGTCAGAGGCGGAACTTCAGCATAGGCGATCCGCGATGGATACGACCATGCGCTGTCTCTGTTGTCGGTGGCCGGATAAATCAAAATCTGGCAGCGTAGAGGGATACCGGCATCTCTTGCCGCGAGGGCCGCGACTGCCGTCAGGCTACCGCCTGCGCTGTCACCGCCCACAGCCAGACGACCGGCATCGACGCCGATCTCCGTGGCATGATCGACAATCCAGATCAAGGCCGAGATAACGTCTTCCGCAGCGGCGGGAGCTGGATGCTCGGGAGCCAAGCGATACTCGACTGATATCACCGCGCAGCTGGCACGATGCGCAATCTGACGGCATACGCGGTCATGCGACTCGATGCTGCCTATAACCCATCCACCGCCGTGGATGTAGATCAATGCCGGTGCGGCATCCTCGGGTACACCATCAGGACGGTATAGACGAAGCGGAATTGCTCCCGCAGGTCCTTCCGCGGCGAAGTTCGCGACCTGGTTTATCGCGACCACCGGTCCGCCCAATACTGCGCTCTGATCGCAATATCGCTGCCGCGCGTCAGCCACGCTAAGCTGATCCATCGACGGGGCGGGTTGTTCGTTTATTTTCGCGAAGAGATTTTTCACTTCAGGATCGATATGCATCGAAAATAGACCTCGTCTGTTTCTCGCCCATTTCTTGAGCAGTGGTATGATTACAGGCTTTAAGCATTGCAACGGCGACATTGTTGATGCGGTCGTCCGTGGCCATGAAATATGACTGCACGTGGGCGAGATCGAACCTGGCGCATGCGGAAGCAGCGACAGTCTCGTGATCGGCAGGGTGCGAAGTCGCCAGATCAGCCGCAGCGCGCAGCATAGCCGTCGGGAAGATCCGCCGGCGCGCAGTCGATTACGGTCTCGTCGCGCTCGCCCCGATCCTCGATGAATGTAACAGGAGCAAACTCGTCGATCACAAGCTTGGGATAGTGGGGCCCGGTATCTCGATAGGTTAGCATGGCGTCCAAGTGATCATTCTGGAAACAAATGGTTTTTTCCGGGGCTTGAGCTACCCATCGGGTGCTGTCACATTGATTTTGGCTTAACGGTTTGACGATAAGTCAGGTTGGCATGGTCGAAGCATGCGCCACCTACAAGAACCATCGCTTTCCGATCGAAATCGTTGCTCATGCCGTCTGGCTTTATTACCGGTTCGGGCTGAGCCTGCGCGATGTTGAAGAAATGCTGCTGGAGCGGGGGATCGTCGTCTCCTACGAGACCATCCGCCGCTGGGGAAAGAAGCACAGTCCCGATTATGCACGTCGCCTGCGCCGCAAGGCGCCATCGAAAGACGATGTCAGGCATCTTGATGAGGTAGCCGTGCGCATCAACGGCAGGCGGTGCTGGCTGTGGCGCGCCGTCGACCAGGACGGCTATGTGCTGGATGAGATCGTGCAGACCCGCCGCAATACCAAGGCGGCCAGGCGTCTGCTCATTCGTCTGCTGAAGAAGCAAGGCCTGTCGCCGAAGCGTATCGTCACCGATAAGCTGCGCTCCTATTCAGCGGCAAGACGTCAGGTCATGCCCGATATCGAGCACCGGTCGCACAAGGGCCTCAACAACCGGGCGGAGAACTCTCACCTGCCGTTTCGAAAGCGGGAGCGAATTCGGCAAGGCTTCCGCAGCATTGGCTCCCTTCAGCATTTCGTCTCCGTCTTCTCCGCCATACGCAATCTCTTTGTCCCCTCCCGCTCAAACAGGTCCGCCACGCAGATCCGAACTCACCGCCTCAATGCCATGGCAGAATGGAAGGCCGCGGCGTTGCAGATTGCCTGAAAACAGCTGTGGGCTTCCGCGCGTCCACGCTTCAAACAATGTGACAGCGCCAGTGACGAGCGTCTGTTCCACTCCGACCAATCGGTTGAGTTATTCTCCAGAGTGCGAACTTTGATCAATCGCAGCCGGTGACGTGGTGCGCTATCGCCGCGAGCGCTGGGTGACACCGACCGGCGAAACGATGGTGGCGCCCTTGCCGGCGGGGATCATCGGCGGCTGGGGCGCGAACCTGCGCCGCTTCATTCTGGCCTGTCACATTCAAGGCCAGGTGACGACGGAGCGGTTGACGGCGTTGTTGACCGGGATCGGGGTCGACATTTCGAAGCGCCAGGTGGTGCGGCTGATTTCGGAGGGCCTGGAGGCCTTCGCGGCGGAGGACCGTGACGTGCTGCGCGCCGGGCTGGCTACGGCGCCCTGGATCACCGTCGATGATACGTCGGCGCGCCACGCCCACCAGGACGGCTACACCACCCAGATCGGCGATCGCCGCTTCACCGCGTTCCGCACCGGGCGATCGAAGTCACGGGAGGCGTTCCTGGCGACGCTGCGTGCCGGGCACAGCGATTACTTCATCAATGAAGAGGCCCTGGCCTATATGCGCGGCCGCAACCTCGCCGGTCCGGTGATCGCGCGGCTGGGGGCTGCGCCGCACAAGGCATTTGCCGACAGCGCCGCATGGCAGGCGCATCTGGCCGCACTCGGCCTCGACCAGCTCGCGGTTGAGCCCAACCCAGTCAGGATCGCCACCGAAGGGGCGATGTGGGGAGCGATCCGCCACCACGGCTTTCTTGGCGATACCGTGGTCGTGTCCGATGATGCCGGCCAGTTCCGCATCGGCGACCATGCTCTGTGCTGGGTCCACGCCGAGCGGCTCGTCCACAAATTGATACCCGTGACCCCGGATCGTAAGCGCGAATTTCTCCGCACCTTTTTCCATTGAGCGTGTTTTGGCATGAAGTGTCCACTTAACGGAGGTGGACACCAAGTGATTGAGGACGATGAACAGAAACTGCTGGTGAGGCGGGTTTTGCGCAACGGCCGCCGGCGGTACGACCCGGCGTCGAAAGAGCGGCTAGTTGCGGCCTGCCTTGAGCCTGGCGTGTCGGTATCGCGACTTGCGCTTGAACATGGGATCAATGCCAACCTTCTTCGGAAATGGATAAAGACGACCAAAGACGCCGGTGCTTTTTCGATACCGAGTTCGGTCCAGATCCACTGGAAATCATAGGTCGCCATGGGATCGTTGGGGTCAGGCTGGCTTGAAGAACGGTTTTCAAGATATTTGAGCCATTCGGCGGCCTTCTCGCGACCCTTGGCGGTTTTGATGGCCTCGCGCGGGGAAATATTACCCAGCATTCCGACGGGCTGATCGAGGGTTTCGCGATACTGCTTGTCCAAAAACTCATGAACGACTTTTGTGGCGATCTCGGGTGGCAGCTCCGGACGAGCCGTATCCTTGTGGACGGGCCTTTCGGCCATCATTTGCTCGACGGTACGGATTTCGGTGAGCGGCTTTCCAACCAGATCGTTCAGCGCCCCCTGCATCAGCGCCGTTCCTTTTTCGGCTCGGGCGGCGGAATTGGTCGACAGGTGCAGGAAGCGGCCCTTCAGTTCCACATTGCCCAGCACCCGCGCGCCGTCCTCCATGGAAGTGTCCCATGCGAGGTTTCCAGATTTGCCGGCCTTGAGCCTTCCCTTCGGGATGTCGCCAAGCCAGTTCCAGAATTTCGCGTTCTCCTGTCGCAGAGCCGGGACTGTCTTCAACTGGGCGGTGATTTCTTTCGGGGTGATCCCGGATGCCAGCGGAAAGCGGACATCGTGGAATATGATTGCGTCGCCGTCGCCATTCTCGAAGGTGGTCTGCTCCATCCGCATCGTCCGGTCCAGGGTGTCGAACAGCCATGAGAGGGTAAATACCGGCGCGGCCTGTTGAAGTTCTTCGTTTGTTGGTACGGGCAGTTTTTTGGACCGACCCTTGCCAAAGATCGCCCGCAAACCATCGAACAGCGCGTCGGAAGCTTCCGGTGTGAACGGTAGCAATCCTCCGCCAATGATGTTCTTGCCCGCAACGGGAACGACTCTGGCCGCAACCCTGTCCCATTGCTGCAATGTCTTCGTGGCAGTGCACTCGCTGACCAGGACAGGATCACCACCGCGGATGAGATCGCGGGCCATCAGGGATTTGCCCGACACGATGTCGCTGACTTCGTAGAGGCTCATGACCGACGTCCGGAGCGCCTTCATATAAGCTTTTGCCTGGGCGCCTTCCTTCCAACCGCGCCGCTTCAGATAGTCGTCAGCGATATTGCCGCCCTCGACGTCGAAATCCTGAGTGAGGAAATCCTCGAAGGCGCAGCCCCAAAGCGTCATTGCCCAATGATCGCCGAGCATCTCGGCCAGATCATCGAACTCCATGTTGCTGGCGTCGAGAACCGGCCCGAAATGATCGTCGAGAGTGTCTTCGAAACAATCACGCCATTCGTCGCGGGAGAGGAACTTCATCAGACCCTTGAGGTCATGGCTGTTGGGCATGGCCTTTTCCCACCTTCCGTCTGTGCTCGGCTATAATTCTCGATACCGTTGGCTGGCTGACTTCGTAGAGCCGCGCCATTTCAGCGGCTGACTTGCGTCCGGACAAGACACTCTCGGCGATTTCCAGCCGTTTCTTTGGATTGAGCTTCTTGCGGCGGCCGCCGATCCTGCCCTCGGATCGCGCCAAGGCCAACCCGGCGCAGGTGCGTTCGCGGATCATGGCGCGCTCGAATTCGGCGAAGGAACCGACCATCTGCATCATCATGCGCCCTGCCGGCGTCGTTGTATCGATCGCCTCAGTCAGAGAGCGGAATCCGGCACCGGCGGTCTCGATCCGCTCCATGATATGCAGTACGTCCTTGAGCGAGCGTGACAGGCGGTCGAGCTTCCAGACGACAACGGTGTCGCCCTGCCTCAAGTGATCAAGCATCCTGTGTAATTCAGGCCGTTCCCAGCGACCGCCAGACGCTTCTTCCTTGAAGATGCGCTTGCAACCTGCATCGGCGAGAGCCTTGGCTTGCGCCTTGTTCGACTGGTCGTCCCCCTTGCTCACGCGGGCATAGCCGATCAGCACCATGGTTCCTTTCGAAAACGGTCGTTTATGGAAGGCCGCCGGCATCTACGAGAATCTAGGTGCAGAGCCTTTCACAATCCTCTTTCATTATGACGTCGTAAGGCAAGTGGTTTGTGAAGGGATGAACGATGCCGGCTCGGATATCGATGACGAAGACGCAGCGGGAGAAGCTTTTGGCATTGCCGGACAGGGAAGATGAAACCGTCCGGTATCATAGCCTCACCTCCGATGACCTCGCGGCGATCGCCCAAAGCCGGATGCCCGAGACCCGGCTCGGTTACGCGCTTCAGCTCTGTTGCCTGCGCTACCCCGGTCGATATCTTCGGCGCGGCGAATTCCTGCCGGGCATCATGCTCGATCATATCGCAGAACAGGTCGGTGCCGATGCCGAAGCGATATCCTTGTTCGCCCGACGTGGAGCCACCCGATATGAACAACTGGCGGCGATCAAACAGCGTCATGGTTTTCGGGATTTCACCAGGCCGACGCGAGCAGAACTCGCCGCCTGGGCGGAGCGCGAAGCCGTCGGTTTGACCGACGGGCGCGTGCTGCTCGATCGGCTGATCGAACGGATGCGCGCCGAGCAGATCATTATTCCCGGCATCAGCGTGGTCGAGCGCATGGCCGCCGCGGCGATGCACGCGGCCGATGCCGCTGTGGTAGCTGAGATCAATTCTCTTCTATCGGATGCGCAGCGTCTGCAGCTTGATGCACTTCTGTCGGATAAGATACATGTCCGCCAAAGCCGGCTGTCTTGGCTGCGTGAGCCGCCCTCCAGGGTCGGTGGGAGGCCGCTTCTCGAACTTCTCGACAAGCTCACCCTCGTCCGCACGATTGGCGGCGATGTTGTTGTTTCGCGTCCCGGCCTCGGGCCCCGCATGGCGCAGATGGCGAAGGAGGGCAGCCTCTATACGGCGCAGGCTTTTCAGCAGATGGGACCTGCCCGCCGGCACACCATCATGATGGCGACGCTGAGCGAACTCGGGATCGCGCTGACCGATGGCGCGCTTACCTGTTCCAGTCGCTCGTCGGCCGCGCGAACCTGCGTGCCCGAAAGCGGCTCGAGGAGACGATCGCCGCCTCCGCCGAACAGGGCCGAACACGGCTGACTCGCATCGCCGATGTGCTGGACGCTTTGGTGAGGACCGCGAGGAAAGACGGCGACATCAAAGCGGCCGTCACCGCGATCGCGGCGCTCGACGTCGTCGAAGCCGACGCCGCCATCATTCGGCGTACAATTCGTCCCGGAAGGCCGGACGTACTCGGCGAGCTTTCCCACGAGCACCGCGTGTTCAAGCAGATCGGCGCCCGACTCCTGGCGAGCTTCACGTTCGAGGGGCGTCGGGCGTCTCAGCCATTGCTTTCAGCGGCTACCGTTCTGCGCGACCTTGGCGGTGACTGGCGCAAGTCATTACCGGCGAGTTTGCCTCTCGGCCATATCGAAAGACGCTGGTATCGACACGTCTTCAAGGAGGGTTCGGTTGACCGGACCTACTACGAACTCGTCACTTTCTTCGCACTGTCCAACGCTCTCGCCAGCGGTGACGTGTGGGTGCCGACATCGCGAATCCATCGCTCGCTCGATACGCTCCTTACGCCGGCTTCGCCTGCAACGAACCTCCCCCCTTCGCGGCTGCCGACCGTTCCGGTGGTTGGTGCCGAGACCTACATAGAGGCTCGCGCGGCCGAACTCGATGCCGCCCTCCTTGCCACGGCGCGCGGGCTGTCGGGCAAGGATGTGGCCATGTTCACCGGCGGCAAGCTCCGTTTCCCGAAGGAGCAGAAGGACAACGAGGCCGAGGGCGCCGGCGCCGTTTCCGCCGCCATCTACCGGCTGATGCCGCGCGTGCGGATTACCGACATGCTCGATCAGGTCGACCGCTGGACAGGATTCACAAGTCAATTCGGTCACGTCTCGACCAGTCTGCCACCCGACAACATTCGCGCCTTCATGGCGACGCTCATCGCCGAGGCGACGAACCTTGGCTTGTCGCGCATGGCCGAGATAAGCGGAGCAGGCTCCCGTCGGGCGCTATTGCGGATGCAGACATGGCACATGCGTGAGGACACATTCCGGGCGGCACTCGCCGGCCTCACCGATGCGATCCACGCCGAGCCGCTGTCGGCCTGGTTCGGCGAAGGGTGGCGGGCATCGGCGGACGGGCAGGCCTTTTATCTCGGCGGCCCCGGCGAAGCTGGCGGCGCCGTCAACGCGCATTACGGCCGCGATCCGATCGTCAAAATCTACACCACGATCACCGACCGTTACGCGCCGCTCCACCAGAAGGTCATAGCTGGCACCGCCGGAGAAGCCATCCATTCATTGGACGGCATCCTCGGTCACGAGAGCAGCGTGAACGTCGCAGCACTTCATGTCGATGGTGGTGGCGCGTCGGACATCGTCTTCGCCGTCATGCACCTGCTCGGACTTTCCTTCGAACCCCGTATCCCGCGCCTGTCGGATCGCAAACTCTACGCGTTCGAGCCGAAAGCGCGGTACGGTCCACTGGCGCCGATGTTCGGCCATCGCCTCGACGCCGGGTTGATCCGGACACACTGGGAGGATGTTCAAAGGATAATCCAGGCGCTCAGGAACCGGGTGGTGACACCGTCGCTCATCCTGAAGAAACTTAGCGCTTACCGGCAGCAAAACAGCCTGGCCGCCGCGTTGCGCGAAATCGGCCGCATCGAGCGCACGCTGTTCACCTTGCGCTGGTTCGAGGATCCCGAGCTCCGCCGGCTCGTCACCGCCGAACTCAACAAGGGCGAAGCGAAGAACTCGCTCTCCCGAGCAGTGGCTTTCCACCGCCTTGGGCGTTTCCGGGACCGTGGGCACGAAAACCAGGCCAGCCGCGCCGCCGCCCTCAACCTCGTCACCGCAGCCATCATCCTGTTCAACTGCCGCTATCTCGGTCGCGTCGTCGAAGCGATGCGCCGGCGCGGAACGGCATTCGATGAGCGGATAATCCCGCAGCTCTCGCCGTTGGGCTGGGACCATATCAACATCACGGGCGATTACGTCTGGTCAGACCATCTCATGGTCGATGGCGAAGGGTTCCTGCCGCTTAGGATTGACGCCTCATGACGGCGCCGACATGCCTACCGTATATCTGTGTCCCAACAATGCACTGGGGCCCTACGGCAAGAATGATGCGACGCCAATACGCGGCCGCCGTGTCTTCACCGGCGGCCAACCAGTCGCCGAGCCTCGCTGCGAGCCTTTCGAGACAGCGGATGCGCGCGAACGTTGATAGGCTTGTGAGCGTCTTCGCCGACTGTATGCCGGCAACGGTCGGCGCGAGCAAAAGCCGCGAAATCAGATCGCGGTTCGGTAGCAATCCCTTGGCCGTCTCCAATCTGACAATATCGTCGATCGCGCATTCAAGCTGCCGCGCCGATACCTTCACGAAAGCTTTCAGCGCTTGGCGCAGATCAAAGCCGCATCGGGTGCAGAAATGCTGCGAGATTAGCTCCGCCTGATCAAAGGAGGCAATCCCCCTGCGGCAACCGGGACATCGATCCCGCAGGCCCCAACCGTGACGCCGGCGATCTCGACGCAGCCAAGCGCATCGCTAATCTGGTAAAAAAGGGTGTGCGGCGCACACAGCCCTATTTCAAATGGAAGGCAGATCAGGCGGTCGCCGCCTCGCAATTCAACGTCGTCAACAACGGTGGCGTGTTGCTGCGGCGATATCAGTACCTCAGGGGTCAGTTCGACAAGGCGCAGGCCGAGGCAGAGCGGCGCAAAGACGAGGTTATCGAGACGAAGTTTGGCAAGGGTACGAGTTACAAACGGCCCTATCGTGGACTTGTCCAGGAAGCGCAGTGGCTCGCGATGGCAGCGGTCGACGCGTTTTAGCTGGACGGAGCATGTCTTCATCCATATCGCGATCCTGAATGGCGCGATCACGACCGGCGAGGAATTCGCTGCCATCTCTAGTGCGGAGTGGAACGTGAAGTTCAAGCGTGCGCTGGATATCGGCGACGCGACGACGAAGAAACACTTCGACGGGCTGCTCGACATCCGTCGGCAGCTGAGGAACTTCGTTGCGCATGGCGCCTTCGGAAAGGACGGGGAAACGCTCTATTTTCATTCGAGTGCCGGAGCGGTGCCGGTGTTGCTTGACGTCACGGCGAAGGGGTCGAAGTTCTCGCTCAACGAAGAGCTCGAATTCGACGCGGCGCATGCGTTTGCGGCGATTGAGGAATTTATCGCGTACCTCTCTGACGGACCGCGTAAGCCGGCGTGGGTGTATGTGCAAGAGTTCGGTTTGCCGCTGATTCTGACCATGGCGCAGGATGGCACTTACCGGGACGCGATGGCGTCGCCCGAAGACATGGAGCGCTTCGCCTACCATCTGGCGAGCCGCATGGACGATGCGGCGAATATGGATTGGTGAGCCTCGCCGGCCGACCTTGGCTTCGGTCTGACGCCAAACGGGCGACCATTCCGGCGCGTGGATGTAATTGCGATTGGATTTAGCTGGAGGACACGTGAAATCAAGGGAACGAAAACGGCTGCACGCCGCTTGCCGCGCCATGGCAGGGGGCAATCCCGAATTTCAACGGCGTCAAGGAGAGACCGCGGAGGAAAGTGCGCGCTCGATCGAGGACGAGATGGCCGGGTTCCTGGGTGCAGTGCTCAAGGACCGCGAAAGCGTGTACCGATTGGCCGGGCGATCGCTGCAACCCCTCCTGTTGTTGTTCGACGTCGCACTGCTACAAGTCTGCGACATGTCGCACTTTGGCTTCCGACACGCTGGAGGCCGAGCCAGGATCATCTGGCCCGGCTTGCAGCTTCCAAAGCGACCGCGGCCGAATGACGTATTTTACGTTTTGACGTCGAATCTCGCGCACGCCATGCAAGCGTTTCGGCTGCTGATCCTGCATGGATTCGAGAGCCAGTCGCGCGCCGCGTTTCGCGGTGTGGTCGAGATCGTCGACCTGATGATCATGGTTCTGGCAGACGAGGACACCTATCGCGCCTACGTCAAATCCTTCGAAGACGGCAAGGCCAGCTACCAGCATTGGAAGAAGCATCTGTCACCAGCAGTAATCCGGGCGTCGCTCTCAAAGTTGGAGGCCGACGATCGCATTGCCCTTCCGATCGACATGACATCGGAGGACCTGCGCAAGGACAACTATGCGTGGCTGTCGAGGTTCGTTCATGTCGACTATGCCGCTCACGTAGTGGCGGCGCATCCGTCCCATCCGGACGGCCGATGGCAACGGTTGGCGATGCTCGGCAATGTCGGGGAGATTTCGAAGGCTACGTTTGCGCATTCGTTGGTCTATCTCTGGATCAGCATGCTCAGATTGGAGAAGCTGCTTTTCGAGAAGCACGGTTGGGACCGGCTGCGAGGGGATCGCAGCCGCGACTGGTTCCGCTATCGTGCCAGGGCGCTCGACGAGCTTTTCCGTGCATACTTGCCGACGTTCTGGGAAGAGCACCCGCCACAGGGGCTTGATGGCTGATCAGCAAATCGACCCGATGGATCGGGGCGAACTGCGGCATGCTCGGCAAGACGAAGCTGGTGCCCGTTATACTCTCGCTTGGGAATTCGCGCTGCGCGAAACTCAGGTGATTAATTGATAAGTGGCAGAGGTTAGGGGGCAGCAGATGCTGTATTTCGCGTATGGGTCCAACATGGACCCGGAACAGATGAGAGAACGCTGCCCCAATGCCGAGGTGATGGGAATCGCCCTCTTACAGGAGCATGCTTTGTGCTTTTCCCGGCTTTCCAGGAATCGGAACTGTGGGGTCTCGTCCATCGAACGCCATGCCGGTGACCACACATGGGGAGTAGTCTATCGCCTAAGCTCGGACGATATTGTGCAGCTCGACAAGAGCGAAGGCTTCCGCGCGGATCGGCGCCCCGATGAGAACGCCTATAACCGCATGGAAGTCATCGTGACCCTGATGCTCCAACCAAAGTGCAGACTTACATCGCAACGCCGCAGGATGGCGCCCCAATGCCGAACGCGGCCTATTTGAAGCATATCCACGACGGCGCGCGGCACCACGGCCTGCCGGCCCAATACCTTGCCCGGCTCGATCTGCTGGCGCACGCGTAGGCTGGAAACCGGATGTGAAGAGCGCCTATCACGCATCGACAACCGAGGAAGAGACTGTGATCGATGTCAATTTGATGCGGGAGCGCGAGATAGCCTTTCATGGCCTGACGGGCGCCGATGAAGAGTACACAATTTACTACGACGAGACGAACAACATCCGTCGCCTGCATGTGCGATCGGACGGGCTCAATGTTCGTGAGCCGAAATGTTTTGTTGTCGGCGGCGTAGCGCACCACGGGACGGCGCGGCCGTTGCCACTTGACGGGCTTCGATCCGTCCTGCGGGTGCAACCGAATGCCCCGGAGATCAAACTCAAGCATGTGGCGACGGGAGAGTTTCCCGAGCTGCTTAAACGCTCGGCGGCTGGAGTTCTTTCTGCAGTGGCTCGTTGAACAGGGGCTGTTCGTCCACTATTCAGTTATCGATCCACTCTATTGGTCGATTGTCGATATCGTAGACTCGATCCTTACCGCGCACCGCGAGCCCATGCTGCTGGCGCTGAACCCGCAGCTCAAGAACGACCTCTATGCGGTTCTCCGCCACGACTACGACGGCACCGTCGATCTCTTCCTTCGCTATCGGTACCCCGATGTCGGGCAAGAACGGCGACCGGCCTTTGTGGCGGAGCTCCTGGATCTGCTGGAGCATCGCCGGGACCTGCTCGCGCATTTCAACTACATGATGCTGAAGGGCGTGCTCCAGATCGCCGAGCGACTTGATGCGCTGCCCTACCTCGAGGACGAGACACCAAACGTGCTCATCGAGGGTTTCGCGCCGTTCTACGTGCAGAGGATTTGCCTCGTCAAGAATTCCCAGCACATCCTTGATGTCGAGGAGGTTGTGAAGGCGCATCTCCAGCAGACGCCTTTCACCGACGGCGATCATGAGTTGAAGCACTTCCGTTTCGCGATTTCCCACGACGAAGCCGGAATTCAAGTCTCAGATATTGTTACCGGCCTTCTCGGCAAATTCCTCTCGTTCATCTGCGCGTCGGACGACGCCGATCTGGTGGATGCGCGGCGCGGCCTTGGGGAGCAGCAACAGCGGAGCCTCAGCCTACTGAATGCGTTGCTCGATAGGTCGATCGGGGAGAACGAGGCGTTTGCACACTACGTGCTCAGCCTGAGGGATCAGCAGGCCGCGGCATTCTTCCTCGATCCGTCGCCGGTAGCTTTCAGGCTGCTGTCAGCTAGGGCTGGCAGAAGGGTTGTTATTGGAACAACCAATCAGGAGACCTTATAAAATGAGAACTCGGCCCAACTCGGCCAAGCTGGCACGAGTCTTGAAACCCTTAGTGCAAGGCGGCGAGAGCTGCCTTCATGGCGCGGGCAGCCGCGAATGGAACAAGAGAAGGAAAGCTACATGTCAGGCGGTGCGACATTCCACACCGAAAGGATTTCATCATGGCTAGCGTGAAGGTCGACAAGAACAGTTTTCAGGCTGAGGTACTCGAAGCTTCCGAACCCGTTGTCGTGGATTTCTGGGCCGAGTGGTGCGGCCCCTGCAAGACGATCGGGCCGTTACTTGAGGAAATCTCGACGGAAATGGCCGGCAAGGTGAAGATCACCAAGCTCAACACCGACGAGAATCCCGAAATCGCGGCGCAGTTCGGCGTGCAGAGCATTCCAACCCTGATATTCTTCAAGGGCGGCGAAGTCGCCGACATCAAGGTCGGTGCGCTGTCCAAGACCGCGCTGTCGCACTGGATCGGCGGCAACGTCGCCTGATCGTCCAACCGGGGCAGATTACCGGGCAGTCAGGCTTGAGCGGCTTGCCTAACGAGATCCGGGAGCGGCGGAATCGACTCTTGTGTTGGTATGCCGAGGCGGTCGCCGAGATAGCGGAAGAATGAGACGTCGAGCTTGATGCAGGTCTTCATCAGGCCGAGCAGGACGTCGCGGGCGTTCTTGCCTGCCTCGCTGACGGTTCCGCCGGAGATCTTGCGCTTGGTGACGAAGGTGCGGATGTCGTTTTCCGAACCATTGGTGTGGAGTGGGATCTCGGGACGATCGAGAACGCGCAGGAGTTCATGCTTGCGGCGATGCAGCCTGGCAAGAAGCCGGTCGAGCATGACGTAGCCGGTTCGTCGTTTGAACAGGCGCTCGAAGCGGGCGCGCAGGGCCGCCGCGTGGCGCGGACAAGGAGCACGCTGGTAGCTCTTGAGGTCGCGATAGAACCACCAGATCAACTGGCGCATGATGTCGACGGCCTGACGTTGATCCGGGGTAAGCGCTCATTTCCATGCGCGTTGACGCGGCCCGTTTGACGGGGTCGCTGTCAGACGGCTGCATCGGATCACGCAGCGGCGGTTTTGGCGAAGTTGAAGGGCAGCAGGTCGGTGATGTCGGCGTCTGTGGCGCGCTGCGGCAATTCGCTGAGGACGTGGCGCAAGTAGGCCAAGGGCTCGACGCCACAGGCGCGGCAGGTCAGCATCAGGCTGTATATGACGGCGCTGGCCCTGGCTCCATCCACGGTATCGCTGAACAGCCAGGATTTTCTGCCGGTGGCAAAGATTCTGATATCGCGTTCGAGGAGGTTGTTGTCGATCGGCATCCTGCCGTCTTCTTTGTATCGCGTCAGGTACTCCCACTGGTTCAGAGTGTAGGACACGGCGTCGCCGATCTTGCTATCGGGCAAGACCTTCGGCGCGATGTCGTCGAGCCATATCTTGAGAGCATTGAGGATGGGAACGCTGTGTTGCTGGCGAAAGCGGCGAATGCAATCGGCTTGTGTTTCGCCCTTGTCCGGCTTTTCGTTCCGCGCTTGGCCTTCAACCCGGTAGAGCTGCTCGAAGAACTTGAGCGCCTGCTCCGGCGGACCGCCTTGAGGGCATCGACGAAGCGACGTCTGGAATGGGCCATGCATCCCACATGGGTGGCCCCTGCCAGCGTGCGCCATGCGGTATAGCCATCGCTCATCAGTATGCCGCGGTAATCGCCGAGGAAGGCCTGCGGATAAATCTGGCCGCGACCCGGTTGATAATCGAGCAGCACGATCGGCTCGTTACTCTCTTCGCCGCTCCGGTATGCCCACATAAATGATGTGCTGGTGGCCTCCCTGTCCTTTTCCTTCAGGACCTGGACGGTGGTCTCGTCGCCATGGATGAGTGCTTGAGACCTGAGCCGCAGCTTCAGTGCGTCATAGATGCGGGAGAGATGCTTCTCGCTCGATCCGATCACCCAATGCCCCAGAGCGCCGCGGCTGACGGGCACGCCGGCTCGCTCGAATGCCTGGCTCAAGCGGTAGAGCGGCGTGCCGTCGACGTACTTGTGAACAAGAGCAAATGCCAGTGTCGAGGCCGTGGCGATGCTGCCCGGCAAGGGCTGCGCGGGCATCGGCGCGATCACGACCGGCGTATTGATGCCGGTGCGGTCGCAATGGCGGCAGGCATACTTGAAGCGCACATTCTGCAGGACCTTCGCCTTCACCTCGATATGAAGCTGCTCGGTAATGGCCTCGCCCATGTGGTGCATCCGGTGACGACAGCAAGGACAGGCCTTCTGATCTTCGGGAAGGTCATACTCGACGCGCTCGCGCGGCAGGTGTTCCGGGAGGGCCTTGCGGCCACGCTTCTTTGCCTCCGGCTTTTCGGTGGACGGAAAGCCGGTGTCCGGCAGGTCGATGACATTGCCATCTTCGCTGCCCGCGTCGTCTTCATCGGCAACCTGTTCGGCTTCATTGAAGAGGCGATCAACGTGCTTTTCGCTCTTGGGCGCAAAACGATGTGAGCGCGCCAGCGCCAACTCTTCCTCGAGCTTAACCACGCGTTCTGCGAACTGACGGTTCTCCGCCTGCAGCACAGCAATGCGCGCCATCAACTCCTCAACAGTCGGTTCGCCAGGTCGATTCATCGTAGTTTTGAATCTGAACCGCACCGACGCGTCAACCGCACAATTCGGGAGCCGTCAGCCCGCAACCTGATATTGCCGCACCGGATGGCGCACCATTGCATCGATGTCGATGCCGTCGAGAATCCAATGGAGCTGCTCGGTCGTCAGCGTAACCACCGCCGTCTCCCGGCGTGGCCATCGGAACCTGTCTTCGGTCAGCCGCTTCAGAACCAGCACGAAGCCGGACCGGTCGAAGAACAAGAGTTTCATCCGGTCGCGGCGGCGATTGCAAAATGCAAAGACCGCAGGCGCAAATGGGTCAAGCTCCATCACCTCCTGAACCAGGACCGCAAGGCTGTTGATGCCGGCCCTAAAATCGATAGGCTCGCGGTGCAGGTAGACGTTGAGATCAGCGCCCAGTCTGAACATGGCCCAGAGCTCCAATGATCGCCGTCAACGCGTCTACATCACCGCATTCCAGCACCAGCTTCACGCCGTTCGGCAAAGACGCGCTCACCTTGGCTGGGAGTGGCGATGAGCCCATGCTTTCCGACTTCGACAGCCGCTCTTCACCACGCGCAGCAGGCCTGTCCACCGAATTGCTCTGCATAGGCAGGCTGTGGTCCGCAGCGGTGACTTGAACTGGAATGAACGCAGACGGTGCAGGTGGCGGCAATCTTCGCCGATAATCGCTACCGTATATCTGTGTCCCTATAATGTACTGGAGCCTGGACATGGTTTTCTCTTCAAGCAATGCCCGCAAAAAACGTCTTCGTTGGCTCGTTCAGCATCGCCGAAATCTGCGAGCGCGATGGCGCACCCCACCAGTCGCACAAATTGAGATAGCCGAGATCGCTTGCACTATCACCGAATCCGATCGCTGGCCTATCTTCAGACTCCGACCGGAGTTTCTTCAAGAGGAACTCTACTGCCCGGCGCTTTGAAACCGGCGGGGGAATGAGCGCGAAGTTGTTTCCGTTGTGATGCCGTATCCAACCCGCATCGTCGAACTCAAATTTCAGTTCCGCCAGCCTCTTGCCATCACCATTATTTTCTTTGAAAACGGCGTATGTGGCCATCTCGCTTTCTTCAACGATCCACGAACGAACAGACATTTTGCCAGCTGCGGCTCCTTGCCGACCTATTTCAAGTACCTTGTTCAGTGCCCCCCTGTGAGGAATCAGTTCCTTAGAAATGACATCGTGCCATTCCTTCAGATGCGCACCGTCCGGCTTAAGGATGACAGCGCCGTTGGCAACAATTGCATAGCTGTTGAACGCGATCTTGACGTTCCCGTAGGCCGTCGTGCCACGTGCCGTGACGGGAATGACTTGTGACGTACCCAGCAGCCAATCGATCATCGCAACCTGGCGCGGCGTCATCATGGAATGATGTCCGTTCGAGGAGATCGCAGCTAGCGCCAGTTTATGCTGGCTGCCTTTCGGGCACTTTGCACGCGTTTGGAACAATGTGTCATCCAGATCGGCAAAGACGATTGGCTGCATGGCGTGATCTGCGGATTTGATGGGTTGATCAGGCAATGCACTCGATCCGTCATCCATGTTTGGAATCCGTTTTCGTCAACTCGGAAAGATCCCGGGCAGATGACTTTGGTTTTGCGTTCACATTTATGCCAACCGCCCCCCTCGAAACGACGGCCAGCCCTGTTATAATCGCAAAAATGATATTCTGTCCGCTAATCAAGAGTTGCACTCACGACCGCCTATCAGCAAGCCGGATGAATCGAAACGCTTGGCCCACGCTCGATCCTGGTTGAGCGGTTTGGAAGTTTGACCAAAATGCGATAGAATCAAAGTTCTAAACCTTTTTTATCAAAGTAATGGCGCGATATGGCTGGATATTTTTCGGGACGACTTGGAAGGGGACTTTCCTCTCCCGGATCAAATGCCGTAGCGCTGCCAGGTCCGCGTCCTCAACGGAAGACAGGAGTACAACTTGAGGCTTGCGGCGCAGAATTGCTCGCGTGGCTTCCGCAATTCCTGGCTTGATCCGATTAATATTCTCGACGGCGAACTGTGCAGCAACTCGATTGATTGCCTCCCGCGATCGTCTCTGATGGCTTGAGCGGTCGTTGTCCATCCGCTGCGCGAGATCATTAGTTTGGTCTAACGCGGTGACGGCATGTGCCCATACATTATCCACGAAAGCAGCTGAGATATCATGAGACACCAAGTGATCCCATAGGACTGTACCGTGAAAATCTTCCGGACCTATGACGTCCTCGTTCAGTATCGAACGGCTGATCAGCCCGGACACGGTGCTCCCGAGTATTCCCGATGGAATGAGCCAGTCCTCGGCCGACGCCGCAAGCCATGCCCGGCCACAGGGGTCAGACAGAACCACCAGCTTGGGCGGCTGTGCAGAAAACGAATGGAAGCTCCGTTCCAGCTCGGTGGAGATGGCGCCTTTGCCGGTCCAGCCATCAACAAACAGTAGACCTTCAATGGGGCGCCGCTCGATGATGTGGCGCATTGCATTACTGTCAATTCCGCGGTCCCGTATGACCGAAATGCCAAAGTGTTGCACGTCCTTTCCCATGCGCGACAACGCACGCTTGAGGAGAACACCCAAAGGCACCCCGGCCCGAACGAGGCTCGCCAACGTGATCGGGCCTTTAATTTGATTTGAGATAGACCGCGCGAGAGCTGCTACCTCGCGTCCCATTCTCGCAGCGCCAACTGACATCGCTTCGTAGAATATCGCCATGTAGCCGGCTTCGGGCGCGCTTTCGAAAGAAATCATTTCCGAATAATGGCGTAGGCCGGACTGTATCGCCGTTTCCTTCGACGCGTCGTCGATTGGCTCCAAAGTTACGAGCTTCAAAAGAAAAGTGACGTCCGTACTACGATACGTACCAGAAAGTATTTTACTCGTCATCGTCAACAATGTAATTCCTTCTGCAGCCACTTGCCGTAACTTCAAGCTATGGTGTGCGGCTGGAACGATGTGAATGTTGGTATGATGATAATGATTAATGAGGAGGTACTCTCTTAGGCCGTACTAATGATACCCTTTCCAAGAAGTGCATGAGTTTAGAACTTATATTCGCTTCACTCGTCTCGGAGCACAGGAGGATTTTGACGTATTCTG
The DNA here is from genome assembly GCF_024746815.1 of Mesorhizobium sp. AR07. GTDB lineage: Bacteria > Pseudomonadota > Alphaproteobacteria > Rhizobiales > Rhizobiaceae > Mesorhizobium. The sequence continues at coordinate 96,612 of NZ_CP080528.1, forward strand.
ACGGGACGACATTGTACAGATAATTAAACACATGCCCGCCGTAATTGTCTTCAAATGCGAGTTTCGTTACAATCGCGTGACCCACTGAAATCGGTGATCGGGTAACCGATGAGTAGTGGACGTTAGCTCCTTCCAGCTCCAATTTTTCCGCAAGCAGGAACGGCTGCCAAATGTTTTCTCCTGTACCAAGGACCAGCGTAGCGCCCGACGATGCCGCCTCACCATCCAGTTGAAGATGGTGCCGGGAGACACCCAACCGAGCCAAGTTGATATCCCTGTCAGGCGAAATGACTTTACCCCTGTTTTTCTCAACAGATGGCACTTCCGGCGCGTCGATGTTCAAACCGTTTGCATCCCAGCGATACCTCCCGGAAAGGATTGACGCGCGCTTCACGTTGGCTGCGATTATCTGTTCGACAGCACCATCTGACCAATCCGTAAGGGTAACGAGAACCGTATTTCGAAGGTTCGACCTGATGCTGGCAGGCAGAGCTGCGAACAGATTACCGAATGTTTTTCCGGTCGACGCTTCATCGTCAATTAACACAAGCGTCCGGGCGTTCTTGACCATCGAGACCAGGACTGGCACGAGCGGCCAGTGTACGAGATGTTCTGGGGCGTGACTGTGCTCCTCCTGGAATTCACAGATTAGGGGCAAACCTAGTGCGTGTCTGGTGGTGCAAATGTAAACGGTGTCGTGCCGGTCATATTGTTCTGAATATTGCTGGTGCACGCCCGCTCCCAGCCCGACAGCAGTTTCGGCCATGCCTATGAACAGGATTGGCCCTTCGAGATCGGGTGAAATTTGGTCGGCCAGAAGTTTGTACGTCTTTCGCATCAGCGAAGGCCGAACGGGACTGTGACGGCCAAGCAGCTTGGAAGCGAACAGGAAAGACCGTTTGGGATTGATGCGCTCCGCGAACCCGAACGTTGCATCGGGGGGCATTAGGCTGCGATCGATTTCAACCGATATGGTTCCGCGGGCGAGTTCGGCAGAAAGATATTTTTTAAGTGCGTTGTCCAAAATGTCCCACCCGGGTCTTTGATTTGGGGCGTTGTCACGGGTAACTTCTCGTGAGGAGGTGAGTAGACGCTGGTTCATGCACACCAGCTACAAACGCCAGCGCTCTACCGCCGAGATTGTCCCCATGCGGTAGGGCTTTATACTGTTGATCAGGATAGACACGTTCTCGGCGTATCTTCCAGAGCCGCCGCGAAATGCCGACAGGCGCCTGCTAACCATGTGCAAGAGGGCCTGACACCAAAGCATCATCACCGACAAGCAGCGTTTTCCGTGGAGCGGCTACGGCAGGTCATGCCGAATGTCGAGCACCCCGCGCGCACGGCATCAACAACAGAGCCGAGAATTCTTACGAGTCGCTGCGAAAGGCAATCCCGTACTACTGGGCCAATTGCCATGTCATCTCCGTTGGTTGGGGGCAAAACTGTTACAGCGGCTTCCCAAGGTTGATGTGCAAGAGAGGTGCCATCCTGAGGACGTAGCTGCGCGCTGATACTAAAGTTGGGCCGGCGCACCTTCACGTCGCGCTCTTCCTTCTTTCCTTCTTTTCGCGTTGAGGGCTGCGCACGAAATGCAACACGTTTCGCTATGGTGCGCCCTGTTCGATAGTCGACAGTTTGGGTCAATAGCGACAGTGTTGTTTGCACAGGATCGAAACGGCGCCGTAAAGTGAGAGCGGCGGTGCAAAAAATAGTCCACGGTAGCGGCGGGATCGTCCCGCTTCGGGCGGCGTAAAAGCCGGCCACCTATTTCCCTTCTGCGACGAATGCAGGAGGGCCTGGGGATCTACACCGTGGAATTATATCTGAAGGTTCGACTGGCTTGCTCGGAAGGGATGAGCCGGCGTCATGCTGCAAAGCATTTCAACATATCGCGCGACAGCGTGGCCAAGATGCTGTCCTACTCGACGCCGCCTGGCTATCAGCGCCGGTCGCCGATCCGGCGTCCGAAGCTGGATGTGTTTGTTTCGACGATCGATCATTGGCTTGATGAGGACGTGAATGTGCCGCGCAAGCAGCGCCATACGGCCAAGCGGGTGTTCGACCGGCTTCGTGACGAGTGCGGTTTCACTGGTTTTGTTGCAACGGCTGAATAGGGGCGCAGAGAGGCCTGATGCGAGGTCCATCAGCCGGCGAGGATTTCGAACTGCTTGGCCAAGGACGGATTCGGATTGAAGGCGTACCTCGCCTGTCGCTTGCGCATCATTTCGATGCCGGTCAGGATGGTGGCTGCGGTGGCCGTCGATTTGAAGCCGAGCATCGGCCGGACCCGGCGCTTGATGCGCCGATGGTCCTGCTCGATCCGATTGTTCAAATACTGGCTCCGGCGGATGCGGATCGGCTTCAGCCGGCGCCGGGAGCGATCCTGCAAGCGATTTGTGGTGTCGCAGGAAACGATCGCCTCGTGGTTGGTCTGGCTCCCGTCGATGATGACGCGATCCGGTCGGCCATGACGCTCCAGCGCCTTTCTGAAGAAGCGCTTGGCCGCCGGCAGGTCGCGCTGCTCGCTGAACCAAAACTCGACTGTGTCAAGCCCCACCACCATCGCCGGGCTGCGCTCCAGGCAGATCGCCACCGGCTGGTCCGGCTTCACACCCAGTGCGATCAGATGATGCGCCAGCCGGTTGGTCCGCGCGTTGAGCTCGCCATAGCTCAGCCGCTCGTCCTCATGGACCACCGCCCCCGCCTCCGGCGCCTGGCGCACCTGCGCCTCGAACAGCTCGTGGATGCACCGCTCCGAAGGATAGGCCGCCGCCGTCCGGTTCAGATCCTCCAGCAGTTACGTCCGCTCGGCGGCCGGCACGATGTCGATGCGGCCGACCGGCTGCCCCGCATCGGCCATCACACCATGTAACAAAGTTTGCAAATGCTGCGTCATGCGGTCGATCTGCTTCGGCGCTAGCCGACTGGCATCAAAATGCCAGCGAAAGCTCCCATCCAGAGCGCAAACCTCAAAGGTCAGCAAATCGCCACATAGGGCTGGCCCAGCTCTGTGGCTCGTCTTCAGATCGCCAGCGACGGAACAGCTGTCTGTCGTGATTGTGATGCCAATCGGCCAGGGCTGGTGCGACCGTAGCGCCTCCACACCTCGCAATGTCGGGCAGCGCGCGATAAGATCCCGGGCAAAGCTAGCGTGCGCCCTCAGCTGAGCGCATTCGGCCGCCACCGTTTTGCGCATTTCTTCAAAATCATGTGCACGGTCAATGGCAATTTCCATCGGCACGACAGAGGCGATCAACACCTCCACCGCTTTGGAGCCAGCTTGCGATTCATCCGATGCAGGCGTCCATCCCAGTTGAAGCCCTGTTTCTCCCGTGATGCGGGCGAGATAGATCAGCCAAGCCGTTACCAAGTATTCCGTGCGATCAATTGGCGACAGCTTAGCCAAAGCACTTGGAGTGTCCCCCGAACTCGACTGCCATCTGGGCGGCGTCTCAGCTACGGACGACGACACGAAGGGAAGCTGCAATGTTTTAAACTGCTCTAGCCGCTGTCGCCAAAAATCCTCCCGAGGCGCCAGCAATTCATGGGTGGCAGTTATGCTCCGCACCTGTTCATCGCTCAAGATCGGAAGGCGACTACCTTCATCCAGATTGGAGTGCCTAGCGAGGGCTCGCGCGTCCAGCACCTGCCCATCGGGGCCGCCAAAGCAAACATCGACATCCTGCGTACCTGTCGCCACACGCCAGTGGCTGGAGTGGATTTCAAGCAGGCAACCTGCCGGAACGCCCGATCGTCGGGGCAACACCTCCAGGCGTCTGACTGTGACAGCCTCATCGCCTACGAGAGCCTTGGGCAGACACATTGGATTGGGATGATATGGCCCAAAGTCTAGGGCACGCGTCATCGCTGACAGGTCTTGCGCGGATCGATCCCATCGCAGACAGCCTGCCGCATCTGGGCGTCGACGTCTGGGAAAATAGCTTCGGTTCACCAGCGCTTGCGGATAGCCAGTAAGCTTCCCGTTCTTGAGGCCAGTCAAAAGCTCGCGGAAACCCTCGACTGCAGCTTCATAGCATTTGAGGTTCAAGCTCAACGCCGTATCGGTGGGCGCAATCAGCACTTGGCGCTGAACCACGATGTCACCCGTATCAACACCATCATCGATACGATGCCACGTGATGGCATATTCGGTCTCTTGCGCCAGCAGCGCCCAGGACGTCGCGTGCGTTCCCGCATATCGTGGCAGTGGACCGTCGTGGTAGTTGAAAGCACCTTGACGCACCCGCCCGAACACATCCACCGGCAATATGAACGGATTGGCAACCGAGAAAATCCAATCCATCGGCTCGGATTTCAAAAGAGAGCAGAGCTCTTCAACACTCGCCATGCGGGGGATGTTGGCGCGAGCCGCCCACTCCGCGAATATGGCGTCGCCACACAGGGCCGCACCAATTACGTGGCCCATCTCCGTTACCAGCTGAGCGCACCTAACTGCGAGCGTACCACTGCCAACAAAGACGCTAGAGGAGATTGATTGGGCTGCAGGTTGCCTATCCCGACCGCCCGATTCTGCGGCACCAATGCCTACCTGAGGAGACCCATGTACCATCTTCACCCTTTCTAACGGTCACTCGCGAGGCTGGGCCCTCCTGCCCAAGCCGCCGCGCCACGTATCGACCCAAACCGGTCACACTGGGTCGGACTTGCTCAGGAGCAATCATGGGACGATTTCTCCTCACTCCACGCGTGTTTCTTAAGAAAGCGCGAATTTCTCTGCACCTTTTTCCATTGAGCGTGTTTTGGCATGAAGTGTCCACTTTGGAGGTGGACACCAAGTGATTGAGGACGATGAACAGAAACTGCTGGTGAGGCGGATTTTGCGCAACGGCCGCCGGCGGTACGACCCGGCGTCGAAAGAGCGGCTCGTTGCGGCCTGCCTTGAGCCTGGCGTGTCGGTATCGCGACTTGCGCTTGAACATGGGATCAATGCCAACCTTCTTCGGAAATGGATAAAGACGACCAAAGACGCCGGTGCTTTGCCGCCACCTGCACCGTCTGCGTTCATTCCAGTTCAAGTCACCGCTGCGGACCACAGCCTGCCTATGCAGAGCAATTCGGTGGACAGGCCTGCTGCGCGTGGTGAAGAGCGGCTGTCGAAGTCGGAAAGCATGGGCTCATCGCCACTCCCAGCCAAGGTGAGCGCGTCTTTGCCGAACGGCGTGAAGCTGGTGCTGGAATGCGGTGATGTAGACGCGTTGACGGCGATCATTGGAGCTCTGGGCCATGTTCAGACTGGGCGCTGATCTCAACGTCTACCTGCACCGCGAGCCGATCGATTTTAGGGCCGGCATCAACAGCCTTGCGGTCCTGGTTCAGGAGGTGATGGAGCTTGACCCATTTGCGCCTGCGGTCTTTGCCTTTTGCAATCGCCGTCGCCAGCGCGTTTCATAATGCTTCCCTCTGTTAGAGTCCGGGCAATCGGACAACCTTATCATATTGATAATCTTCATAAATCTGTGGCCGTCGCCCAACCACACCCTGCACCCCTATCAGAACAGCCTCTGAGGTTAGTGCTTCAATCGGAACCATCCACTGTGAGCCCGGCAAGATTTGCGTTGCGGGCAAGATGCCCTTCTTTACAAGGCTTTTCGCCGATCCGATGCAGATACCGAGCCTTTCGGCAGCTTTCATCAGGCTAATCACGGGACTGCCCGCTTTTGTGGGATCATATTCTGGAATGCCCAACCGCTCGCGCATGTCACGAACACGCACCGCCGTCCAACCCTCACCATCACCGGTCTTGCAAAGCATCCGATTGAGGGACACTGCGAGCTCCCGATCTGGCCAATGTCCGCCCAGCTTTCGTAGTGCCTCTACGGCGGGCGGGGCCATATCGCTCGGATATCGGCCAGTCTTGACACGCGCCACGCGTACCTCAGTATGGCGGCCACCGGTCCAATGGATCAGCAGCACAGCCTCGTGGGTCGTATCGTCGAGATCGCAGATGATCTCCTGGACCAGAATATGGATGAGCCGCTGCTTTGTCCGCGTATCGGTTGACGGTGCATTCCAGGCTGTCGGTAAGTCATGGGCAAGCTGTAGAAGCCGGCCACGATCAATTGCTGGACGTGCTGCCGACAGCGCGGACAATTCTTCGATCTTGCGCTCAAGCACGCTCACACGTTCCAGTGCATCGTTCCAACGGGCTTCCAGTTCGCGTGCGACATGACGTTTGGCCGGATCGACCAGCTCGTATCTGCGTCCGGCCAGTGACGCCTCATAGCGTGCGCCTTCAAGGTCCCGCTCAATTGCCGCTATAACATCTCTTGCGGACCGCTCAACCTGATCCGAGGCGAAGATCGCCGCTTCGACAGCGCGATCCGAAACCGCTTCCAGAATCTGAGTGGCCACGGCACGATCGACCCTCACGCCGCCAATTCCGATGCAAAGCCCGAGACCCACACGAGCGTCGTCGCCGCGGCATTGATAGCGATGCGCGTTGCCCTTTGCGCTGCCGTAGAAGACACGCATCATTCGGCCACAGCGGCCGCATCGCATCAGTCCCGTCAACAGCGCACGACCGCCACGCGCCGATTTGCGATCACAATTCCTCTTCATGTGTGCGTTCTCGGTCAGAAGCTTCTGGTTCTCTTCATACTCCCGCCAGGTGATGTAACCTTGATGATTGTCGCGCAGCAATACACTCCATTCATCCCTGGGCTTGCGCAGCCCGTTGGCCTTGCGAGCGCGACCATCGATGATCAACGTTCGTTGTGCTCGCCTTCCGAAGGCATAGGCGCCCGCGTAGAGTGGATTGTGGAGGATCTGCATGACGCTATGATAAGCTGGCGCCTTCCAGACGAGCTTGCGCACTTCCACGTTGCGCAAGACGACGGGCATCTTGATATCGGCCGACCGCAGCCACAAAAAGACTTGTCGCCCACTTCCCAGTTCCCGGAATTTGTCAAAGACGAGCCTGATCGTCTCCGCCACATGTTCGTCCGGATCGATCTCGATCTTGCCCGCCTCACTCCAGCAGAAGCCCGGAGGCAACATGAACCGGAACTCCCCGCGTCCCGCCTTGGAATCGCGCGCGGCAATGCCGCGCTGACGGATCAAACTCAGTTCGTACTCCGCCATCGTGCCTTTCAGCCCAAGCAGCAGACGATCATTGACAAGCCTTGGATCAAAGGCGCCATCTGGATCGATGACCAGCGTACCAGTGAGCGCGCACAGATCGATCAGATGATGCCAGTCCCGCCCATTGCGCGCCAGACGCGATGCCTCGATGCAATAGACCGCTCCTACGTTACCTGAGCAGACCAGCGCGACAAGCCGCTCAAACCCAGGTCGCTCCACGCTGCCTGAGCCTGAGCGTCCAAGGTCATCATCGATCACAGTTACCGATGCAAACCCGGTCGTTGCGGCGGCACCAGCCAGATCATATTGCCGGCGCTGGCTTTCGAGATTGCCCATCACTTGCGCCATGGTTGACTGGCGGACATAGACAACCGCGGCGCGGCCCAGATGGTCAGACGTGATCTTCGTGTTCATCTACGCCTCCCGTCTTCGCCGTTTTGCTCGCTTCCAAAGCCTCCAACAGAAGATCCGCCAGCGTCTCCACCAGTCCTTTGACGTTCTTGACCACCGGAACCTGACGATTTTGACGCTCCAACTCCAAAACGAGTTGGTCGCGATTTTGATGTCGCCTGTTTCGCATCACCCTTCTCCTTCTTCCTCGAAGGACGAGAGCTTGCGCCTCCTGCCTGAGTCGCGCCGAACGACGCCAACGCGGCCCCCAATTCATTCAGGCCATCAATGCTTATCTCGGGTGGTCCAAGCCTCATTCCGCTGCAATAACTCTCGTCGAACATCCAGTTCGGCAACTCACGGGAGAGGTGATCGGGACGCTCGTCCGTATAGATGCACATCAGGGTCTTGCCGCGCCGATAACGCGAGACCTGCACCTTGCAGCCGAATAGTGGATGCCACGGATAGGCGATCGTCGCAAAACGAAAACCGTATGTAGAATGTCGGTCGTTGGCGCGACCGGATGAAACTCTTGTTCTTCGACCGGTCCGGCTTCGTGCTGGTTCTGAAGCGGCTGACCGAAGACAGGTTCCGATGGCCACGCCGGGAGACGGCGGTGGTTACGCTGACGACCCGAGCAGCTCCATTGGATTCTCGACGGCATCGACATCGATGCAATGGTGCGCCATCCGGTGCGGCAATATCAGGTTGCGGGCTGACGGCTCCCGAATTGTGCGGTTGACGCGTCGGTGCGGTTCAGATTCAAAACTACGATGAATCGACCTGGCGAACCGACTGTTGAGGAATTGATGGCGGCGCATTGCTGTGCTGCAGGCGGAGAACCGTCAGCTCGCAGAACGCGTGGTTAAGCTCGAGGAAGAGTTGGCGCTGGCGCGCTCACATCGTTTTGCGCCCAAGAGCGAAAAGCACGTTGATCGCCTCTTCAATGAAGCCGAACAGGTTGCCGATGAAGACGACGCGGGCAGCGAAGATGGCAATGTCATCGACCTGCCGGACACCGGCTTTCCGTCCACCGAAAAGCCGGAGGCAAAGAAGCGTGGCCGCAAGGCCCTCCCGGAACACCTGCCGCGCGAGCGCGTCGAGTATGACCTTCCCGAAGATCAGAAGGCCTGTCCTTGCTGTCGTCACCGGATGCACCACATGGGCGAGGCCATTACCGAGCAGCTTCATATCGAGGTGAAGGCGAAGGTCCTGCAGAATGTGCGCTTCAAGTATGCCTGCCGCCATTGCGACCGCACCGGCATCAATACGCCGGTCGTGATCGCGCCGATGCCCGCGCAGCCCTTGCCGGGCAGCATCGCCACGGCCTCGACACTGGCATTTGCTCTTGTTCACAAGTACGTCGACGGCACGCCGCTCTACCGCTTGAGCCAGGCATTCGAGCGAGCCGGCGTGCCCGTCAGCCGCGGCGCTCTGGGGCATTGGGTGATCGGATCGAGCGAGAAGCATCTCTCCCGCATCTATGACGCACTGAAGCTGCGGCTCAGGTCTCAAGCACTCATCCATGGCGACGAGACCACCGTCCAGGTCCTGAAGGAAAAGGACAGGGAGGCCACCAGCACATCATTTATGTGGGCATACCGGAGCGGCGAAGAGAGTAACGAGCCGATCGTGCTGCTCGATTATCAACCGGGTCGCGGCCAGATTTATCCGCAGGCCTTCCTCGGCGATTACCGCGGCATACTGATGAGCGATGGCTATACCGCATGGCGCACGCTGGCAGGGGCCACCCATGTGGGATGCATGGCCCATTCCAGACGTCGCTTCGTCGATGCCCTCAAGGCAAGAAAGAAGGGGGGCGGTCCGCCGGAGCAGGCGCTCAAGTTCTTCGAGCAGCTCTACCGGGTTGAAGGCCAAGCGCGGAACGAAAAGCCGGACAAGGGCGAAACACAAGCCGATTGCATTCGCCGCTTTCGCCAGCAACACAGCGTTCCCATCCTCAATGCTCTCAAGATATGGCTCGACGACATCGCGCCGAAGGTCTTGCCCGATAGCAAGATCGGCGACGCCGTGTCCTACACTCTGAACCAGTGGGAGTACCTGACGCGATACACAGAAGACGGCAGGATGGCAGTCGCACGGCGGCGAGGATCGCTGAACCGGCTTGGGCTCTTGCCGAATCCTAGCGGGTCCTTGAAGCGCGTGAAGAAGATGCGCCCGAATTGCGCGCCTGCATCGACTTTAGCGGTATCCAGCGCGACAGCCGCGAACTCCGACGGAGGATCTAGCCCGGGCACTCAGGCGAAGCTGCCGTCGGCAATGCTGTCGGCAACTGCTAGCGCCTCATCCGCTTTGCCACGCCGCAAAGCCTCGCGACCGGTCAGGCCGTCGAGCTCTGGATGGGACTGGACGAGAAATCGATAAACGGACCAAGGGCCGCCGCCTAGCCGCTCGAAGAGACGCGGAAGGGCCGCAAACGGCTTTCCGTCTTCCCCTACCTGCCAGGCCGGAAAGCGAAAGCCGCGCTTGGCGCCATCGAGAGCCAGCACCTGGTGGTTTTGCCGTTTAGTGTTGACCGTCATTCGACTGGTGCCTAGCAGCACGGCGAACTTATCCGCGCTCAGCATGTCCTCTCGAGCAAGGATAGATGCTGCCTGCACTTTCCCGCGGCCACGTGCCTCCTCGAGCGCTTCCGCCAAATCGTCGGCGGTATCTGCCATCGGCTCTTCCATCGGAATGACGGTAGTGTCGCCCGTTGGGTCAACCTTAACTCGGAAACTCACCGCTCGACCCGCCGCCTGGCTTTCGGCCATCGCCTTGCCATAACCGGCGAGTAGTGCTTTCACTTTGCTTGGCCTTGCCGAAATTACCTCGACAATGTTGCGCGGCGCGCGGAAAGTGACTCCGGCGACGCCCTTGGGCAACGCCACTCCTTCCGCCTTCGTCATGAATGCGGTTGTGAGCATCGCCTGTGAAGAATTTCGGTGCGACCGCTTGGAGTCGCGCCTGCTTGGTTGGGTCTTGATGTTGGCCATTTCGCACCTCTTGGCCCAAATATGGCTCTATTCGTCAAGCTCGTCAAGTTCGTAAAAGTCGTCCACTTCGTGCCCTGTCGAGCGGAAACATCCGGTTCGGCCCAGAGCCTTTGAGAGGCTCCCCCTCATTCGTCGCCAGAACGGTCGGGTATTGATGCTGAAAGAACTCGCAGGTTTTCTCTGAGCTGATAACGCATGGCTGCCGAGTCCAGGTTCCAAACGCGACCCAATTCCTCGACGGCCATCCAAGCGTCTACCGGTTGCAAAGGGCGGCTACGATCCATTGCGAAAGGGCCGTCTGTTTCGGTGAGCACGCGATCCCTCGGTAGTGCTTGAGCAATGGTACGGCCATTAGTGGTTCGAAGCATCGCTGGCCCGACGCTGAACCAACACCCCTGACGAATGGCTCGCTGTAGCTCTTTGCTGCTTCCGCTAAACCAGTGGAGCACTGGGGTGCCAGACGACGGAATCCGTGCGAGTGCGTCGAGTACGTCTCCTGCAGCACGTCTGCTATGGATTGAGAGAATCTTCCCTCCCATCGTCGATGCCGTTCGCAGGATGAATTCGAACGCGCGCAGTTGGAGTTCCTGTGTGGGTTTGTACTGGGGCGAGCCGTCGAGCCCGATTTCACCGAAGTACCTTGTTTCGGTCGCCAAGGCTTCAAACAACGCGAGCTCGCCAATTCGATCACCTGCCAACTCGGGATGCAGCCCGAGCGCAGTGCGAATTCGAGGCTTTCCCTTCGCCAACGCCTTAGTCTTACGCCATGCCTTTGGGGTAGCGTTTTAAGAACGTCCTCTACGGTGAACACCCCGTCCTTTTTCCAGGATTGGCGCAGTTTCTCAATGAGGTAGGAGCGCAACCGTTCTACGTCCTCGGCCGAGACGCTCCCTCGTCCAGCAAGTAATAGGAAAAGATACGCACGAACTTCCTGGACACCTACGCGAGGTACGCGAATAGGCATCTGGATGAGCTTATCAAGATAGTCCGCGATGTGGCGCTGCGTTGGATTGTTGAAGTGCTGCGACACCGCATGGCGGATCATGTCTTCGTCCGCCGCAACCACAAATGCTGTGTTGGGTAGGAAGAGGAAGAGACGCACTGCCTCCAAGGTATGTATGGCATTGGCCGGTAGACAACGGTCGAGGTTATCAATGAAGACAACCAACGTCCGGTTCAGGCCCTTGAGCACTTCGCCAAATTCGACCCTGAATGCATCGATTTCCTCCGGCGGACCTCGGTTTTCGGCCGGTTTGAGTAATCCCTGTGCCTTTTCGCCAACCGTGGAAATGGCATCTTTGGCGGCTTCGACATCCGTCTCGCCGGCCTTACCTGCGAAAGCACTCCCGGCGGCCTCAACACCCCTCGTGATGGCGCCGAAGGTCGGAACACCGAATGCGAGTGCGCCCCCTTCGATTGCAAGACCAAGCAGCCGCAGCTTGTTAACCCGCCCCAGCAAGCTGATTGCCTTATTCTTCAATGTGGGAGGCGATGCGTCGATCAGCGCCGAAGAAATCACGCCCATCAACGCCGCGCGAGCGTCATCGAAATCCTGGTAGAGCCACGCGTCAAATTTGACGACAAGGTATTTGTCCTTGGTCTTTGCGAGCTCAGCTTCTACCAGCCGGAGGGTGGTGGACTTGCCGGTGCCCCATCCTCCGAAGATCCCCAGGGATAGGGGTCGAAGATGCGGATCTGAAATCAGTTCGGCAACAAGCTCCGCAACTTCAGAATAGTTCAAAAAATCCGAGTCTGTTTCCGCGTCGGCCCACATGCCAAGCCTCAAATCGGTGTTAGCTATTCTCGATGAACAGTTATCATTGCTAGATAAATGACCGTCACAATTGATGGTGCCTCGAACGCTGCAGCCTCAATCAATTTACGACTCGGACACGAATCTTCGCATCAACATTACGATAGCCCAGAAGAGTCGAGTATCTCGACCAGTTTTTTTAGCCTCGACTGAGTTCGCCTCATAAGCCTCACGACCGCTTACGGCGCGGCTAGGCCCGATCCGCCAACCACAAGCACGTCTTCGACTCAGCCCATACCTCGTCCGGGCCCGGCCAAACATCTCGGGAAGCATCGCCTAGTACATGCTTGAGGACTGGATGGCTTCCTCGTGGCCGGTACTACCGTGCGACGCAGCAGGTCGGCGCGACTCGGTCGTGCTTATCAATCTGCTACAGCCCCGGCAGGGGGCCTAGACTAGTCCGGTGCCTCAAACGGCGGTTCAAGCTTGCTACTATCGATTTCATCGACATCTTCAGTCAGATCGCCTCGGACGATAGGAATATTGCCGGACAACAGCTTTTCCTTCGACAGCAGGCCGGCGTCCTCCAAAGCCTCGAAATCCGGCAGGTCGCGCAGCGTGTCGAGGCCGAACTCGAGCAAGAATTCTTTGGTCGTCACATAGGTGTAGGGCGCACCCGGCGTTGGGCTGCGCGGACCGGACGCAATCAGCTTCGCGCCGCGCAGATGACCGATGAGATCGCGGCTGATCTCCTTGCCGAAGAAGGAAGAAAGCTCAGCGCGTGTGATCGGCTGGAAGTACGCCACACACATCACCACCAGCACTTCAGATTGCGTCAAATCCACGGCTCGCTCGTTGCCGCCGACCGCGGCACGGATGACGTCGGCATAGGCCGGCCGCGTCAGATGCTTCCAGCCGCCGGCGACGGCGACGAGATCATAGGGCCGGCCGCGGAGATCCTCGCGAATGTCATCGATCAAAAGGTCGATGCTGCAGTTTTTGGCGACAATACGCGCGAGGATATCACGTGTTACCGGTGCGCTGGCCGCAAAGATCGTGGCCTCGACGCGATGCATCCATTCGCGCCAGCGCGCTTCCGGCGGCAGGTGATCCAGCTCCCGGTCAAACAACTGGTCGGCTGATCGACGGTCATCTGACCGGCTCCCCCCTCGCCTGCGTGCTGCCTCCACCATAATCGTTACAGCCCGTAGATGCGGAATGTGGGACGACCGGACAGCTCGCGGACGGCGCCGAGCTCGATCAGGCGGTCGAATAACCGGCGTAGGCCGCGATCGCTCATGCCCGCGATCTGCTTCGATGCGACGATCGCATCGTCGGACAGGAGCTTGTCGACAACAGCGTCCGCTGCCTTGGCTCTGAGTTTCGGCGCGACGGCAAGCAGCCGGTCGGCGCGGCGCTCGAACTCGGCGGAAAGATCAATCGCGCGCAGCGCGGCGCGCGCCTGCGCGGCCAGCAGGCCTTTCGCACGCTCAGGATCTGTCTCAATGCCTGTCGCCAGAGAACTGGCAGCCGATCGACGCAGGCGGGCGCCTGTCCCCAAGGCTGCCTCGGCGCCCAGCAGCGGCATAGCGTGGGCCCAACCCAGCCGTTGCGCCAGCAGCGCGTCGGCGAGCCAGGCTCCAAGGGCGCGCCCCAAGCCGTGGCGTTCGGCGGCCATGAATGTGCCGGTCAGCGCTGCGACCATACCAGCGCCGGCGGCGAGTTGGCGGATATCATCCGCCAGATCGCTGACCACATCGTCATCCGGGGCGTAGCCGAACTCTTCCAACACCGCAGCGAGGTTTTTCTCCGTCAGCAATTCGTCCCCGGGCCGGGCTGCCAGCCGGCGCCAAGCCAACAGCATCGATCCGGCGGGACCGACGGACAAAAAATCGCCCGGCCGTGTGAGCAGCACGGCATCGCGCAGCGCGCCTTCATCCTCGACGCGGCCTACCTGCTTTGCCGTTAGGGGTCAGGACAAGAGCAGTTCAAAATCTTGCGCTAAGAGCGAACGGAGTGAGAACTTATGCGGCGCGCCGTAGCCCAACCGGGAGTCTTAGCGACCGGAACCCTTCCGGCAGATGCTGATCGCTATCCCATGTGTAGATGCCGGTCAGATTGATATGCTCCCAGCTCAGCGGCGAGATGTGCTTGAGCAGGTGATCCGGAATCTCGCGACGCATTTTGCGCAAGTGGGTGACGGCCCGCTCGATATAGACCGTGTTCCAATGGACGATGGCGCTGACGACGAGGTTGAGACCGGAGGCGCGGAAGGCTTGGCTTTCGAACGATCGGTCACGGATTTCGCCACGCTCGTGGAAGAAGACGGCGCGCTTCAGCTTATGCGCCGCCTCACCCTTGTTGAGGCCGGCCTGGCAACGCCGGCGTAGCGCTGGACTTGAGTACCATTCGATCATGAACAGCGATCGCTCGATCCGGCCAAGTTCCCGTAGCGCCCTTGCGAGCTGGCTTTCCTTCGATGATGCTGACAGCTTCTTCAGGATTGTAGACGGCACCACTGATCGCGTCGTGATCGACGCCGCCAAATGGAGCAGATCATCCCAATGATCGAGAATCAGAGTTGCGTTGATCGATGCCCCGATATGGTTCGACAGCGCCGGATATGTATCGCCTTTCTCGAAGGTGTGGAACTTCCGATCTTTGAGGTTGCGTAGCCGTGGCGCAAAGCGCTTGCCGATCAAGGCAAACAGTCCGAAGACATGGTCGCTTGCACCGCCTGTATCGGTGAAGTGTTCCTGAATGTCGAGGATCGTGTCCTGATCGAACAGCCCATCAAGCACATAGGCCGCCTCGCTTTCGGTCGGGCTGATGGGCAGGATGCTGAAGTAACCATATTGATCTGACAGATGGCTGTAGAATTTCGATCCGGGTTCGCTGCCATAGTGCAAATTGATGTCGCCGCGCTTTGCGGCTCGATCACTCGCGCGAAAGAACTGCCCGTCGGATGACGCGGTCGTTCCGTTGCCCCAAAGTCGAGAATGCGGATGCCGGGTATGCGCATCGGTGATGCACGCTTGCGCCGCGCGGTAGGTTTCCGACCGAGCATGGAACGTACGCATCCAGCCGATCTGGTGAGCGCTGATGCCCTTGGATGCGCTCGCCATTCTCTTTGGCCCCAGGTTGGTCGCATCCGCTAAAACTCCGGCCAGCATGGCTGAGATATTCCTCGGAGAGTCACCCGTGCGGACATGCGTGAAGTGATCCGCAAAGCCGGTCCAATCGTGCACTTCCCTCAGGAGGTCAGGAACCTCGACCAGCGGATACATGTCGCTGATCTCGGCGTTCAGTTCCTCGGCTGCAGCGGGAACCTCGCCAGCCGTTGGCATAACAATCAACGTTCCGGCTTCAAGACGAACACCTTCGAGCTTTCCGGACCGTGCTCTGTGCGCGAGGCGCTTCAGGTTGAAGTCGAGCATCTGACGCGCTTCGGCAAGCCACTGCGCGCCGTCACCTTGGACGCCCAGTCCAAGGCGATCCTCCTCCTTCATGGTGGTGAATGTTGACCGCGGCATAAGATGCTCGTCGATCGGCCGGAAAGATCGGCTGCCGTCGACCCAAATGTCCGCCGATCTAAGCCGGTCCCGCAAAGCCGCGAGCGTGGCGATCTCATAGAGACGCCGGTCAGGCTGATCTTGCCCGAAGATGAGCTTTCGATCGGCTTGACTGAGATGAGTGACAGGAACGCGATCCGGGAGCGTTCGTCGCCTGTCGGCATAGAGGCGTTTCAATACATCTACTGCGACAAGAAGCGGATCGTGGCGACGCGCCGAGCGGAATGTGAACACCTGCAGAAACGCACCGGCATATTTGTTGACGGTCGCATATTGCTCAGCCGCCAAGGTCAATGGCGATGCCTCGTTGTCCTCGACCATCGACTCAAGTTCAGGCTTCATTCGGAGCAACCGGTGCCAGCCAACTTCTTGATCGAGGACCTCCAATGCATTCTGGCCGTAGTCGTTCGCCGATTGCAAGGCAGTGATCGTGTCGAGGAACA
The DNA here is from genome assembly GCF_024746815.1 of Mesorhizobium sp. AR07. Classification (GTDB taxonomy): domain Bacteria; phylum Pseudomonadota; class Alphaproteobacteria; order Rhizobiales; family Rhizobiaceae; genus Mesorhizobium. The sequence continues at coordinate 112,870 of NZ_CP080528.1, forward strand.
TGCGCAGCGCCTTGGCGGTATCGGGCCTGCAATCCATGTGCCATTGTTTCTTACGGTTGTTGGCCTGAGAGAACAGCCTTCCCATCAGCTTGATGAACATCGTCACAGCATCGTCGGTGAGCTTCTGGCTGAGTTTGATGACCTGCGCCACGATCAGCGCGTGTCGACGACTGGCATTGAAGTCGTTGGCCAGCCATGCCGGCGTGGCGTTACCCTCACGGATCATCTGGTCCCACCGTCCAGATGATATCCGCGCCTGCAATTTCGGATCGATTTCCAGCTTGCGCAGGAAGGCGATCCGTTCGGTCAGCCCGACCAGGTTTGAGGCACCTGGCGCATCTGGCGCCGAGCGCAGCCAATGAAAGCGCGTCTGCCCGATCGTTTGGTCAACCTCCAGAAGACGGTCGAGGTCTTGCAGCCTATCAGACGAAAGGCCTTCGATCAGCGTCTTTTCCGCACGCCGACGAGCGATAGCGCGAGCCGCGATCCCCATCTGCTCGATAATGTTGGCTGCCGGGAGCAGCGAATTTCGATTGCGGAACTCCGCCACAATGGCGCCAGCTATCGAAGCACCGGCGTCTGTTGTTGAGGCCATCTCGATTGCCGTCAGCAAGGCGGCACGCCGATCTTCGGCAGTTGCGTTTCGCTTCCGTAGATAACCTAGGAGATGAGCAATGTGATTGCTGCGGGTCTCCTCACGACGGGCATACAACCTGAATGCGGTCGAGCTTGCACCTATTTGCCCAGCAACATAGTCAAGCATAGCTTTCGGCGGAACCTCGTTAGCCAACAGTGGCCGGCCGGGATAACGCATCAAGCAGAGTTGGATCGCAAAGCCGAGCTGATTGTGTTCGCGCCGCCGTAGCTGGATTTCCAGCAAATCGGCCGGCGCAAGAGAATAGTGGCGGATCAGACTGTCTTCGTCGATCGGAATGTCGAGTAGCGTCTTTCGTTCGTGTTCTTTGAGAAGCGCACGTCTGGCCACTTTCCACTCCACGCTAGAACGGTAGTGGCCAAGCCTCGGTCCAAAGCAGCCTAGCGGTACAGGAGACAAATGGCGTATCCACAGCGAACATCCGGGCGTTCACTTTCCGTTCGGCCTTAGCGCAAGATTCTGAACAGCTCTTGTTCCGGCCCCCACCTGCCGTACCGAAAACGGGAACGAACGCGACAGGGTTTCCGGTCGGTCGGCTCATTGCAGCATTTCGTGTCGATCTTCTCCGCCGTCCGAAATCTCTTCGTCCCATCCCAGACCAACCGCTCCGCCGCACAAATCCGAACCCATCGACGCCAAGCCATGGCCGCGTGGGAAGCCGTGAGTGCACGGCCTGCCTGAAATGCGCGGTATCGGCCTCACGCGCCCACATTGCAAACAACGTGACAACGCCGTTTGGTCGGCTTCAATGTGACTGCCCCACAAAACCTCATGCTCCCGGCAGGATCTCCGTCGCGCAATCGCCGGGAGCTTTCAGGCTGCTGTCAGCTAGGGCTGCTAGAAGTTTGTTATTGGAACGACCAGTCAGGAGAGAGCCTTATGACGCCGCCGATGGCCGAATGCGCGAACCACGCCACGACGGGGCAGACGTGGGATGATCCTCCAAAAAACGGCCGCCGCGTGCCTCTCGAATTCACCAGAGAAACTTCGGTCCCACTGGGCTCCGCAGGACACCTCAATTTTCAGCAAGTTTAGGATTCTTCAAGGAGCTGCCTCGTGAAACGCTGCGCATCATCTACGATTTTTGCTTTTGGCGCGTTCTGCGCCACGTCGACCGTGGCCACGGCGGAGGATCAAACCATCTATGCTGCTCCAGACAGTAGCGTCGTGTTCATTGGTGGCGTCGGCTACACTTGGCTAAAGGGCAACGAGCTTGTCTACGATTATAAAGGCAATCATGTAAGCAAGTTGATCTGGGAAACCGGCGCGCCGGTTCTGACCACCGGCCTCAAGGCGGAGGCCTGGAACAACTGGATCATCTCAGCCAACGCTGCCTTCGGTTTCTCTGGCAACAGCCATATGAAAGACTATGATTGGCTCGCCCTTGCGCCGAGCTTTGCCGAACAGGATTGGTCGCATCAGTCAATCCACCCCGACACCCGCCTTGAGCACTACCTCAACCTTGACATCTCAGCAGGCCGAGACGTCGTGATCAACGATGCCACGACCATTAACCTGCATGGCGGCTTCAAATACACGAACGTGAAGTGGAGGGCCTATGGCGGGTCGTACATCCATAGTGATAAAAGCTTCCGCGACGATCGCGACAAGTTCCTGGACGGCGTACCGGTCATGGATTACCAACAGCGCTTTCCGGGCGTTTTCCTTGGTGCGGAATCGATCACGAAATTCGGCAATTGGACGCTCTCGGGTCTGCTGCGCGGCGGCCTGACCATCGACGCAAGCGATATTGACCATCACTGGCCGAGGACGGTGTATGAAGAGGACTTCCGTACCATTCCCTTCATCTCGGTCGGCGCCAAGGCTGATTATCAAATTACCGAACGCGCCAGCCTCTTTCTGGGCGGCAATTTCGATAAGTACTTCCGCGAGAAAGGCGATACCATAATATACAACATCAACAAGAACGCCCAACGCAAGACCGTCCCGAATGGCGCTGGCATGGACTTCTATGCCCTCACCATGTCGGTCGGCTTCAAGCTGACGTTCTGAGCCCAAGCCAATTTGGACTGGCACAGCAAGGGTCAGCCATGAGGACCTCCTCCCGGAGGGAGCATCGGATGTGTTGCAACGTTTTTGTTACTCGCGAGGGCGTTGGTGCATCTGTGGACGCCCCATAGAATGCAAGACAAATTTTGATTTTATGGAGTGTAGTTGAGCACTGTCATCTGTTCGGCCTCTTTGTTGGCTTTTTAGATGCCAGGGCCAATATGGGGTCAGAACAAGAGCTGCTCGAAATCATACGCTAAGGTTGAACGGAACGTGAACTGTCGTCTCTGACGCGCATGATGGTTTGTCGGCTGGTTTGGAACTTTCTGGCGAGAGCTGAAACGCTCATCCCGTTGGCCAGCCCTTGAAGAACATCATGCTTCCGCGTTTCGTTGAGCCGCGCTGGTCGGCCAAGGGTCTTTCCTTCTGATCTTGCCCGTTTGAGGCCAGACTGCGTGCGTTCGATAAGCAGATCACGTTCGAACTGTGCGACGGCATTGATGACGTTCATGGTCATTTTGCCAGCGGAGCTTGCGAGATCGACACCACCCAGAGCGAGGCAGTGAACCCGGACACCCAATTCCTCCAGTTTTCCTACTGTGGTGCTCACATCGATGGCGTCCCGACCAAGACGGTCGAGCTTCGTCACGATGAGCACATCCCCGGCTTCGAGCTTATCCATGAGCCGGATGAAGCCCCGGCGCCGCGCAATGGCGATACTGCCGGAAATAGTTTCGGTGACGATGCGACGTGGCTCGATGTGGAACCCGGCGGCCTGGATTTCCTGGATCTGGTTTTCAGTCGTTTGGCCGGTCGTGGAGACACGGACGTAGGCAAAGGTGCGTGGCATAAGCTCGATTCGTCCGAATAGGCTGTCCGAAATGTCGGGCATGTCCGTAATTATGTCAAGCTAATTTGTGGACAGTGCGATTTCACCCTGTACGGAACCGGTCGTTTTCGGACATGCCGGAGGCCATCGGCGCGATGTTGCATGGAGTAAAGAAATGGCCCGGCGGAAGCTTCTCAAAATTCAGGATCGACAGGAGCTGTTCGGCGTGCCAACCGATGAAGACAGTTTGATCCGTCACTATACTCTGTCTCCGGTCGACCGGCTGGAGATCGAAGTGCGCAGGCGAAAACATAACCAACTCGGCTTTGCTGCCCAGCTTTGCATGATGCGATATCCGGGCAGGACGCTCATGGCGGCCGAAATACCGCCGCGGGCAATGCTCAACTATATCGCCGAGCAACTGGATGCCGATCCGGAAAGCTTTAGCTCCTATGCGAGGCGAGAGCCGACCCGACTGGAACACGTCTCGCACCTCCTCGCCTATCTTGGGATGAGAACCGCGGCAGCTCCGGACCGGCGAGCCGCCTTGATGTCCGCAATCGAAACGGCAGCGACAACCGACAAGGGGTCTCCTATTGCCAAGGCAATCGTCACCACCATGCGGGAACGCAATGTGGTGCTTCCCACGCCGGACACCATAGAGCGGATCGGGCTGGCGGCACGCGCCATAGCGCGACGGCGTGCGGAAGCGGCGTTGATCTCCGGCTTTTCCCCTGAGCAGCTTCAGAGCCTCGACGATTTGCTGAAGGTGGATCCTGCAATTGCACAGACGCGGTTCTATTGGCTACGATCGGCCCCGGACGCACCCGGCGCCAGCAACCTGGTCGCGATGATGGAAAGGCTCTCCTTCATTCGCACCCTTGATATCGATCCCCGCCTGCAGGGCCGTATCCATTCCGGACGCTGGGACCAGATGATCCGGGAGGGCGATGTCACGCCGGCTTGGCTTGCCGCTGATTTCAACGCCAGCCGTCGACGCGCGACGATCGTCGCCCAGGTTATCAAGCTCGGCCACAAGCTGACCGACGACGCGATCACCATGTTCATCAAGCTGATCGGCAGGCTCTTTTCCCAGGCCAACAATCGCAAGAAGCAGCGCCATGCCGAAACGCGCAAAGAGACGGCGAAGGTGCTCCGGCTGTTTCTCGATACGATTTCCGCCCTTCAGGCCGCCAACGACAACGATGAGGATGCGATCGAGACGATCAACCGGCACGTCGGCTGGCATCGTCTTTTGCAGGTAAAGCCCGCTCTCGAAGCCATGGTGGAAAATGGAGATCCTGATCCATTGCTTGTGGCGGTGGAGCAATACGCGAACGTCCGCAAATATGCGGCGCTGTTCCTACGGACCTTCGCTTTCCGCTCGGCTCGCCGGAACGATCCCCTGGTTGCGGCGATTGAGACCCTCAAATCCCTCTACGAAGATGGGCGGCGCAGCCTTCCAGATCGGGTTCCGGTTGCCCATCTCGGCGCGACGGCCCGCAAATTGATCTTCAGCGGATCAAAACCTGATCGTCGTCTCTACGAGATTGCCACGCTGGCGGCGTTGCGGGAGCGGCTTCGCTCAGCAGATGTCTGGGTCGAAGGCAGCAGGGCATTTCGCCCGATGGATGAGCATCTTATGCCGCGTCCGGCCTTCTCCGATCTCAAAGAAACCGACCAGCTCGGTCTCGGCGTACAGCGCGACGGGGCGGCATGGCTCGCGCAAATGCAGCAATTGCTCGACTTCAATCTGAAACGCCTCGCACACCGCGCCCGGAACGGCAAGCTTGAGGGTGTCCGTCTCGAGGCCGGAACCCTGCTGGTGACGCCGCTGGCCAGCGAGGTTCCCGCCGCAGCCGAGGAACTGAATCTTGAGCTGAACGACATGTACCCGCTCGTCGAGGTGCCAGATCTTCTCAGAGAGGTGCATGAGTGGACGGGCTTTGCCGACCAGTTCACCCATGTGCGAACGGGCGACATGCCGCAAAACATCGCTGCTATGCTCGCCGGCACCCTCGCGGACGCCACCAATCTCGGGCCGAAACGCATGGCGGGTGCATCGAAAGGGATCAGCGCCCATCAGATCGGCTGGATGCGCATGTTCCATGCCAGGACCGAAACTTATCGGGCGGCGCAGGCAAGCGTGACCGACGCCCATGCGCGTCATCCCCATGCTCTGCTCTGGGGCAATGGAACGACCGCGTCTTCCGACGGTCAATTCTTCCGGGCCAGTGATCGTGCTGCAGGGCGCGGCGACATCAATCTGCACTATGGCAGCGAGCCAGGCACCAAATTCTATAGCCATCTCTCCGATCAGTACGGCTACTTCAGCATCCTGCCGATCAGTCCGACCGAAAGCGAGGCGGCCTATGTTCTGGACGGGCTGTTCGATCATGACACCTTCCTCGACATCGATGAGCATTTTACGGACACAGGCGGCGCTAGCGACCATGTGTTTGCTCTCTTTGCCCTGATCGGCAAACGCTTTGCGCCCCGCCTGCGCAATCTCAAGGACCGAAAATTCCACACGTTCGAAAAAGCCGATATCCATCCGGCCCTCGCGGACCATATCGGCGTGCAGATCAATACCGCGCTCATCATGGAATATTGGGATGATCTGCTGCATCTGGCGGCGTCGATCCGCACGCGCGCCGTTGCACCCTCGACGATTCTCAAAAAGCTGGCAGCGTCACCGAATCCGAGTCAGTTGGCCAAAGCCCTGCGGGAACTCGGCCGTATCGAGCGATCCTTATTCATGATCGAGTGGTATTCCAGCCCGGCCCTGCGTCGGCGGTGCCAAGCCGGTCTCAACAAGGCGAGGCCGCGCACAAACTCAAGCGTGCCGTCTTCTTCCATGAGCGCGGCGAAATCCGCGACCGATCGTTCGAGAGCCAGGCATTCCGCGCCTCCGGCCTTAATCTGGTCGTCAGTGCCATCGTCCATTGGAACACCGTCTACCTTAGCCGCGCCGTCGCCCATTTGCGGCAGAATGGTCGGAATATTCCCGATATCTTGCTCAAGCACGTCTCGCCGCTCAGTTGGGAGCACATCAATCTCACCGGCATTTACGCTTGGGACGCTGCGCCGGACCTCCCGGAAGGCTTCAGGCCGCTCCGCTTGCCGACGAAATTGCTCTGGGCGGCATAATGTTCATGCTCCGTTCGACCTTAGCGTATGAGGCCCTTATCAACCAAAGACCGCAATATCCTTGTGACCTATAGCTTTTCATGCGATTCTTCGGGCTGGTCTGAAGGAGGTGAGAATGCCTGAAATGCTTGCAGCGCTTTCCAACATTCGGACTGTTGAAGAAATGATCGCGGCCTTCCGGGATGAGCAGCATTGCCGTGGGTTGCTGGAAAGCATGGTGTGGCCGGATGGCCGGATCTGCCCCGCCTGCGGATACAAACGCTCGATTGCGCTTGCCGGTCGCGATACCGGCAAGCGTCGTGCCCGACCGGGTCTTTATCAATGTTCCAGCGGCGATTGCCGGTTCCAGTTCACGGTGACGACACACACGCCTCTGCACTCCACGAAGCTTCCCTTGCGTGTTTGGCTGAAGGCAATGTGGCTGTTACTGCAATCCGACAAGGGCTTGTCGTCGGTGCGCCTGGCCGAGGCGCTCGGGGTGAGCCAGCCAACGGCCTGGCGGATGGGACATGCACTGCGTCTCATGGTGGCGCGGGAGAACATGCTCGCCGGCACGGTGGAGATCGACCATTTCCATCTCGGTGGAAGGCCCAGAAAGAATCCCGACGACCCGCGTCCGGGCCGCGGCCGGAAAGGCCAGGCGAATACGGATAAAACGCCAGTCATGGTAATGGTGCGGCGGCCGACTGACGTCATGCCTGGCACTCTGGCCGGTGACGCGCGTGCCGCGGTCGTGACCGGTCTCTCGGCGCGAGCAAGCGAACGCGTCATTGAAGCGCAGATCGAACCGGGAGCTCATTTGATGAGCGACGAGTGGAAGGCATTCATGGCCATTGGTGAGAGCTTTGCCGAGCACGAGACCGTGAAGCATTCCAGTCGCGAATATGTCCGGGACGCCGTCCACGTCAATTCGGTCGAAGGTTTCAATTCTCGCGTCCGCCGCACCATCGCCGGCGTCTTTCATCATATCAGCCCGCAGCATGCCGACCTGTATTTCCACGAGATCGGCTTCCGATGGCCGCAGCGCGTCGTCACAGGAAACGTCATTCGCAAAACCCGGCATGGCGGGAGAGCGTGCGAACCTTGTGGTCGCGCGTGCCGCCTGCGCTGCAATTGACGAATGTTTTTCGCACCGCCACGGGTCGTCAGATGCGCCGAAGCCCGTATGGCGGCATCATCATCAAATCAGCCGTAGCTGTCTTTGGTTGATAAAGGCCGCGTATGATTTCGAGCAGTTCTTGTTCTGACCCCGGAATCGACTACATCCAGCGCCGCGCCGCTCTCATCGATCAAGTGACGCTCGAAGAGGTCAAGGCAGCGGCCAAGAAGCTGCTTTCCGCCGATCCTGCCATTATGGTGATCGGCCCGCCGCTGTCGGGCAAAGGATGATTACAGGACCCGACTGATCTCCCTTCTCCCCTTGTGAGCCTTTTTCATGGGGAGAAGTCCGGCTGGTGAATAGGTCCTTTTTTAACGGACCCCAGACCGCTGACAAACCCCGTTTCTTATGGGGGTTGGCGGGTCAGAGTTTTCGGGTGTCGACAGCGTTTGACAGGGGCCCTCCTCATGCCAGGCGGGGTTTTGGTCTTTGGCTGAGTGCCGGGGCCCATATGGTCAGCCGGTTGGCATCGATGCGCCCCTTCGCATCGGCCCAGACGTGGAGAATGGCGGTGCGCTGGCCTTTGCAATTTTCGGCTAGTGAGAACCGCGACCCGTCTTCCGGAGAATTCAAAGTAGCTTCCTTTTCCTGTTTGGAGACGGTGGCCTACCAGCTGTCTGGCCGAGGCCCTATAAGGAACCAGGACGTCGCGGAATACACGAGCACACTGCTGACATACAACCCGCTGCGTTGGGGAGGAATCCGGTATTGCCCCTGTGCCTCCCGATGATCCGGCACCTGAGATCCCCGGACCTGTTTGGACCCATTGATCGCCTGCCGGCGCTTGGCACGCGGCATAGCCCGCGCACGTTCGAGGTCCTCAACCCGTCGACCCGCGAAGTGCTGGCAGAGCTTCCTGACATGAGCGTGGAGGAGACGCGCGCTGCGATCGACAAGGCCTATGTCGCGCAGCCTGCATGGGCCGCGCTGACTGCACGTGAGCGCAGCGATGTTTTGTGGCGATGGCATCAGTTGATCATCGACCACGCCGACGATCTCGCAGCGATTCTCACCGCGGAGATGGGCAAGCCGCTTGCGGAAGCCAAGTCGGAGATATCGCACGCGGCGGCGTATCTACAATGGTTTGCCGAAGAGGCCAATCGCATCTATGGCGAAACGATCTCGGCACCATCGACGGATCGTCGGATGCTGGTGATCAAGCAACCGATCGGCGTCGTCGGGACGATCACGCCGTGGAATTTTCCCGCCTCAATGGTGGCGCGCAAAATCTCGCCGGCCATGGCGGCGGGCTGCACGATCATCCTCAAGCCCGCTGAACAGACGCCGCTCGTGGCTGGCGCAATGTTCGCCCTTGCGCACCAGGCTGGCTTTCCCGAAGGCGTCGTCAACCTGATCTATGCCTCCGAAGGTGATGCTGTCGGCCGCGAACTCTGCACCAATCCCAAGGTCCGCAAGATCAGCTTCACCGGCTCGACTGAGGTTGGCCGGCTGCTGATGGGCCAGTGCTCGGACCAGATCAAGAAGGTCAGCCTCGAGCTCGGCGGCAATGCACCTTTCATCGTCTTCGATGACGCCGATGTCGACGCCGCGGTTGACGGTGCGATCCAGGCGAAGTTCCGCAATGCTGGCCAGACTTGCGTTTCGGCGAACCGCCTTTACGTCCAATCGAGCGTTCACGGCGAGTTCGTCGAGAAATTCGTGGAGAAAGTCCGTCTCTTATCGGTTGGTGACGGCTTCGCTCCCGGAGTGGACATCGGACCGCTCATCGACAAGCATGCTCTGGCCAAGATCGAGGCCCACATCGCCGATGCCGTCGCCAAAGGCGGCACAATTCGATGCGGGGGCAATCGCATCGGCAAGGATGGCACGTTTTTCGAACCGACGGTCCTCACCGAGGTCTCCAGCGAAATGACAGTGGCGCAAGAGGAGACATTTGGGCCCTTGGCTCCGATCATTCGTTTCGAAGATGCGGATCAGGTCGTGCGTGAGGCCAATGACACGATCTACGGCCTCGCCGCCTATTTCTATGCCTCAAACCTGAAGCGTGTCTGGCGTGTGGCCGAGGCCTTGGAATATGGCATGGTTGGCATCAACACCGGACGCATGTCATCGGAAGCGGCACCCTTCGGCGGGATCAAGCAGTCCGGCATCGGGCGGGAGGGTTCCCGCCATGGCCTCGAGGACTATCTCGAAATGAAATATCTCTGCATGAGCGGCATATGAAGAAGCTGCTTGCGGGCAAACAGAGGCCTCGCAACGCCAGCAACGGCAATACGGTAGCCTAATAAGCGTGCAGCCCAGTTCCGTGGTAGAGCGCAGCACTATACCCGAATACGCGCGCAGCTTGGGAGAACTACGCCATGTGTCAACTGCCGGTAGCGGCCGAATTAGCGGGAGAAGCGATCCACACCGCCAGATCAGAAGAGGCGCCCGGGATAGGCGGTATAGTTTGCCGTCGCCACAGATCTCCAATGGACTAGGTCGATCCCACACTGGCCGACCTCGAGCGCATCGTCAATGATCGGCCCAACAGCGACACATCGATGCCAGTTGCGCGAGCCAGACCGCCGCAGCTTAGCGCCTACTCATCGCTTGCTGGCCAGCAGGTTGAGACGGGTCAGCAGCGGTGAGTAGGCGCAGGACATGGCTCTCTGCTTTCATACACAAAACGCGAACGCTTCTATACGGCCTTGTTTGCCGGCAACAGATACGTCGCCAGAAATGGCCCCTTGTTTGCGATTGGATCCGCGGGAACCGCACAGTTGCTGAGGCGAATTCTGGGAGGTGATTTTGTGGCTCTGAACGCCTCCCAGAAATTCAGCTGCTCGATCGAACTGTTCGTCTACCTGATCGAAACGGGTGCCAGTGCCCTCGAAAGGCTGGCCTCCCCTCGTCCATAAGTCGCCGCATCATAGTTGACGAGCGTGTCGGTCCTGGCTGTATCCAGAAGCTGACTAGTAATCTGTGTCGGAGTTGCGGACGTGAACTTGCTGCCAAGGATGGCGGCATAACCTGCAACTACAGGCGCCGCAAAAGACGTGCCATATAGGCCAATCTTGTCAGGTTCGACACCCACCGCCAGGAACTGGTTCCGCACTTCGGGATTTGAGCCGGGATAATTGGAGTATCGGGCCAGCTGTGTCTTGTTCCCGGGAGTGCCATTATGGTCGAGCGCACCCACAAAGATTGCCGATGGCGCCCCGATCAGCCCGAGGGTTAGCCCATCGAAATCCCCTTCGTGCGGCCTACCTACCTCGTTGCTGCGGTTGTCGGCACTCTTTGTGACGATGGCAGTGCCCGCCCAGGCGGCATCGACGATCGCCTGCTCGCGCGGATGCTGGCTCAGTGGCTCTATAATGCGGTAGCTCGCATTGATGATATTGAGGCCGTCCTGCAGCCCGATCGAAGACCCCTCGAGATAGTCATACTTGAATATGTTTGCGCCAGGGGCGACCATGCCGGCAATTTCAGCGACCCAATCTCCATGTCGCTGCGTCTGCCTACCGCGACCGAGGTCTGCATCAAATGGCTGTTCCTTGAAGTCATCTATGACATTTATCGATACGCCGGAACCGATAAAGCCTGATGTCCATGCTTCACCAATATCCGAGCTCATCCAGCAGAATGTGCCGTCGGCATTTTGTGAACAGCCCGAGCTACTGCTTTCCGCGGCTGGAGTAACGGTCGTTCCTTTGCCGCTGACGCCGGCATCGAGATCATCCGCGAAACCGGGGGCCGCCAACAGGCACGCTACAAGACCGGCAACGAAACCGGTCGGGAACAATTGTGTTTTGTGCATAATAAACTTCCCTATCTGATTGTTCTTCATCAACGAAATCTACGGCCTTCCTTGCACCATCGCTAGAATTCACCCCTGAACCGAAGGTCGAATTTCCATCGGCTTGGCTCGAGGTTTGTCAGATATTTCAAACTGTCCGAGGGCCGCAGTTGCGACGCGGCCAGCCGGCAATTCACCATCTGCACACCGCCGATGGCGCCATAGTCAGCTGTGCAAGGTCGTTCCGTCAGGTTCCCGCCCAAAATTGAACTGATGGTGAGAGAAAGCGTCGTGGATGCTGTCGGTCGCTTTTGCAAAATAAAGCCGACTTTCACACCCGGCTCGATTCGGACCTTTTCGGCACGCTGACCGGTGCTCGCGCCCCACAGGATACCGAAATCGTCCGATAGCTGAGTCAACATTTCAAATCGCATATCGACCCAGCTGCTATGGTACCACTTGTCGAAAGACACTTGGGTTCCATCCGACAGCTCGTATCCGCCTCGTCCCAGATGGTTGGCGGCGGCGGTTAGCTCCGAACCCTGGTAAATGCCGACAAGGCTGGTCTCCTGTTCGTTCGCAGTCATCGCGCTGACGAAGAATGCCATCACGAACAGGACGAAACCCGCCGTCGTGCCAATGCGCATCTGCAACGTCCATTCTTTGACCCGCCAGCAAATCATTTGCGGTCGAATTGAGTACTGCAGTCCCTCGCCGCATCTTCAAATCCTCTGGGGACCCTCGCCGCAGACGCATGGCACCCGACGGGCAACGTGTTCATTCGCAACAAATCAGTGATCCTCAATTTTGCCGAGCCAGCTTCGCTATTCCCTGGCGAGCAGCTCCGGCTCTCTCAACGGAACAAAACAAAATTCATGCCAATCTAGATACGGCGCCGGGGAAAGCCATTGTATGTTTGCTTTCAGCGGCTTAGAAAAAAACGTCCAAGACACCGGCCAAACAAGCCGTGTCGTAAAGCCGACAAAGTCGACACAATTGTCGGATGTCGTCGAGCAAGCTGAGCGTGAAACCAATTGCGCACAGGAACGCTCCCAGCGCGCTCCCGCCAGGTGCCATCGGAGAGCTCTCGAAACGGGCTTCATATTCCATTCGCAATCCTCTGCAGCCGGACATTACGGCGCCTAATTTGAAGTTCCGGCCGCGAGTATGTCTGAAAGGCATGCCCGGCAGGGAGACTGAGCTCGCTGCCGGGCCGGGGTACGCCTTGGGAGGTGGCGTATGTCAGCGACTTTCGTGGCCGTGGGACCACTCAGTCCGTGCGTTTTGCGCAATAGCTTGCATGTCCCGTGCCAAGCCAAAAAGCATTTAAAAACAACCGAGGGTCGCCTTGCTCTACGTCGCGTACTTGACATTGTCGGCCATCGGACAATGCCGACCGTGCCTCCCGGCATCGAGCGCAAACTGGTGGTGACCGGATTTGGCTCCGGACCGTTCGCCGGCTGACGTGCAGAGCGGCTGTCACTAAAGAAGGAAATCTTTGTAGCCTCCATTCATGAGGGCGCGGCCACGAGAGACGGCGCGGCGAATGCGGTCGCGCAGATGATCGCGAGGATCCCCCCAGTCGGCATTGACGCGCCGTTGACCAACCAGAGCATCGGCGAGCTCGCGATGTGACGCCCCAGCAAGTGCGCCGTCGAGCGCACGAAGAACGAAGGTTAGACGGGGACCGCGTTTTTCCGGCGGAAACAAGCGGGCAGGCAGATGTTGACCCAGACTTAGAGCATTGAGGCACTCGAGCGCCCTCAGGCGGTGCTTGGAAAGCGTGGCGGGCCAGATCGCCTCGGTACGGAGGTAAACAGGGTGCAAGATATCGGCGCCAGAGACGGCGAGCTGGAGAGTATGCTCCGCATTGTGAAGAAGAACATGTCGGGCGCCAACAGGACCGTCGCACGACATGGCAATCCCGAGAGTTCGAACGGCAATGTCCCCCATGATGCAGACAGTTGTTCTGCAATGATTGGCAACACATGGGCGCACCAGCGCGGAGACCAGAATACGACCGAATTTCGCCCATGGGACTCCGCGAAACAGGACACCCCAGCGTGACAGGTCTGGAGTGCACCCTCATAATGAGACAGAGAAATTGCGGGACAATTTCAGGCTTTGAGTTCAAGTACGGCATTTTCCGGCGAATTCGATAAGGTCTGTTCGTATTCCTCCGGGGTGAGGTAGTCGAGGGCTGAGTGCAACCGTTGCCGATTGTAAACGTCTTCAATGAAGCTCGCGATACGCCGCCGGGCGTCCGAGGCATCGCGATAGGCCCTGCCTGCGACTTCTTCCTGCTTCAAGGTTTTCATGAAGCTTTCCGCACGTGCATTGTCATACGGATTGCCCACCCGGCTCATACTCGGCTGGATTCCATGCGCATGGAGGATATCGGAATAGCTGCTGCAAGCGTATTGGGCGGATTCAAGCGGTCGTCGCAACACTCTGAAGTTGGAGGTTGCGATGAGTATTCGAAAGCGGCGATCGGCACGGTCTGGACGAGCGCCATTACCTTCACCAGGACGGCCGCCTTTGGCGGGGCGCGATGAACAGATTAGATTCTGGCGGGCGATCGCCGCGGGGCTGAGCAGCGAAGATGCTGCGCTCGAAGCGGGAGTGTCGCAGCCTGTAGGAACCAGATGGTTTCGAAAGGCGGGCGGTATGCCACCAGCGATGTTCAGATCCTCGGCGAAGCCGCTCTCCGGGCGGTACCTGTCATTGGTGGAGCGAGAAGAGATCGCACTTCTCAAGGTACAGGGCCATTCCATGCAGGAGATTGCGCGCCGGCTCAGTCGGTCCGCCTCGACAATCTCCCGTGAACTGCGGCGCAACGCGGCCACCCGCAGCGGCGGGTTGGAGTATCGGGCGACGACTGCCCAGTGGCATGCGGATCGATCGGCCCGTCGGCCCAAGCCGACCAAGCTTGCGTTCAACGCAACCTTGCGCACTTATGTGGAGGAGAGACTTGCTGGCGTTGTCGTGGCCCCGAGCGGCGCTCCCGTTCATGGTCCCACCGTTCCGTGGAAGGGCCGCCGGCATGGCCCGCGAAAGGATCGGCGATGGGCCAGGGCCTGGAGCCCGGAGCAGATTGCCCGACGCTTGCCGATCGACTTCCCGGACGACAAGACGATGCGCATCAGCCACGAAGCCATCTATCAGGCGCTCTTCGTTCAGGGCCGCGGAGTGCTGCGCCGCGAGCTGACGGCCTGCTTGCGAACAGGACGTGTATTACGGGTCCCCAGAGCCCGCGTACGTAGGCGAGGTCAGGGCTTTGTCTCACCGGCAATCATGATCAGTCAGCGTCCCGCCGAAGCGGCCGATCGCGCGGTGCCGGGACATTGGGAGGGAGACCTCATCCTCGGTCTTGGCAGCTCGGCGATCGGCACGCTGGTCGAGCGCACGACGCGCTTCACGATGCTACTGCATCTTCCCCGGCTCGCGGGGCATGGCGAAGCTCCGCGCAGGAAGAACGGGCCAGCGCTCGCGGGACATGGAGCTGAGGCCGTGCGTGACGCGATTACGCGCACCATCATTACCTTGCCCGATGTCAAACGGCTTCCAAAACTGACCCCGGATCGGCGTCCAATTTTGGGTCTGACGCACTCTCGATGATATTTTCTTTCAGGCAGCACCGATCAAACGTGCTTGGAGAAGGTCAAGCTTTCCGCGGCCGTACATCTGCCGTTTTACAAGCTTGAGCTTGGTGATCTGTCCTTCCGTCTGCCCGTTGGACCATGGCTCGGTGATCGCGGCGCGGACGGCAGCGCGGTCGCGAATGATGCCATTGGCGAAAGACGCAATGAGGCTTTTGCTGGCGTCGGCGATCCACGGCTCGAGCTCATCGGCGACTTTCTTGCGGATCATGGAATGGAAACCAGCGATCAGATTGCGTGCTTCCACCAGCATGGGCACACCCGCCTCGATGACGGCGATCATCACAGTGTCGGTTTTGTTCAGATGATCGCGCGCCGTCGTCATTAACCGTGCGATCGTTCTGGCTGATGGCACCTTGTGGAGTTGCTGATCGGATGCCTGTTCGGCGCGTCGTCGTCGCCTCGCCCATTCGCTGACGACACCCAGACGTCCCCGAAAGCCCTTTGTCTTCAGCCGTCGCCAAAGCTCGCTTGCATTGTGGCAACCAGATTTCCATTGCCCGTCCAGGAAGGGCAGCCAGGCTTCGAGTGAACTCTGGCGGACGCGGAAGATATCGGTCCGCTGGCCACGGACCACTTGACGGACCAGCTTACGGCTGTGGCCGGTGCGACGCACGATCTCCTTGATGGGGATGTCTTCGCTGGCAAGTTTCATGATTGCCGCATTTGTCTCCTCACGCCGCAGATAGCCTTCGTATTGCCGCTTCTCCGCGTAGGTGAGCAGATCGGGATTGATCGTCGTAGCGCCGATCGCAGTTCGGATTGTCCGCATCGACTTGCGGACGGCGTCGAGGAAAGCCGCACTCGCATTCTCCATGAGATGCCAGCGGTCGGCGACCTGAACCGCTTCGGGCAACGCCTTCGCGGTCGCTTCACCGTAACCGCCGCCGCGGTCGCGCGAGACGGTTTCGATCTGAGGATGGTCGGCGAGCCAAGCCTCGACGGTGGCAACCTCACGATCAGGCAACAGCGTCACGATCCGCCGCCGCTCCAGATCACAGACGATCGTGCCGTAACGATGGCCGCGACGGAAGGCCCAATCATCAATGCCGACAATTTTGAGAGGATCTGTTTGCAAACAGGCCCGTCGCCGCACCACCCGCAGCAGCGTGTCATTACTGACCGGGACCATCAGCCGCTTCGCAAAACTGGCCGCCGGCCGGCCGCCGAGCGCCAGCCCAAGATGATGAACGATACACTCCAATCGCGAGGTCCGGCGGGATCGCTCGGCGACAACGCAGTCGTCAAAGCGTTCAGCGAAGATTCGTCGACGGCACAATGGCGCATCGCAGATAAAGCGGCGGGCGACGAGGTGAAGCTCTACCTTCATCCCGGTACAGGGAAGATCCGAAACTCGTCGAAGATAGCGGCTATGGATCCGGTGCGACACTCTGCGGCAAAGAGGGCAAGGTCGCGCTGACGCCCCTGAGCGGGCGGTAACGGCAATCACTCCTTCGCTCTCGGCGATGGCCTCGACGGCTAATCCCGCCGGGATCAACGACGACAAACGCAAATTTCTCACCATGGTGCTGATTCCCCTCAGAAAACAGCACAACGCCAGCAGCGAAAATCATCAAATGTGAGTCAGAGCCAATTTTGCACGCCGATTCACAAGAAGATGTTCACTTTCCCTCGATTCCCGGCCTTCGGCGCCGCCCATCAGCTGGAACATGACACCATAATTCGTTTCGCGCGGAGAGCTCGACAGCCCAGCAGCGTGGACGACGATCTCCTGGAGTTGGAACGCCCTTCATAACCACAAAGCTATTTTGCTAAAACTCCTGCAACAGAATGCTCGTGGCATCAATGTTGCTGACTGAACGTCCTTTTCGGAGCCGACTAGCCTTCTCCTCCGCAGCAAGAAAGGGCCGCGATCGAGAACCGCATCGGGTCTATAAGAACGCTTGGCGAGCCAAGACGCAAAATCGGCGAGGACCATGGCCGTCCAACCACTCGCTAACCACCAAATATAAGCCGGTAGCCATTCACTTTTGGCTTGAGCGCAATATAGAGGCTGAACCGGTCGTGACTGATCTGACCATAGCTCGCCGTGGGGACAGGATCGTTGTACTCAACAGACATAATGAAGCTGGCCGGAATGTCAGTCGTTTCAATCAACGAGGATTGAGCAGCCGTCCGTATCGTCGTGCCAGATGTGATGGATAGCCTTGCAGGCATGCTCCCCCTCTTTCTGCTGCGGCTATGGCGACTGGTCGGGATTACTGCTCCGATACCATTCTCTGGACCGCCGGAAGGTGGAGTTTCCCGGCTTTCTCACGATGGCGGGCTGGCGGCGCCATCGTGATTGAGCAACGAGATCGGGACCTTGTGCCCGATCGCCCCATGCGGGCGCACCTCGTTGTAGTATCTGCGCCAATCCTCCAACTTTTCGGCGGCGTCGGCAAGGGTCAGGAACCAGTGGGCGTTCAGGCACTCCGCCCTGAAGCGGCCGTTGAAGGCTTCAATGTAGGCGTTGTCAGTGGGCTTTCCCGGCCTGCTGAAGTCGAGCGTCACGCCTTTCGCGTACGCCCATAGGTCGAGGTCGCGGGAGACGAACTCGGAGCCTTGGTCGACGCGGATCGTCTTCGGATAGCCGATCTTCGGGCAGACCTGTTCCAGTGCCCTGACCACATCCTCCGCCCGATAGCTGAACCGCGGGTCGAGCACAGGCACATAGCGGGAGAACGTGTCGACGACCGTCAGCACACGGATCTTCTTGCCCGTCGCGAGCTGATCGTGGACGAAGTCCATCGCCCAGACGTCGTTCGGGCCGACGGCTTCCTCCCGGCCTTCCCGCAGCTTCGCCTTCACACGCCGCTTCGGCGTCTTGTTCCTGAGCTGCAGGCCCAAGTCCCTGTAAATTCGATAGGTTCGCTTCATGTTGATGTCCCAGCCCTCGCGCGTGAGCATTACGTGCACGCGCCGGTAGCCGTAGCGGACACGGGTGGCGCAGATGTCCTTGATCCGAGCTTCTATGCCGGCCTGATCGCGGCGGCGGGACTTGTAGTGATAGGTCGACGTGTCGAACTCCAGAACCCGGCATGCCCGTCGGATCGACACGTTCCACTCATCACACGTCTCCGCCACCAGCTCGCGTTTGCGACCAGGCCTCACAGTTTTCGGCGAATGACGTCCTGCAGCATCTCCTTGTCCAAGGAGAGATCGGCCACCAGCTTCCTGAGCTTGCCGTTCTCGTCCTCAAGCTGCTTCAGCCGCTTCATCTCGGTCGGCAGCAGTCCGTCGTATTTCTTCTTCCAGTTGAAGTACGTCGCCTGGCTGATCCCCGCCCGCCGACAGATCTCCGCGACGGGGATTCCGTCCGCCCCCTGCTTCAGAATGAACGCCTTCTGCGCGTCCGAGAACTTCGATGCCTTCATCGTCTTCCGCTCCTCCCAGCCAAGGGATGTTACCGCGGAAACTCCACTTTCGAACGATCCAGTTTTCAGGGATCAGAGCATTACGTCTGGCAGATCCGTTCGTAGAGATCGCCGAACGTTGCCGCCTTGAAGATCTCATCCAATCGAGGCGGCCTCCAGCGATCGCTATTCTTCAAACGATGATGAAGTGCGGCGGCGAGAAGGCTATCTCCGCCTATGTCGAAGAAGTTGTCGTCCAATCCTATTTCGGTGACATTTAGGAGAGACTTGACTTCATCGAGGAATACATTCCTGAGATCACTGCCGCTTAGTACGCTCTCCTTAATGTCTTGGGCTTCTTCGGACAGAGATGTTTTCTCTCCGTCCGGCTCGTCGCTCGTGATTGTCCGGACCTGATCGGCCCATTGCTCTAAACGTAGAGACAATTGTCGCGTCGCTACGATCACCTGGCCGTTGTCAACGGTCGCCAGGATGCGCTTAATGATGTCGATCCCTTCGTCGGGACTGAGTGCCAAATCCTTTGCCTCAGATGTCTCATACGCGGCACTCCCCTGCCACTCGTAGGAGTAATCCCAGTCATCCCAGTTGGAATTGATCCACCGGACGCCGAGATTCCCCTGCACCTGGCGTGCAAATGCGTCCATGAACCTGTTCGCCGCCGTATAAGAGGTCATCGCCGGTCCGCCGAGGATGGATGCTAGGGATGAGAAAAGGAAAACAAACTCGGGTGATTGGGCGTGGGTAAACTGCATTCGCTTGATCGCAGCGTAGAGGTTGCGCGTCCCCACAAGTTTGGCGGCGAACTCGCTGGCAGAGGTCATGTCCTCCATCTCAGCAAGGAATTTCACACCGGCCAGTCCAGCGGCGTGAAAGATACCGTCGATCCGCCCGAATTCCCGAACCGTGGTGTCGAGCGCGCTCGACAAACCGTCGAAATCGGATACGTCAACCTGGCGAAGAATCACCCGACCTTTCGCGCTGTCAAGCGCGGCCAGTCGGCGCACCCAGCCGTCTTCATTGAAACCCACGCACTTCCAGTCCAAAGAGTCAGGCACTGCACGGCGGGTTATCCCGACGACCGTCGCCCCAAGAGTTACGAGATGTTCAGTCAAGGACATACCGATCCGCCCGAGAGCTCCTGTGATTAAATAGACACCTTCCGGTTTGAAGACTTCACCCCCGGAAGCTTGTGCGGCGAGGACCACCTCGGGAAAGTGCGGTACCCACCGCCGGTTCCCGCGGAGCGCAATGACCGCATCGGGACCAGGCACGTCCCGATCGATTTCAGCAACGAGCCGATCGCCGCTGTGCGGGTCGTGGATGTTTAAATCAACAACCCGGCACTTGACCATCGGGTTCTCCTGCGGCAGCACGATGGCAGGACCAAAGACGCACGCCTTTTCGGAATCTACAGGTTCGTCACCGACCTGAACGGTCCGGTCACCAACGATCCAGAGATCGACCGTCGTCTGGAAAGTCAGCATAGAGAGAACTCGCGCCAAATCGAGTATGGCGTCGTAGCTCCGCAAAAGATCGGTCTGCACCGTACCCGGATCCCCGCACGCGTCCGCGCAACCGCTCAGGTGCCAGAGGCAGAGTATGCGGTCAGCGGGATAATCCGAAGCGATCTCGGCTTCGAAGAGTGCCTTCAGGCCTTCTCGGTTGGGATCAATGAAGATTGTAGACCCTTCGACTTCCGCGGATGCGTCCGAGGGTTTGGCTCGTCGGCAAACACGGACAACCTCATGACCCGCATCACCCAACTGCCTCGTGATACCGTTTGCCAATGCGTCTCCCGCGGACTTCCCTTCTTCGGACGGCTTATCGGCGAGTACCAACCAACGTAGCCTCTTTGTACTTCTGTCACCCGCAACAGTGCGAGCAATCATTTTCTCTGTCCAACTCTGGGCATAGGTGAATACCTCTCCTCTGCGCCGTTCTCCCTCCCCATTCTGCGGCAGGACCCTTAAGCCCGCAGGTTGACCCTCAGGCCAGCAACGGTGACGGTCAAACGAGTACGTCGGAAGCGGAATACGTCGGCGAATACCGAACGGCTCCAATTGATCACTGGTTCGCTTCCAGTCCACCGCAACACCTAAGGCCCAGAGGTTCCCAAGGCATTCCAGAAGGACATGGCGGTCGGTGAACTCCTCGTCGTTTCGGTCGCGCGAGGCTGGTACAATCGCTGGAGTTCTGGTTTTACGATCCTCTGGACTGATCGCTTCACGTGCGAAACGTCCCAGATTGCGCGATGGCCCAAGGTCAACGAGCGCAGTTGCACCGGCTGCTATGGTAGCTGCGAGAGAGCGATCAAATCGAATCGTCCCGATTGCTTGCCTGCTCCAGTAGGACTCTGCCAAGGGCACTTTCGCCCGGTGCAGATATCCTCCTGAATTCAGAGCGATGGCCAGATCCGGCACTCGCTTCTCGAGGGTGTTGACTTGCGCGTCGATTACATCAGCAGCCGGCTTCATCAGCGGAGAATGGCTGGGGATGCCAGCTGTGTTAAGGGCATGGTTGGGAATCTCTGCTTGTTCGAGCTCCTGCTGAAGCCTTTCAAGCAGCTCCCGCTTACCGGTGAACACAACACTCGACTTTGAGTTCACGACACCGACGCTGATCTCGCCCCCTTCAGCTGGACCGCGCCAAGCGTGCTTTTTGAGAATGTGCTCAGCCTCGTCCGGGCTGCATTTGGCCGCAAGCATAGCACCGTCGATACCAAGATTCGCCATCGCGCGACTACGAACGACCATTAGCCATATAGCATCTTCCAGTTTCAGAATGCCCGCCAGATTAGCTACGACATATTCGCTCATGCTGTGTCCAACAAGATAGTCGGGACGCACGCCACACGTTTGTAGCAAACGTGCCATTGCATACTGCACGGAGAAGATCATGATGTTTATTTCTTCAAAGGAAGCGGCCGCATATGCATCGAATCCTCCGAACACAAGTGACTCCAGATCACGATCAAGGACCCGGCGACAAGTGGCGGCACAAGTCAGGAACGCCTCGCGAAATTCCGGCACGTGATCAAATAGATCCTTGAACATCCCTACGTGCTGCACTCCGCCGCCCGGCAGCATGAATGCAATCGACGGCGAGGGCAGAATTCGATCAGCCGCGCGATTAGCCTCTTCTTCTAACCTCTTGATGGCCATATCCAAGTTGCGCGCCACAACGACCGTCCGATGATCGAAGTGGCATCGCGCCACCCGAAGCGTGTGAGCGACGTCGCAGAGATTGAGATCCCTGTTGCGCCGCAGAAACGCCGCCATATTCCGGCAGGCGCGGCTTAACGCCGACGGCGTCTTTGCAGATAGGCAAAGGGCGTAGGACCCCCGCTCGACCGATCCGGGCCAATCCCTTGCATTCTCGCCAGTCCATTCCTGCAGCACAACATGGCAATTGGTTCCGCCGGTTCCGAGGCCGGTGACGCCGGCAGTTCGGGGGCGACCCTGCCGATAAGGCCAATGTCTAAGCTGCTCGTTGACGAAGAAGGGCGTATCCTCCAAACCGAGGTCTTTGTTCAGCTGGTTGATGTTGATGGTCGGGGGGATTGCCCCGTGCTGAAGGCAGAGAACTGTCTTAATAAAGCTCGCTACTCCTGCGGCGACGTTGGCATGGCCGATATTTGGTTTGATTGACCCGAGCGCACAGGTTTTGCCAGTCTCCTCTTGACCCGCGTAAGCCTCTGCCAGGGCCCGGATCTCGATTGGATCACCGACCTTGGTCCCGGTCCCATGCGTCTCGATGTATTCTACTTCCTCAGGGCCGAGCGCCGCAGACTCAAGGGCCTGACGCACAGCGGTGGTCTGGCCCTGCGCGCTCGGTGCTGAGAAGGACGATTTGGTGCGGCCATCATTGTTAATGGCACATCCTTTCACCACCGCGTGGATCGGGTCGCCCGCCGCAAGCGCATCTTGGAGACGCTTGAGGACAACGACCCCAATCCCGTCTCCCAACACCGTTCCGTTCGCATCGGCATCAAAAGCGCGGCACAAGCCATCCGAGGAATTGACGAAACCCTCGACATATTGATAACCTGCTTGGGGAAAGATGATGCTGGCCCCTCCCGCCAGCGCCATATCGCAATAGCCGGCCGAGAGCGATTGAGCGGCCATGGCAATTGCCACCAGACCCGTTGAGCATGCGGTTTGCACCGAAATACTTGGGCCGGTGAGGTTAAGCATGTAGGACACGCGTGTCGCGAGATAATCCTTGTCGTTGCCGAGTTCAGTCAGCCAGGCGAGTGGGGCGTCTGCGGGATCGATGAGACCGCCCCCTCTCAAATGGTGCAGCAGATAGAGTGGTAGGTACGAACCGGCGAAGACCCCCGTGCGACCCTCCTGTTGGGTTGGCATGTATCCGGCCGACTCGAGTGCCTTCCAGCAGCATTCGAGGAAAAGACGATGCTGCGGATCCATTAGCGTCGCCTCATGCATCGATAGTCCCCAGAAACCCGGATCGAAAAGGTCCACATCGTCGAGATGGGCGCCCACGCGCATATAATCGGAGCGTTTCAGGACCTCTTCCGGAATGCCTTGGGCCTTGAGTTCTTGCGCAGCGAGCGGGGTAATCGAGCACACCCCTTGGCAGAGATTCTCCCAGAGCGCGTCTACCGTCTCCGCGCCGGGAAAACGCCCGGACATACCGATCACCGCAATATCCATACCGGTGCCGCCTCGCCGGTCGAATGTCTTGGTCGGCACCTTCCCTGCCGAGACCGTCAGCACCTTGCCGAGTGTCCCGTTTTGGGGAAGTCGTTGCACGCCGCGGCGCTTGCGAAGAAGGGTCGCAAGCTCTTTAAAGGTGGGGTTGAGGAACACCTCCACTGCCCGGAGTTCAACCTTCAGTCTCTCGCGAACCTGCGTGCAAAGACGGGCAGCCAGCAGGGAATGTCCGCCGCAGTCGAAAAAATTGTCGCCCGGATCGGCAGTGTCTGCCTGTAGAAGGTCGCGCCACGCAGCGCGAAGTGCGGTTTCGATCTCGTCGGCAGGCTTTTCGGGAGGAGGCGCCTCTTCTCGGAGGCGCGACCGATCGAGTTTCCCGTTCGCCGCCATGGGCAACTCCGCAACAGCGACGAAGTCCGACGGTATCGCGTAATGCGGCACCTCTGACTTCATATGCGCACGCAAGGACGCCTGCCACCCCTTACCCCGATTTCGCAAGACTACATAGGCAATCAGTTTATCAGGTTGGCCGGTCGTCGGATCGAGTTCCGGGACGACTGCGGCGGAGCAGACATCCGAGTGCCGCAGCAACGCGGCTTCTACAGAGCCCGGGACCACGCTATAGCCTCGGATCTTCACCATGAAAGCGCAGCGCCCCAAGATCTCCAATTGGCCGTTGGGTAGCATGCGGCCAAAATCGCCCGTGCGGAACATCGTGCCATCAGCGCGAAACGGGTCGGGAACGAAGCGTTCCCGTGTCATCTCGGGACTGTTGAGATATCCATGAGCCAAGACATCGCCGCCAACGAAGACCTCGCCCAAGAAGCCCAGTGGGACGGGATCGCATTGCTCCCCGAGGATATAGACACTCACATTGTGCTGAGGCGGACCGACCGGCACGATCTTTTGTATTGTCACAGGATTGATCTCACTCAAGTCAATATGCGTGACATCATGTGCTTCCGATGCGCCGTAGTAGTTGATGATTCTGACGTGCGACAGAGCATCCTTCACACGCGCGAGCAACGTTGCTGTTAGTACCTCGCCTGATAAGAAGATCAATCGGAGATCGGGAAGGCGGGAGGGGACGTCGAGCAAGCTGCTGCTGAGAAGCACATCCAACAGTGAAGGGGTTAGCAATATTCTCGTAATTCGATTTCGCTCCAGGTATTCGACCAGCTGGTGCGGATCGTAGATAACGTCGTCAGGGATCGGATAAGCTGGAATCCCGACGAGGATCGGGCGCATTATCTCCCCGGACAAGAAGAGATTGACCGCCTCGCGCTCATCAGGCGCATAGGGCAGCGCGCAATAGCGCCACTGGTAAGAGGATACAGCGCTTCGGTGAAGGGAGACGACACCCTTTGGTTCACCAGTCGTGCCTGACGAAAATACAATCTGGGCCGGCGCATCGAGATCCACCGGTTGGGGATTGACCGGAATGGCCTTGCCGAGTTGTGCTTCCCAACCCTCGTCGAGCGACAGCGCAATACCAGACCAGTCAGGCGGAAGCTTAGCTGCGAAACGGTTGTTGGTGACAACGATTTCGATGCCTGCCTTCTCCAGGGTTCGCTTGAGCGCCGCCACAGGCAGAGCTTTGTCAAGCATGATATAGGCCGCACTTGTCTTGAGAATGCCGAACATGGCGACGGCGCATTCAGGTGAAGTATTCATAAGGATACCCACGCGCGAGCCTAGGCCCTGACCATGTCCGAGGAGGTACCTAGATAGAGTCTCACTGAGGCCGTCGAGCTCACGGTATGTGATGGTTGCGGCCTCTGACACGATGGCAGGACGGTCCGGGGTGAGAGCCGCTTGTTTGCGGAATTGCTCATGCAATGTTAGATTAGTATAAGGGAAGACCTCGCCGTGTTGAATGGAAGCTGGAAGTTGTCCCTTAACCTACGCTAACCTCGCGCAGGAGGCTAGACACCACCTCCTCCGTCATGGAATGGGGGAAAAAGTGGTCGCCATCAAACATAATTCGGGCGAAGCGCGACGTGGTGAGCCGACGCCATTCGTCTAGATCATTGGCATTGAGCAGTTCCTCCTTAAGTCCACCCATTGCGGTGATTGCCGCCTTGAGAGGCGTTGCCAGGCTTCGGTCGTAAGTCTCCGCAAGTTCGAAGTCGGCCCGTAGGGGCGGCAAGATGAAGTCCAGTAGGAGTTTCTCGTTTGCCAGCGCCTCCGTCGGGACCATGCCGAGGGTCCGGACCAGATCGGTCAGCTCATCATCTGAGCACCTATACATAGGCACATCCACGTCCGCAGATTCGTGAGCGGACACGACCAAATGGAATGGAGAGGGCCTATCGGCGCCCTCCAGGGAGCGAGCGATCTCATAAGCCACGAGGGCTCCCATGCTGTGGCCGAAGAAAATAAAAGGTCTGTCGCTGTATGCTTGGAGCGCCTCAGTGACCACGGATACCAGTTCGTTCATGCTGCGGATGGCGGCCTCAGCTGACCGTTTGCCGCGCCCGGGAAGATCCAGGCAAATGAGCTCGATGTCCTCGGGAAGATAGTTAGACCAATTACGGAACGCCTGGACGCTGCCACCCCCATGCGGGAAGCAGATTATCCGATACGAGGGCTCTAGCGAACTTTTTACGACCTTTAGAAAGGTTTTATTCTCAGGAGAGAAATGTTTCATATCCGTCACCTATACCAATGAGACTCCGTGTGCTGGCACGTATTCAGCATCTGCGTCATTAAGCTGAAAGTTTCGCCAGTAAGATGCGCGGCAGCGTGCCATAGCCGCTGCTCCGTTGGCGCACTTGCCTTATGGGGCACCTGGAAAATCTAGCGCGTGCTCCGCCACGACATACCTGCCAGCACCCGGGGCGCTCCTCCAGCCTCTGCCACAGACATGGGACCTCTGTTCAAGCAAAGTCATGATGTGAATCGCCTAACAATTGTTGTCGTTGTACAACGGGAACAATGCACTGAATTCTCTCCAGTAACAATTCTATTTTGGTTACGGTTTTATGAACTTTTGTGGCATATTATTGAATGTCTTTTATATTTCTACATACATCGTTCACGATATTGGAACTCCGAAACAGTCGCCAGCATACACGTCATGGGCAAAGGACGCCGCGAGCGCGTGCTGCCGTTGTGGAAGGAGACCGCGGCGGCGTTGAAGGCTTGGTTGGCAGTCCGCCAGGCGAGTGGCAACGCAGAGCTCTTTCTCAATGCGACGCGACTCGCCATGACCCGGCCCGGATTTGAATATATCCCGGCCAAGCACGTGACCACCGCGGCGCGGACGAACTATCCATCGCCGACGAGCGCGTCACTCCGCACGTCTTGCGCCACTATCTACCCTACCGGACTATGTCGGGTAGCTTTGACCGTAACGGTAAGTGTCTGAGGAATAGAGATATTTCCTGCAGAAACGCCCGGGCCACCCGACATAGTCAGCTCGGTCTACAGGCTGTTCAAGAACTCCAGCAGATTGTCGTCGGGCCGGAATCGGGATGACTTACCGGAATATGAGGATGTCTTTGCCAACGCCGCCTCCTTCATCGCCAACGTCGCCTCGAGATAGATCTGTGTGGTCTCGACCGATTCATGGCCGAGCCACAGAGCGATGACGGCGCGATCGACGCCCGCCTGCAGGAGGTCCATGGCCATTGTGTGCCTCAGGCGATGAACAGTGACGCGCTTCCCGGCCAGCGACGGGCACATGGCAGAAGCGGTCTGACGGTGCTTGTTCAGCATATACTGAACGCCATGAACGCTCAGCTGCTCACCTCTGGCGCTGGGAAACAGGATACCTTGGTCTCCGCGCTGCGGCTCTTTCAGCCAGCTTCTCAAGACTGCGATCGTAGACTTGGCGAACGGGGTGCAGCGTTCCTTGCGCCCTTTGCCAATGACGCGCAGGTGGGCGCCCGTGCCGAAGAACAGATCGTCGCGCTTGAGACCAGTGATCTCCGATAGCCGCAATCCTGTCTGCACGGCGACCAGCAGGAACGCGTGATCGCGTCGCCCCGAGCAGGTCGATTGATCCGGTGCGGCCAGCAAGGCATCGACCTCTGGGCGGGTCAGGAAATTGACCAGGGTTCGAGTGAAGCGCTTGCTGGGAATGGCAAGAACACGTTGAATTTGGGCGGAATGCTCGGGTGCTTCGAAGGCCGCATAGCGAAAGAAGGAATGAATCGCCGTGAGGCGCAGGTTGCGGCTGCGTACGCTGATATCCTGATGGGTCTCCAGGTCATCAAGGAAGGCAACGATCAACGGCGCGTCGATTTCCGCGAAGCTCAATCGAGACGGCGGCTTATGCAATGTTCGTGCGGTGAACTTCAACAACTGCCGAAATGTGTCGCGATAGGAACTGATCGTATGGGGGCATGCCTGCCGCTGTTGCATCAGGCGTTGGATGAAAAAGCGCTCCAAGAGTGGCGCCAGGCTGGCATGTTTGATCATGTCCGATCCTCCCAGCTGCGCTCAAGGCGGCGCATTGTTTCTTTCATCAGTTCGGGTGAACCGCTGAGGTACCATTGGGTATCGGCCACGTGGACATGGCCGAGATAGGTGGACAAAATGGGCAGGAGCCGCTCGGGATCCTGCTCGGCTTCGTACCACCGCACCAGCGTGTTCGTCGCGAACACATGTCTCATGTCATGCAGGCGCGGGCCGTGGCTGTCGGTTGCGCCGCGCAGGCCGATCTGGCGAGACAGAGCATAGAATGTTCGGTGAATGTCTCCCACATCACGGCGATTGCCCAGTTGCGAAGTGAACAAATAGGGAGATGCCGCCTGGGCTGCACAATGCTGTCGGCGGCGTTTGAGATAATCCTGGAGCACTGTGATGGTTGATGCGTGCATCGGCGCAAGACGGGACTTTCCGAACTTCGTACCGCGGATCGTCAGCACAGCGGCATCGAAATCGATGTCCGAGAGCTTGAGGTTGCGGGCTTCGCCGAGGCGCAGGCCGGAAACGCTCAGCAATCCGAACAGGCAATAATAGGTCCACGGCCTGAGCTTGCCGCGGGTATATCGGCACGGCATCTCGAGCGCTGCGGACAGGAGGCGCTCGATGTCTTCCTTTGAATAGAGATAAGGCCGTGCCCGCTTCGGGCGAAAGGGTAGCAAACCGTCTGGGGGAAACTGAGTCCGCGGATCGGCGGCAGCTCGATGACGGGCGAATACGCGGACGTAGCCCAGCCGTCTCGCCCAATGCGAAGGCTGCACCTGCGATGGTCGCTGAGCCCAGGTAAGGGCCAGCTCCGTCGTGATATATGGCGTGTCGTTGGCCTCCAGGAAGGTGACGAAATCGAACAATCCTCTTCCCGCCTCTCGCAGCTTGAACCCCAGCCCTCGCCGCATCTCGATGTAGTCCTGAACAGCCTGTCGGAGTGTGCTCATTGAACTTCTCCCGGCCATGGCAAAGCCAATGTTCGCAACGCGTCGAGATCGACCTTGGCGTAAATCGCCGTTGTCTGCACATGACGGTGTCCCAGAACTTCGCCGATCTCACCGAGCGAGGCGCCGCCACGCAACACCTCTGAGGCAAGCCCATGTCGGAACTGGTGCGTTCCCATTGTGGGAGCGTCGATCCCGGCTCTTTTGAGTGAGCGTCGGATGACGGAACCGAGTCCACACGAGCCGGTGAAACCCCGGATCGGGGCCTTGTCGCGCAAGAAGACGCGACGGTCGGCATTGCGTGGACGCGACTTCCGCAGGTAGTCGGCAATCGCCTCGCCAACATCCGCAGGCAACGGAAGATCGTTGCGCTGCCCGTTCTTGCCAACCACATGGATCTCTCCGGCTACCCAATCGATATCATCGAGTTCGAGCGTCACTACCTCGCTCGACCGCAATCCCAATCGCGCCAATGCGAGGATCATCGCGTAGTCGCGGCACCCGACGGGCGTATCGCGGTTAATGCTGGCGAGTAAGCGAGCTACCTCATCGCGGCCGATCGCACGAGGAATAGATGAAAGCGACCAATTGGCTACGATCGGGACCGCTGCCGCCAGGTCTGACGTGATGTCCCCACGAAACCGCACATAGGAGAGAAACGACCGCAGTGCGGTGGTTATGATCTTGGCGCGTCGCATGTTGAGACGCGAAATCCCCTTTTGCACGAAATCGGTCACGTCGACGGCATCAATTGTGCGAGCGAGACCTCACCATCACTGAAGCGGAAGTTGAGAAAATCCCGGACAACTGGCCGGTAATTTATGATCGTTTGATGAGACAGCGCCCGCGCGTGATGCAAATACCGCTCATATGCCTGCACATGTTGTTCTACAGGCGATGGGTTGTGGTTGGCCTCAATCGCTTCGGCGATTGCCTTCTGGCTTCGTAGAAAAGCCAGAAGATGTCGAAGAGCTGCGGTATCTCCAAGCTTTGGCCGCTGCGCTCGGTCCAGCAAATAGCGCCCAGGATGGTCTCCACTTACGTCGCTTAGTTCAATCCCCTTTTGCCCGAGCCACGTGCTGAAGCCTGCGGCCAGCAGCACCTGGTTCCTCATCGAAACAAGACCGTAGCCTCGATCACCGAGCCATTCGGCAAACGGAACGATATAGCTCGCCACCGGGCCCTCTGGTGGCCGCGACAACGCCAAATCATCATTGATGAAACACTTCATTGTTTGCTCCCTTTCCAAGCTGGATTGCCGGAAGGGCTACAAACTATCTCTACATGTTATCGCATAAATCATTGGAATCGTGGGCAGAACTCTAGCTACCCGACATAGTCCGGTAGGGTAGATAGTGCAGAGCGTTTTTAGCTTGGCGTCGCGACTGAATGGCGGGTGGCAGGAGCGCACTGCGGTGGATCGCGACGGTTAGCTAAAAACGTGTTGGACTAAGCCGCCGGCACGGGTGGTCCGCTATGGGCGTTCAATGAAGCGCCACCGATGAAAGGAGACCGTGTGTGCCACGCGGCCGGGCGATTGAAGGTGTGGCGTGCGCTGAAAGCGGCACGGATATCGGTTCCGGCATGTGAGATCGGCGCCGCGCCCTGCCTGGGAGAGGTTGCCGGTGATGACAGCGCACACTTTTGCGGGACCGGCTCAGTTTGGCTTCCAAGCGGGCCGGTGCGATGCTGATGACAAGGAAGGCGACGCCCTTGCTTCATGACGTGTCCTGATATGGCGGGCGTCCGGTGACGCCGTCGAATGTTTCGATGATGATCATCTGCCCGCGATGGCACGCCGGGCATTGCCTGAGGGAATGCCCGGTGAGGTCCTCGTAGCGGTCGCGATAGTCCTTTGCGGATCGGCTGTCCGCCGGCTCGGGAACCGGCATGCCGAGCCGGTCACGACAGCGGGCGAGCTTTTGCGCGCGATAGCGATTGCCGAGGAAGCCGTAGTAGCGGATGCGATGAAAGCCCTCGGGCAGGACGTGTAGCAGGAAGCGACGAATGAACTCATCGGCCGCGACGGTCATGACCTTCTGCCGACTGCCGTGCCGATAGTCCTTCCAGCGAAAAGCGACTTTCCCATCCTCGATGGCGACGAGCCGATTGTTGGAAATGGCGACGCGGTGGGTATAGCGGCCGACGTAGTCGAGGACCTGTTCGGATCCGGCGAATGGCGGCTTGGCATAGATGACCCACTCGGCCTTTCGTAGCGGCGCCAGATAGCGCCGGAAGGCATCGCGCTCGCTCAACGCCTGCAAGTCAGAGAAGAACTTCAACAGGCCGGCGTCGAAGGCTTTCTCCAGGTGCTCCAGAAACAATCGTCGAAACAGGCGTGAGAGCACGCGGACCGGCAGGAAAAAGCCGGGCTTGCAGGCGACCCATCGATCGCCGTCGGCAGAAAGGCCGCCGCCTGGGACGACGCAATGCAGATGCGGATGATGGAGCAGGTTTTGGCCCCAGGTGTGCAACACGGCGAAGAAGCCGATCTCTGCGCCCAGGTGCTTGGGATCGGCGGCGATGATGCGCAGGGTCTCGGCGGTGGCGCGGAAGAGCAGGCCGTAGACGAGTGCCTTGTTCTGATAGGCAATGGCGGCAATGGGCTCCGGCAGCGTGAAGACGACGTGAAAGTACTGGGTGTCGAGAAGCTCGGCGCGACGATCCTCCAGCCATTGTGCGCGGGCCAGCGATTGGCAGCGGGGGCAATGCCTGTCGCGGCAGCTGTTGAAGGCGATGCGCCGGTGGCCGCATTGATCGCATGCTTCGACGTGCCCGCCGAGCGCGGCGGTCCGGCACAGTTCGATCGCCGTCATGACGCGGCGCTGGGCCGTCGACAGCGACGCATCATGCTGTGCGCGATAGGCTTCGGCGTAGCAGCGGAAGATATCCGCCACTTCCGGCCCCGAGCGAGCCATTGCCGCCGCTCAGAAGTATTGCGGCTTGGCGGGCGGCGGCACGGTGGGCGCCGGACGCGGCAAGAGCTCGAAGGGGCTCGATGTGGCGCAGACTTTGTTGGTGGCGATCCGCAGGTAATGGGCGGTGGTCGCGAGGCTGCGGTGACCGAGCAGCAGTTGAATGGTGCGCACGTCGGCGCCGGCCTCCAATAGATGAACGGCGAAGGCGTGGCGCAAACTGTGTGGCGTGACCGGCTTGGACAATCCGGCGCGTTGATGCGCCTTCTTGCAGGCATCTCCTACGGCGTCCCGTGTGATTGGCTGGCCGGGGCGATCGCCGGGGAAGAGCCACTCCTTTGGCCGCCGCATCTTCCAATAGTCACGCAGAATCTCCAGCAGCTTGGGCGACAGCATCACGTAGCGGTCCTTCTGGCCTTTGCCCTGCTCGATGCGGATGACCATTCTCTGGCTGTCGATGTTCGTGGGCTTCAGCTGTATCGCTTCCGAGATGCGCAAGCCGGCGGCATAGCACGTGGTCAGAATGGCATGGTGTTTGACGTCGAGGACGCAGCCGAGGAACCGCTGAACTTCCTCTGGACTGAGGATGATCGGCAGCTTCTGCGGCTTCTTGGGTAGCGGCAGGACCTCTTCAGGCGCCCAGTCCCGATCGAGCGTCACAGTGTAGAGAAAGCGCAGCGCCGCAATGGCGGTGTGGATCGAGCCGGGCGCCAGCTTCTTCTCGTTGACCAGATAGACCTGATAGGTCCGAATGTCCTCGCGCCCGAGCAAGTCCGGCGACTTACAGAAGTAGCGAGCGAACAGCGACACCTGTTGCAGATACGACAGCTGGGTGTTGAGCGCGAAGTTGCGCACCTGCATGTCCTCGCTCATGCGCTGGCGAAGTTGGGTCATGACAAACTCCTCCTTTGTCCGATGGAATGGGCTGCAAGCAGCCACTCCATGCTGACGCAGTCGGAGCTTGTTGTGGACACATGACCAGCGCGACAGACGACGCGATCAGCACCACGCCGGCGGCAAACACCCTCCTTGCCGCTCCGCAATCGCGGAGCGGGTTAGTCCAATGCCTGCTATGTCTTGGTCGACATAGACGGCACACCTGTGCCATGCAGACGCTGCAGGCGACCCGGGATGTCCGCAAATCTCGCTCTGGCTTGGTCACGCCAGCTTCCAAAGCACAGAAGTCTACCTGCGGGCCGATCCGACCGAGAAACTCGCTTTCGCACGCCCGATAAGCTGCTAGCCATGCTGAAGTCAGTCAGCCGATCGGCAGGTTATGTCGAGTGAACGCTCCTTAGTCTAAACCCCGCAGCCGGCAAGCTATTGCCGCTGGACTCCGCATAATCCGGCACTCCACATAATTGCGGAAGTCGACCGGCTTCGTCGCCACCATGACCTTGACCGCTCCCATTCGCCCGATCACGACGTTGCCCTCGCAAGGATCACCGGTGCAATCGTATTCGAATCCGGCCTACGACCCACCCGCATTGCGATGCCGCCGATCTCGAGCTCGATCACACCCGCGTCTCGAGCCGGCTCCCGCTTCTTTGGCTGTGGCCGATGCTTCGCCTCAGGCTTCGGTGGCGCTGCCGTCACCACCGCCGGCGCGAACGTGGACTCCGGTATCGCTGCCTCCCCCATCGGCCGGCGAGCAGCCCGACGCCAGGCGAACAATTGCCGCGGCGAAAGTCCATACCGGCGTGCCACAGCACAAACCGTCGTAGCTCTCCGCGACTATCCGGGGCTTCTCCCTCGGGCGGCCACTCACGCCGCCGACCCGAATCAGTGAAGATCTCCAGCCGACGTACCGGCTCCTCTTCCTTGGACTTAAGCGTAACTCTGAAAACGTCATATGTCGAAGGCCCTCAAAGCTCGAACATCGTCCCTTACATTCACGCGCGAAAAGTGCGGCCGGGACAGCGCTTACGGTAAAAACTTGTACACTCGGGATAGTTTGGCGGTCGGCATAGACCTGCAAACTCAACGGTGTCGAGCCGCCCGGCTTCCTCACCAACGTCCTCACCAGGATCGTCAATGGCCACCCCGACAGACTGATCGACCACCTGCCCTATGCCTACATCTGTGCGCCCGAATCAGGGGCGTGGCCTGAGAACAGCGCTTACGCTTCATCGGAAGTGAGCGCTGGTTTTCCGGCTTGAACGCAAGGAACAGAAGGTAAAGGGCCGCCGAAAATTTCAGGACGATCAACGCCTCGGCGTACCGGCTCAGAATGGCCGATATGCCTGTGGCAGCCATCGTTCCCCTGAACGATCGACCCGGTCACCACGCCGGACGACAGGATTAAGGCATCCGGGCGACCCTGCCGCACAGCCGTCCCATGATCCGCATATTGCTCGGACCAGGACTTCCCGCGGCGATGATGGCCGCCATCCAGACCAGGAGAAGGTGATTCAGATTTTCGGACATTCAAAGCGTTGATGACAGTAGAGCGCTTCGGTCGCGTGGGAAGGTACCTCGCTCACTCGACGTGTTGAGCATATCGACGTCGGGACAGAAAACAGCAGTCCAGTTCAGACTGGTTCCCTCCAGGGAGTAGAACTGACCATCGTAAAACTAGCTTGCCAGGAAGCGATCTATGGAACAGATTGCCACCGTCGGCCTGGATCTGGGCGCTCACGTCATTTCATGGGCGGCCACCGGTGCCTCTTTGCGGGATCGGAATTGCTCCCATCCTACTGCGCGAAGATTACACTCGACGCAGGTCCCGCAACCGAAACCCCAGCTATGTCTATGCTCTCGGTCTCCGCTATAGCAAGTGTGGCTTCCCTCGCAGATGAGCTTCACCAGCGCCTCGCCGCCCAGCCAATCCGCCAGCGCCCAGGTCTGCGCCTTGTCGAGCCGCATGAGAGGTGTGTGAATGATGAAACGCGTCTCCATTCCAAGGTTCAGGGCAAGTTGCATCGCTTTAACTGCGTCATCTCGACAATCCGGGTAGCTGAAACGATCCGTCTCGGACACGCCGATCACGAGATGTTTCGCGCCCATCCGGTAAGCCATCGCAGCCGCAAAGCCGAGGAACAGAAGGTTGCGGCCAGGCACGAAGGTATTTGTTATACCGTTCGCGTTCAGTGCGATCTCGACGTCCCGCGTGAGCGCGGTATCACTGATTTGGCCGAGCACGGCCATGTCAATCATGTGGTCCTCGCCTAGTCGCCCACCCCAGGCCGGAAAGTCTTTTCGAATGCGCCCGAGCAGGTAGGGCCGCACATCGAGCTCGATCCGGTGCCGCTGCCCATAGTCGAAGCCGATTGTCTCTACGCGCTCGAAGTTCTCCAGCGCCCAGGCCAGGCAGGTTGTCGAATCCTGGCCGCCGGAGAAAAGGACGAGTGCGGCTCCCGGATCTCGTTGCATCGGTCAACCCTCGTATTCAGCCCAGCACAGCGGCGTCTCATAGACTGTTACCGAGCAGATTTGGCCAAGAAGCGGCTTGGTTTGGTTCCAGATCCAGACCGCAATGTTTTCCGCGGTCGGATTTTCGAGACCCTCAATCTGATTCAGATGCTGATGGTCGAGACGTTGCAGAAGCGGTCCGAACACAGCCTCCACATCGAAGAAATCGATGACAAAGCCCGTCTCAGGATCGACGACAAAGCCCGTCTCAGGATCGACGGGCCCTTCCAGACGCAGTTCTACACGGTATGAGTGGCCATGCATGCGGTGGCAGCGGTGGGTCTCTGGCACACGCGGAAGACAGTGCGCTGCCTCGAAGGTGAAAGCTTGCGTAATTTTCATGGGATCTCCAGAAACTTGTGGGTTTGAAGGCTCAAGCGCCAACGTGGGTTGGCAAGACAATAGGCGACCGCAGCGGCCGTATTCGCATCGCGATCGGCCCATCCATCGGCTGAAGCAAAAGGTGCTCAAACGCGAGAACTTCGAAATGTTTTGGCTCCGCGCCAATCTGAGGATATGCAAGCTTTAGCTCGTCCCCTGCCATGACCACGAGGCGTGCATTGCATTTCGGACTGACGCACAGCCAGTCGATGCCGGCGGGTGTGGGGATGGTACCGTTTGTCTCCACGGCAATTTCAAACGCCAAGGAATGCAGCGCTTCAAGGAGTTCTTCATCGATCTGGAGGAGGGGTTCCCCTCCGGTGCGCACGACAAGACGCTGTCCAGTTCCCGACCCGCGCCAGGCTTGTTCGACCGCCAACGCAAGCTCTCGTGCGGTCGCAAAATGTCCGCCACCGGGGCCGTCTACCCCAACGAAATCAGTGTCGCAGAATCCGCAGAATGCACTTTCCCGGTCGCCTTCACGTCCCGACCAAAGATTACAGCCGGTGAAACGACAAAATACGGCAGCCCGCCCGGCATTTCGTCCTTCGCCTTGAAGGGTGTAGAAAATTTCCTTGACCGCATATGGCATTGCTTACGCGTCCTTCGACCGAGCAAGGGAGCATCTCTGCTGGGTTACCAGAGGCGGTAAAAGGTGGGAAATGTCCCACTGCACGTTTTGCAGCTCGTTCCACAGTCGAGGCTCGTTGCCGAAAACCGACCCGCCCGAACTCCACGCAGAATTGGGTTTCAGCGGGTGGAGGCTGCGGGGAAGGGTCTCTGGTTCCTCGAAGCCTGTCACTACGAGAAGCGCCTCTATCACGTCGCTCATGCCGATGATGCCTTGACGAGGACGAGGCGTGAGAATCCTGGTGTCTCCTCGAAAGCCTGCCTCACAGCACGGAAGAACTCGCTCATCAGCCGCAAGCTGCGCTCCAGGATGAGGCGGTCGAGCGATAAGTATGTCGTATGCGGCGGCAGGGCGCCGAGAATCCGCTATGTCCTGATCGGTGACCTGAAGGGCTTCATCGATGGTCTTGCCGACGATGACTCCGGTAAACGTCGAGGAAGCGGCTATGGCCGAGCCGCGGCCGAAGGTCTGGAACGTTGCGGCGGTGATCGTCTGCGTCGTACGGTCGAAACCCATCGTCAATTTAAGCCCATCGCCGCAGGCAACGGCGCCGACCTCGCCGGCCGCATCGGGGGTGCCCAAAGCGCCGACATTGTGCGGGTTGATGAAATAGAGCTTGTCGCTGAAGAGGTAGACGTTGTCGGTATTATCCCGCACGGCGCCGATCCTTGTCGTGATGGCGGCTAGCCGAAGGACTTGCCGCAGGCGCATTTGTCCCGCGCATTGGGATTGTCGAAGACAAAGCCCGAGGACTCCAGGTTCGTGACGAAGTCAACGGTCATGCCGGCGAGATGGGGCTGGGAGTTTGCGTCAACGAACACCTTGAACCCGTCCGTCTCCATGATGGCATCGCCCTCGCGCGAGACGCTTTCCAGACCCATCAGGTATTTGAGGCCGGCGCAGCCCTTCGACCATGATACGAAAGCCTTCCGCAGGCTCGTCGGCGCGGGAAAGCGCGGCCTTGACGGCGGCGACGGCGTTTTCAGTGAGTGTGATCATGGGACTATTTTCTTGCTGATGCATTCGCAAGTCGCACTGCACAGAACGTGCCAGAGAGGAAAATTCAATAGAAGGCGCTGTTAGCGGATTTGGGGCCCTGTCTGACATCCAACAATTGTCGGATGTCGGACAGAGTGAAACCTTGCGCACAGAAAGCGGCATCGGACAAATCGCCAGTGTCGTCGGCTGAGCCAGCGTTTTCGATCATATGAATGTGGACCGGGTGGGAACTTTTAGTCGTGCTGCGCTCCAAAAGCCGCGCCGTCGTCACCACCGGTGCGGTGGCGAACACGGGGTTGTCGATACCGCTTCGATCGCGCCTTCTCGAAGCAGCGCCGTCTGCGTCAGCTCGTGGGTGGCGAACACCACTCGCGTGCTCGGCCCGTGGCCTGCAGTGCGGCCGTCACCTCGGGAGGGCCGACTGAGGCATTGTAGACGCCGCGAAGCCAGGGGGTGGCCAACGCGCCGCCCAGCGAACGGCCCCATCACCGCCGGCGGCCACGGCCGCGATTAGAGGCCGCGGTCAGTTCCAGTTCTGTCGCCAGTTCGCGGTCTATCTGTCACAGCTACTCGTCGGCAAGGATCCCGTCACGGCCGACATAGAGAAATACCCAAGAATCGTGGTTGCAGTCATGCTGGAAAAACCGGTGCGGCTATGTCAGTGGCCCCGGCCAACAACGCCGCCGACAGCGTTGCCACAAGGCGGGTACTGACTGTCACGCTATCGCTATCCAAAGCGTTGCAACAGATTCGTCAAACAAGTTTACAGACTCTTTGCGAATGCAAGTCGCTGACCATGATACGTTCGCTTTAAGTCAGAGATTGGCCGCAGCTAATTGTCGAAATCAATGGTTTGGAATGCGTGGACAAGAACCTGCAGCGTTGATCGCAAGACCCATACAGAGAGGCCCTTTAATGGATATCGACATTTTCGAAGCTTATGCCACGCAACGTCCAGTTGCCGCGAGTGACATTCCGAAAACCGACGGATATTTCATGCCGCTAATGTATGGGAACTCATCGCGAAGTGTCCGCAACTGGACCGCAACTCGCTGTATTGCGAGCTCCTGCTTTGCACTGATTTCGCCGACACCTGCGTGCTCGCGGAGCGTGCCGGCGCGGTGGTTGGCTGGTTGCAGGCCTACCGGCGCCGAGCGACCCATCCACGCTCTTGAAAGCGATCGACCCGATCGTTTCCCGCCGGTCTGCCTACCCAACCCAAATAAAGAGGCAACGATGACTGACCAAAGAGCGCCAGATCGCGAGGAGGAATTTGCGATCTTCAACCATCTTGAGTCTGAGGTGCGCAGCTACGCCCGTCGCCTTCCCGTCGTTTTCGCGAGGGCACGGGGGGCCCAACTGTTTGCGCGAGATGGGGCAGCCTATCTCGACTTTCTCATGGGTTGCTCAAGTCTAAATTACGGGCATAACCCCCCTGAGCTGAAATCCGCGCTCACAGACTACATTGCGGGTGACGGCATCACGCATGGCCTTGATCTGTATAACGAAGCCAAGGAATCTTTTTTGAGGGAATTGGATGAGACGATTCTCAGACCGCGACAACTCGACTACGTCGTTCAGTTTCCCGGTCCGACCGGCGCCAACGCGGTCGAGGCTGCCCTCAAGCTGGCGCGCAAGATCACTGGTCGGCCCAACATCATAGCCTTCACTAATGGCTTTCACGGCGCGAGCCTTGGCGCTCTCTCCTGCACCGGCAACCGATATCACCGCGCAGCCGCCGGGCAGCTGCTCGGCGGCGTCACGCGACTGCCCTATGACGGCTATCTTGGATCCGCTGTAGACACCGCCGATTACCTTGATCGCCTGCTCTCGGATCCCTCCAGCGGCGTGGACGCCCCGGCGGCGGTGATTGTCGAGACAGTTCAGGGCGAAGGCGGCCTGAATGTCGCCGGCACGGAGTGGCTGCGCAGGGTGGCGGCCATTGCGCGCAAACACGGAGCTCTGGTGATCGTAGACGACATTCAGGCGGGTGTTGGCCGTACCGATGCGTTCTTCAGCTTTGAGGCGGCCGGTCTCCGCCCGGACATCGTCACTCTGGCGAAATCGATATCGGGCTATGGCCTGCCTATGGCCCTCGTCCTAATTGATCGACAACTCGACAAGTGGGAGCCGGGAGAACACAACGGCACGTTCCGCGGCAATTGCCATGCTTTTGTGACCGCCCGGGCAGCCCTTGAGCACTTCTGGCGGACAGACAGCTTTGCTGCGTCCGTCGCGGAGAAAGGCAATCTGCTGAAAAGCCGCCTTGAGCAGATCGCGCAGAAATACGACCCAAGCCGCGCTTCAGCCAAGGGTCGTGGCATGATGCGAGGCATCGATCTGAAGTCTGGCGAGGTTGCCGGGCAGGTCATCAGCACCGCCTTCCAGAGGGGCCTCATCGTCGAGACCGCTGGTCCTTATGACGAGGTCGTGAAATGTCTGCCGCCCCTTGTCATTGGGGAGGATCAGCTTAGCCAAGGCCTCGACATCCTCGAGGGCGCTATCGATAGCGTGATCGGCAGCGCAGCAAACGCGGCGACTTGAGAGGTTATGATGATCGTCCAGGATTTGAATGAGGAGAAACTAACAACCCGGCGGGTCGAGACGTCGAACTGGGAAAGCGTGCGGTTGCTCCTAAAGATCGTAACCGGCGAGCATGGGCAAGAATTGCGTCAGTTCGTCAATGCCACCGTCAGTCAGGGCGATGATTGACTCGTCCGATACTGCGTTGCTGACGAGCGCCTCAGGCTCCTCCTCGTGCTTATAATCTGACAACACAAAGGATAAGGCATGTCCAATCCCAGGCGCAATGTGCTGCTCATCGACTCCACAGGGAGAGGGCACGCGATAGCTGATCTCTTCCAGCGTACTGACCCTTCGGTACAGGTTTTCTATGGGCCGGGAAACACATCGGTTGCTGACGAACGCATCTGCCCGGTGCCCGATATTTCGCTAAGTGATCCGGGATCTGCAGTACGCCTTTGCCAAGCGCGTGCAATAGACTTCGTCTTTGTCTCTCACATCGACGCGCTCTCCACTGGCTATGTGGATTTCTTGAAAACCAACGGGATCCCCACAATTGGCCCAGACCGTGCTGCAGCTCGACTGGAAGCAAGCAAGGCGTTCACGAAGTCGCTCCTGCAGCGGTACAACGTGAAGACGGCGCGTTTCGCGGTCTTCGACCAGCCCGAACCTGCCAAGTGCTACATTCGCGAGCTCGACTATGATGTTGTCGTCAAGGCGGACGGGCTATGCGAAGGCAACGGCGCCTATGTATGCAGCGACCAAGCCTCGGCGCTTCAAGCCGTCGATAGCATCATGCTCGCGCGGGCACACAAGGATGCTGGAAACCGCATCGTCGTTGAGGAGCGCCTCTTCGGAGTGGAGATATCAATCTCCGCCCTCTTCGACGGAAAGGAGTTTCTGATGTTTCCGGCGGCCTTGGACTATAAGCGCTCCGATGATGGCAACAAGGGCGTTAATTGCGACGGTATGGGTTCGCTCTCTCCACATCCGCTCGCGGACAAGGCGCTTTACCGTGAGATACAGACCGAGGTTCTAGAGCCTCTAAGAGCTGCAATTCTGGGTGAAGGCTTGAAGTACACAGGCTTCATCTATATCGGCGCCATGCTCTGCGATGACGGCATCAAAGTCATTGAAATCAACGCACGATTGGGCGACAGCGAGGCGGAGGCCGTCCTGCCCAAAGTGCAGAGCAACTTCGTCCGGCTTTGCGAAGCCGTCCTTCAGGGGACCCTTGGCTCTATGTCCCTCGAGACAGACGACAAATGCTACTGCAACGTAGTGGCCGCACAAGGGCCAACAATGCGATTGGACAAGGTCGGCCGCGAGATCCGCTACCCGGGCTGGCCGCACGGAGATTTCGAGGTCGGCTTCCCTATTTCTGGACTTAAGGCAGTGGACCGCCGTAACTCCCATCTGTTCCTCTCTAATGTCCGCCGCGACGCCGAGAACAATCTTGTAACGGCAGGCGGGCGCGTGCTGCACGTCACCGGGTTCGGTGACAATTATGCACAAGCCGTCCACCATGCCTATGCCAACATTGAGAAAATACGGTTCAAGGGCATGTCCTACCGCTCCGACATTGGCCTGATCTATGGCTCGGCAGATGCTATGCGGCAGCCACGGGAGATCCCATCGCTGCCCTGGACATGGCAAATGCCACATGGAAAGCCCCATAGCCCAAGAGACTAATAGCCCTGAACTGCGCGCATGAGCGCCTACCCGACACGAGTCCACCAATAAACCATGGAGAATCGATCATGATCATCAGGACATTAGAGGAGGCGCAGCAGTCCGACCGACGCGTCACCGCGGAGAACTGGGAGAGCATTCGCCTTCTCCTAAGTCAGGACGGAGTCGGCTTCTCTTTTCATATCACAACTATGTTTCCGAATACCGAGACGCCTATCTGGTACAAGAACCACTTCGAGGCAGTTTTCTGCATCGAAGGCGAGGGTGAGATCGAGACACTGGCGGACAGCAAGACTCACCCCATCCGACCGGGGACGATCTATATCTTAGACAAGCACGACAGGCATATCCTGCGTGCCAAGACACAAATGCGTAACGCCTGCGTGTTTGCTCCCGCCCTTCATGGTAAAGAGACCCATGATGCCGACGGCTCATATCCTTTGTAGCGACTACAGCGCCGGGCTAAATACCCAGATGGAGCATAAAGGGTATGTCTGCCCGGCTGCCCGAGATTGCGGTAGGGGGTTGCCCCATTCGGCCTGGATTCCCCCAGCAACCCACTTCTCAAGCGGGAGCCCGTCATGGAGATTCGTCCTATAGGAACTGCCGATCGCGACGGATGGCAGTCCATGTGGAACGCCTACTGCGCCGACCAGGGTTTTCGTGCATCAGCACAGGCGACTGAGACGATCTGGCGGCGGATTGAGGATCCAGACAACCCAACGAACGCGATGATCGCTGTCGGAGCAACTGGCGTTCCGTTAGGTTTCGTCAACTTTATCATACACCCTTATACTTGGAGCGATCGGCTACTCTGTTTTCTCGTTGATCTCTATGTCGATCATTCTCGGAGGCGCCAAGGAACCGGCCAAGCCATGATAGCGCATCTGGCCGCCTACGGTTGCAGCCAAGGCTGGTTGAAGATCTATTGGAATGCGGACAGATCCAATAGGCAAGCGCGGGCGCTCTATGACAGAATTGCTCGATTGAGTCCCTATCTCTCGTACTATCTTGACCTTTAGGGTCGGCGCTGGACGCGCGGCACCGAAGCAGGCCCGAACGCGCGTGTACCGACGGTTGGTTTCGACATGGCGAACAGCCGACGCGGGGCCTCGGGTAGACTTAGCGACGGTCAGTAGCGATATTGATACCGACGGTCAGCTACCCATCCCTTCCCCGGAGCGGCCCTCCTAGGAGCGGTACGTCGCGCACACGTCTCTTGCTTTCCTTCGAACCACTCATGCGCGGCAAAAATAGTTTTCTAGGTTTGGAAATCACATCAGGAGTCATTACCTTATGAGTCGTCC
Source organism: Mesorhizobium sp. AR07 (assembly GCF_024746815.1). Taxonomy (GTDB): domain Bacteria; phylum Pseudomonadota; class Alphaproteobacteria; order Rhizobiales; family Rhizobiaceae; genus Mesorhizobium. Next base: position 155,343 of record NZ_CP080528.1, read on the forward strand.
AGAGCCACATAACGTTCAGCGGATCGCATGCATTGGAATCGGCACTATTGGCGGGGGAATGGTCGCGCGGTTTCTTGCCAATGGGTATGACGTAACGGCCTATGGCCCGGGTGAGGGTTCCAACGCGTCTCTTCAGCGGACGCTTGATCATGCCTGGCCGGTATTGGAGAGAATCGGCCTCAAACCAGGCGCTTCGCGAGAAAGATTGCTCTTCACTCAAGACCTTGAGCAAGCAGTGGCTGATGTTGATTTCATTCAAGAGAGCATACCTGAATTTCTCGATTTGAAAGTTCAGATGTACGAGAAACTCGACGAGTTGGTGGATCCGAGCATTGTGATCGGGTCAAGTACGTCGGGATTTCCAATGACGGATATACAAAAGCGCTGCAAACATCCGCAGCGTACCGTCGTAGCGCATCCTGTGAATCCGCCGTACCTTATCCCGCTTATCGAAGTTGTAGGAGGGGAAAAAACAGATCTCGCTGTCCTGGATTGGACTGTTACCTTCTTTGAAACCGTCGGCATGCGAGTTCTGCGGATGGACAAGGAGATCTACGGTTTCATGATTAATAGGCTTCAGATTGCCCTGTTCCGGGAGGCGCTGCACATGATCGCCGCAGAACAAGCCACGGTCGCGCAGATTGATGACTGTTTAACTCACGGTTTGGGCCTGCGGTGGGCATTCATGGGCCCATTTGCCACGTTCCACTTAGGCGGTGGTGACGGCGGATTGGAAGCATTTATGGATATTCATGGAGCAGTGGAGTGGAGAGCTCCCTATGTAACGGAATCGCCACTTCCAGATTGGACCCCTGAACTGCGCGAGCGCATCCTTCAACAAGCGCAAGAAGTCATTGATGGCAGGACCATTCCACAGATGATCGAAGAGCGGAATGAAACAATCATAGGACTTCTCAAGTTACGCGAGGCCAGTCGAATTAATGCTTCTAAGAAGTGTATTTCTTAGATGTCATGACTCTATAATTTTAATACCTCCTAATATGGACGTCGGAGTCCCACTGTGAAGCACACGATTCAGAACATTTCTGACAAAGACCGCAACAGCGTCTTGCACCCATTCACGCAGCTCAAGGACTTTGCAACTGGGAAGCTCGGAGAGCCTACGATCGTCGAAACGGGTAAGGGTATCCGCATCCAAGACGCGACAGGCAGGGAACTAACCCGCCTTAGTTCGCCCTGAAAAACTCTTGGACCTCTTGCTTTGCAGGGATTCCCATTGGGTTTGAAGTATTGGAGAATGCCGGAAACCACCTTCGATCCCGTCGTTTCCCGGTGTTTTTGCAATGCTTCCAGCCCGTCCGTCGTCCGGTAAGAATGATTTGTTCCGCGAGCGCCTCGATGCCATCATCAATCCGCGCCATCCGCTGGTTCGGTTGTCGGCATTGATGCCGTGGTCGCGCTTTGACGAAGCGTTTGGCGGGTTTTATCGCCCGGTCGGCAGGCCGGCCAAGCCGACGCGGCTGATGGTCGGTCTGCATTACCTCAAGCACGTCCACGACCTGTCCGACGAAGAAAGTAAGCGATGCGCCAAGGCACCTTGCAAGATGCCGATGAACATGGAGTTTTCGAGCCATGACATTGGAACATGCAAGGGGCGATATGGTCGCCGAGTTAAGCGGCGCCGCGGCGACCGAAGAGCTTACAACGGTGCGCGGGCGCGTGCGGCAACGAAGGCTGTGGAGTTGCACTGAGAAGCGCGCGTTGGTCGATCTGGCGAGCGCGGTGGGGTCGTCGGTGACCGAGGTCGCGGAGGCGTTCGGCGTAGCTCCGTCACAGCTCTATGCGTGGCGCAAGCAGATGGCCGGCGGCGAGCTCGAGGCCGATCAGGCGATGGCAACTTTCGCGCGGATCGACGTGAACGATCTGCCCGAGGTCGAGCGTCCCGTCGCCGATTGCCCGGACCCGGCCGGCAGGATCGTCGTGGCCTTTCCGAACGGCGCGCGATTGCGAATCGACGGGACCGTCGATCCGACGGCGCTACGTATCGTCCTGGCGGAGTTGACCAGTTGATCACAGTGGTGCCGACCGACCGGATTTACTTGTGCTGCGGTGAGACCGATATGCGCCGCGGGATCAACAGCCTGGCGCGGATGGTGCAGCAGGTGCTCGCGCTCGACCCGCATACCGGCGCGATCTTCTGCTTCCGTGGACGCAAGGGTCATATCATCAAGGTTTTGGCGCATGACGACCAGGGGTTCTGCCTTTTTACAAAACGGCTTTCCGATGGTTGTTTCGCCTGGCCGACCACCAAGGATCAGGTGACCGTGTCGCTCACCAAGGCACAGCTTTCGCTACTTTTGGACGGGATCGATTGGCGCCGGCCGAACAAGATTTATCGACCACGTCTGGCCGGCTAACTTCGGCCGTTCTCATTGATTTTGTGTCGATTTTGCTTCCGTAGACGAGGTCTTTCGGGTATGTAATTTGGGTGTCGGAACAAGCTCCCTCAACCGCTGATTTCTTCGCTCGGATCGCCCTTCTGGAGGCGGCGGTTTGTGCCCGTGACATCACCATTGCCGAACGGGATGAGCAGCTTCGCAGAGAGCGCGCCGAGGCCGCACTTCGCATCCAGCGCCTGCAGCTGCGGATCGATCGCTTCAACCGCAAGGCCTTCGGCCGCTCCTCCGAGAAGCTGGGCCAGATGCGGCTCGAACTCGAAGATCTCGAGACCGATTTCGCCGCCAGCGTGCCCGATCTCGAGCTGCCCATCGTTGCTGACACCGACAAGGTCCGGGTGTTGCCGGTGCGCAAGCTCAATCCCAACCTGCCGCGCAAGCGGGCCGTTCGGGAGCCGTCTTGCGCATGTTGCCCGGGCTGCGGCGGCGATCTGCGCGCCATGGGCGAAGATAGCGACGAGATGCTCGATCTGGTTGCCCAGGCCTGGCAGGTGATCGAGACCATTAGACCCAAGTACAGCTGCCGGACCTGCGATAAAATCATCCAGGCGCCCGCACCAGCCAAGGCCATTGCACGCGGTAAGCTCAGCTATGCCGCGCTCGCCCATATCATGATGGCCAAGTGGGGTTATCATCTGCCCTTCTACCGTCTGGCCCAGATGATGGCCGCCAAGGGCGTCGATATCGAGCGTTCCACGCTTGCGCGCAGCGCCGGCTACGCCGCCGCTTTGCTCGATCCCATCTACAATCGCATCCGTGAGATCGGCCGTACCCGCAGCAAGATTCACACCGACGACACGCGGCTTCCGATCCTGGCGCCCGGCACCGGCAAGACGCACAAGGGCGCGCTCTGGGTCTACGTCGCCGACGACCGCAACTCGGGTTCGAAGGAGCCGCCGATCGCCTGGTATCGCGCCACCATGGGCCGCGCCGGCGAGAGCGTGATGAGCGAGCTCGCCGGATTTACCGGGACGCTCCAGGCCGACGGTTTCAGCGGCTACAACCAGCTCTACAAGGGTGGCGCAATTCGAGAAGCTGCGTGCCTGGCCCATCTGCGTCGCAAGATATTCGACGTTCACGACAGCCAGCCGACCGAGCTCAGCACGACGGCGATGGCCGGTATCCAGGCGATCTACAGGATTGAGGAAGAGATACGAGGGCTGCCGCCCGCCGAGCGATTGGCCGCACGACGAAGGCGGACCCGACCACTGGTCCGCGCGCTGCGACGACAGCTCATGCGCCAGGGCAACGGTTTGTCGCGCCATGCCGATATCGCCAAGGCCTTCGCCTATGGCACCAACCGATGGCGAGCGTTCAATCGCTTCCTCTACGATGGCCAGCTCGAGCCCGACAACCTGATCGCGGAGCGGGCCATTCGTGGATTTACAATGCCTGATTCATTATGCTGCTCCTTTTCAAATGGCGGAAAACAGGGATTTCTGGTCTTGGTCGGTGACGCGACACGGGCCTTTACGCGAGATCGCGGCTTTGACGGCGGGCTTTTCGAGGTCCGCTGCGCGGATTTGATGGGGGGCGCCGGGCATGATTTGCTCGGTGGGCAAGAGCCCGGCTTCGACGACACGCCGGATTTTATGGTTGGTGACGCCGAATTTGGTCGCGGCTTCCGACATGGTGAGCCATTCTCCGCCAGTATTGCAGGCAGACCGGTAGCCCTCGATCTTGTGCACCCGGCGCAACGAGCTGACGCGATGCCCTGTCCAGGTCTTTCCCTGACCGGTCCGCATCCCCATGCGGTTGAGCGTGGCGGCGACATCTGCGTCGGACCAGCGCGTCGCCATCGATCGGATGATGGCCATCGCCTCCTCGGGCGTGCTTTTGGTGTGCTCGCCGGACTTTGGCTTGCGAATGTGAACCTGCGAATGCTGTCCGCCCTGCCAGTGTATAGTGAGTTCGACCTGTCTCGCATCATCGTCCACGGTCACGACGATATCCTTGATCAGCGCGCGCAGGAGCCGCTGCCGAAAACGCATGTCGACATCGGAACCGTCCCATGCAGCCCTGAGATCCTGAGCCAGGCCGGCAAAATCCGGGATGGCGGCGTCATCGCGAACTTGCCGATTGTTGAGCCGGGCTTCGCAGGCTTCGATACGGCGAAGCGTCGCCTCCCAGCTCTTCTCAAGCTGAGCGGCTATGAGCCTATTGTCGGGGTCGCAGGCCGCATAGCGGCGTTCCGCAAGCGAGGCTTCGTAGCGGGCCTGCTGCAAATCCAGTTCAAGCATCTGCCTTCTCTGCGCTTCGCCTTCGAGATGCATGCGCTCCGCCTCCAATGCTGCTTCGATCGCCATGGGCGCCACGGCGCGCAAAAGCTCCTGCGAGATCGCAGCGTCAGCTCGACCGCCATTGGCGGTCATGCATCGGGGTCGCGCCAGCATGAGGTTCGAACGGTCGCAACGGTAGATATGATAACCGATGCGACGGCCGACATAAACGACGCACAGGCGGCGACCGCAATGACCACAGGTGAGCATGCCGGCCAGAAGAGCCCTTCCGCCCCGACCGGACTTTACACCGCCGCCCTTGCCGTACGTGTTGGCGGCGAGCAGCTTCTGATTCCGCTCATACTCGTCCCAGCCGACATAGCCTTCATGATGCTCCCTAAGCATAACCGCCCAATCCTCATGGGATTTACGGTGGCCGTAGCTCTTGCGAACGCGGCCATCGACGATCTCGGTCCGCTTCTGGGTTTTGCCGTACACATAGACCCCCGCATAGAAAGGGTTCTTCAATACGCTGATGACGTTGCGATAGCGGATCGGAACCCAGTCGAAGGAGACCATCATCTTGCCGTCAGATGGGCGCGGAAAATGCATGCCTTCGGCATTGAGCGAGATCAGCACCTGGCGGGCGCTGCCGATCTCGCGGAACCGCGCGAATATAAGCCTGATGGCTTCCTGGACCCGAATATCAGGGTCGAAACCCAGGCCGTAATCGCGGGGCCATATGTAGCCGATCGGCACGCTTATCCGCAGTTCGCCCCGCTGGGCCTTCTGTCGCGCGGCCTCGTGCATCCGCGCCCGAATGACAGAAAGCTCGAACTCGCTGATGTTGCCCTTCATGCCGAGCAACAGCCGGTCGTTCGGCTTGGCGGGATCATACGAGCACACATCTTAATGCCCCAATTAGATTTGGAGATGATCAGCGCATAACAGTTACTGATCCGGCACACCCTCTTTATGGGCGCGATTTCATTTTAGCGGCAGGACCGAGCGGCGCCGGCGCCTATCGTCAGCTTCTTGTCGTTTACCGCGATGATGTTCTCCTGAAGATTCCGATCTCGGCCACCAATCTGTATCCATCGGCACCAGATTCGCCGTCAGCCAAGCTTTCGACTGCGAGCGTTCGCGATTTTATTCGCCTGGTCAGTTGCGCAAAGGCGCAGGCGCCGCGAAGTTCCGGCGATATGGCTGAGCATGATAGCCTGACGTCAGAAACCGAATCACCCCGATCGGAACCGCATGGTTCTCTGGAGGGCGAGCCATGATGTCGGATCTGATAACAACCCAGCATTTGTGCCGAAAAGCCGTGATTTACATCCGGCAATCGACACCACATCAGATGGTCAACAACCAGGAAAGCCTGCGGCTGCAGTATGCATTGCATCAGCGTGCGGGGGATCTCGGCTGGGACGACACCAATATCGAAGTGATCGACGCGGACCTTGGCCAGAGTGGAGCTGCGGCGGCTCACCGTGCCGGCTTCAAAGATCTCCTTGGACGCGTCACATTGGGTGAAGTTGGCATCGTTCTCTCGTATGAAGTGACACGGCTTGCCCGCAATTGTTCCGATTGGTACCCACTCCTCGATTTATGCGGCTATCGGCAATGCCTCATCGGCGACCGCGACGGAATTTACGACCCGGGCTCGGCCAACGGGCGCCTGTTGCTTGGCCTGAAGGGTACGATCTCGGAAGTGGAATTGCACACGCTTCGTGGCCGCCTGACGGCTGGTCTGCTCAGCAAGGCTGAACGGGGTGAGTTGGCTTTGCTGTTACCAGCCGGGTTGGAGCGGGATACCAATGGTGTCGTGATGAAGGATTCAAACCAGGAAGTGCAGGACCGGATTGCCCTGATATTCTCTGCATTTTGGGAGTTGGGCACCGTCGGAAAAGTGATCCGTTCCTTGCGGGATCGTGCGCTCACCATACCGCGGCGAAATCGATTTGGCGACGTTGTCTGGCGCGTCCCAACTGCCAACATGCTTGCCGGGATGTTGAAGAACCCGGCCTATGCCGGCGCCTTCGTCTATGGCCGCACCCAGTCCTGTCACGCCAGGTATGCGAGTGGTAAAATCATCTCGCGACGCCGGCCAATGGCAGAGTGGAAAATCGTAGTTAAAGACCGTTATCCTGCTTATTGCGATTGGGAGCGTTACGAGCGGATCCAGACCATGCTGAGCGACAATCACGCTGAATACCGACGAAACCAGACACGCGGTGCGCCGCGTGATGGCGCGGCGGTGTTGCAAGGCATTGTCTGGTGCGGGCGATGCGGCCATAAAATGGGCGTCGAATACAAGAACGGCAATCGTTACGTCTGCAACTTCCTGGCACGCAGCCAGGGCGGAGCCTTATGCCAGCATTTGCCAGCCGATCCCATCGACGCCCGCGTCGTTGAGGCCCTCTTCGCGGCGGCCAGTCCGGCCGAGTTGGCCGAGTTGATGCACGCCAAAGATGCTCGTCAGCAGGCAGACGAGGCTTTTGAGCGCGCTGAAGAGCAGCAGATCAAGCGGCTGCGTTATCAAGCGCTGCTCGCAGAACGGCAATACAATCGGGTTGACCCTGACAATCGCCTGATTGCGGCCGAGTTGGAGCGCCGTTGGGAGGGGGGCTCTGCGTGAGCTTCGTCAAGCGGAGGATGCACTTGAGCGCCGTCGCGCAATGCAAAGTCAATCTGATGATCTGACGCCGACAGAACAGAATGATTTTATCGCTGCCGGTTCGCAACTTCCCGAATTTTGGCAGAGACCTGACATAGAGTGGGGACGCAAGAAAGCCTTACTACGCAGCCTGATCGACAAAGTGATCCTGCAACGGGTGGTCCGAGATCGGATTACGATCCGCATCGTTTGGCGAGGCGGTGAAGTTACCGAACGCGAGGTCGAGCCGAGGGTGCATGCCTTGAGCGCCCTGTCTCGCGGCGCCGAGATGGAGGTCCGGCTGCTCGAACTGGCTCATCAAGGGGACGACGACGCGGCGATAGCGGCCAAACTGACTAAGGAAGGCTTCCGCTCACCGCGCCGCAGCTACGTTCCTGTGCGCACAGTCCAGATCGTCCGACAACGCCATCGCGTATTGAGGCAGTCTACACCAGCCCGCTCTCACCACATTCCCGGGTGGCTAACGGTGTCTGAACTAGCGATGGCAGCGGACGTTTCTCGCTCCTGGATCCGGCATCGAATCCGCAATGGCGTGATCAGTGTCCGCCAAAACGCCCTTCACAAACGCGTTCTGTTTCCAGATGCCGCTGCAACAATCGCCGCAATACAAGAGCTCAAATCCGGCGTGCGGCAACACCTCGACTTTAACCCACCTGCTACCGAATAAGGGTATCAACATGATAGATCGTAAATGCCATCGATATCGATCACGCGCGCATCGACCTGACCGCAAAGCTCAAGCAGCCTGTGCCAGTCCGGACCATTGCGCGACAACCGAGAGGCCTCAAGACACAATACTGCGCCGACATGACCGGTGCACAGATCGTCGACGAGCCGCTCGAAACCCGGGCGCTCGACGGCGCCGCTCGCGCTGCGGCCCAGATCCTCGTCGATCACCTCGACATTGTGGAACCCCCAACGCCGCGCAACGTCGACCAGCTCATATTGCCGGCGTTGACTCTCAAGGTTTGCATGAACCTGTTGGGCCGTCGACTGTCTGACGTAGACGACGGCCTTGCGCTTCAGGAGTGCCATGGGAAGAAGATTACCGCCCGTCATCGGTCATCTCCTTCTCCGCGACACCTGCAGCCGCCATCAGCAGCTTGGCGAGGCTCGCGACCGCGACCGCGCGTTGCGCTCTCGTCAGCCCGTCCAGGGCTCGGGAGTCGAGTGGCATGATCAACTGCCGTAGTGCTGGCAGCCGGCTTGGCGGGGGCAATGTCTTCATCGATAACCTCCTGAGCGTTCGAACCGCTCGCAAGGCCATTACGAAATCCCCGATGGATCAAGAGGTTGTGAAGGTCAGTCAGCGCATCCACGGTCACCCGAGGGCTGCCCAAGGTGAACGCTTCACAAACGTCGCGATCCAACATCCATGTGGGAACGACAATGACTTCGCCATGGCGCACGACAATGTGCGCGACTCTGCCGTTCGCCCGCTCCTCGGTATACTCGCATCGAACGGTCCGCTCGAAATACGGATGCCATCGATACCAAACGACAACCTCGCGCCCGACATGGGCAGAATGTCTGCGAGATGACAGTCGGCAGGCGCAATTGGCTTTTCTCGGGCAGCTTCGCCGCGGCGGAGCGGTCAGCGGTCGTGCTCAGCATCATTGAGACCTGCAAGCTCTGCGGCGTCGATGCCGAAGCCTACATGGCCGATGTCACCGAGCGCATCCAGAACGACTGGCCAGCCTCGCGCTGGGACGAGCTGATGCCGTGGAGCTGGGTGCGCCGCCAAGCGATGCCGCTCTCCTTGGCGGCATGAGCGCGATCGATGACATGGCGCTGTCGGACGAGGCGCTGGAGGCCTGGATGGCCATCAAACCCGCCCCCCGCCCGCTGGTGCGGACGATGTCGGCGCTGGATGGCTTCGTAACGGCGGCGGTCACCGGGCCGCGGTTCCCGGACCCGCAAGACTGGATGTGCCCGCTCATGGGGTTGCGGCGCGACGTCCTGGCCAAAGGATCTGCAACCGATCACGCCGTGTTTGCCAGCGTCGCCAGGATCCACAACCGGATCAACGAGACGCTCTTCGACAGGCCGCAGGATTATGCGCCCCGTTTCGCCACCAAGCCCAGCGGCGGCATCGACCCGCGGCCGTGGTGCCAGGGGTTCTACGCGGCCATCAATCTCAACATCAAAAAATGGAAACGGCTACTCGACCTCGACAACCCCAACCACGGCCTGCTGCTGCCGATCCTGATCTACTGCGTCGACAAAAAGGGGCGGCCCGTCCTCGGCAAGCCCAGGCCAGGGCCAGAGACCGCGCGCTTCATCGAGCATGAGGCCTACAAAGACATCGCCCTCGTCATCCCCGCCCTGCGCGAACTCCACTACGTCACCCGTTATGACGATCCGCAGTGATCGGCGGCGACGCGGACCAACGGCTTCCTACTATCTACTATAGAGCACTATTTCGGGAAAGGCGCCTTGGCGCATCGCTTACAGAAATCAGCGGTTGAGGGAGCTTGTTCCGACACCCAAATTACATACCCGAAAGACCTCGTCTACGGAAGCAAAATCGACACAAAATCAATGAGAACGGCCGAAGTTAGCCGGCCAGACGTGGTCGATAAATCTTGTTCGGCCGGCGCCAATCGATCCCGTCCAAAAGTAGCGAAAGCTGTGCCTTGGTGAGCGACACGGTCACCTGATCCTTGGTGGTCGGCCAGGCGAAACAACCATCGGAAAGCCGTTTTGTAAAAAGGCAGAACCCCTGGTCGTCATGCGCCAAAACCTTGATGATATGACCCTTGCGTCCACGGAAGCAGAAGATCGCGCCGGTATGCGGGTCGAGCGCGAGCACCTGCTGCACCATCCGCGCCAGGCTGTTGATCCCGCGGCGCATATCGGTCTCACCGCAGCACAAGTAAATCCGGTCGGTCGGCACCACTGTGATCAACTGGTCAACTCCGCCAGGACGATACGTAGCGCCGTCGGATCGACGGTCCCGTCGATAAGCAATCGCGCGCCGTTCGGAAAGGCCACGACGATCCTGCCGGCCGGGTCCGGGCAATCGGCGACGGGACGCTCGACCTCGGGCAGATCGTTCACGTCGATCCGCGCGAAAGTTGCCATCGCCTGATCGGCCTCGAGCTCGCCGCCGGCCATCTGCTTGCGCCACGCATAGAGCTGTGACGGAGCTACGCCGAACGCCTCCGCGACCTCGGTCACCGACGACCCCACCGCGCTCGCCAGATCGACCAACGCGCGCTTCTCAGTGCAACTCCACAGCCTTCGTTGCCGCACGCGCCCGCGCACCGTTGTAAGCTCTTCGGTCGCCGCGGCGCCGCTTAACTCGGCGACCATATCGCCCCTTGCATGTTCCAATGTCATGGCTCGAAAACTCCATGTTCATCGGCATCTTGCAAGGTGCCTTGGCGCATCGCTTACCGTCGATCCGCGCGAAAGTTGCCATCGCCTGATCGGCCTCGAGCTCGCCGCCGGCCATCTGCTTGCGCCACGCATAGAGCTGTGACGGAGCTACGCCGAACGCCTCCGCGACCTCGGTCACCGACGACCCCACCGCGCTCGCCAGATCGACCAACGCGCGCTTCTCAGTGCAACTCCACAGCCTTCGTTGCCGCACGCGCCCGCGCACCGTTGTAAGCTCTTCGGTCGCCGCGGCGCCGCTTAACTCGGCGACCATATCGCCCCTTGCATGTTCCAATGTCATGGCTCGAAAACTCCATGTTCATCGGCATCTTGCAAGGTGCCTTGGCGCATCGCTTACCTACATCGCGCCGGGCAAGCCGATGCAGAATGGTTATGTCGAATCCTTCAACGGTCGCATGCGCGACGAGCTCTTGAACGAGAGCCTGTTCTTCGGCCTCGACCACGCCCGCAGCGCCATCGCCGAATGGCGGGAGGACTTCAACACCGCGAGGCCTCATTCCTCGCTCGGCTACCAGACCCCGGCAGCCTATGCCGAGGTCATCACCGCAACCGGCTCCGACGCTGTGCTGATGGAAGGCTCCGCGCCTCCGCCGGTTGCTCAACCCGCGCCAAGAGGCGTAACAGAAACGGCCAAGGCTCTAGTCGCCACTGGATGACAGTTCAGTGGCAGGTCACGTCCTCGGCAAGCCCAGGCCGGGGCCCGAGACCGCGCACTTCATCGAGCACGAGGCCTACAAAGACATCGCCCTCGTCATCCCCGCCCTGCGCGAACTCCACTACGTCACCCGCTATGGCAACCCGGAGTGATCGCCGCCGGCGCGCCGACCAACAAGCGACCCTAACCATCAAGCTATTTCGGGAAAGGTGCCTTGGCGCATCGCTTACACCTTGTGTGCCGTGGGGACGATTTGCCGTATGCGGGGCGCCCTGCGTTCAAGCTCAGCCTTGCCGTGCCCTGACGCAATTTCCGTCAACGAGAGCTCAGCCCGCGGCTACAACTGGAAGAGGTCTCGTGGAAGCTTGCTGAACGTTTCAGCGCCGGCTTCGGTAACCCGAAATGTCTCGCTGATGACGTAGCCGACATCCTCATCAATCCAGTTTCCGAGCATTAGATGGAATGTCATGTTGGGTTTCAGGATTGTGGGGTCACCCACCTTGAGGCTGGCGGTCGGTTCCGTCCATTCGATTCCTATGGCATATCCGCAGCGCGACTCTTTTTCAAACCCATACTTTCGAACCGTCGTGTTGAAAGCGACAGCAACATCGCCGCAGGTTGCACCGGGCTTGGCAGCTGCGAGAGCGGCTTCCAGTCCGGCGACCTCGCCATCATGAATTCGACGCAGGTGGTCCGAAGGCTTACCTATCGACATTGTGCGCATCAGTGCCGAAATGTAGCCGTGGCGGACCCCTCCGAATTCTAAGTTTATCTGCGAACCTTGTCGGAAAACGTCTTCCGCCCAAGGGATGTGGCACGTGGAAGTGCGCGGTGATGCACATAGGTAAAAATTGGACACGTCCGTGCCCGGTCTTCCATCCGCACCGCGTACGAGCGTTGCGATAATCTCCGCCGCCGCTTCAGCCTCGCCAACGCCTGGACGGATGAATTCTTTGGCGCGCAGCATGCCTGCATCAGTAATCGCCGCGGCTTCGCGCATTACCGCGATTTCGACATCGGATTTTACACCTCGAATCCAGCTAACCATGTTCGCGAAGTTTACAAGCCTTGCTTCCGGCAATCTCATCTCGAATTTTTTCGTTACGACAGCAGGAAGTAAGTCCGCCTCGATCCCGATGCCTCCGCGCGCGAATCCATTATCCAGAAGGAAATCGATTGCAGTATCCCAGCCGTTCTTGTCTGGATTAGCGATCAACGCTTCAGGGTAGCCGAAGATCCGACTGCGATCGATGAACATTTGGTGGATAGCAGCCGGGGCGTCCATACGACGCGTAATAAACGTCGGTTCTTCATCTTTCGCTGAAACGATCAGACACTGGGGCACGTAGCCTGATTTGGACGTATATCCGGTCAAATAGGTGATGTTCGCGGTCGTCGTGACTACCAGAGCATCGACTTCGCGCGTCTGCATTGCAGCTTTTACGGCAGATAAACGCCGCAAGTATTCACTCCGCGGAAACGCCTGCGGCCCCTTGGGCATCGCCATAATGTCAACTCCTTCAAAGGTATGTAATTTTAGCTTGGCCGCCTTCTTTGTGATAACGGCGTTTTATGTCTAGGCGCTCCGGCAAACTCTCTTGAATGTGGTCGACGCCGGAGATCGCTGCTACGAAATCTGTGGTGGTCCGGAGGCGCGACATGACGGACTCGCCACCCCGTCCCGACAGTCCTTTGATCTCCTTTTCCGAAATAGCGGTCGTCCTAAAGTAAGACGAATAACTTGCCCAATTTAACCTCGCTTCTCGACGCCGAGTATTTCTCGCGCCTCAGATGGTGTAGCGACGGTGGCGCCCAAGCGCTCAATAATCCCTACTGCATTCTCGACGAGTTCGGCGTTTGAGGCCAAAAGGCCACGTCGCAGATATATGTTGTCTTCGAGACCAACGCGTACATGACCACCCAGGCCTACTGCCTGGGCAACCATCGGCATCTCATCCTTTCCGCAACCAAATCCACCCCAGATAGCTCCAGATGGTAAGAGCCCTCGCATAGCCAGAACTACACTCGGTGTAGCGGGGGCCCCATAGCCCGTGCTCAGGCAGAACTGGAAAAGCGGACGACCAGAAATGAGGCCATCCGCGACAAGTGACTTAGCCATTTCGATGTGACCGAGGTCAAAGCATTCCAGCTCAGGTTTCACCCCAGCCTCGCGCACGAGCTTCGCCATCTCCTGCAGATCGGATTTACGCGCGACAAAGATACTTTCTCCAAATGCCATCGTTCCACAATCCAGAGTGCAAAGCTCCGGCTGAAGCTCGACGACATGTAGGCAGCGCCCCAAGGCGCTCCTTAGTGTGGTAGTTGGCGCAATAGCTAAGGGCTCCAACAACCCTAACTCAAGCTCACCATCCATACCGCAGGTCAAATTGATGATGACATCCGTCGATCCATCGCGAATCCGTTTCACAACCTGTTCATATAGATCAATTCGATTCGATGCGGCGCCTGTATCAGGATCTCGAACATGGATGTGTACTACCGAAGCGCCTGCTGTGGCAGCTTCTAATGCCGCGTCAGCTATTTGTTTCGGTGTCTTTGGAATACCAGGATGCTTTGTCAGAGATGCGGACCCACTACCTGTGACTGCACAGGTGATAATGACTTTCTGTAACATTCGCTGCTCCGCTGCTGAATTCTCACACAGGCCTCATGGGCGATCCTGATCCGCGCTTGCGAGGCCAAGAGGCCAACCGGACCGCGATTACGACCTCAAGCTGCCCGGTCTCCGGTCCATATGGGATGGCATCGGCCTGTCGTTCGTCATTGCAACTGCCGTATGTCGCTTATCGGAAGTCGTCAGGAGTGCCTCACAATCGGCCTTGTGAAACTTATCGATCAAAATCTCGGCTGTGACGTCTGCAGTCGGGGCTCGTTGGAGCTTTAGCCCAAAGGACTAGCTCTCCTCTCTCGCAGCTGGGAGCAGCGTGCTTTTACCTACACCACTGGCAGTCCAATCGAAGTCGGCAAGTAGACCGGGGCTGAAGGTGGCGCTGCGCTAAAGATTGGATGTCTAGGTGACATCTCCTCTTTGGAGATTCCTGACGATTGCCCACGCAGCCCTTGACGCGCGAAGCACGTCCGTATCTGAGACGCCAAATTCAGATGTGTGCACATGAGTTCTATTTCCTGCTGTCTCGTCATAGCACCCCACCCAAAAGTATACGGAAGGCAACTTCTCCGAATAGAACCCAAAATCATCGGCTCCAGCGAGGGGTCTAGTATCCATCAAGGCACTTGGCCCGAAGGCCTCTGAAATAGCCGTCTTTGCATGCTCGCAAACAATCGGGTCGTTGATCACCGGCGGTTCGCCAGGAGTGACACCGAAATCGGCGGAACCGCGATGCATTACCGCAATCTGCCGTGCAATTTCCCCAAGGCGAGATTGTAGGCGTTCCCGCGCTTTGGGGGACCGGGTCCGGATCGTGCCGGTCAACTCTACCCTGTCGCAAACAATGTTGGTTGCTTCTCCACCATGGATCGTCCCGATCGAGATAATGGCTGCTTCATCTGCGTCGCTCTCCCGCGAAACGAGTTTCTGAGCTTCGGCAACGAAAGTCGCGCAGATTGTTATTGCGTCAACCCCGAGTTCAGGCCACGCCGCATGGCTTTTCTTTCCTCTAAAGATTACGCGAAACTCATCGGCGGATCTGGTCACCGGGCCGCTTCGGATCGAGAATTTGCCGGAAGGGATCTCGGGATTGACATGCATGCCAACCGCGAAATCAAAGCCGTCTAAAATGCCCTGTTCAGCTACGGACCTGCCGCCCAGCGGTTCAGCTTCTTCGGCGGGTTGGAAAACTACGCGCAATGTGCCCGCGAACGTCTTCCGATTGTCGATAGCCGCCAATACCACGCCGAACGCTGCAGAAGCATGTGCATCGTGTCCACATGCATGCATTTTTCCCGGCACCGTCGATTTATAAGAAATGTCCTCGCGGTTCTCTGTAATAGGGAGCGCGTCGATGTCGCCACGCACTACAATGTTTACGGGCGGTCCTTTGCCCTCACCTCGTATGTCGACGAAGATGCCCGTCCTGTGAAAAGTCGAGGGCTCGTACAATCCGGCTTCCGCAAGACAATTTCTTATTGCTGCCTGAGTGCCGTGCTCTTCGTTTGAAAGCTCGGGATTGGCGTGCATGTAGTGCCGCAATGAAAGTATTTTTCCCTCGTTGCAATCCGACATTTCACGGTTAATAGGGGCACGTTCCATTCGATCTCCATCAAGACTCAGTTAATCACGATCAATTCGCGTGGCGAGCTGGCTAAACATTCATGCCTATTTTCGCCGATTAGAACACTCTCCGTGATTTCGATACCCCAATCGCCGAACCATAGCCCTGACATAAAATGAAAGGTCATGCCCGCGGCTAGTTCAGTACGATCGCCCTTCCGAAAACTTGCGGAGTGCTCACCCCAATCAGGGGGATAGGCCATACCGATTGAATATCCACATCGGCTTGGTTTGTTTAAGCCATAACGTTCGATAACGTCATAATATGCCTGAGCAACCTCTTCACAGACATTTCCAGGCTTGATCTTGTCAAGTCCAGCCGCCATTCCCTCCAATACCGCCTTCTCCGCATCAATGAATTTGCTGTCTGGCTTGCCCAGATAGAATGTTCGTGACAATGGACTGTGGTAGTGCTTGTGCACACCTGCCAGCTCGAAAAATATGCTTTCGCCTGAGCGAAGCTCGCGGTCGCTCCAAGTTAGATGAGGCGCCGAAGCGTCGACGCCCGCTCCGATCATGGGGACCGCGGCTGGATAGTCGCCCCACACTCCTTCGACACCGCGTATGGCAGTCTGATAAATTTCAGCCACGACGTCAGATTGCCGTATTCCTGGTCGAAGGACCTCAGCGACACGTGCGTGCATAGCCGTCGCAATTCTCCCAGCTCCACGCATATACTCAAGCTCTCGCGGCGATTTCACGATACGCTGCCACTTAACTAGCCGCGTAGCGTCTTGCAATTTCGCATTTGGAAGCGCGGCGCTCAAGACCTCGAAAGCCGCGTGTGTAAAGTAAAAATTATCTTTCTCAACGCCGATGCTCATATTGCCACAACCAAGATCTGATATAATCGACCCCAGAACAGACATCGGATGGTACTGATCAGACTGCACAAAATGGTCAGCATACGTCTTTATACGACTCTCATCCATGTATATAGTGCGGCGCGCCCCGTTACCGTCCATTTCACGACCGAACCAGATCGGATCTTCGCTAAGATGAATGATAACACACTGATGAACATAGAAGGACCAGCCGTCATAACCAGTCAACCAACCCATGTTTGCAGGATCGCTGACGATCAATAAATCGATTCCGGCTTTCTGCATCGCCACTCGAGTTGAGCTTAGTCGAGCCTGATACTCGGAAAGATCAAATCGTAGATGATTGTTGTTCACGGTATCTCTCTCATTGTTTTTATGGCCGACTCGGTGGCAACCATAGCTGCGCGTTACCAGACAGCCTGACAGACCCTGAGGAAGTTTCCGGAAACAATTTTTCTGACAGCTTCCTCTGGATATCCGTGATCGAACATCAACTGAACCAGCTCAATTACATTCTGCGGTCTCTTAAAGTGAAAGCCTTTCCAGCCGGAGGCCTTTGAATCAGGCCATTCGTCCTGGACCTTCAGAGCCCACTCGTTGAGGAGGTCTGGTTCAAAAACAAAATCGAAGCCAAATCCGACATGATCCGGACCCACCAGCTGGACAACGTGATCAAGATGCCGAAAGATCGCGGCCATCGATCCTTCGTCGTCGCCTATATATGCGCTATTTCCCGATAGACCAACTACGCCACCGTTTGTTGCAAGCGCCTGAAGTTGATCATCTCTAATGTTTCTGTAGTGCTGATGAACCCCCATGATCCCAGCATGCGATATGACTAGTGGCTGAGTCGCGATCTCGAAGATGTCGAGTGTCGTTCGGTAACCAGTATGTGAGAGGTCAACCAACATCCGCAGGCGCTCGATTTCAGGAACGACTTTGTGCCCATAGGTCGTAAGCCCACCGTCAGCCTTGTCAGAACAACCACCTCCTACGAAGTTGGATGCGTTGAAAGCAATTTGCACAATTCGCAGCCCGAGCTCGTGGAATACCTCTAACACACCGACGTCCTTACCGAACCAGGATGTGCCGTGGACCTGCATGCCGATGGCTAGCTTGCCTTCTCGCTTTGCGCGGAACACATCCTCCACCGTCAGCGCGTGGATAAAGGCTTCGGGTCGGGCTTGTATCAGCTTCCTGTGTCCGGCGATGGTTTTTACCGCTGAGTCAATGTTGAAGCCGTCCTCCGCAAAAGCAATCGACGTGAAACTGACTCCTGCGTCGATATAGTGGTCAAGGTATTTCTCTGGGCATCCGTAGGTCTGGCCGGGCGGCTCAAGCGGATAAAGCATATCCCAGATGAGGTTCTCTTTCCAGAATTGTCTTGTGGCGCCGGATATATTCACGTTGCGAGATCCTCTTAAGGTAGTGTATTTTGTGATAGAAGCGATTTTGCCTCATGGTGGGTCCAGCGGTTCTCTACTATCACGACGTAGCATCACCGGGTTTCCTGATGTCAAGCTCGATATATACGTTCGTAGGGTTCTTAACATTGTCTAAAACCGGGCACAGCGAACTGGCGATCTCAAGTAGATCAGATATCACTTCTATTTCCTCAGAACTGACTATGTTGACTTTTGCGGTTATCAATGGAAATCCAGCGCGAACGTGGGCGTTTATGCCAAAGAAACCCTGCGTATCCAATTCGGCCGACAGATCGACGCCGACCGAGTCGACCGTTATATTTAAATACTCGGCGTAGCACCTAATGGTGACTTCAAGGCTCGCCCCAAGCGCAGCCAACATCACTTCAGCTGGGTTGGGTGCCTGGCCGGAGCCGCCGAAGCTGACAGGCTCGTCAATTGTCATTGGAAGATGACTAAAAAGAGACTCCGATCGCAGTCCTTCGACTTGGCGAGTAGTCCCAAACATTGTCTCACAACTTTGCTGTGGATTCGCAGCTGCATCTCGGAACCTAGCGAATCGGCGCCCGAACTCCGAGGACGGTAGCCTGCCGTTCAAATCCATTGCCATTTCGGAATTACTCCGCTCCTTGAAAGATGTTTGAAATTCTATGGCACCAGAATTTGACCAGGCGGTGTGTTGGGGCGACTAACTGCGATGAGACAGTTTTGCCGAAATCTATGAAAGCCTAGCGGATCTATGAATAGATATAGCGTACGCTATTCTGTCGAATTGGTTTGACCGTCTACGGCAATTGACTGCCCCGTTATTATTCTGCCAAGCGGGCTACAGAGATACAAGACTATACTGGAGATCTCTTGCATGGTGACAAGCCGTCTCATCGAAGTCTGATTTAGTGCGGCCTGATGGATCTCTTCAACAGAGACACCCATCGCTAATGCCGTCATTGACGCAACTCGGTCGAGACGAGGTGACTGTACACTGCCTGGACAGATGGCGTTCACGTTCACGTTATCTGGCCCGAGCTCTTGAGCCAGAACTCTCGTAAATCCGATAACCCCGTGCTTGGCGGCGCAATAGGGTGAGCGCAAACGATACGGCAAGAGCCCACAGATCGAAGAAATGTTGATGATGGATCCTCCACCATCCTTCTTCAGTAGTGGGATCGCCTCCCTAGCGCAAAAGAATGAACTGTCCAGGTTGACCGCGAATGTGTCCCGCCACTCGACGTCAGTCAGCTCCTGAACTGGCTTTGCCGGCCCAGATACGCCAGCGTTATTAACTAGGATATCAAGCCCGCCCAGGAATATTTCAACCTGCGAAAAAAGCTTGGCGACTGCTGCGGAGTTCGAAACGTCCGCAGTAACTGCGTTTAAGGCGGCTTCTGACTGGACGCGCTGCACGGCTTTGTCATCAATGTCGCATACGAGTACGTTTGCTCCGTTCGAAGCAAAGCTTTCAGCCACGATCCTGCCGATGCCGCTGGCACCTGCTGTTATCAATACGCGCTTGTTGGCTAACTCGAGATCCACGGTGCCTCCGGTTTGTCCCGCTTCTACAATAATCCCCGCTGGGCTGATGATTTCCCGAAGTTTCCATGTCCAAAGGGATTTTTTGGTGCTTCCGGTCTGTCTGGAAGAAAAAAGCGATCTCCGGCAGCTGCGGATTCCTTTTTTGCCGGGCGGGTAAAGATGTAGGCTACTCGCAGGTTCCTGGCTACGTCCTCGGACCCTGTCTACAATCCAGCAGGATCTGCGAACGGAGCCGCGGTTTCGTCGGCCAGTCACCAAAACGTTGCTCCTAGCGTTCTCTATCGATGGCGGAGACTCCTCGGTAGGGTAGCAGCTGGTGGCCGGTACTGATGACCCAGCGTCTGCAACTACGACTTCAAATGGCATGTACGCGAGCTGGTCGCGAACTGGAGGCTATTCTTCGCCGCGAGACTGTAGGACGGTCATTTACAACGACCTTGCAAACAGGCCATTGAAAAATTCGCGTGGCTGGTTGTTGCCGTAGGACGCGGTCTGCGCATTCCGGCTAAAAGCACTGAACGTCGATAGCGGCAACGGCGTCAAGCCAGCGCGCACATGACGGAGCACGGCTCCGAGGCGTGGAGCGTCGACGTCGAAGTAGTGTGTGACTTGCGCCGCTGATAGACTTGAGCCGCTGTTAGGCCTCATCGAGATTTAAACAAGAGGACATCTGTCGCGGAGAACCGGATCCGTATGGGCTGACCGAGTAGCAATTTTCTTGAAACCGCTGTATTTTTCCGAACAACTAACAGACGGTTCCTTGTTGGAAGTTCAACAACAACGTGCATGTCTGCGCCGAGCAGCGAAACGTCAACGACCTTCCCGATGAGCAAATTGTATTCTGGGTCATCAGCTATAACGCTGTCCACACCGATTATATCGATGTGCTCCGGACGGACGCATAGGTCGTAGGCGGGGGTTCCAGCATCCGGATGCTGGCGCGACCTGATTTCAACATCATCGCTGGTTGAGAATGCGGTGCCATTAACATTAGATTGCGTCACACCTGTGGCGTGAAACCAATTCGATCTTCCTACAAACTCAGCCACGAATTTGTCAGCGGGTTTCGCATAGATCTCGGTTGGGGATCCTCGCTGAGCGATCCTACCCGCATTCATCACTATAACCTCGTCCCCCAGGCTGAGAGCCTCTTCCTGGTCGTGAGTGACGACGATTGTTGTGGCGCCAACAGAGCTAAGAATCTCCTTCAGCTCAACACGCAGTTCCACCCGAAGCTTAGCATCGAGCGCAGATAGCGGCTCATCTAAAAGAACTATTTGGGGGTCGGTAGCAAGCGCTCTTGCGAGTGCCACGCGCTGCTGCTGCCCACCGCTCAATTGCTTAGGGTACCTGTCTCCCATGCCAGACAAGCGAACGAGTGATAGCATCTCGGCGACTCGCGCCGGTACCAACGGTTTCTGGTATCCACGATACCGCATCCCGTATGCTACGTTCTGTGCGACGGTCATATGAGGAAATAGTGCGTAATCCTGGAACAGTAGGCCGACATTGCGCTCATAGGGCCTTAGATGACCAACATTCTTCCCGGCGATCTGTACGGTGCCGTTGTCTGGTGACGTAAAGCCCGCGATGACGCGCAGCGTTGTCGTCTTTCCACACCCACTTGGACCAAGGAGGGAGAGAACCTTTCCTTCTTCTATGCTGATGGATACACCGTTGACCGCAGTAAGCGCTCCGTATCTTTTAGTGACGTTCTCTAGCTCTAGAACCTTCATACGATCAGGCCTCGTAAATTCCGTTAGAGATGGCACGCTCAACACCGAGCACGCGGTCCAGTACAAAAAGAATAAAGCCTGACAACCCCAGCAGGAAAACTGCCGCAGCTGCGAGAGTAAGATCGAAGTTCGACCTCATCAGACTGACGAGTGCCACAGGAAGCGTATATGTTTTTACATCGCTCAAGAATAGACTAATCGCAAAGTCATCTAGGGATAACGCGAACGCAAATAAGGCTCCGGCGGCAATACTATTTCTCGCTAAGGGAAAAACTACGGTCAAAAATGCTTGGCGCTCGTTGGCCCCTAGACTAAGCGCCGCTTCACGCAACGTCACGCTTATACCCGCCAACCCGATCAGCGTCATTCTCACCGTGAATGGAATCGTAATTAGTAGGTGCCCTACCAGCAATTTCCAGAAAGTCGGGAGTATGTTCGCAGATGAGAAAAAAAGGACAAGCGCAAACCCAATTATGACCCCTGGCAACATCAGCGGCGATAAAAACAACGTCGTGACTGCATCTCGGCGCCACGGCGGCATCCTATTGATCGCTACGGCAGCCGACGAACCAACAACGGTTGAAACCAAACTCGCCACAGATGCCAATAGGATGCTTGTCCTAAACCCGGACCACAGGTAGCGATCATGAAGAAATTGATAAAACCATCGCGTCGAAAAGCTTGTCGGTGGAAACGCACCGAAATAATCGCGCGCATCTAGCGACATCAGCATGGTTATAAACACTGGCACTAACAGAAATAACGCCGTTAGCGCTACGATCAGCCTTAGGCCGAAGGAGAGGGCGTTGTCCAGATTGCGAGCACTAATCATTCTACGTCCGATCAAGCAATGTCGTTAACCTAGATAGTCCGAAAATCAGAGCGAACGATAGTACTGTCATGACAACTGCTATTGCGGCTCCACTCGGCGAGTCAGCCACTTCGCTGAAGCGGCTGTAGATAAGATTGGAGACGAACAGTATACGCCCCCTCCCCAATATCAACGGGATCGCAAACGCAGCTACACCTACCGTCATGGATACCAGGAAAGCGGACGCCAGACCTTTTGCGCACAGCGGAACTGTTATCGTTAGATGAGCCTTGTATGCGGAAGCTCCCAAAGATTGCGCGGCTTCAGTTAGCCGCGGGTTCACGTTCAATACAGCCCCGATTAAGATCAATATACACATCGGTATTTCATAATGTAAGATACCTGCGATGATCACCACATTTACATATATGTATCCGTTGGTATCGATTGCAAGAAAAGACAAAATAGGCGCAAGAATGCCAACCGTTCCAAATGTCAACTGAATGGCGTAAACTCTAACAAGCGCACTGAGAAACATTAAACCGATTAGTGCAAAAAGCCAGATTTTGCGTGTCATTGCAGACGCTCCTCTGACGATGTGATGCGCGATGGGAAAGCCGATTAACACAGCGATTATCGATGCGCAGAACGCCAAGAAATACGTCTGCGCAAAGTAACGAATGTAAGCCGGATCAAGCAGATCGGCATAGTTTTGGAACGTGAGCGGCCCACCCTTCAAGGCGCCAATGCGACCTGGTACAAATGTAAGGAAACTCTCGCCGACAACTGCCATCATTGGCAATGCAAGAAACACAAGAAATACTGCTGTTGCTGGCAGCAACAGCAGTATTTGTGATGCCATTACCGAGCGTCTATGAGCATCAGAGCGCATCTTATTATATACCACTCCGTTAGCTTAAAGAAGTGGCTGAATTTCAGTTTCCCACCGCTTAGCCCACGCATCAGTGTGATCCGTGAGATAGGCCCAATCCGGGACGTACCCGTACTTATCCATTTCGTCTGGGCTATATGTGAACAGTTTGACGGCCTCAGGAGGAGTGGCCTTACTGTTAGCGGGAATTCCGCTAATTATCTCGCAGTATTTAGTGTTCTGTTCGGGACTTAGCATGTAATTGGCGAACTCAAAGGCCGGTCCGGTTTTCCCATTCTTCAAAATGCTCCATCCCTCCGAATAGAAGAATGTCAGAAATCCGCTCTGGCGATCCGATCTAACCAGGAATCGTATCTTCATGCTGGAAGGAAGCTTATTTACATTTGCGTATGGCGTGAAACATACGCACGTTTCACCAGAGCTAATGGAATTAGTTACATCAATGTCGGTAAGCGCAACCCTTCCTATGTTACCGCTGCTTGCCAACCGTTTCATGAAATCCCAGCCTGGTTCCATGTTTCTCTCATCCCCGCCTTTGTAGAGCGCCATGGAAAGCATGCCCAAGTTCGAGCCAGATGTAGGAGGCATGACCAACACTTTTCCCTTGAGACGCTTGTCCAAAAGGTCGTCGAGTTTAGTAATTTCGAAAGGTGCAATATCATCTCGAGAAGCCCAGGAGAAGGCTGAGAGGTTTGTCGGAACGTTGACCACATTTCCGGCGGGGTCTTTGATGAACAATTTCGGCGAAACATTTGCGAGATTTGGGACCCGCTCAACAGTTACAGGCTCCGCCCAGCCTTCCTTGGCAACTGTTTGAAACGTTGGATCCCACTGCTGGATAAGGTCTAGGCCCGTGTCTGGCCACGAAGCTTTCAGTTTTGTCAGGAATGTCGCGGTTGCACCACTGTAAGTTTGCCACTCGACATCGACAGGCGCATCCGGGGTGATCGCGTTTAGGCCTTTGATAATGACCCCGCCCCAGCCTATAGCGCTTATGGTCTCTTTTGCGAGAGCCCGTGAGATGCCTCTCAGCGACATATAGCCCCCAATTGCAGCGGCTGATGCGGCACTTTTCAGAATTTGACGGCGCGATAGCTTGAACACGATTGTTTCCCCTTTTTTTGGATGTTGGTCATCGGACACTATCAGGATGGGTCTGGGAATTATGCTGGTTGCTGGATAGCGGGCGACAAATTTTCTTTTTTTTGGGGCTTATCTCAGGAAAACTGCCTCAACTGGATTGATTGGCGGCATCAGAGCCAACCTGAAGGAATGTAGCTTGGATTGGGTTGCAGATGGATGACGCTAGGCAGCAGCTCACACACTGCCAGGTGTTCGCTCGATCGACTGAGGTTAGAAACCGCGAGCGACATGTACTTTTGATGGGGGCTGGCGAAGGCATCGTCCTAGGCTCGCGTAACCTCGCCTTTTGCATGGAAAATTTGAGAACTGACGAACGGCGAATCCCCCATTTGCCTGTCCCGTGGTCTGCTACGGTTTCTCCAGGGGGTGAAGACAGCAGATGTAGTATCCGGCGCCGTGAGCTGCGGGCTCAGGATTTCGATGGGAGACGCGATGACATTTCTCAAGGAGGGGCTTGACCTCCTCGATGGCTTCATCCGTGAGGGCTGCGATTCCGTCGTCATCGTTAGCGCCGTACAGCCAAATGACGCCCCGTCCGCGGGCTCAAGACTGAGGGGCAGGTCCTCCACGAGCGCTTCGCTAACGCCGAGGTCCCTGGCGAGACAGTCCGACCGTGTAGGCGTGTATCAGGCCGTCGCCGGTTTGGTCCGCAGTTTTGCGGATCGCCAATTCCAAAGCAGCAAAAAAGACGCGATGGGCCGGATAGCCGGGCAGTCGAACGAGGAAGTGGTTGATCCAGGCCTGAGGCTCGACGTCATTCAACTTCGCGTTTGCAACAGTCTATAGAAATGGCAGCGCGCTGTCCGCCACGCATCGCCCGAATCGTCGCCGGCCATTCGCA
This sequence comes from Mesorhizobium sp. AR07, assembly GCF_024746815.1. Classification (GTDB taxonomy): domain Bacteria; phylum Pseudomonadota; class Alphaproteobacteria; order Rhizobiales; family Rhizobiaceae; genus Mesorhizobium. The sequence goes on from NZ_CP080528.1 coordinate 180,169, forward strand.
AAGCCGGCTCAACGACCTGCTGCCCTGGGCCTACACCCCTGCGCCACTCAAGGCCGTGGCCTGAGAACAGCGGTTACCCACATGGGCTGCGAGCCGCGTGAACAGCGGCATGAGCACCGCGGCGCCGGCGCCGACCTAGTGGCAAGCGTCGTAGGGTTGAGCGGCGCGCCGTCGCGGGGATCAGCCGGCACTGATCCTTTTCACTCTAACGACGACAACGACGCGTCACATGGCTCATGCTGTGCTGCTAACTAGGCTCTTAACCGGGCCATGATCTCGCAAGACGGCCCTCAACGGAGGCGTACGCTACGGTGGGCAGGTCTCAGGTGCCAATCTGAGACGCCCTTTCCGCCAAAAGTGGACCTGCATGCAGTTCGACGTCGCGAGCTTTCACGGCTCTGGGGAGCACACGAACTTGCAGCAACCTGCCCTCAATGCCTGCGAAACAACGGTGTTGCTTGTTCGGACTCGCGAGCGACGGTTGTCGGTCGCTAGATTATAAGCGTCGTTTGAGGAGGGAGTCTCCTCCGTGCAACTGGAAGACACGCTCGTCCAGTTCCTTGTCGGCTTCGGTGAGACGTGGTTAAGGCGAAGGAAGTCATCCAGGTCGGCCTGCGGAATGTTTCTGTCCATCCGCATCGAAGGCCTTTCCACAGCGCTGCCGGGACATACTCTCGCCCGTCGACAAAGGTTGAAAGAGAGCTCCTGCATCAATGTCGCGCCCACTTCCTGCTTGTTAACTTAGGCATCTCCTTTGCAATGAACTCGATGATATCGACTACGATGCGCATTGAGGACTCTGGCGGATAGATTAGGTGCTGCCAAGCGAATTGATTAACCCCGATTTACGCAGACTACTTTCGGCTGCGTCATTTCCTCGTACGCGAAACGTACCCCTTCACGCCCCATGCTACCGTACTTTGACCCACCGAACGGCATGGCGTCGAAGCGATAGTCCGATGAATCATTGATCATCACGCCACCTGCGTCAATTCTAGCCGCTGCTTTCAAGGCGTCATTCAGGCTTTTAGTGAAAATGGCCGCATGCAGGCTGGACTCTGGCAAGTTGGCCATCTCGATCGCGTCGTCGAGGGTGGCGAATGGTGTAAGCATGACTACTGGCGCGAAGACCTCTTCAAGCCAAAGCTGGCATTTGATAGGGGTATTCTCCAACACGGTCGGATAGAACAGAGTACCATCTCGCCGATTTCCGCACAGCAACTTGGCACCCATCACAATTGCGTTAGCCACAGCCGCTTCCGTCTTTGAGGCAGCGAGTTCCGAAATCATCGGCCCGACGTCGGTATTCTCTTGCATCGGGTCGCCAGCTTTCAGTTTCAAGGTAGCAATGACGAAGGCATCGCGAAAGGTGTGATAAATAGATTTCTCAACGAGAATGCGTTGGGCACCTATGCAGTTCTGTCCCGCGGCCCAAAACGAGGCTGAGACACAGCTTTCGACTGCCTCTCCAATATTGCAATCTTCCATCACGATCACTGGGGCATTTCCTCCAAGCTCCATCGCAAGTTTTTTCAGCCCTGCAATCCGACTGATGGCATCGCCCGTCGCGAAGCCTCCCGTGAAAGATACCATTCTGATGTCGCGCGCGGAGACAAGGGCAGTTACCAGGTCCCTGTCACCATGAACAACATTGACGATGTCATCAGGCAAACCGGCTTCAGAAAGCGCGCTCACAAGATCCGTTGCAGAGAATGGCGTAAGTTTGGAAGGCTTTAGAATAACGGCGTTACCACCGGCAATTGCTGGTCCGATTTTGTGCGCAACCAGATTAAGAGGGTCATTGTAGGGCGTAATGGCGGCGATGATGCCTAGTGGCTCACGCGTGTACCATCCCTGGCGACTTTCCGATCCCACGTAGGCATCAAAAGGTATGATTTCACCAGCATTGCGTTTGGCCTCCTCTGCGGAGAGCTTCAGTGTATTCACACAACGCAGCACTTCCTTCCGCGCCTGAGCAATGGTTTTCCCCGCCTCTCTAACAATCGTTTTGGCAAAACTATCACTGCGACTCGCGACAATGTGGGCGGCATCCTCAAGTATGCTGGCGCGCTTATGTCGCGGGAGGTTGCGGGAAATGGCGAATCCGCGACGCGCGCGATCCACAATCTCCGGGGTCGAGGTCGCGTCGGTGGAGTCAAGCGACCCGATTAAACCCCCGTCGTAAGGGCTATAAACGGAAAACGCGTCAGCGCGATTCACGACTTGACTTTTGGCAGCGGTCATTAGCCAGCCCTTCATTGGAAGCGTGCGCCAAGGCGCGACAACAAGATCGCTGTCAGGGCGGGTTTGAACCATCGCCCGCTCGATTACTGGGATTCCGTACCAAGATATGGCCTTCTTTGAAGACCGGCTTGGCAGTGCTTAGATGCTTTGCCCCTCTCGGACCAGTTCATCCATCACAGAGCGCACCGCTCCTTCGGCGATTGCCACGATTTCGTCGACCTCACCTTTGGTTATTACAAGCGGCGGGGCAAATCCGAGGATATCGCCATGAGGCATTGCGCGGGCGATTAATCCACGTTCGCGCGCAGCACTTGATACTCTCGCGCCCACCTTGAGTGATGCATCGAAACGGGTTTTCTTTTCGCGGTCCGCCACGAACTCGATCGCACCCATGAGACCGACGCCGCGCACCTCGCCGACGATTGAAAGTTGCGCAAACTTGACTCGCAACTGCTCCTGAAAATAGGCTCCGACATCGCGGGCATTCCCAGTCAGGTTTTCCTTTTCAACGATGTCGAGGACGGCATTCGCCGCCGCAGCGCCGATTGGATGACCCGAGTAGGTGTAACCGTGGGAGAACGTGCCCACCTTATCGGCACCGTCTTCGAGAACCTGATAGACCTTCTCGCCCACAATAGCGCCTGACAACGGGAAGTATGCGGAGGTCAAGCCCTTGGCGACTGTAATGAGGTCTGGGACAATGCCGTAGTGATCCGATCCAAAAAGGGAACCGGTACGACCGAAGCCGGTGATGACTTCGTCCGCAATTAGCAACACGTCATGCTTGCGAAGGACCTCTTGGATCGCTGCCCAATAGCCTTCAGGTGGAGGCGTGATTCCGCCGGTACCAAGGACAGGTTCCCCGATAAAACCCCCGACAGTCTCAGGTCCCTCGCGTTCAATCAGCGCCTCCAACTCTGCGGCTCGGCGAGCAGAAAACTCCGTTTCGGTCTCACCGGCGTTCGCGCCCCAGTAGTAATGCGGCACTTCCGTGTGGATGATCTGCGGGAGCGGTAGGTCCATGTGGTCGTGATAGAAACTCATGCCTGTCATGGAGCCAGAAATGACGCTGCAACCGTGATATCCTCGCTGGCGCGAGATGATCTTTTTCTTCTTTGGCTTGCCGCGGAGGTTGTTGTAGTACCAAACGAGTTTTGCCTGGGTTTCATTCGCGTCAGAACCTGATAGCCCGTAAAAGACCTTACTCATCTTCCCGGGAGCCATTTTCACCAGCCGGTCCGAGAGGAACGCCAACTCGTCGGTCGTGTGCGCGGCATAGGAGTGGTAGTATGCAAGGCGATGCGCTTGGCGGGAGATCGCTTCAGCAACTTCAGTTCGGCCATAGCCGACGTTCACGCAATATAGGCCGGCAAACCCGTCGATTAGTACTTTGCCTGTCGCGTCTTGGATGCGGATGCCCTTACCCGTTTCGACGATCGTAGGCTCTCCGAGCTTGCCAGATGCAAAGTCCTTGAGCTGTGTAAATGGGTGCAAGACGCTATTGCGATCCTTGTCAGAAATACTCTGAATCGTGTCCTTCACAGTGCGGCTCCAGATTCAATTTTACGGTATATATTTAAAAAATAGAAAAATCTAAGATACGAAATTCTTAGAAGCATTGATCCGACTGGCTTCTCGCAACTTGAGCAACCCTACAATGGTCTCGTTTCGCTCTTCAATCATCTGTGGAATGGTCCTGCCATCGATGACTTCTTGCGCTTGTTGTAAGATGCGCTCGCGCAGTTCAGGGGTCCAATCTGGAAGGGGCGATTCCGTTACATAGGGAGCTCTCCACTCCACTGCCCCATGAATATCCATAAATGCTTCCAATCCGCCTTCACCGCCGCCTAAGTGGAAGGTGGCAAATGGGCCCATGAACGCCCAACGCAGGCCCAAACCGTGAGTCAAGCAGTCATCAATCTGCGCGACTGTGGCTTGTTCTGCTGCGATCATGTGCAGCGCCTCCCGGAACAGGGCAATCTGAAGCCTGTTAATCATGAAACCGTATATCTCCTTGTCCATCCGCAGAACCCGCATGCCGACGGTTTCAAAGAACGCGACAGTCCAATCCAGGACAGCGATATCTGTTTTCTCCCCTCCCACGACCTCGATGAGCGGGATAAGGTACGGCGGATTTACCGGATGCGCCACGACGGTGCGCTGCGGATGTTTGCAGCGCTTTTGTATATCCGTCATCGGAAATCCTGACGTGCTTGACCCGATTACAATGCTCGGGTCCACCAACTCGTCGAGTTTCTCGTACATCTGGACTTTCAAATCGAGAAATTCAGGTATGCTCTCCTGAATGAAATCAGCGCCAGTAACCGCTTCTTCAAGATCTTGAGTGAAGAGTAATCGTTCTCGCGATGCACTTGGTTTGAGGCCAATCTTCTCAAGTATTGGCCAAGCGTGATCGAGCATGCGCTGAAGAGCGTCTCTTGCGCCCTTACCGGGATCATAGGCCGTTACGTCGTACCCATTGGCAAGAAACCGAGCAGCCATTCCTCCACCAATGGTGCCGGCCCCAACACAAGCAATGCGCTGGACGTTACGTGGGTTTGGACGGATCATAATGTGGTGGCTCCCAATCTGTAGGCAGGCTCACATTAGTCCGATTGCCCAAACGCGATCTCCTGATTTTTCGGAAATAGAACTTTTTTTTACGGCGCATCCACTGTTTCAGAGGAAAAGCGAACGGAAGGCGCGATTCTAGCCCGTCCTATTCACGAGCGGCCTGGTTCCTTGCCGCTTAGCGTTCGGTCATGAAGGTGTGAGGCGTCTTTTTCACCGCAGCTGAGACTGGACTTTGGAACGCGCTGGAGGGTCAAGGTATCGGGTTCGGCGGGGCTTTGATGCCCCGGCGCTCATGGCCCTGCGGGCTGCAGCGTGATGGCGATCGTTCGGAACAGACTTGCTTCGGGACAGGCGGCGGCGAAGGCCAGACGGATGCGCGAGACGGTTTCGGTGACGCGGGCGCCGAGCTTGAGAAGCCTGAGCCGCAGTGTAGCGAACTCGGCGTTGCACAGATGATGGGTCGTGGGCACCGCCTCGCGCAGGGTGAGCATCAACCAGTATGCGGCGGTGTGCAGGACGAGACGGACCTGGTTGGCAATCGGTGAGCGGCAGCTGGTGCGGTCGGAGGCGAGCTGGCTCTTGTGCATCTTGATCAGGTTTTCGGCCTGGCCGCGGGCGCAGTAGATCACATCGTAGACATGCTCGGCGGAGCCTTTGTCGAGATTGGTGACGACGAAGCGGATGTCGAGGCCGAGGGTGGTTGCCTCGATGCGGGCGCAGGCGCGGCGTTCCGTCTTCCAGGATTTCGCCTTGTATCGGGTCTCGGCATAGCCGCGCAGCACCGGCTTCTGCTCGAGCGCGCGGCGGGTGCGGATATCGTCGGCGGCTTCATCAACGAGACGCTGGAGAACCTTGTTGCCGGGCAATCCGAAGAGGTAGTCGACCGCATTGTCCTCGCACCATGCCATGACTTGCGCCCGGCCATAGTGGCCATCGCCGCGGATCAGAATGCGGGTGGTCGGCCAGCGGGCGCGGATGCGCCGGACAAGCCGGCGCAGATGGCCGCGGATCTCCTTGCCCGCCGGGGTCCTGCCAGGACGCAGGATCATGGCGACCGGGCGTCCTGTCGCGGCGTCGTAGATGTGGATCGGCAGGAAGCAACGCTCGTCGTAATGGGCGTTGAACAGCGAGAGCTGCTGATGGCCGTGAACGACATCCACCGTGTCGTCGATGTCGAGCGTGACGCTTTTGGGCGGCGCGGCATAGCTCGACAGCCACAGATCGACCAGCACCCAGCCGAGCCGGATGACGGTGCGCAGGTCGGGCAGGTTCTCGAGGCGCGAGCATGTCGGCTGCGAGCACAGATCAATCCCGCTGTCGGGCAGCCGCCCGCAGGCGAGCTTGAAGGCCGGGTCGGTGCGCAGCCGGTCGAGATCGTTGGCATCCTCGTAGCCGCATGCGATCGCAAAGATGCGGGCGCGCACAATGTCGGCCATGGCGTGCGTCACCCGCGCTGGATCGCGCGGATCGTGGATCGCGGCGGCCAGCCTGTCGGCCAGTTGCAGGCGTCGCTCGGCCGCTGCCAAAAGCATGACGCCACCATCCGAGGTGATGCGTCCGCCGTCAAACGCAGCTGTGATCTTCTTGCGTCCAACGGCTGGAAATGAGAGCGGCAGCAACGTATCATCGGTCATGGCGGGTGTGGCTCGCGAGAGGCGGTGGCAGGGTTGGCTTAGACAACCGAATCCTACGCCAAATCAATCGCTTAGGCTACATCCGCCAACCTCTCAGACGCAACGTCGTGCATAAGACGGGCTAGAAGTTGGATAAGAACAACAAGGAACAGCTCAGAGCGCTTTCGTCGCGCCGGAAACCGTGCTTGTTAGAAGCCGGGACGCTGGGCTTGGGCCTGACCTCCGTGCGATCTGACCCGCTCCGGTTTTGGGAAAATTTCCTGCTCCAACGGATTATTTTGGGCGCCAAACTTGTCTTGGCAGAGAAATATCTTGCCGCCCCGGAATTCGCTGCGGTATGAGAAACTGCAGATGTCTGTTGCGGCGTGGCGAAACCCAAATGCGAAGCTCCATCGATCCTTACGATCTCAAAATTCTGTCGGCACTCCAGCGTGATGGTCGCACCACCATGTCGCGTCTCGCAGAGACAGTCGGCCTATCTGCGAGCCCCTGTCATGCGCGCGTTCAGCGATTGATCAAGGATGGCGTATTGGGTCCGTTCCGCCCCGATGTGAGAATTGACAAGCTCACGTACAGCCTTACGGTAATAGTACCGGTCGAACTTAAGCAACACGAGTCAAAGAATTTCACCGCTTTTGAGAGAGCCATATCGACGATACCAGAAATAGTGGAGTGCTATGCCGTTGGCGGCGGATTCGACTATGTACTTAAAGTGATTACAAAAGACATAGAAAGTTTTCAATCCTTAATGGACGGCCTTCTGGAAAAAGAAATCGGGATAGCGAAGTATTACTCATACATTGTTACCAAAACCATTAGAAGATTTACAGGTTTTCCCTTGGAAAAGTTGCTTCACGATAGCGGCTAAAAAACTACTTAGATGACGAGGAACCTTAAGGGGCCTTATGGCTCGATAGACGAATTGAAGGCCGGGTTTCGACGCGGTGAGCGCGCTTCGTTTTCTTATTAGATCTCATCGGCGGAGACCTGACATTTCCGATATCCGAGTCTCTCAGGACGCCCAGACAGGACCAGCCATCTCCCTTTGAGCGTGATACACACGAGTCTTTCATTCAAGGCCTGATTGAGAATACGCCTGAGATCAAGTTTGACGACATCGTCGAGCGCCAATTCCTCGGCAACGCCGAAGCGATCGACAAGGCGTTGGTTACCGCGACCGTCGCAAACTTGCCGGTCCAACTTGCCTGGATCGTGCTCTTCAACAAGCGCTGTACCGGTAAGCAGAACAAGATCCCGGTGTGGGCGTTCCAACCGAAGCCGTGATCCGCGCCTGAATATTTGCCCGCAAGCGCCAGAGTTTTAAGCAGGTCCAGGTTTGCCGAGATGTTTCAAAACGGTCTTGCGAACCGCGCCGGAGAATAGTGCGCGGCGTCCAGCATCTGCGACGAGCGCGTGCCGCAGCGTCTTTGGCAACTCGAGCTGCACGCCCGCCCGGCCGTTTCCACGGTTGCAGATGTTGTTCTTGTGCTCACCAGGCAACCGATGGCCTAACGTGATCGCCTTGAAGCCCGCTGCCTTAAGGGCCACCGCGAGAGCGTCGCGCAACTCCTTGCCCAGGCCGCCGAGCCAGATCGTTGCCGTATCGTCGCCGTCCGCACGGCCGTGCATGCCGATCGCGAGCTGGGCCTTGGTGACCAGCTTGACGCATTGTTTTTCGTTAAAATATTCGGATCCGATGTGCAGCCCGCGGTGCGGTCGTTTCGGCTTGAGTCCTTCAAACAGATAAAGCGAGAAATCATCTCCCGCAACGGCCGTGGCGAGCTGGGATGTGCCGTACTCAATCCAGCCGCGATGCGATGCAACGATCGCTACGGGGGAGTCCCGATCCAGCGCAGAGAAATCGTAGTCGACACCCCGTTCCTCTTGGGCTGCCAGTTCGGCAAATGACGTGTACTGGTCGTTCTTTTTCTGATCAACGCCTCGAGCTTCTTTCATCACCACCTCCCCGTTTCGCCCACCGGCGGGGGCCCAGGTTCCCAGTGTATCCCCCCTCACCTGCCCCATCTCAATTATTTTTTAGATTGGATTCCGCTGCTCGCTGAACCTCGCCCCTCGCGATTGATGTTCGGTATCTGATTCATGGTGGGATCGCGCCGCTAATCTCGAGGTCTGCTTCTGCTTTCGGCTATCCTGAAAATCTCGACGCAATGCCTACCTCGGCGTGCCCCGTGGCAGATGCTTATACCTGCACTTTTCCACTGCCCGACTTGCAGGCAGCAAGCCATTGCATGGCGGAAATTGCATCTTCCAATATGGCGGCCCGTTTCGCAAAGCCGAAAAAGGCATTGCGCGCTGCGCTTACAGGTTTTCGCCCATCGTATGCATCATAGCAGGCTCGGAGCGCGGCTTCGTGGATCAGGTCCCGGCGACCTTCTGGCCAGTCATTCAGGAAGTCAATAGCGTCCACAAGGCTGGCAATCTCCTGCACGATGTAGGTTGCACGCTTCACGAAAACTGGGTTGCTGAAAGCTTCAGGGTTCATTGGTTCCTCCCGACCTGCTGAACGACTGGTCCGCGTGTGTCGGGCGAAATGAGAAATTGACCCCCGAACGAAACGAAGAACTGACCCCTCTCTTTTGAGAGGAAGAATCGATGACGAGAGAGTTTTCATCGCAACTTGCATTGTCTGGAACGATGCGGGTTGAGGAAATGCGATCGGGGGAAGAAGTTTTGGCTATGGTAGGCCTTCACGAACGAGGCTGGGGAGCGAAACGAATTGCGCAGGAGTTTGGATGCGCGCGCAACACGGTTCGCCGATATCTTCGTGAAGGTGGCGTTGTTGCGTATCGCCAGCCCGTGCGTCGGACAGCATTTGATGGTCTGGACGATTGGCTTCGGGAGCGTTTCTTTCGCCACGACGGGAACGCGGACGTCATTCGCCAGGAGTTGGAGAGCGAGCATGGCATCGTCATCGGGTTGCGCTCGGTAGAACTTCGGGTTCGACAATGGCGGCGCGAGTTGAAAGCGCAGAAGCGGGCGACGGTGCGCTTCGAGACGGCGCCTGGTCATCAGATGCAGATCGACTTCGGCGACACGCGGGTATGGATCGGCGGCGAGCGGGTGCGGATCCATGTGTTTGTCGGGACGCTTGGCTATTCGCGCCGGATGCACATCCGGGCCTCGCCGAGGCAGCGCCAGACCGACTGGTTCGAAGGGATGGAAGGCGCTTTCCTGCGGTTTGGGGGCGTGCCGGCGGAAGTTCTGATCGATAATGCAAAGGCGCTGGTTGAGCATCACGACGCAGTGACGCGCGAGGTGAGGTTCAACGCCCGGCTGCACGCTTTTGCCCGATATTGGGGCTTCACACCGCGGGCCTGTGCCCCTTATCGGGCCAGGACGAAGGGGAAAGACGAACGCGGAGTCGGCTACGTCAAGAAGAACGCGATCGCCGGCCGCCGGTTCGAGAGCTGGGCGGCGTTCGAGGCGCATCTGGATCGGTGGACGCGCGAGGTTGCCGACCGGCGTGAACACGGCACCACCGGCGTTGCGCCCGTGGAACGTTTTGCCGCTGAAGCTCAAGCGCTCCGCCCGCTTTCCGGCAGGGCGCCGTTCGGGCAACTGCGGGACCTGATCCGCAAGGTCCAGGCCGACTGTGCGATCGATCTGGATACGAACAGCTACTCGGTGCCCTGGCGCCTGATCGGCGAGAGCGTCCAGGTCGTGGTGTTGGCTGGCCGTGTGATCATCCGTCATGCAGGCCAGGTGGTAGGCGATCATGCCCTGTGCCGGGGGCGACGACAACGGATAGTGGACCGGGCGCATTTTGTCGGCGTCGCCGGCTTTGAAGGGCCGGTGCGCGCGGATCCCATCGAGATCGCTCCAGCCGCCCTGCTGCGGCCGCTTGCGGAATACGAGGCGGCTGTCGGAGGGGGCTGGTGATGACGAACGTGGATCATGACATGCTCATCGCAACGCTCGATCGGCTGAAGCTGACGGCGATCCGCGACCAGCTCGACACGTTGCTGGACGAAGCTGCCCGCTCGAAGATGACGTTACGCGAGGCCCTGGGCTTCCTAGTGTCGCGCGAGATCGCCCGGCGCGACGAGCGGCGCATCGCCATGTCGAGCAAGATCGCCCAGTTCCCCTTCGTGCGCGAGCTGGACGGCTTCGACTTCGACGCCCAGCCATCGCTCGATCAGGGGCAGATCAGGGAACTCGCCACCTGCCGCTGGATTGCGCACGGCGACACACTTTTGTTCCTCGGCCCACCCGGCACGGGCAAGACCCATCTGGCCGTGGCCCTCGGCCGCGAGGCGATCCGCCAGAATTACAACGTGCAGTTCATCACGGCTGCTACGTTGGTGGCGACGCTGGCCAAGGCCCACAGCGACGGCTCGCTCGACAAGCAGTTGGCGATCCTGTCGCGGCCGAAACTGCTCATCATCGACGAACTGGGCTATCTGCCCTTCGAGGCCAATGCCGCCCACCTGTTCTTCCAACTCGTGTCACGGCGCTACGAGAAGGGTTCGATCCTGATCACCTCCAACCGCTCCGTGGGCGAATGGGGAAGTGTTTTTGGCGACCCCGTTGTGGCCACGGCGATCCTGGACCGCCTGCTTCACCACTCCACGGTGATCACCATCCGCGGCGACAGCTACCGTCTCCGCGAAAAGCGTCGGTCCGGCCTTCTGCAGAAGACCGGACCGACGCTTGAACCCAACGAAACAGCAAACCAGTGAAGGGGGTCAGTTCCTAACTTCGCCAAAGGGGTCAAATCCTCACTTCGCTTGACAGCGTGAACAGGCGCTTCATCGTCACCCGCGCACGATTGCAGAATGTGTTGTCAGGGCAATGACGGTTCAAGAGGAAAGCAGCGGCTTTGGTCGGCAAAACCTGCCGCGGCTCCCGAACCTCGCAATGAGGATGCGATGACCCGGCTTTGTCGGGCTGTGTGTGTCGTCGCACGGGCGCATCCGAGACCGCCGACTGGACTGACAGCCGGGCGCCAGCTCAAAGCGCTGCCGACGGTCGGCCGCTCTGGCCTGCATACCGCGCTGCTGTCCATAAACAGCATGAATCGATCTCTCGTGATCGATTCCGAAAATGCGTTGGACGCGTCTGATGCACTAGGGAACATGGAGTATGGATAGGAGCGGCCACCATCTTCATTGCATCCTGAGTCTCCTGCGGCTTCGCGATGGGCCCGGCCGAGGCGACTGCGCGGGTGAAATGATCGTCATGACGATCATGCTGACAGCAGGACAAGAGATCGGAAGCGTAGGCCCAGGCGTGGAAGGTGAGCAGCTTTCGTCGTGGCTTGGACGGCGGCAAAGTCTCCGAAAACCTTTGGAGAATGCGTGGCGGCGGGTGGACGACGGCGTGCGCTCCGCCTAGAGGACATCAGCAACTCCCCTAAATCCGCGAGAGCACCATGAGGCAGCCGCAGCGACCCTTTGTCGTCGAGATCAAACAGAAGCGTGGGCTGGTGAAGCGGCCACAGTCGATCTGGGGCGGCATTGACCTCGCTGCCATCGCGAACGACGTCGCGGAAGCGAAGGCGGAAGCCGCGATCGCCAAAGCGGTGTCGCAGCCAACTTTTCCCGAAGATGTTCCTCCTCAGCCCATGCTCACCACCGGTGAAACAGTATCCGACGCCAAGGGCGTGACCGTGCCCGATGAATCGCTTCCCAAGCCCCCGACGGTTGAGGAAGCGGCGATGCCGGAAGCATCGAACGCACAGACTGAAGGTAGACGAACCCGCAAGTTAAAGCGGTGGCAGAAAGATGTGCCTTTGCCGCGAGGTCAACGATGGAAGCGGCGCCTGCCTTGGGTGCTCCGCCAAAGCCGGGCCTAGCGGTAGGTCGACTGCTCCAGATTGAAGCTGCCCTGTCGGACTGCTCGGGAGAGGACCCGCAGCGCATCCAAGTAACGAAGATGCAAATTCCGACGATTAACCGGACACCGTTCCGATCAAAAACCGGACGCGATTGGAGTGCACCCCCAGATTGAGACAAGGAAAATCGCGGACAGTTTCCCCGCAAGGAGAGGAAACTGGGGCATGGCCAGACGGCAAAGAGTTATTGATGATGACCAAAAGCTGGAGCTTCTCCGGCGCATGGAGGCGGGCGAAACCGTCAGCAAGTTGGCAGATGAGGTTGGCATCGGTCGCCAACGACTTTACGAGTGGCGTGATCATCTCAGGCTTTATGGTAATCTGAAGTCACGTCGGCGCGGCCGGCCGGCCAGGACAGCAGGATTTGACGGGGCCGCACAGCTGCAGAGTGCAGTCGATGTGCCATCACCTCAGGAAAAGGCACTGAGCAAGGCCAGGCGCCGGATCAGGGAACTGGAGCAGAAGGTCGGGCAGCAGCAGCTCGATCTCGATTTTTTTCGCGAAGCCTTGCGGCACTTCGAGGAAGATCAGCGTCGGAGCAGCGCTCCTGGCGAAACGGCATCTTCAAAGTCATCGAAAAGATGATGACCGGCCTGTCGCAAGGCGAATTCAACATCGACAGAATGTGCTGGCTCGCTGGTGTCAGCCGCGCGAGCTATTACCGTCACTGGCTGGATTCGGCCCCTCGTCGGGCCGAGACGGGTTTGCGCGATCTCATTCAGAAGCTGGCTCTTGGCAACACACACTACGGCTACCGCCGGATTGGAGCCCTGCTTCGGCGCGAGGGGTGGCAAGTCAATCACAAATGCGTTTTACGGATCATGCGTGAAGACAATCTGTTGTGCTTGCGCGCTAAACCCTTTGTTCCTGTGACGACCAACTCCAGGCATGGTTGGCAAGTCGTGCCGAACCTCGCGAGGGGAATGATCCTCAATGGCGTAAACCAGCTATGGGTTGCCGATATCACCTTCCTGCATCTGGCCGAGGAGTTTGCCTTCCTTGCCGTTGTCCTTGACGCGTTTAGCCGCAAGGTTGTCGGATGGGCGCTGGATACGCATCTTAGAGCAAGCCTTGCCATCGAGGCTCTCGAGATGGCGATCGCTGATCGCCAGCCCGTACCCGGGAGCCTCATCCATCATTCCGACCGCGGGGTTCAATACGCTTGCGGGGCCTACTCCGAACTTCTGCATGTTCACGGTATCCAAGCGAGCATGAGCCGTGTCGGCAATCCTTACGACAATGCGAAGGCGGAGAGCTTCATGAAAACCCTGAAACAGGAAGAGGTGCAAGGGCTCGCCTATAAGGATGCAGATGATGCCCGCAAGCACATCGGTGCTTTCATAGAGACCGTTTACAACACGGGGCGCCTGCATTCGGCGCTCGACTATCTCAGTCCGGAGGAATACGAACAGAAGCATTCACGCGGGCGACAGATGGAAAAGGCGGCATAGCCTAACACGGGAGGTGTCCGCGATTTTCCTTGTCTCAGTCTGGGGGTGCACTCCATAAGCGTCCGGTTTCGTTTCGGAATCACTGTCCGGTTTCATTGGAATACGCAACGAAGATGCTTGAACCGTACCGTAAGTGTTGCCGGTCAGCCGCTCTCAGATTTGGCTGCGAGAATGAAATCGAAGACGGGCTCAGGGATCCGGCCAGGCGCCGGCTCTCGCAAAACAGTCGGGAACGTTGTGGCCGCTTCGGCCTCTACCGCGAGGGCGGCAGGTGTCATTCCTAGTGCGGCCTCGAAGCGCCGGCTCGGCAGAAGCGCCACCTGACGAAAGAGCCCTGCAGCCCTTGCGGCATGACGCGCCGCAGCGCCCCGCTTTCCCTCGCGGATCTTCACCCCGGCCGCCGCCAACAGGATCAATCCCTTGAAGAACAGGCGATGCTGGGCGCTTTGTTTGGCAGCATGCCATAGAGGCTCCCAAGCCTCATGAGCTTCCCAGTAATAGCCGTGGTTGAAAAGGTCGATTCCCCGTCGGAACACGTTTGAGCTGAGTGATCCCTCGACCGTGACAACAGTCACCGGGTCGCTTTGATAACTGTGACCCAACGGGTCGCGGACCGGATGCGGATGTTTGCCAGGCAGGTATGCGTAGCCCGGGAAATCAGGTCGCATGCGGCGTGCCCACCGAAGACGTTGAGAACGTGCTTGCCTGACCGCTCCAGCGAGAGCCGTCGTGACTTGTGGTGGTTTCGTAGTCTGGGGATCGTAGGTCGAGTCAGCCTCCACTGATATCGCCAAACTTTTCATGGAGCATGAAGTGCGCTCATGATCCGGATGAGCCGCGCATCTCTCGTTGAAGGGCCAAAATCGGTTCTTTGAATGCGTCGACCGACGTGACTCCGTCGGCTACAGCCAGAGAGCAAACCTCGAGCTCATGTCCGTTGAACACTGCCCACATCTCGGAGTGGGCTTCTGCACTGATGCAGGAGCGGCTAAACCGCTCCCGATTTCGCCCCACCTCTCCGACGCTCGCTCTTCATGAGTCTCCCTCATACCAGGACGAGTGTTCGGCGCATCTGAAAACTGGCGAACCCGTACATCGGCGTGTCAAGCCCGCGTGCACGGTGCACTTCAGATGATGCAACCGCCATTCATAGCCAATGACGGCTGGTGACATAACTGGCATCCTCGGAAAGCAGGCGAGCGATGAGCGAACCGAACGACATCGGTCGGCACACCCATCCGATCATGAAGTGGCGCGAAGGTGCCGTGCGCTCCTGCTGTTCCACATCATAGCTTGACCAGTTGCTTTCCGAAGTTCTCTCCCTTCAACATTCTGACGAAAGCGCGGGGCACGGTGTCGATCCCGTCAGTGACATCCTCCCGTGTCTGTAGCAAACCCTCCTTGTACCACGACAGAAGATCGGCAATCGCAGTTTCGTATTCGCGCACGTGATCGTCGAGTAGGAACCCCTCGATTCGGGCACGGGTGATCAGGGTTCTCCTAAGATGTCTCAGGCCGATGTCGGGCTGGTCAAATCGGTCGGCCAAGGCAAACGTCCCGACCACCACCACTCTGCCAAACGTGTTGAGGTTCAGCATCGCCGCATCGTGGATCGGCCCGGCAGTATTGTCGATAAAGACATCCACCCCTTTTGGGGCATGCAGCAGCGACATCAGCCACGAGATCAACCGAGGTCCTGTGATTGACGCCTGTCCGATATCCAATTTCCTTGCACCATTCCAGCTTCTCGTCCGAGCCTGCAACAGCGACCGGGTCGAAGCCTTTGATCCGTGCGATTTGTCCGGCGATCTGCCCCACCGCTCCCGAGGCAGCAGAGATCAATACTGTCTCTCCTGTCTTCGGACCTCCGGTCTTGAGGAGGGCAAAGTAGGCCGTGAGACCGGGCATGCCGAGGTAGCTCAGTGCGGATTGTATCGGGGCGTCCGTGGCTGTTACAGGTTTGGCTGATCCGGCCGGGATGACGCTAAGCGGCTGCCAGCCGAAATAATCGCTCATCACGATGTCGCCCGGTTTGAAGTCCGAAGTCTCAGACGTCACGACCTCGCCAATTCCGCCCCCACGCATCAGATCACCAAGCTTGAAACCAGCGGCGTAGTTACTCGCCGGGCTAATCCGACCCCGCATGTAGGGGTCTACGGAGAGCCACAGCGTTTTCACCAATAGGTCGTCGTGCGCAGCCTCGGGATTTGGTCGATCTTCCAGAACCCAGTTCTCAGGTGTTGGCATTGCGGAAGGATAACTCGCAAGTATCCAGCTCGGATTGGCAGCCATGATTTCTCCTCAGGTTGGGCGCTGCTCGCATCGATGCACCAATTCACTTTCCGTGTTAATAGGAGCAGAACGAGAAACATTGTTTTGTATTTCGAAAGAATGACAAATGGATATGGTTGAGGCCATGAGGGTCGCCGTGGCGGTCGCGCGGCACAAAAGCTTCTCTTCCGCGAGCCGGGACTTACGCCTTTCCGCTCCCTCGGTGAGCCGCATTGTGGCTGGCCTAGAGGCCGATCTCGGGGTTCGTCTCTTCAATCGCACCACCAGGCAGCTCAATCTGACTGATGCCGGGCTGGAGTTCGTGCAGACGAGCTTGGGTCTCCTGGAGGAACTCGACCTGATGCGGAGAGCGGTACGCGAGCGCCACGAAACCCCTCGCGGCCAGTTGCGTGTCTCCTGCGTGACGGCCTTCGGCAACGAGTGCTTGGCACCCGCGATGCCGGAGTTTACACAACGGTTCCCACAGCTCAGCATCTCAATCGACTTTGGCAACCGTTTAGTCGATCTCATCGGGGAGCATTTCGATGTTGCCATCCGGGTTGGGCCGCTCCCCGATTCATCCCTCATTGCCCAGAGGATTTTCACGCAGAGGATCGTGGTCGTCGCATCGCCACAGTTCTGTAATAGATATGGGACGCCCAAGACCCTAACTGAGGTCAGAACCTGTCCGTCGGTCACTCAAGTTAGCGGCGAATGGGGGCGCACCCATCGCTTCTTCTGCAACGGGGAGATCATCGACTTCGAAGTACCGCAGCATCTAACGATGAACTCGGCCCGCGCGGTGAGGAACGCCTGCCTCACAGGATGGGGTTATTCCCTCTTGCCGGACTTCATGGTCGAAAAGGATCTCGAGGAGAACCGCCTAGTGCGCCTGCTGCCAGATCATGAACCCACCGAACTGCCGATCTTCACCTTCTACGCTCAGCGACGCCACACCCCTCAGAAGATCAGGGTGTTCGTCGACTATTTGACAGAGGTATTCGGCGACCGAGACAGCCAGTGAAACCTGCATGGGGAGCATGAGGTTTTGTGGGGCAGTCACGTTGCGGCCGACCAAACAGGCCCTTTCTGTGGCGCGGATCCGGCCCGCTCAGAGAGTCTCCATAACCAACCGCCCCCCAGTTCCTCTTGCTCTCCATCCTGAGCAATGGTGCTTACGATCCGGCGCTTGAGGTCCCCGATCTGATCGTCCAGCATGATCCGTAAGGCATTGTCCATATCGACGACATCTTCGGATATACCCTGCTTCTCGCGCGCGGAAATCTGTGCCGAGAGCCGCTTGCGCATATCGACGATCTGGGCCCGCCGGGTCGTTAAGGCTCTGAGAGTGCGCAGGTTTTCACTCGGCAGTGTCCGTCCGGCTTCTGGTCGGAACAGGATGAACCCTGCGATGAGTTCTGCGTCGATCCGATCTGTTTTAGCGCGTGTGCCTCGGGAAAGGGCGAAGGCCTTGATCTGCGCCGGAGGCAGTTGCACGGCCTCAATCTCCGCCGCAACAAGGGTGACCCAGAGAGCCCATTCCTGTCCGCCGGTCGCTTCAAAGCCAACCCGGACTGCAGCCGGCATGCACCGGATCTGCACGAGCAACTGAGCATGACCTTCTGAGGTATTGGGAAGACGGAAGTGCTGACCGCCTGGGGTGCAGACCCGTCAAGCCAGTCGCGGGTCTCTCTTCCTTATGTTTCGCGGTCCCGTGAACAGGCCGCCGTCAACTGTTCGAGACGGTGAAAAGAGGCGGGATCAGCCTGCTAGCAAGCGTGGTTGCGTATTTCAGGCGATCGTGAGCACGGATTTCGCCGCATCGTGAGCACGGATTTCGCGGGATCGTGAGCAGCGATTTCAGAGGATCGTGAGCAACCTTCTCGAAGGTTGTGGACGTTTCGGCCGACATCTCAACCCGGCTACAGGATGCCTCGTCACTGCAACGAGGAAGCCTGATGCCAACCCAGAGATTGTCGATGCGCCGGATCAGAGAAGTTTTACGTCTAAGACATGTCCAAGGCCTGACCGAGCGCGTCATCGCGCGCACGCTCGGGGTGAGCAATGGCGTCGTGCATGGTTATCTACGGCGCGCCCGTCTTGCCGGGCTGAGCTGGCCGCTGCCCGAAGGGATGGATGACGAAGGGCTTGAGCTGCTCCTCTTCCCGGCGCCGAAGGCGGCATCGCAAAGCCCCCGGCGGCCGGTGCCCGATTGGAGCTATGTGGAGAAGGAATTGCGCCGCCGCGGCGCTGACGCGGGTGCTGCTGTGGGAAGAGTATCGCGCCGCCAATCCCGATGGCTTTGGCTATACCTGGTTCTGCACGACCTTCGAGGCCTGGAAAGGGCGGACGCGCCCGACGATGCGCCAGACGCACCTGGGCGGCGAGAAGGTGTTTGTCGATTTTGCCGGCGACACCATCGACATCTTCGACCCCATCACCGGCGAAGCGCACGCCATGAAGCTGTTCGTCGCAGCGATGGGCGCCTCGAACTATACCTACGCCGAAGCGTGCCCGAGCGAGAGCCTGCCCGATTGGATCGGCGTTCACACCAACCTTTTCACCTTTCTGGGCGGCGTCCCGAAGTTCGTGATCTGCGATAATCTCAAGGCCGCCGTCACCAACCCCGATCGCTACGACCCCGGTCTCAACCGGACCTATGCCGAGATGGCGAGCCACTACGGCACCGCGGTACTCGCGGCGAGGCCGAGACGCCCGAAGGATAAGGCAAAAGTTGAAGTTGCGGTGCAAATTGCCCAGCGCTGGGTCCTGGCGCGGCTGCGCAATCAGCGCTTCTTTTCCCTGGCGGACCTGAACGCTGCCATCCGCGTGCTCGTCGCCGAACTCAACGCCCGCCAGATGCGCGGTTTCGGCTCCAGCCGAGCCGAGCTGTTCGCCGAGATCGACAGGCCGAAGCTGGGAGAACTGCCGGACCAGCCATACGTCTTTGCACGCTGGAAGCGTTGCCGCGTGGCACCCGACTATCACGTCGAGATCGACGGGCATTGGTATTCCACGCCCTACCGCCTCATTCGCGAGCTCGTCGATGTGCGGATCGCCGACAAGACGGTCGAGATATTCCACAAGGGCCAGCGGATCGCCAGCCACGCCCGTGCGCCCAACCGGCGCGGCCATACGACAGTCGCTGATCACATGCCGAGCGCGCATCGCCGCTACGGCAAGTGGACGCCGGGAGGATTGATCGCCGCCGGCGAGAAGATTGGTCCTTCCACCGCCGCCTTCTTCCAGGCTGTCATCGCGGACCGGCCGCATCCCGAACAAGGCTTTCGCACCTGTCTCGGCATTCTGTCGCTGACCAAGAGCTACGGCAATGCACGTGTCGATGCGGCCTGCCAACGCGGCATCCTCATCAAGGCGCGCTCCGTCGCCTCGATCCGTTCGATCCTCAAGAACGGCCTTGATCGCGCTTTCCTCGACGAGGCGCCCGATCACCAACCCCTGCGCCACGGCAACATCCGCGGTCAGGGCTATTTCCACTGAACTATGGAGATCTCAATGCTCACCCATCCTACCCATGACCAGCTGATCGCTCTGGGCCTGACCGGAATGGCCAAGGCCTTCGAGGAGCAGCGGCGATCGCCGGATCTCGATGCCCTGTCGTTCGAGGAGCGCATCGGGCTTCTTATCGATCGCGAAGCCGCCGAGCGCGACACCAAACGGCTCACGACGCGGCTCAAATTCGCCGCGCTGCGCCAGAGCGCCTGCGTGGAAGATGTCGATCTGCGCACCCCGCGCGGCATCGACCGCGCCGTCTTCGCCAGGCTCGTCGCCGGCGACTGGATCGAACGCCACGAGAACTTGCTGGTCACAGGCGCAACCGGCCTGGGCAAGAGTTGGCTGGCCTGCGCTCTGGGCCACAAAGCCTGCCGCGACAATCGTTCGGTCCTTTACCATCGCGTCCCGCGGCTCTTTGAGGCGCTCGCCCTCGCGCGGGGCGACGGACGCTACGGGCGCCTGCTCAAGACGCTTGGGCGCGTGCAACTCCTCATCCTCGACGACTGGGGCCTGGCGGTTCTCACCGCGGCCGAGCGCCGCGACCTCCTGGAGATCCTCGACGATCGCCATGGTCGCGCATCGACCATCGTCACCAGCCAAATCCCCGTGGAACTCTGGCACGACGTAATCGGCGATCCCACGCTCGGCGACGCGATTCTTGACCGCCTCGTCCACAATGCTCACCGTCTTCAACTCACCGGAGAAAGCATGCGAAAACAGAACGCTCAACGCTCAGCTCTTGACGCAGACCCAAACACCTGAATCAATCAACACGTCGGTCGAAGCGGCCGCTCATGATCGCGTGAAATACCTGCTCACGATCAAATGAAATGAGCGCTCATGATCGCGTGAAATGGCTGCTCACAATCAGCGAAATGCGCAGCGTGGTCATGCCACGAGATGTTAAGCGCTGTATCCCACCTCGTTGCCGCTCCTGGCCGGGAGCGGCAACGAGGCTAAAGTAGCAGGCCCGAGACACATAAGGTGTTTAGTTTGCAATCAGCTCCGCGATCAGAGAACCCCATCTCTTCAGAAAATCGGCTACGTTTCATGTCCTGGTCCTCTCGATGGGCCAGAACGAACGTCAACCGGATTAGATCAGCGGGGCAAGGTCACCACATGTCGGCTATGAATACGCCAACCCGATTACATTGTTGGAAATAAGTAACTCGAGCGAAAACGTGCAATTTGCCTTCGACACGTGTCCTAACCGCGCAGGGAGATCAATTTCCACATCCTGGAATTCAATGAACTGATTGTGCAGTGGAAAATACGCCTTATATACCGCCTCCTTCAAAACGAACAGGTCCCGCCGCTTGAGCAGATGTAGATCGTACATGCGTTGCTCGTTAGGGGTGGCAATCAATTCAATCAGGTTCTCCGGCAGAGGTTCGTTAGGCTCAATGTCGATGCCGAGAGCCGCAATCCGTTTCGTCCCTGCAATGGCGGCGGCTGCTACGGTATCGTGGTGCGCCAAAGATCCGACGATGCCGGATGGCCAGATCGGAACACCAGAGCGCGTCTTTAGGATCGGCAGTTGTGGGAATCCCAGCTGCCCAAGGAGTGTTCTGGCGACTACTCTTGCAGCACCGCTTTGGCGGTGAACTTTGGTAACAGCGCGTCCCAACGAGGTAACTTCGGAATCGTACAAGGTGGATTCGTCGCCCGGTTCTATTGGACGGATGCCGACGAGGATGTTCTGTTGATCAATGGTGATAGTCTCCATTCTATCTGGTCCCTTTGAGCTTTAGAATGAGAGGCTCAGCCAATGCAGTTTGACCTTGGAATTGCTCGACTCGGTCGTCGATTAGGAGCGGCGGCAGACGATATATACTTCCCATATTTGGATCACCGAGCCCGAACTCTCCGACATCTGGGATTGCCGCGGTCCGAGACTGGACCTCGTCTGGGTGCCAGAACCTTCGGTGCAGTTCGCTAGGTATCTTTTTCAAGCCCCGTTAAGGGCGTTGAAATAGCTCGGGCCAGAGCCTTGCGGTTTTCCAGAATACTCATCATCGTCACGTGGTCGCCTACAATCGGTACAGCAGTAATGGCCTCCGGACTCAAGACCCGGTCCCAGCCGCGCATCGGCGAACGTGCCTCTGGGCATAATGAACTCTCAGCTTGTCGTGCCCGAGAACTGAAGAGAGCCTCAGTGGCATAAAACTGATGTATCTCAATTGGCAGGGTTGGGACTTGGTACGCTTGTAGCGCCTCGTGAAACTGAGCGGTCCTTTCATACATCAAAACATCGTTATGGAGATTACGATCCGGAGGTATTGCCCCAATTTGCTGCCCCTTTTCAAGCAGCTGAGCGATTGAACTTTGTCCAGCAAATTGCTCCAACACTTCGAAGCTCTCATCATCCAAGGGTTCAAAAGAATCGAGCACGACGTCTCGTACCATTTGGATGGGTGATATCTTTGCCACGTTTACAGGTAACGTAACATCGATCAACGCCATGAAAGAGATAGCTTCATCGAGACCCAGTAAGAGCTGGGCTAGGGCGTAAGCCAAGATTCCGCCTGATGAGTATCCAGCGAAACGATACGGACCCTGCGGCTGGATCTTCCTGATCGCCTCGATGGTCTCCGTGGCTATCGCCTCAAGAGTTGGGGGACAAAGGTTATTGAAGGGGGGCCATGGCAGGGCGTAGACGGGACAGTCTACGTCCATTTCCTCCACCAACCCGAGGACGTAGGAACAATCGCCAAAACCTGTGGGGACAAAGAAGAGCGGTGGCTGCGATCCGGTTGCTTGTACGGAAATCACTCCCGGAGTCCTGGGCCGTGGCTCCAAATGAATCTTCGATGCAAGTTCCTTCAGAACAGGGGCTTGGAAGAGGTCGGCGGCGTTAAAGTTCAGTCCAAGATCTAATGCTCGGCTGAGTAACTGCACCGCCAAGAGCGAGTGGCCGCCGAGCTCGAAGAAGTGGTCGTGGCGGCCGACCCGCTCGACACCGAGAAGCTCGGCCCAGATCTGCGCCAGCGCCATCTCGACCTCGCCCTGCGGCGCCTCATAGGCCGCCCGCGCATAGGCATCGTCGTCGGGGGCCGGCAGCGCCTTGCGGTCGAGCTTGCCGTTCGGTGTCAGCGGCAGCCCATCCAGCCGCACGAAGGCGCTCGGCACCATGTAGTCCGGCAGCAGGCTACCCAGATGGGCGCGCAACGCGCCAGCAAGCTCGGCGCCATCGGCCTCGTCCGACGCCTCCGCCGGCTTCGCCACCACATAGGCGACGAGCCGCTGGTCGCCGGTGCGATCGGCGCGCGCCACCACCACCGCATCGCGCACCCGCTCATGCTCGCAAAGCCGCGCCGCGATCTCGCCCGGCTCGATGCGGAAGCCGCGGATCTTCACCTGATCGTCGTTGCGGCCCAAAAACTCCAGATTGCCGTCCGGCAGATAACGCGCCAGATCGCCGGTCTTATACAGCCGGTCGCCCTCCACAAACGGGCTGGCGATGAACCGATCGGCCGTCAACTCCGGCCGGTTCAGGTAACCACGCGCAACCCCCGCCCCGCCGACATAGAGCTCGCCCACCGCCCCGAACGGCACCAGCGCGCCATGACCGTTAAGAAGATACACCCGCGTGTTCGCAATCGGACGCCCGATCGGGACGATCGAACCGTCAAAATCAGCCGGGCAAGTCCAGGTCGTTGCACAGACTGTCGTTTCCGTCGGTCCATAGGCATTGATGACAGATCCTGCAGGCAGGCGACGGATGAGTTCGGCCTTAGGCAGCTCTCCAGCAAGAATGAGAGCTTGCGACGCCAAATATTCCGCGCTCCTGCCTTCTTGAAGCAAGGCCGGAGGCAGCGTCGCGTGGGTGATGGTTTCGCTTTTCAGATAATGCGATAGCCTGGCACTCGCCTGGCGGAACTCATCCGCAGGCAAATGCAAGGCGGCGCCGGAGCCAAGCGCCATAATCATTTCCCAGGCACTGGCATCAAAACCCAAGGAGGCGAACTGCACCACTCGACTGTTTGAACCAACGCCAAACAATTCGATCTGAGCCAGCCCCAGATTGACCACTCCGCGATGCTCGACCATGACGCCCTTGGGGGTTCCGGTTGAGCCCGAGGTGTATATGACATAGGCGAGATGGCGTGAGGTCAAGCCCAGAGCGCGCGGCTCGGGATCGCAAGCGGGCAGCCCGGGCCAGGCTGGGGTCGCCGTCTGCAGATCGACCATGCTCACTTGAGCAGGATCCTCGGCGCCGAGGGCGGCACGGCCGGCCGCATCGCAAAGCAGCAGCCGCGGCGCGGCATCGGCGAGCACCTGGTTGAGCCGCGCGCTGGGATAGGCCGGGTCTAGCGGCAGATACGCTCCCCCCGCCTTGAGGATCGCCAAGACACCCACCACCATGGCCGGGCTGCGCTCCAGGCAGATCGCGACCGGCTGATCCGGCTTCACCCCGAGGGCGATCAGATGATGCGCCAGCCGGTTGGCCCGGGCGTTGAGCTCGCCATAGCTCAGCCGCTGGTCGTGATGGACCACCGCCACCGCCTCCGGCGCCTGGCGCACCTGCGCCTCGAACAGCTCATGGATGCACCGCTTCGACGGATAGGCCGCCGCCGTCCGGTTCAGCTCCTCCAGCAGATAGGTGCGCTCGGCGGCCGGCAGAATGTCCAGTTCCCGCACCGGTGTATTGGGGGCATGCTCCAGCGCCTGGGCCAATTGCTCAAGCATGTGCTGCATGTAGCCGCAGACCCGATCCGCGGAGATTGGTTCCGCTGCTTCGGCGGTGAGGCCGAGCGCCTCGCCAAAATCCTCCACCGACAGGGTCAGCGGATAGTTGGTGCGTTCCTCGCTGCCCAGCCATTCCATGCCGGACAGCCCATCGTTCGTCCTGGAGGCGGCCTTGGCCGCCGGCGTGTTGTGACGGTAGTTCAGCAGCGCGCTGAACAGCGGCGCCGGCGCCGCAACGCCGCTGCAGCGTTGCGCCTGCGCCAGCGAGGCATGCTCGTGTGCCAGCAGTTCGGATAGCCGCGCATGCGTGGCCTGCACGCTCGCCGCGACCCCGGTGCCGTCCAGTTCAAGCCGCACAGGCAGGGTGTTGATGAACAGGCCCATGGCGCGGTCGCCCCCGGCACCCGCATGCATGCGGCCGAACAGCACCGTGCCGAACACCACCTGCTCTCGCCCGCTGCTCAGCGCCATCACCTGACCCCAGGCCAGATGGCAGAGGCTCGCCAGGCTCACCCCGAGCCGCCGCGCCTGTTGCCGCAGCCGATCGTTGAGCGCCTGCGGCAGCATCCGATGCGCCTCGCCCACCCCGCTGCCGTCGCCATGCACCTCGCTTAGCCCGAACGGCAGCGTGGGCTCGTCGATGTCGGCCAGCATCGAGCGGAAGAACGCTTCATGCGCCTTGGCATCGACACCCAGCCGCGCCTGCGCCACCAGGTTGCGGAACGGCTGCGGTGCGGCAAGCTCATGCCCGCGACCTTCCAGCACCGCCCGCATCTCGGCATGCATCACCTCCAGCGTCGTGTGATCGCCGATCAGATGGTGCAGCAGCTGCAGCAGCAGCCAGCGTCCGCTGCCCGGCTCGCGCGCGATCACAAACCGCAATAACGGCGCCCGGCCAAGATCGATGCGCTGCCGGCGCGGATCGAACCGGCGCTTCAGCTGCTCATGACCGGGATCGCCAACTTCATCCAGCTCGACCTCGCTCACCTCCAGCGGCGCACGCCGCCACACCACCTGGGCCGGGCTCGACAGCCCTTCCCAGACAAAGGCCGTGCGCAGGATGTCGTGCCGGTCCACCACCTGCTGAACCGCGCCAAGATAGCGCTCCAACAGGCCGCGCTCGGCAAACGCCATCTGCGAGACCAGCAGATACGGATCGCCCTTCGTCGCCAGAAGATGATGGAACAGGATGCCGTCCTGCAGCGGCGACAAGCCATAAATGTCCTGGATGTTGGCGACCCCGCCCGGCACCGTGGCGACGATCCGGTCGATCTCCGGCTGGGCCAGGTCGATCAGAGGCAGCATCCGCGGCGTGATCGCCGTGCTGTGCTCGTCGATCAGGTTGGCAGGCACCGCCACCTCGCGATGGCTGCCAAGGCTGGCGGCCAGATCGCAAAGCACCGGCCGGGCGAACAGGGTCCGCACCTCCACCCCGAGCGACAGCCGCCGCAGCCGCTCCATGAGCTGCACCGCCAACAACGAGTGGCCGCCGAGCTCGAAGAAGTTGTCAAGGCGCCCGATGCGCTCGAGGCCGAGCAGCTCTTGCCAGATCCCGGCCAGCAGCGTCTCGATCCCGCCTTGCGGCGCTTCATAGGCGGTGCGCGCATAGGCATCGTTGTCGGGCGCCGGCAATGCCTCGCGGTCGAGCTTGCCGTTCGGTGTCAGCGGCAGCCCATCCAGCCGCACGAACGCCGCCGGCACCATGTAGTCCGGCAGCCGCGCACCCAGATGCGCGCGCAAGACGCCGGCAAGCGCGCCGCCATCGTCCGATCCGGCCTCGGGTTCACACACGACATAGGCGGCAAGATGCCTGTCGCCGGCGCGGTCCTGGCGCGCCACCACCACCGCATCGCCGACAAGCTCATGCTCGCAAAGCCGCGCGGCGATCTCGCCCGGCTCGATGCGGAAGCCGCGGATCTTCACCTGCTCGTCGTTGCGGCCCAAAAACTCCAGATTGCCGTCCGGCCGGTAGCGCGCCAGGTCGCCGGTCCGGTACATCCGGGCCCCTGCCTCATCACTGAACGGGTCGGCCAGAAACCGCTCCGCCGTCAGCTCGGGCCGGTTCAGGTAGCCGCGCGCAACGCCTGCCCCGCCAATATAAAGCTCACCCACCGCCCCGAACGGCACGGGCCCACCATGCCCGT
Source organism: Mesorhizobium sp. AR07 (assembly GCF_024746815.1). Lineage (GTDB taxonomy): Bacteria > Pseudomonadota > Alphaproteobacteria > Rhizobiales > Rhizobiaceae > Mesorhizobium. Next base: position 206,546 of record NZ_CP080528.1, read on the forward strand.
CCAGCAGATACACCCGCGTGTTCGCAATCGGGCGCCCGATCGGGACAACTGACCCATTAAAATCAGCCGGGCAATTCCAGGCTGTTACGTCGATAGCAGCTTCCGTGGGGCCATATAGATTGTGCAGGCCAGTCCAAGGCAATACGCGCCGAACCTTCTGCGCAAGAGAGGCAGGAAGCGCCTCACCACTGCACACGAGACGCTGCAGCGATGTGCAGCGATCAACACCCTTCGTGTCCATAAAGCTGACCAGCATGGATGGTACAAAGTGTGCAGTGGTGATGCGTTGGCTGATTATCAAGTTTACAAGTGCATCGGGGTCTTTGTGTGCAGCCGGAGGCGCCAGCACCAGGGTCGCCCCTTCAAGCAACGTCCAGAAGAACTCCCAGGCCGAGACGTCGAAGCCAAATGGCGTCTTCTGCAAGACGACATCAGTCGCGTTGAGAGCGTAGGCTTTTTGCATCCAGATCAGGCGATTGATAATAGCCCGATGCTCATTCTGTGCCCCTTTGGGCGTTCCGGTTGAGCCGGAGGTGTAGATGACATAGGCGAGATGGCGTGAGGTGAGGCCAAGGGCGCGCGGCTCGGGATCGCAGGCGGGCAGTTCGGCCCAGGCCGGGGTGGCCGTCTCCAGATCGACCACGCTGACATCGGCCAGCGCCTCGGCGCCGAGAGCTGCGCGGCCGGCCGCATCGCAAAGCAGCAGCCGCGGGGCGGCATCGCCGAGAACCTGCCGCAGCCGTGCGCAGGGATAAGCTGGGTCCAGCGGCAGATAGGCGCCGCCCGCCTTCAGGATCGCCAGCAGCCCCACCACCATGGCCGGGCTGCGCTCCAGGCAGATCGCCACCGGCTGGTCCGGCTTCACACCCAGTGCGATCAGATGATGCGCCAGCCGGTTGGCCCGGGCGTTGAGCTCACCATAGCTCAGGCGCTCGTCCTCATGGACCACCGCCACCGCCGCCGGCGCCTGGCGCACCTGCGCCTCGAACAGCTCGTGGATGCACCGCTCCGACGGATAGGCCGCCGCCGTCCGGTTCAACTCCTCCAGCAGATAGGCCCGCTCGTCGGCCGGCAGCAGTTCAATGCGGCCGACCGGCTGCCCGGCATCGCCAACCATCGCCCGCAGCAGCGCCAGCAGATAACCACGCTGCCGCTCGATCGTCGCCTGATCGAACAGCGCCGTGGCATAGTGCAGCGATCCGGCGATCTGATCGCCATCTTCGCCAAGGTCGAGCTCCAGATCGAACTTGACCTGATCGAACCCATCCCCGGCAGCCTCCACACTCAGCCCCGGCAGATCCAATGACCCGACGGTGTTGTTCTGCCAGGCCAACATCACCTGGAACAACGGCGTGTGATCAAGATGCCGGGGCGGCTTGACGATCTCGACCACCTGCTCGAACGGCAGGTCCTGATGCTCCTGCGCCGCCAGCGCCGTGCGCCGCGTCCGTTCCAGAAGCTGCGCCAGGCTCGGCGCGCCCGACAGGTCGAGCCGCAGCGCCAGGGTGTTGACGAAGAAGCCGATCAACTGTTCGATCTCGCGCCGGCCGCGATTGGCGCTCGGCACGCCGATCACGACGTCGTCCTGTCCCGACAGGCGCGACAGCACCGCCGCCCAGGCCGCCAGCAGCGTCATGAACACCGTCGTGCCATGCTGCCGGCTCAACCGCTTCAGACCCCGCGTCAGATCCGCATCGATGACGATCGGAACCGTCGCCCCGGCAAACGATTGTTGCGCTGGCCGCGGCCGGTCCGTTGGCAACGCCAGGCGCGCCGGGGCGCCAGACAGGGTGTCGCGCCAATACTGCGCCTGGCTCTGCCGCCGCTCCCCCGACAGCCACTGCCGTTGCCAGGCGGCATAATCCGCATACTGGATCGCCAGCGGCGGCAGCGGATCGTCTTGTCCAGCCTCAAACGCCCGGTACAGGCTGCTCAGTTCCCGCACCAGCACGCCCAGCGACCAGCCGTCCGAGACAATGTGATGCTGCGTCAGCAGGAAGACGTGCTCCTCGTCCGCCAGCCGGATCAGCCGGCCGCGGATCAGCGGGCCGCGCGCCAGATCGAACGGCAGTTGCGCCTCTTCATGGCACAGATCCGAAAGCGTTGCTTGCGCATCCGGCCGGTCGCGCAGATCGTGCTCCAGCACCGGCAGCCCCGCCTCCGGCGGCAGAACCTCAACCCGGGGCGTGCCTTCCGGCGCGACAAAGACACTGCGCAGCGCCTCATGGCGTGCAAACAAACAATCAAGGCTGCGCTGCCAGGCGGCACGGTCGAGCCCACCGCGCAGCCGCAAGGCCAGCGGCATGTGGTAGTTGGTGCTGCCCTCGTCGAGCTGCGCCAAAAACCAGAGCCGCTGCTGCGCAAACGACAGCACAAGCGGCTCATTGCGTGACACGGCCACAATCGCCGGCAGGTCTTGCGGACCGGAGCGGCTCAACACTTCGACGATGCTTGCCGCCAGATCGGAAAGCACCGGCCTGGCGAACAGCGTGGCCAGTGGCAGCCCGACACCGACGGCTTGCGACAGCCGGCTCAAGAGCTGCACGGCCAGGAGCGAGTGTCCGCCGAGCTCGAAGAAGTGATCGTGGCGGCCGACCCGCTCGACACCGAGAAGCTCGGCCCAGAGCTGCGCCAGCGCCATCTCGACCTCGCCCTGCGGCGCCTCATAGGCCGCCCGCGCATAGGCGTCGTCGGCCGGAACCGGCAGTCCCTTGCGGTCAAGCTTGCCGTTCACCGTCAGCGGCAGCGCCGATATCCGCACGAAGGCCGACGGCACCATGTAGTCCGGCAGCCGTGCACTCACATGCGCGCGCAAGACGCCGGCAAGCGCGCCGCCATCGTCCTCGTCCGAGCCGGCCTCGGGCCCACACACGACATAAGCAGCAAGATGCTTGTCGCCGGCGCGGTCCGCGCGCGCCACCACCACCGCCTCACGCACCCAGGCATGCTCGCAAAGCCGCGCCGCGATCTCGCCCGGCTCGATGCGGAAGCCGCGGATCTTCACCTGGTCGTCGTTGCGGCCCAAAAACTCCAGATTGCCGTCCGGCAGATAGCGCGCCAGGTCACCGGTCCGGTACATCCGGGCGCCTGCCTCATCACTGAACGGGTCGGCCAGAAACCGCTCCGCCGTCAGCTCCGGGCGGTTCAGGTAGCCACGCGCAACGCCTGCCCCGCCGATATAGAGCTCGCCCACCGCCCCGAACGGCACGGGAGCACCATGACCGTCCAGCAGATACACCCGCGTGTTCGCAATCGGACGGCCGATCGGGATACGGCGGAATGTCTCATCAATCGCGGTGATCTCGCAGACTGTCGCAAAGGTCGTCGTCTCGGTCGGACCGTAGCAGTGAATGAGGCGTACGGGACCTTCTTCTCTCAGCAATCTCAAAAATGAGGGAAGGTCACTGGCCTCGCCTCCAGAAAGGAGGTACTTAAGTTGTGCCAACGCTGGAGCGATCGATGACGTATATTGGTTGAATAGCGCTGTTGTTAGAAAAAGGGTTGTCACCCGTTGCTGTTTAAGTGACTTGGCAAAATTTGAAGGATTTATGACGGTCGTGGCATCCAATGCAATAATGCAGCCACCGTTGAGCAGCGGCGACCACACTTCAAATGTGCTGGCGTCGAAGGCGGGATTACCCACCCACGCCACACGATCTCGGGCATCGATCTTCGCATAGCCATTGTTGATGACGAGCCGGTTGACCGCACGATGAGGAACAACAACCCCCTTGGGAAGGCCGGTCGAGCCGGAAGTGTACATCACGTAAGCGGCGGCCTCGGCGCTCAACGTCAAGTCAGGGTCGGCACTAGACCCAGTCTCAGCCATGAGCGGCTCAATAGACAGAACAGGGATCGTGGCCTCAACCAGATCATCACCGTCAATCTGGCTAAGCACCAGGCGTGCAGCACAATCGGCCAATAGCCATTCTTGTCGCGCAGACGGAAGAGCGCGATCGACCGGCACATACACTCCACCCGCCTTCAGGATCGCTAGCTGCGCCACCACAAGAGCGACGGAGCGGTCCAGCACTGTCGCAATGCAATCCCCCGGCCTGACCCCGAGTGCGATCAGATGATGCGCCAGCCGGTTGGCCCGCGCGTTGAGCTCGCCATAGCTCAAACGCTCGTCCTCATGGACCAGCGCCACCGCCGCCGGCGCCTGGCGCACCTGCGCCTCGAACAGCTCGTGGATGCACCGCTCCGACGGATAGGCCGCCGCCGTCCGGTTCAACTCCTCCAGCAGATAGGCCCGCTCGTCGGCCGGCAGCAGTTCAATGCGGCCGACCGGCTGCCCGGCATCGCCAACCATCGCCCGCAGCAGCGCCAGCAGATAACCACGCTGCCGCTCGATCGTCGCCTGATCGAACAGCGCCGTGGCATAGTGCAGCGATCCGGCGATCTGATCGCCATCTTCGCCAAGGTCGAGCTCCAGATCGAACTTGACCTGATCGAACCCATCCCCGGCAGCCTCCACACTCAGCCCCGGCAGATCCAATGACCCGACGGTGTTGTTCTGCCAGGCCAACATCACCTGGAACAACGGCGTGTGATCAAGATGCCGGGGCGGCTTGACGATCTCGACCACCTGCTCGAACGGCAGGTCCTGATGCTCCTGCGCCGCCAGCGCCGTGCGCCGCGTCCGTTCCAGAAGCTGCGCCAGGCTCGGCGCGCCCGACAGGTCGAGCCGCAGCGCCAGGGTGTTGACGAAGAAGCCGATCAACTGTTCGATCTCGCGCCGGCCGCGATTGGCGCTCGGCACGCCGATCACGACGTCGTCCTGTCCCGACAGGCGCGACAGCACCGCCGCCCAGGCCGCCAGCAGCGTCATGAACACCGTCGTGCCATGCTGCCGGCTCAACCGCTTCAGACCCCGCGTCAGATCCGCATCGATGACGATCGGAACCGTCGCCCCGGCAAACGATTGTTGCGCTGGCCGCGGCCGGTCCGTTGGCAACGCCAGGCGCGCCGGGGCGCCAGACAGGGTGTCGCGCCAATACTGCGCCTGGCTCTGCCGCCGCTCCCCCGACAGCCACTGCCGTTGCCAGGCGGCATAATCCGCATACTGGATCGCCAGCGGCGGCAGCGGATCGTCTTGTCCAGCCTCAAACGCCCGGTACAGGCTGCTCAGTTCCCGCACCAGCACGCCCAGCGACCAGCCGTCCGAGACAATGTGATGCTGCGTCAGCAGGAAGACGTGCTCCTCGTCCGCCAGCCGGATCAGCCGGCCGCGGATCAGCGGGCCGCGCGCCAGATCGAACGGCAGTTGCGCCTCTTCATGGCACAGATCCGAAAGCGTTGCTTGCGCATCCGGCCGGTCGCGCAGATCGTGCTCCAGCACCGGCAGCCCCGCCTCCGGCGGCAGAACCTCAACCCGGGGCGTGCCTTCCGGCGCGACAAAGACACTGCGCAGCGCCTCATGGCGTGCAAACAAACAATCAAGGCTGCGCTGCCAGGCGGCACGGTCGAGCCCACCGCGCAGCCGCAAGGCCAGCGGCATGTGGTAGTTGGTGCTGCCCTCGTCGAGCTGCGCCAAAAACCAGAGCCGCTGCTGCGCAAACGACAGCACAAGCGGCTCATTGCGTGACACGGCCACAATCGCCGGCAGGTCTTGCGGACCGGAGCGGCTCAACACTTCGACGATGCTTGCCGCCAGATCGGAAAGCACCGGCCTGGCGAACAGCGTGGCCAGTGGCAGCCCGACACCGACGGCTTGCGACAGCCGGCTCAAGAGCTGCACGGCCAGGAGCGAGTGTCCGCCGAGCTCGAAGAAGTGATCGTGGCGGCCGACCCGCTCGACACCGAGAAGCTCGGCCCAGAGCTGCGCCAGCGCCATCTCGACCTCGCCCTGCGGCGCCTCATAGGCCGCCCGCGCATAGGCGTCGTCGGCCGGAACCGGCAGTCCCTTGCGGTCAAGCTTGCCGTTCACCGTCAGCGGCAGCGCCGATATCCGCACGAAGGCCGACGGCACCATGTAGTCCGGCAGCCGTGCACTCACATGCGCGCGCAAGACGCCGGCAAGCGCGCCGCCATCGTCCTCGTCCGAGCCGGCCTCGGGCCCACACACGACATAAGCAGCAAGATGCTTGTCGCCGGCGCGGTCCGCGCGCGCCACCACCACCGCCTCACGCACCCAGGCATGCTCGCAAAGCCGCGCCGCGATCTCGCCCGGCTCGATGCGGAAGCCGCGGATCTTCACCTGATCGTCGTTGCGGCCCAAAAACTCCAGATTGCCGTCCGGCAGATAGCGCGCCAGGTCACCGGTCCGGTACATCCGGGCGCCTGCCTCATCACTGAACGGGTCGGCCAAAAACCGCTCCGCCGTCAGCTCCGGGCGGTTCAGGTAGCCACGCGCAACGCCTGCCCCGCCGATATAGAGCTCGCCCACCGCCCCGAACGGCACGGGAGCACCATGACCGTCCAGCAGATACACCCGCGTGTTCGCAATCGGACGGCCGAGGGGAGGCAATTGAGGCCACCATGATGGGTCAGCTGCAAGCCGGTGCTCGGCAATGACGTTGATTTCTGTCGACCCGTATTGGTTGATCAATCTCGCCTTTGGATGTGCTTCGAAGAACGCCCTAAGCCCTGGAGTGGCCTGCAATTGCTCACCGGCTGTATAGATCTCTGTTAAAGAGGGCAGCCGCACTTGCTGCCCGCGCCAGACCTCCGCAAAATGGTTCAGTGCTACGAATGGAAGGAAAAGCCGCTCGATCGCTTCCCCCTTCACGAACTCGAGCAAGTCGGAGAAGTCCCTGCGGGTTTCTTCCCGCAAGAGCACGAGCAGTCCACCCTCCTTCCAGCAAATGAACAATTCCTGGGAGGACACATCGAAGTTCAGGGGCGCGAATTGAAGTGTGCGTAGTTTTGACGTGCCAACCCCCGCGAGCGAATTCACAAGCGAGCCGTGGGACATTTCGACGCCCTTTGGCGTTCCGGTAGAGCCTGAAGTGTAGATGACATAGGCGAGGCGGCGCGCGGTGAGGCCAAGCGTGCGCGGGTCCGGGTCCGAAGGCGCGCGCTCGGCCCAAGCCGGGGTGGCCGTATCCAGATCGACCATCGTCAAATCGGTCAGCACCTCGGGGCCGAGCGCGGCGCGACCGGCCGCATCGCAAAGCAGCAGCCGCGGCGCGGCATCCTCGACAACCTGCCGCAGCCGCGCACTAGGATGGGCCGGGTCCAGCGGTAGATAGGCGCCGCCCGCCTTGAGGATGGCCAAGACACCGACCACCATGGCCAGGCTGCGCGCCACGCAGATCGCTACAGGCTGATCCGGCTTGACCCCAAGGGTGATCAGATGATGCGCCAGCCGGTTGGCCCGCGCGTTGAGCTCGCCATAGCTCAGGCGCTCGTCGTCACAGACCACCGCCGCCGCCTCCGGCGCCTGGCGCACCTGCGCTTCGAACAACTCATGGATGCAAAGATCCGAAGGATAGTCCGCCGCCGTTCGGTTTAGATCCTCCAGCAGATACGTGCGTTCGGCGGTCGGCAGGATATCGATGCAGCCGACCGGTTGCCCCGCATCGGCCATCACGCCACACAACAATGTTTGCAGATGCTGCGTTATACGGTCGATCTGCGCCGGTGCCAATCGACTTGCATCAAAGTGCCATCGAAAGCTCCCATCCAGAGCGCAAAGCTCGAATGTCAGCAAATCACCGGATAGGGGTGTCTCAGAACTCGCGTTCGAAGCTAAATCGCCAGCGGCAGAACAGTCTGCTGTAATCGTGATGCCAATCGGCCAAGGCCGGTGTGATCGTAATGCCTCCACACCTCGCAATGTCGGGCAGCGCGCGATAAGGTCCTGCGCGAAGCTGCCGTGCTCCGTCAGCCGAGCGAATTCGGCCGCCACCGCCCCGCGCACTTCCTCAAAAATATGTGCAAGATCAATGGTAACTACGATCGGCACGACAGAGGCGATAAGCATCTCAACCGCTTTCGAACCGGCTTGCGATCTATCCGATGCAGGCGTGCATCCGAGTTGAAGCTCTGCTTCTCCCGTGATGCGGGCAAGATAGATCAGCCAAGCCGTTACCAAGTATTCCATGCGATCGAGTGGCGACAGCTTAGCCAAAGCACTTGGAATGCCCCCCGAACTCGACTGCCATCTGGGCGGCGTCTCAGCTACGGACGACGACACGAAGGGAAGCTGCGATGCTTTAAACTGCTCTAGCCGCTGTCGCCAAAAATCCTCTGAATGGGCCAGCTTTTCATGGGCGGCAGTTATGCTCCGCGCTTGTTCATCGCTCAAAATCGGAAGTCGATCACCTTCATCCAGATTGGAGTGCCTGGCGAGGGCTCGCGCGTCCAGCACCTGACCATCGGAGCCGCCAAAGCAAATCTCTACATCCTGCGTACCCGTCGCCACACGCCAGTGGCTGGAGTGGATTTCAAGCAGGCAACCTGCCGGAAGGCCCGAGCGTCGAGGCAACACCTCCAAGCGTCTCACTGTTACAACCACATCGCCTACGAGCGCCTTCGGCAGACACAATGGATTGGGATGAAACGGGCCAAAGTCTAGGGCGCGCGTCATCGCTGACAAATCTTGCGCGGATCGATCCCATCGCAGACAGCCGGCCGCATCTGGGCGTCGACGTCTCGGAAAATAGCTTCTGTTCATCAGCGCTTCCCGCTCTTGAGGTCAGTCAAAAGCTCGCGGAAACCCTCGACTGCAGCCTCAAAACATTTGAGGTTCAAGCTCAACGCCGTATCGGTGGGCGAAATCAGTACTTGGCGCTGAACCACGACGTCGCCCGTATCAACACGATCATCGATACGATGCCACGTGATGGCATGTTCGGTCTCTTGCGCCACCAGCGCCCAGGACCTCGCATGCGTTCCCGCATATCGTGGCAATGGACCGTCGTGGTAGTTGAAAGCACCTTGACGCACCCGCCCGAACACATCCACCGGCAATATGAACGGATTGGCAACAGAGAAAATCCAATCCACCGGCTCGGTGTTCAGGAACGTCGAGAGTTCTTCAACAGTCGCAACGCACGAGATGTTGGCGCGAGCGGCCCAATCCGCAAATATGGCATCGCCACACAGGGCCGCACCAATGAAGTGGCCCCTTTCTATCGCCAGCTGAGCACGGCTGACTGCAAGGGTACCACTGCCAACAAAGACGCCGGAGGAGATTGATCGCGCAGGATACCTATCCCGATCGCCTGGTTCGCAGGCACCCGCGCGCGCCGAAGAAGACCGATATGCCATCTTCACCCCCTAGGCGCCGCCCCACTTAATCCGTCACACTGGTTCGGATCTGCTGGGAGGCGCCAACAATCGCTTGTGCAATCTGGCGTGCATTTATGGTAACGAAGCTCTTGAGCCGTATCTTCCCAAGGCCCCCAAGCTCCCTCCATCAAATACCTTCGCCGACAGTATCGCAGTTGCCACCGTAACCTCGTCTGAGTTTCCGGTGAGCGTGGTCAGCCGACGACTTCTCCTCAGTCTGTGCGCCTCTTTAGAGGACTACGCATGCATCGTGCCAAAGGTGAAGTTGTTCTCAATCAATATGATAGCAAGAATACTGCCATGTCGCCTATCCGACATCGCCGGACAGGAGCGCGCTTTCAATACGCACAAGCCTTGCGGAATCTCGCCCGATGTGTTCGGCGAACCAAACGGAAGCCTTGAACATCAACGGCATCACTGTCCACTTGGGTTGCGGCCGCTTAGGTCGGGACATCTTCGTGGAAAGCCCCGTTTGATCAATGAAGACCAATTGGAAAGCGGAGCCCATCTGAACAAGACAACGAACAAATTTTGCCCTGCGGTCCGCGTCCATGCGGTGCGGATGGTGTTGGTTGGCTAAGCTGGATGTTCCTCGCATTGAGCGGTGGTTTAAATAAATCTGTCGTTTGGTTACTTTGTTCAATATGCCGAACCTGCCGGGTCGTTGAGCTTGTGGCGCTCGGTTCCGTTGAGGGGCGGGTTGAAGATACTTACGAGGATCAGGTCCTTGTCTCGGCCCCCACGTAGAAGATGCTTGTCATGCTTATCAAGCACATAGATGTCGCCCTTGCGAATGGGGAAGACATTACCGTCCATGTCCTCGACCTCGCCCTCTCCGGCGATGCAGTAGCAAGCTTCGAGATGATTACGGTATTGCAGAAGCGAGACGGTGTTAGCGCGCACTACGGTGTGGCAGATGCTGAAGCCCATGCCGTCCTTGTCCGTCAGGAGACGGTGGCTAGTCCCATTGCCCCAATCGACGAAGTGATCGGTTGCTTCAACATCCTGCAGGCTACGCACAATCATAGCGCTATCCTTTTGTACTCCGCAGCCGAGCCGGGGTCGGGCGCGTGCTAACGTGATTTTCCCACTTCTGCGCGGTACAGCCGCCTGCGTTGCATGTTTCAGAATGCCCTACCGACCACATAAAGTGTTTTCGGTCGCAAATCTGACAAGTTGTTTCCTTCCTTCGCTGTGCCACGCGACACTCATACAACTCCGCAGCCTGTTGGCTATCGAAGCAAATCTCGTGCCACCCTAGTAGAGAGGGGATAGAATTTGCGGCTGTTTTCAGCTAGTTTAGAGAGTGGAAGGATTAGCAAGGAAGTGAGGCCAATCTTACAAACTGCCAAGCGACGGCGGACAGAATGCTGTCCGGTTATCTGGATTCCGTCAAACGCGCGAAATGAACAGGCGGGACGGCACGGCTGACCTTTGTCGTTAATCCCGCCAGGGAAGAGCCGCAGATCGTAGTCAGGGATGCGGCTCCAACGCGGCCTGATGCATTCGACCCCTCGATACGCCAAGATACGAAGCTCGAGCGTATCGCCGAGACTCTGAAGGGCGCGATTATGATGCCGGCTGACGGATTTGCCAAGGAATGAAGATGGGACAGAGATCGTGTTCGCTTGCGGCTGAGCGGAAGGTTCGAACAGTGCCCCTCTGCAAGAACCGATTTGTAGACAACGTTCCACTGTGCCGTCCAGAATTATCTGTCGTTGTCCGGAATTAAGCCGGGCTTAGAACTGAAACGAATACGCCGAGAAGTGCGAGCGCGACTCATTCGATAAGGGTTACCAAAACCTGTTCCTGTGGGGTTACCAATCCGCGTGTTGGGTGGCCTCAGGTTACCAATCAGCGCCACAATAAGCTTAATGAAGACAGCCCCTTAGCGCCAGTTCGGAATTAATTGTCGTTGAGGCACATTGGTAACCTGTTGACCGAAGGGGATTGGCAACCTCTTCTGGCGAAAAGGGTGGAATATGAGCCACTTAGCATCAGGCCGACGACAGATAATTCTGGACTTGGAGTCTCATCAACGACAGATAATTCTGGACAGCATACCACACTGCCATTTATGCGACTTTTCGAGCACAAACCAGGAACATCTGGGCGTTTTCCATTCATCGCCTAAGGCCAATTTCGCGCTGGAAAAAACAAAATGCGGGAGTTCAGAAATGGCCGCAACGGGGCCGGAAGCGGAACGGCAGGTTAACTGCTCGGAACCTCCTTAAGCGGACCTGGCGACATTCGAGCCATCTGATAGACCCTCAGAGTTAATGGCCAACGATAGCGATGTAGTTCGTGAATACAATAAATTGCACAGTGGCGTATTCCCTGGCGTGCGACAACGTCACGGCGCGTCGGCTAAAGTCTATCGAATACGGAGCCCATCCTAGGGCTGAACAGTCGGTCATAGGTCCTCAGCAAATACCCATCCGTCATGCCGGCGACATAGTCACAGATGTGGCGCAAGGGATCGGAAGCCTCCTTATATCGTTCAAAAACGTCGGCTGGCAGAAATTTCTTCGGGTCCGAACGCATCACCTCAAAGACAGCGATGACCATCATCTGGCCTTTGAACTCGAGGTGCTGAACGCTTGGGCTGTAGATGACTTCCTCCCGTACGAGGTCCTTGATCGCCACCACAAATGCCATCACCGGCGCCGGGAGCACGGCTTGATATTTAATCCGCGGTTCGGCGAACTCCGCTTTCTCGCGAATATCGACGGAAGGGATCACCATATTCAGAACGCGATTGATCTGATGTTTCCGCTCGTTCCCGTCGCCAAAGAGCCGGTTAGCAAACCCTGCATAGACGTCATTACCGTATTGGCCTGGGTATTCCGAATTGAGATAGTCCAACAGCGCGGTGCAATGCTGAGGCGTCACGTGCTTCTCGAAATCGACCCGCGAAATAAGCTGCATCGCCAGCACATCTTCGAGATCGTGAATACCGAAGCTGATGTCGTCTGCCAGATCCATCAGAGTGCATGCAAACGATTTATGCCGGGCTTCTTGATGCTTACCCGGCACCTCGTTGAACGCTTGGAACTCCTCTCGATCGGCCGGCGCGAGCGGCTCGAGAAGCCAGTCGACGACACCCTGTTCGCAATCGAGGTAGCATTTCGGTGGTTTCGACGCCTTTCGATCGAGGATTGGCGTACCACTAGTATCTTCCAAGAGCTTCGGTCTCTTGCTTGGGCTTGCGGCTTCCTTGTACGCCACGGGATATTTGAGCACGCCGAGCATCGTTTCGCGCGTGAGGTTGGAGCCAGCTGCTTTCGACATCTTCTCAAGCTTCGAGAGGATGCGAAGCGTCTGCCCGTTACCCTCAAAGCCGCCGGCATCGCGCATGCAATAGTTTAGCGCGACCTCACCGCCATGGCCGAATGGCGGATGGCCGAGATCGTGCGTGCAGGCGATCGCCTGCATCATACTTCGCTCGGGCAGGTAATGGATTGCATTGTGGCTAGGCAGGTTGTGCCGGAGTTGGATCGTCAGCCCGACAGCTATCTGCGCTACCTCGAGCGAGTGCGTGAGACGTGTTCTGTAAAAGTCGCTGTCGCCCAGATTCAAGATCTGGGTTTTGCCTTGGAGGCGCCGAAATGAAGCAGAGTGGATGACGCGCGCATAATCGACATCGCCTGGCGTGCGCGCGTCGAATGATCGTTGTTGCCATGCCTCGCGGCGATCTGCCCACACCATCGCCGCTCCCTGCAAACGACACAACTAAGATGACCCGTTCAGCTGGCCATTAACCTCGAACTCACCGGGTAGACCAAGATCAAGACATTAAAGGTGGTGTCAAAGGCTTCTGCAAGGCAGTCATGGGCGTGGCCGTTGCGATCGGCCACCGAGACAGGTGTCGCCCGTCTCACTTTGCGTCCGATGGAAAGCACTTGATAAGGTGATGTGCCCGCTTCCGTGCATCTTCTTTGGAACAGGCAGGCCTGCATCTATCCCAACGATGTTGGGACATGAACATTTCAACCGCACCCCACGAACTTGCGAGGCGCCCAGCGGTAATCTTAGCTTCTAAATGAGCTGTTGACATTTGCATAAGGTTGCATGATGTTGCGGCATGATGCAGAATGATCGGCCTGATTTTCTATCGCTTGCGGATGCCGCCGATTACGTCGGTGTCTCAAAGGATACTCTTCGACGTTGGGATGCCGCCGAGAAGCTGAAACCCGTAAGGCGGCCGGGCAGCGGCTACCGCTTTTATCGACGGGCTGACCTCGAACCATTTCGTCTCGAATATAAGCGCGCCGAGCAAGCGGTTTCGGATGATGAACATCTTTTTCAAACTCTGACGGCCGACATCGAGGCGAACGTCTTGGTACGCGAGCCGCAGCAGGGCGCACATAAGGCAGTTCGCACCCACTTCGCGGCATCGAATGAGCCTGTGATACTCCAGATACCGGTCGGTTGCGGAAAGACGGGTGTCATCGCCACGTTGCCCTTTGGCATTGCCCAAGGACGGGCGCTCGTCATCACCCCGAATTTGACGATCAGGAAAGGCGTCGCAGAAGCGCTGGACATCACGAACCCCAAAAACTTCTGGCGGCGCGCCGCCGTGCTGCACGATTTCTCAGCTGGCCCATTCCGGGCTGTTTTGGACGGTGTCGACGCCAACCTTCACGATTGCAATGACAGCCAATTTGTCGTCACAAATATTCATCAGCTCGCCAGTTCGGCCGACAGGTGGTTGCCGCAGTTCCCGCCGAACTATTTCGATATTATCATGGTGGACGAAGGCCACCACAATGTTGCAGCAAGCTGGACCAAGGTCTTCGAGAAATTTCCGAATGCCAAGGTCGTCAGCCTCACAGCCACGCCGTTCCGCGGCGATGGCACACGTCCGCTCGGCAAGGTAATCTATCGCTATCCCTATACCAGGGCGATGGTAAAGGGATACATTAAGCAGATTCATTCGCGCAACGTCGCACCTTCCGAACTATATTTCACCTACAGGGACGATACACGTCGCCATACCTTGGAAGAAGTGATGACACTCCGGGAAAACGCTTGGTTCCGCCGGGGCGTTGCGCTTGCGCCGGAATGCAACGCCCACATCGTCGACGCGAGCATTAAGTACCTCCGGGAACTACGCGAGCGCACCGGCTTCAGGCATCAGATTATAGCGGTAGCCTGCTCCGTCGATCACGCCCGCCAAGTGCGCTCCCTGTACGAAGAGCGCGGGCTGAAAGCGCAGGAAATTTATGGCGAGATGGCCGACGAGCTAAAGGACCGGGTGATCGAAAACCTCCGTGGTGGGAGGCTCGATTGCATCGTGCAGGTGCAGATGCTGGGAGAGGGCTTCGACCATCCCCCGCTTAGCGTCGCCGCGATCTTCCGACCCTTCGCCAGTCTCTCTCCCTACATCCAATTCGTCGGCCGCGTGATGCGTGTCGTGCATGAGGCGAAACCGGAACACCAGGACAACAACGCTTATGTCGTCTCTCACGTCGGGTTGAACACCGATGCGCATTGGGACGACTTCCGTGAGATTGACTTCGATGACCAGGCCCTCATCAGAAAATGGCTGCAGGGTCAGGACGAGGAGCCGGAAGGGGACGGCAGCGGTGAACCGCGTCGCTTTGACGTTGGCATGTTGGTCGACAGCGAGATCATTGGATCGTTCATCAACCGCTCGTTCCTCGATCCCGAAGACGACCGCGTTCTTGAAGAAATGCTCAACCACGAAATTGGAGGCGGGATTCGGCTCCGCGACCTTATCAAGAAAGAAGTGCTGCGCGAAACCTTGCGGAATAAACAACAAGACCGCGCCGATTTGGCCGAGGTCGCGAGCCTGCCAGTGCAGCCGCAAAGCCGGCGCGTTCAAGCCCGCAGGCGGCTTTCGCAGCGCACGAATTCCGTCGTTGCCCGCATCCTGAAGGACCTTGGATATACGATCGCAGGCCGTGAAGTCGGTAAGGCGATCAAGACGGTCGCTGGCCGAGACAACCGGGCAGCAGTCGCCAGCCTCTTGCACACCGCAGTCAACGAGCATCTGGGCATCGCCTCGGGTAGCCGGAAAGAGCCCGGCGCCGACGACAATGAGGATGCACTGGCGGCTCTGGACGTGCTCGGCGATCAGGTTCGGGACGCCATTCGAAAGGAGATCGGGTCATAATGCCCAAGGTTAGAGATATCCTTATTCATGTATCCGTCGAAGAGGCGCAACGACAACGAAAATGTCGGCGTAACACCAGTCACACAATTGCAAAGGGTGAGATGTGCCTTGTCGTCAAAACAAATCCAACAAACGATGATTATAGTTATAGCTTGGTTCCGGCTAAAGAGATGCTCGACACAGCATGGGCTAAGCTAAAGATCATTTACGCAAGTCTGGGAATCGCGCCGCCATCATAAGGTGACCACCTGATAATCACGGGTAGGGGAAAATTGAACCGTGCAACAGACAATGATACGCGCCCTTGATCAAGAATTGCAGGCCCCAACAAGCGGCCGAGTATAGCCTGCGCGAAGATCGTTTCCTCGTGCCGCCGCGCATCATGTCCGCTTTCGAGAAACGGTTGGGTTGACTTGAACGGCCGAAACCAGGCGCAAAGCGGTCATCCTTCGCCTTACCTGCGATTGTTTGCTTCGAGCCAAAAGGGGCGACCCGCCATTGGTCTTGAAAGGAGTCGGACCAAAGACCCACCAGTTCGTTGTCCGGACGAACGCCGCAGTCCGGCCTCAAGCGAGCGATCAGCGCGGCTCAACGAAACGTGGAAGCAAGCGCGGCTGCCTCGAAAGCTCCTCGAGCAACTGCCTCATCACAAATATCGTGCTGTACCGGCGGCAAGGATCACCAATCCCTGCAGAGGTCGACAACTGTCGAGCTGACGGAGGCGTTTCGAGTTCGGAGATTTATGCTGCTGAAGAGCTAAGCGGCGACCATACCGAGAATTTACTTTCAAATTCTGGCCGCAAAGTTCTATCGTAAATGAAAATAGGGGACGGGGCATGGAAACGAGTTCGGACACTGGCGATGCCGCCGGTATATCAGCCGCGCCCGTAATAGAAGTCGTGGCGGACATCGCCGCCAGCTTTACATATGCGTCCTTCCAAAATGCTATTCCGGTGATCCGGTCTATCGCGCTCAATAACCCGACCCAGCAGGCTTTCGAAAAATGCATTCTCGAGCTGACATCGAACCCTCCTTTTTTGCGCGCCAAAAGCTGGATAATTGATCGGATCGTTGCTGGTGACCGGCTTCCCTTAAGCGACCGAAAAATCGATCTCGACGCCAGCTATCTGGCCGGTCTCAACGAGGCTGAGCGCGGGGAGATAACGTTGCGCCTGACCTCAGGAGGCGCAGTGCTGGCCGAGCAGCGCGTTGCGGTGCGCCTGCTTGCTCGCGACGAATGGGGTGGCGTCATCGATATGGCGCAATTGCTGCCTGCATTCGTCATGCCGAACGACCCGGCGATCGCAGGACTGCTGCGTTCCGCAGCGGAGCGGCTCGCAGCGCATGGTCATGCCTCCAGCCTCGATGGCTATCAAAGCGGCAATCCCGAACGCGCATTCATGCTGGCGGCCGCAATTTATTCGGCGGTTGCCGGTCTATCCCTGCATTATGCTGAGCCACCTGCCAGTTTCGAAAGCCGAGGCCAAAAAATCCGACGCCCCTCAACAATTACGGCGGAGAGGCTGGCTACTTGTCTCGATGCCAGTCTGTTGTTCGCCTCCGCCCTGGAGGCGACGGGCCTGCACCCAATCGTGCTTATGTTCCAGGGCCACGCTGCCGTCGGCGTCTGGATGACACAAAAGACGCTCGCCAACGCCATCGAACCCGATGCCATGGAAATCCGCAAGGCGCTGGCATCGCGCGAACTGATGGTGTTTGAGACGACCGGCGTAACGCATAGGCCGGCGATGATGCTGGAGGCTGCGCAACGAGCAATCGAACAGCGGCTCGACGAAACGCAGATAGCCACCTTTGTCGCCGCCATCGATATCCGCCGCTCGCGTAGCGGCGGCATTACACCGCTTGCCTCGCACGAACCGATGCGTCGCAGCGTGGATACCGAGGTGGCAACCGAAATCGTGCTGCCGCTGCCAACGGCACCGTCCGCAACAGTCCTGCCTGCCGACATCGTCGAGGTGAAGCCGACGTCAGCAGCCGGGCGGATCGACCGTTGGCAGAAAAAGCTCCTCGACTTGACACTGCGGAACCGCCTGCTCAATTTTCCGGACTCCAAGAAGACAATTCCGTTTCTTTGTACTGACGTCGGCTACCTCGAGGACCGCCTGATGGCAGGCGCTTCGATCCGGCTGATTTCGCTGCCCGAACAGAATCCACTGGGCGAGCGCGATGCTGCCCTCTATCGCGAGGTGCACGGACGGGACCTCCAGCGAGGCTTTGCCGCGGAAGCGCTTCTGCGCGACGAGCTCCCGTCGACGCTCGATGGGCGCCAATTGGAATCCCGGCTGATCGATCTTTACCGGCAAGTCCGCAACGACTTTGCCGAGGGCGGCGCGAATACGCTTTTCCTGGCGGTTGGCTTCCTGCGCTGGAAGAAGAAGACCGAGGACGAGCGCAGCTATCGCGCACCATTACTTCTCGTACCGGTCAAAATCGAGCGCCGCAGCGCGACATCGCGTTTTACCTTGCGCTTCCATGAAGATGAACCGCGATTCAACGCCACCTTGTTGCAGTTTCTCGAACGCGACTTCGAGCTCAAACTGCCACAGTTTTCCGGTGAGCTGCCCGAGGACGAAAGCGGCGTTGATGTGCCGCGGCTGCTCGGTCTTATGCGCCAGGCAGTGCGCGACGTGCCCGGCATGGAGGTGGTGGTCGAGACGGCGCTCTCAACCTTCTCTTTCGCCAAGTTTCTCATGTGGAAGGATCTGGTCGAGCGTACTGATGCCCTGCGCGAAAACCGTGTCGTGCGCCATCTGATCGACACGCCGGAGATAGCGTTCGAGGGCAATGGCGCATCATTCCGAGACGAACGTGACCTTGATCACCACTATGCTCCGTCTGACATCGTTTCGCTGTTGCCGGCCGACTCTTCACAGACTGCCGCAAGCCTTGCGGCCGCCGAAGGTCGCGACTTTGTCATCATCGGCCCTCCCGGCACTGGCAAGAGCCAGACCATTGCCAACATGATTGCCAACTGTCTTTCAGTCGGCAAAACTGTGCTGTTTGTGGCCGAAAAGACGGCAGCACTCGATGTCGTCTATCGTCGCCTTCGCGAACATGGCCTGGGCGCGCACTGTCTCGAACTTCATTCCAGCAAGGCGGATCGGCGCAACTTTCTCAACCAGCTCAGGAACAGCTGGGAAAGCAGCGTGCGCGTGGACGGAGCCGAATGGATTGCGGTCAACGAACGGCTTCGCCTGCGCCGCGACGAACTTAACGCCTATGTCGAAGCGCTGCATCGGCGCCATGTCAATGGTCTGACGCCTTATCTGGCGCTCGGCATCGCTCTCAAGAACAAGCGGCAGCACGCTCCGAGATTGTCCTGGCCATCGCGCGATTCCCATGACGAGGCAAACCGGCTGGCGCTGGAGCATATTGCCGCCGAAACAGGTCTCGCATTTCAGTCGGTGGAGATGCGACCGGTCCTGCGTCTCATAGATGTCACCGAGTGGACGTCGGGCTGGCAGGACAATTTGCTCGAAGCGGCGAAGGCGCTCAGAAGTGCGTCCGAGGTTCTAACCACCGCACTGGACGCCTTCCTGGTGAGCGTCGGCCTTCGCGCCAAAGGCGATGCGTCAAAAGCCGAGCTCGAAGCGCTGCGAAAACTGGCGGGGGCACTCCAGGACACTGCCGGTTATGACCTTAGCATCGCCTTTGATCGAGATTTCGCCCAGTTGCGGGAAGCCGTGGCGGCTCTCAATGACGCAATCGGGAACTACCGCACGTCTCATTCGGGCCTGTCGGCACACTATGACCAGGAAGCTGTTACGCGCATACCGGTAGACGACATTGAGCAGCAATGGCAACGAGCCGTCGCTGCGTTCTGGCCGAACAGTCAGTTGGGCAAACGCAAAGTCCAGAAGCTGCTTCAGGCCTATGTCACAGAAGGCATGGCCGATCCTCAGCAGGACTTGCCGCTGTTGCGCGTGATGCAGGACCGCCGCGCTGCTGTCGAAGCCAATATCCTATCCGGCAAACCGACCGGATTTGCTGGTCTTGATACCGACACCCACCGTATCGGGCAGATACTCTCGATGGCCGAAAGGCTTCGACAGACGCTACGGCTGCCCGGCCTTGGCACTGAGGATCTCAGAGCACTTCTGCAAGCAACCGCACCGAGCCTGCGAAGCGGTGCAGCAGATAGTACGATGCGGCAAGGGGCAGCCCGCTTCCTTGCGGCCACTGCGGAATTCGAGGCTGCAAAGGCCCGGTTTGCGATCCCTGCTGGAAACGCGCCGTCGTGGGCAGGACATGACAACCCGCTGACCGAATTGATGAGCACGATGGGAGACTTGCTCGATGCCCGCCATCTCTTGCGAGACTGGACATCGTGGTGCGGCATTCGTCGCAGGGCTGTGAGCCAGAATCTGGGAGCGCTGGTCGACGATATAGAGGCGGGTCTGGTGCAGCCCACCGAGGCTCAATCCGCGTTCCGCCTGGCCTATGTACGCTGGTGGCTGCCGGCCACGCTCGATGCCGATCCGGTGCTGCGGAATTTCCGGCGCTTCCAGCACGAGCATGCCATCGAAGATTTCCGGGAAATCGACGATCTTGTCCGCGCTCAAGCGAGCCTCCGCGTCATCAGTGCCATCGCTCATGGTTTGCCGGCTGTGCAAAGCGTCCCTCGCAATTCCGAGTTGGGCCTGTTGCGTCATCAGATGGAATTGCAGCGGCCCAGCCGGTCAATCCGCGAGATGATTGGCGCGATGCCGACGAGCTTTGGCGTGTCTGAGGACCTCGCCGATCGTACGCGCGGCATCGCAATCTGGCAGTTTCTCAACTTCATGCGCGTTCAGCCAGCGGGCCGCGGACTACCGATCACGCGCATGCTCGATCGTGTGCGCAGGCTTGTGCGTCTCGGTGACGATCGCGACCTGCGCCAATTGCCGGCGGCCGCTCAACATCTCGACGCTGTGCGTCTAATGACCATCCACGGCGCAAAGGGCCTCGAGTTCGGTGGTGTGCATATGCCGGGGCTCAACAGCGATACGATCCCGCGCACGCCGCCGGCGCCGCCATGTCCAGCGCCCGACGGCATGATTGCGGGCGCCGAAGGCAGCGCGCTCGAGGCATATCGCGCAGGGCAGGCAGAGGAGCAGGAGTGCCTCTTCTACGTGGCACAGTCGCGCGCCCGCGATCGCCTGATCCTTTATGCGCCGACAGAGAAGAGCAACGGTCACAGTCGACCGCTTTCGCCATTCCTCGACCGCCTCGGGAGCGCCTTGACACGGCGCTCGGTTGTCCCAGCGCGGCCGCTTCCGGTGGCGGCGGAAGCGCGGGGAGTCGAATTGGTCATCGACGGGCGGTTGCGCTTCGGAGCTCCGCAAATCGCTCTGTATGAATCCTGCCCGCGCCGCTTTTTCTATACCCATGTCCTGCACGTCGGTGGGCGCCGAACCACTACGGCCTTTATGCACTTGCACGAGGCGGTTCGCTCGGTAGTCGAGGCGGTAATCGCGTCGGACGTGCCTGTGACCGAGCAGGAACTCACTGATCGCACCGATACTGCGCTTGCCGACGAGGGACTAGGCGAGCATGGCTATCGCGCTGAATTCCGCGATCTCGCATCGGCGATGCTGCGTTTCTTTCTGTCGGGCCGCGCAGGAGCGATCGCTGAGGCGCCGGTGGCGGTCAGTATCAACCTCGGCGGCGAAGAAATCCTCGTCGAGCCGGACGAGGTGTTGATGCGGCCGGACGGCATCCGCGCCGTGCGCCGCGTCCGCACGGGTCACATGCGATCGGCCGAGAGCAAGGATGTCGGCGCCGCGGCGCTGATCCTGGCGGTCAAACAGGCCTATCCAGGTGCTGTTGCGGAGCTCGTCCATCTCTCCGACGGCGAGGCATCCGAGCTTTCCCTCTCAGACCGCGAGTTGAAGGGACGCACGGACAAGCTTTCAAAGTTTCTCGGCGACATCCGCGCTGGACGGTTCCCGGCCGAGGTCTCATCGCGCACCTGTCCGAACTGCCCGGCCTTCTTCATCTGCGGACCGACACCCGACGGCCCCTTGCAAAAAAAGTTCGCCTGACCTTACCGGTCGGCGAATCTCGATCCGATTGGACCCTTAGAGCCGTGGCCCCGCCTCGGCCCAACCTAAGGACTAATCGTATGAACACTGAAGAACTTCTCGACTACGACGACGTCGGCGACGCCCTGCGCGAAGGGCGGTCACTGCGTCCGGCGCGGGGATATCGCTTCCTCCTCGCCCAGGGCGATCTCAACTTCCTGTCCCGCCAGGTGAGCGATCCTGTGCCGCTCGGCCGCCAGCTGCTCGAAGCCGCCGCTCTGGACCCTCAGGACGGCTACAGCCTCTTCGCGGTCCTGCCCTCGGGCGATTTTGAAGACGTGCGGCTAGACGAACCCTTCGACCTGCGCGAGCACGGTACCGAGCGCTTCGTCGCCTTCCTGACTGATCGCGACTTCAAGCTGACGCTCAACGATGACGAGCTGCGCTGGGGCAAGCCCGTCATCAGCGGGGTAGTGCTCTATGGCCTTGCCAAGCCCGGCGATGGCGACGGCGTTTTCCTTGAGGTTCCTGGCGGCGAAGACCGCTTGATCGAGCTTGGTGAGCTGATCGATCTGGCCGAGCCCGGCATCGAGCGGTTCATCACCGCGCGGCTGACGTTCGAGATCATCGTCAATTCGCGGCCGCGCGCCGTGAACGCGCGCACGGTGACGTTCGAGCAGATCGTCCAGCTCGCCTTTCCGGGTCAGCATGAGCCCAACGTCGTCTTCTCGATGACCTACCGGCACGCGGCATCGACACCGCACGCCGGTGAGCTCGGCGCTGGCGGCTCTGTCGACGTCAAGAAGAAGGGGACGGTGTTCAATGTCACACGCACTGTTCAGTCTTAATCCGGACCTCAAGCGGCTGCGGGACGAGGGCTACTTTGTCCAGCAGCGCGGTGGGTATCTCGTCATGCGCGAGGTACCCTATGTCGATGCGCACCGGCAATTGCGCATCGGCACCCTGATCTCGAGCCTCACGCTGGCCGGGGACCGGACGCGCAAGCCCGACACCCATGTCGCCCACTGGGATGGCGACTTCCCGTGTCACGCCGATGGGTCGCCCATCCAGGGCATCGCACACCAGACCGGCGCCTTCGATCTCGGCCATGGCCTGAAGGCGACGCATGCCTTCTCAAGCAAGCCGGCCGAGGGCTACACGGACTATCACCACAAGATGACCAGCTACGCCAACATCATCGCCGGTCCGGCCGCGGTGCTGAACCCCGGCACAACGGCCCGCACCATCCGTGAGCCTGAAGCGGAGGAGGACAGCGTCTTCAATTATGTCGAGACAGCCTCCGACCGTGTCGGGATCGGCGCCTTGGCCGAGCGGCTGGCCAGCGAGCGGGTTGCCATCATTGGCGTCGGCGGCACTGGCGGCTACATTCTGGACTTCGTCGCCAAGACGCCGGTTCGCGAGATCCGACTCTTCGACAGCGACGAGTTCTTGACCCACAACGCGTTTCGGGCACCGGGCGCTCCGAGCCTGGAGGAACTGCGAGAGGCGCCAAAGAAAGTCGAATATCTGAAGGGTATCTATAGCCGGATGCATCGCAACATTGTGGCGCATGACGTGGCGCTCGGCCCGGCCAACCTCGAGCTTCTCAACGGCGTCACCTTCGCGTTCCTGTCCCTCGATGCCGGTGACGCGAAGCGGTTAATCGTGGAGAAGCTCGAGACGATTGGCGCTGCGTTCGTCGATGTCGGCATGGGCCTTGAGCTCGACGAAGGATCACTCGGCGGCATCCTTCGGGTGACCGCCAGCACGCCTCAGAAGCGGGATCATGTGCCTCAGCGTATTTCATTCGTCGGTGGCGGCGTGGAGGCCATTTATGCATCGAACATTCAGGTTGCGGATCTCAATGCCCTGAATGCTGTCCTGGCAGTGGTGAAGTGGAAGAAAATCCGCGGCTTCTACCGAGACCTCGAACATGAGCATCACTGCACTTACACCACCGACGGCAACATGCTGATCAATGGGGATCTCAAGTGATACGGCACAAGCGACTCGAGCATCGTTTCGTCGACCACATCCCTGAGCGCCTTGGGGCAGGCGTGCTGTACCTGTCGATGGAATATGCGACATCGGCCCACAGCTGCTGCTGCGGTTGCGGCGAGGAAGTTGTCACGCCGTTCACGCCGACGGACTGGAAGATGACCTTCGACGGTGAGACTATCTCGCTTCATCCGTCGATCGGCAACTGGACGTTGAAGTGCCGGTCACATTATGTGATCGACCGCGGCAAGGTGGTCGAAGCCGGCCCGTGGAGCGACGAGCAGGTGGAGTCCGAGCGCAGTCGTGATCGTGCCGCCAAAGCTCGTTTCTACGGGCAATCGCCCACGGTCGAGCCTTCTGCTCAACCTGCTCCGCCCAAGGCGACACCAGGCTTCTGGCGGCGCCTTTGGAGCCATATATCTGGTCGA
Organism: Mesorhizobium sp. AR07; assembly: GCF_024746815.1. Lineage (GTDB taxonomy): Bacteria > Pseudomonadota > Alphaproteobacteria > Rhizobiales > Rhizobiaceae > Mesorhizobium. Next base: position 230,371 of record NZ_CP080528.1, read on the forward strand.
TTCTAACGATAAACTTGTGGATTACATTCCATCAGAAGCATCTCGCCCGGTATTCTACTGTCTACCTGTTATAGAGAGCCTCTCTGAACGGGTTTGACAGACTTCCCACAAAGTAGCCCCGCCAAAATAATACCGCCACGCAACAGTCACGCGCTCGCCAGCGCGGCAGCCCCGGCTCTGAGCCGGCGCCCGAATGAGAACTGACCTCGAAAGGAGGGAACCACAATGGCCATCTCGGGCCGATCCACCCTCGTCGTTCACGGCCGCCTCGCCATGCGGGAAGGCCGCCTGGCGGCGGCGCGCGACCGCCGTCATGGCCTGCAGGTCATGTCGTTCGAGCAGGCGGCGGTGCGGCTCGCTGGAGGTTTCGTCCGCCCAATTGATGATGAAAGCGTTCGCGTGGCGATCCAGACGGTCCTGCCGGCAACGCCGATGGGCGAGCTGGAGAGCATCAAGTCGCTGCCCGGGATGATAGACGCAGCCGCGGACACCCTGCACAAGGCCTGGCGCGCTGGTATCGACCTTGCAGCGCGCGCGGTCGAGCATCCGCGACTCGACGCCATCGCTCGATTGGAGTCGGCGGTCCTGGCGCAGCTACCAGCCGCCATGATGCGGCCCATCGACATCGTCGCCGACGCTACCAGCCGTATCACCCATGCGCCCGCCGTTCTCGGCCCGATGGAGATCGCTGGCCTCACCGAACTCTCGCCCTGCTGGCGGCCGCTCCTGAAAGCGCTCACCGCGCATATTCCCGTGCGATGGACGGCCGGGCCGAGGCCGACGCCGGCCTGGTTGGAGGGCACGGGTGTCGCAGTGCTGCGCGCGCCTTCGCAGACCCCGGAAGTCAGCACCGTCAGCGCGGCTACGGCCTATCACGAAGCCATCGAGGCCATGCGCTGGGCGCGGTCGCTTCTCGCCTCCGGGCGCGCGGCGCCGTCCGATATCGCGATCGCCACGGCCTCGCCCGCCGACTACGACGATCACATCCTCGGCCTGCGCGCGGACGCCAACATCGACCTGCACTTCGTCCAAGGCGTCAAGACCGTCACCACCCGTGATGGCCAGGCCGCCGCCGCGCTAGCCGACATCGTCGTTCGCGGCCTGTCGCAGTCCCGGATCCGTCGTCTCGCCGCCCTGTGTCGGGATTCCACGCCTTTTGCGTCACTTCCCGAAGGCTGGCTGCGGATCCTGCCAGCCGATGCGCCGATGTCGACGCCCAACGCCTGGGACCGCCTGCTGGCGCGATTGAAGCCCGAGGACTGGCCGGACGACGCGGATCACGCCCCGGCCTTGCGCGCGGCCATCGACCTTCTCACCAAGGGGGCCGACGCAGCACCGGAGATCGGTGAGGCCTTTCTTAAGGGCCGCGCGCTCGCCATCTGGCGCAAGGGCCTCCTCGCCGGGCCGGCGGCCTCGATCGACACCACCCTCGAAACCCTGAAGCAGGATGACGGGCTGGAGGCGTGCGTGTCCGTCGGCTGGATGCCTGCTAGCGCGCTAGCAGGCTCGCCGCGGCGCTTTGTGCGGCTGATCGGCCTCAACTCTTCGCACTGGCCGCGCGGAATTGCCGAGGACCGGCTGATCCCGGACCATATCATCCCCACTGCCGAGCTCGACCCGCTCCCGGTGAGCCTGGCCGATCGCCGAGACTTCGAGACGATCCTGGCAACGACGACCGGCGAAGTCGTCCTCTCGCGCGCCCGTCGCGACAGCGACGGACGGCTGCTGGGACGCAGCCCCCTCCTCGCTGCGCACGGTCAGGAAATCTATCTCCGTCGCAACGCCGTTCCGATCCATGCGTTTAGCGAAACCGACCGCCTCATGGCGAGGCCGCAGGAGTTTAGCGCCGACCGGCAGGCGCTCAGCGCGCAAGGCTGCTGGCGCGACTGGCGGCACACCGAGATCACGCCGCATGACGGCCTCATCCGGCCCGACCATCCGCTCATTCTCGCAATCCTGGCCCGCACCCAATCGGCCAGCTCACTCCGGCGTCTGCTGCGCAACCCGCTGAGCTTTGCCTGGGTCTATGCCTTCGGCTGGCGCGTGCCAGAAAGCACCATCGAACCGCTCGTGCTTGACGCGCTCGGCGTCGGCGATCTGGTTCACATGGTTCTCGATCGCGCCTTACGCGATCTGGAGAGCGCCGGTGGATTGGTGTCCGCCGACGCTGCGGCGATCACGGCGACGGTTGACCGGGCCGCGGCGCTTGTCGCCGCCGATTGGGAAAGCGAACGTGCGGTCCCGCCGGCCGTCATCTGGGGGCGCACCCTGGGTGATGCCCGGCTGACGGCGGAGCGGGCTCTTGCCTATGGCGATGTGCTGCTGCCGGGTGCCCGCTCCTATAGCGAGGTGCCGTTCGGCGGGGCCGAGCCCAAGTCGGACGCGCAGACGCCGTGGGATCCCAATGTGCCGGTCACGATTCCCGACACGGGTTTCAATATCGCCGGCTATATTGACAGGCTGGACATCGCAGGCGACGGCAAGCGCGCGCTGGTCCGCGACTACAAGACCGGCCGTCCTCCGCGAGGCGACATCCGGCTGAACGGCGGCCGCGAGCTTCAGCGCTGCCTCTATGCCTTCGCGGTGAAGGCGCTGCTGGGCGATGATGTCACGATCAGCGCCTCGCTGCTTTACCCGCGTGAGCCAATCAACCTCCAGCTCGAAGATCCGGACGCGGTCCTCGCTGAGATCACTGACTATCTGCGCGCGGCGAGGAGCAGCTTCGCCGGCGGTGCCGCGCTGCCAGGCCCCGACACCGGCGGCGACTACGACGATCTCGCCTTTGCCCTGCCGGCGAATGCCAGCGCCACCTATTGCAAACGCAAGATGCCGGCCGCGACCGAACGGCTCGGTCAGGTCACTCAAATCTGGGAGGCGGAATAATGAGCAGCGTGTCTAGGGCCCTTAAGGATGACGACGCGCGACGCGACGCGATCAGTCTCCATGATCGCTCGATCCTGGTCGAAGCTGGCGCAGGCTCCGGCAAAACTGCCGTCATGGCCGGACGCATCGCCGTCATGCTCGCGGAGGGCGTTCCCCCGCACGCCATCGCCGCCGTCACCTTTACAGAGCTAGCAGCCAGTGAGCTGCTTTCGCGGGTGCGCGAAATTGTTGCCGATCTTGCGGTCAGCAACATCTCGACCGAGCTGCGCGTGACGCTGCCCGGTGGCTTATCGCAGGCGCAGCGCGACAATCTCGCCGCCGCGACCGCCGTGATCGACGAAATCACCTGCTCGACCATTCACGGCTTCTGCCAGCGTCTGATAAAGCCCTATCCGGCCGAAGCCGACATCGATCCCGGCGCCGGCGTCATGGACCGCAACCAGGCCGATCTCACCTTCCTTGAGATCGTCGATGGCTGGCTGCGCGAGCGTCTGTCCGGCGATCAGGACGGCATCCTAGCCGAAATGGTGCTGCACAGCCCCGGTGAAACCGTGGCGCTCGTCCACAAGATCGCTGAGAATCTGCGCCGCTGCCGCACCCTCGCAGCGCCGCCCGTATCGCCGCTTGACGGTCATCTGACAGCCTTTCGGCAGGCGACGGCGGATTTCGCGGCCTTCATGCGCAGCGCAGCGGCGACCGAGCCGGAAACGCTCGCGATCGTCCAGCGGCTGGCCGAGATGGCGACCGCGTTGGCTGCCGGTCCCGATCCCGCGACGCCCTCCGGCCTGGTCCAGCTTCTGACCTTGCGTCCGCACCCGGATCTTTGCACCAAGGCAGGCGCTTTTGCCTCCTATCGCAAGAAGGGCAAATGGGCTGCCGCGGCGAAGCAGGCTGGCCTCTCCAAGGCCGATGGAGATCGGCTGAACGATGCAGCGGAGGTCTGCTACAACGCTTGCTGCGAGGCTTGGGGTTTGCTTCTTCAAGCCGCGGCCGGCCAGGTTCTGGAGGCGCTGATCGACGACGCGCGTCCGATCCTGCAGCGCTATCGCGACTACAAACGGGCGAGCGCCCAGCTCGACTTTGATGACCTGATCTTCGCGGCGCGCGACCTGCTGCGCGACCATAACGATGTCCGGCGCGCGCTGGGACAGCGCTTCGCGCGTGTCCTCGTCGATGAGTTCCAGGACACCGATCCCCTGCAAACCGAGATCTTCTGGCGGCTGTGCGGCGATCCGGTCGACGACGTTGACGACTGGACACGGTTCCGGATCCGGCCGGGCGCGCTGTTTCTGGTCGGCGACCCCAAGCAAGCAATCTATCGCTTCCGCGGCGCCGACGTCGGCGCCTATGTGCAGGCTCGCGATGCCTTTCGCACGCAGGACCCCGACAGCCTTCTGTCGATCTCCACCAATTTCCGTTCCTGCGCCTCGATCCTCACCTTCGTCAACGAGCGCTTCGAGGCGGTGCTCTCGGCCGATGGCCAGCCCGGTTTTACCGCTCTCGACCCTTTTCACGACGATCGCGGCGACCTGTGCGTGGCGGCCCTCGACGTGGCCGTGGCGGACGAAAACGGCAAGGCCAGCGCCGAGCGGCAGCGCGATGCCGAGGCCGATGCCATCGCCGATCTGTGCGCGCGCCTGATTGATACTCATCCGATTGTCGACCGGCGCAGTGGGACGGAACGTCCTTGCCAGGCCGGCGATATCGCTTTGCTGGCCCCGACCGGCGCAGAGCTGTGGCGCTATGAGGAGGCGCTCGAACGTCGCGGCATTCCGGTGGCGACACAAGCCGGCAAGGGTCTCTTCCGCCGCCAGGAAATCCAGGACCTGATCGCGCTGACCCGCGTTCTCACCGACCGGCGCGACACGCTGGCGCTTGGCTCGCTGCTGCGCGGCCCGCTAGTCGGCCTCACCGAAGAGGAACTTCTGGACATTGTCTGGGCGCTGCCGCGTTCCGAAGAACAGCCCGACCGAATTCCCCGTCTCGACCTCGGCGTCGATCCCGCCGCCATCGTTCATCCGCTTGCACGAGAGACCATCGAAAAGCTGCAGACGCTCTACCGCCGCAGCAACAGCACGACGCCGCACGAGTTGCTCTCGCAGGCCGTGGACATGATGCGAGTTCGGCCGCTCCTTCTCGCGCGTCATCGCGGCCAGGCCGAACGCGCGCTCGCCAATGTTGATCTCTATTTGAGCCTGTCGACCAGCTACTCCGTTCGCGGTCTTCGCTCCTTCGCCGAGGCGATGACCGCAGCCTGGACCGACGAGGCGCGCGCAGTGGAGGGTCGGCCAGATGCGCAGGAAGAAGCCGTCGCGCTCTTCACCATGCACGCGGCCAAAGGCCTCGAGTGGCCAATCGTCATCCCGGTCAACACCATGACGGGCGTCATGGCGCCCGACAGTGCGGTCATCGACCGTCAGACGGACACCTTCTATTGCCCGGTCCTGGGCGTCGCGCCGGACGGCTACGAAGTCGCGCGCCAGGCTGAGAAAGACGAGCTTGATCGGGAGCGCGTTCGCCTCTGGTACGTGGCCGCCACGCGCGCCCGCGAACTTCTCGTCCTGCCCCGGCTCGACACAACGCCGTCGAAGTCCGCCTGGATCGGTCTCGTCGATCTTTCGCTGGCCGAACTCCCCGGCCTGGACCTCTCGCATCTACCCGCCGACGTCGCGACGGCAGCCAACGGAGCGGCCAATACCCAAACTCGCGCAATCTTCGCCACGGAAGCCGAAGCCGTTACCGAGCGGCAGGCGCGGCTGATCTGGCTTGCGCCCAGCCGGGATGAGAACACCGCCGGAGCGGTGCTGCAGCAAGAAGAGGCCGGGATCTGGGCCGGATCGGCTGATGACCAGCCAGCCGAACTGCAAGCCGCTGTTCTGGTTCAAGGAAGCCGCGAACGCGGACTGATCCTGCACAAGCTCATGGAAGAGGTGCTGACCAGGGAAACCAATGAGGCAAAGGCAGCCCTTGCAGACCGAGCCACCATACTCATCCGCGCCCTCGGCCGGTTTCCGGTCGCCGACCCGGCGACGGGACTGTCTGCCGAGGAACTGGCGGGCTGTGTCGTCCAGACCCTTGCCCTGCCCCAAATCGCGGCCTTGCGGCCGGCTCTCCTGGCCGAGTTTCCCGTCTACGCCGCGCATGCGGACGATAGGATGGAAACGGCAACGACTGGAATCGCGGATGCCCTAACTCTGACGTCTGAAGGCCGTCCAGCCGTCGTCGTCGATTGGAAGAGCGATGTGGCGCCCGATCCCCAGACACTCGACCACTACCGCGCGCAGGTTCGAGCCTATCTCGACATGACCGGAGCCGAGCGCGGTCTGATCGTGCTAATGACCACAGGTGCGGTGATCGGTGTCGGGCCGACAGCCCAGCCGATGGCGGCCTGATCGGAGGGACTGTGCATGCCGTCAACGTCTAGCGACGGTCGACGCATTGAGGGCTTGCCGCCGCTATCGACGATCTGCCGCCTCCTCTCGGTTTTTTCTGACGAATGCAAAGGCTCAATACCGGCTGCCGTGATCTCACTGATTGGCTGAGTTCTGTCGCAGATCCCCACGACGGCGGACTTGAAGAGCAACAGATACATTAGCATGAGATGTCTGGATTGATTGGTCGGCTTAACCGAGCCTCAGTACGCCGTCGGTAAAAGGCATGAGGACTGGGTACATTGGGGGAGCGACTTGGCAGGCAAAATCTATGTCATCATGACGGGGAACGAAAACAGCCTTTGGTCTCGGTGCCTCAGCGAGAGCCTCGTAGCCCTCGAATTTGGCAAGACCTATTTTGATCCGTGGCGCGCAGAAGACTATGATAGCTATCTGGAGGTTACGAAAGCTGACGCCGCCAAAGACGACTCAGAGGCCGACGTCAAAGGTCGGGCGACGCTCTGGTTCAATCGAGGTAACGACCTGACGCGCAGTGAAGGCGATCTCTGGCTCCACAGAGACAAGGATTAGTCTCTATTGGGCCCAGACGACGAGTGCCGATCCGGTTTTTGATCACTCCGCTCCCGACAGTGTTATGCTCGCGAAGCCTGTTACCAAGTGGTCCCGCCATGACAAGAAAATGAAGCCGTTGTCATGGAAGACGATCCATCCCGTGGCGAAGGACTATATCTCCTCAATGGCAGCGATGTTCAGCGTCGCCAATGCGGATATGAAGGCCTATGTACAGTCCCTCATCGCCGGAGGTGACCTCACTCCGTGGCATTCGCGCCCAAAGTGGGAAGAACGCCTCGGCGTGCACAAAGGGAAGGCCCTCGGATCGAGCGTGTCGCTGCATGAGCTCACTCTCGCAAACCTCATGCTCTCGATCACGGGCGCGGTTGCGAATTCGAATGGTCAGAAGGTCTTCAAAACCTTGAAGAACAAGGAACTCCATTGTTCCGAGGCCGAGATGAAGGCTCATCTTGCCAACCTCTACGAGGAGCAGAAGGGGAAATGCGCTATCACCGGCCTTACGATGCATCTGCATGGGCAGGACGATTGCGATAGCGATATGCTCGTTTCTCCGGACCGGATTGACAGCTACGGCCACTATTCGATCGGCAATGTTCAGCTCGTCTGCCGGTTCGTGAATTTCTGGAAGATGGCTCAGGATAATAACCGCTTTGCCGAACTTCTGGACCGTGTGGTGGCCAACCGGCTCGCAGATACGTTGTAGCCGCGCGCATCGACCCTCCTGTCTCGCACGTACAGATGACAAGGCGCAGTTCATTATCATGCCGCAGGAAGCGACCGTCGAAACTAGCCAAGCGTTCGTTCGCGAATTCGAAAGTTGGACGGTCACAAACGGATTTCGAGATTTGGTTGAGACCTTCTCAGTGTTCCTCGTGGCGGTGTTTTCGATCGCGTACATCCTTGAACGGGGCACGGTGCTTAAGGGGTGTCACGACAAGGCGATACGAAAATTCGATCGCGGCGGAGTGGAGGCTCAGCTTGCGGCGCTTACAAAGACGCTTGGGCTAGACGGAGGGTTTTCACCGATGTTTGTGTCCTTGAAGAGCGCGCGGAATTGCATGGCACATCGCAGGGGCATCGTGAGTTTGGAAGACACCGGCCCGCTAGAGGAGCCGTTCGTACTACGCTGGCGCACAGCTGGAGGATGGACGCGATGCAACCTTCGCGCCGTATCGTGACGAACCGCCTTATGTCGAAAAGGGAGAAGCGATCCTTTACGCGGAAGTTGAGCAACGGTGTTTAGCCTCGGGGAGCAAATTCGCCTCAGTCGGCACGATCTTTCGGAGATTTGCTACGGCGTGATGATTGCGACCGAATGCGTTCGCGAAGATCTGATCAATCTCGGAAGGAAGCGGGGAAGATCGTCGACAAAAGCCCGCCTTTGGAAAGTCGACCGTGATGTTCATTCGAGATTACCCCGGCATCAATGCCGTCAAAGTAGGACGGCTTTTTCTTAAGCCGGAGATGTCTACGAGACAATCACGCAATCCTGTCGCATGGTCTTTCATGAGGCCAGCGACCGGTCGCTTCCGCTAGGGCGCGCTGGCTCAGCAACGTTGGTCCGATATGCGGGTGTGAACTACGTCGTCGCCACGAGACATCAGTTGGGCATAGCCCGTGGTGCAAGCGTGCCAACGGACATTCTCGATACGATCAGGATAGGGAGCGGCAAGGGGCTACTTTCAAACATCCCACTAATCTTACTGAGTCAGAAAGTCGCGGCTGCGGGGGGATTCGCGCTGGTCGGGGATTTGTTAGGGTGCTGCTTCGTGATCAGGGAAGCGCCCCGCCATGCCCGACTGGACAGCCGAGAGTGAAGCCGCATTCGACGCCTATGTCGATGCTTTGATCGGGGTGATCGGCCACGCCGACCGCGCTGAGCCGCTGAAGGATTATTGCCTGGGACTCCTGATGCCGATCGAGCGCAAGAGCGTGGAACCGTTGGCGGCTGTCACGGCGCCGTCGCGGGTAGCGGCCAAGCATCAGTCTCTGTTGCATTTCGTGGGACAGGCGCCGTGGTCGGACGCGGCCTTGCTAGCACGGGTTCGCGACTGGGTTCTTCCACGGATCGAGCAGCGTGGACCGATCCGGGCGTGGATCGTCGACGACACGGGCTTTCCCAAGAAGGGCAAGCACTCGGTGGGCGTAGCGCGCCAGTATTGCGGCCAGTTGGGCAAGCAGGACAACTGTCAGATTGCGGTTAGCCTATCGATCGCAAATGACGCAGCCTCGCTTCCGATCGCCTACGAATTGTATCTCCCGCACAGCTGGGCGGAGGATCCCGAACAACGCAAGAAGGCCAAGATTCCGGCGGAGATCACGTTCCGGACCAAGCCGCAGATCGCGCTCGAGCAGATCAGGACGGCCATGGCCGAAGGCGTCGCGCCCGGCGTGGTTCTGGCCGACGCCGGATATGGCGCCGACGGCGGTTTCCGCGCGGGCCTGTCCGAGCTCGGTCTGACCTATGTTGTCGGCGTTCAGCCCACACTCAGCGTCTGGCGCCCAGGCGAGAGCCCGCTGCCGCCCAAGCCCTGGAGCGGAAGAGGCCGGCCGCCGTCTCGAGTCGGCCGAACCGACAATCACAAGCCGATCTCGGCCAAGGCCCTGGCCGAGGAGTTCGACGCCGAGACTTGGCGCACGATCGCCTGGCGTGAAGGAACCAACACCGAGCTCAATTCCCGCTTCGCCGCCGTGCGCTTGCGGCCGGCATCCAGGGACTACAATCGGCCCGAGGCTCACGCCGAAGAGTGGCTCCTGATCGAGTGGCCTGAAGGCGAGGTCGAGCCGAGCAAGTATTGGCTCTCCACCTTGCCGGCCGACGCTACGATCACCCAGTTGGTCGATGCCGCCAAGCTGCGTTGGCGGATCGAGCGAGACTATCAGGAACTCAAGCAGGAGTTGGGACTGGGCCACTACGAAGGCCGAGGGTGGCGGGGCTTCCACCACCACGCCAGCCTCTGTATCGCCGCCTATGGCTTCCTGGTCTCTCTGAGGGAGACGATTCCCCCCTCAACTCCAACTCGCGCCCAAGGCCGCCAAACACCTGGTCTTCCCGACGGTCATCGACCCCGCGGATCCTCCGATCCGACCAGAGCGGCACGTCCCGACCTCGATCCCAACCCTCAGGCGACGCCTGACTGTGGCCCTGGCCAACCGTCTGCAACGATGTCCGTGCTGCATAAGGCCAATGGACAGTCCGCGTCACGTTCGCACTTTATGACGCAGTAGTACTAAAGGCCTGCATCTTCGAACTTTCGAATGTGGACGAAGAGTACCACGACGTCCTGCTTTTCAAGGCGGCGGACACTTGGAAAACTCAGCATTCTGACCAGCCGTTTTTCTATCCTCTTGCGCCATTCTCTAGGGCCAACCGGGTCAAGTCCTTCTTGGTCGGCTACCCGACAATCGAAGGCGTGATGGATGAGTACCTAGAAGGTTTCGTCCCCGAACAACCTGGCTCCATTCACATCAAGCGAGCGATCTCTGACTGCGATCTAGACAAGAGCTACCTGACAAATGTCGAATTTTACCGGCGCTACCTTAATGTCCGCGAGCGGCCGGTTGTCGACGGCTACAGCGGCGGAGCGGTGTTTTCGCTGACTGGCGAATTGGAGAATTTGGAAATCGTACTGGATGGAATCGTGGTGCGCGCTGGCGCACAACACATCCACGTCGTAGACGCTGATTACCTCTTAAAAATCATTACGGACCAATCGAAACGGGGCTGAACGCCGACACGGCCGATGGAAGGTCCGATGCCGTAGGCCCTTGCTACTCGTCGGCCAACTGTGATGCCTCCCCAAGGGTCGGCATGATGGACGCCAGAGGGCCTTCGACATCGATCCCGTAGCAACCTGCCAGCGCCGCCACTTGGTGCCCTACGGTTGCCCGGAACGCTCCCAACGCCACAAAGAAGCCCGGACGGGCATGGCTTCCGCGCCACTGATAATCGAAGTGGCGATAATCCTCGTGCTGCTCATCATGGAACCGTCGCCCGGCTTCACGGATCGCGCGAAGAGGCACGACGGCGAACGCGTCGGCGGAAAGCGCTTGAAGAGTCTTGGTGCCTTCCTCGCGTATCTGGTGGATCGAATGACCCACCTCTGCCTCGGTCTCCATATCGAAGGGATTGTAGAGGACGCGTCGATCTTCGAGAAACACGAGGAAGCGGCGTACGATTTCTGTCTCTGAGGGGCCGGGGTCCGACCAAGACACGCCGAAGACAGGTGTACTGATACCGGTTACCCGGCGTGCGGTCTCGGCAGTGACCTTGCTGCTCTTGCGGAAGAAATTGCGCATACCGCCTCCTAGCCGACCCTAAGTCTGGCCTGCTTCAAATGAGGTTGATGCTCGGTCGGCCGAAGCGAATGAGCAGCCATCGCGGCAATGAAAACCTCCGGCGTTTTCAGGTAGCGCTCCAGCTTGTTCTCCCTCATGAGCACTACGAACAGAGCGCACGTTTTCGCCTGACAATTGACCGACTTGCTAGGGTTGAACTCTATGTCAGTGAAACCGGCATACTGCATTTCGCCATCCACTCGATTTTTGAGCCATACACGGTGAGGAAAGATGGCATTGAGATAAAGCCAATCGTAGAACACGGTCGTGGGTTCTAGCGGGAACTCGAAGCCGTCGAATTTGAAGCCCACCAGTGCGCCGGAATCGCGGAGTCGTGGCTCGCGCTTCGCATCGCGCGGTTCAACCTCGTACAGATCGGTGTACGGCCCGCCGCGCTCGAATACCTTACTTCCCTGAAAGGCGTTCTCCAGCGGTATCTCGCCGATGCTGGTCATCACGCGCAGGTGAAACGCGCTAAGATGCCGACCGGCGACTTCATCAGACTTGCTAGACACTTCTAGCAGCGGCGCATATCCGGCTTTCTTGGCGGCCTCATGCAGCGACCGGATATTCTTCTTCTTCTGAACTTCAGCGAAGCCACCGGCCCACGGAATTTCGAAATCCAATCGCCTGACGTAACCTTCGTCCTCAGTCGCAGGGATAAAGACGGGTCTCTCAGCCATTCTAAATGTTCCTTATTAAGCCGAGCGGGATGACATGGGGAACCAACACCTCGTATTTCTCCGCCTGCGTGAGACGCGCCTTAATCGCCGGGTCCTTCCAGTCCGTTCGGGTGTAAAGTATCTCAAAATCGATTAGCGGTTCAGCCTCTCCGATAGGAACCGATTCGACGCCAGCTTTGTTCGCGACATCGTTGGTGAAACGAACACCCGTGAACTGCATCACCGAGGGGTGTATTTGCAGAAAGATCGTGTCCGTGATCCTCCCATCCTGCCGGGCAACGTACTCCATCGGATGGGTGCTACGAAAGCAAAGGTGGACGTAGTTGCCCATTCCCTTCAACGCGTCGGCGTCCCGACTCCATTCATTGCCGCCCGGTGCCGGAACCTTGACCTTCTTCTGGTCAAGCTGCGCGAGTGGATAGAGTCCTCCCATTTCTTTAATCACCGGCAGGTTCCTCCGATCGGTGAAGTGATAGAGCAGCGGCACCTTCTCAAGAGTATCAATTGCCATGTTCCCCTCCGCCCACACCGGTGGAATCTTACGGCAGTCATCGCCCGAACGCCATGATCCGAGCCAAGGTGTTCAGATTGGCGACGTTCCTCAATTGTTCTATACGAGGAAAATAGAATTCTACATCGCCAACTATGGTTCGAAATCGTCGTGCACGGCAGCTCCATAACGATCACCATCCCAGACATCGAAAGCATGACCGACGACGAGTTGGAACAGCTTGCGCGAATGCGAGACGGCCGATGGAGCGCGCAGACCAAAGCGCTTATGCGCCGGTTCAACACCGATAAGCTCAATCTCAATCGGGCATGGGCTGGCATCTGGCAGGGCTGGACATGCCCATGCTGCCAGAGGGCCAAGCCGCAGATTGCGAGACTCACGACATCCGGCGTCCTGCTATGTCAACTTGAATTGCACCACGACCACCTAGGCGATAAGGCCGGGAAGCTATTCGAGGAAATCAACCAGAAGTCGGAGGATCGCGAGTTCAACATCCAAGTGTCGCATGCCAAGTACGGCATGCTCCAGTTCGTGGAACGCTTCGAACGAACGCTCATCTGTATCAACTGCAATCTGGCAGAGGGAAGTGCTAAGGCGACACTCGACAGCGCCGTGGATTGGGACTTCACTTTCTCACCGAAAGAAATCACCGGGTTTATTCGCGCCACCGACAACGGTGTCCATACAGTCGATTTTGAGGCCGCACGCACGACGTGGGAGCGGGTGAAGCCAGACATCGCGGATCGCCTCGATTTTGCTGAGCGGATGGCAATACGGTTCGCCAAGGGGAAGAACCGTCGCGAAGTGGCGATTGGGGTGCGGGCCGATTTCTGGATCGATGACCGGGCGCTGGTATGGGCGCAGGTTACAGACGCGTTGCCGCACCTAGACCGTGGCAGCATCGGCATGAAAGTACTTGCCCGATCGGTTGCGCGGGACGCCGTTGGCAAATCAGCGAAACGGAAGGTGAAGCCTGCCGGCAAGCCGCCCAGCGATGCTGAGTTCGCCGATGTAGGGAGCCAGAACGGCGAACAAAAGCATTGGAATGCTGTAAGCGAGGATTGGACGTGCGGGTGCTGTAAGCGCTCCAAGCGGGAGATATGCAGGAAGTCGAACAAGGGAAAATGGACGGCGCGCATCCACATCATCCGGGATTGGATCGCGGAGGAGGATATCAGCAACCTCTACTGGCGCGGTGGCGACATGACGGGTGGAATGGTAATCGGCTCCCATGTCACTGTGCTCATCTGCCAAGACTGCCGGCATATCATTTCTGAGGTCCAGCGTCGTGATGGCACGCTTGAGGAGTCGAGCTTGACGCTCGGAGAGGTAGAGGCTGCTATCGTCGCAATTGCCCCTAACCAGATGCACGATGTTGTCTATGAGTGGGCAATCGAAACGGCGCGGAACAACCGCGATCTTGTTGCAGCCGTGGACGAGTATCACCGGCACGCACGCGATGCCCTTGCAAAGTTGGCTCGTGCCAAATGGCTCATGAAAGCGGTTCCATGTTCTTTTGAGAAGGCACGCTGCTTCATGGGTTACGAGCATGCAAAGGCGGAAGACGTCGATCTAGAGGAAGGCGACGCCTACATGGATTGGCTGCTGGGTGAAGGCCTCAGATTTGAGAGCAATGCAGTAGGATAATCCTGTTGCCGCTGCGGGAGCGCGATTGCCCCCGGACGCCACGATGACGACGTCGAGCTCGCGTGCCAGTTCATCCAGCGTCGCAGCCCAGGTGCCGACCTTTCCCCCCGTCGCCGCTTGACTGACTCCGCCGAACGGGATTTGCGGAGGGCATTAACCTGGGCAAACCATTCGTCCCCGTGGGCCGAATGCCGCCTAAGGGTAGGTTGGAAGGATCCTCATTCAGGCACCTCGGAACGGACATCGAGATCACAGCCTTCGATTTCATCGTCCTCCTCGAGCACCCCGCCTATCGCAATTGGAATGTCGCCAGCCAGAAGCCTTTCCTTGCTCAGCAGTCCGGCATCCTCGAGCGCCTCGAAATCCGGCAGGTCGCGCAGCGTGTCGAGGCCGAACTCCAACAGGAATTCTTTCGTGGTGACGTAGGTGTAGGGCGCGCCCGGCGTCGGGCTGCGCGGACCGGAAGCGATCAAGCCGGCACCGCGCAGATGACCAATAAAATCGCGACTGATCTCCTTGCCGAAAAACGACGACAATTCTCCCCGCGTGATCGGCTGGAAGTAGGCGATGCACATCAGCACCAGCACCTCCGACTGCGTCAGCTCAACCGCGCGCTCATTACCGCCGACCGCGGCGCGGATGGCATCGGCATAGGCCGGCCGAGTCAGGTGCTTCCAGCCACCGGCAACGGCCACCAGATCGTAAGGGCGGCCACGCAGCTCCTCGCGAATGTCATCGATCAAAAGGTCAACGCTGCAGCTTTTCCCGACGATCCGCGCCAGCGTTTCGCGGCCGACCGGCTCGCTGGCGGCGAAGATCGTTGCCTCGACCCGGTGCATCCATTCGCGCCAGCGCGCCTCCGGCGGCAGGTGATCCAGTTCCCGGTCAAACAGCTGGTCAGCTGATCGACGGTCATCTGACTGGCTCCCCCCTCGCCTGCGCGCTGCCTCCGCCATGATCGTCACAGCCCGTAGATGCGGAACGCGGGGCGGCCGGACAGCTCGCGGACGGCGCCGAGCTCGACCAGCCGGTCGAACAGGCGGCGCAATCCGCGGTCGCTCATTCCAGCGATGTTTTCCGAGGCAACGATCGCGTCGTCGGACAGGAGCTTTCCGACAACAGCATCCGCCGCCTTGGCCCTGAGTTTCGGGGCAACAGCAAGCAGCCGGTCCGCGCGGCGCTCGAGCTCGGCGGAAAGATCAATTGCACGCAGCGCGGCGCGCGCCTGCGCGGCCAGCAGGCTTTTGGCCCGATCGGCTTCCGTGTCGGCACCGGCAGCCGGAGCGGCACTCACTGGTCGACGCGGCCGGCCCGTACCCACAGCCAAGGCCACCTCCCCGCCCAGCAAAGGGATTGCATGCGTCCAGCCTAGCCGCTGCGCGAGCAAGGCGTCGGCGAGCCAGGCTCCGACCGTGCGTCCGAAGCTATGTCGTTCGGCGGCCATGAACGCGCCGGTCAGCATCCCGACGGTGTCGACGCTGACGGCAAGCTGCCGAAGCTCATCTGCCAGGTCGCTGACCGCCTCGTCGTCGTGGGCGTGACCGAGATCTTCCAACACCCCGGCAAGGTTATTCTCCGTCAGAAGGTCCTCGGGGGGCCGAACTGCCAGCCTACGCCAGGCGAGGAGCAAAAGACCGGCGGGGCCGACATTGTCGCCCGGTCTTGTGAGCAGCACTGCGTCGCGTAGCGCGCTTTCATCCTCGACGCGGCCAGCCTGCTTCGCCGTGACGGCGGCCGCCGAAAGCGCCAAGCGCTGCCGCCAGGCGCCGGCCCACCGCGCCTGCCGGCGGACCACCGCATCGAGCGCGCCGATGGCAGCGCCGACAACGAGCGCCACATCCTCTACGTCTTTGCTCGCAAGGCCTTGCGCGTCGGGGACGGCGCGGCGCAGCCAGGCCGGCACCGTCGTCATCGGCGCGGTCGAAGGGGCACCGGCAAGCGTGGCGTGGTGGCGCCGAGAGGGTTTGGGACGCAGAATCATCGAAAGCACGATGAATCATGGCGGCGCTTTTAGCAATCGAATTGCGTGGAAAGCGCTGCGCCTGTCGGGAACACAAAACGAATGATAATCTTGCATTATCGCTCGTTTGGAAAAAGGACTACTGCAGCACCTGCAAACCGTGCTTTTCGACCACCGACAGAAGCTTCAGCGCCAGCCCGCTCGGCCGCTTGGCGCCGGTCTCCCACTTCTGCACCGTCGATTCGGACGTGTTGAGATAGCGCGCGAACACCGGCTGGCTGACGTGATTGCGCTCGCGCAGCGCCTTGATCTTCTTGGCGTCGAATATCGTCGGCCGGGAAAGGCAGGCTTCGTCGAAGGAGCGCAGGGTCTGCTTGTCGACCGTGCCGGCGCGCACCATGCCTTCCACCGCGCTGTGGATCGCCTCGAAGGCGTCGCTCTTGAATTTTCGTTTAATCGTCATCGCCAATCTCCATCAAAGCTCCAGCAGTCAATTCCGCGTCCAGATCCACGGTGGATTTGCGCCGGTAGAGCGCGGCCAGATCGCGAAACGCACGCAATTCGTCATCATCGATGTTCGCCCTGTCCTGTTTGGCGAACAGATAGACGTAAACCCAAAACTCGCCGCTCCTGGCGAGCAGGATCGATCGGAAGCGATTGTCGCCGAGCCGTTTTTTGAAAACGCCTCCGCCGAGATCGTCCGCCTTGCCCTGCGCGGCCTCCCTGGCTGCCCGCGTAAGCGCTGCATCCGAAAGCCGTGCCTTGCGCGCCGCCTTGGCGAACCATGCTGTCTTGAATATTCGATCCGGCATGACGAAAGATAGCACTTGGTGCTATGGTATTCAAGGGATGTCGCAACGGTTGTCGAGCGACGCCAGCCTCCGGATCACGACTTCCCTTGCAACCGCCCATCCAAGGTGGCATCATCAATCGTGTCCCTGTCGGGTCCGTGAACCACAGCGGCCTCGCTGTAAAATGTTACGAAAAATCCGCTAATTCGGCTAGAATCCGGCAATGAACCCAAAATCTGATTCGTTCGAGATCAATGAATTGCCGCCCGTTGATGGAATGCGAACGACAGCCCAAGACGTCGAGCAGAAGCCCAAAATTTACACCCGGAATAACTCCGGGGCGTCCCACAGCACAACGCTGAATGTCGAGATTTCCGCCTCACAGGCCTGGGCTGAGCCGTCAGCGCCGATTGCCGGCGACGGTCTCGACAGCGGCGGTCTCGACAACGAGTTGCCGGACATTATCGATCTCGTCATGGCAATGGGACGGCCGGTCGACGGCACCTCGGACTGGACGCCCTCCCCTCCCCTGTCGTCCACCGCGCCAAATCGCCTGCCGGCACACCTGGACCAGCTCGCCGACCGCGCCCGCGACTATGTCGAGGCGGCAAGTTCGGCCAACACGCGCCGCGCCTACGCCGCCGACTGGAAGCATTTTTGCGCCTGGGCACGCCGCCAGAATCTAGAGGTGTTTCCGCCTGGCCCACAGACCGTCGGCCTCTACATCACCGCCTGCGCATCCGGCAAGGTAACGGGGGACAAGAAGCCGAACTCCGTGGCGACAATCGAGCGCCGTCTCTCCTCCCTATCCTGGAACTATACGCAGCGTGGCCAGCCGCTCGACCGCAAGGACCGCCATATCGCCACTGTGCTCGCCGGCATTCGCAACAGCCACGCACAGCCGCCACGGCAGAAGGAGGCGCTTCTTCCCGAGGATCTGATCGCGATGCTGGAGACCCTCGACCGCGGCACCCTGCGCGGCCTGCGTGATCGCGCCATGTTGCTGCTTGGCTTCGCTGGCGGCCTGCGTCGCTCGGAAATAGTCGGCCTCGATGTTGGCCGCGATCAGACCGAAGATTCTTCGGGCTGGATCGAGAGTTTTGACAAAGGCATGCTGGTGACGCTGCGGGGAAAGACCGGCTGGCGCGAAGTCGAGATCGGCGGCGGCTCCTCCGACGCCACCTGCCCGGTGGTCGCCCTGCAGACCTGGTTGAAACTCGCTCGTATCGCGCACGGACCGCTGTTCCGCCGTGTCACAGGCCACGGCAAAGCGGTTGGAGCCGAGCGTCTCAACGACCAGGAAGTTGCACGGCTGGTCAAGCGCACCGCGCTGGCCGCCGGCGTTCGTGGCGATCTGTCGGAAGGCGAGCGCGGGACCAAATTCTCTGGGCATTCGCTGCGCGCCGGCCTCGCTTCCTCGGCCGAGGTCGATGAGCGATACGTGCAGAAGCAGCTCGGCCATGCTTCCGCGGAAATGACCCGTCGCTATCAGCGCCGGCGCGACAGGTTTCGGATCAACCTCACCAAGGCAAGCGGGCTGTAAACGCCCTTTGGAGGGAGCCGCCGCTAATAACCTCCGTTTGCGCGATCGCCTTGCTGCTATCACAATATGTCGATAGATTACGGTTCTATCGACATGACTTGACAATGTGTCGATGCCAACGACATATCAACCCCGACATGTCGATCGAACAGGGAACCATCGACATGACGTTTCAGGCCGACCGGCCTTACAATGACCTCCCTCCCCTGCCCCCAAAGGAGGATGTTGAAACGAAGTCCGTGCTCAAGGCCTGCATAGCGGCGCGCGCGGCCCTAGCAGAACTCAGGATATCGGGTCAGCTTATTCCGAACCAAGCAGTCCTCATCAACTCTATCCCGCTCTTAGAAGCCCAGGCAAGTTCCGAAATAGAGAACATCGTCACGACGACGGACCGCTTGTTTCGCTTCGCCAATGAAGCCGGAAATCTCGCTGATGCTGCCACGAAGGAGGCGCTGCGCTACCGCACCGCGCTCAATCAGGGCTTCCGAACTCTGCAAGAGCGTCCTGTGACGACATCAACGGCGGTCGCGGTGTGCCGCACCATCAAGGGCGTCGAACTCGACATTCGGTCGACGCCGGGCACGGCCCTGGTCAACCAGGCGACGGGTGCGGTTGTCTACACCCCGCCCGAGGGACAGAACCTCCTGCGCGACAAGCTGGCGAACTGGGAGCGCTACATCCATGAGGCCGAGGACATCGATCCGTTGATCCGCCTCGCCGTGATGCACTACCAATTCGAGGCCATCCATCCGTTTATCGACGGCAATGGCAGAACCGGCCGCGTGCTGAATCTGCTCTATCTGGTTGACAAGGGCCTCCTGGACATCCCGGTGCTCTATCTAAGCCGCTATATCATCCGAAACAAAGGAGCCTACTACGATCGCCTTCTCGCCGTGACGACGGAGGGCGCGTGGGAAAGTTGGATCCTCTACATGCTCGCCGCGGTAACGGAGACTGCAGGCTGGTCAACTGCCCGTATACGTGCGATCCGCGACCTGCTCGACCAGACCGCCGAGCGCTTGCGCCGAGACCTCCCGAAAATCTACTCCCGAGAGCTTGCCGAGATAATCTTCGTCAATCCGTACTGCCGGATCGGCGACCTGGTTTCATCCGGCATAGCGAAACGACAGGCGGCATCGGTCTATCTAAAGACCCTCGTCGACAATGGCCTGTTGCAAGAAGTCAAGGCTGGTCGCGAGAACCTCTATATCAATCCGGCCTTGCTGGCGCTTCTCACCGAGCGCGAGCCGGCGCAAGGCGGCCGGTGAAGCCCTCACCTTCCCTACCGGCACTAAACCGCCCGTCCTGCATCTCGCCCTCATCCGAAGAGGACCGTTTGATTGCCCTGGTTTCCGGCATATCTGAAACGTGCCTGGGCTTTTTCGTTCGCCACATTGCCGCCAAAATTGTTCATCCGAGGTCACCGTTGGCCATGGCCAGGCAGGATCCTCGCCGGCCGCCTCCTCTTTTCGGGCGCGTTCCTGCAAGAGCTGGCATGCCGACACCCGCCATTCGTGCCCCTCTTTGGTTACCCACATTTTCATCCGGTCACCCTACCGGTACGGTTGGGGCTTGAGCGGCTACTGCAGCACCTGCAAACCGTGCTTTTCAACCACCCACAGAAGATTCTGCTACAGCCCGCTCGGCCGCTTGGCGCACCGGTCTCCCACTTCTGCACCGTCGATTGCGACGTGTTGAGATAGCGCGCGAACACCGGCTGGCTGACGTGATTGCGCTCGGGCAGCGCCTTGATCTTCTTTGCGTCGCATAACGTCGGCCGGAACAGGCAGGCTTCGTCGAAGGAAGGGTCTGCTTGTCGACCGTGCCGGCGCGCACCATGCCTTCCATCGCGCTGTGGACCGCCTCGAAGGCGTCGCTCTTGAATTTTCGTCTAATCGTCATCGCCTATCTCCATCAAAGCTCCAGCATTCAACTCCGCGTCCAGATCCACGTTTGGGTTTACGTCTATCTGTTCGCCAAACAGGACAGGGCGAACATGATGATGCCGAATTGCGTGCATTTCACTGGATTAGCGCCGGCAAGCGCCCCCAAGGCTAGTCAGATGGCATCGTTTCAAAGTGCAGGTGGGGTTCTGGATGGGTCGATGAAACCGAGCAATTGAGGGTCGTCGAGGAAAATATCGATGTCGTGGCTTTCGCGATGGCCGATCTGTATCATCATCGCCATTCCGCCACCAAATGACCTTTCGAAGTCGTGGCCGCCGGCATTCTGCCGAAGCTGGTCGATTAGGTCGGATAGTGGGGCGACCAAGCTGGAAATCGGGCAGGCCGGCCAAGAGACACCGCCGACCGCCATCAGCCAGAACGTATCGCCGACTTCGTGCATCCGTTCCAGAGGCGGTCTGCAATGAGAGAGAAGGCGCACCCTTCGCATCCATTGCGATTGCGTCCGCTCACCGACCGGTCGGGGCACGCTCGACATTTGAAGGCCGTGGAGCGTTCGATTATCTTACTTTGATAGCTATACATCATCCGAAATTAGGTCGGCCTGTTCGGCAGTTGAAAGGGTGACGACCGCGCAAGTTCGCCTCCCGCTGAAGTTCGGCCCTCAGGTCGGCCCAGCACCGTTCCTATCTTGCACAGAGGGCACAACGTCAACCACGGAACCGGAATCGTGCCCCGACCGTTAAACTTGACAGCCGTGCAAATCGGATAATTGTGCCATCATTTCAATGGTGTAGACGTCTGAATGTCATGCCAAGCTCGTGCTGCCTTTATGGCTTGCGACAACGGTTCCCAACAGCTCACAGATGCAATTTTAGATTATGCTTTCGAGGCGAGAACGCCCGTTAACCTCCTGTTAGCTAAAAACTTCTTGCTGGATTGTCCGAATCGGGCATTAATCACGCTTGAAGTGACAATCATGTCAGAAAAGCGTTATTCTGGAAATTGCCGAGTATGAATTTGATGCCCGATCACGACTTGGAGTTCGATTTCGACGAGGAGATTCTCGAACAGGGAGAGCTTATCTCGGACAAATTGAACATGCTGCGGCTTGAGCAGTATCCACCAAATGCGATGAAGGGGCTACGGCAATTTTCGTCGGTCGAAGTCGCGGATTTTCTGGGCGTCACCCAGAATCATATTAAAAAGCTGCATCTCGAAGGCAAGGGCCCCGCACCTGAGGTTTCCAATTCGGGTCGTCGTTCATACACTGCTCTGCAGATGCTCGAGTTGCGTCAATACCTCGACAAGCACGGTCGTTCGGACTTCAAGCGCTATGTTCCTCACCGCCGTCAAGGTGACACATTGCAAGTCATCTCCGTCGTCAATTTCAAGGGTGGCTCCGGCAAGACAACAACAGCTGCCCATCTAGCTCAATACCTCGCTCTGACAGGGCACCGCGTTCTCGCAATTGACCTTGATCCGCAAGCTTCCCTGTCAGCTCTGCATGGCATTCAGCCTGAACTCGACAAGAATCCCTCGCTTTATGAGGCACTTCGATACGACGAGCACAAAAAATCAATCAAGGAGATTATTCGGCCGACCAATTTCCCGGGTTTGGACATCGTGCCTGCCAATCTTGAACTGCAGGAATACGAGTACGACACTCCACTAGCCGCTTCTAGCAAGAATTCACCAGAAGGGCGCTTGTTCTTCACGCGCATTTCTGCGGCGCTCAAGGAAGTTGACGATCGCTATGACGTGATTGTCATAGATTGCCCACCGCAACTCGGTTACCTAACGCTCACATCTCTGACAGCTTCGACGGCGGTGATTATTACCGTGCACCCGCAGATGCTCGATGTGATGTCGATGTCTCAGTTCTTGCTCATGCTCGGTGGCATCCTGCAGTCCATCAAGGGGGCTGGGGCAGCGGTGAAGCTGAAGTGGTTCCGTTATCTCGTGACTCGATATGAGCCGACCGATGGTCCCCAGGCCCAGATGGTTGGTTTCCTGCAAGCACTTTTCAACAAGCGCATGCTCAAGAACCAAATGGTGAAGACTACGGCCATCTCAGACGCGGGCATCACGAAACAGACACTTTACGAGGTCGAGAAAAGCCAATTCACGCGATCAACATATGAGCGGGCGATTGAAAGTCTGAACGCGGTCAATTCCGAGATTACATCACTTATTCATAAGGCATGGGGGCGGAAGTGACCATTTTGACAGCCGTGCAGAACGACAGTTTTGGAAGCAATTTCAAAAAGATGAGAGCAGGTCTGAGAGGACAGAATGGCTAGAAAGGACCTTCTGGCAAGCGTAACCGCGTCACTTACTCGGGAACAGCCAGTGCATTCGGCATCGCAGGCTAGGTCTGACTACGCCAAGCGTGGCGCGTCGCGTTCGATGATGCAGTCACTGGACGAACTGGCCGAGAATTCAGTGCGGATGCTCGACGGAGAAACCGTGGTGGCGATTGACCCCAAGGATCTCGATGGTTCGTTCATTGCTGATCGTATAGGGGAGGATGACGCAGAATACCTACAGCTCAGACAAGCCATTCGTACATCTGGCCAGTCGACACCGATCCTTGTGCGACCGCACCCCCATGATATAGGCCGCTACATGATTGTATTTGGCCATCGACGGGCAAAGGTCGCCCGCGATCTCGGCATTAATGTCCGAGCGGTCGTGAAGCGCTTGGCTGACATTGAGCATGTCATCGCACAGGGCCAAGAAAATACTGCTCGAGCCGACCTGTCGTTTATCGAGAAGTCGTTGTTCGCACGGAAGTTGTTTGAGAGCGGTATGACGAAGGATACTGTCAAATCAGCCCTTACGGTCGATGACACGCTGCTGTCTCGTATGCTGTCGGTCGCTGAGACGGTTCCCGAAGCGGTGCTGAGTGTCGTTGGGGCCGCAAAGGGTGTTGGCAGGGATCGTTGGGAAGAACTCAAAAAACTAGTTCAGATTCCAGCCAATGCTACCAAAGCGATCGAGTACGTTCGAACCGAGGAGTTTGCAGCAGGTCAGGTGAAGGACGAAGTCTTCAACCTGCTCCTCAGTCATCTGAAATCATCCAAGACACCCAAGAAGCCAAAGGTTGCCCTCGCACCCAAAGCCTGGGCTCCTGCCGACAGATCACTGAGCGTTGCGATTAGAGGGACACCAAAGAAAGCTTCGATAATAGTCGAGGCAGCTTACGGTCTCCATTTTGCTGAGTTCATAGCAGGCCAACTGGACGGTCTTTATGAGGCCTACAGGAAGCAGGAAAAGGAAACCAAGGGAGACTAAAACCGCAAAAGAAAAAGGCCCCCGACGGCGAACCGTGGAAGCCCTTCTCGATCTTTAGCAAGCCGAGAATCTCATTTCCGCGAATCAGTGTCAAGCGTTTTAAGCGTCGATTCGGCGGACGGATTTCTTTTGCCTAATTGAAGGCGAAGGAAGAAATGGAGACTGGTATTGCAACGACGCCCTTTGGGCGGCGGCCGATGTCGCTTGCCATGCTGGCAGCGCAAAACGATTCACGTGAGATCTCCAAGGGCAGGGTGGTCGACAAATGGCAGGTCTACCGCAACCTCTGCGAAGGCAAGAGCATCGTCGGCATCGGCGATCGCGCTCTGGCCGTGCTGAATGCGTTGCTGTCATTTTATCCTGACAGCGAATTGAGTGAGGAAAACGACCTCATCGTCTTTCCCTCGAACGCACAGCTGTCGCTCAGGGCGCACGGAATGCCAGAGCCCACAGTCAGACGACACCTGGCGGCTCTTGTTGACTGCGGGCTGATCATCCGTCGGGATAGCCCGAACGGCAAGCGCTACGCCCGCAAGGGCCGGGGAGGGGAGATCGAGGAAGCATTCGGCTTCTCCCTGGCCCCCCTGCTGGCCCGTGCTTACGAGTTCGAGGCGGCGGCCGAGCGTGTTCGTGCCGACAACCGGGCGCTCAGGCTTATGCGCGAGCGGATCACCTTGCACCGCCGTGACATCCACAAGCTCATCGAGGCGGCCCTTGACGAAGATGTTCCGGGCGACTGGGGAGGCCTGTGGAAGCGTTTCCGCAGCGTTGTGGAGGCAATTCCGCGCCGAGCCTGCATTGCCGAGCTCGAACCGATCATGGCCGATCTCGCTGCATTGCACGAGGAAGTGGATAAGCTGCTGGAAACGCATATGAAATCCACGAATCCGAGCGGCAATGACTCTCAAAACGAGCGGCAGCAATCTGATTCAAACACCGACTCTATTTTTGAATTTGAACCTGCTTTAGAGAAAAGCGGGGCGACGGCCGAGCCAAGCACGACCGCAGAGCCCCCGAAAACCTACCCGCTGGGGATGGTGCTGAAGGCCTGCCCCGAAATTGCGGACTACGCCGTCGACGGGATCGGCAATTGGCGCGATCTCATGATAACCGCCGCCCAGGTGCGGGGATATCTGGGTGTTTCGCCGTCAGCGTATGAGGAAGCCTGCCATGCGATGGGCCAGGAGATCGCGGCGGTGGTGATTGCCTGTATCCTGCAACGTGCTCAGCACATCAATTCCGCCGGCGGCTATCTTCGGGCGCTGACTGATAAGGCCAGGGGAGGGACCTTTTCGGTCGGGCCGATGCTGATGGCGGCGCTCAAGGCGAACGGCGCCACAGCAAGGATGACAGGATGACGATATCGCTTTGCGCCAGTTCAAGCGCGAATTACGTATATTCCGGAAGAAAGGAGTTAGGCCGATGACCACCACCGTCACCGCCGCCGCCGTCTCGAAAAACTTCGGCGCCGATCAGGATGCCGCGGTTCGCGACCCTGTCATCATCACCAAGAACGCCCGGCCGTGCACCGTGCTGCTGGCTTACGAGGATTTTGTCCGGCTGTCGAAGCGTGACCGGCGGGTCGAGTTGACCGCGGAACTCAGCGCGGACGAAATCGCCGCGGTCGAAGCCGCCGAAATGGAGCCGGGCCTTGACCACCTCAACGACGAGCTCCCTCCGGCGAAGGGTCTGACGGCAAAAAATGCTGCCGGTTGAAATCAAGGTCGGCCACGTCTTCCGTTATTCATATCCCTGGCATTGGCAACACCGCGAGGGCCCGCGAGGAAGCCGACAAGGACCGACACTGCCTTGTGCTGGCGCTGGTCGCCATGCAGGAGGACGGATCGCCGGTCGTCCGCGTCCTGCCGATCACCCATACGCCACCGTCCGATCCCGATGATGCCATCGAGATCCCGGCTGCGGTCAAGCTGCGCTTGCGGCTTGACCCTGAGCGGTCGTGGATCGTCTTGACGGAAAGCAACCGGTTTGCCTGGCCGGGGCCCGACATCCGGCCGCTGGACACGGAGAGCGGCTATTGCGGGCCGCTGCCGCCGGCGTTTTTTGTTGCGGTCAAGCGCCGGTTTGTCGCCATCGCGACGGGCCAGGCGCACACGAGCACGCCGCGCTCGGCGTAACGACTGGTTCTGCGGCATGCCGGACGGCGGCTAGGCGGTCTGGATCAAAGCGTCTTCCAGGCGCGTTTCTGCGGCCTTAGCGGCTGTGTCCTGATTTCAATTAAAGTCATAGGCTAAGAATTCGGCGCTGGTTTTACCTTGCGACTTCGCGGCGGAGGTGGGCGGCGTTGAGAAGGTGCTGGTGCTGATGTGAGTCGCCTACTTCCAGCCAATCACCCGCTCCGAGCTGTCGTATTTCTTCGGCAAAGAGGTCAGCCTCGACCGGCAATCCGCGTTGCGCCGACTTCACCGCGTCGAGTGCGCGCAGCCCGACACCCGGCGTGCCTATACGTGTGACGACATGGGCGTTCCTGCCTGGTGACGCGACCATCAACGATCAGAAGGCGAGATAGATGGAAGGACGCCCTCCAGGCTAGGAGTGGTCTTGCCAAACCTGACGCGGTCCGCGCAGCGCCACGGCGGCGATGTTGTCCAGCGATTCCGTGAGTTCGGTCGTGACGGGGCGCCCAATCATCCTTGCAATCGTGGAGTGCACCTCCTATTTTGCAAGGAAGAATCGAGGCTCACGCCGCGTCGGCTGCTGCGTCGAGCGTTCCAGCATGGCGATCAGATCATCCGGCAGCACCGCCTCTTTGGGAGGCGGGGCGGCGTGTTTGTTGCGCCTGCCCGCCATGACCGTCGCGATATGATTGTTCTTGCCCAACGCGTTTCCGGGTTTTGATCGACGAGAGAGAGCATCTCCTCTAGAAAGATCAAAACGAAAGGCTACGGTTTATCGTTCGTTTTAAACTGTCGACGGGCACGGCGGCTTTGGGCTATTTTCGTTGCCAGAAGCGCCGCGATGATTCATGCTGTCGACGATGATTCTGCGCCCGAAACTGCTTAGCCATGCACCTGTGGTCGTCACCGGTGCAGTCCCGGCTGCGCTGGCCACTCCCGTGCCGACCTGGCTGCGCGCCGCGGCGGCCGGTCCGGACTCGATTGAAGACGCTGCGTTTGCCGCGGCCGCGGCGCTGACCGCCCTCGATGCGGTGGTGCGCCGGCAGGAGATGTGGGCCGGCGCCTGGCGGCAGCGCCTGGCGCTCGCGGCAGCAGCGGCGGCAACGGCCAAACGCGCCGGCCGGGTCGAGGGCGAGGCGGCGCTGCGCGACGCGCTGCTGCTCACCCGTCCCGGCGACGACGTTGGACCCGCCGGCCGTATGCTGCTTGCGTGGCGAACGCTGGCATCGCGTCCGGTCGCGACGTTGGTCAGCGAGGCGGTGTTGGTCGATGTCGGCGCGGATCTGGGCAGCGCGCTTGACGAGGCGGCGGCCGGCCAAATCGCTGACGAAATCCAGGCGACGGCTGGCGTGGTTGGTAATGCAATCGCTGGCGCGGTCGACGCGATCGCCGTGCTCGAGCGTCATCACAGTCGCGCCGCGCGTGAGCTTGGACCGTGGCTTGCCGACGCTGTTTTGGCCGACCGGCTAGGGTGGGCGCATGCGGTGCCCCTGTTCGGCTTGCACCCGGTGGCGGGCGGTCGTCGGTCACGACATGCCGAACGGCAATCCGGTCAGCCGTCCCGGCAACGCATTTGGGCGGCTTATGCGCAGGCGGCGCTGCAGGCGATGGATCTTGCGGCCGAGCTCGGCCGCCGCGCCGACCGCCTGCTGGCTGTCGCTCCAAAACTGCGGGCGAAAGGGGCGGACACTGTCGTCGAGAAGCTGCTGTCCGACGACGCGATCGTCGCATCCTCGAAGATCGCCGGCATGAGCGACCGCGGGCTGCGCCGCCTGTTCGACCGGCTGATCGAACTTGGTGCCGTCCGCGAGCTGTCCGGCCGTCCGACCTTCCGCATCTACGGGCTGTGAGACCATGGAGCAGGCGAGGGGGAGAAGGGCGAAGGAGCGATCAGATGGTCACCTGTTCGACCGCGAATTGGATCACCTGCCGCCAGAAGTACGTTGGCGCGAATGGATGAACCGCGTCGAAGCAACCATCTTCGCCGCCAGCGAACCGGTTAGCCGCGAGGTGCTTACCCGCATCGTCGGCAAGACCTGCAGCATCGACCTTTTGATCGACGACATCCGCGAGGAGCTGCGGGGCCGGCCATACGATCTGGTCGCGGTCGCTAGCGGCTGGAAGCACCTGACGCGGCCGGCCTATGCCGACGCCATCCGTACGGCCGTCGGCTCTAGCGAACGCGCCGTGGACCTCACGCAATCCGAAGTGCTGGTCTTGATGTGCATTGCCTTCTTCCAGCCGATCACGCGCGCCGAACTGTCGTCATTCTTCGGCAAGGAGATCAGCCGCGACCTGATCGGCAATTTGCGCTCCTTCGGCCTGATCGCCTCCGGCCCGCGGAGCCCCACGCCAGGCGCCCCCTATACCTATGTGACGACGAAACAGTTCCTGCTGGAATTCGGGCTTGAAACCTTGCGCGACCTTCCCGACTTCGAGGCTCTCGAGGATGCGGGGCTGCTGTCGAAGGAAAAGCTTCTGGCGGGCGACATCATGCCGGGGTTTTCGGGCCCCGGCGAGAGTGATGCCGACGCCGACGAGTAGAGCGCCTGTGCCTGGCCGGACGACCGCCATCGTCACCGCAACTTCTCGAGCGACATGACGGCAAGATCGATTTTTCCCACAAGGTCCCTCAACGGCGCACAATCCGGATAGTGTTGCATCAGCATGGACTGTACGAGGCGGAGGTCCTCGATATGTTGTTCGCCAGCTTTTGACGTTCCTCCGGCGGAATTCTCTCCGTAGTAGAGGTCGAAAAACACCGCATCGGGCATGGCCGCCCGATCGTGTTCGCATTGAACCCAGTCATCAAGCTCGCTTCGGACTGCATCGACGCGCTTGTAGACGCCTGCGCGCGCTCGCATGTCGGTCAGCACACCCTTTACAGAGTGCCTATCTTGGCATGCGCGTCCACGGGCATCGCCGCCTTCGGACGCCGGCGTCGCTTGCCGCTGAGCGGCAGCCGGTACTCGACAGTGGTATTGGGACCGCGTGGCGCGGTAGCTTTTCGTTGAACGTTTCTCGCGAGCTTCACCTCGGCTTCAGCCTTCTCTCCCGGAGTCACAAAAGGAGCGTGACCGTCGATGGCGACCCTGTCACAATTCGCGGGCACGATTGGTGAAGGAGCTTTGGAAAGCGCTAGCAGGAGCCCATCGAGCGAATATCCCTTCGAAGTGTCGGCATACAGATAAAGTTCACAGCCCCCTTCCGGATAGTACATCCCCGCCCATTCCGGCCTTGCAAGCGACCAGTTGTGTTGCCGCGCCCAGGCGTCACGCTCGGCACCTTTCGACGCAACACTCCTTGCGTAAGGTTCGTCGGCCCCGACGTGATGTTTTGCGACAGGATCGTACCAGGCACTTCCATGATCACGTCCAGGCAGGCGGGCCGAATATACCGCTCCGGGTTCGACGTGTGCCTTGGATGGCTGCAGGCCCGTGATGTCGATGAACTGCAGTACCCTCGCGGCTCCGCAAGCGATGTCCAAAGCCGCGCGCGCCGAGTCTGGTCGATACTCATCGACCACATGGTCTGGGGCATGACGCCGGAACGACCGAGCTTGTGAGCATATCGATACTGAGACGGCTTGATCAGTTCATCAAGCGGCTTTGAAATGAATACCCGGATCGTCTCACGGCCGGATGTTCGTGTTTGGCCGTCTTCCCAGAAGGTGGAGATATAGACCACATTCCGCGCCAGGCTGGCTTCCGCTGAACGATCGCCCAACGATCGGCGTGCATGCCGAAAATTGCCAAAGCCCGATACTTGAGATGCCGTGTCGAGGGCTTCGCTGTGCGAGATTGCATCTCGCTTTGAGATAGCCTTGGCAAGGCGCTTTATGCCCTCAATCGAGGACGGCTGAATATCTGTCTTGGACATGCCAGTTCTCCTGGCTCGTTGGGAAGTGTCGCCCGTCAACCACCTCGCGAGCCCGAACATGACATGAACGGGAGCGTCACGATCGGCAGTGCTGTCAACAGCTTCGCAACGACGGGCGGCGCGCTCCTGCCAGAAGCACCGAATCGTAGAATACAATTGATTTCTTTTCGTGAGAAGTCTCTGGCCCACTCGGACGGCGGCAAGAGAGAGGTCCGAAGTATGCTACAATTTTCGGATATTCTTGGATTGGCTTTTCCCCACAAGATCAGCTAGCGGCTGACTTATGCATCGAGCGAGGCGAACGGCAGGTTTGCCGCCTGATCCCGGTCGTTCGTTTCCGTCTTCCGAATCTGAAAAGCGGACATTTGACGAGAGGATCCCCTAGATTGGACCCCTGACCTCCGTGACCGCATCTGGCGATGACGAGCTCGAAGTTTCGCGCTGAATTGGGATCGGCGCTGCGAACGTGCGCCATATCGATGCTGATGATGAACTCTTTGCGTCGATCGCCAGGAAGCTGCATTTCCGCAACAAAAGCGACGGTGATGGACCAGCGTGCGCTAACAATTCCTGGCCGACCCGGAGAAGTTACCGGAATCCGGGGGCTGGTCCGCCCTGCGTCGCTCACGCCTTTTACAGCCGGGCTCGAATGAAGGCGATGCTGTCAGCGGGCGCCCGTGCGGAGTTTCGAGTTCATGCACGGCCGGTGAGAAGCGGGCAATGAGGCGCGATCGCCACGACAATGCCATAGATGCCACTTCACGGCTCTGACGTCCCTGTCGATGTAGTAAGGCAGCTCCCCGGTTGGTCAGTGTGGGACCATCTCCACTGATCGGCGATCTGCTGCGTGCGCTGGACCTTCATGGCGGTATGGAACCAGTCGATGATGTGGGCCGTCGGCTTCGGCATGGCGCGGGGCAGCCGCTTGAGAATTTCTGCGGCACCCGAGATCTCAGTGATATCTCCGAAGCCGCAGTACCCTTCGCACAGGGTATGAAGGGTGCGATCCCTCACCACCGCCTTTGCTAACCGCCGGGTTTCCAGAGACGCGTGCCTTTACGAAGGAAGTCAAACGGCCTATATTATTCTTTGCAAGGAGAAGAATAATGGGCGCACTTGCTCGCATCTATACCCCCGCAGAGGCAGCCGCTGTCAGCGGGATCGGCATCAAGGCCGTGCACAATGCGATCGACAAACGCATTGTCGATACCGTGCCGAGCACTGCTCGGCGCGTCGGTGGGGTCGTCCGACGGGCGTTGACCGGCGAGGATTTGCTGCGGCTCAAGCTTTGGTATGGCGTCGGTGCGACTTTGCCCGCTGATCGTCGCCACCGCCTGTTCGAGGAAATCAAAGCTGCCCCAAAGGCCAAGACCGTAAGGGCCGACGACCTGCTGATCGTCGACGTCGCCGAGGCGCGTAAACAACTGAAAGCGCGCATTGTCGATCTCGATGAGGCGGAGGCTGCCATCGGCCGCGTTAAAGGGGTGATGGGCGGAGAGCCTGTGTTCAAAGGAACCCGCATCCCTGTTCGCATGATCACGACGATGCTAGCGCAAGGCGCAGATGAAGCGGAGGTTCTGGAGGGATATCCAAAGCTCACGCCGCGCGTGATAGAGCTCGCCAGGATGTGGGTCGCCGCGCACCCGGTTCGTGGGCGCCCCAAGAAGCTGTTCGAGAAGGGCGTGAAAATCAAGTCGTTGAAGCGCGTGGTCTTGAAGGGCGACCCACGTCCGTCGGCCAGGTCGAGACGCGTGTGACCTCGTGAGGTTTCTGATCGATGAGTGCCTGCACACGTCTCTGGTTGCGGTAGCCCAAGAACGCGGACATGAAGCAAACCACGTCAACTGGCTTGGGCTAAGCGGCGAAACCGACTGGGACCTCATGCCCCTCATTGTCGACGAGGATTTCACCTTCGTCACCAAAAATGCCAAGGACTTCAGGAAGCTCTATGCCAAAGAACCGGTTCACGCCGGCCTGATCATCGTCGTCCCTCAGGTCGGGCCTGAAAAGCAGAGAGAGCTCTTCGATGCTCTCCTCGAAGATTTTGGCCCAGAGGAATTCCTGATTAATGAGGTTATCGAAATCGAGATCGAAAACGGCATTGCCATCGTAACACGATACGAGCTGCCGTCGCCCTAGCTGAGGCTGCGCGATCTCCGCTTAGGACCGATCCGGTTGCCAGTCGCTCATCTGCAGAATGTTTCCGCCAAGTTTTGCGAACGCGCGTTGGCGGCAGGAGAAGACGAGAATCTGCTGATCGCGTGATTGACGATGCAAAGCGTCGAACATGCGCTCAATGCGGTCGTCATCCGAATAGACCAACGCGTCATCTAGGATAACCGGTGTGGGTCGGCCGTCGCTGGCGAGCAGACGGGCGAAAGCCAGCCGGGTCAGAACCGAAAGCTGTTCTCGCATGCCGCCACTCAACCTCTCGACATCCTCGTCCTGACCATTGCGACGAACGGTCTGCGGCAACAGTGTATTCTCATCGAACACTATGGAGATGTCGTCGAATAGCAGTCTGAGTAGCGGCCGCAGCTCGGACATGACCGGTTTGAGATATAGATCGCGTGCCGCTGAGCGCGCAGCGACCAGCGTCGTGCGCAGCCTATCGAGGACGGCCTTTTCGCTTTCGAAGCGTCTCACTCGTTCTTCAGCGACTTCCAATTTTTCTCCGGCCTCGCGCCAAGCTTCTTCCACCGCGTCGTCGGACCGAGTGCGAATATGGCCATTGAGATCGGCAAGAGTTACGCGCAACTGACCTGCCTCCTGCGTGGCTGCATCCTGAACCGAGCGGGCACGGCGCAGAACGGCTTCGGCGCTGGTGAGATCGTGAGCGCCGTCGCGTAGGGGCGCAGCGCGCATTTCAGCCGCTTCGCGCAGAGTTTGTCGGGCGGTGGCTTCGGTGAGCAGCAAGCGCTCCTTTTCCTCGCGTGCTGCATCAGGTCCCAATATGACCTCGAGGCTGGTCAGTTCCGCCTGGATGGTCACGTAAGCAGTCTCCGCGGCCATGACAGCCTCGTCGGCATGGCTGCGCAGGGGCAGGGCCTCGCGCACGTTGTTGCGTGTTGTCGCCACACGCTGCTGAGCTGCTGCATGATGTTGCCGGATCTGTTGCGAATCGACTTTGAGTTCGAGGTCCCCGGCCGCGAGGGCACTCAGTCGGGCAAGCTCCTCGTGCAATTGCTGTATTCCCTTGGGCGCGAGATCGCCAAGCCGCTGGCGCGCCAAGCCCAGTTCGGCGGCCTTGTCGCGCGCTTCAACCAGGCGCTGGCGTGCCGTCATGAGGCTGTCGACACCAAGGGCCGCAAGTAGGCTGTGGCGCTTCGCTTCGGCTTCTTCGATGCTCCGGTTGGCTTGCTGCGGCCGATTTGAGCGCAGGGTCAAGGCTCCGATGCCGGCAATATCTATGCGCAAGGTGCCAGCAAAGCTTTGATCTTCTGCATGGGCCAAAGGCTTGGCATCGATGGTCACCAAATCGGCGGCGCCGTCCCGGTATTCCATGCGTAGCGTCGGAAGGGTTCCCAGTTGGGCTGCACGAAGGCCGGCAAGGTCGATTTCGAGCGCTTGGAGCTGCTCGACAGCCTGTTCCGGCACCGCCAGCATAGCTAGCGCTGCCTCTCCGTCTTCGATCTGGGTTCTGGCGACTTCGGCTTGTTTCAACCGGTTGTGTAGGCTGGCCAGTTGTTCGGATGCGTCGCGCGCCGCGAGCGTCGCATCCAGCCGCGCGAGCAGTTCGCGAGCTTCGCGTTCTTCCTGTTCGGCTACTTGAACTTCGGCCATCGCTTGTTCGTTTTCGGCTATGGCAGAAGCGCGCCGATCGAGAACCTCACTGCGGCGAAGCTGCGCAATCGTCGACTGCTCGCGCAAATCCGCGGCTCGTTTGAGCGCGGTCCGAAAACTATCGAGGGCCTGCTTCGCTGCGTCGTGGTGAATTGCCGCCAGAGCAGCTTCCGCTTCAGCAGCTTTCAGGGCTTCGGTGTGCGATTTTGCGGCCTCGACCGCGGCTTCGGCGGCCGAAATACCCTCCCGCCGGATAGCGCCTTCTTCGGGCTTTTCAAGCTCGGACAGACGCGCCATCGCCATACGCCGCTTGTCGAGCGCATCGCGCAGACCGGCAACTTCGGTGCTGAGGCGCAGCTCTTCTTTCAGCAGTTTGTCACGCTCATCGAGCGCCGCCGCATAGAGACCGCCGCTCTTGGGACGCAGCGTTGACGTAACCAGGCTATAGAGTTCTTCTTCACATGCGGCGACGATTTCGGCCATGCGTCGCCCGCCGGTCAGGGCTTCAACTTCCCCCTGAACCGAGGATAGTAGGCTTTCGCGTACGCGTTTTTCGCCATCCGGCACCGTAAACTTAACGCTGTGAAAACAAGATCTGGGAGTGAGGCTTTGGTTCATTCGGCGTGAAGTCGCGCGATTTGGCGCCATGCTTGCATGGCAGTTGCTCGCAGTTCTCGATGGTGGGTGGATGGAATATCGTGGCGGGGAACGTTAAAGAGGTGGGCGATCGGGTCGTGGACGGAAACGAAACGCTGAAGATGTCGCGCTGACTTGAAGCGCTTCATGATCCTCTCCCGCCGTCGGACGGGTTGATGAGAGTTCTCCGCCCGATTGTTCAGGCCCTTGTGCGAGCGATGCTCGACGCCTGGCATGATCTCCCGCTTCGCCGCACCGTAGGATCGAAGCTTGTCGGTGATCATCACACGCGGCGAACGGCCTTGCCCTTTCAGAAGCTTTCGCATCAAGCGCTTTGCCGCCTTGGCATTGCGACGGCTTTGCACCAACACGTCGAGAACAAACCCGTCCTGATCAACGGCGCGCCAAAGCCAGTGTTTCTTTCCACCGATGGTGATGACAACCTCATCGAGATGCCATTTGTCGCCGAGCTTGCCGGCCGATCGCTTCCGGATATCATTGGCAAAGTGTCTGCCAAATTTCTCAGCCCAAAGTCGCACGGTCTGGTGAGAGACGATGACGCCACGAGCTGCCAGCATATCCTCGACCATCCGCAGGCTGAGCGGAAACCGGAAATAGAGCCAAACGGCATGGGCAATCACCTGCGCCGGAAATCGGTGGCGACGATAAAGAGGATCACGGGGAAATCTGGTCATGCCGCCAGATCCCACATTTTGATCGATGCCCGGTTAACGTTACGGTGCCGGTCAAACTGCCGCGATGACGAAGTCCTGCCGGCGATGTCACGTTGTCTGCATATACACGCGTTGAGACCTGCGGCCGCTGATGTCAGCTGACCATGGCCACGGCTGTCCATTCCGCCATGGCCTGCAGGCGGTGAATATGTGTAGCGAGAGCGGAGCGTTTTGAGCGGGGCGGGACGAAGAGATTGCGCAGAGCCGAGAAGATCGAAACGAAGCGTTGCAGTGCTCCTGGTGATCGGAAGCCTTGCATCATCCGCTCTCGTTTTCGCAGCGGCACATGTGCATTCTCCGCCCGGTTGTTCAATCCCTTGTGCGACCGATGCTCGACGTCCGGCATCACCTGTCGCCTGGCTGCTCCATAGGAGCGCAGCTTGTCGGTGATCATGCGCTTCGGCGCGACGCCTTGCTTCTTCAGCAGCCGCGTCAGCCAGCGCTTGGCCGCCTTGGTGTTGCGGCGGTTCTGGACGATCTCGTCGAGCACATAGCCATCCTGGTCGACGGCGCGCCACAACCAGTGTTTCCTGCCGGTGATGGTGATGACGACCTCGTCCAGGTGCCAGACATCGTTTCGGCTGGGCTGCTTACGGCGCAAGCGGCGAGTGTAATGCGGACCGAACTTGATGCCCCACCGGCGGATTGTCTCATACGAAACCACGATCCCGCGCTCCAGCAGCATTTCCTCGACCAGACGCAGGCTCAAGGGGAACCTGTAGTAGAGCCATACTGCATGGGCGATGATCTGCGGCGGGAAACGATGGCGCTTGTAGCTGACGATCGCGGTGTTCATGACATCGATCTATGCCGCAAATCCCTAAGTTAAGTTGATAACGCCACCTCGTTAACTGCAAAGCGACACCTCAAGCCGGCCACATCTGTCGATCCTTGACGGCAAGGTCGCTGCCGTCCGAGCGCAATGCCGCCGCTGCTGCCGATCCTTCACAAGGCTTTGGCGATGTTTCGCCTCCTCTTCTGTCAGAACCGCACGCCAAGCTTTGCGGTGACGCCATGCTCTTGCACGGAGGACGCAATCTGACCCTCATAAGAGACCGCGAGACTGGCATTGGCCGCCAGACGGAAGTCCAGCCCGACCTCGAGGATGGCAGCGTCCTTGGCGACCGGCGTGCCGCTGATCGCAAAGTTCTGGCCGCCGGCGAAGCCATGCGCGGCCCGCGGCACCACATCGCCAAAGGCATGCCGCCAGCCAAGCGTCCCATATGACTTGACGGCCATGCCGCCAACGACGAAGTCGCTACCGGCATGAAGCCCCAGCGTGGTGTACGTCACGTCGCTGCTGCTGCTGCTGCTCGTTAACCCGGCGCCGTTCGTGTCCTTCTCGCGGTAGCCGTCCGTCTTGAGATGCACATGCGCCAGATTGGCGAAGGGCTCGAAGCGGGCAAACTCGTAGCTCAGCTCATAGCCTGCCTCGCCGAAGGCCTGCGCCGAACGGGCATCGTAGGAGGCTGTCACCTTATCGGCAAAGCTTTGAAACACGACCCCCCGGCCGGTGTCGATCGAATGCCAGCTATGCGCCGCCCCAAAATTCAAAGATAACGCCTCGATTCGGGTACCGGCATAAAGGGCAAGCGTGTAATTGTCCGCTTCGGCCGATGCGGCGCGCGCATCGACCTCGTAGGAGGAATGACCATAACCGCCCGCAAGGCCTAGCCGCCAATCGCCAAGTAAGACATCCCCGCCCGCCAAGAAGCCGCGCGCCGAGCGGTGATAACCGGCCGCATTGCCATCGCCGTCGGCAGTTCCCCAGGCGCCGTAGGCCTGGCTCCAAACAGCAAACCGTTGCGTATCGGCGCAAACCGGCTCCACCCCGTCCGGCCCATAGGCCATCACAGGCACGGATGAGGCCCCCACCCCGTCAAACGCCGCACGCAGACGCTCCATCACGGCATCGCGCGCATAAGAACTCTCCCCTATCAGCGCACCCTTAACCGTCGCATGAATCTCACCGGACAGCGGCGCCCAGGCGTGGCCGGCCGAGGCCTTGCTCAAATTGAGAACAGCAAGCAGCAGCGGATCGAGCGGGGTCGCCGGCAGAGCCTGTACAGTGGGCGATGGCGGCGCCAGCGCCAGTTCTGGCGTGGCGTCCGCCTGAGGCTCTCCCGCCGGCGTCGCTTGGCCGGGTGATGTCGGCGACGGCGTCAGGGGAAAGGCATTTTCCAGCGCCGCCGCACCCGCCATCTCGTTCGCCGTTGCCGCCGTCGAGGCCAGCGCCACCTGGTTGCGCGACAATGTCAGCCCGACATCATGGGTCCGGTGATCAAGCGACGGATCCAGAAACGCAAGGTCCGAGGTCGTTTTGTCGAATTGACCATTCATCCCCCCGGCCGCAGTCAGGATCTGATAGCGGGTCTCCGGCTTATAAAGCCATCCCGCCGGCACCTTGACCGTGCCGCCATTGACCGTGACCGTGCCGGTGGTCTCGATCCGGTCGCTTGCGCCGAGGGAATTGACCTCAACCGCATAGGTCGAGCCTTTCTCAAAGCGAACACCCACATCGCCAACCTTAAGCGTGCCGATCGGCTGCGTCACACTGCCCGGCTCAACCGTCCCGCCCGCTTTTGCCATCAATCCACCGATCGTGCCGGTGCCGCCAATCGTCCCGCCGGTCGTGCCCTGTTCGGTCTGCTTGTCGCCGTTCGGCGTATAGTATTCAACCTCTTTGCCAATGCCGCTGCCATCCACCGTCACCGTCGAGGTGATCGAACCATCCACCGACAGCTTGCCGCCGCGTACCCAAGTGCTGCCCGCATAGGTGTTCTTCCCAGTCAAAATGAGATGCCCGTCGCCAAGCTTCTCCAGACTGTCAACATAGGTCTTGCCCGTCACCGGATCCTTGCCGCGTGTCTGCATCGCTTTCTCGCGAGTGACGATGAGATTCATCAGGTTTTTTTTGTCATCCTCGGTGAATGCTTTACCATTCTCCCCCTGGCCGCTTTGTAGAAGTTGGCGCAGAGTTGCTTGTTCTTTTAGATCGTCATCCTTGCGCGCTCTGATCGCTTCATCGGAAATGTCGTTCGCCCAGGTGTCGGACATTCCCTTCGGCAAGCCCGCCGCAAAATGACCGAATAACTGGCCGGGACCGGCCATTGCCTTCTTCAGGTCGGGAAGCCCCCAGCCGCCAAGTTCATTCGGAATCCGACTGTCGCCATTCTTCACCGCGGTAAGAAAATCAAAGGTCTTATCACCACGTTTGGGTACTTCGCGATCCGGATCGGCAATCTTGTTTTGAGCTGTCGTGAGCAGTGTTGTGACAGCCTCTTCGTTGCTCATATAGCGATATCGGCTCATGACAAGGGCAAGAGCCCCTGAAATGTGGGGGGAAGCTGCCGATGTGCCGTTGGCATTGTCCATGTAGTTGCCATCTGTCTTGGTCGAGCTCATGCCAGAGGGGCCCATGATACACCACCACTTTGCCACGCCGCATTTATTATAGACTTGGCTCCCTGTTTCGTCGTAGCCGGTAACAGCCAACCACTTCCTTTCTACATCCGGATTTAAAAACGGCTGACTGGCAAACAAGTCAGGATTAGCAGACTTGCTATGGTTGCCGTTGGAGACCACCTGAACAAAACCATGCTGCCTGGACCCATCGACCGCTGCATCAAGCCAGGTTTTGGTTCCTCCCGTCCGGAGCTTCCAGAAATTCCTGGAGGCAAAAACCAAGTCGGAAATGCTACCTGTACGTCTCTCCGAAAGAATAGCTGAATCGCTTCCCCAACTCTCATTGACCACTCTTACATTTTTTTTGCCGAGCGCATCGAACGTCGATTTGAAGAAGTTGAAGTCGAGGGCCGGATTGTTGGAGCCCTGCTGTAGATCGTCACGCCCGCCCGTATTGGCAACATAGAAGGGCGAACCGAAAGCGACGCCGTGCATTTTTTTGTTGTCGCGGCTCGCGACGATCAGCCCTGTCATTCCAGTTCCGTGATCATCATTGATTTCCGGATTGTACTCGCCGCTCATCCCAAATGGTTTGCCCTCCGTGGAAAACCCCTCGACGTAAATGAGATTAAGCCGACCACCCACGAACTCCTGGTGACTAGACAGAATACCGGAATCGAACACTCCAATTCTGACCCCATTTCCGGTAATGCCCAAAGCATAGGCACCGTCGGCGTTCATTGCCTTCAGTCCCCAATTGCCCTGGAATTCTGGGTCATCGCGCCAGCTTTGCATGGCGGCCTGTAGATCGTAGGTGCCGGTTCCGTCAGCATTGACATACGGCGGCGTTTCCTGCGCCAACGCCCCGGACGAAGCGGTCGCGACCAACAGCACCGCGGCGCTGCGCAAGGAGCGAAGCCTGGCCAGACGAGCACGGCATGGCGCGGCTCTGACCTGCATAGCTCCGGCGGACGCCAGCCTAGATTGCCGTGATCCTTTGCTTCCCCATACAACTCGACCCGTCTGCATCGTCATTCCCTATGTCCTCTGTTGTTCTTGACCGGCGGCACCAAACCCTCAAAGCCGAGCGCGGCGGCGGGCGGTGAGGAGGCCGCCGCCTTTCGGACGTCGTCACGTGCGCTCAAGAGATCGGACAGGCGATTTGGGAGGTTGAACGTGGGTTTTGCGCCGTTCACATCAAACCCGGCCAATTCTGTCTCTCTCATCAACTTTAGGGTCGGCCGCCAAACAGTAACCACGTGCTGAATCGGCCATCGTGCAGTCACCCTCACTCAGTGTTGCCGCACTTGTATGTGCAAAGCCTGTGCCAACGCGCTCAGCGCGCAGTAAGCGCCGGTTCGCTTTGAAAAACCTCCACAGTGCACAGATTGCCGGTGGTAATGAACCTGACACCAATGTTTGTTTTGAACCTGAGATTTTGTCTGCCGCTGTCGGATTGTGGACATGCATCGGTTCTGTCGCAAAACGGAATGGCAACCGTAACCGGGGCAGATTACCGGGCAGTCAGGCTTGAGCGGCTTGCCTAACGAGATCCGGGAGCGGCGGAATCGACTCTTGTGTTGGTATGGCGAGGCGGTCGCCGAGATAGCGGAAGAATGAGACGTCGAGCTTGATGCAGGTCTTCATCAGGCCGAGCAGGACGTCGCGGGCGTTCTTGCCTGCCTCGCTGACGGTTCCGCCGGAGATCTTGCGCTTGGTGACGAAGGTGCGGATGTCGTTTTCCGAACCATTGGTGTGGAGTGGGATCTCGGGACGATCGAGAACGCGCAGGAGTTCATGCTTGCGGCGATGCAGCCTGGCAAGAAGCCGGTCGAGCATGACGTAGCCGGTTCGTCGTTTGAACAGGCGCTCGAAGCGGGCGCGCAGGGCCGCCGCGTGGCGCGGACAAGGAGCACGCTGGTAGCTCTTGAGGTCGCGATAGAACCACCAGATCAACTGGCGCATGATGTCGACGGCCTGACGTTGATCCGGGGTCACGGGTATCAATTTGTGGACGAGCCGCTCGGCGTGGACCCAGCACAGAGCATGGTCGCCGATGCGGAACTGGCCGGCATCATCGGACACGACCACGGTATCGCCAAGAAAGCCGTGGTGGCGGATCGCGGTTCCGTTGCAAACTTTTCGCTTACGGCCGGCGTGTCATAGGTGACCGGCATTTTGCCGGAGAGTTGTTCATGTTCAAGGGCCGCCATTTCGACCAGTCCGTAATCCTGCTGTGCGTGCGCTGGTATCTGGCCTATGGCCTGAGCCTGCGCGACCTGAAGGAAATGATGGCGGAGCGCGGCATCGGCGTCGACCATTCGACGATCCACCGCTGGGTCGTTCACTTCTCGCCTCGGCTGCTGGAGCGTTTCAATCGACGCAAGCGCGCGGTGACCAGAAAATGGCATGTCGACGAGACCTATATCAAGGTTCGCGGAAAGTGGATGTATCTCTATCGCGCGATCGACAGCGCCGGCGACACCGTCGAGTTCTGGTTCAGCGAACACCGGGACCTGCTGGCGGCCAAACGGTTTTTCCGAAAAGCGCTTGAACGCCATGGGCGGCCCGCGCGGGTGGTCATCGACGGCAGCCAGACCAACCGCGAGGCGCTCGTCTCGTGCGATGCCGAAAACCGACTGCGCCGTCCCTCCCGGCGCGCTCCCAAACGGATTGGCATCCGCCAGAGCCGATATCTCAACAACCGCATCGAGCAGGACCATCGGCGTATCAAGCGCCGGGTGCGGCCGATGCTCGGTTTCAAGTCATTCGCAAGCGCGACTGCAACACTGGCTGGAGTCGAGATGATCCACATGATGCGCAAACGGCAGGCGAGGTACGCCTACAATCCAAATCCGTCGATTGCTGAACAGTTTGAAATCATCGCCGCAGCGTGAAGCTATTGCCGCCCCCTCAGTTTCTGTGCCGGTATGAAAATTTGCAACGGAACCCCCGCCAGTGCCTCCGGCGTTA
This sequence comes from Mesorhizobium sp. AR07, assembly GCF_024746815.1. Lineage (GTDB taxonomy): Bacteria > Pseudomonadota > Alphaproteobacteria > Rhizobiales > Rhizobiaceae > Mesorhizobium. The sequence continues at coordinate 271,438 of NZ_CP080528.1, forward strand.
CCCATAAGGTCAGGCTACCACGCCGGCGCAGACCTGCTTCGTAGTCACGCCAATTCGTCACCCTGAATTTCATCTTTCCGACGTGATGACGACGATCTGCGTTGTGTTTGTACGGCATGGCACTCGCATCAAGCTGATTTCGATCCTGCCTGCCTATCGCCAAACCGTTGACAAAGGATCCATGCACCAACGCTCTTTCGATGCCGTTCAGGAGATCGCGGCAGATGCTGGTGATTTGAAGCCGAGCACTGACCGGATACGGCGCTTGACGCGCCCGAGATGGCCGGCATGGCGCGCGGCTCCGGTGATGTCTGGCTTGATCATCGCAGGGTGGTGTTAATCATCCTGAGCTGAGCCGACACCGCCTTGAACGCCGCCCTCTTGGCGATCTCGCTCTTTGTGGCCCGGACGATTATGGCGGCATCCGCGGCGCTGAGATCGGGATGGGCCGCCTTCAGCGCGTCCGCCCAGGGTCCCTTTTTCTGCCGCGGCGATCGCGGCGTCGCCGCCGCGATCGCGTTCAGCCTCGCCTGGTCCTGGGCCGACACCGCCTTGAACGCCCCCCGACTGGCGATCTCGTCCTTTGTGGCCCCGACGATTTTTGCGGCATCCGCGGCGCTGAGTTCGGGATGGGCCGCCTTCAGCGCGTCCGCCCAGGCTCCCTTTTTCTGCCGCGGCGATCGCGGCGTCGCCGCCGCGATCGCGTTCAGCCTCGCCTGGTCCTGGGCCGACACCGCCTTGAACGCCGCCCTCCTGGCGATATTGCCCTTTGTGGCCCCGACGATTATGGCGGCATCCGCGGCGCTGAGATCGGGATGGGCCGCCTTCAGCGCGTCCGCCCAGGCGCCGTTGCTCTGCCCCGGCTGCCGCGGCGTCGCCGCCGCGATCGCGGCCAGCCCCACCTCGTCCTGGGCCGACACCGCCTTGAACGCCGCCCTCCTGACGATCTCGTCCTTTGTGCCGCCGACGATTATGGCGGCATCCGCGGCGCTGAGATCGGGATGGGCCGCCTTCAGCGCGTCCGCCCAGGCTGCGTTGCTCTGCCCCGGCTGCCGCGGCGTTGCCGCCGCGATCGCGTACAGCCTCGCCTGGTCCTGGGCCGACACCGCCTTGAACGCCGCCCTCCTGACGATCTCGCGCTTTGTGGCCCCGACGATTATGGCGGCATCCGCGGCGCTGAGATCGGGATGGGCCGCCTTCAGCGCGTCCGCCCAGGCGCCGTTGCTCTGCCCCGGCTGCCGCGGCGTCGCCGCCGCGATCGCGGCCAGCCTCGCCTGGTCCTGGGCCGACACCGTCTGGAACGCCGCCCTCCTGGCGATATCGCTCTTTGTGGCCCGGACGATTATGGCGGCATCCGCGGCGCTGAGATCGGGATGGGCCGCCTTCAGCGCGTCCGCCCAGGCTCCCTTGCTCTGCCCCGGCTGCCGCGGCGTCGCCGCCGCGATCGCGTCCAGGTCGGGACCGTCGTCCATCTTCTCATCGGAGGGAAAGGCGATTGCCGGTCGCGCCCCGTGCCGCGCCAGTAACGCCGTACGATCGGCGACAACGCTTCGATGATCCAGCGATGCGCCCTCTGGCGGCTGGCTGTTCGCCAGCCTGGTCACCAGTTCGTGCGTGGCCTCAAGCACGAAAACACCGCAGTCATATCCGTTGCTCTGCTGCGCCATCTCCCCTTCCCGCGCTGTCGCCCCAAACTTGCGGGCGAGCCGGTGTGCATTTTCGAGCTGCGCAGAGCTCTTCTTTGAATCGTAATGATAGGCCCGCGGACCCTGGGGATGTCTGCGGTCGACGAACAGGAGCGACCAGTGCGTCCCGGCGCTAACACCATTGGCATTGCTCACCGGCAAAAACAGGAACCGTGCCACTTGCCCGGCGTCGTTGAGATTAAGCCCTCCCAGTTCCGTCTGCAGAGGTTCTCCCTCGAGACTGCGCAGCGCCGCGACGACCGCGGGCGATACAAACCTGGTCTGGGCGGCTAACCTTGGGTAGGTCTGCCTCAGTTCCTTGGCAAGACAATCGTAGTCCGTCTTGATGTGCTCGTCGCCCAGCCAGTCGGTGGCGCCGGCCACAGGTTGCGGGACCTTCAATTGCCGCAGCTTGGCCGCCCTGCCGTCTTCTTCATGTTCGGTGGCCGGCCTCCCGCGCTTCGCCCCCGCCCGATCGCGTGGCCCCATCGTCTCGTTCAGGATGGCTGGTTGCTCGTGCGCCAGCCCCGAAACCGTCAGATCGGCCTCCAATGCCGCGCTGGCAGAGATTTGAGGGCGATCGGCCTGGGTGAGCGCATCGTGTTCGTCCAGACTCGCTGGGAACGGATCTCCCCGAACCTGCTCGACCATCCGCCATGCCTGTCCAGAATAGTCCTCCTCCCCCTCGGCGAGCCAAGACTCCGCCATCCCCCACATCGTCTTCGGCAAGTGCTTCCTGAGGATGCCCAGGGCCTGCTCGTAGTCCTCCGCTCTCTCACTCGCTCCGCCGTCGACGGCGGGAAACCCTGGAGTGCTGTCGATTGGCCCAGCGAGGGGCTGCGGCGAGAGCTCCAGAAACCGCTCCATCTCCTCCAATGCCCGAGCCTCGTCCAACGAGAGGTCTTGCCGCGGATGCGCGTCGGTTTGCGGATATGTTCCGCCTGCCACCCCCTCGTCCGCCGGCAGAACAAGGCTGCCGGCGTGAATAGGCGCATCGTGTTCGTCCGGGCTCGCTGGGGGCCGGTCTCCCCGGACCTGCTCGACCATCCGCCATGCCTGTCCAGAATAGTCCTCCGCTCTCTCACTCGCTCCGCTGTCGACGGCGGGAAACCCTGGAGTGCTGTCGATTGGCCCAGCGAGGGGCTGCGGCGAGAGCTCCAGATACTGCTCCATCTCCTCCAATGCCCGAGCCTCGTCCAACGAGAGGTCTTGCCGCGGATGCGCGTCGGTTTGCGGATATGTTCCGCCTGCCACCCCCTCGTCCGTCGCTGCAACGTTGTCTGGAAGGATGGCCAGTCTGATCGTGCTATCCGGGTCCGCGGGCGATGGATTGAGCCCCGTCATGGCCTGCAGGAAAGCCCACGTCGCCTGACTGTCACCGTTCTTTGGGATCATCACGCTATTTCCTGTTTCTTCGGTGATCCCTGTCGCAGCTCAAATCGATCCAGTGACCTGCGCCCTTGCCTGCTCGATAAGGAAAGAGCGGTCCATCCGGGGGCCGGGTTGGTCGGGCTGCATGGCTGTCACCTCGTTAGGCGGCGATCTAGCGGGTTTCTCACGGATCCATTTGCACTCCTCGCTCTATATCCTAACCCCAACCTCCCGATGCGCAAGTTGACAGCAGTGTACCAAACTTCGCCATCACTGATCTGGTGATTTGGATTGCGGCGAGATGTGAGGCAGATGGCTTGGTTTCACACTAGCAGTGATGTCAATCGATCTGTCCAATGCATATGGGATATGGCGGTATGTCGACAGATTATGGACGGATCAGATCATTGCCATGTCAGAGGCTGGTTTCGCGCCCGGTGAATCCTAAAGCGGTAACCGCGAATTTCCCTGCACCTTTTGCGGCACCGTAACGTTAACCGGGCATCGATCAAAATGTGGGATCTGGCGGCATGACCAGATTTTCCCGTGATCCTCTTTATCGTCGCCACCGATTTCCGGCGCAGGTGATTGCCCATGCCGTTTGGCTCTATTTCCGGTTTCCGCTCAGCCTGCGGATGGTCGAGGATATGCTGGCAGCTCGTGGCGTCATCGTCTCTCACCAGACCGTGCGACTTTGGGCTGAGAAATTTGGCAGACACTTTGCCAATGATATCCGGAAGCGATCGGCCGGCAAGCTCGGCGACAAATGGCATCTCGATGAGGTTGTCATCACCATCGGTGGAAAGAAACACTGGCTTTGGCGCGCCGTTGATCAGGACGGGTTTGTTCTCGACGTGTTGGTGCAAAGCCGTCGCAATGCCAAGGCGGCAAAGCGCTTGATGCGAAAGCTTCTGAAAGGGCAAGGCCGTTCGCCGCGTGTGATGATCACCGACAAGCTTCGATCCTACGGTGCGGCGAAGCGGGAGATCATGCCAGGCGTCGAGCATCGCTCGCACAAGGGCCTGAGGTTCGGTCACTCTACCGTGCAATGGCGTTCGGAAATACGACAGGCGAACCACAATAGTCATGTTTAGGCTGAAGACTTCTCAGCGGACCGTGAAAAAAGGAAACGCGAGTTCTTCCGCTCCTTCAGAGGCCCCTCGAACTCGCTTTCTTTGGAGAAGGGAGATCGCTCGTCAGACGCTCCCATGTGGTGGTCGGCAAACCGCCGCAAAACGGTCACTCGCTGTTTTCGGCTGCATGTTTCCGGAGCTTCTCGAACACGAACAGCTTGCCTTCGCGCACGCTATCTTGAAGCGATCTCGCATTGGCCAGATGCGCCGCAATCGCGCTGGCAAGCATGCAACCCGTCCCGCGCATCGATGAGATCAGGCGCGGTGTGTCGAAGCGGATTGGTTCTTGATCGAAGCGCAACAGAACATCGGTTGATCGATGTCCCGATGCGTGGCCGCCCTTGATCAGCAGGGCCTGCGCTGCAGCGTTCAGCAATTCCTGGCCTTGCAACACTGCGCCGTCCTCATCCACCGCCAGTTCCGAGCCAACAAGGAGCGCCAACTCGATGAGATTGGGTGTGACAATACAGCAAAGTGGCATCAGATCGCGCTTCATGACGGCGATGGCGCCGGCTTCCAGAAGCGTCCGGCCTGATGTCGACGCCAGCACCGGGTCCAGTATTGCCGGCACGTGCGATTTTCACGCAGCACTGTGGCAACGGCCACGATGATCTCGGCCGTTGCCGATCTTGATGGCCGCCACCTTGTTGGCCTGCAGCGCCGCCCGCATCTGATCGGCCACCAGACTCGGTGACGAATGACTGATTTCCATGACGGCTTTGTGCGTCTGCACCGTCAGCGCAGAGACGGCAAGGCAGGTGCGCACGCCAATGGAAGCGATCGTCTCGATGTCGCGCGCAATTCCAGCCCCACCGCTGGAGTCCGACCCACCAACGACAAGCACATGGGGTTCTCGCTTCAGCGCCATGGATCCGTCTTTTCGATCCATTCCCGCGTGCGCAGTTCGGGATCCGCATTCAATGTGATGTCGGTGACCACCGCCGCGCTGTCGGCACCAGCTGCGAAGACACCGTCGAGACGGTCAGGGTTGAGGCCACCAATGGCAACCAATGGGATCGGCGCGACCCGGCGCTTCCATTCGCCGATCCGTTCGACCCCTTGCGGGCGCCATTTCATCTTCTTCAGGATGGTCGGGTAAATGGGGCCGAGCGCGATATCGTCCGGTTCGGCTGCGAGGGCTGTTTCCAGTTCGGCGTGATCGTGGGTCGAAAGTCCGAGCTTCAATCCGGCGTACTTGATCGCCAGCAGGTCGGCCGCGGCCAAATCCTCGTGGCCGAGATGGACGAAGTCGCAGCCTTTTTCAATGGCGAGCCGCCAATAGTCGTTGACGATCAGTTGGCAGCCATGGACCGCGCAGACGTCGTTCGCGCGGCGGATTTCCGTCCGCAGAGTGGCCTCGTCGCTATCCTTGATACGCAGCTGCACCAGCTTGACGCCGAGCGGCACCAGACGTTCGATCCAGGCAGCGCTGTCGACGATCAGGTAGAACGGATCGAGCTTCATGAAAAAACTGCCCTGCCAATTGTCGGCGTCGATGGCACGGCGACGTCCCGCGGTTCGAGCATTCCCGAACGAAAAGCTTCACGACCGGCTTCGACCGCCTTGCCGAACGCACGCGCCATGCCGGCCGGATCGGCCGCCCTCGCGACCGCCGTGTTCAGGAGCACGGCGTCAAAGCCGAGTTCCATAACGGTAGCCGCGTGCGACGGCCGTCCGAGCCCAGCGTCCACAATCAGCGGGACGCCTGGGAAATGGCCGCGCATCGAGCGCAGCGCCATGATGTTGACCGGCCCAAGCGCCGAACCGATCGGTGCGCACCACGGCATCAAGACCTTGCAGCCCGCCCCAAGCAGCCGCTCGGCGACAACAAGGTCGTCGGTGGTGTGCGGGAATACCGTAAAACCGTCCTCGCACAGGATGCGGGCGGCTTCGACCAGGCCGAACACGTCCGGTTGTAGCGTGTCGTGGTTGCCAATCACTTCGAGCTTGATCCAGCTCGTACCGAAGACCTCACGCGCCATTTTCGCGGTCGTGACCGCTTCCTTGACGGAGTGGCAGCCAGCAGGGCGTTGTCACGTTGTTTGAAATGTGGCCGCGTGAGGCCGATACCGCGCTTTTCAGGCAGGCCGTGCACTCACGGCCTCCCACGCGGCCATTGCCTGGCGTCGATGGGTTCGAATTTGTGCTGCGGAGCGGTTGGTCTGGGATGGGACGAAGAGATTTCGGACGGCGGAGAAGATCGACACGAAATGCTGCAATGAGCCGACCGACCGGAAACCCTGTCGCGTTCGTTCCCGTTTTCGGAATGGCAGGTGAGAATTCTCCGCCCGGTTGTTCAAGCCTTTATGCGAGCGGTGTTCCACGTTCGGCATGAGCTGGCGTTGGGCCGCCCCGTAGGAGCGCAGTTTGTCGGTGATCATACACTTTGGCGGCAGACCCTGCTTCTTCAGAAGTCGCGTCAGCAGGCGCCTGGCGGCCTTGGTGTTGCGACGCGTCTGGACGATCTCGTCGAGCACATATCCGTCCTGATCAACCGCTCTCCACAACCAGCACTTCTGACCGTTGATGCGCACCGCGACTTCATCCAGATGCCAGACATCATCTTTCGTCGGCGACTTGCGGCGTATGCGGCGCGCATAATCAGGGCCGTGCTTTCGGCACCATCGGCGGATGGTCTCGTAGGAAACGACGATCCCGCGATCGAGCAGCATTTCCTCGACATCGCGCAGGCTCAGATTGAAGCGGAAGTAGAGCCAGACAGCACGGGCCACGATTTCGATCGGATAGCGGTGGTTCTTGTAGGTCGGTGCGCTCACGGTCATGGGCGCGCTGCTACCTCAATTTCCTTACCCCTCAATCAATGTGACAGCACCTTCGCAACTACTGAGTTGGGACGCGCTCCCATTCGGGGGGGCACGCTTCGCTAAGGTGCTTTTCTAGCTGCGCGCCGAGCAAGGCACTTGCCGCCTCGGCGGCGGAGGTGAGCGGCATGTGGGCGGATGAGATGAGGCATACTGTCAGATGAATCGGTGGATCGATGACGACAGGCCTCAGAGCTTCGTAGCCTGGAACGTCTGAGAAATCCCCCTTGGGAACGATCGCGCTTGCTACGCCGGCTTTGACCAAGGAGAGCACGCCGCAGAACGTGTCGACCTCCGCGACGCAGTTCGGTATCACTTCGGCCGCTCCAAACGCCCGGTCCAGTGCGACGCGGATCGTATGCGGCTGTGCTGGCAGCACAAGAGGAAGTCCCGCCAGCTCTTCGAGGGACACTGAGGTCGCCACATTTTCCGCATTGGCAGGCCGGACCAGATAGAGGCGCTGGCGGAACAGCGGCTTGCGGGAAACACCATGGGTGGGTGTGTCCTCGAAGACCAGGCAAACGTCAAGCTCGTGCGATTCGATGAGCGAGCTAATGCGGAGAAAGTCACCGGTCACCAAGCGCAGGGTCACTTTGGGGAGTGCTGTCCTGCAGGCGCCAGCTAAGGGGCCAGCGAGGGAGACCGCGAGCGACGAAGAAATACCGAGCCCCACTGAACCTTCTGGCTCTCCCCCGGTGGAGCGAACGATGCCGCGCAGTTGCTCTACCCGCTGCAAGATGGAGACGGCCTCCCGATAGAAGATCTTGCCCACTTGGGTCGGGCAAACGCCGCGTGCGCTCCGGTGCAACAGGGTGGCGCCGAGCGTGGCTTCAAGGCCAGCGATCTGTTGGCTGAGGGCCGGCTGGGCCACATGAATGGTGGCCGCTGCCCGGCAGAAGCTCCCTGCATCGACGATGCTCACGAAATATCTGAGGTGGCGTAGTTGCATGGGATAGCCTTGTCAAGGTTGAATAGAGCTAGATTACGCCTGTTGCCGCTTGTGGCAGTAGGTTTCCAAATAGGCCGAGAGGACCCATTTTGATGGGCTCTGAATCGCGAGCGAGCCTCTGCTTTGCGATGCGGCGGGCTCCGTACTTCGCAAGGAGAATTTGATCGCCGCCCTCAAGCGCGCATGAAGAGTTTTGCTCGGCCGGCTCGCCTCGCCGCTGGGCCGCTACCGGTCCACCGTCGGAAAGACGCGCATTCCAAGGCCGCAGCGACAACGAGCGGCCGCAGCTCTTCGTCTTCTATGAGGACACCGAACTCGTACTCCCTCCACTTGCGCCAATACCCGCGCAGAGCGCGTCCGATCACGAGCAGAGTCCGGCCTCCGGCAGTCCAAGCCTGGGGAACGAGCCTGATTCACCTCGCATGCCTGTCGCCGCGCCATCAACGCGCTTGGCCTCATCATCTGGTTCGAGGGGGTGGTCAGGTGCAAGGCGTTCGGCTCAAGAAAGCGACGCTGTTCCGGCGGCACATCAATGCCTGCAGACTGATCTGTGATTGTCCCTTGCTCGATGCTTGGGGCCGACACAGTCGGACGTCGCTTCAACATGACTCTGAGGGACAGCCACGTTCCTGGCTACAGAGGGGCGCTGGCTCAATAGGGGGGGCTCTAGAGGAACTCAGGATAAGGTTCTTGGTCGAGTTCTGCCTGAATGCTGATTTCATAATCACGCCTCTGTTCGAAGTTTACGGACAGCACCAATCGCAGGAAGCCAGGCGGAACGGCGTAGGCGAAGCATTCACTCACGACGCCACTTGGTGGACTGGAACTTCTGCAACTAACTTTGTCGTGCTGCGATAAACCACAGCGCAAAATCCAGGCCACTTTGCGCCGCTGTTCGTCGCGACGTCCGCAGCCCGATATCCGCTTCAGCCCGGAGGGCCTAAGCGGCAAGGGGCTCTATCTGACCTCGTTGCACGCTTGCCGCGCATGCCGGATCGGGCGGATGGGAGCGATGGACAGGTCTTCTCGGGGGAAATCATCAACCGACTAGGAAAACGGACGGTCCGAGCCTCTTCGCGGGGAAAGGTTCCGCTGCTGGGCAATGCCGCGCCGCTTCACATCTGGCATCTATTTCTTCGCTCGAAGCAGACATGCCGAATGTCGACAATCCGCCAATTTGTTGGGAAGGCAACCAGCGCCCACCGAAAGAAGAGGATCGCAGCCGTGGCCAGTGCCGAAATCCGCATCGAGGTATGCCGGGAATGCTGAGATCAAATCGATCCCTCAAGTGGCGCGTTTTTTGCTTGGAAGCATCTGATGATGAAGACGATCCTACACATCAGGCTGTGCATAATGCAGGTTGTTTCTGGCGGTTTGAAATTCGCCACCACAGTGCACAACCGACAGAATGTTGAATTGTTCGGGGCCGGCTGGAACTGGCGGCTTTTGAACCGGCTTCCTCCGACAGGGCAGCTCGCCTCGTTGCCGACAAATCAATTTATCCGTCGAGGGCAAGATCAACCAGCTCAAGCTGGCGACCAGATGATCTCAGTTTGTTGGTCGATAGGAGGTGAATTATGACGGGCATTGACGAGCGTGGCAAGGCGCCCATGGCGATATTTAGCGCCATCGAAGGTGATATCACGGATGATTCTCCCGCCCCACCGGCTGTTGGGGTTGAAGGACCCGGACAATCATCCCGTTCTGTTGTAGCGCACACACGCTCTGAGCCTCAAGCGTCAAGCGTTTCCTCCTCTCGCCGCATGCGGCACACCAGAGTCCTTGATTTGCAGCAGGAGCTACTCTGTCAGATTGCTGAGCGGCTCAGCCCGACCGATCTTCTGAGCATGTCGCAGACGAATCAACAGATGTACCACGCCACTACGGCAATCTGGATGCCTCAAGAAGGGCGTGAAAGGGCTATCCGGGCTCAGGCTATCTGGAACAGGTTGACGCAAGACCGCCCTGGCGTCGAGGATCGCCTTGCCCCGCTTCTGTATGGGGGCGTGATCCAATCACTCGCGGCCAACTTCAATTACCTCACCTGGGCGCAGCAGGAGAGCTCCTGCAGCGTCTCATCCTCCTCACCGAGACGCTTGAGGACCCCGACAATCGCGTCACAGCCTTATGGGGCTTCGGAGTAGGCATGGCAGGGCTTGCCCCCGAGCTCCAGCAGCGCCTCGTCGTCCTCGCCGAAGGACTTGACGACGACGCCGAGCTTTGCGCCTCGGCCCTGGAGAGCCTCGGAGCGGGTGTGGCCGGGCTGGACCCCGTCCTCCAACAGCGTGTTGTCGTCCTCGCCGAGGGACTTGAGGGGGCCGAGCATCGCGCCTCGGCCTTGCAGGGCCTCGGAGCGGGTGTGGCGGGGCTTGCGCCCGAGCTCCAGGAACGTCTCGTCGTCCTCGCCGAGGGACTTGAAAACGCCAGGCATCGCGGCTCGGCCCTGATGGGCCTTGGTGCGGGTCTGAGAGGGCTTGCCCCCGACCTTCAGCAACGTCTCGTCGTCCTGGCCGAAGGCATCGGCGACCCCGAGAATCGTGGCAGGGCTCTCAAAGCCTTCGGGACAGGCGTGGCGGCACTTCCGCGCGAGCTACGAGGGCTCATCGCGGCTCTTGCCGACGGACTTGCCCAGCCGCAGCATTGGGCTCCCGCCTTGGCAGGACTATTGCCTAGGTTGTGCTAAATGCCCGTGTATGGAAGGCAGATGTCAGTGGGTAGCGCCCCAGGCGGCGCGCTATTGCACGCCCTGCTTTTGGCCGTGGTCTGCTCGACCGCGCTGGCCGCGCAATCAAGGTCCGCAGCCGCGTTCGAGCTGTTCGGCCTCAAGCTGTGGGCGCCTTCCAGCGACGAGGACGCCGACACCGTCGATCCACTGCGCTACACGGTGACCATCGAGGCGCCCGACGCCGACGAGGACATCGCCGAGAAGCTCGAAAACGCCTCGGCGCTGAAAGACGACGAAGAACGTCCAGTCTCTGGTTCGCTCGGCCTGCTGGCCAAGGCCCGTGGCGACCGCGACCAGCTTGTCGCCGCACTTTACGCGGACGCCCGCTACGAGGGCGTCGTCACCATCACCATCGAAGGCAAGCCGCTCGACGATTTGCCGCCCGACGCCGAATTTTCGGGTCCGCAGCCGATTCCGGTGGTGATCAACATTGCGGCCGGGCCGAAATTCACGCTTGGCGACATCAGGCTGGAGGGCGATGCGGCGGGGCTGATGAGTGCCGATTATGGTTTGATATCGGGCGGCGACGCTAGTTCGGGCGCAGTCCTCGAAGCTGAGGCGCTGATAGTGCGGACGCTGAAGGAGCGGGGCATGCCGCTCGCTGAGGTCACCGACCGGCAGATCGTCGCCAACCACACCACCTCGACGCTCGACGTGACGCTGACCGTGGCCGCCGGGCCGGCTGCCGGCTACGGCAACACCACGGTCGAAGGCACCGAAAAGGTCGACCGCAATTTCGCCGAATACATGACCGGCCTGAAGCGCGGCCGCCAATATTCGCCGGAAGAGGTCGACGAGGCGCGTGACCGGCTGCTCGCGCTGGAAGTCTTCAACAGCGTGACGCTGAAGGAGGCCGAGAGTCTCGATGCCGACGGCAACGTCCCGATCGGCGTCGAAGTGAGCGATCGCAAGCCGCGCTATTTCGGTCTAGGCGGAACCTTCTCTAACACCGATAGCCTGGACCTGAAAGGCTATTGGGGCCACCGCAATCTGTTCGGCCGTGCCGAAAAACTGCGCATCGAGGGCGCAATCAGCGGTATCGGCAGCAAGCCGAGCGAGCTCAACTACAATGCCGGCATCATGTCCGAGAAGATGATCGGGCCGGCGTCAAAGTTTTTCGCCGGCGTCAAGACCGTGCTCGAGCACCCTGACGCCTATGAGCATTTCTCGGTCAAGGGCAACACCGGTCTGTCTTATGAACTCGACAAGCAACAGACGGTTTCCGCGGAAGTCGCGCTCGACTATTCGGAGATCACCGATCCTTTCGGCGAGCACAAATATCTGATCGCCAGCATTCCGCTCCAATATGTCTACGACGACAGAGACAACCGGCTGAACCCAACCAGCGGATTCCGGGTACTGACCTCTGCCGATCCCAGCCGCGACATCATGAGCGGCGCGGCCTTCCTCCTACTGACGGGGGAGGGATCGGCCTATCAGTCGCTGGATTCAGCCTCGAAGTTCGTGCTGGCCGAAAGGGTCGCGGTTGGTTCTATCGTCCGCACCGGGTTTCAGAATGTGCCGGCCAACCGGCGCTTCTATTCCGGCGGTGGTGGTTCGGTGCGCGGCTACGGCTATAAGGGCATAGGCCCGAAGGACTTCACCGGCCAGCCTATCGGCGGCCTATCCTTCTTCGAAACCTCGCTCGAGATGCGGATCGCCGTCACCGACAAGATCGGCATCGTGCCCTTCGTCGATGCCGGTACGGTATCGAATATGTCGGTTCCCAACTTTTCCGACGTCAAGGTCGGCGCCGGTGTCGGCCTGCGCTATTTCACGCCATTCGGGCCGCTGCGCATCGATGCGGCGGTGCCGTTCAACCGGGGTCCCGATGACCCGCATTTCGGCATCTATGCCGGCATGGGACAGGCGTTCTGAGCGATGGAGATATTCAGGCGCATCCTTGGCATTGTCCTCTACTCGCTGCTCATCGAGGTAGGCGGAGCGATTGGGGCGCTCGTCGTCCTGGGCAGGAACGAGCATGGACAAGACAACCTCGCCGGCATCATTTAGCGCCTGTCTTCGAGCGACGAACGCAAGATCACGGGCAGCGGCATCGACGGCATCTGCTCTGGAGCGTTCAGCGTCGACCATTCGTGCTAAGACCGCGAAGGCGCTTGGCTGGTGGCGCGCGAAGTGGCCATCCATTGGTGGCCGCTGGCGCTGCTGTCCAAGAGTTTCTGCGCTGATCGCATCGGGGCCGAGCGCATTCCAACTCGCAAGTCCGCCGTGGTCGGTACGCAGCCACCCACGCAGGGCGGCACCACGACGCTGCCGCTCCGTTTCCAACATGAGGCAGATCGACCAACGGAAAATGCCCTTGGCCAGCAACGAAGCCGCGCCGAGGACGGTCGAGGCGGTGCTCAACGTCGCCCGCCATGACGCAAAGCAAGCCAATGTCGATGCGAACGTCCATTTTTGTCGGCGGACAGCAAGTTCGATATAATGCCAAGACGTCGGAGCTCGCCAACCTGCTCGATCTGCCAGATGAGGCTCCGCATCATCATTCGGGGACCGGGTCGGGCGAGGCGATCGGGGGCGATGTGGAATGAGCCGATGCTCCGCCAAACGCCGCTGGCTTCGCACGCGTGACATTCACACACGGTCACATGAGGTAACGTCGGCGGGGCAATCTTGCGTCCACCGGCCGGTTTACGCGAGGCCGGCCTCGCGATTGGTTTGGTGACTCCGATCGAAAGTGCGGAAGCTGTTGCGATCGTGCTCCGCGGCTCCTTTGAAGGTGGCGGCGAACACATCGCTCTGGGTGGTACGATACCCCCGAAGAAAGGTGGTCCTACGGGGCCCTCTTTAAACGGTCTGTGGAATGAGCCGAAGCCGTCACAGGCATCCGTCCCATGGGCTGCGACAGCCGGGGGCTATGCATATTGGCGCCGGTATTTTTTCGGGTGTCCCTTTCGTCCCGTTGGCTCAACGGCCGCCAGAAGTCGTCTCGCTTGTGTCAGCCTCGACATGGCCCCTCTCGACGTCCGTTAGGATGGCGCAGCCGAGAACCGACCAAAATCGCTTTCCGGGATCCGCGCAATCGCGGTCCGTGAATTCTGACAACGAATGGCCGCTCCACATCGGATGCAGGTTCACCGACACATTATCGTCTTGCTCCCTGCCTAAACGAGTCTGCCTCTGGGCGAAATCCTCCGATTCCAAATCCGCTGAGCGCTCTTCCTCGAGGGTGGCGTCGGAGCGCAGGGCTCGAACGAGACTCTCGAATTTGCTAACCCCGCGCCCTGCCTCACGCGCCGTGCCGTACGCCTCCTCACGTGCCTGCCGAGCTAAGTCGGTTTGTGCCCTTGCCTGTTCGAGGTGCTGTTGGAGTAGCTGTTCGTGTTGACGCAGCGAGATCATCTTCGCATTCACCTCGTCAAGATCAATGAGCGCGGCGGCTTCCCCGATCAAAGGGTCGTATAGCGCGGCTTCGCGAGCGGGAAGGTCTTCGCGCCATCTACGAAGGTCCGTCAAGGCGGTTCCGACAGCCGCGACAGCATTGTCGAGAGTCGTGTGCCTCAGGCGCAGTGCATCTTCGGCGCGGCGGCGCCGCATTTTCTTCAATTCGAGAAGGCGGTCCACGGGGTTGGGAGTCATGCCAGACACGCGGCAAGCTCATCGAGCATTGCGTCGAAGCCGATCTGCTCATTTGTCGACTGTCGCAAGAACCTTCGCACCTGGTCTATCTTGGCGATCGCTGCATCGACGAGCGGATCGGCTCCTTTCCTGTACTCGCCAACGCGTACCAACAGTTCCACCTCCTGGTATTTGGCCATCAGCTGCCGCAGGCTGCCCGCCAACAATTCATGGTCTGACGACACGATAGCGCTCATGACGCGGCTCACACTGGCCAGAATGTCGATAGCGGGATAGTGGTTCGACATCGCCAAGGCGCGTGAGAGCACGATATGACCATCGAGGACAGATCGGGTTTCATCGGCCACCGGTTCGGCCATATCATCGCCCTCCACAAGCACGGTGTAGAAGGCCGTTATGGATCCAAGGTGGTTGTTCCCAGTGCGTTCCATAAGCCGCGGCAGTGAAGCAAAAACCGATGGCGGGAAACCACGCCGCGTCGGCGGCTCGCCGGCCGCAAGACCAATTTCCCTCAGTGCACGCGCGAAACGGGTCACCGAATCCATGAGAAGCAGCACACGCTTTCCTTGGTCGCGGTACCATTCGGCGATCGTCGTCGCGACGTAGGCCGCCTTGGCTCGCTCCGTTGCGGATCGGTCGGAACTGGCGACGACAAGAACGACTCTCGAACGCGCTTCTGCGTCGACGCTGTGTTCGATCAACTCCTGCACCTCCCGGCCACGCTCGCCGATTAGAGCTATCACGATCACGTCGACCGCTGCGCCACGCACCAGCATCGACATGAGGGTACTCTTGCCCCCGCCCGCAGCGGCAAAGATGCCGATACGCTGTCCCTCGCCGCACGTTAGAAGACCATCAATCGCCCGGATGCCGACAGGAAGAACGTTGTCGATGATACGCCGGGTTAAGGGATCCGGTGCCTCCCTGTAGACGGGTACCCGGTCTTCCGGAAGCAAAGGCCCATTGGTGGATGTGTCCAGAGGTCGGCCGAAACCGTCGAGTACGCGGCCGAGCAAGTTCCAGCCGGTTGGTACCATGAGCGGCTTTCCCGTAGGGATCACTTCAGTGAGCGTGGAGAGGCCCTGCATTTCCCCTAGAGGTGTCAGTATAGCGACGTCGCACTGCACGCCAACCACTTCCGCCGACAGTTCGAAGTTGTTCCCCGGATTGCGAAGAGTGCAAAGGTCGCCGATGCGGGCGCCCGGCGCCATGGCACGGATAACCGTTCCAACGATCTGGAGGACACGGCCGCGGACGTGCATTGTCGAAGCCTGCGCAACTGCTCGTTTTGCGAGCTGGAAGAAACGATCGATGTTCTCGTGCTCGGGGGAAATAGCGTCCGTCGGCTCGGCTGGCTCGGACATCACCTTGGTGTTCCGACATCACTATGGTTTGGCTTTGCAGAGTCTAGTAGGGCGCTACGCAGGCCGCTTTCGATCGCCGCAAGCTGGCTCTCGATCGTGGCGTCGACCAGTCCGGCATCGGTCTCGAGAATGCATCCCGCATCCTTTACGCGCGCGTCGGCGATCAGGTCGACGACGGCGCGCGATGTCGCGGTCGGGAGGATCTCGTCTAACCGGTTGCGGACCGCCTCTAGGAGCGACGGTGCCACACGTACTCGGACGAGGGAGTTGTGGCCCGCGAATTTCAGACCGCGCATAGCGATCTGCACTGCCGCCTCCACCGGCTCGATAGTGTCGATGATGCGGCGCGCGATCTGCAGGCCCATGTCGATGATCTGTGCCTCATTCTGCGCCATAATGCGCAGAGAATCCGTGGCGATCGCGGTCAAACGGGCTTCGATTGCCGCTTGTGCTGCAGCCAGGCCAGCCTCTTTGGCCCTTACCTCGATCGCTCGGGCAGATCCGCGCGCCGCATCGATGAGCGCATTAGCTTCGCGCCGTGCCTGTGTAAGCACTTGCTCGGCATCTATCAGTGTCTGTGCGCTCCCGGCCGGCAAGATTCGCCCAGGGCCGAGGATACCGGCCGATGCAGGTGTCAGCTGAACCAATGCGACCATTGGGGCATCCTTTTACGGATCAGGCGCCGCATCGCATAAAATGCGTCCTCGCCAGCATTGTCGTCACGACATTTGTCCACCGCCGCCGCCCAGATTGGCGCGGGCCGGCGCAAGCCCAACCGAGTCCGCAGCATTTGCGGAATGTCACCAATCGCAAGACCGAACATCGCCGCGCCGCATTGAAGCAAAGCGCTGGGCGCTGACGGAATGTCAGAAACACCGAGCGCCGACATCAGTTCGGCAGTCGGCCGCGGCAGAAGTGCGGCTTGCGAAGCGAATGCGACGGCTTCTTCACCGAGGTTAGCGCGAGCGGCCACGATTTCGCTCGTCCGAAGAAGTCTTGTAAGGCCGGATGCACCCACCCAGGCGCCGGCCAGGCGCATAAGGCGCACGGCGTCTGGAGCCGGGAGGAACGCGAGCCGGCTTCGTCGCGCGGCGCCAGCGAAAATGATTGCGGACGGTTCATCCCTTTGGCTACGAAGGAGCCAGCACCCAAGCTTAACACGAGTGAACGGGTCCGTGTGAGCACTATCCAGCGGCATCCATTCGGGCCAACCATGCACCATTGTGAAATCGAGATCAGCGGCAGGATCGGCAATGCAGTACATCACGGCCCTCGCCCACGGTGCTTCAAGCCATTCATCCGACATCGCGTCTGATCTTCCGGTGATCACTGCTGAATTGTTCGATACGATTAATCTCACTGAGCCGCTATCCAGATGTCTGACGGGGGCGACGCCATAGCAGGAACGCGAGGACGCCATTGCCGATTAGCAATACCGCTATGCCGCATACAAGCCCGATCACCAGATGGGGTGGTGCGCTACTATGTTGTGACGTGACAACGGGCGTTCTATCGACGGAACGCAATGCATTATCCTGGCTTGCCTCTACGAGGACGACGGAGACCCTTTCATAGGATAGGCCTGCCAAGCTGTTTGCGACGAGCTCCTTGATTTTTGGTACCATCTGATCGACCGTAGTGCCGGGTGTGTAACGGACAAGCACAGCAGCGCTCGAGGGGAAGGACGGTCGTCGATCGTCACTCGCCTCTTCGGGTGACACCACATGGACCCGGGCATTGAGCACGCCATCGAAGATGGACAGGGTCCGCGACAGCTCCTGTGTGATGCCATAAATGTAACGCACACGCTCTTCTGTCGGGGATGAGATCATGCCTTCATTCTTGAAAAGACTGCCCATATCGGCGTAGGGGTCGTGAGGCAGTCCGGCGCCGTTCAACACTTCCATGGCAGGGGGAACATCCCTAATATCTACTGACAACGAGGCAGTGCCGCTGTTGTCTGTCGTTTTTTCGGCATAGATGCCTTGACTCATGAGTAGTGCGAGCATTTCGTTCGCTTCGTGCGCCGGAAGATCGCGATACAGCTCGAGCTTCGATTCGCAGCTCCCCAGCGTCAACAACAAGAGAAGTGTCGCCAGCCGCTTCAAGACAAAGTCATGCCATCCATCAGCGTAGATCATTGGTTTCTCAGGAAATTGTCCAGGCTCTGCGTGGCCTTTCCGACCACCTTTGCCAACATGTCGCACTCCAGGGACAAAGCTGAGAGCGCGAGCTGTGCGTTCAGCCAGTCGCCTGAGTGGATTTCTTCCATGCCCGCTGTGCTATGAGCGGCTTCCACGGCGTGGGTAAAGCTGGCGCTTAGCTTCTCCATGCTGCTGAGGATGGCGTCTCCCGGTGTCCGGGCGACGCCAGATCCGCGCGCCACCTCGGTCGACTCATCGATTGCATCGGTCGCTGACTGGTCGTGGTGTGGCGACAACTCGGATCGATGGAATTCGGCACGAAAGGCGTCAAGGGATTCAGTCGGTAACTCCGATACAAATGCAGCGTCCGTTGGCAAAACAGACGTCACCGCGAGTGGGCTGATGCTGCTCACCAGATGTCCCTCTCTACAGCATGTCCCACCGAGTGCTTGCCAAAAGCGGCGACGAGTCCATCGACATCAGGATCTCCACCCGGAACCCGTCTGAGTACAGCATCGCGCTCGCTGAGCCGTCCGGCAAGATGGAGAGCCAGCGCCTTGAACGCTAACCCGTATGCATCATTACTATCCGAAAGCGGACGAAGCTGCTCCAGCGCTGCCTCAATATCCCCTACCGTCAGATCCGCAACGGCGTGAGCGATAACGGACTCCCTACTGCCCGGCGCAAGAGCGCTAAGTCCTTTCGCAATCCGTCTTGCCCGCACTACGTCGTTCGAGATGCAAGCCAAGAATGCCGCTTCGGCAAGTTTTCGCCGTAAGCCGCCCCCGATCTCAGTGCTACTCTCGGATGATACAGATGTACACCAAGGAGACATCGTATATCGAACTCCCTTTCTCCGCCGTTTGCGCGCATTTCCGGTGACTATTCCATCGGGCTACGGACCGTTCTGACCTGCCTGAACCTCTTCATCGCTCCCGAACACGGCTCCTTAACTTACATCCGGGACGGCCAATCAATACGGTGGCGGCCACTTCGATAAAGGGTTTGCCAACTGGTAAGCACGCATAAGAATCATATTCTTACCGCTTATGTTGTTCCGTACAACTCCACGCACAAATACAAATTACATATGCAACCATAGTTTCTTCCTATGGCACTGAACGGGACAGCGTGCTCCTCATCCATCACATTTCTCCGCTGCCATCGCGCGTTCTTATGTATGCATATTGTTATAATATTGGTCGTTCTGTGAACCTTGAGCTATTGAATACTACTGCTGCATCTATGGTGATCCATCGGTGGGAACTGGGGCGCAAACGCCATCAAGTCACTGACGGTAAAGTTCTCACCTTGAGCAAGAAGGGAATGAGGGCGTGACGCCAACATCGACAGAGCATGTCATGTCAGTGGCCTTGGGGCACTTGTTGAAGAGTTCAGATCGTTTTTCCGCCTCGTCCGTGGATGTGGCGCGTGTTGAGCTTGCCGTCGACGATGTTGGGATCGTTCTTGAGGCGACAGGCCTACGATCGGCGCGACTAATCAGCAGGATTGCAAAGACACTGCCGGACAATGAAGGGGAGATCCGTGAATTGCTCGGAGAGAACCTGCTTTACTGTGTTTCCGCCCAGGTGGCGCTCTGTGCTGATGGAGGCGGTGCTCTGCTCCTGTGGGCTGACATTGATAATGTCGATGGCGATCGGACGGTTGTAAGAGAACAAATGACGTCATTCTGTAATGCGGTTATTTATTGGGATGGAATCTCCCGTCGGCATCGCAGCGTTAAGCAGTCGCTGCTCTCCAGGGATCAAAACTTCGCCCGCGACCTCGATGTTCATTGGCGCAATGCCTGCGATCCCGCGGATCAACGTACGGATGGCAAAGATGTCGATAGGACGCTGGAGAGTGCGCGGCAAACGATCACGCAGGTGGAGAGCTTCTTGAGAGAAGGTCAGGCGCAGTTCGGTCGGCAAGCTGAGCTCTTCGGCGACTATGCCATCACCGACGATGTCATTTCCGCGTTCGTTGAGGCTCAAGACGAGGGTTTTCGGCAAGCTTACACATGTGAGCGGCAGGCGGTGCTGAGGGACGTCATGACTCCCATGTCCAATCATCTGCCGGTACGTGGGCCGCGCGTCAAGCCCATGCGGCAGAGGGTCTAAGGCGGTGACGCAGAAGGTAGAGGAGCCAGTAACGGGCGGTGGCGAAGTGGACACTTCTGAGGCTGGACGGCTGGCACGGCTTACGGAAGAGATCATCGGAGGGCGTACGGATTTGGCGGCTGTCATTGGGATCACGGATGACGAACTCGATGCGGTCTACGCGCTCGGCCATCGTTTCTATTCCGCCGGTAGATACGGCGAGGCGCTGAGCTTCTTTCGTTTCCTGTGCATACACCGGTACATCGACCCGAGATTTTGGTTCGGATTCGGTGCTGCCAGTCAAATGTTGGGCGATTCAGCAAATGCCGTGCGTGCCTACGGACTGGCTGCGCTGCTGAACGACGAGGATCCGCAGATCCCGCTTCGCGCTGCGAAATGTCTCATCAAGCTCGATCAGCCGGCGGCAGCCGTGAGCGCGCTTGAGAGCGTTTTGGCGCTTAGCGGCGGGAACCCTGAGCATAGAGCTTTCGCTCAGCACGCGTCGCTGATGCTGCGCCAGCTCAGGCCCGAATCAGCATGTGAAAGAGGCAGCGATGCATAACGTAAGCATGACGGAAGCGATCGGTGGAATGCTACTTAAAGCAGGGGTGCTAACTCAGGTCGACGCTCCCCTCAGCAATTTTTCGGCTGGTTTTAGCAAGTCGGGCGCTGAACTTGCGCTACCACCGGTCTCTGGCGGCGCTCCGGCGTCGGATGCGGTCCCAACGCTACCCCCACCACGGGCTTTTGATGCGATGGAACTGGCTGCGAAGTTTCTAGCCCTCAAGATGAAGATGGCCGACGGCCAGGCTGCCGCGGGTATGGAGGATATACGGCACCGGGGTGAACTGCAGAAGCAGCAGAACGAGAAAATCGCCCGAAACATTATCGACGCGGCGGAGAAGTTGAGGGAAGCGAAGAAGAGTTCGAGCGCCGCGAGGATATTTGGATGGATTGCGGTCGCGCTGTCGGTGGTAGCGGCGGTGGTCACCGGCGGGATTTTCGCCTTTTCGGCCGCAGCAGTGGCAGTGGCAGTGGGGACCCTGACCGAGACGGGGGTCATCGAAAGGATGACGCAGGCCATTGCGAAGAGCCTCATCGAAGACCAGGGGATGGCGGAGGATTGCGCCGTGATTTGGGCCTCTATCATTACGGCTCTCATCATCCTTGCTCCTTCGGCGGCATGCATGGTGGGTGCCGGTGCCGTGTCTGGTGGGTGGAATGCGGTGACGAGCATTGCCACGAAGATCACAAGCCAGGGCGATAAGCTGGCGAAGATTGCTAATGTAAGTCAGCGGCTTGCGACAGCGGCTCTGGCGGGCGAAGGTACTGCTTCGGCAGCCGAGTTCTGCGCAGGGCTCGTGAGCGGAATCTTCAAGTATCAGGCGACGAACGCCCGGGTGGAGACGCTGGATATCAGGAAATTCCTCGGCAGGCTGGCCCAACTTCAAGAGGACGAAATGGCGCGCATCCAGGAATTGGTTGTCGGCATCAAGACCATGACGCAAAGAGTTGTCGATGCCATCGAGGCGCAGTGTCGATCCGCGTCAACCGTCATACGGCATATCGGCTGACGAGCGATAATAGCTGTCCAGACCTACCAGAACGCTAGGAGAGTATGCATGCTACACACTGTCGTACAAGCAAACGACAGTCGCGGCCCTCGTCTGCCGGGCGGGGATTTGGATGAACATTGGCCCTTTTTGCCTATGTCCGCGACGTCTAATGGCATGGGTGTGAGGTACGGCGAACTGATAACAACACCGGCCGATCTTTTCAAGTTGGCATCGGCCGGTTCGCCAACGCTGGCAGACATCGTCGTCCAAAACAAGGGTGCCGAAACCGGTCTGGGAGCACGGCTCGCCTCGGTCGATATATATGCAGTTGGTGCGTTGCTGCACAGCCTCAGTCTGAAGTTGCGGGAATCTGCAAGACTGGACCGGCAGGCCGCGCGTGACTGCGATATTGCCGCACAGGAAGCTGCTGCCAAGGCGCTTCGCGCTTCTGGGATATGTGAACTGGTCGGCACGCTCCTAACCTCGGCCTTCGCGATAGCCGGTGCGGGCGTCAGTATTATGGGCGCGAGCAAAGCACAGACTCGCTTCGATGCGAAGCTCAGCGGTTTGAACGGACCGGGTTTTCGGGCCGCAGAGCCATCTCCGAAGGCCAGCCAACCGCCCGCCGTTGACCAGAATAGGATCTACAGAGCGCTTCGCGCTTCTGGGATACGTGAGCTGGTCGGCACGCTCCTAACCTCCGCCTTCGCGATAGCCGGTGCGCGCGTGAGCACTAAGGGCGCGAGCAAAGCACGGACTCGCCTCGATGCGAAGCTCAGCGGTTCAAAGGAAGCGAGTTTCCGGGCTGACCTGCAGCAGCCTGAACCGAAGCTGGTCCCAGAGCCATCCCTACAGGCTAGCCAGCCGCCCCCCGTTGACCTGACTAGGATCTACAAAGCCCAGCAAGTCGCCCACGAGACGACCATGATCTGGAGCGGCCTCGCCACGGGCATGAACGAGGTCGGTAAGATCCCAGGTGCCGCATTCAAAATGGGGGCAACCGGTGAGCAGGAGAAAAAGGCAAAGCTGGAAGCGGAGGGTACCAAGATGCGCTCTCGCGCCGACGACGAGAGTGAATTCAAGTTAGCGTATGAAAAGATGATCCAGGATGTTCTGGAAAAGCTTTCCGAAGTGAGACGCGCGGACGCTGACACGAGGAGCAAGATCGTCAACATGGGGTGAGAGCAGGAACAAGGTAATCTGCGCAGGAAAGGCCAGTGGCAATGTCAAACGTGATCCCCCCAAATCAACTTTCTCGCGATGCGTCCAATATCCCCCGGGCCGGGGGCGACTTGAGCGCGTTGGCACTGCTAGTCCAGATAGAACGGTTTAGTCTTCTTGAGGATCAAGTTAGAGATGAATTCGACGACATGCAGAAGCGGAACGATTGGCTAAAGACCGCGAACTCCGCTCTGGCCGCGCTACGCGCTAACCGGCCTGACGACAAGGGAATACGGTCGTATGGCGAGTTTGTGGACGCGCACGGCGAGACCCAGAATACCCATCAGTGGATGCTCGCGAACGGCATCGCTATCGAGCAGAAAGCAGGCGATACCTCCGGTGTTCAGTCGGATTTCGATGCCGCTATCTCCAACCTGAAGGCGCGCATCGATACCGAAAATAGCGAATCGCAGATGGCGCTCATTCGCCTGCAGTCTCTATTGGACAAAGTAAATCGGTGTGTTGAACTCGCGACCAACTTGGTGGCCAAGGATGGCAAGGCCAAGGAGAACATCATCGCCAATATCAGGTAATGAGCGGATTGGTTGCCGAGGCGGACAGGATAAAAATCCCCGGTTCGCGAATCTAAGCTGAGAGAGCGGGGTGTGTGTACTGATGGCCATTACTGGCAGGGATACTGCATTACTTTGTCTCTCCTGCTTACTATTACCTCTATGGGGGTGCTACGGCGGTGGTACGATTGCCGAGCGTGGGATTTTGCTGAATTCGCCGTCCTTCGTCCCGTCCGATTCCGCTCATGTGCGAGAAACTAGCGGGCCTCAGAGTCGAGGCTTTGAAGTGCCCGGGCAGAGGCCGGCGCAGCCAGTCGCAGCCACAGTGGAACGGAAGCTGCCGGTGGTATCGGATAGCAGGCGCGTAAGCCTCGACTATTCCAATGCGGACATCCGCCAAGTCGCGCAGGATGTCGTACGCGACGTTATGGGCATGCCCGTTACCATCGATCCTGGAGTTGGAGGGAAAATGACCCTTCATACAGCCCGCCAGGTGCCCGCGAGTGAGGTGCCACGGCTGCTCGATAAAGCACTGGCGCCGCATGGCTATGGACTGGCTGCAGGAGATCAAGGAGTTCGGGTAGGGCGCTTGGTCGACCTCGCCGGCGGCGTGCAGAGCAACGTTCAAGTTATTCCTGTGCGGTATGTAGATCCGGCTGAGGTCATCGGGGTAATCCGACCGAACTTGGAGGAGGGTGTGCATCTTACGCCAGCGCCCGGAGGGAGGGGGATTGTTGTCAGTGGGCCGCCCGGATCCGTGAGTTCTGTGCGGGAACTGGTCGGCCTTTTTGACACCGACGCTATGCTTCACAAGTCATTCGCACTGTATAAGCTGTCTCGAGCGAGCCCGGCCGACATTGAGCGAGAACTCAGTTTGCTGTTTACGAAGAATGGCCAGGACAGAGTCCTTTTCCAATTTGCGGCGTTAGAGCGACTGAATGGTATCCTTGTTGTGGCAGAAGATTCTGCAGCTCTCAAGCAGGTCCGCCGAGCGATCATCAAACTGGATAGTTCGTCGGAGGCGACGGCTAACATTCACGTGCGCCCACTGCTGTACCGGCGGGCTTCGGAAATGGCCCAGGTGCTGGCGCAAACGTTCGGCGCTGACGCGATCAGTGCCGTCTCGCGTGCACAGCCTGCGGGAAGGTTCGGGAACCTATCCGTGGGAAGTGGCGCATCCAATCAAGCAAGCCTGCCGGTAAATGTGCCAGGGTTGCCAGCCGAAATGCCCGATTCGAATGTCCCAAGTATACATCCGGTGGACGAAAGGGGGATGTCACCGAACCGCCTTGGCCTCTCGGCGCCGGTGCGTATCCAGGCGGACCAAGGACAGAACGCGCTGGTAGTGCTGGCAGCACCGCACGACTACAAGATCGTGGAGGCCGCGATCCGTCAGCTCGACGTCAAGCCTCGACAGGTTCTCATCCAAGCCATCATCGCCGAGGTGCGGCTGAACGATAGTCTGCGCTACGGGGTGGACTATCTTCTCTCCACCAGGAGCTTGGGAGCAGTTCCAAATGGTTTGTCGTATGTGTTTCCCAGCACGGACGTCAACATCGTGTTACATGGGTTAAGCGCGCTTGGGGAGGTTAAGGTTGTATCGGCTCCTCGCATTCTGGCGGTCGACAATCAAACCGCCACGATCCAGGTGGGCGATCAGGTCCCGATCCTCGTCCGATCATCGCAATCTAACATAAGCGAAAACTCACCCATCGTGAGCGATGTCGAGATGCGCGACACAGGGGTGATCTTGGCTGTTACGCCCAGAATTGGTGCCGGTGGTAGTATAACACTCGACACGTTTCAGGAGGTCAGCACCGGCAACAGGAACACGCTTACCAATGTTCAATCCCCGGTGATTTCGGTGCGCCGCCTCCAGAGTACCGTATCGATGCGAAACGGCGACACGATCGCTATCGGCGGATTGATGCAAGATAGCACTAACCAAGCCAATTCCGGGGTTCCTGTGCTGAAGGACATTCCGCTTTTAGGGGGACTGTTCCGCAGCACGGAATACGGCAAGGAACGGACTGAGCTCTTGATATTGCTCAACCCCCGCGTGGTTGACAGTGACGCCGACGCAAGAGCGCTGACGCAGGAGCTGCGTGAAAAGTTCGAGTTGCTGGCCCCCGACCTGGGCCGCCGGCTAACGCCGGCAGCTCAGCCGCAACGGCCGGTCCCAAGGCGACGGTGAAATGGGAGCAGCTGACCAACCGGCGGTGGTTTTTCTCACTGGCTCGGCTGCGGATTGGGGCGCGGGCTGTCCATGGGTCGCTCAACTCTGTGCTGCAGGGGTCGCTATGCGAGGCGAAGCCGCCGCGTCCTCTCAACGGAAATGCGCGCGTTCGACTCCCGGGCAGATCGACTACTTCAAATGGTTAAACTTTTATGCCGTGTTGCCGCAACTGATTTGGTGCAAGTGTAATGCGCCAAAAACAAGGTCTCGGCTAACCACAAGTCGCTTCCGTTAGACTAGTCGCACGAGCATGTGGACACCCAAAGCGTGACAATTCGGAAGGAATGACCGTGGTCAATTGCATTCTCGTTTGTACTTGTTTTGGACTATGACGGGTATTGGTCGACTTGGCAGCTCGTACAGTTGGCAAGTCAGAGTCAGCGGCGCGGAGGACACAGCTGGGCCCCGCGATCCTGCCTCTGGAGAAGGTGGCCCACAGTTCAATTCGCTCATGGATCGGACGCGCTCGGACCTTGAAACTCCAGAGGGTGGACCCGTTCGCACCGGTAATATCCTGCACGACGCGTCTCCCGATCCCTCTGTTGGCGCACGTGGGAGGCGGCGTGGTTTGCGCAGGGAGGAAAGCTGCTCGCATTTCGGAGACAAACCCTGGCACGGCGATCAGTCGGCCGAGGGCTCGCAATCGGTCGTGCGCCTGCCCCAGCGACACGATCGTGGCGCACTCAATCGGGAAGAAGGCTCCTCGCGCTCCGGTGACGAGCATTGGCGCGGCGATCGGACGGCCGTAGCCGCGCCGAGTGTCCATGCAAGCTTTGAGCGACCTGCTCCACGCTATTCAGACGAGCTTCTTGCCGCACTAAGAGCAATTTATCAAGCGCGCAACATCTGTGGATTCTCGACAGAGGTAGTAAAGTGTTCCAACCGCCTGCGGATGCCGGATAAAACTACGTTTCTACAAAAGGCCGCCGTCGATTTTGACAGCAAATACCTCTTGCGGTTGGAGGACGATATCGTCGCGGGGCGGTCATGGGGATACGCCACCACATGCAACGCGGTGAGCAAGGATGCGGGAGGGCAGGCGGGAATAGAAGCTTGCAGGGCCCTTGCTGCTCGGATATCGGGGCTCGATCTCGCGCTGATGAGGCAGATCGAACCCAAAGCGCACTCACTCCTCGCATTGTCATTCGGTCGGGACCCATTGTCGACGAAATGTCGCGACGGAACGATCAGAATCGCTCAAATCTGTCACCAACAAAGCGGAGTACTTGGTGAGCTGAGTGGTCAAGATCTGTCGTTACGGGCAAATGGTTTCAGAAGGTGGCCGGAAGAGGCGCACTGTCGCCAAGCCACAGCCGCAATCGCAAATGAGATCGTTCGCCGCGGTACCCGGATCGCTGGGTTTATTCCGCAGGACCTATCGCATCTCGCAAATGGATTCAGCAACTGGCCGAAGGACGAAGGCTACTGCCAAGCCGCAGGCGCGATCGCCAGTGGGGTTGTTGTCCGCGCCAAACGCGCCCGTGGGCTCTCTCGCTTTTTTCCACTCGAGTTGGCGACCCTTCCGAACGGTTTCAGCAAGTGGCCCGAAGAGCCGAACATGCGTAGAGCTCGCCGTGGACGGGTCACGCAGGCACGTTTATTGCCGGAAGACCGCTACGGGGGAGCCAGGAGGGGGAGGCCACCCCGCAGATCGGGCGAGCCACTGATGCTGGTGCTCAACCCCGCAGCGATCCCGGTCCGTCGTCCTGCGTACGGGTGTAAAGCCCCGCTTGCGTATCAGGCAGGGGTGCTCGGCCGCTCATAGGGCCAATGAACGGGCCCATCAATGGCTCTCAGTCTCGTCAGCTTCTCGAAAGCTGACCTCCTAATGTGAGCTCAAAAGTCCGCGACTAGCAGCTGCAATCTCCAAGACTGCATCAACTCGAGATCTAGACGGAGATGTAAAATGGATAGAATCAATAACACTGTTTACGCGGCAGCCTCACCCATGCAGCATGCAGCCTTTGATCACCACCTGCGCGAGGCAGCACAGCACCCAGCGCCGGCATCCAGCGCAGATCCTTCCCCTTGTGTTGGCTCTACCCAGCAAGAGGACCATCTCGGTGAGGCAGCCCAGCAACCAAAGCTTGTCGTCATCTCAAACCGCGTTTCGACATTTGACCCCCTGCAACCGAAGACGGGCGGCCTAGCCGCGGCCCTCGAGCCTGTCGTGGGATGTTTAGGCGCCCTCTGGATGGGGTCCTCGGGCAATTTGAGCGATGACAACGCCGCGACTGTGCAACTCATGCCACGTGGCGAGGGGCATGTGGCGAGGCTCGATCTGCCGAGCGCGCACTATCCTGGGTACTATGGAGGTTTTGCGAATTCGACATTGTGGCCGGCGTTTCACTCGCTGCCCGACCGAATTTCGGGTTCGCGGCAGCATTATGAAAGCTATTGCGAGATCAACGCCTTCATGGCTCGCGCGGCGTTCGACTTTAGGGATCGCGACGCATTCTGGGTGCATGATTATCACCTTATTCCGTTAGGCGCTGATCTGCATAGCCTCGGCATGGAGCGTCCGATCGGCTTCTTCCTACATACGCCATGGCCGGCGCCTGACATGGTGGAGCGAGTACCCAATCATCGTGAACTAATGCGATCGATGCTGGAGTACGATCTGCTCGGCTTTCAGACCAACTGTGATCTGAATAACTTCCTTGCCTGCCTACGTTCCCATCTTGGATTGGAGAGCAAGAACGGCATAGTGATCTCGGAGCGTGGTCGGACACGTTGCCAAAAATTTCCGATCGGTATCGATCCCAAGCAGTTCTCAGAATATGCTCCGAAGTCGCTCGTGGAGCACGAAAAGGATATCTCGGTTGTGCGGAAGAAGTGCGATGGCGCGAAGCTTGCCATCGCCGTTGATCGGCTCGACTATACTAAGGGTATTGACAACCGGATCGAGGCCTTCAATCAGGTGTTCGCAGCCGAGCCGCGTAGCATTTCGCTCTTACAGATCGCCTTGCCCTCACGCGCCGACGTCCAAGGCTATGGAGAGTATCAGGAGAATGTCGACAGGTTGGTCGCCCAGGTCAATAGCGAGCATCGCATCGGCGAATGGGAGCCGATTCAATATCAAAAGGAACCTTTCTCCCAAGCTAAACTCGCGGGTTATTACCGCGCCGCGCACGTCGGGGTAGTGACACCCTTGCGTGACGGCATGAATCTGGTAGCGAAAGAATATGTCGCTTCGCAAGATCCGAGCGATCCCGGCGTTCTGGTCTTATCGAAGTTTGCAGGTGCGGCCGAAGACTTCAATCACAACGAAGCGCTGGTGGTGGATCCGAACCGCCCTGACGAAATCGCGACCGCGATTTCCAAAGCGGCCAACATGCCATGCGAAGAGCGCGTCCAACGCTGGCGGGGGATGATGGATAAACTTGAAGCATATACGATCCACGATTGGTCGGCGGACTTCGTTCGGGAACTGGACAAAGGCCGGGTCACGGTGCCAGCGGATCACTTCCGACATCTCGGCTTCGGCTGGATCAACCAGGCGCAATTGCCCTTGTACAGAACCGGCTCCGAGTTGGACGCCGCGCTGAAGCGCGCAATGGATAGACATTGGGTCCTGCCGACGTGAGCGTAGCAGACCATGTGTCGTGTTGCCTCACCTAATTTTGTTACCGAGTGCCTCATCAGGAATGTTATTCGCCTTCACGGGTAACATTTTAGCCGCCTTGATGCACGGCGATCGGCTTTCGGCGGCCTGCATCGGCGATCTGGCCGCCCTCGGGGTGCATTTTGATAAGCCTCGTCGGGCGCCGGCGATGATCCGTCGTGATGGCAGGCGGGGGTTTGCAGGTTGCGGTCGACGGGTTCGTTTCGGGCGCCTGCGCCCCATCGTTATGTCGCGAGTTGGGGGATGCGATCGAGGACGATGCGCAGAATACGCTGGTCGGGGCACGATGTCGGCAGGTGCAGGCGGATTTGCGTTTTCATCTCGACCACCCGCGCAGCGATTTTGATGAGGCGCAATCGCAGCGTGTCAAATTGGGCGACGGCAAAGCTCGAGCGTTTCGGCATCGCAGCGCGCAGGCCCCACATTAGCCAGTAGGCGCCGGCATGCAGGAAGAGCCGGAACTGGTTGGCCGTCGCTCTTGTGCAGGATGTGCGGTCGGCGGCAAGATGCGTCTTCCAGGACTTGATGTGGTTCTCGGCCGCGCCGCGCCGGCAGTAGAGGTCCTCGTAGAGCGCCTTGGCCTTCCCACCGGCAAGATTGGTGACGATGAAGCGGGTGCCAGTCCCTTGAGTTCCGACCTCGACGCGGGCGATGATACGCTCGACGCGGCTCCAGCTGCCGGCGCCGTCGACAAACTCCTTGAAGCGGCGGACCTTGGCTGTTTTCGCCGACGCCTCAAAACGCGCCAGCGTGGTGGCTTCCAGATGCGCGACATGCTCGCGCAGCGTCGTGGTGGGCGCCACGCCGAGGATGAAGTCTACACCGTTTGCGCGGCACCAGCCAATGATCAGTGGACTGCAATAATGGCTGTCGGCCCGGATCAGGATCCGTGTGTTCGGCCAATTGCTCCGGATCGCCCGCACCAGGCGGCGCAGGTGGGGGCGGATTTCTGCCCCACTCGGCCGCTTGGCCGGCCGCAGGATCGCGCTGACGAACCGGCCATCGCCATCGAACACCACGATCGGCTGGAAGCCGTATTCGTCGTAATGCGCGTTGAACAGGCGCAATTGCTGGCCGCCATGCACGGCATCAAAAGTATCGTCGATGTCGAGCACGATCCGCTTCGGCACCTGCCGGAAGGAGGCGCAATAAAGGTCGACCATCGCTCGCCCCATGGCGACCAGCTCCCGCACGCCGGGCAGGTTCTCCAGCCGGCACAGCGTCGATTGCGAGGCCAGATCCCGCCCCGACGGCAGCGCATCCTGGGCCATCTTGAAGACCGGATCGGAGCGCAGCCGGTTGGCGTCGTTGCCGTCCTCGTAGCCGGCGGCGATCATCTTCATGCGAAAGCCGATCATGTCCGCCAGGCTGTGGACCACCTGGTCCGGGCAGCGCGGATCGTCGATGCAGCGCGCCAGACGCTCGGCCACCCGCAGCCGCTTTTCCACCTCGGCCAGAGCCAGAACACCGCTGTTAGACGACAGCATGCCGCCGTCGAAACGGGCGACGACGGACTTGCCGCCGACAGATGACAAGCCGCTCAGCGGCAGGGTAAGATCATTCATGGCGGGTGTGGTCTCCGGAAATGATTCGGATCGGCCTTAGCAACCAAATCCTAGGTCATTTCAACGGCTTGCGCCACATCCGCCAACCACCCTGAATTTTTCGGGTTAGGTGAGGCAACCAAGCCGCGCGGTAACATTTTCCTTGAGGCAACGCGACAACCATGCGGGAAGCGTCTCTGAACAATCGATCAGGCATTTCCCAAGGGACAGCGGTTCGCGCCGCGGCGAAGCAAACCCGTCCAACAGAGGACGCCAAGCGGGGGCGTAAAGGCCAAGCTCCGAAAGATCGCCAGGGGTGCTGTCACATTGATTGAGGGGTAAGGAAATTGAGGTAGCAGCGCGCCCATGACCGTGAGTGCACCGACCTACAAGAACCACCGCTATCCGATCGAAATCGTGGCCCGTGCTGTCTGGCTCTACTTCCGCTTCAATCTGAGCCTGCGCGATGTCGAGGAAATGCTGCTCGATCGCGGGATCGTCGTTTCCTACGAGACCATCCGCCGATGGTGCCGAAAGCACGGCCCTGATTATGCGCGCCGCATACGCCGCTAGTCGCCGACGGAAAGATGATGTCTGGCACCTGGATGAAGTCGCGGTGCGCATCAACGGTCAGAAGTGCTGGTTGTGGAGAGCGGTTGATCAGGACGGATATGTGCTCGACGAGATCGTCCAGACGCGTCGCAACAGCAAGGCCGCCAGGCGCCTGCTGACGCGACTTCTGAAGAAGCAGGGGCTGCCGCCAAAGCGTATGATCACCGACAAATTGCGCTCCTACGGGGCGGCCAAACGCCAGCTCATGCCGAACGTGGAACACCGCTCGCATAAAGGCTTGAACAACCGGGCGGAGAATTCTCATCTGCCGTTCCGAAAACGGGAACGAACGCGACAGGGTTTCCGGTCGGTCGGCTCATTGCAGCATTTCGTGTCGATCTTCTCCGCCGTCCGAAATCTCTTCGTCCCATCCCAGACCAACCGCTCCGCAGCACAAATTCGAACCCATCGACCCAGGCAATGGCCGCGTGGGAAGCCGTGAGTGCACGGCCTGCCTGAAAAGCGCGGTGTCGGCCTCACGCGGCCACATTTCAAACAACGTGACAACGCCGCCGCTGCCTATCAAGAGCACTCAGGGTGGATGCATATCAGATCTCATTCATAAGAAGGGCAGATGATCCAATATCGACATAGTATTTGCTTCTGGCCCGCGTTGAGTAGATTGGAATGTGAAAGACAGCTCGACGATTGAGCGGGCGCCCCTTCCTGGCGAGCGGAGTGATTTCGGAATTCCGTCGCCATGACGGGGAATGATCATTGGACCGAAAATGACTTGAATCGACAGCCTGTCCGAACCGATCGAGTCCATTGCGACGGCCGTCCGCATCGTTAGTCATCGACGTGATGCGAGGGTGCTCGCTAGTAGGTATGCTGCGTTGGCGGCCGTCACGAAAAGTGACCGTTCCGCCCCACCCGCGGGGCGGGCTACCGCGTCGCTGTGCCCGCACTTTGGGAGGTCGAGTGGGGCTCGTAAACGCTCAAGAAGCGATGTGGGCCCTTGGAGGATGTCCCGGCAAGGGTCTCGGCAGTCACGAGCTTGAGATAACGCAGCGACGAGGCGCGGACTAAAACTCCATTTCCTTGGCGGCCCAACCGACGGTCGCGCGGGCTCCAGCGAGTTCTTCACTATGTAGCCGAGAGGTGCACGTGATCGATCTGCCTTCCTATAGTTCACGAGAGGCCGCCGCCATTTCGCGTCTTGCAACTCGCTTGCCGGCCGCTTTCAGCCTCGCTGGCATCGACGTGGCAGCCGTCATGCCCGATTGGACACCTCCGCCTGTCCCGGCAGATTGCCGCCGGCTTATGGTACGCCTACACGGGCACAATTTCCGCATCGCGATCCACTCGACTCTCCTTCCGCCCGTAGCGGTGACACATTGGCCAGACATCACGACGCTGCCACTGGATCCCGGCTTGCGGGAAATCCTGTTCGACATCGTTCTACGCGAGGTGGCGATCCAGGTGGAACGATGGTGCGGTCAGCGGCCCATCTGGTCTTCGTCCGAGATCACCGAAGTGCTCCCCTACGCGATTGGGATTGTTCGCTTGGACGGTCCGGACAAACTCCTCGGGCTAGTAGAATTCGATGCCGACGGACTCGAATGGATCACCATCTGCTGCTGCGATCGGATGCCGGTCGTGTGCGCACTCCTCGACGATCTGGCGTTGTCTCTCGATCTAAGAGTCGCCCGTGTGAGCCTTAGCTTGGCGGAACTACAGGCACTCGCGCCGCGCGACGTCATCCTGCTCGACGCCTCACCGGTCGCTCGTGACGGCGCGATGACCGTTCTACTGTGCCTGTCTGGCAATGCACGATTTCGCGCCTCGATCCTGGATGGCCGCCTTGCAGTACTCTCAGCGGTGGATCACATGATGGGTAAATCAGACTCTCTCCCTTCGGAAACCTTCGACAGCATCGACCTAGTGGTCGATGTGGAGGTCGGACGCCTGACCATGTCTCTCAAGCAGCTTCGTGAACTCGCTGTGGGCCAGGTATTGGATCTCGGCTTCGACGCCACGACCAATATCACTTTGCGAGTCAATGGCCAGGTGGTCGCTGCGGGCGAGTTGGTGCGCATCGCCGATCGGACAGGTGTGCGTGTCGCAGACATCCGCCTAAAACGCGCCGAGTCATGAACACCGGGTTGCCTGATCCCGTTACAATGATCGCCTTGATCGGCGCGATCGCGGTCGTCCCGTTCCTTGCGATTACGGTTACGTCGTACGTCAAGCTCGTGGTCGTGTTCGGCCTGATCCGAAATGCCCTCGGCGTCCAAAACATCCCGCCGAACATGGCGATGAATGCGGTCGCCATCCTGCTCTCGGTATATATCATGCAGCCAGCGGCCAAGAACGCATATGAAGCAGTGCGGCACAAGGAGATCGTGTTCGAAGATCTCCGTGGGCTCGGCGAAACGATACCGCTTGCTGTAGAGCCCTTTCGCAATTTTCTCCTGAAGAACACGTCGCAACAGGAACGACAATTCTTCGCCAATGCGACCCGTGAATTGTGGAACGAACGGGACGCCGATGCGGTAAGCGATAGCGATTTTATGATTGTGATCCCGGCATTCATAACATCCGAGTTGGAGGACGCGTTCAAGATAGGTTTCCTGCTGTTCCTGCCCTTCATCGTCATCGACCTCGTGATTTCGAACATCCTTCTGGCGATGGGTATGATGATGGTTTCGCCGATGACGATCTCCCTGCCCTTCAAACTGTTCTTGTTCGTCTCTGTGAACGGATGGCAGCGCCTGATTCACGGTCTCGTCTTGTCCTATGCGGGACCATCGTGATGAGTACCGCCACTCTGGCCAACATGGCCGTCGACGCGCTGAAACTGACTCTGGTTTTGTCGATGCCCACGATCGTCGTTGCTACGGCGGTTGGGCTGGTCGTCAGCTTGGTGCAGGCCCTAACCCAGGTTAATGAGCAGACACTTCCGTTCGCGGTGAAATTGATATGCGTGAGCCTGGTTTTGATGACAACTGGGAGCTGGATCGGTGGGGAGCTCTACCAGTATACGCTAAACGTTTTCGACAATATCGGAGCCATGTAAGTGCAACGGTTCAAGAATAATCCCGACCGGTCTGCCCTCTCCCGCGGCAATTATGCGGGCGATCCTAGCGAGGCACTCTCGACCATCTTACTTGGTCCGTCTGATGTCGCCACTTGATCC
Source organism: Mesorhizobium sp. AR07 (assembly GCF_024746815.1). Lineage (GTDB taxonomy): Bacteria > Pseudomonadota > Alphaproteobacteria > Rhizobiales > Rhizobiaceae > Mesorhizobium. The sequence continues at coordinate 305,775 of NZ_CP080528.1, forward strand.
ATCTCTCTTGCACACTGCCCTTGTCGTCTTTGCGCTCGCGACGACTCGTACGACGGGCATGATGCTGATTATACCTATTCTAGGGCGCGGCATTATGACCGGACTGGCGCGAAACGGCACGATCACGGCATTAAGCTTCCCGGTGATGGCGCATGCTTGGGCAACTAGGCCTGCGAACCTCGACACCTGGGATCTGACGCTGGTCATGGGCCTAGTGCTGAAGGAACTCTTGCTCGGGCTGGTACTCGGCATACCAATTGCCGCGACCATCTGGGGTGTTGAGGCGGCGGGCACCTTCATTGACAACCAAAGGGGCGCCGCGATGGCAAGCCTCTTGAATCCGGCGAGCGGCAATCAGGTTTCGCCGCTTGGAACGCTGTTCGCCCAGCTCTTCGTCACATGGCTGTTTGCCACTGGCGGCTTCTCCGCATTGATCGAAGCGCTCTACCGCTCCCATGAGGTCTGGCCTCTGTGGAGCTTGCAGCCGGCGTTCGGTCCGGCATTCCCAACGGGGGTTCTGCATCTCGCAGATGTCGTCATGCAACTGACTTTACTTCTCGCCGGTCCAGCCATCGTTGTTATGTTCCTCAGCGAATTGGCTCTGGCACTGATCGGCCGCTTTGCACCGCAACTGCAGGTCTTCTTTATCGCCATGTCGGTCAAGAGTGCGGTGGCCCTCCTGGTCTTGGTCCTTTCGCTCATGATCGTTCTGACGGAGGCCGATCAACGCGTGCCAACACAAGGCGCAATATTCAACCTCATCAGCACGTGGTTGTCATGAGCGGCGGGAAGACCGAAAAGCCTACCCCCAAAAGGCTGCGCGACCTGCGCAGGAAGGGACAGGTGGCGCGGAGCAATGAAGTCGTTTCCGCAGCACTGACCATCGCATTCTTCGCTCTGTTCTTCGCCTCCTTGTCCGGCATGATAGACCGCCTTGAGGCAATGATCCTGCTGCCTATACCGCTTCTCGAAGGCGACCTCCTGAGCGTCACTCAAAAGCTCCTACAGTCCTATATTGCCGAACTACAACATATGCTCGCGCCCTTCATCGGCATCGTTCTGGTGATCGGCGCGGGCGCCAACGTCTTACAGAATGGCCCGATGTTCACGCCCAAGGCGGCCGCCCCGGCGCTGACTAAGCTGACCCCCAGTGAGAACGTCAAAAGGATGGTTTCGTTGGGGAATTTCATTGAATTGGCCAAATCGATCGGAAAGATCTTGGTACTCGGCTCGGTTCTGCTGCTCGTGCTGCGCGACGGTGTGCATGCGCTCGTCTGGACCCCGAGTTGCGGGATATCCTGCTTAAGAGTGATGACTGGTAACCTGCTGCTCGGTATCGCCATCTATGCGGCATTGAGTTTTCTCACGGTGGCGATTGGGGACTTCGCATTCCAGCGTTGGCAATTCACGAAGAAAAACATGATGTCGAAGGAGGAGGTGAAGCGAGAATACAAGGAGAATAACGGTGCCCCCCTGGTCTTTGCAAAACGCAAACAACTCCACATGGAGTTGCTCACCAAAGGCATAACCAACCGGTCGCGCAGGGGACCGTCTTGATCAACAATCCGATGTATTTTTGCGTGGCGATTTATTGCGGATCGGAAGCGTACTCCCTTACCCCTGATCAGTGCCATCGGTACCGATCTCATGGCGCAGCATAGGACCGGCGCCACGATGGCTACCGCTGTGCCGGTGATGTGAAACCATCCGCTGGCGCACGCGCTGCTGGATGACGGTCTAGTAGACGAATATATTCCATCACATCTACCTGTCGCGGAGGTTCTTCGAGCTCTTTGTAAAGCTGGAGACCGGGGCCGGCGATCGGTCGCGTCAATCACTGTTTCAGCTGGCCTACGGTACAAGATTTCCTGCGGCTTCGGATTAATTGCTGAGTCCCATATTCATTTTGTATGTGCTCATAACGGCTTAATATTTGTTATGCATGTCATGACGTTATAGTAGATATGGACTGATATCTTTGGCGCGCCGAAAAGGGAATGAGCGCAGCCCACTGGCACAGTTCGCTTCGATGTGCGCTGCCCAGACGTAGCTTCGACAGGAGCGAGCACGGAGCCTTAAATGGTGGGGAACATGCGGATCCACCCAGCCTTGCACCACCCAGCCACGGAACGGCAAGTCGGCCAGCGAGCAAGCCCGTACCTCGGCAATTTGCAGTGCACTGCCGCCGGGACCCAGAAGTATAGAGGTTGGCGGGACGCCCAAGCGATCCGCCGTAAGACCGCGCGGAGCCGAAGTGATGTCTGATTGGACAGTATTCGAAACGGCCCCTTCACGCCTTTGCCCTGATCGGATGGCGATCGAGCCGATCCCGGTCCAGGTGGGCTCATGGCGCGGTGAAGCTGTTCGCCTGGCGGGGCCTACACACGCGACCCTCTTGGAACAGGCAAGGGAAGAACGCACTTTCGGTTTTTCCGAGGCGATCGAGTCAAAGGCGCTAACTGAGCGCAAAATCTCGGAGGGGCGCATAGCGGCGTCGCTCAGCGCGGTCCATGACATTGATGCCTATTTCGAACGTCTCCCGTATTTCGATCATACCGAGTTGCCGGGGCTGTTGCGCGATATCCGCAGCGACGATCCTGCCTTGCAGGACATACTCCGAAAAGTTCGCCAGCGGTTCGCTGACCCCTCTTATGCCTATGCGGCACTCGATCTGGCGGCACGAGAGTTGCGACGCGAGGGCCTCGACCAGCTTGCCGTACGGACGGATGGGGCCAAGGCCCAACTCATGGCCAAGCAGGGGGTGGCTATTCGTGCCGGCCTCAATGTTTCCGTGGCAGCGTCTGAAGTAGCGGCGGGTGATCAGAGGCTCGCTGCAGAGCTGCGTGATTTGTATCGGGCCACGGTCTCCGGCGATCCAGGACCGCTCCGGCTTTATAGGGAGATTCTCAGTAAGTTTGGAGTCGAGGGCTTTGCACGGCATGTCGCTTTTCTTACGCGTGCGCTCGGCGAGGACATCGCTTCGGCTGGGCCGTCGGTCGAGCCTGCTCGGCTATGGGAGATCCTCAGCGGATTATCGGCGCTGCGCGTGCTGGATACCGTGCACGAGTGCTGCCAAAAGATGGTAGAACGGATACGGCGGCGGCCAGATACCATCGACATCACCGCTACCGGCGTGATGCGGCAATTATTGCCGCTGGTGGAGAATACCGTTCCTGGTCCGTCGAAGATCATTCCCATTCCTGAACGGTTAGGAATCCCTCCCGTTCCCCTTGATCTGCAGATTGCCGTACTGCGCGAATATCGAGATCTTCTCGCGATGATTCCGGTCGGAGTCTACCGCGATTTGGAGGCAAGAAAAACGACGTTGCGGGCAGTAGAGGAAGCGATGGACATTCGCATTGAACGGGAAGAGAGTGCATGAGCGCCCAGGCTTCTATTCAAGCGTTTTGCTCGTCGATGGGACTTCCACCTCAGCCGCCGCCATTAACGCTGCGTTTTGAACGTTCCGGCGATCTCCACATGGAGTGTCGCGATGGCTCTGTCGTAATGTACTTAACACGCGCCATGCCGCTTCACCGCAAGGGGATCGCCGCGGCAGCTCTCAAAGCGGTACACCCGGATCGTACGCTGCCGCACATTGTGAACGTCGCCTTTTATGGCAAGGCGCTGCTGGTCCTGCTCATCAGCATGGCTGAGAACCGCGCTGATCTTCCAACTCTAGAAACCGCGGCGCAGGTTCTCGTACGGCTCGTCGACGAAATTGATGCCGCGGCGCGGTGACATATGATTAGGATCGATTCCGGTAGCTTGAATTCTGCTCCAACCGTCTCTGGATCGGCGGAACTGCGGCGAACAGGCCTGATAGTCGATGCTCGGTCGGCTTTGCAATTCGATCTGCTATACGTCGCTCCCACCGTGGATGACCTGATGATGGCCGCCTTCGCGCCTCCGATCGCTAATCCCGGAATCCTTGAGCCGCCGACATACGCCGTGACCCTCAAAGCCGCACATGCATCGCTGGCTGATTTGGCTGCGCAAACTGGAGACCCAGATCGTGCCGTGCTCCGGGACGCCCTCTCGGTACTCGATCGGGCGCAGTTCGACCGTTTCCTTTTCGACGACGCTTGCCGTGCTTTGATGCGAGGATAGACCCGATGACTGAGCCGTTTATCAGTCCCGACAAGCGCGATGCGCTATCGGTGCTAGCGTATCTCTACATTAAGTTTGGCTTTCTTCACGATGCATCCAAGCTTCTGCTCGCCCTCGATCATGTTGACTCGGGATGGGGCTGGGCACGACATGCACGCTGTCTGGCATTGCTGCGAGCGGGAGACTGCGAGGAGGCCGCAGCCGAGGCTGGCCGGCTTCTGGTTCACGCGCTGAATGATGAGGAGCGATTCCGGATATTGCAGGTGCGGGTCAAGGCCTATTGGAAACTCGGCCTCAAATCGGAGGCGAGAGCATGTCAGCGAATGGTCACAGTCCTGCTGACACAGGCGGCTGAGCCGGATGCGTCGCTCGGAAGGATAGCGTGAATTTTCTCAACAAGGTCCTGGCAGTTGCTACTGGCCGAAACGACATTATTCTGGCGGGGCTACTAGTTGCGATCATCTTTATGATGATCATTCCACTGCCGGCGGTTCTGATGGATGTGCTGCAGGCTATCAATCTTGGGGTCTCCGCGCTGCTGCTGATGGTCGCGGTCTATATTAAGTCGCCCCTCGCGTTCGTCTCCTTCCCCTCGGTGCTTTTGCTGACAACGCTCTTTCGGTTGTCCCTCGGCATCGCTGCGACACGCATGATCTTACTGCACGCAGACGCTGGTCAGATCATCAAGGCTTTCGGCGATTTCGTGGTGGCCGGGAATCTCGTGGTGGGCGCAGTTACTTTCTTGATCATCACCATCGTGCAGTTCGTAGTCGTCACGAAGGGGTCCGAGCGCGTGGCTGAAGTCGCCGCACGCTTCTCGCTGGATGCGATGCCGGGCAAGCAGATGAGCATCGATGGCGACCTGCGTGCAGGCGCCATCAATATTCAGGAAGCCCGTCGGCGCCGCATCGCCATCGAGCGCGAAAGCCAGTTGTATGCCGCCATGGACGGTGCCATGAAGTTCATCAAAGGTGACGCAATCGCAGGCTTGATAAGCATCGTCGTGAACATCATTGGCGGCATAGCGGTTGGTGCTCTGCAAAAGGGCATGAGCCTGTACAAAGCGCTCGAGATTTACACCATCCTGACCATCGGCGACGGGCTCGTCGGTCAGATCCCGGCTCTCTTCACCTCAATCACGGCAGGCTTTATCGTCACGAGGATAAGCGACAAGGATACGGGCTCAGATCTAGGCAGTGAGATTGGGGACGAGATCACAGCCCAGCCACGTGCCCTGATCGCAGGATCCTTCATCCTACTTCTGTTCTCCTTGGTACCTGGCTTTCCTTTGGCAATTTTCGTGATATTGGCAGTATTGGCTGGAGGCGGTGGCTGGTTGTTGCAGCGCAGGCGGTCGCTTTCAGCGCCGTCGAGTTCCTACTCTGTCGCAGGCATCAGGGCGCCCGTGTCGGCGTCGGACGGGCCGGCTGTACGGAGCGGCGAAGGCGGCAATGCAATCACGCTAACGGTTCCTCTGATGCTCGACATTAGTCGAGACGTTCAGACCATCTTCCGGCCAGACTGGCTGGACAAGGAGTTGGCCGCTGTGCGGCAGGCGCTTCTTCTCGATCTTGGCGTTCCCTTTCCAGGCATTAATCTGCGTGTCAGCGACAGCAACAAGGATGGCGCTTACACGATCATGGTAAATGAAATTCCATGTGGTGAAGGATCATTACGGGCGCATCACCTCCTGGCTCGTGATATCCCCGAGAACCTTGAAATCGTGGGCATTCCGTATCTGCTCGATAAGCCATTCCTGCCTCAGATCGAGACCACTTGGGTGGAGATGGCACATCGCGAGTCGTTGCAAGCCGCCAGCATCCCATTTTTGGAACCGGTTCAGATCCTCAGCTACCACATTGGCCATGTCCTGCGTCGGCAAGCAGATGAGTTTGTCGGAATCCAGGAAACAAAAAATCTGCTGAATCAGGTGGAAAGATCTTTTCCGGAACTCGTAAAAGAGGTGCTGCGGACCATTTCTCTGCAGACGATTTCTGAGATCTTGAAGCGACTGGTTTCCGAGGAGGTTTCGCTGCGCAACATGCGCACTATCCTCACCGCGCTGGTCGAATGGGGACAGAAGGAAAAAGACACAGTTCTGCTCACGGAGCATGTGCGCTGTGCATTGAAAAGGCAAATCTGTTTTCGGCATTCTGTCGGCAGGACCCTGTTGCCGGCCTACATACTTTCGCCGGAAGTGGAAGACACGGTGCGCAATGCCATTCGGCAGACTTCCGCGGGCAGTTATCTCGCCCTCGACCCTCGCACCACACGGCAAATCGTCGATAAGGTGCGGGATGCGATAGGCAATGTCGGCCAGCAGCCGCACAAGCCTGTGCTGCTGACCTCTATCGATATCCGCCGATTCATGCGCAAGATTATTGAAGTCGATCTCTACGGGCTACCCGTGCTCTCCTATCAGGAACTTACGCCCGATATCTCCGTACAGCCGTTGGCAAGGATATCGCTGTCGTGAGAAATACCATGGAAGAAGTGACTCTGGCTGGCGATGATGCCAAGCTGACCCTGCGTGTGCTGGCCGGTCCCAACCGGGGTGCAGAGACCCCGCTCGAGGAAGGCGTCTGGCTAATCGGTGCCAGTGACACCGATGACCTCACCTTCGCTGATCCGGAACTGGCTGCCACACATCTCCGCATTACTGTCGAGGCCGGACGCATCCACGTAGTTGCCCTGGCACCGGGTGTGCGCGTCGGGACCAAAGACCTTCCAGTGGGCGACTGGACGGTGCTCAATGCGCTGACACCGGTTCAGGTCGGGCGGACGATTTTTGGGATTGGTCCGGCCGGGAGCAGCTTTCCCCAGGCGGACGCCATGGGAGGCCTGGTGCCGGGCACTTCCGCGCAACTTTCGGCCCCTCCCGAACTGGCGTCGGCCTCGATGGGCCGACAGATGCATGTCATGGTAGGCGTGATACCGCGTCAATTACGGCTCGGGGCGGTAGTTTGCACTCTCCTGATTATGCCGGTCGTCGTGTTTTGGGCTGCCATAGGGCGAGTTCCCCCCTCCGCCTCGGAAGCCTCTCCGGCCAATGACCCGCTGATGATGGTGCGAGACATCATTCGCGACTTAAACATCGCTCACAACGTCAACATCACCTCCGTTGATGACAAACTGGTCATTGAAGGAGACCTACGACCTGGAGACGATGCCAAGCTGAGAGCCGCCCTGAGCACGGCCGGCCTTGAGGCGGAAGTGTTATCCAAACGGCCGACCACTCTGTCGGATTCGCAGATCATCGATCTCGTAACGACGGTCATAAGCAGCTTCGGAATCGAGGGCAGCGTGCGGGTGATCGGCCCCGGAGAGATCACGATAACAGGATATGGACCTAGCGATGCGAAGGTCCAAGCGGCACTTCACCGCCTGCAGCAGGATATTCCAGGGCTAAGTGAAGTTGAAAACGCGATCGTGACACCCGACCGAGCTCGCGTTTTTCTAGAGACCGCGATAACGGACCAACTGCGTCGCTCCATTCACATCTTAACCAAGGCAGACGGCGTGCTCGTTTCAGGGACTCTGACTCCGATTGCTTTTGAAGCGTGGCAGAAGGTCGCTTCTCGCTTTCAGGAGAAGTTCGCACCCTACATTCCGCTTGAGACGCAGTTCACGCCGGTCATATTGCCGGCGCCGAGAGGTGTATACCTCGGCCGAACGCCGTTCATCGTTGTTGAGAATGGAACGCGCCTGAAGGTCGGAGACAGTCTCGAGAGCTTGGGCCAGATCGTTGACATAGATCGAGGCGGAATTTTTGTGCGCATCGGCGCCGATGAGGTGCATGTTTCTTACCCGAGCAAGCCGAGATGGATAGTCGAGGAAAAAGGATGAGCGACGTCATGGCCATGTTTGAATTGCAGAGGCAGTTGCTAAGGGATTTCGACGGTGCAAAAAGATCTGCCCTAGAGAGGGAATTCGATACCTGCCGGCAATCGTTGAAACGTGAAATGGATGTTGGCGTTTCGAGGCAGGAATTCGAGGTCTTGGCGGTCATGCTGGACGCGATAGATGCGGCCACAGAGATCATCAACTCGATTTGGAGTGAGTATCGTGATAAGGAACTACCCTTAGGTTGGAGATAATTATGTCGCGCATTTCTGGCCCTAACCTTAACGCCAGCAGCATCACTAGCAACATCGGCAGTGCCACTGTTTCAGCAGAAAGGAATTTTAGCAGCCTCATGACATCTATGGATCCGGATACCGCGTCAGATCTACTTAAAGTTCAATCCACCGGTCAGCAATGGACCCTGAGTCTAGCTTTGGAATCAAGCGTGATCGGGATGATTTACAACGCTCTGAAGGGAGTAGTGCAGAAAATCGGCTGAACATTCGGCTAGATCGGAGGTGCGGTGCCACGAAGTCGAACGTGCCCGCCATAACCGGGCAGCGCCTAACTCAACCACGGGAAGAACCTAGCGAGGTTATCTAATCATGAATCCCGTCAGCTTGAAGCAAAATGCATATTTCCCAGCGCCAGCTTATTCCGGAGAAGCGGGAGAGTCTTCTAGTGATGAAGGGATTTTGTCATCAGCCTTCCAGCCTCATTTGCCATCACCGTCACAGATATCGGCTATAGGGAGCACCCAATCCGTTCTCAAGGATTTGGAAGCGGAAGAGTTCATCAATCCCGCCAATATTGCCGGGCAAGGTACTGCCACCCAAATTTTGGCCCTTAAACAGGCGGTCGCAGCAAGAAATCTATTGCAGGCCGATGAAGCATCTTCCAGCCGCTTCGCACGCCACTCCGATGACACTCCAGGCGGCAGGTCCGCGCGCGCCCCCGTTGGGCAACTACGACTTTTAGCTTCCGCATTACGCGGAGCGGGCGTGGCGCGGCGCCGTTTTTCGTCGGTGCGGGACGGTGAAGTAAGCCAGGAAAAAAGCGCTTTGCGTTCTGAGGGTGAATCGTGGCGCAAGGATCGCGCCGCCGAAAGTTCTTACGCCGCAGTCTTGTCGCATGGGCAAACCACATCCGCCATGGAGGCCGGGTCAGCACGCAGTGACAATGTGAGCGCGCGCGATAGTTGCCCCACAAGCGCTCAGCGGTTTTATGAAGCGGAGCCGCACTCAGGCTCTTCGCGTGCCGAAAGCGGACGCTTGCGCCACGCGCAACGGTCCCGACACTCCAGCATAGGCGAGCTCCCACCGCGCGGGCAAACCGCCGATTTGCAAGCAGGATGGCACAGCAACGATGGGACTCCGCACCGCGTCTCGCGCGCAAAGGCGAACAATTTGTTCAGCAATGCTCTTGATGACATTCGGCGTGCTCGCGACTTCACCGAATTCTCCTTTGCGGTGGTGCGCCATACTGGCATGCTGCAGGGCCAGGAAGAGCACGCTGCATTCCTGCACAGAGCCGCTGTCGAATTCACAAGCCAATTTCTCCCGAACTGGGAGCAGGACATCCGCGCTGGAGAATCGTTTGGGTACGCCAGTGTGTGCAACGCTGTCAGCCGGGGGCCTGGTGGTCAGGCGGGCAGTCAGGCTTGCAGGGCGATGGCAGCCAAGGTGTCGAGGTCTGGTAGCGCCCTAAACGAGGTAGATGCCGGCGCGCTGTCGCTCTTTGCATTGTCGTTCAGTCGATATCCCCGACTGGCGGAATGCCGCGACGGCGCGATCAGGATCGCCGAATTCTGTCGCGATCACCGCGCTGTGCTTCGGCGGCTCGATTCTCGGAGCCTCTCGCAGTTGGTGAATGGTTTGAGCAAATGGCCGGACCGGCCGGAGTGTGGTGACGGCACTGTCGCGGCTGCCAGCGAGGTTCTTCGCCGTGCCAACACGCACGGGCTGTCCGACTTTAATCCGCAGAACCTAGTCAACCTGGTGAATGGTTTCAGCAAGTGGCCGCAACAGCCAGAGTGTGGGCGAGCCATCGGCGCCATCGGCCCCGAGGTCGCGTACCTCGCAGGTCGAGCCAATCGACTTTCCGATTTTATCCCCCAGGGACTGGCGATCTTGGTGAACGGCTTCAGCAAGTGGCCGCGCGAAGAGAGCTCTCGCCTGGCTACAGTCGCGATCGCGGAAGAAATCATCGCCCGTATCAGTCAATTCGCTGCATTTGATAATCAAAACCTTGTGAATTTGGTGAATGGGCTCAGCAAGTGGCCGGACCAGCAGAAGACGCGCGAGGCGACGGTCGCGATTGCCGGCGAGATAGCCGGGCGGCGCACCCGGCTTTCTCGTTTTGCTCCGCAAGAGCTGGCAAACTTGGTGAACGGTTTCGCCAAGTGGCCGGAAGAGCTAAACATGCGCCAAGCCATAGGCGCCATCGCTGTGGAGATCGCTGCCCGCGCCGGCAACCTCTATGGATTTACTGAACAGCATTTGGCGAACGTCGTGAACGGTCTCAGCAAGTGGTCGGAACAGGAGAAGACGCTCGAAGCAATAATCGCGGTCGCCGATGAGGTGCTTTGCCGGGTTGCCCAGGTCTCCATTTTTAACCCTCAACAGCTGACGAACTTCGTGAACGGCTTCAGCAAGTGGCCGCAGCAGGAACGAATGCGAAAAGCAACGGTCGCGCTTGCCGGTCATATCCTTCGCCGGCCCAGCCAATTCCGTGAATTTACTCAGCTCGATGTGCCGATGCTGGTGAATGGTTTCAGCAAGTGGCCGGACGAGGAAAAGACGCGCGAGGCGACGATCGCGATCGCCGGTGAAATCCTTGGCCGTACAAACTGGCTCTGCGAGTTTAGGCCGCAGGACCTTACGATCCTGGTGAACGGTTTCAGTAAATGGCCTGAAGCCGCCCATTGTCGCGACGCCACAGCTATGATCGCTGATGAGGTCTGCGGCCCGGCCCGCCAGATATTCACTTTTGATCCTCAGCAATTGGCGAACCTGGTAAACGGCTTCAGCAAATGGCCAGACCAGACAGCGTGTCGCAATGCCACTGTCGCAGCCGCCGGTGAGGTTGCTCGCCGCGCCGAGCGTGGCGAGCAATTGTCTGCGTTTGCTCCACAGGGGCTGGCCAATCTGGTGAACGGTCTCAGCAAGTTCCCGCAAGAGGAGAGCGCAAGCCAGGCCACAGCGGCAATCGGCGCCGAAGTGTGCCGCCGCGCCGACCGTCCAACTGTGGGGCTCTCCGATTTCATCCCTCAGCACCTGGCGAACTTGGTGCACGGCTTCGCCAAGTGGCCCCAACAGGAACACAATCGCCAAGCCACGGTCGCGATAGGCGGCGAGATCCTGCGCCGCGCCGATCGCCCAGATGTCCGGCTGTCCGATTTCGTCTCGCACGACATGGCGAACCTTGTGAACGGCTTCGCCAAGTGGCCGAAGGAGCCAGCATGCTATCAGGCTCTCGTGGAGATCGCACGTGGTCTTGGCACCGCAGGCCGTCGCTTCGGCGCTTTCATCACGCCTGCGCTCGCCAGCATCGCCAATAGCTTGGGTCGAGTTGCCATGTGGGGAGACGAAGCCGGCCAGGTCGCCGAGCCCGCCCTGCTGAAGGACCGGCTGCATCAGCTCGCCCATTACCTCCACTATGCCGAGGACCGGCTGCAGCAGGCCGATGCCCTGGCAATCGCGAACATATTGAAGGCCTTGGGCAAGTCGCGGTTGTTTGACGATCTCGGCTTGCTGGCCCAGCCGGGGATGAACAGGCTCAGGGAGTTACATGCCGCTCCCGACTTCGGGCTGGAGAACAACCTCGAGACCATTGGCAATCTGTGCGCTGCCCTGCTGCCGCTGGCGCGCAGCCGGAAGCCGCAGTTGCGCTGGCACCGCAGGCAGGCGCTGAACCTGCTCAACGACATCCAGCCGGCGGTGGAACGCAAGATCGAGGCGCATCTCAAGGCAGGCGAGGCCGAGCGGACCACCGGAGCCAATGCAAGCCGCTGCCCGGCCCTGTCGATCTACCAGGTGCTTAAGACCCGGGCGGTCCTGGAGAAGCTCTACCGGCGGCCAAATGTCGAGGGCGACAGGCTCGATTTGAGGCGCAGGCAGGAAGAGCTGCACTACAAGACCAAAGAGATCCTGGACGCCGCCCGCGACCTCATTGAAGGCGACCTTTCCAATATGAGCTGGAACGTGATCGCCGAAATCGAGGCGGAGGGGCCGCTGGATGCGCTGGACACCTTCATGGCGCAGAATGCGTCGACCGTCCAGGCCCAGAACGACGCTTCGGTGTTCGATGTCCATCAGGTCCTGCGCGCCATGGACCACGAGCCGCGCCCGCCGCACGGGGAGGCGGGACTGATGCGGCTGCCGGTGGTCGACATGCGGGGGCGGCCGCTGGCCACGGAGCCTGAGCTGCGCTATTCCATCTTCCACCGCCTGACCTCGGGGGCGGTGAAGGTGGTGGCGGTGCAGTTGCTGGGAAAGCCGAGCGCCTTCATGCTGACGCGCACCCTCAGCGTCGATGGCGTGCCTTATCGCATGGACCTGTTCGGCGGCAGCAAGTTGAAGGCGCCGCAAAAGGGCCTGGCCCAGATTGCCGCTCGCCTGCCAGACGCGGCCGACGGCGAGGCGTCCGGTGGCAAGCTGCTGGCCATTCCATACGCCGACACGGCTCCGGGGACGGCGTTCGAGCAGCTGGCGCGTGCCTGGGCGCCGTTCAAGGAAGCCTATTACTACACGCAGCGCCGCGGATTTGCCGCGCCGCCGGCCATTCAGGGTCTTGGACCGCACGACTATGCGCTGGAAGGAGCCTTCAGGCTGTCGCTGCTGCCCGACCGCCCTGCCGGGGCGGCGCATGCGTTCCGGCTCACCGGGCCACATGGCCCGATCGCCTTGCGGCCGCATGACGGCTGCGGCTTCATCAAGGCCTCGCTGGCCGAGCGCATGCCGGCCATTGCCCGCGCCGCTCGGCAGGACGGTCCCGACCGGGTGCGTGCCTTTGCCGAGGGCAGGAGAGCGTCCGTTCCCGCCACGGCGCTGCAACATTATCCACGCAGCGAGCCGGTGGCGCAGGAGACGCGGGAGAAGGCTTTGGCCTGGCTCGACAGCCGTGAGCAGCCAAGGCTCACGGCCGAGGAGCTGTTTCGAACCGTCACCTGCGGACACCTCGACGGTCCGGGCGCCGTCGCCGTGCCGTCCAGTGACGCGTGCCTGCATGTGCCGAGGCTCAAGAGCGAGACCTTGACGAGCGGCGGGGGCGTGCTTGTCGGCCGCTCGCCCTATGACAAGCCGAACCTGCGCCCGTTCGCCGCCGGGCAGCTCAGGTCGGCGCTCGACGGCGATTCGACCGCGGCGTTCCTGGATCAATGCGTGGCCATCCAATACAGCTTCAATGTCGCGCATAAGTCGGGGGCGGAGCTGGCCGGTGACGATCCGACCTTCTTTGCCAAGGGCATTCTGATCGTGGTGCCCGACCAGATGTGGCCGGCCGACTTCGCCGAGCGAGGCCTGGCGATGTCTGCCGAGGACGTCAAGTGCCATTCGCGCTGGACGCAGGGCAAGGACCGGGTCAAGGCCGACACCGTGCTCGAATGCGTCGGCATCCTGCAGGCCACCGAGGTGTTTGCGCCCGGCTCGCTGGTTGCGGTGCCGACCGCCGAGCAGAAGAAGCTTGACGGCGATTTTGACGGCGATACCGTCGTCATCGTCGGCGACCGGCCTAGGCTTTACGACCATGTGCGACGGTTCGATGAGCAGGCGCAGGCGCGCGGCGTTCCCTCGCTGAAGTCGCCAAAGTCGCATACGCCGGCCATTGAGGACGGCAGCTACCAGTTCAGCCGATCCAGGCAGATCCTGGCGGCCACACAGGAGGTGCTGGAGACCTACAGCTGCCTGCAGCGCAACGTCCTGGCGCAGCCGCTCGAGGCGCAACGCTGGTTTGCCGAGCGTGCCGTCTTCGGCACCTACGAGGGCGTTGACCATCGCCTCAGGACCGACATCCGTGCCCTGTTGAACGCGGAACAGCCGGATGGCCAGGCTCTCCAGGACCTCATCGAAAGGACAAGGCAGGACAGGGGGGCCGCCAGACATCCGGTGGCCCGCGAACTGGCCGAGTTGCTCATTGCTGAGCTCCAGGCTTGGGCGCGGCAGCCCGATGGGCAGCTGCCGCAAGCAGCCGCGGCCCTCAACGGCGCAACCGCTGGCGTCAGCGCCGCCACCGGCGCGATCTTCCCCGAACTGGGCGAGGCCTATCCGGCAACGTCCGAGCCCAGAGAGCGCGTCCAGTTCCTGCTCGACCACTATCCGGCGCGCATCGATCCGCGCCCCGACGGCTATAACCCGGACGATCTGCATGAAAGCGCCATCAATCTGTTGAGCGTCGGCATCAAGGTCGGGACGGACGCCTACAAGTCCGATACCGGTGCCCGCCTGTTCATGCAAAAAAGCCCTGGCCTGCAGCGGCTCCTGCACCAGATCCCGGGCTTGAAGTCGGTGCCCTATGTCAAGTCGATGGCGGCGACGCTGCACCAAGGCAGGTTCGACGTCGATGCCAGCCTGGAGGATCTGAAGGACAATCCCACGCTGGCGGCCTCCGTCATGGAGGCGTCGATCAAACTCGCTGCCGAAAAAGGCATCCTGCCCAGCCCCTCCGACGTGTCGGCCGCCGAGGACCCCGCCACGATGATCACGCTGAGTCGCGAGCAGGCCGCAGAGCGCGCAAGGATTGAAGCCTTTCGCGCCGAACAGGAAGAAAGCGCAATCGCCAAGACCACGCACGAGGTTGCCGGGCTTCTGCGGCAGGCCGGCATTGACGTGAAGATGCCGCATCTGAAGCACCGGTTGCGCTCGCCAGCCTCCATGACTGACGAACTCACCGGCAGGAGCGCGAGCTCAAAGAACGGCGCTCAGTTGATCACCAGTGCAGTACGCTATGTCTTCGAGATCCCCGACGCGGCTTTTACGCGAGCCTTCAAGGCGGCCGCACTGGCCTTCGAGGAGCGGGGCTACAGCGAGGTCCAGACCGCCAACTGGTTCAGAACGCGCATGCCGGCCTTCCTCGCCATCCAGACGGTGTTCAGCACACCGCGGGGCTATCGCTTCGAGGTCGAGTTCCATACGCCGGACAGCTTTCGGACCAAACTCGCCAACCACGATAGCTATAAGGAGCTTGACAGGCTGCGGCGGCACCCCAACCCGGATGCTGCGCAAAGAGCCGGCGCGCTCATGCAGCGCGTGCAAGACCGATGCAATGAGGTCGCCATCCCGCCTGACGCCTCGAGCATACCGCATTGGGGATCGCCAGGGGATCGCAGGTCAAGGGCGGCTGCGGCCTTCAGGTTGCGCACCGTCGAACGGAGAAGACAGCCCGAGGCCTCCAGGTCGCCACAGGCAGGCGAGATCGTGGCAGCCCTCGGCACGCGGCCGGTCGTGCTCGTCGGCATGCCGAGCAGCGGCAAGTCGACAATCGGCCGCGAGCTTGCCAAGAAGCTGGGACTGGACTTTGCCGACACCGACAAGCTTATCGAAGCCCAGCACGGAAAGGTGACGGATCTGTTCCGGCGCCATGGCGAGGCGCACTTCAGGAAGCTGGAGGCCGAACAGATCGCTCTCTTGCTGGAGAAGGGGTCTGCCGTCATCGCCACCGGTGGCGGCGGCTTTGTCGAGCAGCAGAATAGACGCCTCATCGGCGAGAAGGCGGTTTCGATATGGCTCGACACCAAGCCGCAAGAGATCCGCAAGCGCCTCAAGAACGATACCAGCCGCCCGCTGCTGCAAGGCCCCGACGGCGAGCAGAAGCTCAGCCGGATGTGCAACGATCGCACGCCGCTCTACCAACAAGCCGATATCAGGGTGGTTCCGCCCTATGAACAAGACAGAAAGAACGCCGACCCCTGCGTGAAGGCGCTCTACGCCTATCTGTGCGGCGGCGAGGCCGAAGCCGCCCCGGCCGCCTCCCGCTATTGAGACGCCTCCCACGAGCGGGTCAGCCGGCGCTCCCAGGTCTGTAGTCGACTTGCCGTCGACATCGCAGTGCATGCGTGATGATCATCGCGTCGCGCCCCTACGGGAGGTCGCGCCGTCGTCTCATGTCGTCCGTCACCCTGGCGTTGGGCCGACCGATCGCCAGGCTACCGCACCGGACGCCCCGCCGCATCGGCTGGCGCTTGGCGCAACGCAATGGCTCGAAGACGACCATATCGCGGCCGATTACGATCTGCTTGGCGAGGAGCTGCACAGGGCCGATCCGGACATCGCCGCCCAGACCCGGTTCGTGCAGCCGGCGGTGGCCCATCTGCTGCGCTTGGCCCCCAACGCGGTCGAAGCGGCCGACGCCTTCCACGGCATCCTCGATGGCGGCAGGGCCGACTTCGTGTTCCTTCCCGTCAACAATGCCGGGGTTGGCGAGGGGGCACCCACTGGTCGCTGCTCTTTCTTGATCTACGCCGGCGCGAGCCGGTCGCCTATCATTACGACTCCTCCAGCGGCCTCAACAGCACCATTGCACGACAGCTCGCAGCAAGGCTGGGCGCGCGCTCGCAGCCCGTGCGCATGGTCCAGCAGGACAACGACTATGATTGCGGGATCTTCGTGCTGGACGCCACCCGGGCGCTGGCCACACGCTTGGCCCAAGCAGAGCGGCCCGGGCGCGAGCCGCTGCACCTCGACACCCTCGTCTCCGATCGGCAGGCATTGCAGCACCGCCTCAGGACTTATCTCGCCTTGGACCAATGAAGCTTGCTGCAACGGCGCCTGCGCCAGGAATCGCCTGGACGCTCGTTCTTCTCGACGATGATGGCCGACACGCAAAATCATCAAATGTGAGTCAGACCCCGGATTAACCGCGGCTGTCTAAGTATCCCGAGTCCGGAGGCGACACCCGTGCTACACGTTTTCCGCAGTTGAAGATGGCTGTCGTCGCGGTTTTTCCGGCCTATCGGCAGTAGGCGGACCTTCCTTTCTGGCCCTGACAAACTCTCCGGTCGCCCGGATGGCAAGGGTGGAAAGGATGCGGTGCTGAAAAGACCGATGGATCCCCGGAGCCTTCCGGCTTTGGCGAAGGCCGGACGGACCTCTCGGTCGTCCGGCCTTCGCCTGGGATCAGTTCGCCTTCATCACCTGGCTGAACAGGTCAGGGAATACGGTCTTGGCCTTGCCGACCTGCTTGACGGTCTGCGCCGCGTCGAGGTTCACGGGCTTGCCGAAGACGATCAGCGCCACCATGCCCATGCCGTAATGCGGATTGCATTTCACGCCGTAGACGCCCTCTTGCGTCAGGGTCACGGTGATCGTTTCACCAACCTTGCCCTTGAACTCCTGGGCGCCGTCGGGGATCATTCCCTGGATGGTTTCGACATTGTGGGTCTTGTCGCCAGGCACAAACTTGACCGTGTCGCCCGGTGCCGCCTTGATGAAATTGGGTTGGAAGACCATGGAACCCTTGTCTCCCTTTGTCAGCAACTGGACAATGTGTTCCTCGGCATTTGCGGCGCCGGCAAGAGCGAGCAGGGCGGCGGCGGTAATCAGGCGAAGTTTCATGGGAAAGTCCTTTCTTGAGTGCGTCACGGCTTCAACCGTTGCAACTTTCTAGCCACGGCGCGGGCTAGCGATTTGCGCTGGCGCAACTGGTGCGCGAAATATAGCTGGGCCGCCTGGCGGCCGCCGTGGAGTCATGAGGCAGCGAGGAGCTAAGTTTGCCGCTTGACCGCTCAGTTATCGCGCGACTGTCGCTGTTCGGGGGCCTAAACTCCGCGGAACTCGACAGCGTTCTCAAGACCCCCGGTCCGGACGGTTTGCGAAGGAGTCGCCGACAATCACCCGCCGCCCGTTTGCGCTTACGATCTCCATGCGCCCACCGCCCGAACAGTGATGCCCCAGCTTCCTCCGGCACGATCCTCGCCGAACCCCAGCGGGACCTTCTAGTGTACCGTCGCAGTGATTATGACGGGTTAGTCTACGCCGAGAATGGGCAGGTCCTGTGGCGGGACGAGCAACTGGATGCTGCGAGCGACACCGGGCTGCTTGTCGATCAAGCCGAGTTGGTTGAGGGTCTTGAGCATCTGATGGACTGACGGTGCGGTGACCCTGAAGTAGCGCTGGAAGTCCGCCTCCGCCGGAGCGCGGCGATTGATCTGCGAATAGGCCCAGATGAAGGCGAGGTACTGGCCCTGTTTGGCGGTGAACCGTGCTGTCGGCGCCGGCGTCTTTTGGTCAAGCAATTGATTCATTGTAGATTCACCTACGGCTCTTCCACCAAGAAGGGCTTTGGGAATGAACATACGATATCGGGTCGAACTCAGCCAATCCGAACGAGACGAGCTGCGTGCTTTGGTGAGCGGGGGTAAACTGCCGGTGCGGCGGCTCAAGCGGATGCAGATCCTGCTGGCCGCCGACGCCGGGGTCGCCGACGAGGCCATCGCCATCTCGGTGCAGACCAGCGACTCGACCATCTACCGCACCAAGAAGCGCTTTGTGGAGATCAGCCTGGAGGCCGCCCTCAGTGAAGGGCCGCGTCCGGGGGCGGCTCGCAAACTGAGCGGCAAGCAGGAGGTGCAACTGGTGGCGCTGGCCTGTTCTGATCCGCCGCAGGGATGCGCCCGGTGGACTTTGAAGCTTCTGGCCAACGCCCTGGTCGAAGTGATCGAACACCCGAGCGTCCGCCGCAGCATTCTTTATCGGTTGTTCAAGCCACCCCCAGGGAGGGTTTCTGTCAGGCGATTCCGATCGATTGGGTTCGCCATCGCGCCCGCCATCCAAGTCTCCTCAGCAGTTGGTCGCCCGAACCGCTTCAAAAGGCCTTTCGCGATCTGACGTGGCACCGCTTGCGAAAACAGATATCCCTGACCTAGCCGCCTTGATGCACGGCGATCGGCTTTCGGCGGCCTGCATCGGCGATCTGGCCGCCCTCGGGGTGCATTTTGACAAGCCTCGTCGGGCGCCGGCGATGATCCGTCGTGATGGCAGGCGGGGTTTGCAGGTTGCGGTCGGCGGGTTCGTTTCGGGGCGCCTGCGCCCCATCGTTATGTCGCGAGTTGGGGGATGCGATCGAGGACGATGCGCAGAATACGCTGGTCGGGGCAGGATGTCGGCAGGTGCAGGCGGATTTGCGTTTTCATCTCGACCACCCGCGCAGCGATTTTGATGAGGCGCAATCGCAGCGTGTCGAATTGGGCGACGGCAAAGCTCGAGCGTTTCGGCATCGCAGCGCGCAGGCCCCACATTAGCCAGTAGGCGCCGGCATGCAGGAAGAGCCGGAACTGGTTGGCCGTCGCTCTTGTGCAGGATGTGCGGTCGGCGGCAAGATGCGTCTTCCAGGACTTGATGTGGTTCTCGGCCGCGCCGCGCCGGCAGTAGAGGTCCGCGTAGAGCGCCTTGGCCTTGCCACTGGCCAGATTGGTGACGATGAAGCGGGTGTCGGCTCCTTTGGCGCCGACCTCGACCCGCGCGATGATGCGCTCGACGCGGCTCCAACTGGCGGCGCCGTCAAAGAACTCCTTGAAGCGGCGGACCTTGTTCGATTTCGCCGACGCCTCAAAACGCGCCAGCGTGGTGGCTTCCAGATGCGCGACATGCTCGCGCAGCGTCGTGGTGGGCGCCACGCCGAGGATGAAGTCTACACCGTTGGCGCGGCACCAGCCAATGACCAGTGGACTGCAATAATGGCTGTCGGCCCGGATCAGGATCCGTGTGTTCGGCCAATTGCTCCGGATCGCCCGCACCAGGCGGCGCAGGTGGGGGCAGATCTCAGCCCCGCTCGGCCGCCTGGCCGGTCGCAGGATCGCGCTGACGAACCGGCCCGCACCGTCGAACACCACGATCGGCTGGAAGCCGTATTCGTCGTAATGCGCGTTGAACAGGCGCAATTGCTGGCCGCCATGTACGGCGTCAAACGTGTCGTCGATGTCGAGCACAATCCGCTTCGGCACCTGCCGGAAGGAAGCGCAATAGAGATCGACCATCGCCCGCCCCATGGCGACCAGCTCCCGCACGCCGGGCAGGTTCTCCAGCCGGCAGATCGTCGATTGGGAGGCCAGATCCCGACCCGACGGCAGCGCATCCTGGGCCATCTTGAAGACCGGATCGGAGCGCAGCCGGTTGGCGTCATTGCCATCCTCATAGCCGGCGGCGATCATCTTCATGCGAAAGATGGGGTATTCGGCTTGAGCCTCATCTTTTGGCGGTGATGCCATCAAGGTGCTGCGCTTCGAGCTGATGATAAACGTGGTCTGTCTGGAACATCCACAAGCATGCATCAGAAGGAGAAGCGCAGCATGAAACATTATGCAGGATTGGACGGTGCGCCGTGGCGGCGCGGGAGGTGAACATGGAATAGCCACCTCTCAAGCTTGCTGATTTTCGACCGGCGGCTGCAATGCCGCCCCGCCCGCAGGAGCAGCAGGCGGAAGGGGGCCGAGAAGCTCGACCGGGCGTCGCCGGTTGGGTGTCATAAGCAGATCGGCCTGAACTGTACCGGGTGTGGACCATCGACCGCAGGCCGGGCTACCGCAGTGTCTATGGCGAGATAACGAAGTGAGCGCCGGAAGCCTCGGATTCAACCGGTAACGCCTCCAAATCGTGCGATGGCATGGGAGGTAAGAAGCGATCAGACGCGGCGGGGCTCGTCTATCTCCGCTGCGGGGCGCGTCGAACGCGCCCAAGACGGGGGAAGCTCTCATGGCCCTGTCTTCCGCATCGCCTGGGGTAAAGCTCACCGCCTACGGACATCAAGGTTGGAAATCGGAACACGGGAACTTGGACTGTCTGCCCCGCATGGAACTGGGCTAGCCGCGACGGCCGGAGATGGACGGCACCAAGGGCGGAGCTTCCGTACTAGTCGGAGCGCGGGAAAGCCGTGCACAGGGCGAAGGGAAGCAGGAAGACGGGTAAACCTGCATGACGGAGGAGTGATCTGTGGACATGGGTCATCAGGCCGACGAGGTACTCGGCGCTCAGCGCAAACTCTATCAGTGGAGTAAGGCAAATCCAGAAGACGCGTGGCGGGACATGTGGGGTTGGGTCACCAATCTCCGCGTGCTGCGTCACGCCTGGCAACGCGTAGCCTGCAACTGAGGCCGACGTACGGCCGGGATCGACGGGATGACCGTGGGCCGCATCCGGAATGGGATCGGTGAGCAACGCTTCCTCGAAGGGCTTCAGGCCGAATTGCGCTCCGGCGCATACCGACCTAGCCCTGCGCGGCGCAAGGCCGGTAAACCGGGGCAATTCCGGCCCCTGGGCATTCCCACGGTCAAGGATCGCGTCGTTCAAGGCGCGGTCAAGACACTTCTGGAGCCGATCTTCGAGGCGCAGTTTTGGCATGTCTCCTATGGGTTTCGACCCGGACGGAGTACGCATGGCGCCTTGGAGCACATCCGACGAGCTGCCTTGCCGCATAAACGCGACAAGGACACGCGGCGGAACCGGATGCCGTATCCATGGGTCATAGAGGGCGACATTAAGGGCTGCTTCGATAACTTAAGTCATCATCACCTGTTAGAGCGGCTGCGCCAGCGCGTGGCTGACCGGCGGGTGACAAGGCTAATCGAGCAATTCCTGAAAGCCGGTGTTCTGTCGGAGGAGCAGTTCCTTCGCACAGACGCCGGCACCCCTCAGGCTGCTCGCCAACATTGCGCTCAGCGCGATCGAAGAGCGGTACGAACGGTGGGTGTATCAGCGCTCCAAGGCCCATGCCGACCGCAAATGTGATGGGAGGACCGCGGCAGGCAGAGCGCGCTATTGGGATCGCATGGCTGGTCGCTGTGCGTTTCTACCGGTGCGCTACGCCGATGACTTTGTGGTGCTGGTGTCTGGCACACGGGAGGATGCCATCGCGGAGAAGACCGCGCTGGCGGCCTACCTGCGTCAGACCATGGGCCTTGAGTTGTCGCCGGAAAAGACGAAGGTCACAGCCATGACGGAGGGGTTCGAATTCCTCGGATTCCGCTTCATCATGCATTGGGACAAGCGCTACGGCTATGGCCCGCGCATTGAGATTCCCAAAGCAAAGGCTGCCAACCTGCGTCGAAAGGTCAAGGCACGTACGGGAACGAGTTCTGCCCCGTGCACCCTGACCTCCAAGCTTCAGGAGCTCAATCCCATCCTGCGTGGGTGGGCGAACTACTACCGCCACTGCGCTTATGCCGGTCGGATGTTCACCAGTCTCGACTGGTACCTCGGCATGCGGATAGCGCGGTGGCTGCATAGGAAACGCCCCAAGGCGGGGTTGCGTGACATCTGGGCCTCATGCCAGCCCAGTAGTCGGCGGCCAACGAGACGGCTTTGGCGCGAGGGAATGGTCGAGCAACATATGCTCGCCTGGACCCCCGTCTACCGCTTCCGTCTCGCATGGATGGCGATGCCTGACTTTGCCATGTCTTCTGGAGAGCCGAGTGCGTAACGAAAGGCGCATGCTCGGTTCGGGGAGAGGCGGGAAGAAACCGGCCGCTGAAAAGCGGCCCGGCGCTTGCCGCCTACTCTACTCTCGGTGAAAGAGACCTCTATTTGCATTGTCGACGAGACTGGCCGGATCGTGAAGGAGGCGAGAGCGTTGAGCGATCCGCAGTCATTGTGTGACGCGCTGAGGGGGACCGGCTTGCCGATGAAGACGTGCCCAACAAGACCGACCGCAATGACGCCCGCGCGCTGGCGCAGATCATGCGCACTGGCTGGTATCGGCAGGTGCCGTCAAGAGCAGGCAGTGCCGGCTGTGGCGTTCGCTGCTGGTTGCCCGCCGCACGGCGCTGAACGAGATGCGTTCGATCGAGAACGTAGTGCGGGCGATCCTGCGCGAGGCCGGCGTCAAGCTGGGCCTGCCGTCGCGCAGCGCGTTTGCCGGCCGCGTGCGTGAGCTGACGGGCGCTGACGCCGAGGTGATGGCGATGGTCGAGCCGCTGCTTGCAATCCTCGGTGTCATCGCCCGTCAGCTCCCGCGCTAAATCCGGTAGCGTCTTATCTGCCGCGATACGCTCGAGCAGCGGTTCGATCTTGCACATCCCCCTGGCAGCGATCAGCCCGTATTCTGCCGCATAGCCGCGGATCGCATTGGCGAGCTGCGTGCGATTGCGGATCAGCCGGTCGCGCAGGCCAACCAGCATTAATGCCGCCTGTTGTTTAGCGGTCTTGACCGGCACAAACCGCATCGTCGGCCGGCTCATCGCCTCGCACAGCGCTTCGGCATCGGCCGCATCG
This sequence comes from Mesorhizobium sp. AR07, assembly GCF_024746815.1. Taxonomy (GTDB): domain Bacteria; phylum Pseudomonadota; class Alphaproteobacteria; order Rhizobiales; family Rhizobiaceae; genus Mesorhizobium. Next base: position 328,925 of record NZ_CP080528.1, read on the forward strand.
TTCTTGCCGCGCTTGACGTACGGTTTGACATATTGAGGAGGGATCAGCTTCACCTCATGCCCAAACGATTGCAGCAGGCGTGCCCAGTGGTGCGAGCCCCCGCACGCTTCGATCGCAACCACTGTCGACGGCAGCTTCTCAAAGAACGCCACCACCTCCTTGCGCCGCAGTTTTTTGCGCAGCGCCGGCTCCTCAGCTGCGTTCACACCATGGAGCTGGAAGATGTGTTTTGACGTGTCGATGCCAATGCGAATAATTTGTTCCACGGACGGTCTCCCTTTGCTTGAGATCTGTAACGACCTCATTCTGGCACATCGATGCCGTGCGGGGGCCGTCCACCCCAACATCATGCGGCGGCCCAAGCGCTGACCGCGAAGAGAAGCGAGTGACCCACGGAACGGTCCAGAAAAAAGTGCAGGAGCATCTTGACCAAAACGACCCCAATCAGAGAGGACTCTTAGTCACGGCCAAAAAGAACGCGTCAATTTCGGCGTCGCTCTTGGCCAGCGCCGCAAAGCCGGCCGCCATCATGGCTTAGAATAGATCAGGCCCGGTTGCGTCCTGGACACTGCTCAAATAGAGATGGGACAAATAAGACAAAAGGACCGACACATTGACAGAAGAATCCGACCACCGCGCCGCCGAACTAGCCGAGCTTACTGCGGAGATTGTATCCGCCTACGTAAGTAAGAACCCTGTACCGGCTACCGGCCTGCCTGAACTAATCGCATCCGTGCACATGTCTCTGTCCGGGCTTGGTACGCCGATCGCGCCTGTCGTTGAGCCGCAAACTCCCGCGGTCAACCCGAAGAAGTCGGTGACGCCAGACTTCATTATCTGCCTCGAAGACGGCAAGAAGTTCAAATCCCTGAAGCGGCACCTTAGCACGGACTTCGGTCTGACGCCGGACGCCTATCGCGAGAAGTGGGGCTTGCCGCGCGACTATCCGATGACGGCTCCGAATTACGCCGCTCAGCGCTCGCAACTGGCGAAGTCCATCGGGCTTGGCCGCAAGGCTGAACCCGTCGCACCAGCCAAGAGAGCACCTGCGAAGCGGAAAGCCAAAGTGTCCGCCGCCACCTGACGCTACGTAACGACTCAGCTACGTCGAGGCGCGGCGGATCCCAATCCCGCGTGGCCGGCGCCATTCGGATAAGCTTCAGCGAGGGCCTTTGTTCTTAGCGTGGCGGAACTCGCCGGGCGAAGAAACCCCAACCACCTCAAGCAGCATACGCGCCAGAGCTGCAGGGGTATTTACGATGATTCTTCGCCCCAAGCCGCTCTCGCGCCACGCCGTCCAGCCGCTCGGCGCCGCGCCGATCGCGCCCATGGCGCCTGTGCCATCCTGGCTGCGCAGGGCAGTCGAGACGGCGCCAACCGTTGCCCCAAAAGGCCTTGAGGATGTTGCGCTTGCCGCCGGCGCCGCGATCGGCGCCCTCGACCCGGTGGTGCGCCGGGACGAAAAATGGGCGGGCGCCTGGCGGCAGCGGCTGGCGCTCGCGGCGGCCGCGACGACGGCACGGCAGGCGGGGCGCACCGAGGACGAGGCCGCGCTGCGCGATTCCTTGCTCCTGACCCGTCCCGGCGACGATTGTGGCCCCGCCGGTCTTTTGCTCCTCGCCTGGCGCCGGCTGGCAGCCCGGCCCGCGGTGGATCTCCTGACGGCAAAAAACCTCGCCGCGGTACTGGAGGAATTCGGTTTTTTCGCCCGCGACAGCGCGGCGGTCGGCGATCTGGCGGATGAGCTTCGGCAACTTGGCGCCAGCGCGGGGACGGTCGGGACGCTGCGGGTGCCCTCGCGGCCGCCGAGCGTCACGGATTCGGGCGCGTCGCCGGGGCGTGGCTTGCCGATGCTCTGCTCGCGCAAAAACTGGGATGGCGTATGCGGTGCCGCTGCTCGGCACCGAACCGGCATGGGGCGCGAGCGCTGCTCGCCGGGGGCGGCCATCGACCGTGGTTGCAGCGACGGGGGTCGAGACAAAACCTGACGAGGCGAAAAGTCTGCTGGCCGCCCAGGCGCGCGCAGCAGTGCGCGCTGGATCTTTTCACCGAGCTCGGCCGCCGCGCCGAGCGGCTCATCGCCGTCGCGCCGAAGCTGCGGGCGAAGGGTGCGGACCGTGTGGTCGAAAAGCTGCTGTCCGACGATGCGCTCGTGGCGTCGCGCGGCGACAAAAAGACCGGGATGAGCGACCGCGGCCTGCGCAGCCTGTTCGACCGGCTGGTCGAGCTTGGCGCGGTGCGCGAGCTGTCCGGCCGCACGACCTTCCGTATCTACGGGCTGTAGGCGATGTCGGAGGCGGCGCCGAGCGCGAAGGGCAGAGGAAGAAGAGGCGAAAGACGGTCGGATGACCATCGATCAGGCGACCGTCGTTCAAATGACCATTTGTTTGATCGGGAACTGGATCATCTGCCGGCGGAGGTGCGCTGGCGGGAATGGATGAACCGGGTCGAAGCGAGGATCTTCGCGGCCAGCGAGCCGGTGACACGCGAAACGCTGGCGCGTATCGTCGGCAAGAGCTGCAATATCGATCTCATCATCGATGACATCCGCGAGGAGCTGCGCGGCCGGCCCTATGACCTGGTCGCGGTCGCCGGCGGTTTTCGGCATCTGACGCGGCCGGCCTATGCCGATGCCATCCGCAGTGCATTTGGCACGGCCGTCGACGGAAACCAACGAGCGGGCGACCTGATGCAGGCGGAAGTCCTGGTGCTAATGTGCATCGCCTACTTCCAGCCGATCACCCGTGCCGAACTGTCCTCCTTCTTCGGCAAGGAAATCAGCCGCGACCTGATAGGCAATTTGCGCGGCTTCGGCCTGATCGCCTCAGGCCCACGCAGCCCGACCCCAGGCGCGCCATACACGTATGTCACGACCAAGGCGTTCCTGCTGCAGTTCGGGTTCGACACGCTGCGCGATCTCCCGACGTCGAAGCGCTTGAGGATGCAGGCCTGCTGTCGAAGGAGAAGCTGCTGGCGGGCGACATCATGCCGGGGTGTTCCAGTGACTGGGAAGAAGATGCGGGCGTTGCCGGTGATGAATAGCATGCTGCTCACCAGGGATGGGTGGTTCGCGGGCAGCAATCCTATTCGCGGAGGACGGCAAGAACACGGTGACGCTTCGTTTTGATCGCATCGTCAGTGGCGCGCGAATAGGCCTCGAGCAGAGCCGCAAGGTCGGCGCTGGCCGGGGGTGACCGCACAGACCTCGGCGATCCTTGATGCTTGTCCATGAAATCCGAGAAGTGCGCAATCATCAGCTTTGTCGCAAACTGATTGGCAATGTGTATCCGGCATGAAGTTCCCTCCAGTTCAGGAGGTCCCTCGATGTTCAAAGGCCGACATTTAGAGCGATCCGTAATCTTGCTGTGCGTGCGGTGGTATCTCGCCTACAATCTGAGCCTCCATGCTCGGCTTCAAGTCTATGGCGAATGCCGGGATCATCCTCGCCGGCTGGTTCACATGATGCGAAAGCGACAGGCAAGGTTCGCTACAATCCGAGTCCGTTAATTGTCGAGCAGTTCGAAATGCTCACCGCGTGATCAGTGCCCCAGGCGACGCTCTTCCCGTCCACATCCCGGAATTGCGACAGAGCGCACTCGATGACATGTTCAAACCGTCAGCCTCTTCTTGCATTACACAAGAACTTGACGCGCAAAACCTGTTTCAGTTTGGACTGGCCTGTCGAAGACGGCCACACGCGGCGCCTGCTGCGGCTCGCACCCGGCGGCGCGGACCATCCGCAACAGTGTGTCGCCGCTCACCGGCATGGCGAGCCTGTCCGACAGGCGCAAGCCGGGCGCACCGCCGACCGCGAAGCCGATGGCCAGCTGGCTTTCGCCGAGGCGGGACGTGCGTCTCGCTTTCGGCCGTGCCGTTTCCGGCAACCGCTCGGTGAAGATCCGCCGCTGGCATCGTGGATCGGCGCATCGAAACCGTCGTGCGTGAAGCTGGATTTCGACAATCCGACCCTGCCATGGCAGATCGCTCAATCGGCGCATGTAGTGACTGTGAACGCGGCGGGTTCGGTGACCGCAACATGGACAGCACGAGTCCATCGCCTTCGGTCGGGCCACAAGCACCACCCTCTCGGCCTGCGGCAGAATTTGGACAATCGAAAGCTCGGGTGAAATCAGCGAGCGGAAGGCATGGAGCACGGGCAAATCACGGCGTCGACTGCGATTCCGACTCTATGAACTTATTGGCACCGTCCGTGAATCCCGCAACCTGCACCAAATATATGCGGAAGAACCCTTGTTTGTCACGCGGCAGCAACGATGGATGCCGCTTCAAGTCCCTGACACGTTCCCTTGAACACACTGACAATCTCCGTCGGGGCCGAAACTGTAGATCAGGAGGTCGATGGGAACTGAGATCGCCGGGCAGCACAACTCTTCGCTGCTTTGACGTTCAAAAGCTGTTCATTCCCTTAGTTCGGATTTCGCGGCGGAACTGGCAAGAGTGCTGCCAGGGCGCGAACCCGATCCTCCGGCACGGCAAAACCGTTCACAAGAGCATCTATGCGCGATTGTACCTCGGTCGCAAGCGGTGCCGCGCCTGTCTGGAGGGCCCGAAGACCCGAGATGCGATCTGCAGGACGGTCCAGTCCCTCGACGAGGAAGACGAGGGGCATCTGGTGTTCGGGGGCAAGCTTTGCCATCGCCACACCGAAGCCCCGTAGGGCATTGACGCGATGAGCAGGCTCGTCGAGCCTGCAGGCGAGTACGATCAGACGCTCCTGGAGCGGGCGCGCGAACTCTGCCACGCGGGTTCCGAGGCCCCTCAGGGCCTTGGCGCAATGTGCGGGGGATAGCCCCTCGGCAATGGCGACGAGACGCTCCTGGAACTCGGGCGCAAGCCCAGCGACGCCGGCGCCGAGCTGCTCCAGGGCCGACGCCTGATCTGATTTGTCGAGTCCTTCGGCGATGATGACGAGCGACTGCCGGAGTTCGAGCTCGAGCCCTGCCATACCCGCCCCGAGGCCTTCCAGAGCCGAGGCGCGATGTTCGGACTGGCCGAGCCCCTGAGCGGCGGCCACGAGATCCTGCTGAATGTTGGGCTCGAGCCCTGCCAAGCCCTTCCCAAGCCCTTCAGGGCCGAGGCACGAAGCTCGTCCTCGTCGAGTCCCAGGGCGAGGGCGACGACACGCGGCCGGAATTCTGGTTCAAGCCCTGCCACCCCTGCGCCGAGGCGCTTAAGAACCTGCGCGCATTCCCAATCGTCGAGTCCCTCGGCGAGGACAACGACACGCTCCTGAAGGTCCGGCTCAAGCCCTGCCACACCCGCTCCGAGCGCTCGCAGGCCCGACCAGAGGCCCAAACGCTGATCGAATCTCTCGGCAAGGGCAACGAGGCGCCGTTGGACATCAAGGCTAAGCCCTGCCGTCCCTTTTCCGAAGCCCCTCAGGGCAGAGACGCGGTCTTTATGCTCGTGCAGCCTCTCGGCGAGGGTGATGAGACGCCGCTGGAGCTCGTGCGCAAGGCGTCTCGCGCCGACTGCCAGGCCTTCCAAGGCCAAGGGTCGATGCGCCGCCGGAAGATCTTCGGCGTGGGCGACGACGGGCGCTTGGAGTTCGGTCGCAAGCCCTGCCATGCCTGCCCCGAAGCCCCTAAGGACGGAGGCGAGGTGCCAGGGTTCCTCAAGCCCCTCGGCTACGGCGAGGAGACGCTGGTGGAGCTCGGGCGCGAGCCCTCCCACGCTTGTCGCGAGGACTTGGAGGGCTAAGGCTCGATCCCCGGGCTGTTCGATCCTCTCGACGAACGCGACGAGACGTCCCTGCTGCAACCCTGGTGAGGCAATCGAAATTCGGCGCGAGTGACTGGATCACACCACGATATACCGGCGCGGCAAAGGCATTATCGACGTCATAGCTGATCAATCCGTTCCAGATGGCCTGAACCCGCCTAGCACAGCCCTCTTGCGGCTTTCTTGAGCTAGCAGGCATTGCTCGGCGGCAGTTTGCAGCTCACGGCTCGACCACGCGAAGCTCAGCACATCGATCGGCCTGAGCCTGTCGGCAATGTTACCGAGCGCGTCCTGTGGGAGACAAAGGAGACTGCTGGTGTGCTGCCTGCGATGAGAGGAGGAAGCGCCGCTCGCCGCTTGCGGCTCAGGGTGCGTCTGCTGCACCACAGAACGCATGATTGGCCCGGTCCTTAAACACAAACAACCCGCTCGGCCGGAGAATCGTTTGTGATGTCAGTTTCCAAGGCGCTCGGCATCGGCGCCCTACCTCGCACATCAAAATCCCTCATGATTTCCCTCGCATCTTTGGTTTGTGACACGCGCAAGCCCGATGTGCCGATATCTTCATCCGAGATCACCCAGCAAATGACGGGCCATTTGAACGATCCTAGGACCGTCTTTGGCGCTTTTCCCGAGTGGGCAACATCGCTGCCAGGGCGCGAGCCCGATACTCCGGGTCGACGAGACTGTTCTTAAAAGCAGTCAGGCGCGGTGTTAGCTCGGCCGCCAGCGGCGACACGCCTCCCGTGAGGGCTAGATAGGCCCGGAGGCGATCTGCACGGTGATGGATTCCCTCGGCAACTGAGAGGAGACGCTCCTGGAGCCCGGAGGCAAGCCCTCCCACATCCGCCCCGAGGGCCTGCAGAGCCGCAGCGCGTTCGGTCTGGTCGAGCCGCTCGACGAGCGCGGCGAGATCCTCCTGGACCTCAAGCGCAAGCCTAGCCATGCCGGCTCCGAGGCCCTGCAAAGCCGAGGCGCGGCCTGCTGCCGATGCCAGCCGTTCGGCAATGGCCACAAGACGCTTCTGGAGGTTCGGCTCAAGCCCTGCCACGCCCGCTCCGAAATCCCTGAGGACCGAAGCGCGATGTTGCTCTCCGAGGCGCTCCGCGAGGCGGACAACTTCCTGCTGAAGGGCGGGCGCAAGCGACGCCACGCCCGCTCCGAAACGCCTCAGGACCGAAGCGCGATTTTCCTCTCCGAGGCCCTCCGCGAGGCGGACAACTTCCTGCTGAAGGGCGGGCTCAAGCCCTGCCACGCCCGCTCCGAAACCCCTGAGGACCGAAGCGCGATGTTGCTCTCCGAGGCGCTCCGCGAGGCGGAAAAGTTCCTGCTGAAGGGCGGGCGCAAGCGACGCCACTTCCTGTGCGAATACCGCAAGTCCCCAAACGCGCTGCTCGGCGTCGTCGATGCTGTTGGTGAGGGCGAACAGGCGCTGCTGCAGGTCGGGGCGAAGTCCTGCGAATGTGGTGCCCCGCAGGGCGTAGACGCGATCCTCAGCCTCATGAAGTCCCTCGGCGAGGGCAACGAGACGCTCCTGAAACTTGGGCGAGAGCCGTCCCACGCCGAACCCGAGGCCCCATAGGGCCGAAGCGCGATTGGACCCTTCGAGTCCCTCGGCGACGGTGACGAGACGCTCCTGGAGCTCAGCTGCAACTCCTGGTGCGCCGGCTCCGATGGCCTCCAAGGCCGAGCCGCGATGCCGGGGGTGCTGTAACCCCTCGACCAGCGCGACTAGACGCTCCTGGAGCTCGGGCATTAGTCCTGCCAAGTTCGCTCCGATGCCGTTCAGGATCGGGTTGCGTCCCGGGCCAAGCCCCTCGATGAACGCGACGAGACGCCCCTGCTGCTCCCTGGTGAGGCAATCGAAATTCGGCGCGAGTGACTCGGTCACGTCGGGATACATCAGCGCGCCAAAGGGATTATCGACGCCATAGCTGGTCAATTTGTTCCAGATGGCCTGAACCTGGCTAGCCGTCCCGCGCCTTATTTCAGCGAGCGGAGTTCGCTGGACGGCAATTTGCAGCTCACGGCTCGACAACGCCAAGCTCAGCACATCCACCGGCCTGAGCCTGTCGGCAATGTTACTGAGCGCGTCCTGTGGGAGAGAAAGGAGACTGCTGGTGTGCTGCCTGAGACGAGAGGAGGAAGCTCCGCTCGCCGCTTGCGGCTCAAAGTGCGTCTGCTCCACCACAGAAGTGGATGATTGGCCCGGTCCTTCACCTTCAAGAACCGGCTCGGCCGGAGAATCGTTTGTGATGTCAGCTTCCAAGGCGATAGGCATCGGCGCCTTACCTCGCACGTCAAAATCCCTCATGATTTCTCTCACCTTTGGTTTGTGACCGGCGCAAGCCGGATGGTCTTCATCCGAGATCACCCAGCAAATGACGGGCCACTTGGATCTACCTTGATCTGGGCGCTTCCGCGCCGAGGGTGCACGAACCTTAGCTACTGGGTGTGGATGTCGGCTGCTGGCTACGCCCAAGGGTCTTGCTGCGATCTGGATCGTGTCGGCTGGTTCGAGCTCATAGAAGAGCTGATCTGAAGTCCGTGTATGCCATTCATGAAAACGAACGGCCGCTCCACATACGATCCAGGTTGACCGACAGACAATAATCTTGGTTCCTGCTGTTGTTCCGCGCTGGGCGAATTCATCCAATTCCAAATCGGCGAGACCGGTAATTTCTCTGGGGTCGAATACAGGTTGTTAGGCCCGCGTAGTCCATGAGCGCCGCTTTGTTCGGAGGGAAAGCGATGGCGGTGGAATGGACGATCACGATCGAGGGCAGGAACGAGTTCGGTGACGTTTGCCGGAAGGCGGTCCGCATCGACAAGAGCTGGGAACGTCTGTTTGACGGCGACCTCGGCCTGTCGATTGAGGACAGCAAGACCATCATGGCGGCGCTGCAGAGCGCGGTCGTGAACCATGAGGCGGAGACGTATTCCCTCTTTCGTCGGGTCTGCCCGGATTGCCACAGGTTTCGGCCGGTCAAGGACTACACGACGCGACGGATCCGGACTGTCTTTGGCATCGTGGAGGTGCGCAATCCTCGTTGGATGCTGTGTCGGGATTGTTACCCAGGCATGGTCGATGCCTTTGCGCCGCTGCGAGAGATCTGCCTGGATCGAGCGACATCCGAGCTGATGGAACTGACGGCGCGGCTGGGGAGCATGATGCCGTACCGGCAGGCTGCGAGAGTGCTTGCCGAATTCCTGCCCGTTGAGCCGACCGAGACGCATGCCACCGTGCGCAAGCGAACCATCAGGATTGGCGAACGGCTCGACGATCAGGTTGCTGAGGAAGAATTGCACGCAAGGGCGCAAACGGACGAACGACGCCAGCTTGAAATGCAGCTTCCCGGCGATCGACGAGGAAACAGCGAATACTGCACGCAACATCGCTGACGTGCGACCGGGAATATCGTTGAGCGTAAGAGACGAGAAAAGCGTCGACATCAGTCAAGCCCAACTTGAACAGTTGGAGGTGAACGGATGGCGAACGCTGTCCGTTAAGCTATTGAATTCACTTGCCTTGGATTTCCGGCACGAAAATGTGTGGTAACAACATTTGATCTGCTAGCCGTATGTTGTATGGATTTTATGGCATTTATTCGCTAACAACGCTGGCATGTTTGTCGTTGAGAGAGTCGCGCGCGGCCACCGCTATCTTTACCTCGTGGAAAGTGTCCGCGACGGCAAAACCGTTCGCCAGCGCACGATAAAGGCGCTGGGCCGCAAGGATGCGCTGGTTGCCAGCGGCGAACTTGACAGATTGGCGGCCTCGATTGCGCGCCATGGCGAACGCAGCCTCATCCTGTCCGACATTGACGCGGGGCGAATTGCCTCTCGCCGCATCGGCGGTCCGCTGTTGTTCGGGCGGCTGTGGGAGCGGCTCGGGATCGGCGAGGTGCTGGAAGAGGTGCTGGAAGGGCGCCAGTTCGGCTTTGCGGTGGAACGGGCGGTGTTCGTTGGCACGCTGCATCGGCTGTTCGTCTCGGGCTCGGACCGCGACTGCGCGAACTGGATGGCCGATTATGGTATCGAGGGCGCCGAGGGTCTGGCGCTCCATCACTTTTACCGGGCCATGGCGTGGCTGGGCGAGGAACTCGGCGAAAAGGCGCAAGGCGCGCTGGTGGCGCGCTGCGTGAAAGACGTGATCGAGGAAAAGCTCTTCGCGCGCCGGCAGGACCTGTTCACCGACCTCAGCCTTGTGTTCATGGACACCACCTCGTTGTCCTTCCATGGCGCGGGCGGCGAGACGCTGGGCAAGCGCGGGCATTCCAAGGACTTCCGCCCCGATCTGGCGCAAATGATCCTGGCGCTGGTCGTTGATGCCGAGGGCCGGCCGATCTGCACCGAGATGGTGCCTGGCAACACCGCTGACGTGACCGTCCTGTTGCCGGTGGTCGATCGGCTGCGAACGCGCTTCGGCGTCACACGCGCCTGCGTTGTCGCCGATCGCGGCATGATCAGCGCCGATACCATCGCCGCGCTCGAAAAGCTGGGCATGGAATACATTCTGGGGGCCCGCGAACGCTCGAGCAGCGTGATCCACAACGTCGTGCTCAATGACGCGGCACCGATGGTTCCGCTCGTTCTCGAGCGCCAGCGCGGTGAAACTCAGTTGTGGGTCAAAGAGGTCAAGGTCGGTAAAGACCGCTATATTGTCAGCCGCAATGACGCCGAGGCCGAGAAGGACAAGGCCGACCGCCAGGCGATCATCGCCGGCCTCGAGGCACAGCTCAAGAAGGGCGACAAGGCACTGGTCGGCAACTCGGCCTACCGGCGTTACCTCAAGGCCAGCGGCAAGAACTTCAAGATCGATGTCGGCAAGCTTGCCGAGGAAGCCCGCTACGACGGCATCACCGTGGTGCGGACCAACGCGAAGGTGACCCCGCTCCAGGCCGTGCTGCGGTATCGCGATTTGCTCGAGGTCGAGAGCCTGTTCCGCGCCGCCAAGGCAACCTTCAATACCCGGCCGATCTTCCACCAATCCGATGCCGCCATCCGCGGGCATGTGTTCTGCTCGTTCCTGGCGCTCGTGCTCAGCAAGGAACTGCGCCGCCTCTGCCGGGCCAAAGGCCTGACGCCCGAATGGCAGCCGCTCCTACGCGATCTCGATCGCCTCCAGGAAGCCACCATCGAAAAGGATGGTCGCATCGTCACCACCAGAACCCACGTTACGGGCCAAGTGGGCAACGTCTTCAAGGCATCTGGCATCGCTCTGCCACACAACCTCGACGAACAACTCGCCTGAGATCATCCCCAAAATGTAGTGGTAACACGCGCCGGCGCGCGCCTAACGTGCTGACTTATGACATATTCTTACAGGCGGTGTTTAAGTCGGGTCAAGCCTATCGACGGCCAGCCTTCACCGGCCTGTATCAGGTGACCCTGAAATTTGCTGATTTGCTGCAACTTCTTGTGCACGGTTACCTGCGGGTTGCCCCGATGCCGGAGCAGGTAGTCGGCGTACTCGGCAAGCAAAGGCGTTGCCGGCGGCTTTGCTTGCCGCGGCGACCGCCAATCGGGAGGCGCCAACCCCATGCTATGATAGATCCGGTTGAGCGACTGCAGAGCACTCCGGAAAAGGCCCAGCGACCGCGGATCGAGATTCTACCGCCGCGCATACCAGCCTATGAAGCGATTTGCGCGTTCGAGGGTGAGTTCTTCGCGCTCGATCAGCCCTTTCGGCGCAATAGGAGCGAAACGACCTGATCCTGCGCATGTAGACCAGCGCCGCGCCAGGGCTGAGGCGGCGGTCGGCGCGCCAGACGCGGTAGGTATCCTCGGGGTGGGCGTGGGTTCGGTCTGCATGGGGATCCTATCACCTTGGCCGAACCAGCGTACCTGGCCGCGATAATGCGATCAGGCCCCACTTCGTGTTGGCGACAGCCACCTCGTGATGCCGCCCGAGAATCCGCGTCTGAACCTGCGAATGCTGTCCGCCCTGCCAGTGTATAGTGAGTTCGACCTGTCTCGCATCATCGTCCACGGTCACGACGATATCCTTGATCAGCGCGCGCAGGAGCCGCTGCCGAAAACGCATGTCGACATCGGAACCGTCCCATGCAGCCCTGAGATTCTGAGCCAGGCCGGCAAAATCCGGGATGGCGGCGTCATCGCGAACTTGCCGATTGTTGAGCCGGGCTTCGCAGGCTTCGATACGGCGAAGCGTCGCCTCCCAGCTCTTCTCAAGCTGAGCGGCTATGAGCCTATTGTCGGGGTCGCAGGCCGCATAGCGGCGTTCCGCAAGCGAGGCTTCGTAGCGGGCCTGCTGCAAATCCAGTTCAAGCATCTGCCTTCTCTGCGCTTCGCCTTCGAGATGCATGCGCTCCGCCTCCAATGCTGCTTCGATCGCCATGGGCGCCACGGCGCACAAAAGCTCCTGCGAGATCGCAGCGTCAGCTCGACCGCCATTGGCGGTCATGCATCGGGGTCGCGCCAGCATGAGGTTCGAACGGTCGCAACGGTAGATATGATAACCGATGCGACGGCCGACATAAACGACGCACAGGCGGCGACCGCAATGACCACAGGTGAGCATGCCGGCCAGAAGAGCCCTTCCGCCCCGACCGGACTTTACACCGCCGCCCTTGCCGTACGTGTTGGCGGCGAGCAGCTTCTGATTCCGCTCATACTCGTCCCAGCCGACATAGCCTTCATGATGCTCCCTAAGCATAACCGCCCAATCCTCATGGGATTTACGGTGGCCGTAGCTCTTGCGAACGCGGCCATCGACGATCTCGGTCCGCTTCTGGGTTTTGCCGTACACATAGACCCCCGCATAGAAAGGGTTCTTCAATACGCTGATGACGTTGCGATAGCGGATCGGAACCCAGTCGAAGGAGACCATCATCTTGCCGTCAGATGGGCGCGGAAAATGCATGCCTTCGGCATTGAGCGAGATCAGCACCTGGCGGGCGCTGCCGATCTCGCGGAACCGCGCGAATATAAGCCTGATGGCTTCCTGGACCCGAATATCAGGGTCGAAACCCAGGCCGTAATCGCGGGGCCATATGTAGCCGATCGGCACGCTTATCCGCAGTTCGCCCCGCTGGGCCTTCTGTCGCGCGGCCTCGTACATCCGCGCCCGAATGACAGAAAGCTCGAACTCGCTGATGTTGCCCTTCATGCCGAGCAACAGCCGGTCGTTCGCGGGATCATAAATGCCATCGATATCGATCACGCGCGCATCGACCTGACCGCAAAGCTCAAGCAGCCTGTGCCAGTCCGGACCATTGCGCGACAACCGAGAGGCCTCAAGACACAATACTGCGCCGACATGACCGGTGCACAGATCGTCGACGAGCCGCTCGAAACCCGGGCGCTCGACGGCGCCGCTCGCGCTGCGGCCCAGATCCTCGTCGATCACCTCGACATTGTGGAACCCCCAACGCCGCGCAACGTCGACCAGCTCATATTGCCGGCGTTGACTCTCAAGGTTTGCATGAACCTGTTGGGCCGTCGACTGTCTGACGTAGACGACGGCCTTGCGCTTCAGGAGTGCCATGGGAAGAAGATTACCGCCCGTCATCGGTCATCTCCTTCTCCGCGACACCTGCAGCCGCCATCAGCAGCTTGGCGAGGCTCGCGACCGCGACCGCGCGTTGCGCTCTCGTCAGCCCGTCCAGGGCTCGGGAGTCGAGTGGCATGATCAACTGCCGTAGTGCTGGCAGCCGGCTTGGCGGGGGCAATGTCTTCATCGATAACCTCCTGAGCGTTCGAACCGCTCGCAAGGCCATTACGAAATCCCCGATGGATCAAGAGTTGTGAAGGTCAGTCAGCGCATCCACGGTCACCCGAGGGCTGCCCAAGGTGAACGCTTCACAAACGTCGCGATCCAACATCCATGTGGGAACGACAATGACTTCGCCATGGCGCACGACAATGCGCGCGACTCTGCCGTTCGCCCGCTCCTCGGTATACTCGCATCGAACGGTCCGCTCGAAATATGGATGCCATCGATACCAAACGACAACCTCGCGCCCGACATGGGCAGAAATGTCTGCGAGATGACGATCACGCGAAAGAATAGTCTATTCGCCGGCAGCCACGGCGGTGGACGAATTTGGGCGACGGTAGCCACCTTGCTGCAAACCTGCAAAATGAACAGCGTCGATCCGCTCGACTGGCTCTCGCAGACCTTGACCCGCATCGCTCAAGGCTGGCCGGCATCCGAAATCGAAATGCTCATGCCTTGGAACTTTAGGCCTGACGTTATCGGCTGACCGCTTACGAAATACGACTCACGAGTGCAGGCGTAATCGCCTCAAGCTTCTGCGAGCCGCGGTATGCTTGTTCCGCGCATAGATTGGATATGGTGTGCCGCGCGACAGCTGACTTCCTCTGGGGCGCGCGCCCGCCGCGGGTGGTCACCACCCCTGTTGACATTCTCGTTGCCTGCCAGCAGCGTGCAATGCTTCCTACGTCCAACCTGGTCGCTGCGGTCATCGAGGGATTCGAATAATCGCCTCAAAACCATCCTCGCGACCACGGGCAGGCGACGCAAGTGCAAGACTGCCACCTATCCCCTTGATCGCCTTACTAGCGATGTTTAGACCAAGGCCTGAGCCCGCCGCTGAGGTCGCACCACGCCTAAATCGTTTTGTTATCGCTTCAAGATCTTGGGGGGGCACCACCGGTCCCGAGTTTGCAATGGCAATGGTTCCATCAGTTCCGACGGAAACTGTTATCGTAGTATCGGGCACTCCATGCGTGAGCGCATTCTCAATCAGGTTACGAAGGAGGATGGCAAACGCATCGACGTCTACTTTGCGCATCAAAGTGGGGCAGCCGTCGACGTCAAGGATTAGCCGTCCGGCAAATCGCGGTTTTTTCTCAAAGTCATCAATTTCTAGCCGAACCACTCGGACAAGATCGATCGCGTGGTCTGCGATGCAGATCCCCGTTTCGGCCCGCGCGAGTTGAAGCAGTTTTTCGGTAAGGTGGCCAAGCCTCGACAGCGATTTCTCGATGCCGCGCGCACGCGTTCTCGCCGAGCCCAGGGGAATTTCGGCCACTAACCTCTGCAGTTGAGCCAGCGAGCCTGCGATCGGCGTGCGCAGTTCATGTGCACAGTTTGCGGCGAACTCGCGTTCGGCATCCAGGGCCGCCCGTAGACGTTCGACAAGCCGATCGACGGAGGCCGCGATGGGGGCCAATTCTGCCGGGAGGCCGCTCGACCCCATCAGTGTGAGATTGCCGCCGTCGCGCAACCCGATCTCCTGTTTCAGTACTTCGATTGGCGCCAGCGACCGCCGGATTACCATCCAGCACACGGCTACGCTAAAGGGCAGGAAGACGATCATCGGAACGAAGACCTTAACTGCGGCCTTATTGACTTCGTGACGGCGGACCGAGAGCGGCTGGGCCGCCTGCGCAAACAGGTCGAGTGCTATTTTCTTCGTATAGATGCGGTCAGTAGCGGTTGTCGAAAAGCCTTCACGCAAGGGAGCAGATGGGAATGGCTTCGGCGGATTTTCGATCAAATCGAGGAGCACCCTCCCGTCACGCGTGCGAACTTGGAACTGAATAATCCAATCGTCGAAGCTGGGCGGCTCAGATACTTCCAACTTCTTCTTCGCCACATCGAAGTACGCCGCCGCCGTGAACTCGGCAGTTTGCTCCAGATAGTCGTCGCAGATTTCGTAGATAACGTCCTTTACCATTAGCGCAGCAATGGTGGGGACGAAAATCCAGACCAGGAGCGTTGCGCCCCCCAGCCTCAGTATCAGCCTGCGCGTCATGCTGTGCGGCTTCTTCATGTGACCATGAACCTGTACCCGAAGCAACGCACTGTCGCTATTCGGTCCCCGCCGATCTTTTTGCGGAGCCGGCTAACATAAACTTCCACGGTGTTGCTCTCAATCTCCGAACCCAAGGAAAAGAGTACGTCCTCGATCTTCGCCTTCGAAACTACCGTTCCGGTCCGGCGCAGAAGGCAGTCGAAAACTGTCCATTCGCGTGCAGTCAGGTAGACCGCCCGCCCGTCGCGCTCGCAGCGCCGCTCGGCCGAGTTTATTGACAGCGTCCCGACACAATATGGCTCCGGGAACTTCCCATGACGACGCCCCACGGCATGAATGCGCGCGGAAAGTTCGCCGAGATCGAACGTCTTGACCAAATAGTCGTCGGCACCTGCGTTGAGCCCCTCGATGCGGTCCGAGACCTGATCGCGAGCTGTCACGATGATGACCGGTGTCGAATCAAGCCGCTTCCTCATCTCCCGCACGTAATCGATGCCGTTGCCGTCTGGCAGGTGAAGGTCGAGCAGGACAAGCTCGTAGGAGACCAAACTTGCTTTATCCCGCGCTTCGGACAGGTCCTTGGCCCAGTCGACCGCGTGGCCATCAGCCATCGTATGTTCGCGTACAGCACTGCCAAGGTCCTCGTCGTCTTCAATGAGCAGTATTCGTATCATGTGTGCCGGCTCCAGTTCGAGGGCAAGATCCTTGCCTTATTGACAGAACCTGACGCTACGCTGAACCCCCGTGGCGCAAATGTCCGGAGGCTTTCAGGCTGCTGTCAGCTATGGGTGTCAGAAGGGGCGTCATTGCAACAATCGATTAAAAGGCCAGTTATGAACGCCATTCTTTTCTCGGCACTTTTTATTCATGTGACCACCGTCGGCTCTGCACTGGCCGGCGGGAAATCCGACCTGGGAATCGCCGAATGGCAACCGCGCCAAGCCGTACTGATTAAGCTTGAAGCGGACCGAAGGCAGCTCCGTTCGATTAAAACGGACGACGGCTGGTCGGATGCCGTCGAGTCGAAGGGGCTCGAGGTCGAAACGCACTTCGACCTCAAAACTTGGCCCGTGTGGGTGGTGCCGGCGAAGGAGCTAAGGATAAACCGATGCGCCACCACCAGAGTCTGGAACCCCTGTCCACTGTAGCCTCGAGGCAAGCCTTGTGGCGTTATCCTTCGTCGACGAAGTATGATCGGCATGAGCCGGATGGCCATGCCGCCGCGGCCCTCATCATGGAAATGTCGCCTTATTCATTCGCCCGCGATGCGAAGGATGCACTGTCATATCCTGAGTGCATGATCTTCAAGCGTGAAGCGCGCTATCTGGGCCAAAACCCGTAGGGGAGCATCGAAGGTGATCCCTTGCTGACCTAGACGGCACTCACCGGCTGTCTACACGAGTGAGGCCTTTCGAGCATCCAAAAGGGTCAAGGAGGGACGTGACGGCTTGCTGATCTCATGCCGCCTCAGCTCGCGCTTTATATCGGCGGTGCCCTCGGAAGCGTCAGTCACAGCGAGAACCTCGTTCGCGCCAATGACCACTCAGATGTATGCGCGCCCAAGCGCGCGTCGCTTGATAGGAAACTGTCTCCGGAATGCGACCAAAGCAAACGTCCAAAATCCGCTACTGCATCGGAAGGTGCGTTGTTCCGGTCAGCCTACTCTTCGGTCCCATCGCGTTAGCGCTGGGCTTGCTGCTGCTAACTGCCTCGGAAAGGGACAATGAATGCTCGCCCGGTGCTTCACTATCATCTTCATCGCCGCGTGTCCGCGTTCGCAATCATGCTTTCCGCGTCGGTTGCGACTTCTCAGCAGAAAAAGCTCTTGCCGGAGCCATTCTCGGTCCAGGTCGATGAGAGTCAATGCCGTTTCCGCCGCACGACACGGCAAAACAATGTCTTCAGAGAGCGGAGGTGAGCGTTGATGAAGGGTAAAAGAAGGGTGCTTGTCTGGTGCCTAGGGATCGCCGCGGTGGTGTTTGCCATTGCATCCGCGACCGAAGGTTTCGAACACGAGACGCGCGATCCTGTCGTCACGCAGCGCGTGATACTCGGTTCGGTCGAGGAGACCGTTATTGCGAACGGCGTTTTGGAGCCTGCCCGTTCGGTTAGAGTTGGTGCCCAGGTATCGGGCCAACTGAAGACATTGCATGTAAAGCTCGGTCAAACGGTTAAGTCTGGTGACTTGATCGCCGAAATTGACCCTACGAAAGAGCAGCACAAACTACTCACTGCCCAAGCCAACCTCGCCAGTGCCAACGCGGATCGCAAGGAAGCAGGAATACGACTGAAAGAGGCCGAGATGGATTTCCGGAGAAAGAAGACACTGAGCCGGAACAAGGCAGCATCGGCCGCCGACCTGGAGAAAGCGCAAGCGACGTTTTTTGCGCAGGAGGCGAAAGTCGAGCAATTTGAAGCGCGGATCGAGGAGAAGACGCTCGCGGTTGAGGAGGCCCGCGCAATCCTCGACCATACGAAGCTCAGCGCGCCCATGGACGGCGTCGTTGTTGCTGTGCTGGTTAAAGAAGGTCAAACGTTGAACTCAAGCCAGGCCGTGCCGGGGATCGTGGTTCTTGCACAACTCGACGTCATGCGGGTGAAGGTGCAGATTTCGGAAATCGACATTGCCCGTGTAAAGCCAGGTCAGAACCTCCGCTTCACGCTCCTGGGGGACACTCGAGTCCCTATTTCAGGCGTACTGGAAGAGATAGAGCCCGCGCCTCCGTCGATTGCTGATGATCTCAGTGCGGAAACCCAGGCGTCAACAGTCTACTACAACGGCCTCTTTTCCACATCGAACCCGGAAGGGCGGCTTCGGCCAAAGATGAACGTCTTGGTTAAGGTTGTTTCCGGCCAGGCCGAGAACGTACCGCTCGTAGCATGGTCAGCTCTGACGGAGCCAGATGCACAAGGTCGCTACCGCGTGCAGATTCGCACGCCAAGCGGCGAACTCACGGAGCGCCTGGTGACAATAGGCTTGACCGACACGCTCAAGGCGCAGGTACTCGATGGCCTCTCTGTCGGTGATGAAGTTGTCATCCCTGCCGCTGGAAAGGGAACCAATGTTGGGCCGCGGTGATGAAATGAATGCACTCCTTGAAATCGAGAACGTTTCGCGGGTTTTCCACGCCGGAGACGAGACGATTATGGCGCTGGCCGGCGTCAGCCTTTCCATCGCGGGTGGCGAACTGGTGGCGATCGTTGGCGCAAGCGGTTCGGGCAAAACGACGCTAATGAACATCCTGGGTTGCTTGGACCAGCCGAGTTCTGGTGACTATCGCGTCGGCGGCCGCAGCGTTGCCGGCCTGACCGCGGACAATCTTGCGGCGTTGAGACGGGAACATTTCGGCTTCATCTTCCAACATTATCAGCTTCTCGGAACGCTGAGCGCGGCCGACAACGTGGCGATGCCCGCCGTCTATGCCGGCCTCGACGCCGGCTCACGCCGGGAAAGGTCGACATCTCTACTGCGCAGGCTAGGTCTCGGTGATCGTCTCGACCACCGTCCAAACCAGCTGTCCGGCGGCCAGCAACAGAGGGTTTCGATTGCCCGCGCGTTGATGAATGGCGGTCGCATCATCCTCGCGGACGAGCCGACAGGGGCGCTAGATAGGAAGAGCGGCGAAACCGTTCTCGATACCTTGAAGGCACTTCATGCCGACGGTCATACCATCATCATCGTGACTCACGACATGGAGATCGCAAGTCACGCTGACCGCATCATCGAAATCCGAGAAGGGGTCATCCTTTCCGACCGCCGGACGCGGGACCGGAAGACTGATGGGCCGCCGGCGTTACACGACAGCAGGCCCGTCGGTTCGCTCTCGGCGTTCAGGCGCCGCCTGGTAGAAGCCTTTCCGATGGCGATACGATCGATGGCAACCGATCGCGTGCGTACCTTCCTCACAATGCTCAGCATCATTATCGGCATTGCGGCAGTTGTGACGGCCGTCGGTTTCGGCGAGGGCGCCCGTCAGGAACTTCTGCGCCAGTTGGGAGGATTTGGAGCCAGCACTCTCGAGATCTCTCCCGGGCGCCATTTTGGTGACAAGGGTGCTTCGAGCATCAAGGCCCTGGTCGTCTCGGATGCCGATGCGCTCGCCGACCAGTCTTACGTCGACAGCGTGACCCCGGAAGTCCGGACATCCGCACAAATTCGTTTTGGGCACACTTCCGTCGCGGCGACAGTCACCGGCGTCGGCCAGGATTATCTTAAGGTCAACGCTCTCAAGTTGCTGAAGGGCTCATTCTTTTCCGCCGAGGCCATCACTGAGCGCAGCCAGGAAGCAGTGATCAATGACAGGATGGCCGCAACTCTCTTCCCCAACGACGAATCGCCGCTCGGAAACATCCTCCTGATCGGGCGTGTTCCCGTCGTCATTATTGGCGTCTTTGCGCCCCCACCGGCGCTACGGTTTGACAGCTCGCCGAAGGTCTTACTTCCTTATACGGCCGTGAAGGGCAGACTTGAGGGTGCCGGTCCAAGTCTTCATGCCCTGACGGTGCGGGTCGCCGATTCTGTCGACACGACTGTCGCGGAGCGCGCCGTCGTCGGCCTGATGACTCGTCGGCACGGCACGAAGGACTTCACTGTTTTCAACCAAGATCAGTGGCGTAAGTCGGTTGAGCACACATCTCAGACGATGTGGCAACTGACCTCCTCCCTGGCTGCGATCTCGCTGGTTGTCGGAGGCATTGGTGTCATGAACATGATGCTGATCACCGTCACTGAACGGACCCGCGAGATCGGCTTGCGCATGGCTGTTGGAGCGCGCCGGATCGACATCATGCTTCAGTTCCTGATTGAGGCCGTCACAATGTGCATCGCCGGTTCAATTCTCGGCGTGGCACTCGCGCTCGGCATCGCAACCGTATTGGGCGAGCCGGGCAGCGAGTTTCCGATAATCATCTCGGTCAAAGCTATTGTCGCTGCCTGCGCAGTAGCGCTCTGGATCGGCCTGACCTTTGGCTTCCTTCCCGCCCGTAACGCATCCCGCCTGAATCCCGTAGATGCGCTGTCAAGAGACTGAAAAATGACGCTCATCAGACGGATCTTACCTTGTTCCTTTGTCTTGCTCGCGGGTTGCACCAGCCTGTCGAGCACATATCCTGGCCCCGCGGGGGCCCTGCTGGCCAACCGGCGCGGCAGCAAGTGCTATCCACGCCACGGCAGACACTGCTGGCTGACGTTCGAGCTGATCGGCGAGGTCATCAACGAAAACGACGATGTCCTCCTCGTGGCTGCTTGCGCTAATCACGCCTCTTATTAGCGCTCTGCATCCACTTGGTCTTCGGCTTTCCCGACCGTAACGCCTTGTGCCAGCCCTCAAGAGATTGAAAATGAAGCTCATCAGACTGATCGTACCCGGTTGCCTTGTCCTGCTCGCCGGTTGCAGCCTGTCGAGTACATATCTTCGCCCCGAACTTCCAGCCGGGCCCCACTGGTCGACCGCTGCGGTAGGGAGCGCTGTGCAGGCCAGCACAGACCGCTGGTGGCTGGCGTTCGGGAACGCCAATCTCGACAAGCTTGTCGGCGAGGTCATCGGCCGAAATAATGACGTCCTCATTGCGGCTGCTAACGCCTATCCCGCCCGACTTCAGGCAAATACAGCTGCGCAAGCCTTGCTCCCCCAGGTGAACGGCCAGGTCGGCGGGAGCGACACATCCATCAGTCTGTCTTATGAGATTGATCTGTGGGGCAAGCTAGCGGCAAAGAGGGACAAGGCGGATTTTGAGGCTTATGCGACAGCGGAAGATTACGAAAACGCGCGCCTCCTCGCTAGGCTGAATCGACATTCATCGCATCCACAACATTGCGCAGGCGAGTTGGATGAAGCTGAGGAAATGGATGGCGCGTCTGTCGTAGCGTGTGGCTATGTGTCTGAAGTGCTTGAGTTTGTTGAAGCATCGTTCGATGAGGTTGCGCGCTTTGTATGCTTCGAAGTCGTAGGGGATCAGCGTTCTGCGGGTTGGATTGCAGGGGATGACAGCCTCGGCTCCCATTTCGGCGACGATGGAGCGCAAGGCGTTGCTGTCGTAAGCCTTGTCGGCGAGGACACGTTTGGCCACGAGCCCTTCGAGCAAGGCGGGCGCCTGGGTAACATCGCCGCGCTGGCCAGGCGTCAGGATCAGCCGCAGCGGACGCCCTCGACCATCCACCGCCATATGGATCTTGGTCGTCAATCCTCCTCGGGAGCGCCCCAAAGCCTGGTTCTGGTCCCCCCTTTTCCGGTCGCTGCCTGCTGATGAGCACGAACCAGAGTACTGTCGAGCATCACGTAATCGTTGTCCGGATCATCGATCAGATCGGCGAACACGCGATCCCAAACTCCGGCTTTCGACCAGCGGCTGAAGCGCTGATGCAGCGTCTTCCACTTGCCATAGCGTTCAGGAAGGTCGTGCCAATGCGCTCCTGAGCGCAGAACCCACAAGACGCCGTTCACAAACAGCCGATTGTCCTGACCGCTGCGGCCGGGATCACCAGCCTTGCCAGGCAACAGACTTTCGATACGCTGCCATTGCTCGCCGCTCAGCTCATATCGCCGTGCCATCCATCGTTCTCCAGATCGAATCTGGAAACCTATGAATCACGCATCAACCCAAATTTGAATCTGGAGGGTTCTGTGAGGTCCGTGGCACAGGCGGGGCACGCGGGCTCGACGTCGGGCCTCATTGCAAGCCGGATTGAGCGAAGCCGCGGGCTGGTCTGGCGCTATGGGGATTGTAGCCTGGAGGGGCGGTCGGGATTGTCTTCGTCGGGTGAATGAAGGGCAACCGCGATGCGACCCCAAGGGATGGTGGCATGGTGGAAGGTCGAATGTTGATGGCGGTCACCGCGGATTGGGTCGGCACGCCTTCTGTCGCGGGCACGAGTGCTCGCGGTCTTGTGCGGAAAGTCAAAGGTCGGCATGCCGGCGCGGATGGCGACGGATACCAAAGCTGGTGATGTGGACCTGCCGCGTACGATCATGAGGTGTCGTCCCACAAGGGACCTGGCGGCGCTTGTCCGCAGCGCCAGATGGCCAGCGTGATCATCGATCCTCCACAGCATGGGCAGCGATGCGCAGATGCGAGGGGCGCGGCCGTGCTTTCGACGTGCGGTTCGATATTGTCCTGCTGCGGGTTGGCCAGCAGCCTGCGACACAGGTCGAGCTTTGCGGCGCGATGGCCGTTGGCGAGGAATCCGTAATGGCGGATGCGGTGGAAGCCGTCCGGCAAGGTGTGCAGCAGGAAGCGCCTGATGAACTCGTGCACATCCAGCGTCATGAGCTTTGCCTTGCCGCCATGCCGATAATCCCTCCAGCGGAACGCGACCTTGCCGTTGGCCGTGCTGACCAGACGGGAATTGGCGATGGCGACGCGATGGGTATAGCGGCCGAGATAAGCCAGCACCTGCTCTGGCCCGCCGAACGGCGGCTTGGCGTAGACAACCCAGTCGAGGCGGCGGACTTCGCCAACCTGGCGTTTGAACACGGCGGGCTCCGCCAGGTCGGCGAGATTGCCGAAGAAGCTCAACTTGCCCGCTTCGTACGCTGTCCGCAGTTCCTCCAGAAAGAGCCGGCGGAACAGGCGCGACAGCACCCGCACCGGCAGGAAGAAGCCGGGCCTGCAAGAGATCCAGCGCGTTCCATCGGGCGACAGCCCACCACCCGGCACGATGCAATGGATGTGGGGATGATAATGGAGGTTCTGACCCCAACTGTGCAGGACGCCGACAAGGCCGATCTCGGCTCCCAGATGTTTGGAATCGGCGGCGATGGTGCGTAGCGTCTCGGCGACCGCCTTGAACAGGATCGTGTAGACCGCCGCCTTGTTCTGGAGGGCGATCGCCGCGATTTGCGCGGGCAGCGTGAAGACGACGTGGAAATAGGGAACCGGCAGGAGTTCGCCCTGCCGCGCGGCAAGCCATTCCCGGCAGGCCTGTCCCTGGCACTTCGGGCAATGCCGATTGCGGCAGGAATTGTAGGCGACGCGGATCGCCCCGCAGGACCGGCAGCCCTCGACATGGCCGCCCAGTTCGGCGGTCCGGCATAGCTCGATCGCGCTCATCACGCGCCGCTCGACGCGCCCGAGATGGCCGTCATGGGCCTGCCGATACGCCTCGCCGTGGCGGCGGAAGATGTCCGCCACCTCCAGTCTCGCCGACATTGGCGGAACCGGTCAGCCCGGCGGCACAACCTCAATGGTCAGCCGATCGAGCGGGCTTTCCGTCCGCCGAATGAGACCGTTCGAGACCTTCGTGTAGCGCGCCGTGCTCGACAGGTTGTTGTGGCCGAGCAGCACCTGAATGATGCGGATGTCCGTACCGTTCTCCAGCAAATGCGTGGCGAAGCTGTGCCTGAGCGTATGCACCGTCACGCGCTTGTCGATGCCGGCAGCCGCACGCGCCGAGCGGCACGCCGAATAGAGAACCTGCACATCGATGGGGCGATCGACGCCGCGCCCGGGAAACAGCCAGCCCTGCGGCTTCGCCAGCCGCCAGTAGACCCGCAGGATGCGCACAAGCTGCACCGACAGCATCACGGTGCGGTCCTTGCCGCCCTTGCCGTGATGGACGAGGATCACGCCGCGTTCGCTGTCGATGTCGCCGACCTTCAGCCCGACGGTCTCCGAGGCGCGAAGTCCCGCGGCGTAGGCCGTAGTTAATGCCGTTCGGGTCTTCAGGCTCGGCACCGCCTCCAGGAACCGGACGACCTCGTCGGCGCTCAGCACCACCGGCAGCGTGCGCGGCGAGCGGGCGTAGACGATCCGCTCCGGGATCTCGGCATGGCCCAGCGTCACGCCGTAGAAAAACCGCAGCGCACACACCGTCTGGTTCAGCGCCGGCCACGAGACTCCCGCCGAAACCAGATGGACCTGGAAGGCGCGGACGTCCTCCAGGCCGAGCCGGTCCGGCGAGCGGTCGAAATAGCGCGAAAACTTCGCCACCGCGTGCACGTAGGATCGTTGCGTGGCCGGCGACAGATTGCGGATCGTCATGTCCTCGATCATGCGTCGGCGAAGAGGGCTCAACTCGGCCATCTCAAACTCCTGTTCTCAAGATTGCGTTTCAACAGCCGCAATCCTTCAAAACAGAAGCGTCATCCGCAAACCCACGCACCAAATGCCGCGTCAGCGGCTTCGTTCAATCCTGAATGTCGATTGGTCCTAGCGCAGGAACCGTCGAGGCGTATTTCAACATCGCGTACGCCAATCAGTCGCTCGCGTCGGCGGAAACCAGCCTTGCCCATGCCAAGCAGACTTTGGCGCTTGTGCGCGCCCAGCTTGCGGCCGGTGCGGTTTCCGATCTGGATCTCAGCAGGGCCGAGCAGCAGGTCGAGGAGCGGGCATTGACGGTTTCGAAGGGCAAGCAGTATCGCCTTGTACAGCGGAACGCCCTGGTTGTGCTCTTGAATGGCGCACCTAACCCTGTTCCAGAGCCGCAGCGCCTGCCGAGCAAGAAGCTACCCCTGATCCAGACTGGGTTGCCGGCCGACCTGCTCGCGCGTCGCCCAGACTTGCGAGCCGCAGAGGCCAGGCTCCGTGCCATGCTGAAGAACGTCGACGCAACTCAGGCCAGTTTCTACCCGGCGATTTCCCTCACCGGATCCCTCGGCACCGCCAGCGGGCAATTGCTCGCGTTCATCTCC
Source organism: Mesorhizobium sp. AR07 (assembly GCF_024746815.1). Lineage (GTDB taxonomy): Bacteria > Pseudomonadota > Alphaproteobacteria > Rhizobiales > Rhizobiaceae > Mesorhizobium. The sequence continues at coordinate 354,042 of NZ_CP080528.1, forward strand.
AATCCCGTTGCGACGTTAGGTGCAAACGCTGCCTTGTCCCTCCTCAATTTCAAGGACATAACGCTGCAGGTTGCGGTTTCCAGGGCACAGTATGAAAAAGAGGTCCTCGGATTCCGCACTACTTTGCTCACTGCCTTCTCCGAAGTTGCCAATACACTCGGTGCACAGGCCGACTATGCCGAACAGGTCCGACGCCGCCGCCATGTCCTAGGGACCGCCCAGGAAACCGAGAAGCTGCTCGAAGCCCGTTACCGGTCGGGTGCCATCAACCGCATTGACTGGCTCAATGCCCAGGAGAGCCGCTGCGCAGCCGAGATGGCGCTTGCCCACGCCCGCCACGACCAGTTGCTCAACGAATCGAAGCTGTACCGCAGTCTGGGCGGCAGTGCGGGCAGGGCGGGACCGGATCGCCGGAGGAGCAATAGGGAGCAAAGGCCCTAAGGTGGGCTAGCTGAATGGCGTAGCGCCGAGACGGCAGCTATCTCGCGAACTGCCCTGTGAGTCTTGAGGGACTGTCCAACGAATGAACAGCCTTTAAAGAAAAACCCTGGCAACAATGTTGTTGTCTATGGAATCGCAGACGCTGTTGGCTACGCGCAGGCGCGAATCCGATCGTGACACTGCAACCGTCCAGCTAAGGATGCCCCACCAAAGGCTGGGGTCAAACGTCCAACTGATGCGCGAAGAAGAGTTCGCCTGTCGCCGCGGCGCCCTGCGGAACACTCTCGGCGATTCCTTGCACCGGTCACCTAGACTAGTTTCCGTCCAGAAACGCTAACACATTGATATTATTACGTGAATCGGCACTTTGTGCAGGCAAGGCCCGGCGGGTTCAGATATACTTTGGTTTCATGCCACTGATTCCAAAGCACAATCTGAAACCGCCGGAGCCGACAATGCGCCAAGAACGCACCGTCCAAGCCAGATCCTATGAGGAGGGTGGATAGCGACCTGCGCTGTGGCAAAGTGAGGTCGCGTAATCAACACCTTATCCTGGAGGCAAGCATGCCCGTAGCAGCTCACCAACCCAAAGCGCCGACCGCTATCCGCACCGATCTTGGCGCGATTTTCGTCTCGTTGGAATTGAGTCGCTCGAAATGGTTGATCACCTCGCTGTCGCCGGGTGGCGGCGAGAAGATGTCGAAACATGCGGTGGCGGCCGGCGATGTCGCCGGCATGCTGGCGCGATTTGCCGAGCTCAACAGGAAGGCGCAAGCGCGGACCGGGCGGCACTTTCCGATCATCGCGATCCAGGAGGCCGGGCTCGACGGCTTCTGGATCCATCGCGTGCTGCAGGCCGAAGGAATCGAAAGCCACGTCGTCGATGCGGCATCGATTGCAACCTCGCGCCGACGGCGCCGGGCCAAGGCCCGACTTGAGCAGTTGGAGGTGAACGGATGGCGAACGCTGTCCGTTAAGCTATTGAATTCACTCGCCTTGAGTTTTCGGCGCGAAAATGTGTGGTAACAACATTTGATCTGCTAGCCGCATGTTGTATGGATTTTATGGCATTTATTCGCTAACAACGCTGGCATGTTTGTCGTTGAGAGAGTCGCGCGCGGCCACCGCTATCTTTACCTGTGGAAAGTGTCCGCGACGGCAAAACCGTTCGCCAGCGCACGATAAAGGCGCTGGGCCGCAAGGATGCGCTGGTTGCCAGCGGCGAACTTGACAGATTGGCGGCCTCGATTGCGCGCCATGGCGAACGCAGCCTCATCCTGTCCGACATTGACGCGGGGCGAATTGCCTCTCGCCGCATCGGCGGTCCGCTGTTGTTCGGGCGGCTGTGGGAGCGGCTCGGGATCGGCGAGGTGCTGGAAGAGGTGCTGGAAGGGCGCCAGTTCGGCTTTGCGGTGGAACGGGCGGTGTTCGTTGGCACGCTGCATCGGCTGTTCGTCTCGGGCTCGGACCGCGACTGCGCGAACTGGATGGCCGATTATGGTATCGAGGGCGCCGAGGGTCTGGCGCTCCATCACTTTTACCGGGCAATGGCGTGGCTGGGCGAGGAACTCGGCGAAAAGGCGCAAGGCGCGCTGGTGGCGCGCTGCGTGAAAGACGCGATCGAGGAAAAGCTCTTCGCGCGCCGGCAGGACCTGTTCACCGACCTCAGTCTTGTGTTCATGGACACCACCTCGTTGTCCTTCTACGGCGCGGGCGGCGAGACGCTGGGCAAGCGCGGGCATTCCAAGGACTTCCGCCCCGATCTGGCGCAAATGATCCTGGCGCTGGTCGTTGATGCCGAGGGCCGGCCGATCTGCACCGAGATGGTGCCTGGCAACACCGCTGACGTGACCGTCCTGTTGCCGGTGGTCGATCGGCTGCGAACGCGCTTCGGCGTCACACGCGCCTGCGTTGTCGCCGATCGCGGCATGATCAGCGCCGATACCATCGCCGCGCTCGAAAAGCTGGGCATGGAATACATTCTGGGGGCCCGCGAACGCTCGAGCAGCGTGATCCACAACGTCGTGCTCAATGACGCGGCACCGATGGTTCCGCTCGTTCTCGAGCGCCAGCGCGGTGAAACTCAGTTGTGGGTCAAAGAGGTCAAGGTCGGTAAAGACCGCTATATTGTCAGCCGCAATGACGCCGAGGCCGAGAAGGACAAGGCCGACCGCCAGGCGATCATCGCCGGCCTCGAGGCACAGCTCAAGAAGGGCGACAAGGCACTGGTCGGCAACTCGGCCTACCGGCGTTACCTCAAGGCCAGCGGCAAGAACTTCAAGATCGATGTCGGCAAGCTTGCCGAGGAAGCCCGCTACGACGGCATCACCGTGGTGCGGACCAACGCGAAGGTGACCCCGCTCCAGGCCGTGCTGCGGTATCGCGATTTGCTCGAGGTCGAGAGCCTGTTCCGCGCCGCCAAGGCAACCTTCAATACCCGGCCGATCTTCCACCAATCCGATGCCGCCATCCGCGGGCATGTGTTCTGCTCGTTCCTGGCGCTCGTGCTCAGCAAGGAACTGCGCCGCCTCTGCCGGGCCAAAGGCCTGACGCCCGAATGGCAGCCGCTCCTACGCGATCTCGATCGCCTCCAGGAAGCCACCATCGAAAAGGATGGTCGCATCGTCACCACCAGAACCCACGTTACGGGCCAAGTGGGCAACGTCTTCAAGGCATCTGGCATCGCTCTGCCACACAACCTCGACGAACAACTCGCCTGAGATCACCCCAAAAATGTAGTGGTAACACGCGCCGGCGCGCGCCTAACGTGCTGATATAATAACATATTCTTACAGGCGGTGTTTAAGTGGGGTGAAAGCCAAGCCCCGGAACGAACACACCCCGGTTCGTGAGGAAGACCGCGAACTCATCGGCATTGTGTCCGAGCGCACTGTAGAAGACCTTTCCAGCCCCATAGCGACGCTTCCAGACGACCGGCATGACGACACCGCCTATCCCGGGGAAATGCGCGTCGGTGAAGGTGGTCGTGGCCAGCACCTCATTGCCCGGATGGACATGCATGTAATGCTCCGATCGATAGGCGAAATCACTGACCCCGCGCGTGATCGGATCATCCGGCCTGGTGATGGCGACCGTGTAGTCGATGATGTCGCCGGGATGCGCGACCCACTGGCCGCCGCTCATGAACTGATAATCGGTTTCGCTGCGGAAACTGTCGCACATCGTGCCATGAAAGCCGCCAAGCCCGCTGCCCTGGCGAACCGCGAGAACCAGGTTCTGAAGTTCGGCCTTCTCGATCGTCGACATCGTGATCACGGGCACGATGAAGATCGAAGGAAGCAAGCTTCGGATTGGCGAACATCCCCGTGCCCTCGCCGAGCGTGACGTCGAATCCGTTGCGTTCAAGCAGCGCGCGTACGATTTTCGCGCTCTGCTCCGGTGTGTGTCCTTGCCAGCCGCCCCAGGCAATCAAGGCCTTCTTCGGCATCTTGTCTCTCCCTGCACTATCCGCCCTGATCAATCCGAGTTCAGCGCCAGCCCAGCGCCGGAGCGACATGGGTCAGGATCGCCTCGATGACATGCGCATTGTAGTCGACGCCGAGCTGGTTGGGCACGGTGAGCAGCAGCGTGTCAGCCTCGGCGATCGCCTCGTCCTGCGCCAATTCCTTGATCGGCACGTCCGGCTCGGCGGCGTAGCTGCGCCCAAAGATCGCCCTGGTGTTCTCCTCGATGAAGCCGATCTGGTCGCTGCTCTGGTTGCCGCGCCCGAAATAGGCGCGGTCGCGATCGTCGACCAGCGCGAAGATGCTGCGGCTGACCGAGACACGCGGCTCGCGCTGGTGCCCGGCCGCTTCCCAGGCGTCACGGTAGATGCGGATCTGCTCGGCCTGCTGGACGTGGAAAGGCTTGCCGCTCTCGTCGAATTTAAGCGTCGAGCTCTGCAGGTTCATGCCCAGTTTGGCCGCCCACTCCGCGGTGGCGTTGGTGGCCGCGCCCCACCAGATCCGCTCGCGCAGGCCCTCCGAATGCGGCTCGAGGCGCAGCAGGCCGGGCGGATTGGGGAACATCGGCCGCGGATTGGGCTGTGCGAACCCCTCGCCCCGCAGCGTATCGAGGAAGACCTCGGCGTGATGCCGCGCCATGTCGGCGTCGCTCTGCCCTTCCGGCGGCGCGTAGCCGAAATAGCACCAGCCGTCGATCACTTGCTCCGGCGAGCCGCGGCTGATGCCAAGTTGCAGGCGGCCGCCGGCGATGATGTCGGCAGCGCCCGCATCCTCGGCCATGTAGAGCGGATTCTCGTAGCGCATGTCGATGACGGCGGTGCCGATCTCGATGCGGCTGGTCTTGGCGCCGACAGCCGCCAGCAGCGGGAACGGCATGGCGCTCCATTAGCGAAACCGACTAGAAGTGGTAGCTACTATTGCCTACAAATAAATCAACTTGATTTGTTTTCTGCGGAAAGTTTTGTTGGTAATGCGCACATGACCCTCAGGAAAGCCATCGCTGGCACCAATCTCGAACAGGCCAAGTCCCACAATCGCCGCGTGGTGATCGAAGCGATCAGGACCAACGGTGCATTGTCTCGGGCGGCGATCGCGCGCCTGACGGCGCTGAGCACGCAGACCATCTCCAACATCGTCGAGGAACTCGAGCGCGAAGAACTGCTTCGCGCGCAAGCCACGCTGAAGGGCGCCCGCGGCCAGCCGGCGGTGCCCTATGCGATCAATCCCGACGGTGGCTATTCGATCGGCTTGCAGCTCGACCATCAGCTGGCGGTCGGCGTCATCACCGATCTCTCCGGCACGGTTCGCGCCCGCATCGAGCGCCCGGTCGACAGGCCGACGCCGGCGCAGGCAATGCCCTTGCTGGCCGCAATAGCCGGCGACCTGATGCGCAAGTTTCGCTTCGACCGCAATCGCTTGCTTGGCATCGGCATGGCGATGCCTGGCCCGTTCGACGTCGAGGGCATGACCTCGGTCGGGCCGACCGCACTGCCCGGCTGGCAGGATTTCCCCGTCGCCGAAGAATTGCAGCGGTTGACCGGCATTCCGGTGACAGTCGAGAACGACGCCACCGCCGCCGCCATCGGCGAGCGGCTCTACGGCGTTGCCCGCAACCTCAGCAGCTTCGTCTATTTGTTCATCGGCACCGGCCTTGGCGCCGGGCTGTTCCTTGAGGGCCATCTCTACAAGGGCAGCCGCCACAATGCCGGCGAGATCGGCCACATGATCGTCAGGCCCGGCGGTCTCGAATGCGGCTGCGGCAAGCGCGGCTGTCTCGAACGCTACGTCTCGTTGCGCGCCGCCTATGAGAGCCTGGATATCGCCGACCCCGATCATGCCTCGCCGGAATTGCTGCAGGCGTTGCTGGCCAATGGCGACAGCCTGGAAGCATTTGTCGCCCAGGCAATCGATCCGCTGCGCCAGGCCATCAACATGCTCGAACTCGCGCTCGATCCCGAAACCGTGGTCCTCGGCGGCTTCATGCCGGTCGGCGTCATCGAGCTTCTGGCGAGCCGGCTCGACCCCCTGTACCTCTCGGTCAGCTCGACCAGCGCCCGCACCGTGCCGCGGGTCCTTGTCGGCGCCGCCGGCAAGGACACTTCGGTCCTTGGTGCCGCCGCGCTGCCGATCTTCTCCGAGACCAATCCGCAATTCGACGTTCTGCAGAAGCCGCATTCCCGCTAAGTCTTTACGCCGGTCCGTAGAGAACCGGCATCAGCCCGGCCAGCGCCTTGAACCGCTCGCAGGATTTTCGCTCCGGCTGCGTCCAGCCGGTTTCCGCGAGCGCCGAGATGCGGGGAAACACCAGCCGGTCGAAGACGGCGCGATCGGTAATCGGCTCCGACCAGATACAGGCCTGGACGCCGAGCAGTTTGGTCTTCTGGGTATCCGTCCAGCCTCGACGGGATCGAAGCCGTGCAGCTTTTCCGGATCGGACCAGCCGGCCCACGCCGCACCCGGTTCCGACCAGTCCGGGCTGTTGGCCATGTCGAGACAATAGACCTGGCCGCGGCAGACCACCATCGCATAGCCTTCGCCCGCAAGGGCCGCCGAGGCTTCGACCGTTCGCCAGCCGCAGAGGTAGCTTCTCTGCTTGTCGATGACGTTGCCGTGCGCGGCCTCCTGCCAGCCGCCGGTGATGCATGCGCGGGACGCAAGGAACGACTGAATGCGGCCGAGAAACTGGGCCTGCAGCACCGCTGGCTCCCGAGCCGTCGATCTCATCGGAGCCAATGCGTGTTGGTGGCCACGTTGAGACGCTCGGCATGCGCGGCCGCAAGCCCCTGCCCACCAACCTCAGTGAGCCGCGCCAGCGCCTGCGGCGAGCCTGACCAAGCGCCCAGCGGCACCATCGTCGGCGCCGATGTGGATGGTCCTCGCCATAGCCTATGTGGCTTTCCTTGCCTGGGCGCGGCGCAAGGGCAGCTTGCCTGGCAGGCGTGTGGGCCTGGCAACCGCGGTGCTGCTGGGTGGCATTGTGCTGGCTTTTCCGCTGACGGGCGCCGGCGCGACCTCGGAAATACCGGCGCTGGCCGGCTTCAACATCCGCGGCGGCTATCTGACACCGGAATTCACGGCACTGCTGACCGGCCTGGTGGTCAAGTTCTCGGCGGCCATTGCAGAGATCATACGGGCCGGCATCCAATCGGTCGACCGCGGTCAATGGGAGGCCTCGAAAGCGCTCGGCCTGCATAACGGCCAGATCATGCGCGTTGTCGTGCTGCCCCAGGCATTGCGCGTCATCACGCCGCTGACGACGTCCAGCTATCTGGACTTGACCAAGGATTCCAGCCTTGCCGTCGCCATCGGCTGCCCTGACCTTGTCAGCATCATCAACACTACGGCCAACACGACCGGACAGTCGCTGGAGGCGCTGACGCTGCTGATGGCCATCTGCCTGGCGATCAACCTGTCCGTCTCCGCAGCCATGAACCTCTGCAACCGGCGTGTCGCTCTCAGGGGAACTGGCCGGACATGAGCATCTCCGAAACTCTTGACGCACGAACATGGCGATCGTCCGCGACGCTGCGGACGTTGAAGATCGGGGTTTTCGGCACGCCGTTCAATTCGATCATCACCGTGGTCACGGTGGCGTTGCTGGGCTGGATCGTACCGCCGCTGCTGCGCTGGAGCATCCTCGACGCGACATGGACGGGAACGTCGGCCGACTGTGCGCTCGCCACCGGCGCATGCAGGGCGTTCGTCGGGGCAAAAGTCCGCTTCACCCTGTTCGCCTTCTACCCGCCGGCGCTGCAGTGGCGCCGCTGATCGGGGTCGGGACAAGAGCAGTGCGAAATCGTACGCGCCCTTTATCAAACCAAAGACAGCGACGGCTGATTTGATGATGATGCCGCCATCCGGGCTTCGGCGCATTTGACGACCCGTGGCGGTGCGAAAAACATTCGTCAATTGCAGCGCAGGCGGCACGCGCGACCACAGGGTTCGCACACTCTCCCGGCCATGCCGGGTTTTGCGAATGACGTTTCCTGTGACGACGCGCTGCGACCATCGGAAGCCGATCTCGTGGAAATACAGGCCGGCATGCTGCGGGCTGATATGATGAAAGACGCCGGCGATGTTACGGCGGACGCGGGAGTTGAAGCCCTCCACCGAATTGACGTGGACGGCGTCGCGAACATACTCACCGCTGGAATGCTTCACTGTCTCATGCTTGGCAAAGCTCTCACCAATGGCCATGAATGCCTTCCACTCGTCGCTCATCAAATGAGCTCCCAATTCGATCTGCGCTTCAATGACGCGTTCGCTTGCTCGCGCCGAGAGACTGGTCACGACCGCAGCACGCGCGTCACCGGCCAGAGTGCCAGGCATGACGTCAGTCGGCCGCCGCACCATCGCCATGACTGGCGTTTTGTCCGTATTCGCCTGGCCTTTCCGGCCGCGGCCCGGAGGCGGGTCATCGGGATCCTTTCTGGGCCTTCCACCGAGATGGAAATGGTCGATCTCCACCGTGCCGGCGAGCATGTTCTCCCGCGCCACCATGAGACGCAGTGCATGTCCCATCCGCCAGGCCGTTGGCTGGCTCACCCCGAGCGCCTCGGCCAGGCGCACCGACGACAAGCCCTTGTCGGATTGCAGTAACAGCCACATTGCCTTCAGCCAGGAAAGCGCTGCAAGTATTTCAGGCATCTCACCTCCTTCAGACCAGCCCGAAGAATCGCATGAAAAGCTATAGGTCACAAGGATATTGCGGTCTTTGGTAAACACGCTAGGGAAGCTTCGTGGAGTGCAGAGGCGTGTGTGTCGTCACCGTGAACTGGAACCGGCAATCGCCGCTGGAACATTGATAAAGACCTGGTCGGGCGCGCCGCTTGCCGGCATCGCGTCCGGCAAGCGCGATCGAGCGTTTGTATCCGCAGGCGGGGCAGATCCGGCCATCCGGCCACACCATGCTTTCCAGCAACCGACGGCAATGCTGCTCATCCCGGAAGGCCGCGATCATTTCTTCAACAGTCCGAATGTTGTGATAAAGGCCGCGTACGATTTCGAACCGCTCTTGTTCCGACCCCAACAATTGCGGCAGCCCGTCGATCAACTCTCCATTACGGCCAAGCTGGCAGCGGGGAAAGCGTACGCCACGCTTCGCGCCCTCCAGGCCAAGAACTTCGCGACGCTTTTGCTTGCGATTGACGGTCTCACGGGTCGCGCCGATCTCCTCGGCAAATTCGTCAGCCGATATCATATCCGCGCCCTTCAGGATCTCGGCGACGCGCTCCGCGCCTCGTATCTTTGCCGTCTCGAAGGTCGAGTGCATCGGGCTGCGTTGGAGCCGCATCCTTGACTTCGATCTGCGGCTCTTCCCTGGCGGGATTAACGACAAAGGTCAGCCGCACCGTCCTGCCGGTTCTCTTCGCGCGTTTGACCGCATCCAGACAACCGGACATCCGCCGTCTCTTGGCAGTTTGTCAGATTGGCTTCACTGCCCTGCTAATCCTTCCAATCTCTAACTAGCTGAAAAACAGCCACAAATTTTATCCCTTATCTGTCTACTAGGGTGGCACGAGATTTACTTCATTAGCTAACAGGCCTCGGACCCGTATTCGTGTCGCGAGGCACAGCGAAGGAAGGAAACAACTTGCCAGATCTGCGACCGAAAAACACTTTATGTGGCCGGTAACATCATCAACGGCATTCTGAAACATGCCAACGCAGGCGGCGGTACCGCGCAGAAGTGGGAACATCACGGTAGTACGCCCGACCTCGACAAAGGCGCGCAGTGCGCGATGCAGTCCGACTGCCCTACGGCTAGCTTGAACAGGTACCCGCGAGCGGCTGCCGGTCGGTGCAGGGGCGTCCACGTCATCAAGGCTGTCTTTTGGAGGCAGCGTTGGGCGAGCGGATTGGGGTATCGGACGAGGAATGGGCACTGATCGGGCCGCTGCTGCCAGTCGAGCGGGGTCGAGGGTGCCGTCCGGCGCAGGAAAATCGGCGCTATTTCGAAGGCACGATATGGATGGCCCGAACCGGGCGCAATGGCGTCATCTGCCTGATGATATGGCAAATGGAACAGTGTCTTCCGCCGATACCGGCGATGGGTCGCGATGGGGGTGTTCGATTCGTTGCTCGAAACGCTCGCCGAGATGGTGGAACGCGATGCCACCGCCGACATGATCGATAGCACCGTTGTCCGGGCACATCATTGTGCAGTCGGCATAAAAAGGGGACTCAGGAAACTGAGGCGCTTGGCCGATCGCGCGGCGGCTTCACCACCAAACTCCATGCGCGGTGCGACGGAAAAGGCCGACCTCTCGGCTTCGTCCTGACACCTGGCCAGGCGCATGATATTCAAGGCTTCGGCCCGCTGTTTCGAATGATCGCCGACCGTATCGAGGCGCTCCTGGCGGACAAGGGTTATGACTCCGACGCTATCCGTGAAGAGATCGCCAAAGCCGGCGTGGCAACGGTACGGTCACCCGTTGCGGCCGGACGTCAGACTCGGTTGAGTTTCAACACTATCCAACGCGATAGAAGCCAATACAGCGTGTCGTGAAATTCCTCTATCGAGCCTCGGTCGATCACCGGTATGTTCGTGGGCGGAGACCGCTCGATGGCATTTCGATTCGTACACACGGCCGATATTCATCTCGACTCGCCACTGCGTTCGCTGGCGATGCGAAACCCCGACCTTGCCGAACTTCTCGGAGACGTCAGCCGTAAGGCATTTGTCTCGATCGTGGATCTCTGCCTTGCGGAACGTGTCGATGCCCTGGTCATTGCCGGCGATCTCTATGATGGCGATCAGACGTCGATGAAAACGGCGCGGTTTCTGGCCTCACAGATGACACGGCTTCACCAGGCCGGCATCAAGGTTTTCAAGATTCGTGGCAATCATGACGCAATGTCGCGGATATCGAAACAGCTCGTGTTCCCGGACACGGTCACGATCTTCGGAGGCCGTCCCCAGTCAGTGCCGCAGACAGCCGGGGGGGTCGACGTCATGTTCCATGGCTTGAGCTTTGCTAGCCCCAAGGCGCCGGACAGTCTGCTTCCCAAGTATTCAGCTCCGCGTGAAGGCGCGGTCAATGTCGGCATCATGCATACGAGCCTGGCCGGATCGCCCGGCCACGACGTCTACGCTCCCTGCAGCGTCGCTGACCTGCACAGCCATGGCTTGGACTACTGGGCCCTTGGGCACATCCATGTCCGCCAAGTCCATCCCGGGGCGAGCACCGTGGTGATGCCAGGAATTCCACAGGGCAGGGACATCAACGAGGCAGGCGAGAAATCCGTCACCCTGGTGACGATACGAGACGACCGCACCGTCGAGATCGAGGAACGGCCAACCAGTATCGCGCAATTCGAGCGGGTGAGCGTCGACGTGACCGCAACGGTGGAATGGTCCGAAGTCGTCGGGCGAGTCCGCTCCGCGCTCGAAGATGTGCGTGCCTCTGTCAGGTCCCGTCATGCTGTGGTCCGTCTCGGCGTGACCGGGGCGTCACCTCTATCCTGGGCGCTGATCCGTGACCGCGACCTGCTGCTCGCAGAAGCCGAGCAGGTCGCGGAACAGACGGGAGACACCTGGGTGGAGAAGCTCGAGCTTAACGTTGCTCCATCCGCAGCCGAAACATCCGAGGGCGTCGCTGATCCGATTTTCGAACTCGCTCAATCCATGCGCGCCGATGCCAGCTCGGAAGCTTTCCGTGCCGAGGCGAGGGCGTTGGTCCAAAAGATGATCGCGGATCTTCCGCCTGACGGGCGCGATTTCGCCGGCAAAGACGAGGCTGAGCTGGAGTCGTTCCTCGACAGGGTGCTTGCCAACGGCGCCGACCTGGTCACCGCCCGCCTCAAGGCCGGTGGGTCACAATGAGGCTCCGGCGACTTGATCTCATTCGCTATGGCAAGTTCACCGACAGGACGATCGACTTCGGGCCGAAACCGGAATCCGGTCCCGACCTGCATATCGTCTTCGGCCTGAACGAAGCCGGCAAGTCGACCGCGCTTTCCGGCTATCTCGATCTGCTGTTCGGCATCGAGGAACGCAGCCGCTACAATTTCCTGCACGAGTACAGCGCAATGCGCATCGGCGGTGTGCTCGAACTTGGCGGCGCGGAGCACTCGTTCACACGCACGAAACAGCGCACCAACCCATTGTTGAACGCGAATGGCCAACCGGTCAGCGAAATGGCGATTTCAGCACATCTCGCCGGGCTGTCTCGCGACGCATACGAGACCATGTTCTCGTTGGACGACGAAACGCTGGAAGCAGGTGGAAAATCAATCCTGGAATCGCGCGGCGACCTAGGCAAGCTGCTGTTCACGGCCAGCGCTGGCCTCGGGCACGCAAGCGATACATTGAGCGTGCTGGAGGCCGAAGCGGACAAGCTCTATCGCAAGCAGGCACACGGAACCGAGCTTGCGCTGCTCAAGAAGCGGCTTGCGGAACTGAAGTCCGGGAAGGAGGCAATCGACACCTTGGCGTCGACGTTCGAAACTCTCGAGACAGAGCGTCTGGACGCGACGGAAAAATACGACCGCAGCATCGCCGAACGGTCGGTGCTGTCGGCTTGGCTCGATACGATCGCGAAATATCTTCGCGCGATCCCGATCCTTGCTGATATCCGACGTAAGGAAGCCCAACTAGCCGAGTTGCCTGAGATCGCTTCACCGTTACGGACCTGGACGGGCAGCATCGCGGACATGATCGAGACCGACGCCAGTCTGAGAACGCGGCTATCCGCGAGTGGGGACGAGCTCGAGCGGGTGACGACGAAAATCGCCTCGGTCGATGTGGACGCGGTGATCCTTGCGATCTCCGAACGGGTTCGCGGCCTGGCCGACCGCAAGGTGCGCCACGTCTCGGCCGGTCTCGACCTGCCAAGTCGCAGGACGGAGCTGCAAATCCTCGACAATGCCGTGGCGACCTGCCTTGCCGCTCTTGGAAGGTCCTCCGAGCTACACCCTGCCAAACTGCTCTTGCCTGCTGCAACCATTGGCGCTGTGCGCACCATGGTCGAGCAGCGCTCCGGGATCGTTACCAGCCTGCGCGTTGCGCGTGAGGAGGCCGCGGCAGCTGCTGATGCGCTCCAGGCGGCACGCGAGCGGGTCGGCGAAGAACGGGCCGTGCCGGAGCCTGCCAGGGCAAGGCTGGTTTCGGCTTTGTCTACGGCAAAGGCCAGCGGGTACATGAGGGAGACCAAGGCGGCACGCGAGGCCGCAGATGCAGGTGCAATTCGATGGGAAGCTGCGATCGCGCGCTTGCATCCCTGGTCGGGAGATGCTCAGGCATTGGCCAGGATCGCCATTCCGAATGCTGGGCGGCTTGGCGCATGGAAGGCGCTGGCAGCAGAGCTCGGGATGAGCAGGGGCGTCCTTTCCGAACGTCTTGCCGAGCACCAAGGCCATCACGACTTGCTTTCGGCGCGGCTGGAAGCCCTTCGTGCCTCGGTCGATGTCACCGACGATGACGCGGCGGACGCTATTCGGCGCGCCCGGGACGACGCCTGGGCAAGGCATCGCGATGACCTGACTGGCGATACGGCGGATGATTTCGCGGCAGCACTGGCTCGAGACGACAGCGTCGCGGCAGGCCGTCTAGCCAACGCCCGGGAGCTCGTTGAGATCCGCAGCACAAACCGCAACCTCGCAGAAACCGCCGCCACCATCGCGCATACGCGCGACCAACTTGAACGCAACAGCTCAGATCGGGAGGCTGTGCCCTCGGAAGTTCTTGCAGTCGCAAGAGACCTGCTTGGAGAAATCCCCGAGACATCCCCCGAACAGCTGATCGAACTGATCGAGGATCGCATTGCTGCCCGGATCGATGCGCTCGCGGCCTGGGAGGAGATCGAGCTTTCCCGCAAGAAGACCGAGCGGGCGGTTGATGAGGAAGGCCGAATACGCCTGGAGCTGAGCGGCGCACGGGCGAGCGTTGGCGTCGGTTCGGATCCTGGTGACAGCCTGGAGACGGCCATGGCCGTGGCAGAGCTGTTCCTTGAGAGACAATTCAAGGTGGACGCTGAGCGCACCGAGGCGCTCAAGACCGTTGGCACAAGGCAAGAGGATCTGGCCGCTAGACGCCGAGCCATCGAAGTCGCTGAGCGACGTGAGGATGAATGGCTAGCCGGCGTTGCCGAAGCGCTCAAGGGCACCTGGCTCGAGAGCGGCATCTCGGCGCCCGGCGTCGGGGGCGTCCTCGATCAATTGGCTGAACTTTCCAAATGTCTTCAAGACCGGGACGCCATGCGACTCCGTATCGAGAAGATGGAGGCCGACAGGGACAATTTTCTGGTCGAGGTTACCGCCGTTGCAGCCGAAGCGGGCGAGGCGGCCAACGACGACGAACCGGAACAGCTGGCGGTTCGGCTTGCCGAGCGCCTGGAGCGCGCCGAGCGCATGCGCGAGGCCAAGGCAGGCCTCGTCAATGACCTGCAGCGCCTGCAGGATGGGCGTGAGACCCTCGATGCCGAGATTTCGGTACATGAGCGCCGCAGGAACGAGGTCCTGAGCGTCTTTGGCGTGGCCACGCTATCCGAAGTCGTGCAACGCGACGAACTGCTGCGCGACAGGGATCGCCTGCGCACAGCCGTGGCCGGACTTGAGGAGCAGCTGTCGTCCGAGCTCGCGGTGGAGGGGTTCGAGCAGGCGCGTTCGATATTGGATGCTGTCGATCTCGACAGTCTCGCAATCGAGAAGGCTGAGGCAGAGCAACGGCTTCGCGCTTCTGACGAGGCGATACAGCACCAGCTCATTCGGCAGACGCGCGCGACCGACAAGCTGGACGCGATTGGCGGCGACAGCGCTGTTGCCCGGATAGATGCCGAACGGCGCACCGTCCTTCTGGAAATCGAGGAAAAGGCCGTCCGCTACATCGAGCTGAAATTGGGAATAATGTCGGCTGGAAATGCTCTGCGTCTCTACCGCGAGCGTCACCGCTCCGGGATGATGGAGCGCGCATCAGACGCGTTCGCCCTCATGACGCGCGGCCAGTACTCTGGCCTGACAACTCAACCTGTGAAGGGTGGGGAAGTGCTCATCGCGTTGCAGCGCGATGGGCAATCCAAGGTCGCCGACGCGCTGTCAAAGGGCGCGCGCTTTCAGCTCTACCTGGCGCTCAGGCTTGCTGGGTACTACGAATTTGCGCAATTTCGACCCTCAGTTCCATTCATCGCCGACGACATAATGGAAACCTTCGACCATGTCCGATCCGAGGAGGTTTTCCGGCTGTTTGGGGAGATGGCAAGTGCAGGGCAGGTTGTCTACCTGACGCATCACCAGCACCTGTGCGAGATCGCCAAGGCTGTTGTGCCGAGCGTAGCGATTCACGAACTTGGAGAGTAATGGGTGATTGTGTCGTAACCGCTCTACGTCGATGAGGGCGTTTTGCGCTATCAATCATTTGATGAGGACGTCGAGCTCGGCAGCTACTTGGATTGTTAGTAGCAAGTTAGCCAGGTTGTTGGTCCGAAATATGTGGATTTTTCGGACATTCCAGGGCTTGGCGTTCGTCCGAAATACGTACATATTTCGGACATGAGCGAGACTCGATCTGACCTGAAGGCTCTCATCCAAGATCACATGGCGACAAGTCCGCCACGCACAGTCTGGAACGCCTGCGGATTTTCTTAACCTCGGCAATCGCGATGCGGTGGACAAAGTGCTGCAGCGGATGGTCAAGGCCGCCGAACTGCAGCGGATTGATCGCGGACTTTACGATCGACCAACGTTCACACCTTGACTCAACAGAAAAGCCCACCAGCCCCCCGTGGCGTCATCGACGCCGTGGCGCGGCGTGATCAGATCCGGGCTCTCGTTGACGGCAAGACCGCAGCAAATGACCTCGGCCTGACTGACGCTGTACCAGCCCGCATCGTCGTACACGCCGATGCGCGGTTGCGGCCGATTCGACTTGGCAACCTCGACATCACCTTCCGGCCCACGTCGGCCAGCAAACTCTACTGGGCTGGGCGTCCGGCAATGCGCGTCGTCCAGGCGCTGCATTGGATGCGCGATATGCTAGGCCAAGATGAAGGGAACCAGAAACTGTTACGGCGCCTGCGCCGACTGCTGAACGATCCCGACCAAGGTGACCGCCTCCGTGCCGACTTGGCGGCTTGAAGCCCCTACTGCAGGACGCCGCTGAGGTATCCCAAGGCCGGCTCCAGCCGAGCGGGACTATGCCTCCGAGAATGCTGAGCCAATGAATTCTGCTTACGACCAGGTCCTGAGCGCCGACACCGAGACAAGAATGGGCTTGTTTACAACAACAGCTCAGCGTCTTAACTCCAGGCCGCAGAATATCGAAAAAGGACTTCTGGGTCTGCTGGACCTTGGACGCCCTGTTCATGGCCTGCCTGCCGACAGTCCAAGGCTACTCTTCAAGGGCGGCACTTCCCTTTCCAAGGGGTTCGGCCTTATCAGCCGGTTTTCCGAGGACATCGGTGCGCCGTGACGGCGCGGGAGGTGAAGTATGACTTAGGTATCACCTCCCAAACATGCTGATTTTCGACCGGCGGCTGTAACGCCGCCCCTCTGCAGAGAACAGTAGATGGAAGGTACGCATACGACGAAGGCCGCATGATTGGCACGCGCGCGTGGGCGCGGCGGGCTCTATGATGACGTTGCGTGAGGTCAGGCGGCCTGCTGATTGGCGGGTTTGTCGGCTTCGCGCAGGCGCTTCCAGTGCCAGGGCAGTAATTCGTGCAGACGCGAGGTGGGAAGATCGGCAATGCGGGCCAGGACATCGGCGAGCCAGGCTTTCGGGTCGACGTCGTTGAGGCGTGCCGTCGTGATGAGGGTAAGCATAACGGCGGCGCGGTCGGCGCCGCGCTGGGAACCGGCGAAGGTCCAGTTGCGCCTTCCCAGAGCAATACCGCGCAGCGCTCTTTCGGCCGCGTTGTTGCTGAGGCAGATTCTGCCGTCATCGATGAAGCGGGCGAAGTCGGCCCAGCGCCTGAGCATGTAGTTGATCGGCTTCAGGACCTCGGAAGAGCGCGAGAGGGTATCGCGCTCGCGGAGCAACCAGGCGTGCATGTCGTCGAGAAGTGGTTTGCTCTTCTCCTGCCGCACGGCATACCGCCCGTCAGCGCTGCGGCCGTTGATGGCGCGCTCGATCTCGAACAGCGCGTCGAGGCGCCTGACCGCCTCCAGCGCGATCGGGGAGATCGGTTTGCCCTTCTTGCCATCTCGGGCCTTTTTCGCGATGTCGGCCAATTCGAAGAATCCTCGCCGCGCATGGGCGTAGCAAAAGGCGGGCGTGATCGGCTGCTCCTTCCGCTGCGGGTCGAACAACGGCTCGAAGCCACTGTAACAGTCGCACTGAAGGATGCCGCCGAATCCGGCCAGATGTTTCTGAGGATGCTCGCCGCGCCGGTCGCTCGAGGCGTAATAGATCGCCGCCGGCGGCGCCGGCCCGGCGAAGGGACGGTCATCGCGCGTATAGGTCCATATGCGCCCGGTCGCGCACTTGCCCTTCGCCAGGATGCGAATGGTGGTGTCGTCGCCATGAAGGCGCTCGGCCGCGAGCACATGGCGCTCGATCAGCTGGAAGAGCGGCATGACGGCGAAGGTTCCGTGGCCGACCTGATCGGCCAGCGTCGACAGCGGCAGGTCGATCCCCTCGGCCTTGAAGCGCGCACTCTGTCGGTTGAGTGGAGCATGCATGCCGAACTTGTCGAACAGGATTGTCGCCAGCAGTCGGGGACCGATGAAGCCGCGCGGCGTGGCGTGGAACGGCGCCGGCGGCTGGGTGATCTTCTCGCAGTCGCGGCAGGTGAACTTTTCGCGCACCGTCTCGATCAGCTTGAAGCGGCGCGGGATCTCCTCCAACGTCTCGGTCACGTCCTCACCCAGTTTCGACAGCCGCGATCCGCCGCAGCAGGCGCAGGCAGTTGGAGGGTCGATGACGACGCGCTCGTGTTCGATGTCATCCGGCCATGGCTTGCGCACCGGCCGTTTGCGCGTGAAGGGGCGCACCGTCTGGGTCTTCGCCGCCGCGGCCTGCGCGGCAAGCTCGTCCTCGGTCGCCGAGGTGACGAGTTCTTCGAGCTCCAATTCCAACTGCTCGATCAGCCGCACCGTGCGCTCGGAGCGCTGCCCGTACAGTTCGCGTTTCAGCTTCTCGATGCGCAGCTCGAGATGCGCAATCCGGGCCTCGGTGTCGGACAGCATGGCCTGCGCGTTGGCGGCTTCAGCCTGCCAGTTGGCAGCATCCGCGACCGCCACATCGCGTTCAGCCTGCAACGCCTCACGTTCAGCCAGCAGCGCCACGTAGGCGCTGGCAAGATCCGAGGGGAGCTCAACCGGCTTCGAAGTCATATGCCGATTGAATCACATTCCATTGTATTTTCAATTAAAAAATGCTACCCAACCCGAGCAGGACGCCACGTTTCCTGAGGGTTCCGCCAGTCTATGCCAGACAAGAGATAACTCAGCTGTGCAGAAGATACTGTCACAGCTCCACCCTCAACTGTCGGCCATATGAAGCGGCCGCGCTCAAGTCTTTTTGTGAACAGGCATGCTCCTTGGCCATCATGCCAGATGACCTTCAACAAATTTCCGCGTTTCCCCCTGAAGCAAAACAGGTTGCCCCCAAGGGGATTATGTTTGAGGACCTCCTGCACCCGTAGCGCCAGTGATGGAAAGCCACATCTCATGTCGGTGTAGCCTGTGGCTAACCACACACGCACGCCTTCTGTCGGGATCATCGCAGCATTTCCAGCCCCTGCAAGATCCGCATCAGGACACTTACGTCAACAGTGCGGTCAACGATCACACGCCGGCCGTTGGCCCCGACGATTTCCATCCGGCCACCGGTAGACACCGCTTGGCTGATCGTAGCTGGTACTTCAGAGTGCGATCGCGCAGGAGCCGACTCTTCCGGCTCTACATCGTGCACGCTGGGACCGACAACACCCATGTCAATGAAGGCGATCGGAGGGGTCTCAGGCACCGAGTTGGCTCGGCCCAATCGCCCTTGCTGGGCTTGCTTCATCCAGATGAACAAGTGGTTCGCGTTCATGTCGTGACGCCGCGCCACAATCGACACCGGATCACCGGACTCCTGCACCTCACGCACGATCGCCAGCTTCTGCTCGACCGTCCAGGAGCGGCGCGTCCGCTGTCGGCCCGCACCCGGCGGCAGCGGCAGGGCCGCGGACGTGCTCGCATCAACCGTCGACGGCTGCTCCATAGCCAGATACTTCATTCGCCAAGCGTCCACTTAATCTAAGCGGACACTAACGCCTCAAGGTACGCGTCAGTAGGCGGCCTTCGTCGTATGCATACGATGGAAGGGGGCCGCAAAGCTCGACCGGGTGTCGCCGGTTGGGTGTCATAAGCAGAGCGGCCTTAACTGTACCGGATGCGCCCATCGAGCGCAGGTCGGGCTACCGCAGTGCCCATGGTGAGAGATAACGAAGTGAGCGTTGGAAGCCTCTATATCCGAGACCGTCTCCAAATCGCGCGATGGCGTGGGAGGCAATATAATGCGAACAGAACTGGCGCGGCTCAATGTTTAGCACTCGAGATGGGAGTGGTTCTCCTTGGCCCATCTCCCGCATCGCAAGGGGTATAGCTCACCGCCTAACGGCACAAAGGTTGAAGATCGGAACACGGGAACTCAGCTCGCCTGCCCAGATCGGAACTGGGCTAGCCGCGACGACCGGAGAAGGACGAGTCTGAGGGCGGAGCTTTCGTAGTAGTCGGAGCATGGGAAAGCCATGCACATGGCGAAGGGAAGCAGGAAGACGATAGACTTGTATGACGGAGAAATGATCCATGGACATGGATCGTCAAGCTGACGAGGCTTGGATACTCAGCGTTCAACGCAAACTCCATCAGTGGAGTCAGGCAAATCCTGACGACAAATGGCGGGACATGTGGGGTTGGTTAACCGACATCCGCACGATCCGCTGTGCTTGGCGGCGCGTGGCCGCTAATCGAGGCGTGCGCACCGCTGGGGTCGACGGGATGACCGTAGGGCGTATCCGCGCCAAATGTGGTGAAGAGCGCTTTCTGGAAGGATTGCAGGTTGAGTTGCGTCGTATCCATCCGAGCAGGACCGCGAGATTTTGGAGCTTCGCGCGTGGTAATATCGGTTCATGGAGATCGATGAGGATAAGATCGACGATGCGGTTTTGGCGCTGTTATGGCTGACGCTGCATAACGAGCGTTGCGCTTGGCTTGGAAGGGTTTCGACTGGGCAACGACGGATCGGCTTCACGAGAAGGGCATGATCGGCGACCCAGTCAACAAGTCGAAGTCATTGATCCCTACCGATGAAGGGCTGGAGCGTTCGGAAGCGTTGTTCCGGAAGCTGTTTACGCGGTCGCCGCAATAGCGGTCCCTTTTGGTGCCTTCCATTTCCGCACTGTCCTTATTGACGTCAACAAGGACACGAGGCCTACAAGGCGGCCTTGCTCGGATGCGTACGAAAAAGCGCCTATGGCGCCCTGACTCGACTATTCCTCGGCGAGGACGTCTTCCTTTTCTGCATCTGGATGGTCCTGCTGTAGTAAGGCCGGATGTCGCCCCGGCAGAATCATTGTGCTAACATTTTCGACATCGTCGGTCCGTGACGCGTTTACTGATGACCGGAAGCAATATGCGTGCCAAAGGAAAAACTCGCTTAATTATAAGGCAATCGATCGAAGCGGCTATGTCGCATCTCCAACATTGTCGTACATCGGACAATGCCAGGCGACATGTCACGGGGCGACAAATTGGCCTCTTCCTCAATCTGTATGGCTACGAACAACATGCGTGCTCTGATAAGGAGTTCTGGCCTTACTGGAGCCTCTGCGTTTGACATACTGCGTTGGCTACAATGAAGAGCAGGGATTCGGCCCGTGTTGACGAAGGTCCGTAAAATCCTTTATGCTGCGCTAGAGAATACATGTTTGACATCGCAGGATGTGTCTGCGTCTCACCCAGTATGACCACGTGTACATAAGCCTCTACTGCGAAATTCCCGCGTGGGATCTAACTGATCGGGTAAATCCGGAATCCGAAGTTGTATAAGGTTACACGTGATCGCTAAAAATTTGCAGTTACTGAGCCTTGGGACGAAACCGGCGTGCATACCTCTCGCAGCCTCCGATGTTTCCATCGTACTTGATGTCCTCAATCATGTCGGAGGATCCAACGATCACGTCGATTTTGCAGTGATCGTCGTAGATCTCGGTTGCTGTGCCTTGGGTCTCGACGTAGATCGGCTCCCCGTTCACATAGGCCGTGCCCGAATTAAACGTTGGAACAGTGTATGAGCCGGCGTCCCGGGTTACCCACGTGAAAACACGCTTATGGGCTATCATGCTCTCCGCATCTGGAAAGCTGAGAACGCGAAACGCCTCTTGATACGGTTGACCTCGTAACGATGTTAGGCCTGCATCCATATTTTCCATCGTGTGGCACCCATACAAAATCGACAGCGCGACTGACCCAATGGTCCAGAGCGAGGCGATGGCAGTTGCTTGGGCCAAACGTTTCAAATTCGAGTACATGCTGATCTCGCTCCCATTCTGATTCTTGTTCTCCGCAGACCGGATAGATGACTATCGGGATGGCCCGCGCCGTCAGCGTCTGCGCGGCTGCCACTGCGTGAAGGCTGAGTGGACCATTAACGCAAGAAACTGGATGACGCTCACCGCTCATTCTATCGTCCCGTGCAACGTTTACGTATCATCCGACGCAGTAATCGTGCCAAGGAATGAAGCTTTCAATTACAACGTGCCGCAAACTGCACGGGGAATGTGATGGTGCGCTGCGACGCGGCAACGGAAACGGAAACGGAACGAGTTCTCGTTCGCATTAGCGTGACGCAACTCGCATCCGGCCGGTTTGTCGGTAGCCTGCACAGCATTCATGGGACACGGTGAGGGCACCTGTTAAGCCGAACTCCGGTTAGTTCACAATCTGCGCGTTCAGATAGAGGCGGCAACGTGAATTTTCCATCCTGCACGCATTCTGACTCGCCGCCTCAGTTACCGAATTGTGACATCTTATCCAAGATCCACTCGCGCTCAGACGACACGCGCGTATACACACCGTACTTCAGCGGCTTTCCGCAACCGTCCCCAGTCGATACAATTCCAACCAAGATGGCGTCCTCTGGGCTATTGCCTTTGGTTAGAGGACCTCCACTGTCCCCTTGGCAAGCATCGGTCCCGCCGCTGATGCTTCCGGCGCACATCATCCCAGGAAAGATCCCCCCAGCATATGAGTCCGGACCATTGCACGTTTCGTTCTCTACGTACGGGACGGTGCCCTTTAGGAGCTGGTCTGATGGTTCTCCACCGTCTGACGATTCTCCAACGTCTAACGTATTTCCCCAACCCGACACGGTAAGTCCCTCGCCAATAGCAATTTGCGTACTGGAGGTAGCAAGGGGGATGATTGCTGCGGGTTGCGTACTGTCCACTCGCACCAGCGCCACGTCATGTTCACATGTGTCCCGGTTATATTCTTCGTGAACAAAAAAACTCTTTGCGTAGAACGAAACGCCATCATGGTAATCTGTAGCGCCTACCTTGACCTCGACCTTCACGTCGTCTTTTTCATCCGCTAAACAGTGCGCCGCTGTGACGATCCATCGCTCTGCGATCACCGATCCACCGCAAAAGTTCCCCTTAATAAGGAGTGCGACCTGCCAAGGATGCTCTTCGATCGTGGTCGGCTTGCCGTCCACGATTTTCTCTCCAAAAGCAATCGTGGGCTTCAGCGGTAAGTCCGGATCCCGGCACGTGACAGCATGGGCGTGTTGTCCACCAAAAAGGATAGCGAGCGCGCAGAGGGTATGACGGGAGATTGGTAGCATCGGTTCCTCGTACTATTTTGCTTGACATAACGGCCGCCTGTCGTGGGGGCCAACCAGGTTGAAATAGCTAAAATACGCCCTCCTGCCTGCCAATCTCATTTGCTAGGTAGCAACCCCTCATCTCGGGTGTAGCCCCCATGTTCTTGCCTGAGATCAGGCGGGCTGTGTCGATCGGATCGGAATTGGCACTGACGCGGGAGCCCCCGCATCCACTCGTCTCAATGCGCCAAAGCACCATGCTTGATTTGTTCCAGCCACTCGCTTCGGGCGTTTGTTTCAAAGACGCTTGATCTCGATACCGTATTTCCTCAGCACGTAGCCAATCTGGCGCGGCGTCAGTCCAAGCAGGCGTACCGCCTTCGCTTGGACCCAGCCACATCTTTCCATGGCTGCGATGACACGTTCGGCATCGGTCGTTCTCGCACCATTTAAGTGCACGTTCCGCACGCGGCCCCAGCGGGGCGATGGCCTCCCCGGCGTCGCGCAACAGAGGCCGAATTCGATCTGCGCGGCAGTGCACTCGTGCCCCGCCACCAGCATGCCCGCCGCCAGGCCGATCGCCTCTTCCTCGGTCGCCTTGCCCTGGTCGACCGCCGCGAGCAGATCCGTCAGCAGGTTGTCGCCCGGATCCTGGCGCTTGTCCCGCATCTTGCCGCGAATGTAGGCGCGCAGTTCTTCCCAGGCCAGGCCAGGCCAGGCCAGGCCAGGCGAGGCCAGGCCAGGCCAGGCCAGGCGCGACGCGCTGCGCGGGCCGCTTTCATGCTCGTGCGTCATCACCTCGTCGGACAGCCCGGCGAAAAAGGCGTGATCCTCGTAGAGTACGCCCATCAGCGCGCTGATGACCATGGCCGGAAGCGGAAAGGAGAGGTGGCGCCGCAGGTCGGCGGGCTGGGGCTGGGCCGCCAGCGTCTCGAACAACTGCGCGGCGATCGCCTCGACCTGCTGCGCGAGCAGCTTCACCCTGCGGTTGCTGAAGGCCGGCGCCACGATCATGCGTAACCGGGCATGCTCGCCCCCCTCGTGCGAGACCAGCCACCCCGGCGAACCGAGAATCACCGAATCCGGGGTGAATGCCGCCGGCGGCATTCCCGCGGGCCGGAACGCCGCGTCGGACAGCACCGCCTTGGCCTCGTCGTAGCCTGTCACCCACCAGCCTTCGTGCCCGGACGGGAAGCGCACGCGGTGGATCGGACCGTTGGCGCGTAGCGCCAACTTCTCGGTCGAGGGCTCGATGTGATCGACGCGCCATATCGGCAGCGTCGGCAAGGGTTGTTCGGACATGGTGGCAGTTCACTCTCTAAGCGATGGAAGGGGGAGAAGGAAGGCAAATGGGTCCTGGGCTCATCCTTTGCCCCCCAGCGGCGGGCCGACCACCATAATGGCGGGCTCGGCCGAAAGCAGCTTCTTCGCCGCCGCCCTGACCTGGTCGAGCGTCACCTGCTCGATGAGGACCGGGCGCCGCTGGATGTAGTCGGTGCCGAGATTGTCTAGCTGCAATCCGACAAGCGTGGCTGAAATCGAGCTGGAGGAACCCAGATTGTTGATGGCATAGGCACCGATCAGATACTTCTTGCTCGCTTCGAGCTCGGCCGATGTTGGGCCTGTGTCCACCAGCTCCTTGATTACTTGTCTTATCAGGTCGAGCGTCTCGGCCGCCCTGTCGGCGCGCGTCGATGTCGTCACGACAAGCGTGTTGGAATGCTGGTAGCCTTCCAAGCTAGAGGGGACACCGTAGGCAAGGCCGCGCTTTTCGCGCACTTCCTGGAAAAGACGTGAGGTAAATGGCGAGCCTCCGAGTATATTGTTTATCAGCTGCGCGGCATAGAATTCCGGGTCGCTGCGTCCGATGCCGGGAAAAGCCAGCTGGAGCGAAGTCTGGGGCAATGCGGATTTGACCAACGTCCACCCGCCGAGCTTCGGGGTGACATCAGATACGGGGGCGAGCGCCTGCTTCTGAGGCAAATCGCCGAACAACTGGTCGAGCCTTGCGCTCAGGGCTTTGGCATCAATGTCGCCGACGACCGCCACGTGCAGCCCGTCACGACCGAAAGCGGTCTTGTGGAAGGCGCTTAGATCGGCGGGCGTTATGCGGGCGAGGCTTTGCTTGGTGCCCTCGTCTGGCCTCGAATACGGATGCGTGCCGTAGAGTCTGCGCAGCCAGGCAAGCTCGGCGATCGCTTGAGGTTCGCGCTCGTTGGCAATGATTTCGGAGAGAAGCTGGGCGCGAATACGCTCGACCGGCTCCTGATCGAAGCGGGGCCTGTTCAACGCGAGTCTGATGAGATCGAAAGCGGCGTCCTGGTGCTCGGAAAGCATGCGCATCGAGCCATGGATGCCGTCACGTCGCGCGTCGAAGCTCATCTCGGCGCCGGCATCGTCGAGCTGCACCTGAAAGGTATCGCTGTCGTAACTGCCGGCGCCCTCGTCGAGCAAGCCGGTCATCAAATTGGCAAGCCCCTCCTTACCGGCCGGGTCCTGGGTGGTGCCGCCGTCGAAGACCAAATCCATGGTGACGATCGGCAGCGTATGGTCTTCAACCAACCAGGCGGTGATCCCCTTTTCAGATTTCACCTCCTGGATATTCATCGCCGCATGGGCCCTGAGCGCCGGCAGGATGAGGAAGAGGATGGCGAGAATGACGATGACCAGCGGGGTGGCGAAGCGCGCGACGCTGCCTTGTGCCGCTGAAAGCGGAAAAGGCAGGGCTTGTGCAAAGGCGGCACGGTGTTGGTTCATCGTCACATCAATTCTCCGTATTGGGCAAGAGAGGCAAGAGATAGCCGGTGGTCGAATGGTCGGACACGAGATAGCGGGCGGCAACGGCCTTGACCTGATCGGCGGTGACCTTGCGGATGCGGTCCGGCCGTTCCTCGACGTCTTTCAGATTGCCGCCGGTGGCAAGCGTGGAGCCATACATGCTGGCGATGGAGTCCTGCTGGTCGTGGGCGAAGATTACTGAGCGGACATAGCGGTCTTTCGCCTTGTCCAGCTCGTCGCTGGTGACGCCGTCCCTGGCGATGCGGGCGATCTCGGCGTCGACCGCGGCCTCGATGTCGGCAAGCTTGGCGTCGCCCCGCGGCGAGCCGTGAATGCTGAAGTAGCTAGCATCCAGCATGGTGCCCTCGAAATGGGCGCCGGCCTCGGCGGCAATGCCCTGTTTCACTACCAACTGCTGGTACAGCCGGCTGCGGGTGCCGCCGCCGAGGATTTCGGCCAGCAGGTCGAGCGCCTCGGCCTCGCCGCGCTCAGCGGTGCGATAGGACGGCACCACCCAATGCGTCGAAAAGTTCGGCACCGACACGCGCGCGTCGGTCAGCGTCACCGTGCGCTTAGTGTTCTGCCCCGGCTCGACCGGACGGATGCGGGTTAGACCAGGAGCCGCCGGCACCGTTCCATACGTCTTCTCGGCCAGAGCCTTTACCGTCTCCGGCGCGACGTCCCCGGCCACCACCAGCACGGCGTTGTTGGGCGTGTAATATTTGTCGTAGAAGGCCCTGGCGTCGGTCCAGTCCAGCTTCTCCATCTCCTGCATCCAGCCGATGACAGGTATTCGGTAGGGCTGGTTCTGCCAGAGCGTGGCGTCGACCGCCTCGCCCAGCACCGCCTGGGGATCGTTGTCGATGCGCGAGCGGCGCTCCTCGATGATCACGTCGCGCTCGGTCTTGATATCATCGTCGGTGATGCTGAGGTTGAACATGCGGTCGGCCTCGAAGCTCATCATCTGCTCCAACGCGGGAGGCGCCACCGTCTCATAGAAGGCGGTATAGTCCTGAGAGGTGAAGGCGTTGTGCGAGCCGCCGATCTCGGCCACCGCGCGGTCGAACTCGCCGGCGGCATGGTTGATCGTCGCCGCCTTGAACATCAGATGCTCGACGAAATGCGCGATGCCGGATTTGCCGGGCGGCTCGTCGGCGCTGCCGATCTTGTACCAGACCA
Organism: Mesorhizobium sp. AR07; assembly: GCF_024746815.1. Classification (GTDB taxonomy): domain Bacteria; phylum Pseudomonadota; class Alphaproteobacteria; order Rhizobiales; family Rhizobiaceae; genus Mesorhizobium. The sequence goes on from NZ_CP080528.1 coordinate 380,652, forward strand.
TATGGGTGACGATCGGCGCGCGGTTATCGGGGATGACGACCACTTCCATGCCGTTGTCGAGCAGGAAATTCGTTGCCTTGATGTCGTCGTTGGCCGCTAAAACCGGAGCGGTGGTCACAAACGCCAGCGCGGTCGCAAAAAGTGTCCCGCGCAGGCAGCCAAACCGAAGGGTTACTGATGGCTTCTCTTTTCGTGACCGGCCGATAGGCAAGGTTTGAGTCAAAGTGAGTTGTCCTTATTTTTGAAGGTGCTGCATGCTCATCGCCCTTAGTGGGACAAAGTGGCTCGTGGGCAGCCCCGGGCCAGATGGGCCATCAGCATGTTGCCAGGTCTGACTCGAGCGTTTTTGAGTGCATCTGGGAAACGTGAGGTGGCATTTTTTGTTGGGTGATCATGGGACGGCTTCTCCTTGGTCCGTGACGTGTTTGCCGATGATCCGGCGTCGTTTGCCATTTGGCGATCGTGCAACGCCGGACGGTATTGATAAGGTCTCCTAGTTCATAAGATCTCCTGACTGGTTGTCCCCACAACAACCCTTCTTGCAGAGCTAGCTGACAGTAGCCTGAAAGCTACGAGCGAGTTGCGCGACAGCGATCTTGAGTGGCCTCAAGGGTAAGCGCGTAGGCATCCCCACGTAGCGTGCAGGCGGTTGATCGCTCATTTTCAGCATGAATCATGCGGAGAATCCTATGAGCGACAATATGAGCCATCATCGAACATTCGAGATTTTGACGGCGGAGCCTGTGCCGTCCCGACGCAAGCCGCGCCATCGGTCGGACGAAGAGAAGGCACGGCTTGTCGCCGAAGCGTTCTCGCCAGGGGGGCAATGTCTCGGCGGTTGCGCGTTCCGAGGGGCTGGACCCCTCGCAGCTCTATGCGTGGCGCCGCAAGGCGCTTTCGTCGGGTTGCAAGTTCACGCGCTTTGAAGCGGTGGGCAGCGACACGGTGGAAATCGTCATTGGCGACGCAGTGGTGCGCGCCGGCGGCGATGTCGATCCCGATCGCCTGGCGAGGATCATCCGCGCGGTTCGTAAGGCATGATCGCTTCCGGTGTGGTGGTTTACGTGTCGTGCCAGCCGGTCGACTTCCGCAAGGGCGCGGCATCTTTGATGGCGCTGGTCAGGGATGGCGGCCTGACCCATTCTCGGGGGCACTTCACGTATTCCGTTCGAAGCGTGCGGACCGGGTTCGCATCGTGTGGTGGGACGGCAGCGGGGTTTGTCTTTATTCGAAGACTCTGGAAGATCACAGCTTCTGCTGGCCGGGGATATCGGCCGCGCGCATGCGTCTCGACCACGCCCAGTTGATGGCGCTTCTGGCCGGACTGGACTGGAAAAAGATTCGTCCGGCCAGGGTCAGGCGGCCGTTATCGACGGGCTGAAACCGGCCTGCGGCAAGATGAATCATGCGGCTGGAACGGTTGGGAAAGCGGCTGTTTTTGTGCTCTGTTGCTTGCCATGGTTCTACCGGGTCTTGCCCTTCCCGACGACGTTGATGCGCTGAAGGCGATGATCCTTTCCATGGCTCGCGAGCAGGCTGCAAGCGAGGCCCGGATCGCAGTCGCCGACGCTCGGATCGCAGCATCTGAGGCGGAGGTCGCCCGGCTGAAAGCTGTCGAGAAAAGCGCCAGCGAGCGGATCGCCAATCTCACGTCAATCCTGAAAGTTTTGCAGCGCACGCAACATGGCACGCGTTCCGAGCGGCTACGCCTGGCCATCGACGACGAGCAGGCCTCCTTTGCCTTCGAAGAGGTCGAGACCGGCCTTTCGGAAATCCGGAGCGAACTCGACCGCGCGGTCGGGAACAAGCCGAAGCGCGCCCCGCGTCCGCGCAAGGGCTTTGCTGCCCACCTCGAACGCATCGAGGAGGTCGTCGAGCCGGAAATCCCGGCCGTGTGGCGCGACAATTTGGGGTTCTTCCGCATATTTGGTGCACGCCGGGATTCACGGGCGGTGCGAATGAGTCCATAGAGTCGGAATCGCAGTCGACGCCGGTGATTCGCCCGTGCTCCATGCTGCTCGCTGGTCTCGCCCGAGCTTTCGATTGTCCAAATTCTCCCACAGGCCGACACGGTGGTGCTTGTAGCCCGGCCGAAGGCGACAGAATCGTGCTGTCCCTCCTGCGGCTGCCGAACCGGCCGCGTCCACAGCCACTACATGCGCCGGGTGGCTGATCTGCCGTGGCAGGGACGGGTTGTCGAAATCCGGCTTCACGCCAGGCGGTTCCGCTGCGCCGATCCGCGATGCCGTCAGCGGATCTTTACGGAACGATTGCCGGAAACGGTGCAGCCGAAAGCAAGACGCACCGCCCGCCTCGGCGAGAGCCAGTTGGTAATCGGCTTCGCGGCCGGCGGTGAACCCGGCTCGCGCCTGTCGCGCAAACTCGCCATGCCGGTGAGCGGCGACACGCTGTTGCGGATGATCCGCGCGGCCGGGTTCGAGCCGCCGGAAGCGCCGCGGGTGGTTGGCATCGACGACTGGGCCTGGCGCAGAGGACAGCGCTACGGAACGATCATCTGCGATCTGGAGCGCAACCGCGTCCTCGATCTGTTGCCCGACCGAAATGCCAACACGGTCGCGTCATGGCTGAAACGTTATCCGGGCATCGAAGTCATCGCTCGCGATCGCGCCGGCATTTATGCTGACGGCGCCCGTCGTGGTGCTCCCCATGCAACGCAGGTCGCCGACCGCTGGCATCTTCTCCAGAACCTGGGCGAAGCGTTGCGTCTGGCCCTCGGCCGCCATCGCAAAGCGGTCAGTGCCGCCGGAAAGGCGATGATGGCCGAGATGAGTGGCGATGCCGACGCCAATCCGGAACCATCAGTGGAGACTTCCCCGAAGCTTGATGGCCTGCGCCGGTCGTGCCGCAACCAGCGCAGTGAACTCTATGCTGAAGTCCTTGATTTGCGGACGACCGGCATGTCGCCGCGACAGATCGCGCCCCGGACCGGCATGAGCGTGAGAACGGTCGAGCGCTGGCTTGCAGCGGGCGGGGAGCCCGAGCACCGGCGGCCGCCCGCGCGCTCGGTTTTCATAGATCCTTTCCAGGAGTATCTCGAAGGACGCTGGCAGGAAGGCCAACGCAACGGGTTGCACCTGTGGAGCGAAATCAAGCGCCGCGGCTTTGCAGGCAGCAGGGCGACCGTCTACAGGTGGACCGCCGCCCGCCAGCAGTGCTCATCGACCGCTCCGCCAAATGCGCGATGGCGGCCGCCGTCGCGCCGAAACTGTGCATGGCTGCTGAGGGAAGACCCGACTTTGCTCGATCAGCAGACCGAACAATTCTTGGGCCATCTCTATGACTGCGCGCCGGAGCTCTTGAAGGCGGGTGACCTGGCCCGACGTTTCGCTGCACTGATACGCGGCGACGACGATGCCAGCCTCGAGCAATGGATTGAGGACGCCACGGACAGCGAACTGGCTTCACTTGCAGCAGGCATCGGCCGTGACATTGCGGCTGTTCGGGCCGCAATCACCCAGCCCTGGAGCACCAGTCCCGTCGAGAGACAGATTAACCGTCTCAAGACCATCAAGCGCCAGATGTATGGGCGCTCCGGGTAGTCAGTTGCGGTGCACGCGCACGGTCTGGCGGGACGGATTCACCGAGCAATTTCTGCTCGCAATGACCCCGAGCTGCCGATACCGCCTCGCCTGGATGGGGACGCCTGAGTTCGCCATGTCTTCTGGAGAGCCGGATGCGTAACGAAAGGCGCAAGTCCGGTTCGGGAAGAGGCGGTGAGAAACCGGTCGCCGAGAGGCGACACGGCGCTTGCCGCCTACTTTTATACGTCACCGTGTTCCGCGGTGATTTAGGGGAAGGGGCCTCGGTCGCCGAACTTCAGAACCTCAGTCGCACCAAGCGCGAGGCCAAACTAGACGATCGATTCCATGAATCCGGCTTGGAAGGAACAATCAGTTGCTTGGTGGATTCCTCGTTTGCGATTGGCGAAACGAGGAGCAGCATCATGGCAGGACAGCGGCGTGTGATCGAGTTGGCGATGAACGAGGAAGAGGTTGTGCAATTGGGCGCGATATCGCGCTCGCGCACGGAACGCACGAGCCGGGTGGCGCGCGCGCAAATGCTGCTCAACTATCGTGAAACGCCGTCGTTCTTCACGGTGGGGCGAAGGCTGGGGGTTCATCATCAGACAGTGCAACGCTGCGTCGAACGGGCGGTGGACTATGGCCCGCTGGCCGCACTTGATGACCGGCCGCGACCGGGGAAGGAGCCTGTGATCACGCCGGAGGCTAAGGCTTGGCTGGTATCGTTGGCCTGTGACAAGGCCAAGGACCACGGCTATCCGCACGAGTTGTGGACGACGCGGTTGCTGGCCCGCCATGCGCGCGAGCACGGCCCGACGGTTGGACACGCCTGTTTGGCCAGTCTGGTCCAGGGCACGGTGTGCAAGATCCTCGGCAAAGAGGAAATCAAGCCGCATAAGGTGCGCTATTATCTTGAGCAACGAGACGCCGAGTTCGAACAGAAGATGGCCGAGGTTCTGTGCGTCTATCGTGAAGTCGAGGTCCTGAAAAAAGCCTCTGCCAAGTCGAACAGGCGGCGCAAGCTGGTGGCGATCATCTCGTGCGATGAAAAGCCCGGAATCCAGGCCATCGCAACGACGGCGCCGGATTTGCCGCCCGTGCCTGGCGCCTACGCCACCTTCGCGCGCGACCATGGTACAAGCGCCATGGCACGCTCAGCCTGTTGGCCGGGATTGATTTGCTTACCGGCAAGGTCCATGCGCTCGTGCGAGATCGCCATCGCAGCCGCGAGTTCGTCGAATTGCTCAAGCTCCTCGATGCTGCCTACCCGGTCGGGACCGCAATCAAGTTGATCCTCGACGATCATTCCGCGCACATATCGAGAGAGACCAGAGCCTGGCTCGCTACTCGACCGGCCGGCCGCTTCGAACTCATCTTCACTCCTAAGCACGGCTCGTGGCTCAATCTTATTGAGGGCTTCTTCTCCAAGTTCGCTCGCTCGGTGCTGCGCCATATCCGGGTGACCTCGAAACATGAGCTCAAACAGCGCATCATGGCTGGTATCGACGAGGTCAATCGCCATCCCGTCATCCACACATGGTCCTACAAACTCGCCGAGGCCGCCTGATATGATTCGAACCAAAGAAACGCAGGACTAGATGCTATCAAGGACGCCTGTACGGCCTATATCCAAGGACCGATGGCGGCGGCCTTGACTGAATTGGTACCTGCCGCCGCAGAGCGCGGGACTGCCGCTCGGAGACTTTCAGGTACGAACTGACGACGATGACAAGCAGATTGATATCCGACCGCAACGCCTGTTGAGAGGTATGTCCGTCCGGCAGTGAAGATTGAGTCAGGCGCCAAGTCAAGTAAGCACTCGAGCTAAATCACCCCGATCGGGTTGATACCGGCGCTACTAACGTTTTCCTTATGTGATCGTCCCGAACGGTTCTTTTTCTTTCCAAAGGCCGCTTCGAATGATAGATTCGTCCCGATAGGGATGAATATGCAGACGATAACCGACAGCAAAACCCTCGGCCTTCGGATCCGGCAGGAACGCAAATCGCAGGGCCTCACACAGGAACAGCTCGCCGGCCTTACCGGCGTCGGCGTGCGTTTCGTGCGCGAACTGGAAGGGGGGAAGGAGACCTGCCAACTTGGTCGTGCACTCCAGGTGGCCAGCGCCCTCGGCCTCTTCCTGTCGGTCGGCCGCCGAAGGGATAGCGGGTCATGACTCATCTACTGGACGTATATTTCAGGGAGACCAAGGCCGGCATTCTCAGCCAGGACGAGGACGGCGCGCTGGGCTACGCCTATTACGCCGACTATCTCGCCGGGCAGCAGCCCCGCGTCATTTCCTTCTCGATGCCGCTGCGGGAAGAACCCTATGCCGACCGGGTCGCGCGTCCGTTCTTCTCGGGCCTTCTTCCGGACGAGGGCGCGCGGCAGCGTCTTGCCGGAGCGCTTGGCCTTTCGGCTGGCAATGCGTTCGGCCTGCTCAAGGTCATCGGCGGCGAATGCGCGGGCGCCTTGTCGTTGTATCCAGCTGGTGAAGCGCCGGCTCCTTCCGACGATGACGAGGCTCTCAGTGCAGAGCGACTCAAGGAAATCATCGGCAAGCTGCGGGAGCGGCCCCTGCTCGGGGGAGAGGAGGGCGTTCGTCTCTCACTGGCCGGCGCCCAGGACAAGCTCGCGGTGATCGTCGAAGGCGAGACGATCGGGCTAGCCAAGGGCGGCCGCCCAACCACCCATATTCTGAAGCCGGTCATCCAGGCGCTGGAAGGAACCGTCGAGAACGAGCTCTTCTGTCTGCGCCTGGCAGAGCGTCTCCAACTGCCGGTTCCAAGGGTCGAGATGCGCCGTGCCGGCGACACCGCGTTTCTTCTGATCCAGCGCTATGACCGTGCGCGGACTGACGGCGGACACATCGAACGATTGCACCAGGAGGATTTCTGCCAGGCGCTCAGCGTTCCACCCGAACTCAAATATGAAGAAGAGGGCGGTCCCGGTACCAAGAGCTCGCTGGACCTGATCGATCGGGCCTGCGCACGACCGGCGGCGGACCGGTTGCGCTTCATCCGGATGCTGATCTTTCATTATCTCCTGGGCAATGCCGATGCGCACGGAAAGAATTACGCGCTGCTCTATGACGGCGATACGCCGAATCTCGCCCCACTCTACGACGTGGTTTGCACCGCCGCCTATCCGCGGCTGGCCAAGAAGCTCGCCATGGCGATCGGCGGACGATCCGTTCCCGACACGATCCAACTGAAGCACTGGCTGACGCTCGTTCCCGAAACCCGGGGCGCGCAACGCCTTCTCATCCGCGATATCGCAACCATGGCCGGGCGCATTGGAGATGAGGCCGACGCTTTGCTCGCGCAGCTGGCGAATGTAGGGGCGGACCACGCCATTCTAAAATCCGTGCGCGCAGTCATCGCGACCCGGGCAACGCACCTTTTGCGGATGACCGAAGGTGGATGACGCCTGAGGGTCCACAGGTAACAGACCTTGCTTCGCTCAACCCTTGTCGGTCTCGGTGGCGGAAACTGGGAATGAATCCCGGTAGATCGATCAGGACGGCAACTTCTTCCTGCTGGGCGAGGAGCCTTAATGGTCTCACCCAAAGGATACATCCAAGCGCGGAACCGCGCGTGCCTACAGGGGCCATTGTCATCGATGCGGCGGCCACGGCTGCCTAATCGGCAACGGGCAGACCACACCTATTGGCGACAAAAATGAAAAGGATCGTCGAACTCAAGAAGGTTTGGCCCCGCCTATCCGAGCCCACATGACGGAGTTCGGCATCATTGCGGCGAAGGGCGCACAGAACGTCGATCGATTGAAGGAACAACTGGATCTGCTGCCGGAAGTGGCCCGGATGCCCGTGAGTTTGCTCTTCGATCAGTTGGCTGTTAGCGGTCGTCAGGAAGTGCGCATAAACGGTGCCATGTGCTGTTTGGGGTTTTCCTGTGAGAGAGGTAGGGACCTGCTGATTTCGTTTAATCGGTCGGGGCATTGAGGTTTTGGATCTCCTGCTGCATGTCGAGGGCGTAGCATAACCAGATCTTGTCGCGCAGTTCGGTGAGGAGCTCGAAGACGGCGAGCGCCTGGTCGGGTGTCAGTGCGACGGCGTCGCCGCACACTACCAGCCTTCTCGACCACCTCATGAATATGGACCAGGCTCCCGGCCCAAGGATGCCACGGGTAAAAAAGCTCGTGCTCCGCGATCCCGTGGGCGTTCTGTCGTCGTGTTGTACAACGAGGTGCGCCCGCATGGGGCGATCGGGCACAGGTCCCGATCTCGTTGCTCAATCACGATGGCGCCGCCAGCCCGCCATCGTGAGAAAGCCGGGAAACTCCACCTTCCGGCGGTCCAGAGAATGGTATCGGAGCAGGCGCAATTGCTGGCCGCCATGTACGGCGTCAAACGTGTCGTCGATGTCGAGCACAATCCGCTTCGGCACCTGCCGGAAGGAAGCGCAATAGAGATCGACCATCGCCCGCCCCATCGCGACCAGCTCCCGCACGCCGGGCAGGTTCTCCAGCCGGCAGATCGGCGACTGGGAGGCCAGATCCCGACCCGACGGCAGCGCATCCTGGGCCATCTTGAAGACCGGATCGGAGCGCAGCCGGTTGGCGTCATTGCCATCCTCATAGCCGGCGGCGATCATCTTCATGCGAAAGCCGATCATGTCCGCCAGGCTGTGGACGACCTGGTCCGGGCAGCGCGGATCATCGATGCAACGCGCCAGACGGTCGGCCACCCGCAGTCGTTTTTCCACCTCGGCCAGCACCAGAACGCCACAGTTGGAGGACAACATGCCGCCGTTGAAACGGGCGACGACGGACTTGCCGCCCACTGATGACAAACCGCTCAGCGGCAGGGTAAGATCATTCATGGCGGGTGTGGTCTCCGGGAAATGATTCGGATCGGCTTTAGCAACCAAATCCTACGTCATTTCAATGGCTTGCGCCCCATCCGCCAACCACCCTGAATTTTTCGGGCTAGATAGCTCACGTGTTGTTGTTGGTGGGCGCCCCGGCAACCGCTTCATCTTGTCAACCAGCCGCTCCAGCGATCCCGCGCGTTCCAACTCCGCAAAGAAATGATGCGGCGTGACGCTACCCAGCCGGTGCCTCGCGGCCAGTTTCCACACATAGGGATAGTCGACCATGAAATTGGATCGAGGCGACGCCTTGGATGGTTCAGCCTTGGTCAGGATGCCGCCGCCCACGAGCCGATCGGGAAGGAATTTGCCACCGAGAGCCATGCCGCCGATGCGTTGCCGGCCATGTTCTTCCACCGATCGGGCATACTGCAAACAACGTCCCATGTGAATGAAAAAGACCGCTCAGAACAACGCTACAGCACGGGCTCTCACGGCGGGAATCCGAAGTTGTGACTGCAGGGGGAAGCGCCTTAGGCTTGGGTGGCATGCTTGTCTCACGCCAGTGGATTGGGATGTGGTGTGCCCGTGCTGACTTCCTCTGGCGAGCCGGCCCACCGCGGGTTTGGTTACCACCCCTGTTTGACATTCTCCGTTGCCCAGCAGCCTACAATGCTTCCTACGCCCAACCTGGTCGCTGCAGCAAACCAGTGTCATTGAGGGATTCGAATAATCGCCTCAAAACCATCCTCGCGACCTGGGGCAGGCGAGGCAAATTCAAGGCTGCCCCCGACGTGCTTGATAACATGATTAGCGATGGGTAGACCAGGGAAGTCCGGCTGAGTCTTACGACGCTCATATTCATATCGCTCTGTTATTTCGTCAAGGTCTGGGAGGGGCACCACCGGTCCTGCGTTTACAATGGCGATAGTTCCATTAGCTCGGACGGAAACTGTTGCCAGGGTATCGGGCAGTCCATGTGTGAGTGCATTGTCGAGTAGGTAATCAAGCGCGAGGTAAACCGCAAGGGCGTCTTCAAATTTGCGCACCAAAGAGGGGCAGCCGTCGACGTCAAGGATTAGCCGTCCGGCAAACCACGGCTTTTTCAAGAGGTCATTAACCTTTGACCGAACCTCTCGGACAAGATCGACGTGGTCTAGGACCGATTCGGCCACGAAACTGTACCCGACGCCACGCACTGTCGCTATTCGCTCCCAGTCGATCTTTTTGCGGAGCCGGCTAACATAAACCTCCACGGTGTTGCTCTCAATCTCCGAACCCAAGGAAAAGAGTACGTCCTCGATCTTCGCCTTCGAAACTAACGTTCCGGGCCGGCGCAGAAGGCAGTTGAAAACTGTCCATTCGCATGCAGTCAGGTAGACCGGCTGCCCGTCGCGCTCGCAGCGCCGCTCGGCCGAGTTTATTGACAGCGTCCCGACACAATATGGCTCCGGGAACTTCCCATGACGACGCCCCACGGCATGAATGCGCGCGGAAAGTACGCCGAAATTGAACGGCTTGGCCAAATAGTCGGCGGCACCAGCGTTGAGCCCCTCGATTTCGTCCTGATCGCGGCCTGCCACGATGATGACCGGTGCCGAATCAGGCCGCTTCTTCATCTCCCGCAGGTAGTCGATGCCGTTGCCGTCTGGCAGCTCAATGTCGAGCAGAACAAGGTCGTAGGCGAACAGACTTGCTTTATCCCGCGCTTCGGACAGGTCCTTGGCCCAGTCGACCGCGTGGCCCATCGTATGTTCGCGTACATCGCGGACAAAGTCCTCGTTGTGTCCAATGAGCAAAATATACATGCCGAGCTCCATTAATATCGCAGGGTTCATGCCTAATGACGGAACCTGACGCTACGCTGAACCCCCGTGGCGCAAATGTCCGGCGGCTTTCAAGCTGCCGTCAGCTACGGGTGTTAGAAGCCCGTTACGGAACAACCAAAAAAGGCAAATTATGGACGCCATTCTTTTCTCGGCACTTTTTATTCATGTGACCACCGTTGGCGCTGCATCGGCCGTCGGCAAATCCGACGTTGGGATCGCCGAAAGGCGACCCTGCCAAGCGGTACTGACCAAGCTTGAAGCGGCCCGAAGGCAGATCGGGCGGCGGCGCGACGCTCAGCAATTCGCGCGCGAGTGCGAGGCTGACCTTGCGAGAGCCGCCGGCGAGCAAGCCGTAGTGCCGGATGCGGTGGAAGCCACGCGGCAGGATGTGGAGCAGGAATCTGCGGGCACAGAAGAAAAAGCCCGCTGCCGGGAGGAGGTGGCAGCGGGCTTGATTTGAAATGCAGCGCGGGAGGAGGTGCACTGCATTCAGCGTCGGCATCGCATCTGGGAGGAGTAGATGGCCGACAGGAGGATCATATCGGTTGCCGAAAATATTGCAATGCACAAAACTGTGTATCGCACCTGCGAACACGTTACCTGGGCCGCGCATCAGGTGGCTCAGCTCAGTCCGGAAATCGCAATACCGCCTCGTCGTGACATATTCGGCCTTCCTGTAGGCGGCTTCCAGCCCCGCGGGCCGCGGCAAGCGAGCTGGTGAGTTTTCTCGCTTTATAGAACGGCCGCTTGCCGTACGAGAGGGATGGCGGCTCCCAGTCGGGATCAGGCTGTCGGCGAAGCTGAAGCCCAGCGATACGGGTCTTCTCCCATCCGGGCGTCCATCCCTGCCGAAAGTTCCGGCACGACCGCCAGGAGAGATGGAGAATGTAACTGTGCTACAGGCCGTCAGACGATGGTACGAAAAGAGGAGTGCGATCCGGGCGCCGCTGGCGACGAGCCGCACAGGTGCTCATTCTTCTCGACAAGCGCACCGCGTACTACGAAGCGCAGCGTGGCGCGGTCCCGGGCTCATGACGATGCCCGCGAATTCGTCCATAGGGCGAAAGTTGGCGCCGAGATCGCCCACATCGCGCCAGAGGCAGAGGCGGAGATGGACGTCGACGTCGTGCGAGCGGTCGACGACGACGAGCTTGATCGGCACCGACCTGGGTCAACGCACAGGATCTGACTGCGCCCGTGGCCCCAGAGCAGGCTATGGAACACGCAGCAGTTTCTCATATCTCTTGATCAGCCGATCCCGCTTCAGACGCGAGAGCTTCTGGATCCAGAAGATTCCATCGAGTTGATCAATCTCATGTTGGTGGCAGACAGCTAGCAAGCCGTCGGCTTCTTCGACCTGCTCGACGCCGTCCAAATCCTGATAGCCTACGCGAACGAAAGCATGGCGTTCGATCTCCTCAGTGACGCCTGGCATCGAGACACTACCTTCCGTGTGCCGGATCATTTCGGCGGAGGCCCAAAGGATAGCCGGATTGACGTAAGTCCGGAGCCGCGCTGGGGACAGTTCGATTACGACCAGTCGCTTCAAAATGCCGATATGCGGGGCGGTGATCCCGATGCCAGGCGCCGCTGCATGGTGTCCGCCAGGTCGATGGCGAGGTTCCGCAATTCGTCATCGAAGTCTGTTACGGGCTCGGCGACAGCTCGAAGGCGACGGTCGGGAAATCTCACGATCGGCCGGACCGTCACATGTCACTCCTTCGCCTCAGCGATCATCGTGTCGGAAGTCTGGTGATCTTCAGGCCGATCTTGCGGCGTTTCGCCGGTGCTGGCGCCGGGGGGAACTACGGGCTCAGGCACTGCTCCCTTTCTTCCTAGCCCGCTTGCCTTCGCCAGTTGAGAGCGCGCTGCCGTGTAGTTAGGGGCAACCATCGGGTAGTCCGCAGGCAAGCCCCACTTTGCGCGGTATTCATCCGGCGTCATGTATTGTAGTGAGTACCGATGTGGCGCCTAAGCGATTTGAATTTCCTGCCGTCTTCCAGGCAGATGATGAAATCTGGCGTCACCGAGTTCTTGATCGGGACCGCTGGCGCGCGCCTTTCTTCCGGCTGTGCCGCCGGTGCTTCCCGCAGCTTGCTGACCGCTGCATAGGTATCGGCAGCCACGCGGCCGAGTTCGGACGCGTGGAAAGCGGATTGTTGCTGACATACGCGGCAACGATGTTCGCGGTCAGCTCCAGGAGCTCAGTTTCGGGCGCAGCAATCTCTTCAGGCATTTGCGAATTCTCGAGATATCTCGTTCGTTGCGATCCCAACCGCGATCTCGCTACAGGAAACTTGGCCGGCCGTACAGGACCGGAAGCCGTCGGTGACGATCCGCATTGTCTGGGGAGCGATGCAGGGGCCATGGACGAGGGATTGCGCGTTATTCGCACTGGCGCCCATGGCAGGTTCCAACCCCGCTCTTATCGGCTCATTTCCCTTGGTCCAATCCCGACCTTTCCGATCAACCCGCAAGGGGTCCGCTACGCGAGCGTGCGGCCTTGAGGCTGACGCCTCTGCGGTGATCGCGGTCCGTCCCGAACCCGACGGGCGCCTGTCGAGCGGGGAATTGGTCCCCGCCACAACGGGAGCCAGACCATGTCGCACAATCTCAGCCTCGCGCAGTCCCACGCGTTCGAGCTCGCCCGCACCCTGATGGTCCCGGTGACGCTGTTCCAGGTCGACGGCGAATACGGCGTCCTGCCGAGCGACGAACTCGACGACGCCGACGTCATCGTCCTCCACGAATACGACCCCTACCAGTTCGGCCCGGCTCATTGAGCCGGGTTCGCCCGAGCGGACGTATGCCGCTTGCGAGCGGCGGCCGCAAGGGAGGCTGCGCCGCGGCTGGCGATGCCGTGGCGCTACCGCGCCCTGATCGATTCATCAGTTGCCAGCCGCGCCCTTGCCCCCATCGCTCTTCGCGGCGGGCGAGGATGGTTCCGCAAAGGCTGCGGAAACGGAAAGGCAATCGAGGAAAGGGCCGGGGAGTGTGAAGGCGATCCGGCGGAAAAACGATGGAAAAGAGAGACGTCGAGGAATTGAGGGATCGTGTGCTCTGCGCGGCCGTGCTGGAGCGGGCCGGTTTCGCGATCGATCTGAAGGAAAGCACGCGCCGGGCGGTCAAATACCGGCGCGGTGACGATATCATTATCGTCATCCACGATGGCAAGGGCTGGTTCGATCCGCTGTCCGACGCTAAAGGCGACGTGTTTTCGCTCGTGGCGCATCTCGACGACATCGGGTTCGCGGAGGTGCTGCAGCGGGTTTCGGAACTGGTCGGCTTCGTGCCGAGCGAACCAGTCTGGACGCGCCAGCCCCGCGACCACGCGCCGGACATCGGCGTCACCGAGCGCTGGCGTTTTCGTCGCAAGCCCTGGCGAGGCTCCATGACCGGGCGGTATCTGCGCAACGAGCGGGACCTCCCGGAATCCGTCATCCGGGCGGCGATGCGGCAGGATCGGCTTCGCGAGGGACCGCGCGGCAGTGTATGGGCCGCTCATGTCGACGACGACGGTGTCGTCACCGGCTGGGAAGAACGCGGACCGGAATGGCGCGGATTCGCCACCGGCGGCGGGAAGGTACTGTTCCGCTTGGGGCCACGCGAGGCCATTCGCTTCTGCGTTACGGAGGCGGCGATCGACGCGATGAGCCTTGCCGCGATCGAAAGCCTGCGGCCCGACAGCCTCTATCTGAGCACCGGCGGCGGATGGGCGCCCGCGACCGAGACGGCCATACGGACGCTTGCGACCCGCCCGAATACGCAGCTTGTCGCCGCGACCGACAACAATGTGCAGGGCGAAGCCTATGCCGAACGCATCGAGGCGATCGCCGTCGCGGCGGCATGCGGCTTTGCGCGGTTGCGGCCGGTCACGGAAGACTGGAACGACGATCTGCAGGCGATGATGAAAGAAGAAGAGGAACGGAGAGGGAAGAAGAAACCCGACTGCCGCATGCCGCCTGCCGCGTCAAGGGTGAAGCTTCGCCCGCTGCGCGGCCCTTGACCCGGCCGGACGGAGAGGCGGCCGCGGGGGAGGGGTCATGAAGGGCTGAATTGACGGCGAAGTCGGAAGGATAAGCCGCGCTCCAGCCCGACGAGGCTGAAAGGAGCCCGCCATGCACCCCGTATCCCCGATCAGAAAGGTCTTTCAGGGCGTCGCCGACCGGCGCCAGATGTTCCGCATGTTCGACCGTCACGCGCAACGGCCCAACCGCTGGGACGCGAGCGCGCTCTATGCCGGCGAATGGTTCGAGACCGGCCAGGCAGACCACGACTATATGTTCGAGATCCTGCCGCCACTCTGGATGCGCGGCGACATGTTCGCGATGCGCGAATTCCTGACCGGTAGTGTCACCAGCGTCTTCTTCGCGCTGACGATCGACAGCCAGTTCCGTCATTTCCACGGCTATTGCGATCTTTCCGACAGGGGCTCACCCGAGCGGATGCGTGCCACGATCGTCGACCGGGAATCGCGGCCGGTGAAGGCAATGACGCGGACCGAGCGCCTCGATCACATCTGGAGCGCGACCCATGATGATTATCGCGGCTATGCCGGGGAGCGCTGGCCGGAGCCTGCACGTGGCAAGCGGACCATCACCGTCTACGGCGGCAGCCGGGGCACGACGTTGAAGCTGCTCAACGATCTCACCGACGAAGAGATCTCGGCCAAGCTTCCGGTGCATCTGCGCTACCTCCCCGACGCGATCGCGGCGTGAGGGGGGCGGCCATGTTCACGTTTCCCATTCTCGGCGTTCGCAAGGTCATCGAACGCGGAAAGACCGATGCCGCCGCCAATGGCGGATTCCGCAACCCGTATTACGGCCTCAGGCCCGGCACGGGCGAGATCCCCGGCGTTTGGCTGGTCGGAGACCAGGGGGTCTACATCATGTCGAACGGAAAACTCGCCGACGGTGACCGCCCGCTCGTGGTCTATTTCGACGAGTGCCATCCGGTCGGCAATCCGGACTGGTTCCATTACAAACACCGTCATTTCGGCGGTGACGACGGGATCGAATTCATCGACGCCCGAGAGGCTCATTCCGCTGTTCGATCGGAACATCCGCCGCACTCATCTGCTCGTGCAGCTGACCGAGACCGAAGTCTCGCTGTCCCTGATCGCCCGCTAGCCCCTTCACAACCTCCCCAGCCCTTCACGCGGCCGACAACGCCGTCCGCGTGATCGCGCTCGCCAAAATCCAAGGAGATTTTCCATGCCCCACGACGACCCCTTCACTCTCGACCTCTTCGGAAACACTGCGCTGTCCTCGGGCCTCTGCGTCGGGGTAACGGCCTTTTCGACGTCTTCCGCCGATAGTCCGGTCGATGACGATCCGTCTCCCGTCTCACCAGCCCCGGCCATGCCGATCGGCGCGGCCGCATTGCCTGCTCGGGCGCATCAGGTCGATAAGGGCGAGAACTTCAAGCTGGCAGCGACCCGCGGCCTTGGCACATCCTGGCGGGACCGGGCTCGTGACAATCTCGCCGCCATACGGCTCGCCGCCGATATCGTCGACCAGCAGCGGTTTGCCACGCCCGAGGAACAAGCAGCGCTGATCCGGTTCACCGGCTTTGGAGCTTCAGCACTGGCGAACGGCGTGTTCCGCCGCCCCGGCGAGCAGACGTTTCGCCAGGGCTGGGAGAAGATAGCCGCCGATCTGGAGGAGGCGGTCGACAGCCGGGACTACGCCTCGCTGGCCCGCTGCACGCAGTACGCCCATTTCACACCGGAATACATCATCAGAGCTCTGGGCCGGCTTGCGGCGGCTCGGCTTCCGTGGCGGCAGTGTGCTGGAGCCGGGCGTCGGCACAGGGCTCTTTCCGGCGTTGATGCCAGAGGCATTGCGCGCTGCCTCGCACGTCACCGGCATCGAGATCGATCCGGTCACGGCGCGGATCGGCTGCCTCCTTCAGCCGAACGCCCGAATCCTCAACCAGGATTTCGCGCGGGTCGACTTGGCCGAGCATTTCGATCTGGCGGTCGGCAATCCGCCGTTCTCGGACAGGATCGTCGACCCCGCATACCGCTCGCACGGCTTCCGGCTACACGACTACTTCATCGCAAAGGCCGTCTCTCGGCTGAAGCCGGGCGCACTCGCCGCCTTCGTCACCTCCAGTGGAACGATGGACAAGGCCGATGCCCGCGCCCGCAAGCACATCGCCACAATGGCGGATCTGGTGGCTGCCGTTCGCCTGCCGGAGGGCAGCTTTCGCGCCGATGCCGGGACGGATGTTGTCGTCGACATCCTGTTCTTCCGCAGGCGCAAGCACGGAGAGCCCGAAGGCGGTGTGTCATGGCTCGACCTGGAGGACGTTCAGCCCGCCACCGAGGACGAGAGCGCAATCCGCGTGAACCGCTGGTTTGCGATGCATCCTGACATGGTGCTCGGCGAGCATGCCCGTCGCCGCGGGATCTACGGTCCCGACGAGACCTATACCTGCCTGCCGCATGCCGGCACGGATCTCGATGCGGCACTGACAGCCGTCGTGCATCTCCTTCCGGAAGCCATCTATGACGGCGAACCGGAAGAGATCGGAGCAGACGCTGGCGAGCATGTTGAAGCGCCGGCCCGCAACGCTGCGGACGGCGCGACAATCCGCGAGGGCAGCTACTTCATCGGCCAGAACACCGCGCTGATGCAGACGGTCGACGGCGAGCCCGTCACCATCCAGATTCGGAAGGGCGTGACCGGCGACGGCATCCCGGAAAAGCATGTCCGCATCCTCCGCAAGCTGGTCCCGATCCGTGACGCCGTACGCGAGGTGCTGAAGGCCCAGGAGTTCGACCGGCCGTGGAAGCCGGCGCAGGTCAGGCTGCGCATCGCCTGGTCGAGCTCGTGCGCGCGTTCGACCGATCAACTTTACCACTGTCTCGACCGCGCAAGATGAGGAAACCGGCGACGTGCGCGAGACGCACCGCCGGCCCAACATCCAGCCGTTCCTGGACGATCCCGATTGCTGGCTGGTGGCCTCAATCGAGGACTACGACCTGGAGACCAACACGGCAAAGCCCGGACCCCTGTTTACCGAGCGCGTGATCGCGCCACCCCCGCCGCCCGTCATCACGTCGCCGGCCGATGCGCTGGCGGTCGTGCTCAACGAGCGCGGGCATGTCGATCCCGATCACATCGCCGAGCTGTTGCATCGGGATGTCGCAGATGTCATCGACGAACTGGGGCAGGCGATCTTTCAGGATCCATCGTCAGGTGCGTGGCAGACAGCCGATGCCTATCTCTCCGGCCCTGTCCGCTCCAAGCTCGTCGCGGCCGAGGCCGCAGGAGTGCTCGATCCGACGTTCGCCCGCAACGGCGCGGCGTTGAAAGGGGTCCAGCCGGCCGACCTTCGGCCTTCGGACATCACCGCACGTCTCGGCGCCCCCTGGATCCCAGCCGCCGATATCGTGGCCTTCGTGAAGGAGACGATGGATGCCGACATCACCATCCATCACACGCCCGCGCTCGCCTGCTGGACGGTGAACGCCCGCCAGCTCGGATGGAGTGCTGCCGGCACCACGGAATGGGGAACACATCGCCGCGATGCCGGGCAGCTCTTGTCCGATGCGCTGAATTCCTCCATCCCGCAGATCTTCGACACGGTCAAGGACGGCAATACAGAACGCCGCGTGCTCAACACAGTCGAGACGGAAGCGGCCAAGGAGAAGCTGCAGAAGATCAAGACTGCCTTCCAGAACTGGATCTGGTCCGACCCCGATCGTACCGACCGGCTGGCGCGGCTCTATAACGATACGTTCAACAACATCGCGCCGCGATCCTTCAACGGCGATCATCTCCAGCTACCTGGCGCTTGCTGCGCGCTTTCTCTTTATGGCCACCAGAAGCGGGTCATCTGGCGCATCATCTCTTCCGAGAGCACCTACGTCGCGCACGCCGTCGGCGCCGGCAAGACCATGGCAATCGCCGCCGCTGTCATGGAGCAGCGCCGTCTCGGGCTGATCAACAAGGCCATGCTGGTCGTGCCCGGTCATTGCCTGGCGCAGGCGGCCCGCGAGTTTCTGGCGCTCTACCCGAACGCCCGCATCCTCGTCGCCGACGAGACCAACTTCACCAAGGACAAGCGCCATCGCTTCCTGTCGCGCGCGGCGACGGCGAACTGGGACGCGATCATCATCACGCATTCCGCATTTCGCTTCATCGCCGTGCCCTCGGCTTTCGAAGCGCAGATGATCCAGGATGAGCTCGAACTCTACGAGGACCTTCTGACCAAAGTCGACCGCGAGGACCGCCTCTCGCGCAAGCGCATCGAGCGTATGAAGGAGGGCCACAAGGAAAGGCTGGAGGCGCTCGCGACCCGCAAGGATGATCTCCTGACCATTGCCGAGATCGGCGTTGACCAGATCATCGTCGACGAGGCGCAGGAGTTCAGAAAACTCTCCTTCGCGACCAATATGTCGACGCTTAAGGGTGTCGATCCGAATGGGTCGCAGCGGGCCTGGGACCTGTTCGTCAAATCCCGCTTTGTCGACACGAAGAATCCGGGCAGGGCGCTGGTGCTGGCATCCGGCACGCCCATCACCAACACGCTCGGCGAAATGTTCACGGTGCAGCGGCTGATGGATCACGCTGCGCTCTCGCAGCGCGGCCTGCACGAGTTCGACGCCTGGGCGAGCACATTTGGCGACACCAGCACCGAACTGGAGCTCCAGCCGTCCGGTAAATACAGGCCGGTCACGAGGTTCGCCCAGTTCGTCAATGTGCCCGAACTGATCGCCATGTTCCGGTCGTTTGCCGATGTCGTCCAGCCGGCCGACCTGCGCACTTATGTCAGGGTGCCGGAGATCATGGGCGGGAAGCGCCAGATCATCACGGCCGAGCCGACCGCCGCCTTCAAGGCCTATCAGCGACACCTCGACCAGCGCATCAAGGCGATCGAGCTGCGTGAGGGACCGCCGCAGCCGGGCGACGACATCCTCCTGTCCGTCATCACCGACGGCCGGCATGCCGCGATTGACCTGCGGCTGGTGATGCCGGGCATCGACAATGAGGAAGGCAACAAGCTCAACGCCCTTGTCGCCAACGCCTTCCGCATCTGGCGGGAAACGGTGGACGTCGAATATGTCCGCAAGGACGGCAAGCCCTTCGACACGCCCGGCGCCGGCCAGCTGATCTTCTCCGATCTCGGCACCATCAGTGTCGAGGCGAGCCGTGGTTTCTCGGCCTATCGCTGGATCCGCGACGAACTGGTCCGCATGGGCGTTCCCTCCTCCGAAATCGCCTATATGCAGGAGTTCAAGAAGTCCGAGGCCAAACAGCGCCTGTTCAATGATTTCAACGCCGGTAAGGTCCGGGTGCTGATCGGATCGTCGGAGACGATGGGCACCGGCGTCAACGTGCAGGCGAGGCTGAAGGCGCTCCATCATCTCGACGTGCCCTGGCTGCCCTCTCAGATCGAACAGCGAGAGGGCCGCATCGTCAGGCAGGGCAACCAGCACGACGAGGTCGGCCTCTATGCCTACGCGACCCTCGGCTCGCTCGATGCGACCATGTGGCAGAACAATGAGCGCAAGGCGCGGTTTATCGCCGCGGCACTCTCTGGCGACACAGCATTCGCCGGCTGGAGGACACGGGCGAAGGGCAGGCGAACCAGTTCGCCATGGCGAAGGCGATCGCGAGCGGCGATCCGCGCCTGATGCAGAAGGCGGGGCTGGAAGCGGAAACCGCCCGCCTCGACCGGCTGCACGCCGCCCATATCGATGACCAGCAGGAGGTCGCCTCTGCCTTCATCGAGGGGAGGACGGCCGCATGACCTCGACAGCATCTCAGCTTGAAACCAATGAAGAAGCCCCCGGATTTCCGGAGGTTTCTTTTGGCCGCAGCGCCGACGTGTTGCTCGTCGCCCGGGTAGGTGACACTGCTTTTGCCATGGTGCCGGGAGGCGACGGGAAGCATTTTCTCGCCACAGGATGGCGTATCGCCCGTCCGATCGCGGAATGGCGGCGCGACGATTTTTATGGTCATGCCGGCCAACTCGCCGACGAGGCTACCTTCAGGGCCAAGGTGCTGGAACAGGCGGAACACCGGTGCGAGAAATTCGCGCTCGGCCGGCGTGAAGAGCGATCATCGGCAAGCACACCTTGGGGGTCGTCGCAGGGTGCGACGGTCTATGCCGACGGTGTCGTTCTTCACTCGGCGGCCGGCCATGGTGGGTTTCTCCTCTCGCCCGGGCGCGACCGCAAGGTTCATCGATCGCTGCGTGTCGACGGCGGCGCCTACGAGGACGATGAGGCCTGGGCAATCGTGGCCTTAACCTTTCCGCACCTGTTCACCAGCTTCGAGCGGCGGTGCGCGAACAGGACGATGAAGGACAGCTTCCAGGACGCCTGGGAAACGATCGCAGGCAACGTGCTGGGAACCGGTGAATCCTGGAGGAAGGACGAGCGCTCCTTCTTCGACGAGCACGCCGACGATTGGATCGTCGTGTCGGCGATCCTTTCCGGTCATCAATCCGGTTTCACGGAGGTCATCGCGACCCCCGGTGGCAAGCGCGGGCATGGTACCGAGGAGCGACGCTTCCTTGTTCCTTCGGACGAATACCGGGTCGGCCCCTTCGGCTTCATCATCGATCCGCAGCGGCACGCCGTCTACGGCGGACCGTCCAGCTTCGTCAGCTGGCAGGGAAGGGCGGTATGATGTTGTCCAGAGATCGTCGTGCTCAGCTCTTCCGTATGAGGATGCGCGCCGGCAGACCCAGCGTCAGCTGGACATGATCAACCGCCAGATCACCCGCCGCATGGCGGCCCTGATACGGCAATATCCCGTCATACTAGGTATCGGCGGGGGAGATCGCCTGATCCAGGTGCATTCCTCGAACGGTATCGCGCCAACCTCGCTGCCGTTACCGCTGAGCGCCAGCCGGAGATCGCCGCCTTGTCGCGCAAGCTGGCGCGGCAGGAAAGCGCCATGGCGATATTGCGGCAGCGACTTCAATCGGAGACGCTCTGTGCGTGATCCGAGATGCTGGCGCCAGCCGCTGCCAAAGGTCAAGCATGGATGCGGGGGTGGCAACATCCGTGTCGAGCGAGCGACCATCATCAGATCGACGGCGCCCGGCGTCAGTGCGGCAACCCATGGGACTTTATTGCGGCGCCAGCCGAACAGGCGCCTATCCTTCGGCATGCCGGTGCCCGTGATCATCCCCTTGCCGGTCTTCCCGTCGGGTTTGCTGCGGTCTGAACCGGCGGCTGGCCACTTCAAGGCCGCTGACGCGCCGCGGAGCGGCCGGAACCCGCCGATCTCGGCAAGGCCGGCCCGCGTCCTTCACAAGGACCAGTGAAAGGACTGGCCCCCGCTTGTCCGCAAGCCGGCCTCGCTCGCCTGGCAGGTCCCGGACCCTGAAGTGTCCAGCTTCCGCCGGTTCCTTTTGACCGCACCCGCAGGAAAGACCGGCAAGGGCCGGAACACCTGAAGGGCATCGCTAGAAAGGTAAGCTCAATGTCCAGTTCAGCCCGCTCAAGCAAGGCCAAGGCCCGCGTCGTCCAGCTCCGCAAGGGCACGACCCTCGAAATGGTCCGGCTCTGCTGCCCGGACAGCAACCAGGCCTCTCTCATATCCGAAAGCTTCGGCCTTCCTGTCCTCGACAGCGACGGCATCCGGGACTTTCATGAGCGCAGCCTGATCGAAGGCGCTGATACCCTCTCCGAGGGGCTTTCCGAAAAAGCCATGCAGATCCACCTGCAAAGGATCGTCGGCTCCTATGTCGGTTCGGCCTTTGGAGCAGGCCAGTTCTACTCGAAGGCCGTTACCGAGGCCAAGGACGCCACGGCCAAGCTCGCCAATGACACTCGCGACGAGGACATTGACGGTCCGGTCGGCTTCAACAGCAAGGCCCAGCGCAAGCGCGAATTCGCCGCCGACATGGGCCTTCAGGCACATGCCCTGCGCGTGGCGGCCGAGGGCGCCGTCGCCGCCTACGAGCACATCATCGGTGAAAGCTGGAAGCCCTACGAGCGCCAGACCGAGGACCCCGGCCAGACCGTCAACCGGCAGGCAGCCGATCTCCAGATGGCGGCGCTTGGCTAACCCCCAATGGGCGGAGCTTCGGCTCCGCCCGATCTTCCTCCCTTGAGGCTGGCGTCCTACTGGACGCCGGCCTCTTCGCGTGCGCCAGGGCATCTGAAGCCAAAGAAATGGAAACCGTCGTCGAGGTCGCGCCAATCGCGGCCGTCACGAATGTTGGTCCTGCTCCGGTCCTCGGCCCCCGAAACGGCTGCGCCATCCTCCACTGACGTTGCGGCCCGCATGCAACGCTTCCCCGCCTTCCGATTCCTCTTCTGCGGGTTCGCGGACCTGCGGTCCTGCGCTTGCGGACCTCGTGACGGCCGCGATTGGCGCGGCCTCGAATGGAGGTTCGGAAATGGACAGGAAAAACAACAAGACCCGCGTCGACATCTACGCGAAAATCACCGATCGCATCGTCTCGGATCTGGAAAAGGGAGTGCGCCCCTGGGTCAAGCCCTGGAGCGGTGCGAACACCACGGGGCGTATAACGCGCCCGCTCCGCCACAACGGACTGCCGTATCAGGGGATCAATACGCTGCTTCTCTGGTCGGAGGCGGTTGCGCGAAGCTTTGTTTCCCCGACCTGGATGACGTTCAAGCAGAGCGTCGAGCTCGGCGGTCATGTTCGCAAGGGCGAGACCGGCTCCATGGTCGTCTATGCCAACTGCTTCAACCGAACCGAAACCGATGCCCAGGGCGAAGAGGTCGAGCGCGGCATTCCCTTCCTCAAGGCCTATACGGTGTTCTGCGCCGACCAGATCGAGGGGCTTCCGGCACAATATTACGGCAATCCCGCTCCGGTAGCCGATCCGGTGGAGCGGATCGAAAACGCGGACACCTTCTTCGCGAACACCGGTGCTGTCATCCGGCACGGTGGGGATAAGGCCTGTTTCAATCCAGCTCTCGACATTGTGCAAATGCCTCCGTTCGAGAGTTTCCGGGACGCGCCGAGTTACTATGCAACCCTTGGGCACGAACTGACCCATTGGGTCGGCGCTGAGAAGCGGCTTAATCGCAATCTCTCACGATATCACAAGGATCGTTCCTTCAGGGCGCACGAGGAACTCGTGGCCGATCTGGGCGGCTGTTTTTTGGCGGCCGATCTCGGCATCGTTCCCGAGCTCGAGCCGAGGCCCGACCACGCAAGCTATCTTGCAAGCTGGCTTGAGATTCTCAGGAACGAGAAGCGTTTCATCTTCGCCGCGGCGGCCCATGCCCAGCGGGCGGTCAACTATCTGCATGATCTCCAGCCGCAGGGGACACTGGTCGAGCACGCTGCGTGATACTGCATCTCCAATCGCATGGCGCTGGGCCATCCAGAGCGCTTAAGGGCCACGCTGCGTTCGCAGCTAGGTGTGTATGGAAGGCCGCCTGCGCCTTGCCACCGCAGGGGAGCCGCCTGCATTCTTCGCCAGCGATGCCGCGATTAGTGTGTGGTCGTCGTAGCTAGAAACAGTCATTCAAGTGCATTACATTGTGGATTCGAGACAGGAGACAACCATGGCGACAAACGCACTCGTGCAGACACGTATCGATTCCAACATCAGGGACCGCGCGGCGTCCGTGCTTGAAGGCATGGGGCTGACGGTTTCCGACGTAGTACGCATCCTGCTGACGCGCACCGCCAATGAAGGTGCACTGCCGCTGGAACTGATCAGCAACAGCGAGGCTCATGATGCATGGTTTCGCGCCAAAGTGATGCAGGCACTCGAAGATACCCGGACCGATGTCACCGCTGAAGATGTAGAGACGCATTTTGCATCACGACGCGCTGCCGCGCTACGCAAGGCAGGAACTACCCAGTCATGAGGCTGAAATGGTCAGCGTTTGCGCTTGCTGATCGCGACGACATCTTCACCCATATCGAAGCCGAAAGCCCGCGCGCGGCGGCTGCCGTTGACGAGCATATCGCGCAGGCGGTGCTCCGCCTGGTCGAGTTTCCCGAGAGTGGACGCCCTGGACGAGTGCCCGGCACGCGGGAGCTGGTCATCTCCCGAACGCCATATATTGCAGCCTACGTTCTAACCCATGATGCTATCCGTATCCTGCGTGTTCTCCATGGTGCGCAGATGTGGCCCGAGGACTTTTCGTCCGACTAGCTTCCGTGATGCAATCGCCTGCACGGTGACGCTGGTCCCGACTGAAGCTGGCACCCGATACGCCGTTGCCAGCAGCGTTCTGCTGAACCGGCGCCATAGTCTCGGCTTCGGTTGAATGCCCCGGTCATGCTGACGAGTGACGTCGAGCGCTGACATTACTATCCTGCCAAGACGTCTCGGTTCTGGTGTCGGCGTTGGCGCGATGTGAGCACGACCCTGCCTACTGGGTCTGGGCAGATTCGCAGGCTGCCGTCGTCCGGACGGACAGTTGATCACACAAGTCGCCGTCTCATGGCGATGAGGCGGTGGTGGAACGCCCGTCTTCATTCCTGTTTCCGAAAGCACGTCCATCTGCGTCCTCGATGTGACTGGTCTGACCGAACGCCGATCCCGCAGCGCGGGCTCTCGATCTTGTCCCGGCAACGGCCTGCGCGACTTTCTTCCCCTGCCGGCTGCGCCGCCATTCCTCGCGATCCAAGAAAGTCGCTCCCGGCCGCCTTCCACTTCGTTCCAGCCCTAAGGACCACCCCATTGCGCACGCGCAACGGGGACCCCGGTGGGTGCGGGTCGATCGCCTCCGTTCCACCGACCGTCATCGAGGTCGCGATGGGCGCGGCCCGACCAACAAAGGAATGAGACAAATGGCTACCATCGGCACCTTCACCTCCACCGGCAACGGCTTCACCGGCACGATCAAAACCCTCAACCTCAACGTCAAGGCCAAGCTGGTCCGCGTCGAGAACCCCTCGGACAAGGGTCCGCACTTCCGCATCTTCGCGGCGGCGAATGTCGAATTGGGCGCCGCCTGGCAGAAGGTCTCCGCAGAAGGCCGTGACTACCTCTCGGTCAAGCTGGACGACCCGAGCTTCCCCGCTCCGATCTACGCCACCCTGATCGAAGTTGACGGCGAGCAAGGCCTGCAGCTGATCTGGTCCCGATCAAACCGGGACTGAGGATCTCGCGCGAGGGCTCCGCCGCAAGGCGGGGCCTTCAGCCTTCTTCGGCAGGTGCACTTGAACGTCAGGCACGCATAGACTAAGTTGCATGGACTAAGTCATGGAGCCAGCAATGCGCACCGTCAATATCCACGAGGCCAAGACGCATCTGTCACGCCTTATCGACAAGGCGGCCAAGGGCGAATCTTTCATCATCGCCAAATCCGGCAAGCCGATGGTGAAGGTCGTCGCGATAGACGCTCCTGCGGCCGGCGAAACGCGTCGCGTCGGGTTTATGGCCGGGCAGTTTTCCGTTCCGGACGATTTTGATCGCATGGCCGGTGAGGAAATCGAGAAGCTGTTTGGCGGCGACGCATGAAACTTCTGCTCGATACCCATCTTCTGCTCTGGGCGGCGGGCGAGCCCGACAAGCTCCCGCCTGCCGCCCTCGCTGAGATCGAGAATGCCGACAACGACCTGACGTTCAGCGCTGCAAGTCTCTGGGAGATTGCGATCAAACGGGGTCTGGGCCGCGCTGATTTCACGGTCGATGCGCGTCTTTTGCGCAGGGCCCTGATCGACAACGGCTATTATGAGCTGCCAATCACAAGCGAGCATGCCATAGCCGTGGAGGGGCTTCCCCCCATCCACAAGGACCCCTTCGATCGGATCCTGATTGCTCAGTCGATCGTCGAGGGCATTACATTGCTGACCGTCGACGATCTGGTTGCACAATATCCCGCGCCTATCCGTCGCCTTTGATAACCTCCGGCCGGAGAGCGGGGGCTTCTTCCTGCCGCACCCGCGCCGTTCATCGCCCGCCCAAGTCCTTTATTGTGAAAACGCGCCGAACAGAGACCCCAAGCACTGGACGCCCAAATATCTGATCCACTGCTCTTTCCAGGATTTTCGACGGGCCACTTCCGGACCCCATGCCATTACCCGGTCGGCCTGACCAGTGACGTCGAGCGCTCACATTGCCACCCTGCCACGACGTCTCGGTTCTGGTGTCGGCGTTGGCGCGATGTGAACACGACCCTGCCTGCTGGATCTGGGCAGATCCGCAGACTGCCGTCGTCCGGACGGACAGTTGATCACACAAGTCGCCGTCTCATGGCGATGAGGCGGTGGTGGAACGCCCGTCTTCATTCCTGTTTCCGAAAGCACGTCCATCTGCGTCCTCGATGTGACTGGTCTGACCGAACGCCGATCCCGCAGCGCGGGCTCTCGATCTTGTCCCGGCAACGGCCTGCGCGACTTTCTTCCCCTGCCGGCTGCGCCGCCATTCCTCGCGATCCAAGAAAGTCGCTCCCGGCCGCCTTCCACTTCGTTCCAGCCCTAAGGACCACCCCATTGCGCACGCGCAACGGGGACCCCGGTGGGTGCGGGTCGATCGCCTCCGTTCCACCGACCGTCATCGAGGTCGCGATGGGCGCGGCCCGACCAACAAAGGAATGAGACAAATGGCTACCATCGGCACCTTCACCTCCACCGGCAACGGCTTCACCGGCACGATCAAAACCCTCAACCTCAACGTCAAGGCCAAGCTGGTCCGCGTCGAGAACCCCTCGGACAAGGGTCCGCACTTCCGCATCTTCGCGGCGGCGAATGTCGAATTGGGCGCCGCCTGGCAGAAGGTCTCCGCAGAAGGCCGTGACTACCTCTCGGTCAAGCTGGACGACCCGAGCTTCCCCGCTCCGATCTACGCCACCCTGATCGAAGTTGACGGCGAGCAAGGCCTGCAGCTGATCTGGTCCCGATCAAACCGGGACTGAGGATCTCGCGCGAGGGCTCCGCCGCAAGGCTGGCGAACTGGTCAACCGAAAGGACACCTACATGACGAGCACCATCGCGCATCAGCAAAAGCCCTTGGTTCCGTCGACATCGCCGTCTGGCCGGGCGGTGCGTGGACCGAACTGGTCGACGTCTGGAACGGCGATGCGGCTTCGTGTCCGATACCTCGAGCCGCTTGAGTATCTGCCGTCGCTGCTCTATATGATGCGTGATGATTGATGCGAACCAAGGAGGGCGATATGAGAACGACACTGGCGATCGATGACGACGTCCTGGTCGCGGCCAAGGCCATGGCCCGGCAGCAAGATCGCAGCGTGGGCGAGATCATCACCGATCTCGCCCGGCGCTCGCTGCGCCGCCCGCAGGCCGGCGGCGAGCGCAACGGGATTCCTCTGCTGTCGCCTCGGCCGGATGCCCCTCCTGTCACGCTTGAGACGGTCAACGCCTTACGTGACGAGCTGCCGTGACCTTCCTGCTCGATGTCAATGTGCTGATCGCGCTGATCGATCCTGGCCATGTCGCCCATGACGATGCGCATGGCTGGTTCGAAGTGACCGGCTACGCCGCATGGGCTACCTGTCCCATCACCGAAAACGGCGTCCTGCGCATCGTCGGCAACCAAAAATATCCTAATTCTCCCGGCTCGCCTGCAGTCGTTGCGCAAATCGTTACCAAGTTGCGAGCCCTGCATGGGCATAGCTTCTGGCCCGACGATGTGAGCCTGGTTGGCTCCGGCGACATCGATGCTGCGAAAATCCTGACCTCGGCACAGGTCACCGACACTTATCTTCTTGCGCTCGCCAAGGCGCATGGTGGCCAACTTGCGAGCTTTGACCGCAAGCTGTCGGCGGCGGCCCTGAAGAGCGGGAAGTCTTCACTGCACCTGATCACCACAAGCTAGACCGCCGGGCTCTTTCTGTCAGGGTATCCCGGCAAGATCAGCCGTTGAGCGCGTCCTTGATGGCTTTTGCCGGCGTGAAGGACAGCTTCTTCGAGGCGGAGATCTTGATGGTCGCGCCCGTCGACGGGTTGCGGCCCTCGCGTTCAGGTGTGTCCTTCACCTTGAATTTGCCGAAACCGGGCAGGCTCGTCTCGGCACCGCTCGCGGCCGCATCGGCGATCGCCTTGAACACGCTGTCGACGATGCTCCTGGCCTGCATCTTCGTCAGACCGTTGTCGGCTGCAATCTTGTCAGCGATCTCATTTGCGGTCGTCATGGAACGTGCTCCTCGCGTTGTTGCTGGTCACTGTTTGGCACACAACAACACGGGGTTGGTAGTCCGCGCGTGCGCAACGCTTGAAAATTCCCGGAAGACTGCGCGATCGGCCTGATTTCCTACGGAGCCATATATCCGCGCTTACGTTTGCGGCGCTCGAGCCGGGAGAACGCTTCGTCGGAATCCGCGCGCTCATCGAAGGTTTCCATCATCACCTGGCCGTTTGTGCCGATCCGGCCCCAGTTGCGGACCAGCGACGCGCCGCCGAACAATGTCGGCTGAATGGACAGCACATAGAACCGAGACATGTTGCGAGCCGGATCGATGCGGCGAAGATGAAGCGGTTCTGTCACAGGTTTCGGCATAGTTGGAATCTTCGCTTCCTTTGGAAGCAACGTCCAACGACTTCGATGAATCGATCACGCCTGACCGATTCATGCGGCTGATGCGCCCGGCTCAATACACCAGCTGCGCCGTGATTGTTCGCCTGAAATGTCGTGCTACGCCGATCGTGTCCAATGAGTGTTCCCAATCGGTTGCCGGTGCTTCGCAGTATTGATGGAACGCATCCGCTTGCGGTACTGTCAGCGATCGACGGCTCGCGTGTTCCCCAGCCCGAAGGGCCGCCGCCCAACTTGGTGGGCGGCGAAGCGGAGGGGCTGAACGCGCTATCCAAAACGCGCCGTAGAGAAGCCCCGGAGCTTTCACAGGGAGAGAAGTCCTTGCCCGATCGGGCAGGTCATTTCTTGTTCGGCCCGAACCTGTTTGTGCCAACTCGTTCAAGCATGTCGTTGCGCCGAAAGTAGATCGCGCGGCCGCAGCGCAGCGGCGGGTTGCCGGCGGTGAAGACGATCTGCTCATCGGTGCGTATTTGTATAACTTCATGAGGGGATGATCAGCGGCCGTCGAGCGATCTTCTTCGTAACGCACTGATTTATCAACACAATCTCGTGTTCCATAATGTATGTTATGCAACATCGGATTGTAGCAGCTAAGTTAAAATGTTGTCTTTTGACTCATAAGTTGCGGTTTTAACCCATAAGTTGACTCGTCCGCAGTCCGCTCCTTGCCCTTATTCGCCCGATCGGGCTGCCGACGTTAGCGGTACACGACAACGAGGCAATGATGCGCTGCTGTCCTCGACTGCGTGTATCACGCACCGCCCGCAATCTCTTTCGAGCCGGAACCTTGCCATTTCGCCTCAAGCAAAGCGCAGGTGCCGCCGAACCGCTCCAGAGCCGCATTGATCATCGTCACCTGATCTCGCCTCTGAAATTCATTCAACCCGAATGTCCCGCATGTCCATGCCGGAGCCGTCAATTCAGGCGATGCGGCTCGAAACTATGAGGCTCATAGCCCCCTAGACAATCATCCTGCTGGGATGTGAAACTAGTAGCAATTTCAAATAGTTGACAATTTCGCCTCATGTCACTGGCGACAATTTGTTAGGAATTTCGTGATGTCCTGCGGCAGGATTCAAAAAGGAATCCTTGCTCCGGGGCCCCAGCATTGCAGGTCGACGACATTGGCAATCCAGAAAACCGAACTGCCGCCATCCATCCGGCGCAAGAGCCTCGCCCCTGGCCAGCAAGGTCGCGCAGGCCCGGATCCGGATGCGCAAGATGCTGGTGCCTCACCAGCGCTTCAAGAAAGGGCTGCAAGCGGCCTTGACCGAGCACATGGCTTTCTCCCCCTCGCCCAGCGCAGAGGGGACGGCGCTTATGTTCACGGGACGCTCTGGTTCAGGCAAGTCGAAGACGCTGCGCTACTACGCGAAACAGTACCCGGCCGTGCGGGACGAACCCGGCATGCACCGCCGGGTCCTCTACGTCCACGTTCCGCCCGGCGCTGACAAGTATGCGCTTCAGCGCCGCATCATGGCGGCCCTCGGCATTCCTGTAGACAAGCGCCGGACGTCCGACGAGCTTTCGCTCGACATCGCCTGGCATCTGAAGGAGCAGCGCGTCGAACTGATGATCCTCGACGAGTTCAACCACATGGTCGACAACCGCAGCAACAGGACCCAGTTCCTGGCGGCGGACGTGCTCAAGGAACTTGCCAACTGGAACTGCTGCCAGATGGTCTTCGGCGGGCTGGCGAGCTCCCTTCTGGTGCTTGAGTCCAACCACCAGCTGCTGCGGCGCACGTTCAGCCGTTTCGAGATGAAGGGCTACGATTGGAACGTCGACGCCGAGCAGACCGAGTTCGTGCATTTTCTCGGCACCCTAGCCGACGAGATCGACTATTTCCACAGGCGGCCAGCGCTCGACGACATGGACCTGGCGGAGCGTACCTGCCGCGCTACCGGGGGTCTCGCGGGCCTTTCGAGCATCCTGACGTTCAAGGCGCTGGAGGTCGCGCTGACCATGGAATCCACGGCGCTCCTGCCGCGGCACTTCGAGGCGGCATTCGACGTCATGAAGCCCATCGGCACGAAAGGGAATCCGTTCGTTGGCAAGATTTCGAGCGTGTCGTTCCCCGAGGACTACGACGGAAAGCGTTTCCTCGAGGACGATGAAAGGTCGGGCCTGCGGGAGAGCACATCGAAGCCGAAGAAGGCGAAGGAGGCGGCATGACCGATCAACTGGACCTCCCCGTCGAGTCTTTCACTGAAATGAAGGCATTCCCGCTTGCGGTCCGTCAGGTCGCCACGGAACCGAAACACGGCCTGTTCGGGAGGACGGTTGAGCGAAACCTTCGCGGCGATTTCGGCCGCTTCTGCCGGGAGATCGGCGTTCGCCCCGGACGGCAGGTGTTCAATCTTCCGGTGGAGGACGTTGCCCGTCTGTGCGTCGCCGACCTGTCGGTCCTCGAACACGCCTCTGCGCGCGTGGACGCAGGCTGGATTCACCTGCTTGGCCAGCGCTTCCGGAAGCGCGACGTTCGTTTTGGCAGTCGCCGATGGTGCCCGCAATGCCTCCGGGGATCCGGGACCCATCGCGCATGGTGGGACGTCGGCTTCGTGACGACGTGTCCGGAGCACCGATGCGCCCTCCTCGAGGCCTGCCAGTGCGGCGTCAGGCTTACCTGGCACAACTCCCCGAGCTTCTATTTCTGCGCCTGCGGCAGGGAACTGGCCTACGCGAGGACGGAACAGGTTCCGGAGGCAGAATGCGCCTTCGACGCCTACGTCATCGGGCGCATGGATGGCGCGCGCGCCTCCGCGCCGTCGTTCCTCGACCGGGTGCCGATGGACGAAGCTGTCGAGACATGCCGCGAGATCGGCAAGTTCGCGCTCGACCCTTTCCAGACCGAGTATCCCATGGCCGGGAAAAACGGCGTCCGCAAGGTGATGAACGCGGGGCTGGCCATGGTTCTGGGCCTGCCCGACAGTTTCCAGAATCTGCTCGACCGCATCGAAGCCGAGCGTCCGAAGCAGCCGCCTGCCCCGGTGTATTCCGACGAGTTCAGATATTGGCTGGTGCACGGGCAGCCCGACGGCGTCGACGGCAACGTATCCTGGCATCTAGGCGACTGCATGCGCGAACGGCCAGCCAAGGAGCAGGAGCCGTCGCACATGCCCTACGGCCATTTCACATACGCGGAGGCCGCCGAGCAGTGCGGCATTCCGGAGAGACGGCTGCGGTTGATCCTGCGCCAGATGCAGGCGCGCCGGCGCGAGGCCGTTTTGCCCAAGCCCAAAAGCCTCGATCCCCATACCGTCTATCGGCTTGCTTCCGACATCCGGTCCGGGAAGAGCGTCCGAGAGGTCGCGCAGGAACTCGGCGTCTCCTCGGCGGACGTCGGGGCAATGGTACGCCTGCATTTGCTGCTGACCGTCGCCGACGCGGAGCAAGGCGTGCCGTGCATCATCAGGGGAAAGGCAACCGAGTTTCTGCTGGGCTGGCTGCGGAGCAAGGCAGTGACCGACGGAACGGGTCCGGAATTGCCGCTCCCTGCCGCCGCGGCGGCTCAGGGTGTCTCGGTGGCGGATATGGTGGAGATGGTGCGCAAGGGTAGCGCGCGCGTGACAGGAGTGACGGATGGAACAGAGCTGAGTTCGATCCTGGTCGATGTCGTGAATTGAAGGCTAAGAGAGGGCAGTAGCCAACGCCTGTTTCCGCCATGGTTGGGCAGGAAGGAATTGTCTTTTATTCGATTGCAACAGAAGTGGCTTTATCCATCTGCAAGATCGACTGCACCAAAGCCTTCTGTTCGTTCCCTCCCAGCGTCTCGCCGCTCATCAGCATTCCATGCAGGATTTTTGCCTTGCCGCGCAGCGTTGCGAAGTCTGGACAAGGCCACGTACAGATCTTGCGGAGCGCCGTCTCTTTCGCTTTGCGCCGAGCATGGAAGTCTGCCAACTCCGAATCGGTTGCCGATCGCCCCATATGAGCGCGGTCGAGATAATGTGCGACGAGTTGCAGCCGTTCGACGGCGGTGATGTAAGCACGGTGCGCCTGCTGAATGTCGACGGGTTCACGATCCATAAATCCGTTCCCTATTTGAAGATCGGTATGAATCTTACGACACAGGAGGCGACTGCGGTTGCAAAACCTTTTGTCACGCCCGCTTTCTCACACGCGGGCATCGTCTACAGCCTAGCCGCCGACGTCAGGTCAGGGAAAAGCGTTCCGGAGGTCAGCCAGGAACTCGGCGTTTCGAGCCGTGATGTCGGGGAGTTAGCGCGTCGGCAGTGCCTGATTACCGTCGCTGGCGCTGAGCAAGGGGTACCCTGCATCATCAGAAGCAATGCGCCAGAAATTCTCATGGACTGGCTGCGGAGCAAAAAGGCATCCGACGGGGCGGAGCCGGGACTGCCGCTTCCGGCTGCAGCCGCGACTTTGAGCGTTTCGGTCGCGGAGATGGTGGAGATGGTGCGCGACGGAAGAGCGCGAGTGGCGGGATTGAAGGATGGGCCGGGTTAAATTCGATTGCCTTGCAACCAGACCGAGTTCCCTGCCAACATTGATTCTCCGCGATGCGATGGCCAGCACTTGACCTTCGCTATTTTTGCTTTACCTAATGGGTTAAGGATTTTCTGGTGGATATTGAGTATGCAACCACGAAGCTGGAGAAACTCTGCATCAGCAGCAAGGCCTTGGTGAAGGAGTTCGGAACCGTTGTCGCTGGGGCATTTCAGAATCGCCATGCATTCCTCGCCGCAGCGCCGGCGCTGGCCGACGTCCCTACCGACAAGCCGTTCAGGCGGCACCTTCTGGAAGGCGACCGCAAAGGCCAGTGGTCCGTGGCCGTGAAGAACGGAATCTGCATCTGTCTGGTGCCGGATCACGACCCGGTACCAGAGCTGGAAAGCGGAGGCATCGACCTCAAGAAGGTCACCAAGGTAAAGATCGTTTACGTAGGGGATTACCACTGATGGCAACTGTAACGACCAAGAAACCGGACTACATCGTTTCCCCAGGCGCAATCCTGGACGAAATCCTGGAGGAACGCGGGATCGCCAAGCAAGCGTTCGCCGAACGATGCGGGCGGACGCCTAAGTTCATCAGCGAGATCATTTCAGGAAAAGCTCCGCTCACTGAGGAGACGGCGCTCCATTTCGGCAGAGTCCTCGACATGGAACCGCTGGTCTGGGTCAATCTTGAGAGCAATTACCGATTGAAGCTGGCGGAGCGCCAGGAGGAAGAAGAGTTCGTTCGGCAGTCGGCCTGGGCGAAGAAATTTCCGGTGAAGGACATGGTCCGATACCGGATGTTCGACACCCCAAGAAGCCCAGCGGAAACAGTTCGATGCATCCTGGATTTCTTCGGGGCGGCTTCGGTCGAGGCATGCAACGACATGCTCGCCAGCCGACGGGCTTCGGTTGCCTATCGGCGGTCGCAGTCTTTCCGCGGCCACCCCGAAGCTGTCATGGCATGGCTTCATTGGGGGGCGCGCATCGCCGCGGACATTCAATGCTCCGACTACGACCCCATGAGGTTCAAGGCTTGCCTGAAGCAAGCCCGCTCGTTGACATTGTCCGGACCCGAAGAGATTCAGACCCGTCTCGGCAAGCTATGCGCCGACGCGGGTGTCGCTCTCGTGTTCTCTCCGGAGTTGCCGGGCACGAGGCTGAGCGGCGCTGCCAGGTGGGCAGGAGACACGCCTATCATCCAGCTGAGCCTTCGGCACAAGTCTGACGATCACCTCTGGTTTACGTTCTTCCACGAGGCGGGACACATCCTGTTGCACGGCAAGAAAGGCCTGTTCATCGACGACGACAAAGGTGACATTGACGATCCTAAGGAAGCTGAAGCAAATGAATTTGCGGCGTCGAGTCTGATCCCCAAGCCAATGTGGAAATCGTTCGTTGCCAACCGATGCTTCGACGAGGCTTCCATCCGAGCATTTTCCGTGGAATGCGGCGTCGCGCCCGGCATTGCAGTCGGCCGCCTTCAATACGAGCGCGTGCTTCCCTACAACACGGCGCTGAACAGGTTGAAGCAGCGGTTCGAATGGAGCGCCTAAGCAGACCGGAAGCCGATGTCTCTATGGCTTTATCAGGTCCCGTCAGGGGCCAACGCTGAAGGGCCATCAGCAATCTAAGTCAGTGTTCGGGAGCGCCTGCGCGCTATCCCCCCGGGGGTACTTACCGCCTGATGGTCACGTCAGCGACGGGAACAGACCCTGTCGGCCGTCCCCGTTCTCGCCAGCAAATGCCTGAACCCTTGCCAGAGACTCGATGCCGGATGGCGGATCGGTGTTCTCAACTACGATGAACTGTCCGATGTCCGCCAGCGACGACAGGTGTTCGTAGAACCGCCGGCCGAGCGGCGTTGCGACGATCTGCTTCTCATACGAATCCAGTTCGCCGTACTTTTCGTAGAGCAACGGCCCGCGGTAGGTCAGCAACGGAGAATCCAAGAACACGAACCCCGGGTGCGGAAGGGATTTCTGGCGGCAGTAGATCAGCACGGCGACCTTGAGCGCGGAGTGGTAGATGGCCCTCACGCCTTTGCCGTTCTGCCGTCTCTGGTGACCGTTGACCTGGATGTCGTCTACCCCCTTATAGGCGCAGGTGATCCGCGTAGAAGTTCCCGCCCTCGTCTCGACGGATTCCAAGCTGGGATGCTCCGTCGGATTTTAGCTTGTCGAAGAAGACATCTCGCCCGTCGATCGATACTCGCGCAACGGGATCCCGGCGGCTGTTATCGGCTTTGTTGTCGAAGATAATTCTTTGGCCGAGGTGGATGAGGCCATCCTCGCTTCTGACCGCCTTCGGCTTGAACACAGCCTGCGGCACGCTGCCTTCGGGGCTGTGTTGCTCTGGGTCGCGATACAGCGAGATCGTCACGTCTGCCTCTGTGCCCCTCTCCGGCAATTTCAGGATTTTCGGAAGCAACATGTAGGCGTAGTTTTGGGAATATATCCGGAAGCCGATCTTCTCCCAAAAGGGTATCGAGGCCCACGGCGCACACTCAATGCCGAGTATGCAGCGACGATCGTCATCGATGGCCCTTTGCAAAGCGTCCTCTGCCAAAGCTTTGCCGTATCCAAGGTCCCTCCGGTCAGGCCGGACTTCCAGAATGCCGTTACGAATCAAACCATAGGCAATGAACGCGACAGGCATGTCGTTCTCGATCAGGGCAATCATCTCGCCATCCGCGTGCGCGTCCTCGATCACTGATCGGTTGCAGTAGAATCCTTCGCCCGTCTCTTCTCGCTCCGCCCTCAGCCAGGCCATGATCTTCTGGAAATCGTCCTCGGATGCCTTCCGAATGATGGGGACCATTTTTATCCTCGCCGACATTGAATCTACCTCCGCGCGCGACCCACGAAGAAGCGTTCGGATCATGGCAATCGCCGCAGCTATAATTTGACATCTGCGGTAATTGCCATTATAAATGCACTTAACACAGTAAATCGCGTTAAATGCTATCATGTTCACATTCAATATGACATCGCCGATGGAAATTATCCAAGGTGCCGCAGCACGGATGAAGCGGCGGCGGATCGATGCCGATCTTACCCAACGGGAGCTGGCTTCCAAGGCTGGAGTTTCCTACGGCTCGCTGAGAGTTTTCGAGGAGACCGGCAAGGCATCCTTCGAAGCTGTCGTGAAGCTCGCATTCGCCTTGGAGGCGGAAGCTGAATTCGAAGGTTTGTTTCCTTCACGTCCGCCGAAAACACTCGAAGACGTAATCGGGCGCCCGGCCAGGCAGAGGGTCCGCAAGAAATGAAGTTCAGGCCAATCAGGGAAATGAAGGTAGTCCTGGATCTCGAAGGGAGCCAGCGAGAGCTAGGGACGCTTGCGTGGAGCACCGATGAACGACGGGCTTACTTCGAGTACTCGGCTGAGTTCATAACTGCGCCGCTCTTGATTTCTCCATTCAATTTGGCTGCCAAGGCGGGTCTTATTGCAGCCAAGCTCGATCCGTTCGATGGGCTGCATGGCTTGTTTAACGACAGCCTTCCAGATGGATGGGGACGCCTTTTGCTGGATCGCCGCCTTCAAAAGGCTGGCGTCGACTATCACATGCTCACACCCTTGGACCGCCTTTCCGCGGTGGGAACGACGGGAATGGGCGCGTTGGCCTACATTCCTGAACTGCCTGGCGAAGAGCCGGCTGCAGGGGACCTAGACTGGTTCGTTGAACAGGTGGAGCTTGTCCAGAACGAGATGGACACTGCTGATATCGATGCCTTGCAGGGTGCCCAAGGCGGTTCCGCAGGGGCGCGTCCAAAGATCATGATCGGCTTGAACCCGGATCAGAATACCTTCGTGATTGACTACGGCCATGAATTGAAGCCCGGGTTTGATCGCTGGATGGTGAAATCGCGAAGTTCCGACGATCCAGCGGACATCGGCGTCGAGGAGCAAGCATATGCTCTCATGGCGCGCGAGGCCGGGCTGGCGATGGCCGAGACACGGATATTGCAGACGAAGAAGGGCAATCGTCTGTTCGCAACAAAGAGATTTGATCGCACGCCCGAGGGACGGCTGCACATGCATACCGCCAGCGGCCTCTTGTATGCGAGCCATCGCGAAGCCTCCCTGGACTACGCCGCCCTTCACAAGCTCACGCACATGATGACGAGAGACAGCGCGGAGGTCCTCCGCATGTTCGGTCACATGGCATTCAATGTGCACGCGCGGAACCGGGACGACCATTCGAAGAACCATGCATTCCTGATGGGACCGAATGGGCGGTGGAAACTCTCTCCGGCGTACGATCTGACTTTCTCGGCAGGCCCCGGAGGACAGCACAGCGCATCGATCGCGGGGGAAGGATTGAACCCAGGACGACAGCATCTGATTGCCGTCGCCAAAGGCGCTTCCATTTCCGAACAAGAAGCGTTGAACGTGATCGAACGCATCCGCTCTGCTGTCGATCGCTGGCCACGGTTCGCGGACGAAGCAGGTCTATCCAAAGCACGAACCAATGAACTTGATCTGATCCTGAATGGACGGAGGCCGCAGCCTGCACAGGCGCTACGTTGGGACACATCCCCCGACAGCCTGGCTGTTTCCGAGCCCCTTCCGAAAAGCAACCCCGAAGCGGCCTTGGCAATCCTGGATCGCGCACCGGACATCGCGCCAGATTCAGGAGACGAGCTTGAGGAAGGAAGCTCAGCTAGTTCTAAAATGTGAGGACGACAAAAGGGCCTCCCAGCACGCGCGACCAACGCGGATACCAGACCATCCCGATTTCCGCAGGTCGGCGAGTCAACTTATGGGTCACGGGACATGCGACAGTTGCCCCAGTTAGAGATGCGACACTTCCCGCTTCCGAGGCTGGTCAACATGAAGCTGGAAAGGAAGGCTGGCGACTTCACAGAGCCTGGCGTGAGACCGGGCCCATTTGCGGAGCCGTCATGCCTTTGGTCACCTTGTCGCAAAGAGAGCTGCATCGTCTCGAAGCCATCCAGAAGATCCGCGACCGACGGCTGACCGTCGTCCAGGCGGCGGAACTCCTTCACCTCAGTCGCAGTCAGGTTCATCGACTGTTGCAGGTCTATGCCCTGGACGGCGCCGGCGGGCTGGCGTCCAAGAAGCGCGGCCGGCCGAACAATCGACGCCATGATGAGGACTTCCGCAACACCGCATTGGATCTGGTGCGCGATCGCTACCGGGATTTCGGCCCGACGCTTGCCCGCGAGAAACTGCTTGAGTGGCATCAGCACGACCCCTGCCCCGCCTGCGGCGGCTTCAGGCGTGAAAGAGGTCGAAACCGGTTGTCCGGACGAACATCCTGACCCCGATGAGCCGCTGATGTCCAAGACATTTGCTGCGTCGCGACCATTGCAGCAGCAGCCCGCAGCCTCCCACATGATCTTCAAACCCCTCCCGGTCTCCACCTTTCCGGATCGCTCGTGCGACGGCCGTGCGGGGCATCGTGATATCCTGCCGATCTTTCGCCTGCTGTTGTCAAAGACTGCCTGCCGTCATCCAGATCCCCCTTCCCCAGCCGCAAGCCTTAGGCGCGAGCGGCATGCGGATTTCTGGTCATGGCTTGGTGTTCGGTCTTTGCAGGCATTCCCGTTGATGGATCTGTCCGGAATTAGCGACGGTTGTTCTGGCCAACGCTGCTGTCTTGTCCCGTTCCTGCCCGCTCCTTCGCTGCGCTCCCGAGTTGGGGACAAGCCATCTTAGGCGCCGGCCCCTTTGGAACCGTCCTCCGGGACACAAACCATCAACCAAAGGAAAAGACCATGACAGACACTAACAACACCAAGACCAAGAAGACCGAGTCGAAATCCCCGATGTACCTCGCCTATACGGTGCGGGATGCCAAGGAAGAAGGCCAGAAGGGCTTCTGGACACGCATCGGTGCATTCTTCGCCCACGAAGATGGCGAAGGCGGCACGCTCCTCCTCGAGGCCCTGCCCCTGGACGGACGCGTCGTGCTGCGCGCCCCCAAAGTCGAAGAAGACAAGTAGGAGGCGGACATGCAGCTCTTGACTCAAGATCTGCGGGACAAGCTGCTGGCGAATGGTCGCCAGCAGCAGCCTCTCCGCGGTACCAGCGACGAGATCGATTTCGTGCCCGTCGTCAAACTGTTCACGCCTGACGCCGGCGCGACCTGGCTCCTCACGGAGATGGATCCGGATGATCCCGACATCGCCTTCGGCTTATGTGATCTCGGGGTCGGCAGCCCCGAACTCGGCAGCGTCAGCCTTGCGGAGCTCGCCGCGGTGCGCGGCAGACTCGGATTGCCGGTCGAGCGTGACCTGCACTTCCAGCCAAACCGCACGTTATCGGCCTATGCCGACATCGCGCAGCGTGATGGTGCCACCCGCACCTGACTGCCACCGAACCCCGGTTCCAGCCGGGGTTCGGCTTACTCTGTGACAGGCGTCAGTTGAGCCCAGCTTTCGGCTTAGAAAATCGCCACGAACATACGCCACGGCGGTGTTACCGATTGAAGCATAACTGAATTGTTCCTTGAGCCCTTCGATGCCGCTCAACGGCTGGCATTCCTGGTCAGATATGAGGTTTGTCTGACCATCATCGACCATCTTGGACGAGATAGTTCCTTTGGTGCTTTGAGGGCTGCTTTTCGCCTCATACGGCTGTGGGCGACATGTCCCCTCTGCATCGCGGTCCTCGCCCGGGTTGCAAGCAGGACGTGGTCCCGGCGCCGCGGCGGGAGGCGCTTTGGCCGGCGGTATCGGCGCGGTTTCACTTGTGGTCTCAAATTTCTGTTGGGGGGATGAAGTAGCCGAGCAGCTGAAGCGCCAGCTTGGCTTTGCCTGTCGTTCCTGCCGTCAGATATCCAGTGACGGATCGGCCAGTGGGCGTGAGGGCTTGTAGGTCCGCAGTTTTTCCAGGCGTTCCCCTTGCCTGCAAAACGAGCGGTCAGAACTCAGCATCGCGTTAGCTGCGGCAAATTCGGCATTCTCGTCTTTGGCGTTGTCGGCGCCGAACTTTGCGAACTGGTCCAGGCACTCGCCGGCGTGGATGACGATGTCCTGGGGTCGCGCACCTTTCTGTTTCTCTCAGCCCGACAGCTTCTGCGACCGGGTCTGCCGCGCTACACGCCGGGTAGCTTCATCTTTTTTCCGGATGGCTGAGGTCAACTCGTCATAGTCGACGCCGCGCTTCTTCAGCGCCCTGCGCGCATCGTCGATCTCGAAGCCCAACAACTCGAATACGGTCATATTGAGCTTGGAAGCGATACGCTCCATTGTCTTAAGGGTCGGATTTCCGATACCGCGCAGCATCGTGTAGTAGGTCCCTCGCGCCAAACCCGTCTTGGGGAGGAAGGCTTCCATTCCGCCATTCTCGATCTCAAGCTGCTGGAGGCGCAGCGCCAGCATTTCATTGAGGATGGAATGATCGACCGGCTGAGGCTTGCGGACGGGCGACATGAAATCGATGAACTCCAGATGAGGCACCTGCGCCTGCGGAGACCATCAATACCGCAATGAGGTTATCTTGTATATGAATGTTCTTATATATTGAATATTCTCTGAAGGCACGGCGTGTCGGATCTAACCTCCTAAAGCGTCGTCGCGCGCAGACATTTCCTATACGGGCCGGCTCGAGCCGGCCCGTATAGGTGGTGCGAGGGACTTTGGCTTCCCACTTGATGAACGACCGTGGACTCGGGCCTTACGTTGCCAGTGACCACATACGAGATAATGTACGGACTGAGTTTCGGCCCAAGCGCTCCCATTTTCTGTTGGCTGATGCCGATGCCGTTAGGCCCCGCGCGACGCCGCCGGCCGCAAAATGGAAGGACCGCCCGATACTAAGTAGGAACAACCGCAAGCCTATGCATGAGCCAACGTTGCCGTTCGCCACTAAAACCGATAAGCCTGCTGGCGATAGAATGGACCTTCCTGCTCCTCTCCGGTTCTGGCTGCGCACGGCGAGCGCTTTCTGGGGGTGTTGAGTTGGAGCGGCACATCGTCCCCTGGGCGACGGCTCCAAGGCTATTTGTCCAAAGAGTATCTCTGCATGGCGGGCGGCATCTGGACGTCAAGCCGGTCCGGACGCCCTTTTTCTCGGATGCCTTTTAGCGGCTTGCCGTTCGAATTCGTACTCGCGTGAGGCCTGTTGCCCTGTCTCACCGCTGTTTAAGCGGCTGTCCAGCCGCGCGAGCGGCCGAAGCGTAGCGGAGCCAGCCCGCAGCCGGACAGCGCTCCCAAATAGCGCTGCAGGTACGGCGGAGGGCTGGTGGTCAGGCGTCGTGCGAGGGCGGGAGACGTCCAATGCGTTTCAGGTAGTCGTGGAGAACACGATCGATGATGCGTAGAGGATGCGTGCGCTCCTCCGCGGCGATCTGCCTGAGGACCAGATCGATGGCGTCGGGCAAGCGAAGTGCATAGGGGCGCGACGAACTGCGTTCGCCATAGGCATCGAACGGCTTGCGCGGATTTTCCCTCTTCGGTTTGGCCGGCGGTGCCGACTTAGGCGCCTCGATCTTGTTGGGCAGGGTTGCGTGAGGAGTTTGCGGGGCAGCGGAGGTTGACGCCTGCGTTGTCGGTTGATCGTCGTAATGCGGTGTGATGACGACGGGCTTGGCCCCGGGCGGCGGATCAGACGAGATCCGCTGGGCGCGAAAGGCGTCGCGTGGCAGGGCAGGACGGGGCGGTTTGGCGGTTTCGTTCATGCGGCATTGTCGCCGTTATTGACGCCCTGGCTCGCCGCGAGCAATTCGCGGACGACCTGGTCGGCATTGTAGCGGGCCTTGCGGATCGACTCATCCGTGTCGCTCATCTGGTAGAGTGTACCGTGGCCGCTGGTCATCGTTCGATAGGTGACGCGCCGATAGAGCGCGTTGGCGCAGATGGGCACCTGCTCGGCGTTGAGATAGGCGAGGACTTCGCGCAGCGGCCTGGTGTTGCGGTCGAGACTGTCATATTCGTTGAAGAGAACGCGGTACTGGGTCATGGGGAGATTGGCTGCGCGGGCATGCTGCTCGAGGTTGCGGATGGCGCGCACGACCTGCGATGCATCGAAGGTGTGAACCCTACAGGGCAGGACGACGAGGTCGGCGCGCAGCGCCGAATGGGTGAGCACCGGTCCGTAATAGCCCGGCGTGTCGATGACGACGACGTCATGGCTGTCAAGGCGCTCGAGCGCTTGTGCGAGGCTCTGTTCATCCGGCGCGCGCACGAGATCGATCCCTTTCGGACTGAGATCCCGCGCGACCGAAGATGCATGCCATTGGTAGGCGGAGCCCTGGGGATCCGCGTCGACGATGGCGACGGAATAGTCGTGATTGGCGAACTCGCCGGCAAGGATAATGGCGACGGTGGTTTTCCCGGAGCCTCCTTTTGGGTTTGCGATGGCGAAGATGCTCGGCATGAAAGGCTCCTCGTGGCGCCGCGATCGCGACAGCGAAATAACCAAAACAATATATTAGATATTACGAGGTCGGAAATCGTGCAAGTCGTTGTTCGCGCGGTCCTCCAATGAGAGAATGCGGCAGTGCTGTGTTTCGGCAAAGCGGCAATACCGCAAGGCACGTTTGCTCCAAGGCGGCAATGACACTTCCGGGTAATGCTGTAACTCGCGTTTCGCGACATACGGCAATCTTGGAGGAGAACAATCCCGCTCCCTGAGGCATAGCGGGGGTCCTGACAGGTGTATTCATATCAAAAGGCGTCACATCAGTATTGCGGTAACAACGGGTGGGGATAGCGCTATGGGGCGGATCGCGGCACAGCGCAGGTGGGCACGGCAGGGCATGGGGCGGCTGCTCTCCTTGGGCCATTTGAGTTCATTATAATAGATATTTGTTGACAAGATACCGGTTTGTGGGCCAAACCGGGGAGGCTGCTGGACGCAGCCAGGGCGCTGACGCGCGTTGCCTGCCGGCGAAGCTTGAGCCCGTCGGCCGAGAAGAGAAGGGAGGACGCTGTGGCCAGTTCCGCTGCAATGCCGAGACGCAAACCAAGGCTCCGCACGGAGCTGTCGGAGCTGGATGAGCGGCGCCTTCAGGAGGCAGTGGCACTGTTCGGCTTGCCGAAGGCCGAGGTCGTACGACGGTTGATCCGGGCGTCGGTTCAGGCCGGCCCCGCACTTTCTGCCGAGAACACTGTGGTCATCGTGGATCTCGCCTACCAAGTCCGGATGGTTGGGCGCAATCTCTCCCAGGTCTTGAAGGCGATCCACCGTGGCCAGGCCGTGCGCATCGAGGACACGGAGGCCGTGTGGCGCGGCTTGTACGAGGTGATCGCGACGATCAATGAAGAGCTCACCGAGATGACCGTCGCCTATGGCTCCAAGCTTCGACGTGTTGCGAAGCTTACACTGTCGGAGGAAGTCCGCTCTTGAGCCGGGCCGCTCAAATCGGATGGTGGCTTGAGCAGGTCAATGCTGCGCGGCGGGCCGTCGAAACGGCACGCGAGGAACGCGGGCGGCCACGGGTATCGAGGCCGATTGACGAGGAGCGCCAACCGAAAGCCAAACGGGTTTCGTCGCTACCAAGTACGTCGTCTCAGGCAGACATTCGTGGCGCGACGATCTCGGGCGGACAGGACGAGGAGCGGCGTCGGTTGCTGCCGGCGGCGGCCAGGGGAGGCGCTGGCGGGCTGGCGGGGAACACCGGATCTGGGTCGCCGACGGCGCCGATCGCTGGAAATCTTTCGAGCAGTGGTGGAGCGCAGGGTGGTGGGGCTATCGGCCGTGCCCGGCAACTGGCGGCGGGCTATCAGCCGGCGGTCATCAAAGTGGTGTCCTACGCCCGGGGCGTCGCGCGCGTCACGGCAACGGGCCAGTATGTGCAGCGCGAGGAGGCGGCGCTTGAGACCCACGATGGGCGCATGCTTGGCGATCGTGAAGCTGTGGCCGACGAAATCAAGGTCTGGTCCACGAGTTTCGCGAAGCGTGCAGAGAGCCAGGACGTCGCTGCCATGCGCTTGAAGCTTCACGGCGTGCGCGA
Source organism: Mesorhizobium sp. AR07 (assembly GCF_024746815.1). GTDB lineage: Bacteria > Pseudomonadota > Alphaproteobacteria > Rhizobiales > Rhizobiaceae > Mesorhizobium. Next base: position 424,692 of record NZ_CP080528.1, read on the forward strand.
CACACCGGCAGGGCGACAGACTTATGAGAAGGCGATGGTTGCCGGATTCGAGGGCCATCGCTATGCCTATCGTCTCGATGCGACACCGTCGGGCGAGCTGGAGGCGCGGCTCGTTGTGGCGATGGCTGGATCCCCCAAGGAGCGGTTGCGAGTCCGGGAGGAACGGGTTGGCAATGCGGAGGTTGGGTTTACTCAGTGCCGGCTCAATATCCGATCGGAGGCGACGGTGAAGGCGCGGATAGAGGCGGCGACCGGCCATCCGAGGCATGCCGTGAGCGTTGATCCAGGCCCCACCACCCACGGTCGAGACGGTGTGACCTATCGACTAAACAAGCTGATCGAGAAGGGCGCCGTGGTCGACGATCGTGGCAAGGTTTTGTCGAATGTCGCCGATGCGCGCGTCGCCGCGCGAGAATGGGGACCGTCGCTGCGGTCGCAGTCGGCGCGCGACACAATGCACCTGATCATCTCGGCGAAGACTGGGGCGGATGTCGCGGCTCTAACCGACGCCGTCCGCGCGTTCTTGCATGACCGGTTCGCCGACCACAAGTTCATGTTTGGCGTTCACACCGACAAGCAAGCCGACGGGCATATCCATGCCCACGCCATCATCACGGTGAGAAATGAATCCGGACAGAAGATCCATCCGGGCCGTGAGACGTTCCGAGAATGGCGCGAGGTGTATGCTCAGCACGCCCAGGCGCATGGGCTGAAAATCGTCGCCACTTCAGCGAAGGAACGGGCATCGTCGCAGAGCTACGGCCCGAAGGACAAGGCGATCGTCGACGTGGCCGAGCGGCCACGGCCGACGCGGGAAGCACGCGACCGCGCTTATGCGGCGGATCCTGCTAACCAGCGACTCATCCACAATGCCAGGAACCGGATCCGTGTCGCTCGGGCGAACCCCATCAAGCTTCCCGCCTCGAAGCCTGATCGTCGCGCTGTCAACGAAAGCGTCGCCGCCTGGCGAACTCTCGCTCGGGAACATCCGAACAATGCGCTGGCGAAGCAAATGTTTGAACGACTGGCGATGGCCCAGACATTAGGCAATGTCCTCGACATGATCGGGAAACGAGTTGACCATTTTACGAAGGAGACTAACGACATGCCGGTCACATCGGCGCAGATGACGAAGGATCTTCGCCTCATGAACGAGGCGGTTTCGCGCACAAGCGATCTCCTCGATGGGGAGACCAAGCAACAGTTTCGAGAGGCATCGTCACGGTACCTTGAGACACTCGCAAGCCGAATCGATCTCCAGCGCGCACAGGAGCGCGGCGCGCAGGAGCTCTCTCGTTCCGAAGTCGAGGCCATTGCAGGGGTCAATGCCGATCGCCTGATCGCGCGTGCTCAACAGGTTGGCCTGAAGGAACAGCGGGAGGCCGTCTCTGCGGAACGGATTGTCGATCGCGCCGTCGAGATAGAGCGCCGACAAGAGGCCCGTGGCGGGATCGACCCGGCATCGCATCGCGAGCTTGGTGTAGATCGGGCCATCGTCGCGAACTCGCAACAATCCGCCGCCCGTGAGGCACGCGAAGCTGCGGCCGCCATCGAGGCCTCGCGTGTGCTCGCCGATCATCCCGCACAGCCGCTGCCGCAGTCGCTGCTTCAGACCGATGCGATTGTGGCGCTCCAATTGGAACAGGAAAAGGTGCTTCAAGAAATCGATGCTGACAAAGCCGAAGTGCAGGCAACCAAGGGCCAGAGGATAATTTGACGATCGCGCGATCTGCTTTGCAAAGGTCGGACGCGGTCCAGATGAGGGATCGCGCAGCCGGCGCAGGATTCAGGAAAACACCTCGAATGGTCGCGTCCGCGCCAAGGCCAATGGCTTTCAGTTCGGCCGCAAACCCAAACTTTCGCCACAGGGACGTCGCGAGGCCTAGCCAGATTAGCTGCGCCGAAGAAAGGAGGTGCGGCATGAACGGATCGACTCCAGCCCTATGGTCGACAAAGCCGTTACCGAGGCCAAGGCGATCAACAACGAGATTGAGGTTCTTGCTCGTCTCCGTGCCGAGAAGATGCAGACAATTCACGGCGGCGAGTAACGCATCCATGTTGACCATGAAAGCGAGTTCGTGATGGTGGTGCCGAGGGGGGCGGCAATGACGCCGGCCATGTTCGGGGCGATATTTGGGGGCGGCTAAGCCGCCTCCATCTCCATGACCTTCTGGGTTGCCTGGGCAATAAACCCCGAGCGGGTATATCCATGGGCTTCGGCAAAGGCATCGATCCGATTGAGGACATCTTCGGGAAGCGTGACATTGACACGCACTGCTTTCTTGGCCTCGGTCTTGACCGCCACCAAGATTGCAACACCGCGACGGTTCTCGGCGTCGGCCATGACATTCTCCAAGCTGGAGGGCTCTGGAATAGCCTCACCATCTTCCGCGAGCCCCTCGATATGAAAGGCCAGCGCCTCCTCGGCCATAGCGCGAGCATCATCTAGATCTGTACCGGCCGTGACGACGCCGGGGAAATCGGGAAAGGACACGCCGAAGTCGCTCTCGGCATCCTTATGGATCAGTCCGATATACTGCTTCATTGTCTCTACCTCAGCTTTAGACCGGATTGACGTTCAATGCTCCGCAAAGTTCCCAAAGGGATATCCCTTTTAGGATGCGGGACTGTGACTCTGCCCGGCTTCTTTTCATGTTTGAATTGTGCGTGACTGCCCTTTCGAGCGACTTCATACCAACCATCGGCCTCGAGGGCCTGGATCACTGCTGCACTTTTCATGTGTATAAATACACATCGATCGTGAAACATGCAATATGAAAGTGGGCCGCGGGTTTTGGCCACCCCGGGTTTGAGATATCCGTGAGTAACGAGCCGCCGAGCGCAGCTCGCACCGTGCGTGCAAGATCCGCATGATGATGAACGAGCAGCGTTCGCATTTCAGCTCCTATCACGGTAGGACCCGTCACTGTCGGCTATGAGACCGGGGCGACAACAGAAGTCGCGCAACTCGTCGCGGGGTTCGTAACCGCTCTTTGCGACGGGTAATCGCAGGAGCACGCAAGCCGCACGCCAGACCTGTTGACGGGCCGAAACCGCCGGTCGGCGAGCCCAAAATGCCACCAACCTGCCTGCGATTTCTCTTCTCGGTGGCATGAAGTCGGACCGATGGGCGCGCCCCGATCCGATTGAGGACCGCGAGCCGACACTGAAGGGCATCGCTGGAGCGGGCTCGGATAAGATCAGCGCCCTCTTCGCCGAGATTGTTGGCAAAGACGCCTCCGGTCGAGAACGGTCTCATCGAATCCCATAGGACCTGCATCAGCTTACCGAATAGTTTGCGACAGCAGCTGGAGCCCCCTTGGAACTGGCGGCTCAAGACCCCGCAAGTTCAGCGGCCTGACCTGCGGCCTTCGCCGGCCGGTGTAGGCGGGAGCCTGATTTCGTTTGTGCACCCGGAAGAACGCCTTCGTCAGCTAATCGTCAGCTAGGCGGTCTATCCAGACCTGCCGCGCCTAACCAGCCTGAACTGAATGCGAAACAAAGGAGTGCGAATCGTCATGTACGGTCGAATTGGTGGCTCATCCAATATCCCCGACACGCGCAGTGGCGAAGCTGATGCAACAAATCAGTCGGGCGCTGAGGGGCGCCTAACCATTCGCGAGGCGATGCTCGTCCCTCGCGACCTCCCCACAGCAGGTTCCGTCTGACGGATGCGCGGCGCAATTGCTTCGTTTCTTTCCAACGATATTCAGGATGCCCATCTGGATTTGCCAACAGTCGGCCGTTGGCAAGCGCGAGACCCCGCAGAAATTGCTAGGGATCTTATGGATGTCGACTACCTTGTCATTCCGCTCGACATATTTCTTCCCTCGGCTGCCCAAGCAGGGCAGGAGCTAGAATATGCCCTAATCGGGATGGCGTCGCTCTTCGCCAGCGTGGCCGGTGCCTTCGACCTTGGTACAAACATGCCAATCATCATGGTCTCCCCCAAAGATTACGCGGATGGAATGTCGGTAAGCATCGCAGAGGCTGCTTTCAGCTTCTCCAGGTCATTTGCCGGGGAAACAGCTTGCCCGCGCCTGCTGTGCATTCCGGTCGGGCATGTCGACCCAAAATCGCTAACTGCCCTCATCTCCAGGGAGCTAGACTGCAGTCTGGAAGATACCGCCGATGTGGTGGTCTATGATGGAAAGCAGCGAGCTGTCACTCAACTGCAAGAGATTGCATCTGCGCTGCAATTCCCTCATAGACTAGACGGCACTGCATCCTACCTCGTAACTGGGGGGGGCTCGGGAGCATCGGGCCCCGTGATGGTCCAAGCGTTGAGCGAAAATGGAGCAAAGCACATCCATGTGCTTTCGCGCAGCGTTCCGACCGCAGAACGTCTTGCGGCAATCAAAGACATGGAGGCAACGGGCTGCACTGTGGGCGTTCAGACGGTGGATGTATCGAACCGTGAGGCGCTCGCCTTTTGCCTGGGGCAGATCCAGGCGGGACGTCCGATCAGAGGCATCATTCATGCCGCGGGCAGTGTTGCAGACGGAATAATCAGCTCAATCGATCGCGACGACATCGCGCGCGAATTGAACTGGCCGGACCGAAAGCGGTCCGCAGCCTTGCATGGGAATGAAACCGAATGAATTTGACGGTCTTTGGAATTGGCTATGTCGGTCTCGTGCAGGCGGCGGTGCTTGCCGAAGTCGGGCACCAGGTGGTGTGCGTCGACGTCGACGCCGACAAGGTCGAGCGGCTCAACCAGGGCTTCGTGCCGATCTTCGAGCCGGGGCTCGAAAACCTCGTCAAGGAGAACCACGCCGCCGGCCGCATCAAGTTCACCACCGATGCCGCGGCCGCGGTCAGGCATGGCGAAATCCAGATGATCGCGGTCGGTACGCCGCCTGGCGAGGACGGTTCGGCCGATCTGAAATATGTGCTGGCCGTCGCCGAGACCATCGGCCGCGAGATGGACAAACCCAAGATCGTCGTCGGCAAGTCGACCGTGCCGGTCGGAACCTGCGAAAGGGTAAAGGCCAGGATCGCCGAAACACTGAAGAAAAGGGGGCGCGAGGATCTGGCCTTCGACGTCGCTTCGAACCCGGAATTCCTCAAGGAGGGTTCCGCGGTTGCCGATTGCATGAAGCCCGACCGCATCATCGTCGGCACCGACAGCGAGGGCACCGAAGCGGTGATGCGCGAGCTCTATGCGCCGTTCAACCGCAACCACGAGAAGATGATCGTGATGGACGTGCGCAGCGCCGAATTCACCAAATACGCCGCCAATTGCATGCTGGCGACCAAGATCAGCTTCATGAACGAGATGGCCAACCTGGCCGAGCAGCTCGGCGCCGACATCGAGGAGGTCCGCAAGGGCATCGGCAGTGATCCGCGCATCGGCTACCACTTCATCTATCCGGGTCTTGGTTATGGTGGCTCGTGCTTCCCCAAGGATGTGCGCGCCCTGATCAAGACCGCCGAAGGCGTCAAGTTCGACGCCAAGCTGCTGCGCGCCGTCGAGGAGCGCAACAACGAGCAGAAATCCGTGCTGTTCGACAAGGTGAACCGCTATTTCAAAGGCAATCTCAAGGGCAAGACCTTTGCGCTGTGGGGGCTGGCCTTCAAGCCAAACACCGACGACATGCGCGAGGCGCCGGCACGCACGCTGATGGAGGCGCTGTGGAATGCGGGCGCCAATGTGCAGGCCTATGACCCCGAAGCGATGCAGGAATGCCAGGCCATTTACGGGCTGCGCGACGACCTGCTTTTGTGCGGGACCAAGGAAGCCGCGCTGCGTGGCGCCGATGCGCTGATGATCGCCACCGAATGGAAGAGTTTCCGCGCGCCGTCCTTCGACGCGATGAAAGATGCGCTGACCACGCCGATCATCTTCGATGGCCGCAACCTCTATGACCCCAAGGTCATCGCCCGCCACGGCATCGAGTATCACTCGATCGGCAGGATGGCGGCATGACGGCAGGGCGGCACAACGCGGCACAACAAGGAGCCAGGTCCATGAAAGTTCTGTTTGCAGGCGGCAACGCCTACACGCCACAATTCAGCGGTGGCGTTCAGTCGAGCACGCACCATCTGGTCGAGCAGTTGCGCAAGCATGGTCATGAAGCCTCCGTTCTGGCGGCGCTTTCCGGCGATGGAATCTTCGGTTTCAAGGCGCGCGCCAAGATGAAGCTCCTTCGCCAGCGCGCGGTCATCGACAATTTTCCGGGCTATCCGGTGGTGCGAGCGTGGTTTCCCTGGGAAGCGGCGGGCTTTGCGGTCGAAAGGCTGACTCCAGATGTCGCGGTCGTGCAGTGCCACAAGTCGGTGCCGATCGGAAGAGAGCTGCAGGCGCTGGGCGTGCCGCTGGTTGTCTATCTCAGAAATGTCGAATTCCACGAATTGGCCGGCGATCTGCGCGAATTGCGGTCGGCGCTTTACATTGCCAATTCCGAGTTTACGGCGCGCACCTACAAGCAGAAATTCGATATCGACTCGACGGTGATTCCGCCGACCATCAATCCCGCATTCTACAGCACCCCAACGACAGGTAAATTTGTCACGTTGATCAACCCTTATGAGGAAAAAGGGTTTGACCTTGCGGTCCGCATCGCCGAGGCGTGCTCCGAGATCCCGTTCCTGTTCGTCGAAAGCTGGAAGCTTCACGACGATCATCGGGCCCGGATCGAAGAAACGATCGCGTCGTTCTCCAACGTCAGGCTGGAGAGCCGCACCAGCGACATGAAGACGGTCTACGGTCGTACAAAAATCCTGCTAGCGCCCAGCAAATGGGAAGAGGCATGGGGCCGCGTCGCGTCGGAAGCGCATTGCAGCGGCATTCCTGTTGTCGGTTCGCGGCGTGGCGGTCTGCCCGAAGCGATCGGCTCCGGCGGTGTGGTGCTGGATTACGAAGCCCCGCTCGCCGTTTGGGTCGCGGCGATCAGGCGGCTGTGGAACGACAAGGCCGAGTACGACAGGCTGTCGGCGGCGGCGCACCTGTTTTCGGAGCGGCCGCAGATGAACCCCGACAGCCAGTTCGCGACGTTCCTGAACGTTCTCGACAACGCCAGGCGAAGCGGCCTGGAGCGTGCCGCCTAGTGTGGCCCGTGGCTTTTGGGCAGCCCATAGCCCAGTTTGCCAGGGGCGAGACGATGTGATGCTAGCTCGAGAAATAGACATGGTGACTACCTGTAGTTGGATGGCGCAGTAACATCGCGTCCGCCCCGTCAGAGGTTTTGTGCGGCCGGAGACGATGTCGTGGTGTTCAGTGTTTCAGCACGACTTTCCCGTCCGCGTCGGCGGCGACGGCATTCTGATCCAGCGGGAAAGTCTCGGCGACCGGGATGGTCAACACACCGCGTGACGCTGCATCGGCCACCGAGGCCAGCGTGCCCGCATCGGTGCGGTGACAAGCGCGGTTTGCCTTCATCAGCGCAGAGATCGAAGCCAGGGCGCCAACGAGGCGGTGCGCAAGCAGATAGAAGGCCTCGGCACCAACCTCGTGGTGGTGCTACCGGGCGCTAGAACGGCAAGCGGCTTACGTGGCGGAGCCGGCAGCGCCGCTACGCTGACGACCGGCGACGCCCAGGCGATCCGGCGCGAGAGTACTGCGGGGAGCGAGGTCAGCTACCTCATCCGCCAATCCGGCCAGGTGCAGTTCAGCAATCAGAACTGGACCACCGTCATCCAGGGCATCAGTTCGAATTATCCGCCACGACCAACTGGCGCATCGACACGGGCCGCGAGATTACGCCGGACGACGAGGCGAGCGCGGCGCTGGTTGTCGTGATCGGCCAGACCATTGCAACGCAGCTCTTCGGCGAATCGCAACTGCCTGTTGGTGCGCCCATCCAGCTCAAGGAAGGTAAGGCGAAAGGATTTATTTTGTACGGATTCAATCCGTACTATATTATCGGGCCAAAGGAGATACCTATGCCCCGCAATGTCAGTGACAATGGCCGAATCGATTTCCGGATTCCGCCAGAAGCAAAAGCCGTGATCGCACGTGCAGCGGCCTTGTCGAATGTCGGTCTAACCGAGTTTGTCACGCGCTCGGCGCTGCGTGACGCCCAGGCCGCGATCGAACGCGCCGAACATCTCGCGCTGTCAGAACGCGACAGCCTGCGCGTCCTCGACCTGCTCGAAAATCCGCCGGCGCCTACCGACCGTCTTATCCGTGCCGCCAAGGCCGGTCAGACCCTCGCGTGAGTTCCGTCATCTGGCAGGAAGTGCCGATCGGTAAACAGCACGATCGTGCCGCCTTCAACTGTGACGACGCGGACCTCAATACCTATCTACAGCGCTTCGCGCGTCAAAACCACGAAAGCGGCGGCGCAAAAACTTTCGTCGCCGTGACGGCGGAAGATCCTTCGCACATCCTTGATTCTATTCCCTGAGTCCCGCTTCGATGGACTACGCCCGCACACCAACGGTCGCCAGGCGTGGCCTCGGCCGCTACGACGTGCCGGTCTACCGTCTCGGTCGCCTCGCAGTGGATGGTAGGATACAAGGCCGCGGAGTCGGTGGCGGTTTGCTACTCGCCGCAGGGAGACGCTGCATAGCAGTCGCGCAGGAAGTCGGCGGCGTCGCCCTTCTAATCGACGCCAAAGGTGACCAGGCCTCACGCTGGTATGAGGGCTACGGTGCGGTCCGTCTCGATGACGCGCCGCTATCCCTGGTCTTGCCTTTCGCCGCGATCGCCGAGGCGATAGCCGAGATATGAACGCAGCAGTAAATCGGCTGCCATGCATGTCACTGCGCGCGCTTCGGTCAAGGACAACCGCATATCATAGTCGATGCTGCCGAAGCCCATGGCAGTGTTGGCACCAATGTGGGTGAGCTGCGCAGTGGCGACGGCCGTTGACGCCGGCGGGTCCCGCGTCGACGATAAGGAAATTTAGTCATCCCCAAACCGCTCCTGCAAGGTGGCGAGGGCCGATAAAGCTTCCTCGAGTTTCGGCGATATGGACGCGGTGCGAGTTGATGCCGCCATTACATCGAAGTCGTCTCGTTGGGTGCGCTCGGTAGCGGCCAGCAGGTCACGAATATTGCAGTTCTCGTCTTGCGGGGCGTTGGGCTCCTCGCCGAGCGACAAGACCTTTCGGGATTGCTTAACAGGGATCCCTTTCGCGATGGCCGGTGGCGCCGGAAGGAAAGCAGGCTCGGCCGGAGACTTAACGCTGCCGCGAGGATATTCATTCTCCGGTGCAGCTTCAGGCCGTGCTGCCGTCTTTCTGCCGTTGCGTTGGAGCTGCGGAGGCTGAGCCTCGTCTTCGGCCGCCTCCAGGCTCGGCGCGGGGTTGATGGCGCCGCCGAGAACCTCATCCTGCCATTTACGCAGCGCGGGCAAGCTGGGCGGATGTGCCTTAGCTGTTTGGTAAAGCCGTCGATATGGCTGATCCTGATAGTGCCGGATCTTGGTAAGCTGAAAAGAGCGCGAGTTCTTGACCATCAGGATCGAGGTCCGCGCGGACATCTCGCGCAGCTCGAGTGGACTGCGCAGCGGCCGCGGGGTGTAGTGTGGGGCCCAAAGGCGCGGCGCGAAGATCCCCTGCCCCGGTCGCATCACCGGCGTCTTGTAGACCTGGGTCGTCTCGCCCAGCATCTCAGATACGAATTCCGAGGTCTCCAGATCGTTTATCTGGATGAAGAGCTTGATCTGCGAGCCGGAGACGGTGGTGATGCGCTTGTTCTTGCCATAGAGCTCGTCGAGCTGGGCAATGTCCTGCATAACGATCGCCATGCGAAAACCATATCCCGCGCTGATCGTGATCTTCGAGATCAAGGAATCCATGCGGCCGACGTGGTAGAATTCGTCGAGCATGAGCAGCACCTGATGCGGCTCGTCCTCGCCCGGGATTTTCACCATCATCAAGTCGTGGATTTGCTGGAACAGGATGCGGATCAGCGGTCGGAAGATCGACAACTCGGCGATGGTGCAGCCGATGAAGATCGTCATCGGATGGCGCCTGAGCTCGCGGATGTCGAAATCAGATGTCTCCGTAGCGGCCGAGATCAGACCGTTGTTCCACAGCGACATTGCCATGTTGACGTTGAAGACGGCCGAATTCCTGGTTTCCGGCTCCAGGGCGATATATTGGTTGAAGCTATCGACGACCCATGTCGGCAGGTGCAGGCGCTCGGTCTTCACGATGGCGCGCAGCACGGAGGAGATATCCTTACCCGTCGTCGTCATGCGCGCAACGCTACGCATGTGCTGCGCGCCAGCGATAAGCGGCGAGGAGAGCACGTAGCCGATCAGCGCAGAGAGCAGCAGGCGTCCGGCACCCGCCCAAGTATCGTCCGCCTTCTCCGGGATGACGAAGGAGGCGACGACCAGACAGTCGGTCGCCATCCGCTCGTCGCGCCGCACGAAGTCGAGTGGATTGTAGCGATGTGTGTCGTTCGAGCCAGGCGAAAACATAAAGACCTTGTTGCCCATTGCGCGACGATGGTTCGCGAGCGCCTCAAAATTCTCCCGCTTCGGGTCGAAGAACACGGCCGAGCCTTGCCAGAGATAGCCATTCGGTAGAACGAAGCCCGTGCCCTTGCCCGAGCGCGACGGACCGACGACGAGAATGTGAGCGGGCTCGTCGGAGCGGATCGTGGCCCCGGCGAGCTTGCCGAGGATGATCCCTTGCTTTGCTGTCAGGCCCTGTTTCGCCGCTTCCAGCACGGTGCCGAAACGGGCTTCGCCATAGGGCATCTGCTGGCGATTGACAGTCGCAAAAAGCCAGCCGGCGAGCCCCAGCACCACGACGCTGCCGACGGCGATGCCGGCGCGGATCAACGTCTCGACCTGCGTCAGCGGAAAGAAGACGCGCGCGTAAAAATGCTTCCAGGCGATCAGGAAGACGCTCGCGGTGCGATCATTGTTCTGCATGCGCAAAAGTGCCCAACGGGTTGCGCCCTCGCTCGGGAAGCGGGCTGGTGCCCAGCGCGACGCTACGACGATTTCATAAGCCAGGCTCCACAGGAGCCAGAACCCGATGAGCGCCAGAAGGGCAACGCCGATCCTAAAGGCGACGACGCGTGCCATGGACGGCCTTCCTCTCACCCCTGCCTTCGCGCCACTCCGCCATGCGCGCGAAGTAGATGGCCGAGGTGCCGCGCCATCCGCCTATCTTTTGCTGCTGAATGACGATCGGCAGCACCGATTTGATATAGCCGACTATTTCCTCGCGCCTGAGGCCGAGGCCGGCCTGCATGACCATCAGGGCAAGCTGTTCAAACGCGCCGGCCGGGTTGTCGGCATGGACGGTGGTGATGCTGCCGGGATGGCCGGTGTTAATGGCACGCAGGAACGAATAAGCCTCGGCGCCGCGGATCTCGCCGAGGAAGATGCGGTCCGGTCTCAAGCGCATTGAGGCCTGCAGCAGTGTCTCCACGGTGACGCGGGCCTCGCCCTGGTCGCCCTTCGAGGCAACGAGCGGCAGAAAGTTCTTCTGGATCGGTTTAACCTCGCGCGTGTCCTCGATGGTGATGATGCGCTCGTCGACCGGCACCTCCTTCAGGATCGCGTTGAGAAACGTCGTCTTGCCCGAGCTCGTGCCGCCAGAAAGCAGGATCGAATAGCGGTTGACGACAGCGAGGCGGATGAAATCCTCGATGCGGCCTGCGTCGAGATGCGCGCATAGGGCCCGGTCGACCTCGGACAACGCGCCGTCAGTCGTGGTCACAACCTTGTCGAAGGAGCCGAGCTTGCGGTAGTCGACGAGGCGCATTTCTTTGATGACCTGCTTGCGAATGGCGAAGGCCCCTCCCCCGGGGGTCGCCGGCGGCATCACGCCTTGGAACCGCTCGCCTGTGGGAAGTGCTGCCGACAGAAGCGGGTGTTCTTCGTTGATGCTCTGGCCGGAGAACCCCGCGACGCGCTCGGCCAGATGCCGGATTGCCGTTTCGGTGATTTCCGGAACGTCATGACGCTCCATGGCGGATTGGCCGAAGCGCTCCACCCAGACCGCGCCCGGTCCGTTGACACAGATCTCGACCACCTGATCGTCGTCAAGCCAGGGCCGGATGGGGCCGAGCGCCCTATCGAGAAAGATCGTCTGGTTTCGAGCCACGTTCACGTTTGAGCTCCTGAAGCGCTTCCTTCACCGGATCGGGATAGAGTGCGGAGAAATCGAGGTCGCGCCTGACGAAGACGATGATCCGCGTTCCCTGGTCGAGGTAGATTGTCGGGGGGATGTTGATAGAGTTTTTCAGCGCCTCCTGCGCGATGTTGGTGAGGGTCTGCGAGACATTCTGCGCGGCGATTTGGCGGGCCTGGAGCGCCTGCTGGTTCTGATTGGCGCCGGTTTGCGTCGTCGTGACCAGACCGGTTACCGGATCGGTGGTGGTGATCGTCGTGCCGCCGGCGTTGCCGGTGTTTTGGCCAAGGCCGCTCAGGAACTGGGAGAAACCGCCGACGACCGACAGCATGATCGCCGAACCAAACCGCTCGACATAGTGATTGTCGACAAATCCGGCATTGCCGGCGCGGCCGAGATCGTCGGTGCCGATCGATCCGAGCTGCACGGACACCCCATCCGACCGCAGCATCCGCGTCCAGACGATAAAGACGCGGGTCTGGCCTTGGGTGATCCCGGATTTGTATTCGCCGACGAGATGACTGCCGGCTGGAATAAGGATGCGCCGGCCGTCGAAGGACCAAACATTTTCGGTGGTCACCGCGCGCACCATGCCGGGAAGATCGCTTTGCACCGCGGTCTCGAGGACGCCGCGCACCAAGGTCCCCTGCGCGACGAGTGCGTCGATGCGGTTGTTCTTGATCGCCTTCGCCACTTCGACACCCGCGTTCGCTACGGAGGCCAGGAACCGCCGGTTCGGGTCGTCCTCCTGCTGCCCCGCGCCGTCGCGCGCGCTGTCGCCCGGATTTGCTGTCCCGTCGCTCGCAGCCGCATTGTCGGCGATCACCTGCGGCGCCCGCAGCCGTTCCCATTTGCGCCGCTCCGCCTCCTGGCGCTGACGCTCGAGTTCGGCCAGGCGACGGGCTTCGTCATCGTTTGGTGGCGCCACGACCAGCGGCGGCTCGGGAGGTGGCGGTGCCGGTAGGGCGATTGGTGGCGCGACCGGCGGCGGAGGCACAGTCGGTTCCGGGGCGGCCGGGGCCGCCGGAACAACAATTGTGCCCTGGTTGGTCCGTGTCTGCGGCGATGCGAGCGACGGCGCGGGAAACTGTGTCGTGGTGAACTCCTCCTTGTCCGGCGACGTCATGTTCTTCGGCGTTCGCTGGAGCGACACGTAGATCAGCCAGCCGGCGATCACGAGCGCGCCGACTGGCACGGCGAATTTCAAGATCCGGCCAAAGCCGGTCGAACCGCGCGCGACCGTCGTGGCGGCTGCGGCATCGAGCTCAAGCGAGCGATAGTCCTGCGGGCTCGGCATGGCGCCTCAGCCTCCCGTCGCGGGCGACGGCATTCCGACGCGCTGGGGAGCATAGGGCTCCAATCCGTTCGGCTCATGCACATTGGTGAGCCGCCGGTTGAAGATGCAGGTCGCAACGCTCCCGTTGCGTAGGGTCCATTGCCGGCTGACCTTGTCGACGACGACATAGGGACCCTCGCTCCGGAAATTTGCCAGGCTCTCGTTGCGACCGCTGTCGACGATGTAGATCGCCGGCGTCTCGCCCTCGAAGCGGAACCACGTCTTGGTGCCGTCGTCGAAGACGGCGATCGGCTTGTTTGCCGACGAGCCCTTGTAACCGTAGTCGCTGTTGGCATTGGCGATGTTGAGGGCCTTGAGGTTCGGGTTCGCCGCTCGTTCCTTAGCAGTCGCCAGGAGCTGCGCAGTCGCCTCGTCCTCGCGGTAACGGAAGCGCACGACAAAGATCTGTGTCGCCGGTGGGCGGGTATTTGATCGCAGCAGGAAGGAATAGATGCGCTTGTCGGTCACGACATTGAGGTTCGACAGCGCCTCCTTCTCGATCGGTTTGACGAAAATGATGTCGCCCTTGTGGTTGGGTTCGACCTTCCAGGCGGTCGAGTCGCCCAGCGCCAGCGTCTCGATCTTCTCATCGCCCTGCAACTCGATCATGGTCGAAGTGCCGAAAGTGGCGTCGATCGCGGTGACATTGTCCTTGTTGTAGACGACATCGCGGACGCGACTGTCGACGCGCCCGGGCTTCGGGATAGCCTCCGAGACGGCCGGTCCGACCCCGAGCCAAAGGATCAAGCCGACGACGATGCTGTCAGGGACAAAACGATTCATTGCTGCGCCCCCATGGTTCCCGGGGACGGCGCTGTTTCCTGGTCGCGTCGGTACTCCAACGCTTGAAAGCCGAGAGGATTGTCGAAGCGCCATTCATTGCGCATCGGCGCCGAAGTGTAGCGGAATCGCACAAGCGAGACCCAGTTCGCCGTGACGATGTTGGTGGCGGACTTGGTGTCGGTCGAGAAGCGCACCAATGCCGTCCGGTTGTTCGGGAAGGTTACCGATTTGATTGATACGGACACCACCGTGTTCGTGCCATTGATCTTGATCGGGTTCTGCGGATTGGCGGGGGAATAGATCTCTGTCAGCTCGCGGGCGGCGTCGCCCGCGGCCAGCAGTTGCGCAAGGTCGAAATTGTCCTTGAGCGCCTTGGGGTCGTAGGTCTCGCGCGCCTTGACGTAGCGGACTACGTTGAAGGTGGTGACAGCCTCGTCCTGCGTCAGCGGCCCTTCCGCCATCGGCCGCTTGACCTCGACGAAGCCCGTCGCCTTGTCGACGACGACCATATAGGGCTCATAGGTCTTGAGCGGCACGAGCAGCGCCAACGTTGCGAGCGAACCGATCGCGACCACGGTCATCACCGCCGCGACGATCCAGGCGAGCGCTCGTGAATTGCGATTGCGACGCGCGATGTCCTGTTCCCAGGTCATCCCTTCCGAATAATAGCGCGGGTCGACGCGTCGCTCCGCTATGGCTGCACTTGCCTGCGTCATGATGATGAAGATGTCCTGTTGTCACGGGCCGTTGGCGTCACGGCGGGATTGCTGATCTGGGCTGCAAGGCGCCGGAACTCCGGTGTCTCGGCCCAAGCGGCGGCCCTGAGGCCAACGCGTGCCCGCTGTCTCGCGGCGAGCTCCTCGCGCCGTGAGACCGAGGCCGGATTGAAAGGATTGCGAAACGCCAGCCGGCCGCGGTTCGCAGCAAGCGCGGCCCGGGCGCCGGTGACGCTGGCGTAGAACCGACCTATCCGCGGTGCGCCGATCGGCACGCCACCTGCGATCGCTGCCGCCACATTGTTAATCTGCGCGAGCAGGAGAATGCCGATGATGGCAAGCAGCACGACCGGGCCAATCGTTGCCCAGGTCGGGCTCTTGGTGTTGGCGACGCCGTTTAGCGTGTCGATCGTCTGCTGGATAAGGCTGACGTAGAAGGCGAGGAACGCATAGACAAGGACCTGCACCAGAAAATACTGAACCAATGCGCTGAGCCAGCCCGAGAAGAACCGTGTGGTGACGCCGAAGAGCAGGAGGATGATGAAGATCGGCGCTAAGGCGAGCAGTAGCCACATGAACATCTTCGACAGCATGATGAGGAACAGCGCAAAGCCGATCAGCACCGCCATCACGACGTAAAAGACGGCAGCAAAGATATAAGGTCCCCAATTGGTGATGCCGGCGTTCTGCAGGAAGGCCTCTGTCGCATTGTTCGTCGTGTCCCACATGTTCTGAAGCGCGTTCTGAACTCCGTTGACGGAGGCAAGGTTCACCGCGGTGCCGGTGTTGTCAGCTGTGGTGACAGCGCTCAAGAGCGCATTGCCAATTGCGGAAGGCCCCTCGTTCATCAGGTTGTAGACGAGCGTCTGGAAATCGTTCCAACTCGTGGCAAGGGCATAGATGGTGAAGGCCCGCAACAACCGAAAAGCATGATCGGCCGGGCCGCCGCTCGCCGTTCCCTGCCAGATGCCGACGCCCCAGAAGATGACGTAGAGGGTGAGAAGTAGCCCGGCGACGCCCGTGCCACCGCCGGATGTCGCCGCGTTCGCGAGCGCCCGATAAGCGGTCGAGACGTAGTTTTGCCCAAGCTGGTCGACCGACTGGAGCAATGTGGTGATGTTGAACGACCCCATCCGCCCCCTCAGATCGATTTCATCGGGCCGCAGCTGTCGGGAAACCGCTGCGCTGGTGAGAGCGCCGGCGCGGCGGCCGGGTCGGCATAGGCGAGCGGCGCACCACTTTCATCCGAGGAGCACGGTGCCTTCAGGGGCTTATAGGCGCAGCCCAAGAGAGCTGCTGCCAGCGTGAATGTGAGGGCCAGTCCGATCGCAGCCTTCATTTCTTTGGCTCTTTCGGCTGAGTGAACGTCATGGTGCGCGTGGCGGCTTGTGCCGCATCATCCTGCGAGACCGGCCCGGCCGCCGTCGACGATTGGTTCGGCTGCTCGCGCGGCTTCCACACCGCCAGATATATAGTTTCGGCGATAAGGATTCCGGCAACGAGGAAGCCAATGGCTTGTTTTGACACATGTCCTCCGGTCGTTCTCTTGGAATTCAGGGTCGGGGAATTCAGGGTCGGGCTTTACTGCGTGAACTTCATCGCCCGCGCCGCGGCGGATTCGGCGGCGATACGGTCGAGGTTGGCCTGGTTGGCTGCCGCGGCGGCGTTGTTCACGACGCCATTCAGTTCATTGATCGTCTGGCCCGTCTGAACCTGGACCTGGGTGTTCTGGTCAACGCTGCCCTTGAGATCGGGGGCCTGGCCGATTTGCTGGCCACCTTGTGTGAAGGCCGCCGACCTCGTTTGCACTGCGGCCTGCGTCGACGTGATCAGCCCGGAGAGCGTCGCGGCAACATTGACGGAATTCTGGTAAGCCGTGTCGACCGGATGGGTCTGGCCTGCGGTGAGACCAGTGATGGTCTTTACCAGCTGCAGCCCATTGATCAGCGTCGAGACGATGTTCTGGGACCCCGGGCTCATCCCTGCAAACGATAGAGCACCGCCGGAGATGACTGAGCCGAGCGAGGGCGCCTGCGCCATCGAGAAACCGCCACCGAGCGCCATTTGGGCAAGGCTGCCCTGGGCGACGGAAGCGCGATCGCCGGTGACGGCCTGCAGTGTCTTTTGGGTGAATTGGAGGATCTGCTGATCTGCGGTGAGGATCTGCCGCGTGCTGGTCGCGATCTCCTGCGCCTTAGCAAGATTGGTATTGTCGATGACGGGTACTTGCGCACGGGCCTCGGCACAAATGAGACCGAAGAGTGCGGTGAGGACAAAGGCGAACGAGCGGGATATCGACATGGCGGGGTCCTAGCGTGCGTTTGCTTGCATGGCCGCGAGAGCGGCATTGACGTCGGTGGCGGAGAGAGCGCTCGGGACGGGACTGGCCGATTGGGCCGCGTCCTGGTTGCGTGCCAGGAAGAAGGCAACGTTGCCGCTGCTATCGGTGGCGCGTGCCGCGACGCAGGCCGGGTCGGGCGGGGTCCCGGGCGGTGTGGTCGAGCAGGAAGCCGGCTGACGGCAGGGGTCGGCTGCGGTACCCGATCCCGCCATTCCGGCTGGGCACAGGAGCCCGCTGACCGGCATCGATGTCCCTGGGCTCGAGCGCATGCCCATCGCTGCCCGGCTCATGTCGCTGGTTTGCGCGAGATTGGGCGCATTCAGCGCCGTCACCCAGAGATTGGCCGAGCCGATGGCGCTATTCCAGGCGAGGTTGTTTTGCAGGCGCGCGGCGCTGTTCAGGTCAAACGCGCCCATCACTGTTGGCGCCGTGCCGACCTGTTGACCTGCCGCCTGGAACATGGTTCGCGCGGCGCTGAGCGACTGACCGCTGGCATCAAGACCGGCGACCACATCGCCGCTCGATTTGAACAGCGACTGGCTGTTCAAGGCCGCGCCTCGCGCCGTCGCGTCGGGCGTTGCTGGCATATCCGGCGCATAGCCCTGGATCGCCTTGGCACCGGCGCCCATCTGCGGCTGTAGGGTTGGGTCGCTGACATTGGCCTTCTTGCCGGTGGTCATGGCGCATTTGACGCCGCTGTTGGCGTCCTGGCGCTGCGTCGTGATCGGCACGAGATTTACCGTCGCGCTCGCGGTCTGCGAGTGTTCGGTAAGCTGCGCGGCATCGATGGTCGGAATATCCGCGCAAGCCGGCGCGGTGAAACTGCAGGTGGTTATAAGAGCGAAGGCGGCGAAAACTGCTTTCATCGCGTGGTCCTTCCCAGGAAGATCGGCAGCCAGACGGCTGGATCATCGCCGACGCGCGCCCGCAGCGCCTCGAGCTCGGCCACGGTCTCCGTGCGTCCCGATAGAACCTTGATCAGGTCCGGCATGCCGGCGAGATTGAGCTTGGCGATGACGCTGTCGCGTCCGTGCTTGATCAGGAAGGATCGGCTTTCCGGAACCGTGCCGCGAATCCAGGCCACCTCCCGCTCCGATAGGCGGAATGCGCGCGCGTAGCTCTCATCATCGGCCTTTGGATTGGGAAAGAACACGTTGGTGGCGGTCTGTTCGATCAAGGTGCTCGCCGAGCTCGAGCGCACGATGTCGGCGGCCGACTGCGTACCGAAGCCAATGATACCATTCTGCTTACGGATCGTCTTGAGCTTGTCTTTGATGAAGAAGGCGAAGACGGGGTCGTCGAGCAGGCGCCATCCCTCGTCGAGAAAGATCATCACCGGGTCCCCGGTAAGAAGCTCTTGCGTGCGATGGAAGATGTACATGAGCGCGGCGGTGCGTATGACCGGGTCGTCGAGCACCCGCGTCATGTCGAAACCGAAAATGCTCGAGAGCGAGAACTGATCCGTCTCGTTGTTGAAGAGCCAGCCGCGCTGGTCCGGTCGCATCCAGCTTTCCAGGCGCGCCAGCAGATCTCCCTCGCCCGCTCGGATGCGGCCGCGGAGCAATGTTGAGAATGCTTGCAATGTCCGACCGTCCGGACCGGCACTGAGTGCTGCCGCAATCGCGTTGCGGATGACTTGCTCCTCGGAGGCCGTGAGGTCGCCGCCATTCGCCGGCCGCAGCATGAAACCGAAGAGCTGGAACAGGAATTCCCGGTTCGGCGCTGTGTCGGGCATGGAGAGCGGATTGAACCCGGTCGGTTCTCCAGGCACCAGGACCTCGTATTGCCCACCCATGGCACGGATGAAGATCTCCGCTCCGCGATCCTTGTCGACAAAGAGAAGTTTGGGACGCGGCGTGACGCGCTGTGACTGCGCCGAGATGAAAGACAGGAACACGGTCTTGCCGCTGCCCGAAGGGCCGACAACCGTGAAGTTGCCGAGGTCGCGGACGTGATGATTGTAGTAGTAGGCGGTCTGCGACGTCGTCTCGAACACGGAGATCGCCGGGCCCCAGTGATTGTTGTCCGGACGGCCGCTCGGATAGTTATGCAGAGAAACAAAACCGGCAAAATTCTTTGAGGAAATCACCGCCTTGCGGGCGATGTAGGCAAAGTTGCCGGGTAGCTGCGACCAGAACGCGGGTTCGCAGTTGAGATCCTCGCGCGTCCAGATCACGGAACGGTCGGTGAGCGCTGCGCCGACGGCCGTGACAGTCGCGTCGACCTCGGACATGCTGCGTCCAAGGCACATCACCGTCATATGATGTTCGCCATAGATCGCCTCGGAGGCCAGGAGCTCGTCGCGGGCGTCGTCCAGGTGCTCGGCGACGATTGAACCCGCCTCGTCCGACATGTCGACCTGGCGGGCGACACGGTCCACCTGTTTGGCCGCCTCGGGGCGATCGATGATAGCAAAACTTTGGCTGGCGACGAATTCGTGCGGGACGCGCAAGAGATTGTCGAAGGATCCGGGCCCGGTCTGCGCTGGATATTCACGAATCGAGATCATGGCGCCAAACCGCGTGTCGTGCGCGCCGGCGCCGCGGATCTCGATGGCGTTCTTGCCGAAGAAGACCCGTTTCATCGACAGCGCGTCGCTCAGCGCCATGCGCGGCAGAAGCATCGGGCGAGGCAGGCCGCCGTTGACGATTTGCACGAGGAATTCCAATGGTTCCGAATGCCAGACGCCATCGCGCGAGACCACGCCAAGCTGACGAGCGCCGTAGGCGGCGAGGTTCTCCCGCACGGCGGTCGCGGCGTCGCGCAGTTCGGTCAAAGCCGTCTGCGCGGCGACAGTTTGGCCGGTCGCATCAGTTCGGCCGAGGAGTTTCGTCAACAAGGCGTCGAAGGTGCCGGCCTGGCCCTGGAGCGGCCTGCGGACGATCGTCAGATAAATGTCGTTGACGAACATCCGCCGCTGCGACAACGCCGCGTCGTAGCGTTCGTCGATCTCGCGGCAGAGCGCATTGTCGAAGGTGGATGCGATCCGCGGTTTGACCTCGCGCCGGATGATGTGCCCGACCAGGGCGAAGCGGGAATTCGCGAGCGTGCGGACAATGTCGTTACGGGCCAGAAGGCGAGCGTTGATCTCCGACATGTCAGCGGTCTCGAAGGAATAGCCTTCGAGCTTGAGCACCGTCAGGACCAGGCCATCGCGTGTCTTGAGAACGTGATCGTCCACGTGGCGGGTAAACGGGATGTGCGACGCGACCGGGCGCTCGCGCCGCGATACCGCGCCAAAGGTCAATTCATCAAGCAGCGCCCGCGCGACCATGCTGCCTCCTCATGCCGAATAGCTATCGGCGCCCCAGAAGGCGCGCGAACGTGGAGGACATCTGGTCGACTTGACGAAGAGGATTTCGAAGATCCGATCATCCCTCAGCGTCATCACATAGCCGAAGAGATGCAGCGGGATCGCAACCAGCAGCATCATGAGATCGTGCGAGAGGAGAAAGCAGACGGACGAGGCGACGCCGTTGAACATGAAATACATGTAAGGCACGCCCATAAGCGTCGGCGCGCGCGTCAAGGCCTTGACGAGCGGCGTGATCAGCGGTTCCTCGAGCTGGCGTTCGTCCATTGGATTTTCCTCACTGCCCGACGGCGGACTGGAAGAAGTCGACGATCTGGGCCGAGCCGAAGACGAGCACGATACCGAAGATCACGCTGCCGGCGATGCCCCAGGTGAGGCGGCCCGACCAGGCGAAGAAGCCGCAAGCAATCACGGCCAGGGTCGCCAGCGCAGTGGCTATCGGTCCGGTCAGCGCGGAGACGAGCTGCGTCAGCGTCGATTGAACCGGCTGCAATGTGCCGCCCGATTGGGCGACCGCCTGATTGGCCAGGACCAGGAGAAGTGCGCCGGCTGGGAGAGCTCGCTGGCGCAGCGTGTGTCGTAGTCGCATAAGTAGCTCCTTCATTGGACGTGCATCACGAAACCGTCACTCCATTCGGAGGCGGCGGGTTGCTCGGCCTCCGCCGCAACCGGAGGCGCGAAATTTCTGGCTGGTTCGATCATGTCGGGTGTGCTTGCGGGGCTTTTGCGCGCGGGCGGGCGGGTGCTGCCTGCCGGATCGGGCCAGGCATAGAAATCGTTCATGACGTCGGCGACGAAGCGCACCGTCTCCGGATAGGGCGGTACACCGCGGCTTTTCTCAACTGCGTCCTCGCCTGCGTTGTAGGCGGCCAAAATGAACAATGGATTCCGGTAGCGCTCATGCAGCGCACGCAGAAAGCGGACGCCGCCGCGCACATTGGCTTCAGGATCGCAAAGGTCGACCTTGAACCGGCGCGCCGTGTCCAACGTCAACTGCATCAGGCCGTAGGCGCCCTTTTGCGAGAGCGCCGTCGAAACGTCACGGCTTTCGACCTTGGCGACCGATTGGACAAATTCTGGAGAGAAGGCTTCCTCGTTGGCGACCCGCAGCACAAGCGCCTTCGCCGCATCGATCGGCATCGCCACCGTGTTTTGACATGGGGACTGCGGCGCACCCGTGGAAGACTGCCCAACGACCTCGACCGGACGATCCAGGGGCGCGATGGGTTTGACGCGACCGTCGGCGTCCACGATCACGGTCATCGGCACCGTGGGTGAAGTGACGGTAACGGTCTGCGCCAGGGCAGAAACAGCGCTGGCCACTAGCGCACCCCCAACACACATGCTTCTGCGCCGCATTTCGCCTCCGGCATCGATTCACTGTAGACAATATAATAGATATTGTTATGTTGGCAACAGCGAAACGAAAATTGAGCAAACTTGTTATGGGAGCCTTCATGCAGGGAGTCGGGGTTCACTTTGCGACCATCGCGGCGGGGCTCGTTTGCCTCGTCGCACCTCAGGCACGAGCCCAAGACGCCTCTTTTGGCTGTAAGGTCCTGCTCTGCGCCGCCGCCAGTGCGCCGAGTTGGTCGGGGATTCCCTACTGCGTCCCTGTCATGCACGAGCTCTTCCGAAGTCTTGCCCGTGGCGGGTCCTGGCCAACTTGCCCGGAAGGCAACGCCGGTGGCCTTGGCCACGAGCCCTACTATCCCTGCCCGGCCGGCATGACAGCCATGCGATCGGGATTAGATGGCAATGCCGGCTTGATTGCCTCGCCCAACGGCAACCTCTGCGCCGACACGAAGAAACCGAGCAACGTCTGCTCATGGGGACGTGACATCTCCTGCCAGGCGACTTATCCGACAATTCCCCGCCAGCCGCGCAGCGATCCCGACTACGTCGACATATCCACTGCGAACGGCGTGCAGCGGTTCTATTTTTCGCTGAGGGGGTACTGATGCGCGGCGCGGCGGCAGCGCTTCTCATTGGCGTGGTCATGGCTACGCCGGCAATGGCTCAGCCGGCGGCAAAGGGTTGGTTCCCGGTGCCGCCGACCGCCGTCTACCAGACTGGCGACAGCTGGACCGATGGCGAGACCACCTTTCGCCTGTACGGCGTGCAATCCTGCCTACGTGGCACGAGCTTCACCAATGCCCACGGTCTGAAACGCGATTGCGGGGAAGCTTCTCTCGCCATGCTCATCGCGCTGACGCGGGATCTGCGGCCGCAGTGCTATGACGCGGCGGAGGCGCCACAGGTGAAGACGATATTCGTCTTTTGTGTCGCGACACGCGCGACCGGCGCCGGTGCTGGATCACGCATCGACCTCGGCACCGCGCTGATCTCGACCGGCTATGCCTTCGCGGCATTCAATCCGCAGGGACAGCCGGTGCACGCGCCCTACTTCGTGGCGCAACTCGTTGCCGAGCGAGCCAAGGCAGGCCTCTGGGCCTTTGCCGATCTGCCGGATCCAAACGTGATTATTCTGCGCGCCCTCAGATCCCCGACATCGGCCTCAACATCGCAACCCCTGCGCCAACAACCAACCCGCCCCCGCGGTAACATCGACCTCGAGCCCACCAAGGAGACCTGCTTTGAGAACGACCAACCTGTTCATCCTGCGCGGCCGCGTCGGCCAGGCGCCGAAGGCCTTCGGCAAAGCCGCGAAAATCAATGTGGCAACCGATCGGGCGTGGACCGACAGCAAGGGCACGCGCCAGGAAGAAACCGATTGGGTCACGGTGACGCTGCTCAACGAAAAGGTCGCGGAGTGGGCGCTGGCCAATGTCGGCAAAGGCGACGCCGTCTACGCCGAATGCCGTATTGCCGACGGCTCCTACAAAAAGGAAGGCGAGACCATTTACACGACGGACATCATCGCCAACGCCTTCCACAAGCTCGATCTGGGCCATCGCGATGACGCAGAGATTTGATGTTGGCGCACGCATGACGTTGCTCGTTATGGCGATCGCGGTGTCCCCACAGGCGAGCGCCCAGTCGCCCTCGATCGGTTCGCCGGGCCTGTATCGCCCAAACCAGGCTCTCCAATCGCCACCGTTGCGCGTCGAGGTGCTCGCCGGCACGCGGTTCCGCGATATCGAGACACAGGCGATCTATCGTCTCTTTGGCATCGACACCTGTGCTCCCGATCAGACCGCACTGCTCGGCCGCCAGCCGTGGCCCTGCGGAACCATGGCAGCGGCTTGGCTGGTAAGGGCTACTTTGAACAAATGGGTTGCCTGCAACATCCTGCGCGAGGAGAACGGGGAGCATCTGGCCCGCTGCGCTGCTGCCGATCACGCCGATATCGGCGCCGACATGGTGCGCGACGGGGTCGCCGTCACGTCGCCGCCGACGAACCGCGATCCAGCAATCCGCGCCTACGCTTCAGCAGAGCAGGAAGCGCGAAAAGCCTACCGCGGATTGTGGTCGAGCACATTCCAGATGCCATGGGAGTTTCGCGCCAGTCCCGAGCGCCACGCCATAGTGGCAGTCAGCCGACGGGGCGCGCCGTGATGTCCCCGTCGGCTTTCCTCCCTTTCTGGATAGCGCTCGTCCTGGCGGGGTGCGCCCAACCAATCGCGACGCCCGTCGCCGACGCGACGCTGCTGCCGGCGTCGGATCCTTTGTATCGACCTGAATGGAATCAGCCCGGGCGGCTTGAATACGCCCCGGATCGTTCGACCTTCGCGCCGGTTCTGACGGAGCGCTTTGCCTATCCGACACAGCCGCAAGCCAACGACGCCTATCGTCGGCTCGTCGTCCTGGCGCCAGGCGCTTCGCGCCCCTATCCCGCCTCGATATGGCTCTTCGGCTGCAAGCCTGGGGCTCTCGACGCACAGACAGCGCGCGTGACACGCTATCGCGGTCCAGTCGTCCACTGTGCCACGGATTTTCTCGACCCATCGGGGCGACGTGTCAGTCGCGAGACAGTGAACTTCTACTATTACCGCTCGGCCTGGAACATGCAGCCGGTCTACCCGCCGGTCACCGCCGTTCCTTGGCAAACTGGAGAGCACTCGCCCAAGGACAGGTGGTGGTGGGTGCCCGGCCGAAGCCGCTACGAATAGCAACGAAGCGATCAAGCCGGATGCTGCATGATGGCAGGCAACCGAGAATATATTATATTAGATGTCAAAGATGAAAACATATGAAACTCGTCCGAGGACCTTCGACCGATTTGACGTGACGATCGTCACCGCTGCGCTGGTCTGGCTTGCGGCGACATCATCTATAAGCGCCCAGGAGCGAACGCCCGACCCCTCCGCCTGGCGCAACGTTTCCTATGCGGACATGCAACGGCCATCCGTCGATACCGCAACCTATGCTGATATCTGGAAGGATGCGATCGAAGCAAACAACCGCGCCTATGTCGCTCGCGGCGATACGAGATTTGCGAGCGCCAATGCGCCGGCGGTCGAGGCGCATTTTGTCATCTGGAGCACCAAACGGTCCGTGGTCTTTAGTGTCCTCGATACCGCGACGGGTTGCACACCCAAGGGCGTGCCTGTCGCCGGCGTGGCCGTAAAGCTCTGCCCGCTGCGCATCGCGATCTATGATGGTCTGCTGGTCCGCACGCTGGACGGCGGGCGCGCCTGCTTCCTTGAGATCGAGCCAAAGGTGGTAGGCGGCAATCCCGTCGGTTCGGGCTCTTACGTCTCCTATGACACCAAGACCAAGACGCTGAAGACCGGCACGATCGTCGCCCATCAAGCTGTCGAGGGCTGCTCGCTCACCCTCCCGCTCCCCCCTCTGTGAATTGGCCATGGTTCATCTCTCTCCACCCCTAGCTTGAGGAGTATCGCATGACCCTCCCCCCCATCATCGGACTTGCCCTGGCATGCGCGGTCGCACTCATGCCCACCGCACCGGCCAAGGCCGCCGATGCCACGTTCGCCTACAAGATCTCCTACCGAAACATCGCCAAGGATCCTGACGGCATTTGGGCCGGGCCCGCTTTGTCGCCGTCACCGACCGGGACCGTCACCATCCATGAATACACGTTGAAGTCAGCACAAGGCGACTGGCTGATATCCCAAATCTGGAACGCTGATTGTGGCTCGGCGACCTGTCCGACACGGCTGGTTCGGACGTCAACCGACGGGAAAAAGACTGTCGTGGTCGACGACATGATGCATCAGGTGATCCCGCCGGATGATCCACGTTTTGCGGCTTTGCCAAAATCGGATGCGCAAGCGGCCTTCGCATGGGCTCCCTTTCATCTGAGCTCAGACGGCAAGGAGCTTTTGAACGGCGATTTCAGGTTCGAGATAGGCGGAGAAAAGCCATGAGCACGCGAACCGCTCTCCGGCAAATCCTGTTCGACGCCGGCCTCATTCTCTCGCTGTCGGCCGCGGCCGCCTTCGCCGGGCAATCGGCCGCGAGCCTCATCGACGCGGGGATGCCTGCGAATTGCGCGAAGTTCGCCGCCAGGGTCTCCGGCAGCGAGGGCAATTTCGGGACGACCAACCAATACGGCTGCCTTGGCGCCTTCCAGTTCTGCCCCGGTACGTTCGAACGCTACTACAGCGGTAGCGCACAGAGCTTTCTGGACAATCCATCGGCGCAGACAGCGGCGTGGACGAAATACGAACAGGATTCCTGGGCTCAGGCGCAGAAGAATGGCCTCGTCTCCCTCGTCGGCCAGCAGGTTTGTGCGGGCGGCCAATGCGCAACGATTGACCAATCGGCGATCCTGATGGCCTGCCAATTCGGCTGCGGCGCCAAGGGCAAGCTTGCCAACTATGCGGCGGGCGGCGACTGTAATGCCCGCAATGTCAAAGACGGCAATGGCGTCAGCGTCTGTTCCTATCTGGTCCGAGGCTCGGGTTACGATGTGTCCTGTTTTACCGGTCAACAACTGTGCGCTCAACCGCAGATCGGTCCTGGCGACTTCCCGACCTCGACGGGTATCGCGGCCTATGCGCCGACCCCCGCCAGCGCGTCGATCGTCGTCGCGCCGAGCGATGTCTGACAACGAGTTGAGGTAATTTTCGTCAGTTCGACTCGGATTCATCGCGCAGGATGAATTCCGAGAACGCTGCAAGCTGCTCTTCCACCGGTGCGCAGAGGTCGCCGCCGCGATAGTGGGCATGGACCAGAGCCCAGAAGACGACTTCGTCAGAAAGTCCGGCAAACAGGGCCTTTAACAGAAGGCGGCCCATGATCGTCACCGCCCGCGGGGGATCGTAACGGGATCTAAGTTCGCCGGCGAGGGTTTTCGTATCGGCAATTCGGATCAAAGCCAGTTCTCCTCTTGCACTATTCTTGGGTTACGCTGCCGCCGGCAGCGGTGCACCCTGGCCGAGGTCGTTCTCTCGAAGCAGTCCTCATGGATCGCACGGATGCCGCCTCTCCTACATTCTCCGGGTGTCAAAATCAGGCTCGCCCAAGCTAAGAGCGACGACATCCCGTCCGGCTTTCCGTAGCGAAACGGCGCGGCTGTCAGGGTATCAGTTTCGGAAGGCCGAAACTGGGAAAGGCGCCTTGAAACAAACATCTCGGCAATTTCTGTATATTGTTCAGCGCAGGAAGCACTTTTCGTCCCCCTTGACCTTGTCCATTTTCTGTAGCCGGAAGATCTCCTCGACCGAAACGATGTCCTTATGGACGTTCTGCACCCCGCCATCGGCAATGATCCGTCGGAAGGCATCCTGCATTGCGGTGGTTGCGGCGCGGATCCCGTAGTTGCCATAGACCGTCATTTGGATGTTGGCGAGCGCGCGGATCCGAGTCCCGTCGAGTTCCGGATAGGCGTTGGGCACGATCACAAGCGGGACGATGCCCTTCCAGGCGCGGGAAAAGCTTTCGATCTCTGCCGGGTCCTTTTTCTTAGAATGGATCAGGATCATATCGGCACCTGCCTCGACATAGGCCATGCCGCGCTTCAGGGCCTCCGCCTCGTCCAACCCGGCAATCAGGGCTTCCGTGCGGGCTATGACGAGGAAATCTGGGTCGCTGCGGGTGGAGACCGCAGCTTCGATCTTGCCCTGGAATTCCTCAATACGCAGAAGTTCTTGGCGCCCAGTGGCGGCAAGGCTGGTGACTTTGGGGAAAGTCTTGTCCTCGATCACGACGGCAGCCGTGCCCGCCTTTTCATATTCGCGGATGGCATGGATGACGTTCACGGCATTGCCGTAGCCCGTATCGATATCGGCGACGATCGGCAGCGAGGACTGACCGGCGATCGCCCGCAGCATGTCGAGATGCTGGGTCATGGTGATCAGGCTCATATCGGCAAGACCGTAAAGCGCCGAAAGCTCGAAGCCGGAAGCCCAGAGGCCATCGAAGCCGGCCTCTTCGGCCAAGATGGCCGACAGAGGACTGTGAGCGGCCATGATGTGAACAAGGCCGCGTTCGGCCATGCGGTCACGCAGTTGCTTTGCTTTGCTCATAGATACTCTCACTTTCTGACAGGGCTTCGCAGGCTGCAAGAATGCGGTCGCAGGCATGCTGGAGATCCTCGATCGACGCGGCGTAGGAAATGCGGATATAGGGCGAGGCCATGAAGCCGCTGCCCGGCACAACGGCGACGCCGAAATGCTCCAGAAGATACATGGCGAAAGCCATGTCGGTCTCGATCACCTTGCCCTGAGGACTTGTCTTGCCGATCACACCGGCGCAATTGACGAATACATAGAAGGCACCATCCGGGGTCCGGCATTTGAGGCCTTGGGCCTCGTTGATCTTCTCGACGACGAGATCGCGGCGCTTGCGGAAGCTGGAGACGAAATCGTCGATGTAGTCCTGGTTGCCACCGATCGCTTCGATCGCTGCATATTGCGAGATCGAGCTGGTGTGGGACGACGTCTGCCCCTGGATCGAATTCATCGCCTTGATCAGATCCTTCGGCCCGGCGCCGTAGCCGAGGCGCCATCCGGTCATGGCGCTGGACTTGGAAACGCCGTTGACGGTCAGCGTCCGGCCGATGAGGTCTGGCGCGGCTTCGGCCATCGTCGCGAAACGCACGCCATAAACGAGTTTTTCGTAGATATCGTCTGCGAGCACATGAACTTGAGGATGGCGGCGCAGAACGACGGCGAGCGCCGCAAGCTCGGCCTTGGAATAGACCGCACCGGTCGGATTGTTGGGTGAATTCAGCATCAGCCACTTGGTGCGCGGCGTCATCGCCGCCTCCAGATCTTGCGGCTTCAGCTTGAAGCCGAAACGTTCGTGGCAGGCGACGAGAACCAACTCGCCGCCGGCAAGCCGCACCATGTCCGGATAGGACACCCAGCAGGGTGTCGGGATGATGACCTCATCGCCCGGATCGAGACTGGCGAAGAGCGCATTGAAGACCACCTGTTTGGCGCCGCAGCCGACGGTGATCGCGTCGATGTCGTAGTCGAGGCTGTTGTCGTGCAGCAGCTTCTGACGGATTACCTCACGTAGCGGCTTTACGCCGGCGACAGGCGTGTAGCGTGTCTTGCCCTCACGAATGGCAGCTAT
The DNA here is from genome assembly GCF_024746815.1 of Mesorhizobium sp. AR07. GTDB lineage: Bacteria > Pseudomonadota > Alphaproteobacteria > Rhizobiales > Rhizobiaceae > Mesorhizobium. The sequence continues at coordinate 453,676 of NZ_CP080528.1, forward strand.
TCCAGCTCTTTGCACCACGTCGGGCGTATCAAAATCCGGTTCGCCCTGGCTGAGCGCAATGACATCAATGCCCTTCTCGCGCAAAGCGGCGGCAGCGGCAGTCATAGCCTTGGTTTGAGAGGGACGGACGGCTTGTAGTCTTTTGGCGATGAGTGACATACCACTCTCCTCGAAATTCCGGGTTTGTCCCAAAACTAGCCAAGGTAACTGCAACTCGCCAATTGCGGCATCGCGTAAAGCGAGGATAATGATCGCATTTACCGATGCATCGGACGCGCGACCTATTTGGTTGGGACGTCTTCCTCCGTCATCTTCCGGCAAAGCCGCGTGAGCCAACGGCAGAAGGCGCGGGCAACATCCGGGTTGTCGCTGCTATCGATCGCATAGGCACGGTACTGCATGCCGCTTGGCGCGCGTGACCCGGCAAGCACTTCCAGAAGGCCCTGCCTGATCAGCTCCGCAACCACGATATGCGGCGTCACCAGCAGGCTCTGCCCGGTCGTTACCGCCGGCAGTGCGAGATAGTGGTGATCGTAACGGGCGCCTGAGGTGATATCGGATGTCTTCAGGTTCATTCCGCGCAGCCAGGTGGGCAGAATGTCGGGCCGGGACGTCACCGCTATAATCGGGGTGCTCCGCAAGGCCTTGAGGCCGCGGCCAGCTACACAATCCGGCGCCCCGACACAGACGAGTTGCTCGTCATAGACGTCCCAGCGGTCGGCCGGCTCGGTCAACATCAAATCTCGAGTCAACAGTACGTCGAAGCTGTCGGTCGAAGCGGGTGCAGATAAGGTGCTGATGACGTCGACCGTGACACCGCTCATTTCTTTCGAGAACTCGCGCAAGTTGGGGATGAGGACCGTATAGGCGAAGGTGGAAAGCGACGTTCGCACGACGAGACGATTGACGTCCTTCCTGTCGCTGCGACGCATCCGCTTTGCGGTGAAAAGGATCGTATCGAGCGGCTCGGCGACGGCATCGGCGAACAGTCGCCCGAAGTCCGTCAACTGGCTCTGTCGGCCGAACCGTTCGAGCAGCTTTGCCCCGAAATACTCCTCCAGCACTGCAAGATGGCGGCTGACGGAGCTCTGGGTAATGCCGAGTGTCTTCGATGCCCGCGTGACGCTGTTGTCTCGCGCGACCTGCACGAAGGCCCGCACCGCATTGAGTGAAAGATCCTTTTCCTCGGTCAAATTCGTCTCCCATGAACCGGATGGATACTCATCCAGAATCGCTTAACTTGCATCGCAATATTCGATGATTGTCACAACCATGTAACAAAGCCATTCGATGGTCAGCCCCAAATTGAACTCATCAAGGCGATGCTTTTGAACATTGCCGACTGAGCGAGGTAACCGATGTCGGCTATAACCATCGAAAAAATAGAAAAGACATTCGGCGCCACCCCCGTGCTGCGCGATGTCTCGCTGAAGATAGCCGATGGTGAGTTCCTGACACTGCTCGGCCCGTCGGGCTGCGGGAAGTCGACGCTGCTGCGCATCCTCGCAGGCCTCGAGGTGCAAACCGGCGGTTCGATTTCGATTGGCGAGCGTGTTGTCGACGGCGTACGTCCGAAGCGGCGCGACGTGGCGATGGTGTTCCAGTCCTATGCGCTCTATCCGCATATGACAGTCGCTCAGAACATGGCCCTGCCCTTGCGTATGCGGCGGCTGTCGGCCTGGCAGAGGTTGTCGATGGTCGGCGGGTTGCTGCCGGGCACCAAGGCGGTATCTGCAGAGATTGAGCTGGAAGTGATGCGGACCGCGAAAGCACTTGGCATCGGCCATCTGCTTGCCCGCAAGCCTGGCCAGTTGTCGGGCGGCCAGCGCCAGCGTGTCGCCGTCGGCCGTGCCATGGTGCGCGAGCCGGCGGTCTTCCTGATGGATGAGCCGCTCTCCAATCTCGACGCCAAGCTCAGAGTGCAGATGCGCGCCGAGATCAAGGAATTGCATAACCGGCTCGGCGTCACCTTCGTCTATGTCACCCACGACCAGTCCGAGGCCATGACCATGTCGGACCGGGTGGCGGTCATGCTCGACGGCGAGTTGCTGCAGGTCGCCCCGCCGCAGGAAATCTATGACGATCCCGACGACCGGCGCGTCGCCGAGTTTATCGGCTCACCCAAGATCAACATGCTGGATGCGAGGCTGCGCGAACACGGACTGGCCGATACGGCCGGCACGAGCTTTTGTATTGCCGGCAATATCGGACCGGGTATAGCCCTGACCCTGGGTATCCGCCCCGAAGCGTTCCATCTCGTCGATGCCGGTGGCCCGAATGTCCTGACCGGCGCGGTCCGGCTGGTCGAGCACATGGGCTCCGATCTCTTCGTCCATCTTAACGTCCCGGGAACCGATCATCCGGTCATTGCCCGGCTCCTCGCCGAACGCGCACCGCAGATCGGCTCGGGCCAGACCCTGCATCTCGGCGTCAAGCCGGAGCGCCTGTTGCTCTTTTTCGCCGACGGACGCCGCCTGCGCGCCCATGACCATGCGGGCGCGACCGTGCTGCGGATGAAGGAGTGCGTGCAATGAGCATCGCTTCCACCGCAATCAAACCTGCCGGCTCTTCAGCAGACCGGCCCGGCACCCGCAAGGCGCTGCGCAATCACAAGCTCGCCGAAACACTTGCCGCATGGTCGCTGGCCGCGCCCGCACTGGTCCTGCTGGTCGCGTTGTTCTTCTTGCCGGTGCTTGCGGTTTTCGCGGTCGCACTCACCAACTGGCATTTTGGCGCGCGGACCTTATCCTTTGTCGGAGTCGACAATTTCGAGCAGGTCTTCGCCGATGACGGCTTTCGAGCATCCCTGATCAACACGCTCGTTTATGTGGCGACCGTGGTGCCCGGGACGATCATGTTCGGTCTGGGGATCGCGCTGCTTATCGAGAGCGGAAAGAGTCTCCGCGCATTCTATCGGGCGATCCACTTCGTGCCTTATATGGCGACGCTTGCGGCAATGGCGATTGCGTGGGAGGCGCTGCTTCATCCGACGATCGGCCTCGTCAATCAGTCGCTCGCGTCGCTCGGGCTGCCGACGTCGAACTGGCTGCGCGACGAGAACACTGTCCTGCCGGTGCTGGCTGTCATTGGCATCTGGCAAAACCTTGGTTTCGCGATGGTGCTATTTCTCGCGGGGCTGAAGGCGATCCCTCAGGACCTCTACGACGCGGCCGACATCGACGGCGCTGATCTCTGGCTCGATCGCCTGCGGACGGTGACGCTGCCGATGCTTGGCCCTGTCTCGATGTTCGTCTTCATCGTGGTGGCGCTGCGGGCGTTCGAGACGTTCGACACGGTCGAGGTCCTCACCCAGGGCGGTCCCGGCCACGCCTCGGAGATGCTGCTGTTCACCCTCTATCGCGAGAGCTTTGTCTATCTACGGACCGGCTATGGGGCTTCCGTCGCGGTCGTGTTCCTCATCATCGTCGTTGCGCTGACGCTGCTCCAGGCGCGCGTCATGGACAAGAGGGTTCATTACCAATGAGCATTCACGTGCCAATGCGCCCAGCCCTTTTCCTGCGCCATGCCGCATTGTTGATGACTAGCGCGATCATTCTCTTGCCGTTTATCTGGATGGTCAGCCTGTCGATCAAGCCGCCCGGCGAGATGTTCGGGGACCATTTCTCGTTCCTGCCGACCCAATTCTATGGGGTCGAAAACTATACGCAGGCGCTGACCCGCGTGCCACTGCTGCGTTACATGTTGAACGGCGTCATCGTCTGCACAGCAATCCTGACCCTTCAGATCCTGGTGTGCGCGCCGATGGCCTACGTCCTCGCGAAGATGCGCTTCCCCGGCCGCGAGCTGATCTTTGCCCTCGTGCTGATTGCGCTCCTCCTGCCCCATGAGGTGCTGGCGCTGCCGCTTTTCATCTTCGCATCGAAGGTGGGCATCCTGAACAGCTACGCCGCCCTCGTTCTTCCCTATATCGTCTCGCCGTTCGGCATCTTCCTGTTCCGCCAGTTCTTCAAAGCGATCCCGGACGACGTCGTCCACGCCGCGCGATTGGACGGCCTGTCGGAGTTCGCGATCATCTGGAAGATCATGGTGCCGATGACGATGCCGGCGGTCGTTGCGTTCAGCATCTTCTCGGTGGTCGGACATTGGAACAGTCTCTTCTGGCCGCTCATCGCAGTGAATGACGACAGCCTGCTGCCACCGCCTGTCGGGATCATCGCTTTCAAGAATCAGGACGTGGGGGTCGACTATGGACCGCTGATGGCTGCTGCAACCATCGTCGTCCTGCCGCTGATCGTCGCGTTTCTATCCTCGCAGCGCCTGTTCATCGAAAGCATTACAAGAGGTGCCATCAAATAAAGGGCCGTCTTGCCGACAGTGACCGGGCGAAGAACTCGCATCATTAGCGGGCGATAACGCCACCAGCAGCACCATCCGTTTCTTATCGGGCGTCCGTCCTCGGGGTCCGCTCGATCCTTCATGCCTGCCGATGTTCAAAAACCATAAGGAGTTCAATCATGGCATCATTCTTCAAGCGAAATCTCTCCTATTCCCGTGCCCTTAAGGATAAACTGCGGACCGGCGACGTAGCGACGATGGTCCATTCTAGCCATTCGTCGCCCGGCCTGGTCGAGAAGTTGGCCGAATGCGGCTTCAATGCTGTGCTGATCGACTGCGAACATGGCGCGATCGGCCCGGAGCGGGCTGAGGAAATGGCGCGTGCCGCCAACCTGTCCGGCATCGTATCGATCCTGCGCCCGGAAGACCCGTCACCGTGGATGGTGACCAAATATCTGGAATGCGGCGTTGATGGTCTGATGATCCCACTTGTGCCCGACGCGACCGTTGCGAAAGCCATTGTCGATCGGTTCCGTTTCTCCGCCCCGTTCGATCATCAGGACCGCGTGCTGATCCTGATGATCGAAACGATCGAAGCCGTGCGGAATCTGGAAGAGATCATGGCAGTCGATGGTGTCGACGCCTATTTCGTCGCGCCCGGCGATCTGGCGCTGACAATCGGCGAAACCCCCATCACCTACCGCTGGCAAAAGGGTGATAAGCCGAAGGCCGTCGCCGACGCCGTAGATGGCGCGATCAACACCATCGTAGGCAGCGGTCGGGCGTGCGGGACCTTGGTCAACCATGACGACGTGGCCGAGTTCATGGGCAAGGGCGTTCGCCTGTTCTACGATCATGCAAATCATATGCTCGCCCATGGCGCCAGCGACTTCCATCGTCGCATCGAGAGCGCTCGGCGCGCGAGCAAATGACGCGGTTCGGCCGGATCGCGCGACCGGGGCCGTCGCTAGATCCGGCTGATAGCTGGCCCACCCAGTCGATATCAGATCAACTCCAAGCCTCTCGAAAGGTAGAGCGATGTTTTCTCGCCTCGCAACCACAGCAATATTGGGCTTTGCCCTTATGTCCGGCGCTGCTTCAGCCGCGCCTATCACGCTCCAGGTGGACGCGACCCCGTCCATCTTCGCCGAGATGTTCCAGAACCTGGTCAAGGCTTTCGAAGTCGAGAACCCGGATGTGAAGATCAATCTCGATCTCACGCAGCGCGATCAGACCGACGCGACCCAAAGCGTGCTTCGGAAGGGGCTTGTCGGCCAGCTTCCCGATATCTCGTTTCAGAGCTTCAACTATCTGAAGCTGCTTGACGATCAGGGCTATGTCGCGCCGGTCGGCGACTTCATCAAAAGCGATACGAGCTGGAGCACCGATTTCTCGCCGTCCGTCACTCAGGCAACCACGATCAACGGCAAGGTCCTGGGCCTGAGCGTCGCCTTTTCCTTCCCGGTCGTCTTCTACAACAAGGAGCTGGTTGCCGAGGCGCAGAACGGCGACGGCACGCTTCCCGGCACCTGGGATGGCATCTTGGGCGTCGCCAAGGCGATCCAGCAACAGCATCCGGACGTGCTCGGTGCTTACACGCGCTACAATTCGTTCGTCGGGCAGGGCTTTATCCTGAGCCAGGGCGCGGAAGTCGGCAATGCCGCCGGGACGGAGGTCGCGTTCGCCAACGACGCCGGTCGCCACGCCTTTGATCTGTTCCGCCAGTTTGGCGAAGCCGGTCAAGCAAAGGTCGACATGACGGACGAGCAGGCGCGTCAGGCATTCTCCGGCGGAAAGATCGCGATCCTCGTCGACTCCAGCAGCAGCCTGGAGAGCTTCCAGCGCGCGGCGCAGGGGCATTTCGAGATCGGGACGATCCGCTTCCCGTTCGCGAACGACAGCGGCAAGATTCCGACGGCGGGCATCGCAGTCCTTCTCCACGCCCGCGATGACGATCGCGCGAAGGCCGCGTGGCGCTTCATGCGCTTTGTCTCGAGCCCGAAGGCGCAAGTCATTGTCGGCAAGAGCACGGGCTATGTGCCGGCGAACAATGTGGCGGTGGAAACGGCCGACCTGCTCGGCCAATATTATAAGGACCGCCCGGCCATGTCGGCGGCGCTTGACTCGAGCGCCTATGCTGCCCCCTGGTACGCATTCAACGGCACGGGTGCGGCGCGTATCGACCAGTTGTTCCTGGACTCGGCACGCCAAGTGGTGACGCTTCGTCAGTCGCCGGCCGATGCGGTCGCCGATCTGCAGAACAAGATCCCGGGCATGGTGGGCGAGTAACCCTGTTCGTGCGCCGAACTAGCGCAGCATCTGGTCGAGCCGGCCTGGGAGATCGCGCCGGCTCGACCCATCCCAGCAATGGGCGTCCCACTGGAGATTTTATGTCCGATGCCTTCGATATCGGCGGCCGCGAAGTCCGGCCTGCGAGCGTCTGAATTCATTGTCGAGGGCGAAGGTGTTTCCGCGCTCGCCTATTTTCGCGAGGGCGCGGCGTCGTTGCCGCTAATTGTCGGCCTGCCTGGCGGGGGCCATCTCGCGCGGGTCTATTACGGCCATGATGGCGCCCGCTCGACGGACTTTCTCGATCATTGGCTTGAGGAACGCGGGTTCGGCTTGCTCGCGCTCTCCTATCCATCGGACCACCCTGTCTTCCCGCGGCCCGACGTGGCGCTGACGACGACGATGTGGGCTGCGGCCGCCGCGACCATCACTGCCGATATAATCGCCAAGCGCAGCCTGCCGCCCGACGTACTTCTCATGGGCTGGAGCATGGCGGGTCGCGCGAGCCGCGCGTTCACGCGCGCCGCTGAAAGCCATGGTCTTGCTGTCAGGGGTTTCATCTCGCTGGCCGCGACCCCGCCGCTGCCGCGGTTCGCGGACACGCCGCCTCAGGGCCAGCCTTTCACCGAGGACGGCCTTTGGAAGACCGACGGGCGGCTCGGCGACGCGCAGCCGCAGCACGAACTATACCTGAACGACATTCATTGGAGGAACGGCGGCAGGGAATATGACCTCATTGCCGCGGCGGACTATTTTGGGGCCTACACGACAAACACGCCGATCCTGCTGCGGGGCGAACCGGAGCAGGGCAGTGGTCTTTCCGGAAATAGTCTCGTGGAAACCATCACTGATCTGGGGTCGTTCGATTTCTCGGGCTATCCGATCACCGGGGCCATCATGCCGACGTCTCCCTTGGACGCGCGGCACGTGGTGACCGATCAGGCGACTTGGGCCTTCTTGAACAGCCAGAAGCTCTATTCCGTTTACGAAGCTCTGGCGCGAGCCGGTGCCAGCATCGGCAGCGACGACGTATGGAACAGCATCCTGGATGTGAAGTTCGCTATGGAGACCACGCTGTCCTGTTCGGTCGAAGGCGGCCATTTCTTCTTCATCGGTCGCGAAGGCGCCATGCAAACCGCTGCCCATATATCGCGCCTCTCGGCGGCATTGGACGCAATTCGATCGCGTCTCCAAGCCTTGGGCGGAGCATCCTCATCCCCGCCGCCGTGCTAACAGCACCTCCGCATTTCCGCGCTCGATGAAGCTGCCTGCCGGCGACATCGCGAGCAAATGCGAACGCATTCCCAATTCGAATTCGCTGCGTCGATCGCCGAGAACGCCCGGGCAAGCTTTGGACGTGGAAAGGATATATCCCATGAGCGAGTCGATATCCCAGCGATGCTCGTAGCTGAAATTCTGCCGCTGGACATTGCGGAAAGCGGAGCGCCGAAGAATAGCTTCGTTCGACTCCGCCAATGTCGGCCTGATGCCGTCCTTGCCTGCGGGGAAATGGCCGCCCCAGAAATCTTCGATGTAGCGGAGCTGCTCCGAGAACCAGTCACGCGGCTCGCAATTCGTCCGGACGCGCGAGATGATCGCGATAGCGCCTTGGTCGGAGACTTTCGCGCTCAGCTTCGCGAGCACCGTTTCCCGATCCATCCAATGGAACGCCCCGGCGATGGTAACTAACGAAAAGCTACCGAGCTCGGGCAGAAGCTCCTCGGAACGACCCGACAGAAATGTTATGTTGGCGGCGTCGTTTGCCTCCGCGAGCCGGCGGGCTTCCGCGATCATGCCGCTGTCTGGATCCACCGCGACGACGTGTCGTGCGAATTTCGAGAGCGGGACAGCGAACTGGCCGGTCCCGCATCCGAGGTCCAACAGGTCGTCGGCGGACGGGTCGACAAGATAATTGCCGGCCAGGAATTCGAACATCGTCGCTGGATAATAGGCCTGATATCGGGCAAAATAATAGGCTGCGCCTTCGAACAGGTCGTCGGGTGCGGGTGCCACTGACTGATGCTGCGTCATCGAGGGGTCTCCTTGTCAACAGCCGGGGAGCGAATTCAATTTCCATCGTCCGGCGGGGTCGCGCGGAACGTCCAGGCCCGGGTCCGCCAGCCTGTCCGCAGGACGTCTCGTGTCGAAGCGCGCGCGGCGATGGTCTGAAGAAGATCGCGCCATGCCTGCGGCCCGATCTGGCTGGGCACGTAATGTGCGCCTCGCCATGTCGCCATAAAGGTTTCGACGGACATCTCGTGCCAATCCGTCCGTTCACAGTAGAGATAGGGCCGAAAGTGCCCGGACTGCTCGACGGGCCGGATCGCCGCTTCGGTGTCGGTGAAGGTATGGCGGACCGCTGGGCATGCTTCTCGTATCAACTGGTCTATCTCGCGCTGAAAGGCATCCAACCGGATGTCGCGAGGATTCCAGAGGACGGTGAGAAACCCGCCCGGCTTGAGAATCCGACTGCATTCCTCGAGCGCTTTTATTGCATCGACGAACTGGAGAGCGTTGCCGATCAGGATCCAGCTTGCGGTGTTGTCCGGCAAGCCCGTGGCCTCGGCATATCCGTCGCGCCATTGAAATGCGCCATCGCGGTTCAGGCGACGCGCTTCCCGCCGCATCTCGGCCTCCGGCTCGATCGCGTAGCCGCCAAGACCAAGCGAAGCGAGGGTCGCGGTCAGATTGCCGGTTCCGGCGCATAGGTCGACGACGAAATCGGCGAATCCTTTGTCGGCAATCTCCAGCTTAAGCGTGTGGAGCAACGTTGGTGCATGCGCGGGGCGTTGCGCATAGTCCTGGGGCGTGGCGCTGAAGTTGCCCCAATCAACGGCGGTCGCTGTCACGGCGTCTCCTCCTCGAAGTCCAGCGGTCTTTGCTTGGCGCAAGCGCGAACGCGCATGATCGTCGGCTTCATCGCGCCGATCCTCGTGACCAGCCAAGGAAGGTCTTGGAAACGATCGACAAGCCTGTCTTCAGCTCGGCACCCGTGTCGGGTCCTGTCAGGGAAATGCGGACGGCATTCGGGATATCGGCATCGTCAACCGAGAACAGGTCGGCCGGCCGGATGAGGACTGCGCGCTGTTCAAGCGCCGTGGCAAACGCTTGCCTCGGCAGCTCCGCAGGCAATGGCATCCAGATGTGGAGGGCGCCGTCTTTGGTGACATAAGCTATGTCCGCGAGCACCTCGGCCGCGAGTTGATGTCGCTTCGCGATCTCTGCTGCCATCGCCATGGCAATTCCGGTTGCGGCTTCGCTCTCGATCCACTGCGCGACGATGAGCGCCGACAGCGAGTTGGGGAACCAGGAGGATAGTCTTCGGACCGGTTCCGTCACGCGGGCGGCGCTTAGCGCCGAAGGTGCCACGAGATAGGCCATTCGCAACCCCATCGCGAGGCATTTGGACACGCTCATGCAGTACCAGGTGATGTCGGGTGCGATCGCTGCGATCGGCGGCGGCGCATCGCGGTGGAGAAATCCAAGGACATCGTCTTCGATGATCGCCACGCCATGTCTGCGGCAGACGTCCACGATGGATTGCCGCCGGCCGATGCCCATGACGGCCGTGGTCGGATTGTGGACGGTGGGATTGCAGAACAGGATCCGCGGGCCGGGTAAATCCGCGAAGGCTTCTTCCAACGCTTCAGGAATCATCCCCTCTTCATCCAGGGCCACGCCCCGTAACCTGAGCCCTGCTCGGTTGCCGATTTGGCGCAGCACGGCATAGGTTAGCGATTCGGTGACGAGCGCGCCGCCGCTCGGCACAAGGGCTGAGAAGAGTAGGCTGAGCGCGCTCTGCGTGCCATTCGTTAGGACGATCTGGGCCGGATCAAGGTCGCGTCCGAGCCGGGTCGAGAGCCATCTCGCGCCAAGCTGCGCGTCCCGATCGAAGCCGCGAATGCGATTCCGGCGAATGAGTTCGCCGCACCCATCGGTCGCCGCAAGTCTGCGGAGCGCATCCGCCAAGGCGTCGTCAAGCGCCGAGGCGGATGCCGGTAGCGCAGTCGTCAAGTCGATGACACTCGCAGAGGAGCGCGCGTTGGCCATCACGCCATACCCACCCGAGCAAGCAGCGCCAGGGAAGTAGCTACGCAGAAGAGCGATACGAGGAGATATCCTATCCCCGCCGTCTTCGGTACTTGAAGCGGCGCGACCTGCAGACATGCGACCGCCAGCAGCGACGCGGCGAGCACGGTCGAGAAATAGGTGTCCGGGATGAATGGCCGGCACAGGAGGACAATTGCCGTCACCGGCACGGCATAGGTGGTGGGCAAGCCCGTCGACCTGCCGCCGGGCGACCCGTTCACATTGAAATAAGCCAGCCGTAGGGCGCTGGAGAGTACGAGGAGCGACGCGGTGGCGATGGTAGTCGGGGTCGCTTGGGCGATGCCGAGGATAGTGATCGCTGGAAAGATGCCCGCGCTGACAAGGTCCGCCAGCGAGTCGAGATTTTTTCCGATCTCGGCCGTTTCTGCCTGCCGTCCTTTCGTTCGCTTCGCGACGATGCCGTCCAAATGGTCGGCCAGCAGCGCCCAGAGCGCGATGGCGGCGCCGAGTTCAGGCACGCCGAGGATGTTTTGCCCCATCGCGATCATCGAGAGCACGATGCCGCCCGCTGTTATGGCATTAGCCGGATCGAGAAGGTGCCGGATCATAGGAAAGCCTTCACCTGATGACCTCAATGTGTCCGGCCGACGCAGACCGCAGTGCCGGCTTGGAGAACATACCCTCCGCGATGCGAAGGTCGTCGGCGGTATCGATCTCGTACCAGCGCAGATCGTCGCAGCGCGCGGCGGCCAAGGCGAGGCCGGCGTCGGCGATCAGCTGCGCGAGCATCTGCTCGGTATAGACGTTGGCGTGCCCGGCGTCGGCATAGGCATCGAGAGCGGGGACGATCTTGTCTCGCAGCGTTTGAGCTGAGAACCGCAAAAGGTTCATGGTCTTGAACACGGGCGGGCCGGGCCGGCGCAGATCGGCAGCGGTCTGCTTCATCCGCACCTCGTGGATCGCGCCGCCCTCGTCGATCACCACAGCGGACCCCTCCATCAATTCGGTGAAGGGCGCGACCGCGGCGACGTCCGGTGCTGGATGCCACGCGAGCCGTTCGATCGCGGCACGCTCGAAAAAGACGTCGCCCTCCAAAAGGAAGAGGTCGCCCGCGAGCAAGGCCTCGCGCGCCAGCCAGAGCGACCAAGCGCTCCCGGTCGTCGCGAAGACGGTCGACTCGACATAGCGGATTTGCAGCCCGCCGAACTGGCTGCCACAGGCATATTCGATCGCGTCCTTGCGATAGCCGACCACGATCGTCACCTCGCGGACGCCGAGCGCATCGAGATGGGCGAGCGCGTTGTGCAGGATCGCGACGCCGTTCACCTCGACCAGCGGCTTGGGCCGGTAGTCAGTAAAGGGCCGGAGTCGCGATCCATAGCCGGCGGCGAGGATGACGGCCTGCTGCGGAATGTTGGGCTTCGGCATCATGGTCTCCGGCATCATGCGATTACCAGCATCTGGACGAGGCGGTCCAGGCCGATCGCGAGCTGGTCGGGCGGCACGCCGTACGAGAGGCGGACGCCGAAGGGGTCGCCAAAGGCGCTGCCGGAGACCGCGGCGACGCCATGCTCGGCGAGAAGCCGGTGGGCGAAGCGATCGGCGATCATGGCATTGTGGACGGGATTGTCGCCCGCGACCTGATTGGAGAGATCGAGGTAGAAGTAGAACCCGCCCTGCGCCGCCGGGGCCGGCACCGACGCCAGGCTCGACAGGATGTCGAGGCCGCGTCGCCGCGCCGCGGTCAGTTGGGCCCGCAGCTGCGCTTCGTATGTTCCGTCATTGCGCTCGAGGTGGCTCAGCACCGCGTGCTGCGCGATGACGTTGGGATTCGACGTCGTGTGCGACTGCAGCGCCTTCACCGCACTGACCAGTTCCTTGGGCGCCGCCAGATAGCCGATCCGCCATCCAGTCAGGGCAAGAGTCTTCGAGAAGGCGTTGATGATGATAGTGCGCGGCCGCACCTCCGGCACCAGCGAGACGATCGGATGATGGATGTGCGGATCATGCGCGAATGCGCCATAGCACTCATCGAAGATCAGCCACAGATCCTTCGCGATGGACAGCTCCGCGAGAGCCTGGAGTGTCTCACGGTCATAGACGGATCCGGTGGGATTGTTCGGCGTGTTCACGACGATCGCGCGCGTCCGCGGCGTGATCACGCGCTCGATGTCGCTGGGCCGCGGCACATAGGCGCTATCGCGGGTGTCGACAAAAACGGGTATGCCGCCGGCGATCAGCAGCTGGGCGGGGAAGGTGGTCCAGTAGGGGACCGGGACGATGACTTCGTCGCCTGGGTTGACCAGTACCATGGCCGTGTTGAACAGCGCCTGCTTGGCGCCGGCCGTCACCGCGATCTCGTCGGCCTGCCAGACCTGGCTGGTTTCGAGAGAGATCTTCCGTGCCAGCGCCTCGCGCAACTCCATCAAGCCGATCGTGTCGGTGTAGCGGTTCAGACCTTGTTGAATGGCCTCGATCGCTCCGTCCCGGATCGTTGGTGCCAGATCGCTCCAGATTTCGCCGGCCGTGAGATCCACAATCTCCATCCCGGCATCGGCGGCAGCCTTCGCCGCGGCGCGGGCGGCCGCTGTGCCCGACGATTTGAACAAGTTTGTCCGTGACGCTAACATGCGCGTCTCCATCTTTTCGGCAAAACCGCTTACCGCGGCTGTCCCTGGCCATTTCTCTTCTGCCGCCGAGAGCTAGCCGTAGTTCATCAGTTCGAACAGCTCGTCGAGCGTCGCGACTTCACCTTCAATACGGCAATGCTCTCTTCCTGAATGATGCGGTCGCACACGTGACGTCCCCCCTCCTGAGCTAATTGTCGATTGCTTAATTGGTCCGAGTCGCTCGGACGTCGCTCCGCTGTCCGCTTCGGCAGATACTGTTCTTCCGCCTGAGCCAATTCGTCGTAGCCCATCAAACTGAACAGTTCGTCGAGGCCCGCAACCTGGTCCTCGATCCCGGCGATGCTTTCTTCCGACCGAATGCGGCCGCAGGTGTCACGCATGCCAGCAATCGCCGCCCGCATCGAATGGTTGGCCCAGATGACGGTCGAAATGCCGGCATCACGATACACCGAAGCCGGGGTGTTGTAGTATTTGGTGGGGACGATGACGACTGGGAGCTTGTTGTTCCATTCCTTGGCGAAGGTCAGGATCTCGTCTGCGACGGCCTGACGGGAGTGGATGAGGATTGCGTCGGCGCCGGCCTCTGAATAAGCGTCGGCCCGGCATAGCGCCTCATCGAGACTGTGACCGGCGATCAGCGCCTCGATGCGCGCGACGACCACGAAATTTGGATCCGTCGTGTCTTTTACGGCCTTGAGCCGCCCTGAGAATTCATCAATGTCAGCGAGCGGATGCCGATCGCCGACGAAGGAGTTACTTTTCGGGAACCCCTTGTCTTCAAGGCAGACGCCGCTAGCGCCGCGTTGCTCAAGCTTCCGCGCGACCAGTCGAGCATTGTTGAAATTTCCGAAGCCGCTGTCACCGTCGACAAGAACAGGGATGTTCGTCGCATCGACCATGCGCTCGACGACGTCGACGACTTGCGTCCAACTCGCTTCGTTGGCGTCCCGATAGCCGAGCGCCGAGGCGATGGAAAGACCAGAGGCCCAGAGCCCTCGAAAGCCAGCGCGCTCGGCAATTGCTGCCGAAAGCCCATCATGCGCTTCCATCAAAAATGTCAGGTCGTTGGAAAGAATGAGCTCGCGAAGGGTCGTTGATGACGCCGTCACCGGCAAGACTTCCGCCCCGAATGAAATCGCCTTGCTCATTGTATGACCTCCTCCATAAACTCAGGTCCAATGAACTCGGTGAAACGGGACGATTACTCATTGTCGCCCTGACCTCGCCGCAGAAAGTCCTTTGGCCTACATATGCGCAATGGTCTGAGATCCGCTGGAAGCGGCTCTTGCCGCAGCGCACGTTACAGCTCAAGCAGCAAGAGCCATGCCAGCTAAAAAGCCGTTGTTATTGGAATAGGTTGGCTTTGCGCGGCTGGTTACCGTTGTTAGCGACAGTACAATTCTGTCGGGATCGCGACAGTGGACAAGCTATACCACGGTGCGAGGGCGGCAGGTCGCCCCCTAATAGTGATGTCCTGGCCACGCTAGAACGCGTCTGTTTAATCCGGTTCATATCCTGCGGCCTTGAAGGTGTTCGATCCGTTCCTCAAGCGCTCTCATGGTCTCAACCAGCATGCCGAGAACCAGCCGAGCCGCCGCCGGCAAAGCGCTTGCCGGATCCTCCACATGGTCGACGAGCTTCGCGACATGGGGCGGGCCCTGGGCAGCCACCAGCCCGTATTCAGCGAGATGACCGCGCAGGGCGTTGATCACCTGCGTGCGCTGCCGAACCAGCAGATCGCGGACACTGAACACGACCGCCGCTGGGCTGGGCTTCTTCGGTCTTGACCGCCACAAAGCGCATTGTCGGCCGTTGCGCCGCATCGCAGATCGCCTCTGCGTCGGCGGCATCGTCGGCGCTTGACGAACGGTTTCACATAGGCCGGCGGGATCAGGCGGACGGTATGCCCAATTTGCCGATCTCGCGCGCCCAATGGTGCGCGCCACCACACGCCTCCATGATGACCAGGCATGCCGGCTGCTTGGCAAAGAATTCCAGCACCTTATCGCGCCGCAGCTGCCTACGGAAAACAACTGCGCCATTTCCCAGAAAACCACTTGCGCAAAAGTGCTGCGTCAAGCCGCATGACCACCCCTCTTTGCAGACGCACACAACCCTGGAAGGAGGAAGCCGCGGGAGGACGAGCCCAGGCGTACTATGGCGAAGGTGCCTGCGTGTCGCCGATGAGGTCGCCCGCGGGACCGGTGTGGCCCATCATCCTCCTAGCGTGATTTGCAGCCAACCGGCCTGGGACCTGGCGGCCGTCTCTGGCTCTACGCCGCAAAATCGGGGCCGGGTCCGCCAGGTCTGCATCGAATGACGGAGGTCAGAGGTGGTCTCGGTGCTCGGCATTCATGATCCGACCGAGCGCCAGCGAGTGGTCGTCTGCGGCTCGAGGGCGGATCATGTCGCAGAACGAAATGTAGTGTCCCCCACGGTACTGGACCGGCCGACATCGAGGCCGAGGTCTCGGCATTCCTCGCGCGCCTGGGGCCGGAGCACCCTGACATCCGGGCGATCCTGTCAAATGCACGCTGTTTCTCGCAAAAGGCAGCCGGCATCCTGGCTACTCCCCCCGATTATCCCCGATTTAAATCAAATCCCGCTGTGGATATTGACGATTGCGCGACCCTCACCTCGTAGACGGCTAATGCGGGCGGCTACTGAGAGGGTCATATGACAAGCGATTTTTCCGCCGCCCGAGTGCATTTAGATCGAGCGTATCACTACCTTCGTGGCGATGACCCGATGAGCCGGAGGGGACGCGAAGCCTTGGACCTGTTAATTGAGGCGGTTGCCGCCGAAGAGTTCAAGCAACCACGCCAAAACGCGCAGGTGCTAACGTTTCCGATTGGGCGCCGCTTCTGAGGCGATCTCCATGGCCGCCACGATGAACCATGGTCAGCTAGATAATCCTCCCAGAACGCAAAGAAGCCCGCCCCGGCATGAGCCGAGACGGGCAATAGAAATGGGAGTCCCAAGCGCGTCCACGAAACAGCGCCGGCAGGTGAAATTCAGCAGAATGTCCATCCTGGCGCAACGTCACGTTCCCGAACCGAAAAAATTGATCGATGCCGTGAAAAACTCGATTGCGATCCCTGTCTTCCTGTCTGGAGGCGTAACGGCGGTCGGATGAATGGCGCTTGTATTGGCTCATTGACGAGAATTCTACAGATTGGCCTCCATCATGTTGGTGCCGGCACCGTTGGCGTGGTCAGCCGCACCAGTCGTCGCAGGCGTGGTGGCGGCCATGAGGAACTCGTCACAGGCTCCGCTCAGGCCGCGTAATCTCCCTACGTTCGAAGCGGAGCGCGGTCTTCAGGCGTGCGAAGAGCATCTCGACCTGCTTCGTTCGTTGCGCGACCGTCCGAACTCGGGCGGATCCGCTTTGACGGGCGTCTCGCGTGCCTCTTCGTGGACGCGCAACACGTCGCGCACCGGCGTCTTTGGATAGCAGCGGCGCTTGAGTTCACACCTCTGGCAGTCTCGTTGCTGGCCCGGGATCCGGTTTCCACCGCTGACACTGCGTGTGCGCGGGACCGCGAAGTTGCGACGATTCTGCCTTGCCGGCGGGAAAGATGAACTTGTTCTGGACCGCATCGAAGATGAAGTCCGCGCGGCTGAAGGTTACGTCATCACGCCGGCTCTTGTCCCACACCGGAATGTGCGGCGCGATGTTCTGACCGACGAGCCATCCGAGGAACTTGCCGGTGCCCTATCCGCGCGCTCTTCACCGAAAAAGCACACTGGGCGAACTGCCGTTCTGGCCCGTCCCCGATGTTTGAGCCGGTGGGACGAGCGACTGGCACCAAAGATGCGGAAGAGCTTTCTCCTTACGTAAAGGGGGCGGCATTTCCGCGCCGATTCCAAAATCTTTTGCTCTTCGCCCGTCCCCTCTTCGTCTTGACTAGTGCCAGCCGACGGCCTATCTCACCGCCATGTTAGCACTCACCTCTGGTGAGTGCTAACAACTCTCCGGCAACGGAGCACCGTTCAACATCCGAACCAGGGACATCCAAAAAATGGCAAAGTCGAATTTCCGGCCGCTTCATGACCGCGTGGTCGTTCGTCGCGTCGAGTCCGAAGCGAAGAACGCCGGCGGGATCATCATCCCCGATACGGCGAAGGAAAAGCCGCAGGAAGGCGAGATCATCGCCATTGGCTCCGGCGCCCGCGACGAAGCCGGCAAGCTCGTCCCGCTGGACGTCAAGGCGGGCGACCGCATCCTGTTCGGCAAGTGGTCGGGCACCGAAGTCAAGCTCAATGGCGAAGACCTTCTGATCATGAAGGAAGCCGACATCATGGGCATCATCGGCTGACACGCCGCCGCCTTTCATCCGCACCATCCAATCTGAATTCGGGCGAAATGCCCAGGAGTAAAAAATGGCTGTCAAAGACGTAAAATTCTCCCGTGATGCTCGCGAGCGCATGCTGCGCGGCATCAACATCCTCGCCGACGCGGTGAAGGTCACGCTCGGTCCCAAGGGCCGCAACGTCGTCATCGACAAGTCGTTCGGCGCGCCGCGCATCACCAAGGACGGCGTCACCGTCGCCAAGGAAATCGAACTTTCCGACAAGTTCGAGAACATGGGCGCGCAGATGATCCGCGAAGTCGCGTCCAAGACCAACGACATCGCCGGCGACGGCACCACGACCGCGACCGTTCTGGCGCAGTCGATCGTCCAGGAAGGCCACAAGGCGGTTGCCGCCGGCATGAACCCGATGGACCTGAAGCGCGGCATCGATCTGGCCGTGACCGAAGTCGTCGCTCACCTCGTCAAGAACGCCAAGAAGATCAAGACCTCGGAAGAAGTCGCCCAGGTCGGCACGATCGCCGGCAATGGCGATGCTTCGGTCGGCAAGATGATCGCGGAAGCGATGCAGAAGGTCGGCAACGAAGGCGTCATCACCGTCGAGGAAGCCAAGACCGCCGAGACCGAACTCGAAGTCGTCGAAGGCATGCAGTTCGACCGCGGCTACCAGTCGCCCTACTTCGTCACCAACGCCGACAAGATGGTTGCCGAGCTCGAAGACGTCTACATCCTCCTGCACGAGAAGAAGCTCTCCAACCTGCAGGCCATGCTGCCGGTTCTCGAAGCCGTCGTGCAGACCTCGAAGCCGCTGCTTATCATCTCGGAAGACGTCGAAGGCGAAGCGCTGGCCACGCTGGTCGTCAACAAGCTGCGTGGCGGCCTGAAGATCGCCGCCGTCAAGGCGCCGGGCTTCGGTGATCGCCGCAAGGCCATGCTGGAAGACATCGCCATCCTCACCGGTGGCCAGGTCATTTCCGAAGACCTCGGCATCAAGCTCGAGAATGTCGGCCTCAACATGCTCGGCCGCGCCAAGAAGGTGTCGATCTCCAAGGAGAACACCACCATCGTCGACGGCGCCGGCAAGAAGGCCGAGATCCAGGGCCGCGTTGCCCAGATCAAGCAGCAGATCGAGGAGACCACCTCGGACTACGACAAGGAGAAGCTGCAGGAACGTCTCGCCAAGCTGGCGGGCGGCGTTGCCGTCATCCGCGTCGGCGGTGCGACCGAGATCGAAGTCAAGGAAAAGAAGGACCGCGTCGATGACGCCCTCAACGCGACCCGCGCGGCCGTGGAAGAAGGCATCGTTGCTGGCGGCGGCGTCGCCCTGCTGCGCGCTTCGCTGGCCATCACCGTCACCGGCGCCAATGCCGATCAGACGGCCGGCATCGCCATCGTCCGTCGCGCCCTGCAGGCTCCGGCCCGCCAGATCGCCGCGAATGCAGGCGCAGAAGCTTCGATCGTGGCTGGCAAGATCCTCGACAACAAGGATGCAACCTTCGGCTACAACGCCCAGACCGGCGAATATGGCGACATGATCGCCATGGGCATCGTCGATCCAATGAAGGTTGTGCGCACCGCTCTCCAGGACGCGGCCTCGGTCGCCGGCCTGCTGGTCACCACCGAAGCCATGATTGCCGAAGCTCCGAAGAAGGACTCGGCTGGCGGCGGCATGCCGGGTGGTATGCCCGGCGGTGGCATGGGCGGCATGGGCGGTATGGATTTCTAATCCAGCCATTGCCTCGCATTCACGGAAAGGGCGGCAGCAATGCCGCCCTTTTTCTTTGGGCGAACCTTTTTGACCACAGGGGGGCGGCGTCCCTCTAGAATGCGGAGGGGCAGGCCCGATCACGGGCATCATACGGGGGCACTTTCATAGCGGACACCAATGACTGAATTCATTCTGTTCGCCATAGGCGGCTTTCCTGCCCAAGCGGTGGACGCCGCGCTCGGCATGGCTTACGGCGCGGTCTCGTCGACGGTGCTGCTTTCGTTCGGCGTTCCGCCAGCACCCTATCACGCCTGATCTGCGCGCATGGCGATCAGCCACAACTACAAGCCCATGCTCGACGAGACGGGATCACTTCTCCCCGATATCTCGTGCTCAATGCGCTCGGGGCGGCGGACGGCATGTCGGTCGGCACCATCGCGTGCATGCTGGCGCTGGAATCGAGCGCGGTGATACCTCTGGTCGGATGGAACAGGCTGGCCTGGTCATCCGCCAGCTCGGCTCCGCGACGAACGCCAGGTGCAGTTCACCTTTCCGTCGCCGGCCGGGCGCTGCTTGCCCAGTGCAACTCGGCTTGGCGACACGCTGATCGAGCTCTCGCGAATGAGCCTTGCTGAGTTCAAAGCCTCACCCGGCAGATACTGGTGTTGCGCGACGCGTGCCGGTCACAATTCCTTTGCGTGCTCTTTTACTGCCAAATCGATCGCCTGGTTCAGAGGCACCGCCTTGGAGAACAGGAAGCCCTGAGCGGTTCTGCAGCCAAGCTCGAGCAGAGTTTGCCGATCCGCCTCTGTTTCGACGCCCTCGGCCATGACGTCGATCCCGAGCGTCCTGCCAAGATCGATGACCGTTTTGACAAGCAGCCGATCCTCTCGGGACTTGGCCAAGCCGCGAATGAAGCCTTGGTCTATTTTCACCTTGCGTATCCGGCTGTCCTTGAGCGATGCCAAGGTGGAAAAGCCGGTGCCGAAGTCATCGAGCGCGATGGAAATGCCGGCATGTGAAAGCCGTCCGAGCTTTTCATCCACCCTGTCCGGGTCCACCGGGGATTCTTCAGTAATCTCGATTTCGAACATCGTTGCAGGGAGATCTTTTGCCGCCAGACCATCCAGAACCATGTCGTCGATATCGCCGGCTTCCAGTTCGCGCGGTGATACATTCATCGCCACACGAAGATCACGACAGTCAGCTTTCACCATGCCGTCGATAAGTGCACAACAGTCGGCGAAGACCGTTTGGGTCAGCAGCTGAAGCATTCCGGTTTGGCGTGCGGCTGTGACGATTTCGGGTGGAGAGATAGAACCATGAATCGGATGGGACCACCTTAGCAAGGCTTCAAAACCGACCACGGCCTCGGTGTCGAGTTTCACGATGGGCTGGAACCAGGGTGCCAAGCTTCTCGTCTTTACCGCTGAATGAAGGTCGCGTTCGATAGACTGGCGGCGTTGCAGTTCCCTGTCGAGGTCGGCATCGAACAGGCAAAACTCGTTCCTGCCACGACGCTTGGCTGTATAAAGGGCGATGTCCGCCCGCAACAACATTTCTGTCAGTCCCGGGCTCTCCGCCAAGTATATTCCTATCGATGCCCCGACCCGGACGGACGCGACCTCAGGATAGGGGCGGGCAATTTTGGCTATGATATTGGAGGCGAGATCACTGGCAGAAAGCGAATCCACCAGTGAGGGAAAAAACAGCACGAATTCATCGCCGCCGATTCGGGCGAGCGTTGAGCCTTCCGGTGCTTCCTGCTCTATCCGGCGGGCGATCCTGACAAGCAGATCATCACCGGTCCTGTGACCGTACGTATCGTTGACGGATTTGAACCCGTCTAGATCAATCAGCATTGCAACGAAGGGGCCGTCTGCAGTCTCGAACCGACCGATAGCGTGTTCGAGGCCACGCCTGTTGAGAAGGGCCGTCAGGTGGTCCTGCCTGGAATTGGCCTCCATTTCGGCCGCAAGCCGCTCGGCCTCATGCCTCAGGCGGCTCGCTTCGCGGAAGCGCGCTTGTCCAACAAACGCGGCTCGAACCAGGCCGCCCAGGAAGAGCAGAACGGCGAAAGAAAGAACGTACCCTTCAAAGTTGCCTTTCGCCAGCAAGCACCCCGCTGTGATGAGGAGCGGGGGTGTGATGAAGTTGGTCGCTGCCGCAGCGTATGAACTGCCGTATGTAACAGCACCAGCTGAGATGCCTGCCAGAATAATCAGATGCAGCGGTGCGTGAGGTGTCGTGTATCCAACCGTAAGGACGGCAAGAAAGGACCAGGCAAACCCTGCCAGAAGAGCAAGGATGCCAAACCAGCGAAGCCGCGGCGAAATCCCTGTCAGATCGTCCTGGTGTCCCGTTTGCTTTAGCTGATAACGGGCGAGTGCAAGGCGGCCGACATTTATCGCATTGATGACCAGGAACCAGATCGCGGCGCCAAAGCCGCCGCCAGAAAGGGCCTGCACCGTCAAAATAAGGCTTGAGAGGACGGTGCTGATCGGCATTGACACGAAGAGACCAGCCCTCAGGTCAGCAAGCTGATCCTGACGGATTTTGGCCTCCAGCGTGTCTTCTTTCTTCAGGTCCATGGACTGCTAGCTTGCTTCCCAGGCTTCTTCGCAGCGCAAGCCTATGCAAGCCCACTGAAGGACGGGTTAACTAATAAGCGTGGTAGCTGGTGCGGCGGCTCGTATGCCTCCTCTTAACATTGCCGGCTGATCATTGAGGTCTTGCCCGCGCCGCGCGTGATCCGCATCATTCCGAGCATTCGCAACGACACATGGACGCAGCATTGCTAACGGCAGGAGTCGAGACCGTCTGTGATTTCATCGCCTAAGCATGGCCGAAATGCCATGGCGGACAAAGGGAAGATATTGGGCAAAGCGAAGCCCCGCATGTCTTGCAAGCCGTGCCGCCGGGTGCTCGCCTGAGTAGAGTCCGACGAGGATGTTCGTAGCATGATAGAGCGGTGCCGCCGACCGGCGCAGGCAGCTTTCGTATCTGTGGAGCATGTCGGGATCGGCAATGTCGCGCCGGTCGCGACATACTGTCAGGATTCTATGGGCGAGTTGCTTCTGGCCACTGAGGGCGATGTTAAAGCCATGCGCGGTCACCGGGTGCATGCCAATGGCGGCGTCGCCGATGAGTGCGGCGCTCGGTGCCCAGAACTTGTGCGCCCACGTCGTGACCAGCGGATAGCTATGGCGGGTGCTTGCCAAGGTCATTTCTCCGAGGCGCCCTCGACACCGGTTCGTCAATTCCATCAGGAACAAATCGTCGTCGAAAGCAAGCAGTCTATCGGCCTCGTTTAACGGCAAAGTGAGTAGCAGCGACGACACGCCTTCCATGAGCGGCAACATCGCTATCGTCTGATGGTGATCGAACCATTCGACTGCGATCTGCTGATGGACGCGCTCGTGCCTTACCCGGCAAATCAGCATCGCCTTGCCGAGCCGATTGATGTCGGCGCCGATGCCGAGCAGGTCGCGCGTGGCGGAAAAACGCGAGTCCGCTGCAACGAGAAGCCGAGCGGTCAATTGCCTGCCATCGGAGAGCGTTATGACTGCTCCTTTGTGGCTGTTTGTTGCACCGACGACCGAGTGGCCGCATATCAGCCGGGCATGATCCTGCAACCGGATGATCTTGAACAGGGCATCGCGGATGCCACAATTTGGGACCAGAAACCCGAGTGGTTCCCCAGATCCCCTGGGAGGATCGAAACACAGCGCGAAAGGGCTCGATCCGTTGAGCACGCGCGCGCCTTGCAGTGGTGATTTGTGCGAAGCGGGGATGGCATCCCAGGCGCCGAGCTCGCGAAGGATTCTAATCGAGGCGTAGGTCAGCGCGATCTCGCGACCGTCGAAAGCTGGATTCGCCAGCCGTTCCAAGGACTGCTGTTCAACAACTGCCACCTTCAGATCGCTCTGCCCCAGCGACGCGGCGAAGGAAAGACCGACCGGCCCGCCTCCGACGATAACGATGTCGAAACTCTCGTTGGAGCCGGCCATCAGGGTGCCGCCATCGCGTCGGCTATCTGCGTGAGATGCCGATGGAGTTGAGCCGCAAACTGTGGACGGATGGCGCGGGGTTCCAGTGCCCGCCGCGTCGCCTCAAGCCACTGTGCATGAACGTCCGCATAAATCGGCAACGAAGGATGCAGTCTTATCAAACACGGACGCAGCTGATCGCACCAGTCTTTGGGTCCGCCCAGCCAGCGCCATGCCCCCCTGTTGGCAGGGCCGGTCTCAATCCGGTCGTGGCACTCGAAAACCAGGGCACGGATCGCTGGACCGCGCCCGAGATGAGGGAAAATGCTATCCGAGACGTTTCTTGGCTGCATCTTGTCGGCATTCTTGAGTTGATAAGAGGGCTATCCATGCGGCGACAGCGCCGAATTCAGCTTTCCAGCAGCCACACTTGCATCGAGCCTTTCGCCCGATTGTTCCAAAGAAAGTATGGCAGGGCGATTAGCCTGCAGTCGGAAACGACGGGCGGCGCATTCCTGTACAGGCTGTCTCCCCAGCCTTGGTCTACGACGCGCTTCGCGGGGGCGGTGAGCGTGACCACGCCATCGAAGAGATCGCCCCGCTCCTCCGTTTCGATCCAGGCGTCTCGCGGCAATTTGATCTGCTGCACTCGCCCCCCGGGGTTGTCTACGTGTTCGACGCAATAGACCAACGGTCCGCGCTTGAGCGCCACCCGGCCGACGTCCTGACTGGCCTTGGGATGAGCATAGATGCGCTCGGGAGGCATCGGCAGCTCGAGGGTGATCGTGTCTCCGGCATTCCATAGCCGCGAGATCGAAAGATAGCCATTCCTGGTGCATGCCTCCACGTCGATCGGATGTCCCTCGACCGAGGCTTCGGCTTCGTGCGCCCATCCGGGAATGCGAAGCTTCACGGCGAACTCGGCCGGGGCGTCAGGGCTGACCTCGATCCTGATCGAGCCGAACCATGGATAGGCGCTGGTTTCCCGCAGGAACACATTTCCCGTAGCAAGCCGGATGTTCGTCGAAATGCCGCCATAGAGATGGAAGGCGATTGCGTCTTCGCTGGCCGACACGAAATAGCCTCCGACCGAAGCGATGAGACGCGACGAATTCATCGTGCAGCATGGGCATGTGTGCCAGGCCCATCGGCTGTGTCGCCCATCGCTGTCCAGCGGATTGGAGTAAAAATAGTGCTCGCCATCGCGCGACAGGCCGGTCAGCGCGCCGTTGAACAACGCCTGTTCCATTACGTCGGCATAGCGGCCGTCGAGATCGAGATGCAGCATCCGATGCGCCCAGAAGATCAGCGCCACCGAGGCGCAGGTCTCCGCATAGGCCGTATCGTTCGGCAGGTCGTGGTCTTCAGTAAAGCCTTCATTCGCGGCAGCCGAACCCAAGCCGGAGGTGATGTAGATCTTCGAGGTCATGACGTCGGCCCAGAGCTCCTCGCATGCTTTCTTGAGGCCGTCGTCGTTCAGTTCCGCCGCGAGGTCGGCCATTGCGGAAAACATGTACATCGCCCGAACGGCATGGCCGACCACCTTGGTCTGCTCGCGCACTGGCCTGTGCGATTGGTTGTACTCATACCTCTTCGCCCAGAACTCACTAGGGTTCTCCCCGCGCGCGACCGCTTCCTGATCGAAGTAGTGCGGCTGGCGGCCGCGCTCGTTGATGAAATAGGCCGCGAGTTCGAGATGCTTTCTCGCTCCCGTCAAGCGATAGAGCTTAACGAGGGCAAGCTCGATCTCCTGATGGCCGCAATAGCCGTGCTTCTGGCCGGGGTTCGGACCGAACGTCTTGCGCACATGGTCGACATAGCGCTCAAGGATGTCAAGGAGCCGGCGCCGGCCCGTCGCGAGGAAGTAGGCGATGCCGCCCTCGAGCAGATGTCCCAGATTGTAGAGTTCGTGATAGTCGCGCAGGTTGGTCCAGCGCTTGTCCGGCTCGCGCTGCAGGTGCCAGCAGTTCAGATAACCGTCGGCAGCCTGTGCATTTTCGAGATCGTCGACGATCTTTTCGATCCTGGCCTCGATGTCGGCGTCGGGCCTGTGTGACAGCGCATAGGATGCCGCCTCGATCCACTTGCCGGCGTCGGAATCCCAGAACACCTGCACGAAATTGTGCTGGTTGGGCGCGGAGCTCAGCGGCGGCGGGTTCGGCAATGTCAGGGACTGCAGGATACCGTGCTTGCCAAGCTGGACGTGCTGGGTGGGGATGGTCCGTGTCAGCACAGTCTCAAGCCGCTCGCGCCAGAATTGCCCCTCCAGCGCGACATCGACGAACTGAACCGGCTTGAACTCGTTCATTGGAACGCATCCGTTCCTGCAATGAAGTGCATTGGCGTGCTCACGGCTTCGACGATGCCCGCACGACCACTGAACACGGTCGACGCCTGACGCCGCTCGGCGATCATCTCCAGCACGCTGTCACCAGCGTCGCGTCCGAGCGCGTTCAGGTTCTCATCGAGGCTGGCCTGCCGCGGCCGCGTCGCAAGCACCATCCCGTCCCAGTTGTTAAATCCGACGATGGCTACGTCGGCAGGTACTGCCAGGCCAATCTCGCGCAGCGTGTCGCACGCGCCGCCGGCGATCTGATCGTTGCCGCAGAAGATCGCGTTCGGCGTTTGCGGTCCCGAGAACAATCTGGCCGCCGTGTCGCGCCCCAACGCCTCGGCTGACTTTTGGCTTTGGCCGTTCTTCGTGTCGGTCTTGATCCAGACCGGTCGCCGAGGTGTTCGGCGGCGCGATCCATTGAAGGAGCCGACCACTACCATGAAAAAACCCAAAAACCGCCAAGACGCTGATGGTGACGACTAAACTGTCCGTTAGACATGCGTTCTCCCTTGAAAGGCTGGTCGACGAAACCACGCCGATGAGGAGATAACCTTGATCTGGATCAGCCAGACATGACAAATCCGGGCGACGCCGTCCTTCGAGCGACAGGGGCTTTTCACAATCTGGCGTCAAGCGCGGTTTAGCTAAGCTAGCTGTGGAGCCTCAGCACTTTGTTCCCGAACAAGCCGTCTCGGCTGACGACCGGCATCCGCACAGTCGTCGGCACAGCGATCTGGGTCAGCGTTCCGGCTTGTCGTCCCGGTCGATGAGGATGCGCTCAGCGGCCCCGTGAAGATCCTCATATTGACCACTCCTCAAGGCCCACAGAAAGCCGGACAGCCCCAGCGCGCCAAGAAACAGAGCTGCTGGTATGAGGTAGACGAGCGTCGTCATGACGGCTGCACCGATGCGCGAATGCCCGCACGCGTTGCCGAGGGAGCCCCCGTCACCTCGGCGAGCACAAAACCCTGCAGGCGCAACGCATTTCCGATGACAAGCAGCGACGAAGCAGACATCGCGATTGCCGCGATCAGCGGCGTGACGTGCCCCAGAATGGCGATCGGCACAGCAATGGTGTTGTAGACGATCGCGATGGCGATGTTCTGGCGGATCAGCCGCCCGGCCTTCCGGGAGACGTCCAGGGCAAGGGGTACGGCCAAAAGGCTTTCGCGCAGGAACACGAAGTCCGCGGCGTTGCGGCCAATATCGGCAGCGGTGGCCGGCGCGATCGAGACATGTGCTGCGCTCAGCGCAGGCGTGTCGTTCAGGCCGTCGCCAACCATTAGAACCTTGTGGCCAGCTCTCGCCAGCGCTTCGATGCACTCGACTTTGCCGGACGGAACCAGGACTGGAACAAAGCGGTCGATGCCCAATGCTTTTGCGACATCGGCACAAGCGGCTGCTGTATCGCCCGACAGCATCTCCATGGACACCCGGGCATCGTTCAACTGCACAATGGCTGCCCTGGCGTCGGCACGCAGTGCGTCCTCGAAAACGAAGGACGCGACAATGATCCCGTCTTTCGTCAGAACCGTTCCGCCATAGCCATGTTTGCCTTCGCCACCGGTTCGGGCCCTCCATCCAGCCCATCCGCGCCGGCCCAGTCGCCAAGTGCTGCCCGCCGCGGTGGCTTCGATCCCGAAGCCCGGATGCTCGCTGACGGATTCGAGTTTCGGCTGACCGGCAAAGCCCGCGAAGCCGGCTATGGCCCTTGAAAATGGATGGCGGGAATGCGCGGCCATGTCGGCCGCGATTGCCAGCATGGCCGGCTTGATCGACGGCGCATTGACGAGATGGGGCTGTCCGAGCGTGAGCGTTCCGGTCTTGTCGAACACCGCCGTATCGATTGCCGCCAACCGCTCCATAGCGGAGCCATCCTTGACCATGATCCCACTTTCGAACAGGCGCCGCGCGGCGACCACCTGCACGATCGGCACGGCGAGGCCGAGCGCACATGGGCATGTGATGATGAGGACGGCGATGGCGATCGTCATCGCCCTGTGCCAGTCGCCAGTCGCCGCCATCCAGCCCGCGAACGTTACGAAGGCGGCAAGGTGAACCACTGGCGCATAAAGCGCTGAAACGCGGTCGGCAATCCGGCGATAATGCGCGCGACCGCCCTCGGCGGCTTCCATCAGCCGAACCATTTCTTCCAGGAAGGAATCTTTTGCGGCGGCTGTCGCCTGGACGGTCAGCGGGCCGGTGAGATTGAGAATGCCGGCCTGTACCGCCTCCCCTGACGCCACGGTTCTGGGAGTGCTCTCACCGGAAACCAGCGAACAGTCGAGATCCGAAGATCCCCGAATGATCTTGCCGTCGACGGGGATCCTTTCGCCGGCCGCGATCAGCAGCTGCATGCCAGGTTCGATCTCGCCAACCGGCAGATAGTCGCGCGCGCCATCGCCGCGCAGCACCATGGCGCCACGCGCCGCCAGCTGCGACAGGCCCTTCACGGCGGTTCGGGCTCGTTCGCGCATCACATGATCCAGCGTGCGGCCGATCAACAGGAAGAACAGCAAGGATACCGACGCGTCGAAATAGGCGTGGTCGCCATGGTTGATGGTCTCGTAAAGGCTCATGGCGTAGGCGAGCGACACCCCGACCGCGATGGGCACATCCATGTTCATGCGGCCGTGGCGCAGCGCATTCCACGCCGAACGGAAGAAGATGCCGCCGGCGAAGGCAAGTGCGGGAATAGCGATTAGCGCCGAGACCCAGTGGAACAGATCGCGGGTCGCGCCTGCGGCGCCCGACCAGACCGACACCGAAAGCAGCATGATGTTGCCGGCCGCAAAGCCGGCAACCGCGACGGCGCGGATCAGCTCCGACAGCGTCTTGTCCTTGCCGTAAGCCTCGGGTTCGAACAGGTGTGCGTCATAACCCAGCCGTCCAAGTGTGGCGACGAATGGCGGAACCTCGTCGCCGCGCCACCGGACCGAAACCCGTTTCGTCGACAGGTTGACGCGGGCGCCCTCGACCCGGTCCAGCTTTCCAAGCGCCGTTTCGATCGCCCGGATGCAGGCTGCACAATGAACCGCCGGTACTGAAAGATCGGTCTGATACAGGTCGCCGCCCAGCGAACGGCTCGCCAGTTTGATTTCTTGGCTCGACGGCAAAACGGATGCGGCGCCAGCGACATCCAGCGCCATTTCGGCGCCCGGTGCACAGCAGCTCATTGCAGCACACCTTGGGAAATGATGATACGGTGAACTTCCCGATAGGGCTCCGCGAGACCGGCGTCGGCATCGACTTCGACGATCCAGACGCCGTCCTTGGGCGTGTGGTACGCAGCAAATTCCTGATCCGTTGCGAAAGTTAAAATGATGGACTTGTCCTCGGCCTCATAGGCAGGATGACGGAACAGGACGCTGACGCTGTGCAACGGGACCGGCTTGCCGACGGCGTCGCTGAGGCTGTAACGGACTTCGCCCGACGCGATCGTCAGTTTGCCAGTCCAGCCGAGCGCGGCCTGCGCGCGCCATTCCTCGGCCCTCCTGTTGAATTGCTGGCTGGCCACATAGGTGTTTTCGACGACGAGGCCGGTCCAACTCGTGTTGGCGAGTGTCGCCATGGTCAGATTGACGCCGATGACCACAGCGAAAAAGGCGAGAATGGTGACCAACATATGCCTGCCGGTGAATTCGCGGGATTTCTGCGGATCGGCGCTCATCTGACGATCTCCGGTGCGTTGAAAGTGGCCGTGTATTCGTCCGACTCGAAGCTCGCCTTGTCTTCGACCCGGAATTTGAATGTTTGCGCTTGGCCCTTGATCTGTTCCGCCGGCTGGCGAACGAAAACCTTCAGCATCTTCAGCCGGTCGGGTTCGACCGCAATGGCAAAGGAGCGATCCGCAGGCAGGTCGATCCCGACGACGCTCATCTCGGCCTCCGGCAGGCCCTGCATGGTGACGACGATCGTCCTCGGCTCGGGGATCATGTTGAGCAGCTTGACGGTGTAGCCATTGCGGATCGAACCGTCGGACAACGCGACGAACTGCGGATTGCGGTCGTGCAGAACGTTGACCTCGAGCCGCTCGCGCGTCAGCAGCGAATAGAGCAGGGCGAGACCGACCGCCGACCACGCACCCATGTAGACGAACGTGCGCGGCCTGAAGATCTTGCGAATGTGGAAATGGGCCAACCTGTCGGCGAAAGCGCCGTCGGCAGTGCGCACCAGCGAAGGCTTCGCCGCGCTGGAGCCGCCCCCGGTCGCCACCGCCATGTTGGCGTTGTAGTCGGACAGCGTCGCATAGGAGATCAGCCCGCGCTCCTTGCCGAGCTTGGCCATGACGCTGCCGCAGGCGTCGATACAGAGCGCGCAAGTGATGCATTCGAGCTGCTGGCCGTCGCGAATGTCGATCCCCATCGGGCAGACCGCGACACAGGTGTTGCAATCGACGCAGTCTCCGACCAGCTGCCCAGCGGCCTGAACCTTCTTGGCGTGACGCGAACGAGGTTCGCCGCGCCAATCATTGTAGGTCACCGTGAGAGAATTCTCGTCGAGCATGGCCGCCTGAATGCGCGGCCACGGGCACATATAGGTGCAGACCTGCTCGCGCATCAGTCCACCGAATGTGTAGGTAGTCGCCGTCAGCACGGCGATGGTGATGTAGCCGACGGGTGCGGCGGTTCCGGTGAAGACTTCGCCGATCAGCTTTGGCGCGTCGGCGAAATAGAAGATCCAGGCCCCCCCGGTCGCCGTCCCTATGACCAGCCATATGGCGTGGTTCGATACGCGCAGCATAAGCTTGCGCGCTGTCCAGGGTCCGGCGTCGAGTTTCATGCGCGCGTTGCGATCTCCTTCGATCGCGCGCTCGACGACCAGAAACAGGTCGACCCATACGGTCTGCGGGCAGGTATAGCCGCACCAGGCCCGACCAACTGTGGAGGTGACCAGGAAAAGGCCGATGCCGGCCATGACCAGCAGGCCAGCCACGTAGTAGAATTCCTGCGGCCATATTTCGATGAAGAAGAAGTAGAAGCGGCGGTTGGCAAGATCGACCAGCACGGCCTGATCAGGCGCGAACGGCCCTCGATCCCATCGCAGCCAGGG
Source organism: Mesorhizobium sp. AR07 (assembly GCF_024746815.1). Taxonomy (GTDB): domain Bacteria; phylum Pseudomonadota; class Alphaproteobacteria; order Rhizobiales; family Rhizobiaceae; genus Mesorhizobium. The sequence continues at coordinate 484,338 of NZ_CP080528.1, forward strand.
CGTCAAGTAGTAAATGCCCAGCGTGATTGCCATCACCAGCCACTTGAAGCGGCGAAAGCTGCCTGAAGCGCGCTTCGGGTATACCTTCTTGCGCGGGGCATAAAGCGGCGGACGGGCCTTGGCGGAGTTGACCGATTCGGCTTCGAGCCGTTCAATTTGCGTGTTTTCAAGCACGAGAAGCTCCAGTCACCAGCGACGATTTCGCGGCGGAAGCCCGACCGATCGGTTCTGGCTGATGGCCACGTTGAGCACGCTTTGCCGCATGGCGAATTGCACCGCGTTGATGCAAGTCATTCGCCGGACGCCGGAATGGTGTCGAGGCCCGGCGCAAGCCGGGCCCCGTCGCTTGGCGGGGAGGGCCGAGAATAGGCTTCCGTTCCTATTCTCCGCCGCCAAGCGAATGCACATAGACTGCGAGTTCTTTGACCTTGGTCTCGCCGAGACGCCCGATCCAGGCCGGCATGACGCCGTGCTTCGGCGCGCGGACCTGCGCAGCAATAGCCGTCTCGCCCGGTCCATAGAGCCAGATCGCGTCGGTCAGGTCGGGCGCGCCGAGTTCCCTGTTGCCCTTTGCTGTGTCGCCATGACAGGCGACGCAATTTTCCGCGAAAACCTTGGCGCCGGGCTCGATCAGACTTGCGTCCCGGACCAGGCCGGACAGGCTGGCAACGTAGGCGCTGACCTGTGCGATCTCGTCCGCCGTGATGATGTCGCCAAAAGCCGGCATTTCCGACAGGCGCGTATCCGGGTCTGACGCGAAGCGGATGCCGTGGGTGATCGTCTGCTGGATCTGCTCAGCGCTGCCGCCCCACAGCCAATCGTCGTCGTTGAGGTTTGGAAAACCCTTGGAGCCTTGCGCGCCGGAGCCATGGCACTGCACGCAATTGACCCTGAATGCCGCACCGCCGGCAGCGACGGCGAACTCGCGCAATGCGTCGTCGGCAACAATCTCCGAGGCGGTTTTCGATTCCACCGCTGCGACATATTTGGCCTTGGCGGCTTCGGCGGCCGCCAGTTCAATCTTGACGTGGTTGCGGCTCGAATAGCCGAGCACACCTCTGGTCGCGGAAGTAAGCATTGGCCATGCCGGATAGGCGATGGTGTAGCCGATCGCCCAGACAATGGTGATGTAAAACGTCGTGACCCACCAGCGCGGAAGTGGGTTGTTGAGCTCCCGGATGCCATCCCACTCATGGCCGGTCGTTGAGATGCCCGAGACTTCGTCGATGTGCTCGCTGCTCATGATCAATCGTCCTTGAGAGGAATTCGAGCGGCTTCGTCAGCTTGCCTGCGGCCGCCAGGGCGAAGCGCGAAGGCAACGCATCCGACGAAGAAGAGCGCCATGGCAAGCAGGCCCCAGCTGTCGGCGAATTCCCGCATCAAATTGTAGTCCACGATCACACTCCTCAGCGGTAGCCGGCGGCTTCGTCGTAGGTCTTGAAATCGACCAATGTGCCAAGCATCTGGAGGTAAGCGACCAAGGCATCCATTTCGGTGACCTGCTGCGGATTGCCGTCGAAGTCGCCGAGCTTGGCCTTGGGGTAGCGCGCTTCAACGCCGGACGTATCGATGTTGGGATCCGCCTGCGCCATCAGATCGACATTGGCGTTTGCGATCATGTCATCGGAGTAAGGGACGCCGACACGCCTGTTTGCGATAAGATGCGTCGAGAAGTCTTTCACCTCGATCGGCGTATTCTTCAGGAACTCGTAGCTCGGCATGATCGATTCCGGCACCACCGAGCGCGGATCGGCAAGATGCTGTACGTGCCATTCGTTCGAGTAGCGGTCGCCAACCCGGGCGAGGTCCGGTCCGGTGCGCTTCGATCCCCACTGGAAAGGGTGATCGTACATCGACTCGGCCGCCAGGCTGTAGTGCCCATAGCGCTCGACCTCGTCGCGGAACGGCCTGATCATCTGGCTGTGGCAGAGGTAGCAGCCCTCGCGCACATAGATGTTGCGTCCGGCGAGTTCGAGCGGCGAATAGGGCCGCATGCCTTCAACCTTCTCGATCGTATTGTCGAGATAGAAGAGCGGCGCGATCTCGACGATGCCGCCGACCGTCACCACCAGAAGGGAGCCAACGAGAAGAAGCGTGGCGTTCTTCTCGATGATGGCGTGTTTGTCCATCAAGCCCATTTTCCGGCTCCTGATCGCGCACGCTCGAGGGCGGGGATGGCGCCCGGCATCGGATCCTCCTCGCGTTGGTAGCCAAAGATGGTCATGGCGATGTTCCAGGCCATGATAAGGGCGCCGGACAGATACATCGCGCCGCCGATGGCACGCATGATGTAGTAGGGATGCATGGCGGCGACGGTTTCGGCGAAGGAGTAGATCAGGAAGCCCTGCTCGTCGTATTCGCGCCACATCAGGCCTTGCATGACGCCGGAGACCCACATCACCGCCGCGTAAAGGACGATTCCGAGTGTCGCCAGCCAGAAGTGCCAGTTGACCAGCCGCAGTGAATAGAGCCTCTCGCGGTTCCACAGCTTCGGCACCATGAAATAGATCGCGCCGAACGAGATCATGCCAACCCAGCCAAGCGCGCCGGAGTGGACGTGCCCGATCGTCCAGTCGGTATAGTGCGACAGCGAGTTGACCGTCTTGATCGCCATCATCGGGCCTTCGAAGGTCGACATGCCATAGAAGGCGATGGCCATCACCATCATGCGGATGATCGGATCCGTGCGCAGCTTGTCCCAGGCGCCGGACAGCGTCATCAGGCCGTTGATCATGCCGCCCCAGGAGGGCATCCAGAGCATGATCGAAAACACCATGCCAAGCGTCTGCGCCCAGTCGGGCAGAGCGGTGTAGTGCAGGTGATGCGGACCAGCCCAGATATAGAGGAAGATCAGCGCCCAGAAGTGGATGATCGACAGGCGGTAGGAATAGACCGGTCGGTTCGCCTGCTTGGGCACGAAATAATACATCATGCCGAGAAAGCCGGCAGTCAGAAAGAAGCCGACGGCATTGTGGCCGTACCACCACTGCGTCAGGGCGTCCTGTACGCCGGAGAAGGCGGAATAGCTTTTTGAGCCAACGAACGAGACGGGCATCGACAGATTGTTGATCACATGCAGCATCGCGATGGTCACGATGAATGACAGATAGAACCAGTTGGCGACGTAGATATGCGGTTCCTTGCGCTTCAGGATCGTGCCGAGGAACAGGATGAGATAGGCGACCCAGACGATGGTCAGCCACAGGTCCACATACCATTCGGGTTCGGCATACTCGCGGCTCTCGGTGATTCCGAGCAGGTAGCCTGTCGCAGCCATGACGATGAAAAGCTGATAGCCCCAGAACACGAACCAGGCGAGATCGCCGCCAAACAGCCGGGCGCGGCAGGTGCGCTGCACGACATACAGGGATGTGCAAAGCAGTGCATTGCCCCCGAAAGCAAAAACGACGCCCGACGTATGCAGCGGCCGCAAGCGACCGAAATTGAACCAGGGCTCGATGTTGAGATCCGGATAGGCGAGCTGCAGCGCGATGACCACACCGACCAGCATGCCTACGACCCCCCAGATCACCGTTGCGACGGCCCCGTAGCGTATCGGCCCATCCATGTAAGCGGCGGGGTGGATCGGAACTGCTGGCGTAAACTCCGTGTTGCGCAACAGGATCGCAGTGAAGCCAGCCACGGCGAAGAACAAAACCCACATATGCTGGCGAAAAGGTTCATCTACGCCGAAGCCGGCAGCCACCAGGGCCGCAAAAGCAAACAGGCTTAGAAGGACGATCTCTGTGCCGAATTTCATCGCAAGTACCGATCTCCAATTCCGGCGGACCCAAATCCGCAGTGCATTAATTGCGCAGCCGCCGCCTGCTCGCCCTGATCCATGTCAGATCGCACGATTTTGCTTCGGGCAGCATCGAGTTCGGTGCGATCAGAAGGAGGCGATTGAACGAGGAAACGCAGCACGGGCCGCCCCGCTCATGGACAAGTCCGGCGTCCGCGGGCCGGCCGGCGTGGAGGCGATTCCGTGTGATGTGATAAAGCGCGCGCACAGGGAAAACTGCAGCTCTGCAATGCTTAGGAAAATATCGCTGATGCGCTGCCCAGCGTCGATCGCCTGAAGTGCCTCGGCACGGCCAACGCAATCCTCCCATTGTTGCGCAAGCGTTCATCAATATGAAGAAACGATCGCCTTTCCCGCCTACGAGGCCGCTGTCGTTGGCGGCGACGCCAGCCTCGCTTCTACCCGGCGGTTGCGCGCCGAACACGTCGAAGACGAGTGCTTTGCTGGTGAGGTGACTGAATTCTGCTAGCGATCGGCCATGGCGAGACGGTGGAGAATGCGGACGCCGTCGGTTTCATTCTGCGCGGCTTCTTCGAAGGCTTGCGGCGACACACATCGCTTTCGAACGCGAACAAATCCTGCTGCGGGTCGGAGTAGGCGACGGCCCCGCGCGCTTAGGTCTCATCTAAAGGGCGGTTGCGCCTCGGCCGCCGCAGCGCTGCTCCAGCCGGCTGACGCTGTCCACCGTGACACGGCGATTGTTCTCGATCCGGATCACGCCGTCCATTCTCAGTCTGGTCAGCTGGCGGCTCACAGTCTCGTTTGTAAGTCCAAGGAAATCAGAGATCTCGGCACGCGTCAGCGGCAGATCGAAGCACGCCGACCTGGCCGCCGGGCCAACACTGGAATCGATATTCCGGGCGATCATGAGGAGAAAGCTGGCCACCTTCTCCGGTGCGGTCTTGCGCCCCAGAGTCACCATCCATTCGCGTGCCTCGTCGAGTTCGTTCAGCGTCTGCTTGAGCAGGCGATGCTCAAGTTCCGGTGATTCCTTCATCATCCGTTCGATGGCCGCCCTCGGAAACGAGCACAGCGAGACAGCGGTTGCCGCTTCCGCATTGATCGCGCTTTTCACCTTGAAGGGCCGTCCCAGAAAATCCGGTGCGAACTGGAGGCCGACGATTTGCTGGCGGCCGTCCGAAAGGCTCTTCGTCAGCTTCACCACGCCTGAAAGCACGTTTGAATAGCTGTCGACGGCCTCGGCGTCGCCGATCAGTTCGACCCCCGGCTCGATCTTGTGCCGCGACGAAGTCTTGGCGAGTCGCGCCAAATCGTCTGGATCGAGCGCACCGCAGACGCCGCGGTGCCGTACCTCGCAAGGTAGGCAAAGAACGGGAATGCCGGAACTATGAATATCTTGCCGTACTGTCATTCCATCGCTCTACCGATCCCCAGTGCCGGCAGGATAGCAATCGACGGTAGAAAAATCGTTGCGGCAGTTTGTCCGTGCTGGAGGTTGACCGAAATCAGGGCTTTGGCTGTTCGACGCGTCCAGAGTTCCGGCGACTCAAAACATGGTGGACCACGACATGCGACCGGAATTAACTGCCAGACTTGGCGAGAACGTCCCCCGCTACACCAGTTACCCGACCGCGCCGCATTTCCATCCGGGCGTCGATGCGGCGGTCCAGAAAGGCTGGTTGGAGGCCCTCGAAGGCGGTGACGAGATATCGCTTTACCTGCATATTCCCTATTGTGACAGACTCTGCTGGTTCTGTGCGTGCCATACCAAGCAGACGCGCCACTATGAGCCGGTGACCGCTTATCTGCGCTCGCTACGCGCGGAGATCGCGACGGTTGCCGCCCTTATCAGCGGCAAGGTCTTCGTCCGCGCAATCCACTTCGGCGGCGGCTCGCCGACAATGCTGAAGCCCGAGGATATGGTGGCTCTAGGCGCGTTCATGCGGGACAGCTTCGATTTTGTTCCAAATACGAAAATCAGCATCGAGATCGATCCGAACGATATGGACGAGGCACGCCTTGATGCACTTGCCGAAATCGGCATGACGCGGGCGAGCCTCGGCGTGCAGGATTTCGATCCGAAAGTGCAAAAGGCGATCAACCGCGAACAAAGCTTTTTGCAGACCAAGGCAGTCGTCGACGGAGTTCGTTCCCGCGGCGTCGAGTCCGTCAATCTGGATCTGCTCTACGGCCTGCCGCATCAAACCAGCGAGAGCCTGTGTTCTACCGTCGCGCAGGCGCTCACCCTGGAACCGGACAGGATGGCGCTGTTCGGCTACGCTCACGTGCCCTGGTTCAAGAAACATCAGACGATGATCGACGAGGCCTGGCTCCCCGGTCCCACGGAGCGGTTCGCGCAATCGCAACTCGCCGCGCGGGCGATTTTGGACAAGGGATATGAAGCAATAGGCCTCGACCATTTCGCCAAGCCGGGCGATGCGCTGGCGGTGGCGGCCTCCACAGGGGCCCTGCATCGCAACTTCCAAGGCTACACAGAGGATCGCTGCGAGACGCTGATCGGCGTCGGTCCTTCGTCCATCAGCCGGTTTCGCCAGGGCTACCTGCAGAACAATCCTTCGACCGCTGAGTACGGACGTATGGTCGCCAATGGCGGGCTGGCCGCCGTCCGCGGCATCGCCTTTTCCGACGACGATCGCGTCCGTGGCTGGATCATCGAGCGGCTGATGTGCGATTTCGCCTTCTCGGCGATCGACCTGGTGGAGAGCTTCGGGCAAGCCGGCCAAAAGCTCCTTTTTCAGGCAAGCTCAATCGCTCTTCGGGATCCTGCTCGACTGCTTGAACTCCAAGGCGACAGTTTCGTCGTGCTGCCGGAAAGCCGTCCCTTCGTGAGAAGCGTTGCGGCGAAGTTCGACAAATATCTCGAAAGTGGAACGGCCAGGCACTCGGTGGCAGTCTGAGCACCGCAGAGGAACGGTCACGGTTTTCAATCGATCGTGAACCGATTGCGCTACGTTTTGACCATTCACCGGCTACCGTCGCATTGCGGACCAGATACGAAGGTCTTTGGCCATAAGCGTCCGGGCTGGCGCGAGGTCGAGGACGATAGCAACTATATGTTCCGCCTCCAACGGGGTGAGAGGAACTTCTTGTCTCTAGGGGAGCTGGAGTTGTGGGTTATCGCCGAATGGCCTGATCGCGCTGGTAGACTGCAACGTCTGCAGAACCTCAAGAGACGCCGTACCATCCATGCTTGGAAATCCGGCCCAAAACGATCTCCCAAGGGCTGCAAATGGCCGCTAAGACGCAAACTCGCATTTCCCGTCGACCAGAGGGAGTGGCCGGCTGCCAAAGGATCGTCGAGGAACTCGGCGCGGGCGTCTCATGCGCCCGCCGGCCTTCCCGAGCATCGCCTCATGCAGCTAGTTGCCGGAAATCATTCGTCCCCCACAGCTCACGCTGCGCGAAATCGCCAACCAGCACGAAGGTTTCATGACGGGCACCGCGCGGCGCAAGGAAATGGGGGCCCTCATCCGTCAAGAACCTCCTCGACCGGGCGGTCCTCGACCGGGCGAGGCGGAACGGCTTGCTCGGTCAGGCCTCGCTGCAAGGATCGAGAAATGTTATGGCGCGAACGCAGTACCCATCGCGCATCTCAACCCTAGCCCGAATTGGGCAAACAAATCGTAAACGCGGGAGCGCGCATTGATGGAAACCAGGATCATCGACAGCCGGGACGATTTTGCGCAATGGGCGATCGATCGGGCCAATGCGATCCTGACGGATGAGGGTTCGGAACTCGCCACCGCCGCGCGCAACGGAAACGAAGCCCAAATGGGTGAGACGGCACAGGCGCTCGGCCAAGCGATCGTCGAGGCGCTGCTTGAGGCGTTCGACGGTCTCGTAGGCGACGAATAAGCCACCGGCTTGGCCTGCATGACTGGCTGCGCCAACGGAAACGGCCGGTACGCGGGCTCACATCGATCCAGCATCATGATTCCTGCGCAGGCTCGGGACAAGCGTTTCCGAGACCCTCGAACCGCCCTTCCCTCCGATTGCCATCATCCGGCGGCCCATCGGTCTCCGCGGGCGTCTTTTCGGCATCGAGTTTGGCCGAAGCAGCGACGCCAAGATCATCGGCCAGGCCGAGAATTTCCCGTCCCCAGCGCGGTCCGTCAGGCAGCGCAAATAACCGCCGGCGCTGTTGATCTGATCAGCGCGTTGATAGATCGCGGCCAACGTGATCGCGGCCTGTTGCTCGCCCTGCACCTCGCAGGCACCCCGCCACGCGCTCGGGGTGATCCCCAACATGGGCCGGACAAGCTCGGCCGCGGCCAGAAAATCCCGCCGGTGGCGAATTTCGTCGCCGCAGGCGAGTTCCCGCATGCTCGGGCAGGCGGCCAGCAGGATCCCCATCGAAGCCGAAAGCCTGCTCGATCTCGCCTCCCCGACGCTCCTCGCATGTCTTTTGCCGTTGGGGGTGTCCTGGCGAATGATCAGGCCGCATTCGACCAGAACCGCGAGATGACGGCGAAGGGTGGTCTGCGGCATGCCGTTGGCGCACCATCGGGTTGCCGACCATATAAGAGACGTAGCCCGGCACGACAGGCAGCACGCATGGCGAGAGGAACGAGATTGCACCGGCCGCCAGTGCTGTCAAAATGCCGATATTGGAATTTCAAACACCGTCTCAACCCTCCGGCTTTGCTCGCGCATCGGCGATGGAGCGTTGCAGCGTGGCAACACCGACCACCCCAGAGATCACTTCATCGCCGACCACCAACGCCGGCGTGCCGGTGATGTACAGATCGCCGGCGAGCGCGCCATTGCGCGCAATGGCGTCTGCGATGCCGGGTCTTTCATGTCCCGCTTGAGCTGCTCAACGTCGAGGCCCACATGTGCTGCGATCGTCAAGGTGGACCTTTCGTTGACGAGGCCGTGGAAACCCATGAGGGCACGGTGGAACGCCTCGTATTTTCCCTGTTTGTGGGAGGCGAGCGCCGCCACCGCGGCGAATTTGGAAGCCGGTCCCAGGATCGGAAACTCTTTGAACACAAGCTTCAGACTCCAATCGTCCTTGATGGCTTGCTGGATATTGAGGGCTGCGTTCCGGCAAGGCGGGCAGTTGTAGTCAAAGAAGGTGGACCAGAGCGACGTCGCCTTCCGGATTGCCAGCGGTTGGCGCAGCGGGGTCATTGAACAGTGCGTCGCGCCGCGCGGCAATGAGCATCTTCAATTCCGCCGCGAGCTGGCGTCGGTCTTCGAGCTGCTGCAGGTAGTCTATGACAGCAGGATGATGTAGCGCCCCCAGCGCGGAAAAAAGCAGGCGAGGGCTAAAAGAGCGATCGTGACGACAAGGCCGGGGGTTGGCTTGGACATGGGGCGGTCTCCGATTAACAGTGAACAGCAGGGCAGCAACGGTGCCTTTGGCGTAAACCCGGGCATCGCTTTTGATCGCTTGCCCGGCACTTCCCGGAGTACGGGAAGTTGCGGGGCTCTCTCGGTGCCGATGCCAGCTGGCAATGCCTCTAGGACGACTTCACGCCCTGCCCCCAATGGCTGAGCGGCGCTCGCGCGAGCTGGCCGGCCGCAACCGCCCTTCGCCGGGCCGGACGTCTTGATCCTCCACCGTCAAAGCGTCGAGGGGCCGCTCGCGACGGCCTTTGCCGATCGAACTTCATCCGGCTCGCCCCCAAGCGGGCGAGGACGAGCGAAGCCACCGCGTTGCCGACTACATTCGTCAGCGCCTGGCATTCGGACATGAAGCGGTCGACGCCAAGGATCAGCGCCATGCCGGCGAGCGGGGCGGTCGGGATGACAAAGAGCGTTGCAGCCAACGTGACGAAGCCTGCAGCGGTAATGCGAGTTGCTCCTTTCGAAGGGAGCATGGCGACGAGAAGCAGCAGGATCCGATCGCCAATCGAGAGATCGAAGTTCGTCGCCTGGGCGATGAAGAGGGCCGCCAGCGTCATGTGGATATTGGTGCCGTCCAGGTTGAAGGGATATCCGGTCGGGACGACGAGTCCCACGACAGAACGCTTGGCGCCGGCCTTCTCCATCTTCTCGATGATCGAGGGCAGCGCGGCCTCCGAGGAGGACGTTGCCAGGACAAGCAGCAGCTCTTCCTTGATGTAGCGAATGAGAGAAAAGATCGAGAACCCGTTGTAACGGCAGACCGCGCCGAGAACGCCGAACACGAAAAGGTAGGCGGTGAAATAGAACGTCCAGACCAGCATCGCGAGGTTAACGATCGACCCGATGCCATATTTGCCGGTGGTGAAGGCCATCGCGCCGAAAGCCCCGATCGGGGCGGCCTTCATCAGCAGGCTGACGAGCTTGAAAATGGGGGCGATCAGTGCCTGAAGGAAGCAAACGACAGGCTTGCCCGTCTCTCCTACCGTGGCCAGGGCGATGCCGAACAGAACCGAGAAGACCAGGACCTGCAGGATGTCGCCTTGCGCGAAGGCGCCGACGATCGTCGACGGGATGATGTTCATCAGGAAGTCGGTGACGGACTGCTCGTGGGCCTTCGCGGCATAGGTATTCACGGCCTGGACGTCGAGCAAGGCCGGATCGATGTTGAGGCCGGCGCCCGGCTGAACGACATTGGCGACGACAAGGCCGACGATAAGTGCGAGCGTCGAGAAGGTGAGGAAATGGACCATCGCCTTGCCGGCAACTCGGCCGACCTTCTGGAGATCGTTCATGCCGGCGATGCCGGTCGCAATTGTCAGGAAGACGACCGGCGCGATGACCATCTTGACGAGCTTGATGAAGGCATCACCGAGCGGCTTCGCGCTTTCGCCGATCCCCGGATAGAAATAGCCGAGTGCGACGCAAAGGGCGATGGCGGCAAGCACCTGCACATAGGGCTTGGCGTAGAAGGCCTTGCGAGGCGCCGCGTCCGCGCCGCGGACATGTGGAGCTAACACCATTTCTCTCCCCAACCGGATAGGGGCCGGGCGCTTCGTCCCATCCCAGGCTTCTCGCATCGCGGCACTCCGGTCGAACGCAGCTGCCATGTCGTTCGCAAGCGCCGTGCCAAATTGCGGCGGCGCGAGACACGCGCCGGTCCTCACGCCGTGCTTGTGCGGATTTCTGCACACGCCGCTGGCGCGTGCCCTTATCGAGAGAAGGGCCGAGTGTCGGGGATTGGAGGTCGCTCTGGGCGTTACAGGCAGCCTGGCAGCGGCCAAGCGATTGCCGCTGCGACCCCGTATAGTCTGGCGCTCCACAAAATGACGGAAGTCGACCGGCCGCGTCGCGACATAGGCCCCAAGCTGCGCTCCTGGCGCGCGATCGCTGTGCTGCCGCCGCACCGCGGTAGCGCCGCGCCAACCTTTGGGTGGGCGCAGTGGTTGTCGGTCGTGGACCTGCATGCGGTGATGGACATGGAGTTCTCGCGCCAGGTTGCCAACGGTCTTGTGATTTGTGCCGTAGCGTTGGCCCGCGTCCTCAGGCCGTCTTGACCATGATGTATTGCTCTATGGATCGCCTCTGTCGTCGTGATGCTCCCATGCACAATCTGGCCCATCGCGCATCCCTGAATTCGGACCACAAGGATGCCCCATCAAAGTCGGATCAAACTCGGCTGGCCACGCTCTTTGTGCCGGTACCATAAGTCCGCAAGTACCCCGACAACGCCGTCAATGGGGGCCGACCCGGCTAACCGAAGATCCGCAGACGCAGTTCCAGTGCGAAAGACGCAGGCTAGACGGCCCGCTTGTTGCCCCACAGCAGAACGTGCAGCTGCGGCAGCACGCGGGCGTCGAACCACCTGTCGCCGGTTACCTTTTCAACCAGCCACTCCATGCGTTTCATTATTCCGTCCAGATCGACAGACGCGTCTTCGTTGCCAGGACGGGGCGGCGTGTGATTGCCGGGTTGCAGGTAAACCGGAAGGCGCGGAAATCGCTCCGCGGCGCCTTTCGCGTAGGCGTAGTCGCTCTCGTCGAAAACAACGAGCTTGAGCACGATCTGCGGCTTCTCCTGCGCCGCATCGACGCACGCCTCCAGAGTGGCCCAATCGGTCCTCATTTCGCTTGAAGGCGGCTTAGGGCTGAGGACCAGCACGTCAAGGTCGGCAAACCAGTCCCTGACCACCGAACCTTGGGTCTCGAGCGCAAAACGGTAACCTTCACCATGGCCTCGCTCAATGAGCGCACGAAACGGCTGAATGGCCGGATTGCCGCCTGACAGCGACACCATCACTGGCCGGCCACCGGAAAGCGTAACGACGGTTTGCCATACCGCGTCGATTGGCATCATCTCCCATTCATGGCGGAATTGATTGTCCACCGCATGGAGACTGTCGCACCAGGAACAGCGATAGTCACACCCGCCGGTTCTGATGAAGACCGTCGGCAAACCGATGAGCACGCCCTCGCCCTGGATCGTCGGCCCGAAAATCTCGCTCACGCGGATTGCGGGATGCGTATCGGTCATGGCCGGTATTCCGCCCAGGTTTTCGGCGTTTCGCTCACTCGCACGGCCGAGGTTTCGGGCAGGCGTGCCTTGCACCATAGATAAAAATGTCTGGCCAGGCATTCCGCGGTGACTTGCTCATGTCCGAGCACGTCGTTGAGATGTCGGTGGTCGAAGCTCTCGTCGATATAGCGTTTGAATGGCGCCAAATCGTGATAGTCGCGCACGAAACCGTTGTCGTTCAGTCCATTCGCTGAAAGCTCCACTTCGACGATGTAGTTATGCCCGTGCAGGCGCGCGCATTGGTGATCGGGCGGCAACGAGGTGAGCTGATGCGAGGCCGAGAAGTGGAATTCCTTGGTGATGCGGAACATTATGCGGTCCTCCTTCGCAGCGCATCGAGCCAGAAGTCGGGGTCCTCGTAGTCGGTGGGGTCCAGGTGCCCAGAGAGATGAAACGCCTCGCGCCGCTCGACGCAGGTCCCGCACCTCCCGCAGTGACGCTCGGCGCCCTTGTAGCAGGACCAGGTCTGTGCAAATGGCGTGCCGTATGTTGCTCCATCCCTAACGATGTCCGCCTTCGTGAGATTCACATAGGGCGCATAAAGGCGAACCTTCGCGTAGCCGTCGAGCGCGCGGTCTTGCATTATCTGGAAAGCGTCGATGAAGGCCGGACGGCAGTCGGGATAAATGAAATGATCCCCACCGTGGACGGCAGTCGCCACCGCTTCGACCTTGTGCGCGGCGGCGAGACCGAAGGCGGTGGCCAACATGATGGCGTTCCGGTTCGGCACCACCGTGACCTTCATCGTGTCTTCGGCGTAGTGCCCATCCGGCACATCCACACTATCGGTCAGCGCGGAGCCGGAAAGGCCGCGGCCGATTTGGCGGATGTCGATGCTGCGATGCGGGACGTTCAGTCGTTCAGCGCAAAGGGCGGCGAATCCCAATTCCTTCCGGTGCCGTTGGCCGTAATCGAAAGATAGGAGGCCGGCGAGCTCGTACTCCGCTGCCACCTTGTGAGCAAGAGTAACGGAGTCCAATCCGCCGGAGCAGATGACGAGAGTTTTCATCGTTGGGTCCTTGTTTTAACCGGGTAGGCTGCGACCGGAGATTTCTCTGCGCTCCCAGTACTTCAGGAAATCCATTTTGTGAAGCGAACGGGGGACAAGTTTCATGCGCGGACGTGCCGCGCCGCTGTGTGCAAGGCGCGCTCAGGCGGTGAGCCTGCAGGGACACGGACGGACGTTTCAGTGGATGTTCAAAGGCGAGCGTACCAGAATATGCTCTGAAGGACGTCCCGGATCTTCGGAAAACAGGGTTCTCGACGCTTCGATCAAGCGCCCGGCGGTGCCGAGCTTCGAGGGACGCCACGCGAGGGTTTCATGTCCAAGACGGCCCGAGGATGGGCTTGCCGCAAAGAACGGATTTACCAGGTGGCATTTTTTCGCAGCCGCGCCGAAATGCAGATGTCTGGAATGATCGACATCAATTGTCGCGGCAACTTGGCCGGCCGGCTCTTCGGGTTCCGTAGATCCCGCGCATTCCGCTTCAGGATCGGTTCGAACCGGAGCACGCCCTCGGTCAGTGGCCGACCGGCAAACCCAAACTAAATGATCGGTCGTGAGCCGACATCTGTGAACAAGCCGTGTGCGTCGATTGCAATGACCGCTGTGTTACGTGCAGTTACCTTATGGCAGTGCATGAACTGGATTTGATGGTTTTCCAGATGGCGGTCGAAAGCGTCCGCTCTCTCTCCTTAAGCTTCGCTGAAAAAGCCGCGGAGATAGCCACCAGGAGCCGCGGTATCCTGCTTTTCGACGTGCGGGTCGACGGTGACGCGGAGGTCCAGCGGGTCGCAGCCATCCGATATCAGGGCGACCAAACCGGCGTGCTGGCGTTGGATAGACAGGGCCTTGTTACCCACCATTGCATCGTCAATGGTACTTTCTCACATTTCATTGCGCCATTGGAAAACTGGAACAGCATGCCTTTGTCGATGCAGGCCAAGATCGATGCCAACGGCCATGCCAGTCTCTTCCTAGGGGCCTTGCGAAATGCCGGACATATGCTGGGCAGCTAGCATTTGGCTAGAACCATCTGTGGATTTTTGCATGCGGCATCGTTGCCGGCACTGCCGGCATGATTGTCGTGCTCGAAAACGGCTCCGGCGGCCTATTTTTTTGCAAAGTCGAATGTCCCGATTCCGAAGCCAAGGAAGACACCGACCACAGCGAAGAATAGTAACAACAGGGGCGACGCAAGCTGCCCTGCCCTTTTCAAGCAGGGAGGTGCTTCCGGTGCTCTCACCGACACGAGATCGCAAATGGCACGTGGGTGAGCATCAGAACTGGCGGCACCCATGGTGATCGGCTTTCCTCGCTGGAGGAAGCGCCTCGGGCGCCAGGCAGAGGCGGAAGCGACGGTCGAACACTGGCTGGCTGCTCGGGATCTGATCGAGGCGTAGTCGGACAAGGAAACGTTGTGCCCTATGTCTACGTTAGAAGCGCGCCGGCAGCCTGGGCGGGGGGCTTGGGGTTAGACTGCCGGCGCACGCCACTCATGAAGAGCGGCCCCTTTTCGCGGTTCCGACACCCATAGTCAACCCGGCAGTGTCTGGGTGCCCGCTGTGCTCTTGTCAGAGCGGCGCGATGTCGGCCGTGTCGGCCGATCCTGCCCAACTTGGTGGGCCGCTCTCGTCGGCCAACCTGATGCTCCAGCCGGTATCGCGTTGCCGACCAGCATGAGTTCGCCGTTAGCAATCCTTCGTCACGAGCCGATGCTATCGTGCACGTGTCGCAGCACTCCGGGCGGCGATATCGCCTAAGACAATATGAAGATGAAGCGTTCCAACTTCATATACGGCGAACCCTTGTGCAATTCCTGACTCGGACAGTTGGACGAGAATTCTCTTGGCGGTACTGCGCCAGAAGGCATTCGCGTCTCCCCGTTCTTCGTTTCCAGGAACCCGGGCGCTCTTTTTTGACGTTCGACTGTCAGTCGCAAATTACACATCACAAGGAGCGGATCTTCCACTCATTTGCAGATTATCCGACATCACGCGGCGTCCGATATGTCCGCCTCTGCCTCAAGAATTCCCCCAGGTATGGACAGCGATCTCGCTATCCGATCCCGATAGCCCTTGTTGTACCTCAGACCCGACTCGATGTTTTGGATTTCCTCAGCGGCAAGCCCGCACGCCACTGCGAGGTCCTCGATCGAATATCCAAGGTGCTCACGATAAGCGCGGATGATGTGGGTCCCCTGCGACATAGCCGTCAAGACTGGCTCGGGACTGCGCGAATCCTTCATAGACACCTCCAAGAAGATAAGGGGCGCCTGATAAATCGGGAGATTTCCTCCCGGACCTGGCGCGCACCCAGCAAATCAAAAAAATGGACGTCGATTCGGCCGGACCGGCCTCATCCATAAAATGGGCCACCTGAAATGGACAGCCAGGTCGGAATATGGCGACTCACCTGCTTCTGATCAAGTTGCAAGAACCTGCCTGCCCTGAGATGGCCCGATCAACTGTACCGCATTCGTCCTGCGATCCCACGCGACCCATCCTCGCCGATGGCATTCTTGAACAGCAACTCGAACTCCCCCTGCCTCCGCCTCCAGCACCGTCCACCCAGCCTAGCGGACGCTGATACCTTCGACCAATGTCCGCCGCCGATGCAGCGAAAAACGCGCTATGTTTGAATCACACATCGATTAGC
Organism: Mesorhizobium sp. AR07; assembly: GCF_024746815.1. Taxonomy (GTDB): domain Bacteria; phylum Pseudomonadota; class Alphaproteobacteria; order Rhizobiales; family Rhizobiaceae; genus Mesorhizobium. The sequence continues at coordinate 500,204 of NZ_CP080528.1, forward strand.
GCTGCTTTAACCAAATTTTTTAAGCCGCCGATGCTTATTCGCAGACTGAAAGGATGGGGCGGCCGAGGATACAGCCGAAAGGGCCGCGGGCTTCTGTGCTGACGTCGGCTTGAGCAAGCTCAATCCGGCTGCCCTGCGCAATTGCCCGACCTGCCGAAAAAAGGATGGCGATTGTTGGATTTCATCCGAGCTTCAGTTCTAGACACGTGTTGGCGCTTTCGGATGGACGAGCATCGCCACCTATAAAAACGTCACAGTCATTCGACGGTGACCGATTTTGCGAGATTGCGCGGCTGGTCGACATCTGTGCCCATGAAGAGCGCCGTGTGGTAGGCAAGAAGCTGTATCGGCAGCGAGAAAATTATCGGAGCGATAATCTCGTCGACGGCGGGCAGCACGATCGTGTGCATAGTGTCGAGTGTCGATGCGGCCGCCCCTTTTTCATCGGTGATGAGGATAATCCGCCCGCCACGGGCAGCCACTTCCTGCATGTTGGAGACGGTCTTTTCGAAAAAGCGATCATGTGGCGCGATAACGATAACTGGCATGTTCTCGTCTATCAATGCGATCGGACCGTGCTTCAACTCACCCGCCGCGTAGCCTTCGGCGTGGATGTACGAAATCTCCTTGAGCTTCAGCGCACCTTCCATCGCCAGCGGGAAACTGGTGCCGCGGCCAAGATACAGGACGTCACGACACTTTGACAGTTGACGCGAGAGGAACTCGATCTGTGGCTGGATGCTGTTGAGTACCTGCCCCATGACGCGCGGCACTTCGGCGAGGCTCCTGACGAGCGCCTGCACCTCGTCTTCGGTTACGGTTCCGCGGGCCCTGGCGGCGGCGATGGCGAGTGCGGCAAGAACGGCAAGCTGGCAGGTGAAAGCCTTGGTGGAGGCGACGCCGATCTCCGGTCCGGCAAGGATCGGGAAGACCGCATCGGCCTCCCGAGCGATGGTCGATTCGCGGGCATTGACGATGGCGCCAATTTTCAGCCCAAGCTCCCTGCAGTATCTCAGCGATGCCAGCGTATCGGCGGTTTCGCCGGACTGCGAAATGAAAATAGCCGCCGACTGCGGCGACAACGGGATTTCGCGGTAACGGAATTCGGACGCAACGTCGATTTCAACCGGCAGGCGCGCATAGCGCTCGAACCAGTATTTTCCGATCAGTCCGGCGAGATAGGCGGTGCCGCAGGCAGAGATCGCCAAGCTCGGGATTCTGGAGAAATCGATGCCAGAAACCATGTCGGCGCGATTCTCTATGATGTTGATATAGTGACCGAGCGCATGCGCGATGACCTCGGGCTGCTCGTAAATTTCCTTCTCCATGAAGTGGCGATGGTTGCCCTTGTTGGCGAGATCGGCCGCGGCCGTGGAGGTCTGTCGCGGACGCTCGACAGGATGGCCGTCGAAATCGAAGATATCGGCGCCCGTCTTGCCGATTACGGCCCAGTCGCCGTCGATGAGATAGGTAATTTCATTGGTGAAGGGAGCAAGCGCGATCGCATCGGAGCCCAGGAACATCTCGCCGTCCCCGTGACCGATCGCCAGCGGCGGTCCATTGCGCGCCGCCATGATGGTCGACGGATCATCCTCGAAGAGAATGGCAAGCGCGTAGGCGCCCCTGACGCGTTTCAACATGGCATGCATCGCCTCACCTCGCCCCATGCCCTCCCGGCGGTGTCTTGCCAAGAGATGCGCGACGACCTCGGTGTCGGTGTCGGTCTGGAACTCGGCTCCCGCCGCCGCCAATTCGTCCTTCAACTCGGCAAAATTCTCGATAATGCCGTTATGGACGACGGCCACACCATCGCTAAAGTGCGGATGCGCGTTGCGTTCAGTCGGTGCCCCATGGGTTGCCCAGCGCGTGTGGCCGATGCCGATGTCGCCGCTCAGCGGCTCTTCCTTCAGTCTCGTCTCGAGATTGACGAGCTTGCCCTCGGCGCGCCGGCGGTGCAAGGCGCCCTCGGTGATCGTCGCAACGCCGGCCGAGTCATAGCCGCGATATTCCAGACGCTTCAACGCGTCGACCAACCGCTCCGACACCGGCTGTTGCCCAGCAATGCCAACAATCCCGCACATGCTCGTCTCCGCATTCTTCCCGGCAGCTTCAGCCCACTTGAGACGACACCCACCCGGCCCGATTTCATTCAGGATCTTGTAGTAGTATTTGGTAATATCGGTACAATTGATTGTAAGGATAGCTACCATCCACCCTATGGATAGACCAAGGCGCGGGCCCTGATCTAAACTCCTCGTTGCGCCTGACACTCTCATGACCGAACGCAAGCTCACACCCGCGGCACTAAGCAACAACCTCGGTCGGCCGGCCATGCGCGGCCATCCGGGCTACTCAACCCCCTCTCAACCGCCGACGCAGTCCTTTCCCTGAGGTTTCCAATCCACTCGCGTCGGCAGATCGTTGAGGCGCTACGCGCGCTCTGAAGACGCTTTCCATCCAGCTTGACGACGCGGGACTTGAAGACGACGCGCGCTGCCGGAAGTCGGCGAAGCGGTCGCGCCAGCAAGCACGCGGCCGACGCCCGCACCGCGCCCGATCCGGTTATCGTTACAGGCGCCCGTACGCCTGCGTTAGCCCCGCGCCGCCGCGCGCGAGATCGGCCGTTGGCAAGACCTGATGCGGATATTTTCGCGCGAGAGGAGCCGGTTGCATGCATCCTTCCGAGCTCGGTTTTAGGTCGTCGTCGCGCATCGACGCCCGGTTTGAGATCGATTCATTCAAGTTTGGCAGCTCAGCCGGTCCGCGGAAATCGGAGCCATCGCACCTCGATTCGAACATGCGCTGGCTGGCGCCATGGCGAGACCCATAGCGCCAGCCACATCCAACGGATGTGCAGACAACCGCTTTGGCGCCGAACAGACTGGAATGGCGCCATAGCATTATTCTTTTCGTGACTTTTCGAAATCAGCGGATCACAGGCTCGCCATGGAAGCGGCGGCGCGATGGAGGAGAAACGCCGAAGCCGACTTCCATCATCAGCCGTGGCCTGCGGGCCGGCACGGTGCCCATATGGAAGCCGAACGGATCCTCGACGAAACCGAGACCGGCCTCCCCGGTCAGCGTGACCGGGCTCTGCTCCCCGTAGACGTCCAGAACCTCTTGCGCGGGATGGCCGACGAGAAGCGTAAGCTGGTGCTTGAGGGCGCGGCGGTTATGACTGCCTCGGACATAGACATGGGGGCCGGTGCCCTCGTCGACGGGCATCAGGTAGAAGAAGAACTTCAGCATCCGCCAGTCGTCGAGGTCGAAGTGGTATTTGCCAAGCGAAGCCAGGTTCTTGTCGGCGTCGGAGGCTTGGCCGGTCGGGAAACTCCACCAGACACGCGTGGTGATCAACTTAGCCTGGCCGCCGAGATAGTGCGCGGCGATATCCATGAGCAGCGGATCGTTCTGGATGGCGAGTGCCGCCTTGCAGCCCAAAATGCGCTCGAAATAGTGGCCGCTGAGCAACGGACGGCCAAACCGGACCTCAGCCTCCGCATGCTCCGTCGGCATGAATTCGAGGCGGCGGTCGAAATTGCCGAAGCAAGGTGTGCACCTGGCGAATGCGGCTACATCTTCAGAGACCATTGTTGGCAAGACGAGACCGGAAAAAAGCCCATCCGACCGCAGAGCGTCGACAACATCCTGGCGATTGACGCCAGCAAACATCGTGTCCTGGGCTTTCTGCGACACTCGAACAGGCTTTGCACCACGCCAGTGCATTCTCCGTGCCGGCATGGTGCGGGCGAGCATGAACATCGGCAGCCGCGCCGGATTCTCTCGAAAATCCGAGAGATAGGTCGGGATACGCACAGCGATGCGATGGAGCATGCTGCCGTTTCGCGCGATCGCCTCAAGGCTTGCAGCGCCGGCTTTGTCGGGGTGCGTATCGGTCATCAGGGTCCTCGGGGTATGAATGCACTATCAACGAAGCCTTGGTTCTCAGTGCTTCGTCCGTATTACCCAAACCCAATTCCCGCAGCGGAAAGACTAACCGCGCGTCAGGTTTTGTGCAATGCACAATAAGCCCGTCATGGGCGGATGCGGACAGATCCCTGCGTGTTTTGGAATAAGCCAAATGCTAGGCTGTCACCACAATTACACCAGGAACTGTCTGTAGCCGCCGCCCATCAGGTAGCGGCCACGTTGGACGGCGCGACGCACCTGATCGCGAAGATGGCTGCCCGGATGAGACCAATCTTCTTCGACACGCCGTCTCCCGAACAGGGCAATGGCGATCTCCTGGGATGCTCCGGCAAGCGAACCATCCAAAGCCTGGAGCACGATACGCAGTCGCCCTCTGCGGGGTTCCGGCGGAAGGCAAGCAGCTGCCAGGCGGCCGCAACCATTGATGCTATTCAAAAACTACGGGCAGCAACATGGAACTTCAGGTGCCGCGGCGGCACGATTGCGTCGACATATAGCCGCAACGGGCGGAGAACGGAGGCACCGGAAACGGCGATCTGCAGACTCCGACAGTCCTCCCTCAGCAGCACGTGCTGCACGCCGGCAGGTGTCAGCAGGATGTCCTTTCCGCATGAGAGCGGAGAAAGATCAAGCGGTTCAAAATCGTGGTCGAGCCCAACCGGCTCCGCGGCCGCTCGTAGAATACGGGCGCAGTCGCGCGGATCCCAAAAGAACCTTGCCGACGTGGCGTCCGATTGTGACGCGTCCGCGAAAAAGGAGGAAGCGATCTCAATGCTAGGAAACGGCCTGTGCGCCGTGGCTTCCTTGAGGATGATGTTCAAGCGAACGAGTTTCACCGCCGTGTGAGAGCTGATCGCAGGCCTTTAAGAGATTGAGGAATCTCGTGCTTTCTTCGCCTCAGGAGCAGATTTTGTTGGAGGCCAATGAACTTCCGCGTTTGGCGCAAGTGGTGCTTACTAGACTATAGGGCTGCGAATCTGGACGTATCTGATCTCCCCGCGCCCCGGCATTGACAACTTTTACCGCAGTTTGTCAGTGCTGGGAAAGTTGGACAACGTATGATGCTCGAAGTGGGCTTGGATAGCTGCCTTTGCCGTTCTCGACTCCGGCCAAGAGGGATCTTTCGCAGGGCGCGTTGATCGGCTTAGCGACCGTCCGGCGTGCGCAGGCCGATCCACTTGTCCTTGACCGCGTTGTAATGGTCTTCAGGCTTGTACTTTGTCACGTTCAGGCCAAGGCGCTCGACCGACAGACGGCCGGTCGCCTGTAGGATGGCATAGCTCGCTACCACCACGTCGTGCTCGGCGCTGGCAAGATCGATCTTGCCGGTGATGAGGTCGTTCTGGGCGTTCAACACGTCGAGCGTAGTGCGCTGGCCGACATTGCGCTCCTCGATGACGCCGTTCAAGGCAAGCTTCGCGGCCGCGATCGCCTGCCGGTTGGCCGCGACGCTCTGCTGGGCGGCGGTATAAGCGGTCCATGCCGCGGTCACGGCTTGGCGCACCTGGTCGCGGCTGACGTCGACCTTGATCCTAGCCTGGCTGAGCGATTCCTTGGACTGGCGCACCAGTGCTGAAGTGCGGCCACCAGAATAAATGGGGACGGTCAGCGTCGCCCCGATGCTGGCCGAATTGGTTGTGCCTTCCGTTCCCGAGGTGATCACACCGGGCACGGTGTTGCGATAAGCGCTCGAGACGCCGGCGCTTGCGGAAAGCTGGGGCAGCAGCGCGCCTTCGGCCGATTTCACTGAAAACGCCGCCGCGTCAACCAGAAGCTGGGTGGCGAGGATGGCCGGATGCTCGGCTGATGTGATCGCGATTGCCGCATCGAGGCTCGACGGCAGCAATTTTGCCACCGGCGCCGCCGGCCTGAGCTTCCCCGGCTCGTCCCCGACGATCTGACGATAGGTTGCCGCACTTGCCAGCGCCCGCGCGCGGACGGCACTCAACTTCGCCACTGCGTTGGCGCGCTGGGCATCGGCCTGCGCGACGTCGGTGCGCGTGCCTTCCCCAACCTCGAAGCTCGAACGCGCAGCACGCGCCTGTTCGGTCAGGAACTGCAGGTTCTGCTCCGTCAGCACGGCAACTTGCCGGTCGCGAATTACGTTCATATAGGCCTGAGCCGCGTTGAACAGGGTGTCTTGTTCGGCGTTGCGTAAGCTCTCGACCGAAGCGCCGACCTGCGCTTCGGCAGCCGCGACATTGTTCCTGGTCTGAAAACCGTCGAACAGGGTCTGATCGATTTCGACGCCGAAGTTGCCTTGGGTTAGGCGCACGCTCCGGTTCGAGCCGTTAAGGTGGCTGCTGGAATACTCGATGTCCGCGGAGCCGGTGATGGTCGGACGCCAGCCCGACTTGGCGATGGCCACGCCCTCGTCCGTGACGCGTGTGCCGGCGCGGGTCGAATTCAGCGAAGAATTGTTCTGATAGGCCTTAGATAGGGTTCCGAAGATAGTCTCTGCCGACGCCGTTAACGGCGGTAGGATGGTAGCAGAGCAAAAAATAATGGCAAAAATGCTGTTGCGTACAGTCGGCACAAACATATCCCTCATTTTATTTCGTCATGGCAACTGCGCCGCATCGGCGGTCGCGATTGACAGCCGACACGACGTCTCGGGACCCTTCAGGCCCTATGCTTGCGCATAGAGAGAGCCTCCGGAGCGACCTCTTTCATTCCGGTCATTCTGCGTAAAATCGATTGTTTTGATGAAAACCCATCTACATGATGGATATCAGCCGCAAGCTGGAGGCATGGCGGTACAGCGGATTGGCGATCGCAATAAAGTTCGCTATCCGGGAGACAGTCATTCGCCTCCGACGGCGGACTTCAGGCCGCTGTCCATGTTCGAGAAGTCGCCAGCCAATGGTTGTGCGTTGAGGAGCCGGGAATACCGGGCTGGAAAGTGCCCGGCCTACAGTTCTCTCGCGTTCGCGAGGTCGCCGTCCGGTTGATCGATTCCGTTCCTCAGAAGTCGCGAGAGGTTGGGGAGCGACATCTCATGTATCTCGGAATCCGGGCAATGGTACTCGATCTGGAGGAGCCAGGGCCCGGTGCTTTGCCTTGCGGGACGAATGCCCATTTTTCTCAGACGCCCATAATCATTGCATATATGCGTGCTACGAAAGGTCAGAATTGGGAACGAAAACAAATCGGGCGATGCTTGATCATGTCGACCGCTAGCCGAGGGAAATCGCCCGCACAGCTTTTCCGCCATCTATCGGCAAAGTGGCCTGCGGCGTTCAATCCGAAAGCCCCCAGGCCGCTCAAGATCGGCATCCATCATGACATTCGCGCGCTTGATGACGAACTGTCTGATGATGAATTGGGGAGAGCCCTGCGCGCCTATACCAGGATGGCCAGATACTTGGCGAGACTGGATGCCGGCGCCGCGCGGGTCGATCTCGATGGCGAGCCGGCCGGCGAGGTATCGGATGCGGACGCGGCCACCGCCAAGGCTTTGCTGTGCCGCAAGGACAAGCAAGAGCGCAAGCAAACGCCGGAGCCAAGGGCAGAGCCTGAAGCGCCACCCAAACCGAAACCGAAGCAAACGGCCCTCTTCAAGGCGAAGAGTAGGGCCGACAGCCCGACCGGAATCGTCGTTGAGACGAAGCGTCGCCGGTCTTTCCGAAAGCCGATGGCTTGATCGCCGCTGAGCGATGGGTCTTCGCCGGCCGGGACAGCCCTGAGTGTCGGAGCACATGGCGCCCCGTGCCGATCCGAATTGCCGCGGTTGCAAAGGACACGCCAAAATGTCCACCGAGTGATTGGTTTTGACCCAGAGCGTTCCGCCGCGGATCGTCGGCGACTGCGATTGCGCGGGGCATGCGAGACGCTGTTCACTGAGAGCCAGATGGCCACGATCATTTTCTTGAATCGACGTCGCCATAGTTATGCCAAGATAACGAAACGTTCGTTTAGATAAAAAAACATACGCTTTGATATTCGATGCTGACTGTGCTGTCTGTTGCAGAACAGAAGGAACCCGTGTCATGGCACGCTCCACTTCTCAAAGCGCCTTGCGCTATCCACTGATCATCATTCTCGGCACCGACGAAAACGTCAGGCTGCTCCGGGAGCTGTCGCGGCATGGCGGCTTGCTTTCTTCTCCATTGCTTGCAGATCGTAGCGGCCTTGCAAGGGCAAGCGTCTGGTCTGCCCTCGGAACCTTGGAAGGGATCGGCATTGTATCTTCAGAGGGGACGGGCAGGGTTTGCCTCTGACATCCACGGCGGCCGCACTCGAAGCCCTCTTTGAGCAGGAGGGGCTTCGGTATTCCAACATCCGTCTATTCTTACTGAGTCAGAAAGTCGCGGCTGCGGGGGGATTCGCGCTGGTCGGGGATTTGTTAGGGTGCTGCTTCGTGATCAGGGAAGCGCCCCGCCATGCCCGACTGGACAGCCGAGAGTGAAGCCGCATTCGACGCCTATGTCGATGCTTTGATCGGGGTGATCGGCCACGCCGACCGCGCTGAGCCGCTGAAGGATTATTGCCTGGGACTCCTGATGCCGATCGAGCGCAAGAGCGTGGAACCGTTGGCGGCTGTCACGGCGCCGTCGCGGGTAGCGGCCAAGCATCAGTCTCTGTTGCATTTCGTGGGACAGGCGCCGTGGTCGGACGCGGCCTTGCTAGCACGGGTTCGCGACTGGGTTCTTCCACGGATCGAGCAGCGTGGACCGATCCGGGCGTGGATCGTCGACGACACGGGCTTTCCCAAGAAGGGCAAGCACTCGGTGGGCGTAGCGCGCCAGTATTGCGGCCAGTTGGGCAAGCAGGACAACTGTCAGATTGCGGTTAGCCTATCGATCGCAAATGACGCAGCCTCGCTTCCGATCGCCTACGAATTGTATCTCCCGCACAGCTGGGCGGAGGATCCCGAACAACGCAAGAAGGCCAAGATTCCGGCGGAGATCACGTTCCGGACCAAGCCGCAGATCGCGCTCGAGCAGATCAGGACGGCCATGGCCGAAGGCGTCGCGCCCGGCGTGGTTCTGGCCGACGCCGGATATGGCGCCGACGGCGGTTTCCGCGCGGGCCTGTCCGAGCTCGGTCTGACCTATGTTGTCGGCGTTCAGCCCACACTCAGCGTCTGGCGCCCAGGCGAGAGCCCGCTGCCGCCCAAGCCCTGGAGCGGAAGAGGCCGGCCGCCGTCTCGAGTCGGCCGAACCGACAATCACAAGCCGATCTCGGCCAAGGCCCTGGCCGAGGAGTTCGACGCCGAGACTTGGCGCACGATCGCCTGGCGTGAAGGAACCAACACCGAGCTCAATTCCCGCTTCGCCGCCGTGCGCTTGCGGCCGGCATCCAGGGACTACAATCGGCCCGAGGCTCACGCCGAAGAGTGGCTCCTGATCGAGTGGCCTGAAGGCGAGGTCGAGCCGAGCAAGTATTGGCTCTCCACCTTGCCGGCCGACGCTACGATCACCCAGTTGGTCGATGCCGCCAAGCTGCGTTGGCGGATCGAGCGAGACTATCAGGAACTCAAGCAGGAGTTGGGACTGGGCCACTACGAAGGCCGAGGGTGGCGGGGCTTCCACCACCACGCCAGCCTCTGTATCGCCGCCTATGGCTTCCTGGTCTCTCTGAGGGAGACGATTCCCCCCTCAACTCCAACTCGCGCCCAAGGCCGCCAAACACCTGGTCTTCCCGACGGTCATCGACCCCGCGGATCCTCCGATCCGACCAGAGCGGCACGTCCCGACCTCGATCCCAACCCTCAGGCGACGCCTGACTGTGGCCCTGGCCAACCGTCTGCAACGATGTCCGTGCTGCATAAGGCCAATGGACAGTCCGCGTCACGTTCGCACTTTATGACGCAGTAGTACTATCCGATGCCCTGGAAAACAGCCGGATCGTAAACATAGTAGGTCTCCAGCAAAACTACCGCTAGGAAACCCGTAGAACTGCCGATAGCCAGATAAAGCGAAACTGGTGGTTTTTGGCCTAATGCCGCACAGGTTATCTCGCGGCCCCAATACGGGCTTTGGCCGCCGATACCGTTCGGCATGTCAAGCGCGTACCGACAACTTCTTTGATGACAGGCACTTCCTGCGGAGTCATGTTCGCCTGTCAGCGGGGGAGACCCGCCGCTGCCCTTGTGTCGTTCAAGTTCTTAGCCCGCAGGAGGTCCAGATGATTGACCGTCTCAACCTTGATCCATCTCTCTACCCGACCGACCTGGAAAGCTTGAAATCGGTTTTCGACCAGCTTTGCCAAGAGGGCCATATCCAGCCGGGATCACCAGAAGCCGAGAATGTTGCCTCTGATCTAGTGCGCCTTTTCCAGAACGGACTTAGCGACGAGACCAGCCTGCTCGTAGCAGCTAGGGCGCGACTGCAGGATTTGCGCCGGGCAGGCTGACCTTTCTAATTCAGGACCCAAACGGTTCGTAGCGCAGCTGCATACCGTCTGTGATCTCGGCAGCCTCAGGCGCCAAGAGTGCAATGCCGTTGGCCAACGCAATGGCCATCAAATTGGCCGAGAACCCACGTTCAAGCATCTCGAGCACAGGTTCACCCGTTTCGGTGCGGCCGGATATGCGGACGGGCATAAACTCGGTTCGGCCTTCCCGCTTTTTGCAGTTGAAGCCAGCCACCGCCGAGAACCATTGCGGCTGAATCTCCGCGAGGCCAGCCAGCCTTCGCAAGGCAGGCAGGACAATCTGCCGAAACGCTATCAGGGCCGCGTTGGGATTGCCCGGCAACCCGGCAAAGACCGTGTTCCTGATCCTTCCGACTTTCAGCGGCTTGCCCGGCCGCATCGCGACCTTGAGGACATCAAGGTCGGCGCCATGAGATTGAACGGCTGCCACCATATGGTCTTCCTCGCCTGCCGAGACCCCGCCTGTGGTAACCAGGGCGTCACAGGACGCGACCGCACGACCAACAACGTCTGCCAGGCTGTCTGGAACCATGCCGAAGTCGACGATTTCCGCCCATGGACAAGCCGCAAGTAACGAGCGCAGCATGATCCGATTGGAATTGTAAATCTGGCCGTGTTTGAGGGGTTCACCCGGTTCCTTCAATTCGGTTCCGGTCGAGAGCAGCCCTATACGGATCTTTCGAAGCACCTGGATGTCGACGATCCCCACCGCTGCCAGCAAGGTTAGGTCCCTGGCGGATAGGCCCTTGCCCCGCTTCACCAGTTCCATGTCGGGGCTGACGTCCTCGCCGGCAAGACGGATGTGACGGCCATGAGAGGGCCGTTCGTACATGGTGACGGTGTCGCCAGTTCGCTCGCAATGCTCTTGCATGACCACAGCGTCGAAGCTCGACGGCACGGGTGCTCCCGTGAATATCCGAAGTGCGGTTCGTGGGTCGAGGTTCTCGAGAGCGCGCACATCGCCGGCGACCACCCGCCCAGCCACGCGAAAGGTCCAAGGCTCCTCCCCATCGAAATCCGCCGTTCGAACGGCAAACCCGTCCATCGCCGAATTGTCGAACGGAGGCAGCGAAATAGGCGAGTGTATATCGGCCGCGCAAACCCGCCCCAATGCTCCGGCAAGCGAGACTGTTTCCCTGTATCGAACAGGTTTGGCGAGCGCGACGGCTTTGGCTACCGCCGTCTCGAACGGGATAGCTTCGCCACCCTGCCCGGCAGAGCAGTCGGCTTTCAAAACGGGCTTCGCGGCGTGAAACACGAGCGCTCCTCCCTTGCGTTGTTCTCGAAACGCAACGGCCTAAGGTTTTTCTAACCTGACACACTCTTGAGATAGACGATGACGTTTTTGATATCGTCGGGATTCTTGAGGCCAGGGAACCCCATTCTATTCTTCGGCACTTTCGCTTTGGGATTGGCCAGATATTCCGTCAGGTTCGGCTCATCCCAGACGAGTGCCGCAGCACCGGCATCCTTCATGGCTTTCGAATACCAATAGCGAGGGACGGTTCCCGCTGTCCGGCCTACAACGCCTTTCAAGGTTGGCCCGAATTTGTTCGCGTCGGTATCAGCGTTGTGGCAGGCGGCACACTTTTTGAAGACCGTCTTTCCGGCCTCGATATCCTGGGCCTGGGCGACCGGAGGCAGTAACGCCAAAACCATTGTGGCGCCGACGAACAGGTATTTCATGCGGGAACTCTCCGTTTTTCCATACGATGACGTCGAGGGGCTCGTTGGCCTTCAGGTCAGCGACATTGGCCAGCCTGTTCGACGGATATTCCACGAGTGCCAAGCCGGGGGCAGCCTTGGTCTGTGCCTGCACTGGCAATGCCACGGCTGTGGCCATCCCTGCGGCGGCAAACGCTCCTCCCCTCAGAAATTGGCGGCGACCGACGTCGGCCAGCTTGTTGCAGCGATCCATGCGTTCCTCCCATTTGGCGAATCTCGTCGCAAAAGGCTTGCAACGCCTGTGCCAACCGAAAAAACCGCCGATTTCATTGGAAAAAAGGAACCCATCGCCGGATGTCCGCGACGTTCGGAAATGCGGACATAGTGCGCTGCCGAAGGTTCAGGAAGTCGAACGACCCAAGGGTCCGCGCATTCGCGGGGCATGCATCACCCTCTCTTAGCAGATCCGGGGCAGTTGTTCGCCCGACAGCCAGTCGACAATCCGGCCGCCGCCAAACGAGGTCGTCATCTGGACAAAGCAGTTGTCGTCGGCCACGACGTGGCCGACCAGCGCCGCCTCACTGCCAAGCGGATGGGCGCGCATCGTCGCGAGCACGGCGTCAGCGCCCTCCGGCGCCACGACTGCTACCAGTTTCCCTTCATTGGCGACATTGAGCGGATCGAGGCCGAGGAACTCGCAGGCTGCAGCCACTTCCGGTTTGAGCGGGATCTTGTCTTCGTCGATGCGGAAGCCGACCCGCGACTGGCTGGCGATCTCGTTCAGCGTCGCGGCGATGCCGCCGCGCGTCGGATCGCGCATTAGCCGGATATGCGCCCCGCCAGCCGCGACCATGTCTGCTACCAACCCGTGCAGGGCCGCGCTGTCGGAGGCGATGTCGGTGTCGAATTCCAGGTTCTCGTGTTTCGACATCACGGCGACGCCATGGTCTCCGATCGAGCCGGAAATGATCACCGCATCGCCGGGCCGGGCGGCGTCCGACCGGAGATCGAGCCCGTCCGGAACCATGCCGACGCCGGCGGTCGAGATGAAGACGCCGTCGGCCTTGCCGCGCTCGACGACCTTGGTGTCGCCGGTGATGATCGGCACGCCGGCCTCGCGCGAGGCGGCGCCCATGCTCTGGGCGATGCGCTCGAGATCGGCGAACGGAAAACCCTCCTCGATGATGAAGCTTGCCGACAGATAGAGCGGTACCGCGCCCGCCATGGCGATGTCGTTGATCGTGCCGTGCACGGCGAGGGTGCCGATATTGCCGCCGGGGAAGAAAAGCGGCGAAACGACGTAGCCGTCCGTGGTCATCACCATCCGCCCGCCAGGCACCGAAAAGGCCGATTGGTCGTTGCCGGCCCTCAGCCAGTCATTGTCGAAAGCCTTGTGGAAAATGCCCTCGATCAACTGGCCCATGGCGCGCCCGCCGGCCCCGTGCGAGAGGTCGACACGGCCGTTGGCGACATCGAGCTTGCGCCTGTAGGCCTTGATCATCATGTTCATGCGACCGCCCTCCCCCCCATCCACCTGCCGCGCGTTCTCGCGGAAGCGGCCATAGGTCCAGTGCGCGGCGCAGGCGCCCTCCGACGACACCATGCAGGAGCCCATCGGTGTATCGGGCGTGCAGACCGTGCCGAACAGCTTGCAGTCGGCCGGCTTCTTGACGCCGCGCAGGATCGCGCCGCATTCGCAGGCCGGGTTGTCCTTCGCGGCGGGCGTCACCATCGAAAAGCGCTTCTCGGCGTCGTAGGCCACATATTGCGGCCGGAGCCGCAGCGCGCCATAGGGCACTTCGCCGAGACCGCGCCATTCGAAGCTCTCGCGCAGCTCGAAGAAATTCGCCACCTCCGCCTGGGCCTTTTCGTTGCCGAGCGCGGTCACCGCACGGATATACTGGTTCTCGACCTCGTGCCTGCCGTCATTGACCTGGCGCACCAGCATCAGGATCGCCTGGATGACGTCGAGCGGCTCGAAGCCCGCCACCACCACCGGCTTCTGGAATTCCCCGGCGAAGAATTCGTAAGGTTCGGTGCCGATGACGGTCGAGACATGGGCAGGGCCGACGAAACCGTCGATCTTGATCGTGCCGAGCTTGCGAACGTCAGGGCTTTCCAGGATGTTCTGGATCGCCGCCGGCGTCAGCACGTGATTGCAGAAGATCGAGAAATTGCCGAGCCCCTTGGCTATCGCCGCCTTGAGCGCGAGCGCGGTCGGTGGCGTCGTGGTCTCGAAGCCGATGGCAAAGAACACCACTTCGCGTTCGAGCTCGGCCTCGGCGATCCTGAGCGCATCGAGCGTCGAATAGACCATGCGGATATCGGCGCCGGCCGCCTTGGCCTTCAAGAGGCTCGATCCGTCCGAGCCCGGCACGCGCATCAGGTCGCCATAGGTGCAGAGCGTGATCTTCGGCCGCATGGCGAGCGCGATCGCCGCATCGATACGGCCGATCGGCAGCACGCAGACGGGACAGCCCGGTCCGTGGATCATCCGCACATTGGCCGGCAGCAGGTCCTCGAGACCATAGCGGGAAATAGCATGCGTATGGCCGCCGCAGAACTCCATGAAGTGATAGGAACGCGCCGGATCGGCGAGAGCGGCGATCTGCCGGGCGATATCCTTGGCGAGCCTGCCGTCGCGATATTCGTCGATATATTTCATGCCGCATCTCCCAGGGCCGCAGCTTCTCGGATGAGGGCGAGCGTCCTTTCCGCCTCCTCCGGATCGATCTTCGCGAGCGCATAGCCGACATGAAGGAGGAGATAGTCGCCCGGCCGGACATCGTCGATCAGCGCGGTCGAAACGATCTTCGAGACGCCGTCGAGTGTAACCTTCGCCATGTTGTCGGGCAGTACTTCCTTGACCTGGACCGGCATCGCTAAGCACATGTCCGGCTCTCCTGCCCTGATGCATTCTCGTTCATGATGACCTGCCGCGCATGGGCGGCCTGGCCGAGCGCGATGCCGCCGTCATTGGCCGGCGCGAGACGTGGCAAATAAGGCTTGAGACCGCGGTCCCGAAGCGCTTGCGCAAGTCCGGCCGCAAGGACCCGATTCATCAAGCATCCGCCGCCGAGCGCGACCTGCGGGATGCCGAGGGGTGCCGCTTCCCTCGCGGCCCATTCCGCAAGTCCCGCGATCAGCGTACCGTGAAAGACATCGGCCGCGTCAGCGCCGCTCAGTCCTTCCCGCGCAAGATGCAGGATAAGGGGCCGGAAATCGAGCACCCCGTCCCGGATTGCATAGCCGTCGCAGAGACATCGCGGCGCCCGGACCAGGGCCTCGAGCTCCATCGCCGCCTGCCCTTCGTAGCTCTGGACGAGACGAACGGCTGCTATCGCCGCGGCGGCATCGAAGAGCCTGCCGAGGCTGGTTGTCCGGAACGGCCGCATACCGCGTTCGAACATCGCCGTGAGCTGCGCAACACCCCGATGACCTGGCCAGAGCTGCGATGCGAAATCAATGCATCCGGCCTCCTGCAGGGCTGCCACCCCCATGCGCCAAGGCTCACGCGCCGCGCGGTCGCCACCGGGCAGCGGCAGCGATGTAAGCGATCCCGCTCGGCGCCAATGACCCCTATCGGCGATGAGCATTTCGCCCCCCCAACTCGTGCCATCGGCGCCGAAACCGTGCCCATCGAGCGCAAGCCCGAGAACCGGGCCGGAAAGCCGATGCTCCGCCACCACGGCCGCTACATGGGCGACATGATGCTGGACTGCCACGACCGGCAGGCCCAGGCTCTCTGCCATCCGCAGCGAACGGAAATCCGGATGCAGGTCCGAGACCGCGAATTCCGGCTTCACGTCCAGGATCGAACAGAGATGGGTGATCGCCTCGCGCTGGAAACGGATCGCCTCGGCATTGTCGAGGCCGCCTATATGCTGCGAGAGAAAGGCCTCGTACCCACGTGTGACGCAGATAGTGTTCTTGAGGTCGGCGCCGGTGGCGATCACCGCAGGTCCATCCTCGCCGAGATCGACCGGCTCGGGCACGAAGCCGCGGGCGCGACGGATGAACGCGGGGGCGCCATCGATGACCTGCATGACGGAGTCGTCGGCGCGGACGGTGATGTCGCGATCATGGGTGACAATCAGATCCGCAATCGCGGCAAGGCGGCGCTCGGCGTCGGCGTTGTCGGCCACAAGGGGTTCACCACCGGGATTGGCGCTGGTCGCGACCAGCGCTGCAGGTCGGTGCGGCGAATGGCAGGCGAGTTCGTCGAGCAGCACATGATGCAGTGGAGCATAGGCGAGCATCAGCCCAATCCGCGCGAGGCCGGGCGCGATGAGGTTGGCGAGCGCACCGGCACGTGCCTCGACCACCACGATCGGGCTCGCGGGCGAGGCCAGCAAGGCTTCTTCGGCTTCGCTCAGTCGTGCGAACTGCCGCGCCGCCTCGATGCCGGCGACCATGACGGCAAACGGCTTCTGGTCACGAGCCTTGCGCAGCCGGAGGAGATCGATCGCTGCATCGTTGCGGGCGTCGCAGAGCAGGTGGAAACCGCCGATGCCCTTGAGCGCGACGATGGCGCCGCCTTCGAGCCGCGCCGCAATCTCCGCGATCGAATGGCTGAGACTCGGGCCGCAATCGGGGCAGGCGACCGGCTCGGCATGGAAGCGCCGGTTCTCCGGATCGATATAGTCCGAGGCACAGGCCCGGCACATCGGAAACGATGCCATCGAGGTCTGCGTCCGGTCATAGGGCAGCGCGCGAGTGATGGTGAAGCGCGGGCCGCAATGGGTGCAGTTGACGAAGGGATAACCGAAGAAGCGGCTCGCGGGATCGGTCAGCTCACACCGGCATTCGGCGCAGGTCGCGGCATCCGCGCCGATCCGGGTCGCGCTCTTGCCGCCAAGGCTCTCGAGGATATCGAACCGTTCGCCACCGGCTGGCGAGAGTTCGAGCACGTGGATCGAGTCGATGCGGGCGAGCGGCGGCGCCTGGGTCCGGATCGCGTCGTGAAAGCGGCCCGCATCCGTACCCTCGATCTCTATCAGCACGCCGGCACTGTGGTTCAGCACGAAGCCAGAAAGCCGCATAGTCCGCGCGAGCCTGTAGGCGAAGGGCCGGAACCCGACGCCCTGCACGGCGCCGCGCACCTGGAGCCTGAGCCGCCGGATCGGGTTTTCGATCGGTCGTGCGAGCGCCCTCGCCATGGTTCATGCCACCTTCGGTCACGCGGCCCGGTGGGCGGCGGATGCCTCGAGCCAGGCATGGAAGGCTTCCATGCCCTCTCCCGTGCGGGCGGAGACCGTCAGCGTCTGGAGGCGGGGATTGACGCGCAGGGCGTTGGCGATGCAGAGGCCGACATTGAAATCGAGATGCGGCAACAGGTCGGCCTTGTTGAGGATCATCAGGTCGGCGGCGGCGAACATGTTGGGATATTTGAGCGGCTTGTCCTCGCCTTCGGTGACTGACAGCACCACAACCTTGTGGGCCTCGCCGAGATCGAAGGCGGCGGGACAGACGAGGTTGCCGACATTCTCGATGAAGAGCGCAGAGCCTGGTTCGAGCGCGAGATCCTCAGTCGCGTGGCCCACCATGTGGGCGTCGAGGTGGCAGCCCTTGCCCGTGTTGATCTGGATGGCGCGGGCGCCGGTCTCGCGGATCCGGGCCGCGTCGTTCGAGGTCTGCTGGTCACCTTCGATAACCGAGATCGTGAGGCGGTCCTTTAGGTCATTGATCGTGCGGACCAGCAGGCTGGTCTTGCCCGAGCCGGGGCTGGAGACGAAGTTGAGCGCAAAGATGCCCTGGCGCTCAAAATATCGCCGGTTCTCTTCCGCATAAGCGTCGTTCTTGGAGAGGATGTCTCTCTCCACCTGGATGATCCGCCCCTGGCTCATGCCTGGCACAGTGACGCCGGCGATCCCCTTGCCATAATGGACGCTGCAGTCCGCGGCATGGTGATGCTCATGCCCGCCATCGCCATGGTGGTGGTGGTCTTGGTCGTGATGATGGTCATGGCTGTGACGGTGTCCGCCCTCGTCGTGCTTGTGACCCTCGATGGAAGAAGTCTCGCAACCGCATACCGTGCACATCAGCTCACCTCCATATCCCTGATCTTCAATTCGTCGCCTGCCGTCATCTGGACCCGATGCCGTCCGCAGTCCGGGCAGGCGCCGAACCGCTCCTCCAAGGCGACCGTCTTGCCGCAGTCGAGACACCAGCCCTCGCCGGCAATGCGGTTGATCTCGAGCGTCGCCTCGTCCGCAATCGTGCCGTGTCGCACGGCCTCATAACAGAACATCAGCGCGTCCGGCTCGACGTGGCTCAGCACGCCGACATCGACCCGGACCGACTTGACGCGTGTCGCGCCGTTCTGCCGCGCCGTGTCGCAGACGATCTCGATCACACTCTCCATCAGCGACATTTCATGCATGTGCGGCCTCGCGAACACTAACCTCAAAGGCCACGCAAGGATCGAACAGGACCGCGAGCCGCGACACCGATCTCACGGCGGCCTCATCGGTCCCGACGGATGACGACAGCAGTGTCTCGACGAAGGGGCCGGCGGGATGAAAATTCCATTCGGTCGGGGCGAGGATGCGATAGGACGAAAGCCTGCCGTCGCCGCCGATCTCGGCCTGATGATAGAGCCGGCCACGCGCGCATTCCACAGCACCGTAGCCACCGGCGCCCGGCGTGGCCCCGCCGCAGGCGAGGGATGCTCCGTCGCACTTGCCGGTTGCTGCGAGAGCCGTCAGTTGTTTGAGGCAGCGGCGCACGTCGTTGATGCGGGCTAGCAGTCGTTGGACCAGATGGGACGCCTCCACGTCACCGGCGGCGAGCCGGGCATACGCGCCCGTCTCCGCGACGCGGCCTTGGAGATGCGGGAGGCTTGCATAGCCGGGCTCGGCGCAAAGCCGGGCGATGACTTCCGGATCGTCATTGATGGTCAGTGGATCGGGCCGGCGGCCATTGAAGACCCGATCGTTGCCTATATCCTGCAACATCGCGGCGCAGGCTGATTCCGGCAAAGGTGTGTCGCCCTGGCTCGGGATGCCGAGCGCGCTGGCCGCCGCAGACAGCCGCGCAGCGGCGGCCGCCAAATGCGCCCTGTCGTTTTGCCCGGCCTTGGCCAGGGCGATGATTTCTTGCGAAGCGGCCAGCGCTTCGCGGAGATGTCTACCGGCGGTTGCGCCGAGCGATGCCGGCAGGGGGCATGGCCAATGGAGGATGAGCGCCCGCAAGGTTTCGAAAATCCGCTCGGCGAGCAATCCGGCACCGGAGCCGATCCGTTCGTCCACCTTCATCGCCATATCCGCTGCATTCAGGACGGCGAGCCGCGCCGCTACGGATTGCGCAAAACCGCAGAGCGAAAAGACTTGACCGGCAAGAGGGGGCGCCTCTTCGGGCCTGCGGCCGATGAACATGCGCGTCAGGCCCTGCGGGCGGTTCGCCTTCACCGTGACGGAACAGGCAAGCGCGCGCGACACGGTTACGTCGATCCTTATCGTGCCTGCCCCGAGAAGGAATGTCATTGCGACGCTTCCTCGCGCCTGCGGACATACCCGCGCAACAGGTCACGCCGGTTGACCGCCGCGGGCGGCGGTTCGAGCGTGGCAGGATCAAAGAAGGCCCGGGCTGCTTCGTCCGCTGTTTCGAGGGCAGCCTCCATCGTCGCGAACTCGAAGACCGGCGAAAACAGCGAGCAGGAATCGACACGGTCAATCGCATCGAGTTCACCGGCAATGAACCCGACCTCACCCGCCGGCAGGCCGACACGGAGGGTCGTACCGGTGGCAGCTGGGGAGGAGGAAGGGCCCTGCGGCAGATCCGCTGCCACGAGATTCATGAACCATGGTGTAGTCACGATGCCGAACGCACGACCGCCGTAAGTCCGAAAACCGGTCGAGGCAATACCAAGCGCGGGATTGCAGATCGGCACATCGGCCATGGCGGTCGCGTAAATGTGCTGGTAGCAGGCCTCGAGCCGCCGGCCGAGCGCCTGCGCGGGATCGATCTCGGCCCTCTCTGCGACGTCAGCGTCCATCACCTAGCCTCATGAACTTCGATTGCAGCGCATCGCAATTTGGGCAGCGCCAGTCTTCCGGCAGGACTGCAAACGACGTCCCCGGAGCAATCTGCCAGACCGGGTCACCCTCAGCGGGATCATAGACATGCCAGCAGATACCGCATTCCATCTGGTCGTCGTCCGACACGGTCTCGCGCTTGCCGAAATTCTCGAAGGCGCTCATTTGAAATAGGCCTCCTCGATCTCACGCAGCCTCGCCTCGGAGTCGCGGAAATCATCCTCGGCGGCGATCGCGACCGAGGGAATGTCGCAGATCTCCAACGTATCGAGGATGATCGCGTCCATGGCGTTGTAGAACTGAACCGACCAGACATTGCGCGCGCCGGTCACCACGATACGGCAGCTGCCATAGCCGCGCGAGGTGAGCTGCACCGGCCCGGCACCCAACGTTTCCTGCAGGAAGGCCATGTCTTCCGGGCTCATCGGGAAGAGCGAGAAGGTGATGATTTGGCCCGGATCACCGTCGCTGTAACGGGCGATGCGATCACCGATCTCGGTCAGCACGGGCATGACGTTCATGGCGCCGGTCGGCGCCGGCCCGTGGCTGATCGAGCCCGGCAGCGCCGAGCACACCTGTTTGACAGCGGCGGGAATGCTCGCGACCTCGACATAGTCGGCAATGAGCCGGCCCTCACCGTCGGCGAAACGGACGCGCCAGACGCCAGCCATCACCGCCTCCTGCATCCGGGCCGTGATGCCGTTCGCCAATGCCGCAACGCCGGCGACCTCGCCCTCGCCGAGAGTCTGGGCGATCAGTTCCTTGTCGTCGTCGGGGAAATCGGTGATGTCGAATAGCCGGCCCGGCCGGTCGGCCTTCTGAACGGCGAGCGCGTCAGCGAGTTCCGGCAGGAGCATCGCCGTCCGCCGACATCGGCGGATCATTTCCTCGGCGCTGCTGGTGGCGAGGAAATTGAGCTTGCGGGCACGCAGCGGCGGCTCGGCGCCGATCGGCATCACCGTCATCGCCGCATCCTCGCCCTCGGGGGCGACCCAGAAGCCGGCCTTCAACGCACGATCTCCTTGCCGGCATGGGTGATCTCGACCTTCGGTCCGCCCGAGGGCACCATGACCGGCGCGGCGGGCGCGAGCCAGGCGCTGATCTTCTCGACATATTCGGACCAGTCGCGGATCTTGCCCAGCACGCCGACCGGTTGGTCTCGACGAGTCACGGCGAGGCTCGGCATCACAACGACGTTAAAGCGGGCCTTTAGCTTGTCTTCGGCCGTGCGCAGGACCACGGCGCCTCGCAAGCGGCCTTGGAAGGTCTGGAGGATATGCGGGAGGACGACGGCGACGTCATCGGCTTCCGGCCGCTGCGACGGATCGCCGGTGAAGAACAGCACGGCATTGTCGGGTTCACTCGCCGCCGGAGCGAGGAAGGCATCGATATTCGTCTCGTCGATGAGGGGCAGGCGCGCCCGCTCGCTCAGGGCGCGGACCAGGACAGATGGCATAGTCTCCTCCACAAATCACGCTGCGAAACATTCCAACGAAATGAGGAGCAAGCGGCGTGCCAGACTTGGGAAAGTCAGATTCCTTTGATCTGGAATACAAATTTCCGCCTTCACAAAGTATTGCGGGCATCTGGATGGAAAGTCCTTCCACTTTGGAAATTTCTTTTCACTCGCTACGCAGATGCGGCGGCAGTTCCGGCTCGCGCGAGGTGAGATCGGCAAAGAGGGCGTCGAAAGCCCTCCCCTCGACAGCTTCAGCAAGACCCGCGAGTGCGTTGTCGATGGCCCGGGCCTCGTCGGCGTCCAGCACCCGGATGGCGGAGCCGAGATGGGTGAGTAGGTAGGTTCCCGGCGGTTGTGGGCCGACCAGCATGAGGGAGATCGAGGATATCCGGCCATGTCGCTCGCAGTGCGCGACGAACTCATTGCCGGCGACGGTCCGCATGGGAATACCGATGCACATGATGCTCCTCCTCCGTCGTCTTAGATCTCATGAATCGGGAGCCGCGGTGCGCAGGGTGCCCACACGGACTCCCGACCGGCCTCAGCCCTGGGAGAAGTTCAGCCGGCCAGCAGGACTGCACCGGCAAGGGCAATGGCCACGCCGGCGGTCCGCGCGGCAACTCGCCGGGCGTTGCCGAACCTCAACCAGGCCAGCCCGAAACCGGTGAGATGCAGGATGACCGTAGCAGCCATGAAGCCCGCCACTTAGCCGCCCCATGCGCCATCGCCGGAAGCTCGGTGCCATGGGCGTGGCCATGGAAGAGCGCGCATGTTCCAACCCCGTCGCCGCGACCGACGTTGAAACCTTCACTTCGAAAGCAACCAGCAGACCGAGCAGCGCGACGGTCAGCGCGATCCCGGTTTCCACCATTGGAAAAGCGAGGCCGTAAATGCCCAGGGCGCCCCCCACCGCCATGACCGTCACGAAGGCCAAGGGAACGATCCATCGGGCTTTACCGCCCAGCCCCAAGGCCCAGAAGCCGACCGCGACCATCGCCAGGATATGATCGAGACCGCTGAACGGATGGCTGAAGCCAGCAAGCGCGCCGTCGGTGTGAAGGCCGACATGCGCGTGGGCGATGTCTGGTCGCGCCATCGCGACGAGCGTCGCCGCAACCCTACGGAAATTCATGATATCCTCCTCAATAGCGCAATGCGGCCGATCCGGCTCGGCGCTCGTAACGTTCGAAATCGATGTCGTTTTCAAGTAGTGGCGGAACCGCTGCTCCTTCCGGTCGCGCAGTGACGACGACGCCCCAGTCCCGCAATATTCCTACTGCCGTTTCGATTGCGCGCGGTATGACTGCCTTGACCAGCGTCGTCAGCGGGCCGCCCCAGTCCTCGAGATCCAGCGGCTGGCACCCGATGAGAACCAGACGATCGGGATAGTGCCCCATAAGGTCAGCGGCGCTCAGCACCTCCTGGAAGCCGGTCTGATGCAGGCTCATCTTCTTGGCTCCAGTAAATTTCGGCACCTCGTCGTCTTCCACGATCTTCATCGTGCCCGGCTCGAGGCCGTAGTCGATGGCGTCGAACACCATCAAACGATCGTGTTCATTGACGAACTGCACGAGATAGAGCCCCTGCGTGCCGCCATCGAGGACGGTGACGTTGTCAGGCACCCGATACGCCTTGTGGAAGGTTTCCACCGCGCGCACGCCGAAGCCTTCGTCGGCCCAGAGGATATTGCCTATGCCAAGCACGAGAATCCGCGGGGAAGGCGAAGAGGCCAAGGGATTTGGGGCGACCATCTAGTCCTCCACGTCCTTGAAGAGCCGTTCGCCGGAAATCATCGACGAGATGATGCTCTGTCGGCTCATAATGTCCTCGCGGATCGCCACATAAATGTGAACCATGAGGAAGACGAGGATTACCCACATGCCGAGATGGTGGAATGTGTGGATGTCCTGGCTGTTGGGCCAGATCGAGAACACCCAGCCGAAGAGCGCATATTCCCAGCCGTCGCGGCCGGCACCCTCGCTATAGAGCGCAAAACCGGTGATCACCATGAAGAAGAGCGGCAGGGTGAACATCAGGAACATGGTGAACTGGGAAAGAGGATTGTGGCCGACATGCTTCGGCTGCCGGGCTAAGAACATGTACCACCGCAACTCATGCAGCCATTCCTTCCAGAAGCGGCCGCTCCAGAAGGGCACATAGAAGATCTGGCGGGCATGGATATTGCCGACAAAGGCCCAGTAGACCCTGAGGATAAGGAACACGGCAAGGACCTGCCCCGCCGCGAAGTGGATGAAGCGGATATACCCCGTCAGGAAACTGGCGATGGCCTCGCCCGGCACGGAAGGCAGCGGCGAGGCGATGAAATAGCCGGTTAGCGCGAGCGTCAGGATCGAGACGGCGTTGACCCAGTGCCAGATGCGCACCGGGGCTTCGTAAACATAGATGCTCTGGCGCTCGACGGCCTTTTCACCGTGGGCGTCGGCGGCTGCGAGAGTTTCATGGATAGTCATGACTTATCCTCCTCACCGGACCTGGACCTTGGCCATTTCCTGACCGTCCGGGCTCATGACATGCGTCGAGCATGCTAGGCACGGATCGAAGGAATGGATGGTCCTGAGGATTTCGAGCGGTTGGGTGGGGTCTGACATCGGCGTATCCATCAACGAAGCCTCGAAGGCGCCAATATTTCCTGCCGGATCGCGGGGGCTGCCGTTCCATGTGGTGGGCACGACGCACTGGTAGTTGTCGATCTTGCCGTCCTTGATTTTGATCCAGTGCGCGAGCGCGCCTCGCGGGGCCTCGGTAAAGCCGACGCCCTTGACCTCCTTGGGCCAGGTTTCCGGCTTCCACCTGTCGACATGGGCCGTAGAGAAGTCGCCGGCCTTCATATTGGCGATCAGCTTGTTCCGGAAATAGCGCATCTGGTGGCCGGCCCACCTCGATTCAAGCGCACGGGCTGCCGTGCGGCCGAGTGTCGAGAAGAGGGCTGAAACCGGAAGGCCGAGATCCTTGAGCACCTTTTCGACCGGGTCCTTGAACTCCGCCTTGTTCTGGGCATAGCCGACGACCCAGCGGGCGAGCGGCCCGACCTCCATGGCATGGCCGCGCCAGCGCGGCGCCTTGATCCAGGAATATTTAGCGGCCTCGTCGAGCTGCTCGATATTGGTCTTCGTCCCCTTGGCGTTGGGGCCGAGTTCGTAATGTGGCTCGGTAACCCCGTCCCAGGGATGCAGGCCCTTTGTCTCGTCGGGATATTTGTACCAGGAATGGGTAACGAATTCCTGGATCTGCTCGGGATCCTCATGGTCGACCGGCAGCACTTCGGCGAGATTGCCATTGATGATCGCGCCGCGCGGCAGCTTCAGGCTTGCCTCGGAGTAGTCGTTGACGTGCTCGGGTACGTCGCCATAGGCTAGCACGTTCTTGCCCGACAGACCGCCTCCATAGAGCCAGTCCTTGTAGAAGGAGCCGATGGCCATGATGTCGGGAACGTATACCTTGTCATTGAACTCGATAATCTGGTCGATGATCGAGGTGACCATGTTAAGCCGTTCCATGTTGATCGCGCCGACCGCTCCAGTGCCATCGATATTGATCGGACAGGGTACCCCGCCAACCAGCCAGTTTGGATGCGGGTTCTTGCCGCCGAAGATCGTGTGGATCTTGACGATCTCCTTCTGGAAGTCGAGCGCCTCCAGATAATGCGCCACCGCCATGAGATTGGCCTCCGGCGGCAGCTTGTAGGATGCATTGCCCCAATAGCCGTTCTTGAAGGGTCCGAGCTGGCCTGACTCGACGAATTTCTTGAGCCGGGTCTGGATGTCTTTGAAATAGCCTGGAGAGGAAAGCGGCCAGTCGGACACGGACTGCGCGAGCGCGGAGGTCGCCTTCGGATTGGCCGAGATCGCAGAGATCACGTCCACCCAGTCGAGCGCATGAAGATGGTAGAAGTGCACGACATGGTCATGGACCTGCAGCGCCAGCTGCATCAGATTGCGGATCGAATTGGCATTGTCCGGGATGGTGATGCCGAGCGCATTCTCGACCGCGCGTACAGAGGTCAGCGCATGCGTGCCGGTGCAGACGCCGCAGATGCGCTCCGTGAAGGCCCATGCGTCGCGGGGGTCGCGGTTCTTTAGGATGACTTCGATGCCGCGCCACATGGTGCCGGTCGAGACCGCATTCCGGATGATGTTGTTCTCGTCGACATTGACCTCCACCCGCATATGTCCCTCGATGCGGGTGACGGGATCGACGACGATGCGCTTGCCCGAATTGTCCAGTGTGAAGCCGTTGGGTGTTTGAATTGTCACGATGCTGTTCCTCGCCGAGAGTGATTATGATGCGTCGGCTTTTTCGCGCTTGGTGGTCACGCGCTTGAAGGCGGTCACCGCGGCATGGGCGGCGATTGCACCACCCACGATGCCGGCGGCGGTCATGCCGACCTTGTCGGCGTTGGCCTCGACGCCGAACTGTTGGAGGTTCGTCAGCCGGTCATAGAAGCTGCCGTTGTCCCAGAAGCCGTCTTCCGAGCAGCCGATGCAGCCGTGGCCTGACTGGATCGGGAAGGAAACGCCACCGTTCCAGCGCACGGTAGAGCAGGCATTGTAGGTGGTCGGGCCCTTGCAGCCCATCTTGTAGAGACAGTAGCCCTTGCGTGCGCCCTCATCGTCCCACTCCTCGACAAACTGGCCGGCATCGAAATGTGATCGACGGTAGCATTTGTCGTGGATGCGCTGCGAATAGAACATCTTGGGCCGGCCCTGCCGGTCGAGGTCCGGCAGCTTGCCGAAGGTCGTGATGAAGGTGACGACCCCGGTCATCACCTCCGCGATCGGGGGACAGCCTGGTACCTTAATGACCGGCTTGTCGAGGATGACCTTGTCGATCGCTGTCGCCCGGGTCGGGTTCGGCTTGGCCGCCTGGACGCAGCCCCAAGAGGCGCAGGCGCCCCAGGCGATAATCGCCATGGCATCCTCGGCCATCCACTTCAGCTTCTCAACGAAGGGTTTGCCGCCGTCGATGCAGAACATGCCGTCCTCGTTGAGCGGCGGATTGCCCTCGACGGCGAGGATGTACTTGCCTTTGTACTTCTCCTTCGTCTCTTTGAGAATCGCCTCCGCTTGATGGCCGGCGGCCGCCATGATCGTATCGTCGTAGTCGAGCGAGATCATCGACAGCACGACGTCTTTGACGAGCGGATGGGCCGAGCGGATGAAGCTCTCCGAACAGCAGGTGCATTCGAGCCCATGCATCCAGATGACGGGAACGCGTTCCTTGGTCTCAAGTGCTTCAGCCATCGCTGTCGCGGCACCCGGGCCGAAACCGAGGCTCGCGGCCGTCAGGCTGCAGAACTTGGTGAAACTGCGCCGGGTGATCCCCTGGCGACGAATGACGTCATATAAGGTTTGGGCAGCTGCCATGTTGCTCCTCCAGCAATTTCATCCCCCATCCCATCACCCGGATAGACGCCGGGCTCTGCCAGAAATGCTTGCTGCAAGAAGCGGACCAATTTAGTAGGGGTCAGGGGGATAATCACCCGGTTCGGGATAATGCTGTTTCCGACCCCACTGCGGACGTTGGAGGGTCCGCTACCGGGTCGCAGCGCCAGCTCGCGTAGTAACGATTCAAACGGAAGCCAATAGCCGCACCCTTGAGGGGTTACCCAAGGCGGCCCTAAGCCCCAGTGGCGAAAGCTCAAGATGAATTAGGGCATACGCCTCGGCTCACGCCTTTGCGAGGAGCCCTGGATGCGAGATAGTTCGAGGAACCTTGGCCAAGCATTGGAAGTCCACAGCAGGCGCGAAGGGCCATGTCTGCACCCGAACCACAGTCACAAGCTCAGATTTCAAGGGCTTGCGAATGCTGGCAGACGCATGCGGAGACCGTTTTGTCTCTGGAGTGGTGCTATAAGACCACGATAAGATTGTCCCATTCGGAGAGCGCCTCCATGCGGCACCGCTTTCGGTACTTTGGGGGTAGAGCAGGTACGGTGCCGGATGGCCGTTGCTGCCGAATGCCGGAATTCTTCGCTCGCAATTGCTAGCCCAACATCAACACAACGCGCCGACTGCCGTTGTATCTCGCCGCGAACCGTCTTGCGTTTGTGGCCCCCTCGCCCTCACGGCCGGTTCAGCGTCGAACGTATCGTGCCGCGATGCATTCAAGGCCGCGACCAGAACGGCACCCGTGCGACTGCGGCAGAAGCCAGGGGTTACGTGCATCACGGCAAGACAATGGCGCCGGCAAGCCCGCCAGCATCGTCGCCAGTGCGGGCCTGGGAACCGCCATTGTCCAGGTGCTGGTCAAGCAGCTGGAGGCCAACATCGAGGTCATCAGCGACAAGAACGGCACCAGCGTGTCGATGACAAGGGCAACGTTCACCTCGCGCGTGTCGCGGGCGGCGTAGCATGATCCATCCGGTGGCGGGAGCCGTAGGCGCAGGTCCGCCATCCGGTTGGATCGCGCCAAGGCGCGGGATCTAGTCAATATGTCCAGCGTAGTCGCCAAGTCCGAAGAGCAGAAGGACGCCGAAGCCGAAGTCGAGGGCTTTCAGGACGACCTGGGCCGTTCGTCGTTGCCGCCGAGACAACACATGGTTTTCACCGACGCAAAAGAACCCGGCAATCCCATCATTTTTGCCAATGACGCCTCCCTCGGCATCACCGGATACGCCAGGGAAGAGGTCCTCGGTCGGCACTTCAATTTCCTGATGGCGAACGGCACGACGCCGGGGCGCTGAAACGCATCAAGCTCGAGTTCGAAGCCAATGCGGAGGCGGGCACGGAAATCCTTTACAGGCGCAAGGATGGCAGCGAGTTCTGGGCGGGTCTTTTCGCCAGTCCTGTCCACGACAAGAGCGGCGCCATCGTCCAGTATTTTACCTCCTTTGTCGATCTGACCAGACACAAGGAGGAGCAGGCGCAATCCAAAATGCTCATCGACGAATTGAACCATCGGGTGAAGAACACGCTGGCAACGGTGCAATCGATCGTCTGGCAGGCATCGCGAGCCAATTCCGATCCGCGGGCGATCCGCGAAACGGTCAAGTCCCGGCTGGATCGGCCAGAAGGCGATCTGCCTTTCTGGCCGTAGTCCTCCTCGACCAACCAGGCCCAGCGGACCCATCGGCCGGGATTTTGGCGCTTTGAAAGCGGTGTCTTTCCAGTGGCCTGTCCCGGCTTTGGTGCTTTGTACTTACCAAGCTGCCTGAGCGCCCTTGCTTTGGCACTCGGGTTAGTGTAACCTTGATTACCGTAATTAGGATTACACTAATGTTCGTAGGTCGCGCTCAGGAGCTCTCCCGCCTCCGCAAGGAATTCTCCCTCGCTAGGCCCTCTTTGCTTGTGGTATATGGACGGCGCCGGATCGGGAAGTCCGCGCTGCTCAAGGAAGCTGCCAAGGACCGTCCCCACGTTCTCTATCAAGCGACGCGTGTCACCCCCACTCTGAATCTGGAGGGCTTCAAAGCGGAAATCGCCCGCTCGCTCGGCGCCGATCCCCTGTTGGACGGCCTCGGCGATTGGCTGAGCGTGCTGACATACCTCGCGCGTAAGGCCGAGGGGACGCTTGGGCTGATCGTCGTCCTGGACGAATTCCCCTACCTTGTCGAGGGCGATCAGGCCCTGCCATCGATCATCCAAAAATTCTGGGACGCGGTCGTCGCCGCCGAGGGCAAGCTGAACTTGGTGCTCTGCGGGTCGATGATTGCCCAGATGGAGGATCTGTTGGCCGAGAGGAACCCACTCTACGGGCGCCAAACCCTACCCCTGGAAGTCAAGGCGCTGCCGCTGCGGGACGCGGCCGGGTTCTTCCCGGATTACCCTGCTGTGGATCGTATCCTTGCCTATGCCATCTTCGGTGGTATCCCCTTTTACCTAAGGCTCTGCGATCCGAGCGCAAGTCTCGAGGAGAACGTCACCAATTTGCTGCTCGCCGATACTGGGGCGCTGGTAGACGAGCCGAACGTCCTGCTCCAATCGGAACTTCGGGAGACCCAACGCTACGCCAGCATCCTGGCGGCGATCGCGGACGGCTGCACCAAACTCGGGGAAATCGGCGGCCGTCTCCGGGACATCAAGGATTCCGTTTCGCTGAGCCCCTACATGAAGCGGCTCGAGCGCATGCGGCTGGTTCGGACCGTACATTCCCTCGACGCCAACCCCAAGTCACGGGACACGCGTTACTTCGTGGACGATCCGCTTGTTGCCTTCTGGCATCGGTTCGTTCGGCCGAACATGTCAAGTGTGATGCAGGGCTTCGGTCCCGAGATTTGGCGGCACCAAGTGGTGCCGGGGCTGGACGAGTATGTGGGCGGCGCGTTCGAGGAAATCTGCCGAGGGCACGCCCGCCGCCATGCGCAGGAGGCTCTTCCGTCTCCGGCCCAGGAGATCGGTCAAATCTGGGGTGCCGAATATGACATTGACGTAGCCGGACGCTTGCTGGACGGATCGATGCTATACGGCGAGTGCAAGTGGCGCCGCGGAATGATCGGGGCGGATGTCCTCGCGACACTGATCGAGCGCGCCGGAAGAACCGACTATGGTCGTGGCGTAGAAGATCGCCACTTCGTCCTATACGCGCGCACCGGTTTCAAGGCAGGTGTCCAAGAGCGTGCCAAGGAGGACGGACGGATTGTGTTGCTGACGCCCGACACCATGCTCGCCCTCTGAAATCCTCAGTCAAATCAGGCGGCGGTCGATGCGGTCCTCGGCCCAGTCACCCTCGCGGTTCAGTCCGACGCGTCCGGCTTTCTCGAGGGTACTGAGGATCGGAGACAGGCGCTTGCCGATGATGGTGACGGCGCGGATCGTCCCCGGACACCCGTGCCTCGTTGCGAGCTCCTGCGCGCATTCGGCGGTCGACATCGGACGCTTGGCGGTCCGCAGAATGTCGAGAGTCATCTGACGCTTGTTTGTCTCGCCGATGACCTTGTCGAGTTCCCTGACGGCCATGGGCAGCCGGCCGCGGCGCTACTGAGGCTGAAGGCCCAAATCGTTCCCAGAGCTTGGCGCGCGTATCGACAACCGCAAAACGCGTGTTGGGTTCGGCGGCAAGCCACGCATGCTGGATGCCGAGCAGGTGGTGGAAATCACCGGCCACCCGGTTGGCGACGTTTGCCCTTCCGGCCTCGCCTCGCCACTGCCGGTCTATTGCGATGTGTCGCTGCGCCCACGATCACGTGGTGCCGGCGGCCGGCGAAACCAAGGCCAGCGGTAAGGAACGGCGTCAAATGGTGCGACACTGCCAAGATGCCGGACCTGCGACGGATGCAATAATCGACTGACAGGGATGAGCGGCAGCGCCAAAGCGCCGTGACAGGCCGTTAAGCGCCGGGCAGCGTGCCCGCCGACATTTCGACGACATCGAGCAGGATGGCCAGCCCGACGCCGCACGCAGTCAGGATGAGGCCGGCCATGAAGATGCGGTTGGCGCGTTCGTAGATGGGTCGGCGCAGCGAACTCATGTCGAGCAGCTTGGACAGCGCCCGCATCTGCAACGCGATGCCGACCAGGATCGGCACAACGGCGAACAGGTCGTAGAGCCGCCATGGCACGGGGTTTGCCGCCCAATGCGTGACGAAGCCGAGCGAAAAGGCAAGCAGGATGCCCACGACAGTGATTGTGCCATTGCGGAAAATCGTCTCGATCAGCTCTTCCTTCGGATCGTGCTCGTCCAAGCAGCCCTCCCCTCCCTCAGCCGTAGCAGGCCATTGCACAGTGTGAGACTAAACTCTCGGGGAATCCCTGTACATCGCCGCCAATTAGTCAAGAGAGCTTCCGGCAAAGCGGACAGGTGGTTGTGGGGGAATTAGCGGAACTGGGCGGTGAAGCGCCGTTGAATTTGGACAGACTGAGACCGGCGATCGGAGCCTTGTGCCCTGTCGCCCCATATGGGCGCTCCTTGTTGTAGTATCTGCGACAATCCACCAACTTTTCGAACCCCTTTGGTCCGACTTGCGCCAGACACCTAACATGATGCCATCGCAACGAGCTGGCGACGGAAGCACTGTCTGCAGTTTGGGATCATGCCAGGCATTGCCTTCTCAAAGAGGTCGCGATCCGTCTCGTCCCGGTAATGGTCGCATTTATTGTTGATTGTGACTTTCCGTAGCCAGCCCCGGCCATTTATTTCCCTAGGATCTGCGATGCAGGTCGAGGCGTTGTCGCAGTCTCGGCGGGTAAGATAGGCAAGACGACCTCGGGCACCTTTCCGGTCAGCGAGTTAAGGAAGGCAACGAGCAGGTCGACCTCTTCGGCCTTCAATTCTTCGCCGAGCTGGGTGGTGCCCATAATGGCCACGGCCTGTTTCAGATCCCAAACCTTGCCCGAATGAAAATAGGGCGCGGTGAGTGCCACGTTGCGCAGCGGCGCCACGCGGAAAACAAAGGTATCGTCGGCTGAATTGGTGACGGCAAAGCGGCCCTTGTCGTTTTCCGGCCGTACCTCGGCGCTGGGCTTTTCAATAAGGCCTGCGTAATGAGCTATGCTGCAATTTGGGTGACGAGGCTGATCAAGCGGCGCTCTGCGGCTTCAGTTCAATGACCTCGATTCCATCCTGGAACGTTGCACCTGCGATGAGTTTAGGCAACTGATTTTGTCCTTTCAGTCGTCGCCACGTCCTGGCCGCGGCCATGACCAGCTTGAAGACCATCAGCCTGGCGGTTTTCGAGGAGAGTGAGCCCTTGGTACGCACCGTGCGATGGCGAACGGTCGCAAAGACGCTCTCGATGGGATTGGACGTTCGCAGATGATCCCAATGTTCGGCGGGGAAATCGTAGAACGCCAGCAAGGCATTCTGATCTTTGGTCAGGCAGTCGACCGCCTTGCCGTATTTCGCATCATATTTCTCGACAAAGACGGCAATCGCCGTCTCGGCTGAGGCTCGGTTCGGGGCGGAAAAGATTTCGCGCAAGTCCGTCTTCATGGCGGCCTGCACCGATTTCGGCACCTTGTTGAGCACGTTGGCTGTCTTGTGCACCCAGCATCGCTGGTGCTTGGTGCCGGGAAGGAGCTCATCGAGCGCTTTCCAGAAGCCAAGCGCGCCGTCGCCGACGGCAAGATCGGGCGCGATCTGCAGGCCACGACGCTTGACGTCGACCAGCAGCTCGCGCCAGCTCTGTGCGCTCTCACGAATGCCGGTCTGGAAGCCGAGCAGCTCTTTCTTGCCCTCGGGCGTGGCGCCGATCAGGACCAGCATGCATTCGGCATGATCTTCCATCCGGGCCTGCAGGTAGACCCCGTCCGCCCACACATACACATAGCGGCGCGCCGAAAGATCGCGCTTTTGCCAACGATCGTATTCGATGCCCCACTCCGCCGTCAGTCGCGTGATCACCGAGGGTGAGAGGTTCGGCGCCTCCTTGCCCAACAGAGCTGCCAGAGCTTCCTGAAAGTCGCCCGTCGAAATGCCGCGCAGATAGAGAACGGGAAGAAGCGCATCCAGACTTCGTGTCCGACGCGCCCATTTCGGCAGGATCGATGAGGAAAAACGGATGCGCTCCGCTTCACCGTTCGCGCCGCGATCCCGGACCTTCACCCGGCTGACGGGCACCGCCCCGATCCCCGTCTGGATGCTCCGCTCCGGCCCGTGACCGTGCCGGACCAGCCGGTCACGTCCGTCCGGAAGCTTGAGATCCCGCATCTCGGCAAGAAACGCTTCGGCCTCCATCTCGATTCTCGATCGCCTGCGCCAGCAATTTGCGCGCGCCGGTGCGAAGCACATCCGTCAGGGGATCATCGATTTCGTCGGGCTGACGAAGGCGAACAATGTTGATAGTCTCGTTCATGGCGTATCGCTCTCCTTGAGAGGTTCTGGCAGGCTTCATCACCCGCCTCGATACGCCGCCCTTCTCAAACCGTCATCACCCAGTTTCAGCCATAGCTCCTGCGTAATAGGCCTCCCCGCCAACGTTGATGCCGGCATGGCAGGACGAGCAGCCTTTCTCCATGAAAAGCGCCAGGCCCTGTTTCTGTTCCGAAGTCATGGCGGCGTCATCGCCCTTGAGGAAAGCATCGAAGGGGGCCGGTGTTACCAGTGTCGCCTCAAAGGCTTCAACTGCCTTGGCTAAGTTGTCGAAGGTGACGCGATCGGCCTCGCCCGGGAAAGCTGCATTGAACCATCCCACGTATTGCGGCATCGACTTGAGCGTCGCGATGACTTGACCCGGTGTGTTGGCCATTTCGACACCGGCTTGGATCGGTCCCTTGGCCTGAGCCTTCAGGTCTTCGGCGCGACCATCCCAGAACTGAGCGATGTTGAAGACAGCGTTCAGCACCGTCGGCGCGTTGCGAGGTCCCTTCTGCCAACCATGGCCGATCGAGGTTTCAAGATTGTCGTCGCCCCCGGTGGCCAGGTTGTGGCACGAGTTGCACGACAAAACGCCTGACGCCGAGACACGCGGATCGAAGAACAATGCCTTGCCGAGGGCGATCTTTTCCGGTGTGATCGGGTTGTTGTCGACTGCCGGCGTGGTGGATGGCAAAGCCTTGAAAGTGCCCAGTGCCGTTTCTCTGAGGTCGGCGGGGATCGGTTCGGCAGCAAAAGCGGTGGCTGCCGGCAAGGCGACAGCCATCGTAGTGAATAGCATTTTCATAAATGATCTCCGAGAGTTGTGCACGGAAGCCATTGTGGGATATGCGGTTCGTGAACGCCCTGCGCTAGATCAACGGCGGGAGAGGACCGGGCCTGACGGCCAGACTTTTATTGGGCCTGTGATCGAATGGCGGAAGCCGCCACCAAGCCTGTGTCCATCGCTGCGACCGCGGATCCCATACGTGGCCGGCGCCGTCGCAATTTGCTCGCGCTGACGGCCTGGTTGGTTCCTTGGGGCGTGGCGACGATCACCATGACAATGCCAAGGCGGAAAGCATCATTGGAGACCATGAAGGTCGGAGCCGTGTATCCGATGACGTACGAAACCTTCAGCGGCGCGAAACACCTTCGGCTTTTTCATTTTGCAAAATTCAAATGGAGGGGATCGGGAATCAAAGCAAACTCCGACCCAGTTGCGGGACAGCCCAACACCGAGCGGATCAACGTGCATGATGGTGGGATGCGGCGCTATAGACCTCGATGCTGGGATGAGCATCGCAATATCCTGTCGAGACAATTGTTGCGTTCAGCGGCAACCCCCACTATGAAGCGACGCTTCGCCGACTATGTTTCAAGCCGCCCGGAGAATTTCATGACAGAAGAAACCGACAAGAACATCGACAGCCTCATCGAGCTCACCGCCGATGTGGTCTCAGCCTATGTCTCCAACAATCCGGTTCCGGTAGGGGACCTCCCTGCTCTGATCGCCCAAGTGCATGCGGCTCTGAATGGCACGGCCGGAAGCGTCTCCGCAGAAGAGCCGGCGGTCCTTAAGCCTGCAGTCCCGATCAAGAAGTCAGTGACACCGGACTACATGATCTCCCTTGAGGACGGGAAGAAATTCAAATCGCTAAAGCGCCATCTGTCGACCCACTACGGGCTGACGCCGGACGAATATCGCGCCAAATGGGGCCTGCCGGCGGATTATCCCATGGTCGCGCCGAATTACGCCGCGGCGCGCTCGGCCTTGGCCAAGACGATGGGGCTCGGCCGCAAACCGAAGGAGCCGGAAACGCCGGCGCCGGGGCCGGCGAAACGGACCCGCAAGAAGGTTGCGGCTTAATTTCGGCAACCGAGATTCGTTCTGGACCGCGCTGCTGCCATTGGCATGATCTGCGCGGACTATGAAAGGGCGGGGGAGCAACCCCATCTTTGCAGACAGCCTGGTTTCAGGAATTCGCGACGGTTTGCAGCAAACTGTTGACCGATTCTCCGGTCAAGCCATGTTCTCGCCCACTCTTGTCGAGCGGGTCAGCCCATCCGGGACGTGCCGGGCTGCTTCCGGCTCTTGCTGGACGCAGCCGAAAAATCAGCCAGCTTTGCTGAGGCTGCCAGCGGATGACTTGCCAGTGCGGCGGTCCTGTTCAATCTCATAGTTGATCTTCTGCCCTTCATTGAGGGTTGAGAGGCCCGCGCGCTCGACAGCGGAAATGTGGACGAAAACATCCTGACCGCCATTGTCGGGCTGGATAAATCCAAATCCCTTGCTGCTGTTAAACCACTTCACTGTTCCGGTCGCCATATGCGTATTCCTTTGTAACAATTGCAACGTGGGCAGGCCATTTGGCCAGTCCGTTTCATAGCCGAGACTTTAGGCAAAGCAAAAACGAAAAATTGCTAGGCCCGGCTCGATCTGCCGGTGGTGGCTCGCGCCACTGGGTCAACGGCCGGGTGGTTCACGTCGCCATTGCGCCTGCGACGCGCCTGAATCCCAGTATCATCTATATCACTGTCGCAGTGGACACTGCGATTGGCTTTGGTGTGTCCGTTGAGGCATAGAAATGCTTACTATAACTCATATTTTAGGGAGAAATGAGCTATAGAAAGGCATTCTATCGCTCATGACCTGGAACTGGCAACAACCCGACTGGCCGAATTTCCGTTACGATCCCGCTGCGTTAGAGCCGCTGGAGAAGGCATTTCTGCTGCGCGCAGGCGAACTGTTCGGTGGATTCCGCCATGTCAGTCCCAATGATCGGGATACGCTGAGAATCGAATTGATTAGCGATGAAGCGCTGAAGACCTCGGAAATCGAAGGCGAGATCCTCAATCGTGACAGCGTGCAATCTTCGCTGCGCCAGCAACTGGGGCTCGACAACGTTCCTCCGCAAGAGTGCGGCATCGCCGAGATGATGGTCAATCTCTACCGGACCTCTGCCGACACCCTTACGCCGAAACTTTGTTGGGTTGGCACAAGATGGTCATCGCCGGGCACCGCAGCATCCAGGTGATAGGCGGTTACCGCACGCATGCGGAGCCGATGCAGGTCGTATCCGAGCGCATCGACAAGCCGAAGGTGCATTTCGAGGCGCCGCCCTCGGCACGCGCGGGCGCCGAAATGGACGCCTTCATCGCCTGGTTCAACGCGAGCGCGTCGGATCAGCGGCGCGCCTTGCCGGCACTGACACGCGCGGGGATCGCGCATCTGTATTTTGAGAGCATCCATCCTTTCGAGGACTGCAACGGGCGTATCGGTCGAGCGCTTTCGGAAAAGGCATTGGCGCAGAACCTCGGCGAGCCGAGCCTTATCGCGCTGGCGTACACGATCGAGCGGAACCGCAAGGCTTACTACGACTCGCTGGAGCGCTCCAACAAGGAGAATGAGATCACCGATTGGCTGGTGTCTTTCGCGGAAACGATCCTCGAAGCGCAAAGCAATACGTTGAAGCGCATCGACTTCTATATCGATAAGGCGCGCCTTTTTGACCGGCTGCGCGGTAAGCTATCCCCCCGGCAGGAGAAAGCCGTCACCCGTATGTTCCGAGAGGGCATCGAGGGCTTCAAAGGCGGCCTTAGCGCCGATAACTATATCCATACGACGAAAGCGTCCCGAGCCACTGCTACACGTGACCTGCAAGACCTTGTCGAAAAGGGCGCGCTGGTGCGTACCGGCGAGCGTCGACACACGCGATACCATCTAAACCTGAAGCAATAGTCGTCATGCGCTCGGAGTCTCGGTACGCGCATCAGCCCCTTCGAAGCCGTTCCAACTCGTCTTTCACGATCGCCTGAAACGCGCGGAGATGCTGCGAAGCCATGATTATCGACGACGCTGACAAGGAGTCGCCGCCAGGCGTGACAGGCGAAATAGCGGTGCGGGCCCCAACGTCTCCTATGAATATTGGCGCGATCAACAAGCGACCCGAGAGGCGCGGCGTGACAGATGGTATCGCAGTGGCGATCTCGGTCACCGCGATGCCGACGGTTTTTTTGGGTCCGTGATCGCAAAAAGAACCTGATCATTTCCGGCGGAGAAAACATCTATCCGGCGGAAGTCGAGCGTGTGCTTAACGAGCACCCCGATGTCGCAGAATGCTCTGTCGTCGGCCGGCCGGATCCGCGCTGGGACGAAGTACCAGTCGCCTACGGGGATCAGGCGGGTGGGGGCTCGGATCGAAGCAGAAGCGCTGGCTGCCCATGTGCAGTCCCAGGTCGCCCGTTTCAAAGTCCCGCGCGAGTTTATTTTCACGAACGAATTGCCGCGAACGGCGTTCGGCAACATCCAGCACTCTATTCTGAAAGAGCGCGATGCGCGACCACGCCAGCAAAGTGGCAGCAATTGAAGAACGGGGCGTTGCGCGATGACTGGGTTTTTTTACGGCCACGGTGAACTTGCAATTCAAGGTGAATGCGGCTGTGGCGGTGCTACAAACCCGGCCTCGGCGAAAGGTTCGGAGGCTATCGCCTGTGTTTCTGTCGCGAATTTAGATTATGGACGCGCGGCGTAATATTTAGCGCGCTGCTCATGCCGCCCACCAATCGCCGTTCGGCCGACGATCGCCTTTGCCAAATCTCGACCAGCTGCAGCCTGCGGTCGCCCGGCGGGATCAGCAAAGGGCGTCGCGCAAGGCCGCTTCGTCCTCGCATCCACCGATATATGATTAATAGCCGCAATGTCTCAGCGTCCTGAGGATGGCGATTGCGGTTTCGTGGTCGCTCCGGACATTGAAGAAGGCACGCCGATAGGAAGTACGCAAAGAGCACTCCCGTCGCTGCCTTGTTTTGTTGGCTTTTTCAAAACGGCTAGGCGCTCTCTCTGTCGGCTTGAGTGCACGGCTCTGCGTTAGCAGCCCCGCGATCTTCTCGGGAGGTGTACACACATTGCCTCACGAGCCCCACCTATATTATAGGCCCAATAACGCCGTGCTCGTGGTAACCGGCGACGTCGAGCCGGAAACGGTGAAGGCGCTGGCCGAAAAGACTTATGGAAAGGTTTCGGCAGGTCCTGGTTTAACCCGCATCCGCCCGGTCGAGCCGGAGCAGAACACCAAGCGCACGGTGACGCTGACCGACGCGCGCGTTTCGGTGCCCCGCTTTTCCACGCAATGGGTGGTCCCGTCCTATCATACGGCCGAACCTGGCGAGGCCGAGGCGCTCGACCTCCTGGCCGATATCCTCGGGGGCGGCAACCGCAGCCGGCTCTACCAGCAGCTGTTTGTGAAGCAGGGCATTGCCGCCGAGGCCAGCGCCAATTTCCAGGGCACCATGCTGGATGCCACCAACTTCGCCATCTACGCCTCGCCGCGCGGCGATGCCAAGCTCGCCGATCTGGAAGCGGCGGCCAATGCCGAGGTCGCCCGCATCGTCAAGGACGGTGTTACCGATGACGAGCTGGGCAAGGCCAAGGACCGCCGTGTCCGCTCGGTGATCCTCGCCCGC
The DNA here is from genome assembly GCF_024746815.1 of Mesorhizobium sp. AR07. Classification (GTDB taxonomy): domain Bacteria; phylum Pseudomonadota; class Alphaproteobacteria; order Rhizobiales; family Rhizobiaceae; genus Mesorhizobium. The sequence continues at coordinate 538,886 of NZ_CP080528.1, forward strand.
GACAACCCCGCCTGCTTGGCCCACATATATGGCTCAACGCTTGCCACCGGCGGCAGCGTAAAAGATATCGAGGAATGGCCGGACCGCATCCGCAAGGTTACCGCCGATCAGGTCAAAGCGGTTGCCGCCCGCTATCTCGTGCCCGGCCATTCGACCACCGGCTATCTCTTGCCCAAGACGGAGAATTGATGTGATGAGGAACCAACACCGTGCCGCCTTTGCTCAAGCGCTGCCTTTTCCGCTTTCAGCGGCAGAAGGTAGCGTCGCGTGCCTCGCCACCCCGCTGGCCATCCTTTTCATCGCCATTTTCTTCCTCATTCTGCCGGCGCTCACTGCTCATGCGGCGATGAACATCCAGGAGGTGAAATCTGAAAAGGGCATCAATGCCTGGCTGGTCGAGGACCATACGGTGCCGATCGTGGCCATTCGCTTTGTCTTCGCCGGCGGCACCACGCAGGACCCGCTCGGCAAGGAGGGGCTCATTCATCTGATGACCCGCCTGTTCGACGAGGGCGCCGGCGATCTCGACAGCGAGGCCTTCCAGGTGAAGCTCGACAATGCCGGCGCCGAGATGAGCTTCGACGCGCAACGCGACGGCATCCATGGCTCGATGCGCATGCCTTCCCTGCGGAAGGACGCCGCTTTCGATCTGCTCAGGCTCGCGGTCAACAGGCCGCGCTTCGACCAGGAGCCGGTCGATCGCATCCGCGCCCAGGTGCTCTCCGGCATCATTGCCAATGAGCCCGACCCCGATGCGATCGCTCAGCGCAAATGGCTACGCGCGATCTACGGCACGCATCCTTATTCGAGGCCGGACGAAGGGACCAAAGTGAGCCTCGCCGGCATAACGCCGGCCGATCTCGGCGCCTTCCACAAGGCTATTTTCGCTCGCGACGGGCTCCATGTTGTCGTGGTCGGCGACATTGACGCGAAGAGGCTGAGTGAAAAGCTCGACCAGCTGTTCGGCGATTTGTACGAGAAGCAGACGCTCTCCCCCGTTGTCGATGTCGCCGCGAAACTCGGACAGCAGGTCGAGGTGAACTACGAGCTTCCGCAGACCTCGCTGCGATTGGCTTTTCCTGGCGTCGGACGCAGCGAGCCGGATTTCTTCGCCGCGCTGCTGATGAACGATATCCTCGGCGGCTCGCCCTTCACGTCGCGCCTGTGGGAGGAGGTGCGGGAAAAGCGCGGCCTTGCCTATGGGGTCGGCTCTTATCTGGCCGGTTACGAGCATTCTCATGCGCTGCTGGTTACGACGGCGACACGCTCGGACCGCGCCGCCGAGACGCTGAGCATCGTGCGTCAGGTGGTGAAGGATATGGCGGAAAAGGGGCCGACCGAGGCCGAGCTCGAGGCGAGCAAGAAGCATCTGATCGGCGCCTATGCCATCAGCTATCTGGATACCTCCAGCTCGATTGCAGCCACGCTCGTCGGATTGCAGCTCGACAATCTCGGCACCGACTACATCCAGCGCCGTTCCGCCCTCATCGATCAGGTGACGCTCGACCAGGTCAAGGCAGCGGCGAAGAAGCTGCTTTCGGCCGAGCCCGCCATTATGGTCGTTGGCCCGCCGCTGGGGGGCAAAGGATGAATACAGGAGCCCGTTTCGACTTCCCTCTCCCTTTTGATCTTTTTCAAGGGGAGTGTGGCCCAGTTCGGCTGGCTGGTAGGGTTTTTTAAAAGCCCGCCGAGCGGTTTGGGGGGGGCCTTACGAGCATTTGCCGGTTCAGGCGGCCTACTCGCCTGATTGTGGCCGCTCCTCCTCACGTCAGCATCTCTTCGGTCGGTTAGAGAGCGGGACCGTGGCCCGCAGACTGGGCGTACAGAGCTGGCTCGGCAAAATTGAACAGGGGGTTAAGTGGAATTTCTGGTGCGCCAGGAGAAGCTGGCGTGATCCAGCCGGTGGAAGTCCGGCCCAGGTAAGGAGTAGCGTCCGCCTGGTAGCGAGTGTTGCGTGAGCCCGCCGGCGACGGCGGCCGCGAAGCGTACACAGCAATCGTGAGGGGTAGGTTATTGAGCCGCGATATCCACAATGTCGCAGAGGCCGAGACGGTCAGAAACGTCGAAGGCGAAATGTGCGGGGCCGCTATGCGAGGCCTTGACGCTCTGCCGCGGTCGAAGATCCTATCACGCACGAACGGATTGCGTCGGAACCTGGGATATCTCGCGTCTGACCGAAGGTGGGAAACCGCCTCGGCCCGCATCGGGAAGGTGAGGAGCCGGAGCCGATGATGCACGGTCGCGAGAAGTCGGATCCCGCCATAGTAGTGAAGAAGCCGACGAACAAGGCCGGGTCACCGGCGGCGGAGACGGTGGAGCGAAGGGCGGGGGCCAAGGGGAATGCGGAACAGCACCGCACACTCCGGACACAGGGACGGGAGAGTGTGGCACATGGGTTGGACCGCATACGGCAAGTGGCAAGGCACAACAAGGAGACGAAGTTCACTGCCCTTTTGCACCATGTCAGCATTAACCAGATGCGGGAAGCCTTCTACGCCCTCAAACGGAAAGCTGCTCCGGGAGTAGACGGAGTGACATGGCAAACTACGAAGCCGATCTCGAAAGCAACCTCGCCGATCTCTATGATCGGGTTCACCGAGGGGGACCGTATCACCCGCTTCCATCCCGCCGGCAGTACATACCAAAGGCGGATGGGCGACGACGGCCTCTCGCGGTGGTAGCTCTGGAAGACAAAATTGTCCAAAGGGCGACGCTGGAGGTGCTGAATGCGGTCTATGAGGAAGATTTCCTCGGGTTCTCGTATGGGTTCCGACCTGGACGTAGCCAGCACGATGCGCTGGACGCCCTTGTAGTTGGGATTGGCAAACGGAAAGTGAACTGGGTTCTTGACGCCGACATCCGGTCATTCTTGGATCCATTGTCATAATACCCCCTGGTTCACGGTATCTGTTCGAAGAGGCTAGGATTTTGGTCTATCGTCTTGATCCATAGGCCTTTTCTCTGTCCACGCACGACATGGACGGCTTCGAGTTCGCCGCGTTTTACTCGCTGCAACACGACCTGGCGCGACAGGCCGAGGTTCTCCATGGCGTCGCGGATGGGCTCAAAGCCTTCGCCAGGCGTGGCCAGGAAGCGGGCCTTGAGTTCGGCGGTCAGGCGAATGCGCCATGGCGCACCGGGTGTCACCTGTTCGCCCGGGATGAGGCCGTCGTTGACATGGCGGTGAAGCGTCGATGGCGCCACGCCGAGCGCGGCAGCGGCCTGACGGACGGTGACGATGTCGCCGTCGGCGGCTGGTGGCTTGGCCTTGCAGGCGGGAATCTTCCAGTGCTTACGCAGATAGCCGACGCGGTTGGCGTCAAACCGGTGGCCCTACGCCGTTCGGCGGCCCTGGCGGTTGAGGACGCCGGCAATGACCGCGTCGGGATAATGCGGTGCCAGCCGCCGCAGCAGCGCCAGCGTGTCCTCGTCGGTACGAACCGTCGCCGGCCGCGAGCGCGGCAAGGCGACGGTGAGGCGACTCGTAGCGTTGCCCTTCCAGCGCAGGACGAGAAGCGCCGCTGCCTCGTCGCGATCGACATGGAGGGTGACCTCATCGAGGAGCGTGCGCAGCAATTCCTTGCGGTCACGCGGCGTGGTGGTGGGCGCGTACCAAACGCTCGCCAGATCGGCCCCGAGGGCAAGCAGCGTTTCCCGCTCCGTGGCCGACAGGACGCGCGGACGCTGCTCCTCGCGCCGCGCCAGTTCCGCCTTTGCCGCCTCCAGTGCGCGCAACGCCTCCTCCCACTCCTGCTCGAGCCTGCGGGCGACCAGGCGATTGTCGGGATCGACGGCGCAATAGCGGCGCTCGGCGCGGTTGACGGCGAAGGCGGCGCGCTCCACGTCGAGCCGCCAATGCTTGAGTGCTGCCTCGCGATCGTTCTCCAGCCGCTCGGCCGCTTCGAGCGTGGCGGTCAGGCGCACCGGCTCCAGCGCCTCCAGGAAGGCCGCCACCACGGCTTCATCGATCTGCCCGCCGCCAACATTGAGGCAATGGACGCCTCTGCCCTCGACGACCACCTTGCCGGGACAATGGTAGCCCGGCGTCACGGTGCGGCCGCGATAATGGGTGTGCAGCCGTCGCCCGCAGTGGCCGCAGCGGGCAATGCCCTGCAGCAGGGCGCCACCCTCTCTGGCGGCGCCACCGGCCTGTTCCTGCGCCTTGGCGTGCGTCCGGGGTTGGGTGTTGGCCGCCATGCGCTCTCGATTGGCCTCGAAGGTGGGCCAATCGATATAGCCCTGGTGGTGGTCCTTGATCAGCACTTGCCAGTCTTCCATCGGCAGCTTGCGTATCCGCTTGCACCGCGCGCCGGTTTCGTCGAGCACCGTCTCTCGGCGATACTTGCCATAGACATAGGCGCCGGCATAGACTGGATTGCCAAGCACACTGTGAATCGCGTGGTAGCTGGCCTCGCCCCAGCGCAGCTCGGTGCGTGCATTAAGCCACAGCGGGAACTTCATCCCTTGCTCGCGGAACCACAGCCACACGCGGCGCGCCGAGCCGAGCTCGGCAAAGCGGGCAAAGACGGTGCGGATGGCATGGGCGACGGCCTCGTCGGGATGGATCAGGATCTCGCCGTCCGCCTCGCCCCAGACGAAGCCGATCGGTAGGCCGCGGCGCAATTCACCGCGCGCTGCCTTGTTGCGGATGCCGCCATTGAGGCGGGCGCGCAGGACGTGCAATTCGGCCTCGCTCATGGCGCCTTTCAACCCGAGCAAAAGCCTATCGTTGAACAGAGCCGGGTGGTAGATCCCGTCGGCATCGCCAATCAGCGTATCGGTCAGCCCGGCCAACTCGATCAGCCGGTGCCAGTCGGCATTGTTGCGCGCCAGCCGCGAAACCTCCAGGCCAAGCACGATGCCGACCCGGGCCAGCGCCACCTCGCTGGTCAGCCGCGCAAAGCCGGCGCGCATGACGCTGCCGGAGCCGGACAGGCCAAGGTCCTCGTCGATGACCAAGACACGCTCGTCCGGCCAACCCAGCTCACGCGCCCGACCGGAGAGCGCGTATTGCCGCTCGGTCGATTCACGGTTGTTCTCCACCTGTGAGGCGCTCGACTGGCGCAGGTAGACGACAGCCAGCCGGGCCTGGTGACCGGCGGCGATTTTGCTGTGTTCAGTCATGACCGGCCTCCCTCACTGTCAGCATGCGCGCGATCACGAGGGCGAGCCGGCGCAACGCCTCCGCCCGCGCCTCGGCGTCCAGCGTCTCCCAGGTGGGTGGGTCGGGAGGCCGCTTGCGGTCTTCCTCGGCGAATCTCAGCTTCAGTTGCATGTCGCTCCTCCTTGTCATCGGGCGGCGACTCGCCGCGCCGTTCAAGAAGAGCGTCGGTCAGAAAGCGCAGATGCAGAAGGTCTGAAAGCCGCCCAATGCTGGAGTGATTAGCCGGCGAGGCTGTGGAATCACCCCCCAGGCCCCCGAGATCCGTCCACGCGACGGGAATGTAGGTCCGGCTGCCGTCCGGCAATTCTAAAAGCAGCGTTGGCTCGCCGCGGCGTTTGAGGCGGCTGATTACGGCCAGAGGCCGCCCTTCAAAGGCGTGGCCCTCCCGCATGATCGTTGCCGAGGCGGGAAGGTCCTGGTGATGGGCAGTCTGGAGATGTTTCCTTCGACTCGGTAAGCCAAGAATGGCTCATCCGGTTCCTGGAACATCGGATTGGCGACAAGCGCATCATCCGCCTGATCCAGAAATGGCTGAAGGCGGGCGTCCTAGAAGATGGGGTGGTGGCGGTCAGTGAAATGGGGACGGGACAGGGCTCGGTGATCTCACCGCTACTTGCCAACGTCTATTTGCACTACGTCATCGACCTGTGGGCCAAGCGCTGGCGGCGTCGGGAAGCATCCGGCGACATGATCGTTGTGCGCTATGCCGATGATCTGGTCGTTGGCTTCGAGCACGAAACTGACGCAAGGCGCTTCCTCGATGCGATGCGAACCAGGCTTGAGGAGTTCTCGCTATCGATGCATCCGGACAAGACCCGCACGATCGAGTTTGGCCGCCACGCGGCGGCAAATCGCGAGATGCGCGGGCTCGGAAAACCGGAGACTTTCAACTTTCTGGGCTTTACTTTTATCTGCGGCAGATCTCGGCAGGGTAAGTTCCTCGTCAAGAGGAAAACCCGGGCCGATCGCCTGCGGACAAAGCTCAAGGAGGTGAAGGCCACGCTGCGACAGCGAAGGCACCAGTCGACCCCCGAACTGGGGAAATGGCTGGGGCAGGTTGTCCGAGGATTTATGAACTATCACGCTGTGCCGACCAACTACGAGGCCAACGTGGCGTTCCGCCGCCAAGTCATATCACACTGGCGTCGAGCCCTTATTAGGCGCGGCGATCGGGACCGAACGACAAGGCAGCGGATCGAGAAATTCGCCGACGACTATCTCCCCAAGGTCCAGATTATCCACCCTTGGCCGGAGCAGCGCTTCGCCGTCAGACACCCGAGGTGGGAGCCGTATGCGGGAAAGCCGCACGTACGGATCTGTGCGGGGGGCGTGCAGTAATGCGCGTCCCTACCGCGACCCTGAGCTGAGCCAGGGTGGCTCACGAACAGGAGCTGAAATGCCGAAACGAATTCGCCGTAACCATGCTGCTGGTTTTAAAGCCAAAGTGGCGCTTGCGGCCCTGAAAGGGGAAAAGACGCTATCGGAATTGGCGCAGCAATACGATGTGCATCCCAACCAGATCGCGGATTGGAAGAAACAGCTTCTTGAGGGAGCCGCGAGCGTGTCTAACGGTGGGGAGAAAGCGGCACCAGCGGTCGATGTGAAGGTTCTTCATGCCAAGATCGGCGAATTGACGCTGGCCAATGATTTTTTAGGCTCGGCGCTCGACAAGGCCGGGCTGTTGGCGAGCGTAAAACGATGATTGATCGCGACCATGACTTGCCGATTACAAAGCAGGCTGCCGAATTGGGGATCAGCCGGGGCAGCGTCTACGCCTTGCCTCGGCCCGTGTCAGCCGCCGATCTGAAGCTGATGCGCCGGATCGACGAATTGCACATGGATTATCCGTTCGCCGGCAGCCGGCTGATGCAAAAACTCCTGAAGCGGGAGGGCTATGAAACGGGCCGCTTACACGTGCGAACCTTGATGAAGCGCATGGGCATAGAGGCGCTTTATCGCAAACCGCGCACCAGCACGCCCGGGGATGGGCACAAAATCTATCCCTATTTGTTGCGCAAACTGCCGGTCACCCGGCCCAATCAGGTCTGGGCGACAGACCTGACCTATATCCCGATGGCACGTGGGTTTTGTTATTTGGTCGCCATCGTCGACTGGTTTACGCGCAAGGTTCTGTCCTGGCGGCTCTCCATCACGATGGACACGGCGTTCTGCATTGAAGCACTCGAGGAGGCGCTCGCCCGATATGGCAAGCCGGAAATCTTCAACTCCGACCAGGGCAGCCAGTTCACCAGCATCGAGTTCACCAAGAACCTGCTCGATCAGAAAATCCAGATCAGCATGGATGGTAAGGGCGCCTGGCGCGACAACGTATTCGTCGAGCGCCTATGGCGAACCGTCAAATACAACGAGGTCTATCTCCATGCCTATGAAAGCGTCAGCCAGGCACGTGCTTCCATCGGTAAATTCCTGACTTTTTATAACCAGAGACGACCTCATTCGAGCCTTGACGACAGAACGCCCGATGAGGCCTACTTCACCCCAATGACGCTTCCCAAAGCGGCTTAAACACAGGTAGGATTCCACTTATAAATCGGGAAATCCTGTTCAAACAAACCGCGCCAGCTCTTACCTCGGCGCCACCTATGCCAACATCGAGGGCCAAGGGACGATCGGCGGGCTGGGCAATATCGGCAAGGTTCGGCTACTGACGCCCACGCTCACATCATCCATCTTCGACCAAAGTTCAGCGAGTTGATCCTGCAGCAGCTCCGGCGTTCCCCTTTGCAGGCTTTCTAAGTTAGTCGCGGCGTTATGTTGAAAGGTGACCAGGGAACCGAACTACGTTTGTCGCGGCGATGTCAGCCTCGGGGGCGCTTTCCTCTACAAGCCGCAGAAGAGGAAGGATTACGGACTGTTCCCAAAGACTGTTGATGATATCTTCGAGTGTTTCTTTTAGATCGCCTTTTGCCGCAAACCATTTTTCGAGTTGCTCGGCAACCCGCAGTTTGAAGCCGGGGCCACGACCCCATTCCGACGAGCAAGACGTCCACACGGGGGATTGGGTCAAAGGCTCCCGATACACCTCGATTGCGCCCCGTTGCGATCCTTCGAGGAACGCAACTTTCGACGCTGCGGCGCTTGCCGCGAACTGATCGATTGTTCGCACGGCCGCCGCAAGATCGTCATCGGCCTTGAGCGATTTTAGGAAGGCATCAAGGCTCTGAAACCACGTGTCGCTGCGCAGCTTGGCATCACGGGCAGCTCCAACTCCAATAAGGTGCGTCATGTTGAGACCAGAGTATTCGCCGCTCCGCCGTGTTGCTGCCCAAAGCGTCGATGCGTACCGGACGCCCTTAACTGTTCCGATTGCTTCGACATATGCAAGCCGTTCACGCGCGCCTAGACGCCGATTGCCCTTAAGAAACGTGTTCAGGCGATTTGCCACCTCCTCGATCGCAGCATTGAGGGCCTGGGCTTCATGATTTTCGATGATTTCTTGAGCGGCGGCACAGAGGTCAAACAACCTTTCTTCAATCGTTTTTCGCATATGAGCGAGTTGCCCAAAGAGTTCGGCCCGAATACGCGCCGGTTCATCGGACTCAACGTTAAAAAAGATCAACGGAACTCCGCCCAAATCCTCCGCGCGAAGTTCGCCCGACACCTGCATTGTTTTGAACTCGTAGCCTTCTGCATCGGTCAGGGCTTGTTCGCCCATATCGTCCTTCATCGAGCGTGCTTCTTCCGAACGGGGCAGGGCAAGAACAGAAACCTTGCCGGTATCGACCCGCTCGGAGAAGGTCAGCCGCATGTGTTGAAGCAGCATACGGGCGCTCGTGCCGGGCGCATCATTGAACCGCGAGCAGAAAATGACCGCCGTGCGAGGATCCTTGAGTCGGGCGTCAAGGTCTTCTCTGACGGCAACGTCATCGACCCCTTTGGTATCGATTACAGATACCTCAAGCTCGCCAAAGCTTCGGCCGAAATTCGGAATCATCAGATCAATACTGCGTGGCAGCGACACATCCTTAAGCCGGCCGTTGTTCACAGCCTTGAAGGTCTCCGTGACCCATTCCATTGGATGCTTCCTGGTAGCGCTGTCGTACCACAGCTCGCGCTGGGTACGGTCGGGCAATCCCATTAGGCCGAGAACACGGGTTCTAAATTCTTCCTCGTTACCACAGGAACGCGCCAAGTCGTTGACCGGATCGAAATAGGTGATCTTGCCTTCGACCATCTCCCTACGCCGACCGAGGCCGGACATGTTACGGATTGCACGATCGGCTTCGCGGCTGACGCCGACCGTCTCGCTCTGATCCCGCTTTTCACTGCTCAGGATCATCCATTTCGCAGCGCAGAAGTCAGCCACTAATTCGCGCAACTCGTTTTCGCTCATGGGCACAAGAGAGATACCAAATTCTGGGCCCCCTTTTATATGAACTTCGCAGATCGTGGTCCCGCCGCCCCCAGTTTCCAGTATCGGCCGGTTGATCTGCTTCTCTGCCATTGAGGCAGGGACAAGCAGGTCAAAGATGAAGCTGATTGCCGTCGATTTTCCGACGCCCATGTCGCCGATAAACGCGATGTTGTGGTTGAGACGGTTCAGGAATGTCGCAGCGCGAAGCAATGAATCCCGGTGCTTCTCAATTTGCCTGCGGAGGGGCCAGGGGCGTTCATCGTCGTTCAGAAATTCTGCGACTTGGCCGAGGGTCTCTTCAGTGATTTCAAGGCAAGCTAGTTCCGGGTTCCAGAAAGAAGGCGGCTCTATGTGCAGCCATTCACGCGCTGCATAACTCTTATAGTCAGCTGCTCTTATTGCGCCAAGTTCGGCGAGCGCGTCCAGGACGCGATCGATCTCGGCTGCGGCGGCAATCTCTCCTTTTTCGATCCGGGAAATGCGACTTTGGTCAAGGCCGGCTTTTTCAGCCACTGTTGCCTGCGTTGCGCCAGCCTCGGCCCGAAGTCGGGCTATGGCGACGGACGTATGATTAATAGGGAAAATTGTCATTTAGGTACATCCTTATGCCGCATTAATGAAAACATATATGCAGGACGTCGCCTTGTGTCAACTTTGTTCTGGATCTTAAAAATCGTGGGATCGCCGATGTCGCCCGCGAACTCTGGAGTTTGGGCGGTGCGGCATGGTCAAGCGACAGAATGTCCATGGGAATAGCGGGCCAACGGAACGCGTGTTACACGAGTCACTGTGTTACAAAGAGGGGGCGGCTATCGGCGCTCAAGATTCATCCGACGCTGCGAGCGATGATAAGGCGCGCATGGTCCATATTCGGCTGGACGCAGACCTTCATCGCGAGCTCAGGCTGATCGTCGCCGAGCAGGACACTACCCTTCAAGAATGGATAAGTCGGACACTCAAGAAGGCCGTCGCTGATGCGACTGCTACGCGTATCCGGGAAAGGGGCCGATAGTGGCAAAAAACATCGAAAACCCGGCGGCCAGGGATGTCATGATCCCTACTGCTGACCTGCGTTTTGATCTGCGAAATCCTCGCGTCCCCAACGAGGCATTCGAGACTGACGAAGAAGTCGTGCGTTACCTTGTCGACGAGTACGACGTCGAGGAACTCGTACAGTCGATCCTGTCTTCAGGGTGGATCGACTACGAACCGCTAATCCTCGAAGCTAAAACCAACATCGTCTACGAAGGAAACCGCCGCCTCGCGGCGCTGCGCCTCATTGCCGACGAAAAGCTCCGGGCAGCGATGAATTATCGCCTCCCCGATATAGCGAATCCGCAGCCGCTGCCCACAGGTCTCCGTGTTCGATACGTCCCCAATCGCGCTGCCGCGCGGCGGTTTATTGCTTTCAAGCATATCAACGGACCATTCAAATGGGATGCATATGCCAAGGCAAAATACGCGGCCGATTGGTTGAAAGAAGGCGAGGACGTGGAAGTTGTCAGCAAAATGCTGGGCGACAACCACAACACTGTTCGTCGGCTAGTCGCCGGCTATCGCGTGCTTGAGCAAGCGCAAGCGCAAGGCTTCGATCTCAACGACCGGAGTAAGAAGCGATTCGCGTTCTCACATCTCTACACAGCCGTCTCGAGACCCGCCGTGCGGACCTATCTTGGAATGGACGATGAAGATGAATCGGAGACCCCTGTTCCAACCGAAAACAGCAACCAACTCGATCAGCTTATGTCGTGGCTCTACGGTCAGGAGTCCAAGAAAGAATCGACTCTCATCGCCAGCCAGAATCCCAACCTGAACCAGCTTGTGCGAGTTATGGAGAACAAGACCGCTTTGGCTGTCTTGGCAAAAACCCGCCGCCTCGATCAGGCTTTCGAGCAAGTTGAACCCCCTTCGGTGCGCTTTAAGGAGGCGCTTATCGCGGCATCCAAGGAGTGCGAGAATGCGCTCGGCCTTTCAGCGCATTTTGACGGCGATGAAACGCTCCTCGCAATGGGCCGGAATCTGGCGACGACCGTTAGGAATTTGCGGGACGCGATGGTGAAGAAGAGCCTCGGCCAAGACGAGGATCTGTGACGTGCACATCAATCCACCGGATCTAAGTTCGCGGCGGACGCGATTGGCCGATTGGCTGGAGCTTCTCGCTATAACTAGCGCCGCCGGTCAGGTGTCCATTTCAACGCTCAAATCTCAACTACGTCGTACTTCCGACGACCGGACCTCGGCGAAGGAACTGGATGCCGATGCCGACGATAGCGGCGAGCCCGAAGTGACCGACCGCGCGGCTGACGATCTTGAGGAGCGCGTGGTCGACGAACTCTCGCTCCGAGTGCAGACTGTTGGTTCGGCCTACCCATTCGAACTAGTGGTTAACGGCAAGCTTGGTGAATCACAAATCTTACGCCGAAAGCCGACTTGGAATGAGGCCCAAACAGGCGAGCTTTTTTACACCTTCTGTCTTCTCGACTCATGTATGCGCGAAGATTTGGTGAAAGTTCCAAAAGCCGAACAGGATTTTGTGCAACGAATTGGAAACATTTTTCAAATTTGTTCGTGCATCGCTGTGGGCGGATATACCGAAGCCCAAGTCGTGTCGTTCGGTTTCCCAAGGGCAACTGGCGACGGCTTTCTTCCGGCGCTCCAAGCGGCATGGCTTCGGTATGGCTCCTACACTGTCCGACAAGACATTCCACACGGGTTCGATGCCAAGCTCAAGGATGGTGGTGTCGACATAATTGCCTGGCGGCCGTTCGATGACGGTCACGCTGCAACATTCTTGATGTTCGTGCAGGTGGCCTCTGGGCTGGACTGGAAAGACAAGCCAGTCGCGAACGATGTCAAGGCGATCAAGCAGTGGTTCGTAGACGGAGTGTTCGAACACTTCATGCCAGCGATTTGCATCCCCTTCCCGCTCTGGTTTGATCTTGATGAGCCTCCGAAGGATGCGTCCGGCAAAAAGCTGCCCTTCAAAGATGGCATACTGCGTCGCTTCGCCGTTCGAGAGAGCGCGTTTGGCGTCATATTCGACCGAGGCCGTATCGCGCAATCTTCCGCTCGAGTGCTGGGCGCCCCAGGAGGGCCTAGGGCAGGCGTCGATGGGGTCGATCGGATCGGTGAAGTTGCAGCTTGGGTTGACGAAGTTATGGCATCTCTCGCCGAAAAGAGGGCTGCGGCATGAGACATCCACTACATGCTATTTGTCCGTATTTTGCGATGTTTCCAGAGAGGTTCGTTGCCGAGCAACTCTTGGCCTATACACGACCCAAGGATTTGGTCTTTGATCCCTTCTGTGGGCGCGGAACCACGGTGCTTGAGAGCCTGCTCAATGACCGTGCAGCTATTGGCTCAGATATCAATCCTGTCGCTGCTTGCGTGGCGGGAGCCAAAGCGCAGGTGCCCGAGCTCAAGGCGGTACTTGACAGGTTGAATGCGTTGGAGGGGTCATTCGACGCGACTGACGAACGGACGGCCCCGCCCTCAGTTTTTTTTTCCACGTGTTTTCACGCGAAGACGTTCGCCCAAATCGCATACTTGCGCGAGCAGCTGATTTGGCAAGATGATCGAACTGACCGCTTCATTGCAGCAGTGATGTTGGGAGTTCTTCACGGCGAGTCCCATCGTTCGGCCATGTGCCTCAGCAATCGCATGCCCCGGACGATCAGTACTAAACCAGACTATTCGGTACGATGGTGGCGAGAGCGCGGTATGGAGGCACCCGAGCGAGACGCTTTCAAAATCCTTCGTCAAGCGGCCACTTTTCGATATTCAAAACTGCCGCCCAAGAACCATGGCAAGGTTGTTCTGGCCGACTCTCGAAAGTCCGCTGAAAGGTTTGCCGAGCATCGCGGCAAGGTCGCGCTTGTGGTCACCTCCCCGCCCTATCTAGACACGACAGACTATTCCGAAGACCAATGGCTTCGGCTCTGGTTTCTTGGTGGTTCGGAACGGCCTGTTCATCGTCTCAATCGGGATGACCGACATACCGTTCCGACAGATTATTGGAGCTTTCTTTCAGAGGTTTGGAAAGGCACCGAACCGCTACTGCGCGAAACCTCAACTATCGTGATTCGGATTGGCGGCACTCGGCTTACCAAAGACGCATTGTTGGAAGGTCTGCAATCGGGACTTTCTGAAGCAATGAAATCTCGCACCGTCCGAGCCGTACACAGTGGTCGCTCGTCCGAAATTGCCAAGCGCCAAACCAATTCCTTCCGCCCCGGCACCAAGCCCGAACGCCTCGAACACGACTTCACCTTCCAGATTTCCTAATAAGGATTTCCATCGGGCGCGCCCGTGTTGTCGACAGCGATCGTTGTCCTGACTGGCCCGGATTGAGCGAAATTGTAGAAATCCAGATGAGCAAAGGGTGCCGGGATGCATATTGCGTACACATCCGAGGAAGGCCGCCTTGTGAGGAGCTCGGCTTGATATGATTAGAGGTCGTATGGACACCACTGCGATCAGTAATGATTTCAGGCTTCTCGAGATGTGGACACTGGCCGGCGGTTCAGTGCGGAGGCAAAGCGTCAGATTGTCGAAGAACGTTATATTGCGGGAGATAGCGTTTCTTGCGTTGCCCGCCGTCACGGGCTGTTCCCGGCTCAGTTGTTCGCCTGGCGACGCGCTGCGCGCGAGTGTGGCGCCGACGATTGGCGCCGTGAGGACGGTGAGCGCCGATCGTGTTCCGCAGATTGTCGGCGGGGTCGCCGACATGCACCGCGTGCCGGTGGCGAATCCGAAATGTCCCATTGTTCAATTTTTCGCCGAACGAGAACCGCGAGCCATCGACTAGGCTTCGTGGACAAAGGGCAGCCATAGTTTGATTGAGGCGAGCGCCACGAAGCCAAGATAGGATTCCTTGGTCTTGTCGTAGCGTGTGGCAATACGGCGCCAGTTCTTCAGCTTGTTAAACAGGCGCTCGACGAGGTTGCGCCAACGGTATTTCTCGCGATCATGCGGGATGGGGGCGCGGCGGTTGCTTTTGGCGGGGATGACCGCTTGGACGCCGGCTTTGGCGATCTCTTCGCGGATAGCGTCGGAGTCATAACCTTTGTCCGCCAGGAGCGCCTCGATACGGTCGGCGATCATTCGAAACAGCGGGCCGAAGCCTTGAATATCATGCGCCTGGCCAGGTGTCAGGACGAAGCCGAGAGGTCGGCCTTTTCCGTCGCACCGCGCATGGAGTTTGGTGGTGAAGCCGCCGCGCGATCGGCCAAGCGCCTCAGTTTCCTGAGTCCCCTTTTTATGCCGACTGCACAATGATGTGCCCGGACAACGGTGCTATCGATCATGTCGGCGGTGGCATCGCGTTCCACCATCTCGGCGAGCGTTTCGAGCAGCGCATCGAACACCCCCGTCGCGACCCATCGCCGGTATCGGCGGAAGACGCTGTTCCACTTGCCATATTCATCAGGCAGATGACGCCATTGCGCCCCGGTTCGGGCCATCCACATCATGCCTTCGAAATAGCGCCGATTATCCTGCGCCGGACGGCACCCTGGACCCCGCTCTGCTGGCAGCAGCGGCCCGATCAGTGCCCATTCCTCGTCCGATACCCCAATCCGGTCGCCCAACGCTGCCTCCAAAAGACAGCCTTGAATCAGCGACCGAGTCTAGCGTCAAGCTTTGTCCACGAAGCCTAGAAAACTCTCAAAGTAGTTCCCTTTCCGGTTACATTGTGACTACCAGCTGTCCGGCCGAGGCCCTATAAGCAACCCCGGCGGGCGCAATACACGCCGCACCCTGCTACATATACCCGCTACGTTGAGGAGGAATCCGGTATTGCCCCTGTGCCTGCCGATGATCCGTCACTTGAAATGCCCCGAGCTGTTTGGACCCATTGATCGCCTGCCGGCACTTGGCACCCGGATTAGCAAGCGAACATTCGAGGTCCTCAACCCGTCGACCGGCGAAGTGCTGGCAGAGCTTCCTGACATGGGTGTCGAGGAGACGCGCACGGTGATCGACAAGGCTTATGTCGCCCAGCCTGGATGGGCAGCATTGACCGCACGCGAGCGCAGCGACGTTCTGTGGCGTTGGCATCAGTTGATCATCGACCACGCCGACGATCTCGCCGCAATACTCACAGCGGAGATGGGCAAGCCGCTTGCCGAAGCCAAATCGGAGGTGTCGCATGCTGCGGCGTACCTGCAATGGTACGCCGAGGAGGCCAATCGCATCTATGGCGAGACGATCTCCGCACCATCGACGGACCGTCGGATGCTGGTGATCAAGCAACCGATCGGCGTCGTCGGCACGATAACACCCTGGAATTTCCCAGCCTCCATGGTCGCACGCAAGATCTCGCCAGCCTTGGCCGCAGGCTGCACCATTGTCCTCAAGCCCGCTGAGCAGACCCCCCTCGTGGCTGGCGCAATGTTCGCCCTCGCCCATCAGGCCGGCTTTCCCGAAGGCGTCGTCAACCTGATCTATGCGTCCGAAGGTGATGCGGTTGGCCGCGAACTTTGCGCCAATCCCAAGGTCCGCAAGATCAGCTTCACCGGATCGACCGAGGTTGGCCGGCTGCTGATGCGCCAATGCTCGGAACAGATCAAGAAGGTCAGCCTCGAGCTCGGCGGCAATGCACCTTTCATCGTCTTCGACGATGCCGAAATCGACGCTGCGGTCGACGGTGCGATCCAGGCGAAGTTCCGCAATGCCGGCCAGACTTGCGTGTCGGCGAACCGCCTTTACGTACAATCGAGCGTTCACGATGAGTTCGTCGAGAAATTCGTTGAGAAAGTCCGCCGCTTATCGGTTGGTGACGGCTTCGCTCTCGGAGTGGACATCGGACCGCTCATAGACACGCATGCTCTGGCCAAGATCGAGTCGCACATCGCCGATGCCGTTGCCAAAGACGGCACAATTCGATGCGGGGGCAGTCGCATCGGCAAGGATGGCACTTTTTTCGAACCGACGGTCCTCACCGAGATTTCCAGCGTGATGGCGGTTGCGCGGGAGGAGACATTCGGGCCGCTGGCGCCGATCATTCGCTTCGACGATGCGGATCAGGTCGTGCGTGAGGCCAACGACACGATCTACGGCCTCGCCGCCTACTTCTATGCCTCCAACCTGAAGCGTGTCTGGCGTGTCGCCGAGGCTCTGGAATATGGCATGGTCGGTGTCAACACCGGACGCATGTCCTCGGAAGCGGCACCCTTCGGCGGGATCAAGCAGTCCGGCATCGGGCGTGAGGGTTCCCGTCATGGCCTCGAGGATTACCTCGAAATGAAATATCTTTGCATGGGCGGCATCTGAAGCATCTGCTTGCGCGGTTCGCAGATCCGGCAACTGCGCGAGCGATCGCCGAAGACGGGAATCGAAAGACCGCTGCTCGATGGGTGCCGGCGTGCGACTCTGCAACCCGTGGAGACGCAATTCTGAAGTACTGGCTGGATATTCTCTCGACGCGACAAGCGCCTGGTTGGCGGCGAAGAGCGTCGCATGTGGCGGGCGACAAGCTTGTGAGCGACCAGGCGTCCTCGCCGAGAAGGCTTCGTTTCGAGTTGTAGTTCGGCAAGTGGCCCGAACAAGGTCTCTACATGGAAGGGCTTGTTTGCATTGGCGCGCCGCGTGGGCCGGGAGATCAGCGGCTTCATCGGTTCCGCCCATGGCAGCGAGCCCACTGCTCGATCGACTGAAGCTTCTGCGGGCGGCCTGGATCTTGATACGCAGACGCTTGCCGGTACCCTACGGCATCGCGTGGCTCGCTTCCCTCCGGCAGGGCGAACGGTACTTGACCGATGCTTGCGCGACATCAGCTCAGATCGCATCGGGCGATCCTTGGGTCTGCGCGTGGAATAGGAGGTAGCGATCGGGACATTATGGTCGAGACCCGCGGTTGGATGTGGGGAATATCTGGCGCGAACCGAAACGGCTGGATGATGAACGGATTGCAATCCCAAAGACACGTTGCGAGCCCCGCTCCGGGGAGGTTCGTCCACAGCTTACCTGGCCGATGAACCTTTGGCACTGTCGTGCAAAGGATATAATCGCTTCCGCCGCCACCGGTGGGATCACTTGCTTTGAAGTCCTTTGTGGACAGTGCGGAGCCGCTGGGGAAACTTGAGCTCGGCCGCAGAAACTCAGCAAGGACGATATCCTCAAGATCCAGATGCCAAGGCGCGGCGCAGGCGGTGTAGGCCTGCCGGAGAACGCGGAGGCGCGGGCGAGGCTGGAGTTCTCCGATTGCGGTCGGTGAGGTCAGGCTCCCGTCTTTTCCGAACGATGTCGCCCCGTTGGTCACTCGCTTCTCTTCGCGGTCCGCACCTGACCGGCCGCATGATGGGGTAGGAGAGCGAGGCCTCTCAATCTGTTGAACGACCCTGGGAGGGTCCATCCAGATCTAGACTGCCACCGCGATTGCCTTGCCCATCGTTCCCTTGCGAGCGATCCGGATCACCCCTCGGGTAATCACTGTCTGTATGTTCCTTTCGCTTATCTGTGTCGTATTTCATGCGACGCGGGGCCGCCGGGACTGGCGCTGCTGGATAGAAACCGTGAAGGAATGTCCTTGTCACAGCGCCCGCGCCCGCTTGAGGTCGTCGTGCTCGAAGGCGCTGGCCATGCGGTTTATCTCGGCCGAGCGGGCGCCGACTGCCTTGGCGGCGTCCCGCCATGTCGCGGTCACGGCCGCGACTCCTTTGATAATCGCCCGGGCTTGCGCCAGCGTGAGCGCAAAAAACTCCGACGCGCCCTCCAAAAGATCGAGCGAACAGGTGCCCTCGTCGAGATCAATGTTGGTGGTGAGCACCCGCGCCTTGAGATCGGTCGGGATGGGGTTGAGGTCGTATGCCGGTGACAGCGACCATCCGGCCTTTCCCAGCCACAGGAAGCCGTGATTGCGCAGGTGATCGTCGACATTGGAGATCAGCACGTTGAAAACGACACGCCGATAGAGGGCATGGGCGTCCGTCCTTCCCTGTGCGCCGTGTTGCGCAAGGGCATCGACGATCTCCGGATAGCTGCCACGCTCGCCATCCTTGGCGCCCATCATCGCCATCGCCGATAGGAACGGGATGCGGATCGCACCATCACGGTCGAAACGCCGCGACAGCATGACCGCCTTTCCGGCGACGTCGATCAGCTCGTGCAGGGGCGTGGCGATACCTGCCTGACCGGCCAGCCTCAGCGCGATCTCCTCCCAGGTCTCCATGCTGTAGTCGTCGGTCTCCTTCGGAAACTTGGCGATGGAGAGGCGCCCTTGTTGATCGATGACCGACGCCTTCGGCCGGGCACCGCCGAGGGAGGAGCCAGGGGCAAAAATGAGCTGCATGTCTTCGTCCGTTTCTTCGTCACGAAGAATTCGCTCGGTGATTTGGAGCAGCCGGCCAAGCTCGATCAGGGCGGGAACGCCATCGCGGGTCGGTGCCTGAAAAACCTCGTCGCCAACCCAGCGGAAGCGGAGTGCGCCAAGGCGGGTCTCGTCGGCGCCGCCAAGCAGATAGTCGCTTTCCGTGAGGGTGCGAACGGCGCGTCCTTCGCGTTCCGCCAGGCGGCGCTCGGCGCGCTGCATAAGGCGGCGACCCCAAGTATCTGGCGCCGAGTCGCTGATGGACCCGAAAGTCGCAAGACCGGCAGAAGCAGCGAAGGCCCCGCGGGTCAGAGCAAGAGCAGGCTCCAGCGAGAAGCGGTCCGGGTCCTTAAGCCATGCGCCATCATATTCGAAAAGGATGGTCTCCGTGCCTCGGACGCGATTGCTCCTCGCCATTCCGATCGGGCGTATGCGACCGTCCAGATCGATATGCACCTCGAAGTCAGTCATCGCGCGATGATCCGACTGGCCGCCTGAGATGGACGTGCTTAGGCAGATCGGCGCTGGCCAGCGCCTGTCCGACGCTGTCGTTTCTGACGTCGGCGACTTGACTCAGGCCCTCGAGCAGGCCGAGCGCCTGCAGGACGCCGGCATAAATGCCGATGCTGACGTTGTTGTCCCCGGCTTCGACCCGTTGGAGTGTCGAGCGAGACGTGAAGGCGCGCTCGGCCACGACCGCCATCGGCAGCCGTCGCCGTCGACGCGCATCGTGAATGTCCGCCCCAAGCTTACGCAGGGCGCGCCGCACGGCAGCAGGAGGGTTGTGTGGGGTTGGCATTTTGATACCTTCGCACTACAAAATGGCTGAATAGGTAGCACGAAGATTACAATTGTTTCTAGCCCCGTCCAAGGCCCGCCCAGCAGGAGGCGAGGTTTAATCTTACCGACGTCGCGAGGCGGCATCGACCGGGAGATTCCGAACGTCAGCGATCGCGGCGACAGTGGTTTTCACGTCAGCGGGCTCGCTGGGACGACCGTCAACCTGAGTGAAGGGGCCATCTGTCTCCGTCAGGATCCGATCGGTCGGGAATTCGGTGACGAAGGCGCCCCCTCCGATCCGAGCGGGGTATCTCAGCGGCGACGGACAAAAGCAGCCGAGCGTCGCGTCTGATTGGGCGCAGGAGTTGTCGTCGTGGATCTGTTCATGCGGTGATGGACATGGAGATCTCGCGCCAGCTCACGGACGGCGCCGAACGCGATCAGCCTGTCGAACAGACGCCGGCTGCGGCCGCTACATGCCGGCGATGTTTTCCGATGCCACCCATCGCACCGTCGGACAAAAGCTTCTAGCAGCCTGTCGGACTTAGCGCACCGGAGGGATATCGACTAGAATCAAGCGATTGATTCTCCAGCCAGATGTCCGGTTGTGCGATGAGCAACTTTCGAATGGTCGATCGTACGAGCGGGTTTCTTCTGCCGCCCTCGGTGGATGAATGGCTTCCCGAGCGGCACCTTGCGCGTTTTGTCGTGGAGGTTGTCGAAGGGCTGGACCTGCGGGCGATGAGCGGCAGCTATCGCGGGTCGGGTTCGGCGTCGTATCACCCGAAGGTTCTGCTTGCTGTTGTGGTTTATGGCTATGCGACGGGAGTTTTTTCGAGCCGCAAGCTTGAACGGGCGACGTATGACTCGGTGGCCTTCCGGTTTATCGCGGCGAACGATCATCCTGACCACGATACGATAGCGGCGTTCCGGCGGCGTTTTCTCAAGGAGATCGAAGGTCTGTTTGTGCAGGTGCTGCTGCTGGCGCGCGAGATGGGCGTTCTGAAGATGGGCACGGTTGGGCTTGACGGGACGAAGCTGCACGCCAATGCCAGCCGGCACAGCGCGCTTTCGTATGAGCATGCGGGCAAGATCGAAGCACAGCTGAAGGCCGAGGTGGCCGAACTGATGGCGAAGGCCGAAGCTGCCGATCAGGCCGACCTTCCCGATGGCTTTTCGATCCCCGAAGAACTTGCGTTGCGGGAAGAGCGGTTAGGCAAGCTTGCCGAGGCGCGCGCCAAGATCGAGGCGCGGGCCAAAGAGCGCCACGCCCGTGAGCAGGCCGAGTATGAGGCAAAACTTGCGGCGCGGCAGGAAAAGGAAAAGCGCACGGGCAAGAAGCCCGGCGGCAAGCCGCCGTCCCCACCTGCATCGGGCCCTTCGCCCACCGACCAGATCAATCTGACTGACGAGGATTCGCGCATCATGCCGGTGGCCGGCGGCGGGTTCGAGCAATGCTACAATGCGCAGGCCGTCGTCGCTGAAGGCAGCCTGCTGGTGGTCGCGGCGGAGGTGGTGCAGGCGGCCAACGACAAACAGCAGCTTGCGCCGATGGTCTACAAGATCACGGCCTTGCCGGACGAGGTGGGACGGCCCGATACGCTGTTGGCCGACAGCGGCTACTTCAGCGCTGCCAATGTCGATGCCTGCGCGAACGCCGGCATCGAGCCGCTGATCGCCACGGGCCGGCAGGCGCATTACCCGCCGCTCAGCGAGCGGCTTGCCGAGCCACCGCCGCCGCCGGAAAATCCGACGCCTGTCGAGGCCATGGCCCACCGCCTGAAGACACCCGAAGGCAAAAGGCTCTATGCGTTGCGCAAGCAGACACCGGAGCCGGTGTTCGGCATCATCAAATCCGTTCTGGGCTTCCGGCAGTTCTCGATGCGCGGCCACAAAAAGGCTTGCGGCGAATGGAACCTCGTGACCATGACCTGGAACATCAAGCGCATGTTCGCCCTGATGCCAGCCTGATGGGGGCGTCATCAAAGCCTGAAGACCGCCAAAGCGTCCACCGGTCAAAAATCGCCGACCAAAGCCTCTCTCGGACCGGCTCCTGGCCATTCACAGGTCTCGACCAGCCAGAGCCACTCTGCCTTCGATTGAAGACATCAGTCCGACAGGCTGCTAGACGACGAGTGCCCCGTCCCTGGGCGCTGAGTCTATCCGGCGCTTCTTAATGCCGTCGGAAATCCCTCTCGAGACGGTTGGAGATTGCCTTCTCATATTCCATCCGCCGCAATCCTCTTCAGCCGGACATTGCCGCCGCCCAACTTCAACTTCCGAACACCAGGGGCACATACACCCTGAAACCGGATGCCCGGCAGGAGACTGAGCTCGCCGCCGGGCCGGGTACGCCTTGGGAGGTGGCGTAATTCAGCGGCTTTTCGCAGCCATGGGACGACTTCTCCTCAGTCCGAACGCCTTTTGCCGTATGCAGTGCATGTACCGTGCCAAAGCGAAAAAGCATTTAAAAACAACTGATGGATCAGATTCTGCTGCGTTGTGTATCCGACATTGTCGGGTATCGGACAACGCTGAGCGTGGCTGAAAGGTGCGTGAATCAGCTTTCCCCCGGGGGATTCTGTCCGCTATTCCTTGAGACAGCGCCGGGCAACCGGGACCTGCTGCACGCCAGGCACACCATTATCAATCGCGACGGCTCTCAGCATTCGAGTGCGACATCCACGTCGAGCGAGCTGTCGGTCGATGCGGGGACAGCGCGCAGCGCTGTCAAACTTTCCCGCGCATCATCATTGCGCATCTGTCTGCGACCGCCGATCCAACAAGACTGCCGGCTCAACTTCGAGTACCGTGGCAAGCTTGTCAATCGATAGTGGCGCCGCACACGCCACGTTCCAGCGCGCTGATGTAAGTCCGGTCAACGCCGGCCTCATGCGCCAACGCCTCCTGTGATAGCCTCTTTCTCTGTCGATGCTGTCGCAGATTGCGGGCAAAGACTTCTCGAATCTCCATGCGTGAGAGGCCAGCTCCTGTAGAGCATCCCACCACGGAGTATTCTGACAAACCGGCATGGGTGGAGGCTTAGAACTGTGAAGGTAAAAACCCATGTCACGTAACTGACGGAACGCCGCGTGTCGTCGACGACGTCCCCTGGGCAGAGAGTTTCACGAGCTACGACAGGGAGCATTTCACCATCTACCTGCGGATCCTGGACGCCTGCGCCGACAATGCCAGCGAAAAGGAAATGGTCGATCTCATTCTCGGCATCGACCCGGCCCTTGAACCGGTACGCGCCCGCAGGGCCCTTCGCAGCCATATCGACCGGGCGAACTGGATGGTGACGACCGGCTACAAGGAACTGTTCGCCGGCTGACGCACAGCGCGGACTGTCACCTTTCAAACAAGGAAATCTCTGTATCCGCCATGCATGAGCGCGCGGCCACGAGAGACGGCGCGGCGGATGCGGTCGCGCAGATGATCGCGAGGATCCCTCCAATCGGCGTGGACGCGCCGTTGACCGATCAGAGCTTCAGCGAGCTCGCGATGTGGCGCTCCGGCGAGCGATTCGTCGAGCGCACGAAGAACGAAGGTCAAACGGGGGCCGCGTTTTTCCGGCGGAAACAAGCGGTGGGCAGTTGTTGACCCAGACTGAGGGCATTGAGGCACTCGATCGCCCTCAGGCGATGCTTCGAAAGCATCGCGGGCCAGATCGCCTCGGTGCGCAGGCAAACGGGGTGCAGGATAGTCCGCGCCCAAGGCGCCGAGCTGGAGGGTACGAGAAGCGTCTTGGAGCAAAGATGTTGCGTCCCAACAGTTCGCTGTGAGCTTCACTGCTTGAGTTTGCGGGTGTCCTGCGAGCTCGCATACGAGATCGATCAGGCGCTTAAGGTTGCAGTCATTGTCGGATCTCCGACGATGTCGGACATGAGACACAACGCTATCAGAGTGATCGCATTGTTCTGAAACGATTTTCCTAGTTGGCACGACACATGCAGTCCTATCCGCAAACGTACTGCCGCGCCGCGCCGACTGAGAAGAACTCATACCATGATCACGCTTTTCGAACATGCGGTCGCCGCCGCGAACACTGAGCGTTCCCGAGCCGACGGAAGCCTTTGCGCTTTCATTCCTAGGGTTGTCCGGACATGACCGCATTCGATGTCCGTCCAACTCTGAATGCTCCCGACGATGATCCCTATTATCTTTGGCTTGAAGATATAGAAGGCGAACCGGCACTTGACTGGACCGCCAGCCAGTCGGCAAGGACCCTGGAGAACTTCGGTGGAACGCAGTTCGAGCGCGACCGCGCGGCCCTGACAGCGATTTTCGACCGTCCCGACAAGATTCCCCTGATCACGCGCCGCGGTCAGTACCTCTACAATTTCTGGCAAGATGCCCGTAACCCGCACGGACTGTGGCGCCGGACCACCCTTGCCGCCTACATGAAGGCGGATCCCCAATGGGAAGTACTGCTCGATCTGGACGCCCTCGCCGTTAGTGACGGAGAAGACTGGATCTGGGGCGGCGCGTCGATCGAGCCGGAGAGACGGGAAAAAGCGGTTCTGCGCCTGTCGCGCGGCGGCAGCGATGCGGTCGTGCATCGCGAATTCGATCTAGGGACTCTGAGCTTAGTCGCCGACGGTTTCAATCTCCCGGAAGCCAAGGGCGGCATTGATTGGCTCGACCCTGACACGCTTCTGCTTTCCAGTGCGCTTGGTGATGGCATGGCCACCCGCTCCGGCTACGCGCGCACCGTCCGGCTGTGGAAGCGTGGCGCGGATCCGCTCACCGCGCCGGTAATCTTCGAGACCGTTTCCGAAACCCTCGGCGTGTCTGGCCATCTGGACCGCACCGCCGATAGCGAGCGCCTTTGGTTTATCGAAAAGCCGGCCTACTTCGAGAAGATAGTCCGCATTGGCGATAGAAGCGGGCCGAAGGTTGAGATCGACCTTCCTCGGGACGCCTGGTGGAATGGCTTCGATGACTGGCTGGCGGCAAAGCCGCGCAATCCCTGGACGGTTGGAGGGACTACCTATGCCGCCGACGCGCTGATCGGCATCTCGCTTTCCTCTTTCATGGCCGGCGAGCGCGGCTTTGTCACCCTGTTTGAACCAGGCGAGAGGCGCTCCCTGCAGTCATTTTTCTGGAACAACGGGGAGCTCATCATCTCCTACCTGGTGAACCTCGTTCCGCGTTTCGAGACGTTCACTCCACGCCGGCAGGAATGCACGCGCCGAGCCGTGGACACCGTGCCCGGCCACGGGACTGTTCACCTTTGGTCACTCGATGCGCAACTTCACGAGACCAATGGAGAGGTCCTGGTTTGGGCTCAGGATCCGATCACGCCGCCGCAGCTTCTCCTATTTGACCTCAATACCGCGCCGCCTCTCAGCGCTTCAGTAATCCTGAAGCGCAACCCGGAAAATTTCGACGCATCCGGGCTCGTGGTCACGCGCCACGAGGCAGTCTCGATCGATGGTGAGATGGTCCCCTATACGCAGGTCGGTCCGGCGAACGGGAACGGGGATGCCCCGGTTCACCTCACCGCCTACGGCGGGTTCGGCATATCGCTCCTGCCCTACTACAACTCCTCGATCGGCAAGCTGTGGCTCGAACGCGGCGGCACGTGGGTGGTGGCGAACATTCGGGGAGGCGGCGAGTTCGGCACCCGTTGGCACGAGGCGGGACGCAGAGAGGGCAAGCGTCTCGCCCATGACGATTTCGCCGCCGTTGCGGCCGACCTCGTGCGAAGGGGCATTACGCGGCCGGGGCTGATTGCCGCCGAGGGCGGCTCAAATGGCGGCCTCCTGATCGCCAACATGCTTACCCGCTATCCTGAGCGTTTCGGCGCGCTGTTCTGCACAATCCCGCTTGTCGACATGCGCCGCTACACCAAGCTTTTGGCGGGCGCGAGCTGGATCGACGAATATGGCGATGCCGACGAACCGGACGATTGGACTTTCCTGAAGGAAATCTCTGCCTATCACGCCGCGACGCCGGGACAGCCCTACCCCCCGATCCTGCTCGCCACCACCAAGCGGGACGACCGCGTCCACCCGGGCCACGCGCGTAAGATGGCCGCAAAGCTGCAGGCTCTTGGCTATCAGGCTTACTTTTACGAGCCCAGCGCGGGCGGGCACGGCTACGGCAAGGACAACCGGGAGCGAGCCGCATTCATTGCCCTGGGCAACAATTTCCTTCGCAGTGCGATCGGCTGGCAAGCCGATAGCGGTCGATAGGTGACCGGGGCCCAACAAGAGCAACGTTTCAAATAAAGTTGGCACAGGTCAATGATTGCGGAAATGCGCAAATAATGTCGGCACAGTCTATTGTAAAATGAGCATGAGACTCCGTCAATATCAATCAATCCGAGGAGATTATTAGTAGTGCAGTGCATCATTTCTGAAGGTAAAGGAGAGAATGTCATGGCGAGAAAACGAATGGGCGTGGCGCGGGGAGTAACAGCGGCCGTCGTCTTCATCGTGGTGGGACAGCAGGCCGTCGCGGCGGACCTTGTGCAAGCCGCGAGCGTCCCGCAGGCGGGAGCCTCGGTCACGGAATGGCCAAGCCCTTGGCAGATCCGCCTGCGCGCGTTGGGGGTCATCACTGAGGACTCGGGCTACGTTAATACGGTGCCCGGCTCCGGTCTTTCTTATTCGGACACGGTGACGCCGGAACTCGATATCTCGTATTTCTTCACGG
Source organism: Mesorhizobium sp. AR07 (assembly GCF_024746815.1). Classification (GTDB taxonomy): domain Bacteria; phylum Pseudomonadota; class Alphaproteobacteria; order Rhizobiales; family Rhizobiaceae; genus Mesorhizobium. The sequence continues at coordinate 565,175 of NZ_CP080528.1, forward strand.
ACAACATCGCCGCCGAACTCATACTGGGCACCACCTATGCCAACATCGAGGGCCAAGGGACAATCGGCGGGCTGGGCAATATCGGCAAGGTTTGGCTGTTGCCGCCTACCCTCACATTGCAGTATCATTTTACCAATTTCGGCGCGTTCAAGCCCTATGTCGGCGCCGGCGTGAACTACACGATCTTCTATAACCAGGATGCCGGCAGCGCCGATGCTCTCAAGGTTAAGAATACGTTCGGCACAGCGCTGCAGGTCGGGTTCGACTACATGGTGGATCAGCACTGGGGTGTCAACTTCGACGTGAAGAAGCTTTTCCTGAAGCCAGACTTCGACGTCACCGTTGCCGGGGCGAAACTGACGGGAAAAGCGGCGCTCGATCCCTGGTTGATAGGCGCAGGTGTCACCTACCGCTTCTAACAACGGAAGCGAAGGGGGCTTGTTGAAGCCCCGACCACGAAGTAAGCGCTCGTTTGGGCAGCCGATCTGAAATGAAGGGCGCCTCGTGCGCCCTTTTTATCGTCGGCCTGCACAGGCGAATCGACCCGGATCGTCGAGGAGGCGCCTTGGTAGGCGGGAGGTGCCCGAGATCTCGTAGGAACGTTCGGATCAGCTTTATCGATGCCCCCCGACGCATAGCAGCCGATTGTGGGACGACACTTGGAGGAGCTTTGTCGAGGGGCGGCCTCCCCGCTTCCACCGGACCAGGAAGAGTACCCTGGTCAACGCGGCCTCTTCAGGCGCGCGGGCGCGCAGCAATTATTTGGAAGTCGGGTGTGTCAGGCCTGTTTGTCGGGGCGAACCAGATCCTTGTGGCTGACGCCGAGGGCCGATGCCAGTTCATAGATCGTGAAGATCGTCGGATTCCTCTCCCCTCATGCCAACCTGAGGACGGATGCCTATGGCGGTGACCGCGACAGACGCATGCGCTTGGCCATTGAGCTCGCTGAGGACGCGCGTGGCATGGCCGGAGCACAAGCCGTTGTTTGTGCGGTTGTCCGTTTTCGACGGCGCCGAGAACGGCTGGAATCTCGAAGAGTCAATCGCTCTGGCGGTGCGTCTGAAAGAGGTCGGAGTCGATGTAATTGACTGCTCTTCCGGCGGGCTAACCGATGCGACGACAACGCCGCAATTCCTCGTGGCCTCGGTTTCCAACTTGCCTTCTCCGCGCGGATTCGCAGGAAGACAGGCGTGATGAGGCAGGCGGTCGGCATGATTGTGGATGCGCAGCAGGCCGAAGAGATTCTGGCTGCTGACGATGCCGATCTGATTGCAATCGGCAGGGAGGCGCTACTCGATCCTTTTTGGGCTGGGCACGCAGCGTACGCGCTCGGCGCAGACCCAGTTCCGCTGCTGGAATCGCCACAACGGGGCTCATTTGGCCAAAAGAGCTCCTGGCTTGGCAAGGCAACTGGCCGCTCGCGCGGCAGCAAGGGAGACCATGCGGGACACTGGTTAAGTCTAGCGCGGCCCCGTGGTTCCCGGATTGCTCGTGACCACGACCGAGAGCATTGCGCACACCGTATGGTTCTACTACCGCTTCCCCCTCAGCCTGCGCCTTGTCGAGGAAATGCTGCTGGAGCGCGGCATTGCCGTGTCGTTACGAGAGATACGGCGCTGGGGCCGCAAGTTCGGGCCAGACTATGCTCGCCCGTTGCGCCGTAATACGCCGTCGCCCAGCGATATCTGGCATCGGACTTCGCCATCGTGACAGGCAAGGTGGACGTTCCCAAGCCTTCGGTTGGAGAGGCGCTTGTAGCTGACGGGCGGGGTGTTCATTACCATCGCCCTATCCAGCCATGACTGATCGCCGCGCCTGGAAATGGCAGTCGATACGTGCCGCAGATCGAAGCCGGTTCGCTGGTGCCGGCATCGGCGGATCCGTCGTTCATCTTCCCCGCGGATGAGCGCTACAAAGCGACCACCAGCCCGTGCTGCAATCTTGAGCTGTGATCCATCCCGGCAATCGCTCGTCTCGCGTTGCTCAGGTTGCTGTCATCGCTGACTGGACGACGGCCCACTTTTGGCAACCCGGCGTGCAACAGGTCAATGTCACTTGGCATTGTCCGACGCCCGACGAATGTCGGACATCCGACATAGCCGGTCCGATCGATTGCCTTGTGTCTAAACGGGTTTTTCCTTCGGCGCGCATATTGCATCGTGTCATCCGCAAACGCGTCACGGACCGACGATAGTCATGCGGAGAATGTCGAAATGTTAGCCCAAAGCTTTCTGGCGGGGCATATGTCCGGCCATACTACAGCAGGACCTTCCAGATGCAGAAGAAGGAAGAGGCCGTGATCGCCAAGTGTCGCATTGCCTCAAAGAAAATGTTACCGCGCGTCTTGGTTGCCTCACCTAAAATGTTACCCGTGAAGGCGAATACCGCGATGATGCTCTCACCACGAGGGAGGCATCATGACGACGAAGATGACGCATGCTATTCGCATGGAACTCGCCAATGCGGTCAGGGTTCGCTATGCGGCCGCAGCGAACAAGGACAAGCGCAGGATCTTGGAGGAGTTCATCGCGGCGACGGGTTATCATGAAAAGTCCGCAATCCGTGTCCTGAACAGCCCCCCGCAGCCGAGGAGCCGGCAGACCCGTCAACGCCCGTCGCTCTATGACGAGGCCGCTCGGGGCGCGTTGATTGTGCTGTGGGAAGCTTCAGATCGAGTCTGCGGCAAGCGCCTTAAGGCACTGCTGCCCATTCTATTGCCGGCGCTGGAACGCAACGATCATTTGAAGCTCGAGGAGGAGATACGCCACAAGATCCTGTCTATGAGCGCCGCGACGATCGACCGCTTGCTCCAGATGCCGAGGCGCACCATGCGTACGAAAAAGCCGCCAAGGGTTGTGCCAGAGCCGCGGCGGCGCATCAAAATGCGCACCTTTGCTGACTGGTGTCAAGCGAAGTGAGGATTTGACCCCTTTGGCGAAGTTAGGAACTGACCCCCTTCACTGGTTTGCTGTTTCGTTGGGTTCAAGCGTCGGTCCGGTCTTCTGCAGAAGGCCGGACCGACGCTTTTCGCGGAGACGGTAGCTGTCGCCGCGGATGGTGATCACCGTGGAGTGGTGAAGCAGGCGGTCCAGGATCGCCGTGGCCACAACGGGGTCGCCAAAAACACTTCCCCATTCGCCCACGGAGCGGTTGGAGGTGATCAGGATCGAACCCTTCTCGTAGCGCCGTGACACGAGTTGGAAGAACAGGTGGGCGGCATTGGCCTCGAAGGGCAGATAGCCCAGTTCGTCGATGATGAGCAGTTTCGGCCGCGACAGGATCGCCAACTGCTTGTCGAGCGAGCCGTCGCTGTGGGCCTTGGCCAGCGTCGCCACCAACGTAGCAGCCGTGATGAACTGCACGTTGTAATTCTGGCGGATCGCCTCGCGGCCGAGGGCCACGGCCAGATGGGTCTTGCCCGTGCCGGGTGGGCCGAGGAACAAAAGTGTGTCGCCGTGCGCAATCCAGCGGCAGGTGGCGAGTTCCCTGATCTGCCCCTGATCGAGCGATGGCTGGGCGTCGAAGTCGAAGCCGTCCAGCTCGCGCACGAAGGGGAACTGGGCGATCTTGCTCGACATGGCGATGCGCCGCTCGTCGCGCCGGGCGATCTCGCGCGACACTAGGAAGCCCAGGGCCTCGCGTAACGTCATCTTCGAGCGGGCAGCTTCGTCCAGCAACGTGTCGAGCTGGTCGCGGATCGCCGTCAGCTTCAGCCGATCGAGCGTTGCGATGAGCATGTCATGATCCACGTTCGTCATCACCAGCCCCCTCCGACAGCCGCCTCGTATTCCGCAAGCGGCCGCAGCAGGGCGGCTGGAGCGATCTCGATGGGATCCGCGCGCACCGGCCCTTCAAAGCCGGCGACGCCGACAAAATGCGCCCGGTCCACTATCCGTTGTCGTCGCCCCCGGCACAGGGCATGATCGCCTACCACCTGGCCTGCATGACGGATGATCACACGGCCAGCCAACACCACGACCTGGACGCTCTCGCCGATCAGGCGCCAGGGCACCGAGTAGCTGTTCGTATCCAGATCGATCGCACAGTCGGCCTGGACCTTGCGGATCAGGTCCCGCAGTTGCCCGAACGGCGCCCTGCCGGAAAGCGGGCGGAGCGCTTGAGCTTCAGCGGCAAAACGTTCCACGGGCGCAACGCCGGTGGTGCCGTGTTCACGCCGGTCGGCAACCTCGCGCGTCCACCGATCCAGATGCGCCTCGAACGCCGCCCAGCTCTCGAACCGGCGGCCGGCGATCGCGTTCTTCTTGACGTAGCCGACTCCGCGTTCGTCTTTCCCCTTCGTCCTGGCCCGATAAGGGGCACAGGCCCGCGGTGTGAAGCCCCAATATCGGGCAAAAGCGTGCAGCCGGGCGTTGAACCTCACCTCGCGCGTCACTGCGTCGTGATGCTCAACCAGCGCCTTTGCATTATCGATCAGAACTTCCGCCGGCACGCCCCCAAACCGCAGGAAAGCGCCTTCCATCCCTTCGAACCAGTCGGTCTGGCGCTGCCTCGGCGAGGCCCGGATGTGCATCCGGCGCGAATAGCCAAGCGTCCCGACAAACACATGGATCCGCACCCGCTCGCCGCCGATCCATACCCGCGTGTCGCCGAAGTCGATCTGCATCTGATGACCAGGCGCCGTCTCGAAGCGCACCGTCGCCCGCTTCTGCGCTTTCAACTCGCGCCGCCATTGTCGAACCCGAAGTTCTACCGAGCGCAACCCGATGACGATGCCATGCTCGCTCTCCAACTCCTGGCGAATGACGTCCGCGTTCCCGTCGTGGCGAAAGAAACGCTCCCGAAGCCAATCGTCCAGACCATCAAATGCTGTCCGACGCACGGGCTGGCGATACGCAACAACGCCACCTTCACGAAGATATCGGCGAACCGTGTTGCGCGCGCATCCAAACTCCTGCGCAATTCGTTTCGCTCCCCAGCCTCGTTCGTGAAGGCCTACCATAGCCAAAACTTCTTCCCCCGATCGCATTTCCTCAACCCGCATCGTTCCAGACAATGCAAGTTGCGATGAAAACTCTCTCGTCATCGATTCTTCCTCTCAAAAGAGAGGGGTCAGTTCTTCGTTTCGTTCGGGGGTCAATTTCTCATTTCGCCCGACAACTGGAACGAGCCGCTTCCCGGCAGCATGGAAATGGACCTGGTTGCTCATTGCGGAGAGGCCAACCGCGGTAGCTACGTTCACAGCCTGGTTCTGACCGATATCGCGAGCGGATGGACGGAGGCCGCGCCCATCGTGGTCCGAGAAGGCACCCTCGTGGTCGAGACACTCGAGCGCATCCGCATGGGCTTGCCCTTTGCCCTGAGAGCGCTGGATGTGGATAATGGCAGCGAGTTCGTCAACAACAGGCTGATCGAATATTGCCTTGGTCACGGCATCGAACTCACTCGCTCGCGGCCTTACCGTAAGAACGACCAAGCGTGGATAGAGCAGAAAAATGGCGCCGTTGTACGGAAGCTCCTGGGTTATCGGCGCTTTGAAGGCTTGGCGGCGGCCAGAGCGATCACGCGCCTTTACGGGGCATCCCGGCTGTTTGTGAACTTCTTCCAGCCCTCGTTCAAGCTGGCTGCCAAGCAGCGCGACGGAGCGAAGGTGGCCAAGCGCTATCATCCACCGCAGACTCCCTGTGAGCGTCTCCTGCAGGCGGAGGGCATCCCGATGGCTGCCAAGAGCAAGCTGCGCGAGATCGCCGCCGACCTCGATCCGCTGAAGCTTCTGGAGGAAATGCGAGCTGTGCAGGCTTATCTCGCAGCCCTGGCTGACGGCGAAACACCGCCGCCGACGACATCCGAACCACCCGACCTGGCCGCGTTCGTAGCAAGCCTGTCGAGTGCCTGGCATGCGGGTGAAATCCGTCCGACGTTCTCCACCGAAGCCAAACCGCGTTACCTACGAAGTCTACAAAAGGTCTCGACGCAAGTCCTTATTGCGGCTCCCACCGCCGCGCTCAAGCCGGTGATCTCACCCACTCCTGCCGCGAAAGCCGCGAAGATGCAGGAGAAGCTGAAGCCGGTCTACGCCGAGCCTGGCCAAGCCCGCGTCCAGGCGCTCCGCATGGTGTGGCCGATCGTTTGCCGCCGATTGGAAGAATTCCCCAACATCAATGCCACGCAACTCTTCGAAGAGCTGTGTATCCAGTTTCCAGGTCGATTTACCCGCAAGCAGTACAAAACACTCGTCCGACGGGTCTATCTGTGGCGCCAAGCAGCTCGCGCACGCGGTGTTGTCGTTGGGCCGAAGACGTATCGTCGGCTCAACGACAAACCGCGTGGCCGACGTCCCGACATCTTTAAGGACCATTGGGAAGAGATGGCACGATGCCTTGAAGAGCGTCCGGATCAGACCGCACTTGAACTTCTCGTCGAGTTCCAGGCCCGTCACCCCGGACGATACAGCTTGCGCCAGCTTCACACGCTGCAGAAGCGAGTAAGGGCGTGGCGACAACAAGCCGTGCAGCGGCTCATCGGCGAGGTCAGCGGCCCAGCGCCATACCTCGCTTCAGATTCCGCACGTCTGGCTGCGGGTAACATTCCTGATGAGGCACTAGGTAACAAAATTAGGTGAGGCAACACGAGTGTCATCGGGCGTTGAATATTCCCTGATTGTGGGCATCGAAAATTCCCGGTTGGCGCGGATGCCAACTCTGCAATCGGTCCACCCGGCTAGTAACTGGATCTCCGCGTTGGGCGCACGGTCATGGTGACTGGGGTCTCGGCTGACTCGCTTGGAGGCTCCTACAGAGGAGACGCTCAACGCTGCTGCACACCGTCATTGAGAAGGCAAACCCAGGGTGCGGCACTCGATAGCCAAACGAGGCAAACAGCCATGTACAAGATCGGCGCTTTAATGCTCACACTATTCGGTTCAGGGAGGATCGGAATCGGCAACTGCTCAGGCGCTGGCGAACGGTTCGAATGTTGCGCATCCGCCGGTAGCGCCGGCCGATTTCGAGCGGGCTCTCACGATCAACGATCGCTAGCGGGCTCACTGTCAATGTCCCCGAAGTGCCGTTCTGGCTGACTGCGGCCAACGCGTTCGTCTACCGCCGGACTACCCGCGGCGAGCACCAGTTCATACTGGTCGATGCTGCCACGGGTGTGAAGCAGCTCGCCTTCGATCAGGCCCGCCTAGCGGCGGCGCTAAATAAGGCGAGCCATAAGAGCTATCAGGCCGACGATCTTCCCTTCGACCGTTTCGAACTGACCGACCATGGTCGCAGGCTCGACTTCCTGATTGAGCAGGTCCGGCGGAGTTGCGACCTTGCAAGCTATGCCTGCACCAGCACCACATTGGATGTGGACGCCGGAGCTTCAGCTATGGAGTCGTGGTGCGAAAACGGCGGCTATTGTCTTTGGCCGCCGCAAGGGCGGCCGCCAAAAAGCTGCAATTGGCCGCTTATCGCCCAATAATCGGTAAGTCGATGTAGCACCCGGCGGGGCCGCGATGAAATTTGAGGAACGGCGGCGGCCCGTCCGCGGGAACATTGGCGAATGTATCCTTGACGCTGCCGGCGAGAACCACCCTAAGGCGGTAACCCGCTGGGACGAGAGCCGATATCGGCTGCAAGGTGAAGATCAGGATCGCGGGCTTTCCAGGGGTGAGCGGTTCAGCGTCCCGCTTCAAATAGCTGTGCTGCGGTCCCAGCACACTGAAGGGTGAGCCGGTCCACACCTTTCGATGCAGGGCGCGCAGGTGACCCTCCGTGAGATAGCAGGACACCCCGTCCGGCTTTACGGCTTCGAGATAGACGAAAAAGGCGCCGTCCTCGCGGGTCGAGGTGATGTCCAACTGGACAACGGGATGTCCGGTGATATCGAGGTCCCGCGTCAGCGGCTCGCTCGTGTAGGTGAGGCGCGCAGCGCCGAACTCTCGCCGATCTCCATAATCCACCTTATCCATCTTGCCCAAAGCGCCACCATTGGTTTCCCACCGGTTTGAGATGACGTCCCCCAGCTCAGGGTCGACCTGCAGCGAGTCGAAGCCCGTCTTGTCGGGCGATGAGCTCAGGCGGGAGCCACTTGCCATGTACCACCGTTGGCGTGTGGCCGGGACCGGCCAGGAGCGGGTCGATTTCCAAGCGCCCTCCCCGAGCGTATAGTAGTGCAGGACCTTCCCTCGCTCGCCGGCCGCTTCGCCATTGAAGCAGGCGTCGGCGAAGCGGATCCAATTTGCCACCTGGGTCGCGACGGTTGGAACGATTTCTTCACCGGCGGGACAGAGCGGGTCGTTGGCTATGCTGGCGCCGTGGTTCCACGGGCCGATGATCACGGTCATCGGATTTGACTGCAGCAGGAACCGGCGAATGGACCCTTCCGCCGACACAGAATCGAACCAGCTGCCCCAGTTTTGAATTGGGACGCCAGAGCGAGATATGCGGCCCGCCGCCGCCTGTGGTGACCTGTCAAACCCCGAGAATAGGGCCAACCACTCGTCCTTATCCGTGACCTGCTGCAGAGGCGGGGGGGAGGCGGCCCCCTCGTGCTCGCGCAAGGCGGCGCCCAGTTCCGCCTCCCTCCCAACGGGACGAACGCCCTGCGAGGGCTGGCCTTCGCCACTATTGTTGGCAAACACATTTTGGTTCAGGTTTTTGACCTTGCTGTCCCACTGGAGCTGGGTGAGGTTGTCGACGCCGCCCGGAAAGCTGATATCTTCATAAATATCGTAATCGACAAACCGCGGCACGATCCCCTTCAGCGCGGGATGACCTAGCGACGCCATCCAGTCTGCGGAGTTGCCGGTGTAGGAATTGCCATAGCCGACCACCTTTCCAGAGGACCATGGCTGCGCAACGATCCAGTCCAAAACGTCGCTGTAGTCCATGATCTCGTCGCGAGTGCGGTGGCCGGGCCATACCCCGAAAGAGGCTCCGGTGCCGCGAACATCTCCAACAACCACGGCGTAACCATGTGGGGCAAACAGGTCGGCATATTCATTAGATGGGCTACCCTTCTTCCCGCGCCAGTAGCACGTCATCACCAGAATGGTGTTGCGCTTGGTATTGGCGCTATCACCCCTTGGACGGACGACGTCCAAGGCTAACCCCACGCCGTCGCGCGCAGGCACATATACCGATTCCAATAGGCCCACCTTGTGCGGCTGCGCAGCTTCGCCACGGAGATCCAAGCCGAAGATCGAGCCTCGTGTCTCTTGCGCTTCGGCGATCTTCGGCGGCAAAAGCGCGCCGGTCTCGATTGGTGGGCGACGAGATACGGTCATGCAGTTCCTCCTGGCAGACAATGTGGACAATGCGCCCGTGATTACCTCAAAGAGGTTTGATTTGCAACATACGTTTTATTATTACGATAATAATTCAAATGTATCGAGTTATGACGACCAGCCGTTGGTAGTGCCGATCGCCCTCTTGAGCTTGCACCCGAATGGGATCAGGGCCCCGTCCGTGAATGGAAAACTGAATCTTCCGACTCGCGGACGCAGCCGACTCTATGTGGGGTCAGAACCGAGAGCTGTTCGAAATCATACGCGGCCTTTAGCAATCAAAGACAGCAAAATGTTGTAAAATCAATGTATTAATGCGTTTCTGAGGAATGATTTAGCCAAGGGATTTTGTGATGTCGGAAGCCGTTCGGGCTATGCTGGCCAAGATTCAAACCGTTGAAGAAATGATTGCTGCATTCGGCGACGAACGGCAATGTCGACGCCTTCTCGAGGCTTTGGTTTGGCCAACGGTCGGATATGCCCCGCCTTTGGCGACAAGAAAACTATTCCCATTGCGGGCCGCGACATGGGGCGGCGCAGAGCAATACCAGGCCTCTATCGATGTTCCAGCGGCGAGTGTCGCTTTCAAGTTGCCGCTGATCACATAGTTCAAAGCATTGTGGCTCATGTTGCAATCGGACAAGGGCATCATCGGTGCGGCTGGCTGAAGCACTGGGTGTCAGCCAGCCGACCGCCTGGCGTATGGGACACGCTTTGCGGTTGATGGTGGCGCCTGAAGCGCCGCTCACAGGCACGGTTGAGATCGATGAGTTCTACCTCGGCGGCCGCCTCAAACGATCGCCTGACGCCCACCGCCCGAGCGGGGTCGCAAAGGGCAATGCCGGACTCAGGGTCGACCTGCAGCGAGTCGAAGCCCGTCTTGTCGGGCGATGAGTTCAGGCGGGAGCACACTGCGGCGGACGATACCGGACAGCGGCCTTCTCGGCCTCGCCCGGCCAGTCCTCACCTTCGATCCGTAACCCCTGGCGCGGACTGGTCCTGATCGTCTTGTCGATTGTGGGGGGCACGGTCGGCTGGAGCGGAACTGTGCTTACCCTCCCGGTCGCGATGATCTTCCCGCTGCTGGGCGAAGTCGCCATCGCGCCTGGTCGCGGCTGCCGTCTCGGGAGGTTATTTCCTCGCCGCCTCACGCGGACTGCGGCAGGGTGTCGCGACCTTCTATGCCGCCGATCCGTCGCCGGGTCTCCTGCTGTGGGTGATCGCTTCGGCCTGCTTCGTCACCGTGCATGCGGTGCTATGGACACGCAATCTGGAAGGGAAGGGCGGTGCGGTATCTGGCGGCGCCGGTGCTGATGGGGCTGCCGCCATTCAGCATCGCCGGCTGGGCGCACCCTTTGACGGCGGCAGGCGTGCTTTTTCCTGGATGGGGATGGTGGGGCTTCACAGCCACTGCCGCCGGGCCTCGCAATGATGATATCGCGATACTGGCCGGCAGCTGCTGTGGCCTTAATAGGCTTTTGGCTCTGGTCCGCCGCAACGTGGACAGAACCTTCTCTACCGGACGAATGGAAGGGCGTCGATCTATCGCGAACGCATGCCGGTCCCGGTTTCCATAGGGAAAACGCGTTCCAGCAGCGCTGAACAAGGAGCCCCCGTAACAAAAAATGGCCGGGCTCGAATGCGGCCCGGCCAAAAGAAGGTTAAAACCTTCAGAGGGGAACACCGTACGGCGGAATGGGAGGAAACCGCCGAACGATTTTACCTGTTTAATCCTATTTAAACGCCTTGGCGACGAATGGAATTCCAAAAAAGCATAGTTCTGCGATCCGCAGGTGCCCTCATGTTGATCCGAGTGGTCTTGCCCTGGCCTTGGCCGGCCAGATCTGAGCAAGTTCCTTCGCAGCTCCGTTAAGGGCGTCAGCAAGTTCCGGCCAACGATCCGGTGTAATCCGAATGAGTGGGCCTGCGACGGAAACCGTACCGGCAACCGGAGCATCGTATACAGAACTCGCTCGGAATGGTACGGCGATAGCCGCGGTACCGGCTTCACCTTCTTCCACCGAAGTGGCAAAACCTCGTTGCCGCGTTTCGGCTAGCCGAAGCCTGAACTCATCGATACAGTGAGCCGAGTTCGGCCCGAGCTTGTGAGGTGCATCAAACCCGCGAGAATACACAATTGCCAGCGCCTCTTCTTCAGGCAAGGTGCCAAGCCAAGCCTTTCCACTAGCAGTTGCATGCAGCACTATTTCCTGCCCCATATTAGGATCGTAACGCAAGCCAGTGGTGGCACCCTGTGCCCTCGCCATCCAAACAAGCCCCCGATTTTCCAGCACAGCGAGACGACAACATTCATGCGTTTCCGTGGCCACTCTGTTCAGGACCGACTGGACTACCTCCGATACGTTACGAGCGTCGAGATTACGGAATGCCAATGTGCTCATTTTAAGCGACAGCGCATACTTCTTGCTTGCGATGTCTTGAATGAGCCACCCGCGATTGACTAGCGCCGTGACGAGCCTATGAATCGCGCTGACCGGCATGTTGAGGCGGCTAGCAAGTTCCGACAACTCGACGAGCTCACGCTCGCCCGCGAGCAACTCTAATAGCGCAAGGCAACGGGACACGGAAGCAACAGTCACACTCAATTTATCTCCTTTCCCAGCGGCTTTGGATCTGGGACCCAACTCCAGAGGCTGCTGTATTCGAAAGTGCTCGCGGCCTTTACAAGCATCCAGGGGCATGGAGATCGAAGCGATTGCTGCTCCGGCAGTCTGCGCTCTGCTGTATCCTCAATCGTTTCATTGAACCAAGGTCTCCTATTAGCCCGTCTCGGGCGCGGCGCCGCGCTCGTAGATACCATCTATCTCCTTCAGCACTGCCCATCGCTCACCTAGACCAGACTAACAATACTTCCTTCATGTGAAGGTTTGGTCATAGCGGGCGCGTAAGCATTCCTGTTCTTTCTTCTCATGTCGCATTTTCTGAGCCACCCGCATTCCGTTTCAATCATTTACAAACGCATAAGCATATGTTTGCTTTGCGTTTAGTCAGATACTACAATCTCAGGATAAAATAGGTATCCGGCACCACAGACCGTCCAAAGACAGTTCGGCCCGCTGAATGTGCTCACGCCTTGCGAACCCCCCTTCCCAAATCTGACGCCGAGCTGAAAACTCAGTTTCTCCCCTGTTTCACCGTGAGAGCCACGGGACTAGAATACCCAGCAACGTTTCGTAGGGCTGGCGAGTACGGATCTACAAATTTCGTGCCAAAACTTCAAAAAGATCTCAGCAGAGATTTTCTTGTGAGTCGTCAAGCGCATATGAATGGTCAGCATCAAACCAGGTCGCTTCACATTGTCGGAGACCCGACCAAACGCGACAAAATCTCGGAGGTATAGCTTTCATCCTTCTGCAGAGACGATGAAATCCCCTCGTGGCAGTGAAACGCGACGGCGTACTGCTTCACCGATTCTCGCTCGTGGCTCGCGCAATTGTCGACCGCGTACATTTCTCTAAGTGTCTGAATCGAAATGACCGTGGATATTTCAATGTCTTGCGAGCCTGCGGGTGAGCATTCGGATGTTTGCGATGAAGACCCAAGCTTCGGCGGAGGCGATGGTGCGCTCGAAGTCCTTTGCCAGCCTTCGGCACCTGCCGAGCCAGGCGAATGTACGCTCCACCACCCACCGGCGCGGTAGGACCTCGAAGCCTTTGGCCTTGTCCGCGCGCTTGACGATTTCCAGCGTGAACTTTCCTACCTTTTGCAGCGCGCCGCTCAGCTTCGGCCCGGCATAGCCGCCATCGGCGAAGACATGATGCAGCCATGGCCAGCGTTTGAGGATGGCCTTCAGGACCGCCGGCGCGCCGTCGCGGTCCTGAATGTCGGCGGCATGGACGACGAGCCCGACCAGCAGGCCGAGCGTCTCGACGACGATATGGCGCTTGCGGCCCATGACCTTCTTGCCGGCATCAAAGCCCCGGATTCCGCCGCTTTCGGTGGTCTTCACCGACTGGCTGTCGATGACACCGGCCGTCGGGCTGGCTTGCCTGCCTTCCCGTTCGCGTGCCGCCATCACAAGCTCGTTGCTGATGGTGCGCAGCAGGCCCTCGTCACGCCAGCGCCAGAAGTACTTCTGCACCGTCGAGAACGGTGGAAAGTCCTTCGGCAAAAGCCGCCACGCGCCGCCCGAGGAGGCCAGGTACAAAAGAGCGTTCACGACTTCGCGCAGGTCCGTCTTGCGCGGCCGGCCGACGCGGTTCGGCCGAGGCATGTGCGGCACAATCAGCGCCCATTCCGCATCCGTCAGATCGCTTGCGTAACGGGCGCAGCGCCGCTCATAGTGCGGACGGGTGATTTCAGTCTAGGCCATCGTGATCTCCGTCGAATCTCTCGTCCAATCCGTGTCGTGATCCCGCTCAAGTCTAGACCAGCGAATCACGACGGACAAAGCCGGCCCCTTTCCAGCTCAGCCCCGGGCGCCGGCTCTCATGCCGGCCAAAAATGAAAAAGCAACAAATATTTCACAACAATAACACACATCGCTGACCCACAGGTGACTAAGGTGTTCGTGATCGACGTAAATATTCCAGGGGCCCAGGACGATGAGCGGTCGAAATCAGACGAATACCCCCTACTCAAAGAGAACTTGTGCAGATCGGCTGCAAATGCTTGGCAGAGCGCGCGAGGTAATCCGCCGTGAGGCGAAAGCGCTCGAATTAGTGGCGGCTCGCCTCGATGAACAGATTTGTAAGTTAGCGGAGCACATACTCTCAACACCCGCTCTCGTCGTCGTTTCGGGGGTCGGCAAATCAGGTCTTGTCGGCGAAAAAATCTCGGCAACGCTCGCCTCGACGGGTACGCGCTCGATTTCACTTGATCCACTTGACGCCCTTCATGGCAGCCTCGGGCGAGTTAGTGCAGGTGACGTATTTCTTGCACTGTCAAACTCGGGCGAAACCGAAGAACTCAGGCAGGTCGTGTGGGCTTTGAAGGAGCAACCGGTACTCATCGCGTTAATAACCGGGCGCCCGAACTCTTCGCTAGGGCAAGTAGCGCATCGCGTGCTCGATATCGGCCCGGTGCAGGAGGTCTGCGCCCTAGGACTTACACCGACAACCAGCACTACTGCAATGATGGCGCTCGGCGATGCCCTAGCGCTTATCATACAGGAGCGCCGCGGATTCACTGAACGCGATTTTGCACGCTTCCATCCAGGCGGAAGTCTCGGCAGAAAACTCGTGCGAGTGAGTGATCTCATGTGGCCACTAGGAACTATTCCAGTCGTGCGTCCCGGTACACAGCTCGCCGAGGTGCTCGTGACTATATGCGGGGCGGTGCGGAGCGCAGAAGCGGCTGTTGTGCTAGGTGGCGACGAAAAAATCATTGGTGTGATCAACCCGCGAACAATCGCGGGCGATTTAATGGGAGCGCAGCATTTGGAGTTGGAAGCGAGTGTGGATCCGTACATCCAGCGGCCCCCGGCCGCAATTCAGGACAATGCCAGCCAGAGTGACGCCTTCCAGATCTTTCTCCGCAATGGTGGCGATGTCTTGTCTGTCGAGGATACAGTTGGTCGCTTTATCGGCCTTCTATTCCGAAGAGATGTGGAAACGAATAGCGGAATGCGCTGCGGGGGGTGTGTGGGGGAAGTGTGAGAAGAGCCGTTGGGAAAATTCGGTTTGAACGCTACCCAGCGCATAGCCGAAACCGAGATTCTATCAGGAGGACAAAATGAAAAAGCCTGAAAGCCTTGTCGTCCTAATCTGGGCCATTCATTTGCGTTCCTGGGGGCTGGTAAGGCCGCGGACTTTGGCTGAGTCCACCCGGGCCGGCAATTGCCGCTCTTCAAATCGGGGTGTTTTCGCGCGCCCTCGAATGGGCGCATTCGTTTTCCTCCTTTTCTTCTGAGGGGTTCAACGATCCGATGGGCCGCTTCTGGAGAGCTCCTATAGTGCTTCATTCGTACTGTGCGCTGGAATGCGGGGCAGGAACCGGCCGTTTTCACCCATCGAGGGGCGCGCCACATGCAATTCTAGTAAGCCGTCAGTTCTTACCCTTCGGATGTCGCCTGCCCGGCTGTCGAAATCATGCATCGAGAGTAGGCAGCTACTGCCGGTCGGCTCTCATTTCGCGAGGTAATCTTGGCACCTCATTTTGGCCAAGCCGATGGAAGCAGAACCCCCGGAGGCTCATTCCAAGTAACCGGTCGGAGGAAGCCATCCCCCATTTCCAATTCGCAGATGTTGCCAGTATCAACGCGGGCCAATTGCGCTACCGGAAAATCTCCGAATTTTCCCATAAGGCGCCGTCCTATACACTTGAGAGGCCCATGAGCAGTGACCACGAGGATGGTTTCGGTTGGTCTGTAGGAGCCCTTGAGACCCATAAGGAAGCTGTCGATCGCGTCAAAATAAGCATTCTGTTCCGACTTCCAGTTCGATATAGGCCATATACTGCGCCGATACCAGTCGAAGAAATCACGGGCGCCAAAACGGCGGACCACTTCAATATTGGAGAGGCCTTCCCAGTCGCCATAGTCTATCTCGCTAAGTCTCGAGTCGGCGACGGGAGGCCGCTTTGCACCAGAGGTGGCCAAAGCGATCTCGGCATAAGCGCTTGTTCGTCGCAAAGGACTGCAAAAAGCAGCGGATGGTATACGCCTTGCGCCCTGCAGTACGGTCCCGAGTTGCCGTGCCTGACGCTCCCCTTCCAAGACGAGAGGAGGATCGGCCTGGCCACCTATCCATATCGCTTTCGCGCCGGCTGAAAACGTATTTCCGTGTCTAGACAAAATAATCTTCATAGTTCAGAGAATTCCGTTGAGTGACTTAGTTATCGTTATCACCTTTTCCTCATATTGCACGTTAAATGTTCTTTCACATTTCTTTTTAAACTTGTGAAGAAGGAGATGTATGCCTATATACCGGAGCGCTGCGCCCCCGCTAATGCTTCTCGAACAGGGACGTTTCAAATCCATGGACGACGAAATGCGAACAGGAGTTCTTGCGAGAATAGTGACAGTTGTTACTGATGGAAACGGTAGCCTTGGTAGTACATTGTGACACGCTTAATCTCAGACGGGGCGCACATCGGGGTGTCAGATCTGGCCCCGTCCGAAAAGTGAGCGGCTGCTCCCTTCTGCCGATCAGATGTGACGTTACGAAGCCGGAGAGTGTCAAAAGAACGTTGGCGAAGGGATGTGAAGTTCTCGGGACCGTTCGCCATTTGGAGGATATTTGATGGAGACCAATTCGGTGGTCGTCGTCGGCAACGGTGCCGGCAAGGTGGTATATTCGCAGAAGAATCGGTTCACGCTAATCGCCGGGCCTTGCCAGATGGAGAGCCGCGAACACGCGTTTATGATGGCCGGCAAGCTTGCTGAGCTCTGCAGGTCGTTCGGCCTCGGCCTTGTTTACTTCGCTGTCCGGCAAGCGCGGCGTTGGTCTTCGAAAGGCGATGGAGATTTTTGCCAGTCTCAAAAAGGAATACGCCTTTCCGGTGCTGACGGACATCCACACAGAAGAGCAGTGTCCCGTAGTGGCTGCGACAGTCGATATTCTACAGATTCCCGCCTTCCTGTCGCGCCAGACGGACCTGCTCGTGGCGGCTGCTAAGACGCGACGCACGATCAACGTGAAAAAGGGGCAGTTCCTCGCACCCTGGGACATGAAGAACGTGCGCGCCAAGCTCACCATGAGCGGTAACCCGAACGTGCTTCTGTGCGAGCGCGGCGCGTCCTTCGGTTACAACACGCTCGTCTCGGATATGCGCTCCTTGCCGATCATGGCGGCGCTCGGCGCGCCGGTGGTATTCGACGCTACCCATTCGGTGCAGCAGCCGGGTGGGCAGGACAGTTCTTCTGGCGGCGAGTGGGAATTCGTCGAGACCTTTGCGCGAGCAGCCGTCGCCGTCGGTGTTGCGGGCGTCTTCATTGAGACGCATCAGGATCCTGATAACGCACCTTCTGACGGACCGGACATGGTGCCGCTTAATGATATGCCGCAGTTGCTGGAGAGATTGGTCTCTTTTGACGCCATTGCCAAGCAGTAAAGGACGCGTTCTTGAGGCCATTGAGATTGAGACGGACAACGGCCCATGACGGTCGCTATGCACAAGGAGGCGGCGGTGGCGGTGGAGTGGACGAACAGGGTTGAGGGGAAGGACGTGTTAGGCGACGTTTGCCCTCGGGGGGTCTGAATTGACAAGCAGAGATCGCCTCGTCGATGGGAGAGGGCAAGAAGATCGTGGCGAAAGCACGAAACGGCACTGCAGGCTGCGAAGCGCTTCTGGCAGGCCACATATCGACAACAATCGTGGTTCACAACCGCGCTCCGCGGCGGGATCTCCCTCCCCACGTGAGGGGATCGGCCGTCTCCACATCCGGACAACTCTTAACGCCAAGAGAGTTCGCGACTGCCCTTACAAGTAGCATCGAATGATTGTGATCCCATGTGCTATATTTTCGAGAACTGTCTTTGCCAAATTTCGATCAGCTTTATGTCGCTTGATATCACTACTTCTGGTTATCAAGTTTTTCGGAATTTGGTTGAGACCGTCCTCGCTTTTCTAAGGTGAGACTTTGGGTAAAACAGGAGAACGTACATGAGCGAAGCGACTCTGGCAGGACGGGTAGCGATTGTAACGGGTGGGCACGGCGGGATCGGCCGCGCAATCGTAGCGCGACTCCTTCGAGACGGCGCGCACGTAGCAGTCTTCGATCTTTCGGGGAACGAACAAGCGAGTCGCGATTCAGTGCTTCGGATTCATTGCGACGTCACCGTGCAAGCTAACGTCGAAACGGCGCTGGCGTCGGTTCGTGAAGCTCTCGGACCAGTTCAAATCTTGGTGAACAATGCCGGCCTTCTCGGCCCTGTAGCGCGTGTACTCGAAATCACGACCGAGACATGGCGGCGCGTAACAGACGTGAACCTGACAGGCACATTTGTCTGCTGTAAGGCTGTCGCAAGCGACATGGTTCAAGCTGGCTATGGCCGAATCATTAACATAGCCTCGGTTCAAGGAAAGGAGGGAATGGAGCTTGCGGGAGCATATGCTGCCTCCAAGGCAGGGGTCATCGCTCTGACCAAGACTCTTGGCAAGGAGCTCGCCACAAGCGGGGTCTTGGTGAACTGTATCACACCAACCGCAGTTGACGGCGGCATGATTGATGAGATTGAGGACCAGCGCCGCGCTTATATTCTCGATCGCATTCCAATGAACCGTTTCTGCTCCGTCGACGAAGTTGCGGCCATGGTCGCTTGGCTCGCAAGTGACGAGTGCTCATTTTCCACAGGAGGTGTTTTCGATCTTTCGGGCGGAAGATCGAGCTATTGAGTTTTGCGACCTTACCCGATCGCAATCCCTCAGGACCACGAGATAGGTCGGCCCACGGGTTGGTCCTCAGTGATTGGCCCGCCACGGTGCGTGTTGCCTTCTGTGGTTGCCGTCCGTTGTGCAAGGAGTTTCTGACTTTCTGAACGTGTGATCGAGTGCGGTCTTCTGTCAGGCCTTGAGTGCGGCACTTGTCGAAGCCGCTGGCCGGTATGGTGATCTGCGGATCGGGTCCAAATCTCACGTGCGTGCTTGAAAGCACCGAGGCAACAGCTGGTTTTCCCGATCCAGATCGGTTCGATCATGCGCCCATTCAGGTCATCGCCTTCTCACACCCCCAATACCGAGTTACCCGCACCATGCTGACCAACAGGTCAGGCCATGGCGGTTAACACCGGATCTCGATAATCTTCTTGTTTCGTCAGCATGGCCCACATTCTGCGGGCCATCTTGTTCGCCAGTGCGATCGCGACCAACATCCGTGGCTTCCTCGTTATCATCCGCGCCAGCCAGGAACCCTACGCCGGAGGCTTTCTGCTCGCCCAATTCACGCGGACCATTGCACCGATGATCAGCAATCGGCGAATATCGGCTTGTCCTGCCTTCGATACCTTGCCGAGCCTTTCCTTGGATCGTGTCCCGCTGCGTGGTGTAGCTGACGGCATGGTCGCCGCGCTCTCCGGCATGGGGCCGGGTGATCAGCGTGCCACGGCTGGCAGGCTGATGAGAGGATCATCGCTCATTTGACTGATGGTTTCCAGATGGGGTGGATGCCAGCCTTCTCCGACGGCATCGCAATGTGCCAAGTTTGTGGTGCTTAACGCCACAAAATGGAAGGAGGCATCCATGGAAAAGGTTACCATCATTGGGGTCGATCTGGCAAAGAACGTGTTTCAGCTGCATGGCGCGGCGGCTGACGGATCAGTCGTGTTCCGCAAAAAACTGTCGCGCCTGCAGTTTTGCAAGTTCATGGCGGGTCAGCCAACATGTGTAGTGGCGATGGAGGCGTGCGCCGGTTCCCATTATTGGGCTCGCGAGATGGTCCGGCTTGGCCATCAGCCGAAGCTGATTGCACCTCGGTATGTCAAGGCGTTCGTCAAGCGGCAGAAGAACGACGCAGCGGATGCGGAGGCGATCGTCGAGGCAGCGCAACGGCCAACGATGCGCTTCGTCGAACCGAAAACCGAGGAGCAGCAGTCTCGGTCCATAATGTTTCGCACCCGAGAACAGCTGGTCAATCAGCGCACTGAGTTGGTCAACGCATTGCGTGCGCACCTTTATGAGTTCGGCCACATCGCGCCGCAGGGAATTCGTTATCTGAACCGACTTGAATGTTTCGTTGAGGACGAGAAAGCCAATTTGCCTGATCTGGCCCGCGAAATCTGCCGCGATCTGCTGGACCGGATCTACCAGCTAACTGGCCGGATCGACGCACTGAAGAAGAAGATCGATGCTCTGTCGAGGGAAGCTGAGGCATCTCGGCGCTTGCAAACCATGCCCGGCGTTGGCCCCATCGCCGCACTGGCGATCGAAACTTTCGCGCCCCCGATGGAGACGTTCAAATGCGGCCGTGACTTCGCCGCCTGGCTTGGGCTCGTCCCGTTGCAGAAATCGACCGGCGGCAAGCAACGACTAGGAAAAACCTCGAAGATGGGCCAATGCGATATTCGACGCCTGCTCATCATTGGAGCCATGGCTGTGGTCCGATGGGCATCGCGGAAGGGCGCGCCCGAGGGCTCCTGGCTCGCGCGCATGATGCCGAAGAAGCCGCGCATGCTCGTGGCCATTGCGCTGGCCAACAAGATGGCGCGTGGCATCTGGGCCATGCTGACAAAGGAAGAGGATTACCGGAATCCGGCAACGGTGCCTGCATGAGCATTCAGCAGCACACCTGAACCGGTCCGTCGGGGATGTGAGGAAGGCCTGAACCGCATGGGCAAATGATCGATCCGATCGGGATCAGGAAACCAGAATGACGCACCGAGCCTCGCGCTCGCTTTCTAGATTTGGACCTGATCCGCGTATCACCATACCGGCCCGCGGCACGTCATGGCCGCAAATCAAGGCCTGACACAAGACCGCACTCGATCACGCGTTCAAAGGTTCAAAATCTTCCTTGCAAAACGGCTGGCATCCACACAAGCGTCATGTATCTGGCGCGCTGGACAGCCCATTTGATGGCATGGACCGCTCCGTTCCCCTCAGCGAAGATGGGGGACGTCTTTTAGCCAAGAAGGAGTGTTTTCCATGCCTGTTGTTACCATTGGTCTTGATCTCGCAAAGACAGTCTTCCAAGCTCACGGCGTTGATGACGCCGGTCAAACCGTTCTACGCCGTCGCCTTGGGCGAAGCGAGTTGCTCGCGTATTTCGCCAAGCTGCCGCCTTGCCTGATTGCGATGGAAGCATGCTCGAGCGCTCATCACTGGGCTCGCGAGCTGGTCACTCTGGGTCACGACGTTCGGCTCATTCCGCCGCAATATGTCAAACCCTATGTGAAAATATGCTCACCTGACCATATCCGAACTAATCGTGAGGTCGCAGGAATGTGAAGGAACGCGTGCAGATTGGCTTATTTGGAACGTTTTCCGCTCACATTCCTTCGCATTATTTCAGAGGCTGTCGAGCCAGGCGAGCAAGCTCGCTTCCCGTTTCCATGATGGCGGATGAGTTGCCGTTGCCGGAACGCCGACCTGTTCCAGGGCCCTTCGCTTCGTTTCCAGATTGGCCTTCGCGTAGTGGTTAGTGGTGTCGAGGCTCACGTGGCCAAGCCAGCTGCGGATGACCGTGATGTCGACGCCCGCCGAGACAAGGTGCACAGCGGTGGCGTGACGGAAGCTGTGTGGCGTCACATGCTTGGCTCGCAGTGATGGCACGGTTTCGGCTGCCGCTTTAACATAAGCCACAAGTTTGAACCGGACGCCCGAGGCGCTGAGCGGCTCGCCGTAGCGGTTAACGAACATCCGCTCGTTTGGCGCTCGCGGCTGCCGCTCCAACAGCTTTTTCAGCAGCAGCGCGGTTTCTGGCCAGAGTGGGCAGATGCGCTCCTTACGGCCCTTGCCAAGGAGCCGCACGCAACCCGGGCTGTCGAACCGGATGACCTCGGGACACAGATCGAGCGCTTCCTGTATTCGTGCCCCGCTGTTGTAGAGGAACGACAGCAGCGCGTGATCGCGCATGCCTTCAAGGGTCGAGCGGCCTGGCTGGGCAAGGATCGCCGTCACTTCCGCCGGATCCAGATAACAGGGTTCCGATACCGGCGCCCGCTTGCTGGGGATGTGGAGGATTTCCACGCACTGGGCGATCGATGCAGGATCCCTGGTCGCCACGAAGTTGAAGAAGCTGCGGATCGCGGCAAGCCGACAGTTCCGCGAGCCGATCGTACAGCCGCGTTCTTGTTCGGCGTGCCTCAGGAACGCAGCAACTTCGCTGGCGGTCAGATCGACCAGCGTGATCATCGCAACCGTCTTTTTCGCGCGCTGTGCGACGAACCGCAGGAACAGCCGCCAGGTGTCGCGGTAGGATCGGACCGTGTGGACGGATGCGTTACGCTGCTCAACAAGCCATTCATAGAAGAACGCGCGCATCAGGTTCGGGAACGGGTTGGCCTTGCTCATGACCGCACCTCCTGCGCCAGGTTGAGGCATGGTGCGCCCACAGCCCTAAACCGCTCGTTGGCAAGATGCAGCAGATCCTGCGTGACAGTGATGTAGACCAGGGTCGAGTTGATATCCCGATGGCCGAGGTAGGTCGCGAGGAACGGTAGACGACCCTGCGGGTTGATGCCCACCCGATACCATTCCAGGATACGGTTCACGACCATCGAGTGACGCAGGTCATGTAAGCGTGGCCCGGTTCGCCCGTGCTGTGGTTTCAACCCGGCGCGACGTATGACGGCAAGGAACAGCCAAGTGATCGCTTCTGGTGTGTAACGGCGGGTGCGGCCCGGCTCGTGCCAGAACAGGCCGGAGCGCGGATCCTGCGATGCGCCGGCACGGCGCCGTGCATTGATATAGGCCCGAAGCTCGATCATCACGCTGTCGGGCAATGGCAAGATCCTGGTTTTGAAGAACTTGGTTTGCCGAACCGTGATCGTATCACTGTGAAGATTGACATCGCCGCTATCGCGAGACGGGTGAGATGGCGGCACGCAAGCAGGGCCAACCGTCGCGCTCGAAGCTTGATCCTCACGAAGCCTTCATCCTCGGCCTGATCGAGGAGACGCCCGACATCACTCTGGCGGAGATTGCCGAGAGGCTGGCGGCCGGGCATGGCGTGCGCGTGGTTCCTTCGACGATCTGGATGTTTCTCGACAGGCGCTGCGTCACGTTTAAAAAAAGACGGCGCATGCCAGCGAACAACAGCGCCCCGACGTCAAGGCGCGCCGTTGCGCCTGGTTCGACGGCCAGCTCGATCTCGACCCCGAGAAGCTGATCTTCATTGATGAGACTGCGGCCTCCACCAAGATGGCGCGGCTGCGCGGGCGGGCCAAATGTGGCGAACGCTGCCGTGCGCCGGTTCCTCATGGTCATGTGTGGACGCCCCGCCGGATGCAAGAAGAATCTTCGGTTCAGGCTGCTGCGCGTGATCGGGTGCTGCCATGTGTTCGGCCTCTCTTTGCGGCTTCGTCATGGCCGCGGGCCCGTATGGGAGTTCGAGGATCAGGTCCACATCACTGGAACGCGCTCGAAGCGCTCCCCATGCGTCTGGTTCTCCTGATCCCGCCTCGCCGACGTTGCGCCATACCTGTCCTTCGACCTTCTCACGTCCTCCTGGCAGCCTCGCGTTCGCTCACTGCACTGCACTCATGCGGCGGCGGTCGGAGCTCGGTAGGTTCCACCTTTCGTCATCAATGCCCATGCGATGCGCGCGGTCTTGTTGGCCAGTGCCACGATCACCAGCATCGGCGGCTTGCGCGCCAGCATTCGATGGAGCCACGAGCCGGATGGCACGCCTTTGCGCTTGGCCCAGCGCACTACCGCGCTGGATGCGATGATGAGCAGGCGTCGCAGCGTTCGCTCTCCCATCCGCGACGTTCGTCCGAGGCGCTCCTTGCCGCCGGTCGAACGCTGGATCGGCGTCAGCCCGATCCAGGCTGCGAAATCGCGCCCAGAGCGGAACGTCTCTGCTGGTGGAGCCATCGCCTCAAGCGCGGTTGCGATCAGCGGCCCTGGTCCCACGTCATAATGCCCATCTCGCTACGTTACTGAAAGACAAAGGTCTTTTGCTCCGGATTTGATGATGACGGCCCGTTGAGACGTGGGCCAGCGTGTTCGATCAGATGCGAATCTTCGATATTCCGTCGTTTGATGACCCAAGGTGCGCCTTTGCAATATTGCTGGGCGGGGATGATGCCGGCGCGAATCTGACGAAGGACCGTCGCGGGGCTCAGATTGAGCATCCTGGCGGCTTCGGTCAACGTGACTTCGCCGCGCTCGGCCCATTCGCCATCCCTGTAGACCGCGATGCCGTGCGTGTTGCGGAAGCCCCGCACACGCGACTGCGACCATCCATTCGATCGACCTGTCCGCTTTCCTGCCCGGTTGAGTAGTCCGGCAATGGCCTTGTCGGGCATCAGTCGCGCGCAGGCGCGGATCAGCTCCACCGTCTCCGGCTCGACCGACCACCGCGTTTGACCCCGCCGGTTCTTTCTCACCGTCAGGCGGGTATGATCGCCGCCCTGCCAATGCAACAACAGATGAATCTGGTCACCCTCGACGTGTGCCACGACCTCGCGCAACACGACCCGGATGATGCGCTTACGCGTGACGGCAGTGGCCGCCGGATGATGCCACGCGGCTTCCAGGTCGGCCCCCATTTGCAATAGGCGCTGGCGCTCCTCGGCGCTCAAAGCGGCCGGCCGCTGTCGGACCAGGGCCTCCAGTTCTTCCTCGAGTGCGCTTACGGCCGCGAGGGCGCCGTTCCACCGTCGCTCGAGTTCGTGAGCAACCAGACGATTCTCAGGGTCGACCGTGTCATACTGCCGGCGCGCTCTGATTGCCTCATATCGCGCCTGTTCGAGCGCCAACTCGATCTGGCGCTGTTTTTCGCCAGACTGATGCTCGCGCTGCGCGATCGCCTGGATGGCCGCTTCAACGCCGAGCGGCTGCAGCAGCCGCACGATCTCGGCTCCCACCGCCTCATCGACCCGTAATGCGCCAAACGAGATACAGGAATCACCGTCGGGATTGCTCCGGGTCGCGTCACACTTATAGCGGCCGACATCACCCTTGGCGCCATTATAGCCAACAAGCAGCCGGCGGCCGCAATGACCGCAACGCAATAGCCCGGCGAGCAAAGCCTCTCCCTTGCGCACCGGCCCGCGCACCATCATGCCCTTGCCGTTGGCATTGTCAGTAATCAGCCGTTGATTCCTTTCAAAGTCTGCCCAGGACAAATAGCCTTCGTGATGATCAACGAGCAAGACTGCCCAATCTGAGCGAGCTTTGCGACGGCCGCGCACGATTCGCTTGCGGCCATTTTCGATTATCGTCCGACTTCCGGTTCGGCCAAAGGCATAAGCACCAGCATAAACAGGATTGGTGAGAAGGTTGCTCACCGTCGTGTAGACCGGAGGTTTCCACAGCACATGCTGCTGTCCGGAGATCCTGGGGTTGATGTACGGCAGCGCTATCTGGTCACTGCGAAGCGATAAGAACACCTGGCGGATGCTTTGCATTTCGGCAAAGCGGGTGAAGACCAACCCAATCGCCTCGCGCACGCGCAGGTCGGGATCCATTTCGATTTTGTCGCGGCCCACTTTCACATAGCCGACGGCGACCGTGAAGAAGAGCTCACCCCGTCGTGCCTTCTGCTTCAAGGCTTCCATCGAACGGGCCCGCAGGAGCGACAGTTCGAGCTCGCTCATCGTCCCTTTCATGCCCAGCAATAATCGATCGTTCGGATGGCGTGGTTCATACGAGCACACATCTTAATGCCCCAATTAGATTTGGAGATGATCAGCGCATAACAGTTACTGATCCGGCACACCCTCTTTATGGGCGCGATTTCATTTTAGCGGCAGGACCGAGCGGCGCCGGCGCCTATCGTCAGCTTCTTGTCGTTTACCGCGATGATGTTCTCCTGAAGATTCCGATCTCGGCCACCAATCTGTATCCATCGGCACCAGATTCGCCGTCAGCCAAGCTTTCGACTGCGAGCGTTCGCGATTTTATTCGCCTGGTCAGTTGCGCAAAGGCGCAGGCGCCGCGAAGTTCCGGCGATATGGCTGAGCATGATAGCCTGACGTCAGAAACCGAATCACCCCGATCGGAACCGCATGGTTCTCTGGAGGGCGAGCCATGATGTCGGATCTGATAACAACCCAGCATTTGTGCCGAAAAGCCGTGATTTACATCCGGCAATCGACACCACATCAGATGGTCAACAACCAGGAAAGCCTGCGGCTGCAGTATGCATTGCATCAGCGTGCGGGGGATCTCGGCTGGGACGACACCAATATCGAAGTGATCGACGCGGACCTTGGCCAGAGTGGAGCTGCGGCGGCTCACCGTGCCGGCTTCAAAGATCTCCTTGGACGCGTCACATTGGGTGAAGTTGGCATCGTTCTCTCGTATGAAGTGACACGGCTTGCCCGCAATTGTTCCGATTGGTACCCACTCCTCGATTTATGCGGCTATCGGCAATGCCTCATCGGCGACCGCGACGGAATTTACGACCCGGGCTCGGCCAACGGGCGCCTGTTGCTTGGCCTGAAGGGTACGATCTCGGAAGTGGAATTGCACACGCTTCGTGGCCGCCTGACGGCTGGTCTGCTCAGCAAGGCTGAACGGGGTGAGTTGGCTTTGCTGTTACCAGCCGGGTTGGAGCGGGATACCAATGGTGTCGTGATGAAGGATTCAAACCAGGAAGTGCAGGACCGGATTGCCCTGATATTCTCTGCATTTTGGGAGTTGGGCACCGTCGGAAAAGTGATCCGTTCCTTGCGGGATCGTGCGCTCACCATACCGCGGCGAAATCGATTTGGCGACGTTGTCTGGCGCGTCCCAACTGCCAACATGCTTGCCGGGATGTTGAAGAACCCGGCCTATGCCGGCGCCTTCGTCTATGGCCGCACCCAGTCCTGTCACGCCAGGTATGCGAGTGGTAAAATCATCTCGCGACGCCGGCCAATGGCAGAGTGGAAAATCGTAGTTAAAGACCGTTATCCTGCTTATTGCGATTGGGAGCGTTACGAGCGGATCCAGACCATGCTGAGCGACAATCACGCTGAATACCGACGAAACCAGACACGCGGTGCGCCGCGTGATGGCGCGGCGGTGTTGCAAGGCATTGTCTGGTGCGGGCGATGCGGCCATAAAATGGGCGTCGAATACAAGAACGGCAATCGTTACGTCTGCAACTTCCTGGCACGCAGCCAGGGCGGAGCCTTATGCCAGCATTTGCCAGCCGATCCCATCGACGCCCGCGTCGTTGAGGCCCTCTTCGCGGCGGCCAGTCCGGCCGAGTTGGCCGAGTTGATGCACGCCAAAGATGCTCGTCAGCAGGCAGACGAGGCTTTTGAGCGCGCTGAAGAGCAGCAGATCAAGCGGCTGCGTTATCAAGCGCTGCTCGCAGAACGGCAATACAATCGGGTTGACCCTGACAATCGCCTGATTGCGGCCGAGTTGGAGCGCCGTTGGGAGGGGGCTCTGCGTGAGCTTCGTCAAGCGGAGGATGCACTTGAGCGCCGTCGCGCAATGCAAAGTCAATCTGATGATCTGACGCCGACAGAACAGAATGATTTTATCGCTGCCGGTTCGCAACTTCCCGAATTTTGGCAGAGACCTGACATAGAGTGGGGACGCAAGAAAGCCTTACTACGCAGCCTGATCGACAAAGTGATCCTGCAACGGGTGGTCCGAGATCGGATTACGATCCGCATCGTTTGGCGAGGCGGTGAAGTTACCGAACGCGAGGTCGAGCCGAGGGTGCATGCCTTGAGCGCCCTGTCTCGCGGCGCCGAGATGGAGGTCCGGCTGCTCGAACTGGCTCATCAAGGGGACGACGACGCGGCGATAGCGGCCAAACTGACTAAGGAAGGCTTCCGCTCACCGCGCCGCAGCTACGTTCCTGTGCGCACAGTCCAGATCGTCCGACAACGCCATCGCGTATTGAGGCAGTC
Organism: Mesorhizobium sp. AR07; assembly: GCF_024746815.1. Lineage (GTDB taxonomy): Bacteria > Pseudomonadota > Alphaproteobacteria > Rhizobiales > Rhizobiaceae > Mesorhizobium. The sequence continues at coordinate 592,823 of NZ_CP080528.1, forward strand.
TACACCAGCCCGCTCTCACCACATTCCCGGGTGGCTAACGGTGTCTGAACTAGCGATGGCAGCGGACGTTTCTCGCTCCTGGATCCGGCATCGAATCCGCAATGGCGTGATCAGTGTCCGCCAAAACGCCCTTCACAAACGCGTTCTGTTTCCAGATGCCGCTGCAACAATCGCCGCAATACAAGAGCTCAAATCCGGCGTGCGGCAACACCTCGACTTTAACCCACCTGCTACCGAATAAGGGTATCAACATGATAGATCGTAGGTTCCATCCTCATCGACGATCACAGTGCCAACCAGGCCGCAAAATTCGATCAGCGTGTGCCAGTCGCGCCCGTTGCGCGCCAGACGCGACACCTCGATTGCAAACACGGCGCCGACGCGGCCTTCACAGATCGCTGCCAGCAGCTTCTCGAAGCCCGGACGACTGACACCCGAACCCGAGCGGCCAAGGTCGTCATCGATGACTGTCACATCTGTCCAGCCAAGAGCACCGGGGATGTCCCGAAGCTTGTTGAACTTCGACTGAGCGACGTTGCGCGATATCATGTTAGGCAGCCCTCGATGCCGGAGCAACGGGCTTTGCGGCGAGGCGCTGCTGATGGGCGATCAGCGCAGCGCCCAGGACCGGCAACTGCTTGTGAGCCTTGAGCTTGCGGAAGCCCTTGGTGGCCTCGATCATGCCGGCTGCGACCCATCTGAGGGCCATCTTGCTATTGCGCCAGCGCTTCACGTTGCGCGTGACGCGGCGGATCGTGCCCATCATGTTCTCGGCAATGTTGGTGCAGGCGAGCGAGCGGCGAAGCTGCACGGGCAGCTTCAGCCGGACGACGGTGAGGATCTCGTCCAGTCCTTCCAGGATGCTGGCCGCGACGCCTGGCCGATCCTGGTCGAGCCGACGCGCGAGGTTTCGGATGAGCTTCTCGGCCTTGCCGGCGTCGTCGAGCTCCCAGGCTTGGCGCAGCACCCGGCGCGTCGAGGCGTGAAGCTGCTTGGGCAGCCTATCCATGATGTTGCGCGCCTTGTGAATCTGGCAGCGCTGGATCAGGCTGTCCTTGCCGAAAGTCGCGCGGATCGCCTTGGACAGCGCCTTGGCGCCGTCGACGATGAACAACCGCGCTACCGCCGGATCGAGCCCACGTTCTACGAGATTGTCCAGAAGCGCCTGAACGGTGGCGGCGTTCTCGGTCGCGCCCTCGACCAGCGCGAGAGGATGCTTGCCGCCTTTGCCGTCAATGCCGATCGCGGCGACGAGCACGAGATCGTCGCTCACATGCAGCCCGTCGATCTGGATGACCAGGAGGTCGAGATCAGACAGATCCGCGCTCATGAAGACGTCGAGCTTCTCCGTCGACAAGGCCACGAAGCGTCGCGACGCAGCCGATTTCGACACGCCGCTGCCATGACCCGCCGGCACATCGCCTTCCGGAAGTCGCACCGCCCGTCCGAACCGCCGCGTCGAGACGTTGATCAGCATCAGGTTCATCGCCCAGCGGCCGAGCCAGTCCTCCGACATCGCGCGATCCCAGCTCGGCAGTGCCATCTCCCGCCCATCGACGGTCCGGATCCGCGGACGCTCGACCGCGACCTTGCCGCCGTGAAACCCGATCCGGCCGCGCGTCGAGCCCCAGCGGTGCGCCTCGCGCTCTTCAACCCGGCCGTGGCGCGGGCCGCAGGCTGCTTCGACGTCCGCCTCCATCATCGCGCCCAGCGCCTCCATTCCGGCCGCAAGGCAGAGCCTCTCGAAGCTCTCCTGAACGTCGGCGAACGCTTCTTCCAAAGCTCCGCTCGCCGCAGCCGTCGGCAATGTGATATTCCTTTTCATGGCGTTGCTCTCCTCAGTGGAATCGACACCCCGAGCCTACAGGCTCGAGGCGAGCAACGCCGCCCCTTCAGAATTTCAACAATGACCGGGACATCCCCAAGAGCACGGGCACGGTCAGCAAGGCCATATTGACGTCGCCGGCTCTCATGATTGTTGGCAAGCTGGTCGACGGTCGATTGGCGGATGTAGATGTAGGCGCCGCGCGCCAGGTGGTCAGACGTGATCTTCATCACCGGCCTCCGTCGCTGCGGCTGCGCCGCGTGCTTCCGACAGCAGCGCGCTCACCAGTGGCAATAGCTTCGTCCGCTCGGCCGGTGCTATCGGTGCCGGCGGGGTCTTGGGCACAAAGAGATCGAGTTGGCGGTGACAGGATTGACGATGCTTCATGCTTGTCTCCTCCTTCGCAACGGGAATCGTCGCGAAGCAAGGTTAGACAGGCATCGAGCTCAAGACGAAGTTCGCGCAGATACGTCAGCGACAGACGGGGACTCTCCGTCACCATCATCACCTCCGCACGATCCTCCGTCATCCAGATCGGCAACTGCACCAGGGTGCCGTCAAGCTGGCGGATGATCAGAACGACCTCGTCACCATTGCGATTGCGCCCGGCAACAATAACCGCTTCCCCGTAACGGGGATGAAATCGATATCGGATAATCGCCTCACCCGACTGATAGCGGGCATTATGAAGTTGTTGCACCAATGCCAGGCACGCTCATTAGCCGATGGGCCGTTTCGTCAGCTTTGGCCCGCTTCGCAATCTCCGCGTCCAGCGACCTAACCTGATCCTGCAAGCGGCGTAGCGCTTCGACGAGCATGGCAAGGCAACAGCGAGCGGCCTCCGGCACGCTCGAGGTAGGATCCTCAACCTGCGTGATGAGCCGCTCGACATGCGAGGGGCCTTGCGGCGCAATCAGGCCGAACTCGGACATATGCCCGCGGATCGCGTTGATGAGCTGAGTGCGCTGGCCGACGAGCACGTCGCGGGTTCGGAAGATCACAGCCGAGGCCTGCTTCTCCTGGCTCTTCACCGCCACGAAGCGCATCGTAGGCCGTTGCGCGGCCTCGCAGATCGCTTCGGCATCGGCGGCATCGTTCTTCTGACGCTTGACGAAAGGCTTCACGTAAGCCGGTGCGATCAGCCTGACGGTATGGCCGAGCGTGCCGATCTCACGACCCCAATAATGAGCGCCTGGGCATGCCTCCATCGCCACAAGGCATGGCGGCTGCGCAGCGAAGAAGGCCAGCACCTGTTCGCGCCGCAGCTTCCTGCGGAACACAACGGTGCCGGCGGCATCTGCGCCATGGGCTTGGAAGATGTTCTTGGCCAGATCCAGGCCAATGGTGCTAACTTGTGTCATGGACGTCTCCCTTCGGTGGTTCTCAACGCCACCACTCTGGCACATCGATGCCGTCAGGGGGGCGTCCATCCCATCATTGGAAGACCACGACCTTCACCGCTGGACTGCGGCTGAACGGCCTGACCGCACCGATGCTGCTCGACGGGCCGATGAACGGCGCCGCCTTCCTGGCCTATGCCGAACAGGTGCTCGCGCCTGAACTTTCTCCCGGCGACATCGTCGTCATGGACAACCTGCCGGCTCACAAGATCACCGGCGTTCGCGAGGCCATCCAAAGGACCGGCGCACGGCTTCTGTTGCTGCCGCCATATTCGCCCGACTTCAATCCCATCGAGATGGCGGTCTCGAAGCTCAAAGCCCTACTCAGAAAAGCAGCCGCCCGCTCCATCGATCAACTCTGGTCCGTCATCGCCGACTGCCTCGACGCCTTCAAACCGGCCGAATGCCGAAACTACTTCGAGGCAGCCGGGTATGACCCGGAGTAAGTCGAATCTGCTCTAGCAGCCTGTCGGACTGATGTCTTCAATCGAAGGCAGAGTGGCTCTGGCTGGTCGAGACCTGTGAATGGCCAGGAGCCGGTCCGAGAGAGGCTTTGGTCGGCGATTTTTGACCGGTGGACGCTTTGGCGGTCTTCAGGCTTTGATGACGCCCCCATCAGGCTGGCATCAGGGCGAACATGCGCTTGATGTTCCAGGTCATGGTCACGAGGTTCCATTCGCCGCAAGCCTTTTTGTGGCCGCGCATCGAGAACTGCCGGAAGCCCAGAACGGATTTGATGATGCCGAACACCGGCTCCGGTGTCTGCTTGCGCAACGCATAGAGCCTTTTGCCTTCGGGTGTCTTCAGGCGGTGGGCCATGGCCTCGACAGGCGTCGGATTTTCCGGCGGCGGCGGTGGCTCGGCAAGCCGCTCGCTGAGCGGCGGGTAATGCGCCTGCCGGCCCGTGGCGATCAGCGGCTCGATGCCGGCGTTCGCGCAGGCATCGACATTGGCAGCGCTGAAGTAGCCGCTGTCGGCCAACAGCGTATCGGGCCGTCCCACCTCGTCCGGCAAGGCCGTGATCTTGTAGACCATCGGCGCAAGCTGCTGTTTGTCGTTGGCCGCCTGCACCACCTCCGCCGCGACCACCAGCAGGCTGCCTTCAGCGACGACGGCCTGCGCATTGTAGCATTGCTCGAACCCGCCGCCGGCCACCGGCATGATGCGCGAATCCTCGTCAGTCAGATTGATCTGGTCGGTGGGCGAAGGGCCCGATGCAGGTGGGGACGGCGGCTTGCCGCCGGGCTTCTTGCCCGTGCGCTTTTCCTTTTCCTGCCGCGCCGCAAGTTTTGCCTCATACTCGGCCTGCTCACGGGCGTGGCGCTCTTTGGCCCGCGCCTCGATCTTGGCGCGCGCCTCGGCAAGCTTGCCTAACCGCTCTTCCCGCAACGCAAGTTCTTCGGGGATCGAAAAGCCATCGGGAAGGTCGGCCTGATCGGCAGCTTCGGCCTTCGCCATCAGTTCGGCCACCTCGGCCTTCAGCTGTGCTTCGATCTTGCCCGCATGCTCATACGAAAGCGCGCTGTGCCGGCTGGCATTGGCGTGCAGCTTCGTCCCGTCAAGCCCAACCGTGCCCATCTTCAGAACGCCCATCTCGCGCGCCAGCAGCAGCACCTGCACAAACAGACCTTCGATCTCCTTGAGAAAACGCCGCCGGAACGCCGCTATCGTATCGTGGTCAGGATGATCGTTCGCCGCGATAAACCGGAAGGCCACCGAGTCATACGTCGCCCGTTCAAGCTTGCGGCTCGAAAAAACTCCCGTCGCATAGCCATAAACCACAACAGCAAGCAGAACCTTCGGGTGATACGACGCCGAACCCGACCCGCGATAGCTGCCGCTCATCGCCCGCAGGTCCAGCCCTTCGACAACCTCCACGACAAAACGCGCAAGGTGCCGCTCGGGAAGCCATTCATCCACCGAGGGCGGCAGAAGAAACCCGCTCGTACGATCGACCATTCGAAAGTTGCTCATCGCACAACCGGACATCTGGCTGGAGAATCAATCGCTTGATTCTAGTCGATATCCCTCCGGTGCGCTAAGTCCGACAGGCTGCTAGGGACTGCCGTCATGCTGAAGCACGGCCGCACCTATCCACGGGAGAAAAACTGGACGATGCGCTATCTGCCCTGGCTTCAGGAACACGTTTCGGTCAGCCGAACGCCTTCCTCGATGCGCTTGCGGATGCGTTGGCTGACGGCCTATGATCCGGAGGAAATCATCAATGAGCTGCGTTCGATGAGGGTGACGCCATATGTGGCGTAGAACACCAGCGGACGCCGTGCGGCGGTCGACGGGCGCACGACCGGCATAGCGGCTATGGCCTTGTCGGCGCCGAGCGTGATCGCCTGCGGCAGGTCGGCGCAGGGTTCGATCATATGCAGTGCGGCCACTCGCTCGGCATACCCGTCGGCCAGCGTCAGGCAGGCATCTACCAGCAGGCCATGAGCCTGGCATCGGCCGTGGAAGTCCGCTACCGCGTTACGCCCGCCGTCCTGAGCGGGCGACTCGCATTAGCCATCTTCGCCCGAACCGTCCTTCGGCTTGACGCTCTTCATCGACGCCCAGGCCCCGACCAGTGTTCCGTCGATCGAGATATAATCCGTGGAAAGGAGCTTCTTCACCTTGGGCTGCGCCAGGACTGCACTTTCTAGACTGGACAAGGCCGGGCGGTGTTTTTCATATCGCTGCAAAAAAATTACATGAACAATTCACACTGCACATCGCACGCGTCGACTATAGTCTTCCTAAATAGAGGACAGGAGGATCTCGTATGAATACGGATAGGATATCATATGTAAGGAAGCGTCTGAAAGAAAGTCAGTTGTCCACTTTTCCTAAGTATGCCCATTGCCTTGGACTTGATTTGGAGGTCCACAAGGACGTATTTTGGGACGACAACGACAACGTTACTGGTCGTTGGGTAACAGAAAATGTACCGCCGGCGGTTGGAAAAAGTGTCCTTGAGATCGGGTGCGGATGCGGCCTCACTGCTTTGTTCTTGGCGAAGAATGGCGCTTCGCACGTACTTGCTACTGATATTAATCCACACGCTATCGCCAACACACTGGCTAACGCAAACCGGAACGGTATTACGAATATAACCGGCGTCCAAAGCGACCTCTATAAGAACGTTGATCCAACGTCACAATTTGACCAGGTTATATTCCATTTGCCAGCAACACACGTCCCAGACGACTTTGCATTCTCCAGTATGATCGAGCACAGCAGCTTCGATCCGGGTGGCTCTGTACTTAACAGGTTCCTCCGCGAGTCGCAAAATTATCTGACACCCAATGGAACGATGATACTTGGGTACAACGTATCTCGAAGCGAATCCACGATCACGGATAAGTTAGAAAGCTTAGATCTTCCGCATAAATTAATAGCTAAGAAAAAAATTACATCTGATGGCATGATCAATCTCCACTTATATGAGGTTTGGCCGCTTCCCGGCGAACGATAACGGATAGTCTATCATGTCCGGTTCTCTACCTCGAGGCCTCAGGCAGATTATAAAACGTCGTTCTGGTGAAGCGTCGCCAAGCGAATGTGAGAGATCGGTAGACGCCGCAAAATGGAATGGGTTTCCAGTTTTGCTTCGCTCGCAAACTCGGAGGAAAACTTATGACCAGCGTATTCCATAGGCTCCCGGCGCGCACTATGCCAGTGGCAGTGGCGGGTGATGGGATGTACATAATTGACAAGGATGGGAATCGGTATCTCGACGGCTATGCTGGCGGCGCCTGCGTCTCGTGCCTTGGCCATAGTCATCCGGCGGTGATCAAGGCCGTGCAGAGCCAGATTAGCAGTTTGGCGTATTTTCATGCGGCCATGTTCACATCCGAACCCCTTGAAGAGCTTGGTGCTATCCTCGCGACCAACGCGCCTGAGGGCCTAACCAAGGTTTTTTTTGTCAACGGCGGCTCAGAGGCGGTCGAAACAGCACTGTTGATGGCCCGTCAATACTTCGTTGAAAACGATCAACCCGAACGGCGAAAGGTAATCGCTCGGCGCAGCAGCTATCACGGCGCAAGCATAACAACGCTGGGGGTCGGCTATCAGATCGCGCGTCGCGCGCCGTTCCAAGACATTCTTCCAAACGTATTCCACATCGCGCCTTGCTACGAGTATCGCGGCCGGTTGTTGTCGGAGACAGCCGAACAATATGGTTTACGCGTAGCTGACGAGCTGGAGCAGACTATTCTCGGGCTTGGCCCGGAGACCGTCATGGCCTTCGTCGCCGAGACTGTCACGGGAACGACAGCTGGCGCGGTTCCGCCGGTAACAGGATACTTTCGGCGAATCCGAGAGATATGCGACAAATATGGCGTTCTTCTTGTATTGGACGAAGTGTTTTGTGGATTGGGGCGGACAGGCACGCTGCATGCTTGCGAGCAGGACGGTATAGCACCTGACCTTCTGGCCGTCGCCAAGGGTATCGCTGCCGGCTATCAGCCGATTGGCGCGACTTTAGTGCATCAGAAAATCTATGACGCCATTGTGTCGGGTTCCGGTACCTTCAAAGGCGGGTACACCTATTCTGGCCATGCCACCGCCTGCGCCGCTGCAATTGCTGTTCAAAAGGTCCTGCGCGCGGACGGATTCCTAGAGAATGTGGAAGTGAAGGGCAAGCTGCTTGCATCTGCCCTGAAAGACCGTTTCGAGCAACATCCGAATGTTGGCGATATTAGAGGCCGAGGGCTGTTGATGACGCTCGAACTAGTGCAGGACCGTGAGACAAAAGCTCCCTTTCCGGCCGAGCGTAGCCTAAGTCCGCTGATCTATCGAGAGGCCCTGGCAAGGGGGCTGATCACGCATGCGCTCGGAGGAACTGTCGACGGGGTTAACGGCGATCACATCGTCGTTTGTCCCCCGCTCATTGCCGGTGACAAGGACCTCGACACAATAGTCGGACTGTTGGGTGAATCAGTTGACGCTTCGCTCTCAGAATTGGCGGTTGGCAGGTGATGGGGGCTGGTCGCCGGATGATCGCTGACAAGGTTCCCCTCACTCTTGCGCATTTGACGGTGCAAGAGGTGCCACCGGAAGACGCGATCGCTATAGCTGCTGAAACAGGGTTCCAATACGCCAGTATACGGTTGCATTCGCCGCGACCCGGGGCAGAAAATTTATCGACCCGGGAACTTGATGAGGCAGTCCAGAAAGCGCTGCTCGTATCGAGGGAAAGCGGCGTTCTCGTGTTAAGTATCGAAGCCCTGGTCCTTGCGCCCGACACGGATATTGTCACCTACATGCCTATACTAGGGGCTGCAGCTAAGCTTGGTGCCCGGTGCGTTCTTGTCGTTGCCTTTGATAATGTTCATTCACGAATGCTAGATAACTTTGGTGCTCTGAGCGCCAGCGCAAGTCGGCTTGGCCTCGGTCTCGAAATTGAGTTCATGGTCTTTTCGGGAATCAAGGACTTGCAAGATGCCGTGCAAGTCCTTACCGAGGCAGGTTCTCCTAACGACAAGATCGTCGTCGACGTCCTCCACTTGTTGCGATCAGGTGGTGGCCCTGGAGATCTGCAGCGTGTACCAGCTGCAATGATTTCGCAAATCCAACTCAGCGATGGCCCCAGGCATGCTAGCCCCGAATGTCTTGTAAAGGAAGCACGCTTCGACCGCATGTTTATCGGAGAAGGAGAATTCCCGTTAGCTGAGATCATGAGCAGGCGTCCGCCCGCAGTTCCGCTTGCCCTTGAGATCCCGGCCGAGCGGTTACGACTTCAAGGAATATCGGCTCAAGAGAGAGCGTTGCGCGCGCGCAGATCATTCGAAACGTTCGTTGAGCACTTGTCTTCGGATGGTGCTTAGAACAAGATCAGTGTTGCGGAAGGTCGGCGCCGAGCGGTTGAAGTGGCACTCAGAGGGCATAAAAATCGACGTTATTGATCTTTTCACCCATACTCCGGAACTTTCGATCGCGGCTGACTTGGCCCGCCGCTTTGCGGCGATGATCCGTGGCGCCATATGGTGCCAAGAGGGACCAGGTAGCTGAGTGTGGTCACAGTGAAAGCCGCCAAAGAGGGTTCCGCGCGTGATCGCTGTCTTGATTTCCTATGACATCGCCGTGAAGCACAGCCCGTCATAGATCGCCGTCCTCATCGACTCGCGCGGGAGAGGTGAGGAGCGAACCTTCCACTTGCAGCCCTGGAGCACGAGCCCGGTTGAGGCCAAATCAACCGCCTAGTGCTTGCACTAGGACTTGCAGCCTTCAGCCTACCTCAGCAAGGCGGCCGTCACCGGCTTTCAATTACCCACAAGTTCGGCGGCCATGCTTATTCCCAGGGCTATGTCCGCCAGTCGAGTCAGTCCGCGCCACATGACGATGTTGCCGGGCGGCGGGTCGCTCCTGTGCAGCTCAATCCGCCGAGGCTGTGTCTGCCGGCGAACCCGAAAATGCCCAGGATGCGTATTCCGACGAAGCCGGCCAGTCATTCCGATTTCATTCCGGCCGGTGTTCCGATTTGAAGCCGGCCATTTTTCGGACTGATCCTGGGTCTCGTTGATGTTTGGATTGGGTTTCGTTTCAGGTCAAGCTTGGGCTGTTTCAGACGCTCTTGGCGAGCGCTGTTTTCGCATGCTTTCAACGGTGAGATCGATGCGATAGGCGTTGTGAACGAGGCGGTCCAGGATGGCATCGGCCAGAGTTGGGTTTGCAATGATCTCGTACCAGTGATCCAGGGGCAGCTGACTGGTGACGATTGTCGATCGGCGTTCGTAGCGGTCTTCAATGATCTCAAGCACATCACGCCGCTGGTCATCATTGAGTTTTTCCGGTCCCCAGTCATCAAGAATGAGAAGGTCGGTTTTGGCGAGTTGTTGAGGATACGGCCATAACGTCCGTCGCCTCTCGCGAGGGCAAGTGTTGCAAACAGCCGGAGAACGCGGTGATAGGCGACGGAGAAATCCTCTCGGCAAGCTTTGTGGCCAAGCGCACAGGCCAGCCAGCTCTTGCCCACGCCCGCCGGCCCGGTGATGAGAAGACTGTGATGCTTTCTGATCCAGTCGCAGCCGGCGAGCGCCATGAACAGATTGCGGTCGAGACCGCGTGCGGCACGGAAGTCGGCATTCTCGATCTGTGCATCGTGACGCAGCTTTGCAGCTCTGGCTCGGGCCTCGAAACGCTTCTGGCGACGCATGGTGGCCTCGCGTTCGAGCAGCATGGCAAGCCATTCTCTTGTCCTTAAAGAGCCAGATCCAGGCGCTCGATCGGACGCAGCCAGGACTTCCTTTGAAGAAGGGCCGCGGCGGCACGATGACCCATGATTACAAGCGCCATGGCACCACGACACTCTTCGCTGCCCTGAATGTTCTCGACGGCTCCGTCATTGGCCGCAACATGCAGCGTCACCGGCATCAGGAGTTCATCCGCTTCCTCAACGCAATCGAGGCTCAGTTGCCGAAGGATAAGGCGGTTCACGTCATCCTGGATAACTATGCGACGCACAAACAGCCGAAGGTCCGGGCCTGGTTGGCGCGGCACCCACGCTGGACATTCCACTTCGTTCCGACATCGTGTTCCTGGTTGAACGCCGTCGAGGGCTTCTTCGCAAAGCTCACACGGCGACGACTGAAAAATGGTGTCTTTCATTCCGTCGTTGATCTTCAGGCAGCCATCAACCGCTCTATCAAAGAGCACAACGAAGAGCCAAAGCCGTTCATTTGGAAAGCAGACCCTGACAACATCATCGCAGCCGTCAGACGTGGGCACCAAGTGTTGGAATCAATGCACTAGCATCGCCCTCGCCGGATCGCCCGGGACGAGACGCACCAGGAGATTGGTGCCGACGGTCACGAAGAGCCCAACAATCACGATCTGCAGAGCCCGCACGAACGTGGCCCGGACGACCAACATCATCCCACTCCCTTTGCTCAGAGACCATCAATCCACAGCCGGAAGAGGAACTAAACGACTAGTGAACATCGAAGTACATGGTGGGGCTGATATTGAAGACCTCTAAGTGTCTGAATCGAAATGACCGTGGATATTTCAATGTCTTGCGAGCCTGCGGGTGAGCATTCGGATGTTTGCGATGAAGACCCAAGCTTCGGCGGAGGCGATGGTGCGCTCGAAGTCCTTTGCCAGCCTTCGGCACCTGCCGAGCCAGGCGAATGTACGCTCCACCACCCACCGGCGCGGTAGGACCTCGAAGCCTTTGGCCTTGTCCGCGCGCTTGACGATTTCCAGCGTGAACTTTCCTACCTTTTGCAGCGCGCCGCTCAGCTTCGGCCCGGCATAGCCGCCATCGGCGAAGACATGATGCAGCCATGGCCAGCGTTTGAGGATGGCCTTCAGGACCGCCGGCGCGCCGTCGCGGTCCTGAATGTCGGCGGCATGGACGACGAGCCCGACCAGCAGGCCGAGCGTCTCGACGACGATATGGCGCTTGCGGCCCATGACCTTCTTGCCGGCATCAAAGCCCCGGATTCCGCCGCTTTCGGTGGTCTTCACCGACTGCTTCTCTATTCGGCGGTTTGAAGTCAAGCGCCTCCTAGTTCTTTTTCGCTTTGCCGGCATTGGACGTCTTTCGCGGGGCCTTGCTTCTCTCCGGGATCGGCGCTCTGGCCCTGCCCTCTATGGGGATTCAGAAGAATGGGTGGAACAATCTGTCGAGCGCCTTGATTGCCGATGATGGGCAATCGAGCCAAGCCAGTCGACGAACTCACCTCATCCTCGTCCCGCGAAGGACAGCTTTTCCACCGGTGGGCGGAGCTCGTGTCGTCCCCGTCTATCGGGGGGCGATGTTTATCAATTGTTCGGCCGGCGACCGGCATGATTTCCGTCCTGGTCCAGCGGAACTGTGTGCCGTCGCTCCAGATGCGATTGATCACCGCCAGCCGGCGGACGAGCGCAACGATGGCTTTCTGCTGGCCGCGCCGCTTGGCGACGTCCATCGCCCAGGCCTTCAGCCAGGACCATTTCGTCACCCGCGTCAGCAGGGTCTGCGCGGCTCGTAGAGCAACGTTCGCATCATGCCGTCGCCGCATAACGAGATCCCGCCCACCCGGCGGCTTTCGCCCGATTCATGGAGCGCCGGCGCCAGGCCCAAAATCGGACCGACCGCCTTGGAGTTGCGGAAGCGGGCGGGGATATCGATCGTCGCGGTGTAGGCCAGCGACACGACGGGGCCGACACCGGGGATCGACATCAGCCGGCGGGAAACCTCATCATCCCGGACGATCGCCAGAAGCTTGCGGTGCAGGGCGGCATAATTCTGGCGCAGCTTGCGGCGCGCGTCGAGCAACGGTTCGACGATCTCGGCCAGATCGGGCATGCCTTCGGTGAGCTCGCGGATCCGCCCCTCAAACTTGACCGCACCGACCTTGCCAACCTTGAGACCGAAGTTGCGCAACAGCCCGCGGATGTCGTTCTCGATGGCAATCGCCTTGTCCTTTAAGAGCCTTGCGCGCCGTCAGCAGCGCCCGGCGCTTCTGGCTCGTCAGGGTCTTGACATGCACCGGGCGGAACAGATTGACCCGCATCATCTGCGCGATCCCGCGCGCATCATTGCGGTCGATCTTGTTCGGCTGTGCCTTCAGGAATGCGTTGACGTGACGCGTCTCAATGCAAACCACTGGCAAGCCGGCTTTGGCAAGCCCCTCGAACAGCCATTGCGACAAAGGTCCGGCTTCAAGCCCGACGCGTTCCAACCGCCAGGCGGGATCCTTGAGCACCCGCGCAATATCCTCGGGATGGGTCGGCACCTTCACCTCGCGGCACACCGTGCCCGTTTCGTCGACGATGCAAATTGCGGTCTCTTTCACCGAGACGTCCAATCCTGCATAATGTTTCATGCTGCGCTTCTCCTTCCTGATGGCTTGTGGCTGTTCCAGGGAACCGACCACGTTTTTATCATCAGCTCGAAGCGCACCTTGATGGCATCACCGCCAAACGATGAGGCTCAAGCCGAATACCCCATCTGTCGATGACACCGGCCGTCGGGCTGGCTTGCCTGCCTTCCCGTTCGCGTGCCGCCATCACAAGCTCGTTGCTGATGGTGCGCAGCAGGCCCTCGTCACGCCAGCGCCAGAAGTACTTCTGCACCGTCGAGAACGGTGGAAAGTCCTTCGGCAAAAGCCGCCACGCGCCGCCCGAGGAGGCCAGGTACAAAAGAGCGTTCACGACTTCGCGCAGGTCCGTCTTGCGCGGCCGGCCGACGCGGTTCGGCCGAGGCATGTGCGGCACAATCAGCGCCCATTCCGCATCCGTCAGATCGCTTGTAACGGGCGCAGCGCCGCTCATAGTGCGGACGGGTGATTTCAGTCTAGGCCATCGTGATCTCCGTCGAATCTCAGAAATCCGACTGAATCAACTGAAATCACTCACCTCTTTTTGGAACAGACACTGAGGGGACTCGACTAGCGGACACGACAACTGAGTTGGTGGTCGGTACCAAAGGAAGGTCCTTCTCGAACAAGGCGTTAAGAGCGGCGACCGCGGCATCCCGCTCCGATCCCGTCGTCACGTCGATCTGCTCGATCAGCCGGTTCATCTCGGAACTCGAATAATCTGAGTACAGAGCTTCATTGGCCTGTCCGATTGTCCATGCGAGATACCCATCGGGAAAATCGGCGACGTCAAAGGAGCCACCAGCCCAGAGGTCGAAATTGCCTTTGGGTCAACCAGTCGTTGATCGTTGCTCCCTCGGCGGTTACGTTCGACGTCGATGCCGATCGCCTTCAGGCTCTGCTGCACGACGATCGCGACGTCACCCACGCCAGCGCTATTAGTAATTAGCTTGAGCTTGCTGCAACCGTTCTCGCACTTGGTTCCAGCGAGCAGTTCTTTCGCGCGCGCGACGTCGGATCTGGAGACAGGAACGGCTTGCTATATCGGGAGGCGGATGCCCACAAGCTAAGCGCGGGTTGACTCAAGGCCTGCATACACGACTTCGTTGAGCTGCTTGCGGTGGCCACGGCGATTGCCTTCCGGATGCGCACGTCACTCAGGAGGCTGTTATTGCGGTTATTCAACGATAAAAAGTCCAGGCCGTTGACAGCCAGGGCCGAACGGGCCTCGACTGGCGCGGCGAGTTGCCCGATCAGTTTTGGCGAAATGTCATCAGCCCAGTCGATCTCACCGCCCTGCACCTGGGCGAGGCGTGCGGTGGGGTCGATGATCTTCTCGAAGATGACCGTCTTCGTCGACGGCTGTGCCCCTGCATATTGGGGTTCCTCTGCAGCGTAATCTGCTCCTGGCCAAACGACTGCACCTGGAAGGGACCTGCCGTCGGTGTTGGATCACCCGCGTAGAGATCCTTCGAACCCCTAGCTTCGATGCGCTCCGAAGGAATGATCTCCGAAGACGGCAGTGCGAGGATGAATGGTAGCGAGGGGTAGGGCCGCTTGAGCTCGAACTTCACCGTGAGGTCGTCGGTGGCTGTCACCTTCTCGATCGGAGCGAAGGTGTAGCCATAGCCGTTTCTGTTATCGCTCATGTAGTGCTTGAAGGACGCGACAACGTCAGTCGCGCTAAGCGCGCTCCCGTCGGAGAACTTCAGGTTCGGCTTGAGCTTGACAACAAATCGCTTCTCACCAGCTTCGGCCGAAGCGGCTAACCCATGGTAATGTTTTTGCCATCTGGCTGTTGGTTAGTCAGCGTTCCCGCGACGAGATGCATGATGGCCTGCTGCTGTCGCCAAGGGTTCTGGCCCGGGTCCAGATTTGTCGGGAAATGATCGATCCCGATCTTCAGCGTACCATCTTTATTGCCTGACGGTGCGCCGCCGCTGTCAACAGCGCGCCGACCGCCATGAGCAATACACCAGCTTTCTGTTTCATCGACATACTTCACCTCCCAGTTGTCCCTTTGTTGCGCTCCCCGCGGCGGAGAAGAAGGGCCTGCAGCCTCCTCGTCCAGTTGACGAAATTTTGGAAGGTCGTTAACAAATGGAATATCATTCCAAGAATGCGAGGACAAATGCACTGCGACCAAGGAGACAAGCATAGCTTTGAGGTTCAGCAGGCGCAGCAAATTCAACGGGGTGCGGCGCCTGCGATGAGCCCGCGCTCTTTAGTCTCGTCCCAGACTACACATCATATTTGTGTAAATGAGGCAGCCGGATCCGATGAAGCCCGGCGCGCCAATGATTCCGCGGACGGGGTGGGATATATCGCCGTTCAACCGCTGGACGTTTCGGCATGTCCGCGAGTGGACACCAACCGCCTCAATCTGGCGTGGCGGAGGACCTGTCATGCCGCTTCCGGAGCGTCTCACAGATATCGATGGCATCGAGTCCGAGGCGCTGGCGGCGATCCACGCCATTCGGGATGCGTGGGCAAGCCGCTGATTGGTTGTCCCACGCACTACCCGGGGTTCGGCAGAATCTCAGGCGATTTGAAGGTGGTAGCGGTACCATCCCAGCGCTCGACCGGGCGTGGTTACCTGCCTGAGGCCGCCAGGGCAAATGCGGCGGCTGTTGCCTGCTCATCCGTCCGATCGGCAACGTTGCGCGCTTATGAAGTGATAAAGATGGGCGCTGCGAATGTCGAACCATCATTGTCAAGCTCGGATGGGCGAACACTAAACCAATGTTTTAATCTTGCACACACACTCCGAAGATTCTTCGCGTAACGAGTGGACGATTACTAATATCCCTCGTTTCGAGGCTGAATAGTCTTGCCACTTAGCTTAATACAGGAGACCATCATGAATGAGCGACTATCCGATGCCGCCAACCGCCTAATCGTCAAAAAGCGCGATTCCAGTGCGGATCCGGTAAATCTATGCGGCCTGAATTCAACCAAAGAAGCGTATGATATCCAGGCATGTACTCTGTCTTTGCTGTGTGCAAATGTGGTGGGCTGGAAGGCGAGTCTGTCAGCCGATTCCTCCGTACTATCCGCCCCTATTTTTGATTGCGATCTTTTTTTCTCGGGCGAGACACTGCCAATCCAACGAATGAAAGACGGCGTGGAGTGCGAGCTGGCTTTCGTGATCGACACTGCGCTCGGGCCGCTACCGGTAAGTGGCTATACGAGACCAGATGTTATACCCTGCATTGGTGGCGTCATGGCTGCATTCGAATTGCTAGACAGCCGGTTAGTGGAATTGTTTCAGTCGCCGATGCCGCACCTGTTGGCAGACAACCTTGGCAATGGCGGTGTCGTGTTAGGGATGGCAAACCCTTCGTGGCAGGAGCATGATCTTCTCGAAATCGCTGTCGAGTTGACCGTGGATAATGTAACCGTCCTCTCAAGGCGCGCTGGACATCCAGCAGGGGATCCGATTGATGTCGTTGTGGCACTCGCCAATCATCTCGCTCATCGCGGAAAAATCTTGGAACCAGGTCAATTTATCATGACCGGTTCCTATACCGGGGTACACAAAGTCGAAGCCGGGCAAAACTTAGCGGCGACTTTCGCTGGCTTCGGAAGTTCTGTTCTCCATGTTGCCCCTGCGCAAAACGATTACTGAAAAGAGCGGGGCGTGACGATGTCTGGGTCAAATTGCAGCTGTGTCAGATGTTGTCAGTATCTGGGGCAGCTTAGTTACTTGATAGTCCCCCTCTCTAAGATTGACACGTCAGAGTCTAAATTACACTAAGCCAATGGCATGTCTCTTGTCGCTGCACGTTTAGTTTGTGCCGCCGGCCGATGTTGTTAGGCGAACTCGTCCGGCGGGACCGGGGGGGGTTGTGATGGAAACGTATTCCATTTTGGAAACAACTCATTTATGTTGATTAAAACGGAGAGGCCAAGTGACTGTCGCTGCTGTATCCAGATGTCTGACGCTGTTGGAGCTGCTCGCGGGCGAACGTGAGCCTGTGGAATTATCGGATATTGCGGATCGGCTCGACATGCCTGCCAGCGCGATCCACAGGCTCATTGCGACGCTGGTGAACCACGGGTGGGTTATCCAAGACGACGCCAGCCAGAAATATGCGCTGTCGCTGCGAATGAGCACCCTGGCCTTCCGGAATCTGGATGCCCGCAACGTACCGGACGTGGTCCAATCGGTCTTGACCAGGTTGGCTGCGGAAACACGGGAATATTGCCGTCTTGCTATTTTGGAAGGTCGTGACTTGGTCTGGGTCGCCAGGGCACAGGGTGCCGTCACCGGTTTACGGTACGATCCCGATATGGGGCAGGAAATAGTGCTGCATGCAACTGCTAACGGAAAGGCTTGGCTTTCCACATTACCGGAGGAAGAGGCCCTGGAACTCGTCTACTCCCGCGGATTTGGAGTAAGGCGCAAACTCGGGCCGAACTCGGCTCGTTCGGTCGACGAGTTACGGGTTCGGCTCGAGGAAACGCGACAACGGGGCTTTGCCACCTCCTTGGAAGAAGCTGAAACCGGGACGGCCGCGGTCGCCGTACCATTCCGCGCCAGTTCTGATCCGCATGCGCCAGTTGCTGGCACGATATCGGTCGCGGGCCCTCTTATCCGCATTACACCCGATCGCTGGCCAGAATTAGCGGACGCGCTAAATCGAGCGGCGACAGAACTCAGCCAAATCTGGCCGCTTCGAAGCCGTCAGCGGGCGATGACACCGCTAACTATCACAGCAGGAGCGGGAGTAGCCAAGAGAACGCAGTCTGCGTGACAGCATAACCAGCATCGCTCGAGCCCATTTCCACCGTTCGGCGACCACAGAAACTGAAGATTGCCAGATGACGGCTATCATGTTCAATCATGCCACGGTCCGCGAACGCGCCGACATGCTGAGCTTTCTGCGGCTGAGCGCTGAGCGAGGCATCGATACCGTTTCCATCTGGGGAGAGGAGATAACGAAGGTTGGGGAAGCAAATGCTCTGGCAGCATTGCGCGATCATGGTATGAAAGTTTCGGGTTACAATCGTATTGGCCCCTTTGTGCCGGAGTACTTGGGCCGCGCCGAAGCGGAACTGGAAAGGGCCGCGCGGTTTGGCGCCGACCATGCATTCCTGTTCACCGGGGGGCTCGCAGAAGGGGAGCGCGGGCTAGCGGCAGCACGGCGGCGGGCGGAAGACCAGATCGGCCGGCTACTGGAAATGGCCAGGCGCATAGGGGTCAAGCTCGCTATAGAGGCCTTGCATCCAATGCTTGCCGGCGACCGCACCGTAATCACAAGTCTAACGTCTGCCAACGACCTGTGCGAGGCTTTTGGGCCTGGAATCGGCGTGGTCGTGGATGTCTACCATCTTTGGTGGGACGAGCGACTGGAAGCAGAGATTATGCGCGCTGGCCAAGCTGGGCGGCTTCTTGGCTTTCACGTCAATGACTGGCTGCTGCCAACCCGCCATCTCTTGACCGATCGCGGAATGATGGGAGATGGCATCGTTGACCTGCCAGCGATAGAAGGCATGATGCGGCGAGCAGGGTTCCGCGGTGCGATAGAGATTGAGATTTTTTCAACGGATTGGTGGGCCCGTGATCCGGCAGAAGTAATGGACATCGCCATCGCGCGTTGCCGGCGTATTTTTGGCGAAAAAGTGGTGGAAGCAAGCTCTAATCAGCGCCAAGTCGTGCTCCAGTCGCCTTAGGACTGATGGTCACTCCTAACGGTCCTCTCATCCGATGCGCTCTTTGAAGAGTCGAATCAAGTTTGCGGAGAAGTCAAGCCACGCCTGATAGGCGCTTGGGTGTACATCAACCTTGCCGCCGACAGCCGAACGGGCAGGTCCATCGCTTCGAACCAGGTGAATGCGGATGTGGTGCTACCCTCGAAGCGTTGGGCGCTTTGCAATAATGGGTATCTGCCGCGCGTCGAAGGAGATGCGCGGCGGTTGAACGCAGGACCCGATTTAACCCCAGATCTCGCAGATGTGTTCGGCGATCAGCCCTACCTGCCCTCTGATCATGTGGATGCCCGAATGGATCGCAACACCCCGGGCCTCGGCTTCCGCCAACAGCCGCGTCGTCTCTGGCTGTGCAATGACCTCCGCCATCGTCATACCTGGTTGCAGGAGGTCGGGGTCCAGCGGCAACGCATCGGTTTCCTTGAGGCCAAGTGAAGTAGCGTTGATGACGAGCTGCCCAGCTATGGGTTTCGCGGGACCCGCTCTGGCAACAGTGTGCCCGAATTCAGCATTCACTGTCTCCGCCAATGCCTCTGCTTTCTCGAGAGTGCGGTTGGAGACTGTGATGCTGTTCGCCCCCGCTTCCACCAGTGCGAACGCAATCGCCACGGCGGCTCCTCCCGCCCCTAGGATCAGAACATCACGATTCTCCATCGCGATGCTATTGGCCTGAAGTCCGCGAACGAAACCTTTCCCGTCAAACTGGTAGCCACGAAAGCTGCCGTCCCGCTCACGCCGCACGACATTGACCGCCCCCACGCGTTTTACCAGGGGATCGAGGCTATCGCAGAGCTCGAGGGCGGTCTGCTTATGGGGCAAAGTTATGCCGAATCCTACGAGGTTCGGCATGCCTTTTAACCCGGCCCAAATCGTGCCAAGCTCCGGTACTGGGACCTGGAGTGGTACACACGCAATATCGGCGCCACGTGAGCTGAAGATCGCATTGATCGTGGCAGGGGTTTTCGCCTGCGCGATCGGATCTCCGATTATGCCCATCAATCGCGTGGTGCCTTTGATCTGGCAGCAGTTCACCATGAGAGTTCCTCACGCTTGAGCCAAACGATGCTGCCGTCTTCGATGCCGACGATGAGATCGAGGGCACCACGACCGGCCCAGTCCACTGCTTCTGGGGATGCGACGTGCATGGCCATGGCTATGGTTTCATCTCGGAACTTGAACGGGTTCGGCAGGGCAAAGCGCGGCTCTTCAGGCGTCCCGACATTGCGTGAATAGAACAGACCGGCCTGCTTCGTGGTGTTGCGCGGCGCGCCGGTCTTCGGATCCGGGGGAACACAGGCACGAGCATGAGTGCCGAAAATCAGGTCCGTGCGTCCGGTGCCTTCCCAGTCGCAGAAGCAGAGCTTCACGCGGCCGCGGCCACCGCCGACATCGACGGTGAATCGCATCGGGTCGCCGTTTGCCCAACGAACATCGCGCTTGTCCACGAGTTCGGTATCGGAAACGCGCTTCCAGTCGCTTAAAACGCCTTCGTCATCCAAAGCAAGATAATGAAGCTCGCCGTCCTTGAGCCAATCCACGACTGCCGGACGCACGCGCCAGACGGTCTTCAGAGGCTTGCCCTTGTAGGTCAGAAATTCTTCCCCGGCAAAGCGCGGCGGCAACGCCTTCTCGCCCGTATTGCGGAAAAGCCGATGACGGCCGGTCACGTCACTGACAAGAAGGTCCATGTGTCCGGAGCCCGTCCAATCCGCGATCGTCGGGCAGGAATAGCCGAACATCTTTTCCGATGGCCCCTGAATGGAGCCGGTAAGTCCGGCGGCAAGCCGGATTGGCCTTCCATCAGCCGTCAGCATAATCTCCTTATCCAGGTAAATCGTCCCGTTCTCCTCCCGGCTCTGGTAGAACAGAAGCTCGCCGGTGCTGTTGCCGACGACGAGGTCGAAATGGCCGTCGCCACTGAAGTCATACGCTGCCGGGCTCGGCAATACGCCAGCGTGGATCAGCGGCTTGGTTGTTTCCACGCGTCCACGCTTCTCGAACCGCGGAACGCCATCTTCCCCATCGCCACAGTTCTTGAGATAGGTGACGTAACCATCCTCGGCGCCGACGAGAATGTCTTCGCGGCCATCGCCGTCCCAGTCGATCACACAAGGCAGATGGATGCATTGATCGAGCTCAAGGACCGTATCGTCGGGAGTGCGAAGCAGGCTGGTCGGCTCAAATTCTCCGTCTTCGCGCTGGCGCGCAATATGCAGGATGTTCCAGAACTCGCCGGCGATCAGGCTGGGGCGCGATCCGCCAAAGCGGCCAAAGGCCGGCGCAAGCTGGCCATAGACTTCCAACGGAGTTTCACCCGCGATGAGGGGACGGCCACGTTCCAGCATCGGGTCGTTCAACGTGCCCTTGTTCTTGAAGACGTAGAGGAAGCCGCGCAGCGGTCCGCCGAGCCAACGTTCGGCGTCGTCATAGCCGCGGTAACCTTCGTCATTCCATTCCAGCCCGTTTGGCCAGTAGTCATCCCAATTGTCGCTGCCGACGATCAGCTCAGGGACGCCGTCCCCGTCGATATCGTGGAAGCGGGCCATGTGGAAATATTCGTTGCCCTTGACCCACTCCGCCTCAAGATCGAGGCGCAGAGGCTCACCGAATGCCGGCGCCCCTTTCTCGCCGATATTCGGGAAAACAAAGATCTGCTTACGCATACGCGAGGCAGATACAAGATGAAAAATGTCGCCATCCTTCACGGCAGTTACGTATCCTCGGACGCGTTCAATAAGCTCTTCCTCGCCGAGAATTGGCGTGCCATCCGGGTTCGTTCCGATTTGGCGCCGAAGAAATACGCGTCCATCGTAACAAGCGTCCCAAACGGAAAGAAGCAGGTCGCGCGTGCCTGTCCCACTCCAGTCTACAACTTCGACACAGCTGATGATGCGCCCGGCAACTGGCGCTGACGTCACTTGGGGATGATACCTCAGCGCCTCAGAACCATAGTCTGGGCCGTGCCACACGATCGCATCGTCCTCCCATCTTTTGACGCTCACGCTTTTTCTCCTTGTCCGGATCAGGAATGGAATGCTATTCTAAAACGAAATATGATTTCAACTCTAGTGAAAAAGAGCCTCAATGACAAAAAAAGCCCATGGAATCGTACCGGTCATGCTCACGCCCTTTGCCGCCGACAATTGCGTTGACTGGGAAGGGCTGGAGCGACTGGTGGAATGGTACATTCAGAATGGTGCCGACGCTCTCTTCGCCGTCTGCCAGTCAAGCGAAATGCAAAAACTGACGCTTGATGAGCGAATTGCGCTATCGAAGAGAGTGGTCTCGCTGGCCGACGGACGCGTGCCGGTGATAGCGTCCGGACACATCAGCGATCGCCCCGACGACCAGCGCACCGAACTGATGGCAATGGCGGACACCGGTATCGACGCGTTGGTGCTTGTCACCAATCGACTAGACACCGGCAATAATGGAACAGAGGCCTTCCGCCACGGTCTCGATGCGGTTTTGAGTTGGGTGCCAAGTGATCTGGCATTAGGACTTTACGAATGCCCTGCACCCTATCGCAGGCTGCTGACTGACGAGGAATTCAAAGAATGCCGCGATACGGGGCGTTTCGTCACTCTTAAGGATGTCTCTTGCGACCTTGAAACGATCCGGCGCCGTGTTGCGCTGTCAGGTGACTCGGGATTTGCCGTAGTCAATGCCAATGCGGCGATTGCAGCGGCCGCGATGCGCGAGGGCTCCAAGGGTTTCGCTGGCGTCTTTACGAACATCCATCCCGATCTCTATGCCTGGCTGTATCGCCACGCTGGTGACGGGACCGATTTGCGCCGCGAGTTGGAAATATTTCTGGCGCTGTCGGCAATGGCCGAGCCAATGGGCTATCCGGGCCTTGCAAAGATTTATCATACCCGCCTCGGGACTTTCTCGAGCGCCCATTCGCGGGTCACCGATTACAACATAGCTGAGCGCCACTGGGCAGTAATGAGTCTGCTTGATCACATCCATGCAGGGACAGAACGCTTCCGACAAAAGATAGCTGAACGCTCGTAGTGGGAGGCGCATCAGGCTGTGCTTTGGCGACGTTCTGGGCAAGCCGATGCCGGACCGGAGGGCATGCTCTGCAAACCCGCGGTCTTCGCCGATCCTTTGAGACCTTGAAGGAGAGGACTTATGATCGTCACGTTCGGTTCTATCAATGCCGATCTCATATTCGCAGTAGAGGATATGCCGCAACCGGGCCAGACGCTTCTCGCAAAGCAGTTTCGGACCGAAGCAGGTGGCAAGGGAGCCAATCAGGCCATCGCTGCTTCGCGCGACGGCGCCACGGTAGTCATGGTAGGGGCGGTCGCCAAGGATGCGTTGGCCGACATCGCAATGCAGAACTTGACCCACTCAGTTGACGTGAGCCGAATAGCTCATGTGACCGAGCCGACGGGTTGTGCATCGATCCTAATCGACGGCCAAGGCCGTAACATGATCGCAGTTGCTGCTGGCGCCAATCTTGTTGCGTGCTCCGACATGGTGGATGATGGCCTCATTTGTAAAGCAACCGCCGTCCTCATGCAGATGGAGAATGACACGGCGCAGATTGAGCGGCTCATCCGACGCGTTAAACATCTGGGAGGCAGGTCAATTCTCAACCTCGCACCCGCATTTCCGTTGGATCGTAAGTCTCTGTCGAGCTGCGATTTGATAGTCGTCAATGAGGACGAGGCAGAAGCGCTGGCAGGTTGGATGGCGTGCGAGCCATCGGCTCAAGATTTGTCCAGGTGCTTGAATACTGGCGTGCTTCGGACACTTGGTGGCGATGGAGCGGAAGCTTTTGCCGACGGGGAAAAAATTTCTGTTGCTGCAGTACCGGTCGAAGTCAACGACACCACAGCGGCCGGCGACTGCTTCGTAGGTGTCCTTGCCTCAGCATTAGATCGCGGCTTCTCACTTAAGGCTGCCGTCGGTCGAGCTGTAACCGCAGCGGGCATCTCATGTTCGCGCAGGGGCAGCCAGTCGAGTATCCCTTTTGCGGCGGAGACAGATCAATGGCTTCTGCAAGCCTAGTGCGAAGGTCGCAAAAAGGTATCCTGCGCCGTATTTGTTATCCCGGAAATCACGTCTCGCGTGCAACGTGGAGACCGGCATGAGTTATGCTTCGTTCCTTTCGGCAGTACTGGCGCTTCTGCTGGCGCCTGGTCCGACGAACACATTGATGGCGCTTGCGGCTGCCCAGAAAGGGCTCCGCCCTGTGCTGCGTCTCCTGCCTTCAGAGTTGCTTGGATACCTTACGACGATCTTGCCGCTCGCGTCGCTAGGCGGTTGGCTGTTTGATCGCTGGCCTGCTGCCGGGGTCACGTTAAAAGTAGCGGCTGCAATCTGGGTGATGTATCTCGCTGTGAAACTCTGGGAGGTGCGACTTAGGGGAAGGGGAAAGACCGAGGTGACGGCACTGCGGGTCTATATGACCACCGTCCTTAATCCCAAGGCCTTGATCTTCGGTCTTGTCCTCTTGCCCGTTCCAGTGGACTCGCAGTTCCTCCCGAAACTAGGACTATTAGGTCTTTCCGCAACCGCCATAGCCCTCACATGGGGTTTGGCCGGAGCGCTGACGCAGATAGGCGAAGCGGGAGGAACTCGCCTGCGTATTGCGCAACGCATTGCTTCCATATGGCTGGCTGTGGTCTCGTTTACGCTTCTTGCCTCTTTGCTTAGGACCTGAGCGACAGTGGCCGGTTTGACCCTGAACTTCGGCTTCCTGTGCAGGGACACCGTCAAAATGCCCGCTCTCCACTTTTGGCACCGGTATCGACACTACGTGTGTACTTACCCGAACAATGTTCGGTTAATGTCCAGAGGACGACTCTCCAGCCCTTGGAAGAACCGGCACCAAAAGCTCGCTGAAGGGGAATGTTCGCGGCACGCCCGGTTTGTCTCGGGCCTCAAAATGGGCTTGTCGGCTGCCATCTTGAACTGCTTCGTTGACAACACGGCCGACACCGCATAAATAGAACAATGTTCGTTTATTAAAACGTAGGCAGGCTCAGGCCCCCTTGAGGGACCGCTCGATTATCGTGCTGTTTGGAGGTGAAGACCTCAAGCCAAGCGACTATTCGGACAGGAGGAGTACCCGTGAAAAAAGTTGCATTGGTCGACACAGCCCATTGGCATGTCCCGCTCTACCTCGATGCGTTGGAGAAATCTGGCGTCGAAATAGTAGGCGTCTCCGATCCGACGGAAACCACCGGGCCCGCTCTCGCTCGAAAATTTAAAACGACATGCTTTGCAAGCTGCGAAGAGCTTCTTGCGCACGAGCGTCCTGAATTGGCGTTCGTCTTCGGCAGGCACATCGACATGCCGAGAACAGCCAATCTGCTGCTCGACCGCGGCATCCCATTCGCAATGGAAAAGCCCTGCGGAATTAGGGCTGCAGATGTTCAACAGTTGGCTGAGAAGGCAGCCCATAAGCAAGCATTCGTAGCGATACCTTTTATCTTCCGCCTGAGTGACACGATGAAGGTCATCCAAGGTGGCGAGGCTCCAGTCAGGCTCGACCACGCCAGCTTCAGGTTCGTTGCCGGACCGCCAAGCCGCTATCAGCGGGCAGGCAATCCTTGGATGCTGGAGCGCGACATCGCAGGCGGCGGACCATTGATCAACGTTGGTGTACACATGGTCGACATGTTCCGAACTTTAAGTGGCAGCAAAATCGTGGCCGTGTCGGCTTTTGCCACATCGCACATCAACAAATTATCGATCGAAGATTTCATTACCGTCACGCTTCAATGTGCATCCGGGGCGATCGGGACAATCGAGTGTGGGTACACGTTCCCCAGCACTCCTGGCCAGCAACGTGAGTTTACGTTCTCTGTTCGTGCCGGCAATCGCTTCTTGCGCTCCGTTGACAAGGGGATCGAAGTTATCAGGGACGGAGCGAATGGAATTGAGCACGAATTTGTGCCTGCTGAGTTCGAAGCCGACTTGTACTACTCCGATTTTGTCCAACACGTGCTCAAGGCACAGCAGGACGACAGCGTAGCCGTTGCAGATTTCCGGGACGCAGCAGCCGTACTGGAGCTGGTCGAAGCGGCTTACAGGTCGGCATCTGAAGCGGGCCGGACAATCCACCTGTCGCACTAAGATCGCGAAATGCGGAGTGCGTTTTCCCAATCACAACAAGTCAAGGAGAGCTTTATGAGTAGCGTGTTCCATCGAATTCCGAAACGCCATCTTCCTGTCGCTGTCAAAGGCGACGGCATGTTCATATTTGACAAAGACGGCAAGCGATACATCGACGGCTACGCCGGGGGCGCCTGCGTCTCGTGCCTTGGTCACAGCCAGGAGTCGGTTATTGAGGCCGTTCGGGATCAAATCCGGAAAATGGCCTTCTTCCATTCCGCTATGTTCACGTCGGAGCCAATGGAGGAACTTGCGTCCATTCTGACGACCGATGCTCCGGAAGGCCTAACCCGCGCATTTTTTACCAACAGCGGGTCCGAGGCGGTTGAAACAGCCGTCATGATGGCTCGACAATATTTCGTGGAGATTGGTCAGCCGCGGCGAAAGAAAGTTATCGGCCGCCGGGCTAGCTATCACGGTGCCGGCCTTACGGGACTTGGCATTGGCTACCAGGTAGCCCGCCGCATACCCTTCGAAGAGATCCTTCCGAGCGTATTTCATATTTCGCCCTGCTACGAATACAGGGGGCGATTGGAAAGCGAAACGCCGGAGCAATACGGATTGCGTGCAGCCAATGAATTGGAACAGGCAATCCTGGGACTTGGTCCCGACACGGTAATGGCCTTTGTCGCGGAAACGGTTACCGGCACAACCAACGGTGCTACTCCACCAGTTCCGGGCTATTTCAAGCGGATACGCGAGATCTGTGACAAGTACGGTGTTCTGCTCGTTTTGGACGAGGTTTTCTGTGGCTTAGGCCGAACCGGCACTCTGCATGCCTGCGAGCAAGATGGCGTGGCTCCTGACTTCCTGACATTTGCGAAAGGCATTGCGGCTGGATACCAACCGATTGGCGCGACGATGGTTAACCAGAGAGTCTACGATGCCATCGTCTCCGGTTCAGGAACCTTCAAAGGCGGATACACGTACTCGGGTCACGCGACCGCATGTGCGGCAGCAATTGCAGTGCAGAAGTTCCTGCGGGCCCCTGGCTTTCTCGACCAAGTAAAGGCAATGGGGAGTGTGCTCGCGCAGCGGCTGCAAGACAGGTTCGCTCAACATCCGCATGTTGGCGACATACGCGGTCGAGGTATGTTGATGACTGTAGAACTTGTCGAAGATAGGAGCACAAAAGCTCCTTTCGCAGCCTCGCACGGCTTAAGTTCAAGGATCTACCAAAATGCCCAAGCTAGAGGTCTGATTACACACGCGCTGAGTGGCACGATTGACGGCTATGTCGGGGACCACGTTGTCATTTGCCCCCCCTTGATCGCTAGTGGTGAGCATATCGAAACAATCGTGGGATTGCTGGGCGAGGCCATCGACGCGGCCCTTGTGGAGGTGCACGCAAACGCGGCGTAGGATCAATTAGGTACAACCGCCTCCACCACTAAGCGTCGCGTGATGACACGCGACGCGCACAACATCGAGATCGGGGCAGAGGTGCTGGCTCGCTTGGTGTCACTTACAACAATCGGACAGCTGAGGCCGACTTCCCAATGTTGCGCTTAGCATCTACGAATTCCGGACGCAGGTTGCCCGGCCCATCCTTCTGCTATTAAAGTTGCAACAGGCATCGAGATTGGCCATCTCTGAGAGGTAATCGTGGCAAACGTTTCACCGACAGAGCGTACTCTTGATATCATCGAACTGCTCGCAGACCATCCAGAAGGTCTTGCGATTAGCGATATAGCGCGACGGCTCAAACTTCCAAAAAGCATCGCCCACAGGCTCCTCTCAATTCTTGTAGGCCGGAACTTCGCCATTCAAGAGGCCGTCACGCAACATTATCGCTTGGCAATCCGGACAGCTGCTTTGGGACTTCGTTTTTTCGGCAACATCGGCCTCAACGAGATTTGCCAGCCGATCCTCAACAGATTGGCGCAGCGCACAGGCGAGTTCGTTCGTGTTTGCGCGGCGGAAAACGGTGAGCTTGTATGGATCGCCAGTGCTCAGGGAAGCTCAGAGGGCCTCCGTTACGACCCCACGATGGAAGCGGGACCGGCGCTCCATGCAACAGCTAATGGTCGCGCCTGGTTGTCTACTTTGGATGATGTAGATGCCTTGGCGCACGTACGTCGGCGGGGATTTATCCTCCCGCGCCACTATGCGCGTTCCCTGGTTGCCAATGAGAAAGAACTTTCGGACGAGCTGAAGCGGGTTCGAGAATGTGGCTACGCGATCTCTGCGGATGAGAGTGTGATCGGCATTGCGGCGCTTGCAGCACCTATTCCTGATCGGGAGGATGGACCCGCGCTGGGCTGTGTTAGTGTCGCCGGGCCGTCAGTGCGGATGCCTTCATCTCGCTTGGAGGCAGTCGCACCGGATCTACTCGCTGCGGCAAGGGAACTGAGTGAGACCTGGCCTATACCGCATAGAAGCTGGCGACCGTCTGGAGCCTGATATAGCTGATGGCATTCGTCGCCGTGGCCTGCTGCCGGTTCCATGGACACCGAGTTAAGGTGTTGAAGATGGAACCGGAGTTTTCCCATGGACAGAAGAAAGTTCAGCCGCGAGTTCAAGCTTGAGGCTGTGAGACTGGTGAAGGAACGAGGTGTTGCGGTCGCGCAGGCGGCTCGGGATCTGGACCTGCACGAGAATGTGCTTCGCAAATGGATACGTGATCTATCGGCCGATCCGCAGCATGCGTTTCCCGGCCACGGCCAAATGAAGCCGGAGCAGCTCAAGATCGACAAGCTGCGTCGCGAAGTGGCCAAGCTGAAGGCGGAGCGCGACATCCTAAAAAAGGCCGCAGCCTACTTGGCGAGGGAAGTGACATGCGGTTCGCTTTCATCGCGAAACACCGGAGCATCTGGCCGGTGGCATGGCTGTGCAGTGCACTGGATGTGTCCCGTTCCGGCTTCCATGCCTGGCGCAACCGAAGCCCCAGCGCCCGGTCCCAGTATGATGGGGCTCATCTTGTCGAGATAGACCGAAGCTTCAAGAGCAGCGACCGCACTTACGGCACACGCGGGGTCTGGCACGATGTCCTGGCGGAGGGGCTCTCTTGCGGCCTGCATCGCATCGAACGGCTGATGCGGGAGAACGGCCTGAGAGCCCGGCCACGTCGGCGTGGCCTGCCGAAGGATGCCGGGGACCGGCTGGTCGCGTCAGTATCGCCGCATCCTCGACCGTGCCTTCGAGGCATCGGCGCCGAACCAGAAGTGGGTGGCCGACTTCACCTATATCTGGACCGCGGAAGGTTGGCTCTACGTCGCCGCAGTAGTCGACCTGTTCTCGCGCCGCGTCGTCGGCTGGTCGATGAAGGTCGAGATGACGGCCCAACTCGTCACCGACGCCCTCATCATGGCGATCTGGAGGAGAGGCAAGCCCGACAGTCTGCTGCATCATTCCGATCAGAGCAGTCAATATACGAGCGAGCAGTTCCAGCGGCTGATGGTCGACCATGGGCATCACCTGCTCGATGAGCAGGTCCGGCAACGTCTGGGACAATGCAGCGATGGAGAGCTTCTTCTCGTCGCTCAAAACCGAGAGGACGGCCCGCAAGGTCTACAGGACGAGGGACGCAGCTAGGGCGGACGTGTTCGACTACATCGAGCGCTTCTACAATCCCAAGCGGTGCCACTCGACGCTGGGTTATCTCAGCCCAGTTGAGTTCGAGGAAATAGCGATGTTAGCTTATGTGCCTGTCCACTGAACCGGCAGCAGGCCACCGCGCTCTCCCGCTGGGCCGGGCTGATCAGCGCGCCACGAGACATTTGGGTGGCCTTGGCTTTCTGTTCCAAGGCAGGAGTTCGGCCAACTTGATGTCGTGTTCGTGCAGAAGATCGTATCGATGCGAGCTCTACCGGGGTCGCCGAAACCCGCGCCGATAATGGAAGCTGCCTGATGCGCCCATGGCCGGCGGATGCTCTTTTTCTGGCCGGTTTGAAACAGGCGCCGCTGGCAACCGGGGCTGTCAGGCGGCTGGATCCGGCATAGGCGTCGGCCTGCATGATCCCAGGCCTTGAGGCGGCGGCGCGGATGCTCGCCGCAGCCGTCGCGCGAGAGCCGCCGACACGGAGAAGGCCGCGGCAACAACCGCGCGCTTCTCCTCAGTGCTCCAGCGCCGAAACCGCTCGGGACCCGTTAGAGCCTCGCTTTCCGGCATCGCGCCGTCTTTGCACCGGTGCAAACACCCCGCGTTTGCACCGGCGGCACGTCAGATCACGGCCTCGGCCGGAAGACGGCCCTCGGCGAACCTCGGCGGTCCTCGGCGGACGGGTACATCGTTTTCAAGTCGCCCGCTGCACTGCCCATTCATTGTTGCTCGGCCGATCCGGCCAGAGCTGCGGTGCTATGATTTCGCGCGACGATATTCGCGGTAGGAATACCTGGAACGTGCCCGATGGCTCAGCCCGGCGAGATTGAGAAAGCGGCGACCTTCGACTACTCAATTGAAAACCGCCGAGGGAGCTTGGGCAGACGAGGTCATCGCGGAGCCCAGCACTTGAGCCGGCCTACGTCGCAGCCGCTCGGGCGAGTTGGCAGAGGCCTCCCCAGCTGCAACGTTGCGTAACGGAAAAAAGCCCGGCCGTATCAGAATCGCACGCTGGACAGTTGTGCGGCCTGCTGTGAGGGCGAATGCCGGGCGGCTCAGCTACTCGACTATCAACAGATTTCGTACTTGACATTATTTGAGCTTGGGTTCTAAATTGGAAATGAATTCCATAACGAAAAGGTTGGCAAAAAGCCAACGGGGAACATACCGCAATGCGGAAGGCAAAATCGGCTAACGGAACACGAGTCTTCGATTTCCAGGAGTCTATCGGCTGGATAGTCAACCGCGCACGAAAGGCGGCCCTGGTAATCTGCTCTCATTCGGTATTCGAAACATCAAGTGCGCGCTTGGTGTTTATGAAATACCGGAGCGAACGCATTAGCTTTGCGGTTTCGCGGCCAATCCAACTTGTTCCGTCAACTCCAGCGAGCTGTTCCTGAGGACCTGAAGGCCGAGAGACGGTGGCTGCACGCCCATCACCCAGCGCAAACGACGAAGGAGAGACCAATGAAACCGTCACCTAAAACATTGTCACACTACACGCGCCTTTTCGGCATGACCACGACAGTAGTTATGCTTTTCTCGACAGCTCACGCTGCCGATCTAAAAGGGAAGGAAGCAGTTATCTGGAGTCCAGGCGGCAAATACACAACTGCACTTGAACAGGCGTACGTCAAATCATTCGAGGCAGAAACTGGGTCGAAGATTACTTTGGTTGAGGCCGACATCGACCAAGCGGTCGCCGCCGCTTCGGCGCAGGTAAAGGCTGGGAATATCCAGTGGGATGGGCTATCGTCCATCGATGCTCCCTATATGCCGAAGCTAGCTATGGACGGCGTCCTCGAAAGGATCGATGCTTCCAACATTCCAGGCCTCGAAAAGCTCCCGAAGGCTATGGCAAATGACTACGGTGTGCCTATCCTCAACTCGGTCGTCACCGTTTCTTATCGTGATGCCGATAAGGTTGTGCCCCTCAAAAGCGTTAAGGATTTCTTCGATCCGAGCATCAAAGGGCCTCGCGCCATGAGTTCCAATGCTGGAGAGGCGCAGATGGTCTGCACTTTGGCGCTCTTGAGCGATGGCGTCAGTGTCGATCAGTTGAGCAAGGGCCTCGATACTGCGCGATGCCTAAAGATCGTTGACCGGATCAAGGATCAAGTGACAGCGTACTGGTCAAACGGCAGCCAGATGGCACAGCTGATGATTGACAACAATGTTGACTACTGCCTGTGTTGGGATGGCCGTATCATTCAGGCGGCGCAGGCGAATCCACAATGGAAAATCCAGTATAACGGTGGCATCCAATTTCCGTCATACCTCGCCTACACGAAGGGCACGAAAAACTCTGACGTACTCAATGCATTCGCCGAGTATATGCTGGATCCGAAGCGGCAAGCGGAATTCACCAAGCTGGTCGGCTACAGTGCACCTAACCCTGACTCTGTGGCCTATCTCCCAGACAACTTGAAGCCGTTTGTCAGCGTTACGCCAGAGGCGCAAGCCGTATTGACCAGCTTGCCTAACGCGCTTCTTGAGACAATGTCGAGGCAGCAGGTGGAGCTGGGAAAGGCTTGGCAGGCCTACGTCAGCAAGTAAGCAGCCAAACCATCCACCAAATGATCGAGTGACATGCAATTGAATAATAATACGAAAGCAGGGCGG
Organism: Mesorhizobium sp. AR07; assembly: GCF_024746815.1. GTDB lineage: Bacteria > Pseudomonadota > Alphaproteobacteria > Rhizobiales > Rhizobiaceae > Mesorhizobium. The sequence goes on from NZ_CP080528.1 coordinate 624,854, forward strand.
GGAAGCGCCGTCGCGGAAGTTGACAGGGGGGTCGTCCTCTCTCAACCGGTTGGCTTTGCCAGCGTTTCCCCGCTCTTGATCTTGCTCGGCATATTCTTCTTCGGGCCAATCGTTGCCCTTACGCTGGCCATACTTGATGGCGGCCTTAAGGAAGCCGGCAGGCTTTTCACGCAAGTCCTCACTGATGAGGTTTTCCAAACGGTCGCGCTCAGAACAATTCGCATTTCACTGATCGTCACGGTTATCAGCGTGGTGGTTGGGTATGCGATGGCCTACGCGATGTGGAGGAGCTCGTCGAGCATGCGGTCTATTGCTCTGGCGCTCATTATGTTCCCACTGTTCACGAGCATTGTTGTGAGGACTTATGCCTGGACAGCGTTGTTTAGCCGCAACGGAATGATTAACACGGCCCTGCTTGAGGCGGGGCTAATCGATAAACCCTTGACCATGCTCTATACCGAACCAGTCGTTCTAGTCGGCATGGTTCAAGCCATGCTGCCATTTGCGATATTGCCAATATACACGATACTACTTGGTCTTGATTTAGATTTGTTGCGCGCCTCGGCAATCTGCGGAGCCCGAGGCCGGCAAACATTTCTGAAGGTCGTTCTGCCTCTGACCAAACAGGGAGCAGGTGTGGCAAGTGTTCTGGTTTTCGTTATCTCGCTCGGCTTCTTCATCACTCCTGCAATTCTTGGTGGGCCTAGGAGCGCCATGATTGCGAACATGATAAGCACCGAAGTCACCACGTTTTATGATCTGAAAGGAGGCGCGGTGATGTCCGTTCTTCTTCTAGTTGTCACGCTGTGCTTGCTTTTCATTGCCAGCATGATCGGCAGCGTTGCTGCACACTACAGGAAGTCATGAGTATGGGTGAAACCGTAATCGTCAAACGAATTCGGTTTGCGCTTATTGCGCTCGTGGCTCTCTACCTCATAGGGCCGACACTCGTTGTGATCTGGTTATCTTTTAGCAAGGATGAGGTTCTTAGATTTCCGCCTCACCTGTTCTCCTGGCGCTGGTACGAGGAGTTCCTGTTTGATGAGCGTTGGAACGACGCTGTCTTGCGCTCGCTCTTGGTGGGCTCACTCGCTACTCTGTTCGCAACGCTCATTGGCAGTGTGGCTGCATTTGGAATAGCGCGCACCAGATTGCCTGGAAAACAGATCGTTGAGATCTTTGCCATCGCCCCATTAGTTGTTCCACCGATCATTCTAGCGACCGGCGGCTATTCTTTGTACTCGAATTTAAACATGATTGGATCGAACATTGGGCTCGCCATCATGCACACTGTGTTGGGCGTGCCGTATGTCTATCTCATTGTGTCGTCGGCTCTAACACGCAACGATCCGAGTATCGAGCTCGCGGCGCTAAGCTTGGGCGCAAACCGTTGGCGCACCATCCGAGACGTCACCGTTCCAGCCAATCTACCGGCGATCATAACAGGGGCGTTGTTCGCATTTTTGATTTCCTTTGACGAAGTGGTGGTAACGGTCTTCTTGTCTGGCTCGATGACACCAACGCTGCCTGTTCGGGTGTTCTCCAGCCTTTCACTTGCTGTTTCACCGGTCGTTGCGGCGGTCTCTACGGCGCAAATCATCATTGCGCTGATACTGATGTCGCTACTTGGTCAACTGCAGCGTTGGCAACGACGATGGTCAGAGGTCACCCCGGCTCTCTAGTAAATCGCGGTCCGTTGGATCCACCTCAGAAGGAAGGTTTCGTGGGCATACATTCAACACTTTCGCAGTCGCACGATCGCTTAGGAGGAGTTCCGGTGTCAGCAAATATTGGTTCGGTAACCGGGTCTCGGGTGCAGATGAAAAATCTCACCAAGGAGTATGGAACGGTTAGAGCCGTCGATAACGTTAGTATCGATATCGAGCCAGGCGAATTTCTTTCGCTGCTAGGTCCGTCTGGGTCAGGCAAAACAACGGCACTGATGATGCTAGCCGGTTTCGAGAGGGCGACATCAGGTACAATTCATATCGGCGACCAAGATGTCACCTCAGTTCCGCCTTTTGCTCGTGGCATCGGGATGGTATTTCAAAGCTATGCCTTGTTCCCACACATGAGCGTATACGACAATATCGCCTATCCTCTGAAACTTCGAAGCATGTCAAAATCAGAGGTTGGTGAGCGTGTGCGTCGCGCGATGGATATGGTAAAGCTCCCAGCGGACAAGTTCGCCCATAGATTGCCGCAACAGCTCTCGGGAGGACAGCGCCAGCGGGTCGCCCTAGTGCGCGCGTTGGTATACGAGCCGCACGTGCTTCTAATGGATGAGCCGATGGGAGCGCTGGATAAGAATCTCCGAGAAGAGCTCAAACTCGAGCTCCTCAGCCTTCAAGAGCGGCTGCGCCTGACAATCGTTTATGTGACCCACGATCAGGGAGAGGCTTTGATGCTTTCCGACCGCGCGGCCGTGATGCGAGATGGACGGATCGAGCAAGTTGCACATCCCGAAACGTTGTATCGACGACCGCGAACGGAGTTCGTTGCGAACTTTCTTGGTGAGGCGAACCTGGTCCCCGTCAATCAATCTTCCGAACGGGAATTCACCTTGCCGGATGGTCAGGTGGTGCGGAGCAGCCCCGATATAACCGTAAATGCATCACAACCGTACCTACTGATGCTGCGGCCCGAGGAGATCGAGGTCTGTTCGGACGGCGAGGCAATGCTGCGAGGCAGGATACAAAGTACCGTTTATCTTGGGAGCTCGGTTCGTCTCGGCGTTGAGACGCCAATGGGTGTCCTGACCGTGCTAGCAAAGCCAAACCAATCGCGCCGTTTCGAGCGCAACCAAATCCTAGGTTTGCGTTTCGCGACTGGGGATGCAGTCCTCGTCCCCCGAAACAGCTAGAGCAGTTAACGATCGGCGCTGTCCCAGGCAGCAGTCAAACGGACGCTTCCTCTGTTTTGCCCATCCGAGTTTCGCATCGAGACTGGCGGCGGGGCGACATATGGGACTCCGGCTGCTGCTGCTCCGACGAACACTTAGATCGAGAAAGATTTTGGGATGCCCATCGTCGACCGTCTATCGCCATTGTTTCCAGCCACCTCGCCTTGTCGAGCCTTGCAACGCATGAACGGCGAATGTGCCTCTCGTGACCTGCCTCGGGTTACGCGGTGACCTCCGTGAAGGTACTTGTGACAGGCGTTAGCGCCGGGATCGGTGGAGCGATCTGCGAGCAACTCGCCGATACGCACGGCAAGGCTCTCTCTCTGATGATGTGTGTACGGCGGTCGACAGAGCTGGTCGAAGAGTTGGCGAGCGCCTGTCGGCTTCGGGACTCCACAGTCGTGATCGTGACAGCCGATCTTAGCCAACCTCCAGCGCCTGCAGAATTGGTGGCACGGGCAGTGGAAGAATTTGGCGGTCTCGACGCCATTGTTTCCAATGCCGGCATTGCCGACCCAGCTCCGCTCGAGTCACTCGAGTTGGATGCATGGGACCGTATGTTTGCTATTACATGTCGAGCGAGCTGGTTGCTTGCGAAGTCTGCATTTCCCCATTTGTGCGACAGCCGCGGGAGCTTCGTGGCGATATCATCGCAGTCCGGCAGCCATCCCCATCGCGGCACCGGCGCTTACAGCTCTGCGAAAGCCGCACTAACAATGCTTTGTCGCCAGCTTGCGATTGAGTGGGGACAATACGGTATCCGCGTCAATTGCGTGTCGCCCGGTATGATCAGAACCCCGATGACTGAAGCAGTGTATCAGGACGAACGGATGTTGAGGGCGCGCGAGACCATTGTGCCTTTGGGTACTATCGGACAGCCCTCGGACGTTGCCCGCCTGGTTGAGTTTTTGATTGACCCCACGAACCGCTATGTGACGGGACAGAATATTGGAATTGATGGTGGCCTCTCTCAAACACTTTTGGATCGTATCCCTGGACTAGCAAGGAGGCGGTAATCTGGGGACGGGCTCACGCTGCCTAAGGAATCCGTCATTACACTGATCGAGAAGCCAAAAGGAGCTATTTCGCTCTTTCCACATAACATCGGCAGCACATGCGCACACAGGCATTTCACTGAAACACGAAAAGCGAAACGTCGTTCGGCAAATAACTAGTCTGAACATTGACAGTCACAAAGAATAGCCTTAAAAGCAGAACAACGTTTCACGTATAAATCAGACGAAAGCGTCCGCGTTCCTTGGGGGCATTCTGTGGGAGCTGCTGGGGCCGCTCCCGTGCTAGAGCGCGCCAGGCAGGAGGTGACTCATGACAAACCACTATGACGCAGTCGTACTAGGCGGCGGACACAATGGCCTGGTGTGTGCGGCCTATTTGGCACGAGCAGGAATGCGAACGACTGTTCTGGAACGGCGCCACGCAGTCGGCGGTGCGGCATTTTCTGAAGAGGTGTTTCCCGGCTTCACATTCTCAGTCTTTTCGTACGGGTTGCAGCACCTTTACCCGCAAATCATTGATGATCTGGACCTTCGGAAATTTGGTCTGAAAGCCGTCCCCTATGGCGACCTCTTCAGTCCGACAGAAGACGGTCATTGCTTGATAACAAATGACGATGTCGCAGCAACTGCGAAGAACATAGCCCAGTTCTCTACGCGAGACGCTGAAGCGTATCCCAAGTTCGTCGACTTTCATAATGGACTAGCGGCCTACATGCGCCATCTCGGCACGGAGGTTCCGCCAGATCCAACTGCTTCAACGTTCCGCGATGTCACCAGAACGCTCGCATTCTCTTGGCGGAATTTTGGGCTGAGAACCAAGATGTTTGATTTTGCCGAACTTATGACCCAAAGCGCTGAGGAATATCTGAGCCATTGGTTTGAGAACAATGCCGTTCGTGCGCTGTTCGCTTATCAGGCAGGCATTGGAAATTTCATAGGTCCGCATTCGCGAGGATCCGCGCTTGCGTGCGTCTACAATATGCTGACTGATCATTCCTACGAAGTAGTACGCGGGCACGTTATCGGAGGCATGGGAACCGTATCGAAAGCCCTGGCGGCATCCGCTCAGCGCTTAGGTGTAGAGATTCACACTAACGCCGAAGTCGAACACGTTATCGTCGAAGGTGGTAAGCTCAAAGGCGTAGCAACCAAAGACGGTCGGGAGTATCGTTCTGGAATTGTAGCCAGCAGCATGCATTCGAAAATTCTCTTTGGTAAGGTCGTTGAGCGAAAACATCTTCCAGATGACCTCGTTCAATCGCTGGAAAAATTCAACACTGTCGGCACGAACTGGAAAATCAACGTCGCTTGCAATCGGCCGCCTCAGCTCAAATGCCTTGGGTCGGACACTGACAGCCCAGTATCAGCATTCGTGCATATCGGGCCCACTATAGATTACCTAGAAAAAGCATACGATGATGCGAAGTACGGAAAATTTGCCCAGGTCCCGTGGATGACCGTGGCAACGCCTACCTACCTCGATAAGAGCATGGCGCCCGAGGGTAAGCATGTCGTGAACCTCTACGGTGGTCATGTTCCATATAAACTACGCGAGGGAGACTGGTCGTCACGCCGATCCGAGTTCGTCCAAACTGTTTGGAAAGTGCTGGATGAATTTGTTCCAGGATTTACGAATGAGATCATAGATTATCAGGTCCTGCTTCCCACCGATATCGAAAATATCCTCAACATACCAGGGGGCAACATCCTGCATGGGCAGATGACTCCCGATCAATTGTTCTCGCGCAGGCCGTACCCGCACTACGCGGACTATAGGACACCCATCAAAGGCCTATATCAATGTGGCTCCTCCTGCCACCCTGGTGGGGGCGTCACCGGATTGCCAGGCTTCAACGCGGTGCGGGAGATCCTGCGAGATCGTGGGAAGAATCGATCTTGAAGCTGACACTCGGTGGCCGCCACGACGTCACGCCTTGTCGCCCCGCGAGGTGTAGTCACGAAACGAGCGTGCTGCCTCTCCGGCCCGTCTTCGTTGACGAAAAGCTAGAGTCGTTGCGCATCTAGGTCACGTCCGGAGAGCCTAACCCGTAGACGACGCTCCGTAGCTCAAAGGTAGAAAGGCAGAAAGAAACAAGTGATGGACGTTCGCGCAGCAGTGGCCATGCAGGCCGGCAAACCGCTTGAGATCATGACCGTTCAGCTCGACGGCCCGAAGGCCGGCGAAGTGCTGGTCGAGATCAAGGCAACCGGCATCTGCCACACCGACGAGTTCACTTTGTCGGGCGCCGATCCCGAAGGCCTGTTTCCGGCCATCCTCGGCCATGAGGGCGCCGGCGTCGTCGTCGATGTCGGCAAGGGCGTCACCTCGGTCAAGAAGGGCGACCACGTCATCCCGCTCTATACGCCCGAATGCCGGCAGTGCCCGTCTTGCCTGTCCAGAAAAACCAATCTGTGCACGGCGATCCGCACCACGCAGGCGGCCGCCGCCGCGGCACCCCTTAACTCGGCGACCATATCGCCCCTTGCATGTTCTAATGTCATGGCCCGAAACCTCCATGTTCATCGGCCTTGTTGCAAGGTGCCTGGGCGCATCGCTTACTGACAAGGCCAAAGGCTTCGAGGTCCTACCGCGCCGGTGGGTGGTGGAGCGTACATTCGCCTGGCTCGGCAGGTGCCGAAGGCTGGCAAAGGACTTCGAGCGCACCATCGCCTCCGCCGAAGCTTGGGTCTTCATCGCAAACATCCGAATGCTCACCCGCAGGCTCGCAAGACATTGAAATATCCACGGTCATTTCGATTCAGACACTTAGAGTTTTCGACACCAGCCTGTCGCGGCCTTACGCGCAACGGGGTGGTTCCACTTGCTGCCCGTTTCAAAAAGACGGACGCCCGCATGATGTGTCTCCGAGCGCTGACTGAAGGGCATCCAGTCCATGGCCCTGTTCCAGTTTATCGGTTGGCTCACGAGATCTCTGCTTTCAGTCGATAACAAGCAGCTTGCGAGGGACGCTCGAGAGAAACTCGACTTCCCCTTCGGTGATAAGGAAGCTTTCTGTGATCTCGATGCCCCAATCGCCATACCACAACCCTGACATGAAGTGGAACGCCATGCCTGGACGCAGTTCCGTCCTGTCGCCTTGTCGGAAGCTTGCAGAGTTTTCTCCCCACGCGGGAGGGTAGCCGATGCCAATCGGGTAACCGGACCGGCTCGTCTTCTCGAAACCATACCGCGCCAAGGCACCCGAGTAAGCTTTGGCAATGTCCTCGCAGCAATTGCCAGCTACGGCCTTCTCAAGACCTGCTTGCATGCCGTCCAGAACTGCTGCTTCAGCGTCCAATATCTGGGCAGTCGGCTTGCCGAGATAATATGTCCTTGAAAGCGGGCAATGGTAGCGCTTATGCACACCTGCGAACTCAAAGAATATGGCTTCGTTTCCCCGTATCGGCTGGTCGGTCCATGTAAGGTGCGGAGCCGAGGCGGCCGCACCGGCACCCAGGTTCGGCACGCAGGCCGGATAATCGCCCCAGTAGCCATCGACGCCGCGCGTTGCCACGTAGGAAAGCTCGGCGATCACGTCAGACTGCTTGATGCCAGGACGCAACACTTCCGAAACCCGTTGATACATAGCCTCAACGATTTTTCCCGCACCTCGCATACATTCGATCTCTCGAGGTGATTTCACAAGTCGCTGCCAATTTATCAGCCTATCGGCCTTCTGAAACCTTGCATTCGGCAATGACGTAGCAAGCGCCTCGAAGGACGCAGCAGAAAAGCAGGAGCTATCTTTCTCAACGCCTATGATTGACGAACCATATCCTTCATCGGCGATGATCGCCCCCAGAGCGGACATTGCGTGGAGCGTGTCGGACTGTACGTACTCATCACCGTACCACCTGATCCTGTCCTCACTGATGTAAGCGGTGCGGCGGCATCCATTTGCGTCCATACGCCGACCGAACCACAAAGGATCGTCTTCCTTGGTTATGACGACGCATTGAGGCACATAATAGGAGCATCCGTCGTAGCCGGTGAGCCAGTGCATATTGGCAGGATCGGTAACAACCAACAGATCAAGCCCTGCCTGCTCCATTGCCTTGCGAGCCTTCTCCAGGCGCGTTTTATATTCGGACAATTCGAACCGAAGCGTTTCAGTGCTCATTTCAGAATCCTTCGCCGATCTTGTCAAAACGCTTCACGCCAGACGGACCGACCACCGTGGCAAGCGTCAGCTTGCAGAGATCCGTAATGTCGTAGATAGGAAGCCCTGTTTTACGCCGAAGCGCTTTCGCGACGATAGGAAACCCTGTGCACTCGAAGAGTAACATCGCAATTTCGGGATGCTGGGCACGGAGGCGCGCGATGCAATCACCAACCTCATGTTCAATCTGATCAACATCCGTCCGCACGAAGGGACGGGCCAAAGCGTTGCGCGTGTACACGCCGCTTTCGATCCCTCCTACGACCACGCGCTCCCGACGGTCCGCATGTTGGATGCCCAACAGATCCTGGCTGCAATGCCGTGAGTCAGCTGTTAGCACGGCAAGCTTCTTTCCAGGAGCTAGCTGGCGAAGTAGAGTCGGTATGAGGAGCAGGCTCGAGGTTACCACCGGCACATCCACTGCTGCGGAAATAGCTGCCTGATGACGGATTAAAAAACCACAGTCGGCGGCAATTACGCTGGCTCCTCGCTCGACGAGCCTCCCGGCGGCTGCCACGCAGGCGCCTTCGAGTGAGGCGTCACCTCGAATGACAACCTCTGCCAACGCACCTTCCACCATTTCCGTTATTATGGGTCGGCCAAACGTCGCGGGATCAACTAGGGATCCTTCGCGCGGAGGAAAGCAATGGTCGGGCGACAAGCCCTCGTCGAGCTCAAGAATACCAAGAATGGCGTTGCTTTGCGAAGTCATGAATAACGCTCCTTTGTTTCAAACGGCAGGTGGCGCGAGCGCCAATCGCGTCGCGGCCAAAACTTTGCACCAAGTCATCATTCGATCTTTGTTCCGGCTCTTGCGGCAAGCCCCCTTTCTCTCCAGGATTGGATGTTCAGCTGGTGTCGTGGTTATGATAACGTGCGCACCGGCGACGGCCTCTTCCCGCTCTGCACACGCGATGACGCTGATATGCAGCTGAACGGACAGTTCTCGCGCGGCCGCCTGGGCTTTATAGTGTCACGAGCCCAGATACGAGCCGATTGAATTGGCCGCACCAAGCTAAGAGCTTTCAACTGCAGACGCGCCTGCACCCCGGCTCCAAAGACGGCGGCTACCGATGCATCCTGGCGGGCGAGGTGCATCGCAGCTACCGCGCCTGCTGCGGCTGTGCGAACATTCGTTAGATAACCGTTGTCGAGCAACAGTGCCTGAACCAAGCCCGTGTTGCTTGACAGTAGAACCATCAGGCCGTTCGTACTGGGCAAGCCGATCTCCGGGTTGCCGAAAAAACCAGGACTGATCTTGATGGCGAAGCCATCGAGACCCGGTACGTACGCGGTCTTGACATCCACTTCCCCGCGGTGCTCCGGAACATCAAGGCGCAGAATTGGTGGCATGACCACTTTTTTCGTCGCAACGGTGCGAAACGCGCCTTCCACGCAACGAATAGCCTCCAGATCAAGTGTCACCAGATCTCTCAGCTGTTGTTCCGTCAATATGGTCGTCGTTCTCATGGCAAGGTCCTCAAAAATTCGGCGATTTCACCGCTCACGATGCGACGATGTAAGTCCATATCGATATTGCGGCCCGTCAGGACGGTCACGACAGGGCCCCGCAGGTCGGTGACCTTTTTCGCTATCAGGGCTGCCATCCCGATCGCGCCAGCGCCTTCTACGACCTCGCGCTCCTGTGCATATGCGTGTTGAATGCCGGCGGCTATCTCGGCCTCGCTTAAGAGGATGACGTCGTCCAACAGTTCCCGACACATCGCAAAGGTCCATCTATTGTCGAGGCCAATGCCGCCGCCAAGCGAGTCTGCTAGCGTTTCGAATTCTTCTACCTCGACAGGATGGCCGGCATCGAGACTGGCCTTCATTGCAGCGCCGTGTAACATTGTGAGGCCAATGACTCGTGTTTGCGGCCGCCGAGATTTGATCGCTCGCGCCACACCCGATGCCAAGCCCCCGCCCGAAAGCCCAAGCAGCACGGTCGCCACATCCGGTAGCGCATCGACGATCTCGAGCCCAAGCGTTCCTTGCCCTGCGATGACCGCCGGATGATCGAATGGGGGCACCAGGCACAATCCTTCGGTTCCGACCAATCGCTCGACCTCTTTCTGGGCCTGATCCTGCGAGGCCCCAACGATCCGGACCTCCGCACCGAGGCGCCGGATCTCGGACACCTTATTTTCCGGCACGAGATTAGACATGCAAATAGTTGCCTTCACACCACGGTTTTTTGCCGCAAAACTAAGCGCCCTGCCATGATTACCGGTCGAGACAGTAACAACCCCATGCGCCCCTTCTTCAGCAGATAATTGCAGAATTGCGTTGAATGCGCCGCGTAGCTTGAAACTGCCCGTAATCTGGTAATGCTCGAGTTTAAGGTACACGGGAACGCCACACGCGTCTGACAACGAAGCCGACAGCGCAAGCGGGGTGGGAAGAATATGATCCCTGATGCGCATACGCGCGTTTTGGATGTCGTTGAGATCAATCATTCCCTTCTTCTCCGTTTGTGACCCGGTCGAATTTTTTTCATCGCGCACTCCTACGGCTCCGGCACGGCGGCAAGCGTAGCTTTCCTGAAGCACCCTACCCCGTTTGCTTCAGAAGGAGGACTAGGCGTGCAGGAGCTCCCAGCAGTACTGGATAGCCAGTTCCGTTGTTGGAATAAGGACTTTGTCGGAGGCTCCGAAGGTTGAGGTGTGAACTCCAGACTCATTGCCTGGCTCTTTACTACCAAACCAGAAATAGATCGATGGGACGCAACTGGAATAAAAAGCAAAGTCGTCGCTGCCGGTGCTCGCTGATCCCTCAACATACTTGTCCTCGCCCACCGTTTGCACGACAAGCTGACGGAAACGTTCGACCATTGCCTGGTCGTTCACCACAGGGGGCTCACCCATTTGGGAGATGAACTCTGCCTTGCCCCGATGCATCGCGGCGACACCCTCAGCGACTTCGCGCACGCGTTGCATCAAAAGGTATCGTCGTTCGGGACTGGCGGTCCGGATCGTACCTGTCATTTTGACCGAAGGGCAGATGATATTTATCGCCTCTCCGCCATGGATGGTTCCGATAGTCACGATCGCACGGTCGTCGACCGGCATTTCCCGGGATATTACTTTCTGAACCTCGTTGATGAAGGCGGCAGCGATGGAAATGGTATCCACCCCGAGATGGGGCTTCGCTCCATGTGCCATGGTTCCGGTAAGTTCGAGCGTAAACTGGTCGGATGAATTAGTAACTGCCCCCGCACGAGCGCCGTAGGAACCGACCGGGATATCTGTACGGACATGAAACCCCACCGCGGCGTCGAAGCCATGGAGCAGATTTTCTTCCACGATGGTTCGCCCACCGAGCGGCTCGGCTTCTTCCGCAGGCTGGAAGAAAATACGAACTCTTCCAGAGAAATTCGGTCGCATGCGGTGGACGGCAAGGGCCGCCTCCAAGGCGATCGACCCGTGCATGTCGTGTCCGCACGCGTGCATCACACCGGGTACTTGCGACCTGTACGATAGATCCTCGCGAGCTTCCTGAATGGGAAGGGCATCAATGTCCCCGCGTAACGCAATTGAACGATTTGCCCCAGCGGCGGAGCCCTGGATGTCAACATAGACACCGGTCTTGTGGAACGTTTTCGCTTCGGTCAAACCGAAGCGAGCCAGGGTCTCGATAATCCGCTTCTGAGTTTTCCACTCGTTATTCGAGAGTTCGGGCTCGCGATGCATCGCATGCCGCATCTCTACTACTGCGTCACGCTCGACCTCGGAGAGTAAGGTGTTGATAAGTCCATTCATTGTGCTCTCACTGTGTTTTCATCATTTTTATTTGATTTCGGTCCTAGCGGCGGCCAAGCAGCACCATCCGGAAGCGAACAAGACACCCTGGCATCAGAGAATTGCGCACAGGTCTCGATCTCTATTTTACGAACAGTTTGCGCGGGGTCGTGGTCAGAGGTTCAAAACCTGTGTCAGAAACCGCGAAGCTCTGCGTAATCGTAATCCCAACGTTGCCTAGCCAGAGGCCGGGCATCATATGGAACACCATGCCAGGCTTGAGCACCGTTTCGTCAGCCTTACGTATGCTTGCTGTACGTTCCCCCGAGGCGGGAGGGAACCCAATGCCGGTCGGGTACCCGATGCGGGACTCCTTCTCAATTCCGTGGCGGGCAAGGGCTTTCCTGAACTCGCTATCGACCTCCGAACACGTCCGGCCGGGACGAACCGCTTCAAGGCCGACATTCAACGCTTCGACCGCTATTTCCGATAGGTCTTGGAAAGAAGGAGACGGCTTGCCGACAACAATCGTACGAGCGAGATTGACCTGGTATCGATGGCGGCATCCCGACAGTTCCAGGTTGACGACGATCGAGTCTGGCAGCGGGTCGTCTGTCCAGGCTGCGTGAGGAGCGATCGAGCGCTCGCCGACGCAAAGATCAGGAGGGCAGCAAGGATAGTCGCCACCAAACTCGTTCGTACCGGAGACTTGTTGATGATAAATTGCAGCCGCGATGTCGCATTCACGGACGCCGGCTTGCACCGTATCGATGACGCGCTTCATGGCGACGTCCGCAAGTTGACCAGCTTGGCGCATAATAGCGACCTCAGCCGGGCTCTTCACCAGGCGAATCCAACCCACGAGAAGGTCGGCGTCCACGAACTCGGCATTGGGTAACGCGCGGGTAAGATCAGCGTGCCCGCGAGCGGGATAGTAATAGCCTCCCATCTCTACGCCAATGCGCGCTTTTTCGCCCCCTACTTCCTTTACGATATCAGCCATGAAGTCATAGGCCGAAAGGGTCGTGGATTGAACATAGGTGTCCGGATAGGCGCGGATGTTATCTTCCGCGAGATAGGTAGTCATGGAGGCCGAAACTCGGTCCATGAATCGGCCAACCCAGATAGGTTCTTCGTGATCGTGAGCGACGATCACAATCTGAGGCGTATAGAATGAGTAGGCATTGTAGCCTGTAAGGTAGTTTTGATTAGGCGGTTCAGAGAGAATGAGAATGTCTATCCCTCTGTGCGTCATCTCCTTTTTGACGGCAGCAAGACGAGCTTGAAACTCGGTGAGTTCGAAGTGCAGTTCTTTTATCATGTCTATCCCAGATGCTGTTCGAAAACTCAAATGGGCTGCGTCGTGATCTCATCAGCAACACTTTTGTCGATCGGAGTATTGAAGGTCATCAATATGTAGCCAAGCACGGAATAGAATCCGACCGTTGCCATCAGGTCGAATACTGCTTGTTTTCCCATGGCTGTCGAAATCGCACGCTCGATATCTGGCGGCAGGCGGCCCGCATCGAAAAGAGCATCGACAGCGCGCGCAATCAGCCCGTCCTCTCCAACGGGAGAGGCGCGCATATCGCGAATTCGAGCGTCCGAAATACCCAAGGCACGAGCGCGGCTCACATGGTGGGTCCATTCATATGCAGAGCCCATCCGATGGGCCGCTCGTAAGATGACGAGTTCCGACCGGACTGGCCCCAAAGCGCTGTCTTTGACGATATGCTGGCGTAGTGGAGCCCATGCCTTCAACAAGGTCGGATGGTGCGCCATTGTGCGGTAGACATTGAGGGCTCCTGCAAAGCCTGCCCTCATACCCGCAATTTCGGCCGGCCAGTCCTCGTTCGATATCGGCGCACATGGAGAACTCTCTTTAACTGAGGAAGTCATGGTAAGTCCTCAGATCAAAACCGCGGCATTAATCGCCGCAGCGAGCCGCTCCACAATCACGTCGACCTGCTCGGGCTGAATGATGTAGGGAGGTGCCAGCAGCACATGGTCGCCATGGACCCCGTCAATGGTGCCACCCATCGGGTAGCACATCAGACCTCGTTGCATCGCTTCCTTCTTGATCTTGGAGTGTATTCTGCGGGCCGGATCAAAAGGTTGTTTCGTATCCTTATCCGCCACAATTTCCACACCACGAAAAAGGCCGCGACCACGGATGTCGCCAACGTTGGGAGATTGACCGAGTGCGGCATCAAGTCCCGCTTGGAGCCGATCGCCCATCTTGAGGACGTTGGCCATGACATCCGGACGTTTGAGGATCTCGACCACCTTGTTGGCGGCGGCCGCAGCAATGGGATGACCGATGTAGGTATGTCCGTGCTGGAACAAACCCGATCCATCCGCAAACGCACGATAGATCTTTTCAGATAGGAGCACCGCGCCGATCGGCTGGAAACCACCGCCCAAGCCCTTCGCAATGGTCAACAGATCGGGAACTATTCCTTCCTGTTCCAGCGCGAAAATCGAACCAGTGCGGCCCATGCCGCACATTACTTCGTCGAGGATCAGCAAGATGCCGTACTTGTCACAGATCTGGCGGACGCGCTTGAAGTAGTCAGCGACAGGCCCCACGGCACCGAGTGTCGCACCCACCACGGGTTCAGCCACGAACGCCATGACCTTGTCGGTCCCAAGCTCGACAATTTTAGCTTCGAGTTCGGTGGCGAGCCGCTCGGCGTAGGCCTCAGGTGTTTCGCCCGACTGCATATCGCGATAGGCGTAGCAAGGAGAAACATGATGGGTCTCCGGCAAGATCGGCTTGAACTGCGCGCGTCGCCATGCATTTCCACCAGTTGCTAGGGCGCCGATCGTGTTTCCGTGATAGCTCTGTCGGCGTGCGATGATGTGGCGTCGCTGAGACTGGCCGATTTCGACGAAATACTGGCGTGCCATCTTAAGAGCGGCCTCGACAGCTTCGGAACCGCCGGAGACCAGGTAAACATAATCGAGGCCCTTCGGCGCCAGATCCACAAGCTGCTCAGCAAGTTCTTCAGCGACATCCGTCGTAAAGAACGAGGTATGAGCATAAGCGATCCGGCCCATCTGCGCCTTCATCGCCTCCAGCACCTCTGGATGGTTGTGACCAAGGCAGCTCACAGCCGCGCCCCCTGAGCCATCGATATAGCTTCGGCCTTCGCTGTCGCTGATGTGGATCCCTTCGCCCGCGACGGCTCTGGGCAAATTTGTACCGATCGAACGATGGAGGATTTTAGTCATACTCATCTCGGGCTGATTGTGGCCGGCGTCCCGGCGCTTCATATTTATTGATTTGCAGTTTTCCCGAAAAATTGCAACGATTGTTTTATGGAAGAGCTTTATGATGCATTTGTTTTTGATCCGACCTCCAGATCGGAGCGATTTTGTGATCGGTCAGATTTGACTTGTAAGCCCGCTGGAGAGATGGTCCGCTTGATATATCGCAGCCATTATGAGGCAAATGTTGCAAAAGGGTCCTCTCCACGCTCAAATCATTGAGCGGTTTGACGAAATGTCTGAGCAGTTGCAGCAGGCAGCACGTCACATTCTCGAACACCCGCAGGAGGTAGCGCTCGTTTCCATGCGGGAACTGGCCCGCAATGCGGGCGTGCAACCATCCACCATGACGCGCTTGGCGAAGTTTCTTGGTTTCTCCGGATACGAAGACTTTCGCGGCCAGCACGCTGACGTTATTCGGGTTAGTGCGGATGGGTTTGCCGCCCGTGCAATGCAAAGAGACGAGAGCGGAACGAGCGACGAAGGTCTGGCGTATAGAATGCTCCAGAGCCTGTCGGCCCAGATCAGCCGGCTTTGTGAACCCGATACGCTTTGCAGGCTCAGCCAGTTAGCCGACCGGTTAGCCAGAGCGCGAAGGGTCTACGTTCTTGGCCTCAGGTCCTGCCATTCGGTAGCTTGGCATTTTCACTATGTGATGACGTTATTGGGCGAAAAGACCATGCATCTGGATGGTCCCGCCGGCACGGGTGGCGATGCACTTATTCGCGCCACCGCCGACGATGTTCTGCTTGCGGTGTCCATAAATCCCTACTCCCGTTACACGTTGGAAGTTGCGGAGACAGCACTTGAAAAAGGAATGGGCGTCGTTGCGATCACAGACAGCGAGGTTTCTCCTCTCGTAACGATCGCGGAGCACGCGGTTCTTTTCCCGACCGAGAGCCACACCTTTTTCCACACACTGACACCGGCCTTGGCAATTTCGGAGGTCCTTTGCGGGCTGCTGGCAAGCCATGACCGTGAGGCGGCGCTTGAGGAGCTCAAACGCGTCGATAGCTATCTCTCATCGATGAACACTTACGCTGCGTCCATTCCACGTCGGAAAATTTAAATAAGCGAATGAACGACTAGTCTTAAGGTCCTGAAGCTCGGCGCTCGTGTCAGCGAAGCGCCTTGGCGCATCCTCCTGACCTTCGCTGCCGCCTTTGCCCGAGGCCACACTCTCCCGCCATTTACCTGGAGTCCTGCAGTCGGCCGCAAGCTGACTGCCGGGGCATGCACGCCCTAGAGAAACCTCAAACCTCAAGCGGGTTCAACAAAGTCCAATCAAAAACCGCAGTGAAACAGACCTAAGGGTCTGTTGAACAATATGTGAATCCGGAATTCGGTTTTTTGCGGTTTGAGGATTCCCTTTGGCTGGTGGACTTTCTAGACTCGCTTTGTGATTGACGAAGCGGCGATCCGTTTGAGGTATGAGGCGGTGGGTCCCTTGCTCGACGAGCGGGGCCGGCGGCGGTTTGCAGCGGCCGAGGCTCTGGCGGCGGGCCATGGCGGCATCATGGTGGTCTCGCGGATCACGGGCGTGGCGCGCAGCACGATTGGTCGGGGCCTTGTGGAGTTGCGCGACGAGGCGGCTCTGGATTTGACCCGGGCGCGACGGCCTGGCGGAGGACGTAAGGCGCTGGCGAGCCTGGACGCGACCTTGCTGGACGATCTGCGCGGCCTGGTTGATCCGGTCACGCGAGGCGACCCGCAAGCCCCGCTGCTGTGGACCTCCAAGAGCTTGCGCCATCTGGCCGAGGGGTTGCGGGCGCTGGGCCACAAGATCGGCCACAACACGGTGGCGACCCTTCTGCGTGGGCTGGGCTATAGCCTGCAGGCCAACCGCAAGACCCTGGAAGGCGCCAGCCATCCCGACCGCGACGCGCAGTTCCACTACATCAACCGCCAGGTGGGTGCGGCGCTCGAGGCAGGTGAACCAGCGATCTCGGTGGACACCAAGAAGAAAGAGCTGGTGGGCGACTTCAAGAATGGCGGGCGCGACTATCGTCCAGCCGGCCAACCGGAGCCGGTACGGGTCCACGACTTCCTCGTTCCGGAGCTTGGCCGCGCAGCGCCTTACGGCGTCTATGACATCGGCGACAACAAGGGCTGGGTCAGCGTCGGCATCGACCATGACACCGCCGACTTCGCAGTTAACGCGATCGGCCGGTGGTGGCGGCTGATGGGACAAGCACGCTATCCCAAGGCTAGACATCTGGTAATCACGGCCGACGGCGGCGGCAGCAACGGCTCGCGCGTGCGCCTGTGGAAGCTGAGGCTGCAAACCCTGGCCGACGAATTGGGCCTGACCATCACCGTCTGCCACCTGCCGCCCGGCACCAGCAAATGGAACAAGATCGAACATCGCCTGTTCTCGTTCATCACCCAGAACTGGCGCGGCCGGCCACTGCTCAGCCATCAAGTCATCGTCGAACTGATCGCCGCCACCAAGACCAAGGCGGGCCTCACCGTTCGCTCCGAGATCGATCCCAACCTCTACCCCGCCGGCGTCAAGGTCACCGACCAGGAAATGGCGACCATCAACATCCGTCGCCATGCATTCCACGGCGAATGGAACTACACCATCACACCACGAACCAAACCGTGACGTAGTTGTTCTTCAACAGGCCCTAACAACCAATGGGCTTAGCTCGGCAGTAACACAAATTTAAAATTTCTTCACAACCGCAAATTGCTAACGATGGTACCTTCACCGCTCTGAGGTCAGGCACGGCAAAAAAGCTGATGTCGGTTTACGTTCAGACCGCCAGACAGCACGCAACATAGGAGTCAACAGCCATGCCAACAAGAGCGCTCATCCTCGTTGAAGGCAACACCATAGGTACTGGTCCGCTTTACGTCCAAGCGGCCCAGCGTCTTGGTCTTCATCCAATTACCCTGTCGGCTGATCCAGCTCAGTATGACTATCTTGTGGCGGAAAGGCTTGAGGCAATCCGTGTCGATACAAACAATCTCGATGCGCTGATCCACGAATGTTCCCGGCTGCGTGCGACCTATGACATTGCTGGCATTACGAGCGCCACGGAGTGGTTCTATGCGACAGTTGGCAAGCTCTGTCGGCATTTCGATCTGCCGGGACCGAACCCCGCATCGATTGAACGATGCTGCGATAAATTCATTCAACGTCAGGTCCTCGCGGAGGCCGGCGTTCCAGTACCTGCTTTTCGCTTGGCAGCAAATGCGACAGACGTACAAAGCTCTGCCGCGGAGATCGGCTTGCCGGTGATTGTTAAGCCAGCCGTGGGCAGCGGCAGCAGGGGTGTCCGATTGTGCCGCAACGTCGATGAGTTAGCCGAACATACGACCTATCTGTTGGGCGGGAAGCACATATGGCGGTCTTCGCCGAGGATACTGGTCGAAGAATTCGCACAAGGCCCACTCTATGAAGCCGACATAATGGGAAATGAGGTCATTGGAATTTGCATCTCTGACTTCGGCCCCCTACCGCACTTCCTCGTTCATGAGTGCACCTACCCGGCCCCACTGACTGATGATGAGCAAAAGCGTATCATCGATGTTTCGCTGAGCTGTTTGCGAGCTCTCGGCCTTGGCTGGGGGCCAACGAACATTGAATTCCGGTGGACGAAGCGTGGCCCAGTCGTCATTGAAGTCAATCCGCGTCTTGCGGGTGGGATCGGTCCTCAACTGGTTCAGCTGGCTTATGGTGTCGATCTCATCACCGAGCACATCAAGCTTGTCATCGGCGAGGAATGGAATTTGCGCAGAAGGCATTTGCAGACTGCGGCGGCGCGGATCCTGACTCCTGATCGCGATGGCATCCTCGATTGGATCGATAGCGACACGCGCGCAGCTGCCATATCAGGTGTCGCCGAGGTCAAATTTTATGTTGAACCCAAGACGCCGATCATCAGGAAAGGCGACTACCGAGACCGCATCGGACATGTCATCGCCGCTTCACCCAGCTTTGCTCAGACCAAGGCCATACTTCAGCATGCTGTCGACTTAAGCGATTGGTCGATCATACCATTTCCGACCCTTGGCGAACCGGAAGGTTCTGTCGCAAATTCTGATAGAGACTGAAACGGGGCGTTGCGCTTTGTTCAGGTAGTTGGACAGGTCGATGAAGCACATCGGTTTTCTGTCGCAACCTCCGCCGATTGGATTGCCGCTGCCCTGGCCGTTCGTCAAAATGCACGGTCTACAGAACTACTTTGTTATCCTTGACCGGCGGGACGGGACCGAGCCTTTCGATGTCGACGACATCGTTCGCATATGTCGCATGCATACCGGAGCGGGAGGCGAGCAACTGCTGTCGACGACCTGAGAAAAATTGACCCCGCATTGCCTCAAGCAAAATGTTGCCGATAGTGTCGCTGTTCCGAATGGGATGGTCAGGTGTTGTCATCCCGATTCGGAGGATGGATGGGAAGGCGGATCAGCATGGCGACACGGTCGGAATTGGTGGAAGCAATTGTCGAGCGATGTCGATCGGGGAGCCGAGGCGATAAGCGCCTCATCCTCGATGAGTTCGTCGCGGTGACCGGTTGTCATCGCTAGCATGCGATCCGAGTGCAACGTCAACGCGCGTCGAAGACACCCGGCAACAAGAGGCACAGCCTTCGCTATGGCGGCGATGTTCGCGAAGCGCTCGTGGTGTTGTGGGAGGCATCGGAGCGGCTGTGTTCCAAACGGCTGCGGCCGTTGATACCTGTCTTGTTGCCAGCGCTTGAACGGCATGGCCGGCTAGAGCTCGATGCCGCGCTCCGCGGCAAGCTGCTGACGATGAGCCCGGCGACGATGGATCGGCTTTTGGCGGAGGTACGTGTTGTGGCTCGCGGCGGCCAGCGTCGCCGAGCAGGAATGAGTTCGGCGGTTCGCCGATCGGTGCCGGTGCGCACCTTCGGGGACTGGAATGATCCGCCGCCCGGTTACGTCGAGGTCGATTTCGTGGCGCATTCCGGCACATCTTCGTCCGGCAGCTTTGTGCAGACAATGGTGTTGACCGGTATTGCTACTGGGTGGACCGAACGCGATTGTCGTGTTGCCTCACCTAATTTTGTTACCTAGTGCCTCATCAGGAATGTTACCCGCAGCCAGACGTGCGGAATCTGAAGCGAGGTATGGCGCTGGGCCGCTGACCTCGCCGATGAGCCGCTGCACGGCTTGTTGTCGCCACGCCCTTACTCGCTTCTGCAGCGTGTGAAGCTGGCGCAAGCTGTATCGTCCGGGGTGACGGGCCTGGAACTCGACGAGAAGTTCAAGTGCGGTCTGATCCGGACGCTCTTCAAGGCATCGTGCCATCTCTTCCCAATGGTCCTTAAAGATGTCGGGACGTCGGCCACGCGGTTTGTCGTTGAGCCGACGATACGTCTTCGGCCCAACGACAACACCGCGTGCGCGAGCTGCTTGGCGCCACAGATAGACCCGTCGGACGAGTGTTTTGTACTGCTTGCGGGTAAATCGACCTGGAAACTGGATACACAGCTCTTCGAAGAGTTGCGTGGCATTGATGTTGGGGAATTCTTCCAATCGGCGGCAAACGATCGGCCACACCATGCGGAGCGCCTGGACGCGGGCTTGGCCAGGCTCGGCGTAGACCGGCTTCAGCTTCTCCTGCATCTTCGCGGCTTTCGCGGCAGGAGTGGGTGAGATCACCGGCTTGAGCGCGGCGGTGGGAGCCGCAATAAGGACTTGCGTCGAGACCTTTTGTAGACTTCGTAGGTAACGCGGTTTGGCTTCGGTGGAGAACGTCGGACGGATTTCACCCGCATGCCAGGCACTCGACAGGCTTGCTACGAACGCGGCCAGGTCGGGTGGTTCGGATGTCGTCGGCGGCGGTGTTTCGCCGTCAGCCAGGGCTGCGAGATAGGCCTGCACGGCTCGCATCTCCTCCAGAAGCTTCAGCGGATCGAGGTCGGCGGCGATCTCGCGCAGCTTGCTCTTGGCAGCCATCGGGATGCCCTCCGCCTGCAGGAGACGCTCACAGGGCGTCTGCGGCGGATGATAGCGCTTGGCCACCTTCGCTCCGTCGCGCTGCTTGGCAGCCAGCTTGAACGAGGGCTGGAAGAAGTTCACAAACAGCCGGGATGCCCCGTAAAGGCGCGTGATCGCTCTGGCCGCCGCCAAGCCTTCAAAGCGCCGATAACCCAGGAGCTTCCGTACAACGGCGCCATTTTTCTGCTCTATCTGCGCGCTTCGCAAAAGCTGGACAGCGATTTCACGCGATCGTGGGCAGCAGAAGCCTGACCGACGGTTGCTATGAGTTCACTGGTTTTTAGTCGGCGTCAAGCGCCTGCTTGCCAGCTATTTTCCTCAAGCTTTCGCCGGTCATGTTGATGCGGTGAGCATTGTGAACGAGGCGGTCGAGGATGGCGTCGGCAAGGGTGGGATCGTCGCCGATGACTTCGTGCCACTGATCGACGGGCACTTGGCTTGTTACGATGGTGGAGGCCCGCCCGTTGCGGTCTTCAAGCATCTCCAGCAGATCGATGCGCTGGCTTTGAGTGAGCACCGAGATGCCCCAGTCGTCCAATATCAGTAGCTCGACGCGAGCGAGAGACTTGAGCATGCGGGCATGGCGACCGTCGCCGCGAGCCAGCGCCATTGCCTCGAACAGGCGCGGGACACGCTGGTAGGAGACGGAGCGCCCGTCCCGGCACGCTTTGTGGCCCAGGGCACAGGCAAGCCACGATTTTCCCACGCCGCATGGGCCTGTGATTGCCAAATTATTGTGCCGAGAGATCCAGTCGCCGGCGACAAGCCTGGCTAGAAGGGCGCGGTCGATGCCGCGTGGGATGCGCAGATCGATATCTTCGACGCAGGCATTCTGCCGCAGGGCGGCAAATTTGAGACGCGCGGTCATGCGCTTGGTGTCGCGTTCCGCCGCTGTTCAATACCGGGTGAAATTTCCCCAAAAGTGCCGAAGTAAAATTCCCCAATTACGCCGTCTCGGACGGCATGGAGAATTGGGTATTTTTTGGCGGCCGACCGCGCGGCCGTGATGGTGGAGCGAAGGACGGTGGGGTAATCAGGGCTTTCGAACGGACGTGTTCAGGCATCAATTCGGCATGCTGGCGCAGCCTGTAGCTTGATCCTTCGATCTGAACGACGACGGCATGATGCAAAAGCCTGTCGAGAAGCGCGGTGGCGACCACGGCGTCCGCGAATGCTTCATGATGCACCTTTCCTTGATCGCCTGGTCCGTTGCAGTCGGCGTTGAAGTTGATCGATCTGGTCGCTGGAAAGGCTGATCTGCCAAGGCTGGCCTTTCGTGCTTTGCCGACCGTGGACAAGGCCCTGGGCGAGATAGTCGAAGATGGTTTGAGCCGTCACGCCGATTGCAGCGGCTGCGCCCTGTACAGAGTAGGTTCCATCAGGCCAGCGCGGCGGATTGGCTGCGACGCCGTTGATCTTGGCTGTGGGGATTCCCCAACGGTGGCGTAAGAGCCAGATGTTCTCATAGCTGAACAGCTTGCCTCGCGCCGAGCGGACGCCCTCGTCATTCAATATTTTGGCGATTTGCCTGTCCATATCGCCCGCAGCATTGAGTTGCGTGATCCGCTCACGCACAAGCTCGAGTTCGCCATAGTCTCGATCGTAAGGGTCTGTTGAACAATATGTGAATCCGGAATTCGGTTTTTTGCGGTTTGAGGATTCCCTTTGGCTGGTGGACTTTCTAGACTCGCTTTGTGATTGACGAAGCGGCGATCCGTTTGAGGTATGAGGCGGTGGGTCCCTTGCTCGACGAGCGGGGCCGGCGGCGGTTTGCAGCGGCCGAGGCTCTGGCGGCGGGCCATGGCGGCATCATGGTGGTCTCGCGGATCACGGGCGTGGCGCGCAGCACGATTGGTCGGGGCCTTGTGGAGTTGCGCGACGAGGCGGCTCTGGATTTGACCCGGGCGCGACGGCCTGGCGGAGGACGTAAGGCGCTGGCGAGCCTGGACGCGACCTTGCTGGACGATCTGCGCGGCCTGGTTGATCCGGTCACGCGAGGCGACCCGCAAGCCCCGCTGCTGTGGACCTCCAAGAGCTTGCGCCATCTGGCCGAGGGGTTGCGGGCGCTGGGCCACAAGATCGGCCACAACACGGTGGCGACCCTTCTGCGTGGGCTGGGCTATAGCCTGCAGGCCAACCGCAAGACCCTGGAAGGCGCCAGCCATCCCGACCGCGACGCGCAGTTCCACTACATCAACCGCCAGGTGGGTGCGGCGCTCGAGGCAGGTGAACCAGCGATCTCGGTGGACACCAAGAAGAAAGAGCTGGTGGGCGACTTCAAGAATGGCGGGCGCGACTATCGTCCAGCCGGCCAACCGGAGCCGGTACGGGTCCACGACTTCCTCGTTCCGGAGCTTGGCCGCGCAGCGCCTACGGCGTCTATGACATCGGCGACAACAAGGGCTGGGTCAGCGTCGGCATCGACCATGACACCGCCGACTTCGCAGTTAACGCGATCGGCCGGTGGTGGCGGCTGATGGGACAAGCACGCTATCCCAAGGCTAGACATCTGGTAATCACGGCCGACGGCGGCGGCAGCAACGGCTCGCGCGTGCGCCTGTGGAAGCTGAGGCTGCAAACCCTGGCCGACGAATTGGGCCTGACCATCACCGTCTGCCACCTGCCGCCCGGCACCAGCAAATGGAACAAGATCGAACATCGCCTGTTCTCGTTCATCACCCAGAACTGGCGCGGCCGGCCACTGCTCAGCCATCAAGTCATCGTCGAACTGATCGCCGCCACCAAGACCAAGGCGGGCCTCACCGTTCGCTCCGAGATCGATCCCAACCTCTACCCCGCCGGCGTCAAGGTCACCGACCAGGAAATGGCGACCATCAACATCCGTCGCCATGCATTCCACGGCGAATGGAACTACACCATCACACCACGAACCAAACCGTGACGTAGTTGTTCTTCAACAGGCCCTAAGATTGAACTCGCCGTTGGATTTGATGGTCGCTGGTTGCGCCGGTCTGCCAAAGAATCCTGATGGCGACCTGGCCGCGTATCTTCTTCTGGTCGAGAACGACCTCCTGCACGATGAAGCGCAAGATACGTTTGCGGTCTTCTGGCTGGGTGGTTTCTGAGTGCCAGATAGCCGGCAAATTCTCGGCGAGTTCCTGAAGCGCCGCGTGATCCTGTGCCTGTAACACCAAGGGCTCTCGGTCTCTCCACCGACGATATTCCTGCTCGATCTCATCGATCAAGCGCAGCTTGTCTTCCCATGCCTTTTCCAGGGTTCTGGCGACGAGACGATTTTCCGGTTCCACGGTGTCGTATTGTCGTCGAGCCCGCTCGGCGTCATACCGCGCACGTTCCCGCCGTAGCGCCCATTGTTTCTCGAGGCTTCGTGTTTCCTCCGCAATCTCGTCGAGCGCAGCGATGGCGATGGCGATTTGGTCAGGTTCCAACGCCTTCAGGAGGGTTTGGGCGACCAACTCATCTACTGCGGGCGCCCGAACCTCCTGACAGAGAGAGCTGCCGGTCTGGTTGCGGTCCGCCAGGCAGCAGTAAACGGGGCATGCACTGTCGGGGCCGCTGTAGCGCACGGTCATCCGCCGTCCGCATTGGCCGCAGACCGCCAAGCCCTGCAGCAAAGCAATGCCCTTGCGCGGCGCGCCGCGGTGGCCGGACTCGTATCGATTGGTGTTGTCGGCGAGGCGTCGCTGATTGGCCATGAACTCCTCCCAGTTAATATAACCAGGGTGTGCGTCTTTGATGCAAATATCCCAGTCGTCAATGGCCACCTTCGAGGTTGCGCGGTGCGAACCTGGACCTTGGCGGACCGCATTTATTCGGCGCCGGCCGTAGACATATGCGCCGGCATAGGCCGGGTTGTGCAAAATATGATGGACATGGGCGATGGTGGCGTCTCGCCACACCAGTTCATGGGGCGCCGGCCCGCGAAGCGGCCGCACCGGTACGCGTAGGTCGTGCGTGCGCAGGTAACGCATAACGCGTCGCGCGGTCTGAAGCTCTCTAAATTTGTCGAAGATCAGACGCAGCCGAGCCTGAACCTCTTCATCAGGGTTGAACACCCCGCGGGTCACTTCAAATTCCCCCGGATAGGGTCAGTCAAAATCCCCCACCCGCAAGACAGGACAGAAGTGGACTTGTTAGTTTGACTTTGTTTCCCGAGCAAGGGCTTCAGCGGCTTCTTTGAGGCGATAGCTGCGTCCATCGAACTCAAGCAGATGGCAATGATGCATCAGCCGATCGAGTATCGTCGTGCTCATGGTGTTGTCTCGCAGATATGTCCCCCAGTCCTGCACGACCCGATTGGAGGTGACGATGACGCTGCGGCGCAGTTTGTAGCGCTGATGGATCAGGGTCTGCATGCATGCGCCGGCGTCGTCGGGGATGGCGCGTGCGAGGAACAGATCGTCCAGCACGAGGAGATCGCAGTCGATGATTGTTCGCATCCGGGCCTCGCGTTGCGTGGGGGTGTTCAGAGCGTGGCGGTGGAAGAAGTCATCGGTCTCGAGATACTGGACCTTGTGGCTGTACAGGATCGCCTGATAGGCAATCGCCTTGGCGATGTGAGATTTCCCGGTGCCCGGTTTGCCGACCAGCAGCGCGTTCTCGCCGGCGGCAATGAACGCCAGTGTGTGAAGCTGGAAGCAAGTTTGGCGCGGCAATTTGGGATTGAAGGACCAGTCGAATTCGGCGAGCGTCAGTTTTTCATCGAGCCCGGATTGCTGATATCGCCGCTCGATAAGGCGGGATTGGCGACGATCCAGTTCGTCCTGCAGGATCAGGGAGAAGGTCTCGAGGAAGGGTTGGTTTGCGCCCTGCGCCTGCAGCACGCGCGTCTGCAGCGTGTCGCGGACGCCCGACAGGCGCAGCTGTCGCAGGCAGCGTTCAATTTCGGGTATGGTCATCATGGGGTTGGGTCTCCAGTTTGAGGTGAGAAGGGGTAGCGGGAGCGCTCGTGGCGGCGAAGCTGGTCGGGGTTGCGCAGGCGCCACGAGTGCGGGGTGGAGAGGCGCGGTCGTCGTCAGCCCCGGCCTGCCGGCCATTGTTGCCGGCATCGTGTCGCACAGCACGGCTGAAGAGGTCGCCATATTCGGCGGGGGCGCGGATCAGTGGATGATCCTGGGTGAGCTGCGATGCCGGCTGTGGGACTTCTTCAACCTGTTGGAGCGCCTGCTCAAACAGCCGCTCGACAGTCGCGCGTACGTGCTTGTAACGGTAGATGCGGTTGCTGATGGCATGAGCACAGGCCTGCTCGACCATCCGTGTCGGATACTTCCGGCTCAGCCCGACAATGCCCCACATCGCGCGCTGTCCGGGGCGTCCCTCGGCATCGAACATGTGTTGGCACAGGGCCTTGGTTTGTGGGCCGATGCGACCGGCGTTCGCCAGCAGCACGGCGGTTTGCCGTGACGGATTGAACGGCCGTTCGTTGATCGGCAGGACGACAGAACCGGGGTGCGTCATCCGGGGATGAATCCGCAGCAGCGCATGGGTGTGGCGATCACGGATCTCGATCGTGGAAGTGTAGATGCGCACGACGACCAGACTGCCGATGGCCGCGGGCCGCGCGGCGTAATAGCTGCTGTCGACGCGTACGGTGGTGTCGTCGCAGACGGTCCGAACGACTTCAGTGAAGATGCGGAAGGGTGCGACAGGCAGCGGCCGCAGGTGCGGCTTCTCTTCCTGGAACATGGCCTCGACCTGACGGCGAGTGCTGCCGTGGATGCGCTTGGAAGCCCAGTTCTCCTCCCAGTGCCTCAAGAACTCGTTCTGGGCTTCCAGCGTCTCGAAGCGCCGTCCGGCCAGCGCGGTCCCCTGGGTATGTTGAATCGCATTCTCGACGCTCCCCTTTCGATTGGGGTCCGCCACGCGGGCCGGATCGGCGACGACGCCGTAATGAGCCAGCATCGCACTGTAGATCGGATTGAGCTCGGGCTCGTATAGATCGGGCTTGAGGACGCCTTCCTTAAGGTTGTCGAGCACCACATAGCTGACCACCCCGCCAAAATACCGAAACGCTTCTTCGTGAAGCTGCGCCCAGACTTGCTGGCTGGATTGCCAGACCACCCGCCGGAAGCTGCGCCGCGAATAGCGCAGCGTCATCACGAACAGGCGGGGGCGACGGTACCGGCCGCTCTTGGGATCGATCGTCAGCGCGCCCTCGCCATAGTCGACCTGAGCCTCCTCGCCGGGGAGGAACTCAAGACGATCAAACTGCTTGGGATCGCTTTCTCGCAACGTGCGCACAAACCGCTTGACGCTTTGATAGCTGGACGGAAAGCCAAACTGATCGACCAGGTCCTGGTAAATCGCCTGTGCATTTCGCTTCAGGCGGACCTGTTCTTCGATCCACGCCCGATGCACTTCGCAGGCCGAGCGGGCCAGGCTGCTGGTGACCGTCGCTCCCGACACCCCAGAAGCCGGTGGTCGGGGTGGAGGAATTTGGTCCTCCGCGCTTGCCGAGCCGGTGGTCACTTCCCCGGGGGAATTTGCCTCCGTAGCAGCCCGTTGCGCTCGGTACCGCCGAATCGTCTTGCGATCGACACCCGTCAGCCTTTGAATCTCGCGCTGGCTGGTGTTGCGATCAAGTAATGTTAGTACGGTGCTTTGCAGATGTGCCTTCAAGACGTACAACTCCCGGTCCCCTCGCTGTATGAAAGGGGATGAAAATAAACGTCCTGCCTTACCCGGCTACCGCTGTTCAGTAGCGCTGCCGGTGACCATCAGGTGGGGGAGTTTCAAGTGACCATACCCGGGGGATTTTGACCGACCCACGGGGATCAGGCCTGAACGGAAACCGGGGCTTTGGGCCCGGATGACAAGAATAGGATAGCGGAAAAGATGAGTTACACCCTACCACAAACCATCGGCATCGATATCTCAAAAGCAACACTCGATGCTCATGCCTATCCTGCAGGCAGCAACCAGCAGTTTGCCAATACTGCCAGTGGCCATAAAGCCTTAATTGCATGGCTGGGACAATGGTCAGTCGAGCGCGTGGCATATGAGGCGACTGGTGCTTACCACCGGGAACTCGAGCAAGCTCTGGCTGATCTGCCTTGCGTCAAGCTCAATCCCGCTCGTGCGCGGCGCTTTGCCCAAGCAGCTGGAACCCTGGCCAAGACCGACCTGATCGATGCAGTGATGCTGGCCCGCATGGCTAGCACAATGCAGCCACCCGTGCGCCCGGCTATGAACCCCGAACAGGCAAGGTTGGCAGAACTGATCAGTGCCCGCGATGGTCTGATGCGCGACAGAACCGCGCTTAAAAACCAGGAGAAAAACCTGACGATTCCGCTTCTAAAGCGTCAGCACAAGCAACGCCTCAATCAGATCGATCAGCATATAACCGCTCTCGATGCCGAGCTCGCAACAAGCATTGCGGCCGATCCCCAGCTTGCCCGTCGGCATGAAATTATCTCCAGCATAGCTGGCCTCGGCCCACGCACTGCCAACCAGTTGGTCGCCACTATGCCAGAGCTCGGATCACTTGATAACAAACAGGCCGCATCCCTGGCAGGACTCGCTCCCGTCGCCCGCCAATCAGGACAGTGGAAAGGCAGAAGCTTCATCCAGGGTGGAAGGGCCAATGTTAGACGAGCACTCTACATGCCCGCTCTCGTCGCTGCCCGCTTTAACCCCGACCTCAGGGAAAAATATCAGCACCTCATTGCATCGGGAAAGCCCGCCAAAGTCGCCATCGTCGCGGTTATGCGCAAGCTTCTCGTCACCGCCAATGCGCTCGTCAAAGCCGATCGCATGTGGGTCGAAAAACATGCTTGATCACAACGGAAACTAATCGCGGTGGCAGAGTCAAGCACCTTTGTGAGACGCGTATGCCGGGTGCAGGGTCGTCACCGCCAGTTTGCGTGCCACGGCAAAGGGCAGCTCGCTTGAAGCCAACTCTCTCCCTGAGTTTGAGGCCCCATGTCGGCAGGCCGCTTTCGGCCGAGCTGCGGGCCAGGATGACCGTCGCAGCTTCGTAGAGAAGCCCCCGGAGATGGCGATCGCCCCGTCGGAATATGTGGCCATCATAGTCGACCTCTCCCGATTGGTATCGCCGGGTCGTCAGGCCAAGCCGGCAGCTTGGAAACGCCCTTGCCGGCGAAGCCCACTTCAGTATCTTCCAGGATCAGGAAGCCGTCCCCCTGTGGCGCGGCGATGGGCCGATCGCACACCGGCGCCAGCCGCATATTGGCTTTGGGCCGCGTGACGAAGATCGATCCGGCTTTGGCGATCTGAGTCCACCAGCCGTAATGGCAATAGCCCTTGTCGAACACATAGGTCGCGCCTTGCTCGATGGTGATCGTGCGGCCGATCTCGGCATCGTTGACGTTGGCATCGGTGATGTCGAGGATGCGCGGATAGTCGACCTTCGGGTCATAGACGACATGCATCTTCATGGCCGCGGATGCGGCCGTTCGACTTGGCCCAGTCGTACAGTTTGCCGAGCGGAATGGGGGTCAAGTCGATCAGCCGCAGCATTTGGTTGCCCTCGCGGCGCGCCTGCCGGTCGAGTTGACCTGCCACCAGGCCGAAGGCGACTTTCCGCGGCGAATGGCGCGGCGGACGCGGTCAGCAGATGGTCGCCAGGATCTGTCCAGTCGGCCTGGACACGCAGTTCGCCGATCAGCGATTCGGGGATTTCCCGATGCGACGTCCCCGTGAGCGAACCGTCGCGAAGCGGAGGCGTCGGCCACGCGCTTCTGGCGGCCCGTGTGAGACCGTTGAGGCATTCAAGAGCCCAGAGGCGGTATTCAACTGCAGAGCGGGCCAGATCGCGTCGATATGGAGTCGGACGGGCTGAGTAATCCTCGCGCCCGAAACCGCGAGCTGGAGATGCCGGTCGGCATGCCGCAACAGAACATGTTGGCAGCCGTCGCCCGCCAGCAGGACGTTGCACGGCATGGCAGCGCCGTCAGATCGAACGGCGGCGTCGCCGCCGATGAGGACACCTGTTCCGCAACGACTGGCAAGACGTGCGGCCACCGCCGTGGACGCCAGAAAAGGCCGCATCACGCCGAAGGCTGGCACCGTAAGCAGGATCGGCATTGAGCCCATTTTTTGAATCATCTTCATCAGCGCAGTCCTCCCCCGTTACGCAGCAACAAACCGAATGTCGGACCGAAGCCACTCAAGGCGAACCTCATCGCCGGAACGGAAGACCTCCTGTCCCGAGGCGACATGCTCGCGTGCGATCAGCACCGTGTTCCCCACGCGCACGCGGTATTTCCTCAAAGGACCAGCATAGATCATATCTTCGACGGTGCCGGAAACAGATTGTCTTTGGTCCGCATCGCCGCGCCTTGCCGCCGAACGCGCGTTAATGCAAATGCGCTCAGGCCGCAGCATTGCGACCATTCCGGAAGACGGCACGACATCGGATTCGACTTTAAACTCGTTATTTCCGAGGATGTTGGCCTCGCCCAAAAAGTTGGCGACGAAGCGCGTTATCGGACGGTCGTAGAGGGCTTCCGGTGTATCGATCTGCTCGATTTGGCCGGCTCGCATGACGACGATGCGGTCCGACAAGGTGAGTGCTTCCTCCTGATCGTGCGTAACACAAATGGTAGTTTTCCCAAATTCCTTGTGCAGGTCCTTGATTTCAACTTGCATCTGCTCACGTAGGTTGCGATCGAGCGCACCGAGCGGTTCGTCCAGCAGCAGGACCGGTGGATCGGCAATCAAGGCGCGCGCGAGGGCCACGCGTTGTTGCTGACCTCCACTTAACTGCGATGGCAGGCGGCCACCGAAATCATCGAGGTGAACGCGTGCAAGCATTCGGTTGACTCGTGCTGCCCTGTCGGCGGCCTTGATCCCGCGCATTTCAAGCGGAAATTCCAGATTGCGGCGCACAGTGAGGTGCGGGAAAAGCGCGTAACTCTGGAAAACGATGCCCTGGTCCCGACGATAAGACGGAACTTCGGAGACCGACTTGCCGGCAATGAGGATGTCTCCTTTGCTCGGCGCGGTGAAGCCGGCGAGAAGCATCAACGCTGTCGTTTTGCCCGAACCACTTGGGCCGAGAATGGTGAGGAACTCGCCCCGAGAAACGGAAAGGGACATGTCTTTGACCGCGGCAATAGGTCCGTACATCTTGGTGACGTTGCAGAATTCTATCTGTGCGGGAGCTAGGCTCTTTTTCAATGCTCGATCCTTGACAGGAAGACAATTTTTAAGACTCAAGTTCATTAACGATACTCCAGCAGGACAGGTGCGCCATAGCAACACGTGCAGTCCCGGAAAGGCAGGGCCGTTGGATAAGGCGGCGCTATCCAATTTGCCACGGCCGCGAAGCCGACCGACTGGATGAGCGCCACCGATGCCTAATGAAACGCTGAGGATTACTGGAGAATCCACTCGTTCCAACGTTGAACAAGCCGCTCCTTGTTCGACTTGCCATCCGATCCGACCTCTGCATACCACTTGCCATTTAGAGCGAAGCTGGAGGCCGCGTAGTCGGGATGTGAAGCAAGCTTTCGGCCAACATTTTCAGGTATCGTTTTATAGGCATTCTTGTTGGTGGGAGCATTTGCAATTAACTCAGCAAAAGCCGCCTGCCGTTCGGCGCGGCTCGTCAATTCGATGAATTTCTGAGCATTCTGCGCATTCGGGCTGCCCTTCGGAATGCACCAGTAATCCGTCGTCAGCTTAGCCTGATTCCGACTTATCTCGATTGGGGCACCCTCATCAATAAGTGAAAGTGCCCGTGCGTCGTAGGACTGCACAATGTCGGCGGCATTATCCCGCATTATCTGCAGAATTTCGGACCCACCCGTCCACCATTTGCGAATGTGCGGCTTAATCTTGTCCAGGCTAGCAAAGACGCGCTCAATATCCATCGGGTAGAGCTTATCCATAGGGACGCCATCGGCCAGGAGGGCCTCCTCCCAAGGTCCGCTTCCACCTTCGCCGGAAAATAGGGAGCGGACGCCAGGGAACTTATCGACGTCCCAGAACTCGGCCCACGTGGTCGGCCGCGGCTTTCCAGACGGGAACTTCTTCGTGTTGTACACCATATTGAAAGAATATACGTAGGAGGCGAAGCCGTTGGGTTGTTTGGCGTAGTCTGCTACCGCCTCCAGTTCATCCTTCTTCCAGATCGAATAATCGATCTGCTCGAGGTAGCCCTTCGCGGTAAGCGGATCCACATTCGTTTGCCCGAGGTTGACCACATCGGCCGCTACGTTCTTTGTGTCCACCATCATCGCGATCTGCGTCGAGGAGAAGTCCGCCTTCACTGGCGTTACCTTGACCCCCGTCTCCGCCTCAAAAGGCTTTACATAAGCCTCCATCACCGCGTCGCCCCAATTGCCGCCGCTCATATTGACTTTCAACTCGCCGGCGGATGCTGCCCGTGCACGACCGGTCGCGGAGGATAACGCACCTACTGCTATTACGGACGATGTCGCCTGCATGAAGTGTCTGCGATTTATCAGAAAGCTCATTTCGTTCTCCTCTGTCACTCCCTTGCTCGTTGGCAAGGGGTTTCCAATTGCTCAACGCAGTCGGGAAACCACAAAACGATCACGCGAATGGTCAAACGGGATACAGGAAGCCTGCGTCTGCCTCGTACCGACCGGTTGCCGCGTGTAACGCCCCAGGATCTTCCCATTACACCAACCGGTGCGGCGAGCACCGGCATCCGGTTTCCGAGTGAAGCGCCCAATTGCCAAACTGGTCGCTCCAAGGAATGCCTACCGCAATACGAGCGTGATTGCAACAAATGTTTGATCTCGTGAGATATGCATCAAGCGTGTTACGCTGAGCCTTGGGCGAGATCTGTCGCAAATTTGTGTCTTCGACCTCCCCACCCGCCGAGCAGGGTGCTTCGAAAGGGCGGAGCATAAGGACGTCTCGTTTCAAGAAGAACTGCGGGGCGAGGGGCAGCGGAATAGGCACAGGCAAGGCTGATATGGCATGCACCGGATTGCTGTCGGAACACCTACACCACCGACTTTGCGCGATCGAATAGACCCCGATTGCAAGGAAAGGCTGCAGGTGGCAGTATTCGCGAGCCAAGCGAAGGCAACGGCGCCGGGATCATTTCGACGATCCCCGCCTCTCTCCAGATTGGCATTTCCTACTGGATCCCCGTCTTCGAGATACTCGACCAGCGTGGCTTCGAGGTCATACTGGTCAACGCACGCGATGCCAAGCATGTGCCCGGCCGCAAGACCGATATCAGCGATGCCCAATGGCTCCAGCGTTTGCATGAATATGGATTGCTCAGGGCTAGTTTCCGGTTGAAGGGCGAAGTTGCGGTCACCTGCAGCGCGTCAATCAAGGGTTCTTCCGCATTTTGGTGCAGGTTGCGGGATTCACGGACGGAGCGAATAAGTTCATAGAGTCGGAATCGCAGTCGACGCCCCGTGATTTGCCCGTGCTCCATGCCTTCCGCTCGAAGCCAAGCCGGAACCACCGGAAGAGACTTCCACGAAGCTTGATGGCCTGCGCCGGTCGCGACGCGACCAGCGCAGTGAACTCTATGCTGAAATCCTTGATTTGCGGGAGGCCGGTCTGTCGCCGCGCCAGCCCGGATTGGCATGAACGTGAGAACGGTCGAACGCTGGTTCGCAGCGGGCGGTGAGCCCGAGCACCGGCGGCCCCCGCCGCCCTGCGGCATGATCGATCGCGTCACCCCGCCATGGCTCATCGACGGGCCGATCAACGGCGAACGCTTCCAGCTCTATGTCGAGGAAGTTCTCGTCCCGATCCTCCCAGCCGCACCCTCGAAAGTCTGCGACGCAATCGGCACCATTCTCAACCGCATCACTGCCGACGAATGTTCAAACTACTTCGCAAATTCCGGATATGACCCCAAATAATCTCATCACGCTCTAACGAGCAGCGGCGCTCCTGCTATCCCAGCGCTATTCGGCTGCTTAGGCGCGATGGCAAACCGTGGGGATCAACCGCATCTATCTGCTCTACCCAGAGGAAGGGCTGGCTGTGCGGAAGCGGCCTTCACATTTGAGAAGTTACCCTCGGGAGGTCGAAGGTCAGAATAACGAAAGCGAGATTACTTATGGAGGGCTGGCTCGCCTCCAGGAAGAATGGCTGGCCATTTCCCGTCTCGCGTCAGTTTTTTGGCGACTTCCGGGACCAGCGCACGTATTGCTGCCACTTCAACTGACCGTTCGTCTCGCGGGTTTACAGCAAGAACAATCGACCGTGTTATGACTGGATCCACAATCCTCACCATACGCACTTGGCCGAGAGAGACTTCACGTTGTATAGCTGACGGCGTTAGTATCGAATAGGCTTTTCCGTCCATCACCATGCTGTTGATGGTCGACAGAGAATCTACTTCAAACCGCACATCCAATGTGCATCCGTGCTGGGCGACGACATCGGCCACCGAGCGTCGAACATTATTGACACGCATGGGAACAGCCAATGGATATGCGTGCAAATCAGACAGTCGAACAGTGTTTTCGAACGGTGGCTGGTTCGGGGGAGCCACGAGGCAAAATTCCTCGCGAGCTAAAAGTGTGGACGTGTCCGGACTTTCGACAGTCTTGTAGAGAATTGCGAGATTGAATCGACCAGAGGTCATCCACTCGTCGATCAATCCGCTCATCCCTTCAATAATCTTGAGCGAGACCTTTGGAAATCGTTCCTGGGCTAGGGAGAGAAGCTCAGCCACCATGACGCGAGCTGCCCCAGAGGGTATCCCGATCGTAACTTCGCCGGAGGGCGACTTTACCTTACTCGTCAATTCCTCTTCAGCAAGGTTAACTTGGCGTAAAATACTTCGCGCGTGGCGCATAAGCTTCGTTCCAGCAGCCGTAAGCGTTACTCCCGTTCTGTCGCGAACCAAGAGCTGGGTGCCAAACTCTTCCTCCATTTGTCGGACATGAAGACTTAACGCACTCTGCGCCACATTCAGTTGCGCTGCTGCTTTAGTGAAGCTACCCGCCTCCACCACGCCGATGAAATATTTCAGCTGTCTTAGGTCCAATTATGCACGCCCCTCGCACGGGAACCGCCATGTGCGAGATCCTGAAACCATTGTTCCCAACGCTTGATTGAGACGATATCTCGAAACGAGATGGATGGAAAGTAGAAATTATATTGGTGTGCGGACGTTGTCACTGGCCATACTGCGGCGATGGCTAAGCAACAGCTCAGTGAGTAAAAAGGCTGGCGGGATTTCCGGGCAGTCGCTGGCACTCTGCGTGACACCAATTAAAAGATAAGACGACCATGGAAAATCTCCCGACAGTGAAAGACGTTATTCTCTCTCCCGGGAATGGAAGCTTTTTTTATGACGATCAAGCTGCAATACGGGCCGGCGCTGCCCAGGATGGGTTTCGGTATCTTGGGGCGCCCCTGACTCCCGGTTTCACGGCGATCCGAATGCCATCGCGTTCGCTCAGCATTGGCCTCGTGTTGCCGGACGATGTGATCGTCTGGGGCGACATGATGAGCGTGCAGTATTCAGGCGCCGCCGGTCGCGATCCGCTTTTCCAGATTGATGCGATCGAAGCATTTACCAGGTCTGCCGTCATTCCCAGGCTCCTCGCGGTTGATGTTTCCAACTTCCTCACCGCTTGCGATCAAGTCTTGGCATATCATCAAAACAAGCGCTTCCCGCTTGCGGTGGAGTATGGGGTTAGCCAGGCTCTGCTTCGCGCTGCTGCGCATGTTGCCCGGACCACGCTTGCCGAGGTGATATGCTCGGAATTCGCATTGCCATTACCAGAAAGGCCTGTCCCTATTTTCGCTCAAAGTGGGGATTCGAGAGGAATCAACATCGATAAGATGATCCTCAAGTCTGTCGATGTGCTTCCTCATGGTCTCATTAACTCGCGTGAAAAGTTCGGCCCTTCAGGCGAGAGGTTTCGTGAGTTCGTCAAATGGGTCGCCAGACGCACCACCGAGATCGGAGAGCCCGGTTATCGTCCTATCCTGCATTTCGACGTTTACGGCTGGATTGGTCTTGAGATTGGCATGGAGCCGGAAAAGATCGCCGACTTCATCGCGCGACTTGCGGAGGACGTCCCCGATTACAGACTTCATATCGAATGCCCAGCAGACTTCGGGTCAACCAAGGCGCAGCTAGACGGGTACGCCAGGGTCGTTGCGCTTCTCGACGCACGTGGCACAAATGCCCGGATCGTGGTCGACGAGCGCTGCAACACGCTCGATGACGTTCGGCTCTTTGCGGAAGCAAAAGCGGCCCATCTAGCTCAGATTAAGATGCCCGACATTGGTTCAATAGCCGACACGGCCAGGGCCGTACTGATCTGCAAGGAAAATGGGGTCGGTGCGTACGTCGGTGGAAGCTGCGCCGAGACCGACTTGTCGGCCAGAGCTGCGGTAAACATCGCAGTGGCTACACAGGCTGACATGATGCTTGCAAAACCTGGCATGGGCGTCGATGAAGGCATCTCCATCGTCGGCAATGAGCAGAACAGGCTGCTCGCCATTCTGGACTACCGACGTTCGCGGAACTCCATACAGAATGTTAAGGCGGCATCCGCATGAACAAGGCTCTCGAAGGCATTACAGTTGTCGCTGTCGAGCAGGCGGTAGCAGCGCCCTATACTTCCTCCCGGCTTGCGGATGCAGGTGCACGTGTCATCAAAGTAGAACGCCCCGAGGGCGATTTCGCGCGAAATTACGACGAGCTTGTTCAGGGCCAGAGTGCGTATTTTGTTTGGTTGAACCGCGGGAAGGAGTCAATCTGCCTCGACCTGACGATCGACGAACACCGTGCAGTTCTCGACGCGATGGTCGCTGAGGCTGACGTCTTCATTCAGAACCTGAAACCCGGCAGTATCAAAAAGCTCGGCTTTGGTTCCACAGATCTCCGCAAGCGATTTCCCCATCTTATAACCTGCGATATTTCCGGGTTCGGAGATGGTGGTGACCGATCGCATTTGAAAGCGTATGACCTCATTGTGCAGGCGGAGACGGGACTCTGCGCGATAACCGGGACAACGCACGGCCCGGCGCGCGTCGGCGTCTCGGTGTGCGATATTTCAGCTGGGATGACTGCCCTGAACGCCATCCTGCAGGCGCTATTCCAACGTGAGCGCACCGGCCAAGGTACGAGTATCCAAGTATCGCTGTTCGATGCCGTTGCTGATTGGATGAATGTTCCCGTCTTACAGTTCGAATACAGCGCCTATCATACTGCACGCGCGGGGGTTAACCACCCATCTCTCGCACCCTACGGCGCCTACCGTTGTTCCGACGGTAAGGACGTAATCTTCTCAGTCCAAAACGATCGTGAATGGGTGAACTTTTGCGCGAAGTTCCTGAAACAACCTGACCTTACCCGTCGTCCAGGCTTCGCCGACAATATGGAGCGTCTCGGCAACAGGACCGGATTGGATAAGATCGTCGTCGATCGATTCGCGCAAATGTCGAGCGAGGAAGCGATGAATGAACTTGAAGCTGCGGGTCTGGCCTATGGCCGTCTCAACGAAATTGAGGATTTATCCCAGCATCCACATTTGCGGCGAGTGCCCGTATCCACGCCGGCCGGAGATATTCAAGTAATCGCACCGGCCGCGATCTTCGATGCGGAAAGGGCTCCGGCACTCCGGCCCGTTCCCGCACGTGGAGCCCATTCTGAGGCATTGCGCCAGGAGTTTCGGTTTTCTCCCCAGCAGCGGACGCGCCGCTAGATATCCTATCCTATGGCTGTTGCGGTCGGGTGAAGGGTTGAAATGCACCTGAACACACAGGCTCCGATCCCGGCTTCCATGGTGGCTGTCGCGAGTCGCACATCGGTGAGAGCCATCGCTAAGAGACCGTTTTGAAAATCGGCTTGCTCTGGGTTCCGTCTGAGGCTGGGTTATGATTCAAGCTGTGGATGTGGACAGAGCAGAGCCGTGACGGATGGCCCAGATTGCCAAGAAGACCAAGCGCTACCCGTCTGATTTGACGGACGAGGAATGGGAGCAGTTCGCACCGCTGATGCCCAAGCCTGGGCGTCGCGGGCGTCCGCGCGAGGTTGATTTCCGGGAGGTGGTCAACGCGGTGCGCTACCTGGTCCGCTCCGTTGCGGTTGGCGGATGCTGCCGATCCATTTCGGACCCTGGCAGACGGTCTACGGCTGGTTCCGCGAATTGGCGCGGCGCTTTCTGTTTCAGACCATCCACGACGTGGCGCTGATGCTGGGTCGCGAGCGAGCTGGGCGCGAGGCCAGTCCCACGGCTGGCGTGATCGACAGCCAGTCGGTCAGGGCTCCGCAAGCTGAAACAAGGGGTTACGACGCCGGTAGGGTAACCGGGGCAGATTACCGGGCAGTCAGGCTTGAGCGGCTTGCCTAACGAGATCCGGGAGCGGCGGAATCGACTCTTGTGTTGGTATGCCGAGGCGGTCGCCGAGATAGCGGAAGAATGAGACGTCGAGCTTGATGCAGGTCTTCATCAGGCCGAGCAGGACGTCGCGGGCGTTCTTGCCTGCCTCGCTGACGGTTCCGCCGGAGATCTTGCGCTTGGTGACGAAGGCGCGGATGTCGTTTTCCGAACCATTGGTGTGGAGCGGGATCTCGGGACGATCGAGAACGCGCAGGAGTTCATGCTTGCGGCGATGCAGCCTGGCAAGAAGCCGGTCGAGCATGACGTAGCCGGTTCGTCGTTTGAACAGGCGCTCGAAGCGGGCGCGCAGGGCCGCCGCGCGGCGCGGACAAGGAGCACGCTGGTAGCTCTTGAGGTCGCGATAGAACCACCAGATCAACTGGCGCATGATGTCGACGGCCTGACGTTGATCCGGGGTCACGGGTATCAATTTGTGGACGAGCCGCTCGGCGTGGACCCAGCACAGAGCATGGTCGCCGATGCGGAACTGGCCGGCATCATCGGACACGACCACGGTATCGCCAAGAAAGCCGTGGTGGCGGATCGCTCCCCACATCGCCCCTTCGGTGGCGATCCTGACTGGGTTGGGCTCAACCGCGAGCTGGTCGAGGCCGAGTGCGGCCAGATGCGCCTGCCATGCGGCGCTGTCGGCAAATGCCTTGTGCGGCGCAGCCGCCAGCCGCGCGATCACCGGACCGGCGAGGTTGCGGCCGCGCATATAGGCCAGGGCCTCTTCATTGATGAAGTAATCGCTGTGCCCGGCACGCAGCGTCGCCAGGAACGCCTCCCGTGACTTCGATCGTCCGGTGCGGAACGCGGTGAAGCGGCGATCGCCGATCTGGGTGGTGTAGCCGTCCTGGTGGGCGTGGCGCGCCGACGTATCATCGACGGTGATCCAGGGCGCCGTAGCCAGCCCGGCGCGCAGCACGTCACGGTCCTCCGCCGCGAAGGCCTCCAGGCCCTCCGAAATCAGCCGCACCACCTGGCGCTTCGAAATGTCGACCCCGATCCCGGTCAACAACGCCGTCAACCGCTCCGTCGTCACCTGGCCTTGAATGTGACAGGCCAGAATGAAGCGGCGCAGGTTCGCGCCCCAGCCGCCGATGATCCCCGCCGGCAAGGGCGCCACCATCGTTTCGCCGGTCGGTGTCACCCAGCGCTCGCGGCGATAGCGCACCACCTCGGCCGACAACGCCAGATCGCGCACCAGGATCGTCTCATACCCCTTGAAGCGAGAGCCCGCAGGAGCGCTCACCGCAACCGTCACCTCGCGGCTCACGCGACCGCCGTCGCGCTTGGCGCCGCGCCGGCGGCGCTTGCCCTTGCCAGATGTCGGCTGCGTCGCCTTCTCCATGCCCGATGGCTTGGTCGGCTTGACCGGGGGACGCGGCGGCAGGTCCTTCAGCCGGGCGATCTCATCCTTCAGGGTCTGGTTCTCGGCGCGTAGCGCCTGGTTCTCGATCTCAAGGCTCTCGACCCGGCCTTGAAGACCGCGCACTTCGCCGATCAGCGCAGAAACCAGCCCGCGGAGTTCCGCAAGCGACAGGCCTTCAAGCGAATCAGTCGGTGGTAGCGTCACGCAAAGGGTGAATCACGAACGCACGCGCCTGCAAACCCCCACCGCCCGGTAATCTGCCCCGGTTACGCCGGTAAGAAGATCGTCGGCCGCAAGCGACACATTGCCGTCGATACGGATGGGCGGCTGTTGATGGTCAACCTCACCACCGCCGATATCTCCGACAGTGCCGGCGCTCAGGCGATCCTGGATGGTATCCGCAAGCGCTGGCCTTGGGTCAAGCATCTGTTCGCCGACGGCGCCTATGACCGGCTGAAGCTCATGGACAAAGCCACCTATCTCGACTTCGTGGTCGAGATCATCCGTCGATCCGACGACCAGAAGG
Source organism: Mesorhizobium sp. AR07 (assembly GCF_024746815.1). GTDB lineage: Bacteria > Pseudomonadota > Alphaproteobacteria > Rhizobiales > Rhizobiaceae > Mesorhizobium. The sequence goes on from NZ_CP080528.1 coordinate 665,110, forward strand.
GCTTCAAAGTCTTGCCCCGCCGCTGGGTCGTCGAGCGGACTTCGGCTGGATGACCCGATGGCGCGGCCTCGTGCGCGACTACGAGCAGCGCATCGACGTCTAACGCCTTGATCCTTGTCGCAATGGGCTGCAATCTCATCCGCCGAAACGCTCATCCGTGATTTTCAAAACGGACTCTAAACAGATCTTCAAGTTCATGAGATGACGCTGAGCGGCATGAGGTCTGTGCGACGGGACACCACCGGGGGCCGCCCGCGTTCTCATGGGGCTGGAACCTGAGGCCGGCGCCCTTCGTCAAGCCAAATGTCAAGTGGCATTGGACGATTCGATTCGCGACCCGCGAGTTTTATCGCCCTGCCTCGGGTGCTGATCGGGGCCAGTCAAAAGACGAGAATAGCGAACTCATCTCCTCGCTCCTCCCCGGCTGCACTTGTTTCACCTGTTGAATAGCTAAGGGCGGCGCGAAATAATCTGTGACGCTTGGCACCCCTTCAATGCCTAACCGTCGAAAATCGTCCAAGCTGCCTCGCCAGTAATCGAAGAGTTGCAACAGATCCAAATGACGACCTCGAGAATGTACCAGCGGGGCACCCAGGTCGATTGAGCCATCTTGCCCTCGGATGGATCAAATCTCAAATCAGCACTTGACCGCCAAAGGCGTCAGGATCAAATGTGGGCCGCGTCGAGAGAGACCGGTAACTCTCTGGGGTGAAACGCGGCCACGATTTGTTAGCGCCGACTGGGCCACGCCCCATGAACTGGTGTGGCGAGACGCCACCATCGCCCATGTCCATCATATTTTGCACAACCCGGCCTATGCCGGCGCATATGTCTACGGCCGGCGCCGAATAAATGCGGTCCGCCAAGGTCCAGGTTCGCACCGCGCAACCTCGAAGGTGGCCATTGACGACTGGGATATTTGCATCAAAGACGCACACCCTGGTTATATTAACTGGGAGGAGTTCATGGCCAATCAGCGACGCCTCGCCGACAACACCAATCGATACGAGTCCGGCCACCGCGGCGCGCCGCGCAAGGGCATTGCTTTGCTGCAAGGGCTTGGCGGTCTGCGGCCAATGCGGACGGCGGATGACCGTGCGCTACAGCGGCCCCGACAGTGCATGCCCCGTTTACTGCTGCCTGGCGGACCGCAACCAGACCGGCAGCTCTCTCTGTCAGGAGGTTCGGGCGCCCGCAGTAGATGAGTTGGTCGCCCAAACCCTCCTGAAGGCGTTGGAACCTGACCAAATCGCCATCGCCATCGCTGCGCTCGACGAGATTGCGGAGGAAACACGAAGCCTCGAGAAACAATGGGCGCTACGGCGGGAACGTGCGCGGTATGACGCCGAGCGGGCTCGACGACAATACGACACCGTGGAACCGGAAAATCGTCTCGTCGCCAGAACCCTGGAAAAGGCATGGGAAGACAAGCTGCGCTTGATCGATGAGATCGAGCAGGAATATCGTCGGTGGAGAGACCGAGAGCCCTTGGTGTTACAGGCACAGGATCACGCGGCGCTTCAGGAACTCGCCGAGAATTTGCCGGCTATCTGGCACTCAGAAACCACCCAGCCAGAAGACCGCAAACGTATCTTGCGCTTCATCGTGCAGGAGGTCGTTCTCGACCAGAAGAAGATACGCGGCCAGGTCGCCATCAGGATTCTTTGGCAGACCGGCGCAACCAGCGACCATCAAATCCAACGGCGAGTTCAATCTTACGATCGAGACTATGGCGAACTCGAGCTTGTGCGTGAGCGGATCACGCAACTCAATGCTGCGGGCGATATGGACAGGCAAATCGCCAAAATATTGAATGACGAGGGCGTCCGCTCGGCGCGAGGCAAGCTGTTCAGCTATGAGAACATCTGGCTCTTACGCCACCGTTGGGGAATCCCCACAGCCAAGATCAACGGCGTCGCAGCCAATCCGCCGCGCTGGCCTGATGGAACCTACTCTGTACAGGGCGCAGCCGCTGCAATCGGCGTGACGGCTCAAACCATCTTCGACTATCTCGCCCAGGGCCTTGTCCACGGTCGGCAAAGCACGAAAGGCCAGCCTTGGCAGATCAGCCTTTCCAGCGACCAGATCGATCAACTTCAACGCCGACTGCAACGGACCAGGCGATCAAGGAAAGGTTGCATCATGAAGCATTCGCGGACAAAGCCATGACGTTGGCCGCCATCGACAGACTGGTTCATCACGCGACGATCTTCGAAATGAATGTCGAGAGCTACAGGCGCAAAACCGCAATATCCCGTTTGACGGAAAACAGCGATGGCACGCCGGCAACGCTGGCCTCGGCCCTCGCTGATTGACGCGCCGCGACAAACAAACGTTAGGATAGATTGTCGCGCAAATGAAGGCCGGCCTCCCGCTTCAAACGGAGGCCGGCTCGCCGATGGCGAGCGCCTCTACGATCCCTGCGCCTATCACGACCGGCTGCTGTTAGGGCTCTCGGGGATCATGAGTGAAGCGGAGTTGCACCAGATCCGCATCCGCCTGCATCAAGGGGAGCGGCAGAAGGCTGCGCGAGGCGCGCTTTGCATACCGCTGCCAGGTGGCTTGGCCTACAACCGCTCCGGCCAGATCGTGTTCAACCCTGATGAAGAGGTTCAGGCTCGGCTGCGTCTGATCTTCGACAAATTTAGAGAGCTTCAGACCGCGCGACGCGTTATGCGTTACCTGCGCACGCACGACCTACGCGTACCGGTGCGGCCGCTTCGCGGGCCGGCGCGATGATAACGCCGAACAATGAACACAACTCGAGGAGTTGATGCCAATCCCGGTTGTTGCGCGCCAATCGAGATGCATCGAGGCTGACCACCAGACCCGCGTTGCCGAGCCCGATCTCGGCGATGAGCCGTTGGAAGCCGCCACGCTCGACTTGGCCGTTTCCCGATTTTCCAAGATCCTCGTCGATGACGACGACACGATCCGGCGGCCAGCCCAATCTGACGGCGCGGTCCACCAAACTGTACTGAAGTTCGGTGCTTTCCTGGTGGTGGCGCACCTGGTTTATTGAGGATTGGCGCACATACACGTAAGCGAACTTTGAACGTCGGACGGCCGTGAGCCGCTCGTCAGGACTGCTCGGAATAGCCAACATCAAACCGCTCCCTCGCCGCTGGCGCGTTCGGCGGCATCCGGCGGATCAGAGTCGCGAGCATCTGCGCGACTTGGTGCTGAGATACCGGTGGGAGATTGTTCCAAAGGCTGGGCGTATCTGGCTTGATCCTTACCAGTGGAACACTGGTCTCCGGTAGAGACACCGCAATCCGATGCGCCAAAGCATGAGCAACCATCGCAACTCGCCATTGAGTTACTAAAGGTTATTCGCGCATAATACACCAACGGAAGCAAAGTCCGAACGGATATTAACTTTCACGCCGCGCTACGATGTTCACGATCATCATCGCTAGCAGGCGACAAATCCGTCACTGACCGGCGGATATTGCGTGACCGTCCATCCGGAAGGCGGATGACAATAAAGGCAGGTCCGCGCCCCGACCGAAGTGATGCCACCTCAAACCGCTGTCCACAGAGCGCATGTCGACGGTCAACCACCGTGACATGAGACACCAACCGATCAACAACAGGGGTATCCTGCGTTGCTTGGGTCGGGAAAGACCTTGTCCCATTCACCGAAGGGCTGATTTGCGGTGATGAGAAGCGAGCGGCGCTCGTATCGCGCACTGATCAGCTCAAAGAGCACACTGGTTTCAGCCTGATCCTTGGTCACATATGCCATGTCGTCGATTAATGTTGAGCTCAACATTACTCGACCTGGACTAACCCGCTCCGCGATTGCGGAGCGGCAAGGAGGGTGTTTGCCGCCGGCGTGGTGCTGATCGCGTCGTCTGTCGCGCTGGTCATGTGTCCACAACAAGCTCCGACTGCGTCAGCATGGAGTGGCTGCTTGCAGCCCATTCCATCGGACAAAGGAGGAGTTTGTCATGACCCAACTTCGCCAGCGCATGAGCGAGGACATGCAGGTGCGCAACTTCGCGCTCAACACCCAGCTGTCGTATCTGCAACAGGTGTCGCTGTTCGCTCGCTACTTCTGTAAGTCGCCGGACTTGCTCGGGCGCGAGGACATTCGGACCTATCAGGTCTATCTGGTCAACGAGAAGAAGCTGGCGCCCGGCTCGATCCACACCGCCATTGCGGCGCTGCGCTTTCTCTACACTGTGACGCTCGATCGGGACTGGGCGCCTGAAGAGGTCCTGCCGCTACCCAAGAAGCCGCAGAAGCTGCCGATCATCCTCAGTCCAGAGGAAGTTCAGCGGTTCCTCGGCTGCGTCCTCGACGTCAAACACCATGCCATTCTGACCACGTGCTATGCCGCCGGCTTGCGCATCTCGGAAGCGATACAGCTGAAGCCCACGAACATCGACAGCCAGAGAATGGTCATCCGCATCGAGCAGGGCAAAGGCCAGAAGGACCGCTACGTGATGCTGTCGCCCAAGCTGCTGGAGATTCTGCGTGACTATTGGAAGATGCGGCGGCCAAAGGAGTGGCTCTTCCCCGGCGATCGCCCCGGCCAGCCAATCACACGGGACGCCGTAGGAGATGCCTGCAAGAAGGCGCATCAACGCGCCGGATTGTCCAAGCCGGTCACGCCACACAGTTTGCGCCACGCCTTCGCCGTTCATCTATTGGAGGCCGGCGCCGACGTGCGCACCATTCAACTGCTGCTCGGTCACCGCAGCCTCGCGACCACCGCCCATTACCTGCGGATCGCCACCAACAAAGTCTGCGCCACATCGAGCCCCTTCGAGCTCTTGCCGCGTCCGGCGCCCACCGTGCCGCCGCCCGCCAAGCCGCAATACTTCTGAGCGGCGGCAATGGCTCGCTCGGGGCCGGAAGTGGCGGATATCTTCCGCTGCTACGCCGAAGCCTATCGCGCACAGCATGATGCGTCGCTGTCGACGGCCCAGCGCCGCGTCATGACGGCGATCGAACTGTGCCGGACCGCCGCGCTCGGCGGGCACGTCGAAGCATGCGATCAATGCGGCCACCGGCGCATCGCCTTCAACAGCTGCCGCGACAGGCATTGCCCCCGCTGCCAATCGCTGGCCCGCGCACAATGGCTGGAGGATCGTCGCGCCGAGCTTCTCGACACCCAGTACTTTCACGTCGTCTTCACGCTGCCGGAGCCCATTGCCGCCATTGCCTATCAGAACAAGGCACTCGTCTACGGCCTGCTCTTCCGCGCCACCGCCGAGACCCTGCGCATCATCGCCGCCGATCCCAAGCACCTGGGCGCAGAGATCGGCTTCTTCGCCGTGTTGCACACCTGGGGCCAAAACCTGCTCCATCATCCGCATCTGCATTGCGTCGTCCCAGGCGGCGGCCTTTCTGCCGACGGCGATCGATGGGTCGCCTGCAAGCCCGGCTTTTTCCTGCCGGTCCGCGTGCTCTCACGCCTGTTTCGACGATTGTTTCTGGAGCACCTGGAGAAAGCCTTCGACGCCGGCCTGTTGAAGTTCTTCTCTGACTTGCAGGCGTTGAGCGAGCGCGATGCCTTCCGGCGCTATCTGGCGCCGCTACGAAAGGCCGAGTGGGTCATCTATGCCAAGCCGCCATTCGCCGGATCCGAACAGGTCCTCGACTACGTCGGCCGCTATACCCACCGCGTCGCCATTTCCAACAATCGGCTCGTCGCCATCGAGGATGGGAAAGTCGCTTTTCGCTGGAAGGACTATCGGCACGGCAGTCGGCAGAAGGTCATGACCGTCGCGGCCGATGAGTTCATTCGTCGCTTCCTGCTACACGTCCTGCCCGAGGGCTTTCATCGCATCCGCTACTACGGCTTCCTCGGCAATCGCTATCGCGCGCAAAAGCTCGCCCGCTGTCGTGACCGGCTCGGCATGCCGGTTCCCGAGCCGGCGGACAGCCGATCCGCAAAGGACTATCGCGACCGCTACGAGGACCTCACCGGGCATTCCCTCAGGCAATGCCCGGCGTGCCATCGCGGGCAGATGATCATCATCGAAACATTCGACGGCGTCACCGGACGCCCGCCATATCAGGACACGTCATGAAGCAAGGGCGTCGCCTTCCTTGTCATCAGCATCGCACCGGCCCGCTTGGAAGCCAAACTGAGCCGGTCCCGCAAAAGTGTGCGCTGTCATCACCGGCAACCTCTCCCAGGCAGGGCGCGGCGCCGATCTCACATGCCGGAACCGATATCCGTGCCGCTTTCAGCGCACGCCACACCTTCAATCGCCCGGCCGCGTGGCACACACGGTCTCCTTTCATCGGTGGCGCTTCATTGAACGCCCATAGCGGACCACCCGTGCCGGCGGCTTAGTCCAACACGTTTTTAGCTAACCGTCGCGATCCACCGCAGTGCGCTCCTGCCACCCGCCATTCAGTCGCGACGCCAAGCTAAAAACGCTCTGCATCATGTGCAGTACGCAGAGATGTGGAGTCGCCCCACTGCGAGCCTTATTTTGCGCGGCGCTTGACGCGAGCGACTCAACATAAGTGAACGACCGTATCGTGTTCTCCATCCACAACAAGGAGGACACTATGCTGCGTGATCTATTTCCAAGGCACCATGAGCGATACGAGACGTCCCGGTTCTGCGGCGAGTTGGTGGCATTTGCCGGTTGGTTGACGGAACAAGGCCATCTGCGGCATCCGCTTCGCCTTCATCTTTATCGGGTCCGAGAGGCCCTTGCTCGTTCTGATCGACTCCAGCCAGGGGCAGTGTTTCACGAAGCCGATGTGCGACAGGCATTCGTCGTGTCGGGAGTTTCCGCACAGACGAAGTACCTATGCGAGTGCACGGGACGCATTTTCACCCGGTTCCTGGCTGCAACTGGCCGCCTGATATCGATCGAACAATCGGACCCGGCGAGCCAGATCTGTCGCCGCTATCATCGATATCTCACCGAGGTACGAGGGCTCTCGGAGCGGTCGCTCTATCATCACGGACAGACGATTGCAGATTTCCTGTCACGAGGTGTTCCGGCCGACCGCTGCCTGTCCGCCGTAACGGCAGCCGACGTCGAGGCCTTCGTCCAGCTCAAGAGCAAGGAGAACAGCCGTCAATCGCTCCAGCATGTGATCGCGCATCTACGGGCATTTCTGCGGTATTGGGGTGATCGCGGCGAGGCACCTGGCGGTCTGCATGTAATCGACATGCCGCGCGTGTATCGAGGGGAGTTGCCACCGCGGGCTATGGATTGGACGACGGTGCGCCGCTTGCTGGCGTCGATCCGGCGGCGTGATCCCCGGGATTGGCGCGACTACGCTATTTTGCATCTCATGGCGTACTACGGTCTCCGACCGTCGGAGGTTGCCACCCTTCGCCTGGACTCGATTGACTGGGAAGCAGGAACCTTACGGATCGAGCAACGGAAGACCCGATCGGTCCTCGTCCTGCCGTTGGCCGGCCGAACGCTACGACTCCTACATCGGTATCTCCAGGCCGGCAGGCCGAACAGTGATTTGCCGGAGCTATTCCTGCGAATCCGCAGCCCGATCAAGCCGCTCAAGCACTACGGCATCATCACGGTCTTCACCTATCGTGCGGAGAAGGGTGGATTGCCGCTCGGCGGGGTGTCTTCGTATTCGTTGCGCCACTCCTTCGCCATGAGGCTGCTTCGACGCGGTGTCGGCGTCAAAGCGATCGGCGATTTGCTTGGGCATCGAAGCCTCGAAGCGACCTGTGTCTATTTGCGGGTCGACGTCGATATGTTGCGGAAGGTCGCCTTGCCCGTCCCGGGAATCATGCTCGTCGAGGGAGGCGTTCATGCCTGAGACCCTCCATCTGACCCCGCTGAATCGCCGGATCGACGAATGGCTGGCGCACCAACGCGCGCTGGGCCGGGCTTACGACAACGAAGAACGGATCCTCCAGCATCTGCGGCGAGTCATCGTGTCCAGCGAAGCCGGCGATCTCGACCAGAAGGGCTTTGACCGCTGGTGTGCATCCCTCCGCCATTTGTCGCCGACGACCCGGCGTTGCCGACAGCTTGTTGTTCGTAAATTCTGTCTCTTCCGAAGAAGGGCCGAACCAGGCTGCTTCGTGCCGGACCCACTCTACTTCGCACGACAGCTGCCGTATCGGCGGCCGGTCATTCTCGAGCCGGCTCAGGTGTCGCGGATGCTTGCAGCAGCCGACAGCCTGGCACCCACGACGAACTCGCCGCTGTTGCCGGCCGTCATGCGGCTGGCCACCATCATCCTATACACCGCCGGTCTGCGGCGTGGAGAGCTAGCCCGTCTGACTCTCGACGACGTCGAGCCGCAATCCGGATTGCTCCGCATCCGTGAATCGAAGTTCCACAAGTCCCGGCTCGTGCCTCTGTCGCCGGACGCGGCAGGCGCACTGCACAGCTATTTGCATCTCCGTCTCGCGCCCCCATTTAGTGCCTATCCTTCCTCGGCATTATTGTGTTGTGGGCGAGCCGGTCAGCACGGCTACACCGGGGCCGGATTGGGACAGGCCATCAATCGTCTGTTCGTCACTGCCGACGTACGGGACAGCGAAGGTCGCTTGCCGCGAGTCCATGATATCCGGCACAGTTTTGGCGTTCAGGCATTGATACGCTGGTATCGCGCCGGTGCCGATGTCCAGTCCTGCCTGCCCAGCCTGGCAATCTATATGGGCCATGTCTCGATCGTATCGACCGCCCATTACCTCCACTTCGTACCCACGATGCGGGAACTTGCCAGCAGCCGTTTCGAGGCCGCCTTCGGCAACATCGTTGCGGGAGCGAAGCCATGAAGGCCTATCAGCCCACAGACCTTGGCCGACCGATCGTCCGCTTCTTCCAGGAATATCTTCCGACGCTGCGCGGCATGAGCCGCCACACGATCCGAAGCTATCGCGACGGCATGGTCCTGTTCCTGAGATTTGCCACGACCGATTGCGGGCGCCCGATTGAATCGCTGGCGATCGCCGACATCACCGCCGACCGAGTCGGCCGTTTCCTGGCTTCCCTGGAGAGCGAACGCCGCAACAGCATCGCGACCCGGAACACTCGCTTGGCCGCGTTGCATACCTTCACCCGTTTCCTGATCGCCGAGACCCCGGAGCATATGGCCACCCTCCAGCAAGTGCTCGGAATCCCGTTCAAGAGGGGCGCACGTGTAGCTCCGATCGAATATCTGGAGACCACGGAGGTCGAGGCTTTGCTGGCCGGCATCGATCGAAAGACGCCGGCAGGCAGGCGAGACTACGCCATGTTCTCGCTCATGTTCAACACAGGGGCACGCGTCCAGGAGGTCGTCGACCTTCGGGTCCGGGACGTTCGCCTGGAACCGCCCCACCAGGTGCGATTCACCGGCAAGGGCAACAAGGTACGCCTGTGTCCGATCTGGCCACGCACGGCGCAGCTTTTGAAGGAATTGATCAAAAAGCAGACCAATGGCGAAGATTCTGCAGACCAGCATATCTTCCTCAATGGCCGGGGCGCTCCGATGACCCGGTTCGGAGTTGATACCTCCTCCAAAAACGCGTTGCCGCCGGCGCCGAAGTTGCGCCGACCCTGACCGGCAAACGGATCCACCCACATTCCCTCCGCCACACCACGGCAATCCATCTACTCAAGGCCGGAGTCGACTTCGCCACGATCAGCCAATGGCTCGGGCATGCCAGCCTGAACACCACCATGCGATACGCGCGCGCCGACATTGATCTGAAGCGGCAGGCCCTCGCCCAAGTCTTCCCGGGGATACTGGCTCCGCCGAAGGGTGGAGCCTTCGTCTTCCAGGGAGAGGATATCACTGGTTGGCTGCGCCGCCTCTAACATTATGTGGAGTTGTCCGACGCTCGACGCGTCAAGCGCCGCGCAAAATAAGGCTCACTGTGGGGCGACTCCACATCTCTGCGTACTGCACATGAGTCGAGCACCAGCAGATGGTACTTGTCGAGCTTTGCGATGGCCCCTTCGAGATCGAGATTGCGGCGGGCGGCTTGCAGTTTCTGAACAAGGTCGGTGGTACGCGTGAACAGAACACGCCACCCATTCTCGATCAGCCCGACGCCGATGGCGGCCGCCAGATGCGATTTTCCGCCGCCTGGCCCGCCAAACAGCATCAGATTGGCGCCGTTCTTCAACCAGACATCTCCCGCGACCAATGCCATGACCCGGGCCTTCGAGACCATGGGCACAGCCGTGAAGTCGAAGGCATCGAGGGTTTTCCCCGGAGGAAGACGCGCTTCAGTGAGGTGGCGCTGCATACGCCGCGTTTCGCGTTCGGCGACCTCGAACTCAGCAAGCGCCGCCAGCAGCCGGGAAGCCGGCCAGCCTTCGGTGTCAGCCCGCTCGGCGAAGGTGTGCCAGGCCCTGGAGATGCCCGGCAGCCGCAGATCGGTGAGCATCAGGGACAAGCGCGCGGTATCGACAGGATCGTTGGGTCTCATGCCGTGACCTCCACGCGGGTGCCGATAAGCCTGTCGTAATCGACCAGTTTACCCAGATTGACGCTGACCTGCGGGACACAGGCCGGGTTCGGCGCGAACCGGGCGCGCATGCCGTCAAGCGTCGGCAAGGTTCCCGCATCGAGCTCGCCCTGGATGGCGTGGGCGAGTGCGGCCTCGACATTGCGCTCATGGGCGAGGCTCAGCAGTTCCACCGTCAGGCGGCAGGCATCGCGTTCCGGCAGCCTCTCCATGGCGGCATTGTAGAGATTGCGATAGGCATCCCTGGGGAAGAGCTGATCGCGATAGCCGAGTCTGGGCAGAGCCCCCGGTTTCTGGCGCAGGGAATGAATGACGTGATGATAGTTCACGACATGCTGGGTGGGGCCGAGCTGGCCTCTGACGCGCGGCAGCTTCATCAGGGACGTGCCGCCGAGGAACAGTTCGATATGCTCCTTGAAGAGCCGTGCGCGCAGCCGATGTCCGATCAGCCGTGAAGGAACGGTGTAGAAGACCCGGCGAAGGGTAAACCCTCCACTGCTGGTGACGTAGACGATCTCGTCTTCGCCTTCGGGCTGGCGCTTGCGCGGCAGCGCCAGCAGGCTTTCGCGCTCAATGGCGATCTCCCTGGCCCGACGGGCATTGCGCTGGCCGACAACCTCGTCGATGAAGGCGGCAAAACTGGTGACGTCCGCAAAGTCACGCGTTCCGCGCAGGAGAAGAGCATCTTCCAGTTCCCGCTTCAGATCGCCATGGGATCCTTCGACCGCGCCGTTCTCGTGGGCGACGCCGCGATTGTTGCGGCTGGCCTTCATGCCGTAATGGGCGCAAAGCGCTTCATACCGATCTGTCATGTCCTGTGCGGTATCGGCATTGAGATTGCGGAATGCAGCCGAAAGACTGTCCGTGCGGTGATCGCGCGGCGCGCCGCCGAGAGACCAAAGGGCGTTCTGCAAACCACTTGTCAGCGCGGCAAAACTCTCGCCGCCTTCGACAATCTCGGCATGCTCGAATCCACTGTATGCAAGTCGGAAGTGATAGAGCAGGTAATCGAAGGTCACGCTGGCGATCGTGACCTTGAGGCCCGGTGCATGGGTAAAATCCGACAGCCCCATGCGTCCCGGCTCGTGAACCTGCCGGAATATGACATCCTGATCTCCTCCATGGATCGCGCGCCATGCGCGGATCCGGCGCTCAAGTGTGCGGCGAATACCAGAATCGAGCTCGGGATGACGCTTGCAAAGCTCACGAAGAATGCCGACAGGGCGCAAGCCGGGAGCGCTTTGCAGCATGGGAACCACCTCTTCGGTGAATATCCCTTCCAATGGATCAGGCCGACGTCGTTCGTGTTTGGCCTTCTTTTCGCTTGGTGGACGGGGGTCTGATTCGATCCGATAACCAGTGGATGGGCTGAAACCTGATTTGGCGGCCGCGACAGGGACACTGTGCTTCTGGCGATTTTGCATATAGAGCCTCGATTGTTGATCCGTGATGTGACTGCCGGACATTCATTCTTCCTTTGAGCGGGAAGAAGAAATGCACCCGACACATCGCGATCACCAGACGGCGTGAACCCTATGTGGGTTCGCGCCGTCGCCAGGAACGTCCCTCCAGTCGGGCTACGCCCTCCCTCCGTGACGTCCCTGGCGACGCTCCCATCCTGATTGACGCTCCTTCCAGGTTGATTGCCGCGCCGTAGCCATCCAGGGATGGACGCCGCGTTCGCGCCGCTGAAGGAAATCTGCCCGGATCGGGCAACGCCCGAGCTGCGGCCAGCGTGCTCGCGGAATTCTTGCCCATCGAGCCGACCGCCGTCAGTATCGATACCGCTCATGTTCGCAGCGACGATGCAAACTCAGCAAGAAATTTCGAGATCGTTGTTGCCCGCTGCGGTCGTGGTGGGCGGGGAGATGCGGGCGGCCGGTATTTCACCACCAGCAATACCGGCCAACATGCGATACGGGATCGTGCCCTTCACGCTCTCCGGCGAGAGGGGTATTGCAGCTTTGGCGATGTGACCGTGATTTCCGACGGCGCCGAGATCCTCAAACGGTTACCTCGTGCGATGCCGAAGCCGACCACACACATCATCGACTGGTTCCACATCGCTATGAAGATTAAGCCCATGCAGCAGATCGCGGATCCCATGGTTCGATCCCGCTCTGATCTCGCCGGTGCGCTTCCGTCCATCGACAGCGACATCAGAGGGGGTAAAGTGGCGTCTGTGGCACGGACGCTTGGACCGAGCGATCCGCGACCTCGAGCGGCTTGTAGCGGAATTCAAGACCTCGCAGGAAGAAGGGTCACTCGCGGTCGCGCGCCTTCATAACCTTGGCGCGCAGCTCCTCACCTACATCCCCTCGAACCGCGGTGCGATCATCAACTACGGCAAACGCTACCGAGCCAGTCTTCGCGTCGCCACGACCCCACGACCCTTGCCGAGTCGGCGGTCAATTCGCTGGTCGCCAAACGAATGGTGAAGAAGCAGCAGATGCGCTGGTCTCAGCACGGTGCCCACATGCTGATGCAGGTTCGAACAGCCGAAATGAACGGCGAGCTTCGCGATCGGCTGCGCGCAAGATCTCGGCTGCCAGAACCTCAGGTGCCTTCGCTGTTCAAGCCCAAACCACCTCTACTCCGAGCCGCATAACCCCAGGGAAGTTACCGGTCTCAATTGAGGCAGGGTCCGCGTTCTCTTTGTGGGGCATAAGTACGGCAGTCTCGGAGGTCTCTTATGCCGTTCCGCTCGATCCTGTCCCGGGACAATCACCACTCAAGGTCGGGCGGAGCGACATGGAACCCTCCAGGTCTGGACCCAAGCCCCTTCAGCCTGAACGCTGGGCTCAACCGCTCCAACCCATTCGCCAATCTGAAGCAAGTCCACTCAATCGTATAGCCTTAATGTCCGGCCGCCAGTACCGTCTCGACCAAGCTCACCCAATAACCGATGCCATACGGCATGGCCTCGTCGTTGAAGTCATAGCCCGGGTTGTGCAAGCCCGCACTCGATCCATTGCCCACGTAGATGAAAGCGCCAGGTCGGACCTCAAGCATGTAGGCGAAATCCTCTGAGCCCATCCGCGGCCTCATCTTGTCGTTCACTGAGGCAGGCGCCACGAGATTGCGTGCCGCCGTGATAGCTAGATTGGTCTCCTCCGTGTGGTTAAAGGTGACAGGATCGTGTCGCCGGTAATTGAGCTCGGCATCGCCGCCAAATCCGCGCGCAATCCCTTGGGCCAACGCTAGAATCTGTCGTTCAGCGAAGTCCCGCAGGCTGGGTACGAGAGTCCTGACGGTGCCGCCTATTTCCACCTGGTCAGGGATGATGTTGTAAGCTTGGGCGGCGTTCAATTTGGTGATGGAGATTACGAGCGAGTCAAGCGGGTTTGTATAGCGCGAAACCAAGGTTTGCAGGCCGCCGATGATCTGCGCTGCAATAACAACGGGATCGATCGTCTCGTTCGGCTTGGCTGCATGGCCGCCTCTGCCCTTCACAATAAGGTCGAATTCATCAAGCGAGGCCAGAATCGGGCCATCGCAGATACTGAATGTGCCGACCTCCATGCCCGGTGCATTGTGCATGCCAAAAACTTGGGAGATGCCGAAACGCTCCATGATCCCTTCCTGGACCATCCTTTGGCCACCCAGCGCTCCTTCCTCCGCTGGCTGAAAGATCAAGGCAACGGAGCCCTTGAAGTTGCGCGTCTTGGCAAGGTATTTTGCGGCGCCCAGCAGCATGGCCGTGTGACCATCATGGCCGCATGCATGCATCTTACCGGGTATTGTGGACGACCATGGTTTGTTTGACGCCTCAAGTATTGGCAAGGCGTCCATGTCCGCCCTCAGCCCGATCGTCGGCCCCTCTCCGCCTTCACCCTGAATCAGCGCGACGATACCGGTCTCCGCAATCCCCGTTTCGATGTGATTAATACCGAACGAAGCCAGCTTCTCGGTCACGAACCTCGCTGTGTTGTGTAGCCGATAGTCGAGCTCGGGATTTTGGTGGAGATAGCGGCGCCATTCGGTTGCCTCCCCCTGCAGATCCCGGAAAGCTTCAACGCTGTGCACTTGTGTGCTCCCAAATTGCAATTTTTGCATAGCCAAGGTACCTTAATCACTCAATGATTGGCCGTGGGGTAATCTACGTCAAATTCACTTTGTGTATTGTTCCCATCTCGCAGCGAGATGGACCAAAAGCCGGCAAGGCACTGATACCGTGACGGACCAGGACGGAGCCGCTGTAGCCCTCATCCACATAGGCATCATCCGGTGGAAGGGCTTGCTCGTCGGCGGCAATCCGCTCGTGCAGGGCGGCCAACTGGCTGGCGATCGTGTGGTCCCGAGCCTGCTGTTTGGTGGAGACCCGCGCGTAGAGAGCGATGCGATGATCAAACATCCTCCCTGACTCCGGGTGGTGTGGACGGAAGTTTGCGATCGAGGGTGTTCGGCGCCTCTCCGGGTAGCTTTTGCCTGGGGTGGCACGAAGCGGCGGTAGGCCTCGATCGGGCATTCGGGGCAGAACCGCGAGATCTCGAAGGACTCCTGCACCTGCAGGAGCGGACGCCGCGTCTGCCGGGTCATGGGGGCCTCCCTGAGCGGCGCTCCCGACGTCCGCTGCCTGACGTGGCTTCATCCTGCCACAACCATCGCCCATGCGTCTCGCCGGACGCAGATCACAGCGGTCCATGAGGACCAACCAGTCAAACGGGCTGATGGCACCATTGTACGGGCGATCACAATCCAGCGCTGCGGCAGAACCGCAAACCCTGCCGGCATCTCGGGCGCAGGCTGATCTGCTGGCACACGCACTCAGCGGCGCGGCCGCTTCACGATCAGCAAGGTCCACCCGAGTTCAGTTGTCAGCCAGGAGGCCAGCCCTTGGTAGCCCATGTCAGCAAACAGGCAGTTCACATCAGTAGTGGGTGCACAGTTCCTGCCAGCACGGCTTCGGCTGCGCGACGATCATGCACATCGGCTAGATGCACCAGCACGTGCAGGATCAGCCCTTGCGTATCAACCACCATATGACACCTGCGGCCTGATATCCTCTTTCCACCATCGTAGTGTCTGGATGCGAGACCTCCTTGGCGGCAGCGACGACCTGGAGAGCTTGCGGCAAGGCGTCTGAGTCGGGCGGCTTGAAGCGCGGGTTCGCGAGCTTCGGCTCCACGGCTAGGCGACGTCGCACGACCTGCTTGGGTGAGGCGCCCTTTGAGCACGCGCTGCCGACGCATGTTGTAGGCCTAGGTGAAGCCCTTGAGTAGCTTCTCCAGATCGCGATGGCTGGAGATGATGATGCCCGTCACCTCACGTTGCACGCGGCCGTTGAAGCGCTCCACAGGCCCGTTTGTCTGCGCGTATACGGCTTGGTCTTGCAATGCGCCACCTTCAGCTTGCCGCAGGCCTCCTCGAAGCCATCGGCCGTAAAGCACGAGCCACGATCAGTGAGCACGTGTATAGCGCGTCAATCAAGGGTTCTTCCGCATTTTGGTGCAGGTTGCGGGATTCACGGACGGAGCGAATAAGTTCATAGAGTCGGAATCGCAGTCGACGCCGTGATTTGCCCGTGCTCCATGCCTTCCGCTCGCTGATTTCGCCCGAGCTTTCGATTGTCCAAATTCTGCCGCAGGCCGAGAGGGTGGTGCTTGTGGCCCGGCCGAGGGCGATGGACTCGTGCTGTCCATGTTGCGGCCGCCGAACCCGCCGCGTCCACAGTCACTACATGCGCCGGTTGACCGATCTGCCGTGGCAGGGGCGGATTGTCGAAATCCAGCTTCACGCACGACGGTTTCGATGCGCCGATCCACAATGCCAGCGGCGGATCTTCACCGAGCGGTTGCCGGAAACGGCACGGCCGAAAGCGAGACGCACCTCCCGCCTCAGCGAAAGCCAGCTGGCGATCGGCTTCGCGGTCGGCGGCGAGCCCGGCTCGCGCCTGTCGCGCAAACTGGCCATGCCGGTAAGCGGCGACGCGCTGCTGCGGATGATCCGGGCGGCCGGGTTCGAGCCGCCGCATGCGCCCCGTGTGGTCGGCATCGACGACTGGGCTTGGCGCAAGGGGCAGCGCTACGGGACGATCATCTGCGATCTGGAGCGCAACCGCGTCCTCGATCTGTTGCCGGGATCGAAATGCCGACACGGTCGCATCATGGCTGGAGCGCCATCCTGGCATCGAGGTAATCGCGCGCGATCGTGCCGGCGTTTATGCCGAGGGCGCCGTCGCGGTGCTCCCGATGCAACGCAGGTCGCCGACCGCTGGCATCTTCTCCAAGAACCTGGGCGAAGCGTTGCGTCTGGCCGTCGGTCGCCATCGCAAGGCGGTCAGCGCCGCCGGAAAGGCCATGGCGTCCGAGATGGCCGGAAACGCCGAAGCCAAGCCGGAACCACCGGAAGAGACTTCCACGAAGCTTGATGGCCTGCGCCGGTCGCGACGCGACCAGCGCAGTGAACTCTATGCTGAAATCCTTGATTTGCGGGAGGCCGGTCTGTCGCCGCGCCAGATTGCGCCCCGGACTGGCATGAACGTGAGAACGGTCGAACTCTGGTTCGCAGCGGGCGGTGAGCCCGAGCACCGGCGGCCGCCCGCGCGCTCCGTTCTCATGGATCCTGTTCGCGATTATCTCGAAAGACGCTGGCAGGAAGGCCAGCGCAACGGATTGCAATTTGTGGGCCGAACTCAAGTGCCGCGGCTTTGAAGGTAGCAAGGCGACCGTCTACAGGTGGTCCGCCGCACGCAAGGAGCGGTCATCGACCGCTCCACCAAATTCGCGGTGGCGGCCGCCATCGCGCCGGAACTGTGCATGGCTGCTGAGCGAAGACCCGACATCTCTCGATGAGCAGACCGAGCGGTTCCTTCACCATCTCCATGAAAATGCGCCGGAGCTTTCGATCGCGGGCGAACTCGCCCGCCGTTTTGCTGCAGTGATACGCGGCGACGATGATGCCGGCCTCGAGCAATGGATCGCCGATGCCACGGGCAGTGAACTGGCCTCCCTTGCAGCAGGCATCGGCCGTGACATTGAGGCTGTCCGGGCGGCCATCACCCAGCCCTGGAGCACGAGCCCGGTCGAAGCCAGATCAACCGCCTCAAGACGATCAAGCGCCAGATGTACGGGCGCGCCGCTTATCCGCTCCTCCGGAGCCGACTGCTGGCAGCCGCTTGACCCAACCGGAAAAGGGACACCCGAAAAAGTAGTCCCTGCACCAAATATGCGGAAGAACCAATCTGGGAGAGAAGCCGTATTGCCTCACCGTGGAATGCTCCCGCCCGACATTGTCCGTTGCCTCATCATAATGTTCCCCACCACTTGGAATCCGGATCAATTCGTCAAGGCTCGATTGCCGGCTCGAACTGCATCGCGCCGAACACCATTGCGAGCGCCTTTTCCTTTCGCCAGATCTTCAAGCGGCGCTGCAACGTACGCAGCAACTGATCGGGATATTGCCCCGGACGCTCCGCCTGCAGACGCTCCAGCAATTCGCGGCTCGTCCGCCAGGGCTCTTCGTCAAACCACGCTTGCAGTTATTTGGTGACGAGGGCGAAGGGATCCGGTCGCCGACGGCCCCGTTTTTGCTTCGGCTTGGCTTGCGCGGTTGGGCGGATTTCACCCTCCTTCCAAGCCGTCCGCAGGCCCGACAGGAACCGGTCGAGAGACGGATCGGCCGCCACAACCGATGGCGTGCCGGACCTGTCGGCGATGTCGACGAGGCGCTGCTGCGCTATCCGCATCTTGCTCAGCAACCGGACAGGGTCCAGCCGCGCATATGTTTGCGCGAGTGCGGCGCGAACCGGTTCCGGCGTCCGCGGATCCGCCAGCAATCGTTGGCAGGGCGTCGCCGGGCGATGATAACGCTTGCGCACGCGGGCGCCGTCCCGCTCCTTTGCGGCCAGCTTGAAGGAGGGCTGGAAGAAGTTCACGAACAGCCGCACCGTTGCATAGAGCTGCGCCAGGGCTGCGGCGGCTTCAAGCCCCTCCAGCCGGCGATAGCCGACGATGCGGCGCACCACGGCACCGTTCTTCTGCTCGACAAAAGCCTGATCATTCTTGCGGTACGGCCGGCAGCGCGTGAACGCGACACCGGCCTCCTGAAAATAATCGCGCACCGTCTCGTTCAGGAACACGCTGTCATTGTCGGTGTCGAAGCCGAGAAGGTCGAACGGCAGCAGCCGCCGCAATTCCGTCAGCACCTCGCTCAGCAGCTTCTGCTCGCGGACCAGCAACGGCGCGCATTCCGTCCATCCGCTCGCAACGTCGGTGAGAACCAGCGGCTGCACAACGCTGCCGCTCGTCACCGGGCCGCTGTGCGCCACCAGGTCGGCCTCCACAAAGCCGGGCGGTGGATCCTGCCAGTCGGAGAAGATGCGGATCGGTATGCTCCGCCGCAGCGCCGAGGATGGCGCGGGCCGCCGCCGCTTGCCGCCACCTGCGGTCTCGCGGACCGCGCGAAGCGCACGGTCGATCGTTGCCGCACTCATCGCCAAAAGCCGCGTCCGGATTTCCGGCGCAAGCTGAAGATGCCCGTGACGCTCCATCGCCTCAACCAGGATCGGCACCAACGCTTTCAGCCGCTTCCCGCAGATCCGGTCCGAGGCCTCCCACAGCACGATCAGCGCTTCACCAACCGCATCGTCATAAAGCCGCCGCTCCGGCCGCGGCCCCGAACGGCCCACCTGCGGTCCGTTGCGCAATAGGCGCATCGCATGCTTGCGGTGAAAGCCGCTCACCGCCACGAACTCATCGAGAATGTGCGACTTCCCTGCCCGGTCGCTTCGGGCGTAGCGCTCCGTTACCGCGCTCACCAGCTCATCCCGCGTCGCCATGCTGACCTGCCTCATCTGATTTGCTCCTGCCACACAAATGCGGGGAGCAAATCAGATGAGGCAACGGCTTGACATCCAGGAACAATTCAGGCGAGGCAATGCGCGCTCTCACGTTGATTGCCGCGCCGCACACGTGCGTGATCTTGAAGGGGCAGGCTGTCACGACGTCTTTCAAGAAGGCGATCGCGCTTGCCGTCAGTCCGTCGTCCTTGACAGCCAGATGCACCCAGCGGGAGCAACGGTCGATCGCCACATACAGATAGCGCTTGCGACTCTCGCAATTGGCGGTTCTCAGCTTGGGCAGGTGCTTGATATCCATATGCACGAGGCCGAGGTCGTAGTCCTTGAACGTGCCGCTCTCCCGTCTGTGGTGATGGGCTGGCGGCAGGCGACCGAGATCCTCAGCCTTGAGGATGCGGTAGACCGCGTCCCGGTTCAGATGCGGCGGGAAGTGCGTGACCACAAAGGTAAGGTCATCGAGCGGCGCAGGGCGCAGACAATCGCCCGCTCTTCATCCGTGGCTTTCCAGGGTAGCTTGTGCGGTCGGCTGCTGTGGTCCTGGCAGTCCTCAGCTCCACGGTTGCGCAACTTACGGATGGTTTCCATGCTCACCCCGAAGCGCTTGGCCAACACGCTTGTGGGTTCGTGTGAGCGGGCAATCTCGATCCGGACGGCTGGGGTGCAGGCATGAGGATGGACGGACAGCATCAGGTACTCCCTCGGCGAGGAGACGGGCGCCGCACGCCATCAAAACGCCAAGCGTAGTACTCAATCGCGCAACGCACCCGGTCCCAACAACGTTCCGCTTCTAAACAGCCCCCTTTTAGCACTCCGACCACCGTATTGCGGCCGCAGTCGCCCTTCATTCCATGCGCCGGATACCAGCTTGCTGCGCATCTGGCTGCCAGATGGCGACAATATGAAAACTGCATTTGACGCAGACGGCCGGGCAGGCGACCTTGACTGATGAATTGACTGAATTGGTGCCCGTTTCGGACCTTGGCCGAGCACGTACCGTTCTCTGAATCGAACTGTCGAAACAACATGGCAACTGATTGAGGTGATATATGGCCACGACGTTTTCAGCGATTCCTCTCACTGGCATCCCATTTCCGAAGTCAGAGTACGAGCGCCGGCAGAATAAGGTGCTTGAGGCAATGGCGCGCGCCGAACTCGACGCGCTCCTGGTCACAGCCCACGGCCATCTCCAGTATCTCACCGGATACAATGGGCGTGGTGGGTACTTCGCGCCGTTCCCATTGATCCTCGTGCCGGGGCGAACACCGACATACGTTGTTCGAGAGTACGAGGTAGCTGCCGTTCGTGCAGACAGCTGCATTGATGAGATTGTTGGTTATACCCACCAGTACGATTTTGCCAAGGTGTGCGCCGATGTCCTCAAGCGGTACGGACTGCAGGGCCGAAGAATAGGGCTCGAACTCGGGTGCTGGAACCTCGCACCGGCTGATGTGAGTGCGCTTCAGGTCCAGCTTCCCGATATCAAGGTGGCCGACGCGACTCGTCTGGTCGCGTCAGTGGCGGCCGTGAAAACCGAGCTAGAGCTCAAGGCCATGCGCGACGCGATGGCCATGACCGACTTGGCCGTACGCACGTTTCAGCGTTCGCTGCGGGAAGGCGTCACCGAAACGGAAGTGTTCTTGACTATCGAGGCGGAGGTCAAAAAAGCCGGCGGCGAAATTCGAACGCCTTCCACTACTCTGGTCTTTGGCGAGCGGACTAGGCTGCCGCACGGCGGCCCGACGCGCCATCCGATCAGAAATAACGAGCCAGCTATGGTGGAGATCGGCGGCGCGAAATATGGGTACGCCGCAGGGCTGGTCCGGGGTGCGGTGCTCGGGCGGCATCCTGAGACCGAATCTCTGCACGACCTGTCGGTGGAGGCCCTTGAAGCCGCGATTGCCGTGATCAAACCGGGTGCAACTGCCGGTGAGGTGGATGCCGCCGGGCGCAAGGTGATCGAGCGATCCGGCCGCCCGAAGGTCTCTCGTCATCGGGCCGGATACCAAACCGGCATCAATTGGACAGAACGCGGCAACATAAGCTTGGAGCCAGGCGCAGACGACATCCTCGAGAGCGGTATGACCTTGCACCTGCCATACAATCTGTTCGGCGAAAGCGGCTACCTGTTTGGGACCAGCGAGCACGTTCTGGTGACGGAGCGCGGCGCGGAAATACTCAGCCGCACACCACACACGCTCTATCGCGTGCAATAACAAGTGGCAGGAGCATGCCCGACAGGCGAAAGACCGGGGAGCCCGCAAAACATGGCTCCCAATGTGTCCGTCGATCGCGATGTTGAACAGCAGATGTGCAGATCATGGCAGTATCGCCATCCCGTCCGAAATAGTTTGGAGGAAGCTTCGTCCATGACATCGCAAACCCTACGCTCCCTCGGAGTGAGACCGGTACTTCCCTGGGGTTATGCGGCTCGGAGTAGAGGTGGTTTGGGCTTGAACAGCGAAGGCACCTGAGGTTCTGGCAGCCGAGATCTTGCGCGCAGCCGATCGCGAAGCTCGCCGTTCATTTCGGCTGTTCGAACCTGCATCAGCATGTGGGCACCGTGCTGAGACCAGCGCATCTGCTGCTTCTTCACCATTCGTTTGGCGACCAGCGAATTGACCGCCGACTCGGCAAGGGTCGTGGGGTCGTGGCGACGCGAAGACTGGCTCGGTAGCGTTTGCCGTAGTTGATGATCGCACCGCGGTTCGAGGGGATGTAGGTGAGGAGCTGCGCGCCAAGGTTATGAAGGCGCGCGACCGCGAGTGACCCTTCTTCCTGCGAGGTCTTGAATTCCGCTACAAGCCGCTCGAGGTCGCGGATCGCTCGGTCCAAGCGTCCGTGCCACAGACGCCACTTTACCCCCTCTGATGTCGCTGTCGATGGACGGAAGCGCACCGGCGAGATCAGAGCGGGATCGAACCATGGGATCCGCGATCTGCTGCATGGGCTTAATCTTCATAGCGATGTGGAACCAGTCGATGATGTGTGTGGTCGGCTTCGGCATCGCACGAGGTAACCGTTTGAGGATCTCGGCGCCGTCGGAAATCACGGTCACATCGCCAAAGCTGCAATACCCCTCTCGCCGGAGAGCGTGAAGGGCACGATCCCGTATCGCATGTTGGCCGGTATTGCTGGTGGTGAAATACCGGCCGCCCGCATCTCCCCGCCCACCACGACCGCAGCGGGCAACAACGATCTCGAAATTTCTTGCTGAGTTTGCATCGTCGCTGCGAACATGAGCGGTATCGATACTGACGACGAACTCTTTGCGTCGATCGCCAGCCCCGGGGGTCACTTCAAATTCCCCCGGGTAGGGTCAGTCACTCCTTCACCCGCAAGGCAGGACAGAAGTGGATTTTTTAGTTTGATTGACGCCGGGTCGCTTCAGCTCGCAAGCCAGCGGGCCCAGTCCGGTTCCGTGCGTCGGCGCAGCCCGGGCTTGCTGCCGGCATGGCCGAAAAGCCGCTGCTCCAAGACCGCGTCGGTCAGCTCGGCAGGCAGAGGCCAGCTCAAGCCGGCCGTTGCCGCCCGTTGCAGATTATCCTGGATCGTACTGCGCGCCGCCCCGAGCGTGCGCCCGATCTCCCGGGCGCTGACACCGTCACGGGCAAGCCGCAGCATCTGTCGGATTTGTCTCATGGTCAGTTCTCTCTTGGCGGGCATCAGCCATTCCTCGTTGATAACGAGGGGCCTCATGCCCGAGGGACTGACCCAGGCGAATACGTCTCTCCGAGGCAAAAGCCCGGCCGGGAATTAATCGGTACAGGTGGCCGGCTTCACGTCGGAACGGTGGCCGGCTTCAAATCAGAACGGTGGCCGGCTTCGCGTCGGAATACCCCGCCGGCTTCGGTCGGAATCCGCACCAAGGTCTCCGTTACGCAGACGCTCATCGCTTTTGTCGATCCGGACCTCTCGGCGACAGATGACGCCGAATTCATTCGTCCCCTCGATCGAAATCGTCCACTCCATTGCCATCACTATCTACGCAACCAAAGAGATGGTGATGGCCCAGTCGGCGCTAACAAATCGTGGCC
Source organism: Mesorhizobium sp. AR07 (assembly GCF_024746815.1). Classification (GTDB taxonomy): domain Bacteria; phylum Pseudomonadota; class Alphaproteobacteria; order Rhizobiales; family Rhizobiaceae; genus Mesorhizobium. The sequence goes on from NZ_CP080528.1 coordinate 688,364, forward strand.
GCGTTTCACCCCAGAGAAGTTACCGGTCTCCTCTGAGGACCGCGATCCGGAACAATCGTCTGCTCGGCAGCATGTGGGCTGCCCACACCGATGATGCAGGGCTCGTCACCGGATGGGAGGAGCGTGGTCCGGAACGGCGCGACTTCGCGACCGGTGGGGCGAAGGTTCTGTCCCCGTTAGGCCCTCGCGATTCTGTACCAGCGCAACCATCAGATCGGAAGTCGAGATCGTTGCCATCAGCCAACTGATGGCAACAGTCTGCATCAGCCAACCTAAGGCGTGTCGCGATTTAAGGGATTCAGGATTGATCGGGATAGGGGGACGCCTCGCGACGCCGCCCCTCCCACACCACCGGGCATACGGGTCCGTACCACGGCGGTTCGATCGGATTAAGCTTGGGCAGAGACATGGAGGCGAGGGAGACCGAGAGAGTCGAAGTAATGGTTGCGCAGGGCCTGTTGGACCGCCGGGTGTCCTGACATGCGCCAGAATCCCGTCGGTGAACCGGCGGCAACCGCAGCTCCGAACTTTGGTACGCCATGACGACGCAGTTCCTTGAAGCGGTTGTGCCCGTTCCCCCATTGCCGCCAGAGATACATGCGTAGTCTCCGGCGGATCCACGCTTCCAGGTGTGTGAGTACTCGAGGCGTCTGGCAGAAGCCGAAGTAGCCGCGCCAACCGACGAGGTATGGCTTCAGCTCCTTGATCAGCTGCGGCAGACTGATGCCCAGGGTCCGGCGTGTCATGTCCCAGATCCGCGTCTTGAATTTGGCGAGAGCTTTTGGCGCGATGCGCCGCTCGCTCCCGTCATTCGAGATGCTGAACCCTAGGAACTTCCGCTCCTCCGGTCGCGCCACCGCGCTCTTCGCCTCGTTGACCTTCAGCCGCAGCTTCTTGGTCAGGAACCGGCTGACGGAAGCCATGACCCGTTCGCCGGCGCGGCGGCTGCGAACATAGATGTTGCAGTCGTCGGCGTAGCGGCAAAAACGGTGGCCACGTCGGGTCAGTTCCTTGTCGAGATCGTCGAGTAGGAGGTTGCTCAGGAGGGGCGAGAGCGGGCCGCCTTGCGGGGTCCCCTCGTCCACCGGACGGACCAGGCCGTCCTCCATCACCCCCGCATTGAGGAATGCACGGATGAGTTTGAGCGCACGCTTATCGGACACCCTGGCGGCGACGCGCGCCATCAGGCTATCATGATTAACCCGATCGAAAAATCTTTCGAGGTCGAGGTCAACCACGTAGCTGTAACCCTCGGCAATGTAGCATTGCGCTTGGGCTACTGCCTGATGGGCAGAGCGTCCCGGGCGGAAGCCGTAGCTGTGCTCCGAGAACGTCGGATCCCACTGCTCTTGCAGGACCTGCAGCAGGGCTTGCTGGATCAGTCTGTCGACGACGCAAGGTACGCCGAGTTTTCTGACCCCGCCGTCCGGCTTGGGGATTTCGACCCGCTTGACCGGCTGCGGCTGATAGGTTCCCTCGAGCAATCGAGACCGGATGCTTGGCCAGTGCTCACGCAGGTAGCCCTTGGCGTCCTCGATGGTCATCCCATCCACGCCTGGGCTACCCTTGTTGCTTCGAACGCGTTTCCACGCTGTTTCCAGATTCTCTCGGCTACATACCGTCTCCATTAGCTGTTCCGTCCAAGCCGGGCTTTCGGGTGCCGACTTCGCCATGAGTGGTTCGGCCCCTTGGTAACCGCTGACAGGGGCTTCACCCCGGTCCCTCGGTTCCAGGGCCAGTGAATACTGGGTCTTCTGCCGCTTTCCACTCATGAGTTGCCAGTCCTACTTGCCGCTTCCAATCGTTCGGGCCTTCGGTCATCGTTTCCGGCTCGGCCTATCCATTTGCTCCGCCTTTCGGCCTTGGAGTGCCTCACTAGCCTTGCCGACAGCATCACCTACTACGCCCTCTGCTGACTCCTGCATCACGGTCAGGTCACCTTGCGGTTCCCTCAGTTCCGAAGTCGGAACATGACGCAGGCCTCCCCAGGTAAGTTCAATCGCCTTCCCCGCGCACCTGCCGGATCTACAGCCCTGCCCCTTGATGGATATGGACTTCGCGACACGTTGCCCGCTCGTCCGGCCAGGGATGCCTCATATCCGGTTTCTGTTCGTCAGGTCGCGGTTTTGCTCCACGCTTCCTTCAGACACCACCTCGCGGTGATGCCCTTGCGCTTTGCTAAGCCTTCACCTCCATCAGGTTGGCTAGGGAACTTTCACCCCCAAGCGGTTGAACATGCTGGGCACACAACGAAGCCGCTGACGCGGCATTTGGCGGGTCGGTTTGCGGGTGAAGCTTCTGTTTTAGAGGATTGCGGCTGTTGAAGCGCAATCTTGAGAACAGGAGCAATAAAATGGCCGAGTTGAGCCCGCTTCGCCGGCGCATGATCGAGGATATGACGATCCGCAATCTGTCGCCGGCCACGCAGCGATCCTACGTGCATGCCGTGGCGAAGTTTTCGCGCTACTTTGGCCGTTCGCCGGACCGGCTCGGTCTGGAGGACGTCCGCGCCTTCCAAGTTCATCTGGTCTCGACCGGAATCTCGTGGCCAGCGCTGAACCAGACGGTGTGCGCGCTGCGGTTCTTCTACGGCGTGACGCTGGGCCATGCCGAGATTCCGGAGCGTATCGTCTATGCTCGCTCGCCACGCACGCTGCCGGTGGTGTTGAGCGCCGATGAGGTCGTCGCCTTCCTGGAGGCGGTGCCGAGCCTGAAGACCCGTACGGCCCTGACGACGGCCTACGCAGCAGGTCTTCGCGCCTCGGAGACTGTCGGGCTGAAGGTCGGCGACATCGACAGCGGTCGCGGGGTGATCCGTGTCGAGCATGGCAAGGGCGGCAAGGACCGCACCGTGATGCTGTCGGCGCAGCTGCTGCGTATCCTGCGGGTCTACTGGCGTCTGGCGAAGCCGCAGGGCTGGCTGTTTCCCGGCCGAGACGTCAATCGGCCCATCGACGTGCAGGTGCTGTATTCGGCCTGCCGCTCGGCGCGAGCCGCCGCCGGCATCGACAAGCGTGTGACGGTCCACACTCTCAGGCACAGCTTCGCCACGCATCTGCTCGAGAACGGCACCGATATCCGCATCATCCAGGTGCTGCTTGGCCACAACAATCTTTCCTCGACGGCGCGCTACACCAAGGTCTCGAACGGCCTCATCCGGCGCACGACGAGCCCGCTCGACCAGCTGAACATCGAAGTCGTGCCGCCGGGCTAACCGGTCCCGCCCATGTCGGCGAGACTGGAGGTGGCGGATATCTTCCGCCGCCATGGCGAGGCGTATCGACAGGTCAATATCGGCCATCTCGGACGCGTCGAGCGCCGCTCGATGAGCGCCATCGAACTGTGCCGGACCGCCGAACTGGGCGGCCATGTGGAGGGCTGCCGGTCCTGCGGGGCGATCCGCGTGGCCTACAATTCCTGCCTTATGGGCAAATCCAGTAATGGGGAGTTGGCGTGCCGGCAACGGCATTTTTCGGTGAATTGTTGCGCTTTTTGTCTCCATAACCGCGCGGTCCTGCGCCTCCATCAGCTCGGCCACCAATGGCCGGTCAGAAACGGAGACGAACATGTTGGAGATTTACTTCTCGGCATCGAAGCTGCCGAGGCATTTGCGGAGCGGGCCAAGCGGACCATACCTTGACGGTTTCGCAGCCGCGCTCGAGCGGCAGGGCTATAGTGCCGGCACGGCCGCGCGATATTTGCGGGCGGCAGCGCACCTCGGCCATGTCGTGGTTCCGCAAGGGGCAATGCCCAGCGACATTGATCTGGCGGTGTTCAGCGAGCACTTGCGCACTTGTCGATGTCCGCGCGCCATGGGCGGGCGTCGCAACCACCACACCATTTTTGGCGCCAGGCTCTTTCGCCAGCACCTTGTCGAAATTGGCGTTTGCCAGTCCGCCGCTGCCGCATTGCAGCGTGCCGAGCCGTGCCTGGTGGCTCACTTCAAAGTGTGGCTGCGCAAGCATCGCGGGGCGTCCGATCCCACCATCAAGCTGTACGCCCGTGACGCCGCCCACTTGATGGCGGCACTCGGGGACGATCCAGAGCGGTGGGAACCAGCCGCTATCCGCAGCTTTTTCCTGGACCGCGCGAGCCATTGCGGCAATGGAACCGTGGAGAAGTTGACGACCAGCCTGCGCGCGTTCTTGCGGTATCTTGCCGTCACAGGCCGCTGCCGAGCAGGTCTCGCCGATGTCGTTCCTGGCTTTGCCAGTTGGCGGCTTGCCGACCTGCCGCGATATCTAGCGGCGGAGCAGGTGAACCGGCTGATCGCGGCATGCGATGGCGAAGTCGTTGCGCGCCGGCGTGATCGCGCGATCGTCCTGCTCTTGGTGCGCCTCGGGCTGCGGGCCGGCGACGTGGCGCAACTCCGCCTTGACGATATCGAGTGGGAGACGGGCTCGCTGCGGGTCTCGGGCAAGTCGCGCTACGAGGTGCGTCTGCCGCTTCCGCAAGATGTCGGGGATGCGATCGCCGACTACCTCGCGTGTCGCCCTTCGACCTGCCCGAGCGATCATGTGTTCCTCCGCAATATCGCGCCGTTTCGACCGTTCCGGAACGGTGACGGCATCTCGTCGCTGGTGAAACGCCTCATGCAGCGGGCCGGCATCGTGGCGCCAGTCAAGGGGGCGCACGTCCTGCGACACACGGCGGCGACCGAGATGCTGCGCCATGGCGTTCCGCTTGAGAAGATCGGGTTGGTCCTGCGGCACCGAGGCATCGACACGACTGCCCGTTACGCCAAGGCCGATGTCACGCTCCTGAAGCAAATCGCGCAGCCCTGGCCGGAGGTTCTCTGATGTTGAAGGCCATCGAGACTTATCTGGCGCTCCGCCGTCCCACTGGATTCGCAATGCTGAATGCGGAATACTTGCTCAGGAGCTTTGCCGCCTTTGCGACCGAGCGCGGGCAAACGCAAGTCCACACGCAAACCGCAATCGATTGGGCGGCGCGGGGACCGTCTGCCGCGCAACGCGATGCCCGACTGAAAGCCGTCTGCCGCTTTGTGCGTCATGTCCGGGTTGAAGACGCCCGGCATGAGCTGCCGCCGGCTAATCACTTCGGCGCCCGCAAGACGCGGCGCTCGCCGCATATCTACCCAGCAGCGGAGATCGATCGCCTCATCGAGGCCGCCCTTCGGCTTCGACCCAAAGGCGGCTTGCGCTCACGGACCTATGCGACATTGATCGCACTGCTCTCAGTCACCGGGTTGAGGATCTCCGAAGCGCTGAAGTTGACGGTCGCCGACGTGACGCGCGACGGCCTGCTGATCCGCGAGACCAAGTTCCGGAAAACCCGCCTGGTGCCGCTGCACGACACAGCAGTAGCGGGCTTGAATGGCTATCTGGCGCATCGCCGGCCCTGTTCCGAGACTGATCCGGTGTTCGTTGACGCGCGTGGTCTGCCTCTGCGCTACATTGCTGTCAAAGAGACCTTCGACAGGCTGGTCGGCACAGCGGGTATCGTACCGGCGGCGAAGCGCCGCCCGCGTCTGCACGATTTGCGGCACACGTTTGCGGTGCGCGCGCTGCAAGGCAGTCCGACGGATCGAGGCCGAAGCGGCGCGCATATGGCGGCGCTTGCGACCTACATGGGTCACGTCAACATCTATGCGACCTACTGGTATCTGGAGGCCACCGCCGACCTCATGCGCGACGTCGCCGCGGCCGGTGAAGGGTTCATTACCGAAGGGAGGCAATCATGACGCCGATTGCTCCCCTCATCGAAGCGTTCCTCGATGAGACACTCGCCCGCCAGCGGGGCGTCAGTCGGCATACGCGCGACTCCTATTCCCTGAGCTTCCAGTTGCTCTTCATGTTCGCCGCAAAGCGGCTGAAGGTCTCGCCATCGGCGCTGACGCTGGAGCAACTCGACGCCGGCCTCATCAGCGACTTCCTGGAGTATCTCGAGGATAAGCGCAAAACGCGCCGGTGACGCGCAATGTCCGGCTGGCGGCCATCAAGTCCTTCTTCCGCTTCCTCGAATACAGGCAGCCGGCAGCCCTGGAGCATGTCCGCCGCGTCCTGGCGATCCCATTCAAGAAGACGGATCAGCGTCTGGTCCCCTATCTCCTGCGGGAGGAGCTGCAAGCGGTGCTCGACGCTCCGGATCCCGCCACGCGCGATGGCATCCGCGACCGGGCCATGCTGCATCTGGCGGTTTGTGCGGGTCTGCGCGTGTCCGAGCTGACGGGATTGAATATCGAGGACATCGACCTGTCGTCGATGAGCATTCGTGTCCTGGGCAAGGGACGGCGGGAACGGACGCTTCCCTTGTGGAAGACCACGGCCGCAGCCCTGCGCGCCTGGCTCGCCGTTCGCGGGCGGGTTGCAGCGCCCGAGGTGTTCGTCAATGCCCGGGGAGAGCCGCTGAGCCGATGGGGCTTCGCCTATCTGCTCAAACAGCATGCAGCGACTGCCGCTCGAGCGCATCCCGGCCTCAACAAGAAACGCATCTCGCCTCACGTGCTCAGGCACACATGCGCGATGATCATCCTGCAAGCAACGCAGGACATCCGTAAGGTGTCGCTTTGGTTGGGACACGCGACTCTGACGACCACTGAAATCTACACGCGTGGTGATCCGACAGAGAAGCTCGACGCCATGGAATCGATCGTTCCACCGCATCTGCGGCGCGGCGCGTTCCAGCCGTCCGACAGGCTGATCGCGCTCCTCAAGCGCCCTTCGTAATGGTGAGCCGGGTTGGCGGCGGCGGACACAAGAGCGCGATCAAGTCGCCGCCAGCTCCCCATTACTGGATCTGCCCATAAGGCAGCTAATGGGCGACGCCCATTACCTGCCGCAACCGGCATTGCCCCAAGTGCCAAGGGCAGGCCTGCCGGGACTGGCTCGCCGCGCGGCAGGACGAGCTTCTTCCGGTTGCCTACTTCCACGTGGTGTTCACGCTGCCGGCCGAGATTGCCGCGATCGCCTTCCAGAACAAGGCGGCGGTCTACACGATCCTGTTCAAGGCGGCCACCGAGACGCTGCGCACGATCGCCGCGGATTCCAGGCATCTCGGCGCAGAGATCGGTCTCATCGCGGTGTTGCACAGCTGGGGCCAAACTCTCACCTACCATCCCCACATCCATTGCATCGTGCCGGTCGGTGGTTTGTCGCCCGACGGCACGCGATGGATCTCCTGTCGGCCGGGGTTCTTCCTGCCCGTGCGCGTGCTGTTGCGTCTGTTCCGCCGGCGCTTTCTGGAGGAGCTGCGAGCGGCCCATGATAGGGGGCGGCTGGGCTTCTTTGGCGATCTCGCCCACCTGGCAAAGCCCGATGCCTTCGCCCGCTTGCTCGCCGAGGCTCGTCGCCGGAAATGGGTTGTCTACGCCAAGCCGCCCTTCGGCGGTCCAAAGCAGGTGCTGGCCTATCTCGGCCGCTACACCCATCGCGTCGCCATCGCCAACTCCCGGCTGATCAGCATGGACGACAATCGCGTCGCGTTCCGCTGGCGAGACTACCGCCACGGCGGCAAGACGAAGATCATGACGCTCGACGCGCACGAGTTCATCCGCCGCTCACATGACGAGTTTCAGGTCAAGTGATATCAAAGGCGCATAATTCCTCCTTTTCTGTTGGCGGAGCTTCCAGGGTTTGAGCCCAACTGCGTTGACGCGGCGCGGCGTATTTCCGAGCCTGGTCCAACTCACATGCGGTCGCCGTCCGGGACGGCTGCACCAATATCCCGCTTTCGGCGGGCAAGGGCTCAGGAGGACGTGACCATTCTTCCTGTCGGTGGTTCAGACCAGCGGCGGATTCGGTTGTCTCCCTGGATCCGCGGGGGCTAATTGGCCCTCCGGACAGGTATGCAGGGTTGATCGCCTTAGGCGGTTTTCATGACGGCGCCCTCGATGACCACCCCTGCGGTCGCATATTTCCAGAGAGCGACGAGCAACTTTCGTGCGAGCGCGACGATCGTTGTTTTGCGCACGCGCCCGGCGTTACACTCTGCTCGTTCGCGGAACCAACGAGAGAGCGCTGACTCGGGCTGGTAGCGCAGCCACAGCCAGGCAAGCTCGATCATTGTTGTCCGGAGCCGGGGATTGCCAGCCTTTGAGACGCCTTGCTCGCGGTCGATTGATCCGCTCCGCAAGGCGTCGGCGCAAGCCCGGCATAGGCTGCAACCTGCCTTCGGTTGTCGAACTTTCGGAACAGCCCTTCCGTATACAAGATGGCGGCACTCTCGGGGGGATGTCCCGAAGCTTGTTGAACTTCGACTGAGCGACGTTGCGCGATATCATGTTAGGCAGCCCTCGATGCCGGAGCAACGGGCTTTGCGGCGAGGCGCTGCTGATGGGCGATCAGCGCAGCGCCCAGGACCGGCAACTGCTTGTGAGCCTTGAGCTTGCGGAAGCCCTTGGTGGCCTCGATCATGCCGGCTGCGACCCATCTGAGGGCCATCTTGCTATTGCGCCAGCGCTTCACGTTGCGCGTGACGCGGCGGATCGTGCCCATCATGTTCTCGGCAATGTTGGTGCAGGCGAGCGAGCGGCGAAGCTGCACGGGCAGCTTCAGCCGGACGACGGTGAGGATCTCGTCCAGTCCTTCCAGGATGCTGGCCGCGACGCCTGGCCGATCCTGGTCGAGCCGACGCGCGAGGTTTCGGATGAGCTTCTCGGCCTTGCCGGCGTCGTCGAGCTCCCAGGCTTGGCGCAGCACCCGGCGCGTCGAGGCGTGAAGCTGCTTGGGCAGCCTATCCATGATGTTGCGCGCCTTGTGAATCTGGCAGCGCTGGATCAGGCTGTCCTTGCCGAAAGTCGCGCGGATCGCCTTGGACAGCGCCTTGGCGCCGTCGACGATGAACAACCGCGCTACCGCCGGATCGAGCCCACGTTCTACGAGATTGTCCAGAAGCGCCTGAACGGTGGCGGCGTTCTCGGTCGCGCCCTCGACCAGCGCGAGAGGATGCTTGCCGCCTTTGCCGTCAATGCCGATCGCGGCGACGAGCACGAGATCGTCGCTCACATGCAGCCCGTCGATCTGGATGACCAGGAGGTCGAGATCAGACAGATCCGCGCTCATGAAGACGTCGAGCTTCTCCGTCGACAAGGCCACGAAGCGTCGCGACGCAGCCGATTTCGACACGCCGCTGCCATGACCCGCCGGCACATCGCCTTCCGGAAGTCGCACCGCCCGTCCGAACCGCCGCGTCGAGACGTTGATCAGCATCAGGTTCATCGCCCAGCGGCCGAGCCAGTCCTCCGACATCGCGCGATCCCAGCTCGGCAGTGCCATCTCCCGCCCATCGACGGTCCGGATCCGCGGACGCTCGACCGCGACCTTGCCGCCGTGAAACCCGATCCGGCCGCGCGTCGAGCCCCAGCGGTGCGCCTCGCGCTCTTCAACCCGGCCGTGGCGCGGGCCGCAGGCTGCTTCGACGTCCGCCTCCATCATCGCGCCCAGCGCCTCCATTCCGGCCGCAAGGCAGAGCCTCTCGAAGCTCTCCTGAACGTCGGCGAACGCTTCTTCCAAAGCTCCGCTCGCCGCAGCCGTCGGCAATGTGATATTCCTTTTCATGGCGTTGCTCTCCTCAGTGGAATCGACACCCCGAGCCTACAGGCTCGAGGCGAGCAACGCCGCCCCTTCAGAATTTCAACAATGACCGGGACATCCCCCACTCTCGGGGCCAATGCCTTTGAGGTCGAGCAGCAACGCCACAGGCGTGTCAGCGACATCGGCGGCCAGCAACGCGTCACGCTCGGCTTCGACTGACTTGATCTGCTCGAACAGCAGCTCAAGGCGATCGAGCTCGCGAATAAGCTGCGCCTTGAGCTGCCTGCCCAGCACACGGCCATCACCCGTCCGGAGATCGTCAAGCCGCTCGCGCCGGTCACGTCGCAGCGGATCATAGCCGGTTATCCCTTGCGCAAATAGCAGCCCCTTGATGCGATTGGCGTGGCTCGTCCGCTCACTACGGCGCGGCAATCAACCTGGAAGGAGCGTCAATCAGGATGGGAGCGTCGCCAGGGACGTCACGGAGGGAGGGCGTAGCCCGACTGGAGGGACGTTCCTGGCGACGGCGCGAACCCACATAGGGTTCACGCCGTCTGGTGATCGCGATGTGTCGGGTGCATTTCTTCTTCCCGCTCAAAGGAAGAATGAATGTCCGGCAGTCACATCACGGATCAACAATCGAGGCTCTATATGCAAAATCGCCAGAAGCACAGTGTCCCTGTCGCGGCCGCCAAATCAGGTTTCAGCCCATCCACTGGTTATCGGATCGAATCAGACCCCCGTCCACCAAGCGAAAAGAAGGCCAAACACGAACGACGTCGGCCTGATCCATTGGAAGGGATATTCACCGAAGAGGTGGTTCCCATGCTGCAAAGCGCTCCCGGCTTGCGCCCTGTCGGCATTCTTCGTGAGCTTTGCAAGCGTCATCCCGAGCTCGATTCTGGTATTCGCCGCACACTTGAGCGCCGGATCCGCGCATGGCGCGCGATCCATGGAGGAGATCAGGATGTCATATTCCGGCAGGTTCACGAGCCGGGACGCATGGGGCTGTCGGATTTTACCCATGCACCGGGCCTCAAGGTCACGATCGCCAGCGTGACCTTCGATTACCTGCTCTATCACTTCCGACTTGCATACAGTGGATTCGAGCATGCCGAGATTGTCGAAGGCGGCGAGAGTTTTGCCGCGCTGACAAGTGGTTTGCAGAACGCCCTTTGGTCTCTCGGCGGCGCGCCGCGCGATCACCGCACGGACAGTCTTTCGGCTGCATTCCGCAATCTCAATGCCGATACCGCACAGGACATGACAGATCGGTATGAAGCGCTTTGCGCCCATTACGGCATGAAGGCCAGCCGCAACAATCGCGGCGTCGCCCACGAGAACGGCGCGGTCGAAGGATCCCATGGCGATCTGAAGCGGGAACTGGAAGATGCTCTTCTCCTGCGCGGAACGCGTGACTTTGCGGACGTCACCAGTTTTGCCGCCTTCATCGACGAGGTTGTCGGCCAGCGCAATGCCCGTCGGGCCAGGGAGATCGCCATTGAGCGCGAAAGCCTGCTGGCGCTGCCGCGCAAGCGCCAGCCCGAAGGCGAAGACGAGATCGTCTACGTCACCAGCAGTGGAGGGTTTACCCTTCGCCGGGTCTTCTACACCGTTCCTTCACGGCTGATCGGACATCGGCTGCGCGCACGGCTCTTCAAGGAGCATATCGAACTGTTCCTCGGCGGCACGTCCCTGATGAAGCTGCCGCGCGTCAGAGGCCAGCTCGGCCCCACCCAGCATGTCGTGAACTATCATCACGTCATTCCCCGTGGGTCGGTCAAAATCCCCCGGGTATGGTCACTTGAAACTCCCCCACCTGATGATCACCTGCGGATTTCAGAGGATCGTGGGCACCCATTTCAGAGGATCGTGGGCAGTGATTTCAGAGGATCGTGGGCACCTTTAGAGCAAGGGTGAAGGGATCCCGACCGACAGTCTGACTGGGCTATGGACACACTCGTTTTGACACGAGGAATCCAGATGCCGACCGAGAGATTGTCGATGCGCCGCATACGCGAACTATTGCGACTGAAGTACGAGAGCGGGCTTAGCAGCCGGCTGATTGCCAAGTCGTTGGGGATCAGCAAAGGGGCCGTGGGAATTTACCTTCACCGGGCCAATGCAGCCAACCTAACCTGGCCGTTGCCCGAGGCGATGACCGACACGAGCCTGGAACGGTTGCTGTTTCCGGGGCAGGTCTGCGTCAAGACCGACCGCGGCCCCGAGCCTGACTGGGCTCATGTCGATCGGGAACTGCGCCGCCCCGGAGTGACGCGTTCGCTGCTCTGGGTGGAATATCGCACGGACCGTCCCAACGGCTATGGCTATACCTGGTTCTGCACGAGCTACGAGGCCTGGAAACAGCGCGTGTCGCCAACGATGCGCCAACGCCACGCCGCCGGTGAGAAGGTGTTTGTCGATTACGCCGGCGACACCATCGATATCGTCGACCCGATAACGGGCGAAGCTCAGGCCATGAAGTTGTTCGTCGGCGCATTGGGAGCCTCCAGCTATGTTTACTGCGAGGCTCGGCCGAGCGAAGGGCTGGGCGACTGGATCGGCTGCCATGTCGGCATGTTCGCCGCCTTCGGCGGAGTGGCGACCATCACGGTCTGCGACAATCTCAAGGCGGCTGTGACCAACCCCGACCGCTATGATCCCGGCCTCAACCGTACGTACCAGGATATGGCCCGGCACTATGGCACCACAATCCTGCCAGCCCGGCCGTACAAGGCCCGCGATAAGGCAAAAGTCGAAGTTTCGGTCCAAATTGCCCAGAGATGGGTGCTGGCGCGCCTTCGCAACCGCCGCTTCTTCAGCCTGGTTGAACTCAATCAGGCGATCGGTGAGCTGGTCGCCGATCTCAATGGGCGGATCATGCGGGCCTATGGCATGAGCCGGGCCGAACTGTTTGCCGCGGTGGACGCTCCGGCGCTGAGACCTCTGCCGGCCGAGCCTTATGCCTTCGCCCTATGGAAACGCTGTCGGGTGGCGCCCGACTATCATGTCGAAGTCGACGGCAACTGGTATTCGGTTCCCTATCGCCTGATCCGCGAGCTCGTCGATGTCCGCATCGCCGATCGCACTGTGAGCAGGCGCTCCAACAGGTTGAAGAAGCCCCACAGCCGGTATCGCAGCTCACCCAGGATCATCCACTGATCCGCGCCCCCGCCGAATATGGCGACCTCTTCAGCCGTGCTGTGCGACACGATGCCGGCAACAATGGCCGGCAGGCCGGGGCTGACGACGACCGCGTCTCTCTACCCCGCGCTCGTGGCGCCTGCGCAACCCCGACCAGCTTCGCCGCCACGAGCGCTCCCGCTACCCCTTCTCACCTCAAACTGGAGACCCAACCCCATGATGACCATACCCGAAATTGAACGCTGCCTGCGACAGCTGCGCCTGTCGGGCGTCCGCGACACGCTGCAGACGCGCGTGCTGCAGGCGCAGGGCGCAAACCAACCCTTCCTCGAGACCTTCTCCCTGATCCTGCAGGACGAACTGGATCGTCGCCAATCCCGCCTTATCGAGCGGCGATATCAGCAATCCGGGCTCGATGAAAAACTGACGCTCGCCGAATTCGACTGGTCCTTCAATCCCAAATTGCCGCGCCAAACTTGCTTCCAGCTTCACACACTGGCGTTCATTGCCGCCGGCGAGAACGCGCTGCTGGTCGGCAAACCGGGCACCGGGAAATCTCACATCGCCAAGGCGATTGCCTATCAGGCGATCCTGTACAGCCACAAGGTCCAGTATCTCGAGACCGATGACTTCTTCCACCGCCACGCTCTGAACACCCCCACGCAACGCGAGGCCCGGATGCGAACAATCATCGACTGCGATCTCCTCGTGCTGGACGATCTGTTCCTCGCACGCGCCATCCCCGACGACGCCGGCGCATGGCTGCAGACCCTGATCCATCAGCGCTACAAATTGCGCCGCAGCGTCATCGTCACCTCCAATCGGGTCGTGCAGGACTGGGGGACATATCTGCGAGACAACACCATGAGCACGACGATACTCGATCGGCTGATGCATCATTGCCATCTGCTTGAGTTCGATGGACGCAGCTATCGCCTCAAAGAAGCCGCTGAAGCCCTTGCTCGGGAAACAAAGTCAAACTAACAAGTCCACTTCTGTCCTGTCTTGCGGGTGGGGGATTTTGACTGACCCTACCCGGGGGAATTTGAAGTGACCCGCGGGGGGCCTGATGGAAAAGAAAGGGGTGATCACACTAATCGACGGTCCTCAACGACCTAGCAGCCTGTCGGACTGATGTCTTCAATCGAAGGCAGAGTGGCTCTGGCTGGTCGAGACCTGTGAATGGCCAGGAGCCGGTCCGAGAGAGGCTTTGGTCGGCGATTTTTGACCGGTGGACGCTTTGGCGGTCTTCAGGCTTTGATGACGCCCCCATCAGGCTGGCATCAGGGCGAACATGCGCTTGATGTTCCAGGTCATGGTCACGAGGTTCCATTCGCCGCAAGCCTTTTTGTGGCCGCGCATCGAGAACTGCCGGAAGCCCAGAACGGATTTGATGATGCCGAACACCGGCTCCGGTGTCTGCTTGCGCAACGCATAGAGCCTTTTGCCTTCGGGTGTCTTCAGGCGGTGGGCCATGGCCTCGACAGGCGTCGGATTTTCCGGCGGCGGCGGTGGCTCGGCAAGCCGCTCGCTGAGCGGCGGGTAATGCGCCTGCCGGCCCGTGGCGATCAGCGGCTCGATGCCGGCGTTCGCGCAGGCATCGACATTGGCAGCGCTGAAGTAGCCGCTGTCGGCCAACAGCGTATCGGGCCGTCCCACCTCGTCCGGCAAGGCCGTGATCTTGTAGACCATCGGCGCAAGCTGCTGTTTGTCGTTGGCCGCCTGCACCACCTCCGCCGCGACCACCAGCAGGCTGCCTTCAGCGACGACGGCCTGCGCATTGTAGCATTGCTCGAACCCGCCGCCGGCCACCGGCATGATGCGCGAATCCTCGTCAGTCAGATTGATCTGGTCGGTGGGCGAAGGGCCCGATGCAGGTGGGGACGGCGGCTTGCCGCCGGGCTTCTTGCCCGTGCGCTTTTCCTTTTCCTGCCGCGCCGCAAGTTTTGCCTCATACTCGGCCTGCTCACGGGCGTGGCGCTCTTTGGCCCGCGCCTCGATCTTGGCGCGCGCCTCGGCAAGCTTGCCTAACCGCTCTTCCCGCAACGCAAGTTCTTCGGGGATCGAAAAGCCATCGGGAAGGTCGGCCTGATCGGCAGCTTCGGCCTTCGCCATCAGTTCGGCCACCTCGGCCTTCAGCTGTGCTTCGATCTTGCCCGCATGCTCATACGAAAGCGCGCTGTGCCGGCTGGCATTGGCGTGCAGCTTCGTCCCGTCAAGCCCAACCGTGCCCATCTTCAGAACGCCCATCTCGCGCGCCAGCAGCAGCACCTGCACAAACAGACCTTCGATCTCCTTGAGAAAACGCCGCCGGAACGCCGCTATCGTATCGTGGTCAGGATGATCGTTCGCCGCGATAAACCGGAAGGCCACCGAGTCATACGTCGCCCGTTCAAGCTTGCGGCTCGAAAAAACTCCCGTCGCATAGCCATAAACCACAACAGCAAGCAGAACCTTCGGGTGATACGACGCCGAACCCGACCCGCGATAGCTGCCGCTCATCGCCCGCAGGTCCAGCCCTTCGACAACCTCCACGACAAAACGCGCAAGGTGCCGCTCGGGAAGCCATTCATCCACCGAGGGCGGCAGAAGAAACCCGCTCGTACGATCGACCATTCGAAAGTTGCTCATCGCACAACCGGACATCTGGCTGGAGAATCAATCGCTTGATTCTAGTCGATATCCCTCCGGTGCGCTAAGTCCGACAGGCTGCTAGACAACTTCGATCCATCCCCTCCCGCCCGATCCGGAGTGGCCACCCCGGATCGGGCATCTCTTACTGGACCAAACGGCTTGGAAAGTCATAAGACAAGACAACTTCATCAATCAATTACCAAGCGACAGATATCCAGCGCTTTGAAAAGCGCCCTGCCGGTTTGGGAGGCACACCGGCAGGGCGCGCCGCGCATAAGTCGCCACCGCGTGGCGACCCGACAGTGGCGGCAGGCTGTGGCTTTGCGTAGCGAATCCGTGGTAGCCCCTTAGTCGCTTGCGTCAGTTTATACCTTCGCTGGAAACAAAATCGGCAACCTCGTCGAGAGTCTTTTTGGCCCTTGCCACGACTTCGATTGCTTGCTCTTCGGTAATGATGAGCGGAGGGCAAAAAATAAGCTGGTCGCCGACGACGCGAACAATCAGGTTGTTCTGGAGTCCACAAGCAAATGCCTTTCCGCCTGCCCTGCCGAACTGATTGAATCCTTTTCGCGAAGATTTGTCAGGTACCATCTCGACGGCTGCCATCAGGCTGACGCCGCGTACATCTCCAACGATGGGGTGATCCGAAAGCTTCTGGAGATACTCCATGAAGACCTTGCCGACCCGCGCCGAGTTGCCTACCAGATCCCGCTCCTCGATGATCTTAAGGTTCTCAAGTGCAACCGCAGTGGCTACGGGATGGCCGGTCGTTGTATAGCCGTGACCCCAGGTTCCGATCTTTGCCGTGTTATCAGCAAGTATATTGTAGAATTCCTCTGTGAACAGAATAGCTGCTAGAGGCATGTATGACGATGTAAGCTGCTTTGACGTCACCATAATGTCTGGTTTAAACCCAAAGTAAGTGGATCCAAACATCGTACCCAGGCGGCCGAAACCATTCACGACCTCGTCAGCTACCAAGAAAATATCATGCTTGCGGCACAACGCTTCAACGCCTTGCCAATAACCCACCGGCGGAACCAGCACGCCGGCAGCAGCCATCAGCGGTTCGCCGATGAACGCCGCAATCGTTTCGGGGCCTTCCGAGATGATCGTATCTTCGATTTCTTTGAGAAGGCGTGCCGTGAACTCCGCTTCAGTCTCTCCGTCGTAACCGGACGTGCGAAGATGGGGGGTCGTCAGATGGATGACGGGAATAATCGGCAAATCGAAATCGCGATGATTATTCGGCAGCCCGGTGAGACTTCCGGACACCATTGTGATGCCGTGGTAGCCCTTGGTGCGAGCAAGGAACTTCTTCTTCTCCGGCTTTCCGCGCGCGTTGTTGACGTACCAGACCATCTTCACGACGGTGTCGTTTGCTTCCGAGCCCGAATTCGTGAACGACACGCGGGTGATTTGTTCGGGCGAAATCTCTACGAGCTTTTCGGCCAGCCGGATGTTGGGTTCGTGGCTCATATGATTGAAGGTGTGATAGAAGGGCAGCTTTCGCATCTGCTTCGCCGCAGCCTCGACGAGGCGCGGCTCACTGAAGCCAACTGCAACAGACCAAAGGCCTGCGAAGCTTTCAATGTACTGCTTGCCGCTAATGTCGTAAACGTAAATGCCTTCGCCGCGGTCCATGATTAGTGGGCCCTTGGTCTCATGTAGGCGAGCGTTGGTAAAGGGATGCAGGCCTGTTGCTATGTCAGCTGCCGCTAAAGAATTTGAGAATTGGTTTCCAGTGCTCATGTTCACTGCTCCGGCAATTAGGTTTGGATGCTTCCGGCGAAGCAGCGCTTTCGAATTGAAAGCCTTCGCACCGTAGGCCAAGCGTTGTGAGGAACGTCGACGATGCGTACCATCTGTCAGCAGCGTCGAGTGGTCAAATGGGGATTCGAGATTTCAGCCATCTAAGATCGCGATTGGACTCTCCCTTGCGCCCCGTCGCCATCTAGACCTAGCTAGTTTCCGTCCACAAACGCACGTATTCCGTTTTGTTTACAATCACTTGTCGTTGACTGAAACGCCTTTACGCATCCTGGACAGGATCGAGGGGCTGGCTATCGAGCAGAAAGGCGTTGTGGGCGCGATCACGCTCACGCCACGAGGCCGGCTCTGGCCGGTGCGATGCAATTCCAATACCAGCCGGCATCAGGTCGGCTTGAGGCGCGTGAAGACGACGAGATTGTAAGCCACGACCGAGGACCAGACGTAGCTCTTGAAGTGATCAAGACCGCGCCAGGTGCAGCGCGCCAATCCGTAAGCGCGCTTGAGGCATGAGATGTCGGCCTCGATGCCGGCACGGAAGTTGCGCAGCTTGCGATAGACCCAATTGCTTCTGACCATGTCCTTGATCCTGAGGCCGGCTTTCTTGTGGAATGCCATGTCGCGAACGCCCAAGGTCTTCGCTGTAGCCAGATTGCCGCGACTGGCAAAGCCGCCGTCGGCCGCCGCCTGCCGTGGCGCGTGACCATAGAAGGCGATGTGGCGTTCCAGCATAGGCAGAAACCGTTCGCTGTCGGCCGGATTGCCCGCTTCGATCACCAGATCGAGGATCATGCCGCTCCTGCCGGTGGTCAGGTTGAGCTTGTGGCCGTATTCGGTGTCGCGGCTGCCTTTGATAATGATATCGGCATGGGGGCTCGAACAGGCTGACCAGCTTGTCGCTGGCCGGCACGAACTCGCCGGCCAACACCCGCCGCTCACTCTGTGTGATGACGCGTTCGATCAGCGGCCGATAGCGACAGACCTGGGCCTGCCAGAGCTCGACGAGTGGGTTGACCGCCACGGCCAATTGCGCCGCCGCCTGCCGCAGATAGGCCAAGGTGGCGCGGGTGATCGCGATCAGTTCGTGGTAGAGCAGAACACGATTGGGTCGACCGCGCGTGAACTGGATCTTGCGGGCGCGCTTCTTGGCCGCGCGGCAGTGATCGTGCCATTCCAAGCCGGCGCCGCCGGCCAAGGTATCGGCCTGCTTTAACAGGCGCACCATGATTCGGACGGCGTCCCACAACAGGCTGCTGTCGCTCGGCTCGTGCATGAGTGCCGAGGTCACAGTGCTGTCCAGCCGCACGACACCGCCATCTTCCAGTTTTGCCTGTCGGGCATTCGAAAGCAGCACCCGATTGATCTGCTCCCAGGTCTCGGGCCGAATCGCGCTGATCGTCTTTTGCAGCACCGACTTCTGCGGGCTCCAGGACCACGGCTGGCAGCCGCGCAAAGGCCCGGAACGATGCCGAGTCCTCCAGATGAAATGCCAGCTCCTGATAGGTCAATTGCCGGTATTGCTTGAGAAGCGCGCAACGTAAGACCGCTTCGGCAGGTAGGCCTTGCCGTCCGGTGGCCCTCACGCTGCACCGAACCAAGTCTCGCGCCACCAAGCCAAGCAGATCGTGGTGCTCGTCCAGCCATTGCGACATCACCTTTAGTTCGTGGCCGATCTCGTGCGTGGCAAAAAGATCGAATATGCTGGCTTGGACGGTGCGTTCTTGGCGCATTGTCGGCTCCGGCGGTTGCAGATTGTGCTTTGGAATCAGTGGCATGAAACCAAAGTATATCTGAAACCGCCGGGCCTTGCCTGCCAAAAGTCACAATTTAAGCAATAAAATCAACAGTTTGACGTTTGTGGACGGAAACTAGACTAGCTATGAGTCCGGCGCTCGGAGGAACGTTCGCAAATCGACGCGTACTCCGTCGAATTCTCACTCCGCAATGATAAGATCGGCATGGCGCTCCGCGCGGAGCGCCGATGATCGTGAAGGCGCCTCTCGAACGCCGCCGTCGGCCCTGGCGTTGACACGGTGGGCTGTGAACCAGAAACGACCCAATCCAAGCTCTGGGGCTGAGATATCGCCCCCGATCAAGTTCATCCGCTGGAGCCGGCTCGGGGTGTTCAACCGCATCCTGACCGAACTGGCGGCACACGGTGGCAGCACCGACAAGCTGATGATCGACGCCACCCACCTCAAGGCGCACCGCACGGAAGCCAGCCTGCTCAAAAAGGGGCTCTATCCCGATGTATCGGACGCGCAAGAGGCGGTCTGACCACCAAGCTGCAGGTGGTCTGTGACGACAAGGGACGGCCGCTGCTGCTGCATCTGAGCGAAGGCCAGGCCAACGATCACAGAACTGCTGCCGCCTTGCTCGACGACTTGCCGCCAGCCCGCCATCTGTTGAGTTTCAGCAATCCCCGTTTCGATGTGGTTGATACCGAACGAAGCCAAGTTGTCGCCAAGCAGATGCGGCGGATCGAACCGTTCTTTCCGCGGTCGCACGGCATTGCACGGGTGGATGCGGTTGTAGATCGTCTTGTGGGGGCCGTAGCCAGTAGGCGCATCCCTCCAGCGCAGCCCGTTCGGATGACAAACAGTATCCCGCCGGTCAACCAGTATCAACGCCTTCCAGCCTTAAGCATAGTCGCCGCGCGGCGTAACACGGGTGCGTCGATCATCTTTCCGTCTAGAGCGACCGCTCCAGCTCCACTTTTGCGAGCAGCTTCAGCCGCCTCGACGACCCGTCTCGCATGCTTGAGTTGCTCTTCAGATGGCGCAAAGCCGCTATTCACCACATCCACCTGGCTAGGATGGATGCACAGCGTACCTCGTAAACCTGCAGCATTCGACCGATGGACAAAGGAGCCATACTTGTGGATATCCCGAAACTCTGCGATGGATCCCAAGAGACCGAGAGGTCGAATGCCGCGAAGAGCAGCGGCAAGGACAAGCCGATACTTCACCGA
This sequence comes from Mesorhizobium sp. AR07, assembly GCF_024746815.1. Lineage (GTDB taxonomy): Bacteria > Pseudomonadota > Alphaproteobacteria > Rhizobiales > Rhizobiaceae > Mesorhizobium. Next base: position 708,377 of record NZ_CP080528.1, read on the forward strand.
GATGAGGGTTTCCGAGCCTGGATCGCAGCCCAGATCTGCTGCGAGGTCTTCATCACCGCACACGATCGCGACGACACGGGGAGAAGACGCAATCTCGTCCAGCCGGGCTACCGCGTCCGCAGTTTCGATGAGAGGCAATAGCTTGGTGTAGCCTGGGGACAGGCCCAAGGCGGATTCCCGCTCGTCGATAACCTCGCTCAGCAGCGCCAAATGTTCGGCGCTGGCCGCTTTTGCGACCACGATAGCTTTGACATGCTCGCAGACTGCGGCTTCGATATCGCGGACGGCCAACGACAGGGGCCGATTGATACGAACAAGAATATCTCGTGTACCGGTACGAAGGCCGGCGGCCCCTCCTTGAACCGCGGATCGTGCTTCGGCCTTCTGTCCAGCCAGAACAGCGTCTTCAAGATCGAGAATGATAGCGTCGGCGTGAGAAGCGAATGCTTTTTGCATGTAGCGTACGTTGTTTGCTGGAACGAAAAGAACTGAGCGCCAGCAAATGTCGTCCGTATTATTCATCGCCATGGATTTTCTTAGGCCCTCGTCGTGCGTTTAAGTTCTGCGCGATTGTCCATTTGCCTCCTATAATCGTCAAATTTCTTTTGCCGCTGCCAACCATCTTGTGTCCAGATGCAACGCATTTTCCCAAAGAGCGATCTAGAAGCGAGATGGTGAGGGACAACAAACGGTATTTGACCGGCCGTACTTAAGTTAGGAAATTTGATGAAGGGCGTGTGCCCTCTGCCTCGGTGGGATGGAGAGGATCCGTACACATCGTTTCCCAAGGCGAGCCCCCAGACTACTTAAATCAGGCGGAGTGACGTATGTCCGAAAGCATAAACTACAAACTCTTTATCAACGGTACGTGGCGCTCGGGCAGTGACGGCTCTGATCTTGCCCTTACCAATCCAGCTACCGAGCAGGAGTTCGGGCGCGTCGCCGTCGCCTCCGCTACGGATCTCGATGATGCTTTGATGTCTGCACAAAATAGCCTTCTGAGCTGGTCAAAGACGCCGGCCAGCGATCGTGGCACCCTTCTCGTTCGGGCCGCACGCATCCTCATAGGAAAGATCGACGCGGCTGCGACGGCACTTTCCAAGGAACAGGGGAAAACCTTGGCCGAGGCAAGAGGCGAGTATGCCCGTGCGGTTGAGACCCTCGAATGGAATGGCACGCACGCGGAAGAATTGTCGGCCCCGATTCCGATGGGTGAGACGAGGATGATCGTACCGGAAGGGATCGGGGTGGTTGCTGCGTTCACGCCATGGAACTATCCAGCCGTTCTGAATGCCCGTAAGCTTGCCGCGCCGCTAGCGGCAGGCTGCGCGGTAATCCTGAAGGGCGCGGAAGAAACTCCAAGCGCCGGCGTCTTCATTGTCGAGGCGCTGGAGGAAGCTGGAATACCGACCGGCGTTGTGAGTCTGGTTTTCGGCAATCCACCAATGATCTCCGAACACTTGCTGGGCTCTCCTATTGTTCGAGCGCTGACTTTCACTGGCTCGACGCCCGTGGGCAAGCAGCTTGCCAAGATTGCAGCGAACAACCTACAGCGCTGTGTTCTGGAGCTTGGCGGACACTCGCCCATTGTGGTATTTGAAGACACCGATCTGTCGAAGGCTGTCTCGGCCATTTCCGAGTACAAGTTCGAATGTGCCGGCCAGAGCTGTAATGCGCCGAGCCGCGTTCTCGTCGCTCGACGGATTTACGAGACCTTCTTGGCAAAGCTTGTCGAGGCAGCGGCCAGGATCCGGATTGGCAACCCCGACGATCCGGCGACCGAGATGGGACCCATGGCGAATGCTAGACGCATCGAGGCCATGGAGCGCCTGACAAAAGACGCTGTCGATCGCGGAGCGAAGGTCGAAACTGGTGGCGCCCGCCTTGATCGATCCGGCTTTTATTGGGCACCGACCATCCTCAGCAACGTACATCCCGAGTCGAAAGTCCTTCGTGAAGAACCATTCGGACCGATCCTGACAGTCGCCCCCTTCGACTCGATCGAGCAGGCAATCGAAGAAGCAAACGCCACCGAGTATGGACTGGCCTCCTATTTCTTCAGCAACTCGCCTGATGTTCAGAAACGAATGATCAACAGCCTCTTGGCCGGAGCCGTAAGCGTCAACTACCTCAAGGGCGTCTCTGCAGATGCACCAAATGCCGGCATCAATCAGAGCGGATATGGCTACGAAGGTGGCGTTGAAGGGTTGAGAACCTTCCAGAACCTGAAGCTCGTCAACGCGGCTGGCCCTTTGGCGATCAGATAGGGGGCCTGGTCACATCGCCAGTCGCGAGACCAATTGGAGTTTTCGCCGTGGACGAGATCAGAATCTGTCACCGACTGCGATACTGGGGCATGGCTTCCCGGTGGCGTCATTCCAAGAAGGCCTCCGACGGAGCCCGCACGTCATCGCAGTGGATGCCGGTTCAAGCGATCCAGGCCCATACTACCTCGGCGCTGGCGTTTCCTTCACTGATCGAAGCGCCGTGAAGCGCGATCTCCAAATCATTCTGCGGGCGGGAATTGCCCGCGAGATTCCCGTCATCATCAGTTCGGCAGGTGGGGCCAATCCCCACCTCATGCGGCACCGCATCGCGGATCGGCTCGACCGCGCCAAGGACGCCATCGCGTCCGAAGACAAGCTACGGCTACGTTTCGCGACGATCGATTCCGAACTCGATAGAGAAGCGATCGAGGCAGCCTTCAATCAGGCGCGTATTTCTTCCTGTGGCGGTTCCCCCGAGCTTACAGAGCGTGACATAAAGGAGAGCGAACATATCGTCGCGCAACTCGCATTTACCCGGTCCTGGCGGGATCCTAGACTTAACCGACACGCGCTTCGAGCAAGTGGGCGAACGATGTGGTAAGGATCGCTTTTTTCATAAAGGGAATGCGCTGCTACCGACGCGATTGTGCATTTCAGCTGTGGATTGAGGGGCTCCAACTCGAAATGGTCTCTGCGAAGAGTGCCAAGCATGTCATCGAGGCCGTGGCCGGCACGGCGACGCTCGCGAAATCGATCTGGGCGGTTTCGCTCGGTCCACGATGCTTCATCTCGGATTTCCCGACAGAATCTCGACCGCGGGGCAACCTCGCCTTCCCTTACTCACCGTCAGACTTTGATGCGGGAGAGGTGTTCGAGTTCAGTATCTATCACCTGATGCTGGTCGACGACCCGACGATCTTCTTTCCGACGGTTATCGAAAATATTGGCGACGCCAGAGGCGAAAGTGGGTGTCAAGCTAATCGATATCGCTAGCAGCCTGTCGGACTTAGCGCACCGGAGGGATATCGACTAGAATCAAGCGATTGATTCTCCAGCCAGATGTCCGGTTGTGCGATGAGCAACTTTCGAATGGTCGATCGTACGAGCGGGTTTCTTCTGCCGCCCTCGGTGGATGAATGGCTTCCCGAGCGGCACCTTGCGCGTTTTGTCGTGGAGGTTGTCGAAGGGCTGGACCTGCGGGCGATGAGCGGCAGCTATCGCGGGTCGGGTTCGGCGTCGTATCACCCGAAGGTTCTGCTTGCTGTTGTGGTTTATGGCTATGCGACGGGAGTTTTTTCGAGCCGCAAGCTTGAACGGGCGACGTATGACTCGGTGGCCTTCCGGTTTATCGCGGCGAACGATCATCCTGACCACGATACGATAGCGGCGTTCCGGCGGCGTTTTCTCAAGGAGATCGAAGGTCTGTTTGTGCAGGTGCTGCTGCTGGCGCGCGAGATGGGCGTTCTGAAGATGGGCACGGTTGGGCTTGACGGGACGAAGCTGCACGCCAATGCCAGCCGGCACAGCGCGCTTTCGTATGAGCATGCGGGCAAGATCGAAGCACAGCTGAAGGCCGAGGTGGCCGAACTGATGGCGAAGGCCGAAGCTGCCGATCAGGCCGACCTTCCCGATGGCTTTTCGATCCCCGAAGAACTTGCGTTGCGGGAAGAGCGGTTAGGCAAGCTTGCCGAGGCGCGCGCCAAGATCGAGGCGCGGGCCAAAGAGCGCCACGCCCGTGAGCAGGCCGAGTATGAGGCAAAACTTGCGGCGCGGCAGGAAAAGGAAAAGCGCACGGGCAAGAAGCCCGGCGGCAAGCCGCCGTCCCCACCTGCATCGGGCCCTTCGCCCACCGACCAGATCAATCTGACTGACGAGGATTCGCGCATCATGCCGGTGGCCGGCGGCGGGTTCGAGCAATGCTACAATGCGCAGGCCGTCGTCGCTGAAGGCAGCCTGCTGGTGGTCGCGGCGGAGGTGGTGCAGGCGGCCAACGACAAACAGCAGCTTGCGCCGATGGTCTACAAGATCACGGCCTTGCCGGACGAGGTGGGACGGCCCGATACGCTGTTGGCCGACAGCGGCTACTTCAGCGCTGCCAATGTCGATGCCTGCGCGAACGCCGGCATCGAGCCGCTGATCGCCACGGGCCGGCAGGCGCATTACCCGCCGCTCAGCGAGCGGCTTGCCGAGCCACCGCCGCCGCCGGAAAATCCGACGCCTGTCGAGGCCATGGCCCACCGCCTGAAGACACCCGAAGGCAAAAGGCTCTATGCGTTGCGCAAGCAGACACCGGAGCCGGTGTTCGGCATCATCAAATCCGTTCTGGGCTTCCGGCAGTTCTCGATGCGCGGCCACAAAAAGGCTTGCGGCGAATGGAACCTCGTGACCATGACCTGGAACATCAAGCGCATGTTCGCCCTGATGCCAGCCTGATGGGGGCGTCATCAAAGCCTGAAGACCGCCAAAGCGTCCACCGGTCAAAAATCGCCGACCAAAGCCTCTCTCGGACCGGCTCCTGGCCATTCACAGGTCTCGACCAGCCAGAGCCACTCTGCCTTCGATTGAAGACATCAGTCCGACAGGCTGCTAGCGTGGTGAGAAGCAAGAATTCGGGTCCTTTTGAGATGACGCTCGACATTATCTTCAAGACGCGCAGCCTCTACGATCAGGTCAAAGCGCTGAACGCTATAAACGAGGCTGTCATCTCGCGCCTCTACGCCGTTGAGCGGGTGTGCTCGCATCAAGGTCATATCGTTTGATCCAGCATCCGCCCTAAGATTACTTTTCCGAGGCGTATCGCTTCTGGAAAAGTGGGAGACACTGACATTTACGGGGCCCAACAGCATGCGCCATTGCTGACGCTGAACATAAAAGGGATGTACGCCATTGAGTAGCAAGCAAACCGTCGTCAGCGGGAAGGATATCACGAGAAGCATCGCAGATGCGCTTCAGTATGTCTCCTATTATCATCCGGCCGACTACATTCGCTATCTTTCGGCCGCCTATGAGCGCGAGGAGAGCGTTGCAGCAAAAAACGCCATGGCGCAAATCCTGGTTAACTCACGAATGGCGGCGTTCGGTCGGCGGCCGATCTGCCAAGACACGGGGATTGTCGTCGTTTTCGCAAAAATTGGGATGTCAGCCCGGATCGACAGCGACGGTAGTTTGATCGATTTGGTCAACGAGGGTGTTCGAGAGGCCTATCTCGATCCGGACAATCCGCTGCGCCCATCCATCGTTTCGGATCCACTGGCCAGCAGAAAGAATACGCGCGACAATACCCCCGCAGTCGTCCACGTCGATCTGGTCCCGGGTGACAAGATCACGTTCATCGTAGCGGCCAAGGGTGGCGGATCTGAGAACAAGGCGCAGTTCACGACATTGAATCCGAGCGCCTCGGTTTCCGATTGGGTTGTCGATACAATGTCGACGCTAGGCAGTGGCTGGTGTCCACCCGGCCTGATCGCCGTTGGAGTGGGGGGCAGCGCCGAAAAAGCGATGCTGATGGCCAAAGAGGTCCTTAATGAGCCGATCGACATGTTCGACCTGCTTGCCCGCGGACCTTCGAGCCCCGAAGAGGAGCTTCGCGTAGACCTCTATCAGCGCATCAACGCGTTGGGGATCGGTGCGCAGGGACTTGGTGGCCTCACAACGGTCGTCGATGTGAAAGTTGCTACTTACCCGAGCCACGCTGCGTCGAAGCCCGTTGCATTGATTCCTCAATGTGCCGCAAATCGCCATGTCAAGTTCACGCTGGATGGCACTGGCCCGGCCGTCTTGACACCGCCAGACATGAACGATTGGCCTGATATCGACTACGGCAGCACGTTTTCGGCAGGTGCCCGGCGGGTCAATCTGGATACGTTGACGAAAGAGGAAATCGCTATGTGGCACGCAGGCGAAACGTTGTTGCTCTCAGGAAAGATGCTGACGGGGCGAGATGCAGCGCACAAACGGATCGTCGATCTTTTTGATGCAGGCAAGCCGCTCCCCGTCGATATGAAAGGTCGCGTGATCTACTACGTCGGACCAGTCCGCGCTGTGCGGGACGAGATCGTAGGGCCAGCCGGACCGACGACTTCCACGCGAATGGATAGCTTCACTGAGAAGGTCCTGGAGGCGACAGGGCTCTACGCCATGGTTGGAAAAGCCGAACGCGGGCCTGTCGCAATAGAGGCGATTGTGAAACACCGTACTCCATACATGATCGCAATTGGCGGCGCTGCATACCTGATATCGAAGTCGATCAAATCTGCTCGCGTCCTTGCTTTTGAGGACTTAGGCATGGAAGCGATCCACGAATTCGAGGTCCAGGACATGCCGGTGACGATGGCCGTCGACGTAGAAGGCAACTCTATCCACAAAAGCGGTCCAGCCGAATGGCGTCAGCGGATCGCCCGTCTCTAGGGCTCTGAAGCGATCATCGTCGTGGCGGCAAAGCGTCTGCGCCGACGAGGCCGCAGGTCGTGTTCCCCAGGCGTCGGAACTCGCCGACCAAGCACATGCGGCAATGACGATGCGCCCCTTGGCAAGGCCACGCGTCGGATCATGCAGCCGACCGGGACCAATAGAGGAAAGGCTAAGGTGCGGACGAAATGAACAGGGTGGCGGCCGAATCGCCAGCGACATTTGCGCCGCTCCGGAACCCGGTCTTTCGCTCGATCGGGCCACGCAGGTTTCCAGCCTAATGTTTGATCCCAGGCTTTGATGGTGCATCATTATCGCACGAATCAAAGGAAGCACTATGGGCCAGGTTCTTCATGGGAGCGCCACGACGACAGAGGCAGTCCGTCGAGCGATACAGCATAGTCAAGAGAGCCTGAGGCAGCTTGCGAGGCGCTACGGGATCAATCAGAAGACGGTTGCGAAGTGGAAGAATCGGACTTCGGTCGCCGATGTGCCGACAGGGCCAAAGAGCCCCGCCTCGACGGTGTTGACGATCGAGGAAGAGGCCGTGATCGTCGCCTTTCGGCAGTACACCCTGCTGCCGCTCGATGATTGCCTCTATGCGTTGCAGCCGACGATCCCGGCGCTGACGCGTTCATCCCTGCATCGTTGCCTGCAGCGTCACGGGATCAGCCGCCTGCCAGAGGTCGAAGGCGAGGAGCGAGTCAAAACGAAGTTCAAGAGCTACCCGATCGGCTTCTTCCATATCGATATCGCCGAGGTACAGACCGCGCAGGGCAAGCTCTACATGTTCGTCGCCATCGATCGGACTAGCAAGTTCGCCTTCGTCGAACTTCACCAAGAAGCCAAACGGCGCACCGCCGGCGATTTCCTGCGCCATCTCGTCGAAGCAGTCCCCTACAAGATCACTAAGGGTCTGTTGAACAATATGTGAATCCGGAATTCGGTTTTTTGCGGTTTGAGGATTCCCTTTGGCTGGTGGACTTTCTAGACTCGCTTTGTGATTGACGAAGCGGCGATCCGTTTGAGGTATGAGGCGGTGGGTCCCTTGCTCGACGAGCGGGGCCGGCGGCGGTTTGCAGCGGCCGAGGCTCTGGCGGCGGGCCATGGCGGCATCATGGTGGTCTCGCGGATCACGGGCGTGGCGCGCAGCACGATTGGTCGGGGCCTTGTGGAGTTGCGCGACGAGGCGGCTCTGGATTTGACCCGGGCGCGACGGCCTGGCGGAGGACGTAAGGCGCTGGCGAGCCTGGACGCGACCTTGCTGGACGATCTGCGCGGCCTGGTTGATCCGGTCACGCGAGGCGACCCGCAAGCCCCGCTGCTGTGGACCTCCAAGAGCTTGCGCCATCTGGCCGAGGGGTTGCGGGCGCTGGGCCACAAGATCGGCCACAACACGGTGGCGACCCTTCTGCGTGGGCTGGGCTATAGCCTGCAGGCCAACCGCAAGACCCTGGAAGGCGCCAGCCATCCCGACCGCGACGCGCAGTTCCACTACATCAACCGCCAGGTGGGTGCGGCGCTTCGAGGCAGGTGAACCAGCGATCTCGGTGGACACCAAGAAGAAAGAGCTGGTGGGCGACTTCAAGAATGGCGGGCGCGACTATCGTCCAGCCGGCCAACCGGAGCCGGTACGGGTCCACGACTTCCTCGTTCCGGAGCTTGGCCGCGCAGCGCCTTACGGCGTCTATGACATCGGCGACAACAAGGGCTGGGTCAGCGTCGGCATCGACCATGACACCGCCGACTTCGCAGTTAACGCGATCGGCCGGTGGTGGCGGCTGATGGGACAAGCACGCTATCCCAAGGCTAGACATCTGGTAATCACGGCCGACGGCGGCGGCAGCAACGGCTCGCGCGTGCGCCTGTGGAAGCTGAGGCTGCAAACCCTGGCCGACGAATTGGGCCTGACCATCACCGTCTGCCACCTGCCGCCCGGCACCAGCAAATGGAACAAGATCGAACATCGCCTGTTCTCGTTCATCACCCAGAACTGGCGCGGCCGGCCACTGCTCAGCCATCAAGTCATCGTCGAACTGATCGCCGCCACCAAGACCAAGGCGGGCCTCACCGTTCGCTCCGAGATCGATCCCAACCTCTACCCCGCCGGCGTCAAGGTCACCGACCAGGAAATGGCGACCATCAACATCCGTCGCCATGCATTCCACGGCGAATGGAACTACACCATCACACCACGAACCAAACCGTGACGTAGTTGTTCTTCAACAGGCCCTAAGGTCCTGACCGACAACGGCACGCACTTCACGACGCCAGGCGCCGGGGGATCGGCCGCGGCCCTGATCGTCGAGGCGCTGGCCAAGGGAGAAACCGTCTGGGCGCATGCCTTCGAATACGCCTGCGCGCAGCTCGGTATCGAGCACCGCCTCACAAAGCCGAAGCACCCCTGGACCAACGGACAGGTCGAGCGGATGAACCGCACGATCAAGGACGCCACCGTCAAGCGCTACCACTACGAAACCCACGACCAGTTCCTACGCCACCTCGCAGACTTCGTCGCAGCTTACAACTTTGGGCGCCGGCTGAAGACCCTGAAGGGACTCACGCCCTACGAGTTCATCTGCAAACAATGGACCATCGAGCCCGAAAAGTTCAGGCTCGATCCGATCCATCAAATGCCGGGACTAAACACCTAAAGCGTGTCGCGATTAATTGGCCTCATATCCGGCAGCCTTGAAGAAGTTTCTGCATTCGGCTGGCTCGAACAGGTGGCAGATATCGCCGAGAGCCTGGCAGAGTGCGTCGAAGGTTCTGGCCGCCTTCTTTCGCAGCCGCGCCTTGAGTTTTGAGTAGGCCATCTCGATCGTGTTGTCATGATGACTCTCCAGTCCGGATTCCTGTTGAGGCGTGAGATAGGCTGACGAGCCAGATACGTTGTGTCCCCACCTTGGCGATGCGGCCCTTGAGCTTTCCGCGCCGGAGCCAACCGTAGACGGTCTGACGATGGACGCCGAGCTGCTCGGAGAGTTCATGCAAGGTCACCTCGTCGTCATTCCGACGAACGTTGCCTGACCAAATGGGTCGCTTCTTTCCAAGTCCCTTTCGCACCAGAAGCTTCTGGACGATCAGGGCGTCGAACATGGCTTTCTTTGCGGGCGCCCAGCCTTTCGCATTGAGATCGTTAGCAATCTGCCGAGCGGTCGCTCCCTCAGCACGGGAGCGCCGCGATCCGGTCCAGTATTTCGTCGTGATGCTCGAGTTGTTCAAAGCGTCTCACGGTTCGAATGATCGGATGTGTCGTCACGACCTCGCCTGCCCAGTGGCATTTTATTTCGGCACGTTCGGTCTCTCCGAACACCCGGATGACCACGCGATCGAGCATCATACGGGCGATGGTCTGTCGGTCTCGCGATGTAGTGGACTGCGCCTTCCACAGGGAAGGCACATCTTCTGCCAACTGGCGAACCGCGTCCTTTTCCTGCGCCGTTAGCCGCTCAGGTTGTCGCGCAAGGGCTCGCTGGTGGTCATCCGCAAGCGCCTGTTTCGTCGCCAGTGCTGCTTCCCAGTCTCGTTCCAGCGTCCGCGCGACCAGGCGGTTGTCAGGGTCGACAGCTTCGTAGCGTCGGCGCGCGAGCGCCGTTTCATAATCCGCGCGTTCCAGTCGCTGCTTCCAGCCTTCGTGCAACTGCTGCCGTTCGAGTTCGATATCCTCGGCAACTTGAAGACTGACGTCGATTGCCGAGGGTGAGAGGGCTTCGAGCATCAACGCGGTCACACAGGTGTCCACCGGACGAGCGCTGATCGACTGGCACCGTGGACCGCCGTAGGTGGTGGCCTCATAGCTGCAGCTATATCGTGCTTCCCGCCCGTCGTCATTGTAGCCGGTCACCATTTTTCGGCTACACACGCCGCACGAGATCAAGCCGCCAAGCAGTGCTGCGCCACCACGCGGGACGCCGGTATATCGCGAACGGTTTGCCGCCATCAACTCCTGGTTCCGCTCATACGTTTGCCAGTCAATGTACGCCGGAAATGCGCTTTGGTGCAGCACCATCCATTTTTGCGGATCGCGAACAAAGCGTCGGCCGCTGTGAGGTTTGCCAGGAACCCGGAGCCGGCCGTCGTGGCGTCGGCGCCCAAAGACATAGGCGCCGGCATAACCAGGGTGACGAAGCATGTCACCGAGCGTCGCTGTATTAGGCCGGTTCCAGCACACGTCGCCCTTTTCAGGTCCGCTCCGGATTCGATCAGGAAGCGCAATGTCATGGTCCACGAGGTAACGCAGGACACCACTGATGGAGCGACGCTTTTCAAACAAGGTGAAGACCAGGCGTATGACCCTTTGAACCCCCTCGTCCGGGTCCAATGCCACTTCGCCCGAGGGCTTCAGCACGTAACCGCGCGGTAGACCGAGAATGAGTTCGCCGCGCCGCGCCTTGGCTTTGCGCCCTTCGTGCATACGGGCTTTCAGGATATGGAGTTCAGCCTCACTCATCGTACCCTTCATGCCGAGCAACAGCCGGTCGTTCGGCTTGGCGGGATCATACGAGCACACATCTTAATGCCCCAATTAGATTTGGAGATGATCAGCGCATAACAGTTACTGATCCGGCACACCCTCTTTATGGGCGCGATTTCATTTTAGCGGCAGGACCGAGCGGCGCCGGCGCCTATCGTCAGCTTCTTGTCGTTTACCGCGATGATGTTCTCCTGAAGATTCCGATCTCGGCCACCAATCTGTATCCATCGGCACCAGATTCGCCGTCAGCCAAGCTTTCGACTGCGAGCGTTCGCGATTTTATTCGCCTGGTCAGTTGCGCAAAGGCGCAGGCGCCGCGAAGTTCCGGCGATATGGCTGAGCATGATAGCCTGACGTCAGAAACCGAATCACCCCGATCGGAACCGCATGGTTCTCTGGAGGGCGAGCCATGATGTCGGATCTGATAACAACCCAGCATTTGTGCCGAAAAGCCGTGATTTACATCCGGCAATCGACACCACATCAGATGGTCAACAACCAGGAAAGCCTGCGGCTGCAGTATGCATTGCATCAGCGTGCGGGGGATCTCGGCTGGGACGACACCAATATCGAAGTGATCGACGCGGACCTTGGCCAGAGTGGAGCTGCGGCGGCTCACCGTGCCGGCTTCAAAGATCTCCTTGGACGCGTCACATTGGGTGAAGTTGGCATCGTTCTCTCGTATGAAGTGACACGGCTTGCCCGCAATTGTTCCGATTGGTACCCACTCCTCGATTTATGCGGCTATCGGCAATGCCTCATCGGCGACCGCGACGGAATTTACGACCCGGGCTCGGCCAACGGGCGCCTGTTGCTTGGCCTGAAGGGTACGATCTCGGAAGTGGAATTGCACACGCTTCGTGGCCGCCTGACGGCTGGTCTGCTCAGCAAGGCTGAACGGGGTGAGTTGGCTTTGCTGTTACCAGCCGGGTTGGAGCGGGATACCAATGGTGTCGTGATGAAGGATTCAAACCAGGAAGTGCAGGACCGGATTGCCCTGATATTCTCTGCATTTTGGGAGTTGGGCACCGTCGGAAAAGTGATCCGTTCCTTGCGGGATCGTGCGCTCACCATACCGCGGCGAAATCGATTTGGCGACGTTGTCTGGCGCGTCCCAACTGCCAACATGCTTGCCGGGATGTTGAAGAACCCGGCCTATGCCGGCGCCTTCGTCTATGGCCGCACCCAGTCCTGTCACGCCAGGTATGCGAGTGGTAAAATCATCTCGCGACGCCGGCCAATGGCAGAGTGGAAAATCGTAGTTAAAGACCGTTATCCTGCTTATTGCGATTGGGAGCGTTACGAGCGGATCCAGACCATGCTGAGCGACAATCACGCTGAATACCGACGAAACCAGACACGCGGTGCGCCGCGTGATGGCGCGGCGGTGTTGCAAGGCATTGTCTGGTGCGGGCGATGCGGCCATAAAATGGGCGTCGAATACAAGAACGGCAATCGTTACGTCTGCAACTTCCTGGCACGCAGCCAGGGCGGAGCCTTATGCCAGCATTTGCCAGCCGATCCCATCGACGCCCGCGTCGTTGAGGCCCTCTTCGCGGCGGCCAGTCCGGCCGAGTTGGCCGAGTTGATGCACGCCAAAGATGCTCGTCAGCAGGCAGACGAGGCTTTTGAGCGCGCTGAAGAGCAGCAGATCAAGCGGCTGCGTTATCAAGCGCTGCTCGCAGAACGGCAATACAATCGGGTTGACCCTGACAATCGCCTGATTGCGGCCGAGTTGGAGCGCCGTTGGGAGGGGGCTCTGCGTGAGCTTCGTCAAGCGGAGGATGCACTTGAGCGCCGTCGCGCAATGCAAAGTCAATCTGATGATCTGACGCCGACAGAACAGAATGATTTTATCGCTGCCGGTTCGCAACTTCCCGAATTTTGGCAGAGACCTGACATAGAGTGGGGACGCAAGAAAGCCTTACTACGCAGCCTGATCGACAAAGTGATCCTGCAACGGGTGGTCCGAGATCGGATTACGATCCGCATCGTTTGGCGAGGCGGTGAAGTTACCGAACGCGAGGTCGAGCCGAGGGTGCATGCCTTGAGCGCCCTGTCTCGCGGCGCCGAGATGGAGGTCCGGCTGCTCGAACTGGCTCATCAAGGGGACGACGACGCGGCGATAGCGGCCAAACTGACTAAGGAAGGCTTCCGCTCACCGCGCCGCAGCTACGTTCCTGTGCGCACAGTCCAGATCGTCCGACAACGCCATCGCGTATTGAGGCAGTCTACACCAGCCCGCTCTCACCACATTCCCGGGTGGCTAACGGTGTCTGAACTAGCGATGGCAGCGGACGTTTCTCGCTCCTGGATCCGGCATCGAATCCGCAATGGCGTGATCAGTGTCCGCCAAAACGCCCTTCACAAACGCGTTCTGTTTCCAGATGCCGCTGCAACAATCGCCGCAATACAAGAGCTCAAATCCGGCGTGCGGCAACACCTCGACTTTAACCCACCTGCTACCGAATAAGGGTATCAACATGATAGATCGTAGATGCCGTCGGCATCGCCGATCAGCGTGTCGAACAACGCGCACATTTCCAAAAGCTGATGCCAGTCCCTGCACGATCGTGCGAGGCGGGATACTTCGATGCCAATGACCATTCCGACATGGCCGAGCCCAACCTCCGCGACGAGGCGCTGGAAGCCCGGCCGATCAAGGGCTGATGCGCCCGAGCGGCCCAGGTCGTCATCGATCACCGTTATCTGGTCACGACGCCATCCCAGTCGGAATGCCCGATCCGCCAAGGCGTATTGAAGCAGTGTTGACTCGCGGTTGTGCTCGACCTGTCGAACCGTCGACTGCCGAACGTACACGATGGCCTGGCGATCATTGTGGCGGCTGTGGATCTTTTCCGACAACGCGAAGGTGAGCAGGCTCGGTTCCGCATTCATGACCGATCTCCCGATCCGTCGACACACTGCGTTGTATCAGACTGCTGATCATCGCCACGAGGCGTCGACGCCGGTCTGCCGGCAAATCCGTCCATCGGATGTGTGTCCGCTTCTGGTTCATCGCGATATAATGGCTGGTCCGGCATAGTTCAGAGCGTTTTTAGCTTGGCGTCGCGCAGAAAGGCGGGTGGCGAAAGCGCGCTGAGGTGGATCGCGACGGTGAGCTAAAAACGTGTTGGACTAAGCCGCTGGCACGGGTGGTCCGCTATGGGCGTTCAATGAAGCGCCACCGATGAAAGGAGACCGTGTGTGCCACGCGGCCGGGCGATTGAAGGTGTGGCGTGCGCTGAAAGCGGCACGGATATCGGTTCCGGCATGTGAGATCGGCGCCGCGCCCTGCCTGGGAGAGGTTGCCGGTGATGACAGCGCACACTTTTGCGGGACCGGCTCAGTTTGGCTTCCAAGCGGGCCGGTGCGATGCTGATGACAAGGAAGGCGACGCCCTTGCTTCATGACGTGTCCTGATATGGCGGGCGTCCGGTGACGCCGTCGAATGTTTCGATGATGATCATCTGCCCGCGATGGCACGCCGGGCATTGCCTGAGGGAATGCCCGGTGAGGTCCTCGTAGCGGTCGCGATAGTCCTTTGCGGATCGGCTGTCCGCCGGCTCGGGAACCGGCATGCCGAGCCGGTCACGACAGCGGGCGAGCTTTTGCGCGCGATAGCGATTGCCGAGGAAGCCGTAGTAGCGGATGCGATGAAAGCCCTCGGGCAGGACGTGTAGCAGGAAGCGACGAATGAACTCATCGGCCGCGACGGTCATGACCTTCTGCCGACTGCCGTGCCGATAGTCCTTCCAGCGAAAAGCGACTTTCCCATCCTCGATGGCGACGAGCCGATTGTTGGAAATGGCGACGCGGTGGGTATAGCGGCCGACGTAGTCGAGGACCTGTTCGGATCCGGCGAATGGCGGCTTGGCATAGATGACCCACTCGGCCTTTCGTAGCGGCGCCAGATAGCGCCGGAAGGCATCGCGCTCGCTCAACGCCTGCAAGTCAGAGAAGAACTTCAACAGGCCGGCGTCGAAGGCTTTCTCCAGGTGCTCCAGAAACAATCGTCGAAACAGGCGTGAGAGCACGCGGACCGGCAGGAAAAAGCCGGGCTTGCAGGCGACCCATCGATCGCCGTCGGCAGAAAGGCCGCCGCCTGGGACGACGCAATGCAGATGCGGATGATGGAGCAGGTTTTGGCCCCAGGTGTGCAACACGGCGAAGAAGCCGATCTCTGCGCCCAGGTGCTTGGGATCGGCGGCGATGATGCGCAGGGTCTCGGCGGTGGCGCGGAAGAGCAGGCCGTAGACGAGTGCCTTGTTCTGATAGGCAATGGCGGCAATGGGCTCCGGCAGCGTGAAGACGACGTGAAAGTACTGGGTGTCGAGAAGCTCGGCGCGACGATCCTCCAGCCATTGTGCGCGGGCCAGCGATTGGCAGCGGGGGCAATGCCTGTCGCGGCAGCTGTTGAAGGCGATGCGCCGGTGGCCGCATTGATCGCATGCTTCGACGTGCCCGCCGAGCGCGGCGGTCCGGCACAGTTCGATCGCCGTCATGACGCGGCGCTGGGCCGTCGACAGCGACGCATCATGCTGTGCGCGATAGGCTTCGGCGTAGCAGCGGAAGATATCCGCCACTTCCGGCCCCGAGCGAGCCATTGCCGCCGCTCAGAAGTATTGCGGCTTGGCGGGCGGCGGCACGGTGGGCGCCGGACGCGGCAAGAGCTCGAAGGGGCTCGATGTGGCGCAGACTTTGTTGGTGGCGATCCGCAGGTAATGGGCGGTGGTCGCGAGGCTGCGGTGACCGAGCAGCAGTTGAATGGTGCGCACGTCGGCGCCGGCCTCCAATAGATGAACGGCGAAGGCGTGGCGCAAACTGTGTGGCGTGACCGGCTTGGACAATCCGGCGCGTTGATGCGCCTTCTTGCAGGCATCTCCTACGGCGTCCCGTGTGATTGGCTGGCCGGGGCGATCGCCGGGGAAGAGCCACTCCTTTGGCCGCCGCATCTTCCAATAGTCACGCAGAATCTCCAGCAGCTTGGGCGACAGCATCACGTAGCGGTCCTTCTGGCCTTTGCCCTGCTCGATGCGGATGACCATTCTCTGGCTGTCGATGTTCGTGGGCTTCAGCTGTATCGCTTCCGAGATGCGCAAGCCGGCGGCATAGCACGTGGTCAGAATGGCATGGTGTTTGACGTCGAGGACGCAGCCGAGGAACCGCTGAACTTCCTCTGGACTGAGGATGATCGGCAGCTTCTGCGGCTTCTTGGGTAGCGGCAGGACCTCTTCAGGCGCCCAGTCCCGATCGAGCGTCACAGTGTAGAGAAAGCGCAGCGCCGCAATGGCGGTGTGGATCGAGCCGGGCGCCAGCTTCTTCTCGTTGACCAGATAGACCTGATAGGTCCGAATGTCCTCGCGCCCGAGCAAGTCCGGCGACTTACAGAAGTAGCGAGCGAACAGCGACACCTGTTGCAGATACGACAGCTGGGTGTTGAGCGCGAAGTTGCGCACCTGCATGTCCTCGCTCATGCGCTGGCGAAGTTGGGTCATGACAAACTCCTCCTTTGTCCGATGGAATGGGCTGCAAGCAGCCACTCCATGCTGACGCAGTCGGAGCTTGTTGTGGACACATGACCAGCGCGACAGACGACGCGATCAGATTACGCGGTCGGCACACACCCTTGCCGCTCCGCGGTCGCGGAGCGGGTTAGTCCAATGTAGCTAATGCGCAATATAGGAGACAGGACCTCAAGACGACGGTTTGCAAACTCTTATACGCGGGTTGGATACCGCATTTCCGTGTGTACGCCTGGGGCTGCTTCTATCTTAGCACGGGCATCGACGTAGTCGGCCACTCAGTTCCATCGAAGATTCCCCGACCGGGGCCCTGCCTCCAATATTGAGCATCAGCAGATGATCGATCTTGTCTCCTCTTTCTAATGCGCGCGATATGCGGTGCTTGGCTAAGCGTGGTGAGCTGGTTGCACTTCCTGACCGATAGCCCACAGGAAGGCCCCTATTTCTCTAGCGATCGCGGTGATCGCGATGGCCTTGTGCTTCCCCGCGAGGATCATTTTTCGATAGCGAGAGCAGAGGCGGAGCTGACCTTTCCATGCTATTTCGCGAACGGTTCTCGGTAGGCCTTCCAACTGCGCTTGCTTGGTTCGACTTACCCGCGCAGGGAAGCGGTAAGCCCATGCGCCTTCGATCAGCATGCGACGGGCCCGAGAGTTCCCGGCCTTAGTGATCCCACCACGTTTGACATGTTCACCTGTCGAGCTCTCTGACGGAACGAGGCCAAGAAAGGCCATCAGCTGGCGGGGGTTTTCGAAGCGGCGGATGTCGCCAATTTCGGCAACAAAGACGACGGCGGCAATCAACGACACGCCTCGTAACGCCTGATAGGCTTCGACAACAGGAGCCATCGTCCAGGATTTGACAGTCTCCGAGATCAGATCGGTCAGACGCTTCAAGCGCACCTCGACATCCTCGATCGCCTGGCAGTATTCCTTGAGCACGATGAAGTGCGCCGGATGCTCGAACTTCAGAGTCGATATCCACCGCATATGCGCCAGCGACCAGGATGAGCGGCCCGAATAGATGCGGCCATGTCGAAGTAGGAACGACTGAAGCTGCTGACGCGCCCGCTTTTGAGCCTCCTGGGCTGCTTCACGGGCCCGCACGAGATCGCGCATAGCCTCATGCCCGCGGTCCGGCACCCAAACCGCTGTCAGCTCACCCGCACGATGTAACCGTGCCAAGCTGACCGCATCGCGCCGGTTGGTCTTCACTCGATCTCCGGGACGCTTGGGAATTAGTGCCGGTGCCACCACCACACAATCATGGCCCATCTCGGTGAGCTGACGGTAGAGTTCGTAACCTGTAGGCCCTGCCTCGTAACAGAAGTGGAGCTTTGCTCCTCGCTTGGCCAGCTTTTGCACGATGGATGACACCGAGGCCGGATCTGAGGGTATGTCCCCGAAAAATCTTACCTCACCACCCCGCTCGCCATCCGCGACGGCTACAGAAATCTTCAGTTTCGAGACGTCCAGACCGATGAAAAGTCTGCTATGCTGATCCATGGTTCATCCTCGCTAAGCTTGGGGCTCGGCTTCGGCCACTCCGAAGCAACCCCCCGATCTCAGCTTACGGCGAGGGTGAGCCGCCTTCACCCCGAGAACATACGGTCTCAGCAAGTCGACGTGGCTGGTGACGTCGCTATTGCCAGGCGGGGGTGAGCGTATGTCGAAGCATGCGGTGCGAGGTGGTGATATTGCGGGACTGCTGGCGCGCTTTGCACAACTTCGGGAAAAGGCTCAATTGCGCACCGGCGAGACCTTCCGATTGTCGTCATCCAAGAGGCCGGTTTGGACGGGTTTTGGATCCACCGTGTCCTGGAGCGTGAGGGGATCGAGAGCCATGTTGTTGACCCTGCCTCCATTGCCACCTCGCGCCGGCGACGGCGGGCGAAGACCGATAAGATCGACGGCGAAACGCTGGTGCGCGCACTGCTTGCTTATAAACGCGGCGAGCCACGCGTATGCGCGATGGCGAAGCCACCGACACCCGAAGCAGAGGATCGGCGCCGGATCTGCCGGGAGCGCAAGGTCCTGGTCAGTGAGCTATGGCGCGACAATTTGGATGGGAAGCGCGACGATCAAGATGAAGAGTTTGGTGGCCGCGATTTGGTGAAGATGGGCTGTGAATCGGTGAGTTGCAAGGGCTATTTTTCGTAGTTGACGCTGCGCGACACCAGGCCGGTGTTTGGATTGTCGCGGAGCGCGTCAATCAGGATGAGAGATGTTTGTCGCGGGCCGCTGTGAACGCACCAAAAAAGCCGGCCTCCGTTTGAAGCGGGAGGCCGGCCTTCATTTGCGCGACAATCTATGCTAACGTTTGTTTGTCGCGGCGCGTCAATCAGCGAGGGCCGAGGCCAGCGTTGCCGGCGTGCCATCGCTGTTTTCCGTCAAACGGGATATTGCGGTTTTGCGCCTGTAGCTCTCGACATTCATTTCGAAGATCGTCGCGTGATGAACCAGTCTGTCGATGGCGGCCAACGTCATGGCTTTGTCGGGAAAGACCTTGTCCCATTCACCGAAGGGCTGATTTGCGGTGATGAGAAGCGAGCGGCGCTCGTATCGCGCACTGATCAGCTCAAAGAGCACACTGGTTTCAGCCTGATCCTTGGTCACATATGCCATGTCGTCGATTAATGTTGAGCTCAACATTACTCGACTCATGTGCAGTACGCAGAGATGTGGAGTCGCCCCACTGCGAGCCTTATTTTGCGCGGCGCTTGACGCGAGCGACTCAACATAAGTGAACGACCGTATCGTGTTCTCCATCCACAACAAGGAGGACACTATGCTGCGTGATCTATTTCCAAGGCACCATGAGCGATACGAGACGTCCCGGTTCTGCGGCGAGTTGGTGGCATTTGCCGGTTGGTTGACGGAACAAGGCCATCTGCGGCATCCGCTTCGCCTTCATCTTTATCGGGTCCGAGAGGCCCTTGCTCGTTCTGATCGACTCCAGCCAGGGGCAGTGTTTCACGAAGCCGATGTGCGACAGGCATTCGTCGTGTCGGGAGTTTCCGCACAGACGAAGTACCTATGCGAGTGCACGGGACGCATTTTCACCCGGTTCCTGGCTGCAACTGGCCGCCTGATATCGATCGAACAATCGGACCCGGCGAGCCAGATCTGTCGCCGCTATCATCGATATCTCACCGAGGTACGAGGGCTCTCGGAGCGGTCGCTCTATCATCACGGACAGACGATTGCAGATTTCCTGTCACGAGGTGTTCCGGCCGACCGCTGCCTGTCCGCCGTAACGGCAGCCGACGTCGAGGCCTTCGTCCAGCTCAAGAGCAAGGAGAACAGCCGTCAATCGCTCCAGCATGTGATCGCGCATCTACGGGCATTTCTGCGGTATTGGGGTGATCGCGGCGAGGCACCTGGCGGTCTGCATGTAATCGACATGCCGCGCGTGTATCGAGGGGAGTTGCCACCGCGGGCTATGGATTGGACGACGGTGCGCCGCTTGCTGGCGTCGATCCGGCGGCGTGATCCCCGGGATTGGCGCGACTACGCTATTTTGCATCTCATGGCGTACTACGGTCTCCGACCGTCGGAGGTTGCCACCCTTCGCCTGGACTCGATTGACTGGGAAGCAGGAACCTTACGGATCGAGCAACGGAAGACCCGATCGGTCCTCGTCCTGCCGTTGGCCGGCCGAACGCTACGACTCCTACATCGGTATCTCCAGGCCGGCAGGCCGAACAGTGATTTGCCGGAGCTATTCCTGCGAATCCGCAGCCCGATCAAGCCGCTCAAGCACTACGGCATCATCACGGTCTTCACCTATCGTGCGGAGAAGGGTGGATTGCCGCTCGGCGGGGTGTCTTCGTATTCGTTGCGCCACTCCTTCGCCATGAGGCTGCTTCGACGCGGTGTCGGCGTCAAAGCGATCGGCGATTTGCTTGGGCATCGAAGCCTCGAAGCGACCTGTGTCTATTTGCGGGTCGACGTCGATATGTTGCGGAAGGTCGCCTTGCCCGTCCCGGGAATCATGCTCGTCGAGGGAGGCGTTCATGCCTGAGACCCTCCATCTGACCCCGCTGAATCGCCGGATCGACGAATGGCTGGCGCACCAACGCGCGCTGGGCCGGGCTTACGACAACGAAGAACGGATCCTCCAGCATCTGCGGCGAGTCATCGTGTCCAGCGAAGCCGGCGATCTCGACCAGAAGGGCTTTGACCGCTGGTGTGCATCCCTCCGCCATTTGTCGCCGACGACCCGGCGTTGCCGACAGCTTGTTGTTCGTAAATTCTGTCTCTTCCGAAGAAGGGCCGAACCAGGCTGCTTCGTGCCGGACCCACTCTACTTCGCACGACAGCTGCCGTATCGGCGGCCGGTCATTCTCGAGCCGGCTCAGGTGTCGCGGATGCTTGCAGCAGCCGACAGCCTGGCACCCACGACGAACTCGCCGCTGTTGCCGGCCGTCATGCGGCTGGCCACCATCATCCTATACACCGCCGGTCTGCGGCGTGGAGAGCTAGCCCGTCTGACTCTCGACGACGTCGAGCCGCAATCCGGATTGCTCCGCATCCGTGAATCGAAGTTCCACAAGTCCCGGCTCGTGCCTCTGTCGCCGGACGCGGCAGGCGCACTGCACAGCTATTTGCATCTCCGTCTCGCGCCCCCATTTAGTGCCTATCCTTCCTCGGCATTATTGTGTTGTGGGCGAGCCGGTCAGCACGGCTACACCGGGGCCGGATTGGGACAGGCCATCAATCGTCTGTTCGTCACTGCCGACGTACGGGACAGCGAAGGTCGCTTGCCGCGAGTCCATGATATCCGGCACAGTTTTGGCGTTCAGGCATTGATACGCTGGTATCGCGCCGGTGCCGATGTCCAGTCCTGCCTGCCCAGCCTGGCAATCTATATGGGCCATGTCTCGATCGTATCGACCGCCCATTACCTCCACTTCGTACCCACGATGCGGGAACTTGCCAGCAGCCGTTTCGAGGCCGCCTTCGGCAACATCGTTGCGGGAGCGAAGCCATGAAGGCCTATCAGCCCACAGACCTTGGCCGACCGATCGTCCGCTTCTTCCAGGAATATCTTCCGACGCTGCGCGGCATGAGCCGCCACACGATCCGAAGCTATCGCGACGGCATGGTCCTGTTCCTGAGATTTGCCACGACCGATTGCGGGCGCCCGATTGAATCGCTGGCGATCGCCGACATCACCGCCGACCGAGTCGGCCGTTTCCTGGCTTCCCTGGAGAGCGAACGCCGCAACAGCATCGCGACCCGGAACACTCGCTTGGCCGCGTTGCATACCTTCACCCGTTTCCTGATCGCCGAGACCCCGGAGCATATGGCCACCCTCCAGCAAGTGCTCGGAATCCCGTTCAAGAGGGGCGCACGTGTAGCTCCGATCGAATATCTGGAGACCACGGAGGTCGAGGCTTTGCTGGCCGGCATCGATCGAAAGACGCCGGCAGGCAGGCGAGACTACGCCATGTTCTCGCTCATGTTCAACACAGGGGCACGCGTCCAGGAGGTCGTCGACCTTCGGGTCCGGGACGTTCGCCTGGAACCGCCCCACCAGGTGCGATTCACCGGCAAGGGCAACAAGGTACGCCTGTGTCCGATCTGGCCACGCACGGCGCAGCTTTTGAAGGAATTGATCAAAAAGCAGACCAATGGCGAAGATTCTGCAGACCAGCATATCTTCCTCAATGGCCGGGGCGCTCCGATGACCCGGTTCGGAGTTGATACCTCCTCCAAAAACGCGTTGCCGCCGGCGCCGAAGTTGCGCCGACCCTGACCGGCAAACGGATCCACCCACATTCCCTCCGCCACACCACGGCAATCCATCTACTCAAGGCCGGAGTCGACTTCGCCACGATCAGCCAATGGCTCGGGCATGCCAGCCTGAACACCACCATGCGATACGCGCGCGCCGACATTGATCTGAAGCGGCAGGCCCTCGCCCAAGTCTTCCCGGGGATACTGGCTCCGCCGAAGGGTGGAGCCTTCGTCTTCCAGGGAGAGGATATCACTGGTTGGCTGCGCCGCCTCTAACATTATGTGGAGTTGTCCGACGCTCGACGCGTCAAGCGCCGCGCAAAATAAGGCTCACTGTGGGGCGACTCCACATCTCTGCGTACTGCACATGAGTCGACGATCAGCAGACTTGGCCTGCAGAAGAAGCGGATGCGTTCTTGCAGCCGTCCCTCGCGCTCGGCCCTGGAGAGCGCTGCAATGAGATCGGCCAGGGTGCAGAAGTAGACGCTCTTGCCCGCTTTGACAGCTTCGACGCCGAGCGCGATAGCCAGATGGCTTTTGCCAGTTCCCGGCGGCCCGAGGAAATGGGCGGCCTCGTGCCTTTCGACGAAGCCCAGTTGCGCGAGTGTGAAGATCCGATCGCGATCGAGGGAGGGCTGGAAAGAGAAATCAAAGCCGGCGAGCGTTTTGATGGTTGCCAGCCGACCCATCCGCAGCGCCGTCTTTATGCGGCTGTTCTCCCGTAGGGTCAGCTCTTCGGAAAGGAGAATATCGATCGCTTCGAGTGCCGACAGCTCGCCCTGCTCCAGGCGGCGGACAATATGGTCGAGTGCTTCAAGGGCACGTGGCATCTTTAGGCCGACCAGGTCATGGCGAATGCGGTCGATCATCGACGGCACGGAATCGAGCGCGGCGCTCATGGGCGGTTCTCCTGTGCCATGGCTCTGGCGACCGCATCGTAGAAGGCGAGCGGCCGCTGTGTGACCCGGTCTCCGGATCCATGAAGAATGATCTCGTCATTGTTGACGTGCGATCGCGATCGCGGCGGTGAGCGAAGGGTTCTGTGCCCTGGTTCGACGCGGCGCTGATGGCGACCTTCCAACACCGGATGCACAGCAATCAGCGCACCGTCTTCGAAGATTCGAACCTCATTGGCCAAGGTGTGAACTTCGACGAGCCGCCTTCTGGTGGCGTCGGGCACGCTGTATGCGTTTCCACCGACACTGACCATGCCCTCTCGGGATATCCTGCGCTCAAGCCGCAGAACCGATCGGAACGGAGCCAGCGGCAAGGGACGCAGATGAAGGTGCTCTTCCGCGAAGGCCTCGACGACGACGCGCTGCGTTGTGGCGTGCACGCGCGGATTGGCAACGACATCCAGCCATTGCCGCAGTTGGGTGTTAAGATCATCAAGGTTGCGAAACGAGCGCGCCAGGAAGAAGTCTTCACGAATATAGCGGAATGGTCGCTCGACCTTTCCCTTCGTCTTGGCGCGATATGGTTTGCAGGCCTTCGGATGAAAGCCGAAATGGCGGGCGAGATCGAGCAGAGCGCGGTTATAAACAATGCCGCCCGTTTCGCCTTCGCCGATGACGGCAGTCTTCATTCGGTCGTAAAGGATCTCGCGCGGAACGCCGCCGATCGCATCGAACGCCGCGGCGTGGCATCGCAGCACCGTCGGCAGATCCTGATGCATAGCAAAGCGCGCCCAGATGAGACGGCTATAGCCCAGCACCATAGAAAACAGCCAGACGATCCTGGGGGTTGCCGGCTCGTCGGTGAAGACGACATGGAATTGGGCGAAATCCACCTGGGCCTGTTCGCCGGGAGCTGTTTCGAACCGAACTTCAAAGCCGGGTTCTGAAGTCGGACGAACGTCCCTGAGGAAGTCCGTGACGGTAGTGTAGCCACCGGCGTACCCACGATCCTTCAGTTCTCGCAGGAGCCGCCGACCGCTAAGGCCGGGATAGGCAGCAACCCGTTCACGCAGATAGGCGGTGAATGGATCAATTACCGTCGCCCGCGGCTTCCTTGGTCCATAGGCAGGGGCCTCAAGGCCACGCTCGATGTATTTGCGGATTGTCTTTCGATCGACGCCGGTCTGCCTGGCGATCGCTGTCACCGACAGCCCCTGCCGATGCATATCCAAGATCATGACTATCTCCCCGAGTTTGATCACCGCCATTCCCTCTCGACCATCGAGAGCAGTATCGGTGATGACGCGCCGCCGGTCCTCCGGGGCGCGCCCCGGAAGACCGGCGGCAACGCTAAACTGAGGAAGATTCAAACGGCACTTCTGGGGAGTATTGATCCGGTATCGACACGAGCTTCCCTGTCCGCCATGATGCCGATGCGCTCCTCGAAGGTTAGGGCCGCAAGATCGGGCGAGCTTCTCTGTTCCTCGAAGGCTTTGGCCATGCCGGCCAGGCCAAGGGCGATGAGGCGTTCATGAGTAGGATGTGCGAGCATTTTTCTCTCCTGATGATGAGGGTCAGTGGAAGTAGGAGCGGCCACGGATGTTGCCGTGGCGCAGGGGTTTGGGCTCGGGTTCCGGGTCCGCGAAGGCGCGGTCCAGGCCAGACTTAAGGATGGAGCGAATGGAGCCAACAGAGCGGGCCTGGATGGCGTTTCCACGCCGGCAGGCTGCTTCCAGACGGGCAGCGCCGTAGGTTTTCTGCAGGGCGAAGATGCCCAGGCAAGTGCGGAACCCTTGCTCGGGATGAGGCCGGGCCATCATGATCGCCGTGGTCAGGGCTGCCGTGGACGGACCTATTTTCTCCGCTACGAAGCTGATCCGGGTCGGCGTCCAGGAGGCGTGCCGTCGATGAGCGCTGGGCATGTGATCGGCAAGCGTAGTGTGATTGCGCCGGCCCGGGGACTTGGCATGGCTGGCAACCCGTTCACCCTTGTAGAAGGCTTCCACAGTGCGATCGGCGATGCGGACATCGACGAGCTCGCGGATCAGGCGATAGGGAACCGAATACCAGTTGCCGTCGACTTCGACATGATAGTCGGGCGCCACCCGACAGCGTTTCCATAGGGCGAAGGCATAAGGCTCGGCCGGCAGAGGTCTCAGCGCCGGAGCGTCCACCGCGGCAAACAGTTCGGCCCGGCTCATGCCATAGGCCCGCATGATCCGCCCATTGAGATCGGCGACCAGCTCACCGATCGCCTGATTGAGTTCAACCAGGCTGAAGAAGCGGCGGTTGCGAAGGCGCGCCAGCACCCATCTCTGGGCAATTTGGACCGAAACTTCGACTTTTGCCTTATCGCGGGCCTTGTACGGCCGGGCTGGCAGGATTGTGGTGCCATAGTGCCGGGCCATATCCTGGTACGTACGGTTGAGGCCGGGATCATAGCGGTCGGGGTTGGTCACAGCCGCCTTGAGATTGTCGCAGACCGTGATGGTCGCCACTCCGCCGAAGGCGGCGAACATGCCGACATGGCAGCCGATCCAGTCGCCCAGCCCTTCGCTCGGCCGAGCCTCGCAGTAAACATAGCTGGAGGCTCCCAATGCGCCGACGAACAACTTCATGGCCTGAGCTTCGCCCGTTATCGGGTCGACGATATCGATGGTGTCGCCGGCGTAATCGACAAACACCTTCTCACCGGCGGCGTGGCGTTGGCGCATCGTTGGCGACACGCGCTGTTTCCAGGCCTCGTAGCTCGTGCAGAACCAGGTATAGCCATAGCCGTTGGGACGGTCCGTGCGATATTCCACCCAGAGCAGCGAACGCGTCACTCCGGGGCGGCGCAGTTCCCGATCGACATGAGCCCAGTCAGGCTCGGGGCCGCGGTCGGTCTTGACGCAGACCTGCCCCGGAAACAGCAACCGTTCCAGGCTCGTGTCGGTCATCGCCTCGGGCAACGGCCAGGTTAGGTTGGCTGCATTGGCCCGGTGAAGGTAAATTCCCACGGCCCCTTTGCTGATCCCCAACGACTTGGCAATCAGCCGGCTGCTAAGCCCGCTCTCGTACTTCAGTCGCAATAGTTCGCGTATGCGGCGCATCGACAATCTCTCGGTCGGCATCTGGATTCCTCGTGTCCCCGCGGGTCACTTCAAATTCCCCCGGATAGGGTCAGTCAAAATCCCCCACCCGCAAGACAGGACAGAAGTGGACTTGTTAGTTTGACTTTGTTTCCCGAGCAAGGGCTTCAGCGGCTTCTTTGAGGCGATAGCTGCGTCCATCGAACTCAAGCAGATGGCAATGATGCATCAGCCGATCGAGTATCGTCGTGCTCATGGTGTTGTCTCGCAGATATGTCCCCCAGTCCTGCACGACCCGATTGGAGGTGACGATGACGCTGCGGCGCAGTTTGTAGCGCTGATGGATCAGGGTCTGCAGCCATGCGCCGGCGTCGTCGGGGATGGCGCGTGCGAGGAACAGATCGTCCAGCACGAGGAGATCGCAGTCGATGATTGTTCGCATCCGGGCCTCGCGTTGCGTGGGGGTGTTCAGAGCGTGGCGGTGGAAGAAGTCATCGGTCTCGAGATACTGGACCTTGTGGCTGTACAGGATCGCCTGATAGGCAATCGCCTTGGCGATGTGAGATTTCCCGGTGCCCGGTTTGCCGACCAGCAGCGCGTTCTCGCCGGCGGCAATGAACGCCAGTGTGTGAAGCTGGAAGCAAGTTTGGCGCGGCAATTTGGGATTGAAGGACCAGTCGAATTCGGCGAGCGTCAGTTTTTCATCGAGCCCGGATTGCTGATATCGCCGCTCGATAAGGCGGGATTGGCGACGATCCAGTTCGTCCTGCAGGATCAGGGAGAAGGTCTCGAGGAAGGGTTGGTTTGCGCCCTGCGCCTGCAGCACGCGCGTCTGCAGCGTGTCGCGGACGCCCGACAGGCGCAGCTGTCGCAGGCAGCGTTCAATTTCGGGTATGGTCATCATGGGGTTGGGTCTCCAGTTTGAGGTGAGAAGGGGTAGCGGGAGCGCTCGTGGCGGCGAAGCTGGTCGGGGTTGCGCAGGCGCCACGAGTGCGGGGTGGAGAGGCGCGGTCGTCGTCAGCCCCGGCCTGCCGGCCATTGTTGCCGGCATCGTGTCGCACAGCACGGCTGAAGAGGTCGCCATATTCGGCGGGGGCGCGGATCAGTGGATGATCCTGGGTGAGCTGCGATGCCGGCTGTGGGACTTCTTCAACCTGTTGGAGCGCCTGCTCAAACAGCCGCTCGACAGTCGCGCGTACGTGCTTGTAACGGTAGATGCGGTTGCTGATGGCATGAGCACAGGCCTGCTCGACCATCCGTGTCGGATACTTCCGGCTCAGCCCGACAATGCCCCACATCGCGCGCTGTCCGGGGCGTCCCTCGGCATCGAACATGTGTTGGCACAGGGCCTTGGTTTGTGGGCCGATGCGACCGGCGTTCGCCAGCAGCACGGCGGTTTGCCGTGACGGATTGAACGGCCGTTCGTTGATCGGCAGGACGACAGAACCGGGGTGCGTCATCCGGGGATGAATCCGCAGCAGCGCATGGGTGTGGCGATCACGGATCTCGATCGTGGAAGTGTAGATGCGCACGACGACCAGACTGCCGATGGCCGCGGGCCGCGCGGCGTAATAGCTGCTGTCGACGCGTACGGTGGTGTCGTCGCAGACGGTCCGAACGACTTCAGTGAAGATGCGGAAGGGTGCGACAGGCAGCGGCCGCAGGTGCGGCTTCTCTTCCTGGAACATGGCCTCGACCTGACGGCGAGTGCTGCCGTGGATGCGCTTGGAAGCCCAGTTCTCCTCCCAGTGCCTCAAGAACTCGTTCTGGGCTTCCAGCGTCTCGAAGCGCCGTCCGGCCAGCGCGGTCCCCTGGGTATGTTGAATCGCATTCTCGACGCTCCCCTTTCGATTGGGGTCCGCCACGCGGGCCGGATCGGCGACGACGCCGTAATGAGCCAGCATCGCACTGTAGATCGGATTGAGCTCGGGCTCGTATAGATCGGGCTTGAGGACGCCTTCCTTAAGGTTGTCGAGCACCACATAGCTGACCACCCCGCCAAAATACCGAAACGCTTCTTCGTGAAGCTGCGCCCAGACTTGCTGGCTGGATTGCCAGACCACCCGCCGGAAGCTGCGCCGCGAATAGCGCAGCGTCATCACGAACAGGCGGGGGCGACGGTACCGGCCGCTCTTGGGATCGATCGTCAGCGCGCCCTCGCCATAGTCGACCTGAGCCTCCTCGCCGGGGAGGAACTCAAGACGATCAAACTGCTTGGGATCGCTTTCTCGCAACGTGCGCACAAACCGCTTGACGCTTTGATAGCTGGACGGAAAGCCAAACTGATCGACCAGGTCCTGGTAAATCGCCTGTGCATTTCGCTTCAGGCGGACCTGTTCTTCGATCCACGCCCGATGCACTTCGCAGGCCGAGCGGGCCAGGCTGCTGGTGACCGTCGCTCCCGACACCCCAGAAGCCGGTGGTCGGGGTGGAGGAATTTGGTCCTCCGCGCTTGCCGAGCCGGTGGTCACTTCCCCGGGGGAATTTGCCTCCGTAGCAGCCCGTTGCGCTCGGTACCGCCGAATCGTCTTGCGATCGACACCCGTCAGCCTTTGAATCTCGCGCTGGCTGGTGTTGCGATCAAGTAATGTTAGTACGGTGCTTTGCAGATGTGCCTTCAAGACGTACAACTCCCGGTCCCCTCGCTGTATGAAAGGGGATGAAAATAAACGTCCTGCCTTACCCGGCTACCGCTGTTCAGTAGCGCTGCCGGTGACCATCAGGTGGGGGAGTTTCAAGTGACCATACCCGGGGGATTTTGACCGACCCACGGGGCTCGTGTCAAAACGAGTGTGTCCATAGCCCAGTCAGACTGTCGGTCGGGATCCCTTCACCCTTGCTCTAAAGGTGCCCACGATCCTCTGAAATCACTGCCCACGATCCTCTGAAATGGGTGCCCACGATCCTCTGAAATCCGCAATGAACTCCTCCAAGATCCTGCGCTTGTCCTTGTTCGCTGCGGCCGCATAGCGAACCCTGACCGCATTGGCGAGTTCCATGCGAATAGCATGCGTCATCTTCGTCGTCATGATGCCTCCCTCGTGGTGAGAGCATCATCGCGGTATTCGCCTTCACGGGTAACATTTTAGGTGAGGCAACCAAGACGCGCGGTAACATTTTCTTTGAGGCAATGCGACACGCGTTCCGGTCCGCACGCGCGACAACGGCAATGTGATCGTGGCGATCAAGCAGGCCCGCTCGTTCTTTCCCTTCCCCCTGCTGGGCGTAGATTTCAACAACGACAGCGCCTTCATGAACGAGTTCGTCGTCTCCTGGTGCCGAAGTGAGGAACTGGAAGTGACGCGCTCTCGCGCCTATCGAAAGAATGACCAAGCGCATGTGGAGCAGAAGAATGGCGCCATCGTGCGTCGCCTGGTGGGGTATGGTCGGTTTGTCGGCGCGGAGGCAACAGCCGCCCTTGGTCAACTTTATGCTGTGGTGCGGCTTTACGGCAATCTGTTCCAGCCGTCATTCAAGCTTCAGGAGAAGACGCGGATCGGCGCTCGTGTGACCAAGCGCTATCATCCGCCAGTTCCGCCTGCGGCCCGTGTCCTTACACATCCGAGTGTGGCCGAGGCCAACAAGGAGCAGCTACAGGCAATGATGGAAACCGCAGATCCCATGCTGCTGTTTGCTGGTATCCGCGCCGCGCAGGAGGAGCTTGGACGGCGGGTCGATCGTCGTAGCTGAATGCGATGATTGAGGAGCCGGCCGTTATCGATCTCCAGCGCTTCGCCGCGAATCTGAAGACGGCCTGGAAGAGTGGCGAGACACGACTAACGCATCGGCGGCCGTATCGGCGGACCAAACCCTATCCGAAGAGACCCAGCATGTACGAGCCGTTCGAGGCGCTGATCAAGGCATGGCTCGAGGAAGAGCCGGCGCTCTCGGCAGCAAGTGTGTTGCAGCGCCTGACAAAGATCGACCCGTCGCGCTTCAAGGAAAAGAACCTGAGAATGGTGCAACGGCTTGTGAAGGCCTGGCGCATGGAAATGGCTGGGCTGATCATCCTCGATGGCGGCTGGATGAAGAGCTGGCCCCTCTCTCCCTCCGCCGCGACGGAGGGAGAGAGGGGCCATGTCGGCCCCATAGCGCTCGGTAACATTCCTCGGTGAGGCAATAGGAGGGGTCAACTCCCGGAGTCGCTTGAGACCCTGCTCACCATCGAGTTGGCTTCGGACGAGGGACGAAGCGCCGACGCCTACGCGGCGATGAGGATTTTCAATATCGACGGCAGGGAAGTCGGCGCATGCGGAATGCCACGCGCTGTATGGCATATCTGCTGCTCGATGAAATCGGCAAGGAAGAGGTAGGGATAGAAACGGCATCCGGCGTCCTCCAATGCCGTAGGGCGGGACCAAGACAAATCAGCGTCACTTGGACCGATCAGCATAGATTGGCGCGAGGTTCCATGTCCCGAGAGGTCGATACGCTCCATCTGCCCATCAAAAGCGGACCGCTCAGGGACGGCGTCACACTGAACATCGGCATCCCGCGTGGGAACAGTGCGGCGGCTGCAGACCATGCCGGGAGTTGTCCCGCTGACCGCGCTGGCGGTTGAAGCATTCGCACCCGACATAGCCAGCTTCCTCGGGAGGTAAGGAACGCCTCCGGCGGGTTTCGAAGGAGGGACAAGCCGACATTCGCCAATTGCTCGTCATCGGGGCCATGTCACGTTTGAACTGGCTAAGTCGCAGATCGATCTCAAGGGATCTTGGCTGGCGCATTTGCTGGCGAGAAAACCGCGAATGCTCGTGGCGATCGCCCTGGCGAACAAGATGGCGCGGGCAATCTGGGCGATGCTGAGAGCGAATGAGGACTATCGGAATCCGGCGTCGGCTGCGGCTGCATGATCGATCTGCAGCAAACAGCCCGGCGCCGGTAAAGGGGGGTGTGAGAAGGCGACCACCCGAATGGGACAACGATCGAACAGATCTTGATCAGGAAAACCAGATCGAGCCAAAGAGCCAATGCGCTCGTTGTTGAGATTTGGACCTGATCTGCAGATCACCATACCGGCCAGCGGCTTGTGGAAATGCCGCACATGAACGCCTGACAGAAGACCGCACTCGATCACACATCGAAAAGAGCCAGAAGCATTACGGGCGGCAACCACAGAAGGCTCCGCATCTAGTCTTGCACTAGGACTGGCATTGCCAGTTGATTCCGAGTCGAAGCTCAAGTCGCGTTTATTGCAGGTTTTCGCAAGGCACCCCTTGCTCGCCATAGGGTGAAATAAAGAGCGACCAGCCAAACAACCGGCAGTAAGGTCAACAAGGATCCGACGGCCGCGATCGTTGGGTCAACTTGCTGCTTCAGGTTTTCCAACATTTTTAGAGGCAACGTCGGGATCGCATAGCCGCTGACAAACGATGTTATGATAACCTCATCAAAGGAAGCAAGAAAGGCGAACAATGCACCACCAATTATGCCAGAGCGGATCAAGGGTAGCGTCACTCGCATGAAGGTCCGTGTAGGCCCGGCACGCATGCTCATGGCCGCCTGCTCTAACGTCCGGTCGAACCCCGAGAGAGTTGCCAAGACAATCACGACGACATAACCGATGGCACCAATGGTATGACCCAAAATAATGCCGGTACTTGTTCCAACCAAACCAAGTTTTGCTAACCCGAGATAGACGGCAACGCCGACGACGATGACTGGAATGGTGATCGGCGTCAGGATGACCATTGTCAGACCTGAACGCAGGCCGGACGAGCAGCGGCTGAGCCCAAAGGCTGCCATTGTGCCAATGATGGTCGATACCATGCTGACGACCACACCGAATTGGAAGCTGTTCCATAGAGCACCGATCCAGGAAGGATCGTGAAAGAACGAATAATACCACCGGAGAGAGACTTCTCTAGGCGGAAACTCCAGAAACTCTCCCGCATTAAACGAAATTATGATGACGATGAGGCCCGGCGCCAGCAGATAGATCATTACGAGGGCAAGGAAAGCCGCTCCGACGATCTTCGACCAAGGGGTATCCCGTTGAGCCTGATAAAGCTTTGCCGCCCAGCGCCGGGCTCGATACGGTAAGACAAACTCGTTAAGATAATGGATTGCCGTGCTGAATGACGGCAGCCGGCTAGCTCGGTACTTTTGCTCTGTTGATCCTGTTTGGCCGTGCGCACCCGCGAGGTTGACGCCCACCATCAAGAGAACCACCACTGCCATCGCCAGTAGTATGAAGGATGCGGCAGCGGTGGGCGCTAGATCTAAAGAGGTCGTGAGCTGTGAGTTGATGAGGGTTGAGAGCATCGTATCGCCCAAACCGCCCAGAGCTTGCGGCGTGATGTAGAAACCGAGGCAAACAACAAAGACCAGTATGCAACCGCTTCGAATGCCCGGGATGCTGAGTGGAAAGAACACGCGCAAGAAGGCAGTGAAAGGCTTGGCGCCCATGCTGCGAGCAGCCGCCATCAACGAGTTGTCGATGCTCACCATGACGCTAATCAATGGTAAGATCATCATCGGCAGCATGATGTGCACCATACCGACATAGACGGCAAAACGATTGTAAATAAGTGGCAGCGGACTGTCGATAAGACCAACATTGAGCAACAGGCTGTTGATCAGGCCATTGTCTCCGAGAACAACCGTCCATGCGTATGTGCGAACCAGAGCACTGGTTAGCCAAGGCAGGAAGACGAGCACCATGAGGATGGGTCGCGCCCGGCCCGCAACTGCGATTAGATAGGCCGTGGGGTAGCCGATAATCAAACAGATCGCCGTGGCTACCGCGCTTATTTTGAGGGTCTGCAACAGAATTGAGATGTACGATCGTTGTTCGAAAAATCCCACATAATTGACGAGGGAAAGCGCGGGCGCATTAAGGCTGGTTAGGAATAGGAGGATCATCGGTATGCCGAAAACAGCAAATAGGACGCCGAAGGCTGGCACCGTAAGCAGGATCGGCATTGAGCCCATTTTTTGAATCATCTTCATCAGCGCAGTCCTCCCCCGTTACGCAGCAACAAACCGAATGTCGGACCGAAGCCACTCAAGGCGAACCTCATCGCCGGAACGGAAGACCTCCTGTCCCGAGGCGACATGCTCGCGTGCGATCAGCACCGTGTTCCCCACGCGCACGCGGTATTTCCTCAAAGGACCAGCATAGATCATATCTTCGACGGTGCCGGAAACAGATTGTCTTTGGTCCGCATCGCCGCGCCTTGCCGCCGAACGCGCGTTAATGCAAATGCGCTCAGGCCGCAGCATTGCGACCATTCCGGAAGACGGCACGACATCGGATTCGACTTTAAACTCGTTATTTCCGAGGATGTTGGCCTCGCCCAAAAAGTTGGCGACGAAGCGCGTTATCGGACGGTCGTAGAGGGCTTCCGGTGTATCGATCTGCTCGATTTGGCCGGCTCGCATGACGACGATGCGGTCCGACAAGGTGAGTGCTTCCTCCTGATCGTGCGTAACACAAATGGTAGTTTTCCCAAATTCCTTGTGCAGGTCCTTGATTTCAACTTGCATCTGCTCACGTAGGTTGCGATCGAGCGCACCGAGCGGTTCGTCCAGCAGCAGGACCGGTGGATCGGCAATCAAGGCGCGCGCGAGGGCCACGCGTTGTTGCTGACCTCCACTTAACTGCGATGGCAGGCGGCCACCGAAATCATCGAGGTGAACGCGTGCAAGCATTCGGTTGACTCGTGCTGCCCTGTCGGCGGCCTTGATCCCGCGCATTTCAAGCGGAAATTCCAGATTGCGGCGCACAGTGAGGTGCGGGAAAAGCGCGTAACTCTGGAAAACGATGCCCTGGTCCCGACGATAAGACGGAACTTCGGAGACCGACTTGCCGGCAATGAGGATGTCTCCTTTGCTCGGCGCGGTGAAGCCGGCGAGAAGCATCAACGCTGTCGTTTTGCCCGAACCACTTGGGCCGAGAATGGTGAGGAACTCGCCCCGAGAAACGGAAAGGGACATGTCTTTGACCGCGGCAATAGGTCCGTACATCTTGGTGACGTTGCAGAATTCTATCTGTGCGGGAGCTAGGCTCTTTTTCAATGCTCGATCCTTGACAGGAAGACAATTTTTAAGACTCAAGTTCATTAACGATACTCCAGCAGGACAGGTGCGCCATAGCAACACGTGCAGTCCCGGAAAGGCAGGGCCGTTGGATAAGGCGGCGCTATCCAATTTGCCACGGCCGCGAAGCCGACCGACTGGATGAGCGCCACCGATGCCTAATGAAACGCTGAGGATTACTGGAGAATCCACTCGTTCCAACGTTGAACAAGCCGCTCCTTGTTCGACTTGCCATCCGATCCGACCTCTGCATACCACTTGCCATTTAGAGCGAAGCTGGAGGCCGCGTAGTCGGGATGTGAAGCAAGCTTTCGGCCAACATTTTCAGGTATCGTTTTATAGGCATTCTTGTTGGTGGGAGCATTTGCAATTAACTCAGCAAAAGCCGCCTGCCGTTCGGCGCGGCTCGTCAATTCGATGAATTTCTGAGCATTCTGCGCATTCGGGCTGCCCTTCGGAATGCACCAGTAATCCGTCGTCAGCTTAGCCTGATTCCGACTTATCTCGATTGGGGCACCCTCATCAATAAGTGAAAGTGCCCGTGCGTCGTAGGACTGCACAATGTCGGCGGCATTATCCCGCATTATCTGCAGAATTTCGGACCCACCCGTCCACCATTTGCGAATGTGCGGCTTAATCTTGTCCAGGCTAGCAAAGACGCGCTCAATATCCATCGGGTAGAGCTTATCCATAGGGACGCCATCGGCCAGGAGGGCCTCCTCCCAAGGTCCGCTTCCACCTTCGCCGGAAAATAGGGAGCGGACGCCAGGGAACTTATCGACGTCCCAGAACTCGGCCCACGTGGTCGGCCGCGGCTTTCCAGACGGGAACTTCTTCGTGTTGTACACCATATTGAAAGAATATACGTAGGAGGCGAAGCCGTTGGGTTGTTTGGCGTAGTCTGCTACCGCCTCCAGTTCATCCTTCTTCCAGATCGAATAATCGATCTGCTCGAGGTAGCCCTTCGCGGTAAGCGGATCCACATTCGTTTGCCCGAGGTTGACCACATCGGCCGCTACGTTCTTTGTGTCCACCATCATCGCGATCTGCGTCGAGGAGAAGTCCGCCTTCACTGGCGTTACCTTGACCCCCGTCTCCGCCTCAAAAGGCTTTACATAAGCCTCCATCACCGCGTCGCCCCAATTGCCGCCGCTCATATTGACTTTCAACTCGCCGGCGGATGCTGCCCGTGCACGACCGGTCGCGGAGGATAACGCACCTACTGCTATTACGGACGATGTCGCCTGCATGAAGTGTCTGCGATTTATCAGAAAGCTCATTTCGTTCTCCTCTGTCACTCCCTTGCTCGTTGGCAAGGGGTTTCCAATTGCTCAACGCAGTCGGGAAACCACAAAACGATCACGCGAATGGTCAAACGGGATACAGGAAGCCTGCGTCTGCCTCGTACCGACCGGTTGCCGCGTGTAACGCCCCAGGATCTTCCCATTACACCAACCGGTGCGGCGAGCACCGGCATCCGGTTTCCGAGTGAAGCGCCCAATTGCCAAACTGGTCGCTCCAAGGAATGCCTACCGCAATACGAGCGTGATTGCAACAAATGTTTGATCTCGTGAGATATGCATCAAGCGTGTTACGTCAATGCAGGCAGAAATCGTCAAAAATTTTCACATGACCTACTCTGGGAGTGGAGTTTGCGTGCCTTCCGCCCCGTCTGGAGCAACGGTCGAGTGAACGCCGCTTTCGAGAACAACCGTTAATCCGCTCGGATGCGCAAAATCGTGATCGGCAAGCGTTGCGGCCGGCAATTTGAGCACTGACCGGTGCGAAGCAGCTTCGCTTGAAGAAAAGCCACGCGGCAAGGCTCGTCGGAATAGGGCAGGCATCGCGGATTCTGGCGCGCCGGATAGTTGTCGGGCCGCCTAGACAACCCACTTCACGCGAGCAAAAACGCGCCCTGCAAGCGGACGAAAGGGCTGCTCTGATTGGTTCCTCGACCCAAGCGCAGGCAGGGGCGCCGAGACTCCATCTCTAAGTCCCCGACCCTCGTAGTCTAGCAGCATTGCTGAGACTGATGGCGATGGCGCAATAGTGAGCAAGGCCCATCTCGGAATTGTTGGCGCGCGAAATTGCGGCGCAATCCCGGGCGAGACCGAGCGCGAATTCTCCGCTCGCCGCCCGTCGAGCTTGACCAGCTGATCGAACGTCTAGGCCCGGACAATGTAGGCGCCTTCCTCGGTGAGCCAGTGCTCAGCACGGGCGGCATCACGCCTCCGCCGGAAGGGTATTGGGAGGCGATCCAGGCTGTTCTGAAAAAGGTTGGAAGGCGGTGCTGACAGGGTTGGCGCATTCTCGCACGGCTATACCTACTCGGGTCACCGATCGGCGCCGTCGCGGCCAACGCGGTGCTCGACATTGTCGAGAAAGAATATCTCCCTGGTAATGCGCGTCGCATAAACGGGAACTGCGCGATCTTGCCTGCTGCCATGGAGATCCGCCGCTCGTCGCGCCGCGCGATCTCGCCCGGGCCGAGTTCGCGACGCTGCGGCTTCGCCTGCTCAAGATCGCCGTGCGGGTGCAGGAAACGGCGAGCCGCATCCGCTTGGCTTACGCGTCCTACTGTCCCGAAGCCGACCTCTTCCGCCGTCTTGCTTGGGCTCTCGCACCTCGGCCGCGGACGGCATCGCCCTAAGCACGGGGGCTGCCATCGCCCCCATCAGCCCATCCAAATCCGGCCGACGCGTTCCCCATGGTCCAGACCTCGCCGTGGTGAAAGAGACGCAACGGATCAGCATGCCCGGGTCGCACATCAGATCACCGCAATCAACTCGGGTAAATACGGTGGGCTAAAGAGACATCCAGAGCGAATGACCACATTGCCCTGAAGGCCTTATTCGGGATTTCCCGGCGCATTATTTCCCCGGATGAGCAGCGAGCTATAGGCCGAGCGCTGTTTAACCGGTCTCGACCCAAACGGTTCGGCAACTGCTCCAGGATACATTCGTTCGTGGATCTGGCGCGCCAGGGCAATGGCGCGCTCATAATCGCCGTCCAGGTGGACGCGCAACATTGCATCGTCAAGCTCGGTCACCGCGGTGCTCGATCCAATGGAGACCGGGGGAGTGCTCGTCAGCGCGACAAGCCGCATGGCAAAATCAATGTCGCTGATAATGCATAGGCCGGCTCTGTCGTTGTCCTCGATACAAATCGCGCTGATGTCATGTTGATCAAGAAGCACACGGAGGTTGTCGCGTGCCGCAAGGCTGGCGCACGATATCACCGCTGCGTCGCGAGCCACTGTCACGGAACCGGCGTTCCCATGGGCTGTTACAAGCGTGCCTGTGACGGTTCCGTCGCTGGTGAGCGATTTGCAAACAATGGCGACCGCGTGCCTTCCGGCGTAATCCACCGCCCTGTGGTGCAGTACCTTTGCGCCATGTCGCGACATCTGTGCGATGGTCCCATAGGCAATCTCCGGAATCAGTTGTGCCGCTGGGACAAGATAAGGATCTGCCGTATAAACGCCCGGAAGATCCGAGTATATTTCGCAAACGTGCTCTCCCAAAATGGACGCAATGACGATAGCTGTCAGATCAGAGCTGTTTCTACCGAGCATCGTTAGCCTGCCGGACTGATCAATTGCCTGGCCGCCCGTGGCAATGACAACGTCATGCTCCTGCAGTGCTGCACTGAGTGGCCTAGGATCTACGCCTTCTACTGACGCCCGACCGAAGTCTGAATTCGTACGTATTCCAAGGCAGTAGCCGTTCAAAGACGTTACGGGAATCCCTAGTCGGCTGACGGCGGCCTCCAACAGGCAGGCACTGAACATCTCCCCAATTGCTAGTGCTGCATCGAGGTTCGATGGTGATGCTTCTTTGTTGACGTCGAGCATGACGGCTTTCAGGTTGCCGGTTGTTCCCGACATCGCGCTGACCACGGCAACGACTTTGTTTTCGCCTGCCGCCAGTCGGTCGGCTATGTGCCGACCAACTCGACCGTAGTCGTCAGGATTCAAAAAACTAGAGCCCCCGAACTTCAGAACGCTTACGTTCATGTTCCACCAATCACGTTGTTGGCAATTGCATGCTGTGCGATGAGAAGTGCGTTAAGTGCGGCACCGACCTGCAGATTGTCTGCGACCACCCAGATCCAGAGCCCGCGAGGGTTCTCAGGATTGACTCTAACCCGCCCGACATGAACATCTGCAGGATCTTGCAGGAAGCGCGGCGTTGGATATCCGTCGCGAACTCCGTCTGCATAGAGCTGAACACCTGGTTCTCTCGCCAGGAGCTCATGAACCTGCTCGAGGCGAACCGGGTCCTCGAACTCAAGGTATACCGCCTCGGAATGGCCGTTCAGTACGGGAACTCGAACGCAAGTGGAGGTTAACCGGAGATGAGGCATGCCCAAGATTTTTCGTGACTCTTGAACCAGCTTGCGCTCTTCGAGTGTCACGCCCTCCGGGGCGATCGCCCCAACCTGCGGTATGACATTGAACGCAAGGGAGACAGGGAAACGCTCGGCGCTTGGTCCTGCGCGCCCATCCAGTGCGGCTCTGGTCCCGTTCAATAGCTCATCAATCCCTACCAAGCCGCCCCCCGAGGCGGCCTGATAGGTGGTCAAGATGATCTGATGAATATCAAACGCAGCTACCAGCGGCCTTAGAACACGGACCAGCTGAATCGAGGAGCAATTTGGGTTTGCCACGATCCCGGACCGTGGGCGAACGGCGAGCGCACTTGGGTTAACTTGCGGTACGACGAGTGGCACATCAGGGTTCATTCGAAAGGCGTTCGAGTTGTCAATCACCAGGGCGCCTTCGGCTGCGAACCGAGGTCCATATTCGGCGCTTACGGCGCCGCCTGCGGAAAAGAATGCGATGTCGAATTTGGTATCACCGATCTCGCCGAGTGGCTCCACGAAGCAGATTCCATCCCGAAACGTCGACCGGCGACCGGTCGAATTGCTGGACGCGAGCAGCCGCAACCGATTGACCGGAATGTGGCTTGCTTCCAGCAACTTGATTAGTTCAGCTCCGACGGCGCCGGTGGCCCCAATGATAGAAATATCGAAGGCTCTCATGAGATTCCTCATTCAGAAGTCGCGATAGAAACGTTCCGTCGGGGGAGCTGGTGCAAGAGCAAAGGTAACGCCGCCGCGTCATCGAGCACGTAATCCACGCCGAGCGCAAGCAATTCCTCTCTCGTTTTGGCTGCCTGATCCCGGGTGACGCCAAGATTGCCACCTACGATGATAGGGCAAGAAATAAGAAGATCTCTCTTCGCACCTCTTATTGCTTTCAAATCCTCGTAGGCGTGGCCATTTAAGCTACCTATAACTAGTGCGTCGGCGTACGGATGTAACTGGAAAGCAGCCACGAACTCGTC
Source organism: Mesorhizobium sp. AR07 (assembly GCF_024746815.1). GTDB lineage: Bacteria > Pseudomonadota > Alphaproteobacteria > Rhizobiales > Rhizobiaceae > Mesorhizobium. Next base: position 748,149 of record NZ_CP080528.1, read on the forward strand.
GACGGATGTGCATGCGCCGAGGTTGATCACATCAAATCCGGAGTGGCTAAGCTCATATTCGATGAGCTTGTTCGCAACCACATGACAATCACTCTCGGCGACGCCGAGGATAACGACCCGACCTTCAGAGAACTGTTCGGTGGCAGGTCGCGGCTTAGCAGACATGTTCATTGCTTCCTCTATTGAGATCGCATCAGGCTCCCGACTGGGGTATCTTCGGCGATGACCGCCCACAAGTACGCGGGAATAGAATTCTCAAGAACTACCAGGATCGGTAGGTGGGCAGTGTTGGGTGCGCTCGCCATGCCTCACGCTGAACAACATCCAGCAGACCGTGCTGTATATTGCAGGTGCCTGTCGCGCATGAGCCGCCGCAGGGACTACCATTGGTGGCAGGGTGCTGTCGTGGGCCACGAGCGGATGCGTCAACTACCCGATGTCGTAGTATCGGCGCTTGCCCGGGAACTGTAGAACTCATGTTGTTTCGGCGCACTGACCACAAAGTCTGAGGTTAGGCCCGGATGAAATGCTGATGCCGACTTACGCTCCGACTACCGCGTCGCACGCACGAAAGGACAACAGCCAATGGCAACAAAAGCACTCATCCTGCTTGAAGGTTCAAGGGGTAATGGGCTGCTACACGTTCAAGCGGCCCAGCGTCTTGGCCTTCATCCAATTACCCTGGCGGCTGATCCCGCTCAGTACGACTACCTTGCAGCGGAGGGCAGTGAGGCGATCCGTGTCGATACAGACAATCTCGAGGCGCTGATCCAAGAATGTTCCCGGCTGCGTGCGACCTATGACATTGCGGGCATCACTGGTTTTACGGGCCTCGACGAGTCGGTCTATGCCACAGTTGGAAAGCTCTGCCGGTATTTCGAGCTACCGGGACCAAACCCCGCATCGATTGAACAATGCTGCGACAAACTCGTTCAACGTCAGCTCCTCGCGCAGGCCGGCGTTCCAATGCCTGCTTATCGCTTGGCAGCGAATGCGACGGAGGTACAAATTGCGGCCGCGGAGATCGGCCTGCCGGTGATTCTTAAGCCAGCCGTAGGCGGCGGCAGCACCGGTGTCCAATTGTGCCGCAATGCCGATGAGTTAGCCGAACATACGACCCATCTGTTGGGCGGGACGCACCTATGGCAGTCTTCGGCGAGAATACTGGTCGAAGAATTCGCACGAGGCCCACTCTATAGCGCCAATACGATGGGAAACGCGGTCATTGCGAATGGTGCCGCCGAGTTCAACCGCCCACCGCATTTTGTCCCTCGCGAGAGCATGTTTCCGGCCCCGCTAACTGATGAGGAGCGTAAGCGTATTGCGGATGTTTCGCTGAACTGCTTGCGAGCTCTCGGCCTTGGCTGGGGGCCAACGAACATTGAATTCCGGTGGACAAAGCGTGGGCCAGTCGTAATTGAAGTCAATCCACGTCTTCCTGGTTGGACCACTCCTCGGCTGATTCACCTGGCTTACGGTATCGATCTCACAACCGAGCACATCAAGCTTGTCATCGGCGACGAATGCGATCTGCGCGCAAGGCATTCGCACACTGCGGCCGCGCGGTTCGTAGTTCCTGATCGCGACGGCATTCTCGATCGGATCGAGGGTGCCAGTCTGGCGGCTGCTGTGCCGGGTGTCGTTGAGGTCAGATTTTATGTTAAACCCAAGACGCCCATCGTCCGGAAAGGCGATTACCGAGACATGATCGGACATGTCATCGCCGCTTCGCCCACCCGTGCTCGGACCAAGTCCATACTTCAGCGTGCCGTCGACTTAATCAGCTGGTCGATCACACCATTTCCGAGCGTTGACGAATAGGAACAGACTGCGGCCTTACCTCCCCGCACCAGCGCGGGTAACACCAGAGAAGAGGTGATGTTTCATGGCTATAGCCCGACGATGCACATGCAAGGTGGTCTTGCTCCGCATTTGTGGAGAGCGGTTTGGTAGCTATCCGGCCCGCCTTTCGAACTGAACCGGACTGACGTAGTCGAGCGTCGAATGACGCCGCAAGGGATTGTAGAAGCCGTCGATGTAAAGACTCATCGCCTGCTTGGCCTCGGCTCTCGTCTAGAGTGCGCCAGACCAGCTCGGATTTCAAGGTCTTGAAGAAGGCCTCGACGATCGCGTCAAAACGATTTCCTTTCCCGGACATCCAGATCTGGATGCCATGCTTCTTCAGTTCCGCTGTTAGGCCGTTGAGCAGTATTGGCTGCCGCTGACCGTTATGCAAGGAGCTTTCGACCTATGAAGGTGTGATCAGGGCGGTCTTCTGTCAGGCCTTTGAATGCGGCACTTCCAAAAGCCGCTGGCCGGTATGGTGATCAGCGGATCGAGTCCAAAGGGACTGTCAGGAATTCCGTGTGCGGGCGGGCTGTTGAACATTATGCCGCCATTGCCCTGATGAAGCGCCCGAAGATGACGGAACTGGGCCTTGGCCATGGTCCACGCACGTGGCGGCATTTTCCATTCTTTCTCAGATCGGTTCAAGATCAGATAGAGCAGCTTGGTCGCCGCATCGTCGCTGGGGAAATGGCCCCTGGCCCTGCCAGCCCGTCGAAGTTTCGAGTTCAACGCCTCTATTGAGTTCGTCGTGTAAATGATCCGGCGGACGTCGTCAGGGAACGCGAAGAATGGAATGACCTCGCCCCAGGCGCGCCGCCAGCTCTGGCCGATGGCGGGATAGCGCAGGCCCCAGGGGCCGATCTTGAACGCCGCCAACGCCTTTTCGGCGGCATCGGCATCGACGGCGCGGTAGATTTCCTTGAGTTCGCCGCCGAGGCTCTTGCGGTCTTTCCAGGACACGAAGTCCATGGAGTTGCGCAGCAGATGGACGATGCATGTCTGGACGATCGCCTCCGGGAACACAGCGGTGATCGCGTCCGGGAAGCCTCTCAGGCCATCGACAACAGCCAGCAGGATATCTTCCGTGCCGCGGTTCTTGAGCTCGTTCATCACCCGCAGCCAGAACTTGGCGCCTTCATTCTGCTCGAGCCGCAGGCCGAGCACCTCCTTTGCACCATCGGCGCGCACGCCCAGTGCGATGTGGATGGCCTTGTTGCGGACCATCCCTTCATCGCGGATCTTGACCCGGATCGCATCGAAGAAGACCAGCGGGTAAATCGGACCGAGCGGCCTCTGCTGCCAGGTGGCGACTTCGTCGAGCACGGCGTTCGTCACCGTTGAGATCAGGTCCGCATACACATCGATGCCGTACAGATCGCGCCGGTGCCCGGTGATCTCCCGGGTGCTCATGCCGCGCGGGTACATCGATACGATCTTGTCATCATCGGGAAAACGGCGCTGTTACTTGGCGATCAGCTGAGGATCGAAACTCGACTGGCGATCACGCGGGACATCGATCTCCAGCTTGCCGGTCTCGGTCGTCACCGTCTTGCGACCATAGCCGTTACGCGTATTGCCAGCGTCTTCGCCGCTGGCAAGGATGATCCATCTCCGCGTTCAGCACACGCTCGGTCAGAGTCTTCTTCAGCGAATCCAGCAGGCCGCCTTGTTCGAACGCAGCACTGGCTGCTCCGCCTGCCAGCAGCTGGTCGAGAAGATAATTCGGTATCACAGGTTCTTTGCGTAGGGTCATAGTGGGAATCCTTTTTACCCATTATGCCCGCCCGCACACGGAATTCCTGACAGTTCCGGGCCAGCGGTGATTGAAGCACCGCGCATTAAAGGCCGGAGACATGACTGCACCCGCCCCGCTAGGCCAAATGTCATCAACAATCACATTGCCCAACGGGCGCCATCCAGACATGACATTATCAATTGAAAGCCTGGCCATAGGGCTAAGGTTCCCGCGCTTGGCCCCGCCATGAATCACGCAGCGATCCGCTTTAGGCGCTTACGTGCACAGAGTGGGCCAGAATGTCCAGACCACGTTGAAGCATCTGCCCGTCAATCGTCAAAGGAGGAAGTAGCTTGATGACCTGGTCCTCCGCGCCACACCGCTCTACCACAAGCCCGCCTTCAAAGGCCTTGCGAACGATTCTTTCAGCGAGTTTACCTGTACCGCAATCGAGCCCCAGCATCATGCCCCTTCCGCGCACGGAAAGGCCATGATCTGGGCCGCTTTGAGCGACCTGCCGGAGGCGCTCGCTCAGGATGTGCCCTGTTTTCGCAACACCCTCAGACAGATTTTCATTCGTCCAGAACTTTCGCAACGCAGCAGTCCCCGTCACGAACGCAAGGTTGTTGCCTCTGAAAGTTCCATTGTGTTCGCCCGGCCGCCAAACGTCTAGTTCGGGTTTGAGCAGCAAGAGAGACATCGGTAATCCACAGCCGCTAAGGGACTTCGACAAAACAATGATGTCTGGCGATAAATCTGCAAATTCGAAACTGAAGAAATTGCCCGTTCGTCCGCAACCTGCTTGAATGTCATCAACAATGAGGAGGATGCTGTTCTTTCTGCAAAGACGCTGGAGCGCCTGCAGCCAATCCTTGCTCGCAGGATTGATGCCCCCCTCGCCTTGGACGGTTTCCAGAATGATGGCTGCCGGCAGGTCGACACCGCTGCTTGCATCAGCAAGGACCCTGTCCAGATATTCCGAAGTGTCGTTGTCGGCTCCCAGGTACCCGTCATAGGGCATGAACACTGCGCCGACTGTAGGAAGGCCTCCTGCTTCTCGGTAGTATCGATTACCGGTTACCGCAAGCGCGCCCAAGCTCACTCCGTGAAAACCGTTGGTGAATGATATTATACTGTGCCGGCCAGTGGCCTTGCGTGCGAGTTTCAAAGCGGCTTCCACGGCATTGGCCCCGGTGGGACCGGGAAACTGAAATTTGTATCTCAGACCACGGGGACGCAATATTATTGCATCAAAATACTCCATAAACTCTCTTTTCGCTGACGTCGCCATGTCCAACCCGTGCATAATTCCATTTGATGTCAAATACTTCACCGCGTCGCTTATCAAATCGGGATCGTTGTGGCCATAGTTAAGAGCGCCCGCGCCGGAGAGGAAATCGACAAACTCGAAGCCATTCTCGTCCTCGAGAATGGCTCCTGCGGCCTTCCTAAACACAACAGGAAAGGTTCGCGAATACGACCGCACGTTCGATTCGAGGTTTTCGAAGGCAAATAGCGAGTTGAAGCTACTCTCTTGAAGCATGATCTTTCCTCAACCAGACGATAGCCCCACAGCACTGCGCCGACACTATTGATGTAATCGCTGACCTCCCAGATCCGCCTTCAGTGTCGGGATTCTGGCGAAGCTCTGCGGTTTTAAACGACAACCTCGGCCAGTGCGCCTACCCAGGATGGTAGTTTCGTCACTGGCCGTTCCTTAGTACACGCCTATTCCGGGTACAAAAGGAACAGCGCAATTGCACATCATGTCGGATGCGCGCGAACTCCCTACACTGGCAGACACGTGCGATTATCTAAAGAGCCTGAACAAACCCTGCGTCGCACAAGTGCTTGCGGAGGCGAAAAGGACAGGCGCGATCGCCGTTCAGCCCAGATCCGGCGTCGGCGGCCACGACGAGATGCTGGCGCTTCTATCCAGGATCGAGGCTGAAGCCAGTCCGGATATTTTGAGCCTCACCATAGACTCCTATTCCCGGCTTAGAATGTTTGATCATGCTAGCCGGATACTCGCCACGAACCCCGCGGCCCTGAACGGTTACCCATTAGTGGCTCACGGCTGGCCCAGAGGTCGCGAGCTCAACGAGCGAACGAAGCGGCCTCTCGATATTCGCCACGGCTCCCCGATCGCCGACCATCTGTTCGAAACTGCGATTGCTTCAGGAATCACATCCTTCGAGGGCGGCGGCGTCACTTACAATCTGCCCTATGCCAAGAAAGTGCCACTTAAAGACTCAATTGCTTCCTGGCGTAGAATTGACGGCCTTTGCGGAGAGCTCGCCGATCAAGGCATCATTGTTTCGCGCGAAATGTTCGGCACCCTCACAGCAGTCCTGATCCCGCCTTCAACATCGCTGGCGATCGCCTTTCTTGAAGCAATCAGCGCCGCGCGCGACGGAGTACGGTGTCTGCTTATCGCTTATTCCCAAGGCGGCAATACCCTTCAGGACGTTGCGGCATTGCGATGTATCGACGTGCTCGCACGGCGATATTTGTCCTCCGGGCCGCGCGTTTATCCGGTCCTGCATCAATACATGGGGCCGTTTCCCCGAGATAAGGCAAAGGCGAGCGCGCTTATCCTGCTCGGAGGATTGGTCGCGAAGCTTGGAGGCGCCACAAAGGTTGTCACAAAGACCTATGAAGAGGCGCTCGGTATCCCAACGGTGGAGGCTAACATCGACGGGATCCAGTTGACCAGATGCGGTCTGGCGAGAATGTTCGATTTCATCGCACTCGACGAATCGGCAACTACAGAAGAGATGCATTGGATCGAGCGCGAGGTGACTGAGCTGATCGATCCGCTTGTTGAGGCCAGCGATCTTCACAAGGCTATAGTGGAGGCGTTTGAAGCAGGCCGGCTCGATGTGCCCTTCAGCCCCAGTATTTTCACACGGGGCGAGGTCATCCCAGTTCGAGATCCACAGGGAGCCATTCGCTACTTGTCCTGTGCCGGGCTTCCGTTCTCGGAGACCACCCGGCGACGCAATCGCGAGATGCTGAGAAGAACAACGGCACCGCAAGAACAGCTTCGGGAGATCGCAGGTAATGTATACTTCTTTGCAGACCAGTCGGACGTCTATCGCGTTAGTGTCTGAATTGAAATGACCGTGGATGTTTCAAACATTCTGTTGCACGAACTTGGTCGGGTCGACGGCACGCAATTGGGCAACCGATCTCACCATCGCCGAAACGGTGATTGAGAAAACTTCGGATGAAGGGCCGCTAGATAGCCCTCTTCTTATACGGGGTTTCGAATGGACGTTGGAGGCTGCGAGCTGTTCGTCGAAGCGCTTCATGGATTCCAGTACTTCGTCACCCGATAATCAGGGCCCCTAGGACCTCGGCAATTGCAAAGGCAGGGGTCATCGTATGAACGAGCGATGGACTATTGGTCGAAACCAGGACGATGGTTTCTGCAATCAGTGCCAAGGGGGAGACCTCGCTGTCGGTTATAGCAATAACTGAGATTCCTCTTGATTTCGTGAACTCCGCTAATTCAACAGTCGCCCGGGTGTACGAACAAACACTCGCAACAAGCAAGACATCATCCTTACAAGCGCTTCGGATTGCGTCGCTCCCGGTGCCGGCAATCCCATCGAGAAGCACCGATTTCTCGCCGACGAGCCTAAGTATATAGTGTAACTGCCAAGTTACGGCGTGATTGGAGCGCAGTCCAAAACAGTAGATCCTGCGGGCCTTAGCCAGCGATGCTGCCGCTCTTATCACTCGATCAAGAGATCGAGGCTCCGCAAGCTGTGCAACCTGCCTTGCAATTAAATTGAGCATCTCTGCGGCAAGTGCGTTGTCGCCCTTCAGCTGCTGGCGTGCAACATGTTTTCGCGCACTTCCAGCAAATCCAGCACCTGCGCTCCGCAAGCCGTCAGCGTACATGTTGCGGATATCTTCGAACCCCTCCAGGCCAATATGCTTGGCTAAACGAGTCATTGTCGCAGGTTGTACGCCGGCCTGCCGAGCCTGTTCACGCATCGAAAGAAGAGCGACATCACATGGCCGGTCGAGCACGAAGCGCGCAGCGTTCTGGAGTTGCTTCGACATGCCGCCGAATGCCTTGAGGATTGTCTCCCTGAGCGGTCCCTGTTCCATAGCCATGCCTGCCTGGTTGAGTTAGCAAATTCTGGAATTCCCGCGCTGCAGCCTCTATTTACGACTGCCTTGAGCTGTGTCCGGCGGCACGGGACTGGATCGAAGGCAAAACCTCCCTGCGCATCTGCATCATGCGAACCGTCTCACTGCCGGCCAAAATAGCGATCGCTGTTTGTAGGGCGCATTCGCTACGCCTATGTTTGATCCGACGATGATCGTGCTCGATCCGGTTATTAAAATATTTGCTGATGCGAATGCGGATCGGTTCAGCGTCCGTCGCCACCGATCCCGCAGGTAGTTTTCAACGTCGTAGGAGACGATGACCTCTCCGGTTTGTCTGACTGCCAAATGACGATGCGCCCCGGTTGGCTATGGCGCGTGAGCGCCTTCCAAAGAAAGCGCTTTTTTTCTGCCGCAGGGGCCTTTGTACTTCACTCGCTCATGTAGGTAATCAGCATTGCGCGCCCTTCTATCTCATCCTTCTAGCAAATCGTCTAACCAGCAGGCACCCTCGAGAAGTGGCCGGGAAAAGATCCTTCCGATCTTCCCCGGAGTCTTGTTTTGATGATATCGCATATACACGCGGCCGTCGGCTCCGACGTCCAAAATCTCGATCTTTCCTGTGTAGTGGGACATGATGTACTTGAATGTCTTTTGGATGCCGCTGAGACGTTGGGTAATGCCGTGCGCAATCTCTAGTCCGCGGCGCAGTGGAACCTGAAAGTGTGATGCGCCTTTCACCGGCCTGGCCTGAAAAAGATAGTAAGGTCGGACGCCCATTTGATGACACTTGGCGAAGGTCGCAGCCAAAATCTCGGGATCATTGTTAACTTTCGCGAGGAGGACGGACTGATTGAGGAACTGCACGCCCTGTGCGCGCAAGAAACGAATGTTGCGCTCCGCATCGACCGAGATTTCCCCGATGTGATCGAAATGAGTGACGATGACCGCAGTCTTACCCGCTTCATGGATCCGTTGGAACAAAGCCGGTAGAGCGGGATCTTCGAACCGCCTGGGCTCGTAGGCGACTGTTTTTGTGCCGAATCGAATTGAGTCCAAGTGGGGGATGGGCAGCAGATGATCGAGAATTTTGTCGAGCTTGGCCGTGCTGAGCACGAATGGATCGCCGCCTGATAACAGCACATTCGTCATCTCAGGATGGCCCCCAATATATTGCGCGATCTGGGCGAAATCAGGTGCGATTTCATCGGAGTTCTTGCCGACAATGCGTTTGCGAAAGCAAAAACGGCAATATGAGGCGCAACGGTCCGTTACTAGCAACAACCCGGTCTGAGCGTACTTGTGCTGAAGTCCGGGCACGACGGTGTTGTCCTGCTCGCCGCTCGTATCCAGATTGCCAGGACTCTCGAACTCCTCAAACGAGGGCTCCACAATGTACTTAAGCTGGTCGTAGTAGCCGCTGTTGGTGATCTGTTCACGATAGAATTTTGTGACCTGATTACGCGTGATGCTATTGGCTTTCAGCTCACCTTCTGTAACGACGCGCTCGCCTTCGATGAAATTCATGACTGCGGTGTGGGGCTCCGGGCCTGAGTTGCGGGAGGATGATTGAGGCGGGCAAGCGCGAGGCGCCGCCGAGGTCGCCCGTGCGTTCAACTCTCGATTGCTCAAGCCTTGATTCTCGAAGACGTTTGCGATCGCTTCCGGATCCAGCTCTGCCTGCGCTTCAAATAGCTCGCGAATCCAGCGATCCTGCGGGTAGACCGTTTCCGTCGGGTTCGACTGCATTTGAAGACGATGACGTTCCTCCGCCAACAGGAGCGGCGCCGACCAGACCCGTTGGCCGGGGTCAGCCGCTATCTGGCTCAGCGCCTGCTGCCAATAGCTGGCAAATCGCTCGACCGTGCTCCGTTCAAACAGTGAAGTGGCGTAGATCAGCCTTCCCCGAATCGCCTCGCCGACCTCGGCAAGGTCAAGCGCAAGATCATATTGCGCGACACGGTCGTCAACGTCGACGTACTCAAGTTCGATCCCCGGTAGTTGCGCCGGCTCCGGGCCGTTGTTTTGCCATGCCAGCATAACCTGGAAGATCGGGGTGTGAGCGAGGGTGTGGGGCGGATTGACGAGTTCCACCACCTGCTCAAACGGCAGGTCTTGGTGCGCCTGCGCCGCTAGCGTGGCGGCATTCACCCGCTCCAGCAATATCTCCATCGTCAAATCCCCTGACAGATCGATCCGCAGCGCCAGGGTGTTAACGAAGAGGCCGATCAGCCCCTCGATCTCGGACCGTGTGCGGTTGGCGCTTGGCGTGCCAATCACCAACTCGTCTTGACCCGACAACCGCGCCAGCACCAGCGCCCAGCCCGCCAGCAGGGTCGCGAAAAGCGTTGCCCCATGGCGCCGGGTCAGCGCCTTGAGCTTCGCGGTCAGCGGCTCGTGTAACGCGAATTCGACGTAACTCCCGCTGTAGTCCTGCTGCGCAGGACGCGGCCGGTCTGTCGGCAGCTTCAATACCGTTGGTGCGCCCGCCAGCGTCTGCAGCCAGTATTCCGACTGACGCTCCAGGACCTCGCCCGCCAGCCAACGGCGCTGCCAAACGGCATAGTCCGCATATTGCACCAGCAATGGTGTCAGCCGATCCGCGCGGCATTCCCGAGCAACGGTGTAGAGCTCGCTGAGTTCGCGTGTCAGGATCTTCCTCGACCAGCCATCCGAGACCATCTGGTGCATGGTGATCAGCAACACATTGTCGCTCACCGCTAGGCGTACCAGCCTTCCACGGATCAGCGGCCCGGCTCGTAGATCAAACGCCGACCTGGCTTCATGGCGCATCAGATGCGCGAGCCTCGCCTCCACATCCGCTGCCGCCGTCAGATCGTCTCGTTTAAGCAGCAGGCCAACGTCCGCCGGCCCGATCGTCTGGCAAGGCTCGCCGGCCTCCAGCCCAAAAGTGGTGCGCAGCACCTCGTGACGCGCCACCAACCCATCCAACGCCCACTGCAGGGCCGACTCGTCCAGCTCGCCGCGAAGCCGAAGTCCCATCTGGATGTGACAGGCCTCGCCGCAGACCGCTGGACGCGAATGGAACCAAAATTGTTGCTGGGAGAATGACAGCGGCACCCACGTCGGACGCCGCAAAGCTTCAATTGGCGGGATTGCACTCAACAGCGCAGCGTCTATCGGATTGATTTGGATCGTTCGAGCAAGTTTCATGTAGACCTCCTCGGCTGGAGATTGCGAGATCGCTATCGTCAAGCGGATCCTTGACCGTGTCCCCTGCAATCGGTGTGCCACCGGCGGATTGTGCGCAAAGAGGGGGGTATACAATGTGTTTCGCACTGCCGGCGGAATACTTGCGCCTCAAGCGTGTAGGGTCCCGAACATAGACGTCTTCAACCGGACACAGCTGCACTCGGCTACACGGACCTCGACCGACGGCGGCCGGCTGCCGGGGATCGTGAAATGCGGGAGCCGGTTGGCCGCGCTCTCCCGCCCTTTTCTTAAAGACGCAACTTCTTGGACCGGTCAACACCAACTAGCAAACCGTCGCTGGCGTTGTATGTGCCTGGAATGGTTATGAACTTCCGAACGATGGCGGAAAATACCGTTGCAGCGCTAAACTTCTAGCTCACCAAAGCAGAGCAAAGTGGCAATCTGCGGGTCTGGAGACATACGCAACAATCACCGACCGACAGTCGCAGGGCGTGGAGACCACGGGCTATTCATCTTCGACAGCTTATCTTAAGAACGTTCCCTGTCGCGATTTCCAGGGCCGAGGAAATCGCCCCGATCGACTTCGTTTAAGGGCTCACCCGGCAGCAACGGAAAGGCCCGCTTGGTGCTGAACAGCTTCCCAAGGTTTGCGCGCCCTGATCTTATTCTCTGCTGCTCTTAAAGGTGAACATGCACTGAACGGCTGTCGCCGGCGGTTCAGTCGTCAACATTTTTTGATAACGGATGATCCGCCCAAAGCTTTCATCCGGTGGCAATTAGTCCGGAAAATTCATGGTGGGTTGGCGGATGCAGTGCAAGCCATTGAAATGACGTAGGATTTGGTTGCTTAGGCCGATCCGCGCCATGTCCCGGAGACCACACCCGCCATGAATGATCCTACGCTGCCGCTGACGGGTTTGTCATCTATTCGCAGCAAGTCTGTCGTCGCCCGTTTCGACGGGGGGATGATGCCGTGCACGGCGGCCAGCAATTGCGCCTGTTCAACGCCCATTAAGACGAATACGGCTTCCAGCCGATCGCGGTGTTCGATGGCGACGGCCGGTTCGTCGGTGCGGTTCTTCGGCCGGCCAAGCGACCGAGCGGGGCTGAGATCCGCCCCCACCTGCGCCGCCTGGTGCGGGCGATCCGGAGCAACTGGCCGAACACACGGATCCTGATCCGGGCCGACGGACATTATTGCAGTCCACCGGTCATCGACTGGTGCCGCGCCAACGATGTCGACTTCATCCTCGGGCTGGCGCCCACCACGACGCTGCGCAAGCATGTCGCGGACCTGGAAGCCCGCACGCTGGCGCGTTTTGAGGCGTCGGCCAAAACGAACAAGGTCTGCCGCTTCAAGGAGTTCTTTGACGGCGCCGGTAACCGGGGCAGATTACCGGGCAGTCAGGCTTGAGCGGCTTGCCTAACGAGATCCGGGAGCGGCGGAATCGACTCTTGTGTTGGTATGCCGAGGCGGTCGCCGAGATAGCGGAAGAATGAGACGTCGAGCTTGATGCAGGTCTTCATCAGGCCGAGCAGGACGTCGCGGGCGTTCTTGCCTGCCTCGCTGACGGTTCCGCCGGAGATCTTGCGCTTGGTGACGAAGGTGCGGATGTCGTTTTCCGAACCATTGGTGTGGAGTGGGATCTCGGGACGATCGAGAACGCGCAGGAGTTCATGCTTGCGGCGATGCAGCCTGGCAAGAAGCCGGTCGAGCATGACGTAGCCGGTTCGTCGTTTGAACAGGCGCTCGAAGCGGGCGCGCAGGGCCGCCGCGTGGCGCGGACAAGGAGCACGCTGGTAGCTCTTGAGGTCGCGATAGAACCACCAGATCAACTGGCGCATGATGTCGACGGCCTGACGTTGATCCGGGGTCACGGGTATCAATTTGTGGACGAGCCGCTCGGCGTGGACCCAGCACAGAGCATGGTCGCCGATGCGGAACTGGCCGGCATCATCGGACACGACCACGGTATCGCCAAGAAAGCCGTGGTGGCGGATCGCTCCCCACATCGCCCCTTCGGTGGCGATCCTGACTGGGTTGGGCTCAACCGCGAGCTGGTCGAGGCCGAGTGCGGCCAGATGCGCCTGCCATGCGGCGCTGTCGGCAAATGCCTTGTGCGGCGCAGCCGCCAGCCGCGCGATCACCGGACCGGCGAGGTTGCGGCCGCGCATATAGGCCAGGGCCTCTTCATTGATGAAGTAATCGCTGTGCCCGGCACGCAGCGTCGCCAGGAACGCCTCCCGTGACTTCGATCGCCCGGTGCGGAACGCGGTGAAGCGGCGATCGCCGATCTGGGTGGTGTAGCCGTCCTGGTGGGCGTGGCGCGCCGACGTATCATCGACGGTGATCCAGGGCGCCGTAGCCAGCCCGGCGCGCAGCACGTCACGGTCCTCCGCCGCGAAGGCCTCCAGGCCCTCCGAAATCAGCCGCACCACCTGGCGCTTCGAAATGTCGACCCCGATCCCGGTCAACAACGCCGTCAACCGCTCCGTCGTCACCTGGCCTTGAATGTGACAGGCCAGAATGAAGCGGCGCAGGTTCGCGCCCCAGCCGCCGATGATCCCCGCCGGCAAGGGCGCCACCATCGTTTCGCCGGTCGGTGTCACCCAGCGCTCGCGGCGATAGCGCACCACCTCGGCCGACAACGCCAGATCGCGCACCAGGATCGTCTCATACCCCTTGAAGCGAGAGCCCGCAGGAGCGCTCACCGCAACCGTCACCTCGCGGCTCACGCGACCGCCGTCGCGCTTGGCGCCGCGCCGGCGGCGCTTGCCCTTGCCAGATGTCGGCTGCGTCGCCTTCTCCATGCCCGATGGCTTGGTCGGCTTGACCGGGGGACGCGGCGGCAGGTCCTTCAGCCGGGCGATCTCATCCTTCAGGGTCTGGTTCTCGGCGCGTAGCGCCTGGTTCTCGATCTCAAGGCTCTCGACCCGGCCTTGAAGACCGCGCACTTCGCCGATCAGCGCAGAAACCAGCCCGCGGAGTTCCGCAAGCGACAGGCCTTCAAGCGAATCAGTCGGTGGTAGCGTCACGCAAAGGGTGAATCACGAACGCACGCGCCTGCAAACCCCCACCGCCCGGTAATCTGCCCCGGTTACACGGCGCCGCCAGCTGGAGCCGCGTGGAGCGCATCATCGCCCGCGTCGAGGTCGGCGCCCAAGGTGCTGACACCCGCTTCATCGTCACCAATCTTGCAGGCGGGAAAGCCAAGCGCTCTATGAGGATCTCTACTGCCGGCGCGGAGCGGCGAGAACCACATCAAGTCCTGGAAGACGCATCTCGCCGCCGACCGCACATCCTGCACAAGAGCGACGGCCAACCAGTTCCGGTTGTTCCTGCATGCCGGTGCCTACTGGCTGATGTGGGGCCTGCGCGCCGCAATGCCGAAGCGTTCCAGCTTTGCCGTCGCCCAATTCGACACGCTGCGTCTGCGCCTCATCAAGATCGCCGCGCGGGTGGTCGAGATGAAGACCAGATCCGCTTGCATCTGCCGACATCCTGCCCCGACCAGCGCATCCTGCGCATCGTGCTCGACCGCATCCCGCGGCTCGTGAGGTAGCCGACGGGGCGCTGACGCCTCGAAACGAACCGCCGACCGCAACCCGCAAACCCTCGCCTGCCATCACAACGGATCAATCCCGGCGCCGATGAAGCTCGTCAAAAGGCACCGCAACGCTAACCAGATGACCCGTCAGGGCGCCGAAAGCCGATCGCTGTGCATCAAACGGGTTAGAAGCCGGTCCCTTTTTGGCACTGACCCGATCCTTGGACTGCTGGGTTCTGAGTTCTCCGGCTTTGTACAAGGTGACCGGCTACGTCATCCGACTTCTTCATCGACTGCGTGTTCTCCTCCTTGAGCATAACCTTTTTTGGTGCCGCTTTTACGGTTTGATAATTCCCATGTTTATCGCCGCTATAGCGGCTACCGTCCTGCTAGCAACATCTAACTTTTTCTTGACATTCTTTATATGGAAATTGACGGTATTTACCGATATTCCTAAAATCTTGCCTATTTCCCAGGATGATTTCCCTCTCGCTGTCCATAGAATGCACTCTTTTTCTCTTGGGGAAAGGTCATGAGAGTCCTTAGGGCGACTCGATTTGGCGAAATTCGCGACCCTCAGATGGAAATGTAAAGCGGCCAGTTGTAAGTAGGTGATCGTCCTATTTTCAACTTCGCGGTCCCAAGGTTGAGCAAAACTCATAACTGCAACACTGTCATCGGGGCCATGTAATGGAACGCTAATGCCTGACCTTAAGCCAAACGTCGCAGCCTCGTCGAAAACGCGCCGTTCATCTTCGGTCGTGTTTGCGTCGTTGTAGACATCGCTCCATCGAAATGCGCTTGCCCGCTGGCGACTCGTCTTGATGATAGGGTCTATTCTGTCATAACCCATTTGAAAATAGCGCTCTCGCCATTCATCAGGATAATTCAACATGCCCACCGTTTCGCGGCTCACCGGCTTTTGACGGGGTATAAGAGAGCTATAGGCGATCCAAGGACAACTGAAATTCAGGGCAAATGCCGATAACAGGTTAAACAACTGCCTGGATTGAACAATCCTATCAGTCTGGTCGAGAAATCGGTCGAAATCGACCGCCTCCCCAGTTGCTTGCGGGACCAAAGAAAACTGGTCGGATACCCTGGTTGTCTGCTCTCGAAGTTGGGAGACCGCGGTCATCGGCGGGCGTTCCATAGTCTCTGCTCCGCAGCCATTTGCGACGGATATTTCTCGTTGGTGCACAGGTGCAAAAGGCTACCGGCTGCTAGGCTCTCCGCGCCGTCATCGGCGGACCGGCATCGCCCAACACTACCACGCCCTCGCAGGGCACAAAGTTATTTCGCGTGAAGCTTAAGTTGCACTAACGTTTCCGGAGGGTAACATTGTGCGTGTTTTGCCAGCTGCATTGTTTCACAGCTGACTTCGCACCTCATACTGCCTCGGTTAATCGGGATGCCACCGCTAGCGCTCCTCCCGATTACGCCATGCACATCGCGAAACGTACTTCGATCAAGTCGACTGCTAACGTGACGCCGGGCAGATTTGTCTCGGCCGGTCCGCATGATGGATCTGCTCAAGCACAATCTGTGAGTATGGCGTCCAGCGACCGGTCGGCCCACAGTTGTGCTCCTTTGTTATTTGGGGTCGCGACGGTTGAAAGGGTACAGCGACAACCAAGCCCTGCCGCCGTTCAACCGTTCGAATTAGAATAGACGGCAGGCGAAAAGACGATCTTTCGGCGGCCAAGTCGGCTTTGAAGAGTTTCCTTTTGCGGCACGGTCGACGGTTCAACGGGAAAGCGATCTGGGGCAAGGCTCATTGGGGCTGGCTGTCGGAACAGAAGTTTGCCTTTCCGCACCAGCAATTCGTCTTCGAGGAATACAAGCGGCGCATTCACGATCTGATGGACCGTTGCGACCGGCTAGACGACGTTTTGAAGGAGGCCGTCTCAGGCTGGGTGCTGGGTCCTTTGGTCCATGCACTTCAGGCTTTGCGAGGTGTGAAGCTGACGGCTGCCGTCACCCTGTTTGCGAAGATCGGCGATCTGCATCGGCTCGACCAGCCCCAAACAACTGATGGCATGGCTTGGCCTGGTGCCGGCCGAGCATTCCAGCGGCAAGAGGATCAAGCGCGGCGAGATCACCCGAACCGGGAATGCGGCAGCCCGGACGATGCTGATTGAATCGGCGTGGCATTACCGCTTCCCTGCCCGCGAGGGGCGAAGCCTGATAGACCGGAATGCCGAGCTACCGGAGCATCTCAAAGCCATTGCCTGGAAGGCGCAGGTTCGCCTTTGCGCCAAGTTCCGAAGACTTGCCGCGTCCGGAAAGCAGACAGTCAAGGTCGTGGCGGCCGTCGCACGTGAGCTTGCCGGTTTCGTTTGGGATATTGCTCGGCATACACCGCCGGTCGCCATCGAAACACGGCGGTAGCGCGCAGGGCGAAGCTGGTCGGGGTTGCAATTCGGACCGCACGGCTTTCAGGCACAACAGGAGTGAAGGCAACTGGAAACAGACATTGGACTTGGCTGGCGTGCTGCGCGGTCAGATTGACGTTGGATAATCCTCGATACGGCGCGGGGGCAGATTTAGTCGATGCCCGCTCAAGGAGGAAGGTCCACGACGGAAAAGGGTCGTGCGGTAGCCAATCCGCGAATAGGTGCTTGATCTCTCGTCGTCAGGCAACAGTCGCGCAGCACACCTGCCAAGTCCCCATCTTGCAACGGCATCAGGTTTGGTGCCAGAATAACTTTGTGCACATTCAGTCGTGATCGTCATAGGAGCGCCGTAGCGAGCGAGCGGCTTTGCGGCAGTCATCGATGTTCCCCAGTAAGGTCGGGTTGCTGACACCAACCTGATTCGAAGGAGCCACCGATGACCGACGATATGATGAACCTGCGCGCGCTCGTGGAGAAGACCCTGATTGCGATCTCCTGCGCGAGATGATCGGCTTTGCCGCCGAGCGGCTGATGGAGCTGGAGGTGGGGGCTGTCACCGGCGCTGCCCATGGCGAGAAGAACCCGCTGCGGCTGGCCCAGCGTAACGGTTACCGCGACAGGGACTGGGAGACGCGGGCCGGCACCGTAGAGCTGCGCATCCCCAAGCTCAGGAAGGGCTCCTACTTTCCGGGCTTCCTCGAACCGCGGCGCATGGCGGAGAAGGCGCTGACGGCCGTCATCCAGGAGGCCTACGTCCAGGGTATCTCGACCCGCTCGGTCGACGACCTGGTCAAGGCCATGGGCATGAGCGGCATCTCCAAGAGCCAGGTCAGCCGGCTGTGCGAAGAGATCGACGGCAAGGTCAAAGCGTTCCTTGAAAGACCCATCGAGGGCGGCTGGCCATACTTGTGGATCGATGCCACCTACCTCAAGGTGCGCCGCGGCGGACGCATCGTCTCGGTCGCCGTCATCATCGCTGTCGGCGTCAACGCGGACGGCCGGCGCGAGGTGCTGGGCATGGAGGTCGGCACGTCTGAGGCCGAGCCGATCCGGACGGAGTTTTTGCGCAAGCTGACCCGCCGCGGCCTCAGGGGCGTCAAGCTCGTCGTCTCCGATGCCCATGAAGGCATCAAGGCGGCCGTCACCAAGGTGCTGTGCGCGACATGGCAGCGCTGCCGGGTCCACTTCATGAGGAACGTGCTGGCGCATGCCGGCAAGAGCGGGCGCCGTGTCGTCTCCGCCTTCATCGCCACCGCGTTTGCCCAGGAGACGCCAGAAGCCGCCAGCACCCAATGGCGTGCCGTCGCCGACCAGATCCGGCCGAAGGTGCCCAAGCTCGCCGCCATCATGGACGACGCCGAGCCCGACGTGCTGGCCTACATGACCTTCCCCAGGGAGCACCGCGCCAAGCTGCATAGCACCAACCCGATCGAGCGCCTCAACGGCGAGATCAAGCGGCGCACCGAGGTCGTCGGCATCTTCCCCAACGACGACGCCATCGTCCGCCTCGTCGGTGCGATCCTGCTCGAGCAGAACGACGTGTATGGACCGCTCCCTGTTTGCAAGGCGAAATTGAACATAACGGCAGACACGGAGCTTGCGGTCGTGTATCCGGCCTGTTTATGCGAGCCGCTCGGCCGCAGGCCTTGATGGTATTCGCGGATCGGCGGCCAGACAAATGGACGAGCTCATCTGGCTCGCATCGAGCTTTGTGGACAATGCTGACGCGCGATGAGAAGTACCGCAAACCAATTGCTGCCACACCGTCTGCAGCATAACAGCTTCAGCACTGTGCCGATGACCAGTGCTGGCTTGCGAGAGTAATCGAATGTGATTCCAAACCGGTATGATCCGGGTTCGGCAAAGGCCCATGGAACGATGCGCCGCAATATGTCAAACCCTATGTGAAAATATGCTCACCTGACCATATCCGAACTAATCGTGAGGTCGCAGGAATGTGAAGGAACGCGTGCAGATTGGCTTATTTGTAACGTTTTCCGCTCACATTCCTTCGCATTATTTCAGAGGCTGTCGAGCCAGGCGAGCAAGCTCGCTTCCCGTTTCCATGATGGCGGATGAGTTGCCGTTGCCGGAACGCCGACCTGTTCCAGGGCCCTTCGCTTCGTTTCCAGATTGGCCTTCGCGTAGTGGTTAGTGGTGTCGAGGCTCACGTGGCCAAGCCAGCTGCGGATGACCGTGATATCGACGCCTGCCGAGACAAGGTGCACAGCGGTGGCGTGACGGAAGCTGTGTGGCGTCACATGCTTGGCTCGCAGTGATGGCACGGTTTCGGCTGCCGCTTTAACATAAGCCACAAGTTTGAACCGGACGCCCGAGGCGCTGAGCGGCTCGCCGTAGCGGTTAACGAACATCCGCTCGTTTGGCGCTCGCGGCTGCCGCTCCAACAGCTTTTTCAGCAGCAGCGCGGTTTCTGGCCAGAGTGGGCAGATGCGCTCCTTACGGCCCTTGCCAAGGAGCCGCACGCAACCCGGGCTGTCGAACCGGATGACCTCGGGACACAGATCGAGCGCTTCCTGTATTCGTGCCCCGCTGTTGTAGAGGAACGACAGCAGCGCGTGATCGCGCATGCCTTCAAGGGTCGAGCGGCCTGGCTGGGCAAGGATCGCCGTCACTTCCGCCGGATCCAGATAACAGGGTTCCGATACCGGCGCCCGCTTGCTGGGGATGTGGAGGATTTCCACGCACTGGGCGATCGATGCAGGATCCCTGGTCGCCACGAAGTTGAAGAAGCTGCGGATCGCGGCAAGCCGACAGTTCCGCGAGCCGATCGTACAGCCGCGTTCTTGTTCGGCGTGCCTCAGGAACGCAGCAACGTCGCTGGCGGTCAGATCGACCAGCGTGATCATCGCAACCGTCTTTTTCGCGCGCTGTGCGACGAACCGCAGGAACAGCCGCCAGGTGTCGCGGTAGGATCGGACCGTGTGGACGGATGCGTTACGCTGCTCAACAAGCCATTCATAGAAGAACGCGCGCATCAGGTTCGGGAACGGGTTGGCCTTGCTCATGACCGCACCTCCTGCGCCAGGTTGAGGCATGGTGCGCCCACAGCCCTAAACCGCTCGTTGGCAAGATGCAGCAGATCCTGCGTGACAGTGATGTAGACCAGGGTCGAGTTGATATCCCGATGGCCGAGGTAGGTCGCGAGGAACGGTAGACGACCCTGCGGGTTGATGCCCACCCGATACCATTCCAGGATACGGTTCACGACCATCGAGTGACGCAGGTCATGTAAGCGTGGCCCGGTTCGCCCGTGCTGTGGTTTCAATCCGGCGCGACGTATGACGGCAAGGAACAGCCAAGTGATCGCTTCTGGTGTGTAACGGCGGGTGCGGCCCGGCTCGTGCCAGAACAGGCCGGAGCGCGGATCCTGCGATGCGCCGGCACGGCGCCGTGCATGGATATAGGCCCGAAGCTCGATCATCACGCTGTCGGGCAATGGCAAGATCCTGGTTTTGAAGAACTTGGTTTGCCGAACCGTGATCGTATCACTGTGAAGATTGACATCGCCAATATCGAGACGGGCGAGTTCGCCCCGCCGCAGGCCCGCGCAATAGGCCAGCAACAGCATGGTGTAGATACTCAGCGGGCGAAGCGGTGCCCGTGGTGACGGATAGGAACGAGCGATGTCGAGTATCTGCCGTACATCGGCGGGCGAGTAGATGTGGGGTTTACGCCAATGCTTGACTACTTCCTTCTGCGGTCTCGGGTCCGGTCGGCGCGGCGGGATCGATGGGTCCCGGTGGCGGAAGATTTTCGTGAGGATACGCCTGAGATTTTCACATTCAACAGCGTGATTGCTCGTGGCTTTCTCCGCTGCCCAATGTTCGAGCATTACCCCGATCGGTTGATCCTGAAGTGCCGGATTCCACTGCAGGAAGTAGTCGAACCTCAACAATCTCTCCGACTGCGAGGAGTATTTGTATCCCCGATTGCGCATCAGCGCGACGTGCTCAGCCATGACTTCTCCCAGCACGCTGCCGAAGGGCTGTGGTCGGCGCAATTGAGCAAAAGCCTTTTCCGGATTGCGCGACGCCAGAGCGCGCCAGACCGGCATGCACTGCTTGATATTGCACGCTTCGCGCAGGGCAGTGATGGGGTTGCGGTCAATCGCCCCGACTTTCAGAAGGTGATCGAGGAACCGGTCAATGATGCGGGTACGGTGTAGCCGCGTCGTCGCTGCCCAGCATTCGGCCGATATCCGCAGCCACGCGACCAGCACGTGCTGATCGAGTTTGCCGTGGCGCTCAACGACATCCTGGAAGCCGTTCAAGACCTGACGGTAGCAGGTTTGGCTTTTCATGCTGCGTAGATCAAGGCTCGCGAGATAGCGGCCAATGGTCGTGCGATCGCGATCGGGCCAACGAGCGGTCATGCCGGCACCTCCGCGCCCGGCACGGGGATGTCCCGGTCATTGTTGAAATTCTGAAGGGGCGGCGTTGCTCGCCTCGAGCCTGTAGGCTCGGGGTGTCGATTCCACTGAGGAGAGCAACGCCATGAAAAGGAATATCACATTGCCGACGGCTGCGGCGAGCGGAGCTTTGGAAGAAGCGTTCGCCGACGTTCAGGAGAGCTTCGAGAGGCTCTGCCTTGCGGCCGGAATGGAGGCGCTGGGCGCGATGATGGAGGCGGACGTCGAAGCAGCCTGCGGCCCGCGCCACGGCCGGGTTGAAGAGCGCGAGGCGCACCGCTGGGGCTCGACGCGCGGCCGGATCGGGTTTCACGGCGGCAAGGTCGCGGTCGAGCGTCCGCGGATCCGGACCGTCGATGGGCGGGAGATGGCACTGCCGAGCTGGGATCGCGCGATGTCGGAGGACTGGCTCGGCCGCTGGGCGATGAACCTGATGCTGATCAACGTCTCGACGCGGCGGTTCGGACGGGCGGTGCGACTTCCGGAAGGCGATGTGCCGGCGGGTCATGGCAGCGGCGTGTCGAAATCGGCTGCGTCGCGACGCTTCGTGGCCTTGTCGACGGAGAAGCTCGACGTCTTCATGAGCGCGGATCTGTCTGATCTCGACCTCCTGGTCATCCAGATCGACGGGCTGCATGTGAGCGACGATCTCGTGCTCGTCGCCGCGATCGGCATTGACGGCAAAGGCGGCAAGCATCCTCTCGCGCTGGTCGAGGGCGCGACCGAGAACGCCGCCACCGTTCAGGCGCTTCTGGACAATCTCGTAGAACGTGGGCTCGATCCGGCGGTAGCGCGGTTGTTCATCGTCGACGGCGCCAAGGCGCTGTCCAAGGCGATCCGCGCGACTTTCGGCAAGGACAGCCTGATCCAGCGCTGCCAGATTCACAAGGCGCGCAACATCATGGATAGGCTGCCCAAGCAGCTTCACGCCTCGACGCGCCGGGTGCTGCGCCAAGCCTGGGAGCTCGACGACGCCGGCAAGGCCGAGAAGCTCATCCGAAACCTCGCGCGTCGGCTCGACCAGGATCGGCCAGGCGTCGCGGCCAGCATCCTGGAAGGACTGGACGAGATCCTCACCGTCGTCCGGCTGAAGCTGCCCGTGCAGCTTCGCCGCTCGCTCGCCTGCACCAACATTGCCGAGAACATGATGGGCACGATCCGCCGCGTCACGCGCAACGTGAAGCGCTGGCGCAATAGCAAGATGGCCCTCAGATGGGTCGCAGCCGGCATGATCGAGGCCACCAAGGGCTTCCGCAAGCTCAAGGCTCACAAGCAGTTGCCGGTCCTGGGCGCTGCGCTGATCGCCCATCAGCAGCGCCTCGCCGCAAAGCCCGTTGCTCCGGCATCGAGGGCTGCCTAACATGATATCGCGCAACGTCGCTCAGTCGAAGTTCAACAAGCTTCGGGACATCCCCCGCCCGGCACATCAAGCGCGATGGCCCTGAGATCCTCGGTGGCAAGCTTGAGGTAGGGGACCGTCGACGCGGTTGAGCGATGCCCCAACAGGTCGCCGATGACCTTTTGCGGAACTGACGCGCGCAGCATCTCGACCGCACGCGCATGACGGAAGATGTGTGGTCCACATTTGCCTGGCGGCTTGATGCCGGCATGGCGGAGCCGTCGTCGGACCAGGCTGTATAGCTTCTCGAGCTTGCGATAGGGCGCGCGCGTGCGGATGAAGATTTCCCTGGCATCGGTCGCAGGCCGTCCGGAACGCAGATAAGCGAGCACGGCCTCGCCCACCGGATCCATCAGGGGCAGGAACGAGCAGGTTTGCGTCTTACTGTGACGGACACGGATGGCTTCGGTCCGCCAATCGATGTCCTCGATCCGCAGGTTGCGGATTTCTCCAGCCCGCAGTCCATAGGTTGCAAGGATTTGCAAGATCGCATGGTCCCGCAGCCCCGCCGGCGTCTTGTCCGTCCTCGCGGTTTCCAGCACCGCGGCGATCTGGCCCCGCTCCAGGATCGAGGGCACCCCTTCATAGGCGTAGAGGAGTGGCGCGATGATATGTGGTGACTGGTCGGTCGCAATGTGGCCTGTCCTATGGAGATAACGCAACAACGAGCGAAGCCGCTCCGCTACAGCTTTCAGCGAGCAGCGCGTCAGCTTCAACGCTCGCAGGTCCATATAGCGGTCGATGTCGCCGATGCTCAGGTCCATCAGGCCTTCGACACCGCATCGTTCAAGTTGCCAGGCAAGGAAGTGTCGAGCCTCCCACAAGAACGCGTCGATGCTGGGCCGGCCAAAGCCCCGCTCCTCGTGAAGCCAGGTCTCGTATTCGTTGCAGATCGTAAATCGCAGTGCATCGGCGGCGCAGGTCGCTTTCGGGGCTGGTGGCCACTGCCCCTGCACAAGCCGAAGCAGCGCGTGAATGCCGGCGCACGGAATCTGGTGCCAGCGCGGACCAGGACGTCGACCACGACGCTGCCGGAACAGGGCGACCGAATCGCGCAGATATCGCTCCACTTGGGCTTCGGTCACATCCGTGACCAGGATATTTCGCCGCGCAAGATGGTCGAGGAACCCGCGCGCATAAGCACAATAGTTTCCTACCACCACCGGGCTGTATTGTTGGCTGGTCAGTACGGCTTCGAGCTCGGTGATCAGTTCGCGATCGGATTTCGACATCAATGGCTCCTCTGCTGGTCAAAAGACCGCAGAGGTTCGCCGGAAAATAATGCGGAGCAAATCCCTCGACGAACGGCAGAATTGTGCGGATTTCACGCGTTCCTTCACATTCCTGCGACCTCGCGATTAGTCAAACGGAATAATACCGACGCGGCAGACGCAGAGGCGATTTGCGAGGCGGCGACTCGGCCAAGCATGCGCTTCGTCCCAATCAAGACTCGAGATCAGCAGGCCGTGCTCGCTTTGCATCGATCTCGTTCGTTGCTGGTTCGGCAGCATCGATCAACGCTGTGCGTGGATTGGTTGGTGAGTTTGGGCTCATCGCAGCAAAAGGCCGCTACCGCATGTCAGAGCTGCGGCAGCGAATGAACGCAATGACGCCAGACCACCTGCCAGCGATCGCCTGCCAAGCTATCAATACCCTGTTCGATCACATCGATATGCTTGAAGAACAGATCGCTGCTGTCGAACGACAAATTGTTGAGTGGCATAAGAACAACGAAGATAGCCGCCGGCTGGCGACTGCACCAGGCGTAGGCCCGATCACTGCGAGCGCTATCGTCGCAGCTGTGGGAGACGGTCGTCAGTTCCAATCAGCACGGCACTTTGCGGCTTGGCTTGGGCTGACACCGAGGATGCACGCGAGCGGGAAGAAGGAGCGTATCGGCAGGATCAGTAAGGGAGGGGACAGATATCTGCGAGCGCTTCTTATCCATGGCGCGAGAGCGATTGTCGGAACGCTGTTCCGCAAGAACGTGACGCCTCGTCCGTGGCTGCTTGCACTCGCGGCACGCAGACCGACGAACGTCACCGCTGTCGCAGTCGCGCACAAAGACCAATGGTAACAACAGGATGGAAACACTCCTTCTTGGCTAAAAGACGTCCCCCATCTTCGCTGAGGGGAACGGAGCGGTCCATGCCATCAAATGGGCCGTCCAGCGCGCCAGATACATGACGCTTGTGTGGATGCCAGCCGTTTTGCAAGGAAGATTTTGAACCTTTGAACGCGTGATCGAGTGCGGTCTTGTGTCAGGCCTTGATTTGCGGCCATGACGTGCCGCGGGCCGGTATGGTGATACGCGGATCAGGTCCAAATCTAGAAAGCGAGCGCGAGGCTCGGTGCGTCATTCTGGTTTCCTGATCCCGATCGGATCGATCATTTGCCCATGCGGTTCAGGCCTTCCTCACATCCCCGACGGACCGGTTCAGGTGTGCTGCTGAATGCTCATGCAGGCACCGTTGCCGGATTCCGGTAATCCTCTTCCTTTGTCAGCATGGCCCAGATGCCACGCGCCATCTTGTTGGCCAGCGCAATGGCCACGAGCATGCGCGGCTTCTTCGGCATCATGCGCGCGAGCCAGGAGCCCTCGGGCGCGCCCTTCCGCGATGCCCATCGGACCACAGCCATGGCTCCAATGATGAGCAGGCGTCGAATATCGCATTGGCCCATCTTCGAGGTTTTTCCTAGTCGTTGCTTGCCGCCGGTCGATTTCTGCAACGGGACGAGCCCAAGCCAGGCGGCGAAGTCACGGCCGCATTTGAACGTCTCCATCGGGGGCGCGAAAGTTTCGATCGCCAGTGCGGCGATGGGGCCAACGCCGGGCATGGTTTGCAAGCGCCGAGATGCCTCAGCTTCCCTCGACAGAGCATCGATCTTCTTCTTCAGTGCGTCGATCCGGCCAGTTAGCTGGTAGATCCGGTCCAGCAGATCGCGGCAGATTTCGCGGGCCAGATCAGGCAAATTGGCTTTCTCGTCCTCAACGAAACATTCAAGTCGGTTCAGATAACGAATTCCCTGCGGCGCGATGTGGCCGAACTCATAAAGGTGCGCACGCAATGCGTTGACCAACTCAGTGCGCTGATTGACCAGCTGTTCTCGGGTGCGAAACATTATGGACCGAGACTGCTGCTCCTCGGTTTTCGGTTCGACGAAGCGCATCGTTGGCCGTTGCGCTGCCTCGACGATCGCCTCCGCATCCGCTGCGTCGTTCTTCTGCCGCTTGACGAACGCCTTGACATACCGAGGTGCAATCAGCTTCGGCTGATGGCCAAGCCGGACCATCTCGCGAGCCCAATAATGGGAACCGGCGCACGCCTCCATCGCCACTACACATGTTGGCTGACCCGCCATGAACTTGCAAAACTGCAGGCGCGACAGTTTTTTGCGGAACACGACTGATCCGTCAGCCGCCGCGCCATGCAGCTGAAACACGTTCTTTGCCAGATCGACCCCAATGATGGTAACCTTTTCCATGGATGCCTCCTTCCATTTTGTGGCGTTAAGCACCACAAACTTGGCACATTGCGATGCCGTCGGAGAAGGCTGGCATCCACCCCATCTGGAAACCATCAGCCAAATGAGCGATGATCCTCTCATCAGCCTGTCAGCCGTGGCGCGCCGATCATCCCGGCCCCATGCCGAAGAGCGCGGCGACCAAGCCGTCAGCTACACCACTCCCTGGGACACGATCCAGCTCCTCACCGGAAACTTCTCTTAATCGATGGGAGTTCATCCATCTTGTGGATGCATTGCATCGAAACAATCGATTTTACGAACAATAACGGACATGAAAAGACGCCGCTGCGGAAGGCGGCGACTACATGAGGTCTCTCCCGTCGTGCGGAAGATGGAGGCGTGCCCTACGGCACACCACACTCGATGTAATCCGCACGCCTTTAACACCACTCGAGGGGCAGATTCCAGCTTAGGGTCTGTTGAACAATATGTGAATCCGGAATTCGGTTTTTTGCGGTTTGAGGATTCCCTTTGGCTGGTGGACTTTCTAGACTCGCTTTGTGATTGACGAAGCGGCGATCCGTTTGAGGTATGAGGCGGTGGGTCTCTTGCTCGACGAGCGGGGCCGGCGGCGGTTTGCAGCGGCCGAGGCTCTGGCGGCGGGCCATGGCGGCATCATGGTGGTCTCGCGGATCACGGGCGTGGCGCGCAGCACGATTGGTCGGGGCCTTGTGGAGTTGCGCGACGAGGCGGCTCTGGATTTGACCCGGGCGCGACGGCCTGGCGGAGGACGTAAGGCGCTGGCGAGCCTGGACGCGACCTTGCTGGACGATCTGCGCGGCCTGGTTGATCCGGTCACGCGAGGCGACCCGCAAGCCCCGCTGCTGTGGACCTCCAAGAGCTTGCGCCATCTGGCCGAGGGGTTGCGGGCGCTGGGCCACAAGATCGGCCACAACACGGTGGCGACCCTTCTGCGTGGGCTGGGCTATAGCCTGCAGGCCAACCGCAAGACCCTGGAAGGCGCCAGCCATCCCGACCGCGACGCGCAGTTCCACTACATCAACCGCCAGGTGGGTGCGGCGCTTCGAGGCAGGTGAACCAGCGATCTCGGTGGACACCAAGAAGAAAGAGCTGGTGGGCGACTTCAAGAATGGCGGGCGCGACTATCGTCCAGCCGGCCAACCGGAGCCGGTACGGGTCCACGACTTCCTCGTTCCGGAGCTTGGCCGCGCAGCGCCTTACGGCGTCTATGACATCGGCGACAACAAGGGCTGGGTCAGCGTCGGCATCGACCATGACACCGCCGACTTCGCAGTTAACGCGATCGGCCGGTGGTGGCGGCTGATGGGACAAGCACGCTATCCCAAGGCTAGACATCTGGTAATCACGGCCGACGGCGGCGGCAGCAACGGCTCGCGCGTGCGCCTGTGGAAGCTGAGGCTGCAAACCCTGGCCGACGAATTGGGCCTGACCATCACCGTCTGCCACCTGCCGCCCGGCACCAGCAAATGGAACAAGATCGAACATCGCCTGTTCTCGTTCATCACCCAGAACTGGCGCGGCCGGCCACTGCTCAGCCATCAAGTCATCGTCGAACTGATCGCCGCCACCAAGACCAAGGCGGGCCTCACCGTTCGCTCCGAGATCGATCCCAACCTCTACCCCGCCGGCGTCAAGGTCACCGACCAGGAAATGGCGACCATCAACATCCGTCGCCATGCATTCCACGGCGAATGGAACTACACCATCACACCACGAACCAAACCGTGACGTAGTTGTTCTTCAACAGGCCCTAAGACGGTCATACAGCGTTGATTGCACCGCGATTGTAGCGCGCAGTTAGTCCTCCTACGCGCCGTTGACTATTCCTGCCACACGCTTCATCCACGGAATATCAGAAATGAGTTCACCTCGGCGTACAGCATTCATTACAGGTATCACCGGCCAGGACGGTGCGTTGCTTGCCGAACTGCTGCTTTCGAAGGGTTACATGGTGCATGGCCTGAAGCGGCGAGCGTCGCTGATCGGGAACACCAAGCGCATCGACCACCTCTATCAAGATCCTCATGAGGATCATCCCGATATGGTCCTGCATTACGGGGACATGACGGATGCGACAAACCTGATCCGTCTCCTGCAGGAAACGCAGCCTGACGAAATCTACAATCTGGCTGCGCAAAGCCATGTTCAAGTCTTATTCGAGACCCCCAAATATACGGCCAATGCCGACGCTCTCGGCACACTGCGGCTGCTGGAAGCGATCCGCATTCTTCGCCTCGAGGAAAAAACACGGTTTTACCAGGCCTCCACTTCCGAACTCTTCGGTTTGGTCCAGGGTGTCCCGCAGGGGGAGACTACCCCGTTTTATCCACGCTCACCGTATGCGGTGGCGAAGCTCTCTACGCCTACTGGATCACGGTGAACTACCGCGAGGCATACGGGCTCTATGCAAGCAACGGGATTCTGTTCAATCACGAAGGGCCGACGCGTGGCGAAACCTTCATCACGCGCAAGGTGACGCGTGCAGTAGCCGCGATTATGGCCGGCAAGCAGGACTGCCTCTATCTCGGAAACCTGGAGGCAAAGCGCGACTGGGGCTCGGCGCGCGACTATGTCGAGGGCATGTGGCGCATCCTGCAGCACCACGAGCCTGACGATTTTTGCTCGCGACCGGCGAGACGCATTCGGTCCGCAGCTTTGTCGAGGCTGCCTTCAGGCGGGTCGGGAAGGAGATCGTCTGGGAGGGCGAAGGCGTCGACGAGGTGGGCCGCGAACGCAGGAGTAACCAGGCGCTTATCCGAATAGACAAGCGTTATTTCCGTCCGACCGAGGTTGACCTGCTGATCGGTGACGCCACCAAGGCGGCTACGAAGCTCGGCTGGGAGCCAAAGACCACCTTCGATGAGCTCGTTTCGGAAATGGTCGAGGCCGATTGCCGCGCTTACGGAATAACGATCGCTTGACGTGAAAAGACAACGATTTCGCTGGAGGGCAAACGCGCATCTGGTCGCCTGGCTATCGCGGCATGATTGATTGGGCCCGCACTGGGTGCGGCGGCTGTCTGGCTTGCCCGAGGTATGAATCCTCACGGCGGACAGTCGTCTGCCTTTATCAGTGAGTGGCTCGCCCCACATTGCGCGTCCTAGGATTGCTCGGGCGCGCCGGGCCGATCCTCAGAGGATGAGCCGTGGCAGATGACAGGGAAGCATTTGTCGGAAAAGCTGAGGAACGCCATCGCAATTGCGGATGTCGGCCGGGAGGGAGCGATTCGCTCTTCGGTGAAGTCGTTACGATACTACCATCCTAGGTAGGCGCGCGAACCACAGGTTACCGTTTAAGACTGCGGAGCCACTGCCAGAATTCCGACTAAACCTGGCTTGTGAACGCAGATCTGGTCGATCGCCAGCGAGCGCTTCAGGAGCATGGGCGCGTTGCCGTGGGACAACCTCGTGATTGAGGAAAGATCATGCTTGAAGAGAATCGCTCCAACTTGCTGTTGCCTTCGAAGACCTCCAATCGCGGGCTCGGGCGTCGAACTACGGTCACAACGAATCACGATTTGCTAGAAACGAAGATATCGGCTTTGGTCACTGCTCGTGGAAATGGCCGCGCGGCTCGAAGTGGCACCTCCCGTCATCACAGATGCCTACAATTGGGCGCGCAATGACTACGGCGGGTTGGCAGAACGCGCCTCGGCCCACCTGCTAAGCAAATGGCCAGAGGAAACCTAATGGATAAGAGGATGCCTTCCGTGACAAATGCCGAAACTCAGGCGCGCGACGCGCAGCTTTGGAAGAATGCATCGCTCAATGCGCTCAATCGGCTGGTACGCTGCCTGTTCGCCGAGCGTCTTCTTGAACCAGATGGATTATTGTGGGCGCAAGACGGCCACCAAGCCTGGCTCCCCCTTTGGCAGTCGCGCCGGGTCCTGTATTTCATAGACCTGCGTCGTGCACCTGCCGGAACATTGCAAAATCGTGGTCCCATCGAAGTGCTGGACGGAACCGGCGTCCGGCACCGGATTGATGATCCCTCAGATCTCATAAGGCAAGTCGCGTCCGCCATGGCGATCTTGCCTGCGTCGGACGACTTGGAGAATCTTTTGCGCGACGTCGATAACAGCGTGCGCAACGACTTCTTGGCTCGTCGTCACCGGGAGCACTGGAGCGCCGCGCTGCGAGAAAAAGTAGCTGAAGCAGGCGCGCAAGGATTCCTCGCCTATGTTGCTAAGAACCTGCCGCCGCATCTGGCAGCGATGACCCTCGATCAGTGGGGCGCGTTGGAAGGTCACCCCTTTTATCCCACATGGAAGGCCAAGCCCGGCCTATCGCCTAAGGATGTCAGCGCGTTGTCGCCTGAATTCGGCGCTCGTGTGCGCGTGCGCGTCACAGGGCTGCGCAAAGAATGGGTTTATGTGGAAAAAATGCCACATGTTGGCAGCTATTCGGAATGGTTCTCACAAAACTTTCCCGACCTCTGGCGCGACTGGACCGAAGGTCTGAATCAACGTGGAAAGTCGCCTGAGGACTGGCTTCCTCTGCCTGTCCATAGCTGGCACCTTGAGAATTTTGTGCGCCGTGAATTCGCGTCCGAGATTGCTTCCGGTGTTTTCGACCCGGATGGCCCGGAGGTCCTGACGCTGCCATCCATGTCCTTCCGCACGATGCTGCCGGACACACAGGAACTGAGGCCCTTTATCAAGCTGCCGGTAGCGATCTGGATGACCAGCGGACAGCGTACTCTGCAGGCCAGGTCGATTCGCATGGGGCCGCGTCTCAGCACCCTGATTTCCGATATCCTGTCAAAAGAGAAGGATCTCCATGAGAGGCTCGAGATCTTCACCGAAGAGCTGGGGGCAATCTTGCATCACCCCGAAACGGGCGACGAGCATTCGGGCCGCTTTCTTTCGGTTGTCTATCGCAATACCGACGCTCTGGCACGCAATGACGGACTTTTGCCCGTTACTGCGGCTGCACTGTTGACGGCAAGCCCGATCGATGGCCGCCCCCTCATTTGCGAACTGATCGCAAGGAACGGCGATGAAAGCGACGCGACCGTATCTGCGTTTTTCCGCGCCTATGCAGGCACCGTCATCCGGCCGACACTCGGCATGTATCTGCTTTTCGGAATCGCCTTTGAGGCGCATCTGCAAAACAGCAGCATCCTGTTCGATGAAACCGGCCGCCCACGAAAACTGTTAATCCGTGATTTCGAGGTAGGCTTTGCGCCCCTGTTCAAGGAACGCGGGCACCGCCTGAAGATCTTTCCCAGCACATTCAATAACGATATCAGTTTCGTGCGCTCATTCGTCATTCATGCCTGCTTCATCATGCATCTTCATGAGATTGCACGGTGCCTCAACGAACAGTATAAACTGACGGGAACGAGCCTTTGGCGCATCCTGCGGGAAGAAGTCGAGGCAGCTTTTGACGCGCTCAGGCCGCGCATGTTGTCGGACGCGTTCTGGCTGGAGGAACGTAAGGCTTTTCTTGAGAATCCATGGCCGGCCGACTCGGTGCTCCGGATGCATCTGGAGCGCTATCGCGACCTTCGGGTCAAGCATGAGCTTCCCAATCCGCTGGCGAAAGCGCAATGACAAATGCCTCTGCCGCGCTTCGCGGCTTCGGACCTCGCCTCCATGAGACCATGTGGCCCACTCCGGCGCGTTGGGCGCTTCGACAACGTCATTGGTCTTATTCCGCCGCCAAACGAACGGTGGCCAACCCTGCTCCTGCTCTTCGAAACAGGAGCAGATGCTCGCCAACCCCCCTGTGAACCACGCCGGCATCTTCTCTTGCCGGTATTGAGGCCAAGCACTAAAGCCCGTGCACTGGGTCGGCAACAGCCGAGATGTGATTCTGAACAAGAAGAGATGACGTAACGTAACTGCTGTCGTCGCTGACGGCGTTCAAGGCACTACCGAGCCCCCCGATCATCCAGTTCGCGACTTAGCAGAACCGGCCGCCCAGCCCGAGCCCGTGGGAGCGTTATAGATCACGCCCCATTCATTCCTACAAGTGTCGTGAAAATCCGGATGCCATGGCCTCTCGCGCAAGCGTGCTTGCTGGGGACCCCTCGAGCGAACTTTGAGCGCATCGCCGGCACGGCAAGACGGCGCAATCGCAATCTGTCGAGCGTCAGCCGTTGCGGAAGGTGTAGCCATAACCGTTGATCGCCGGCGCGCCGCCGAGATGCGCGTAGAGTACCCTCGATCCCTCTGGAAAGTAGCCTTTTTGGATGAGGTCGATCATCCCTTGCATCGATTTGCCCTCGTAAACGGGATCGGTAATTATACCCTCAAGCCGCGCGCACAGGCGGATCGCCTCTTTCGTTCCCTCGGACGGAATGCCATAACAGGGGTAGGCGTACTCCTCGAGCAACACCACGTCATCCTCGACGAGTTCGGTTCCGAGATCGAGGAGGGTCGCTGTATGTTGGGCAATGCTAAGCACCTGCGCCTTGGTCTTTGCGGGAGTGGCAGAGGCATCGATACCGATCACGTTGCGCTGTCGACCGTCCTTGGCAAATCCGACGAGCATGCCGGCATGCGTTGAACCTGTCACTGTGCAAACGACGATGTAGTCGAAGGCAAACCCAAGCTGTTTCTCTTGGGCGCGCACCTCCTCCGCGAACCCCACATAGCCGACGCCACCATATTCATGAACAGAGGCCCCGGCCGGTATCGCATAGGGTCTGCCGCCCCTCGCCTTGACCTCATAGAGCGCTTTTTCCCAACTGCGGCGGATACCGATGTCAAAGCCCTCGTCGACCAGGCGCACCTCTGCTCCCATGATGCGGCTCAAGAGAATGTTGCCGACGCGGTCGTAGACGGCATCCTCATGGGGTACCCAGCTCTCCTGAACCAGGAGACATTTCATGCCGATCTTGGCGGCGACCGCGGCGACCATGCGCGTATGGTTGGACTGCACGCCCCCGATGGTGACGAGCGTATCGGCATCGGACGCGATCGCGTCGGGTATGATGTATTCGAGCTTGCGCAGCTTGTTTCCGCCAAACGCGAGACCGGAATTGCAGTCCTCGCGTTTGGCGTAGATTTCCACCTTTCCCCCCAGATGCTTGCCGAGGCGGTCGAGCTTCTCGATGGGTGTGGGTCCAAAGGTGAGCGGGTAACGTTCGAAATTTTCCAGCATGTTTTCTCCAGCAACACGTGATTGAGCTGAACCAGCTCCGCCCTCGCTCATGGGCTTTTGATTGGAGCCAGCTGCGTCGTCGGAGTGCAGAAGGCTCCCATTTTCTTTCCAGCGCCGCGTTCGTCATCGAGACAAAGCCACCCGCATACTGGCGTGCTGCGACGGCTATTATGTGCCAACCGAACCCAAACAGCTGCATCTCCCGCCGTTCGACGGCCCAGGATGCGGTCACCCAGCTCATTTCAAGCGCACTTATTCTTGGACGGTCAGCTCGATGTCCCTGGTTGATCCAAAATGGCGTGAATCTGAGTTCTGATCTTGTCACCGCGCCTCAACGGAGCAGCGATATGCCGCCCATCGGAACGAGTTGAGGCACATCTGAAGATTCATTCCTCACCTCATCATGGTCTGGCGGCTGGTATCCAACTTTCTTGCCCCTACCGAAATGCTTAGCCCTTTGGCCGGCGCTGCTAGCGCAGCCAGACCGCCAGATCAGAAAGAGCACGCTTGCGAAATAGGCCACCTGAAGAAGCAGCGAGCAAGCCAGCGTGGTGACGACTGCTAGACGGATGGAATGAGAAGCGAAGTAGACAGTCAGAGCGTTGCTGCACAGGACCAACCACAGGACGCGATGAAAGATTCTAAAGGGCAACGCCGTTCTCCTGGTTTGTCCCATCAAGTCATGCTGCGACCTGGTCGGCCGCAACATGGGTCTGGCAGTTCTTCGGGCAGACGCGGGCGCAGGCTCCGCAGCCAATGCAGCGGCCGGCATGATCGACAACCATGATCATGCGATTGAGCTCGCCATCGAAGTCGTCGTCTTCGCCGTCGCAGACGCCGAGGATTTCACCCGCGTCATCGACGCCGTGAAGGTGCATGACCTCGCGCGAGCAGACCTTGAAACAGCGCCCGCAGCCGATACAGATCTTGCCATCTATGGCGGTCAGATATTCCGGCAGCCATATGGAGCCGTCGCGGGTGGTGAATGTGCTCCTCATCGTAGATTCTTCATTGCAGCAAGCTCTCTCTTGGCACCATCCAACTCGGCAAAAACGGCGTACGCTTTCTCGGCAACTTCCTCTATCTCAGTCCATTGGACCGGGAGATCCTCTGCAAGGTCGCGCAATTTCATCTTAGCAACTGCCGCCCGCAGCTGAAGCTTTCGGACTTTCTTCCCCATCTCATCCAGGTTTGACATAAATCCTTCCTCGAAAATCGGTTTCTTCACGCCCGCGCCACGTCGGGATAGGCAATAGCTGCAGTCGCATCGTCGACCAGTTTCGTACCGGCCTCCGCGAGTTTCCGGAACGTCTCGAAGCCGAACCGGTGGACGTCTTGACAGAAGGACCAACCGCCCGACCGTGAAAAGCTCGTACCCGAAGCCCTCATGGGTTTCATCTCCATCATTGGCGATATCATCAGGCCGGAGCGCTCCTCGATCGCAAGCCCGACGGCGGTGTAAAACGTGTCGAGCCTCCACAGCACGTCCGGATCGGGATCGCCGATGATGGGGATCGCACGGCGCTGTTCCTTCGTGATGATGAAGTCGGCCAGCAGCTCGGCGTCCGCTCTGCCTTGCCATGAGCCGTCGAAGTCCTGAGCACGGATCAGCCGCAGGAGGCATTTGACGAACGGGCGGGCAAGGGCCGCCTCGTCCTCGGCGACAGCAGGGCTAGCCGCGGCATTAGACATTTCGCCTTCTCCTCAATTTCAGTCCTCGTCCTCGATGGACGATTTCTGTTTTCGGGCGCCTGCTTCGGGCACACTTGCGCAGCCGACGTCCGGCTCCAGGCGGCCGAGTCCACGCAAGTGATGTCCCTGTGGCCGACCTTGAAGACGTCCTCGACTGTGACGTCTTCCACCGCGGCCAAAATTCGCGTCGAACATCGCGTCTCCCGCGATGCGGCCGGAGGTCATTACAAGATTTGAACTCCAACCTGCGGCAAGCGATGCGCCCTGTGCTGCAATGGACATACTTACTGCAGGCTCGCCGCAGACAATGGGCGAATTGGCCAGGGTTCAATTCCAATTGTCATCCCTTTGCGATCTTTGCTCATGAGGCGACTGCGGTTTGATTTTCAGGAGCCTTGTTTTGCGGAACCACGCAAAGATCCGCGTAACAGGCGTGCTCACCCGTGTAGTTGGCCAGGGCTTGGAGCAATGGGGTAAGGTAGTGCTGTTTGATGTGGTCCGGCATTGGCTCCCGATCACCCAGCGATTTCAGTGCAACCTCGATCAACTCGATCGCGCGATCCTTGTTGCCGCTCTCGTAATAATACTGAGCGAGCGGGACGTACCAAAGGAATTTAAGGGGGCCGTCGCCTTGTGGAGGATTCAGGGTCAGTATCTGTTCCGAGAGCTTGTCGCCCATCGCAAAGCGCTCAGCACGCGGGAGATGGGAGTTGTCCATCTCGGGATCGAAGAGTTGGTTCAGGGCCATGGCCATCCAAGACACGGCCTCGAACTTTTTGTCGATCGCGTCCTCGACCAACTGGCGCATGAGTGGCAAGCCGGCCCGCATGTCGCGCAGCTCGTGAAGCAGTAGATTCGCATGAGTGCGCCGGAACTCGATATTGTCTGGCATCAAGGCGAGGCCTTCTTCGATGGCCGTGAGTGCCGCCGTCCAATCCTTGGCCTCCATCGCCGGCCGAAGTTTGGCGTATATCGGCTTGGTCAGCGATTGTTCGCGCGCTGTGCGTTGGTGACTGGCAATCCGCTCCTTATCAGCGGCTTTCGCTTCATCACTGGTACGCCAGCTGCCGTTAAGCACTTTCGGCAAAACCTCATAGAGTTGCATCGGATGACCGATAAAGGCGATGTGGCCGTCTCGGTCGACCACGAACGAGGCCGGAATCCCGACAGACAAGCTGGGTTCCATCCAAAGCTTGTTCATTTCGCCTGTGTAGTCGAACGCGATCCGATAGTTCAGATTTGAGCACTTTTCGGTCAACCACGCGTCCAACTTGGTTCGGGCCTCAACGGCCGTTGGAGCGTCTTCATCCGCCGCGACCCCGACGACCTCAAGTCCGCTGTCCTTGTATTTCTCCTGCAGCTGCACCAGATGGGGCATCGCCGCCACGCATGGTCCGCACCAGGTCGCCCAAAATTCGACGATGTACACTTTGCCGGGCTGGAAGTTCGTGAGGGGCTCGCCACGCAGCCAGTCCTCCACTTTGATCGAAGGAGCCGGGGACTCCATCTGCAATATCATGTTGCTCTCCAAAGCTATTGCCAAAGGTCGCGCGACTTTATGCGCGAGCTTGTTTCCCCCCTTAGAGACGGGGCAGAAGGTTCAAGGAAAGGAGAGCATCGCTCGTCTTGTTCGTCTGCATGCAGTCAGCCTTCACTCAGTGTTGCCGCATCTCAATTTGCAAAGGCCGTGCCAGCGCGCTCAGCGCGCAATAAGCCCATGATTGCGCTTTGAAAAACCTCCAAGTGGCCAAGATGGCCGGTTGTATTGAACCCGACATGTTTTCTGCCGCTGTCAGGTTTTGGACACGCATCACGCGCTTCGCGCCGCCAGAAAAAGCGTGGCTGCGGACGACGCAACATATATTCGGATTGAGGGACGGTAGATGGACATCATGACTGCGTTGGCTGGCGCCATGCTCGTATCATCGTCCGCTTCACGCCACCTGGCTTGACCTTCTTGCCGTTCCGGTCCCTGAGGCGGTAGCGCATCCCGCCATTGCGATTGCAAGGTGGCTACTCGATCCGAGCCTGTGCCCTGCCCTCTTCCGCCCTGCGATTGAATTCCTAGCTGGCGGCATAGGAGTTCTTCACGACGAAGCCGGTCCAGCTGCGGCTCGCAAATACCGCCATCGTCAGATGACGATAATGATCGTGGCGAAAAAGGCCAGGATGAGTGCCGGCATGTGCCGGGCGGCGAACTCTCCGGGATTTTGCTGCTCTCGTGTCGTTATCTTCGATGGCGCCTATGCACAGGCGCCACAGGGACCGACTGGTGCGAATATGAGCGTTGTCGGAATTGACCAGCCCAAAGACCGCTCAGTCGCCACGCGGTCGGGCCGGACCGGCTGAAAACGCTGAAGATGCGGCCGTCCTCGCCGCTAGTGGCTACCCTCCCAGGCGATGACAACGTGATTGACGATTCACGCCGACTACGGCCAAGAGCACAACCGTCTCGACTTGAAGTTGAGAGCCTCGGCCACGGCACGGTCTTTGCGTCGTTCAGCTCCCAGCCAATAGTGAAGGAGATCGCGATAGCGCGCATGCGATGCCGCTAAGGCTCCAAACTCGGCCTGCCGCGCTGAAACGGCTCTCCTTCTCTCCTGATGCCAACCTGCGAAGCCGTGGTTTTGGCTCCATTGAGGAGCGCCTCTACCTCTGCGCCGCGGGCGGTCTCCGCGTACGGATCACCTCGGGCGAGCAGAACCCCCGAGCGCGCGCTAGACACGTCCGGGATGTTCTCGGCGACGGCGCGTGCACATTGGCTCCGAGGAGCTTCGCGAAATTTCCCGCGTTTGCCGCGACCTTTCTCCGGGATCGGTGACCCAGGGGAGTAAAGCGTCGAACAGCATCGATGCTACCCGGAACCAGTCATCGGGCCAAAAACAGCGGCAATGTCGGCTTGTCAAAGATCCATCTCGTCACGCCTCCGAAGATCCGCTCACGCAGCCGACGGCTGCCATAAGCACCCATGACGATCATGTCGGCGGACATGTCGATTGCGTGCTGCGCAAGCACCGTGGCCGCCGGTTTGCCGGCGCTCGGCAGCAGGTCAACCGACACCCGGGCACCGTGCCGAGTGAGATAGGTAGCGATGTCAGCTCCGGGCTCCGCGCCGTTCCCGTTGTAGTTCGCCTTCGGATCGACCAGGGCGACACAAACTTCCTCAGCACCGGATAGGAGATCCAGGGCTTCCCGAACCGCACGGGACGCCTCTACTCGCGAATCCCAGCCGACCAGCACGCGCCGTGGCGACAGGGTCGCCTCAGCGCCCTTCGGCACAACAAGCACTGGCTTTCCCGTATCGAACAAGCTGCCGTTGATTACGAAAGGTCCGAGCTTATCGTCGTTGAGAAGTGCGGGGCCGACGATTGTCAGGTCGGCGCAGAGCGCCCGCTGTCGCACCGCGTCACCGACACTGGTCTGATCGCAGTATTCGGTATCGACGTCATAGCAAAGCCGCATGGCTTTCAGCAGTTTCTGAATTTCCCTGGATGTTTTTTCCAGACTGGCCATGTCATTAGAAAATCTCTCGATTTGCCTAAACCGGGTTCCTGGTCCGGCAACGGCCTGAGCGCGTAGTATAGGCCACTCGGGGATGCTATCGCTGAGCGTCGGAGGCGGCATAAGGAGCGGCGAAGGCGACATAATCAGTACGGAAAGGTGCGCGCCGACTTCGGCACACAAGCCGGCAGCTGTTCTGACGTCCTGATCGGAATGGTCAGCCCCGGTCACACACAGTACGCTTTTAAAACCCATTTGCCTGCTTCTTCCTGAATATTCGTTTAGGCGCGTTTCAAAGCCGCAAGACCGGCTCTCAGCGCGATGGAGATGGGATGGCACCACACCTGGTACCCGTTCAGCCGTCCGGCCTCTCGAGCGAGTAGCCGGCCGACCTGGTGGTACGGATGACGGTGGAGGGCGAGGCCGCCTTCAGCGCCTTTCTGAGCCGGCTCATATGGACATCGACGGTGCGCACACCGACGTGGATGTTGGCCGGCCAGGCCGCGCCGATCAGCTCGTCCCGAGTGAAGACCTTGCCGGGAGTCTCAAGCAGCAGCCGCAGCAGGTTGAACTCGATCGGCCCGAGATGGATCTCGTGGCCATTGCCACGAACCCGGTGGGCATCGAGCCTCATTTCAAGGTCGCCACAGGAGAGCCAGCCGCCGTTTTCAACCCCGTTTGCACCCCGCTTCGTCAGCGCCAGCCTCGCCCGTAGACAGTCGAGCAGCTTGGCCGGGGCGATCGGCCGCACAAAGCTCTCGTCAATGCCTGCCTTCAGGAGATCGAGGTGCTGGTTCTCGGCGCCGGGCGCGATCAGGGCAATAATGGGCAGGCCGCCGGTCCGGGGCTCCCGCTTGAACCGGGCGCAGATTGCGGACCCGGTTATGCTCGCTGGCCCGCAGTCCAGCACCACGGCCTGGAAGTCCCGTTCGTCGGCCAATGCAAGTGCTTCCTTCGCGCCGCCTGCCGGCTCACTGGTGAAGCCGTCCACCTCCAATATGTGGCTGAGGAACAGATAGAACTCGGCATCTTGCGAACAGATCAGGACGAGTGGCTTCATCAGCGCTACCCCAGGAACCAAATCCGTCTCGACCGCGTCGGTTGAGTGGGCTGGCCATCGCGGCTGCTCAAGACCTGACATGACCCCCCTGTTCGAAACTCGGTTCCATTACGCCCGTGCCACGTCGGGATAGGCTTCAATAGCTGCGATGCCATCGCCGACCAGTTTCGTGCCGGCCGCCGCGAGCTTCCCGAACGTCTCAAAGCCGAACCGGTGGACGTCGCGCAGGGTCTTCGACAGGACGACCAGCCGTCCGGCCGCGAAGAGCACGCGCCCAAAGCCCTCATGGCTCATCTCCATCATCGGCGATGCCATCAGGCCGCAGCGCTCCTCGATCGCAAGCCCGACGGCGGCGTAGAACTTGTCGAGCCTCCACAGCACGTCCGGATCGGGATCGCCGATGATCGGGATCGCACGGCGCTGTTCCTTGGTGATGATGAAGTCGCCCAGCAACTCGGCATCCGGTTTGCCTTCCCATGACCCGTAGGAATCCTGAGCACGGATCAGCCGCACGAGGCATTTGACGAACGGGGTGGCAAGGGCCGCCTCGTCCTCGGCGACAGCAGTGCTAGCCGCGGCATCAGACATTTCGCCTTCTCCTCATTTCAGTCGTCCTCGAAGGATGGCTTCTTCTCGGTGACGCCTGCCTCCGCCAGCACCTTGCGCAGCCAAGGGGGAGGACACGTCCTGAGCATCATCTGCGTGCGCAACAGCACCTCCTGGATGCTTTGGGGCTGCGGCACCTTGATCG
Source organism: Mesorhizobium sp. AR07 (assembly GCF_024746815.1). Lineage (GTDB taxonomy): Bacteria > Pseudomonadota > Alphaproteobacteria > Rhizobiales > Rhizobiaceae > Mesorhizobium. Next base: position 788,423 of record NZ_CP080528.1, read on the forward strand.
GATGGATTTTTGCGGAAACAACCTTGGCTGCCGAAGGTCCGCCGATCGCCAGACAAAACAGCAGATGACAGCCCTTCAGCGCCTCCACCTTCGGCGTGATGCGGTCATCGCCCTCGCTCCGATGCTCCCCGCTTTCGTCGGAAACGTCGTCGAAGGCCACGGCTTCCACGAGCTTCCACTCCTCGCGCGTCACGTCGTAGACAGCAAAGCGTTTGGCCGACCCGAAATGGGCATTGAGGTCCTTCATGTCTTGCGTGGCGATCGCCACGCGCAATGCGCCTGTTCGTCGTGTAGGCATCACAGCGTGAACCTCGTCAGTGACGAGTGAGAGGCGACGGACGGGGCCCATCTGGCGTTTCTCGCTTGCGGAGGGGATCAAGTTCTTCAGGTGTCGGCGCCTTCCAGTAAGCCTGGAAAATGTTGGCAACTTCGAAGACCAGGTCGCGGGTGCCCTGATAGAGGATTGTGAGCTTGTGCTGGCTGCCGAGCCGGTCGAAGACGGGAAAGCCGACGCGCATGAGCGGAATGCCAAGGCGCTGCGCGGCCTGGCGTCCATGGGAATGGGTGACGAGGAGATCAGCGCCGGCGGCAAGAGCTTCCAAATCGCCGAGATCGCCGATTTGAACCGACTGCGCCGGTACTTTTTCCAGAATTTTCGACATATCGGTCGTGGCGACGGCCGCCGCGATTTCGGAGCCCATGCCGACGAAGAACGTCGCGAGTTGATAGAGTTGGTCTGGTTCAGCAGCGATCGCAATTTTCTTGCCTCCGAAATGGAAATGTCCGTCGAGTAACGCATCCTGCAATTGGCCCCGGCGACGGCGCACCCCGGCCGGCACCGACGCGCCCGAAATCGCGGACAGCAGCGAGACGAACCGATCGGCGCCCTTCAATCCGGTCAGCGACTGGAACAGCACGTAAGGCACGCCGGTCAACTTCTGCAGCACCTCGGCCGGGCGGCGCATATGCTCGCCGATAACGATGCAGTGCTCGGCCGTGCCAAGCTCGCGGATATCCTCGACGCTGGTGCCGCCATAGGTGGTCGTGACCCAACGGTCGGGCACGGTGCCGTCGAGCGAGCCTGAAACGTCCGGCAAAATCACCGGCTTCAGCCCAAAGCTTTCAACCATCTCACGCAAATGCTCGATGTCAGCCACAGTGAGGTTCCAGCCGGGCAGGATCGCGACCTTCTTTGACTGCCGCACCTGCTCGCCAGGCCGTGTAATGCCTTCGATCATCGCGGTGACAGCCTTGGCCCAGCCCTCTTCGATCGCCCCGTCGAAATCCGGCGTGTTGGCCAGCACGATCTGCGTACCCGCGATCTCTTCCGCGCGCTTCAGCCTGATGCTGGCGATATCGCCTGCGCAATCTTCGCCACGGGTTTCCACCAGCGCCGTCGTGCAGACCCCGATCAGCTTTGGCTTTGTGCGGACCTTGAGGTTGAGGATCGCCTCTTCCAGATTGTCCGCCCCGCCGAGGATTGTCGTCACTTCGTCCATCGCGGTGGTCTGCAGGGGGATCGCTTCCTTGAAATGCCGCACGAAGAGCACGAGCGCGAAGCTGGTGCAGCCCTGGCTGCCGTGGAACAGTGGCATCGCGCCGTCGACCCCAAGAAAGGCCAAGGCCGCACCCAGCGGCTGTGACGATTTCAGCGGATTGACGGCTGCCGATTTGGTCTGGGAAAGGATGCGGGCCATCGGCTTCCTCAACGCTGGCCGCAATCGTCGGCCGTCGTGCCGGCGACTTCCTGGACAGCGTGCAACGTCGCGGTCTCGCTCCTCGTGCCCGGCAGTTCGTCCTCCACCGCAGGCTGGCAATCCCACGGTGCCGGCTCGCGCACTTGGGACCAGATCGGGTTATGAATGGCGAGGTCGATCTGGCGTACGAGTTCCACCATGCCGTCATAGCCCGCATAAGGGTGCTGGCGCTCCTGGTTGATATCGAGCCAGGGTGTCTTGGCCTTGAGCGCGATGAATTGCGTGCGCCCGCCCGACAGCATGATATCGGCCTTGTGTTCTGAGAGCATGGCGTAAAGGTCGCGCGCTGCCATCTGCTCGAACATGTGGTTGTCGTCCTTCAGGATCTGCTTGATGCGCTCCTTGTCTTCGACTGTCGATTTCTTGACCGAGGTGCCGACGATCTCCATGCCGATCTCCATCAGCGCGTGGACGATCGACCAGGACTTCACGCCGCCTGTATTGAGCAGCACGCGCTTGCCTTGAAGCCGCCGCCGATAGGCTTCGAGCTTCCTCCACGCAATCGCCTCTTCCACCGCGATCAGCGTCCGTGTGCGGTTGAGGATCTCGCGATCGGCGCCCTTCCTCACGAGCAGCTCAGCAATGTTGCGAAGTGCTTCCGAGGTGTCGGTAATGCCGTAGAAGGAGCCTTCGAAAAACGGGATGTCCCAGCGCTCCTCCATCTTGCGGGCAAGATTGATGAGTGCCGTCGAGCACACGATCATAGCCGCCCGGGCGCGGTGCGCGGAAGCAACGTCAAGGTAGCGCGCGTCGCCCGGAATGCAGGCGCGCACCCGGATGCCTAGCCGATCAAGCAGCGGCTTCACCAGCCAGAATTCGCCGGAGAGGTTGAATTCGCCAAGGATGTTGATGTCGTACGGCCCGGCGTCGTCGGGTTCTACCGTGCCGATGACGTGATCGAGCAACGCCTCGGCGGCGAGCTTGTTGCCGAGGTTCTTGGAGCCGGCCAAGCCCGGCGCATTGACCGGCACCACGGCCAAGCCGAATTTTTCCCCCGCACGCTTGCACACGGCCTCGATGTCGTCGCCGATCAACGCCGTCACGCAGGTCGAATAGACGAAGATCGCTGACGGCGCATAGGCTTCCTTGATCTCGCGGATCGCCTTGAAAAGCTTGCGCTCGCCCTGCCCCATCACCACGTCGAGTTCGGTCAGATCGGTTGTGAAGCTTGTGCGCCAAAGCGTTGCCCCTGACGAAGCCGCGCCGCGGTTGTCCCAGGAATTGCCCTCGCAGGCGAGCGGCGCATGGACCAGGTGCGCGACGTCAGTGATCGGCTGCAGCACGATCTTGGCGCCGTCAAAGGCGCAGCCGCCGGCTGCCGCCCCCGGCGTCAGCGGCTTCGAGCAGCCCTCTTTGCGCGCCTTGGCATCCTTGCCGCGGTTTTTATCGCAGGCGGGCTCGTTGAAGACATCCTGGATTTTGGCGCTGAGCGAGGACATTGCGTCGGTCTCCAAAAGTGCATTGGAAGGCGGCCAGCCTCGGCGAAAGGCCGGCCGCCGCTGCTAGCGGGTGAGGTCATAAGAATAGTCCGTCACACCCGTCTCGCTGGTCTCGCGATCGAGCTTGTCGAAGATCTTGTCGAGGATCGTCGTCAGGACGCGCAGCCCGCCCTGGTAGCCCATGAGCGCAAAGCGATGGTGATGGTGCCGGTCGAAGACCGGGAACATCAGCCGGATCAGCGGCGTGCCGGTGTCGCGCTCCAGATACTTGCCATAGGAATTGCCGATCAGCAGGTCCACCGGCTCGGTGAAGAGCAGCGAGCGCATCGCCCAAAGGTCCTTGCCCGGCCAGACCTGGGCATCCTTGCCGAAGGGCGAGGATGCAAGCAGTACCTTCATCTCGGCTGCCCATGCCGAGCTGCCGTTGGTGGCGAGGCAATGGGTCGGCTCGCCGCCGGTCTCCATGACGAAGCGGGCCATGGCGTAGACGAAGTCCGGATCGCCGTAGATCGCATATTTCTTGCCGTGCAACCAGGACTGGCTGTCCGCCATGGCGTCAACCAGTCGGCCGCGCTCAAGGCGGATCGTCTCGGGGATCTCCTTGCCGGAAATCGCAGAGACCTTCATCAGGAATTCGTCCGTCGCCTGGACGCCGAGCGGGTAATGGAACGAGGCCGTCGCCTGCCCGACTTCCCGGCAGTAGTCCAGCGTTTTTCGGGTGTTGTAATGCTGCAGCGAAAGTGTCGCCTCGGCGTTGAGCGCCTCCTTCACGTCTTCGATCTTCGTGCCGCCATCATACATGCGGTATTCACCGTCCGACGGCGTGTCGAACTGGTCAGAGGCGTCCTGGATGAAGGTGTAGGATACGCTCATCAGATCGAGCAGGCGCTTGAGTTCCCGGTTGTTTCCAACGCAGAAGCCGTCGAAACCGGGAATGATGTTGATGGTTCCCCCGGCTTTCGTGCGCTCCTGGCCTTTCCAGAAGTGCTCCAAAATGCCCTTGACCATTACGTCATAGCCATCGACATGGCTGCCGACGAAGGCCGGCGTGTGGGCGAAGGGCACGTCGAAGTCGCGCGGAACCGAGTTTTCGTCCTTGGCGTTCTCGATGAAGCTGTGCAGGTCGTCACCAATGACCTCCGCCATACAGGTGGTCGAGACGGCGATCATCTTCGGCTCGTAGAGCTGGTAGGTGTTGGCGAGCCCGTCGACCATGTTCTTCAGGCCGCCGAATACGGCCGCATCCTCGGTCATCGAGGAGGAAACCGCCGACGCAGGCTCCTTGAAATGGCGCGACAGGTGTGAGCGGTAATAGGCCACGCAGCCCTGGCTGCCGTGGACGAAGGACATGGTTCGTTCGAAGCCGGCGGCCGCGAACACCGCGCCCAGCGGCTGGCAGGCCTTGGCGGGGTTCACGACAAGCGCTTCGCGGGCGAGGTTCTTTTCGCGGTATTCCCACGTCTTGGTGAACTCTCGTTGATCGGTAACGATCTGATCCGGGTGCGGACATTCGAAATTCAGCTTCTTCTCGGCGAGCATCTGCCTGTATTCCGGCTCGCGGAACAGGAGAGCGTGGTCGAGAATTTCTTCAGCCGACTGTGCCATTGGTGATTACCTCTTTTTCTTCTGGCCGCCCCATAAGGCAGCTCAGGGACGTCGAGACGTCTCAGGTGTCCCGCGGGCCACGGGGCCGCGGGCGTTCATCGTCTTCCTTGGGGAGACCAGGCTAAGGCCGGGTGTTATTCGGCAGCCATCGCCCGCCCACGGCTCGGGCTTTTTTTCCAAGGCGCGTCGTAAAGGCCCCAGACCGGGTTGTTGATGGCAAGATCCACGTCGCGGGCGAAAATGGCAAAGCCGTCATAGCCGTGATACGGTCCTGAATAATCCCAGGAGTGCATCTGACGAAACGGTATGCCCATCTTCTGCACGGGGTATTTTTCCTTGATGCCCGAGCCAACGAGATTAGGGCGAACCCCCTCGATGAACTTCTCCAACTCGTAACCGGTCACGTCATCATAGATCAGCGTGCCGTTCCTTACGTAATGGCCTGTGCGCTGATAGTCGTCGTTGTGGGCGAACTCGTAGCCTGTGCCGACGATCACCATGCCGAGGTCCTCGTATGCTGTGATGACGTGGCGGGGGCGCAGTCCGCCGACGTAGAGCATGACAGTATTGCCTTCGAGGCGCGGCCGGTACTTGGCGATGACGGCATCAACAAGCGGTCTGTACTTGGCGATAACCTTCTCCGTCTTCTCCTCGATTTCAGGGCCAAAATGCCTGGCTATTTTGCGCAGGGAGGCTTCGATCTGGGAGGGGCCGAAGAAATTGTACTCCATCCAGGCGACGCCATACTTTTCCTCCATGTGCCGGCAGATGTAGTTCATCGACCTGTAGCAATGGATGAGATTGAGCTTGGCCTTCGGCGCGCGCTCTATCTCGGCGAGCGTGGCGTCGCCCGACCAGTTGCCGACCACGCGCAGCCCTATCTCCTCGAGCAGGATGCGCGAGGCCCAGGCGTCGCCGCCGATATTGTAGTCACCGATCACGTTGACGTCGTACGGGCCGGCCTCGAACTCCACGTGCTTCTTCTCGAAGACCCAGTCGCGGATCGCGTCGTTGGCGATGTGGTGACCGAGCGATTGCGAGACGCCGCGGAAGCCCTCGCAGCGCACCGGCACGATCGTCTTTCCGTGCTCCTTGGCCTTGTTGCGGGATACTGCTTCGGTGTCGTCGCCAATCAGGCCGATCGGGCATTCGGATTGCACGCTCATGCCGTTGTTGAGGGGAAACAGTCCCTCAATCTCGTCGATGATCTGTTCCAGCTTCTTGTCACCGCCGAAAACAATGTCCTTCTCCTGGAAATCGGAGGTGAACTGCATTGTCCCGAACGTGTCGATGCCCGTCGTGCCTACATAGTAGTTGCGGCGCTGCGACCAGGAATATTGCCCGCAGCCGACCGGGCCGTGCGAGATATGGACCATATCCTTGATTGGACCCCACACCACGCCCTTAGAGCCGGCATAAGCGCAGCCACGAATCGTCATCACGCCCGGAATGGACTTGATGTTCGATTTGACGTCGCATTCGGAGACGACCTCGCCTTCCTCGCCAGCCTCGTCCCCGCTCTTTGCGACGCTGAGGTGCTTTTTGCGGCGCTTCGCCGCCTTGTCGGGATATTGCGACAGCACCTCCTCGATAAGCTTCGCATGGAGAGTGCCGTCATTCTCGTAATCTAGGCTCATGGGACCCCTTTAAAGGTTCGAGTGACGCCTCACCGACGAGGCGCCGTTCTTTGAAAGGCGCGTCAGCTCAACGCGGCGCCTCGTGGCGGCAGCGCTCGTTACTGGGCGGCCGCTTTCGTCGTTTCCTTGGCCTGAAGCTCGGCAAGCATCTGCTCGTCGGTCTTCATGATGCCGAAGTCGAGCAGCATGTCCTCGAGCTCCTCCATGGTGATCGGAGTCGGCACGGTGCCCTGCCCCGAATTGCCATGGATCTTCTCGGCCAGCGCGCGGTATTCCCCCGCCTGCTTGGAGTCCGGCGCATACTGGATAACCGACATCTTCCTGAGCTCGGCGTGCTGGACGATGTTGTCGCGCGGCACGAAATGGATGAGCTTGGAATTGAGCCTGGAAGCCAGTGCTTCGGCGAGGTCGAGCTCGCGGTCGGTTTGACGCTCGTTGCAAATCAGGCCGCCGAGCCGCACGCCGCCCGAATGGGCATATTTCAGGATGCCCTTGGCGATGTTGTTGGCGGCATAGAGCGCCATCATCTCGCCGGACATGACAATGTAGATTTCCTGGGCCTTGCCCTCGCGGATCGGCATCGCGAAGCCGCCGCACACCACGTCCCCGAGCACGTCGTAGGAGACATAGTCGACATCGTCATAGGCGCCGTTCTCCTCGAGGAAGTTGATCGAGGTGATGACGCCGCGCCCGGCGCAGCCGACACCCGGCTCGGGCCCGCCGGATTCCACGCACTTGATGCCTTTATAGCCGACCTTGAGCACGTCCTGGAGTTCGAGGTCTTCGACCGAACCTTCCTCTGCCGCGAGGTGCAGGACCGTATCCTGCGCCTTCGAGTTCAGGATCAGGCGGGTGGAGTCGGCTTTGGGGTCGCAGCCGACGATGAGGATCTTCTGCCCAAGGTCGACAAGTGCGGCGAGCGTATTTTGGGAGGTGGTGGACTTGCCGATGCCCCCCTTGCCGTAGAAGGCGATCTGACGCAGAGCTGACATGTAGCTTTTCCTTCCTTCGTTCCATCCATCGCGGCTGCCCGCGACATGCCGGTCGGCAGCTCTCGCCGCCTCACACCCAAAGGGTCTCAAGATGCGTGCCAATTGGCTTGATCGGACACAAGAAAAAAGTTTGATGTTGCTTTTCAGCTATTTAGCCTGAGGGCAAACAGTGCTTGTCGGAACAAGCCCGTGTAGCGGACGCGACAAAGGCGACAGAAAGATCGGATGGCGCTGCTCGAGACCGCTACAGGTTGACCTCGGTGTCCGGAGCAAGTTGGAGCAGCGAGTTAAGGCGCTTTGGTCGAGAGACCTGCTGCAGAGACTTCGGTCCACGCGTAGCTGTGTATCGCCCCAGGCTGCTTTTGATCCCGCGCGGTTCAGCCTTTGTCTTCGCGATCGCGAGGTTTGCTTCTTCGCACCAGACGTCCTGTAGGCTTGGCTGCCATTTCTGCTGATACGCTTGGATTGACCCCAAGGCGAGCATTTGCACCAACGGAAAACGAGCACAACTGGCCAAGCTCATGGATCGTCACGCTGGGAATAGCTGCCTTGGCGATCTCGCACAGGTGTCGGTTATGCGTCAGGTAGATCACCTGACGGCACATGCCATCTCACCAAACAGTTTGAAGACCTCCTCGGATCGGACGTGGTCGAAGGTCTCCATTATATCATCGGCGATAAAGGCCACGGAGGGCCTAGACGGAACCGTCGGCCGTCAGCTCCGAGATTGACGGGCCCGCCATCGACGACCGTTTCCCAGATCAGGCCTCCGTTCCTACTGACCGACAGGCCTCCTTCAGTCGCGGCGTAAATCGTGTCGGCGTCTTTGCCGATGCGGCGAGGTCGATCAGCTTGGGAGCGGTCCAACCACAGACCACATCTTCCCGGCAATGTCGGGCAGCAGGCGCTGTACGTGTTCTTGCTGCTTGCCACCATAGTTCAGTTCGGACCGGGCCTGCGCTTCTACAGGAAGGGTTTGCCTACCCTGTGATCCACAGCCCTTCGTTCGCCGACGTAGCGGTTACCGTCCAGAGCGAGGCGATCGCAGTTGCTTGGGCAAAACGTTTCAAATTCGACTTCATGCTGATCTTTTGCGTTCAGGGAGCCACTGCGCCTGGGTTGGCTGATGAACACCGTCCGTTCGCGCATGTGGGGTCGAATTAACTCTTGGCGAAGAGGAGGCAGGCTCATCATCCAACAGTAGCCGGAGTTCCGCTGGGTCGAATGCCATCATTGGTGGGGAGGCGGGTTCATCATCCAACAGCTGCCGGAGTTCCCCTGGCTCGAATGCCATCATTGGTGGGGAGGCGGGTTCATCATCCAATAGCTGCCAGGGCTCCTCCTCGTGCGGCATGCGCCCCCTCAGTCGGTTTTGCAGCGCCTGCCGATCGGCGATGAGGTTGTCGAGGCGCAGCGGCTCGTGGTCCGGCCACTGCTCGGCGATCAATCGTCCAACCAGCGCCCACGTGCCGTCCAGCACATAGACGCCGCAATCGTAATCGTTCGGCTGTCGGGCCATGGGGGCTGGCGCCAAGGTGGCCTTCAGGAGCCCTGCGAGCTGTTGTGCAATGCTGCGGTTGTAGTGCCCGGCGGAGTCGTAGTGATAGGCGACCGCTCTTTCCCGGCTGCGGCGATCAACGAAGAGCAGCGACCAGTGGGTGCCGAGGGAGCTAAGATCATCAGGACTGGCATTGTTCACCGGCAGGAACAGGAAGTCGGCTGTGTCGTTGTCGCGACCATAGATGCCCTTCAATCTGCTTTGCACCTGCTTCTCGTCCAGGTGGGGCGAGCGCAGTTGCACGGACATCAGCCCTTCCAGCAGCCGCGTCCGGGCGGCGAGCGCTGGATTGGCCCCCTGCAGTTCCTGCGCCAGCAACAGGTAATCCCTGCCGATGTGGGCGTCGCTGAGGTGTTCGATGGGGCCGAGCACCGTCGCCTCGGCCAATGCGGTCGCATCCAAGGCTTCGATCTCAACATAGGAGGAGGTGGTCAAATCAACCACGGGAACACCGCTATAGGTGTCTGGCAACCTAGCGATTACTGGCGAGGCGGGTTGGGGAGCTCTTGCCGGCGGCGCTGGCGCAGCTTCACCCATCGGCCAAAGTTGACCGTGAGGGATGAACTGGGTGTCGTCGGGCCTTCCCGACCTCAAGACGGCGGCGGACCCTGTCCCTTGCATCGTGGGCTGCCACTCCCTCTCGCGGAGCATCTGCCCGCGCGGACGCACCGGTGCAGAATGAGCATCACGCAAGTCGGACGGCGTGGACGCATTCAGATCAACAAAGGACTGAAGACCGCCGAAGGTGTCGGAGGGAGCTCTGACAGAAGGCGCCGGCGCAACGTGAGCATTGTAACCCAACTCAGCCGGATCTGGATCAACCAATGCCTCAAAGCCAGCATAGAGATCCTGAGCTCTGGCAGTTGATAGTGACGCCGGTTCTTGCATCCGCCGCCGCGCCAACTCCTCGCTTAACCACGCCAAAGCTTCATCGTCCGAGGACGCTGGCACGGGAGAAAGCTCCTGCGAGCCGGGCTGTCGAGCGCCCTGGTGATGAACCGGTACTGGCCCGGTAAACGGCGGAGGAAAATCAGGCGCCGGAACCCGAGCATTGAGCTCGAATGGTGTGGGCGGATTCTGATGGACCATTGCCTCGAACCCGCCGTCCTGCCGCCTCGGCAGGACGTTGCTCCCGGCCAACTCGTCCGCGGCCGACTGGTAGTCGTGGCGCCCGTTCAAAGCATGAACGGCTCCTGCAGAAGCCGGCGGTTGATAATGGCTCGCACTTGACCCTAGAGATGGCAGTGGGCCGGCCTTATCCAATCCCCCCCAAAGCAGATCCTGATCGTAATCTTCCATGGGTGGCAAAGCGATAGCTTCATGCGGGGCACTGAGCTGCGCAGTGGCGCCTCCGATCCCGCTAGTTTCCGCATGCAGCCTTGGGATGTATTCGCCCTCTCTCTCCCGCATAACGGGCTGCCCTTCCAATGGCAATGCGCCCACCGGGTAGGTGGAGGGCTGCATCGGCATGCGGCCGCCTGAATTGCCGATCTCGCTCAGCTGCTGCTGAATGGCGACGGTTGACGGCGCATTCAGGGTCCTCTGCCGCTTCGCTGGCCTCAACAGCGCTGTGGAATGTTCATTGTTGATGATGACCCACTCGGTTGGCAGGAGGTTGCCCCTGTCAATCGCGCCAGGCGAGCGCCGAATCTGCTGTTCGCTGACCGCTAACAACGGCCGGGTGGCAGCCTGAACCCCAGACTGCCGAGAGCCGGCTGCTCCGAAAGCGCCCGCCCCTATGCTGTTGAGGTTATCCAGTCCAGCGGGCAACTTCCCTGGAGCAATGAAAAATGACGGGGCTGGTTGATTATCCTGCTGTCCATGAAGCTCCTCTGGCCAACTGCCAGCTTCCGGCCACGCGCTTTGCTGCGCAGCGGCGTCGCCGACCCGCCTCGGCTCCATCAGTGCCGCGTCGTCGAGATCAGGACCGGTGGGAACACGGCGCTCGAGCTCCATCGCTATAGCGCCGGCCTGCGATTTTCGGAGATGAGCCAGTGCGAAACCGATGTTCCGATGACCACCGGTGTCCTCCTTGAAGCCCTTGACATCTCCATCCAATGCGTTGCCGGAAAGCCGACCAGCAATGCACTTCTTGTTGTTTTGACGTAGGTAGTCACTGAAGCTCCTAAGATCAGTTGCATTGGTACTGCCGATATTTGTCGCTGCTTCCTTTCTGTACTCTTTGATGAGAGCCGCGTCCTCCGGATACGGAGTCAACTCAGCGCGGCCTGCGATCGGCACGATTCCCCCCGTCGACTGCGAGGTCCGGAGATGACTTATTGCCGTAAGCAGCCTCGAGGGATCACCCTTTCCGATGAATTCGCGCGCATCATCGGTCAGCGACTGCTTGTCGAGCCGATCCTTCACGGGATCTTTGTTATTTGCGAAGAGCCAGTGGCCAAAGCCGAGAAGAGCACTTACATTGTTCTTGGCGGTTTGCTTGGCGGCCCCGCCTTTGATGAGGGCCTCCTCAAGCCCCAGAATAAGGGAAGCATCCTGGGGATAGAGAGGCGGCGGCGGCCTGCGAAGCCGAGTTGACCGGGCTGGCCGCAGCGCCGAGGACGACGGGCCGGGTTTTTCCATCAGCTCCAAACGCACATCCTGATCGTGGGCTGCCGCAGGAAGCTCCTTTGGCCAACTGCCAGCTTCCTGCCACGCGCTGTGCTGCCCAGCGGCGTCGCCGACCCGCCTCGGCTCTATCAGTGCCGCGTCGTCGGGATCAGGACCGGTGGGAACACGGCGCTCGAGCTCCATCGCTTTAACGCCGGCGTGCGATTTTCGGAGACAAACTAGTCCGTCACCGATGTACCGATGACCACCGACCTTCTCCTTAAAGCCCTTGACATCTCCATCCAATGCCTCGCCGGAAAGCCGACCAGCAATGCCCTTCTTGTTGTTTTGACGTAGGTAGGCACTGAAGCTCCTAAGAGCAGTTGCATTCGTACTGCCGATATCTGTCGCTGCTTCCTTTCTGTACTCTTTGATCAGAGCCGCGTCCTCCGGATGCGGAGTCAACTTAGCGCGGCCTGCGACCGGCACGACGCCCCCCGTCTGCGAGGTCCGGAGATGACCTATTGCCGCAGACAGCCTCTCGGGATCACCATTTCCGATGAATTTGCGCGCATCATCGGTCAGCGACTGCTTGTCGAGCCGACCCTTCATGGGATCTTTGTTATTTGCGAAGAGCCAATGGCCAAAGCGGAGAAGAGTACTTACATTGTTCTTGGCGGTTTGCTCGGCGGCCCCGCCTTTGATGAGGGCCTCCTCAAGGTTGAGGATAAAGTCTTCATCCCTGAAATGAAGAGGGCGCTTGCTGACCCTTTTCAAAAACTGAGTTGACTGAGCCGGCTGCGGCGCCGAGCCGGCCGGCATTGCTCCACCACCTCCACCTGTATTGGCGACCTCGCTCAGTTGCCGCTCAAAGGCCGCCGCACCTGCGGACGGAGCCGCGCTCTCTTGCGGGCCAGCCCTGTTCGATTGTCCACGCACCCGCTTGGTCGAGGTGAAGTCCATCCGTTCTCACTTTCAGCAATACAAGCCCGTTTGACGCTGGGCTTGGATTTGACACAGGCAAGCTGTCGAGAACCTGACGATGACAACGTTCCCGTCAAGACGGATGGGTTGCTAAGTTTTCGGCAACCAGAGGCATGGCATGGCCTCCGGTGTTTCGCCGGAGAGTTCAGATGTTCAACGGTCGCCATTTCGACCAGTCCGCCATCCTGCTTTGCGTTCGCTGGCATCTGGCCTACGGCTTGGGCCCTGGCAATTTGAAGGACATGATGGCCCGAGCGTGGCATCAGGCCATCGATCATTCGACGATCTATCGCTGGGTCGTTCGCTTCTCGCCCTTGCTGCGGAAACGCTTCAATGGGCGCAAACGTGCCGTGACCGGCAAATGGCTTGCGGACCAATCGGGTTGTTTCCTACAACACGACCAACCCCCTCCGGGACCGTTCGCGGCGCAGACTGACGCCGATCCAGATCCGCAGAGCCAATACCTCAACAATCGATCGAGCAGGACCATCGGCGCATCAAGTGTCGTGTACGGCCCATGATCGGTTTCAATCACGCGCCAGCGCGATCGGCACGCTGGACGGGATCGAGATGATCCACATGATGCAAAGACGACAGGCGAGGATCTGGCGATCCGCAAGCTGCATGAAGGCAAGACTGGAGGAGCGGTGCCCCTGCTGGTGCCGTCCGCACAAGCCTGAAACCGCCGATTTTAGAGCATCCTCAGCAGCGCGCCGCCTATCGAATACCCCGCGCCAAACGCGCAGATCAGGCCGAAATCGCCGGGCTTCATGTCGGCGTGGTTCTCCGACAGCGCGATGATGGCGCCGGCGCCCGCCGTGTTGCCGAGCCGTTCCAGCACCATCGGCGCGCGGTCGTGGCCGACCTCGTGGCCGAATGACAGTTTCAGGATCATGGCATTCATGCGCGCATTGGCCTGATGCAGCCAGAAGCGCCGGACCGCCTGCGGCGTCAGCCCGTGCTCGGCGAGGAACTCGACGATGAATTTTTGCCCGGCGACGGTGACTTCCTTGAACACCTTGTTGCCGACCTGCTTGATCAGATTACCTTCCAGATTGATCATGTAAGGATCATCTTGGGTGGTGCGGGTGTGGTAGCCCAGATTGGTGCGGATGTTGTTCGACATCTGCGTCCAGATGCGCGTGTCCAGCACCTCGAAGCGCCCCGGCCGCTTCTCGCCCTGCGCCAGCCCTTCGACCACCATCGACACCGAGGCGTCGCCGAAGATGAAATGCGTCTGCCGGTCGCGGAAGTTGAGATGGCCGGTGATGATCTCGGGCGTCGTCACCAGGATGCGCTTGTGCGCGCCCGACCGCACCAAATTGACAGCAATGTGCAGTGCCGCAGCCGCCGAAGAGCAGCCAAGTCCCATGTCGAAGCCGGCGCCCTTTGTGCCCAGCGCCTCCTGCATTTCGATGGCGATCGCCGGATAGGGCCGCTGGTGATGCGAGGCCGAGCAGATCACCAGATCGATATCGGACGGCTTCAGCCCGGCATGATCAAGGGCTTTCCTTGCCGAAGCGATGCCGAACTCTGCCTCCAGCGACAGCGCGTCGTCTGGCCGCGCCGGAATGCGCGGCGCCATGCGGGTCGGGTCGAGAATGCCTTCGCGCTCGATCACATGGCGGGTGCGCACGCCCGAAGCGTGGACGATGAAGTCGCTGTCCGATTTCGGCAGCGGCGGCTCGCCGGTCTCCTGGCGGCGCGCATTCTCCATGTCGACCCAGGCATTGAAGCTGGCGACCAGTTCTTCATTGGTGATCGTCGGTTCGGGGATTTCAACGCCAATGCCGTTGATGATGACGCGATGCATCTTCAATCCGTCGCACGCGGCGGCGCTGCGGCTCTCACGTGGGCGTCGAATTCGCGCGCCGGCCGCGTTCGCTCATCCTCGAATTTGACATAGAGGGCGGCGGACCAGTCAGCCATGTCAGCTCCCACAATCATTCGACGGTGACCGATTTTGCGAGATGGCGCGGCTAGTCGACATCTGTGCCCATGACCAGCGCCGTGTGGTAGGCAAGAAGCTGTATCGGCAGCGAGAAAATCATCGGCGCGACTATCTCGTCGACTGCCGGCAGCCCCCGCCGCCGCCAATTCGTCCTTCAACTCGGCGAAATTCTCGATAATGCCGTTATGGACGACGGCCACACCATCGCTAAAGTGCGGATGCGCGTTGCGTTCAGTCGGTGCCCCAGGGGTTGCCCGGCGCGTGTGGGCGATGCCAATGGTGCCGCCCAGCGGCTCTTCCTTCAGCCTCGCCTCGAGATTGACGAGCTTGCCCTCGGCGCGCCGGCGGTGCAAGGCGCCCTCGGTGATCGTCGCAACGCCGGCTGAGTCATAGCCGCGATATTCCAGACGCTTCAACGCGTCGACCAACCGCTCCGACACTGGCTGTTGCCCAACGATGCCAACAATCCCGCACATGCTCGTCTCCGATTTCTCCCGGCAGCCTGGGTCGACCGGAAGGACACCCGCCCGGCCGTTTCTATTCAGAGCCTCCTAGGGGAATTCGGTACGATTGGTAAAATCGATTATTGGGATAACTGTCATCCACCCAGTGGATGGGGCCAGGACGCGTTTGGGCGACGTCCTCGATCATCCGGCGGCGAGACAGCAAATCTCGGCGATACGGGCCTCCTGAACGATCCGGGACGCGAGCACCTCACGCAGATTGCGCAGATTGGCCCTCAATGTCTAATGATCGAAGACGCGCCCCAGCAACGCCAGATCGGAGGGATTGAAGACGGCGGAGTGCGCGAGCATTTCGACGAAATCGACATGACACCCCCTTCGCTGCAGGCTCCGTCGAGCACAATCGATAGTTGGGCGCTATTGCAAGGTCCAGGCTGGACACTACGGCAGCAAACGTCCGGCGACCAAAAACAAGTGCTCAAGAGAAAAAACCGCCGCGCTTCGCGGCGCGACGGGTCGATCGGGCGTTGCATGAAGCATCGCTGCTGCGTCGTCATGAAACGCTGGGCCCGCCCCTTTGCCGGCCGATGTTCCATACCCTCGCGCTGAACCACGCCAGAAACCTCCTTGCCGATGTGCCGCTGGAGCACCGGCCGCAATGGCACCAGCGTGAGCTCGCTCGACCTCTCGATCGCGGCATATTTGCCGCAGGCGAGCTCAACCGATCGGCGCAGCGTACCCTCTATTCGATCTCCTGCCCGGGCTTCGGCATACGAGAGCCCAAGTTCCTGCGAAAGCTGACCGACAACACGGTTCAGCTCACGCTGACGCAGGATCGAAATCATGTTGGCGCGATAAACTATCCGGTCCTGCTCTTCACGCGCGAGACCCTGCACGAGCAGCCACTGCCGCCTGCGTGCCTGCGCGGCCCGCACATCACGGCCCGAAACCCGAGCCATGCAAAGCCTCCGGTCTGTCAGAGACCAGTTCGCGGTCAATCCAGGTGGCGCCGTCGATACCAATCTGTTGCTCAAGCGACAATGAGGAGAGCTTCTCGACCGTGACAGGTTCTTCCCTGGCACGCTGACGCTCGTAGACGACGACGCGTTTGGGATGGTCCGGCCCGATGACCCAGGTGCCGTCAGGCTCGCGCTTCACTCCACCGGTGGCGTGACGGATCGCTTCAAGGCGCCGGACGTGCGTTTCGGCGAAAGGTTCGGTGACCGATCGATCATGCTTGAGATGGATGTCGATGTTGTAGCGCCCGTTATGGGCGGCCACGATGTCCGCGATCGTACGGTCAAACTGCCTTGGCTCGGTGTTCCTCGGGGTGACACGAAAGCAGCTCCGCTGGACAACCAAAGGGTTGTTATGGCCGGGGATCAAAGCTCGAAGGGGCGAGACCGCCGTGAGCAGAGCGAATGAAGCGGGCTCGGTTCACGAGAGCCCGCCGCGCGTCAGGAGGCGCGCGGGCGCCCGCCAACGTCAATAGGACGGGTTTGCGATAGTGGGGCTTGGGGGCTTGATTGATCCTGTACTCGAAATCTTCGCCCAGCTTGCGCGGTATTTCATGTGGATCGAAAACCGATCGTTTCGGCGAGGTCGAGGATCCGTCCACATCGACGCGCCGACTATCCCTCTTGGATGGCCGCGAAGGATGCTTCTGGTCAACTCTTGAGGATTACAGCAGCGGTGGACGGTCTGGCGAAAGTCCCATTTTCGAGAAGAACACGTTCCATACCTCAACCTCGCCCAGTTGATCAGGAACATGGTTCTCCTGATGGATACTGCAGCGCTCCGGGACTGGCCCTGTGAACATCGACTTATCATATGCATTCCCGTTGGCGCGGAAATAGGCCACATGGAACCTTGAGTGTCCCAATTTTTTCTCAAGTAGAGTGACCATCTCCTGGAGATCGTCTACGCCAAACGTCTTTCCCATCTGCTGATCCCCCGGAGCATCCGTCGCCGAGACATAACGCACAAACAACGTCTTTCGTGTCCGAGCGATGTCAAGCATCTTATTGTATTTGTAAATCAGCTTCTCTCGGCAGGACCGTAACGCTTCCGGCGTGAATATCACTGCGTTGGACGTGGTCCGATCGAATTCATGGTGGTAAACTACCCCGTAATTCTCGCAAAAAGCTGACGTCCCATTGAAGCAGGCTGATACACGAAGCCCAAATCGCGCTCCATCATCTGCCAATATTTCCTCGATGGAGGCTATAGGTGTCACAATCCAATCAAAACAGCTGCTCGGGCGCCGTTTGAAATAGCGTCTGATTTGCGTCGCAGGAGTGCAGTCAGATCCAAGGCTAAAAATAGCTTCGTAAGGCATTGCCCGGTCCTTAGATGGTACCAGATAGGAGTGAAAGAGCGATGCTTTCCAGCATTTCGAAAGATAGGGCAAATCGATTGTATTGATGCGGACCATCAGCGCTGCGGATATGGAACCACGCAGCATCAAACTGTCCAAGCCGGTCATCATCGCGCGGCTTAGGATCGTTGTCCGCGATAAGCTGTTACCGGTGGTTCGTTCCTCGCCCAATGGAGGCAGCGGTAAGCGAACGCACTCTCTGCCGGCGGCGGCTCGCTGGCCGTGCGGGCGAAACGAAATCGTCGAAAATGGAGATCATTCAATTTCGGAAGCAGATACAAGCTGCAGTCGTGGGGCAGCGTGTCTGGCGATACCCTGGTGGCAACCGTGTCCTTGATCGCCTGCTTGAACATCGACAGTGATCACCATCGGCCGTGACAGCGACCGGCTGGCGAGGCACTGGCCATCGGGCGGCCGCCGCCGTGGATGTCATTCAACCACCGGAGGGCAGCAGGATTGTTCTTCAGACGCCGCGTAGGCACGATGGCGTCGACGCATAGCCGCAAACGGGCGGAGCACGGAGGGGCCGGAAGCGGCGATCTGCAAGCTCCGGCAATCCTGTCGCAGCAGCACGTGCTGCACGCCTGCTCGCGTCAGCAGGACATCGTTGGCACATGCGTCGCCTCCGTGCGGGATGTGTTCCCGCCATCGAAGGGCAAAGCCGTCATTGATGCAGCCTGTCGACCTTTACAGCTTGCTAGCGAACGACGCGGCCACGATTCGCCTGACCGAAGCCTGCGTCGTGGCGACCGACAGCGTCAATGCTGACAAGGCCTTCCCTCTTCATCCGCTGGCCTTTGACCTCGATGGGTGCGCGGCGTGGCGGCACCCAGCCGACCTAGCTGAAATCAGGGATCAAGAGCCGGCTCCGATCGATTGGTCGATGCGAACCGGAAACAGGGGCTCGCAGACGGCAACGCCTTCGGTGAAGGCGGGCCGCCGTTCCGCTGCCAGCGTCTCGACCGGACGTTCGCTTTTCAACGGATAGAGCGTGGTGCCGATGATGGCTCGCTCGCCTGCCTGATAGGCTGCGTTGCGCCGCGCTGCCGCGGCATGAACGCGTGCCTGGATATGCCCGCCCTGGAGGCTGGACAAGACGCCGCCCTCGGCCTCGATCGTCTGCAATTCCGTCCAGGCTGTCTCGCACAGTTCCGCGGTCAGCGCTTCGACCGCGCCGGATCCGTAGGCAGGATCGGCGACATGATCGATATGGCTTTCATTGGCCATGATCAGTTGCGCGTTGCGGGCAACGCGGCGGGCAAAACCCGCCGGCAAGCCATGCGCGATCGTATGCGGCAGGATTGAGATCGAATCGGCGCCGCCTGATGCTGCCGCAAAGCAGGCAATCGTGGTGCGCAGGATGTTGGTTTCGGGGTCCAATGCCGTCATCATGCGAAACGACGACTCGGCGTGGATATTGGCGGTGGAATTGGGGATCGAACAGGCTTCCTGCAGCCGTGCCCAGAGCCTGCGCAGTGCCCGAACCTTGGCCACCGACAGGAACTGGTCCTGGTCGACGCTGAGCGCGAAGCCGATATGCGGTGCGGCATAGACAAGCGGCTGCCGCGCCGTCTCGAACATTCTGAGATAGGAGACCGCCGAGGCCAGCATTATGCCAAGCTCTTGCGCTTCCGTGGCGCCGGCATTGTGGAACACGCGGCCGTCCGCCTCCAGCAGCACGCCCGGAACGCCCATCGAGAAGAAATGCGCCAGCGACTGCGGCATCGAGGCCTGTAGCGCCTCGATCGACATGCGCAGCCGGCCGGTTCCGGCAAAGATCGCCGCCGGATCGATGCCGAAGGAGAGGTTGAGTTTTGCCGGGTCTGAACGGCGCTTGCTCAGGAACGCCACCAGCCAGTCGGCCACGGCGCGGCTCCAGGGATGCGCATCGATGCGGGTCTGGATGCGATTGAGCGGTACGCCGTCCAGCACCGTCTCCAGCGCCAGCGCCGTTCTCGGCAGGCCGTAGCCGAATGCGTTCGGCGCCCCTTCGAAGACAAGCGACAATCCCGTCGCGCCTTGCGCTACGTCCTCCAGAGCCTGGGCCCTGGCGCGGTCGATATCCGGATCATCGACGCGCTGGCTGACGATCCAGGGCGATTTCGGGTTTGCACGCACGAGCGGTTCCGCCGCGATGCTGCGGTCGTAGAGCGGTTCGATGCGGATGTTGTCGTCGGTATGCGAGACCAGCGTTTCCTCGAAGGATGCGCCGGCCAACGCCTTTTCCGCCAAGGCCAGCCATCGCTGGCGCTCGGCATTCTCGGGTTCAACATCCCTGGTCAAGGCTCCAGCTCCCATCCTTCTTCCTCGTTTTTAGGCGTCCGCATCAGCCTGGAACACAGTCTACGGTTCCCGGTCCGATATCGTAATGCAATGCACTTGTTGGATCTGAATTCGACCTATCGGATTTATGTCAGCCTGTGGCACAAACCATGGCCGATTGCCACATACCGGCAAAAATGACGATGTCGGCAGCAACCCACGAGCTCCATCCATCTGGTCGGGAAGCGCATAGTTCAGGGCGATGCTGCGTGATCAGGCGGGTGGTCTCCGGCTGTTTCGCTGTTTTTAAGTTTGCAACCGACATCGAACTGATGTGTGCGACCCCGGCTCTACAATCCCTGCGGTGGGGGTGAGGCGTCCGCCTTCGTCTCATGGCTAAATCCGGCATCAAAGACAGCCGATGGCGCCACTCGCGGCCAGTGCCGACCTTTCGAACAGGGCAAGGACTGCCTTGTCATCAGATGTATCCACCATTGTCGGCAGGAGGTGGTTGCGCAATGTCGCGCTCGATCAGCCAGTGTTCCAGGGCCTCTACCATCTCTTCGGCCGATCTGCCGAGTGTCTTGAGATGGATTTCCGGCTTTTCCGGAGCTTCATACGGAGAATCGACGCCGGTGAAATTCTTGATTTCGCCATTCAGCGCCCGCGCATACAGGCCCTTCGGATCGCGCCTCGCGCATTCCTCGAAGGGCGTATCGACAAACACCTCGACGAATTCGCCGTCAGCCATCAATTCGCGTGCCATGCGCCGCTCGGCGCTGAATGGCGAAATGAAGGAGACGATGACGATCAGCCCGGCATCGGCCATCAGGCGCGCCACTTCGGCGACGCGGCGGATGTTCTCGACGCGGTCGGCGTCGGTGAAGCCGAGATCGCGGTTGAGGCCGTGACGGACATTGTCGCCATCCAGAATGTACGTATGGCGGCCGGTGGCGTAGAGCTTCTTTTCGAACAGATTGGCGATGGTCGACTTGCCGGAGCCGGAAAGCCCGGTGAACCAGAACACGGCGGGCCGCTGGTTCTTCATGTCGGCGCGGACGCGCTTGCCGACATCGAGCGACTGCCAATGGATGTTTTCGGCACGGCGCAGCGAGTGCAGGATCATGCCGGCGCCGACCGTGGCATTGGAGATGCGGTCGATCAGGATGAAGGCGCCAGTGGTGCGGTTCTCGGCGAACGGATCGAAGGCGATCGGTGTCCGCGTCGAGATGTTGCAGATGCCGACTTCGTTCATCTCGAGCGACTTGGCCGCCTCATGGGCAAAGTCGTTGACGTTGATCCGGTATTTCAGGTCGGTGACGGTGGCGCTTGTCTGGTCGGTCTCGGTGCGCAGGATGTAGGACCGGCCGGGCAGCAAAGCGTGCTCGTCGAACCAGACGATGTTGGCGGCGAACTGGTCGGCGACCTGCGGCCGGGCAGCCGGCGAAACCAGCATGTTGCCGCGTGAGATCTCGACCTCGTCGTCAAGGACGAGTGTGACAGCCTGGCCGGCTGCCGCTTGGGCCAGGTCGCCGCCATAGGAGACGATGCGCTTGACGCGCGAGGATTTGCCGGACTTGGCGACGACGACCTCGTCACCGGGTGCAACCGAGCCGGAGGCGACCGTGCCAGCAAAGCCGCGAAAGTCGAGATTGGGGCGGTTGACATATTGGACCGGGAACCGGAACGGCAGCTCGACCACCGCTTCGTCGACCGATACGGTTTCGAGATGCTCGATCAGCGTCGGGCCGGAATACCATTCCATGCTTTCCGAGCGGCTGGTGACGTTGTCGCCGTAACGGGCGGACATCGGGATCGGCACGATGGTCTGGAAGCCGAGATCACGCGAGAATTGCCGGTAGGACTCGGTAATGCGTTCGAAGACCGCTTGGTCGAACCCTACAAGATCGATCTTGTTGACGGCCAGCACGATGTGCCGGATGCCGAGTAGCGAAGCGATGATCGAATGGCGCCTGGTCTGGCGCAGCACCCCTTGCCGGGCATCGATCAGCACGATGGCCAGGTCGGCGGTCGACGCGCCGGTCGCCATGTTGCGGGTGTACTGTTCGTGGCCGGGCGTGTCGGCAACGATAAACTTGCGCTTCGGCGTGGCGAAGAAGCGATAGGCGACGTCGATGGTGATGCCTTGCTCGCGCTCGGCCTCGAGGCCATCGACCAGAAGCGCGAAATCGATGTCGTCGCCGGTCGTGCCGTGCTTGCGCGAATCGCGTTCGAGCGCGGCGAGCTGGTCCTCGAAAATCTGCTTGGTGTCGGAAAGCAGGCGCCCGATCAGCGTCGACTTGCCATCATCGACGGAACCGCAGGTCAGCAAGCGCAGCAGCGACTTCTTCTCCTGCGCCGCCAGATAGTCGCGGACGCCGTCGGTGGGTGCGAGGCTCTTTGCCATGATGTGGCGCATGCTCAGAAATACCCCTCGCGCTTCTTCTTTTCCATCGAGCCGGCTTCATCGCGGTCGATCAGGCGCCCTTGCCGCTCGGAGGTACGCGCCGTCAGCATTTCGCCAACGATGGCTTCCAGCGTATCGGCGTCGGATTCGATGGCGCCGGTCAGCGGATAGCAGCCAAGCGTGCGGAAGCGCACCAGCCGGTTCTCCACCGTCTCGCCGGGGCGCAGTTTCATGCGCTCGTCATCGCGCAGGATCAGCATGCCGTCGCGCTCGACCACCGGCCGCTGCTTGGCGAAATAGAGTGGCACGATCGGGATGTTTTCCTGCAGAATATACTGCCAGATGTCGAGCTCGGTCCAATTCGACAGCGGAAAGACACGGATCGATTCGCCCGATGCGATGCGGGTGTTGAATATCTTCCACATCTCGGGCCGTTGGTTCTTCGGGTCCCACACATGCTGCGCGTTGCGGAAGGAGAATATGCGCTCCTTGGCGCGCGATTTCTCCTCGTCGCGACGGGCGCCGCCAAAGGCGGCATCGAAACCGTATTTGTCGAGCGCCTGGCGCAGCGCCACGGTCTTCATCACATGGGTGTGCGTGTTGGAACCGTGATCGAACGGATTGATGTTGTCGCGCACGCCATCTTCGTTGACATGAACGAGCAGATCGAAGCCGAGTTTCTGCGCCATCTGATCGCGAAAGGCGATCATCTCGCGGAATTTCCACGTCGTGTCGACATGAAGGAAGGGGAATGGCGGCTTGGCGGGATAAAACGCCTTCATCGCCAGATGCATCAGCACGGAGGAGTCCTTGCCGACCGAATAGAGCATGACCGGCTTGGCAAAAGCGGCTGCAACCTCGCGGAAGATATGGATGGACTCGGCCTCCAGACGTTGCAGGTGCGTCAAAGGAACATTCATGTCGGCACTTTCCAATCCAGCCTTTGACGGCGCTTAAAGCGCCGCCCCGGGCAGAGCTGCCAGTCATCCCCGAAGCGGGCCCTTGCAAGCGCGAATGTGCGCCGGAAGTTCGACGCTTGCTGAAACCATATGATCACAGCTTTCGTCATCGCGACGATCTGAGACATCCGAGAGATTGCCCCAATGGTGTGCTGTTCAATCAGCCGGCAATATCATGCGCCGGCCAAACGGAATGAACGACCATGCCCGTTCGTGGAGATAGTACAGCACGATTTTTGTAATAACTTCAGCACTGGCGATCGATCCCGCGGAAACGACGTTTCCAGTTATGAGCCAGCTCAGCGCGAACGTATCGACACTGCCTGTGATGCGCCAACTGACAGCCTTGGCTATGGATCTGCCGTGGGTCTCGGGAACAGGAATGAACATGCGCAATCGCTCCAGGGGGACGTCAAGACCGACCTGATTTGGTCAGCTTGGTTTGATGGTGGGAACGTTCTTGATCCTGCCTGTCGATCAGGTCGGGAGGAAGTACGTTGGCGGTCATGCCCTTCTTGGCAAGTCTGCAACAAGAACGCCCTTAGTTGATGCCAATCGCGGGCCAAGTGGCAGCCCCGTCGTGGAGCAAGCCCGCTACTGGCTGCGAAGGCCAGTCACACGGCAGCGACGTCAAAGAACCTCGCATAAGGTCCGTTTGCGAAGTGAAGCCGCAACTCGTCGAAGTTCTCTACCGTTTCGTCGAGCGGTCGCGCTTCCTGGCGCTGAAGGATGGCGCGACCGGAAAGCTGAAGCCCCGGAACCCCCAAGAAATCCCAAACCGCTCCCAAACATGCGGCGGGTTCTTGAAGAAGGCTCTCATATTCGATTACCAGCACGTTGGACGGCGCGAAGGCGTGCGCAACTCGAGCGTAGAAAGCGTCGGCGGTTTTGAAGTACGACTCGCAGTCGGCGATTGGCAATCTGACCCGTGGTGGCGGAGCCGCATCCTTGTCCGAACTGAACTTCAGCCATTGGCCGCTTTGCCGTGCCTGCACCAGCGACCTTAGCGATTCCAGTATGTTTCTCCGGACCACGAGGATGACCTTGAGTCTTGGCCAACGGGCCAGTTCCGCAAAAAAGCCCGGATGATCGTGAAACTGAGGTTCGTTGACCTTGCAGCCAACATGCGTCACCGTCTTGTCGCTCCAAGTGGGACAGCGCACGTAAGCAAGCTCTAGGAGCTCGCGATCGCCGCGCAGCAAGCGATCCTTATCGGGCCAGTTGGTGTCGTACTCGTTGAGCAACTCACCGTTACTCAATATGTTCGGATGCTCGTTTAGCAATACTTCCAGGTAGTGTGTCCCGGTCCTTGGCATAGCAAGGATGGCAAAAGGCTCAGGTGTCGGTGAAATGTGGGTCATGGTGTGTGTTCCAGCTGATGATAGTTTCGACGGTTCAGGGGCGCCCAGGACAAGAATACTGGATGTGATCTCTAGACGCGGACGGATGCAATCAGCGCTCATGCAGCCGGATCGCGCCATGAGGTTCTGGTATCGCAGACCGGCGTGCAAGGCTGCGTCCGGTCGCGTGTGCGCCTCAGCTTGTGTGTTCTGCTGTCCCCAACTCACAGTCGCTGGGCCAAGCACGCTCGCGGCTGTAGCCGTTCGCGATGCTGACTCTCGTTCTCCTTCTTGTATTCGAAAGTAGCATCAACGCAGCAGGCGCCGGCGAAGCAGCACCATCGAGAGGAAGAACGGCACTACCGCGTATATGCAAAGCGCACCAATGTGCAGGGCGATGTCCCCAGCCGGGCGATCAAGCATGCCCGGACGAATCAGGTCGATCGAATGTGCCAGCGGTAAGATGCCCGCTATGTGCTGAAAGGTGCTTGGCAGTTGAGTGACCGGGAAGACAGCGCCGGACAGGAACAACATGGGTGTGAGGAAGAGCGTCTGGTAGAATATGAAGTAGTGGTAACTGGGCGCAAGCGCGGTTACGATCATCGCCAAGCTCGCAAAGGCCAACCCAGTGAGAGCGATGACTGGTAGCACATAGAGGACGGACGACCATGCTGAGTAGCCCGCTATGACGGCCACCATCGCAATCGCCGTACCGGCCAGAAAGGCCCTTGTAGTTGCCCACACCAACTCACCGAGAACTATGTCGCCAAGGGTAAGTTGTGTGTGCAGGATCGCTTCCCAGGTCCGCTGTTCGTTCATGCGAGGGAAAGTCGCATAAATTGTTTCGAAGGTGGACGCGGTCATCGCACTTGTCGCGACCATGCCGGCTGCCAAAAAAGCAGGGTACGACGCGTCTTCAACGCGACCTACCATCATTCCGAGACCAGTGCCGAGTCCAAACAGGTAGATCATAGGATCGGCGAGGTTACCGAGAATCGACGCGAGCGCGACCTTCGTCCATGCCAGATAGTTGCGGCGCCATACCGCAATCCAGTTCCAAGCGTTGGCGGGTAGAGCCGCCGAAAAACCTTTACCCATCGTTCACTTCTCCATCTCGCGTCCGGTCAGCCGCAAGAAAACGTCCTCCAGACTGGGTGGACGCTCCAGAAGGCGCAGACCCGCGCGCCCGCGCAGTTGTACGCGAACCTGCTCCGGATCGGCCGTATAGCAAAAGAGCGTCTCGCCGCTCACCTCGACGCGCTGCACGTATGGCCTGATCAGCGAAACCAGCTCCTGGGGATTCCCGCCGAAGATCTCGATCACCTGGCACCCGATGTGTTCCTCAATCAGGGCATGAGGGCTGCCTTCGGCGAGTTTGCGTCCATGCTCCAGAACGCACAGCCGATCGCATAAACGCTCGGCCTCTTCCATAAAATGGGTAGTCAAAATGATCGTCTTACCGCGCCCCAGCAGGAAACGCAGACGCTCCCAAATCAGGTGTCGCGCGTGCGGGTCGAGGCCGGTCGTCGGCTCGTCCATCACGAGTAGCTGGGGGTCGTTGATCAGCGCACGTGCCAGTGTCAAACGCCGTTTCATGCCGCCAGATAGTTCGCCGACACGTGCATCCGCCTTGCTCTCAAGACGGGCGAACTCGAGGAGTGACGGGATGACCTCTTTGATCTTGCGTGTGCTCATGCCGAAGTAGCGCCCGAACACCAACAGGTTCTCTCGTACGGTGAATTCCTGGTCAAGGTTGTCGAACTGCGGAACCACGCCGATGCTCTTGCGTGCAAAGCGACTCCGCGCACCCACCGGCTCTCCAAGAACCGTGATCTTGCCCGCATCAGGCACTGTCATGCCAAGGAGCATACGCGCAATCGTGCTCTTGCCCGCACCGTTCGGCCCCAGCAAGCCGAAGCACTCTCCCGACGCAACGGTGAACGACAGCCCGTTCACAACAAGCTTGTCGCCGAAGGACTTCTTCACGCCGGCAAGGTCGATTGCTACTTTGGACATGTGTCTATCTCAGTCTTAAGAGGCCGATCAGCCGGCCGGTAGCTTACTTGCGAATATTTTCTTGGCAGAACCGTCCATCGCATGGTGACGGCCCCTTTGGATAGTCACAGCCGAAGCAAGCGTGTGTCGCTCTCACCGGACGGATTGGCGTCGAGATGCAATCGATCGCCGTGCTGACAATTGATGGATGTTGCCCAAGCTCACAACGTGTCCATCCAGCCAACGCACTCGATCACTCAGCGCTGCAAACGCTGTCCGCGTTCACCAACTTTGAAGAATCGCGCGGAAGATCCGTTCTTCGAATTGCCTCAGCACTTCCCGAACTGCCTGTACCAACTCCGGCAATCGGGTTTGCGACGATGATCTGCTTTTTGTCGGCGTTGGGCAGGGTGGCAGTCTTGCGTGAAAGCCAATCACTATTGCTCAAGGTGCACAAAGCATAGGCTTTCAAGGGGAGTAACAGAAAGATGTTGATAAAAGTGTGCAGAGAAAAGCCGATAAATCGAGCTTGCCGAGCTCGACATGCTGTCACGGTGCACCGAATTATGGTCATTGCTGCAATAACCAGGATTGTCGTCCAAGGCAGCGTGGCTGTCAGTGCAAACTGTGCAATCCCGGCTATTACCGACAGGGCAAGAAGTAGCGGGCCAAGATTCTGTCCGACGACGTCCAATGTAAGATAGCGATCGAGGCCGGGCAACAGGCGCAGCGCAAGCAGCGTGTCCCGGAAAGTGCTCCGTGCCCAGCGCAGTTGTTGGCGCAGATAAGGTCCTAACCTATCGGGGACCACCGTTACAGCAATAGCGTCCGGAACGTACTCGGTTCGAAAGCCTGCCTCCAGCATGAGGATCGTAAGATGGCGATCCTCACCGAAGTCGCTTGGCTTGCCCCGAAACATCTGCGTCTCGTACTGGTCTAGCAGCGAAAGCAGCGAAGATCGGCGGTACATAGCACAGGGGCCGCAACAGCACATGACGGCACCGAAGCGGGCTTGCGCCGCCCTCTCCTCATTGCAGGCCAGCCAGTACTCCATATCGATCAATCGGGTCAGCCAAGTGTCGCTCCGGTTGCTTGCCGTCAACTGGCCCATGGCAGCGCCGATTGCTGGATCCTGCATCTTCCGCGCAAGCTTCCTGATGACGTCGGACGCAAGTGTCGTGTCCGAGTCGACGTTGAGCACCAAATCTCCAGATGAGCGACGTATCGCGGCGATCTGCGCTTTGCGCTTGCCGACATTCTCTGGGAGCAGAATGAAGTCGAATCGCGGGTCGCCGGCGTAATTGTCGTGAACGGGAATGACGGCGTCGCGATTTCCAGAACCGTCATCAACCACGTAGACACGTAGCTTTCCGGCGTATTCCTGGTTTGCAATGGAATCTAGGCACGCCGAGAGCGTAAGCGGGCCTTCGTTGTAGCAGGGGATGATGACATCCACGCTCGGCCAGAGGTCGGAGCCGACCAGGTCTTCCGACGCCGGTGCAACGGTTGGCGGCAGGGAATAAACCGCCTGCATGCCCTTATAAACAGTCGAGAGCAGTGCATAGCACGCGACGGCGACAGTACTGGTCGTGGTAAGCAGGTCCATGGGATCTCGTATATTCAGTGATGTTGAGGGAGCGGGCGGATTACAAAACCGCGGTGATGCAGCGCTGGAATCAGGCGGGATAGCGCCGTGACAGTCTGGTCACGCAGACTGGCGTAAGTGGCCGATTTCAACTCCTCGGGCCACCCGTCGTGCAAGAGCACAATTGCGCCCGGCCCAACACCGGTGAGCACCTCATCGACAATCGCGTCGACGCCAGGGCGAGCCCAGTCTCGCGGGTCAACTGACCAATGGACGCATGCCAATCCAGCGCGCGCCGACGTAGTGAGCACGTCCTCGGTCCAGACCCCATACGGCGCGCGCATGCGCCGCACCGTGGCCTGGGGACACGCCATCCTGATGGCGTTGCTTGCCTCGACTATTTCACGTTCGACTTCGCCGGGTTCGCATCTGGACAGGTCCGGATGAGTCATCGTGTGATTGGCTACCTCGTGCCCTTCTGCAATCATTCGTCGGATGAGTTCCGGCTGGTCTGCTGCGTGGGCACCGATGACGAAGAACGTCGCCGGCACCCGATGTTGCGCCAACAAATCGAGGATCTGCGGTGTGCAAACTGGATTGGGCCCGTCGTCAAACGTCAAATAGACGCTTCGATCTTGAGTGCCGTCAGCGCAGTCACTGGGCACTTCGCACATGTAGTCCACATTTTTCATAGGTTCGGAACGCTCCGATCAATCAGGGTGCCGGGCGGCCACTCGCCCATCGAGCATCGAATTGGCGCAACATGGTTCCGCATCGCCTGCCGAACCGTGCCGGATGGAATGGAGAGGTTGTCGCGTCGTGTCGACGCGATGGACCTTGCACGGGTCACCGAAGAACCAAGCCGCAATCGACATGCGACTTGATTGATGTTGGGCGTATGCCGGAAGGCGTACACCAGAAAATGCTCCTCGGAGCCGAAAGTGCTCCTCGGAGCTAACGCAAACATCGACAACGTTCCTTTAGGACTTCCTTGAATTCTCCCTATGCGACGTTCTGCAAAATCGGTAAAATCGTTTGTTTCGATCAGATGCATCCACGCTTTGGATAGCTGATGACATGCATTTTCAAACGGCTCGATGTAAATCTCATCGTGGTGCACGACGCGCGCTCGCCGGGCGCGGCCTCACTGCCGCGGCAAGCCGAAGCATCGGATGACACGAGCCCTTTCGAACAATCTTCGGGACTAGCCCGCCAGCTTGCGGCGCGCTTTGGCGTCGCATTGTGTGGTCCAGCGCTATCGAGCTACGGGTAGCGCTCGGCCTGGGGTGGCCATCGCCACAGCGTTCTGGAGCATCGGGCGTTCATCATCATCGAGCGGATCGAGCACACCTCGAATCTGACGCTGCATCGGCAGAAGCTGGCCGCACGCGGTATCTTAGTGTCCCGTAATGCGGTTTGGCAGTTTCTCAGGCGCGAGGGGTGAAGATGGGCCAGCTCATCCACAAAACCACATCCACCGAATGCGCAAACTACCTCGCAAACGCTCGTGGGCATGCTTCTATCAAAATGCTCTAAGCCAACCGGCCATGTCCTCGCGCGGCTGCACGATTCTTTCCGCGATGAAATATTGCCATGAACAGCCGCGAACTTATTCTAATACCGCGTGCGGAAGCACTCGCCCCCTAAGTTCGTTAGAGTGGAGACCTCTCGCATGATGCCTACCCCGCACGGTGGCCATCTCACGCGTAATCTCGGCCGCCACTACTTGTGGCTCTTGGCCATCGGAGCGGCCGACGGCCAAGGGTGATCACGCTGCTCTGCTGGGCTATCTGCTCAATCACGCATATTGCTGCCCCTTCGGTGATGCTGGATGATCCCAGATCTTCGTGGCAGATAGCTGGTTGCGCAGGTCGCGGACCGTGACGCAAGGGCGTTTTGGAACAGGTAAGCTCCGGTCAAGCCCGTGCTCAGATCATCGCCATGCCGCCATTCACATGGATGGTCTGGCCGGTGACGTAGGCGGCTTCGTTGGAGGCGAGATAGGCGACGGCGGACGCGACTTCAACGCTGGTGCCCATACGGCGCGTCGGGATCGCCGCCATGATCGCCTCTTTCTGCTTGTCGTTGAGCTTGTCGGTCATCGCCGATTCGATGAAGCCCGGGGCGACGCAGTTGACGGTGATGTTGCGGGTGGCGATCTCCTGCGCCAGAGACTTGGAAAAGCCGATCATGCCGGCCTTGGAGGCGCAGTAGTTCGTCTGGCCGGGATTGCCGGTGACGCCGACCACCGAGGTGATGTTGATGATGCGGCCGTGGCGGCGGCGCATCATCGGATGGGTGAGTTCGCGGGTCAGCCTGAACACGGCTGTCAGATTGACCTCGAGCACGGTGTTCCAGTCGGTGTCCGACATGCGCACGAACAGACCGTCCTTGGTGATGCCGGCATTGTTGACCAGTATGTCGACACCTTCGAGATCGGCCTCCGCCTTCTGGCCGAGCGCCTTGACCTCGTCGCGGTTCGACAAATTGGCCGGGAACAGCTTGACCCGGTCGCCAAGCTCGGCGGCCAGCGTCTCCAGTTTCTCGACACGGGTGCCATGCAGGCCGACGATGGCGCCCTGCGCATGCAGAACCCTGGCGATCGCCTCGCCAATGCCCCCCGATGCGCCGGTGACGAGTGCCTTGCGGCCAGTCAATTCGAACATTTATTATGCTCTTTTCAAATGCTGCAGCATCGCCGCGCCAGAAGTCTCGGTTCGTGGCAGCTTCCTCGCCGCGAACTCGCGCAGCGCAGAGGTCTCGGCCACGATAATTCCAGGCGCCGGATGACCGACGTGATCACCTAAATCTGCTGCTTCACTGGGCTACTGCAAGTACTTGCACTCCAACCCTTCAGCCCACCTGAGCAAGGAGGCCGCTACGGACCGATCGGGGATTCCGCAAACATCGGGATACGGAAGGTGACCTTGCCGGCATGTCGTCCTACACCTGCCTGAATGCCAGAACCGCGTTCATGCCGGCCATGGCGAAGGCGTTGCTCAGTGCCACGCGGACCTTGCGCTCGCGCGCGACGTTGGGCGTGACATCGAGATCGCAATCGGGGTCTGGCTCGCGATAATTGGCGGTCGGCGGCACGACACCCTCTTGGATTGCCATCACGCAGGCGATCATTTCAAGCGCGCTCGCGGCGCCGAGGCAATGCGCGTGCATGGACTTGGTGGAAGAGATGGACATCGAGTTGGCGTGGCCACCGAAGACTCGCTTGATCGCCTCCGTCTCCATCCGATCATTGGCCTTGGTGCCGGTGCCGTGCGCATTGATGTAGTCGACATCCTGGGCATTCAGCCCGGCATCGGCAAGGCAGGCGCGCATCGCCGCCTCCGGCCCCTCGACAGCCGGCGCGACGAGGTTGAAGGCATCAGCGGAAAGGCCGATGCCGGCGATCTCGGCAATAATCGTTGCGCCGCGAGCAGTGGCATGTTCATAGCTTTCCAGCACGGCCATCCCCGCACCCTCGCCCAGCACCAAGCCCCTCCTGTCGGAGGAGAAGGGCCTGCAGGTATCTGGCGCAATCACGCGCATTGCTTCCCACGCTTTCACCACACAAAATACGAATGGCGCGTCGCTGCCTCCGGCAAGCATCACGTCGGCCCGGCCGCACCTGATCTGGTCTACGGCTGAGGCAATCGCATGGTTGGCAGAGGCGCAGGCGGAGGTGACGCCGAAGACCGGCCCGCGCAGGCCGAGGCTCATGCTGACCTGGCCGGCAGCGGCACTCGGCATCGCCTTGGGTACGTCCATGACGCCAGCACGGCGCGCGCCGTTCAAAAGGAGAGCGCGGTAGCTTGCCTCGATCGCTTCCCAGCCGCTGCCGCCGACGCCCACTATCGCACCGAAGCGATAGGCATTTCGTTCATCGCAGGAAAGTCCGGCCTGTCGCATGGCTTCCCGCGCTGCAAGCACGGCAAGCAGGCTGAAGCGGTCCATGGTGACGAGCTGCCTGCGGTCGATGTCGTGCTCAGGGAGCGTCTTGATCTCGGCACCGATCGTGCCGGTCAACCCATGAAGCTCTGAAGTGACAATCGGGCCGATTGCTGAGCGACCTTCGCGCATCTCTTTCCAGATGGAGGGGGCATCAGTGCCCAGCCCGCACAGCCCGCCTATTCCGGTGATGACGACCCGCCTGTCCATTCAAGCTGCCTCAGCAAGCAAGCCGCGGATGGCTTTCACGATGTCGCCAACATTCTGCAGATCCGACCACGCCTCCGATGTGTTCATTTCGATCTTAATGCCATAGGCTTGCTCGAGGTCCCAGAGCACGTCCGCCAGTCCCAGCGAATCGATGCCGAGCGCGGTCACTTCCGTCTCGGTCGTTATTTCGCCGACTATGGGTCGAAACGCTCCCGCAAAGTTCTCAGATTCGACGCGTTTCTTGATTATGGTAATGATTTCCGTTGCGAGTTGATCAGCCATTCTGTCTGTTCCTTTCGATTTCAGCTGGTTTGACGTGGACGCGGCTCAACTCCTGCGGGCCGCGTTGCGAAAATAGCCACCGACAAAGCTCATGCTCATAAGGGCGGGCTGAGTTCCGGCCGATCTGCGGCGTAGGCTCCGATGACGAAGAAGGTCGCCGGCACCCGATGTGGCGCCAGCACATGACGGATTTGCGGTATGCAATGTGGGTTGGGCAAGTCCTCAAAGGTCGGCGTCAGCGCATCACCCGGCACTCACATGTGTAGTCATGCTTACAATTCTGGACCGTTTCGGTCGATCAGGGTGCCGGACGGCCACTCGTCCATCGAGCGTCCAATTGGCGCAACGAAGACGATCACGTCCTCGACGCGGGTGGGCGGCAGGTCGGGATGTATATTTGCGAGGGTGGACCGTACCTCAACCCCCGACACAATGCTCGCCAGACCGCCGCGGCAGAACCTCTCAACGTGGTTCCGCATTGCCTGCCGAACCGTGCCGAACACAAATGGAACCCCCATCCGCTGCAGCAATGGGTACACAACGCTCAGTGAAAAGCTGATTCCGAGTCCCTCAAGATCCGGACGGACCCCGTATAAGCCAATTTCGGCCACCAGTAGATCGACCTCGCCAACTTTGATGAAGCGGCGCAGTATGCCAATATGAGCCGCTATGCCGTGCGCGTCGTAACCGATTGCGCGGAATTCCGGCCTTGCACCGGCCCAGCTACGGCCGCCTTCGAATGGCTTTGCGAGGAAGGCCCCATGCCGTCCATAAGTCTTTAGAAAGAAATCGGAGAGTTCGACATGGTCGGCCAGTTGCAACTCATTTTCCCAGCACAACTTCCACCGTACGTCAGAGCCCATGGAAATACCTCATCTTGATTGCTGTTTTTGAGATAAGCGCCTACGCATGGAGAGCTTGCCGCGTCGAGCTGACGCGATGGACCTTGCGCGGATCACCGAAGAACCAAGCCGCAACCGACATGGGAGTTGATTGATGTTTCGGCGTATGCCGGAAGGCGTACACCAGAAGATGCTCCTCGGAGCCGAGAATGCTCCTTGGAGCTAACGCAAACATCGACGATTTTCCTTTAGGGCTTCCTTGAATTCTCCCTATGCGACGTTCTTCAGAATCGGTAAAATCGTTTGTTTCGATTAACGGCATCCACGCTATGGATAGCTAAAGACATGCGTTTCAAAGGGATTGACCTAAATCTCCTCGTTGTGCTCGACGCGCTGCTGGTGGAGCGCAGCCTCTCGGCGGCCCGCCCCATCAACTCAGCCAGCCGGCCATGAGTGCGGCCGTCGCCCCCGCTACGCGATTATTTCGGCGATGAACTGTTTACGACAAGCGGCCGCGAACGTTTTGTGACCCCGCGTGCGGCAGCACTTGCCCCCGCGGTTCGCGACGATCTCTGCACATCCAGTGCTCGATTATGGCTGTCCACCACAAGCAGCTGTCCGGCAGCTTACGTTCGAGAGATACATGTCGATGAGGCACGTCTCGGTCAGGTTCGGGCGTATTCTGAAGCCCTCCATCGAGGAATGGTTCTTGCTTGAACACCCCCGTCGCGACCCATCGCCGGTATCGGCGGAAGACGCTGTTCCACTTGCCATATTCATCAGGCATCAGGCAGATGAGGCCATTGCGCCCCGGTTCGGGCCATCCACATCCTGCCTTCGAAATAGCGCTGATTATCCTGCGCCGGACGGCACCCTCGACCCCGCTCTGCTGGCAGCAGCGGCCCGATCCGTGCCCATTCCTCGTCCGATACCCCAATCCGCGCGCCCAACGCTGCCTCCAAAAGACAGCCTTGAACCAGCGACCGAGTCTAGCGTCAAGCTTTGTCCACGAAGCCTAATAGACGACAGTGTCTCCAAACTTGCCCCAACACATGTGTGAGCTTTGCTACGCGCGCGAATGCGCCTCGCACTCGTCTTGCCAGCCGCCCGCGGGCTTACTTCGTCACAGCAAGGGCATTGTCTGTGGCTAACACCGGCCAGTATTTCGAAATTGCCAGAATGGCGCCGACGGAAGAAAAATGACCGTAGTCGAAATAGAGAAACTCGCCTGCGTCGGCGTAGGGGCAGCGTCCTGCGCTACAGAGGAATTTCAGCGGATCGATAAAGGTGGCGCCTTTGGTAAATGAGCGCACACGATTGTTGATGTCGGGATCCATGGCCATTGGCCAGTATGTATCATCCGAATTTCTGCGCTTTGCGAAGAATGCGATTTTCCGAACGTCGGTTATGAATTGCGGAGACTGGCCGATGACGAATACGCGCACACCCCGGCCACGAAGCTTATCGATCGTTTGCTGGAGACCGTCGAAACTTCTCGCCTCGTAGTCGGTCCACCGCCCGCTGAGGACAACCGTCTTGATGCCTGCGTCCCGGATGATCTCCAGGGCCTTCTGATTGAACCGTATGCAATCCGGGCGTGCATACGAGAAGTAAGAGAGAATCGGTGGACAGCCTGCGTAAGTATATTCCACGACGTTGGCTTGAATTTTCTTTTTGTTGGCCTCCAGCCCTGAAACATAGTGGGCGGCGAAGGAGTCGCCCCACAACAAAACGGTCGTAGCGAAGCCGCGAGTGCGTGTGCAGTCCTCGATGTTCCAGCTTTCGATCCGGCTCGAGCCCTCGTTGAAACAGGTCCCCTCGAGCCAGTCCCCGGCAGGAATCCGCTGCTGGGCATACTCCGGGAACCGTTGCGGAAAGCCGTTGCCGAGCGCGCCGGCCGCCCCGCCAACGCAAACAAGAGCGATCGCGCCCGCTGAAAAGGCGAAGATCGGCAACGGGGCGGTGAAGGACCTTTTCTGCCGAAACGGCTGTTCGATATACTTCCAGGAGAATGCAGCCAATGCGAAGCTTGCAACCGTCATCGCAATGGTCATCGACGGGTCGAGATTTTGTAACGAAAGATAGTGCGCGAACGCATTGATCGGCCAGTGAACGAGATATAGCGAATAGGAGATGAGGCCGATCAAGACCAGCGGCCGGACTTCGAGTATGCGGCTAGCAATCGTCGAGGGGCTATTTTGGCCGACATAGATAAGGAGGGTCGTTCCGAGGCACGGATACAGCGCGTTGTAGCCCGGGAACGGATCGCTCTCCGAAATCGCGAAGAACCCGATGGCGAGAAGGCCAAATCCGGCCATCCCCACCATCTCCATAAGAAATCGATTGTTCAACGGCGGGGGCCGTTTCAGCATGAGCACCGCGCCCAGCATGAGTTCCCAGACTCGTGTCGGCAGCAGGTAGAATCCAGCGCTTGGCGCCAGCCATGTCGCCATGACCGCGAGCACGAAGCTGCCGAGAATGATCGGTAGGAATGCTGTCAGCCAGCGCTTCGCAAAATAGCGATAGATCAGGAACATCAGGATTGGGGCAAAGATATAGTATTGCTCCTCGACGGAAAGCGACCACGTGTGCAACAGAGGTCGGAGCTCGGCATCGATGGAGAAGTAATTTGACGTTTTCCAAAAATAGATGTTTGACCAGAAAGTCGATGCCGCTATGACGCTGAGACTGAATTCATGCAGATCTGACGGCAGAAGAATGAACAATGCCGCGATGCAGGTGAGGAGCGTGACAAAGATCAGGGCCGGCAGAATGCGTCGGGCACGGCGCCAGTAGAAGCTGACGATCGAAAACTCGCCGCGTTCAAGGTCGTCCAGAAGGCTTCCGGTGATCAGGTAGCCAGATATGACGAAGAAGATGTCCACACCGGTAAAACCGCCGGGAATTGCCGAGATTCCGAAATGGAACAGTACGACCGGCAGCACCGCAAGGGCCCGAAGGCCATCGATATCACGCCTGTATGTCATTAAATTAGTCCTCTGTTCACAGGCCACGGCGAATGTCGGCAGCACACAGTTTGGGCTGGCGTCGGTACCCGCAGCCCTTGGCGGCCACTCCCCTTCTGCTCGCCCGCAAAGCTCTCCGGACGTGTTCGACCATGTCATCGACGCCAGCCTCCTTCGCTGGGACAATGACATTTTCGGGGAAGGCATTCGGGTTAAGGCGTTCTCTGCTATTGACCCGCCGAACCAAGAAACATCCTGTGCCAGGTGTCCTGACGTGATTTCGAAGCATGAGGATCCATTGCGATGCTGCGTAGTCGGTTCCAAAAATCGGCACCAAAACTCAGTCGACGGCGGACTAACGTCTCCTCGCGCTATTGAGCAAATCGATTTTGTTTATGCGCCCCATCCAATTGATGGATGCATGCCCCCCGGGCGCCTTCACTGCCGGAATTAAGGAGACTGGGGCGGACGATGCTCGGTTCAGATAGAGGCGAACGAGACGATCAGGTTCTGGCGTGACAAGAAGCGGCCATCCTTGCTACAGCCTGATTGATGGTTCGCACGCCAAGCTTTGCCTTGGCGTTTTCCAGATGGAAGGTCACGGTGCGTTTCGAGAGGCCGAGGATCTGGCTGATATCCCACGCCGACTTGCCGCGCGCCGCCCATCTCAGAGCTTCGAACTCCCGCGTCTTTGCGCCATCCACCACGCAATTGCCGGCGAGCCTGCGCCGGACATGAATGTGGAAGTTGATCGCTACCAACTGCAATGCGTTTTCGTAGCATTCCAGCGACCGCAAGACAGGCGGACGCGCCTCATCTGAAGCGGAGGTCAGCGCAGCAAAGCGGCCCCGCGATGATCATGCATGGACATGGTCAAGCCGCACCGAATGCCAAACTGAACTGCGTTTTCCAAAACTTCTTGCTGCGAGGCTGGCAAATACCGATGATCTCGATCCAGCCCCCAGTCGAAAGTATCCCAGCCTCGCAGCCCGCGCAGGGTCACCGGATCGACGCTGTGGTGGCGCGGTTGCAGATAATTGGAGGTCCAGGAAGAAGGATAGTTCGAGATCACTGGCGGCGTGTCGCTGGAGGCTGGCGGGTAAGTGAAGTAAGCGAAGAGCGGAAATTCCAAGCCGGCGGCGGCCGAGGCCATTGCCTTGTGGAGATCCGCAGCATCGACGCTTGCTGAAAGTTGCTCGATGAATTTTTCGGCAACTATATACTTGACAACGGAGGGCGCATCGTCAATAGTCGGCCATTAGGAGTTAGTCATGGCCCAAGCGCCTATCCAGAACCGAGCCTTTTATGAAGAGGACGCAGCCCGCGAAGCCCTAGAGGCCGTGCGCTGGCCTGATGGTCCCTCTTGCCCTCATTGTGGAAATCTCGATCGGGAAAAGATCGCAAAGGGCCAAGGCAAAGTTCATCGCCCCGGTCTCTATTATTGTGCGGCTTGCAACGGCCAATTCACCGTTACGGTCGGGACTGTGATGGAGCGGAGCAAAATCCCCCTGTCGAAATGGCTGTTCGCGATGCACCTCATGGGTGCGTCCAAGAAGGGTATGAGCGCGTTGCAGCTAAGCCGTATGCTTGGCGTGACTTATAAGACCGCGTGGTTTCTGTGCCACCGTATCCGCGAAGCGATGACACCCGATCAGCGCGGCCCTATCGGCGGCGCGAACAAGGTCGTCGAAAGCGACGAAACTTACATCGGCGGTAAGGCGAAGAACCGCGCATTTGCGAAGAAAGAGCCCAAGAAGCACGCCGTGCTCGCGCTCGTTGATCGCGACGGTAACAGCTATTCATTCCACATCGCCAACGTGAAGGCCGATACGCTTCGCGAGACCATCAACAAGGCGGTTGATAGCAAGTCTCACCTCATGACCGACGAATTGCTCTCGTATGGTTCGGTGGGTAAGCAATTTGCCGGACACAGCACGGTCAATCATTCGGCCGATGAGTATGTCAGGCTGGGCGGCTTCGCTCACATTAATACTGCGGAATGCCGTTTCAGCCTAATGAAGCGGGCGGTGTTCGGTACACACCATTCGATCAGCGAAGCGCATCTTTCGCGCTACCTCGCTGAATGGGATTTCAAGTTCAACACCCGCAAGATGAACGACGGGGAACGTGCGACGCTGATAGCCAAAGGCCTTGAGGGCAAGCGTCTCACGTACCGACCGACTGACGGAAATCACCAGTCGCGATCAGTTCATTAAGCGTCACGCGGCTTGGAGGAAGAGGCGCGGCCTTTAGGGTCCGCCTTCTTCTTTTTGCTTTGAGCTGGTCGGCCGACCTTCATCTCATCATGTGGCTTTGGCGGCGTGGCCAGCAACCGCTTCAAGACCTTGACGGTTGCTGCATCGAGTTGAGGTTTTTTCATTCTGCCATCCGAACGTAGCTACTTAGCCGATGGATACCGCCCGGCACGTTTGTCTGCTGGGCAACGTTTACGTCGGGCGCGTTTTCATACTCGGACTTGCTTGAGAAGAGGACGTATCCATTCGGATCGCACAGCGCGCCGGGGAATTTGTCGAGGACATTGAACCACGTTCCGTCACGATGATAGAGCGCGTGAGCTGCCCCAATGTGCCATTGCTCGTTCAGCTTTTTTCCGGAGTTCGTGCGAACCCCGGCGGCCTTTTTCGCTCTAGCCATTAAGCCGCCTCCTCGATTATCCCGACTTGCTGAATAGGGCCGGCTACCTCTGGGATTGTCATGCCCGGCGCAAAGAACATGACCTCTTTGCCTATACGCACTTCGCGCGCCGAATAGCCGATATTATAGACGATGCTGCGGAAGCCTGAGTAGAGGCTTTTGATAGGGGCTACGTTGTCGTAGCTCACTATCCAGGCACGATCCTGCATGTTCGCGTTGATGAACGATGCCAGCGCGGCGTGGTCGTCCGGCTTGTAGTAGTCGTAGTAGAGCTGGCGTCCTTGTTCGAAATAGGGGGGATCTAGGTAAACCAGCGTTTTCGCGTCCCATTTCGGCAAGCCGTGGCGCAACAGCGCCAGCGCGTCACTTTGCGTCAGTTTGATCCGCGTCCGCATTTTCGCGATGGACTCTATCCTGAAAACGAGTTCATCCGCATTATAGCGCGCGTCTATTTTCCAAGGTCCTGTCTGGTCGCGCCCGCCGATGATTCCAGCGTTCAAAATGCCAGACCTGTTGGTCCGGTTTAGAAAGAACATTGCGAATCCAAGTTGAACGTAGCTGTGACCATCGGGGTTGGAGAAGATGCGCTTTTGCCGGTCCCACGACGCGACCGAAACCCGAGTGTCCTTGATCAGCCGACATAGTTCTTCGGTATCGTTCAGAACGCTTTTCCAGAACGAATAGACCGGACGGCTCAGGTCGTTGATATGGATACGCGCAACGTACTCTTGAAAGAGCAGTTCAAGGGCGATGGCAGCGCCGCCGGCATAGGGTTCGACGTACTCACCGTCGAAAAGCTTGTTGGCTCTTATGATCTCCTTGACGTAGGCGGCGAGTTTTCCCTTTCCGCCGGGATAGCGCAACGGCGTAAAATGAGTGAGCCGGCGCGGGGCGGTATCTGATGAGGTCACGGCCAAATCTTTTCGAACAATGGCTGGGCGTTGTTCCAAGCAGCGGCTAGGTCTGTCGTGACTGGTGTCTGGAACCTGTCGTGGACATATCGATGAAAAAGGTCCATGTGCATGGGGCTGCTCTTGTCACTGACGCTGCGGGTCACGGCGGCAAAGTGCGCCTTAGGCACCCCTACCTTTATCAGAAGGTCCACCGTCTCGGCCAGCTTTTTGTCGAGACTCTTCCACGGTTTTTTCCCGCTCTTCGGGTCCGCTGGGTGGTGAAGGTCGACACCGTTGTCTTCAAGAAAATGATCGACAGACAGCTCCAGAAAAACCCTCAACAGCACAGCAATGGCGTTCCGCGCATCGGATAGTTTCAACGTTTGAAGTTCTTTATAGATTTCGCCGATGCGGTTGTCGGTGACGTTTAGGGAGCAGCCCTTCGGAACAACGTATGGCCAGTCCACAGCCGGCTTCGGGCGGGGTTTTGCTGGTTTTGGCGTCTTGGCTGTGAACTCAGCCTTTGAAATACCTTCGACAGGGCGTTCAGCGACTTTCTTGGTGGCGTCGGCACTGTCCGATTTCCCGAAACTCCGGACGTATTTGACGATATCCTCGCTCTTGTTGAACGTGCGCGAATTGACCGCCTTCGCAGCAATGTCTCGGACGACCTTCCTCAGGGGCTTCATCAGTTCCGCGCCTGGAATGCTGGTGCGCAGCTGATTGTCCTTAACGGTCAATCCCAAGAGCGCAAGCGCGGTTTTATCTTCCACGACGCGCCGCAAGGTCGTCAGGCTAAACTTCGAACGGATCGCCTCTGTCTCTTCTTCATTGAAGCCACCATGCTCTAGAACCAAATCCAAAGCTTGTATGGCTGGCTCTCGCTTCCGAAATCTCGCTGCGACGATCGGCTTCCAGGCAACGACGCCGCGCCCATCGTCCTCGCCGTTGTGGCGCAGTTCGATCCAGTACCGACCTTCTTCCCGAGAGCCGGATTCATAGCCGACGATCGGCTCGATTTTGCTCTTGTCGAAGATGCTCGCTAGGCGCTCCATTGAGCGTTGCATACTGTCCGGCATATCGAGACCAGTCATCGCCGCCGGATTGGCCAAGAGTTTGAGAGCGGCTACGCGACGGTTGCCCTCCAAGGCAATGTAGCGTTTTGGCTTTGCGCTCACTTCAAGGACCATCAGCTTTTCGATGGGGCTGAGACCATGCTCCACTATGCTCTCTGCCAAACGGACCAGCTTCATCTTCTGGTCTTTGACTACCTTCTGCAAGGCTTCTTGCTGCCCGGCAGCATGCGTAATGCGCGGATTGTCACTATCGAGCACGAGGTGCTCGATCTTCAACGGAATATCTGGCAATTTTGTCCCCTCCACTTTCGGAAGGGACAATACGAATTGCGCCGCTACTCGTAAAGATGGGCGGCCGGCTTATATCAGGCGCGGCCTTCCGTTGTCAGGTATATAGTTGCCAATTTTTCAAATAGCCGATGCATCTGGTTTTGCGTAAACTCCGCGGATGTACCTCGATGCCAGGCGCGGGGCTCGGGCTAAACGATCGCGAATCGAAGCGACGCGCAGGATCTCGTCCCCATCATCGCTCCCATTACTTTCCTGCTTCTGCTTGAAGACAACGCCGCGAACCTGACCAATTGCCAGGCGGTGACGTTGACACATTGTCGATGAGCCGTGTGTCGCCCAGCCAAGCCGCGACAAGCAGCCG
This sequence comes from Mesorhizobium sp. AR07, assembly GCF_024746815.1. Classification (GTDB taxonomy): domain Bacteria; phylum Pseudomonadota; class Alphaproteobacteria; order Rhizobiales; family Rhizobiaceae; genus Mesorhizobium. The sequence continues at coordinate 829,803 of NZ_CP080528.1, forward strand.
TGCCGGTCGGTCAAGGCTTGCCAAAGCTCGCAGATCTGTTTCCCCGCGAAGTTCCAGGTATTCGACCTCGCGATAGCCGGCGGCCAGAATTGTTGCACGCGCTTCATCAAGCGATGGCTGACGGAGAGCCGCGCTCAAGCCGCTCGGCCGTATCGAAGAGGACCGATGCCAGCTTTTGGGGCGATGACGCGTTCCGCTGGCGAGAGCCGGACGTTGCGCGTTCCCTCACCATGCGTCTGACAGTCTGAAGCTGCTGGAAATCCTTCTCGCCAAAAACGCGAAGTCAGCGCCGGTCTGCGGAAAGAGCTTGGCCACGACCGTCGCCACACCATCGACAGCCAGCTGCGCTCAACCCGCGCCTCCTTCCCTTGCGTTACCCGCTGCGGGTGTCGCGTTTGGCATATTTTTGTGCAAATGCGAAGAGCTAAAAAAGCGGACTTGCGGATCTGCGGTGTTGACGCGCAGACCTCCACGCTTACACTAAATCGATTAAGGCGCCCCTAGCTCTGGGCCAACCACTTCGCGGACATGGACCACAAGAAAACAGGAACCAGGAAAGACAGAGCCGCCATCAAGGCCGGCCAAGTCAAAGTCGATTTGATCGCCGTTGTCGTCGCCGTCAATGACAGTGAACCCTGTGTCCTAACAATCGGCCGGATGAACACCCTTCCCTCCGGACCGTTTGCGCTCGAGCACCGATCGCTGCAATCCGGCCTGAGGGGGTGGGTCGAGCATCAGACCGGCCATCCGCTTGGGTACACCGAGCAACTCTACACGTTCGCGGATCGGGACCGCATCGGCGCCGAGCGCGAGCGCGCCATCTCCATCAGCTATCTCGCACTGACCCGCAAGGAACAGAGCTCGACCGAGTGCGGCTGGCGAAGTTGGTACGAATATTTTCCATGGGAGGATCACCGCTCCGGCACGCCGCCGGTGATGCTGGATTTTGTGCGACCGCGCTTGATCGAGTGGGCGGATGGCGCAAGCGACGCAGCCACGCGACGCGAACGCCGTCAGCGGTCGGCGATAGCGTTCGGCTTCGATGATCGCCATTGGAACGAGGAACTCGCGCTTCAACGCTATGAGTTGCTTTACGAAGCAGGCCTGGTTCAGGAGGCCGGAAGCGGAACGGACGCGACCCCGCTTCCCCTGGTGCCCAGCGAGTCCATGGTCGCCGATCATCGCCGCATCGTGGCGACCGGCATTGCGCGGCTGCGCTCCAAAATCAAATACCGGCCGGTCGTCTTCGAGCTTATGCAGCCGACTTTCACACTGCTGCAGCTGCAGCGAACGGTGGAAGCCTTAGCTGGCAGGCTCATCAACAAGCCGAACTTCCGCAGGCTTGTTGAGCAGCAGGAGCTGGTCGAGGAAACTGGCGAGACTTCCGTTGATACGGGGGGGCGACCAGCAAAGCTCTATCGTTTCCGCCGTGGGGTCCTCGATGAAAGGGCTGTCGCGGGGACGAAATTGCCGCTGACGCGGGCTTGACAACCTTATAGTCAAGGTAGACATATCCCCTTATTATCAGATCGAATATAATCGGAGGCGCTGATGACTGGGGCGTTACCTACTGCCGCGTCCTTGTACGAGCGCGTCCGGCGCGTGGTCCCGCCAGTCGAATGGTCGGCCTTTGCAAACGACATTGATGCCATCCTCGCGCTGAAGCGGGAGCGCAACGCCATCATCCTGGCGCACAATTATCAGACGCCTGAGATCTTCCATTGCGTCGCAGACGTCGTCGGCGACAGCCTCGCACTGGCCCGTAAAGCAATGGCGGTGGATGCCGACATCATCGTGGTTGCCGGCGTGCATTTCATGGCCGAGACCGCAAAGCTGCTAAATCCGAACACGACTGTGCTCATCCCGGACATGGGCGCCGGTTGCTCACTGGCGGATTCGATCACGGCACAAGATGTGCAGCTGATGCGACAGCGCTATCCGGAGGTCCCGGTTGTCACCTATGTCAATACGTCCGCCGCCGTGAAGGCCCAATCCGACATCTGCTGCACCTCGGGCAACGCCAAGGCGGTAGTGGAATCGCTCGGCGTGCCGCGTGTGATCATGCTGCCCGATGAATTTCTTGCGAAGAACATCGCCGCCCAGACGAAGGTCGAGATCATCGCCTGGAAGGGTCATTGCGAGGTGCATGAGCGCTTCACCCCGGCTGATATCCGCGAGCTGCGCGCTGCACACGCGGGCGTGGTCGTGCTCGCCCATCCCGAATGTCCGCCCGACGTTGTCAGAGAGGCGGATTTCTCGGGGTCGACGGCCGCCATGTCGGATTATGTCGAGCGGGAGAAACCGGCACGGGTCGTGTTGATGACGGAATGTTCGATGAGCGACAACGTCGCGGTCGCGCATCCCGACGTCGAGTTCGTTCGCCCCTGCAATCTTTGCCCACACATGAAGCGCATCACGCTCGCCAACATTCGCGCCGCGCTCGAGGAGAACCGGTACGAGATCCGGATCGATCCCGGGATAGCCGGCCCCGCCCGCCGCGCGGTCGAGCGCATGCTTTCAATATGAACCTTGATGTCCTCGACATCGCCGGGGCGCCGGTCGTCATCGGCGCCGGCATTGCCGGCCTGATGACGGCGCTTCATCTAGCGCCGGAACCGGTCGTGCTTCTGTCCAATGCGCCGCTTGGAACCGGAGTCTGCAGCGAGCTCGCTCAGGGTGGTCTTGCGGCAAGTCTCGGCGGCGACGACGACCCCGAACTTCATCTTTGCGACACACTTGCAGCCGGCGACGGCCTCTGCGACGAGGCGACTGTGCGGCGAGTGGTCCGGGCTGCAACCAATGCCATCAAGACCCTTGAGCGCTTCGGCGTCGCCTTCGACCGCTATCCTGAAGGCGCTTTGCGGCTCGGGCTTGAGGCAGCACATTCGCAACGGCGGATCGTGCATGCCGGGGGCGACGCCACGGGTTGGGAGCTGGTCCGCGCACTCATCGCCGCAGCGCGCCGGACAGCCTCGATCACTATTCTCGAAAACGTGGAGGTCCGCCGCCTGATCGTGGAAGACGGGTCGGTCATCGCCGTGGTCGCGGTCGGGTACGCGGGTGCGGTCACTTTGCCCACGCGCCGCGCGGTGCTGGCAACCGGCGGCATCGGCGGCCTGTTTTGCGACACGACAAACCCGCCTGGCTCATGGGGACACGGGCTGGCACTCGCCGCCTGGGCCGGGGCAGAGCTCGCCGACCTGGAATTCGTGCAGTTCCATCCGACCGCCCTCGACACCCCGCGTCGGCCGATGCCGCTGGTGAGCGAAGCAGTGCGCGGCGAAGGCGCGGTGCTCATTGACGAGCGAGGAGAGCGCTTCCTCGCTGAAACGCCTGGCGGCGAGCTTGCGCCTCGCGACGTGGTGGCGCGCGCCGTTTGGCATCAGCTTGCTGCCGGGGGCCGCGTGTTCCTGGACGCGCGGCGATGTCTCGGCCCTAGTTTTGAAAAGCGCTTCCCAGGCATTGCCGGTTTGTGCCGCGAGGCAGGCGTAGATCCTGCGACCGACCCGATTCCGGTGCGCCCAGCGGCACATTATCACATGGGCGGCGTCGCCGTAGACGCCGCCGGCCGCAGCTCCGTCGAGGGATTGTGGGCGTGCGGCGAGGTTGCTTGTACTGGCCTGCACGGCGCCAATCGTCTCGCAAGCAACTCGCTCACCGAAGCGGCGGTCACCGCGAGCTGGGTTGCTGAAAGCGTTGCCGGCGCATCGTATACCCGGCGACGGCGTGTATGTTCCACGTTGGTGCCTCCACGGCCAGACGCTTCAGGCATCAGGGCGGTCGTCTCCGCCGCACTCGGCATCATCCGCGATGGCCAGACGATGCGCGAAGCGGTGGCGACCCTGCTGCCGATGGCAGGTCACGACGGCCCCAAGTCCGGCCCGGCTTTGGTCTCACTGATGCTGGCCGTTGCAGCCCTACGGCGAGAAGAGAGCCGCGGCGCGCACTGTCGATCCGATTTCCCTCGGCGCGATGCAGACGCGTGTACGTCACGGCTGACGCTGAACAGCGCAATGCAGGCCGCCGCCGCACTCAGTTGCCGGGCGCCGATACGGAGCACGTGATATGGTTTCATTCTCACCCCTCCCCTCGACGCTGATCGAACCGATCGTGCGCGGTGCCCTTCTCGAAGACCTTGGCAGATGCGGCGACCTGACCAGCGATGCAGTGATTCCCCACGATTGCATTGCCACCTTGGTGCTCAAATCGCGACAGGCGGGCATCGTTGCCGGGCTCGATCTGGTCGCGTACGCCTTCCTGCTCGTGGAGCCCGCGATCGACATGCACATTTGGCGTCCTGACGGCAGTGATGTCGGGGCGGGCGAAACCATCGCGAAGCTGTGCGGACCGGCGCGCGGTTTGCTCGCAGCCGAGCGCACAGCGCTCAATTTCCTGTGTCGCCTGAGCGGCATTGCCACAGCCACAGCGGCGATGGTGGAGTCCGTGCGTGGCCACAAGGCGAGGATCGTATGCACTCGAAAGACGACTCCCGGCCTGCGCGCGCTGGAGAAATACGCCGTGCGCGTCGGCGGCGGCGCCAATCACCGCTTCGGGCTCGACGACGGCGTGCTTATCAAGGACAACCACATAGCGATCGCCGGTGACATCCGCACAGCTATAGAGCGGGCGCGCGCCGCCGCAGGCCACATGGTGAAGATCGAGGTTGAGGTCGACACGCTGGAACAGCTGGATATCGCGCTTACAGTTGGAGTCGACGCGGTGCTGCTGGACAATATGTCAGTCGAGGACCTTGCCCGCGCCGTGGCAACGGTCGGCGGCCGCACGATCACCGAGGCCTCAGGTCGGGTGACACCGAAAACGGCTCCCGCAATCGCAGCCACCGGTGTCGATCTCATTTCCATGGGCTGGCTGACCCACAGCGCGCCGATCCTCGATATCGGCCTGGACATGCCAGCCCTGGGAAACATCGGCACCCGCTTGAACTGATGGAGACGAAATGAAGAGCAGTACCGCTCGGACCTGCACGCAGCGCAACGGTGCTCGAAGCGAGCCTGTTACCGTTCAACGACGTGAGATTCGAGGCGCATTGCGCTGACGACGGTCATAGCGCTGCGAGCCCCGCCGGTCGATTGACCCCTGCACGCGCTCGCCAACCAGCAACAAAAGGCTTTTGAAGATGACGATTGAAATGAACGCGGAAACCGATGTGAACCAGGTTGTGGACACCATCGACGTAGCGCTACCCCGATGGAGCAGCAAGGAGGCGGAGGCGATCCACGGCATGCCGTTCAATGACCTGCTCTTCCTGGCTCAGACGGTTCACCGCCAGAACTTCGATCGCAACCGGGTGCAGCTGTCGCGGCTGCTCAGCATCAAGACCGGCGGATGCCCGGAGGATTGCGGTTATTGCAGCCAGTCTGCACATCACAAGACCGGCTTGATGGCCACGAAGCTGATGGAGGTCGAGCGGGTCATCACTGAGGCGACCAAGGCGCGTGACGCCGGCGCCACCCGCTATTGCATGGGCGCGGCCTGGCGCAACCCGAAGGAGCGTGACATGAACGCCCTGATCGCCATGGTCCAGGGCATAAAGGCACTCGGCATGGAGACCTGCATGACGCTCGGCATGCTCGAACTTGGCCAAGCGCAACGCTTAAAGGCGGCCGGCCTCGACTACTATAACCATAACATCGACACCTCCGAGCGCTACTATCCAGAGGTTGTCTCGACCCACACCTTTGCCGACCGGCTGCAAACGCTTGGCCACGTGCGCGAGGCTGGCATAAAGGTCTGCTGCGGTGGCATTTTCGGGATGGGCGAGGAAAAGGCCGACCGCATCGACATGCTGGTCACGCTGGCCAACCTGCCTGAGCCGCCCGAAAGCGTGCCGATCAACCTTCTGATCCCCATCAAGGGCACACCGCTTGCCGAGGCCGGCCCCCTCGACCCGCTCGCCTTCGTGCGTACAATTGCGCTCGCTCGCGTCATGATGCCCAAGTCCTTTATAAGGCTGTCCGCCGGCAGGGCGGCGATGAGCGACGAAATGCAGGCACTGTGCTTTTTCGCCGGCGCCAATTCCATATTCGTTGGGGACACGCTGCTGACGGCAGAAAATCCCGGCGAGGACAAGGATCTTTTGCTCTTCCGGCGCCTTGGCATCGAGCCAATGGCAGTCGAGGCGCAATGAACGGGGCACCGCTTGCCCGCTACGAGGCAACCTTGCAGGGACTGGCGCGCAGGGACCGGTTGCGCACACTTGCGCCACGCGCCGGGCTCGACTTCTCGTCGAACGACTATCTCGGGCTGGCCGCCTCCAGGAGACTTGGCGAGGCGGTTGCGGCTGCCATTGCGCTGGGTACGCCGGTTGGCGCAACCGGCTCGCGGCTGTTGCGCGGCAACGCGCCGGAGCATGAGCAACTGGAGGCAGACGCGGCGGCGTTCTTCGGCACCGAACGCGCGCTGTTCTTCGGCAGCGGCTACATCGCCAACTTCGCCCTTCTGACCGCGCTGCCACAGAAGGGCGACCTGCTGGTCCTCGACGAACTCGCCCATGCCAGCATGCATGAGGGGGCGCGGGCAGGACGCGCCGAGTTCAAGCTGGTTGCGCACAACGACGTCGATGCTGCCGAGGACGCGATCACGCGCTGGCGCGCCGAAGGCGGCATGGGACGCGTCTGGATCGCGATCGAAAGCCTCTACAGCATGGATGGCGACCGCGCGCCGCTAAAAAGTCTTGTCGCGCTTGCCGATAGGCACGAGGCATTCCTTGTCGTCGACGAAGCGCATGCCACCGGTGTCTGGGGACCGGATGGCCGGGGGCTGGCCGCCGCATTCAAGGGCCGCGACAACATCGTCGCGCTCCACACATGCGGCAAGGCGCTCGGCGCGTCGGGCGCACTGGTCACCGGACCGCGAACGCTGTGCGACTATCTCATCAATCGGTGCCGGCCATTCATCTACGCCACCGCGCCATCGCCGCTGATGGCGGTGGCAGTGCGCGAAGCGCTCGCCATGCTGTCCGACGAGCCCATGCGCCGCGTTCAGCTGCAGGATCGCGTTGCCTTCGCCGGCCGTCAATTGGCCGAGCGCTGCGGCGTGAAGCCGAGCGGCTCGCAGATCCAGCCCTTTGCCATCGGCGATGTCGGGCGCACCATGGTGGTGGCGGCGGAACTGCAGGCCCGCGGCTTCGACATCCGCGGCATCCGCCCGCCGACCGTGCCAGAGGGCACATCGCGCCTGCGCATTTCGCTGACGCTCAACGTCGACGAAGCTGCCATCTCGGCCATGGTCGACGCGCTCGTTGAGGTGTTGGCCCAAACATGACCAGAGCGGTATGACCCAACGCATCGTCATCACCGGAACCGACACCGGAATTGGCAAGACCGTGTTTGCGGCTGGCCTCGCCGGTTTGCTCGACGGTTTCTACTGGAAGCCGGTGCAATCGGGCCTCGACGGCGAGACCGACAGCGAGGTGGTTGCGCGGCTTGCCGGCTTGCCCTCGGAGCGCGTGCTGCCGGAAGCCTACCGCTTGAAGAGCCCGCTGTCGCCGCATCGTTCGGCCGAGATCGACGGCGTCGCGATCAAGGCTGCCGATCTTACTTTTCCCGTCCTGCCGACGCCGCTCGTCATCGAGGGCGCGGGCGGGCTGATGGTGCCGCTCAACCGGCGCACAAGGTTCATCGACATCTTCGCTGAGTGGCGGCTGCCAGTTATTTTGTGTGCCCGCACCACGCTCGGCACCATCAACCACACGCTGCTGTCGATCGAGGCGCTGCGCGCCCGCTCCATCCCGCTGGCCGGCATCGCCTTCATCGGCGATGAGATGGCCGATACACAACGGACAATCGTGGAAATGGGCGGGGTGCCGCAGCTCGGCAGGCTGCCCTATCTCGATCCGCTGACGAACAAAACGCTGCGAGACGCAATGATTGCCGGCTTCGCCTTCGCCTCGTGTACGGGAGATCACTGATGTCGCAGTCCCATGTGTGGCACCCCTTCACCCAGCATGCGCTCGAGGCGGCGACCCCTGAAATCGTCCTGACGGAGGGAGCCTATCTCCACAAGGCCGACGGCACGCGTATCCTGGATGCCATTTCCTCCTGGTGGGTCGTCACCCACGGGCACCGCCACCCCCGCATCATGAAGGCTATCGAGACAACCGCGTCGAGCCTCGACCAGATTATCTTTGCGGGCTTCACGCACGAGCCAGCCGAACGTCTGGCCAAGGCGCTTGTCGGCCTCGCTCCATCGGGCCTCGACTGGGTGTTCTATTCCGACAGCGGCTCGACCTCAGTCGAAGTCGCGCTGAAGATGGCGCTCGGTTATTTCCGCAACATCGGCGCCCCGCGCTCGCGCATCGTCGTCATGGAGCACAGCTATCATGGCGACACGATCGGCACGATGAGCGTCGGCGCCCGCGGTGTGTTCAACGCTGCCTACGAGCCCTTGCTGTTCGAGGTCGACACCATCCCCTTCCCGGCCACCGGGCGCGAACAGGAAACGCTGGATCGGTTCGAGGCCGTCTGCCGCGACCGGCGCGCCGCCGCGCTGATCGTCGAGCCGCTGGTGCTCGGCGCGGGCGGCATGCTGATGTATCCGGCATGGGTTTTGGCCGAATTGAAGAAGATCGCGGAGGCCTCCGGCACGCTACTGATCGCCGACGAGGTGATGACCGGCTGGGGCCGCACCGGAACCATGTTCGCCTGCGAGCAGGCATCCATCTCTCCGGATATCCTGTGCACCTCGAAGGGGCTGACGGGCGGCGTGATCCCGTTGGCCGCCACGCTTGCGACCGATGCCATCTTCCAGGCCCACTATTCGACGGACCGGAAGAAGACGTTTTTCCACTCGAGTTCCTACACCGCCAATCCGATTGCTTGCGCGGCAGCACTCGCCAATGTCGAGATCTGGCGTGACGAGCCGGTGACTGAGCGGATCGCGGCCTTGAGCGCGAGGCAGGCCGCCGGGCTTCGGCGGTTTCGAGACAATCCATATTTTACCGACTGCCGCGCGACTGGAACAATCGCAGCGCTCGATCTGCGCACCGGCTCAGCCGGCTATCTGGCCGAGATCGGGCCGAAGCTGCGCGCATTCTTCCTCGACAAGGGGCTGCTCGTGCGTCCGCTCGGCAATGTCCTCTACCTTCTGCCGCCGTATTGCATCACCGGCGACGAGCTGGTCGGACTCCATGACGCCATCGAGGAGGCCGGCGAACGCTTCGGCTCGAGGCCATGAGCAGATCGTCGCGCATTCTTGGGTTTGGCCATCATGCGCCGGCGCGCAGGGTCGAGAACCCGGAAATCGAGAACAGTCTCGGCCTCGAACCCGGGTGGATCGAGCGGCGGACCGGGATACGGTCACGCTTCTGGGCAACGGACGAAGACACGCTGTCTGGCCTTGCCGCGTATGCCGGCGACATGGCGCTGGCGAATGCCGGCATCAAGCGCAGCGACATCGGGCTGCTGTTGCTTGCCACCTCGACACCCGATCACCTCCTGCCGCCCAGCGCGCCGCTGGTCGCACACGGGCTGGGGCTCGGCCGTGCAGGCGCGGTCGACCTCGCTGGTGCTTGCGCCGGCTTCATCTATGCGCTGATGTTCGCGGACGGGTTCACACGCCTGCATGGCAAATCGGCCCTTGTCATCGCCGCCAACATCCTCAGCCGTCGCATCAATCCCGCTGAGCGTGCCAGCGCCGTGCTGTTTGCCGATGCCGCCGGCGCCCTGGTGATTGGCCCCTGCGAGGACCCCGATCGCGGCATTCTCGGTGCCTCGGTGGATTCCGATGGCTCGCGCTACGGGCTGATCCAGATTCCTGCCGGAGGAAGCAACAAGCCGTTCCACGGCGACCTCGACCTCGAGCAGACTCGAATGACGATCACCGACGGCCGTGAAGTGTTCGCCAAGGCGGTCGAGATGATGACTGCCTGCTCGCAGGACGCGCTCACTGCTGCCCGAATGCGGCCGCAGGACATCGACCGGTTCGTGCCGCACCAGGCCAACGCGCGCATTTTCGATGCCGTTGGGAGAAACCTCGGCATAGCAGATCATGCGATCATCAAGACGATCGTCGACTACGGCAACTCTTCCGCCGCGACGATCCCACTGTCGCTGTCGCTGGCCAACCAAGCGGAGCCGTTCCGGCAGGGCGAGAAGATCCTTCTGGCGGCAGCGGGTGCGGGTCTCAGCGGCGGGGCCCTCATTGTTGGAACTTAGCGGAACGCTCGGCCACGCACAGGACTGTCATGAATGAAGCTAGGATGGCCCAATGCGAAAATAGTCGCCTGCAGGCTCCATGGCTCTGGTTCCCTGACGCGAGAGCCAATCACCGTGCCGACCACCTTTTTCGGGCACGACGAGCGGCAAGGCTACCTGACTGTGCGAGGACTGCCTGGCGATGGCTGCCGGCGTGGAGGTGACCGAACCCGGCAACGTCATGCAGTGCGAAAAAAACCCCCATATGCCCGTTTTCAACGACGCTCGCTCCATTTCGAAACCAGGTGTTTCGCCCGATCTAGACGGCCACACAAATATCCAGCCTCGGGTGGCTCGTGCAAACGGTTGCCATCAGTTGGGCAAGGGTTGAGAGGAAGAATACTGGCAATGTGGATGCGGCCTGCACGAGCGCAACCATCAAATCGGACGCTGAAATGGTTGCCATCACCGCTTATGTCTGTCGGATACAATATTGTGCGCAGCGTTGGTACGGCTTTTGGCGGCGTAATCCTGGCATTCTTTGGACCGCTGGCCGCTTTCGCTTTGGCTGCGGTGAGTGATCTGGCGCCCCTGGCCGTCGACCGACATTCGGATCTTGGTAATCGAAGGCTGGTTATGGCCCTTCTTCCCGGTCGCTGCCTGCTGGTTGGCACGAACCAATGTGCTGTCGAGCATCACTTGGTAATTCTGAGGATCCCGATCAGGTCAGCGAATATCCGATCCCATACCGGCCTTACCGCGCCTGAAGTGTGGAGGCTTTCGAGGCGCTGGCATTGCTCGCTGCTCAGTTCATATCGCCGGGCCATCCCTCGCTCCAGATCGAATCTCAACGCAGATTTGAATCGAGAATGTCGATTGGCCAGGTGAGGGTTATCATGGCCCTCTCAGCTTTGCTGAGACTGACCTATGGCCAAAAGTCCCGTAGATGCAGTGTGGAATGTCAATCCACAGACACCCACCATATTGCGCTTAGAGACGCCCTCCTTCTGTGGCCGAGATGGGCGCCAAGGCTGTTGTCGTGGCCGCGCCGAGATGCGGGTGAGCTCGACGGTTTGTCAGCCGCACCTCGGTGCGTGTCGCTGAAGACCAATTGCCTCTGGAGTGCGAACCTGCGGGCCTTTTCCCCGCTCGGCCTCCCGCTTGGCCTTCGCTCAGCGATTTGCGAGAAAGGCATCGAAGGCGGCAGCAACAGCGCGAATCACAAAGCGATGTTCCTGCCGCACGCGGATGATACCATCTTCGATGTCGACGATCCCGTCCTTGACCAGCATCGCCAAGCGTTCGGCGGAATCGGGAAAACGGATCGGATCAAATTCGTGGGCGGCACAGATTGCCGGCACATCGGCCTCCAAATCGCACATCAGCCGCTCGATGATTGCGGCTCGCACGCGGTCTTCGTCGGTGAGACGATAGCCCTGTGACGTCGCCAGACGGCCAGCTGCGATATGACGGCTGTAGCAATCCCGTGTGACCTCGTTCTGGACGTAACCCTCGCCAACCCGCCCGATAGCGGACGCGCCGAAACCGATCAGGGTTTTGCAGGTGTCAGCCGAGTAGCCCAGTGAGTTGCGCCGCAGGCGCCCGGTTTCCTGCGCCAGCGCGAGTTCGTCGTCGGGCAAGGCGAAATGGTCGAGCCCGATCTCTCGGTAGCCGGCGGCAACCAGCGTCTCGGCCACGGCTGCAGCCTGTTCGGCACGGGCAGCGCTGTCCGGCAGCGCTGTCTCCTCGATCAGGCGCTGATTCTTTATAGCGGATGGAATGTGCGCGTAGCCGAACACCGCAAGCCGGTTGGGGCGCATGGCGACCGCCGCCGTCGCGGTCTCGACGCAGGACCGCACCGTCTGATGCGGGAGACCGAAGATCAGGTCGAAGTTGATGCGGCTTACTCCATGCCGGCGCAGCATTTCGACGGCAGCCGCCGTCTGCGCCTCACTCTGGACCCGGTTGATCGCTTTATGAACAATGGGATCGAAGCTCTGCACGCCGAGGCTGGCGCGGTTCACGCCGGCTGCTGCTAAGGCTTCGGCCATCTCGGCCGTGAACGTGCGCGGATCGATCTCGACTGCAACGGCGGTCGTCTTCCTGAACGCGAAGCGGCGGCGTAGGCACTCCATGATGGCCAAGAACTCCGCTGGCCCGATGAGGGTTGGCGTTCCGCCGCCGAAATGGACGTCGCTCACGGGCAGCGGCTGCGGCGACCAAACGGATCTCGTCACGCACCACCGCCAGATACTTGAGAATCGGAGCATCTTGGCGGGTGATGGTAGTAGGGAAGCCGCAATACCAGCACGTCGATCGGCAGAATGGAATGTGGAGATAGAGTGACACCGGATCGTCAGCCGGTAGGTCCCTGAGCCATTCCGCATAAGCCTCTGCACCGACCGCCGCGGAGAACTCCGGCACAGTCGGATAGATGGTGTACCAGGGCAGGCGGGCCTCGCGATATTTGGCCAGAAACGAAGTCTGCAACAGTTACCGTCCCATGCTGATAACGGTCATCCTTACCGCTGCGCTCTCCTGTGTCTTTGCGCTATGTCAGTCCGTTCCGCTTTTCGCTGCAATTTGCCTTTTGCCAGTGTTAATGCTCACGGGGCGATGCCACCGCCGATGAGTCTCCGTTGGGATGGTATGAACACCTAGCGGGTTAGCTACGGCGCTATCGCTTCCCCCCGAGACCATCGCCCACACCGTTCGGCTCTACTTCCGCTCTCATTTTCAGCCGGGCGCCTAGTCTTACTGAGTCAGAAAGTCGCGGCTGCGGGGGGATTCGCGCTGGTCGGGGATTTGTTAGGGTGCTGCTTCGTGATCAGGGAAGCGCCCCGCCATGCCCGACTGGACAGCCGAGAGTGAAGCCGCATTCGACGCCTATGTCGATGCTTTGATCGGGGTGATCGGCCACGCCGACCGCGCTGAGCCGCTGAAGGATTATTGCCTGGGACTCCTGATGCCGATCGAGCGCAAGAGCGTGGAACCGTTGGCGGCTGTCACGGCGCCGTCGCGGGTAGCGGCCAAGCATCAGTCTCTGTTGCATTTCGTGGGACAGGCGCCGTGGTCGGACGCGGCCTTGCTAGCACGGGTTCGCGACTGGGTTCTTCCACGGATCGAGCAGCGTGGACCGATCCGGGCGTGGATCGTCGACGACACGGGCTTTCCCAAGAAGGGCAAGCACTCGGTGGGCGTAGCGCGCCAGTATTGCGGCCAGTTGGGCAAGCAGGACAACTGTCAGATTGCGGTTAGCCTATCGATCGCAAATGACGCAGCCTCGCTTCCGATCGCCTACGAATTGTATCTCCCGCACAGCTGGGCGGAGGATCCCGAACAACGCAAGAAGGCCAAGATTCCGGCGGAGATCACGTTCCGGACCAAGCCGCAGATCGCGCTCGAGCAGATCAGGACGGCCATGGCCGAAGGCGTCGCGCCCGGCGTGGTTCTGGCCGACGCCGGATATGGCGCCGACGGCGGTTTCCGCGCGGGCCTGTCCGAGCTCGGTCTGACCTATGTTGTCGGCGTTCAGCCCACACTCAGCGTCTGGCGCCCAGGCGAGAGCCCGCTGCCGCCCAAGCCCTGGAGCGGAAGAGGCCGGCCGCCGTCTCGAGTCGGCCGAACCGACAATCACAAGCCGATCTCGGCCAAGGCCCTGGCCGAGGAGTTCGACGCCGAGACTTGGCGCACGATCGCCTGGCGTGAAGGAACCAACACCGAGCTCAATTCCCGCTTCGCCGCCGTGCGCTTGCGGCCGGCATCCAGGGACTACAATCGGCCCGAGGCTCACGCCGAAGAGTGGCTCCTGATCGAGTGGCCTGAAGGCGAGGTCGAGCCGAGCAAGTATTGGCTCTCCACCTTGCCGGCCGACGCTACGATCACCCAGTTGGTCGATGCCGCCAAGCTGCGTTGGCGGATCGAGCGAGACTATCAGGAACTCAAGCAGGAGTTGGGACTGGGCCACTACGAAGGCCGAGGGTGGCGGGGCTTCCACCACCACGCCAGCCTCTGTATCGCCGCCTATGGCTTCCTGGTCTCTCTGAGGGAGACGATTCCCCCCTCAACTCCAACTCGCGCCCAAGGCCGCCAAACACCTGGTCTTCCCGACGGTCATCGACCCCGCGGATCCTCCGATCCGACCAGAGCGGCACGTCCCGACCTCGATCCCAACCCTCAGGCGACGCCTGACTGTGGCCCTGGCCAACCGTCTGCAACGATGTCCGTGCTGCATAAGGCCAATGGACAGTCCGCGTCACGTTCGCACTTTATGACGCAGTAGTACTAGATGAAACGTTGGTGGAGCGCGGCATTGCCGAATCCTGACGAAGTACGAGACTTTGCTCGCCGGCTGCTGGTTGAGGCTTATAAAGACCGTCTGACATCTCGATGAGCTCGTGGTCGCGCGTTGATCAAGGACGGGAATGCGACGGGATTATCGAGGCCGCCGCAATGCCGAAACTGCCACGCACCTGCTTTCCTGATGCCGATAGCAGGACCGCGCCCGAGGCGCACGATGATCGATGCATCGGCAAAGCGCCAGGTGCTGCCGCAAGTCGAACATCGTTCTCACACGGTCTGAACAATCGCACCGAGAATTCGCATGCTGCTGCAAAAACCGAACGGGCCATCCCGGCCAGCGATCCAGAGGCGGTTTACAACGGTTCACGTCGGTCTTCCCAGACCTGCGAAATCACCTTGTCCGGACTGGTTTCCACGCGATCATGGCCGGCTTCATACTGATTAGGCGCGGCCCTCCGCCCCAATCGGCCCGGCCGTCCTTCGACAATCGCGTGCCCGACCTTGCTCGTGGATTGTGTCAGGGTCCGTTGGGGTCTCGTCTGATCATCGAGCGGTTCCGCGCAATGATGTCTCCCGAGGTTCCAAGCCGAACAAATGCTGTCACCATTGAACGAAACTGTCGCATATCGAACAAACAAACCAGATTCCAAACATTTGCCCTTCGTGCTCAGCCTGACGCCCAAAAACAAGAAACGCGACGCGAATGAGACTGGCCAATTTGAGGGTCAGCCCGCAACTCACGTCTTCAGCGTGGCACGTGACTTGCACAATCGACTCCGAAAGCGGTTGTGACGGTCTGCCGACAATAGCGGAGATGCCTATGGCCATGGCTCAGAAATGCGATTCCACGGGCCAACTGACGATTTAGGCTGACGAGTAGCGTCGAGCGCAGGGCGCCGACCCAGATCAGTGTGACGGATAATGGCGGAGAAGCAGCGCTATGCCATTCTCCTTCGAACAAGGGACTGGTGAAGGGCTCATTCTTGGTCGCCCGCCTTTTAATCTTTGAATGGAGATCAAGAATGAATATCAATAGCCTTCTTGTCGGCTCCGCTGCGGCCCTGACCGCAATTTCCGGTGCGCGCGGCGCCGACGCCGAGCTGGGACCCGCTGAACACGTCAAGATCTGCGACGTCTACGGCGCTGGCTACTTCTACATTCCCGGCACCGAGACCTGCCTGCGCATTGGCGGCTATGTTCGTTATGACATCGGCGCCGGCGACCTCGGCTCGAATGACGGCGCAAGAATTTCAGCTGTGAGAACTGGCGAGGATCGGGGAACATGGTGGAACAACACGCGCTTGGCATTAAAAACCTGGACGGGCCAGGAGACCGAACTCGGCACTTTTAAGACCTATTCCGAAACCCTTTTCAACTTCGGCAACCGCAACTTTTATCCGGGTCCGGATAGTCCTCAGAACTATGCCGTCAACAGTGAGGTCATGTTGACTTTCGCCTGGGTTCAGCTTGGTGGCCTGCGAGTTGGTAAGGACTGGTCGGCCTTCGACACCTTTATTGGCCACGCCGGCAACGTTCTCAATGGCAAGCTTGCTCCTTACGGCGACGCTGACACCAACGTAATTCAGTACTACTTCGACGCCAGCAATGGCCTTTCGACTTTAGTTTCACTCGAGAAAGGCTCGAGCGCAGTCGGTACTATCGACAGCTATGTTCCGCACGTCGTCGGCGGCATGAGGTATACGCAAGGCTGGGGCGCGATCACTGGCGTTGTCGCTTATGATAGCAATTACGGGTCGGTGGCCAGCAAGGTCCGCCTTGACGTGAATGTCACCAGCGAACTTTCACTATTCGGAATGGTCGGCTACGGTTCCAACGGCAAGCTCAACGATGACTCCACAAACCTCATCGACGCCCACGGTCGTGGTTTCTACAAGCAGTGGGGGGGCAACTGGGCCTTCTGGGTCGGCGGCGCCTATTTGCTAAACGAGAAGACGTCGTTGAACCTGCGACTATCGGGCGATCAGTTCAAGAACTATGGTCTGGCTGCCAACGTCGCCTATACGGTCGTGCCAGGTTTTACAGCGACGGTCGAAGTCGACCATTATCACTACGGCAATTTCGGCGTCGGCATGGTCGACCCTTCCAACGTGAATTGGACTAACGCCGACAAAAAGAACAGCGTCGGCGGCATCGTCCGTTTCCAATACTCATTCTAACGGACTGAAAAGCTGCATCTCGGTGTCCTATTGAGCGGACCTATTGCCGCGTCCGTGTGAGCGAAAGCGAGTGTTAGCAGGGTCATGAGGAGCTCGAAATTGCTGGATCTCAGCCGATAGTGCGACAGCTCAGTCCCAGGAATTCTAAAACCCCGTGTTGCTCTGGTTGCTTTACAGCACGATCTTGACGACCGGTGCTGTACTGATTCATTCAGAAGTTCCTGCTGCGCGCGATACTCAGGCGAGAATTTGCCCTTGCTGCTCAACCGGAAGACGCGGTCGGCGTGGAGGCCCGTCCCGTTCGGGACGCCGCTGCGCAGCACAGCGCGCCGTAGGAGACAATCGGTTGGCCAGAGAAGCCGCTCGCGCATTCCAGCGCATCGCCCATAATCAGACGGTAACGACACAGCCGAGGTCCTGTTCGTGCCAGTGAACGATGCCAGTGCTACGGATCTTAGTCGCCGCGGCAGCCATAGCGCCAGGCGGCGCCCGCCTTGCTGCGAGCTCTGCTGCAGGCTTGTCATTGTATCCCCCGTTTGAGTCGCAATGATAAGCAACCGGCCTTTCCCGGTCGCTGCGGTCTACGAGCAGCAGCCATCTTGGGGAAGGTAATGAGGAAGGCGCCGTTCTATCATTGTCTCTCGTGCGAATGATTGACGACCAGGTTGTGGAGGTTCAGCAGGTCTGGCTGCCTGCTCTGCAATCGCCGAACCAGCGCCCGCGTGCCGGCCACCACAAAGAGGCCGCAATCACGAGCGTTCCGCCGCTGGGCCATGCGGGGCCACCCGCCTGATGGGCCGTCGAAACATACAGTTTCCGCGGCCAAAGCGGAACGCGCAAAGACACAGGGGGGGCGCAGCGGCAAGGATGACAGTTATCAGCAGGGGACGGTAACTGTTGCAGACCTCACCACTACATGGATAGCCAAGAACTCCGCTGGCCCGATGAGGGTCGGCGTTCCGCCGCCGAAATGGACGTCGCTCACGGGCAGCGGCTGCGGTGTTTGCTCCGAGGCCAAACGGGTCTCGTCACATACCACCGCCGCATCTTGGCGGGTGATGGTGGTAGGGAAGCCGCAATACCAGCACACCGATCGGCAGAACGGAATGTGGAGATAGAGCGACACTGAGCCGGCAGGTCCCTCAGCCATTGACCATGAGCCCTGGCATTGACCATGAGCCCTGGCACTGACCGCCGCGGAGAACTCCGGCACAGTCGAATAGATGGTGTACCAAGGCAGGCGGGCCTCTCGATATTTGGTCAGAACGGTCACCGAGGTCGCCTTGAAACCACCCGGTTTCTCCGCGCTCAGATGGGGCGGCAGCCTGGTCAGTGATCGCCGCTCTCGACGCTCTGATGACCCGAGCGCAAGCTCCCGGCCGCGGCACGAGCATCAGCCTCTGGCCGCGGCGTTTCACCCTAGACGGGCTTGATCGGGCCCGCCCTTCGGTGCGAACACATCATGCCACCGGCAGGGCAGCGTGCGACTCGCCGCGCCTGGCTGAAATGCGAATGCATCCATTATGTGTATACCTACAATCCGAACATTCGATTGTTCAAGTCACTTCTCGAAAGCTAACCCTTCGTAGCCACGGAATCATGGGGTTCTCGAGGGCGACCTCGGCCTAACGAATGCAGGGGCCGCACGTAGGTGGACGATGCGCAGAGAAATTGCAGGCGGAGTTGTGGCATTTTGGGTTGACCAAGCGGCATTTCGGCCCGTCAACTCGTCTTCACATGTTCCGTCCCCGCCTATTGCAGGAGTGCGGCTTGCACGCTCCTGCGATTACCCGTCGGAGAGAGGGTTACGAATACTGCGACGAGTTGCGCGACTTCTGCTGTCGCACCATCCCATAGCGGTCGGTCACCTGTCCTACCTTGATAGGAGATGAAATGCGAACGCTGCTCGTTGACCATCATGCGGATCTTACGCGCGCCGTGCGAGTTGCGCTCGGCGATAGCGGTTTCGCCGTTGACGTCGTTGGTACACTGGAACAGGCGTCGAGTGCATTTTGTTGCGCGAGCTATGAAATTCTTCTGCTGGAATTGGTTCTGCCGGATGGCGATGGTCTGGATTGGCTGAGGCAGCTAAGGAGCGACGGACATTCAGTTCCTGCCGTCGTGATGAGCAACATCGACCATCTTGAGCAGCGAATTGCGGTTTTCAATGGTGGCGCGGACGACTTTCTGGTCAAGCCGGTGTTTACTGACGAACTCATCGCCAGAATGCGAGCTGTTCTGCGCCGGTCGACACAGATGACCGACCCGATCATCGTATTTGGCAATCTCCACTTCGATCCGATCGGCCGTCAGGTTTCCGTTGCTGGTCATCCGCTGATGGCCGCACGCCGTGAACTATGTATTCTAGAGCATCTGCTCAACCGTGCAGGCCGCATCGTGCCGCGTGCGCACTTGGAAGATCACCTCTATTCGTTCAACGATGAAGTATCTGCCAACGCGCTTGAAGTCGGAATCTATCGCTTGCGCGGACATCTCAATAGGTCAGGTGCAACGCCACGGATCAAGACCGTGCGTGGCATTGGTTACATTCTCGAATGTCCGACTAGCGCGACATCCGCATAGTTGGTCGAATTGAAAGAAAAGACTGCCTTGAAAATCATTCCAACTGGTCATGCGGGCACTGATCCGCGGCCGCCGCTCATCGTCGGCCCGAGACCTATTGTTTCGCGTTACTTGAGTCATGTCCTCTGCGCGCTCACTTTGTTTTCTCCTCTTCCCGCCGCTGCCCAGAACAAGCAGGTTCAAGCGGCACCCCGCGCCGCTTCCAACAGCATCAACGCCACGCTGAACCTTTCCTCTTCGCTCGGCAAGACAGTTCATTTGCCCGCGGCAGCCGCGACTATCTTTGTTGCCGACCCGGCGATCGCCGATTATCAGGCACCCTCAAGTACAACCATCTTCGTATTTGGAAAGAAATCCGGGCAAACGAGCCTATTCGCCCTGGACGAAAACGGCGAGGCTCTCGCTGAGTTTCGTATCGTCGTCACGCAACCGATCGGGGAACTGCGCGCCATGTTGAGGGACCAGGTCGGCGACTATCCGATCCGAGTCAGCTATACGCCGCGCGGTGCCATCTTAAGCGGTACAGCGCCCGATGCCGAGACCGTCGACACGGCGAAAAGAGTTACTGAGCAATTTCTCGGGGACGGTGCGCAGGTCGTCAATAACATCAAGGTCGCTGGATCCTTGCAGGTTAACCTCAGTGTCCGCGTAGCGGAGGTCTCCCGTAGCGCGATGAAGGCACTCGGCATTAACCTGTCCGCCTTCGGTCAAGTCGGCAATTTCAAAGTGGGTTTATTAAGCGGCAAAGGTGCTGGCGCTGGTGCGGCGAATGGGGGCGGTACAGCAGAAATCGGATTCGACAATGGTGCTGTGAACGTCGGCGCGGTTCTCGATGCGCTCGCCGAGGAGCACATCGCTTCCGTGTTGGCCGAGCCAAACCTCACCGCTATGTCAGGTGAAACTGCCAGCTTCCTGGCCGGTGGCGAATTTCCCATCCCTGTCTTGCAGGAAAAGGGGCAAGTCTCGGTTGAATTCCGTCACTTCGGCGTCAGCCTAGAATTCGTGCCAACCGTTCTCAACAACGACCAAATCAATATTCGCGTAAAGCCGGAAGTCAGCGAACTATCGTCTCAAGGGGCTGTTCAAATCAACGGCATCTCCGTGCCGGCAATTTCCACCCGCCGCGCCGACACGGTCGTCGAACTCGCCAGCGGGCAGAGCTTCGCGATTGGTGGCCTCATCAGGCGGAGCGTCAACACTGATATCAGTGTTTTTCCTTGGCTGGGCGAGTTGCCGGTCCTTGGCGCCCTGTTTCGTTCGTCCTCATTTCAAAAGCAAGAGACGGAACTGGTTATTCTGGTGACGCCTTACATCGTGAGGCCAGGATCGAACCCCAACCAGATGAGCGCACCGACGGACCGGATGGGGGCGCCTTTGGACCAGGGGGCCACTCTGACGAATTCGTTGGCAAGTCCGCCAGGAGACCAGCGCCCTAGTCCCCGCACTGGTGCGTCAGGCGCCAAGGGCGGCCTCGGCTTTATCATTGAATAGCGGTCTACGAATGACGTTGCGGATCATAAGTCTGGTGATCACTCTGACGGTAAGCGTAAGTGGCTGCACAAGCACCGCGCCGATTGTCGAGCCATTGGCACCGATCCTTATCGGGCAGGAGACCACCGTACTAACGTTACACAGCCTTCGCGCTTCCGAACGGCGGCGTTTGCGCGTTTTCCTTGAAACGGCAAGTCACGGCCGGCGCGATGCCCTTCACCTCCTTATCAGCGGGGCGTTCGGGCTCAGCGCAGAGGCCGTCCATGAGGCCAGGCAGATGGGCATCGGCGCCTACAACATCCATTTGCTCGACCAAACCAACGGCGGCGCAGTGCGAATAGAGGCGATTGTCTATCGTGCCCGCCCTCCTGTCTGTCCTTCGTATTCCGGCCCTTTACTCAATGACAAGTCCTTCGACCAGACGCTTGGCTGTTCGATACGCCATAACCTGGCGGCAATGGTCAGCGATCCGCGCGATTTGCTCGACAACAAGGCTGTCAAACCAAGCGATGGTGATCGTGCGGCTGTACCAGTAGCCAGATACAGGACCTTCGCGAAGGACAAAGACGGCTGATGTCAAGTCGCCTCGTCTCTACCTGGTACACCCCGGCAGCTGCTCCAGCACCTAACGCGCGGACCCATCGGATTTGGCGCACGATCATCGCCTCATCGAGGTCGTTGACCTGCGACGATCCAGATGGATAATAGCTGCTCCCTCACCACACTAGGGCGCACTTGAGTGGACGCTGCAGGCTCGCGACTTTCCTTGGTGAGACAGCCGTTACTGTCACGCTGATGGTGTGAACGGAGTTGAGAGGATCCGCTCCAAGGCACCTTTTGAGGGCAAGACGATGGCATGCGCACTGAGCGGACCCTTTGTTGGCGTTTTAAGCTTCGCGTACCTGAAGTGCCACCGCTTGGATCAATGGCCAGGCGCCCAAATATTGGCCGGTTCGTGTCGAACAAGATGGCGCGGCGCCGCGCTCCAGGCGGCGAGTGTTGCGGGGCCGGCGGTGCCCCATGGCCGCCGGAGGATCACTTTCTTCAGCGGGCGCTGCGCGCCTCAGCTTGATGGCGCCGTGCGTCGGCGCGACCGAGCTGGCTGGCGCCACGCTTAATTTTCTGCCGCAATCGAGAACGCGTCGTCAAACCCAAGTCGCATTGGGCCTTGATGATCGCTCTGCTTTGGCGCGCACAATCCCCTCTGCCGGGTTCTTTTGTCGAGCTCTCCTTCTCACCCGCCCGGTGTGACACCACTTCAAAGGCGCAGGTCAGCCGGATCAAGCCGACCTGCTCTAGACACTTTGGAATAGATGGCGATCTGGCGATCTTCCAGGCGCGCCGGTCAGATCGATAGTGCCGCGGCAGCAAAGCTTTACGCGGCCGCTGATTGGCAGGATGGGGGATCGCGCCGAGGAAGCGCAATCCGTTTATCAGGCCACGTTCTGAGATAATTGCGGCGTGCCGATCGGGCTAGGAATACCTGCGGCGGGGATCGGTTCCGCATTCAGGCGTGCCTGCAGATTGTTCAAATACTCTTCTGCATAGGTTTGCGCCGTTGAAAGCGGCAGATTGATGCCGGCCGTCGCAGCCTCTTCCAATGCCTTCCTGATGAGCCCGTTGCGAATCGCGAGTTTGACCTGGGGGCCGGCGACAAGACTGACCGCCTGCGCTGCGACACCGAGGCCAGCTTCTAGCAGCGCCTGCTTCATATTGCCTCCGGTAATAGCTGTACGGACAACATTTAACGCTTGCGCCTCGCACGCAAGCGCCATCGATGCGAGATCGGCCACTTGGCCCACGGCCGGAATGAAGCTGAGTAGACCAACCGCCGTCGCAGTCCAATCAACCACTGTCGAGTACACCTTGAGCACGTCGCCGACTGTGTGGATGAAGGCCCCGCCGTTCTGTTTGGAAGACTTGATATCGGGCTGGTCCGCCGCACCCATCATCATGTCCGCGACGGCCTCCTGCTCTGCAGCGGCATCAGGCACATGGGTTTTCGTTTTCTGAACGGTGCTGTTCGCAACAGACATGTTGCCGTAGAATTGCGCGAAGTCTTTTTTGCTGATGTTACCGGAATCGACCGTATGCCCGCCGCCGAAGTCGAAGAACTCATTGTGGGTCTTATAGCCCGTAATTGAATTGTTCAGCAAACCGAACAAAAGCGGATCGGAGAGTAACTGCGAGGCCGTTTGGCGTACCTTCGGATCGAGGCTCTTGTCGTCTGCCATGCTCGCCAGCTTGTCACGAGTCAGGTCACCGCTCCCAAAGAAGGCGCGCTGATTGCTGTTAATCATCTTGAGCGTGTTCAGCTCGGTTTGCGTGAGGCTCATTGACGATGTAGCGGCTTTGAGGAACTCGTCTTTATGGACCGTATCTGAACCACCGCACAGCTGCTTCCAGGCATCCGGGTGATTTAGGAAGTGTTGAGCAGCCGCAATGACCTGAGGCGGACATTTGCCGGTTTTCGCTTGGCCGTCGACGATCCGCTTGAAATCAGCCAGGCTTAGATCCTTAGGCAGGTCGTCGGAGTACCGGTAAAGCTCGCGCAATGCATCGCTCAAGGTCATGACCGAAGGCTGAGCATTTCCGGCGCTGTCGGATGGAATGTAGTTCTGCTGGTAGCTTTGCGCCTGCCGGTCCTGAAATTCGGCAACTTGTGAGTGATGGTGGGAAAATCCAGACAAATCCTTCGCCGTGATCTTGCCTCCACAGCGACCATCGCCCTGCGATCCGATCGCGTAAAAGAGTTCGGGATCCTGCTGCAGTCCTTCGATCGCCGCTTTCAGATCCGGCGGCGTAGAGGGATCATTGGCTTTATCGCCAAGCGACTCCCAACTGAATGGGCATTGGTCCTTGTGTCGGTTCAGCACTGCCACGATCTGCAACTCGGCCTTGGTTAGCGAGCCGCCGTTCCACGTGATTCTCGAGCTTGGCACGGGAGCCGGCGATATGAAATCGGAGGCGATCGCAGGAGGCTGCGGGGCCTGATCCATCGATTCGATTGCCGCCTTCATATGCGACGGCAGCAGGTCCAATGGGTGCTGCCGCAAATCTTCCAACGTCGATTCGACATCCGGCGCCAGCGGACCCCGGAGCGCGCCAGGATTGGTCATGTCTCCGAGCAAGTAGGTGGACAGCATTGCCTCGAAGGACGATGCGCTTTGCTGAGTCTGCAATACCGCGGCAGAAGGCTTCAGGCCCGACCATGCCTGTACGGGCTGTGGGAGATTCGAAGTGATGGATGATGAAAGGTTGCTGGCCGACATTGTGCATCCTCAGACGTGACGTTGAAATCCCAACAAAGGCCTCATGTAAGCCAATGTTTCACGAACGTTCCGAGCGTTGGCCGGTCGCCAAAATGGCCCCTAGCAGTGCCTTTAATTGCTCCGCTCGTTGTTAGCCCCAAGGTCAATTCCAGCCAAAAGCCAGCGACATGGGGCTTCCGATTCCCATCATGAGCGGCTTAGCTTTCGAGAAACTGACGAATTTCAGAAGAATTCACAATCAGGAGCGGCCGACGTGATGATTTCTCCAGAAGCTGCGGCGTCTCCTTAGATGTCATCTCTGGCTCAGCTCAGGCTTCCCTGCAACGCTATCCGGTTGCGGCACGTCAGAAGAATAAGAGACTTCCGGTTGTCCGTTACGGACGACCGTGGTGGAGGAACCCCGAAACAATATCAGTACCGATTCCCTTGGCGGCGTCTCAGCGACGTGAGGCTGCGCCTGCGCCTCGGCCACAAGGCCGTTGAACGTCTGCTCCACGAGCGCGATGAAGCGCGGTGGACCGGAAACAAGGACGAGGCCATTTCCGGGCGTGGGTCTCACTACATAGCGGTCATCGGAGATGCCAAGCCTATCGAGGGCGCCGTTGAAGGCATCGAAACGAATCGAAGTGAGCACGAGCATCCGAGTTTGCGCTTCTTTTGCAGCGGACACATAGAGCACAAGCCCATCATAGTACCATTGGAGATGGTACAGGTTGGTCAAGCGGTCCAGGAACTCGCGCGGTGGCAAATCCGGCATACGCCCGCGAATCCGCCCCTTCACCTCGGCGCTGATATTGACCCTGATGTTCAGGTTGTTGCCGAACTCCTGCAACGCGGCAGTGAGATCCTGATCTAGAACCGTATACCTGTAGGGTGTCGAGGGAAGCGATAGGGGGGCGCCGACAGTTGTTTGGATGCTGGCGGAGAGAAAAAACCCGACACAGAGAAGTCTTTTCAAGCTGTGCAGGATGGTGGATCGTATGAGCGTTCTTGGCATCTCGCCCTGATAAACCAAAGGATGGAATTGTCACAAGTCACCAAAGTCGTCAAAGTGACTTTAAATGACCAACCGACGCTCCCGTCAGCTTGTCGTCAGCTCGCCTCCCTAAGGGATTGACTCAACAGCGGGTGATGAACCGGCTGGACTCGTCACACGTTAAAGAGAAGCAATCGAGTCCTTGTATGATGATGCCTGTCACGTCGATCCCTGCCAGTGTTACTGACAGTCTCTCCAGGGTTGGCTCACCGTCATTCGGCGAGCAGGCCCAGTTTGACCACGCTCTAGCCCAGGCGGCTGCCTCGATGAAGAACGATACCGCTGCGGCGGCGCCTGTTCCTCCGCCCTTGGATGTTCAACGCGCGACTGCGCAGACAAGTCCACTGGGACACCGCGTGCTGCAGGCGATTTCTTCGATGCACGGGGACAATGCAGTTACTTCTGCCGCGCCCGACCATCAGGTAGCCCTAACGAAGGGCGCTCTACCGGGTACGGCTGAGAGGCTTCCGGTCGAAGGTGGGGCAACGGGGACGTCGGACGTTCCGCGAGCAGGGGGTGACTTCGAAGCGATGGTTGCTGGTCTGCGGGATCTCTACAACGGCGTCACCCAGGTTGCCCTTGTTTCCAAAGGTGTCAGCGGCATCACCTCATCGGTGAACAAACTAATAAAAGAAGGATGAACGGCGCGAATGATTGGCTTAGCCCATGGCGAAATCATGCGTAGTCGCCCGTCTGGTCGGCGATCGCTTCATTTTGTCGTGCTGCCACTTCTCTTCGCCTTGAGTGGTTGCAAGGTCGATCTCTACACGCAATTGCAGGAGCGCGAGGCGAATGAGATGCTGGCGCTTCTGATAGACAACGGAGTTGACGCGGTCCGGGTTGCCGCTAAGGACGGGACCAGCACGATCCAGGTCGACGAAAAGCTCATTGCCTTCTCAATCAACCTCTTGAATGCCAAGGGGCTGCCGCGCCAGTCTTTCAAGAACATCGGCGAGATATTCGAAGGATCAGGACTGATTGCCTCGCCGACCGAGGAGCGTGCCCGTTACGTTTATGCTCTGAGCGAAGAGTTGTCGCGCACGATCAGCGATATTGATGGCGTCTTCTCAGTACGTGTTCATGTCGTTCTGCCGAATAACGACCTGTTACGAGCGGGCGGCACGCCATCCTCGGCCTCGGTCTTTATCCGGCACGACGCCAAAGCAAATCTTTCCGTTCTGCTGCCGAAAATAAAGATGCTCGTCGCCGACAGCATCGAAGGCTTGTCCTACGAAAAGGTCGAAGTGGTTTTGGTGCCAGTGGAACGGTCCGTACATGAGCAACCCTCCGTACCGGCGACTGCGTTGGCCCAAGCGTCTAAATCCTTTCCCGCGCCACTTCTGGCGATCGTGATGGGTGTTGCCGCAGCTGTGTTCGCTGTGGCGTGCTATCTCTTAGCAAGTGTTCTTCGGCATCGGCGCAGACAATCATCGGGCGAATTATCCAAGATCGGGGGCCCCTCGGGTGTTTCCGCTGTCGAGGCCATTCGAAAAAAAATCATTGGCCGTGCGGCATAGGTGATATTCTCAATGCCCATTTCGATGCAGACTAGCGATCGCGATCATTCGTCGCAATTACGTTCCGTGTACTGGAGCAAGCTTGCTGCTTCGGCCCATCCGACTCGTATTGCCGCCTGTCTGGATCCGACGTTATCGGCTGCGACAGTGGTGCAGCTGCAGACCTGTGCCAGGCTGCAGCCAAAATTGGCAGAATTGCTGCTTGACAATGACACGGATTCGAACGGATGCGGCTGGGGGCCGGATCTTCTGCAGGGGCATGACCCGCGTCGGGCTGCCCTCTTTGCGGGCAGTGTTTGGCATGCTCGTTCGCTGCTGAAGCTTGTTTCACAACGTCACCTCACGGTGCTAGTTGAACATATCGGCGCTGATGCGCACGCTTTTGGCATCCGACATCTGGCGTATGCGATCACAGGCAGTTTGATCGCTGATCCGAAAAAACTCGCGCTCAAAATTGAACACGATGGACATGCCTGCCTTGGTGCTTGGCTCGATCAGAGTCCAGTGCTTGAGCGTAACCGCGTGCTTCTACGGTTGCCCCTCGGGACAGCCGCCGAGAATCCAGCGCCCGAGCACGGCAATGCCTCAGGCCAGTTGTTTTCGCTCGTGCTAGCCCATTTTGAGACGGAGATCCCGGCGCTATGACAGCCGATGTTTCCGCGGCGCCCGTCGCACCGCAAATGCGCCCAGTTGGGCCACTGATCCCGGCAAGTGAGCTCGAAATCTGGCAGTGCGCCGCAGAAGCGCGCGCTGCGGCAGAACGGCATCAGCAGCGGGTTCGCAGTTGGGCACGCGCCGCTTATCAGCGTGAGCGGGCGCGCGGCCAAATCGAGGGTTTGAATGCAGGCGCGGAGGAATTGGCACGGCTGATTGCGGGGACAGTCTCCGAAGTGGCGCAACGAAAGGCGGTTCTGGAGCAGGAACTGCCACAGCTCGTGATGGAGGTCCTAAGCGATATTCTGGGCGCTTTCGACCCGGGTGAGCTGTTGGTGAGGGCTGTTCGTCACGCCATTGAGCGCAAATACAGCGGCGCGGAAGTTTGCCTTCATGTATGCCCCATGCAAGTCGATATGCTCGCGCGCGAGTTTGCTGGATGCGACGGAAGGGAGGGTCGGCCGAGGGTTCGGATCGATCCGGATCCGACGTTGTCGCTTCAACAGTGCGTGCTGTGGAGCGAGTATGGCAATGTCGATCTGGGACTTGACGCACAGATGCGCGCGCTGCGTCTCGGCTTCGGGTTGCTCTCTGAGGAAGGCGAACCGTGACCACGCCGGTACCAGAGCATAATAATTTCGCCGGCATCCGGGCTCCCGATCCGGCGATCTCGTCTTTGAGGTCTGCAGCAAAGCAAATCGACACGCGTGTGGTGCGCGGACGGATCACGCGGGCTATCGGTACACTGGTCCACGCTGTCTTGCCGGACACTCGTATTGGGGAACTTTGTCTCCTACAGGATCCGCGAACCGGTCTGTCGCTGGAAGCCGAGGTGATCGGCCTGTTGGATGATGGGGTGTTGCTTACGCCGATCGGCGACTTGGTCGGCCTGTCCAGCCGCACAGAAGTCGTGGCCACCGGACGAATGCGTGAAGTGCCAGTCGGCCCCGATTTGCTCGGCCGCGTGATTGACAGCCGTTGCCGTCCACTTGACGGCAAAGGCGAAGTTAAAACGGCCGAAACTCGTCCGCTGCGCGGCAGGGCACCCAATCCGATGACAAGGCGCATTGTTGAGCGGCCATTCCCGCTCGGAGTCCGTGCCCTGGATGGTCTCCTGACATGCGGCGAGGGCCAGCGAATCGGGATCTATGGCGAGCCTGGTTGTGGCAAGTCGACGTTATTGTCGCAGATCGTAAAAGGTGCCGCCGCTGACGTTGTCATAGTCGCCCTCATAGGCGAACGCGGACGTGAAGTTCGTGAATTCATCGAGCGGCATCTTGGGGAGGCCGGCCTGCGCCGTACGGTCGTTGTCGTTGAAACGTCCGACCGCTCAGCAGTGGAGCGGGCGCAATGTGCTCCTATGGCGACTGCGCTCGCCGAATATTTTCGCGAACAGGGACTACGCGTCGCTCTCATGATGGACTCGCTGACGCGCTTCTGCCGCGCCATGCGAGAAATAGGCCTCGCTGCTGGTGAGCCGCCGACCCGACGGGGCTTTCCTCCTTCCGTCTTTGGCATGCTGCCAGGCCTGCTGGAGCGGGCCGGCATGGGTGAGCGCGGCTCGATCACGGCCTTCTACACTGTGCTTGTCGAAGGTGATGGCACAGGTGATCCAATCGCCGAGGAATCGCGCGGCATTCTCGATGGCCATGTCGTCCTCTCACGCGCTATCGCGGCGCGATCGCATTTCCCCGCTATCGATGTGCTGCAGAGTCGCAGCCGCGTGATGGATGCGGTCGTTTCTGGGACACATCGCAAGGCAGCATCCTTCTTCCGCGATCTCCTGTCGCGCTATGCCGAGAACGAGTTTTTGATCAATGTCGGCGAATACAAGCAAGGCGGCGACCCCCTAACTGACCGGGCTGTCGCGTCGATTGGCGAGCTGAGGGAATTTTTGTGCCAGACCGAAGGCGAGGCATCGCATTTCGAGGAGACGGTCGCATGGATGTCGCGTCTGACCGCGTGAATCGTGTTCAGGCTTCGAGATTACGGCTCCTGAAGGAAATGCAAGAGCGTGGTGCCCGTAGGGAGCTGTCCAGGAAGGAAACCGAGCGCCATATGGCCACCTTAGCCGTACACAATGCCTCGCAGGGGCTTGCAATCGCACAGCAACATTGCGCTTCGGCCGAAGCAGCGCTCTACCAAGAGCTGATGACGCTCGACAGCTTGTCCAGCGCAGCACTCGACCGTCACGACCTTTGTATTGAGCGGCTTGCGGCTGAGATCGCTTTCAAACGCCAGATGCTTGATGATGCACGCCTTGCTCAAGAAAAGGCCGAGATAGCGGCATCTGAGAAGAGGGAGCTATGGGTCAGATGTTCGGCGGCAACGCACAAATGGCAACAAATCGACGATGACGTCAGGCGCGCCGTCGATATTCAGTCGGATGCCGCAGGCGAGATAGAGGCCGACGATGAAATGTTGCTTCGGTATGGGAGGGTTTCTCTCGCCCAGATGTCGCGCAGCCAGATCCGATAACCGCAGGTTCTGTGAATGACGCGCTCGTGCAGTTTAGAGCCGCTTTGGTAACCACTGTGGTCAGACCCGCTATACTCGAACCAGCGCTAACACTGTCCCACGAGGTCGCCTCGTGGCTCAATGATATAGCGACTTCCCGCACGCCGTTTCAGAGCCGGATGGGCGACAAGTCGCTATCGCTGCGGATGGGCGGAGTTGTGTGGCAGCAGGAACCTACTGCCATTCCGATGCTTGACTGCATTTGGCGGGTGGGAGGTGAAACGGTCGTCTTGTCGCTGTCCCGACCGCTTGTAGAGGCGCTCGTCTCGACCGTGCAGAGTGGCCTTGCTTTCCCTTCCGAGCCAACTGCTTCGCTCATTCTCGAACTTGCACTCGAGCCGCTGATAGCTCGCCTGGAGCACAGGACACAGCGGAGCGTGCACCTCCTTTGCGTGCGTGAAGCCATGACACCGGCACCTTATCTCGAGCTGGATATCGTCTTCGGTCCCGTCAGTGGCAAGGGTCGTCTGTCCCTGTTCTCGCCTCTTGATGGCTTGGTGCCGTCTGCGTTCCGCGCTTTGGGCGTACTGATTGGGCAGTTGCCGCGACAGCCGCGCGGGCTTTCCACAGAGCTTCCGGTCATAGTTGCAGGAGAGATCGGCACGCTTCGCGTTCCGGCGGCGCTTCTTCGAAGAGCATGTGCCGGTGATGCTCTGATACCAGACATAGCGCCGTTCGGCCGTGGCCAGATCACCCTATCAGTGGGGCAGTTATGGACCGAGGCAGATCTTGAGGGCGACCACCTAATCCTGCGGGCGCCTTTCCGCCCGCGATCGTGCCCGTTGGAGAATGCGCATATGAAACAACCCGAATCTCAACTAGGGCCGTCGGAAGCCGATCTCGACGAAATCGAGATCGTGCTTGTCTTTGAATGCGGCCGCTGGCCTATCCCTCTAGGAGAATTGAGGAGTGCCGGCGAAGGGCATGTTTTCGAACTTGGTCGGCCGATCGATGGTCCAGTCGACATAGTTGCTAATGGTCGGCGTATCGGGCGTGGCGACATTGTGCGCATCGGAGATGAGCTGGGCATCAGACTCTGCGGCAGATTGGCATGCAATGACTGAGATTCAGCCGGCCGTCCTGACGCTTCTTGCGGTTACCGCCGGACTCGGGCTGCTGGTTTTAGCAGTCGCCACGACGACGGCGTTCGTAAAGGTATCGGTTGTTCTATTCCTCGTCCGCAATGCGCTCGGGACCCAGACGATACCACCGAACGTGGTACTATACGCCGCGGCATTGATCCTCACCATGTTCGTTAGCGCGCCTGTTATTGAACAGACCTATGATCGCCTCACAGATCCGAAACTGCGTTATCAGACGATCGATGACTGGATAAGCGCCGCTCAAGAAGGAAGTGAACCCTTGCGCGATCATCTCAAGAAGTTCACGAACGAAGAGCAGCGGCGATTTTTCCTTTCCTCGACTGAAAAAGTCTGGCCAGAGGAAATGCGCGCCAAAAGCCACACCTGATGATTTTGCCATTCTCGTACCATCTTTTCTAATTTCAGAACTCAAGCGTGCATTCGAAATCGGCTTTCTCCTTTATCTGCCCTTTATCGTCATCGATCTTATCGTAACGACAATCTTGATGGCGATGGGCATGTCAATGGTATCCCCTACGGTTATATCTGTACCTTTCAAACTATTTTTGTTTGTCGCTATTGATGGCTGGTCGAGATTGATGCACGGACTTGTGTTGAGTTACACGATACCGGGAGGTTAACTATTACTGAATCGACTATTGTCACACTTATGAGCCAATCTTTGATGGTTTTCATGATCTGGGTTCTGCCGCCGCTCATTGCATCGGTGGTTGTTGGCCTGGGCATTGGCATCATCCAGGCGGCAACGCAGATTCAGGATGAAAGCTTGCCGCTCACGGTGAAGCTTCTGGTCGTTGTCGCGGTAATTGGCCTGTTTGCCCCTGTGCTGAGCGCTCCGCTCATAGAGCTAGCCGACCAGATCTTTACTGAGTTTCCCGCAATGACACCAAGCTACTAGCCTCCGCCATGTATGCGTCATCGGGCGAGATTCAAATCCTGATCCATGCGGCTCTCGAGCTCGTCGTTGCGGCCAGTCTTGGCGCAGCCCGCGCGATAGGCATTATGCTGGTACTTCCTGTATTTACACGATCTCAGGTCGGTGGGCTGATCCGCAGCTGCCTGGCTGTTGCCTTCGGACTGCCGTGCTTGGCACAGGTGAGCGACGGGCTGCGCGCGCTGGATCCTGAAACGGTTCTAATCCATGTAACTCTGCTCGGTTTGAAGGAGGTTTTTGTCGGCGTGCTACTTGGCACTTTGCTCGGCATCCCCCTATGGGGCCTTCAGGCGGCTGGTGAGTTTATCGATAACCAACGTGGCATCTCCAGCCCGTCCGCTCCGACCGACCCCGCGACGAACAGCCAGGCTTCCGCTATGGGCGTTTTTCTCGGGATCACTGCAATTACGATCTTCGTCGCATCAGGAGGTATGGAGGCTGTCATCAGTGCTCTTTATGGCAGCTACCTGATCTGGCCCGTTTTTCGTTTTCACCCCACATTGAGCCCGCAAGGAGCAATGGAGCTATTAGGGCTCCTCGACCACATTATGCGCACGACATTATTGGTCTCCGGCCCCGTAGTGATCTTCCTGCTGCTGGTGGATGTATCAATGATGATACTTCGTCGCTTTGCGCCGCAATTCAAGTCGAGCCAACTGTCCCCGACGCTCAAGAATATCGGCTTTCCGATTATCATGGTCACCTACACCGCCTATCTGGTCGAGGGCATGAAACTGGAGATTGCACAAGCGAATGGCGCGCTTGAGTGGTTCGGCAAGTTGCTGAAATGAGCGACACGAGTGAAGAAAAGAATCACGCCGCCACCCCGACGAAGCTAAGGGAAGCGCGCAAAAACGGGCAGATACCGCGCAGCGCCGATTTCGTCCGCGCGGCCGGCACTTGCGCTGGGTTCGGCTACCTTTGGCTGAGAGGGAGCGTGATCGAAGACAAATGCCAGGAAGCGCTATTATTGGTCGACAAGCTGCAGAACCTTCCTTTCGATATCGCGGTCCGGCAGGCATTGGTCCTGCTGATCGAACTCACCCTGGGGGCCGTTGGCCCGCTGCTTGGAGCTCTCGTCGCCGCGGTAATTTCGGCGGGATTGATAGCCAATGGTGGATTTGTCTTCTCTCTCGAGCCTATGAAGCCCAAGTTTGAGAAGATTGACCCTTTTCAAGGGCTGAAACGCATGGTGTCTGCGCGTTCAGCAGTCGAGCTTGGGAAGACACTGTTTAAGGTAGTGGTCCTCAGCACCACCTTTCTTATCTTGCTTTTCGGCATGTGGAAGACGGTGATCTATCTGCCAGTCTGCGGCATGGGCTGTCTCGGCTTGGTCTTTACGGAGGCGAAACTGCTGATGGGGATTGGCGCCGGTGCACTTCTGGTGGGCGGGCTGATCGATCTCCTGTTGCAGCGTTCGTTGTTTCTGCGCGAAATGCGCATGACCAAGACCGAAGTGACGCGCGAGTTGAAGGAACAGCAGGGGACGCCAGAGTTGAAGAGTGAACGGCGTCGCATCCGCGACGAGACGGCGGGGGAGCCTCCGCTTGGGTTGAATCGCGCCACGTTGATCTTCAGAGGAAAGGCGATACTGGTCGGTCTTCGCTACATTCGTGGTGAGACCGGGGTGCCGGTCCTAGTTTGCCGCGCCGAGGGCGAGGCCGCTTCGCACATGTTCTGTGAGGCGCAGGCCCTACATCTCACTATTTTTGATGATCATGTCCTAGCGCATCAGCTCATCAGCGCGACGAAACTGGGCAACGCCGTTCCCAGGCAACATTTCGAGCCCGTCGCGAGAGCACTCTTCGCCGCAGGCTTAGCCTAGATGTGGCGCCTCAACAGGCTGTCCTCGGTGAGGCCGAGTCTGCTGATTGGCGTTGTGGGTTTAGGCTGCGGGACTGTTCCACTAGCCATTAAGCCAGGCAGGCGGCTCGACGGCGCTGGGAAGTCGGGCATGGGACGGCATAGGCTCCCCAAGACCACGCTTGATGAAGCGCCCGGCCTTGCGTTGGTCTTGGCGTGTAGGTTTGATGCGGATGGGCTTGAGCCCAAGGATGCGGCAATCCTCGCGAAGGCTTTCGCCTTGTAGCCGAAGCCGGCCTAGTAGGCGACCGCCTCGTATGGTCGAATTGGTGGCTCGTCCGATATCCCTGCACGCGTAGTGCCACCGGGCAGACGGATGCAGGAGGGCGTATCACCGGATCGACCTCGATCGCGGCGACTTGAGAGACCTTGGCCATTAGACCGCCAGGACCGGGTGTTTTGCGCGTGAAGGAGTGCCGCTGAGCCTGCCGACGCTCGCCGACCAGGTTGGCGCGGCCACATTCGCGCTCGTGCCCATCCATCGTCGATCGAGCCTCATGTCCTCCTCGCCGACCGCTGGCACGGCGGCGATACAAACGTGCCGGTCCTCGCCAAGGGCAAGGCCGATAATGGCAGGCTGCGGGTCTATGTCAGCGTTCGGCGGTGTCGATCCGCCCGCCGAGCTGTTTCATTATTCGCGCTACCGGCGTGCCGAACATCCACGGGCCCATCTTGGCACCTGGTCCGGGATCTGCAGGCCGACGCCTATGGCGGCTATGGCGAACGCTACGATCGCCGGGGCCGGTACTCGAAGCAGGTTGCGCATGCGCGCCGCAAATTGTTCGAGCTCGCCGGGAGCCAAGCTTTGCCACAATCGCCTAAAAGAGGATCATCCGCGTACCGGGGCAATCTTACGTTAAGGTCGGATTGTAGAGGGATATACTGGCCACAGAAAGCGGCTTGTTCTGCCGTTCCGGCTCCGGTTTCGCCTCTGCGCTTTCAAGGCGCGCCAGAAGCCGGGCCCGCTCTCCCGCAGCCTTTTCCACGCTTGCCTGCTTGACGTGGCCGTAGCCGCGAATGAGAGCCGGGACTGACGCCAAGGCAGCAGCCGCCTCTAACTTCGCTGGCGTCAGGATGCGGGCGATGCGGTCGACATCGGCCTCGTAGCTTGCGAGCAGGCCGCGCTCCGTCCGCCGCTCGGCGGAATAGCCGAACAGATCGAGCGCTGATCCGCGCAGGCCCTTCAGCGACGCAAGCAGGCTGAATGCCTTCATCATCCCCGGCCCGAAACTTGATTTCTTTGGCTTTCCGTCCGCGCCGCGCCGTCCCATGATCGGGGGCGCGAGGTGGAATTCCAGCCGGTCGTATTCTTGGAATTGCGCCGCCAGTTGGCGCTGGAACGATCCGTCCGTGTAGAGGCGGGCGACTTCATACTCGTCCTTGATAGCCATCAGTTTGAAGAGGTTTTTCGCCACGGCCTCGGCGACCGGGGCGGAGCCCGGCAAGACTGCCTGCTCGGCCTTGCGGACGGCCGCGACACGATCGGCGTAACGCTTCGCATAGGCGGCGTTCTGATAGGCGGTCAGGAACTCCACTCGACGCGCGACGATCTCGTCAAGCGTCTGTGCGATACCGGGCTCCGCCGCCTGGCCAGGCCGGCCGAGCATTCCTTTGACGAAATCCGGCTGATGCGCCGCGCGCCGTCCCCAGCGGAAAGCTGCGATATTCATGGCGACCGACTCGCCATTGAGTTCGATGGCGCGTTCGATCGCGTCCGCCGGCAGCGGCAGCCCGCCATGCTGGTAGGCAAAGCCCAGCATGAACATGTTGGCCCCGAGCGAATTGCCGAACAGCGCTGACGCAGTGCGCGTGGCGTCGAAGAAATGCGCCTTTTCGCCGGCAGCCTCGCGAATGGCCTCCTTCAACCGCTCCACGGGCAGCGAAAAATCGGCCGAGCGCGCGAAGTCGCCCGGCATGATCTCGGCGGTGTTGGCGACGAAGATCGTATGGCCCTCGCGCACCGCCGCCAGCACCTTCTTGTTGCCCGACACGACCAGGTCGCAGCCGAGAACGAGGTCGGCCTTGCCCGCCGAGACGCGGATGGCGTGGATATCCTCAGGGGTTTTTGCGATGCGGACATGTGAAAAGACCGCCCCGCCCTTCTGCGCCAGGCCCGCCATGTCGATCATGCCGCAGCCCTTGCCCTCCAGATGCGCCGCCATGCCGAGGATGGCGCCGACTGTGACGACGCCGGTGCCGCCGACGCCGTCGATGATCGACGACCAGCCGTCGCCATTGAGCGCAAAAAGCTGTGGCTCCAGCACGCCTTCGAGCGGATCGGATTTTCCTGCCATGCCTTCGGCCTTGCGAATCTTCGCGCCATGCACGGTGACGAAGGATGGGCAAAAGCCGTTGACGCAGGAGAAATCCTTATTGCAGCTCGACTGGTCAATGCGGCGCTTGCGGCCGAACTCAGTTTCGACGGGTTGGATCGAGGCGCAGTTGGATTGGACGCCGCAATCGCCGCAGCCTTCGCAGACGAGCTCATTGATGATGACGCGCTTGTCGGGGTCCGGAAAGGTTCCGCGCTTGCGGCGGCGGCGCTTTTCGGCCGCGCAGGTCTGGTCATAAAGCAGCACGGACACGCCCTTCACCTCGCGCAACTGCCGCTGCACCAGGTCGAGATCATCGCGATGGTGGATGGTGGAACCGGCGGGAAACCCTATCCCGGCGGCGGCATACTTGCGGGGTTCGTCGGTGACGATGGCGATGCGCTCGACGCCCTCGGCGTGCACCTGGCTCGCGATCATGTCGACGGTCAGATTGCCTTCGATCGGCTGGCCACCAGTCATAGCGACGGCGTCGTTGTAGAGGATCTTATAGGTGATGTTCGCGCCCGAGGCGAGCGCGAAGCGCAGCGCCAGCGAGCCGGAATGGTTATAGGTGCCGTCGCCGAGGTTCTGGAAGATGTGCTCGCGCGTCGAGAA
Source organism: Mesorhizobium sp. AR07 (assembly GCF_024746815.1). Taxonomy (GTDB): domain Bacteria; phylum Pseudomonadota; class Alphaproteobacteria; order Rhizobiales; family Rhizobiaceae; genus Mesorhizobium. The sequence goes on from NZ_CP080528.1 coordinate 866,333, forward strand.
CGGCGCCTGGCCGACCCATTGCGCGCCCTCCCCGCCCATCGCGGTGAAGCCGACCGTGGAGCGGTCCATCCACAGCGCCATGAAGTGGCAGCCGATGCCGGCGGTGGCGATCGAGCCTTCCGGCACTTTGGTCGAGGAATTGTGCGGGCAGCCGGAGCAGAAGAATGGCGTGCGCGCGCCAATGTCCTTCTTGTCGGCAAGCATCGCCTGGAACTGCTTTAGCCGAGCGACCCGTGCAGAAATCTCCTCCGACGGTCCGATCGTCTCGACGATGCGCTCGCCGAGCGCGATCGCGATATCATTAGGGTCGAGGGAACCCTTGGCCGGGAAAAGCCAGCCGCCGCGCTCGTCCTTCTTGCCAATCACCATGGGCTGCATGGCCGTGTTGTAGAGGCTCTCGCGCAGCTGGACTTCGATCAGCGAGCGCTTCTCCTCGACGACGATCACCTTCTCCAGGCCACGCACGAAATCCGCAATGTGCTCGAAGTCGAGCGGCCACGGGCAGCCTATCTTGAACAGCCGCACGCCGAGCTGGTTGGCGCGGGCTTCGTCGACGCCGATATCCTCCAGCGCCTGGCGTACGTCAAGATAGCTCTTGCCGATGGTGATGATGCCGATCTTCGGATTTCGGCCGCCCGAATAGACGATTCGATTGAGATCATTGGCCTTGATGAAGGCCGCCGCTGCGGCACGCTTGTGTTCGTGCAGACGCGCTTCCTGGCCGAGCTGGTCGAGCTCGTGGCGGATATTCAAACCGCTGGGCGGCATGTCGAACTCGGGGATGATGATGTTCAGCCGGTCGAGCGACGCATCCACCGAAGCCGTCGATTCGATATTGTCCTTGACGCATTTGATCGCCGCCCAGGTGCCGGCGAAGCGCGACATGGCGTAGCCGTAAAGGCCGTATTCGATCAGTTCCTGCACGCCCGCCGGATTGAGGATTGGGATCATGGTATCGACGAACACGAACTCGGTGGCGTGCGCGTTGCTGGATGATTCCGCCATGTGGTCGTCGCCCATCAGGGCGAGCACACCGCCATACCTGGACGATCCGGCGAGATTGGCGTGGCGAAAAACGTCGCCGGAGCGGTCGACGCCCGGACCCTTGCCGTACCAGATCGAAAAAACGCCGTCATATTTGCCTTCGCCGAGCAGTTCCGTCTGCTGCGTACCCCAGCAGGCCGTAGCGGCCAGTTCCTCGTTCAGCCCGGGCTGGAAAACGATGCTGGCGTCGGCAAGCTGCCGTTTGGCTTTCCAGAGCTGGAGGTCGAGACCGCCGAGCGGCGAGCCGCGATAGCCCGAAACGAAGCCGGCGGTGTTAAGCCCCGCGCGGCGATCGCGCTCGCGCTGCATGAGGAGCATACGCACGACCGCCTGCGCGCCCGACAGGAAGATGCGCTCCTTGGAAAGGTCGAATTTGTCGTCGAGCGCAATGTCATGAAGCGTCATCTGCAATTCCTTCGACGCGACAGCTCAAATCGGGCGTCCGCTTCAGGCAAGTTTTGGCCGGAGTGTTCCGCGCACCAGCGCCGCTCGCCCTTTTTGCGATAGTTGAGGTGCGGGGCCGGCAACCCGTGCAGTTCGCGGCATACGCTGTTTGGCTCAAGACCAGAGAGGCTCAACTGCCAGCATCTGGACCAATGACCCGCTGGCCTCCAGATTTCGGAGGTATGACTCATGGTGTCACCACAAGCGGCACTTTACTGCGAGCCCCCGACTATATCGCGTGTCGAGCAGCCGGTGTCGACCGGTGCTCCACCGCGGCAAGCGGATGGCGTGGGTGGCCGCTGAGCCCTCCGGTCAACAGGGACTTGCAGAACGCAGGGGTGAGCTTGCCGCGGTGGATTACGACGTTCTCGTGACCGATCGCAGCCCGGGCGTCCTGCCACTGGCGATTGTGGCCGCGCTGTTCATTGGATTTGACGTGGCAAGCGACGAAGTCGGCGTCATTCAGCGTCGCCAACTGCCCCGCATGTACCGACTCCTTCGTATGGATGTGCACCCACATCGGTTTCGGCTTTGCACCATTGCGCAGCGCCTTGGGCTGCAGCCGGATCTCGAACAGCGTCCCTGACTCCCCCCTCAACGGCTGCGGTGGATCCGCAGGCGTCAACTCCTTGGCCTGTCGCAAGTGTTCAAGGTACTTCTGCGACGGAAATGCGTAGGTCTTCATGCATTCGATCGTAATCGTGGCCTTTTGCTCTTTCAAAGCCTTTGCCAGTCCCTGCGCCTGGCCCAACATTTTCTTGAGCTGTTGTGTGTCTTCGTGCACTTTGGGTACTTGCGAAGGCGAGAGTCGGAGGAGACTAGCATGCTGCTTAAACGCGGCCAGACAGGCCTGCATCTCGGCGGCCTGGGTCTGCAGACGCTCGACCACGGTGTCCACGACGTGTTCGGCGTTCTCGGGTTTCATCTTGCGCGCTTGCGAGACGGCCTTTTGCTGACCAGCCAGATCGAACTTCAGGAGTTCGGCCAACCGTGCCAGCATCTGCTCCGAAGCCGGGGCCTGCCAGATCGCCAAGCGTGCCGCCGCCGACGCACTCGCATCCGGCGCCTCCTCCGCACTCACGAGCTTTTTCGTACCTAGATCGGAAAGCACGACAACCTTGGCTGCTGGCGCCGGGTCGCCGTCGTTTGCAGCGACTTGCGGCTCCGGCTGGCCGGCGGCCGAAGAGCTAGCACCGGCGGCCTGCCTGTCTTTCCCTTTCCCTTTCCCGTTCGCTTTCCGTTTCTTGCCCACTGCAGTGCCTTGGGCCCCTGCAGCCTCGCTGGCAGTGTCGGCCGGTATCGCAGCGCGAGCGTCGGCCGGCGTTCCAATGATGGCTTTGGTCTGCAGTTGTTGTGCCAAGGTTTCGGCGATTGTAGCCGTGCCGGCAGTGCCGGCCGGTTTTGCAGCACCAGCGGCTGCCGGCGATGCAATGATGGCTGGCGACTTCGGCTGCAGTTCCAGGAAGTGCATGACCTCGTGCGCAGTGATCCATGCGTCGTCCACGATCTGGCCCAACAGTTCCAATGGGAGGCCGGCACCTGTTCGGTCATCGCCTAACTTGGCAAGCATGTCGTGCAACGCCAATCCAAATTCCGAAAGCCGCTCCATGACTCCTTCCAGCACGGCGCAGTGCTCTGCGTCGAGTGGGCGCCCTTCGCTGGACAACACAGCGTCGCCGGTCGAGTGGAATGCCGGAAAAACGTCGCTGATGAAGGTCCCCAGCAGACGCACCTTCCGGTCCTCACCTATGAGGATTTCCCTCACGGCTGCTTCGAACGTGCTCGCCAGCGGCTCAATCTTGATCTGCGCGAGAGCGACCCGCGATTGCAGCACCATGACCTTCAAATTCGCTGCCCAGCCGGTGTGCAGGCGCAGTGCGGCCTGTTCGCCCTCTCGCATCTCGGCCGTTGCGCTCGGTAAGTTGGCAGTGGCGGCGCAGACGGACCGCATCCGTTCGCAGCGCCGCAGCTTCTTTTCCCACCACTCCATGAGGGCCACATAGTGCTTCGCCACACTGGAAACTGCTCGGCTCAGCGGGTCGCGGGGAGTGTTGGATGCGCGCAACTTGTGGAGTACCGCGTCCGCAGCCTCCCTTTTTTCGCGCAAGGCGTAGAGTATATTGGTGGCCAACATGTTGCAGTGCTGCGCCCGATTGAGCGTTTCGTCGCGGAATTCACGCGCCCGATCGTCGGACAGAATGCTACGCGCCACTGCCGGGGGCAGGCTTGCGTAGTAGTTCAGAACTGTCGAGCCTGCATTGATGAACCGATCCATCTGATCTTGCGCCTCCTCCCACGAGTCGTGTCCGCGCAGGGCCGCATTACGGCAACCGTCAAGCTCGTTAAGCAGGCCGAGCATTCGTAGCTTTGCCGCGTTGATTTCTTCGCCTGTCAAGGAAATGGGAACTGCCACACTCGAGCTTGGAGGCTGGCTGGCGACCGGCGCCGTAGCTCCGCCCTCGGACGCCGTGGCTCCACCCTCCGAGACTGAGGGAAAATCGCGTTGCCGCGCAATCGCTGCAGGTGGGGCAGCGGCTTCACGTGGCGCAGCAGTCAGGGTTCGATGTGCGCCAACGGAGTGGCCGGAAGACCCGTCGCCCAGGGCATCATCGGCACCGCGCGCGGAGGACGTCCCTCTATCTTGAGCCCCAGAGCGGATCCGCTCGACAACGGATCCGAACAATTGACTGCCTTCCCCAGGAGCAACACTGGATTGCGAGCGCGAACTGCTCGCCCCCAACGTGCTGTCGGCTCCAGCATTCCCTATGCGCGATCTGCCAGATCGACCAATGCCCGTCATATTATGTCTCCGATATTGGCAAGAATGCGCCCATTGTGTTGGGTCTGATGTCGCTCAGCCGTAGTGGATCTGGCCCCTGACCTGCGGGAGCTTGGTGCGCCCTGTACCACTGCTCTCTGTCCTCAGCAGAGACTAGTGTGGGCTTGCTTGCTGCCTTCACCGGCACGGTTGTTCGCCCACTTACGCCGAAAATGAGCTGCCGCTGGAACCTGCTCCGGCTAAGCGCATCCGGGCAGCCATGTCCGCAAACCTTTGGCTTCTGCGTCCGATCGCCGGGCGGTTACCAAGGTCAGCTTAGCCAAAGTGGGGGTAGTGCACATCGGACGAGCCACCAATTGACCATACATGACGCTTCGCACTCCTATGTTTCGCATTGAGTTCAGGCTGGCTTGGCGTGGCAGGTCTAGACCGCCTAGCTGACGATTAGCTGACGAAGGGCTCCTCGGGACGCAAAAACCGACCTGGCTCATGCGTTAGCGATTGGGGTATCTTAGTTGGACGTGAAGGGAGCGCAGACGGAAATGTCAGGCGAGGGCTCGGGCCATAACTTCCATTCCGCGATAGCGTTGACGCGATGGAGCGCTTTGAGCCGGCTGCGCGAACAGATTACGGAAGGTCGAGAAGATCGAAGAAGTGCTGCAGGTTTTCCAGCGAACGGAAGCCTTGCTCGTGCGCTTTCGCAGCGGCTCGTGGGAATTCTTGGCCCAATGTTAGGGCCCCTGTGCGCGCGGTGCTCGACATCCGGGATGACCTGCCGTTTCGTCGCTCTGTAGGAACGCAGTTGTCGGTAATGATGCGCGTTGGTGCCAGGCCTGTTCTTCAGCAGACGATGAGCAGGCGCCTAGCAACCTTGGTACTGCGGCGATCCTGGACGTTCCCGTCGAGAACATATCAGTCTTGCTCGACAGCCCGCCACAACCCATGAACGTGCGTCTACCCCAGCGCCTCCTCACAAGATCAGCGCGAGAGCCGTGCCCTCCCCTGATGCGGTCGGCTGCAGGTTCCCAAATGGGCGATTTCCCGGTTCGGCCAATACCAGTCATGGTCTAGCTCCGATGCAGGGGAGATACGTTCAGCGTTGTCGGTGATCCTCAGACGCTTGGTCGTCGAGCGCTGCCTGGCCCAAATGAACGCAACCGCCGCTTCTCTTCGTGCCACGTCTATTCCGTAAGCGCTCATTTCCATGCGCGTTGACGCGGCCCGTTTGACGGGGTCGCTGTCAGACGGCTGCATCGGATCATGCAGCGGCGGTTTTGGCGAAGTTGAAGGGCAGCAGGTCGGTGATGTCGGCGTCTGTGGCGCGCTGCGGCAATTCGCTGAGGACGTGGCGCAAGTAGGCCAAGGGCTCGACGCCACAGGCGCGGCAGGTCAGCATCAGGCTGTATATGACGGCGCTGGCCCTGGCTCCATCCACGGTATCGCTGAACAGCCAGGATTTTCTGCCGGTGGCAAAGATTCTGATATCGCGTTCGAGGAGGTTGTTGTCGATCGGCATCCTGCCGTCTTCTGTGTATCGCGTCAGGTACTCCCACTGGTTCAGAGTGTAGGACACGGCGTCGCCGATCTTGCTATCGGGCAAGACCTTCGGCGCGATGTCGTCGAGCCATATCTTGAGAGCATTGAGGATGGGAACGCTGTGTTGCTGGCGAAAGCGGCGAATGCAATCGGCTTGTGTTTCGCCCTTGTCCGGCTTTTCGTTCCGCGCTTGGCCTTCAACCCGGTAGAGCTGCTCGAAGAACTTGAGCGCCTGCTCCGGCGGACCGCCCCCCTTCTTTCTTGCCTTGAGGGCATCGACGAAGCGACGTCTGGAATGGGCCATGCATCCCACATGGGTGGCCCCTGCCAGCGTGCGCCATGCGGTATAGCCATCGCTCATCAGTATGCCGCGGTAATCGCCGAGGAAGGCCTGCGGATAAATCTGGCCGCGACCCGGTTGATAATCGAGCAGCACGATCGGCTCGTTACTCTCTTCGCCGCTCCGGTATGCCCACATAAATGATGTGCTGGTGGCCTCCCTGTCCTTTTCCTTCAGGACCTGGACGGTGGTCTCGTCGCCATGGATGAGTGCTTGAGACCTGAGCCGCAGCTTCAGTGCGTCATAGATGCGGGAGAGATGCTTCTCGCTCGATCCGATCACCCAATGCCCCAGAGCGCCGCGGCTGACGGGCACGCCGGCTCGCTCGAATGCCTGGCTCAAGCGGTAGAGCGGCGTGCCGTCGACGTACTTGTGAACAAGAGCAAATGCCAGTGTCGAGGCCGTGGCGATGCTGCCCGGCAAGGGCTGCGCGGGCATCGGCGCGATCACGACCGGCGTATTGATGCCGGTGCGGTCGCAATGGCGGCAGGCATACTTGAAGCGCACATTCTGCAGGACCTTCGCCTTCACCTCGATATGAAGCTGCTCGGTAATGGCCTCGCCCATGTGGTGCATCCGGTGACGACAGCAAGGACAGGCCTTCTGATCTTCGGGAAGGTCATACTCGACGCGCTCGCGCGGCAGGTGTTCCGGGAGGGCCTTGCGGCCACGCTTCTTTGCCTCCGGCTTTTCGGTGGACGGAAAGCCGGTGTCCGGCAGGTCGATGACATTGCCATCTTCGCTGCCCGCGTCGTCTTCATCGGCAACCTGTTCGGCTTCATTGAAGAGGCGATCAACGTGCTTTTCGCTCTTGGGCGCAAAACGATGTGAGCGCGCCAGCGCCAACTCTTCCTCGAGCTTAACCACGCGTTCTGCGAACTGACGGTTCTCCGCCTGCAGCACAGCAATGCGCGCCATCAACTCCTCAACAGTCGGTTCGCCAGGTCGATTCATCGTAGTTTTGAATCTGAACCGCACCGACGCGTCAACCGCACAATTCGGGAGCCGTCTGCGTATTTCAGTCGATCGTGAGCACGGATTTCAGTCGATCGTGAGCACGCATTTCACGGGATCGTGAGCAGCGATTTCAGACGATCGTGAGCGGCCTCCTCGAAGGTTGTGGACGCTTCGGCCGACATCTCAACCGGGCTACAGGTTGCCTCGTCAATGCAACGAGGAAGCCTGATGCCAACCCAGAGATTGTCGATGCGCCGGATCAGAGAAGTTCTACGTCTAAGGCATGTCCAGGGCCTGACCGAACGCGTCATCGCGCGCACGCTCGGGGTGAGCAATGGCGTCGTGCATGGTTACCTGCGGCGTGCCCGTCTTGCGGGGCTGAGCTGGCCGCTGCCTGAAGGGATGGATGACGAAGGCCTTGAGCTCCTTCTCTTTCCGGCACCGAAGGCGGCGTCGCAAAGCCCTCGGCGGTCCGTTCCCGACTGGAACTATGTGGAAGGAGTTGCGCCGCCGCAGCGTCACGCGGGTGCTGCTGTGGGAAGAGTATCGTGCCGCCAATCCAGACGGCTTTGGCTATACCTGGTTTTGCACGACCTTCGAGGCCTGGAAAGGGCGCGCGCGCCCGACGATGCGCCAGACGCACCTGGGCGGCGAGAAGGTGTTCGTCGATTTCGCTGGCGATACCATCGACATCTTCGACCCCATCACCGGCGAAGCGCGTCCCATGAAGCTGTTCGTCGCAGCGATGGGCGCCTCGAACTATACCTATGCCGAGGCGTGCCCGAGCGAGACCCTGCCCGACTGGATCGGCCTTCACAACAACCTGTTCCGGTTTCTAGATGGCGTGCCGAAGTTCGTGGTCTGCGATAATCTCAGGGCTGCCGTCACCAACCCCGACCGCTACGACCCCGGTCTCAACCGGACCTATGCGGAGATGGCGAGCCATTACGGCACCGCAGTTCTCGCAGCCAGGCCGAGACGCCCGAAGGATAAGGCAAAAGTCGAGGTCGCCGTGCAAATTGCCCAACGCTGGGTCCTGGCGCGGCTGCGCAACCAGCGCTTCTTTTCCCTGGCGGAGCTGAACGCCGCCATCCGCCTGCTCGTCGCCGAACTCAACGCCCGCCAGATGCGCGGCTTCGGCTCTAGCCGCGCCGAGCTCTTCGCCGAGATCGACAGGCCGAAGCTGGGAGAACTGCCGGACCAGCCATACGTCTTTGCGCGCTGGAAGCGTTGCCGCGTCGCGCCCGACTATCACGTCGAGGTCGACGGGCACTGGTATTCCACGCCCTACCGCCTCATCCGCGAGCTCGTCGATGTGCGCATCGCCGACAACACCGTCGAGATGTTCCACAAGGGGCAGCGCATCGCCAGCCACGCCCGTGCGCCCAACCGGCGCGGCCACACCACCGTTGCCGATCACATGCCGAGCGCGCATCGCCGCTACGGCAAGTGGACGCCGGGGGGACTGATCGCGGCCGGCGAGAAGATCGGTCCCGCCACCGCCGCCTTCTTCCAGGCTGTCATCGCTGACCGGCCGCATCCCGAACAGGGCTTTCGCACCTGTCTCGGCATTCTGGCGCTGACCAAGAGCTACGGCAACACGCGCGTCGATGCAGCCTGCCAACGCGGCATCCTAATCAAGGCACGCTCCGTCGCCTCGATCCGTTCGATCCTCAAGAACGGCCTTGATCGGGCCTTCCTCGACGAGACGCCCGACCACCAACCCCTGCATCACGGCAACATCCGCGGTCAGGGCTATTTCCACTGAACCATGGAGTTCTCAATGCTCGCCCATCCCACCCATGAACGGCTGATCGCACTCGGCTTGACCGGAATGGCCAAGGCCTTCGAGGAGCAGCGACGATCACCGGATCTCGATGCCCTGTCGTTCGAGGAGCGAATCGGGCTTCTTGTCGATCGCGAAGCCGCCGAGCGCGACACCAAACGGCTCACCACACGCCTCAAATTCGCCGCGCTGCGCCAGAGCGCGTGCGTGGAAGATGTCGATTTGCGCACCCCGCGCGGCATCGACCGCGCCGTCTTCGCCCGGCTCGTCGCCGGCGACTGGATCGATCGCCATGAGAATCTGTTGGTCACCGGCGCAACCGGCTTGGGAAAGAGTTGGATTGCCTGCGCGCTCGGCCACAAAGCCTGCCGCGACAATCGATCGGTGCTCTATCATCGCGTCCCGCGCCTCTTCGAGGCGCTCGCGCTGGCTCGAGGTGACGGACGCTATGGTCGCCTGCTCAAGACGCTCGGGCGCGTTCAAGTCCTCCTTCTCGACGACTGGGGCCTGTCTGTTCTCAACGCGTCCGAACGGCGAGACCTGCTGGAGATCCTCGACGATCGCCACGGTCGCGCATCGACCATCGTCACGAGCCAAATTCCCGTGGAACTCTGGCACGACGTCATAGGCGATCCCACCCTCGGTGACGCGATTCTGGATCGCCTCGTTCACAACGCTCACCGCCTTCAACTCACCGGAGAAAGCATGCGAAAACACAATGCCCGCGCCCGCCCTCTTGACGGCGCCTCAAACACCTGAATCAATGAACACGTCGGTCGAAACGGCCGCTCATGATCGCGCGAAATACCTGCTCACGATCAAATGAAACGAGCGCTCACCATCGCCTGAAACGGCTGCTCACAATCAGCGAAATGCGCAGCCGTCAGCCCGCAACCTGATATTGCCGCACCGGATGGCGCACCATTGCATCGATGTCGATGCCGTCGAGAATCCAATGGAGCTGCTCGGGTCGTCAGCGTAACCACCGCCGTCTCCCGGCGTGGCCATCGGAACCTGTCTTCGGTCAGCCGCTTCAGAACCAGCACGAAGCCGGACCGGTCGAAGAACAAGAGTTTCATCCGGTCGCGACGGCGATTGCAAAAGGCAAAGACCGCAGGCGCAAATGGGTCAAGCTCCATCACCTCCTGAACCAGGACCGCAAGGCTGTTGATGCCGGCCCTAAAATCGATCGGCTCGCGGTGCAGGTAGACGTTGAGATCAGCGCCCAGTCTGAACATGGCCCAGAGCTCCAATGATCGCCGTCAACGCGTCTACATCACCGCATTCCAGCACCAGCTTCACGCCGTTCGGCAAAGACGCGCTCACCTTGGCTGGGAGTGGCGATGAGCCCATGCTTTCCGACTTCGACAGCCGCTCTTCACCACGCGCAGCAGGCCTGTCCACCGAATTGCTCTGCATAGGCAGGCTGTGGTCCGCAGCGGTGACTTGAACTGGAATGAACGCAGACGGTGCAGGTGGCGGCAAAGCACCGGCGTCTTTGGTCGTCTTTATCCATTTCCGAAGAAGGTTGGCATTGATCCCATGTTCAAGCGCAAGTCGCGATACCGACACGCCAGGCTCAAGGCAGGCCGCAACGAGCCGCTCTTTCGACGCCGGGTCGTACCGCCGGCGGCCGTTGCGCAAAATCCGCCTCACCAGCAGTTTCTGTTCATCGTCCTCAATCACTTGGTGTCCACCTCCGTTAAGTGGACACTTCATGCCAAAACACGCTCAATGGAAAAAGGTGCAGAGAAATTCGCGCTTACTCTATTCCGGCGTGGCGCGCTGCTTGATGTCAACGCTCTCGCGCAAGAAGGATGGCAATGATCCAGTGGACACCGCGTTTAGTTCCCCGAAGCTGCGTTGGTGGCCCGCTGAAAAAACTTCGCATCGAAGGCGGGGAGCACAGACGCGCTCAGGCCGGCGGGTCACTGACCGGCAGCTGCTATTGATAGCGCAGTGGCGCAGCCTGGACGCGCCGGAAGCGTAGGACGACCGAATGGATATCCAGGTGATGCGCACGCAGTAGCGCCGTAGGTTGGGCGGCCGACGCGCGGATCGCAGACGTTTAATACCGGCACAAACAGGCGTCGCGTGCGTGCAATCGGTGACTAAGAGAGAGCGGAGAGCAGGAGTACGGCCACAGCACAGCCTGATGGCAGGCGGCAACCGGCGTCACCTGTGAGGAGGACCGCACCGACGGTGGGCGCTCAGTCACGGCCTGACATGTCCTGGCTTTCTTTGCGCCATCTTAAGGCGACAACATCATTCGCGTCACTACAACTGCCGCGCTAGAACCGACTGTCCACATCATGACCTTGCCGCGCACGAAGGCCAGATCGTGCACGACCATTTATTTTGCGGTAGCGCCGCATTTTGTTGAGACTCGTCAGCTTCTCGAAAGCTCACGCTCATAGCTTGAGGAGATTGAGCTTGTTACGCGTCGCCGCCAATGGAAACAGATGCCGGAGTAACTGATGGTCGCAGCAATTGGTAGTGGAGGTGGCAACATCGGTGTTTCCTTGGCCCAAAAGGGCCATGGACATTCGGATGGACAGCCGCATCAAGGATCCACCGGGTCTTCTGGTCAGAGCAGGCCGGTTGGCGGGAGCGAACCGGCGGATCGTCCAACCATTTCTGACCAAGCTGCAGTTCAAAGCGAGTTCGAAAGCACTCTTCGTGCGGTTGCGCTGCAAATTGCAAGCGATGCCATGGATGAAGCGGAGGATGCTATGGCAGAAACTGAAGAGGATGCCTGACGTCGGATGGTCCGCGTCAGGAGGTGCGTGCTGTTGGTGACGGCACAGTTTGAACAGAAAGGAAAACAACATGAGTAAAGTAGGTACTGCTACGAGTGCGGCTGGTACTGCCGCTTCAGGTGCTGTAGACGTAGCTACCAAAGCTGCTGGGGCTGCCGCGTTCCAGGCGCAACTCGCGGAGCTAACGGCGGTTAGCTTGGAGGCTACGGCTAGGAGTATCCAGCTGCGCACTCTTACGACCAACCTCAACACAATCAAGAAGGCGGCCGACGAACGCGTTCAGTAGTGTCGGAAGCGGGGCTCTAGAGTAGCCCCGAACGTGCCCCCCAGGTGGCGCGATGTGGAACCAAGATGAGCCGCATGGCAATTGCCGTGCGGCTTCTCTTCTTGTTCGGGAGATCATCCTTGAATGACGCCGTTTCCCTTCATTTCGAAGTTCTGTCGGGGCTCTATTGCGGACTGACCGGTAAGGCGGCTCTAGAAACGGGCTTGATCGGCAGTGGCCTCGATGCGGATATAATCTTCGTCGAGCAAGGACTCGCGCCGCATCATTTTCGTATGACTCTTCTTGGCAATTCGATCGAGGTCGAGGCGCTTGCAGCCGGCCTCAGGATGGAAGACAACAGGAATATTGCGGCAGGGGAGTGCGTTGTGGTGCCCCTTCCGGTCGTCATTCATGCAGGCGCGATGTCCATTCTCTGGTCAGTGCAGGATGCTGCGCCAGCCAGTGCGATCGGCATACCACGTCTTTCCATCTCCGTGCTTGCCTTGGTGTTACTCGGCTCTCTCGGGATGGGCGCGCTCTCGGCCATTTTCTCCTACTACGGCAACGCTGGTGCATTGAGCGCCAATTCACCTGGTGCCGACCTTGAGTCCAAGCTGAGCAGTAACCGCGCTGACGATCAGACTAACGTGGCAGCGGCCAAAGACCTGCAACAGGAAGTCGACAAAGCGGGCCTGCTCGATATTAAGATCGGCTCCGCAAAGGGTGTTGTGACCGCTGAAGGGACCGTCACGTCTGCATCGGTCATTGGTTGGCAGAAGGTTCAGCAGTGGTTCGATCATCGCACGAAGGGCGCTCTAACACTGGTCAATGGAGTGGTCATCAAAGAGGAGAAGGCGCCATCCGCAATCGCCGTTGAAGCTGTTTGGCGCGGGCCCCTGCCGTATGTCGTAATCGCTGGTGAGAAGTATTTTGTCGGCGCCATTTTGGATGATGGGTGGATGGTCGATCGGATCGAGGACCGTCGTGTGCTGCTCAGCCGAAATGGCCGCCTTGCTGCTCTCTCGTATTAATGATTTCCAAGTTCGCAGGCCATATTAAGGAGAACGCCATGGTCAAGCTGCCCCATCTATCCTGTTGCCTCGCTATCGTGCGGTGCGTGAAGGCATCGTCGTCCCGCGGGACGAGTTACGGCGAATTGTGCTGCTCCGGCAGAACCGGAGCAGCTTGATCAAAGGCTAGCTGCTCCGGTTGCGGCTCGCTGCCCACGGTAGTTTTCGGGATATACAGCTGCTGCGGCTTTTCGCGTATGCGTTCATCTCGAAGGTTATCAGCGGTGATGCCCTTACGGTTCTGGACAGACTGGGTACCTCCTGGCAAGCCGTCCTCGTGCCTGCCTCTCGTTCTCAAGCGCAAGCGATGCCCTCTGATGGGTCTTCGAAAGCTGCGTAGCAGCAGAGCAATTCTCAAACCATCATAGAGGGGCCTCGGATGGCCAACGTTTTGCGTAACTTCATCGAGCGTGCGCCGGCCAACCCGGACTTAATGGTCGCGTTGATGCTGCTTCTAGCCGTAGCTATGATGGTCATGCCAATCCCGATCATGGTGATCGACACGCTGATCGGATTCAATATGGGATTGGCCATACTGCTGCTATTGGTCGCCCTGTATGTCAGCACGCCACTCGATTTTTCGTCGTTGCCCGGCGTCATTTTGATATCCACGGTATTCCGTCTGGCGCTCACCATCGCAACGACGCGACTGATCCTGGCCGAGGGGGAGGCAGGTAGCATCATCCACACCTTCGGCGATTTCGTAATCTCAGGCAATATCGTCGTAGGTTTTGTCATATTTCTGGTCGTGACCATGGTGCAATTCATGGTCCTCGCGAAGGGCGCCGAACGTGTCGCAGAAGTGGCGGCGCGCTTCACGCTCGACGCTCTGCCGGGCAAGCAAATGGCGGTCGACGCAGAGTTACGCAACGGCCATATCGATGCCAACGAATCGCGCAGGCGGCGCGCCACATTGGAGAGGGAAAGCCAACTTTATGGCGCGATGGATGGCGCGATGAAATTTGTGAAGGGCGACGCCATTGCCGGGCTGGTGGTTATCTTCATCAACATGCTGGGTGGGATTTCGATCGGCCTGCTCTCGAAGGGCATGTCGTTCGGCGAGGTGCTGCATCACTATACTCTGCTGACGATAGGTGATGCGTTGATCTCGCAGATTCCGGCCCTGCTGCTCTCAATTACGGCGGCGACCATCGTCACTCGCGTAACTGGGGCTGCAAGTTCCAACCTTGGTACGGACATAGTCAAGCAACTCACCGCCAGTAAGCGAGCATTGCGGCTGGCGGCCTGCGTCTTGGTTGTGATGGGGTTCGTTCCTGGTTTCCCCCTGCCCGTCTTTCTGATCTTGGCCGCAGTCTTCGCCGCGGCAAGCATTGTCAAGGGTGATGTGCCGGGCGCCGGCAAGGTCGATGCTGCAACTGCAGCGCCAGTAGAGAAGGAAACCGTCCGTGCAGAGGCATGTCCGATCGCCTTCTTCCTTGCGCCGAGCCTTACGCATGCGATCGACCAAGTTGAATTACAACAGCACATTGCACGCGTTTCGCAACTAGTCTCAGCCGATCTCGGCATTGTCGTTCCGCGCATCCCGGTCGCGGTCGACCAGCAGCTGCCCGAGTCGCAATTCAGGATAGATGTCGAGGGCGTGCCAGTCGAACAGGATTTGATTAATCCGACACAGCTCACCCTCACAGACGATCTGGCGAGCATTGAATCGAGCGGCATCCCATTTCGGCATGATCCAGAAATGGACAAAATCTGGGTCGAACAAAGCCATGCGCCGGCTCTCAATGCCGCCGGCATCGGGCATCACCGTCCCAGCGAACGCCTCGCGTTGCGTATCCATGCGACCTTGACCCGCTATGCACCGCGCTTGGTGGGCATCCAAGAAACCCGCCATTTGCTGGGTCGCATGGAGCAGGAATACGCTGATCTGGTGAAGGAGGTGCTGCGCACCACGCCGATCCCTCGGATTGCCGATGTGCTGCGCCGCCTGCTGGATGAAGGTATCCCCATCCGCAATACCCGACTCGTCTTGGAGGCATTGGCCGAATGGAGCGAACGTGAGCAAAACGTCGCACTGCTCACGGAATACGTTCGTTCTGGCATGAAGCGGCAGATCTGTCACCGCTATGCCACACACGGAATCGTGCCCGCCTTCGTTATCGAACGTGAGACTGAGGATTTCATGCGCAGCGCCGTTCGGGATTCGGCTGCAGGCCCATATCTCGTGTTAGAGGATCGGCAAAGCGAAGCGCTGCTGTCGCAGATGCGTCAGATCCTTTCCAGCGCAGCACCGGGTCAGACCCTCCCTGTCGTATTGACTTCAATGGATGTCCGACGTTTCGTCCGCGGTTTTCTAAGCCGAAACGGGATCGATCTTGCTGTTCTGTCTTATCAGGACCTCGCCTCCGACTTCACGATTCAGCCCGCCGGATCGATCAAGCTCCGACTGGAACCAATATTGGAACGTCACGGAAACCGCGCAATATCGGCGTTGCCGCCAACTGACAGCCAAAGCGCTCGATGATAGGGAAAACCAAGCATGAATTCACATGAGAATGCAGTCGCTGCGCCGTACTCAGTTCTCTTCGCAGTGCTCGCCATTCTGCCTCTCGCGGGTTGCGCTAGCTGGAATAAGCCGGGTCTTTCAGTGAAGGAGACATCGCCACCAGAGTTGCTGGGCGCCAATAACATCGATCCGGCTATGCGCGAACGCATTTGGCGCGCAGTCAGTCAGGATTCTCAAGTGCAGGCTTTGCGGGATGATCTGAAGCAGCATCCGGACAATGTCGATGCGGCAATCCGTCTTACGAAGGCCTTGCTGGCGCAGGAACGCGCGCATGAGGCGCTTCAGGTACTCGACAGCGTCTTAGTTGCCGTCCCAGGAAATTTGCGTGCATTGAATGCGAAGGGAGTTGTCTTGGATAACGAGGGGCGGCATGACGCGGCACAAGCGCTATACCGCCAAGCTCTCGAAGCAGAGCCAGAGAATCAGATGTTGCACCATAATCTCAACCTGTCGCTAGCGTTTGACGGGAAGTCCAAACGGAGTGCGTTGGCACCATCGCGATAGAGGCATAGCGGGAGCGCTGTACGCGAGCTGTGACGGCATTGGACCTACACAAGCAGACACAGCAGGTATGTAGGCGGTGTTACGTTAACTGGCGGTCAGCTTTTGGAGCATAGGGCGACGGTATGAACGGTTCGCCCGTTAGCTACAATCGCCACCGCCGCCCGAGGTCATTGCTCACGCGGTCCGGCTTTATTCCGATTTCCGCTGAGCTTGGGTCTGGTTGACGAAATGCTGCTGGAGCGCGGCATTGTGGTCCCCTACGATACAATCCGTCGTTGGGTCAGGAAGTTCCGGATCGAGTACATTCGACGACCGAGCAGGCGATGATCGACAAAGTATTTGAGACGGTATTGCAGCGCGGGGCGGCGGCTCTTGCAGCGAAGCGGCAATCTGCTGCGGCGTCCCCGGCCTGGTGGTTATGCGGGGCGCATCTATGATGCGACATGGCGCGGCACAAGCGCTATCTTGGCAAGCTCTCGAAACAGAGACGTTGCACTCCGGGAAGTCGAGCGGAGTGCACTGGCACGATCGCGGGCGCGGCGGCCATGGTCGTTCCTGATCCTGCATGCTGCGGCCGAGCCGTCGGGCACATTCCATCCCTTTGCTAGCCTCACGAGGCGTGCACGCGAGAAGCGATGGCGCTGAGGCGAGCACCGCATGTGCTCGAGCGGGATGCCGGAACTGCACCTGATGTCGAGACGATCTCTTCCATGGCGGGGGCGCTTGTCACGTGGTGGGAGCAGGTCAGATGGGGGGCTTGAGGCCAACGAGGTGGCGGCCGTCGAGATCGGCACGCCTGTCGCCGCCGGAACCGAGATCCACCGGTTCGGTGGCGCACTCCGGGGGAGCGTATCCGGCAGCCCTGCGTGGGTCACTGTCTGGCGTGTGCGTTCCGGCAGGACTCACAGCCGACACTGTTTATGGCCCCTCTGGTTGATCAAGGCTCGCAAATTGCAACCCTGCCATGAATTTCCACATTGCTCTGACAACTGGCGCTTTCGAGAAGTCGACGAGTCGAAGGCCGTCGAAGGCCAATGAGGGCCGCGGTGATTTGGCCCTCTGGGCGGGGGCGACTGCGGTCGAGCATCCGGACGATAGACTGACTTCGCGGGCCGCGCGGTTCAGCACAAGCGTCAGCGGCTCGCCCGATTGCACAATTTACTCGTTGCCGTTCTCGCACCTCGCGCTCCGTGTTGTCGGGTTTGTCGCGTCCCAAACAGGGTGATGTTTCAGTCGGCATGCCGCCGCACTCTCGGTTAAGCCATTGAGTAGACATTCGGAACGGTTGTTCTGAGGCGCTTCCTGCGCGGGTTGGCATGACTCTTGAGGTTCTCATTGTGCTGCGGCACCTGCCGCGGACCGGCATCACGGATTCATCGTCCTATTTGAGCTCTAGAAAGGAGACAACAATGAGGGCGGATATGTCAGCTTACGGTTTGACCGAATTATCTCCAGAAGAAGCCTCTGCAATTTCGGGAGGGCTATTCTGGGGAGTAGTTTGGGCAGCTGTTACGTTCCTAGCGTTTGTAGCTGCCACGATAGCCGAAGGGGCAGTGCGTGATAGACACGGATAGAACAATTTAAATACGCTTCATACTGTATATATCCGAAGTTCCATTTTTTCTGAAACAGACAGCTCCACCGCAGCAAGCATACTCTTGCAACGATCAGGACGATCTTTCGTAATCTATAGTTGGCGCGTTCCAAACAAGGTGATGTTCGGTCGGCGTGCCGCCGTACCTCAGTTAAGCTTAAACATGCGGAACGGTTGTTCTGAGGCGCTTCGCGCGAGTGGCATGACTCTTGAGGTTCTCATTTTGCGGCGGCGCACGCCGCCGACCGGCATCACGGATTTATCGTTTTATTTGAGCTGTAGGAAAGGAGACAACAATGAAGGCGGATATGTCAGCTTATGGTGTGACCGAGATAACCCGTGAAGAAGCATCTGCAACCTCCGGAGGGTGGTTTTTTTGGCTAGTTTTGGGCGCTGTTGCTGCCGGACTCTCGGGGGCAATAATCACTGCGAGTATTTTTCTTGCAGACGCCATGAGGCATCATAAGTAATTAGGCGATAACTAGCCAATGCGTGAACAATATCTTACTTCCGCCTGAAATAGCCTGCTACACCGCAGAGAGCATCCTCGCCCGGCGATCAGGGCGAGCTTTGGTCATCTACAAGGTGGTTGTGCTCTCTGTGGTTGCGGCATTGGTGTCGCTGCCACTCATCACCATATCCGTGTCTGTCCAAAGTGCCGGTATCATTCGCCCCACCGTCGAGAAGACGCCCCTGGTCGCGCCCGTCTCCGGACGCATCTCCCGCATCCTCGCCGTTGAGAACGATCTGGTTGCCGAGCGGCAGGAGGTCCTCGCCCTGGATGATGAGGTGGTTGAGGAAAAGCTCAGGGCGCTTACAGGCGATATTCGCGTAAAGAGCGATCTTGCCCGTGACCTCGAAACCCTAATCTCCTCCGGCACGCAAGCCAAGGACCCGATCCACCTCTTGACCGAGTCCGCTACGGCCGAGCGGGCGCATTTCCTCAACCTGCTGCGGGAGAACCGATATGCCCGCCGTAATGCCGCCGCGGAACTCGACCGCGCTAAGCGACTGTTCTCCGCTGCTGCAGCGCCCGAAACGGCAGTTGAGGAAAGGGCTTTCGCCCTCCAGACAATTGAGGTTCAGGGTGATATTCTCGCCCGGCGCAAATCCGCCGAATGGAACCAGCAGCTCTTAGACGTTAAGCTGCGCCTCAGCGAACTCACGGCCACCTTGCATGAGCTCGAGAACGAACGGGATCTGACCCGCATTCGAGCCCCCGTATCAGGCTCTCTCGAGCAATTCTCAGGCCTCACCCCCGGCAGCTACGTCCAGGCCGGGCAAACCGTGGCTTGGGTCTCGCCGGACGCCGAACTGGTGGCGGAAATCTACGTTTCCCCCAGCGATATCGGCTTTGTGCGACCGGGCCAGTCGGTTCGTCTGCAAGTGGATGCCTTCAACTACAATCAATGGGGTGTCATTGACGCGACAGTGCTCGACGTCGCGCAGGACTTCACTCTCCATGACCGGAGCCCGGTCTTCAAGGTCCGCTGCGCGCTCCTTCGTAGCCGTCTCGCGCTCGAGAACGGGGTCATCGGTCACCTGAAGAAAGGCATGACCGTGACGGCCCGCTTCCTCCTGGGGGAGCGAACTCTCCTGCAACTCCTCTACAATGAGGCCGACGGTTGGCTAAATCCGCTCCTGGCGGGCCACTGATCCTCATTTTCCAAACAGTCAGCGAGCCGATGTCGAGCAAGATCATCAACTTCAAACAGCGCGACATCACCGATTGCGGGGCCGCCAGCCTTGCCTCTGTCGCGGCCTTCTATGGCCACAAGCTGCCATTGTCGCGGATCCGCCAGTATGCCTCGACCGACCGCTCCGGCACCACTGTGCTGGGCCTCATGGAAGCGGCCCGCAAGCTGGGCTTTATTGCCAAGGGGGTGAAGGGTGGCTTCGACAGCCTATACAAGATCCCCAAGCCCGCTATCGCCCACGTAATCGTCAAGGACGTCCTGCACCACTTCGTCGTAATCCAGGCGGTCGACGCTAGGTGGGTCACCGTCATGGACCCAGCCTATGGCGAAGTCCGCAAGCTGTCGCACGAGGAATTCAAAACCCAGTGGACTGGCGTCCTGGTGCTCCTGGTTCCGGCAGACGCCTTCAAGCCCCGCGACGAGACCACCTCACCCCTAGCTCGCTTCGCGCGTCTGCTTGCGCCACACAGGGCGGTGATGGCGCAGGCTCTTGTCGGGGCGCTGGTGACGACGATCCTCGGCCTCTCGACGGCCATTTACGTCCAGAAGATCGTCGATCATGTGATTACAGCTGGCAACCGCAACCTGCTCAACCTGATGAGCGTCGCCATGCTGCTGATCTTGGTTGTGCAGGTCCTGATCAATCTCCTCAGAAACCGGCTCGTCTTGCAAACCGGGCAGAAGATTGATGTCCAGTTAATCCTCGGCTACTATAATCATATCCTAAGCCTTCCCCAGAACTTTTTCGACAGCATGCGCTTGGGCGAAATTATATCCCGCATGAACGACGCGGTGAAGATCAGGAACTTCCTGAACGACGTCTCGATCAATATGTTCGTCGACGCCCTAATGATCCTGTCCTCGCTAGGGATGATGTTCATCTATTCTTGGAAGATCGCCTTGGTCGTGGCGGTCTCCATCCCGTTGTACCTCTCGGTCTATTGGATCATCAACCGGCTGAATAGAAAGCGCCAGCGCGCCATTATGGAGAATGCCGCCGATCTGGAGGCGCAACTGGTGGAATCACTCGGAACTGTCTCCACGATCAAGACGTCCGGCCTAGAGAGCTTCGCCAGCTTAAAGGTGGAGGCCCGCTTCATCAAGATGCTCCACTCCGTCTACAGTTCCGGTCTCATTTCGATCTTCG
This sequence comes from Mesorhizobium sp. AR07, assembly GCF_024746815.1. Taxonomy (GTDB): domain Bacteria; phylum Pseudomonadota; class Alphaproteobacteria; order Rhizobiales; family Rhizobiaceae; genus Mesorhizobium. The sequence continues at coordinate 886,782 of NZ_CP080528.1, forward strand.
GAGACAGTGCCTCGACCTTCCTCGCTGCCCTATTCACCATTGTGCTGATGTGGTTCGGAACGTCGCTCACCCTCGATCAATCCATTACGCCCGGTGAATTACTGTCCTGTTATACGCTGCTCGGCTATGTCACCCGGCCAGTTGACAGCCTGATCCAGACCAACCGGATCGTTCAGGATGCACTGATCGCGGCGGATCGCCTGTTCGACATCTTCGACTTGGAGCCGGCAAGCGGCGGCGGCATCGATGCCACCAAATCCGACATTGGCGACATCCACCTGGAGAAGGTCACGTTCCGCTATGGTAGCCAGATCGAGCTTTTCCAGGATCTTAGCGTCACCTTCCGCCGGGGGGAAATGACCGCGGTGGTGGGGGAAAGCGGCTCGGGCAAGAGCACCCTTGCGGCGCTGCTGCAGAATGTCTACCAGCTCGAGGGTGGACACATCCGGATAGGCCGTTTTGCCCTCCAGGACCTCTCGACCGTATCCCTGCGCAAGGTTGTCGCTGCGGTGCCGCAATCGATCGACGTGTTCTCGGGCTCGGTGATCGAGAATATCGCCCTCGGCGAGTTCGAGCCGGACATCGAGAAAATCATTCGAATCTGCGATCAAATAGGGCTGCGGGAGTCGATCGAGCGCTGGCCCGGTGGCTTCCACGCCAATCTGGGCGAGAACGGCCTACGCCTATCCGGCGGGGAAAGGCAGCGTCTTGCGTTGGCTCGGGCTCTGTACCGGGATCCGGAGATCCTCATCCTCGACGAGGCGACCTCCTCTCTCGACTCTTTGGCAGAAGCGTTTGTGCTAAAGCTGGTTGAAGAACTGCGTCGAGCCGGCAAGACTATCATCGTCATCTCTCATCGGCTCAGCACCATCTGTGGGGCCGACAAGATCGTGGTCTTGGACAAGGGGCGGGTTGTTGCGGAGGGAACACATGCTGATCTGCTGACAGCTGAAGGCGCCTACGCTCGCCTGTGGCGAGCTTGAGCGCATTCTCCTCCTGGAGCCGCATCGGCCTTGCATTTCGCGCCGTCTCGACGAATAGTTAGCGGCGCTAGCCGTCACGCCTGCGGCCGCTCGGTCGGCCCCGGATGAGGGCCTTCAAGATATGCACAGATACATGTTCCAGGAAAGCCGAGGTTCGATCCGACGCTGACCCGTGGGCGGGGGGCTACGAGCCGGTGCCGGACCGAACCGTCTCAGGCAACGCCGCGTATCTCGTCAAACATTGGGGCATCGGCGCGGCTAAATTGTGGCGAAATCGTGTCACATTGTCACTAATCCCAACAGACACTCCCTCAACGTGACAGGACGTTTCGCAAACAGCGCGGCGCCCCCTACTGGCCGGGCTAAGGACGGCGTCGAAAGGTTTACCGGCCGGCGCTTCCAAAAACACTGATCCAGTCGTGCAAAAACGACAGACGAGGTAGACGTTTGAGTCCGCATACCTGCCTGGCCAAGCAGTTCGCCGGCCTCACTGCCTGACCAGCATATCGCAATGTCCATTTTCTGGGGTTGAAATATATCCTTCAACGAAATTCACAGAGACTTAGCGCAAAAAATTGTCGGCAATGATACGCTCGCCACAACATCCAAGTCCCTGGCGGCAAAACCCTGACTTGTTTCATATGTCCGGCCGCCGCGCAGCATTTAGTCTTCGATTGAGCGAATGCCAAGAAGAGATCTCATCCTGGTTGAAGGAGATGGAGTGGCAATGTTTGCTTATGCTACCCGGATTGGTGCTGACCGATGATGACACTGGTCAGACGTCTGCGGACGGCAGCGCATCTTGATCGCCTTCGAATCCTGGGCCTTTGCGCGCATGCAGACCTAACTGTCTGCGAGCTGGCCGAGATTATGGGTCTGCGTCGCGAGCACGTTCTGCGACACCTTAGGCTGCTCGCCAGAGCCGATTTTCTTTGGTGCGACGATCAACGTCGGTCCTACTATCTGAAAGCAGGAGGCAAGGACGGCGGGCTGGTTCAATTCTTGGTCGATCTCCTGCCCCCCAACGATGGCCATCATAAACGAGACCTACAACGCCTCGAAGCGACGATGCAAGACGCTCGGGCGAAGGGGACCTCCTGCTTAATCGTCGAGACAGACCAACCCAAAAAAGCGGAGCGCGAAACTATCATGGACAACTCCGCCGACGGCGCCATCGCGCAGCCCGACACCTACGGACGGTCTCCCTTGGCCGCGGTCGATTGCCGCGTTCACGAACTGCTTATAAGACAGGAGCGGCAGGAGCGCACGACGCTCAAACTGATCGCTTCTGAGAACTTCGCCTCTTCGGCCGTGCTGGAAGCGACCGGCTCGATTTTCACGAACAAGTACGCCGAGGGATACCCCGGTGCGCGCTACTACGCGGGAAACGAGATCGTCGATGAGCTTGAGAACCTCGCCATTGAGCGCTTGAAAACACTATTTGGCAGCGAACACGCCAACGTCCAGCCTTATTCCGGCTCGCCGGCCAATCAGGCTGTCTATCGCGCGCTTTTGAGCCCGGGAGACAAGGTGATGGGCTTGTCTCTCCCCGGTGGGGGTCATCTGACACATGGATGGGCCGTCAACTTCTCCGGCGCTGATTACAAACGCGTCCCCTATGGGCTGCACGAAAAGACGCAGCAGATTGACTATCACCGCTTGCGCGAGACGGCCAAGCGGGAACGGCCGAAACTCATTTGGGTCGGCGGAACGGCTTATCCGCGTGTTTTTGACTATGCGGCAATGGCCGAAATCGCTTCGGAGGTGAACTCCTATCTGGTGGCCGACATCGCACACATCAGTGGCCTGATTGTCGCAGGAGCGCACCCGAACCCCGTCGGCCATTGCGACGTCGTCAGCAGCACGTCTCACAAGTCAATCCGCGGTCCCCGCGGGGGCTTCATTTTGTCAAGGAATGAAGATCGCTACCAGGCGCTCTATCATCCGAAAAGCAAACACAATCTCGCCAAACGTATAGACCGTGTGGTGTTCCCTCTCCTGCAGGGCGGACCGCATATGAATATCATCGCCGCTCTAGCTGTCACTTTGCAGGAAGCCGCGAACCCGTCCTTCCGTGTCTATGGTCAGCAGATCGTCAAGAATGCCAAGGCGCTGGCCCAGGCGCTTCTGAAGCGAGGGTATGACCTGGTCACCGGGGGGACTGACAATCACATGCTGATCCTGGATATGCGCGATCGACCACTGTCAGGCAAAGCCTATGCGGAGCGATTGGCAAAGGCAGGCATCATTACGAATTTTAACATGGTGCCGGGCGACCCGCGCCATCCGGCGGTCACAAGCGGAATTCGCCTGGGGTCGCCAGCAGTGACGTCCATGGGCATGCGCGAGGCGGAAATGGTGCAGATTGCCGCCTTCATCGACCTGGTCTGCCGCCAGCCCAATGATCCGGATGTCCATGCCTGCGTGCGGAGAGAGGTCGCCGACTTCTGCGCTGCGTTCGAGGTCCCTGGCATCACCGACAGGTAAGGCGGGCAAATCGAAGGTTGCCACCTAACTCCAACATCTGAAGCGAGGACATTCAATGACTAGGCAGTTCGTATTCTCTTCCGAATCCGTCGGCGCGGGACACCCGGATAAGATGGCCGACAACATCTCGGATGCCATCCTGGATGCGATCCTCCGCACCGATCCGAAGGCGCGCGTCGCGTGCGAAGCGTTGGTGAAAACAGGGATGGTCGTTCTGGCTGGCGAGATCACTAGCGATGCGCAGGTCGATTACAGCCAAGTTGCCCGCGACACGATACTCGATATTGGATACGATGACGATGCCATCGGCTTTGATGGTCGCCGTTGCGCCGTCGTTCTGGCTCTCACCGAGCAGTCGCCCGACATTAGCCAGGGCGTTGACGAGGGACGAGGCCAGGATCTCGACCAGGGAGCGGGGGACCAGGGCCTCATGTTTGGCTTCGCATGCAGCGAGACCGATACACTTATGCCTTTGCCGATCCAACTCGCCCACAGTCTGACGAAAAGGCAGGCGGAGGTGCGGAAGGCGGGACAGCTTGGCTGGCTGCGCCCGGACGTAAAATCTCAAGTGTCCGTCCGCTATGAAGGTTTGCGCCCGGTGGCGCTGGATACCATAGTCCTGTCGACGCAGCATGCGGAGGAAGTCTCACAAGAAACAGTCCGCGAAGGCGTCATCGAGGAGATCATAAAGCCGGTCCTGCCTCCCAACTTGGACACGACGGGGATCAGGTTCCTGGTCAATCCAACCGGCCGGTTCGTGGTCGGTGGGCCACGCGGCGACTGCGGGCTCACCGGACGCAAGATCATCGTCGATTCCTACGGTGGGATGGGTCGTCACGGCGGCGGCGCCTTTTCGGGCAAGGACCCGTCCAAGGTTGACCGCTCGGCCGCCTATGCCGCGCGGTACGTCGCAAAAAATGTCGTTGCCAGCGGCCTTGCGGAGGTCTGCGAGGTTCAGCTTGCCTACGCAATCGGCGTGGCTGCCCCGGTGTCTATCCTCGTCAACACTTTCGGGACCGCAAAGATCGAGGAAAAAAAGATCGAGCGCCTTATTCTCGACCTTTTCGATCTCCGACCGAAAGGCATCATCAAGATGCTTGATCTCTTGCGCCCGATTTACCGCAAGACCGCGACATACGGACACTTCGGCCGTGAAGACCCTGAGTTCACATGGGAGAAGACGGACAGAGCTGACGACTTGCTGCGTGAGGCAGGACCGGCAGCTGCGTGAGGCGCCGATGTTGGATCCAGCTACATGCGGCAACCCATTCCAACTCCCGAGACCCGCGCCCCCCGGGATGGCAGAAGGCTAGCGGACCGTTGAGCGGAGACTTTGATGCCGGATTATGACGTGCTTTGCATCGGCAATGCCATTGTCGACATCATCGCCCAGTGCGACGAGGAATTCCTCGAGACCAATGGCATCATCAAGGGCGCGATGAACCTCATCGATACCCAGCGCGCCGAATTGCTCTACAGCCGCATGGGCCCAGCGATCGAGGCGTCCGGCGGCAGCGCCGGCAACACGGCGGCCGGCGTCGCCAGCTTCGGCGGTCGCGCAGCCTTCTTCGGCAAGGTGTCGAACGATCCGCTCGGCGAAATCTACGCCCACGACATCCATGCGCAAGGCGTCGCCTTCGACACCAGGCCGCTCAAGGGCCTGCCGCCGACGGCGCGCTCGATGATCTTCGTCACCCCGGACGGCGAGCGTTCGATGAACACCTATCTCGGCGCCTGCGTCGAGCTCGGGCCGGAGGATGTCGAGGCCGACAAGGCGTCGGGCGCCAAGGTTACCTATTTCGAAGGCTATCTGTGGGACCCGCCGCGCGCCAAGGAAGCGATCCGGCAGACGGCCAGGCTGGCGCATGCTGCCGGGCGCGAAGTGTCGATGACCTTGTCGGATTCGTTCTGCGTCGATCGCTACCGTGACGAGTTCCTCGACCTGATGCGCTCGGGTACCGTCGACATCGTCTTTGCCAACAGCCACGAGATCAAATCGCTCTACCAGACAACCTCCTTCGACGAGGCGCTGGCGCAGATCCGCAAGGACTGCAGAATAGCCGCCGTCACCCGCTCGGAAAAAGGCTCGGTCATCGTGCGTGGCGACGAGACCGTGGTCATCCAGGCGACCGCGATCAAGGAACTGGTCGACACGACGGGCGCCGGCGATCTCTACGCTGCCGGTTTCCTGCATGGCTACACGCAAGGCCGCGACCTCAAGAGCTGCGGCGATCTTGGCTCACTGGCGGCCGGATTGGTGATCCAGCAGATCGGCCCAAGGCCTCGGCAGAATTTGCGCCACGAGGCTGAGCAGGCCGGACTCGTCCATCCGCACGTTCCAACCGCTGGCTCTCGCCTGCCCGTTGAGAAGGCTGTCCAGGGACCGCTGGTAAATTGAAAACCCCACGATCCCCGATAGGCGGCGGCTTTCCGTCTGCGTCCAGATCAGCAGAGGGATAATATCTGGGTTCCATCTTGTCTTCGCGGCGGCAGAGCCAAGCCTCGTCTCAATCGGATTTAGGCAGAGAGTTGCTGCTTGGCAAAGCGAAACCTTGGCGCCGGAGCCGTCCTTCAGTTCTCCTTTGGCACCGCCGTGCCAGATTCTGGCCGGGTGGTTTAAAACACCCGCAGAAATCGCGCACCGATCCCTCGCGGTCGACCTGTTCTTCCTTTTTGAATAGTTAGGACCGACACATGGCAGTTCGCGAGATAGCTGCGTCTCGGCGCTACGCCCTTCAGCTAGCCCGCCTTAGCCCTTTGCGCCTTCTCGGCCGCGGGTCTCAAATGGGCAAGTGCTGCGCATGACTCCCTCATAAGCGGATCGTACGAGACAGATCTCGGCGCCCCCTTCAAGAATTCGCCGCGCATGTCGACCGCAACGGCTGCCTATCATCGTCTCGTTGCTCCCTCCGCCGTCTTTTCCCGTCGAGGCCTCATCGATAGTATTGCCGTACCATCTGTGTTGATGCCGTAGCCTTGCCGAAAGCTCTAGGCCATACGGATGTTGGCGCAGGCGTCCGCCAGGTCGGGCTTCAGCTCCAAGGAAGCACCTACCCCATCCGAATACCGCGTGGCAGGGACGCGCATGACGGCCGTGCCGATATACTGCCCGGACAAAGCGATGGCTTGATCAAGGTGTGGTTGTCCGGGGGGAACCAGCATGACCCGATTGCCGGATCAAAGGTAATGGCAAGCGGATCGGGCTCAATGAACTCGCGACGATCTCCGGCGCCAAACCTGGATCGCCGTGCGGCTGAATAGGGCAGCGCAGAGCATAGGTAGCTCATAATCAAGGTTTGAGACAGGAGCGGCAGCCGACGAGCCGCGCCAGGCGATCGTGCTGGAGTTCTGGATGGTACGCTGGCGGTGTCAGCGGTCCACCAGCCATGCCGGCGGGGATGACGGCGTGGGCAATGCAGTTGACGATGAGCCTTACTGCTTGAGTCTTCCGCAATGCCCAACGAGCTCGCGCAGGAGACCGATCAGGCGTTACCCACTCGTTGTCGGATTTCCGACGATGTCGGACATGAGACACAACGCTATCAGCGTGATCGCATTGTTCTGAAACGATTTTCCTAGTTGGCACGACACATGCAGTCCTATCCGCAAACGTACTGCCGCGCCGCGCCGACTGAGAAGAACTCATACCATGATCACGCTTTTCGAACATGCGGTCGCCGCCGCGAACACTGAGCGTTCCCGAGCCGACGGAAGCCTTTGCGCTTTCATTCCTAGGGTTGTCCGGACATGACCGCATTCGATGTCCGTCCAACTCTGAATGCTCCCGACGATGATCCCTATTATCTTTGGCTTGAAGATATAGAAGGCGAACCGGCACTTGACTGGACCGCCAGCCAGTCGGCAAGGACCCTGGAGAACTTCGGTGGAACGCAGTTCGAGCGCGACCGCGCGGCCCTGACAGCGATTTTCGACCGTCCCGACAAGATTCCCTGATCACGCGCCGCGGTCAGTACCTCTACAATTTCTGGCAAGATGCCCGTAACCCGCACGGACTGTGGCGCCGGACCACCCTTGCCGCCTACATGAAGGCGGATCCCCAATGGGAAGTACTGCTCGATCTGGACGCCCTCGCCGTTAGTGACGGAGAAGACTGGATCTGGGGCGGCGCGTCGATCGAGCCGGAGAGACGGGAAAAAGCGGTTCTGCGCCTGTCGCGCGGCGGCAGCGATGCGGTCGTGCATCGCGAATTCGATCTAGGGACTCTGAGCTTAGTCGCCGACGGTTTCAATCTCCCGGAAGCCAAGGGCGGCATTGATTGGCTCGACCCTGACACGCTTCTGCTTTCCAGTGCGCTTGGTGATGGCATGGCCACCCGCTCCGGCTACGCGCGCACCGTCCGGCTGTGGAAGCGTGGCGCGGATCCGCTCACCGCGCCGGTAATCTTCGAGACCGTTTCCGAAACCCTCGGCGTGTCTGGCCATCTGGACCGCACCGCCGATAGCGAGCGCCTTTGGTTTATCGAAAAGCCGGCCTACTTCGAGAAGATAGTCCGCATTGGCGATAGAAGCGGGCCGAAGGTTGAGATCGACCTTCCTCGGGACGCCTGGTGGAATGGCTTCGATGACTGGCTGGCGGCAAAGCCGCGCAATCCCTGGACGGTTGGAGGGACTACCTATGCCGCCGACGCGCTGATCGGCATCTCGCTTTCCTCTTTCATGGCCGGCGAGCGCGGCTTTGTCACCCTGTTTGAGCCAGGCGAGAGGCGCTCCCTGCAGTCATTTTTCTGGAACAACGGGGAGCTCATCATCTCCTACCTGGTGAACCTCGTTCCGCGTTTCGAGACGTTCACTCCACGCCGGCAGGAATGCACGCGCCGAGCCGTGGACACCGTGCCCGGCCACGGGACTGTTCACCTTTGGTCACTCGATGCGCAACTTCACGAGACCAATGGAGAGGTCCTGGTTTGGGCTCAGGATCCGATCACGCCGCCGCAGCTTCTCCTATTTGACCTCAATACCGCGCCGCCTCTCAGCGCTTCAGTAATCCTGAAGCGCAACCCGGAAAATTTCGACGCATCCGGGCTCGTGGTCACGCGCCACGAGGCAGTCTCGATCGATGGTGAGATGGTCCCCTATACGCAGGTCGGTCCGGCGAACGGGAACGGGGATGCCCCGGTTCACCTCACCGCCTACGGCGGGTTCGGCATATCGCTCCTGCCCTACTACAACTCCTCGATCGGCAAGCTGTGGCTCGAACGCGGCGGCACGTGGGTGGTGGCGAACATTCGGGGAGGCGGCGAGTTCGGCACCCGTTGGCACGAGGCGGGACGCAGAGAGGGCAAGCGTCTCGCCCATGACGATTTCGCCGCCGTTGCCGCCGACCTCGTGCGAAGGGGCATTACGCAGCCGAGGCTGATTGCCGCCGAGGGCGGCTCAAATGGCGGCCTCCTGATCGCCAATATGCTAACCCGCTATCCTGAGCGTTTCGGCGCGCTGTTCTGCACAATCCCGCTTGTCGACATGCGCCGCTACACCAAGCTTTTGGCGGGCGCGAGCTGGATTGACGAATATGGCGATCCCGACAAGCCGGACGATTGGACTTTCCTCAAGGAAATCTCCGCCTATCACGCCGCGACGCCGGGACAGCCCTATCCGCCTATCCTGCTCGCCACCACGAAGCGGGACGACCGCGTCCACCCGGGCCACGCGCGTAAGATGGCCGCAAAGCTGCAGGCTCTTGGCTATCCGGCTTACTTTTACGAGCCCAGCGCGGGTGGGCACAGCCACGGCAAGGACAACCGGGAGCGGGCAGCATTCATTGCCCTGGGGAACAATTTCCTTCGCAGTGCGATCGGCTGGCAAGCCGATCGCTTCGATAGGTAGGAGCAACCCATGCAAAGGCAACGTTTCAAATAAAATGAGCACAGGTCGATGATTGCGGGAACGCGCAAATAATGTCGGCGCAGTCTCATGCAAAATGAGCCTGAGAATCCGTCAATATAAATTAATCCGAGGAGACTTTAGTAGTGCAGTTCATCATTTCTGAAGGTAAAGGAGAGAATATCATGGCGAGAAAGCGAATGGGCGTGGCGCGGGGAATAACAGCGGCCGTCGTCTTCATCGTGGTGGGACAGCAGGCCGTCGCGGCGGACCTTGTGCAAGCCGCGAGCGTCCCGCAGGCAGGGGTCTTGGTCACGGAAGCGCCAAGCCCTTGGCAGATCCGCCTGCGTGGGTTGGGGGTCATCACTAAAGATTCGGGCTACGTCAATGCGGTGCCCGGCTCCGGTCTTTCCTATTCGGACACCGTGATCCCGGAACTCGATATCACCTATTTCTTCACGGACAACATCGCCGCCGAGCTTATCCTCGGCACCACCTATGCCGACATCGCGGGCCAAGGAACGATCAGCGGGCTGGGCAACATCGGCAAGGTTCGGCTGCTGCCGCCCACGCTCACATTGCAGTATCATTTTACCGATTTCGGCGCTTTCAAGCCCTATGTCGGTGCCGGCGTGAACTACACGATCTTCTATAACCAGGATGCCGGCAGCGCCGATGCTCTCAAGGTCAAGAACACGTTCGGCACCGCGCTGCAGGTCGGGTTCGACTACATGGTGGATCAGCACTGGGGCGTCAACTTCGACGTGAAGAAGCTTTTCCTGAAGCCAGACTTCGACGTCACCGTGGCCGGGGCGAAACTGACGGGCAAGGCCGAGCTCGATCCATTGTTGATAGGCGCAGGTGTCACTTACCGCTTCTGATACGGAAGGCGAAGGTGGCTCTCCGACAGCCGATCTGACATTAAGGGCGCCTCGTGCGCCCTTTTGCCGTCGGCCCGCCGGTCCACTTTTGTCAACCAGCCGTCAACCCAGGTTGTCCGAGCTGTCGGATATGCGACCTATGCCTGCACCAGCACAACGTGGGATGTGGAGGCCCCGGACACGCAGCTCAGCCATGACTACACGCCACCGGCTGAGAATAACCCCGACCAGAGGAGCGTCTCGCCCGACGGCAAATGGATCGCCTCTATCGATTGCAGGATGTTGCGCTGAGCCGGGACGGATCCGAGGGCAATTACTACGTCTTTTCGACACTGAGCTGGTCGCCGGACTCGCGCCACCTCGCGGCTTACCGCGTTCGCCCCGGCTACAAGCGGGAGATCCCCTACCTCAATTCGTCGACGGACCAGTTGCAGCGCGAATATTCAACGATGGTCTATCCCAAGCCGGGCATGTCCTTCCGCTGCCCCAGCCGGACCTGTTCGACATTGCCAGCCGGCGCCAGGTCGCGATTGACAACGCCCTGTTCTCGAATCCCTTCGAACTTTCCTCTCTCCAATGGTGGGAGGACGGGCCGCAGCTTCACTTTCGAATATAACCAGCGCGGGCATCAGCTCTATAGGCTCGTCGAGGTAGACGCCGCCACTGCCGCGCGCGCTGCCTGATCGATGAAACCAGTGAGACCTCCGTCGATTACCGGCCGCTGGCGGCGGGATCAGGAAGGTACCGGAAAAACCTTTCGTCACGATGTCGATGACGGGAAGGAGATCATCTGGGTGTCCGAGCGCGACGGGCACGAGCACCTGTACCTGTTCGCCGGACGGACGGGCGCGCTCAAGAGCCAGATCACCCGAGGTGAGTACGTGGTCCGGGGGGTAAACCATGTCGATTCGGTCAAGCGCCAGATCCGGTTCGAGGCGAGCGGGTTGAACCCGCGAGAAATACACCCTCCCGGAACAGTGCGATGCGCCGATGGGTCCAAGGCCTCGTTCCGTCACGGTCATTTTTGAGCAGGCGCCGGCCTTGGCCGCAACGGCGGCGGACATCATTCCTTGGATGCCACCGCCAATGATCAAGAGTCGACGCGTCATATCCCGCTGCCCATTTCTTCGCCTGCGGTGTCGCACAAGCTCTCGAGGGAGGTACGGCTGATGAATCCAGGATGCTCGGGGTTCGCGTATGGCGAGCGCCCAAGAAGGCTGTTGAGGATGCGACGTGCGCGCCAGGCCAGCAGCCTAAGATTCGGATCGGCCAGCCCGCGCTGCCCGAGGTTCGCGTTCTGTACGAAGATGCGTCTGTCACGCGGTCCGTCCCAGGACACCGAAAAGTCCTCGCCAATAACCATCTCTTTGTCGATCTGTTCCAGCCGGTCCGCGATCGGTTCCAAGAAGCCTGGCACCGCGTTCTCGTAACCGGTGGCCAGGATGACGATGTCGGCCGTGACTTCTTCGATATCGTCATTGCCGCGCTGCAGGGTCAGCCTGTGACCCGCGCCGGCGTTGATGCAGCGCGAGACGTTGCAACCCGGCCACAGTGCGATGTCGCATTGGTTTGGCTCGAGAAATTCGTGGCGGTACAGCGCCTGATACACAGCGCGCAGCGTGCTTTCCGAAATGCCGTCCGAGGCAAGCACAAAACGCCGAAGGAAGAGCTTGCGCTGCGACTCGCTCATCGCCGCGAAACGATCCGAAAAGCAGGGCATGAACAACTCGTTTGTGAACGGGCTGTTGTCGATGGGCAGGTAGTTTTCGCGCTGTGAGACCCAAGTGATCGAGGCAGGCCGCTGTTCGTTCGGCCGGCTGACAAGATGCAACAGCACCTCGGCTCCCGACTGTCCCCCGCCAACCACGCAGACATCCTTTTTCCGCACTTCTGGATGGATGTGCAGTACATCAGATGAGTGGAACAGGTTGGCCCCAGTCCAGCCCTGAAACTGAGGCGGAATTTGCGCCTGCTTGCCAATGCCGACCACCACGTTTCTGGCGCCAAGAACCGCGTCGTCCGTCCGCACCTGAAACTCGCCGTCAAAGCGGATTTCGCGCACCGTCTCTCCGCCGCGGACAAGCGGATTTTTTTGGAAAGCCCAGTTCAGGTACTGCTCGAACTCAGCTCTGAGCACGGCCTCGAACTGTGCGTTCAGGAAGTGGTACAGACGCCCGTTCTCGTGCAGGTAGTTTACGAAAGTGTAGGCCGATCGCGGATTCACCAGCGTGACCAGATCCTTGAAGTGGCTGACCTGGAGCTCCGAGGAATCGAATGCGCTGCCTGGATGCCAGCGGAAGTCGACTTGCCGATCCAGGAACAGTGCCCCTTGCCCGATTTCCTCGTGTAACTGACACGCAAGGCTCAAATTAGACGGGCCAGCACCGACCCCAATGCAAGAGTGCTCCACTTGTCTTGCTCCTATAGCGTTTCCCAGTAAGGGATGTTCGCGGCAAGTATCGGCCATAGCTGTTGGGCTTACCCTCCAGCAGTGATTCTCGACCTTGGTGCCGCTGGATTTGCAGCAGTTTGTCCTCGCGTTCGTGTTGTCGGGTGTGAAGCCCGTGGATCCCGCCCAGTGATAAGATCAACAACTCATGCCGGCGACATGTGGCGATTGGGCGGATTGTCGTATGTCCGCCACGTCGCCGTCAGCGACATGCTTCCAAGCCTCCCGTATTTAATCGGCGCAGTCGCCCGCCTTGGCCATGATGCGCCGACCTTCGACCGGCTTGGTGACCGTCAAGGCTGAATATCCCTGCATCGAACGTGCCAGAAGGAAATTATGTCAAACCAACGGGCAGCAGGTTTGTGATCGGGTCGGGTATCTGCTCACGGCAGACTCAGACCAAGTTGCAACGGCCAAAATGTTTAGAGAACGATTCCCCGATAAGCAGATCATTAGTGCTGCCCGCCGGGCCGATCTCACAGCAAAAGAGATTTTGCCTCACGTTCACGATATCCGGTCAATCGAGAAAGCGACTATTGAAGCCTGCCAGTTTGAGGGTGCGGTCATAATCGTGAACGGTGAAGGTGGCTAAACGACCAGCTGAATATGCGCCGCCCGAAACTGCCGCCATTCAAATTGCAAACTGAGACAACCGCAGCGTTGTGCAGACTGTTGCGGATGGAATGCTGGACGAGACAATTAGAGCGTTACTGCATAGGACCAGTGACGCGTCAGACGCGATAAAAAGTTCCAAAGGGCAAGGCCGTTCTCCTGGTTGGAAGTGATGCGGGTCGGCAGCTCTCGCCGACTCGCACTTAAGTTTCAAAGCTCGTGCCATTAGCTGAGCTTTGCTGGTTGGAACCGCAACAGAGCCGACTCAACCGAGGCCTAGAATGAAGCGCCGATTAGGTGAATGGATAGGCCGCGCGTTCAACGGGTAGAGTGAGGTAAATCGCTCGATGTCTGCGGGGTCGACGTCGACCGGCTCCATTGCCACCATCCACTCGACGTTTTCGGTGCATGGCGGTGTCGTCAATGACCCCTCGTAGGTCCAGTAGCCAAGCGACGCCGGCAAGAGCCCGTTGGGATCGACCTCGTCGACCGCGATCTCCTCGCCTGACTTTCCGGGAAAGGCCGCGGCAAGGCCGGCAAAGCTGACATTTGTCGCGCCCGGCCTCAAAAAGACGCCCAGCACACCCAGACCACCGCTCTGTGTGTCCTTATGAACGAAATGCGCTTCCATCGGGAAGGTCTTGCCCGCCACCTGGTGTTCGCTCGGCGCATGAAAATGGAACTGTACCAGTTCGTAGACACGATCCCCGCGAGTCAGCGTGCTGCCTTCCGGCATATTGATTTGGATGGTGTGACCGTTGTTCACCATGTTGCCGCCGCCTTTTCCCCAACCGATGGCGATATGTGGAATCTCGGCCTTGACTGCGCTCTTGATATTGATCGGTGATTGCTGCGTGCCTGCCGAGCAGGCGAAATTTTTCTTGTCCAAATCGGCCCAGTGCTCCGGTCCGTCCGGGCCTGTATATCCCCAATGAGTGCTGGCCGCATGCGCGGCTTGAACGCAAACCGGGCATGCTCCGAGTGCGACGAACCCTTTAATCAGATTACGACGATGCATATTGTTTTTGCTCCTTAATGCAAACTGATGTTTCCGATTGCCGCTGTCCTAGCAGGCCCCTGATCGCCAATAGGGCGACGCATGTGGTCAAGTGCGGGGCGACGCCTGGCGCAAGCCTTGGCTTCCGTCCATGAAGCAGACTGGCGGCTTCGACTCCGCAACCGCGCTGATTTTAGGCTAACTGATTACAGGTTGACATTGAGCAGACCTGAACGTGGTGGCACACCAATAACACTCGCGGCGGTACCCCATCTAGGGTTGCGTACAATCTTGCGAATTGTTCTCGCTATTCGCGGCGGCAGAGGCAAAAGTGCTTCGACATTCGATCGTGGAACTGGAACACAGCGCCCACGGCAGCCGTCACCAGCGTAGGGGACTTTTTCGCCGGGATCGTAGAACTTCTCATTCTCCTCACAGAAACTACGCGGTTTGTCGCGGCCGTTGTCACGGGAGAGTGCGTCCCAGCCTTGTTCGCGACCGGTTGATCCTTGCCCTCGCAAGCCAAGGTGGCGTCATCGCCTCGACTAACGTCGTTCCAGACATTGCCTTGAAATCCAAGAGCACGTCGTGACCCTCGCTGCCGAGGGTTTCGGGAACTTGAGCTACCCGAATACCCATTGTTATCCCAAATACTACTTGTGATACGGCCCACCAAAACCAAGCGCCTTCATATATTTCTCAGCGGAGCTTTGGAAAATCGATTGGTTGGATGGCGCACATTTACGGGATGGATATCTTGATGTCGCGTTCGCCTTTCTGCTTACCAATGCCGCGGCAGCGGCGGATGAGCAGCGAGGATCCGGCGGATGCGGAGGCGAAGATGGGTTTCGGTGTTCTGCAGCACCCCGCGCGGTCTCTTTGGAGCAAGTGATGATCTAGTCACCCCGACCATGGCGCGTGTTATCGCGTGTTATACGGCGAACAAAAAAGGCGACGGGCGGCGGCGGGCAGGGACGCCGGCGACCAGTTGCGTTTCTGCGCGTCTGTGGCATGCCGGGCGACATAAACAGGTTGGGGTCCATCGCTACTTCGAACCCAACATGGTCTGAAACCGGTCTGGTCGCCATCTGGTTTATCTCGGAGGTCAGTGTTCATGCACCGGATTGAGATCGCACTGCTGATCACACAGTCGCGGTTACCAGTAGTTGTACAGTCCCGCCGGAGGCGGCTGTTGCGGGGGCAGTCCACCCGCCACGAGCGCAGATGAGATCGGTCGCGAATTCAAGCAGCTTGGGCCCTCCGCGACGCACGGCCGACAGGCAGAATTATCGAAGCAAGTTGCGTGCCGGACTTGCGCCGATGATGCTGCACCACTTCTCCGTGCGCGCGGCCCGGCCAGGTCACGATTTCGTCGGGCTTTCGACATTCTCGTGCAGTCTCAGACACAACATGGTTTGCTGGTGGATACCTCACCTCACCCCCACCTCAGTCGCGCAAACTGACCGACCTGCCCTGAACGAACGCGGCAGCCACCTGAGCCAGAGCGGAAGTTGTGACCGCCTGACAGTACGCGCCCGTAGTGCGACCTTCGGGGTGTGATTGGACGCCCACCGCAAACTGCCTGTCTTGCGAGCCCGCGGATTTCCGAGCTTTACGACATAGCCGATCGATACCACTTCGATCCAGGGAACGCTGATACGGTGACCTGGTCGAGCTCAGTACCTTTGCTGAGGGGCGAGTAAGCGACTAAAGGCCCGCCCCGCTCCTGCTCGCGCCGAACGGTTGCCTGCGAAGCAGTGAACCCCTGCTTCAAGTCAAATGGCATGGCGCTTGCGATGTAGTCCCTAGAACGCATCCAGCACATATGAAAGCCACGAACGAACCATGGCCTACACGCGAAGCTGCATGCAAGCGCCTGAGGAAACTATGCCCATTCCGGCTATACATCGACGTATCATCCCTTCCAGACCTCCGTGCTCGGTAGCTGTCTTGCGCATGGCTGTTCTGGGACCGACGCGCCAATTCATGGCGCTCCCCCAATTGCTGGCCGGTCCTGATCAATGTGTGAGTGTCAAAGAACTCCCAAAAAGGGATGCCCAAGCTGACGTCGGCGCGTCACTGCCAACCACCTTCGGTACTCCGAAATCGGGGCTCTCTCGCAACCCAACAGTTGGCGCGTCACAGCCCTATTTCGAAACTGCCCCTTCTGATCACCACGCCTGTTTCCTCGATGACGAGCAGCGGGTCGTCGATGTCCCCTTCAGGCGATCGCCGCAAAAGGCTGTCGGCGCCGCCCGATGCCACCAAGATCACCTATGTCGACGTCGTTCGGGTGATGAAGACCAGAAGCCAAGATGCTCCCATCCCACGAGAATCAAAGCGGGTCGGGAACCGCAAGGCCTTATCTCGTGCCTGGGGCGCCGAGGCCGACAAATGTCGGCACGCCCAGAAGGCGTGCACAAGTTTTCATTTAAAGGAGCAAGCGGATGACGGTCCACAAGAGGGTTCCCTTCGTCACCTTTCTCACGCGTGTGCGCGATGAGTCAGTTCAGGGGCCCAATCCATATCGCTGGGAAGAAAAGACATCCGACGACTACTTTGCCGGCAAGCGCGTCATCCTGTTCTCGCTACCTGGCGCCTTCACGCCGACCTGCTCGACCTACCAACTGCCCAAATTCGAAGCCCTCTATGACGAGTTTGAGAAGGAGGGAATTGAAGCCATCTACTGCCTTTCCGTCAACGATGCCTTCGTCATGAATGCGTGGGGGAAATCCTTGGGCCTGCAGAAGGTGCGGCTCATCCCGGATGGATCGGGCGAGTTTACGCGCAAAATGGGCATGCTGGTTGCCAAGGACAATCTCGGCTTCGGTATGCGCTCTTGGCGCTACGCCGCCCTTATCAACAATGGCGTGGTGGAGCAGTGGTTTGAGGAGGATGGTTTCTCCGACAACTGCGAGGCCGACCCCTATGGCGTATCATCCCCGCAGAACGTTCTTGAAACCCTCAAGGCTGCCGCATGACCTAGCGGCGTCAAAGCCTCGCAGATCCCATTGGCCACCGCCAGAGCCACGCTCGACAGGAGTCGCGCCCACCATGCAATCCTCAGCAAGCCTGCTTCAGCGTCAGAAGCAATCTATGATTGCGTCGCCTCAACTGATTGAGTCGATCCGATTGCTGCAACTGGCGCATACCGAGCTGCATCAGTACGTGGGGCAGGAAATCGCAAAGAACCCGCTTTTGGAGTTGGCGCCAAGCGAGGAAGGGCCGTCTGGAGATGATTGGTCGATTCCGGGAGAGGATCCCGACATCGGCGCACGTGAAAAGGACTTTGACAAGCCGACCAGTGCCGAGGCCCCGGAAAGGTTCATGCAATCGAAATCGACCGGCAACACAGCCAACGCCCCGCCGGGCGCGGGCAATGCAGTCGACAAGTTTTCCGTCTCCGCCGAAACATTGCACGACCACGTCGCGCGTCAGATCGCCCTCACTGCGTTCACATCGCAGGAGAGGCTGATTGCTGGCCAGCTTGCCGCTCACCTGGAAGATACTGGCTATCTTCAGGTAAGCCTTGTGGAACTGGCCAGCAGCCTAAACGTCCGGGCGGACGATGTGGAACGGGTGCTCGGAATCTTGCAGCACTTTGATCCACCGGGACTTTTTGCGCGAACTCTCAGCGAATGCCTTGAGATCCAGTTGCGCCAACGAGACCGGTTCGACCCGGCGATGGCAGCGTTGGTTGCCAACCTTGAGATGCTTGCGCGACGCGATTTTCAGGCATTGAAGCAGCATTGCGGCGTCGATGAAGAAGACCTTCTCGACATGTTGCATGAAATCCGTGCTCTCGACCCCAAGCCTGGAAATCAGTTCCACACCGGAGGGCCGGAATGCGTCATGCCTGAAGTCTGGGTCATGCCCTCGCCTGGCGGTGGGTGGCAAATCGAACTTGATCCGAACACGCTACCCAAGCTGCTGATCAACCATACCTACTTCGCCGAAGTCTCGCGCGCGGCCGTCCAAAATTCGAAAGATCAAGCATTTCTCCACGAATGCTTGCAAAACGCGAACTGGTTAATCCGCAGCCTCGATCAGCGCGCCAACACGATTCTTAAGGTTGCGACTGAAATCGTGCGCCAGCAGGAGGCCTTTTTGGAACATGGCGTCTCCCACCTGAAGCCTCTCAATCTCAGGACTGTCGCTGAAGCGATCAACGTGCACGAGTCGACGGTAAGCCGGGTGACATCCAACAAGTACATGCTTACCCCACGCGGTGTTTTCGAGCTGAAGTACTTTTTCACTGTCGCGATCGCCTCCTGCGAAGGGGGCGACGCGCACTCCGCCGAAGCTGTGCGCCATCGGATCAAAGCGATAATCGCCGGAGAATCGCTTGCTGACGTGCTTTCCGACGATGATATCGCTGTCCGGCTCAAGGAAACCGGCATCGATGTTGCACGCCGCACCGTCACAAAATATCGCGAAGCGATGAACATCCCCTCCTCTGTGCAACGGCGACGGGAAAAGCGCTTATGGCTAGAGGGCGATCAAGGCTCCGCGGCCTAGCCCGAAAAATTCAGGGTGGTTGGCGGATGTGGCGCAAGCCGTTGAAATGACGTAGGATTTGGTTGCTAAAGCCGATCCGAATCATTTCCCGGAGACCACACCCGCCATGAATGATCTTACCCTGCCGCTGAGCGGTTTGTCATCAGTGGGCGGCAAGTCCGTCGTCGCCCGTTTCGACGGCGGCATGCTGTCGTCCAACAGCGGCGTTCTGGCGCTGGCCGAGGTGGAAAAACGACTGCGGGTGGCCGACCGTCTGGCGCGTTGCATCGATGATCCGCGCTGCCCGGACCAGACCGCCCACAGCTTGGCCGACATAATCGGCTTTCGCATGAAGATGATCGCCGCCGGCTACGAGGATGGCAACGACGCCAACCGGCTGCGCTCCGATCCGGTCTTCAAGATGGCCCAGGATGCGCTGCCGTCGGGTCGGGATCTGGCCTCGCAATCGACGCTGTGCCGGCTGGAGAATCTGCCCGGCGTGCGGGAGCTGGTCGCGATGGGGCGGGCGATGGTCGATCTCTATTGCGCTTCCTTCCGGCAGGTGCCGAAGCGGATTGTGCTCGACATCGACGACACGTTTGACGCCGTACATGGCGGCCAGCAATTGCGCCTGTTCAACGCGCATTACGACGAATACGGCTTCCAGCCGATCGTGGTGTTCGACGGTGCGGGCCGGTTCGTCAGCGCGATCCTGCGACCGGCCAGGCGGGCGAGCGGGGCTGAGATCTGCCCCCACCTGCGCCGCCTGGTGCGGGCGATCCGGAGCAATTGGCCGAACACACGGATCCTGATCCGGGCCGACAGCCATTATTGCGGTCCGCAGGTCATTGGCTGGTGCCGCGCCAACGGTGTAGACTTCATCCTCGGCGTGGCGCCCACCACGACGCTGCGCGAGCATGTCGCGCATCTGGAAGCCACCACGCTGGCGCGTTTTGAGGCGTCGGCGAAATCGAACAAGGTCCGCCGCTTCAAGGAGTTCTTTGACGGCGCCGCCAGTTGGAGCCGCGTCGAGCGCATCATCGCGCGGGTCGAGGTCGGCGCCAAAGGAGCCGACACCCGCTTCATCGTCACCAATCTGGCCAGTGGCAAGGCCAAGGCGCTCTACGAGGACCTCTACTGCCGGCGCGGCGCGGCCGAGAACCACATCAAGTCCTGGAAGACGCATCTTGTGCCGACCGCACATCCTGCACAAGAGCGACGGCCAACCAGTTCCGGCTCTTCCTGCATGCCGGCGCCTACTGGCTGATGTGGGGCCTGCGCGCTGCGATGTCGAAACGCTCGAGCTTTGCCGTCGCCCAATTCGACACGCTGCGATTGCGCCTCATCAAAATCGCCGCGCGGGTGGTCGAGATGAAAACGCAAATCCGCCTGCACCTGCCGACATCCTGCCCCGACCAGCGTATTCTGCGCATCGTCCTCGATCGCATCCCCCAACTCGCGACATAACGATGGGGCGCAGGCGCCCCGAAACGAACCCGCCGACCGCAACCTGCAAACCCCGCCTGCCATCACGACGGATCATCGCCGGCGCCCGACGAGGCTTATCAAAATGCACCCCGAGGGCGGCCAGATCGCCGATGCAGGCCGCCGAAAGCCGATCGCCGTGCATCAAGGCGGCTAGCAGCGCTGACGAAAGCGGCGCTTAATCCAAAGCGATCCCGTTCTTGATGTGTGCGAGGCGGCTTTCGCCTTGCTCGGGGCCGAAGCAGCTTTCGAAATCATTGCATTCCCGGCAAGTGGGCGCGGTGCATAGCGAAAAACCTTCGGCCTCGCAGAGTTTGCGGTAGAAGTACTTCTTCCATTTCATGTTTTGGGTATTGCCGGCTGCCAAGGTCGGAAAATGCGTGGCAAGCAGGCGGCTGAGCTCGGCCCGATTGAGAAGGCCAAGATCCTGCCAGAGATGGTTGTTGCGCATGGCACGCCGGGCGACGATCTTAGCGAAGCAGGCGCTCGCCGGATCGCCCGGCCGGGCATGCGCCAGCAGCAGGCTGTGCAGAAGTTCTTCTTCCATTTCCGGCTTGGGGTCGCATAGCTCGTCCAAGGCGAAGGCGTTTATCGCGGTAGCGGGGAAACTGTGGGTCAGCACGTCGCGCAGCTCTGCGCGCGAAAGGCCGGTCGACTCCGTCGCCGTCGCCTCGCCGGCCTCGACCTCCTCGAGCGCACACGAAAGCACACAGGCAAGCACATGCTGATCGAACCCCCTCTTCAACTCGATCCGCGGCCATTGGCGGGCGCAGAGCCAACCATAGTGATGAGCGAACATGGTGCCGTTCTCCTGGTCGTCTGCCGCGACCTTGTCGGCCGCAACATGCGTCTGGCAGTTCTTTGGGTAAATGCGGGCTCCGCAGCCAATGCAGCGGCCGGCCTGGTCGACGAGCATGATCATGCGGTTGAGCTCGGCGTCGAGGTGTTCGCTCTCGCCGGCGCCGAGGATTCACTCGCTGATCGACGCTATGGAGGTGCACCGCGCGCGCGAGCAGACCTTGAAGCAGCGGCCGAAGCCGATGCAGGTCGTGCCGTCGAGAGTGGTCAGATATCGCGGCACCCATCTGGAGGCGTCGCGGGTGACGAAAGCGCTCATCGGGAGTTCCCCAATGCATGGAGCTTTCTTGCAGCTGCTGAGCGCCCGGGGTACCGCGGACATGCGGAAGCTGCATCCTCACTATGCGAGCGGCATAGTGACACCGCTTCCGGGCCGCAGACCAGAGCCACAGCGATGGATAGCCTGGCAAGGCACTGGTTTGACTGATCCTCGACATAGGTTACCCCCAACCCCATCGCGACAAGCGACCTGGAGATTCCGTCCTACCTTGTCCGCGCGCTTCTGCCCTTTCGAGACGACAAGCAGATGAGGTGGAAGCTCAAGCCGTTGCGGATTTCAAACCCTCGCCTGAGGGAGGGACTTGTTGACCGCCGGGATGATCTTGTCTCCCCAGAGCTCGATCTGGCGCAGCATTGTCTTTTGGTCGAAATCCCCCAATTGGGTCTGAATTGCGATCTGGTCCGGTTTCAGGATATCAATCTCTTCCAGTAGGCGATCAATCACGCGATTCACGCTGCCGATCGGCAGGTTCTCGCGCATAGTCTCCAATGACAGATCCTGCTGCGTCGGCGTTTCCTGCAGCAAATAGCCCTCCAGGCTCTGCTGGCGGCGCTGATGCAGTGCTTCAGACAGCCGGCGCTGGAAGCGGGCATTGTCGAGATAGCTGTTTATCTCTGCCTGGTCGTCGCTGGCATAGCAGCAACGCAGCAGCGATATCTTGGCGTCCGTGACATTCTTACCTTCGGAAGCCGCCGCCTCCTCGATCGATTCGCGCAGCGTGCTCAAAGTCTCTAAGCCGTTGTGGAATGCTGTGACAAAGAAATTGTGTCCCTCGCGATAGGCCCGGCTCATGCGCGGGGGACCGCCGGCGATCCAGATCGGCGGGGTCGGCTTCTGGACGGTGGGCACCGAAATCGCCGTCGGGGGTATCTTCTCATACCGGCCATCGTGCTCGAAGATATTTTGGTTGAGGCCCTTCAGAAGGATGTCCAGATATTCCGAAAAGATGGCCGGCGCCTCATCGATGTTGACGCCGAAGCGTTCGAACTCGAATTGCTGGTATCCCACGCCGACTCCGAGCTCGAGACGGCCGTTCGCCACGACGTCGGCGAAGCCGATCTCGGAAAGCAGTCGCTGCGGGTGATAGAGCGGCAACACGCAGACGGCAGTGCCGAGGCGAATGGTGCTTGTCAGGCCGGCGCAGTGCGCCACCATCATCAAGGGCGACGGAACAAGGCTGTAATTGTTGAAGTGGTGCTCGGCGAACCAGGCGGTGTTGAAGCCAGCCTGCTCCGAAAGAACGGCTTGTTCGATTGAGTTGCGGATGACGCTGTCGGAAGATTGATGATAGCCGCGCTGGGCGGCCAGGATGAAGGTTGCGAATTCCATGGTCTTTCATGTCTCCAGAGGGAATTGGTAGATCAGGGGATGCGATCGGCATGCGCACAGAAGGCGTTGGCCACGGTGTGGATCCGATGCTTGGCGGCGGCATAGTCTTGCGGCAAACCGCTCGCATTCTGCGGTTGCACGCGCGCCCGCGAGCGGTTGGAACTGCTTCGACCGCGATGCGGACGTGTTCGTCGCCGCCGAACATCTTCGATCGTAGACAGCGCTGCGGGCGCGGCGCGGGCGGAGATTGAAGCCTTGGATGTCGTCGGCTTCGACGAGCCGCAGCCGTCGCCTGGCGAATGGCGATAATCAACCCGCGTCCTCCGCAAAATATTCGGCATAGAATTCGCTGGCGTTTCCGCATCGCCGAACGAGGTCCAGCCGCCGTCCACATAGAGGATCGAGCCGTTGATGTATGAGGCGTCCGACGAAGCGAGGAAAAACGCCGCGTCTGCGACGTCTTCCGGCCGTCCCATCATGCCCATCGGAATTCGTCGTGCGATCGCTGTTGAGTCGATGCGGCCGGCCTTCACCAACTGAGCAAGTGCAGGCGTGCGGATGTAACCGGGAGCGACGGTGGCTGTCCGAATGCCGACCGGCCCGAGTTCGGCCGCCATGCATCGGGTCAGCATGTCCATCCCCGCTTTCGAGGCGCCGTAGGCATGGCGCGGCGCAAAGGGCAGAAAGCTGTTGATCGATCCGAGATTGAGGATCACGCCGCCGGGGCGCATCGCTTTGGCCGCCTCACGCGCGCAAGTGAAGGCGCCGGTGAGATTGACATCTAGGACCGGGTCGATTTCTGCCGGCATTTGTTCGATGCCCGCCACAAAGGTGTCGGCAATAGCAGCACCGTAGACGAGGATGTCGATGCGCCCGAAGCGTCCCCTCATCTCCTCGAACAGCGCCACCACCTCGCTCTCGATGGCCACATCCACGAATTTCGCCAGGTTCTTTCCGCCGAGCGATCCAGCGAGTACAGTAGCGGCAGCGCGATCTTTATCAGCAATCACGACGGTATCGCCGGTCGTTGCAAAACGGCGAACTATGGCGGCGCCTATGCCGTTCGCGCCACCCGTGACGAGCACGATTCGCGCATCGGTTCGTTCGCTCTCAGAAGAGAGCTCGGATCTGGGCGTCCCCTCCACCGCCGGGTGCGCGTCCCCCGGCTGGTTGAATGACGTCCAGCCGCCGTCGACCACCAGCACCGATCCGGTGATGTAGCGCGCCTCAACGCTGGTCAGAAAACGCACGGCCCGGGCGATCTCGTCGGGTCGAGCCATGCGCCCCATCGGCACGCGGCGGCGTACCGCCGCAAGGTCCATTTTACCCGCGCGTTCCAGTTCTGCGACCATCGGCGTGCGCACATAGCCTGGCGCAACCGCCGTCACGCGTATGCCGCGCGAAGCCCATTCGCATGCAAGCGACTTCGTCAACGAGATCAGGCCCGCTTTCGAGGCTGCGTAGGCATTGCGCCTGGGACTGCCGACCATCCCCGAAAGCGAAGCGACGTTGACGATGGCGCCGTCCGGCTTCATCCGCCCCGCCGCTTCGCGGGCCATGGCAAACGGCCCAATCAGGTTTACTGCCAAGCCGCGCCGGAAGGCATCGGCTGCCGTGTCGACAGTCGCAGTCATGGTCGGTCCGATGGCCGCGTTGTTGATGAGAACGTCGATCTGAGCGAACTGCGCTTCGACCCGGCCATAAAGGGCGAGGACTTCCACGTCTCGCGAGACGTCGCATTCGAGACCAAGATGCGGGTCGCCGAGGCCACGGGCCAGTTCAACCACGCCGCTGCCCGGAAGGTCCACCGCAACAACAGTGTCTCCACCCCGGGCAAGGATATCGACCAGGGCCCGGCCGATCCCGCCCGCGGCGCCTGTAATGATGACGATGCGTCCTGCCCGCTTCATAAGAACTTCTCCGCGCCGAGCCTCAGCGATGTCACCCCATCAATATTGGGCGGCCAAATGATCCGTTGCGGCAAAGCAGCACGTCCTGGTGATGGCCAGTTGGCCGGCGAAGCTGGCGACGGACCCTTTGATGAGAGGCGATCTGGATCCAGGTAAGCCACTTGCCTCTGCGAACCGGTCCTCCGGTCTGAGCTTGGGGTCGGAGACTGCCGCGCAACCGAGTCCCGTTCTTGCGTCAGCAAATTTATCAGCGACAGAGCAGACCGCTGTTGCGGTCACGCCGCTACGGGGCAGAAA
Organism: Mesorhizobium sp. AR07; assembly: GCF_024746815.1. Classification (GTDB taxonomy): domain Bacteria; phylum Pseudomonadota; class Alphaproteobacteria; order Rhizobiales; family Rhizobiaceae; genus Mesorhizobium. The sequence goes on from NZ_CP080528.1 coordinate 911,687, forward strand.
GACAATCCTCTCGGCTACGTCTTTACCGGGCAGGCTCTCACCCGGATCGCTGTGCCATTGCAAAATCATCATAGCTTTTGTCTCCGTTCGGAACCTCTGCAGGCCTGATGGCGAGGAGGATGCGATGCTTCTCAAGCGCGTAGACTGGGTCATCCGGATGAGGTGCGCCGATAGGCTGCCGCGACCCGAACCGTTCTGCCTCAGGGATCGCTGCTGGGATCTGCTCCTCGAGCCAATCGTAGACCACCGTCCGTTCGGCAATCCGCCACTCCCCTTCCCTTTTCTGAAACAGATCGCAGTAGCGCCCGCAGAGGAGCGTCTGGCGTACTTCTCCGTGTTTGTCCGGTCCGCGTTGCAGCGCGGTGAAATAGCTCTCGACCGCGGCTTCTGTCGGGGTGATGAATTCGATCAGGATGTTCGTGATCTGATGGATGTTGCGAGGCCCGGTCTGGAAGACCCCGAGCGCAAACCGGATGAAGCCCTCTGCCGAGCCGCAATAGGCGCCGTGATTGTCATGCGCATCGAGCCAGTACGCGCTGCGCAACGCCGCCTCGTCCGCGCGATCTATCCCGCGGCAGTACCGATAGAGGCAGTCGCGGATCGCTTCACGGTCGAGTAGTTCGGTAATTTTTCCCTGGTCCATCGTCTTTGTCGCAAATCCTGTGATCGGAAGAGGTTCGCTAAGCCGCCCAAGTTTTTTCACACCATGGGAGCACCTCGTTTCCGGAGATGCCCCTGCACCGTTGGCCCAGGACGGCGGCGCGCCGCATGCCGTTCTTTCCAGTGTTCGGCCACATGGTCGACCCGCAATCAAACCCGCCGGCCTCTCGGTTGAATGACATCCGATTCAGCCCGCGCAGCGGGTGTAGCGTCGAGTTCCAGTGCACGTTCGGGGCAAGATCGCGTGCCTCGTGACGCAAGTAGGTGCTTCCCCTCCGCAACCTCAATGTCACCAGGCAGGATGTAGCCCTCGTCATCGAGCTTGAAGATATCGGGCGCTTGCGCCGAGCATCGCGCGTGACCCTGGCATTTGTGTTTATGGACGATGATGCGCATACCGCTACCTTCAATTTCCGTGCCCGCTCGGGGCTGGGCTTCATCAGGACCAGTGCAGGATCAGATTTTTGATCCCGAATACATGGCCGCCAGAGGTGATGGGTGCCGTACCTTTCTTGATCCGGAAGGCCGGAATGCGCGCCAGCCACTCCTCCAGGCCAATGACAATCTCTCGCCGGGCAAGGTGTGAGCCAAGACAGCGGTGGGGACCATAGCCAAAGGCGGCGTGGCGGTTGTTCTCTCGCGCCAGATCGATCGTGTTGGGGCATTCAAATTCTGCCGGGTCACGATTGGCAATCATCGTGGCGCAGGAAACGTAATCCCCCTTACGGATCGGCGCGCCTTCGAAGTCGATGTCCTTGGTTGCCACTCGGATCATCTGAACGGTCGGATAGGCGCGCAGCAATTCTTCAACTGCGAGCGCGATCCGGTCCGGTTCGCTCCGCAGCAGTTCCTGATCTTTGAGGTTGCGGGCGAGATACGCCAAGTCAAAGCCTATAGCAGCTGCCACCGTGTCGAGCCCCGCGACGAACACAAGCACGCCGATGCCACGGACTTCCGCGTCGCTTAGCTGGCGGCCCTCAACCTGTGCCTGCACGATGAAGGTCATAAAATCGTCGACCGGGTCCTTGCGGCGCTTGGTCGCAAGTTCGTCGATAAAGGCAACAATTGTCTGGGCAGCGGCCGGTCGTTTCAGATGGTTGCCGTGGATGAGATCTTTCGCCCAGCCGACAAATGTATCGAGCCGGTGATCCGGCAACCCTAGAAAGCGAAGGAAGATGTTGACCGTGAAAGGAAAGGCGAACTCCTTCATGACGTCGCAGCTTGTGCCCGCTGCGGCAATCCTATCGATCAGCGCGACCGCTCGCTCGCGGATAGCCGGCTCCAATACCATGGCCCGCTTTGGCGAAAGCAGCGGATTGAGCAGTGAGCGAAAAATGCCATGGGCCGGTGGGTCAAGTTCGAGCGGGATCATCGGCCAGTTTTCGCCCAGCGCGGATGCGAAGATGCTGCGATGGCTCGAAAAGGTTTCAGCGTCCTGCAGCACCCGGCGCTGGTCGCTGGCGCGAGTGATGACCCAGGTGCCGCGGCCATCGCGCGTGTTGTAGGGAGAATAGAAGATCGGCGGCCCGGCATGGACGCAAGCGACCGCTGCGTGCGGGTCCCCGTTGGGCGCCGGCAGCATGCCTGGCGACTTAAACAGGCTGAAGTCCCTCACCATTTCGGGCGGGATGTGATCTGGAACCCAGTTAATCGCCATTTGGCTTCTCCTCAATGTCAGGCGTTCTGGCGCTCGATCGGGATCCCACGGCTGGTCACACGTCGATTACCAGCGTTCGGCACGTCCTGGCTCAGGCGCCGTAAAGATTGGCCGTCACCGCTGAACTCCATCAAGCAGTGCTGACGTCCCCTGACTAAACTTGTCGGGGCAAGTTGCGTGCCGATTAGCGCACCGTTTGCGTTGCACCAGTTGGCCCGAACCGGTGGCCCGGTCTTGGCGGCCTTTTGGTCGGATGGCGACATTCTTGTTCAGCTTCGGACACACGAAGGAGCAAATGAAAGGACCCTCAAGCATGCGAACGCCGCGACCCGAGCCGAATTTGGTCCTCTCCACTTCCCGAGTGGCGCGCTTGCTGAGAGCTGGAGGATGTCAAAGCCCCCTCGACAGAGCGGGTATAGCAACAGTGCGCGTCGTGGATGCTGCCACAGCGTGTATTCGCAGACCGCCGTGACTGCGCACGCAAGAACGCGCTGGATCTAGAGACAGCGCTCCTTACGCGGTCGACACACAGTGCCAGCCAGTGTGCGACAATGCATCGGCCGGCCCGTCCGGAACGGCTTACCTCTTTCCCGAGCCGGTGCGGAAGTGCAGATTTAGCCTAACCATACAGCACCATTGCTCGGTCCGGGTGACCAAGCGAATGTGCGGCATGAGGTAGCAAAAGCCACCGATCATTATTCAACCCGTTGATAGCGAGTGACTATTTTCAACGTCTCCGAGGGTGGCGGACGGAGGCTTGACGCAGCCGTGCGGAACAGCTGCGGCATTTCTGAACCGTCGCCACCGACCGATTTTGGTGCTGTCTAAGACGTGCTTCCCGACGTGCGGATTGTTTTGATAGGCATGTCGGTGTCAAAGAATAAACCTTCCTCTTCAATCCCATTGAGAGTGGCGCTACCTGTAGAAAAGCACTTTGCCCCCAGGAATGAGTTGTCGGCAGAAGTCGTAGTCGGCGATGTTCCGAGTCAACAGGACAAGCCCCGATTTCGATGCCTGCAGATACAGAGTGCAGTCATGCAGGCAGCGCAGCTTCTGGTCATCCTGGTAGCCCTGCAGGCGACATAGCACGCCATTCAGAACAGCAGCGCGGCCGAGGACGTCGGCATCGGGCGTTAGGATCCGGTGTCCGGGTATGGATCGGATTACCTCGGACACAGCCTTATGCACGCCCCCGGTGCGGGGATCGTCGGGCTTCAGGACACCAAGCGTGTGGGCCAACTCCTGGATGCAGATGGCTGAATGGTTGTTGTGCCGACCGTCCATAATCTGCTTCACCAACGCAGGCGCTTTGCCTTGGAGCCTGTCGATGTACACACAGGTGTCGAGCAATAGCGCTTGCCCGCCGAGCTCGCCCTCGTTCACGAAGGGCAGCTGATCATCAGGTCGGCGAGCAAGTGTTTTGGTTGGAAAGCCACGAAGCGAGCGAAGGGCTGCTTCAACATCAAATTCTGACACTCAAACCTCAATCAGAAGCCGAGCTTGATGTCTGGATCGATGGTTCCCGCGAGCTTGTCCATGGTCGCGGGGAAATTGTCCTCGAGCGCGACATTCGCAAGAGCGAATTCAAGCAGCTCGGTGTCACCCTTAATGCCCGTCTGGCGCTTAGCCTGCTCAATGAGGGCATGGCTCAAACGTGCTGTGATGCGCTCGTCTTTAGAGCCGATCAGGCCTTTGCGAATGGCAGCACGAAGCGTCTGCCGAACGACAAACTTCTGCTCGCCCGGCATGTCCTTGTTGGCGTCCTTACGGATCAGACTCCGCTTGCGCTTCTTTTTCGCAACGAGGCGCTGTTGCGGAGCAGTCGATAACGACCGCATTCCCAGCGTCTTCGTCATATCGCCATCTCCGATGCTGTTAGCCAAGGCGTGTGTTTTGTCGAACATAACAGGTGGGAGCTGCTTTGTCACTCGGAAGCTCGCTCAGATTGCTGAGCAGTCATTCGTTCCGGCAAATGTGCGGCGTGCTCGGTCTCGGCGAAGGGCTCCTGCTAAAGCCAAAAAGGGTCGCTGCAAAAAATCGATCGGGTGCCTCCAGTAAAACGGTATGGCGCTTGCTCTCATCGTTAAAGCCCATCATGGCACGAAGAAAGCTACAAGCAGAACCATGGCCGAGACACGAAGCTCTGTAGGAGCGCTGAGGAGAGCGTGCCCCCGTTCCCGCCGCGGGACATCGTTTCCTTCAGACTTCCGTCCTCGCTAGCTGCTTTGCGCATGGCCGGCCCGAGACCGAAGGTGATGGTCGCCATAGAATCGCCCGATGGAGTGCCTTCCGACAATGACACCCTCGTCCAGCTCAGAGAAGCCGGCACCGATATTGCACGCGGCACTATCACAACATGTCCGGCAGCGATGAACATCTTCCGTGAAACGCCGGGAACAGCGGCGCTTCTGGCTTTAATGCGTCAACGCAGCCAATCCATTTTGCAGCATCCAAACTGGCGAGCTTATCGATGACCGAATCCGCGACAGGCTTCCTGGAGGCTGTTCCGCACGACCCAAAAAAGCCACATGAACGGTCGCGTCCCGCATGGGGTGCGGTCATTTCGCTTGCCTTGGGCACCTTCGGGCTGGTGACGGCAGAGTTTCTGCCGGCCAGCGTGCTGACGCCGCTCGCGCACGATCTCGGTATCACCGAGGGTGCGGCTGGACAGACGATGACAGCGACCGCGATTGCTGGGGCGATCTCGGCGCCGACGATGGCCATCATCACAAAGCGCCTGGACCGCAGGATCGTACTGTGGGCGATGACGCTGCTGCAGATCCTGTCCAACGTTCTAGCGGAAGTCGCGTGGTCGCTGCCGGTTTTCCTGGCGGCGCGCGTCGTGCTCGGCATCGCGCTCGGAGGCTTCTGGTCGATTTCGGCATCGGTGGCAATGCGGCTCGTTCCAAATCACCTCCTGCCGCGTGCCATGTCAATCATCCTCACCGGCGTTTCCGTCGCTATCGTTTGCGCGCCTCCAATGGGCGCCTATGTCGGCGACATCTGGGGATGGCGAGCCGCCTTCACGATCGCCGCAGTCGTTAATGCCGTTACACTGCTGATGCAATTCGTAACGATCCCGATGCTGCCTCCGGTGGAAATAGCTGGATTCCGCAGTCTGCTGGATTTGGCCAATAAGCCGATGATCAAGATGGCGCTTTTGGTCGTCCTGCTGGTCGCTTCTGGGCACTTCGCCAGCTTCACCTACATCCTCGCCTTCCTTGAGAGGATTCCCGCGCTCGATAGCAAGACAATCCCGCTGGTATTGCTCGCTTCCGGCATAGGCGGCTTCTTCGGGAATTTAACCGGCGCATTCCTGGCCAAACATAGCCTCAAGGCAGTCGCGGCCCTGCCACCCTTGCTCATAGCAATAGCCGCTACCTCGCTGCTGATGGTGGGAGCATCGGCCTCCGCCTCGGTGGTAGCAATTGCCGTATGGAGCTTTGCCTTCGGTGCGGTGCCGGTGGGATTACAGACGTGGATGGTGCTGCGCGCCGTTCCCGGGCAGGCCGAAAGCGCTGGTGTGCTGATGGCCGCAACGTTCCAAGTGGCCATCGCGGCCGGCGCGATTTTCGGCGGACTACTGGTGAAATATGCCGGCGTTCACAGTGTCTTTGCCTACAGCGCGGTTGCCACGTTCCTCGCCGCCCTCACAGTTTTCCTGCTTGGCCCGAAGCGCGCAACCTAGACCGCCCGACAGGCAATGCCTTCAGCTCAGCGCGCTGAGAGATGCAATCGCATCAGCCGCCTGGATCGCGGCTACTCTCACTTCAACGTCGGCTTCAGATCGGGCATGGACAAGCGCCAGCGCCCTCACCGGCCCACCTCCGCGCCTACGGGGAGCGGTCAGCGTTCGCCCGGGCGGACTTGGTCAGGGTTACGCAGCCCGGGCGAGCGCGGATCGCGCTTGGCAGCTGATGGTGACCAGGCGCGGTTCTAGAAGCGTCGACCCGTTTCCGGTCTCTCGCAATGGCGGCGACACGCTCGAGGAGCGACGTCTCCCCGGATCGCGTTATTCTGGTTGCCAGTTTCGGACGGCTTGATCGCCTCCAGCTCATCTGGTCCCGCCAACCCCGGGCCTCTATCCGGCAACTGGCCCGGCCGCCCAAGGCATGCCGACCTGCTGTACATCCAGCACTACCATCAATGCTGAAAACACTGGATTTTATCCGTAGTAGATGTTGCGCCTCCAGAGGTTGTACAGGTCACAAGCAAGGAATGGCGCAATGAATACCTTGCGTGCGGCTGCATAGACCAAGCGTCCGCGTCCTTTGATCGAGGCCGTCTGCTTTTCGGCCTATGCCCTGTCGGCACCGGACTTCCTGGCCCTGGCGTCGACCGCGCCTTGCCGGCGACGCGGATCTTTCGAGTATGCCTTTGTGGAGGCCGTGCTCTGGCACAGTGATAATGGGACCAATCGATTTCACGTCCATCACTTGCCCTCCGTCGAGCAAGGCCAGAATGTTGGACCCTGGAGCGACAGACCCCCCTGCGCGGGGCAGCTGAGCCATAGCTTCAGCGCGGCGTTCGGGTCGTCGAAACGGGAGCTATGATGACCAAACTCTCCAACGGCATAGGCAATCTCGGCGATGGAACCTCCAATCGAGGCGATCCGCGGCGGATCCGAAAAGACAGCTGCGCCCTCGGTGGCAGCGGCAGGCAGAGCGGTAGCCAGCAGAACCCACATTACCGGCGCGGGCACCGAGCGAAAACGGAAATCACCATGCATCGGTCTTACCTCACGCGGTCCGTCGGGGTTGGAATACGCGGCAGGGTCTCGGCCAGGAGCCGCCAGTCGCCGCGCTCGCATTCGCCTTCGGGGCGTTCGCCGAAGAACTGGATGATCATTCTGCCGTCGGCGCCATAGGCTTCGAGTGAGGTGAGGTGACCGTCCCTGGTCGGCTTGCGCACGGCCCAAACCTCGCGGATGTGGTGGGTTGTGAGATGCAGGCGGAAGGTTTCGTCCAGCACATTGATCCGCGGCCCGATGGGCTTGACCGACTTGATCGGGCCGGAATGGATCTGGATGCAGCCACGATTGCCGACGAAGCACATGATCGGCATCTCGTCTTCGCTCGCGCATTGGAACATGGCGCCAACGGCGGCATTGTCGAGTTGCCAGGCGTAATCCTGGCCAACCATGCGCAGCGCCCGGCAGCGACTGAGCTTCAGCGTCTTCAGCATGTCGAAGAACTGATGCACGTCGGTCAGCCGGCTCCAGTGCTCGCGCAGCTCCGTGACCATGGCGGCTTGGTCCGGAACCTCTGCGTCAGAGTCGGCTCCGTTTGCCTTGACCCACAAGATCGGCTCCTGGTTCGAGGATGCGAGCTCCGCCACCAGCTTTTGATAGGCGTAGAGGTTGGAGGCCGGCCTGACATCCACCTGATGCACTGCTGCGCCGGCAGCGTCGAAGAATTGCAGGCTGCGGCGGATGTTGCCGTCGTCGCGCTTTTCAACGGCAAAGCCATGCGCCCAACCCTTCGGGAAGATGCGCAGGTTGATGGCGTCGCCGAGAACCATGGCATGGTGGTTGCCGGTTACGACCTTGTTGTACAAGCCAATCTTCTCGTGCACGGCACTTTGATTTCGGGTCACCGCCCTCACCTCGCCCACGGCTTCGAGGCCTATCAGCAGATCATTGACGCGCGGCTCGATGCGCGCCGCGCCGGAACCGCAATGCGCCGCGACCAGCTCCGCTTCCGAAATGCTCAATTTGGCGGCGAGATCATGCTCGCGGATTTTCGGACTGTCTTCCTGTGCCCGCCGGATTTGGTCCGGAGAGGGTTTCTCGCGCTGGTCCATGTCTTACCCTGCTTCCACATAATTGTTGAGGATCAGCGGTCCTGTTCCAATCGAGCCCGCCCGTGTGCTCGATGCCGATCTTTTGCTCGGCCAGGACCACCGGCTCGAAAAGCGCTGGCTGCTGTACGACGGCGCAACGAGACTGACAGTGAGATGTCGGTCTCCCATCAAGCGGTCGCCGGCGACTGGCCGGTAGCGAGCGATTGTAGAGGTCGACGCCAACCGACCGATCCCGCGTTTGGGGGTGGACGGGCGGGGCTGCTTTCCTTCAGAAAGCGGATCTGGTCAAAACCTGACATCTTGCTTCCCTTACATCGTTCCACTGATCGCGAGGCCACCCGCGAATCAGTGTCGGTCGGCAGTTGTGCCGCCTTCCAAAGCGGGGCTTCAAAAGTCGTGCCAATTGCGCAGAAGCGACCTCGGAAAGACGTTCGCATACGGGTCGAGGGTTTAGGCAGGAGTGGCACGACCCACGCCGAGACCACTGTGTCGCGGGTTGTGTCGCCCAGCCGTCTTCCAGGAACGAGGACGGGATTGCTACGGCGCAATTCACGTGACGAGCGACGTGCGCACTTCCGACAATGTCGCACATCCGACACAGGGCTGAAGGGCCAAGCTTTTGTTTTAAAACCGGTTTACTTTGGCATGGCACGTGCACTGTCGTCCGCAAATGCGTAACGGATTGAGGAGAAATTCGAGCCATGATTACGCTCACCCACACCGCAGTTGCTGCCGTCAAGACCGTCCTTTCCCGCGCCAGCGAGCCGGCGGAAGGCTTTCGTATCATGGTCCAGACCGGCGGCTGCGCCGGCTTCAAATACTCGATGGGCCCCGAGAGCGTCTTGCGCGAGGGCGATGCGATCATTGAGGCAGATGGGGTCAAGGTATTCGTGGACGTAGGGTCTCAGCCCCATGTAGCAGGCATGACCGTCGACTTTGTCACGGGGTTGGAGTCCTCCGGCTTCGTCTTCGATAATCCCAACGCGCGGGAGAAGTGCGCTTGCGGCAAGTCCTTCGGCTGATCGCCCGAGAAGCCGCATGTGGAACTTTAGCGGGAAGGCCAAGGAACACTTCAGCCGGACGCATGCCGACGTTCTGGAAACAGCCAATTCAGGAGGTAAGCTCGGGACCATCCGCTACGGCGACATGTTTGAATCTCTCATCGGCATCGACCGGGGGACGTCAAGGATCACTGCCGCCGAGCGCCGGACCTTCAGCGGCCGCGCCGCGGTCGCCTCATTGTCGGCGGCTATCGAACTCACCATCGGCAAACCGCCATGGAGCAGATCAGTTGCTACACAAAGGCTGCCCGCGACTGCCTCGCAGCCATCGTGGAAGTGCTTGTACTGGTCCAGGGAGAAATGCCCGCGGCGGGGTCTATTGCGGCAGAGCAGGTCTAGACGCCCGCCAAAACAGACGCCCGCGCCCTCAATAAGGAGGCAAGGTCGAAGCCCGTCTCGGGACCGGCGATCGCTTCAGGTGGGATGCGCGGAACGTCCCCGCCCGAAACAGTTCAGCTCCTGGAGGGCCCGAAGTTGCCGGCCGCCCAGTGACGGCGCTGCAGCAAACTCGACTGATAGTAGACGCTGTCGGGCGTTAACCGGAGGCCCTCGCCGGGGAGGCGAACTTGACGATATCGACGGCGACCATGTCGACGTCAGACTTTCGGACGCCTGCACCGGCCGCCAGTCTCCACCACCCACCAAGGGCCTGCGCCAGAGCTCCATGCGACCGATCTCCCGCGTCGCTTCGTTCTGGTCAACTGAGGGATCACAGCATGAGACCTGTCTATCTCGACAACAACGCCACGACACGGGTCGATCCTGAGGTCGTTCAAACGATGTTGCCGTTCTTTAGGGATCGATTCGGCAACCCTTCGTCGACGCATGATTTCGGCGCCTCGGCCTTTGCGGCGGTGAATAAGGCGCGCCTGCAGCTGCAAGCGCTGATCGGCGCCGAGCTCGACCATGAGATCATCTTCACATCGGGCGGGACGGAAAGCGACAATGCAGCGATTCTTTCGGCGCTGGAGGTGTTGCCCAGCCGGACAGAGATCCTGATTTCGGCGGTCGAGCATCCTGCGGTGCTGACACTCTGCACGCATCTTGAGAAGACGCGGGCCGTCACGGTGCACAGGATCCCGGTGGATCGCCAGGGCCGGCTCGACCTCGACGCCTACAGGGCCGCCCTGAGCCCACGCGTGGCAATCGTCTCGATCATGTGGGCAAACAACGAGACCGGCACGATCTTCCCTGTTGGCGAGCTTGCTGAGTTGGCCAAGGAAGCCGGCGCCCTCTTCCATACTGATGCTGTGCAGGCGGTCGGCAAAGTTCCGATGGACCTGAAATCGACCGCAATCGACATGCTGTCGCTGTCCGGCCACAAGCTGCATGGCCCGAAAGGGATTGGAGCGCTTTTTGTAAAACGTGGCGTGCCCTTCCGCTCGATGATCAAAGGCGGGCACCAAGAGCACGATCGGCGTGGGGGCACCGAGAATACGCCTGGCATAGCCGGGCTGGGCATGGCGGCCCAACTCGCCTTGAAATTCGTGGAAGACGCGACCACACGGGTAAAGTCGCTGCGCGACCGCCTTGAAGACGGGATACTCGAGCGCGTCCCAAACACCTTCGTCAATGGCGATCCGCTGGAGCGGTTGCCAAACACCGCAAACATTGGCTTTGCACATGTCGAAGGCGATGGAATCCCACTTCTCCTCAGCCGCGCCGGAATTGCGTGTTCCTCCGGCTCCGCATGCACCTCCGGCTCATTGGAATCGAGCCACGTTCTGAGGGCGATGAAAACGCCGCACGGCGCAGTCCGCTTCTCCCTCGCGCGCGACAACGGCGAAGCGGACATCGACCGAGTGCTCGAGGTCTTGCCGCCGATCGTGGAGAAGGTGCGTGGCTTACCCAGTCCTGGTCCGGCGAGGCGAGGTAATGAAGATCATCAATCGGGTCTAGGCCAGAGCGGCAGCAGAATAGACTTCCTTTCATGAACCGTGGTGTCTTCCTCAACGATACCACCTTGCGCGATGGCGAGCAGGCACCCGGCGTTTCCTTCACCATTGCGGAAAAGCTGGAGCTCGCCGAGTCTCTCGCGGCAGCCGGCATCCCAGAGATCGAGATCGGCACGCCGAGCATGGGCGGCGACGAGATCGAAACAATTCGCGCCGCGGTCGCCAGGAGTCTCCCGGTGCGGCTCACGGCCTGGTGCCGGATGACGTCGCGGGATCTCGAGGCGGCGATCGAGAGCGGCGTCACCGCCGTCAATCTGTCGCTGCCTGCATCGGACATCCAATTGGCCGCCAAACTCGGCCTCGATCAGGGGGCAGCGCTCCAGATCATCGCGCAGATGGTCGGGCGCGCAGCCGCCCACGGCTTTTTCGTTGCCGTCGGCTGCGAGGATGCCTCGCGAGCCGATCGGGATCATCTGGCCCGCGTCATTGAGACGGCCGCGCGAGCCGGCGCAAGCCGCGTCAGGCTGGCCGATACGGTCGGCGTTCTCGACCCTTTTTCGACCTTCGAGATTGTCGCTCAGCTCGCGGCGCTGTCTCCCATCGACCTCGAATTCCATGCACACAACGATCTCGGCCTTGCGGTCGCCAACACGCTGGCAGCAATCCGCGCCGGCGCCCGCCATGCCTCCGTCACCGTCCTGGGGCTCGGAGAGCGGGCGGGCAATGCCGCGCTGGAAGAGGTGGCCACCGCGATGGCCGTTCTCGACGGCGCGGATACAGGGATCGAGCTGACCGCATTGCCGGACCTCGCGGCCCAGGTGGCTTGGGCCGCCTGCCGGCAGACCGCGGCCATGAAGCCGATCGTCGGCGCCGATGTTTTCAGCCACGAGTCCGGCATTCACGTCGCGGGGCTGCTGAAGGACCCGCGTACCTATCAGGGGCTCGATCCGGCTCTCGTGGGCCGTTGCCGGCGAATCGTCATTGGCAAGCATTCCGGTGCGACCGCGATCGCCTATGTGCTGGGCGATAGTGGCCGCGATCTCGACCCGGATCTGGCAGCCGCGATGGTTGCCCGCGTCCGCCGCAAGGCGACCGAGACCAAATCCACCGTCACCGCAACTCAACTGGTCGAGCTCTACGACACACTGCGCAGCGAGGCAGCCGGCCGAGACCTTGGAAAGGAGTAGGTGGCGATGTCATTTATCCTCGACCATTTCCTCCGGATTGGTAGCCGCGCGGGGCGGCGTAAAGCCGCTCGGCTAGCCCTGATGGTCCATAAGGTCATTGCCGATGTGAAGGCGCGCGACCGCCGGGTCGGCGCCCATGCGCTGATGGAGAACGTCCCGCCTCGCGTGACGCTGGTCGGCGTTGCCGCGTTCCTGAATGGCCGCTTCGATCTCGACGTCACCTGCCCGATGACGGCATCCCATTCGCGACTGCAGATTAGCCGGTGCGACGAACGCACCTGACACCACGGTTTCCGACCCAAGGGAGAGTGCAATGACTTGTTCTGCTGATGGCCATACCGTCGACGTGACGGACATTCTCGCGCGACTGAAGGGCCTTTCGGCTGCGGAGGAGTTCTTCGCGGTCCTTGGCGCTTCCTATGACCCGAAGGTGCTCGACGTCTCACGGCTCCATATTATGAAGCGCGTGGGGGAATACCTTGCCGAAGAAGATTTCTCCGGTCTGCCTGACCAGGTGATCGCCGCGCGGGTGCGCACCAAGCTGGAACGCGCCTACGAGGACTTCGCTGCTTCCTCGCCGCTCACGCACCGTGTCTTTAAGGTGCTTAAGGACCACGATCCGAACAAACCTGCCATGCCGGGCCGCACCTTCGTCCCGTTCGACGCCGCATTGAAGCGGTTCGAAAAGGAATGAGCGCGACACGATTGCGACGCGACATTGTCGAGAAGCCGACAAATCCGGTCATCACGACGCCGCCCTCAGCGCAACCAACCGAACTTCCAGGAATATGGGCACGCAAAACAATTGGCACGAATGATGCGGGGGAGAAGATGAACTGCCAAGTCCGTATCCCGATAGGAGCCTAGAGAAACCGCCAATGCACATCGTAATCTGCATCAAGCAGGTGCCGGACTCGGCACAAATACGGGTCCATCCGGTGACGAACACGATCATGCGCCAGGGTGTTCCGACCATCATCAACCCTTATGACTTGTTTGCCCTGGAAGAAGCACTCAGACTGCGCGACGCTTATGGTGGCGAGGTCACCGTGCTCAGCATGGGTCCGCCCATGGCAGAGGACTCGCTACGCAAGGCGCTCGGTTACGGAGCCGATCGGGCGGTGCTCTTGACCGACCGTTATTTTGCCGGCTCGGACACGCTGGCGACCTCCTTCGCTCTTTCCCAAGCAATAGCGAAGGTTGGCGAAACGTTTGGCCCGCCCGACATCGTGTTCACCGGCAAGCAGACGATCGATGGCGACACCGCCCAGGTCGGGCCTGGCATAGCCAAGCGCCTCGACCTCCAACAACTCACCTACGTCGCGAAAATCGGCTCCATTGATCTTGCTGCCCGCGAGATCGAGGTCGAGCGCCGCTGCGAAGGCGGCACGCAGATGCTGAAGAGCAGGCTGCCTTGCCTCATCACCGTGCTGGAAGGCACAAACGAGATCCGGCGGGGCTCGTTCGAGGACGCGCTGTGCGCCGCGCGCAGTCAGATCGTCAAGTGGACTGCGGTCGCCGCTGGCATTGAGGACCTTACCAGATGTGGGCTGCGCGGCTCGCCGACGGTCGTCAAGCGCGTTTTTGCCCCGACTGCGCGGGCGGAAAAAGCGGAGCAAATCGAGACCGCGGAGAAGACCTTGCGCGATGCCGCTGACGAACTCATCGCCGCAATCTTCACCCGTCAGCCGCCGCTGGAACATGAACTCGCCTTCAACAACGGCGCGTGACGGCCAGGAGTAGACAATGTCGACAGCGAATCGAGAACCCGCTCGCCCTGCCGCCGGCCGTGCCGGCATAAAGAAAGAACTGCCTGACCGTTTCAAGGACTACCGGCACGTCTGGGTCTTCATCGAACTCGAACGTGGCCAAGTCCATCCCGTGTCTTTCGAACTGCTCGGCGAAGGCCGCAAGCTGGCCGACAAGCTTGGCGTCCAGCTTGCGGGCGTCGTGCTCGGACCGCCAGGAGAAGCCACCTGGTATGCCGTTGCCGAGGCGTTCGCTTATGGCGCCGACCTTGTCTACATCGCCGAGGCACCGCTGCTCGCCGATTATCGAAATGAGCCGTTTACCAAGGTGATGACGGATCTGGTCGATACCCACAAACCCGAGATCCTTCTTCTCGGAGCGACCACGCTCGGCAGGGATCTTGCCGGGTCCGTGGCGACGACCTTGCAGACCGGGCTCACGGCCGACTGCACCGAACTTGACGTGGATACCGACGGTTCGCTCGCGGCTACCCGTCCGACTTTCGGCGGTTCCTTGTTATGCACGATCTACACGCTCAACTACCGGCCGCAGATGGCGACAGTGCGAGCGAGGGTCATGCCCATGCCGCAGCGCACGGATAAGCCCGTCGGGCGTATCATCCAGCACAAGGTATCTCTGGCCGAGGACGAGATCGTGACCAAAGTCCTCGGCTTCCTGCCTGATAGCCAGTCGGCAAAGGCAAATCTCGCCTATGCCGACGTCGTGGTTGCGGGAGGCCTTGGCCTCGGCGCGGCGGAGAACCTGCAGCTTGTGAAGAATCTCGCTCGAGCAATTGGCGCCGAACATGGCTGTTCGCGCCCGCTGGTCCAGAAAGGCTGGATGCCGGCTGATCGACAGATCGGCCAAACTGGCAAGACCATCCGGCCGAAGCTTTACATTGCGGCGGGGATTTCCGGCGCCATTCAGCACCGGGTTGGAGTTGAGGGCGCCGATCTCATCGTGGCCATCAACACCGACCCGACCGCGCCGATTTTCGATTTTGCCCACCTCGGGATCGTGACCGATGCCATCCGCTTCCTGCCCGCACTTACGGAAGCCTTTACCCGGCGGCTGTCTCCGCACAGTCGCGACAAGCTTGCAAGCTAAGGAAGAGGATATGATCGAGGAGAAATTCGACGCCATCGTCGTCGGGGCCGGCATGTCCGGGAACGCAGCTGCTTACATCATGGCAAGCAACGGCCTGAACGTGCTGCAATTGGAGCGCGGTGAATATCCGGGCTCCAAGAACGTTCAGGGCGCCATCATGTACGCGAACATGCTGGAGAAGATCATCCCCGATTTCCGGGATGATGCGCCTCTTGAGCGGCATCTGGTTGAACAGCGGCTTTGGGTGATGGACGAGACCTCCCACACCGGGATTCACTATCGGTCGGATGACTTCAACGAGGTAAAGCCCAACCGCTACACGATCATACGCGCCCAGTTCGACAAATGGTTTTCGCGCAAGGTGCGCGAGGCCGGGGCGACGGTTCTGTGCGAGACGACCGTAACGGAACTCGTCCGTGATGCCCAGGACAAGGTGGTCGGCGTCCGCACGGACCGGGCCGGCGGGCCGATCTTCTCGGACGTGGTCGTTCTCGCAGAAGGTGTCTCGGGACTGCTTGGCACGCGCGCCGGCCTGCGCAAGATGCCGAAACCAGAAACCGTGGCGCTCGCCGTAAAGGAAATGCATTTCCTGCCCGAAGAGGTCATTGAGCAGCGGTTCGGCGTCAAGGGCGATGAAGGCTGTGTCATCGAGGCGGTGGGGACGATCTCCCGCAGCATGGCTGGGCTCGGCTTCCTCTACACCAACAAGGAGTCAATCTCATTGGGCATAGGCTGCCTCGTCTCCGATTTCGCCGCGACGATGGAGAGCCCTTACGTCCTTCTCGATGCGTTCAAAAACCACCCATCGATCCGGCCGCTGATCGCCGGCTCTGAGGTGAAGGAATATGCCGCGCATCTCATTCCCGAAGGCGGCCACAAGGCGATTCCGCAGCTCTTTGGCGACGGCTGGGTCGTGGTCGGTGATGCCGCCCAATTAAACAACGCGATTCACCGCGAAGGTTCGAACCTCGCCATGACCTCCGGCCGGATCGCGGCTGAGGCAATCGTCGGGGTCAAGCGCCGCAACAATCCGATGACCAGACGAAACCTCACCATCTACAAGACCATGCTGGACAACTCCTTCGTGGTCAAAGACCTTCGGAAATACAAAGACATGCCGGCCTTGATCCACACGAATTCCAGCAACTTCTTCACGACCTATCCGCGCTTGATATCCCTGGCCGCGCAGAACTTGATGCGTGTCGACGGCACACCGAAGATTGAAAAGGAAAAGGCCACCACGCGCGCCTTTATCAACGTGCGTTCTCGCTGGGGGCTGGTCAGCGACGCGGTCCGCCTGGCATTGGCCTGGCGCTGAGGGAAGACAGGATGACGATCGCAGTGACGAATTTACGCGTCGAGGACAAGCTTTACCAGAACCGCTATCTGGTCGATCCTGGCCGGCCGCATATCAAAGTGCGACCGCACGAGAGCCCGAGCGCGAACTTGCGCGCGCTTACCCACATCTGCCCGGCGAAATGCTATGAGTTGAACGACAAGGGTCAAGTGGAGATCACCGCCGACGGCTGCATGGAGTGCGGCACTTGCCGGATATTGTGCGAGAGCAATGGCGAGATCGAGTGGAACTACCCGCGCGGCGGCTTCGGTGTCCTCTTCAAATTCGGGTGATCGGCGATCGCACCGTTTCGGCTGCACCTGAAATGCAAGCAAACGCCAAACCATTTTTTAGACCGATCTCGCAGTTTGAGAGGAGCTCATGAATTCTGTGCTTTCGAATTTCAGAATCCAAAATGGCGCATGGAAGGAGCACTCTGGAAGACCCCTGAGGTGTTTCCATGGCTCTCATGCCGAGCGATAGGCTCGAAGAAGAAGGACCTTCGAACACCCTGCCTGAACCACGGATCAACTCCATCCACGAACCGGACATCTCCCCCAGGGGATTCTACGAAATATCGCAGGTCCTGACTGCCCCCACCCGGCTTGAGATTACGATCGCCAATGTCGTGAATACCCTTTCTTCATTTGTGCAATTGCGCCATGGAGCCATCGTCGTCCTGGACGCCGAAGCAGCGCCGGGGATTACCGCAATCGTCGGCAGTTCCCACCCATCTCAATCAGAAATTGGCCGCGTCATACCGCAAGCCGCGATAGACCGGATCGTCGCTACGGAGGCGCCGCTCATAATACAGGACGTTGGCAAGTCCGAACTATTTCAGGCTGAGGTTCAGCCGTCTTCGAGTGGCGGCACGATCCCAATTACCTTCATCGGAATCCCGCTAGTAGCTGAGCACGAGATCCTTGGAACATTGTCGATCGACCGCGTCGGTGAGGGCGAGAGCATCTCTTCCGGCGACGAGGACGTACGGTTCCTGACCATGGTGGCCAACCTTGTCGGCCGCACCATTCGTCTCCATCGTATGCTGAGTATGGATGGCCAGCGATACATTGAGGAGCAAGGGCGACCGGAGAAGTCGTTCGACGAGAACAGGGCCGACGCAGCCCGGCATCGGCATATCAAAATCGACGGGATCATCGGGGAAAGTCTCGCACTCAAGCGGGTACTCGAAACCGTCTCGGTCGTGGCGAGAACCAATTCCACAGTGCTTCTGCGGGGCGAAAGCGGCACTGGCAAGGAATTCTTTGCCCAAGCCATCCACAAGCTTTCAGCCCGGGGGAAGAAGGCTTTCGTCAAATTAAACTGCGCAGCACTGTCTGAAAGCGTTCTGGAATCAGAGTTGTTTGGGCACGAAAAGGGCTCCTTCACCGGGGCTATCTCGCAGCGCGCCGGCCGCTTCGAACTGGCAAATGGCGGAACGCTGCTACTTGATGAAATCGGCGAGATTTCGCCTGCTTTTCAAGCCAAGCTGTTGCGCGTCCTGCAGGAAGGCGAACTAGAGCGAGTCGGCGGCACGAGAACGCTTCAGGTCGATGTCCGGCTCATATGCGCCACCAACAAGGATCTTGAGAGGGCTGTCTTAAATGGGGAGTTCAGGGCCGACCTTTATTACCGCATCAATGTCGTGCCAATCATCCTACCCCCGCTCAGAGAGCGCGCCGGCGATATTCCACGCCTTGCGAACGCGTTCCTCGAGCGGTTCAACAAGGAAAACCATCGCGAGCTCGCCTTCGCGCCGCTGGCGCTTGACCTGATCTCGCAATGCTATTTCCCTGGCAATGTCCGCGAGTTGGAAAACTGCGTTCAAAGGACAGCTACACTTGCGCGTTCGACGACGATCACTCCATCGGATTTCGCTTGCCAGAACAACCAATGCCTTTCTTCGCTTCTCTGGAAAGGTGCCGGCCCTTCGCATGGCGGCAATGCCACGGACGAGCTCTCGAAGATGCCGATCCGGCGCATCGAGGCCCCGGAAGGGTTCTCGCCCGTGAAGGCCTGCGATCCCAATGATCCCGCTTGCCCAGCAAAGGGCCGGCACCTGACGGAACGCGAGCGGCTGACCGACGCGATGCAGAAGGCCGGTTGGGTTCAGGCCAAGGCGGCTCGTGTCCTGGGCCTCACGCCGCGGCAGGTCGGCTACGCTCTGCGCCGGTATGGTATCGAGGTGAAGAAATTCTAGCCAGGCGTGCTGGCGACTTCAAACGTCAGTTCGGAGTGTCTTCCTCACGCTGTGCATGCCCAGGACGCGGTGCCTCCTCGACCCGATTGGCTTGTGCACTGTCACAAGCCGGACAAAATTGTGCCGGAGCAAACCGACAGAATGCGACACTCAGAGCCAATCGGGAACTAGAACCGC
The DNA here is from genome assembly GCF_024746815.1 of Mesorhizobium sp. AR07. GTDB lineage: Bacteria > Pseudomonadota > Alphaproteobacteria > Rhizobiales > Rhizobiaceae > Mesorhizobium. The sequence continues at coordinate 930,518 of NZ_CP080528.1, forward strand.
TCTTTGAGCCGGCATAACTCTTGCGCCTTGAACTGCGACGTTACCAGCAACGGAGCCGTTTGATGTCCGCACCGACAATTTCGCTTGAGGGCCTGACCAGCACGACAGGCTTCGACGAGTTGCTGGCGACCGCGAGATCCGGTGGCTGCGCATCTTCAACCTGCGGCGTGGCGGGAAAGCCGGAGGACATGGATCCGGCTGTCTGGGACAAGATCAAGGATCACCCGTGCTTTTCGGAAGAAGCGCATCACTTTTTCGCGCGCATGCACGTCGCGGTCGCACCGGCCTGCAATGTCCAGTGCAACTACTGCAATCGCAAATATGACTGCGCCAACGAAAGTCGGCCTGGCGTCGTTTCGGAAAAACTGACACCCGACCAGGCGCTGCGCAAGGTGATCGCGGTCGCCAACGAGGTGCCGCAGCTTTCCGTACTCGGGATCGCCGGACCGGGCGATGCCTGTTACGACTGGAAAAAGACAAGGGCAACCTTCGAAAGCGTCGCCAGAGAGATCCCCGACATCAAGCTTTGCGTCTCAACCAATGGGCTCGCGCTGCCTGACCATGTCGCCGAGCTCGCCGACATGAACGTTGATCACGTGACTATCACCATCAACATGGTCGACCCGGAAGTCGGCGCAAAGATCTATCCTTGGATCTTTTACGATCATCGCCGCTACGCCGGCATCGAGGCCGCCCGAATCCTGCACGAGCGGCAGATGTTGGGCCTGGAGATGCTCACCGCGCGCGGCATCCTCACGAAAATCAATTCGGTGATGATTCCCGGCGTCAACGACGAGCATCTGATCGACGTGAACAAATTGGTCAAGGAGCGTGGCGCGTTCCTGCATAACGTCATGCCGCTGATTTCCGACCCGGCGCACGGTACGCACTACGGCCTGACTGGGCAGCGCGGTCCAAATGCAACAGAGTTGAAGGCGCTTCAGGATCGTCTCGACGGCGGCGCCAAGTTGATGCGCCACTGCCGGCAGTGCCGGGCCGATGCCGTCGGCCTGCTCGGCGGGGATCGTGGCCAGGAATTCACGCTCGACCGGATTGCCGGCAAGGACACCTACGACTCCAGCAAGCGCGAGGCCTATCGACAGGTGGTCGCGCACGAGCGCCGTGATCATGTGGCGGCCAGGAGCGCGGCGATCGGAATGGTCAAGGCAGCAGGCTCCGGCAAGTCCCTTCTCGTCGCGGTGGCGACTAAGGGGGGTGGCCGTGTCAATGAACACTTCGGCCATGCAAGGGAATTCCAACTTTTTGAAGCCTCGCCGAAAGGGATCAGAATTGTCGGGCATCGCAAGGTCGAGCAGTATTGCGTCGGCGGCTGGGGCGAAAAAGCCACCCTCGACGGCGTCATCGCTGCGCTGGAAGGCATAGACATCGTGCTCTGCGCCAAGATCGGAAATTGCCCGAAGGATCAGCTCGCGGAAGCGGGAATCCGAGCAACGGACGCTTATGGTCATGACTACATCGAAACCGCAATTAGCGCAGTTTACGCCACCGCGTTTGCGATCGGACCACTGGCTGCAACGGCCTAGCCGCCCCATTCCAATCCACCAGGAGTTAAAATGGCTTTCAAGATCATCGCGTCCCAATGCACCCAATGCGGCGCCTGCGAGTTCGAATGTCCCTCTGTAGCGATCAAATTCAAGGGCGAGGCCTATGTGATCGATCCGAACAAATGCACCGAATGCAAGGAGGCCGCCGACACGCAGCAATGCGTATCGGTATGTCCGGTGCCGAAGACCTGCGTTCCTGCTTGACTCCGTTTCGGCTTCGCCGCGACCGCGTCGCCTCAGAAGGAGGCTCTAACTCGAAAGGAATGAATCGCATGTGGCTCGGACGCGAACAGGACATCGAAATCCGCAAGCCGCCGCGATTTACGCCGGGTGAGCGGGTGCGTGCCACACGACACATAAAGAATGACGGCACCTATCCTGGCAGGGAGATCGGCGAAAACCTCGTGCGGAAGGGCGACGAAGGTTATGTGCGCGACATTGGCACCTTTCTCCAGCAGTTCTTCATCTATGCGGTCGAATGGATCGATCGCGGCACGGTGGTCGGCATGCGAGCGCGTGAACTGATGAGCCTCGACAAAGCGGAGGCTCCTTGCAGTGCCGAAAGCAGTGCCCGTGAGGGAACGGCTCGATGAAAGTCATGATCCGCAGGACCGGTGCTGGCTTGTCGGCGTATCTCCCAAAGAAGGATTGCGAAGAGGCCATCATCAAGCTGGAGAACGAACATTTGTGGGGCGGGGCCATAACACTCAGGAACGGCTGGCAGTTCGTCCTACCCGACCTTCCGCCCGATACGCGTTTGCCGATCACCGTCGAGGCAAGAAAGATCTCCGACGAGGACTGATGTTGCGGGTGGAAGAGGGTGCGAGAGGAATGAGCATGAACACGATCCTGAACTTGGGCCACCTCGTCGTCATCCAGGGCAGTTTTGCCGAAAAGCTGCTTGACCTTGCGCGCAACGCGCTCGGGGCCGATGAGATGATCCCATATCTCGGTCCGGGCCTTCTCCGCCTCAGTTCCGCTGAACCGTCGGTACCGTGCACGCCGGAAGCCGTCGCCGCGGCGCTAAATAGCCGGGCGCCAGCCCCTTCAAAGATTCGCACCAATATGTGGTCCGTCGCGCAGTTCATCGAACAGCGCCGGCATCGCCGGACGCTTCAGGCATGGATGGCCGAGATATTCGCAGCGCCGGCGGCGCCGACTGTTCTCCACACCTGGCTCGCGAGGCTGCCGCTCTCCCTGATCATCGATAGCTGGTACGACAGTGCCATGCGCACGACCCTCGCAGAGGCCGGCCGAACGGACGTCGTTGAGATACAAGGCGTCACGCGGGCGAACGAATTCGGTGACATTTGGACGAAAGCCTACGACTTGTCTGGGACCGAACTCGAACCCGGATCAGCCGCAAAGACGGTTCTCTATACGCCTCACGGCAGCATTAGGCCGGCCGCAAACTTTCTGGTCGCGGATTCCGATTATGTCGAAGTGCTCACCGAGATCGATCTCCAGACGCCGATTCCTGATGTGGTGAAGGAACGGCGCACCTATCGAGGCCTTTTCTTCGTCGGTTGCCGTTTCAACGATCAGATGCTGCGCACCTTCGCCCGACAGATAATGAAGCGCTCCAAAGGTCCACACTATGCGGTGATGGACGCGGCAATACTGACCAAGAACGAACGCCGTTTCCTTGCGGCAAGCGCAATTACGGTCATCGATATGCCCTTAGGTGAAGCCGCTGCTCGCCTCGTCGGATCGGGCACTGCTGTAGATGGTGGCCAAGATTTTCGTTAACGGGCGTCGTTAGTTGTGGGTCTCTCGCTTGCCTCAGGAAGCGTCGGAATTCAGTCTGGAACATACACGTGGGTACTGATGCAATTGGCGGCGCGACGAAGCCTCTGAATTCGTCCAAGCATGAGCAAGCGGCCGGGTGGGGCCGTGGCTTCAGCACGCTGCTGCGCATTACCCGCATGAATTTGCGGAACCGGTGGCAGGTCGCCTTCGCTTTCGGATCGACGATCGTAGCGGCAATCCTCCAGCTGCTCATTCCCCAGCTTCTCGGCCGGGCTGTCGACCTGACTCAGATAGCGATTGGGGGCGGTATTGCGGCGATCGCCGCAGAACAAGCGCTCTGGACTTCGGCTCTCCTGCTGCTCGCCGCGAGTACGCTACGCGGCCTGTTCACGATGGCGCAGAACTATTTTGCGGAGGCCGTCGGGCATCACGTCGCGTACGAACTGCGACTTGCTTGCTACGACAAGATCCAACGTCTCAGCTTTTCTTTTCACGACCGGGTTCATTCAGGCGATCTAATCACCCTCGGCATGCTCGATCTCGACGGCGTGCGGATGTATTTTTCCACCGCCCTGGTTCGTATGCTTCTGCTCACCATGCTGATGGGCATCGGCGCCTACACGATGATATCAACCGACCCGATGCTCGGGGTGATCGCGCTGAGTTTCGTCCCTTTCGTAGCCTGGCGCTCGTCGGTCACACAGCTAAAGCTACGCGCCACCTGGCTCGACCTGCAGGAGCGGCTTTCGATTCTAGGCCGCGTGATGGAGGAGAATCTCGCAGGCATCCGCGTTGTCCGCGCGTTTTCGGCACAGGCCTATGAGATGGTGAAGTTCGACCGCGCCTCGAAGAACGCGCTCGCCCGCGCCCACGAGCAGGTTGACGTCTACGTGCCCAACACGTCGGCGATGACGCTGTCATTCTTTTTGGCCATGGGGTTGGTCCTCTGGATCGGTTGCAACAAGCTCATCGCGGGCCAAATCAGCGTCGGAACGCTCGCCACGTTCCTTGCGTTTATGACCATTCTGCAAATGCCCGTCCGGCAGATCGGCCTAATGGTCAATGGCTTCGCCCGCGCTTACACTTGCGGCTCGCGCCTCTTCGGTCTGCTCGACCAGGACATCACGATCAGGGATGCTTCCGGCGCCAAACCGCTCGAGATCAGTGAAGGCACTCTGAGCTTCCATAATGTCTCGTTTGTATATCCCGGCACCGGAAGCCGCCCCATTCTGAAGAATATCAGCTTTTGCGCCCGTAGAGGCGAAACGATCGCTATCGTCGGTCCGCCGGGTTCGGGCAAATCGACAATCGCTCACCTGATCGCCCGCTTTTATGACGTCACCGGGGGCACCATCACGCTTGACGGGCAGGACATCCGCGCGGTCACCCTTGCCACACTTCGCAAGGAAGTCGCAGTCGTACAGCAGGATGCATTCCTGTTCACTACCACGATCGAGAACAACATCGCTTATGGCGATCCCTGGGCGAAAGAACAGCGAATCAAGCGCGCCAGCGAATCCGCCCAGTTGCACGATTACATCCTCAGCCTCCCCGCAGGCTACAAGACGGTCGTTGGCGAACGCGGCGCCTCCCTCTCGGGCGGCCAGCGCCAGCGTCTCACGATAGCTCGCACAATGATGCTGCGCCCATCAATCGTCATTTTCGACGACTCAACGGCCGCGATCGACGCCGCCACTGAGCAGCGCATCCGCGCGGCGATACGGCGATTCGCCAAGGATAGGGTGACGATCATCATTGCCAACCGGCTGAGTTCGCTCAGGCACGCCGACCGGATCCTGTTTATTGACAATGGCGAGATCGTGGAACGCGGCACCCATCAAGAGCTGTTGGCTAAGCGAGGACGCTATAAGGCCCTTTATGATCTCCAGTTGCGCCCGGAAGATGACAGTGCGATCACGCACAGAGGCGCGCCCTGATGACCAAGGGGCACGCCGCCGAACTTGAAATCGAACCTAATGACGGCGGCGGACGCCCCCCGCACGCGGTGGTCGGCTCCCACCGCATCAATGAGGAGATGTTCGGCAGGGCTTTCGACAAGAGCATCGTTCGACGCATCTGGGCTTTCGTTCGTCCCTACCGTGCTAGGGTAGTCATCTCGAGTGCCGCATTGCTGATCTTCGTCGGCATGCAGCTTCTCATCCCCCTGATCATCCGCCGCGCGATCGATCACGCCATAACTCCGGCAGGCGTTGATCGCTCCGCCCTGCTCAGGGCCGCCGGAGCGTTTGCGCTCGCTATTCTGGTTAATTTCGGCGCCGCCTACGCGCAGGAAACCGTAGTCGGAAAAATGGCTGACAACGTCCTCTTCGATATCCGCCGCGCAATGTTTGCCCATCTGCAGAAAGTTTCGCTCTCCTTCATGGACAAGACCGAGGTGGGACGCCTGATGTCCCGCCTTCAAGGCGACGTTAGCTCGATCCACGAATTCGTCGAGACCTCAGTCTATTCCGTAGGAGACATTGCTCTTCTCTTCGGCATCGTTTTCGTGATGCTGTGCCTCGACTTCCGCCTCGGCTTCCTGACACTCTCGGTCTTGCCGGCCCTGTTGATCATCCGCATCGTATGGCTGCCGCGTGCCCGCGAAGCCTTCATGGCGGCACACGAAACCAATTCGGTCGTCAATGGCGCGCTGGCGGAAGCCATTCACGGCGTGCGCACCGTCCAGTGCATGGACCGCCAGCAGATAAATTTCATGCTTTATGACGACAAGGCGCATGCCGACCTCAGTGCTCACCTGACCGCTGCCAAGTATGCACAGGTGATGGTGCCGATCGTCGATGGCCTCACCGGGCTCGCCATGGCTATCGTCATCGTGGCCGGCGGCTCCATGATCATGAATGGTCGCATCGACGTGGGCGTTTTGGTCGCCTACCTATTCTATATCCAGCGCTTCTTTGACCCAATTCGCTCCCTTACCCTCCAGTATTCGGTCATGCAGCGCGCCATGGCATCCGGCAAGCGGCTGACCGATGTGCTGGACGTTAGGATCGAGGTTCAGGACAAACCGAATGCCAGAGTGCTTTCGCCGGAAATGGATGGCTCGGTCGAGTTCAGGAACGTCACGTTCGGCTACAAATCCGGCCATCCGGTGCTGAAAAACGTTTCCTTCAGGGTCATGCCTAGCGAGACGGTCGCTTTGGTCGGGCCGACCGGTTCTGGTAAATCGAGCGCGATGGCCCTCGTCCACCGCTTCTATGATGTTCAGCAGGGCCAAGTGCTGGTCGGCGGATACGATGTGCGAGATCTCACCCAGGAATCGCTCGGCCGAGAGGTCGCCATGGTGCTGCAGGAGCCGTTCCTGTTCACCGGGACGGTCTTCGAAAACATTCGCTACCACAAGAAGGAGGCCACGTGGCACAACGTGATCGAGGCCGCCAAGGCAGTCGGCGCCCATGACTTCATTATGAGCCTTGCAGACGGATACGATACCCAGCTCGGCGAACGCGGCGGCAACCTTTCTCTCGGCCAGCGCCAGCTTGTCAGTTTCGCGCGTGCTCTCGTTGCCGACGCCAAGATTCTCGTTCTTGACGAGGCCACCGCCAATATCGACAGCTACACGGAAATGCTGATCCAGAAGGCTCTTTCAAAACTGCTTAAAGGCCGCACTGGCCTCATCATCGCCCACCGGCTCGCCACGATCCGCAGTGCCGATCGCATCATCGTGCTTCAGAACGGCCAAGTCCTTGAGACCGGAAACCACGACCAACTAACGGCCCTGGGTGGGCTCTATTCCAAGCTATACAATCTCAACTACTCATCCTTCGACGACATTCCCGAAAAGAAATCCGATACGGGGGTGCAAGCCTCCTCTTCGACCTAATGCAAACTTCTGCGCTGTGACGCCAATTGATCTCCAAGCGAATTTCCTGGTCTAGTTGGCGCCTGCCTCTTCCATTTGGCGCATGGCCCCCACTGAAACACCAGCGCATGAATTGTCTTGGTTATTGGCTTAGCCGTCCTTTCACAGACGCTTGATCTCGATGCCGTATTTCCTCAGCACGTAGCCGATCTGGCGTGGCGTCAGTCCAAGCAGGCGTGCCGCCTTTGCCTGGACCCAGCCACATGTTTCCATGGCCGCAATGACACGCTCGGCATCGGTCATTGTCGTAGCATTGAAGTGGACTGCGCCGGCAGGCCCTCGCAGCGGCTGCCCTATGGTTTCAGGTGGGACTGCGACGGCGGCAGAACTAGCGGCCGCAGCCGGCGGTATCGCCGGAATCACCGGCAGCGGCACGATCGGCCCGGGTTGCATCGCGACGTTGCCAGATCTGGATTTACGCAGCGCCGCAGCGAAGCATTGGCCCTGGCGGCAGGCAAAGTCGTCTCTTCCGATTGATGGTCCCGCCGCCAGGACCGCTGTCCGATACACGCAGTTTTCGAGCTCGCGAATGTTGCCGGGAAAATCGCAGTTTATCAGTACCTCTATCGCACTCGGATCGAAGGTCAGCATGCGGCCGTTCTCATCATTAAAATTCTTGAGAAACTCAGCCGCGAGGAGCGGAATATCACTGCGCCTTTCGCGTAGCGCCGGCACCAGTAAGGGAACCACACTGAGGCGGTAATAGAGGTCGGCGCGGAACTCGTTTCTTGCAACTGCCTCTTCCAGGTCCTTGTTCGTGGCTGCAATCACGCGAACATCAACTTTAATGGTCTGGTTGCCGCCGACGCGCTCAAATTCCTGCTCCTGCAGCACGCGCAAGAGCTTTGCCTGGAACGAGGCCGAGATCTCGCCGATCTCGTCCAGGAACAACGTCCCCTTGTCGGCGAGCTCAAAACGCCCCTTGCGCGAATTGAAAGCGCTTGTGAATGCACCCTTCTCATGACCGAACAATTCGGACTCCAGGACTGTCTCGGACAGCGCCGCGCAATTGAGCTTGATGAAGGGCCGCTTGGCACGCGGCGACAACTCGTGAATGGCCTTGGCGACCAGCTCCTTCCCGGTACCGGATTCGCCCCGCAACAGAACCGTAATCTTTGCCTTGGCTACGACCGTGACCTTCTGACGCAGACCGCGCAGCGCCGAACTGTCGCCAATCATCCCCTTGACGTGAATCTGGTTAGGCTCCCGCGCCGGGTGCTGGAGCTCGGAGAACCGCTTTTGCTGCCGGTCCTTCTCTGAGATCGGATGCACGCGGTCGCCCAAGTAGGAGCGATGCAACTTCACTGCTTGTCCCACTAGGTTGGCGATTAGGGGGAGCAGATGGAGGTTGTAATCGAGCCAAAATCTTGAGCCACTGTCCACTACGCGGTCAATGGTCAGCGTACCCACGACATTTGCATCGACGCGAATGGGAACGCCGATGAACGACACTGGTATATTGTCCGAGACCCCGAGCGCATCCAAGTCGGCGGTGGTGAAGGCCGAATGAACCGCAATGTTCTCGGCCATCAGGGGCATAGCCGTCGTCAGAATCTGGTCGATTGCCTTCCGCGGCATGTACATCCGGCCGCGCTCATTGCAGCTCTCGTTGCAGCTGGCGCCAACGGTGGTTTCCAGTTCGCCATCACCGTCGAAGAGAGAGATCATGCCGTGCCGCATCTGCACAAACGACCGCAGGAGACCTACGACCTTGGCCAACGCGACTTCGAGCCGAGAGTCGGCGGTGAGTGCTTGCGATATTTCGGAGATGCCCGAAAGCGCGCTCTCTTGCGACGGCACCACAGCGACCGCGTTGATCGTCGCGGATTTGGAGTCGTCCGTTTTCGCGCCCAGCGATGTGCAGCATGACGGCGTCTGCTCAGCAGTCGGTTCGGATTCCCGATTATTTTTCAGGTCTAGCATGTCATCCTCGATCTCGGGCGGCGAAAGCAACACTCGCGCAATATGAGCCTGCAACGCCGCAGCGCGTAGACGCTCCCGTCAAGTGGCGTGGCGCGTTTCAGGCTCCTCCCGAGCGCAACCATACTTTGGTCTACAGACGGGAAGGAGGGAGGCTAGTCAACCGAGCTTTCTTTTATTTGTGAAAGCAAACTCGACGCCCATGAGGGAATCCCATCATGTAATTTTCGGGCAGGTGGATGTAACGGCCGTGCTCGTCGCTGCCAAGGCTACGGACCTGCGGCCTCGCGCGGGCCCACTACGGCCGCTTCGAATGGCTTCGTAGAAGGCGCAGGCTGACGATAAGCACAACGTCCACCGCACTCCCTGCGCATGGAAAGACCTCGTAACTTTTCGTATTTCCTTGAGTAGGCGCCTAAGCACACATCGAGCTGACGCGATGTAGCTTGCGCAGATCAGCGAGGGGCTTAGCAGGAACCGACGTGCGACCCGGCTGTTCGGCCTAAACCGGAAGGCATACGTCAGATAAATGTGCTCGCAGCCAACGCAGACATCAAGTTTTGTTTAGGGCGCTTTTGAAAGTTGCGCTTGCGACGTTCTGCAAAACTGTGATTGTTTCGCCGAAATATATCCGCCATGTGGATAACGGAAGACATGCGTTTCAAAGGGCTTGACCTAAATCTCCTCGTTGTGCTCGACGCGCTGCTGGCGGAGCGCGGCCTCACGGCGGCGGCCCGCCGCATCAACCTCAGTCAGCCGGCCATGAGTGCGGCCGTCGCCCGGCTGCGCGATTATTTCGGCGATGAACTGTTTACGACAAGCGGCCGCGAACGTTTTCTGACCCCGCGTGCGACAGCACTTGCCCCCGCCGTCCGCGACGCTCTCCTGCACATCCAGTGCTCGATTATTTCCTCGGATCCGTTTAACCCAGCTCAATCCGATCGCCGCTTCAGGATCATTATTTCCGATTTCGCCACGCTCGTGTTTTTAGAAAAAGTCGTGGAGCATGTTGCACGCGAAGCCCCCGCCGTCAGCTTCGAATTGCTACCTCTCGACGACAACCCCGACGAGCTTCTCCAGCGCGGTGACGTGGACTTTCTAATTCTTCCGGATTTCTTCATGTCGAGCCCCCATCCAAGCGTGGCGCTGTTCGATGAGACACTCGTATGCGTAGGCTGTCCCACCAACAAGCAGTTGCCACGGCAGCTTACATTCGAGAGATACATGTCGATGAGGCACGTCTCGGTCAGGTTCGGGCGTATGCTGAAGCCGGCTTTTGAGGAATGGTTTTTGCTTGAGCATGGTATTAAAAGACGTGTCGAGATCGTCGTGCATGGCTTCAGCATGATCCCGCCGATGGTGTCCGGCACGGCCCGTATCGCGACCATGCCCTTGCGGCTGGTCAGGCATTTCAAAAAAACGTTCCCCTTGCGGATCGTCGAACTTCCGCTGCCGCTTCCCGCGTTCACCGAAGCCGTCCAATGGCCGGCTCACCACAGCAGCGATCCGGCAAGCATCTGGATGCGGGAGATCATGATGCAGGAGGCATCTCGGATGGCTGCTCCGCTGTGAAACCAAGGGAGGCTCCAGGCGCTCCTGGATTTACTCAGCGTCACGCCACCCACTCTCACGTCCTTGTCAGGAGTGAAGAGACGACGGACGCTGATCCGCGGGTCGGAGCGCCCCTTTCCTGAAGACCGTCGCGTCGCGAAAATTCGCCTCAAGCTTGTCCGACGGACCGAGCCCAGCAATCATAGAAGCCGCAGTGAGTTCCGGCCGGGCTACGGCGGAGGCTCCGATGATGAGGGACGTGAGTCGCTGCCAATTGCGTGGCCAATTGCGTGAACCTCCGCGCTCGCGCCTGCGCAGGCTTTTTGGAAAAGGGCGGATTCGACATGCTTAGCCAGTTGCAAGCCATTCTCCCCGCACAACCCCACCCCACTTCAGAGTAAATAGAAAATTTTTCTCTTTCGAGCTGTTCATAAGGCACAGGTCGCGCGATAGAGCAGCGGGGGATCGGTGCGTCAGGTGTTTTGTCCATGCGAGATTTCGGAAAAGTGATAAAATGGTTTGTTTCGATCAACGGCATCCACGCTATGGATAGCTAAAGACATGCGTTTCAAAGGGCTTGACCTAAATCTCCTCGTTGTGCTCGACGCGCTGCTGGTGGAGCGCAATCTCTCGGCGGCGGCCCGCCGCATCAACCTCAGCCAGCCGGCCATGAGTGCGGCCGTCGCCCGGCTGCGCGATTATTTCGGCGATGAACTGTTTACGACGAGCGGCCGCGAACGTTTTCTGACCCCGCGTGCGGCAGCACTTGCCCCCGCGGTTCGCGACGCTCTCCTGCAGATCCAGTGCTCGATTATTTCCTCGGATACGTTTCACCCAGCTCAATCCGACCGCCGTTTCAGGATCATTCTTTCCGATTACGCCACGCTCGTGTTTTTTGAGAAAGTCGTTGAGCGTGTTGCGCGCGAAGCCCCCGCCGTCAGCTTCGAATTGCTACCTCTCGACGACGGCCCCGATGAGCTTCTCCAGCGCGGTGACGTCGATTTTCTAATTCTTCCGGATTTGTTCACGTCGAGCGCGCATTCAAGCGTGGCACTGTTTGAAGAGAGACTCGTATGCGTAGGCTGTCCCACCAACAAGCAGTTGCCACGGCAGCTTACGTTCGAGAGATACATGTCGATGAGGCACGTCTCGGTCAGGTTCGGGCGTATGCTGAAGCCCTCCATCGAGGAATGGTTCTTGCTTGAACATGGCCTCAAGAGACGTGTCGAGGTCGCCGTGCAGGGCTTCAGCATGGTCCCGCCGATGGTGTCCGGCACGGCCCGTATCGCGACCATCCCCTCCCGGCTGGTCAGGCATTTCGAAAAATCGTTCCCCCTGCAGATCGTCGAACTTCCGCTGCCGCTTCCCGCATTCACCGAGACCCTCCAATGGCCGTCACTCCACAACAGCGATCCGGCAAGCATCTGGATGCGGGAGATCATGATGCAGGAGGCATCTCGGATGGCTCCTCCGCTGTCAAACCACGGGAGGCTTCCAGGCGAACTTACATTTGCTATCCCTGCCACTCCTTAATCTGGCGTCAATAGCCGGCGCTGAATGAAATCAATGCTGGCAGCAAGTGCGCCTGCAAGATCGTCCAGCGTGCGGACCACCTCGATCAGCTCGAACGAGAAGGGTCCCTCATAGCCGCCATCAAGCAGCGCCTGGATCTGGCTGCCATTGTCAGAACCTCCAAGGAAGCGATCCGGGTAAATCCAGAACGTCGGGTCATTCACACCTGAAATGTGCACCAGGCCGGTAAGCTCGGAGAACAAGAACGTCTCCCCGGCCAGGGTGTGGTGGAACGTGTCGTGCACGAGGCGGAACACTGACTGGCCATCAACCGCGGCAATGGCCTCGGCCGCTTGCTTCTTTGATCGAAGCGAGCAGGTGCGAAAGCCCAACGGCTCGATGAGACCTATCAGACCGCGCGGCTGGAGGATCGGCTTGAGCGCTTTTAGAGCGACGCGCAGACTGTCATGGCGCTCGCCATTGCACGCCCACGAGCCGTCGTTGACCGGTTCCAGCACGACCGTCTTGGCCCCGCAGGCCGCCGCATAGTCGGCGAGCTTGATCGCCGCCGACTGACGCGTGGGAGTCCAGTCGTTGAAGCGCTGCAAGGCGTTGACCGAGATTATGGTTACGCCAGCTTCGGTGGCGGCAGACCGGACGTCCGCAGCAGGAATGGCGCATGCAACAGGATTGCTGAAATGAAGGTCACGGATTTGAACATCGGTTAGGCCGTGGTCACGCGCAAGCGCGAAAAATGCACTGACGTCAAGAGGGGGCGCTGCCATGTGGTTGACCGCAAAGCGGGGAGATACCTGGCGCATGGCTTGGCTTTCCTTTCAGAAGTGCGGCCGCCAGTTTGCCTGTCTGGCTTACGCCGCGCCCCCCAGCGCAGGCCTATGCACAAGCCTGATTGAAGCAAGCCAGTCAATCGAGCGTTCCTTGCATTTATGAAAGGAATTTGGGCTCCGTGATAGAAACACATCAATGTCAGATGTTTTCCGGGACATAGATGTCGAACGGCAGAAATGTCTGGCCCGGCATTTCCGCGGTGCCGGTCTTGATGCCTCGGTCTATGAGTAACATCAGCTCCTGGCAAAGCCGACGCAGTGGAGTGGCGACGGCCATGGTGACGATTTCATCTGCGAGCGCTGCCCGCGACTCGGGCGTGATTTCATTCACGATCGCGACAAGATCCACACCTTTGCCCTCTTCGCGCAGCGCGGAGATAGCGCCCTCCATGCCCCCGCCGACCATATAGAAGCCCACGAGCTCAGGTTCCCGCTGAATGAGATCCAGCATGGCTTCGTAAGTGATCTGCCCCTCTTCCACGTTCACGAGCGTATCGAGCACTTCGAAGGTAGGTGCGCTCTCACGGAAATAGGAACGAAAGGCGGCCTCCCGGAGCTCATGCCCCTGGAAACGGTGGCTGCCAGCAAACACGGCCACCTTCCCAGGCCGCTTGGCGGCCTTGGAAAACATCCAAGCGGCCGTCCGCCCGACTTTGCGATTATTAAGACCGATGTAACCCTCGCGCACCCCGCAGGCGAAGTCAGAAAGCAGCGAGAACACCGGGATGCCTTTCGCCTTGAGCTCCTCGACCGCTGCCGTGATCTTCGGGTGGTCCGGCGCCACCATGGCGATCGCATCGCAGCGGTTCCCAAGGCTCTTAAGGAGCGGGATCAGATCCCCGGGCAAATGTGACGGAGCAAATTCGATGAGCGGAATGCCGAGGAAGGATTGGGACAAACTTACCGAGGCCTCGACCTCGCGCGCGAACTCTTGGTAGAAATGCTGGGCCGGTTTTCTCAAGATGAAGCCCAGCCGGTAGTGCGGCAGGTGCCGCTTCAAGCGGTGCTTGATGAGACCGGCATTATGATAGCCGATCGCGTGGGCTGCTTCGTGGACGCGCCGCGCAGTCTCCTCGCGCACAGGAAGGCGGGCGTTCAGAACCCGATCGACCGTTGCAACACTGACCCCGGCTTCGCGGGCAAGATCGACAATTGTGGGACGTTTGGCCATTATCAAATCTGAGTGGTTATGAGCGGCGTGGCTCTATGATCGAGCAGCCTGGGCGGTGATCCCAGACTGCAAGTGAAGGGCTCGGCATGCCCGTGGTCGACATCATTATCGATGGACAGCACTGCGAGCGCGTATCAGAATACGATTCGGTTTGCTTAGGCCACTTATAATATGCACTCACCGCTTTTAACGCTCCTGATGGCATTTAGCGGCCAAGCGCTTTTTCAGGCCAGCGAGGCGATCGTTAGATCTAGTCACGGGCCCGGCCACTTAGCAGGCGCGCTGGGCGCACGATCGATCGGCCGGTTTAATGTCTCCGCAAGCTGATGACCGGAGAAGGCGGCTTCCAACTGCGCTTTGTCCAATTCGCCCTCCCAGCGGGCGATGACGAGCGCTGCCACCGCGTTGCCGACCAAGTTCGTCAGCGCTCGGCACTCCGACATAAAGCGGTCGACGCCAAGGATAAGAGCGAGGCCAGCGACGGGGACACTGGGTACTACGGCGAGCGTAGCAGCAAGCGTGATGAAGCCCGCACCTGTTACGCCTGCAGAACCCTTTGAGGAAAGCATCGCAACGAGCAGCAGGAGCACCTGATCGACGATCGACAGATCCGTGTTCGTCGCTTGTGCTATGAAGAGGGCGGCCAGCGTCATATAAATATTGGTGCCGTCCAAATTGAATGAATATCCTGCCGGGATGACGAGACCCACGACAGAACGTTTGGCGCCAGCCCGCTCAATCTTCTCCATGAGCGAGGGGAGCGCGGCCTCCGAAGAGGACGTTGCCAGAACAAGCAGCAGCTCTTCCTTGATGTAGCGAATGAGAGAAAAGATGGAGAAGCCGTTGTAACGGCAGACCGCGCCGAGCACCCCGAACACGAATAGGAACGCGGTGAGATAGAACGTCGCCACCAGCATGGCGAGGTTGACCATCGAACCGATTCCATATTTGCCGATGGTGAAGGCCATCGCGCCGAAAGCCCCGATCGGTGCGGCCTTCATCAGAATGCCGACCAGCTTGAACACCGGCGCGATGAGCGCCTGGAGCAGAGAAAGCACAGGCTTCCCCGTCTCTCCACCCTTTGCCAGGGCGATGCCGAACAGAACCGAGAAGAACAGGACCTGCAGGATGTCGCCCTCCGCGAAGGCACCGACGACCGTTGACGGGATGATGTTCATCAGGAAGCCGATCACCGACTGCTGGTGCGCCTTTGCGGCATAGGTGCTCACCGCCTGGGCATCGAGCGAGGCCGGATCGATGTTGAGGCCGGCCCCGGGTTGAACGACATTGGCAACTATGAGGCCGACGATCAGTGCCAGCGTCGAGAAGGTTAGGAAATAGAACATCGCCTTCCCGGCGACCCGGCCCAACTTCTGAAGATCGTTCATGCCGGCGATGCCGGTCGCAATTGTCAGGAAGATGACAGGCGCGATGACCATCTTGACGAGCTTGATGAATGCATCTCCGAGCGGCTTCACGCTTTCGCCGATCTCCGGATAGAAATAGCCAAGTGCGACGCCAAGCGCGATTGCGGCAAGCACCTGCACGTAAAGCCGCGCAAAATGGGGTTTATGAGGGCCTGCGTTCGCGCTGCGGATCTCTGGAGCTAACACTGTCTCTCTCCCTGACCGGGTCGGGGCGGGCGCTTCCTCCCTTCCCAGGCTTCTCCCACGCGGCGCCCCGGTCGAGCGCTGCTGCCATCTCGGTCGCAAGTGCCGTGCCAAATGAAAACCTTCGCCAGACGCCCCTCAGGCTTGCGGTTTTGCCAGCAGTTGGATGTGTGATCGTCGTCGATCTTGCTGAGAGCCGGTCAAGAGATCGGGAGCGCGGGCCCGGGCGCCGGCGGTGACCCGCTTGAGTCGTGGCTTGGACGGCGGAAACGTCTCCGAAACCGTTGGAAAATGCGTGGCGGCGGGTGGACAAGGGCGTAGCGATCGGCCTAGACGACGTTCGCAACTCCCTGAAATCCGCGAGAACACTATGAGGCAGCAGAAGCGACCCTTTGTCGTCGAGATCAAACAGAAGCGTGGGCTCGTGAAGCGGCCACAGTCGATCTGGGGCGGCATCGACCTGGCCACCATCTCGAGCGAAGTCGCGGAAGCGAAGACGGAAGATGCGATCGCTGAAGCGACGCCGCAGCCGATTTTCCCTGGTGAAGATGTTCGTTCTGAGCCCATGCTCGCCATCGGTGAAGCAGAAAGCGACGTTAAGCACGTGATCACGCCCGACGCGGCGCTTCCCGAGCCGCCAACGGTTGAGGAAGCGCCGGTTCCAGAGGCATCGAATGCACCGGGTGGAGACAGACAGACCCGCAGGAAGAAGCGGTGGCAGGACGATGTGCCTTTGCCGCGAGGTGAACGATGGAAGCGGCGCCTACCATGGGTGCTACGCCAGCGCCGGCGTTAGCGCCAGGATCGACTGCGTCAGGATTGAAGCTGCCTTTATCGAACTGCCTATGACAGGCCGCGAGTGCTACAATGAAATAAGGAAGGGCTTGAAGGGTACGGAAGGGGTTTGCCTATCAGCCGCTCTGGGATTTTGGTGCGAGAATGAAATCGAAAACTGGCTCAGGCTGGCCAGGCATCGACTCCCGCAAAACAGCCGGGGAAGTTATGGCCGCTTCGGCATATACTGCAAGCGCGGCAGGTTTCATTCTGAGTGCGGCCTCAAAGTCCCGGTTCGGCAAATCCATCACCTGGCGAAAAAGCGCTGCAGCCCTTGCCGCATGGCGCGCGGCAGCGACCCGCTTTGCCTCGCGGATTTTCACCCCGGCCGCGCTAACAGAATCAATCCCTTGAAGAGCAGGCGATCTGAGCGCTTTTTTTCGCAGCGTGCCAAATGGGCTCCCAAGCCTCGTGAGCTTCCCAGTAATACCGTCGTTGAAAAGGTCGATACCCCATCGAAACTCGTTTGAGCTGAGTGCTTCGTCAACGGCGACGGTCACCGGGTCGCTTTCGTACTGTGACCCAACGGGTCGCGCACAGGATGCGGATGTTTGCCAGGCAGGTATGCGTAGCTCGGGAAATTCTTTTCGGGCAGCAAGCGAGAACGTGACCTAGACCCAGCAATCATGAAAGCCACGTGGATGGCAATTCACATGGAATCTGATGGGATAGCTGCGCACGCCCGTTCCACAGGACCTATCTCCCGCGGCGCCCCCTCCGGTGTCGAAGACGGTCGAAAACCGCTGACAAACGACGACAAGAGCTGAAGCGCTGGAAAGAGCAAAGGCGGCCGCCCGCGCGCTCTTCAACTAGCGCTGTAGCGGGCGGCCGCCTTTGCGGCGCGGTGCTGATTACGTGAGGTTGAGAAGGCGGTAGACGCGGGGCACGTCTCCAGGCGCCCTGAGGCGGCTTTCGACGTACCCCGCCATGCGCCTGCCTTGTGGTATCTGCGGGTAATCAGCGCCGCAGAAACAATCCGGCGTAACACCGATCTCAACTGGCAAGTCCGGGCTCGGTGTCACGCTCCACTGACGGTGCGCGACCTGCATTATCGCATTGTCAGCGCATTCCGTCGACCTTTTCCCCGAACTCCCAGCGGCGCTCCGAAAGGACCGTCGCGGATGCTCACGGGCCGCTTCTTTCTGTGCGGCCGCTGCCGTTCGCAGGTAACGATCTGCCGCAGTTGCGACCGGGGACAGCGCTACTGCGGCCAGGACTGCGCCCGTGCTGCCCGCCGCGAGAGTGTGCGCGAGGCGGGGCGACGTTATCAGCGCAGCCGCCGTGGACGCCTGGCTCATGCGGTCCGGGCCCGACGATATCGGGCTCGGCACAATAAAGTGACGCATCATTCTCCACCTGCATCTCCTGTCGGTTCACTACTGGTCAGTCCCTCGAACGATGTCGTCGCTGCTTTTGCTGACGTCGTCGGGCGGGCGACGACATCGGTCATGCCCACGCCGTGCTGTCGGCGCTGCGACTGTCGACTGTCGCCGTTCGTTCGCACCGGCTTCGTGCGTCGCCGGGGGCCTCGTTATGCCCGTGAAGCTGACTACGCAGACGGAGAGCCCGCATCATGACCATCAGCCCCGAACTGGAAGCGCAGATCCTGCGCCTGTATCACGCCGAGAAGTGGCGCTGCGGCACAATCGCCAGGCAATTGCATGTCCATCACACGACGGTGCATCGCGTTCTGGCCCAGGCGGGATTGCCCCGGCACAAGCCGCTGCAGAGAGCCTCAATCATTGAACCGTATCTTCCATTCATTGAGCAGACGCTGGAAAAGTTCCCCTCGCTGACCGCCAGCCGCCTTTATGCGATGGTGCGCGAGCGCGGCTACCGGGGCTTGCCGACGCACTTTCGGCACCTGGTTGCCCTGCACCGTCCCCGCAAGCGGCCGAGGCGTTCCTGCGGCTACGCACATTGCCGGGCGAGCAGGGACAGGTCGACTGGGCCCACTTCGGGCACATCGAGATCGGCAACGCCCGCCGGCCGCTCATGGCGTTCGTGATGGTGCTTTCCTACTCACGCGACATCTACCTGCGCTTCTTCCTCGACGCGCGCATGGAAAACTTCCTGCGCGGTCACGTCGGCGCGTTCAACACATGGTGCGGGCTGCCCAGGGTCCTGCTCTATGACAATCTCAAGAGTGCGGTGCTCGAGCGCCAGGGCGATGCGATCCGCTTCCATCCGACGCTGCTTGCCTTCGCCGGCTTCTATCGGTTCGAGCCACGTCCTGTCGCGGTTGCCCGGGGCAACGAAAAAGGCCGCGTCGAGCGCGCCATACGGCATATAAGGGAAGCATTCTTCATCGCCCGCAGGTTCACCGATCTCGACGATCTGAATGCCCAGGCCGAACAGTGGTGCCGCAACCAGGCAGCCGACCGGCCATGCCCCGAGGACCGGACGATGACGGTCCGCCAGGCGTTTGCGCAAGAGCAGCCACTGCTTCTGCCGCTGCCCGCCAACCCATACCCCGTCGAGGAGCAGGTCGCCGCCAAGGTTGGCAAAACGCCCTATGTGCGCTTCGACCTCAACGATTACTCGGTACCGCATGCTCATGTCCGGCGCACGCTCAGCGTGCGCGCCGATCTCGGCCTGGTCCGCGTCTTCGACGGCGCAAAGATGATCGCCAGTCACCGTCGCAGCTATGATCGTGACCAGCAGATCGAGGACCCTCAGCACCTCAAGGCTCTCGTCGCAATCAAGCGCGAGGCGCGCCAGCATCGCGGCCTCAACAGCCTGACGCGCGCCGTGCCGGCCTGCCAGACCCTGATGATCCGGGCCGCCGAGCGTGGCTCCAATATCGGTGCGATCACAAACGCGATGCTGAAACTGCTTGACCTGTACGGCGCGCAGGAACTGCAGGCCGCCGTCGAGGAAGTTTTGCACGCCGGCGCCTCCCATTCGAGGTCGGTTCGCGACGTACTGGAACGCCGCCGGGTCGCCCGTGGTGCTCCGCCGCCGGTCGAAACGAGCCTGCCCGAACACGTGCGGCGCAAGGATACGACGGTACGCCCGCATCGCCTCGACAGCTACGACCAACTGACCCTTGGAGGCAAAGATGATGAATAATCCCGACATCCTGCTCAACCGGGCCAAGGCGTTGCGCCTCAATGGCCTGATCACCCATTGGGACGAAATCGCTGACGCGGACTGGCTGGCCGCCGTCCTTCAATGGGAAGAAGAGGAGCGCTCCGACCGTTCGATGCGGCGACGCATGCGTGCCGCCAGGCTCGGCCACTTCAAGCAACTGTCCGATTATGACTGGCACTGGCCGCGCCGCATCGACCGCGCCGCCGTCGAGGATCTGATGACCCTGTCCTTCATGAACGATGCCGCCAACATCGTCTTTATCGGCCCCAACGGCGTCGGGAAATCGACACTTGCTCGCAATGTCGCTCACCAGGCGCTCATCTGCGGTCACACCGTCCTCTTCCGAACCGCCAGCGAGATGCTCGGCGAACTCGCCGCCCTCGACAGCGATGCAGCCTTGCGCCGACGGCTTCACCACTACGCCGCCGCCGACGTTCTTGCGATCGACGAGGTCGGGTATCTGTCCTACTCGAACCGTCATGCGGACCTGCTGTTCGAGCTCATCAGCCGGCGCTACGAAAAACGCTCAACCATCATCACCACCAACAGACCCTTCGCTGATTGGTCGGAGGTCTTTCCCAATGCCGCCTGCGTCGTCAGCCTCGTCGACCGCCTCATGCACCGATCCGAGGTGATCTCCATCGAAGGCGATTCCTATCGCTTCAAGGAAGCGGCCGAGCGATCAAAGGCACAGCGCGAAAAACGCACCAGCCGCTCCTCCGGCGAAAAGGTGCCCGCGGCATGAAACCAGATCCTCAACCGTCCGGCCTCAGTCGTGGAATCCACTTCCTCATCAATCCCGAATGGACACCCGAACAGGCGCTCGCTGTCTTCGAGCTCCTCAACGATCTCGCCGATAGCATCTGGTCGCACTACGGCGTCCAACTCCAGGAACTTATCCAGGAGCAGCAACGAACACCGACCAATCACAGCGATATCGAAAAAGCCCCGTCCTCGCTCTGAAGCACACATCCTCGACACTCGGCGGCCTGCGAAGGCCGCCTTTTTGTTCCGTCCACAAGCACCAAACTCTTGTCGTCGTTTAGCCGCGCTTTTGAAAAGCCATCAACACCTGGCGCTTAAGCTGCGAGATCGAAGCGGTGACATGGTCAGCGAGCACGAAAAACTTGCGGCACGCACGTGGAGATCAAGTCGCAGTTTGGTCGATATACCTCCATCGCGCCCTATAGGAGTCGAGCAGGAATTTGGCCGCCAGGTAAGAGCAGCGCCGGGCCGGCTAGAGACGGCCGAAGTGACCTGAGCGACGAAGCTTCGCTAGCAGGATGCTGGCCGTTCCGGAGTGATCAAGCCTCGCTTGCTCACTCAGCGGAGACGCATTCCAGGCGGCCAATTCTGCTACCAGAAGTGCGGTGTCTCCGTTTATCGATGCGCATCTAAGGTGTCCGTTCTTCTCCATCACTATTATCGCCGTGCCGGTTTCGCCATAGCCAATCGCAGCCATCCGCTGGACCCAGGTATCGCCGTCGACGCGAACATCGAACAGAACCGACCCTGCGGTTTTTTCTGCGGCGTCAGCCACACGATCACAGAAGGGTCGATTGAGGCCCTCGATATTCCCGAGTGACTGCTCAAACAGGGCCAATTCAACATGCTCCGCCACCATGGCTGCGAGAGTGCGCGCCGGCTGGCGCAATCGGCAAGACGCCAACGCTGATTATCCACACACCAGCCGCCTACCCGGCCTTTTTTATAGTCAACAACAGGCGCGCCTCCGCGTAAGCACCGTCTTGCCGGCGACCGAGAGCAATAACCGCTCGACGTGCTCGAAATGGGTCAGGGCCCACGACAATCCCGTCGCGACACTGCGCGCGATCGCGGAAGCTCAGTCTCTCGGATCGGCAACAGGCAGATTGGTGCCCGCGGACATCTGGAAACACAGCGCGACACATCCTCGAGCGATTTTGCGACCAGCTCGCGGGCGTCTGGCGTCGAGACCAACCCGTAAATTGTGTATTGCAATATCTTCGTACGGGCCGTGGCAATGCGCCGTCTAGGGCGAATGCTCCGGACTTCCAAGCCTTTCTTGCCTTGCCCGCATTCGACAAACACCTTTTGTCCCTCCACCAGCACGCTGAGCCCTGAGCGGGTCAGGGTGCTGGCATGAACGAAGACGTCCTTCTCACCGTTGTCAGGGGCTTGGAAGCCGAAACCCTTTTCGGGTTTGTACCACTTGACCGTGCCCCCGCTCTCTAGCTGCGCACCCGTCTCGACCATGGTCCCTCCGGCGACGCGCGTATGTGACGGAGTGTTCGCGATCTCATCGCCGATCTCCAGCACCTGCGCGACTTGATGACCTTTTGGACTTTTTTCGACCGTGACCTTCAGAAGCGTGCCCTCGGCAACATCTCGGCTTCGGGCCGCCTCCAACACTCGGACGTGCAGATAGGCCTCCGTGCCGTCCGACAGTTTGACGAAGCCAAAACCCTTGCTGACTGTGAACCACAATACCTCGGCGTCGACGGGGTGCACGGTCACGGTCGCCGGGCGCTGAAAGTAGCTTGGCTCGGAGGTCCGTTCCGAAAAGGAAACGGGGTCATCGTCATGGCGATGCCCGCGTGGCTCGCGATGGTCTCGATAATTGCCCATGATCATCTCGACTGGCATGGATGGCGAACTACGCTACCGTCAAGACAATCTCAATCGGGCGACGCGTTTATGTCAAATGGCCGTGATGGCCGCAGCTGTGCCCAGCCTATCGGTCGAACCCTTTGAAACTAGATTCATTTCACCTGAAACAATAGTGCCGGCGAGTCGATTTATTGACTCGCATAGGCTGTGCTGGAGTGCGCGTGCGATGATGGCGGCGCGGGCGAACTGGCAGGGCCTTCAAATTCGGAGAGGTTGCCGGCGCGTTGCGCCATGCGCGAAGCCAAGCTGTTGTCGTGTTGCCTCACGTAATTTTGTTACCGGCTGCCTCACCAAGAATGTTACCCGCTCGCCAGACGTGTGGAATCTGAAGCGAGGTATGGCGCTAGGCTGCTGACCTCGCCGATGAGCCGCTGCACGGCTTGTTGTCGCCACGCCCTTACTCGCTTCTGCAACGTGTGAAGCTGGCGCAAGCTGTATCGTCCGGGATAACGGACCTGGAACTCGACGAGAAGTTCAAGTGCGGTCTGATCTGGACGCTCTTCAAGGCACCGTGCCATCTCTTCCCAATGGTCCTTAAAGATGTCGGGACGTCGGCCGCGCGGATTGTCGTTGAGCCGACGATACGTCTTCGGCCCAACGACAACACCGCGCGCGCGAGCCGCTCGGCGCCACAGATTGACCCGGCGGACGAGTGTTTTGTACTGCTTGCGGGTAAACCGACCTGGAAACTGGACGCACAGCTCCTCGAAGAGCTGCGCGGCGTTGATGTTGGGGAATTCCTCCAATCGGCGGCAAACGATCGGCCACACCATGCGGAGCGCCTGGACGCGGGCTTGGCCAGGCTCGGCGTAGACCGGCTTCGGCTTCTCCTGCATCTTCGCGGCTGTCGCGGCAGGAGTGGGTGGGATCACCGGTTTGAGCGCGGCGGTGGGAGCCGCAATAAGGGTTTGTGTCGAGACCTTTTGTAGACTGCGCAGGTAACGCGGTTTGGCTTCGGTGGAGAACGTCGGACGGATTTCACCCGCATGCCAGGCACTCGACAGGCTTGCTACGAACGCGGCCAGGTCGGGTGGTTCGGATGTCGTCGGTGGTGGTGTTTCGCCGTCAGCCAGGGCTGCGAGATAGGCCTGCACGGCTCGCATCTCCTCCAGAAGCTTCAGTGGATCGAGGTCGGCGGCGATCTCGCGCAGCTTGCTCTTGGCGGCCATCGGGATACCCTCCGCCTGCAGGAGACGCTCGCAGGGCGTCTGCGGTGGATGATAGCGCTTGGCCACCTTCGCGCCGTCGCGCTGCTTGGCAGCCAGTTTGAACGACGGCTGGAAGAAGTTAACGAACAGCCTGGATGCCCCGTAGAGGCGCGTGATCGCCCTGGCCGCCGCCAAGCCTTCAAAGCGCCGATAACCCAAG
This sequence comes from Mesorhizobium sp. AR07, assembly GCF_024746815.1. Classification (GTDB taxonomy): domain Bacteria; phylum Pseudomonadota; class Alphaproteobacteria; order Rhizobiales; family Rhizobiaceae; genus Mesorhizobium. Next base: position 954,268 of record NZ_CP080528.1, read on the forward strand.
AGCTTCCGTACAACGGCGCCATTTTTCTGCTCTATCCACGCTTGGTCGTTCTTACGGTAAGGCCGCGAGCGAGTGAGTTCGATGCCGTGACCAAGGCAATATTCGATCAGCCTGTTGTTGACGAACTCGCTGCCATTATCCACATCCAGCGCTCTCAGGGCAAAGGGCAAGCCCATGCGGATGCGCTCGAGTGTCTCGACCACGAGGGTGCCTTCTCGGACCACGATGGGCGCGGCCTCCGTCCATCCGCTCGCGATATCGGTCAGAACCAGGCTGTGAACGTAGCTACCGCGGTTGGCCTCTCCGCAATGAGCAACCAGGTCCATTTCCATGCTGCCGGGAAGCGGCTCGTTCCAGTCGGCAAAGGTGCGCATTTTGATGCGCCGCCGCGGCTCTGGCACAACCCTTGGCGGCTTTTTCGTACGCATGTTGCGCCTTGGCATCTGGAGCAAGCGGTCGATCGTCGCGGCGCTCATCGACAGGACCTTGTGGTGTATCTCCTCCTCGAGCTTCAAATGCCCATTGCGTTCCAGCGCCGGCAATAGAATGGGCAGCAGTGCCTTGAGGCGCTTGCCGCAGACTCGATCTGAAGCTTCCCACAGCACGATCAAGGCGCCGCGCGCGGCCTCGTCATAGAGCGACAGGCGTTGACGGATCTGGCGATGCTTCGGCTTCGGGTGGCTGTTCAGGACACGGATTGCGGACTTTTCGTGATACCCCGTCGCGGCGATGAACTCCTCCAAGATCCGGCGCTTATCCTTGGTCGTCGCGGCCGCATAGCGATCCCTGACCGCATTGGCCAGTTCCATGCGCATGGCATGTGTCATCTTCGTCTTCATGGTGCCTCCCTGATGGTGAAGGCATCATGGCGACATGCGCCTTCACGAGTAACATTTTAGGTGAGGCAACGAACCCGCGCGGTAACATTTTCCTTGAGGCAATGCGACAGCTGTTTGTATTCGAGAAGCTCCCGAAGCAGCCATATGACAGCGAATGACCGTTTTGCAGTGGTTTGCCGATCACTCGCAACGGCTGGGCTGGCGACCTCCCTTCGCCAACGAAAGCGAGTTCAAGCGCTTTGCAAGAACCGGAAGGGCTCCAGTTTCCTTTTTTCGCGGTCCGCGGAAAGTCTTCAAACACGACTATTGTGGTTCGCCTGTCGTATTTCCCAAGGCCATCGCACGGTAGAGTGACGGCGCTTCGCCGCGAGCGCGGGCAGGGAATGGCAGAATGCCATGCCAAGCATGGCAAGACGGCGTAGACCGTCACGCTCTTCAAGCAAGAATATTCGCCAGGGGATTGTCATCATTGATCCGGCTGTCGGAAGGCTCGGACGGCTGAAAGAGGGCGATGGCTATGATATGGTCAGGAACGGAATCGCATTGTTTCCGCCAGGTACCTGCGCGGATCACCTCCCAAAAATGGGGGCCGGTCCGGGCACCGTCGCGGGATTTTCGCGGCCGGGGTGGCTGTCTGTCGCCCGCAGGGCGAAGCGCAGCCGATGAGGACCTCCCGGAGACTCAATGCGACCGAACTGTGCATGCTCTCTAAGAGACATCGGCTGAGGTTGCCGAGTTTGGCAGCGATGCCGAAAGCGTAGTGCGGCGACCACCGTCTTGCGAGCGAGCTTGTCGAGCTCCCCCTGATCCGTGACGCCGAACCCCCTAGTGATAGATGATTTCGGATGCATGCTGCTCGCGATCCGCCTCGGTTTCGTTCGAAACGCCAGTTTGATCAAATACGCGCCCGAGGAGCGCGATTTCTTCGGGAGTGAGCACCTCCCCGCTAAAGGGCATAGGGCCTCCTCAAAACAGGTGGCAGTGACAAAGGCGCCCTTGATGCGAAGCTATGACGACCACCGTCCTGTCCTTCGGCATGATTTTGCGAAGGCCCGCGGTCTCCCGCGCGTCGGGCGCCGTCAGACTGCTCGTCGATATGTCCAGAGCTGTGCGGGCGGGATATTGCGGACCACGAAATCATAGTGAGACACGACGTAGCGGTCGGGCATTTTGATCACCGGCGACAAAGGTCCGTAGGTGATCTGAATGACAGGTCTCCCGCGAGGAATTCGGGCAAGCAAATCCTCGAGCAAGGCAATGCGCTGTTCCATCGGAAAGCTCAACATCGGCACCGCACTTATCACACAGTCGAATTGCTCCCCGCTCCGCTCGGCAAGCACTTCCCCCAGCGCGAACGCATCGCCCAATCGAAAGTCCACGCCTGGAAAGCCTCGCGTCAAGCGATGATAGAAATCTTTCGAATATTCGACCGAAATCAGCTGATGCGGCTTGATGCCCCTTTCCAGGATTGCCTTGGTGATGACGCCAGTTCCTGCGCCAAGTTCAAGAACCGGCAATCCGGATGCCGGATTGATAACGCTTGCCATACGGCGCGCGGCATGAACGGACGTTGGCATCAGCGCGCCCACTCGTTTCTTGTCCTTCTGCCAGCCCTTGAAGAATTGCACTTCCTCTTCAAACTTCCTGCCGAGCCGCTCCTTCAATCGAAAGACCATATCCACTCCCTGCTACCACTATTTGTCTGGGTCGTGACGACGCACGTTTGTACAAGCGTTGCGGCATTTTCAAGCCCGGGTACGAGGGATTCCCTCTCCTGAGAGCGGCAATTTCTCTAATGAGCTGCCTGTTGGCATAGACTCCGCGGCTCTGCCCTCTCCGCAAAAGCTGGCTCATATGAATGCCGGTCGATCGCGCGACCAAACACTGGCCCCGGCCTCAACGTTGCTGCGACCAGCCGCCCCCCTCTCCTCCCGAGACCAGCTTCGGCGCTGCTCGACCGACGTGATCACCTCGATCAGATGCTTCGTCACAGGGCTACTCCCAGTGCTTGCACTAGGACTTGCAGCCTTCAGCATACCCCAGGAAGGCGGCCGTCACCGTCGGAATACGAGACAACCAGACCATCGCCCCCAAAGTGCCGGTTCTGCTATTCAAACACCTAGCTCCTGACCAAACTGCTTCGCAGCAATGCCATGAATGTCGCCGATCCCGACAGGTTTCCCGATTAAATAGCCTTGAGCTTCATCGCATCTGACGCGGCGCAGATAGTCGAGCTGTTCGGGAGTTTCTACGCCTTCGGCCGTTACCTCAATTCGAAGCTCATGCGCCAACTCAACCAATGATCTTACAATCGCGGCGCAGTCCGCATCGGTGAGCATATCCTGGACGAAAGATCGGTCGATCTTGAGCCGCGAAAGAGGCAATTTACGAAGATAAGTGAGTGATGAATAGCCGGTGCCAAAATCGTCAAGAGCAACTGTTACGGATAGAGAACCTAACGATTGTAATAATGAAATCGTTTCTTCAAAATTCGAAATCAGCACAGTTTCTGTGATCTCGACCTCCAGTCTTCGGGGCTCCAAACCGGCTTCAGCCAAGGCCACCACAATTCCATCCAGTAAGGCTTTATTCTTAAGCTGTACTACCGACAAGTTGACGGAGACCCGCAAGTCGTGCGGCCAACGGGCAGCCGCCAAACAAGCCGTTTTGACGACCCAGTGTCCGATGGAGTGAATCAAACCCGTTTCTTCAGCGATAGATATGAACTCCGACGGTGGGATCGCGCCAAGGGTCGGATGGTGCCACCGCAGAAGCGCTTCAAAACCTCGGATGCGATCGCTGCTGAGGTCGAGAAAGGGTTGAAATGCGAGCGAAAGCTGGCCATTGGCCAGCGCAGATGCCAGATCGCGTTCAAGGGCATGGCGCCTTGCAGCAGCTTCATCGTCGCTTCCGCTGAAAAACTGGATGGAGCCCGCCCCCAGCGTCTTAGCCCTGTACAGCGCGGTGTCGACGCACCGCAAGAGTTGGTTGGCATCCAAACCGTCCGTGGGCGCCAAAGCGATACCAATAGAGGCCCTGCAATATATTTCGCGCCCTTCGATCAAGAAAGGCGCGCGCACGGCATCTATGATCTGTTTGGCTAAAGACCCGATTTGATCTGGCCTGATATCGCGCGTAGCGATTATTGCAAATTCGTCGCCCTCCAATCTCGCAATGCCGTCGCTCTCCCGTGTCGATTTCCGAAGTCTCGCAGCCACTTCGACCAAAAGGACATCCGCTATTGCTCGGCCAAAACGATCGTTCACCTCGTCGAAATTGTTAAGATCGAACAAAAGTAGCGCAAAGTGCTGGTCAAACTGCCTTGCGTCCACCAACGCGCTGTCCAGCCGCTCATTGAAGCTGAACCGGTTTGGCAAACTCGTTAGAATGTCCCTGCGAATGGCATTTTCGCTTTCCGCTTGCAGAATGAAGCGTTGGGTAAATTCGAACGCGTGAGCAAGCACTGCACGAAATAGCGTGATGGCGTAGCTTACTATCAGGATTGCGACGGGCAGATTGACGGCGTCTCCCACCCACACAATCGCCACCGCCGAACCGACGAAGATCGGTAGCGTATACGCGACGGCCGCAATAGGAATTGTGGAAAAAGAAGCGGCACCGCCTGCGATCATCCCCGCACTCAGGCAGGTAATGACGACCTGGGCTGCGCTTGTTGCCCCGCTGAAGAACAGAACGGGAAGTGCTCCCCACCAAGTGCCGAACAAGAAGGCGTTGCGCACCAGGTTTTGCGTTGTCCGGCGAGACACTGACCTTGGTTTGACTGACTGAAACGATGATCTCGCTCTTAAGCCTACGACAGCTGAGGCTACGATGATAACACTCGCCCAGAGGACGGCATTCGTTTGGTCGGGCGAGCCCCAAAGCGCCATAACAAAAGTGGCCGCATTGAGTATGTTCGCAACCATGCCAAGAGGCGTGTTGCGAAGAACGAGACTGACCTGCTCCGCCCTGATTCGGCTGGCAAGGGGTTCGATTGTCGAGGGCCCGCCAAAAACTCGCAGGTCTCCCGCCAGAAGGTCACCGAACCTTGCGGCAGAGAGACGCTGCCTCACTCTTTCACTCCCCCGCCCTAGAGTAGTAGCTGCGTGTTTGTTCCCTAGCACAGAACAATTCGGAAAAAAGTAAATTTCAACCGCAAAATTTGGACAGCTCAGTTGGGAAGCCAAGGGCTCCCTAATTCGAAGATAGCGAAACGCGATGCTCCCTTAGGACCTCGCTGCCGTATTGCGCCGCCATCTCGGCATAGCGGTTGACCTGCGTAACACTGCACCATCTACGAACGCTCGCGAGTATTACCACGAACGTGCGACCCGCTTCCGCACTAAGGCCTGTTGAGATTCATCGTGAGTTTATGACGGCGGCTGCGAGATGGATGATTGCGTTGAAGCTCTGGTCGGTTTTGTCAGCTCGCATGGCGATACGCTTGAACTCCTTGAGTTTGCAGAAGAAGTTTTCGATGAGATGACGCCATTTATAGAGTTCGAAGTCGAGAGGCAGCGGCAAGGCGCGCCTCGGATGCTGCGAGATGACGATCTTGGCGCCGCGTTCGTTCAGATCGGCAATAATGGTGTTGCTGTCGAAGGCCTTGTCGGCGATCAGGCCGCCGAAGGCGACGCCGTCGATGAGCGGGGCGACGCCCACCGTATCGAAGCGATGTCCTGGCAGGAGAACGAAGCGCACGAGATTGCCGAGCGCATCGGTGAGCGCAAGAATCTTGGTAGTCATGCCGCCCTTGGAGCGGCCTATGGCCTGGCTTTGAGTCCCCCTTTTGCGCCCTGGCCGTGGCGGTGGACCTTGACGATGGTTGCGTCGACCATGGCGAACTCCATGTCCGGCTGGTCCGAACAGGCCTCGAAAAGCCGAAGGAAAACATCGGCTTTGACCCAATCGCGGTATCGCTTGAAGACGGTGTTCCAACCTCCGAAAAAGGCTGGAAGGTCACGCCACGGGCTTCCCGTGCGCACGATCCAAAGCACGGCCTCGATGAAGCGGCGGTTGTCGCTGCCGCTTCGACCAGGGTCGATCGGCTTACCCAGGCAATGCGGTTCCATCTTCGCCCATTGGGCATCAGTCAGCACAAATCGTTCCATCCAAAGCTTGAATCACAAACAAGCCAAAAGTGGAATCTGGAGGGTTCTGTGAGGTCCGTGGCACAGGCGGGGCACGCGGGCTCGACGTCGGGCCTCATTGCAAGCCGGATTGAGCGAAGCCGCGGGCTGGTCTGGCGCTATGGGGATTGTAGCCTGGAGGGGCGGTCGGGATTGTCTTCGTCGGGTGAATGAAGGGCAACCGCGATGCGACCCCAAGGGATGGTGGCATGGTGGAAGGTCGAATGTTGATGGCGGTCACCGCGGATTGGGTCGGCACGCCTTCTGTCGCGGGCACGAGTGCTCGCGGTCTTGTGCGGAAAGTCAAAGGTCGGCATGCCGGCGCGGATGGCGACGGATACCAAAGCTGGTGATGTGGACCTGCCGCGTACGATCATGAGGTGTCGTCCCACAAGGGACCTGGCGGCGCTTGTCCGCAGCGCCAGATGGCCAGCGTGATCATCGATCCTCCACAGCATGGGCAGCGATGCGCAGATGCGAGGGGCGCGGCCGTGCTTTCGACGTGCGGTTCGATATTGTCCTGCTGCGGGTTGGCCAGCAGCCTGCGACACAGGTCGAGCTTTGCGGCGCGATGGCCGTTGGCGAGGAATCCGTAATGGCGGATGCGGTGGAAGCCGTCCGGCAAGGTGTGCAGCAGGAAGCGCCTGATGAACTCGTGCACATCCAGCGTCATGAGCTTTGCCTTGCCGCCATGCCGATAATCCCTCCAGCGGAACGCGACCTTGCCGTTGGCCGTGCTGACCAGACGGGAATTGGCGATGGCGACGCGATGGGTATAGCGGCCGAGATAAGCCAGCACCTGCTCTGGCCCGCCGAACGGCGGCTTGGCGTAGACAACCCAGTCGAGGCGGCGGACTTCGCCAACCTGGCGTTTGAACACGGCGGGCTCCGCCAGGTCGGCGAGATTGCCGAAGAAGCTCAACTTGCCCGCTTCGTACGCTGTCCGCAGTTCCTCCAGAAAGAGCCGGCGGAACAGGCGCGACAGCACCCGCACCGGCAGGAAGAAGCCGGGCCTGCAAGAGATCCAGCGCGTTCCATCGGGCGACAGCCCACCACCCGGCACGATGCAATGGATGTGGGGATGATAATGGAGGTTCTGACCCCAACTGTGCAGGACGCCGACAAGGCCGATCTCGGCTCCCAGATGTTTGGAATCGGCGGCGATGGTGCGTAGCGTCTCGGCGACCGCCTTGAACAGGATCGTGTAGACCGCCGCCTTGTTCTGGAGGGCGATCGCCGCGATTTGCGCGGGCAGCGTGAAGACGACGTGGAAATAGGGAACCGGCAGGAGTTCGCCCTGCCGCGCGGCAAGCCATTCCCGGCAGGCCTGTCCCTGGCACTTCGGGCAATGCCGATTGCGGCAGGAATTGTAGGCGACGCGGATCGCCCCGCAGGACCGGCAGCCCTCGACATGGCCGCCCAGTTCGGCGGTCCGGCATAGCTCGATCGCGCTCATCACGCGCCGCTCGACGCGCCCGAGATGGCCGTCATGGGCCTGCCGATACGCCTCGCCGTGGCGGCGGAAGATGTCCGCCACCTCCAGTCTCGCCGACATTGGCGGAACCGGTCAGCCCGGCGGCACAACCTCAATGGTCAGCCGATCGAGCGGGCTTTCCGTCCGCCGAATGAGACCGTTCGAGACCTTCGTGTAGCGCGCCGTGCTCGACAGGTTGTTGTGGCCGAGCAGCACCTGAATGATGCGGATGTCCGTACCGTTCTCCAGCAAATGCGTGGCGAAGCTGTGCCTGAGCGTATGCACCGTCACGCGCTTGTCGATGCCGGCAGCCGCACGCGCCGAGCGGCACGCCGAATAGAGAACCTGCACATCGATGGGGCGATCGACGCCGCGCCCGGGAAACAGCCAGCCCTGCGGCTTCGCCAGCCGCCAGTAGACCCGCAGGATACGCAGCAGCTGCGCCGACAGCATCACGGTGCGGTCCTTGCCGCCCTTGCCATGCTCGACACGGATCACCCCGCGACCGCTGTCGATGTCGCCGACCTTCAGCCCGACAGTCTCCGAGGCGCGAAGACCTGCTGCGTAGGCCGTCGTCAGGGCCGTACGGGTCTTCAGGCTCGGCACCGCCTCCAGGAAGGCGACGACCTCATCGGCGCTCAACACCACCGGCAGCGTGCGTGGCGAGCGAGCATAGACGATACGCTCCGGAATCTCGGCATGGCCCAGCGTCACGCCGTAGAAGAACCGCAGCGCGCACACCGTCTGGTTCAGCGCTGGCCACGAGATTCCGGTCGAGACCAGATGAACTTGGAAGGCGCGGACGTCCTCCAGACCGAGCCGGTCCGGCGAACGGCCAAAGTAGCGCGAAAACTTCGCCACGGCATGCACGTAGGATCGCTGCGTGGCCGGCGACAGATTGCGGATCGTCATATCCTCGATCATGCGCCGGCGAAGCGGGCTCAACTCGGCCATTTTATTGCTCCTGTTCTCAAGATTGCGCTTCAACAGCCGCAATCCTCTAAAACAGAAGCTTCACCCGCAAACCGACCCGCCAAATGCCGCGTCAGCGGCTTCGTTGTGTGCCCAGCATGTTCAACCGCTTGGGGGTGAAAGTTCCCTAGCCAACCTGATGGAGGTGAAGGCTTAGCAAAGCGCAAGGGCATCACCGCGAGGTGGTGTCTGAAGGAAGCGTGGAGCAAAACCGCGACCTGACGAACAGAAACCGGATATGAGGCATCCCTGGCCGGACGAGCGGGCAACGTGTCGCGAAGTCCATATCCATCAAGGGGCAGGGCTGTAGATCCGGCAGGTGCGCGGGGAAGGCGATTGAACTTACCTGGGGAGGCCTGCGTCATGTTCCGACTTCGGAACTGAGGGAACCGCAAGGTGACCTGACCGTGATGCAGGAGTCAGCAGAGGGCGTAGTAGGTGATGCTGTCGGCAAGGCTAGTGAGGCACTCCAAGGCCGAAAGGCGGAGCAAATGGATAGGCCGAGCCGGAAACGATGACCGAAGGCCCGAACGATTGGAAGCGGCAAGTAGGACTGGCAACTCATGAGTGGAAAGCGGCAGAAGACCCAGTATTCACTGGCCCTGGAACCGAGGGACCGGGGTGAAGCCCCTGTCAGCGGTTACCAAGGGGCCGAACCACTCATGGCGAAGTCGGCACCCGAAAGCCCGGCTTGGACGGAACAGCTAATGGAGACGGTATGTAGCCGAGAGAATCTGGAAACAGCGTGGAAACGCGTTCGAAGCAACAAGGGTAGCCCAGGCGTGGATGGGATGACCATCGAGGACGCCAAGGGCTACCTGCGTGAGCACTGGCCAAGCATCCGGTCTCGATTGCTCGAGGGAACCTATCAGCCGCAGCCGGTCAAGCGGGTCGAAATCCCCAAGCCGGACGGCGGGGTCAGAAAACTCGGCGTACCTTGCGTCGTCGACAGACTGATCCAGCAAGCCCTGCTGCAGGTCCTGCAAGAGCAGTGGGATCCGACGTTCTCGGAGCACAGCTACGGCTTCCGCCCGGGACGCTCTGCCCATCAGGCAGTAGCCCAAGCGCAATGCTACATTGCCGAGGGTTACAGCTACGTGGTTGACCTCGACCTCGAAAGATTTTTCGATCGGGTTAATCATGATAGCCTGATGGCGCGCGTCGCCGCCAGGGTGTCCGATAAGCGTGCGCTCAAACTCATCCGTGCATTCCTCAATGCGGGGGTGATGGAGGACGGCCTGGTCCGTCCGGTGGACGAGGGGACCCCGCAAGGCGGCCCGCTCTCGCCCCTCCTGAGCAACCTCCTACTCGACGATCTCGACAAGGAACTGACCCGACGTGGCCACCGTTTTTGCCGCTACGCCGACGACTGCAACATCTATGTTCGCAGCCGCCGCGCCGGCGAACGGGTCATGGCTTCCGTCAGCCGGTTCCTGACCAAGAAGCTGCGGCTGAAGGTCAACGAGGCGAAGAGCGCGGTGGCGCGACCGGAGGAGCGGAAGTTCCTAGGGTTCAGCATCTCGAATGACGGGAGCGAGCGGCGCATCGCGCCAAAAGCTCTCGCCAAATTCAAGACGCGGATCTGGGACATGACACGCCGGACCCTGGGCATCAGTCTGCCGCAGCTGATCAAGGAGCTGAAGCCATACCTCGTCGGTTGGCGCGGCTACTTCGGCTTCTGCCAGACGCCTCGAGTACTCACACACCTGGAAGCGTGGATCCGCCGGAGACTACGCATGTATCTCTGGCGGCAATGGGGGAACGGGCACAACCGCTTCAAGGAACTGCGTCGTCATGGCGTACCAAAGTTCGGAGCTGCGGTTGCCGCCGGTTCACCGACGGGATTCTGGCGCATGTCAGGACACCCGGCGGTCCAACAGGCCCTGCGCAACCATTACTTCGACTCTCTCGGTCTCCCTCGCCTCCATGTCTCTGCCCAAGCTTAATCCGATCGAACCGCCGTGGTACGGACCCGTATGCCCGGTGGTGTGGGAGGGGCGGCGTCGCGAGGCGTCCCCCTATCCCGATCAATCCTGAATCTCAACAGGTCTTAGGCCGCGCTGTTCTTGACCACGCGCAGTTCGTGGTTGCTCAGCCGTCGGGAAGCGGGCGTCCGGCCTTTGCCGCTCGTATGCTGAGCGAAGTCGGAAATCGGGCAGGGTCGGCCAAGTAGGTAACCCTGGATCGCATCGCAGGCTTCTTGCCGCAGGAAGGTCAGCTCCGCGTCCGTTTCGACGCCCTCTGCCAGGACCGGGAGCTTGAGGCCCCGAGCGAGGCCAAAGACCGCACGCATGACGGCAGCCGCCTCATCACTGGTATCCACCGCCCGGACTAGAGACTGATCGACTTTGATCTTATCAAACGGGAATGCCCGCAGATTCGATAGCGACGAGTATCCGGTGCCAAAATCATCCATGGCGATTTGAACCCCAAGGCTTTTGAGCTGACGCAGGGCAGAGAGCGCCCGCCCGATATCCTTGATCAGGCAAGTTTCGGTAATCTCCAGCTCGAGGCGGAACGGATCGAGACCGGTTTCTTTCAGCACTGCCCCGACCAGCTCGGGCAAATTCCCGCCGTGGAGTTGCATGGCCGAAACGTTGACGCTGATTGCTAGCGGTTGTTGCCAGCTTGCCGCTTCGGCGCAGGCGGTCCGCAGCACCCATTCACCGATCTTCAGAATGGCGCCACACTCTTCCGCGATCGGGATGAACACGGCCGGCGGAACGGCGCCGCGTTCCGGATGATCCCACCGGAGCAGCGCTTCGAAACCGAAGACCTTGTTGGACAGGAGTTCCGCCTGCGGTTGATAGACGAGGCGGAGTTCCTTGCGCGAGATCGCGTGACGGATGTCGTGCTCGAACTGGCGGCGATCGCGCAGGTGCTCACCCATGGACGGCTCGAAAACGCAATAAAGGCCACGGCCCTGCATCTTGGCCTCATAAAGCGCAGCGTCGGCATGGCTCAGAAGGGTCTCCCGATCGGGTGCATCGTTCGGGAATACAGCGATGCCTATGCTGGTGCCGATGGTGACACCGGCGGGCAGGTTAGCGCCTGTGTCGTTGAGTGCGTCCAGGATGGCTTCAGCAGTGCGCGTCGCATAGCCCGCGCTCGGCAGACCGGGAACAATCACAGCGAACTCGTCGCCGCCCAAGCGCGCAACCATCTGCCCTGGCTTAAGGACGCCCCTGATCTTCTCGGCCACACACTGCAGCACGGCGTCTCCGACGAGATGGCCGAAGAGGTCGTTGATCTCCTTGAAGCGGTCGAGGTCGAGGAAGAGGACGGCAAGGCACCGCTCAGCGCCGCGATGCGTCGTAAACTCGGCCTCCAGCTTTTCGTTAAAGCTCGTGCGGTTTGGAAGCTTGGTCAAGGGATCGTGGTGGGCAAGGAAATGAATCTCTTCCTCCGCCCGCTTGCGCCCGCGGATATCGCGCACGGCAAGAACCTGGTGTTGCTTGCCGGCATAGAGGATGCTGGCCGGATCAGCTCAACCGGGACCGTGCTGCCGTCCGTCGCGCATAGTCCCACCTCCAGCGGCGTTTGCGTAGTGCCCGAGAGCTCGCCTTGGGAAACCGTGGGAAAGAAGGACGCGAGCGGGCGGCCGGCCGGCTGAGAGCCGTCGACGCAGGCAAGCGCGGCGAAACTGCGATTGGCTGCCACGATCTCGGTTTCGTTGCACACGATCAGCCCCTCGACGGCCGCGTCGGCCAGCTCCTGCATGCGCGCTGCTTCGCCGGCGCGACGGAGATCGCGCACATCGAGGGCGAGGCCGATGATGGCCAAAAGGATGATGACGATCGAAACGAGGGCTACGCCAGCGGCCATCCAGTCCGCGGGCAACGCCGTTGCGGAAATGACAATGCGCGGGTCTGGCATGATTGCGGCCGCGCCCATCGCCGTGAAATGGTGGCTGCAAATCGCTACCGTCAGCACGAGGGCGCCGAGCGCCTTCCACTTGACCGTGTTGGCGTGAAGGGCAACCGGCAATGCGGCCGCGCCGAACAGCCCACCAAGAATGATTGAGGCGGCGACGAGCGGCACATCCCAGACGACGCGGCCCGCGATCTCGAATGAGCTATGGCTGAAACTGGGTGATGACGGTTTGAGAAGGGCGGCGTATCGAGGCGGGTGATGAAGCCTGCCAGAACCTCTCAAGGAGAGCGATACGCCATGAACGAGACTATCAACATTGTTCGCCTTCGTCAGCCCGACGAAATCGATGATCCCCTGACGGATGTGCTTCGCACCGGCGCGCGCAAATTGCTGGCGCAGGCGATCGAGAATCGAGATGGAGGCCGAAGCGTTTCTTGCCGAGATGCGGGATCTCAAGCTTCCGGACGGACGTGACCGGCTGGTCCGGCACGGTCACGGGCCGGAGCGGAGCATCCAGACGGGGATCGGGGCGGTGCCCGTCAGCCGGGTGAAGGTCCGGGATCGCGGCGCGAACGGTGAAGCGGAGCGCATCCGTTTTTCCTCATCGATCCTGCCGAAATGGGCGCGTCGGACACGAAGTCTGGATGCGCTTCTTCCCGTTCTCTATCTGCGCGGCATTTCGACGGGCGACTTTCAGGAAGCTCTGGCAGCTCTGTTGGGCAAGGAGGCGCCGAACCTCTCACCCTCGGTGATCACGCGACTGACGGCGGAGTGGGGCATCGAATACGATCGTTGGCAAAAGCGCGATCTTTCGGCGCGCCGCTATGTGTATGTGTGGGCGGACGGGGTCTACCTGCAGGCCCGGATGGAAGATCATGCCGAATGCATGCTGGTCCTGATCGGCGCCACGCCCGAGGGCAAGAAAGAGCTGCTCGGCTTCCAGACCGGCATTCGTGAGAGCGCACAGAGCTGGCGCGAGCTGCTGGTCGACGTCAAGCGTCGTGGCCTGCAGATCGCGCCCGATCTTGCCGTCGGCGACGGCGCGCTTGGCTTCTGGAAAGCGCTCGATGAGCTCCTTCCCGGCACCAAGCACCAGCGATGCTGGGTGCACAAGACAGCCAACGTGCTCAACAAGGTGCCGAAATCGGTGCAGGCCGCCATGAAGACGGACTTGCGCGAAATCTTTTCCGCCCCGAACCGAGCCTCAGCCGAGACGGCGATTGCCGTCTTTGTCGAGAAATATGATGCGAAATACGGCAAGGCGGTCGACTGCCTGACCAAAGATCAGAATGCCTTGCTGGCGTTCTACGATTTCCCCGCCGAACATTGGGATCATCTGCGAACGTCCAATCCCATCGAGAGCGTCTTTGCGACCGTTCGCCATCGCACGGTGCGTACCAAGGGCTCACTCTCCTCGAAAACCGCCAGGCTGATGGTCTTCAAGCTGGTCATGGCCGCGGCCAGGACGTGGCGACGACTGAAAGGACAAAATCAGTTGCCTAAACTCATCGCAGGTGCAACGTTCCAGGATGGAATCGAGGTCATTGAACTGAAGCCGCAGAGCGCCGCTTGATCAGCCTCGTCACCCAAATTGCAGCATAGCTCATCTCGAATGCGGCCATGCCAGTGTAGTGCATCACCGCGATGCCGCCTCCCACGATCGCACCGCCGATCCAGCGTCCATGTGGAACGCGTGGCGAGGTACTGATCGTGAGACCCGTCCCGGTCAAAGCGATCGCGGCCAGCAACGACATGATCGTCAAAGCGATGTTGTAGCCGCTCGGTACGGCGGGCTGGAAGGCCAACATGGCTATGAAATGCGTCGCCCAGATGCCGAAGCCGGTGGCGACCGCGGCGACGGCTAGCCAGATCCGTCGCATTTCGCTTTCACTGCGCCCGACATGGTGGAGGAGGTTCACGGCCGTGAAGGAGGCCAGGGCGCAGATCAAGGCCGCTAGCGCGACCAGACGCAGATCATGCTGCGTCGCAATGCAAGTGTAGACTTTCAACATGCTCTTCCCCCACGCAGGACGATCACCCGCTTGGGGAGAAATCTACGGCCAAAACTTGAATAAAGCGCTTAAGCGGAAAATCCGCTTTGATCATCGTTACCGAAGGTCGTGAAAGAACCCTATGGCCCTGGCTCGCTGCAGAATGGGGCGGGCCGGTCGCGCCATATATGGGAACGCCTGATTGTAGGCTTAGGGCCAAGACTCACGAGTGATTCCTCGACCGCAACAACGGTCACCGGGTCGCTTTGATAACTGTGACCCAAGGGGTCGCGAACCGGATGTGGATGTTTGCCAGGCAGGTATGCGTAGTCCGGGAAATTCTTTTCGCGAGGACGTGACATAGACCCAGCAATCATGAAAGCGCGTTGGTGGCAATTCCAGATGAAGTAATCGCTTGCGCCAGAGTGCCAGCGGTAAAGAAATATCTTGCGCTGCCCCGACAAAATGCGCTCATGGTGCCATTCCTCCATGGGCACGTGCGCCGGGAGGGCACCTCTAAAACGACCGATAGACCGAGGGAGGGCTCAACCCAATGAGCAGGGTGCCGCGCGCAGATGCGAGTCCAGCTTCGTCGGCGACATTTGCGCCGCTTGAGAATGCGACCTTTCGATCGATCTGGCTTGGCACCCAGGTCGCCAGCCTTGGCTGGCTAATTCAAACTGTCGCCATCAGTTGGCTGATGGCGACCATCTCGACTTCGGACGTGATGGTCGCCTTGGTTCAGGCTTCGACGACACTCCCCATATTCGTCCTGTCGATCATCGCCGGGGCCCTGGCGGACAATTACAGCCGCCGCAATCTCATGTTCGCTGGCTGGTGCATGATAGCGTTATCCTCGGCGATGCTGACTGTTCTTGCGGCCCTCGGGATTTTCATTCCATGGATGGTTCTCGCATTCAGCTGTTTGGCCGGAGCGGGTGCCGCTTTCACCGATCCTGCTTGGCACGCGTCGGTGGGCGATATCTTACGAAAACGCGAAGTCCCAGCCGCGGTCACGCTCATCTCGGTTGGATACAACGCCATTCGAAGCGTCGGCCCGGCGCTCGGTGGCATCGTCGTTGCCTCCTTTGGACCTCTGACAGCTTTCGCTGTGGCGACACTGACCTATGTAGCGCTGCTGTGGACCATAGGGCGCCGCAAATGGGATGTTCGCACCTCACCTCTCCCGCGCGAGCCTTTGACCACCGCCATCCATGACGGAGCGCGCTTCACGGCCCTGTCGGCGGAGATCAAGGCGGCAATCGCGCGTGGAGCGCTTTTTGGCCTGACCAGCATCTCCATACTCGCGCTGCTGCCTCTCGTTGCCCGCGATCAACTAGGGGGAGGACCAATCGTTTATGGTATCCTGATGGCCGGCTTCGGGACGGGCGCCTTGTGCGTCGGCATTTGCAACAATGTCTTGAGGCGGTCGCTGTCCCAGGAGCGGCTTACAACACTGGCATGCATTGCCTGTGCGGCGTGCTGTCTATCTCTTGCTCTCACTACTTCAGTGGCGGTGGCGGCTATTGCGCTGGCGCTCGGCGGAGGGGGCTGGGTCGTCACCTGGACGGGGCTTGACGTGAGTGTCCAATTGGCAAGCCCAAGGTGGGTCGTTGGTCGCACGCTCTCGATCTACTATGCCCTTTCGTCGGGCGGTATCGCAGCCGGCAGTTGGCTGTGGGGCACAGTGGCTGAGAACTATTCGCTTACCTTAGCCCTCGAGGTTTCCGCTGGCGCGCTCGTAGTGGTCGCGGCCACCGGCTTCCTGATGCCTATCCGTCAATGGCAAGACTCTGATCAGGATCCTTTTGGCTTCGAAACGCCACAGCTCGCTCTCGACCTGAAGCCGAGAAGCGGGCCAATCGTCGTCAAGATCGAGTACTCAATACCGGAGGCGAACGTCGAAGCTTTCCTGGACCGGATGCAGGAACGACGGCGAGTGCAAAGCCGTGTCGGTGCTCGGCACTGGAATCTCCAACGCGATCTTCAAGATCCTTCGCTTTGGACAGAAACCTTCCGCACGCCGACCTGGATGGACTATCTGCGCCTGAACCATCGCCTCACGGCGGCGGACAAAGCGTTGGACCAACATCTGCTCGAATTGAACATGGCAAATCCGCCTCGTACCAAGCTCTCGATTGAACGACCGACCGTGGCAACCCGCAGGCGGGATCAGTCGACGCGATTTTTCTTCCGGCTGTGATCGCCGGCTTTGGGTTGGTAGAGCTTGGGGGACAGCGAGATGACCGGTTTGGTGAGATTTGAGAGGCAAGTCGTGGTCCAGATTGGCCGCCACAGCCCAGAACGTGCCGTATTCGATGTCAATGATGCGGCCGCCATCTTGCTGCAGGTTTCTGGTCGTCAGACGGAGAAGCGCAGGGCAGCGATGGACGCCTGTTTGAAGGCACTACGGGGTAAGGCTCATCCACCCGCCGCCCGAAGAGCCTTCGTCGCGGCCGCGCGCGAAGCAAATATCCTACGCGGCGATTGACAGGTCAAAAATCGTTCGACGCTGACCGAAGCGGCGAGAAAATATGTAAAGAGCCGCTTTGGCTGACAAGAATGCACCGGTCTACGTCTTCAGCAACGCCCGCAAGCAGCGTAAAGTCTTCGCCCGAAATCAGGTGGTATCCGATCTCCAGGGTGAACGCGCCGCTGGCCGCCGGGCCGCAGGCCCTGCTGATCAAGGGCGGCCACGCATCGGGACATCGATCAACCGATGTTCTGTTGCGCTTCGATCAAGAACCAATCCGCTTCGACACACCGCGCCTGATCTCATCGATGCGCGGGACGGGTTGCATGCTTGCCAGCGCGATTGCGGCGCATCTGGCCAATGCGAGATCGCTTCAAGATAGCGTGCGCGAAGGCAAGCTGTTCGTGTTCGAGAAGCTCCGGAAACATGCAGCCGAAAACAGCGAGTGACCGTTTTGCGGCGGTTTGCCGACCACCACATGGGAGCGTCTGACGAGCGATCTCCCTTCTCCAAAGAAAGCGAGTTCGAGGGGCCTCTGAAGGAGCGGAAGAACTCGCGTTTCCTTTTTTCACGGTCCGCTGAGAAGTCTTCAGCCTAAACATGACTATTGTGGTTCGCCTGTCGTATTTCCGAACGCCATTGCACGGTAGAGTGACCGAACCTCACTGGCGTGGCACGGAAGGCCAGGAGGCCATCGTACAAGCTGAGGCATAGGACGGCGCAGACCGTCCGCTCTTCAAAGAAGAATATTCTCCAGGGGGATCGTCATCATTGATCCGGCTGTCAGGAGGCCTGGGCAGCTGAAAGAGGGCGATGGCTATGATATGGTCAGGGACGGGATTGCATGGTTTGCGTCAGGCACCTGCACGGATCACCTCTCAAAAATGGCAGGCCGGTCCCGGCATCGAAGCGCCGTCGCGAGATTTTCGCGGTCGCGGTGGCTTCGCTGTCAATTGTCCGCAGGGCGAAATCCGCAGCAAATGAGTGTGCGCTAAAAGGCATAGCCGCCTCCGCAAGCGGAGGCGGCTACAAAAGCGCAATCGATGCGAATTTCGTGACGACCACCGTCGTGTCCTTCAGCAGGATTTTGCAGAATGCCGCCACTTTCCGCGCGTGCTGCGGGCTCAGATTGCTCGTCGGTAAGTCCAGAGCTGTGCGGGCGGGATGTTGCGGACGACGAAATCATAGTGAGACACGACGTAGCGGTCGGGCATGATCACCGGCGACAAAGGTCCGTAGGTGATCTGAATGACAGGTCTCCCGCGAGGGATTCGGGCAAGCAAATCCTCAAGCAATGCAATGCGCTGTTCCATCGGAAAACTCAGCAACGGCACCGCACTTATCACACAGTCGAATTGCTCCCCGCTCCGCTCGGCCAGCACTTCCTCCAGCGCGAACGCATCGCCCAATCGAAAATCCACCCCTGGAAAGCGTCGTGTGAGACGATGATAGAAATCCTTGGAATATTCGACCGAAACCAGCTGATGCGGCTTGATGCCCCTTTCCAGGATTGCCTTGGTGATGACGCCAGTTCCTGCGCCAAGTTCAAGAACCGGCAATCCGGATGCCGGATTGATAACGCTTGCCATACGACGCGCGGCATGAACGGACGTTGGCATCAGCGCGCCCACTCGCTTCCTGTCCTTCTGCCAGCCCTTGAAGAATTGCACTTCTTCTTCAAACTTCCTGCCGAGGCGCTCCTTCAATCGAAAGACCATATCCACTCCCTGCTACGCTATTTGTCTGGGTCATTTTGACGACGCACGTTTGTCCAAGCCTTGCGGCTGCTCAATCATGCGGCATTAGCTGCCGCGAGCAGCTCGCCTTTGCGCTGCCCGGGCAGAACGCCGACGTTATCGATAAGCCGCGTCCCGCCGAGCCAGGCGGCGACGATCAGGCGGGCCGGTCGGTCCGCGGCGGAAAGCGGCGACAGGTCCTGGGCTGCTCTCAGCTCGAGATACTCGACTTCGTCGTAACCGGCAGCGCGGATCGCTTGCCTGGCCTCGGCAAGCACAAGCTCCGCCGGCGCTCCCGCCGACAATCGCCCGGCCGAGGTGGAGAGGACTTCGGCGAGCCTTGGCGCTGCCAAGCGCTGTTCGGCCGAGAGCCTGACATTGCGCGACGACATCGCCAAGCCGTCGGCTTCACGTACCGTTGGACATGCTACAATCTCGATCGGAATCTCGAGATCGCGGACGAGCCGGCGAACCACGTGCAGTTGCTGGAAATCCTTCTCGCCGAAGAAGGCGAGATCAGCACGCGTCTGGAGAAAGAGCTTGGCGACGACGGTTGCCACGCCGTCGAAATGGCCGGGACGGAACGCGCCGCACAGGCCCCTGCTCACCCCACTCACCGAGATCGTAGTGGCGAAACCTTCCGGATACACGTCCGCTGCATTTGGCGCGTAGAGCAGATGAGCGCCAAGCGGCGCAAGCTTGGCGGCATCGTCATGCTCAGTGCGCGGATAGGCCGCGAGATCGGCCGCGCTGTTAAACTGTTTCGGGTTGACGAAGAGCGTCACGATAACCCGGTCGGCCTTGGCGAGCGCGGTTCGCACCAAGCTCAGATGGCCTTCATGCAAGGCACCCATAGTCGGCACGACAGCGACCTTCAGGCCCTTCTGACGCCATCCGGCCACAGCCATGCGCAACTCGGCGACGGTTCGTGCGATCGGAATGATCATCCGGCTTCTTCTCCATTCACGGACCTTGGCGCATCGCCGAAGACATGGTCGGATCCCGGAAAGCGGCGGTCGCGCACTTCCTGCGCATAGGCCGCGATCGCCTCCCCGGCGATCTCACCGAGTTCGGCACAGCGCTTGACGAATTTGGGCCGGAAGTCGCCGAAGGTGCCCAACATGTCGTCGACGACGAGAATCTGTCCGTCACAGGCTGCCGAGGCGCCGATACCGATCGTCGGGATCGCCACCTCTGCGGTGATGGCGGCGATCATCTTCATGCGAAAGCCGATCATGTCCGCCAGGCTGTGGACGACCTGGTCCGGGCAGCGCGGATCATCGATGCAACGCGCCAGACGGTCGGCCACCCGCAGTCGTTTTTCCACCTCGGCCAGAGCCAGAACACCGCTGTTCGACGACAGCATGCCGCCGTCAAAACGAGCGATGACGGATTTGCCGCCCACTGATGACAAACCGCTCAGCGGCAGGTAGATCATTCATGGCGGGTGTGGTCTCCGGGAAATGATTCGGATCGGCTTTAGCAACCAAATCCTACGTCATTTCAACGGCTTGCGCCACATCCGCCAACCACCCTGAATTTCTCGGGCTAGGTCCCTCGGTATGGACCGAGCATCAATCAACCGATACTTGAGACGCTTTCCAATGCCAGTCAGGCAGCTGCCAGCTAGGAAATCCGTGCAGCATGCCGGCGACGGCCTCCGTCAGCGCCATCCGCTTTATGTGCCGGCCTCTGCCGAATCTGACCGGTGGCAAAACATCGGGGTAAGCGTCCTTTCCCGCGAGTTCTATTGCAAATGGCACTAACTCCTCGCAATCGCATAAGACCTCGCCAGTCTCCCGGCGGTACTGGCTATTTTTGTAACTGAGGGCCTTTGTCAGACGCCACGCGACGGGCCTCTCAGACATGATCCAACAACACGTGACACCAGAGCGCCGATAGCGCTCCGTCCTGGTTAGGAAATCGTCCAAGTGCTGGCTTGAGAGTTGAACCTCGAATGCGACCCGCCTGCCGTCAGCCAGAAACACCAGCACGTCTGCTATCCATTCGGCGCCTGCTCCGTCTGTCCCCCAGGCCTCAAGCTCCGCCCGAAAGCCCATTGCCCGCGCAGCCTTGACCACATCAATCTTCAGGCGGGTGTGTGCGTAGCTCTCCGGGCCGGGAAGCTGACCTGTAAATCCAGGTGCGTGCGCGAAGAATCGTAGACCCCGGATTGACGTTTTGGGCACCGCCGGCCAGGCCGTGCGCGGCATTCGCCATGTCCCGAGCGGCGCATTGCAAATACTCAGCCAAGCGGCATCCGAGGCCGAGAACGCTTCGGTCATGTCCCCTATCGCCGCGTTGTACGCGATCTGCCCCAATTACCCGAACCCTCTCACATAATCATATCGTTGAGTCTTTATACTACCACCACCAAAGCCCCTGCGGCGCGGTAGATCAACCGACTTTGGTAGACTGGCGTGTCTCGGCTACATGAAAGTTACATGAAAGAAATTTAACGAGATTGGATTGCGTAAATTATTGAAAAATATGGTGGGCGGTACAGGATTCGAACGACCCCTACCGTGTGAAAGCGTTTCGTCCCCCGAGAATCGTCTTGTTGCGCAGGGGCGCTTTTTTGTCTCAAGGCTCAAGCAGCTTGGAAATGCTGCTCGCTAAGTAGTCGACAAGCCGTCCCACGCCGAGGTGGTCCGGAAACCGACATGCGGGCAGTTTTCACGTCGATACCAAGGGCTCGATGCAGGCCAACGGAATTGATTATCGTTCGAGATTCAAGCTAATCACAGACTTGACGAACCAGCTTGGTTCAACAATAATCATAGTGAACCAACGAAAGTTATACCCCCATGACCGCCTTCACCGTCCGTGTGCCGGACGAAACCGCAGACAGGCTGGATCAACTCGCCGAAAAGCTTGACCGCTCACGCTCCTATGTGGCCGCACAGGCCATTGAGGACTTCGTGGCCCGGGAAGAGTGGCAGCTGGCTGAAATAGAGGCCGGGTTGGCCGAGGCCCAGCGCGGCGAATTCGCAAGTGACCATGATGTAGCTGCCGTGGTCGGAAAATACGTCAAGTCCGCCCGCCAATCATGAGCCGTAAAAGAATCCGCTGGACCCAGCGGGCGTTGCGGCGGCTTGACGAAATCGGCGCCCACATCGAGAAAGACAGCTCCGATGCCGCCGGCCGTGTCGTAGCGCGCATTGTGTCAGCGGCCGAGCACCTGGCCGAGCAACCGGCCATGGGTCGCATCGGACGCATCAAGACGACGCGGGAGCTCGTTTTGACTGATATACCCTATATCATCCCCTATCACGTCAATGGCGAGACTGTCGAAATCCTGACTGTCATGCACGCCGCCCAACAGTGGCCGCAGGCCCTGTAAAGTCGCTGCACCAGCAAAATTCCGGCCGTCACGCCAGAATCGTATAATCGTATTGATGATTTTGGGGCGCTTCCGCCATTCTTGAATTACGCAACGATAAGCCCCTGGCGTGAACCGGGGGCTTATCGTAATCAGTCGCGGACGATCTGTCCGCCGACATCCAAGCCGTCGGGCAGAGCGATAAGGCCCGTGCCACCGAAGAGGTAGAGGTCGTCCCGACCTTCGGCCCGTCCGGCATGGCGGCGAGGTCCGTGCGGCCGGAGAGGTCGAGATTATCGGGGGTAGACGAAATAGACATTGAGGATTCTCCTGTGTCGGCCCTCCGTCACGCCGGAAGGCGGGTGCCGGGGGATCGCTACGAGGAGCGGAAACGGGACATTGGAAATGTCGCCGGTTCAGTATGGGCGAGGGAATGCCGTTTGCAAAGGGGACCAAAAATAGCAGATTCAGGCAATGCCATATGCCCTCCCCCGTTACGGCCGGCAGTAATACGAACGGCCGTTGCGGCTTCGCCGCTCCGGCGGCATCCTCTCAAGGCGGCGAACCGGTCGGCCAGCCGGAGTGGTGGCGTGTTCAGGTTCTCTTCGCCACCCTCGCCGCATGGGGTTCTGCTGCTGCCAGACCTGATTCTCTTAGTCTAGCCCAATAGCTTCTGCGACCGGGTCTGCCGCACTACACGCCGGGTGGGGGGAAATGGAATGAAGCGACCCTATAGTTCGTTGAGCATCGACCAGCTTGAGGCGATACTGGATAAAGCCACGGCAAGTGGTGATACCAAGGCTGTCAAAGTCATCGCGCGTGAAGCTGCAGTGAGGACCACAGCTCGGGCCGGGAGGCTTCTGGTCCGCGCCAAATCCGCATTGAACGTCAAGCAAGCGACCTCTTCGACCGAAGCGCCCAGACGTCTAGGAAGCGGCCCGCCGTGGTGCACAAGAAAGCGGCGGCGAAGCCCGTGGGTCGTAAACCCACGACGGAGCAGCAACAGGCAATTGACGCTTTCCTGTCCGGTGGCTCGCTCCGCATCAATGCTTATGCGGGCACCGGCAAGACCTCGACGCTGCAGTTCCTTGCCCACGGCACTCGCAGCCGCGGCCAGTACATCGCCTTTAACAAGGCGATTGTCGGAGACGCCCGTGAGAAATTTCCTCCGACGGTAAATTGCTCCACCACCCACAGCCTAGCGCTGAAATCGCTGCACTCAGACTACAAAAAAACCAAGGACAAGTTCGCCGGCAAGGTCGGCACGAAGCAACTCGCTGAGATACTTGGATTCAAGAAGACCTGGCGAGTTGACCGTGACCATTCTCTACAGCCAGTGTCACAAGCTTATTTGATCCAGCAAACAGTTAGACGGTTCGCTCAAAGCGGCGACGAGGAAATCTCTGACGCGCACGTGCCTCGGCACGGATCGCTGCTTACGGCCAGCGAAGATACTCTCAAGGCAGTGAAAGAGTTTGCGTGCAACAATGCCAGGCACGTATGGCACCGCATGTGCGACCCAAAGGATGCGATCCCGCTGGGTTTTGACGGGTTCTTGAAGCTTTGGGGGCTATCCAAGCCGCAGATCGCAGCCGACTACATCCTTCTAGATGAAGCGCAGGACACCAATCCCGTCGTACTCGAGGTGCTGCGGCGGCAAAACGCCCAGCTTGTCTACGTTGGCGACCGCTACCAGCAGATATACGAATGGCGTGGCGCGGTGAACGCGATGGATGCGATCAAGACTGATGCCATCGTTAGCCTGACCCAGTCGTTCCGGTTCGGTCCCGAGATCGCCGGCGAAGCATCCCGCATCCTGCAGCGGCTCGGTGAGAGCGTTCCGCTGACCGGCAATCCCGCTATGCGGAGCCGGGTCGGTAGCTGCAACCCCAATGCCATCCTTGCCAGGACCAATGCGAACGTCATGACGGCGCTAATCCAGTGCCTCGATGAGGGTCGCAAGCCGCATCTCGTTGGCGACAACAGGGACCTCAAGGAGCTGCTGTGGGGAGTGCGGGACTTGAAGGAGGGGCGTCCAACCGATGTCGCCGATTTCTTCGGTTTCACCAGTTGGGAGTCGGTGGTCGACTTCTCCAAGACCACCGAGGGCGAGCACCTGACCATGTTCGTCAACCTGGTGCAGAGCAAGGGCGAGAAGCGCCTGCTGTGGGCAATCAACCAATCCGTCAGCGAGGAGCAGGCTGAGATCATCATCTCCACAGCACACAAGGCCAAGGGTCGGGAATGGAAAAATGTTCGACTGATGGACGACTTCCTGAAGACCCGCGAAGCACGGACTCCCGCGGAAAAGGCCAAACAAGAGCAGGAGGACGCTGCGGAACTAAGGCTTTTCTACGTCGCCGTTACACGCGCGAAGGAGGCGATCGAGATACCGATCATGGGCAGCAAGGGTGAGCCGCCTCCAGCTTCGGCACTCCTAGCAAAGTATGAGGAGCAGGCGCCGGCTAAGACCGCTGTCGCGCCACCGGTTGACTGGCAGGAGCCTGTTAAACAAAACAGGCAGGCCCAAGCGACCCATGTCACAGAAAAACCAGCGAAGCGTGGCTTCTTCTCGCGTCTATTCGGCGGGTAATGGTCGGTGGACAAAAGCCTCTGACGTGAAGCTCATACCGTCCGACTGGCCTAGTCGGAACTGACAACGTTAGGAGAATCTCCGAATGAAGGCGCCGCGGAAGTTTCGAAATTAGGTACCCACTGCGACTAAACTTAGTGCCCGTCATGAGCCTCGCTAACGCCTATAGACCGTCGCGCGCGGCCATCTCAAGCGCTTCGCCAACAGTTCGTGCCTGGTCACGATACGGCCGGATCCTTTTGGCGATGCCCTCGAAATCTCCCCTATCCTGGGACTGCCGGGCGGAGCAATCTTCCCAGTGTGCGACAATCTCGTCCGAATCTTCGAAAGACAATTCGTTGCGCCGCTTCTTGTCCCAGCGTAGCTTGCCCTTGCCATCCTTGTAGGGCACCGAGACTCGTTGCCGATACGACAATCACCGAACATATCCGGGCCATTGTCGGGTGGCACTGGTCTTGGCGCGACAGTTGTTCCTGATTAGTGCTGAGACCGGTAACTTCGCTGGGGTCAAACACGGGTTGTTAGGCTCGAGCAGTCCATTAGCATTGTTTTGATCGGAGACAAAGCGATGGCGGTGGAATGGACGGTTACGATCGAGGGCCGGAACGAAATCGGCGACACGTGCCGGAAGGAGGTCCGCATAGACAAGAGTTGGGAGAGCCTGTTCGACGGCGACCTCGGCTTGTCGATCGGCGATAGCAAGAAGATCATGGCAGCGCTGCAGAACGCGGTCGTGAATCATGAGGCGGAGACTTATGCCCTTCTTCGCCGGGTTTGCCCGGATTGCCATACGTTCCGACCGGTCAAGGACTACACGTCACGCCGGATCCGAACCGTCTTCGGCACCGTTGAGGTTCGCAATCCCCGATGGATGCTGTGCCGGGAATGCCATCCAGGGGTGGTCGGTGCCTTCGCGCCGCTGAAGGAAATTTGTCCCGATCGAGCGACACCGGAGCTGATGGAACTGACGGCGCGGCTAGGAAGCATGCTGCCCTACCGGCAGGCGGCGAAGGTGCTGGCCGATTTCCTGCCCACTGAACCGACTGAGACGCATGCGACCGTGCGCAAGCGTACCATCAGGATCGGCAAGCGGCTCGACGACCAGGTCATGCAGGAAACTTGGCGCGCGAGGGCCCAAACGGATGACCGATGCCAGCTTGAGATGCAGCTTCCCGGAGATCGGCGCAAAGAGTTCGTTATCAGCATCGACACTGCTTATGTTCGCAGCGCCGAGACCAATTCAGCGCGAAATTTCGAGCTCGTCGTGGCCAGATGCGGCCGCGGGGGGCGGGGCGAAAGGGGCGGTCGCTATTTCGTCACCGGCTGCACCGACCAGCAGGCAATCCGCGATCGTGCTCTTCACTCTCTCCAGGAAGTCGGGTATCGCGGCTTTGGGGATGTGACGGTGATCTCGGACGGGGCCGAAATCCTAAAGCGGCTGCCCCGCGCCATGCCGAAACCAACGACCCACATCATCGACTGGTTTCATATTGCTATGAAGATCCAGCCCATGCGGCAGATCGCCGATCACATCGTACGATCCCGCTCAGGCCCCTTTGAAGCGCTTCCAACCATCGACAGGGACATCAGAGCCGTGAAGTGGCGTCTGTGGCATGGGCGGGTCGGCCGCGCGATCCGCGACCTGGAGCAACTTCTAGTAAGACTGAAGGAAGGCTGGTTCTCGATCGCACCGGCTTCACAGGCTCGGGGAGCAACTCCTGACCTATGTCCGTTCGAACCGCGGTGCGATCGTCAACTATGGAAAGCGCTACCGGGCTGGGCTTCGCGTCGCCACCACTCTCGCCGAGTCGGCGGTGAACTCAGTCGTAGGGAAACGTATGGTCAAGAAGCAGCAAATGCGCTGGTCGCTTCACGGTGCGCATATGCTCATGCAGGTCCGGGCGGCGGAGATCAATGGCGAACTTCGCAACCGGCTGCGGGCGCCTTTCCGACAGCCAGAACTGAACGTCCCTCCAATATTCAAGCCCAAAACGCCTCTTCTACGCGCCGCCTGACCCCAGAGAAATTACCGGTCTCGGCGCTATACGCACCGCGTTGCCATTTCCAACAACCGCGTCATCGACATCGAGGACGGCGCCGTGCGTTTCCGCTGGAAGGACTACCGGCACGGCAATCGGCAGAAGGTCAAGACCGTTGCGTCCGACGAGTTCATTCGCCGCTTCTTGTTGCACGTCCTGCCCGAGGGCTTCCATCGCATCCGTTACTACGGCTTTCTCGGCAATCGCTACCGCGCGCAAACGCTCGCCCACTGCCGCGACCTGCTCGGCATGCCGGTTCCCGAGCCGTCGGACAGTCGACCCGCAAAGGATTACCGCGACCGCTACGAGGATCTCACCGGTCATTCCCTCAGGCAATGCCCCGCCTGTCGTCAAGGACAGATGATCATCATCGAAATCCTCGACGGCGCCACTGGACCCCCGCCATACTGGGATACGTCATGAAAGAACCGCTTCGCTTTCCCGTCACCGCATCAACATGACCGGCGAAAGCTTGCGGAAAATAGCTGGCAAGCAAGCGCTTGACGCCGACTAAAAACCAGTGAACTCATAGCAACCGTGGGTCAGGCTTCTGCTGCCCACGATCGCGTGAAATCACTGCCCACGATCAGCGAAATGCGCACTATGGGAAGCGGAACTGGGCAAGGTCTCCGGAAAATCCAAGACCGCCGAGGCGATCCGCTACGCGCTCACCCGGGCGGGAGGCGCTGGAACGCTTTCTGATGGACGGTCGCATCGAAATCGACTCCAATATCGTCGAGCGTGCAATCAGGCCCCAGACGATCACGCGAAAGAATAGTCTATTCGCCGGCAGCCACGGCGGTGGACGAACCTGGGCGACGGTAGCCACCTTGCTGCAAACCTGCAAAATGAA
The DNA here is from genome assembly GCF_024746815.1 of Mesorhizobium sp. AR07. Classification (GTDB taxonomy): domain Bacteria; phylum Pseudomonadota; class Alphaproteobacteria; order Rhizobiales; family Rhizobiaceae; genus Mesorhizobium. The sequence continues at coordinate 981,562 of NZ_CP080528.1, forward strand.
CAGCGTCGATCCGCTCGACTGGCTCTCGCAGACCTTGACCCGCATCGCTCAAGGCTGGCCGGCATCCGAAATCGAAATGCTCATGCCTTGGAACTATAGGCCTGACGTTATCGGCTGACCGCACCGACGAGCCCTGCTGCGGCCGAGTCAAGCGCGGCCGAAGATGATGCCCCATTTTGATCGGGGCCCCGTAACGAAGACTGCAGTGAGTATCAGTCCATTGGAGATGATGAACCGGCCGCGAAGCTCCCACGCATGATCTTCGGCCGGCAGGAATGTGTGGGGGAGGCGAGCATGAAATGTGCCATCGTCGGGGATGATGGTGACCACGGCGTCCTCGAAGCCTAGCCATTCACGTGTGAGCGGGAACCATGCCTTAAAGATGCTTTCCTTAGCACTGAAGAGCAACCGGTCCCAATTGAGGCGCCTGGGTGCGTTGGCCAGCCAATACCGTTCCTCGTCAACCGAAATGAGCTCCAATACGCCGGATGGCAACTCCTCGTCGACTTCTGCATCGATTCCAAGCGCAGCGTAGTCCCCATGCTGAGCGACGGCGGCGGCACAGAATCCAGCACAATGTGTTATGCTGCCAACCACACCAGGTGGCCAAAGCGGCTCACGGTGAGGTCCACTTGGGATCGCGCAGGGAGAAAAGCCGAGCTTGGACAATGCCGCTCTGGCACAGGCACGCCCGATCGAGAATTCACGCCTTCTGCTCTCGGCCGCAGTGGCGATTGCACTCTCTTCTTCGGCCATCACCAGGGCACTGCTGAGATCTCTTGCTCGACAGGTTTGCACAGCAACGTTTGGGGGGAACAGCGTATCCAAATGTCCTCGCTCTCTCGACCGCGATCCGCTGCTGGCCGGCTCATGCAGGTCGCGCTGCGGCCAACACCCGTCCTTTGTCCTCGCCGTGCCGGATTGACCATTCGTGCGCCCGGTCAAGCATGCACGGATGGGTCCTGTATTGGATCTGGCTCTTCAACCACGATCTGCGGGCAGAACCGAAATGATCGCCTTTCACGTCAGCAGCGTCGACCCGATTCCCTAGCTCAGCGAGGGCATTCCTTTAAGAACGCCGATCTGCCCGCGAATTACAAACAGAGCAATCAGCCCCGCCACCAACTCAGCAACTGCCTGGCAGGCCAACAGTCCGTTAAAGCCCCAAATGACTGGAAACAGTAGTATGGCGGGTATGAAAAGGTAGCCTTGCCTGGCAAGGGAAACGACGGCACTGAGGCGTACTCTCCCCAATGACTGAAGCAGGGTGATCGCAACGTACTGAACACCAAAGAGGCCGAAGAAAAGATGGAAAACAATACAGGCAGAGACGGCGAGATCGATTACATCCTCGTTATCGCTGAAAAGCGAAACCATTGGCCGAGCAAAAATCAGGACCACGGCGGAAAAGCTGACTGAAAATGCGACGGCTATGAAAAGCATGAACTTCGCGGCCTTCTCTACCCGGGCGAAATCCTGTGCTCCCCAACCGAAACCGAGAACCGCCTGAGAGCCTATGCAGAAGCCGATAATTGGGAGTGCCCCGATCGTTGACAATCGCACGGCTATACCCACAGCGGCAACGGAAGCGTCGCCGAATGGTGCAGCAGCACGGTAGAAGAGCATGAATGCAACGGCAGACAAAATACTGGTGATAGTTGCCGGCGCTCCAATGGCGGCGATCTGTTTGATGCGGCCCACCCTGAAGGTAATGTAAGAAGTTCCGATACGAACAATCCCACACTTCTTTAGGAAATATGCGATGTAGACGCTGATAGCGGCGATCTGAGACAACAGCGTCGCAAGCGCCGCTCCTCGAACGCCCAGATCTAGCAAGAAAATGAAGATAGGATCGAGCACGGTATTCAGCGCGAAAGCCGTAATCATGGTCCACATGCTGAATCGTGTATTGCCCTCGGCCCTTACGATGAACCCATTGACAATGTTCAGCAGCATGAGAGTGTAGCCGAACAAGAGCGTCGATGCGTACTCAAGCGCGGCCGGCATGATTGTCGGACTGGCGCCAAGCATAGCGAGAATCTTGCGCAAAGACAGAAACAGACCGACAGTAAGACCCACTCCGATCGGAACCGCGAGAGCGAGCGCCAAGCTCGCGCCGCGACTCGCCTCAAGCGAGTTGTCAGCGCCAAGATTGCTAGACACGAATGATGCTGTGCCTACGCCGAGCCCCTGTCCGACTGCCAAGAGGAGGACAACGATCGGGAAAGTCATGCTGACGGCGGCGATAGCCTGTGCCCCGAGCGTGCCAACAAAGATCGCATTCACGAACTGCTGAAGCGCATTGATCGACAAGCCAATAATCGAAGGAATGGCGAGTCGCATGATGAGGCGGGAAAGTTTTTCGTCCGACAGATTAATGTGTTGTTCCGGTGCTGCCATGCTTCCGATTGCCCCCTCTTCCTCAACCCCCTACCCCGGACTTATCGTCGGTTGACAGGTCGGCTACACATCTTCAGATGTATTGATTATCTGGAGCAGTTCCTGGCGCAAGATTGTGCAGAGGTTGCGGGTCGTTCCATAGCCAACTTGTCTTGGATCGTATCTCACTTCGATTTGTAGCTCACCAGCTTCGTATCCGACACGAAACCAGAAGAGGTAGTTCATGGCGGACTGCTCCATATCTTCGCCGATCCAAAGTGAGTGCGGATCTCTGGCTAGCAGACGCCGTGGATAATGGCGTTGCAGTCGTGCTCGATAGTTCAGTCCGATCCTAGGCAACGGCAAATGATCGATCCGCTTCCGCACTGCCGGATCCCGATTCAAGAACTTCATCGCCCGAAAACCGATCCCCCGGCGCGGCAGCGCGTTGCGCTGCCGATATATCGAACGAGCGCGATCCGGACGAGACTCCTTCCCAGTCAGATATAAGGGAAGCGGAACCAGCTCGCCGACATAGCCGATGATCTGAGACGGATCGATGTCGTCGAATAACTCACCTCTGGTCGATGTGAGGCTGTCGATCCAGAGCGAGTAATTCCCGAAAGCGCGGCCAAACGCCCCTGACACAGCCGCAAGGAATATATCAAAATCCTCGCATTGCGCAGACGTCGCCGAGACATTGAGAAGTCTGGCCGTCGCCTTCTCGCCGATCGTTACGCAATATTTGGCCTGATCTTCCCAAAGTTGGCTGCAATATTCTTCATTTACCAATCCCTCCAAGCGGGCATAATGGAGCCTTCTTGCAGTTTCATCTAAAAATTCCGCTGTACCCGAGCCAGCATCGCTCACATGCATATCGAGCAGATCATATCGAACCCCCTCCCAATATTCGAGTTCGGTTGGCGCTTCGCTATCTGCGTAATGGCCCAATCGCTCCAGCCACTGAGAGAGAGGCGTCGTCTCTGGATCCGCAATGGTCCCGCCTGCGGCTAGCGTATTGTAGGCTGTTTCCAGTGCATTTAGGAACAGTCGGTACCCAGTCCCGTCAGCTACAAAGTGATGCATCAAAACAAGCAGATAGTAGTTGCCGCTCTCTGATGTCCGGAAGGCTGAAAGCCTGACGAGGGGTGTCTGACCGTCAAACCGAAACCTGGTTTGACGCTCTGCGCAGGCGCCTTCGATGACCGTCAGCTGTTTTGCCGTGGCCATGCCGACCAGGTCTATTTCTTCCACGAGGGGATTGGGTACCGATCCGATTGCCTGAGATAGGCCGCTCTCGGTTTGGACTATTCGAAGTTTCAGTCCTTCGTGCCGACCAATGACATGAGCAAGGGCGCCTTCAAGGATTGATAGATTCAAGAGACCCGCGGGCAGGAAGAAAAGGTCGCCAAGGTTGTAGTGCTCGCCTAATCCGACAAGGCTGTTCCAAGATGAGACGGCGGGAGTCACTAGCAACGGTCCATCGGGAGCCTCATAGGCAGAGATCGTCGTGGCCGATACGATTTCCTTGGCCAATTCCCGAATGGTCGATGTTCTGTACAGTTGGCCAACGGTCAAGCTCAGTCCGGCTTTACGCGCTAATGTAACGCAACGCACACTCAGAAGAGAGTTTCCGCCGATATCAAAGAAGCTGTCATCGATCCCGATGGATTTGGCGCCCAACAGTTCTTGCCAGATCTCGGCAAGAAGTCTCTCCCGCTCCGTGCGCGGCTCAGTAGATTGGGCATTCCGAAGCTCGCGGGATCGGACAGAAGAGAGGCGACGACGATCTATCTTCCCGCTCGCCGTCAGTGGCATACGGTCCACCATGCGAAAATCGGATGGAATCATGTAGGGCGGCAATTCCTGCCGTAGGTGATTCACAATGTCTCCTGCGGTAAGGCCATCGTCAGTTGGGACCACTATGGCCACCAGTCGGCGATTGTCATCCACTCCCCGAACGACTGCGGTGGCCCTGGCAATTCCAGGATGCGCTTCAAGGGCGTTTTCGATTTCCTCCAGCTCAATTCGGAAACCCCGGAGCTTGATTTGGTTGTCTGATCGACCGCAAATCTCCAGAAGACCTTTGGCTGAGACGCGGGCGATATCGCCACTGCGATAAAGAAGGCCGTATTGGCAGTCATCATATGGATTGGGCACGAAACTTTGCTTCGTTCGCTCTGGGTCCCGCCAGTACCCCGTGCTTACGCAGCGTCCCGCGACGCAGAGTTCGCCTGCTACCCCGACGGGAACCCGCTCCAACTGTGCATTGAGCACATAGATCTTCACATTGTCGATTGGGCGCCCGATCGGCACAGCTTTAGAGCCATCGTCCGCCTCCGATGTTGCGTAGACTGCCGCATTAGACGCGCATTCCGTGGCGCCATAAAAATTCCATAGCGGCACATCTGGAAAGCTCTGTCGCCAACGAGAAGGAAGCGATGGCGGCATCGGTTCAGCACTGCTTGTGACTAGGCGCAAGCTGGTCGTTTCCGCATGTCGTTTTTGAGAGGCGATCAGACCGGACAGAATGGGCGGGGAAGCGAACAACCGAGTCACGCGATGCCTAGTCAAGGCACTCAACAAGAGGTCGGGGTCGAGCAACTGGTCATCGGTCAGGATCAGCGTTGGGACCCCCTTCAGGAGTCCTCCAAAATACTCCCATGCTGCGGCAACAAGTCCCGCCGACTTCTGAACAACGATCACGTCGGCGCCATCAAACGGAAAGCATCGCCACATCCAGTTCAGTCGATTGAGTATTGCGGGCTCAGGTATGAGAACGCCTTTCGCCTTACCCGTTGAGGATGAGGTGTAGATCAGGCTGGCTGCGCTGTTATCAGGCTGCTCGACCTCGCAGTGCATTGCCCGAGCGGGGTAGTATCTCGCCTGCAGGAAAGACAAGCTAACGGACGGCACACCGAAATCGATCTCTTCGTCCGCGCTGGCGTGAATTAGGAGCTTTGCACCGCTATCTCTTACAACGTGGCTGATCCGTTCCTTCGGGCAATCTGGCGATATAGGCACGACGGTCGCCTGCATTGCCCGGATAGCCAAAGTTGTAGTGGCCACTTCAGGTGACCGGTCGATCAGCATGGCGACCATGTCGCCCGGCCCTACCTCGCCGGTACGCAGAGCGGACTGGATCGCCGCCATGCGTTCGCGCAGTTGGCCGAACGTGACTTCTCGGAACTCGCCGAAATACGCCACCCGGTCGTTCTTTGCGCTGACCTGATCGAAGGCTTCCACGAGCGAAGGTTCGTTCTCATATACCTGCTCAGCGCCCCTGAGCGCGTCCAGCATGGCGACCTCCGAGGGGCACAGGCAAGTCAGGGCGACAATCGGCTCAGCCGGCCTCTCGACACAGGCAGCAATAAGATGGCGAAGATTGGCGGCCATGCGAGCGATCACGTGACTTGAAAAAATGTCTTCCGCATATGCCAATTGCAGCGCAATCTCATCGCCCTGGTCTTGCGCATACAGGGTAAGGTCGAACTTCACATAGCCTGTGTCATATTCACGAAACGTCAGATCCAAATCGCGTTCGGCCGGTGGCTCCTGGGGTTCGGAGTACATGTTGAACATGACTTGGAAGATCGGTGATCGACCGGCTTCGCGGTACAATCGGGCGTCCCTCACCATCCAACTGAATGGATACGCCGAGTTCGCGATGGCATCGCTGACAAGGGCTTGCACATGAGTTACGTGAGCCACAAAGGACTTATTGACATCGATAGTGGTTCGGATTGGTAGCATATTGAGGAAAAAACCAACGATCTCCTCCGTGCCTGTTTGGTCGCGCACGACGTGCGGTATACCGACGATGACATCGTCCTGGCCGCTATACATCCGCAACAGGAGCTTAAAGCATGCCAACAGGATCGTGGATGTGGTGCACCTGTGCCGACGTGCAAAACCCCTCACTTGATCGGACAGTTCTTCACCAAGGGGAACCGCATGCGAGGCCCCACGGTAGGAATTCCCTTTCGGCCGGGGTCGATCACTCGCTAGCAAAAGCGCGGGCGGATTGTCGCCAATCTGCCCACGCCAGTAGCGCCGCTGCTCAACCAGCAAGTCCGGTGTAACGTGTACACTTTCCCAGAGCGCATAGGCCGAGAGTGACACACGATGCTCTGGAGAGAACGGGGCAGCATTGGTGTATCTCGTTCGCAAGTCTCTGAGCAAGACGGAGATCGACCAGGCATCTATGATAATTTCGTGTGCGGTTATCAGTATTAGATGGTCATCCGCGGCAAGGCGGATCATGCGCGCACGAAACAAATGGCCCTGACTGAGATCAAAGGCGTCGTTGAGCTCGGTCTGCCGCATCTCCGCCACAAGCTCCTCAGCCTCCTGTTGCGTAAGGTGAGTGGTGTCAACCAACTCTAAATTGGCGTAATGCGGATCATCAAAAATCTGGACCGGCCCATCTTCGTCGCTGAAACGTGCCGCAAGCGCGTCGTGGGCCCTGACGACATTGATCCAAGCTTCATTGAAAGCAGTCAGATCGATTGCTCCTCGTATACGCAGGCCACCTTGAATGACGTAGTTTTTCGCATCCGGATCGAGCTGCCAGAGGAACCAAAGGTGTTCCTGCACCCGTGTCAGCGATGATCGTCCGTGCTTCCGGCCCGCTGGAAGCACGTTCTGTGTCGTCTCGGATTGGCTTGATAGCGATGCCGCCAGCGACCTGACGGTCCCATTTAGCACCAGCCTGAAATCCACCTTCGCCCTGAGCTGCCTCTGCAGCTGGGCTAATATAAGCATCGCCCGGAGCGAGTCCCCGCCAAGGTCCATGAATTGGTCGTTCACGCCGATATCTTTGATGCGAAGAACGCTGGACCAGATACCTCGCAGCTTGCCTTCGAGCTCCGTCTTTGGTTCCTCGAACGAATTCAGCATCTGAGGGCGAATGGTCGTCGGATCCGGCAAAGCTGCAAAGTCTACTTTCCCGTTTCTGGTAATTGGAATGCCATCGACATGAATGATACGCTCCGGGACCATGTAGGCAGGAAGCGTTTCGGCAACAAAGCTTCGGAGTCCACTTTCCAAGACGTCGGGAGGAGCCGATACATAGGCCACTATTCGTCTTGGCCTGATCCCTCCGTCGGCCTTGGTTATGTCTCTTGCTGTGAGCTTCACGCCTTCATTGACGGGTGCTACGGCGACGGCGCCACTTACCGAAGGATGGGTGCAGAGCCGAGACTCAATCTCTCCAAGCTCGACCCGGTGCCCCCGGATCTTGACTTGACGGTCTCGCCTGCCAAGACATTCCAGCAGGCCGTCAGCTCTGAAGCGTCCGCGATCGCCTGTCTTGTAGAGGCGCCGATGGGATGGATGGTTGGAGAACGGGTTTGGAAAAAAAGCATCTTTGGTACGCGCGCTATCATTGATGTAGCCAGCAGCGACACCGACTCCGCTGACACAGATCTCGCCGACTTCACCCGTCCTGCACAGCCGCCATCCATCGGCGACATAGACTTCAAGATTGGAGATCGGCCGACCGATCGGTACATAGGCGTCAGCTGCACTAGGCGGGACAGAAACCACATGGTGGGTAACCCCATCCGCACATTCTGTCGGGCCATAGTGATTGAGAATTGGGACTTGAGGATACAGTGCCAGCCAGGCGCGCGCCAGGGCAGGCGTCAGCGGCTCGCCGACCGTGGAGATCATGCGTAAGGCACTGAGAGGGCGCTCGTCTGCCGCGAGTGTCTGCAGATACTCAACAAATATGGCAAGCACCGATGGGACGAATTGGACAATTGTGACGCCTTGTCCCTGCAGCGCCTTAAGAAGAGCGATCGGAGATCTAAGCGTGGCATCGTCTATGATCGCGACGCGGCTTCCAACGCATAGCCCTGCCAAGAGCTGCCACAGCGAGATGTCAAAGCAATGCGATGCAGTTTGAGCGATGCAGTCCTTCTCGGTCAGCTCGAGCGCATCGATCTTGGCTATCAAATGGTTGTTTAGTCCGGTACGCTCGACCATCACACCCTTGGGCCACCCCGTCGAACCGGACGTAAACAAGATGTAAGCGAGACCGCACTCAGCCGAAGAGGGCATCGCAGAAGAGGCACGGTCCCCAAATAACGCGGTCTGCACCGTCATGAATTCTCGGGTGCCGTGGCTGTTTTCTTGAAACAGACCAAGGGCTTCCGGCCGCTCTTGCCCGATAATCAGAGTGCATCCACTCTGCTCGACCATGAATGAAGTGCGTGAGGCCGGTAAAGATGGGTCGAGCGGCAAATATGTTGAGCCGCCCTTCAGAATTGCGATTACTGTAGCGGCCCAATTGGGATTTCGTTCACCACAATAGCTCACGATCGTTCCCACCGCGCAGCGCTCTCGTAGAGTGCTCGCGATTCTAGCCGACATGACTCGCAGCTCACCATATGTGAGTTCCGCCGCGCCATGCGTAATCGCGATTCTGTCCGGAAACGATGCCCCGATTTCATCGATAGCCGCGATTACATCGGTGAGCCGACGTCCGTCCAGCTTGTGCTTCTCACGTGAATTTTCGTTAAACATGCGCATCCAGCCTACAATTTTTGGGGCTCCCTCACTCCAGAGCCGATTCCAGGCCTGGAAGTTTGTGAGGGGCTCGCCACGCCGGGGGCTCAATCTGCAAGACCATATTGCTCCAAAGCTATTGCCAAAGGTTGCGCGACTTTATGCGCAAGCTTGTTTACCTCTTAGAGACGAGGCGCCGGGTTCAAGGGAAGTTTCTGCGTGCAGTCAGCCCTCACTCAATGTCGCTGCATCTCATTCAGCAAAGGCCGTGCCAGCGCGCTCCGCGCGCGGGATGCGCATGATTACGCGTGGAAAACCTCCACAGTGCCCAAGATGTGTTTGAACCTGACATGTTTTCTGACGATGTCAGGTTTTGGACACGCATCACGCGCTTCGCGCTGCCAGAATAGCATGGCCAACCGCATGCTTGCCTGCGCGCGCCCGAAATCCGCCCGCCGCAAGGAGGCCACGGCATAGTCTGCCGCTTCAAAGATCGACATCCGCTCAAGTCCGGACCCATGCACCATGTGTAGACGCCCGTTTGGCAAGAGGAATCTTTAGTTGGCATTGCGCGTTGTCGGGTGCTGACATGTGTCCGGCCTCACATGATGATTCTCCAGTCAATGTTTTTCCATGGGTGTAATCCGAGGTGAGCTCTCTTCCTGCAGGGCCTGTCTGCTAACCTCACATCCGGCGGGATGATATCCCAACCACTGTCCCGCATTCGGGACGGGAGAGCTCCAAAGGAACGGCACCACTCTGTGAAGACGGCACTGGAGCACCACGCCGGACAACGGCGACGTTCCCTCGGTCACCGGGCTGCTTTGCCGTCGCAGAGCTGCCCGATCTCGATAATTATTATACGGCGGGCTTCATGGTCGCTCCCTCGGGTACGACACCATCGACGGCGAAGCGCCACAGAGCGATCAGCAACTTGCGAGCGAGGGCGACCACTATGACCTTGCGGACGCGGCGGCCAGTAGAGCCGGTGCGTTCCCGGAACCAGGCGACCTGGGCAGCACCAGGCTGGTAGCGTTGCCAGAGCCAGGCCAGCTCCACCATCACCGTTCGAAGCCGCCGGTTCCCGGCCTTTCCGATCCCTTGCTCGCGTTCCACCCCACCACTGTTGTAAGGCGTCGCAGTAAGACCTGCATAAGATCCGAGCGCTTTGGCATTAGCGAAGCGACGGACGAAGGCCTCGCGGACCAATATTGTGGCACTCTGCACCCCTATACCGCGCAGACTGCAGAGCTGCTGGATCATCCGACTGGCATCATCCGAAGCGGGCACCTCCGCTACCGCATCGCGGTCGTGTTCCAGCGTGGCGATCTGATCGAGAACGAGCTCCAGCCGGCTCAGCAACCGTTCGATCTTGGCGAGGGCGTGAGGTGGCATTGGGTCACCCAGAGCGGTACGAAGGTCGGCCAGACGCCGCCGGCGGTTTTTCAGGAGCGGGTTGTAGTCCTCGACGCCGAGCGTCGCGAGGACAGCACCGATCCGGTTGGCAAGGCTGACGCGTTCGGACACGAGCTCTGTTCGTTCGCGGACAGAGCGCCGTGCATCCTCATCGGCTTCGTCAGGGATCGGTACCATGGAGCAGACGCGCGGTTCGCCGCGAAGCCACGCCAGCAGCGTACGCAGGAGTAACTCGGCGTCGATCCCGTCCGACTTTGCGCGACGCATGCGACGATCGACGGGCACGCTGGAAGGCTGGATGACATGGACCTCCACGCCTTTGGCAATCAGCCATCTGGCAAGCCAGAACCCGGACCATCCAGCTTCGTAGGTCGCAACCACCCGATCTACCGGGTGGCCGGCAGCAGCAGCACGAGCACGATAGCCATCGATTGCGGACTGAAGAGCAAGCTTATCTGGCTCAATGGCACGCTTCGCCTTGGTCTGCGGCAGGCCGGGCACCTGGGCCGCCAAAACCCAGTTTTTGTTGCTTAGTTCGATAGCCAGCACGAGCGTACGATCGTATTGGACAACTTCTGCGCCGTTGAATGATTGCAACATGATCAGGCCTCCAGAGTTTGAGATGGCGCAGTCTAATCTGCCTGCGCCGCAAATCATGGGATCTGTGATGCGGCTTTCACACATGCCGCGGGCCCTTATGGTGTTCGCAGGTCAGGTCCAAATCAACGCCGCGTGCTCTTGAGACACTTTGGTGCACACTGGTTTTCCTGATCCCGTCTCACGACCGTTGCGCCATACTTCCGATGACCTCTCTCGCTGCGACGTCCCCTCGGTTACGTTGGCTTTAGACCGCAGCAACCGGAGCTCTGTATATTCCTCCCTTGGCCATGATAGCCCAGATCATTCGCGCCATCTTGTTGGCAAGCGCCACCCTCACCAGCATCGGTGGTTTATGCGCCAGCATCTTGGCCAGCCACGTGCCTGGTGTTGCACCCTTGCGGGCGCGCCACACAAGCTCGCTATTGGCCCCTATGATCAGGAGCCGCCGCAGAGATCGATCCCCCATCTTCGTCGTGGAGCCGAGACGCTGTTTGCCGCCTGTCGAATGTTGTCGCGGCACAAGCCCAAGCCATGCGGCGAAGTCCCGCCCACGTTTGAAGGTTTCAGGCGATGGCGCCAGAGCCACCAGTGCGGTGGCAATCAATGGGCCAATTCCGGGAACTGTCATCAACCGGCGTGCGGTCTCATCTTCACGAGCCCGGCGCACAATCTGTGCATCCAGCACGCGAATCTGATCATTCAGTTGGGACAAGCTTGCTGTCAGAAACCGCAGAGCAGTCCGCGCAGTTTCTGGAAGAGCCGTTTGCGGATCCTCAATCATCGCAATCAGTTTCGAAGCGAAGCTTAAACCCTGCGGCACGACTTCACCAAATTCCGCAAGGTGGCCGCGCAGCGCATTGATGGTCTGCGTGCGCTGCCGGATCAGCAGATCGCGGGTGCGCAACACCACTGCTGCGGCTTGTCTTTCTTCGCTCTTCACGGCAACAAAGCGCATCGTTGGTCGTTGCGCTGCCTCGCAGATCGCCTCAGCATCAGCCATGTCGTTCTTCTGCCGCTTCAAAAAGGGCTTCACGTAGGCCGGTGGGATCATACGGACTTCGTGTCCCAAATGCCCTATCTCACGCGCCCAGAAATGCGAGCTTCCGCAGGCTTCCATCGCAACCAGGCACCGTGGCAGGCCACCAAAGAATTTCAAAACCTGCCCGCGCCGCAATTGCTTGCGAAACACAACAGCACCTGTTTCGTCAGCCCCGTGGACCTGAAACACGTTCTTGGCTAAATCCAAACCGATCGTACGAACTTCGCTCATGATGCCCATCTCCAATGGTGGTTTAAACAACTCCACTTTGCCACACACTGCGGTCGTCGCGGGCGTCTACACCATCAACGCCGTGTTCAGGCAGAAATTCCACTTATAACCCCCGTCCAAATTTCCCGAGCCAGCTCTCTCCCGCGCTTCCCCGCCGCAATAGCGCCTTGCCGGCTTCACACAACTTTACATTCGCCCGCAACAGCCGAAACATTACGCTCGTAGTTTCGCCCAGTCGCGGCAGAGATGCCGCATTAGCGAAAGGACCATCATGGAAACGAACCATCAGGAACCGGCCAGCCTCTCCGGCACCGCGCAGAAGAAGAGCTGGGGCAAGCGAATCGCCATAGGCGGCATCGCGATAGTGGCGCTTGCCGGCGTCGGCGTCCCTGGCGCGCTCAGCCAGGATTACGGGCGCATGCAGCGCTCGGCATGGGCGGGGGCCACGGCGGACCCGACATGCACATGCAGGCCAACTTCCGCGACGGGATGGGGTTCGGCGGGCATAACTTTGAGTGCATGTTCGGGGAGGTCGACGCCACACCCGAGCAGGAAGATAAGCTGGAGGCGATCATGGACAAGTTCCGCGACGATGTCCGCCCGATCAAGTGCGGCTTCCGCGATACGCGAGACGATGTCGCCAAGCTGCTCGGCGCCGCAACCATCGACCGCGAGGCAGTGGAGAAGCTGCGCGCCGAGCGTATCGCGGCGGTCGACGAGGTCTCGCGCAAGCTGACGACGGCGCTGCTCGACGCCGCCGCGGTGCTGACGGCCGAGCAGCGGGCGGAGCTGGTCGAACTTTTCTAGGATCGCAGCTGGCACCGACGCTGGTAAGCTCTGTACCGGCACAGGTTCGAATCGGAGTAGACAAACGAGCATGGCGGACCAGGTTCTCATCGTCGACGACGACAGGCGCCTGTCCGCCATGCTCGCGGAATATCTGACGGGCAACGGTTTCGTGTGCGAACGGCGGATACAGCGGGCGCAGGCATTGCCGATATCGCGCGGCTGTCGCCCGATGCCGTGATTCTCGATGTCATGCTGCCCGACATGGACGGCTTCGAGGCGCTCAAGCGCATCCGCGCGAACTCCGACGTGCCGGTTCTGATGCTGACGGCGCGAGGCGACGAGACTGACCGCATCGTGGGGCTGGAAATAGGCGCCGACGATTATCTGCCGAAGCCTTTCAATTCGCGCGAATTGCTGGCGCGGTTGAAGGCGATCCTTCGCCGCCGCAACGCCGGCTCCCCGCGCATCCTGCGCTTCGGACGGCTGGAGATTGACCCTTCGTCGCGCTCGGCCCGCGTCGACGGGCGCGACTGCCCGATGACCAGCTACCAGTTCAACCTGCTGGTGGTGCTCGCCGAAAATGCCGGGCGTACGCTGTCGCGCGTGCAGCTCATGGACATGGTCAAGGGCGAAGAACTGGCGTTCGACCGGTCGATCGACGTGCATGTCTCGCGCATCCGCGCCGCGATCGAGACCGATCCGAAAGATCCTCGCCGCATCATTACGGTACGCGGCGCGGGCTATTTCTTTGCCCGTTTCCAGGACGGTGACAGATAAGCCATGCGCAACAGCCTTTTCGTCAAGATCTATCTCACCGTGCTCGTCAGCTTCGCTGCAGTGGTGATCGCCAGCGCGACCTTCCTTCCTGCACATGAGCCGGGAACGCGACCATGCCGCGTGCGACGCCTTCGCGGCGATGCCGCCGGCGGACTCCGACCCCGCTCTGCTGCAGGCGACGGCCGAGCGGGTTTCGGCGGCCTTCAATGCCGACATCTCCGTCTTCGGCCCGCAAGGGGGGCTGGTTGCAGAGATCGGCCGGCCGATCTCCCCGCAAAAGTTCGGATCCCCGCGCAGGATCCTCCCCGGCGGGCATCACCTGCTGATCAGCCGGCAGCTGGACGGAAGTGTGATCGCGGCGCGGCTGAGAATGCCGCTCGGCCAGGCAGGCTTTCTCGCGCTGATCGCCGCGGTGATAGGGCTTGCCGCCTTTCCAGTCGTGCGTCATCTCACACACCGCCTTGAAGCAATGCGCCAGGGCGTCGATCGCTGGGGCGCAGGCGCTCTCGACAAGCGCGTCGCCGTGCGCGGCAGCGACGAGGTGGCGGCGGTGGCGGCGAGCTCCAACCGCGCCGCCGAGCAGTTCGAGCGGCTGCTTGCCGCGAATAGCTCGCTGCTTGCCAATGCCAGCCACGAGTTGCGCTCGCCGCTTGCGCGGCTGCGCATGGCGATCGACCTCATAGCCAACGAACAAAGCGGCCCGATGCGCGACGAGATCGTGCGCAACCTCGCCGAACTCGATGCGCTGGTGGAGGAAATCCTGCTTGCCGGCCGGCTCGACCATATCGAGAAGCTGGAGCCGGTGGATCTGCTGGCGCTCACGGCCGAGGAAGGCGCACGGTCCGGCGTCGACGTCTCAGGCGAACCTGGCGTCGTGTCGGGCGACCCGAAGCTGCTCACGCGGTGGTTCGCAATCTCATGCAGAACGCGCAGAGACATGGCTGCCCGCCGGTTAGCGCGCATGTGGGGATCGAAGGCGGCTCGGTGGTGCTCAAGGTGTGCGATCACGGGCCGGGCCTGCCGGAAGGAACCGGTGAGCGCGTCTTCGAGCCCTTCTTCCGGCCACAGGGCCGCAGCGAGACGGCCGCCGGCTGGGACCTCGGTGCCTGTCGCTGGTGCGCAAGATCGCCTTGCGTCACGGCGCAACCGTGCACCACGAATCACCATCCGACGGCGGCGCCTGCTTTGTCGTCACGTTTTCGGCAATATCTTGATATGGCGGGCGCATATCCTTGTGAAAGCAGGGCGGAAGGAGAGGTATGATTAACGCCTTCCCGACGGGTACTGGTTCCGCGAAAAGATCAGCAGGCGCGGAGGGCAGCGAACCTCGAAGGAGGACGGATTTAATGAACGATCCGGCCGTCCGTCGGCGGGAGCAGGCCTTGGCGAGGCTGACCGCGGCTGAATAACGCTGGTCGCTCCGCCGTTCCCAGCACGTCGCGAACAAGCTGTCGAAGCTCACATGGGCAGTAATAGGACGTGAGGAACCAAAGGGAAAACGTACAATGATCACCTCACCAAAAGGCCTCTCGAAGCCCTCGACGAAAACTCTGCTCGGCCGCCAGACAGGCGTTTCGCGGGAAACAATCTTGGCGGTGGCAATGGCTGGTCGGGCTCTGCCACCGCTCTTGCTGCCACTGCGCGAAAGGGCCAAGCGCAACCGTTCGACCTGGATTCAGTATTCCCCTTTTTGCCTCGCCGACGACGAGGCTCTGTATTTTCGTCGGCAGTGGCGACTGGCATCGCGTCTTTTCTGCTTCGTGCACGGTTGCGGCCTTCGGGATCGATGTCCCGCCTGCCGCGGCGGGATTGCCCCCTTCGATCAGACGTAGCTAATCCCGCAGCATTTCTGCCCCGCGCTGCTACCTCAATTTCCTTACGGCTCAATCAATGTGACACCACCGTCCGGACCCATGCACCAACGCCGCAAAGCGCCGCTTGATCAACCCAGTCACCCAAATTCCGTCATAGCTCTGGCCGAGATGCCTCCTGCATCATTATCTCTCGCATCCAGATGCTTGCCGGATCGCTATTGTGGAGAGCCGGCCACTGGGCGGCTTCGGTGAAACCGGGAAGCGGCAGCGGAAGTTCGACAACCTGAAGGGGAAACGTGTTTTCGAAATGCCTGACCAGCCGGAGGGGCACGGTCGCTATACTAGCTGTGCCGGACACCATGGGCGGGATTATGCTGAAGCTCTGCACGACGACTTCGACACGTCTTTTAAGACCATGCTCAAGCAAGAATCCTTCCTCGATGGAGGGCTTCAGCAAACGTCGGAACCTGACGCAGACGTGCCTCATCGACATGTATCTCTCGAATGTAAGGTGCCGTGGCAGCTGCTTGTTCGTGGGACAGCCTACGCATACGAGCCTCTCGTGGAAAAGCGCCACTCTTGGATGCGCGTTCGACATGAACACATCCGGAGTGATCAAAAAATCGACCTCACCACGCCGGAGGACCTCATCGGGGCTGCCGTCGAGAGGCATCAATTCGAAGCTGACGGCGGGGGCTTCCCGGGCAACACGCTCCACGACCGTTTCAAAAAACACGAGCGCGGCGAAATCGGAAATAATGATCCTGAAGCGGCGATCGGATCGAGCAGGGTCAAACGGATCCGACGACATAATCGAGGACTGGATGTTTAGGAGAGTCTCGCGGACTGCGGGGCCAAGTGCTGCCGCACGTGATGTCAGAATACGTTCTCGGCCGCTCATGCTGAACAGTTCATCGCCGAAAAAATCGCGCAGCCGGGCGACGGCCGCACTCATGGCCGGCTGACTGAGGTTGATGCGTCGTGCCGCCGCCGAGAGATTGCGCTCGGCCAGCAGGGCGTCGAGCACGACGAGAAGGTTCAGATCAAGCCCTTTGAAACGCATGTCTGCGGCTATCCATCCGTCCAGGTGGCCCGCGATGGGATCAACCCGACATGGCCGATCACCGGAATGGCCTCGTCGGAGAGCCGCTCCACGGTCGCCAGACTGGCGCTGCAATAGACGGCGTCGGCGCTCGCCTTGTAGAGCGCGAAAGCCCAGCGCACAAAATCGTCCGCCATGCCGACCTCGAAGAAATTGACGCCCGGCACCGCAAACAGGCTTGGCGCAACCTCGCGGAAATGCGGAAGAACCATGATCTCAGGCGGCACCGAAACCATGTCGACGCCGGCCCTCTCGGCAGCCTCCAACTCGTCCAGCGTCTCCACGCGGATCATCGTGAACTGATACTTGTCTTTCAAGGCGCGGATATCCGCTACCGTGGGTCTCTTCCTGCTCATCGGCTGCACCTCACATTTTGCGCGATCATGACGCCAGCAACGTCTTGAGTTTCACGTCGGGCGACATCAGTTCCGAGGGTCACGCCGCGCCCGCCTCGCGATCAGCATGTCGGCCAGGCGAATGTGCGGGCCACGGCGTTGCCGGGACCGATGCCGCTCGCCAAAAGCAGATGTCTGTCCGCGGCCGGCGCCGCAGGCCTCGATCCAATCCGTCACTTTCATCTCCGTGGATCTTGTCTGATGGAAGTCGGAGGCGGCGGCGGGCCGCCGCCTCCGTAGCCTTGGGAGGCTGTTGTTCCGCGGCAACCTTGGTTTCGGCGTGGAACTCTTCGCGATACGGCCGCGCCGTTGGCGGCAGCTCGCGCTTGACGAAGTAGTCCTCGTTGCGCAACTGGCGCAGGAAGGTCGGGATCATTTCGCCGGTTGCCGGCGATCGACGGCGACGGCTGGTCGTGCTTGACCAAACCGTTCAGCTTCAGCAGCGCGTGGTACGGCACCATCGGGAACCTGTGGGGCTTGATATGCTCGACGGCGCGCTGCGCGTAGCGCCCTATCAGACTGTAGTCGCGTTTCGTCTGCCTATAGTCGTCGGCTGCGGCAGTTGCGCTCATCACGATCTTCCTTTTTCAGGCTAGGACCAAGGCTGACAAACCGTCATGCAACAGAACTACCATATTCAATCATTTACCTCAACAGATCTTGCAATTTTTCTATCATCCACTATCATTCCTTCGAAACCTCAAAAGGAGGCTAGCCTTGGCCAAGCGACCAACGGTTTCGGATTTGGCTCGGGCATCCGGGGTCAGCGTGGCGACGGTCGACAGGGTTTTGAACAGCCGCCTTCCGGTGCGCGAGGAGACGGCGCAGCGGGTCTACGAGGCGGCGACCGTCATCGGCTACCACGCCGCGCCCCTGATCAAGCAGCGGATCCGCCAGGATCTCCCGGAATACCGGCTGGGCTTTCTTCTGCAGAAGCCCGAGCAGCATTTCTATCAGGAGTTCGCGCGCGAGTTGGAGGCCGCGACGACCCATGCGTCGCGGTTCCGCGGCGTTGCGGTCATTGATTTCTGGTCGAGCCAGGCTCCCGAGGACATCGTCGTCCATCTGGAGAAACTGGCAGCGAAGACGAACGCCGTCGCATTGGTCAGCCCCGATCATCCAACGGTCACGGTCGCCGTGGAGAGCTTGAAGGCCCGCGGTATTCCGGTGTTTTCGCTCCTGTCCGATTGCGCCTCCGGCGTACGGGAGGGCTATGTGGGCCTCGACAACCGCAAGGTAGGACGCACCGCCGCGTGGATGATCGCGAAGTGCGCCAGGCGGCCCGGCAAGGTCGCGGTGTTTGTCGGCAGCCACCGCTTTCACGGCCAAGAGTTGCGCGAGATCGGCGTGCGCGCCTACTTCCGGGAACACGCACCGGACTTCATAGTACTTGAGACGCTGGTCAATCTCGAGACGGCCGATTTGACTCACGATGCAATGCTCGACCTGCTCGAGAGGCATCCCGATCTCGTCGGGTGCTACATAGCCGGGGGCGGCATGGAGGGAGCTATCACGGCGGTGAGAATGGCCATGCCTGCCCAGCCTCCGGTCATGATCTGCAACGAGATAACGCCTGAGTCGCGCGCTGCACTCGCCAACAACATCGTCACCATGGTGCTCGCAACGCCGCTGGCGCGGCTGAGCAGCGATCTCGTCGATCTCATGGCGCATACCATCAAGGACGGCGCCGCCAACGCGCCGGGACAGACCTTCCTGCCCTTCGACATCTACCTGCCGGAGAATATCTAAGCGTCTCTGCGATAAAATCTATCATAGATGGGCGTTGGTGCATGGGTCCGGACTTGAGCGGATGTCGATCTTTGAAGCGGCAGACTATGCCGTGGCCGCCTTGCGGCGGGCGGATTTCGGGCGTGCGCAGGCAAGCATGCGGTTGAGGACGGCGCAGCCGATGGCGACTTCGGTCTGCTGAACGGGAAGCGACCGTGCCCGCAAACGCCGCCCGATGGTGGACTTGTATCGCCCTATGGCGGTCTCGACCAGCGAGCGTTTGCCATAACCGTTGGAGACCTGCCATTTCATCCGGCCGTCTCTGCCGATTGCGGCGATATGCTGGTTCCTTTGGCCGGGAGGTCTATCGTCGAATGGTTCGACCGCGTTGACGCGAGGCGGAATGACGATTGCGGCGGCAGCGCTATGATCGATGACTGCTTGCCAATGCACTTAACTGGAGGGTAGTGGCAACTCGATGCCCATCTTTGACGCCTAACCAATTCCTTGAGCGAAGCGGACCAATCTGCGTCGCACGTCGTGCGCGGGGAGCCGACATCTTGGATGAGTGAAAATGATGTTCAGACCTTGATGGAGCCGTTCAAGGGCAACGTGGTTTCCATCGGCAAGTTGGTCGAACAACCACAGGACGCCGTGCATGTTGATCCGCTCTGCCTGAGCAAGTTCGCGTAGGCCGGCATCACCGGTGAGAAGTGTCCATTGACGAGATTTAGCAATGGCGAAAGCGAATGTATCTGGTGTAGACAGGCGGGCATTTTGCCGCCGCGCCATCGTCGCCCGAGCCAGTTCCGTTGGCGTCAGGACTTCAACGCGAAGTCCCAACGCCACCAGTTGTTCGCCGAGCGGTCCCGCGAGTTCCCTTGCATAGAGTAGGTCGGGAACGGCGAATTCGAAGGGTAGACGAAACATCTCCTCCAGAAGCTGGCCTCGCTCCAGGTCGATCAGAACCGACGTGTCTGAGACGAGAACCGGCACGGATCAAGCCACCACCTGATCCAGCCTGGCATCGAGCTCGCGGACGGAGATGCCCAGCAACTCCGCAGCGCGCGCCTCACCGATGACACGCTCGGCAAGTGCCCGATAGCACAATCGCTCGAAACGTTTAGGCTCCTCCAGTTCCGGCAGCATCGTTTCCGGTTCCTCGAATGGTGCTGTTCTCCATCCTCGCTCGGCGAATATCTTGAACAGGCGACCAAAGGCCGCCTGATTGATGATGCCGAGATCCTTGCAGCGATACGTCAGAGCCTGAATGCTGACGCCGAAGCGCTTCTTCAAGACGACAAGTTCCCCGAGGCTGATCGACGAGCGATTGGCACCGACCTCCGCGCGCAGGGCATCTGCGGGCATCAAGAAGGCGCCGGCAAAGCGGTGCGCTGCTTTTTCCTCGTCGACGCCGCCAGACGGTGCGATCACCATATGACCAAGCTCATGCGCTAGGTTGAAGCGCTTGCGCTCCGACCAGGTGCTGCGTTTGATGACGATGACGCGCGCGGCATTGCGGTCCTTGCGCCGCACTTTCGCGGCAAGGCCATCAATATCGTCGAGATCGAGCGACAGGATCTTGATGCCGCGCTCCTCCAACAATTCGGCGAGCTGTGGAATGGGGTCGTTGCCGAGCCCCCAATCCTCGCGCACTGAACGGGCTGCGTCCTCGGCATCACGCATGTCTGCGACCGGGTGGGGAGCGCTGCGTGGCTGCTCCCAATCGACGCTGCGCATTTGCAGTAAGTCTTCTATCGTCAGGTAGCGCTCGAGCATGTGAATCGCTCGCGCCTCCAGCGCAGCCTCCTCGCGCGATGAGGTGCCGGCCTTCTTGCGGAAATCCACACCTTCCAGGGCAAGTTCGTCTTCGCTGAGGAGATACTCCTCCGTGACGTTGAGGGTGGCCGCCATTGCCATCAGGATGCGCGAACTCGGCATGTCCTCATCTCTCTCATATTTTCCGATGGCTTGGGCTGAGACGATACCGCCCATGGCATCGGCAAGGGCGCGCAGCGATAGGCCCGACGCCGACCGGGCCACTTTGAGCTTGCTTCCGATCATGGCGGCCTCCTTGCGATCGTCGGTTTCCATCTATAGAATATAGGAGAATTTTTGTAAACTGAAATCCCTTGAAAAGGCGTGAATTGGCTCCTATCTGATAGTCGCACTGCCAAGATTTCCAGTTTTGTAAACCGAACAGATGAAGCGCACCACTGAAACGGCCCGCCGATCATAGGCGGGTGATAGGCAGGCGCCGAGCGAGAAAGGTCGGGACGATGGCGTTGAGCAATACGGAACTGCGTTACTACGACAGTAATGTCCTGCGCCTGCCGTCGGACAAGAGGAAGGAATATCACGAACAGGTTGACCGCTTGATCGTCGAATTGTGCAAGAGCGTCCGCGACAAGACCGAGATCAAGATCACCAAGGTGGTGAAGGCTGGGTCGTTCGCCAAATTTACGATCCTGCACAAAACCAGCGTCGATCCAGTCGACGTCGACATCGTGTTCTACATTTCCGGTCGCGACGCGAACAAGGAAACGCTCGATAGCCTCAACAACACGATCTATGACCTGCTGATGAAGCAATATCCGAGCAAGTCCGTCGAAGATTTCGAGATCCAGCGCAAGGCCGCGACGGTCACCTTCGTGGGGACCGGACTGAGCGTCGACATCGTCCCGGTGATCGAGGACGAGAACCGACCTGGCTATGGCTGGCAGTTTGACATCCATGATGGGTCGAAGATCCAGACCTGCGCGCCATGCCAGATCAAATTTGTCCGGGACCGCAAGAATGAGGACAGCGATTTCCGCACGCTGGTGCGCATGGCAAAAAAATGGCGCAATCAAGCGGAGATCAAACCGCTCAAATCCTTCGCCATCGAACTGATCATGGCGCATGTCCTGGCGACGCAGGGTAATTCGGGGAGCATCGAACAGCGCTTTCGGAACTTCCTTCTCTATATCGCTCAATCCGGCCTCAAGGACCAAATCAGTTTTCCTGAGAACACGGCGCCCTTCACGACGTTCTCCGACCCTGTGATCATTCTCGATCCCGTTTACAGTCTGAACAACGTGACCAGCCGGATCTCTGAGGCCGAGCGCAAGGAGATTGTCGCGTCGGCTGAGGTGACTTGGGAAACCGCCAATTTCGCATCTGCCGAAAATGACAACGAGGTCTGGAAGGAAATCTTCGGTCCTCGCTTCAACACGGAAGACTGAGATGAGCCAGACCAGAACAGCAACTGCTACCTACACGGTCGTCGACATCGAAAATGTCGTCCGCCGTGTGAAAGCCGATCTCGCCATGATCGCCGACAGTACCGGCGCCTGGACCGCGGCGGAAGCTGCCAACTATGCATATGACATCGAGGTGCTGGCCAAGGCTGGATATCTCAAATGGGTTGACGTGACGCTGCTCAGCAATGGCGTCGAGGTGAAAGCCGTCCGCTTTGATGTCGATACCGACGCAGGCTCACTCACGTCGAGCCGGCCGGGTGGCGTCCTCTGGCCAAAGGTGTCGGGTGCGCATCTGCGTATCGTGCTCAGCTACACGGATGCTTATACGAGCGAGGCGCGCGAGGCGACAAAGGGCAAGCTCAAAATCGGGTGGGTGCCGACTTACGACGACACCAGCCATGCCAGCCTGATGTCGGCAGGTGGCCGCGGCTACGCGAGCAACGCCTATGGCATGCAACGAAAGGATTGGGCAGCGTGAGCCAGCCGAGCATCTTTGACAGCGAAACGCCGCTTCCCAGTGATACGCTCACCATGCGCCAGAGGACGCTGTTGGGGTTCGAGGCGCGCTACGCCCACGTCCATGATCAACTTCGCCTTCTGCTTAATGTCGGCGGCCTCGGTGAATGGAACCGGAAACATCACGGCGGCAAGCTCGCCATCTGCGATCTTGTCGCCGAACAATATCCGCTGGTGATCTTTTACGGTGACGTCGGGACTGGAAAGACGGCTATGGCCGAATGCATTGCCAACAAGCTGGTGGCGGAGGCTAAGAGCGAAGATTCCATTCTTTTCAAGCTCTCCAATCGCGTTCGCGGCAGCGGCATGGTCGGCGAGATGGGCACACTGATCGCCGAGGCGTTTCGCAAGGTCGTTCAATCCGCTGGCAAACATCGCCGTGCGATCCTTGTGATCGACGAAGGCGACAGCCTCGGCGCTTCGCGCGCGCAGGATCACAGTCATCACGAGGACAAGGTGGCCGTTAACACGCTGATCCAGGGCGTTGATGACCTGCGCCAATATGGCGGCCGCATCGTTGTGATCCTTTGCACCAACCGTCTCTCGGCACTGGACGCGGCACTTCGCCGGCGTGCCGCAATCATCGAGGAGTTCAAGCGCCCCTCCGATGAGGAACGTCGCCAGCTCCTCACGATGGACCTGGCCGGTCTTGGCCTGGCGCCAACACAGTTCGACGAACTTGTCGCGGCGACGGGTGCGCGCGCTGGTCATCCAACCTGGACCTATTCGGACATTCGCACTCGGCTATATCCGGCAGCGCTAGCGAAGGCCTATCCGCAGGAGCCGCTGCGCTTCGAACATCTGAAATCTGTGGCGGCCACCCTGCAGGCGTCGCCGGTGATGGAGGATAAGTGATGACTCGCTCTCCGCTGTTCGGCCGCCGTATCCATCTCGCCGGCAGCATCGTCGAAGATGTTGCGGTCGCGGCGGCTGGTGATGTGAATCAGGCGCGGGAACTGGTCTCCGCTCTGGTAAAAGAGCTGGTCAAGCGCGGCGCGAATTTCGTTATCCCTGTTGACGCTGACCCAGTGCGCAAGAGCGACAGCTTGCCGATCTGCTTCGATTGGCTGGTCTGGAAGACGATCAAGGACAATCTGGCACTGCGTCCAGCGAATGCATCGGGATCACTCGCGGTGGCAGTCCAGCACCATAAGAGTGAGGATCAAATTCCGGCGGAATATGCCGGCCTCTGGGACGAGCTGCGCGCTTCGCCTTTGGTGAGAATCGAAAACGCCGCGCATTGGAACATGAATAGCAAGCGCATGGAGGCGCAGGCGCGGTTCGGAGATATTCTCGTGGCCTTGGGCGGGACTGAGGGCGTGCTCTATCTCGCCAATCTCTATCACGATGCAGGCAAACCAATCGTGCCGCTCAACCTTCCGCTCTGTCCCGAGACGACAGGTGCGCGCCGACTCCATAATTATGGGCTGACCAGCACCCAGAGCCGGCGGCTGTTTCAGATCGCCGACGATGGCGATGCTCATGACTGGATCAACAAGATTCGTTTTCCTTCACGACAGTCAATTCCCGATCGCGTCTCCGTGCTTGTCGAACTTTTGGAAGCGCTGGAGAGGCCAAAGGCCTTTGCCGTGCGGCTGCTCAATCCAGATCTACCCGACTATGCCGATGTGCAGACCTTCTTCGACACGGTGGTTCAGCCCGTAATCGAAGGCGAATTTGGCTACCGCCTCGTCGTGATCGACGGTCGCCAAGCCTATGAGCATGCCCGGATTGATCAGGAGATATTCGCGAAGCTACATCGCAGCAGCGTCGTTCTTGCTGACATCACCGGGACACGGCCGAACTGCTTCCTTGAGCTTGGCTATGCTCTTGGCCGTGGTCTTCCAACCATGGTGATGGCACGCGAAGGATCCAGCCTGCCGTTCGATATTACGACTTTCTCAGGTCTCCATTGGAAGACCACGGGAAGCGCGGAGGACAGGCGGCGAGCGTTCCGAGAGCATTGGCAGTCCATCCGCAACCGTCCTTCCCTCGTCCCGGCGGAGCCCCTGATCTCATGAGTGGAAAGCGAGAAATCTTCGTTTCGGTCGATGTGGAAACGGCCGGCCCCATCCCCGGCGAGTTCAGCCTTCTATCGATCGGTGCCTGCGAGGTGTTCGCCCCAACGAACACGTTTGCTTGCGAACTGAAGCCGATCAATCGCAATGCAGATCCTAAGGCTCTTGAGGTGTCGGGCCTTTCTTTGGACGAACTCGCCCGAGCAGGACTGGACCCCTCGGAGGCAATGCGACGCTTCACGGACTGGCTGGCGATGGCGGGGGGTGTCGACGGAAGTGTCGTCTTTGTTGGGTTCAATGCCCCTTTCGATTGGTCGTTCGTGAACTACTATTTCCATCGCTTTGGCGGAGGAAATCCGTTCGGATTCACAGCGCTCGACATCAAGGCCATGTATATGGGGGCGACCGGTTGCAACTGGGCAGACACCCGATCGAGCAAAATCGCGAAGGCTTTAAGGCCTCGCTTGGAAGGAGATCATGATGCTCTACATGACGCACAGTACCAGGCAGAGCTATTCCGTCTGATCCAATCTCAATTGATGCGGCATCGGTAGAATAGCCCGCCTTCGAGCTACCTGCTAGCCCGAAAAATTCAGGGTGGTTGGCGGATGTGGCGCAAGCCGTTGAAATGACGTAGGATTTGGTTGCTAAAGCCGATCCGAATCATTTCCCGGAGACCACACCCGCCATGAATGATCTTACCCTGCCGCTGAGCGGTTTGTCATCAGTGGGCGGCAAGTCCGTCGTCGCCCGTTTCGACGGCGGCATGTTGTCCTCCAACTGTGGCGTTCTGGTGCTGGCCGAGGTGGAAAAACGACTGCGGGTGGCCGACCGTCTGGCGCGTTGCATCGATGATCCGCGCTGGGACCACGTGCCCGAGACGGAGGAATACGGCATCCGTTCCTTCGTCTACCGCGAGCGGCGGCCCTTCGACCCGATGAAGCTCAAGGACTTCACCGACAGATCGTGGCCCGGCGTCGTGCGAACGAAAGGTTTCTTCTGGCTGGCCACGCGGCCCCACTATGTCGGCGAGATCAGCCAGGCTGGCGCGCTCATCCGCACCGGCAAGCGAGGGCTGTGGTGGGCTTCCGTGCCAAAGGATCAATGGCCGGATCATCCCGAATGGAAGGCCGCGATTAAGCCCTATCTCGATCCGATCTGGGGCGACCGCCGGCAGGAGATCGTCTTCATCGGCTGCGATCCGATGAACGAGGCGGCCCTGCGGGCCGAACTCGATGCCTGTCTTGTGCCCGAACTCGACTTCACGCCTGGTCGCTGGCGCGATCTGCCTGACCCGTTTCCCAGCTGGGAGAAACAGGTCGCATGAGCGTTGAAATGCCGGCCGGGTTTCACGCTGAAACTATTGGGAACGCAGTCCGCTGCTTGGCTGCCAGTCTGAGGGGGGACCGACAGCCTCGCCCTTGTACTTACCTGAAAATCCGTGGACCTGCATCCGCCTTTCTCGGCCATCTGCATCCCAACTGCCTTCTGCCTCTGATCAATGGTTCCTGGCGGTTTGTTAGTGGCGAAAGATAACACTTATAAAGAATTACCTGACACTGTCATCTTGTGCGCTGCGCCTTATCAGGGTGATTTCACCAGGAATTCTACAGGGTATTTAGGCACACGTATTGGCGGTTAACGTGCTGCATCTCCAGAACAATATTCTCGAAATGATCGCCAGGGGCGAAACGCTCGAAGCGACGACGGACCGTCTTTGCCACCAGATCGAGAAACTGTTGCCGGACGTCAGGTGTTCCGTCCTGCGCGTTGACGGTAATGGCTTGTTGCATCCCCTCCCAGGTTCCAGCTTCCCGAATGAATATATGGCTCTTCTCGAAGGCCTGACGATCGGCCCGCTGGTGGGCTCCTGCGGCAGTGCGGCCTATCTCGGAAAAGCCGTGGCTGCGAAGGACATCGCGACCGACCCGCGTTGGATCAACTTCAAGGAGCCCGTCCTGGGGCTGGGCCTGAAGGCCTGCTGGTCGAGCCCGATCAGCGACGCAGCGGGCGCGGTGCTCGGTACCTTTGCCCTGTACTTTACGGAGAAGCGCGGCCCCACCCCGCGCGAGGAGGAGGTCGTCGCCTCGTGTACCTCTCTGTGCGCCATCGCGCTTGAGCGTCACCGGCGGGTCGTCGAGCGAGAGCATGGAGCCTATGTCGATGCACTCACCAGCCTGCCGAACCGGGCGAGTTTGGACGTCGCCCTGGAGCGGCTGACCTTTGGCCAACCTAGCGCCTGGGCGGTCCTGATCATCGACCTCGACAACCTGAAGACTATCAACGACACTTTCGGCCATGCGGCCGGCGATGCTTTGCTACAGGCGGTGGCGTCACGTCTCGCCGAAAGCGTAGCGCCTGACCGTGTGTTCCGCATGGGCGGCGACGAGTTCGCCGTGATCCTGCAGCGAGCCGGAGCGGCCGCCGGCATCGAGAGCACGGCACATCATATTCTCGACACTCTGGCTGTGCCCGCCGACTGCGACGGGCACATGATCCTGGCACAGGCTACCATCGGCGGCGCAGTGCTGTCGGCGGGGGACGTCGATGCGAAAAGCGTGCGCCAAAACGCCGATTTCGCGCTCTACCACGCGAAGGAAACTTCGCGAGGCGGCTTCGTGCTGTACTCGCCGGGAATCGGCAGCGCAATCAAGACCCGGATCGAGGTGATCCGTGATGTTGACGTGGCTTTGCGCGAAGGCCGGATCGACGCGTTCTATCAGCCGATCCTGCGGCTCGACACCCGCGTGATCGTCGGCATGGAGGCCCTCTGCCGCCTTCGCAAGCCGGATGGAGAGATCGTTTCCGCCGCCGCTTTTCACCAGGCAACCTCCGATGTCAGCGTCGCCTCGCATCTGACGGAACGCATGATGGCGATCGTCGCAGCGGACGCGCGCTCGTGGCTGGATCAAGGTATTCCGTTGCAGCATGTCGGCATCAACATTACCTCAGCCGATTTTCATAGCGGCACGCTTTACGCGCGTCTCGAAGCCGCCTTCGGCCGCGAGAACGTTCCGTTGAAGCATATCATTTTGGAGGTCACGGAGTCGGTCTATCTCGGCCAGCGCGATCCGGTCGTGGCTCGAGAGATCAAGGCGTTGCGGGCCCATGGCCTGCGCGTCGCGCTCGATGATTTCGGAACCGGCTTCGCTTCGCTCACGCATCTGCTGACGGTGCCCGTCGATATCATCAAGATCGACAAATCCTTCATTGACCGCCTTGTCCAGGGGGATCCGAGCCTGGCGATCGTCGAGGGCTTGGTCGGCATCGCCCACAAGCTCGACATCCAGGTCATCGCCGAAGGCATCGAGAACGAAGCCCAGGCCGTTTTACTTGCGGAGATCGGGTGCCAGCTCGGTCAGGGGTATCTGTTTTCGCAAGCGGTACCACGTCAAATAGCGAAAGGCCTTCTGAAGCGGTTCGGGCGACCACCGGCTGAGGAGACTAGGGTAGCGAGCGGGATAGCGAACCCAATCGATCTGATCGCCTGACACAAATCCCTCCCTGGGGGTGGCTTGAACAGGCGATACAGAATGCTGCGGCGCCCCGCAGAAAAGTGTCCGAAGAGGAGACAAATATGCGCATGCCATCCGCGTCACAGCTTATTCGCAAGGCTTTCGGTCGCCCCGGGTCCGGGCAGTCATCGGCAGGCCTGGCTATCCGTTCGGACATTCTTCCGGAGGAAACGAATTTCCGGATGCTCACTGAGAACAGCGGTGACGTCATCATGCAACTCGGACCGGACACGAAGGCACGCTACGTTTCACCGTCATGCACCCGACTTCTGGGATGGCTGCCGGAGGAAATGGTGGGGCATGGTCCGGAGGCGTTCGTCCCGCCGGAGCATCTTCAAAACATCGCTGCGGCCGCCGCACTCTTGCTTGCCGGGGCAGATGAAGGCGAGCCGCTTGCGATCGAGATCCGGCGCAAGGATGGGGAAACTGTCTGGGTGGAGAGCAAGGCGCGCATCGTCCGTGATCCGGTAACTGGCGTTCCAGGCGACTTCGTCCTGATCATGAGAGATATAACAGAACGCAAACGGCTAGAAGAACAGCTCCGCTCGCTCGCGATGACGGACGGACTGACCGGTCTGGGCAACCGCCGAGCCTTCGACGAGACCTTGGACAGGGAATGGCGACGCACCGTTGGCAGCGCTGGACAGATGTCCTTGCTGTTGCTCGATATCGATCGATTCAAAGGCTTTAACGACAGATACGGTCATCAGGTAGGCGATGATTGTCTTCGTGCCGTCGCTGCCGCTATAAGAGACGTGCTTCATCGTCCCGGGGATCTGGCGTCGCGATACGGAGGGGAAGAACTCGCCGTCATCTTGCCTGATACCGATGGCGAGGAAGCACTTGAAATAGCGGAACGGCTGAGGCTCGCAATCGAAAACCTCGGCCTGCCTCATGGCGACAATCCGGACGGCGGCGGACGCGTCACCGTCAGCATTGGTTCAGCAACCGCACTGTCACGATCGGGCGGGACGATCAGGATGCCGGAAGGCCTGCTTCTCGCCGCCGACACCGCCCTTTACAAGGCCAAGCATAAAGGCCGAAACCGCGTCGAAGTCGCACTGCTCCTCGCATCGGAAGGTCCCGACGCGGCCTGATCAAAGGAGCGCATCGATGGGAGTTCGTGTTCGCCCGCCATCTCTCGCGGCCGCCGGTTGTTGAAGCCAGCGAACGCACCACAGGCCGGCCATGGCATCGATGTGCGGCTTGCCCGCATCGTCGAACACGCGGATGCCCTCGCCGCGCGCAACGATCAGCGGCCCCGTTTCCTCGAAGCGCTTGGGATTCGTCTGTGGATGCAGATGCGCAGCGACATCGCGACCCGCGACCCGCGACCGAATTCGGCTTCGTCGCGGTGCTAAAAAAGCCGCCGCTTGATCCCGATGCCTGGCGGCCTTGGTGTTGCGACGCGTCTGGACAATCTCGTCGAGCACATATCCGTCCTGATCAACCGCTCTCCACAACCAGCATTTCTGACCGTTGATGCGCACCACGACTCGGACCGGCAGGAAGAAGCCGGGCTTGCAGGCCATCCATCGCGTGGGTGCTGTCACATTGATTGAGGGGTAAGGAAATTGAGGTAGCAGCGCGTCCATGACCGTGAGTGCATCGACCTACAAGAACCACCGCTATCCGATCGAAATCGTGGCCCGTGCTGTCTGGCTCTACTTCCGCTTCAATCTGAGCCTGCGCGATGTCGAGGAAATGCTGCTCGATCGCGGGATCGTCGTTTCCTACGAGACCATCCGCCGATGGTGCCGAAAGCACGGCCCTGATTATGCGCGCCGCATACGCCGCAAGGCACCAACGAAAGATGATGTCTGGCATCTGGATGAAGCGCCTGCTGACGCGACTTCTGAAGAAGCAGGGTCTGCCGCCAAAGCGTATGATCACCGAGCATAGCCCAAATCGTCCTGGCCATCTTGTTCGCCAGGGCGATCGCCACCAGCATACGTGGCTTCCTTGCCAGCATCTGCCCCAGCCAGGATCCCTTGGAGATCGCTTTGCGCCCTAGCCAGTTCAGCCGTGACATCGCCCCGATGATGAAGCAACTGGCGAATGTCGGCTTGTCCTTCCTTCGAAACCCGTCCGAGCCTCTCCTTGCCCCCTGAGGAATGTTGCCGCGGGACTAAGCCCAGCCAGGCTGCGAAGTCACGGCCACGTTTGAAGCTTGCCATATCGGGTCCGAAAATTCTCGGTCGCCAGCGCCGTCAGCGGGCCGACTCCCGGCATTGTCTGCAGCCGTCGCGCCGTACCGGTCTGTGACGCCAGCTTCTTGAGCTGGCCCGTCTTGGCCTCGATCCGTTCCGTCTTCTGGGCAATCTGGTCGATGAGGTCCCGACACTCTTCCCGGACCAGCTCGGGCAAGATCCAGATCTGTTCGATCGTTGCGCCCATTCGGGTCGTCGCCTTCTCACACCCGCTTTACCGACGTCAGGCTGTTTCGTTCTGCACCTCAATCATGCAGCTACGGCCAACGCCGGATTCCGATAATCCTCTTTCTTGGTACCTCTGCGGGTCAATCGACCAACAGAGGACCCGCCAATGCCGGCTTGCCGCGATCCGCAGCTTCTTCCACTTCGTGGCCACCAGGGATCCCGCATCGATCGCTCAATGCGTCGAAATCCTTCAGCTCATGCCGAACGTGGAACACCGCTCGCATAAAGGCTTGAACAACCGGGCGGAGAATTCTCATCTGCCGTTCCGAAAACGGGCACGAACGCGACAGGGTTTCCGGTCGGTCGGCTCATTGCAGCATTTCGTGTCGATCTTCTCCGCCGTCCGAAATCTCTTCGTCCCATCCCAGACCAACCGCTCCGCAGCACAAATTCGAATCCATCGACGCCAAGCCATGGCCGCGTGGGAAGCCGTGAGTGCACGGCCTGCCTGAAAAGCGCGGTATCGGCCTCACGCGGCCACATTTCAAACAACGTGACAACGCCTTTCTTCCTTGTTAGACACGAATTGCGCAGGAAGTCGCGGCGGACGACGGTTGAACGTCTGGCGCTACCTCTGTCGCCGCGAGCTATATGGATCCGACCGCCCGAGCAAGCCTGCTGACGACACACACCCTGAACAGACCGGTCCCTATGAGCAGGCAGGCTACTCCATCTCGGGTCGTGTCCCATCAGGTTCTCTAATCGCCTTTGTCAACGGGCTCCTTTCTACTCGTTGATGCAGCGCGTGCCGGGCTCAGGGTTCTCTCCGGGGTCGATCGCAAGGATCGCCGCATGTTTGCGTTGGAACGGGTGGGTCGAAGTGGTGTTCGCGGTTCCGTTGGACCGCATGCGTGGTAGCGACCTCATCCGTGCAGCGTCCCGGCAAGGACGCATCTCGGGAATTGGAGTTGTTAGGGAATCGAAAGCTCCTCCTCAGGCTGCAGCAGCAGAGTGGCGGAACGGCTCGTTCGTCTTCCACATGGCGTGGAGGATAACGGCGAGCTTGCTCGCCACCGCGATCTTCGCCTTATTGAAGCCTGCGCCCTTGGCGGCGAGTCTTGATAGACCGGAATGCCGAGCTACCGGAGCATATCAAAGCCATTGCCCGCTCCGACCGAATATGTGCGGCGATGTGACGATCCAATTCTTGCGCGTCCGAGTTCTTCGCGCTCACACTCGCGCAGGCGCCAACGATCATCAAGGATGTCGCCACGGGACTGCGATCTGGGGCGATGTTGCCAAGGCGGTGGCCGCCCGATCGGTAGATGAACCCGAGGCGGGCGCGCCTTGATGCGTGATGATCTCAAGAGGGCATTGGCGCTGTAGGCCTCCTCCGCTATTTCGGACCACCAGGGGCCAATCCCGGCTCGGCTGCTGCTAACGTTGATATCAAAATCTTGATGATGGGCACCGACACTGACCGTTCAGGAGGGTGGCCATCCCTCGTCTGAGTCGCTCACCATTCCATCATCTTGAATAAGGTGTCGCTATCCGATGCTGGCCTCCGCCCGCCAGCATTTACACCCTCGTGAATTCCAATTTGATTCTGCTCAACCGCAGCATGCCCTAAATCGCCACCTGCGTCCCGATCTCGACGACACGTCCGGTCGGGATCTGAAAATACTCCGTTGCGTCGGCCGCCGTGCGCGCCAGTCCGATGAACAGCTTGTCCTGCCAAACCGGCATGCCGGAATTGGGCGAAGCCTTGAGCGAGCGCCGCGACAGGAAGAACGATGTCGTCATGATGTCGAACTTCCAGCCCTGCTTGCGGCAGATCGCCAGCGCGCGCGGGATGTTGGGCTGCTCCATGTAGCCGAACGTCAACGTCACTCGCATGAACAGCTCGTTGACCGTTTCCATCTTGACGCGCTCGCTGTCGGGCACGACAGGCTGAGGTGCCGTCACCACCGAAAGGATGACGTTCTGCTCATGCAGCGCCTTGTAGTGCTTCAGGCTGTGCATCAGCGCGGTCGGTGCACTGAGCGGGTCGCTGGTCAGGAACACGGCGGTGCCGGACACCAGCTGCGGCTTCTTCTTAAAGAGATTGCCGGCAAGGAAATCGAGCGGGATCTCGTTGCGACGGGTCTTGTCAAACAGATAGCGGCTGCCCCTCAACCACGTCCACATAGCCAGCACAATGGTGAAGGCCGCGGCCAGCGAAGCCCAGCCGCCCTCGAACACCTTGACGATGTTGGAGGCAAAGAAGCCGACATCGATGAAGCCGAACAGCGCCGTCAGCGAGACTGCCAGCCACAGCTGCCATTTCCAGATGCGCGTCATGACGACATAGAGCAGCACCGTCGTCACCAGCATGTTGCCGGTAACCGAAATACCATAGGCCGACGCCAGCTTGCTGGACTCACCGAAACCGACGACCAGCATCATCACCACCAGCGCCAGCAAGAGGTTGACGCGCGGCATATAGATCTGGCCGGACTGCCTTTCCGATGTGTGCAGGATTTCCAGGCGCGGCAGCATGTTGAGCTGCACCGCCTGCCTGGTCAGCGAAAAGGCGCCAGAGATGACCGCCTGGCTGGCGATCACCGTCGCGGCCGTTGCCAGCACGACCATCGGGATCAGCGTCCAGCCCTCGTTCATCTCGAAGAACGGGTGGCCGACCACGCCATTTTGCGCCAGCACGAATGCGCCCTGTCCGGCATAGTTGAGCAGCAGGCAAGGGAACACGATCGCCAGCCAGGCCAGCACAATCGGCTTGCGGCCGAAATGGCCGAGATCGGCATAGAGCGCTTCGGCGCCGGTGACTGCGAGGAAGATAGCGCCGATGGTGACGAAAGCGACGTCGGGCGAATTGATCAGAAAGGCGACGATGTAGTGCGGGCTGATCGCCCACAGGATTTCCGGATCGGCGATGATGTGGTTGAGACCGGAAAGGCCGATGGCCAGGAACCAAACTGCGGTCACCGGGCCGAATACCAGGCCCACCCCACCGGTGCCAAAGCGCTGCACCGCAAACACCATGGCAAGGATGACCAGCGTCAGCGGCACGACATAAGGCTGGAAGGTCGGCGTGACGACATTCATGCCCTCGACCGCCGACAGCACCGAAATCGCCGGCGTGATGACGGCGTCACCGAAAAACAGCGATGCCCCGACGATGCCGATGCCGAGCATCAGCGCCGAGCGCTTCGGAAAACTGCCCTGCGCCAGCGCCATCAGCGACAGCACGCCGCCCTCGCCGCGGTTGTCGGCGCGCAGCACGAACATGATATATTTGATGGTGACGATGATCGTCAGAGACCAGATGATCAGCGACAGAACGCCGAGAATATCGCCGCGCTGGGCGACATTGCCGCCCGACGACGCCACCAGCGCCTCGCGAAAGGCGTAGATCGGGCTGGTACCGATATCCCCATAGACGACACCGAGCGCGCCCAGCATCAGAACCTTGGTGCTGTGCTGCTCGACTTCCGAATGGCTCGATTGTTCGACGGGTTCTGCCTCACTACCAGTATTGGTAAGGGCCATGGACGACACTCCGATAAGCGCGCGGTCCTCTACGCTTGCTGCACTGCAATATCAAGTGCCGTCGCGTAATGACTCCGTTCTGGCATTGCCAGTCTTCCGCTCGGCAGACTCATCAACCTCGAAGAGAGAGTGAGATCATTGTGAGACCATACTAAAGCTGCGGCTAGGACGCGCTCACCATGCTGTCTTGGCGGGCACGTTGTCGTCAGGTTCTCGACAGCTTCCCTATGTCAGATCCAAGCCCAGCTTCAAACGGGCTTGTATTGCTGAAAGTGAGAACGGATGGATTTCACCTCGACCAAGCGGGTGCACGGACAATCGAACAGGGCCGGCCTGCAAGAGAGCTCACGTGCGGCTCCGTCCGCAGGTGCGGCGGCATTTGAGCGGCAACTGAGCGAGATCGCCAATTCAGGTGGAGGTGGTGGAGCAATGCCGGCCGGCTCGGCGCCGCAGACGGCTCAGTCAACTCGATCCAGAAGGCTCAACAAGCGCCCTCTTCATCCCGAGGATGCTCTGCTTATTTCGGGGTTTGAGGAGGCCCTCATCAAGAGCAACGCCGCCGAGGGCACTGCCAGGACCTATGTAGGTACTCTTCTCAGCTTTGGCCGCTGGCTCTTCGCAAACAACAAAGATCCCATTAAGGATCGGCTCGACAAGCAGTCGCTGACCGAGGATGCGCGCGAGTTCATCGGAAAGGGCGATCCCGCGAGACTCCTTACGGCAATAGGTCATCTCGGGACCTCGCAGTCGACGGGGGGCGTCGTGCCGATCCCAGGCCGCGTTAAGTTGACTCCGTATCTTCAGGACGCGGCTCTCATCGAAGAGTATAGAAACCAAACCCCGACACATAGCGGCAGGAGGCATGCAACTGCTCTTAGGAGCTTCAGTGACTACCTGCGTCAAAACAACAAGAAGGGCATTGCTGGTCGGCTTTTCGGCGGGGCCTTGGATGGAGATGTCAAGGGCTATAAGGAGGACGCCGGTGATCAGACCATCAGTTCCGCACTGGCTCATCTTCGAAAATCGGACGCCGGCGTTAAAGCGATGAATCTCGAGCGCCATATTCCCCTCGTTCCTGATCCCGAGGACGCGGCACTGATGGACCCGAGGCGGATCGGCGAGGCGATTGCGCAGCACAGCGCGTCGCAGGAAGCTGGCAGTTGGCTTGCTGCGGCAGCCCACGATCAGGATGTGCCTTTGGAGCTGATGGACGAACAGGGCCCGTCGTCCTCAGCGCTGCGGCCGGCTCAGTCAACTCGGCTTCGGAACCAGCCTCTTTATCCTCAGGATGCTCCGCTTGTTTTTGGGCTTAAGGACGCCCTACTCAAGGGCAACGCCTCCAAGCACACCGCCAAGAATACTGTACGTTCTCTTCTCAGCTTTGGCCGCTGGGTCTTCGCAAACAACAAAGATCCCATTGAGGATCGGCTCGACCACGGGTCGCTGACCGATGATGCGCGCGAGTTCATCGGAAAGGGCGATCCCGCGAGACTCCTTACGGGGATAGGTCATCTCCGGACCGCGCAGTCGACGGGCGGAATCGTGCCGATCCCAGGCCGCGCTGAGTTGACTCCTTATCCGGAGGACGCGGCTCTCATCAGGAAGTACAGAGACGAAGCAGCGATACAGACCGGCAAAAGGAATGCGACTGCTCTTAGGAGCTTCAGTGACTACCTGCGTCAAAACAACAAGAAAGGCATTGCTGGTCGGCTTTTCGGCGGGGCGTTGGATGGAGATGTCAAGGGCTATAAGGAGGACGCCGATGGTGATCGGATCATCGATGCCGCACTGGATCATCTCCGAAAATCGGAGGCCGGCGTTAAAGCGATGGAGCGCGAGCGCCACATTCCCCTCGTTCCTGATCCCGAGGACGCGGCACTGATGGAGCCGAGGCGGGTCGGCGAGGCGATTGCGCAGCACAGCGCGTCGCAGGAAGCTGGCAGTTGGCTTGCTGCGGCAGCCCACGATGAGGATGTGCGTTTGGGGCTGAGGGACGAACAGGGCCCGTCGTCTTCGGGGCCGCAGCCGGCTCAGTCAGCTCGGCTTCGAAGGAACCAGCCTCTTTATCCCCAGGATGCTCCGCTTATTTCGGGCCTCAGGGAAGCCCTCATCAAGGGCAACGCCTCCGAGCACACCGCCAACGACTATGTAGGTTCTCTTCTCAGCTTTGGCCGCTGGCTCTTCGCAAACAACAAAGATCCCATTAAGGATCGGCTCGACCACGGGTCGCTGACCGAGGATGCGCGCGAGTTCATCGGAAAGCGTAATCCCAAGACACTCCTTCCGGCAATAAATCATCTCCGGACCTCGCAGTCGACGGGCGGAATCGCGCCGATCGCAGGCCGCGCTGAGTTGACTCCGCATCCGGAGGACGCGGCTCTCATCGCCGCTCTCATCAAAGAGTACAGAGACAAAGCAGCGATACAGACCGGCAAAAGGAATGCAACTGCTCTCAGGAGCTTCAGTGACTACCTGCGTCAAAACAATAAGAAGGGCATTGCTGGTCGGCTTTCCGGCAAGGCGTTGAATGGAGATGTCAAGAGCTATAGGAAGGACGCCGGTGGTGATCCAAGGATCGGTTCCGCACTGAATTATCTGCGAAAATCGGACGCCGGCGCTAAAGCGATGGAGCTCGAGCGCCATATTCCCCCCGTTCCTGATCCCGAGGACGCGGCACTGATGGACCCGAGGCGGATCGGCGAGGCGATTGCGCAGCACAGCGCGTCGCAGGAAGCTGGCGCTTGGCCAAAGGAGCTTGCTGCGGCTGCCCACAATCAGGATGTGCTTTTGGGGCTGATGGACGAACAAGGCCCGTCGTCCTCAGCGCTGCGGCCGGCTCAATTAACTCGGCTTCGCAGGATCCAGCAGCCTCGGAAACAGCAGCCACTCTATCCCCAGGATGCTTCCCTTATTTTGGGCCTTGAGGAGGCTCTCATCAATGGAGGTGCCGCCGAACTCACCGTCAAGAACAATGTTAGTATTCTTCGCCGGTTTGGTGGTTGGCTCTTCGCAAACAACAAATCGAGCATTGTTGCTCGGATCGACAGCAAGTCGCTGAGCGATGGCGGTGAGGTGCTCGAGTTCATCGGAAAGGGCGATCCCGCGAGACTCCTTACGGCAATAGGTCATCTCCGGACCTTGCGGTCGACGGGCGTCGTGCCGATCGCAGGCCGCGCTAAGCTGAATCCTCCCCCCCAGAACGTGACGCTCATCAACTCCGAAAACGCGGCACCGATGGAGCGGAGGCGGGTCGGCGACGCCGCTGCGCAGCACAGCGCGTCGCACCGGGCTGGCAGTTTGGCAAAAGAGCTTCCTGCGAAAGCGCACGATCAGGATATGCGTTTGGGGCTGATGGACGCACCTGGCCCGTCGTCATTTCTAGAGCCCGCCGCGCGCCATGACCAGGCACCGAATCCCGGAGAGTCCAATCACCAGCGGTCCCGGAACGAGCTGATGGGTGCACCTGCCTGGAGCAACCTCCTGCCAAGCGAGGAGGCCTTCATCGACGATGAGCATGACACAGCTGGGTTGAGGCCAGCGAAGAGGCAGAGGACCCTGGACGTTCCGCAAGGCCTTGCTGCAGAGCCGCCGCTGAA
This sequence comes from Mesorhizobium sp. AR07, assembly GCF_024746815.1. Lineage (GTDB taxonomy): Bacteria > Pseudomonadota > Alphaproteobacteria > Rhizobiales > Rhizobiaceae > Mesorhizobium. The sequence goes on from NZ_CP080528.1 coordinate 1,019,153, forward strand.
CGGGATCGCTAATTCAGGCGGTCGCCTGCTGACGCCGGGCCCCACCCATCAACTGGGTGCATCTCCATGGGAGGCACGGCCGATGATGCAGGGGAGCGGGTACGAAGACGCCGCGGCGCCGCATGCGGTCGCGACGGCCGTCGGGGACGCCGCTGCGCAGCAGGGACCTGCTACTTGGCCATTGGTCCGGCCGGAAGGTTACGATCAGGATCTGATGGTTGAAGACGGCCCACCATGGTCCGAGGTTCCCCCTGAGCTGGCGCAGGACATAATCCAAGCTGGACGGCAGGAACCTGCCAGGTCCACGTCAACCTGGTCGCTGCAGATGCCGCTCAACATTGATTGGAGTATGTGGCCAGCGTCGGAAGCAGCGCCAGTGCACTATGTCAGGGCTCGCTCAGACGCCTACGGCGATTTTGAGGCAGCGGTTAATCCCAATCCGCCCGGGCCAGTACCGGGTCATCACCAGGGCGCTCGACAGCCCGGCTCGCCGCTGGCGCTTTCTCCGCTGCCGGCCTCCTCGGACGACGAAGCTATGGCGTGGTTGAGCGAGGAGTTGGAGCGGCGGCAGATGCTCCGCGAGACGGAGTGGCAGCCCATGATGCAAGGGACAGGGTCCGCCGCCGTCTTCAGGCCGGGAGGGCCCGATGACGTTCAGCTCATCCATCGCGGGCAACTTTCGCCGATGAGTGAAGCTGCGCCAGCGGCAGCGCCACTGGCAAGAACTACCCAACCCGTCTCGCCAGCAACCGCTAGGCTGCCAGAAACCTACCGCGGTCTTCCAGTGGTTGATCTGACGAGGCCAACCACCACCTCCTCCGATGCCCAGATCGGGGCGTCGCATCCGACAGCCTCTTCCAATGTCCCCGTGGGGTCGGTGCTTGGCGCCGACGAGTGGCTGAGCACCGACCATATCCAGAGGGATTACGATTTGCTGGAGGAGCGGCTGCGGGGGATCGATCCGAGGCTCGCCGGCCAGACGCAGTTGGTGGATCCCCTCATAGCCAATGGTCCCCTGCGCTTGCGCGGTTTCAGCGAAATCGATAGGGAATGCGCATTGCACCGCATTGTCTATGATCAGGATGGCAACGACACAGCCGATTTCCTGTTCCTGCCCGTGAACAATGCCACTGAGCATAGCCTCGGCACCCATTGGTCGCTGCTGCTGGTTGATCGCAGCAACCGGGAAAGGCCGGTCGCCTATCACTACGACTCCCTCCAGCGAGAGGGATACAACGACGCGCCTGCAAGACAGCTCGCAGGGCTGCTGAACGCCACCTTGGCGCCAGCCCGCATGGCCAGACAGCCGAACCGTTATGATTGCGGCGTCTTTGTGGTGGACGGCACGCGGGCGCTGGTTCAACGACTGGTGGACGGGCAGCGGCCGGACCACGAGCCGCTGCACCTCGACAACCTCGTCGCCGATCGGCAGGCGCTGCAAGACCGGCTGATGAGGCGCTTGCCGCACGAGGAGGAGCCCCGGCAGCTGTTGGATGATGAACCCGCCTCCCCACCAATGATGGCATTCGAGCCAGCGGAAATCTGGCGACTGTTGGATGATGAGCCTGCCTCCCCTTCGCCGCCAATTAGTTCGACCTCACATGCGCGAACGGACGGTGTTCATCAGCCGACCCAGGCGCCGTGGCTCCCTGAACGCAAAAGATAACTATTAACCGCGACCATGCGCGTCCTGGTTCGCATGCTCGGCTTTGATTGGCCTCCGCAGGGGCGTTGGTGCATGGGTCCGGACTTGAGCGGATGTCGATCTTTGAAGCGGCAGACTATGCCGTGGCCGCCTTGCGGCGGGCGGATTTCGGGCGTGCGCAGGCAAGCATGCGGTTGAGGACGGCGCAGCCGATGGCGACTTCGGTCTGCTGAACGGGAAGCGACCGGGCCCGCAAAGCCACCCGATGGTGGACTTTTATCGCCCTATGGCGGTCTCGACCAGCGAGCGTTTGCCATAACCGTTGGAGACCTGCCATTTCATCCGGCCGTCTCTGCCGATTGCGGCGATTATGCTGGTCGCTTTGGCCGGGAGGTCTATCGTCGAATGATTCGACCGCGTTGGCACGAGGCGGAATGACGATTGCGGCGGCAGCGCTGTGATCGATGACTGCGTCGTAAGTCGGTTTTCCGTCATAGGCGCCGTCAGCAGTAAACTGTCCGATCGGACCGCCAATCTGGTCGAGTAGTGGCTCAACTTGACTTGAGAGAAAGCGCGAATTTCTCTGCACCTTTTTCCATTGAGCGTGTTTTGGCATGAAGTGTCCACTTTGGAGGTGGACACCAC